>NZ_CP036263.1:0-2045000 GCF_007741515.1 Adhaeretor mobilis
GTGATCAGCGGCGCCATACAGCTTGATTTGGGACGCCAATCGCTCGGCTTGCCAGCGCTGGAGGGTGCGCAGAACGGTTTGCCGAGTGTACCAAATCGCTCCTCGGCCAAGCCTCGTCCCAACGCTTACTTCGTAGCCGGCCAGGAAAATGCACTTCTCGCCGGGCTATACGAAACGCTCTTTGACACGTCTGGTGCGCTGCCGGTTTGCAATCCACTCACGCTTGTGGGCCCGGCGGGAATTGGGAAGTCGCACCTGGTGCAGGGCATCCTGCGTCGCTGGCAGGCAGAACAAACAGGCACGGTGCCCACAGGCCAAGTCAGGGCCGCTTACTATTCCGCCGTCGATTTCGGGCGCGAGTTCCAAGCCGTTCAAAACGAGAGCGGGGTCATTCCTTGGCGTCGCGAGTTGCGTGAAGTCGGGTTGCTGGTGATCGAAGACCTCGACGGCCTACGCGATCGCACTACCATTCGGCAGGAACTTTGCTCGACGATGGACGCGATTATTCAACGCGGCGGGCAAGTGCTTCTCACCGCTTCACGTGAGCCCGTGGGTCTTAGCAACTTGCAGCGCGATGGCCGCGGCACCGGTGTGATCGACCGGTTGGCCGGTGGCCTCGTCCTGCGGCTTCAACCCCCTGGCACCGAAGCCCGCGCGAAGTTCCTGGAGCTTGCCGCCAAAGAACGAGGCCTCGATTTCACACCTGAAAGAATTGCCAAACTCACGCAGCAGACTGCCGGATTCACTCCTGCGAGGCTGCTGGGTCTGTTGACCGAAGAAGATTACAGCGACGCTGCAGGGATCGAAGAACGGTCTGATGCTGCTGGAACATCGGCGTCGGGCCCTACCATGAAGGAAATTCTCGCCGTCGTGTGCCGCTATTTGGGCATTCGCCAGCGGGAATTGGCGAGCAGTTCCCGCCGGAAGTCGCTCGTCCAAGCCCGCGGCATGGTGGTCTATCTAGCCCGCCGTCTATCCTCGCTCAGCTATGCAGAGATCGGTCGCTCGCTCGGCGGGCGCGATCACTCCACCGTGATCAATGCAATGAAACGAGTCGAGATTGATCTGCCCACCGTCCCCGCTTTGCAACAAGCCCTCGAAGAATTGGAGCGTATTCTTCAGGCTACTTGAATCGCCCATGCCAACGTTGTTCGCGCGAACATCGAAATTGAACAGATACAATTCAGCCTGTGGAGAACCTGTTGATTTCATGTTGTCAACTAGATCGGACTCACCTGTATCGACACTTCCCTAGCGCTTAGCCAACGCGCATCGCAACTTACCAACACTCAACAAACACCCTGGCGACAAGAAACCGACAGTTTTTCCACCTGTAACTATCTCACTTAAAACTCTATGAGCACACGAGTTACTGCCGGTTACAACCCGTTGTCGACGAATTTAGCTGGCACATAACTACTACTTCTATTTAATAAAACTAGAGAAGAAACTCACATGACTACACTCGCAAGCAGTTCTCCAACGATTGAGAAGAGCAAGCCGCGAAGCCATGAAAGGAATACTATGAAAGTCTCTTGTGATCGCGAGCAGCTGCTGGCGGCATTTCAAACCGTGGCCGCGGTAGCTCCTACGCGTAGCCCTAAGCCAATCCTCCAGAACGTGAAGCTGGAGGTCACCGAAGAAGGGGCGACGCTTACGGCAACCGACTTGGAAATCAGTGTGCGGCACAGCGTGGACGGTGTAGACGTGCAGACGCCTGGCTCCGCTTTGTTATCGGTTTCCCGCTTTGGCTCGATCCTCCGGGAAAGCGTGGATCAAACGTTGCAGATTGAGTCCGGTAGTAGCGGGGCCACGATCCGCGGCGAGCGTAGCCAGTTTCAACTGCCGGCAGAAAACCCTGCAGAGTTCCCCAAAGTCACCACTTTCGAAGGCGACGATTACTACGAGTTGCCGGCCCGTTTGCTGCGAGAGTTGGTGCGTCGCACGGCTTTCGCCACCGACAACGAAAGCAGCCGGTACGCCTTGGGCGGCATCAAGCTGGAGTTCGAGGACGACAACGTAACGGCAATTGGTACCGACGGTCGCCGACTTGCCAAGATGACTGGCCCGATCACTTGCCACGGTCAGCCAATCGACCCCACGCAGAATACCATCGTGCCGACCCGTGCGATGACTCTCATCGAACGTGCCGTTGCTCCTAACGATGCAGAAGTGAAGCTAGCGGTACGCGGCAACGAGTTCGTGGTGCAAACCGAACGGGCCACAATTGCGGCTCGGCTTCTCGAAGGGCGCTTCCCTGATTGGAAGAAAGTATTCCCTGATTCGAGCGGCTCGCAGAAAATCGACTTGGCGGTGGGTCCCACTCACGCCGCCGTACGCCAAGCGGCCATTGTGACCAGCGACGAAAGCCGCGGCATCGATTTTACTTTTGGCGATGGCATGTTGGTGCTGGCGGGCAAGGCAGCTGAAGTGGGTCAGTCCCGCGTGGAATTGCCCATCGGTTACGACGGCGACGAGATCGTGATCATGCTCGATCCCAAGTTTCTCATGGAGTTTTTGAAAGTACTCGATGCGGACAAGACATTTGCCATGGAGCTCAAGAATGCAGATAGTGCCGCGGTTTGTGTTACCGACGACGGCTTCGGCTATGTGATCATGCCCCTGGCGCGGGATCGATAGCCACAATCCTAGGAACGGACACGATGAGTAATAACGATGATACTCCCGCCGACGTCCACCCACAGGACTGGAAACTCCTCGCTGAGAAGCGAAAGAAGCAACGCGGTTGGTGGTATCACAACCGCGAACCCAAGCAGATAGCAGATGTGGTGGCCCAGCTGATTCAGCGGAAAGGTTATGCTCAAGTTCAAGCAGCAGGAGCATGGGACGCCGCCTGGAAGGAAGCAATCGGCGAACGATTCGCCCCACTGACCGCGCCGGGGAATCTCCGTCGCGGGGTGTTGGAGGTGATGGTAGCCAATTCGCTACTTATGCAGGAACTCGGATTCGAGAAAGAACGGCTCCTGAGGGCGTTGCAAACAGCGATGCCAGAAGCTGGATTAAAACAGATACGATTTAAAGTCGGAAAAGTTTGATTTTTCGACGCAAAGAGTCACAGGACGCAAAGAGTCGCAAAGAGAAAACACAAGTAGTTTCTTTGTGATTCACCACGTTCTCTGCGACTTTGCGTCAAACTATAACAGTTCGAAGTAAGCAGCAATTATGGCAGACGAAGACCAACCTACAGATAATCAAGCTCCGGGCGATCAACCAGCAAGCGACAAGCCTACGGGTAGCAAAAAGGCGAACCAAGAGTACAACGCGGGCGATCTTGAGCATCTCTCCGACTTGGAGCATGTGCGCGAGCGCCCGAGTATGTACATCGGCGACACGACGATTCGCGGTCTGCACCATTTGGTGTACGAAGTGGTGGATAACTCCATTGACGAGGCGATGGCCGACTTCGCTAGTGAAGTTACCGTCGCCGTAAATTCCGACGGTAGTGTGACTGTCGAGGATGACGGACGTGGCATTCCCGTCGAGAAGCACGAACAACTCTCTGAGCAGATGGACCGCGAAGTTAGCACGCTGGAAGGCGTCATGACGGTTCTCAAGTTTGGTGGCAAGTTCAGCAAGGGTGCTTACCAAACCTCCGGCGGTTTGCACGGCGTAGGCGTTACGGTAGTGAACTTTCTCAGCGAGTGGTCTGAGGTCGAAGTTTACCGCGACGGTCATGCTTATCATCAAGAGTACGAAAGGGGTATCCCCAAAGGTGCTGTGCGTCGTGTGGGAGCGAGTGACAAGAAGGGCACACGCACGACCTTCAAGCCCGACCCGCAGATTTTTCCAGTCACCAAATATAATTACTCCACGCTGCTTAAACGCCTGCAGGAGCTCGCGTTTCTGAATGCCGGGGTGAAGATCACAATCTCCGATGCCCGTAACGGCGAGAGCGAAACCTTTCAGTATGAAGACGGTATCCGCCAATACGTCGAGCACCTCAACCGAGCCAGTGATACCGTCCACCCTGACGTGCTGAGCATCGCTGGCGAACAAGACGGTGTGCAGCTTCAGATTGCACTGCAATATTCGGGCGAGTACACCGAGAATGTTCACACCTATGTGAACAACATCAACACGCATGAAGGGGGAACTCACCTTTCCGGCTTCCGCAGCGCGCTCACACGCACGATCAATGCGTATGGCAAGAAAGAGAACCTGTTCAAGGATCTGATCCCCAGCGGCGAGGATGTGCGCGAGGGCCTCACTGCAGTCATCAGTGCCCGTGTACCAGAACCGCAATTTGAAGGGCAAACCAAAACCAAGCTCGGCAATAACGAAGTCGAGGGCATCGTGAACTCGCTGTTCGGTGAGTTCCTGATGAAGTATTTCGAGCAGAACCCGAAAACGGCCAAAGCGATCGTTCGCAAAGGGCAACTCGCGGCGGAAGCGCGCGAGTCGGCCCGCAAGGCGCGTCAACTCATCCGCGAGCGCAAGGGTGCCCTCACCTCCGGCGGATTACCGGGCAAACTACGCGACTGTTCCAGCCGTGATGTGGACAGGTGCGAACTGTACCTAGTGGAAGGTGACTCGGCCGGCGGAAGTGCCGAAGGCGGCCGTTTGCGAGAATACCAAGCGATTCTCCCGCTGCGGGGTAAGATCATCAACGCTTACAAGTCGCGCGAAGATAAGGTGCTCGCCAATAACGAAGTGCGCAGTATGATCTCTGCCGTGGGCACGGGCATTGGGGCCGATCAGGACCTGACGAAGCGCCGTTATGGCCGGATCGTGATCATGACGGATGCGGACGTAGATGGTTCGCATATTCGCACGCTGTTGCTTACCTTCTTTTATCGCCAGATGTACGAACTGGTTGCCAAGGGGCACGTGTACGTCGCTCAACCGCCATTGTTCCGCGTGAAGAACAAACGGAAAACCTATTACGTCCAGACCGAAGACGAGATGAAATCGCAACTGCTCGACCTAGGCCTAGGTGATAGCGTGTTCGACGCGGGTAATGGGCAACTGGTCGAAGGAGAACAGATGGCCAAGATGGTGCGTAGCCTAGCCGCCATGGAGGAGTCGATCATCGCACTGGAACGCCGCGGCATTAGCCTGAAAGCTCATGCTGAACGTCAAGATCCGGCAACGCTCAAGCTGCCGATCTATCATGTGTTTCTGGGTATCGAGGACTTTTGGTTCACCACACGTAGGGAGCTCGACGAATTCATTGCCGCCAAAGAGAAAGAGTTGGGCCACGAACTACAAGTGGAGGCCGGTACCACCATCGGTCCCGCCCCGAGTAGCAATGACGCTGCGGGCGATAGCACAGGCGATAACGGTGGTGAGGATGCCGAAGCGGTAGCAGAGGATCAATTGCAACGTCCAAAGTTGCGCATCGTGGAGTTGCACGAAGTCCGCACGATCAACACGATGCTCAAAGATCTCTCGGAGTTGGGATTCGAGATTGATACGCTCATTCCGATCGAACGTACCGGCGAAGAGGGGAGCCGTTACACGCTGCGTCGTGGGGAGAACGAGAGTGGCCTGGAGGATTTGCGTGGCTTACCCGGGGCGATTCGTGCCGCGGGTGAGAAGGGCCTGCAGATCACACGCTTTAAGGGACTGGGCGAAATGAATGCCGAGGAACTTCGCGAGACGACTCTCGATCCAGAGAATCGCACGCTACTTCAAGTGAAAATGGAGGACGCCGGTAGCGCAGATGAGTTGTTCCGCATTCTCATGGGCGACCAAGTCGAACCGCGGCGCGAGTTCATCCAGAAGCACGCGTTGGATGTGAAGAACTTGGATGTGTGATTTATCGAGCGTTTCAGGGTATAATGGCATGGCTATACTGATCGGAATGTAACCACCTATTCCAGCTTGCGAGAATGCCATGGATACCGTGCATGCCATCTATGAGAATGGAGTTTTTCGGCCCGTTGAACCCATTTCACTTCCTGAAAACAGCGAGGTGGAATTTGAACCGCGAATGGTTGAGGCACCTAAGCCTGAGTTCGATGCGAAGCTGGACAAGATTTATGAAATTCTGGGACGACGTCACCAGTCAGGTCACCACGATACGGCGGAACGCCATAATGAGCATCAACCATGAGCTCCGTCTTTCTCGATACGGTAGGTCTTATCGCCATCTGGGACGAAAGTGATCAATGGCATTCAGACGCTTTGCTAGCCTATCAGCGGATCATCTCCTCGCGGCTGCTGCCGGTGACAACTACAGGTATTTTCTTGGAGTGCGGCAACGCCGCCGCTCTTATCGTTCTGATCTCATAGAACTTCGCGGAGAATTGCTAGGAATCGATGCAATTGTCACTCCATCTGAACAGGACACAGCACTCGCTTGGCAAGCTTACGAACATGGGCATCGAGGTTCGGCAAGTATAGTAGATTGCATCTCCTTTGCCGTCATGCAGCGGTTGGGTGTTACTCAAGTTTTCTCGAACGATCAGCATTTCGAAACAGCTGGCTTCGAGCTTCTCTTTTGATTGCGATACAGTCTAAACAGGGATATTCAATTTGCTTTTCCGGAGAAACCTATGACTGAACTCACCTCGCTATGGCTTCCCATTCTTGCTTCCACGGCGGCACTCTTCTTCCTCGGCTTTCTCACCTGGATGGTGCTGCCGGTTCATCAGCCTGACTGGAAAAGATTGCCGGATGAAGATGCCGTAAGCGATGCCATTCGCGGGCTGAACATCCCGGCAGGCAACTACATGATCCCTTACTGCGGCAATAGCGAGGAGATGAAGAGCGAAGCGTTCCTCGAAAGGCAAAAGCAGGGACCCAACGGCATTTTGCAAATCTGGTATGAGTGCGGCATGGGCAAGGCACTCGGCATGCAGGTGCTGTTCTTACTGGGCACAGTCTTTTGCATTGCCTACTTGGCGAGTCTGGCGCTGCAGCCCGGAGCAACTTTCATGAATGTGTTCCAGTTTGTGGGTGCCGCAGCCATGATTACTTTTACCGCTGGACACATTCCTGAGCGAATCTGGTTCAAGCGGCGCGTGATGGGCAACGTGATTGATGGTGTCTTGTATGGCATTGCCACCGGGTTGATCTTCGCCGCGTTGTGGCCCGGAGTCGTCACCTAGCCATGCTGGTGGACAGTGCTAGCCCTACGGAAATAACTCGCATGACACGGATCGCCATTTTCAGCACGAAGCTTTACGACCGAGAGTATTTCGACGCAGCCAATGAGTCGCATTCGTTCAAGCTGAAATATTTTGAGGCGAGTCTCTCATTAGAAACGGCCCAGCTGGCGGATGGTTTCGAGACAGTCTGTGTGTTTGTGAATGACGACCTTAATAGCGGCGTGATCGAGCGTCTCTCCGAGCAAGGCGTGCAAACGATAGCGCTACGCTGTGCCGGCTTCAACAATGTCGATTTAGAAGCAGCCAAACAGCATGGCCTGCGCGTGGTGCGTGTGCCGGCCTACTCGCCGCATGCGGTGGCAGAGCATGCCGTGGCGCTGCTATTGTCGCTAAACCGACATCTACATCGAGCGTACAACCGTGTACGCGACGGGAACTTCTCTTTAAATGGCCTCGTTGGGTTCGATATGGCGGGCAAGACCGTCGGCATTGTTGGCACGGGCAAGATTGGGGCGACATTTGCACGAATTATGGCCGGCTTCGGTTGTGAACTCCTCGGCTTCGACAAGTACGAAAACGATGATTGCAAGATGCTCGGTCTGCGTTATGTGGAGTTAAGCGAGCTACTCGTTCGTTCGGAGATTATCTCCCTGCATTGCCCGCTTACCGAAGAGACGTATCACCTGATCGACGAGCAGGCAATCGAGGTCATGAAACAGGGCGCGGTGATTCTCAACACTGGGCGTGGTGCGGTTCTCGATACCAAGGCGGTCATCGCTGGCTTGAAACAAGGCAAGATCGGCGCGCTTGGCATCGATGTGTATGAGGAAGAAGCAGGGTTGTTCTTCGAGGATCGTAGCGAGAAAGTCCTCGCGGACGACGTGCTCGCTCGACTGCTAACCTTCCCCAACGTACTAATCACCGGGCACCAAGGGTTTCTCACCCACGAGGCGCTCACCGCCATTGCCGAAACAACGCTCGCGAATGTTGCCGCAATTCAAACTGGTGAGTGTGAGAATGAGGTAGATCGCTAGATTTCTAAATGCAAAGGCTCGAAGGCACTAGAGAGAGAATGACGCGGAGAACTTCATAGATTCTTGGCTTACTCTGCGCCTTTGCGTCGAATCAGTAACTCGCCAGCTGGCTGCGAGGAACAACAGCGATCCGATCAATACACTAGCGTTTGGCTCAGGCACGGCTTGTGCATCGATATTCTGTGTGGCTCCGCGTTGCCAGGTGAGGAAATCTAGGCCATCGATCAGTGGCGAGGCATCGAAGTTGCCATCGTTCCAATCAGCAGCCGTGCCATAACCGGCTGTCCATCGGGCTAGGTCAGCAGCGTCGACGTTTCCGTCGCGGTTGGCATCTCCTGGATCGATGCCTACCACACCTGACACGCGTCGGATTGTGCCATCGCGCTTGTTCATGAAGTACAGCGTGCCGTCAGGTCCTTCACCAAAACGGATATCGGTTCGACTGTAATTCGCGCCGTTTTCACCGTTCAGAAAGTCCTGAAAGGTCTCGAGGGTGCCGTCGTCGTTGATCGGTACGTCGACAAACGGTGCGAGGAAACCCTCGTTGAACTGGCTGACGTTCGTGAAGTCGTCGCGATCCGTCAGGTCGTCGACATCGACGGCATAAATCGGGTTCTCGTTGGTCGCAAATTCAGCGAAGAAGTACACGCCATTGAGCTCGGGAATTTCGGTCCCACGATAAACAAAACCGCCGACAACTGCGGAGCTGGAATTCGAGCCGTTGTTATCAGGATCGTGATCGTACTGAGCAACGGGATAAATGTATGGGTCGCTGGCGTGATCGCCGGGCAGCGTATTCACAACACTCCCCTGAAAAACAAAAGTGCCCTCGCGCTCATTCCAACCGTAGTTCCCTCCGGCTACGCCGCGGTTGATTTCCTCGATATTGCCTTGACCGATGTCGGAAATGTACATCTCACCGGTCCCACGATCCCAATAAAACTTGTGCGAGTTCCGCAAGCCGTAAGCCCAAGTCTCTTGCACGCGGTTGGATTGACCGACAAACGGATTATCGCCCGGGATGGTGTAGGGCTCCGTGCTGGTCGCGATCGGATCAACTCGTAGAATTTTACCATGCGCCCACGGCGAGGGGTTGGTGTCGATGTCTTGTGCGAGATCATTGGGGTCGCCGCCGCTACCACCATCGCCGACGGCAATGTAGAGGTTGCCATAGTCGGCTGAGCCGGAGTCTGCCGTTGGATTAAACCCCAAGCGACCGATGTTGTGATTGGTAAAAGGTTGGCCAATCCGCATGAGCTCGCGATAGGAGCCGGTGTCGACAGTACCGTTGGCGTTGGCAGTCCACTCAGCCACAACGGAATCGTGATTCACTCCTGGGGGCGAGGGGAAAATATTTGGCGAGGGCGTTCCCGCCAGCGGCGTGAACGCATCCCGGCTATGGGTTGTGTAGAACTTACGATGCCCAGGGGTCCCTGTGTTGTTGAAGTCGGGGTGAAAAGCCAAGCCGCGCAGGCCCCCTTCGTTATTGAAATTGAAGTCGCTTCCTAAGAAGTCTGCCACATCAAGCCACAGCGACGGAGTGGGGTTTGCTGCTTCGGGATCAAAGCGATAGATCTCGCCACGCTGCTCGATCACGTAGGCTTGGCCCGGTACTCCGCCGAAGACCAACTCTTCCAAACGTGGTGAATTTGAGCCATTGTTGGGGATCGTGACGACCTCCTCCAACTGAAGCGACCAGGGCGACGTGGGGACGACGGCATTGATCGGGTTGCTGGTTTGAGCATCAGCCGGTAGTGCAAGAAGTCCACAGGCAAGATGAGCGGCTAGAGCGATTTTCCAACGGAGACGCATATTCGTTCCCCCCCCTCGACTGTTCCAGATGGGCGCGGCAAAGTTTTCTATCCGCGTGTTTGATCAATCGCCGGTTCCGAGGCAGCAATCGATAGAGGTAGCATTATCGCAGAAGGGGGTGCGAGTTGGCAAATCATGTTGTGATTCGCTCAGCGAATCACAACATGACACGACAAATAGGGACTTTGCAGCCGCCTACGGTCAGCCATGGCAAACCGCTTATTTTTCCGAGTCATTGCCAAATAGAAACAAGTGCTCTTCGCCGCGGATGAGTATTTTGTCGCGAACTGCCACCGGTGTTGCGATGAGCGATTCGCCGAGGTTGTTCTCGGCAAGTAGTTCCATCCCCTTTTCATCGACCTCTACGACAAACACCATGCCCTCTTCGCGCGTGCAATAGAGCTTGCCGTTGGCAAGCGTCGGCGAGGCGAAGTACTTCTTGCCACTGCGTGGCAGGCGGTCTTTCCACAGGGTTTCCCCGGTCTGACGATCGAGCGCGTAGACATCGCCCTTGTCACCCAGGACGTAAATGCGCTGGCCATCGATGATGGGGGTCGGGCAATCGGCACCCAGGCCGTGGCGTCGCCATAGTTCAGCATCGTCGGTGATATCGCCATCGGTTTTTTCGAGGCTAATGGCTGCAAGGTGTTCCGCCCGACCGTAGGGTACGACGGCAAAATCGCCGTCCACAGCAGCGGAAGCAATCACGCGCCACATGCCTTTCTCTTCAGGATTAAATCCGCCGCACTCCCAGAGTTGCTCACCCGTTTGCACATCATGTCCGGTGAGGTGATCGGCCCCCCAGGTGACGAGCGTGGCTACGCCACCTTGCTGAATGACTTGCGGCGTCGTGTAGGCTTGGTCGGACTCTTTGGGGCGGTCGTACTGACGCGGGGTCTTCCAAGCTTCGTCGCCGCTGCTCAAATCGAACGCAACGATGTAAGAGTCGCCCGCCTGCATGACGGCGATGATCACTTTGTCGCCGGCCAACACGGGCGACGTGCCCAGGTCCCACCAGAGAGTATCCTTGCCGTACAGGTCTTGTATGTTTTTCTCCCAGAGTTTCTGACCGGTGAAATCGCAACACACGACGCGACCACTTTTGTAGTAAGCAACCACATGCTTACCATCAGTCACGGGCGAGGGGTTACTGCCGCTACCGTTGCGATGCTTACCTTTTTTGCCCGGGCCGAAGGCAAGCTTCCAGAGTTCATCGCTCGCCCAGTTGTAGCACACAAGTGTGTCGAGTTGGTTGTCGTCACCGACGGGTTCTTCACACGTGACAAAAATGTGCTCGCCCCACACGGCTGGCGTAGAACTTCCGCGACCCGGCAGTTCGATTTTCCAGAGAAGGTTCTGTTCCGCTGAAAACTCCACCGGGTAATCGCCCAGCGCGGCGATGCTGTTATCTGCAGCCCCCCGCCACTGCGGCCAGTTGCCTTCAGCTGATGCAAGCGTATCGGCAGCGACAGCAGGGGATAGGAGAAGAACGAGACAGGTAGAGAGCGCAAGTGATTTCATAGCAGAGTGATCTCGCTTCGTGGGGGCTGTAATCCTCAGCAATCAATTTTACCACAGCAAGTTGTGGGTTGGACAGGTCTTTCATCACCCCACGGCTCGCACCGGGGGCTATTTGTGCACGCGAGGAAGCTGACTTTCTGAAACCCCCTAGCCTCTAGCGCGAGCTAGGGGTTTGAAGCACGAGATTCCGTGTAACTGTGAAACCCCTCAGCTTGCGCTGGGGGCTAGGGGGCTGCTAGGCGTGAGGTTCCATCGCTGCTTCCCCGTAGGTTAAGATGTTACTTTACGCCTACCTTCTCCTTGTGCAGCTGCCATCGCAATGATTCTAGGAATTGACCTCGGAACGACCAACTCGCTTTGTGCAGTTTTCGAGGAAAGCGGCCCGCGGTTGGTGAAGAACTCGCTCGGCGAGGTGCTCACCCCTTCGGTCGTGGCGGTGCTCGACAATGATGTTAAGGAACCCGGTGCCGAAAAGAACCCAAGCGGGCAAGTCGTCGTTGGGGCTGCGGCGCGCGAGTTGCGGGTGACTCAGCCGGAGCGATGTGCCAGTTGCTTCAAGCGTTTGATGGGTAGCAAGGAGAAGGTATCAATCGCTGGGCAAGAGTTCACCGCTCCCGAGCTCTCCAGCTTTGTGTTGCGATCGCTAAAAGCCGACGCGGAGAACGATCTTGGCGAGGAAATTACCGAAGCGGTTATCACGGTTCCCGCGTACTTCAACGAACAGCAGCGCCGCGCCACGAAACTGGCTGGCGAGCTCGCCGGGTTGAAAGTGCGTCGCATCATCAACGAGCCGACTGCCGCGGCGCTGACCTATGGTTTCCACGATCGGCACGGGGAGAAGTACCTCTTGGTGGTTGACTTGGGGGGCGGCACGTTCGATGTCACGCTCATGGAAGTCTTCGAGGGCACCATCGAAATCGTTTCGACCGCCGGCGAGAGTTTCTTAGGTGGTGAAGACTTCACCGATCGACTCATGGCCGAGGTGCTTCAGCACCACGGCAAGCAGCTGGAACTAGCCGAACTTCAAGAGCCGTTGCTGGTCGCCCGCCTGCGGCAGTTGTGCGAAACGGCCAAGCGACAGCTGGCATCGCAGCAGGAAGTATCGATACGCGTGCCTGATGCAGCCGGCGAGTTAACCGAGGATGCCGTGCAGGTGAGCGTCACGCGTGAAGAATACGCGGAGATCGTGAAACCGCTGATGAAACGTATTGCCGGGCCTATCGGCAAAGCGCTGCGCGATGGGGATTGCCAGCCGGAGGGCATCGACGAGGTGATCTTGGTGGGCGGTGCGACACGTATGCCTGTCGTGCGGGAGTTTCTCCAGCAGTACTTAGAGCAAGAGCCGCTGGTCAAGTACAACCCGGACGAAGTCGTGTGCCTGGGAGCTGCTGTGCAGGCAGCGTTGATGGCGGACGATCGCGCGGTGGAAGACTTGGTGATGACCGATGTTTGTCCGCACACGCTGGGTGTGAACACGGTCAAGCAGCTGGGCACGCAGACCAAGGAGGGCTACTACACGCCAATCATCCACCGCAACACGACCATTCCTACTTCGCGGGAAGAGCGGTTCTCGACCGTTCAGCCCAACCAAACCCATGTGGTGGTGGAGGTGTATCAGGGGGAGCAGCGCCGCGTAGAAAATAACCTCAAGCTGGGTGAGCTGGCCGTGAAGGGCATACCACCCGGACCAGCTGGGCAAGAGATTTTCATTCGCTTCAGCTACGACGTGAGTGGGCTGATTGAGGTCGAGGCGTACGCCGCTGGTCGCGAGGAAAAGTTCCGCACTGTGCTCACTACCGAGGCGGGCGAGCTGACCGAGAGCGAAATTGCCGAAGCAATCGAGCGCATGCAGGGCTTGAAGTACTACCCCCGCGAGGACATGCAAAACCAACGTCTACTGCGCCTGGGTGAACGCCTGATGGGTGAGGTGAGTCCCTTCCATCGCGAGGAACTCGAAGTGGCCATTGATCATCTGGAAGCGAGCATGAACAGCGGAGATCGCGAGCAAGTGGAAGCGGCCCAGGAGCACCTGCGAATGGTCTTCTCCACGCTAGGGCTGAGTGAAGAGGACGAGTCCAGCGGCGACGACGAAGGTGCCTCGACATGAGCGAAGCGACAACAACGGCGCAACCGGGCGATGAGAAACTGCGGAAGTATCTGACCTTCATGCTGGGTGCGAACCCGCAAGTGGAGAGCGAGCGGATTGTCTCGCGACGCATGAAGGCGCTGAAGATTGCTGCAGAGATCGCACCCGAACTCAAGCAAGTGCAGGCCTTGCAAGAGGGTTTGCAAGAGACGCTTGCCAAGTTGGAAGAGTTGCGGAGGGGTGTCTGGACCGAGCCAGCTGAACGAATGCGAGGGGAGCTCTCGGCAATTGATATTGTGGCTCATCCGCATTTAGAGCCCGTGGTCGCTAGGCTGGGTACGCTCTTGAAGCATCGACAAGCGCTAGCGGCGGTAGCAGTGGGCAACGCGACTGCCGACACGGAGTTCATTACCCACTTTCGAGAAGTGTTGAGCGCCGCGCCGCAGTTGCGATCGGAGCTGCGCGAGCGAGCCGTATCTGCCTTCACTGATCGCAAACTCCGCAAAGCGGGCCGGCGAACACTCAAGAGGCTCCAGCAGGAGGTGCCCGAGATATGTGAGCTTGAGACGGAGTGGATTGCCAGTTTGAAGAAGCAGAAGACGAAGTGGTTTCAAGGCACGAGCAAGCCGTTATCACAGATGTTGGTAACCAGAGAAACATGGTTCGACAAGGCGGTCTATTATTTCTGGACCGCTGTGAAATGGATGTTCATGGCCTACATAATTTTCGTTATTTTAGGAGTCATCATTGCAATTATTACGGGTGCTAAGAAGTGAGTGAGCCACTCGAGCAATCCGAGAATGGGCCCTCCTGGGAGTCGCTACCTCACGACCCCGAGGCGTTCTTCGAGCTTCAGCCCGGTTTCGTGCGGCGCGACTTGAAGCGCAGCTACTCGAAGCTCATTCGCGTTTACAAGCCGGAGCGGCACCCTGAGCAGTTCCAACGAATTCGTGCTGCGTACGAGCAGTTAGATAGCCAGTTGCGTTATGGGAAAGCAGCCGCGAAACCACAAGCGGAGGACTGGGTGAGGCCGCGGGCTCAGCCGTCAGATGAAAGCAAGCAAGTCGAGTCGGTACCCAGTGATCCAGGAGATACACTCTCGCCCGCTCAGCGGCTAACATCGCGAGTACTCGCTGAATCGCCGAAAAAACTCTACGACGAAATCTCCGAGCGGGCGAACAAGTCGCCCTACGACTTCTACTCGTTAGCGGTGCTCTCTGATTTACTGAAGCCTCGTAAGCCTTTACGTTTTTCGCGATGGCTAGTGAAAGGCATTGCAGCGCACACGTTCGATCCCAGCCTGTTGCATTTGCTGCGTGAAGATCTGGCCCGGGCCGCGCCACTGGATGCGCTGCCCGAATTGCTCGTCCAGTGTGCCCAAGCAGTGCCGCGCGACGACTTCTACGCGCTTACCGAGCCTGCTTGGGAACGCCTACTGCGCGTGCTCCCCTTCGCACAGTTTATGAAGCTGCTGGAGAATTGCGAGCAGCACTTGCGTGATATTTCGATTGCCTATCGCGTGACCTTCATGATGCGCGTGCTGCGTTACGCCGTTTGGAGTGACAACAACGTCATGGAGCAGCAGGAGTGGATCGAAGCAGCGTTCCAGTTCGTGGAAGAGAATTTCCAATCGATTCCAGCCCAGTTGGAGATGGAGCTTGAACTGCTAGTCGCCGTGGGCAACTACGCGAAAGTCCGAGAGGATTTTCTCAACGGCAACCCACTTAGGGCGCAAATGGATGCTGCGCTTAAGAGCTACATGACCAGCGAGCAAGCCCTCAGCGATCAGGCTGTGCTCGAAGTGCAACTGGCAATGCTTGCCGATCCGCAGGCGGTGCTGGAAGCTATTCCGTCTGAGGAAGACCAGGCGGTCGTCGCGTTTTACAGTGCCTGGGCTTGGGCAACGGCGGATGTCGCGGATCGGTATGGTGCGAAGCAAGGAGAGGCAGATGCGAGATTGTGGTCTGACCGACTTTCCAGTGTGATAGAGAGTTGTCACGGTCGAGCAGCAAAGAATTCTGCAATGGTTGCTTATTCCATGCGAGCAATCGCTGTAACCATAGCAACTCAACTGGCCTGTATTATTGGGATCGTTGTCGTGGGATTCCTCATAGTTCTATCAGTAGATGCAATGGGTCCCAGTGCGCTTGAGGAGTACGGTGGGTGGCTTATGTTAGCAATGCTTGGAGTAGTTGTCGGTGGTGCAGTTTTTATGGTCCGCCTTCATCGCAAGCAGCATGCCAAGCGTCGAACCAGCTCAAGGAAGCAACGGCTGGATAGGTTCCTTTACTCGACAATCTATCGGCAAGATATCTTGGGATTTATCCAACATTCGCAAGTCTCTTTCTACGTAGTACGCGATTATCTCAGTAAAGAACGCTATTACGAGAAGCAGGAACATCTGGATGCGATGCGAATGGTCGTGAGAGACTTCGGCCTCGCGTTCTATTCCCTAGCTCTTCCTTTCCAGACTTAGCAATACCTTTTCAACAAACTCAAGCTCTCACCGCAAGCTGATGGGGTTTGCGAAGCTTGGTGATGGTTCCAATCGCAATCAACCCCCAGCGCAAAAAAGCAGCGGGCTGGAGAGACGGTTTCTCCAGCCCGCGTTATACGGCTGCCCCCCATTACAAGCGCAGGAACAAAAGACAGCCGTTGCACTCAAACGTCGTTCGCGTCGTTCTCATTGGAACTGGACGCGGGACGTTCTATTATCGAATCATGAAAGTTGAAAAGCCTCTCTCGAAACAAAGCCCTTCTCGAAACTACGTAGCTCCACTTGGAGATGCTCCTAGCTTCTTGATGCAGTTGCCGGTTGCTAAGCATCCGTGCAACACGACTTCGCATCGTTTACACCGTACAGTGTAATCAGTCCTAACAGTTTGTGCCTCTATTCGACAAAAAGTAACGGCTAAACGCAACTAAAAACTGTCGACTTCCCTCCCAATAATCCCAATAAACGGAAATCTCGGTCAGCAAAGGCATTCTGGCAGCTCAGCCACTGTTTCCGCACGGCACGGATCTCCCGATCAGGGAAAGTACCCCCTTTTTTGCCCAAAAAAAAACGGGTTTGAACGGTCTGACGCATAATTGACACTCGCCGGAACGGCAAAAAGAGCATCTAGGGCTCGCGTTTTCGTGACTAAATCGACGCGCGGTTCAGGTGGATACCCACAAAAAACCCGTCTATAATTTTTAGTCTTCAGTGCGGTCAACTTTGATGTTCCGAGCGTAGTTGTAGTGGGTATTCGAAGCAGTGTGTCCAAGCACTTGCTCTTGATGCCCTTACCTTTGCGAAGCAATACCAACGGAACCGCCAGGAGGCTGGAGGACCTCTCTCCAGCAGACAATGGTCACCCTCTGCTGGCGATGTCAATCAATAGGTTCCGAGTGCCGGATAACTTACATGCCAGCCAGCTAAGCCAGTATAATCAATACGAAAACCGTTGAACCAATACTAACTTTCAAATGTTAAGAACTGGAGAACTCCCCGCAATGATCAAACCCAACCCTTACAGATCTAGCTTCCGTGTTGCCTGCTGGGCGTGTGCCGTCGGCCTCACTTCCGCAGTCTTCGCTCTGGCTTTTACTCCCGTAGTCGAAGCCAAGGAGCCGGCTGCCTCGAAGACCCAAGCCAAGTCATTGTTCAACGGCAAGAATCTCAAAGGTTGGGTGAAGCGTGGCGGCGACGCCACCTATGCCATCGAGGGAGACGCCATTGTAGGTACCTCGGTCCCGAATACCCAAAACACCTTCTTGTGTACCGAGCTGACATACGGCGACTTCATGCTGGAAGTCGATTTCAAGGTCGACGATGGGCTGAATTCGGGGATTCAAATCCGCAGTAATGTGTTTGACGAAGTTAGGACGATTGAAGTGACCAACCAAGAAGGAAAAAAGCATAAGAAAAAGATCCCCGCCAATCGCGTCCATGGCTATCAAGTGGAGATCGATACTTCCGAGCGCAGTTGGTCGGCCGGCATCTACGACGAAGCACGTCGTGGCTGGCTCAACCAGCTTGATGGCCCCAAGAACAAGGCGGCACGCGAAGCATTCAAGCACAACGAGTGGAACCACTACAAGATTGTATGCCAGGGTGGTTCGATCAAGACCTGGATCAATGGTGTACCCGCTGCCGACTTGAAAGACAATCTCACGGCCAGGGGTTTCATCGCGCTGCAAGTACACAATATTCCCAATAAGGAACTTGCCGGCAAGAAAATCCGCTGGAAGAACATCATGCTGACGGATTTGTCGAAAGGTGATGGATCTGAGTAGAAGTCGGATTTTGGGAAGAAATAGCATGATGCGGAGCATCGTCGCTTGACCATGCCTGCCTACGAGAATACTGCGCCCCGCAGCCGGCTTTGTACTCGGCGGTAAGTGCTTTGCTGCGAACCTGTTGCGCCATTGATGCACAGCAGCCAGTGTGACTCCGTCGTGGGACGCAGCAGTTTTATTGGCTAAATACTGGCTTGGGCATTCCCCCGCCGTTACGATGGGAAGCCTTGTCGCAGTGTCTTTTTTCTCTAAGACGCTCAGGCCGCCGAAGTGAATTGCTGTCGAAATCTCTTCATCGAGAAAGTCCTGGGAGGGTCTAATGAATTCGAATCTACGGTTGCCTCTTCACAGCGGCGATCGGCAAGAGAGTCCACTTTCGTGCGCCCAAGTCTTGGGCGTCGCTTTGTTGGCATTAGCAGTTGTTGCGATGCCTGCGGGCGCGACGGTCGTAGTCCGATCGACTTCGGGAGTCCCAAGCTCTCTACCACCAGTTGATAGCCGAACACGTGCCATGCCTTTCGGTGGCTCGATTGAATTTCAGCTGCGCGCGCCAATCATAAGCCAATTACACGGTTTTGACATCGTGATCAATCCTGGTCCAGGCCTGCAAGCCAACGGCCCGGCTTTGGCTGCCTTCAATCGCGCCGCCCAAGCTTGGGAGTCTGTGATTTCGGATCCGATCACGGTAACCATTGATGCGGATCTTGCGCCGCTCGGACAAGGAGTCCTCGGCCAAGCCGGTTCAGTACTTCTAGTCGCTGACTACGATCTGATCCGTGGCCAAATGGTGTCGGATGCCTTAGACGAAACCGATGATGACATTACTGCACTTCTACCGACGGCAGCACTAGCGCAGTTTGATTTGCCTCCGGGATTCAATTTAGACGGCAACATTCTTGCTACGAAGGCGAACCTGAAAGCCCTGCAGTTCGACAGCAACTTCTTGGACACCACTTTTGGAGCAACCGACGCTACAATTACCTTTAGCGACAGCTTTAACTTCGATTTCGACAACAGCAACGGTGTCGCAGGATTTGATTTTGAGACGGTAGCCGTTCACGAGCTAGGCCACGCACTGGGGTTCATTTCTGCGGTGGACGATGTCGATTTCTTTCTTAGCCAAAATCAAACTTCGGACCTTATTGCACCATCGACTTTAGACCTCTATCGCTTTAAGAGTAGCGGCATCAACGACCCCACAAACTCTGTGGAGTTCACGACGTTCGCTCGTTCGTTGATCCCTGGTAGCGATGATTCGTTAGACCAGCTTATCGGAGTTTTCGGAGGCGACGTCGAAGCGAGAATGTCCACCGGTAGCTTTGCCGGTGATGGCGAGCAAGCGAGTCACTTCAAGGACGGTCTTGGCATAGGAATCATGGACCCTACGATCTCACCGGGAGTCGTGGTACCAATCGGCCCGAACGACTTGCGTGCGTTTGACTTGATTGGTTACGAGATCACTCAAGTGCCTGAACCGACCACGGCTTTGCTGATGGCACTAGGAGCGTGTGGAATACTCAGTCGTCGTCGGAGCTGATACACGAGGTAAGACTCGCGCAGTCATCCTGTCTTGCGACCCGAATCATGCAAAGAGCTCGTGAACCACGCGCGCTGGTTCGACGCCGGTGAGCTTCAGATCGAGGCCTTGGAAGCTTTTGGTGAAGCGCTCGTGGTCGATGCCAAAAGTGTGCAGCAGCGTCGCGTGAAAGTCGCGTACCGCCACGATGTTTTCTACCGACGCGTAACCGAGCTCATCGGTTTGCCCGTACGCCTGCCCCCCCTTGAGGCCCGCGCCGGCCATCCACAGGCTGAAGGCGTTGATGTGATGGTCGCGACCTGTGCCTTGCCCCATCGGCGTACGACCGAACTCGCCACCCCACACCACGAGCGTGTCTTCCAGCAAGCCGCGATCCTTCAAATCTCGGACGAGGGCGGCGCTGGCTTGGTCGGTTTGCTTCGCGCGGGCGGGCAGGTCTTTGGTGATGTTGCCGTGATGGTCCCAGCCACGGTGGTAGAGTTGCACGAAACGTACGCCCCGTTCGAGTAGCCGTCTGGTGAGCAAACAATTCGATGCGAACGAGCCATCGCCCGGATTCTCCACACCATACATTTCCCGAATATGTTGCGGTTCGTCGGACATGTCGGTGAGTTCAGGCACGGAAGTTTGCATTTTGAACGCCATCTCGTACTGCGCAATGCGCGTAGCGATTTCTGGATCGACGCGTTGCTCGTCCAGCATGCCATTGAGGCGGCTGACTTGGTCGATAAGTTGCCGCTGGGTTGATTGGCACACTCCGGCCGGGTTGCCGATGTAATGGACTGGATTACCACGGCTTTGAAAGCCGATGCCCTGGTACTTGCTAGGCAGGAAGCCAGCGCTCCATTGACGGGCGGAAATTGGTTGGCCGCCCCCAGAGGTCATTACCACATAGCCGGGCAGGTTTTGCGTCTCCGCGCCCAATCCATAGAGCAGCCAAGAACCCATGCAGGGTCTGCCCTTGATGATCGACCCGGTGTTCATGAAGGCATGGGCCGTGTCGTGGTTGATTTGCTCAGTCGTCATCGAGCGAACCACGCAGATTTCGTCGGCAATGCTACCGATGTGCGGGAAGAGCTCGGATACCTCCAAGCCCGACTTACCAAACCTCTGGAACTTGGCGAATGATCCGCGCGCCTTAAGCTCGGCTCCTTGTAGCTGGGCCAGTTGCTGGCCCTTGGTGAACGACGCGGGGAATGGCTGCCCATCGATGCGGTCAAGTTCAGGTTTGGGATCGAGCGTCTCCAGATGCGAGGGCCCGCCCGCCATGCAAAGATGCACCAGCCGCTTGGCCTTGGGCGGAAAATGCGGCAGCCCAGAGAGCGCAGGCCAGGGGTGCGGCGAAGCAGTCGGTCGACTGGCAGCGTGTGCGGCATTACCAGTGAGGCTTGCACCACCGAGTCCCTCACCGAACAGTGATGCCATCGCCAAGCCGCCGATGCCGGCAAAGGAATTGGCCAGGAACGTACGCCGGGCGATGTCATGTTGGGCAGTTTCGATCTTGTGGAGGTCGTTCATGGTAAATGGAAGGTCGAATGGGACGCGAGGGTGAATTCATGTCATTCCGAACGAGCGACAGCGACCGAGGAATCCAGTTGAAAGCAATGTTGGCTTGGACAACCAAACAGAGTTCAATCCGGATTACTCAGTCGTTCGACTCCTTTCGGAATGACAAAAAGTGCTCAATACCTTGTGATTACTTCGTGCATATTCAAAATTGCTCGACAGACTTGTGTCCAGGCGGCTTGTTGTGGTGCGGGAAGAGTGAGTTTGAGTCTCTTTAACCCGACTCCGTGCAGAGCTTCCGCCTCTTTGGGATTGGCTTGGTAATAATTAAGTTGTTGCTTGTAGAACCGGTGAAGCGTCTCATGCTCCTCGTCGCTCGGTGGACGGCTCAGTGCGAGGGTGAACGCCTGATCGAGCACTGCTGCAAAGTCGTTTGGCTTGGGAGCCTCGCGAAGCACGCGCCCGGCCATTGCCCGCGACGCTTCTACAAAGGTGGGATCGTTTAGAAGCGTGAGTGCTTGCTGCGGGCTGTTGGATTGCGTGCGGCCGGCAGTGCATTCGTCTCGAGCCACGGCGTCGAAGTTCGCGAGCATTGGGTGCAGGAATGTGCGCTGGACGTGCATGTAAACGCCACGGCGATATTGCTCATCGTTCTTAGCCGGTTGGTAGCTTCGCACGGGAAAATTCAAGTTCACGTAGTACCCTTCCGGCTGGTAGGGCATTACGCTCGGTCCGCCGATGACTTCGGCTTCCAGGAGGCCGGCTATGCTCAGCGCGTTGTCACGAATGATTTCCGCCGACATGCGACGGGCCGATTGTTGTGCGAGCAGGCGATTATACGGGTCGATTTCACTCAAGTCCGTGCGGAACGCAGCACGTTGCTGGTAGGTCCGACTAGTAACGATCAACCGTACGATGTGTTTTACGTCCCAAGGAGAGGCAAAATCGAGCCCGGGCACGTCCTGCCCACGGGCTAGGTTACTCCCTTCGCGAAATTCGCTCGCTAGCCAATCCAGCAGCGACGGATGGCTGGGCCACTCGCCCTGGTTGCCCAGATCGTCGAGTTTATTGGATAGCCCGGTGCCGAAGAATTGTGCCCAAAGGCGATTCACCATGTGGCGCGGAGCGACTGGGTTTTGGGGGGAAGTGATCCACTCTGCCAAGTCGAGTCGCGTGAGGCGCCGCTGGCTAGCGGCCTCGGGTTGCGGCAGAAAATGGGGCACCGCGGGCGTGAGCGGTTCGTGTGATTCATCCTGCCAGTTGCCCCGCGGTAGCACGCGACTCACGCGATACTTTTCCTTTGGCAAGGGCTGCGCGATAAGCGTGTGGGCGTAGCCGGCTCGGCATTCGATGATTTGTTCGCGATAGTGCTTTGCTACGGCGAATTGCTGGTCCGGCGGAGTGGTTGCGCGGTAGTGCGCAGAGAGTAGTGCCGCGCTTCCTGCCGGCGGCATAGATTCAGCCGTCAGGGCGCTCAGCACTTGCTTCCGGAGTGCAGGTCGCCCGGGGATCGCGTCTGCAAACGGGGTCACCGACAATCGCACTCGGCCTACTTCTGAACTAACGATTTTCACCACCAGTTTTTGCGTGTCGGTCAATTCCAACGGCTTGCTTAGATGGTAAACGGCCGTGTGCTTGAGTTTCGCTTCGTCCTTGGGTAGCTGCCAACGTTCGGGCCCGCTCTTCCAAGGTTTTTTCAGGTCGAGTGTGGCCGACGATGCGCCGTTCTTGTACCCGTGCGGTGCAGAACGATCTGCTTGGGCCCAGGCGATGCCCAGCGGAGTCGACTTGTCACCGTCGTGGACGCTTACAGAGAGCATGATATTGAATCGACCATTGTCGCCACGTCCAACATTGCCATTGTGCTTTTCGTCGGGAATCACCTCCAAACGGATGGCATTGATTGGCATTGGAGAACTTGTCTCGCCGGTAAGCGTGATGACATCCTTCTGCTGCACAGGGCCTTCTACGAGCACGCTGCCGTCGTCCAAGGATTGCGAACTGGTCTTCTCGCTGGCGGTTGCAGAATCGCTGACCGCTATTGGCAGATAGCCGTCGGGGTAGCTTCTGGCAAGTTCAGCCGCGTGGGACAACCATCGCTGGTACGTTTCCGTATCGTCGATCTCTTCCGAGACCTCTGCCGAAATGGCTATATCCGCTTTGTGCTGCAACCAATCGATTCGCACATTGAGCGATTCGCTCCGCAAACGTAGTTCGGGCGGGAAAGGATAGTCGTTGTTGAAGCCCTTCAGGTCGGCGTTTGGCGAATAGCCGTAATCGCTGTAGACGCCCCACTGTTGCAGGTCGTCGAAGAACGCGCCCAGTGCGTAGAAGTCCTTGGTGGCAAACGGATCAAACTTGTGATTGTGGCACTCACAACAACCGAGCGTCGAGCCGAGAAATGCCGTGCCGATCATTCGCACACGATCGGCAGCGTACTTAGCTAGGTATTCCTTGGGTTGCGCTCCGCCCTCGCGCGTCATCATGCCCAAACGCACCAGTCCCGTGGCGGCCAGTTGGCCGTCCGTGGGAGCTTCCAGCAAGTCGCCGGCGAGTTGCTCGCGTGTGAACTGGTCGTAGGGCATGTTTTCGTTGAAGGCGCGAATCACGTAGTCGCGATAGGAGAATACACGTTGGTTTTGATCGCCGTGAAAGCCAACCGTGTCGGCAAAGCGCACGATATCTAGCCAAGGTGCCGCCATGCGCTCGCCGAAGTGAGGCGAGGCGAGCAGTCGTTCAACCTGCTTCTGATAGGCGTCGGGCGATTCGTCTTTGAGGAACTCCCCCAATTCGTCGGGCGTGGGCGGCAGGCCGATCAGGTCGAGACTCAATCGTCGCAGCAGTTCTGACTTGGTGGCGACTGGCGAGGGTTCGATGCCTTCCGCTTCGAGACGCGCAAGAATGAAGCGGTCGATGGCGTTGCTGGGGAGATCCTCGTACTTGGCTAGTTCCGGCAATTCGGGACGCACCAAAGGAGCGTACGCCCAGTGTGTTTCATACTTCGCGCCTTGCTCGATCCATCGTCCGAACAGTGCCTTTTCACGCGGGGTGAGCTCGTGGCGGAACTCTGCAGGCGGCATACGCATGTCAGGATCTTCGTGCATGATCCGCGCGAAGACGGCTGATTGGCTCGTGTTGCCCGGCTTGATGGCTACCTCCTCGTCGGAAGAAGGGAGTATTCCGTAGGCGGCTTCGGCGCTGTCGAGACGCAACTCACTTGGGTTGTCCTCTTCGTCGGGACCGTGACAAGCGAAGCAAGTGTTCGACATGATCGGCCGAATGTGCGCATTGAACGTCACTTTCTCTGGCAACGTGAACGCAGCATCAGTGGCGGCATCGGCGTTTCCCGCGAAGAGCACCAGTAGCGTGAACGCGGTGACAAACAGGCAACCACTTTTTCTTTGTAGGAACATCAAAGCCTCTTCGGGATAATCGATGGAGAAAAGCTTGATCGCACGGAGGCTCGCCCTCTTCCCAGCAACCATTATGGCAGACCTACGCGAGCATGTCGTGTCGCACCGCGGGACCGTGTTCCAGTCCGATGCCCTGCTTTCAGCCCTTGCACGGGTTCTCGGCGGTGCTGCATAGTTGGTGCAATGGCGCGTCTAGCAATGGTCTTATGTCTATCAGGGAGGAATTCTTAGCAATTTTTTTCTGCAGACCAAGTCTTTGGTCAATTCGCAAGCCTGTATTTCGGACTCCTAGGGCAGCTTATGCGACGAATTTAGTAGGAAATCTTGGTTCCTGCTCGATCCCTCCTAGCTTCGGAAGCTGTGTCGTTCGAAACTATCTGCTCTGGCAGCGCGGCACTGTTTCGCTCGTAGAATCGTGTTTCTTTAGTAACCAGTTTGGGCAAAGTCATGGAAATCGTTATCCTTCTCATTGGCACCTACGGCACCGGCGATGCCCAGGGCATCTATCTGTGTGAGTTCAACACCGTTACGGGCGAGTTGAGTGCGCCAGCGCAAGCGGCCGTTATCCCTACACCAGGGTTTTTGGCGATCTCCTCCACCGGGAAGCACGTCTTTGCAGCGGGTCGTGGAGAGCCAGACAGTCCCGGCGCTGCGGGGCGTGTGGTTGCGCTGCGCTGGGATGAGGATGCACGCAAGCTGGACTTGCTCAACGATCTACCGACCCAGGGACAAGGTCCCTGCCATGTGAGTCTGACGCCCGACAATCAATTAGCGCTTGTCGCGAGTTACGGCAGCGGCAGCGTGGAAGCATTCAAAGTCAGCGAGGCGGGCATCCTCGGGCAGCGGAGTGCGTTCATTCAACATGCAGGGAAAGGTGCCAACCCCGACCGCCAGGAGGGCCCGCACGCGCATTCCTTTACGCCCTCGCCAGACGGCCGATTCGCTCTGGCGGCTGACTTGGGACTCGATAAGTTATTCGTGTACGCAGTCAATCAAGAGACCGGCGCGCTCACGCCGCACGATCCGCCTTTTGCTGAAGTTGCTCCCGGCTCTGGCCCCCGGCATATCGCTTGGCTTACCAGTGGTCCCAAGAAGAACACCATTGCCTATTTGATGAATGAAATGAGTGGTACGGTGACGGTGTTTTCTTGGGACGAGCAAGCGGGCCGATTGGAAGAAGTGCAAACCGTCTCGTCCATGCCACCGGGTTACGAGGGGCACAAGCAATCGGCTGAAATCCGCGTTCATCCCAACGGCAAATTTGTGTACGCCAGCAATCGTGGCGACGACAGTATTGCAGCGTTTGAAATCGACCAGACCAGTGGCAAGCTAGAACAAATTGAAGTCGTGTCCTGTGGCGTCGAGTGGCCCCGCAACTTCGAGATCGACCCCTCGGGGAACTTCTTACTTACTGCGGGCAAGAATTCCAACGATATCGCGGTGCTGAAGATCGACCAGGAAAGTGGCGAACTCACGCTCACTGAACATCGAATCGATGTGCCAGCGCCAACTTGCCTACGTTTCATGCCTCAGTAGTGCCGCTTGCGCCTTACCCGTTGCACCCTGTGCGAGGCGTAGCTCACGGGCTAGTCGATGCTTGTTGCCACCTGTCGTTTGCTTCTACTACGGCAAAGAAACGACCGCTACGGTCACGAAGTCCGTGCCCTGCGAAGACAACCAGCACCATCGCATTCACGATCATGTCATCCAATACGATGGCAATAGGGCTGTCCGGAGTTTCTCAAAGGAGTATCCCATTGGCCACCAGAGGCAGATGCTCTAGCTCGCGGATCGCCCCAGTTGGGTCGTTTCTGGAAGCAAGCAGGACTTACTCGTCGACATAGTCGACCAATGTACCAACGACACTGGCTTGTGGATCCTGAGCGGAATCACGATACTATGCTGCATCGCGACGTACGAGTCGTGGAAAGCTCACTTTCGATCGAAGCGACGGGTTAAGCAGCAAGCTGCCCCTGCCGGAAAGCTTATAGCCGTTAGCTAACAGCCTTCACTCCTATGTCCCGCGATTCCCAACAACTAGAACGGCTTGTCCGAGAGTTCTTGCGGCTTACCAAAGGTCGCGTAGGCACACGCTGGTTAGTCGTGCTGGGCGTACTGGGGGTGGCTTACCTGGTTGCGGCTCCGATGCTCAACGAGCGTATGGGTTGGAACCTGCCAGTGATCGCTGCCGAGCAAACGGCGACACAATCTGATCGCGGAGAGCAAGGCACTAGCCAAAGCGATTCGCAGAGCAGCTCGTCTTCGCAAACCCAACGACCATCCACCACCAAGGGCGGGACGGTCGATCCGGCTGAGCTGGATCACATACTCGTCTCCGACAGCAATCGCGTTTACACATCGCCTGCGGGCATACGTTACACGCGCGGCAGTGCCCATGGACATCGGCTGAAGCATTTGATGGCGCACGCAAGCGATCAACCGGGGCGAGACGGCTCGCATGGTGTGTTTGATGCGAATGAACCGGCCGCTGTGGTGGAGCTAATCGACCAGGCGTATATGCAGGCGCTCAGCGGCCAAAGCACGAAAACCACGCACGAAGCCAATGGAACTAAGTACGAAGTGAGCATGGGCCGTCGTATTGGTTACGTGGGCGGCAAGAGCGGCGCCCGTCGTCGGCCTCCTCATCCGGCGGCACGCAAACTTCGCATGATCCTCGACGGCGATCGTTTCATCACGGCGTTTCCGTTCGACTAACAACTTAGTCGTTCGATTAATAAACTTACTAACCACAGAGATCACGGAGGTCCACAGAGTAGGATTTAGGAGGACACACATCAATTGCCTAGTAAGCTTTCGAAACGGGTGATCTGCAAAATTTACTAAACGACTTTCAAGCAATCTGTGCAGACGCCGAGTTCTCCACGAAATCCTCCGTGTCCTCTGTGCTCTCTGTGGTTCAAAACGAAGCGGTGTATACTATGGCGGAAATGTTTCACGTAGGAACCTGCCCCATTTGCCAAGAGGGCACCCTCGGGTTGCGCAGTTGCGGACAGTGCGAAGCGATTGCCATAGTATGCGACGAATGTGATGTCGCCTGGAGCACGCCCGACTTGTCGGCCAAGCCCACAGTCTCGCGCGGAGCGGACCTGCCCTGCCCGACTTGTAGCGCACCACTCTACGCAGCGGGTTCACGCTGGGCCACGAATGAGGAAATCGCCCGCCGCGCCTGGCTGCAAACAGCCATCGACGCAGGCGAGCTAAAGCTTTCCAAGGGTGAAGCCTACGCGCCAGAAGCTAACTAGCCACGCCGCTTGCGGCTTAGCCGCTATTTTCTACAAGGTCGCCGAGCTACCAGAACGCCCAGACCTAAAAACCCTAGCAACGCGGTGCTAGGTTCGGGAACCGCGGTGAGATAACCCCCGATCGCGACGCCCCCTGGCAGCATACTGCCAGAAGTGTGGATCATGAGGTACATGTTGCCGGCCAGTAAGTTCTCGATCACTCCTGGTGCGGTAATCGCAAACGTAGAGCCGAGGCCGGGTGCCATCGCCGAGCGATCAACCGCATCGGAATCGTCCCAGACTCCAGTGACGAGGTTGTCGACAGCAAATACTTCGATGTTATTATCGTCGTCGCCTCCCTCAGGGTTGTTGACCGGATCGTTGTTGCCAGGAAATCCATAGATGTTTAGCGCGTGTTGCGTTCCGCCTGTAGCAATTCCGTCCTTGCTTCCGCCGTTGGCTGCGATTCCCGCAGAGAGATCGTGGAGATGGATTGCTGTGACGTTATCGTTAGAGTCTTGGGTTTGATTGCCGTCGAGATCCAGCCCCGACAAAGTGATCCGGTAACTGGCCGTCGTCGGGAAGAACTCCGTGGGCCCTGGCACGTTGAGAACGAACTCAGCAGTCGCCGTCGCGGGTGAGAAAGGGGCTTCGACATCGCCGACTTTCACGGTCGTCCAGTCCAATGCCGCTTGAAGAGTGGTTGTCACTGCGGCAGCGCGATTAGTGCCGGCGGACAAGACAGCAGCGGAGAGCAGGATTGATGGGAGCAGTGCGATTGGGAAGATGCGCATCGTTAGTTCCTCGTGTTTAAGTTTGTGAAGGTGAAGGTGAATAAAATTAGGAATAACTCAGTCGGGTATCTCATCGGCGGGTACGAACTCTGCTGCCACTGACGAGGGTTAGGAGAAACAGAATAGAACAGCCCGGTTCAGGCACAGCAGCTGAAATGACATTTGCTGTGGTTTGGGTGACCGTGCCATGTTGCTGCTGCCAGTACATTAGATCGAATCCATCCACCAGATCGTCGTCGTTGCCATCGGCCGTCAGGGTTGGCCCAGTGGAACCATACTGCTGTTGCCACTGGAGCAAGTCCGCGCCATCGACGGACAGATCGTTATTGAAATCGGCAACGCCAAGCGTCACCAATTCCTGCCTTAAGAGGTCAACGGCAGCAATCTGTTCGCTCAATTGCCACTCGCCAAACGGATCGTATGCCAGCGGTATGAGCAACGACTCCGAGCGCTGGTACCCAACGGCCTGTAAGCGAACGGGCATCGCGTAGATACCTGGCACCGCGCCAGCGATAGGCATGGTGTAGTAGCCGTGGGCATCCCAGAAATTTCCCCCCGGATACACGCCCCAGGTCATCCCTACTTGGCGCTGCGAATTGGCAGAGAGTGTGTACTCAATCACTTCGCTTTCAACGGGAACGTTGAAGCCGTCGAACTCGGGATTTTCCAATGTGAGTACCGCAGTCGTGCTGGTGACATCCGTGCCATCCCAAAACAAGGGCCGGCCGATTGCTTCGAGTTCCAACTCAGTACCCGCGGCAAGTCCATTTGCGCTAAACTGCACTCCAAAACCGGGAGCTTCCGCATAGAGTTCTCCATTGAGGAGACGCAACATGCCGAGGCCATTGTTGGAGAATGTGGTCAGTTGGCCAGTTTGGGAATCAACACGGATATCAATAGGGCTCTCGTGAGCAATGCTGGTTGAAGCAACTGCCAACCAGCAGACGAGCAGTAAGGGTCTATTTCGGTTCATTTTTTCCTCTTCAACGGCTAGTTAGAATTCAGAACTGCGAACTTCCCACATTGGGAGCAGCAAAGTTGAAACCAAGCTCGGACCATTCTCGCAGCGAGCTTGCGGGTATCACTTCCACGTGCCCATCGACATACAAGTAGTGCGCCACGTCACCACCATGTCGATCAGGCTGAATTTCTGCAGACAGGCGTTGCCAAGTGCGTCCTTTCTCAATGTTCCGAGGACTGAACCACACCGAACCTGGGTGGGCGTGATCCAACAATTCGGTAGCCGCATCAGCCACAACAGTCGTGTTTCTCAGGTCGGAACCCTCAAACGCAAGCAACGTTTTCGAGGTTGCCGTGAGTTGGTCGATACGCTCGACCGAATCGGGCCCCGGCAGTGCGAGATACTCGCTCATGAGATAGCTCGTGCTGCGATGCTCTAGCCAAATGTCGCGATGCGGATCTTCTGGACATATGCGAATGCGATCGACGTTTTCCAAATAGGGTGCTGTTGTGAACACCCAGGAGCTGTCCTCGCCCGCATGTGAGGTTCGCGGGAAATGACCGTCGTGTGAATCGACGTACATCAACATAGCAAGGCCGAGTTGGTGAAGGTTGTTCGCACATTGCGCACGCCGGGCGCTGGCTCGTGCCGCCTGCACCGCAGGCAACAGCAAACCGAGCAACAGACCCACAATGGCAACGACAACCAGCAACTCGACGAGCGTAAACGCTCGACGACTAGACATCTGACTCTCCCAAAATTGTCTGGGAATCGTTTCGCTAGCAGCGCCAGCTGGGAAATGCTGACGGTCCCGAAACGAACGCTACAGAAAGTGAGGCTCGTCCATTGCCGCGCAACATCAGCACAACAGGAGCAAAGACTCAACGAAAATGGCCACGGCTACGAGACTTGCGGTGGCGGTGTCGGTGGGGAGAAAACTGGATCGCTCGCAAGAGCCGGTAAGACAACCGTTGAAGGTTCGACCGGTATGTTCCAAGCTACGCTTACACGTTCAGGAGGAGGTGCGAGGGCAATCCCGTGGGATGCAAAAGAAAGCCCTTGGCATTGCATCGCTTTCAGAACGATGATCGACGGTTTGCCATTAGGTTGTTTCAGAGTCTTTTCAGGGCTGCTGTTCGGAGGAGTTTCCGCCGTGCTACAACTTCCGCACTTGCTGCAGCAGGTTCGCACAGGTGCTTGCTTCGCCGCAGCCGCCACGACGTATGCAGGCGGTGTCACCCCTTCACGTTTCGCCCAGGCTAGGCGCTCTGCAGGGGAGTGACAGCAGCAATTATTCCAACACTTCTCCGCGGTATTGCACCCGCAGGGACAGTTCTCGCAAGGAAATCGCTCTCCCGCCGCTTGCTTCTCAGCAGACCCACCGGAAACGTTTCCAGCAGGCAACGGGACCCCCAGCGCCACCACAGCGAACCAAGCAACAAGCAACGCGTTAGCAAAACGCCAGAACATTAAACTGGGAAAGATTGCGGAGGGAGTCAAGGGCGAGAGGTTGTACGACTTCAGTCTAACTGAAGTCGTGCTGAATGCCAGACCCTGCTGTGCGATCAATCGCCAGCACAAGAATTCTACGTGCATTTGACCCCATGTTCTCAGGCTGATAGGTTGACCGATCCGCCGAATCCCCCACCTTCTTTGGAGAGTATTGCCATGAAACGCCGCCTACTTGCCTTTGCAATGATTGCCCTAGCCGCCGGACCGCTGGCCTATGTTTATGCCCACTGTGAGGTGCCCTGCGGTATTTACGACGACGACGGGCGCTTTACTGACATGCGTGAGGATCAGACCACCATCGCCAAGGCGATTACCAACATCGTCGACATGGCCGGAACGCACGATGCCACCGGGCACAACCAGCTAGCACGCTGGGTAACCACGAAGGAAGACCACGCCACACGCACGCAGCACACCATTGCCCAGTACTTCATGACTCAACGCATTAAGGCTGATGATCCGAAGTATGTCGAGAAGCTCACTGCCGCCCATGGCGTAATGGTGGCCGCCATGAAGTGCAAGCAAGCGGCCGACCCCGCGACCGCCGAGGAACTCTCGAAAGCGATCGCCAAGTTCGAGACCGCCTACAGCGGCCACGCACACGGTGCTCATGGTGACCATGCCGATCATTCACATAAATAACCCGTAGGGTCCGCCGTGTGGACCATGTTAAGGGCTTAGGCGTGTAATATAGGAACTTCGTACTATTCTTCGGTCCGCACAGCGGACCCTACGCAACTCCGAAGCCGTTCTCGCAATTCCGCGAGGGCGGCTTTTTTCTGCGACTTTGCGAACCTCCCTGTGACACGCTCCGTACTAAAGGGTCGAATCCAACAGAGTTTGTTTCCAGATAGGCTTGCTAGTGCAAGGCGAGCGACAAGACAGCCTGCGACCACGAGGTCTTTCGGGCTGTGCTAGCTTGAAAGCGTCGCCTTGGATGACTCCTCTCTCACTGACTAAAGTCTCTTGTAGCCAGCCCATCTTAGTATGTTGCTTGATCGTTTTCGGAGAAGCTTCTCCGGCCCTTGCTGCTAAGCCCCGCTTGGAATTCGACTTCGGTCGCGCTGTTGCCTGTCGCGTGGTCGCCTCTGAGGACCCCACAGGTGATCCCGTATTGGGTGAATCGGCGCTGGGCGAGCCCGAAAAACTCATCGAGTTTACACTGCCCGTGTCTGTGCAATTGCTCTCTGGTGACATGCGAAAGGTCTTGGCACTGCGCATCGCACTGCGCGACAATGATCAGAAGATGATCGTCCACGATTTCTGCCCCAAGACTCGCCTTGAGAGCCAGCTCACCGGCGAAGTCCATCGCACTCACAAGGTCGAGACCAATCATTCGCTGAGCGCAACCCTGGGCGGCGAGGCACCCGTGCTGCTGGGCGACCTTGTCGCGCAAGTGACGCCCTCAGTCAGTGGTGCTACCGGCAAGCTCGACGTCGTCACGGAGATCGAGCGACGTCGCCCCCCTAAGGATCTGCTCATTGCCAGCGGTACGACCAACCAGCGGCATGGCGTGTTCTTTCGCTTGAAGCCCTCGCCGCAAACTACCCTGGAAGGTGTTCACAAATTGACGGTAATTCTGCGAGTCCCGCCCAACTGGCGGGGCGACGTGCTTCAGGTGAGCGCCTCGGCAACCGGCAATGAGAAATGGCTCTGGATGAGTAGCGAGGCAACCTTCGCGCAACTCACGGCGCCAGTGGCGCTTTACTTAGAAGGCGATCCTGAGGCACGATTCGCTGCGGAACGCTACCTAAGACAATGACTGCTGCTGTCATTGATCGTTGCGGCTAATAATTCTTGCGGCTGCGTCGCCCATTACCAAGCAGGAAGGCGAATCCCCACAGTGCAAGCAGTGCTGAACTTGGCGAAGGGACTGCCATCGTTGCGATCTGATTGCTCACGATTGTTGAGTCCCGCTCCCGTTGCCACAAGAGAAAATCGGCTCCGTTAATGGAGAAGTCCGAATTGAAATCTCCTATCGGTGCGGATCCTGTCGGAAAGCCGCCATACGTCTCCTGCCAAATGTCTAAGTCTTCACCATCGACAATTGCATCGCCGTTAACGTCGGCAAGAGGAGATACGGCGAGCGTTCCGCTGAATGCGCCGGAGGAGTTCCCTGGCGAGAACGCGGCGCTCGTCGCAAAGCCGCGGAGTACGTAGGACCCTGGGCCGATAATGAATGAACGGTAAGACTCTACGTCACCAGGGGTGGGGCCGAAGGTGACCAGTGTTGTTGAGCCGGCATGTACATTGGCGACTTCCAAGCCTGCTGTGCCGTTGACCGCTTGGTCCACATCGGCAATCAGTGTGAGCCGATGGATGGCGTTGGTCGTAAAAGCTTGGTCGAACGTGGCGGAGGAAGACGCTCGCGGAGTATTGGGTGGGTCGCTCAGTTTCGTGGTGAGTGAAATCGAGGAGGCGGAAAACTCAAACAAGTTGCCCGATAAAGAGGGGATGACACTTGCAGCCGCTCGATCGGTGGCCCCGCCGACAAAGTTATTCGCGCCCACGGAATCACTTAGGTAGTCGTCGACCAAAGCGGAGTCGAATTCAGCCCCTGCGTGAGCTTCCATTTGGCCTGTGATGACAGAAAAACTAACGGCACCGCTGCAGGCATGCCAGCCGTTCACCAGAGTTAATGCTACGAGCCAGCCGAGTACCAAGACTGGAACCGGATGCCGTGAGCCGAGAAGCCGCGAACGCCGCATGAACCACCTGCCCGAAAGTTAAGATTGCCTGTTGGTTGCTCGGAAATATCGCTACCGGCAGGAAAGCCTGCGTTTGATTCCAATCCCAAATTGTACACTCGGGCACGAGAAGGCACCACAAACGGGCCGCAATCTGAGCGAATGACGTAGGACAAACCTAGTCAGGATGATCACTATCGGGACAGCCGTCATCGTTTTGTGGGCGCGATTGGCTGCGGCAAATTGCAATCAAGTTTCATCTCAATATTCGTAACTTGTTTGCCTTGTTGAGTTTGGGTTCTAAGTTCTCTCGGCAAGGTGGGGAATGGCGCAGCGATTGCCTCTATTCTAGTTCGGACAGACATTTGCACAAAATCAGAATTAGGGAACAGAGGCACTCGATATGGCGATTCTTGTAGCCGCGACGGTAGGCGGATCGATCGGCTGGCTTACAGGCCAGATTTGTCGCGCTGCGCGGGGGGTCTCTAGTAGCATCGCCGTCGGCGTCTTCGGCTCGCTGCTGGGGCTTGTAATGAACTTGTGGCTCAGCGGAACTTCGGTCGGTGCCAATGGAGTCACGGGTTCCCTACCTGCTGCCGTTCTAGGCGCGGGGTGCTTGCTACTACTCTGGAACGTCGCGCAACGTCTATTCCTCGCAGCCCCCTGTGGCTCGCAGAAGCAAGACGGTTGAGCGCATCGCTCCGCAAGAGTTCAATAATTGCTGCGGTCCGGCGGACAGCCGGAGAAACCCCTGAATAGATTTCACACGGAGTAGTCACAGCACGCGCATGTGTCCCCCGTCGACTCGTTGGGTCGCGGCTAGGGAGCAATTGGAGCTAAGTGAGGCTGAGCTACAGTGCAGCGCCGCTCAGACTTCCTTCTCATCGATCCACGACATCATGCGTCGCAATTCGATGCCGGTTTTCTCAACCGGATGCTGACGCTCCAGGCGACGTCGGGCCTTGAAGGCCGGAGCCCCGGCCTTGTTCTCAAGGATCCAATTGCGGGCGAAGGTGCCGTCTTGGATTTCGGTAAGAATCTTCTTCATCTCGGCCTTGGTTTCGTCGGTCACAATGCGTGGCCCGCTGCTGTAGTCGCCGTACTCGGCCGTATTACTCACGCTGTAACGCATGTAGTTTAGACCACCCTGGTAGAACAGGTCGACGATCAGCTTCAGCTCGTGCATGCACTCGAAGTAAGCCATCTCGGGTTGGTAGCCAGCTTCGACGAGCGTCTCAAATCCAGCTTTAACCAACTCGGCTGCTCCACCGCATAGCACGGCTTGCTCGCCGAACAAGTCGGTCTCGGTTTCTTCTGCAAAGGTGGTTTGAATGATGCCGGCACGACCACCACCAACGCCTGAGGCATATGCGAGACCTACGGCCTTAGTCTCTGGGCTATGTCCCTCTTCCAGGGCGATCAAACAGGGCACACCGCCGCCAGACACGAATTCGCTACGCACTAGGTGGCCAGGACCCTTCGGGGCAACGAGCAGCAACTCAACACCCTCAGGGGGCTCGATTTGGCCGAAATGCACGTTGAAACCGTGCGAGCACATCAGGATGTTGCCGGGTGCCAGGTTGTCGCGAATCTCGTTGCGATAGACGTCTGCCTGTACTTCATCAGGCAGCAGAATGTTGATGATGTCGCCCTTCTTGGTGGCTTCGGCGGCGCTCATTGGCTCGAAACCGTGGCTAACAGCCAAGTCGTAATTAGGGCCACCGGGACGCTGCCCGACAATCACGTTGACGCCGCTCTCCTTGAGGTTTTGAGCGTGGGCGTGCCCCTGGGAGCCGTAACCAATAATGGCCACGGTCTTGCCTTCCAGGATTTTCATGTCAGCGTCTTTGTCGTAGTAAACCGTAGCGGCCATCGTTTGAATTCCTTGGTTGAATGTGTGTTTTATGCTGAATGATTGTTGTCGTAGGCTGTAACAGGCGTATTGCCCACATGTCTTAAGACCCGGCGACAAGGTATCCGTGAAAGGGAGCGTGTGTCATCACAGCGCTAAAGCTTGTTACGGCGTACGTGGTTTGACTTACTGTTCCGTACCGCCGTTGCGATTCACCCCGCGTACCATGGCGATTCGTCCGGTGCGAACCATTTCGGTGATACCTAAGGGTCGCATGAGGTCGATAAAGGCTTCGATCTTCTTCTCAGGGCCAGAGATTTCCACGACTACGTTCTCGGGCCCTACGTCCACGACTTTGCCGCGGAAGATAGCGCAAAGCTCGTGAATCTCCGCCCGCTGCTGGTCCTTGGCGGCGACCTTGATGAGCATCAAGTCGCGTTCGACGTAGTCCTTGCTGCTGATATCGTCGACCTGCACAACGGTCACGATTTTCTCCAGCTGCTTGCGAACTTGGTTGAGAACGCTATCGTCCCCTCCCACAACAAACGTCATGCGAGAGAGGTGCTGGTCCTCGGTCTCGCCGACGGCCAGAGATTCAAGGTTATATCCGCGCGAGGCTAGCATGCCGGTGACGTGGGAAAGCACGCCCGGCACGTTCTGCACGAGAGCTGAGATTACATGTCGCATAGTGAAACAAGGGACCTACGCAACGCCCAGAGGGTTCGCACCCCGAGTTTCGCTGCAGCCCTAACAGTCTAAAGGGTCGAAAAACCGAACCTTAGATCATAACTAGCGGGGATTAGGGCCACAAGCGGCACGGATTGGCCGCTTGAGGCTCAGCTGGGATGCCAAGATCGTCAGCTAGCGGCCCCCCGCCAAGCTGCGAGTGGCAAACTTCCCCTTTCCGCCGGCTCGTGCTAGGCTGACCTGATTACCCATTCCGCAAAGTCCCTCGCCTAGCGATTGATGTCTACGACTGAGCTTCCCCAAGAGGCGATTCACGAATCGCTGCCTGCCACCGCTGCTGAGCCTATCTCGCCTACTGGTGCGATTCGGATTCGTGGGGCCCGCACGCACAACCTCAAGAATATCGATCTCGACATCCCGCAGCGGAAACTGGTCGTAATCACCGGCTTGAGCGGCTCCGGCAAGAGCTCGCTGGCGTTCGATACGCTACTCGCCGAAGGCCAGCGGCAATACATCGAGAGCCTCTCGGTCTATGCCCGGCAGTTTTTTAACCAGATGCAGCGGCCCGATGTCGACGTGATCGAGGGGCTTCAGCCCACGATTGCCATTGACCAGAACGCGGGCAGCGTAAATCCGCGTAGCACGGTGGCCACGGTCACGGAAATCCACGACTTCCTGCGCGTACTCATGGCCCGCACGGCCGAAGTGGAATGCCCTGAGTGTGGCCTGCCGATCACACAACAATCAGCCAGCGAAATCCAAGAGGCGATTGCCGACTTGCCGCTCGATAGCAAGGTGATGATCCTCGCCCCGATGGTGCGAGGACGCAAGGGCAAGCATGCCGACGTCATGGAGCGCATTCGTAAAGAAGGCTTTGTGCGCGTTCGTATCGACGGAGTGACGTATGAAGTGGAAGACGCTCCTGAGCTGAAAGCTCAAAAACGACACGATATCGAGGCGGTGGTCGATCGCGTGATCGTACGCGAAGGCTTGGAAAACCGTTTGGCAGAATCCGTGCGGCTGGCCCTTAAGCATGGGGAGGGGGCATTGCGGATCACCTATCTCACTCCGTTAGACAAAGTGCAAGCGAACGGGTCGAGCACCAAAGAAGTTACGGCTGAGAATGGTTGGCGCGAGCGTGTGTTTAGTACGCAGTACGCTTGCCCCGATTGCAAGCTGAGCCTCGCCGAAGTCGAGCCGCGTACGTTTAGCTTCAACAGCCCTTACGGTGCCTGCGAAGAATGCGAGGGCTTAGCAGCGCGCGAAGCCTTCGATCCTGAGCTGGTGCTGCCTGATATTTCGCTTTCACTGGCTGACGGGGCGATTGCTCCCTGGCGGGGGGCGACCGCCGCGGCACGCAAAAAGCAATCCAAGCTGCTCGGCCCGCTGCTCAACAAACACAAGGTGCTGCAAGACACGCCGTTGGACGCGTGGAGTGCCAAGGCGAGAGAGCAATTGCTGCACGGTGACAACAATGCATTCCCCGGATTACTTGCTCACTTAGAGATGGACTATGCAGGAACGACGCGCGACAGCGTTCGCACAAAACTGGCCGAATTTCGTGGCGTAACGCCCTGCCCCGCATGCGAGGGTTCGCGATTGCAGCCAGAAGCGCGCTCGTGTCGTCTTGCCGGACTGGCCATTCACGAGATCGCCCGCCTGACCGTCGAGCAAGCGCTCGACTATTTCCAAGGCTTGGAGTTCCCACCCGCGCAACAGCCGATTGGCGAACCACTGATTGCTGAGATCGTTAAGCGGCTTACATTCCTCGCCAAAGTCGGCGTGGAGTATCTCACGCTCGATCGCCCTGCCGACACGCTTAGCGGTGGCGAACGCCAGCGCGTGCGTTTAGCCACGGGCATCGGCTCTGGCTTGGTGGGCGTGTTGTACGTGCTGGACGAACCGTCAATCGGCCTGCATCCGAGGGACAACGCGCGGCTGATTGAAGCGCTGCGCGAGTTGCAGCAACAAGGAAACACGGTGTTGGTGGTCGAGCACGATGAGGAGCTGATGAGAGCGGCCGACTGGCTTATCGACATCGGCCCGGGTGCTGGTTCAGGGGGCGGCACGATCGTCTCGCAGGGAACTCCCGCAGAAGTGGCTGCAGACGAGCACTCCCTCACCGGTGGCTATCTCTCTGGACGCTTGCAGATCGAGCCGCCAGAGAAACGTCGCAAGGCAGTGAAGACTCGAACGGTGCATCTTGAGGGAGCCACGCTCAACAACCTGCAGAATGTGAGCTTCGACATGCCATTGGGCCTCCTGCACTGCGTGACTGGCGTGAGCGGTTCGGGGAAGAGTTCGCTAGTAATCGACACGGTTGCAAAGGCATTAGCAAACAAACTCAACGGCGCATCGCAACGCCCGGGTCCCTACAAGAAATTGCAAGGCGTGAGCAAGCTGCAGCGGTTAATTCACGTCGATCAATCCCCCATCGGCCGCACACCCCGCAGCAATCCGGCGACGTTCACGGGAATTTTCGACGACATCCGGCGCGTGTTTGCCGGCACGAAACACTCCAAACAACTCGGTTACAAGCTGGGCCGGTTTAGCTTCAACACCAAAGGGGGCCGCTGCGAGCATTGCCAGGGTCAGGGCGTGCAGCGCGTCGAGATGCGCTTTCTGCCCGACCTCTTCGTGACTTGTCCGCTGTGCTACGGCAAGCAGTTCAATCGCCAGACGCTGGCCGTACGCTTCCGCGAGAAGTCAATCGCCGATGTGCTTGCTATGAGCATCGACGAAGCGGTCGGCTTCTTTGAGAACCACGACACCGTGCATCGCATGCTCACAAGCCTCGTGGATGTGGGCCTGGGCTACCTGACGCTTGGTCAGCAAAGCACAACGCTTTCCGGTGGCGAGGCCCAGCGCATTAAGCTAGCCTCAGAACTGGGACGCCCTTCAAGCGGACACACGCTCTACATTCTCGACGAGCCCACCACCGGCCTGCACGCGGCAGATATCGCGCGGCTGCTGAAAGTGCTGCATGGGTTGGTTGACTTAGGCCACACGGTTTTGGTGATTGAGCACCACACAGACGTGATTCGCAACGCAGACTGGGTAACCGACCTCGGCCCCGGGGGCGGCAGCGCGGGGGGGAAAGTCCTCGCCGCCGGCACCCCGGAGGAAGTTGCAGAATGTGAAGAGAGCTTCACCGGGCAGTGGCTCTAGCGCAAGCTTAACCGCGATTGAAGCTAGAACAGCGACGCTAGCTCGCATCGCTCCGATGCCGTTCGTACAAGTGCTTCACCAACAAGAATCCCAGCGACGCCGGGACGGCGTGGGCTAACCGACGCGTACGATATCGTTTACCGACGGAGCCACCTCGTAAGGCGTGCCAAAGGACTTTCTTGTCCTGCTTCGTCGGTACTTCCATGACGATCTTTGGCAACAGGCTCCTCTGCTGAAGCGGTTGCTACATTGCTAGCTTTGCCATTTAGGGCACAGCAGCCATCGCTACAACCATCACAGCCGCCGCCGTTGCAGCAGCCGCAGCTTTTGCGTACCGCTTTCCACTCAGTCACGCACACATCGCACGTGTACTTTTCCTTCTCAAGATTGTTTACGCAACGGATCTTGCCGCAGTGTTTGTTCGTGCAATTCCCATCGCAGCAAGCGGTGCAGTCACAACCACCACAGCAGCTGTCGCAACAGCTTGATTGGCAACTTTTCTTGCAGCACTCCCAAGGCCAGCGAAATTTCGGAATGCACACGGGCTCAGCACATACGTTGTAGCAGTGCTTCTCGACTTCTTCCTTTTTGATTTCCGACTCGCATTGATAGCAGTCAGGATCGCAAACACAAGTTGCACACTTAGCGACTTTCATCCTCGCCTTGTGGCACTTACAAGGGTCGACGCGACACGGCTCGGTAGCGCAACCGCAAGTTGCGGCTGCGCAACCACACGAGGTACACGTGGCCTGTTCGACAGCGGAGTCTTGGCTAAGTGTAGTGGGCTGCGACAGTCTTTCGACTGCGAGGGTAGGCTCGCAAGTAGCGACCAGCACGGTTACCGCAGCTAATGTGCTTAGAGTTTTTGTCATTGTAATCGTCCTTCGTGGAACGTGTCGGAGCAAACATTTCGCCGCGGCACTTGTGCCGCGATCGCGGTCTATGCTTCGACTTATCTAGAAGTCCACCATGAAGCGGGCCCCCAGAATCGTGTAGTGGCCGCTAAACACTCCCAGCGAGCTTGTCGGGTCGTCGGCCTCCTCCAGCACATTGCGATCGTCGATCTCGCCATAGATCGCATTAAACTGCATGCGAGCGTAGGGACTCCAGTACCAGTTCAGCCCCAGGGTGTGGCTATTGCCAATACCGCCGGCAATGTCGTTGTCGTTGAAGTCTGCGTAGCTGTAACGGTAAGCCAGTTGCCAAGCACCCCAACCACCGCGAATGCCATCGGCACAGGTGTCAACCAGGAAGAAGTTCTCAAGCGGCTTGACACGACCGAGCGTGCCCGAGCTACGGTCCCACGGCATGTGCTCACCCGTGAGGAAGTACGAGAGGTAGGCGTATCCGCCGTGCAGGTGTGTCTCATTCGCTTCACGGCGTTGCACCCACATGTTTTGGTATTCGCCCACGAGTTGCAATGCGCCAAAGTTCCACACATTCTCTAGGCCCACCATTTGGTAGTCGTCTGCCCCGGTGATTTGCCCTGTATCGATCCACCGATTTGACGAACGAGCTTCTGGACGATGGCGGAAGCGTGCCTCATTAGCTGCCCGCCCGGCAATGCCGCTACCATCGGGATCAGCGAGGGTGCCGCTCACAGCCCAGTGACCGTAGCCGCGCCCGCCGGATGTCTCGTCATACCACCAAGTGTTTGCCAATCGTCCAGCACCTTCCATTTGGTAGTGATCGCTCACGTAGCTGCCTTCGTCTTGAATCAGACGTTGGTTGAACACACCGTAGCGCCAGTTCCAGGCCTCGTCTTGCGAAACGCAGTAGGATGCGAGACCCCAGCGGCGGGCATCTTGGTTGAAACTCTCAATGACAAACGGGCGTTCCATGAAAACGTTGTATCGGCTGCTGTTGAGGTGATCTAACCCGTAGGGACGTTTCTGGTTACCGAGTAGAACGGTTTGCAGGAAAGGGACATCGTTCCAACCAAGGTACGCATCACGAAATTCGCTCTTGTTACCACCGGCGAACTCCATTTCAATTTTGTAGAGCATGTTCGCCATGAGCTTGCCCTTCACGCCAAAACGCATCCGACGGAAGCCGACACGATCTTGCGGGCTAATTGTAGGGTCTTCGTTCTCGATCATGTTCACACCCGCCGAATCGCCGGGGAAGCTCCACATGTCCGCGTGGATACGGCCGCCCACTTTCATGGAGGCATGTTCGTGGCCGCTGAAGGCAACATTTTTGAGCTTGCCCTTCAGTTCGTTGTAGCTGTCGGACAGTTCGCTGTGATCTTCTTCTAGATTGCCATAATCCTCCTCCAACTCGTCGTAGTTGTCCTCAAGCTTTTTGAGCCGCTTCTTGATGTCCGACAACTCGTTGCCACCTACGCCGTCTTCAGCCGCATCGCTTGTGTCTTCGCCGTTAGTGTCCGCTAGCTTCAGCGAAGGTTCATCTTCCAGGTAGAAGTGGTAGTGCGCCACGGGAGCAAGCGGCTCTGAGTCCAACGGTGGCAGTGGCTGGATGGCCGCTGAGTCAGACGCAGAGAGTGTGGCCACAAGTAACAATTGGGCGATCATGCCCAGCACAACCGCAGCGATTATGCGTCGACGCTGCCGCCACAGGCTCGCCTGCGTTGAGTAATCTGAAGGCTTCATAGCGAAGAGTGGCTCCATCCTTGGAGAAGGTGAGCTTGCCGTTTAAGCGAACTTTGCGACCGCAGGGTCGCATTGATTGCTAGCATTTGGCAGCGCGCGTATAGCTTTCCCGCCGTGCGGCTTTTCTGGCTATGCAGGTTACTTCGGTAAAAGTGCCTGGCGCGAAATGTTAAGATTGCCCTGCTGTGCGGAGAAAACTGGTTGAGTGCACGCAGAAGCGGCATGACCCGTAAAGTTTAACAGCAAGGGGGCACTTTGTAGCTTGGCCATCCTGGCTGAGTCGTGAGAAGTTCGCATGCCCACCCCGCATTGCCTCGGGATACCGCGATGATGGTGGCGACCGCCCACGGATCAGGCCAGGAGGCACTGATCTACTTAGCCGAAGGCCTAACGTGAAAGCAGGTAACAGGAATGCTGTGCTCGCATCCGTTAACTTGGCTCTTGGTCGTCATCTAACCTGCTCTTACTCTCTTTGAAACGCTCGAACAAATTCAGGGAATTCAGGGCAAGCATTAAGATCACGAAGCCCACCAGTGAGACTGCGAAGGCAGCCCAATTACTAAAGCCGAATTGTCGTGCGAGAGGCAAGGCTAAACCGAATAGTAGGCCTAGGATCGCTATCAAAATTAACGGTTCGACCGACTTGAATCCTGAACCCATGGGTTTCAAATCATCTTGAGGAAAACGGCCACCAACTCCCTACACCCGCTCCACCACCGTCGCGATGCCCTGCCCGATGCCAATGCACATCGTCGCCAGCCCAAACTGCACGTCGCTGCGGGCGAGCATGGCGTGGATGAGTGTGGTGGCGATCCTCGCGCCGCTAGCACCCAGTGGGTGACCAATGGCCAGCGAGCCGCCGCGCACGTTCACTTTCTTGGGATCAAGCTCCAGCATCTGCATGCAGGCGATGGCTTGCGCGGCGAACGCTTCGTTCAGTTCGATCAGCCCGATATCCGCCAATGAAAGCCCGGCCCGCTTGAGCGCTTTCTGCGTGGCTGGCACGGGACCAGTACCCATGACCGCGGGGTCGACGCCGGCGACGGCCGTGGCGCGGATTTTGGCAATCGGGTTCAGGCCCAGTTCCTTCGCACGCTCTTCACTCATCACCAGCATCGCAGCAGCGCCGTCGTTCAGTGGCGAGCTATTTCCTGCGGTTACAGTACCAATGCCAGGCATGAACGCCGGCTTCAATGCAGCTAATTGCTCCAGGCTAGTATCCGGGCGGATGCATTGGTCGGCGGTAATCAGCTGGCGCTCGCCCGCCTCGTCGCGGCCCCACACGGGGATGATCTCTGGATCAAACTCGCCCGCCTCGGTCGCCGCCGCTGCCTTTTGGTGGCTCGCGAGCGCGAACTCATCTTGCGCCTCTCGGGCGATGCCTTGCGATTGGGCTAAGAACTCAGCCGTGTAGCCCATGTGCAGGGCGGCCTTGCTAGTGTTGTGAAATAGCTTCGGGTTAAGGTCGATGCCGTGATCCATGGGCAAGTGGTGCATGTGCTCCAGCCCACCGACGATTTGCACATCTTCGCCACCAGCAGCAATGGAGTGCGAAGCCTGGTTGAGCGCCTGCAGGCTGCTTCCGCACAGGCGATTGACCGTCGCCCCGGCTACGCTCGAGGGGAGCCCAGCCACCAGCGCCACAATCCGCCCAATATTAAAACCCTGCTCCTTGGTCTGCTGGGTGTTGCCCAGCACGAGGTCTTCAATTGCTGCGGGGTCAATGCCCGTACGCTCGATCAACGCTCGCACCACTGCAGCGGCTAAGTCGTCTGAGCGCACATCGCGAAACACACCGCGCTCTGGATGTGCGCGCCCAATGGCAGTTCGACAACAATCAACGATGACAGCAGTTTTCATAGGTAGCCTCTCATTCTTCGACTCGTTCCCACGCTCCTGCGTGGTAACGGGATATCCAGCCGCTCCGCGGCATTGCACCCTGGATCAACATTCGTTCTTGATTCAACGCTGCAAGACAGTGCATCGACGCAGGAGCGTGGGAACGAGGTTGTCTGTGGTTCAAAACTAGTGGGGATAAAACTTTCCATCACCTTCAGCAGTCTTCTTCAAAAAATCTGTGGGCTCATAACGTTTACCCAATTCTTGGTACTCACCAAGTTGCTCCAGTATCTTCGCTGCTCCCACATGGTCTGCCCAAAAGAACAGCCCACCGCGGAATGGAGGGAAACCGATACCGAAGATCAGTGCGAGATCAACATCCGCTACGCTGTGGGCGACGCCATCTTCGAGCACACGCGTCGCTTCCAGCAGCATGGGTAGCATTAGGCGCTCTGTCAGTTCCTTAGATTTGAACTCTTTTGACGCTGTGACATGCTTAGCGATGATCGCGTTCGCTTCGTCGCTAGGTACTGGACGACCCTTCTTGCTTTTCGGGTAATCGAAAAAGCCCTGCCCGTTTTTCTTGCCTTTGCGGCCTGCTTCAACCATCGCTGGCAGAATGCTGGAGGGTTCTATACGGTCGGGGAATGCCGCGTGCATGACGCCACCAGCGTGGATTGCTACGTCCAAGCCGACTGTGTCGTAAAGTTCGATGGGTCCCATGGGCATGCCAAAGCTCTTGGCGGCGCGATCGACCGCTTTGATTGACGCGCCTTCTTCGAGTAACAACAGCGCCTCGTTCATGTAGGGCAGCAACACGCGATTTACCAGGAAGCCAGGTCCGTCGCTTACGACTACCGGCGACTTGCCGAGTTTTTTGGAATAGGCCACCGCGGTAGCGATTGTTTGGTCTGAGGTTTTCTCACCGCGGATGACTTCGACCAATGGCATCCGGCGAACCGGGTTGAAGAAGTGGAGCCCGCAGAAGTTTTCGGGCCGCTCGAGCGACTCGGCCAAGCTGGTCACCGGGATCGTCGAGGTGTTCGTGCAAAGTAGCGTGGACTCGGACAGATGTGGTTCGAGCCTTGCATACAGCTCTTGTTTCGCTTCTTGGTTTTCGTAAATTGCCTCGATCACGATGTCTGCGTTGGCGATTTCCCCATCGCTTAAGGTGCCGTTGATCAGCGGTGTATACTCCAACGCCTTGGCCACATCGGGGCCTTTGATTTGTTTGTTGTAACTCACCTCAGTGAGCACGCCCTGTACGCCGCGGCCGACGGCTTCAGCAGAAATATCGCCCAGCGCCGTGGGAAGCCCGCGTTTCACGCTGGCAGCGGCAATGCCCTGCCCCATGATGCCTGCGCCGACCACAGCTGCGGAGTTGATCTTTGCGGGCTCTGCGTCGGTACCTGCCTGTTTCTTATTCGCATCGCGCAGGAAGAATACATTCAGCAGCGCTCGATTTACCGGTGAGCCAAACACTTCCGTGAAGCCCTCGGCCTCCATCTGGCACGCCTGTTCGACATCCACACCAGCTGCGCCGAGCATGACTTCCAACGCCGCTAGAGGTGCTGGGTAATTTCCTTTGGTCTGCTGCTGGATGTATGCACTGGCAGTGGCACCGAGGAAGCCGAGTTCGGTATCGCTGATGCCCCCCTCTTCACTTGATATTGGCGCTGCCCAACAGTCGCGATCTTTGAGATAGTCTTTGTGTTCGGCCTCGTGGCAAACCATGCGCAGCGCGGCTTCGAGGAGAGGCTCTTCATGGGAAGTTTCATCCTTTTCGGCATCGGGACGATGCGGGCTAACTTGGACGACGTCTTGGGCGAGACCCATAGCTTGTGCGGCTTTGGCGTCGATGCCTTCGCCGCTGGTGACCAGTTCCACCGCATTGGCGAGGCCTACGATTCTTGGCGTGCGTGCGGTGCCACCCCAGCCGGGGAACAGACCGAGTTTGACTTCGGGAAACGCGAAGCTCGTTTGAGCGTTGTCCATCATGATGCGCCGATCGCACCAAATGGCTAGTTCCGCCCCACCACCCAGACACACGCCATCGATCGCAGCAATCGTGACGAATGGCACCTTGGCGAGCCGGCCGAAAAGCTGCTGCCCGCGCTGTGCGACTTTCACCACTTCCTCGGCCGGCAGATCAATGTCCGCGACGAATTCCTTGAGGTCTGCGCCCGCGATGAAGTTACCCGGCTTGGTGGAGCGGATCACGAGCCCGACGATGCCGTCGCGATCTTCTAGATCGTCTAGATGCTTTTCGAAATCGACCAGCACACTTTGCGAGAGGACATTCGCCCCCTTGTTGGGGTCGTTGAGCGTAAGGACGGCAACGTCGCCGAACTCTTCATTCCGAATGGCAAGCGAAAGGAGGGACGAGTCGGACATATTGATGGGAAAAGGGTTAGGGGATCGATTTGGATTAAGAGCAAAGTCAAATAACGAAAAATAGCGAGTGCCAGCAGCCCGCCGGTGCCTCTGTGAGTGGTTTCAGTAAGTTGCAGATGTCTTGCTGGCGATTTCCGGCGGGCTGCTACCTCGCGGGTGGGGGGTTAACAGACTGGTCTATCTGTGAGTGATTCAGGATTCACTAGTAGCGACTTACCTGTTCCCGCTACAATACATTCTATGTCAGCCAAGCACGATAGCCCACCCGAAGACCACGCCCTGCGCAATAATGGCCCGTGGTGGATGTACCCCGTGGTGCTCGCCGGGGCGGTAGTGATTGTGGCTTTGTTGGCCGATAGGACGAATCACCCACCGGCCGACGCGCCCGAGCAACTCGCCGCCTGGACGCCCACAGCGGTTTCTCCAAAGCAGCAGGCAGCAGGCGAGTCAGTGAAGTTGAGCATCGACTTTGGCAACGGCGCCCAACGAACATTCAATCAGCTGCCGTGGAAGGAGGGAATGACCGTCGCAGATTTGATGCTGGCAGCGCAAGATTTCCGGCCCGGCATTCAATTTGAAGCAGAAGGCGAGGGCGAAACGGCCTTTCTCAGCTCTTTGGAGGGAGTCGCCAATGGCGGCGACGAGAAGCAGAATTGGCTCTATCGCGTCAATGGCGAGCACGCCCACGTGAGTTATGCGGTATACACACTCCAATCGGGAGACGAAGTCCAATGGATTTACGCCCGCGGCCAGGGGGAGTAGAATCCGTAAATTCGAATCGGTCGCTTGCGGCTTAGCGGGCACCTGTGAAAACGATAGGATTCGTTTTCTTCGCTACACCTGCGAGCCGTTGGCCCGCGGCCATTTTTCTTACTCACAAATCTCAATGACTGTATCAACGCCATGAATCGCGACACTTTACGAGAACTCTCCGTCTTCACGCTTTTGCTCACTTTGGGCGTCGTTGGTCGTTGGGCCCAGCCGGCTTGGAATTTCACGCCATTGGCTGCCGTGGCGATGATGGGCGGTTACTACTTCCGCTCGTTGCTACCCGCCGTGCTGTTGCCGATTGGCATGTTGGTGGTCAGCGATTTAGCATTGCTCGGGCACGACAGTCTTGCCGTGCAGGCATCGGTTTACGTAGCGATTAGTTTGCCGTGGGTCTTGGGACGCATGCTCCGGAGTCGATCACTAGGGGGGCATCACACAGGTCGCACGGCGATCGCACTTGGCTGTGGAGTCGCATCTTCACTGGCGTTTTTTGCCGTGACGAACTTTGCCGTGTGGGGCTTCCAGAGATACTACCCGCACAGTTGGGCTGGCCTCGTCGAATGTTACGCGGCCGCGCTGCCTTTCTTCCGCACAATGCTAGCCGGCGATTTGGCTTACGTAGGCACCCTGTTCGGCGGTTTGAGCGCCGTCGAGTGGCTAGCCGAACGACGCCAGTTCAGCCCCTCGCAAGCGTAGCCAAACCTGAGCCGACAGGTGTAAGCCGTCGGGTAGCACCGCCGTTAAACATAGTAACTAGAGAAGCCTCAACCGGCCGCGGCGACAGGCTCCTCTGCGGGAGCCGCCTCTTCAAAACCTTCATCTTCAGCGGGCGGCTGCGCGGCAGGGTCGGCAGGTTGCATTGCTGCGGAGAGCCGAGACATTTCCTTGGAAAGGGAAATCACATTGGTGGCGGTCTCCATGACGATCGCGTCCTTGTCGATTGCCTGCTTGGCGAGCGAGTCGAGCGGATCGAGCAACGGATCGAGCGTATTCTGCGCTTCAGGTGATGCTTTGGCGACCTGCTTCATGGCATCAGTCAATCCGTAGACGCGATCGAGTAGCCGGCGGATTTCGTACTTGGGTTCCTGTTTCCCGCGGGCTCCTCCTAAACCGCCTCCGCCGTAGCCCCCTCCATATTCACCGCCACCGAAGCCCCCACCACGGCCGCCTCCGAATGCGGCGCCGCGATTTCCGCCGAAGATCTTTTGCTGATATTTCTTGGCTTTCTTTGCCTCGTCTTGCATCACACTATCAGTCAGGCTCGCCAATGCCAAGACAGTTGGCTTCACGTCGAGGCTTGCGGAGCCTTCAAATTCCAGTCTCTTCATAAGCGAGGCGGCATAACAGCGATCGTCAAGCTGCAAGGCCGGATCCGCGACGAGCAATGTGACCGCGTCCACAACCGGTTGGTTCGCTCCCTCGGCTGCTTGGGTGATCAACACTCTTGCCGCCAGACAACGGACCCAAGCGTGGACATCGGGGTCGGTTCCCGTGGGGCCTTCTTTTGTGTTCACCATTTTCATGGCGGCTTGGTTGAGTTGTTCCGCTTGAGCTTGGTCGATGCCAAAGCGGGCGTGACGTTGAAGACCGACCAGAGCGCCAACTTTGGCAGACATCGGCACCATCACTTTGTTCTCGCCGCTCCCGAAGGAATCTTTCTCTAGCAGTTTGAGTAGCACGCTGGTCCCTTGCTTCCAAGGCACTGGCGGTTTGGCATTGCGTCCCGATCCGCCCGGTTCCTCATTAAGCAGGCCGATCAGAAGTACCGCGTTGTAACGAGTTGCCGGGTGGTAGTTTTGCAAAGCAATCTTACCCATTTCCCTTCCGGCAGTATCAATCAGGTAGTCTCTTGCTTCCTTATTCGTGCAGAGATTCACATTGCGTTTGAAGAAATTTTCGCGCTTCTCGGCTAGCTCACCAAGCGCCTGAGGGCTTTGGCTAGTCATCGAAGGGAAGTACCAGCCCTTGAAGTACTGGTCGAGTACCTGCTTGTTAGCCGCAGTCATCCCGTTACCTCGAAAGATCGCAGTGAGGTCGCGAATCAGCGCCTTCGCCTCTTTCTCATTGAGCTTGGGCTGCTGCTCTAGATATCGCTGCGCGAGCGACGTTTGAGCGGTTGCAAGGAAAATGACCACGGCGAGACATGCCGTTACTGTAGTCGTAATGGAAACGGACCAAGAGCGTCGCATGAACCTCGTAGGCGGGTTTATTGAATAGGTCTTCGTCATCGAATGGGCTTTCGTCTGTGAGTTACGGAGCCAGTGCCAACTGAAGAGTCGCGTCTGCCTTGATGACAGTCGAAAGGCACCAGCACTGCATGAATTCCCCACATTCACAGTACCCAGCGAGGGCCTAGAATGTCAAGGTTTGCGGCTTAGAGCCAGGGTCGCAGTCAGTTCCATTTGCGACAGTTACGAGCATTCTGTGGGCAGAAATCACAAGAAACAGAAGCTGTTCGTAGGGTCCGCTGTGCGGACCAAGGCGGACGCGGTGTACTTTGGGGGGATCCCAGCTGATGGTTGAGCGAGCAACGGCTTACACACCCAGCGAGCGGATGGAGCGCTGAACGTGGTTCTTTAAGGTCCGCACAGCGGACCCTACTCACTCTTCCACTGCTTACTGATCCGCATAGACCCGCGTACTCTCTTCCTTCGTAATCGGGTTCTGTATCTCGTCAGTCGTGATTTGCACCTTCACACGCTGGTCGCCGGGACGCACGCCTTGGACTTGGATGCGGTAGACACTCTCCGCCTTGGGGGTGAGTTGTGCCAGCGGGCTGAACACTACGCGATTGCCTTGAATCGAGTGACGCGTTTCGCCGCGGGCATCGATTGCTCGCATGCCTTCAGGGAGCGTCGCCACGATCTGTACATTAGCCGCTGCTTTGCTGCCTTGGTTCATGACCCGGATTTCGTAGCTCGTCTCGCCGCCGATTTCGATGGGATCTTCCAAGTCCACCACCACAAACTTAAGTGCGGCTAGACCTTCGACCTGCAGTTGGCTCTCGGCACGATCTTCCAGGCCTTGCTCAGAACGCGTGGCCGCCTTCACGGTGTGGGCACCTGCTTCTACGGGTAAGGCTGTGACCTCTACGCTGCCCCGTTCGTTGGCCGGTAACTCCGGTAGATTCCAGTAAACGCTATGCGTGGCCGAATCATACTCGCCCAGATTGTTGGCACTCACAAATTGCAATCCCTTGGGCAGTTGAGTGACCAACTGCACGTCTTTCGCAGCGGCTGTGCCCGGATTGTCGATGTTCACGACAAACGTGGCGGGGCGTTCCAAGTACTTGCGCTTGGGGCCGTCGACGGTGAGTTTCAAATCGGGAGCAATAATCTCGAACTCGCAGCTCGAAGTCACTTCCAGATTGGCATCTGCACGAGCGGTCATGATGTTTTCGATGACGCCCGCTTGCTCGGCATTCAGCACGAGATCCAGCTTACGGCTCTCGCCGGCACGCAGAGTACCGATTTCGAACTCCAGAGCGGTGCCCGCTTCGTGAGACACACCCTGTGGCAAGGTTTCTAGCAGCATGACTCCTGTGGCGTCGCCGGTCCCTGGGTTGCTCACCTCGATTTGCACAAGGTGGCGGTCGCCAGCCATCACGCGTGGTTTGGTACTCATTCGCAGGGCCAATTCAGGGCGAGTGGATCGCGATTTGGCGGAAGCCTGTGCGGCAAAGGTAACGGTTGCAACACTCCCCAGCTCGCCCTCGTCGGTAGGCATGAGCTCCATCTCGACGATGCGCTCTTCGCCAACAGACAAGGTGCCCAAATCCCACTTCACCTGCGAGGAAGCGACATTCGCACGAGGCGAGGTGCCTACAAGTTGGGTTCCTAGTGGAACTTCGTCTAAGATCACCACACCTTGAGCGGCACGCTGCCCGATGTTCTTGACGCGAATGGCAAAAGTACATTTCTTGCCCACCTGAATTTCAGGCGGAGCCAGTTTCTGAATAGCAATCGATGGGCTTTGTGCACCTTCCAGCACCCGCTCGCCCGGACGACCAGTGCCGGGAGTGCTATTGATCCCGGGTGTAGGTGTCACGGCGCTCAACGGCGAAGATGGCAGTGTCGAGGCCTGTGCTGTAGGCTGTGCAGCGGAACCGTAGTTCGAGCTAGGGGTGTGGTCGTACGACGAGTCATCCAGGGTTTGCGTTTCACGAAGGTCGTTGTCGCTCAAACCGTTCTGCGGCGTTTGACTGGCAAGATAGGAAGGCTGCTCCTGGGAGACTGGCATCGGAGGCGCTGGCGTTGGTGCCTGAGTGGCTGGCTGGGTAGAGCCAGTCGAGCGGAAGTCTGGCGTCGGGGCGTCAGCCAATGTAGGCGTTGCACCGACGGAGATAGGACCAGACTCTCCTCCTCCATAACGAGAATCGGCCAGCGGCTGAGCCGGGGGTAATGCGTTATTCATGTCACGTGGTCGAGCAGCTACTGGAAGTGGTTTCGCAGGTAGGGGTTGTTCGACATGATCATCACGGAACGCGGCCCGTGATTCTTCTGCACTTACCAAATCGATTTGCTGTGAGCCCCGCAGTGGATTTCCTTCCTCAGGATTCTGCCCACGAGTCACTTCCTGCTCTTCCACAGTTTCCGGCGTCGCGGTGTGTGCCGAGTAACGATCAATAGCCGCTTGCGGATTCGCTGCGTCGTCCTCGGATTGTGCTGTTGTTTCCGCTTTGGTTTCTACCTCAGCCAACTCAGGAACCTCAACCGCTGGCGGTAAAGGCGGAGCAGTGTAGCGATCGGTGTAGTTGTTCTGCGAATACGAATCGTTCGCGGGCGGGACATTTTGTGCTGGGGCCGAACTGCCGAACAATTGTTCGATTTGTTCGCTTCGCACCGAAGAATCGACACTAGCTTGTTCTGAGTCTGAATCTGCTACTGGGAGCGCCATCTGATAAACGCTCCAGCCACCCGCACCAAAGAGCCCGAGCGAAAGCGCCCAGGGTGCGACGCGTCGCGCGGTGTCGCGAGCCCAACGTCGTTGGGGGCCCAGTGTTAGCTGATTAAGCGTGTGACTACCAAGTGTTTTGTCGTCCATCGATTTGGTCCCGTAGCTAATCGTGGGTAAGTGCCGCGTTGCGACAGGGAATTACTGTCGCGAAAAGGGCGTACTGAATGCGTCACTCGTCGCGAACCTTCTGCGACAAGAACGGGTAAGTACAAAATCCGCCGCTGTGGGTGAAGAGCAGTCCCACGCGGTGCTAGCAGAAGTCTAGGCAAGAGCAAAGCCTCGGATCACACGGATGCCACGGATTTGGATTACTTGCGTCGCTTCGTTGCCAAGAAAGTTACCCAAACTATGCTTCCTAGAAATGCTCCGCCGATTTTGAGGCTGATAATCGCATAATCCAAGCCATCGTTTCCTAGAACTTCTGCCGAAGGAGCAGTACTCGGAAAACCCCTCTCCACAAAAATCGGAAAGAGAATCATTCCGATAGCGACACAAGTTACCAAAGATAGTAAGTCAAGCAGCGATAGTCGCAAATACTTCATACAGACAATGATGCTATTCCAAGGCACCCGGTTCCCGACAATACGACAGCGCCATCAGCGCATAACCGGTGGAAAGGTTCGCATCCGCTTCCAACCAGCGCTCGTTGTCGTTGGCCCAGCTACCGTCGGGGCGTTGGCGAGTGGAGAGAGTCTTAATGAGCTCGCTCCGCCAGTTGTGCTTCTGGCCAGCCGCGTCCGTGAGGGTCGGCTTGCCGAGGGCGTGCAGTGCTTTGGCGAAGGTGTGATAGTAGTAGAATAAACCCGCAGAGCCGAGCCCCGGGTTGCTTTCCAGCGAGTAATGCTTGGCGATCCACTCCGAGGCGGCTTTCACGCGCGGGTCGTCCCGGTCTACACCTGCATAGATCATGCTTTTTAGCCCGGCGTAGGTCATCGAGCCGTAGCTCCGCAGGCCGCCGTTCTCTGTTTCGCCCGCTTGGCTTGCGCCGCCGGCGATAGGTGTGTAGTAGAACCCGCCATCGGGATTCTTCTTGACAATCTCTGTTTGGTTGTGCTCGCTTGGCAGATTCTGGGTTCGCGAGACAAAGGCCAACGCCCGATACATGGCCGGGTCGTTGGCATCGGTACCTAGTTCGTTAAGCGTTTCCATGAGGAACGAAGTGTTCGAAAGGTCGGGCCGATTGTGACTTCCGTAGCCCGCGCCACCGTAGCCTTCATGTTCGCGGTTGTAACCTTCCTCTTCATCCCACTGGATGTCTCGAATCAAGTGCTCGGCTTTCTTCAGAACCGAGTCGTACTTGCCGTCTTGGTTCGCACGCAGCAGGCATTGAATGCCGAGGCACGTTTCGTAGTTGCGATAGCGTGAGTCCACGGCATGAATGCCACCCGTGTCGCGCACGTTACGCTCGAGAAACGTCAGCGCCTTGGCCACGACCGGATCGTCAGCCGCGCGACCATTGGCTAGCAGCGAAGCGGCGATAAGTGATGTCACACCGGTGCCAGACTTGTTGCTCCACGAACCGTCTGCCGCCTGCGACTTCGCAAGGAACGCAGCGCCCTGCTCAACCGCTTGCTCTAACGAATCGCTATTTGGTGTACTCGCTTCGATCGAAGGTTCCTGATCGAGCACCACTTCCGCACTCGTGTGCGCAGTAGTCGAAAATTGAAGTATCAGCGAAGCAAGTGCGATAACGAAGAACTTGGTATTCATGCAATGAATCCTTATGGGCGCTTACCAGGAATCAGCAGTCCAATCATTTCGCCACGTTGCTTGCAGCGCGGTTCAAACATTGCGAGCAGGAAACCATGTGGACTACCTATTGTACCGCGCGCTAGCCGTTAGAAAATACTTCTAACGCAGCACGGCAAGAACTTCGTCCGCACGAAGGATGAGCAGCTCCTCGTCGTCAATAGACACTTCGGTACCGCCGTAGCTGCCGAAGATCACTCGGTCGCCTTCTTGCACTTCGTGACTAGCTCGCGAGCCATCGGGCAACTGGGGGCCATCGCCCACGGCCAACACACGGCCCTGCTGCGGGGCTTCCTTCGCACTGTCAGGCAACAAAATGCCGCCAGCGGTTTTCTCTTCGGCCGACTCACGCCGGATGACCAACTTATCGCCCAAGGGCACGATCTTCATAGCAAAACTTACTCTGGTGGAGGGAAACAAATTTCAGAACAACTATTGGAAGTTAGCCCCGGCTGGAAGTCAACGGACCAAGAATGTCGGGAATCGCTCTGCGAATCATGGAATGATGCACCAATTATGCCAGGATTTGAAGTTTCTAAGAGTTAAACCGCTTGAGATACGATTCGCGGAGCGAATCGCGAGAATCAACCGTAAGCAACCCAAGCCAGCAACGTTAACCAGGCGAGGACGAGCGTCCCAGAGATTACAAGCTGCACTTTCGAGCGTGGCTGGGGCCTAACGAGTGTGCCGGCCTGTGCATCACCGCTAGCCACCTTGGTCTTGCTGGACATAGTGAGCTACTTCGAGCGGGGCCCTTCGCTGGCGTCGGCCGAGGAGAATTGAAAGCCGCGCTGGAAGGCGTCGTCGAAGTCGTACACGTCCTCGAAATCTTCCCGGCGATCTTCAGGCGTCTTGCGCATCTCCTTGATGTCGATCAAGTTGAACACGATCTCGCCGAAGTCGCCTGTTCTGGTTACGCCCCAATGCCGGAGGACTTCCTGAGCAAGGTAGCCGTACTCCTGATGAGCATACTGGCGAATTGCTTCGCACAATTGTTGCCCGGAGAGATGACGATTGTGTTCTTCGTCGTCCTCAGCGCCAACCTCGCTGGTATCCTCATCGGTGGCACCCATGCCGAGTTCTTCATGCGCGTATTTGAGCGCTTCGAACACGAACAGGTACGCCTCGAATTTATAACGAACGTCGCGAGCGAGCAATTCAGCAAGTGGGTGATCGGGATTGACCATGGCTATTCTATTATACCTTGGGGGCGAGCTTCATGGTACGAAGCTTGCCTTGAGTTATGGAGAAATAAATCGTCAGCTCTAATTATAGGCTCAATCTCTAGTTAGCGTACTGTCATCGCCATCACCACTGCTTTCGCCATCGGAGGGTTGATTGATCGCCTGAGTGTTTGGCTCGGAATCAACCTGTTCCTTTGCAGTTTTCTCTAACGAAGCATCCCCTGCTGCCTCGGATGATTCGCTTGCTTTCGATTCAGGGACCTTGGAATCAGAGGTTTCAGCTTCTGCACCTTTGCCAGACTGCTTCGTGTCAGACGACTGCTGTGCCGGCTTGCTAGACTTCTTCTTCGGCTGGCCGCCCCGTTTTACTATCGTCAGAACTTCCGATGCGTCAATCATTACGCGCCGCATGTCCTCGCTTTGTACCAAAACTTGCCCGGCAAGGATTTCATGAGCCAGGACCTTCGCCTTACCATTATTGGTGATAATCTCCGAGCCGATAGGTGGCAAGTCTTTTTGCAGGTCCTGATAGGTCTCGTACTCATACCGCAGACAGCACTTAAGTCGACCACATCGGCCGGAAATCTTGCTGGGGTCGAGAGTTGCCTTCTGCAGCTTTGCCATACGCATCGACACGGGGGGCATCTCAGAAAGGTGCGTATTGCAGCAGACCGGCTTGCCGCAGTCGCCATAATCGGCCAGCAGCTTTGCCTCGTCCCGCACGCCGATTTGCCGCATCTCGATACGAGTTTGAAATTCTTTCGCTAATGTTTTCACCAACTGGCGAAAATCGACCCGATTTTCAGCCAGATAGTACACCACGACGCGCTCGCCGCCATACAGACGCTCGACGTCGATCAATTGCATCTCCAGGCCCAACTCGACAATTCGTTCTGCGGCGGCCTGGTGTTCGAGTTTTTCCTGGTCGTGAAGTCGACGAAGCTCGCTCACGTCGGCCTCAGTCTGCAGGTGAAGAATCTGCCCATGCTTGGGCTCCTTCATTTGCGAAACCACATGCTCAGTCGCTTCACAAAGCACTTCGCCTGTTTCGAGCCCACGACTCGTGCGGGCAATCACTTCCGCCCCGCGACCGTAGGTATCGCTCCCGCGCACCCCGAACACGCCGAGATTGCGCATGACTCCATGTCGAACAACGTATTTGGGCATGATCGGAATCTATAGGTAGCGCCCAGGCGCGAAACGGTGGGTGGGCGATGAATGGTGTGACAACTCCCTTGAATATACCGCAGCTTTGCCAAAACCGCTATGTCGTGTAGATGGTGGGTTTCGAGAGGCCGGCCCGCTAGCAGTCCCAGAGTGATGCCTTCTAGGAATACTGCTCCCATTTGGCGATGTGCCGCCCGATCTGGGAATCTAACTGAACAAGTTCGAGGACTTTACGCTTCAGTGCGAAATCGGCAGACTGCGAGTCAAAAGATACCCTGTCAGCTAATTGGGTCAGAGCCACTGCGGCAGATCGGCAACTATGCAATCCTAGTCTTGGTCAAGTTACGCAGCGAGACGATGACGTATTTCACGGACTTCTTTGGTTGTGGGGCCTGTCACTAATGTCACCCTCTAATCTACTTCTCAGGCCAAGCCCGCAGTCCCAGCAGCATTTCCGATCTCTCAGTCGGCGGTACGTCTAATGAATACTACCCACCAAGTGTGCAGCTGCCTCCTCGATTGAACGCTCAAAATCCGTGGAACAATCGATGTGCTTTAACCCCAATTGGTCGCATTGCACTTTTTGCGATTGGCTGTAGCGAATCCCGAACTCAGCGACTTCGAGCACATGCTCATCAGAACTATCGCTGAGCCAGTCGTTCGGTAGGCCTGCGTGCTGCCGGATGTCGGCAAACTTTTGTTGGGGGTCGATGTGTTGATAGCCCATGAAGCAGCTGCGCACTTGGTCGCCTCCAGCAGCGTGAAGCGACGCCACCTGGGACGTTTGCAGCATGTCTCCATCAATCAGGTGGTCAGTTTCGGACCCCAGCACACACTCAGCAAATGCCCGAATGATCGGCCACATGGTCTCACCGATTACTGGAGGTTCAGCCCTAATATCAATCTCTAGCGAAGGTACGGAGTGGTGCAGCGCCATCATCAGCGTATCGAGTGAAAGGACAGGCATTCCTGTTTGCCGGGCGCACTCCCTAGAGACAATCGATTTCCCCGCACGCGGTGCGCCGCCGAGCAGTAATAGCATTTGCAAGTACCTCGCTCCCGCCACCATTAAATCTTCTTTTCAGGCCAAGGCCGCAGTCCCAGTAGCATCTCGGCTCTCTCAGTCAGAGGCTTCGCGGCATGATTTTCATCGGTATACTCAGCCAAGTGACCGACGATGAGTTCGTAGACTGTTTGGCGCGCCTTGCTGGCGTCGATCTCGGCGCACTTGTTCTTGCTCCTGAATAACTCCACCGTGGGTAGCGTTTCCGCTTGGAACGTGTCGAAGCGTAGCTTCATGCTTTCCACATTATCGTCACTGCGGCCGGAGTATTTGCTGCGGGCTAGAATGCGTTTTTCGAGAACTTCCTTGGGGCACGTGAGGTACAACATCTTCGGAAGCTCGGTTTCCCGGCCGAAGATTTCGTACCAGCCTTCCAAATTGTCGAGCGAGCGGGGAAAGCCATCCAGCAGGAAGTTCCTCTTGCCTGTCGTGCGAGTCAGGTGCTCCATTGCGTTCTTGAGCAGGGTCACGGTGATTTCGTTGGGCACTAACTTGCCAGCGGTCATGATCTTCTCAATCTCCGCGGCAGTTGGCCCGCCCGCCTCGCGCTCTTCGCGGAGCAAGTCGCCCATCGAGAGGTGTGTCCAGCCGAGTTGCGACTCGGCCAGTTCGCACATCGTGCCTTTCCCAGTGCCAGGGCCACCGAGCACGAACACTACGTTAGGTGGGGGGCACGGCTCGCGCGGGTCGAAGTGGTGCAGCACAACCTGCGGGGCAGGTGCGACCCCCTTTTTGTAAACGTGCCACTCGCGATCGGTCGGTGGTAGTTCCTCATCACAGGTTGCGTCGTAGGCTAGGTGACCGTCAAGCCGACATATGCGCCACGACTTGTAGGTATTGGAGTAGGACAACGCGGGGCTGCGTGCAGACTTACCATCGGCCCGATCCCACGCCAGCTTGCCGTTCCAATAGCCAAGAGTCGAGACGGTCCCTGATTCCGATTCCGCGGGCGGGGCCGTGGAGGGAACGAATAGACCATCCACTTCGGGAAGGCCCGCGCCCGAGACTTCGATGTAGAGCGTGTTCGGCACGAGTTCGAATGATTCGGTCATAGGATCCTTAATTCATACTTTCATTCAGCGGAAGAAACGGTCCACTCCATTGTAAGGTCTTCAAGCCGGCTGAAGGTGGTGAACATCGCCCCAAGTCGATCAAAGTCGGCAAGAGGAGCCTTGATGCAAAACTCAACTATTTTTTGATCCGGCGGTTTCTGGTTGTTATTGAAGCGCAGTTCGATGGCGCAACAGCCCTTTGGCGACAACTGGAACACGCGTAGACGGAAATAAAACGCAAAACGGTCACGTGGATTCTCGGATCCAAGTTCCCATGTGAATGAATGATTGTCCGTCCCAGGGAACCCAGTAAGGGATACTGCAGCATGGTTTAAGTCAGTTGCGTTCGCGTAGATTTCGAATTCGACTTGTGTATTTGGTTTGCCGGCCGACACTACTAAATTGACATGGTGGGGCTCTTCGTATGGGAGTCGAGTGATATTCAAGAAGGATTGCATTTAGTATCCATCGGAAGAAACGAATAGCCCATCCACTTCGGGAAGGCCCGCGCCCGAGACTTCGATGTAGAGCGTGTTGGGCGGAAGCTGGTTGGTATCGGTCATGCTGTTTTCTAAAGGCTCGCTGGAGACACTTACAATAGACGCAATTCAATCGCTTTAATCAATGCGGTGGGGCTGACTAGTGGAGCGAGGCATACCTCGCACAGGGATTTGCGATCAAATTTTGGACCGCTAATGATCACTAAACTACGCTAATAAACATTAGCATACTTTAGCGTGAATTAGTGGTCCTTAAGTTTCACGTGCGCAGTAACGATGCACACCTATGTTACTCCCCCGGATGATAGCTTCGCACGGCACTGCTGCGCACATCTTTCAACGTAAAGCGCTCAGGTTTCATCTTCTGATCGGAAAGTAGCTTCGCCTGATCGAAATAGTGTGGCGAATTTGCTTTGCCGCTCGTGCCATAGTTTACAACGCTTGCTCCCCGAACGGGCTCTTGCGAGAAGTCGTAGGCCGCGAGATAGGAGCTGCCGACTAGCGAGTAGCGCCGTCGTTGCGAGATCACCAGCGGAATATCGACGCTTGGCGTGTAATATTGCGTCAGCGCAACGCCCATCGGCCCGTGCCCGCCGATGCAGGGCAGGCTGTCGGCCGTATCGTCGAAACGCGCGTCGGTCAGATCTGCAACATGAGACTCTCGCTGAGTCCGATAGAGCTCGCCGTAGGGAATCTGCCAGGTGCCGTGCATAGCTTGAAGTCGCTCAGCGGTGCGTACCAGCGCGAGCAGCTGCAGATCTGGGTGATCCTGGAACTTCTTGCGCAGCGTTTCGCCGGGGTACTTCTGGCCGTAGAGTTCCTCGTACCAGGCATGGCACAAAGTCGCAGCCGTCGAGTCGTGCGTGATGCGTGCATCCCAAGCGAGGAGATGTGCCAGATAGGGACGTACTTTCTGGGCTTGCTCTGGTTGGGTCTGTTTCAACGCTTCCAAATGGTCCGCATATTTCGGCAACTCATGCTTTGCCCAGTAAACCTGCGTGTCGAACGCAGCGGCTTGCCACTGGTCGAACGTGGTGGACTGCATGCCGCGCAGGATTTCCAGTGAGCGCAGCGCACGGCGATTGCGTACTCCGACATCGCGAATCATATAGGACGGGAAATCCTCGGCCGCGGGGTTGTCGCCATCGGTAGTGATTAGCGGCGATGAATTGCAGTTTTGCACAAATCCGGCCGCCGGATTGAGTACGGTGGGCAGTTCTTCCAGGGAGTGAATGCCTAGCCACGCGGTCGCCGGATTCGAGCCATCAACCGGCTTACTCCAATCGAAATCAGGGTTGCGCCGCGGAATGCGCCCGTTATAGAGCGCCATGATGTTACCATCCACATCGGCGTAGATGACATTCATATAGAGAATCTGCATGGGCGCAAGCGCCGTGCGAAACTCATCGAGGTTCTGCGCACGCATCATTTGCAGGCTTTGTCGCATCGGCACGGATTCATACAGCCCAGAGATCCGCGCTGCGAGACTACTGTTTCCGTCCTTGGCAACAATCGGCCCGTAGTGTGTCTTGCGAAAAGTGAACTCGCGGTCTTCCCATCCGCGCGATTTCCGTACGCGGATCGTTTCTTTCCACTCGGTTGCGTTTCGCACTCCCTGATCGTACAGGTATTCCAGCGGCTTGCTCTCACTGGGGAACTTGACCCGCCAAAGGTCGGCGATGTCTGGATTGTTGCTCACAAGTGTCCAACCGAGGCGTTCATTATGCCCCAGTGCCAAGACCGGGCTGCCGTAGAAATGGGCGCCGATAAAGTTCCAACGCTTGCCTTCTGGACCACCGAGGCTCGTGAGATGCGCCTCGGCCAGTTGAGCAAAACCGTGCCATGGCATGTGCGGGGCGGCCAGCAGCATCGGCTTGCCGCTGTCGGTGCGCTGGCCGGAAATCGCCCAGCCGTTGCTACCCGTGGCGGTCCAAATGTGGGGATTCCTCCGCGGCAGGTAGTCATTGCCTAAGCCGGTGAAGCGAAACGCCAACTCCAATGCCATCTGCCGGTGATGCGCCAGCGCGTGCCATGGTTCGAACTGCTTCAGCAATCGCAACTTCGCATCTGGGTGAGTCTGCACGTAGTGATTGATGCCCGCGGTGAATGCTGTGAGCAGTTGCCTCGTTTGTTCGTCGAGCGCTGCGAAGTCGCGTTGACTACGGGGCGCTATCTCGAAGGCCCGATTCAGCAGATCGGAATTCAAACCTTGCGGCCCATGCGCTTCGCAGTAGCGACCGAGCGCAAGCAAGTAGGAATCTTCTACTTGCCAGAGGAAGTCCTCTGCCTGGGCGTAACCAAAACCGAAGATGGTGCTCTCATCGGTTTTGCCGACGATATGAGGCACGCCGTACTCGTCGCGGTAGATAGTGACTTGCGGTGCGAGGCTTTCGGCAACTGATTGCGATAGAGCTTCCTTCGCTTGAGCCTGTGCGTGTGGCAGCACTGTTAGAAACGCAACTGCGGAGAGGCAAGCCAGGGGCAAGAGCAACCAGAACCCCAATAGCCCCCCCCGCAAGCGGTGAGGTCTTAGCATAGCGAGTTGCGTCATCCCTCTCCCATCCGCAGAATCACGCGACCGCGGGAATTACCGTCCAACATTGCTTCGACTTCCTTCTGCAAGTCCTCTAGCGTAATCTCTCTGGCGAGCGAGTCCAGTACGTCTAGTTTCCACTCCGTTGATAGTTTTTGCCAGATATCTAATCGCGGCTCTCGCGGGCACTTGGCGGAGTCGATGCCTGCGAGCGTGACGCCTCGCAGAATGAAAGGGTAGACCGTCAGTGGTAGCTGATCGCCGCCGACCAAACCACAAGCGGCCACACAACCACGGTGCTTGGTGCTGCGTAGCAAGGTTGCCAGGGTATTTCCGCCCACCGTGTCGACAGCTCCGGCCCACTTTGCAGGAAGCAGCGGACCTTTGGAGTCGTCATTCACATCATCTCGTCCCAAGATACGAGACGCGCCAAGACCCAGCAGTTCGTCGGCCAGTTCCTGTTTGCCAGTTACGGCGGCGACGTTGTACCCTAGTTTTGCGAGCAGCGCGACGGCAAGCGAACCCACGCCGCCACTAGCCCCGGTGACTACGATTTCGCTGTCGTCGGGCTTCACTCCTTGGTTGATGATTGCCATGACACACTGGGCGGCCGTGAATCCGGCTGTACCATAAGTCATCGCTTCGCGTGTTGAGAGTCCAGGTGACAGAGGGACGACCCATTCGCCGGGAACTCGCACATACTGAGCAAAGCCGCCCCAGTGAGAAGCTCCCAGACCATAGCCAGTCACCAGCACACGGTCGCCGGGGGAGAAGTCAGCCGCATCGCTGGCCGCGACTTCTCCTGCACAATCGATGCCCGGTACGTGGGGTAATTTCTCGACAATGCCCCTGGTGGCGCGTGTAGCGAGCGCATCCTTGTAGTTGAGCGAAGAGTACTCCACGCGGATCAAAACTTCGCCTGGTGGTAGATCGTCGACAGTGATGCTTTCGATCTTGCAACGCACCTCATCATCTTCGCGCCGCACCATCAAACAGGAAAAAGGTTCAGTAGGGATCATGATTCAAAATCGCCAAGTGAATGCCAAAAAAAGGAACACCAACACTAGCCTCCGGCGCATGCCGTAGGGTTTGTGGGGATTGCAAATAGGAAGTCGCACTCACTCTTTCGTTTCAATCGGCAGTTGGTCGATCTTCGCTGCGAGGATAAAGTCGTTCTCGCTAAGACCACCGATGGCGTGCGTCCACAGTTCGACCGACGCGTTGCGATAGCCTTCGATATGCAGGTCTGGATGGTGCCCATCTGCTTCGGCCACCTCCGCACACTTATTGAAAAAGTCCATGCCCGCCATGAAGTCTTTGACGGTCCACTGCTTGCGAATTCGCTGGCCGTCGTCGGTGAGTTTCCACCCCGGCAGATTCTTCAGCTGCGCTTCGGACTGTTCGCGCGTGTAAGGATCAACGCCCCCTTCGCAGGGCTCACACTTCTTCTTGGTTAATGTTTCCGGGGACTGGGGCTCAGGGGTTTGGGTTGCCATGCTAAACTCCTTTCGCTAGTTCTACCGCAATCTGCTGAACACGGTATGAGAAACTGCTATTATCAGGGTTTCGAGTCACTAGTCCAGCGAATAGTCTAGCGATTTTGCAGCCGATTCGGGTGAAGCCGATCCCAAGCCGAGAGCAATTATCGATGTCAAAGAACGACGCCGAGGCACGTTTAATCCTCGTAGAGGAGCGACTAGCGTTTCTCGAGCAGCAGGTCGAGCAACTCAACGAGGTGATCTTGAGTCAACAGCAAGATCTCACGAACTTGCGACGCAAGCTAGCCACCAGCGAGCAGACGGTCGAACGGCTAAGCAACTCGCTAGGCGAAGACCTACCGCACGAGCCTCCACCGCACTACTAGCTTTAAGGGTATCGGCTGCAGTTATTCGATGAGGTTCTGCGCGATCGTCTGAATAGCCATGGCGGATTCTTCGCCATCAGATGTAGAGAGACTCATGGTGCGACCGTCGGGTAGCTGTAGTGATGCCTCTACATGTTTCTGACCATCGTGCTGAGTATCGGTGAGCTGAAGCCGTTTCAAAACCCGCCAGGGCAGCGACACCTGTCGCATTCCTGTGTTGAGCGTGAAGAGCTGTCCGTAAGGCACCATGTAGAGCACTTTCTCATTGAGGTGCACGCCGCCCTCAAACACGAAAAGAGCATCTTTTTGTGCGTCCATGAGTGCCGTGCGTGCTGCGTACCAGAGGGCGATCGCTACGACGACGCAAATCGCACCGAATGCGATTTGAACATTGATATTCTCTGGAAACGCTTTGACACCTATTCGGATGCCAACCGATGTGCAAAGCAAAGCGACAAACCCGATCCCGCACTCAACCAAAGTACCGGCAGATTGGGGCAGTCGGGCAAAACAGCAAGTCACTTGGTTGCCGTATTGCGGCAAATCGGGGCATTCAATAAAGCGATCGTCGTTTGTATTTAACATAGTTCTACCGGCATTGCCGCGATATCGGTGGTTCGATCTCAACTTGATCGACGGTTGGGTACTTGGCAGTATTGCGGGATGCCTTGGAGCGAATCCCAGTCAGTTTGTACGACTATTGGTTTCGTTTGGTATACCCACTTGGGTTGCGAACGACGTAGTCGCAGCAAGTGGTTAGATAGTGAATCACTTTTTCAGGATCGCCACCGAAGTTTGTATCGAACTTGATTTCACGACCCTTGCTTGGCTCGACGCGAACCACCAGAACCATCCCAGCGTCGCGGTGCGGAAAGAACTCCAAGGTTAGTACCTTGTTGATTTCGTTCCAGAGTAGCGTTTGCGAGGAGTTTCTCCGGATAATCTCGATACCCTCAGCAAACACCGCGATTCCCCAGCGAGCCCCAAAAGTCTTGTGGAACAGGACATAGAGACCCCCCATCAGTAACAATCCACCGAAGGCACCCATCACAAGTCCGCCAGCGAGATGCGACCCTTCCGGCTTTAGTAGCAATAGCAACGACCAGAAGAGGGTCAGCGCTCCAAAGACAGCCATGCCGCCCCCCACAAGAGAATCGGACCCTGAAGGCGAGCTTTCTGCAACGCAGGCGGCCAACGGCTCGCCAGCAAAGGGATGGGCGTATGAAGGCTCGACCGGCGGAGTCACTTCGGTCGAGCAGTCGTCGAGGTCATCAGCGAGCGTAGAGTCGAGAATCGAAGGGCTAGCAGTCGTCATTCCGAAGGTCCCGCCTTGCGTGAGTGGCATATCCGCAAGACTAGGTCGTAGAGGCTCCCTGTCAAATTCTTCGGAAAATAAATGTCTAAGATATCTCCACTACCAGCGGCCACCACACTACTATTGCCGCTTGTGGCTTAGCCGTTCCCGCGAACCCGGACGAATCATGTAAGTCTCGCAAGCCAATCTTGCGTCCCGATCACTTCGCTGATGAACATCTGCTGTGCGACCAGTGTGGAGGTTTGCAACTGCTCGCCGGTGGCGGCGCCCGCCTCGTTCTCTACATCCAGAGTTCCCGTAGCATCGCTGAGGAACTCGACTTTCAAACCTCGATGAGCTCCCTGTCGGGCTGTCGTGTCGCAACAGATGTGCGTCATGTAACCGGCAATGCTAATCGTGTCCGCGCCGACGCTCTCCAGCCACTCAGCCAAGCTGGTATTGGTAAACGAGCCCGGTAGCTGTTTGTCGATGACGACATCCTTGGGGCGTTGCTCCACCTCGGGATGAAGCTGCCACATGTCGGAATTCAGTTGAAAGATTGGTGACTCAGGATCGGCTTGATGGTGTCGCACCACTGCCGTCGGCACGCCCGCCTTGGCGGCTTCGTCCATTACCCGCAGAATGGTCTCCAGATGCCCCGCTGGATGTGTGATTGGCAGCGCACCATCAAAATACTCGCGCTGTACGTCGATGACCAAGAGTGCTCGTGACATGTTGGGATTGCCTTCGTTCGATGAATTGTGATTGAAAGGGACTGGGAACTACGCTAGCCGGGAGAAACGATATACCGCCTGACGGCGCCGAGTAAGAGCAAAGCAGATCATCCATCCCAGGTGGCCAATGAGCCGCGCTGGTTCGGGTACTGCCAACACTCCTTTGAGAGCTGTACTGCTGAGGACACCCGACTCGCCTTGCCAGATCAAGAGGTCTTTCCCTGTAACTGCGCCGTCACCATTGGCGTCGCCATCTTGATCCATCGCGCCAGTGGCCGCTCCGTAGCCAGTTTGCCATAGCCCAAGGTCACTAACGTCAACCAAATTATTATGGTCGAAATCCGCTTGTAGAGCCGGCCCGTAGAGAAACTGAATTCCCGCGATGTCGTCGGGGTCCAACTCGCGATTCACAAATTGAAAGCAATCGAAATGAGCCGACATGACCGAGCAGACATCTGAGTGCGCCAACCCCAAGGCGTGTCCGACTTCATGCAGCAAGAGGCTCTCGAAGTCGTTAAAGATTTGAATCGGGTCGCCCTCTTCGCCGGGGTCGAAGAAGAACGTGTTGTTGGAATTCAGAAGCACGTCTCCCTCCAGCGATCCACCATTGGGAGGTGGCGCGTATCCGACGCCTCCGGCAGAGCCAGCGATTTCAAAAGCACCGATGCGAATGTGCCCGGTGTTTGACGGCTGGGCATCGATGCCGGCGAAAGGCTCGCCCGAGTCGGAAACGTGCTCGAAATAAATGTTTGCCGCCGACGACCACTTGTCAAAGACTTGCTCGATGGTTGCCAGGGCTGCGCTTTGTCCCAAACCATTGAGGATACTAGAGAGGTCGCTCGTTCCCGTAATGTTGGGATCAGTAAAGGAGGGATCAATCGTCGTGCCATCAGGCATAAGGCTCCAAGTAATGGTCCCGCCGGGCGAACCTGGCGCGAAGATGGCGCCCCACTTGAGGTAATACTCATCCTCTTCTCCCCAAGGGTAGGGGCCAAAGACGTTATAGGCTGACGATGCGTGAACAAGCAGCAACCATAAAGCCATTGAAAAGAAACCGACAAGCAAAGTACGCATTGCGAAGCTCCTTACAGAAATCACGCGTTCAAACAATCTTGGTTCGGGCCTCCGTCCGCAGGGCGGGAGGACGAAATTCTAGCGCATTGTAGACTGTACGCAGGCAGAACTCACCCTTCTACTTAGGGGGCTCCCAGCTGTGCAAGCGGGCCAAGGCGATGACTGCTAGGGGAATTTGGGCTGCTTGCAAAAAAGAGCATGGCAAGGACCCCAAAGCACTCGTTCACTAGAAGCGGTCACGATTCTTTTGCCACCATGCTTTTGCCTCGTCGGAAAAATTGCGCGGTTGGTGGTCGCTTCCTTCGGGAATCCATTGCTGGCCACTAATTCGCTGGGCGGCTAATATCGCTTCGTTGGCGATTGCGGCATAGTGATGGTCTAATCCTGCGGACATGAGCAGGTCCATGCCAGGCTTGCCCTCGAAGCGCTCAATCGCTCGGATGGCTGCCAAGCAGATGTGGTGCGAATCTAGCCCCAAGCTTTGCTTCTTTAAGTACGTGGGGTCACCCAGCAGTGCCAGGGCGACTTCCAAGGCGACTTGGTTCTGTTTCATGCTTGCCTCTGGCAAAGCCTGGGTGATTTCGTCGCGCACAGATTCAACTTCCCTCATTGCTAGAACGAGATACGTGGTCTCTCTCAATCCGGGTTCTTCATCTTTTTGCCATGGGTCCGACGGGTCAGGCAAGACTGGCTCCACACCTATTTCACCACGAGCGATTTTACGCAACAACGGTAGAGCACCAGGGTGCTTGGCGTTGGTGATGATCCTCACCACCCGTGCCTTGTTGTCGTCGGCCCCTTTCTCCAGGAGGACTTTCGCCAGAACGGGTGCCCAGCGTTCCCACATGGCAGCTTCAAGCTTGCTGCCATAACGATGATAGAAGAAGATTCTGCCGGCACCCAACATTGCCTGCTCGTTAGCGGCAATCTTCGTCAACGCTTCTAAGTACTGTTCGGGGGTTACGGTGAGCATCGCCTGGACAGCGATTCGGTCTCTCAGAATCGTGTGGGTCCAGTCCTCATTAAGCGTACCGAGTGCACGGCAAGAGATTTCGGCCAATTCGATGGGGTCCCCGACCGCTTCAGCTAGTCGCCTTCCCTGCTGGACGACGTCCTCGTCTTCTGAATTCGCGTTCGCACCTTCCGGCTCAACCTGAGCCCAGCCTTCTTTGGCAGCTAGTGTAAGCAGATCACGAGCCTGTTCCGGATAAAAGCTCTTGAAGAGTGTATCTGCATCCTTGGTGCGCTGCTCTTCGGCAAGTTGCTCGCGTCGATACGCATCATATTTTGAGTACCACTCCGGTATCACGGAATCTGCCTTATTGAGAATCGAGAAGTCAGATTTCGACTTCAGTCGCTGGTAGGCACCGAAGGCATTCTCCGTGATCCACTCCTTCTCCCCCCATTGTTCTACTTCCGACTTGTTAGAACGCTCACGCCAGAAGTGCTCAAGCGGCTCCCCCTGGTTCTGGTATTTCTTGCGTTGCTCGTCTGGAAGCGTTGATGTCAGGGCAGATTCTAAGGTGAGAACTACTTTGGTTGCTTCTTCCTTACTTTCCGGCAATCTTGCGCCAGCTACCCACGCATTTGTCGCATCCAGAAATAGCGTATCTCCAGGGACAAGGTATTCGAACCCATTCTCGCTCACACAAAGCATCAGTTCTTGCTTTGCAGCGTCCTTTAGATGAACGAACGTCGTACCTCCGTCACCGTACGTACCAGATTGAACGATTTCTACTGGCGGCGTTAGCGCGAGAGCCTGAGGAGTGCTCACAAGGACCGGCGGAGGGTTCTCCTCATCACCGTCTGCAATTGCAGAGTTCGGCTGCTGATTGGATTGATCTCCCGTGCAGGAACTCAGCAGCAGAATCGTTGAGATCGAACAAGCAGCACATGTGTATTGTTGTAACTTCATCTAAAGTCTCTCCTCGGAGGGAACAGGCTGGAGGAGATTATACTGTTTCTATTGAAGACCATCTGTCTTCTATTTCTGTGCCCGCTTTTGGCCACTCTCCATGATAGAATAGTGGCACGGCGTGTTCTGCTTCCGCACGCGAGCGTCGAGTATTCCTGAAGCTCAGCGCTCCGTCGGCGACTCTTGCTCTGAGTTATGCAAAGCAAAACTCGTCTGACGTTACAGGGTCGTTTTCGACGGAAAGCATTTACCGACAACATGTTAGGAGTAGGATTCTAGGAAACGCGACGGGACTTTTGCTCCTAAAAACACGCATTCTGTGCAAAAGTCGGAGCAAGTGTCCCAACCTGCCGCTTGCGGCTTAGCTGCTATTCTCAGAATGCGTTCTCAACCTGAATAATCTACCGATGGCACAGTCACTGTCGACACGGTTTCCTACGTATCTCCCCCGTCAATCCGCGCCGCGAATTTCTGATACCAGTACGAAGTCACCAGCAGTAAACCACCCAGTACGCCGAGCGCTAACACGCGCAGGATGAGTGGCAGGCTGCTCAGGTCGATCAGGAACACTTTCGCGGCAACAGCTAGTAGTCCAGCCAGACCCACTAGCCGAGCAAGACGATACCTCAACACGAAACCGGCTGCCACCACCGCGGCAGCGTAGACGGCCCACGCAACGGAGTACGCCACGTGTTCTTCGACCGTGCGCGAGCGAAAGTTAATGAGTTGGAACGAGCTGCCCGGGTTCCAGAAGCGATGTACTTCAAAGGTGATGAGAGAAAGCAGAGTGAAATGGCCGAGGATGTGTAGCAGCGAATCCATCTCGAAGCCTTGCTTAATGTCTCCATGGGCAGTCTCGTCGGTCGCTCGCAGCTTACGCTCCACCCAACCGGCCCCAAAGTACAAAGCGGCAACCAGCAGTAGCGACACGCAGCGCACGTTTGCGATCGACCCGGCAGCTTGGTCGAGCCTTGCTCCTTCGCGAATCGCATAACCGCCTACCATGAGCAGGCTCACCAGTAAGGCATAGTGGCGAACCGAATTAATGCGTGTGCGATAGGCTGCCACCCACAATAGCGCTGCGTCGAGAGTCCACAGAATAAGAATCGTGCGCCCGTCCCACTGGCAACACATCGAAAGCAGCGCGAGGATGTTGCCTACCGCCAACAGCAATCCGCCCGTTTCAGTGCCGACCGTCAGACCCAACAGGCTGCCTCCCACGACATCAGGGTCGGCATCATTAGGCCGGTCAGCAGAAAACTTCGGCACCCACCAGTAACAAGTTCCCGCAGCCATTGTGCCTAGTGCGACCACCAAACCGGTGAGGAAGCGGCGATCGAGATTCATGCCGTGGAGCATTTCCGCGGGAGCATTGAAGTCGAACATCACCACTCGGAATATCGCCAGGCCAAGCACTAGTGCGCCGGTCGCTTTCATCTGATCGTCGCGGAAGTACAAACCGATGGCTGTGAAGACGAGCCCCTCCGCAGCCCAGGCGTAGGCGAGATAGTTCGTCGCGTTCTCCAGTTGCAATGGAATCGCGAGCGTAAAGAACACAGCAGCCATCGCGAGCTGCACACGCGGCATGCGATCGGAATTGGTTAGGCGTCGGTAACTCACTGCAAACAAGGCGAAGTGCAGCGCAGACATGCCCCAACAAACGAGCGCCATTTGTTGGTCGGGCCGCTGACGGAATAACAGCCAGGTGGTTCCCACAAACCACAGGGAGTTGGCCGCGAGGGTTGCCAACTCGAAGCCTCTAGACCGATGCTTCCAAACTAGCGCTGGCAGTGTCGTGGCCAGTAAGAACAGCACCGCGTGAACGATCACCATTTGCTCAAACGGCCACACGGCAGACTGTGCAGTTCGAGACCAGAGTAGAAACATCAGCATCGTGGCGCCCAGTGCCAACGGTTTCAAGAACCGCCAGGGGCGAATCGTGGCCACAACCAGCAGCGCCAAATTCAAGAAGAATAGGTAGCTGAATGTGAGTTGAAAGTCTTCGACCGATTGAAGCCGCTTTTGTTGCAAGAGCGGAATTACATACCCGCCCAGCGCGCCCATCACAGCTACGGGCAAGCTGTTGTAGCGCACGGCAATCGCTACCGCGCCAGCGGTGATAAGCGTGCAGTCGAGCAGCGTCATTAGCCGACTCGAGTCGCCCCATAATTTGTAATGGTGTTCCATCGCGAACGCGCTGGCATAAAGAATGAAAATGCCCAGCCCGGCCACGCTGCGGGCGAGCAGCGGAAGATTTCGCTTTCGCAAGAACAACGCTGCACCCAACACAGCAAGGCCAGAGAGGTGGAACGTTAGCACTCGAATCCAAGCCGGCAACTCGAAGTGAATCCACGCCCACGGAATGAAGAACGCTACGGCCAAAGCCAGCGATGCCACACCCAACCAAGTCATACCTTGGCCACCGATGAACTTTTCCCAATAGTTCGCGTCGCTCTCGCGAACCCCAGCCGAGCTGAGTCCCAAGCCGTCGGCAACTTGCTGCTTGATCCGGGCAACTTCAATCTCAAACTTACTCGGCTTGTACGTGGTAGAAGTAGTTGAATATGGGGCACTACTGCCAACACTTGGCTGCTTGTCACCGAACATGGTCCATTGCGACTTCACCGCGTCGATCTTCTGCTGGAAAGGACTTTGCTCGGCGGTAGATGCGGGCTCGGCTTCATTCGATAGATCAGACACTTCCGTAAGTACAACAGGTACATTCGAAGGCTCAGCGCGTTCAGCCAGCGGAGGCGGGATGCTAATAATGGGCTGCTTGGGCACAGCGAAATCTGGCGCAGCAGGTTTCGAGGGGGGAGCCTCGCCCGATTGAGATGCGCCGGATGGCTGAGAACCTTGCTCCAACCGCCCCTGCTCCAAGAGCTCGACGCGGCTTTCTAGTTTTTCGAGAGCGGCTTGCAATTTGTGCCAAGGAGGCAACGGTTCCGGCGTTTCAGGCATCACACTTCCTGCCGCGTTGAACTAGTAAATTGGAATTGGCAAAATCAGAAATGGAAAAGTAAAAATAATCGAAGGACTCTCAAAGTTTAGCTCAGCAATCGGGCCGCGTGCCGGCTTAGCAATCACGCAGGTACTCGTCGTCCGTTGCCCTAAACACCGCAGACTCCCGTGGAAGTGATTGGAGCCGGAAACAGTCAGCGAATTCCGCAGCGATCATCTCTTGCTGTTCACCTACTCCGCACCATTTTGCGAGCAAGCCAACAACTCGTTCCGGCGAGACGCCTGCCTCACGGTAGTAGTCCAGGCGCGTATCGCCGTGGCGTTTGGCAAGCCTACGGCCATCTTCGCCAACGACCAAAGGCAAATGTGTATAGCGTGGCGTGTTATCTATTTCAAGCAGGCGCTGTACCAACAACTGACGATGCGTGGAACGCAATAGGTCGTCGCCGCGGACGACTTCGTCAATGCCCTGCCGCGAGTCATCGACCACAACGGCTAGCTGATACGCAGGGAGTCCTACTTTGGTCGCTACGAGGAAGTCACCCACGCTTTGCTCCACGCTGGCGACTTGTGTTCCTGCGAAGGCGTCCTCGAATTGTGTGTCGCCCGGTTCCACGCGCAGCCGCCACGCAGTTCCTTCGCTCTGGTTGGCAAGCCAACTCGTGGGAGTTGGTTCGGCAGGACGGCACGTGCCTGGGTAGCGTGTTTCATGTGAGCTGCCATGCGGCGCAGAGAGCGCGGCTGCTTCGATTTGCTTACGAGTACAACGACACGGATAGATATGCCCTGCTTGAGCGAGTTGCTCAAGCGCTTGCTCGTAAGGCGTATGAACAGCCAGTTGATAGAGCGGCCCTTCGTCCCAATCGAGTCCCAACCATTGCAAGTCATCAATTGCCTGCTGAGCGGCGCCCTCCTTCACACGCGGGCCGTCGAGATCTTCAATGCGTAGCACGATCTTCCAGCCTTGCTGTCGAGCGAGCGCCCAATTCACCAGGAACGTACGCGCATTGCCCAGGTGCAGAGCTCCAGTAGGCGACGGTGCAAGACGAGTACGAGACATGTGAGTGAGATTAAAAAATAGATCGTCTTCAAATCTGGTGTGGCGCTGCCCTTCCACATTAAGCCACGGTGCTTAGACCGCGATGTGATTGACTCGCCGCACCGGCTCCAAAGACGCACTGAGGTTTTATAGACAGGATCGACAAGGTTCACAGGATACGATTGTACCGCTAAAGACTCTGGGAATAGGGCCTCATTATCCCGTCTATCCTATAAATCCGGTCAAATACTGCTCACATGGAGCAAATTACTTGGTCCCGGAGTCCAGTCCGAGTAGACTGGAAAGCAGTGAAGACAATTTCACACTATTGGTAATTCTACACCCCTTATCTGAGTCGCTCGTGCCCCTGCTCTAGGACGGTCCTCTTCACCTTCCCCGGCATGAGTTAGCAGCGCCCAGCATGTATTGCAGTGGGCGACTTATCGCATAACGTCGACTCTAGTTGAGGACTCACCGCTCTCGAACAGGCACCTTGCGGCGTTATTCCGAGTTTCCGAATGCGTCTCCTTCGTAGTATGACTCTAGCCCTCTTCGCTCTTCTCGCGGGCGGAGCTTCCCAAGCTTTTGCGGTTTGGGATCTCCAGTTCACGATTACCAATCGCTCGTCGTTTAGCTCGAGTCAAATCAGCATACTCGATCAGGCACTCCTCGATGCCGAGGCGCTATGGGAGAACAATGTACTCGGCACGCACGACGATGCGGTCGAGACCTTCAGCGTTTCCGTCACTGGGACTTCGAGTGCTTCGGTATTCGCCAATGCGAACAGCACAGGAAATACCATCAGTGGCCCGTTTACGATCAGCACGGGCGGGAGTATGCGGATCAATTTCGGAGTCATCGACGAGTTCTCCGACTTCATGGGCGTCAACGTGATCGACGAGCTCGTCGCCCACGAAGTGGGCCACGCGATGGGCATTGGTACCCTGTGGGGTTCCAACGGTGTCTATGCACCTGGATCGGGAGAGTACACCGGCGAGCACGGCTTGCGTGCCTACAAGGAAGACTTCGATCAGGATGCCACCTTCATCCCTGTTGAGCTAGGCGGTGCCGGTGCCGGCACGAACAATGCCCATTGGGATCAACTGATGCGTTCCGGAGGTGAGGCGGGCACGTTCGACCCGAACAATCCGTTCGCACTTGATCCCACGATTGGCATTACCGACCAACAGGGGCGTGACCTGAGTTTCGAACTCATGACCGGGGCGATCGACCCCGACTACGGCGAACCCTTTCTCGCTAGATTCACTGTGCAATCGCTGCGCGACATCGGTTACCAAGTCGTGCCAGAGCCAACGGCTCTGTTGCTAGCCCTTAGCGGGCTGGCTTTGTTGGGTCGCCGCCGCGGTCTCTGAGCCGCAGTGTTGCAGTCACGTACTTGTGACATTGCTGTTACAATTTGCGGAAACATTTCCGGCTGTGCGGGGTGTAGAATACACCGACGGGTATTTCTACCGGCCTTGGCGACCCACCTCGGGAGACAAATCGATGAACCGCAACCAGTTAGACATTGCTCACTCGAATAGTCCCCGCTTGGATCACGCGACGACAGCCGGAGTGAGCCGTCGTCGCTTCCTGAACCTTTCTGCCGCGGGACTAGCAACATTGCCGGCCGGTGCGTTTGCGCAGCTTGTTGCCGATGGCCAGCAGCTTGCCACCACGCCTCGCGCGACTGAGGGGCCGTTTTACCCCGATCACTTGCCGCTGGACACAGACAACGATCTGCTCATCATCAACGACAAGCTCACCCCCGCTGTGGGAGAGATCACGCACCTGGGTGGACGAGTACTCGATCAGTCGGGTGCACCCATGCGGAATGTCGTCGTCGAAATCTGGCAAGTCGATGGCAACGGCGTGTATCTCCATAGTCGCAGTGGCGGACGTGCGAAACGCGACACCAATTTCCAAGGCTTCGGTCGTTTTCTCACCAACCGCAAGGGCGAATATTACTTTCGCACTGTCAAGCCGGTGACGTACCCGGGCCGCACGCCGCACATTCATTTTGCGATCAACCGTGGTGATCGTCGTTTACTCACCACGCAAATGTACGTGAAGGGCGCAAAGCAAAACGAGCGAGACGGAATACTTTCACGGATCCACGATGCCGGGCAGCGAAAGAACATTCTCGTCGATTTCAAGCCGCTCCCCGAGTCGAAAACGGGTGAACTGGTCGCCAACTTCGACATTGTGTTGGGGAAGACGCCTGAAGACGGATAGCTCCACTCGCCGATAGCCGGCGAGCTACGCCTCGCCCGGCCCCGTCCTAGTCCCCAGCCGAGCGGCACCGGTCGAGGCGTAGCTCGACGGCTATTACGTGAGCTTTCTGAATGAATTCTGGGTAAACTGCCACACAAGCGGTGTCTTATCTACAAACCGCCGGATTCTTCTGAACAAAGATCGCCTGACTAGGAACCTGCTCCCTTGGACGCCGCAACGCTGGCACAGCTGCTGGACCAACATGCCGCCGCGCTCGAGTTGTACGCTGCCCAGTGGGCACCTACGCCCGAAGATTGTGTGCAGGAAGCGTTCGTGGAACTTGCGCAGCAGAGGCAAGCACCGAAAAATCCTGCGGCATGGCTCTATCGCGTGGTGAGGAACCGAGCACTCAACGCGGCCCGCGCACAGCGCCGTCGAGTTGGTTACGAGCAAATTGCAGCGAGATTACGCAGCGAACAACAAGCAGGTGCGACTCACCAGGAATCAACAGTCGCCGAAGCGTTAGCTGAATTGGAAGAAGAGTCGCGCGAGATTGTTATGCTCCGTCTGTGGAGTGGACTCACGTGGCGCGAGATCGCTGAAGTGAGCGGCGTGCCCGCCAGTTCCGCCCAGCGCTGTTATGCAGAAGCCCTCTTACAACTACAAAAACTTTTTGAAGTAAAAGTGTAGCACGACACTCCGTGTCGTGGATTGTTGGCAGCCTACGACACGGAGTGTCGTGCCACACTGCTGCCGCATTAGACCGACTTTGGTTGGAGAAGAATCATGCCTGATGAACATCCACTACCCGCTGAACTTTCTGCGTTGGAAGCCCAGCTCGCAGCATTCACTCCTGCTGATAGTCGGCTTGATCGCGATGCGCTGATGTATGAGTTGGGTTATACCACGGCGCTGCGTGAAAGTGGCGCGAACCCCCAGCTTACGCTGGGGGCTAGGGGTTTGACTGACGACGTTTCCGATGCAACCCTGGCCCCTGGCGCAAGCCAGGGGTTCACCCCGCGAATCGCGATCTCCTCACTCGCCAGCGCCGCCGTGGCGGCTTGTGTTGCTGTGCTTGTGACGCGTGCCGTGATGACTCCCACGATTGTTGATCCGGCCCCTCAGATTGCCGACGTTGCCAACGAGTCAGGCGACATAGAGATTGTTGAGCTTGTTGAAGCTACCGAACCCCCAGCTCGCGCTGGGGGCTATGGTGGCGCAGGCTATCTTCCTGAGAGTTTTACTTCTGAGAGTTACGAAAGCCCCCGACGTTTCTCGCAACAATACAGGATGCTCGCCCTTCGAGATTCCATTCTCCGCGGCGAGGAGATCATACCTTCTCGAAACGAATCGCTAACCAACGTCAGTTACGATCCCCCCAAGACCGCCCGTGAGCTTCGCGCAGAGTTTCTACCAGCACGCGAGGTCGCGCCTACAAACATTGATTGGCGATCTAGCGGCTGGAAGTGGTTCAAGCAGTTCAGCCCTCAGGGAGAAACCATATGAGTATGAATGTAAGCAGTAGGCAGGCGGCAGTGGGCAGTGGGAAAAGTCGAAAAAGTTGGAGCACGTGCTTTACTGCCCCCTGCCGACTTCAGACTGCCCACTGTTTCCGCGTCTTAGCCGTGGCATTTTCAATAATGTCTGCCCCATCACAAGCGGAACTCATCGTCGTCGAAGAAGACACCGACGGGGGCCACCTCACCACCTTCAAAATGACCATCAGCCCCGCCGCGGAACCTGTCCCCGCGCTCAAGCATCGGTTGGTCGCTCGCGAGATTGATATGAAGCAGGGCAACGCGGTGCCGTACTATTACCGCGCACTCATGGGCGTTTCGCGTGATGACAAAGTCTTGCGGAAGAAATATGGCGATGCTTACGACGAATGGCGTCGCCCTGCTGATGTACCACTTAGTGACCTGCCACTCGATAAAGTTCGGCAAGCTGCCAATGCTTGGCAGGGCAGCGTGATGGAGAATCTACGCGAAGCCACACTCCGAAGAGAATGCAACTGGGAGTGGGATGTGCAAGCGATGCGTGGCCCTGATTTGATTGCATTCCTGCTCGAAGAGATTCAAGAAAGCCGCATCGTTTCGCGAGTTCTCAGCCTACGGACACGACTAGCCATGGCGGAGAGGGATTATCAACGTGCCATCGACGAGTTGCGGATGAACTACCGCCTCGGTCGTGACGTAGCCAAAGAGCCGCTCTTAATCTGTGACCTCGTTGGTATCGCGATTTGCAGTACCGGCAATCATTCACTGATCGAACTCATCGCCCAACCTAATTCCCCCAACCTTTACTGGGCGATCGCCGAACTCCCCAAACCAATGGTCAGCGTACGAGAATCGATGCGCACGGAGATGTCGCTCGGGCTGCGCACCTTTCCCTTCATCCTCGATGCGGAAACCGCCGAGCATTCGCCCGAAGAGTGGGCTCGGCTGTTGGCTAATGCAGTCATCGAGCAGCAGCAACTTACTACCGGCGGGCTGCGGGACGACGAGCAAGGCCGTCTGATGGCCCGTTTTGGAATGACCGCCATGTCTGCGGTTGCTTACCCTGCGGCAAAGCAGCGATTGATTGATAGCGGCATGGATCCGCAGCGCGTTGAAGGAATGCCGGTCGGTAAGGTCGTGTCCGTCGATGCTCTTCGCGTCTACCGCCGGATTGCTGACGATATCGAAAAATGGTCTTACGTTCCTTACCGTGAATCAAGGAAGCACAGTATGTCTGATGCATTCAAAAGCTCCTCAACGGTCGCTTCCTACAACGGGTTTGGGTACGTCCTAGCCAATTCGCTTTTGCCTGCCGTCCAAGCGGCTCGTCAAGCCGAGCAACGACTACTCTGGAACACCCTCGGAATTCAGACGGTCGAGGCCATTCGAATGCACGCCGCAGAGACAGGCAAGCTGCCGGAAAAGCTTTCCGAAATCGAAATCGTTCCCGTGCCGCGCAATCCTGTTACCGATGAGTTTTACGAATATGAACTACGAGGCGAGACCGCGACGGTTGACTTGCCCTTTAGCGATGGGTTCGCCGGCATCGCGTGGCGGTTTGAGATTACGTTGGCACCGTAGGGTCCGCTGCGCGGACCGAATAAACAGTATGAAGTTCCTTACCTCACTTTTGAACCTCTAACTTGGTCCGCACAGCGGACCCTACAATCATGAACCGCCGCATTGCAATATTCTCTTGCCTGTTTGTCGCGCTACTCACGCCTGCTGAAGCAGCCGAGCCGGGGTTGGAATCTCAGGGTTCCCACGCTGCGATTCACCCCTTCCTGGGTGACGACGTTGTTGCGATGGCATTCGTCGATGTGCGGGCCGTGGACATCGAAGCCGCGCTCCAGCTCTCCGAAAAGTCGGGCTGGCTCTACCCCGAGGATGTCAAAGAGTTTCGCCAGAGTAGCGACCATGTTGAGCAAGTGATGAAAAGCCTCACCGATGCTGGGCTGGAAAGAATTTATGCCGTCGCGCGCATGAGCGACGTGCAATACACCGCACCGCTGTTCATCATCCCAGTAGCCGAAGGGGGCGATCCGGAAGCATTGAGGAAACAGCTGCGCGATTTGCCTGACATGCCTTTTCAGTGGGAGCGCACAGAAACCGAGAATATTCTCCTAGGAGCACTGAGCGATAAGCAAGGAGCGCTCGCTCACTTAGCGGCTCTTTCCGACGAGCCACCTCGTCAAGCCGTTCTCGACGCCCTCACGGCACTCGGTAACGACAATGCGGGAGTAATGATTTTCGGCGACTCAGACACTCGTCGCGTCGTGCGCGAGATGTTGCCCGCCCTTCCCGCACCGTTTACGGACATCGATGGCAAGCTCATTGCCGATGGACTTGCCTGGGGTGGCGCGTCACTCAATCTGCCTCCTCACTTGAATGCCGCAGTCAGTATTCAAGCCAACACGTCTGAAGCTAGAACGAAGATCGAAGGGGCAATCAATCGCGCGCTGGCACTCGGCAATGGTTTTCTGCTCGCTCAATCCAAGCAAGCTGAGGACGGCGACGCGTTTAGAAAACTGGCCGACGCTGCAGGGAGGCTGAAAGCGGTAACTACTGACAACCGCGTGACGCTGTCGCTTGGTGATGACGATGCGGAGGTCGCCGCGCTAGTAGAGCTCCTGGGCAAACCAGTTCGCGAAGCCCGGAAGGCAGCGTATCACTCGCAACGCATGAACAACTTCAAACAGATGGCCTTGGCTATTCTCAACTACGAATCAGCCAACGGAATGTGCCCGCCCCGAGCGATCTACAGCGAAGAGGGCAAGCCGCTGTTGAGTTGGCGTGTAGCCGTCCTGCCGTACATGGACCAGCAAGCACTCTATAACCAGTTCCACCTCGACGAACCCTGGAATAGTGAGCACAATCTGAAATTCGCTGAGACCGTCGTGCCTGTCTATCGAGATCCTGACCCGTCGATTCGTCGGGAGCTCAAAGAACATTTCTATACGACTTACCTTGGCGTTGCCGGCCCAGGAACCGTTTTTCAAGGTGCCGAGGGCGTGAAATACAAAGAGATCACCGATGGCACTTCCAATACGGCGCTCATTGTCGAGGTCACGCCTGATCGTGCCGTACCCTGGACGAAGCCTGCCGATTGGGAGGTTGATAGGAAAAAGCCATTTCAGGGCGTTCAGCGCAAGGACCGCGACGGATTTGTCACCGTGTTTTGCGACGGCGCTGCATACTACTATTCGACGAAGGATGAAGTACAACGCAAGAACTGGCCAAAGATTCTCACGATTGCCGACGGCTCGGTATTGGAACGGTAGTCGCACCCTTCCAGATTTCGCCGCCTAGCTTGCTCCGCGCTGAGTGTCCAGGCCGGCAATTTTTTCTAACCACGAATCTGACGAATAACACGAATGGAATTTAGTTGGAATTAGCCAACGGAGATTCGTGAGATTCGTGCTATTCGTGGTTCAATAAGACTTCGGCTACAGTTGCTTGCTCATCCGTGTATGCTCAACCGGCCCAGTCGGCGAATCCTCGAACATCGCCACGCCCTGGGCGACGACGGTATAGCCCAATCGCTCATAAAAGCCAGTGACGGTGCTACGGGCATTGAGAATGATGGAAGTCGCGCCCTGCTCGCGAGCGATCTGTTCTAGCCGGCGGACAAGAGCCTGTCCCACGCCCTGGCGCTGGCAATCTTCCTCCACAGCCATGAAGCGGATCTGGGCTTCGCTGCGAGTATTCAACTGCAACCGCCCAACGCCAAGCAGCCTTCCCGACTCGTCCCACGCTGCCATGTGAGAAACATCGGCGTCATCTAGCTCATCCCGCTCGGAGCCCCGCGGCTGAGCCCACGGGGCACGCAACATACGCCAGCGGAGATCGTAGTAGGCGGTAAACTGCTCGGGGGTGGTGGGGGCGGCGAAGTGCAATGCGGCTGCAGGACTGACTAGTAAGTGAGTAAACATGTGATTCACTCACTTCTTAGCTGCCTTTTCCTTCTTAGCAAGTTCCTCTTGTAACTTCCTCTTTTTGAGTTCCTCTCGTATCCATTTCACGTCTTCCTTGGAGAGCTTCGTAGACCTAACTTTGACCAACTTCTTGTCTTTTTTCAACTCCAAGCTCACGTAGCCTTTCTCGAAATCGATGAATTTTGCCTCGAGCTTCGTCTTGCCAGTCTTAGACGTCCAGGTCCGAAACAGTGCAGCCTCCGTAGCGGCTTTCGCTTCCATTTCAAATTTCAGAGCTTCCTTCTCGCTTAGCAGTTTCACAACTCTCACTGTGACATTGGAGCCGGTTACGCTCTCATAAGATTCCGTACCCTCTACGCGAGCCAAGCCGATTAATCGAATCTTATCGCCATCAACAATCCCTTTGGTGGGATAGTCTTTTAGCCATAGCGATTGGGCATCGCCCTTGATCGGACTAATCAAGAGCTCGGTTTCGCTTAATACTTGAGTTACTTCAAGATGCCAACATTCTAAATAGCCCAAGGACCTTTCTTTGAGCTCTCGTATTGATAGGCAATCGTCATACTTGCGTGGTGATTTAGGAATAATTTTGGTGAGCGACAATTTTTTTGATTGCTCCCAATTTTCCCGTTCCTCATACTTTCGTAGGCTGGCGGCTCGTTCGGCGCGCGCCCGCGCCTTATATGATTCGGCAGTACCTGCCTCAATGCCGAAACAAGGCTGTGGCAATAAGGGCAATAGGAAACAGGCGGTAGCTAAAAACATGAGGTTTTTCATTGCTAACTCCAATGTGCGATATCAAAGTACTTTCCCAATCTCCGAGTCTCTACACCACTTGCTGAGGCAAATTCAGCCCCGGCGCAGGCATGCTTGTCACGCCCATCAGGTATTCATCTACAGCACGCGCAGCGCCGCGGCCTTCGTTGATGGCCCACACCACGAGGCTTTGCCCGCGTCGACAGTCGCCGGCGGCGAAGATGCCCTCCTGATTGGTGGTAAACTCACTGTGCTCCGCTTTGAAGGTTTGCCAATTGCCGCGCGGGTTCTGGGTCTCCAATTCCAGCATGTCGCCGATGCCCAGCTCGGGGCCGACGAATCCTGTGGCGAGTAACACTAGCTCGGCAGGCCACACTTTTTCGCTATCGTCGATCTCGGTGAATGGAGCTTGGCCCTGCGGTTTCGACCAATCGACTTGCACGGTTCGCACACCGACCACGTTGCCCTTACCATCGTCGACGAACTCTTTGGTGAGCAAGTTGTAATTGCGCGGGTCATTGCCTGTTTTGGCTTCGACTTCCGCGTGCGAGTAATCCACGCGGTACACGCGGGGCCATTCTGGCCAGGGGTTGCCTTCGGCGCGCTCTGCGGGCGGCTTGTTGAGCAGCTCGAAGTTCACAATGCTCGTTGCCCCGTGGCGTAGCGAAGTGCCGATGCAGTCGGCCCCGGTGTCGCCACCACCGATCACGACGACGTTTTTCCCGGCGGCGCTCAAGAACTTGTCGTCGACGTGCTTGGCAGCGTGCAAATCGCCATCCATCAGGCTCTTGGTATTGCGCGTGAGGAAGTCCATCGCAAAGTGAATTCCCGCCAAATCACGCCCCGCAGCCCGACCTGTAGGATCGAACGGCTTGGTGGCGCCTGTACACAGCAGTACTGCGTCGAATTCGTCAACGAGATGTTGCGGATCAACAAATTTAATCTTGATGCCGCGTTCGAGCATGATTTGCGTCATGTGACCGGGGGCAAAATTTTCCTCTTGGCCGATGTGCGTGTTCGTCACAAAGTTCACGCCCTCGTCACGCATTTGCTGCACACGGCGCTCGACCACGTACTTGTCCAGCTTCATGTTAGGAATGCCGTACATCAGTAACCCACCAATGCGGTCGGCCCGCTCGTACACGGTCACGTCGTGCCCTGCGCGACAAAGTTGCTGTGCGGCGGCGAGTCCCGATGGCCCACTGCCCACGATGGCCACTGTTTTGCCAGTTGGCTCCTCAGCTGGTTGGGGCAGGATCCAACCTTCTTCCCAGCCACGATCGACGATTGCGTTTTCGATGTTCTTGATTGTCACCGGCGGGTTGGTAATTCCGAGTACGCAGGCCCCTTCGCAAGGAGCGGGGCAGGTTCGACCCGTAAACTCCGGAAAGTTGTTCGTCTTGTGCAGCCGATTCAGCGCATCACGCCAACGTCCGCGGTAGACGAGATCGTTCCACTCGGGGATCAAGTTATCGATCGGGCAGCCGTTATTCGACTGGCAGAACGGTACGCCACAATCCATGCACCGCGCACCTTGGGTGGTCAACTGATCGACCGGTGCCTCGGTGAAGATTTCCAGGAAGTCATTCGCACGATCCAGCGGATCGCGATACGGCACGACCTCGCGTTGAAACTCTTTAAATCCGGTAGGTTTTCCCATCTTATGCCTGCATATCGTTTGAAAATGTTAAATCTGTTCGGTGGAATGACCAATGACCAAGTCTAAATGACCAACTGATTGTTGGTTTGTTTTGCCCCGGAGGGGCTTGTGATAATAGCCCAGCAATTTATTGCTGGGAAAGTTTGAAAAATAAATCTTCGTCCCGTAGGGACGATCGATACTCATCCCCAAACGTACCGCGGGTCGTACTCAATCTCGTGCTTCTTCAATATTGCTAAGAATTCGTCCTGAAATGTTGTCTTCTGATGGTGTGCCGCTTGCTTTGCAATGTATTTCCTTGTCGGCTCAATTTGCGAAATGCCAATCGTGAACGCCCCAAAACCTTCTTGCCAAGCGAAATCACGATGCTCGGGAAACTCGTCGTGAATCCACTTCGAGGAACCACCCTTCACTAATTGCATCGCTTTGGAAATCGTCATGGTAGTTGGGAGCGAAAGCAGTATGTGGACGTGATCTTCAACGCCTCCAACGGATAGTGCCTTGAATTTGTTATCTCTTGCTATTCCCCCCAGGTAGGGCCAGAGTCGTTCTTGTAGTTCGGGGGGGATTGTCTTGCGGCGATCTTTTGTGCTGAAAACGCAATGGTACAGAGCATTGCAGTACGTGTGTGCCATTGTTATCCCCAGGTTGTTTCGTTCAGTTGTCCCTCCGGGACTAGTTGCTGTTTTGTCCTACTTCCCAGCGATAAATCGCTGGGCTATTGTCAAAAGTCCCTCCGGGACATCTCCATTTGAGCCCCAGCTCTGCTGTTAGATCGCCGTGCGCCTTAGCGTCTTTGCGAGAACCTAGACCACAGCTGGTACCTCCCTTTCTGCGGCTTTTCTCTCTTCCAATACACGCTTGTAATCCGTTGGCATTACCTTTGTGAATTCGCCCAGGCACTCGTCCCAGCGGTCGAGTAGGCGAGCTGCTACGGGGCTTTCGGTTTCGTTTTGGTGGCGCTCGATCAGGCCGCGTAGTTCGGCGATGTCTTCCTCGTCGACCACGTCTTCGAGGGCAACTAATCCGAGATTGCAATTGATGCGGAATGCATCGCGATCAGGCGCGTGGACATAAGCCACGCCACCACTCATGCCGGCGGCAAAGTTGCGGCCTGTAGGGCCGAGGATCACTACGCGACCGCCGGTCATGTACTCGCAACCGTGGTCACCCACGCCTTCGATCACGGCATGCGCACCGGAATTCCGTACGCAGAATCGCTCGGCTGCGCGACCGCGGATGTAAGCTTCTCCACTGGTGGCACCGTACAGGCAGACGTTGCCGACGATGATTTGCTCTTCCGCCACGAAGGTTGCCGACTTGGGCGGGTAAATGACAACGCGCCCGCCGGAGAGACCCTTGCCGACATAATCATTAGCGTCCCCTTCGAGCTCAAGCGTGACGCCCTTCGCGAGAAAAGCGCCGAAGCTTTGCCCAGCCGGGCCGTTGAGTTTGAAATGGATCGTGCCGTCCGGTAGCAAGTCGCGACCGTACTTCTTGGCGATCTCGTTGCTGAGAATCGTACCCACGGTGCGATTCGTGTTGATGATCTCTAGCTCTTCGCGCACCTTCTCGCCACGCTGTAGTGCCGGTTCGGCGAGCTTCAGGAGTTTTGTCATGTCGAGCGATTTTTCCAAACCGTGATCCTGCCCTTGCGTGCAGTAGACGCCCGCTTCGGGGTACGGCTTCGCGGCAGGCGTCAATAGGCCAGTGAGGTCCAGTCCGTCTGCTTTCCAGTGTTGGATGGCGGCTTCCGGGTTCAAGCAATCCACGCGGCCGACCATTTCATCGATCGTGCGGAAGCCTAACTCTGCCATCAGCGTGCGCGCCTCCTCTGCGACCATGAACAGGTAGTTCACCACATGCTCGGGCTTGCCAGAGAACTTCTTGCGCAGCTCGGGGTCTTGAGTCGCGATGCCCACCGGGCAGGTGTTCAAGTGACACTTTCGCATCATGATGCAACCGAGCGTGATGAGCGGCGCAGTCGAGAAGCCAAACTCCTCGGCCCCCAGCATGGCAGCCATTACGACGTCGCGACCTGTTTTCAAGCCGCCATCGGTTTGCAGCACGACACGACTACGCAGGTCGTTCATCACCAGCGTCTGGTGCGTCTCGGCTATGCCCAATTCCCAGGGCAAACCAGCATGCTTGATGCTCGTCAACGGCGAAGCACCCGTGCCGCCTCCGTCGCCGGAGATTAGGATGTGATCTGCGTAGCCCTTGGCCACGCCTGAAGCGACGGTGCCCACGCCGACTTCGGAGACGAGCTTCACACTAATGCGTGCCGCGCGGTTGGCGTTCTTCAGATCGTGGATCAGTTGCTTGAGATCCTCGATGGAATAGATGTCGTGATGCGGCGGCGGACTGATGAGTCCCACGCCGGGCGTGCTGTAGCGGATGCGCGCGATCGTGTCGTCCACCTTGCGACCCGGCAACTCGCCCCCTTCGCCTGGCTTGGCACCTTGGCTGATCTTGATTTGCAGCTCTTCTGCATTGGCGAGGTAGTTGATCGTTACCCCGAAACGCCCTGACGCGACCTGCTTAATGGCCGAACGACGCGAATCGCCGTTTTCATCGGGCGTCCAGCGTTTGGGGTCCTCGCCACCCTCGCCAGTGTTGCTCTTGCCGCCGAGACGGTTCATGGCAATGGCCAGCGTTTCATGTGACTCGGCAGAGATCGAGCCGAACGACATGGCCCCGGTGCAGAATCGCTTGACGATTTCTTCAACCGGTTGGACCTCGCTGATGTCGATGGGACCGCCGTTCGCTTTTTCCTTGAAAGTAAGCAGTCCGCGCAGTTGGCATCGCGTGCGTGAGTCGGCGTTGATATGTTTGGAGAACCGTGCGTAGGCATCCTTGTTGCCTGCGCGAGCAGCAATCTGAATGTCGGCAATCGACTGCGGGTCCCACATGTGACGTTCCCCTTCGGCACGCCAGTGGAATTCGCCCGGGTTGGGCAGTACAGTTAGCTTGTGGTTCTTCTTCTCGGGATAGCCGAGTGCGTGCCGACGCATCGCTTCCTCGGCAAGTACGCTGAAGCTCACGCCCTGCACGCGGCTTGCAGTACCGGTGAAGCAGCGATCGACGATCTCGTCTTTCAGTCCGAGTGCCTCGAAAATCTGAGCGCCCTTGTAGCTTTGCAGCGTGCTGATGCCGATTTTTGCCATCACCTTGAGCATGCCTTTGGCTACGGCCTTGCGATACTTGGCGACCAGCTCGTGATCCGCAGCTGTGACGGGGTCGTGCGTCTCGCCATCAGCGGCCGCTTCGAGCGTTGGATGCTCGTCCCCTTCGCCGGTTTCTTCATCCGGGATATTGGCCTCACCAGCGTCGAGCAAACCTTCGCGTCGTCCAAACCACAGAGCTTCAAAAGCTAGGTAAGGATTGATCGCGTCGGCACCGTAACCAATCAGCAAGCAGTGATGATGCACCTCGCGCGCTTCGCCCGTTTCGACGAGAATGCCCACGCGTGTGCGCTTCGTCTCGCGGACCAAGTGATGATGCACGGCGCCGGTGGCGAGTAGCGCACTCAAAGGCACTCGATTGTGACCGGTTTCGCGATCCGAAAGCACAATCAGCGAGAAACCGTCGTCGACTGCCTGTTCTGCTTCCGCGCAGATACGCTCGATAGCCTTCTGCATGCCGAGCGTACCTTCTTCTCGGGGCCAGGTGGTATCAATCGTCTGCGTTCGCCAGCCGCGGCCCGTTTCTTTGTTTTGCTCGATATGCTTAAGCGCTGCGAGCTGTTCGTTCGAGAGAATTGGATGCGGCAGGCGCAAGCGGTGGGCGTGCACTTCGGTCGTTTCCAACAAGTTTTGTTCGGGACCGATGAAGCATTCCAGCGACATAATCACTTCTTCGCGGATCGAATCGATTGCCGGGTTGGTGACCTGCGCGAACAGTTGCTTGAAGTAGTCGTAGAGCAGTCGCGGCTTGTCGCTTAGTACCGCTAGGCAACTATCGTTGCCCATCGAGCCGATTGGGTCTTTGAGGACCTTGATCATCGGTAGCAGCATGAAGGTCATTGTTTCGATGGTGAACCCGAACGCCTGCATGCGTTCCAGCAGCGAGTCGCCATCGTAGCCGTGCGGTTCTTCCTCTGGGTGCAAGTCGTTGAGATCGATGCGCTGGTCCTTGAGCCATTTGCCGTAGGGGCGTTGCTCCGCGATGGCGCCTTTGAGCTCTTCATCAGGAATGAGACGTCCTTGCTCGAAGTCCACGAGGAACATTCTGCCTGGCTGTAGGCGGCCTTTGGCTTTCACGTTCTCCGGCGCCACATCCACTACGCCCACTTCGCTGGCCATAATGACGCGGTCGTCATGGGTGATGTAATATCGCGAAGGACGCAGACCGTTGCGATCGAGCGTGGCACCGATGTAGTGTCCGTCAGTGAACACAATCGAGGCGGGCCCATCCCACGGTTCCATGAGAGCCGAGTTGTATTCGTAGAACGCCCGTTTGCTCTCGGGCATCGTGGCATGGTTTTGCCACGCCTCGGGTACCATCATCATGACGGATTCTTGCAGCGTGCGGCCGTTCATGAGGAGGAACTCCAGCACGTTGTCGAATGTGCCTGAGTCGCTACAATCCGGCTCGACCACTGGGAACAGCTTCGGCAGTTCTTCTTTGAACAGCTCACTCTCGGCTACGCCCTGGCGAGCTCGCATCCAGTTGCTGTTGCCGCGCAGCGTGTTGATCTCGCCATTGTGACTCATGAAGCGCAAGGGTTGTGCGCGATCCCAGGAAGGGAACGTATTGGTCGCAAACCGCGAGTGGACCATTGCCAAGTGACTCTTGTAGTCCGGGTCTTTGAGATCCGGATAGTAGAGGTACAGCTGGTCGGTCGTGAGCATGCCCTTATAGATGATCACCTTGGTAGAAAGCGAACAGATATAGAACATCTTGCTTTGTGTAAGCGACACGTCGGTGCGCAGCTGATTGCTGGCCCGTTTGCGAATCATGTAAACCTGACGCTCGAAAGCTTCGCCTTCGATTCCCTTGGCTGAGGCGACCACGAGTTGCTCAACGACCGGCTCGGCAGCTTTCGCCGTGGGGCCGATGTCCGCTTTCTTCACCTCGGTGGGGACCTTCCTCCAGCCGAGGAAGCGTTGCCCCTCTTCGGCAACAATTTTCTCGACCGCCGCTTTGCACTTCTTGCGTTCTTCTTCAATTTGCGGCAGGAAGACATTGCCGACGGCAAATTTGCCCGGCTCGGGCAGCTCGACACCGAGGTCGGCTTTCACGACTTTCTGTAGAAACTCATGCGGCAACGCCGTCATGATGCCAGAGCCGTCGCCCGTGTTCTCTTCGCAGCCACACGCACCGCGATGATCCATGCGGCGCAGTAGGTCTTCCGAATCAACGACGATTTGGTGGCTGCGCTCGCCCTTGATGTGCGCAATGAAGCCCACGCCACAGGCGTCGTGCTCATTGGCCGGATCGTACAGGCCGTGCTTTTCGGGAAGCGAGGTGAGTCGTTTTCGTTTATCCATTGCTTTACTCGTTGCTAAAGGCTTACTTGCCATGACTTTCTAGATTCTGTTATTTCGGGTGCCACTGTTGGCTTGCCCAGCAGTGCATCTCGCTTACGGGCGCTCAGTGCTGGACAAGCCAGCGGTGGCACCGATCGGAGATCGTTTCCTTAGTCTTGTAGGCTCGCTTGAGGTTTTGTGCTGACATCAGTACTCAACCGCTGGACATTCTCTCTGAGAAGCGCCACAAATTGTCCGGCCAGTTCACTGCGCGGCCGATCGCGGCGGAATACAAAACCCAATGGCCGCACGAGCGGTTCACCCGCAATGCGCGCCATAGCGAGCGTGCCCATGGCGATCTCCGCCCGCACAGTCAGTTCGGGCAGCAGGCTCACACCGGCACCGTGCTCGATGTCCTTCTTTACGTTCTCAATATTGTCAAACTCGTGAGTAATCTCGACTTTCACGCCTTCCTGTTTTAGGCGGCGGTCTATCGAGCCTCGCAGCGCCAGTTTGCGATCGAAAGCGATGAACGGCTCGTCAGCAATGTCACTCAGCTGAATCTCCTCACGCCCTGCCAGAGGTGAATTCGGCGGCAATACGGCCACCATTGGCTCGTCGTACCAGAGTTCCACTCCAAGCGTGTCGCTCGACTTCGGGAAACTCATCAAGCCAAGTTCCGACTTTCCTGACTCGACACAGTCGTAAACTTCTTGCGGATGCAGCGGCTTGAGCCGCAGCGATGCTCGTGGGTTGGCCGCTGTGAACTGCGGCCACAGTTCGTTGAGGTGATGTAGACCCACTGAGTAAATCGCAGCAACTGTTAGGCTACGCGCCTTCGCGTCGGCCAGCGTGCGAACTTCCTCTTCCAGGTCCTCGTAGTGCTTCACCAGTTGCTGGCAGCCCTCGTAGTAGCATTCCCCCTCAGGTGTCAGCTCGAATGGCCGCCGCGAGCGATCCAGCAAGCGCACGCCCAGGCGCTCCTCAAGCTGTTGCACCATGTTGCTGGCAGTCGATTGCGAAATATGGTTGTCTTCGGCCGCTTGCGAGAAGCTACGCCGATCCACCACATCGCAGAAGACTTTGAGGTTTTTAATATGCATGTTGATTGGGCGTTTATTAGTCGTCGCCGGATGTTGGTGTTGGTCTCGTGATTGTTGCGCAGGGCGAACGCGGGGGTCTCGCTAGCGCACCTATACTATTGAGGCCGCGACTTGAAACCGTGGCCGAATATGTCGAATCGACGATCCAAGCGATCGGCGAGAATTCAAAAAGTCGTGTGACTATCGCCTGGCAGCAGAAAGCGATTGCGAGAAAACGAATTACGTCGCCCGGCTCAATCTGAAACCGTCGCCTCGCGTGAGCATCCTTGGCTCGGATCTGCAATCTTAATAGAAGAGTCCGCCAGCATCGAAAATCAGAATACCAGGATACGTTGGGAGAAGTCTGGGGTCAAGCGGGTGTAGAAACCCGCTATCTCGCCTGATTGAGGCAATATTGCCGGCGGGCTTCGTCTCGCCCGGAAATTTGGGGGAGAACCCAGAATCCCGGGCGAGGCGTAGCCCGCCGGCTAGAGGCAGAAGCCTAGTGGCCTCTAATCAGGCAATTTATCAAACTGATAGTCGTGCCCGCGATCTCGTAGCACTTCGGCCTTGATAATGCGATCTGGTTTTGGTGCGCTTCGGTCGCCCGGGTCGCGGCGTTTGAGGCTCGCGGCTACGTCCATGCCTTCGGCGACGCGGCCGAAGACCGTGTGGCGGCCATCCAAAAACGAAGTTGGTACAAACGTCAGAAAGAATTGTGAGCCGCCCGTGTTGGGTTGGCCCGTGTTGGCCATACTCAGGCTACCGCGGAAGTGCTTGCGGGCACCCGGTTTGTTGAACTCGCTACGAATGTTGTAGCCTGGGCCGCCCGTACCAGTGCCGTCCGGGTCGCCCCCCTGAGCCATGAAGCCGGGCAGCACGCGATGGAACGTCACCCCGTCGTAGTAGCCCTTCTTCACAAGCGTAATGATATTCGCCACGGCTTGCGGAGCTTCGTTTTCAAAGAGCTCGATCACGATATCCCCCCGATTGGTCGTGAACTTCACGCGCGGCAGGTCGTCCGCCTTGGCCTCTGCGGCGCGAATCTCCTGCTCTTTTTCCCAGGAATTGCGAAGCCCTGCGATTGCAGCCTGATTCTCGCGTGCCTTGCCCCACAGCACGGTGTTGGGATCGCGCGAATTACGATTGGGCGGCGTATTGCCCATGAGCCCCGCCTCGCCGGCGGCGGCAAAGTACTTCTCTGCTGCGTCGAACTCATTGATATGAAAAGCTGCCACGCCCCCCCACGCATTTAGTTGGGGCCAATCATCGGCGGCACCTGCGTCGAGCATCTTCTTTATCAACTCGTAAGCTTTCTCATACTGGTCGCCTCCATCGCCGTTCGCGTCGCCTAGCAGATAGAACTGGGCGATTGCCATTACGGTGGTGTTGACGCGCGGATAGGCCTGCGGATCAGCTTTGTAGACCGCAACTCCGGCGTCAACGATTTCGTCGATCAGCTTGGCGGCCTCCTTGCGAAGCGAAGCCAATTGGGCATCGAGTTCTTCTCGAGCTGCCCCGCGTGATCCCTCGCGTTTATCCTGGACAGCCTGGATCTCCGCAATCTTCGCTTCCCACTTCCTATGCAGCACATCGAACGCCTCTTTCGCGGCTTTTCCCTCGGGCGAAGGTTCCGTTGCCTGCGGCTTGGCCGCCCCCTCAGCAGATTCTTCAGCCGTTTCGTCCGAGGTCGCTGAAGCGGCCTGGCCCTCGGTGGCAGTTTCCTGAGCCTGGAGCGGTGCGGAAGAATGTAAAGTAAAGGTTGCCAATAGCAGAAGGTGTAGCATCCGTGACATGGTGTTTGGGTCCCCTGTAAGTTGAATTTCCGATATGAACCAGCGAACAAGTCGACGCGGCTAGCCGCGAATTGACGTGTCTCGCCGAACCATTAGCATACCAGAGCAACTATCAGTACGTCACGGGCTGGCGAAGGGATCTTTGGTGTTCGCCATCAGGCATCCCCAATGGCGATGGATCTTCTTAGTTAGCAGATAGGACGATCAATTGCTGGCAGGGATGACCTTGCTATTCCCCCACCCGTCAACCAGCATGAAGCGATAGTCGGTCTTCGTGGCAAAACACTACACGAAGTTGGTTGTCCGCAGGTCTCGAAGTCAGCCAGTTTACGATAGCAGCCATCTCGAAGTTGTAATCGCTCCATACTCACGGACATTTGGTTTACCCAGAAGAGAATTCGTCCTGCGGACCGTTCGAGAGAGCTGTAGGATTCGTCATCTGAATTGCCTCCTCCGGGAGGTGGAAGACACCTACTTTGTCATATCGAACCAACCAGAAAGTTCTGCCTGACAGTTTCTAGATTTGGTAAGATTTGAGGATCGCAATTTTTCGCTCAAACCCATTCTTTCATGTTTTTCGTACTCAGCCAGCCAATGTCGGCAAGGCCCATTCAGACCTGCAAGTAGCCCTGATGAATAAGAAGCGTCAATCAAAACGTCGTCCAGGCGCAGCAAAAGACAACGTCCCTGCCGACCTACACATCATCGGCGGCAGCTTTCGTGGGCGGAGGCTGAAGTATCATGGCGATCCGGTCACCCGGCCTATGAAGCACCGCGTCCGCGAGGCACTGTTCAATCTCGTGAGCATTGGCTGTAAAGGACGCCACGCTATCGACTTGTTCGCTGGCACCGGTGCGCTCGGTCTGGAGGCCATTGGTCGCGGTGCGGTTGGCGCGACATTTATCGAAAAACACATCCCCACGGCCCGAGTCGTGGAGGAAAATATTGCTGCTCTGGAGGTGCAGGACCGGTCAACCTTGTGCGTGACGAGCGCGTTCCTGTGGGGCAAGCGGGATCTCCCCCAGGAGGAAGACTCAGCCGCTCCGCCTTCCTCCTTCCCCCCTCCCCCTTCGGACGTTCCGTGGATTGTGTTTTGCAGCCCGCCGTATGCGTTTTTTGTTGATCGCCAGGAAGATATGCTTGAGCTCATCAACGCACTGGTCGAGCACGCCCCTGTCGGTAGCATTTTCCTCGTGGAAGCGGACGAGCGATTTGATTTCAACTTACTCCCCGGCGGCGTTGCCGAGCATCGTAAAGATCCCGGCTGGGACGTGCGCACGTACTCGCCCGCAGTGGTGGGAGTGTGGGAGAAGAACGGTTAAGATTTGCACTCAGTGATCAGTACAGTCATTTAACCGCCGAGCGCCGTGCAAGCTCGGCGGCTAAATGACTCTTCGCTTTCAAAATTAGGAGATTCAATCGTGTTCCGATTCATATTCTGTTTCCTAGCCATTTGTCAAACTGTTGCCCTAGCCGAGGACCCCTCCGTGTTCGTCCCTATCTGGCCTGAAGACCACGCGGCCAATCATCAAGAAGTGGATGACAACGAGGGTACCCCTGAGTGGCGGGAACGCATTGAGACTCGACCTGAGATGATGGCCTACTTGCCAGCCGAAGGAATAGGCAACGGCACGGCCGTGCTGGTGCTGCCAGGAGGTGCCTATGGAAACCTGGCCCTTGAGCACGAGGGGAGCTTTGTCGGAGAGTGGTTTCAAGAGCGTGGCGTGGCAGCTTTTGTACTGAAATACCGCTGCGGAGGCGGGCCCAACCAGCAACCGGTGCCACTGCAAGATGCCCAACGTGCGCTGCGCCTGATTGCTGCCGGGGCGGAAGAGACGGGCGTCAATCCGCAGAAAATCGGCGTCATCGGCTTTTCCGCAGGCGGGCACTTGGCTTCCTGCGTCGCCACGATGGGCGACGATGGTAACCCCGAAGCAATGGACCCCGTCGATCGCCTTCCCGCGCACGCCGCCTTCGCCGTGCTTGTATACCCAGTGATTTCAATGGACGATGGCTTAGCTCACCGTGGCTCGCGACGTAACCTGCTGGGCGAGAACCCCAACGACGCACTGATGGAGCGATACACCACATGGAAGCAAGTCGATAAGCAGACGCCTCCCACGCTGTTATTTCATTCTAGCGATGACAAGTCAGTCGTTCCCGCCAATTCGATTCGCTTCTACGAAGCGCTGCTAGCGAACAAGGTCCCGACTGCCATGCACATCTTCGCGCACGGCGGCCACGGCTACGGCATGCACCCCGGCAAGCGGAGTTTCCGCAAGTGGCCTGAGCTAATGGAGGGTTGGCTGACGGAGCGCACTTTGCTGAAGAAGAGGGAGTAAATGAAGAAGTCAGGCGTAACAATCAGGTCGCGTCAGCCGCCGAGCTTACTTGGCGCGGGCTTGGCGAAGAATCCGATCGCCGACCAGGGTCCGCGGCTAGCGGTTCTCTTTCCGCTCGTTCCCGCGTGGGAACGTGGAAAGCCTAACCCTCACTCTCGAGCGCGTTGAAAGTCTCTAACCACTCTTCTTCCAACTGCTCGACCTCGCCAGCCAGATCTACTAGCTCTTCACGTACGCGATCTGCGTCGCCTGTGGTCGTTACCGTGAGCAGCTCCGCTTCCAGCTCTTTCTTACGCTCGTCGCTTTTGGCAATCTTACGCTCGGTCGCCTTTAATTTCTTCTGCAAGTCGCGTTCTTCACGCCCCGATAGTCTTGCAGGCGTCGCTTGCCCATCAGGGATCGATGCGCCCCCGTAGCTCGCGTGTTCCGCCCGCAGCCCTGCTTCCAGCTCTTTGCGAATGCGGTAGAGATAATCGTCGTAACTGGATGGGAAGTTGACGACACGCTGCTCGCGTACTTCCACCACGGCGGTGGCGACACGGCGCATGAAGTGCCGGTCGTGACTTGTAAAGATGACTGTGCCGGGGTAACGCTCTAGCGCGTCGGCCAGGGCTTCGACGGTTTCGACATCCAAGTGGTTGCCCGGCTCGTCGAGGATCAACACATTGTGCTTCTCCAGCAGCAGGCCAGCCAACACCAGTCGGGCACGCTCGCCACCGCTAAGTACGCGGATCGGCTTCTCGACCGTCTCGCCGCTAAACAAAAAGCTGCCCGCCACGCCGCTGATTTGTTGTCGCGTGGTGCCGGGAGCAGCCTGGTATTCTAGATACTCCTGCACCGTGTCGTTATCACGAAGCGTCGTGTAAACGTGCTGGGCATACACTCCGATCTGGCACCCATAGCCCCATTTAAGTGTGCCAGCCTTCGGTTCGAGCGAACCACACACCGTGCGCAGAAATGTCGTTTTGCCTTGCCCGTTGTCACCAACGATGCCGATCCGCTCGCCGTGCTCCAGTTCCAACTGAATCTGCTCAGCCACTGTGTGATCGGGATAGCCGATTGCAAGTTGCTCGGTACGCAGCACGACTCCTTGGCGTGGCTCCACATTGGGGAAGCTAAACCGCACGGTCGCCTCTTGACCAGCAACCTCCAGCAGGTCTAGCTTCTCCAGTTGCTTTGCCTTGCTACGAGCCTGGCTGGCCGTGCTGGCGTTAGCGCGATTCTTGGCGATAAATGTTTCCAACTGCTTGCGCTTAGTGAGCGTTGCAGCGTTCTTGCGCTCGTCATGGAGGCGGCGCTCTTCGAGGTTCTCCAAGTAGGAGTCCACATTGCCGGGAAACATCGTGAGCTCGCCACGCGAGAGTTCCAGCGTGTGATTGCACGTGCGTTTGAGAAACGAGCGATCATGCGAGACGACCAACAATCCGCCTTTGAAGCCGTTGAGAAATTCTTCGAGCAGCATTTGCGTGCGTAGATCGAGGAAGTTGGTCGGTTCGTCAAGAATCAACAGATTCGGATCGTGCAGCAACAGCGCCGCCAATTTCACTCGGGTCTGCCAACCGCCGGAGAGCGAGCGAACCTCCTGATGCAACATGGCGTCTGGTAGTTGGAACTGCCACGCGATTTCTCCGCAACGCCAATCGGGCTGGCCGCTGTCGCGCATAAGAAAGCCGACGACCGTTTCGCCATCATGAAACGGATCGTGCTGGCGCAGGTAACCCAGGCGAAGCTTCTTGCTACACACGACTTCACCTGCGTCGAGCTCCTCGTCTTCGAGCAGCACGCGGCACAGCGTACTTTTGCCAGCCCCATTTCGCCCGATGAGGCCCACCTTCTGGTCATCAGTTAGCGCACAAGCGGCCCCGTCGAGCAGTTCTTGCTCGCCGTAGCGTTTGTGAGCATCAAGTAATTGTAGAACAACAGGCATATCAAAAGTCTAGAGTTAAGAGTCTAGGGTCGAGAGGCGGGGCGCCGGCCGACGACCGTCGTCGCCGTGAGAATGCTATTCTCAGAAGCGATATGAGCACCTAGCCCGCGAGCTACGCCTCGCCGGGACCCGTGCCACGCCTGCCCATCCAACCGACCACCGCAAAAACTACACAGCATACCAGACATGCCGCCGGGAGCCAGTCGCCCCAGCGCGTGTAGAGGGTGGGAGCTTTCGACAAACGCGTCGTTACATTTGCCAGCAGCACGGCAGTGCGGTTCCGCTCGGTGACGCCCAGTACCGCGCCAGAAGCGTCGATGTGAGCCGAGAGCCCCCGATTTCCTGCGATCAGCATTGGCGTGCGCAGCTCAACCGCACGCAGAATCCCGCAGGCGAGGTGCATCTCCAGCTCCGCGGAGCCCCAGTACCAGGCGTCGTTCGTGACGTTCACGAGGACGTCCGGCGTTTCGTCACGCTCGACTAGTGTGGCGAACTGCCGCCGCATCAAGTGCGGCACGGCCTTCTCGTAGCAAACGCTCGGCGAGTAGCGAATCCCCTCGAACTCGAACGACTTGGGGTCTTCCCCAGGCACCACAGCTCCCGTGAGCGGAGTGAAACCTTCGGGATAAGGGAACCAACTAGAAAAAGGAGTGTACTCTCCGTAGGGCACAAGATGCATCTTGTCGTACGTGCCCTGGAGTTCCCCTGCGCGATCAACAAATACCACGGAGTTAAACGAATCCACGTCAAATGGTGTCTCTCCGTTTGCGGTTTCACCGTTCAATGGATTCGATTCATGCACGTGTCGTCGATCGATCCCCAGCAGCAATCCTGCATTCCAGACCGTGGCATATTGCTTGAGCGCATTCGGGGTGATGGCCACAAAATCGTCCACGGGAATCTCAAGAAACTCCCGCGGCGGAGTGTAGCCGGGTTCCACACTCACCAGCGCATCGCGATAAGCGGTTTCCGGCCAAACGACTAAGTCGATGTCGCTCCCTCGTGTGGCTTCAGTGGTTAGGTCAACCAACTCGCGCATCATTCGTAACTTGCGATCGGGTTCGTGCTTCCAAACCGCCTTGGCGTCGTTCTGGATTAGCGCGACGGTTTGTTGAGGTTCGCGACTCATTGAGATTTCACCGACTTGCATTCGCCATGCGCCGTAGCCAAGTGCAAAAACAATCGCTAGCCCGCCAGGAATAAGTTTCTGCCAGCAAACTCGCGCTGCTTGCGGCTCAGCAGAATTGGGCACCGGGTTGGCATCTCCGGCTAAGTCACGAGCGACAGGTAGCGCATCAGTAATCGCTCCGGCAACCATCACGATCAAAAACGTGACACCGTACTCCCCAACGATGTCAGCAATTTGCAGCACCGCAGGAGCTCCTACCTGCGTATGTGCCAGCGAGCTCATCATAAACCCGGTCGCCAAGTGAGCGCGAACTAGTTCGAGCCCGGTCCAAACTATCGGTGCTGAGCACCACAATGGCATGCCCAACCTGTGATACGCGACCCGCGTGAGCCCCACAAACACCGGCAAATACAGGCCCAGATACGTTGCCAGCAGCACGAGCGCCAGATGATTCATGGGGTGCGACAGTCGCAACCACTGCACGGTCACGAGCCAAGTAAGAAATCCGCACAACCATAGCGTGCGGTAGGGCCTACGGCCCGGCAGCCTCGGCATTCGTGCGAGCAACAGCCAGGGAACTGGTGCGCCCCATGCGACGATCATCCAACTCAGTGGCGGTTGGGCGACGTAGAACAGCAGCCCGCCTAGCAGTCCCAGCGGGAATATGCTGCGATGCCAGAAACTTTCGTCGGTGGATTTGGCGTCACTCATGTCGCCAAGCTAAGCCGTCCGGAGCATTTTGGCCAGAGCGAATCGCGATGCCAGGAAACCAAACGAGAGTCGTTAGCCGCCTGCTCCAGTGTAAACACTGTGATCTCCGGTCGGCAATTGAATCGAACGCGATGCGTGTAACCTAGGCCGCGGTTGATGTAGAGCTGCCGATTCTCATCGACCACGATTTTGCCAGCCGTGTAGCGGTGGTTCTGCACCGGCAATATTGGCGGCTTAGCCCAAGGCGGTTTACACTGCCCGCCGTGTGTGTGCCCGGCGAGAATCCAACCCCGATAGTCCTGCATACTTGGCTTGTCGATGCCGTCGGGGTTGTGGCACAGCACAAGACTCGCGCGTTCGCGGTCTAACTGTTCAAAAGCCTGCTCGGGATTAAAACGCCGCGTCCACAGGTCGTCGATGCCCACGATCTGCAAGCCGCCCGTTTCCATCAGTTCGTTGCGTAGGACGGTGATACCCAGCTTTTCGATTTCGCGCTTCGCTCTTCGCGTGGTAAGATGCTGCTGCCAGTTGTCGCCGTAATCGTGGTTGCCAAAGATCGCAAAACGACCGAGCTTCGCCTTTGGTAGCGAACCGAGTACATCGGTCGCTTGCTCGATTTGCTCGTCGTAGTGGCAGGTCATCAAGTCGCCAGTAATGACAATCAAGTCAGGTTCCAAAGCCGCCACGCTCTTCATTGCTGAAGTGATGTAATCGTGGTCCACGATGTCACCAACGTGTAAATCGCTCAATTGCACGAGCCGTTTACCAACGAGTCCCGCTGGCAAGCGTTCGATGGGCAGCGTCTCGTGGACGACTTCCACCCAATGCGGCTCGAACCGCCACGCATATAAACCCGTTCCGATACCAGCAGTCACCAGCCCCGCGGCGGCACGCTTGAGAAACTTACGACGCGACGGGCGACACTTCGTGGGCGGTTCCGTACTGGTCTTGCCCGGCGAGTCTGTAGAATCGGTAGAGTTGTTCAGGCTTTTGGCCATGGTCAGCGGAGTACTTTGCTGGCAGCACGCTTTGCTAGATGCCAGGGGTGGATAGTCGGCTATAATTCATCGAGAGTGGGACCACTCAATACGGCAGGTACCTCTAAGATAACGCAAGATGATGCTTCACCGCACGAACTTCTTTCCACAAAACCGACTCAACGCTGCTCTTTTGTGGGCGGCGGGACTGCTATCGGTATGCTGCTTCACAGGCTGCTGGGAGGAAATCCGCTATCAAGGTGGCCAGCAAGAAGGCCAGACCGCGGCTTCGGGACATACGAAGACTGCAAGCATCGTTGAGCCAACTGCCCCTCCGCTGGTTGACCAGCAGGAACCTATACCAGAGTCTGCGCCGGAATCTCAATCGGTCGTTCTGCCCGAAGCGTTGCCTGCTGAGCCGGGTAATCGCACGCAGGACATTCGTGAGCAGGATAACCCGAATAGTGCCAGCCGGTTTGGGGGAGGAGAGAGCGAGCACGAAACGATATCTGAGGAAAACAGCCCTGGGGAGGAATACCCCAAGCAAGAAGATGCTGAGGCCGAAGTCGCTAGCCCACCTGTCGAAGATCGCTACGCAACGCGTGACGAGCCCACCGAGATACTCTCCCCTGAACCAATCGGCGAGCCGGAGCCGGAGCTGGAAACAGAGTTGGAGTCTGAGCCGGAACCAGAACCAGAGGCTGAGTCCGAACTTACGGTTGATGACTTGTTCCCGGTCGATCCGCCAGAGCCATCAGAGTTGCCCGCGCAAATCGTGAAGCAAGAAGTATCCGAGACTGAACCTGAACCTGAGGCTGAACCTGAGACTACCGAGGTCGAAGCACAGGACGATGTGCCTGAGGCGACGATGAAGACTGAGGATGACGACGATCCGTTTTCGTTGTTCGACGATAGCGAGCCCGCACAAGTGGAGACTCCGCAGCCAGTAGCCTCTGGAGAAGCGGCTCCCGAAGCGGAGTCCCTCAGCGAGCAGCGAGCGCTCACTTCTCTCAGTAAGGACGAAGAGATCGGTCTGCTTTTCGGTGGACAAGCAAAGCCCTCGGAAGAAACACCAACCGTGAAGACGGAACCGGCTCCCCCTGCGGCTTGGGAATTGCCAGCCCGAGATGAGCCGGCAGAAGCAAAGCAGCTTGAGGAGCTGGCCGTGCCACCCGAAGATATTGCTCTGCCACAAATTCCCTCACCCGAGCCGATGGTTGAAGAAATAGAGGTAGAAGAGACGACGACAGAAAACGAAGCAACGGTCGGAGTCGGCCAAGAGAGGAGCATCGTAAAGGGTGCGGAAGTGCCCGACCCCAATGCAGTTACCTCGCAAACGCCTGAAGTTGTAGTCCCAGAGATCGTGCAACCGAAGATCACCGACCGGCCGAGCGTTGTTCCATCCGTTGAGAAGCAGGCCGCGGTCTGGCAAGCGGCAAGCCGTTGGAGCATGGCGCTCGCTTTGCGGGCAAAGGGCATGAAACCGGCTACCTACAACTCCGCCTGGAATCGCGCCGCGGCAGCCTCCAAGCAACTCGCCATAACACTACCTCCAGTGCCGGTTGTGCCGAGCGAAGATCAGGCGGTTAGTGAGATCCAGACATCGATGATCGAACAGACCGGCCCACAACTATGGCAGGCTATCGAGCGCCAGCATGGAGTGCCGGCCGGTGACTTGGCACAGTTTGCGGTGCGCACGAACTGTCTACTATTGAACTACTCCCCCCGCCGTCCGCAATTCGCGGGCGAAGCGGTCGAGTTCACTCGCCTTGCAGAGGCGGCCGGGTTACCGCCCGAACTTTGGCAACCCTTAGTGCACTTGATCAAGGATCACGCCTCGTTTGCAGAAGTGAAGGGCGAGATCTTTGCGTTGCACAAACAAGTTGCGAAGCACTTCACTCGGTAGTTTTCCGACAAGGAACTTCCTCTCCAAGAATCTTTGTAAGCAATGCGCGACTCGCTCTACGAGGGCGCTACAAGAAATACGCCGAAGGTGTTGCATCCCATAGCCCAGGGCAAGATCGCCGCGAGCCTAAGCGAGCAAGATCGCCCCCCGGGTATTGAGCTGCCACCTTTCATTCTTACCTGAGAGGTCGGCTCGCAACGGTTGTGCCGGTCGTCATCCCGGTTCGAGTTCCCTGGATACTGTTGTTGTGGGAAGTCCCCAGCATCGTTCTTGGTGTGACCTACCTTTGATTTGAACCTATGCCTACTTGTAAGCGGTTTGTCGATTGCGAGCGTTTTCTCAATAGCGAGGCCTCGTTTACCAGTAGTCGAACACTAACCAGCGAAAAATTGAGAACCGTTACTCGCCAGAACCGAGAAACTGACTTCGAAAGGTAACTTCACAATGGCCCATCCCGAACGCAAGAAAACATTTGTCGATCCACAAGTTCAAGGCGCACTGGCTCGTCGGTTGTGCATGCACTGGGTCGCTTTCATCGCCGTAGCCGCTGCTGTAGCGTTTTGTTTGCAAGTGCTGAGTAACCCGTTCCGCCCTGTGAGCGAGCACGTTCAACAGTTGTGGTGGACCCAAGGCCCATTCATCTTGGTCATGATCTTCATGCTGCCCGTGTTCGTTGTGGACACCATCAAGATCAGCCATCGCTTTGCTGGCCCGATCTATCGCCTGCGTCAAACGGTGCGTTCGATGGCCGATAGCGGTGAAGTGAAAATATTGAAGTTCCGCGACTTCGACTTCTGGCAAGGTCTGGCCGACGACTTCAACCGCATGACTGCTCGCTTGGCTGGCACGGAGTACGACCCCAGCGTGGCAGAAGCCGACGACGACCAAGAAGCAAACGCCGAAGCAGAACTTGTGACGGTGTGAGCCATTGTGGCAGCTCGCGGGCTACCACCAAACCTAGAAAACAACTGCCTACCGCCCCCTGCCTACTGCCCACTTTTTTATATCCCCATGCGAATTCGCAATTCAAGAAACCCCAATCGGCGTCGCGGTGTCGCCGCCTCGGAGCTGGCCGTTTGTCTGCCCGTGATCGTGCTGCTCGTGCTGGCCATGATCGAAAGCTGCACGATGATCTTTCTCAAACAGTCACTCACCGTGGCCGCTTACGAAGGAGCTCGCACTGCCCTTTCGGTGAATGCGGTTGCTGCCGATGTCGAGGCTAGTGCCAACGGCATTCTGACTGATCGCCGCGTGCAAGGTGGCACGGTGACCATCAACCCGCGAAATTTCGATACGCTCGCCCCAGGTCAATTCATCGAAATCACAGTGCAGGCCCCTGCCTCCCGAAACTCTGTGATACCTGGGAGCTTCTTCACCGGTCGGACGCTCGAAGGGCGTGCGGAGATGATGAAGGAGTTTTAGCAATTCTGTAGAGAATGCCCTCCTTGGCATTCCTTGAACGGGATACACGGAACGCCACAAAGGGCGCTCCCTACATAACCAATCAACTTGAATCTAATCATGCTTCATTCCAATCAGAAAAACTCACGTCGCAATCGCCAGGGTGCCATGATGGTACTCGTGGCAGTTTGCTTGCCGCTCTTTTTGATCATGGCAGCTTTTGCGGTCGATGTGGCTTGGATGCAGTTGGTGCGGGCCGAGCTTCGCACCGCGACCGATGCTGCCTCGCGAGCTGGGGCGAAAACCTTGAGCCTGAGCCAAGACGAAATCGCCGCTCGAATCGCCGCTCGCGATGCGGCCCTGCGAAATACCGTAGCTGGCCAAGGGCTGATTGTTGATGATTCCCAAATCGAAGTGGGTACCAGTTCGCAGTCCACAAGCACCTCGCGATTTGCATTTACGCCCGGTGGCGCACAGCTCAACGCAATGCGGGTCACCGGGCAACGCACCGCTTCGTCCTCTGCGGGTCCCGTGGCATTGTTCCTGGGTCGCGTGATGGGCGTTCCTCAATTTCAACCGCAGCACATTGCTACTTCCACGCAGCTGGATCGCGATATTTGTCTCGTAGTCGACCGTTCCGGCTCTATGATGCGAGACGTCGATAGTCGCACCGTATCGGGCAGCAACTGTGGACCTCCAAATCCGACGCTCAGTCGTTGGGCCGGTTTGAACAACGCCGTCTTGGGCTTTTTGAATGAACTCGACACTACGCCGCAAACCGAAAAGTGCGGTCTGGTGAGCTACTCCGATGCGGGTAATCACTGCGGCTTCAATTACACGACATCTGACATCAACGCCCCGCTGGACTTCAGCTACGCACCTATCCGCAGTGAGATGGCTTTCCTAGGCAGTCGCGCCGTTCGTGGTAACACGAATATTCATGCCGGCATTCAAAATGGCCGCGCCGTTCTGACTTCCGGAGCTCAACGCCCGTTTGCCATCCGCACCATGGTGCTGATGACCGACGGCCGCCACAATACAGGCCCTGAGCCCGTACTAGCCGCACGTTTGGCTGCTGATGAGGACATCACGATTCACACCATTACGTTTAGTTTTGAAGCGGGTTTCTCACGCATGCAAGCCGTCGCGGCCGCTACCGGCGGAACTCACTTCCATGCACCTGACTCGGCGGCACTGGAACGCATCTTTCGCGAGATCGCTTCGACACTACCTGTGATGCTCACTGAGTAGACAAAAAACAACTGCAAAGTTCACAAAGAACACCAAGGCTTTTGGTCAACCAGAAACGACAATCGATGCGATTCCTTCGTGCTCTTTGTGTCCTTTGTGGTTAATGCTTTAGGCCTCCGACTCCCAACAACGCCATGAACAGCCAACTACGAAAACGCTACTTTTGCACCGACAAGCAGGGCAGGAATTCCGACCGCCGCGGTGCTGCCGCGGTGGAGTTTGCCGTCGTAGCGCCTATCTTCTTCGTGTTGGTCATCGCTGCGTTTGAATTCGGCCGGCTGAATGTCATGCGCCACACGGCCGACAATGCGGCCTACGAAGCGGCCCGGCATGCGATGGTCCCTGGGGCTACCGCAGCGGAAGCTGTGCAGCGTGCAACGAGCATCCTCAACATCGTTGGCACCCGCGGCGCGACGGTTACGATCAACCCGTCGGTGATCGACGAATCGGTCGAAGAAATCACGGTCACCATCGACGTGCCGATGAACCAGAATGGCTGGATCACCCCGCGGTTTAGCTCTGCGACCAACATCCAAGCGTCAAGCCGCCTGCGCACCGAACGCGCTGGGAATTAAGTGTTGTTCAAGAATAGCCGCGCGACATTATTCTGCCGGTGAACTCTCTTGGATGCAACGCTCGCTAGAAGGTAACTCCTCGGAGCAAATTCCCGGCGAGCTGTTAGCTCGCGGCTATTTGCCTTCTGCGAGCAATGGCAAAGAAACCTGCCAGTGTCAGCAGTACGATGCTCGAAGGCTCCGGTACGGCATTGCTCGTGATGCCCCCACTGCCGAAGTTGCGTTGCCAGGTGAGGAAGTCCCCGCCGTCGAAGTAGTTCGGCTGATCTCCGTAGCCATATTGCCAGACGGCTAGATCCAGCTGGTTGACCCCGCCATCGTTGTTGAAGTCACCAGGCAAGGTGGCGATCAATGTGAGGTCGTTGGTGCCATATTCAAGCAACCAACCGAAGTCGCTATCTTCAGGCAGTAGCAGCGTATCAAAGAAGCCGCCAATTCCCTCGGTGGTGGTGATAAGCACAAATTCTTCGCCTAGTGTCGGATCGGCTCCGCCGCCAAGATCTACTAGTTCGACCTCCAAGGTACCCCCAAGCTTCGCTTGACCGTCGACAACCAGTTGATCGTGTTCGGTCCCTGCCGTGGGTCCACCGATGTCGAATTGCATGGTGCCCTCATCAGCATTGCCGTAGTTTCCTTCGATGGTCAAGGTGCCGACTCCATTGCCGGGTGAGACGACGCCGTTGCGATTCTCGACTTGCCCAGGAATGGGGCCGCTACCGGTAGTGATCAGTCCGTTACCTTCCAGCATGCCGTCAAGGATCTCCACGAACTGCGTATCCAAAGTTCCGCCGCGCAGATCGAGTCGGCCGCCCTGTTCGATATTAGTGCCCGCGAAGGTAGTAAGTGTTTTGCCAGCTTGGATTTGAACGGTCATCTGAGTCGTGGTGTCGCTCGAAATGTTCACTCCCCAAGCCGTGGCATCGGCATCAACCAGGGCAGTTTGATTCCCACCAGCTACGTGTCGCACGTTGGCAACACCCAGCACATCTGGAGCGTTGGGTGTTGTCCAACTCGATCCGATGCTCCAACTAGCACTGCTTGAATTGCTGTTCCAATTGTGCTCGGTCGTTACCGGATCGCTGATGTAAAGACTCGGACTCGCCCCGCCGCCACCTAGTGCCGGGTTGGGGTCGATCACCAAGTTACGCCCCACAAGCAAATTTGTACCGATGATGCCATCGACAATATTGCCTGGGTTTCCCGGGTCGGTGATGTCGAGAATAATGACCGGCACATTGGTTGCCGTGACGTTGCCACCGATCGCCTGGATGGACAGCGAGTCGAGAAAGTAGCCCGGTAAGTCCTGTGTCAGCCCACCCGAGCCGACAATGTCGATCGAGAAATCAGGCGTATCGAGCTGTACGTCGATTCCTAGCTGTAGAGCTTTCAATTCGGAAAGCACACTCACACTCGCCCCTGAGTCAAAGAACAACTCTGAATTATTCAGCTGTATCCCGTCATTGACGAGGTTGGCGTTTAGGAAAAGGGCTCCACTTTGCGCTGCCAAAATAGTGGGCGTTTGCGGATTCTCTTGGGGGTTGTCGAAGAAATCGGGGTTGCCAAAATCAGGGACGTAGACAGGTGCTGACGAGAACGAAGCTGCGGGCTTAAGCGATAAGGGGGCTCTGCGACTAATGCTGCCTCCCCCACTTCCAAGAGTTTGAAAGTCGATTGCCGGTGTGCGGACCGTCCGCCCATCGAGGGTAAAGAGTTGGGGCTGATCGGCGTTGATGTGGGTCGCGTAGCGACTAGAGAATGTCAACCCGAGCACATTGGGAAGATCGGATTCCGCGGGAATCGTGACCAATGACACGTTGGTTTGACCTTCCAGGTGCGCGTGGTCGATCACCAGCGGCACAGACGCGGTGCGGTTCTGAAGTCCTGTGGCGTAGATTCCCAGAGGATCATTCACACTTGCTTCAAGCGTTCCTGTGGCTCCGCCCAAGGTAATAGGGAAAGTGCCGCGAAAGCCGTCTGACTCTCCCGGATAGGGGCCATCAATGTTGAAGTCCGTGTCGCTCTGTTCAGTAAGTAGCGAGAAGGATGCTCCGGTGTCTAGTAATGCAATATCGTAGTGCGCAGTACCACCGGCACCCAGCATAGTACCACTCGGAGAAGCGGACGGAATTGATGCGAAATCGAAGTTGTCTAGGAATTCGTCTGTGAGAGCGAACCCAACCTGAGGTAAGAAACCTTCAATCGGTACGCCAGTGGCGAGGCACTTCTCGACCGGCATCGTTAGACAGATAGCTAGCGAAGCGAGGAGGCTCACGCGGAGTCTGAGTAGTAACATCGGAGCAGGTCCACAGTTGGGCGCGCCTGCGGCGGGCACGCATGGTTTCCATTGCGCGCAGCCTTGCGGCAAAAGAGAGACGACGATTCATACTGCTGAACTAAGTGCGCGCTAGTCGAACAGCGGATAAGCGATCGGCTTGGGGTGGCTCTGACAAAGAAGGCCTCTTCTCGAAATCGCCACCAGCGATTTGTGCTGGGAACCTTGCGCACGTATTCCCAGGTAGCTTTAGCGTAAGCGTAGGCAGCGCAGGCGTCAAGAAAATCACTTTAAAACGAGAGTCTTACGGCGACTACTCAGGCCCCAATAGTCGCAGGATAACATCCCGCTGGACAACTTCGCCTGTGGCTTGCCGCAGTGAATCTATGAGCGGCGTCGCACAATCCCCAGGAGGCCCGTGGTAAGCAAGGCTAAGTACACTAGGTTAGCCGGCTCAGGGACGACCGCGAATGTGGCAGTAGCGCTTCCGCCATTGCCATAATTACTTTGAATTTCCATCAATCCGCTTGGCGAACCATCGGTACGCTGCCAGAGGAGAAAGTCCCCGCCATCTACGTCGCCGTCGGCGTCGATATCACCGGGGCCGGCTGGTGGGCTAATGGTCCGACCGGAATCGAATTCCACAGTAAATCCGTCCAGCGGATCGTCTGAGTCATCGGTAACAGCAACCAAGCTGATGTTATTGACATCGGTGGTTGCGGTGCCACCGCGGGTTCGTGCGTAAGCAGAAAACAGCACGGCCCAATCGTAGGTGCCTGGCGTCTCGTCGAGTTCTACGTCCAGCGAGAACGTGCCACTGAATGCGCCTGAACCGCCTGTCGAAAGAGTGTCCCAGTTCTGCGTTGTTGGTTCACTTGGAATGGGGTCCGTGTTGACGATGTAGCTAACCATCGTGTTGCCAAAGAAGTTTGTGTCCAGCGGGGCCTCAACGAAATGCGTTGTATCTAACGTCCCTTCGAAATCCGTTGGGTCGCTCGTGGCACGCGCAATAAACGAGTTCAAGGTACCCGCTTGGGGCTGGGCTATCTGCGTTGCACTGGCGGTGCCTTCGATAAGAAAGTGCAAGCGAATGGCTGCCGGTAGCGCGGAAGAACCGGTCAAGGTAACCGCATCTTGCCACAAGGCGGCTATGCTGGCCTTTCCAAAGGGTACGAATGTCCCCGCACGTTCGTTCTCCGCGTAGCCGTAGAGGTTCGTAAAAGCGTTGAAGGAACTACCGCCCACTACTTCCGCCGTTGTGTGAGCGAAGTGATAGCCGTTGCCATCCCCGCTGCCGGTTTCTTCCAGCATTCCAGAAACCGTACCGGTCTGGGTCTGGAGGTAAGCAAACCCCACGGTTCCGACATCCGGCGTTCCGCCTGAACCATCGCCGTGAATGGCGATCTCAAAAGCCCCGTGAGCGGCGCTAGGGTGGATGGCCAACGCAACGACCAGAAGCAGGAACAACAAAGCACGGCTGAACATCGCTGTCACTTCCGGGAAAAACAAGCGTCATGAGCTCAGCGTGCACTATACACTAATGTTAATCACTTGGCGAAACCGTGGGCCGCCCGATGCTGTGATAGGTGTAACCGCGCCGCTTCATGCGTTCCGGCTCGTAGAGATTCCGCCCGTCAAAGATCACAGGCGAGGCCATCAGTTGGTACATTTCCGCAAAGTCCGGCGAGTGGTAATCCTTCCATTCGGTCATGATCACCAGCGCGTCGGCGCCATCAACAGAGCCCATGCGACGCTCACAGTAAGTGAGCTTGTCGCCGTAGTCGGCCTTTACTTTCTCGAGCGCTTCCGGGTCTTGAACACGTACTGTGGCACCCTGTTCAAGCATCCAATCAATGAGCACTAGCGCTGGTGCTTCGCGAATGTCGTCGGTGCGCGGCTTGAACGCTAGGCCCCATACGGTGATCGTCTTGCCTTCGAGCTTCCCATCAAAATGAGTTTTGACCTTGTCGATCATCACGGTTTTCTGACGTTCGTTCACCTCGTCGACTGAGCGCAACATCTGCGGCACGGTGCCGTGTTCTTCCGCCATCGCGGCCAGGGCTCGCACGTCTTTTGGGAAACAGCTGCCGCCGTAGCCCACGCCAGGGAATAGAAAGGCAAATCCGATACGGCTATCGTGCCCAATGCCACGGCGTACATCATTGATGTCGCCGCCCATTTTCTCGCACAAGTTAGCCATCTCGTTAATGAAGCTGATCTTCGTGGAAAGCAGCGCGTTGGCTACGTATTTCGTCATCTCCGCACTTTGTGGAGACATCACTAGGAAAGGCTTTTCGGTGCGAAGGAACGGCTTGTAGAGCTGACGGAGTACTTCTGCATCTTCCTCGTCGCGTACACCTACTACCACGCGATCGGGCTTCATGAAGTCCTCGATTGCTGCTCCTTCTTTCAGAAACTCCGGATTACTAGCTACGTGACAATTGCGACCGGTGAAATCCTTGAGCATCGAATAAATGCGCTCATTGGTTCCCACCGGCACGGTGCTCTTCGTGACCACGACAGCATCGTCGCGTAAATGTGGCGAGATTGCTTCGACCACCGCCCACATGGCAGAGAGGTTGGCTGCCCCATCTTCGCCCTGGGGCGTGCCCACGGCCAGGTACACGACTTCCGCCGGTTTGATTGCCGCGGGCAGGTCGGTCGTAAAGTGCAAACGCTGTGCTTCGTAGTTGTGAAGCACCATCTCTGTGAGCCCGGGCTCGTAAATCGGGATGATGCCCTTGTTTAAGTTATCGATCTTCTTCTGATCTATATCGATGCACGTAACATCGTTGCCTGTATCGGCAAAACAAGTACCGGTCACGAGGCCCACGTAGCCGGTGCCAACAACTGCAATCTTCATGGGAGTAGGTCCTGAATTTCTTGAATCAATGGGGAGGAAGGACGCCTCATCCCGAAACTAGAGAGGTAGTCAGGGAGGCGGTGTTGTACGGTGGGAGTGATCGACCTAGGAGAACGAATGGGTTCCGACGAATTGCACAGCATAGTTGGCAGAGACCGAAACACAAACCCAGGGTGCCGATAACCGCAGAATCACCCAAGAAGTCACGCGTTAGCAGTTTGGTAGCAGTTCCAAACATGGCTTGGACGATTGCCAACGCCGGTCGACTCGGGAGAACCTTGTCTCAAGCACTCTCGCGCTGATTCAAGTGCGCCAGCCTGCGGAAAAGTTGACACTTAGCGGCCAATTCATCGAAGCTACCAACATTCACGATTTTGCCCTGCTCCATGACCACAATACGATTTGCTAGGGACAGGGTGCTGGGTCGATGGGTAATCATGAAAGCAGTACGGTCCTGGACGAATTCTTCGAGGACATCGTGAATGAGCCGTTCGCTCTCGACATCGATCTGGCTGGTGGCTTCGTCGAGGATCAGGATTTCTGGATCTCGCAAGATGGCCCGTGCCAAGGCAATTCGCTGCCGCTGACCTCCTGAGAGTCGCCCGCCTCGAGAGCCAACCATCGTGTTGTACCCGTCGGATAGTTTTTCCGTGATGAACTTGTGCGCGTGGGCTCGTTTGGCTGCGGCGACAACTTGCTCGTCGGTCGCCCCTGGCGAACCGTAACGGATGTTCTCCGCTAAGGTGTCGTCGAACAGCAGGGTCTCCTGCGTGACGACACCGATGCGGGCACGCAAATCTCGGATGCGCACGTTCCGCACATCCACCCCTTCGATAGAGACCGACCCTTGCTGCGGGTCGTAAAACCGTGGCAGCAGATTCATCAGCGTGCTCTTGCCACAACCATTCGGGCCGATCAGCGCAATGGTTTCTCCCGGCTTGACAGTCAGGTCGATCCCCCGCAAGACTGGCTCTTCCGGTTTGTAATAGAACGAGACGTCGCGGAATTGAATGCGGCCTACCGGCGAAGGAAGCGCTACTGGGACGGATGGATCAACGACTTCGGATTCGCGATCAAACAGTTCGTACAAGTGATCCGACGCTGCAAGCGATTTTTGCAGCCCGTTGAAAATGCCAGAGAGTCGTCGAATAGGATCGCTCGCCCCGGCCAAGAATCCGTAGAACAGCGTAAGCCACCCATGCGTGAGCGGGTCTTGGCTGATTCGAATGCCCAGCAAATGGGTTTGCTGATTGAGCACCAAGTAACCGCCGGCTACCACCGCCGCCACGATCATACCGATGCCCATCATCTCGGTCAGCGGACTTACGAGCGAATCGTAGAAGGCAATTCGCATGGATTTACGATAAAACTGCTTCGATTGCTGGTGGAAACGGCTACGTTCTCGCGACTCGCTGGTAAAAGCTTTTACGACCTTCAGGCCGCCAAAAGTTTCTTCTAGGCGGTCGTAAACCAGCGAAAGTTCTTCCAGTGCTTTACGATTAGATCGCTTGAGTGCCTTCGCCAGCCAGTGAATCGCGTAGCCGCTTAACGGAGCAGAGATCATTGTAAGCAGCAACAACTGCCAGCTAATCCAAGCGGCACCTGCCAAGCAAACCACGATCATCAAAGGCGCTCGCAGTGCAGTACCAAACACCTCTTGGGTGCCGTTAGAGGCTAGGTTAACGTCCCCGGTAAAGCGATTCATCAAGTCGCCCGGCGACGTTTCGCCAAACGTACTGAGATCCAACCGCATCGTCCGGCGGTAGAATTGTTTGCGTAGTTCGAAAGCGGTCAAATGCCGCAATCGCGTAGTGCAGTAGGCTCCCGCAATTCGGAAAATGCTCTTCAGAATAGTGCCTAAAAAGAGGCCTAAACACACGAGGGTAAGCGTCTCGAATGCCGTGTTCGGCAAGTACTGGTGTGCCCAAGGTGCCCAACGCTTCAATTGGGCCAGCTTCGTTTGCTTGTCTTCAATCTCGCTGGTTTGATAATCCAGATTCAGGCGAACAGAACTTTGCCCAGCTCCCTCGGCCCTCAATGTTTCTCGTAAACGTGCTACGGATTCATCGAGCTCGGAAATCTGGGTTTCGGTCTCGGCGATGTGCTCGTCGACATACTGCGGAATCGACTTGCCCGCCATCACGATGTCGACAATCGGGTAAATCGCTGTGATGTTGCCACCCCACAGCAGGGCTATCGCCAGCGAGCAGCCAACTGATGCAATCACCGTCAGGCGATGTCGCAGGGCAATTCTTAAAACGCGAAAAAAGTTATGCATTGAAGTACGGGAGTCGCGAAAATGCAAAAGGGTCTAGAGTCTTGGAACTGGGTTCATCCACTGCTAGCAGCGCAAGCTGAAGCCACACTTTGAACGTCACATGATGGACAGCGCCGGGTAAGCAGTGCTGCGTAGGCGGGGTTTGTAGCAAAGGCCCCCAGGAAGCCCAACCCCAGCAGCACAGCAGTTGGCCATTGACCTTGGTCCTTGGTCAGTGGGATGTCCGAAGCTTGAACTGGGGGTACCGCGCCAAGCAGGCTCGACGGCCAATTGCGACCAAACACCCATTTCTCATCGACTTGCCCATTTTTGCTGAAATCTAACGATTCTTCCGCCGATATCAGTTCTACCAGCTGTGCCGGCCAGCGTTCCCTATGGAGCGAAAGTGCTATCACAAAGCCACGAAATTAAGAAACCAAGAAGCTCAAAAAACAAGAAACGGCTCCGCACGACGCGGGCGCCGAATATCCTGGGGGGGATCAACGATGAAGAATTTGACTCTATTGGTGGGCGCTATGTGTCTACTCGCCACCGGCTGTGCTCAGTCGGGACTTCTCGGCGGAGGCGGAGGTTGTGGCTGCGACCCGTGCCACGTGTCGCGTTCCAACAGCGCACCACGACCGCTTATTTGCCGCGATGCTTGCTTGCCTTGCAACGGCGGGCTCGGCCTGTTCAAACGCAAGAAAGATGCAGGTTGCGATGTCGATTGTGGTTGCGTAGGCGATTGTGGTGATTACTGCGACGTATGCTGTGACGACGGTGGCTGTGCTGGCGACGCTGGCTGCGACGTTTGCGGTGCCGGCTGTGGAAAGAATCGCACATGCCGAAATTGCTTGGAGCGACTTCGCGGCGCTCGTGATCAAATTTCCTGTGGTTGGGATGATAGGTGTCGTAGTCATGTTGGGAATATCGCCTCGGGCCTGTGCCCCAATGGTGGCGGCTACCCTGCTTCCTACAATCACAACCCGGGCCCGCCGACCGGGCAAGTCGCTTACCCGTACTACACGGTCCGCGGCCCCAGAGACTTTCTGCAAGCCAACCCGACGCGCATTGGGCCTAACTAGTCCGATCACGCGGTGGAAGCACCGCGTCGAACTGTAAGAACACGTGCAAGGAAGCACGAATACGCCAACCGCCAATAGCATGCAAGGAAGCATGTTAGGCGGTTGGCTTTTTTTGTGGAATGAAGTGAGTGAGTGAGAGAGAGCTTCTGAGAATAAAGTTTCGTTAGTCGTCGAGCTTGCTCGCCGCCCGGTCTGGACGAGATCGACAGTCCAAAAAGCGGGTAGTGCTAATTCGCAATCGAGAGTTCGCGGCGACGAAGGTCGTCGGCTAACAACTAACCAATTGCGAACTACTGACAGCTCACACTTCACTCACCACAAGCGTAATGTTCTGCCCACCAAACCCAAAGCTATTGGTAGCGACCGTACTGCACTTGTGGTCCCGTGGAGCGTTGGGTACGTAGTCTAAGTCGCAGTTGGGGTCGGGCGTTTCGTAGTTAATCGTGGGTGGCACGATGTTGTTGGCTAGAGCGTTCAGGCAGATGATTAGCTCCGTAGCTCCGGCCGCGGCAATCAGGTGCCCAGTCATGCTCTTGGTGCTACTGACCGGCACTTTGTAGGCGTGGTCGCCCATCGACAGCTTGATCGCCAGGGTTTCCACTTTGTCGTTCACGGATGTCGAAGTGCCGTGGGCGTTCACATAGTCAATTTCCTCAGGGTTCTTGCCCGCATCGGCCATCGCCATTTTCATGCAGGCAGTGCCGCCGCGGCCTTCGGGGTGCGTGTCGGTAATACGAAACGCATCGGCCGTGGTGCCATAGCCGGCGATTTCTCCAAGAATCTGCGCGCCGCGTGCCTTGGCGTGCTCGTACTCTTCCAGCACCACCATCGAACCACCTTCGCCCAACACGAAGCCATCGCGGTTGAGGTCAAACGGGCGACTGGCCTTCTCGGGCTCGTCGTTGCTTTCGCTCAAAGCGGTTAATAAATTAAAACCGGTGACACCAAACGGATGAATCATGCTGTGCGCGCCGCCGGAGAGCATGGCATCCGCCTCGCCGCGCCGGATGATCTCCGTGGCTTCGCCAATCGCTTGGCTGCTAGCGGCGCAGGCGGTGAGGCAGTTTACGTTGGGCCCTTGCGCATCGAACATACCGGCAAGATACGCGGCTGGCATGTTCGGTTCCTGTTCGAGTTCCGCGACCGGATCGAGAATTTCCAAACCCGTTTCGATAAACCTTTTCAGCGAAAACTCACCCGGCTCCGTGCCGTTGCCACCGGCCGTGGCGTTGACCACCATTTGTGCGAAGCGGAGAAAGTCTTGCTGTCCTTCGCCCGCACCCAGATAGACGCCCAGGCGTGTCGGTTCGAGCGTGCCCGCAATGCCAGAAGCTTCCATCGCCTGCTTAGCCGCCCCGGCAGCGAACCGTGTGTGCCTACCACGGTTTTGCCAGGCTGCTGGGTCTTCACCCACCGAAGCGATCGACCAGTCGCGCACTTCGGCCGCAATTTGGGTAGGGAAATTTGCCTTGGCCAACTGCTCCGAACGGGCCACGCCCGACTTGCAGGCAAGCAAGTTGTTCCAGAGCTCCTCAGGCGAAGTGCCTAATGGCGTGACACAACCAGTACCAGTAACAACAACACGACGACGCATAGGAGAGGCCTGCTTAGGGAAACGCTTGAAAGTAAGGGGGGACTCGCTCTACGTAAGAATAAGCGATTGCCCGTAGGCTGTCAGCTATGGGCACTTGGCATCTTGCTGTTACCAATAAGAATTTCGCGGCCGAGCTTGCTCCGCAATTGGCCCACTCAACAGGCTTTTCGTGCGGAGCAAGCTCAGCCGCGAAACGGGGACTTCTGGCCAGTTACCCTAATTCAGCGGGTAATTCTCGCGTTTCAGTCGATTTCCCTCGCCATCAACTCCGATCTCGAACACGCGTACCAAGTTCAACCAGTGCCGCAAGTCGGTCGGCTTGAACAGCGCTGCCCCAATCTTTGCCTCGATTTCTTCCCCAAGTCGAGCGTACATCAGCTGCACCTCAGCGTGCAATCGTTCGCCCACGTGGGCGGTTGCCGTAACTTGGGCACTATCGGCACGAATCCAGTCGGCATTCACGCGATAGGTAAGCGTTTCGCCTGGGCGGACGCGGCTGTGGAACTTCGCCTTGGCCAGCTTCGCGAGCACCACTAACTCAGCAAATTTGTAGTGTTCGCTCACCAGCAACCCGCCTGCCTGGGCGATGCCCTCGGTCACCAGCGAGTTAGGCATCAGCGGATAGCCGACGAAGTGATCGTGCAAGTGATCTTCAGCCAGCGATACGCCCTTACACGCTACAGCGTGCGATCCGCTGACGAACTCCGTAAATCGGTCAATCCAAAACCAACGCATAGAGAAAAGTCTCTGAAAGGGAACGGACTATCGGTATGTGATTCAGAGAGGAGGTTCGCCGACTGAGGGACTCGCTCTCCCAAGTTGTTGACTCAACACTAGGGCAAACCGGATTCCTCGTTCGTAACACTCTCTTCGGAATGACATGAACACCTACAAGAAGGACAAAACTAAGCAGCCTTCAGCTTGTGATCCACAAAGTTGCACAGGTCTTGTACGGTCAGCTGCTCTGCCAAGTTTTGTACGGCCGGGTTCGCTTCAAACTTGCTCAGGTCAGCAAACGGCATGCGCTCCTTGAGCGCCGCGATACCCGCCGGGTTCATTTTTCCGTCATCGACATATTGCGTGTCATTGAACAGGTCTTCGGGGAACAGCTCACCTCGTTCGATTTTGATGTCGAACGACTTTTCCAGGCGGAACACGATGTCCAGGAAGTCAATCGACTCCGCATCGAGATCGCCGCGTAACGTGGCGGTCGGCGTAACTTCGTCGTCATCAACCCCAAGGGCATCGACGAGGGCTTCTTGGACTTTTTCAAAGATTTCTTCTTGAGACGGCATCGTACTGATTAACCTCCAGCGGTGTCTGAGCCCCCAACAGTTGCGAAACTAGATTAGGAATGCTCGTGATATTGCTTGATGACTCGGGCTTTATGACTCTGGGCTACTTGTTGAATTAGTTTAGGGACGGCACGTCTAAACGGTGGCAACCGCTTCCGCGGCATTCATCACTCGGGTAAGCACCTCGCATTGTCCGCGTTGCACTTCGATCATCCGTCCGTCCAACTCTGCTTGCAATGGATCATCGTCAGCCAAATTGGCGCACTCGACCGAGAGTCGCCCGCTCACGCACAGCCGATCATCGACCGTGCCACGGAACTTCATGCCAATAATGTTTCCTTCTCGTTTGGATTGCTGCACGCTGATGGTAAGCGTCTTGCCCGGCGTTACGAAATCGACAAATCGCAGCGACTTGGCTTCTTGCAGGGTAATTATGCTATGGGCGAAGTCCTCGCTTAGGCGCACCAGCCAAGCCGAAGCTTGGGTAGCCGCTTCCAGCATGAACACGCCCGGCAAAACGGGGAACTCGGGGAAGTGATCCGCCAAGTACTCTTCGCTGAGCGTTACGTTCTTCACGGCGGTGAGTTCGGTATCTGGCTCGAAAGAGCAAATTCGATCGAGCAAAGAAAACTTCATAACAACGAATCCAAGCTATCTATTCCAGGTGCCGAGAGTTCGACAAGCCCACCACAGGGGTGCGTCAGCTCTCGGGTGGCGATCTAGGCACTATTCACAAGCAGGGCGAGCCCCGCAGCGAGCCTAACAATATAGCCGGGTCGCCAAAGGCCCACAACGGGCAGAGGCGAGGGCGGAAGGAGGAGGGCGGAACGAAGAATAGTGCAAAGGGGGGTGTGTCGAAAGGCGATTTCTGGGGCAGTCTGAGGATTATGCCGAATCAGCCGCCCGCAATCCTCCCGTCTTCTGCTACTCCAGCGGGGCACGACAGCACTCATGAAAAGACAGCAGGCGTGCTGCGGGAGAAGTCGCCCGCCGAGCAACTTTCGACTGCGAACGTAATGTGGATCTATGCTCGCAGCCTTATCTCACGAGCCTTGCGTAGCGAGTACCCTGATTGGGCTCAGGGGCAGATTGACAACAACGAGTCGCCAATCAACTACCTGCATCTAGGTCACGTAGCCGCTCTCGGGCCAACTCGACCAGCGCAACCTGCTCGCGGTTCTCCCCGTACAAAGATTCAATCCCACTAAGTAAGCGGCGCGCTTCGAGTCGTTTGCCCTCGTCGATCAGTCTTGCCGCCTCCGCGATCTTGCCTTCGATCAATGTCGTCAGGTCGCTCTGGCTATCGCGATCAGCAGCAATGGCACGCGCGTGCTCCTCCGCCAGCTTCGCAAACGCCCGGTCTTCCAATTCCTCGCTCTTGCTAAACAGCTTGCTCACCGCTTCAAACTTTTGCCACGCGGAGAGCCGATCGCCGAACTCCTCGTAGCGCAAAGCGTCGGCAAAGCGTCGCTGCGCTTCGGATTGCTTCGACCGCCGACTCAGCCCTGGGTTTTCGACCTTCCGCATGGCGCGAAACATTTCCAGTCGTAGATCGAACTCGACGAGTTGCTCCGTATATTCGGATGGAGCTTCCTCAGACTGAGGGAACCGCTCGCGCAGCTCATCCAGGTAGAGTGAGTCGGCCTGCTCCCAATCGCTTGGGTCGTCGGAAGCCATCAACGGCTGGGCTTTGGCAAACAGTGCCGCCTCGCTGTCAGGCATCATCGTCCAGGTGCCCACGCCGATGAGACCCGTCAAGCACAATGCCAGAAACCAAGCCCGTTCGTAGAATGGCGAGTCATCTTTCTTGCGAGTTTTCTTCCGGCGAATTCGCTTGAGTTCTCCGCTGTCGTCGTCTACCGACAGCCCACCTTGCTTGCCCGACCAACCATGTGCAGCCGCTCCTACGCCGGCAGCTACCTTGCGGCGCGCGTTGACAATTGCCCGGTGCGCTTCCTCAGCCGTGGCGAATCGCTCAGACCGTTTCACAGCCAGCAGATTTTTCACCAAAGCGTCCAGCCAAACCGGCGCGTCGAGCACCGTGGCCGATACCCGCGCCGCCGGGGCAATGCGTCGCGCTTCGATCAACTCTTCTGGCGTGTCGGCCGGCCAGGGAAACACGCCAGTCAAGCAGCGATAGAGAATCACTCCCAAGCTAAACAGGTCGCAGGCCGGCAAGTCCTTCGACTTTCGCCCGCGGAATTGCTCCGGCGAAAGATAGTGGGCCTTGCTCATCGGCGATCGCAGTCCGAGCACCTCATCGCGATCTGCCCAGGTGGCATCCAGTCCAGTGATTCTTAAGCCGATCTCGCCCTCTTCGCTTGCCTCGGTTGGTAGCAGCACATGTGCAGGGGTAAGCCGCCGATGGACGACCTGCTTGCTATGAAGATAGACAAGCCCTTCGCCTATCGCCTGAGCGATTTCCACGGCGGGCTCCCAGGCAAGTTTCCCCCGGCGCTCGAGCAGTTCGGCGAGGGATTCCCCTTCAACCAGTTCGAGCGCCAGGTAGGGTTGCCCCCCATCGATGGCTCCCCCCAGCAGCCGCACCAGTCGCGGATGCTCCAGCTTTTGCAGTCGGCGCACATCCTCCATGAACGAGTTCCCGCCGAGTGTGTCTTTGACAACCGCCGGGTCGATCAGCTTGACGGCCATCGACCGCTTCAGCTCCAGATGTACTCCGCGCAGCACATTGCTATCGGCCCCGCCGGCCAGCTCACCCCCGAGGGGCGCTTCCAAAGCAAAGGGTCCAATGCGCGAGCGACGGGAAAGAGGATCAGTCATCCAATTGAAAGAAAGAGTAAAGTAGCGCCCCTGCTCTCTCCATTCTACTTGGAATCACGCGAGCGGCAATTCGAGTGTTTTTCACCCCACAAATAGCCGCGAGCCAACGGCTCGTCGGGGAATCGATGAAAAAGCTCCTTGCTCTCAAGTGCACCGACGTCGGAAGGATACTGTAGCTAAGCCCCTCGGCTGCGCTCGGGACAGGCCACTAACGGCGATTAGGTGCTCAATCGCGACTTCACTCCTGCCCACTCCTGCATCGCAACCTTTGACACCTCGGGCAAAAGTAAATTTTCCTTGAGCCAACTGTTGCCGTTTCGATTTCTGCATCACAGCGGCCGCACCACTGGTGCTTGTAGACCAACAGCCTTTCTTCGCGATTCATCTTGCTGGGCGGTTTGCCGATGTCGGCAGCGCTGGCCACTATAATGCGGTTGTACTTCACGCCGGTACTTAGTAGGTCCACCAGTAGCTGCCACAGCTCGTCAAACTCCGCACGGCTAAGTGAATTGCCCGGTTGCTCGGGATGTAGTTTCAGTAGGTGCAAGACTTCGGCCCTGTAAACATTTCCCACGCCCGCGATCACGGCTTGATTGAGTAGCAGCGTTCCCATAGCAGAGCGGCTCTTGCTTATTTTATGCCAAGCCAGTTCGGGGTTCGCATCTTTGCGTAACGGATCGGGGCCGAGCCGATCGTAGATGGCAGTCACTTGCATCTGGTTGAGCAACTCGCACGTGTTGGGCCCCCGCAAGTCGAACGCCTTCTTCTCGCCGACAATTCGAACGCGTACTGCCCCACGCGGTTCGGGTGCAGGTAGCTTGTAACTTTGGAACTTACCGTAGAGACCAAGGTGAATGTGCAGTGCGGTCGCTGGCCGCTTCGCAGCCTTCTTCCAGTGATAGAATAGATGCTTGCCGTAAGCTTCGACCGACTCCAGGGCGCGCCCATTAATCAGCTTGGCTTGATCCTCGAACCTCCCTTGCGGCGAGCTGACTCGAAGCTTCTGTCCAACGAAGTCGCGATTGTGATCGCGCGCCAAGCGGTGAATTGTGTGGCCTTCAGGCATGAGTGGGTACTCTTTTGGCGAGTGTATAAATATACTAGGAGTGAAGCAGCAGAGTATGAACGCCGGTACCTCAATCTTCTACTGTTCCCACACGTTCCTCCAGCCACTCCACCCCAGTACGAATCTCCCCGAACACATCCCCGTGCCAGCCGTGGCCGCCTTCGTAAGGGACGAGCGTTACCTCAGCATCGGCTCGGCTCAGCACCTTGGCGGCTTGCTCCGCCATGCGGTACGGGCACACACGGTCGTCGCGGGAGTGCAGCAAGTAGTACGCGTGGCCTTTCGCATTTTTGAGCGGTGGAAGTTCCCTAGGCTTGAACACACTCATTGCTATGAGCGAGCCCTTCACGCGTTTACTCGATAGCGAAATCGCGTACGCTACCGGGCCGCTGGAGGACCAAGTTAAAGTAAAGATTCGCTGCGGATTGATTTTGCCGCCCGCTTCTCCAACCCGTTGGATCACATCATCGAGAATCGCTTCGACGAACTGCTCCGTTGAGAATTTCATGCCCTTCGCTTTGTTCTTCGCTATCGGCCACGCAATTTGCTGCTGCGGTGTCCACTTCAAGGCAACCGGCTGAGCCACGAGATACCCCTCCGGCAGCGCCTGTTGCCAAATGCGTTTGACGAACGGGTTGAAGTCCGCGCTGCCGTCGCCACCGGGCATGACGACCACAATTCCGTACCCTTCTGGCGGAGCTTTCTGTTCTTCAAGACCAATGAGAAAGTACCGTTGCTGCTTATTGTCTTCGAGAAAGACATCGACTGAAGGGGCCTCTGTGACCTCAGTCGCACCAGCTGGAAAAGCGCACGCGAAAAATAGAACGAACGCAATCCGACGGTTAAGAAGACTATGTGTCATACATGGGTTCCTCAAAATTCGTTGGACAGCCTCTCCTATTTGCTCGTTGTGTTGTAGAGAAAATGCACTGGAGGTCACAAGTAGCAACAATAATATCCTTCGCAAACTTGCTCTCGATCCCTTACCATTGGAAGAAGTATTCAGACGGAATCCCCTCGAAAGACCTGCCGTGGCGACCAGAACTCTGCTTTTCCTGCTAACGACATTCACTTTGGTCATCGGCAGCACTCCGTTGCAAGCTAAGAAAGCACCGCTCAACGTTCTGTTGATTTGCGTGGACGATCTTCGGCCCGAGTTGGCATGCTACGGCGTAGACTATATTCACTCGCCGAATATCGACCGCCTGGCGACCGAAGGTCGTTTATTCCGGCGCCACTTTGTGCAAGCTCCTACTTGCGGCGCTTCACGCTATGCCTTGCTAACTGGGTGCTACGGGCCCGGCGGCAACGGTGCCCTTTTTCAAAGGGCTGCAAAGTTGGAGGCGAAGTCGGCAGAAGTCTTGCCCAGCATGCCGGCATGGTTTCGGCAGCAAGGCTATACAACGGTGTCGGTGGGCAAGGTATCGCATCATCCGGGCGGACGTGGCGGGCCCGATTGGGATGATGAGTCGCAGCTAGAGATGCCCGACGCGTGGGATCGGCACTTGCTCCCCAGCGGCCCTTGGCAACACCCACGTGGTTGGATGCATGGGTTGGCAAACGGTGAAATTCGTCAGCAGAACGGTGGCATGGATGTGTTTCAATCTCTTGCTGGACCTGACACGATCTACCCCGATGGCGTCAGCCTGGATGTTGCGCTGGAGCAACTCGACGAGCTAACCGCCAAGCCATCGCAGCCTTTCTTCTTAGCGGTCGGCATCCTCAGGCCTCACTTACCTTTCGGCGCGCCTGCGAAATACATGAAGCCCTACGAGAACGTGACGCTTCCGCCCACGCCCCATCCCAACAAACCTGCCGGCAAGACCACCTGGCATCGCTCGGGTGAGTTCATGAGTTACAACCGTTGGGAACGCAATCCCAACGACGACCCCGCGTTTGCCATCGAAGTGCGCAAGCACTACGCCGCGTGTGTGAGCTACGCTGACGCTCAAGTAGGCCGCCTTACTAAAGCTCTTAGCGACAGCGACGCGGCTCAAAACACGATCGTCGTTCTCTGGGGCGATCATGGTTGGCATCTGGGTGAACACGCTGTTTGGGGCAAGCACACGCTTTTTGAGGAGTCGCTGCACTCCCCGCTGATCATTCGCTACCCTGGCATCAAGCAAGCGGGGCAAGCGACCGACGCCCTAGTGGAAACCAGGGATCTCTACCCCACGCTATGCGACTTAGCGGGCATTGCCCCGCCCGCGTTTCTTATTGATAATCCTCTAGCAAGCGTTTCTTTACGACCGCAGCTCGAAGACCCGTCAACAAAAGGTCACGCGGCGGTCTCTTACAACAAAGCCAACCAGACGCTACGCACAGAGTCCCACCGCCTGATTGTTCACAACGACGGTAGCTCAGAACTTTACGACCACACCAGTGCTGCGAAAGAAACGAAGAACATCGCCGCCAATGAGCCTGAGTTGGTCGAATCGCTCAAGGAAAGACTACGAGAGCGCTTGGGGCGGTCACAAGAATCAGCCGCCACGCGTTGACGCCCGGTTTTTCCTGCAAGAGGAGCAAGAACTGTGGGCTAACGCCCGGCGGCTGACTTCTTCCCCTCGTTATGAGTCAGCTCAATCTGCCGATCAACCGGAAACCCGTCGGGCAACGGCGTAGGACTGACTGTCACAATCGTTGTGTCTGCTAGGTCATGCAGAGTTTCCGAAACGAGCCCAGCAGCCATTTCGTCCAATTCGGCAAGCGGCTCATCGAGAAGGAGTAGCTTCGGCCCAGTGGCTAGCGCTCGGGCGAGAGCCACACGACGGCGCTCACCACCCGAGAGCGTGTTTGCGTCGCGCTCGGCTAGCTCGGCAAGGCCCAGTTTGCCAAGCCAGTGAAAAGCACTCATGGATTTGAGTCCGTAAGCCACGTTTGAGCGCACCGTGCCGCGGAACAACAACGGTTGTTGATGCACATAGGTGCGCGACGCCAGCGGGCACTCGATGCGAAGCTGACCTCGATAGCCTGACTCTAGCCCCGCAAGTGCGCGCAGCAGCGTCGTCTTCCCAGCGCCATTGACGCCGAGAATCGCGATGCGTTCGCCAGCGGCAATGTCGAGATGTTGGACTTCGCAAATCGACTTTCCGTCGCGAATGACTTGAAATTGTTCGAGATGGATCATGAGTTATGCTCTCGTTCCCACGCTCCCGCGTGGGAACGTAAGTCACTGCCGCTCTGCGGCCTTCGAATTGGCGCAGAGGGTGAACGTTTCTCGACAGTGGTGAATAGCGCCGCGGGCGGAGCGGCTGGATATCCCGTTACCACGCAGGAGCATGGGAACGAGGGGAGATTGTACCACAATGGGTGTGTCAGTTTTTCTCTCTAGTCAATCGCGTCGTAATGAAAAATGCGCCGAGAGCAACAAGCAACAATATCGAGCTCATCGCCAGGCCGCGAGCGAATTCGCCGCGGCCCGTTTCTAAGGCGGTAGCCGTAGCGAGTGTTCTGGTACGGTCTTTCAAGTTCCCGCCGACGATCATCGCGATGCCCAGCTCAGTAACACAACGGGCGAAAGCGGTCATGATTGCCAGCAGTACACCGGTGCGCGCTTCAGACAAATAGGTGAGCCCGCGTTTCCAGGGTGAGGCGCCGAGCGTGAATGCCGTTTCGCCCACGCGAGGATCAAGCGACTTTATCGCTCCGTGGGTGAGCCCAATCACAATAGGCAACGCCAGCAGCAGTTCGCCGGCCACGATTCCCCACGGCGAGTACAACAATTCCAACGGCCCCAACGGCCCGCGGCGGGAGAACATCGCGTAGCACAGCATCCCCACGAACACGGTCGGCAGTGCCATTGCCACGCGAGCGAGAAGCACCAGCGTCGCTTGCCCGGCAAACTGCTTACGAGCCAGCAACACGCCCAACGGCAAACCCAGTATTGCGGCAATGGCGACCGCGGTGGTCGAAATCCAAACGCTCCGCCATGCTGCCGAAAGTACCAGCGGATCACCAGACACAATCAAATGAAACGCTTCACGAAGGCCTTGCCAGACGAGGTTCATAGGGTGTGGGCTGATGCCGGGTAGGTGCAATGTTGTAGGCCGGAACTCGTACTACTCGTTCCGGCCTACGTTTAACAGGTTATTGGGGGTGAACAGTATCTCACCCTCGATTTTGAATTCACGTATCACTTGTTGCGCAATGTCAGAGATCAAAAAGTCGGCAAATGCGTTGGCGAGTTTCGAGCCTCTTGCTTCGTTCTTCTGCGGATCAACGACGATCACACTATAGGGATTAGCAAATTCTGGGAGTTCTTTAACAGTACCAGAAACCAAAGGCACGAGCTCGATCTTGCTTAGTCTTCCTAAGCGGGAAAACTTCAGAAAGGTGCCACGGTCGGTAAGCGTGTAGCCTTGCATTTCATCGGCAATGGTAAGAGTAGCACCCATACCCTGCCCTGTTTCGATGTAGTCGCTCCAGTCCGGTCGCCCGTCAGCTGCTTTCCAAAGTTGCAGTTCGCGTTGGTGGGTGCCACTGTCGTCGCCGCGAGACAAAAATCTTGCCTGCTGGCTGGCGATTCGCTGAAGCGCTTCTTCCGGTGGCAGATCGCGAATATTCGCCGGATCGTCGGCCGGGCCGATAATCAGGAAGGTATTGCTCATTACCGCTTCCCGCCGCGTGCCATGCCCGGCTGCCATAAACGCCTCTTCCGCTTCCGGCGCATGGACCAAGAGCACATCCACGTCACCTGCTTCGCCAAGCTTCAGCGCCTTGCCTGTGCCCGCGGCAACCACATCGACGCGCACCTGGTGTTGTTTCTCAAATGTAGTTAGCAATTCTTCAAGCAGACCTGAATCTCGAGTGCTTGTGGTCGTGGCTAGGCGAAGTGCAGAAGGCGCATGCTCTGCCTGGCAGCCAACCGAGAGCAGACCCAGTGCGACGAAAAGTGATAGGGTGATGAGCCTCACTTCAACAACTCATGCAATTTAAAATGAAACTTTCCGAGCTTCCCACCATAGTTGCCCGCGCCGATGGCGAGTACACCATCGCCAGCCGCTTCGTTGAGCAGCACTTTCATGGCACTGGCGACTGCTTCCTCATCAATGCCGTTTACGACGATTTCGTAACAAGCGTTCGCGCGGTCAACGAGCTTTGTTTCAACGCGACCCCGCAATGTGGGGCAGAAGGCTTCGTTAATGCTGGCCACCAGTTTCTTGTATCGCGAGCCCACTTTGCTGCCGCTGCGTACGACGCCGCCCGGAAAAGGTGCGATCACGCCCGGCATGTCGCGAATCGCTTCACTCGCGCGACGGGCCGCATTGAGCGCCGTGATTTGGTCGGTGCCCTGCAAGATGATGTTCCCACCAGCCACGCCTTTGCCGATGCCGACATTTTCCTCTACCAGGAACTCGCCATCCATCACGGGAATGCGCCAGTAACGCGTCCCAGAGATTACCTTGCTCTTTTGAAGCCCATCGCCGAAGTAACGTAAATGTTTGCCAAGGGGAATGGTTTCCTCTGCTTCTTCTAACCCATTGAACACGGCTGTCGTCGGGCAGGTCATAACGCACTGGCCGACGCGATTTGGAATCGCCTTGGAGAGGGCTTCCGTCGAAAACCCAAACGCAAGGACCACCGCTGCCGGACGACCGTCGGGCGACTCACTTGCAGGGATTCGCTGATCGACGCCCACCTCAGCGTCACACGCGATCACACTGGAACCATAGCCGCAAAGTTCATTCAAGGCGGCGTCCAGCCAGTAATCGTCGATCGCCGAGATGACCAACCGCGTGTAGCGCATGCGAAACGCTTCAGCGAACGTGTCAAGAATTTCGGTGGAGCCGATTTTCATGGCGGCGGCTTGCATGGCGAGACAAGTGAAAGGATTGAATCATCGCTCATCATCGCTGTCGCGAGCTTTGGTGACAAGCACTGCCATGAAAGGGAATAGAGGAATGCCGAAAGAGAAATACTCGTTTGGGGAATCAAAATAGCCGCGACTAAACAAGTCGCCGGGGCCAAGTTCGATTCAACACTCGCTCGCAAGGTCCCGGCAGACTGTTAGTCTGCGGCTAGTTTCAGTTCTCCAACTGCTGCTCTCCCTTCGACCTTCCCCTTTCGATTCGCGCTGTCATGTCCTCTTGCGAACATCTACAATATGCGTTCCCACTCATCAGCAGGTGCCTAGCGCCCTCCAATTAGCGCCCCAAACATGACCGACTACATTAAGATTGCCGGCGGCACGATTCACGATCCGGCCAACGATGTCGATGGCGCCACGCGCGACATTTGGATCTCCGACGGTAAGATCGTTGCCCCGCCGGAAGACGCCAGCGTGAAGCCCAACCGCACGATCGATGCGCAAGGCCTGGTTGTCATGCCGGGCGGCATCGACATGCACTGCCACATCGCCGGGCCGAAGGTCAATACGGCCCGCAAGATGCGCCCCGAGGAAAAGCGCGCCTCGGAGGTCGTCCACCGAACTACCAACACACGCAGCGGCACGATGGGCAGCGTGCCCAGCACGTTCGCCACCGGTTACAAGTACGCCGGCCTGGGTTACACGACTGCTTTCGACGCGGCCATTCTGCCGCTAGGTGCCCGTCACGCGCACGAAGAGTTCGACGATACGCCCTGCATCGATAAGGGCTTCTACGTGTTAATGGGAAATAACCACTACGTGATGAAAAGCATCGCGGAGAACGAGCCGCAAAAACTGAAAGCATTCATCGGTTGGCTACTTAAATCCACCAAAGGCTTCGCGCCGAAGCTCGTCAACCCGGGCGGCGTGGAGGTTTGGAAACAGAAGCAAGCCGGCAACGTACACGGGCTGGACTCTGAGGTCGACCACTTCAACGTCACTCCCCGACAGATCGTCAGCCAAGTGACCCAGGCCGCCAACGAGCTGGGTCTACCCCATCCGGTACACATACACTGCAACAATCTCGGCATGCCGGGCAATTGGGAAACCACGCTCGAAACGATGAAGGCGCTGAACGGTCACAAGGGGCACCTCACGCACATCCAGTTCCACAGCTACGGCGGCGGCGACGCGGACGAGAATACGTTTAACTCGAAAGTCACCCAGCTGGCCGAGTACGTCAACACGCACGACAACATTACCGTCGACGTCGGCCAGGTGCTGTTCGGCGAGACGACCAGCATGACCGGCGATGGGCCGCTGGGGTACTTCCTTTCCAATGTGTACGGCGGCAAGTGGTACAGCGGCGACACCGAGATGGAAGCCGGCTGCGGCATCACTCCAATCAAGTACAAGAACAAGAGTCTGGTGCACGCGCTGCAGTGGGCGATCGGCCTCGAATGGTACTTGCAGGTCGAAGACCCGTGGCGCGTGGTCATGAGCACCGACCACCCCAACGGCGGATCGTTCCTGGCGTACCCGCAGATCATCCGCTACCTGATGGATCGCCAGTACCGCAAAGATGTCATCAAGACGTGCCACCCGCGGGTGAAAGACCGTTGCACGCTCGGCGACATCGAGCGCGAGTACACGCTCAACGAGATCGCCATCATCACCCGCGCCGGCCCGGCGAGAATCCTCGGCCTAAAAAACAAGGGCCACCTCGCCCCCGGTGCCGACGCGGACATCACCGTCTACACGCCCCATGAGAACAAAGAAACGATGTTCGAGCTACCACGACTGGTGATTAAGGACGGCGAGATCATCGTCGACCAAGGCGACATGCGCGACCCGAGAAACGGTAAAACCCTGCACGTTCTGCCGGAGTATGACACCGGCGTGGAAACGGATATTCAAGCGTGGTTCGAGGAGTATTATTCGATTCAGTGGCGGAACTATCCGGTGGATGATAGTTACTTGCACAGGTCGGAAGTAGTGGCGGGGCGGTGAAAGGGCAAGTAGGGTCCGCTGTGAGCTTGTGAATTATTCAGCTACCTACTCGGCAGCTAAGAATTTAGAATCGGTGACTGCTTTGATTCTAACATGCTTTGCGATGGAGGTTCTTGATGGAACGTACCACACAGACCGGCACGGCCCGTTTTCAGCGTGCTGAGCGACGACAGATCGAGTTTCGCCCGCTCGCACTCGATCACTTGCTTGCTGAAGATCACGCAGCGCGACTGATTTGGGCCTACGTGGAAGGACTCGACCTGACGCTCTTGTATCAGAAGATTAAGGCGGTGGATGGGAATGCTGGTCGCAATCCGATCGATCCAAAGATTCTCCTCTCGTTGTGGCTCTTCGCCACCGTCGAGGGAGTCACCTCCGCTCGTCGACTCGCTAAGCTCTGCCAAGAACACTTGGCTTACCTGTGGATCTGTGGCGAAGTGAGCGTGAATTACCATACGCTGAGCGACTTTCGCACCCAACACCATGAGTTTCTCGACGACCTGCTCACTCAAAGCGTGGCCACGCTGCTGCACCAGGGACTCATTGAACTCAACAGCCTGGCCCAAGACGGGATGCGTGTTCGCGCATCGGCCAGTTCGAGTTCCTTCCGCAGGAAGCCCACCCTCGATGAATGCCTCGCCCAGGCGGAGCAACATCTGGAAACACTTCAGAGGGAGAGCGAAGAAGATGTCGGGGTTGAGAACCGTCGTGAACAGGCAGCACGGGTGCGTGCGGCTCGTGAGCGGCAGGAGCGTATTGAAGCGGCTTTAGAAGAGCGTGAAACGCTCGTTCCGAAAATGGAGCGTCGTAAGAAGGGTTCTGGTAGCGAAGCACGCGCTTCGACCACCGACCCCGAAGCACGCAAGATGAAGATGGCCGATGGGGGCTTTCGTCCGGCCTATAACGTACAGTTTGCGACGACGACCGATACGCTGGTGATTGCTGGTGTGGATGTGGTCAATGCGGGGACTGACGGTGGTCAGATGAAGCCCTTGATTGATCAACTTGAGCGGCGCTACCAGCAGGCTCCCGAGCAGTACCTGGCCGATGGGGGCTTCGTGAAGCTGGACGACATTACTGCCCTTGAGCAGGCGGGTATCACAACGTACCTGCCGATCATGGAGCAAACACGTAAGGAGTCCAAGGGGATCGACCCGTTTGCTCCGGTGAAAGGCGATAGCGAAGAGGTCAAGCGGTGGCGTGCCCGGATGGGCACTTCCACAGCGAAAGAGATCTATCAGCAGCGCAGTGCGACTGCTGAGTTCCCCAACGCCGGCTGTCGGAATCGGGGGCTGGGTCAGTTCCCGGTTCGAGGGTTGCTGAAAGCCAGAGCGATCTGTTTATGGCAGGCACTAGCGCACAACTTCCAGAGAACACTTGATTTACGGCGGCAAGCGACCGGGTAAGCTTGTGATGATCAGGCAAGGATGCCAACGCCATCGGGTCGTCAGCATCCCAAGCAACTTTAGCAAACAGGGGTGTTTAACAACGACACAACCAACCTTTCAAGAAAGAACCCCCGAGCACTAGGACCTCAGGCCCGGTTGAGAAAAATTCACGGCCTCTGTGCGGACCAGCGTGCTGGCTGGTATCTCTCCGGCACTCACCCCTAGTTCCGTCGCGACCATCGTTGCTCTTGGTCCGCACAGCGGACCCTACAGCCCCGCTACCCGCAACGCCGCTTCATACTCCTCCGGCGTATTGCAATTCATTAAGCTCCGCAAATGCGAGTCAACCGTGTGCAGCTCTTCGACCGGCACTTCGCGCGTGTCACATTCTTCAAACAAGAAGAACGGCCGCAGGCGATCCGCCGCGAGTAGCGCTTCAACATTGGGCAGCACACAAGTTCGATAAACGGCCGCCAAGGGATGGTGGAACTTTTGGTCCTTCGCCACAGCGATGTCGTGCTCGGTGTTGTCAATTTTGTGGAGTAACGCAAACAGCCGCTCCACGAATCCTGGCACCAGTAGTGGCACGTCGCAGCTCGTGGCGTAGGCCGCTTCGATATTCTCAGGCAGCGCTAGTAGTCCCGCGGCTAGCCCTTCTAGCGGGCCGCGTCCGGGATTTTCGTCGTAGGTGATCGCGACGCCGCTAGGCAGTTCAGGCAACTCTTGTCCCACCGCTGCCACCACCACGATGTTTTCCGTCGGAACGACTTCCCCAACGATGCGCACCACGCGCTGCAGCATCAGTTCTGGCCCGAAGGGCAGCAGCGCTTTCGCACTGCCCATGCGAGTCGATTTGCCTCCGCAGAGGACGATCGCGCCGTACTGGTTATCCATTCTTGTCTCCCGACACACATCACCCCAACTGAGTACAAATTCTCGCGAAGGCGCTAAGACGCAAAGTTGGTTGTGGGGGTAATCCTACTGTGAAATCCCTTAGCGCCTTTGCGCCTTTGCGAGAGCCAATTATTGTAGCTGTAGCAATCCTCCGCCACCCGTGCGACAAGCGTCATGGCTCTCAAGCTTACCTACATCGGCGAAACGACGGTCCCTGTCGAGATCGAAAACTTCACGCCTACCTGGGCGGTGGACAAGTCGCTTGACCAGATCAAGGCGTTTGAAATCTATCACGGCAACAGAAAGTTGCCGCTGGCAGAGTTTTTTGATGTCGAAGGAGATTCGGCTGACCATTGCTTCGACTTCCATGGCGACCTGTCCGGCGTGCATTGGATCGGTGCGCATATGGACTCTGGTGAGATCCACATTCACGGCAATGCAGGCCGGCATGTCGGTAGCGAGATGACCGGTGGCACGATTCACGTGCATGGCGATGCCGGCGACTGGGTTGGCGCGGAAATGAAAGCCGGGCTCATTCACGTGCATGGTAACGCGGGCCACTTGGTCGGCGCGGCGTATCGTGGTTCTACAAAAGGGATGTGCGGCGGTACGATACTTGTGGATAGCAACGCTGGCAACGAGATCGGTCTCACCATGCGCCGCGGCACCATTGTTATCGGCGGCAACGCTGGCGATGTGATTGGCTTCAATATGATTGCCGGCACCGTGATTGTGCTCGGCGAAAGCGGCATTCGGCACGGCGCAGGCATGCGTCGCGGCACCATTGCTTTGCTTGGCGGCAACTCCCCGAAGAATCCACCGCCGAAGATGCTCCCTAGCTTCAAGTACGCTTGTACCGCTCAGCCGCAATTCGTGAGTTTGCTACTGCGAGAAATCCGTGCTCTTGATTTTGCAATCCCTGCTGAGTTGCTGGCCGCCCAGTACGATCTCTATCACGGCGACATGGTAGCGCTCGGCCGCGGCGAAGTGCTGGTGCGCCACGCGGCGTAAGGCGAAGGTAGGGTATCGTCGAGTGGAGCGAGGCGTACCATGAATCCTGTGTTCGGTATGCCTCGCTCCACTCGGCAGTACCCTACCCCCACTTCAGTCGTACAAGAACACACCGACCTCAGTCCCCTCGTCGTAGCCTTCACTGTCGGCTGGAATCACGACAAAACCATCGGCCCGTGTGGTGCTACTCAAGACCGAGGAACCGCTATTTGTGATCGGTTCAACCCAGCTGTTCTTGGGATTGAACGCCACTCGCGCGTACACAAGACGGCCCAAGGGAGACATGAGTTTGCTGGCCACTGTTCCTTGCACGGAACGGTACGGCCAATTTGCGCTGCGCCCGCCGAGTTGGCGAATCGCACGGCCAGCGAAAAAATCATAAGCGCACAAGCACGATACTGGATTGCCCGGCAGCAGAATCACAAGCCGGCCATCAAGCGTGCCCATGCCAGTCGGGCTCCCTGGGCGCATGTGAATGCCGTGGATGCCTAGCTCCCCGTGTTCCGCTAGTAGTGTCGGTGCGTAGTCTTCCTGGCCGACGCTCGAACCGCCTGACACGAGTATGACTTCCGCATCAGATTTCAATGCGGCGAGAATCGCGTCGCGATCATCGGGCACGAGATCAGGACCAGATGTCATACCGCCATCGCGATTTACGAGTGCAGCAAGCATCGGCCCGTTCGCATCGGCGATCTGGCAGCCCGCTGGGGTTGTGCCGGTGGGAAGCAATTCGTTGCCGGTAATCACAATTCGTACGCGGGGACGCTGCACAACCTTGACCGCCGGGCAGCCAATCGAAGAGAGCACACCCACGTCTTGCGCTCGTAGCTGCCGGCCTGCTTGGAAAACTTCAGTGCCGGCGGTTATGTCCTCCCCAATCGTACCGACATGTTTGCCGGCAGCGATCTCATCCAGCACGAACAGTTGAGAATCGTGGAATTCACACCGCTCAGCCGGCAGCACCGCATCGGCACCGGCGGGCAGGGGCGCGCCGGTCATGATGCGCACTGCTTGACCAGGAGCGACTTCCCCAGCAAACGCCTCGCCCGGGAAGCAATCTCCGATAATCTCTAGACGCAAGCGATTTTCAGAGCCTGCTCCCCGCGTGTTTTCCGCGTGCAGCGCAAAACCATCCATCATCGCCCGCCGAAACTGCGGCACATCGACCGTGCTGTTCACGTTTTCCGCAAGCACTCGACCCGCTGCATCACTTAGCGAGATCAATTCTTGCATCAGTTCAGTAGTCGACGGACAGTGTTCATCGAGCCAAGCGAGTGCTTGCTGGACGGTTGATCGCACAGCGAATCCGCGCATGCGCACGTCTGCATTGGGGTGGGCGGCATTGGGGTGAGTATTTGAAGAACGCATAGATGATTGGCTTGTGTAGTCGGCTGGGTTCGAGTTAGCTATGATAGTCGATATGCGCGATCCAAGTAGCCCGCGAGCTACTTTCATCGAATTGAGATATTCAATTGTCCGTGACAAAAACCCACCACGATGTTGCCTGCACTGTCTGCGGTTGCGTTTGCGATGATATCTCTTTGGAAGTGCGCGATAACCAAATTGTCTCGCACAAGAATCTTTGCACCCTAGGCGAACCAGCGTTCTTAGAACTCACCGACGCTGCGTCATTGGTTTCTCACAAGAAGCAGCTCCCGGCGCAAACCTTGGGGTTAGAAGAGAAACTACAGTGCGCCGCCGAAATCCTCGCGAACAGCCGCGCACCACTGGTCTACGGTATGTCGCGCAGTAGCACGCCCGGCCATCGAGCGGCGGTTCGCCTGGCAGACAAATTGGGCGCCGTGATCGACACCACCGCCTCGACTTGCCACGCAGCATCGATCATGGCCTTGCAGCAGGTGGGCGAGAGCACCGCCAGCTTGGGCGAAGTGCGGCATCGTAGCGACTTGGTCATCTACTGGGGAAGCAATCCGCTAGTGAGTCACCCACGCCACATCGAACGCTTTGTCGACGCTCCCGGCCAGTTCATTCCCGGTGGTCGTAAGGATCGCAAGCTCATCGTCGTTGATACTGAGAAAACAAAGACGGCAGAGTTGGCAGACATTTTCATTCAGGTGGAACCGGGCGGCGACTTTGAACTGCTTTGCGCCTTAAGAATGCTCACCCAAGGCAAACCACTCGGGGTCGGTGGCCCCATTCACACCAACCAACCCTCGACGTCAGTCGGGGGATCAATCGGGGGAGTCGAACTCGAACAGATCGAACACTTAGCCAAACTGCTGCGAACCTGCCACTACGGCGCAGTCTTTTTTGGATTTGGCATCACGCACACGAGCGTCCCCCACGCCACGATCGAAGCACTACTGCAACTTGTCACCGAGCTCAACGACCACACTCGCTTCATCGCTCGGCGCATGCGCATTCCGGGCGACGTATCTGGCGCGGACAGCGTGCTCACTTGGCAAACCGGTTTTCCCTTCGGCGTCAATTTGGCCCGCGGCTATCCGCGTTACAACCCGGGCGAGTACACAGCCGGCAGCTTACTCGAACGCAAAGAGGTCGATGCCGTGGTGATTGTCGGCAGCGAGGGTGTCGCGAAACTGTCGCCCTCGGAGCAGGAATATCTAAAAACGGTTCCCACAATTGTGCTCGACTATCCTGGCAGGGAATGTTCCTTTCAGCCGACGGTCCAGTTTACGACCGGCGTGTATGGTCTACACTACGAGGGAACGGCCTACCGTATGGATGAAGTCCCCATTCCACTACGTGCCGTCTTGCAAAGCGACCTGCCCAGCGACGAACAGGTGCTGCAGGGGATTCTAGAGCGGGTACTAAATTAGTCATTCCGATAGCGCCTCCCCTCGTACCCACACTCCTGAGTGGGGACGCGATATCCAACCATTCCCGCCGCGAAATCGCAATCGCAACGGCATGATCTGTGTTACCCGCGACACTTGCGGTTTCGCCGTAGTTTAAATCTGAGTCCCTTCCCGCGTGGGAACGTGGGAACGAGGTCAGCGAGACTTAACCACCCCTTGAAAGACACATGCCAGAACAACAAGCCACAGACGCGCTCCAACACGTGCATTCGCGCGTGCGAGACTTGCTTAGCGATGCAGCCATCGCCGAAAGCGCACCTAACCGCCGCGTCAAACAGGCAGTTTTTCTCGCCCGAGAGCTGCAACGTCGTGCCTCCGAGCTGCAAACGCCGGCAGAGAAGCATCAGCAGCACGAGCTAGACGAGATGATCCAGTCGCCTGCAGACAAACAGACGTTGATGCAGATGACCGATCAGGCATTTCGCTCGCACTCATCGAGCCGCTCGGCTAATCAATTGGTGAACATTCTCGACGTGCAGGGCATTCCGCGGTTTTTTGGCGTGTTCGACAAGGCGATGCTCAAAGGCTTTCAAAACTTTGGCAGCTACCTGCCTGGCGTGGCGATGCCGTTGGTGAAAGAGAAAATGCAGCACGAGACGGCCAACGTGGTACTGCCCGCCGAAGAGCAACTACTCAAAAAGCATTTGATCGAACGCCATAAGGAAGGTTTGCGGATGAACGTGAACGTGCTGGGCGAGGCGCTACTCGGCGAGAAAGAAGCCCAGCGACGTTTGCAAAGTTACCTGCGGGCGCTAAGCCGGCCAGAAGTGGAAGTCATCTCGGTAAAAATTTCCACGATCTACTCGCAGATTTCGCCCATTGCCCGCGAGCGCACCATCTCGGTGATTTGCGACCGGATGGAACTGCTCTACCGGGCTGCGGTCAGGCACAAATTCACTTTACCCGACGGTAGCGAATCGACGAAGTTCGTTTACTTAGACATGGAGGAGTATCGCGACAAGCAAATCACCGCCGAGGTTTTCATGCGCACGCTTGATCGGCCGGGGGTGGAAAACGTCCGCGCGGGCATCGCCCTGCAAGCGTACCTCCCTGATTCGTTTGCCACACAAAAGTGCATCACGGAGTGGGCACGCCAGCGCGTTGCCGCCGGCAAGTCGCCCGTGACGATTCGTTTGGTGAAAGGCGCGAACATGGAAATGGAACGCGTGGAAGCAAGCCTGTTCGGCTGGCCGGTCGCCCCCTTCACGAACAAGATCGAGACTGACGCGAACTATCTCAAGATGCTGCAGTATGGGTTCCAGCCGGAGAATATCGCTGCGGTGCGCATCGGAGTCGCGTCGCACAATCTCTTCTCGCTGGCCTACGGGCTGGTACTTGCATTCGAGGCAGAAGCTCTTGACCTCGTGCAGTTCGAAATGCTCGAGGGGATGGCCAACCACCAGCGACGGGCAATGTTCGAGCTTTCCAAGAACATGTTGCTTTACGCGCCGGCTTGCACGCAAGAAGACTTTGTACACGCGATTGGCTATCTGGTGCGCCGTCTGGACGAGAACACAGGAGAAGAAAACTTCCTGCGCCACGCATTTAGTTTGAAAGTCGGCGATGACGAGTGGGAAATGCTCGAGGAAGGTTTTTTGCAGGCGTTTAGGCAAATCGATTCGGTGAGCGAGGAGCCCAATCGCACGCAAGACCGCAATGATACCGAAGCAGAACCAGCGCTGATCCGTTCGCTACGAGGAAGTGATACCTTCAACAATGTCCCCGACACCGATTGGTCGTTGCCGCAGAATGGTGAGTGGGCCCAGGGAATCGCCGAGCGCTGGCTATCGAGACACAGCGATGGGCCAGAGCATCACCGCGCTGCAGACGTGCCGCTGGTGGTCGCGGGCAAGGAGATCTTCGACGATCGCAAAGTCAACGACACGGTCGACCCTTCGCGTCCCGATAAGGTGGTCGCCCGCTACCGTGAGGGTACCAACGAAGATATCACAGACGCGGTGGCCTGCGCCGTAGACGATCCTACTGGCTGGCGACAACTGCCGGTTGCCCAGCGACGGGAAATCCTCGAGCGCGTCGCCGAGGAAATCGCCCGCCGCCGTGGCGATCTGATGGGTGCGATGCTTGCCGAGGGGGGCAAAACCCTCGCTGAGAGCGACCCGGAAGTCTCCGAAGCGATCGACTTCTGCCGTTACTATGGTCAATCGGCCATGGATTTTCACAAGCTGGAGGGCCTTACACCCAGCGGCAAAGGCGTGGTTGCCGTGGTATCGCCCTGGAACTTCCCGCTGGCGATTCCTTGCGGAGGCGTCGCCGCGGCGCTGGCGGCCGGTAACACCACGATCATCAAACCCGCTTCCGACACCGCCATGATTGCCTATCGTGTTTGCGAGTGCTTCTGGGAGGCAGGTGTGCCTAAAGAAGCATTGCAGTTCCTCACGGGGCGTGGCGGCACCGTCGGGCACCAACTGGTCACGCACGAGACGATCGATGCCGTGATCCTCACCGGCGGCACTTCAACCGCTGAAAAAATGCTCGCCGCCAAACCGGCGATGAACTTGCTAGCCGAAACCGGCGGCAAGAATGCCACGATTGTCACCGCCTTGGCCGATCGCGATTTAGCGATCAAGAACGTGCTGCACTCCGCCTTCAGCCACGGCGGGCAAAAATGTTCCGCCACGTCGTTGTTGCTTTTGGAGGAGGAAGTCTACAACGATCAGAAATTTAGAGACATGCTTTGCGACGCGGTCGAGAGCCTGCGGGTCGGCTCGGCCTGGAACCTCTCCACAAAAATCGGCCCGTTGATTCGCCCCCCCAGCGGAGATTTGGAACAGGGCTTGAAAGACCTCGAAGACGACGAAACCTGGGCCGTCATGCCGCGCCTGCACGTGGACGACAACCCCAACCTTGTCGCACCCGGCGTGAAGTGGGGCGTCACTCCCGGAAGCTATACCCACAACACCGAACTGTTCGGCCCTGTGTTGGGTGTGATGTGCGTGAAGGATCTCGAACATGCGATCGAGCTGGTCAACGCGACGGGTTATGGGCTGACTTCAGGACTAGAGAGTCTCGATCATCGTGAACACGAGATCTGGAAGCGTGGCTTACTGGCGGGGAATCTCTACGTCAATCGCTCTACGACCGGCGCGATTGTGCTCCGCCAACCGTTTGGTGGCATGGGCAAAAGCGCCGTCGGCCCCGGCGTAAAAGCTGGTGGCCCCAACTACGTCGCAACGCTGATGAATTTTGCAACCAAGGCGGAAGGTGGAGAGGGGACGAAGAACTCACCAGCGGAAAATAGCCGCGAGCTAACAGCTCACCGGAGCCCCGACACAGAATCAATAACTACCGAACCAACTCAGCCCCAGTGGGAAGCCTACCAACAACTCTGCACGGCAATCAACGATCCCACTCTCACCGCAACTCTCGCTAGCTACGAACAGTGGGCCGAGGAGGAATTCCTCAGCACACACGACCACTTCCAGCTCCTCGGCGAAGACAACATCCGCCGCTATCTTCCTGTTGAACAACTCCGCATCCGCGTCCACAGCGAAGACACCCCCTGGCAAGTCTACGCCCGTGTCGCCGGCGCTCGCGCAGCCGGTTGTGAGACGACCGTCAGCGTGCCGTCAGATTTGACAGGCGAGGCGATGAGTGCTGTGTCTCGCCTGAAAGAAATCGTTAGTGCTTGGTCACCGCAGGTGGAATTCCTCGTAGAGTCCGATAAGGAATTGGCGCAAAGGACGGCACAGCGAGAAGTCGGTCGGCTACGCTATGCCGACCCGACGCGGGTGCCCGCTGCAGTCCGGAAGGCCGCGGCCGATGCGCTACTTTACGTTGCCGACACTCCGGTAAGCGAGCACGGCCGAATAGAACTGCTGTGGTACTTCCGCGAGCAATCGATCTCGCACGTGTATCATCGTTATGGGAACCTGGGCCTGCGGAGCGGAGAGCTCAAGAGTTAGCCGCCATTGTCCCGATGCCGAGACAACGACGGCTATATTCTCTACTTCTTCCGCTTCTTCTTGCGGCTTTTTTGCGCCCAGACTTTAGCAAACGCCGGGTCGAGCCTCGCGAGCCGCTGGCGGCGCACGTCGATTTGTCGCACCTTCCCCTTCTTGGGCTTCACTAACACGAACGGCAGGCACACAGCACGCACGTGGAGTGGCTCGCAATCGCCGTAGGGAGTGATCGCCAAGCGCACAATCTCTTCTCGCTCGGTGGCCTCAACGCCACACTCCCACATGATTAGCGGCAGCTCGCACACTTCGTAGAGCACGCCCACCCAATCGTTTACGCGCACCTCTTCTGGCGCAAGCGACCTAGCAAGAGTCGTGCAAGCTGTGTCGGTCTCGCAATCGGTAGTGGTAGAAGAACCCATGCGGAGGTGGACAACGCTACCCTAGGGAAGGTTCGCAACTGCCGCTTGCGGCTTAGCCGACCCCGTCAACGTTGATCCAATCCGGAGGAGCGCGCCCTTTTGAAGAGCCGCATAGCGAGGCAATGGCAGACTCTACAACCCAATAACGCACTCCACAGTGCAGTCGATTTACAGAACGCAGGGTCGGTCATCGCACGGGCGCCGTACTTTTACTTGCCCATTGTAGTGGAGATTCTGGCTCGAATAGGGGCTCGCTCTAATCACCGAATCACCCATCAAAAAACCTCTTGTTTTCAAGCCTCAATCACGCCGCCTAGCCTGTTGTGAGGGAGCCCCTTCCACTGGTATATTAAAGGGCTCACAAACCCATTTCGCCGCGGGCCTTGGCCCGTGCTGGCGACCGCGCCAAATAGCGAAATTAGCACTATTGATCTACGTTTTTTAACGTACGAAGGACATCACACGTGGCGGATGACGATATCAACGAGGGCCCAGCAGGCTCCGAAGAAGGCTCTCAGGAAGAGGCCAGCACACCCGTGAGTCCTACCGATCACACGGCCAACCTCAATCCCGATGGCACTCCCGGCAACGATGCCCAGGGGAACCCCATCGTTCCCAACTTCGATCCCGCCACGGCCATCGCTGCGCGGCTGATCGATTTGCCGATCGAGGACGAGCTCAAGGATAGCTACCTCACCTACGCGATGAGCGTCATCGTCAGCCGCGCGCTGCCCGATGTGCGCGACGGGTTGAAGCCTTCGCAGCGGCGCATTTTGGTCGCCATGAACGACCTGAACCTGTCGCCGGGTGCCGGGCGCGTGAAATGCGCGAAGATTTCCGGTGACACCAGTGGTAACTATCACCCGCACGGTGAAAGCGTTATCTACCCTACGCTGGTGCGGATGGCCCAAGAATGGAACTTGCGGCACACCTTGGTCGACAAGCAGGGCAACTTCGGCTCAATCGCCGGCCTGCCCCCCGCGGCCATGCGATATACCGAAGCGCGTCTCTCGTCGATCGCTTGGATGATGCTCGACGACTTGAAGCTCGATACAGTCGACTTCGTGCCTACCTACGACGAACGGCACATGGAGCCGACCGTCTTGCCGTCCAAGTTCCCCAACCTGCTGGTGAACGGTTCGGGCGGTATCGCCGTAGGCATGGCCACCAGCATTCCGCCTCATAACTTGGGCGAGGTTTGCCGCGGTGTGATCGCCGTGATGGACAATCCGGAAATCAATGTCATCGAATTGATGGACATCATCCCCGGACCCGATTTCCCGACTGGCGGCACCATCTGCGGTCGTAGCGGCATCCTCAAGGGCTACCAAACCGGTCGTAGCACCGTCACGGTACGCGCTCGTACGAGCACTGAAGAGAAGGGTAAGAAAACGCGAATCATCGTTCACGAGATTCCTTATCAAACCTCGCGCGACTCGGTCATGCTGAAAGTCGCCGCGCTGGCGAACGAGGGGCGCATCGTCGGTATCTCGGACGTGCGCGACGAGAGCGATCTCAAAGAGCCCGTGCGCATCGTGATCGAATTGAAACGTGATGCCGACCCAGACGTCGTGCTCAACCAGCTTTACAAGTTCTCGCCACTGCAAGACACGTTCTCACTCATCTTGATCGCGCTGGTTGATGGTAAGCCGCGCATGCTCACGCTCAAGGAGATGCTCGAAGAGTTCCTCCGCCATCGCGTGACGGTCATCCGACGTCGTACACAGTTCTTGCTCGCTCGCGCACGCAAACGCAAGCACACCGTGCAAGGCCTACTGCTCGCCCACGCCAATATCGACGAAGTGATTCGCGTTATCCGTGCGTCGAAAACGCAGCCCGAAGCGAAGCAGGCGTTGATGCAAATCAAAACGCCCGGCGCGCTGTTAAAACGAGCCCTTGGCGACCAGGGGTACGAGCAGTTCCAAGACGAGCGGGGCGTTGCCGAGGAGTACTCACTCACCCCCGTGCAAGCCGACGCGATCCTACGCATGACGCTTGGCCAACTGGTCAATCTTGAGCAAGAAAAGCTAAGCGACGAGCACGCCAAGCTACTCATCGAGATCGCCGACTACATCGACATCCTTGGCGACCCGCAGCGCATTTTCACGATGATTCGCGAAGATTGCCAAATGCTGATCGACAAGCATGCCGACGAGCGCCGCACAGAGATCAGCCACGAAGAGATTGGCGACGTGAACATGGAGGATCTGATCGAGGAAGAGACGATGGTCGTCTCGATCAGCCACCAGGGCTACATCAAGCGCACCCCGGCCAGCGTCTACTCAGCTCAGAAGCGTGGCGGCAAAGGGATCAAGGGCGCGAAGGTCGAAGAGGACGATCCGGTCGAGCACCTGTTCGTTACCAGCACACACCACTACCTCTTGTTCTTCACGAACCTTGGCAAAGTGTATTGGCAAAAGGTCTACAACCTGCCGCAACTTTCACGCGACAGCAAAGGACGCGCGATCGTCAATCTCTTGAACCTTGCTGAGAACGAAAAAATTGCTGACTGCCGCGCAATTCGCGATTTTGAGCAACCGGACCATCACCTGCTGATGGCTACACGCAACGGTTTAGTGAAGAAAACCGACCTCAAGGCTTACAGCCGACCCAAGAAAACCGGCATCATTGCCATCAAGCTCAAAGAAGGCGATGAACTCATGGACGTAGTCGTTACCGGCCCCGGCGACGAAGTGATCCTCTCCACTGCCGACGGCATGGCGATCCGTTTTCGCGCAAGCGACGCCCGTTCGATGGGCCGGAACTCCAGCGGCGTCAAAGGCATCAACCTCAGCAAGGGGGATACCCTCGCCGGCATGGTGGTGGCCGACCCCGAAGCGACGTTGCTAACCGCCACCGAAAAAGGCTTCGGCAAACGCACCTACTTCGGCCCTAACGCCGAGGGCGAAGATGAGCGCAAAGACACTAGCGACGAAATCTCTAGCGGCAACAGCTACCGCACCCAAAACCGCGGTGGCAAGGGGCTACGCGACATCAAAACCACCGACCGCAACGGCTCGGTCGTCGGCATCTGCCGCGTCGATGAAACTGATGAGCTACTGATGATGACCGCTCGCGGAAAAATCCAGCGCGTGAAAGTCAGCGACTTCAACGTCATCGGCCGCAACACCCAAGGCGTCAACCTGATGACCCTCGGCGATGACGATTCCCTCGCCGCCATTGTTCGCGTGCCGAAGGAAGAAGCCAACGACGAGGAGATCGGCGAGATCATCGAAGGTGAAGCATCAGGCGCAACCGAAGAATCATCTGACGGTAGCGGTGAGGAAGAGTAGCTCCGGCCTGCGGAAAAGTAGCTCGGCCTTCCAGGCTGAGTTGGTTCAAACGTGAAATTTCCTACCCGCGTCGCCCAATGTGCGGGGTTCTCGTTCTCAACTCCACGATACTCAGGCAGGATGCCCGAGCTACTTTCAAGAGCTACTGCTACAATGACTGCATGAAACGCAAACTCGCTTACGTCGCCGTCATTCTGTTGCTCTTGTTTGGCTTCTTCCTCTACCAACTCTTCGGCCCGCATACCAAAGTGCAACTCGGTAAGAGCACCACGTTCATCACCGAGCCACTCGCTGACGATGGCCTTCCAAATTATATCCTGGCGATCACCAACAAGCAGTGGGAAGGAGTCACCCCAGAAAACAACGGGGCACTGCCGTTCTGCCGGGCGATGGGGCCGTTGGAAGGCATGCCGCTGGCCGAATTCGCGCTGCTGTGCAACGCCATTGGGCTGGAAGATGTTAATCTAGAAGCATGCCTCCGGATGCCTGATGAGGATGCGGCTATCAAAGAATCTCTCGGCGCGGAGCTCTCCAAAAACAAAAGCAGCAAGCATTGGAGAAAAATAGAAAGCTACGGCTTTGGCGATGCATACGGAGGTGGTGAGTACGGAGGTGGCGAGCTTGAGGGAAACGATACTGCCAACAATGAAGATAGCGAATCAGCGGAGCAAGAGTTCCAAACGGATTTGGCCGTTGGAGAGTTTCTCAACCTCACAAGAGCCTACCCCTGGGCGCGCAGCGACAGCCCTGTGCTAGCCCAATGGGTGGATGACAATCAGCAGCCGCTGGATTGGCTGGTCGAAGCCGCCGAGCGACCAGAATTCTTCTGCCCCTCGATGACGGCGCTGAAAGAGCCTGAAGCAGAGATGATTCAGCTTCTGCTCTCCTACGCGCAGACGAGTCGCTCAGCAGCACGCGCTCTCGCCACCCGGGCACAGCTGCGGATTGGCGAGGGTCAGCTTGATGATGCCTGGCGTGATACTCACGCCTTATTTCACTTCGGTCAGCATGTGGCTGGGGGAACTTATCTGGTGGAGCAAGTAGTCGCTCTCGCCATTCATGGCACGGCTCTTCCTGCCCACGCAGCCTTGCTCAATCATCCGAAACAGGAAGCCGATCTTGCCCGAAAAATCTTGGCCGACCTTTCTGCGCTCCCATCCCGTGTGGGCATGGCCGATGCGCTCAACTATGGTGAGCGGCTCATGTTCATCGACATCGCTCTACGTACGGCAACTAATCGACTCGGTGGTACTGTAGGCGTGGACGGCATGGAAGACATTGACAGGATCACCTCCAAAGCAAAGTTGGATACGAATCTGCTACTTGAAGTGGGCAATCGCTGGTACGACCGACTTGCCGAGGCGGCTCGCTTAGAAAATCGCACTGCGCGATCCGCAGCTATCGAGAGAATCGATATCGAGCTGCTAGACACACTCCAGAGTAGGCCAGCAAAAATCCTAGGGGCGGTTCTAAGCCGCAGTGCGCGTTCTCGCCTCGTTGGCGAAATAGTTCTCAGCTTTATGCTGCCCGCTACGAACGCAGCTATGAATGCCGAAGACCGTGGCCAAATGCAGCTCGACTTGGCGCGTGTAGCTACAGCACTAGCGATCCACCGTTTGGAACAGGGCGAGTATCCTGAGCGCCTTGCTGATTTGACGCCTGACATTCTTGAAGTCATCCCGCCAGACCTTTTCGCTGGCAAGCCACTAAAGTACGAGCGCCGTGACGAAGGTTATCTGCTCTACAGCGTAGGCCGCAACGAAACAGACGATGGTGGCACGCATCTGGAGAACGTGATGGACGAAGAACCCTGGCGGCTTATCAACGGCGAGTGGGCCAACGCAGAGCAAGCCGGAGAGTTTGCTGCCGAGCAGTGGGAAAAGCTCGATGGTACTCACGAGGAAAGTGACGACATGATCATCCGCCTGCCGTTGCCAGAAATAGAATGGAAGAACTAAAAATACAAGCACGCAGCGCAAGCAAGTGGATTTCTCACCCCACTATATCTTGAAACCTTGTTCATCCTGAAACCTCGTTCCCACGCTCCCGCGTGAGAACGGAAGTCTTGACCGCTCCTGCGGTCATTCGGGTAGTGCTCTTCTCTGCGGCGCTGCTATCGCCGCAAGAGCGGCTAGAAATTGCGTTCCCACGCAGGAGCGTGGGAACGAGTGGCGTCTAGTGGTCCGCATCGCGGACCCTGCACGGTAGCCATTTTCTGGCTAGTTCGGTAGCTTGGGGGATTCCTTAGCGCCATCGGGACGATGGCGGCTAACGAGACTTCCGCTTTCCACTATCCCACTTCCCCTCTACCATGCCAGACCCCTACTTCCAACAGCTATTCGCCGACCGCATTGGCGGTGCCAACTACGGCAAAGACGATTCCGTCTACAAGTTCGAAAAGATCAAGCGCGCCAAACGCAAGGCGCTGGCCGATTTCCCTGATCGCCAACTCCTTGACTTCGGCATTGGCGAAAACGACGACATGGCCGATGAAAACGTACGCCGCGTCATGGCCGAGGAGATCAACAAGCCAGAGAATCGTGGCTATGCGGACAACGGCACCCCTGCGTTCAAGGAAGCCGTCGCGCGAATGATGCAGCGCACTTACGGTGTGGAGCTCGACCCGGCGACGGAAATCTGCCCGGCAATTGGCTCGAAGCCGGTCTACGCCATGCTGCCCGGCGTGTTCATCAACCCGGGCGACATCACACTGATGACCGTGCCCGGCTACCCCGTGGTTGGCACGCATACCAACTTTTATGGTGGTAGCGTTTACAAATTGCCGCTGCTCGCCGAGAACGACTTCCTCCCCGACCTCGATGGCATCCCCGCCGACGTATGCGAGCAAGCGAAGTTACTCGTGCTCTGTTTCCCCAACAGCCCGACAGGCAAGACCGCCACGCGCGAGTTCTACGAGAAGGCAATTCAGTTCGCCAAAGAACACAACATCGTGATCGTGCAAGACGCAGCCCATGCCCTGCTCTCTTTCGACCAAGAGCCCAATAGCTTCCTCGCGGTGCCCGGTGCGAAGGATGTGGGCGTCGAAGTTCACTCCATGAGCAAAGGCTACGATATGATCGGCTGGCGCATGGGGTGGGTGTGCGGGCATGAACGCATCGTCAGCGCGTTTGGCTACGTGAAAGACAACAGCGACTCCGGACAATTCCTGGCCATCCAAAAGGCGTGCATTGCCGCGCTCGATGACGATAGCATCCCGCAGCGCATTCGCGCCAAATATCGCCGCCGCATGGAGAAGCTCGTTGCCACACTCACGCGTTGCGGGTTCCAATGCGAAATGCCCGGCGGCACTTACTTTCTTTACACACCTACCCCGAAAGCTTTGGAAGGCCCCGGCGTGAAGTTCGCTAATGCGGAAGAGGCGAGCCAGTTTCTCATCAAAGAGCAATCGATCTGCACCGTGCCTTGGGACGATGCCGGCTCGTTCCTAAGATTTAGCGTGACCTACGTGGCTGAAGACGAGGCCGCGGAAGACGCTCTCATGGCTGAGACGGAAGCCCGGCTGAAGAGCCTGCAGCCGGTGTTTTAGCCTAGGTGCCTCAGTTAAAACGTTGCAATGCATTTAGCTTCGACGCGACGGATAGAATTCACGACCTAGTGCGGCATGAACAACTGCCCATGAAAAGCCCTGCCAGTATCAACACAGCGGCAGCAGGCTCTGGGACCGTGGAAGGGTCGATGCCGCCAAAAAGATGGATTCCGCTCGGCCCATGCAGTGTCATATAGACTCGATTCTCAATCGAGTAGAGATCCGAAATGCCGAGGTAATCGAGTGTGGCAAGTTCAGGGAACAACTTCTCAAGATTCACGGCAGCGTAGGGATCCTGCGGAACTATTCCAGGGAAGTAGCCATAGCGTTCATCGGTCACTCGAGCAGGATAAGTGCTTTCGTGAGCAATTACGAAGTCACCGTGAGACACTAATGCGCCTTCATAGATGTTGAGGGGATTCCCATCTGAGTCTCTAAAAAACTCATGCGCAGCCTCTCCTAGCACGAAAAAAGCCGAATACGCATCGGCGTAGTTTAGGCCCCTACCGTCGGACCGTTCCGCAATGGAACCAACTCCCGTACCAATGCTGCCATAGCTAAAGGATCCTTCTGGATTCCAGATAGCTGAGACCAGGCCAATCGAACCCGGCTCGTGAACTTCACCGCCAACAAACCCGCCTGTAGACACTTCACTAGCATACTGACAGCAGCTGCGCATCCCTGTGGGTGTTGGCTCTGGTTCTGCTAAGCGTACCACTGATCCGTCAGGCGAGTAGCGAAACACATAGGCTCCGCCATTTTCCGAATCGACATAGACATTCCCCACCGCACGTAGATTCTCATCAATGCCAACGAGGTAGCCTGCATCGGGCCAGCTCACGATTTCTGGACTCGGGCTATTGATTTGAAATAGTGCACCAGTCGGTGCGGATGTCACAGGATCAACAAAGTTACCCGCGAGATACAACTGATTGTCAAAAGCTTTAATCACGGGAGTGATACTCGTGGCTGCGCCTAGCTCACTATGGATGATAGGTGTCAGCATGCTCTCTCCAGAACGATTAACATGCCAGAGGCCATTCCGTGTACTGATATATGCCGTGTCGTCAATGACGGAAAGCTTGGCGTAGCCAAACTCAGGTGCTGTCGAATCAACTAGAGTTAGCCCCAGAGGAGGCAGCGCTTCAGCTTGGCGCATTCCACATAAGAGGAATAGTGCGCATAGGGTAAGAACACTCTGCAAAGGTGACGAGTACAGATCGGAATGACGCATAAAATTTTCGGTCTAAAAGGGCTTCATGGCAGGCAGAATACTCAATCCCTACAGGTTAGATTCTACCAGATCGCTTTTGACGCTGCGAACCTTCCGCAAGGCGGCACGTACTTTCTCTACACCCCCTCGCCCAAGGGCCTGGAGGGTCCCGGCGTGCAGTTTGCCAATGCGGAAGAGGCAAGCCAGTTTCTCATCAAAGAGCAATCCATCTGCACGGTGCCCTGGGACGATGCCGGCTCGTTCCTGCGGTTTAGCGTCACCTACGTCGCAGAGGACGAAGCCGCCGAGGACGCACTGATGGCCGAGACGGAAGCTAGACTGAAAAGCCTCCAGCCAGTGTTCTGAGATAGGTAGGCAGTGGGCAGTAGACAGTGGACAGGCTAGCCAGCGAGCCCTTAGTGACTAGAGTTGGCTCGCGCGAGGATTTGGGAAATTATCCGCCTCCCCCCAATATCCTTTGTAGCCTGTCGAATACCCTCACGCTGCCCTGGGTTTTCAGCGGTTACACCCCTACAATAGCTCTCACGAATACTTCCCGCCTTTAAGCTCCCTGTTATCTGTAAGCCCACGTTTATGGCCAAAGTCATTTTGCCCGCCGGTTACAACGAGCCCGCCACCGAAGCGGCCGTGGAAATCGATCTCAAAAGCCCCGGCACCGCGGCCCTGCTCGCGTGGCTAGTGCCCGGCTTGGGCCACATCTATCAAGGACGCACCGGCAAGGGCATCCTATTTTTTGTGTGTGTGCTGGGCACATTCGCGTACGGCATGATCTTAGGCCAAGGCAAAGTTGTGTACGCCGCCTCGCCCAGTCCGCTGCCCATCCCCGGCCCGTTCTATCAGCGTTGGCAATACGTTTGCCAAGTAGGCGTCGGACTAGCAGCCATGCCGGCCTATTTGCAAACCGTCCGCGATCCCACAGGCGAAAGCCAAGCCTCCAGCGACGAGCAAGGGGGCTTCATGGCCCCGCCCCGCCAGCGACCGTTCCGCTACACGGACGATTCCAACAACGAAACGATCCAGCCAACTGAGCAAGCCCTATGGGCGGCGCGCAACCATCCTAATTTCGAGGTGGGCACGGTCTACACCGTGATCGCCGGCCTGTTGAACTTGCTAGTTATCTGCGACGCCTACGCCGGCCCGCTAGTCATTGCCCCGGCAAAGGAAGAACCAGAAAGCGACGACGAGAAAAGTTAGTAGTTTCCTGCCTAGAACTGTAGAGAATGCCCTCTGGGGCGTTCCGTGAACACGATGCTATCCTCAATACTACTATCGGCTGTGACATTCCCCTTGGCCGTCATGAATCTCTGGCATGCCGTGCCACTGGTCGTGAGCGTAAGCCTCGTGTGGTCTGCCACGCGTCACGAATTGCTCCAGCCGATCCTGCACCACGCGGTGCGATTCGCCCTCTGGGTCCTCGGCTTCATGGGCATCTTCATGGTGCTACTAGGGATCATGCAGTACTTCGCCGGCTAATTTTTGCATCCAAACCGGCCACTTGCGGCTTAGCCGCACCGCAGGAATGTGCTACGATACTAGGCAGTTGGAATACAGAAACACCCCGCGCTTGTAGCTCAATTGGATAGAGCACTGGTCTTCGAAACCAGGGGTTGTAGGTTCGAGTCCTACCAGGCGCGCTTGACTTGAGTTTCTTCGAGCACCAGGTTTCCGTTGGCGGGGGTTCACTTGCCTGCCGATGTTCGGAGTCGCTCGGGGATCGCGCGTTGCCACGCTGTTCCCCAACGAGGCGTCCCTAGTGAGACCTGCCTCAGCTGTGCTCGCCGACACTGACGAAGAATGGCATTCAGGAAAAGTTTACCTGAACATGGAAATTAACTCGTATATTGCAAAGCAATTTACAGAACTACGGTTGTTCTATCGATGTCGAACCAACTGACAGTACTCATTCCTTGCAAGGATGAAAGTCTTAACATACTGCCATGTATTGAATCTGCTCAATCCATTGCCGATGAGATCTTGGTGGCCGATTCGGGGTCGACCGACGGCACACTGGAGATGGTTAGCGAACGAGGCGGTTGCCGCGTGATCGAGCGCGAGTATGTAAACTCAGCTGACTTCAAGAATTGGGCAATCCCACAGGCGAGTCATCCGTGGGTATTGATTCTGGACGCCGACGAACGCATTACCAAGCACCTAGCTGCGGAGATTCGGCAGACGCTAGCCAATCCTGATAAGAACATCGATGGCTATTGGATTGGCAGACAAAATCACTTCATAGGTCACCGCATCAAGCATTGCGGGTGGAACCGGGACGGCGTGATCCGACTCTTCAGACGCGATGATGTGCGTTACCAGGAGCGTTGGGTGCATGCCAAAATGGAGATCGCACCGGAGAGAGTGGCTCGGCTCAAAGAGACCATGCTGCACTACACCACTTGGTCGACTGATGACTACTGCGAGAAGCTGAATCGCTACGCCAATTGGAGCGTGACAAATTACGTCGCCGAGGGGCGACAGCCGAGTGCCGTGGCCATTTTCCTGTCCGCACCCCTGCGATTCCTGCAACTCTATTTGTTTCGAGGTGGATTTCTCGACGGCATACCGGGCTTTCAGGTGTGTATGTACTCGGCGTTCTACTCATTTATGAAACAGGCCAAGCTGTGGGAAGTGAGCCACGGCCGATTGGAATCGGGTGCTGAGCCTCGCCAGGCAGTTTACTCAGCAGAGTAAGTGGCGGACCGCTGGAGTAGAGCGTAGCGCGTAAGTTGAGAGGTCCAACCTAGTCAGGCTGCTCGCCGCGGTGCTTCGCGTGCTGTGATTTCTATCTCCGGCGACCGCTCCAAATAGACGAGTGTCATTTCATGTGTGTAGGTCTCTAGCATTGCCATCAGACAAGCGTGTAGACCTGCCCATCCGTCACGCCAGCCGTGGCGCAGCAGATAGGCTTCAATAAATTTACGTGACGACCGCCAAAGCAATTTGGGCCATGTAGATCGCTGCCCTCGGTGAAAATCTCGTTCGGCACGCTCGGTCGATGCTGTGACGCGTTCTTTGATATCATCCACTACACTCTCCGGTGTTCTTACGGCTAGGCGAGAGCGAAGGACACCGATTCGATGGTCAGGAGGCTGCAGTTCGGGCATGTGTTCGACAAGCTCGTAATTTCCAAGGTCGCGTCGATAGAGACGTACGGAATCGGACCGTTGAAAACCACCGTAACGCAGATGCGTACCCTGCACACATGGCGTTGTGCCGATTCTGTAACCGTCCTTCGTGGGATTGAAGAACAGCGTATCCTGTACCTGTCGGCCCAATTCAGGATTGAGGCGCTCATTGGCCATTATCTGTAAAATCCAAGGATGCTGGGCTTGTTGCCGAGCAACTTCGAGCACTTCGCAACGATCAGCAGTTGCACTGCCGAGGATGCAGCCTATTCCCTTGTTGCGGACAATGTCGTGCGTACCATCGGTCGAGCCCATGTCGACAACCAAAATTTCGTCGGCAATGTCGCATACCGAATCTACACAGCTAGCAATAGTCGGCGCATTGTTGTAGCTAGGAATCAGCACGGTGAAGAGTTGTTCACTGTTGTTCTCTTCTGGCCGAGCTTCCCCCAGATACTGCCGCGCTTCGTCAGACTGCTCAATCAGTTTGGCCGCGAAAGACTTTTTCAAAATAGCTTGTCGCACAATCTCAGCGGCTGCGGGATTGGATCGCCAGTTCCGTGGATGCAGTAGATCACTGACGTCTCTGCCCTGCCGCTGTCGAAAAGGCTTGCAGTGCTGGCGATAACGCGTGATGCTTTCCAAATCGATCAGCCAAACCTTGCCAAGCGGATCGACCAACAAGTTCTCAGCCTTCAGATCCTTGTGAGCCACTTTCAACTCATCGAGTCGCTCAAGAATATCCGCAATTTGCTCAGCAATCGATTGCAGTCTCGCGGTATCGGGACTCCCATGCCGCATCAGTCGGTACAACGTAGTTGATTCCACATAATCGGTGAGGAAATAGGATCGCTTCTTGAAAGGCCCGACTGTTGTTTCGATGCAGGCACGAGGGCGAGGAGTCGGTATGCCCAGTCTGTAAAGATACGTGCTGTTCTGCATCGAGCGGCACCCCGTTGTCTTAGAAAGGGCATTCTTGGCACGGGCGCCAAGATCATTGAGATCTTGACATTTGAAGACATAGGTATCGCCTTCGTGCTGCAATTTGACGACCGAGCAACTCAACTTAATATGCAGTGTTTCGCCTTGATCTAGAAGACCGTGTGGGTCTTGCCACAGTTTCAGCTCTAGATCTTTCGGCAGTTGGGTGTCCCAGCGCATCGCGCGTCGAATCGAACGGCGCTTTTTCACCTGAAGTTGCTGATGCTCACACGTCATTGGCTCAAGATTAGACATTCACACTCACTCATGAAGATTGACGCGAGCACTGGATGCCGAGAACCATTCTGAATTCTGCGACCCGTGTGGACGATGACGTTAAATTTTTTGGCCTAGGCAGCCGATACCAGTTGTATCGGTCGCAGGGTCGCCTGCTGCTAACGTAATTGTGCGGCAGAAACTGTTTTTGTTGTCAGTATCGTGAACGTGTCATTCAATGGTCAAAGGGGCAGCTTGGATGAAATCCGACGACCAGCCGCCAGTACCACGTCGTTGGTTCCGCCTGGGCAAATATCTGTTGCCTATCGGTGTTAAGCAAGCTACTTGGCGTCGCACGAAGTCGCCCAGCGAGCAGGTCTCAGTCGCAGATCTAGCTGCCCAGCATCCGGAGCAAGTAGCAGTTGAGACCTTTGGTTCTGAGGAATTGCTGCCCGAATATAGTTACGCATGCTTTCAAGCGGGGGTGATAACTGAGAAAGCTCTGCCAAGCAAAATGTGTCCAGCGGCATTCGTTGCACGGATTCGCGATGGGATGTCGTTCGGCCGGCATTGCTGTGCTATGGGTCCTGCCGGGAAAGCTGTGCGGGAGACAGGGTTCAATCTTGATGGCCAGGTACGCAACCAAGGTTCGTCGATGAGTTCGTTGCGACCACGACATTGGCGCCGACGACTCGAAGGCGATGTCACCTTTCGGCCCTGGCTTCCCCCCAAGCACCGAATTGATGGTCGAGTGGCACTGCTCAACACTAGGACTAGCCATAACTATTTTCATTGGCTGATCGATATCCTGCCTCGACTGATGTCGCTTAAGAAGCTAGGCGTGATGCCGGATTACTATTTGGTTGAGTCTCTTAGTGAGTCTCAAAAGAAAGCGTTCGAGTTTCTTGGAATCGATCGCGACCAATTGATCCAGCCGCATTGCCGCATGCTTATTGAAGCCGATGAATTGTTGGTGCCGTCGTTGCCCTCACCAACCTGCTTGCGAGATTTCGGCCGGTTTGCGACAGAGAAGCTAGGTGTGCAGCCACAGATCGGTTTCGGAAAGCGTATCTACATTACTCGCCGTTCGACGGGCAATCGTACCATTGCAAACGAGTCCCAATTGATCGAAATGCTCGCTGCACGGGGGTTCGAGACACATGCCATGGAAGACTATTCTCTCCAGCAGCAGGCAACCCTCATTCACCAGTCGGACGTGATTCTCGCTACACACGGTGCTGGACTAGCAAACTTAATTTTCGCCCGTTCTGGAACACGCGTCATAGAAATAGTTCCCGACGATCGGTACAACGCGACCTGTTATCCCAGGAAGAGTCGCATCCTTAGCTTCCACCATCAGCAAGTACTGGTGAAGTCTGGCAAGCCCAAACGAACACTAAATGTTTCATTGGAAGACATCAACTCTGCGTTGGTATGTGCAGAAATGGTTGTGCCCGTCCAAATGCGATCGGCGTAAATCAACTTTCTTACCAACGCAATGAGTCAAATCAAATAGGAGAAAGCTGGCATGCAGTCTGAAACACCTTGGCAAGAGAATTCTGTGTTTATCGAGATCGGTGTTCAATGCGCCGATGTCGCGCTTAGTCTGCGGCATGAAGGCTACTCGAATTATCTGGGAGTGAGTAAAAACGCTGCGCAGGTGGCCACGCTGCAATCTAAGCATCCGGAACTTGCAGAAGACTTGGTTCATACCCAGCAACGCAAGGTGGTACGCCGAAATAATGCCCAAGTCTTAATCCTATCGGGAAGCTCGGTTTTGCACCTGTGGAAGTACCGATCTGTGCGTCACGCAGATTGTGTTGCCTGGCGAGCAAGGTCTTCACCGCTGGCGCTGTTGGGCATGCTCGGCTGCCTGCTGCAGATGCTTACAAGGCGTTACTCGAAACCGGAAATCGTTTCGCTGCAAACTCCTGAAGGATCGACTTGCCGAATGTTTGTCACCCGGGTCCTGCGGCCAAAACTTCCGGGGCAAAAATCGCTGCACTTCATTCCCCACCGACTAGGGATCACGGGCCTGTTTGAGCGATTCAAAGAGCGCGAGGCCAAGTACGTCGTGCTGCGTTGGTTTGATGAGTTGCCGCAGATTAAACCCAACGAGGACGTCGATTTACTGGTGGCCGATGAATCGCTAGAGAGCGTGTTGGACATCCTTCATTCTGAGCCTGGAATCCAACCCTGCGATCTTTATAGTGAACGCGGCCTGCCACGTTCCGACTACTGTGGTACGCCCTACTATCCGAACTCGGTTGCAAAACGGATTTTGGAAAATGCCGTCCGGCACAACGACCTCTGCATGGTTCCTAGCGAGCACGATTACTTCCATAGCTTGGCCTATCACGCGGTGTACCATAAGGGATTGAAGTCGGATCTGCCCGTGAGCGGTGCAACCCAGCCGCGCAAAAGCAAGTCCGATCACGACTACGCCACGATCCTGCAGTCGATGGCAGAGAGGTTGGGCATCGATGTCGAGATCTCGCTCGAAGGCTTGCATAATTATCTGCAGCAGTCTGGTTGGGGCCCATCCGATGAAATGTTGGCTCGCTTGGCAATCGCTTGCTCGCGAAACCCTTGGCTTCAAACTTTGGCCAGTCGACTCGAAGACCACGTGCACGACCAAGGACTGGCCGTATTTGTGGTACGCCGCGAAGCTGTCGAACGGGAGCTGCTCAAACAAATTACAGACATGGTGGAGGATGGCGGATTCGAGATTTTGGCCACCAAGAAGCTTAGCGCGAAGAGGATAGAGATTGGCGCGTCCCAAACTCGGGGCGGCAACTGGAAACTCGAAGGGCATTTCGATATTTCAGGTGGACCTCCGGCTGCTGTCATCATTGCCTACGACGACAAACCGTTGCCACTCACTGCGAAGCAAAAGAAAAAATTCAAGACTCGGACCAATGCCCGGCTCTTCGTCAAGGAGCACATTCGTGACGTTCTTTGCAAGGAGTTGACCGTAGGCGAGCGCTTTAACGCATTGCACTCCAGTGACCATGCCGCCGATGCATTGCACTTGATTGAAACACTCGTTCCAGAGCTGATGGAAGAAGTGCTGGATCATCTCTCGGATTCGTCGCAAACGATTACAATTCGTGAAGAAGTACGACGAGCCGCCTAGCGTATTGAAATAGTAATTGAGATTCGGAGATTCCGACCCCCATGCTACCTCAAGACTTTTTGCAAGACGATTCTACGATCATCGAGGTTGGCGGCCGCGATACGTTCTTAGCCCCCAGAAAGTTTTTCGAACGATCAGGGAGTCTCGACTGACGCCCACCGACGCAACAGACTGCTGAGGCAGTACCCTGAATAGAAAGAGGGCACTTCACCGAATTTAGTGGATAGGACAGAGACGCGAGGGGCGGCTTGACGAGTCTGAGCGGAGGTGACTGCGGTGCGCATGAGCACTAAATCGACCCACTAAGAGTTGAGAAATACCAGGGAGGGAATACCGTGAAAGTTTCTGCCATCTTGGCTACATACAACGAACCCAAATGGCTCGAAAAGGTCATCTGGGGTTACGCTGTCCAGACACATGAAAGTTTTGAGCTTGTCATTGCCGATGACGGATCGACTGCCGAAACGGCTGAGACGATCAAAAAATTACGGAATGAAACGGGACTCATCATTAAGCACGTGTGGCACGAGGACGATGGTTTTCGCAAGTGCAGGATTCTGAACAAGGCGATTCAAGCCGCCACGAGCGACTACCTCGTATTCTCCGATGGCGACTGTATTCCTCGGAATGACTTTCTGGAAGCCCACGTTCGCTATGCAACTCCAAGACGATTTCTCTCAGGAGGTCTAGTGCGATTGCCGATGGACGTCAGTCACAAGATCAGCGTCGACGATATCCAAGAGCAAAAGGCGACCGACTATGCCTGGTTGCGTGGTAGCGGCATGTCGTGGAACAAGAAATGCGTAATGCTCGTGAAGTCGAAATGGCAAGCCCGGTTGTGCGACTTCCTCACCACCACTCGCGCCACTTGGAACGGACACAATGCCTCGGGTTGGAAAGAAGATATCTTGGAAGTCAACGGATTCGACGAGCGCATGGGTTATGGGGGAGAAGATCGTGAGATGGGGTTGCGATTAATGAACAAGGGAATTCAACCCGTTCAGATTCGCCATCGCGCAGTGTGTGTTCATTTGGATCATAAGCGCGGCTACGTCCACAAAGCTATCTTGGCTTGGAACAAACAACATCGCCAGAAGGTGTCTCGAATGCGGATGACTTGGACAAACTATGGCATCGCAGGCCAAGAGGACACATCTAGCGGCATGATTCTACAGTTCCCCGGCCAGCCAATCACACCAGTTGACACGGATGCCGAGCCTGCGGTAGCGAGCGACTCCAGTAACATGGTCGTGAGTTTCCCCACGCAAGAAGAGAAGCAACCGACTCGCAAAGCTGCCTAACAATGGCATCTGCGAATACTTTGATTTGCTGCGCCACCTTGCCGCAAACAATATGGGTTAGTCGCTGATGGAGTTCGCAACTCTCGGCCGGTTTGTTGAACAATCTCGACTTGCCGGAACCACTGGGCCTGCTGACAAAGTGGCAATTCTGATTTAGCAGACGAAATTCGGTGACTAGCAATCATCCAATTGCTAGTAAGCAGTGCTACACGTTGGAGTAGAGCGATTGCACTTCAGCGTCATCGATTGCGTGATTATAGATACGTACGTCGTCCATGCCCCCCGAGAAGGCTCGATAGCCACCATGCTCAGCACCCAAAGCCAAAGGCAGATTGTTCGTCGTAATGGTGAACTGATCGTTCACGCTATTGTCGAGCTGGCCGTTGATGTAGAGCCTAATGGAAGATCCGTCGTAGGTTGCAACCACGTGCATCCACTCGCTTCCGTTGGTGGAATAGGAGGTGCTGCTGTCCAAACGATGATCGTTCTTGTCGCTATCCTGATTGAATCGTACAAATACCTTACCCTTGGAACTGAGTGAAAGCTCGAATCCATCCGTATTGCCGTGCTCTGCCTTCTTCACGAGATACTGTGTTCCTTTCTCGTCGGGACGAATCCAGGTGGAGATCGTGATCTGATCGGTGATGTCGAGCAAAGGTGTGTCTTCAATCTCGATATAGTCGGAGCTACCATCAAGTTGCAGGGCGCTGCCGGATGGACCGTTGATCGCTTGCGGAGAGCCATTCACGGTGCCCACGTGCCCATGCCCTGACGTGTCAACGACCGTGCCGCCGGAAGTACTATCCAGTGACCATTCCCCCACGAGCCCCGCAGGACTTGTCGAAACGGAACTCACTGAAACCGTCACCTGATCGGATCCCATGAGCTGCCCATCATTGGCGGTAAGTTGCAATACATAGCTACCCGCAGCAGAGAATTGGGCTGTCGTGGTGGTTGAGCTACTGCTGCCGAAGTTCACACTTCCAGGACCTGAGACGACCGTCCAGCTGGTGGTGAGCGTACCCGAGTTGGGTAGTCCATCGTCACTGGCCGAGCCAACGAGTGTCGCTGACCCGCCTAGAGTGATCGTCTGGTTACTACCAGCGTTTACCTGAGGGGCCTGATTCGTGGGCGCCGCTGGATTGACCGTGACCGTCACCTGATCGGAGCCTATGAGCTGCCCATCATTGGCAGTAAGTTGCAATACATAGCTACCCGCCGTGGAGAATTGCGCTGTCGCGGTGGTTGAGCTACTGCTGCCAAAGTTCACACTTCCTGGACCTGAGACCACCGTCCAGCTGGTGGTGAGCGTACCCGAGTTGGGCAGTCCATCGTCACTGGCGGAGCCAACAAGTGTCGCTGACTCGCCTAGAGTGATTGTCTGGTTACTACCAGCGTTTACCTGAGGGGCCTGATTCGTGGGCGCCGCTGGATTGACCGTGACCGTCACCTGATCGGAGCCTATGAGCTGCCCATCATTGGCAGTAAGTTGCAATACATAGCTACCCGCCGTGGAGAATTGCGCTGTCGTGGTGGTTGAGCTACTACTGCCGAAGTTCACACTTCCTGGACCTGAGACCACCGTCCAGCTGGTGGTGAGCGTACCCGAGTTGGGCAGTCCATCGTCACTGGCGGAGCCAACAAGTGTCGCTGACTCGCCTAGAGTGATTGTCTGGTTACTACCAGCGTTTACCTGAGGGGCCTGATTCGTGGGCGCCGCTGGATTGACCGTGACCGTCACCTGATCGGATCCCATGAGCTGCCCATCATTGGCGGTAAGTTGCAATACATAGCTACCCGCAGCAGAGAATTGCGCTGTCGTGGTGGTTGAGCTACTACTGCCGAAGTTCACACTCCCAGGACCTGAGACGACCGTCCAGCTGGTGGTGAGCGTGCCCGAGTTGGGTAGTCCATCGTCACTGGCCGAGCCAACAAGTGTCACTGACTCGCCTAGAGTGATCGTCCAGTTGCTACCAGCGTTTACCTGAGGGGCCTGGTTCGTGGGCGCCGCTGGTTGGTTGGAGTAGAGCGATTGCACTTCAGCGTCATCGATTGCGTGATTATAGATACGTACGTCGTCCATGCCCCCCGAGAAGGCTCGATAGCCACCATGCTCAGCACCCAAAGCCAAAGGCAGATTGTTCGTCGTAATGGTGAACTGATCGTTCACGCTATTGTCGAGCTGGCCGTTGATGTAGAGCCTAATGGAAGATCCGTCGTAGGTTGCAACCACGTGCATCCACTCGCTTCCGTTGGTGGAATAGGAGGTGCTGCTGTCCAAACGATGATCGTTCTTGTCGCTATCCTGATTGAATCGTACAAATACCTTACCCTTGGAACTGAGTGAAAGCTCGAATCCATCCGTATTGCCGTGCTCTGCCTTCTTCACGAGATACTGTGTTCCTTTCTCGTCGGGACGAATCCAGGTGGAGATCGTGATCTGATCGGTGATGTCGAGCAAAGGTGTGTCTTCAATCTCGATATAGTCGGAGCTACCATCAAGTTGCAGGGCGCTGCCGGATGGACCGTTGATCGCTTGCGGAGAGCCATTCACGGTGCCCACGTGCCCATGCCCTGACGTGTCAACGACCGTGCCGCCGGAAGTACTATCCAGTGACCATTCCCCCACGAGCCCCGCAGGACTTGTCGAAACGGAACTCACTGAAACCGTCACCTGATCGGATCCCATGAGCTGCCCATCATTGGCGGTAAGTTGCAATACATAGCTACCCGCAGCAGAGAATTGGGCTGTCGTGGTGGTTGAGCTACTGCTGCCGAAGTTCACACTTCCAGGACCTGAGACGACCGTCCAGCTGGTGGTGAGCGTACCCGAGTTGGGTAGTCCATCGTCACTGGCCGAGCCAACGAGTGTCGCTGACCCGCCTAGAGTGATCGTCTGGTTACTACCAGCGTTTACCTGAGGGGCCTGATTCGTGGGCGCCGCTGGATTGACCGTGACCGTCACCTGATCGGAGCCTATGAGCTGCCCATCATTGGCAGTAAGTTGCAATACATAGCTACCCGCCGTGGAGAATTGCGCTGTCGCGGTGGTTGAGCTACTGCTGCCAAAGTTCACACTTCCTGGACCTGAGACCACCGTCCAGCTGGTGGTGAGCGTACCCGAGTTGGGCAGTCCATCGTCACTGGCGGAGCCAACAAGTGTCGCTGACTCGCCTAGAGTGATTGTCTGGTTACTACCAGCGTTTACCTGAGGGGCCTGATTCGTGGGCGCCGCTGGATTGACCGTGACCGTCACCTGATCGGAGCCTATGAGCTGCCCATCATTGGCGGTAAGTTGCAATACATAGCTACCCGCAGCAGAGAATTGGGCTGTCGTGGTGGTTGAGCTACTGCTGCCGAAGTTCACACTTCCAGGACCTGAGACGACCGTCCAGCTGGTGGTGAGCGTACCCGAGTTGGGTAGTCCATCGTCACTGGCCGAGCCAACGAGTGTCGCTGACCCGCCTAGAGTGATCGTCTGGTTACTACCAGCGTTTACCTGAGGGGCCTGATTCGTGGGCGCCGCTGGATTGACCGTGACCGTCACCTGATCGGAGCCTATGAGCTGCCCATCATTGGCAGTAAGTTGCAATACATAGCTACCCGCCGTGGAGAATTGCGCTGTCGCGGTGGTTGAGCTACTGCTGCCAAAGTTCACACTTCCTGGACCTGAGACCACCGTCCAGCTGGTGGTGAGCGTACCCGAGTTGGGCAGTCCATCGTCACTGGCGGAGCCAACAAGTGTCGCTGACTCGCCTAGAGTGATTGTCTGGTTACTACCAGCGTTTACCTGAGGGGCCTGATTCGTGGGCGCCGCTGGATTGACCGTGACCGTCACCTGATCGGAGCCTATGAGCTGCCCATCATTGGCAGTAAGTTGCAATACATAGCTACCCGCCGTGGAGAATTGCGCTGTCGTGGTGGTTGAGCTACTACTGCCGAAGTTCACACTTCCTGGACCTGAGACCACCGTCCAGCTGGTGGTGAGCGTACCCGAGTTGGGCAGGCCATCGTCACTGGCCGAGCCAACAAGTGTCGCTGACTCGCCTAGAGTGATTGTCTGGTTGCTACCAGCGTTTACCTGAGGGGCCTGGTTCGTGGGCGCCGCTGGTTGGTTGGAGTAGAGCGATTGCACTTCAGCGTCATCGATTGCGTGATTATAGATACGTACGTCGTCCATGCCCCCCGAGAAGGCTCGATAGCCACCATGCTCAGCACCCAAAGCCAAAGGCAGATTGTTCGTCGTAATGGTGAACTGATCGTTCACGCTATTGTCGAGCTGGCCGTTGATGTAGAGCCTAATGGAAGATCCGTCGTAGGTTGCAACCACGTGCATCCACTCGCTTCCGTTGGTGGAATAGGAGGTGCTGCTGTTTAAACGATGATCGTTCTTGTCGCTATCCTGATTGAATCGTACAAATACCTTACCCTTGGAACTGAGTGAAAGCTCGAATCCATCCGTATTGCCGTGCTCTGCCTTCTTCACGAGATACTGTGTTCCTTTCTCGTCGGGACGAATCCAGGTGGAGATCGTGATCTGATCGGTGATGTCGAGCAAAGGTGTGTCTTCAATCTCGATATAGTCGGAGCTACCATCAAGTTGCAGGGCGCTGCCGGATGGACCGTTGATCGCTTGCGGAGAGCCATTCACGGTGCCCACGTGCCCATGCCCTGACGTGTCAACGACCGTGCCGCCGGAAGTACTATCCAGTGACCATTCCCCCACGGGTCCCGCAGAACTTGTCGAAACGGAACTCACTGAAACCGTCACCTGATCGGATCCCATGAGCTGCCCATCATTGGCGGTAAGTTGCAATACATAGCTACCCGCAGCAGAGAATTGGGCTGTCGTGGTGGTTGAGCTACTGCTGCCGAAGTTCACACTTCCAGGACCTGAGACGACCGTCCAGCTGGTGGTGAGCGTACCCGAGTTGGGTAGTCCATCGTCACTGGCCGAGCCAACGAGTGTCGCTGACCCGCCTAGTGTGATTGTCTGGCTACTACCAGCCGACACCTGCGGCGGTGCGTTAATGTTGATCGAGCCAAAGCTGAATAGTACTCCCTCAGCGGTGCTTCCACGTGACGCCAGGACGACCACTTCATCACTAAAGTTCTGTTTCGTACTTGTTGCGTTGTTCAGCGATCCTGAAATAAGCGTTTCGCTGCTACCAAATGAAATGTTGTTGGTGGCAGTTTCTTTGTAGAGAATGTCGCCGCCAGAATCGGATTCTGTGTAGGCCACAATCAGTCGACCTGCATCCTCGTTGAGGATCACAATCGGCCGTGTGCCACTGCTGGCAACGTCGTACATGTTGTCCCATTGGCCATCAGGGCGACGCACGAGCAGTGCAATTTTCGCTTGGCCTCCGCCATCGTAGCTTGTTTTTACAGCCGCATAGAGCGTGCCGTCTGAGGCGACCGCCACGTTCAGATGATCGTCTGCCATACCGCCACCAGTATTACTTGCCGACTGCGAGGCAGGCACTTCGTCGGTCGACCATTGCGTAGGGTTCGCACCATCTACGTGGTAACGGAATCCGAACCGTTCCGTCGATTGGTTCGACCACAGCACACCGACAGTATTGTCTGGCATGGCAGTAATTACGGAGATGTCGTCGCCATCAATGTTGGACGCCAGGACGATCGAATCACTCCAGTCTGTGTACAACCCATCGCTATAGCGGACCTCGACGCTACTGGACTGATCGAAGGCAATCCACATTCGCCCCAGAGAATCGACGTCGATCGTCGCGGTTTCAATCCCACTGGGCAGGCCCATGTCGACCAGGTTAGGCCGTTGATCCCACAGCATGTAGTTATTGAGACTTGCATCGTACTCTATTGAAGCCAACTGAGTGTCGGTGCCATCGAACAAGAGAACATGCGCGAGGCTGTCGTCGGCCTTGACATCGGCATTGATGCTACTGTTGGAAGTGAGTTGGGTTGTTTGTGTCCAGCTATCTCCGTCGAGTCGCGATATCCAAGTGCCATCGCTTTCTGGCACGACACTCCACCATTGGTCGGCATACGTCCACACTTTAGACTGCGGTTTTTCGCCTGTATCGGTTGACGAATCAATTGGGAGATCGGTGAGTGGCGTAATCGAAAGCATCTCTCTCGATTCGAGAAACTCAAAACCTAATTTCCGCGATCCATAACCAGCTCGCGACTTGTGAGTCGTTCTTTTTCGGAACATAAGAACCTTTGCCCTAGCGCCGATCGTTGCCACGCTGAAAAAGGTGTCAACACTCGACCCAATCTGGAAGTAAAACAAGAAACCAGGCGGGGAGCTCTGAGGAGAACTAGTCGTGCGAGGGGAGAGCGGTCGTCGAGGAGTGAATCTCCAAACTAGGCAGATGGAGAAATCGATCGCAACGACTTAGTAGCAATTCCTCTGCCAAACCCTAGAAATGGGCAGATTGGCAAAGCACGCGACGGCCTGATCAGCTGTTACTTTGCCGATTAAACGCCACTTTTGCAGCTTCAGCGCAGCATTGCCACGTGCTTATTGCTGAAGCGTATGCGTGTTGAAGAAAGTAAACACGCTGAAGAGTTCTGTTGCTGAATCGCAACGAGAGGCGGGTCAGTGGACAAAGTCGATCGCAGAAGACGACTTTGTCAGTTCGCTACGCAGCGTCAGGAAAATGCCTGCTTAGGCGAGCAGCCGAAGTGAATTGACGCACAGTATTTGCCACGATCCCAACGCGTTTGGTCATCGTTCGATCTTCCAAAGCAACTACTGTGGGTTCACCTTGGACCAGTTCAAACTTGCAGCTGCCCTGGCGAAACACTCGATGTGATACGAACGATGATTGGCGACCGAACAGAGTGTGGTTCATCGGAGGCGCAATGATGGGAACAGAGAAAGCGTCGGAGTCTCGGGTGAGGACCCACTCCGGAAGCTGACGCACTAAGTCTGGCGTGGCCTTTTCCCCAGGGCGGACAACGAGGATCCAGGGGTTCCGTGGCTTGTTGGTTTCCGTGTCCGGCGGCAGATTGTCTAGGTTAACTTGGCTAACAGATCCTTTACCTGGATTTGCAATAGTGTGCCAGACTTGTATCTGCCTATGGATGGTATTCGGGGCGACGAGCAAGATTTCATCGGCCACGTCGCGGACCGATTCGATTGTCGAACTTAAGCATTCCGGAACAGTTTCCTGTTTGGAGAGGGGTACAATGACTGAAATCTTATTGGAGAGCTCTGCCTCGGAGTACTCGACTCTTAGCAGGTGATGGTGCAGTGCCCCATTTTGGTGAGCCCAAGGCTGGAGCGAGGTTTGCAGGAGTTCCTGTCGAAAGACCTCAGCCGCATCAACATTCTCTCGCCAACATCTCACGTGCAGAAATCTTTCAGCGTCTTCCAGATGTCTCCTGGATAGTTCACTTCGGTTGCTGTGCCGCTTAGTTTTTTCGAAGTCAATAAGCCATACACGCTGTGCTCGGTCGACCATAAAGTTTTCCGGCTTCAGATCGTTGTGGCTAATATTCAGCTCAATCAACTTCTGCCATATCGTGGCCACCTGGCGGGCAACGTCCGGTAAGTTCTCATCTGTTATCAGTCCAGAACGGATCGCGTGAAAGAGCGTAGTTCCATGGATAAAGTCGGTCAACAGATACGACCGATGGCTTAACGGACCGATTCCATCCACTACACAGCCCCGAATTTTCGGCGTCGGAATTCCATTCTCGCTCAGCAGAGCAGCTATTGACGCACATGCAGTTGCAGATGGTTTCCGCAATAACATGCGAGCCGAACGATAAGCCCCGCCCCAGACGTGCCGCTTGAGAAGATAACCTTGCTGCGGATGGTCGACGCGCAATACGGCGCACCGTTCTTTCTCTTGGAGCGTGGTCGCGCTGGCGACCAGTCGTCTATCTGGGTCGTCCCACAATGCCTCGACAAGGTCAGCGGGTAAAGAAGAATCGCAAAACAGCTTGCGGGTAAGACCAGCCCGGTGGACAGTTAATAGGGCTTTGATCCGATGGCTCGAGAAGCTTTGTCGCACGATTGGTAATAACCCGGTACAGTTGCCAATAAATTTGACTGATTAAGCAGTTTCTAACGGCCGATATAAGATTTTCGGCGAAATGACCATGAGAGCATGATCAGATATCGGCGCTCGTCGCGAAATTGCTAGCTAGCAGCCTATCGAATTACCCAAACCGCTTGCCCATTGTTACGATCGGAGCGTGACAACCGCGAAATTTCCTGCCTCCGCTACTTACGCGTATGAGAGCTCTCCAGATCACATAAGGCCGCTCCATGACAAGCCAGGCAATTTGCACAAGCGCAGCAAGACCTCCGGTGGCTTGCAAACTCCTCGCCGTGCCGAATCCCAACAACTTGCGCATCACCAAGCCTAAGTTTCGCGCCACCGCTGACATCAGTAGTCGCTTTCGCAGCTTTAGATGCCTCACAGCCAGGTCCGCCGAGCGGATCCGTTGCAGCTTCTTGTTCTTGGCCGTCCGTTGCCGCTTTCGTCGTAGTGTTCCTGGCAGACGCGTTCGACGACCTTATCGAACTGGGCCTCGGCCAGCAGCTTTTTGAGCTTGGCATAGAAGGCATGGCGAGACGACCTGGGCAGTTGGTTGTGCGCGAGGAACAAGTAGGCTTGCTGTTTGCGTCGGCGACGTCGCATTCCCATCCTGAGACGCTCCTGGATTGGCAACGGACAGCGTTGGCAAGTCGAGAACCTCAACCAGCCGCCAAATTAAGAGAATTACCTGTCCGTAAATTCAGGACCACCTCAACGAACTCCTGCAAAGAGCGGTCCCCTAGTCGATTGAGGACGATATATCCCACGAATCACGACAAGCTGATTAACTATTTCAATCGAATTAGGACTTCATTGCGACGCAAGGGGCCGGGCGTCCAGGGAGGGTCATAGCTGGCCAACTCAGCTTCGCCTATTCCCGAGATCTCCTTATCGCGCATCCAGCCCCGTAACCTTTCTTCAGCCTTTACGACTGACTGGCTTTCCGAGCGTCCTGCAAAACGGATGACCGCAAACCGACCGCCGACGCGGCGGCGAATCTGAACGTTATCATTGGTCGGTTCAGGAACATGTTTCTCCGATATTTTTTTTGGGATCACAAAACCCATTTGACCTTTGTCCTTGGGTCTTTTGGGTTCCATAAATACGGGAGTCGTCATGGGTACTTTTTGTTGACGGTCGTTCGAGCCGCTGATGTAACGAAATAATTTCATGAAGCTGCCGTCTTTGCCCTGTGGCTCGGACTGCATTTCTGTAGTTGCCATCATCAAGTCTGGGTACTCACGTAGTTCGAATGGACTCTCTAGTTCTAGGACCGTGTAAGCCGCGGATTCGTATGAGTTTCGCGAGGTCAGCTTCCAGCCGAAATACCCAAGAGTGGCGACAGCCATGGCAACGCAAAAATAAATCATTCTCTTTCTCAACATAATGATAATGTATCTAGGTTCAGTTGGAGCGGATTGATCTGATCGATAAGAGTACTGACGACCTTGACGAATGCAGGCAGAGAGATGGAATTCTCTTGTAATTCCTTTCTGCGATTATCTTGACGGAGTGTCTAATCTGAGTTCACCTTCCCAACAAATGGTGCAGAGCTGTTGCCAGAGTAGGCTGGCCTAAAGCATAGCCGCCGTGAAGAGATCATCCTCCTTTGATTCGACAGCAAACGCCTGTAGCTTTCCGACGGCTCGGCTTTCAAGTTGCCTGACGCGTTCTTTTGAGACACCCAACTTGTCCGCTAAGGACTGAAAGGTGCGTGCCTTTCGATGGGCTCCCAGAGCATAACGACTACGGATAATGAATCGTTCACGTCGGTCAAGCCGATCTAGCAGGGACGCCAACAACTCACGAAGATTGCTCCAAATCTGATCGCTCATCAACGAGGAAGAGCTTGTGTCGGCATCCTCGAACGCCCACTCTTCAGCATCCCTCGTAAAGCTGGCCTCTTCTTTAGCCGCGAGAGTCACCGTGCGATACACATGCCGCACGATCGAGCGATAAGCGTAGGTGCTGAATCGAAAACCGCGATCAAAGTCAAATTTCTCCACAGCCTTCATCAACGTGACCACGCCCTCACTGAGCAGATCGTCAAACGATTGCTGGGGGGTGACAAACTTCTTTACGATTGAGATAACCAGCCGCATGTTAGCCTTGATCAAGTGGTCACGGATTCTCTGAGCTTGAGCCAACTGCGACTCGATCGCGTCCATAGTAGTTGCTTCGACATCATCAGGATCGATGCGAGAGCGGAGCACACTGGCTCGAAACTTCAGAAAATTCATCTCGCGAAACAGGATTCGTTCCTGTTCTGGAGTGAGCAACGCGCAATCACACAGACGACGCAAGTGGGCTGGTAGATCTACGTCCCCTTGACTTGAGTCGTTCCCCTGCCGCAAGGTTGATGTCACCACGTCCTCACCACCATCGTCATCGAGTTCGAATTCTTGATTAGGAATGAAATCGATCTCGATCTGCACCAGCTCTAACGCGCGGTTCCGGTGGTTATCGTAATCTTCTAGTCGGGTGGCCTGAGGAGCCGTGGCGCTGCCGGATAAATTTTGCCAGGGGCTGAGAGTAAGAGCGGACATGATGAATCTCCTTCGGCATTAAAATCGTCCAAAACGTTCATGTCAGTTGTAGCGGCAGAAGCCTCCTTGGGCAACATGGAAAACGTTCAAATCGTTCGATATTCCTCGCGGTTGATGCAAACTGTTACAGGCGAACGACTTACGGGTTGCAGCTGTTATTGGGAGGGATGTTGTCTATAGTAGAGCATTGCAACCATTCCTTTTTAAGTTAAAAAATCATCCCTAACGTTCATATCAGGCACATCGATGAGAGATCTAGTCACCCCAAAGCAGGTTGCTCGTGCCATCGACGTCAGCGAGTCTTCGGTGAAACGCTGGTGCGATAAGGGCGTCATTTCCACGCAGTACACTGCTGGGGGGCACCGGCGAATTACTGTGTCGGGACTGATTGAGTTTCTACGAAATGGCAAGTACGAACTCACTCATCCCGAGGCGTTGGGACTACCACCCACCAGTGGCCAAACGACGCGAGTTGTAGACCGTGCCCGTGAGCGGTTGACCTCAGCCCTATTGGCCGGGGACGAACCGCGCTGCCGCCAGATTGCTTTCGATTTGTATCTAGCCGAGCACAGCATCAGTGTCATATGTGATGAGGTGTTCGCAGCGGTCTTTCGCGAGATCGGAGACCGCTGGGCCTGCGGCGACGCCGAGGTGTACCAGGAGCGTCGCGGCTGCGAGATCTCCTTACACGTACTGCACGAACTTCGATCGCTACTCGCCTCGCCTCCTGCTGATGCGCCTCTGGCAATCGGAGGTACCGCTGCTGGCGACCAATACAGCCTGGGGACGTCGATGGCGGAGTTGGTTCTGCGCGACGTGAAATGGAATGCCATCTCGTTGGGGGCCAATTTGCCCTTCAACACAATTTCTGTTGCGATTCGCGAGTACCGTCCTAAGCTGTTTTGGCTCAGTTGTTCCCACATTACAGACGAATCAGAGTTTCTAGCGGGATACCGTGAGCTCTATGACCAGTTCGGCTTAGATGTTGCGTTCGTCGTCGGCGGATATGCGCTGACCGAAGAGCTTCGTCAGCAAATGAAGTTCTCTGCTTACTGCGACAATATGCAGCATCTCGAAGGATTTGCTCAGACTTTGCACGGTGCGATCCAAAAAGAATCGGCCGAGTAAACAATTTCACAGCTCTTGGCCTGCCTTGCTTGCGTCGGTTTGCTGTTACCCTGCGGAACCGTTTACCACAGGCTCAAAGACTGGCTGCCAACGGAAAGCCTGGTTTAGTGAGCAACATCTGCGACATGCCCGTTTGTCGTTCTTGAAAGGCCGCTTCGCAGCAGCGGAAGTCCGTTGAGCTACGCAGGCGGTCCCTTATCTAGCAGAGTGAGCAGCAAGGTCTATCTGGAGGACTTGCCAAACTACCATGAAAAATTTGCGGAAAGAGGATGGGGTTGTCAAAGCACTATCATATCAGCAACCAGAAAAGCCGCTACCTTTGGCAATTGGTCAGGCAAATAGGTTCGGCTTGTATTTGAAAACTAGGGACCCACTTTATTGAGAGGACAACACAGTGCAAAAGATTCATCTCGCAAAAACTGGTTTTGTCGTCGCTGCTGCAGCGTCTTTCCTTTTCTCCGTCTACCTGTGGTTTACAGGGAGTCGAGAAGAGGGCCTGTTCGTCGGCATTTGGGTACCTTCCATCCTCAGCTTTGGAGCGCTCCTGTTGAGCGGAAAATCACATGGATAACATCGGCATATTTGTATTTGGGTTGGCTGTATTCGGAACAACAATAGCTGCCGCATTCTGTGTGCTCATCGCGACCGATCACCCTGAAGAATGACATGCGCAACCCTGAAGTACAGTTAGCGATTACAACAGGATTTCAATGTACCAATCTGACGCAAAACGTATGGAGTGTATGGAAGTTTGGGGTGGCAATCAGGCCATTAAGCAAGAGTTTCTTACACCTGGGCTGAAGATTTGGGTCTACAGTCAGCCCTTTGGTCAGGCGGTTGGAGGCGGCGACGTTTATTACCTCTCCTCCTGTGCGTCGGGACGAATCACGCGAATGTTACTGGCAGACGTCAGTGGACATGGCGAGCTGGTCTCGAAAACGGCGATTGGGTTACGCGACCTCATGCGTCGGAACGTAAATTACATCAAACAAACCCGCTTTGTTGGAGCGATGAATCGACAATTCACCAACCTTGGTGAACAAGGCGGATTCGCAACCGCCTTAGTTAGTACGTTTTTTGCGACCACGATGACCTACTCACTTTGCAACGCTGGGCACCCCCCGCCTTTAATCTTTCGCCGTGGAACATCTCATTGGTCAGAGCTGAAGAACCAAGCAAGCAGTTCGAAGATCCTATCGGACACACCGTTGGGAGTTGTGGATGAAGTAGCCTATGGCCAACACGATGTGCGCCTTCAAACAGGCGATATGGTGCTCAGCTTCAGTGATGCTGTTACGGAGTCGGAAGACAGAGATGGCCGTCAGCTGGGGCTAGCCGGACTCTTGCGGCTAGTACGTGAGTTGGGAGTTCACGACTCTGAGGAAGTCATCCCTTCGCTGGTCGAGCGAATCAAAGAGTTAAGGGGCAGTAATCTCCAACAAGATGACGCGACATTTCTTCTAGGTCAAGCAACGGGAGGCGGTCCGTCGTTGAAGAAGAGCTTGGTGGCGCCACTTCGCTTCATGGGACAGGTATCCGATCGCACCGAACTGGCTAAACCAATAGAAAAACTAGGCGAGTGAGATCCGGTGAAGCTTCCTGTATTCCCTACCTCCTCACTACTAGGCTAGAGACACGGCAACCCCAGGTAGACCGTTTGACTTGGACGCTCTCAGTTCTACTACTCATGCTCGTCCTCGTGGCAATACTTGTTGTAACCGCCTACGCTTGGCTGAGCCGTAGCATCTTCAGCGTGGGACCTCAGAGGATATTCGATCCTTGGTTCCAGGCGAAAATAACGGATGCCTACTTCGACTTTCTCACTTTCTACATCTGGGTTGCCCATAAGGAACGCGCGCTTGGCTCAGTCAACTACACAGGCTAGATCTCGTCGCTGGGCTGCATCCCGCTATTGTTCCAAATAATTTCCTTTCTGCTACTAGGCCGGGGGTACCCGGATGATCACGCACAACTAAAGTACCTATGCGGTACTGATTTCTTTGGAACGCTTGGGAGACTTAACCGATGTTTGGACTATTCGCTGATCGCAAGACAAAGCTTGAGAAAAAGCACGCGAAGCTACTCGAAGAGTCGTACCGGCTGAGCCATGTCCATCGCAAAGAGAGCGATCTGAAGGCTGCCGAAGCAGAAGCGATTTTGACTCAGATCAAGGCGTTGGAGGATGATGCTCAGTCGTGAGCGAAGTAACCTTCGTTGCAGCGTTGTCACCTTGGATAGATCGCATCACGCGATCTGCAGCCGCCATCCCACTCAGGAAAGCACCCTCGACTCGCGGTCCCCCACACCAATCGCCGCAAGCGCCGACTAGCAACTGGTCATTGAACAAACAACGCCCTGGCAGAGGTTCAATTGGCAGAGCGAATCGCCAGCGATGAACCTCGCTGTAGCTGGGGCATCGCTCTGGCAGTGCTACTGCTTGCCAAAACTCTTCCAGTAACAAGTTTTCGATCTCGGCGGCTGCGTTTTCCAAGTTGGCTTCCGACCAGGACGGTGATGCATGCACCACCCATGTTTCACCCGTTGACCCGCGCCCTGGCTTGCTATTGTTGCGGGCAATCCAAGAAACTGGCGACTCCTGTACAAACGCGGCATCGAAGGGCAGATTCAATGGCTCCTGAAAAGCTAGCATGAGTGCCCAGCAACCACTCATCTGTGCTTGTGTCGCTTCGTTAGCAAGCGCTGGGACGTCGCGGAGCAGTTGTGCCGTCTGAGCGGCGGGCGCAGAAACGATTACCGAATCGAAAGCCCCTAATACTTTTTCGCGGTCATTGGTCAAGTTCCACCGGTTGTGCACGCGCTTGACTGGCATCACGCGAGTACGAAATTGTACGTCGAGGTCTCTTGCTAGAAGTCTGCAAACCGCGTTCATCGCCGGGGCAGCAACGAATCGATCGACTCCTTGCTTATCTTTCTTAATGCTGCCCTCTTCCAAAGCCACGATGCGAGCTGTCCAAGGTTTGACGATTCCATCATGCAACCAGGAATCGACAGAACGCCTGAAACATGAATCACGCGCCGTGAAGTACTGTGCGCCGTGATCGAAGCTAAGGCTGCCTTCCGCGCGCCGAGTCGCCATCCGGCCTCCGACGCCTCGACTCTTCTCGAACACGGTCACCTTGAAGCCCTGATCGACTAGCGTGCGCGCACATGTGAGACCGGAGATTCCTGTTCCGATTACGGCCACCGTCGGAAATCCACTGTTCGACGGTCGCCTTGTCTCACATCGATCGGCATCGATGTCTTTTCCATTAGTTTGCGACATTCATTTACCACCTCATCGTAGCGGGCCCGCCCTTGAACGGACCGACAATCTGCTCGGTAATCCAACCACCGTAAAAATCACCTTTCTGCGGACGCACCAGCTCGTCGTCGACGTAACAGGCATCGGCTTTGCTGGGATAAAAGGCGAGGTGGTCCTGCAATTCCGCAAATCGCGGAGCAGGGTCAGGATAACACCAAGCTACGTCGGACACTGTCTGATCGCCGATGGTGAGTGCGTAGTAGCGAGCACTTCCTTTCCATTCGCACCAACTCATGTGATCCGAAAGCTTCAAGCACGTGACGCTCACATCTTGAGGCGGGATGTAGTAGACCGGAGGGTGACTGGTCTCAAGTACGCGTTTTGAATTCGTCGAGTCAGCCACGGTAAATTCGCAAACGACGACGCGAATTCGGGCGGTACAGTCTTCTATCATTGGCGGTCGAGGGTAGTCCCACACCGATTCTTGCCCCTCGCCAGGTTCTTCGCGGCCAACATGCATTCGCTCGACAACCAAACCGCCTCAAGCGGCTTCGTACTCCTTTAGGAACCCTCGGAACAAAATCCGATGCTCTTCTTCATCGGCTAGCAAACGAATGCAGAGATCCTGGGTGACGTAGTCTTCGCCATCGGTTGCCCTGATGATTTTGTTGTAATGGGCACATGCTTTCTCTTCGGCATCGATGACTGCCTTGATCACGCCTACGACATCAGTCGTCTTGTCCGTTGGCTGGATCTGGTTGCCCAGCTTTACACTTGCTGAGCCTGGCACCGAGCCACCCAGTTGCTTGATTCTCTGCCCCAACTGTTGTGCATGCATAATCTCTTCTGTTACATCGACGGCTAAAGATTTCTTGATTTCCTCAGCACGGACCCCGTCCAGGTTGACGCTGTTTGCGAGATAGTTGATGACCGTTTCGATCTCCATACTGTAGGCGATAGCGAGTAATTCTAAGACTTGTTCTTTTGAGTCAGCCACGGGTTAGTTCCTTTCGGTACAGTGTCAAAGTCTCTGATACGATAGGCTAGCTCGTTCGTCTGACAACGAAGAAAACTGCAATTTCCGGACAATCTCACGCCGTTTTCTGCGAGACGAGATGCTGAGCGTCACGCTCCGCGCTGTCAACGATCCGACTTAACATTCCCCGAAAAATGATCACATGGAGTGGGTAAAGGCTGTACCAATATGCCAATCCCCAGAGGCCAATAGGATCAAAGATAGCTGTCTGACGGATGCTAGAACCATTTCCTTTTGGCTGAACCTCATACTCCAGCCACGCCCTACCTGGAACTTTCATCTCTGCAATCAGTCGTAACTTTTGATCTGGGACGTATTCCTCGACTCGCCACCAATCTAGAACGTCGCCCACTCGCAATTGCTCGGGATCTCTGCGACCACGACGACGACCGACGCCGCCGCACACAAGATCGATCCAACCGCGAACATTCCAAAGGAAATCAGCGAAGTACCATCCTCGTTTACCGCCAATCCTGCGAATTGGAGCGAAGGCCTCAGCGGGTCGCGCGTCGGCATGGACAGTTCGAGTGTCGATAATTCTGTTGCCAAACCGCACGCCGCCCCAACTCCGCACGCCACGGGAGGACGAGAGAGCATCAGACCACCGCGTTTCAATTATCTCTTGATCTTCCTTGAGGAGGGCTCGCTGAATGGCTGCAACCAGGCCGCGAGGCTGAATGTCGAATTCGCTAAGCGCTGACGAATCGTTGACAATCGTTGGGTTGCGCAGGCTATCCACGAGCTTACGACCTACGCGTGCATAAACAGGTGTCACGAGACCCAGCCACAGACTTGACAAACTGGGCGTTAAAACGGGGACTGAAATGAGCCACCGTCGTAGGCCGCGTTGCCTTGCCCATTCTTGCATGATCTCGCCATAGCTGACCCGGTCGGGACCGCCGATTTCGAAAACACGGCTGGCGTTGCCCGGCCAATCCAACGCTCCAACTAGGTATTGCAGCAAATCTTCCACAGCAATTGGCTGAGTATGAACGCTGACCCATTTTGGGCAGATCATCACGGGAAGACGCTGGACAAGTGCCCGCACCAGTTCAAAGGAGAGGCTCCCCGATCCAATGACGATCGAAGCACGGAATTCAATGACCTCGCTTCCGGAAGCCTTCAGTAATTCACCCACCTCGTGCCGGCTACGCAAATGGGCCGATAATTGCTCGTCGTCATCACCGAGCCCGCCGAGGTAAATGATGCGCTGGACTCCCGCTTCGCGGGCGGCGGTGGCAAAGTTTCTTGCGGCAATGCGGTCCTGATCTTCAAACGAACCACTTGATCCCATGGAATGGACAAGATAATAGGCTGTACTAATCCCCTTGAGCGAAACTTTGAGGGAATCAATATCCAACACATCACCCTGAACAACCTCCGTCCGCGAGTCAACTCTTGCCGATAAATTCGCAGGTTTTCGAGATAGACAACGAACTCTTTCCCCACGTGCTTCTAGCAGTGGCAGCAGGCGGCCGCCAACGTAACCAGTAGCACCAGTGAGCAGTATCATTTTTGAAGTATCGCTCATGCTCATGCTCATGGTAGTGCAGTGGCTGTAAGCTTGGATGTTACTGGATGGAGGGTGACCAGAGAGAAAACTTGGCAAACCATCCAGAGGACCAGAAAACCTCGAGCGCTCCATGCCGCCGTTCTAAACCAGTTACATTTGACTAACCGTCTCTGCACGTCAGCGTCGTATGCTAAGACGAGCGTCGCATGTTGTGGTACTTGTACGCCATACGTTATTAGCCATATCGCTGCCAAGAGTAAGATTCCAAGCCAAACCGAAATGTCACTAATCCCAAGAGGGCGACTCCACAGAAGTATAATAGCAGTTATCAGTTCCGTGAGCATGACAGGTGCCACGACCCAAGCGACGAGTCGTTGATGGTCCATCTCGTAGCGTCGAAAGTTATCTCGCCCTACTCTGGAAAAGAGCGGATAGTGAACAATCTGGACAAACCAAATTAGTCCGACCATCGCAAACGTGGCGGCGATTTGGAGCAAGAAGCTCCATTTTGCGAATTCTGTCATACTAGTTCCAGTTTCGTTTCAATGGGCTAGTTCATCAGCGTCTTCGCTACGTAAGTGAAGTCGACCCTCGTCAGGAGTCGGCTGCATCATTGTGGCACCACGCGCAAATCTGCTGAGCCATTGTCGAGGAAATATGTCGGCCATCTCAATCTAGAGAGCCTTTAGCAGAGCAAGCTCTGATCATGTTGGCGCATTTGAAGGTTAATCTTGGCATCCCGAAGCAATTCCATAATCGACTGCCTGTTTGGTGGCCGACCTTCATGACCGTTATACCGGCAATTTTAACCTCAACGACTAAGATTAGCTGATCAAGACTTCGTTTTAAGAAGCTTAAACGTCTTCGCCAAGAGCCGCGTGGTAAACCGACGTGAAATAGCTTCATCCCGGTTGCCAAGTCGGGGACTTCAACAACAATCTTGCGGCCTGAACTGCGAATCGAAAATGGGGCAGAATCGAGCTCGCAGTCCAGGTCCGCATGAATATCAACGGGCGTCATGGCGACTTCCAGTTAGGTTTTGGTTTCGCTGCCATTGCGAGTTGTAATGCGTAAAACACCATTCATTTTCCAAAGTGCGTGCACCGCGTCGGCTGCTGTGGAGCTTGGAACAGAAAGCTCAAACTCATCGAAACGGTAGGCAATCTCGGCATCACGTCCGGTCAGTCGGTCGTACAGGCCGATGGCCAAATCTGGCCATGTAGTCGTATCGTCTGTGCTGGGCATAGTAGATCTCTCCGCATAGGGGCTGTTTTTCGGCTAACGGAGTGTTAGCTCGACTTAATGACCTTAGGAGCATTGGCAATATTGACAAGTGCCGAGGATGCGACGCTGATCACTTTGTCGAACTTGTGGAACTTGTCGATTGCTGCTTGGTCCCTACAAAGCCTTTGGTGAGAAAGAAAAGCGTTGATGTTTTACTGCGATTGCTAAAAAAGGTGAGACCAATGAGTACCCAATCAAAAAATGCTCGAGCTTTCATTGTCCTCGGAGCATCAGGCGGCATTGGGGCTCAAGTGGCTAGTCAGTTAAGTGCTGCCGGTCATGAGTTAATGTTGGCGTCGCGAAAGAGTGATCGTCTCGACGACCTGGCACGGGAACTTAAAGCTTCTAAACGAGAACTTGACGCAGTCAAGTGTGACGAGGTTCAAGCTTGCTTCGAGGCAGCATCACAAAAGTTTGGGAGAATCGATGGCGCAGTGAATTGTGTTGGCTCGTTGCTTCTCAAGCCCGCCCATCTCACCCGGGAGTCAGAGTGGCATGAGACCATTAATACGAACTTAACCTCCGCGTTCGCAACAGTTCGAGCGGCGGCTAAGACAATGACCAGCATGGGTGGTTCAGTCGTTCTGCTGTCGTCCGCTGCAGCCAAGGTTGGCCTAGCGAACCATGAAGCAATTGCGGCGGCTAAAGCAGGCGTTGTTGGACTCGCCCGGTCAGCGGCTGCTTCCTACGCTGGACGCAGCTTGAGGTTCAATGTCGTAGCACCGGGCCTAGTAAAAACTGAACTGACGAAGAAGATTTGGGAAAACGAAAGAGCTGCTGCCAGCTCGACAGCCATGCATCCTCTTGGAAGACTAGGAAAACCCGAGGAAGTCGCCTCATTAATAGCCTGGCTACTAGACCCAGCTAACTCGTGGGTTACTGGCGAGGTCTTCTCGATCGACGGCGGCTTAGGCAATATCCAAGGGAACCAACGCGCCACTCGGGGTTAAGAAATGGGTTTGTGAAAATTGATTTACCGACCAGTCGATGGGAATCAGTTCCCATCGTGACGTACATTCCTTGTTCAATAACTCAACCCCCACTTGCTTTGAGTGACCGTTTGGCAATCTATGCTGAATGGCTAATGATGTTGCGCAGAGTGCGCTGCGATAAACATTGCAAAAGCATGCTCTTCATCTCTGCCATCGCATGCACTGCTTTGTATCTTGCCTTGACGCTCACGGACTTGCAAAAAACAGTGAGCTGGAAAGGATGCGTGCTAGCAGTGCGAGCGAGGTCTAAAGCCAAATAGTGAAAAAAAGTCACTTTGCACGTCTGGAGACAGGACTACAGTTCAATAGGGAGCCTCGATTTCAGCCATCTCGTCTCGACTCAATCGTTCCACGCTCCCTCATAGACCAATGCAAGGAAGTATCATGCTAGTCCTGAGTAGGAAGACAGATCAAACGATCCATATTGGGGATCAAATCAAAGTGACCATTTTGAAGATTCGGAATAACTGCGTCAAAGTTGGAGTGGAAGCACCTCAGCGTGTCAATATTCTGCGCGGTGAGTTAGAGTCCAACGAACTCGGGGAGGCCCACCCCCAAGGAAGCGATAAGGACTCGAATCGACTGCTGGTTTCTGTCAAATAGCAGTCAGGATCCACAGCCATCGATCTTGGGCTGCGAGGCATGCTGCATACCCAGTTGTCAGACGAGGGCTCTCTGCAGCAGTTGATGGCCCTTCAGTAGGCTGGGCCGGAACGCTTTGTTCTGTAAGCCCTAGATCTTTTTTGGCAGAAATCTCTAAGGATAGACTTGTCAACCAATCTCGCGACCCTTTAGTACCCGTGGTTCAGATCAGTTTGGCCAAACATCGAACCTCGTTATTTACGCAGCAATTCAAGAACAACCAAACAGGAACATCAAAATGAGCTATTTGTCCAAGCAAAGTCTAGTTTGCCTTGCGTTGGCAGCCGCGCTGGTGACTTCGAACAGCCACGCCGCTAGCAAGGACATCGTCGATACGGCCGTTGGAGCCGGTTCTTTCAAGACACTGGCAGCTGCTTTGCAAGCAGCCGATCTTGTTGGAGCACTTAAAGGGAAGGGGCCATTCACCGTTTTAGCCCCTACTGACGAGGCCTTCGCTAAGTTGCCGAAAGGTACTCTCGATACCTTACTTAAGCCTGAGAACAAGCAGAAGTTGATTGACGTGCTCACCTATCACGTCATTAAAGGCAAGGTGCCTGCCAAGCAAGTTGTCACCCTGTCAGGAGCCAAAACACTTAATGGTCAACAGGTCGATATCAAGGTGACTGATGGTAAGGTTTCCGTTGACAAAGCAAACGTCGTGAAAACAGACATCGATTGCACTAACGGTGTTATTCACGTCATCGACCAAGTGATTCTACCAGCGTCTGATAACATTCCCACCACTGCAACCAAGGCTGGAAATTTCAAGACCTTGCTAGCCGCTGCCCAAGCTGCCGGACTCGTTGACGCTCTTTCCGCTAAAGGTCCCCTGACCGTTTTTGCTCCGACTGATGAAGCCTTCGCGAACTTACCTGCCGGCACAGTAGAGTCACTTCTCAAGCCAGAGAACAAGGCGAAGCTTGTAGCAATTCTGAAGTACCACGTTGTGCCGGGGCGGGTGTACTCGTCCGACGCTCTAGCCGCTGGTTCTGCGAAGACACTCCAAGGCCAATCCGTGAACATCGCCCTGAAAGACAAAGTCGCCATGGTTAACGCTGCGAAGCTACTAGCGACTGACGTCGACGCCAGTAATGGTGTGATTCATGTGATCGATTCAGTCATCTTGCCGCCGGACGCAAAGCAGTCTGCCGTTGAGCCGCATCGTATGATTGAAACTGCAATTCACAAAGGTGCCCCGTTATTTAACGCAGGACATCCAAGTGAATGTGCCAGCGTCTATATGACCACCGTCAAAGATTTGCTGGAGATGGAAGGCCACGGGCTGTGTCCGACCACAACGCAAGCATTACAAACGGCGTTGACCCAAGCGGAGAGTACAGGCTGCAGCAACACTCAAGCCTGGACACTCCGTCACGCTTTAGACTCTGCATACAACAGCATGCAAGTCTCTCGCTAAACGGATAAGATATTTGAGTCGTTTGAAGTCGGCTTCCCATCGTTCGCGATTGGGAGCCGGCTTCTAGCATTTTATGGTAGAGTTTCGCCGTATTAGGCAAGCCCACGTTGTTCTACGAATCGAGCGCGGTCAATGGATTCGGTATTGGATGCGATTATCGTTGGCGGTGGTCTTGCTGGACTTACCTGTGCTCGCAAGCTGACGTCGGCCGGACTCTCTTGCCAGCTGCTAGAAGCAAGCGACCAGGTGGGCGGTCGCGCAAGAACAGACAATGTGGACGGATTTCTGCTTGACCGTGGATTTCAAGTTTTCTTGACTGCCTACCCAGAGGCTCAGGAGATTCTTAGCTACGACGAATTGGAGCTGAAGAGCTTCGAACCCGGCGCACTGATCCGCTTTCAAGGAAAGTTTCGGCGCCTCGCCGATCCTTGGCGAAGACCGCGACACTTTTTTTCTTCAGCGATTTCGCCAGCGATTTCGCCAGCGATTTCGCCAGTGGCTTCGCTGCGAGACAAGTTGAAGATTGCCAGTTTTCGCAGGCATACAACACACGGGAAGCTTCATGAGATTTATGGGCGACCAGAGCGCACGACGATCGACTTACTGCGAAGTCGTGGCTTCTCGGACATAGTCATTGAAAGGTTCTTCCGACCATTTCTTGGTGGCATCTTTCTAGATCGGGACTTGGCTACATCAAGCCGTATGTGTGAATTCGTCTTCCGCATGTTTTCCCTGGGCGACGCCGCTCTGCCTGCTCGGGGTATGGGAGAGATTGCTCGCCAGCTGGCCAGTCAATTACCAGCCGACGTTATAAACGTACATAGCCCCGTCGAAGCCATAGATCGACAATCCGTGGTGTTGTTATCAGGGGAAAAACTGACTACTCGAGCCGTGATCCTAGCTACCGAAGCGCCCGTTGCCAGCAAGCTCTTAGGAAACGAACTCAGGCCGACGGGGCAGAGTGTCACCAATCTCTACTTTACAGCGGACGAAGCACCAATCAAGGAACCCACCTTGGTACTCAACGGCGACGGCGAGGGGCCCATCAACAACCTGTGCGTACCAAGCATGGTGGCATGCGATTATGCCCCACCGGGCAAGTCGCTGATCTCGTTGACCTGCCTCGGCGAATACGCGGATCAGGAGATGCTCGAAGTGAAAGTACGGCTGCAACTCAGGGCGTGGTTTGGAGCAATTGTGGATAGCTGGGAGCATTTACGTAGTTATACGATACCCTACGCGCTCCCTAACCAAAAACCACCAGCACTACAGGTGCTGGAAAAACCTAGCCAGGTACGCGAGGGAGTATTTGTTTGCGGTGATTATCTTGATACGGCTTCAATCAACGGCGCAATGGCTTCAGGCCGAAGAGCCGCAGAAGCCGTGTTGAGCGATCTGCAAGAAAGGTAACCAATGGCAAAAAAACCACCAACAAAACAATGCCGCAACTTGGTGCTCGTCCTGGGTGATCAACTGAATATCGACTCCGCGGCATTCGATGGCTTTGACTGCGAGAAAGACTCCGTTTGGATGGCGGAGGTCGCCGAGGAATCAACTCATGTTTGGACACATAAAGCAAGAATCGTCATGTTCCTTGCTGCCATGCGACACTTCCGCGACGCTTTGCGCAAAAAACACATTGAAGTTCATTACCGCCAGCTCGATGATCGTGGCAAGCGAGGATCGCTCGCAGCAGAATTAGAAGCAACTATCAAGAAGCTTAAGCCGCAGCAGTTGATACTCGTCGAGCCAGGCGAGTGGCGAGTTCGAGAAAGTTTAATCAATGAAGCCGATAAACTGAATGTAGCACTTGAATTGCGCACAGATCGGCATTTTTTAAGCACAACGGAGGACTTCGCTCAGCATGCTCAAGGACGTAAGCAGCTAAGACTCGAGTACTATTACCGTGAGTTGCGTCGCAAGCACGATATTCTCATGGACGGTCGCGATCCTGTAGGCGGCAAGTGGAATTATGATCCTGACAATCGAGGTTCATTCGGGAGAAGCGGTCCAGGTGAGATTCCTGACACGAAGCGGTATAGCCTCGATGCTACAACCAGAGAAGTTATGAAACTAGTAAGCCGCAAGTTCCCAAAGCATCCTGGCAAACTAGAGCACTTTGACTGGCCCGTAACTGCCAAGCAAGCCCGTCAGGCACTCGATGATTTTGTGGCACATCGCCTACCTGAATTTGGGCAATATCAAGATGCCATGTGGAGTGACGAACCCTTCCTGTACCACTCGAGATTGTCGACCGCCCTGAATCTGAAATTAATTGACCCTCGTGAAGTGATTGACGAGGCGGTCATTGCTTATCGAACTGGCAAAGCCCCGCTCAATAGTGCCGAGGGCTTCATCCGGCAAATATTGGGATGGCGGGAATATGTACGAGGCATCTACTGGCTGTACATGCCCGGGTATCTCGAGTGCAACGAACTCGAAGCGATGCAGCCGCTGCCCGCGTTTTACTGGACCGGCGAGACCGAGATGCATTGCCTCAGCCAGGCAATCGGGCAAACACTCGACTACGGATATGCACACCACATACAGCGTTTGATGATTACCGGCCTGTTCGCCCTATTGCTAGGCGTCGATCCCCAGAAAGTCAATCAATGGTATTTGGCCATGTATGTCGATGCGGTGGAATGGGTCGAGCTGCCCAATTCCTTAGGCATGTCGCAATTCGCCGATGGCGGCGTCATGGCCAGTAAACCTTATGTCGCCACAGGCAAGTATATTCAGCGGATGAGCAACTATTGCTCGAGTTGCCGCTTTGATCCTAGTCAATCGACCGGTGAGGACGCCTGCCCCTTCACTACGCTCTATTGGGATTTTCTGGCGAGACACAAGAAACGCCTGCAGGGAAACAATCGCATGTCGATGCAACTCCGCAATCTCGATCGTAAGCAGCCGGACGAATTAAAAGCTATCCAGGAGCAGGTGGTGGAATTAAGAGCTTCGATTACTCCCGAGGATGTCACTCTCTAGAACAATTGCCTAGCGCAACTGACATTTCGGACAAGCAAAGACCTTGCGTGCTCCCAACAGCCAAGATTCGATCATCGAATTGCACTTGCTGCAGTGAGACCGTTTGTAAACGAGTAGCCGCTCCTCGCGATTCATTCTACTGCGCGGTTTGCCAATATCTTTCGGCTCCGGGATAATAATGCGATTGTACTTCACACCAATTCTGAGTAGCGACTGCAGTTTTGTCCAAAGCAAATCGACCTGTTCGCGAGCTAAGGATTGCCCAGGGATTTCTGGATGAATTCCCAGCAAGTACAAGACTTCGCTCCGGTAGATATTGCCAACTCCAGCAATGACCGACTGATTGAGCAAGAGACTGCCAATCGCCACTCGGCTGCGGCTGATCCTCTGCCAAACGAGCTCCACATCGCCATCAATACGCAACGGATCTGCTCCTAGCCGTTGCTGAACGGCGGCCCACTGCTCCTTGGTAAGGACTTCACACGTGCTTGGTCCATTGAGGTCAAAAGCCTTGTCCTTGCCTACGACACGTAAGCGGACTTGCCCGCGAGGCTCAGGGACAGGTATGGGATGTAAGCGAAACTTGCCGTAGAGCCCAAGATGAACGTGAAGAAGTTTCTCTCCCGACCAGTGATAGCACAGATGTTTACCGTGTGCTTCGACCGAGTGTAGAGTTGCGCCATCGAGTTGGCGTGCACCGTTCGCGAACCGTCCCTGCGGGGAAGATATTGCTAAGCATTGTCCACCAAACTCTTCGGTGTGATCGCGCGCAATCCGATGTAGCATATGGCCTTCAGGCATACGGTTTTTACCTCGCTAGTCCATGTATGTCTTGTCGGTTGCCCCCTGCAGGTACCTGAACGGCGCAAGTAGGTTGTCTAACCAAGGTACCGAGGTACTTGTTGCTTTACAGAGTAAAACCGTTGTATCATCGATGGCGAGATTCACAGGATCTTCGCTCTTAATTTGCTGAATAAGTCGCGCGAGGAGTTGATTTGGCTCATCAAAAGCGAGGCTTCGAACACGATCCAATAGGCCATGAATTCCAAGTGTTTGCCCTGTGGAAGTTTGGCACTGTGTGAGGGTATCACTGTAGCTCAAGATCATGTCCCCCGGCTGCAGTTTTGTTTGGAAGTGCTGGTACTCGTCGACGTTGACTACGCCCAACCATCCTGTAGTTTGCGGCGAACCGGCAGGTTTCTTTTTTAAAACAGACCACTTTTGCTCGGCAGCGCGAAACAGTAGTGGTGGTGGATGCCCGGTGTTACACAGCGAGAGAGATCGCGTCGGCGAAAAGTAAGTGCCGACCATCACCGTCGCAAAGCAACCCAGCTCCGAGCTTTCCTCTAATTGGTGGTTAATCTGCTGGACGATTCTTGTCTGCCGAATTGTGTTGATATTACGCTTCATCAATTCACGTAGCTCGTCCACCAGTTCCTCAAATTGAGAACCTTGGCTACAAATGTCTGCCATCATCATTCGCGTTACTCTTCCAGAAGAGCAAGACGAGAGCAAGTGAAGGTCACTACCTCCCGCCTCGCTATCGCTTACCGAATGACTCCGTATCCAAATGTCGAGTCCGGGCCTGGCCAGGTGATTTTCTCGGCTGCCGTGGCCTCCCCATACCTCCATGCATTTCATTTTAGAGTCGCTATTAGCCATTGAAGTCGTTGTTGACATAGTGGTCTATCTGGTTAGTGATAGGAGTAAGCGGAAGTTATGTTTAGGAGACCGATTCGCTTGGCGGTATCTGATAACTGGCAAAATATCGATTGTCGTTGACCCAATCCTCACGAGTGTAGCTGACAACCGAAGTATCAGTCTCGCGGATTTCTAAGCGGTTTAATCGAAAACCCATCTCGGTGATTTCGGTGAATAGCTGATGCGCGAGATTCTCGACGGTTGTGGGACAAGAGAAACATTTGAGCCGAAGCGTTTCGCCGGTTTCTTTCATATGCCGCAGTAAAGTTTGGTAAAGTGGGTCTTTGACATGAATCATCATCGCATGATCGTATTCTCGCTTCAGGTGGGGCTCAATACTGTCGTCGAAGTCGGCAAACAGGGTCGTAAGCGATCCGGTTCGCTCCACTTCAAAAAAACAGGTGACTCCATACCGGTGTCCATGCAAATTGCTGCATTTATCGTTTAGCTCCTCATTACGATGAGCTGCATAGAACTTGTACTGCTTTTGAATCATCATCGCGCCGACTCTGGGATTTTAGCGGTAAGAATTGGTGTCGATTAGCGACAGAAACTCGCTGCGGCTTGATAGGCTAGTTTTGAGCGTACCTCGCAGTGAGCTTGTAACTGTTGAGCTCCCATGTTTTTTTACGCCGCGAATCGACATGCAAGAGTGTTCCGCTTGAATTACCACGCCCACACCGGAGGTTTTCAGCTCTTTCTCGATGAGTTCAGCAATTGTATGCGTCATCCGTTCTTGTACCTGCGGTCGACGAGCCACTTCTTCGACCACACGAGCCAGCTAGCTCAGTCCTGTGACATGGCCTTCTGGGATGTAACTGACATGAGCAACCCCAGTGAAAGGCAACAAGTGATGCTCACACATGCTGGTAAAAGGGATATCACGAACGAGGACAAGCTCGTCATACTCTTCAGTAAAGGTGACATGCAAATGCCGTGCTGGATCGAGATGTAGCCCCGCAAACATTTCGGCATACATCTTGGCGACCCTACGTGGCGTCTCCTGCAAGCTAGGTCGCTTCGGGTCTTCGCCCGCCGCAATCAAGATGGTTTCCACCGCTGATTTGATGGCCTCAAGGGCGACTTCCTTGGTACTCCGAGATGTAGGTTGATGCGGTTGATGAGCAAGTGAGCTATGGCCTAATTGTGGTGCGTGACTGTTTGCTGCGGGCAGCTCAAGAACTGTGGACATGCTATCTGTGTCTCGCTGAGATCTAGTACGGGAGCGTATGCTGGCACTGTAGGCAAGAACTCCTTACTGACAATGAAAAAGACACCGACTTTCCACAAATTAGCTACCAATTGTCGACCGGAAGGCATGATTTCGCCAAGATGCGGCACTTGCAGACTCGAAGCAGATAGAAATGCCAGCTAGCCGTAGGCTGTTTGTGATTCCGACGGCACAGAATTTAGCCCACAGTTCTAAGTTTCAAGCATAAGAAGTGATACCGCTGCTAGGGCGGCAATCATTCCCCGGATACTCGCCTAGCTGGCTTGCCATTGAAGACTTGATCCATCGGTTGCGAAGGTTTCTAGAGCCCCGACATTCCCGGACGCGGCCACTTCCAAGGAGCGGTTTGGCCCCTCTCGTAGTATGTTTGTACTCGAAGAACTTCAGCTACGATCGGAGCAGCCAAAGAGTCGCGAATAATGTAGGCTCTTATCTTTTCCGCTATCGGTGTCCCCCTATGCCTGGGAAGACTCGCCGGAACATTTTCATAAAAGCTGCTTGACAGCCTGAGGTTTCGGATTGTTTCGAAAGTCAGCCATCAACGGTAGGTCGAGACGAGAGGGGAATTTGCAGGAGAAGTTTACCATACCGACGGTATCATGGATGTTTTGCAAAGAACGCGGTTAGTAGAATGGCCGAATGTGGCATTTTGTATTGTTATCAAGTGCGATACTCGTTCTCGATGTCATACTGCTTCAATTTCCGATATAGCGTCTTACGGTCTAGGCCCAGTGTGCGTGCTGCCAAGGTCTTGTTGTCGCCAACGACATGGAGCACGTGGGTAATGTACCGCCGTTCGACTTCCTCCATTGGCACTAGCTCGGAAGGATCTGCTCCGCCGATATAGACTTGGGCACTTTGGTAGTCACTTATTTTCTCAGGCAAATCGTCGACTGCCAATCTTTCGTACCGCGTCAAGGCGACAGCCCGCTCGATCACATTTCGCAACTCACGGACATTGCCGGGCCAACCGTAAGAGAGCAGCTTCTCCGCGGCTTGGTCAGACAGGCCTATGACCTCTTTAGTCGCTCGCTGGGCAAATTGCTGGACAAATTGCTGAGCCAACAGTAGAACGTCAGTGCCGCGACCGCGAAGGGGTGGCAGATGAAGTTGGATGACGTTGATGCGGTAGAATAGGTCTTCCCGAAAATGTTGTTCTTCTACGGCGGATTCCAGGTCTCGGTTCGTCGCGGTCAACAAACGAACATCGAACGAGACTTCTTGGTTGGCACCGACAGGTCGAACCTTGCCTTCTTCTAGTGCCCGCAGCAGCTTCGCCTGCATGGGCAGCGGCATCTCTCCGACCTCGTCCAGAAAAAGCGTTCCTCCGGACGCTTCCATAAATAAGCCTTTCCGCTCGGAGCGTGCATCGGTGAATGCTCCTTTCGCATGGCCGAACAGTTCGCTCTCTAGCAACGCCTCTGGCAGGGCCGCGCAGTTCACGGCGACAAAAGGTTGTTGCGAACGCCGGCTTCGTTTGTGAATTGATCGTGCGACGAGTTCTTTGCCGGTACCGCTCTCGCCAGTGATCAGGATCGAAGACTCTGAGTCGGCGATGCGATCAAGCTGGTCGTCGAGTTGCTGCATCGCGGGGCTCTCGCCAAGTAATTCTCCGCGCTCCGTCCTCGCCGCGAGTTGGCCAGTTAGCTTGGCGACTTGCTTTTGTAGTTGGTGATGGCTGATCGCTCGATTGAGCGTCACTGCCAGCAGATCTAGCTCCACAGGCTTCGTGACAAAGTCATATGCACCGGCGCGTATTGCACCCACCGCGGCCTCAAGACTGCCAAAAGCCGTCATCACGACCACCGGAATGTCAGGGCGATTGGCAACCACTTGTTCGCACAGTTGGAGGCCCGTTTTCTCCGGCATTTTGAGATCAGTCAGGACGACATCGAACTCATCGTCATGCAACGCGACCAAAGCTTCATCGGCAGAGGTAAACCAAGCGGAGGTGATACCGCGCTTGTCGAGGTCGGTGTGAATCAATTCACACATGCTGCGCTCGTCGTCAACGATCAAGACGTGGCCAGTCACTACTGGTTCTCCTGGGGTAAAAAGACGGTGAAACAACTGCCAGCTCCTGGCTGACTTTGCACATCAATCCAACCGTCATGCTCTTGGACAATGCCGTACGCGATAGAGAGCCCCAGCCCGGTCCCCTCGCCCACATCCTTGGTAGTAAAGAATGGCTCGAACAGATGTTCCTGGTTTTCGGCATCTACGCCAACACCATCGTCACATACTTCGACGAACGCATACTGTTTTGGGCTAGTCTCAGGTTGCTCGGGATTCACAAGTGTTCGAGTACCCATCGAGACGCTGATCCTACCCTCGGCAGCTATCGATTGAATCCCGTTCATAATGATGTTTGTTAGCACTTGTTGAATTTGCCCTTCATCAAGGTTAGCTCGCAGTGGACTAGCAGCGTCTTGTAGCTCCAACGTGACCCGATTAGACTTGGCGAACGACCGCAATAAACCAACGGTGCGCTCGACAACGGTACAGAGATCGGTCATGTGACTGTCCAGGGCGGTGCGTCGCGAAAAGTCGAGCAGTTGCCTGATGATGGCGGTAATCCGATCTGCCTCTTGTTTGATAGTCTCCGCGCTTTCATGAATCTCTTCCGAGGAAAGCCTGCCGCTGGCAATTAGGCCGGCTCGCCCAGCGACTACGTTGAGCGGGGTTCCGACTTCGTGGGCGATCCCAGCTGACAGTCTGCCGACGGTCTTCAATCGGTCTGCATGTCGTAGCTGGCTGACCGCGGCAATGCGATTGGTAGTTTCTGTCTCGATTGTTGCTTTTTGGTTCTGAATCTGGCTACTCATTTCATTCAAGGCGATTCCCAACTTCGACAGCTCATCATTGCCGCGAATTGCAATGGAATGCCCAAGATCACCCGTGCCGATCTGCTCAGTCTTTTCTACGAGCTGCTCGAGTGGCCTGCCGATGAGCCTGACGCCGGCGAACATGATCACGCCCAATGAAACTAGCGCCAATCCGGCAAGCGTGGCCAAAGTCGATCTGATCGTGTGTCGCCTTTGCTCATCGGGGAGAGACAGTGATTCGGAGAGTTCAACGCCGGTTGAAACCGGTTCATTCTCGTCGATAGGCACATAAGTGTGGAGCCATCCTTCACCGGAGTTACTTCGCGTCACAACGGACTCGATTTCACCAGTTACGACACGGCGAAGTGCCGTCTGTGAGACTTGCGGTGCGTCGGGATGACCTGATTCGACGCCGAACTCTACCCATCGCATTCTCGAATGACGCATCTCCATCGGCATGCCGGAGAGCGCATCTGCAACGCCAGGCCGACCATGCTCCTTCCACGCTTTGCTCAATTGATCTGTGATGATAGGCTTGAGGGCACGGGCTTTCTCTTCACGTTCTCTTTGGAAACTCTCGAACTGATGACGTACCGTGAGATACGCACTTGCACAGGTTAGCAAGGCTATTGCAACGAAGACAATTAATATAAGCTTGGCGGCTAACTTCATACTTCTATCATCCTACCCCGAACTTTGCCGTTTCTCGATGCTCCATAGTAATCGTTCAAAGCAGAGTGGCCCATAAGGAATTCATTGGGACCGGTCGACTCTACAAAAGAATCCGGCTACGAAACTTGAATTTCGCCGCCGGATCGAGTGCGATAGCGATTTCAATAGAACACTCCACGCCAAGGAACAGAAACCGTACCTTCTGGCGTTCCAGTTCTTTGATGATGTCAGTGAGTGTTGCGAGTTCCAGTTCCATGCCCATTGCTGTCAGGATTCTTCACGGCAACTTCGATTCTCTGCCCCTTTCTCCTTCGATGCACTTTCGCTCGACTCTCCTAACCCAGCTCGCTCGTGTCCCGTGGCGCGATACTTTCTGGCGTTTCAGGTGAGTCGATGTCAAACCACTCCGGCTTGAACTCAATTCGTCGTTGCTCTTTGATGGCGATGTTGGTCGTGAGTGCAATGATGGCGTCGGCCATGGCCACTTTGGGGCCGCACTTCACTTCGCCCTTGCCCGGGTTGCGGATGACCCAGGCCCAGTGCTCGATCTCTTCGCGATACCCACGGCTGACATCAACAGGTGTAGCCGCCGCGGCGACAGCAGCTTCTTGGCCACCGCTTTCGGTCGTGTCGAGTTGCGGACCGTCCCTGCCTTTGCCGACTTTGACGTTGGTTGCAGTGCTCGACCCCTTGTATAACATCACGTCCTTTTCTTTCTCAAGAATGAGCGTGCCTTTGGTTCCCATCACGACCTCGCCATATCCGCCGTAGCCGTTGCCGTTGATTGAGGAGTACGTTACGACGATCTTCTTGTTCGGGTCAGCAACCTCGCCGTCTTTCTGGTCGTGCTTGTAGTAACCGGGCGCGGGAAATTCGTAGGTGGCGTATACGTGATCGTCAACTTCACGATTGGGGGGGAAGATAGAACGTTGTCCCGCGGCCGTCACGTTGAGGGGATAGACCTTACCTCCACCTTCGTTTTGAGCACTGATGAAAATACTTGCCGCGTCAAGTTGATGGCTGCCGAGTTCTGCCATGAGGCCTGCTCCGGTGCGATTCCACAAACGCCAGCGAATAAGTTCTTCTAAGGCGGTGACTTTGTACCCACTGCCGTTTTCGAGTGTGTTATCCATATACCCGTAATCCTCGGCTTTCACCGGGAGGTCTTTGAGCTGCTCCCGCGCCTGTTGGGCATGTTGTTCCCAAATTTCCCGTTCGGCATAGCTGTAATTCTTAGTGTCTTTGGATTTCTTCACGAGTGAGAAATACTGTTCCAGAATCTTGTGCTCGGTGCGCAAAGCTCCTTCTGCCGCATCTCCCTGCTCCTTCTTCACTTTCCTTCTTAAATCAAGGTAAGTATTCTCTTCCATATACTCGGTCGGCATCGGCGGGCGCCAGCTGTCTTTACCGGGCATGTTGCCGCGATGCCACTGGGCGCGGATATGGTGGATGTCGCCAATGAAGCCGCGTTTGATGGTATCGACGGCGTTGGCGTAGAGGATGCTGTAGTGCCGTTGGTGGCCAGTGGCGAGGACCTTGTTCGTTTCCTTGGCAACGCGGCCCATCTCTTTGCATTGCCCCACAGTTTGGGCCATCAGCTTTTCAGTGAGCACATGCTTGCCTGCTTTCATCGCTTCAATCGATGCAACGTGGTGTAGCCACAGCGGAAGCGCAATGATCACCGCTTCGACACTGTCGTCTTCGTACATCTCTTGGTATTTGTCGGCATAGACCTTGATGTGCTTTTCCGCTTCGGTCCGATCTTTCCAGCCATACCTATCTTCATAGACCTTGAGCAGTCCTGGTCGCGCCTTCTTTGCATTGGGACTCGAAAGGTCACCATAGAATGCACGATGAAGGTTGTAAGGCCGAATATCGGCAATCGCGACGACATCGACAAAGTCGGGATTGAGCGCGCCGATCAGCACGCTCCCTTCGTCGCCAGTGCCGATAACCCCGATGCGCAACGGATCGTCGAGCTTCGCGCCGTAGTTGAAATACATCGAGCCCAGGCCAAATCCGGTAGCCCCAGCGGTGGCAACCGTCCCCACCAAGAAGTCGCGTCGAGTCGTGCCGATGACCTGGTTGAAATTGTCTTTGCCGATCTTTTTATCTTCGGGAGTGAGGTCCATGTTGATATACCCACTTGGGTTCTTGAGGGATGTCAGAAAAAATGACGTTGATATTTGAGCTTGTACTCATTCCCACAAAGGCGGGAAATCGGTTCCTTGGTGACACAGAGTGAATCCCCGCCTACGCGAGGAAGACGGGATTATTCGAACTGTGGCGAGTCATTGCTTCCTGCCGCTACGTTTCGACCACAGGTCGAACCGCAACATGCATCGCATCTCGCCCGTGAATCCATCCGCTCGTGCCCTCTGTTTGGACTTTCATCCAATCTCCGCGTTGCTCCAGCAGTTCATATCCAATGCCTTCGTGTACCACAGTATCGAGTTGCGTAAATGCTTCGCCATTCCCTTCTCGCAAATGCACCTCTGCCGTTACGACGACCACGCGGTCGTGAGGTTGAGGGCCAAACATGGGAAGGCACAGCGAAGCAACACAAACCGATGTCAGAATCACCGCAGGTACCTTAAAGGGCCTGACTCGCAGTCCACGGTGGAGAAACTGTGCACGTAACCCGAGCCAGAAAACAGCCCAGCCCATCAGTCCCAAGCCCATCATGACCGAGCGCGGCACTTGCTCATTCCAAGAGAGCAAGGCCTGAAAGAAACTTGGGGAGCCAGCGGATTGAATTGGGTTATTGGGTAGTGATTCGCGAGCTACTGCAAGATTCTGCCGAGCTGGACTGCCAGGGTTCATCGCCAGTGCGTGCTCGTAGTACGCAATAGCCAGTCCCGTGGACCCAGATTGCAAGTAGGCGTTTCCAAGGTTGAAATAGATCCGATCGTTCACAACGCCATCGTCAACCAAGGTTTGATATTTCTGAGCAGCCTGTGCGAATGCTTCCTTCGATTCCGCAGAATCGCTAGCCGCAGTAGTCTGGGCACGGGAGTAAGCAGCCTCCGCCTCAGCTAAAAGTAGTGACGACTGGTGCGGCGAAAGCTCTGCTGCGCTCGCACGGCTAGTTCCGCATAGCACCATAGTTGCAAGCACTGTAATCGCGGCAGCTTTGGCGGCTTTGCCTGTCAATCGCGGTGCAGCAAACCGATGCCCACTGTGGTGATTAGGCGCCGGCAATTCAGCGGCTAAATCTTGTAGGCAGATGGCAGCTTCATTCCTCAAAGCCGAGACATTGTTCAGATCGAGACCTGCGTAGCTTAGTTGTTCACAGCTTTGGACGATCGATTGAAATTTCGCTAGCGTTTCCGCACGAACGGTCTGATCCGCCTGTTCGATGATACGGTTCAAGTTGGGTAATGAACCATCCATACCTAGGCGTCCGGACACGAAGCTAGTCAATGCCTGAGCAATGCCGCTTGGTGACGTTGCTTTCTCTATCTGCAACTCTGCTGTCTTGAACTCGCCGCCACGTGAGATACCGAGGATGCTGCCTATTCGTCGTAGATTGCGAGTAGTTAAGGTCATGAGGAATACCAACGGTGGAAGCAACCACGCTAATGCAATTGGCCAATTCGAACTTGGCGTTTGTTGGCTCAGCACTTGTCCACCAGTGAAGTTGGTAAGGTTCAGATTGGGCGCCACCGTAGTATCGCTAGCTGAGGAGGAGTGGGTGTTGGCGGAACGCCCAACAATCGCGTCTAAAGCGAGTCGGTCGGGCGCAGCCACTTCAATCGCAACTGGCTTACTGTGAACGGTCACGAACTCTTTCGTTGCTGGATCAAAAAAGGAAAAAGGAATCGCCGGGATGTGGGTGATACCTTCTCGGCGGGGACGAATGCTTGTGGTGAACAGCTTTACGTCGTCTCGCACAATACCGGCGAGCGGTTGGTCCGCCACTTTGAAGTCAGCACTCAATTCTGGCAATTGCGACAGGGGCGGCGCTTGAACTAGGTCCATAGGACCATCGCCCTGAATTCCCAAGTGCAACGTGATTGGGTCGCCAGCTTTGACGCCGTCAGGCGTGGCTTGGCTGATGATTTGATAGTGCCCCACAGCGCCCCGGTAGTCCGCAGGCCGTCCTTCCGCGGGAATTGCCAGTACCTCAGTCGCGTTGACTTTCGCACTGGCAACAATTGGTCGAACGTCTGTAACAGATAGCCGCGAACCAAACGACGAAGGTATGCGATCTTGGAACATGCTAGTGAATCCGTTGTCGAAGAACGAGCCGAAAGGATCTCTTGTCTTGCCCAGGCGAGTCGGATAGTCCACGACAATCTGTACGGAATCACCGTCAATCTTGCCTGGGCGTTTGGGGTAAGTGTCCGCCTCAATCTCATACAAGAAATAGCGACGTTCTACGCCCGAGTCGTCGGCGCGCAGTACCTCCTCACCGCCAGGTCGCTGGCTATTGCTAGCAAGCTCGTTGATGCGGTCTTCAAACATTCCCCAACTCGACTTCGCCTGGGAGAGCATCTGCCACATGTCGCCTTCTGAAAGAGTGATATCCAAGTCACGATCCATGTAAGGTTTCACCCAAATGCGGAGCTTCAGCTTCATTGGCTGTCCGACATAGATATGGTCCTGGCTGCCGACGATTTCTGCGAAAAGCAAGTCGCCCGTCTCGCTCTTTGTAGCCGAGAAACGAAGTGGCATTGTCGTTTGCTTTTGCCCATCCACTTCGACACTGATAGGGGGAATCGTAAACACACCTTCTCGCCGGGGAATCAACTTCCAAGCGTGGGTTATCGAACTGTTTTCACTGCGGCGACCATTGATGATGGTGGTCTGAGTGCTTCGCCTGGGTGTTCCCGCGGAAATGACGTCGATTCCATCGATAGCTTGAATTTGCGGCGCATCGTGTTGGCCGGCATTCGCCACTTCGAGTCGCATCACGACCGGGTTACCAACGTACGCCTCGAGCGATGACAGCGAAGCCCTGACGCCTGCCGCCGTAGCTCCAGTAGCTAATGCGGTGAGTAGAATCGGGGTGATTGCAAGTATTCTATAGAGTTTCATAATGATTTCCTCATGGTCATGCAGGCACTTGAATGTCTCAGTAGGTGCTGCGTGGTTACCAATCTTTTGCTCCGGGAACATATTGCCTGGCGGCTCGTTGTTGTTTCTGCAAGCGACGCATCAAGTCACGGTCGCGTACCGACTGCAGCATCTTCATGGCTTCCTGCCGGGTCATTGGTTTCCCCGAGTCGATCAGGGCCGCTGCCTCAGCCCTATCAGTCGCTTGCGGAGCTTCGTCCAATTTGCCTTGAATCGATTGCGGTACCGAACCGTCGTGTTGTTCGTCCATTGGATCTTCTTTACCAGGCGATCCCGACGAATTTTCTGCCTGCGGTGGTTGCGACGCAGTTGGGCTTTGACTGTCTTGCGATGATTGCGGGTCCTGGCTGTTCTGCGTTTCGCTTTGTTCTCTCGCTTGGTTGTCCTCGTTGCTTTGTTCATTGTGGGCGCCTCCGCTGGCCTGTTGTTGTTGGGATGCATCCTCTTGCCCCGAGGCGTTTGAATCTTCGGAGTCGGACGATTCGGACTCTTTTTCTTGCTCACCAGTGTCGCCTGTCTTAGTTTCATCAGCCGATGATTCGTCCGTCTCGGTTTCAGAGGGTTCACCTTCGGACGGCTTTGGCGAACTGGTGTCCTGCGATTGAGGCTCTGAGGACTCGCCAGACGACGATTCGCCACCTTCCGGCTCTTCAGGCGGGTTTTGTGAATCTTTGCTGCCACTCTCTCCTTGTTGCTGGTCAGATTCCTCGCCTTGTGAGTCTTGTGACTGCTCAGATTCCTGCTCGCTGTTCTGTTGTTTCTGTTCTTGTTGCTGCTCCTTTTCTTGCTTTTCTTGTTCTTGCAATTGTCGTAGCAGCAATCCAGCCAGCTCGATATTTGCACGCGCATCGGCGTCGCTGGGGTTTGCAACTAGCGCGTCTCGGTAGTGAGAAATTGCCGAGCGTGCTTTTTCGGTGGCTAACTGTCGATCCTGCGTGGCTACTTGCAATGCTTCGGAATAGTCACAATTGGCCAAATTGAAACGAGCCTTTGCCTCCAAGCCGCGGTCAGAACCCGCAGCCGCGGCGAATAATTGACGCGCACCGTTCAAGTCGCCAGCGCGGTAGAGGGCTACCGCTTGGTTGTACTTCAGTTCGGCGCGATCAGGTGCTGACGTAACAGCGTGGGAGTATCGATCGGCGGCTTGCTCAAAATTTCCAGCGTCAATCGATTGATTCGCCTCAGCCGCCAACGCATACGCATTGGTTTCGTTAGCAAACGATGGCGAGGCTGCACCGAGGCTCAGGGAGAGAAAGCCAATCGCGGCGGCACTCTTGAGCACTGCCCGGCTGCCATTGGACAGAGGCAAGGTGTTCGAGGTTGCCGTCGTCTCACGCTTGCTGTCTGTCACGAGCACTTTCAAAACCGTGAGCAACAGGGCCACAGCTACGAACCACTGGTAGCGGGGCATGTAGGCGTTGATGCGAGCCGTTTCAAAGTCTTGCTGTTCGACCTGTGCTACGTAGTCGCGGTACACTTGCGCCATGTCCACTTGCTTGGTTCCTGCCGGAACATACGCTCCGTCAGTAGCCAAGGCGATGGATTTTAGCACGCTGCCGTCTAGCTTAGACCACACTTGCTCGCCTCCATATTCGAGGTAACCCTGTCCGCGTCCTGAGTTTGCCGTAGGTACGCGTGCCCCTTGGCTGGCATCGCCTAAGCCAACGGTGAAAATGCGAACACCTTCGTTTTCAAAAGCAGACTCAGCCACTTCTACCGGCTCGCTTTCGTGGTCTTCGCCATCGGTGAAGAGGACGATCGCCTTATGGTCAGCCGTTTTGGCGAGAAACGAGTCGGCAGCCACTTGAATGGCATCGCCTAAGCTGGAACCACCGTGCCGAATGTCTTGGGGCCCAACTGCGTCGAGCGAACGCTTAAAATCGTCGTAGTGGGTGGTCAGAGGAATCTTGCGTTTCGCATCGCCAGCAAACACAACCAGCCCTACGCGGTCTCCCGACAGTTCATCAACCATGTCTTTGATTTGTTGCTTGGCACGGCCAAGACGGTTTGGCACCACGTCTTCGGCGAGCATCGAGCGCGACACGTCCAGTGCGAAAACTACTTCAATCCCTTTTTGTGGCACCTCGTGCCAAGACTTTCCCCAGCGAACATCCACCAGTGCCCCGACCAGGGCGACCAGAGCGCCGAGAGACAAGACGGTTTGAATCCAGCGGCGTCTCACACTTCGTTTCGATACAAAAGCACTAAGCCTATTTTCCGTGGCAAAACGCCCCATTGCGCGGCGTTGTGCCACGATGGCGGAGCCCACCACAACCACGACGACGGCAATGAGCCACAAGTAGTTGAGATTGCTCAGGTTTCCGAAGTGCATATCCATCGTTCTCTTTCTAGATTTCTCGGGGTATGAAATGTGTTTAGCGATTAGCCAAGCTGTCGGAACGTAGTGTTAATAAGCAACTCGCGTGCCACCAACAGTAACAGGGCCAGTAAGGCCAACGGAGGCAGAGCGAAGCCGGCTACGTGAACCGGTTCGATTGCCCACTCGCGATAGTCCACATACTGCTTTTCTTCGAGGCGGCTTTTCTCTAGCTTGTCGATTTCTTGGTAAATGTTTTGCAGGGACTCGGTGTCGGTCGCACGGAAGTACTTTCCGCCCGTCACTTCGGCGACCTTCGTGAGCGTCTGCTCGTCGATCTTGACTTCCATCCAACGAACTACTTTCCGCCCGGTGAAGGGATCCACTACGGGCACCGGAGCTTGTCCATTGGTTCCCACGCCAATGGTGTAGATCTTCACGCCCAATGTTGCAGCAAGCTCCGCCGCTTGGATGGGATCGACATCACCCGCGTTGTTTTCCCCATCGGTGAGCAGGATGGCGACCTTGCTCTTGATGTTTCGGGTCTCACTATTCTCCAGAGAGGTGAGTTTCTCCACGGCTAGGCCGATCGCATCGCCGATGGCAGTCCCATCTTCGGACTGTTGTGTAACGATCTCTGATTGGTTCAATTGGCCAACGAGAAACGCATGGTCAAGCGTTGGCGGCGTCACCCCGTCGGCCTGCCCGGCAAAAGTAATCAGACCCACCAGGTCGCTCGTTCGGCCATCGAGCTTGTCACCACCGTTGACAAACTGGCCTGCCACGTTTTTGATCGCTGTGAGTCGATCGACGTGTTCGCCTTCGATCTTAAAGTCCATCGCCTGCATGCTGCCGGAGCGGTCCACCAGCAATTCGATAGCGATACCTTCGGACTCGCTGATTGTCTGCTTGCGACCTTCTTGAGGTCGGGCCAGGGCGACAATCATCAACATGATTGCCGCAAGCAGCATCGCCGGTGGCAGCCAACGTAGACGCTGTTTCCAAGTCGTTGGTAGCTTGCGGAGATTCTCTGTCGAGCTAAACGCAATCGCAGTTGTACGGCTGCGGAATAGTAGCCAGCCCAACGCGGGGACAAGCAATAGCAAGAGTAAGAACCAACTGGACGCTGTATGAAACATTATGCACTCTCCTTCAATGACGTTGCAGAACTCGCTTCGACAAAATTGCGTGCTTTGGCAATCGCTGCATCGCAGTCATTCCCTTGCGGTACCAACCCGGCAAACTTCACCATGTCAGCGGTTTCCAAGAACGATCGCAACGGTCGCAGGTACGGACTCAATTGATGATTCTGCTCGACAAGTTGAAAAAACTCAGCCGAGGTCAGTCGCGGTGCGGCAACGTCGAACCGTCGTTCAATGAAGTTCCGCACGATGTCTGTTACTTGGGTGTAGAATTCCGTGGGGCTCAGCTCAGCTGCCGAATGTTGGAGCGAGAGGCGATCCAGTTCAGCCAAAGCCCAATGGCTGGCCGACAAATCCCGATCTCGTCTCAGATAATAGGTCGCGGCAAAACCAGCACCGGCTAGCACCGAAGCTGCCACGATGCTGAGTAGTACGTAGTGGTGCTCTTGAGCAGGCGGAGAAATCTCGACGATACCCTTGATGTCGCGGAACTGCGTAGGGTCGGTTTGTCCCTCTAGCAAAGAACCGATTGAAATGCGTACCGGATCTGACATTGCTAGTTTTCGTGTATTGCTCGCCTCACGCGTGTCCAGATACGAAACTCCAACGGCGGGAACCTCCTGCTCTCCTGGGCTCAGGGATTCCAAGAAGTAGGTGCGAGTCGATTTACGCCCTTGGGCGACTGGGATGTCGAGCTGATCCTCTACTTTCCTGATATCGAAACTGCCCAACTGCTCGGTTCGTGCTGGAAAGGAAACCCGCACCCCGTCGGGTACTTCGGCTATAAGCGTAAGCTGGATCGCCTCCGCAACCTGGGCTGAATTGCGATCCACTCGTGTGGTCAATTGCACGGGGCCTTGGGTAGTGTGGAACTCTGAATGAGCTGCGGTCTTGCTCGCCTCCGTCGAAGCGGCACTACTAAACTCAACGTCAATCAAGCTCAGCAGCAGTGCGATCGCAACAACAGGAGAAAGAATGCGACAGAACCATACCGAGGCGAGCATTTTCATGTTTCGGATATTCATCTTCGTGCCTCCCGTTGGTGAAAGAATTTGCGGAGAGGATCGACAAAATCTTCGCCGGTTGAAAGCTGGATGGGGTCCATCCCTAATTTCTTAAACATTTGGTCGCGGGATTCTGCCGCCAGCTTGGCCCGCTCTTGATAAAGCCGTCGGTGCAGAGGGCTCGATGTATCGAGAAAAATCGTTTCCCCCGTTTCGCCATCTTGCAACTGCACTAGGCCGACATTGGGGATTGTCAGCTCGCGCTCATCTCCCACGACGATCGGGATCACATCGTGCCGCTGTTTGGCGAGACGAAGCGTCTGCTCGTACCCGGTGTCCTGGAAATCGCTGATCAAGAAAACAACGCTGCGGCGTTTAACGGTATTGTTGAGGTGCTGCAAAGCCTTAGTGATATCTGTACCACGACCGATCGGCTCGCAGTAAAGTAGCTCACGAATCAACCGCAACACGTGCCGCGATCCTTTGCGTGCTGGGACAGCTTTCTCAATACCATCGGTGAACAACTGCAAGCCGACCTTGTCATTGTTCTTGATTGCCGAAAAAGCCAACGTCGCTGCCAGGTCGGTAACGAGCTCTCGCTTGGTTTGGTAATGGGTGCCGAGCCCTTGCGAAGCGCTCAGGTCAACTAGCAGCAAGACTGTCAGCTCACGTTCTTCTCGGAACAACTTCACAAACGGGTCGCCGTACCGAGCCGTGACGTTCCAGTCAATCGATCGCACATCGTCGCCTACTTGGTACGGACGTACCTCCTCGAACTCGATGCCGCGACCTTTGAATGCGGAGTGGTATTGCCCGCTCAGCATGTCGTCAGCCAGGTGTGAGGTGCGTATCTGTATCCGGCGTATTTTCTTCATTAACTCTTGGGGGATCATGGTTTTGTCTCATAGGATTCGTGCTGGTATAAAAACGAGGTGCCAACGTGCCCTCCCGCTACGTGGGGCGGCGGGGAGGGCACGCGACTAGATTCGTCCAGGACACACAGACGAAGCCTAGGGCACCTCGACATGGTCGAGGATCGCCTCGACCACCTCTTCTGAACTCTTTTCTTCCGCTTCCGCTTCGTAGGTCACGATGACACGGTGGCGAAGCACATCGAGTGCAATGTCTTTCACGTCCTGCGGAGTGACGTAGCCACGTCCCTTGAGGAACGCCATCGCCTTGGCGGCCAGCGTTAGGTTGATCGTCGCACGTGGCGAACCGCCATACTGAATCAGATGACCGATTTCCAAGCCGCATGACTTGGGATCTCGCGTGGCCATCACCAGATCGACGATGTAATTGCGAACCTTGTCGTCAACATAGATTTCGTCCACGAGGCCGCGAGCCCTGACGATGTCCGCCGGAGTCATCACTGGAGTGACGCTATGTTGGGCTCCTGTTCTCGACATGCGGTCAAGGATTTGAAGCTCTTCCTCACGATTGGGATAGCCAACCACGACCTTGAGCATGAAGCGGTCCATTTGCGCTTCGGGCAACGGGTACGTGCCCTCCTGCTCAACTGGGTTTTGAGTGGCCATCACTAGAAACGGATCGTCGAGTGGAAACGTCCTCGATCCGATCGTCACTTGCCGTTCCTGCATCGCTTCCAACAGGGCACTTTGCACCTTGGCTGGAGCCCGATTGATCTCGTCCGCCAAAATGAGGTTCGAGAAAATAGGACCTTTTTGAATGACGAATTTCTGTTCTTTCGGCTGATAGATCAGCGTGCCCAGCAGATCCGCGGGCAATAGGTCGGGCGTAAACTGCAATCGCTGAAACCCGGTGTCGATACCTTTTGCCAGACTCGCCACGGCTGTTGTTTTCGCCAGACCAGGAACGCCTTCGATCAACAGATGGCCGTTGCCCAACAAGCCGACGAACATTCTCTCGATCAACTGACGCTGACCGACGATGACATGGCCAACTTCGTCGAGAAGTCTTGAGAAGGGCTGACTGCGAATTTTGATTTCTTCGGTGAGTTGGTTCACACGTTGATTCACGGTTGTCTTGGTTTCGATAGTCATCTGATTTACCTCGTTCAGTTGGATTGCTTGGAGCTGGTCGACACTTGTGTCGGGTTGAGATGTCGACAAATGACAATCGCAAGCTCCGTGCCAAAGTGCACGTCGCGACGAACCTGAGACAGTTCGTACGAGGAATCGAGGAAGAATGCTCGGGTGGCTTGTTTGCCCAGCCATGCAGCAGTTCGCTGAGTCGTGGCACCTTGCCCCACTGTGGACTTTTGCCCCACGAAAGCTCTATCAACGACGGTCCATCAATCCACTATGGCGAAGTTTGAGCGCACTTCGGTTCGCTCTAGAGGGTGTTCGGCTGGTTTGAGACTGCAATACGAGCGCCAGTCCCGCTACACGTCCGTGCGACACGCAATAGAACACACGTAGCCAACTGCACTATTCGCTTGGCCTCACAACCAAAACGGGACAGGGACTTGAACGCAGCGCGCGTTCGGTCGCACTTCCCATCAGCAGATGCTCTAAACCCGAACGACCATGAGTCGCCATGACGAGCAAGAGCGTATTTCAAAGCTTCGATTTGCTAGCTGAATGTAAGTTCGCGAGCTTTGTAGTAGTGGTCGAGCGTTGCGCCACTATCGGCTGCGTTGGAATATCAAACGCACCATCGCTCACCTGCAAAGCTTCCACAGAATCATTGTGCGGCACGAGTTCTACCAGCCGCGTTTAACTTAAGTGCCTTCGAGCACCAGGCTTCCGTTGGCTGGGTTACAGTTTCCTGCAGACATTCGACAGTGCGGCCCCATGTCGGTGCTAAGAATTGGCTGGACGGCAAAAACGGCATTAACCATTTTTCAAATAACACGGGAGTTTCGCGCTATGGCATGGTCTAGAAACCGCGTTCCCAAGTGCCGCAAGCACCGAGCTAGCGGCCAAGCAATCGTTACCCTCAGCGGTAGCGATCACTACCTAGGCCCACGCGGCACGAAAGCCAGCTGTCTTGCTTCGCTCAGGGGTTCGTCAATCCAGCCGCAGCAAGCTGAAATCTACCTAGCTCCATTTGGAGGGGATCCTGAGGAGAGACAGGCTTACCAGTGGGGGGAGGGATCTTTAGATATTCACTCGCTTCGTTTTCGCCATCCATTTTCTGACGAACACGACGCCGCCAACTAGTGCCATCATCATCCACGCGCCTGGCTCGGGGACAGCAGCGACGTAATTCACTCTTAACGTTCCGGCGCTTAAGGCGAGATCAGACCAAGTACCACTGATGTCCTGATCGTCAAGAATGAAATCACCGAGTGTCGTTCCGGAATACAGACTGCCATAAGTCAGGATTGTATACTCTCCGTCAGCTAGTGAGCCCAATGCACTTGGTCTAATCGTCATGGTAGAACCAAGCCGAAGAGTACCTACAGAGACCATATCTAAGTCACCGTCGATGGCCGCCTGGAAAGTACCACCACTACTCAAGGTGCGAAATTCGCCAATGAAATCAACCTCCGAGTTGCTTCCGCTAACACTCAGAGTCCAGTCATCATAGAGTAGGGAATTTCCGGATACTGAGAGGTTTCCGCCATTTTCTATGTGGATCTCAGAGTTTGCGGTTGTGCCTCCGCTAGAAGATCCGATTGTGAGTCCCTGGCTAGAAGAAAAACTACTGCCCGATCCAACAACCGAGAGGGAGCCTGTGGCACCAGCGAAAGGGGCAATCTGGAAACCAGTTGTTCCCGTATGAGTGTAAGTGCCACCCGTACTCACGCTCAGCACCCCTGTGCTGACATTTGCGCCTATCTTGACTTTCCCAGTGCTAGTTAGAGATCCATTCGATTCGACGTTGATGGTTCCGCTGCTGCCGGAAGATTCGCCGATGGTAATGTCCATGGTGTTCTGAGCACCTTGCGGACCGTCAACAGTCGCAATTGCTGGAGAAATACCACTGCCGGAAGTTGTGCCAACTATTGCGATATCATCTGAGTCAGGAGGCGTGTCCACAACACCACCATTGTCCCAGTTGGTTCCAACATTCCAATTGCCCGACGTATCCATCCGAACATTAACAATTACTGCCTGAGCTGAATGAGCAACAAGTCCGTAGCTCATAAGCCCCAGTACAATCACACTTAGTTGCTTTTGCATGACGTTTATCATATCGCTGAAAATGCTGCGGCGAGTTGCTCATGTCTGAGCGGAAAACCGCGTAGGCAAATGAAGTATTTAGGTCTTACTGCAAATTCAATGCTTCAAAATGAAATCCTCGGCCTACCACACAAGGTGGCGGACCGAGGAGGTTTGTCTAACGTCGCTTGCGAACCGTCAGGCCCAGGCCGGCGGCCAAGGTCAGCATGACCAAGGAGGTCGGCTCGGGTATAGTCGCCGCAGCGTAGTTTAGGACCAAGGCGTTTGAACCAACACTCTGGATGGTCCAAGTACCGCTGGGGTCGACATCGTTTAGTGCCATATCGCTGGCATCGGTACCACTGGCCAAGCTACTGTATCGCATGACGGTGTAGTCACCGCTAGCCAACGCACCCAATGCCATCGGTTCGATTGTCATCGTGTGGGCATCGAGACGCAGTGAGTTGGCCAAATCGACGTTTAGGTCTCCATCCACGCCTACCTTGTAGGTGCCGCTATTGAGAGCGCGTAACTGGCCGGCGAAATCGACATCGGCACTGCTTCCGCTCACGCTCAAGGTCCAATCGTCGTAAAGTAGCGATTGTTGGTTGACCGTCACATTGAGAGTTCCGCCGTTCTTGACTTCAACCAAGCCCGTGGCGTTGGCGCCACCAGAAGAGGAACCAATTGACACGCCCTGGGTGGTGGAAATCACGGTTCCACCATCGACAGATAGCGTGCCATTGCTGCCAGCTCCATTCCCCACGACAAATCCACCAGTTCCGCTGTGGGTGAAAGTGCCACCGGAGTACACGTTAAGCGTGCCAGTGCTCGTTGGGCCTGCAGCAATTTGCGTGCGGTTGAAGTCCGTCAGACTTCCGCCTGACTGAACATTAATGGTGCCAGTGGTGCTAGTGCTCTCTCCAAGGATGATGCGGCTAGCATCCTGAGCGTCGGTGACTTCTGCGGTAGCGGGTGAAATTCCGCCACCGGAGCTCGAACCTACATTGGCGAGATCGGAAGTGCCGTTGGTCGGTACTGCGCCACCGTCCCAGTTGGCTGCAACATTCCAGTTGCCTGAGGTGCTCATTCGCAACGTTGCTGCCTGGGAAGTCCCGGCGAGCATGCCGATAATTGCGAACCCAAAACAAATGTCTCTTAAGTGCGTTCTCATAATTTCTCCCTCAAATGATTGGTGCTGGAAAAGGAAACGTGCGTCTGTCCGAGCCCTACGCCCTGTGACGGAGGAGCAATTGGCAAATCTGCTTGCGGCCGCTCAGCAATGTCAGTCTGCTACTGAGCCGATGGATCGCGGAAGTTGACTCAAGCCTTCTGAAAAGTAAGGAAAAGGAGGCACTCCCTAGGGAGCAAAACAAGCAAGATCCCGCAGATTTGTTGGACCCGCGCCTGATCACAACTAGATAGTTAACTTACCTAACTAGAGATTTTGCTGTAATCCGCAAGCTTTGTCAATCCTTTTTGGAATTGTTTTCAGCCGTGTTTCTAGGCCTTAACGCGAGATTCGATATAAGTGCTTTTGTCACTGCAGTTTGCGGAAAGCCGCTTTCATCGGCCCACGACTTACAAACAGCTGGGGGGCAGGTTTTCTACTACGCCGACCATGTCGTGTCATATTCGGGTGCGACTGTGTCGGGAGTCGATTGGTCGAGCGTCTGGTGTTGCCTCTGGCAATTTTGATAGTTAGTCGACCTGCAAGAAAACACAGCCTTGTCGCTTCTAGGTCGAGCCAAGATCCAGAGCGAGAGCTTGCTCTGGAGAAAATGTCGACGGGGACAAGTAGCCCGATGTAGCGCTCCAGATTGTTGTGTCTGCAAGTGCAGGAACTCTGTCGTGCGTAGGCACGATCGCAATGCTCGGTCCTTGGGGATTCATGCGAGAACCTTCTCTGTCCACGGAGCCTTTACCAGATGGCTGTCATCTGGGGGCCACAGAACTCAGCAGCGGTGTTATCGTTTCCCGATTGCCCTACACTATCACGGGGCAATAGCCATTCGGACCATCCTCATTCGAAATATTGAGCACTGAATGATACTCTCACCACTGGATTGGTGCATCGTCACTGGCTTCCTGTTGCTTACCTTGGCGATTGGGGTGGGAGTCTCCAAACGTGCGGGGAAGAACACCGGCGAATTCTTTCTCTCAGGTCGGTCTATGCCGTGGTGGCTGCTCGGCATGTCTATGGTAGCCACGACATTCTCGACGGACACACCTAATCTAGTAACCGATATCGTGCGGCAAAACGGAGTCGCTGGCAATTGGACTTGGTGGGCATTTCTGCTGACTGGAATGTTGACCGTGTTTGTTTACGCCAAGTTGTGGCGTCGCACGGGCATCATGACGGATATGGAATTCTATGAGATACGATATTCTGGCAAGTCGGCTGCTTTCCTGCGTGGGTTTCGAGCCATCTACCTAGGCCTGGTCTTCAATGTGATAACGATGGCCGGAATTACGCTGGCTGCAATAAAAATGGGGGAGGTGCTCTTTGGCATGCAGCCATTGCAAACCATTCTCGTTGCTTCGATTGTCACGGTCTTTTTTACAAGTTTGGGCGGTTTTCGGGGCGTTGTACTTACCGATTGCATATTGTTTTTCACTGCGATGATCGGTTCCCTAGCGGCAGCCTACTACGCTGTGAGTGAGGAGAGCGTAGGTGGTTTGTCCGGTCTCGCTTCGAACGATTCCCTTCAATCACATCTAGCAATTCTTCCCGACCCATCTAACAAGACGCTGTTAATTGAGGCAATGATTCTCCCATTGTCCGTGCAGTGGTGGGCGAGTTGGTATCCGGGTGCGGAACCGGGCGGTGGTGGATTCATCGCTCAGCGTATGCTGGCAGCGCGCAATTCCGAACATGCGATCGCGGCTACGCTCTTCTTCAACGTGGCTCATTATGCATTACGACCTTGGCCATGGATTGTCGTAGCGCTCTCATCCCTAGTTATTTTCCCATTAGATAGTCCATCCGAGAGAGACCGTGCCCAGAACGTACTCCGTACAGAACCACTTCAGTCCCAAGTAGCAAGGTGGCAATTAGACCCAGAGTCCGTTTCTCCCGCGCTCCGTCAAGAAATCGAAGACTTAAAGATCCAGGAGCAAGGCCTGACAACCCTTCGAGCTTCCTACCAAGACGTGGCATTCGACAAGTTTGGGCATGACCTAGCTTATTCTGCGATGCTCACGAAAATACCATCGGGCTGGCGAGGAATAGTCGTTGCCTCTCTAGTGGCCGCTTACATGTCCACGATATCGACGATGCTCAATTGGGGAGCGTCGTATGCGGTGCACGACTTCTACAAGCGATTCTTGAGAGCGGAGGCATCTGAAAAGGAGCAGGTTTGGGTAGGCCGCTTGTTCACCGTTATCTTAATGGTTCTCTCGGCTACGATGGCACTCGCCTTAACCAATGCGAAGCAGTTGTTTGACATCCTTATCATGTTCGGCGCCGGGACTGGGCTGATATTCTTACTGCGATGGTTCTGGTGGAGAATCAACGCTTGGACTGAAATTGCCGGCATGGTTCTCTCGGGCGTGGTCTCTTTGGCTTTTACAGTAGGGACATTCAACGGTGAGAACCTTGGTGCAAGTCTAGGGATTTGGAAGTTCCCCACGATCGTTGCACTTACAACGCTAGGATGGCTTGCCGTAACGTGGGCCACGCCAGCGACTGACATGGGAACACTTAAGAAATTTTATGCTGGGACTCGTCCTGGGGGGCCTGGTTGGGCTCCGATTCGACAAGCACTATATCAAGAAAACGATGCGGCAGTGGGAGGTGATTCAGGACTAGGTGCTGGATTGATCTGCACATTGCTGGGCATTTCCACGGTCTACTGCGCTCTGTTTGCTACTGGCTATTGGATCTTTGGTCATTTGGTCTCGGCAGCAATCTTCACTGGTATTTCTGTTCTCTCTGCAATAGGAGTAGCCAAGTTGTGGCATGCGATGAGTCGCGAAGCAGCCGAAGAAGAAAGTTAGCGTCTTTCGCACTGGTTGAATCTAGAATTTGCCGTTGGAATTCTTCTAATTCGAATGAATGAACAATGCCAAAAGGAATGAGTTTGCGGTCGCTCAATGGCGGCCTCGCTGGTGCTCTCCCCTCTGTGCTCCCCAGGGGTATGAGAATCTCGTAGCAGTTTGTGGCCGAAACGAGATTCTCGTTGTCGGAACCCGCACGGAATAGGCCGAACAGGTAGTGAAGCTTCTCGAATAGGAATAGGCGGCGCTGACCAGCCCAGCCAGTGACGGTAGTCCCGCAGTTCTCGGTGATGGACGCCTGGTGTGGCTGAAGGTGAATTGAGATTGGTCTCAACAATCTTGGAGCCGGCTGGGGAGTAGTGATCTGACCGAAACGATGGCGAAACCCTAGTTCTAGAGAGCAAGCCACCCAGGCTAGCTGTGAAGATTGTTTGCTATTTCATTGTCTCTCGCTTGCTGATGACAGCAGAACGTTTAGAATTAGTTAATATTCTGAATTAAAGGCTCCGGACCTTTAGGTGACCCTCTGGATATTAGTTCCGATGGTGCCGGATCGCCCCGCCGTATTAGCCTAGCCTCCACTGTGAGTTTCCGATGATCTTCCCCGTCAGCAGCGTGAACCAACTTGAGCAACATGTCAGCCAACCTAGTGACGAAACGGTTGAGGCGCTGCGTTCGCTGCCCGGAGATTTGATGGTGCTAGGGGCGGGTGGGAAGATGGGTCCTACGCTTACAAGAATGGCCAGAGAGGTATGGTCCCGCCTGGGAAAGAACCGGCGCGTCTTTGCCGTGAGCCGATTTGGGGACCAACAAGCCAGGCAAACCCTGGAAGCGCTGGGGGTTGATATCTTGGCCGGTGACCTACTGGACGAGACTTTTGTGCGATCATTGCCTGAGTGTGAGAATATCATGTTCATGGCCGGGATGAAGTTTGGCACACAAGGCCAGCAGCCGACCACATGGGCGACCAATGTTTATCTGCCCGGGTTGGTTTGTGAAAAGTTTGCCAAGAGCCGAATTGCCGCCTTTTCGACCGGTAACATTTATGGGTTGGTTCCAGTCGAGGGAAATCAAGGCTCGCGCGAAGCCGACGCTCCGAACCCCTCGGGCGAGTACGCGATGAGTTGCCTGGGGCGAGAGCGCATGTTTCAGTACTTCAGCAGCAAGAATCAAACGCCCGTTTCGATCCTGCGACTCAACTACGCCAGCGAACTCCGCTATGGCGTGCTTGTAGATCTCGCCATGCAGGTGCAAGCGGAAACTCCTATTTCGCTGGCAATGGGGCACTGCAATGTCATCTGGCAAGGCGATGCCTGCGAGATGGCGCTGCGCAGCTTGCTGCACACGGAGAGTCCGGCCAGAATTTTCAACATGACCGGTCCCGAGGTGGTTTCTTGCCGAGACGTTTGCGAGCGGTTTGGCAAACTGCTGGACAAGCCCGTTCAATTCACTGAAACCGAGTCGGAAACGGCCCTGCTCAATAATTCGCATGACGCTTATGAATTGCTTGGGCGACCGCAGGTTTCCCTCGACGCGATGATTAAAGGCGTTGCGCATTGGATCGATCAGGTGGGCGACACCTGGAACAAACCAACCCATTTTGAGGTTCGCGATGGCAAATTCTGATCTTTCCAACCCATCTCAAGAGTCGCAGTCGGGACCGACGCAGCAGCAATTCCGCCAGCAGCTTCAGCGAGGCATGGCGATTCCCGCGCATCCACTAGCCCTCACGGCGGAACGAAAGTTGGATGAGCGGCGGCAGCGAGGGTTAAGCCGTTATTACATCGACAGTGGTGCCGGGGGGTTGGCAGTCGGGGTGCATACCACGCAGTTTCAAATCCACGATCCGAAGTGCGGTTTGCTAGAACCTGTCTTGGCATTGGCCGCTGAGGAGATCAGCCGCGCGAACCTCTCGCGCGAAACCCCTCTGGTGCCCATCGCTGGGATTTGCGGACCGACAGAGCAAGCCGTTCAGGAAGCTAGCCTTGCGCGGGACCTAGGGTACCGTTTTGGTTTGGTTTCCCTTGCCGCACTCAAGGGGCAAACACACGAGCAACTGATCGACCATTGCCGTGCTGTTTCAGAGGTGATCGACGTGTTCGGCTTTTACCTACAACCGAGCGTCGGCGGGATGGACCTGCCGTTTAGTTTCTGGCGAGATTTTTGCGATATCCCGAATGTCGCGGCCATCAAGATTGCTGCGTTCAATCGTTACAGTACGTCCGAGGTGATTCGCGCGGTCACGGAGAGTGGTCGCGAAGACATCGCTCTGTACACCGGCAATGACGACAACATAGTTTGCGATTTGCTCACGGAGTATCAATTTCTAGCCGACGGGAAGAACGTCTCACGCCGCTTTTGCGGAGGTCTTCTCGGCCAGTGGGCCGTTTGGACTTCGCTGGCGGTTCGCCTGCAAGCCGAGTGCCAGCAGGTCATTGATGCCCGCGAAGGTGTACCTCACGAACTGCTGGCTACCGCGACAGCATTGACCGATGCCAACGCCGCCATCTTCGATGTGGCCCATGATTTTCATGGCTGCGTACCCGGCATACACGAAGTGCTGCGCCGGCAAGGATTGCTGGAAGGTATCTGGTGCTTGGACGAGAACGAAACACTGAGCCCAGGCCAGGCGAAGCAGCTTGATCGCGTGATGCAAAGCTATCCGGAGCTCTCTGACGATGCGTTTGTTGCCGAGAACCTAGACCGTTGGCTCAGCGTTTGAGTTTGTAGAGTAGAGCCGAGCCGAGCGAGGCACTACGCAACACAATTCCGAAACCGCCTAACTCAAGTCAATCATATCCGCCACGCGCATCGTTTCGCCTGTCTCGATGGATCGGACAGCGGCGATACCCAGGATGGAAGACATGATTCCCGCACGGCTATCGGCACGCTGGCCGAGTGGGTCGGGTGTATCTGGATAGAGGACAGACCTCTTGATTGCGGGGTCGGCGCCACCGTGGCCGCCTTCGCCTTGCTCGGGGGTGAGCAGCTGCATGGCGTAAGGGTCGTTGGTGATGAGCCGTAGTTCAGTGTCCATCTCAGGATTCCAAGGCTGGCGATGATAACTGCGCAGCTCAATTCGCCCTCGACTGCCATTGAAGGCGATAATCTGTCCTTCAATCGGCGAAGTGACATTCAGTGAGTAATTGAACATCACACCATTGTCGTAGCGACACTGGACAGCCATCGTGTCGTAAATGTCGATATCTTCGCGATACAGACAAGCATCTCGCAGGTAGCCATCCGCTTGCTCGCACTGGACGTACAGCTGCATAGCACGCTTGTCCTTCGTAATATCCCAATAGAGCTCGCACTCACTCTTGTGATTGCACCCACGACAGTGAGTACTTCGGAATGGGCCATTTCTTCCGTACTTTCTAAGGTCGCCGAGTGCTGTGATTTCCACTGGCTCTGCATCGAGCCACCAGTTGACTTGGTCGAAAATGTGACTCCCCTTTTGCACCAGCAGCGTCCCCGAGTTGGCCTTGTAAGCATGCCAACGGCGGAAGTAGGAGGCCCCATGATCGAGGTCGAGCATTTCACTGCAATCGACCGAATAGATATCTCCGATCGCGCCAGCTGCGATCAGCTCCTTGATTCTGATCGTTCTAGGGGAATAACGGGCGTTAAAGGTAACAATCACCTTCTTGCCGGTCTGCTTCTCCGCGTCGTGGATCGCTTGGCAATCCTTAGCCGTGGTCGCAAGCGGTTTTTCGCAGATTACATCACAACCCAGTTGCATCGCAGCAATCGCATACTGCGCGTGCGTAGCGTCGGGCGAAGTGACGATTACGACATCCGGTTTCGTCGCCCGGATCATCGTCTCGAAATCAGTAAAGACTGCCGGAGGATCTTTGTACAAAGATTGTGCATACTCCACCCGCAGTGGGTTGATATCGCAAAGGCCAACCGTATCGACCCGATCAGGGAATTCTTGCTCGAGGGATTCCCCCCACATGTAGGTGCCTCGGCTACCCGTACCGACCAACGCGACGCGCAGTTTTTGTGAGGGAGTTGCCTCCAACGCAAGGACTTGGGGGGCGATTGCCGCGAGCGTGGCACCGACGGTCAACTTCGCCGTTGCCCCGGGTAGTGAGCTTTGGAGGAACTCGCGCCGCGACTCTTTCGTGCTGGAGGTAGGCATCGCTACTCTACGGGAGGGTTTCGGAAAGTGTGAATTTAGGTTCTGAGCCTGGACCAAGTTCATCTAGTTCTCACCGCGTAGTCGGGGGCCATAATGGGGTAGGTCACGCCCTGCTTCGTAGGCTCCGATATCTGGGGCGTCCCCTAAATAATCATCGTTGATGTTAGGGAGACGCACTCCTGCGTCTACTACCGCGGAAGCTGCCCGGGGGCGTAAGTCGGGCGCTGGCCGGCCGGGGAGCGGCGGGTAGGGAAACTCGACCTTGTTGAACACGCTCATGTCAATCTGGATACCGTGGGGTTCCACTTCTGCGAATGGTTTCCCGTCGATCTTTGCCCAGAACGGTTCTTTGTAGACGCCTACGGCGTCGTAGTCGAAGCTACTGCGCTCGCCGGGGGAGCGGATATCGGCAGCCGCCGGGGCACCTCCGCCGTAACCGCCCCATTGGTTGTCGCCGACAGGCCCACCGATACACAGGTTGTTGCGGAAGTAAGCGTGCTCCATCGGGGAGTTCCCGCCGAGTCCCGTTCCCAGTTTGATGACGGTGTTGTGGATGACTACATCGCCGACGCTGTCACGTTTCAGTTTGAAGGCCGCATGGGTGATGTTGTAAGCCACATTGCGAATGAAGTAGTTTGGCCCCCCTAGCCCAGGCTGGGAGCTGAGCGCCACGAAGCAGTTGGTCATGCGGTTTCGCATGATACGGCAATTGTGATGGCAGAAGTCGGCTTCGATGCCGTCGTCGGCTCCGGTGTAGATGTCGTTGTTGTAGATGTCGATGCAAGACTGGTCGGCGATGCGGCCTTCCATCGTCGAAATGCAATCGCGATAGCCGGTCACTCGGTTGTAGCAAATTACATTGCCGGGACCGGTGAGTTGGATTCCCTCGCCGATATTGTCACCGTGAGCCCCCATGGATTCAGCGGTCCAGGGAGTGGTGCCCTCAACGATGTTGTCCGCGATGTAGCAGGACGTCGCTCCTGGCGGCACTGGAGCGCAGATTGCATACATGGCGTTCACCTTGCAGTGCTGCACGACGCAATCGACCGCACCAACGAGATTGACTCCCTTACCGTGTTTGTCTTCGTTCTTAATCGTTAGCCCGTCTAAGTGAACGTGTTTGCGATTGACCAGTAAGATCGTCTTGAAGACCGCGTCGCCCTTCTCTGAACGATAGACAATCGGCTTACCCGGTTCGCCATCTCTGGGAGCATGAAACTCGCCATAGTTGCCTGCGGCCAACAGGAGAATTTCACCCGGCTTGGCGGTGCCGATGGTCTCGGGCGTGACTTTGCGTTGCAGCGCGTTGGGGGCGGGGCCTGGCACGGGACGCGTGCGAGCGGTGACCACTTTTTCCGCCGTGCCACCATCAGGGTCATTTAGTGTTAGCTTGATTTCATATTGGGTGTCGGGCTCCAAATGGAATAGGCTGCCAGAGTGCTTGTTTTTCCAGGCGTGGGGCACTTTTTCATGTTCGAAGTAACGCTTTTTCGCAGCCACTCGACTGAGCGGCATTGCTTCACGCCAAGTGGTTTCTCCGACGGCCCGATATTGGGTGGTGACAACGCCGTTGAGGTTGTCGTCGCCGTCGATTTCCCATTCCACTGCCAATTGGTGCAGTGTCGGGTAGGGGGTAGTCACTTCGCCGGGGGTGGTAGCGTTTCTTGGTGAGGATCCCTGCCCCCAAGCACTAGGACAGGAAAGGGATAGCACGAGCAGGCTGCCCATCAGGAGACGAAATCGCGATGCGCTACTTGGCGGTTGATTCATTGCATGCTTCTCATATTAAGTGTTCAAAAAAAGTTATAGCCTGACCCGTACGCCGTTACGAGCGAGCAGACCTGTCAGTGCGGCTACGGTAGCCACCATCAGTGTTGAACGTAGGACGCCCATCGCAGGGCTGATTTCGCCCAACCGCTGGTAACCCTCGAATCTCACGACTTCCATGACATGAATGAGAATCGGTTGCAGGAAATATGCAAGCAGGGGATTGGCCCCCACGGGTTGAAGCCAACGTGCTGGAGCGACCCAGCCTGCGAGGTCGATAGATGCGTAGAGCAACATCCAGGTAGCGGTGGTAAAGGCCATCGACCAAAGTACCCAGCTCGGAGTCGAGCGAATCTTGTTGATCCCAAATGTGCCGTCCAGCGCAAGAGCAGCCATCGCAGCGAAGAAACAAAGACTAGCTGCCCAACGCAAGCGAGGCAGCCCGGGCGGTAGTCCGACTGGGGAGGTCGCCGTTTCGGTTGGCATTGTGGTGCTCAGCATCGTCGTCCCCAACGCGGCCCCAGCCATTGTCAAGGCATAGAGGCTACCATGCCAAACCACAAACGCGTGTATTTGTGCCGAAAGCCATTGGGCGCTCTCGACCAGCGGGCTGATAGGTTCCAGCCAAGGTTTATCCGCTACCTTGGAGAAAAGCCCAACTTGATCGCCGTAGTAGCTTGCCATGCAAACCGCCGCACCCGCCAGTAGCCACTCGCGTCTAGGTCCAAAGCATTGGTAAATCAAACAACTAAAGAAATAGGCCCAGCCAATTTGCCCAAGGATACCCCACCAGCGATGCTGCAATCCTTGTCCCGTAGCGTCGCGGTAGCAAAGGGCGAGCACGACTAGCGCAAGGGCTCCACAGATTTTCACCGCCCAATAAATGCGTTTCTTTTTTTGGCCCGCGTCGTCATCATCCACCCTCGGAACCGAAACCCAAGTTGCTACAAATGCCAGCAGAAAAAGTAGCGACCAGAGACTCTCCGGCCAACCCGTTGCTTCGTGGGTCATGTTCACCATGAACAGTCCCATGACGAGCAGTGAAACGGTACGGATGGCGATATGTAGCCACTGCTGGCCAAAGGAGATACCGCGTTGGGCGCTCGCTTGGAACGCTAAAGGTATCGATACTCCGACAATGAACAGGAACGCCGGATAGACCCAATCCGCGAGCGTCATCGCGTCTTGAGATTTCTCTGCATGCAAGAACGCGTCTGGAACTCCCGGGGCAGTCCACACATCGTTGACGAAAACCATCAACAAGATGATCAAAGCCCGTAACACATCGACCGACAGAATGCGCTCGGGCGTGGTAGCTATTGGCTGATTATCTACTCGGGGAGAAGACGACACATCGAGCCTGGTGGTGGTCAGAAGAGATTGGCCCGCAATGTGGGGATGGGTGGGAGAGCTACTTCTTTCGACGCTTTTCAGCCGAGTCGAGCACGATGTCGAAAGTGCCGCTCTCCGTAGGCACGGTAACAACTAGGCCGGACTTTTTTGCACTGGCGTACTTAACGTGAGCTACTCTTGGGGCCGGATTTTCAGGGTCCCCCGTATATTCCATGATGGAAACACGATAGGTGCCCGCAGGTGCTCCTTCACCTTTACCCGCGATACTCACCGTATAGTTGCCCTCCTCGTCAGTATTCGCGCGACAAGTATGCTCATCAGAGCGAAACTGTAGGCTCGCGGCTACGACCGGCTCACCTGCTTCGGTCGTTACGCGACCGGTGAGGGGATGCTTGTCGCTATTGCTACACCCAACGAAAGTCGTCAAGCCTAGGGCAAAGCATAGGGCCATACGTCGCAATAGCTCGGGCGAACCTAGGGAAGGCAACTCAGTCAGGTTCAACTGCATATTCAACCTCTCCTCCGTCACGAGATGCTTTTGCTGCCAGAATCAGCGGGTCGGTATCCAGACTCATCGTGTTGACACTCGCATCAGCTGCGGCAAAAAGGACAATACCTGGGTGGATACTGCCGAAACTTGAGTCGGTGTAACCAAGGCCTGCTCGTAAACCGTAGAAATTCTGAGCTTGAAAGTCTGGTTCGGCCATGGGGTAGTTATATCCAACAAAGGCACCATAGCGATAATCGGTGCTGTATGCATGAGATCGCTCCGCCATGATCTTAGCAACTTCGCCACAGAGAAAGGTGTTGGAGAGCCCATCGGTGATTTGCCGGAAGGACGTTTGGGACGACCATCGGCCGTTAACTTCATACCATTTCACGCCCTGATTGTTACAGTTGGCATCATAAGGACCGTCGCCAGGCCAAGTCGCTTGATTGAAAGCCCCGTTGCGTTCATCTGGGCAGGGACGCGGGTAAGCTTGCAACGAACCGTTCTCAAGAATCGCAGTTCCTTGGCAGGCTGTGTAGTCCGAAGCGGCCCCTTCAAACTCTTGCCCGTCGTCAGGTGTCGCGCCGGACTCAGCCGACGTGCTATCTGCCGCACGTTTCACAAGCGGCGAATCTCGCTGGCGTGAAGGACACAGGTAGATCTCAACGACGTGGGTGCGACACTCGTAGGACTGTTGATAGAAACCAGGGAGCGTATCATCCCACAGGTCGGCAGCAGACCCCTGCTCTAGGTAGGGCAGGATCAACTGCAACCAGGTTGGGCCGTAGCTAATGACTCGATCGGGTGGCAATTCCTGGTGGCTATCGTGGTAATTGTGTACCGAAAGGGCTATGTTTTTTAAGTTGTTCGTACACTGGGTACGTCTAGCGGCTTCACGAGCGGCCTGAACGGCCGGCAAGAGAAGCCCGACAAGGACACCGATGATCGCAATCACGACCAGTAATTCGACGAGCGTAAAACCCACTCGGCGGATTCGCAATTGGTCATCTGTATTGTGCAAATTCTTATTCATGCTGTTCCCTCATGATCTTTCTCGGCTTGGATATGGAGCTTAGCAATGCAGGATAGTGGCCGAAAAAACAATTCTCTTAGCAGGATAGTTCTAGCTTACCCAATCGCTTGCAATTGCTCATGAGCCTGTTTACACCGCCTCTGAGAGATAATAAACTAACTTAACTAATTCGTCAACTAAAAATCACTCGCACGAGATAACGTTTTCTAATGATTTGTGCGTCTTAGTCTTCCCGTCCACAATAGTTGCTTGGCAACTAGTCTATTACAGCGAAAACAAGCACCCATGCACTGGCTCGATTGGTCAGTGATCGCCCTTTATATGGGGATGGTCACTCTCATCGGTTTCCTGTTTGTCCGCAAGGCTAATGCTAGTGTTGCGGACTACTTTGTCGCGGGCCGCAGCTTACCCTGGTGGCTGGCGGGAACCTCGTTAGTCGCAACCTCATTTGCAGCAGATACCCCGTTGTTCGTGGCTGGCCTATTGGCCACCAAGGGCATCGCCGGGAACTGGATTTGGTGGAATCAAGCCATTGCATGGGCGTTGGCGATCGTCTTCTTTGCGCGCCTCTGGCGCCGCTCTGGGGTGACCACGGACGCGGAGTTTATCGAGCTACGGTATGGCGGCAAGTCGGGCGCTTTTCTGCGGGGCTTCCGTGCTCTCTTCATGTCCGCCATTGTCAGCACTTGCACTCTGGCTTGGGTGATGTTGGCAATGCAGAAAATCGTGCAGGCGACACTTGCCCGGCCCGAGTGGGTAGAGAGTTTGCAACTTAGTATCGAACAGTCATTCGATCTTGCCCCAGGGGCCATTGATCTCTGGAAATGGACGGTCCTGGTCAGTCTCTTCCTGATAGCCACTTTCTACACGGTGCTTGCCGGTTTCTGGGGAATTGTGGTGACCGATCTCGTTCAGTTTGTCATCGCCATCGTAGGCGCCATTGTTTTCGCATTTTACGCACTCGACTCCGTAGGCGGCATGACCGGATTGCAAGCTGGGCTTCTCGAGGAGTATGGACCCCAGCGGGTGTCCGATATGCTGCGTTTTTTCCCGGAGTTCGTCTCCCTACGCGCGGGTTTGAGCTTCGTGGTGGTTTACTTTTCGATGCTCTGGTGGACCGACTGCAATGGCTACGCAGCCCAAAGGATGTTTAGCACCCGCGACGAGCGGCAATCTACGCTGGCTTCACTATGGTTTAGTATCGCGCACTTCGCACTCCGACCTTGGCCGTGGATTGTCGTTGGGTTGGTGGCGCTCGTGCAGTATCCGGGGCTCGAAGATCCCGAGACCGGTTACCCCAAGCTGCTGATGGAGATCATGCCACCGGGTCTAAAAGGAATGCTCGTGGCGTCGCTACTGGCGGCTTTCATGTCTACCGTCGATACGCACCTGAACTGGAACGCATCCTACTTCGTGACCGACATCTACAAGCGATTCCTAGTGCCAGATGCGGACGAGGCAAAGTGCTTGCAGGTCTCTCGAATGTCTGTCTTGGTCTATGCGGTAATGGCGATTGTGGTGGCTTACTTCATGACGAGCATCGAGTCGGGTGTGCTTATATTCTTCAATCTCACCTCTTCGATTGGCTTGGTGTTGATCCTGCGATGGTTCTGGTGGCGGGTGAATGCTTGGTCTGAGATTTCAGCGATGATCGCTTCGGTCGTGTTCACGACGATGCTTCCGATTATCAGTGATCGCTATGATTTGGGCTGGAGCTTTGAGACCCGGATCTTGCTAACGGTTGCGTTGGTCACACCGACCTGGCTCGTTGTTACACTGCTCACCGCACCGGTAGAAGCGAAGCATTTGGACAAATTCTATCGCGGTGTACAGCCGCCCGATCTTTGGTGGGGGCCGGTCGCCGCGCGTTGCCCCGAAGTCCTCAGCCAAGGTGGGCTAGTTCGTCCGGCGATGAGCTGGGTTTCTTGCGCGGTCATGCTGTATGCACTTCTCTTCACGATCGGGAATTCAGTACTACTACAATGGTCAGAGGCAGCGGTTAGTGCCGCAGTCGTTTGCATCGCCAGCCTGACGATGTGGAAGACCTATCCACGAAGTTGAGCCCATTTGGTTGAGAGCTCGTCGTCTCTGGTCAGCTGAACACTCCCAACAACCAGGCGATTCACAGAGTCGGACTCAGCGGGCGTTTGGCTCGACAATCCGGATTTGGTTCACCGTATTTTTGGAGAGTTCCGCGTACGGAATCCGCGCGTGACGTAAGCCGCTCAGCTCGTCGGGCGTTTCGAGGTTCAACTGCTTGCCGTCCAAGTAGATTTCGCGGCGTTGCAGTGCCTGATCCGCTGCTGGGCGCTCCAGGCAGAGTTTCACGCGGCGGCCCTGCGCCGTTGCCTGAAACTCGAACGCAGCAAACGGGAACCCCTCGGCAGGAGCAATTTCCAAAGCGTCTAGGGTTGGTTGGAACCCGAAGACGTACCGAATGAACAGCTTGAGCAGCACGTTGGAACTCCCGGTTTGCCAATCGTCCATGCTCTGGCCGGTAAGATTGAATTCGGGGTTCTCTGAGTAGGAGTTGGGCATCACAAACGGAGAGTGGCTGAGTGTCTTGTGATGGGCAGCAAAGGGGAGGATTTTATGGATTTGTTCCCAGGCCTTCTCGGACTCTCCGATCTTAAAGAGGGCGGCAATCGCGAAAGTTGTGGCGTGTACGTAGGTGGCACCGTTTTCTGCCGAACCAACGGGCAATTTGCCAATGCGTCCAACCCCTTCGTCGGCGCGTGTAAAACCAGGCTCGAAAGTCTTCATTCCGTAGGTTGAGTCCAGCCGCTCCATCGCGGCCAGTACCGGCTCTCGCAGTGACAATTCAGTACGAATCATGTCGGAGAGGATCCAGTAGGCATTCGAGGTCAGGCCGTCTCTCGCTGCTCCATCAGGGTCGCAAAAACTACCGACGTAGTAAGAGCGGCGATCTCCCCAACCGTGGACGATTCGGCTCTCGCCATCCTGACGAACGACGGCGTGCTTCAGCAGCCCTTCGTGTAGTTGCCTTTCGAGCAGGCGGTACCGTTGCACGGGATTGTCGGATCCGAGCTGTTCGGAATCCGCATGACCGAATGCATGAAGCATCTCGATCATTTCTCGACAGTTCTGGTACAACTGCAAGCTGACCATCACGCTTACGCCAGTGCCAAACTTTTCGTTGGGGTCGGTCGTCAGTCCAAGGCCATCAATGGCGTCGTTCCAATCCCCGTAAAGAGCAAGGACAAGCCCTGTCTGCGGGTCGCGTTGGCGAGTGAGGTAGTCCATGATGAGGTTCAAGTGGTCGAGTACCGTATCTCGGCGCTCGGACTCCTCAATGACCAGCGGGTCAGCGGGCGACACTCGGTGGTAGCCGGCGATCTCCGCTAAGAGGGAAGCGTCGCCGGTGGCTGCTAAGTAGGTGTGAATTGCTGAAACGACCCAAACGCCTTGATCAATGTACTCGCGCAAATCGGCGCGCCCCGGCTTGCCATTCTCGGGCAACGAATACTGCCGAGGACAACGACCGTCCTCGAGTACGTATGCCAACGCTTCAAGGATCTTCTCCCTGGACTCCAGCGGGCGATCGAAGAGGTGCCCTTCGATCGCTTGGAAGACATCCCGAATGCCGATCAAGGAATTTGGCGTGGGATTCATATAGCCTTTTAGCAAGGCACAAATCGCGACCTGTTTCTTCAAGTAGCCAAAGAAATGATTGACCGATTCTTCGGCAAGCCCGCCAGGACCAGCTCCCACGACACTGAGCTTCAAGTCACCCGGTTCTTGGATTTTCCGACGCACCCTCGACATCGCGGCTGAAGGGTCTGCCAGCCCGAGGGGCACGGTTTTCTCTTCCTCCAAAGCGGCTTCACTAGTTGGCATAGAAAGGCTGTACTCCATCGACAGATACGTGTCTGGCGGAAGCACGAAACGAAGCAGATCTCCGGCGACTGCGTTGTCGGTAAATACTGTCAGCGGCACATCCTCTTCGAAGTGTCCCTGAGTAAGGAACTTAGAGCTGCCGAGGGTGCGCCGTCGAGCGCCGACATAGGCTTGTCGAGAAGTACATACCTGGGCTGTCATTTCGCCACTAGCAAGCGGTGCATCCGCGTCCTGTTTGGCAGGCTTCATGGAGAGATCGACCGGATGCCCCGTGATGGCGTTGGTCATTCCTACAGCTCGTCGCAGGAGTGCGAAGTTGCTGATCGATTGCAGGCGATTCAACTCCTCATTCACGCGGACGATAAATGACGGTAAGTAAATATCGCCAGGGGCGGCCGGGGAATGCCCCTTTGATGAGTCTTCATGCGACGGAGCCGCTGTCTGGGAAGCCCCTTCGTGCGAATCCACCCACACCTGCTTGTACCAACGATCCTCGTTGCTCTCGCCAAAGCTATGGCGACAGAAGGGGTTGAAGTAGGCTGAGGAGTAAGTCTCCAGTGGTCGGCCGGTTCGATTTTCGACGTGGGTCGAAAAGTGTAGACGGGCTGCCGACGCGATGCCTTCCTGGCCTTCCTGTTGAGCATGTGTTTGATCGACAAACACTCGGACTATGGTGAGTAGCTCTGGGGTTTCCGAGACAAAATAGGCCGCATCGTGCCCAAAAACGGTGTATCTATCAACCGTACGCCCTTCGCTCTGGTCTATCACCGGAGTCGGTAGGAGCGAATGCGGCGCATAGAGATCGCCGTCTATGAACTCACTATCTTCTGGGCGGCACCCAGCAAAGAAGGCAATCGGTGGTTCGCGACCTTCCGGAGTAGGCAAAAAGAGGAAGAATAGACCCTGATTGGCGTGCATCGCGCCCGTGGCACTGACCCAAAAATTAAAGCCCTCTAATCCATAGGGGTAGCGGCTCTCCCCTATTTTGCGTTCTCGACACAGTACCCTGCCATCAGCAAGGAACGCTGTATTGCCGGGCAATCGACGCGCGTCACCTCGTTGGATTTGGTTTTCGCAATCAGCGACTAGCTCTCGAATTACTGCCAGTTCAGAGGCTAAACTGCTCGTTGGACTTTGCAGATTTTCCTGAGGAGACTTGCAAGCATCTCCTACCGCAGGTGTCTTGCTGCTGCGTAGTGCATCTCTCGCCTGAGTAGTTTGCCCTAATTCAGTGCGACCAGCGGCATTATCATCGAGGGTTATAGGTTCCTGTGGCATACCCAACTCTTCCCAATACGCAGAAATTGACCATGCGACTGGCAGTAAGCCAGTGGGTGAACGATTATTATGGCGTCGAAGCGAGCAAGAACGTCTATGATATGATGCAAGTGTCGGGGAGAACCCGACAGGCCCTTATCAGCAGATGTTCCTAACTCATTTCACAAGCAGCAAGTAGCTAGCAGGACGTTGCCCCAGGCAATCTAGGGCAAGCCGCAAGGGAGCAGCTTGATTTAATTCACTATCCTAACTAATGTAAATTTCATGTCAACATTATTGACCGGCAAGCCTGAACTGAACCGCTTTATCAATCGACGTCTGATTCTCGACAAGATCAGGCGGGACGGTGAAATCTCTCGTGCTGATCTAGCCAAACAGATTGCAATACGGCCTCCCACGGTGTCAGCGGTTGTTAAAGAGTTGATCGAAGAAGGACTCGTCGAGGAAGTTGGCCTGGGAACAACCGCAAGGGGTAGGTCTCCGAGGATGATCGCCCTGGCTCAAACCAAGCCCAGGGCGCTGGGTTTCGAGTTGAGCGAACGTAGTTTGTTAGCTGGACTCTGCGGACTGACAGGCGATCTGTGTACTCAAGTAAAAGTGCCGTTTACGCCGAGTTCCCCCCAGGATGCTATTGAAGAACTGCATGAGGTGGGCTCCAGGCTACTCAACCTCGCTGACATGCAATGGGACGAACTGCAGGGAGTTGGGGTCGCCATGCCGGGTTGCTTAGGTGGACCGGCGGGGGATGTGCGGTGGAGCAAGGCGTTTGGTTGGCAGGATATTCCATTCAAGAAGCTCTGCGAAGATCGCTGGAAACTACCTACCGACGTTGTGAACGACTCTTTGGCGGGCGGGATGGCTGCCCAGCTCTTTGACACAGCCGAGTCAGTTAACCACCTCGTTTTCATGTTTATTCGCTTCGACGATGTTTCTTCGAAAGAAGTCGGCTTGGGCGTTGGGATTATCATCAACGGCGAGCCGTTCCACGGCCAGTTCGGAGCGGCAGGGGAAATGAGGACTAAAATCACCCACCCGCTCGTTCACGCTCAAGAATTGCTGGAAGAGTCTGGCCACCAGGGCAAGGTGGATTTGACCAAGGACGTGGCTTCCCTCTGCAAGGCAATGCAGGAGGGCGACCCCATCGCCCTGAAAGCCGTCTCGCGACTCGGCGACCATCTTTCTCAAGTCGTCTTGAGTATTCTGTGCCTCATCGAACCTGGGGTTCTCATGATCGATTCGGACGAGCCTGCACTACGCGATGCCCTCTTAGAGCAGATTGAAAACTTTCTCGCTAGCAACGAACTCACTTTCAAGCCCGCGCAGACACGCGTGGTTGCTTCTTCATTGGGTGAATTTGGCGTCGTTCGCGGGGCCGTGGTGCCGACGCTGCAGCGCATTTTTCGCATCCCGCAGTGGTCTTGATCGCAGCTCTCCGACTGCCTCTTCTAGCACTGCGTGTCGCTTCCTAGCACGGGCTGTTCGGCCGCGTAAGTCACCCGACCGGCGAAATCGACAAAATGCTTGACAGATTCTAACGGTTGCATTAGTTTCGTTTATTAGGAAGGTTAATTATCTAGCAAAAAGGCTAGCGGCGAAGCATCATGGGGCATGGTTTCGTCTAAATGACTGGCCTTTTTGCTAGATAAGAGATCAGAGTTGAGGTGGCAAACGTTGTGTGTCCTAACGTTAGGGCATCGTTGGAGGGGTGGATTGCTGTCCAACGGATCCAATTCCGAGTTACTTATCCTAGGAGAAGTTCTCATGAAGTGTGTTAAGAAATGTAGCCTATCGTTTAGTTGTCTCTTCCTGCTCGCCACCTTCGTCGTTGTTCAATCAGTAGACGCTGCACCGGTAAGCTTTTCAGTTACGCCGCTGTTCGACGATGGGCTCGGTGGTGGGATTCCTGAGTCCTCGGTACTCAACGACAATATCGTTGCCGCCGTCAACGCCGGTCAAGCCGCGGATCGTACTGTCAATGGTGTGCTCTTTGCCGGTACCATCGATGGCGACGGAGGTGACGTCCCAACGACCGGTGGGTCAGTGTCGGTTACCACAGGTCCCATAACGATTGCTTACGAGACAGGTTACTCGGACCGTGTGTTCCCAAATGCGCTACCCTCGGGTGATTTCCGCGAACTCCTACGGTCCAACGCTACTAGTGCGGGCGATGGCACGACGGAAATGACTATTAGTGGGCTCACGATCGGAAGCGATTACCGCGCACAATTCCTTATGTCCACAGATAATGGTTCGAGTCGCTCGCAGAAAATTGTATCTGGTGTAGACGAATCTGCCGAGTTCACCACCGGTACTGGCGGCACATTTTCGGTGTTGGCAAACTTTACCGCGGATAGCGTTACACAAGCGTTTTCACTAGCTTCCACCATGGGCCAACGGTCAACCATGGCTAGCATTTCACTTGCTGAGTTCGGCGCACCTGTGCCCGAACCAACATCGCTCGCTCTACTAGGCATGGTTGGTGTGCTGGGGCTAGGTGCTCGCCGCAGAATTTAAGTAACTGAATAGTACTTTTAAGAGTCCAGAGTACGGAAAAAGCATGGCGAGCATTTTGTAGGACAATCCCTGCAAAATGCTCGTCGAGCTTGGACCCCCCCCAGCATTTTCCTTTTTCGAATTTACCAAGAGTGGGAGTGGAACAAGATGAAAAAACTATCTCAGCGGTGCTTGTCGCTTGCCTGCATCGTAGCGTTGGGCGTTTCGCCTGCCTTCGGACTGAGCTTTGTCCCAAATAACGATTCACCCGCCGATTGGAATACAACGGCAGATTGGGTCGATCTTGGGGGCATTCCCTACGCCGCTCCTCCCGGGGGTTCAAGTAGCGACGATGTCAAAATAGGTCGTGTGATTGGCGGCGGTAGTGGCGTAGTCGGTGCCGGTGACGATGTGGTTATTAATCTCAATGGCGTGGCAGGCAGTTCCAACCAGATTGGCGTTTTAGAAATTGCTACTTACAACGACCTATCACCTCCTCCCGGCTTGACTGCCACACTGAACATTCAAGGTACCGGTGTAAGTACTTTGATGGTCGGTGGTAACACCCAGCTCGGGCGGCAAGGGTCGGGTGTAGCGACATTGCACCAATCGGGCGGATCGGTCGACTTTACGGGAGGCATCTTCGCACCCAGTGGACTTGATACGCTTGCCGAATTCTCAGGTGGTATTGCAACAATGAGGCGGGTCTTTCTCGGAGCGACTACAGGGCAAGTTGCGGCCGGAGCGGGAACTAGCAACAAACTTCTGGTTTCCGGAGGCGAACTTACTCTTGGCATCAGCAGCGCAAGTGACGTTTCAGACCTCAAGCTCTTCGCAGGAAGCTCACTCGACATTTCCGGTGGCTCAGTAACGGCTGTCTACAACTTAGCCAGAAGTGAGCCCTATCAAATCCTTGATCGCTCGCCGACCAGCGGTGCTGACAAGGCAAGCATCAATATCACTGGTGGAGTACTGACGGGCATTGATAGGTTCAGCGGCCCCACAGTTACCAATAGTGGCGGTACTCTTATCCTCGGTGACGGAGTTTTATCGGGGACTAGCGACCGTACGTTGTTTGAGTTCAGCAATGCGACTGGCGCGCAGTCGAGCTACACGCAGACCGGTACGGGCAAAGTCGTATTCCCTGTCCTCAGCAACGGCGAAACCACCCAGCTCCGCATGAATGATAGCTCCACAATCGACCTCTCGGGCGGTATCGTGGAAGTCGATTTCTCAAACTACACGCCTTCACTTGGTGAGAACTTTAATTTGATTCAACCTAATGGCTCGACTCAACCAACGGTCTCAGCGGCCAACGTTGCTCCTGCTCCGGCAGGCTTCGATTGGGACTACAGCCGATGGGGTGTCGATTCTGGTGGTGGATTTGAGTACATCTTGGAATTAATCGAAGGTGCTACTGGACAACCAGGCGACTTCACTGGCGAAGGCGATGTCGATGGAGCCGACTTCCTCGCTTGGCAGCGGGGCGAGGCAAGCAACCCACCTAGTGCTGGTGATTTGCAGTTGTTCCAAGATAACTATGGCACTGTTGCTTCGGGAGCCGCCTCAGTCTCTCAGGTCCCCGAACCGACGTCCGCTGTAATGCTCTTGATGGGAATGATGCTGTTAGGAAATCGCAGCAGCAAGAAGAGCTAATTTTATCTCAACCGTTATTGAGACGATTTTACAATCGTCCGAATTAACCTCTCTGCGATCAGCTTTCGCAGAGAGAGATCAACCCCTCATGTCTCTGTCCTTGCATCGGCCACCAAAGTGCCGATGCAAGGGCGGCGACGGAGGGGCTTTGTATTCACCCATCGGGTAAACAGCGTCCTAGCTGATGTACCCGCGTTTCATCCAAGCCACCTAATCTCGGCGCGAGATAGAGAACCGAATCTTATGTTGAAGTCAAACCCAGTGCGAGAATCCTTGGGGTCGGTTGTCGCCCCTAGCAGGCTCTGGCCGCGAATGTTCAAGGTAGCAACACCTAGGCTCAAAGCAGTTCCGTTCTTGGGGCTGTGTTCTCTCGTTCTAGCGCTAACCTTCTCGCTGAGTCACGTTAAGGCAATCGATTCCATCACGGCGGGCTCTCTTACCGCACCGTTTCCCACCTTCGAAAATCTCTCCTTCGAGTGGGAATTCAGTGGGGACGACAACAACAATGCTTCGGTTGACATTCAGTACCGTCCTGTTGGCTCAACGACCTGGTCCCAGGGAATGCCGCTCCGTCGCGTCGAGGGTGGAACCAACAACAACGCTGGGGGACAAAGTTGGACCACCAAGTACTCGGGCAGCCTCTTCGGTCTCGATCCAGGCACTAACTACGAAGTTCAATTGGACCTCACCGATCCCAATGGAGGCTCCCAGCAGCAGTCGATTAATGTTGGCACACGTGCGCTTCCCGACTTCACCCAAGGGACGCTCGTTGAGCTCGCCCCGGGGTTTCACGGAGAATTGGTCGTTGAAAGTGGTACGCCTGGCAATCCGATGATCTACCGCAGTCAGCAGTTTGATAATCCGGCTCAGTTCTCTAGCATCGATCTCCAAGGTAAAAGCAACGTGATCATCATGGGGCTGGAAGTGAACAGCCCTAACGGGCATGGGATCAAAGCTAACGGGGCGAGCGATTTTGTCATCGCCCGCAACACGATCAACGCCCGACACGGCATTCGCGCACTGAGTGACGCCACCAACGGTTACATCGTGGACAACATCGTCCAGGGGCAAACCGTTTGGGCTGAAAACTCGCTGGGGGCCTCGGGCAATAATGTCGGTGAAGGAATCGAGATCAGCGGCCCGGGCAATGTTATTGCGTACAATACCGTGCGTGGCTTTCGTGATAACATCTCCACCCTGGAATTCGAGGGCGGTACAGCCGACCAGCGGAGCATCGACATCCACAACAACGAGATTCTCGTCGCGGGCGATGATGGCGTTGAAGCAGATTTCACGCAAGGTAATGTCCGCGTCTACGAGAATCGCATCACCGACGCATTCATCGGTATAAGTACCCAGCCAACGCTGGGGGGACCGACCTACATCATGCGCAACGTCATGTACAATGTCACCAGCGTGCCCTTCAAACCGAATCGATTTAGCACTGGTGATGTGATTATGCACAACACTGTTGTCAAAGTGGGCTCGGGTTTGTTTACCAACAGTGGCAATGAGTATTCGAACGCACTGTTCCGTAATAACTTAGCAATCGGTGGCGTGGACGTGGGGGATATCAATGGTTACAGTGCTGGGAATAGTCGTCCGGCTGACCTGCGCAATTGTGATGGGTCGTGTGATTACGATTACGACGCGGTCGGAATCACCACCGCAGCGAGCCCCATCAACAGCGCTCGTATTTACAATCCCAACTCCACGCCTTTTCTCACCGTCGAGCAGAACGGAATGATCCTCACTGGGATTAGCGCCGCGGATATGGGGCCCTTGTTTCCGGGCGTTAGCCAACCTACGACCAAAACTCAGGTACTTACCGAGCACATGCCGCAGGACTTGCGACTAGGAAACTCGGCTCCCGTTATTGATCAGGCAGAAGTCATACCAGGCGTGAACGACGATTTCCTCGGCAGCGGTCCCGACATGGGCGCTTACGAGGCGGGGCAAGAACTTCCCACCTACGGTCAACGAGCTTTGGTAGTTGGAGACTTCAACTACGATTTCGATGTCGATTCGGGCGATCTCTCGGTATTTCAAACTAGCTACGGGGTGAACTCCCTCGGCGATACCAACGGGAATGGAAGTACCGATGGATTAGACTTTCTAGTCTTTCAGCGTGCTCTCTCCGCTTCGGGGGCCACTGCTACGCAGAGCGTGTCTGTCGTGCCAGAGCCCAGTGGCTTGCTGCTGATGATCGTAGCTGGGATCATGGGGCTAGGTCGTCGTCGCTCGCTGGCTCCTGCATGCCAACTAAAATATTGAGGACTCGCCTCTCGCGGGAGGCTACAACCCATGGCAAGTAGGTCACTTTCGCGTCGCAAAATGATTACCGTGACCTCAAACCTTGCACTTGGCACCGCCAACTCCCGACTCTTCGTAGTGCTTGGTGAACCGAAAGCCATTCCCGCTGAAAGCTTTCCTCAGCGAATCTACCCACGTATTTATCCATAGCGCTCCTACAAGCCCGTTGAGTAGGGTAGGATTAGCACCGCGGGTTGGCTGCTGGAAACAATCCCGTCCTGTGGGGCACGCACCTGCGATGGCGGCATTCATTTGCCAACGATGCGACGAGCCCCATCACCAACTACATTTCCCGCTTGGTCCATTACCGAAGTTCCCATCAGGGCCCTCGACTGAGTCACCGATAAAGCCAATCGTATGCCGCATGAGCTAGCGTTGGCCTGTTAAGTAATTCAACGAGAACGAGATTCAACCGGAGAATAGTTCATGTCTGAAAACATCCCTACACGCCGCAACTTCCTTAAAGCCTCGGGAGCCACTGCCGGCGTGGCCGCAGGTTTAACCACGCTGGGCAGCACCTTCGCCGCGACGAGCAAGGTGGAAGCGGGCAATGTCCACTCTGGCGGCAACGAAACACTCCGTGTGGGCCTAGTGGGTTGCGGAGGTCGTGGCACCGGGGCTGCACTAGATGCCTTGTCGGCTGATCCCCATGCGAAGCTAGTCGCCCTAGGAGATACGTTCCGCGATCGGGCGGAAACGTGCTTGAGTGACTTGCGTGAGGATGAAGAGCTTGGTAGTCGCGTGTTAGTTGATGAGGAGCATATCTTTGACGGGTTCGACAATTACCGCCATGTGATCGACGCCTGTGATGTAGTGCTGCTCACGACGCCAACCCACTTCCGCCCGCAACACCTTGCCTACGCTGTGCAACAGGGGAAGCACTCTTTCGTCGAGAAACCGATCGCCGTCGATGCACCCGGCGTGCGTAGCGTGATGGAAACTTGCCGGCTCGCGAAGGAAAAAAACCTAGCGGTGGTCTCCGGTCTGTGCTGGCGCTACGACCTAGGTGTCAGAGAAACCATGCGTAAGATTCTCGAAGAAAAGGCCATCGGCGAGATTGTCTCTATCGAGTCGAGCTACAACAGTGGCCAGCTCTGGCACCGCGGAAACAATCCCGAGTGGAGTCAGATGGAGTATCAAGTTCGCAATTGGATCTACTACACTTGGTTATCAGGCGATCACATTCTCGAACAGGCAATTCACTCGCTCGACAAGACTGCTTGGCTGCTGGGTGACATTCAGCCTACCCAGGCAATGGGACTAGGAGGGCGACAACAACGAACTGACGCGAAGTACGGGAACGTCTACGATCACTTTACAGTCTTCTACGAGTACCCTACTGGACAGCGAGTCTACTTCACCTGTCGCCAGCAAGATGGCACCGATACGCACGTGGATGAAACCGTCCTCGGTACCAATGGGCAGGCGGAAATCCTCCGCAATCGACTGGAGAGCAAGCCAATCGGAAGCGCAACAGGGAAGAAGTGGCGTTATCGCGGCCCGAAGCCAAGTATGTATCGACAAGAGCACAAGGAGATGTTTGAGAGTATTCGCGCCGGCGAGCCAATCAACAACGGCCACTACATGTGCAACAGCACAATGATCGGTGTGATGGGTCGCATGGCAGCCTACTCGGGAAAGACCGTTACTTGGGACGAGTGCTTCAACAGCGAGCAGCGACTCGGCCCCACGGAGTTCGCTTGGACAGATATCCCAGTGCAGCCGGTTGCTATCCCAGGAACCAAACAAGTATCTTAGCTACATCCCTGAAGCGATCTGCAACTTCTTTCCTCGGCGATCGAGCGACCTGACCAGTCTAGCACCTCATGACGCTTCGATTCGCTATAGATATGAAAACTGTGATCTGGCAATGTCTAGTACTAACCCGACGCCGACCGCATCCAAGCTCCGGCCGCAGGGCTTCCGCCGTTACTCCCAATCATTGGGTCCGGCCATCATTGTCGCTTGTGTGGTACTCGGGCCTGGGAGCATTCTTACTAGTTCCAAGGTTGGTTGTCAGTTTGGATACCAACTCGTCTGGCTATTGCTAGGCGCGGGCATCCTCATGATGGCAACCGTTGCGCTGGCCGCTCGCGTCGGCGTGGCGGCCAAGGAATCTCCCTGTACAGAGATTTCCAGGTGCTTAGGCAGGCCCATCGGCATTCTCGCCGGCGTGAGTGTGTTTCTGATTGCTTCTTGCTTTCAGTTTAGCAACAACTTGGGAGTCTTGGCGGCACTTGAACCGCTGATCTCAGCCGAGCAAGGTTGGCAGAAGCCGGTTCTCATAGGGATGAATCTGTTTCTGATCGCCTCACTTTATAGTTTTAAGAGTCTCTATAAGCCACTGGAAACGATGATGGTCGTTCTGGTTGGCGTAATGCTGCTCGCTTTTGCCGCAAACTTATTAATGGCTAAGCCTTCTGTCGTTAGTTTCTTGCAGGGCCTTATCCCACAAATTCCCGATTCACTTGCGGGCGGATTATGGCCCAAGCTGGCCCCTGCTAATCCTGCGCTGCCCGACGCTGGTCGAATCATTATCGACCCGTGGCTTGCTGTGCAAGGTTTGATTGCAACGACTTTTTCGGTTGCTGGAGCTTTCTATCAGTTCTATCTAGTGAGAGAAAAAGGCTGGACCGTTACTGACCTGCGGCGTGGACTTGCCGATTCGGTCTTGGGTACGACTATCTTGGTCTGCATCTCATTGATGATTATGGTCACTTCGGCGGCGGTTCTTTCAGGGAGCGTTGATGTAGATCAACTGAATAGCGTTGCGGATGTCGCACGACAACTGGAACCTTTGTTCGGTTCGTCGGCAACCGCGCTGTTTTGCCTAGGCATTTTTGGTGGGGCCGTCAGTTCGTTTCTCGTCAATTCGATCATCGGCGGCACCATGCTCGCCGACGGGTTGGGCCTCGATGCGCGGCTTGACTCTCGCTGGACCAAGCTGTTCACCATCGCCACGCTACTCGTGGGCATGGCCGTCAGCTTAATTCCGACGCCTGCCGCACGCGTGCCCTTAATTATCTTCGCACAAGCGATCACAGTTCTAGGCGGTCCACTACTTGCTGCGTCTCTTTGGTTGGTAGCTTTTAAATACCGGCGAGAAAATCGCATCGAAATATCGAAGAGGCTACTAGCGATATCAGCCCTTGGGTGCCTAGTGATCTTTGGTTTAGCCATTAGAACCGCTTGGCGAATTTATCTGACTTTATCGCTTTGAAGTGTGAGATGGCCGACGCTAGCTTGCGAAGGAAAAATTCTGCGGCGCAGTATCTGGGCGTTGCTTATGCCCCAGAAGGCGTCATCGCCAAATGAGTCTTTTTGAATAGCAAAGTGACTCAAGAAAATAAGAATCCTGTGCGGTCAAGTTGGACTCAGCTTCTTCGTGTCTTGGGTCTTGTTTCGAAGGCGATATCACTGGAGATACATCGCTCCACAGCTTGAAAACAATCCACGAGTTTGTTCTCCACTTAGCAATAGCGATACCAAATGCTGCTTCACCCAAGCCCGAAACACATTACCATTGATCGCCCCCTCGACACGTTACGGCGCTGCAAAGCCCGTAGAACGCATCGCTCCTAAGAAGGTCGTCGTTTGCCACCGACTGTTGGGGATGCGCTGGATGAGCCGAGTTCCACGATGGCTGTGTCCAAAAGTCCGTGTCATATTGGTCTTGGCCCACGTTTCGTCGAGAAACACAACACGATAGGGATCGATGTTTAGTTGCTCACCAGCCCACTGGCGTCTTTTTTTCGAGTTCGTTTCAACGCGGTGCAGGCGAGACTGAGCGTTACGTCGGAAACCGCTCAGTCGAGTTCTTTGATCGCAGCGGCTTGCAACTCTCGCAGATAGAGTTAGGGTTGCGCATCAAACGCAGCCAAGATCCCCCCTGCATCCGGCTCCCAAATCTTGTGCCGGTTGCGTGTATTCGAGGGAGCAATTTTCCGTACTTCTCGTCGCTCTTGCTTGAGACGTCGAATCGCAATGCGACTTGGCGGCTACCTCCACCAGCACCACAAGCGGCGAGTACATCTCGTCGAAGTTCTTTCGAATACGGTTGCATCGATTCACCTCCTTGGTTGAAGTGAACCTAACTTAACTAGCTCGCCTAGAGGGCGCTAGAGCTAGTCGAAGGATGCACTAGGCATTGCCAAACTGGCGTGGGAGCGATCTTCCAAATAACATCCGTGGAGTAGACTCGCCGTGACACTGCATCGATACCAATTACTTCAACTTCTTTTGCATTGCTAGCGCTGAGCAACTTGAATGAGTGCCCCCTCAAGTTGCAGGAGCCAGGTAACGGGCTCTAGTTGCCAGATGAATTCGAAATAGGTCCAGCTTGGCTGAGTTTCAAGACTAAACTCTGTGCCACGTGCTGTTGTTGTTCTAAAAGTGGATTCTCTACATCGGGCGTCGTACGGATGGCAATCTCCTTGAGAGCCGCAGCGGCATCTTGGCGAGCGAGAATCAGTTCGTTTCTTGCAACTCGTAACTTGGCCCTCTGCAGCAGCCAGGAACTCTTCCAGTGAGATCGCTGCAATCCAGCGTCAATTTGTCTTTCGGCGATCTGGAAATCACCACACAGGATGAGTGAATCGATCCACGCACGTTGCAAGACGACACTCGGGTTTCTGTTTCTGGCTGCAAGCAAAGCATCACGGGCTGCTGGGTGAAGACCGAGATTATTCAGGGTGCGGGCTTGGCCCAAAAACCAGTCGACTTCTGGACGCTCGCAGTCGATCGCTGCCTTCCAAGCAACAAGTGCCGATGGATGGTTATTCATTTCAGCGTGGGCGGATGCGACTATTGCATGAAAGGCTGCTTGAGCATCAGGTGTATCAACGAGCGCAACACCTCGTTTCGCCATCTTGATTGCATCACGATAGCGCTTTTGACTGATACGAGTGCGAGCGAGTCCCAAGTAAGCAAGAGGATTCATCGCCTCAAGTTTCAATGCGTGCTCGTAATCATTTGCAGCCTTGGAAGGCTCACCCAAAACACGCCATTCGTCTGCTCGTCGCAGTAGCAAGGTCGTGTTGTTGCCATGTGTTTCTAGACGAGATGATAGATGAGCAATCACCTCTTCAGGACTGTGATGCGCCGCAATTGGTACCAGAGGCGCATTCACACCTAAGCTATACATTAAGGTCATTAAGCAAACGCTTCTGTAATTAGACGTCATGGTCTTGCTTTCTCGATTGTGAAGCCTGCAAAGCGAATTTTCGCTCCTCGCTCTGCCTCAATGCCAAGGCGCCCAGCCTTAAGTGGTTGGTCCAAGTTGACCGTGTATTCAATTTCGTCGTTGATTTGAACTTCGACAATCTGATTGACGGGCTCGAGCTCGATCTTCAGCGGTTCCGAAAAATCAACATCGATCTTGCGATCGGACAATGCCTTACGTTCTCCACCTCGTACGACGTAGAACAGCGCTCGTTCGGTTGTCTGGTCGATATGAAGACTGCAGTAATTGTTTGCATCTTGCCAACCGAGCACTAGTCCGGCAGGGGCTTCAGAACGCACGAACTCTAGATAGACCTGACATTCATTGATTGGTCCGTCAATCCCGTCATAGATTGCAATCAGATTGCCTTCCGCCGCGGTCACGACTGCTTGGTAATAAGGGGTCCCTGCACGCCGCTCAATGCTCATACGTCCTGCTCGATCGTCAAGCAGTTGCCACTTGGGTGGAAGTCGGCCTTCGAAACTGGAATCCCAAGTGACTACGTGTTCGGTAATCTGCGAGAGATCATGTTTCGGCTGCCACGGATTACTAATTGGCGAGTGCTCAACCACACCTCGTTTAATGATCTGAAATTGATCTCGCTTATTACCACTTCGGTCGATCATCGTGCCCGTGAGTGTGTCTTCGTGAAGATCAATGATTAGCGAACCGTTCTCGACTACAATCTCTCGCATGATCGGCATCGTCCCTTTGCGACTCACTCCCCCTCCGCCATGACCCGCGACGATTGCCACTGTGCCATTGTGTGGCTGTAACCCAGCGCTTTTTCGGTAGGGTCCATCGCCGCTTGGATTTCCGTCGCCATCATCAACCACCACCCCTTCTGCTACAGTAGGCGTGTCGTAAGCTCCGTCAATAAGCATGCTCCGCTCGTAAATATGCGAATGTCCCGCGAGCACTAGGTCAACGCCTGCCGCCTCCAATAGGGGCATGATGAAAGTCCGCATCTCTACGAGCTGCTGTTCGCGATCGCTATCGTGCGACCCCTTGGTATAGGGCGGATGGTGCCAGAACGCGATTAGCCAATCGGCCTGAACTACTTCTAAATCGGACATCAACCATTGAGCCATTGCGCCGTTGGGTGATCGATCGAGGTCGTGGGAATCTAAACAGATAAAATGCGTACGACCAATGTCGAACGAGTAATAGGCTTCGGTTCCCGAAGAGACACCTCCAGCTTCGGAGGCTGTCGGTACGATGTAGGCATCGTAGTAGGGACCAAATTGTGAAATGCCGCGCGATGTATGGCCCTCGTGGTTGCCCATTGCTGGCCAGCACACCGTATTGCGTAGCGTCGATTGATAGATGTCAAAAAAATTGCTTTGGAATTCCTCATCGGCTCCGTCTCCGTAGGCCATGTCTCCCACGTGTAAGAAGTAATCGGGTATGCGCGACGACGCTGAAAATTCGCGCATGGCTTGGAAAACTAGTTTCTGATCGGAACCACCTGTTCCAGAATCTCCCACCACCCAAAGTCTCAGGTCAGTCGCCTCATCAGTCTTCGGAAGCGTCTGGAAGTGGTGCTCAGCATCGGCACCAGCGAGCAGTTCGTCGCCGTCGTAAACTCCATAGTAGTAACGCGTTCCGATCGCGAGTCCTGTTGCGAATGCCTCGTACTGGCGAGTGCCTGGACGTGTGGAGGGATCGCGGTCGTTTGGGCTTCGATCAGCTCCGAGACCTAGCGGTTCGTCGTAAAGCAAATTAGCCCTCGCGATGGGTGCATCACTTACTGCAGCAACGTCGACAGACATGCGACGGATGATTTGGTCGCCTTGCAACTCAAACTCTAAGTTGTCTGGAGAAACGCCATAGCGTACGACGGGATCAATATCCGTGCTCGTTCGCCAGACGATCGCTATCGACTCGGTAGTCGCACACTGTAAATAGGGACCACGGTAGATCTTGGGTTGGTCCGATTTGGCGCTCGCGGTCCCGTCAGCACAAACAAGATGAGATCGGGCACTCACGAGGACAAATGCAAAGCACACTGCAACGAATAAACACTTACGCACGGTGGGGCTCCTTACGGCTTAAAAGTTAATGCCAATTCCGACGCGAACACTCTCTTGTCTCGCGCAATTAGTTGGATCATTGTTCCCAAGAAAATCACTTGTCTCGAATCAGAATTAGTTTTCTAGCGAACGTGTGTGAGCTTGTTCTAGCGAACTAAATTCAGAAGTCTACCTAGGTTTCGAGAACTCACTGAAACTTCACAGGAGGTTCATTGGTTGCCAACATGGATGCATTCAATTAGGCACACAAGCAGAGCAGCCTCCGTACGGCCAAGTACCTTTTTGTCTGTCAACTAACTTCGTAGGAAAAGAGCACCATGTCACGAAATCTCGCAGTACTAATGATTGCAGTCCTAAGTGCGTCTCCCAGTTTCGGCCAAGGTGTAGCCTTGTTTCAAGACGGTGTCACTGATGTGCCCGGCGGTGGAAAGTATGAAGGAACGATCGACACGGAATTCCGTGCTGCTGCTCCAACAACACCTCAATTCGAGAACATTGAGTTGTCCATTGATCAATTCGACGGCGGCTTTCAAACGCAAGGAGCTATTCGTTTTGACAATCTGCTGGTCAGCAACGGCGGATTAGTGCCCGATGAGTTAGGTCGCGGTCAAATTCTCTTCGCCGAATTTAGACTTTGGAAGACGAGCCCTTCAGAGTCCGATGCGAACATTGATTTCAGTCGCGTTGTTGGCCCAGACACAAGCACTGGCGCGTTCTGGGATGAGGAAGACACGTGGGCTTCGCTGGGTGGCGATCTGATTCCTGACGAATTCGGACTTCTCGATGGCGATCCAATTAGTCGTGATGGCGTTGAAGCCGCAACGACTCCAGATTTCCAAGATAGTCCGAGTCGCTTCGGTCCTGGTGAGGTTGTCGTAGTGGATCCCAACGATGGTCCGGTAGCATCCAGTTTGGTCTACGGTGCAGACATTGATTCGGCAGACATATTCGGAGATGCATGGGATGGCTCACCTGAGGATCTCGATCGTGCGATTGATGTGTCGTTCTTCCGCTTTGACGTCACTGAAGCTGTTCGTGACTGGATTGCTGATACGAACACAGGAGTACCAGGCACGCAAGCACTGCAGCAGAACTTTGGCTGGGCAATTACCAACGACACTGGCGATGGTTGGGACATACTGTCGTCTGAGTCAGATGAAATTCCTGAAGCCGAGTTCGAGGGCATGGATGCAGGTCTATTTCGTCCCGCGTTGACGATCATCTTCGACGATGGTAGTGCCGGACCACTTGATATCGACAAAGACAGCGATATCGACGTGACTGATTTTAACTTGTTCGTTGACTTGCTTGGATCCGAACTTGATGGACCCTTGGTTACTGGTTCGGCCGGCGACTTCGACTTTAATCGCAAGATCGACTTGGAAGATTTCAAATTCTTCAAGGAAAACTTCCCTGGGGGAGCTGCCGGTTTGCAGGCCGCCATCTCGGCCGCAGGAGTACCAGAACCGACCTCTTGTGTGTTGGCTATCTTCGCGATGGCAGGGCTTGTAGCTCCTCGCCGTCGATCGAACAGCTAGTCACTTCCAGTTTCGCAGCTCTTTGATGACCTATTTCAGAGTTTATCGAACAAGAATAGTCAGCCAACTTGAGGAACCTCAGCGATGCGTATCAAACTATTAGTTGCTTTAACTTTTGTAACGGGAGTTGCTTTGCAGCAACACTCGATTGCTGATGAAGAGTTTTCGCTCGTCATCAACCCCTTCACCGGAGCAGCGTCACTCCGTAACGATGCGACGACGGCAGTAGACCTGGACGGATACTATGTCACCTCTGCTGGTTCGCCCGTGTTGAACCCTGGGGCTTGGAGTAGTCTTGCCGGTAACTCTGTTACCGGATGGACCAATACTGCCTCCGGAGGCGATCGATTGGGTGAAGTCAACCTGTTTGGATCGCTCGCCATAGCTGGCGGAGAAAGTGCTTCTATCGGAAATCCCTACACTGCATTTTCGCCGGTGACCTTTGGCGCAGCCGAACCAGCGCTTAGGAATCTCGACTTCAGCTACACGCTCGCAGACGAAAGTTCTGCTCGCATTGGTGATGTGGAGTTCAGCGCTCGCAACACTATCGTACTAGTAGTCGATCCAGTTACGGGCAATGCCTCACTGGAAAATCAGTCTAGTTTCAATGTCAATATCGACAGCTATCTAGTCACTTCGACCGCAGGCGTGCTCGACACGGTGGGCTGGTCTCCATTGGCAAGTGCCGATACCGCTTGGACATCAGCTACGGGTGCTGTCAATCGTCTAGCTGAGGGCAATTTGTTCAGCTCAACAACTCTGACGGCCAATGGTGGCTCGTTGGCGTTAGGCAGTCCTATCGATCCAGCGTTACTCAACGACGAGACCGACCTATCACTTGACTTCACGGCAGAAGGGATCGGAACCATCGCAGGTGGTGTACTCTTCGCCGCTGCGGCAACCTCGGCTGACTTTGACAACGATGGCAATGTCGACAGTGACGACCTCAATGGTCCGACCGATGGTTGGCAAGCTCGATACGGAAGCGATTTGAATGGGAGCGGTTTTCTTAGCTGGCAACGTCAGTTTGAAGGCAGTGCATCGCTTGCTCCAACAACTACTGCTGTTCCTGAACCAACCTCCATCATTTTAGTCCTATCGGCATCACTAATATTCTCCGCGAATCGCCGACAACGATAGTGCATGTTGTATTCGTGATAAGCCAAACCTCGAGAAGGAATTATAAGCAATGACGGTTCGAAGTATGAAACGAATGGGATTTACACTAGTAGAACTGCTTGTAGTGATTGCGATTATCGGTGTGTTAATTGGCCTTTTGCTCCCCGCGGTCCAGGCTGCCAGAGAGGCTGCCCGACGTGCTCACTGCCAAAACAATCTTAAGCAGGATGCTCTAGCTGTCATCGGGTACACAGATGTTAAGGGCGTCTATCCGACTGGTGTGACAGGGGGAAAGCTCTCCTCCAATATCGATCCTAAGTTGACTGGTGGAGAGATTGAGGCTGGGTTTTGTCAAATGGGAGTGGGTTGGGTTCCTTGGATTCTGCCCTACCTTGAACAGCAGCCGCTTTACGACAAGTTTTTTGATTCGAGCGGCTTGGGCATGAAGCCAGGCGATCCATTTCCATTTCCCAATATGCTCCAGTTTGGTCCAGCCATTTTAGGGATCGAAGTTTGGCGTGGAGGGGACACAGTACTTCCCTCTTTCCGCTGTCCATCCTCCGTGCTACCTGATCATGCAGAAGGCAGTATCAACATGGCAGCAGATGGCTATGCCACTAGTGACTACAAAGGCAGTATCGGATTCGCTGACCAGGGCATTTTCCACAGCCTTTGCGACCAAGCGCGTGCCTACTCCGGTGATAGTGGTACTCTCAACACGATTCGCCCTGGTAACGTCGAAGACGGGCTCAGCAATACCATCATGATTGGTGAGTCCTCCTACTACATTAAGACGCGGCAACAGGGAAGCGAGGGCGTCGTGTACTGGCCAGCATGGGCAGGTGGCATTCTAAGTGAAGAGCACACGCTCTTCAAAACGCGGCCACGGAGTGGAGAGAATATCAATTGCAATGTGGCTCCCAAGACACTCGATAACCTTTGGTACGGAACGCAGCCGGGGGTGGACATCACGAATCAGCCCTCCGGTCCGACCGACGATGACTGCGCATTCAGCTGGCATACCAGTGGAGCATTTTTTGCCTACTGCGATGGTTCCGTTCACTTCCTGCAAGATGACATTGATGACGACATCTATGAGAACCTCGGACAACGAAACGATGGCAACGTAGTTTTGGGGGAGTTTTGATAGCAATTCACCACGAGAAGGCCGTGACCGGCCAGAGAATGGACTGGTGTAACACAATGGTTCGGGCTTGTAGGCAATACGATTTATATTGTGTCTTTCTGTGCGGCCTAGTCGTGTTAAGCGGATGTGGGAGCCAGGACCTAGTGCCTGCACAAGGCAAGGTGAAATTCGAGGGTGAGGCAGTTTCTGCAGGAACGATCATGCTGATGCCGGTCGGGAAAGGCGAAAGATCCGTATCCCTGGTGTTTGAGCAAGGTGATTTCGCACTGCATACAGAAGGAGACCTAGGGGCCAAGCCAGGCACCTACAGAGTCATCTATCGAACTGAATTAGACGCAGACAAATTGCATCCAACGCTTCCCAAGGAGAAGGGGCTACCACAGGAAACGATTGTGATTTACCACAGTCCACAGACTCCTCCGCTTACCATCCCTCAAAACGGTACTGAAGAGTTAGTAGTCAATATCGACAAGAGAACTGGTTGGACACGTACCTTAAGTGATTGAATAAAGACAGGACGTTTTTTTAGAATTCCGCAAGAAGCAGCTTGTTCTTAGCTCCTATTGAAAGAAAGTTAGTCCAATGAGTACACAACCTTCACGTTTCATCTACTCTCTAGTTGCAATGGTTTCGATCGCGCTCAATCTAGCATTCGTCAGCGATGCGCAAGCGACTGTGATGATCAACAACGGCGGATTGAACAATATCAGCACGCCCTCGGAAGACCTCGATGTCTCCAATGGAGCTGGAGCCACGTCCACTGTGCTCAACATCATGGACGGAGCCGACATTGGCGTTAACGGTGATGGTCGAAGTGTGGGACTCTCGGAGCAATCCGTCCTGAATTTCTCCGGCGGTATCGCTCAAGGCGGTATCACGATGACTGGTAATTCGATTGCTAATCTTACTGGTTCAAGCGATATTTCCGGAGATATATCTGCCGATGGCAATAGCGAGCTGCAAATCAACAGTAACGCGTCTGTAGGCGGAGAAGTCTTTATTGAAGGCAATGCGACGGCGAGTTTCTTGGGAGGAGAGGTCGAAGTGTTTGGCATTGGTGGTGCAGCCACTGCCACGATCAACGGCGGATCGATCAACGATGACTTGGTTGCCGAAGGCGATGCCATCGTGACTGTTCATGATGTCTTTGTTAACGACGATGTGGATGCCGGTGATAGCGGTGTGGTGCATCTAATGGGCGGACTCTTCGACGAAGATGTCACAGCGGCTGGGAATTCAACGATCAATATTTCCGGTGGCGACTACGTTCGGATTTTCAGCGATGGAGCAGCTCTAACCGCCGAACAAGGCACGATCAACGTAACTGGCGGCATCTTTGGTGAAACTGGTGTCGACGACGGAGGCTTGGCCCTGGCTACGCTGGGAGGCACGCTCAACTTTGACGGTGCCGAGATCGCAGGTACGACTGAAGACATGGCACCGACAGCGGCTTTCTCAGCCGCACTCAACGGCAAAGTAAATCTCTCCAACGTGGACTTCGGAAATCTCGTGGTCGAGACCAGCACCAATGGCACCGTCAACTTGGGCGAAATCACAGCCAAGGACATCAGTGCCACAGTGTTTGGCGGAGGCGAACTGAATATTCTCAGTGGCGAGGCCGACTCGCTCAGCATCTTCGCCGAACTCGCCGGCGAAATCAATTTGCGGGGCGGGGACTTTGGTGATAGTTTAGTTACCTTGGAATCAGAGAGCATTCTCACAGTCTTTGGCAGTGACCTCACGTTTAACGGCACACCGGTAGAAGACCTCAATGCTGTTCTCGGCGCTGGAGCGTTTGATGAGGCCACGGGTAAGTTGGGGACCATTGCTGGCGACTTGGCTGGAGTTCTTGCTGACGGAAGCGCATTCAGCTTGTCTTTCTCACGAAGCTTCATTCCACCAACGGCTTCGCAAGTATTCCTCGTACAAGTTCCCGAGCCATCGACAACTGTACTTCTCTCATGCCTCCTAATGGGCTTGGCGATGAAGAAGCGCTCTGTGCGTTCTATGTGTTAGGAACGCCTTTCATGGCCACGGTGATTCTGGTGCGCACTGTGGCCCGGCGAGGCAGTCGAGCCGCATACGCGGAGTGTGGCAGATCGGTTGTGAGAATCAGTCCACCGAAATTTGCTGAGCTGGTCATTAAGACAATCCTATTTGGGAAATTGGACAAAGAGTATGACGTTTAACAAGCTGTTGCGTTTCTCGATAGCTTTGCTGCTATCCCTCATCGGCAATCAGGCTGTGATAGTTGCCCATGATAGTGAAGCCCATGACGGTGATTCGAAACCTGCAAGCTTCTCGCAGGTAGAGCAGTATCGCCCCACTCCCTTGCCAGATCGGGTAGTCCTCACCTGGAGCGACCAGCCTACGAACTCCATCGATATCACTTGGCGTACCGATCAGAGTGTCGGCAAACCAGTCGTCGAGTACACGTGTGCAGATGATCTGCTCGGTGATCTTCGGTCGGAGATTCCAGGATTAGGACGGGTCACAGGTGTCACTCAGGACTTTCAGTCTGACCTAGGGGCGTGCCTCATGCACTCGGCTCAACTACGTGGGCTGAGCCCAGAGACCATGTACGCCTACCGAGTGGGAGACGGCGAGCACTTTAGTGAATGGTTTCAGTTTCGCACAGCTAGCCGTTCCAACGATCCGTTTACCTTTGTCTATTTCGGCGATGCCCAGAATGAGGTGAGGTCGTGGTGGTCACGTGTCGTACGAGAAGCGAATCAACATGCTCCGCGAGCGGCCTTTATGCTGCACGCTGGAGATCTGGTCAATCGAGCCAATCAAGATGCTGATTGGGGCGAGTGGTTTGGAGCGGGAGGCTGGCTGAATGGCATGATTCCTGTCATCGCTTGTCCTGGCAACCACGAGTACCAAAATGGTCTTTCACGTCATTGGCGTCCCCAGTTCGCCTTCCCAAAGAATGGCCCGCCCGGACTGGAAGAAACAGCCTATTGGATCGACTATCAAGGTGCGCGGATTATTTCTCTCAATTCGAACGAAAAAATTGAGCAGCAGAAATCCTGGTTGGAAGCGGTCTTGAAAGATCCGCAACGGCCAAAATGGACATTTGTAACTTTCCATCACCCGATCTTTTCCGCTGCTAAGGATCGCGACAACCCAACGCTTCGCGACGCATGGCGTGAGATACTCGAGCATAACCATGTCGATTTGGTCTTGCAGGGTCACGATCACGCTTATGCGCGGTCTGGACTTGGGGGCCCTATCAACTTGCCAGAAGGAATCCGCAAGACGAAGAGCAATACGGTTTACGTGGTCAGCGTCAGTGGGCCCAAGATGTATTCCCTCCAAGAAACGTGGGAGGTCAGTCGAGTCGCATCAGGTGGGCAGTTATTCCAAGTTATCCATGTCCAGCCGAACCAGCTTCGCTACGAGGCGAGATTGGCAACCGGCGAGCTCTACGATGCGTTCAAGCTCAAGAAAGACGCCAACGGCAACAACGTCCTGACTGAGCAATTTCCTCACGTGGACGAAATCCGTCGCTAAGAACGTATCTTAAGATTTCAATCTTGAATAGTGAGCCGAAGGCGCTAGTCTTGGGTGCCTTGAGGTTGACCTAACAACCGGTCACTTGATGCTAACGCGTTCGGCGCAGGTAATTTAGCAACACGTCACTAACCATTTATTTGTTCGTCATTCTATCATGACAATGCTCTGTAGGAGTTGAGAACGTGCCAAGCAAAGACCAAGGATCGCTAGGTCTCTTGGTTCTTATCACAGCAATCGGGATTGTGTTAATCAGCACACTGCTCGCGCGAGCAAACCATTCATTTACTCTAGTCGCATGGCCCAACACGCAGAAATACTATCAACGACATTAACAATGCAGAACTCTTTACTCAACAAACTCAGTGGATAGCTGACCAAGTGCAATCCGCGGGGAATCCTAGGAATACCCAATTCGTTTCGCATCTTGGCGATCCATGCCCAAGAAGACCGCGAGGTAGCGTAGAAGAACGCTGCTGAGGTCGTGGGGAAGTTACACGGGATGAAGCTGGCCAAGGCCGCCAAGTGCGTTGAGGAAAGAGCGAGCGAGACGTTGAGCTACATGGCTTACCCACGCAAGCACTGGTTGCGTATTCGCACGAACAATCCGCTGGAGCGGACTATGCGTGAGATACGCAGGCGGACCCGTGTGCTGGTCGCGGCCCGCTGCGTCACAATGCAGGTGCGAAGGGGGCACACGGAAGTACCTGGACATGAGCCGCCTGAAAGATCAGCAGAAAGAGCGAGAGCAGCAGGAGGCGATGAAGCAACCCGAAGCAGTTGAGGGCGGACCTACCAGCAAGGGAATACCCTAAAAATGAATGTGCGCAGGTTGACGGACACTACCAAATCGCTAGGCCACATATTCTTGAAAGGTAAGCGAAAAAAGTTTGCAGTCTACAGCGTCATGTGAAGTCATGATGCGGTAGCCTACGGGTAGTAGCGGGCCAAAGTACCGTGAGCGCCGGATTAGCAATCGCTACTAATAACATTTACGATCACTGCCTCGGACCACACGAAGATCTAGCGAATGCGCACTTTGCTGCACAGTGCCGCAAGCAGAACTAGCGCAAGACCACTGGGCTCTGGTACGGCATTGGTTGCCGACACGAGAGGTGCAGGGGTGTTAACGTATTCGCGCTGCCAGATCAAGAAATCTGCGCCGTCGGAGTTCCCGTCGAGGTTGGCGTCGGCCGCTCCGGACACACCGTAGGCGGTTTGCCAGATCGATAGATCGACACCGTCTACGTCTTCGTCAATGTCGAAGTCTGCGCGGGAAACACCTCTCACAAGAAAGTTGTCGAAATATGCCGTGCCGGTTTGGTTCTGAGAATTTCCGTCAAAAGCCGCCGCCAGAGCAGCGATGTCGGCGTCTGTGAATTGATTGGAAGGGCCATCGACAAACCCCGTGCTCACGAGTGCTGTATTGTCTAAGAGGGCTTGGTATTGATTTTGACCAAAATCCAACCGGATCTGAAAGTGATGCCATTGACCGGAAAAAACCGTCATCCCAGCTTCGGTGAGAACTCCCGTGGATTGGGCCTGATACATCACATCGCCGGTTGTGCCATCGACGCCCAATGTGCCGAGGACATTGAATCCGCTTGTCGCGTCGTACGTCTCGACACCGAAAAATGGGCCGGTGCCACTGGGTGCTCCCGTAGCGGGTACCGCCATATCCCAGTCGACAAGAACCAAGCGATCATTGGGAATGGTCAAAGGCCCCACAGGAACTGCCCAGCGGTCGTCGCTGAGGGCACCTCGAACGACTTCCACGGCTTGTGTTCCATCGTTGGGATGGAACACCGTGTTTTGGACCGTGGCACTCCCTGCATTATTCTGCGTGGTGACCCACCCTTGCTGGCCTTCTAATGCGTCGGAGTTGGGGGCAATGGTATACCCAGCGCTCGACTCAAATCCGCCCGAGTCCACGATGGTGGTCGTGGCTTGAGATGCGGAGGGCAACGTAAGCAATGCGCAAACGCCAGCGAGAAAGTGCCGTGGCAATTGTGGCCGGAGCCGCGAACAAGCAGTAATCATAGTTGGATTCGAGGGTTGGGCCTGTCCGGCCGGGGCACGGGCGCATCCTTGGTTAGCGACCTGCTGTGATCTAGAAGCTTGCTAGCAGGCGATGCCGCAGCAGTACGGCGATTTCCGTAGACGATGCGCTCAGGCTGGCATTGAGAAGCTATTTTAACGGCCAGATTGAGAATCTGCAAATAATCGCGACCATCGAATTCCGATTAGCACGCAAGTCGCTCAGAAAGATTCGTAAGTTGTTTTGTCATAATGGGTTAGGTTCAGTGATGCAGCTCAAGCAATCATTCTATTAAGCACCGGGACCGCGGAAAGCCACCTTGCCGTTAAAGTCCAGCTAATCGTTAAGGTCTCGGTTACCGATAAGCAAGGTTATGGCGGGTTCTGCGCCCACGTTAGTGGGGCGTACACCATGGTGGTTTCCTGGGGGACCTGTATTTATGGAGGCGAACTAAACTCGCCTGCCGAGCGCTGACTACCAATTTTAGCCCATCGAAAAGTTCGCCAGATCCCTTCCCTATGGCCAAAATAACCGAATACCTGGAGCAAGAATTCCCAACTTGTGAGGATGACAGCGCAAGGGCTGCGCCAACGGGAATCGCATTCGAGCAGCTAGCTCTCCGAGCTTCCGACACGATTAGGCATTCGATAGCGAGAGTTTCCCTACTTAGCTTACTCATGCTCCTCCCGCTCTCTGGCTGCATGGTTTGCCAGTACGCCAAACGAACTGTTCTGAATGAGCCGAGTGCGTATTCATGGCGGAGTGATCGAAAGAGGAGCGTCAAAGTTTATCGATCCTGGGCTGAGCAAGCCTGGGCTGATCATGGCGGATCGGCTTGTGGGGCGGGTGTTTCGGACGCTTACGAGACCGGTTTCAAGGACGGTTTTGTCGATTACGTCTATGCCGGCGGTTCTGGTGAGCCACCAGCAATTCCACCTCGGAAGTACTGGAATGTAGGCGTGCGTAGTTCCGGCGGTAGCGCCGAAGCTACCGATTGGTTTGCAGGTTTCCGGAGTGGCTCGCAGGTGGCGCACAACGAGGGGTACCGGGAACAGGCCCTAGTACCTGCTTCGGCATTTCTTGGACCGCAAGAAAACTGCTGGGATGGGCCGCCTCGCTCCATCGACTCGTTCTCTCCGCCCGTTCCAGAGCATCAGAATCCGACGCATCAAAATCCGGAATTTCTGCTTCCAGGTCAGCTCGAGTCGAGTGAGAGTTCCGAAGGAGTTGCTCCTACACTACCCTTAGGCGATTCTTCTTCTGAGGAAGAGATGCCAGTACCCGGTGGCAGCTCTCCGAAATCAATTCCTCCAGCAAGATCAGATTCCCCTTCGATCCCTGAATCTAATTCGCCTGAACCTGATCCGGATGTCGACGAGCTCTTCGATGCACGAGCAGCTGATCTTGATTCACTTCGGCCGAACCGAATTCGACAAGCCAAGTTTACAGTTCCCATCCGCGAAGCTTCGAAGAGGCAACAAGGTGTTGCCGCATTCTCAGCGGCCGTGCGGGCTGCTTCGAAACCCAATCCGTAACGCACTCATTTGCCAGGGACGTATTAGTCAACGACCGAGTGTAGGTCTGGAACTCAGACTGCCAAAAAACAGATAACAAAATGCCATGAGCAACCTTTCGTCACTGCTGCCCCATTCACTAGTCGCGTGGTCACGAGCCACCCGGCAACTCCATGGCAATATGGTGCTGAGCCTAGTGGTATGCTTGCTCTCTAGTGGTTGCGCTGCGCTTACGAACCCTGTCGCCAATGGTATTCCGGCAAGAATCTTGCCGGAAGAGCTGCTGGCAGAATCTAAGGAGGGGTTTGAGCCCATTCCACTTACGTTGCTTCGTCAGGCTCCACCGAAAGAGTACTTCTTGGAGTCAGGGGATACGCTCGGAATCTACATCGAAGGTATTCTCGGCAACGAAGAGACACCGCCCCCGGTGAACATTCCTGACTCGACTGAGGAACCTCCATCGATCGGCTACCCATTCCCGATTCGTGATGATGGAACGATCTCGCTTCCGTACGTTGGAAAAGTAAAAGTCGCGAAGCCCGCCTTAGAAGAGAGTATCACTATCGAACAGGCTGAGGAAAAAGTCGTCGATGCTTATCGTGAAAAGGATATTCTGCGCGTCGAGGATAAACGCATATTGGTTTCGCTCTTCCGACCACGCTACGTTCAAGTCTTGGTAATACGATCGGACTCCAGCCAGCCTTCGGTTTCGCTGCAAAGCTCATCGCCACTAGCGCTTGGTGGGACGAGCGCTTCGATTGGCGGTGGGCGAACCGCCGTTGGGAAGATATTGGAGTTACCTGCCGGTCAGAATGATGTACTCAACGCACTGGCGCGCATAGGTGGCATACCGGGAATTGACTCAACGCAAGAGATCATTATCCAACGCGGCTACTGGGACGCCTACCTAGACCCCACAGCCTCCGACTGCCAATACCCGACCGAAGCCGATCTGACGGGTCGCAATCCCACTGGAGATGGCGCAGAGCGCCGCATCACCCGTATCCCATTGCGCACCCGTTGTGGCGAAAGTCTGTCGTTCGGCCCCGAGGATGTGGTGCTCAATAGTGGTGACATCGTGATCGTACGCGGTCGCGATCCTGAGTACTACTATACCGGCGGACTTATCCCATCGGCCGAAAATGTCTTGCCATTCCACCACGATATTACAGTCGTTGAAGCAGTCCTTCGGGCTCGCGGGCCACTGATCAATGGTGGTGTCAATTCTAGCAACTTAAGCGGGGCAATAGTTGGATCGGGCGTAGGCAATCCTTCCCCTAGCCTTGTTAGTGTGGTCCGCAAGTTACCCACGGGTCGGCAAGTGAACATCCGTGTGGACTTGAACGAGGCAATGCGCGATCCGCGTCAGAACTTGCTCGTGCAAGCAGAAGACGTGCTGATCCTCCAAGAGGCACCCAACGAGGCGATCACACGCTACATGACTCAGGTTCTGCAGTTCAACTTCTTTGGGCGATTCATAAATCGTGCCGACGCCCAAGGTAGTATGACCGCGGTCGCGCCTTAAGAGGTTTTGCGAATCCCAGAATCATTGAAGCCTGCACCACGTAAAAAAGCCGCCGTCGGGCAACCGACGGCGGCTTTCTGTTTTAAATCGTTTTGATGCCGAGCATGGCTCGACCGACTTACCTACGACGCCTTGAGACAGAGGACATCGAAATCAAAGCGATCAGACCCATCGCCATCGTGGTTGGTTCAGGGATCTTCGTATTAAGCTGGTACACGATGTAGTTGTCGAAGTATGCCGTGGCGGGCAGATCAACACCAGCCGCGAAGGTGCCCAGCGGAGCATCCGAAAAATCTTCGAGCGTAAGGCCACCGCTGACGGTACCGACGAATGGTTCTGTTAGTAAAGGTACCGTATCGAGAATTACGCTGTACACCTGCAAATCAAAATCCAAGTCAATGTGGAAATGATGCCAAGCACCGAAACCAACGGTAGATCCGGTGGGTGCCAAGCTGCCGGTTTCGTCTGTGTAGACGACATCCCCGCTCGTGGCGAGTACTCCCAACGATCCAATTAAACCGAAGTCTGATCCTGTAACACTAGCGTCGTCAATGGCATCAACACCAAAGTATGGGCCAAAGTCAGGACCAGGAGTTCCGACTGGCCCCTCAACATACATGTCCCATTCGATGCAGACGAAGCGGGCACTGTCTGGCCAGGCGGTGACAGGCACTCCCCAGAAACTCGGGCTGTCGCCGGTCTCGCGATGGACTTCAATTGCCTGAGAGCCAGTATTCACGGTAGTGGTTTGGACGACTGCCGTGCTGTCAGTGCCTAGTGAGGCGAGCCATGGGGCTGTCGTGGAATCTCCGGGCAAAGAAGCGTGCTGGCCTTCGAGAGATCCAACAGGCAAACCTCCGCCGGGAGCGAATGTGGTGTCGTAGCCCGAACCCGTGGGAGGCAGTCCTACGGACTCAAACCCATCACTATCAATGATGACTTGAGCATTGGCGATACCTGCGCCGAATAGAATGCAGCTCGAAAGAACTGCAACGATAGTTCCCGCAAGTCTATTGCGAGAGTTGGTAAAACCAACCAGTTGTGTCTGGATCATTAGCCCCCCCCTTTAAGATAAAAAACTGAACGTTTAACTAGTGGAAACTGAGAAAAGAAAATCGACTTTAACGGCACCCTACGTATTTGTACTCTACGGCCCGAAGGGCCCGCGTGGTGGGGGTCTGTAAGGGCTTCGCACCGGCCGCGGTCCCGAAGGAAATCCGCTGGCGGCCGAGACTACCGGTGCCGTTGTCTGCCCGCCGACGATTGGTGTAATTGAAATGGGAGTAGCAGTGGTACTTGCTGGCGATTGCCCTACATCAGAGCTACTAGTTCCCTGAACCCGCGTGGAGCTAAACGGATCAAAAAGCGTCGAGGCGTTGGCTCGGTAGGTATTAACCCCGGTGGGCAAGCCAAAAGGATTTGCGCTTAGTCGGCTTGGCTGGGAAAATGAAAATGGGTTGAACAACCGTGATTGAACTTTGGTCGAACCTCGCTGGCTAGATGCGACCTGACGGGCATCGAGATCTGTCTGGGCGTAGGCCGCGGAAGCTAAGATAGCGAGCCCCGCGCACACGAGGGGAGCAGCGGTGATCCTGAAAACGTATCTCATTGTGCAACTCATAGTGGTCTGCAGAACGCGACCTGCCAAACGATGCCGTTTGGAATGGGGCGCTCTAATAACAAACATGAAAAGGCATCATACCAACGCTGGCAGGTAGCCTGAGCTCTACCAATACAACCTAGATTACCAAGCCGTCACTACCCATTCAGCTGGCCGGTTATTCGCGTCAGGTTAACCTAAGGTACCCAGTTAGTCAACTATTCTGGGGCTGCCTAGCCCCTATCTGGACTACCCCCCAAGCGTTGGAGGAAACACGATAAGCAGCTCATAAAGCGGCTTTTATGGCGAAATCAAGCGCCCAGCGGTGTCTTTCAACGTAAATATTCTAGAAAAACGGAAAGCCGAAAGACTTGAGGACATCTCAATCCTCCCTGACTGGACGAGCATCATTTTCGGGATCTGCCGGAAGCACGCTGAGATCTCCAATGATTTGCCTGGCTGCTTGCAACTCGGGGCTAAGCCGCAGGCAAATTCGTGCCTCACGGATTGCCTGTTCATGGTCGCCAACAGTGATTAACACACGGGCCAGCGCAAGCCGCCAGCTGACTTGCCCGTACCTCTGACCCAACGCGCGTCGGTAGAGATCGATCGCAGCATCTGGATTTTCGTCTTGAAGTTCGGCCACCGCAAGATTAGCTATTTCGCTAGCACTGGCTTCCCCTGTGGAGACTAGTTCTCGCAGGCGTGCAAGCGCAAGCGACTCAAGTTCCTCAATCAACTGACGATTGCTCACGCTGCTTGTCTGACTACTACGTACACTCTCAATGTTCTCAATAATTTGGGAGAGCTGCTTCATCCTTTGGTAGTTGTCCCCAGCAAGATCCACAGCCAGTTGGGGACGCTGCATCTCCTCAAGATACAAACGGGCAACGCGTTGAAATTGTGTCGGACTAAGCGCTACGGCACGATTCAAATAGTCTACTGCTTCTGAGTCCCTACCTTCTCGAACGGCTAGCTGGCCGGCTAGCAAATTTGCCTGTGGATCGTAGGGGATTAATCGAGCCGCCTGTTGGATCAGGTCGGAGCCAAGCGGCTCTCCTAAGACAAGCAATCGCAATTCGCCTTCGAGTCCATAGAGTGGTCCGTAAACAGGACAGGCCAATCGTAACCCAGCGAGCTCCTCGGCAATTCGTGAGACGAAAGGCAATGCCTCGGGCTCCAACATGATTTGCCCCGTCTTGGGATCTCTCACCCGGCTAATCGAACGCCAGCGCGAGAGATTCAGCAAGTGGCCAAACTTCACGTTCCTCGGCTCTGCCTCAGAAGCTTGCTGCGTGGCAGTTATCAAGTCAACGTAGTCCTCATCACTGCCCTGCCAATCCCGTTCCGATATTTGCCGTTCGATCCCCAAGGCAATGTTGTTCCAGGCCGCACCACGGTAGGAGGAGAAGGCCCCCGCTACTGCCCACCAACAAACAAGCAGTAAGCAGCCTGTAGCGAGTAGCCTCCATAGGCCCCGTGACAGCCGGGGGAAACTGGGGCCGCTGCTGCTGCGAGGTTTTCTGGCGTTTGTCTTGTAGGCCTCGCGGCGCGCTATGGCCACGACAAGACCTGCGACCACAGCGGTGACCGAGAAGATTCCCGGTAGGTGCTGCCCAAAATCGCTGAGACTGTGCCAAGCAGTCGCCAGCAAGCCAATACATAACCCGAAAGCCGCCGTCGAGAGGGCTGTCTTGCCGGAGATCATGAGCCTGCCAGCGACATAGAAAATGCTGAGAACAAAAGCTAACACAGCAACCCCTCCCACCACACCAAACTCCTCCAGCAATTGGGCCCAGTCATTGTCAGCATGTTCGGCCATGCTCGTGGTCGTGTTGACATCGTAGAGCGGAAACACGTATTCATGCGTGCCGAGCCCGGTTCCCCAGAGCGGAAAATCCCACCATGCCCGCAACGTGCTACTGGTCATTTCCAACCGCGTATCCAGGTGTTGGCGATCCTCAAAAGTTGCCAATCGATCGTAGACCGTGTCAAAGCAAGTGAGAAACAGGACAAGAGCTACGCACCAGGGCACCATACCGAGGGCCCACCCACGTACACTCAGCACGCCTCGCCGGAAGAGCAGAACACCAACGACCCCTGATGCTAGTAGCAGCGAAAGTACGCCGTTACGACCCATCGAGGTAAAGACTGCAACAGCACAAAGCACGATTCCGGTAATCGGCCGCAGGTAGCGACTCCCCTTGAGGTCAACGAGCCTGCTCGCATGTCCACGACCACGACGATTGTCTTGCTTCATTTGGACTAAGAGCAGGGCTACTCCTGCCCCTAGTGTCAAGTTGACGAACTGACAGAAATGGCTGTGATTAAGAAAGCTGCCCGAGGTCACCACGCTGCCGCGATTGACCCAACCCCAATGAATGCTCGTTGAGAGGGAGAGTATTTGCAGCAACGCGATGCTTGCCTCGGCGCACCCCACGAGAAAAACGACCAGCAAGGCGCGACGGATTTGTTCCGAGCTGCGAAAGACACTCACCGTCGTAACGAATAACGCCGTGAACACTAGCGCCATCCGTAAGTCGTGCGCCGTCTCATAGGCGTAGAGCGAGAGGTTTGACCCAGCTTGTGGTGAGGAGGCGAGCGGGCCCAATAACTCTCCTCTGAGCTGCGTCGTGCGAGGAGAAATGGCCTCGAGCAAGCCGCTCGGTAAACGCATGAGTTGGAATATAATCAGTGCCAGCACGCACGCTAGAGGTAGATAGGTCCAGCTCCATGCCACACGAAAGCTTCTGTCGAGCCATGTTCGCACAAGCAGGCCTATCACCAGCAAGCAGGCAGTACTAACAACCACCAGCTCACTCCACGGTTCAACAGCCCCTAAACTAAATGGGAGGAACAATAGCAGGCAGGCCAAGACGACCAGGAAAAACCAGTCCCAGCGGCTTTCTTGCGCATGCCACTCCAAGGCGACGGCGGGGCGCATCTTGGGCAGACCAGCTACAGGAATGTGTGGTCTAGGCATCGGCGATAATCGTTTGAGGGTGCGCAATCGAGCTGCCGCGAAGCACAAGCAGCGGATTGTCGATACACAGTATTCGCGATCTGCTGGCCCCCACTTCGTCGGTAAGAACGGACAACACTCTGGTAAGCCGGGGAGGTCTCCGAACAACGTCGTGGGCATCGGTGGCGACCAAGCTCGCGAGCCCCAGTTGCAAAATTTGCCAAGCTTGATGGTGGGCTCTACGGCCAAAATCTCCCAATAGGCTTCCCGCCGTAAGCTGGATCACTGCCCCGGCATCGACCCACCTCTGTAGTAATTCATCCCGACCAGCCAGATAGAGGTGCCTTTCAGGGTGTGTGATGATGGGTTGTAGCCCTCGGTTGACGAGCATTTCAATGCTCGACAGCGGATCGACTAGCAACTCGTGCGGCAATTCTAAAAGCAAATGTGCGCCAGCGTTAGCCAAGGAGATGATGTCGCCGTTGTCGAGCAGTTTGGTGAGCCGTTCGTCGATGCGTATATCGCCCCCCGGCAGCAATTTCAACGGCACCTGCTCCGCTTCCAACACAGACGCCAGCTCGGCAATTCGCTGGTTGATGAGCTCTGCCGAATTGAGACGGTCATAACGACCAAGTTGATGGGGTGTAGTAACGACTGTCGTCACACCATCTTCTGCAAGCGCTTGGCCCAGGGCGACAGCCTGAGACATATCGGCGGGACCATCATCGAGGCCGGGCAAGAGATGGCAGTGAATATCCACGCACTGCTCGACATTAAATTCTGCGAGCCGCTTTTTCTGCGCGGGGAGCCAGTCAAGATTTGCTTCATCGTCCATTACCAACCTACTGATAGCCCCCCTGCCCCGCTTCGTTTCTCAGATACTGCTGATCAGATATCCAAGGGTTCCATCGCCTCTGAAGTGGCCTCAGGACTGGGCAACTGCTGGGATCGCGCGCGACTTTTTTTCCGTCGGCTGATATCTACCGGTGGCTCTGGTTCGCCATACGCCAGGTCCCCGTAGGTTCCGGAGCTGTGCCCGTAGTTGCCATAACCATAGCCATAGCCCTGGGAGTAGTTTGCTTGTTTCCGTCCTGGTACGGCATTCACCACGATCCCTATTCGTTGGGCACGCACCCGCCAGAGCTCATCTCGGGCAGCTACGCTCATTCGCCGAGTTGAACAATCAGCACGAAGCACCAGAATCGTAGCGTCTGTCTGCGCAGAGATAACTCGGGCATCTGCAACCGGCATAACTGGCGGCGAATCGATCACGATTTTGTCGTATTTCTGCTGAAGTTCGTGCAACAACTCGCTGAAATACCCGTTGTTCAGAAGTTCCACGGGATTTGTTGGTCGTGATCCACAAGGAAGCAAATCGAGGGTGTCAACTTCGGTTCTCTGAATCACCTCATCGGCAGGTCGTCGTTCGGCCAACACCGAAGACAAGCCGTGCTCAACCTGAATTTCAAATACCTCGTGCTGCTTGGGCTTACGCATATCGGCATCAATCAATAGCACGCGCTGGTCGGCCTGAGCCATCGTCAGTGCGAGATTACTTGCCACGACACTCTTGCCATCTCCCGGAGAAGGCGATGTGATAGCAATGACTTTTGCGTCGTCCCGCGTAAGTCCGAAGTGGATTGCCGTCCGTAGTGTTCGGAACGACTCAGCCGCCATCGAGCGAGGATGAGTCAACACGACTCGACCCGTCTCATGACGGTCGTCCTTGCCTGCTGAGAGCGGCAACGCGCCCAGGACTGGCAGTTGTAACGTGGCGGCAATCTCTTCGATCGATTTGAGGCGGTGATCCATGAGATCACGCAACCAAGCCAACCCAAAACCTGTCAGCCCGCCTAGCAATGCTCCGATAGCAAGAAACCGAGCAGGGATGGGGTAAGTCGGTTCTGACGATGCACGCGCCACCTCCATGATGCTGACATTCATCGCGCCCACATCCTCAGTCAGGTTAATTCCCTTGATTTGCTCGTCCACTCTGTCGACATCGCGCACCGTTCGCGCTAGCGAATTTTCCAATGTCGTTAGTTTGGCAGCTTGCGAGTTAACCTGCATGGCAAGTTTGAACTGCTTATCGTAGCTTCGCTGCAGTTCCTCGCGTTTCTGCTCGAGAAGCTGATGCTCCTGGCTAACGGTTTCAACGTAAGCAGAAACAATGGCCTTCTTCCTCTCCTCGGTCGCTTCTAGCTGCTTAGCGAGTCGCTCTTCCATAGCTGCCTTAGATTGTAGTGCCAGCTTGACCCGCGTGTGCCCGTCTCCCCAAGTCGCTCGCAAAGCATCGATCTGTAGTTGGATGTCTTGGATTTGCTTTTCCAGGTCAACCTGCAAGCGGTTCTCAAGGCTAATGTCCTGGGCGACGCTTTGCTGCCCGCTGGCAAGCTCCAGTAGAAAGGGACGCAAACTGGGGGATTCGAGCATTTGTTGAGTACGATTGTGGCGAGCCTTGGAATCCAGCAATGCCAGTTCAACGCGATCGAGCTCCGAGGCCAACGCGGCAAACCTTTTCGTGATGACATTCTCCTCTCCCACCTGCACCGCCAGGGCGGCATTCTGCCCGCGGAATTTCTCGAGCGCTTCGATCCGCTGCTCTAGCTCAGCATCGCGGCGTTGCTTTTCATTGCGAAGGATGTTGAGCACTTCCACGGTATCCGTGCGACGTTCTTCAGCATATTTACTGATGTAAGCATCCACCACGGAGTTAACGATCTGGGCGGCATCTTCCGCACTGGGAAGTTCGATCATGACATTGATAATGTCGTCGTTCTTACCTACCTGAACGCTGAGGTTCTTTTTCAACAAACCGATCGGATTATCCGTGGAGCGAAAGGTTTCTAGCTGGGAGCTTTCTGGTGCATTCGCTGCAGCTGCCAAGACAGGCGTGGAAGTAATGAGCTCCGCTTGCGTGTAGAGGTAGCTCGAAGAGGTGCCCCGCTGGGCATCGCTCGCAAAAATCTGCGGCAGACTACGCTCGACGTAAATCCGAGAAACACTTGTGTAGCGAGGTACCACGCGTTGCAAGTAAAGCCAGGCGCACCCGACCCCCAAGAGTACGGTCAGCAAAAGCAGCCAGCGCGCTTGCCAGGCGATACTCAGCAAGTTTGTTTGCAGTGCGCTATCATCGCCCTTGCCAGCGTTTGGCTGAGGATCTGCATCAAGCGAATAATCATCTTCATATTCAACAAGAGACGACATCGAAACTTTCTACTCTAAGACGGCGGATCAAAGCGGAGCTTCAAGAAAGAGATGAGTTTTCCGCGCGGCGCGAGCCACATTGACGAGAGACTAGCCAGCTCCGCTGGCAGATGGTGCTACTTGCTTGCAGCGTGTACAAAGTCAGCCTGTCGCTCTCACTCTTCCAGGTAAAAGGTACGAGTGCCATTCTATCTACTGCCAACCAGGGTGTCTTGGTATTGGGAGGCTTGGCGATGCAGATTTTTGCTAATCGCTAACATCCCCCGTCCTGTTTCTGCGGCTCATGAAGATTAGGAGGCTTATGCTGGATGTCGGTTGAGCCTCATTCAACTCTCAGGGCTGCGACACAGTACGCCCAGTATTACTGGAAGCCCTCAGCTTGCAGATGGCTTGCGTTGTTCCACCTACAGATTACACTGACAAATTGCTCTCAAACGCACGAATCGGGCCAATTGCTTCTGCCATCTGCGACCCACTCGGGTTCGCCGCTTGATTAGTCAGGCGGATCGCGAATGACTCGCAATCCGCGGATTGCTGGTCCTGGGATCGACAGTTGGCAGTATCGTGTCTACGAGCAGGGGAATAATAGAGAGTCCTTAGATAGGGGTACTTTCCGAATTGGGATGTGCACCCACCTGGACGAAGTCCAGGAAGATGCGACTTTCGGCAAGTCGCATCTTCTTCCGAGAAGGCTTTGAGCTAGGTGTCGGTTGGGTGAACATCATTCATTGTTAGGCAACGCAAGCTCTACCACTTCCAGCTCTCCTCCTACGATCCATAACTGAATTTGACATCTCATGTTGCGCCTTAAAGACAATCCGCCGATGACCTTGCCGAGCCTGCCAGCTTTGGCAGACGCTCCCGGCTGCTGGACCGCGGCATACTGCAAGCCCCGCCAGGAAAAAGCCCTGGCCTGGGAACTGTGCCGCGGCGAGGTGCCCTACTTTTTGCCGATGATACTTCGCGAGACCTATTCAGGGAGCCGGCGCCGCAGCAATCTCTATCCCATGTTCACGTCGTACGTGTTCTTCGCAGGCGGAGACAGTGAGCGCTTAGTCGTGCAGAAGTCGCACCGTACTGTTGGGTTCCTGGAGATCGACCCCGCTGCCCAAGCTTCTTTTAGCCGCGAGATTTCCTCCTTGGAGCTGGCGCTGCGAACGGCACCCAAAGAACTCGAACTCTATCCGCAGCTCGTCACAGGTAAACGAGTAGCAGTGATTGGCGGCCCCATGAAGGGGGCTGAGGGGATTGTCCTCAATGCCGACAACCCGGCTCGACTCTGGATCGGAGTCACAATGATGGGCGCTGGCGCCAAAGTTGAGCTCCATGCCGATCTCTTATCGCCTCTCTCAGATGAATCAGAGGAAGTAGCCGAACGCGTCATTGAACTCCCTGTAGGACTAGTCGGGGATGGCAAGCACGTGGCTACCAGACGTTCGCAAAGGGATAGTAGCGAATTCGAACTTACCAGATAGCACGCTGCCACACTCGCAACCAGTTCCTCCACAATAGCAGCAACTCCTTTACCCCCTCCGCCCCAGTTAATGGCTTTGAACGAAAACACTAGCACCGACTCCTTGGCACCAAGCTCCTCGGTTCCCGTCTCGCAGGCGTGCACCGCTGTGGTTGGGCTTGGGTACGTTGGCCTGCCGCTTTGCCTTCAGTTCGCGCGCAGTGGTCACCGCGTGCTTGGCTTGGATATCGACCAGAAGAAGATCGACGCGATCAACGCAGGCAAGTCCTACATCGGCCACATTCCCTCGGACGATATTGCAAGACTCACGAAAGACGAACTGCTCACCGCTTCTACCGATTTCCAACAGGTTAAGCAAGCCAACACCGTTGTCATTTGTGTACCGACTCCACTCACCAAGCATCGTGAGCCGGACATCTCCTACATCCTGGCCACAGGTAAGGCCATTGCGCCTCACTTGCAACCCGGCACGCTGGTTGTCCTGGAATCCACCACCTACCCGGGGACCACCGACACCGAACTGCGCGAAGTCCTCGAAGCCGGCTCAGGCCTCAAAGCGGGTGAAGATTTCCATCTGGCGTTCTCTCCCGAGCGAGAAGACCCCGGCAACCCGAACAGCCACGTCGGTCGCATACCCAAAGTCGTTGGCGGCTACACACCGGCCTGCTTAGAGAAGGCTGTAGAGTTCTACTCCTCAGCAGTCGACAAGGTCGTGCCAGTCAATTCTTGCCGCGCGGCCGAAGCGACGAAACTGCTCGAGAATATCTACCGCAGTGTGAACATCGCCTTGGTCAACGAGTTGAAGGTCATCTATCACGCCATGGGGATCGATGTCTGGGAGGTAATCGAAGCGGCCAAGACAAAGCCCTTCGGCTACCAAGCCTTCTACCCCGGCCCAGGATTGGGCGGCCACTGCATCCCTATCGATCCTTTCTACCTGACCTGGAAAGCCCGCGAGTACGGCCACCCCACTCGCTTCATTGAACTCGCCGGCGAGATCAACACCGCCATGCCCGATCACGTGGTTAGCGTTATTGGCGAAGCGCTCAACACGCACAAAAAATCCATCAATGGCAGTTCGATCTTAGTCATCGGCCTCGCTTACAAGAAGAACGTCGGAGACGACCGCGAGTCGCCCAGCTACTCGTTCCTGGAAAAGCTCACCGAAAAAGGTGCCAGCGTCGACTACTACGATCCTTACGTGCCCGTCGTCGAGCCAACCCGCGAGCATCCCTCGTGCACCGGCATGCGTTCAGTTGATTGGTCCCAGAAGCAGCTCCAAAGTTACGACCTCGTGCTGATCAGCACAGACCACGATTGCATCGACTACAACGAGCTCACCCAATGGGCACCGCTCATCGTCGACACCCGCAACGCCCTGAAGAACATTACCACTTCGCCCAATCAGGTTTGGAAAGCCTAACTACCTTATGTCCGAATACCCCAGCCCTGAATACCTAGTCACCGGAGGAGCCGGCTTCATCGGCTCCAACCTCGTCGAACATCTTGTCAACCAAGGCAAGACGGTCCGCGTCATCGATGATTTCTCCACCGGCAAGCGCGAGAACCTAGCGCCCTGGGCAGACAAAATTGAAATCGTCGAAGGTTCCATCTGTAACCCTGAGGACTGCGCCCGTGCCGTCGAAGGCGTCACCTACGTGCTCCACCAGGCGGCCACCCCCTCGGTTCCCAAGTCGATTGAGTTCCCTCGCGAGACTACCGAGGTCAACGTCATGGGCACTACCAACATGCTCGTCGCCGCTCGCGATGCCGGCGTCAAGCGAATGACCTACGCCGCTTCGTCCTCGGCCTACGGAGATACACCCACGCTCCCCAAGGTCGAGACCATGCCCACCAATCCGCGCAGCCCGTACGCGCTGCAAAAGCTCACCGGCGAGCACATGTGCCGCATCTTCTTCGAGCAATACGGCCTGCAAACCGTCGCCATCCGCTACTTCAACGTTTTCGGGCCCCGTCAAGATCCATCGAGTCACTACAGCGCAGTGATCCCCAAGTTCATCACCGCTTACCTACGCAACGAGTCCCCCACCATCTACGGCGATGGCCAACAGTCCCGTGATTTCACCTATATCGATAATGTCGTTCATGCCAATCTTTTGGCTTGTACCGCTTCTGATGAGTGCGCCGGCAAAGTTTTCAACATCGCGTGCGGCCAAAGACTGACACTCCTCGAGCTGGCTGATACCATCAGAGAAGCGCTCGGCGCTTCCGCCTCCCCCAAGCATCTGGAGGAACGCGCCGGCGACGTACGCGACTCACTCGCAGACATTACCAAAGCCCAATCGATTCTCGGCTACGAAGTGCAGGTGCCGTTCAAGCAAGGCATCGAACTGACCATCGAAGCCTACAAAGCACTCCAACCCGCCCTCTCATGATGACGCACTCGTGATAACAGCAGCAACGATGACAGTAACAAGAAACACTGGTGAACGCTTCTCCAGCAAATTTCACCTGGTAAACACGCAACAATGACTATGCCCAACGCTAGCTCAGAAAACTCCGCAAACGCTCAACCAACACCCCCAGCCAGTGGCAAGGCTGCAGGCCGCTGGCACAGCGCGCGCCAGCTCCTTATCCAAGCCCGCATTCCACTGCTCGTCATCGGTCATGCCTTGGTCTTTGTGGCCGCCTATTGGCTCGCGTTTCTGCTCCGCTTCGACTTCTCGCTTGACCAGAACTACCAGAGCCTCTTCCTCAGGACGTTGCCACTGCTGGTGATCGTCAAGCTGGCTACGTTCTATGTGGCCGGGCATTTCCACGGGTGGTGGCGGTACGTCACGTTTACCGACCTCGTCACCCTGTTCCGCGCGGCAACCATCGCTACCGCCATCCTGGCCGGGCTAGACTACTTCCTATTTCCCTATCAGGTTCCCCGCTCGGTCGTCATTCTCGATTGGGGGCTCACCATTCTCGCCATCGGGGCGCTCCGCTCGGTCTGTCGCATCGCCTTAGAGCAGTCACTCAAATCAAAATCGACGCAGCAAACCCAACGGGCCCTCATCGTCGGCAATAGCTTCGAGTGCTCGCGGCTGGGCCAGCTTATTTCCTCACGTCCCGAGTGGGGCTACGAGGTCGTCGGACAGATCGGGCTCAATGGCGAAGCCAAGAAAAGCCGCTTCGCCTTCAATGCCCAGCTGGCCGGCTCCATCGACCAACTTGCCGAAGTCGCTGAGGAGAAAAACGCCAGTGTCGTCCTCCTTCGCGCCGGCCTGCTGCCCGGGGCAACGCTCCGCCAGCTCATGGACGATTGCACCGAGGCAGGGCTCCAACTCAAGGTCATCCCCGATCTGAAAGATCATCTCGATGGCAGCCACAAAGTCCCCATGCGAGACATCGAGATCACCGACCTCCTGCATCGCGATCCCGTCCAGCTCGATACCTCCTCGATCAACCATCTGATCGAAGGCAAAACCGTCATGGTCACCGGTGCCGGCGGTAGCATCGGCTCTGAGCTGTGCCGTCAGATCATGAAGTTCAACCCCCACTCGCTCATCCTCTTAGGTCGCGGCGAGAACCGCATCTTCAAGATCGACTTAGAACTCCGCGCCCTCAATACGGATACCGTCATCGAAGCCCGCATCGCCAGCGTCACCGACGAGCGCCGCATGCGTGCGATCTTCGAGGCCCACCGCCCAGACATCATCTTCCACGCCGCCGCCCACAAGCATGTGCCGCTGATGGAAGAAAACGTCGCCGAGGCAGTCCAAAACAACGTGCTGGGCACCAAAACCGTCGCCGACCTGGCCAATGAATTCGCCGTCGGCACGTTCGTCTTTATCTCCACGGACAAAGCCGTCAACCCGACCAGCGTCATGGGCTGCACCAAGCAACTGGGCGAACGCTACGTGATGGCCTTGGCCGCCGATACGCCCACCCGCTTCATGGTCACCCGCTTCGGCAACGTGCTGGGCTCCAACGGCAGCGTGGTGCCCCTGTTCAAAAGGCAAATCGAAAACGGCGGCCCGATCACCGTCACCGACGCCCGCATGACACGCTTCTTCATGACCATCCCCGAGGCCAGCCAACTGGTCCTGCAAGCCGCCGCCATCGGCGAAGACGGCCAAATCGTCGTGCTCGACATGGGCGAGCAAATCAAAGTCATCGACATGGCCCGCGACCTCATCCGCCTCGCCGGCCTCCCGGAGCACGCCATCGACATCGAAGTCACCGGCATCCGCCCGGGCGAAAAGCTGTACGAAGAACTCTTCGACGACCACGAAACCACCGTCGACATGCCGCACCCCAAGCTCAACGCAGCGCGGTACGTACGGCACACCGTGGGCGAAGTTACGGGGGAGATTGAGTCGCTCATCGGGGCTTGTGGCGAGGGGGACGAGGCGCTGCGGGATGTGATTCGCTCGATCGTTTTGAACTACGCTTCGAGTGAGGAGTTATCGAGCGAGCCAGACCAGTGCGATACCGGCCAGAGTGAAGCCGTCGAGCATGTAGCTGTGCCAGAACAAAATCTACCCTACTCAGCTGCGACACCAATGCGACAGTAGTCGTGAGATGAGCGGATTAGGAGCTGCAATCGGTCGATCTATTGGAGTAAAGAGCAGCGTGAAACATTACGGGATTCTATCCTATGCCACAGATTGCTTCGAATAATGAAGATCATATGTATTGCAGGAGCTCGACCCAATTTTATGAAAATAGCTCCCATCATGGAAGCTTTTCATTCTCATTCTGGTATTGAACCGCTGCTTGTTCACACAGGCCAGCACTACGATGAGAAAATGAGTAACCTCTTCTTTCGAGAGTTGGGGATTCCGGAACCGGATATCAATCTCGAAGTTGGCAGTGGTAGCCACGCTGTTCAGACTGCCGAGATCATGAGAGCTTTTGAGCCGGTTTGTATCGAACATGCCCCAAATTACGTCCTAGTTGTCGGTGACGTCAACAGTACGATTGCCTGCGGGTTAGTCGCAGTGAAGCTCGGTATCAAGCTAATTCACGTCGAGGCAGGCTTGCGAAGCGGTGATCGGAGGATGCCTGAGGAAATCAATCGACTTCTGACTGATTCAATCAGCGACTTACTCTTTTGCACGGAGCGATCGGGTGTTGAAAATCTTCGCCGTGAAGGGGTCGCTGCCGAGCGAGTGCATCTAGTCGGTAACGTCATGATCGACACGTTACTGAAGAATCGCGAAAAAGCTGAACGGTCAACTATCCTCGCAGATATGGGGCTAGAAGCTGGAGGCTATGCCACAATGACCCTGCATCGCCCTAGCAACGTCGATAATCCTAAACGACTCTCGAACATCCTCGACGCCATTGACCACATCCAACGCGACCTTCCCATTGTCTTTCCAATCCACCCCCGTACTCGTAAGAACGTCTCGGCCTTTAGTTTTGAGGATCGGGTAAAGTCGATGAAGAACCTTCATGTGGTTGAACCCATTGGCTATCTCGATTTCCTTAAGCTAAATGCGTCTGCAAAACTCGTTCTGACAGACTCTGGCGGCCTTCAAGAAGAGACAACGATTCTGAAGGTGCCGTGCATCACCATTCGTGAGAATACCGAGCGCCCAGTTACGTGTGACATTGGTTCTAATCAATTGGTTGGCACAAGTACTGACGCGATCTTAGGTGCCTACGAGAGAATTGCATCCAACCAATTCGATCAGGCTGGCATTCCTGGACTCTGGGATGGCAAAGCTGCCAGCCGGATCGCAAGCATTCTGATCGATGTGGATGCTCAAACTATGTCAGTTACGAAACCTTGATGGAGCACTCTCACTTGGGTGAACGACTGCAATTGCCAGACTGGCTACAGGAAAGCCAATAATCTCTGAAACCTCAAGAGTCGTGAAAGTTGCTCTGCTCTTCCTGAGCCAGAGCCTTAACAAGCTAATCGGATTTCTATTTCTTCCGATAATTGCACGATCGATGACGTTGGAAGACTACGGGACCTACGGACAGGTGCTCTTGACCGGCAATTTTGCGGGCAGATTATTTTCATTTGGTCTGGCCACGGTGATTTTCGTTTTCTATGCGCAGAATCGTGGCAAAGAGGCGTCAGTTTTTCAGAGCAACCTCCTTGGCTCCATAGTCATTGGTTTGATTGGGTCGCTACTCGTATTTCTGTTTTCGTCTGAAATCGGCCTGTTCCTGGGGAACGACAAGCTAGGCCCACTGTTAAAAGTGTACGCGATTGTTGTCCCTTTCGGAATCGTCAAGACAACGCTCGATTCAACACTAATCTATTTCAGCAAGATCAAGACATCGGCTGTGCTGTTGGTGATCGGAAATCTCGTTTCGTTTGCACTCATGCTCTCTTGCTTGTTTTTCTACTACTCACTGTACAATTTTATTGCCTCAGTCGTCGTTGGCAGTATCTTCAACTCGCTTCTCCTAGCAGCGTTCGTACCTCGCGACCTGTTGCGATGGAAAGGTATGGACCTGAAGTTGATTCGCCGACAAATCTGGATTGGGTTCCCGCTAGGCATTTCCCTCATGCTGGGGCTTGTTTTCAAGCTCACCGATAGCGCGATCGTTAGCAAACTACTGGGAGTAGAGCAATATGCTGTATTTCGCAACGGCGCTATTGAGTTGCCATTTATTGCCGCGATTTACTCGTCGGTTACGAAGATCGTACTACCCGATATCTCAAAGTTGTTCGCCAATGGGCAAATGCTTGAGATCGTTAAGTTAAAAAGGAGGATCGCATCTTACAACGCGATCTTTATCTATCCACTCGCAAGTTTTTTGGTCGTTTTTGCCGAACCAATTGTTTCGTTTTACTTCTCTAAGAAGTACGTAGAGAGTGCGCCGATCCTTGCAATCTATACGCTGATCCTCTTTTTCCGCGTTGTCAATTATGGTGATATATTCACCGCGGCTAGCAAGAACTTTCAGCAAGTACTGATTTTCCTAACAGCAATCGCTATCAATGTACCGCTGACATTCATATTGGTGAAATCGATGGGCCCACCTGGAGCTGCCGTAGCGACCGTTGCAGGTTACGCATTATTGCTTCTACTATTGCTGAACTACAGCACGAAAATTCTGGATGTCAGCATACATGCTTATTTTGACTTTGTTTTACTAGGGAAGATTATTGGGGCGTGTGTGCTAGGCATAATATCGTCTTTCCTTATTTATCACTCAATAGGAGGGGGGGCTGGGTTCTGTGCAGCGCTGGTGATGTACTCGACTATACTCGCTTGTTGTTACTATTGGGGCGACATATTCCCAGTTGAGCTACTTGAGGCAATCATGTTGAAGAAGAAATTAGGTGCGGGCCTTAGCGTAGAATGATTTAACGAAAAAAAGAATCGCTGCAACGCAATTTGTGAGCAATCGGGGCACATCGCTGTGAGGATATTCCATCTAATGCTTCTTAAATCAAGCTGAATTGGGCGACACGTTTTTCAGAAAGTGAAGGAGTATGCTTAGCAAATTTAAATACAAGATGTTTCACACAATCGGCCGATGGGCCATTGAGCCCATCTTGGAGAAGGACTCACAAAAAAGACCCCCCAATGAACGATCTGTGGAGTATTCCTACGCGCTGAATTGGGTGAGCAAAATGCCTGTCGAGAATATTCTTGATGTTGGCACCGGCAAGTCAGCTTGGCCCCATCTCTTGACTACTTGTGGTTACCGTGTAGTTGCGATGGATCAAGTCAAAGACTATTGGGGTAGCTATTTCAATCGACACTATAAAATCACTGTTGATGACATTACCGATCCAGCAATCGATCATGAATTTGATGTAATTACGTGCCTCTCGGTATTGGAGCACATCCCGAATCATGTTGCTGCGATAGCTGGTATGAAAAGTTTGCTTACCCCGGGTGGAAGCATCGTATTGTCATTTCCATATAACGAGCGACGATACAATCCCAACATCTATGAGGAAGCTAGTTCGACGTATGGCCAAGATGCTAGCTTCGTAACGCAAGTTTTCTCACGAGAAGAAGTTAATTGTTGGTGTCGCGAATGTGATCTGTATGTCAAGGACCAAAAGTACTTCAAAGGTTTCACTGGCGAAATGTGGACTTTTGGTGAAAGGGTAATGCCTGTAGAAGAAGCGTCACAGGACACATTGCATCAATTGACTTGCTTGGTCTTAAATGCCAGATAGATGAAATATTTCACAAATCTTCTGGGCAGAGAGTCCAAGCAGATTTCCCGGTTGCTTGGGCCATCAATCTCTTGGTCAACTGACATAGCGATAGTTATGAAGCAGGCACTTAGTGCATGAAAAAGCCGTTGCACATCATTAACAATGCTCTCCCGGATATTCAGGGGGGGTACTCAATTCGGACTCACTCGCTCCTCATGGCTCAACGTGCGATTGGCATGATTCCCCGCGCCATCGTCGTTCCGTCAACACCGATTGATCGCAGGGAGCGAACAGTTGTTGGTCCTGGAATGGTCTCTTATGACTGCGATGGCATTGCCTATTTAGGCATCCCCGACCAGTCCAGCAGATTGAGAAAGGCAATTTTGAAGACGGCACTAACGCTCAAGAAAATTGGAGTTCGCGGACTCGGTCGCACCATACCCTATCGCGTCAACGAATCGACGGTGCATAGAATTATTGACTATGCCTGCCAAAACATCGACTTTGATGTCCTGCATGCGCATTCCCCCAGTCGCTGTTTCGACTTTGCCGCAAAACTAGGCCAAGCGAAAGGTGTTCCGATCGTCTACGAGGTGCGAGGTTTTTTCGATCTATCGCAAGAGGCCGAAGGAGCATCGACTCAAAAAGCAAGAGCAAAACGAATGCAAACCGAGCTTGCCGCCTGCCGTGGTGCTGGTCGGGTCGCTACGCTCGGCGCTGCGATGAAGCAGCATTTGATTGATCTAGGGATTGATTCGGAGAAAATAGATCTCTTTCCCAACGGTGTTGACGCACTCGAGCGGGTCAAAAAAACGGACCGTCTGGAATTCCGGAGACGCTTGGGATTCTCTACGGATGATTTTATCTGCGGATGCTTTACCAATGTGCGAAAACTGGAAGGACTGGGGACTGCTATTAAGGCAATCAAATTGCTTAATGATACTGGGCACAAAGTAAAGTTCTTGCTGGTAGGAGATGGGACCGACATGGCAAGGCAAAAACAGTTAGCCAACTCGTTAGGAATATCGGGGCAAATTATTTTTCAGGGGAGGGTGCCCAAAGCCGAAATCGCCTCCTACTACTCTGCTCTCGATGCTTACCTCATTCCCAGAATCAACAAGCCTGTGTGTCATATCGTAGCGCCTGTAAAAATCCTAGAGCCAATGGCGAAGGGTGTGCCGTTGGTGATTAGCAATCTCCCTGCGCTTGTCGAACACACGGGTGACGACCGTGGCTTAAGCTTTGAGCCCGACAACAAAACGGATCTTGCCAGCAAGATTTCAAGTCTAATCGCATCACCTGAAAGAGGATCGGCAATTGCCGAGAGGGCACGTGATTGGGTGCTGACAAACCGGTCATGGGAACAAATTGCAAGACGGACCATGGAAAGCTATCAAAAGCTATTGAATCAATCTGATTCCAAAGGGCCTAAATTGTTCGGATGAGAGCAGTTGCCTTCCTACCTGAGAGTGAGGCGATGGAAGCCGGGGTATCGGAACTAAAGGTAACCATCGCTTATGTCCACCATGGAACAGGGGTAGGTGGCGCTCCGCTTAGTTTAGCAAACATAATATCGAGTCTCGACAAGAAGAGATTTCGAGCAGTTGTGTTTTGCCTCCAAAGCGCTGCCTGCGATTTGTTTCGCAATGCTGGTGCGCAAGTCATTATTGTTCCTCATATACCGACATTTCGACACACCACCGCAGGCTCTACTTCTCCCGTCAGCCCAAAGTTTTGGCTAGCAAGGGTCCGGAATTGTTTGGCACAGGATACTTGGCGCAGGCACTTTGCAGCAGTGAATCCAGCTATCATTCACTTCAATTCTATTACCCTGACTCCTTTACTAAGTACTGCCAAACAAAGCACCACGAATGTTGTGGTTTCGATCCGCGAAACGGCAGTCCCGGGGACCTTTGGATTCCGTAGACGCTACACTAAATACATGCTCAATAAGTACGCCAGAGCAATCCACTTCATATCAGAGTTTGATAAACAATTGCATGGCCTGAAAACACCGATTTGCAAAGTCATTCGAAACTGGGTTGACTTCAAACTCTTTGTCAGGACTGCTGATGGAACGAATGTACGAACTTCTTTGGGAATTGGTGCCGGTCAAACTGTCGTGTTGACGCTGGGAGGTGTCACACGCATTAAGGGGACAGAGGTTTTTCTTAAAGCGGCATCCCTCCTGAAGCATCGCAAAGACATCACCTTCTTGGTTGTCGGTCTTGATCTTGACAAAATCGCAAACACGTCACCGCTCAAGAGAGCCGTTAAGAAGCTCTTGGGATATGGGCATGGGGCTGTTCTACACAAGATCTTCTCAAATTCCGAGTTAACGCAGAATACGATCTGCTGCAAACACCGATCGGACATCCCGGATATCATAGCAGCCAGCGACATGGTGGTTTTTTCGGCGATCCGGCCCCATCAAGCGAGACCCTCTTTTGAGGCAGGCGCCATGGCCAAGCCGATTATCGCGAGTCATTTTGACTGCCTGAAAGAAAGCATCACAGACCACGTCAATGGCATCTTTTTCCCCCCACACGATTCACAAGCATTGGCGAAAGCGATCAGTGAGCTCGCGGATTCAAAATCGTTGACGACATCAATGGGGTCTAAGAATTGGAAGCATGCGGTCGCTATGCACAACAAAGACATCAATTGCTCTCAAGTTATTGAGCTCTATGAACAATGCTTGAGAACCGCAGACGAAAGAGAGAAGACCGATAACGCCCAAGAAGCGACTGCCTCCTGATGTATCGCTCTCCTTCATCTAACCGTCTCGCAAAAATGACCGGGGTTGAGCGAAGCATTTGTGCACTCCTTGTCCTAGGTATTCTGCAAGCGATTTGCATGACACTACTTGAGCCAATAGTAGTTGAACGCTCATTTGTTCTTTTTCGACTCACGCCATGGAACCTGTTTCCTAGCGACATGCTATTGGTCCCACTTCTTGTCATCTACGGAGTCACCAGCCGTCTTTCTCGCCAATCGAACTTCGGTTACGGAAAGCTGTTGATGTGCTGGTGGGCAATCTGTATCTCAGGGCTAGTCTGGGGCAAGCTAAACGACGCGCCCCTTGTTATCGACGATGTTAGGTATTATTTCCTGCGTTCCGGAGCGACAGTTGGCGCTTTCTGGCTAGGGAGTCATGTAAGGAATTGGGCTCGGATCCTAAACTTAGTTGCGAATGCCGGTGTCGTTCTTGGCGCGTACTACGTCATAGAAGGGGGAACGCAGCTTACGACCGGAGGCCCTCTATTGATGAGTCCTGGCTTTCAAGGCTGCCATGCACTTAATTTACCACTAGCTATATTGATCGTCGATCTGTTCTTTGGTGCCAATGTCATTCAGGGACACAAGGTCTTGAAAGTGGTTGTTATTCTTTCAGGCATTGTTCTGTCGTTAAGCAAGCCAGCTGTAGCCGGAGCGTTCCTTGTTGTCATTGCTGCATTTATGGCAAGCCCAGCGAGTGTCCAGTCATCGAAGTCTGGCCAATACTTAAAATTCGGTGGAATATTACTAGTTTTAGTAACACTATTCTTGTTTGTAATCATGAATAATGAGTCAGCAATGAGTCACGTCCAGCGTGCCTATCTAAAGGAAGGTACGGGGGGCGAGCTTAGTGGCGGCAGAATGGCTATGTGGGAACATAGTCTCCTCGGGGTATGGAAGGACAACGCCTTATTCGGCCATGGAATGGGTCACTATGTGACAATGTGGGTAACTGACCCGATCACGAGAAAAACCATTTTTATCGAGAACTTGGACCACCACAATCAGGTCATCAAGTTTATCGACCAGATTGGTCTGGTCGGGTGTTCGCTCGTTGCCGCGATTCTTGTTGCGTGGTACAGGAAGACGATTGTTCTTGTTCGCTCTCTGAAAGGCGCTCGCCAGCTGGCTGCGACTAGTCTATTCGCTTTTGTTCTCTCGGTAATTGGCATATCTTTTTTCGGCGCTGGCATTCGTATGTCGTCGATTGGCTTTCTGTTTTGGATGTCTCTTGGTTTGATTCCTGCAATATCGAAGAGGCGTCCTAAGTCATTTCAAGTGCGGGACCGGAAAGAAATGGCTCCAAAGCCCTTGACGCATTCTTTTTGTTAGTTCGAGCCTGACTTGGTTAACCAAACACTACGAACACGCGAAGGCAAGAATCTTGGACATCGGGCACTTGCTTTGAAGAAACGTATAAGGGGTATCTATAAATTGACAAGACAGGCAGGAAATCGTGGCGTATTACAAACTCTAAGGTTAGGAGTTGGCATCCTAGTCAGCAGGACAATTTTAGTTCCTTTGAGCGGAATGCATGCTCGAATAACCATGTGGTGTTGGGGTGTAGAGTGGGGGAGTGGATTGAGAGCTAACGGTCGAATTCGATTGCACAATGCCGGGCAGTTCGTGATTGGAAGGAACGTTCGTATCAACTCGGGCCCTGCCAACTTTGTGGGGGGTGATCGACGAATGGCCTTCTGGGTCGGCTCCAAAGGTACACTCGATATCGGCGATGGTTGCGGTTTGTCCAACTCGACCATTGTCTGCATCGATAAAGTAAGTATCGGTGCTGAGACCTTCATTGGGGGCGGGTGCGAGATTTACGACACGGACTTTCATCAACTCGACCCCGACGACCGAATTGCTAATCGAGGTCACATCGGTCACGGCCCAATCTCGATCGGTCCGCGGGCCTTCATCGGTAGTGGCTCAACGATTCTTAAGAACGTGACTGTCGGCGAAGGTGCCGTTATAGGGGCGGGCAGCGTTGTGACTAAGCCTGTACCGCCTTTCGAGATCTGGGCAGGAGTTCCGGCACGGTTTATCCGAAGGGTGTGACGCACGAGATTTAGAAAGAAGTAGCTTTTCGGACTACGAATGAATGTACTGATAATAATAGCAATGAATTACCCGGGAGGTAGCGCAGCAGCTAACCGGATTCAAAAAATTGCACGAGGCTTGGCACGGGCTGGGGAAAAACCAATGGTACTCGCCGCACGCATTGCTGCTCACGAACTGGAAACGGCAATAGAAACCGAATGGCAGTATGATGACTACAACATTCCCTACAAGCATGTAGTATGGCCCACCACTGGAAGTTTCCTGCCTTACAACGCTCGCCTAATTTTGCACTTGCGCCCTAGATTCCAGAATGCGATCGAGACCTTGGCTGAACAAACACTCCCGGATGCCGTCATAATTTACGGGCATTCGGGACTAATCTCCAATCCAATCAGAAAGTTCTTTCAGAGGCGTGAGATCCCAGTAGTCATGGACATTACTGAGTATCATCCGACGACGATTCGACGAATGCTTATGACGCAATCGTTCGACCAGTGGCTTTGCATGAAACGACTCTTACCAAAGCTGGACGGTGTAATTGCAATTTCACGATGGTTGGAAGAGTTTGCAAGAAGGCACAAACGCCCCGTGCTTCGCATCCCTGCTCTCGGTGAAGGTCTTGAGGAACCGTTGTCGTCCTCTGCTGAATCCGAGAAGTTTACGATGACCTATCTCGGTTCAATGATTGAGCGAGACTTGCCCCACTCTCTGCTTGACGGGGTATTGGCGGCAGCTAGTCGTGGGCTGGAACTCGATTTAGTCATTGTGGGGCGTTTGGAGGCAACATCAGCTGGGCGCGCAGCAAGAGCCAGGATAAAAGGAGATCCGCGGCTATGTAAATGTGTGACCGTAACGGGATGGCTGACTGATGAGGAGATGAGAAGCCGCTTAAGAGAGAGTGACTGTTTTGTGCTGCTGCGGGACGACGAGATTCAAACTCGGGCCTGTTTTCCCACGCGTCTACCAGACTACCTTCAGAGCGCTAAGCCCACAATTCTGTCTGCGGTTGGCGACGTTAATTTGTACTTTAGGCACCGTCAGAATGCGTGGTTATTAAAGCCGGGCAGCGGCCCTGGCGAGTTAGCAGACGCATTGATTTACCTACATGAGCATCCTCATGAGGCGTCTGAAATAGGTCGCGCTGGATTTCACACATGCTTAGAGGAGCTGGGATACCAACAACATGGATCTCGGCTCTCCGAATTCCTGACAAAGCTCGTCGTGTAAACTTCAATCTCAGGTGGACTGCAACTCAATGCGCACAAGACCTACGCCCAATAGTCACCAAAGTTTTTTCGAATTATTACCGCTTAGTCGTGGGAGCGGACAACTACCCCGACAGAACTACTGAGAAGGCATACAGTAGCTTGTTGCTTGTGAATTCCTAGCTCGCCTATGAATACTGAAATCCAACCAGCGCCACTTGCGAACGATCAGGCAGTTACGCGCCCACTCAGCGTTTGCTTTATTTTCGCTTCTTCAGGAATTGGTGGCGCGGAGCGAACAATGGTACGCCTCATGGCTGCGTCTCATCCAGGCGTACTAAGGTGCTCACTGGTTCTGGCAGGACCAGAGAACTCTGATCTTATTCAAATGATTGAACCCTTAGGTGTGCCGTGGCAACGTGTGGGTAAACTTGCGGTTCGCTCGCTGTCTCAGGCTTTCACGAATTTCCAACCAGACATCGTTTATTGTTTCGGACAAATTCGCACTCTCTGGTGGGCAAGAGCGGCAAGAAGAGCAGGAATACCAGTTGTTATTGGCGCAGAACGAGGGTCAGGAACACGCTGGATTAACCGGATTGGTCGCTCTTTGGACAAGCGTACGCTCGACGGCTACATAACAAACTCACACACTACAGCAGGCGTACTCAAAGATAAGATAAGAATTCGACCCGAGCTTGTTCACGTCATTCGCAATGGTCTCTCCATCGATTCAGGAGAACCACCGCTACTGAATCCGCAATGGGAATTCGGTTCACCCACGGTGGTATGTGTCGCAAACATTCGACCGATGAAGGGACAGATGATCCTCCTTCGTTCAGTAGCATCCCTGCGTGATGAATTTCCGAATCTCCGAGCGGTACTAGTCGGAAGGGATCTGACTAATGGCCAGTTCGCTAAGCAGGCTGCGAGTGTAGGACTGAGTGACACTTATACTTGGACTGGATTCCTACCGAATGTTCGTGCGGTCTTAGATCGTGGCGATCTCTTCGTACTGCCATCTCGACTTCGAGAAGGCCTTCCAACATCAATTCTTGAAGCAATGCAGGCTGGGATCCCGGTAATCGGGACAGACGTCGGCGGCGTGCGGGAGCTAATAGTTCCAGGTAAGACTGGCATTTTGATTGAGCCTGATAATGTCGACGCTCTGGCAAGTGCGATTCGGACTATGTTGAGTGCACCCGACACTTGCCACCGTTTTGGCGAAGCGGGCCGTCAACTAGTAGAATCTGAATTTACAATAGAACGAATGGTTGAGAAGCACTGTCGCGTATTTCGCGAAATTCTTGACTCAAAAAATGAGCACTCAGAGCAGATAAATGCTTAATGCTATACCTGTGACTTACTACCACAGCATTGGGACCCATCCCCATGTCAGGCCGAAGTCTTTTCTTACCTTAGAGCCACATCTATTCGAGCAGCAGATACGACGGTTGATTAGTCGAGGATTCACGTTTGTCGATCTTCAGGCCACATACGACTATGTCTCTGGAAGTCGAATGTCGAATTCGCCAGAAATCGTACTCACTTTCGACGACGGTTTCCTCGATAACTGGACGCACGTTTTCCCAATGGCCAAAAGGCTTGGATTTAAATTTACGATCTTTATCAACCCGGAATTCGTTGACCCACGTGATATCGTACGACCCACACTCGATGACGTTGCAGCCGGCAAAATCTCCAATGAGAAATTAGATTGGTGGGGTTTTTTGTCTTGGCCAGAAATGAGGATTATGGAGGAGTCAGGATTGGTCGATATCCAGTCACACACCTTAACTCATACGTGGCATTTCAGTGGGGAGAAAATCGTAGATTACCATCACCCAGGAGATTCCTATCAATGGTTGACCTGGAACAGACACCCAGAGACTAAACCTTTCTGGATGAACAAATTCGATGAAGAGTTAGTGCCCTTCGGCACACCAATATACGAGCATGGTCGATCTATCGCTGTAAGGCGCTACGAACAAAGCAGGGAAGTCGATAAGCAATTGGCTGAGTTTACGGCCCAAAGTGGCGGTGCGAGTTTTTTCGAACAGGCAGACTGGCGTGCGCAGATTGAGCATGAACATAAATTGATCTTAAAAGATAGTGCAGGAACCTCCCGCTTCGAGACCGAAGCTGAGCATCAAGATCGTGTGAAGTCTGAGGTTGTCGATGCAAAATGCATAATTGAACAGAAGCTAAATAAAGAGGTTCGGTTTGTTTGCTGGCCAGGAGGTGCTGAAACAGAACTTGCTCGGCAAATCGCCTTGGACTCTGGACATCTTGCCACCACTAAAGGCGTCAAACCCAATGCGCCCTCTAGCGGTGATCCGACTCACATCTACCGAGTCTCTTCCTGGTTCAACGCACCAATTCCAATGTGGCTAAAATGGTGGATATTAGACGGGCAATTTGATCGCGCAAGTCAAGTCCGATCTCTGAACGCAGCGCTAGCTAGCTCCCTCGCTAATTTGCGACGTTTTTTTGTACAATAGGGCACGCCAGCGCATTTAGACAACGAAAGATGAACAAGAAACTTAAGGCAATCTACTACTCGCTTCCGCCACGATTGCAAGACTTGGCGATTTCTGCGCATGGTTACAGGCTGAAATCACAGCGGTTCGGTTCAGTTTGGAGACGGAAAGTCGACGAATTGATGTCTTCTCAATGGTGGAATGCTGAGAGTCATCGAGAATACCAGCTTTCGAAATTGCGACAGTTAGTCAAGGAGGCTGTCGATTGGACAACTTACTATCGTGAGACGCTCGGGGACAGCAAGATATCTCCAAGCAGTTTCCAAAGAATCGAAGACATCCGTAAGCTACCAATTCTAGATAAGAGTGTTCTGCGCTCACGAACGAAAGATTTTTATAACCTTGCACCTTGGCGAAAGCCAGTGGAGATAGAGCTAACGAGTGGCTCTACCGGCACACCTCTGGCCATACCGGTAGATCAGGAATCCATCTCGACAGCAGTAGCATTGCTAGAGCGGCAGTATCGCTGGGCAGGCGTCTCATTCATGCAACGCCACGCACGACTTGCGGGCGCTATTATATCAAAGAATGACGATCCTATCAGGCCATATCGCTTCAACTACGCCTGGAACCAGCTCCTATGCTCTAGCTACCATCTCACCCCGCCTAATATTCGAAAGATTGCTCAGGCATTAGGTGCGTTCCGACCAAAATACCTACATTGTTATCCTTCAGCCGGGTATTCTGTCGCAAAGTGGTTAAATAAAAATCCGCGTTTCAAGTCGAAAATCGGGTTGCAAGCTGTCTTTACAACCGCGGAAACCCTGTACGATTTTCAACGTCAGGAAATGGAGAACGCCTACGGTTGCACTGTATGGAATCACTACGGAAGCGCGGAAGGCGCGCCATTCATAGGGCAATGCGACCAAGGGAGACTACATGTTAACGATGAGTCGGGTATTGTCGAATTCCTTCGCCCTGATGGCACACCGGCAAGTGCCGGGGAAGAAGCTGAAATGGTCGTTACTAGCTTCCGCTCTTTTGGAGTGCCTCTAATTCGCTACCGCATCGGTGACTATGCTATCTGGTCGGATGAAGAATGCCCGTGTGGTCGTGAGATGACTGTTGTGTCAGAGATTCGCGGACGTCATGACGACGTTATGGTCACTTCTGAACGTGGGGTTGTCGGAAGGCTAAGCCAAGTTTCGAAGGTCGCTCCTCAGGCTTTTATCGAAAGTCAGATCGAAGAGCTGCAATTGGACTATTTCATTTTCCGTTATGTGCCTGACCCCAACTACTTTCTTGCCGAGCGTGACCTTCCAGCTATAGCAGGAGAAATGAGGGAGCGTCTCGGATCGGGAATTCATATCGATTTTAAGAAGCTCGACCAGATCGAGTGTGGCGCGCGTGGGAAATTTCGTTCGATGATCGGGTTACCACGAGAATTATGGCCAAGGGATTACCAATGAAGCCTAGCAAGCAAGACGTTTCTGTTAGGGCGTAAGTGCACGCATCCTGGCGGACCATTGGCATTCATCCACAGAAGCCGCTTCCAAGAGCTATCTCTTGCCGCATTTCAAGGTAGCCAAAAATCGTTAACGAAATTGTTTTCTCTTTCACGACAATGGGTGCTCACACATCAAGATCCACCCGAGCAAACCAACCCATTCGGCCCTAGCGATATCTAACCATCCCCAACCCACACTTCCTTCTCCTCGGTTCCTACCCCGACTCCGTCGCCGGTTTTCGTGGCGACTTAATTCGTGCGTTGGTCGACACCGGCAGTAAGGTGACGGTGATGACGGCCGACGCTTCTCCTGAGGTAGAGCAGCGTATTCGCGCACTCGGCGTGGAGTTTCGTCCTTACTCGATTCAGCGCAACGCCATGAGTATCAGCAGCGACCGTCAGACGCTCACAGAACTGCGCACCGCTCTCGCTGAACTGAAACCGACTACGATTTTGGCGTATACCATTAAACCGATCATCTGGGGTGGGATCGCCTGGAGAAGTAGTGCGGCGCGAAGGTGTAATGAGACACGCTTTTTTGCGCTGGTCACGGGGCTCGGGTATGCGTTTCAAGGTGGTAGCCTCAAACGTCGCGTGTTGAGCACCATCGTCACCAAGCTTTACCGGACTGCTTTGCGACACGCGACGGCGGTGATCTTTCAAAACGCCGACAATCGCGACCTGTTTGTCGAGAGGCGAATCGTTGACGCAGCGAAGTGCCATGTCGTGAGCGGCTCGGGGATCAACGTCGCTGAGTTTGCCCAGTCGCCACTGTCAAAGAAGCCGCCGGTGCTGAAAATTGATGGGCCTGCGGGCCCACCGCACTTTCTGCTGATCGCTCGTCTGCTGGGCGAGAAGGGGATTCGTGAGTACTGCCGCGCCGCGGAGCAAGTGAAAGCGAAGGTCCCCGAGGCGCGGTTTTCGCTCGTGGGTCCCGAAGATCCGTCACCCGATGGGATTTCCCTTGAGGAGATCAAGCGTTGGCACGACGCGGGCACCATTCACTATCACGGCGCGACCACTGACGTGCGCCCGTTTCTACAGGATTGCCACATCTACACGTTACCCTCCTATCACGAGGGGATGCCGCGCACCGTGCTGGAAGCGATGGCCACGGGTCGCCCGATTCTCACGACCGAAGTGCCTGGCTGCAAGGAAACCGTGCAACAAGGCGTCAACGGTTGGTTGGTTCCCAAAGCAGATGCCGACGCGCTGGCCGAGCGGATGCTGTGGTTTATCGAGAATCGCGATCAATGGCAGACGATGGCCGACGCCAGCCGGAAACTGGCTGAGGAGAAGTTTGATGTGCGGATCGTCAACCAGCAGATGCTTGCCATCATGGGATTAGAATAATGATGGGTTTAGACTAACGGCGGGAATCGAGCAGCAGAGTGATTGCAAGTCTTGAGATTGGAGAAGTTGGACCGGATTACCAGATTGGCTAGATCAACGAGATTTTTTTGAGACGGGATTTACTAGATTGACTGGATGGATGATTGATGGTGTTCTTCTACAAATAGTTTCCCGTCGATCCTGTGCATCCTGTTATCCGGTCTAATATTGCCTGAGTATCGATGAAAAGAGCTTTAGACATCATCGCTGCCGCTTGCGGCTTGGCTGCACTGTTGCCATTCATTTTACTCATCGCTCTGCTCGTGCGTTGGAAAATGGGAAGCCCTGTGTTGTTTCGGCAAGTGCGCCCAGGGCTCGACGGCAAGCCGTTTGAGATGGTCAAGTTTCGCACGATGCGCGACGCGACCGATGCCGCTGGCGAACCCCTGGCGGATGCTGAGCGGCTAACATCGCTGGGGAAATTCTTGCGCTCCAGCAGCCTGGATGAATTGCCCGAGCTGTGGAACGTGCTCAAAGGCGACATGAGCCTCGTCGGGCCGCGTCCGTTGTTGATGGAGTATCTCGATCGCTACACGCGGGAGCAGGCGCGGCGGCATGAGGTGCGACCGGGTATTACCGGTTGGGCGCAAATTAACGGGCGGAATGCGATTAGTTGGCAGGAGAAGTTTGCTTTGGACGTGTGGTATGTCGATAATGCAAGTTTGTGGTTGGATCTCAAGATTCTCGTCCAAACCGTCTGGCAGGTCATAGCCCGCAAGGGAATTAGCGCCGGCGAGCACGCGACGATGCCGAAGTTTGAGGGGCCCAAGTCTGAAGGCTCGGCGTTTGAGGGGCCAAATGTTGAAGGGGCAGAGTCTGAAGGCGTCGGCGAGCCGTGAGTCCCTGAGTCGTGGAGTTGGCTATGGAGTTAATCGTTGAATAGCATTCGGAAAGAAATTGAACTGTGCCTACGAGCGGGCATCGAGTTGGCTGGCCTCGAGTCGCCAGCGGAACTAAACGACGAGACACGCTTGCTGGAGACAGGGCTCGACTCGCTCGGCCTGGCGATGCTGGTTGTCGATCTCGAAGACCGCTTGGGCTACGACCCGTTCACGCTAATGAAAGAGCCGGTCTACCCGAAAACGTTCGGGCAGTTCGTGCAGCTCTACGAGCGCTTCTCTGAACATCGTCGTGCTGAACATCGCCGAGCCGAGCATCCTCAATCTGAGAATTCTTAGTGAAGCACCTCATTGATCACATCTCGAACCGAGTTGACGATAGTCCGCTAATCTTTCATGGCGATGTCGCCCTGTCGTCCGGTCAGGTGCTCGAAAGAGTGAACGCGATTAGATCGAGTGACACTTGTTTGCGAGGGAATCGGTGCCATGTCCAGAGTGACAATGGTCAAGGGGAGAATGATCTCGACGCAATCCTGAGCCTCATTGCCGCGGATGGGTGGTCTGCTGCCATTGTCATGGGTTCCAGCGGAGAGCGACCCACCGAGCTAAGCGAGCTTCCAACAACGTGCGACACGCGTTGGCACTTGGCGACCTCGGGGACGACTGGCGAGCCGAAATGGGTTGCACACAGTTTGGCGAGCTTAACCCGTTCACTCAAAGTCGATTCTAGCAAAGGAGCGACCGTACGCTGGGGTTTACTCTACGACCCGTGTCGATTTGCGGGGCTTCAAGTAGTGCTTCAGGCGCTACTTGGCGGATCGAGCTTGGTGATACCTTCCGACCGGACGAACTTTATTCAAACGGTTTCCGAGTTTCAGAGTCACCGTGTCAATGCGCTATCAACAACTCCCAGCTACTGGCGCAAGTTGTTGATGGCCGGGATCGCGGAGAATCTCGACCTCCGCCTCGTGACCTTAGGTGGAGAGATCGCGGACGCGACACTGCTTGTGGCACTCCAGGAAGCATTCCCGCAGGCTCGCGTCACTCACATCTACGCAAGTACCGAAGCAGGCGTTGGCTTCGCGGTGAGCGACGGCCAGGCAGGCTTCCCGGCAGAGTTTCTCGATCGCCCAGCGCAGGGCGTCGAACTGAAAGTCGACGAGCGGGGGCAGCTCTTGGTACGCTCGCAGGAGACTCCCGCCAGCTACGCCGACGGGACATCGATCACGGATAGGCAAGGCTGGGTCCCAACAGGTGACCTCGTCGAAAAGCGTGGCGATCGCTACTGCTTTCTCGGCAGGACGAACCGAGTGATCAATGTTGGTGGGGACAAGGTCCATCCCAAAGAAATCGAGGACGTGGCTCTTTCAGTACCTGGGGTCGCTTTGGCGCACGTGAGGGCGAAATCAAACGCAATCGTCGGCCAGGTGCCAGAGCTCTTTGTGGAGCCCAGCAGTGATGTTGCCACCGATGATGCCGATCGCACGGCGTTGCGTGAAACGGTTCTGGAGCGCTGTCGCGCTGAGTTGCCCCGCGTAAAATGGCCCGCGAAGGTCACGATCGTCGATGAACTGCAATTGTCAGCAGCGGGAAAGTTAGTTGGCACAAGTCCCCAGGGCACTGTTTCCAATGGGGATGGTTTCAAGGAAGGGGTCTCGCATGCCGTCTAATGAAGCACGACTAGTCCTGGTAACGGGAGCAACACGCGGCCTCGGGCTGGCGATTGCAGAGCGCTTAGCTGCCGATGGCTATCGGATTATCGCCACGGGTCGACAGCCTAGTGACGCGCTTGATGCGCTGATCAAGGAGAACCCCTCGATCGCCTTTCGCGCGTTGGATTTAGGCGATCACGAGAGTCTCCACCCGTTTTGCACGGCGCTCAAAGAGGAGTTTGGCCCGCTTTACGGCCTCGTCAACAACGCCGCTATAGCCCGCGATGGTGTGCTGGCAACCATACACGATAGCGAAATCGCCGAAGTCGTGAACGTTAATGTACTGGGCACGATTTTGCTAACCAAATACGCCCAACGCGCGATGTTTCAGAAAACCGGCCGGCAAACCGACGCCCGGATCGTGAACATTGCGTCGGTAGTGGGAACCTCCGGCGCTAGTGGCCTCTCAGTCTATGGGGCAACGAAAGCAGCGCTGCTCGGATTTACTCGCTCGTTGGCTCGTGAAGTGGGGCGGATCGGCATTACCGTCAACGCGGTGTCGCCTGGATACATGGAAACGGAGATGTCCGCTGGACTTGGAGCCGACGCACTGGCTAAGGTAGTGCGACGATCTCCGCTGGGGGTTTTGAGCGAAGTTCAGGATGTCGCAGCCGCGGTTGCTTATTTACTCTCTGACGATGGAAAGCGTGTCACGGGGATCGAACTGAAAGTCGATGCCGGCGCAACGAGTTGACTCCCTAAGGAAATCATGCCAATCAAGAAAAAACTAGTTGTTGTCGGCGGAGGGGCCCTGGGAAGGGAAGTAGCTCTCTACGCGCAAGACATGATTGACGCCGAAGCCGCGGGACTAGAGTTTGATGGCATCGCCGGATTTCTCGACGACTCCGCTACCGCAGCAGACCAGCTGAGTGCGCTGGGCGTCCAATTCGACTTTGTCGAGCCCGCTCAAGGTCACGTCGCGCGGAACGACTGCGTGTATATCATTGCTGTTGGAAACGCCAAGGTGAGGCGCGTGCTTCGAGATGGCCTCGCAGGGAAGCCGCACTATGCCAACGTGATTCACCCGACTGCTTACGTTGCCTCCTCAGCCGTATTGGGTCAGGGAGTAATCGTCGCACCGTTTGGATTTGTCGGCGCGAATGCAACACTGCAGGACCATGTTGTGCTGAACACCTACGCATCGGCCGGACACGATTCGCTGGTTGGTCGGTACTGCGTATTTTCTCCCTATGCGGTCATCAACGGAAATGTCGAGCTCGGCGAGGAAGTTTTCATGGGTACGCACGCGACAGTGATCCCAGGCTTGACGGTGGGTAAGAGCTCGTCACTAGCAGCCGGTGCGGTCGTCGTCCGGGATGTTCAGCCAGAGTTTTTCATGATGGGCAATCCCAGCAAAGGCTGGCGGATGTATGAAGATAACTCGTGAGAAACGATGTAGACGGCTCCCGAAGAGCGAACGCGCCGCTTAGCAGCAACGGCGGGCGGTCGTAGCGATTGAGCGGAGCGTGCCGGTCGCAATGCTAGCAGCTCTCAGCGGGACTTCTTCTTAGATGCCTGTTAGTTCGATCTCACCGAGGCACGAGGTTGGGATTTCGGATCAGGAGACCGGACCCTTCATCAGCCTATCTGATATCATGGAAGGATCGAGCCATTTCGCAGTACGCGATCAAACAGCGGGTGATCGCACAGGCTCTACGAAAACGTCCTTTCTCTACGCACTCTTGCAAAGACCATAAGTATGCCAGACGGTTGTGAAATTGTTGTCATCGGGGCCGGAGGTCACGGCAAAGTAATTGTGCGGGCTCTGCAAGAGTCGGGCGCATCGGTGGTCGCAATTCTCGACGACGACCCCGCGCTTTGGGGTCAAGAGTTTTCAGGCGTTCCCATCACTGGTCCTATCGAGTCGAGCACAACGCATGTTTCCCTATCCGCGGTTCTGGCAGTTGGCGATAACGCAACTCGCAAGGCACTCTCCGAGCGGCTCGATAGAGAATGGCTCACCGTCATTCACCCGAATGCCAACGTCGATCCAACAGCGGTACTAGGCCCAGGAACTGTGGTTCTGTCGGGGGCAATTGTTCAACCGGATGCCCAGATCGGTTCCCATGCGATCATCAATACCGGCGCATCGGTAGATCATGATTGCGTCGTCGGCGATTTCGTTCACGTTGCGCCAGGAGCTCGCCTAGCGGGCGAAGTTTCCGTGGGTGAAGGTGCCTTCTTGGGTATTGGCTCCTCGGTCGTTCCGAATATCGATATTGGTGCCTGGACGACGGTTGGAGCTGGGGCAGCGGTTGTGAATCATTTGGCAGAACGCATCGTAGCTGTGGGGGTACCTGCCAAACCGACAACAAGAACCGACTCCGCTAACCCTCCCTCTACGAATCTGCCCGTGGGCCCTTCTCCTGGCGACGGAGGTAAGGGATCACCACGAGACCCAAACCAAGCCGAACATCTCACCAGCGATGCGGACCTTACCGCGCTCCCCGAAACGCTCGAGGAAGCCGCCGCGAAGGAGGAAGCCGCGGCGAAGGAGCAGGCCAGTGAGCCAGCCAACGACGATCAGCCCCCGCGTATCTACCTCTCCCCACCGCACATGTCGCTACGCGAGCGCGAGCTATTGCTCGACGCATTCGATTCCAACTGGATCGCGCCGCTAGGGCCCCATGTCGATGCGTTCGAGAAGGAATTCGCCGAGAAAGTTGGCGCTCGAGAGGCCGTGGCGCTGAGCAGCGGAACGGCAGCCTTGCACCTTTCTTTGATCTTAGCGGGCGTGCAGCAGGGGGACGACGTCCTCACCTCTTCCTTGACCTTTGCCGCTACCGCCAATGCGATTACCTATGTCGGAGCAAAGCCCGTATTCATCGATAGCGATCGTGAAACTTGGAATATGGACCCCGAGTTGCTGGGTGAAGAATTGGAAGCTAGCGCAAAGCGTGGGAAGCTGCCCAAGGCGGTAGTCATCGTCGACCTGTACGGCCAGTGCGCGGATTACGATCGGATTGCCAAGATCTGTCGTTTCTACGATGTGCCACTCATCGAAGACGCTGCCGAAGCCTTAGGGGCAACCTACCGCGGCAAGTCGGCCGGTACGTTCGGCTCCTTCGGAGTATTCTCATTTAACGGCAACAAGATTATCACCACCAGCGGCGGCGGAATGTTGGTGACAGACCAAAAAGAGCTGGCCGACAAAGCACGGTTCCTCGCGACGCAAGCTCGGGACCCGGCACCGCACTATCAACATTCTGAAATCGGCTACAACTATCGCATGAGTAATCTGCTCGCTGCGGTCGGTCGCGGTCAATTGGCTGAGCTAGACTCGCGAGTCAATCAGCGACGCGCCAATTTCGAGTACTATAGCCAAGCCTTGGGCGATGTGCCAGGCATCCGTTTCATGCCGGAGATCTCCGGCGGTCGATCCACACGTTGGCTCACTTGCTTACTTGTCGACCCAGATAAATTTGGCGCGACTACCGAAGAGATCCGCCTGGCTCACGAGCGAGAAAACATCGAATCCCGACCGCTCTGGAAGCCCATGCACATGCAGCCAGTCTTTGCCCAGTGTCCAATGCGTGGTGGAACGGTCTCTGAGCAGCTCTTTGAAAAGGGCCTGTGCCTGCCCAGCGGTTCCAGCCTGAGCCGAGACGAGCGTCAACGCGTGGTCGAGGTGCTGCTCGCTGCCGGGAATCGGCGGACCACACCCGTCGATAGGGAAGAAAAGGTGGCGACATCGGTTCAAGCAAGGTAGAGTTAAGGATTCCCTGCTTGCATTCCGCAGCGACTTTGTAATTCTTCCCACAATCTCCACCTGAAACGTTCAGCGCATACCGTAACAGATGAACAACTCGCGTCCAACTTGGAAAAACTGGTTGCCAGTTGTGCTTACAGCCATCGTGCTTTGCGCAGCGTACAGTCCCCTGCTGTCTAAGTTTTTTCGCAGTCTGTGGAACCGTTCGCACTATCAGCATTTTCCCTTTGTGCTGGGTGCTTTTGCTTGGCTGCTTTGGCAGCGGACCAGTCAAGCCGTGCCGAGTGAATCGCCCAACAAGAAGTTGCTCGGCTGGCTTAGTGGCTTCCTATTTGCGGTTGCCTGGGCGATGCTTGCGCTTGCTTACTATGTCCACAGCCCGTGGCTTGCTGCTGTGTCTGCAGTGACGCTTGTCGCCGGATTCTTAGTGCGTTCAAGGCGAGTCCGTTTGATCCAAAACGCCTGGGGCATTTGGCTCCTCTTGTTACTCATCGTGCCGCTCCCTACGCATCCTGATCAACAACTGATCGCGGTACTGCAATTGCAGAGCAGCCGACTAAGTAGCACACTGCTCGACTGGATAGGCATTTCACATTTGATGTCGGGGAATGTTCTACGCCTTGCAGGAAAGGAACTGTTTGTTGACGAGGCTTGCAGTGGCATTGTCTCCCTCATGTCCATCGTCGCCTGCGCAGTCATCTATTCGGTTTGGAATAACCGGTCGTTGATCCACATGCTTTTCTTGACGTTGGCGGGGATCGGCTGGGCAACATTAATGAATGTGACTCGGATTTGCACCATCGCCTATGCTTTCGATCGCTGGGGAGTTGACTGGACCGCTGGGCTCCCCCACGAGCTGTTAGGGCTGGCTGTCTTCTTGCTGACTTTCCTGGCTCTCGTAAGTACCGATCGTCTCTTGCTCCGCTGTATTTCGCCAATAGCAGCTCCCTACCATGAACTGCACGGGACGATACCCAAGTACGGTCGGCTCTTGATTGCTGGTTGGGATGCGACCCTCCGACGGTTTTCACCACGTCTGGTGGAAGCTTCCAGGGCGGCTGAATCGCAAGTCGATTACGTCAGGCTATTCGCTGAGAACATGCGTCTCGCCATGCTTGGTGCTGTTCCCCTAGTCGCGTTTGCGATGTTAGGGGGAATTCAAATGGTCTATGGCGATTGGCTCTTTGACCTCGAGAAAACACAAGCAGCAGTTGGCGACAACGCCAAAGTGTTGGAAAACGCAGCCACAATTGATGCCGAGCTGCTTCCAAAGCAATGCGCCACATTCAATCGGGTCAGTTTCACGCTGAAGGAGCGAGAATCAGACAACGTCTTCGGAAAGTATTCTCAAACTTACGAATACCAGGACTTTGATAAAGACACCATGTTGGTTTCCTGCGATTACCCCTTTAGCGGAGGTTGGCATGAGCTAGCGATCTGTTACCAGGGCATTGGCTGGGAACAAACCGACCGACAGATTGTTGATGCCCCGGGCGCGGACGAGAATGAAACATGGGGCTTCGTAGAAATTAGCTTTACGGGACGCGAGGGGGCACATGCCCACCTCGTTTACTGTCAGTTTGACGAGCACGGACAAGCCGTTGCTCCCCCCACCTCCTCGTTCACCGACTACATTTTCCAAAGGCTGCTGAGACCCTCGGGTAGTGTGCAGGGCAAGCAGTTCTTTCAAGTGCAAGTCTGGACAACCGGTGCCGGTGAAGTTTCAGAAGAGAAGCAGGAGAAGGCGCGCGAGTTATTACTGGATACTCGCGAGCGATTTCGTCGTTTTATTACCCAAGGCAGCGCGAGTTCGCAATTGGATTAGGCAGCGAGGATGAGTGCTTTCTCTGAAACCAATGACCCTCACCACTTCTAGCAGATTTCATTGGCCTTCGTGGTCGAACCGATTTAACGGCAAACTTCTCAATAACCTATTCGTCGATGTTCGATAAAATCCATCACCTACTGACACGTCTCGCTCGCGCTTTGTCAGAATTTGGCGCGATGCTCGTGCGGCCTTTGGAGAGGGCTGCCGAGGCGATTGCTCACACTTTCTTTGCGGCTTGGGAAAGCACTGAAGGGCTCTTCGCGAACGCTTTCTACTGGCTCACTTGGCCCTTCCGCGCGGTTGGGCGGTTGATCGCGGCGGTGGGGCGTGGCATTTTGCCCGAAGCGATCCGCGAGAAGCTTGCCTCAATGGGAAGCTGGCTTTCCGCACTGCCGACGCGAATGGTTGCGGCAGTACTGCACGCCAGCGAGGCACTCAATCTCGACCGTCCACTGCTTGGGTTGGTCTGGCTCTTGCAACCACTATGGCGGCCCATCGCTGCGGTAGGTGGTTTTGCATATGCTTGGTTTACTACGCGTGAGTGGCGTCAGCTGAAGTGGGCCCTCCCAGCACTCGTCATGTTATTGCCATTTGCTGCGGTCTGGGCGCATTCGTTTTGGAACGGCAATGGTGCCGTTGTGTCACGTTACAAAGATTCGATGAAGGAAGCGTTGGAGACGCAAGATTACGAAAGTGCTCAGCTGTACGAACAGAAATTGGCACAGCTCGGCGTCGATACACAACTTACCGAGTATCGCACCGCACTGGCACTCGCTGAGGAAGACAAGCTAGACGAGGCCTACAAACGGATGCAGTTGCTTGCGCCTGAAGAACAAACAGGCTACCCTTCGGCCCATTTTTGGATTGCCCAGCGGCTAGTGAGCGGGCAATTGATCGACGACAAGAAAGAATCACAGCGACTTGCCAAGGTCCATTTGGATCATCTCGAGTCGCTGAACATGACTGGTTCCTATCAGCAGTTCTTGCGCGCGATCTTGTCCGTTCAAGATGGGCAACTTGAAGAGGCAGCTCTGTTACTCAAGCCGCTCGTTGCGATACTACCCGGCGCGGCCTTTGAACGCATGCGGATCAATCTTGCGCTCAAACGCCCCGAGCAAGCACGTGAAGATGCCCGTGCATTGGTAACGCATGTGGCAGGTCAAGAGCGACGTGGGACGGTGCTCCTTCCCGGCGAATTACAATGGTGGCTGGCTGCCGAGGAAGTCTTAGGCAACCTGCAAAAAATGCGTACGATCCTCGAGAAATGGCGCGCCTTAGAACCTGAGAACCAGCAAGCCAAACAGGCGCTCGCCAGAGTGATTCGACGGCAGGCCGCCCAATTACTCAAAGATCCCCTGCCGGATCAGCAGCAGATTGTTGATCTTTGGCTGACGGCCGCTGAACTGGAAAACAACGCCGGTTCGTTACTGCAGATGGCCCGGGCGATCTACAAGGATCGCAATAAGTCGCCGATTTATGGTCGTCTCTTGGAAGCCTTGCGAGAGTCGCCACGCACTCCCGCTCAACTCTTGTTGGCTGTGGGTACCGAAGCAGCCGTTGCCGAGCAGTACCAAGAGGCACGCCAGTTCTTTGAGATCGCAGTTCAGCGCGATCCCACGAATCCCGCAGCCTGGAACAACTACGGGCTCGTGCTTGGCGAAGGGGCAGATGCCCGGCTCGAAGAGGCGCTCGTCGCCGTCAATCGAGCACTGGAAATCGCTCCCCAGGAGTACCGTTTTCGAGAAACGCGTGGTCAAATCTTGCTGCGACTCAAAAGGTGGCAGGAAGCGATTGAAGACCTTGAATTCGCGCTCAACGGCATGCCCCAACTTGGGGCGATCCATGAATCTCTCGCCCTAGCGTATACTGCCCTTGGTGAGGACGAACTAGCAAACCTCCACCGAACGCTAGTGGAATGACCCTAACCAGCACCTTTCACTTGAGACGCATGACTTTGAAAACCTGGACCTTGAAAACCTGGCTGACCTTCGCCGTATTGTGCCTTGCTCAATTGCACGGGCTACCAAGCGCGCATGCTGACTTGAAACCCAGTGAAATCGCAATCATCGCTGCCCGTGGCAGTAAAAGTTCAGAACGACTAGCAGAATACTACGCTCAGCAGCGGGGTATCCCGGTGGAGAATATTTGCAAGGTAGTCATGCCTCGTAAAGAGACGATCTCGCACGAGGAATGGCGCTGGGCCATTCGGCCAGAGATTCAAAAATGGCTTTCAGAAAACGATCCTGATCGCAATCTGCGATGCTTGGTCACTACCTGGGATGTGCCACTGCGGATCGAGAGCGACAAGAAAGACAGCCCTAGGCTTTCCCGATACCAAGAGCACCTCGTGGGCGAACGCACTAAGCGGATCAAAGTGCTGCGAGATATCGTCGCCGAATTCGGCTTGCTCGCCCCAGGTATCGGCCTTACCGGGGATACTGACAGGCCGTCAGCAGGCAACGATTCGTCGATGGCCGACTCCGGAGATGCTAAGAAAACATCAGAGATTGACGAGCTTGCGCAAAAACTGGAAAAGCAGCTGCAGGAATCTCAAGCTCGAATCCGCCAGCTTGCCGATCCTCAGCAACGCCAGCAGGCGAGCATGAAAGTCCAGCAATTGGCTACGGCCGGTGGTGGGATTCGTGTACTCCTAGAGTCGCTCCAATCACGTATTCAGGCTGACAAAGAGGGTTCCACGCAGCTTCAAGTCGAGTTTGAGAGGCTGCGTGGGATGCTGATCGCTTATGCCGAATTGGAACAACGCTTGGAGCGATCAGCGCCAAGTATTCAGCGCGACTCCTTACTGCTGGATACGCTCTCGAGATCACGGGGCATGATTGCCACCGTAAAGTGGATCGACAAGCAGCTAAAGACGGTGACCAAGAATGAAACCAACAGCAGCTTCGATAGCGAACTGTCGTTGGTGCTCTGGCGTGACGACGATTACCAGCTACTTCGCTGGCAGCCCAATTATTTACGGCCCGAGTACGACAACTCCCAACTACGCGACTCCTATCCCACGCTGATGGTGGCACGTCTTGACGCGCCGACACTAGAACTGGCCAAGGGCCTGATCGACACGGCAATCAAGATCGAAAAAGAGGGACTTCAAGGCAAGGTCTATCTCGACGCACGAGGTATTGGCAAGCTCGATCAAAGTAACGTGTCTCCCGGCAGTTACGCTGACTACGACCGAGCCCTACTGATCACCGCCAAGGGTTTGAAAGAACAGACTAATTTGGACGTCACGCTCAACGAGAAGAGCGAATTATTCCAGCCGGGCGATTGCCCCGATGCCGCCCTCTACTGCGGTTGGTACAGCCTGGGTAAATACGTCGATGCTTTCGACTGGAACCCAGGGGCCGTGGCCTATCATCTAGCCAGTGGGGAGGCCACCACGCTGCGCAAGAAAGACAGCCAAGTCTGGTGCAAACGCCTTCTCGAAGACGGCGTCTGCGTAACGATTGGCCCTACGTACGAGCCCTATCTGGTGGCCTTTCCACGCCCCAATGAATTCTTTGCCTTGCTCGTCCAAGGGGATCTGTCGCTCGTCGAGTGCTACTATCGCACCAAGCCCTTCAACAGCTGGATGATGACCCTCATCGGCGACCCGCTCTACCGACCCTTTGCGAACCGCATCGTGCGGAAGTAACAAGAATCCACGTTGGGCTTCGCATGGCGCTGCCATCAATCATTACGTCGCGGTGTTTGCACCGTGTTGCAATGACCGCGAAGCATTAGAGCCGCAAAGTCGGCGCGGAAATCGATGCCAATTCCTGCCAGTTACGAATAAGTCGCCTGCGCTTTCTAGCAGGGAGAATCGGGTAGCCGCGACACTTCGCCTAGCCTGCCGGTTGCTTAATTCTTGCGTATCGCTCGGACCAGTGTCGGTGCTACCCAAAAAATTGAGCGTGTGTGGAAAAGACCGTCCCAGGTCCCTAACCTCAAGGACAACAACAGCTTAAGGGGATTTTCCAACACCGCCGCCAGATGTTAATTTAGGAAATACAGGAGGAATGACGGGAATTCGCTTTGAATCGCTCTCCGGGTGAAATAAGCTCGGCATCGGGCCCATAACAGGGCTCTTTGTTTTTTCACTCTTTACACGCGGATTCAAAGAGGGTGCCGGCGCATCCGGGAGATCAACGACCGATGAGGGTTCTTTTCTTGGCTGCTTCTTTGGCCTTGCTCGTTACCGAGTGCCGCGCGGCACTCGTGCTGAACGACTTGACAGACTACACCAACGATTTCAATTTTTTGAACACGACAGAGTCGGAGAATTTTTGGGACAACGACCGATCAACCCAGTCAACCAGTGGAACGACACCCAGTGGAAGCCCAGGCTGGTACTGGCAAGATGGTGTGACTTCCAGCTTCTTCTACGGTACGGGAATAGCCTCCTCTCCAGGCGCCTATTCCTTCCAGAGTGGTGTTCCAGGCGATCTTGCTTTAGGTAGCTACACCGATTTAGATGGCAGTGACACCATCGAACAAGTTGCCTGGGGCATTGTCTTGCACAACAACACGGGGAGTACGATCTCCGAAGTGGAAGTGACTTACACTGGAGAGCAGTATCGCCGAGCTGGCGCAGGACTAGATAGCCTAACCTTCTCGTTTCAAACTTCCTCGGCAGAGATCACTGATCTGGAGCCACTTAACTCCGCACCAACTGGCTGGCAAAGCGATCCCAGCCTCACTTTCGATGCGCCGCTGGACCCTGGTAGTCCACCCTTCTATGACCCACCACTTCCTACTGATACTTTGACCACTTCCGAAACCTTGACCAGCACCCTCAGCGTCAACCTGCCTGCTGGGCACTTTCTCGGGCTTCGCTGGCACGATGCCAACATTACGGGAAGCGATGCGGGTCTCGCGATCGACGATCTCACGCTCAGCTTCACCGCCGTCCCCGAGCCGTCCGCCTTCCTCTTCGGCGGTTTAATCTGCGGCGTGCTGGGAGCAAACCACTTCAGCAAGCGGCGGCGTTAAGACTTGCGCGACCTACGCCTTGCAACTTGCCGGCTCTTCGCTTCCGTAACCAAGTGCCAAGGGCACAAGCCGTGCCGACCAGCCCGACTCCTAAGAACGCCGACGACTCGGGCACTGCGAGGACAATCGGGTTCGAGGTCGTTTGCCGCGACGTCACCACAACCGTGCCATCCAGCGACGCCAGCAGGGAGTTGGTAATCGGGGTGCTGTTCGGATCCTCGATAGGCAGTCGCGGTAAGGTCGTTTCGTCGTAAGCAGTTTCACCGTCAATTGCTGAGGTGTAGAAGACGAACGGTCCGTCGAGGGTTTCTTGCCTAGCAAAACCGCCCCACCCGATTCGGGTCGGTTTGACTATGCCTCCGATAACTCTGTCCTGCGCGTCAATCCCATCGCCCTCGACGTCATAAACCCAGTCCATATTCTGGGCGGTATCATTCGAAATAAACGCGAAGTCGTTGGTGATCGAAACGGTGCCGCCAATCACGGGACCAAAATTATCAGCGACGTCATAGATGCCACCGTTTGCGTCGTAGGCGGACCAAATCAAAGGAATCTGCGGAAGGCTGGCAGGCACCCAGAATTCCGTTCCGTGTTGCGGCAATTCCTTCCAGTTGTCGATGCGAAGCTTATTCGAGACCGTATCAACCACGCCCTCCCATAGCGGGCCGCCATTGGTTTCCGGGTTCGCAGAGCCCCTATCCCAATACTGAATTCCTACGAGGTCGGCGTGCAGCACGCTAGCATGCTGGATAGTTACTAAGCAGATGAGAGCCACTAGTGCCTGTTGCATGCGAGTGTTGATCAAGGTGCTGCGTTTCTTCTTGCGGGTATTGTGACCCACACACTTGGTAGTGCGGTTGAGACTGCGGATGGCCGTAGTGAGGGGCATTTACTTCGTCACTACTGTTAGAGCATAAGTCTGCAGCTTAGATCCAAGAAAAGTAGTGGCCTAGCAAAAAGTTCTACTACCTCAGTCGATTTCACTCTGCAGAAATCACCCTGTCAAACACACCTAGCCTGCGCCTGGAATGCGGGCTGAGATGGAACTAACGTGCCCATGCAACCGCTTATCGACACAAGATGTTGATACTAAACACTTTGCGATGCAAGTGCACAACTTCCGGAGGGGCGGTTTTTCCTGAGGGGTGGCTTAGCACGCTGGAACTCGTCTTAGCTGATTGTAATGCAAATTACTTGCGGTGCCTCGCGTTTCGGGGTAGCATCCACGCTCTAGGTGCGGATCTGTGCATGCACAATCCGCGGCCTAATTCATTCATCGCTTATCATCAGTGGAGTTTCACTCACCAGAGGAGTGTTTCTTCAGTTCACAATCGGAGGGGGCAATGATTCGGATTTCTCTAGTCTCACAATTTTCCAGTTCAGTTTCCGGCGTACTGTTTGCCGGCACAGTTCTATTAAGTCTCGCAAGTTCGCCTGCCAGCTCACAAGCTGCACCAGTGCCCTACGGCGACTTTTCCGCGACGACGGTCGATTACCTCGCCGTCACTGAAGAGACACTACTAACCACTTCCGGTAAGCCCGACGGTCTGTTCGGCGCGCCAACGGTTGCGGGCGACTCGCTCGATTTCGACCCCATTGGTTTTTCCGCCAGCTCCACGGGCGGTGGCCCCTCGGACATTTTGGATGTCCAGCTCAAATTCATGATTCAAGCGAAGGACGGCAACGTCATCGAAAGCATTTTTCTGAGCGAGGCAGGGGACACGACCTTGGATAACGGCTTCTCCAGCGACGATGCTCTCTCGCGAGTCACAGCCAATGTGTTTATTGACATCCTGGAAGTCGATGGTGTTGGTGTCGGTGGTATCAGCGTTATGGGAGACATGGAATTCACTCCCTCAGATGGTGACTACCAACTGAGCGTCGATAATCCGGGCGGCTCAAGTTACAACTCTGGCTGGAGCGGCAAGTTCTTCCGTGAGTTCGGCCCGATCTTGGCCGACAACGGCCTGACCGGCAAGGTCACGAAAATCTCGGTGGCCTTGGACAACACATTAACGGCCACTTCGGCTTCCGGATCGACCGCCTTCATCGCCAAGAAGGACTCCGATGGCGTGGTCATCACCACCAATCCCGATAAGAACGAAGTCCCCGAGCCAACCTCCCTCGTACTGGCTCTAGGCGGCCTACTGGCCTTGGCCGGCGCCCGTCGTCGTAGCTAACACGAATTGGGCTAAGACGACTCGCCTCTCGGCGGGTAGACGGAAATCAGCAAAAACAGGTCGACTGCGGTCGGCCTGTTTTTTTTTTGCAGTAGCGCGGCCATCCTGGCCGAGTTGTGGGATGGTACGGAATTCCAACCCATTCTGCGCTGGTCGGACAAGACCGCAATGAAGCTCGCCAAGGCTCAAGCGATCCTCTCTCTTAAGGACGTGCCCCGGCTATCCTAAGTGATTACTCCGCAGAAGCTTAAGAACCGAGGAGAGCCCGACTAGGTAGTTCCCGCAGCGGCGCCGCCAGAAATTCGAGCCAGATTAAGGAGCCGTTAATATTCGCGCAATCGCTAGAATTTGGTTGCTTGTCGCGTGGGGCATCGGATAGACTGGGCAGAAGTAGGCGGCCTAACCAATGAGTCACAACTGGGGCTCACCACTGGCTTTTTAGCGTAAGAGGTTGATTGATGAGATTATTTACTTTGGGTTTCGTCATTTACTGCACTGCGATTTCCAGTGCCTCAGCAGTCCTCGTTTCGGGTAGTGCATCCGATGATTCTGCAACAGTCAATGGTGGTGGCTTTGGATCGACCCCAGCCTCTGATTACTTAGGAGTTGTTACTAATTTGAGCCCTTTGCAGATCAACGGTGACTCACAAACAGTCTCAAGCTCATTTAGCCCAGTCGTTGGAGACGTAATAGGTAGGGATTTGGCCAGTACTGGTATTAACTTTACTGGTGATACAATCACCTGGACTGTTAGCCTCCCTGGTGTCGGGGGTGATTTCGTCCCTGGTACGTTCGATGTGACTGCAAATTTTTCAACTAGCTTAGACTTTGACGGGAACGCTTTTAGCGGAACTCAACCAAACGCATTGAACTTTGATCTATCTTTCGATGGAAGCAGCCAGGATGTATTTCAGGCGCAATCAGGAATCCACACTTCGGCTACTCTTAGTGTCACATCTTTCGGTGGAGCTCCAGTCACGGAAGTCGTAGTCTCAGCAGGCTTCCCAGCCGGAAATTCTTTCGATGCAGGATCTGAGCAGTTTCGTATATTTTCTGATTCGCTCTCTGTAACATATTCTTTTGAGACTGCTGCCGTACCCGAACCCTCAGCCTTCCTCTTCGGCGGACTCGTCTGCGGCGTGTTGGGAGTTACCAACTTCCGTAAGCGTAAGACTGCTGAAGTGTGATCTGCCGTCGGCTCAAGCCGACCTATCAGCAAACCCAAGAGCCGCGATCTGGCGCACCCAGCTCGCGGCTTTTTTCGTGCGCAGCCGTAGGGGTTGTCGAGCTCCGCGAGGCGCTCTCACTGGTGTATCAATACGAGCACGCAGCGCCAGCAAGTGAATGACGGGCCAATGATCCACTTGCTGGCGCCGCGTGCTTGTAGGTGCCTAGCAACACAGGTTGAGCCACTCGCCTCGCTCCACTCGGCACTATCCAGTGGTTACTGACCACCGCTGCGGCGTTTAATCGCTCCAACCAGCCCCAGCAGTAGTACCAACGCCGAGAACGCCAATCCCTGCGACGCTTCAGGCACCGCGGCCAAGATTTGCCCGCGATAGGCCGGCAGGTAGGCATCGCCGGAGGCGCGACGATCGTTGAAGGGCGAGTCGGGGTCGTCTGGATCGGGCTCGGTGATAAACGAGTGCGTGCCCAACAGCAGCATTTCCCCCATGCCACTGATCCAGAAACTGGGCCCGCCTGAGTCGCCACTTTGCAAGAACGTTTCGTCGGGGATGTGGTCGTCTGACTCTTCGTCAGCCCCTGTTAAGTCGCCAGCTGCAGAGTCGTCGAAATAGACCAGCGAGTCCGTCACTGCCGAGCCGAGCTCCACGTCTTCGTAAACATCGCTCACCAGATTGCGACCCACGCGAAAGCCGCTCGTGTTATCGGTGCCAAATTTTGTTCCTCGACCGACTTGATAGAACGGTTCGTCGGTATAGTCGCCGGGCAAGGCGATTGAATAGATGGCCACCAGGTGAGGGTCGACTGGCGCGTTGAGCGTTCCGACCCAAATGTCAGTGCCACCGATGCGCCCACCGCCGGTGACCGTTCGTATCGAGCTCAAACCGCTGGGATCATTGTCATGATGAAACACAACCGTGCCAGTGGCATGAGCGTGTGCAGCACTGATAAAGTGGGTCGTCGAAATCATCGTGGCCCAGTACCCATTAGTGCCGCGGGCGACGCCGGAGAAATCGAGCGCTGCACCACCCGTGACCGCAGCCGAACCGATAAACAGCGAGCCGCCGCCAGCAAACCGTTCGTGCCGCGCGGTTTCCAGGCCATCCACCACCAAGTTGGCGCGACTTGCCGCTGAGAGCGCAAGCACAATGAGAGCCGAGCAGATCGCTAAAATTCTTCGTCGCATGGATGTTTCCCGAACTCGCAGCCAATTCAACGAAAGATTCCCTTTTGGGTCATCCTTCCGCACCTCAGTCTACCATCCGCCCAGCAGATTGACTTGTGGGGTAGGGTTTTACCGCAATGCGGTCTTGCCGTTCAGCCCAGGATTGGGGGTGCCACCGGCTACCCTGGCACACGGTTTTCCCCTGCGATGTCCCCCGTTGGCTGTGTCGGGCCTGCGATGGACTTATGGATATGTCTGGCCCTCTGGGTGTGGTCCGAGCTCTAATCCTGCGGTTGGTACTCCAGGGCTTCATACGCTGAATCACTCACCCAAAACGCCCTCTCACCAAACCGCCCCAATACGCTATAATTGCGATCACGGCGGGAGCACTTCGACCTAGCATGTCTCCCCCCTATCACCAAATCCCTCTCTCCCTAATTACCTAACTCCTTACGCACGCAATGATTGCACCAGCCGGAACACCGCAGATCAACTCGTTTGAGGTTCGTATCCTTCGCCAAGAAGACCCAGAGTCTCCGAGCCACTGGGAACGGCACACCGTCACGTACGAGCCAAATCTCAACGTGATTAGCGTGCTGATGAAGATTGCTGCCCAGTGTACGACCAGCGATGGCGATTCCACCACGCCGGTAGCCTGGGATTGCAACTGTCTGGAGGAAGTTTGCGGTGCTTGCACCATGCTGGTCAACGGCCAGACGCGGCAATCGTGCTCTGCACTGGTCGATAGCCTGCTGGCGGAAAACCCCGACTCGATCGAACTACGCCCCATGAGCAAGTTCCCCGTGGTACGCGACTTGATGGTCGATCGCGGGCGCATGTTCCAAGCCCTGGAACGCGTAAACGCTTGGGTCGATGTCGATGATTACTACGACCGCGGTGGCGGACCGAAGGAATCACAAGCTTCGCAGAGCATACGCTACCCGCTCTCTGAATGCATGACCTGCGGCTGCTGCGTGGAGGCTTGCCCCCAATACACGAAGATAGAAGTTTCTCGCCGTCATGGGGAAACTGACGAGCAGTTAAAGGCTCGGCAAGATGCCGCGTACGAAGAAGGCTTCGTCGGTGCCGCGGCCATTAGCCAGGCGATGCTCTTTAACGAGCATCCCACCGGTGCCATGAATGCCGGTACGCGTTTGGAAGCGCTGATGAGCCCGGGCGGCATCCAAGCTTGCGGCAACGCCCAAAACTGCGTTGCCGTGTGTCCCAAGGAAATCCCGCTCACCCGCAGCATCGCCCACGCTGGTCGACAAACCACGTTGCACATGGTGAAGAAGTGGTTTGACAAGTAAGCGTGAGGAATGTCGATCCGAGGCTTCGTAGGACTACTTTCCGAGAGTCCTAGCCCGCGAGCTATGCCTCGCCGGGAATTGACCTAGACACCGCCTTGCCGCTGGTGAGAAATACTATCTTCACATGAACTTCACATTCGGTAGAATGTGAAAGTTCGCAGGTGGGAAATAACTCTGGAGCGAGAAGTGGCTGCCCATCATCGCGAGCAACTGATTTGGGATTCTATTCTTTTCGCAGGCGACGGGGAAGTTGCCTAAGTAAGGAAGGCAGATCTCTCCCTGGCATGGCGGTGCCCAGCACTCTTCTTCTGACTAGGCTGGTCGTTGCTTTGTCTTCTGTCTTCGTAGTGAAGTCGTTTCGACCGCGCGTGGTCCCCGATGTACCCGGCCTTAAAGGCACCGGGTTCATATGCTCCGACGCGCGGGGCGATGTCGGAGTTCACCCGATGAAATTGTATGTCGGAAACTTGTCTTACAATACGACCCAGGAAACACTCGAAGCAGCCTTCGCCGCTCACGGCGACGTAGGCGAAGTGGCGATCATCAACGATCGCGAAACGGGCCGCCCCCGTGGGTTTGCTTTCGTCACGATGACCAACGACGACCAAGCCCGTACGGCTTTGGAAGCCGTGAACGGCCTAGAGATCGACGGCCGCACCGTGACGGTTAACGAAGCGCGCCCGAAACCAGAACGCAGCAGACGGTAAGAGTTGGTAGGCGGTGCTGGCAAATGGCTCGCCAGTGATGACAGCTCATCGGTTTGGTTTTTTTGACCAAAGCTGATTTGTCATTAACTGCGAATTGCACCAATGTCTGTTGGAGCGATAATCACAGACGCGGTGCCCGACTACAGGCAACTCGTGCTCTCGTTTGCTTCATGGTTCTCAAGTAGAAACACCAAAGAAGAAACCTCGGCCGCTGGCGGGTAATGCTCAGCGACCGAGGTCTTTTTTGGTGTCCACCTAAAACGTGGCCCTAGGCGAGCTGCAATTCTTTTTTCCGCTCTTCGACGATTTCCTCTTGGATATTCTTCGGTACCGGTGAGTACTTTGCGAACTCCATGGAGAACGTGCCCTGCCCTTGGGTTTGGCTGCGCAGGTCGTTCGAGTAGCCGAACGTTTCGGCCAGCGGGACCTCGGCGATGATGACGGTCATGCCGTTGGAGGTTTCCGTCTCGGCGATCATGCCCCGCTTGGAGCTGATCTGACCGACCACCGATCCCTGGAACTCTTCGGGGCACTCGATCTCGACCTTCATGATTGGTTCGAGCAGCATGGGCTTCATGCGACTGAAATTCTCGCGGAAGCACTCACGAGCCGTGAGATTAAACGCCATGTCGCTGGAGTCGACATCGTGGAAGGTGCCGTCGTGCAGCTCGATTGCCATGTCCACTACGGGGTAACCAGCCACAGGGCCTTTTTCCATCATGGATTCGAAGCCCTTGCGGACCGCTGGGATGTACTCCTTGGGGATGCGACCACCGGTCACCTTGTCCTCGAAGAACATATCGGACGTATCGCCACTCTCTTCCATCGCGGCACGGTCTTCGTCGGTCATCGGACGCATGACGCCAACGATATGGCCGTACTGACCGGAACCACCGGATTGCTTCTTGCGTTTGTGATCGTACTCATAAGGCTGCTGACCCGATTCACGGTAGCTTACCTTAGGAGCACCGACTTCAGTCTCGACGCCGTACTCTCGCTTGATACGCTCGACGTAAACTTCGAGATGCAACTCGCCCATGCCAGCGATGATCGTCTCGTTGGTCTCATCGTCAGTGAATACGTGGAACGTGGGATCTTCCTTGCGGAAGCGTTGCAGCGCCTTGCTGAGCTTGTCAGAGTTGTCACGCGACATCGGTTGGATCGACATCTTAATGACCGGATCAGCGACGAAGATGTTTTCCAGCGTGCAGTAGTTGGCATCGTCGCAGTAGGTATCACCCGAAGCACAGTCGATACCCATAATAGCAACAATGTCGCCCGCCTCGCCGGCATCGACTTCTTCACGCTTGTCAGAATGCATCTTCACAATGCGGCTGAAGCGTTCCTTGCGGCCGGTTCGTTGGTTGAAGTAGGTGCCGCCCTTTTCGATCTTGCCCTGATAGATACGCGTATAAGTGAGCTGTCCGTATTCGTCGTCGGTGATCTTGAAGCCCATTCCCACCAGCGGCTTGTTGGGATCCGAAATGAGGATGCGCTTCTCCCCGGTCTGGGGGTCCATACCCTTGTTGGTGATTTCTGGCGGAGAGGGCAAGTAGCGTGTGATGGCGTTCATGAGCGGCTGGACGCCCTTGTTCTTGAAAGCAGAGCCTAAGAACACAGGGCAGAATTCCTGCTCGATGACCGCTTTACGCACGATGTCGTGGATGAGCTCTTCGCCGATCTCTTCCTCGGCAAGCAGCTTCTCCATCAGATCGTCGCTGTACATGCTCAGCGACTCAAGCATCTGGGCGCGGAACTTCTCAGCATCCGCCTGCAAGTCTGCGGGGATATCCTCTGTGCGTACTTTTTCGCCGTTCGAGCCATCGAAGTAGTAGGCCTTCATCGCGATCAGATCGACAACGCCTTCAAAGTTTTCTTCTTCGCCAATGTTGATCTGCATGAGTACCGCGTCGGCACCCAGCTTGTCGCGAACTTGCTCAACAACACTGTTGGGGTTCGCACCCGTACGATCCATCTTATTGATGAACGCTAGGCGAGGAACGTGGTAGCGCTTCATCTGGCGATCGACGGTCATCGATTGCGATTGCACACCACCGACTGAGCAAAGCACAAGGATCGCACCGTCGAGTACGCGCAAGCTGCGCTCTACCTCAACGGTAAAGTCAACGTGACCTGGAGTATCGATGAGGTTAATATCGAAGCCGTCCCACTTGAGGTACGTGGCAGCGGAGGCGATCGTAATGCCGCGCTCCTTTTCAAGCTCCATGTTGTCCATGACAGCGCCATCGCCACCACCGCGAACATCTTCGATCTTGTGAATCCGACCGGAGTAGAACAAGATGCGCTCACTGAGGGTGGTTTTCCCCGAATCGATGTGAGCAGAAATACCGATGTTGCGAACTTTATTGAGGTCCATAGTGACTGCCTCGACTTAACTCTGGTAAAATGGGTGCTTAAAAACTAACGACAAACTCTATAGGGTGGCCGAGAATCCGTGCTCGAATGGGGGGCTCGCCCGACGCACTTGTGCAATAGGTTGCGACGACGGATTGCTCTTAGGGCAGAAAGCGTCACGGTAGGTGAAGCTTCTTGAGGTGAGACCAAGCTCCCCATTCTACGCAAACGCGATGAAACTACCAGTGCAAACTGCTCGCCGTAAATCTACTTTTGCGGGAGTTTTACGCATCGGAGTCGCTCGACGCCAGAGCGATCTGGAGGACAGGAGCTCGCCCGTCCGGCAGCGGTTTCGCTCAGAAGAGCTTCGCGCAATCTTCTTCACCCGCGATTTCAGGCTACAATTGCCTATTCCGCCCCCAATTCTGTAGGGAATTCCCTCGGTGGCGCTCCACATACACTGGCTCACAGGATCGCCACCTATGTCTGACACCCTGCCCCCTGAAACTGACGAGGACGCCTATGAGGGTGGCGAATACGGCAATGGCACGCCCCCCCAGCGACTGCCTGAGGGGTGGCTGCGGAACTGGCCCATTGCCACGTTTTTGCTGCCGTTGGTGGTCTTCATGCTGGCGACTCAGCTTGAGCCCACGCCACCCAGTTCCCCCAATCTCGTTTCGTCCGATATCGACTCAGCCGACTCAACCGACTCAGCAGCCGAGATGCCGGCCGAGGATACGCTCGCCTCACTGCCGGTCGAAGAGAAGGAGCAGCTGATTCCCTACCGCTACTACCCGGTCGTCTACACCGTCAAGATCGCCTTGGTTATTGCTGCGATGATCGCCGTCTGGCCCGGGTACCGCACGTTTCCATTCCACGTGAGCCCCTTAGCAATCGTGGTGGGCGTTGTCGGCGTGGTGTTGTGGATCGTGCTCTGCAAGCTCGACCTTGAGGTGATGCTGCTCAAGCCGATAGGCCTGGGTTGGCTGGTGGAAGCGGGCGAGCGCAGTGCGTTCAATCCGCTAGAGCAACTCAAAGACACGCCGTTATGGGCTTTCGGATTTCTGGCTATTCGGCTCATCGGATTGGCCATCGTCGTCCCAGTAATCGAGGAGTTCTTCCTCCGCGGCCTCGTGATGCGTTTCGTCGTGAACGACAACTTCGATCGCGTCCCGTTTGGCTACGTTACGCCACTAGCGATCATCGCGGGCACCGCGGTGCCGATGCTCATGCACCCGGCAGAATTGCTAGCCGCATTTGTGTGGTTCAGCCTGATCACCTGGTTGATGGTCCGCACGAAGAACATCTGGGACTGCGTCGTTGCCCACGCAGTGACAAATCTGTTGCTAGGCATCTACGTAATCGCCACCGGCGAGTGGTACTACATGTAGGGCAGTCGGCGGTCGGCGGTCGGCGGTTTGGATTCTGTGAGTGGGGAGTCGTCTCGCGCGAGGGCTTAAGTCAAGAATTGACGGACACTCTTCCGCAGCAGGCTGCAGCCTGCTCCCTGCCTACAGCCCACTTGTCACTCCCTAAACCCAGCCTGCTGCACGCTTTCGTCTCCGCCAATGATCGGCTGGGTCCGGAACGGTAGCCCAGCCTGATAGCGTGCCAAACGGTGATGGTAGTTCGTTACAGCCGATTGCGGTGCGCTGGCGATGGCTTGTTGAATGGTCTTTTGGGCGAGCTCAAATTGCCCCGCGTTCGCCTGAGCGGCCGCCAGCGTGTCGAGCGCGACATGACGCTCGCCGTAGCCACATTTCAAGGCCTGTTCAGCACCGCTGAGAGCGTTCTCCGAATCACGAAAACGCTCATCAGGGCAAGTTGCCAGCAACCAGGCACCGTTGCGGTAGGCGTGGGCGAAGTCGGGATTCAACTCCACGGCCTTGGCATAGTCGGTCAATGCGTTGTCATACTGACCCAAGTCGGCCAGCAAATCGGCGCGGCTACAGAAGACTTCAGCCGAGCTGGCACCGCCGTCGATGGCAGCATCGAAGAACTTCACGGCCTTGGTTAGCTGACCCTCGACATGCAGCATTCGCCCCAAGCCGACGTTGGCGGCGGCGAGCCCGGCATCGAGTTTCAGCGAACTTAGGTAATCCGCCTTGGCGAGGTCTGACTTGCCAGCTTGCAGGTACAGTGTGGCACGATTCGAGTAGGCCTTCGCGAATTTGGGATTCAACACAATGACCTGATTGAAGTCATCGAATGCCGCAGCGAATTCGCCACTCTGCGCGGCAGTGACGCCGCGATTGTGCAACGCTCGCCAGCAGTTTCCGTCGTACTTCAATGCAGCAGCAAAGTCGGCATTGGCCAGCTCGTCTTGACCCTCATCGGAACGAAGCTCCCCCCGACGATTCAAAGCCCAGGCAGCCAATTCCCGACCGAAGACCGCACTTTCCCCAGCGGCACCGCCTTCGAGAGCTGAGTCCACAAGTTGCGTAAGCTTCGTGTAATCGTCCTGCGTCTTTGCTTGTTGGGAAAACTTGTGCGCTTCGACCAGAGTGCCAACCCACTCGGGAGTGCGAGTAGCTGGCTCCTCGGCGGCAAGTGTCTCCACTGGCCCTTCAGCGGCTTCTACGGCTGGAGCTGCAAATGCTGGCGACTTTACGTCGGCTAGGCGAGATCCGCCCGCAGTTGGTAGCGGTGGTCGAGCGGTCGACTCCCACTCTGCATTGAACTTAGAAAGGAGCTGCTGATCGTCCGCGGTCGGTTTTCGGTCACTTGTATAAACTGCTGACTCAATTTGAACATCCCTGGCAGGCAAACGCGAAACGCGCTTTTCAGATGGTTTTGGTTGTGATTGAGTTGACCGTGACAGTGTCGGCAGTGTTTGAGCTGGTTGCGATTGGGAAGCGAGCTTCGCCGAGAGAGGCACACGCGTTTTGCGGAGCTTCTCGCCCGTAGTTTCGCTAAGGCGCTGAGCTACGGTTTGGGTTTGGTTTGCTGTGCCCCGACTGCTGAAGCTGGGACGTCGGAACCCTTGTCCGCGGAGTTGTATCTGTGGCGAACGCGTGCCGTATCGTTGCGGCAATGGTTGCATGGCCGTGCGGCGAGTTGGCTTGGTAACGACCTCCGGCTTGCGCTGCGGCTGCATTTGCTGCGGTTGCTTTTGGAAGGCAACCGGTTGCACGGTGTTCGGAGCGGTCTTCTTTTGCGAGATGGGTTGATCGTCGGAGGTTACAAATACCACTCCGTCTGACGAGTCCGACGGCGTCGTGCGAGAAAACTGGCCGACGATAGCGGGCGGTTGCTGCAGTTCCAGCGAGTTGTCGGTAGCCGTGGCAACGGCCATGTCTGGCTCAGCAAGGTGCTGCTGAGAAACCGGCTGCTGTGCGAGCGACATGCTCGGCAAAGCCGCCACAGTGGAGGAGAACAGGGCCAATGCCGTAACGATTCGATGCTTCACTTCCATGTGAATTCATCCGCAGTAATTTTTTATTGGGAAGAGGTAACGATGCTAGCTGCATAGCGACCAGCGGACCGCACGCGCACCTATTGCGGTAGCGATCATCCTTTGCATCGGCGAGCAGAAGATCGAAACGTGACAGAAAAGTCGCTGGAATCAGAAATTGCTTTGCAGCTTGCCTAGGCCCCCGCGAATGCTAGCAAAAAAAGCGAGGACCTTGCGACGAGATGAGCTACGAGGGACGAGTCATCTTCTCTGCATCCAACAACTTATCCAACTCCTCTTCGCCCATCAGTTTCTTGGAGAGCACCAGCGCCCTGATGGTTGTGTCCTCCGCGAGAGCTTGCTTTGCCAGCTTCGCGCACGTTTCGTAGCCGAGTGCTGGCGCAAGGCTCGTGACGGTCATCAACGAGCGATCCAACAACTCCTGGCAGCGGGCTTCGTTGACTTCTAGGCCCGCAAGCAATTTATCTACGAACACGTCCGACACATTCGCTAGCAGTTTTACGGATTCCAAAAATGCGTCAATCATCACCGGCATCGCCACATTCAATTCAAACAGCGAGCCCACTCCGCCCAGTGCCGCGGTGGTTACCGTCGAGTCGTTGCCAATCACGCGGCAAGCGACTTGCATGACGCTTTCGCACATCACCGGGTTCACCTTGCCCGGCATGATCGAGCTGCCCGGCTGCGTGGCCGGCAGCAACAGTTCGTACAGTCCGGCGCGTGGGCCGCTGCCGAGGTGACGGATGTCGTTGGCAATTTTGCTCAGCCCCACGGCAATCGACTTCAAGTAACCGTGAGCCGTCACGACTCCGTCCTTCGTGGCCTGCGCCTCGGGATGGTTCACCGCTTCGAGGAACTCGTATTCGTACTGAAACTTGAGCCGCTCGTTGAGCACGAGTGCCACTTTCTCAGCGAACTCCGGATGGGTGTTGATGCCCGTGCCGACGGCCGTACCGCCAATGGCCAATTCCTTCAACTCTTCCATCGCAAAGCCGGCACGAATCACAGCATTCGACGCTTGTGCTGCGTAGCCGCCAAAGACTTGTCCCATGCGAATGGGAGTAGCATCCATCAGATGCGTGCGGCCGATCTTCACAAGGCTATCCCACGCGTTCGACTTCTCGGTGAGACTTTCGCTAAGCCGGTTCAGTGCTGGGATGAGCTTATGCTCAATCTCCGAGGCCGCCGCAATTGACATCGCCGTCGGGAACGTGTCGTTGGAAGATTGTCCCATGTTTACATGATCGTTGGGATGAATCTTGTCTCCGTCCGAAGCAATACCCGCATTTGCCACGTTGGCGATCACTTCGTTGGCGTTCATGTTTGTCGAAGTGCCTGAGCCCGTCTGGTAGATATCCACCGGGAAGTGCGCATCGTGCTTGCCCGCAGCGACTTCCTCTGCAGCAGCGATGATCGCCTGTGCTCGGCCCGCATCAAGTTTCCCGAGATCAAGATTCGCCTGTGCACAGGCAGCCTTGAGATGACCGAAGGCGTGAATCACTGCGGCGGGGACCGGCTCGTGGGCGATCGGGAAATTTTCCACGGCACGCGCGGTCGAAGCGCCGTAAAGCGCCTCCTTAGGAACCTGCATTTCGCCCATCGTGTCGCGTTCGGTACGTGTATTGGCCATGTCTCGCTCAATCGTCGGTTAGAGAAATCGATTCCACAGGCGACCAATTTAACGCTGGGCCAGATGCTCGGCTACGGTCACACGGCTACGGTTGCCCGAGCTTCGCCAGCACGACAGCCAGGATCGCCAAGAGGAGCCCACCACCAACGGCCAGCAACATCCGAAACTTCGCCCGTCGGGCAAGTTGCTCCTCCCGAGTAGGCGGCTGTCTTGTCTCTGGCGCCGGCTTCTCAACCGCTTGCGGCTTCGCTGCTACTGCCTTGCTCGTCGCCACTTTCTTAGTTGCCGGCACCGGTGGAGAAGCTGGCGGCGGGGGTGGTGGCGGCCCCGCTTGCGTCTTCGGCGTTCCTGCAGTCGACGAAATCCCATCTGGCGGTGGTCCTACCGGTGGCGGCGGAGGAGGCGAAGGCGGCATCGGTGGTCTGGCACCAGCTTTTTCGCGCTGCGCCACCGCAGGTGTAGGCTGTCCACAGTGCGGACAAGCCACAACCTGCCCGACCGACTCAGGTGAAACCTGAGAAACCTCTCGGCAACCAATGCACTGGATAGCGATCATGGGAATATAGGAACTGGCTGAAAACGCAATTGCGAACCATCTCACGGAGAAGATAAGGTACCCCGGCTGTAGGGTACCGTCGAGCCGAGCGAGGCGTACCACGCCCCGAATTCATAGTACGCCTCGCTCGGCTCGACGATACCTACGCATTTTTTGCCTGCCGGCCCACGCTGGACGCACTCACCCGGCCGAGTTACGGTACAGAGCACGCCTTTCTTTCCCCCTCTCCAAAGCAATAGTCGCAAGTTCCGCATGGCCAAACGCCGCAGAAGCTCTCGCAGTGGTAACTCCCGCCGCACGACGGTGCGCCGCGACGCCTCGGGGCATGGCTGGATACTTGTGCCTCCGAAGAGTGTTCGCGAGCGAAGCGAAGATCTTGACGAAGTTCGCACCATGATCGAAGAGGGTGAGCCGGACATTGCGATCGACGAACTGCGCTGGCTGCTCGAGGGCTCCAGCGAAATGATCGAAGCCCACTTTCTCTTGGGCAAGTTGGCCGTGGAAGTCGACAACGACTTGCCGCTCGCCCGCGGGCACTTCGGCTTCGGTTACCAAATCGGCATGAAAGCCCTTCGCGCCGAAAAAAGTCCCCAGCCGGTGCCGGCGCTGCACCCAGCTAATCGCACGTTCTTCGACGCCGGACGCGGATTGGCCTGGACGCTCGATGCACTCGGTAAAAAGGAGATGGCCCTAGAAGTGGTCGAGCACCTGCTTTATTGCGATCCCAACGACCCGTTGAACCTCGGCACTTGGATCGACGAAATCAAAACCGCCGGGCAGCAGATCGTCGATGTGGGCTCGCTATTTGGACCGACTTCGTAGGGTGCGTGAGCGCAGCGAAACGCACCTTGAGTCGACGGTCGTTTCGATCGTGCGTTTCGCTGTGCTCACACACCCTACTGTTAGCACGCTACGGCAATACCAGATTCTTCAGCTTGTACTCCACCGTTTTCGCTTGAATTGCTGCAGGCGTGCGATACACCCATGTGTAATTCTCGATTTCGTCTTCAATTTCAAACAAGTACGCGAAGCCCATCTCCTGGTCGTTGCGCATCGTCGTTTCAAAACCTGCATGATCGACCGTCATGCCTTGTTTGTCCTCCAGGAGCGTGAGATTCTGAAACACCCAATCGCCATGCGAGTCGAGTTCGGCCGTTTTGCTCTTCAAACGCAGTCGCATGTGAACCTCATAGAGCCCTTCAAGCTTCACGATGTGCTCGAGCCTCACAATCACTCCGCCCGCTTCTTGCTCGCTACCCACATTCTTTTTCAAGTTGTCGAAGCGAAACTCGACTTGGCGGGCAGGCGCTAGTACTTGGAGCTTGCCGGTGAGCGACTTGATCCGCCGGACATCTCTCGCGGGCAGTTCCAAGGGGAGCATAATCTCGGTCGAATAAGAGTCAGGCGGCACATCGATATCGAATTCCGCTTCCGGCAGCGCGACTGGCACAGGATTGCCCTGGTCGTCCACCGCCTCGATATCGGCCACGCGTTGCGTAATCGAAAGCGGCTGCAAACGCGGCTCCCAAGCGACGTGCAACTTCACGTGCAGCCGGTTTTCCTGTGGCGTGACCATGCTGCGCCGGCTGGCGAGTTCGCTCGCTTCAATGCGGAACGGCCCCGTGTAGCTGCCGCGGCTGAGCCTTGTCGTTGAGCCGGGCTCCAAGTCAACCAGCGCCAGGCCCTCGTCGCCTGAGAATTCGTACGGCCCGAGCGCCGCTTGATCGAGAATCGAATCCAGAGCCGGCCAGAACTCTTGATCCTTGATATCGAGCGACAGCGTGCGCGGCGTAGCATCTTGTCCCACGCGACCGCGATAGTCCACCAAGCGGTTGCCGGTTTGCTTCGCGAGATGCTCCAGCACTTCAGCCAGAGGGATGTTAGGCTCTGAGAGCGAAAATCGGCTCGCCTGAAACTTCTGTTTGACCGCCTCCTCAACGACGGCCGTCTCCACCTTCGCGAGCCGATCCTTGGTCTTGGCGGAAAGCTCTGCATCCTGGCTCAGCAAGAGCGCTAAGAATGCCTCCAACTGCTCGGGAGGGTTCAGCGGCGCAATCTCCACGAGCCGCATCTGTGGCTCGACGACTTTCGCGCTGCTACCCGCGCGAATTTGCTCAACCAATTTGGTGGCCTCTTCCTTCCAGGCGGGCGGCTCATCGGCATATGTCGGCGAGCTCGCAAAACCTACGGCCCCAAGCAACAGCAGGGCGAAGCTGGTCAAACGGCGGAATGAAAGAGCAACAGTCATGGGCGCAACCAGCACAATCGATAGAAAAGTCGGTTTGAGCACCCATTGTAGCGGCTGAGGCGGCCCTCCGGAGGGTGAAGTCGCGCCGTGAGCTAGACTTTTTTTGAGCATTGATCCTGACTAATAGCTGTAGGGAACCCGAGTGCAGCTTCAACCGAACCCATCCCCATGAAACCAGCAACACGACTTCCCCTAGCACTGGCAATCCTCTCGGCGGTGGCAACGAATGCCGTGGCCAACGGCCCAGCTGACTTCATGCTGCGCGCGACGATCGACGGCCAGCGCGTCGAAGGTCAGCCGCTTGCCTGGACCGATTCGCAGATGTTGCTGTTGGGGCGTGACGGGCAGTTGCACGACTTTCATCCGAAAGAAGCCAAAGACGCAAAGAAAATTGCGAAGGGCTTTGTTGCCTACTCCCCCGCACAACTCAAGGGCCGGTTGCAGCAGGAGTTCGACCGCTCCTATGCCGTAACCACCACACAACACTTTGTCGTGGTCCATCCACGCGGTGAGTGGTCTGCGTGGGCGAATCGTTTGGAATCGCTCTACCGCTCGTTCACGCATTACATGAGCGTGCGTGGCTTTCCGATCAAACGCCCCAAGATGCCCTTGGTGGCAGTGGTGTTTCGCAACCAGGCGGACTACTACCGATACGCCGCAGCCGACGGCACGCCGCTTGCGCCAGGCACGTTGGGGCATTACTCGCCGCAGAGTAATCGCGTGTTCCTGTTCGATATTTCCGGCGGTAGTGGCGACGCCGACTGGCTGGCCAATGCAGAAACCATTATCCACGAAGCGACCCACCAAACTGCTTATAACACGGGCGTTCATCAGCGTTTTTCCGAGCAACCCCGTTGGTTGGTCGAGGGCCTCGCCATGATGTTCGAAGCCCCCGGCGTGTGGGGAGCGAGTTCTATCAAAGGTATTGAAACTCGACTGAATCAGGGCCGCCTACAGGATTTCCGCAACTCCATCGCAGGCAGCACGTCCGATTGGATCATGCGTACCGTAGCCAGTGACAACGAATTCTCCCGTTCGCCCGGCGCTTCGTACGCTGCTGCGTGGACACTCTCATTTTACTTATGCGAAACTCGCCCCGAGGAATATTCCCGCTACTTGGATCGCGTGTCTCGTCGCGAGCAGTTCACTACTTACGGCAGCAAACAACGCGTCGCCGACTTCGCGGCAGAGTTCGGCAACGACTTCACACTACTGGATGCCCAAGTGCAGCGATTTGTGAGTGAACTGCCCAGGTAGGGTCCGCTAAAGCAAGGCTAGAAACTCATCAGCTTCTCGCGGTCGCTGGAACTCAACGACTTTCAAGGACTCTTGGGCGCGCTCTGCGAACAACCTCGCATACTTGCGGCGATATTTGGGGTGCGTCTTCCAGGCCCAAAGCAGCACGGAGTCGCCACTGGCAAAAGTGCGTCGGAATGTCTCCCTGTTGCCTGGGGTGATGCACTGCCCCGAAAACGACCTCCAAAGGGATCGCTTCGCGAGCCGATAAATCACCTTCGCTCGGCTATAGTTTAGCCAGATGGCTGTGTCGGCACGAGGCAGGGTGATGTCCTGAGTCGAAGTATAGTTGCCATCGATTACCCAACGAGGTTGATCTGCTGCTTGCTGAACGCTCTCACGGAACTCCTCGGCGGGGGTCTCTACCCAGCCAGGATTCCAGAAGAGTTCATCCAGGGCGACGTAGGGAATCGATAGTTCTTGCGAGAGCTTCTTCGAAAAGGTACTCTTGCCGCTCCCGCTGGTTCCTACGACGACGATGCGTTTCATGGGGCTATTGCTCTACGGGCGGCTTGGGTCTTCGAGCAAGTATTAGGCGAAAGTACTCCTCTTGGTGAATGAGGTGGTATCGCTGCGTTGTGTTTTTGCCGGTGTCTCGATAACGGCAAGTCCATTGCAGCGTGATGGAGTTTGGTTTCTTGAAGAGTTGGCAGGGAATCGCTTTCCCCGGTTCGTTTGGGTCGTAGATAAAGAGCTTTCCTTGTTTATCTTTCCCTACGAGGAAAGCATGGTAGGTCCTATTGGAAGTTCCGTCTGGGAACCGCCTCCAACCTGCTCCTGAGAAGACGGCGAGGTGATCTGAATCGGCAGCTAGGATGCGTAGCAACTCTGCTTGGGTAGCAATCCCCCTGTCCTGCGCAGTTAGAAGTCGCTCTTTGCCTGGCTCTGTTTGCATCAATCGGAAGTAGTCTCGCTTGTAGAGATCGGCCACAAGGGAACTCAGTTGCGCGAGTGACTCCTTGGAGTTCGTTGGAGATTGCTTCCCGTTGACGATGAGCTCTCGTGGGTACGTCACAGCTTTTCCGGTAGCAATATGATCGTAGATGGTCTTGGCAAGTCGCTCAGCAGGAATGACGTCTTGTTCTAGGTTCTCAGTTCTGCCGAGTAGTGCCTCCGTTACGGCTGCGATCCCGACACAACGTTTGTCGCTGTTGGTCGGCAGATTCGATAGGATGATCTGTCGCTGGGCTACTGTGAGTTTCGAGACGGCAGCTGCTTGAGCGTTTGATGCAACTTCCTGCGCATGAGCTGGGTTGCAGATGACCAGAACGACGGTGAGAAGAAAGGTTCGCAATCCAAGGATCTCGATCGGTTTTCCTGAGGAACGGTCAAAGCCGCCAAATTGGCCGAAGGACTACCTCATCGTAGCCTTGGGCAATGCCCTAGTAAGATGGGCTACAACGGTGCCGGCACATCCCGCTTGCAAAATACCAACGTCGCCAGTGCCATAGCCGCTAGGCCAATTCCCACGAGCACCAAGTTGTACTGCCAAAACATCGGCACGTACTTGTCTGGATTATCGACGATGCCGACAGTCAGCAGTGTCGGCTCGTACGCCGACAGGAACGACCACTTCTTCAGCCACTCGAACTGGGGCGAGAGCAGGCCTACGATTTTGAAGGCGATTTGCAAAAAGTAAAAGCCGACCATGATCGCCACTGCACGCCCACGCGAACCGACTGCTGCGGAAAGCAACGTCGCTGCACCCAATAGAAAGATGCCGATGCCTACCAGATTGATCGTCGCCGGCCAATAGACGGTCCATTCCGGCGGAACATCAAACTTAGAGGTGGCAATGCCGATGGCCGTGCTTAGCCAAGCGACGACTCCCAGCAGCACGACGCCGACAAGGGAAACCGCTAAGTGAGACGCCACCAGTGTGAACCGGCTCAACGGTTGCGCGAGCAGCATCTCCATCGTGCCGTTGCCGACTCGACCAGCGATACAGTCCGAACCGCGTGCCACCGCCCACAAGGCCAAAGCCAACACCACGGGCAGTTCTTCATATCCAAACGCCACGCGACCCAGTGGCGAGGCGAGCGTGTCAACCGATACTGGCAGCAGCATGAGGGCGAAATCAGGGATGTCGCCGCTCTTGAGCATGTTCACAACCGAAGAAAAGTTAATCTGCGAAGCAATCCAAACCCGCAACCAAATGAAGGCGAACAACATCGCACCGCAACCTACGAGCAACAAGCGGCTAGCAGCAAACGAGCGTTGGAAGAGGGCGAGCATAGGTGTGGAGTCGGCAGGGGGCAGTCGGCGGAGGGCAGTCTCATTGGCGTCATTTCGTGCCTGCGCATAACGCACGAACGACTTCAGCATAGCAATAGCTGTTGCTCGCAATTCAGACTGCTATCCTACCAAGAATTATTACGAAGCTGGTCGCCGAATTGCCGCTAGTGTCCATCCCGTAAGCTGTCCTACCGACCGAAATGCCATGTCGCGAGGAAGGCTCACACAACGAGCCAGGGCTATTTCCCGTTTGCCAATCAAACCGAGACCGCATAGAAAGTGGTATCGCTGGAGGAAGACAAGTCTCTTTACTGCTAGGCAGTCCTGGCTGAATTCATGGTGGATAGAACAATCGGCATACATAGTACCTGTCCTCCCAACCGGCGAAACTTGGCGGCTTTCACCCTAGGCGTATTCTTCTTCGTCGTTGCTCTCCTAGGCAAAGCGAACGCGGGTGGGGGGCCGGAGGGCGTGTTTTTGGTGGTGAACTCTAAGAGCAACGACTCGATCACCGTTGCCAATCACTACATTTCATTGCGAGATATTCCCGCCAACAATGTGTTCTACTTGCCCTGGAATCCGCGCAGCAAAATCACTTCTCCAAAAAGGTTTCGCACGGAAATCTTGCAACCAATTATCGAGGAAATAAATGCTCGTCACCTGGGGGGGCAGATTGATCAGATCGTCTATAGCGTCCATTTCCCCTTTGCGGTTGACTATCGTGCCGAACTAAAAGCTAAGGAGATCAAAACTCCAAGCTCGTTACGTGCGTGGACATCGCTCACGGGTGCGACTTACTTGTATCAATTCACGCTGGGCGAACACATCGAGCTATTTGGCTTGAACACCAATTTTTATTGTCCTCCGTTGGAGACCAGCCTAAAGCGCTCACGCGCTTTCAACGGCCAGTCGCATTGGAAACAGGGTGGCATCTCCGATCCTAAGGAAGGGATGCAGTATCTGCTATCAACAGCTCTGGGCGTTACATACGGCGATGGTAACACCGTAGACGAAATTGTCTCGTATTTAAAACGCGCCAAGCAATCAGACTACACCCGCCCGCAGGCCAGCGTTTGCTACATGACCAACGGCGATATTCGCTCCAGAGTCCGTTCGCGCACATTCGAGTCAGCCGTCGCAGAGCTGAGGAAGTTAGGCGTCGAAGCAAGCATCATCAAGGGGAAAGTGCCCAGTGGTAAGCAGAACGTGATTGGCCTGACGTTGGGTACGCCGAAGCCTATTCTGACGGGAAGCGTGGGGCTGGCTCCCGGTGCTTTGGTGGACAATCTCACAAGTTTTGGAGGCGCTTTCCATTTGTCTACCAAGAAACGTGGACAAACTTTGCTGACTCATTATTTGCGCAATGGGGCAGCAGGTGCCTCAGGCACGGTCATCGAACCAACGGCCAACCCCAATAAATTCCCCAATGCTGCGTTGCACGTACACTATGCGCGGGGCTGCTCCCTGGCTGAGTCCTTCTATCAATCCATTAGTGGTCCTTTTCAACTGATCGTCGTGGGCGATCCGCTATGCCAACCGTGGGCGAAGCCCAAGACGCTCGCGATGAAAGAAAAGCTCCCGCGAGTCGTCTCAGGAAAAGTCCGATTGCTCCCAGAGGTGATTCCTGCTTCCTTGGACGCACGAAACAGCGCGAAGGAGAACGGCACGGGCTCCAACGCAGGAGCGAACCCGATGCTCGGATACGAGATTTATCTCGATGGCGATCGGCTTGGAGCTATTCCTCCAGGGGAAGAATTCGACTGGGACACTACGCAGGCTGCAGACGGGTATCATCGATTAGTGGTCGTGGGCGTGGAAAAATCCGACGTTCTTACCCAGAGTCGCTGGTCGAAGGATTTGCTCGTAAGCAATGCACGCGAGGCCATCGAACTACACTTGCCCGGAGGCGACCAATACCGATCTGAGGAGGAGTTGGAATTGAAGATCGAATCCACCCTCCAGGAAGTTGCCATCGTTACCCACAATGGCCAGGAACTTGGGCGGCTTCCCAACGGCACTGGCAGGCTGAGGGTGCCAGCAGAGAAACTGGGGAAAGGCCCTGTCACCTTACAGGTGCATACCGAAGGGAATCCAGGCGTCAGATCACGGCCCGTCCTGCTTGAAATTCATTAGCCGCCCGGCGTCAGTTCGCCAGAATCACTAAGTTTCCTAATTGGTACCTTTGACTGAGCCTTGCTGGCTCGTTGACATGCCGCAGGTCACGGATACCATGACAGTTACGGCGATTGGTACCGGAGCTCAGGAAAGCCACCCAACGGTGACTCCACTTGCAAGCAGAGAGCAGCTGGCGCTTGTGTTGCGGCCTCTTTCCCCTGGTCCCACAAGTACGCTTTGCGATGCATTCAGTTCCTAAAGGGCTGGTCCTAAAGGGCTGTGCTCTTACTGGGCTGGGCTAGGTATAGAAACTTCGGTTGCCCCGGCAGGCTCATTCACAACAACTCAGATTTGCGGAATCGATTCGATGCAACGCTACCGAGTCAACTACATCCTGCTGGCTAGTCTGGTCGGCGGATTCTTGGTCTTTTCTGGCGCTTCCTACGCTTTTTGGAACTATCAGGTCAATCGGAATGCCACCGACTTGCTGGATCTTGCGGATCGCTACGAGGAAGAAGGCAAGCAAGCGGATGCTCTGAAAAATCTCGACCAGTACTTGCGCTTGCGTCGCGACGACGATGAAGTTCGCATTCGCATGGCCAATCTGGCTCAAGAGATCTCCGCTCAAGACCAAGCGAGCATCGATGATTATCGCAAGGCGTACGCTGTACTTGAAGACGCCCTCCGCCGAACCGACGACCCGGGCATCCGGCGGAAATTTGCCGACATACAATTGAAGTTCGGCCGACCGATTGATGCCTTGAAGACGCTCGAACCTCTGATCGAGTTGGAGCCGAATAATACGGAGTTGCAAGCCCTCAAAACGCTCTGCCTCTTTCAAGCAAAAAAATTCAAGCCCATGCTGAAGCAGGGGTATGCAATGATCGGCTACAACCCGATCAGCGAAGAGTTTGATCTCGAGAAAGCCACCGCGCCTGGGGAGCTGGAGACGTACGATTTGCTCTCCCGCTATCTCTCTACAATCGGGGAAAACGAGGAGCTCAATAGTCGGATCATCGAGCAAATGGTGATCGCCAATCCGGATACCTTCAAATCGCACCTGATGAACTACAAGGTGGTTTCTCGACGACTTCAGAACGAGAAGGCTCGTACGGAACGGGAGACGACCACCTATGAACAGGCGGTAGTGAAATCCCCCACCCCCAGCCGCAAGGAAGCAGCGCGAAAGGAATTGGAGGCTAAGGAAGCGGAATTCAAGGCTCAACTGGAAGAGATCGAAGCGGAGGCTGAAGCTTCTCTGGCCAAGGCGTATGAGTTGGGCCCCGAGGAAGAGCAAGTCCTCTTGGCTATGGGCAATGAAGAACGTACGGAAGAGCGGTTCGATGAGGCATTGAAATTCTACCGCGAGGGCGCCGAGAAGTTTCCCGAGAATGCAGCGTTCCCGCTGGCGATCTCGCAGACCCAATTGGCCAACGAAGATCCCGAAGCGGCAAGAGCCACGCTCGCTGCTGCGGTTAAAGAATTCGGAGTCGAGCGCGGCTATCCGCTTGCCAAGTCCTACATGGAGTTACTCCTCCAAGACAAAGACGAACAGGCAATTGACCGACAGATCAGCGCGTTTGAGAAAGGTAAGCATCCGATATTCGAGGAGGTTGCCGACTTCTACCGAGCTCGCCAAGCTCAGATGAATCGAGACTTTAAAAAAGCGATACAGATTTATCGACGCGTGCGACCCAAGCTCACTGGCGATCGAGGCTTGCAATTGCAGGCAGGTGTTTACCAGGCGGCTTGCCATGCCGCGCTGGAAGAAGGCGATTTGGCGTTGGATATCTACCGCTCGCTCGCACAGACCTTTCCAGGAAACGCACTCGTCGAGAAGCAACTGAAAGCAATTGAGCGGAGTCAAGGCAGCGAGGGTAGTGACTCTCCCGAGAGAGAACTGCAGCGCATGATTGATGTCCAGCTCGCGCGCGAGGAATCTGAGCAAGACTGGAATCCCATCCAGCTCTACATCGATGGGCTCGTCGACCGTAAGCTCACGACCGAGGCTCGCAAGCATCTGTACGAAGCGCAGGTGGCCGTTGCCCGCGGGTTGTGGGACGAGGCGCAAGATCGCATTCGCGAAGGCTACGCGAAAGATAGCGAAGACATCAACATTCATTATTCGGTAGCAAGGCTCTTGAATGTGATGCCCAACAAGGGCCCTGCCGTTGCGATGAAGTCGCTCGACAAGACCGTCAAAAAGTTTGGCGATTCGGCCTACAGTCGAATCATGCTTGCCGATTTGCTCGCTTCCTTGTACCGGAAGACCGGCGACGAGGAGGTCGCCGACCAGATTCGCACGGTCGCGGAGGATATGGGCGATTGGACTATCGACCAAAAGGCCAACGTGTGGAATGCTGTTGGGTCGCAGTATCGAAGGCTCAAGAAGTACGACGAAGCGTGGCAGGCAACCCTCCAAGCGACCAAACTCACGCCGAACTCGGTCAAACTGTACGATGCTCTGTTCGATATCGGCTACCAAGAGCGCAACGACGCACGCATGGAGGAAGCCCAAGAGCTGCTTCTTAAGTACCTTGGCGACAAGAACGATCCGGCTTATTTAGCACTTGGGGCGAAGCGTATTCTCATCGGCGTTACTTCTGGGGCACTGGCTCGTGAAGAACTTACGAAAGCCGAAGCCATGGTCGATCGAGCGCTCAAGGCTCGGCCCAGTTGGTCGGAGTTGAATATTTTGAAAGGTCAGCTCGCCTTGCAAGGGGCCAGCAGTTCGCAGGATCTTTCCCTGGCAGTCGAGAGTTTTCGCCAAGCCATCAAGAACTCACGCGCCACCCCTAATGTGGTTGCGATCCTTGTGCAGCTACTTGCTCGACAGGGTAATTATGCTGAAGCCTACCAGCAGATGCAGGCCATCCCGCACTCGGTTCGTAGTCAGTATCTTGGCCAAGTGGAAGCCGATGTGCTAAGCAATAATGGCGATTCCGCGGGAGCCTACAAGTCGGCAGAGACGCTCGCGAAAGCAGCACCCGATAACGGTAACGTGCAAGCGTGGTTTGCTGAAATCGCTCGTAATGCCGACAAGCTGGACGATGCGTTGGAAGCTGCCAATCGAACCGTTGAAATTCTACCCGACTCCTTCGGTGCCTGGACCACGCTTGTCAATGTGCTGATTTCGCGTAAAGAATTCGACGAAGTAGAGAGCACACTGCGGAAGGCCCAACTCGCGCTCGACGCAAGTTACATCCCAACGCTAACGGCCTACTACTACAAACGCAGTGGCAAATGGCAGCGTGCCGAGAATATCTATCTCACAATCTGGGGTGAGGAGGATTCCGATGGATCCAACGCACGCCGCATGGCCGACTTCTATCTCACTTGGAATCTCAACGTACCCAAGGAGACGGAGCTAATAGAAAAAGCAAAGCCCTACATTAACCGCATCCTGAAAGATGCCAACGAAGGAAAGTATTCGTTCGATACGGACAACGCCCGCTGGGCTCTCCGCAAGGCCGCTACTATGATGGCGCGTACCGGCGACTATCGCGACTCGCTCAAAGCAGAACGGCTGCTCACCACAGCTTACGAAAAGTCTGCCAACAAAGAGCGAATGGCCGGTTTGCTCGCCGATATCTTTTCCGTGCGAAGAGATCCCGCCTCCTGGTTGAAAGCCGTGGAGATTTTCAGTGATCTGAAACAAACAAGTAAGCTTACCAAAGCGGGAGACGTACGTCTCGGACAGCTACTCTACCAAGTGGGCGAGTGGGAGGCTTGCCAGGACCACATGGAAGATTTGATCGGCCGTTACCCGGAAGATGTTAAGCTGCGTGTGCGCTATCTCGGCATGCTCATCGAGCAACGCGAGTTTGAAAAAGCAGACCAGTGGTTGACCGGCATTCAAGAGTTTGATGAGACGGGAGAGCTAACCCTCGAACTGCGGGCCCAACTGGCCTCAGCTCGTGGAGACATGGAACAAGCTCGCCAGATCCTGCAACGAGTGACTCCCGACGTGAGAAAACTCACTAAAGCTACCCTCCCAAAATTGCTCACGGTTGCTGGCTTTGCCCAGCGCGTTGAAGACTACGAGTACGCAGAGAGTCTCTACGAAAACTATCTGCGCTTCGATAAGAACCCCCAGGTGTTCATGCAACTTGCAGCGTTAAGAGCCAATCACTTAAATGCAGAGCAAGGCTTGCAGGAATTGCAGCAATTCTTCTCGAAAAACATCGACTCGGTCTTGCAGCAGGCAGTCGCGGTTTATCGCAGTCGCCGTGCGGAGTATGGCGATCGGCTTGACGAGACTATCAACAAGATGGTCAAAGCGGCTTTACGAGACGACCCCGAATCTGCTAGGCGACTACTTGCCGAGGCAGAGATGCTAGAGATCCAGGAAAACTACGACGGGGCGATTGCCGCCTACGAGGCGATCCTCGATCGCGACGATATCCCTGAAACCCTGCGTGCAAGCGGCATGAACAACTTGGCGTTCCTCTACGCACTGACCGGACGCGAACAGGACAAGGCGTTACGACTCGTCAACGACACCATCGAACTCATTGGGCCGCTTTCCGATGTGCTCGATACCCGCGGATTGATTCATGTTGCTCGCGGAGAAGGGCTCGACGCCGCAAAGGACATGCGCATGGCCATTCGTATCGGTGCCACACCAAGCAAATACTTCCACCTAGCTCAGGCAGAACTCTTGGCTGGCAATGAGGAGGCCGCCCTAGAGGCGTGGGACCGCGGGGAGAAGATCGGCTTGGAAGCGTCTGTGCTCACTCCGTTGGAGCAGGAGGGCTTCAAGCAGGCAGAACGAAAAATCGAATCCATTCGTGCCAAAGGTGCCGAGCTCTAGAATCGCTGGGAAACCTCAGGGGTGGTTCTGCGGATTATCCCGACCGTAGCGAGCAACGTGACGCCGGCACCCATAGTGAGTACCATAGAGAGATCGAAGCTAGGCGTGCAACCGTCGGCGTGCTTGGTATCATAATATCCAAGGGATGGCCGCTTGGACGATCACTCGTCTCGCTCAACCCTATTGCTGTGCTGTGGTACAAAATTGTGTGTTGATAAACTGTATTGATAAACTGCGCCGCTAGTCTGGTGCCTCAGGGAGTTCCTCTATGTTACTCAAACGCTACCGCATTGCTCTGTTGGCAATCGCCTGTATGTCGATTTCGATAGGCTTCACTGACACGACGTTTGCTCAGCGGCGATCGAGTACATCTGCTGTTCTGGGCCGCGGTATACACTCCTACTTCGATGGGCAATCCTACGAAGCAGAGAGACAACTGACGTCTGCAATTTCGGCCGGAGTCAGCGATCCACTCGCCTTCTACTTCCGCGGTCTCTCGCGACTCAGCCAGGGTCGCCAATTTGAAGCCGAACAAGACTTTCAGATCGGGGCCGCGCTCGAGGCACGCAACTCGCCAAGTGGTCGCGGCATAAGTCGGGCGCTTACTCGTGTGCAAGGTGTGCACCGACGAACTCTGGAAAAATTCCGTCGCCAGGGGCGCCTCACCAATGCCAACGCAGCTACCCAAGAAGCTCAAGCCAAGTACCGTAAACTCACCACACGCGAAACTTATGTACTAAGAAAGCCTGTCGAACTCCCCGTAGCGCAATTGCTAGAGCCCTCTTCAGTGGAAATCGTCACCCCCGATTCTCAAGTGATGCCCGGCACCTACGTCGAGTCGGCTCCGGTTCAACCCGCGATCTCGAAGCCATCGCTGGAGGAATCCCCATTCGGTGAGCCCGTTAGTGAGCCCGTTGTCGCGCAGCCTTCCAAGGACGTAGCCAATAAGCCAGTCCCAACAGCTGAATCTGCAGCGCCCTCGCCGTTTGAACCTTCGCCCGCACCAGCAGCTCCTGTAACGGTCGATAGTGGCGATGCATTATTCGGTGACTCCGAACCAGCCAAAACTGCGGTCACCGAATCGACGCCCCTTCAGCCAGTTCCACAACCAGTGCCAGCTCCGCAGCCAGAACCAGTCGCCGAGCCGCATGTGGTTGCGAACGAAAGCGACGAAGACCCCTTCAGTGCTCCCGAGCCCACAGAGATGGCCAAGACCCCCGCTGACGACCTTTTCGGAGCTCCTGCCGAAAGCGAAACGCCCGAGGCAGACGATCTGTTTGGAGAACCAGAAACGGTTGAACCAGATTCCAGTACACCTGCAGAGACTGACATGTCCGCTGAGGACCCCTTTAGCTCCGATGAACCTTCCGAACCCGAAGCTGCTGATGACTTGTTTGGCGAGTCTGAACCGGACGAATCAGCTGAGCCCACGCCTGCAGATGTTGCCTCGGAAAAACCTTCACCTATTGCGGAAGCAACCACCGCGAAAATCACACTTCCCGAATCGAGCAAAGTAGAATCTGGCAAGCTACTTGGCGTACTCGGTAAGGTAGCTGGTGGACTTCTTCCCAAGCCAAATATCGAATTGCCCAAAGATTTGCCCCCATTTGGTCAAGGCGCTCCCGGCCCCGGTGACGCCGGTCAGGACGCCGCACCTGACGCCGGTTTCGAGCTGGGGCCAGACACTCCGGCAGGAGAACCTCTACCCGCGCCAGCAGCACCTCAGCCCGCCGCGGCACCTGAAGACGACCTCTTTGGCGATATAGCAGAAGAGACTGATCCATTCGGAGAAGAAGCTGAAATGGCTGAACCGGAACCCGAGGCAGCCGAACCCAAAGAGACGGAATCAGAGAAAGTGCTTTCCGGAGAAGAAGAAGTTGCTGACGAACAAATGTCAGAGAAAATCTCCGAGGGGGAAACAGACGATGAAGCCACGGAAGAGTCTTTCGAAGAAAGCGAATCCGATGTTCATGAGTCCACGACTGAGGAGTCCGAGGACGACCCTTTCGACCTGTTCGAATGATTTCCTTTCTCTGGCAAAGTAGCCCAACCAGGCAGGCGAGGAATTACTAGTCGTGTTCAGTTTTCCTAGGCGAAACGCCGACGCGTTGAGCAATGGTACCCCTCGTTGCTTGGCATGGGTATTGTTCACGGCGCTCGTCGGCTGCACATCGCTTATCGGTTGCGAAGGCAATTCGAAAGTAGCACCACCGCAGGTTCCCGAGCTCACTCCCGAGCAAAAGCTCGAAGTGGTGGTCGGCCGCCTGGAGAGTCTCTTTCAAGAAACACGCATCAATTCGGGGCTCGTCGTGAGTCGGTCGATCACGCATCGCTATCTGCCGGCCTCTGAAACGGGCTCTAGTCCAATTGACATAATCCCAGTAGATAACACGCCAGTTGATAGTGATCCCGTTGACGGCCGCAGTGCCAACGATGACTCCATGGCAGTTCCCACCGGCGAGATTGAGGTGGTCACGAAACGCTCCATCGCCTTGCGCCCCGGTGAGGAACAAACCTCAACCACTGAGGAACCTACCGAGCCAGCACCTCCGGTTGTTCACCGATCGGACAGCGACACTAAAAAGTACATGCTCTCCTTTCGAGAAGATCGCTGGCAGCTAGATACGCAGCTGACGAAGGAATCCGAAAAGCTGTGGTTTGAGTACGCGCTCGAGAAACGCTAGTCCCTGATCATCTCCTATCCTGTAAGGAGCGTCCTCCGAGGCGTTCTAGGAAACTATTCTCTATGTCGGACGCTCCCTCGTTTCCCAAAGTCGCCCAATTGCGGAGCGTCGAACAACTCTCCCAGCGATTGGAGGAGTTAAAAATCTCGCTGCCGATCGACAGCGAAATTCAAACCGCTGCGGCCGGCTCTCCCCTAGCGCAGCCCTACGAAGTGGCTGGTCACACAATTGGCAATCGCTGGTGCATTCATCCCATGGAGGGCTGGGACGCCAACCACGATGGTAGCCCCACCGAGCTCACTCTACGTCGCTGGCGGCGTTTCGGGCGCAGCGGTGCCAAGTTCATCTGGGGTGGCGAAGCTGCTGCCGTGCAACCCACCGGACGCGCGAATCCCAATCAAACGCTTGCCACCGAAGAGAATCGCGCGGGGCTCAAATCGCTACTGGACGAACTACTCGCCGGCCATCGCGAACAGGGCCTCACGACGGACGATTTGCTCGTCGGTTTGCAGCTCACCCACTCGGGCCGTTTCTGTAAACCCAACGATCACCATCGCTGGGAACCAAAAATCGCTTATCACCATCCACTGCTCGATGAGAAGTTCGGCATCGATCCAGAAGATGAAACCATTGTCTGGACCGATTCAGATCTTGAGCAGCTCATCGATAGCTATGTCGCGGCAGCGCGACTCGCCCATGAAGTTGGCTACCAGTTCGTCGATGTCAAAGCATGCCATGGCTATCTACTGCACGAGTTTCTCAGCGCTCGCACTCGACCGGGCCCCTACGGTGGCGATCTCGCGGGGCGCAGTCGCGTGCTGGTTTCGATCATCGACCGTATACGCCAGGAACTTCCCGACTTGGCTATTGGAGTGCGTCTGAGCATCTTCGACACCGTGCCCTATCGTACCAGCCGCGAGACGGGGCAGCCGATGGACTATCAGTCGCTGCTACCGTACGAGTACGGCTTTGGCGTGAATCCACAGAACCCGTTGGAGTACGATCTCACCGAACCGCTGCAACTCATGCAAACGCTCATCGAGCACGGCGTCGCGATGCTCAACATCAGTTGCGGCAGTCCTTATTACGTGCCCCACATCCAACGCCCCGCCATCTTCCCACCCGGCGATGGCTACCTGCCGCCGGAAGATCCGCTCGTTGGCGTGTGGCGACAAATGGACGTAGTACGCCAATGCAAGGCGGCACTCACCACCGCCGGCCACGGCAACGTGCCACTGGTGGGTAGCGGCTATTCGTACCTGCAAGACTACCTCCCACAAGTTTCCCAAGCCGCGGTCCGCGAAAACTGGGTCGACTTCGTCGGCCTGGGCCGTATGGTGCTCAGCTACCCTGAGCTACCGCTAGATGTTCTTCGCGAAGGCAAGCTCGCCAGAAAACTCATCTGCCGCACCTTCAGCGACTGCACCACCGCCCCCAGAAACGGCATCGTCAGCGGTTGCTACCCTCTAGACGAACACTATAAGAAGATGCCAGAGCGACAGGAGTTGATACAGATTAAGCAGGCATTGGATGGATAGCCATGTCACGGCCAATTCGATTTGACCTAGTCACGCTGTTCGTCGGTACAACCGTCTGGGCAGCACTGCTCGCCGGGATGCGGCTGCTCGGCTTTCCACCGCGTGGATACGTGGGTGTTTCCGTATATCTCATTTCAGTGGGAACCTCACTGGTCGTTTTTCGCAAGTACAACCGCCCGCTATCCATCTCGATCTCCTGTGGAATTGTCGTTGTGGTTCTTGGCGAATTGTTTCTTCAGTTGGTTCAAGGAACTCCTGCCCGAGTACCTAGATTAGAATTAGTTGTCTGCGGAGCCGGCTACGGGACCATCGCCTTCTTTGTTTTCAATGGTGTACAAATTTTGTCCGCCTGGGTTCGATTGCTGCTAAACCGCAAAGTCGGCTAGAAAGCGATCCCGCCGTACAGCGGCACCCTTTCACCTAGCGTCGCGTCTCGACGGCGGTGCCCCAGGCTTCCATCGATTGCAGTATCGGCTCAAGGCTCCTGCCGAGTGCCGTCAACGAGTACTCCACCTTCGGCGGAATCTCGCCAAAGTCTTTTCGATCCACCACGCCATCTGCTTCAAGTTCCCTTAACTGCTTGGAGAGCGTCCGGGCAGAAATCGTACCGAGCGAGCGTGTCAGTTCTCCGAATCGCATCGTGCCATGCAGCAGGAAGTGAATGATCAGCACCTTCCAGCGACCGCCGATGACTCTCAGCGTCGTCTCGACCGGGCAACTCACGGCAGCTTGCTTCTTGACCTTTGCCACGACACCTCCCAAATAGTATCTCTTGTGTTACTACTAACAAAAATGCCCATACTTGCAGAATGACTCCGACAGGCGTAAAAATCAAGGCGTCGCATGACATGAGTGGTATTGTCGTTCTCGACTCTGCACGGCCACTCAACAGCATTGCTAACTCTCGTACTCTTGCAAAGGAGAATCGGAATGGCTTCCACCAATGGAATGATTGACCCGGATGATGTTGTCATGTTGCTCATCGACCATCAGAGCGGCCTGTTTAATACCGTGCAGGACCTTCCCGTTCCCGACCTGCGAAACTATGCCATTGCACTAGCCAAGACCGCGACGTTGTTGGACATACCTGTGTTGACGACGGCGTCGGTGCCGGACGGTCCCAATGGGCCGCTGATTCCTGAAATTCACGAGTTCGCGCCACATGCACAGTTCATTCCGCGAACCGGACAGATCAATGCCTGGGATAATCCGCCGTTTGTTGAGGCTATCGAGAAGACCGGGCGCAAGACGATGGTAATTGCCGGAACACTAACGAGCGTGTGCCTGGCATTCCCAGCAATCAGTGCAATCGAGGCGGGCTACAAGGCGTATTGTGTTGTCGATGCCTCGGGCAACTGGAGCAAGATGGCAACCGACTTGACGATCGCACGCATCACACAGGCGGGTGCGATTCCGATGGACACGTTTGCAATGGTTGCTGAGTTGATGCGAACTTGGAACCGGGCAGAAGGCTCACAGTTTGGCGCAATCATTGCGGAACACATCGTGCCCACCTACAAGTGCCTGATGGAAAGCTACGACAAGGCTCAGGCGGTTGTGAAAGATGGCCCCGAAACGATGATGGATAGGTACCAATGAAATAAGACAGGCCAAGTCACTTGGAAAGTAGAGCCATGAAAAACATCAAGCAAATCGTACGCGACATTCCCCAACACTGGGTTGGCGACGGCTTCCCGGTACGGAGCCTGTTCTCCTACAGTGGCGGGAATGAGTTCGACCCGTTCCTACTGCTCGACTATGCAGGTCCCCACGAGTTTGGCCCAGACCAGACTAAGCGAGGTGTGGGCGAGCATCCGCACAAAGGATTTGAAACCGTCACGATCCTTTATCAAGGAGAATTGGAACACCGCGACTCCAGTGGTGGTCATGGTACGATCGGCCCAGGCGACGTGCAATGGATGACGGCCGCTGCGGGAATTGTCCACGAGGAGTTCCACAGCCGCCAATTTGCAAAGGAGGGTGGTACCCTGGAGATGGTGCAGTTGTGGGTCAACCTACCAGCCGACGCGAAGAAGACGCTGCCCAAGTATCAAGACTTGCGCGACGAGCAGTTTCCTCGTGTTGCCTTGCCAGATGTCGCTGGAACAGTTCGCGTCATCGCTGGCGATTTTCTAGAATGTCGTGGCCCGGCCGAAACCTTCACACCTATCAACGTCTGGGACGTGCAGCTCAACGCAGGTCGCGCTCTGGATGCGCGAGTTCCAGCGGGGCACACCGCGCTGCTCATCGTTCAAAACGGCAACCTCACGGTGAACGACGTGCCGGTCAAAGCCGTCGAGCTGGTGGAATGCGAGCGAGCGGAGGAAGCCATCAAGCTGCACGCAGAAACCGCGTCGCGGGTCTTAATTCTCACCGGCGAGCCCATCGCCGAACCAGTCTACGGGCAAGGCCCATTCGTGATGAACACACGCGAGGAAATCCAAGTAGCAATCGCCGACTACCATGCAGGCAAAATGGGAAAGCTCAGTTCGTAGGACTAGCTAGTTGTTTGCGAGCGAGCGGAATTCGTAGGCGATTCCATGTGACCAGCTCCCCATTGGAGTTTCGCAAAAACTCCCCGCTCCTCGCACAGATCAACGCTACGGAATGCCGTAAGTCGTGATCTGGTAGCGAGTTGGATACAATCTGTGGTCAGCCCGATCACGATATGATCTTAGCGAATGAAAGCAAATGCTTTCCAAAAAGCAACATAACGTGATGCGCTGCAACGACTTGTGGACTGCGAACTAGTTCTGGCACGAGACATGCCTTCTTTACCGGTGGTCAAGCGACTGATTCACGCAATGGTTGCTGTGGATTTAGGAACTTAGGTTTTATGGCGCTCCTCCCGCGCCAAGGAGAAGAAAACATGATTCGAAAAGCGTTAATCGCGGTTTGTGCAGTCGGCCTTATAGCCGTGGCAGGTGCCTCTGAAGCGGATGCCGGCTGTCGTCGTGGCGGCGGTGGCTACTACGGCGGTGGCGGTTACGGTGGCGGCTATTACAACTCGGGTTATCGTAGCTCTAGCTACCGTGGCGGCTATGGCGGCGGTTACCACTCTGGCTATCGCGGCTATTCACGCGGACCAAGCTACTACAACAGCGGCTATCGCGGCGCCTACGGTTACGGCGGCGCTTACGGTCGAGGCTACGGCCGCAGCGGCGTCAGCGTATCCTTCGGTTTCTAGAGCAACTCCCATTTCACTGCGGTGCTCGCACCTCGCTAAAAGTGAAGGGAACTAGAAACATTTCGATCCCCGCAGTCGAGCTTATTCGGCTGCGGGGTTTTCTGTAGATGAGGATCGCCAAGCGAAAACGGCATTCCACGGAGGCGAGGGAACGACCCCCGAACATCTCTCAGGCTCTTCGACAGATTACTATTCCTGCGCCGAGCGAACCTCAAGATGCCTATGGTTTTGGGAGCTATCTAGACCGGAAGGGTGCACCGTCTGGTCACGACTTGGTGGAAATACTCCGCAGTTCGCCAGGTGTACACGCAGGATGCGAATTACCTCGGAGGTTGTGGAAGGCTCGCGGTGCAATGATTCGTGTTTGGCGTCTACTAGTATCTCACTGGCAACTCCCAGGAGACGAGCACTCGCTACGGGAACCACTCCGTCGGCTGGTTCACCATCACGCATGTTTTTCCCAGTACCAATGATTGAGTGGAGCTTCACCCAGGGAGAATAGGGTAGTCTCGTAGTTGAAGCCAGCAGTGCACTTTCCGGTTCCAGCAGGTCGATGCTCGTGGGAAATCGCTCGGCGAATTCTTCGGTAAAAACATCCGGATTGTCACGAATTAGTTGAGTGTGCGTAGCTTCTGTACTGGCATCCGTCTCTACGAGCATCGATCCTAGGCGACCGATGGGGCGACGTGCCCAGGAGGAACCGGCATGAGGTGTCCCAATAAATACAACTCGTTTCACATCATGTGAGGGCTGAAAAAAAAAGCTCTGGTGCAAATCTCTTCGTGTCTCTTCTGTGGTAACCAACGCTCCCAAGGGAATGCGCGCGATTGATTGCCAGAGCTGATCTCCACTGCTCGTGACTTGAAGCTTTGCCACATTACCACCCATGCTATGTCCGACAAGCACGATTTGCGAGAAGGCAGGATCTTGGTGTTGGGGGTCGTATGTGCTGCGGATCTGATGAAGTTGCCGTCGCAGTACTGCCGCACTCGTGAGGAACGGTTCTCCCGTAGAGTACCGGAAACCCCACCACTGGAATCTGGCGTTTAAGTCTGGCCGAGCGCGGAGCTCATTAACTAGGTTGGTCCAGGTCTTCGGGTCACTCAGCAGCCCATGAACGAAGATCACCGGAATCTTGCCGGACTGATACGGTTCGATCATGAACAGACCATCGCCTGAGCCTGTTGCTCCCGGCTGGAGAAAGTCATTGAGCCACTCACGATCCCCGCCCAAGCTCTCGTAGGCGATCGGAGCGGATAAATCACGTACGAGAGAAACTGCAGAGCGCCCTAGTTGCACATCCGATTCGCGTAGTGGATCGTAGAACTCAAGTTGATAGGAAGCTTGCTCCTTACAGAATCGAACTAGGGCGGTCGCTGCAAAGGACTGTTCTTGCTGTGTGAATGGTTGCGGATTGATGACGTTGCGTGAAACAACCAACGGTACTCCCAATCCTGTACTGCGATAGGCTGTCGACACCGCAGGAGTGGAATACTCCCCGACTGGTTCCAGATGTTGAAACTGATCGGGCGACCAGTTGAATCCGTGATAACAGGTCGGCAAAAGAGTCGTCCCACAGGAGCTGGCAACGATCAACCCTCGATTGGGGTCCCAGCGACCGAATCGCTGGCCTGTGACAATCAGTTTAGCGACAGAAGATTGGTAGAGGCCAACCGCTCGCGTAGAGGACTTTCCCTTGCTCGCAATCTCACGATCGAGAGCTTCCCATGCTTTGCAAGCAGTCTTGAGATACTCTTCGACACAATCGGGACAGTTCTTGGCCTCAAGATCAACCGCTGCGAGGTAAGAGTCTTCGGCTGCTATCAGGCCCCAATTGCCGATGCCATCTCCATTCGGAGCGGTGTAAGCAAGAGGGTGCCACTGCGTGCGCTTCGGGGCGACCGAACATCCGACAACCAGAACAGCACAAACAGCTACCACTAGTAGGCGCTGTGTGATTTGAAATCTGTGAACGGACTCATCCATTAGCCTGATCCTCTTCCGTGACTTCGTAGCTTGGACCGCGCAGCTTCCAGCTACCGACAGTTCAAACATACCACTTCCCTTGTCGGGAAATGTTGCACGTCACCGTTCAGGAAGAATTGGGACCAGCTTTTCGCCTTCCTGAGTCGGGAGAATCATTCCAATCCGAAAGGTTTAGCAGCGAATCGCTCTCGTTCAGCAGGGCACTCGCGACTCACTTCTGCCTGGGATGGTTTGTCCAGGGGAGGAGTAGCAGGTTGAGGTCGGCTTATTTCAATTCAAACCGCATGAGCTGATAGCCAATAAAACCACGGCGAGTTGCCTTCTCCAGCAAGTTCGTAGCGCGCTTGAAAAGTGCTGCTTCCGTCTCATCTTCCCAACCCTCAACACACTGATCGAGAAACGTATAAGTTGGCAGTGTGTTTGGGCTAATGTCTTCAGTGTGCGTTAAGGACAAGTCACAACTAGCTGCTAATTCTTTGTAACGATCCAGTGTCCAACTGATATCGATCGAGCCGTAGGCGGAGCGAACTGCCTCGTCCTCACCTAGGTTGATGCCTTCCATAAAATTGGCTGCACGTTGATTGAGCAGAAAGTCGGATAGAGTAAGGCTTCCTCCCTTGCGCAGAACCCGAGAGACTTCAGCGAAGAAAAGTGCTCGATCGAAATGAAACACACTCTCCACGCACAATGCCAGATCAATAGAACTGTCGGCAAAAGGGAGTTCAGCTGCATCGGCAGCAATGAAATGCACTAGGTTATTCGGGCTAGGTTCGATCCAGGCAGCGGCATGGCGCAACTGTTGTGAATTGATATTCAAGCCAATTAGTTCGACTTGTGAGTAGTGGCGATTGAGGCAGGAGATCGTACCTCCGAAACCGCAGCCGACATCGAGAATCCTTTGCCCGTTGGTGATTTCAGCAAGATCAAGCAGCTTCAGGCACATTGCCTCGGCGGCATGACCATAGTCGCTGGCGCTCACGTGACCCTGAGCCGGATCTTCGAAGTATCCCCAATGGACGTGCTTCCCGAAGGCCGCCTTGATTTGCGCATCGTCCTTGGCAAGTTGGCGCATGAGGCGCGCAAAGTAGGGTACGCTGGAGGTTGGTTGCGTCATGGGCCGATTTCCAACAACTTTCGTGTTGCCCTTGGGGTCTGACGACCAACGGAACAGGATTATACGCTAAGCGGTCGTCAGCCCTGCCCAGGCGGGCCTAATCCTTCCAGAAATCCTTGAACCGTGCCGCTGTGAGCTGGGTGTAGCGGACGGTGTGCTGGATGTTCTTGTGGCCGAGATACTGCTGGATGGCTCGTGTGTCGTGGCCATCGTTGGCGAGCTTGTAGCCTGTTGCATGGCGAAGCATATGCGGATGCACCCGGAAACCGAAATTAGCCTTTTCGCCAGCTCTGGCAATCATCTTACGAACTGCTGAGGCCGTTAGTGGCCCTTTTCGTTCCGTGACAAACACATAGGGCGAGCCCGGATAGTCGCGCTTCAAACGACGCAACGCACGGATTTCTGGACCGCGAATTGGATGAACGGATGGAAGGCCGTCTCTTAAACGGCTGACGTGCATCCGTCCCTGTTCTAGCTCGACCACATTCCATTGTAAGGAAACGAGTTCCGAGACTCGAAGACCGTGGCGGTAGGCAACAAGAATGATAGACGAGTCGCGATGGCGATGCCGTCCAACTTTTGACGCGGCTCTTATTAGCCGGTCTACTTCCTTGTCAGTGAGGTATTCACGTGGTCTCACATCGGAGTTTTTGGCTTTGAAGGCGGTAACTTTCCCGAAAACGATGCTTGGCGTCGATTGGTTGAGGTGTTCATACCTCGAAGAATCGGCCAATCAATAACTCAAACTTTCCCTAAAAGGGTCAGATGCGGGAGAGTTTTAACTTGCAAGAGTTGGCTTGTGCAACAATACACCTCTGCAACTTTGCGTCAGCGAAAAGCGGCTTCGGGTTGTCTAGCCAACTTGCAACTTGTCTCACGGCGAAATGCAGGCGGTAGATATAACGTTCGCGGCAATTCGCGAATTGCCCCTCGACTGTACGATGTCGCAGTCTCGTAAAATTGACAGCTTTCTGATCAAGAGCTTACGCAATATTCAAGGCTCTTTTCTCGATACCCTACTCGCTGAAAAAACCAGAAGAGTTCACAACGCTATTCAGGCAGTCAATTGCAATACTTCCGTTTTCAATTCGCCGAGATTTCTTTGTAGCATGGCACTCGACTATGCACGATTTTTAGGATAGCGCCGGTGGCGGGTGGTCAGTAGGCCCAATCCCGCTGCTATGCAAATGCTGATCGTTGTAGGCTCGGGCACAATGATCTCACTGATCACAGCGATCCCGCCAGGTCCTCCTGTGTTCGATACCAGCAACGCAAGCTGAGATATTTGATTCAGACCACTTCGCTTGAGACCGCTGCTGGCCTCCGTCTGGCTAAATTGAAAGCTGATAATTTCGCCTTCTATGAATGGCTCTCGTTCTCGGGCAACTTGAATCAGTCCCAGTTCATCGTCAAATAAGAAGATGCCGCTTCCTCCACTATTCGGTGCCGTATTCGCCAAGCTTGCAGTGAATGCCACTTGCCCCTGATCGTTGAGAACGGGATCTGAAAATGTAGAGAAGGTACCGTCGCCGTCGGGCGCCAATTGCCCAGCGCGTACAATCTCGGTGAGCGGCTCAGAGCCATTTCCGAGAAAGATCGCTGAAACGTTGCCTAGGAGCGTGTTTGCCAAGCCAGCTCTGAAGGCCACCTCACTTCGATTGTTGGTTGTCAGTCCGACAAATCCTGTCAAGGTTTCGTTTCCGTCTCCAATGACTTTACCGCTCCGTGCGATTTCCCTTGGCACCGCGCTACCATCTCCAAGGAAAACGCCGCGATTGTCACTGGAGCCAGCAACCGTGTCACGAAGCGTTGCTAGGAAGGCGACTTGTCCACTCTCATTTAACCCAATATCCGAAAAGGAAGAAAACGCTCCGTTGTTACCCGGTGCCTGCTGGCCACCTCGCACAATCTGTTCAAGTGGCGAGTCTCCATCGCCTCGAAATATGCCGTTCTCGGTGTTGGATGAGCCGCTGAGACCAGCTAGCAAGCCAACGAAGGCTGCTTCGTTGCTATTGTTAAATGCCGGAGTGCCGAGTGCGGCGAAGTTTCCCTGGCCTCCAGGCGCAGGATCCTGCGTCCTGGCAATTTTTATTAGCCCGCTGGAGCCATTACTACGGTACACTGCCGCATAGTCATTGAAGCCCCCACGGGTGTCACCCAATTGAGTGAAGAAGGCAACTTCGCCCAGATCGTTAATGATGGGATCGAAGAGCCGAGAGAAAATACCATCACCACTCAACGTGGGCTGGCCTTCACGCGCGATCAGTGCCAAAGGGCCGCTCCCATCTCCTCGAAGGATCGCGAAATCGTCGCTACTTCCCCCGCTGGTTCGCCGTAAGCTTGCGCGAACTGCAACTTGGCCGGTGTTGTTAATTGCAGGACTTAAAAATCCCGCTAACTCTCCATTGGCATCGGGTGCAGGCTGGCCTTCTCTCGCGATTTGCACGACCGGCGTTTTTCCGCTTCCCACGAATAGGCCACTATCATCATTGGAGTTGCCCGTTGTGCCCGTTAAGGATGCGAGAAATGCCGCAGCACCATCATCACTTAAAACGGGAGGCAGGAAGTCCGCGTACATGCCATTGCCGTCAGGCGTCGCTTCGCCGAAACGAGCGACTAGTATGGGTGTATTCGCGTTTGCCAGAGATGCAACAAATCCCACTACTGTTGCAGCAAAAAATGTGATATCACGAATTCTTACTGAGGCCCGCGCAGAGAGCAATAAATGGGTACTGGGAAGAAAAAATTTAGACATAGTCAATCCGTGCCTGGAAGGAACTTGTGGAACAGCAGTGCAAGCGTATCGATACTACCAGCCTAGAGCTTAGTCAAAAAATTTCACTCACCCATACAACCAATATGTGTGGCAAGACTACAATGATCCATGGAGAACAGAAAAAATAAATACCCATTGCCGAGGAGGCGATCGACCATGTACTCAACCGCACATAATCGCCAGTTATCGAGCGAAGCGAACGCTTCCCCAAGCGATGTTAAACCCCAATTCTAAGGTCGGGATACCGGCAAATCAAATAGTTTGCGTCGATCCCGAAGCAGGGAAGCACGTTCCAGCGAACCAGCTTCAACTGGCCACGTCTTGGGGCTATAAATGACTCTAAATCAAGTCCAGATAGAGGTTTTCATGCAAGGAGGCTTTTCCCGTGCCCGTCGACTTTCTCACCGACGACCAGGCCCAGCGATACGGGCGATTCGCGGGAGAACCGACCCCTAAGCAGCTTTCTCGGCACTTCCACCTCGATGATACCGACCGGGCTCACATCGCCTGTCGACGTGGAGACCACAACCGACTCGGCTTCGCCGTGCAGCTCTGCACGGTCCGATTCTTGGGAACATTCCTGCCGGACCCAACTGATATCCCGGCCAGTGCGAATCTCGCTCGTCAGTTAGGACTTATACACGCAGCTTGCCTGCCACGATACTTGGAGCGTCCACCAACTCGACTGGAACATGCGGCAGAAATCCAGCGTCTCTACGGCTATCGCAACTGTTGTGAATTGATATTCAAGCCGATCAGTTCGACTTGTGAGTAGTAGCGATTGAGGCAGGAGATCGTACCTCCGAAACCGCAGCCGACATCGAGAATCCTTTGCCCGTTGGTGATTTCAGCAAGATCAAGCAGCTTCAGGCACATTGCCTCGGCGGCATGACCATAGTCGCTGGCGCTCACGTGACCCTGAGCCGGATCTTCGAAGTATCCCCAATGGACGTGCTTCCCGAAGGCCGCCTTAATTTGCGCATCGTCCTTGGCGAGTTGGCGCATGAGGCGCGCACAGTAGGGTACGCTGGAGGTTGGTTGCGTCATGGGCCGATTTCCAACAACTTTCGTGTTGCCCTTCAGGCAAGACAACTAGGACATGGTGACTCCGATTGAGTCAGCATCGCCAGAGCCGAACTCGTTATAAAGTCATCGTAGCAACTTTAGCCGCTTGTTTTCTCGCGGAAGTTGGACAAACCTCTGCGAGGGAGTGGGGACGCCAACTCGACGAGGTGGATTTCTCCCGAGTAGCATCTTCAGCCGACGAGTTCACCCATCCGAATAGTGTTGGTCTCTTTTTTCCGCACTTCGTCATTTTGCGACGAATCTCTGTAACACCTTCACGGCTGCTTCGCTTGCATTGTTAGAGGCAAAACGTCACTCAGGCGACCTCTCACTGAGTCCGAAAAACTCCCCTAATTTTGGAAGGACACGACGATGACTACTCAAAATCGATTTGCGACGTTGGTGCTGGCACTTGTTGTTACAGCATCCTTGGCCGCCACCGCAACGGCCCAGCGAAAGGGCAACACTCGATTCGAAACGAGTCAACTCACTGCACAAACAGCCCGAGCTGGGTTCCTAAACCCTCAGTCACCTGAAGACGTGAAGTTCTTGCAGGCACTGAATACGATTTCTCCCTACAGGCAGTGGATGATTGGCGCTAACAAGACAGGATTGGTTTACCCAAAATCATCTTGGAGCAGCGGTTCGATGCAAAGGAATTACAACCTCAAGAATAAAACGGTACGGAAGTTCCTTCAGTATGAGAATATGGGTGCTGGCCAGGGGATGGAATTGGACTGGACCGACCACGCTAGTGCAAACATGGCCATCCAGAAATCGCAATGGTTCTTCTCGACTCCCTACGGTTCGGGCTCAGTCCAGTCACCGATTATTTACGGCGAACCGATCGCGATGGCTTGGGGTTCGAAGAGCAAGTTCGTGAAATTCTCGAAGCAGGCGGTCGGCGTGAACTTGGACTGGTCCAGCTCACCCTCCTACGAATGGGTGATCCTGGGCGGTCGGCCGGGAACGAACGTCAATCGTGGGAAGGACTGGATCGCGCTCTTCAATCTTAGGATCAATCAACCGCTGATCCGCTTCGATCGAAACGTCGGTGGCGGCATTGGTTTTGTTGGTGAAACTAGAACAGGCGACTCACAGGCCGACCTCCGGCAATTCCTCCGGAAGATGCAAAGAACTGGTAAGATCCTCAGGACACCCTGGACTAACTGATCGTCAGGGGCCAGATTGCAAGTGGAAATGAAGTAGAGCGAAGAATGTTTGTCGACAAGCGGCGGCTAACTTCCCAAGGGAGCTGGCCGCTGTTTTCGTTGCGTCCGAGATGCGACAGACCAAGAGCTGCGGGCATTGTGACTTCGCGAAAAAAATCTGTAATACTCCGACAGTTGCCAACTGCTAACCTGCACAAGAGTCATCGTTTGACGCACTTTCAGAGTCAGTAGTGGCACACGCCGGGAGTTCTGGGGAGTCTAACTCCAGTCGGTCGATGTGACAGATCGCACCCACGAACCTCCCTAGCTAGCCTGGGTCGTTGAGCATCGGTAATAGGAATCAACGACAGCTTGGCCGGTGTAATTTGGGCCCGCTTGATCGTCCGCCCCCACGTACTGGAACGGCATGCGCTGCTTTTGCCGTCCGTAGCACTTCAAAAGATGGTGCTGGGATGAAAATTCGAAATCTGCTTGTCGTAGCCCTTCGACAATTTGCCGCGGAGAGGTTGCCCCTTCAATCTTGAAGTTACTGGCATCCAAGTTAGCTACCAATATTCCGTGTGGATTGAGCCACGATCTGGCTCGGAGAACCAAATCAAGTTTGTCACCAATGTAGTGCAGACCGTGGACGCAGGTAATCAAGTCGAAATTCTCATCGGGCGACCAATGCGTGAGTGAGGCTTGCACCAGCTGGAGCCTCTTTGATTCTGAAGGCAAGAATTGCCCAACGAGATCAACACCAACTATAGTGATCGCTAAGTCGTCAGACTCAACAAGGGATGCTGCTTGAATGAGGGCCTTCCCCGTTCCGCAGCACAAGTCCAACCACCGTGCATTTCCATGAGTCGCCGCCAGTTCCTTCAGCAAGTCCATTGGATTAAGCCGCAGCTCCTTATCATACCCGTTCGTGCCCAGCAAATTGCGTTCTCTATTCATGCAGCAATTAACGACAACGGATGACCTCTCCAACACATCATCAGCTAGCAACTTCATAGGTCAATCCAAAGTGCGTTTGCAGAAGAAGCGTTCATCGACCGAGTTGTTGCAGTCGATCCGACTCGAATGTGAATCAGGCTGTGCGGCGGCGGCTTCGCGCGTAAGTGAGCATGCCTAGCAGGAGCATCGGCAATGTTGATGGCTCGGGAACTACCGTCGCGGCTGCGGCCAAATCCGAAGCGGCTCCTTGTCCGCGTTGCCAAGCCAGGAAATCATTGCCATCGACGTCGTGATCGGCATCGGCGTCGCCATCTTCGAGCATTGCGTTGCCCGTCATCCCATAGCCCGACTGCCAGTTTGCGAGGTCGGCCCCATTCACGAAGCCGTCCTCGTTGAAGTCGCCTAGCAGCGGTACATCGCTCAGGGACAACAACAACTGCGGGCCCAGGCCACTGCTGTTGTCTTTGGAATCGAAGCGGATCGCACCGAGCGATCGATCGACGTCTTCGCCGTCGAAACGTACCTCGCGAGAAATTAGGAAGTTCACCTGCTGGTCGCCGTTGAGTTGCAGAAAGTCAGTGACGTCCAGAGCCACGGACTCGAAAGATTGGCTGAGCGTGAGGTGACCGAGGAATTCGGCAGTATCGCCGACGCCGGTGATGAAGTTGTCCGCTATCTCGGTTACCGTGCCGGTTGTTTCAAACAGGTTGTTAGTCATGGCCCAGGTGATCGAAGACTCGTCCCAGTTGTCGCCGACGATTCCGTAGACGTGGGCAGTGACGAACTCGGCGTCGCCTTCGTTGATTTCGCCGTGCAGTTGCAATACGGCTTGTTCCACGACAGATGATGAATCTACTGCGGAGGTATCGAACTGGACCAGTCCGACCGCTCGACCATTAGGACTATTAGTGACATTGCGTACGTAAAGGTTGTTGCTACTACCAGCGTTGTTGCTGAGGTTATTGCCGGCTCGCACCGTGGCGTCGTCAGTCGCGGTGAGCGCGAGCGTTTGGTCTGGCGCTGTGCGCGGCACGGACACTAGCAACACGCTTTCGGGCGATTGCTCTACGTCGATCTGCAGGCTGTTTGTCACGACGGAGCGTTGGGTAACCTCAGCGAGATTGCCTTCCGAAACTTCTTCGATCTGCACAATGGCACCTGGCTGAACGTTGAGGTCGGAGAGGTCGAACGTCAGGCTGCGGCTCTGTGTTGCCTCGTTTGCCGAAAGCACATAGTACGTGTCTTTGGATTCGTTGTAGCTGGTCGCAACGTCAAGGTTGTTGATGCTGTGCGTGGCTTCATCAAGTAGAGACTGTGCACCAACAAAGCCTTTTGTGAACAGCTTGAGCACGCCGGCGGCTGCACTGGCTCCGCCAACATTGTAGGGGGCGTCGAAACGACTGTTCGTGAAGATGCCGTTCTTCTGGAGGAAGCTGTCCTCGGCGTTGGAGTCGAATTTGAATAGGTACAGCTCGTCGGCTTGCTGGTTCGTAAGGCCGGTGATGATGCCCCCGAGCCGCGCGTAGCGTGACGGTGTGTTGAGGTCATCGGTTCGATCCTCGAAGACGCCGTTGGAGTGAACATTGAACTCGGTAAGGCCGAAGCCGACTTCACCAGACAGGTTATTAACGGCAATGTCATTTGCCGCTTCTTGTTGGATAAACGCCAAGTCATCGGCGTAGCGGCGGCCGTCTTGGTTGTATTGTTGGTAGGCGTAGGTGTGGACCAGTTGAAAATTAGGATCGACTTGGCCAAGGAAATTGGTGTTGAGGTTGTTGATGACCAGTTCGCCCCAACCTTGCTCGTCGTCGCGGGTGTCGGAGTTGTCCGTGCGGGCGAAGTACTCGTTGGCGCCGCCCGCGGTGATGGGAGCGAGGATGTTGGCTTGGAGGTTCTTACCGAAGTCGCGGTTCACGTCGGCCAAGGCACTTTGAATGGCGTCTGATGCTAGTTGTAAGCGGAGCAGGTAGTCTTCCTGAGTCACGTCCTGGCTACCCTGATCGGGCTCGTTGTACATGCTGTATCGCTCGACATCGTGGTTACTACCGAGGTAATAGGCCTGGGCGTAGTAGTGCTGCCAATGTTCCCAACTGTCGGCCCAGCCGGCGGCGGTGCCGGCCTGGGCGAAGGGGAATTGGCCCTCAGTTCGGTTGATCATGGCTAGCGGGCTGATGCCATTGCTAGTCAACTCGCCGTAGGCAAAGTCATAGTTAATGAAATCCGATTCGTTGTGTTGATAACCATTTTCAAATGCCGAGAAGTTGATCAACGAAGGATTGGTCGGGTTGGCCCGCACCGCAGTGCGTCGCGCGAGGAAGCTGGACTCGCTGCTCACACCATCACCGTGGCCGGGGATGTCGTCGACCTGTTCGATGTTGGGGGCGGAAGTGAAGATGCGTGCGCCGTTGACGCCGGTCCACCGCCAGAACGTGCTGGTATTGGCCCCCGGAAGGTAGTTGCCGCTATTCAGCCCAATGATACTGGGTGTTTCGCCAACGACCGTCGATTGGATTGTGACAGTTTGGCCAGATACGTCGTGGGTGGCCAAGAGCGCAGCAAGCACTGCGACAAGACACAAAGCAGCTGCCATCGGGAGTTTCATCGTCCGCCTCTATGATTTTGCGCAGAATCACCTGCTGAGGTGTCTGTTCCGTTTACTGTCTCTGCCCGTTGCACTGCCCGCCCGAAATTGCGGATGCCATGCCGCTCCGATCACCTCTGCGGAGCAGCCTTCATTCTACATGATGGATTCCTTCTTGCCGCATTGCAGCAGGCTGGCCTGACGGCGATGGAGTGTCCCTTGGTAAGTGAGCAGCACAGCTTGCCAGTTACCGATAGAGCCTGAAGAAAATCGCAGAGCGGCTCTCATCGCCCTAGCGTCATTTTATGGCAGAAGGGCTTCCTGTCTCACCAACCGCTGTTCAGCCTCGAGTTCTGCGCAACTCTGATCATGTGCCTCAAGACGCATGCAACCTAGCATTGGAGTTCTATCGACGGCGCACAAAAGTCAAATAGGCCACAATGGTGGTATCGAAATGTGGACACATGGGGGATTCCAAAACTATGCTATGACGCTGCGATTGCAGTAAGACGTTATAAAATAAGGACTTACGAGAAATGTTGTGTTTCTGGCACGCTACATGCATTATCTCTTACCAGATCGCTCAATGCTTGAGCGACACAAGTCAACAACCTATCGTTTCACTGAAACTACCGTGTTTCAAGAGACAACATTTTTTCGGGAGAAAGCCATGATGACACGAATCCTTACTTTGGCCGTTATTGCAACTGGTATGACATTCACAGCAGCTACTGATGCAGAGGCCCGTCCGTTCGTTCGGCGTGTTGCCCCTGTTCGACGGGCTGTTGCCATCGCCCCAGTACGTCGTGTTGCTCCAGTACGTCGTGTTGCCGCTGTTGCCCCAGTTGCCCGTCGCGCAGTGGTTGCTCCGGTGGTTCGACCAGTGGTACGCCCAGTGGTTGCTCCCGTGGTTCGACCTGCTTACTACCCGACTCCTGTTTATCACGCACCCATCTACAGTGGTGGATATAGTGTCGGCGGTGGAGTAGGCGTCTACTCGCCAGGCGTGTCGGTCAGCGTCGGCTTCTAAGCGAAACATAGCAACTCAATGCCCTGAAGAAACGCCCGCCTTTCCCACTTGGGATTGGCGGGTGTTTCTATTTGGAACTCTCTTTTTGGGCGCTGGTGGCATGTTCATATCGACATCATTAGCAGCCTGCGTGTTGTCATTCGTGCCAATCCGCGCTAGATCTTCCCCAGAGCATTGCTTTGTCGACCGCCCGTTACGAAAATAGTAGGGCAAGTGGCGACTCCCGCTACTTGCCCCGCCTTAGCATTCCAGGGAGTTTTAAAATGATCAAACGTATTTGCATCCTGAGCGTCGTCGTTTTAGGTCTGACCGCCGCTAGCGCCACGGAAGCCGATGCCAGAGTCTTTGTGCGTCGTGTGGCACCCGTGCGACGCATTGCTGCTCGCGCCGTTTTGCCACCCTACCCGGTCGCTCGTCGCGCTGCTTACGGACCGGTCTATCGACGGTCCTACTATCGCCCCGCGTATTACGGTTCCAGCTACTACCGCCCAGGGGTTTCGGTCAGCGTCGGTGGATTCGGCTGGTAAGCACTTGCCCGATTGGCACGCTGTTAAGCACGGCCGCTGGGTTTCCAGCGGCCGTTTTGCATGCGCGAGTTGTCGCGGGCTGCTTCACCGCGAGTGCGAGTTTCTCGTAAGCATAGCGACCGCAACTCGAAGTGTAAGCGAGGGAAACTCCGAAACTCAGCCTATCCATCGCCAACGCTTCGGGTTGTGATAACGCTACGGCGCTTGCACCAAAGTGAACAGCTCGCAGGGCGTGGCAAACCGGTTTGGCGGCGTCAGTGAATACGCTTCAAAAAAGATCTCAATTCCCCATGAACAACTGACAGCTTTCCGACGTATCGATGGGTGGACTGAGCTGGGAGCATGGAATCCGCCCCATTTTTCTTTTCTAACGCCCTTATCCAGGGCAAAAAGCGCACCGCATGAAACGCCTCGCTCCTTTCTTTCGCCAACGACTGGCGGAACTCGACCGCTTGCTGCGCGGTGATGCCACTCAGGCTGAGGCTCTCGAGGACAACAAACTCGATGTCTCTGCCGGCGGGCTGCTCGTCATTGCCATGCTGCTGGCTGCTTTTTACGGGCTTTGTATGGGTTCGTTTTCTTTACTCAAGGAAATGCCTGTCGAACTGGTCGATCCCTACGGGCCGGTCAAGCAAGTCTTGGCTTCGATGATCAAAACGCCCGCCTTGTTCTTACTGACCCTGCTGGTCACGCTTCCTTCGCTGTATGTGTTCAATGCGTTGGTAGGCTCGCGATTAACACTCCTCGGCATGACACGCCTCTTGGTGGCCGCGATGAGTGTGAATATTGCCGTGCTGGCCTCGTTGGGCGCAATCGTCGTTTTCTTTTCGTTAACGACCAAGAGCTACCCGTTCATCCTGCTACTCAACGTAGCTGCTTTCACCGTGGCTGGCGTTTTGGGCATGTTGTTTTTGTTGCAAACTCTCCATCGAATGACCAAGAGCGAGCATCGTGAACACCCCAAAGCAGTGGCGAAACCCTCGATTCAGATGAAGTCTCCGATTGAACTCACCCCGCTGACTAGCCAAGAAAAATCGAAGAGCGAGACAACGTCATCCGAATCAACGAAGGGAACCCTTCAGACGAGTGCACTTGATATGCCCCAGGGACAAGTGCTTGGTGGTTCGACGAAAGTGGTATTTCGTTGCTGGATCATCCTGTTCTCGCTTGTAGGTGCGCAAATGGGCTGGGTGCTACGACCCTTCGTCGGCAGTCCCAACATGCCGTTCACATTCTTTCGTGAACGCGATTCAAACTTCTTCGCTGCGGTAGTTGGCGCTCTGCAGCAACTGTTCACTGGAGGGTAACAAAGTGTTCACCCTGCAAACGGCAGACGATGTGCTACGCCGCGCCGATTGGACGGCCCGCTCTGATGGCAATGGAGCTCGTGGACGAAGCGCGCACTCTCTCATTCGCTTGCTCTCTTGCATCGTGACGTTCGCCTTTCTCTACGGCGCGGTCATGGGCAGTTTTCGTGGCTTGGCGGGCTTGCCGAGTTGGGAATGGCAGATGCTATTCTCCGCAACGAAAGTGCCGCTCCTACTGACTGGGTCGTTCTTTATTACGCTGCCCACTTTTTTCGTGCTCAGCACTTTGCTCGGTCTCAGGCAAGACTTCACTGCCACGGTACGCGCGTTGTTTGCCGCGCAAGCTGGTCTCGCGATCACGCTTGCGGCACTCGCACCGCTGACCATGCTTTGTTACGCATCGACGTCCAACTATTCGCAGGCACTCGCCTTAAACGGTCTGATGTTCGCGGTCGCTAGCCTAGCAGGTCAGATGCTCTTGCGTGTGCATTACCGGCCACTCATAGCTCGCAACCCGCGGCATCGCCAGATGCTGCTCGCTTGGGGAACGGCCTATGCGTTCGTTGCGATTCAACTCGCTTGGTTACTGCGCCCCTTCCTGGGCACCAAAGGCCTTGAAGTGCAATTCCTTCGCACCGACGTCTGGGACAACGCCTATGTGGTGGTTGTGCGATTAATTTGGCGCGCAGTGTTTGGCTGAGACTCAACCTTCGATTACACTCTACCTATTCTCAACTCCACGTAGTCTCACTGTCACATAATAATGGAACCAACTGATGCGTACCTTACTTTGCATGTCTCTCGTGGCACTGTTCGCCTCACCAACCTTTGCCCAACAACCGAAGACTCCTGGTTGGGAAAGTCTGTTCAACGGCAAAGACCTTAAGGGGTGGACAGAAATAGGCAATGAGAAATGGGTTGTCGAAGAGGGCACGATCTATGGTGCTGGCATCACGAAGGAATATGGCTACCTAGCCACTGAGAAAACATACCGCGATTTTCATATGTCCCTCAGATTCAAATGCGAAGCGGGTGGCAATAGCGGCGTGTACTTGCATACCGCATTCAAGCCGGGCACCGCGACCGTCACCAAAGGACGCCAAATCGAGATCGATCGCAACATTGGACACCACACGGGCGGCATCTACGGCGATGACAAAGGCTGGCTCGTGTGGCCGGCACCGGAACTCGAAACGGTGATTCGACCGAACGATTGGAACGAAATGCTGATCATGGTCGAAGGGAATCGTTACATCACCTACCTCAACGGCATCAAGATGATCGACTTTACCTACCCGTCGCCCGCCGCCGAGGAAGGCGTCATCGCGCTACAGCTCCACTCCGGCGGCGAGGGTCGCATGCGATTCAAAGACCTCTGGATTCGCGATCTGTCGAAGCAAAGTGCCGCCGGCGAGTAAAGTTGGCTGGTCGCCAATACACTTTGAGGTGATTGGGGCAGGCGAAACCGTGTTAGGCCCCATAATCGCATGTGGCTCAGTCATTAAGTAGCCAGTAATTCAAGCTTGCCTTGCAGCGAGCTACCTGCCAATCCTCTAGTGCTTTAGAGCTTTAATCTTGAACTATGGGACGGCGAAGGAGGGGCATGTATCAAAGTGTTGCGGGCTCCAATCGGCGAGTCTAAAATGCACTCTTGGCTAAGGTTTTGCTTTCGAACTCTAAATCTCTTTTTTATATTGCATCCATGACTATTGCTCGTGCCACAACCGCTATCACATTGCTCCTGGTGTTAAGCCAGTCGTGTCGAGCTGTGATCATTCTCGATTATTCGCATGATTTAGCGACGGACAATTTCTTTGGCTCGACGGCAACTGCGAAAGCTGCGGTCGATGCTGCAGCTGCTGACATTAATGCCTTGATCAGCACGACACTCTCACCCATTGCGAGTAATCAGGTTGTTGGCACCAGCGGAAGCACGAGTCTTACACTCAATTGGAACTGGTCGTATACCAATCCGTCGAGTGGGGCATCCGAAGCTTTCACACCACTGATTGGTGCCAACGAAGTGAGGATTTTTGTTGGCATGCAAGAACTGGCTGGGAACACACTCGGGCAAGGTGGGCCAGGTGGAGTTTCGGTTGGTTTTTCTGGAGGTGGGTATGAATCGGAATGGGTGGATGCCGTAGCGGACGCCGAATCAAAATCGAACGCCACTTTCGGTCGCGGTGGAGGGCCTACCATTTCCAATATATCCGGTGGACTGACTCTAAACGCTACAACCGCAAATATAAGTTTGGACCACGGATCCGCCCTCGGCAATCTTTGGTTTGATATTGATACGGACAACGATACGGTTACAGACTCAGCGGCGGAGCTTGCGGACTTCTGGCACTTTGATCACACGAGCGCCGTTGAGCCCGGAAAAAACGATTTATATTCGGTCGCACTACACGAGATCCTTCATGCCCTGGGGATCGGCACCTCCGAGTCTTGGGAAGAAGAACGAAATGGAACGGAATGGCTAGGAACCGAAGCGATAGCCGAAAATGGAGGATCGGGGATCGACTTAGTTGATAGTGGCGGCGGACACATTGCCTCAAACACCATTAGCCCTCGGCTATCCGACGATATGATCATGCAAGAGGCGTTAATGTCACCCTTATTGATTACCGGCACACGCAAAGAATTAACGTTAATGGACATCGCATTTGCACGTGATATTGGCTGGGATGTGGTAGCGGTCCCCGAGCCTTCCGCCTTTCTATTCGTCGGATTAGTGGCCGCCGCCTACTTCAGTCGCAAGGGCTTGCAAGGAAAGCAGGTCGCTAAGAAACCGCAGTGCGTTCTGCCCGGCTCAGGTTACTAGAACCCTTCTTCGTTCCGGGTGCAGTCGTTAGCAACTAGAGTAGCAACGAGATCCAGACCAATCGACACGATGAACGCCATCGCTGTGAAAGTGGCACGATCAGCAAGTGCTACTAAAATCTTCAATGCGCTGACTCCCGATTCGAACCGCAGTTGGCGAACTACTGTCGGCGCAACGCTGTTGCAATGGCTAGATTGAGACGCGTCAATTCAGAAAGTCGCTCTTGAGCGACCAATGGCAAACGCCGTCATCACTAGGAGAACGAGGGTTGCCGGCTCAGGTACCGAGGCGCTTACCGCGGTCGCTGCTCCGGGCGTGCCGTACTGTAGGTGCCAGATCATTAGATCGGCGGCGTCTACAAATAGGTCGCCGTTTGCGTCGCCCTCGGCGAGGGTAATTCCGCTACCGAAGCCGCCTTGCCAACTGAGTAGGTCGATGCCGTCGACGAGAGCGTCTTCGTTGAAGTCGGCGTCGAGTCGCGACACGACTTGGATCACGGCATCGACCGCTCCCACGGGAACATAATTGGGCGCAGTGAGCTCGAAGATGTCGCGATTGTCGGTACCGCCGGTGGTACTCCAACGGTGGATTGTGTCGTTCGGCAGTCCGAATACGGCGCTCGAATCGGTGGGCGTGCCGCCGGCGTGCCAGAGGCCTTGCGAACTGATTTCGAGATAGAGATCCGTCGTTGTTCCCACGGCACCGGCTAGATAATCGACCGTTGCAATGCGCCACGAGTCTGCGCCTGAATCGTTCGAGCAGTGCATGTCGTGTACTGAGCAACTGGGGCCCAAGCCCGAGCCGTCGGGCAATAGGCCCGCACCGTCCAGCAACGAGAGTCCGGAGAAACCGGCGAGGTAATCGGCCGTGGGCCCGATCGACAAACCTTGACTCGTGTCGAACACGAGTTGATGCCGTAGCGATTGTGGGATGAGGCTTGCCGTCGGGTTGTGCACATCGATGCTTTGAAAATCGAGCGCGGCGGAGTCAGTCGCGACAAGGTTCAGAGAAAATGCCGAGAGTGTCATTTCTGCGGCAGGACGAGCCCAGATTTCAAGCTCCGCATTGCTGCCAGCAAGCACTTGGATGACCGGCGCCTCGGGACCGTTGTCTTGGTTGGAGATCCAGAAGTTGGCGATGTCCTCGGCATTTGCCGTCAATGAGGACAGTCCCAGCGCTAGGCAGAATGCGAACGCCGCGAGGCGAACACGAATTTGGTGTTGGTTAACCATTTCGCGAACCTGGGAGAGAAAACCGTATCACTGGAATCACTGATTATACTGTGAAGTATCGCGGGTGGGAAAGAAAACGTGTCTTCTGGCCAGGAAGACTGCATGGTCGAACTTTAGTGTCGCTTCGACCGGAGGCTCGCCAACCAAGCAATACGTTCTGTCAAAGAGCTTATACTGGTTTCATCCGCGGGTGACACGGCTGTCGGAATCAACATGGAAATTGGACAAAATTGTCAGCCTGCGGGATAAAGAGAAACTATGTGAGAAAAGATCCAAGAAATGTTAGACTGACCTGTCACCTTTCGAGTCGGTTTCTTGATTACACCAGTAGGAGGCACCATACCCAGTGACGGGTGCCGCATTGCGACGGGCAGCGACGCCCCGCAGAAGTACATCACGATGGACGGCCACCCTGTGTGACGAGTAGTGAGCAATCATGAACACCTGCCCGAAGCTCCCGTTGCTGCAGCTCTCGTTGCGAGCGTTAATCATTCCGTTTGCGCTGTTGCTGAGCAGCTCGCTCGCACCAGCGGTGACATTCACCTGGAATACCGACAACAACGGCGTCTGGAATAATCCCTTCAATTGGACCCCCTTCGGCGTGCCCAACGATGCGGTCGACGCTGCCGTATTGGGTGGTGTGATTACCGGGCCACGCACGGTTTCCTTGGCGTCCAATGCCACGGTCGGCTCGCTAACTTTTAATAATTCCAATACGTTTACGCTCGACAATTCTACTTCTACTTCGGAGCATCTCACGCTGGGCGGGCCGTTTAGTGGCGACGCGTTTCTCCGGGTATTGGATGGCAACCATGTGATCGAGGCGCCATTGGTCCTCGCGGCTGACACCCAAGTGAACATCAACGAATCGAGTTTGTTGGAAGTCGACGTGACATCGACATCTCTCAACGGGCCGACGCTCACGAAACTTGGCGGCGGCGATTTGCGAATTCACCAAGTGCTCAATCTCAACAGTGGTACGCTGCTTGGCAAAAAGGGAACCATCTCTGGCACCGGCGAAGTCTTCGGCAACATCGACAACAGCAGCGCAACCATCGCTCCCGGGGATGATGGCGAAGGGACATTCCTGCTTCATGGAGACTACGCGCAGGGCGACCAGGGCCGCTTGGAAGTTGAGCTGGGGGGGGCAGGCTCGTTGGACTATGACCGGTTTACAATTAACGGCAGCGCCAGCCTCGATGGCGATGTGCGCGTGTTGCTCAGCCCGGGTTTCACGCCCAGTGCGGGGGACCAGTTTACGGTGATGACCTATGGTTCCAAATCCGGTGCATTCGATGACATTCTCTTGCCATCGCTTAGTAGTGGGTTGAAACTGGACGCGATTGTCGAGAGCACACAGTTGCAAATAAGAGCCGGTAAAATCGTGAATTGGACTGGCGGGGGAGGCGTCAAACTGTGGAATGCTCCGGGGAACTGGCAATTCGGTGAGGTGCCGGACGACGACTTTGCTGTGATCGACGGTGCTGGTACCACGACGATTGTTGGCTCTCAGCTCGCTCCCATCCTGGGTTTGCAATTGACCGGCGGTCGTCACCTTTCCATCCAGTCCCTCACAGGTGCGGGCATGCTGGACGTTGCTGGAACGGTATCGCTCGACCCCACGGCTTCACTGAGCATCGCGGGGAGCATTTCCCACCTCAAAGCTTCGACCGTTAAAAACCAAGGCGGAGTGTTGATCGATTTCGGTGCAAGTCTCAGTGCCAGTCACAAATACCTGCAAACCGGTGGTAGCACGACGCTCGATGGCGTGCTCAGTGCGGATCTCGTGCAGATCGACGCGGGTACGATTAGCGGAGCGGGCACCGTTGATGGCAGTCTCGCCGTGGGAACTGCCTCGACGACGGCGAAACTTCTGCCAGGGAATGGTCTGGGAACGTTCAATGTCGACAACGATTTAACTTTGGGACCGAATGCAGAACTGTTTATCGAAATCGATGCCAGCGGGTCGGCTGTCGTTGCCGATCAACTGGTCGTCGGTGGCACGGTGACGCTAGGCGGTACATTGAATCTTGATCTCGTGGCGGGTAGCACGATTCCATTTAGCAATCCTGTGCAAATTCTGCAGGCAGACAATCTTGGGGGCAATAGCCGGTTCGACGACATTACCGGGCTGGCAACGCCCGAGGGTTCGCTGATCGTGACGTTTCTTCCAGGGGGTTCTGGCTCCTATACTACGATCAGTCTTCACTTATCACAAGAACTCGGCGACATGAATGGCGATGGCGATGTCGACACAGACGATGCCACAATGTTTGCCTGGGCCATCCGCGATGCCGACACCTACTACGATATGTTCATTCTGGGTGGCGGTGGTGCCGACGACAAAATGGCCGACATGGATTTCGATACGGAGCTCACGTTTGCCGACATCCCATTGTTCCTCGCCGCTGTCGAACTATCGGGCGGAGCCGTCGCAGCAGCAACTTCGGCAATTACTAGCGTGCTGAATGCGCAAACAGTCCCTGAGCCAAATACGATGCTACTCGCTCTAGTTGGTTTGAGCGCATGTTCGGTGCATCGCCGAGAAAGGCAGCTCGCGGATGGTTGGTAAATCGTCCACACGAGATGCTGCCTTCACCCTAGTCGAGCTGCTTGTCGTAGTCGCGATCATGAGCGTGCTCTTGGGCCTCTTGCTGCCCGCAGTCCAAGCGGCGCGGGAAGCGTCGCGTCGCTCGGCTTGTCAGAACAACTTGAAGCAACACGGTTTGGCGCTGCTCGGCTATCATGCGCAGTCAGGCCATTTTCCAGAAGGTGCGCGCCAGCACGATCGCGAAGGCCGATTCAGTATCGGCTGGCATGTGCTGGTGCTGCCGATGTTGGAGCTCACCTCGCTTTACGAGACAATCGAACCGCAACCCAACGGTGGTGCGCGGTATTCCGGTGGAAATCTGATCCCAGAGGTGTTCGTTTGCCCCAGTGCCGCACCACCGACCGACAAGACCACTAATCTAGAAAGCGCGAACTATGTGGGCGTGGCCGGCTCTGGAGAAAGTCGCGTGGAGTGGACGCTCGACGAACGCGTCAACGGGCACGTCTTCACCGACGGCACATTGTTTATCGCGAGCCGCGTGAACATGGGCGATATCACTGACGGCAGTTCGAATACGCTAGTAGTTGGAGAGCGCACATTCTTCAACACCGCCGAAGATTGGGCTTTCGGCTGCGAATGGCACGCCGCGGGTGCGTCGCTCACACCCACACGTATTACTACGGGAGCGGTCAAGAATATGGTGTGGCCAATCAACACGATCGAGCACGGTCGAGCTTTCTACATCCGCGACTTCAGCGTGCCTGCGGAACAACGGTTAGTGCTCAACAACGATCTTCCCTTTGGTAGCCACCACCCGGGCGGCGCTTCGTTCGCGCTAGCCGACGGCAGCGTTCACTTCTTTAGTGATAGTACCGACTTGCCTACGCTGAAGCGACTAGCGAGCATTGCCGACGGGGAGTTGACCGAGTGGGTGCCATAGGCGGAAGGCGTTGGGTAGGGTGCCATTTGATTGTGGTGCCGGTAATGGTTAGCCATCGAGCAACGCCCGCAGGACGAACCAGCAGCCAACGGCGCAGAGCAATGCGCCCGATAAGACATCGACTGCACGAAGTCGCTTCTCAGTCGCTTGACGAAATCGAAGCAACGCCCCGGCTGCTGAATAGATCAACAAGCCGATCGCGCCGACAAGCGAAATAATAGCAGCTGTCTCTAGCGTTGATTGTGAGTTGCGATTGGCGAACACTGCCAGCACAACCCCCGGGAATTTGGGGTTCAAACATTGCAGCATGACGCCATTGAGCAAAGTAGGAGAGTACTGCTTGGTAACGTGTTGCGTTCTCCTCGCCAATTGGACCCCTAGGTAGATGATGAACAGCCCGCCAACGAACTGTAGCACTCTGATTGCCAAAGGAGACAAGCCGCTGATTTGTTCCGTGAGAAGACCTATCGCAATTGCCACCACGGCGTAGACGAGCACGATCCCTAGTTGAAACGGTACGAGCTGGGAAACACGATACCGCGTGGCCAACAGAAACGAGGCCAAGCCGGCAGGCCCCGGACTAAGCATGAGTGGAATAACGAGAATAAAAGTGTCAATCACGTTGGCTATTTCTTAGAGGTATAAGTCTACAGATCTACGGGATTCTCGGATATTCTCAGCATCAAACATTCATTCTGGAGTCTTCAGCGGCGCGTTTCCTCATTCAACACCGTAGGTGCAGTGCAATCCAACAAGCTGCGTCATTGGGCAACGACTTGAGAATACTCTCGCTCAGCGACGGCGTAAGCTGAACAGGCTCTAGTGCATTGGCTGTGTGTTGTCGTCAACTGTTCATAGTTCGGCAACGAGTTGCCCTAAGGCTGCCCTGCTGTTGGGCTCAGGAGTCGCTGACTTGGCCGCTGCTTCTCGGCAGCTTCCACCTCAATTCTATGTTATGCCATTATAGGGCGCAGCCGGTGGTGGTACGTCACGCAGCAATCAACAAGAATGATTGTACCATCCAGACTTGCTCTTTGCTTTCCAGTTGGAAAGACAGAAACTAAATTGCTACGATGGGGTTCTAAGTGGAGAGGAGATGCGGAGACTTTGGAATTTTGACAATCGAGGTCATCAAGAAGATGAGCAATAGTACTCAATGGTTAGCGATAATTTTTCTTTGGGCGTCTTCTGCGACGTTCGCCGCGGGGCAGGACTTTGACGAGTTAACCGCCTTGGCCAATGGCGCCCTTCTCGGTCAGCATGTTGAAGAAGCAGTGCCCGGCTTCGAAATTCAGTTGATGCGAGAAGGAGAGGTACTTTATCACCACGCCTTCGGTGACTGGTCTCTTGATCGCGTCGCTGAGGCGAACAGCAGCACGAAGAACGTGACTGGCGCCGTAATGATGTCCATTGCTCAAAGTGGCGAGGGGAATTTTTCGCTAGACAGCCGACTGAGTGACTTCTTGCCATCCTTCGACCAGCCAAGCTACCGAGACATAACCATTCGGCAAGCTTTCAGTCATTCCTCAGGTCTCGGAGCACTCGATTTCACTGGCATACTCGAAAACGATTCCATCACATTGCAGCAAGCGGCCGAGCAGATTAGCCAGAAACCCCTGGTAAACGGCCCACCTGGAAGCCAATTCTCATACGGTGGATTGTCGATGCAGGCCGCAGGTGCCGCTGCCGAAGTGGCTACAGGGCAAAGCTTTGTTGACTTGTTGGCCGAACGTATCACGGGGCCTCTCGAAATGGAGAATACACGTTTCGTTATTGCGAGTGCCAGTAATCCGCGCATTGCCGGCGGTCTGGAGTCAACGGCGTCCGATTTCAGCCGATTTATGGACATGGTGATGAATGATGGCGTTGATCGAGCAACCGGGACTCGGTTGCTATCTGAGTCATCCGTTGCCGAGATGCTCACTCGGCAAACAAGCGAACTCCAGCCGGTAAATTACTCTCCGGCAGGAAACAATCGATACGGTATTGGTGTCTGGCTTGACCAATTGGACCAAGCAGGACCAGCGGTAGATGTTTTGGCAGGCGGCGCGAAAGGATTCCACAGTTGGATAGACAAAGAGCACGACCTCGTATTCACATTCGCAACAGATCAAACGTCATTCGCCAATGTCGAGCTACTATCGTCCATGATGCACGAATCCATTCTTACAGACTTGTATGCAGCAGGCGATTACGATCTTGATGGCGATGTCGATGGGGCGGACTTCTTCGTGTGGCAACTCAGCAATAGTTTAACCGGTGCAAACTTACCCGCGGACGGAAACGCCGATGGCACCGTTGACGCAGCGGACTATCTAGTTTGGCGAAACAACTATGGTACGGGACCACTGATCAGCGCTCTCCAAGTGCCTGAGCCCGCGAGTATTCTACTGCTCTTCTTAGCGGCAGCTAGTTGCAATAGGAGACGTTGCCCCCAACGTTGTTAGCTGACATCGGTGGGAATTACCGAGGCCTCGAATCGTCCCTGATCTAATGCATTGCCGCAACGAGCGACTGCGTTGACTGGCTTCGTACCTCGACGCGGTTGATACCCGACCGCTTGAGGAGTGATTTGACCTCTGCCCGTCCAGCTTCTCACTCAGCATCGCTCGTAGCAACGTAGTCCAACAAACCGCTGGTGAAAAACGGTACCGACTTCGTTGCGGACTTAAGCCTCCCTGGATCTTCGTGGAATTGTCTTCCTGCCCTCGCTGAGTCATTCGCTCCTAGCCGCCAAATCTCCTTGAATTAGCCATCGAAATGAAAACCATGTAACACTCTGCAAAGCGCTTCGCTTAAGGGGTTAGCAGCTGGCGTCCGTCGGCAATAAGAACTAACGCAACCTCTTACCTTGAGAGAATTGACCATGGCTACGAAAGTCCCAAGCAAGCAGCGTCGGCTCGTCTACCAAACGTTAGAAGCCCGTCAACTGATGCATGGCGAAAGCATCGCTGCCCTGCCCGAGGTCGATGTCCGCCAAACGGACCAGCCTGTGCAAATCGCTTCAGCTTTGCCTCAACGCTTCTCTCTCAATATGAGCCAAGAGGTACTGGCGATGGACGGAAGGTTTGGGGGTATCATTATCCCTCAAGATACCTCTCCGCCGGACACCGTCGACTGGGCTGGAGTCATTCCGAGACTAAGTAGCAACCCTGGCGCCTCGGCTACGATCTACTTGGACTTCAATGGCCACAGCGAGGAAATGTGGGGCTTGCGCAACGATATCGAGACGCCCAAGTTCGATATCGACAACGACCTCAGCGGGTACTCCGCGGCTGAGAACCTAATGATGCAAAATATATGGGCTCGCGTGGCCGAGGACTTCGTGCCCTTCAACATCAATGTCACGACCGTCGACCCGGGCTCGTTCAAAAATGGCGAAGCGTTGCGGATCGCGATCGGCGGTCACTGGGAAGACTGGTACGACAAACCTGCCGGCGGTTTGGCCTCTCGCAACGCGTTCACAAACGACGTTTCCAACGTGGCGTTTGTCTTTTCCGGAACGCTAAACGATGGGGCGGATACGCCTGATGAGGAACCTCGCCTTGCGCAGTGGATAGCCGACGCGGCATCGCACGAAGCCGGGCACTCCTTTGGACTGGCTCACCAGAGTTACTACAGAACCAGGAATGGCATCACCGTGAAGGAGGAATATCGCAAGGGCAATTCGCAGAAGGGCCCCATCATGGGGTCGACCTTCTTTTCTGATCGCAGTGTGTGGTACTACGGTAAAACCGGCCCCGCGGCCCAGATTACGTACCAAGATGACATGGCGATCATCGCCGGTACGAAGAATGGCTTCGGCTACCGGGCCGACGACCACGGTGATTCCCTTAGCGACGCGACGGAAATCCCTTGGGGTACAACCACGGTATCAGGCATCGTTGAGCAAACGAGCGACGTCGATGTCTTCCGCTTTGACACCGATGGTGGCCAGATCACGATCGACTTGGATGTGGTAACGCACGGTGCGAATCTCGACGCTAGGATCGAACTATGGGGCACGGCGCCGCAGGTATCTTCGCGAACATTCCCCTCGCGCAGTATCGATGCGTCCGACTTCACGAGCACTCCGCGGCTACTCGCCAGCAGCGATCCGGCCGACGCTTTGGATGCAAGTATCACTAAGAACATCGACGCCGGCACGTACTATGTGAAAGTATTGAGCCACGGCGAGTACGGCGATGTAGGCCAGTACAAGCTGGGCGGAGATTTGAATCTCAAGCGGAATGCCAACAACCCAATCAATGGCACTGATTTGCTAGCCTGGCAGCGAGGCTTCGGCACCGTTGATGCCAGGAGGTCCGATGGTGATGTCGACAAGGACCTGCATGTTGACGGCGATGATCTGGCGGTCTGGCAAACTCAGTATGGCAAGACCGCACCCGTAGTCTATCGCCTCACCTCGCCAATTGTTGGAACTGACGACGCAGTAGAACCGAGAGCAAAGTTCCAAGCCAATACGATTCTAGGTTCCAGTGTTGCGAGCGTTGGAGTGGGATCGACCGCACCTCGACAAAAGCCGTTGGAGGCAATCGCTGTGACAGAGCTCAGCGAACAGCGAATTCAGAGCGCCTGGCATGCATTGCCAGAACAGACCCGCGATTTAGGCAGCGACGACTTCGCTAGTGCAAGAGACGGCCATTCCACGAAAGCCACTGAGCCAGTTGACGCAGCCTTCGTGACGCTAGACATCGACAAAGGATTCACCGGACTGCGATTTGCCTCGGTCTTCAGTTAGCTTCGGTTGGGTGCCTTCGAGCGCCACCGCGCAGGTAGCTGGGACCGTCCATCCTGCCTAACTCATGTCGGCTTCATCGTTGGACTCGCATTTTAGCGTATCTCAGTGCGATCCGAGTGACCCACATTTCGCACCAAGGTCGATGCCTCATGTGTGAGTTAGTATCTGACATAAATGCATTGAGCATGAGGCAACCGCAGGAGTTGGTTATGCACTTCCCAGCGGTTGGTGATTTGGATTCGGAATAAAGCCTCCCGTGATTTTGCCTCGCTCACCCACCTTCCAGCAACCACGGATTCGTTCGGGGGGAACGGCTCCATTCGAGTCTTCGATTCCGTCCATTGCGTAGACGTAGCCGTTTGGATTCTGCTTCGCCTCAGCGTGGGCTGCTGCATCAGGGACGGGTGCATCAGAAGACTCTGTCTTGGGTTTTCTAAACCACATAACTTGTTTTCTTTTAATAACCGTAGTAATAAGTTGTCTTACTCGATTAGCACTCTACGTAAGCTATTTCCCTTGGACGGCCTTGGGAGGCTGGTAGAATGTGTAGCTATTCTACGTGAGCTTGGCCTACCGCGACTAAAACGATTACTCGCTAACTAGCCCATGAGTGACCCACCTGCTGCTAGAAAAGTCCCCAAGTACAACTCCACCCGCAGGCACCCGGGGAAACGGTTACGCCGGCGAGCGGAGCGTTTCGCACAAAACCGGAACTGCGCTGCTTCCTCCGACGCGCGACGGGTATGATCCAGCAGAGCAAAAGCACCAGTGTCGACGGCTCCGGCACGCTTGCCAGTTGCGCAGTGAGTGCTGGACTCGCCCCGAAGTTCGATTGCCAAGCGGCGAGCTCCGTGCTGCTCAACGAGCTGGCGGTAACGCCGTGTTGCCAAGTAAGAAAATCGAAGCCGTTGACTGCGTCGTCGAAATCGAAATCTCCTGGGGTGTCTGCAACTCCGGCTTCCCGCGTTGGCGAACCAACGTCCAAATGAAGGTGGTGTGTATGCACCGAGCTAGGGTCCAAGTACAACGCTGTCCCAGGGCGAGCCGCGCGGATGCCATCGTAGATGTCTTCATTGGAAGTGATGATGCGAATAATTCGCCCACTATCCGAACCGGCACTAGCGCCCGCGTCGATGTAAGCGACCGCCGTGCTGATGACTTCTATCTCTGCGCGGGAGGTCGATCCATCGCCGAAATTGTGCGTAGAACTATTCGTGTGCATGTCGATGTCCATGCCGACTCGATGCGTGGAATGCGCCGCTGATGAACCATATCCGTCAAACGTCGACATGGCGTTCATCAGTTGCGTGATGCTAGTCGCCGTTTTAGCCGCTGCAGAACCGTTGCGCCACAACTCGTGAGCCCAACTCGTACCGAACCGTTCGGGCTGCGGCGTGTTGCCGGTGCGAGCATTGGTCCCTGGGTCACGTCCCGGCAGAATGTCGAAGTCGCCAATCGCGCCAGCCACGCTGAAAGTGCCGGGCACCTGCGGGTCGGGATCGATCAGCTCTTCCCAAGTCGGTGCGTTCGCAGCGTTGAGCCAGCCAGCCGTGTTGGGACCGACGATACCGTCGACACTTGCTTGTGTGGTATTAATCCCTGCCACGAATGCTGCTTGAAAGGTACGCACCGCCTCATCTGTGTTGGCACCGAACACGCCATCGACCACCAACGACCCGCCACCCTGTGGTACGAAGCCAAAGTAATTGAGCCGGTGTTGCTGCTCAGCCACGAACAGCCGATTGTTCGCCGGATCATTGAGCGATTCAAGACTTTGCCCCACCGAACCCGTGCCAGCGCCCGTGTAACCTGGTCGCACAGTAGCGGAAAACTTCTTCGGTTGGCCGTCAATTAATAGCGAACCGTTGAGCGTGCCCTGAAAGCCGCGCGCTGCGGGATCGGTATCACCCAAGGTCGGTGTGTCGCGCGTGGGATTTGGAAACACCCACAGGCGACCGTCCGACGCGAAACTACCCTGCTGAAGCTCCGAGCTCGTCCGCACGGTATGCCCCGAGAACCCCGACAGAGACAGCCCCGAGAAGTTCGCGCCCGACGGCACACCGGCAAGATTGCCGAAGTCCAGTTCAATCGCATTGCCCGAGCGCCCAAAGAAATCGAGATCGCCGGCAATTGCCGGCTGCAACGCACCGCAAGCGATCAAGTGCAATGCACTGCTGGCGACCAAGACTACAGTCAATTTGCGACAACGATCGATCATCCCTCCATTTTACCAGAACTTCAAGGAACTACGATCTTCTTGACGCGCAATCGTTTCTCACAATATCGCAAACGGAGGCGCCACGATAAGCCCACCTGCCCGCGCCTATTGATAGGCTGGCAGTTGCCTTCGACGTACTGGCGCAGGCGGCATCGAGCCCTGACCCTATAGTTTCCCCGGCGGCCTAAATCACACCGGCTTCTCAAGGCTCATCTGGTTCAGAGCATTATTGTGACGACTGCTCCTGTTCTTATTGGGTCGGGCATCTCGCTGTTCGGAATGCTCGACAACGATATCCTCCTTCAGCATCTAAAGACACGAGCGCTCGCTCGTGGCTTGGTACAGAGCGAGTATCTGGTCGTTTCGTAATGAACGCCGACGTGAAACGTCGAGCACAGTAACGGTGCTGTGCTAAGCAGCAGAGAACAGATTGTCATGTGTCACGAACGGCAAATTGCTACGCAGCAAATGGGTAGCCCACCTGCGCTAGAAAAGGGGCCCGAAATACAACACCACCCGCCGGCGCCCGGGGAAACGGGTACGCCGGCGAGCGGAGCGCTTTGCTCCAACTCGGAACTGTGCTACGTTTCCTCCGGCCCGCAACGGGAGTGATCAAGCGAGCAAGAGCACCAGTGTAGACGGCTCCGGAACGCTTGCCAGTTGTGCAGTGAGTGCTGGACTTGCGCCGAAGTTCGACTACCATTCGGCACCGCTACCGACGGCTCTAAAACGGAGCTTCGCCTTCCAGCATCTTCCGTACCCCTGGCAGCAATTCTCGATAGAGATCGTGCTGCTGATGGGATCGCCCTGTGCCATCGGCACGCAAAACCATTTCCTGGTCGATCAATTGCAGGCCCGGAATCATTCGGTACGATGCGTCGCCAATCATTGAGGGTAAACCGGCCAGTACGATTTCGTTCTTAGCACGTTCCAAACCAAAGTGCTCAGCCCATGCTCGCGCATCTTCAGCCGTTGGGGCACGCATGGCTAGGCTATAGAGCAGTAGGCGAATCTTGACGATCCGATCGTCGGAAAGATCAAAGCCTCCGTACTTCCGAGCTGCTTCCTCGATTGAGGGCAGCCCCGGTTGTGGCGGGATGTCGCGGAACCCACCCCGTTCATGTCCACCGCTAAAAGCTTGGCATGCTTTGCAGGGCATGCCAATGGGCTCAAGCAAGATGATCTTCCCTTTGAATTCGGACAGACGTGTCGGTGTGCCCTCTTGATCGATCAGTTGAAAATCGGGGTAGGTTTCGTTGAGTTTGGGTGGCCAATCGAAATCCTGCGTCGTCGCTCGACTGCTCGGCAAAATCGTTGCCGCGGCAGTTTGCAGCTGTTCTTCGAAGCGAAATGTCAGAAAAATCGTCCCGCAGACGATTATCGAGGTCAGAAGAATCGTTCTCATCGCTACCACCAGACGTACAAGTGTCTTGTTCGACAGTAAGAGTGTAGCTTGCAGAAAGTACCCCAGATGGATGGTCTCCACAGAGAATCTCAGCGCTACTCTCAGGCGACACAAGGACGATATCGAGTCGATCGGCCACATCGACCAACTTACGAGGTGAGTGTCGCTCGACGCCGTATCGCGTTAGAATGAGGGGCACAGCACAAGCAAAGATCCACTAGAAGCCTATCCAACAATTCACAGGGAACTTATGGCGAAGAACCAAAACACAATGGAAAAGCGACGTAGAGAAATGGAAAAAAAGCAAAGAGCAGAAGAAAAGAGAACCCTTCGTCGCGAGAAGAAGGAGCAGAACCAAGAACGAGAGACCCAGGACGCATCCTCGTAAAAGAGGTTTATGTCTATCAACACCAACGGCTGAAGTCGATCCAACGCTGAAGTCGATCCAACAAGTAGAGGTAAGCGATGTTAACAGTAGCTGAGCGGCGAGTATTAGACACCTATCAAGAATATCTAATTACGCCGGGGCAAATGCTATGCTTTTCCGGCCCCAATTTAGAACGGGACAAAGAAACACTGGAGCTCATGAGCGAAAAGGAGCTATTGACCAAAGAGTCTTTCCGAGGTGGATATTCTCTCACAAGATCCGGCTTCGCAGCCATGAAGGATGGCGAGTAGCTCGTTGAGATGCTTGTGGAAGCCGAGCTCACGCAGCGTGCTCTCACTACGAGGGGCCAGATCCGAAGTGAGTTCTGTACTTCATCTTTCCAGAATAGGTGCGACTTTGCGGCAAGTGTTTGTTGGTTCTTCAGCGAATTGCATGGGCTGCTTGCTGCTCCGGCGTTGGCACATAGTTCACGATCAATCCTCTTCCGTGCTTTCAATCTCCTGATTGAGCACCGCCCTGCGCAGCGTAATTCGACAAGCCGCCTCGTAAAACGCGGTGGGATCGTTGGGCCACGATTGAAGAATACTCTCGGTCAGCGATTGCATGAGCTTCACTTGCTCAAGTGCGTGGCCCGGTTTGTCTTGGGCGTCGATCTCTTGCAATTCCGCGACGAGCCGCTCGAAGATTGCGGCACTGTTGGGCTCAGGAGTATCTGCTAATTGGCGGCGTAGCTCCAGCGCTGCTGCTGCGGCTGCTTGTGACTCGTCCTTGTTGGCGGTGTTATTCACGAGCTCGGCGAGGCACTCTGCCAGGGCGGACTGCAGAACGGGATCGCCCGCGCGCTGCTTGAGTAGTTCCTCGAGTGCCGTTTGTGCTTGGCGCAAGTGGTCCTCAGCTGGTGCTTTCTTGTCGAGTGCCGCATACATGAAACCGAGAGCAGAGTGGAGTTTGGCCTGTTCTTCGGGGCCGTTGGCGGTAGGCCAGTTATCTTCGCCGGCCTTAATGATTTGCTGCACAAGCCTTTTTTGCCAGCTCGGTGCGATATGCTCGATGCCGGGTACCTTGCCAAGGAGCTCGTCGAGGCGCCCCTCGAGTACTTGGTTCTTCTTGCCGAGGCGTTGCTTCTCTTCTTGTGCTTGGGCGATGGTTTCGATTTGGGCTATCGAATTTTGCTTGAGTTGTTCGTTTTGCGATTTCATCACAAGGGCTGCCGTGGGGCCGGCGAGAGCAATGAACAGGGTGAGCATTGCGGCGCTGGCGAGTGCCGGTTTGCGTTCTGCCCAGCGCCACAGACGGTCAGCCCGGCTAATGGGGCTCGCCTTAACAGGCTCTCCGGACGCGAAGCGGCGCAGTTCGCTGGCTACTTCTTTAGCGGTAGAGTAGCGCCGATTGGGGTCGCGCTCCAGGCATTTGAGACAGATCGTGGAGAAGTCTTTGGGAATGTGGCGATTGAACTTGCGAAGCTCAGGCACGTCTTCGGTTTGTTTGCGGAAGAGTTGCCACTGATAATCGCCGCGATAGGGCAGCTCGCCTGTGGCCAGTTGGAAGAGCATAACTCCCAGGGCGTAGATGTCTGTTCGGCAGTCCGTCCAATGCGACTTGCCGCCGGCCTGTTCGGGCGACATGTAAGCGGCGGTGCCAAGAATTTGCCCGTCGACAGTCATCGTGACTTCGCCCGTCTGCCGTTTGGCCAAACCGAAGTCCATGAGCCGCGGTTCGCCCTGCTCATCGACCATCACGTTCGAAGGTTTCAGGTCGCGATGAATCACGCCGTGGGAGTGCGCATGCTCTAGCCCATCGGCAATCTGCGCGCCCAGCTCGGCGATATCTCGCGCGGGTTGCGGTGGAGTGGTCGACCAAGAGGCGACCGTGATGCCGCGGATGAACTCGCTGACGATGAACACGACTTCGTTTTCGCGACCAATCTCGTAGACAGGTACGATGTTCGGATGGTGAAGCTGCGCGGCAGCCCGTGCTTCGCGGAAGAAGTAGTCGATCTCTTGAGAGCTAAGATTGCCGCGTCGTGGGATCTTCAGTGCCACGATGCGATCAAGGTCTGTGTCGCGCGCTTTCCAAACTGTGCCAAACCCGCCCATGCCCACGCGACTAAGCAGTTCAAAGCGCCCAATCGATTGCAAAACTGGCGCAGCTACGTCGATCTCGTTGCTCTCGACTAAACTGAAGTGGCTTCCGCAGCTCACGCAGGTCACTTCTTCCAGCGGCGTATCGGCGAGCAACTCCACCGCTTCGCGACAATGTGGGCAACGTATGTGTAAGCCTTGCGAGTCGAGGTGCTGCTTTGCTGGGATGGCACTTGACGAACTAGCCTGTTGCCACTGAACGGTTTCACGATTTGCAGGGCTGGCTTGGTTTTCCCGCGTCGTGACGTGACTCAGCGCTGCGAGTATTTCCGCTCTGAGCAAAGGGTAGGCATCGGCCAGTTCTTTGGGAGTAAGCAGACGCCCATCGGAATTCCGACGATAGTTGAGCTCAATCTCTGCAAGTTCAGCGAGCGCCACGTTGCGACATTCGGGGGGGGCTTCTTGGAGATAATCAAGCAGACCTAGCGTGCCGGTCTTCCCAACTTCTTCCGGCTCCTTCCATGCCGATTCAAAGCGATCGCATAGTTCATCGACCTTCTGCGCAAGTCGCGGAGTGAGCGACGATTCTCCAGACACGACGGTACTCCCATGCTTGCTAGCCATAGTGTGATTGTACTCTATCTGTCGAACAGAATGGTATCTGGTAGAGCCGTGTAGGGTTGAATCCATCCCACAAAGGGCACGAAGATCACAAAGTATTGTTCTACGAATGTAATTCCGATTTCGAGCTTCGTGATCTTTGTGTTCTTTGTGGTAAAAAGCGTGCTTCCAAAATGTGTTGACCGTCACGCTAGGTTAGCAAGTTGGATCGAATTGTCTAAGAGAGTAGGATATAGGGAGGCATTCCCCGAGCGAGACGGAAATGAGCAACGAAGACCCTGGATCGATTACCCACTGGCTACACCAGCTGGCTTCTGACGACGAGTCGGTGGCACAGCAAGGGTTGTGGAATCGCTATTTCACGCAGTTGGCTGGCATTGCGCGCGGACGTTTAACTACCGTGAAGGGCCGCGATGCCGATGAAGAGGACGTGGCGCTCAGTGCGCTGAACAGTTTTTTCTGTGCCGCTCGCGAGGGACGTTTCCCCAACCTGCAAGATCGCACAGGCTTGTGGCCGTTGCTGGTGAAGATGACCGCGTGCAAAGCGATCAATGAAGTGAAACGCCAGCACGCGCAGAAGCGTACCAAAAAGGCAGAGCAGTACGTGCCGGAAATGACTGAGCTGATGGGCGACGCCCCGACGCCGCAGTTTGCCATGGAACTGGCAGAGCAAGTCGATCGATTGATGGCAAAGCTTCCCGACGAACAGTTACGCACGATTGCCGTCATGAAGCTCGAAGGGCATACGAACGCGGAAATCGCGGAGCACTTCGAGATCGTAGAACGCTCAGTAGCGCGAAAGCTGGCCCGCATTCGCGTTGAGTGGCAAGAGCACGCGTAGGAGGGAGCAGCTATTCGGGTTCTCCAACGGTTTTCGTAGCCCCGTAGCAGGACGTCTCTGCCCCGCTCCGCAGGAACTACGCCTTCGGCGTAATTGTTTGTCGTCATTCCTGCTTTGGAAAAACAGCGAAGAGCAAGCTGAATTACGGGCGTAGCACTCTTCTTTAACTTCTCTGCTCGAGCGTGTCCGGTTTCTCTCCGGATTGTTGATCTTACTTTCAGCCCCCCCTTTCTTTGCTTGAAAGCCCCCTGTCTGAAAGCGAGTATTCCCATGCCTGGCCCCGGCACAGCATGCGGGCGACTCTTGTCGAGGACAAGACCTCGCGCCCCTCCTGTAGAACCAGACTGAGCTTCCAAAACCTAACTGGGTTTTGTTTTCCAATTCTGTTTCTCAATGGAAGCCCGTTTTCTGCCGCCTTACTTTCGAGCCGGCCCCACTCAGAGGAGAGTTCTAATGACTACGCTAACAATCAAAGAGATTGCAACCATCAAACGCACCACTTTCAGAAGCTGTGCTGTTACCTGTCTCGTCGCTCTTTGCCCATTGTTGGCACTTGCTGACGAGCAGTACACGCCCGTGGTAAATCCTGTTTCGCCGTTAGGCGTCGATGTCGTTCCTGAGGTGGCTCGTGTGCCGGGTAAGCACTTCACCGATTCACGTGACATGAACTACCAGACGACGCCGCACAGTGTAAGCCCGACCCAGATCGGCCAGTGGGACGGTACGGGTGGCGCACAAAACGGCTTACATTTGGCAAGCTTCAATGGCGAAATGGATGTCTACGAAATCGATGCGATGGCCCAGATCCGTGATCCCCTATTGAACGCCGTAGTCGCAAATCGCACCTCGCTGGTCGTATCGACAAGCTTCGACCAAATGCTCGGCAACGATACGTCGCTTGCTGTGGAGCGTACTAATGGAGCAGCTGAAACCTTTGCCGTGCGTTCGCAGATTGTATCTCACAATCATCCAGGGGGCTTACTCCGTGACATCGACTCAGTCGATTTGTGGGGAAGAGAAGACGTAAACCGCGCCGGCTTCTATTCCTTCCAAGGCGATCCTAACAACACGGCCATCTACACCCATCAAATCCTCGCACCCGGTGGCGTGCAACCCTATGTGAGTTCACTGCAAGTCGCCCTCGCGCTAGGGAACCCCGATCTCGAACCACTATTGGACATCGACGCCCTCATGGTGCGTGACATCGGCACAGGCTTTAATCCTTTCGATGGAACGTTTGGTGCAGGCGATTCGATTCTCTTCAGCATCGCACCGATTCCCAATCCAAACGGTGGCCCTAACGTCTTCGATGGTGGTGAAGTTTGGCACTGGCGTTTCGGACAGCAAGCAGAGTTCCTCAAGCATGGTGGGCACCTGTGGGACACCGCCTTTGATGTGCAAGGCACGTTTGGTACCCAAAGCGAGAACATCGACGCCCTGGAAGCAGTGAGTGCTGTGCCGGAACCAACTTCGCTCTTGCTTGGTGCGACAGGCCTTGCGTGTTTATGGTGCGGAAGACGCCGTCGCATTGCTTGAAGTGAATGACGACTCGACTCTCTGAAAGCCCCTTCGGCGGCCCGTCGCGAAAGATCGCGGCGGGTCGTTTTCTCATTTGTGTAGAGACCGAAACCCTTGATTGCATAGTCGCTGTAGGGATTTGGGTGGCTATCAAAATCGTAGCGGGACAGTTATTCTACGTCTCTAGAAGACTCTTTTGATTCGTACCAAATTGTCAGGCACCTAGCAGGAGCGAATGAGCTTTATGAGAAACCTTAATCTGATTAATTTCTTCCGTGCGATAGTGGTCCTTACTTGCCTCGCCCCCCTACCCTGCTTCGCTGAGGTAAAACTGCCCAACATCTTTGGCGACCATATGGTACTGCAGCAAGGACAGCAGAATAAAGTGTGGGGCAAAGCAGAGCCTGGTGAGCAGGTGACGGTGAAGATTCACGAGCAATCGCAGCAGACAACCGCCAACGATGCCGGACTGTGGAGCGTCTTGCTCGATCCACTACCCGTGGGCGGGCCCTATACGTTGAAGGTGAGCGGCACGAATGAGATTTCGATTGACGATGTGCTCGTCGGGGAAGTCTGGATCTGCTCCGGTCAATCGAACATGCAATGGGTTGTCAACAAAGTATACGATGCCGATCTCGTCAAAGCGGAAGCAAACTACCCGCGCATCCGGATGATTAACTTTCCCAATGTGGGCAGCCAGGAGCCAGTTTGGAAACACGACAAAGCGGCTTGGCAATTGACTACGCCAGAGTCGGTGGGAGCTTTCTCCGCCGTCGGTTACTTCTTCGGTCGGCAGCTACACAATACGATCGACGTACCGATTGGATTAATCAACAACTCCTGGGGCGGTTCGGCGGCCGACGCGTGGGTCAATCGCGACGTTTTAGCGGAACAAGAGTTTTACCAGGAAACCATGAACAAATGGAAACAACGCGAAGAAGCGTACAACGATCTTGCGCTAAAGACCGAGCTTAGCGAGCAAGACAAAAAGAAGCAGCAGCAACTCCGAGGAGCAATGTTCGGCAATCAAAGGCCCGCGAATATCTACAATGGCGTTCTGAAGTCGCACCTGGGTTACGGTATCAAGGGAGCGATTTGGTATCAGGGTGAGTCGAACGCGAGCCGTGCGTACCAGTATCGCAAGCTCTTTCCGCTGATGATTTCCAACTGGCGTGACGAGTGGGGCCAGGGAGATTTTCCTTTCTATTGGGTGCAACTTGCCGACTTTCAGGCAGAGCAAGCCGAGCCAGGCGACAGCGCCTGGGCCGAGTTGCGTGAGGCCCAGACGATGACCATTGCGGCGCTCCCCAATACGGGCGAAGCGGTCATTATCAACGAGGGGGAAGGCTACGACATTCACCCGCGTAACAAACTGATCGTCGGGCAACGCCTGGCCCGCTGGGCGCTAGCAAAGCAATACGACATCGGCATTCCCTGCCAAAGTCCGACGTTTAGTTCGATGGAAAAGCAGGACGGGAAGATCGTACTGTCCTTCACCGAAGTGCATAAAGGATGGCGACCGTTTGATGTGAAGAAGCCGCTCGGCTTTGCCATTGCCGGTGAAGACAAAAAGTTCGTTTGGGCTGAGGCGAAAATTCTGAAGGATCAACGCATCGAAGTCAGCAGCAAGGAAGTAAGTAACCCCGTTGCGGTACGCTACGCCTGGGCAAACAACCCGGTGTGCAACCTTTTCGACGGCGTAGGCCTGCCGCTCACGCCATTCCGAACGGACGACTGGCCGGGGGTTACGGTTGATAATCGCTAGCGCGAGGTGGCGTAGTCGACCCACTCGTTCCTAAAACTGGTGACGTTTGTTGATGGGGTCGTCGCAGCAACCAAATAGGGGCGCGGCGGCGGTAAAAAAGTGACTCTGCCGTAACTCGTGCTACTCTTAGATGAGGCATGATCCTGCGGGAACATGCCATCTAGACTTCTACTGCTTCATGGACTGAGCAGGCAGTACACGCGCTGGGCAATTCCTCTCCGATGATGTGCAGCTTGGTGGCAAGCAAAGCGTCGAGCTGATGCTTGGGCGGCAATTCTACCATCACGCTTTCTCCCTCAATCTTCACAGGGAATACCTTCACGGAGAACTCTTCCCCCGAGAGAGACTCACCACTCTTCAAGGAGAAGGGCTTTTTGTGCAGTGGGCAGGCGACCTTGGGGGTATCGTCTGCGTCGCCGAGGATGCCGCGTGATAGGACGAACGCATTCTTGTGCGGACACATGTTTTGGCACGCATACCACTCGCCACGACTTGTGAAGTTGAAGACCGCGATTTGCACGTCGCCGTACTTGATAGCTGCTCCCCCATCGCGTGGGAAGTCGCTCACCTTACCAGCTTCAATCCATTGCGGCTTGGGAGCCTCGGGGCGCTTTGGCTTCCCGTTGGTTTCCTGCTTCTGCGCGACTTCTAGCTCTTCCTTGGGCATCTCAATTTGCACAAGCTCGCCATCCTTGGGCCAATTTGCGGGCCGATGCTGGCCCCGTTCGTCGATGAACTCGATGCTCGGCTCGTTTTCTTCGGTATTAACGAACTGTCGGTAGAGCTTGCGTTTCTCGGAATCATCGACGACTGCCTTCCATTCGCATTGGTAGGTATCCACCAGATGCTGCATGCGCTCTTCGAGTTCATCGCAAAGGCTGAGTTTGTCTTTAATGACGACTTCTTGTAGGTGAGCAAGACCACCCTCGAGGCCTTCGAGCCAAGTCGAGGTCCGCGTGAGCTTGTCGGCAGTGAAGATGTAATACATCATGATGCGATCGACGTACTTGGTGGTTGTCTCTTCGTCGAGATCCGAAGCGAACAGATCGCCGTGCCGAGGCTTCGCTCCGCCGTTGCCGCCGACATACAGGTTGTATCCCTTCTCGGTAGCTATGAGGCCGAAGTCCTTGCCTTGAGCTTCGGCACATTCGCGCACGCAGCCGGAGACGCCAAACTTGATCTTGTGCGGCGCACGAATGCCGCGGTAACGTTGCTCAAGACGAATCGCAAAGCCGACACTATCCTGGACTCCATAACGACACCAGGTCGTGCCCACGCAACTCTTCACGGTGCGCAATGATTTGCCATAGGCATGGCCGCTCTCGAATCCTGCAGCAACGAGTTCTTCCCAAATTTCGGGGAGCTGATGCAGCTGAGCACCAAACAGGTCAACTCGCTGACCGCCGGTGATCTTCGTATAAAGGCCGTACTTTTTGGCGACTTCACCGAGAACGATTAGTTTTTGAGGGGTAATCTCGCCACCGGGAACGCGTGGCACGACCGAGTAGAGTCCGCCCCGTTGCATATTGGCAAGGAAGCGATCGTTGGTGTCTTGCAACGTGTGGTGATCGGAATCGGCAATGGTGTCGTTCCAAAGCGAAGCCAGGATCGACGCGACAGCTGGCTTGCAGGTTTCACAGCCGTTGCCTTGACCAACATAGCTCAGCAGTTGGTCGAAGGTGCGAAACTTTTTGACTTTCACGATGGTGAATAGTTCCTGTCGCGAGTACGCAAAGTGCTCGCACAGGTTGTTGTTGACTTCGACACCCGATTTCTTAAGTTCGGCCTTGAACAAGTCGGTAACCATCGGCATACAACCGCCGCAGCCGGTGCCAGCTTGAGAGCATGTTTTCACATCAGCGAGCGTCGTGAGGTTGCCTTCGCTGATCGCGTCGCAGATATCGCCTTTGCTCACGTTGTTGCAGGAGCAAACCTGAGCGTCGTCGGGCATCCCATCGACACCCCCCAATGCAGCGGCGGCACCGCCTCCTGAACCGCCGAGCAGATCGCCAGCAGGACAAGGCAGTTCGGTAGCTGTCTTCGCCATTATGGAAAGCGTGCCGTAGTCAGAAGTATCGCCGATGAGGATGCCGCCCAGCAATCGTTTCCCCTTGGGATCGAAAAAGAGTTTCTTGTAGTTGCCACCAAAAGGGTCTTCATAGACCAGCGGCACGGCGGCGCCTGGTTCTGGGGCATTGTTGCCAAAGCTGGCCACGCCGACGCCCATCAGTTTGAGCTTGGTCGATACATCGGCTCCTGTGAACTGAGCCTCGCTACCGGTGAGGTTCATGGCTAGAATCTCTGCCATTTCGTAGCCCGGAGCAACTAATCCGTAGACACGTCCTGCATGAAGTGCTGCCTCGCCGATGGCGTAGATGCTCGGATCGGAGGTTTCAAGTCTATCACTGACAACGATGCCGCCGCGTTCGTGGACATCGAGTCCCGATTCTTTGGCGAGTTCGTCGCGAGGGCGGATACCGCACGAGGCGATAATCATATCAACATCCAGAGTCGAGCCATCTCCGAATTCGATCTGCTCAACGGCTCCTTGGCCATGGATTTCCTGGGTCACTTTGCTGAGGTGGACCTGGACCCCGAGTTCCTCAATTTTTTTTACGAGGATCTTTGAGCCATCTGCGTCGATCTGCCGTGGCATCAGGCGAGGGTTACGCTCGATCACATGCGTTTCAACCCCCAGATCGTAAGCGGCTTTCGCCGCTTCGAGCCCGAGCAGACCGCCACCCAAAACGGCGCAGCCTTTGGCTTTCTTGCCATACTCAATGATTCGTTCTAGGTCTTCAATCGTGCGGTAGACAAAAACGCCAGGTCGCTTGATGCCTTCGACCGGCGGGACGAACGGGTACGAACCGGTTGCAAGTACCACGTGGTCATACGGGATGCTGATGCCCTTAGCGGAGTGGACTACTCGCTGCTGGCGGTCAATTTTATTGGCAAGGTCGCCAATGTGGAGCTCGACGCCATTTTCTTTGTACCAGTCCAGGCGCGCCAGCATGAGTTTCTCAGCATCGCGATGGGCAAAGAAAGTAGTCAACCCAACACGGTCGTAAGCAGCCCGCGGCTCTTCGCAGAACGTAACAATCTTGTACTGTTTGCCGGAATCAAACTCGATCAGCTTTTCGACAAAGCGATGGCCAACCATGCCATTGCCAATGACGACGACTGTTTCTCTATCCTTGTTCGTGGTTGAATGCATGATTGAACCGCCTAGGGACTATGGTGGGAGTTACTAACTGGTGGCAACGTGGTGAGAAGGCGAAATTCGCACAGCGCAATTCTTGTAGGAAGGTTGCCGTGAATAGGGATCGAAATGAGCCAACGTGAGCTGATTCGTGGCTTCATAATGCATGGGGATAAATAACTGTCCCGGTGAAATGGTGGGCGTCACAAAAGCCTTGGCTGTGACACTGCCTCGTTGCGAATCGACTTGGACTACTGAATTGGGACGAATGCCTTCTCGGCGTGCATCCTGGGGATTCAGTTCCACATAGATTTCTTGAGGGTACAGCCCTCGCAGCACCGCAGACTTCGAAGTGCGAGTCTGCGTATGCCACTGCGAAGCGGTTCCCCGTCCGGTCATCAGGAGATAGGGGTAGCGCTCATTAGGTGGCTCTGGCATATCGCGAGAGTCTTCGAACAACAACTGAGCCTTGCCATCGGGGTGGAAGAATCGCCCATCGGCAAACAGTCGCCGCTGGGTGTCGGATTCTTTGCAACCCTCAGGATAGGGCCACTGGATGCCTCCCCGCTGGTCGAGCATCTGATAATTTTCAACGCCTGTGATGTCACAAGGTTGGTGGCGCGATAGCTCCTTGAGCGACTGAAAGACATCCTCAGGTTCTTGCCACTTTTCAAACAGGTCTTCGCAGCCCCAATAATGCGCTGCGAGCCGGAAAATAGAAAAGTCGGCCAGCGCCTTCCCTGGCGCCTTGGCGACCTTCTTCAACAGACCGATCCTTCGCTCTGAATTGATGAATGTGCCCTCTTTTTCGCCCCACCCTGCGGCTGGTAGGTAGAGATCCGCGCGTTGAGCGGTCTCCGTCGAATGATACATGTCCTGGACGACGAGAAAATCGAGCCGCTCGACAATCTCCTTGTAGGTGTTTTGGTTAATCCACGAATGGGCCGGATTGGTGCAGATCACCCAGAGCCCCTTAATCTCGTCGCGCAGAATGCCCTCGATGATGCGGTCGTAAGCCCAACTGTCTTCCGTAGGAATCAGGTTTTCATCGATGTGGAGCGTCGAGGCGACTTTCTGACGATGCTCTGGATTCTTGAAGTCGTGCCCGCCAAGCAAGTTAGTCGTGTTGCTGAACAGTCGCGAGCCCATCGCATTGCACTGTCCAGTGATCGAATTTGCGCCTGTGCCAGGTCGACCGATGTTACCGGTAATCAGCGCCAGGTTAATAATCGCTTGCGCCGTACGGACGCCCTGGTAGCTTTGGTTAACGCCCATGGTCCACCAGAGGCTGACACGCTTTCCTTTATGAATCGTGCGTGCTGCGTAGTGCAGGCTCTCCTTAGAAATGCCGCTGACTCGTTCAACGTATTCGGGAGTATACTTTTCGACGTGCTGAGCGAACTCGTCGAACTCGTTCACGTGCTGCCTGATGAATGGCTCGTCGATCCAGCCTTCGCTGATCAAGATATGAGCAATCCCGTACAGCAACTCTAAATCCGACTTGGGGTTCAACGCTAAGTGCTGCGTCGCGGCTACTGCGGTTTCAGTGGTCCGTGGGTCGAGGACAATGATCTCTGGATTGTGGGGATTACGACAAACACGTTGCCACATAATCGGGTGAGCGATACACAGATTCGAGCCAACTAGTACGATGACGTCCGACTCTTCAAAGTCTTGATAGGTGTAGGGCGGAGCGTCAAACCCGAACGCCTGCTTATAGGCCACGACTGCCGTCGCCATGCATTGCCGTGTGTTGCCATCGCCGTGCAGCATGCCCATGCCGAACTTTGTCAAGCTGCCGAGGTAGGCCATTTCCTCGGTTGGCATCTGACCGGTACTTAGAAAAGCAACCGAGTGATTTCCATGCTTCGCCTGAATGTCTTTGAAGCGATTGCAAAAGGCTTGCATTGCGATGTCCCATTTCACTGGCACCCGGCGACCATGATCGTCGCGTAGCAGCGGCATGGTGCCGCGATCCGGAGAATCAAGCACCGAGAGCGCCTCCCACCCCTTGGGGCAGGCCATCCCTGTGTTCACGGGATAGTCGACCGTCGGTGTTAGATTGACCGCCTCATCATCCTTAAGATGGATGTTGAGTCCGCAACCGGTTGAACAGTATCCACACACCATGGTCGTGGTGGCGTCAGGCTGCTTAGTCGTCGGCAATTGCCCAAGCCCAAACTTGCCTGGAGTGCGGAGCAACTCGTCAGTCAGCGGCCCCTGCCATTGACGGAGAAGCGAACCGAGGGAATCCTTAATCTCGGCGGCCACAGAGCGGTCGGTATTTGACTGTGTTATGCTCATGTACCGGTTGCTCCGGGCATTTTTGGAGCAACCGAGGCGGCGAAGAAGAGATACCGTTCCATCATCTCACCAACAACCAGAAGGACGGTGCTTAGCAGCACAATCAGACCGATGAACAAGGGCTGATAGCTCGTTGCTCCTGAAATCGATGCCTTCTCAGAGAGCAAGACGAGCGGTAGGAGTAGTCCTCCCATTGCTCCTAGGAAGAAACGCAGTAGGTTTGTCATGCTGAGTTCTCCGGTTAATAACAAGGCGGTACGTTTGAGCGGCGAGAATTGTCGGCCCTGTAGCCATACCAAAGCGGAAGCTTCTAGAGACAGTTTTGTGGCAACGGCGATCATGATCCAACGGCAGATGGACTGGCCATAGAGCTGCATGATTGAGTGGGCGGACAATTCTGTGTTCCAGTAGCAGGCAACCAGCGACACCAGCAGAGCGATCGGCAAGCCGAGCACTGCGCTCGTCAGTAGGAAACCGCTGCCCGTTCTGTGCAGACTCCAAAACGGACGGCGCGTCTTCACGTAGATCATGACCGAGCAAAGCACGGCAACGATGCCACTCAATGCCGTCATCAGACCCAAGCCATCAGCCAAATACACGAGCTTGGGTTGGTCCTTGGCCAACCACACGACGGCAGCATTCGCGATTGCAAACCCTGCAAACACCGAGAAGGCGAGAATCTCACGACTCAACCACGAAGTCCGCAATCCTAACAGCGCCCGAAACGCATAGAGCGGCCGTCCCAGGTGAAAGACCGCTGCATTCATTCCCACCAATCCAACAAGAAGTCCGGCAATCGCATAGGCAGGACGAATCGTAGCGAGCATGAGCGGATCAGCCCAAGCTCCCGACACCAAAACTTGTCCAACAACAAAGGCACCGACGGAGAGCTGCGTGAATACTAACATCACGACAAGCGCTAGATGACTATGCTGACGATCGGCTGAGTAATAGTCAGCCGGCAGCATGTTGCGCGGGAGTGGCTTTTTCGATTTGTAAACGGTCGTCGGGAGTGTTATTCCCGGTTCTGGAGCAGTTGGCAGAAACTGATTCGACTCGCTCGCTTCAATCACTGACTCGACATTTACGGTACGTATACTAATGGCTTGGTTTGGGCACGACTGTACGCAGGCAGGTGCTTCGCCAACCGCTAGTCGGTCGTGGCACATGTCACACTTACGCACGATTCCCTTGGCAGGGTTGTATTGAGGCACGTCATAGGGGCACATGAAGATGCAGTACTGGCAACCAATACACTGGTCGTCCAAGTGCCGCACGATGCCGGTCAAGGGATCTTTGTCATAAGCCAACACGGGACATCCAGACAGGCAAGCTGGGTCAATACAATGATGGCAAGCGGTTGTGACGTGTTGAAGAACCGGGAGTTGCTCCGATCCGCCATGCAACATGCCCACGTTGCGCCACTGCTCCGCTTCTTCCAAACCGTTCAAATTGTGGCAGGCAGCCACACACGCTTTGCAGCCTGAACAAACATCGAGATCGACTTCAAAAGCGTACTGCTCGCCCGGCTTTGGCTTGGAGAGTGGTATCAAGTCTCGATAATGGCTCGCAAGCAACGGCTCGCTAGCTTGCTCGTGCTGCTGAGCAAAACGCTCTACCGCCGTGGTCTGCTGTTGCTCGGCGAGCAACGATTCGACCAAAGTTATGCCAGATTCGGGAGCTGCAGGAGCTTCGAGGGTGGGCATGCGGACGGGAGGATCGGAGATGGGAAGGATTCTTAGCAGGCCAGCGCGCAGCTCACCCGTAGGAGCTCACGCAATTCTCGCGCCCAAGAAGCTCCAGGGGGCGTAGCCTGTCTTCAGGTCGCAGCTTGGAGGCATTGCAGGATTCGCAAGGCTAGCTGCAGGCAGCGCCGTATGCGCGTTCTCTAGGCAACGACTGCTTAGAAACCCTACGGGGTCGATGTACTGGTGTAAGAGACATGGACACGGCTATCAATCCAGAAGTGCTAGTGCAGGCGTTTCTGCCTTACTTTCGCAGTAGCGATCTCGACGGCACGTGTTTTGCTTTACTGACCGACGAGGGCAGGCACCATTGAGTACACAAAAAATTCGTTCCTCACAAAGAGAAATGACAACCCACCTCGAAACGCCTCCCTACATACCGCCACCGGTATCTTAAAACGACTCTCTCTACACTTTTCCAAGTATTTGCCATTCGCGGAGCTGCGCTAAAGGTGAGCATCAAAGCCCACGGGATAAAGAACTATGGAACTTCAAAATAAATCCACCTCGCTGTGGAGCAACTTCTTCAAGCTTTCCATGCCGCAGATTCGTGCCTTCCACATGTCGTGGTTCGCGTTTTTCCTCTGCTTCTTTGCCTGGTTTGGCATCGCACCGTTGATGGCAGTGGTGCGAGATGAGTTGTCGCTGACTAAAGAACAAGTGGGCTGGTCGATTATCGCGTCAGTAGCAGTAACCGTCCTGGCTCGTTTGGCTATCGGTTGGTTGTGCGACCGATTTGGGCCGCGCTTAACCTACACATGGTTGCTGGTGCTTGGCTCGCTGCCGGTTATGGGGATCGGATTTGCCCATGACTTTCAGACTTTTCTGATCTTCCGACTCTTGATTGGTGTCATCGGCGCTTCGTTCGTGATTACCCAGTACCACACATCCGTCATGTTCGCGCCGAACGTGGTCGGGACAGCAAACGCAACCTCCGCTGGCTGGGGTAATCTTGGCGGCGGTGTGACGCAATTTGTAATGCCACTGGTTTTCGCCCTATTTGTGACAGTCATGGGTTTCAGTGCGGCTGTTGGTTGGAGGGCTTCGATGGTCGTGGCCGGTGCAATCTGCTTCCTCACAGGACTTGCCTACTACCGTTTCACACAGGACGCTCCCGATGGCAACTTTAAGGAGCTACGCGCAGCTGGCAAGATGCCCTCGACCAAGAAGGCCAATGGCGAGTTCTGGACCGCCTGCCGCGACTATCGGGTGTGGGCATTGTTCGTCGTCTACGGAGCGTGCTTCGGGATCGAACTCACGATCAACAACATCGCGGCCCTGTACTTCATTGATTACTTCGGCCTAGGTTTGGCCGCCGCTGGTGCGATGGCCGCTTCCTTCGGTTTAATGAACCTGTTCGCTCGTACACTTGGCGGAATCTCGGGCGACAAGTTTGGAGCAAAATGGGGACTCCGCGGTCGCGTGACTTGGTTGTTTATCGCACTGTTTTGCGAAGGCATCGCACTGATGTTCTTCTCACAGATGACTGCCCTAGCGGTTGCGCTTCCCGCGCTGATCCTCTTTAGTCTGTTCACGCAGATGTCCGAAGGAGCCACCTTCTCAGTGGTCCCTTTCGTCAATAAGAAAGCTCTAGGAGCAGTTGCTGGCATCGTGGGTGCCGGAGGTAACGCGGGCGCTGTGGCTGCGGGATTTCTGTTCAAGAGCTCAATTGAGTGGCCCACGGCGCTACTAATTCTCGGTGGCTTGGTAACCGCTAGTTCGTTCTTGGCTTTCGCAGTTCGGTTCGATACTGAGGCCGAGGCCGAAGCGAAGGAGGACTTCGTCACCGCCATCAAGAAGAAACAGCTTCCTGCGGCGCGGCCCATCGCCCAGCCCACTCTGGAGCTGGAGTCGGCCCTGAACGCCTAGCACCGTTTACGACACCGTTTCCAGGAAGTGGAGCTCTGGTCTTCGACGAGGCTGCGCCGCGTCAGTCCACGGAAAATTGCCGAAGTGCGCCTCTCCCCGCAGGCAACTACGCCGCTGCGCCGGCTAACTTCCCTTTCAAGCGGCGGGCGTAAACACACACGCAGGTTGCGCGGCGAGGCCGTCTTTGCCTTCGAACCTTCCCCGAGGTCGCCACGGTCCTTAACTCGCCACGGTTGGGCACGCTGCTGGTCGCAAGCCAGGACTTGTCGTCCGCCTCCGAACTCGTATCGCTGTAATACGCGGTGGTGCTCACGGCTCCTGCAAATTTGTTTGCGTAAACCACCTCAGTAATGAGCGGCACGGTGTCATCATGCCCATCACCCGTCGCGTACAACAAGCTGCTATCAGTAGCTGTAGTTCCAGAGTCTACGTTGACTCGAAGGTGCTCTTGGAAATCGTTCACCATCCACAGTTGGTCGGCTAGCGGAAATCGATTGAGCAGAGCTGTTGTCTCTGGTTGAATCGCGACCCTACAGTTACCACACAGGCCAAACACGTCCGTTACTGCGGATCCATTGCGGTGACGAGACATCATAGAGTTGAGTCATTAGCGCAGTGGTTAACAGTTCCGATGATTCGCCCTTGGCGACAACGGCGCCATTTGCCATGGCCAGCGTATTGGTGAAAGCCGGCATGATCTCTTCGACATGATGCGTGACCAGTACTAGGGCAATGTCGTCGGTTCGCTGAGCGAGTTGCTCGAGCGCGGCGAGGAGGTGCTCGCGTGCGCCAGGATCAAGACCTCCGCATGGTTCGTCGAGAAAGATGACCAGCGGTTTGGCCATCCGCGCCCGAGCGATGAGTACCTTTTGACGTTCGCCTTGCGAGAGTGTGCCGAAAGCCTGCGCGGCCAGACTGTCGGCACCGAGCGCAGCGAGCTGTTCGCGCGCTTCATCGAATAATCGCGCATGTAACTCGTCTCGCAGTAATTTGCGGCGCAAGCCAACTTGCGCAAAGCGACCGCTCACGACCGTGTCGAGCGCAGGTTCGTCGGCTGGTACCTTGCCCGGCATATCGAGCGTGACCCAGCCGATGCTCTTGCGTAGTTCTCGCAAGTCGAGCAAACGCTGGCCCAGTCGAGTGACTTCGCCACCGGAGTTCGGCCACAAATATCCACAAGCGATCTTCAGCAGTGTCGTCTTGCCCGCCCCATTTGCGCCAAGAATTGCCCAGTGCTGCCCAGGCTCAACTTGCCAGTTCACACGATCCAGGATGAGTCGCCCGCCGGCGCGGTAGCTTACGTTGGTGAGTTCAAGGATCGACATGCGGAGTTTTGGTTGCGCCCGTTCGTTAAGTGTCGCTAGGAGCCTTGTTAACTTGCAATCTCGAACGCACCGCGAAAGCTCCTAAAGCTCCTGAGGAGGACAGTAAACAAAAACCCTTGCCAAAGCAAGGGTTACGACGCCGCAATTCGCCGACTCGCCATAACAGAATGATTCACGACAGAGGAGGGCGTCGTCGACGCTGATTTGTGATCTGCCAAACCTGCTGAGTTGAAAATCACCTCGTGCAGTTCGCGCGGTTATTAGGCACTAAAGTTTGTCCAAACTAGTGCAATTCGCGAACTCACTGATTTGAAGCGATCAAGAAACCTCTAATAGCCACCAAATCGATTATATCCAGTTCCTGACTGCTACGCCGATGCAGGAATCTGTTAGCAACGAAGCCGCCGAAGAGTTCGAGCGGGCAGAAGTTTCTTGGATTCGCAGGTTTGCGATGCTACGATGATCTAAATGAAACCTGCCTGCATCCAAAAGAGGTCGCCATGACCCGTTTACTTACTGTTGCCGCGTTCCTCCTCTCATTCTCATCTACCGTCCGCGCACAAAGGGCCTACTTTTCGCTCCAGGGGACCATCCCCAACGGTAGCGCTGAAATTGACTTTGGCTTTGATATCGAACGCAGCGTCAGCAAGCCTGAGTTCTTCCGGTTTGAAACGGATAGCTGGGCAGGCGGGACGAACGCCGCGGGCGACGTGATTTCGGCAACCGGGTTCGACTCGGAGCTCGAACTGTTCCTAGGGGCCGCATCGACCCTGGCGCTCAGCAACGAGATCGACGACGGCGGTTCGGGCGAGCCCGACTTCGACGCGCTCATCTCTTGGGACAACGTGCAAACCATTGGCGACCCGCTGCCAAACACGCTCGCGGCAGGCTTTCCCTATCGTTTGGAACTCCGCGGCGTGAATAACGACACCGGTGCCTGGTCCAATGAGTTGGTTGGCCCCGCCGATGCACTCGAATTTACCGGAGCGATAGGAATGAGCGGCGGAACGATCTCCTCCTTGAAGTTCGGCACCACCGGCGCCGGCACCACTCCTGCGACTTACAACCACTCGGTCGGCAGCGGCAACTTGGACCTGACTGGCGACTTGGTTATTGCTAACACGGGGAACGCCGTGCTCGATCTCAGTAGCGAAACCATTTCCGTCGGTGGCACGGCAACCATCAACTCCGGCGGGACGGTCAGCATCACCGGCTCTGGGACGCTCGATGCCCCCGGCGGCGTGAACTTGAACGGTGGACAGATCGTCATGAACAACACCACCGGCCTGCAGGGCTCGACCGTCATACTCAATGCCGATAACGGACTCGACATCACCACTAACTCCGTCAACGCAACACTCGGTGGGCTTGCGGGCGTGGGCAGCTTGGATCTCGGCGGCCAAATCGTCACTTCCGGGGCGGTCGGCGGGGACACCACTTACGCTGGTCGCGTGACGGGGACCAACGTCTCTCGACTACGGCACAATGGTGCTGGCGTGCTCACGCTAACCGGCGGCACAAACGCCAACCCTTCGACTTTTGGCACGCTCAGCGCCGACGGCAGCACGGGCGGGCTCGTGGTCGACGGCGCCCGCATCGACCTCACCAGCACCGTGCTATCAGCCGGTTCGAACACGGCGGTTTCCGCCGTCGACGGCGAGATCACGCTCACCGGCGGCGCCGACGTGGGGATGCCCGCCACGTCGATCGCCATCACGCGGAGCGGCACGCTCACCCTCACCGGCGCGGGCACGTCGCTCTCTGGCCACCGATTTCAAGGCACCGCGGCAGGGGCACTCATTGTCGAGGAGAACGCCAGCCTGCAACTGAACAACACGCTCGCCTTCGGAGTCTTTGGCTCTGCGAGCACAACTTACGACTTTCAGGTGCGATCCGGCGGCAACGTCTCGGTGGCCTCGCTAGGCATCAGTGACACCGCCGATACCCGGGCCGACGCTGTGGTTACCGGCGCCGGCAGCCAGCTATCCGTAAGCTCGATATTGAAGATCGGTTTCGAGGGTTCCACCGCGGCCGGCGCCGTCGGCACGTTGAGCGTCGAACAGGGCGCCGCAGTCGATGTGACGGGCGTTACGCGGCTCACGAACTCGGGAAGCAGCCTTACCATCGATGTCGGGACATTTGAGACCGGAGAACTGCGTAACGATGCCGGAACAACGCCGACAGTCAGCCTCTCCGATCCCGCAGGGGATGTTGCCCTCACCGTGGGCACCGCCAACCAGAGTTCAACCTTCGGCGGCACGATTCAAGATGCCGCCAGTGGGCCGGGCTCGCTCAAAAAAATCGGCGCGGGGACTTTCACCCTCACCGGCGCCAACACTTACACAGGCGACACGATCATTGACGCCGGCACGCTGAGCATTGCCCAGTCCTTCCTCGCCGACGCCGCCGACGTACATCTGCTTACCGGAGCAACCTTCGACTTAGACTTCCTGGGCACTGACCTGATCGACGAGCTTTTCATTGATGGAAGTTCCGAGCAGGTGGGGACCCACGGCGCGATCGGATCCGGTGCCGACTTCCAGTGGTCGCTCTTCAGCGGAACCGGGCTACTGGAAGTGTCGACGTTCTCGGGGATCCCTGGCGATTTCGATGCGGACGACGATGTTGACGGTCTCGATTTCCTCAGCTGGCAACGCAACCCGGCAATCGGAAGCCTCGCAGATTGGGAGTCGAACTACGGCACGTCGACATCGGCATTAGCCGCTTCCCAAGCAGTGCCCGAGCCTGCAGCGTGGGTCCTGCTGGTGGCAGCATGGGCTCCGGTTGTCCACTTGCGTCGACTGAGAAGCTGACTGCTTTGACCCCTAAGGGCACTTAGCCGTTTTGCCGATGGTGAGAAACTTCTGTTCGCCTTACAGCTAGCCGAACGCATATTAATTACATTAATTTTGTGAAAGGACGAGCCGTACTGTAATGTATCTGTGAGCCATCGGCTTCCCCCAATGATCGCAATATGCCCACCCGCAAATTCGCGAAGTTGCATCATTTGCGCCAAGCAATTCTTGGCACTTGGATCTCTGCCCTCGATTCATCGATTCTAGATTCCGCTAAAGCTGTATCGACTGCTGCGGTGATGTTCCGGTCCGATTCGTATCTCCGAGCGCGACTTCATCAGGAAACGGCAACCTGCTTGCACACTTCGGACCTGGCGATGATCGAGTGACAGCCCGTAGCAGATAGGTCAGCACTTGTGACGGCGAAGGGGCTGATAGCAGAACGCTGCACCCACTCGAAACTCATGCCCTGCAACAACTTAGAACAGTGGGCGGCTTGGCAATAACAAGAGGCCGCGGGTTACGAGCCCGCGGCCTTGTTTGCTGCAAGTCGTTACAAATCAAATTACTGATAACGACAAAAGTGGAGGCGGCGGGAATCGAACCCCCCTCGGATATCGAGCTAACTCCTGAAGGCCTATGTGATTGCGCTGAATGCCGCACGTGTCGCGCTGCAAATGCGCTGCACGGATATGGCCCAAATTGTCTTTGCGTGGCATCGATGGACAATGATCTGCGAAAACTACTGCATTCTTGGGGCGATCTGCCGAACCTCATTCGGAAGGCAATCATGTCGCTCGTCGATCACCAAGACGGTAGCAGTTGACTTAGCAATGCGGATAAATAATTGACAAGCGGCTTACAGCTGTGGCAACTTGCTTGCAAGAAGAGAAGGAAGGCAAGATGCGACTGACACAACAACTCGTCCCCTTGAGAATCCGCTTTGCCAAGTACAGCGCGGCTCGCTTAGCCTGCCGCCAGCAATACTCGCCCAAGTTCCACTGGCTCGGGCCGAAGCCGAAGCCCAGCTCTCCCAAGCCGCGACCAAAGCTAGAGCCACGCGGCCCGTCGGGAAGAGGTAAGCGGAAGAGTAAGCGGTGAGTCCAAAGCCACGAAAGCCAAGCTACGAAGCGGCCGTCTACCAGGACGACCCTGATGCGATCGCCACGGTGAGCGTCTTTGACCCCGATCGCAACGCGGTTGTCCCCGTCGAGATTGGCTACTACTACCACGACAAGTCCGTAGGCTCGATCTACCTGCTTGCTGATGTGCGTTCCAAGCAGTTGCTCGCTGAAGCCACTTCCATCGACTTGGTCCGCTTCACTAAGTCGCGCCCCTCGAAGATTTCGCCGAACAAGGACGCAAAGCCCGCCCAGAGCTACCGCCCAACTCCCCCGGCCAAGCCTTACTTGATGTCCTGATCAGGCGTTTGGCCGAACTGTCCAGCTCCACGACCATTTATGCCGAATTTGAGGACAAATAGCGATCTTTCTTGCGCCTTGCGGTGAATAGGGGCTATAATCACCGCATAAGGAGCGGTGATTAGATGCCCTATATCCACGAACTGACTGACTGGCCGGCACTGACTTGGGATAGCGAGATTCTCGCTGCACCCCTGGCCGCTGTGCGCCATCAGCAGGGCCGTCTGCTCGGCAAGATGGACTCCCTAGGTTTTGATCTACGCAACGAGGCCAGCCTAGTTGTCCTGACGGCGGATGTCGTCAAATCCTCCGCAATCGAAGGCGCGACGTTAGATCCCGAAGAGGTTCGATCATCGATCGCCAGGAAGCTTGGGCTCGATGTCGCTGGTTTGCCCCGCCCGAGCCGTGATGTCGATGGAGTGGTCGAGATGATGCTCAACGCGACACAGAAGTTTGACGAGGAGCTGACCGGCGAACGCTTGTGGGGCTGGCACGCGGCGCTCTTTCCAACTGGGCATAGCGGAATCAACCGTATCGCCGTGGGGCAATGGCGTCACGACGAAGAGGGACCGATGCAAGTGGTTTCTGGCCCGATCGGCAAAGAGAAGGTCCATTTTCAAGCACCTTCAGCGGAGCGTCTCAGCGAAGAAGTGAAGCGGTTCCTTGATTGGTTCAACACGCCTCAAGTAGGGGAGTCCCTAACAACTGATCCCGTGCTGGTAGCTGGGCTGGCGCATTTCTGGTTCGTAACGATCCACCCGTTCGAGGACGGCAATGGTCGGATCGCACGGGCGATCGCCGACATGGCACTAGCGCGAGCCGACGGGACGGAGCAACGCTTCTACAGTATGTCTTCGCAAATCGAACTTGAACGTAAGGACTACTATCGGCAACTCGAACATGCCCAACGCGGTGAACTCGATGTGACCGGCTGGCTGGCCTGGTTCGTCGATTGCCTCGGCCGTGCAATCGAGAGCAGCGATGAGCGTCTTTCCGGAGTGCTCAAAAAGGCTCGCCTTTGGCAACACCTCAATACGCAGACGGTCAACGAACGCCAACGCCTCGTCATCAACCGAATGCTCAATGGGTTTGAGGGTTTCCTGACGACCTCGAAGTACACCAAGTTCGCTAAGTGTTCCGCCGATACGGCGCTACGCGACATCCAAGAATTATTGAGCTGGGGCGTCTTGCTAAAGAACCCCGGTCGCGGGCGAAGTACGAGTTATCGTTTGGCGGAACCGGAGAATATTGTTGAGTGAAGCGGATACCTCATCGCGTTTTCTTCAGGGGTATCTTGTCGAATCCACGCACCGATCTGATGCCAGAGTCAAGTCAGATAGATATTACCAAGAGTGCAAACTGAAGATGGTCAAGCTCGTGAAGAAGTCTTTGACTCGCGACATATCCAACTGCTACGCTCGCGCGATGACGAGCGAGAAGAAATACAAACAACTAATTGGTGAGCAGACCCAACTTATTGAGCAACGCAAACACGCAGCTAAAGTACTGCGTGACTTCAATCTCATGAAAGAACTGCTGGCTCCCGAGACACGTATCCAGGGTGAAGTCGAACTTACGGATCGACTAGGACAACTCGACCGACGTCTCGAAGAGATCGATTTCGAACTGATGTGAGCAACGATGGAGTGCAGAAAGAGCAAACTCTAACTGACGTTCCATTAGTGCGCCATAATTGAAAAAGCCTCGGTAATTGCGATGCAGAAGCTCGGAACTTACCACTTCGAGACGGTGGCCATCAACCAGTGGCCAGATGAGAACGTAGGCTCACAAGGAGCTTAAGGCTGCAACTCTGTTGGCCGTCCGTTGACTTTCAACCAGTGGACCAGTTTCTCAATCGCGGCTGGCGGCATTTGCTTGTCATGCCATTGCCACCCATGCAGAGTTGGTAAGTCTACATCCGCTATCGTTCTTAATTCTCCGTTCGTAATAGCTGGCAACGAACTTAGGTCGATTTCCAAGGAAATCGCAAGAACATCAAACGGGCTCTTTCTTGTTGAGGCTTCGCGTATAGGCTCATCCAAGACTGGCTTGGCGGAATTTGCCTGATCTCGCGTGTTTGCAGAAGGCTTGCGAATGGTACTTTCTCTCTTGCGCCCTGGAGTCTCCACGCGAATATTTACCTCTTTCTTAGCTGACTTTTGGCTGGCCCGTGTTGTGTCGGTTGCTGAAGCGATGTGCGTTGTTCGTTCTTGACGAGCCACCGCGCAATCTCTGACTGTCGGTAACGCACCGACTTCCCTATTCGCACAAAAGGAAGCCCGCCGTTGCGCGTGAGATTGTGCACATGACGGGGGCTAATGCCAAACAAGTTGGCGACCTGCTTTCCGGAGAACAATCGACAATCGTTTTCGCCCAGTATAGCCTCAGAAGTCGGAGTGCTTGCTTCGCTTCGTGTCCGGTTATCGTTGACGACTTCGCAGACCAAATCAGCAATCGCAGTCCGCAGCAACGCTAGAGTTGTGCGGACTAATTGCTCAATCTCTTGCTTACCCAAGTCGATCATTGTGATAGCCCGTCAAGAACGCAATTTGTCAGAATCTTTATTATCACTCTCCATGACTTAGGCGATCGGCTTCTGCCATTTCTTGCGACGATTATCAAAAGCTGGATACGTCCCCTCCAAGACATTCACGGCAAAGGCGTTAATGTCATAGTCTTCAATGGCTCCCGTCGCATAAGAGATGCGATTGCCGTCGGCCTTGTCTATAGAAGAACAGATTACTTGGTCGGCATCGCAATACACAGCCAAATTTGGATTGTGGGTGACAATAATGACCTGCCGCCGTTGGCTTGCTGTTCGAATGCACTCCACCAGCAGACGCACAACCGACTCGTTGTCGAGGTTATGCTCAGGCTGATCGATAACGATCGGAATCTGCTCGGTGTCTAGAAGGAGATAGAAGACCAGGAGAAGGGCGCCTTTTTCTCCGGGGGAAAGTTGGGAAATATCCTTGCCTCCAAGCTTGAGATTGTATTCGATCTCCAGGTAGCTCAACCCAAATACATAGTCGTAAAGATCTTTCACCTTTTTCTTCTCTCTCAATTGCTCCTTGATCTGCATCGGTGTCTTTTCGCCTTCACGGACATGGTTTGTTAGCGCATCCACGATTTCCTCTGCGAAAGCCATCGCATTATCCGCATCATTGAAGTTGCATGATTTGAGCCTGCGCTGTACCTCCGCCCGGCTCTCATCTTCTCCATAAAAAGTCCCTTTCTTACCTCTATGTATGAAGTCGAGAAAGTCGCCTTGGAACGACACGGGTTGTATCGATGCGCTGAATTGTATCTCCATCGATTGCGTACTCGATGCAGCGATTTCGGCCACATTTTGGACTGGAGCAAAAAGTCCCTCGTAGCTCTTCTGGATTGCAGAGAGTTCCGAATAAATCTTCTGGACCAACGTTCTCCGCTCGGCTCGCAGTTTCAAGAGCTCACCTGGGATGATATCGGACGCTCTCCTTATTCGAGCGGCATAGAACTCAAAGGTGTCAGGGGTGTCTGCATCTCCCTTGATGCCAGCTCTTCGCACTTCAATGTCCTTAACCTTCTTGAGATACGCCTGGTAGGCTTTTTGAGGGGCAGCAAGCTGCGACTGCAATTTCTCAACACGTCTTTCTGCAGCATTTTCCTTGCCTTCTAGGCCGAGGATTGCGGGTTGGTCACCTTCTGCCTTTATTCCTTGAATGGCAATATCAGCTGTCGACGCGGCAGCTTCAGCTGTTGCGAGATCGCGGTCAATCGGCTCGCGACTTACTTTTAGCTCGACAACGGAAGTAAGCTCAATTCCAGCATTTGCAAATTCTTCTTTATGATCAGTGACGAACGACTCATAGGCAGACTGGAAATTTAAAACGTGTCCCAGCAGTCGGCGAAGTACAGCGGCATGAGCCTTGTTCGTGGCTTTCTCAGTTCGCGCTGAGGCTAGTTCAGCCGTTATGTTGAGATTTGACTCTTGAGCAGCCTCCAATTCTAGCATCCGCTTCTTGCTTTCATCGTCATCTGGCGCTTCTGCGGGCTTATCCACCACCTCAAGCGAGTCAGATTCCTTTTCTATTGCGTCGAGTTCGCGTTGCTTGAGTGCTTGAGCGGACCGATACTCTTGAATCCGAGCAGGGCCGCACTCTTCTTCGTTCCGAACAATGGTGTCGTTTAATTCCTGAAGCTCGGTGCGGAGCTGGTTGATCGCTGTTTCCCGAGCTTCGACAAGGTAGTCGATGAGCTCATCAAGTGTGCCAAGTCCCAGCTGTTGCTCAGTTGGGATATGAGAGAAGATCACCTTCTTAAGCTCCCGACCAAAGTTGGTGTCATTTCCAGCAGCGATCTCATTGCACAACGTCTCGATGAAATTCTGCGGGAGGTAACGGATTCGCTCGGGGCTCATTGTGTCGATTGAATTACTCAGCAAGACTTCGATTGAATTTCCATCAAACCAGTGAACGCAAGAGAGAAACTGATCTGCGCGATTTCCAGGACCAAGAAACCTATCTTCTGTCAGGAACTCCATGGAATTGCAATGAGAGTTGCCGAGCAACGCAAGAATGTCGGCCAGTGCGCTCTTGCCGCTGCCCTTGTTGCCGATGATCGCGATTAAACCTGAGTTTAGTGGCACATCAGTGCCATCGAACCATTGTTCGGTCAGCGTCGAGTCTGCGAGCTTGTTGATCGTTATCCGTTCGATGTACTTAGTCGGATTGCGCGAGACATGGGCTAACTTCGGCGGCTCGTCGCCAATGAAGCACCTTTGCGATGGCTCGTGGCAGACCTGCTTGAGCCCTTTGAAGGTTGGCTGAGCCTTTAGCCACGTAGCACGATTGCTTGGAAACTTGCCGTAGTCAGATGCCCGGTGCGCGTCGCTTCCGCTCAGTACAGGCTTAGCCAATCCGCCAAGATTGTCTATGAATTCGGTGCCAACATTTGGCTTGGTGGGATGGCCGTGTCCAAGAAAAAGATCTACATGCAACGGATCGCGCGTCTCAAAAAAATCAGCCCACTTCATTAGGTAAGAGTCCGTATACGGATGACGTTGCCAATCTAGGTCTTCCATGCCATCGCTCGTGTCGTACGGCTGCACGACTAAGCAGTTATCCTTCCCGACAATCTCTATAGCACGACAAACGGATTCTCGAGTCACTAATGCTGTTTCATGTCCGAGCCGCAACATTTTGTCTTCATCGGTCTTGTCAGCCAAGGAGTAGCCATGAGTCCGAAGTTTTGCTTCATCGTAATCCTTAGCAATATCGATGAAGTTTGGTCGAGTTGCCGAGCGATCAGCTTCCCCAGCCAAACGAAGGTGAGAGATAAAGTCTGCAAAAGACTCGCGAGGTATCGCGGGGTCTAACAGCACGTGCGTATTCAGGCGGAAGTCGGTTGGGGCCGTCATCCTCAACTCCACACCTGGGAAGATTGCCTTTGAACATGATTCCGGATTCCGCTCCAAGTAGTCACGGAGCTTCAGATATCCGTCGAAAGTCCAGTAGTCCATTACACCGAACGCGATGACCTCGGAGTCCTCTATCGCTTTTAATATTGTGCTGCAGAGCGCATCAGACTGCTCTGGCGTGCAATCAGCGAAGCGTTGGCCGTTCCAGTGGAACGACGCAGGCGTATGAATGTGGAGATCCCAACGATTCCAAGACGATCCGTAGTTGCTCACTTTGAGCCTCCTTCGGTGTGATCGGAGGAAAGCCGGGGTAACTCCAACCCCTCAATCTCCTGCAAAGTCTTCCCTGCAATCCCCTGCAAATCCCCATACATCCCAGCCGTCGATTCGACCACGCCGCGAATCTGTGCCTCACGCTTTGCCCAAAGCCGCGTCATGGTTTTCCGCTCCTTCTCCAAGTCTTGTTGCATATCAGAGAACTTCTCAACAATCGCCTCCACGCGATGCCGGAAGCGCGGCCCAGTCAGATACTGGTAAACCAACTCCATCTTGGTCTGTTGGCCTTCGCCTGCTTGGCGGGCCCCCTGCAACTCGATCAAAGCCTGTCGCAGACTGATGGCTACCGGGATCATCAGTCGGGGACAGGTCACCCAGACGCCATCGATGTGCTCGAACGTATCAGATTCGCCGGGCATTGCCTGGGAGACAATGATCGCGCAATCGGCACCGGCGACCCGCTTGTCGTTTCTCAGCTTGGCAAGCCAGCCGTCGCTCCAGTTCTTGGTGCGTTTGGATTCCCAGAGGATCGTACCGCAATGAACAAGGTTATCGCTCATCACCCGGTGCAGGGTGTCGCCGCCGAACTCTCCCTTGGGCACCGGTTCAATCTGATCGAGGGGGAAGGCCGATCGCAATGAGGACTCAACCTCTAGCTCTTGGATTTCTCCTTGAAGCTGCTGCGATCCTTGCTCCGCCTTTTGCTTCAATTCTTCAATCTGCTTCTGCATCGAGGAAATGGTCTTTTCCTTTTCGGCAACCTTGAGCTTAAGCCCTTCCTCGGCTTCGCGCTTGGCCTGCTCCCTCGTCACGGCAAGACCCTCTTGAATACGCTTCTCAATCGTCAGGTCCATCTCACGCTTGGCGTCTGCCAGCTCGCGTTGCATTTTCAGCACTTCCGCTTGCGCCTTCTGCGCCTCCGCGAGCTTCTCGTCGCGTTGCTTGAGTACCTCGTTTAGTTCGGCAAGTTCTTTGGCCTTCTGTTCAAGGTCAGCCCCGAGAAGCAGTCTCGCCTTCTTAGCCTCTTCATTTGCGATAGCTGTTCGCTCGGTCGCCACCTTCTCAGCGACTTGGTCGTCAATGCCAGCCTTCGCTTTCTGCAACTCGTCTTGCTGCTTTTTGAGCGAGGTTTCGCGGGCCGCTACTTGCCGATCCTTGTCCGCCAGCTGCTCTTGGAACTGTTGACGTGTCGATTCAAGCAAGGGTGCAGCAAGCGACTCGGTCAGCTTGATTTCACTCTTGCAAGTTGGGCATGTGATCGTTGGTTCGCTCATACCTTTTCCGTTCGCTTATCCCCATACGGGGTGTTGTTTCCAGTTTGGCGTGAGCCCCATAATCTTGAGCGGGTCGTAGACCGCCGGTGCCTCGTCAATCCGGGCGAACAGTCGGTCTTTCCAATCCGTGTCGAACGGCGCAACCGATGGGGCCCGCTGCATGAAGCGGTAGAGCAGCAGCACAGTGGCGAACAGCCGGTCGTTTCCTGGTAACAATGGCCGTTGCCAGTCAGCCCCGCGTGGCAATTCCGGCTTGATCGCCCACTGCCGATCCCACAGCCGCGAATGATGGGCGCAGACGTTGCGGACGTAGACACAGTGGTGAACGATCTTGACGAGCGTCTGGGGCTGCACACCGTAACGTGCCGCGATTGGCTTCTGGTCCCGTTTGTGCATTCCGCGAAGCATGTGCGAGAGTCCGCCGAAGGACATAATCTCCGTGACGATCCACGTCGGCAGGTCTGGATACTCAGCGTAGCGTGAGCGGAAGTGCGTCACGAACAGCTCGCTCGACCGGTCGGCTTCGATGCGGAGCTTGGCGAGCCAAGTAGGATGGTCGAAGCGGTGGAAGAAGTTCTTGGCATCCAGATACCCAAAGGCACCGTGCTGCTGGCCAAGATGGTAGGCGATGGCCGCCCGCAGATCGACTTCGACGACTTCTAGGGCCTCGGTCACGAGGTCGCGCAGGTCGCGGTCGAACTCGTAGGCATCGCGGACCTTCTCGAAAGTAACGCCTTGGGGGTACTGGTGGCGAGTGTCTTCGAATGCCAAGCAGTAGCCGCTGAACCGGTAATAGTTGACGTGCGAGAGAAAGGCCTCGGCGGCCTCGCGGTCATCGACAGCCAGTCCTCGCTGTTCTAGCAGGGCGAGCTGGTCGGCGGTCGAGAGCCAGGGCTTAGCGTAGGGCTGCTTATTGGACGGGGATCTGGATTTGCTCATGGTCGGCCCCTCACCTGAAGATCAGGCCTGGAGGACCGCCTTGCCGACCCGTGAAGGGCCGACGAACACTCGGAGGTGGCGTGGTTGCCGAGAGCGCAATAAAAAACTCGCCCTTGATGCACGTCACCCCAAGGGGGGAGCGGTGCGGCGAGTGTGTTATTAGTAGTATATCGACAAAATGACGACAATTCAACAAGAATCGTTCGGCAAATGCGACTAGTCTTAGACCCCAAACGATCGAAAATGCAGGTTCTAAGGGCAATTTGACGGTTCGGAGTGCTAGCAAGGGTCGCCGTTTTCCTGGGCTGTTGATGGGTTATCCGAGTCAGCAGCCCGGCTTCGATTGTCTTACCGAACCCGACCTCGTCGGCCAGGATCGCCCCGTAAGTGAGCGGGGTTGAGAAGGCAAACAACGCCGCCGCACCGACCTGATAGGGGTTGAGATCGACCTGCGCGTCCGACAGCACAGCCGTCAGCTTCTGGACGCTGTCCGACGGGCATTGCCGGGTCAGCTCCGAAGCAATTAGCTTGGCGTGGTAATCGGTGATCAAACTCAACGCGGCTTCCTCCCTGCCGCGACAGTCCGTTTGGTAGCCGGATGCTCCAGCACATAGCGCCAAACCGCCCCACTCCGCTCGGCGCGGATGTCGTGCCCCCGTTGCCGCAAGGCGGTCACGTCGCGCGAAACGGTCGGGATCGAAACGCCGAGTTCCTCGGCCAGCTCGGGCGTCGAGTAGTCGCCCGTCTCGATCAGACGCAGGACGGTCTGCAACCGGGTTTCGATTTGTAATGAACGCTCGTAGAGCATGAAGAGTCCTCCGTTAGGCAATCCATGTCTATCACACGGCGATAGAAAGATCAATCGGCAGCGAGCGACCAGTCGATAGTGCGGACAGTGTCCGCACTATTCGCCAGCGGAGATTTCGCGGTCACTGCCCCCCACTATTCGCTACTCGGCCTCAAACGTCACGCCGCGGATATGATCCGCCGCCCGCTGCCCCTGCCCGGCCGCCTGAATCACGAGTTTCTTGTCGTCCTTCAACTTCCGACGCCAGCCCTCAATATACGAGGCCGACTGCTCGATCGTCGGCGGGCTGATGCCGGCCGCAGCGGCAAGAAACGCTGACCCCAGCTCCGCAACCAGCTCTTCCTTAGAGTAGTCGGGCGAGCCGAACGGGCTGACCTTTTCGCCAAGCTCGCGAGCCAGGCGCGACTTGTGCCCGGTCGAGTGTGCCAACTCGTGAAACAACGTGGCGTAGTAAGATTCCCGGCTCTCGAACCGCTCGGGGGGAGCGATCTGGACCATGTCGAGTGCGGGCAAGTAACAGGCAGCGTTGCCGCCCAGCTCAATCGCGGGCGGCTTGGGGTAACCGTCAACGATCCGCTCAGCCTGCGCGATCGGCGCAAACGGCTCGGCCGGTTCTTCATCGGGCAGCAGATCAGGCGTCTTCAAATCCTCGCACTGCATCGCGTTGAACACATTGTAATGTCGCAGCACGGGAATGTTCTGCTCTTCGCCCGTCTCGCGGTCTTCTTTGGTGTACCGCTTCCAGAACACAACAAGCGTTGACTTCTCACCCTTGCGGACCTTCGCGTTCTGCTGCTTGACCTGGTTGAACGTCGCCCAGTAACTTGATTCATAGTTCTTCGCCCAACTGGTGATCGCCAACAAGAACGTATTGATCCCCCGATATGCTTTGCCGGTCGAAAGGCTCTTGGGCATCCCGTCGGAGTTACCCGATCGCTTGATCGGCTGCCGCCACGGGGCGACGCCCTCGTCGAGCAACTGGAGAATGCGGTCGGTGACCTCTTGATAGATGTCCCGCTTGGGTTGTGCTTTCTTTGCCATGCCGCCCTACCTATTCGGGCGGGCGACGTCGCCTGGAGTGATGAACTGGTTCATGCGGCTGCCCTTCTTTAGTCGTTAATGAAGAATCAGCCATGGCACGCAACACCAATCCCTGTCAACAAAAATCGACGACGATTCCCGCCGCTCCGTTTTCTTTTTCCGGTAGGAAGTCCCCTCGAAGCCCCCTTCCGTCGTCGCCATCGCATCGACCCTACACCCGCCCCGGGGGTCGATCGATGGCAGAGACGAGAAGGGAGGCACGCCCCCCCTTTTGTTGTTGTTTTGAGCAGAAGGCTCGTCGATCAACGCCGCCACGCCCACCAACTTCTTGCGGCTTCACCGGGACGCGTGTTAACTTCGCAGGATGAGCGCAAAGCGAAAACCCAAACCGGCGCCGCGCTGCGTCGAATGCGACCGGGGCGTGGCTGACAACCAGACCCACTATCGGCTGGCGGACGAGAGGTGGCGGCTCGACGCCGACGGCTTCCGCTCCCTGGGCGAGCGGTGGAGCGAGCGGCTCTGCGCACGCTGCTCGCTGCTGTTCGAGCTGACCAAGATCGAGCGGTTCGACAACCGCCTCGACGCCCCTTCCGGCCGGCTCCACTGCGGCGGCTGCGACGCGTCGATTCAGCCCGGCGCCACGTACGACACACTCACGATCAGCCGGCAGGACGCCGGCCGCCCCGCCGAGCCGGTCTTCCAGGCGGACGCCTGCGGGGAGTGCATGCGGCTCTACGACGCGATCGGTCTCAGCTTCACCCCCAGCCCCGCCCTGCGCTACCGCTGCCACGCCTGCCGCCAATTGCTCCGCGGCGAGGAGGTAGTGGTCACCCAGGCGATCGACCAGACGCCCCCCTGGGACCCGCTCGGGGAACTCGGCCGCGGCGAGATATTCCTGTGCATGGAGTGCGTGATCTGCGAGTCGTCAACGGCCGACGACGAATAGGCTGCGGAGCCGCTCGACGCGCTGCTCGCTCCGCGCCAGCCAGATGGCCCTCAGCCGCTTCCGCTTCAGCCGCCTCTCGACCAGGAGCGCCGAGTGGCGGTCGGAGTAGCACTCAACGGCCACCAGCCGCCACCGTCGACCCCGAGTCCAGCCCCGGTTTTCAGGCGAATTGTGCTGCCGCAATCGACGCCGGAGGTTCGACGTGTAACCGGCGTAGGTTTCTCCACGATCGGAGAGCAGCAGGTAGGTCCAGTAGCGAGGCAAGCGGAGCATGATCCATAACTGCCACAACGCCACAACCGAAGCAACCGCCTCACGCCGCTTCGCCGCGCCGCTCCAGCAATCCAAACACCGACCGATGCAGCCGCAGCTCCCCCCGTTCCGCCCGGTTGACCATGCCGCGGAAGTAAGCGGCCGGCGATTTTACCGGGTCGTCGTCACGCAGCGTCGCCCGATCGGTCACCAGCAAGCAGACCGCTGCCCCGGTTCTGCCGAGCAAGGCACAAGCGGATGCCCAGCTCGCCTGCGAGATCGCCAGTTCATACCGCAGTTGGTAGGCCGCCTCAACCAAGTCGCCCCACTCCGCTTTTCTAGGCATTCGTGCCCGCAACCGCTCGCTCGCCGCTCCGGTCGCCATCGCTAGCGTCATGTGCGCCAGCCCCGAGCTAGAAACGGGATCATCCACCACCGGCCCCTCCGCTACACTTTCCTGCAAGCCTTTGTCGGTACGACTACCAGAATCTTTAGAAGATTGATTGGTAGATTTGTAGTGAACGAACTTTTGTTCGCTCGGGCATGAACCTTTTACCGTTTCCTTAGCAATAGAAGCGTGCTGAGGTCGTTCTTTGATTTGAGCGGTCTTTAGCCCCATCGCGACGGTCAAAGCATTCAGCAAGCTTTCATGTTGGGCTAACAGCGTTCGCATCGCCGCCAGGTCGAGATGGGTTCGCAACTGAACGGCAATCTCGTCGTAACGCGAAGCGAACGTAGCAACCGCCTCCTCGCTCCCCTCCTCCAAGGTCCATTCGGCCAAGTGCGCTCGCAATTGCCGGCGGTGCCAAGAAATCCGCCGCTTGGTCGCCATCCACGCCTCGTCATAGAGCCGCTTTTCGTCGAGTTTGGCTTGCAGTTCTTCCCGCAAATAAGCGAGCGGCGTCAGTTCCACGCCATAAGCCCATAGGATGCGGCCGCTTTCCGAGCACCGTTGCCCAAAGCGCCGATGATTGCCACTGTCGTTCCAACTGATGGCACCGGCGTCAAATAGCGCCTTCTCTAGCTTCTGCACCTGCCGCTCCGAGACGCCCAAATCGAGCGCTGTCCGCGAGAGTGACTGGTAAACAATCGGCCGGCTCCCCTCCTCCCAGTCACAATCGCGGGTATAGGCCAAGTAGTAGTCCAGCAGGTGGATCATCCGCGGCGAGAAGCCGGCCAGCTTGCCGACCTTCTTCACCAAGAGGAGCAGCGCGTAGCGATCGGCGCCCTCCTCCAGCCCGGTAAAGTCGTCGGCCTTGGCTATCGCTGCGCGGTACGCGGGCGAAGCGATCCGCCCTCCTCCCATCGAGTTGGTTAAGTTGGTTAGATCGAGTGTTTGCATAATCGTTCTAGCGTCCCCTTAGCGGACTGGTAGCAACATGCTAGGTGCGATACTGACAAGCGAAATCGCCGTGCCTTCACTTTTCGATTGCATCGTGTTGCAAAGAGCGCTAAGGTGATGGTGTTGAATCAATCCCCTCTTGCTCTTTGAGCCTAAGACCGCCGCATTGCACGGCGGTTTTTTCATGCTGGATATCTAGCTGAGGTACGCCCTCCTTGGTTGGTGGGTTGGTGAGCAGTGCCAGAACGGCCCGCTCGGTGAGAGGTAGTGCAGCGACGAATCGGCACACCACAGAACGACCCTACATGATTCTTGAGCAGGTTGCACCAGAAAACTGAACAGCTACCTAGTGACCAGTCGTGAGCAGTACGCAGCCGAGTGTGCTGACCAGCGATAGAACAGTTCCTGAGGAGGCTTTCCCCAAGGCATGACTGGCAGTTCGCCTTCGCACTACGCAGGGCAACTGCCCACTCTTGATCAGTGTTGACCAGTTGGTCATGCCCAGCCTGCCCAGTCGGGTGACCGTCCCTGCTCGAGCGTAAGCAGGCTATGCTGCCCAGACCTGCATACCCGTAACCAGTCGTGCCCGGCGGTTTATGAAAAAAGTGCTTGCGCTACTGCCAGCCGCGGTGCTAATGTCACGAGGTGTTCACCTCTGGGCACGCAACTGTTCAATGATGACCAAGACCAAGTATTCCATTTCCGCGGCGAGCCGCGTCACCGGCAAGAGCCGCACCACGATCGCCAAGCACCTCAAGGCGGGCAAGCTGTCGTGCCTGGACGACGGGAGCGGGGCAAAGCTAATCGATGCCTCGGAACTGCTCCGCGTTTACGGAGACGCGTGCGACTTCGCCAGCGAAGAAAAGAACGCGGAGGAGGGGGCAACGACGAGCAGCCATTCATTTGCGACCCCATCAGTTGCTGAAGCAACCAACCTCCGGGAACGCCTCGACAAAGAAGTCGCTGAACGAGAAAGAGAACGCCAGCAACTCCGCGAACAGATTGAACAGCTGCAAGAATCGCTTCAGCTTGCCCAGGAAGGCCACAACCGGGCAACGCTGCTGCTGGAGAACCAGCAAGCCGGAGGAGGGGGCTGGGAAGAAGCGATCGCCAGCATCGAGCGACGCCTCGCCAACCAAGAAGCCGACGCCAAGCAAGAACGCGACAAACTCAAGGCTTCCGCCAAGCGACAGATCGAGCACTACAAACAGCAGCTCGACGCCGAACTGCGCAAGCCTTTCTGGGAGAAGCTGTTCGGCTGAATCAGCGGAGTTCGATTCGCGTCGTCAAAGTGACTGCGCAGCCACCAAGGTGGGCGTCACCGACGCGAGCTACGGAAGCAGTCAATCTGCTGGTGTTGGTCCAACTTCGGCAACCTGACGTCCAACCAAAACCGCTGCGGTCAATCGACCTCAGAAAGGTCGCTTGCGAGCTCGGGTTGCGCTTTCCGCCTTGGTGATTTTGGCAAACAAACTTTTCTAATAGAAGCAGAGGCCCCTGAATTCGTTATTTTGGCTCCATCGGTAGGCATCGCCAACTGGCGCCAGGATAGCGATGCATCAAGCATTATTATTGCTGCTCAGTACCAGGTTTTCCGGCCTTTAACTACGTCGCAAGTGTCTATCCAGCTAGGATTTGTGGCAGTGACATTAAGTTCTATATTTTGGCTAGCATTCTGATCGCTAGTTGACTGTGACCCAGTCGAATTGCCCTCAAGCCACAAATTGCCTAACCTTGGGGCTTTGCCGATCCGATAGATTGCTAAGAGGCTGTGTTTCCTCGCCATTTTGTATAGAGACCGCGTTAGTGTTTCACCGTTACAACAACTTGAAGCGAGGGGTAGCCCTACTTGGGGTAATGCTTGCGCTGTTGTCCGGCGTTCGAGGCTCGCACCTTCTTTGCGAATTGGGTGGTTGCCACCCGACCCATGAGCTTGCCTGCAAAGACAACGGATCGGTAAGCAAAGGCTGCGATCATTCTCACGGCTGCGAGTCGAGTAAAGAGTTGGCCGCTGGCGACTCGCCTACAGCGGACGTTGGGGTGTTGCCGATCGACCGTCCTTGTCCTGCCGACTGTTGGTGCCAGCAAAGCCCTCAGCCATTGGAATTGCCAAGAGCATCCTCACTGTCAGTCGATGTGTTGCTGCTGCAACCCGCTCCCAGTGCGCTAGCGACGATCAATGATGTCAAATCGAGTGCAAAATCACGCTACACCGATGCGGCTGCCGATCAATCCTGCAGTTCGTCCATTGAGCATTGCGCTAGTCTCTGCCGCTTTCTGATTTGATTTCTCTGCTGCAAGCTTTCTGCTTGCACTTGCCATCCCTTGGGCTTAGCCAAGCCGTTACTGGGATTGAGCAGTCTCAACGTTGTTAGTCGGTTCTGGCTGCGCGATTACCTCGCAGCAGAATGCGATCCCATCCATTTACCCGTGAGAAGGAGATTCGTATGCGCACGATGCGTGAAAAATCCGTTGTATTGGTGGCAGTTTCTGCTGCTTGTTGTCTATCCAGCCTAGTTGTCGCAGCGCAGCCACCGGCGCCCATTCAGCAAGTGGAGATTGTCGCTGACAAAATGTGTTGTGCGGGGTGTGCCCGCAAGGTTTCTGGCCAGTTGTATGCTGCAAAGGGAGTGAGAGACGTAGCCGTCGATTTGAAGGCTCACACTGTCAAGGTGACTCTTCCACAGCCCAGCGCGGCAAAGCTAGGACAGCTTTGGCATTACGTGGAACAAAGTGACGGCGGTCCCACAAAACTCGTTACCGCCGCCGCGACGTATACACTGATTCGCCCCAAAGCGGATGCAAACACGGCTCAACAACTTCCACCCCAAAGCTCACCGCTCTACGTCGTTATCGACAATTTGCACTGCCAAGGTTGCGCGAAGAAGATCGCCGCCCAAATCTACGCCATCAAAGGGGTCACGAAAGTTAGCGTGGACATGGCAAAAGAGACTCTGACTGTCGAAACGGCACGAGATACTCAGATTTCGCCCTGGGCAGTGATTGACGCCGTCTCCAGAGCGAAGGAACGGCCACTGGCTGTTCTTGGAAGTCATGGTCAACTCACCATCGAATGGGCAAACAAGGCGACGCCCAAAAATCATCAACAAGCGCAACAACCTAACTTGGGAGGTCTCCAAAGATGAAAGTCATCCATTTCTCACTACTAATTTGTTCACTAGCCATTGTAACCTCGACTGGCTGTGGTACCGCTGCAAATTCCGCGACCAACACGACAACTACTGCGGCAGACATTGATGCGAGTCAGTACCAGCTCGCCGAAGAACCCGATGACGCGGTTGGCGTGATCGCCGCTCGCGAGTCTGCCGTAGACGGTGCGCCCTTAGTGCTTATGGGTCGGGTCGGAGGCTCCGCCAATCCCTGGATTGATGGTCGGGCTGCATTCACATTGCTTGATGCTTCCATGTCCGTTGTCGCCGAAGGTGAAGACTCCGGTGATGACGAGATGTGCTTGGGCGACTGCTGTGCCGTTGATCGGCAAAACTGCACGACACTCGTCAAGGTGGTTGATGCGCAAGGCAAACTTGTGCCAGTGGACTCGCGCGAGTTACTCGGGCTGAAAGAGGCCGACATGGTGGTCGTAAAAGGTACGGCTCAAAAAGACAAAACAGGCAACTTCGTGATGCTCGCCAAGGGCGTCTTCATCCGCAAATAGAAGTTGCTGCAAGTATCGTTGTCACAATGGGCGGTCAAGAACGACGCCAATGGAGATAAGAACTATGTTCGGTCAGAAATTACTTCCTTGGGATTACGGCGTACGGAACTTGTTCCGCCGTCCCTCAAGGAGTGCGCTAACGCTGGTCGGACTAACCATCGTGGTCCTATTGGTACTGGTAGTCGTCGGATTCATCCGCGGTCTCGAAAAGTCGCTTGCAGCCACCGGTAATCCGAACGTCGTGCTGGTCTACGCGCTGTCTTCGGGAGCTGACATCGAGAACTCGTCGATTCCTGGACGAACACCCGCATTGCTATCGGCAAGTGTGGATGGAGTGCGTCGTCAGCATGGCGTTGAGTACGTTTCACCGGAACTCTATCTCGGAACACGAATCACGACGGCCAACATGACTGAACCAGGAATGGGATTAGTCCGCGGTGTCACGACCAGCGCTCCGCTAGTGCGAGGAAAAGTGCAACTAACCGAAGGGACTTGGCCGCAAAGCGGTGAAGTAATGGTTGGTCGGTTGGCTCACTCGAAACTGGGGGCCAGTCAAGACGATCTGGCGGTCGGCCAGCAAGTTGCCTTCGATGGCCAAACCTGGACCATTAGTGGACTGTTCACCGCTGCTGGCTCAGCATTCGAGTCAGAAATATGGGCACCACTCGCGGAATTGCAAACGACACTCAAACGGCAAGACCTTAGCTTGGTGGCGGTCAGCATGGACTCGCCTGATGGCGTGGCTGATATTGATCTATTTTGCCGCGAGCGGATCGACTTGGAGCTAAAAGCTGTTTCCGAAAGTACTTACTACGCAGCGATGCAAAAACACTATAAGCCGGTGCGGATGTTGGGCTGGGTCGTCGTTGCGCTCGTCGCTGGTTCAGGAATTTTCGCTGGCCTCAACACTATGTACGGTGCGGTAGTGGGCCGAGTCCGAGAGTTGGCGACGCTGCAAGCAATTGGCTTTCGTCGTCGTGCGATACTGCTGACGCTCGTCCAGGAGGCGACGCTCTTAGCTTGTGCGGGAGCAATCATGGCGTGTGTCGTCGGAATATTTGTTGTAGACGGGGCCGCTATTCGCTTCACGATGGGAGCGTTCATGCTCACGGTAGACAGCGTAGGAATCGCTGTCGCGTGCGGAGTTGCCGCGCTCTTGGGGATTGTCGGCGCTTTGCCACCCGCACTCAAAGCGATGCGACTTCCAGTCGTCGAAGCCATCAAGTCAATCTAGACAGTCGCTCCAATCAGAATGGTGCGAAAGGCATCCGAGAATCATGTCAGAGAAATCATCACAACTCGATTTGAGCCAGTTGGCTGTTGATCGCGGTACGCCAGCTAAAAAAACGTCGGTGCGTTCCAAGCGTTCTTGGTTCACCAAGTACGTCCTGCCGCTAGGAATCCTGGTGGGTTTCCTTGGCCTCTTCGGCTGGGCGGCAAGAGACAGCTTTCTACCTGCTCAGTCGATCACAATCACCCCGGTGGTGGTTAGTCGAGCCGAGATCAAGCAGGAAGGAACGCCTCTGTTTCAGGCGGCTGGTTGGGTTGAGCCAAGGCCAACGCCTGTCACTGTGTCGGCGCTAGCTCCAGGAGTGATCGAAGATTTGCTGGTGATTGAAGGTCAGCAAGTAAAGAAAGGAGAGGCCGTTGCTCGGCTAATTAATACAGATGCTAATCTTGCATTGGCCGAGGCGAAAGCTAGTCACACGATGCAAGAAGCGGAGGTACGCCGGGCGGAAGGGAATCTTATTGCCGCGAAGACCAATCTCGCCATGCCGGTTAGTCAGCAAGCGGCGCTCGCTGATGCTGAGGCGATGTTGTCGCAGGTACAGCGTGAACGCGAAAACCTACCTTTCGCCGTGCAGGCGGCTAGAACCCGGCAACAATTGGCTGCTGAGAATGTCCGACGCAAAGAAGCTGCCGGTGACGCGATCACTGGCCGTGTCTTAAGGGAAGCGCAGGCCGAATTGGCAACTGCCAGTAACGCCGTGCGAGAGCTAGAGGCTCGCGAACCAACTCTGAAGGCACAACTTGAATCGCTTCGACAAAAGAAGGCTGCACTTGCCCATAAGCTCAGGCTTCTAAGCGAAGAGAAACGCGTTTTGGCGGACGCCGAAGCCAATCTCGCCGTCATGAAAGCGCGCTTGCAGCAAACTCAGCTAGCAGTTGAAACCGCCGAACTTCGGTTGCAACGCATGGTAGTACGTTCGCCGATTGCTGGACGGGTACTGAGTGTGCAGTCTCGGCCTGGCCAACGGCTTTCAGGAATCAATCCTCACTCAGAACAGGGGTCAAGTTCGGTTGTCAGCCTTTACGACCCTGCCATGCTCCAGATTCGCGTCGATGTGCGATTGGAGGATGTTCCACAAGTTCTAATCGGCCAGCCAGCGCTTATTGAAACTGCTGTTTTGGCAAACTCAATTCAAGGTGAAGTGATTTCGGTTACCACGCTCGCGGATATTCAAAAGAATACGTTGCAAGTGAAGGTTGCCGTGATCGATCCACCAGAAGTTATCAAGCCTGAAATGCTGGGCAAGGTGACCTTCCTAGCACCACCTTCTCCAGTTGCTCAAGACGATGGTGATGAATCGCCGTTGCGGCTCTTTGTTCCGCAGTCATTGGTCGCGAGTGGGGAGCAAGGAACTACAGTTTGGCTTGCGAACCTTACGACTGGTATCGCCCAGCAACGATCGATTGAAATCGCTTCCGGTTCAACCGAAGGCGGGCTAGTCGAAGTGACAAGCGGACTCCAGCCGACTGACAAACTGATTGTTGCCGGACGTGAATCCGTGGCTGAAGGAACTCGTGTTCGCGTTACTCGCGAAGACCGAACGCTCTCGACCGGAAAATGGAACCCGAGCGGTGGTCAACCTGCCACGCGGACCGCCTCAGTTTCTAACTAGCTTAACACTGGCTGCCCGCTCAAAAAAAGGATAATCCCATGCCATTAGTCGAAGTCATTGATGTTTCCAAAGAATACGCCAACGGCGAGGAAACGATTCGTCCCTTGGACGGCGTTAGCCTGTCGATTGAGGAAGGCGACTATGTCTCGCTCATGGGGGCCAGCGGTTCGGGCAAGAGTACACTCTTGAATTTGATCGCTGGCATCGACCAAGCTACCGCGGGTGAGATCATTGTCGCCGGGACCGACATCACGAAGCTCTCTCGCGGCAAGCTTGCCGACTGGCGAGCTGCCCACATTGGCTACATATTCCAGACGCACAATCTCATTCCCGTGCTAACGGCTTATGAAAACGTCGAGTTGCCACTGCTGCTGCTACCGATGTCGTCGGGCGAGCGACGTAAGCGGGTTGAGATTGCAATGGAAGCAGTCGACCTCACCTCGCGGGCCACGCACTACCCACGTCAAATGTCGGGCGGCCAGGAGCAACGGGTCGGTATCGCGCGAGCAATCGTCGCCAATCCCACGGTGGTCGTCGCCGATGAGCCAACCGGCAGTCTTGACGACGAGACGACCGAACAGATTCTTCAACTACTCAGCCGTGTCAACGAAGAACTCAACATGACACTGTTAATGGTCACGCACGATGCGGATGCAGGCGCACGAGCAAGACGCCGCATCCGGTTGGAGCGGGGGCGACTGATGGAGAACGGCAAAGAACTCCAAACCGCCAAACTACACACCGCCTAACCTACGCACCATAGTTGCAGCAATAAAGCTGAGGACCGCCGAGTCATGCTTAAATTCATCCCCTACGTTTTCAAAAGTTTGTGGCGTCACCGCGCTCGAACGCTACTCACAGTGAGCGGTACTGCGGTGGCGCTACTGGTGTTTTGCTTTATAGGGGCCGTGCAGCAAGGGATGCTCGCTTTGACTTCAGGCGACGATGCTGGACGGACCCTGATTGTCTTCCAAGAAAACCGATTCTGCCCGCAGAGTAGTCGGCTACCGCAGGACTACGAAAGCACCATCGCAAAATTGCCGGGTGTGCAAGATGTCGTGCCGGTCAAAGTGTTTACGAACAACTGCCGAGCCAGCCTTGATGCGATTGTGTTTCAAGGTGTGCAGCCGGAAAAGTTGAAGGCCTGGAGAGACATTGATCTGCAATCGGGCAATTGGTCAGCCTTCTCTGGCCAAGACGACGCCGCCCTCGTTGGCATTGATGTCGCCACACGGCGAGGCTTAAGCGTTGGCGATAAGTTTACCATCGGCGATGTGTCGGTTGTTGTGCAAGGCGTGTTCAAGTCGCCCGCTGCCGCCGAGAATAACCTTATTTTCACTCAGCTTGATTTTCTGCAAAGGGCACGGGGAGCAAACGATGTGGGCACCGTAACCATGCTAGAAGTACATCTGAACGACACTGCCGACCCAGAGGCTCTGGCAAAACAGATTGATCAAGAGTTTCACGCTGGTCCGGTCGGTACGACCACTCGCACTAAGGGGATGTTCCAAGCCGATACGTTGGCCGATCTCGCGGAACTCATTGGCTTTGTGCATTGGCTCGGCTACGCCTGCGTTGGCTTAGTGCTTTCGCTGGTGGCGACGACGACGGTGATGTCCGTACAGGACCGCATCAAAGAACACGCGGTACTACAGACGTTGGGTCTTCGTCCTCTGCGAGTCTTTAGCTTAGTAATGACTGAGAGTCTGCTGCTCAGCACGCTTGGGGGCATCCTAGGTGTAGCGGGGAGCGTATTGCTCTTGTCCTCAGCTGGCATGTCGGTCGCCGCTGAAGGCGTCACCATTGCGTTTGAGCCTTCATTGTCCCTAGCTATGCAAGGTCTAGTCGTGGCGGTGGCAGTTGGCGTGCTAGCAGGGTTGGCACCAGGATGGCACGCTTCACGCACCGAAATCGTACCCGCTTTACGCCACGCCTAAAGTTCGCAAAGAGTGCAACGTCGTGGTGAACCAACCGATAAATGACACAGGGAGGTCATGGATGACAAATTACATAAGCTTCTTGGTTGCAATATCATTATTGGCGACTGGCTGCGCTTCCGGGCCACAAGAGGTGGCTTCGCTCAAGGGTGCTGGTGATGACACGGGAATAGCTTCTGCGGAAGCGATCAAACAGGTCGAGTACCAGGAATTGGTTTCTCCAGAGTTGATTCAACCGTCAACGGTTAGCGAATCCACTCAGTCACTTGCAAACACCCAAACCCCACAGCGGCTCCCTCCTGCTGAGGGATTGTCGATGGAATCGCTTGAGCAGATGGCGTTGTCGAACAATCCGACAATTGCTCAGTCTGAGGCACGCGTGCGTGCCCTACGAGGCAAATGGGTTCAAGTCGGGCTACCGCCTAACCCAACGGCAGGCTATGTGGCAGGTGAAATCGGCAACGATGGCGCAGCCGGACAGCAAGGCGCGTTTGTCGGTCAAGACTTTATCACTGGGAAAAAGCTCCAGCGAAACCGAGCGATCGTGAGCGCAGAAATTGCTAAGGCCGAACAGCAGTTGGCAGCCGCGCAGCGACGCGTACAAACCGACGTACGGCAAGGCTACTACGAAGCACTGCTTGCTCAGCGTCGCGTCGAGTTAGCCGAAGAATTAGTTCGCATCACCGGCGAAGCCGTTATGTCATCCGAGGCCCTCGTTGAGGCTGAGGAAATTCCCCTGGCTGGCTTGTTGCAAACCGAAGTCCAGCAGCAGAACGCCCTGGTTTTGCTGCGAACCGCCGAGAACGGGCTGTCACGAGCGTGGCGGAGGCTTTCTTCGGTAGCAGGGGGCGTTGACCTGCCTGCTCAGCCGCTTGCTGGCGACATTGGACAAATGCCAGCGTCCCTCGATTGGCAAGAGCAGCTCGCTCGATTGCAAACCGAAAGCCCAGAGGTCGCCGCAGCAATGTCGGAAGTCGACCGAGCTAGGCGAGCGTTGAGCCGGGCTTGCGTCGAAGCGGTCCCCGACGTTAGTACGCAGGTTAGTGTGCAGTACGACGATAGCACCGACGACACAATTGCCGGTGTCCAAGTAGGGATGCCAATACCCCTCTGGAATCGCAACCAAGGCGGTATTCGACAAGCTCAGGCAGAGATTACTCAGGCGGTTCGCAACGTCGACCGCGTAGAACTCGATCTCAAACGCCGACTTGCTGGCGTTTTTAAGGAATACTCTGACGCTCAAGTTACGGCGGAGACGTATAGCAACGACATCCTGCCTCGATCGCAGAAAACATTTGATTTAGTTCAGAAAGGCTATAAACAAGGAGAAGTCGGGTACCTCGATCTGCTGGCAGCCCAGCAAACCTTCTCGCAAACGAACCTTGCTTACCTGGATGCCGTAGGTAATCTCTGGCAGAGCTACGTCCGCATTGAGGGACTACTGCTGGAGGGAAGCCTTGAGACGACACTGGATCGGTGATTCCGCGACATTTCGGGGCAGGCCAGAATTGGAAACGCCTCGCATTGACTTGATATTGCAGCTAAACCGAGAAACCATAGAATACTTAGGCTTGTACCTTTGGCAGGTAGAAAGTCAGTAACCACATCAATCCTGGTTCCGTAAACTCATTGTTTAGGCACTCTATTGCGTCCTGTACTTAGCATCATCGTCGCAGCGTCCTTGTTGGCTCACGCTCTGCTGGGCTGTTGTACGCATGGACTCCACGCGAGTGGAAGTTTGGGATGCGCGCACGCACACACCAGCTTGGCTACGAACTCAATAGAGCATCAACACGACCATTCTCATCCAGGCGAGCAAGGTGTTCACAGCGACCGTTCTCATGACGTTGCTGCAATTTCCAGCGATGAGTGTGATCACGAATCCGAGCCAGCGGCACCTCACGAATGCCGTCACCAGAATTGCAAGTGGACTTCTGGTGACTCGCAGCGGATGAACCTACCGGAGTTTGACGCGAGCTTCACCGTGTTTGCGACACTTGATTCGCTCTCAACCTCAATCAACCTTTCTAGTACCACATCGTGGCTGTACTCTAGCGGCGAACGGACAGTGGCGCTACCGATGCGCTCGCACCTAGCGTTGGGCATTCTTCTTATTTGAGCCGCTCACGAGACTAGCTTTGCAGCCTATAGCAAAGTCACAGATAGTCTCTTCTCTTGCTGAGCGGTTTTATCTTCGTTGACCGATTACGGTCGGCGTTATCTCTCAATCCATCAACGCGTCTAGCCGTGCAGCTATGCGCGGGACGTAGACTCGCGGAGCATCGGCTATGGCCGCCCCTAAACAAAACAAAAAAGCATCCTCAAAGCGATGGATTGTCTACCTGATTGGCATTTGCTGTCTGCTAGCGCTCGGTATCGGCGCTTTCGCGACCAAGAGCAAGTGGATGCCCTATCTCAACTCTAGCGGCATGAATGCGGGTAGTTCCAGCGACCAACAAGAAGCTGATCCACACGCAGGCCACAACCACGGTCAGGCGGGGCACAACGATGCCGCCACAATCGAGCTGAGCGATAAGGGCCTGAAGAACATTGGTTTTATGCCCTATGTTATCGAACCAACTGACTATGAACGCACCCTTACGCTCCCCGCAATTGTTGTCGAGCGACCGGGTGGTTCCCAAATTCACATCACAGCCCCGCTAACCGGCATCGTCACGAGAATATACGCAGCCAATGGGCAGGCAATCAGCCCTGGTGAGCCGCTATTTGAGCTTCGCTTAACACACGAAGATTTGGTCAATGCTCAACGTGATTATCTCACAACGAGCGCCAATCTGGAGATCGTCAATAGTGAAATCAAACGCCTTGAGGGGCTTGGAAAAGGTGTCATCGCCGGAAAACGCATTTTGGAACAACAGTACGAAAGGCAGAAGCTAGAAGTTTCGTTATTGGCAGAAGAGCAGGCGATGCTGCTACATGGCCTCAGTGATGAGCAAGTGCAAGCCATTCGGACTACACGAAAACTATTCCACAGTCTGACTGTCTACGCGCCCGAACACTCTGACACAGAAGAGGCTTGCCAAGGGCCACACCTTTTCACTATCCAACGGCTGGGTATTTCAAAAGGCGAACAGATCGAGGTTGGCCGCGAACTTGCTGTGTTGGCCGACCACTGCGAGTTGCATGTCGAGGGCATCGCGTTTGAAGACGATGCCGCCGAAATCAGGGAGGCGGCTAGCGAGCGAAGGAACGTCAACGCCCGTTTGTTGCGAGGCGACTCTCAAGGTGCTGAAGTAAAAGGCTTGGCAATTCTTTACGTTGCCGACCAAATAGACCCGACCTCTCGCGCGTTGAAAGTTTATTTGAGACTTCCCAACAAGATCGCACTTGATCGCACCGAAGGAGAGAAGCGTTTTCTTGAGTGGCAGTATAAGCCAGGACAGCGAATGGAAATTCGTGTCCCTGTCGAGACCTGGGAGAAGCAACTCGTGCTTCCGGTAGCAGCCGTCGTCGATGAAGGAGCTGAGACGTATACCTATCGCCAGAATGGGGACCACTTCGATCAGGTGCCGGTTCATGTGCTTTATAGGGACCAACAATCCGTTGTTATCGCCAACGATGGAGCGCTCTATCCGCAAGACATAATTGCTGGCGATGGCGCATTTCAAATGCACCTAGCGCTAAAGAATAAGGCCGGGGGCGGAGTCGATCCCCATGCAGGACACAATCACTAACGAGTAGCTAGTTGCACTGACTGAATCGACTGCTCCCTTCGGTAAACCTATCCATGCTTAATGCCATAATCAGATTTGCTCTTCACAACCGCCTCTTAGTGATCGCTGCTGCGATTCTCCTGCTTGCTTACGGCGGATGGCAGGCGACCCAGTTGCCGATTGATGTCTTCCCCAATCTCAATCGTCCTCGCGTCGTTGTCATGACCGAGGCGCATGGTCTAGCGCCGGAAGAGGTTGAAACGCTGGTCACTTTCCCTATCGAAACCGTGCTAAACGGGGCGACAGGGGTGCAAGACGTGCGAACGACTTCAGGTATTGGCTTATCAGTCGTCTATGTTGAGTTCGACTGGGGAACCAATATCTACAACGATCGGCAGATAGTCGCGGAGCGAATGGCTTTAGCCAGCGACATATTGCCGGCAGACGTGTCACCACAACTTATGCCCATCTCCTCGATTATGGGTCAGATCATGATCGTTGGCGTGACAGCCGATGGCGACACGACCCCTATGGAGTTGCGAACGCTCTCCGACTGGGTTATTCGCCAACGTCTACTTACCATTCCCGGCGTCTCGCAAGTCATCGTCATGGGGGGCGACCGCAAGCAGTTTCAGGTGTTGGTCGATCCTGACTTGCTGCTGCGTTTTGGTGTAACCCTCCATGATGTCAAACAAGCTATCGAGGACAGCAATCAGAACACTGCGGGTGGTTATCTCGATGAGCAAGGACCAAGCGAGTTTCTCGTACGATCCTTGGGAAGAGTGCAATCTCTTGAAGAAATTGGCGACATTGTCATCAAACAGAGAAATCGTCAGTCGATTACGCTCTCGCAAGTCGCACGCATCGAAGAAGGGGCTCAGGTCAAGCGGGGGGATAGCTCTGCGTTTGCTCGAAATGACCAAGGCGAAATGGTAGGCGGTCGTTCGGTCGTGCTGACTATCCTCAAGCAGCCCGATGCCGACACACGCGCGGTCACCAACGCAGTCACTGCTGCCTTGGAAGAAATGCGTGCGTCACTCCCGAGCGACGTGCGGATTCTGCCGGAATTCTACCAGCAAAAAGAGTTCATTGACCTTGCGATTGAGAACGTCGTAGAAGCACTTCGTGATGGGGCTATCCTCGTCGTGATTATTCTCTTTCTTTTCCTGATGAACGTGCGGACAACGTTGATCACTCTGACAGCCATTCCTTTGTCGATCGTCATTACGGCAATGGTGTTCGCGGCTTTTGGATTATCCGTCAATACCATGACGCTCGGCGGTCTGGCAGTAGCAATCGGTGAATTGGTCGATGACGCTATTGTCGATGTTGAGAATATCTTCCGGCGGCTCCGTGAGAACCGTCAGTCAAAGCAACCGAAGCCCGAGCTACTTGTTGTATTTCAAGCGAGCGTTGAGATACGCAATTCGATTGTCTACGGCACGATCATCGTCATGTTGGTGTTTATCCCTTTGTTTGCTCTTACCGGTATGGAGGGCAGACTTTTTACGCCACTTGGAATTTCGTACATTGTCTCAATTGCTTCTTCCCTTTTTGTCTCTTTGACGGTTACGCCTGTACTGAGTTACTGGCTGTTACGCGGTTCTAGTACAGAGGGTGAAGAGCGAGATAGTCTTTTATTGCGTGGCCTCAAAGCCGTTGCCGACAAAGTGATTCGTCTTAGCTTGCGGGTTGCTTGGCCGATTCTCGTGCTTGCAACGATAGTGGTTGGCATTTCGGGGTGGGCTCTCCTACGGCTCGAAAACGATTTTTTACCCCCCTTCAATGAGGGCGCTGTGCAGATAAATGTTTTGCTCCCTCCAGGCACGTCTTTAGCAACATCCAACAAAGTCGCCGCCCGTGTTGAGCAGCGTCTTGCTCAGCTCGATGACCTCGTCGCCTTCGTGCGGAAAACAGGTCGAGCCGAACTCGACGAACATGCGGAGGGAGTCAATGTGTCCGAGTTCGTTGCTACCGTCGATCCGAATACCGAACGATCTCGCGAAGAGGTCATTGAAGCGATTAGTGAGGCGCTCGCCGATATCCCAGGTATTGTCACCGCCGTCGAACAACCGCTTGCGCATCTGATTTCGCATATGCTTTCGGGCGTGAAAGCCCAAGTCGCCATCAAATTATTCGGCGATGATCTTGATGAGTTGCGTCGGCAAGCAAAAGGGATAGAAGCAACGATAGCCGATATTGAGGGCATTCGCGACTTGCAGGTCGAACAGCAGGTCATCATTCCTCAGCTTCGCATCGAAGCCGACGGCAAGAAGCTCAAGACGTTTGGACTACGTCGTAGCGACGTGAACGAGTTTGTTGAGACGGCGATGCAGGGGGAGGTCATTTCACAGGTACTTGACGGGCAGCGGACGTTTGACCTGATGGTTCGACTCGGCGAAGAGTTTCGAGAGGATTTAGAAGCTCTGAAACGCCTGCAAATTGAACTGCCCGATGGTGGCAGCGTCAAACTGGAAGATGTTGCCCGCGTCTACAAGGCAGGCGGACCTAACACAGTCAATCGCGAGCAGGTACGGCGACGCATCGTCGTGCAATGTAACGTTTCGGGACGAGGCCTCGTTGACGTTGTCGAAGAAATGAAGCAGCGACTAGAGCCAGTACGCGACGAGCTTCCAACTGGATACTTCATGGAGTTCAGCGGCCAATTTGAGAGCCAGCAGTCGGCTTCTCGGATGATCGCTATTTTGTTTGCCGTGTCGCTCGTCGGCATGTTCTTAGTGCTCTACAAAATGTTTCATTCTGCGAATCTTGCGCTGCAAGTCATGGTGGCGCTGCCAATGGCGTTTATCGGCAGCGTGGCATCGTTGTACTTAACTGACCAAACACTGACAGTAGCCAGCATGGTTGGCTTTATTTCCTTGTGCGGGATTGCCTCGCGTAACGGCATTCTGTTGATCAATCACTATCTGCACCTTGTGAAGTACGAAGGTGAAGGGTGGACACGCGATATGGTGGTCCACGCTGGTAAGGATCGTCTCGCACCAGTGTTGATGACGGCACTGACTTCGGGCATCGGTCTCGTGCCGCTAGCTATGGCTGCGGGTGAGCCGGGCAAAGAGATCCTTTACCCAGTAGCGACGGTAATTATTGGCGGACTGGTGACGAGTACGCTCTTGGAGTTTCTCGTTCGACCAGCACTGTTTTGGACCGTTGGCATATCCGCCGCCAAACAAGTAGTTGAGGCGGGGCAAGAACACATTGAACTAGTAGAAGAGGAGTCGATTGCAGTCGGCTAACGCCGTTCTGCTAACCATTCTGCCATTCCGGCATAGTTACCCAAGGAGGAAAACAATGAAAACCCTGGTATTGCTGGTGCTCGCCTTGCTGAACCCCTTGCTTGTCAGTGGCGTGCAGGCCCAGTCAGCACGCAAGGAAAGCAAACAAGAATTTGTGATTGCCCATCGGCTTAGTGATTGGCAGACAAAACACTTCGAGGACCAAGCGAAGGCACAGCAGCATACGGACGCTCTAAAAAAACTTGGTGCTGAGGTGCGAACGGACCGGCACGATGGCCACATCGACGTGGCTTATCGCCTACGCGGCTGGCAGCCTTTACGCGTTGAATCAGATGTACTTGCGCACCAATGGGAAGATTGGCTGAGAGCAGCCGGCTTTGAGACAATTCACGGACACAGCCCCGACCACGATAAGCACTCCCATCACGAAGGGCATGGTCATGGGCAAGGCAAAGCAGAGGCCCACGGCGATGTCGTCCTGTACCGCGCTCCGGCTTGGGTCGCTCAGCATTTTGATCAGCTCGAACAGGCCGACGAGTTTATCGTGTTGACACAGGCACTCCGCTGCCAAATTGAGAAGACTGGCCACGCTGGGCATACAGATATTCGTTTCGTATGCCCCGAATGGACTGCTGTCGAATTCCCTAACCACAAGGTGGCTGCCGCCTGGACCAAGTGGCTGGAGTCGGTGGGTTTTGAGGTCCAGCACAAAGACCACCACGACCACTAGATTCCCTTACCTATTTGTCCCGTTTTTTATCACTACAAACACTCTGGAGAAAATCATGAAGCTTTCACGTTTACTTGCTATTCCTACTGCTAGCCTCAGCGTTCTCTTGCTCACAGTCATCGGCTGTGGGCAGTCACAGGACGGTACCGTTGGGAGCGCGCCACCCGCGACCGTCGATGCTCACGATCACCCCAGTGAAGGCCCGCATCACGGCGGGCTAATTGAACTCGGCAACGAGGAGTATCACGCGGAGTTGGTGCATGATGATGCAGCCGGAACCGTAACCATCTACTTGCTTGATTCCTCTGCAAAGAACGCCATACCCATTGACGGACCAGAGCTTCTTATCAACCTCAGCCACGACGGAAGCGCGGAGCAGTTCAGGCTTACCGCTACTCCTGATGTGAGCGATCCGACCGGTCTCTCTTCACGGTTCACGTCGACCGATGCTGAACTCGCCGAAGACCTTGATCACGAAGGAGCAGAAGCTCAGCTCGTGGTAACTATCAGTGGCAAGCAGTTTCGCGGCAAGATTGCACACGACCACGACGAGGCTGATCACGAAGGGCATGATCACTGACACAGAGCGACAGCGTTGTGTTTTTGACCCTAAACTATAGGAAAGGAGGATTGCTATGAACGGAGTCATCGTAGCGAGGACATTGCTCACTGCTGTGATAATAGGTGGCTCGCTTATCAGCGATCAGCATTTCGCCCACTCTGCTGAGCCAAGTCACGCGACTGAGAAAAAGGAGGACTCGACAGCGCAGATACTATCGACCGAGTTCCGCGAAGCGGCAGATCGAGCGACACCTGGGCTGGTCACGATTTACACCATGCGTGGGCCACACGAGACTGCCGAGTGGAGGCGTCTGGAGTCGAGGCGTGGCAAGAAGCATCCTAGCTTGCAAGAAACGTCCCCGGCAGTATCCTATCCCAATGAGAGTTCGCCCGATGAGCAAGGCTCTGGGATCGTCGTCAATTCGCAGGGATTGATACTGACGTGTCACCACGTTGTAGCGGGGGCTGATGTCGTGTTCGTGGTCCTACCGGACGGTCGCCGATTTGAGCCAGTCGAAGTGTATGCCGATCCTGAAGCGGACTTAGCCCTGTTGCGGATTGAGGGAGCGGGAGAACTAGCCCCAGTTCGCTTGGGCAATTCCGATGAGTTGGAAATCGGTGATTGGGTTGTTTCACTGGGAAATCCCTACGAACTCAAGCGTTCGGTGAGCGCTGGCATCGTAAGTGCAATGGACCGATGGGTGCCGGGGATTCCCCGGCCCATGATTCAGAATGATGCCGCAACTAATCCGGGTAGTTCTGGCGGTGCCTTACTCAATCTCGATGGAGAAGTGATTGGCATTATTACCGGGGGCTTTAGCTCGCGTAAGGAGTTTCAAGGCATCGGATTGGCAATTCCTGTTAACCAAGCAAAAGAGTTTATCAGTTCGCTGAATAACGAAGCGCCACCCTTACAAGCGTATCTCGGCTGTCAAACTCAGAAGCTTCCCCCCGACTTGGCGAAACAGCTAGAGCTACCGGTTGCTGGTGGACTCTACGTTAAAGACGTCGAGGAAGGCTCTCCCGCTTCGATTGGCGGTATCTCCGAAGGCGACATCATCACTCATTTTGATGGACAGCCAATCGACGAATCGTTTCGGCCTGAGCAACTGTTCGATCAGCCGAGGCCAGGTGAGAAGCATGGGTTTACAGTATTGCGTGATGGGACTTCGATTGCCGTTGAAATTGAGATGACAAGTTATCCTCTTGAACGAACTAATACTCAAATATCGGCTAACGTCCATGCCGAGACATCCTGCGAGTATTTTGACAAGTCACTGGGCCTGGGACTCGCCACACTCACGCAAGACGTGGCTAGAGAGTTGCGTATTCCGTTAGATCAGAAGGGCGCTCTCGTCACTGAGGTTGCGATTGGAAGTCCAGCTTATAAAGAGGGGCTTGCTGCAGGAATGGTCGTTGTGCGCTACAACAGGCACGCGACGGTTGATCCCAAAAGCTACGAAGTAGCGGTTAGCAACGAGCAAGCCGGCGTTCCGGTGTTGATGCTGATTCGCTCTGACAAGGGGAAACATCTTGTCGTGTTTGAAGTGCCGTAAGTTGCTATCGTGCCGAAAGGCATGGTTAAGAGTTGATTTTGTAGAAGGCTTGGAACCGATTTGAAGAATTGAAGTCATGCAAGCCATAACGACTCGACGACAGATACTTAGTGATGCCCGTCCATTCCGCTTCGACTGATGTTGGCGTTAGTATGTTCCGACGTATAAATATGGTCCGAAAGGCCGTGGCTTTATGCCTAGCGGTCGTGCTCTTGTGCCAGACGGTACAGGCAGGGCAATGCGTCTGCTCAAAGAGTCCTACGAAGTGTTCTACATCCTGTGCCTGCCGTGGTAATCTGAGCGGCCATCACGATACTGTTGTCTGTGCCGAATGTTCTGCATCGTGCTGCACCGCTAGTCGCGATAAAAGCTCGATTCCCTCGCAACCTTGCAAGTGCCAATGTCATCCGGCTCCTTTCGGTGCAATTCCGCCCCCTGCGGATGGTACTCCGGAGTTGATTGAACTACTGCAAGTTGCGGTCGTTTATGCACCCTATGAAGCGGTTATGCACACGCCTTCGTCGCTAAGGCAACTCCGCTTTGCTCGGGCGACCGATTCCTGGTCACCACTGGACACATGCGTCCTCTTCTGCCGCTTCTTGGCTTGAATAATGGCTTCCAAGCCTCTAAATGAGTCGCTGACTTAGCTACTCGTTTACAGGTATCCACGCTGCCAATTGATTCTTGTTGCGTCCGCGCGCATCGCCGCCATCGTTCGTGTGATTCTTCCCCCGCTTTGGTGGGCATGCTCAGCGCGTCTTCGCAATTTCAAGCCAAGTTAAAAAGGAGTTTGTCATGTTTACTAATGCATGCGCGCTGCGCGGTGTTGAAAGCCATGTTAAATCTGTTGGTTTTTGTCGTTCCAATGACCTGAGACGGCCTCAACCTCGCGAAAATAGTCGCAACAGCGAAGCGATTGGAGCTGTCATCGTCGTCGAGTTTCGCGATGAGGTTTATGCCTCTATTGCGGCACTGTTGCAGGAATATGGGTTGGTCACTTACCGAGCCGAAAGCGCGACGGAACTCGCAGGCAAGGTAGTTCGCCATAAGGCGGAGCTTGTACTCATCAACGGCACGCAGCCGGGCGAAAGTGCTTGGCTAACCTCTGCCAAGTTGAGAATTATCGACGCCTACAGATCGGTGTGGATCTACACGCCGAAGCGACCCAGTGCGCTGGACGAGTGGCTCAGTATGGCCGGTGTCGACGACATCATCGTTTACGGCGGCATACTGCACTCGCTGATCGACGCGTTGCAGAGTCGCATTGCGCCACGCGCGGCAGGCATCGGTCCTACCACAAGAAAGATAGTAAGCCGAATCTCTGCTTAATTCATTTCTTGGAACCAAGACCTACTGTAACCCAATTGCTTCGCCCGCGGTGGGCGTTGCTATCGAGTTGACTTTTTTCAAGGAGGAATTTGCAGATGCCAAAACTAGGTGTTTTTACGTTACTCGTCGCAGTCGTACTATGCATCGCGGCGACGGGCTGTCAATCAACCAACAAGAACCATCGCCCGGGAGGAGGTTGCCCCAGTTGCGGGCCGTAGAAGTTGGCGAGCTACGCCTTGCTAGATGGAAGCGAAATGCACCAAGTGGCAGGGGGGCTACCCCCTGCCACTCCAGTGCAAAGCTTTCACTATGCCTTTGTGGTTTGAAGAATTGCAACTCGATAGAACGACCTATGAACGGTTTTCGAGAATTAATCAAAGTGAAGGTCGCTGCTGCTGGCATCTTTTTCGAGCAAGATGCCGTAATAGAAAACTTCCACATCCAGTGCATCCATTCATGTATCCTAATGATGTCATGCTTGCGTATTGGCACGAAAGACATTGGAATTAAAAATGTCAGGATGGATTAGGCGTGAGATGCGATCGAGGTCAATTCCCCTAAATCGAGAGGTGAGGAAGAACACATGAGTCGAGCGACAGATGAACCATACCAATTACGCATCCGTGGCATGGACTGCGCTGAGGAGGTATCACTTCTCAAGCGTGAATTGGTTCCGCTGTTGGGTGATGTAGATCGGCTCGGCTTTGATTTGCTCAACGGGAAGTTGACGGTGGATACTTCGTCGCTGGATGTGACTTACGGGGATGTGCTTAATGCGATTGAGCGAACTGGTCTGAAGTCGGAGTCGTGGCGGCGCGATGATGTCGCGACTCGGGACCAATCGTTCTGGGAACGGCATCAACGTTCGCTATTAACCGCTGTCAGTGGGATGTTCGGATTTGCGGGTTTAATTCTGCAATTGTGGAGTACCAGCAATACGGATGCCGTTCCACTGGTATCAATCGTGTTGTACGTCATCGGCATTGTTGCTGGACTCGTGATGGTGCTGCCAAAGGCGTGGCGATCACTCGTTTCGCTGCGACCCGACATGAACCTGCTGATGTCGGTGGCCGTAATCGGAGCGGTGTTGATCGGCGAATGGTTTGAGGGAGCGACGGTTGCGTTTCTATTCTCTTTCTCCTTGTTGCTGGAATCGTGGAGTGTTGGCCGAGCGCGCCGAGCGATTGCGTCACTGATGGATTTATCGCCGCCCACGGCACACTTCCGGGACGAAAAAAGTGGTAATGTCAAGGATATGGCTCCGGCAGATGTGCCCGTTGGTTCTACAGTCGTCGTACGTCCTGGTGAGAAGATACCTCTGGATGGTAGAGTCATCAGCGGCGTTAGCGGTGTTAATCAGGCTCCAATCACAGGAGAAAGCGTTCCTGTTGAAAAAGAATCCGACGACGAAGTGTTTGCCGGAACCATCAATGGCGATGGCTTGCTGGAAATCGAAACGACCAAAGCCGCCGACGATACGACGCTGGCACGCATCATCAAGATGGTAGGTGACGCCGGTTCCAAACGCGCCCCGTCGGAAAAGTGGGTCGAGAAGTTTGCGGCTGTCTACACGCCAGTGGTGATGATCGTGGCATTGCTGATGCTGGTGATCCCACCGCTAGCTTTCGATGGTCAGTGGTCGGATTGGTTTTATCGCTCGCTGGTGCTGTTAGTCATCGCCTGTCCGTGTGCGCTGGTAATTTCGACGCCCGTTAGTGTTGTGGCTGCGTTGGCATCGGCTGCCCGTAACGGTGTGCTAATCAAAGGCGGAGTGTTTATCGAATTGCCTGCTCAACTGAAAGCCATTGCAATGGACAAGACAGGTACGCTTACTCAGGGAGAGCCCGCCGTAGTGGATGTCGTACCGATGAATGGACACAATGAAGCCGAACTGCTGATGCGAGCCGGTGCCTTGGAACTCAATAGCAATCATCCGCTCGCGCGTGCAATTGTCGACGAGGCAAAACGACGAAACATCGAGTTGGCCCCAGCCGAAAACTTTGAAACGATTCAGGGCAAGGGTGCGGCAGGTGTAGTCAACGGAAAGCCATTTTGGCTGGGGTCGCATCGCTACTTGGAACAACGCGAACAGGAAACACCTGAAGTTCACGATCAGCTTGAATCCATGCAGGAAGCGGGGCGAACAGTCGTCGTTGTAGGTAATGACGAACACATCTGCGGTTTCATCACACTTGCTGATGCAATCCGCAAGGAGACTCGCAATGCCATCAGCGAACTGCACGCTGCCGGTATCGAAAAACTGGTGATGTTGACTGGTGACAATGAAGGCACTGCCAAAACGATTGCTGCTGAAGCAGGAATCGACGAAGTCTACGCCGAGTTATTGCCCGAAGACAAAGTCACAGCCATCGAGAATTTGGTCAAGCAACATAAATACGTCGCCATGATCGGCGACGGAGTCAACGATGCTCCGGCGCTGGCCAGAGCCTCACTAGGACTCGCAATGGGTGCCGCCGGAAGCGATGCGGCCATTGAGACTGCTGACATCGCTCTGATGTCGGACGATCTCTCTAAGTTGCCGTGGTTGATCTACCATTCCCGTCGCACGCTGCGCATTATACGTCAAAACATCGGATTCTCACTGGCCATCAAAGTGCTATTTGTGGTGCTAACGTTCGCCGGGTTCGCCTCACTCTGGGCCGCCATCGCTGCCGACATGGGAGCCTCATTGCTGGTGATAGGGAACGGACTGCGGTTGCTCAAAGTGTGAGTTAAAAAATGCGATAACGCACAAGTTATTGGAGGTCCTGGTCAATTAGTTTTAGTCATGAGAAGTTGCAATAATATGAAACCAATAATCGACAAGACAAAACTGGAAATTCGTTTAGTGGTCTCCGGTGTCGAGTACGCTGAAGACCAATGCATCCAACGCTTTATCGAGCTGCTCACTGCCAAACAGGGCGTTGATGCAGCGCATTTGGTGCACGACAATCAGAACACTCCGGGTGAATTCTGTATCCACTTCGATCCGAATGTGGTATCACTTGCAGACGTGCGCGAACTAGCACGCCGAGTCGGGGCGGACATCGAGCAGCGGTACGGGCACTGGTACACAACGCTCTCTCCAATGCACGCTCGACGCGCCAGTGCAATTGAGTCACGCTTACACCGAGTCGATGGTGTCCTTGAAGTCGTCGTCTCCCCAGATGGCGCTGTGCGGGTTGAGTTTGACCGCGAGAAGGCAAATGAATCGAGCGTTCGCAGCGCACTCGCCGACTGGTTGAAAACTACGGCGGAGAATGGACGTGTAAGGAAAGACGATCACGAAGAAGACGAAGATCACGTTCACGATTCCGACAGCGACCACACCGGTCACGATCATGCTCACGACGGTATCTTTGGGCCAAAGTCCGAACTGATTTTCGCTATCCTCTGCGGCGCATTGCTACTGGTCGGATGGCTGATCGAAACGTTTGCAGAAATGTCCGAATGGATTCCACTTAGCTGCTACATCGCTGCCTACTTCTTCGGTGGCTACTACACCGTTAGCGAGGCGATTGAGAAGATTCGGGCGGGTAAATTTGAGATCGACTTCTTAATGATCGTCGCCGCTGCCGGTGCCGCTGCTTTGGGAGCATGGGCCGAAGGCGCATTGCTATTGTTCCTGTTCAGCATTGGCCACGCCTTGGAAGGCTACGCTATGGGGCGTGCCAAACGCGCGATCGAAGCACTCTCGGAACTCGCACCACGAACAGCTCGCGTTCGACGCGATGGAACTGAAACGGAAGTTCCGGTTGAAGAGTTAGTCGTTGGAGACATCGTCGTCATCAAACCTGATGAACGAGTCCCTGCCGACGGCTTTGTCATTGAAGGGGAGTCGAGTGTCGATCAAGCGCCAATCACCGGCGAGAGCGTGCCCGTCGATAAGCGTCCTGTACCGAACGCGGAAGCCGCCGCAGCCGACTCGGAAGCGATCGCTCCCGAACATCGAGTCTTTGCCGGCACGATCAATCAAGCCGGAGCCATCGAGATTCAAGTCACGAAGACGGCTGCCGAGAATACGCTTGCTCGCGTCGTGACAATGGTCAGCGAAGCGGAAACCCGTGTCTCACCAACTCAGAAATTCACGAAACGCTTCGAGCAATACTTCGTCCCGTCGGTGATTGTAACTGTCCTGCTGCTGTTGTTTGCACCGCTTGTGATCGACGAACCATTTTCCGCATCCTTCTACCGAGCTATGGCGGTTCTGGTTGCAGCTAGTCCCTGCGCACTGGCAATTGCTACGCCCAGTGCTGTACTCAGCGGAGTCGCCCGAGCTGCTCGCGGAGGTGTACTCGTCAAAGGGGGTGGTCCGTTGGAAAGTCTCGGTCAACTCGATGCCGTTGCTTTCGACAAGACGGGCACTCTCACCGAAGGCAAACCTCGGGTTACGGACGTGCGTGCAGCTAACGGCATAAAGGAATCAGAGCTTCTTCGTATTGCGATAGCTGTTGAAGACCTCAGCAAGCATCCACTCGCCCAAGCCGTGGTGCGCGACGGGCGAGAGAAATTGAGCGACGGCGTCGATGTTCCCGAGGCAACAAACCTCAAGAGTATTACGGGACGCGGAATTCAAGCTGAGGTCGAAGGTCAGTTGGCTCACATTGGCAAAGATGATCTGTTTAGCGAAGTTGAAGGTTCGCCGCTGCCGGACGCCATTCGCGAATTGGTCGAGTCACTAGAGCGTGAAGGGCGCACGACTATGATCGTTCGTCACGCCGACCGCTATCTTGGTGTGATTGGTCTGATGGATACACCGCGTGAAGCGGCCAAACGGACCATTTCGCGACTGAGAGAACTCGGCGTTAAACGGATGATCATGATCTCCGGTGACAACCAGCAAGTCGCCGATGCGGTCGCCAAAGCCGTCGGACTCGATGAAGCTCGTGGCGATCTGATGCCCGAAGATAAGGTAGCTGAAATCAAGAAACTGAACAGTGAAGCTGGCGTCGCAATGGTCGGCGATGGAGTCAATGACGCTCCCGCAATGGCATCCGCGTCCGTCGGAATCGCAATGGGAGCTGCCGGAAGTGACGTTGCCTTGGAAACTGCTGATGTCGCGTTGATGGCCGACAACCTCGACCACCTACCGCTGGCTATAGGACTAAGTCGCGCGACTCGCAGCATCATCCGCCAAAACCTGTGGATGAGTCTCGGTATGGTCGCGTTCCTCGTACCGGCAACCATCTTCGGCCTCAACATTGGCCCGGCGGTCGCTCTTCATGAAGGCAGCACGCTGGTAGTCGTTTTTAATGCACTACGACTATTGGCTTACAAACCTAGAAACTGAATGGAGGATAGTCATAGAACTCAAGCATATTTTCCCACCTTAATTGAATCAGGCTTCCGCGTTCCATGAGTAGTGAACCTTGGGCGATCAGGACGAAACTACGTGGGAGGCATATGTGCAACCCCTCAATCTGCATTCGGTGCTCTTGACCTCTGCGAGCTTCGCAGTTTGCGTCGCGAAGGCGGTTGCATCAACCGCGGCGTGAACGGCGACAAACTAAGCCGCATCGGTGGTGTTCACCGACCGCAGGAAGAAGACGGCCCAAAACGTCGTCAATCTGACGATGCCACGAATTCCGAAGGGTTCTCGTTCGTGACCAAGGACAACCGTCCGGGGGCACTTAGCGTGTTGCTGCTAAGTGCAAAGGTGTGACCCTCCTGTCTGAGGAGGGAGATCAGCGATCGGCTTACTCGACGGACAGCAAGCAGCCAAGAACGCCCCCGGCTTTTGCCCCTGTGAGTCCGAGCGAAGAGCCATCTTACCGCTCTCGCTCGTCGTCACGACCCCGCCTAGCACCGAAGCCGCGACTGGGAGATTTGCTTCGCAACTCCCGCCACTGATCGATCCGCCGCGCTACCGCCGCTGCGTTACGAGCCGGTAGCAAGTCGCTTGGCTTTGTCTGCTTCTCGACTGTGGGGTAGGGGCTCGAACGGCGATCGGCTGGCTCTAGCTCACGCCGCAGCCGTTCGATCTCACCGCGCAGTTTACGACCCTTCTCAAGCCACTGAGCCCGTAACTTGGCCCGTTCCATGCCGTGCACGAGCAAGCGATCGTTGCGTTCGGCGAGGTAGGCACGCCCCGCAGCAGCCAGCAACTCATCACGACGCTGCCGCAGGCGACTAGCCGATCGCTGTTCGGCCCGCTTCTGCCGACGGTGCAACGCTTGGCTCTCTAGCTGATGCTCTTGCTTCATCGCTTCGGCGCGGGCCCCCGCGTCGCTCAGCAGCTGAAACACCTCACCGATCGTCTTTGCCCGCCCTTGGCGAGCCACTCGCCCGCCAACCAGGGCCCCGAAGTCAATCGCTTTCAGCGCGTTCTGTACGCGGCCCGAAACCCGCTCCTCACGTAGCTCGTGCGCCCGGCGTTCGGCCGCCTGCTCATGCCGCAACTGCTGCCAAAGCGGCCGACACCGCTCACGCACCCGCTTGCGGCCCCGAGCCACCGCTTGCCGACAGTGGCTCACCACCTCGCGCCGCCGCACTTGGTAGCTTTTTTCCAAGTCAGCCAGCCCAATGTCACACTTTGCTTCGAGCCGGCGTGCTGCTTCCTTGAGCTGCCGCGACTTCAGCCGGTGCTCTTCGAGCAGCCGCTGCCGAGCGTCGTTGTCGTTCGCCGCTTCGAGGGCCTCGTGCAGGTGCCGCGGGTCATCCTTGTCGCCCCGGGTGTACTCACCCCGATCGCGAGCTTCGTTGTTGAGCACTCGTTCTTCGCAGTAAATCTTGCCACGTTCTTCCTCGTACTTCTGCGCCCACCGCGACGCCTTCAGCTTCTCGAAGCTCGAAGAGAGGAGGCGGCCATCGTCTGGGTTCACCCGGTTAAGCAGCACATGGACATGCGGCTGGGGCTGATCGTCATGCGCGACGATCAGAGCTTGATGATCGTGCGCCTTCATCACCCGCAGCATCGCCCGCGCGGCGCGGATCATTTCGGCTTGCGACAAGCCATCCGCTTCCTCGGGGTGCCAAGAGAGAGTGAAGTGCTGCACGCACAGCTTGCTCTTGCGCCCGGTGTTTGGGATGCCCGCTTCGCGCTTCAGCCGCGCCTGATCCATCGCTGTAGCGGCCATCACCCGCCAAGCCATGTCGGGGCTCTTGGTGCTGAGGTTGATCGCCTCGGTCCAAGCGACACGCTCGGAGGAGGGGGCGTCCCGCTCGCCGAGCACATAGCGAGCGACGCCGCGGAAGCTGTAAGCCTTCTTGTGGAGTTTAGGGACCATCGGGACGGACAACCTCCTCAAGCTTCACTTCAACCAAGCGGCCTAACCGCTTGATTTCGTTCGGCAATAGCCCCCATTCGGGCCGCAACCGGCGCTCGGTATGACAGTACAAGGCAACCTGGTTTACTAGGTTGCCAAGCGAGCTAACTTCGCGTCCTAAGCGGTTGATCTCACTCACCAAAGCGGGATCACAAGCGGAGGGACCGGCAACGGCCCGCACGGCGTAGTCGAGCACCCGCCGGCGGGTGTACTCGGCTTCGCTCAAGCCGGCGAGCGCCGCTTGCTCCTGGACGTAGCACTTCTCGGCGACGGTGAGGTCGCTTCTCACCGAAGCGGTGCGACGTTCGTGAGGTTGTTTTTTGGGTCGAGCCATCGCTCGTCTCCTTGCTCGTAGCGGCGGACCTTTGGGTCCGCCTTTCGCCAAGCCACCGCCCGCTCGGCGGGCAGGGGGCACGGCGGAAACCCCCCGCATCGAAGGACGGCTCCTTCGCGCTAATCCAACGGGCGTCCGTTTGGTCGTGGGGTCGGGGGCGGCGATCTGCCCCTTGCCCGTGGCGAGCCGAAGGAAGGCTCTCGACGGGCGGCCGGTGCTCTTGGGGTGACCCACTGAGCGCCGGCGCGTGATCCAACGACGCGACGTTGGCCAGACCCTCCCGAGAAGCCCGCAGGGGTTCGGAGGAGGGGTTTTTCGGAACGAAAAACACATCTGGCCGCCCGTCCTTTCAAAGACTTTCACACCGGCGCCAAACTTTCAAGCGAAAACGAAAAACGAAGCCCCGCCAAAGAACCTTAAACGCACCACGACGCGTAGGACCACGGTTGCCATAAGATGCCGACCCGCGACACGCACCGACAGACGCGACGAACGGAATTTTTTCATAAGCCGAGAGAAGTTTTTTGCTCGCGACTGGACAGGCTCGGCCGAAGCCTGCGGCGAGGCTCATCGAGCCCGAGTGCCGACAGCGACCGGCTACGCCGGAGCAAGTGGGCGCCATCACCAAAGCCCGGCAAGAAGCTCAGAGCAGAACGAAGCGAAGTAGGGAAGAACGAACTAGAAAAGCGGAGGCCGATGGATCGGCCTCCGCCCGAGCGATTAGTGTTCGCTCGGCAGGTAAAGCGTCCAGTACCGGCCGTCGAAGCCGCACCAAACGTCGATCGAGGCTAGCGGGAAATCCGTGAATGGGATGTGCTGCGTGATGAAGGCGGATTCGCCCTTGTCCGCTACAGCTGTCAGGATTGCCGCTCGGCTTTCGCTATCGACTTCAAGCCGCCAGAAGTGGACCGTCTGTAGCCGCTCGTCTTGCTGTATCGCCTGCACAAAGGAGTGCGAACCGATCCAGCTGGCGATCGCGTCGATCAGCCAGTACGCGCCCGCTTCTTCGGCAAGGTACTGAACGCCCGGCGTGTAGATCACACGGCGGTTGAGGGGGTGGAAGCAACGCTCCAGGTCGCCGGTGAAGTGGAGGAGTTCGCGGCGGAGCCGGTTGGCTTTCGCTTGTTGGTCGTCGTTGGTCATGGTCGTGGTTCCTTTCTTGGTTGGGGTGGACCTACTCACCCTGACGCGGGTTAGGTCACCCCAGCCAAGAAGAACTACAGCTCTTGCGACGGCCACCGCGAAAGCCATCCGCCGCATCACGATTTGCCCTCCGACGGCTGGTCCAGCAAAGCCGTAGCCCCTTCTTGCACCAGCCAAGCGACAAACTCGTCGCGGCCTTCGTTACCAGCCGCAAGCAACTCGGCAACCGCCACCAGTTCGGCAGCCCTTGCTGTCAGTCGATAAGAAGCCGCTTCGCCTCGCGAAGTCGACGTGTTTCGCCGCCGCAGGATTGCCTCGGCAAGCGCACGCAAACGACCCGGCGACATAATGCCACCGGGCCGCTTGGGGCTAGATGAACCGCAGATCAAGCGGAATCCTGATCGCGTCCGCGGTGCTCGGCACGCAGCTCGACGATCTTGTCGTAAGCCCGCGAGGCAAGGTGCCCGGCTTGCAGGAGTTCCGACGGACCGAAGTAGTTGGTGTCGTGGAACTGTTCGTCTTTGCGGTACGTGCGAGAGATTTGCACGCTGTAGCGGACCCCGCCGGTTTCGGTCGCGTCGCTCCAGATGGTGGCCTTGAGGCCGTTCATGCCGCGGATTTCAGCGGCGGGTCGGTTCTTCGTGGTTTCAGTTGACATGGTAAGTCTCCTTTTCGTTTGGTTAGGTTGAAGTGAGCCTGCTCACCCCGTGCACAGGCAGGTTCATTTCAACCGCAATCGAAAAGGAGTCCTGTCAACGAAGCCTCGCAAGCGATCTGCTGCAATCTGGGGGATGCACTTTTCCCTCGCGACGGCTCCCGTCGGCCTTGGAGTGCTGGTTGCGTACTTCCCGCTCAAAATACACGGCATCCTCGGCGAGTTTCTCCAACTGCTTCCTCGTGACTTCGTAGCGGATCACGCGGTTCGTGCGCCTCTCGTTGTTGTAGCAGTGCACGCAGATAGGGCCGGGCGTAATCCGTTCCGACAGCTCGATGGCGTTACGTCGCTAAGTCGCTAGGTCGCTATGGCCACCCGGAAGGAAGTTGCTCGTGCGGCTATCACAGGGCGTATGGGATCAGGCGAGCTAAGGTGGCCGGATCAGCGACCTCGCTGTGGCAGCTCCTTCGGTCGCGGCGTGACCTTCTTCTCTTTCTGCATCCTTTCAACGTCGACAGGACCAGCGACATGCCACAACGCATGCTCAGTCCACTCTTGCAGCAATTCCGGAGTGAGCCGGTAGGCGGAGTACCCAACGCCCTCCCCCTCGGCGTTAAAGTACCTCGCGTAAACGACCCCAAGTCTGACCGTTTCCATGGGCGTTTTGAATTCGCGATCCGTATAGTGCTTGACCGAGACCGCGCCAGCAGGCCGCATGGGGCTGAGCAGCAGACGGGTTCGCTTGCAAGCTTCGATCGTGTCACGTTGAAATGCCCTCGCGTCCTCCAGCAACGTCAGGATGCTCAAGCTCGCATCAGGATAAGCGTCACGCTCGATGTAGAGGTAGGTCTCTAGCTTCGGCTGGCCGGGCGAAGCGGCGACAGGAGCAACTCCACACCCACACGGCGAATCGTCGTTCCGTATCTCAAACGTGGGGGTAAAGCCGCCGCCGATCAGGCGACCTCTGACAGTTGTCCGTATCCAAACGGGGGGTAGGGAGAGCACGCGATCTCTCGTCAGCTGCTTCAGGTCGACAATCAACTCGGCAGAATCGGCCATGTGAAACCCTTCGCTCGATCCGTAGACGGGATATTCGCCCACAAAGTGAAGATGGCTCAAATCAGGAAGCACTTCGTTGAGCCGTGTCAGGACAAACTTCGAGTAGCTGTAGCGGGCACACTCACTATCAGAGTCAAGCTGATCGAACCAAGCGTTCACACGCTGCTGGCGTTCTTGCTGTGCGGACGGCGGCTTTTCTATTAGAAAGGGCCCTCGCGACACGCCATTGTGGAAATCTATTTTGACCCAGAGGCGATTCGATGATTGGATATCCTTACTGACGAGACGGAAGTATTCGCGTATTTGTTGGTGTTGGAACTTTGGGTCTTCGGGGTTGTCGTCACGTAACTTTTTCAATTCAAGACCAACTGAGGTCATGGGTGCCTCTTGCTTGCTTCTAAAGGACATGTTGAAAATGAGTGGCGTGTAACGTTTTGAGTAGTCTTCGCGCACTACCCAGCCTGTTGGGGTGTCTTCAAAGCATTTAGCAGTTGCCGCTCCGTTAAGAAGTTCGGCTCCGAACAAGTCAGCGTCATCTCTGAGAGCTTGAGAGACTTTGATGTCATAACGAAAGGGTCCGACGGCAGTCCCTGAACCGCCGCTCTGCTCACTTGCTATCCGTATCTCAACGGGGCCGTGGCTGCCAGCAGCGATTGGATCAAGCGGCATGACAAAGGTATTCGCGTCATGAGTAGGACCAAGCTTATTCCAAGCATAATCTCCAACACGGCATTCAATCGCTTTTACTATTCCCAGGAGTTGTTCCGGTATTCGGACGGCTAATTCAGGTTGAGCTGACGGACCTCGCTGCTGTTCTCCCCAAGGCTCAACCAAACGCATGAGACTGCGAGCGGTTACTGCAAAGTCATCCGCTTGGATTGCTGCCAAATCGATGTCGAACGTATCCGAGACAATATCGATCCACGGTGGCTTGGCTGGTTCTTCGGCCACAGGATCAACACCCCTCTTTTTTTCAGGTGAGGCTGTAACAAGGGGGTCGAGTCCCTTGGGAAGCGAGGCGATGCCGAGACCTGTCAACAAAAGCAGCATGAGGATGGCTGCAATCGATTTGGACTTCCCGATAGAAAGCGTTGTCGAACGGTTTGTGCTAACGTGCAAAGCATCCGCTAGGTCAGCAGCTGAAGCGGTCCGCTTGGCGGGATCAGCAGCCATGGCTGCTAAGCAGGCCCGCAGCAATGGCCTGGGCCAATTCGTGACTGCTTGCAATTGATCTTGGTCGTATTGGCAAGCAGCCGCTTTGGAGAGAACACTCTCACCGCTGCCGCCATCGAAGGGGGGGGAACCGGTTCCCAGCCAGTAGAGAGTGGCGCCGATCGAGAAGACGTCGCTTAGCTCCCCATCCTGCTGACCATCGGAAGCGGCCTGTTCAGGTGACATAAAGGCGGGCGTGCCGTGAAATTCCTGGATGGGCGGCAAAGGTTCTCCCCATCGGCTCCGCTCAACGGCCATCCCCAGGTCGATCAGCTTCACGGCCCCGTGGTCGTCAATCCAGACGTTTGCGGGCTTGATATCGCGGTGGAGGATGCCTTGCCGATGCAGGTGATCTACAATGCTGCACAACTCAGCACCAAGCCGAACGACTTCGCTTGCTTCAGGCCGATGGCTGGCGTATTTGTCTGCCAGGGTCATGCCCCGTAAATAGGGCATCACGTAATAGGCACGATCTTCCTGCATCCCTGAACCGATTACCGAAATAATCCCTGGGTGATTGCATTCGCCCAGCAGGCGACGCTCTCGCAATAGCAGCTCGTTGTGGCGAGCAGAGGTGCTGAGTTTGATCGCCACGGTGCTATGAACATCATCTTGTGCTCGTAACACAACCGCTTGCCCACCATCCCCCACGACCTGAGTGACTCGGTATCCGTGCAGCTCAACTGGTAGGCGATAAGATACTGGAAGCCGCGGATATACTGCCGTTAGCTCTGCAGAAAGATCGGGATTGGCGAGCCGCAGTTCATGAAGCGTTGGAGTTCTCCCATGTCGAACTCGATGCTCTTCGATCAAGAGGGGCACGAGCTGGGTGAAGAGAGATGCTCGGAGTCGCACAGGCGTCTCGGCTAGAGTCCGCTTTATCGCCGTCATACCTTCGATGCGAATATGCTCTTCAGCCCCCTCGATCCAAAGACTTAGCGCTGCCTGCTCGTCAGGCGATAAGGCTGAGTAAGTTACCGGATCGTCACTCATCAATCACGTCGCCTTTGCTCAGAGCTGACCGTATCTTTAACAGACGACGTCGCACCTTGTGCTCACCAAGGCCTGTCGCTTTCACAATTTCTGCAGGCGTGTAGCCCTCTAGTTTGAGTCGTGCGATCTTCAAGAGTTCATCGTCCTTAATCGAGTCTTTCAATAGCCCAAGCGCTTCAGCAACATAGGCTTCGACCTGTTCGGGACTGGCCGACTTATCAAAGAATGCAGTCTCGGCGGATCGGCCATCAGTGAGTAAAGGCATCTCACTATAGCGCAGTGCCAACTTGTTCTTCTTGTATTGCTGACTTGCCCGCGCTTTGTCGATTTTACGGTTCAGCTGTTTCTCCAAGATCGGCCAGAGGCTATCGGGATCGTCCGTTGGCGGGAGTTCCCCTTCCTTGGTCTGACGCAGGTAGGTCCGCAACGTACTCATCACCGTATCTTCTGTGCTCACAATTCCCTTCCGCATCCATCTCAGGGAACGTTCAGCTTGCTGGGCCAGTCGGTGCATCAAGGCGGCCCATTCCTCCGAGGAAGGTTCTGGGGAGTTTCTCTCAGGCTTGCCTGCGGATGCGATGTCGTCGTTCATGCGGCTGCGTCCCTCAGTGCGGAAGGTGGGTTGCACCCTAGTGTAACTGGCTCCGGTTCACGGGTCACGCACTGGCGTTATCTGGCAATTGGCTTTTTTTATGAGATTGGGCGCAGATTCTGGGGCTCCCCCCTCCCATTTACATATGTCGGCACAACTTGACGCCTCGTGGCAATAGCCGGCACGCACCAACCTGTACGGGAGAGAACCCAATGTGGAAAAGAATACACCGCCTATCAATCGAGGGCGAAGAGAACAGTAGCGAAACGCTGAGCGACCTGTCGCTGAGCATGTTAGGCGTCCTGATGATCGCCTTCACTGGCTACATCCTGAAGTTCCGTAGCGAGATCGTCGCCCACTCCGAACCACAGACGCCACCAGTAGCGGTCGAGGAGTTTGAGAAAGCTATCCGCCAGCTCGAAAAAGAACTTCGCATTGCTCACATCAAACAAGATCACCTCAAGAAACAAACTGAGGAGAAGACCAAGCCTCTCGGCAATCCTCAACTGTTTGGCCTCAACGGCTCATTGACGAATATTGCTTTCTGCCTGGACCTTTCTGGGAGCATGGTCGGCGAGAATGGTCAGAACTATTCACAGTCACCGGCCGAGCTAGCCAACCGATTCGAGGAGGTGAAGGATCGCCTTAAGCTCATGGTTCGCAGCCTTGGATTTCAAAACTTCACGGTCATCGGATTTGGTGGCAACGGTCAGCCAAACGGAAAGCCCCGACTGGTAGCTTCCACCAATGGGTTGGTGCCGGCGACTGAAGCATCAAGGGAAGCAGCTTGTAGACAGATTGACTTATGGCAGGCGGGAGGCGGCACTCCAACGCTCCCGGCATTACAAGCCGCCTATCGAATGCCCGGGGTGGAGCATGTCGTACTGCTGACAGATGGGCTCCCAACACTTGGCGGCAAACAAGAAGACGTGCTGTCGTTCTTGCGGAGTAACCGTGGTCGTGTGGTGGTGGATGTCGTTGGTGTCGGCGACCAGTCAGTGCAGCCCGACGAAGCCTCCAGCATGGCACTATTGGATTTCACCCGCAGTGTGGCACGAATTACAGGTGGTTTTTTTCAGGCTTGGTAACCACCGCGCTCTTTAAAGTTCCAGGCCGCCTCAACTCATTTACTTCCATTTGCAACACAATTCAAGAAAGGGTCTCTCATGTTGAGAACACTCATTGTCGATTTGTTCGGGCAAGCAGGATTGGTCATCGTACCGTTGGCAATCCTATACGGAGTCTATCACTTCGGTCGACGCACGGCTGATGTCCCGTGGCTGTTAGCCTTCGCTGCTTCGGTATTGTCGATCGCAGGCCTAATACTGATGCAGGTAAAGCTGCTCTCCGACGACATCGCTGGCAACAACCTGCCTGACCCTACGGGAGTGACTTACGTCATCGTCTTGCTGTTCGGGACCGCCCTCTTATGCAACGCGAAGACGTTCTGGAAGGTCAACCGCGAGCTGCACTCAGAACGCAAAGGCCAGGAAGGTGCCACGAGACGCAACCTCCGCAATTGCCTACACCGCCGATCCACAAATAGTACGTCCTTGGAAGACGCGGTTGCCGAGATCGATGCCGAACTGGATGCCCGGGAAGACGTGCCAAGGCTGATCAAAAAAATGCTACCAACGCTCGGTCTGATCGGAACAGTCATCGGCCTAGCGATCGCTATGAACGAACTGGGTGGGGCACTTTCCGCTGCAGTTGGCGGGAAGGGAGATGGGTCAGAAGCACTTCTCCTATCAATGCAGGGTGCTCTTTCAGGAATGGGCGGAGCCTTTATCACGACGCTCTTCGGAGCAGGCTTCGGGATGTTGCTGATGGTCTTAATTACGCGTACTCGCCTGATGCTTACTCATCTCGTGAGCGAAGCGAAACGGCGTCTCGACGATGAAGGCCGCAAGACGGCTGACCAGCCTAAGCCGCCAAGACCACCGAAGGCCCGTTTTCGTCCTGACATGAACTGAATATTTCTCAACAACTCACTAAAGAATGGAGGTGCAACATGAAGGACAAGTTTGGATGGCTACTGCGACACTATGGTATGCAGCGGCTCGTGGTGATCGCTCTCGCATGGCCCATCTACTATGTGGCTTGGTTCATCGTACAGCTCACAGAGTATGGCCAAATGGGGGCCTCGCTTCCCGCGGCGACCAGGGTAGCAACCGGAATGCACGACCTGTGGTTCGGATTCTGGGTAGCGAGCGTGTCGGTTCCGCTGCTGTGGATCGCCAGCTACAAGCTTCCGATCATCGAAGTGCAATGGGGATTCCGATTGATCGCTTTCGCCTGGCTCTTCGATGGCATGGTCGCGATCGTTCAAGGGTGCTGGATGCTCAGAGGAGAGAGTGTCCCGACAGTCGCCCTCGTGCTGCAAGCCTGGGCTTGTGGCAGCGTACTACCACTGCTCATCGGGTTCGTCCCGTGGGCAATGTTGGAACTGTGGGGAATGGTGTCGGAGATCCCACTGCTGAAGCGGTGGGCATACAGCGGCATCGAAGAACACGCCGAATGGATTTCACCACGCAAATTAAAGAAACAAACCCAACCTCTACCAAGGAGACTTTCGATATGAAAATTTCAGGTCACACCATCAATGGTCAATTCATGGGCACAACGCTCTTCGAGCACGGTATCGGCAAGCAGGCGGTGGTCCTCAACGGCAACCACTACTTGACACTAGCCAGCACAGGCGCGGGCAAGAGTATTACGAGCATCTGGCCGCAGCTGCTGATGGGTCGCTACTCCGGCGCGATCGTCATCTCTCCGAAGCCAGAGCATGCCAACCTAGCTGCCTTCCGACACGCTGACCCGGCATTGTTTGAGTTTGGCGCTTCCCTGCCGGAGAACGCGATCAGCTTGGGATGCAACCCGAAAGTAGCGAAGACGACTCGCTATCACCTGCCGCGTAGTCGCAGTTTTTGCCTTGATCCGGGTGGGCAAACGGGGTGGCCTAGCCACCGCTATACGTTCCTTAGCGACGTGGACTGTGATCAGCCAGGGGCGGTCGGACGCCTGTTGGCGATCGCCTCGGGGTCGTTCCCCGACAACCCCAAGGCCAACGACCCCTGGTTCACCAACGGACCCCGCAGTGCGTTGGCCGCCGCGTGTGGCCACTTGTTGACGGCCGGCTATCCCGTCGAGGAGCAGACGCTTCCGTGTGCATTACGGCGGATCATGGGTATCGACCCAGAAACTGGCCGAGCGTCTACGGATGCTCAGGTCGCTTTCCTCGCGGAGATGATGGAGAACCCGGCACTCGGCGGGTTCATTCAGATCGTCGCGGCGTCTGTCAATCAGCTCGGTGAGAAGGCGTTCGGAACGCTTAACAGCGAGTTGCAGACCAAGGGGATTTGGATGCTCGATCCGACGATGGAGAAAGTCTTGAGTGGTCCTTCCGATTTTCGGATTGATGAAATCGGCGTCGATGACTGGCCTGTCACTTTGTTTGCGATCCCACCTCGTGGGGAGCGAGCAGCTGATGCTTGGCTGAGGTCGATTTTTGAACTGGCCGGCCTCGTTTTTCAGCAGCGGAAAGGAGCACCGAAGCGCCCGATCCTCGTCGTCGCCGACGAAGTGGGAATCTGGGGTAAGGAAGTCAATAAAGTGCGCGAGTGGCTGGCCATCATGCGGGACAAGAACGTCAAGCTTTGGTTGCACGCCCAGAACTATCCCCAGCTAGTCGAGATGTACACCGAATCGGGTGCTCAGCAGATTCTCTCGGCTTGTGTACTCCAAGTCTTCGGCTGTTCGGACCCAGAAACTCGCCAGATGATCGGCAAGGAACTAGGGAAGAGAAAGCTTAAGGGGAAACAAAACGACCACGACTACAAAGAGGTCGTCGATCTGGCAGCCGGTGACGCGATCGCCCGCGAGCTTAGCCTCTCCTCATCGCTGCAATACGTCCTAGCGCCCAACTTGCCGCCAATGCGACTAGCCAGGGTCGCTCACGATCGGCTGACAACTGATGATGGTGCCCATTTTGATGGCCTGCCTCTTAAAGGGCACTACGAAGAGTAATGCAATCGTTTTTTCCTACCACCATTCTACAGGAGTAAATCATGCCTTCCGATGACTTCCCCAACGCACCCGACATAGGGCACGCGTTCGAGAGCGTCAAACGAACGACGCCAACTGACAAGGCTCAAGAAGGGCCGCAGCACTATCCAGAAATTGATCGACTTGATCTCTCGACCCGAGACTACACGCCGGGCGGAACCCTGGAGCAGGAGGTGCACACGGGTCTTTCGGATAATGCCCGTCGCGAGTATCAGGAGCGGATGCAACGCGCCGAGCCGCCTGAAGAGGATTATTACCTTGATCAAATCCAGCAACGCTTTGATGAGCAGATCAAAGAGGCTGATCGCAAGCGAGAAGAAGAGCAGATGCGCGACGCAGCCGAGAAAGAGAACACCAATTATGGGAGGGACAACGAGCAGGCTGACCAAGGAAATGAACAAGAGAAGCCACGTCAGCCCCATAACTACGATATGCCAGAGAAGGAAACCACCGAACCGTTGCCGAAGCCACCTGCGCATGGCGTAAAGCCACGACCCGGCCGAACTGGAGGCCACGATCGGTCTGATGATGGCCATGAGCACTGAACCCCACTGATGAAGAACTCTTTACCCCGTAACCCCATTTCAGGAGAGAAACCATGTCTACCGCCGTTGCAGAAATTCGTGACAAGCTCCGAGCGATCCGAGACTTGTGCCTTGCCGATACTAAGGACCTTCGCACGCAGCTCGCCGAGGCGGAGCAGGAACTGGAGCAGGTCGATACCGCCCTCGCGGCGATCGGCGAGAAACCGTCTCGTCGTAAGAAACGCAAACCTGCGGCAACGTCTGAGCGACGTCCTTGTGCCACGAAGGCTGAAGTGCTCGCTGTCATTCACGAGATACTTGGCGAGAACGGTAGCATGCCGGCCGTCGGCCTCAAGAAACTTGCCGGCGAAAAGCTACGCGAACGGGGCAAGAGCCTCTCGATGTTTGCGGCGTTGTTTGCAAAGTGCCTTGGCGATCCATCCCTCGTTGAGAAGACGGCGGGCAGTCTCAGTTTGACGGCCGCTCCTCGTACTGAGCCGAAGGAACGCAAGGTCGGCTTCTGAGGCGACCGATGAAGATTCCCTTCCCCCCCTCTAACAGGAGAAAACTCATGAGAGCTACCAATAACGAGTCCTTGGAAGGCGACCCGCCACCCGCCGTTACGCGGAAGGAGGGTGCATCGCTTTTAGCGACACCCAAGCAGGTCGCCGACCTCCTCCAGGTATCGACTCGTACCCTGTGGCGGATGCGGAGCGCTGGCAGCTTGCCAACACCGGTCCGGCTAGGTGCGGCGGTACGGTGGCGACGCGCCGAGATCGAGGCTTGGATTCGTGAAGGTTGCCCCTCGGCGGGCAACCGCGACAATGATCGCAGGAGGAACTAACCCATGGCTGCTATTTTCAAACGACGCCCGGGCCGCAATGAGCCTTACGTCATCCAGTACGTTGATCACCTCGGCAAGCGACGGACCCGCAAGGGTTTTACCGATAAGGGGCTTACCGAGGAGTTAGCGGGTAAGCTGGAATCCGAAGCCCGCCTGCGTTCGACCGGAATGATTGATCCGTCCCAAGAGCGAATTGCTCAGCAGCGGGCCACTTCGATCGAACTGCACGTCACGGCTTTCCAAGAAAGCCTCAGTGACAATACGCCAAAGTACGTCAAGCAAACGAGCGGACGAATACGGAAGATTGTCACGGGCTGCGGTTTCGTTTCGCTTGCCTGCTTTGAGACCGAACCCGTGCAAGCATTCTTACGTCGGCTTCGGAAGGAGGAGGGGCTTGGTCACCGGACTTGCAACCATTACTTGCAAGCGATTGATGCTTTTTGCAACTGGTGTGTTGCCACTAAGCGCTTAGCGGCAAACCCGCTTGCTGGCATGGAACGCTTGAACGCGGCGATGGACGTTCGCCACCCGCGAAGAGCATTGACGGCCGAGGAAGTCGCTAAGCTGGTTTCCTCCGCCCGCAGTTCAGGCGTGGCTATTCAGTGCTACTCCGGTGAGGAGCGGGCACGTATTTACTTGATCTCCTACTTATCCGGCTTACGGCGAGGTGAGATCGCCAGCCTCAAGCCACTTAGCTTTGATTTGAAAAGCCCAACGCCGACGCTTACCGTAGAAGCGGCTTGCTCCAAGCACCGTCGCAAGGACGTACTCCCGCTTCATCCCGATCTGTCGGCGATGTTGCCTGCTTGGCTCCGGGGGCATCCGCGAAATGCCAAACTGTTTCCGGGTCTTGAGAAGCGGCGGACTTGGCTGATGGTGAAACGCGACTTGGAACGGGTCGGCATCCCTTACAGGAATGATGAAGGAATTGCCGACTTTCACGCTGCCGGTAGGCACTCCCACATCACGGAGCTGCTACGAAGTGGCGTGTCGCTGCCTGAGGCCCGGGAACTAGCGCGGCATAGCGACGTCAACATGACGATGCGGTACACGCACATTGGCTTACAGGACCAGGCCGAAGCGATTGCTCATCTTCCGTCGGCCGTTTCAGCGGATCAAAAACTTGTAAGCGAGCCTGCAATCGAGCCGAACCCGCCGCTCCCCGAGGGGACACCCAAGGAGGCTGCGCTGCAAATGCGCTGCAGATTTTGCAGCGCAACGGGGCATTGGGGGTCAACCGTTGTCAACGAAGCCTCAGACCAGAAACGCCTAAACCCTTGCGAGAGCAAGGGTTTAGGCAATGAAAGTCGCCAGTTGTCAAAGACTGGCAAAGTGGAGGCGGCGGGAATCGAACCCGCGTGCCGAGACCGCTGGACGCAAACATCTACGTGTGTAGTCGTCGAATTTAGGTTCGCGGAGAGAAGCGCCTCGTCGACCAGGCTTTTCTCGCGCTAGCTCGGAACTTAATTTCGCCTTGAGCGTGCCCAGCAATGACTCGCAGCTAGTTGGTTTAGGTGATGGGCGTTCTAACCGACCCAACGACGGCTAGAGGCCCAGACTGCTAGTTAAACTAGGCAGCCAAAGCGTAGTTACCTTCGGCAATTGAAGGTGTGATCAGCTTTTTACGTGGCCCGCTGATCAACCACGACACGCCATTTACGCTTCGCAAATCCGGTCGAACCCTGTTCGCCCCCGAAAGTGAAACGCTCTGGGTACCAAGAAATCTCCTTCTCGGTACAGCACTATAGTATATTCGGCAGACCGCGGGAAGGAAAGCGAGTTAATTTGGGCGGCTCGACGGCTAACGGAATGCTTTGTCGCTAGGAACTCGTTGGATTCGAGCCATTCGCTGACAAGAGAAGTCTTGGCGTGACACGACCCAGGCTAATCGGCCAAGTGGTAAGGAAGAGAATTTGGTAGCAGGTTCCGAACCGGACTCCCCACGGCAGGCAGAGTGATGAATACACAAAGACTCCTAGTGACTATCTGGGCACTAACAACGGGGCTTGTCCTCAGCAGCGTTGTTTCAGCCCAGCAGGAACCACTCAATGTTTGGAAGGCGGAACTCGACAGCACGGGCGATTGGTTCGACCCAACCTTGTGGACGGAGGGCGTGCCCCAAGCAGATCATCTCGTCCATTTGGTGAACCGCAGCGAGACGCAACTGCAAGCAGGACAAGCCGAGGCGGCTTTCTTTTCGTTGAACGGTCAATTCGGCAGTATTCCTCAAGTAAGTCACACCGGCGGTAGCCTAGATGTCGGGGGGCTCATTTCGATTCAGAACGGCATCTACCAACTCATCGGTGGTCAGCTGGAAGCAGAAGAACTTAGCCTGGGCGGTTGGGAGCTCCACCGGCTTTCCGGTTTTGATTTCGACGCGGCCGGTGTTCCGCTACCTGAAAACCTGTGCCCCAATCCTTTGGCATTAGACTTCTTCTGCACGGTGCTGTTTGCAACCAAGCAGCGTTTTGAAATACAAGGCGGCGTTGCCACCATCAATGGCCAAGTCAGCATCAGGCAAGGTCAACTGGAGATGAGTGGCGGCCAGCTGAATGCGGAGTCTCTCCTACTCGACACCTTTGGACTTGTAGACGACTTCAGAGCTTTCCTTCCCTATGGAGGTAATCCTCCAGGCGATATTGATCAGAGCGGCGGCCAGGTGAATCTCGAGTCTGAACTCAAGATACAGAATGGTCGCTACGCGCTAAGCGGCGGCCGTCTCACGGTCGGCGGACTCGCCATGGGCGATCCAGCGCTGGACGACCAGTCGTTCTTCACGGGGCAGCGAACGCCGCGGTTCCAGCAAACCGGTGGCGAGTTGGTGGTGCAAGGAAATCTGGAGATGTGCATTCCAGGGTTCGGCATATTAGAGCCGCTTCCGCTCTTTACGGATGTTGCCTATTTGCTGGAAGCTGGCAGCATCACAGTTGGAGGCGATACGATCGTCGGTAGTTTGGGCGTCGCACCGGCGCAATTCTTGCAATCGGGCGGCACGCATCGCACGGCCGGAACTTTGCGAATCGAAGGAACCGAGAGCATTTACGAACTTTCCGGCGGGCACTTGCAGGTTGGAACTCTGGAGGTTGGCACCGGCCTGTTTAATGAAGGTGGAGCATTCTCAATCACACCCGCAGCCGAGTTGATCGTCGAGTCGCGCGTGACTTTGGGCGCGCTGGCGGAAGTGGCAGCCGTACCAGGAGCCCAGATTCACCTGGAGGGCGGGCAGTTTGAAATCCAAGGCACAGACTCCCAATTGCTCGCCGGGTTGGCAAATCTGTCGCTCGTGGTCACGGGGGGGGACTGGTCGACGCTGGAAGCGGCCAGCTCGGATTTAGGTCAGGGAGAGGAAGGTTTCGTGGATAACTTTGCCTGGGGAAGCCTAGTCGTGGGCAGTATAACGGAAGCTGGCCGGCTGCGCTTAAGTGATCAATTCGGCAACCAAACGAATCTCCTTGCCACAGACTCAGCAGAAGTTTTCGAAGCATTGAGCGTCGAGTTTCAAGAAGCGCTCTATGTCGATCATCTGGTTGTCGCTGAAGGATCAACGCTCGACCTTGCGGGGAGAAAGCTCTACTACCGCACCGCAGATATTACGGGTGAAGTACTGCTTTCTGGTGGGGCACTGATCGCGGCTGTTCCCGAGCCTACGTCGCTCGGGATCTCCCTTCTTGCCGTGTTTGCTTGTAACGGCACATTCTTTCGATGGCGCTTGAGCTGGGAATTTGGTACATTGGTTGGCTTGGATGACCCCCAAATCGCTACCACATCAGGAGCCAATACCATGCGTCGAATTTTCTCCCTGCTTGTAATCTGTTCGCTTGCTATCTGCACGACCACTCATGCTCAAGAAGGCAGCGCGACGAAAGGCAACGCCAGGAAAGCCACCAGGAACAATGCAGCCGACGATGACAAAACAGTCATGCTGTTCAATGGCAAGGATCTCGACGGGTGGGATTTCTACCTTGGCAAAGCAAAACAAAAGATGGAAGACGTGTGGTCGGTTGAGGATGGCATTCTCAAGTGTAAGGGCAAGCCAGCAGGCTACATCTTCACAAAGAAGAGCGACTACGAGAACTACGTGCTGACGCTCCAATGGCGCTGGCCCAACAAGGGTGGCAACAACGGCGTCTTAGTTCATTGCACCGGTAAGAAAGATGTGATCGGCGTCTGGCCACAGTCGCTGGAAGTGCAGATGAAGGCCGACAACGCGGGCGATTTTTGGGTGATTGGCACAGAGATCGATGTGCCCAACGAGGATAAACGCGTGGAAGGCCGACGGCACTTGAATCTCAACGATGGTGCCGAAAAGAAACTGGGCGAGTGGAACGACATGGAGATCACCTGCCAAGGCGCGGAAGTGATCGTAAAAGTGAACGGCAAACTCGTGAACCACGGCACGAATAGTACCGTCACCAAGGGAGCGATTTGCTTGCAAAGCGAAGGCACACCGATTGAGTACCGCAAGGTGGTGTTGCGGCAGCTGTGAGCGAGCTTGGAGTCGTCGACCCAACCTAAGCCGTGCCAATTTGATTCAGAATCGTCGGGTCCTTTATTTTGGTATCATCGGCTAGCATGATTGCTTTACTAAGGATGACGGCTAATCGTTGATCTCCTTCAAAAGGCAGGAACACTTTGTCGCCTGGACCTGCTCCGCGACTTGGTACGATGCACAGATACTGATCATTGGGTTCCATAAGAATGTTCGACGACCCGAGGTGAATCTTATAACTCCGTCGATCACCGCGCACCACGAGGAACTTATCGTCGAAGGTGCAGCGATCAGCAATTTTCAGTCGCGGCACAAGCCGTTCCAGTATTTCACGTCGCGTTTTCGCTGTCGCTGAAAGGTCACCAAAGGCGTAATCTTGCCAGTAGTCGCGATGACGTCCTTCGGGCCCGCCGTCCTGCCACGTCGGGTCGTTGCCCACGCTCGCGACACCAACGAATAGGTCGACATCGCGGAGTATCTCCGAAAGCACCAAAGGTGGTACTTCCTCGAGAGAGAGTGGCTCGGGTTCGTCCCCTCCACGCCACTGCCCCCATCCGTAGCCGCCACCCGCCGCATGCGCGCTGAGCTGAGCTGCGTCAATCGAATAGAATCGAACCTGGTCTGTCGCCAGATAGTGATAGACGCCGGTCTCGTTGGTGTCTGCGCCGTACTCTTCACCGAGGCCTTCGACCCAGAATTCGGCTCGCAATTCCCATTCAGGCAGATTGATGAACGTGGGAGGATATTCGTCATCCACGCAAAGGCGGAGCTTATTCGTCCAGCCGCGTAACGCGCAGAGGGCGTTGTATTGGTGCTGTTTAATGACGTGCGATGCGTAGCGATTCGAATAGCTGCCGGTGTTCCTCTCCGCATCGGTGAGCAGGTAAATCTCACGATGCGCTTGCTTGAACGGTTGCTTGATTTCACGTTCCTCAAAAAATCGACGCCAAGCAATGATTGTCTCATGATCGTGCCCAATGGGATGCCACAAGGAAACTTCGGCATCATTCACTTTGATCGGAGTACCCTCGGAATCGACCAGTTGTCCTTCCAGACAAGTCGCTGCGATGGGCGTTTCTTGTTTTTTCGTCTGGAAGCTCCAAATCAGCCGACGTGCCAGAGTTCCCACGAGTGGGTGATGCAGATAGCGTTCTTTCCAAAGCTCTAGCGGCCACGACTTTGTCTTGAGTTGCATTAGATCGACGCGGTCGCGCTGTGCGGGGAGGATCTTCTGGATGTCTTTTGCGGCGGCCTTTAGTTCCTTCAGTTCGTCCGCGTAGTTGTCTTTGACCGCCTTGGGGACCGACTTCTGCTGCTTACCATCAGGCTTAATCCAGCGAATTTCCGTGGAGGTTGTTCCAGTGACGTGTAGTTCTGCAGTGAAGTCGCCCAACGCTTCTACACGAAGTCCCACCTCGGCCAGACCGTAGGTGGGGACTGCCATTTCCTCGACTTCTTCTGGCGGGACTTCAAGACGTTGCGCAACGGCATTGATCGCTTTATCTATTTGCTTCTGCACGCTCTTGTTGGTGATCTTCGAGCGCATGATCGCCAATTGGCCAATAGCAAGTGGATTGTCAATCTGGCTGAGCGACCAGATGGTGGCATTGGTGACTTTCGTGCTGCGCGGGCCAATCCCGGGGATTTTTTTCTGTCCTGAAAGGCCAGCAGCAGCAATAGCGCGGATAAGATCGTCGTTGGCGCATTGCGAAGCGATCCAAATGAGGCCTTTCATCAGGTCGGCATTGGGTTCGGCAACATCCCATAAGCTAGCCGAAAAGTGAGGCACATCAGAACGTGGCGAAGTGAAAGTGAGGATCCAGTTGGTTAAGTATTTTTGTAGTTGATCAGTCTCAATACGTGCAGCTGATGCCACTGCTTGCTGTAGCCACTTTGAGCTAGGCTTTGCTTTCGAGACTATGCTAAGGTGTTCAATCAACTGGCAAAATACATTACGCTTGGGTTCAGGCATTTGCTCTGTGTCACTGATAAGTCGCATCGTCCAGGGCTCGTCATGATCCACACGAGATGCTATTTTCGGAAGCGTTCCTAGTAACTCATCTAAGCGATGTCGAAGCCTCAAATGCTCACTGTGTCCATAATACCCTTTTGATATTTGCTTCCGAATCGACTCCATCGAAGAGCGCAGCGTAGAACTCATTGCCCGGTCGGATAGGAACAACTCTGTTGCTGTAACAACAGGTCCAACAGTCAAATCTGCTTGTATAAAGTAATCGATAACTTCGAGCAGTTCGTCTTCTGAAAGGGGTAGCTTCCTCTCTAATAGGTTCATGAGCAACATCTGATAGTCATACCAGAACTCGCCTTCGCTATCTAAATCGCCCTTTTGAATCTTAAGAACTTCAGAGAGAACTAGGCGCTGCAAATCTGTTGAGCCATAGAGTTCACGCTCAAGCTCTTTCAACCGTGGTGGTTTTTTGGTCGTATAGGTAGCAAGGATGCTTATGAGCTCGCCCAGAAAAGCAAGGGCATTGGTGCTTTCTGCCACGCTTCACCCTCCCACCAACAGTACAAGCTTCAAGAAAGAAACATCCGTCTCGGGCGTAATCGTGACTTCATCCTCCAGCGATTCTGCTTGTGTATCATTGACGAGAACAAGGATATTGCGTGTGGCGAATGCTTCGAGTGCTTTGTCGAACTGTTCTTGCCAGTCAATCTGCCGCTTTTTCTTCAGCTTGTAACCGTTGAGCGTTTTCTCAGCTTCAGTGGGTTGGATTAAGCCCTTGAAGACGGGCTCCTTGGCTTGGCTCAGATTATAATCTTGCACTTCCTGATAGACGCGCTGCCGGATCAGTTCGTGTACAGTGACGTGCTCAGTAAGAAACTCAAGTACAATCGGCTCGCCACGGTCGCCCGTGGTCGATTCGTCATAAACAGTCAGTGTTGCGGGCATGAATAGCACCTTCAGGGTAAGAGATTACTGACAGGAAAAAGATTATCCCTGTTGCAGCCGTCTGAGGCAAGCTGACCGCGCAAAGACCGCAGCGCGGCTATCAAAAAACACCCATTCCTAGCGCCAGCGAAGGCACGTCGATTGACTACCGTAAGGTGGTGCTGCGCACGTTGTGAGGTGATACCAGCCCTACTGCTCGTAGGTTTGCTGTGGCTGGTAGTGATCTTCAATGCGCTCGAAATGCATCTCGATGCCGCCTGCGAGAAGATTGTAGACGAATCCGTAGAACATGCCGGCGATGAATCCCATGATTCCGTACATGATCGGGGCCATGATCAGGGCTCCGATTCCCACGCCTGCTGCTGCAGCTGGCATATTCATGACTTGGCCATTAGGGCCCTGCATCTGGATGTTGGGCGCAACCATCATGAAGAATGCCATGAAGCTACCAGCAATGAGCCCTGCCAGCGCGCCGAACAGCCCGCTGATTTTTCCACAAGAAAGGACGCCAACACGTTTTAGTTCCATCATAGAAATTCTCCCTGAGAAGTGAAGCAAGCAAGAAACGGACCACGCCTCGTGGCCTAGCAACAGCTTACTTATCCTGCGGGAGAGTGCAATTGAGAAAACGCTTGGCCAAGCACCGTGGCGGCTATCTAGTTCCCGATCCTTCGTACGTTGTACTTACGGAAATTGTTTCCGAGTCCGACTGATGGATGGTGCCCTGCGCGATAGATTACTAAATCAATGTCTTTACTCACGCACCCGTGCGTTCGCGTCGTCGAACGCTCACCAAGCCCAAGGTGAGTGTAGCCAGCAGTGCTGTTCCTGGTTCAGGAACTGCTAGGGAAGCGATCGCAGCAGGCGATGACTCGCTACCGTAATTGACTTGCCAGTCAGAGAGTTCCCCAGGTGTGCTGATATCGCGTTGCCATCTGAGGAAGTCGGACCCATCGACATCGCCGTTGTTGTCGAAATCTCCTGTCCCACTTTCATCCACGATCAGCGTATCCAGGTTGTCCTGTACCCAGGGCAGTGTGATATTGTCCAGCGTGGCGGCCGAGATCTCGTCGGTGCCTGCGGCAATGAAGAACGGATCGGTGTTTTCGTAGCCCTCCATGCGTAGCTGCATAGCAAATAAGTAAACCCCTTCGGGCGGTGCCGGTCCTGTTTCAAATTCTGGACCTAAGTAGAACCAGCGATGGGCGTGTAGCGCGAGGTTGCTGCTGGAGACGGTATCAATCAATTTACCTGGCACCATGTCTGGTGAGCCATCGACAAAAGCGTTATCGGCAAACTGATCTGTGTAGAGTCTCAGTCTGGTATCGCTACTGGGAACCGCGCCGAATTCTACGTCTTCAGTCGTTGTTCCAAGGCCGTCCCAATAGAGGAGATTGGAGGTCATGCCCGCATGGGTCATTGGCAGGAAGTCCCAGTAGAGCTCTCCGCCCACCGGGAGTGCCTCGCTCCCAATTGGCGCGTTGGCCAGGGAAGAAAACGAAGGGACGTCGTTGGACAGGGAGGAAGGGAATACCAGCGAGAAGGCGCGGTCGCCGATGGTTTGATTGCCGGTGGTTGCGTTGTCGAAGCCAGTGACCAGCTTGCCGCCGGCTGCCTGGACGAGAATTCCCCCGTTGTGGGCATAAGCTACTTGGCAGAGTATTGTCGCTGACAATGTTGCGCACCAAAGGAGAGCAAACTTACTTGTTATTGTGAGGTTCATGGCTTCACTCAGTTCTACGAGATTGATTAGGTGCTCTTGTATCGCTTGGCGTAAGGCGTGTAACGAGTGCCGAGACCGTGCGCTTAGGCGGTCGGTCCCGGCGGTTCGTTTAATCGCAAGGGCACTGCTTGGTTTAGCTTCGACGTCGTCGGACGCTACCAGTACCCACATGCAAGATTCCCGCCAGCGCAAGGCTGGAAGGTTCAGGTACGGCTTCTGCGCGGACCTGACTAATCGCGTTGGCAAAGAAAGTGAAGTCGGATCCACCGTAAGTCGGCGCTGGATTGTTCAATGGATCTTCAGAATAGAGCTTCGCCATTTCCCCAATCTCTTCGGCTGCGGCTTCCTGTTCAGCCACCGTGCCGAGGCCCGTAACGGCATCGGTAACGAGCGATACCATGTAGTAAGGCGCTGAATCGGTTAAGCCTTCGACACTGACCGTGAGCTTACCAACGTAGACACCCTCGGCTGCGGTGCCGTTGGGATCGGCAACTCCGAAGAGTGGGTGGGAGTGAAATCCGCCTTCAGCGTCCGACTTTCCAGTAGGAGCGACGCCACTGTTGATACCAGTGGCGCTGGTGAATAGAACCTCGCTGGATTGCCCGTCCCAGTATTGTAGTTCGAGCAGGTTGTACGCGATGTCTGCCTCGGGAGGTAAGGTTTCCTCGTTAGCATCGAAACCAGGCTCGCTCGACCCGAACTGCCAGGGGACTACCGGGTTGGGATTCTGCGGAAGGAGCACCAGTGAAAACACGTTTTCGTGGGGATCAAAAACCAATTGGTCTTCGTCGTCGTCATCCAGAATGGCAAAACCGATATCGACCTGACCATTGGTCGAAAAGAGCGCAATATCGCCGCCCGCCCCGTGGCCGTAAGCTCGTTGGCCGGCACTGAAACCTCCTAAGAGGGCAAGTGTTAGCAATAGTAAAAGTGGAAACTTGAGATGGACTGAAGAAATAGTAGGCATTATGAGTTCTCCGAAAATCGCCATAGAGGCGTTGAGGATAAAAAATTGAAACACCACTGCGGATGTTTGCGTCAGTTTGAGGTAGCCAATCAGTGGTTAATACTGTGGTGGCAGTGCAAAGTTAAACCCCTCGTTGCACCAGTCGAGTATCTGTGACGAAGCGATTGCCGTAACGTGACCATCTGCATAGAGATAGTTCGCCACGCCGCCCGTATGCCGTTCGATCGTCACCTCGTCCTGCACGGCTTGCGTAACTAAATCGTTGGTGAGATTCTCTTCGCTAAACCAGCGATAGGAATGAACGTGGTCGTAGTCGATCCGTAAACGAGCTGCGTTACCCTCGAACATCATGATGGTGGCATGCGTCACGCGCAGGTCGTACAGATCGGCTACTAGTCCTTCGCTGCGAGATTGAACCTCGGCAGCTAATGCCGGGGGCAAGCCTGAGGTATCGAGATTTTCCGCTTCGCGCAGATAACCGTTCATCGCATAGCTGGTGGCAACGATTTCGCTGCCATCGATGCGTTTGATATCCTCTGGACAGAGCCGAATCGAATCGACGTTCTCGGTGTAAGGTGCCAAGCCAGCAATCCACGACTTCTGCTCTTCGGTTTTCTCCGAATCAAGCGTATTGTGGTGCGCCATCAACGGAAATTCCCCGCTGTGTGTGTTGGCGAATTGATGGATCGCTAGACCGATTTGACGCATATTGTTGGCGCACTCCGCGCGCCGCGCAGCCCCACGGGCAGCTTGTACAGCGGGCAGTAAGAGACCAATCAACACACCAATGATGGCGATCACTACCAGCAACTCAACGAGAGTAAAAGCGCGATCACACTGAAACCGACGTCGGGACAGACGTTGAAACATGCGCGGGCACTCCTTTCCCTAAAGGGTAAGGAACAGGGCCGACAGCGGGCAAATGAACGAGCATTTGCCTTGTCGTAAAGAGAACGTGAGCTACACGATGCGCAGGGAAGGTGGCCCACGGGCCAGATAGCATTGCGAGAACCCGCGCGCGGCTAGCTCGTGCGCGTTGCCATGAACGCGGTGGCAGGCGGTGACTTCAAGAGACCAACTGGCCAATCCGCCTTGGCCAAGTTTTAGCGTGGCGAGCACCGCGAGTAACGGGCACGCATGCGGTTGGTGCTGTTGCCCTGACTCCTGAAACGTGGCTCCCGACTCTTTCTGTTGCTTCTTAGTTGCCGTGGAAGTCTCGCTGCCAGCGACCTTCACGGGCCCATGATAATGGACATGGAAGTCGGGGCCGTGAAAGTGATAAAAGCCCGAGGAAGCTTCGCCAGCAAGAACTTCCGCCGCAGTACCCGTCGATACAGAACTTCCCGATTCAACCAGAGCCGATTCAACAAAATAATGCAGCGACTCGCCTGCTAAGCCGATCGCGAGATACAGCAAGGAGAGGGCGATTGCCGTCGCAGATTGTAGCTTGATTCTATTCATCGACGGCTACGGAAAGGACTAAATGTGATGTCTGCGAATGACAGGGATTTCGGTGAGACAGGCCACAATGATCAGCCCACAGCGATCAGCCTAGTCGATTCTTGACTCGATTGCGAACGAATAATGGCAAAGCAGGGTGAATCCCGCGAACGGAACGACAGCTCTCAACCGCCACGGTGATAGCTCATCATTATACGTCCACCCGTGTACACATACGTATGTGACTTCACCCTGGATTCAGAGAATCCATAATTGATCTCTCCCTCTCCGCACTTGCCGGTTTCAAGCATGACTTGCCTATGCCGTGAGCCAATAATCAAAAGGGAAGAATGGCGTAATTCCCGATCCGTTCAATCATCCATAGTGCTGCGATGATTGCGATTACGACGGAACCCGCTTTGAGGATGACCAGTTCGTAGAATTTCGTACCTCGCAGTGCGTACGCAATTGGCAAGAATACGAGCACGATTGCTAGCTGGCCCAGCTCGACACCAACGTTGAAGCCGAAGAGCGATACGGCAAGTGCAGCGCTGGAGAGCCCAAGGTCAAGCAGCACGTTGGCGAAACCAAAACCGTGCACTAAGCCAAACGCAAAAGCGATCATCCAACCTGAGAGGGGCAGCACAGGCCAGAGGTTGTTGACCGAGGTCACGATGATCGAGAACGCGATCGTGGCTTCGACGATCCACCCCGGCAACGTGACGTACTCCATGACCGCCAGCCAGAGCGTGATCGAGTGCGCGATGGTGAATACGGTGACAATCTTCAGCACTTCTTTCGATGCAGGGCGGAAGGCTTCGACCGGTTCCCACTGCCCCTGTTGCCGCACAAGCACTGCCGGAATGAGCAATGAGATGAGAAACAGAATGTGATCAAAGCCGATCCAGATGTGCCAGATCCCCTCCCAGATGTAATCGCGCAGCGTACTCCACAGGCTCGTATCGCTTGTTCTTAATTCCAACATGCGAGAATTTGGGCTCAGTACGTGCGTACTGCTCACGCTGCCATTGTTATAGAGAACTAAGCCGCGGTGTGTGGGATCGAGTTCAAATAGTAGGTCGTAATTAATCTCGATCAGTGTTGCATCGCCCGGGCCATCGGCTTCCAGTTGCAGCACGGCATAAGCGCCGTCACTGTGTTGCGTGACCAACAACTCCGCTACTCGCAGGTTGCAAGCGATGCCGTCGGCAGACATCTCTAGGCGATCAAGTGCATAGTCGGCGATCGATTCTCGCTTGGACTTCAATTCGCCCCAGGTGATGTCGCCATCGTGATTGGTGTCGAGCCCAATGAGGAATTCCAGGTCCTTCAAGGCGATGTCCCACTGCACGGCGAGCTGTTCTCCGCCGCCAGTGATCTTGAGGTAGCTGTCGCTCGGTTTGTGCGCGTGGGCTTGGTTGGTGCAGGAATGCCAACCAAAGAGTGTCAATACAAGCACGCAGCGCAAGCAAGTGAATTGGTTGCGAGGGTCATTCGCTTGCTTGCGCTGCGTGCTTGTATTGCTCCTGAACAGCATAACTACTTGCCTTCTATCTGATTAAGCAATTTGTCGAATTGCACGTCCTGCGTGCCATATTTTTCGAGGAATTCAATGACAGGCTTCGCTGCATCTGGGCGTTTGGCGGCGATGGCTGCTTCCAGCAAGTTGCGCGTGTCACGAGCTTCTTTCTGCTTTTGCCAATTCTTTTGTGCGAGCTCCAGTGCCAGCAGCGGAACGTTCTCCAACTCTAGAGCATAGCGAGACTCGAACCGTCCATGCGGTTCGCTGCCGCGCAGACGAATTTCTTGGAAGCGATTCTCTAGTTGCGACTGGTACTCATCGGCTAGCTTCTCGTCGCCCACTTGTTTCGCGGCGATAGCGGCACGCAGTAGGCTACCTGTGTCGGCTGTGTGGTCACGCACTAGCTCCAGTGCTTCGTTCGCTCGATCTCGATCGAGCAAGAAATCTGTATAGGCACGCATGAGATAGCTGGGCCCCGGGTCGTCGCCGAGGCCTTCCAGATAGCTCTCCTCTGCTTGCTCGTCACGACCTAAGGCACGCGAGATTTCCGCCCGCATGGTGAGCATCCAAGGCACAGTGCCTGGGTAGCGCTGCCTAGCTTCGGGAAGTTTTTGTTGAATCAAATCCAAAGCGGCCTCCGCATTCCCGGTGACGGCCAAGAGAGGAACATTGCTGTACATAATCTCGACGGATCTGGCGAATTCGCTCAGTTTGTTGCGGGCTTCCAACGCCTCGTCGTACTTGCCTTGCACGCGGAGGATGTTAGAAATCTCGATCCACGCTTGCGCGTCACGCGGTTCTTGTTTTACGAATTGCCACAAATCGGCAAGCGCTTCGTCGTAGTCGTGGTCGGTTTCTTTGAGCTTCGCACGCAGCTTGAGAATATCTGCCGGTGCGTCGGCAGCATCCCACCAAGGCCCGAGCGCCGCACGGGCATAGCCATAGAAGCGCGGGTCGCCATCCTGCTTGCCCATTTGCAAGTAGCGTGAGGCAACCGTGCGGGCGAGATCCAGATTCTTGGGATCATCGGCCAGTTGCTGCCGCATGGAAGTGAGCTCGTCCCCACCTGAGAGCAACGAGCGGGGCAAGGTTTCCAGCACTTCGTTGTCGTCTGACGGCAAGTAGGGTTCTGCCGCCGAGGCGCACCTAGCTAGTGCAAGCAATAGTAGAAGACTCGCGCAGAGACTCAGAGACGGCAGAGTTCTTGTTCTCGATGGGATGCGAGCAGTTGGATTCATGACACTAGTTGTACAGAACTTCAATAGGTAGGCAAAGCAGTCGCAGTGGCTGGCTATCTCTAATGGCGGGTCATTGTTAGAACCACAGTGGACACGGAGGTTCACAGAGAACTGGTCAACGAGACAGCCCGGCCTTTTCGTGTACTCCACATTTCCCCAATGGTAAGTGGAGGCCGAAACGCTTCGAAGCGAGAAAAATCCCACAGCGCCGGTCCACTTTGGAAGGCGCTGTGGGATTCGACCAGTCAGTGTTGTTAGATCAAAGTTGCTAAGCCAGTTTCAGTAGATAATCTTACTACGCAGACTTGCGTCGACGCCCCAAACCGAGTGCAGTAATGCCAAGCCCCAGAAGAGCAACGCTCGTTGGTTCAGGAACCAACGCATTGTTGGCGGCTGCAAGGTAGGGAAATGCCCCCGGGAAGGCGACATCGTTGGTGTCCACTCCGTCGCCGATCGGCGTGCTGCTATTGGTAAGCAGCGTGAGCTCTGCGTCGATCACATCGTCAGCGAGCTGGCGACCGTTGAGGAAGCCACCGGCATTGGAAGTGTCAAAAGTAAGTACATCTGGCAGGAGAATGCTCGTAACCGTAGAGGCATGGGTCGAGTCGCCACCATTGAGCGCTTCGATCGTCGCTTGGACATCGGCACCGAATGTCCCGAAATCACCAGCAGGGGCAGCTTCATTGAACTCGTCCTTCCGCGCTGAAGGGATCAGAACGGTATTGATCGCAGGGCGACCGATGCGATCGATTTGTCCACCGCTATCGGAGGTAGTGGCCCAGATGCCGATATTGGAATCGGCACCGTTGAGTTCCGAGCTAGGGACTTCCAGCACAATGGCTGAGACATCCAAACCAGCGAAAAAGTCGTCGCCGGTGAAGTTCAGGCCGTCGTTGAAACCGTTGAGGTCGAAGAAGAAGGGATCTTCGAAGATACCTGCGGTCGAGGTATTACCCGCGCCTGTCGTCGTGGTGCCCAAAACGCCGGCCGTGTAGGCGGCACCATTTCGAGTGATCGTGTAGGCCTGAGCCAAAGACGCTATGGGGCCAAAGGTCGCGTTGTAGGTGACATCTGCTACAGCGTCGCCGTCGTTGTCGATGTTAAAGGTATAATTTGCACCGGTATTGAAGAATTGCCCACTGATGGCACCCGCTCCAGGGTTGACCGTCATGATCAATACGGTGTTGTTGGGGTTGGCCGGCGATTGATAGGCATAGAGGTCGTTGATGTCAGTCGAGCCGTCGGCCATCACGTTGGGCGCATCCAGGTGATCGGCCGCGCGAGTATCTGCAGCAAAGGTAAGGAGAAACGCTGCGAGGAGCGTCGGTAAATAATAAATTTTGGACATGGTACCTCCCTAAAACGGATTACTTACGAGAGGCAAAATACCCCTCGCATGTAAACGATACGCATCGACCGACGGCTTGGATGCTCAATTCCAGCAAAGCAAACAGAACAATCGATCGAAACTCCAAGAAAACTCAAGCAAAACACGCCTAGAGCGGGTCGAAACATAACTCTTGAGTTGCCGAGAGTAGAAACTTCGCACACGGACAAAAGAATAGTACGGTCACAGGCCTGTAGTGGATTTGCTTTTCTTGAGAATCGCCAAAAAAGCAATTGTAGGCGAAGCTACGCGTAAAAAACGCGCGCAACCTCTTCGCAATGCAGCGCCAGCCACTGACGCCGCGTATAGACGGCATGCCCCAGAATGTGATGCCAGGGGCGCAAGCCCTGGTCGTGGTAATCGACCAGCAGCGTAGTGCCCGAGCCAGCGACACGACGGCCGTGGTGGATGCGTGAGAGCAGCCATTCGCTCTCCAAGTCTGCTTCTAATAGTTTCGCCAGAGATAAGTCGGCCAGCAACATTCTTAGCGCGAATGGCACCGGCGGGAAGTTCGTACCGGCAATGCCTACTTGATGTACGTAGTCACCGGCCGTTGCACAGGCGAGCTGCAATGGGTGAAATTGTTGCGGGCCGAGGTAATTTGCATCTCCCTTTTCAGAAGAAGATGTTGCGCGCAATGGTGTTGCTTCGGGCCGATGATTCACGAAGCTCAGGAGCTTGTCCGTTGATTCGGGCCAGGCGTAACGCAGCGGCGTGCCGAACGTCACGTAGTCAACCTTCCAGCTTCGTAGTGGATGGGCGCCATCCGCCAAGATTGCTCGGGCCTGTTCCCAAGCGGGTAGGCTGACGTCCTTGGAATTCCAGCTCTTGTAGTAGCGCTGGGAGTGCGTGAAGAAGTGACCTCGGGCTTTTTCTCCTGCCGCCAGCAAATTGGCCAGCAGTGCCAACACATTGCCGCCGTGGCTATGTCCCCACAACTGGAAGCGTGGGCGCAACGGATGATCGAGTGCCTCTGGCGTGTTGGTCGCGTGGTCCGCTAGTTGAATCAGCAGGCGAATGGCTCCGTCCGCGCGGCCGATATGGTTGTTGAGTCCTGACCAATTGAAGAGGTGAACAGGAATCGGCCACTTGCGGCTTAGACGTCCCGAGAGCGCTGTTTCAAAATCCTTCGCAAATCTCGGCGTGTAGTTACCCGTTTCACGAGCAAAGAAATCGAACACGCGTTTGCGCGCGTGCTGTAAGCCTTCGCCAAGAGCCGGCGCGTAGCGGGCAAGTTCGGTCAACATGCCGAAAGTATCCGTGCCGGCGAAGGTGCCATGCACGCAGTAGATGGCCGCTACGTTGGCATCGTTGTAAATTTCTCCAGCGGCTGCGATGCGCGCAGCGAATTGCTCGCTATCTGGGCTCGCTGGCTCGGGGCGAGGGAGCAAATGGTACGGCGAAGTGGGGCGCTGCGAGTGGTACGCTAGGTGTCGAAATGGGTTGGTCGACGGCATAGCTTCTACTGGTCGCAGGCTGTGAGGTGGTGGGTTGCAATGCGGCGATTGGGGCGGGCTGAACTACCGCTGGTTGCGTAGCGACTGGCTGAATGATGGGCGACGGCGTTTGCTCGACAGGACGATCCACGCGATGTGTCACTCCGCCCAACGTGGCAATGCCAAGGGTGCCGGTCCATGTTTCAAACGGTTTGCCGCGACGTTCATCGTCTTTGAAGAACGCTAGATAGCTTAGCGTATCGGCGGCAATAAATTCATGCTCCCTCGACGAAAATCGTGTTTGCTCGTGAACCCGTCGCCACGTGCCAGAGTTAAAGTACGTCTGGTGCAGCACAAAACCTTCTGCATAGCTGGCATCCAGCGGCACCATCTCCGAGTGGTGGGTGTGCCCGTAGACGATGTGCTTCGCCCGACGATTGCGAAAATCTTGCTCCGCCAGCGCGTGCATGTAGTAGGAACTACTGCTTGCACCGCGAAGTTCACAGATCCATTCTGCCACCCAACTAGCCCATCCGACGGAGAGACGACGGCTGAATTTCAACGCCTTCTGCAAACCGTCCACAATATCCACGGGGCACCAAGTGTCACGTTCGCGTACGAATGGTTGCTCCAGGAATTCATCAGCTAGTTCGTCCCAAATCTTCTTCACTTGCTTGCGCACCGCAGGCTGTGGGCAGGCGCGCTCGAGGAGTCCATCGATCCACACGGGCACTAACAACAACGGGCGGATGTTGTCGATTTCGCGTAGACCAGCCAGTGCGCTTAGCGGCAAGTCGTCGCCCAATTCGCGTTCGACTTGCAGGCCGAAGCGATTGAGCAACTCGATGACAATCACGTCGCCGAGGCTGCTGCTGTTGCGATCTCCCTCGAAGTTAAACGGGTCGAACACGTCGCCGTGGCGTGCGAACACTTTGTGACGTCGCATACTTTGCAGCAGCTCGTTGCTTTCCCACGGCTCGTGTGGGAATGGCGCATCAGGGTAGGTTGCCAATCCCATGTGTGTCGCGACTTGACTACGCAGGCGATTATATTTCTCACCGGGCAGATGGAAAAACCAATCATGATTGCCCACCATATAGTGCGTGCGCACGGGGACCGGGATCGTTAGCTCTGTGACAGGGCGTCCATCGCGCGTGGCACAGGGAATGGTAACTCCATCGCGTGCGAGACGGCGAAACTGACTAAATGAGCGATCGTTCTGCCGAAGTGTTTCCGCAGTGATCTCTGCGACTGTGCTGAAGAATCCTTCGTCGGTCGGATCGCCCCAAGGCCGGGCCGTCGTCTTCAGCCAACGATTCGAGCGTATCACGTCAAGTACATCGCCCAACAGGACGAGATCGATCTGCTCGATCGGCTCGTAGCGACCATCACGTCGGAATGAAGCCGCGGCTGCGAGATCGGCCAACCGTTCGCCCAGAAGTTCGAACGCACCGGGCGAAATGGTTTGGCCACTTGTGCCGTCGGTCAGATGAAGATCGCTGATAATGACCAGCATGAGAACACCACGAACTTGCCTGCGAGAGTAGAAGAGACGCTTCTCCTTTCATCGGCAAACAGCAAGGTAGTCCGTGAGGATTGTTGCGGGTTCGTGTAATGTGATAGCAGTTGGTTAGATACCGACGTACTCGAGCACTCCTTAGCACCCAGCGCAAGCTGGGGATTCGAATCCCCAGTGCTAGCTGCCTTCTTGCTCACACCCTTCTTGGCCCTACGTAGTGCAAGCACGCGCTACTGGTCCTTCTCCCGGTAGGTGCTCTTCAAGTACGCCACCAAGTCGAGAATCTCTTCTTGCGTGAGATTATCCAGCAAGCCCTCGGGCATCATGGAAACGTCCGAGGGTTGAGTCGCTTCGACTTGGTTGATGTTGATCGTAGTAAAGTTGCCCGGGTCGGTCATGTCGCTTTGAATCATGCGGTCATGGCCGCTCAAATTCGCAACGCGACCAACTACCGTGCGGCCGTCGTCCATGTAGAAGATGCTAGCGGCGTACTGGTCGGAAATCACTTTGCTAGGGTTGAGGATTGAATCAAGCAAGTCGTGCGTGTTGAAGCGATGTCCGGCAGGAGTAAGGTCAGGCCCCACGGATCCGCCCTCGCCCTGGATGCGGTGGCATTTGAAGCACGCTGCCGTAGCAAACATCTTCTTGCCGTTGGCTAGGTCACGGTTTTCGAAAACCACGTCGTCCTCGGGCACGAGATCTGCGAGCTTCCACTTGTTCACAAAGGGTCGAGCTTTCAATTGAGCGTAGGGATCGGTTTGCTCTACCTTCTTGTTGAGAATCTCTGTGAGCGACTTCCTATCCTCCGGATTGAGCCTTTCAACGGCATGATTGCGAATACTCAGGAGATAGTCACTAAATGTGTGACCACCACGCGAGCCACCCATCTCCAGAAACCATTGAAAGTACCGCTCTCGCAAAGACTGCGTCCAACCTACACTCGCGTCGCTAAGTATCTTTGCGTAAGCAATTTGCCGCTCCGCAGCACTCGGGTTTAGAAGTAACTCGACTGTTTTCTCAGTGGCGGCAGGTGACTCCGCCGCGACGAGTAGTGTGGCGAGTTCGCGATCAATCGCTTGATTGTCCGTGGGAAAATACGCTTCTAACTGGCGAATCCTTCCCTTGGTCTCCTCCGTCGTTCTTCCGAGACGGCAGAGTACCAGGCCGTAGTTTCTCAGCAGGTGAATACGTTGCTGCGTGGTGAGCTTTTTCCAATCGAGTCGTGCGAGCGCCGCGACGGCACCGGCTTGGTGGTTCTCCTTGCCGCTGTGAGCGAGTGCGGTGATTGATTCTAAAGTTCGCTGCGGATCGGTCTCGTCGGTAGCTCGGCTGGCCCAGATGTCTACGGACTGGTGCTCCAAGGCAATGCGCGCTGCGTAACGCACGAAGAGATCATCGTGTGAAAGGTATTCCCACAGATCGTCCAAATCGGGGGATGCGCCGGGCCTATGAAATGCTTCCAGCTCGCGGCGTAACTCGGCAACCGGTTCTGGCGGCGGGTAGTCGCCCGGGGCGGTTGATTCTCCGCCGACGTAGCTAATGCGATAGAGTCCCGACTGGGCACCCCGACCACCGATCAGAAAGTACATCGCCCCATCAATCGGATTGATCACCATGTCGGTCACAGGCAGAGCCGCTGCCGAGCAGAACTTTTCCTTGGTGGCTTCAAAGCTTGCGCCGTCCGGCTTGAGATGAACTGCGTAGATCATGCCGTAGCTCCAGTCGGCAACGAACAGCGCGTGTTGATACTTTGCCGGAAAGGCGGCACCGGTGCCAAAGGTTACGCCCGTGGGGCTACCGGGGCCGATGTTCTCGACCGGTGGCACGCTATCGGGGTAGTACTCAGGCCACTTGCCAGAGCCGTATCGCCAACCAAATTCGCTGCCACTAACTGCGTGACAAATACGCGTGGGGCGGTACCAGGGAAGACCGATGTCCCACTCCATGTCGGCATCGTAGGTGAATAGCTCGCCGTTAGGATCCAACGCGATGTCGTACTCATTACGATAGCCGGCCGAGAGGAGTTCGAACGATTTGCCTTCCGGGTCGACCTTACAGATCCAACCGCCCGGTGCCATGCGCCCGTTGGCGTGGCCGGCAGGATCAGGGAGACGTGGAAGCACTTGATCTTCCTGCCAGTGCTGCGGGAGACGCGAAGCGGCCAACTCTGGCAGCGTCGTGTGGTTGCCTGCGCAAAGATAAAGCGACTGTCCGTCAGGGCTGAGAATGACGGCGTGCGGTCCGTGTTCTCCGCCACCTTCAAACTCACGCAGCAGTTTCACTTCATCGTATTGGTCGTCGCCGTTGGTGTCGCGAACGCGATAAAAGCCGGTGGCAAGGTCGTCTGACTTGATGCCGTACGAAACGACATAAAGGCTATCGAATGCGCACAGCAAACCTTGGGCGGCACCGATGTTGAGATCGATCGGTTCCACTTTGGTTTCGTCTGTAGCATCCCCTCCTGGAGGCGGCGTGACGCGATAGAGCTTGCCGCCTTGATCCGACACAATCAATCGTCCTTGAGGATCGCTGGTGATCGATACCCAGGAACCTTGCTCATTGGGAACGCTGTAGAGTAGCTCCGCACTGAAACCGGGCAGCACTTGCAGTTTATCCGTGGGAGTAGCTTCTGCCAGCGCAGGACGGAGTAGTTGGCTCCATAGCAGAAGAACAAGTGCACATCGAAGCGCTAGGAGATTTCGGTCGTTAGGCATCAGTGCTTTCAGTCTTGGTGGTATACTAGGTGGCCCTGGTTCGGCAACCTGCAGCGTGGTCGCAATCAGGGCCTACTGTATGTTATAGTTAGTCTTTGGCATACGTCTCAAGCATTATTGACTTAGAGCCTGGCCAAATTTCTTCATTAACTTCTTCGAGGTTTCCCCGTGAATGCTCTTCGATATTGCTTCCTGCTCTCAACCTTCGCCCTAGGTTGCGTTCTAGAGCAACCTTGCCTCGCCAATGAAGCGAATGAGGCCGCCAAGGCGGATATCATCGAGCCAGATGGGGCGACACCCCAGGGAGGAAAATGGATCCAGCTGTTCAACGGTAAGAATCTCGATGGTTGGACTCCTAAGTTTAAAGGACATGAGCTAGGCGAAAATTTTCGCAATACGTTTCGCGTGGAAGATGGCGTGCTCAAAGCGAAGTTCGACAACTGGGAGACCTTCGACAACGAACAATTCGGCCATTTGTTTTACGAGAAACCGTTCTCGCACTACCGGTTGCGGGCAGAGTACCGCTTTGTGGGCGATCAAGTGGAAAACGCACCGGGCTGGGCAATACGCAATAACGGGCTCATGATTCACGGCCAAACGGCTAAGAGCATGAAGCTCGACCAAAAGTTTCCTGATTGTATCGAAGTCCAACTCCTCGGCGGTACGGGCGAGGGGGAGCGGGGTACCTTAAATGTAGTGACTCCCCAAACGCACGTGGTGATCGACGGCAAGCTGAACAAGACGCACGTGATCGAGCGCCACGGACCCACCTTTCATGGGGATCAATGGGTGACGGTCGAGGTGGAAGTTCACGGTAACGATTTGCTCAAGCACTTTGCCTACGTAGATGGGGGAAAAGTACTCGTCGCAGAATACACGAAGCCTCAACTCGACGACGGTACCATGCTCAGCGGCGGTACGATCAGCATCCAAGCCGAGACGCATCCGACGGAGTTTCGGAAAATTGAGTTGTTGGAGTTGAAGAAAGTGGGCAGTGGGAAGTAGGCATGTGGCAGTGTTTAGGGTCTGCCGAGTGGAGCGAGGCGTACCGGGTGTAGGTAATGACCAATGACCAATGCACGTTCGCCAGTCACTTGCGATTGGTTATTGGTCATTCGAATTTGGTCATTCTCTGGAAGGTATGCCTCGCTCCACTCGGCAATACCCTACGGCTGTTGAAACTTCAAGAACAAGGATGGACGTCCATCATTCGAGGGGAGGCGGGCGATCCTTCGGTCCGCCTCCGTCGTCGGCTTCGGTTGGCCGCGTTCGCGAGCACCGCTAGTTGGGCCTCCGACGACGTTCCCGGGAGTTGCTTTGCACATGTACGTGGCAAGCTGTTCAAACGCCTTCAGTCACCCTTTCGCAGTCCGCCGCTGTCGCCTTAGAAGCCGCCGTCGAACGAGTGCCATTGTAGAGATTTTGTGCGGTGTGTCCGCAAATGTTTTTGGCCACTTCTCGATTGGGGTTTTTGCTTGATGGCATCTGGAGCAGATTTCAAGTCGCTGTGGCAGTCCAGGAAACCGGGCGAGGCGTAGCTCGCCGGCTAGAAGAACTAAAGCAACGCTACAGCAAACTCAATAGCGGTACATTCAAGCGAACTGCCCACACGGAGAAACAAATGAAGATTGCCATGACGAGTGTCTTTGTTGACGATCCCGTAGAAGCTCACGAGTTCTATACGAAGACTTTGGGATTCCGCAGTGTCGATTTTCAGCCGGACGCGCAGCTAGCCGTCGTGGTCTCAGCGGAAGATCCCAAAGGCACGACGTTGCTGTTGGAGCCGCGGGGCGACTCGTTTGCCAAGACCTACCAGGAAAAGGTCTACGGTGCCGGGCTGCCGATCATTGTGTTCAGCGCTGCGGATTTAGAAAAGACAAGGAAGGAGCTGGAATCGCGCGGCGTGAAGTTCCGGGACGACTTGGCCAAGCCCGAATGGGGGCTGGAGAACCTGTTTGAGGACACGTTTGGGAATCTGATCATGCTGCAGGGCGAAGAAACATCTGAAACAAGCGAGCAATAGAAGCCTACGTGGAAGACTGCAGTACGTTCTCAGCAAGTGAATTAGCGACGCGTGCGGAACACGATAGAAAATGTCGCGATGAGCGACATGAGAAGAGTGGCTGGCTCTGGCACTTGGCCGACTGTTGCGATCGTGTTCGCGCTATTGCGCTGCCACAGCAGAAAGTCGTCTCCTGAGACCTGGTTGTCCGCGTTGCCGTCGGCACGTAGGTCGTCGGTTGAGCCGTAGGTCGTTTGCCAGAGCGTGAGATCTGCTGCGCTCACTACGCCATCGAGATCGTAGTCGTGAAGAATTAGATCGACTGCAGTAAGCGGTTGGGCAATCGAAATTGCATTGAGCAACAGGCCACCGCCGGTGGCAGGGTCGGACGTCAGAGACAGAATGGTTCCGGCGGTTAGGAACAGCTCATCTTGCCCAAGGATGCCGAACTCTAGGGAGTGTTCTGTGCCACTGGCGCTGCTGGGGGCAAACGAAAGCGAATCGGCAGCGAGCGTAAACCCGTTGTCGTCGTAGCCAGTGAGAGCTGTGAATGGATTGTCGCCGGACACGAATTCTAGCACTACGGTTTCGCTGCCGCCCGTGTTGAGCGCGCCGAGCAGTAGCGACTTGAGCATGACGTCCTCGTCGAACGTGAACTCTATGGCTTCCGGCGTGGCGTAGGTTCCGTTCACTCTGCGCTGCTGGTTGGCACCGCCCGTGTCGAGATTCGAAGCAACTCCAGTGCCGGTTGCATCGGCGTCGAACGTGGCCCCACTGCCGACTGCGCCCAGGGTGAGCGTTACGGCCAATTTGTCTAGCTGCACGGAAGCGAGCCCATCAACACTCGAGCCGATATCATAAGTGATTGCAGGTAAGTGCTGTGGCGCAGGAACCGGGCTGCCGTCGGCTCGCACGGCTGGATAGAGCGCCCCCGTGTTGTCAAGCCAATCACGCAAGTCGCCAGCCGCACGCGCAGCCAGCTTGTACTCTAGCGCGGTCATGTCGCCGTCGGCCAAGTCGTTCACCTCGCCGATGTCGTTATTGAGATCGTAGAGTTCGTACTCGCGCTTCTCATAGAGGTACATCAACTTGTAGCGATTGCCGCCGGCATCGAGTACGACTGTCGAGACGGGATCATCCTGCCCTTGATAGCCTGGAAAATGAAAAAATACAGAGTCGCGGTTCAGTGCCGTTTGTTGCCCCGTCACTAAATCGACGAGCGACTCACCATCTAGCGCGTGTGACGCGGGGCTAGGTGAAGTGGCACTTGCGAGCTCAGCAAACGTGGGATAGAAGTCCACGGCGTGGACTGGCTCGTCAGTTGCGCTTCCGGGAGCCACGCGACCCGGTGCCCAGGCGATAAGCGGCACACGCAGGCCTCCTTCGAACTGCGACCCCTTGCCGCCGCGAAGTGGCGTGTTGTCTGTCGCTTGCAACGATCCACCATTGTCGCCGTAAAAGAAGACGACGGTGTCTTCGGCAATGCTGTCTGTCGAGTTCCCATCTCCGTTGGGGTCTTCGAGGAAGTCGATTAGTCGGCCAATCGCTTGGTCCATGCCTTCCAGCAAACCGGCGTAGGCGGCATTGTCATGGCGTGGGTCGGGCGACGTGCCACCGTTGGCAGCGATGACGTCGTTGTACTTCGTCTGGAGATCGGGGCGCGGCTCGATGGGGGTATGCACGGCGTTGAATGCCACGTTCATGTAGAACGGATCGCCAGAATTAGCCAGCTGCCCCTGCATGAAATCTATCGCCGCGTCCGCCATCGCATCGGTGAGATGTTTGTCTGTGCCAACCAAGGAATCGACATCGGCCCCGTTGGCATACGGCTTGAGATTCGCATCGACATAGGCTTGCGTGTACTGCGCGGCATAGGGATCTAGCCCCGGGCCGATAGAATTACCGAATTGGCCGCCCGAGGCAAAGTAACTGCCCGGCCCACCTGAGGTGCCGCCGCCGTAGTCGAAATCGTAACCGTGTTCTGTCGTGATCTGTCCAGCGTTTTGTGTGGTATGAAACTTCCCAAAGTGAGCCGTTGTGTAGCCGGTGGCTTGCAATGTTTCGCCGACGGTCGTGGCAGCTGTGTCGATGCGCCGATTGTTGGCGGCTCCGATGAGTAAGTCGTTCGCGTCGCCTTCAATTCCCTCCACGTTGTACACGCCGGTGCGCGTTGCGTACTGTCCAGTCAACATGGCAACGCGCGTGGGTACGCAAGTTTGAACCGCATACGCACTGGTGAAGCTCATGCCGCCGCTAGCGAGTGCATCAATGTTGGGCGTTTGGTAGAACGCAGAGCCGTTATCGAAGTTTGTTGCGCCTGTACCCAGGTCGGTCCAACCAAGATCGTCTGCCACGATGTGGATAATATTCGGCTGAGCACTGGCTGGCTTGCCCCATGAGCAGGCCCAAGCAATGAGCAGCAGGGAGCAGGGGAAATGTAATCCTGCTTGTTTCAAGGTGCTAGTCCTAGTGTGGATATTCGATAAGAACCAGTCATTATACACCGCTCAGCGGGTAAGGTTTCGCGGAAAGGGTTTGCCGCCGCGGCTTTGTGAAACGGGTGACTACTCGGCTGCCGCTACTATTCCTGCGAAACTTCTTGCCGAGTTGGTTGTTCCATGACTATCGTAGACTTCTCAGTGATTGACACCTTTCGGGGCAACTATGCGGCTTTCTTCTCTCCTTCCCATCCTGCTGTTTGCTGTTTCTCTGATTCACACGGCAAATTCGAGCTGGGCCCACTCGGGGCACGATCACTCCGTTCCGACGGGCGTTTGGCCTGAGCATGACGACCATGACGAAACGGCAGGAACTGGAAGCACGCTGGTGGCTGCTGTTATTGACTCTGCATCGCCTGGAAGCGACCCTAGAGTTAGCGCCTGGAAGCTGGCCGACGGTTCGACTGGCACAAGCCCGGATAGCGCGATCAACAACGTTGTCAGTAACGTTTTGGCCGATGTGAATACCGTTGCCTTCAACAGTAATTACGTATTCATTCGCACCACGGGGGTCCCCTCGCATTCGCTGGGGCCGTTCAGCAACCCCAACGTCCCTGGCGACGTCGATGCCACGTACCGCATCAGTTGCAATCCGATGGAGCAAACGGGCGCGAAAACCTCCACGGGGCTCGGCTCGATCGGGGTGATGGTCAACGGTGCCGGCTTTTTCAATGCGTCGGACGGCACCTACTGGCGACCTAACAACAATGGGATTACCAACCCTGGCGGGCAACAACCGCCCAATAGCAATTGGTCGACGAACGCGCTATGGTATCGCGCGGTCGAACTGGGCGGCATCGACGACGGCGGCGGGCATCCCTCGCCAGTTAATGGGCAAACCAATCCTAACGGCAGCGGGCTTGGCTTCTACCACTACCACCAAGCGCCGTTTGGACTGCTCGATCAAATCGACCCAGGCAACTACGGCAATATGGGATCGCCCATCGTTGGCTTCGCGTTCGACGGTTATCCCGTTGTCGGGCCGTTCGCCTACGTCGACGATACGATGACCTCCGTCGTTCAAATGCAGTCCAGCTACGGCGTGCATGACGACCGCTTGGCGTTTCCCGACCCTAAGCCAACGGTCGAAGACTATGCCATGGGTTCGTTTCTAGAAGACTTCGTCTACAACGACGGCTCAGGAAATCTCAACGAATACAACATGGCATTCGTGAAGTTTAGCGCCGACGGCCGAGCCATTCTTACCGACGAGTCCGATTCCGAAGGCGATTGGGCCTACTTCGCCACGATTGATGCGCTGGACGCATCGCACTCCAACGACATCACTCGCGACGGTAGCGTTGCTTACCCCTACATCATTGGACCGGAATATTATGGCGTGGTCGATCAAAACGCTGGAAGTATCAACGTGCCGGGAAATGTGACCTACTACTTTGAGTACACCGACGCAGATTTCAATGCGGACACGAACATCGATGGCGGCGATTTTCTCGCCTGGCAGCGTGGCGAATCGCCCGACGCGCTGGACTCTTCCGATCTTCTGAACTGGCAGAACCAATACGGGGTAAGCTCGTCCGCGGCGCTGATCGCCGCACTGGTGCCGGAGCCGGCGTCGATCTTGTTGCTTGGTTTGGTGGGGCTGTTTCTCATCGATCGTCGTCTCTGGCTCGTCACTTCTCTCAACTCCCCCGATACGTTGAATACCCAAACGGCGAGAGCAACAACGGCACGTGGTAGTGTCCGCCGCCATTAGTGACCTCAAAGGCGATATCAACATGCGGATAGAAGCTCGGCGTGTCTTGCTGCTTGAAGTAGTCGGCCACTTCGAAGCGTAGACGATAAACACCCGCGGCGGCTTCGCCTTCGGGCAGAAGATCAGCAATGCGCCCGTCGGCGTTGGTGGTGCCGCGGGCCAGTTCGGTTTCGTGGCCTTTATCATCTTGCAAAAGGATAGCGACAATGCCGGCGGCCGGTTTGCCGAGTGAAATGTCTAAGACGTGCGTGGTGATGGGGCTCATGGGTTCTCCGGGAAATCAAAACTTGAACCACGAAGGGCACAAAGAACACTAAGAAGCTTGTGCTGGCGAACAAGATAGCAGTTCAATCCTTCGTGCTCTTTGTGTTCTTTGTGGTGAAAAAGTTGAATTGTTTTACGAGGGGAGGGTTAGCTTCTCTAGTCGCAGGTGGGTAATCTTGCGTTGCTCGTTAGCGGCGATTTTGAGTTCTTTTTCACTGTCGTTGTTAAGCCGCGCTTCGAGGAGGGCGAGCATCTCGGCGGCGGTTTTGCCGGTGGCGCAGACGATGAAGATGTAGCCAAAACGCTGTTCGTATTCTTCGTTCGCTTGGGCGAAGCGAGCGATGGTCGCCTCCTCTGCCGCGGCCATGCCGGACTGTTCGCCGGAGGACCATTGGCGGTTGCCGGCGAATTTCATTTTTAGCGATTCCATGTCGCCGATCTTCGGGTGGCACGCGAACGCTTCCAGCCAGGCTTCGCGCGGCATGTTGTCGAACACGTGATCGGCAGCGGCAAGCAGTTCCTGTTTTGAAGCGAAGGGGCGCTCGGCGGCGACCAGTTTGCACCACCAACGGGAGCCGCAGCATTGGCGTAGCGTGTCGCGGGCGGCTTCATCGGAGATTTCGTTCAGGTGCGTGATGACGACCGGATTCACAATGCGCGTCCTTTCCCCGGGCTGGATATATTGGGGCCGGTCAACTCACCGCGCAGGTAAGTCCGCTGCAGGACGCCTTGTAAGGTTCGACCTTCGTAGGGTGTGAGCGGGTGGCGGTGATGGAGTTGCTCGCCGTGGACGATGAACTCTGCTGCGAGGTCGAACACGACGAGGTTGGCAGCCGCAGCGACTTGGATTCCAGACTCTAAGCCCACCAGCTCTGCCGGCTTGTGGCATAACCAGTTGACCACTTCAGCGAGGGTGTGTCCGCGCTTCGAGGCTTCGGTCCAAATGATCGGCAAGGTGAGTTGCAAGGAGCTGATGCCGCCCCAGGCGAGGTCAAATCTCCCGCTTTCTTGATGTTTCATTTCGGGCGCACAGGGAGAGTGGTCGGTTGTGATGAAGTCGATAACTCCCTCAGCCAACGCTTCCCACAGGGCTTCACGATTCGCAGCGTCGCGGATCGGCGGAGCGCACTTGTATTGGGTTGCGCCGTCGGGAATCTCTTCCGCGGCAAATGTCAGATAGTGCGGGCAAGTTTCTATGGTGAGGGGCAAACCTTCCCTACGAGCTTCGCGCAACATCGGCACACTACCTGCGTCAGCTAAGTGAACGATATGCGTGCGGCAGCCGGTTTCACGGCACAGGCTGATCATCATCGCGATGGCTTCGCGCTCGAACTGCGGTGGTCGCGTGGCTAGATAGTCCGTGTAGCGACGCGGGTTTTCCATCGCGGGAGTAGGACTCACAAGTTCAGCGTGAACCAACAGCGGCACGTTGCGCTCAGCCAGTAATGGCATGACGGCGCGCAGTTCGCGCTCGGTTGCTGCCGGGAAGTCGTCGATGCCGCTGTGGCAGAGGAAGGCTTTTACTCCCAGGACGCCCGCATCGATCAGAACTTCAATCTCAGACTCGTTGCCCGGCACCAATCCGGCGTGAAAGCCGACATCGGTGTGCAGCTTTCCCTCCGCGACGGCCCGTTTGATTTGCAGAGCTTCGGCCGTCGTCGTGACCGGCGTGCTGTTGAGCGGCATGTCCACCAGCGTCGTGACGCCACCAGCGGCGGCAGCGGCGGTGCCGGTTGCGAATCCTTCCCACTCGGTACGTCCCGGTTCGTTGAGATGCACATGGGGGTCGATGAGCCCGGGGAGAATTGTCAGGTTGCCGAGATCTTCGCCGCCAAAGTCTTCGCTCCGGTGGGATTCGTACTCACCGATGTCGGCGATTTTGCCATCGCGAACCGTAACCGAAGCGGGACGTTCGCCCTCGGGCAGCACAACCCGGTGGCTGCGGAGGGAGAAGTCTCGTTGGTTGTTGGTAGGATTGGATGACACGGTATCGGTTGTCACGGGTGTGTTTCAAGTAGAGGGGGTTTCTTGTATCCTAGCGTAACACGAAACAAACTCAGCGAAACTCCCGAGGTGGCGATGGCCGGCTATTTGAAGCATCAATGTTACGGTAAACACAATGTGCGCGTGAGCAAAGTGCGTCGGCCCCGGCAGGCGGCGTCCAAGGAAGAGCAGCACGAGTTTGTCGAGTTGTCAGTGAACGTGGAGCTGGAAGGCGACTTCGACGCGGCCTATACCGACGGTGATAATCGGTCGATCGTAGCGACCGACACGTGCAAGAATACCGTGTACGGCGTAGCCAAGAACCATTCGATAGATTGCCCCGAGTCGTTCGCGCTGGCCGTGGCGCAGCACTTCATGGAAAGTTACGCGCATGTGAGTCGTTGCCGCATTGCGGTGAGTGAGCGAGTGTGGAAACGGCTACTCGATTCGCCGCACTGCTTCAGTGCTCTCGATAGTCTCAAGCCCACGGCCGTAGTGATCATCGAGCGGGGGAGCGCCCCGCAAGTAACGGCTGGGTTCGAGCAGTTGATGATCGCGAAGACGACGGAGAGCGGATTCTCTGATTTTCAGTCGGGTGAGTTTCGCTCGCTCGCAGATACCGAGGATCGCATTCTGGCGAGTGAAGTCTCTGCTGACTGGGTCTACTCAAACGCGAAAGCTGACTTTAGTAAGGACCGGCAATCGGTGGTAAGCGCTTTGTTGACGCGGTTTACCGATCACTTCAGTCGTAGCGTGCAGGAGACCCTCTACCTGATGGCCCAGGCGGCGTTGGATGCTTGTGCGGATGTGCAATCGATTACGCTTTCGATGCCTAACAAGCATCACTTGCTGGCAGATTTATCGGCGTTTGGTTTGGAGAACGAGAACGAAGTGTTCTGCGTGACCGACGAGCCGTTTGGGTATATCGAGGCGACGATTGAGCGCGAATAGAACTTCTTTTTGTGAACCACAGAGAGCACGGAGGTTCACAGAGAATATTTTTTGTAGGGTGTCGTAAGCTTTAGCGAAACGCACCATGAATAAATTGGTGCGTTTCGCTGTCGCTCACGGCACCCTACGTTCAATAACATCTGCGCTTATCCGTCCGACCAGCGCACTTCCGCGTCACCAAAATACATTCCCTCTGTGAGTTTCTCCGTGTCCTCCGTGCTCTCTGTGGTTCAAAACATAGTGGTCAAGTCATTGAGCAAGCTCGGCCATGGTGAGCGCCAAGGTTTCTACCCCGGCGGCGATTTGTTCGGGGGTGCTGAATTCGTCGCCGCGGTGTGATACGCCCCCTCGGCAGGGGATGAAGATCATGCCCATCGGGGCAATTCTCGCCATGAAGAGCGAATCGTGGTACGCACGGCTGATCATCTTCTGCGAACTGTGGCCCAGGGACTTGACGGCATTGCTGGCAGCGGCGACGATGCGCTCGTCGGATGTCGCCGGTGGGTCGGCGTTGAGGATGCGGCTGCTGAAGGTGACGCCGCGGTGTTGGGCGATCTTGGAGATTTGGCTTTCGATCGCAGTGAGCACAGCATCGCGATTGGGGCCGTCGATGTCGCGGAGGTCGAGCGTGAAGGTGACGCGGCTGGGGATCGAGTTGATGGCACCTGGGTGAATGTCTACGCAGCCGACGGTTGCTACGATGTCCGGGCTGCTGTTCTCGATGGCTAGCGATTCTATTGCTTGAATCATTTCTGCCGCGGCACACATAGCATCGTGCCGTACAGGCATCAGCACTCCACCGGCGTGGCCCCCTTCGCCAGTGATGATGAACTCTGCGGTGGCGGGTGCGGCGATGGCGGTGACGACACCGATGTCGAGCTGCTTCGCTTCCAACTCGGGGCCTTGCTCGATGTGGAGTTCAACGAAAGCGCTGTAATTGTCCTCTGGCAACTTAACGCTGCTTAAATCGCCCTTGAAGCCGGCGGCGGTGCGCACCTTGTCGTAATTGTCGCCTGAATCGTCGGTGAGTTGCAAGAGATCGTCTGGCGAGTAGGCGCCGCTCATGGTTCGACTGCCTGAACAACCTACACCGAAGCGGGTGGGCTCTTCGGAGGTAAACATGACGACTTCCAGAGATCGCCGCGGCTGGAACCCGGTGCGCTGCAAGCTGCGAATTGCTTCGAGCCCACCGAGCACGCCAACCGTGCCGTCGTACATGCCGGCGTGAGGAATCGCATCGCAATGGGAACCGGTGCCCACGGCGGGAGCGTCGCGCTCGCTGCCTTCCCAGCGGGCAAACGTGTTGCCGATGGCATCGACTCGTACCGAGAGTCCGGCTGCTTCGTAGAGCGAGTTGAGATACTTGCGCGCCTTCAGGTCAGTTTCTGTGAACACCACACGCGTCACCGTGGGCGGCGGCTCCGGGCATTCGCTAATTGCGGCCAGCTCGTGGAGCTCGCTCATGAGTTGGTCGATGTCGAGTTGTGGCTTATTCATCGATTCAATTCTCTATGTAGGGTGCGTGAGCTTTAGCGAAACGCACCTCAGGAAAGCGATACCGCTCGTGACCTAACTTGGTGTAAATACAAGCACGACGCGCAAGCGAGTGAATACGTTGGTTAACGATCCACTTGCTTGCGCTGCGTGCTTGTAATTTTCCTCAGCAATAGTGGAAGGTGCGTTTCGCTGTCGCTCACGACACCCTACTTGCTGTTGCTCAGCAACGGGTCGCGGTGGATGTCTTTGTAGTAAATGTATTGGGCCGGTTCTTTGCCCATGGCGACAAACCATTGGGGGCAGTAGGACGCCATCCAGATGCTGTCGCCCTGCGCGACCGGGTACCACTGGTCGTCCAACCGATAGATGCCTTGGCCGGCGCTCATGTACAGGCCGTGTTCCATGATGTGCGTTTCGACGAATGGTAGCGCGGCGCCCGGTTGGTAGGTGAACACGTTGACGGCCATGTCGAAGGCGGGATCTATTGGCATGAGCGTGGCGAGCATGGCGTCTGGGTCGCCCATGAAGGGTTCGGCTGGCGCATCTTTGTGGGAGCCAACAATGCGATTGGGCACGTCGCACTTGGGAAGCGGCTCATATCGCTTCTCGAACACAAGCAGGCTGGCTTCCTTGTCAGCGACTAGCTTGTACTCATCGCCGGGTGGGAACCAGGCGAACTGCTCCGCGGCGAGTGTTTCTCCATCGAGTGTTGCCGTACCGCTAAGCACGTACACCAGGCGCTGCACGCCAGGAGCCGCGCCGGTAGTGTGGCCTTCTCCTGTGCCGTGGACCAAGTACTGCACGAAGCGCGGGCCGCCGCCATTCATGGCAGGGCTGATAAGCACGACGCCCTCGGTGTTTTCCCAACCGACCAGCGGCGAGATGACATGCCCGTCGGGCGCAATGAGCGCGTGGTTGTTGGCCGTGCGGGTGCGGGTTTCGCCGAAGATGTTGTTCACTGTTGGTTGCTCGCTAATTTCGTAATCTACTCACTCAACAGAGTACCAAGCAAATTCCTGTAATGATACGCGTTAGGCGTGGTTTGCTGGCTGACGTTGGTGGGCGTGGGCCGATGTGACTGCGAGTAGTTGCGGTCTGTCAGTCATTTCGCCAGACCGCGGGCCATTTATTCTACATGAACAGATGCCATCATACGTTCAGTAAGTTCGTCTCCGAACATTTCATGAAGTCGCTTTGACAATCGGTCGTGATCGGCTTGCGTTGGAACGGTGCCAAGCGGAAACGCCCAGCCTTCCGATGCGCGAACAACCGTGAGCTCTCCATACGCTTTGGGATATTCAATGAGATACTCTTCTATCCGTGCCTTTTGATTTGACGCAAATCTGTCGTAGTTCTGTCTCGAACCAATAACTAAACCAACAATGAACGCGACTGCCAAAGAGAAGGCAGTGAGAAGACAGGCTAGGGAAGAAGTCCAAAACCGTCGCGAACGCAATATCGAGCGAGGCTGAGAATCGTGAGGCGAATGTGGCATATTGGTTTCCATACAGTGGACCAATGAGCTTGCTGGCAGATTTAGTCATCAAGGGTTGATGGAAAGCTATGGAGGCCAGTTTCGGGATCAATCACCACATCCGGCAAGCCGCTCGACGAAACGGCCCAGCACTTCGATGCCTACGGCTACGTCGTCGCGCTCGACGCGTTCGTCCGGGTGATGACTCACGCCGCCCGGGTGCCTTAGGAATAGCATAGCAGTCGGGAAACGCTTTGCCATCATGACTGCGTCGTGCCCGGCACCGCTGGGGAGTTCGACTTTCGCGTAGCCGCTTTCCACAACTGCTTGGGACAAGAGCTCTTTCAACTGCGAACCCATGACAACGGCTGCCTCGGGTGTTTCTTCGAGCACCGAAAAAGTAGTACCGTCGGCCTGTCCAATCTTCTCGCCAAGGACGAGTAGCTCCTTAATCGCTTGCTCCCGCACTTCGTCCTCGGGGTGTCGCACATCGAGCGAAAGTTCGACGCTGCCGGGAATCACGTTGGGTGCGTTGGGTACGATTTGCAATTGACCAACCGTAGCGCGAAGCCCCTCGACGCGTTGGCCCAAGTCGCTGACCGTGCGAATGAATGCGGCGCTACTCACCAGCGCGTCGCGCCGTCCTTGCATGGGAGTGGTTCCCGCGTGGGCCGCTTCCCCGGTAAAGTTCAGTCGCAAACGTGTTTGGCCGGCAATGGCGCTGACCACCCCGACGGGTGAGCCGCAACTTTCCAGCACAGGTCCTTGTTCGAGGTGCGGCTCGATAAACCCGATAACTTCTTCGGGACTGTAGGCAGAATCCGACAAGCAGTCGGGCGCTAAGCCAAAGTCGACGATCGCTCTACTCAAAGTGGTGCCGTCGGCATCTTGTCGCTCTAGCCATTCCGCTTGGAACTCGCCCACCATCGCGCTGCTCCCCAGATACGGTTTGCTGAAGCGCACGCCCTCCTCTTCACTGAAGCCAACGACATCGATATGAAAAGGGAGCGGGGTATCGCCGAGCAGTTCGACCAACGCTAGACCCATGAGCACGCCCAGCACGCCATCGTAGCGACCGCCGCCGGGCACCGTATCGAGATGCGAACCGACGAGCAAGGCGCGGGGAACTGTGCTCTTGTTGTGGGTTGGGTTCTTGTTGGGGGCTGGGTTCTCGCTGGAAGATGCGCCATCTGTCGGTATGGTGCCCTCTCGACGGCCGATGAGGTTTCCTGCGTTGTCGATGCGTGTTGTGAGATTCGCGGTGCGCATCCAGCCCGAAAGGCGATCGTGCACGTCGTGCATCGGGGGCGAAAGATAACGCCGGGTGATGCACTCCGGGTCCTCTGAACATGCCGCTAGCTCATCGCACCGCGACATCACCACATCGGCAATTGCAACGGTGTTGGGGCTCATGGAAGGTTTCTCAAAGGTTGAAAATGCTGATGTGTCATGCCGAACTGAGACTTGCGGAACGAGCAGTACTACTAGGACGCAGGCCCTAGGGCGATTCAATCCGCTTGCGTCCCAGAAGACCAGCTCCGCCGCTCAGGCGACCGTCGGAATGACACCCGGTATGAACTTTCACTCCTGCTGGCGAATCGACCTGCTGCATTGACGCCCGCCGCGGGCTAACTTATCGTGATATTGGGCAAAAGGCGTCTGTTTTATGCTCTCTACCAGAATCAATCTCCCTCGCGTCGGCAAGGGGCGTCCTGCGATCCTGAGTAGGGGCGACCCAGGAAACTGCTTAACCAAAGCCGGTCGAGAGACTCTTCATGCGCGACCAACTCGTCTTCTATGTAAACGGCACCCGGCATGCAGTCAGCGGCGCAGCAGCTGGTCTTACGCTGAGTGACTATCTGCGCGAGAAATCTTCGCTCACAGGAACCAAGGTCGCTTGTGCCGAAGGTGATTGCGGTGCGTGTTCGGTCCTTGTTGGCAAGTCGAACCAAGCGCAAGACAAAATAGAGTACCAAGCCATCGATGCTTGCATTGCATTCGTTTATCAACTTGATCGACGACATGTGATCACCGTCGAGGGTTTGCATCGCGAAGACCAGCTCACCGAGGTACCTGGGCTCACCGCAGTCCAACAGGCCATGGTGGATTGCCACGGCAGCCAGTGCGGCTTCTGTACACCAGGCTTCGTGATGACGATGCATGGATTGGTCGAAGAACGTCAAAGCACCGAGCGAGCATGCGACTCTCACGACGAGAAGGGTGCAAACGAAGGAAAACTCACGGACGACGAACTGCGATTGGGACTCTCGGGAAACCTGTGCCGTTGCACTGGCTACTCCCAGATTCTTGATGCAGGACAGGCGTTCGATCCGACGACGGTGGAGAGCATTTCGCAGCGATACGACTCGGCTCCGCTGCTAGCTGATTTTAAGAAGCTCGCCGGCGAAGCGGTTCATGTGAATGCTCGCGCCACTGCGGAGGCTAACGGCGTGGCTCAAAATGGCGCACCGGCGGCAAAGTCAGCGCCGGAAATCTTCCTGCCTCAGACGTTAGAGCAGTTACTCGAGCGCAAGGCGAAGCGCCCGCAGGCGACGCTCGTGAGCGGTGCCACGGATTTGGGCGTGCAGCACAATCATGGAAAGATCGCACCGTCGGATATTATTTCCTTGCGTACGGTTGATGAGCTCGATCGCTTGGAGATCGTGGGCGATGAACTGGTCATTGGCGCGACGGTCACTTGGTCGCGTGTGGAAGCCTTTGTGAAAGATCGTATTCCCGAATACTACGAGGTGCTCAAGCGATTTGGTAGTCCGCAGATTCGCCACATGGGTACGCTGGTTGGGAACTTGGCGAACGCTTCGCCGATTGCCGACTCGATACCCTTTCACTATGTCGCCGGTTCGACGGTTGAGTTGGCTAGCACGCGCGGGAAGCGCGAAGTGCTGATCGAGGATTTCTATCTCGGCTACAAACAGCTAGACCTCAAGCCGGATGAGGTGATCGTTTCGATCCGCACACCGTTGCCCGCGGAGAGCACGCAACTGAAGCTGTACAAGAATTCCAAACGACGCGATCTGGATATCAGCGTCATGACGGCTGCATTTTGGTTAGAGCTAGATGGCCCGCTAGAAGAGGGTGCACTGATTCTCGAAGCACGCATTGCGACCGGTGGTGTGGGGCCGACGGTGGTTCGTTTGCCATTGGCAGAGGAGATGCTCGTGGGGAAACCGCTCACCGAGATAACGATGCGTGCCGCGGGCCAACAAGCACGAGAGGAAGTCACGCCGATTTCCGACGTGCGAGGAAGTGCGAACTATCGGCTGCAGTTGGTTGAGAATTTGTTCGTGAAGTGCTTTTTCGATTTGTCTGCGGGACAAGCTCAGCCGCAAGCGGGGATTGTGTAATGGCATCCGTTGGACCTTCTGCTGGCCCCTCCGTTGGAACCGCTTTGCCACACGATTCGGCAGTCGGGCATGTGACGGGCGCTGCGCGTTACATTGACGATATGCCGCGACTTGCTGGTGAACTGTCCGTAGAACTGGTTGGCACGCCAATTGCTGCGGGCACGCTTGAGTCGATCAACACCGAGGAAGCTCGCGCGCTACCAGGAGTCGTGTGTGTACTCACGCATAAGGATTTGCGCGGGCCGAATCACTTCGGGCCGATTTTCACGGACGAGCCTTTTCTTGTCGAGAAGGAGATTTCCTATCTCGGCCAGCCGACCGTGATCATTGCCGCTGAGACAGCTGAAGCGGCAAGCGAGGCACGCAAGCTCGTCAAGCTGGAATGCAAGCCGGCCACGCCACTCATCACGGTGGCCGACGCACGAGCAGCCAATTCGTTTCTTGCTAGCCCGTTGGTGATCGCCACCGGCAAGCAGGCAGAGCTGGAAGCGGCATTCAAAAAAGCGCCGCACACGCTCAGCGGGCAATTCCACTCGCAAGGGCAAGAGCAGTTTTACTTCGAGACGCAAGCCGCCCTGGCCGAACCGGGCGAAGGCGCGGACGTCAAGGTGACTTCCTCCACGCAGAACCCGACCGAAACACAAGCAGTGGTGGCAGAGGCACTTGGCGTAAAGTTCCATCAAGTCGTGTGCGAATGCCATCGCATGGGGGGCGGCTTTGGGGGGAAGGAAACGCAGTCTGCATTGACTGCGGTAGCTGTGTCGATGATCGCCCAGCGCACGCGACGCCCCGCGCGTCTGGTGCTGGAACGCGGCGACGACATGGAGATCACCGGCAAGCGCCACGCCTATGAAACCGACTATCGGATTGCGTTCAACGAGGAGGGGCGAATCCTGGCTGCAGAGTTTCAGTTCTACTCCAACGGTGGCGCGTTTTGCGATCTTTCGACCTCGGTCCTGGAACGTACGTTACTGCATGCGGACAACGCCTACTACATCCCTCACATGCGCGTGACTGGGCAAGTGTGCCGCACGAACCTGCCACCCAATACGGCATTCCGCGGCTTTGGCGGACCGCAGGGCATGGCAGTTATTGAGAACTGTCTGCAAGACATCGCCCGAGCTACAGGACGCGATGCTTATGACGTTCGCCGATTGAATCTCTATCGCGACTCCCAAGATAAGGAGACTCAGCCGAAACGTAACGTCACGCACTACGGGCAGATTGTGCGCAATCACGTCCTCAAGGAGACGTTCTATCAGCTCGTTGGTTCGGCCGATTACGAACGCCGTATGAAAACCGTTGAGAAGTTCAACAGCAGGAGCCGCACGCACGTGAAGGGCATCGCCTTGTCGCCGGTGAAGTTTGGGATTTCGTTCACTACGAAATTCCTCAACCAGGCGAACGCGCTGGTTAATGTTTATACCGACGGTACGATCCAAGTCTCAACCGGCGGCACGGAGATGGGGCAGGGGCTGAACACGAAGATTCGCCAGGTCGTCGCCGATGAGTTTGGTGTGTCGCCCGATCATGTACGAATGATGGTGACTTCCACGGAGAAGAATATCAACACCTCGCCGACCGCGGCCAGTGCGGGAACCGACTTGAACGGGGCGGCAGCACTCGATGCGTGTGCGAAAATTAAGGCGCGGATGTTCGACTACGCGGCGGAACTGTTTGGCCAAGCGGATCTTGGCTACACACCTTCGCCCGAACACATTCGCCTGGAAGAGGGTTGGGTCTTCGACAATCGCAACCCTGACCCTACTGCGCGGATTGAATTTGGTGAGTTCTGTGCCCAGGCACGTCGCGAGCGTGTGGACCTGGGTGCGCGTGGTTTCTACGCGACGCCGGGCGTCGATTTCAATCGAGAAACGGGCCGCGGCAATCCCTTTTTCTACTACACCACGGGCGCGGCCATTGCGGAAGTGACGATCGATCGTTTCACCGGCGAGCTGACGTTCGATCGGGCCGATTTGTTGATGGACGTAGGCAAAATGATCAACCCGGGCATCGATCGTGGGCAGGTGATCGGCGGCTTCATCCAAGGCGTCGGCTGGGTGACGAACGAGGACCTGCGCTATGACGAAACGGGCCGCCTGCTTTCCACGGGCCCGACGACTTACAAAATTCCTAACGTAACCGACCTGCCGCGCACGTTCAACGTAGACTTCATCGACAATCCCAAGCACACGATCAACGTGCGCAAGAGCAAAGCCGTCGGCGAACCTCCGCTCATGCTGGGGCTGTGCGTTTGGCTAGCAGCCAAGCACGCGCTGTCCCACATCGCCGACGAGGCGAGTGTCCCAGGGCCAGTCGAACTGTCGATTCCCGCGACGGCCGAGGAACTGCTCACGAGGATGACGACGTTGACCAAGAGTGCTGTTGAGTCTGCCACAACATGAGCGACCTCGACTTTCTGAATTGCTGCAAAGAACTGGCCGATGCGGGAACACCTTACGTGTTGGTCACGCTGATCGAGGCAATTGGATCAACCCCGCAGGACATTGGCGCGCGAATGCTTGTGACCAGCGGCGGAATTTCTGCCGGTACGGTTGGCGGCGGACGGGTCGAGGCGAAAGCGATTGCCGAAGCGCAAGCGATGCTCGACGGGGGAGTCGACCATCTCCTTCATGACTGGAGTCTGAAAGCCGACGTGGGCATGACCTGTGGTGGTCGCATGCGAATGTTCTTCCAAACCTTCGGCATGCCGAGCTGGCAGGTAATTATCTTCGGCGCGGGGCATGTCACCCAAGCGCTCACGCGGCAATTGCTGCACTTGCCGAGTTGCGGAGTGACATGCATCGACCCGCGCGCAGAATGGCTAGAGCAGCTTCCGGCAGGAATCGCAACTATCCAAACCGACGACCCACCAGCAGAAGTCGAGAGACTGCCTGACGATGCCTACGTCCTGTGCATGACCCGCGGCCACGCGAGCGACCTGCCAGTGTTGCAGCGCATTTTTCAATCGGGCCGCACGTTCCCGTTCCTCGGTGTGATTGGTAGCCGTGCGAAAGCCGCCGTGCTACGCAAGGAACTTGCCGAGACGGGTATTCCCGCGGAGCAAGCCCAGTTCCACTGCCCCGTGGGATTGCCGATCGGCTCGAATCACCCGGGGGAGATCGCGGTGAGTATCGCGGCGCAGTTGTTGGAAGTGCGTGGATCTACCTAGAAAGTTTCGTTAGCCGACGAGCTTGCTCGCCGCGCGGTTCGGGAATTCATTCACGCACCGCATCTCCAAAAGAGCTCCCCAAAGTGAGATAGTTCAACTAGGAATTCTCTTGCCCAAGGCAGACATCACGGCGAGCAAGCTCGTCGGCTAACGACTCTCCACATAATGGCCAACCACTCGCGCAATTGGTTCTCTTGAACAACACTCCCGGCACTCATCACCTCGCGATCGGCACCGAATGTTGCGAAAAGTTCGAAGCGATACGCAAAGTGCTCAGCGACCGTGAGTGCTTGCTGGCACGGAGTGAATTGGGCTTTTCTCGCATCAACGTTGAGCATCAACTCATAGTGCCACCGGCTCAGGGTTTGGCGATGCTACGTTTCCTGCGCATTCTTTAGGTACCCCTCGAACGAGTTGTAGTATATTGGTGGTTGCCGGCCACTTGTGAGGGTTCGACGAGTCGGAGAGATGTAGTATCAGCTTGTACTATTGAGGGCAAAGCGATGAAGTCAATCTTACCATTGAGTCAGACCGTCCGAGCGGGTGTTGCAGTCGTGTCTCTGTTGCTCGCTCATGGACAAGAAGCCGATGCTGCGTTTACCGAACACGGAGCCACGGTACTTGGCGGGGCAAATTTTAATTCTCGCAGCGCTTCGCTGGCCGATATCGACAACGATGGCGATCTCGACGTCATGTTTCAGGGAGTTCCCGGCGCTCAGCAACTCTTTCGCAACAACATCATCGGCAGCGGATCGCTTTCGTTTACCAACATCTCCAACGCATTGCCCGCTGGTTTGGGGTCCTCCTGGAGCGCCGCCTGGGGCGACTACGACGGCGACGGCAACATGGATGTCTTCGTTGGTCAATCCAATCCTAGTAACGATACGGGTGATGTACTGCGCGGCGACGGCTTGGGAGGCTTCACAAACACGAGCGTCGCCGTTGGGTTAGACGATCCCGGCTTCCACCAAAATATTGCCTGGGTCGATATCGATAACGACCGCGACCTGGACCTGATCTTTGGTATGGAAGGTCCCGAGAAGCATGAAATCTACTTGCAAGGCTCAGGAGGTTCGTTCACGCCGGTTGGTGCTGCGGTCGGATTTCAAGAACCGTTCGGAGCTAAAGGCTATGGCATGGCCGTTGGAGATACGGATGGCGATGGAGATCTCGACATTTATATTTCAACCTGCATTTTTGGCGGCAACATCCGCAATAACTTCTATGAGAATCAGCTGGCACAAACCGGCTCGTTGAGCTTCATCGATATTGCCGACGGCAATGGCACACAGTATTTGGAAAATAGCTACGGCTCGGAGTTCTACGACTTCGACGACGATGGCGACCTCGATCTGTTCATGGTCGGGGCCGATGCCCAAGACAGCAAGATTTTTCGCAACGATGGCAGTAACCAGTTTACGGACGTAGACAGCCTCACGGGGCATCCCCTGCTGAGCGATAACGGCGGCGACCTCAACGGCGGCAAAGCGATCGATTACGACAACGACGGCGACCTCGATCTGTTCTTCCACGATCACCGGCCTGGCTCAGGTAGGGACGTGGCACGCAAGCTCTATCGCAACGACGGCAACTGGAGTTTTACCGATGTCACGATTCTCGAAGGTCTCAACGAAGCGAATGAAGGGGCGTACGACAGCACTTGGGCGGACATTGACATGGATGGCGATCAAGATCTCATTGCGCCCACTGACGGCGGCTCCAGCGAACGCGTTTACCTCAGTGATGCATCGACCAACGACAATCACTGGCTCGCGATCAACTTGTCTGGCCCGTCGGACAACACGAGCGGCATCGGAGCAGTCGTTTACGCGACCCTCGACGAAGGCACACCGGAGCAACGCACGCTACGCCGTGAGGCGAACACCAATGCAGGCACGTTCAACCAAAGCGATGTGCCGGTACACTTTGGCTTGGGTGACGAGACACTCATCGACGAGTTGAAGATCGCGTGGCCCGACGGGACCGTGCAGATCATAAACGACGTGACCGTGGATCAATTCCTCGACGTCAAGACGCCCGGCGATTTTGATGGCGACCACCAAGTCGACCTCGACGATCTGGCCCAGTGGCAAGCCGACTATGGAATCGGCCCCGGCAGCGACTCCAACCTCGACGGCTTGAGCAATGGCTTCGACCTGCTCGCTTGGCAGCAGCAATTCGGCAACGGTGTGAAACCTCCGACGGCTACGCAAGTTGTGCCTGAGCCTTCGATCGCAATACTTCTGCTGCTATTGGCCGCGGCAGCGGTGGCCTGCGGTAGGCGAAACTTGGCAGATAACTTTTCTTAGCCGTCGCCCTTGCTGGCCGCGCGGGTTGAGTTCTTGCAATCGACTTGACAACTGGCTTACGCATGAACAAGAAACTTAGCAGGAGAAGAGCACGACTTCAAAAGGCGAGCATTTTCCTAATCTGCGTCGTTGTATTTATTGGTGTGCCTATGTGCATTCGGAATTATGTGAGGACAGGGGACGCCTATAGCCTTGTCAATCTCGCAGCTGTGTTGGCAGCTGCTATCGTTTTGTGTGTCAGGGCTTTTCGTCGTCAATAGCAGGCTTTGGCTGTTCTCTACTTTAGATATCGCGGCAGCAAGCCCGTCGGCTAACTTCTCGCTCCACCACAGCATGCCTTTTCATGCAACGGGCTCGTTCGAGCAACACGCCTGGCAAGCATCTGCTAGGCACCACACCGATGCTCCCAGTAGTACAAAGTCTTTCAAGACGAACTGCCCCGGGGCGACCGATAGTGCAGGGAAGCCGCCGAGGGATTCTTCCCAGATGCCGGGCGTGGTGAGTAGGAAGCTGAGTGTGGTGAGGAACATGCCGATGGCGAGTAGGCTTCCCAGGGCGGCCGCTCGCGCGGAGAAGGGGCGGAGGGCGAGCAGCAACGCGATTATGATTTCGACGACCCCGAGGGCGGTCGAAAATCCGCGCACGCTCATCACAGAATACGCCCAACTCATCAGTGGGCTGTTCTTCACGAAGCCGGAGATTCCTTCCGCTTCGTACTGGGTGAATTTCATGCCGCCGATCCAAAGGACGACAATCGCCAGGCCATAGAAGGTAAGATAGCGGCCGAGGTTTTAGAGCTTGCTGAGTCTTGCGCTGTTACAGAATTGATTGGTAGTTTCGAGATTATTCATGGGGTAAACTCACTGATGAGGGGGTTGGTTCTATTGCTAGGCTCGCCTTCTCGAGCGAGTCCCGTAGTAGATTAGACTCCTGGTGTGATACGACTCTTACTTTGAAAAACGGATTCTTTCTCTCGATACTTGGTAATACCTGCCTCAGAAACCGCGTCAGAAGGAAGTAGCCGGCACGACGACCATGAAACTTGCCAACCAGCAGTGGATTGCACGACTTCGAGAGGAAGGTCCGCAGTGTGATGCTGCGTTGGCAGAGCTACGACAACTGTTGTTGCGTCGATTGCAGAATACGTTTCGGGCGCGCCCTGACTTGACTGGCAATTTCGCCGAGGACATGGCGCAGGAGGCGCTCCTCAAGATATTGAAGAGCCTCGATACCTTTGAAGGACGTAGCCAGTTTACTACGTGGGCAACCACGATTGCCATTCGCACGGCCTACTCTGAGCTACGCAAACGGCAGTGGAAAGATGTGTCGTTGGAGCAGGTAGTCGCCGATGCCGGATCGCTAGAGCCTACTAGTGAAGATCAAGCGTTACCGGAATTCGAAAGCGACCGCGCCGAGTTGGTTGATGCCATGCACGACGCGATCCGTAACGATCTGACGGCGAAGCAACAGGAGGTCCTGCTGGCAGAGCTTGCTGGCGTGCCCTTGGAGGAGATCGCTCGTCGCACGGACAGCAATCGTAATGCGATCTACAAATTAACCCACGACGCCAGGAAGCGACTGAAGCGGTCACTGGAAGAACGCGGATTTTCCGCTGAAGATTGGCAGGCGGCGAGAACCTAGCTTATGGCACTATCACGCAAACAACTTGATACTCTGCTCGGCATGTTATCGCTCACTCGACCGGACGAGATTGCGTGCGATGAGTGCACGGAGAAACTCTCCCAGTTCGCAGAGAACAGCCTTGCCGGCAAGACGGTGCCCGAGGGCCTGGAAGCGGTCGAGCATCACCTGGCCATTTGCACCGAATGTTGCGAAGAATTTGAAGCGCTGATGCATGTGCTGCGCGATAGCCAATAGTGGTGCCCTGCCCTGTCGTGTTTTTGTGGGTGGAACCGTACCAAGGATCAGAATCCGTCAGCGCAAACACAGCCAGTAGGGGCGTAGGCTAGGGGCTTAAGGTGTTTCGCTCCGAGGCGAGTTATCCACTACAATTGATTCCTCATCTCCTGAAGCCTCAGGTAGGGTAGGCTTTATTACATAGGTTTCTGTCAAACTACTAGTAGCCCGAAAACGCCATGAAGATCCTTATTCCTGTACTTCTCTTGCTGCATGCTTCGTTACCTGCCCAGGAGGTAGAGGGCGAAGCGGGTGTTCGACGTACGGTGAACGCGTGGGTTGAGTCGTTTAATAAGAACGACCCGCAGGTAATCTCGGGATTCTACGAAGTTGATGAAACGGTGGAGATGCTAGCCTCAAATGGACTGTCATTGAGGGGCCACAAGGAAATCTCTGACTCGTATGTGCGCGACATGAAAGCGGTCAAATTCTACAACTCAAAATCTCAAAAGATGAGAATTCGAGTCTTCGACAAGACTGCTCTTGTCTCGTTCATACACCGATTCAAGTACGAGATACTTGGAGATGGCACCCATTGTGAAGTCCACATCCGCACCACGACTACCTTACGTCAGACGAAAGACGGTTGGCGGATCGTGATGGAGCATTCTTCAGCCATTCAAGGAATCGAGCGCGTGAAGGTCATTGCGAAATAACAAGTTGCCAGGCCATGCGACAACTGCTTGCCATGCGACGTTCTGGTTGAGGGGTCCTATCGCTCGAAGAACGAAAGCGAAATCCGGTCGCCTCCCCCAATAGATAGTGGATAGCACCGACACTTCATCCGTCGGTGGCGTTGCCCGCTCGCCAGGATTGCTCGGATAAGTGTCGGTGTGCGGAGCACAAGAGGCCAGCCGGTTCTGCATCTCGAGCGCCTCTTGTCTTCGACACCGACACTCGGCCTGTCGTGCGAACACGCCAAATCACCCTCTTGAGGCTGGAGTGTCGGTGCTACCCGCTCGATGATCTGGGCGACTTCGCGCCCAGTTTATTTGTCGTGAAAACGAATATTTCTATGATAACCAGCATTCAATAGAAGACACCGTTAGTAGAGCAAGAATTCTTATCGGGATGTTCTTATGAGGACGACTTCGTCTAAGGGGGAATTGCTCTACTCAGCCAGGATGGCCGAGCTACTCCGCCAAATCAACTCGCACCAACTCCTCGTCATTTCGCGCGAACACGCTTTTCATCGCAAACGCGGGGTGCGACCAAATGGTCATGCGACGTTGCACCTTGCGGGTGGGCTTGATGAGGTGCGCGCGGGCGATTTCCTCGTAACCGGCGCCGGTCAGGCGGGCTTGGATGAGCTCGCCCTGCTCGTTGGCGAGGTACACGCGCTCGCCGCTCATCTTGCCGTGCGGAATGAGGAAGGCATTCCACCAGCGGCCCTTGCCGGTTGCCTTGAGGGTTTCCCACACTTGCTCGCCGGTGTCGGTGCGCACGCAGCGGAGTTGGCCATAACTGCTCATGCCGTAGATGAACTTCTCCGTGACGATCGAGGTTGGCATGATCGAGTGCAGGCTATTGTTCTTCAGATCGTTATTGCTGGGGTCAGTACGCCAGAGTTCCTTGGGTGTGAGGCCATTCTCTCCCAGGTCGAGCATCAACGGGCCTTCGTAAAAAGCAGTGAGGAACAGGCGATTACCCAGCTTTCTTGGCGTGGGAACGCATAGGGCGTAACGCACGGGGAACGGGTGCTGCCAGAGAAGTGCGCCGGTGGCCGGATCGAGCGACGACACATGCGATGCGTGCCAGATGATCAGTTGCCGGCGGCCGCCGAACTCCAGGATTACCGGCGCACAGTAGCCGACATCCGGATCGTCGAGGGCGCGCCAAAGTTCCTCACCAGTGTGTTTGTTGAAGCTCACGACCAGCGCGCCGTCTGCACCGCCGACGAGCACAATCAGCTGGTCCCCGTCCACCAGCGGAGCCCCAGCCATGCCCCACGTGGGTAGCTTGGTGCCGTAGTCCTCGACGCAGTGTTTTCCCCAAACGATATCCCCCGATTTGACATCGAAGCAAAATAGATGCCCGACCGCGCCGAGCGTGTACACGCGGTTGCCATCCACGGTGGGCGTAGCACGCGGACCGGCGGGGTAGCTGATCGAGTAGGGAGCGTCGTACTTGTGCGACCACAGTGGGTCGCCAGTGGAAGCATCGAAGGCGTGAACACGTTCGAGGTTTTCCTTCGCTAAGCGATCCGTCACGAAAACCCGCCCGTCTGCGACGGCAGGTCCTGCGTACCCTTCGGCAATCGGTGCGGACCAAACTCGCGGAAGCTCCGCGGGGAGTTTTTCTACGATGCCTGTCTCACGCCAAACGATATCACGCTGCGGGCCGCCCCATTGGGGCCAATCTTCAGCGTCGGCAGTGGATACGACTAAGAAGCTGAGAAGCAAAATCAACGCTGATAATTTGCGGTCCATCATCGTCTCTTTCGTTACTGAAAGGGGAGCACCATCTGGATGCAACGCTTCCCAATCGAGCGAATCACGACGTTATTACGATATGCATTCGTCCCGTCTTACAGCACAGACTCTGCTACCGCACAGGCTCTGCCACCGACGCAGCGGGGGCACCCGTGTTGCTGCGTTCGGCACTGGCGACTGCTTTGGCGGCGTCGGAGCGTTCTTTCCAAACCTTCTCGATGATCTCTGCACCGACCAAACCGTAGAGGCGCGGGCGAGGTGGGATGAGGCTGGTGTCGACTTCTTCGTAGGAAAGTTGTGGCTCGCCGTCAGCGTCGAGTGTGGCGATGGTGCTCTTGAGCCACTTGCGATTCTTTTCCTCGAACTTGTCGCACCACTGTTCCGCTTCGCGTTGGCGAGCGGCCGGGTCGGTGGCCTTGATGCCGGGCGCGGCGAACTCTGGTTTGAAGTGAGCGCCGCGGCATTCGTCGCGAGCGAGTGCTCCCTTGAGCAGTGACTTGGCCAGCGGGAACATGTCGCGGAGCGATTTGGTGAACACCACGTTTTGGTTGGTCCAGTTTCCGGTGTCTGAGAGCGAGCAGTTTTCTACACGCTCGCACAGCTCGTTAATCTGGCTGAGTGCGTTGCGCAGCTGGCCGTTATCGCGCACTACGGTGGCGGCCTTCGTCATGGCGTCGCCGAGCTGCTGATGAAGCACATAAGGATTCTCGCGGCCCCCTTCGCTAGTGAGCAGCTTATCGTGCTCCATTTGCTTGACGGCACGCTGGCCGCGGAGGAGTTGGTCGTATTTTTCATCGCTGGCGGAATCGTTGAGTGAACCAAGCAGGTTCTCAATGCCCGGCGCGGCGAACAGGCCGCTAAAAATGCAGGAGAGTAGCGAGTTCGCGCCTAGGCGATTCGCTCCGTGGTAGCCGTAGTCGCATTCTCCGATGGCATACAGTCCAGGGATGTTGGTCTGTTGGTTGCGTGGCGATCCCGGCACGAGTCCGCCGGCGGCGGTGCGTTCGTAGTCGGCCCATAGGCCGCCCATCGAGTAATGCACTGCAGGGAAGATTTTCATGGGGACGTCGCGCGGATTGACGCCTTGGAACTTCTCGTAGATGCTGAGGATGCCGCCCAGTTTGCGATCCAGCTCGGCCCGCGAAATGTGCGTGAGATCGAGGTACACGGCTTGGCGATCGGCATCGACGCTGAGGCCTTCATTCACGCACACGTTGAAGATTTCGCGCGTGGCGATATCGCGGGGCACGAGGTTGCCGTACTCTGGGTAGCGTTCTTCGAGGAAGTAGTAACGCTCTGCGGAGGGAATGTCTGCGGCGGCGCGGCTGTCGTGCGGTTTGCGCGGCACCCATACACGGCCTCCTTCGCCACGGGCCGACTCGCTCATCAGACGGCACTTGTCCGCACCGGGAATGGCGGTGGGGTGAACTTGGATGAACTCTGCATTGGCGTACTTCGCACCGGCTTGGAATGCGCGACTCGCAGCGGCACCGGTGCAGGCCATACTCATGGTGCTGCGTCCATAGATGAGCCCGCACCCACCGACACCCATCGCTACGGCGTCGGCAGCGAAGGAGCGGATTTCCATGGTGACCAGGTTTTGGGCAACGGCACCGCGGCAACGACCATTTTCGTCGAGAACCGGGCCGAGGAAGTCCCAGCCTTCATACTTGGTGACCATCCCCTTGGCTTCCCAGCGGCGCACTTGCTCGTCGAGGGCGTACAGCAACTGTTGGCCAGTTGTTGCGCCGGCGAAGGCGGTGCGTTTGAATAACGTACCGCCGAAACGACGTTGATCACGAAAGCCTTCTTGTGTGCGATTGAACGGCACGCCAAGTCGATCCATCAGATCGATGATGCGCGGTGCCCAGTCGGTCATTTCCTTAACGGGCGGCTGGTGCTGGAGAAAGTCGCCACCGTAGACGGTATCGTCGAGATGCAGCCACTCGCTGTCGCCGAGTTGGCGCGTGCTATCGTTGACGCTGTTGATTCCGCCCTGGGCGCAAACGCTATGCGAGCGCTTGACCGGCGTGAGGCTCATCAAGTCGACCGGAATACCTGCCTCTGCCAGCTTCATGGAGGCGGCAAGGCCGGCAAGGCCGCCACCGACGATTAGGACTCTCTGATCAGCCATCGTGAATCATTCCTCACAGCTTTGGTCTCTCTTAACGGCGCTCAGGCGCAGAGTAAGAGTCTTTTGTTTGTGGTTAATCATGCGAACAGGACCGGCTTGGCTGCTTTGCGACTTGGCGCCTTTGCGAGCACTGTACGACTCGGTACTCACTGAGATGCATCTTCCGAATCGGCCTGGGAGGCTTCGTCTTCAGTAGTTGCTTCCTCGTGTTTCCGAAATTTATGCTCATTCGGTTCGAGCTCGCGGGCTTCTACTTTCGCGTCGTACATTTCTTCTTCCATCGCTCGAACTTCTTCGAGCTTCTCTGGAGTGTCGGTCGCGCCGCGAATGCCAAACAGGGCCACGACACTTACCGCTGCCAGCCCTAAGCCAAGGGCTGTGCAAACTTTCAGGGCACGGGCTTGACCCTTCTCGCTGGTCCAAATTCCCCAAGTAATGCCCATCGTCCACAGGCCATTAGCTAGATGGAAGACGCAGGACAGCACACCGAGGAGGTAGAGTCCCACAAGTACGATGCTTTGCAGTGCCTCACTGGCGGTACTAGTGGCGGAGTAAGGTTTGAACTGCCCGCCGCCGAGCGGTTCGACCACATTCTTCACCCACGACTCCTCGTGGAACCAACCGTGCATGTGAAACACGTGTAACATAATAAACACAAAGGCAATCATGCCGGTGGCACGCTGCAGCGTGTAACGCACGTTCGAGCCGTAGCGATACTGCGTTGAGTTGGGCATGCCTCCGCCGATGATGACGAAGCCAATGGCCGCATGGAACAGAATGGGGATGAAGATGAATACCCATTCGACCAGCGGTAGCAAGTTGCCAAGGGAGTGGATTTTGTAGACGTTACCTTGGAAAGTGCTTGCGCCGTTGACCACGCTAGCATTGGTGATCAGGTGGACGACCATATAGGCGCCCACGGGGATCAGTCCGCTGAGCGAGTGCAGGCGGCGGATCAAGAAATCGTGGCGGGCGAGAAACGAATGCTGCTGGTCTGAGGGCTGGGTCTGGTCCACGACGGGCGATCCTGCGGGGGGAATTAAGGGATTGGCCGCAGGCTGATTTGCGGCGCGCTCCTAGTATAAGGTGTGTCGGGGGGGTGACAACCGGCGCGGGGTGGGGGCTAGCGACTTGAGAAGGTTCGACTCGCACGACGGCAGCAGATACTTCTTGGCCGGCATCGCCCTCCAAATCCACAGTGGTCCGGAGGGTGAGACTTGGTACAAGGGGGTCGAGATTACCGAGTTGCCTAAGTCGGCGAGGGAAACATCAGAATAATTCAACAGGCGGCAGAACCTAAATGGCAGGCTACTTGTTGTGAAGCCGACAAAGGTGGCAGCGACTTCGATCGATTGATGCCCCTTTGATTTGCGAATCGCTAAAATACTCGACGTTGTCGCCTATGCCATTGGTCTTGGGTTGAGAGCTACGGTACTTCAGGCCAACCTGTTTGCCATCCTTGACGACCCATTCCAAGAAGATTACGCTGTGGCCCGATTTTTTTCGCCAAAACTGTACGAAGTCTCCGGGCTGAGCCTCTTCTGCTTTCACGGCCTTTCCGATGCCTAGTTTCTTGAGGGCGAATACGCATTGAGTCTCGCGACTCTCCTTTGTCGTGCCGTACCAGTCTTTTTGCAGCTTACGGACTGATTCTACAGAAGCCTCACGAAGTAGTCCTCGATCGGTTGCGACCTTCATGGCCACCGTGAATGTAAATCCGCAGCAATAGGTTCGCTCACCTTTGCTAAGAATCTTCTGGCCCTTGAATCGCACTTCTTCTGGCGTCCCACTCCAGGGCAATCGCATCTAAATGACCGAATACATCGATCTCTGCGTAGAAGTCATTTCAGCGGTTGGGTCGGAATCTAACCGCCGATAGCATTTCTAGCACGGAGGTCGACGTATGGCGATTACAAAATCCCCTGTCATTCTTACACACTTCGAGGAACTTACCGATCCTCGCATGGAACGGACCAAGCGACATCGGCTCAGCGACATCGTGGCTATCGCCTTGTGCGGCGCAATCTGTGGAGCCGACTCGTGGGCCGATGTCGAGCGATTTGGCAACGAGAAGATCGACTGGTTCCGCACCTGGTTGCCTCTGGAGCATGGCATTCCCTCGCACGACACGTTGGGTCGCGTATTCTCGCTGCTGGACACCAAAGAATTCTACCACTGCCTAGCGAACTGGGTTGCCAGCCTGCAACTCGATCTGCAAGGCCAGACCGTGGCTATCGACGGCAAGACACTTCGCCGGTCTTTCGACCAAGCGTCCGGCACAGGAGCCTTGCACCTGGTCAACGCGTGGGCCAGTGATCTTCATCTCTCGCTCGGACAACTCGCGACGGAGCAAAAGTCCAATGAAATCACTGCCGTACCACGGCTTTTGGAGATACTGGCCATCGAAGGGGCAGTCGTCACGCTCGACGCGATGCATTGCCAGAAGCAAACTGCTGAGAAGATTCGCCTAGCGGGTGCTGATTACGTTTTGCAAGTGAAAGGCAATCAAAAAAAGATGCATGAGCAACTGCTCCAGTTGTTCATTGACTACGGCGATCAGGATTATCGTGGCGTGCGTCGGCATGTCACGGTGGAGAAGAATCACGGCCGCGATGAGCGTCGCGAGTATTACGTCGCTCCCGCGCCCCCAAAACTGTCTGAGCAGTGGCGTGACCTTCGCTCGGTTGGCATGGTTTTTCGCTATCGTAAATCGGGAGAGAAGCTGAGCGAAGAGACTTCCTTTTTCATCAGCAGCCTGCCCCCCAAGGTCAGGTCCCTAGCAGGACATGTTCGTAACCATTGGAGCGTGGAGAACTCACTGCATTGGTCGCTGGATGTAACTTTTTCAGAAGATCAAAGCCGTCTTCGGAAAGGCAACGGCCAAGAAATCGCTGCCGGAATGCGTCGCTTGGCGCTCTCCATTCTCAAGCGAGACACTACGCTCAAAGAAAGCCTGCGCGGTAAACGACTCCGCGCAGGTTGGAATAACCAAACACTGCAAGCCATTCTCACGAGTATTCAAGCGTAATTAGATGCGATTGCCCTGCGTCCCACTCCCCTTCCAGTTTTTGTTGTAGCCCCCGCCGTCTTTGTAGGAACGCGCTGTTTTTAGTACGTCTAAATTTTCAGACTCGGAATCCGATGGATTCACTACGAAGCCCAAGCCCATCGTTGTTGTGATTGCGAGCGACAAGGCAAGCTTGCTGACCATCTGATTCACTCCGATACAGGACGGGACCTGTAGCAATTGTTCCCGCTTCGATGGGTTAATGTCAAGTTGTTGCGACTGAGCCGATAGGGTCTCTGAACGGCGGCTAGTACAAATAACCGAGCAGAACAATTGTGTCCGTTGGCCACGGGCCGTTGGCCAAGTTGCTTGATCATAAAACAGTCGCTCAGATCACGCTGGAGTAGCGATACACTCGCGCGATGATCGGTGCGAACACACAGATCGACGATCCCGAGGATGCTGAGAACGCTTCCCCCCACCTTGATGACCCGGCACCTCACTTGGCCTACTGACTCAACTTCAACGTGATCACTCCCGAGAGAATCAGCGCCACGCCCGCAAACCGGCCGATGGTTGCGGCGTCGCCGTAGAACAGGATGCCCACGAGAAATGTCCCCGCGGCGCCAATGCCTGTCCACACGGCGTAAGACGTGCCAATCGGTATCTGTTTTTGTGCCAACCACAGCATCAATCCACTGACGGTCATGAACAGGATGGCCAGTCCGATACCCAACCAGCGGGTCCCCGATTGTTGAGACATTTTCAACCCGACAGGCCAGCCAATCTCAAAGAGGCCTGCCAGCACCAAATAGACCCACGCCATCAGTTGTCTCTCCTTATTCGTGACCAGAGCGTCCCAGTCTCAACGGTATACCGTTAAGCAGCAAGCGGGGGGGACATACTCTTGGCGATTTCTTGAACGCTCGTACGCTTAAACTCGCGCATAGAAAAGGCCGGGATACTTAAGCATATGCTTCAGCACCCAGGCCAAAAAGGTGATCTATGCGCTCTCTAAACAGTGCCTATTGCCCTGCTTGAGTTTCGTAGGTTTCGCCCAAATTCGGGTTGCCTAGCTTGCGTTGGGCTTCGCCCATTTGGCGTTGGGCCTTGGCCATGTTGGGGTCATTGAGCAGAGCGGAGCGGAACGAGTTAACCGCTTTCTTGTATTCTTCGATCTGCATGTGGCAGATGCCTCGCTTGTAGTAGTGTTCCGCATTGGTTGGCTCGTTGCGGATCGCATCGTTGAAGCTAGTGATTGCTCGCTCGTACTCTTTGAGCTGGTAGTAAGCTCGACCGCGATTCACGTAGGCAAGTGCGTAGGAGGGGTCCTTGGAGATCGCTTCGTTGTACTTCACGATCGCCTTGCGATAGTCGCCTTCGTTGGCGTAACTGAGACCCATCCACAGGTGAGGCACAGGATCGAGAAAGTTGATTGAGGCGGCTTGCTCGAAATCGCCACGTGCCAGATCGTCGTAGTCCTGGTAGTGCCAGCAAATGCCGCGTCGCAGATAGGCAGGAGCCAAGTACGAGGGCTGTTGTCCGCCGGGGACGCTCTGGATGGATTCGGTGAGTGACTTAATCGCCTCGCCGTACTGCCCGAGCATGCGCTCCGCAATTCCGCGGTTGTAGTGTGCCAAACCGGAGTAAGGGAACCGATCGGGGTACTCGGCGAGAATCTTCTTGGCGTCTCCTATGACCGCTTCGTAGGCGGCCATGCTGGCGGCCTTGTCTGTCTCGGCTTCTTCGAAGCCTAATTGCATGCGAGCATCTGCCCGTTGGAGATAGCCTTCGATGAATAGATCGAGATCAGCGTGTTTCTTGGGCTCGTAAGCCTCGATTGCTTGGCCGAGTGCTTCGATTGCTTCGGCGTACTTATCCTCAGCCAAGTAAATGGAAGCCAGCGTGGAGAAGTTCTCGTAGTCGCCTGGATCGATCTCAGCAGCTTTCTTCAGATTCGTAGTGGCATCGTCGAATTCTTGCAGACGAGCGTGAGCCAAGCCGCGATCGCGATGGGCACGGGCGTCTTCAGGGTTCAGCGCGATGGCGTCGTCGAGAAAGCGAATGCCCGTGACCGGATCGTTCTGATAGTTCACCTCGATGTGGCCGATGTTCGAAAGCACTTCCGCATTTTGACGATCGAAGTCGAGCGCCTTGAGAAAGTCGTTGTAAGCAATGTCGATGGTGCCCATTTCGAGGGAAGCCTCGCCGCTACCGTTGTAGGCCTCTGCGGATTGGGCGTCGTAATCAATGGCGGAGCGGAAAGCCTTTTTCGCCGCTTCATAATCTTCCAGCTCTAGCAGGATTTTACCCTTGGCTACGTAAGCCTCTTTGTAATCGGTTTGCATCTGCAACGCTGCGCTGAACGCGGCCAGAGCCTGGTCGTTCTCACCCGCTTCGGCAAGGCGAACTCCCTCTTCGTAGGCGGCGACGGCCTCAGGAGCGTACAGGAAGTTCGCGTCACTGGGATCGAGCGCGGTCTCTTCGTCGGCATCTTGGCCGACGGACGAAGTGCCTACAGCGAACAAGGGCAACGCGAGAAGAAGCAATAGTAGTGGAAAACGGCTCATATCGAACGCTCTGTCAGGTGAAAGAAACGATGTGGACTTGAAGCGGAGTGTATTGAAATTGGATTGTCTTACTCGACAAGCACCCGCGACGCGGAATGGTTGGAGCGGAGACAGCCCACTATTCTACTCAGTGGTGGCACAAGAGTGTAAATCCGGCACCGTGGCTTCGTAGAATCGCTATCCCAAAATACCACGAGAAACGAGGGCGGGTCGGCTGTTTGAGCCCTAGAACAGGGGCGATTCGCTAAGCCTTTTTCCCCGAGGACAGGGAAATGCCGATTGCTCCGGCTGTGCGGGGTGAGATGAACTGGCCACCAACCGTAGGGTCCACTGTGCGGACCTACAGGCCAGCAGGACCGCTACCATTCCAACCGCTACACTAGGGACAATTTTGTCGCACCTTACTTTCGACGGGCGCTAATCCTTTGGTCCGCACAGAGGACCTTACGGACCAAACGAGCTCCTACTTCAGCGAGGCCTCAGTCTCTTCTTCTTCGCCGACGGGCAGCGCGCGTCGTCCGTACGACTTGCCGGTCTTGTTGTAGGCTTCGCAGAACATGAGCGCTTCCTCGCCGGTGAACTTTCGATCGAGCGTGCGTAGGAACTCGTCGTGCAGGTAGATATGCACCACGTGGTCGGCGGGGACTTCGGGCTCCTTCTTTTCCTCTTCGGCAGGCTTCTTCTCGGCAGAGTCGTCGTCAGCCTTTTCGTCGTCGTCCTTCTTGTTGTCAGCCTTGTCGCTCTCATCCTCGTCGTTGCTGGGTTTCTTGCTCGTGGGCTTGCGTTTTGCCTTGCGTTTGGCACGCTTGGGGGTGTCCTCGTCTTTATCGCTCTTCCTGGCGGCCTTCTTGCGAGTAGGCTTCTTCTTGGGAGCTTTTTTGGCAGGCTTCTTCTTTTTCTTTTCCTCTAGCTCGCTATCTTCGTCGGAGTCTTCCAGCTCAGAGTCCTCAACGTCGGAAGCGTCCTCAACGTCCGAATCTTCCACATCAGAGTCCTCTTCCAGATCGCTCTCTTCGTCGACGAAGTCGAACTCACCGCCAAACAGATCATCTTCGTCGTCGTTAGCCATAGGAAATCGTGTTTACAAGAAAGAAGTAGGAGTCAAAAAAAGAGAGGTGAGAGCACCCCTCGCGAGAACGCCCGCAGCGTGCCTACCTATTGTGTGGCACCGGGAGAGCCCACTAGTATCGACGGGTGCGGCGGTGACGTCAATGACCCGGCGGCTTGAGCGGCATGGGCAAATTGCCTGCCCTTGAGATTTCCGTGAAGGTCGACAGTTGAAAGTGTCAGTGGCCTCGGACCTCAGGCTCCGGGCTTCAGGGCTCAGACGGTAACTTTGCGATCCCGAAGTCCGAAATTGGCACAGGAGCAACAAATTGCCCTTGTCGCGTGTTCTAAGCCTTGAAGGAGCCTAGCGGGCCGCGTCGCGGCCGCGGGCGGCACCAACGCGTCTGGTGCCTGCGGGATTGCGGGCAGCGGCGATGCCTAGCTGCAGGACATGGTCGGTGCTGGCAGCCACTGGCCCATTGATCTGGCCGTCGATCGGCTTAGCCACGGTGCGAATCGGGGCGTTGTCGGGACTTACGCCACGCTTACTGATCTTGGTGCCGTGAGGCGAATAGAACAGTGCCGTGGTCAGACGGATGCCTGCTCCGGCGTAGCCGAGCGGGAAAATGCCTTGGACAGAGCCTTTGCCGTACGACTTCTCGCCGATGATGGCTCCGCGCTTATTGTCTTTGATCGCACCAGCGAATATTTCGCTCGCACTGGCACTATCGCCATCGATGAGCACGACCAGCGGTACGCGCCAAGTGCCACCGTAATGGGCTTGGTACTTGAAATCCTCTTGAGCGTTGCGGCCGCGGGTCGAAACGATGCCGCCCTTTTGTAGGAACTTGTCGGCAACTTCCACGCTGGCAGTCAGCAGGCCACCCGGGTTACCACGGAGGTCGAGGATCAACGATCGCATGCCTTTGGCGTGCAGTCGCCACAGAGCCGCGTCAAGATCGCGAGCGGTTGTCTTTTGGAACGCAGGGATGCGGAGGTAAGCGATGCCGGCATCCGGATCGACAATCTTCTCCCCTTCCAAGCTGGGTACGTCTACGTGTTCGCGGCGCACAGTCAGCTGGCGAGGAGTTTGGCCGGGAGTTACGGCAGCCACGCGGACACTGCTACCCTCTGCGCCGGTGAGCATCGAGGCGGCTTGGTCGGTGGTCATGTCTTCGGTGGCGAGACCATCGACTGCGATGATGCGGTCGCCATCGAGAATGCCTGCCCGTTCAGCCGGGCTGCCGGGGATGACGTGGACGATTAGTAGCGCACCGTTGTCAGCTTTCAATTCGACTCCCAGGCCGACGAAGTTGCCTTCGATTTGGGAGTAAACGTCGCGAAGTTGATCGGCAGTCAAATAGGCGGAGTAGTCATCGAGCCCACCAGCCGCTGCGGTGACGAATTCCAGCACGGTGGCCGAACCGTTCAGACCGATGCGACTCTCAGCCAGTCGAGCCACCTCGCCTGCTAGGGCGGTTAGGTCCTGCGGACTGGCTACAGGCCGATTGCCGATGAGTTGGTACAACTCGCGGCGAAGTATTTCTAGTTGGTCGCGACTCACCACCATAGCGTTCGCCTTGCGGAAGCTATCGTCGGTGAGGGCAATGTCCAGTGAAGTAACGCCTCGCACGCCTAGCCGTTGCCAGGGGGGAGTGTTTACGTAATGGGTGTGAACTTTGCGGAGTAGTTCCAAGTAGAGTGATAACGACTGCTGTGTGGAGAGCGAGCGTACCGAATTTAGGTAGCTACGGTCGCTATAACGCCGGTCGAGGCTGTAGTGCAGCTTGGCGAGGTCCTGCCTACGCATGAGCGTGGTGTCACCGGGGTGCTCGCGCAGAGCTTGTTCGTAGTGCGTTAGTGCCTCGCTCCAACGGCGACCCGATTCGAGCTCCGAACCTTCCCGCAGGATCCCTTCCAAGATACTCGCCGAGGGGGTCTCCAGCAGGCGAGTTGTTGGAGGCTGAGCCATCGAAGGCCGAACCATCGGAGGAATGGCGACTTGCTCGCTCGTTGGCGCGGCGAGATTTGGTTGTCGCAGTGGTCGCTGGTTGGTCGTTTGTTGTTTGGGGCTGGAAATGCCCAGCGACTCGTATTGAGCCCAGGCAGGCGCGGAAAGGCAAAGCAGAATCGCAGCGGCAATCGGTGCGAACGACCACCAGGACGACGATCGGGAGTTCGTCTGGCGGAGCGGTGTTGTAGGGACCCGTGTCGGCATGTAATTGCTCATCGTGTTTGCATGGGGAGGTCGCGTCGCTTGAGCGGCAACGCATGCTGAGCGGACAAGTTCAGGAGGCCTGTCAGCTCGGGGCGGCCCAGACGCTCATGGCGAGTTGCGTCTGGTCCTGGCTAGGGCGTCGGGTCGAGAGCACGCCTGCTACCCCAAGTCTATGTCACAAAGGGGAGCTGGTCAAAAAACTTGCTAGCGACTTTCCGCTACGAAATAGGGGGTTTCCCCAGAGAATCGTCACAGCCGTTCTGCGCTTCGCCGGTGGTACCCCGGTAGCTCTGCCAAGGCAAACACTACCGACATTTCCAGTTATCCGGTTCAAGCAAAATGAGAACGTCGTGCCGTTTCCGAGGTGGCCCCAACCTGCTGGGTGGCTCAAGCGAGTAACCATGGGGAAGCATCATGCTTAGAGAAGCCCGGCGTCATCTCGTCGCCGGTGGACTGAGATTTATTACGGAACGGCGAGGGAATGGTTCGGGAGAAAAGTTGAATTGCCAGAGGTAAGCATGCTATCGGATTACGCCCAAATAGCCGCGGGCCAACGGCCCGCCGGAGCGTTGTCTCTGGTTTGAGGCGCGCAGTCGTCATTACCCCTTCGGGGTATTCTTAAACGCCAATTGAATCCGAGGCAAACTTCCGGCGGTGCGACGCACCGCGGCTAGGGCTGCTTACACAACCCTGCGCCTTCAAAACCACCGCACACGCTGCTATCGTGGGCCGCTTCTTACGCGTCGCCGCCAACCCTCCACCTGTGAGCCCTCGATGTCTGCTTCCCCCTCTCCCAAGATTCAACGAGCCCTACTGAGCGTCAGCGACAAGTCGGGTCTTGCACAGTTTGCGAGCATCTTGGTCGATGCCGGTGTGGAGCTCTTTAGCACGGGCGGCACCAGAAAGAATCTCGAAGAAGCCGGCCTGCCGGTGCGTGATGTGGCAGAGTACACGGGCTTCCCGGAGATGATGGATGGCCGCGTGAAAACCTTGCACCCGCGGGTACACGGCGGACTACTCTGCCGGCGCGATAACCCGGCCCACATGGCTTCGGCCGCAGAGCATGGCATCGAGATGTTTGATTTGGTCGTGGTGAACCTCTACCCGTTTGAGGAGACCATCGCCCGCGAGGAGGTGACTGTTGAGGAGGCAATCGAGCAAATCGACATTGGCGGGCCCTCGATGGTGCGCTCGGCAGCGAAGAATCACGAGTTCGTCACCGTAGCGACCGACCCCGAGCAGTACGAAGCGATTGCTGAGCAAATCAAGACGAGCGGCAGCACGACTCCAAAACTGCGTCGCCAGCTAGCCGTTGATGCATTCACCAGCACGGCCATGTACGATGCGGCCATCACGGGCTATTTATCGTTCGTGAGTGAAGAAGCGAGCGGAGAAACGGACGACGACGGGTCTCAGGAGAACGACGGAGTTCCCGAGGAAGTGTCTATCGATTTGCTCCATGTCGATTCGCTACGCTACGGCGAGAATCCTCACCAAGAGGCGTTCTTGTTTGAGTTCGCCAACGCTTCGCCCAACAGCTTGGTGAATGCCGAGCAGCTCAACGGCAAGGAACTGTCTTACAACAACCTGCTCGACCTGGACGCTGCCCTGGCGATTGCTCGCTCGCTGCCCTCCCCTGGCGTGGCGGTGCTCAAGCACAGCAACCCGTGTGGTGCGGCCACGGCAGATACCCTGGGCGAAGCAATCGAAAAGGCGTGGGCGGGCGATCCGGTCAGCGCGTTTGGCTCTGTGCTGGGAGTGAACGTGCCAGTGGATGCGGCCATGGCGGAGTGCCTCGCAGAGCCGGGCAAGTTTGTCGAGGCGATCGTCGCGCCGGAGTTCACGCCCGAGGCGCTGGAAATCCTCACCACCAAGCCCAAGTGGAAAGCCAACGTGCGGCTGCTAGCGGTCGGCGAAGTGGCACCCGGTCATGGCCAATATCAATGGCGACAAATCGACGGCGGAATGCTCTGCCAAACGGGTGACGATCTGGCCGACGATCCTACCGAATGGAATGTGGTCACTGAAGCCAAGCCAAGCGACGCCCAACAGGCGGAGCTGGAATTTGCCTGGGCGGCGTGCCGCCATGTGAAAAGCAATGCGATTGTGCTGTCGGCAGATCGGGCGCTTGTTGGCGTGGGTGCAGGCCAGATGAGTCGTGTGGACTCTGTGGAGATCGCCATTCGCAAAGCGGACGAGCGCGTGAAGGGCTCCGTGCTGGCTTCGGATGCGTTCTTCCCCTTCGACGATTCCATTCATGCCGCGGCCAAAGCAGGCGTGGTGGCGATCATCCAACCCGGCGGGAGTCGTCGCGACGACGAAGTGATCGCCGCGTGCAATAAACACGGTTTGCCAATGGTGTTCACCGGCAAGCGGCACTTTCGTCACTAACCGCTTGCGGCTTAGCAGGCCCCTGGTAGGCGGGCAGTGTTGTCTTACCGGCGAAACCGCAAGCGGCGCGGGGAACCGGCTAGCAGCGTGGTCAGGACAAGCAATCCCGTTGCAGGCTCTGGCACGGAGCTAACCTCGGGGGCGGTTTCGAGCCCGTAGTCGCCTGCCCACACGGAGAGATCGTCGCCGTCGATGACGGTGTCTCCGGTGATTTCAGTAGCGTTGCCTTCCGCGAAGGTGGTGCCGATGCCGTTGTTTTGCTGCCAGGTTAGAAAGTCCTCGCCATCAACGAGACCGCTACTGTCGAAGTCGGCTATGGGCAGATAGACGGGCGTCGTGGCATTGAACTCAGCGAGGACTTGGCCGTCGGTGAGTAGTTCGGCATAAATTTGCAGATCATCGACCATGCCATGCCAGAACCCGTCGAGTGTACCTTCGTTGTTCCGCGCACCCACAGCCATGGGGAATTCCCAGGAGGATTGCGGATCGCTATTACTAAGTAATTGGTTGGTCGTCGGAGTCAGGGGCGATCCATCGAGGTATACTTTTCCGGCACCAGGCACGAAGAAGTCCCAGGAGAAGGCCAAGTGGTGCCAAAGGTTGTCATCCCAATCGCTCTCGTTGGTCGAATCGGCAACAGTGATCGTATCGCCTTGATTGGAACCGGCGGCCAGCATTTCAAACTGAGTACCATCGTAGCCCAGCTCGAAGGCTTGCTCATCGGTCGCATTGTGGGATCCCATGAGCCAGCGGTCTTCGCCGTTGAGAGATTTGCTGGTGCGAAACCAAGCCATGACGGTTCCAGAAACGAGCCCCGGTCCGCTGAACGATCCGGCTGCCACATCACCACTCGGGTGACCGTTCACAGTGAGATCGACCCAGTCGTCCACGCCGTCCAAGCGTAGTGCGCCGTTCACATCGCCGAGGACGCCCACGCCGAACGTCGCTGTGCTTGTCACCGACTCGAGCGAACTAGTGCCTTGGCGGAACGTACCATCGGGTGCCGCAACATTGCCGTTAGTCAGATCGCCGTCGAACTGGTAGCTGGAAATTTGTGCATCCGCGCTGCCCGTCAAGCAGCTAGCGCAGACTGAGAGAATTGTGAGTATCGCAAAAAAATATCTCATAAGTGTTCCCACTTCCAAGTTCTGTTCTTAGTGCCCCTGCCCTTGCCCGTTCCCGCCGCTTGCGGCTTAGCTGCCACCTGGGAAAATGCCCCACCCAGGAAAACGACCCCGCTCTCGCAAGCGAACCGACTCGCAAGCGATTCGCTTCGCCAACGAGCCAATTCACTCATGCGAGCTGCGGATATTTGGCTCAGGGTTCGGCTAAGCCGCGAGCGGCGGGAACTTCCAATATAAATGGTGGTTTCGCAAACGTCTCGCCATGATGGGAAATCGGAGGAGATTTTTGTGCAAACTCCCCAGAGTTCGACGAGAAAACCACTGAAATAGCCGCTGCTGTGGTCCTTGCTGGTATTTTTCGCTCATTTGGGTGATAATTCACTGTTCAGGGTGCCACTTAGGACAGCATAGCGGGAAGAGGGCCAAGACTTGCCGCATTGAGACCGGAACAGAACTTTTCTTTGAGGAAGCTAGCTATGATTCAAATTTCTAAGAGATCCCCCACCCAAAACTCGACAGTGAGGCCTACAACATCGAGCGGCTTCACACTAGTTGAGTTGCTTGTTGTGATTGCCATTATTGGAACACTGGTCGGGCTGTTGCTACCTGCGGTGCAGGCGGCCCGCGAGACGGCTCGCCAGACGCAATGCACCAACAATCAAAAACAACTAGCACTCGCGATGCAGAGCTACGCGATGACTGGTAGCAAAGGGGCGTACCCGGGTTGGGCAGATACAATTAAGGTTACCAATGGCTCTGCGACTGCTGAGTTGGCGGTGACTTGGGTTGTTAAGATACTAGATCAGATCGACGAGCAAACTCTCCGCGATCAAATGCTTTCAAACAACAATGGTAACGGTTTCGACTATGCCGCACCTCCTAGAATCGAGGCACTAATCTGCCCTAGCGACGGAGGAACAAACAAGGAGCTTGGTCGCCTCTCCTATGTGGTCAATAGCGGCGTGCAAGATGCTTTGCAGCACCCACTTCCCTTCTCGGTCAGTGATATCAAAGCGAACGGCATGTGCCATGACCTGCGGAATGGTCGAAATGGCCCGCGAGTTCGCCCAGGCCAAGATGTCCCTGATGGTGCAGCCAAAACGTTGCTGATGTCCGAAAATATTGACAAGGACGAACAGGATGTCGGCTACGGTCGCAACTGCACTTGGCTCGGACCATTGCAAGACGTTGCTCTCGGCCCTGTCGGATCAACCGTGCCAGACATGATGTCCAATCCAGAACAGCGTTTTGGCATGGTTTGGCACACTGGAAATGGCAATGTTCCTCCTGGTCCTCCAGAGAATGATGCCGTATGGCAGCCGATTAGTCGCAATCTTGTGGATGCTACCGAATTTGGAACAATCTTGGGGCGCAATGGGGCTCGCTTCGCAAGACCCGCGAGCGAGCATCCTGAAATAGTCATCGCAGCATTTGCTGGCGGGAATGTCGACTCAATTAATGAGAACATAGCCTATTACGTTTATCAGCAGCTCATGACGCCCAATGGTCAGAAAATTGCCCTTCCTTCGGATCCAAGCATCTTGATTGAGCCAACGCAACAGTTCATGGCGAAACCATTGGCGGATTCTGATTTCTAGGATTTCATGCACTCAATTCTAATAACAAAGTAACCGGCCCCCTCCCCTGGGGTGCCGGTTTTTCTTTTGGGGGTGAGCGTCTAACATGTGATTCAGCACAGGCGAGGACGCCTACCGGCGGGATGTTATCCCCGCGGCTATTGGGTATTCTCTCCGCTTGCGACCTTCCCTCTAGACCTTCCCTCTAGACTCTCCCCACTAGACTCTCGACTTTCCTATGTCCGACGTCACTCCCCTTGATACTTCCCTCCTGCCGCCGCGGCAGATGTTTCGCTTTGCGGTCGATGTGCAGCGCTGGGAGCCCAAAAAGGGGCAGAGCGTGGAAAATCTCAAGCTCGACGAAAGTTACCAGCTGCCCAGCTTGGGCGAGCTCGATGGGCTGCCGCACTTTGCCGACATGCGTATGGGTTGGAGCATCAAGGGGCTGGTCTGGCAGGTGACAGTTGCCGGCAAGACGCAACTCCCCTGGTGTCGCGAATCGCGGCTCGACGAGAGCGACGGCCTTCAGCTGTGGATCGATACGCGGGCCACGCTCAACGTGCATCGAGCGAGCCGGTTCTGCCATCGCTTTGTGTTGCTACCACGCGGAGCTGGTCGCGGCGAGGGAGACCCGATTGCCGACCAATTGCTCATCAATCGGGCGCGAGAAAACGCGCGACCGCTGCGACCGCGAGAGCTACAGGTTGGCTCGAAGGTGACCGCCAAAGGCTACACGCTCACCGCCTTCGCCACGGCAGACTCGCTGGGGGGCTACGATCCCGTAGGTCAGCCACGGCTTGGGTTTACCTATGCCCTATCCGACCGCGAACGGGGCATGCAAACCCTGGGTCTAGGTCCAGGGTTTCCCTACGAGGAAGACCCTAGCTGTTGGGTCGAGTTGCGTTTGGTTGACGCGTAGTAGTGCAATTAGGTGTAGTTAGCCGTCGACCTTGGTCGCCGCGGATTTTCCAACTGAGATTGGAGCCGCACCCTAATTCAAGAGACTTAAGAGTATGGCAACTCCACGGCGAGCAAGCTCGTCGGCTAACGGGCACGTACTCGATACGGGGCAGTCCTGAGAATACTGACGCACGAAAAAACCGCCGAGCAACATTGAAGTTGCTCGACGGTTTTTGTTTTCACAGGCGTGAATCGATCAACTAGGCGACTAGTTCTTCATCGTCGTCGTGATCGTGATCTTCGCCATCTTTGTCCTTGCACTTGCCGCAATGGGCTAGAAGCGATTCTTCCCCCTCTTCTTCTTTGTCATCCTTCTTCTTGCTCTTGGCGAAGAGTTCGGATTCTTCATCCTTGTCCTTGCATTTGCCCTTGGCGAGAGTCTCTTCCTCTTCATCGTGATCTTCGCCGTCTTTGTCCTTGCATTTGCCGCAGTGGACAAGGCTGTCGTTGGCAGTGCTGCTATCGACCGTTACGTCTCCAGCGAAACAGAAGGCCGCTACGGCCATCAGTGCGAGTGAGTAGGTGAGTGTCTTCATTTTCTCTTTTCTCCGGGAAGTGGGGTGAAAGACGTGGGGTTGGACTCAATCGATCTCAATTGAACCCATTGTAGGCACTTCGGTTTCGCGCTTTTAGTGCGATTTCCCACTTTGAAGCTAAACCGGCCTATTTTCCGGCAATTAACGAGTCCTAAGAGGTGCTGGCATTGGCGGCGCGACACTTAGCGGGCCGCCAGAATTACTGAATTGCACAGGTGGAATCAGAGGAAACTGAGGTCCCCCAAGCATCTATTCCAGATTTGGACTCGATAGCCCCCCGGTAGGGGTAAGTCTAGCTAGCAATGCAATGGATTAGCCACTCAGTGAACCTCCAGCATGCGTTCCAGGGCCACCAGAGACCAGCGAGCCGTCTCTTCATCGACCTCGATGGTATTGACCGGCGTGCCGGCGGCCAGGTTTTCCAGGGTCCAGCAGAGATGTGCTAGATCAATGCGATACATGGTTGCACACATGCAGACCACCGGCGAGAGGAAGTGAATCTCTTGCTCAGGGTGCTCTTGCTTGAGGCGATTCACTAGGTGCAGTTCTGTGCCGATGGCCCATTTGCTGCCTGGCTCGGCTGCCTCGACACATTCGATGATCTTGCCGGTGCTGCCGGACTCGTCGGCCAGCTCGAATACATCGCGAGGGCACTCTGGATGCACGAGAATCTTGATGCCCGGGTGCTGCTTGCGGAACATGGCCACATGTTCGGGCTTGAACATCTGGTGCACGCTGCAGTGGCCCTTCCAGAGAATCACCTTGCTGGCTTCCAGCTGTTTTTCGGTATTTCCCCCCAGCTCCTCAGCAAACGGATCCCAAACGGGCATTTGTTCTTCGATAATGTCCATCCCTAGGGCCGTGTTGCGACCGAGGTGTTGGTCGGGGAAGAACATGACTCTGCTGCCGCGTTGGAAGGCCCACTCGAGCGCCGCTTTCGCGTTGCTACTGGTACACACGATTCCGCCGTGCTGGCCGACGAAGGCTTTCAAACTGGCGGCGGAGTTGATGTATGTGACGGGGATGAGCTTTTCGGTATCGATTACCTCGGACAGCTCGTCCCAGGCGTCTTCAATCTGTTGGATGCCAGCCATGTCTGCCATCGAGCAGCCTGCGGCTAGGTCTGGTAGCATGACACGCACGCGTTGGCCATCTCGCTGGGCGATTTTTTCCGGGCGATTAGCCAGAATGTCGGCTGTTTCGGCCATGAAGTGAACGCCGCAGAAGGCAATCGCCCGGCAATCGCTACTGTCGGCAGCCAGCTTGCTGAGCTTGTAGCTATCGCCGGTCAAGTCTGTTTGAGCGATGACCTCGTCCTGCTGGTAGTGATGGCCGAGGATGAGCAGCTCGGGCCCCATTTGTTTGCGTACGGCCTCGATACGCTCAACCAGCTGGTCGTTTTCCAGCGACTTGTAGGGCTTTAGTTCGTGCTGGGGGGCAGCTTCGGCGAGGGCGGTCATCGGCATTCAATAGTAGGATTGAAGTTGTCGGTTGGCTTCATTGTAGGAGAACGGGCAGCTCGGGGACAGCTAGCAGACGCGCATGCCCTTGCAAAAGAGGCTTGTAGGGTACTGCCGAGTGGAACGAGGCATACCGAACCCTCGCTGATGGTATGCCTCGCTCCACTCGGCAGTACCCTACTCAGCTATGACAGCTAAGCCACGTGCTAGCACCGACTTTGCCGTTATGGGAAAGTTTGCCGGCCTGGGGAGCCGATACATAGGAAGTATGAGTACTTCGCCCGCACCAACTGAGATCGCACCGAAAAGCCAGTTTTCGCAACTGCCGCCCTACACGCGCAGCTTGCTGAAAGTGAGTTTGCCGGTGCGCGTGCAGTTGACTGAAAAAAAAGAATCAGTCGGCGACGTGATAGCCATTGGTCCGGGAACGATTCTTTCGTTCACCAAAAAGTGCGACGAGCCGTTGGAACTGTTCGTCGACAATCAACTCATTGCCGTGGGTGAAGCGGTGAAGTTGGGCGAGAAGTTTGGGTTTCGCATTCACGAGATGACGCTTCCCAGCGAGCACTTTTACCTGGTGCAGCGACGGAAGGCGGCAGAGGAAGCGCAAGCGGCAACGGATGACGAAGCTGAGGAGAGTTCTGAAGGCGAGGACGCCAGCGATGCGGAGGAGTAAATCTCTCCGTGGACTCATTCCTTCTCGGCTTCACTACTGTCGGGTGAGGGCCACCAGCTACTTTCCCACAAGTTCCCGGTTTCAATAGTTAGCCGATCGCGTTTCTTGTCGATCGCTCGGTTGAGCTTCTGAGTGAGTTTTGGCCCGGTGAGTTCGCGTTCGACGTGACGGCGTAGCGCGTCGCCTAGTTCGTGAACGACGGGGCCTTTGGCGTTGCTCACGCGGCGTAGGTTAAGCTCCACGAGTTGCAGGCGCGCGTCGGAGACCTGGGGGTCGAGCGAAAAGCCGGGCTTCTTAGTATCCCCACTAGCGGTGAATCCAAGTTTGCAGTCGAGTTCCATTTTCACTTTCAAGTCGCCGACAATTTCTAAAGCAATCAGATGAACGCCGTAGTTGTAGACCTTTGCCCGGGCCCAGGCGTCGAGTGACGCGGCAACTTGCAAAGTGAACCCTACTCTGCCTGCTTCGAGCGAGCGGAGTCGCACGACTTTGACTCGCAAGTTCTTGTCTGGATCGACGAGTTTGATTTTGTAGTGTTTCCAAACGCCGTGATTGACTTCCTTCTTGCGGCGACGGAGCTTCGTCTTGAAGCCTTTTCCCTCCGTACGTAGCCCAACAGTGATGCCCTTCGTTTCGCCCCAGTCTTTTTGTTTGTCGTAGACCGGGGGGATTGCTTGGCGAATGAGGGTGCTGAAGTTCTCTGCGAGTGCCTGGTGCGCGGGATTGACGCTAGCAATTTCACTCGCCGTTGCGTTTGCCGCTCGTTCCGAGCCCAGCCGATGAGTTTCGCCCCGCGCAAGTCCAGAGCAACTGATTGCAAGAACAGCAACGATGAGTAAGCGTGTTAGCATTGGGAGCGTGTTGGCGGTTTTCCTGCGAGAGTGCTGACGGACATCGTAATCCGAAGCGTGAGCGAGGGAGAAGCTCGATATCAGTTCCCCCTCCCTCGCTTACGCTTCGGGTTACCATTGAACCACGTTCAAGCAATTCTGTTTACTTGACTACGTAATCCTCTTCCACTTCGTTCCCCCCAAAAAAAAGAACCTGCCCCAGGCTCGAAAGCCCAAGACAGGTCCTCAGAGGGGGAACCAAGTGATTCCTTATCTCGTCGAAGTTGTCCGTCGTAGTGTCGATCAGTTCGACGAGTCGTTAAACGTCTCTTATTGCTACCTGTTGATTCGTAGAGCACTACGTTTCAACAGGATAGGAGTCTCTGCAAGACAAAGTCTTAGCGAACGAAGCTAGCGGAAACCACTTTGCGAGGTTGAGCGATCCGAGCATTTGGATCGGCAACTGGCGCGGGTGGAATCGGAGCAGCTTCGGTTGGCACGTTGACTTCAGCGGGCATCGACGAAGCTGCAGGAGCGCCAGCGGTGCATCCGCTAGAGCAGCCACAGCTAGGATCGGCACCACAGCAGCCACCGTTGCAACCACAGCTGGCTTCGCAACCGTTGCCGCAGCAACCGTTGTTGGCACAACCGCAGGAAGCTTCACAGCAGCAAGACTTTTTCTTGCCACCGAACAGCTTGCTTAGGAAGCAGCTACGCTTTTTCTTGCAGCAGCAGCTCGAAGCACAACCGCAAGAGGCTTCGCAGCATCCGCTGTCGCAGCAATTGTCGCTGCAACCGCAGGAAGCTTCGCAGCAACCGTTGTCACCGCAGCAGCCATCGCCACAGCAGTCGTCAGCACAACCGCAGGAAGCTTCGCAGCAACCCTTGTCACGGCTGAACAACTTGCTCAAGCAGCAGGTACGCTTTTTCTTGCAGCAGCAGTTCGAAGCACAACCACAAGAGGCTTCGCAGCATCCGTCGTTGCAGCAATTGTCGCTGCAACCGCAGGAAGCTTCGCAGCAACCGTTGTCACCGCAGCAGCCATCGCCACAGCAGTCGTCAGCACAACCGCAGGAAGCTTCGCAGCAACCCTTGTCGCGACCGAACAGCTTGCCCAAGCAGCAGCCATCGTCAGCACATCCGCAGGAAGCTTCGCAGCAACCGTCGCCGCAGCAGCCATCGCCACAGCAGTCGTCGCCGCAGCAACCGTCGTTGGCGCAACCGCAGGAAGCTTCGCAGCATCCCTTGTCACGGCTGAAAAGCTTGCTTAGGAAGCAGCTTCTCTTCTTCTTGCAGCAGCAGTTTTGAGCTGCACAACCACATGATGCTTCGCAGCATCCATCTCCGCAGCAGCCGTCATCACAGCCACAGCAGTCGTCAGCACATCCACAAGACTTCTCACAACAGCTCTGGGAGTCGCAAGCGTCGCAGCCGCAGCCACAACCGAGCATTTTGTCCATCAAGCCGCCGTAGCTTTGGCTTGCTAGACAGATGCTCAACATCAGCGCTCCTAACAATTTCCCTTTCATAGATCAACTTCTCCTGTAGTGGGGCTATTCGAGGTAGGTGTGTTGAAGTCGTCGACTTCGCTGGTGTGCTCCGCACTCTCGCAATGGAATTGTCGTTGTGACGGTAAGCGAGCGGCGTGGCGCCTTGTGGGTTGGCAGAGCTGGCGGGAGTCGGGCTACCGGGCGGGGCCGGCAACTTCAAACGGTATCTTGTTACGGCTGTCCCCGAGCGGAGTTTCGAAGCTGGTCGAGCCAATCCATGACTCGAAACTATCTGGGCCAGTTCTTCAAAACTCGTAACAAGAGGTGGGAGTTGCCCTTTTCCTATGTCACACCTCGCTTTGAACTAACGGCGAGACACTAGGCAACAACCGGACTATCGGCCTTGTCAAATGGGGCGCTTGAGGAACCCGAAGCAATTTTCACCAAGTGGTTTAGCTCTACTATTAGGGTGACTTTGACGGTCCCGGGGTCGCTGCCTGCGGTGCTGGTTATGCCCCCGGTAGAGTTGGGCCGGTGAGTGGAAATTTGGCCGGACATCTGGTATTCTTTACCCAGGCTGCCGATTGCTGTGGTGGTTGTCCACGCTTTCCCGCAGTCCCCCGCCAAAGTCCACCGCAGTTACCACGGCCTCCCAGTCGTTAAGGCTTCCCACTGAGTCCCGCCGCTTTGCCCGACCGCAGGCGAACCACAGCTTGTTGTGCCGCTTGTCGGAGTGTTAACTACTACCGAGAAATCACACACGCCCCTCCCGCATTCCTCCCTCTTGCGAAGTAGAATTGCCCACCATGCCCTCGCTTTCCTCCCGAAATGCTCGCATGAGCTCCATGCTGGCACTGGTTCTGCTCTTTGTCGGCCCCTCCACTTGCTACAGCGAAGTGGCACCTGGCGATTGGCCAACAGTTCGTGGCCCGCAGCAGAACCGCGTTTCCACAGCGACCAACTTGCCAGAGAAGTGGGACCCCGCGGGTGGTGAAGGCAGCAATTTGCTGTGGAAGCGCGATGACTTGGGTAGTCGTAGCACGCCAGTGGTTTTCGACGGCAAGCTGTATACGCTCGTGCGAGACAAGCCCGGGACGAAGGACGAAGGCGAGAAAGTTGTTTGCGTCAATGCCGCTACGGGCGAGCCGATCTGGGAGCACCCATTTAGCGTCTATGCCGCCGACGTACCCGATACGCGCGTGGCATGGTCCTCGTGCGTGGTCGACCCGGAAACAGGCCGCGTCTACGCGATGGGCGTGGGCAATTATTTTTGTTGCCTAGAAGGCGACTCCGGCAAAGTCGTCTGGGATCGCAGCCTGCAGGAAGAGTTTGGCTTCCTAAACACATTTGGCGGCCGGACCAATTTGCCATTAGTATTCGAAGATACCGTACTTGTGAGCGCCGTAATCATCGGCTGGGGCGATACGCCTGAGTTTGGCTCGCTCGCCAAGCCGGCCCATCGGTTTGTGTGCTTTGATAAAGCTACCGGAGAAGTTCGTTGGCTCAACGGCACGGGCATCTCCCCGTACGACACCACATACAGCACGCCTACCATTGCTGTGGTGGATGGTGTGCAGCAGCTAGTCTTCGGCTCTGGCGATGGCGGCGTTTGGGCGTTGCAACCGCGCACCGGCGTGCGACTGTGGAACTACCCCTTCTCCCGACGCGGGCTGGATGCGACCCCATTGGTGGACGGCAATACGGTCTATATGAGCCAAAACCAAGAGAATACCGTCGGCACGGCGATGGGCGCTGTGGTGGCGTTGGACGCCACGTTACGTGGCGATCTCACCGGCAAAGAGCTGTGGAAGCAGTATCAGATTCAAGCCGGCAAGTGCTCGCCAGTGCTGATCGAAGATCAACTATGGGTAATTGACGATGGCGCGAAGTTACAGGCGTTCGATCCCAAAACGGGCAAGAAAATCGGCCCTAGAAAGAGCCTGGGTCGCGTACAGCGCAGTTCGCCATTAGTGGCCGATGGCAAAGTTTATATGTGCACCAACGGCGGACGTTGGTACGTGCTGAAGCCAGACGGCAAGCGTGTGAAGGTCATCGACAAGGTGCAACTCCCTGGGGCCGCCTCCAACGATGGTTCACCGATCGTGGCCCAAGGGCGGATTTATTTACCGACATCCGATGCGCTGTACTGTATCGGCACTGAAGAGAGCAGCGGCGAAGAAGCAAGCTATGGTGAAGCGCCGGAAACGGCACAGGAGAAGCCAATTGAAGATTCCACACCGGCAGTCGTGCAGGTGATTCCCTACGATGCACTGCTCAGCCCGGGCGCAGGTCTGAATTACCAAGTACGGCTCTACAACGCCGCTGGGCAATTTCTTCAAGAAGCAACCGAGGGAGCGAAGCCGGAATTCTCGGTCTCTGGCAGCGGAAGTATCGACAGCCAGGGTAAGTATGTATCTGCGAAAGACGCCGCCCACGAAGCAGCGCTGGTGACTTGCAAGGTTGGCGCAGTCGAAGGCACCGCCCGGGTGCGCGTTGTGCCGCCGCTGCCCTGGACGTTTGATTTCGAGTCGGGCGACAACATGCCTATCTCATGGGTTGGAGGCCGAGTGCGTTACGTCCCTAAGAAAATTGACGGAGAGAGCGTTGCCTTCAAGCGGACCGTGCTGCCCACGCCGCGAGATCCGAACAACAAGCTCGGCACGCGCAGCGACATGTGGATGGGCCCGTCGGACTTGAGTAACTACACGATAGCTGCCGATGTTCGCTTCGAGGAAGTCAACAACCACATCGGCGATTTCGGCGTTTACAACTGCGGGTACACTTTGACGGTTCGTTCATCCAACGATAAATTGCGACTCTATAGTTGGAGCCCGCACGATCATCGCTCCTTTGCGGAGGTGAACTTCGAGCCCAAGCCAGACGTATGGTATCGAATGAAGCTCAAAGTTGTGGCCGATGAAGAAACCGCAATAGTCCAAGGGAAAATTTGGCACCGTGATGAAGAAGAGCCTGCCGAGTGGACGGTGGAAATGACCGACGAGCGTCCCATCCGAGCGGGAAGCCCCGGCCTCTATGGCAACGCCCAAGAAGCACCGTTCTATGTGGACAACCTGAGTGTGACACCCAACGAATAGTCAATGAGCTGCAGGTGAACGCTGATAAACGCAAAGAATCAGTGTTCATTTGCGGCTAGTTCTTACCTAACTCAATTAACCAAGATACTCGCATGAATACACGTTCTAGGAAAATCGCAGCCCTGGTTATTGCCGCGGCGTTGGGCTGGGCAGCTAGTTTTGGTCTCGACTTTGCTGTGGCGAAGAACGTCGTTGCAGACGGGCCAGGCAAGACGGCGCAAGGCGACAAGTCTCAGCAGACCGGCGACAAGTCTCAGCAGACCGGCGATTGGTCGCAGTGGGGTGGTAGCTCCGCTCGCAATAACGTACCGGTCGCGTCGAACATTCCAACCGAGTGGGAAATTGGCGATTTTGATTACGAAACGGGCGAGTGGGACGACTCCAACGCACAGAACATCAAGTGGGTCGCCAAGTTGGGCTCACAATCCTATGGCAACGCGGTGGTCTCCGACGGTCGTATTTTCATCGGTACGAACAACAGTGGCGGGCACTTGAAACGCTACCCCTCGAACGTCGACCTCGGCTGTTTGCTTTGCTTCGACTTGGAATCAGGCAGGTTCCTATGGCAACATAGTAGCGAGAAACTTCCCTCGGGCCGCGTCCACGATTGGCCGTTGCAGGGTATTTGCTCCGCTAGCTATGTCGAGGGAGATCGCCTGTGGTTTGTTACCAGCCGCGGCGAAGTTCGCTGCGTGGATACAGCCGGTTTCTACGACGATGAAAACGATGGACCGTTCACTGATGAGGAATCGATCATCAAGGAGAAGGGCCAGGAGTACAATCTCAAAGAAGAAGCCGACATCGTGTGGGTGTTCGACATGATGAAGGAACTGGGCATCTCGCAGCACAACATGTGCAGCTGCTCGGTGACTGCTGCCGGCGACGTGCTGTTCGTGAATACGAGCAACGGGGTGGATGTTGAACATAACTACATTCCCGCGCCCGAGGCGCCCAGCTTCTTCGCGATGGACAAGAAAACAGGCAAGGTGCTGTGGACAGACAACTCGCCTGGACTGAACATCTTGCACGGGCAATGGTCGTCTCCCACGTATGCAGAGATCGACGGCCAGGCGCAGGTGATTTTCGGCGGAGGCGACGGCTGGGTGTATAGCTTTGATCCGGCGGGCGATGGCGAAGGCAATGCGAAATTACTCTGGCGATTCGATGCCAACCCGAAGGAGTCCAAGTGGGAACTGATGGGCAAAGGCACTCGGAACAACATCATTGCCACGCCTGTGATTTACGACAACGTCGTCTACGTAGCCGTGGGACAAGACCCGGAGCACGGCGAAGGCGTCGGTCACTTGTGGTGTATCGACCCCACCAAGAGTGGCGATGTGAGCCCCGAGTTGGCGTACAACTCAGATGACCCCGATCAAGTGATTCCGCACAAACGCGTGCAAGCGGTCGTCCCTGAAGAGGGGGACTTCGCCCGCCCCAATCCCAACAGTGCTGTGATTTGGCACTATGAGGGGCACGACAAGGACGGCGACGGCAAGCTTGGCTTTGACGAGACCATGCACCGTAGTTGCGGCACCGTGGCGATTAAGGACGACGTCCTCTACATCGCCGACTTCAGTGGACTGTTCCATTGCCTGAATGCCAAGACGGGCGAGTTCAACTGGAACTTCGACATGCTCTCAGCCGCCTGGGGTTCGCCGTTGATTGTGGACGACAAGGTATTCATCGGCGACGAAGATGGCGAGATTGCCGTGTTTAAGCACTCGGCCGATCCCACCGAAGCGATGAAACGCGAAGACCCTGACGACGAAGAGAGCGAACTGGTCCCCTACTTTGGTCAACCTTACATGGGTGCGACCGTGTACAGCACACCGATCGTCGCCCACGGGGTGCTGTACATCAGCAGCCAGTCGCATTTGTTTGCGATTCAGGCTGAGGAAAACTAACCACTGAGGCACGAAGTTAGATACTGAGTGTAGGGTGTGTGAGCGCAGCGAAACGCACCGATCATGCAATGGTGCGTTTCGCTGCGCTCACACACCCTACGACTAGCCGTCGTTCCTAAGAGAAGTGCTAGATATGCCCAAACAAATTCTCGACGTTGGCAATTGCGTTCCCGATCACTCGGCGATCACACAATTCCTCACGAGCAAGTTCGATTGCGAAATCTCCCAAACGCACGGACCTGAAGATACGCTCTCGATGCTCAAAGCACGCGAGTTTGACTTGGTCTTGATCAATCGCAAGCTTGATCGTGACTACACAGACGGTGCAGAAATACTCAAGCAGATCAAGGCGGACGCGACGATTGCCGACGTGCCGGTGATGATCATTACGAACTTCAACGAGCATCAAGAAGCTGCGGTCGAACTCGGCGCGATGCGCGGCTTCGGGAAGCTGGAGTTTGAGAAGTCGGAGACTCTGGAAAAGCTGAAGCCGATTCTTGGTTGAGTTCTCTGGAGTGGTCTCGTTAGTGAGTTCCCGTTAGCCGACGAGCTTGCTCGCCGTGGAGTTACCAACTGAGATTGTGGTGACTCAGGTAACCGGACTCAGCCAACCGGTATGGCTGCGTTTAGTACTCAATCCTCGCGTCGACCAAGGTCGGCTGCTAACACGCAAGTTGCAGAACTCGTTCGATTCATTAGAAACTTCTATGCGAAGCGTTTACTCGTCGATGATTTCTTTCACCGGCTGCACGAAGTGGGGCGATTTCTTGCTCAAGTCGGCGGCCTTCTTATCGGCCTGCTTGCGTTCGTTGTACTCGAACAACTCGACCCGTTTCAGCGATTGGCTGAATACGCCCCAGTAGGCTTTTAGGCGAACGACCTTGGCGGTGCGTTTACGCTTGGCGGCCTTTTTCTTTTTCTTGACGGGTTTCTCGTCGCCGTCGGCCGCCTTTTTCTTGGTGGTCTTCTTGGCCGCCTTTTTCGCCACCTTTTTCTTTGCGGGGGCTTTCTTGGCCGCTGCTTTCTTAGCAGGAGCCTTCTTTTTTGCGGTCTTTTTGGCCATCGACGACACTTCCAGGCGTAGGGGTTCAAACTATCAGGACGAAGCTACCCAGTTTACCCGATCACTCTGTAGACGCCTAGTGGCCGCCCGTAGCCAAGGCGTTAGGGTTATAGTGGAGATTGACAAGGAAATTCCCGGTGGTCGCGATCTCGACAAGCCGATTCGCTGAGTAACCTGCGTTAAGCCAGAGTGACGACTCCATGCCGGACCATGCTATAGAGACTCTCGAAGACGCCTCGGAAGATCGGCTGGAAGCGGAACCCTTAACGGGCTCTCTGCGATTGGGAGCCGTCGTGTATGCAGCGCTCGCGGTGTGGGCCATGAGCTGGAGCTTGGTGGAATTGATCAGTTCGCGACCCTACACAGGTGGCGCATTGCTATTGGCTACCTTCGCTCTCGCCGCGGCCGCCCTCGTTTGCATTAAGCAATGTCCTAAGTTGGCCTTCTGTCTGTTTCTTGTTGGGTACTCAGTTGCAGATATGGCTGCAATGATAAGGCCTAGTGAAATGGCGGCAAACTACCAAGCAGGTAAACTGCCCTAGGTGGCCTGATCTTCTGTTTCCTAGAGACGCACGCCCAGTCGCCTCGCTTGGAGCGTCAACGCTGGCTGGAAGTAGATGATCGGTCGTAGGCGGTGGGCCCCTGGGCGAGTCTTTGAGCGCTGCCTAGCCCAGAGAAACGTGCTATCTACTAATCGTCGCGGCAGCTTGCCCGTATGGACTTCGAGTACGACCTGATCGATGAATCGAGCGTCTGCTTTGGTAGCCGCCTTGAGGCCGACACGGAGTTGATCTCTCAGTGCGACCTGACGGCCATTCCGGCCACGGGCCCCTGCTTGGCTGATGGTCGTGCCGCGGCTCTGTTGAGCTGCGAGGTGCGAAACGCTCACCAGTGTGATCAGCGCGCCTAATAACCCCAGCGCGAACAATTGACGGCGGGTGAGGTGGGTTCTTGCCTCGGTGAACAGGGTTTTCAGTGCTAATCTTTGGGGCTGCATGCTGCTTTCCCTAGAGTTAGGTACGGAGTAGAGTGGGGGGACAGACAGTACGAAAAAAACGACTGTACGGTCAAGAGAAGATTGACCGAAAATTTTCTCGACGCGGGAAACTAGACCGGCTACGCTATTGCTGCGGCAGCAGGTCATTTTCCTACTGCCATGCTGCTTGGTACACGGTTTGCGGTGGCGAAAAAAGAAGACCTTCGCCATTTCGCGAGATAGAATTGTGGTGTAAGTTTCGCCCTCTACCCCGGTAAGAGTGTGTGACCGGGAAAGAGTGTGGCTCAGACCCGGGCCGTGCCGATACACTGGGTAGCTGAAAACTGGGTAGCAGCAAGAACAAAATTGCATTTTATCAACGTATAAGCTGGAGTCACCTCTAGCTAACAAATCAAACTTCCTGGTCACATCCGTCGGGAGGACCTAAATACCGGATAGGCCCGCTTTGGCAACATGGCAGCGCGCAGCGCTGTTCGAGGCGCGTCTTTCTTCCAGCGACTCTTCCCTGTCGCAATGAGACTGGAAGTTTGTTTATAAGAACCGCGTGTGAAGCAAACGCTTTGCACGCGGTTTTTTTATGGCGGGACTGGCGTGCTAGAGACATGAGGTGCGAAGAGACAACTCATAGAAGCGAGAGTTTTCTCTTTAAGAACCTGGGCCACGTTCCGGCTCAGGCGCTTTTCTTGAAAGCCACTGATAGAGCTTCTTGCGGACGACTTGGAACAGCACCAGTCCCACGACGATGCCTATGACATCGGCAAGCCAGTCGTGCATGTCGCCGGTGCGGCCGACGGGGATTTGGGTGATTTCGTCGATCATGCCGTAGACCGTGCCCACGAGCCAGACGGCAAAGTAATGCTTGGGCTGGAGTTCGCGCCGTAGGGTGAGTTCCCAGCCGGCGAGTACGAAGAAGGTGAGCAGCGCGTAGAGCCCCAGATGCACGATCTTGTCTTCGATGGAGACAGGTCCCAGATGTGTCTGCGGCAGGCTAATCGAGAGCGGTAGGTGAGTGCCCAGAAACAGCACGCCCAGATAGACGATGGCGAGGGTCCGCGCGCGGGCGGCCAATCGCTTCAGCCGATCTATAGGAATTCGATCCAACGGGGCCATAATTGCAGAAGGCGTGGTCGCGCAGTGGGAGCGGATGCAGCGGGATGGGAAACGGTGAGCCGGGGGAGCCAATGTCGGGGGAGGCTGTGTCGACGGTTGCACAATAGTAGACTGTTGCATTGGGGGGCGGTCCTTCGATAGTCTCTAATTCTACCCGCGCCCTGGAGGAGTGTCGTGTCGCGGCGAGAAAAGTGTCCGTAATCGCCCCTTGTTACGTAAAAAGCACCCCGAGTGTTCAAACCAGCAGTCAATTTGCGGGCTGTAAGCAAGAAAGAAGTCCCTTGTTGCCCAACGCCGAAGACCCAAGTCCCGAAGTCCAGGAACGCATTGACCAGCATCGCATGCAGCAAGCCTACGAGCAGGCTGTTGCGGCCGGTGTGCAAGGCGAGGTGCCTGTGGGTGCGGTGATTGTACACCAGGGACAGGTTGTGGGGGCTGCGCACAATCAGCGAGAGACGCTCCGCGATCCAACAGCCCATGCGGAAATGATTGCCATCACCCAAGCAGCTGAGGCGTTGGGGAGTTGGCGGTTGAACGATTGCACGCTTTACGTGACGCTCGAACCGTGCCCCATGTGCGCGGGGGCGATTGTCCAGTCGCGCCTGTCGCGGCTCGTTTACGGCGCTGCCGACCCGAAGGCGGGGGCCGTCGATTCGCTGTTTCATTTGCTGCAAGACGAGCGGCTCAACCACCAAACGGAAAGCATCGCAGGGGTTCTGGCAGAACCGTGCGGGGAGATTCTCAGCGAGTTCTTCCGAGGTCGTCGTAAATCATGAGCCTTGCTGTGGGGCGTCGAAAGCTGTCTCGTTTTCCCTGATGAGTGACTGTTGTCGAGCGGCTATGATGGACGCATGGCAGATTCACAATCCAGCGTGATGATTACCGGTGGTGCCGGCTTTATTGGGAGCACACTGGTGCGCCAATGGTTAGAGCACGAGCGTGAGCGCGTGGTGAATTTCGACAAGTTGACCTATGCAGGATTGCCAGAGTCGCTGGAGGAAGCGGCCGAACATCCCATGTACACTTTTGTGCATGGTGATGTCGCTGAGCCGGCAGCGGTTGCAGGAACTTTGCTCGAACATCGGCCCACGACCATTCTCCACCTTGCAGCAGAATCGCACGTGGATCGCTCGATCTCCGAGCCGCCGTTGTTTGCGCAAACGAATGTGCTGGGGACATGCGTGCTCTTGGATGCGGCAACCAAGTACTGGCACTCGCTTGCTGGGAAGCAGCGAGAGGCGTTTCGATTCGTGCTCATCTCAACCGACGAAGTGTTTGGATCGGCAGCACCTGGAGAGCACTTCACAACCAGCAGCCCTTTGAGGCCAAGTTCTCCTTACGCGGCTTCCAAAGCGGCAGCCGAGCATTTCGCGCAGTCGTTCGCCCACACTTATGGTCTGCCGCTATTGATCGTCAATCCCACCAACCACTACGGCCCGCGACAGTTTCCGGAGAAGCTGATCCCCAAGATGATTCTCGCTGCTGCAGCGGGTGAGCCACTCATGCTTTATGGAGATGGGTTGCACGAGCGCGATTGGTTGAATGTTGAGGACGGCTGCCGTGGAATTCGTGCTGTGGCGCGACGCGGGATACCGGGCAAGCGTTACTTGCTTGGCAGCGGAAAGTGTCTGACGAATCGCGAGGTCGTTAACGCGATCTGTGACTGTCTCGATGAGCGTCTTGGGAACAAAGAGTCCACCCGCCTCATCGCAGCGGTTGCAGATCGTCCCGGGCACGACCGTCGCTACGCTGTTGAGTCGGCTGCACCCGAGCTTCAGTGGCAGCCGGAGGTACCCTTTAACGAGGGGATTGTCCAAACTGTCGAGTGGTATCTCGAGAATACGAGCTGGATTGATGCGGCAACTGCTTCGCTGGGTTGAATTGGATTCAATCGCTTATAGCGAATATACGGGCTCGGGTGGGGCGTACGGGCTGGGCCATTGTTGAAGTAGCCCCTGGTGCTACCAATTTGTTTGGATTCCGAGCCGGGAACGAATAGAATGAAGTCATCCTCGGAGATTTCCGTTGATACTACGCGGCTCCTGACAAGGCACTTGCATCAGTAATCCGCGAGATGAGAACCTACAAGCCTTAGAGGTAGTCATGACACATTCACGCACTGCTATTATCTCTGCCGTTGCCGTCTTAGGTGGCCTCGTGCTTTCGAGTGAAGCTCACGCGCAGAGAAATCTTTTTTCTTCACCGACTTCTGACTATTTCAATAACATTAACTCTGCGAGTCAATTCAGCACTGACCGCTTCAAGAATCAAGCGGTCAACAGAGCTACTCCCAGAGGCTTCCGAAGTGTTTCTGGGAATAGTATCTTCTCGGGACCAAGCTCCAGCTCGGCAAGGACAAGCAAGCCGTTCGCTAATGTACAGCCGCAGTCTAACCTTTCGCCCTATTTGAATATCGGTGGATTTCCGACTGGGGATGTACCTAACTATCACTCCCTGGTTCGTCCGCAGATTCAGCAGCAGCAACAGGCTCAGCAGCGTCGGACCACGCAGCAGTCTCAGCAAGCTCAGTCAGCGGCAGCCCAAGCTCCTTACCAAATCACTGGGGCAGCTGACATGGTGCCGACAGGGCACGGTTCCTCCTATCAGAATTACACCGGCTCCTATCAGAATCTCTCCGGTCGGTTTCTCAATTACGGAGGGTACTTTCAGGGGCGCTAAGAATACACTTGAGGTTGGCCTCTTTGGAAGCCATGCTGCCAATCTCAATTTTGGCGGCTTTGGCGGAAGTACTTCCAGCCAGGTACCAGAAATGCAGCCGCTGCGACTAAGCCGAATAGCGTGGGACCGTACGGCCAGCCGGCGTGCTGCAGGAATGCCATGATGATGGCACATAGGAATAGCGCTGCCGCATACACATAAAAGCTGCCTGCAAGAATGCCGGCCTTCACGACGAACACCATGCCGCTGATCAGCCCCAGAATTGGGGAGAGTGTCAACACTGGCAGATCGAGTAAAGACTCGACGACGAACAGCAGCATGACGGCAACGATGCTGCCGCCCCACGCATGAGCGATCTGCCGCTCTACGGCTGTCACTGGTCCGGCTCTCCGTCGAACCGCCCAAAAAATAGGTGCCCATACGGCCAAGCCGCCTCCCCACAGCACAACGTAAGGCCATGCTGTCTGCATGCTGGGCCAAACTTCGCGCTGCAAGTGAAACCAGTTTGTAACCACGCACAGAACCAGTAGTACCGCTGCGTGCCACATCCAGAGGAGCCCCCAATTCTCAAGCACTGTGGCATGGTGCGTCTCGCCGAAAAGCCTCGCGACCACGTGCGTAATGCGACCACTTCTGGCCGTAATTGGCTCTCCTGCCAGATAAGCGGAGAGGTCGGCTGCCAATTCCTCAGCAGTGGCATAGCGCAGTTCTGGAGGTTTCTGCAAACAGCGTAAAACGATCATCTCTAAATCTCGATCAACCGTTTTATTCAGCAGTCTGGGTGGGAGGGGATCTTGTTCTAGGACCATGAGCACGGTATCGACCGGAGTGGAGCCTTGAAAAGGCGGTCGACCGGTTAGCGAGGCGTAAAGAATGGCTCCTAAACTAAAGATGTCGCATGCGGGGCCTATGTTCCCTCGACCGCCGCCTGCTTGCTCCGGCGCCATGTACGAAGGTGTTCCGAGGATTGCGCCCGTTGTGGTGAGTGTACTGTCGGCGGTTTCCTGCTTGGCGAGTCCAAAGTCGGTGATACTCGGCTGTTCCTCACGGTCCAGTAGAATGTTCGCCGGTTTTAGATCGCGATGCACCACTCCGCGCGAATGTGCATAGTGTGTTGCAGTGGCAACTTGGCGGATGAGGTTCGCCGCTTCACGCTGCGGCAGCGGACCTGAACTAATGCGGTTCGCTAGCGTGTCTCCCTCAATCAGTTTCATACCGAAGTAACGCCAACCTGTTTCGATTCCCGTTTCATAGATGGGAACGATTTGAGGATGATCTAAGTGGGCGGCTGCTTCCGCTTCGGCGCGAAAGCGTGCTTGATCTTCATTCGACGCAGCCGACCCGCCGAGCATGACCTTCACGGCTACTTCGCGATCAAGGCTAACTTGGTGGGCACGGTAAACGATACCCATGCCTCCCCGGCCAATTTCCTCAAGGAGTTCGAAGTCACCCAAACGTCGCGGCGGATGGCTAGCCCCAGCATGGGCGCCGTCGCCCGAGGTAGGCATCGTGATTGTGTTCGGCAACTGCCGATCGCTATGCTGAGCAACCGCATCAACGACCATGATGGCACCCCACAACTCGCGTAGCGGATCAGCTAGGTCAGGGTGCTGGGCAACAAGCTCGTCAAGCTGCGGACGTTTTTGCGGTGAGGCATCGGTTACCTCTTGCAGGATTTTCGCTAGCCGCTCGTCTCGCTCATTAGTGGATTGCATTTCAGGGGGCGGCTTTCAGCTATCGGATGCTTCGTTGGCATCGTGGTCTGGGTCGCGGTCTGGATCGTCGCCTTCCATGAGTTTTCGCAATCGCCGCATCGCCCGTAAGTATCGCATGCTAGTTGCCTGTGCGGAAAGCTCTAGAGTCGCAGCGGCGTCGCTGTTGGACATGTGCTCGAAGTGTCGCATAAAGACGATTTCCTGGTCCATCTCGTCAAGCTGATTGCATGCCGCCTCGAACCGAGCTTGCAGTTCGTTCCAAGTCGCTGCCGACGCTGGGGTGAGTTCTTGATCGCTCAGTTGCCCTAGCAAATCGACCGACGATTCATTCCCCGCCGCTGCCACCAAAGGCTGCTCGCGATCCATGCTGCGGCGGGCCGTTTGACGGTGGCGTCGATGCGCGTCGATGAGTCGATCTTTGGCCATTTGACGTAACCACAAGTGGAACGGCATGACGGGGTTTTCTAGATATTTTTGCAATCGACGATTCGCGTCGATCATCACTTCCTGCACGATGTCGCTAGCATCGACTCGCCGCTTGATCACTTGATCCATGCGCAGATCGATCATCCGCCGGACCGCGTCGCGATGCCGCTCTAATAGTTGGTTGACAGCTTCCGAATCACCCTCGCGAGCCTCGGCAAGCAGTTTTTGTGTTTTGTCAGATTCGGGCCACATGGCTGGGGCAATCAAGAATAAGGGCTATTGAGACTAGGGCATTCGATCGTGTTGGTCAGTTGTTGGCTTGCCTCAGTATCGACTGCTTCGTTAGTGATAGCAACGCATGAATCGCCAGACCGGCGGTACGGGATCAAAAAAGTTGCCCTTGTGGCACCCCAAGCCCTTTTGCTAGAAGTCTCGCCGTTAAACGTGTTTGTCGCGCAAATAATGCGCGATTGCTAGAGGAAAGAAACCTGCGGCCTGCAAAAACAATTCTTTGCGGGCGTTGGCAGATTCCCTGAAAACGGATGAATGATCTATGAGAAACCATGCAAGTCGCTGGACGTTTGTTCTGCTTACACTCGCACTAGCAGGAATGCTTGGTAGCGAGGTCTTCGCTCAACAGTCTACTTCTGAGCGGCGGCTCAACCGTCTGCGAGCTAGCCGTCTCAGCAATCGCGCAGCAGAAAGCGACCGCGCGGCCGGTGAATTCATTGACTCCCTGTTCGCCTCGGAAGCTCCGAGCGATCCGATCTTGCCGAATCAAAACCAGGCCAAGTTGCTCAATGGCAAACCAAGCGTCGCCCAGCGAACCGCCTCCTGGCGCGGGCGACTGATAAGCAATCCGAATACCGAAGATGGCAGCCCGCCCTACATCCTGCTTGATCGCTACGGCAAAGCAAAGCGATTTGTCGAACCCTCAGCAGAGATCGATCTCGATGCGTACCTGGGCGAAACCGTCACAGTACGTCGCGACACCGGCAGCACACTTCTAGCGAGCCAGTTGGACCTTCCAAGGGTGGGTCTCAATAGTGGCGGAGCGGATGAAATTGATTCAGCCATTCAACTTGCCCAGTATCAGGAGTCCATGGCTCCTGAGATGGACCCTCTCTATCTCGACAATGGCCTCGACTTCGGTAGCGGCACGGGAGGCTGCACCGGTTGCGGCGATATGATTTGTACGAAGCCCGGCTGTGGGTTTGGCTCGCGACCGATCTTTTATGCTCGTGGCGAGTACAGCCAATGGTGGCTCGAAGGAATGAACACCCCTCCCTTGGTTGTTCAAGACACAATGCCCGACACGGTTTCAGACCCGGACGTCGAATTCCTCCAGCCAGGTGTTTCCGTCATCTATGGGGGCGATCGTATCCTCGAAGATGGTCGTGACGGATTTCGTGCGACCCTCGGCTACTGGTTCGACGATTACGGCAATTGGGGCATCGAGGGCGACTATCTCGACTTAGGTGAGATCACGGAAACTTTCTCTGCCGGTTCGCTTGATGGTTTAGTCCCGGATACTCGCATCGGCCGTCCTTTTATCGCGGTTGCTCCCTTAGCCGGAGTACTGCCTGTTGGACGCGCTGTTGAAGAAGTTGACACCGAGGACCTTGATGGCAATGTCACGGTGCGCTCGCGCAGTGATTTCAGCACCGCGGGGGTTCGCTTCATGAACGGTCTTTGCTGCCGCGAGAGCTGCGATGTCGGATGCGGCGATTCCGTAGGTGGGTGCGATAGTTGCGGTAGCGGGATAGCTGGAGCCGCAGGCCTATTGCCCGGAGTCCGACGAACGGACTTTCTGTGGGGATTGCGCTGGGCTGAATTCGACGAACAACTGAGGGTAACCGAGGATCTGCAGGAACGTGTTACCAACGGCGACACATTCTTAGTTAATGACATTTTCGATACCGACAACCAATTCACCGGTGGCGAGGTTGGCTTTCGCTGGCAATGGGAACAGCAGCGCTGGTCGCTGGACTTGCTCTCGAAAATCGCTATCGGCAGTACACGGCAACGCGTGCGTATCAATGGCAGCACGCATGTCAATCGTGAAGTAATTGGGACAGAACCCAGCCCAGGCGGCTTGTTGGCACTACCTAGCAACATCGGCGTTTACGAGCGCGATCAATTTAGCATCATGCCTGAACTGGGAGCAAAGCTGGGCTATATGTTGACCGATCGCCTCCGCATCTCTGCCGGGTACACCTTTCTCTACTGGAGTAATGTCGTGAGGCCTGGCGATCAGGTTGATCTGCTAGTTGACCCCAACCAAGTTCCCATTTTTGACGGTGCCGACGAAGGGTTCTCACCCGCTTTTCGTTTCATCGAAACGGGCCTCTGGGCACAAGGTCTCGACTTTGGTGCGGAATACCGCTGGTAGAATCTCAGAAGCCGACTTCTCTCTCAGGTGCGTGAGCCCACATCGTCCTGATGCCGTTAGAAGCTACACGCGCCATCGGAACGATGCGGGCTAACTTCTTGGTGCTCATTCACAGCGATCCTCGCCGCAATGTTAACTTGTGCGCGTGCTAGCAGTTCTTTGCTTCGCGCTAAGTCGGCCCTGTGCTGATCGTTATTTCTGTACAAATCGAATTTGTCAGGTCGAATCGGACCGGACACGGATCTGGGTTTCTGCCGATACCAAGGCTACGGCTAATTCTGTCCCAACCGATTCATCCTGTCTGCGAGGTGCGTTCATGGCGCCCGAAGCATCGAATTCAAAACCGTTCTTTCCCCCATTTTTCCGCAGCCGCAAGTCGGTTGCGCAACCATCAGCAGCCAAGCTGGGGTTTGAAACATTGGAGTCGCGTCAGTTGCTGGCAGCGGATATGGCGGACATCGTCGGCACGCTCTACGCGAATTTGCAGGGCGACAATGATGCGAGCAACGACTTGCCGGTCGTCAATGCCGCGGCTGCGCTTTACAAGGATGGTGGCAACGGAGTCTTCGATGGGGCAGGCAGTGGCGACGATTTGCTTGTTCAATCCGGTGCTCAAACTGATTCCAACGGTGAGTACCGTTTTGAAGGCGTCGGGGCAGGCCGCTACTTCGTGCAGATCACGCCGCCCGAGGGATTGCACTTTCAGGCTGGCGACGACGTTCGCGAAGTGCTGATCACCGATCAAGAAGCCGAGTTCGCTGAAGGCCCGGCTATCGATAACTTTGAGTCGGAGCAACGCGTATCTGCCTCCCCGCCCCTACCGTCGAGCGATCCGTCGCGCATGGCCGATAGTTCCGTACTCGGTGGCGAGCGCGATCTGTTTGTAACGCTTACTCAGGGCGACGACCGCTTCTCAGCAGTTTCGCTTACCTCTGGTGATGGTTTGATTCGTTTAGCGAGCGATACCAACGTTACTGGCGATGCGAAGATCGTCTGGGATGGGTTCGACAACAGCGCTTCCGGCGTGAATGCCACAGGTTTGGGTGGTGTTGATCTCACCGAGGGAGACGGCAGTCGCATGACTGGCCTGGCGCTGACCGTCGGTGCGGATCATCCCAATTCCATTGTGAAGATGAAAATCTACACGGACGCGAACAACTGGAGTGAGTACACCACCGTCGTGCCCGAAACAGACGGTGGCCAAGCGACGAAATACCTGATCTTCGGCTTTGAAGATACACCCAACTCCAGTGCCGGCAACGGTGCCGACTTCACGAATGTGGGCGCTGTAGAGCTCACCTTCGAAGGCGTTACGGCCGTAGATGGACAAGTTTCGTTGATCGGGCTCGTGGGCCGCACCACGAAAGAGTTGGATTTCGTCGTCGAGCCTAAACTGAGCCTGGGCGATCACGTGTGGGCTGATGTGAACAACAACGGCATCTTCGATCCGGGCGAGCAAGGCATCGCCGACGTGAAGCTCAATCTGTACGAAGATGTCGACGGCAACAACGAGTACAACGCCGCGGTAGATAGCTTCCACAGTATGGACGTCACCGACTCCAACGGGCATTACCAGTTTGCTGATTTGTTCCCAGGCAAGTACATCGTTCAAGTTGCGGAGCAAAACTTCGGTGACGGTTCTCCACTAGTCGGTCTGGTAAGCAGCACGGGCAACGACCCGGCGGCCGATCCGGATAACGACGTCAACGGCGACGACAACGGCACGGGGGTCGCTGGCTTGGGCGTGCTGAGCAAGTCGGTCACGCTCACAGGCGGCCTAGAGCCTACCAATGATGGCGATAACGACCCGAATACCAACCTCACGCTAGACTTCGGGTTCTACGGCTTTGACTTGGAACTCGACAAGGAAGTAAACGCAGGCGACGGTAACCAAGTCAATCCTGAGGATCGTCTGGTCTATACAATCGACATCTTCAACAATGGCCCTTCGACGGCTTTCTACGCCCGCCTGGAAGACACTCTCGCGTCGAACACACAGTTCGTGTCGGCAACTAGTTCCAACGGCGCCACGGTCAATCATTCCAATGGGAATGTTACCTCCAATCTTGGTAACATCGCTCCAGGTGCAACGGTCACGATTACGGTGATTGTGGACGTAGCTGCCGATGCGACCGGTTCGATCATGAACACGGCGACGGTCATCGCCCCCAACGAGGTCTACCTCGGTAACAATACTGACAAGGTCACTAACTCGGTAGATCCTCTGATCGATCTCACGATTGACAAGACCGACAGCGACGATCCGGTCAAGCCAGGGCAGGTTTTCGATTACATCATCAAGGCAACCAACAACGGCCCGTCGGACGCCACGGGCGTTCAGGTGACCGATACACTGCCTGATGATGTGCAATTCGTTGATGCATCACAAACACCAGTCAGCAATTCCAACGGCGTATTGCGATTCGACATTGGTAATCTCGCGTCGGGTGCCTCACGCACAATTAACATCAGCGTTCGCGTCGATTCCGACTTTGTAGGCACCCTGCTGAACGTTGCTGAAGTGTCCGGCAACGAGACGGAGACCAACTACGACAACAACGAAGACGATGAACCAACCGTCGTGATTCCGGTCATCGACCTGCAGATCGTAAAAACCGACAGCGACGACCCCGTCAGCCCTGGCGAAGGCTTCAGCTACACGCTGGAGATTCGCAACAATGGTCCTTCGGATGCCACAGGCGTAACCATTGTCGACACGCTCCCCGCAACGGGCGTTGAATTCCAAGGCTCCGCAACTCCCAACTCAATCAACGGCCGGGAAGTGACGTTCAACGTCGGCGACCTAGCTAGCGGCGAGTCGCGCTCGGTGGATATTCAAGTCGTGGTCGATCAGTCGTTCGTGGGCACACTACTCAACAGTGCTGAGGTGTCTGCCAACGAGGAAGAGACCACTTACGCAAATAACGTGGACACAGAAGAAACCCTGGTGGTTGCCGATCCGGTGAGCATCAGCGGTAAGGTGTACGTCGATCGCAACGACAACGGTATCTTCGAGTCGAACGAACGACCCATTCCCGATGTTATCGTGAACCTCAGCGGCCGCGACTTCCAAGGGAATTCGGTGAGTCTGACAACCGTCACCGATGCCGGCGGCATGTACATGTTCAGCAACCTGCAACCTGGTCAGTACAACATTACTGAACAGCAGCCGACTCGCTATCGCGATGGTCAGGAAACCGTCGGTAACAACGATGATCCCAGCGGAAGCTCTGCACAGGGACTTGCCGCCCTCGATCAGTTCGATGCTGAAGGAGAAGTAGTTTCCAGCGGTTTCGGTGGTGTTGAACTGGTGCCCGGAGCGGATGCCTACGACTACAACTTTGGCGAGCTGGCCAATGGTGGTGGCACTAAGCAAGACTACCTCGTGCGTGCTGAGTGGTAGTCGCAAGTTCAACCTTTGTTTGACACGACAACGCCACTCCGGCTTGCTGGAGTGGTGTTTTTTTTGCAGCGTTCCGTTCTCTTGCTATTGATGCAGCCATTCCAGCAGCTGCACATGCAGCACGGTCATAGAACCGGTTCCGATTCAGCTGCAAGCCAGTCGCCGGATCGAGCCTTCTACTAGTATAGACATACTCGTAGAGCTATTCAGTCTGCGTTCTGTACGCGGATGATACCAGCGTCGAGAAAGTCACCAATTCATGGATGATTTTGCTATTTTTGTCACGAAAACGATTGCTATGCGTCATCACTAGGTTTTAAAATCGGGGCACGCGAACCACCGTTTAGATGCGTACCGCGTCACGTCGCGTGCCCTTTCTTACTGCTCTCACTAGCCGTAACGCGTTACACTGTATTCCTGCTCATGACCCCGTTGCAGGTCAAGGAGACTACTTTTCACTGGAGGGCAAGCTAACGGCTCTTGGTGGCGAGGTCGACTTCTACCACTACCTATTCGATGACTATCTTATGGCACCCACTCAACCTGGAGACCAGAAAATGAATAATCAGACAGCGAATACGTTGACCGCGGGAATTTACCTTCAGTGCTATGGCTGCATCCGACGCCTGGCACGCGGTGCAGGTGGCAGGTGCCTGGCCTGCATCGCCCTCTGCCCGGCGGCCCTGATCGCCGCGGCGGCGGTGATGGCGTTCGGGGCCTTGGCTCAACGGGCTCACGCGGCACCGGAAGACATCGTCCCGTCCGTCGTGACGGAGAACAACCTGATCCGCGGTGAGGCGGAAGGCGTTTTTGGGTATGTCAACAATGGTTTGATTGTTCAAATCAACTGGCTCGACCAGGGGCTGTATAACTATTTTCTCCCGGGCTTCATCGGCTTACCCGGACAAACCGTTCTATTTGAGACAGGGACGCACGACCGCGTGTTTACGGTGCCCCTGAGCGCAAGCCCGACCGGGGCGCTCACCTGGGTCATGGTGGCCGGTACCAACCAGGTGACGACGGATGACCCCGCGACGAGCAGCAGCGTGGTCCGTCCCTCCGACGGTGTTGACACGTTCACCTACTCGGCCGGCAGCCCGGCGCTTCCGACCGACCGGGTGGTCGTCCGCGACGGGGGCAAGTTGAACGTGGCGGCCGACCTGACCGTGGACACGCTCAGTCTGATCGAAGGCGTGGTACTCGATCCGGCGAACCCGCCGACATCGGCCGCCAACCTGCTGGGCGGCGCCTTCCGGGTCGACACGCTGCTGGTGATCGCAGATGGGGGCGAGTTCCGCGCGGTCGGCGGGACACTCGACACCAACCTAGCGATCATCGACGCTGGCGGTCGGCTGGTCGTCTCCGGCGGCGAGCACGACCTGGGCTTCGGGCTCGACCACTCGGGCGAGGCGGTCTTCCTCGACACCACGATCAATGGCAACATCACCAACAAGGCGGGCTCGGCCACGAACATCGTCGGCGACGTCGTGTTCAACGGCGACATCTCGGGCCCGGGCGCGTTCTTCGGCTCGGGCACGGCGATCTTCAACGGCAGCTTCGCCCCCGGAGCCAGCCCGGCCGCGGTGCCTGTCGAGGGGAGCATCGCCCTGGGCGACACCAACACACTCGCCATCGAACTGGCGGGGATCGAGCCCGGCGATTTCGATGCGCTGCTCGTGCAGGGCGACGCAACGCTTGACGGCATGCTCGATGTGAGCCTGCTCTCGGGTTTCACCCCGCTGGTCGGCCAGCAGTTCGAGATCCTTGATGTGGGCGGGGCGTTGAGCGGGCAGTTTCTCGGTATGGATGAGGGAGCCGTGGCTGGCACATTCGGCCAGACGGATTTAAGGATCAGCTACGCTGGCGGCGACGGCAACGACGTGGTGCTTACGGCCACTTCGACGGGGGTCCCTGAGCCGGGGACGCTGCTGTTAGGAATACTGACCAGCCTAGTTTGCCTGGCTTGCAAGCGGCGTTGATAACACTTGGCATCGCCGGCAAAGTGTGGCAGGGTGATCGGAAGATGCCGACCGATGACTACGACCAACTCCAAGCCAAGAAGCACGACGCTCACCCGATCGTCCGGCAAATCATCGACCGTGACTGCCATGGGCGAGCAGGAACCGGGACGTGATCCGGCACGTCGTCTCCAAGCTGAAAGACGGGCGCCAAACCTTCCGGAGCCTTCCCAGGACCGAGCGTCGCCGCTTGATCGAGCAGTGCATCGACGTCCACCGGGCGAACCGGGTTGAGTACGAGCCGGTCATGTGGCCACGGTACGAGAGGCCGGGTCTCCCAGAGCCGTAGACATTGAAAAGTCGCCGGACGGGTCGCTGCTGGGATCATCTCCTCGTCGAGCCTAATTTTCCGTAATCTTTAATTATCACTTTTGCGTCAGGCGTTTACGATCTGGGCAGGATTGAAGCGGCCGGAAGGCCTCCGGTCCAGGCCCACCGAATGCACCAAGTATTACCCGCGCAACTGCGTGGGGTGGGCGTCACCGTAGCCGATTCTTACGTTCAAAGAGGTGCTGGCAGGCCAACAGGACCACGGAACCACCCAGCTTGCAGCTTAATCAGCAGATAAGTGACGTGAACGCTGAATCTCGTTAAGATATGCATGTAGTGAGAGTGATCACTGAGCCGATGACATTTGCAGACCGATGGCGACCGCACAACAAGTCAAATCTCTGCTCAAGAGCTATTCCTCTGGTGACGACGAGCACTTCGTCTCAGTGGCTCTTCAGATTGCTGCGCACTCAGCTCGAAAGGGAGATACTAAGTTAGCGCAGGAATTACGGAACCTCGTCGACGATATCAAGCGACAGCAAAGTGAAGGCCGTACCAATCGAGCGGTTCCCATGGCGCGACCGTCAGGAGAGCTTGCCGGGTTGCTTGCAGTAAGCTATCCCAAGCTACGACTGTCCGAGATGGTACTTGCTGACTCTACGTGCGAGCCGCTGCTGAAGGTTGTGCATGAGTATCGCCACCAAGATAAGCTTCGAGGCCATGGTCTCTCAGCTCGCCGCAAACTACTGCTTGTTGGACCACCAGGCTGTGGCAAGACAATGACCGCCTCCGCGTTGGCTGGCGAGTTGCAGCTCCCTTTATTCTCCGTACAGCTACACGGCTTGATCACCAAGTTCATGGGCGAAGCCGCTAGCAAACTTCATTTGGTTTTCCAGGCAATGACGGAGACGAAGGGCATATATTTCTTCGACGAGTTCGATGCAATTGGTGCGAACCGAGGATCGCAAAACGATGTTGGTGAAGCAAGAAGGATATTAAATTCATTTCTGCAGTTCTTGGAACAAGACGATTCTGACAGCCTAGTCCTTGCTGCTACGAACCACGTCGGCATGCTCGACTCCGCACTTTTTCGTCGTTTCGATGACGTAATACATTACTCACATCCTCATGCTGAAGAAGTGCAGCAGTTGGTAAGGAATCGCTTGCGAACGTTCTTGAGCAAGCGGCTTGGGTGGACAAAAGTGTTGGCCGCTGCTGATGGCTTGAGCCATGCGGAGGTAAGCCGCGCTTGTGATGATGCGGCCAAAGTTTGTGTTATCGAAGATGTCGCAACCGTCAACACCAGCCGTCTAGTAGCTTTGCTAGAAGAGCGACAGCGAGCACAGGCTCCTACTAGCTAAAAATCTTATTACGTTAGGTGATGCGCCGAATGGATCCCTTGCGACACCTATTTCCTAAAAGCACGAAATCTACTGAATCTTATCAGTATCCGCACAAAGTTGGTGGTGGTGAATTCTCAGCTCCACCGCGTGACCGGATACCTCACGCAGCCTCGTTAGTCTCTCAATTGCTAACTGCGTTTGATGAAGAATCGGTTCCTGTAGGGCAGGATGCATGTCAGGGTGCGGTACTTACTTTTCAAAGTGCCCCGGAATTCAAGCTGAAACTTGAGAGTCTCGACTTCCGGCCAAGTGGCATAGAACTTCTGAATGCGAGGGTTGACGAGAATGGCGTCATGCACGCAGCAGTCTACGTGCCTACTGGCAAGGCCAGCTATTTCATTAAACGGCTAGAACAATACGCTAAAGAAGACACAGAAGGCGCGAATCCCAAGCCATTGAATCAAGCGTTAGTGGATAGCATCACCGCGATCAAGCGAGCCACTTTAGGGTCGCTTTGGTCAGACGCGGGTTTGTTTCCCGATGGCGATAAGGTGAAACGGTGGTGGGAAATCTGGCTCCGCGATACCGCTGTGCCAAAAGCATATTCTATTGCGTTCCAGGACGACGTTTATGACGTCGTAAAAGATTTCCGCCAACGGTCTACAGCCGCTGGGGTTCAGGTTCCTGATCGCCAGTTGCATTTCCCCGAACGTCGAGTGGTGTTGGGACACGCCTCGATTGAGCAGTTGCTTGCGATTGAAGGTGTCTTTGATTTCCTGGCTGAGTTGCGACTAGCCAAATTATTGCCCGGCGAAATACTTGCATTAACATCAGACGCGCAGGCCGAATTCGTCGACGAACTTCGTAGCCGAGTTGTCCCTCCTTCGATACAAGCTACAGCGGTCTGCCATCTCGATACGGGAGTTAATCGTAGTCATCCTTTATTGGAAATGGCAATTAGCGAAGAGCATGTGCAAACGATAGACCCCAACTGGTCTTCCGCAGACAGTCATGGGCATGGCACTGCAATGGCGGGGCTGGCACTATACGGCTGCTTAACTGAAGTGCTCAACAGCAGCGACCCTGTCGTTCTTAGCCATCGCCTCGAATCGGTGAAAATATTTCGACCTGACCTCCCTACAGAGCCCGAATTGTGGGGAGAGATGACTATCCAGGCGGCGGCCCGCATAGAGATCGCAGCTCCCAATTGCCTACAACGGGTTTTCTGCTTAACGGTAACCGTTGAGGGGAGAGATAACGGAGCCCCTTCTTCCTGGTCGGCCGCTGTCGATCAGATGTGCTTCGGAGCCGATGATGCCTCGCCGCCTCAGCTAATGATTGTGTCGGCAGGCAATCTGCCGCTTGAGTTACGTCATGAATACCCCAAGCGAAATTATTTGGAGGGAGTAGAAGATCCGGCACACTCTTGGAACGCCTTGGCAGTCGGAGCTATTTCTAAACACGCCTCTATTGGTCAAACCCAATACGCTGGATGGGAAGCGGTAGCGACTGTCGGCGACCAACTTAACCCTGCTAGCCGCACTTCATGCATCTGGACCAGCAAGAGCTGGCCACTAAAGCCTGACATTGTAATGAATGGAGGCAATGTTGCTCTCAACCCCGCTACTAAACGAGCAGATTACATCGACGATCTATCGCTTCTGACCACTCGAGTCAGCCCAACTGGCGGTCTACTCACTACCACTGGGGATACGAGTGCAGCAGCCGCACTCGCCTCACGATTCGCAGCACGCCTCTGGGCAGAGTACCCAGCGTTAAGGCCTGAGACAATCCGTGCATTGATGGTCCATTCAGCTCGTTGGTCCGAGCCCATGCTTGAGCAGATGGATGGTTGTAGCAAGGAGATGCTGCTCCGCTGCTTCGGCTATGGCGAGCCGAATTTCGCGAAAGCATGCTGGAGCGCACTCAACACCACCACGCTCGTAGTGGAAGAATCAATGCAGCCTTTCGAGAAGACCGCGGCGAAAGTTAAGACCAAAGATATGCACTTACATAAATTGCCTTGGCCCGTCGACGTACTCCGAGACTTGCTAGACGTAGAAGTTCGTATGCAGGTTACGCTTTCATACTACATTGAGCCGAGTCCAGGCCGAAGAGGTTGGACGAAAAAGCATCGCTACCAGTCGCATGGCCTTAGATTTGACGTGAAGCGACCGACTGACACAGATGAAGAGTTTCGCAAAAGAATCAGCGCAGCAGCTCGTGACGAAGAAGAGCAAGTTACTTCAAGCACAGATGATCGAAATTGGAAACTTGGCAAAAACCTACGCTGCAAGGGGTCTCTTCACTCTGATGTTTGGAGCGGCACAGCTGCAGACTTGGCTACTTCAGGCGTTATTGCCGTGTTTCCCGTAACCGGCTGGTGGAAAAATCGCCCGCATCTCAGACGCCATGACATGAAAACACATTATTCACTTGTTGTTACAATCGAAACCGACGCCGAAGAGGTTGATTTGTACACGCCAATCTTCAATCAAATCGACATTGAGCTCACAGGTTGAGTATCTTCTCGAACGACACACTTACAGCCTCATTCAATTCTTCTCTTCGGAAAAGGGTATGAATTCGCTGCATTCAGGCCCTCCTATCCACATTGTTGTACTGTGCCCAAGCGCATCCGGTCTGTCACACCGAGGAATCTTGTAGCAACATCCAAACCTGCCACAGACTGATACGCTGAACACAGTTTCGGGGAAACAACGCCAGAGGTTGTTTACCCAATTTGAATTGGCAGCGGGTTATCGAAAGTCAGGCCGAGGATATGATCCGCCGCCCGCTGCCCCTGCCCTGCTGCCTGCACGATCAGTTACAAGAGTTGTTCATCGACTACGGCGATCGGGATTACCAAGGCGTGCGTCGCCACGCGACGGTAGAGCAGCAGCACGGACGCGGAGAACGTCGTGAGTACTATGGGGCTGCTGCGCCGCAAGGATTGTTGGAAAAGTGGCGTGACGTCCGCTCGATCGGCATGGTTTTTCGGTATCGTCAGGTGGGTGACAAGCTGAGCGAGGAAACGTCGTTCTTCCTCAGTAGCTTGCCACCCAAGGTGAGAGCTTTAGCGAAGCATGTGTGTGGTCACTGGGGCGTGGAGAATTCCTTGCACTGGTCATTGGATGTAACTTTTTCAGAAGATCAGAGCCGGATTCGGAAAGGAAACGGTCAAGAAATCGCGGCCGGCTTCCGCCGCTTGGCGTTATCAATCCTCAAACAAGACACCACGCTCAAGGAGCCCCTCCGCGGCAAACGACTCCGAGCCGGGTGGAATAACGACACAATTCAAGCAATTCTCACCGGAATCGCAGCGTGATTAGATGCGATTGAACAGGTCGTGTACCTTCTCAATGATCTCCCGCAGCAAGGTCTGCCAAGAGAATTATTGTTCGCTCACTTTGCTTGTAAAGAAAACTAAAATGGTTGCCCAAAAACACAGAACGAGATTCTGAATGGGAAGTTGGAGCGAAGTCGGCAAACAGTATATTAACGCAACAGCGGGAATCCAAATGGCCCAATTTGAAATCAGCACCGGCAGGATTCGGGTCCTATACCATTTCGGTCCTAGCAATTTCTGTAGCTTATCAAACGAATAATCAGCATCTCGCCATAAGTAGAATAGCACCACATTTAAAAGTCCGAAGGCCGGCACATAAAGCAGCTGATCAATCGCAGTCTTGACAATGACTGTTCGACAGTTCAGCTCGGTTCCAAGCAGAGCCGCTTGAAGGCGATATAAGAAATCAATCTCGACACCTTTGAATGCCCAGAAAAGTGTGCTTGAGACCACGTAAGACAATTTTGGGAGGCATGGACGTAGGTGGAGTCTTTGCAGCCAACCCGTAATCCATGGAGCTAAGACAGGAATGGTCCCGCCAAACAAAGCTGTGGAAACAGCACTAAACTTCCATCCCCAATCTGACTTGAGCCTGCCGACATATTCGAGCCCCAGCTGGACCGATGGAAGGAAAAAATAGCCTAAAACCAGTGCTATTGTGAACAACCACAGAATAAGAATCGGCAGTTGGTTTTGAATATAGGCTTGCCTTCCTGTTTGCCAGGCTACTCGCAATGGACTAAATGACTTGGTGCCGTGCGGATTCCTCAAGTTCATAGGTTGGTGGTTGGTTCCTGGCTGGGCTTGGCGCACCGCTATCTCAGACATGCCGTCCTGTAAAAGAAGTTAATCGCCGGCTTGAGTGCGACTGTCCTGTGGCTTTGGCCTTTGCCACTTCCTCGACGGACTCAAGTTATCAAATCTGCATGAAATTGCCATAGTTCACTTCAGGAGTCGTCCACTACTTTTTGTAGAAACTATTACGTCAGCACGACCTTGTCGCCTGATTCCCTCACCTTATCGTCCATGAAACGGTGGTCTTAGAGTAATCGGTCTGCAGCTCCGTTTTTGGGGCCTCTGTATCCGGTGGCCACACATAGTCACCACCGCAAGGCCTCTCCTCGTGGAAGTAGTGACCTTCACCCCAACTTGAGTCCAGTTGGAGTGAGAGGATTCAGCTTCCATTCTTCCCGCTAGGGGAAGAATGGAAGCTGCGAACTCCTGGGGTGTCCGGTCCACCCAGCAAGTGGCACCCAAAATTTCGGCAGTGGAACCTGGCGTTTTCTTTTTAGCAGCGTTTCGTTTTCTTGAACGCGTCAGTCAGCTACGTTATGCTTACGGGCAGTTGTTTTGTGTTGAACAGTCCCCCCAGCAATATCTTCAAGGAGCGTCTCATGACCTTCAGCCTACCTAGCAGGCTTGCTTTGCTTTCGCTTGCTTTGCTTCACTGCAACGCAGTTCGCAGCCACGCTGAAGAATTTGGCGGCATCGAATTTCCTGGTGGAGCCAGTAGTTTTGCCGATAGCGTCATCCAGTACGATCCGGCCTTCAGCGGCGGCAACGTCCCAACTGCTCCATCGTTTCTCAACCCTGCTGATGCACTGGGACCGCCCGATTTCTCACCAGCTTCTGGGAATAGCGACACGGGTGCCGTCTCCCTTGGAAGCGGTGGATTGATCGAGTTGGCCTTCACTGATAACGTGCTCACGAATAGCGGCGACACGGACTTCGATTTGCATATCTTCGAAATCGGATCAGCGGTGGAAGATACCTTCGTTGCGGTGCGTCCCAACGCAGCAACTTTGGCCCTATTGGTTTCAGCTGTCGATGCCAATTCAGATGGCTTTCTTGACCTTGGTAGTGTCAACGGAGCTACTTCATCAATCGACATTGATGCGATCTTTTCTGGATTCAGTCCGGGCCAGTTGGTCTTCGATGCGGTTCAGTTGGTGGACGATCCCAACAAGGACGGCACCACAGGCGCCACGATTGGTGCGGATATTGATGCCGTGGGAGCCATAGCATCGAGCCCCATCCCCGAACCGGCGTCGCTGACCTGCGCTCTCATGTTAAGTTTCTGGCTGGCGGGACGGCGGAAGCTCAGCAGAAATAGTAAGTAGCAATCGATGAGCTACTTCGTAGGCGTTGCCCCAGGTGGCGGAGTGCCTCCTCCGTCGCGGACGTAACCACTGCGATCCGCTGCGTACTTCTCAGGGGTTGGCAACGCAGCCTGCTCAGCATCGCCCTCTTGGGTGGCTTTGAATAGGTGTTCTAAATACGGTCGGCACCAACCGCAACCGGTGCCTGCACCGTAGCAATCGGCCAACTGCCCAACGCGGCGCGGTTTCTCGATGCGTATGTAGTTCTCGACCTTGCGTCGTGTGACGTGGAAACACAAGCAGAGTTCGTCGGTTGGTTCCATCGAAAAAGTCCTCTTACGTTGTCGTTGCCAGGCGCAACGCTACGCGGCAGGCGAGTGCGTATTCGTCGAGGTTCACCCATTCGTCAATCGTGTGAATGTCGTTTTGCCCGCAGCCCAGCGACACCGTGGGAATCCCACGGGCTGACAACCAGTTGGCGTCAAGCCCGCCGTTGGCAATCGCCAGATCGGCTTCAAGCTCTTCGGCTTTTACGGCGGCTTTCGCGGCCAGTAGGCACGGCTCATTCTTCGCCAGTTGGAACGCTTCGTAATCGATTTGGCCTTCAAACATCACGCTGCCCGTTTCGCGATCGGTGTTGCGCACTTTGCGGGCTGCTCGCTGAAAGGCTTTTTCGATTTCCTTCACAATCCTCATGCGGAATTTTGGGTCGTGACTACGTGCCTCGGCGCGCAGCTCGACGTGGTCGGTCACTACATTGGTTGCTTGCCCACCCTGGATTACCCCGACGTTACTGGTGCCGCGGTTCTTTCCTTTTTCGATCAGCCCATGCCAGCCCTTGCTCACAAGGTCGGAAATGGCAAGGGCCGCGATGGAAACGGCACTCACGCCGCGTTCTGGATGCCCACCAGCGTGGCTGGCGACCCCTTTCACAATGATCTTCATGCGATACCCGCCGGTCGCGCCGATGATCAGCCGCTGGGCGTGACTGCCGTCGAAGTTGAAGGCCAGCTTCGGCTTGCCCAGCATGCCAAGCTTCACGTTGCGGGCTCCATGCAGGCCGACTTCTTCCTGCACGGTCCAAAGGAACGTAAGTGGTGGATGCGGCAGATCGCCTCGGAGGATTTCGATGGCGGTAGAAAGCACCACGCCGCAGCCGCAACGATCGTCGCCACCCAGGCCGGTGTGTTCGTCAGCGGAATCGATTCGGCGGCCTTCGCGCACGGGTCGCGCGCCTTGGCAAATGGGTACGGTATCCATGTGGGCGCTCAACATGCGGCGCGGCCCCCGCACCGTGCCGGGCAACTTCACTACGAGGTTTCCGATTTTTCCGCCCAACTTTGACTGATGATGCGCGTCGTCCAACGAAATCGCTTTCGCCGGTACGCCTGCCTTTTGGAGTTCCTTGCTGATGAACTTCACGACGGCGCGCTCATCGCCGCTGGGCCCCGGAACAGCAAGTAAACGCATAAGTAAGTTTTCAGCACGCCGCTCTGCTTGCAGTTTCGCCGTGACTTGCTTTTTCGATGTCTTCGCCATGTTACTCGTGTCGTTGCTGGAATTTTAGAATCACTCGCACTGCGATCTCGCTCACTATGCTAGCTGCAAGCTATCAATTGGGAGTCCATGCTAGCACTTTAGCCGCTAGCCCACTTCGCAAAACTTGCCAGATCGTAATGAATTTCGCTACTCGGCCCCATTTGTGGAATTCCCCACGCAAGCCACCCTGCCTATAAGGCCGATCATAACGAATACGTGCGCCTCGGCTATTGGTTTCTTGAGCGATGCACCACTCGTTATTGGAGAGTCTTCGGAAATGCGATGGAAACGCAGAAGATCGATTTGGCCACCGCTGGTTGCCCTGGTGTGCTTGCTGCTGATGACGATGGCCGCGCCGCGTGTTTGGCGTGGTTATCAGGAGCGCCTGCGCCAAGCTGCCGGGCCTGCTGCGACGGTAGTGGAGGCCAAGCCGCAAGCGGCGGTCGTTGGAAACGGTCGCGTTGAGACCCCGATCGCTCCGTTGGCAGAACCGTTACCCTCGTTGCCTCCACCGCTTCCTCCCGTGGTGCGCCAGGGAGCGCGGCACAACGCGCCGGATGAGTCGCTGGTCGCGCCGGTTGTGGGGCCGATTCTTGGCAGCGATGAGTACGACGACTACACGTTTGACGCAACGGAAGAATACACCGTGGTGGACGATTCCTCGGAGCCGACAACCCCACCGGTGAGCTTCCATCCGCTCACATCTGCCGTTTCGAATCAACTGGTGGCAGCGCCGCGCCACATCCAGCAATATGGGCTGAACACCCTGCTCGAAATGCAATCCGCCTGGGACTCGTTGATAGAGGGTGCTGAGCAAGCTAAACAAGCTGAAGAAGCCAAGCAAGCAGCCAGGGTCCGTCAGGCTCCTCGACCGCAAGTTCGCGTTAGAAGCTCCAACGATCGGCTGGCCATGTTACCTCGCGAGCGCTCGGTCCTGATCACTCCGCGGGTGAAAGAGACGCCACCGACTGGCACAAAACCTACGCCTGCCATGCTTACCCCTACCAAACCTACAGAGCACGTCCCCAGCGATACCGTGCTGATGAAGTTGCCTGAAGTGAGCGAACCGCGGCTCGCCCGGGCTGAGCCTCGCTTGTCGCAGTCCGGGCCGCAGCCCGCGCCGCCGGCACTTTCCACACGCCCTGAAGCACTGATCGCCGACCTTACAGAACTTACGAAGCTCTCGCTCAGTCACCAGTGGGCAGAGCGTACGCTGCATCGTGTCGAGGCACTCGCAACGCAGCCGAACCAGAATACGGCGCTCGAAACCATCGACGAGCTGGCTGAGTTGAGTGAGCGAGGTACTGAGCTTGCTAAGGAAACAACCGACTTGGCGCTTCGCAGTTCGTGGTTGCGAACTTCTGGTGCGCTGCAACGCCGGCTACCCTTGTGGCGAGCGGCTCTGGACGAAGAGGTTTCGCTGGCGGCCCTGGTTAGTGACGCGGCTCTCAATCACGAGCAGTTCACCGCGATCTTGCATGAGATCGCCGCACTCACGGCAGGTAGCGACGACGGCACACATTGGCGAGAGTACTTACTGCTCGATGAATTGGCTCAACTGGCGACACAACAAAGCACGAGCGAGCAAACGCAGATAACTCGCCACATGCAACGGCAGACTGCACAGCGCGTGCTCGCTCGCATGGCCGACTTGCGACTTAGTAGCGAACAACGCGATTTTCTGGCAAGCGAACCATTGGCCGCTTTGAGCTTGGAATTGCAAAAGTGGTCGGCCGGCCCGGTTCAGCTGACGCGGCTCGTTGAGCTTGTCGAAGTTTACGAGGCGAAGCCCACCATGCGTTACGCGTTGGCGATCGCACAATATCGTCAACGCTTGCTGTGGTCGAGTGACGCGAGGCTGCGTAATTTGGGCGAGCATCTCAATGCCGCGTATCGCAAGCCGAACCTCCGTTTGGCTGTCACGGGCGACTTGCTCAATCGGCTTACTCCCGAGGCACAGCCGGTCACTACACCCGTGCGCGATCGCGTGGGAGGGGCCGATATTCGCGGTCGCGCCCGCACGACCACCGACGTAAGCATCGCATTGAGTCCCGATCCCAACGCGTGGCGCATCGCCCTGAAGGCGGACGGTAAGGTGCATTCGCAAACCTATTCCGATACGTGGCCTGCCAAGGTGCATAACGCTGGCGACATGAATTTTTCCGCTGAGAAGGAAATCGTAATCTCGCGCGACGGCCTGCAAGCCGAACCTGCGGAGGCAACCGCCCGCGGACGGAACCGGCTGGTGGGAATCGAAAGTAACTTCGAACCAGTCCCATTGCTCGGCCCGCTGGTCGAGAGTATCGCACGCAGCAAACATAAGAAGTCGCAACCTTCCGCGATGAGAAAGGTCAAGAGCAAGGTCATTCGCGAAGCGGAGACGCGTATGAATCGCGTTGCCGATGAACGCCTCACCGAAATCGAATCGGGCTTCAAGAAGTACGTGCAAGGCCCGTTGGAAACGCTAGCCCTCGCGGCGGAACCGGTTGACTTGTACACGACCGAGAAGCGCGCCGTCATGCGACTACGTATGGCCGATCAGGCCCAGCTTGGCGCCTACACGCCGCGACCTTCGGCACCGTCGGACAGTTTGGCGAGCCTGCAACTTCACGAATCGGCTCTCAACAACGCCGCCCGCGGCCTTGGCCTCGACGGCCAGCGTATGACGGCTGGGGTGTTGCATGCTCTGTTGTCTATGAAGCTCACTGGCAAGGTGGCCGACTTGCCTGAAGACTTGCCCGCCCGTGCGAAGATCGAATTCGCCAAGAGCGATGCCGTACGTATCCGTTGCGACGGCGATCGCTTGGAGTTGTGCCTGTCTTTCGCAGAACTCTCCCGCGGCCGCGATCGCATCCGCAACTTCGAGGTCCACGCCTTCTTCAAGCCGCGACTCGATGGACTACAAGTGAAGCTCGTACGCGATGGGACGTTGCAATTCGCCGGCCCACGTTTGCGGACTGGCCCACGCGTAGTATTGCACAGTGTGTTCGGTCGACTGCTCAACAAAGACCAAGAGCTACCACTACTGGCCGAACGTTTGCAGGACGATTCACGCTTTACGGGTCTCATGGTAACGCAACTGGTGATCGAAGACGGCTGGATCGCAATGGCACTCGGGCCGTATCACCCTGAGCGCACGGCTTGGCGCACTCGTGAGATTGCCAAGACCAAAGTAGCAGATCATTCACAGAATGATGAGACACCGTTGCGCTAGAGCGTTCCTGAAAGATTTTGCCGCGGTCCTTGCACGACGATCCGCGTTTTTCGCGACACCGATGCAGAAGCTTAGAAACGCTCTAGAGTTTGTTCCGGTCGCTTACCCTCGCGGCTTGCGCCCTGGTGAAGAACTCAACTCGTCGCTCTTGCAAGTCGTTCGCCAGCGTAGCGCACCATCATCAGTAGTAGCACGATCGCTAGGGCTGCGTCGGCTGCTAAGCACAATCGCCAGGCCAGAGACGCGGCGTTCATGGCAATGTGTAATTCTGCGGCAACCGCAAAGACACCAAGCGGCGCGTAAACGACCAGAGCGATGACGACGCTGCTGAGCTTACGCACCGCTGCTACGCCGCCGAGGGCCACGAGTGCCACCGCGGCGGCAATGGGCACGCCTTTCAGTGCAAAGGCGATCATCACGATGCTCACGCCAAGCAGCATCAATCGCGGCGCTGCCGTTTCAAGCAGTGTACTTTTTGTCGCGTTGTTGTGTGTTTGGTGCATGCCTCCATTGTGATTGGCAGTTGGGGAATGGCGAGTCGAAAATCTGGGCAATTTGCCCTCCTAATCGTAACAAGTGCTCTTGAGTAGGTAGGCCGTAACGAGCGGTAGCGCTGTTACGGCATGGGTGCCTGGACATAGTGCCGTAACTACGCGTTGCTTGTTACGGCCTACGGCCTCCCCTAGGATCGCGATGGACGAACTTTAGGCTATGATCCGGAACCCCTTTGGGGTTGAGGTTTTTCAACAGCGAACCTGTTGATGTAGGCGAAACGTTAATAATTCCTACTGCTATCAAGCCCCAGTCATAGAACCGCCACCGGTAGACCACCCCGTTGTACGTGGCTTACCATAGAGCCCTGGCACCCTGATCAGGCAACAGGCATGTGTGGTGAGTTGCAGTGAGTAAATCCTACCCTCAACCTTCAAGTAAGTTGACGCCCGTCTTGGACGAGGTGGTGGGGTATCTCAACTTTTCCTCCGGCGGGAGCGATCCACACTTCTTGGAGAACTTGAGCACCCTCGCGGCTGCCATTGAGCACGAGCTGGAAGAAACTCAGCTTGGAGATGCTCAGTCGTCGGAAACCGCGATGGTGGACGTGCTGAAGAGCTGGCTCACCGACACGGTCACTCGGCTGCAGGCCGATGGCAAGGCATTTCGCGATGCGTCGCAGGCCACCGGCATCATCGGGCTGCTGTTTGATCACTTCCTGCCGGCTTATCGGGAGTTCCATCGCGATCTGCTACATCACCAGTCGACGAGTGATCTTTGGCGGCCCTTCTTCTTAGGCCGCGCAGTCGAGGCGCTGTTGCGGCAAGGCGGGCCGTGGACGGGTGAGTCTCTGGACCATGATGACCGCATCGTGACCAAAGCGCTCTCGCAGTTTAACGACTATGTCGGCTATCGGCCCACGCCGGCGCTCACTTCGGGCAATCGGTCGGACCCGTACCCGCATGAATTCGTGCGGCCGATTCCGCTGTACGTGCGAGGGGCCGGGGTTGCGGCGGGCACGTACGCGAAGTTGATCACCAAGACGCTCGAAGTGCTGCGTGATACCGACCCTGATATTTTGAATCGCGCTTGGTTCGATCTCGAACGGTTGGAAGAAGTGGCGCTCGATCCACGGGCGTACGATTTCGATCACCCGGTGAATCGTCGCCCAAACCATCACTTCGGGCAGTGGGATCCGCGGCATATTGATGGCTCTGGATACTACACCCGTTTTGTTATGCAACAGGTAACGCTCGACGCATTGCTGGTGCGCGTGGAAGCAGGCAGGGTTGAAGTAGATGGGGAAAGTGAACAGGAGAATCGTCTCGACGAAGCGGCAGCCGTGCTTGCGGGGACGATCCTCATGGCGTCGGGCACCAGTGGGGACTCGCCCGGCTGTCACGATTCGACGGTAACACTCTCCACGCTGTTACCGCACATTGCTGCGTATCGTGATGACTTTTACGAACAACTCCTTGCTAGCGCCGAAGGCGAGCGAGGCGAACGCCTGCGTGAGGAAGCGAAGAAACGTCGTCAACCGTTTGGCGCAGCTCGGCAGCATTTGAATCACGAACTGGCTCGTCGGCGGGCGATGCAATTGCAACGCGTTCATTTGGCACTGTTATTCGCGCGGATGGGTTACCAGGAATCGGCACTCAAGCAAGCAGATTCCGTACGTGTGGCATCGGCACGCATGCTAACCGCGCTCTATTGCCGGCTCACTTCGGGGCACGATGCGATTGACGCAGGTCGGATCGATCAGGTGAGCGACGATTTGCTCAAGATTGAAGACCTGCTGCATCGGGGAATCGAGTGCGGAGCACTGGTTGATCCGTGGAGTGTCGTGGGTTTTGCCGCGAACTTTAGTTTGTTCCCCGCGCTGGAGAACACCGTCCACGATTGGCGCGTGGACGAGCTCATTGAGTTGGTGCGGCAGATACTCGACTTAGCCGCGCGGGCGTGGAGCGAAGCGGCTGCCGTCGACAACTCGAAGCACGAGCGGCTATTCGAGTCGATCTTGCAGCGTCTCACGCAATGGTGGGACCAACATGCCACGGCGTCGGTCGAAGGGGTCGACCGATTGGTGGCCAAGGAGATTGAGGTTTCAGCAAACTTGGTTTCCGGTGCGCTCAACGCTTGGCACAAAGCGGGGGCCGCTTCGGGGGACATTGCCTTTTGGCAAATGTTTGTCGCAGAGTTTGACTCGTCGAAGTCGTTCCAATTGGTAATCGAAGCGCTATTGGATCATGGAGACACGGTTGCCTCGCGTGCGCTGATGATGCAGTGGGTGAATCAACGGGATCACACGCCGCTGGACGATGGCGACGCGGAACTCCGCCCGTTGGCGTTCCGCTGGCTCTCGACCTTAGAATCACAGCAGCACGCCGCGCAGGACAGCAGCGAGCAACCGGCGGAGGCACAAGACAGTAGTACTGTCAAAGATCTCTGGCCGCAGGTCGCGAAGTTCTTTGCTTATCTTGAGGCGAATGCGGAGGAGTATTGGCAACCGCCTGAGTTGATGATGAATGGCTCGGCAATGCGGCCCCTCTCGACTGATGCTATTCCGTTCGGTGATCCGAATGGTGACGACGACGACTTAGAGCCGGACGACTACGGCGAAGATTTTGATACCGGGGGATTAGAGGGCTCGCTTGAGGGAGACCTCGACGAGGCGCTTGGCGACCCGCTCGAAGAGGGCGAGTACGACTACGATTATGACGAGGAAAGTTCCGATGAAGAATCGTATGAGTATGAAGAGGAAGAGGAGGTCTTTGGAGCGGCCTACGAGGAAATGGTGTACCGTGACAGCACGGATGATGGTATCGAGGGGGACATCGTGGACGACGGTGTCGAGCCGTTGTACACGGAGTGGGAGTACGAGGCAGACCGCATCGACCAGCGGCTGAGTTTTTTGAACACGGTCGCACGGCTGTGGAAGTACACGGCGATTACCTGGGGTGGCAACGGTGAAGACCGTCGCGAAACGCTCGACGGTTGGCTCCACCAAACCGCGAGCAACTATCGCCAGTTGATCGAGTTGCTCGAATCGGTGCACAAGTATCGCTTCGCCAAGCCTTCGCCGTCGCACGAAGCACTCATCGAGTATGACCGACTGCGCATGATCAAAGAGCAGTTGGTGCAAACAATTATCGGCACAAGTGTTGAAACGGCCGTCGCGGCACGATTGCTGATGGCTTCGCGACTTGAAGAAACGGGCTCTGAGGGTGAGTCTTCTGCAAGCAAACTATTCGATTCCGAGATCGACGCTGCGGCGATTCCACTTTTGCGAGCGGTACTAGCTGGCGAGACTGAGAAGGTCCGTAATGTGTGGCCAAACTTTCTGGAGGCCATCTCCAAGCGGCCTCTGCTGTACGTCCCGCACTCGCGCGGAGGCGAGCCCCGTAAGATTGTGGCGACGCGCGGCCTGCAACGCTTGTTGCACGATCTGCTAGGTTGGCTACCAAAGTTGGGGCTCGTGCGTGAAGCGTGCGAGCTGCTCGATTTGGCACAGCAGCTCGAGAAAGATTTTCCGATGGAGAGCGCCGTCACCGAGTTCGATCGGCTCTTCGAAAACGGCTATCAAGCAATTGTGCGTTCGATGGTCGCCTCGGCCGAGGTATGGGACACGCGCATCCCATCCGAGCGCCCGCGCCAGGCAGATCACATGCTGGTCGATGCGCTGCAGATGCTGACCGAGCGGCAACTCGACCGTTGGTTGGGGCACAGCCGTACGTTGCGGCTCAGCGTAGTAGAACGGCTGAGTGAACCGAGCAAGTGGAAAGAGTTTGTGGAGTTTGTGGAACGCTACGGCGAGCAGCTCTTCACGCAAAAGTTTCTCGGCAGTCTTGGTAACCTACGCGGGATTTTGCACCAAGGCGTCGGCCAGTGGATCTCCCAGCTCGAAGAGAATCCTGAGGCCGTGGAGAACATTCTGCTGCTAACCGACCTCGCAAAAGGTCTGCCGCGCGAACCGGCCGAGGAGATGCTAAGCATCGCGTTGGAAGTGGTTGTGGAGAACTATCGCGAGTATCGCGATTACAATACAACGACCACGCAAAGCGACCACGGCGAGCTACTGTACAACTTTGTCGATTTCATTCGTTTGCGTGCCGAGTACGATCGCGTTGCGTGGAACTTGAAGCCCGTGATTTGGGCGCACGAGATACTCGTTCGACATGGCCGTACACTTGCTGCGGAAATGTGGCGGCAAGCATTCGTGCAACGCACGGACGATGTGGCCGAAGACCACGCCAAGCGCCTAGTGCAGATGAGCGAAGAATACGGCATGCAGCTCCCTACGATCTCCGACCGGCTGGACGAGCGTTTCATCCGCCCGCTACTCATCGACCAAGTCCGTGCACTGGTTGGCCCCGCGATGGGTGAAGAGGGCGAAGATCGCCGAGCCGCCTTTGAAGGGCTGGAACGAGAAATTTCCGGCCTTGCTAGCCAACCTCACGGTGCCGGTTTCGAAGCGCCAGACTGGCTATCGGCCCTGGAAGACGAGGTGACCGAAGCCCGCTCAAGGATGACTCATCTTTCCTCATCCGACCGACTGGCCCGCCGCATCGGCCAGGTACAGCTCACCTGGGGTGAGTTATTGGAGCAGTTGAGTACGAAAGAGGTGTGAGTAGGCACGGCGGGAGGCACTTCTGACACCCAAGTTGGGCCTGGAAAACACACTTCGACTACATAGCCGACCTGACACCTTTGCTTCCCTTTCCGCCACATCGCATGGGAAAACAGCAGCGATTGATGGAATCTCTGATCGCTGTTGACACTGAGACCAAGTCTCAGAATCACAACGCAGGATACCTTGCGAGGTGATTCAACTAGGCCTGCCCGAAATGACGAGTATACTCTTGTTGAGAAGTGCCACTCTCAGTCGGTACAGACTTCGCTAAGAAATCAGGTGCATGTAGTGGGCTGGTTACTAACATCGCGTTCGCCGCGGAACTGGACACGATACGTGACGATGCTCGTTACGTGCGTATCGCTGCTGCAATTGCCCGTACCGATGCTCCACACGCATGACGCCTACGAATCTCCGGACGTGCTATGCGAGCACGTTGGCAATCGCCATGGCGAAGTCGACGTTCTTGACGATGAGATGCATTGGCATTTTGTCTTGCCTAGGGAACTAAAGCACGAACACGACTCCGAACAGGACTCTTCAGAGGATGAGACGAGTCTCGCTTGTCTATCTACCGGTGCTTACGCAGGGTCGGTCAACAGCTCGCTCGATAGAGCACCATTCGGAAGGATTCTAATTCTTTCCAGCACGTTCGGCGCAGGCGTCAAACGACCTGTGGATGGGTTGCTCCAACGACAGCATCCGCAATCGAATCTGAGGCTCTCGGTCAGCGTATGCGCACTGTTGTGTGTCGTGCACTGCTAAGAGTTTTTCGTCGTAACGAGCGAGGTCTCCTACGCTCGTTTCTAACTAACTGCAAGCAATCTGCTTGCAACGACGAAATCCTTAGCCCCTGCATCTTCGATGAAACATTCCAAACTACTTAGCGCTGCATTTGCGCTGATTGCCATCATTTTCACTGGTTGGCTGCTTACTCAGTACCGGGTTGGCACCGAGGACAGCGAGGCGCCAGAAGAGTCATCTCTGGTTGAACCCACCTCGATCGTCCGTCTGTCCGAAGCAAAGCAGCAGGTCGCTGCCATTCAGGTCAAAAGAGTTGAGCGTGGCGATTTGTCGCTGACGCGAATGCTTCCCGCGCGGTTTGCCTACGACGACACGCGTCACGTCGCAGTGCGTGCCGCAACCGATGGTGTCTTGGTATCGGTCGATGTGAGACCAGGAGACACAGTAGAAGCTGGCCAGCCGATAGCCGTTCTCCGCAGCCCGGCAACCGGCACAGCAAGAAGCAAGGTACTCACACGGCTGGCCGAACTTGAGTTGGCCAAAACGGATAGTGATCGCTGTCTGTCGATTTACCAGGGCGTGAAAAATCTGACCGAGTCGATTCAAAAACAGATCCCAGTACATTCCATCGAGCAACAGCTGGGGGATTCCTCTCTAGGGAGCTACCGCAGAGAGTTGCTCACCGATTACAGCAAAGCTCTGCTGGCAGCAAAGCTGGCGAGGTCGGCAAGCGGAATTAGAGACTCGGGCGCTATCAGCGGTCGTGTGTTGCAGCAACGAGAAAGTGAAGTTCAGCAGGCCCGAGCCAGTCTCGAAGCTGCCATCGATCAATCTCTGTACGACACACGCCAAGCCTACAATAGAGCAGCGGCGGCCAAAGATACGGCACAACGGAGTTTGGAAATCTCACGGCAAACGCTCGCCACGCTACTCGGGACCTCCGCAGCAGAAGAGTTAACGCCTTTGAGCAAGTCCATCGAAGCGGACTTAGCCCTCTTGCAAATCCGCTCGCCGATCACAGGCACGGTTGAACGCAAGGTTTACTCAGCCAACGAGCGCGTCACGACCGGCAGTGAGCTGTTCATCATTGCCGACACCTCACAACTGTGGGTCGAGGCAGACATCCGCGACCGCGACTGGCAAGCAGTTCAGCTGCGTCCCGGTGATCGGGTCACGGTCTCAACGCCTGCCGTCAAACAAGCGGACGCGGAAGCGACTATCTATTTCGTTGGACGTGAAGTCGATCCCTTGTCAGGGGCGATCCCTCTAGTTGCTTCGATTGAGAATCATGAGGGGAGGTTCCGACCAGGACTATTTGCCCGGGTGGAAGTGCCGATCGGCGTCGTTCCTAACGTACTGATGGCACCAGACTCGGCGGTTGTCGATCTCAACGGCGAGTCCAGCGTCTTCGTCCAAACGGGAGATGGCTACTTGCCCGTTACCATCGAAACAGGCGCCAAATCGAGCAACCAATGGGAAGTGCGAGCGGGCCTCACCGAGGGTCAACAAATCGTCGTCGAAGGTGCGTTCATTCTCAAGAGCGAACTTCTACTCGAAGGGGAGGAGTAAGCCATGCTGAAAAGACTCATTGAGATTTCGCTTAAGAACCGTTTCCTGGTGATTGTGCTGGCACTGTTTGTGGCAGGGGCAGGCATCCGCAGCGCTTTGTTGTTGCCGATTGATGCGGTCCCCGACTTGACCAACACTCAAGTAACGGTCATCACGGAAGCCGGTTCGTTGCCGCCGGTAGAAGTCGAGCGGCAAGTGACCTACCCCATTGAATGGGCGATGGGCGGCTTGCCCAATATTGAAGAAGTACGCAGCGTCTCAAAATTTGGCCTCTCGGTGATAACGATTGTTTTCACCGAAGGCACGGACGTTTATTTTGCCAATCAGCAAGTCAGCCAGCGACTTTCCCAAGCAGCTACGAAGATTCCCGAGGGATACGGACCGCCTGAGCTAGGTCCGATGACAACCGCCTTGGGCGAGATCCTGCAATTTGAAGTGCGCAGTGAGGGTCGCTCGCCGATGGAGTTGCGGACCATGCTGGAGTGGGATTTTGCGCCGCGCCTGCGTGAAGTGGATGGAGTGACGGAAATCAACACGATGGGCGGATTCTTCAAGACGTTTGAGATTCGGCCTGACCCCAATCGGCTGATGGCCCACGACCTGAGCCTCAAAGAACTTTACGACCGCGTCGAAGCAGCCAACACCAATGCAGGTGGTGGCTACGTCGTTCATCACGACGAGCAGCGGTTTATCCGCGGCCAAGCGTTGATTAAGGGCATCGAGGACTTGCGAAGCATCGTCATGCGGCGCAGCAAGAACGGTTCGCCGCTGCTACTCTCCGATGTAGCTGACGTCACGATTGCTCCCATGCCAAGGCAAGGAGCAGTCAGCCGGGATGGCAGAGGAGAGGCGGTCACCGCCATGGTGATGATGCGCATTGGCGAAAACTCTCGGACTGTTGTCGCGCGGGTGAAGGAGCGACTGGATGAAATTCGCACTACATTGCCCAGCGACGTCGAACTGGACGTGATCTACGATCGCGAGGACCTGATTGGTCGCACCCTTCACACGGTAACCAATAACCTACTGGAAGGTGGCGTCTTGGTGGCCTTAGTGCTCCTAGTCATGCTAGGCAGCCTGAAGGCTGGCTTAATCGTGGCACTAGCTATCCCACTATCGATGCTCTTTGCATCAAACCTAATGTTAGCATTTGGAATCTCCGCGAGTTTGATGAGCTTAGGTGCCATCGACTTTGGGCTGATTGTCGATTCCTCAGTCATCATGGTCGAAAACTGCGTGCGGCGACTTGCACACAATACCGAAGGCAAGAGTCGACTAGCGATTATTCGTGACGCTGCCATTGAAGTTCGTGGACCAACCATGTTCGGCGAACTGATTATCGCGGTGGTCTATGTGCCTGTGCTGCTGCTTGAGGGTACCGAAGGTAAACTGTTTAGACCTATGGCGCTGACCGTCCTGTTCGCGCTACTCGGCTCGCTCATCTTGTCGATGACACTAATGCCCGCATTGGCCTCCTTGTTCCTCCCCAAGACGCCCAAGGAAACCGAAGTCTGGCCATTACGCATGCTCAAGAAAGTGTATCTCCCCTTGGTACGCCTGGCGGTGGAAACGCCGCTAGCTACGGCAACTGTCGCACTGTGTGTGTTTGCGATTAGCATTCCAGTCGCACTCGGACTAGGAGCTGAATTCATGCCTCGTCTGAACGAAGGGGATTTGTTGGTCGAGGCGGTACGGCTGCCGAGTGCGTCCTTAGAGGGCGCTGAGCAGATGGCTAAACTCATCGAGACGGAACTGGTAGCCTTCCCCGAAATTAAGACGGTTTTCACCAAGACGGGTCGCCCCGAGATTGCCAATGACGTGATGGGCGTGCATCAGTCGGACGTCTGGGTAATGTTGAATCCACCGGGCGATTGGCCTGCCCCGAAAACGCGAGATAAGCTGATTGATGAAATGGAAGCGGCGCTCACCGAGAAAGTGCCGGGCGTCGCTTTTGGATTCACGCAACCCATCGAAATGCGTGTCGATGAGCTGGTAGCGGGCGTCAAGGCGGATGTCGCGATTCTGGTCTACGGTGACGATCTCGATACTTTGGCACGTAAATCGAAAGAGATCGAACGAGTCCTCCGAGAGATTCCTGGTGCTGCGGACGTAAAAGCCGATATTCAGTCAACGCTCGCGACCCTGACGATTGAACCCCGACGTGAAGCACTCGCCAGATATGGAATCGATGCCGAAGAGGTGATGGATGTCATCGCTGCGATTGGCGGGAGACCGGTGGGCGAAGTCCTGCAAGATCGAGCACGATTTCCAATTCGGGTGCGAATACCTGAAGTTTGGCGAGCCAATACTGAGATGTTGGCTCAGCTGCCGGTTGCAGAAGCAGGAGGCAAGCCAGTTCCGCTGGACGAACTGGCGGACATTCGCTTGGAGCAAACACCTCCCACCGTGGAACATGACAATGGCCGGCGACGTACTTTTGTCTCCGCCAATGTGAGAGGACGCGATGTGGCAACGTTTGTTGGCGAGGCGAAGCGAGAAGTCGCAGTGAAGGTAGATATGCCACCCAATTACGAATTGCAGTGGGGCGGCGACTTTGAGAACCTTCAATCGGCAAGTCAACGGTTGTTGTTGATCACGCCAATTGTGCTGCTGGTGATCTTCCTCCTACTGCACACGACATTTCGTTCGCTCCGTCTGGCACTATTGATTTTCCTCTGCGTACCGATTGCAGCCAGCGGCGGCGTCTTTGGACTGATGCTGCGAGACATGCCGTTTAGTATCGCCGCTGGTGTCGGATTCATTGCCCTGTTCGGAGTCGCCGTGCTCAATGGCCTGGTCTGGGTAAGCGATGCTGAAAATCATCGCAAAGCAGGCAGTGACGCGAAGACTTCAGCTTTGGCGGCTGCGGACGATCGCCTGCGACCCGTGTTGATGACGGCCATGGTTGCCAGTCTAGGATTCTTGCCAATGGCGCTCTCAACAAGTGACGGGGCTGAGATCCAACGACCATTGGCAACGGTCGTCATTGGAGGGCTGATCACTAGCACGCTGCTGACTTGTTTGGTGATCCCATCGGTCTATGCACAGTTTGCTGGTCGAGCAAGCCAGTCCTTATCAATCGAGGGAGACAAAACGCCATGAATGGTTCTCATTCGCACGCGGAACAACATCGTAGCGACCAGATCGGATGGCTGCGGGCTGCTAATGATGGGATGGTGTCCGTCTCCAGCCTCATCATCGGCGTGGCTGCTAACACGGAACGAAGTACAATTTTGCTGTGGGTAATTGCGGGGCTCGTGCCCGGTGCAATGTCGATGGCCGCCGGCGAGTACGTTTCAGTGAGTTCTCAAGCTGATGCCGAGGAGGCCGATCGTAAGCAAGAGTTGGACAAGAAAAGGGGGGCATTCTACTTTTCAGTGGCATGTCGCTCTCACCACCAAAAAAGTGGCCAAGAATCGTTGCTGAATTTTGCCACATTGAAGAATCTCACTGCTGGGCAAGCCAGCAGCGGCACATAGCGGGAGGATTCCGAGCCTTTCGCAACTATCGAACTCGCATCTTGTTCTACGGCGGAAAACTCGACCTCCTACCTAACGGAACTACCCGCTAAAACCACCGAAGATCTCTCTTATGTTCTTCTGACTGAAGCACCGTAGCCGTTGTCTACGCTCAACAAGGCATCTCATGGGCGGCAGAGCTTGCTCGGCGTGGAAAATGCGTTCAATCCACGCGCCAACCAAGGTCGGCGGCTGACTGGGTGTATGCACAGGGTTGCCAGTGCCGTCTAAAATCGCCATATTGAGAGGGTAGACGCCTGTTCATCATTGGTGTTTTCTCCATTGCTGCGCCCATCACCGGAAGGAGCCACTGGCTATGTCGCAAACTTTGCAAGACGCTAATCGTTACCTGGAAGAGGGTACTAACTCTTCAACACTGCCGTTTGCAGTGCATCTCGACCTGAAGGTCATCGACCCAGATACGATTCGTGAACTCACGCAGCATGCCGAAGGTGCAGATCGCGATGAATTCGCACTCGAAGCACTCAAGATCGGCGTGCTGGCTTTGCGGCGGGCTTCCTCTTCGTTCGACGCCGACTATATCAAGCGCGAAACCGACCGCCTATTGGACACGATGCGCCGGCAGTTGGAGGACCACACGCGAGGTTCCCAGGAGAAGCTCGCCGGTGCATTGAAGCATTACTTCGATCCGGAGAGTGGTCAATTCAATCGTCGCGTGCAACAACTTACTGCCAAGGATGGTGAGCTTTCCTCACTGCTTTCTGAATCGCTCGACGGCGATAAATCGAAACTCGCGCAAACTTTGTTCGCCCACTTCGGCGAGCAAAGCCCGTTGATGAAAATACTGAGCCCCGACCAATCGAATGGTCTGCTCGCAACTTTACGCACTAATGTGGAGGGTGAGCTCAGCAAACAGCGGGAGCGAATCTTGCAGGAGTTTTCGCTGGATAATCCAAACAGTGCGCTCACCCGACTGATCGAGCAACTCACCAGCAAGCACGGCAGTCTTTCGAAGGATTTGCAGGGCAAGATCGACGAAGTTATCAAGGAGTTCTCACTCGATAAAGAAGACTCCGCACTGAATCGACTTGTTACTCGTGTGAACAGGGCGCAGGAAACGATCACACGTGAGTTTTCGTTAGACAACGATCAATCGTCTTTGAAGCGTATGAAGACTGAGCTGACAACCATTCTCGAAGCACATGTGAAAACCAATGCGGAGTTCCAAGAGGAGGTGAAGATCGCGCTAGAGAAGCTCGACACCAAACGTAAGACCGAACTGCGTAGTACGACGCATGGGAATACTTTCGAGGATGCGGTGCTCTCCTTCTTGCACGACGACGCAGCGCGTCGTGGGGATGTAGTGGAAGCGACGGGCAATTGCACCGGTTTGCGGAAGAATTGTAAGGTGGGAGATGCGGTTGTTGAGCTGGGGCCCGATCATGTTGCGGCAGGCGCAAAGATTGTTCTGGAGGCGAAGGAAGATGCCAGCTACACGCTCAAGAAGGCCCGCGATGAGGTGGCCGTAGCGCGTAGTAATCGCGATGCCCAGCAGGGTATTTTCGTGTTTTCGCGGCATTCGGCACCGCCAGAGTTTGAGGCGCTCGCTCGCTATGGCGACGATGTGTTCGTCGTTTGGGATGCACAGGACCCTCAAACGGATGCCTATTTGAAGGCTGCTCTAGAGATAAGCCGAGCGTTGTGCCTGCGCAGCAATCCTGAGACGCAACGCGATACGATCGACTGGACGCCCATCGACAAGTCGGTACTCGATATCGAGAAGCGAGCAGAGAACTTGGAAATGATCCGCAAGTCGGCGGAAACGATCCTCTCATCGGGCGGGAAGATCATTGATCGCGTCGACAAAGACAAGAAGGGCTTGCTCCGCCAGTTCACAATCCTCAGCGAAGCGATGTCGCACATTAAGGAATTGCTCGGTGAGCCCTAAGAGGCAACCAAGTAGAGTCCGCTGTGAGCTTGTGAATTATTCAGCCACCTACTCGGCAGCTAAGAATTTAGAATCGGTGACTGCTTTGATTCTAACATGCTTTGCGATGGAGGTTCTTGATGGAACGTACCACACAGACCGGCACGGCCCGTTTTCAGCGTGCTGAGCGACGACAGATCGAGTTTCGCCCGCTCGCACTCGATCACTTGCTTGCTGAAGATCACGCAGCGCGACTGATTTGGGCCTACGTGGAAGGACTCGACCTGACGCTCTTGTATCAGAAGATTAAGGCGGTGGATGGGAATGCTGGTCGCAATCCGATCGATCCAAAGATTCTCCTCTCGTTGTGGCTCTTCGCCACCGTCGAGGGAGTCACCTCCGCTCGTCGACTCGCTAAGCTCTGCCAAGAACACTTGGCTTACCTGTGGATCTGTGGCGAAGTGAGCGTGAATTACCATACGCTGAGCGACTTTCGCACCCAACACCATGAGTTTCTCGACGACCTGCTCACTCAAAGCGTGGCCACGCTGCTGCACCAGGGACTCATTGAACTCAACAGCCTGGCCCAAGACGGGATGCGTGTTCGCGCATCGGCCAGTTCGAGTTCCTTCCGCAGGAAGCCCACCCTCGATGAATGCCTCGCCCAGGCGGAGCAACATCTGGAAACACTTCAGAGGGAGAGCGAAGAAGATGTCGGGGTTGAGAACCGTCGTGAACAGGCAGCACGGGTGCGTGCGGCTCGTGAGCGGCAGGAGCGTATTGAAGCGGCTTTAGAAGAGCGTGAAACGCTCGTTCCGAAAATGGAGCGTCGTAAGAAGGGTTCTGGTAGCGAAGCACGCGCTTCGACCACCGACCCCGAAGCACGCAAGATGAAGATGGCCGATGGGGGCTTTCGTCCGGCCTATAACGTACAGTTTGCGACGACGACCGATACGCTGGTGATTGCTGGTGTGGATGTGGTCAATGCGGGGACTGACGGTGGTCAGATGAAGCCCTTGATTGATCAACTTGAGCGGCGCTACCAGCAGGCTCCCGAGCAGTACCTGGCCGATGGGGGCTTCGTGAAGCTGGACGACATTACTGCCCTTGAGCAGGCGGGTATCACAACGTACCTGCCGATCATGGAGCAAACACGTAAGGAGTCCAAGGGGATCGACCCGTTTGCTCCGGTGAAAGGCGATAGCGAAGAGGTCAAGCGGTGGCGTGCCCGGATGGGCACTTCCACAGCGAAAGAGATCTATCAGCAGCGCAGTGCGACTGCTGAGTTCCCCAACGCCGGCTGTCGGAATCGGGGGCTGGGTCAGTTCCCGGTTCGAGGGTTGCTGAAAGCCAGAGCGATCTGTTTATGGCAGGCACTAGCGCACAACTTCCAGAGAACACTTGATTTACGGCGGCAAGCGACCGGGTAAGCTTGTGATGATCAGGCAAGGATGCCAACGCCATCGGGTCGTCAGCATCCCAAGCAACTTTAGCAAACAGGGGTGTTTAACAACGACACAACCAACCTTTCAAGAAAGAACCCCCGAGCACTAGGACCTCAGGCCCGGTTGAGAAAAATTCACGGCCTCTGTGCGGACCAAAGTGAAGTTGGCCAAGATGTAAAGCTTGATCAACCGTCCACAAAATTGGTGGTCCGCACGTTACCGCACGTTACCGATGGTCCGCAGAGCGAACCCCTACGCTACACCGCGTAGCTCAGCGTCGCGAACGCACTCTCGATCTCTTCAGCGGTGATCTGCTGGACCCCTTCAGCCGCGCCGGCGATTAGCGCTTGCTCGGCAACGCGATTCACGCGGCGGGGAACTCCCTCGGCTAGCGCGTGGATCGCGCCGAGGGCTTCTTCGTCAAACGCGGGACGCTCGCCCCCGGCTTCGAAAAGAGCTAGCTGCAGGTAGCCGATCGTTTCCTGCTCACTCCACGGATCGACATCGATACGCAGGTCGACCGTTTCGAGTAACGACTCGTTCAACTGACGGGCAGCTTGGGTTTCCGCGACAAGCACCAACGCCAACCAGCCTAGTGAAGCGGGTAGGCGCTGCAGGCGGATCAATTGCGTTTGTAGATCGGGCCCCGCCTGCTGGGCGTTGTCCACGATGAGTACGGCGGATGAGTCACTCGATTGCGTGGCGGCAAAGTCGGCCAACCGACGGAATAACTCCACCGGCGTATCGCTCGTTCTCGGGCCGATAGACCAAGCGGAAGTTATTTGCCAAAGCAACTCAGCAGAGCTGAGCCCGGCTGCGTCGATGACGGCGACTCGTCGATTGTCGTCACGGCATTCTTGTGCGAAGCGTGTGGCAAGTAGCGTTTTCCCGACGCCAGCGCGACCCAGTAACAATCCCACTTGTCGGGCGCCACTTGCCAAGAATCGCAGTCGTGCCGCAGTTTCCACCCGCCCAGGGGTTTCGTGGAACAGTGGGGGGACCAACCGGCTGGCAAATGGTGCTGTCGAAAGTCCCCAGTGGGCTTGGTACATAGTTGGCTCGAAGAGATGGATGGCAGCGAGATTGAGGCGGCGTGATTGTGATGGCACGCCGCAGGGCTTAGATTAGTGGGCAGTGCCTCTTCTCTTACATCGGCTAGCGCTGGGGAGGAACTTTGACCCACTACTGCTAGCACCAAGAGTTGACGAATAATAAACCACTATTTCTGACATCCCGACCGAGCGACAACGACTGAGTGATAAGGACCGAAGAGAGTCGGTCTGAACCCTCAACCTGCTATGCCTACACTCCAACGCCGCTGCTACTCCGCTAAGCCCGTTACAGGCGACACGCTCGTGATCGACGGCCCTGAGGCTCATCACCTGCTGCATGTGCTACGAGTGCAACCTGGGCAGTCGCTCGTGGTGTTCGACGGTACCGGGGTGGAGTTTGCTTGCGACGTGAGCGAGTGCCGTCGGGCTGAAATCGAACTTGTCGTACGAAGTGCTGAACCAGTCGATCGCGAGTTGCCCTATTCACTCGAACTGGGGGTAGCTCTGCCGAAGGGCGATCGCACGCGCTGGATTATCGAGAAGTGTGTGGAACTGGGGGTCACCAAAGTCACGCCACTGGTGACCGATTACGGCGACCGAAAAGCGAAACTCGAATCGGCTACAAAGCTCCAACGCCACGTGATCGAAGCGAGCAAGCAATGCGGCCGCAACGTGCTCCTGGGGATTTCTCGAGCAGTGCAATTTGCGGAGTGGGTTCAAGAATCTGGTGAGCATCCGTGCCTACAACTACTCGCCCACCCGGGCGGCGTTGCACTGCACCGAGTAAAACCCACCAGTCAAGGTCCCACTCGCTTGGCCATCGGCCCCGAGGGTGGTTTTAGCGACGTGGAAGTGGCGCAAGCTCAAGCCGCCAACTGGCAGATTGTCGACCTCGGGCCGCGAATACTGCGCATCGAAACGGCAGCGCTCAAGTTGGTGGCGGCGGTGGCTGAGTAGTTGTCACCCTTGGCGATAGGTGGGGGAAAGTGCACAACGGCACCAAACCCGTCACAAGTTGTTGCCCTGATGAACAGCCTGATTCGATGAAAATCACTGCGGTGGGATTCTTGGGAGAAAGGATTCTAGTCGCGAAAACGATGTCCCAACGTCGCGCACGCGCCCAACAATAACCAGAGTGTTACCGGTTCGGGAACGAAGAGGAGACTCAAGCGGAGCCCCTGATCATCAAGCTCAAATGAAAAATTGTCTGCGGTAGCGCTGGGATACAGTTGCTGGAATTGGGAGATGTCGAATGTAAACTTATCAAGCGCAACGCCAGTATTGTAGCGGTGAACGAATTCTGCGTTCCGAGCTCCGCGAGCAGCCGTCTATGAGGCGAGTTCGCTTTCGATCCGGCCACGGCACCTGCCTCGCCCTCCCCGTTCAGAGCGATGGGTTTGATAATTAAAGGGATCGCTGGGACTCGCATCGATTATCAACTCACAGCCGACAAGCAGCATGTCCCAACCGCGTCCTACGAATGCTCCGGTAGTTCCCTCGGCGTCGATTATCTCCCACTGAAACATGCCACCGCTGCCCCAAGGCATTGCAGTAGCGCAGCATGAACGAGAAAAGGTTCCAAACGAGAAAAGGTTCCAGAAACCGAAGAGACGACGGGCCAAAAAAGTTTCTAGAACCCGATAACAAGTATCTGTACACTGGCAAAAAGGCTCGACGGGAAGACCGGCTTGCAACTGAATCGGAACCGATTTTATGAGGCTCCGCTGGGGCGGTGGGTGGATCGTGATCCGCTTGCCAGCAACGACTTGTCCATTCGTTGACTGATGTCTTGCAAGCGAGCCGCATCGCCTCCTGATACTTCAGCGGTACTCCAGCCGGTAAATCCAATCTCTCTGAGTGCTTCTCGAACGGCGGGCCAATCGACATCGCCATCACCGATCTTACAGAACCCAGCCTCGACGCCCCAGTCTTTCACATCGACTTTCACGATGCGTTTCCCTAACACTTTGATCCAATCTGCACTGGGGGAGAACTTTTGCACGTTGCCAATATCGAAGTAGGAGCCAACCCACGGGCTGTCGATTTCATCGAGATAGTCTCGCAACTGTTCGGGAGTCTCGCAGAAGCCGTTCCAGACATTCTCGATGAGGATTCTTACGCCGAGCTTGCTCGCGAGGGGCAGTGTCTTGCGAATTCCTGCAATCGATCGCTGCCACACTTGATCGTGCGTTTCCTTCTCGCCGGTCACGCGTCCAGGGACTAGGAGGACCGAGTTGCCACCAAAGGCTGCCGACTCCTGCAGGCATTGCTCCAAGATTTCGACTGCTTGTGCTTGCACTTTGGGATCAGGATCGCTGAGCCGAATCTCCCAATGGCGCATGTTCACAACACCATGCACGGGCATTCCCGTAGCTTGCGTGGCTGCTCGTACTTCGACGGGGTCGAGACCAATGGGGCTTTCGAGTTCCATGCCGTCGTAGCCCAAGCGTTTCATCAACGCAAACTTCTCTTCTACTGATCCGGGCTCGCCGATCATGCTCCACTTGGCGGACTTGTAGATGCGATCACTAAGCGCGGAACCCATTCCGGACTTCGCAGTCGCAGCTGCCTTTGCAGTCTCGGCTGCTGGTGAAGCGGCGCTCGCTAGAGAGCTTGCCCCGATGGCGACAGCTCCTGCAGCCAAGAATTCGCGACGATTCGAGTGCCTCGCAGGTGGATTTGCCTCATTGTTTATTGTCATTTGGAAGCTCCAAGAGTTAATTTGTGAGTTCTTCGAAATCCTGTTGATGCTATTACCTATTGACCTAGCGTTTGCTGCAATCGGTTTAACCCGATTTGAGAGAAAAGAGCTTTGATTCGATACGCTGGCTACAGCGCCACTAGCACCGGACCTGTAAGCATCACACAGGCAGCATCAAACGGTGCCGCCCTTACCAGGAATTGCTACCAAAGGTTCAGGGAGATCGCCGAATTCGTACTTCTCGGGGCCGAGTCGTACTTCGCTGTTAAAGCACTCGTCCCAGGTAAGGGTCTTGCCGCTGTAAGCAGACATGCGTCCCATCAACCCGATCATCGTGCTATTGCACATGTAATGGCCGTTGTTGATCGGCTCGCCATCGCGGATGCTCTTAAAGAAGTGCTCGTGTTCTACGCGGTACATGCTGGGTTTCTCGCCGCGATAGCGCCAGGTCTTGCCCTCTTGCGGATCAATCTTGTTACGCAAGACTTCCGCTTGGCCTTTGGTGCCGAGCACCAACTCATCGACATGCGTCGAGGTGCCATCTTGTTGCCGACAAGTAAAGTACACGTGCTGGCCGGTCGGGTATTTATAGAAGACAGTAAAATGGTCGTAGATGTGACCGTACTTGGGATCGGTCCGTTGCTGACGACCACCCATGGCCATGGCCGATTCGGGCTGAATATCGCCCAGTAGCCATGCAGTCTTGTCGAGCGAGTGAACCGCTTGCTCCATAATATGATCGCCCGAGAGCCAAGTGAAATACAGCCAGTTTCGCAGCTGGTATTCCATGCGACTCCAGTCAGGCTTGTCGCCCCGATGCCAGAGCGTGTTGGTGTTGTAGCTGGACTCGATGGCAACAATATCGCCGATTGCTTTTTCTTCCAAGATGCGTCGCATCGTTTCGCGAACGCCTAGGTCGTATCGCCAGCACAGGCCTGAGACAATCGACAAGCCTTTCTCTTTGGCTTTGCGACAGCTCTCGATCACGCTTCGTACACCTGGCGCATCAACGGCAACCGGCTTCTCGACGAATACGTGTTTGCCTTTCTCGACAGCATACTCAAGGTGGAGCGGGCGGAAATGAGGCGGTGTGGTAAGAATCACAACGTCGCAGGTATCGATCACCTGCTTGTAGTTGTCGAAGCCACTGAAGACGTGCTCCTCGTCGACCGCAATGCGATCAGCGAAATCCTTGTTTCCCTTCAGATCGCCGAGACACTGCTCAGCTCGGTCGACAAACGTATCGCCAATCGCAACCAGCTTGGCGTTTGGATCGGCTGCCAGTGCATCGATCGCAGCGCCGGTGCCGCGTCCACCGCAGCCAATCAGACCTACACGGAGCGTTTCATCTACGCCCGTATGCACTCCCTGGGAATCAGCCAAGGCATGCGTTGCGCCCAGCGCGAACACGCCTGCTGTTGCCGCGGAGGACTTGATGAAAGTGCGACGGGAGGAAGAAGATAACTCATTCATGGGACTTTCCTAATGATTGAAGGCCTAATGATTGAAGGCTGGTTACGGAATTCCAATGGATTGGCCAGTATAGTCGGAGGCCATTTGCAGGGGTAACACGATCTAAGAGAGTTTAGTGGATGTCGCTTGAATCATCGAAGGTGGTAATGATAGACGCACAGAGATGTAACAGAATCTGCAGCTTGCGCCTTCGATGCTAAAGCAAGCGGCTACTCAGGGGAGTCTGAACGAGGGACGAACAAGTTGCACAGAAGCGTCCCATTGACATCGACCATTATAGGCCAGAAGCGGTACGCTTGGTAGTCGAGGAGGGCACCCCGTCAAAGGCGGTCTGCGAAGCCGTTGACTTCTTTTCAGCAGTCGCTGCGAGGCTCGCCAGTATGCTTGACCAGCACGCCGGAACTGTGCGGCAACCTATTGTGACTGGCGAGAGGTGGTAGTCTGAACTGAATCGGCTCTGCAGGCATCTCACTCAGACCAGACCCGTTCGCGACACTCCGGGCCGATACACGCTCAAACCGACTCGCATTAGCACTTACGAGAGAATTCTAACCTCGATGCAGTTGAGCAAGAACTACGCTTCACGCTTTTGTATCAAGGCGAGGTCGTGCAGATGAAACGATTCGGCAACGAGGGGTACTGGCGGCGCTATCGAGAACGACGACGCCAAGCTTTGGAAAACAATGCAGGTGGAGCCAAAAAATGCGATCAAGCCGATTGCCGACTCACCAACTGAGTTGCCAAGGGTGGACGCGTTGAATTGACGAACAACGCTTTGACTACCGACGCGTTGTGTAGATAAGCACTTCTACCACTTGCTCCGGCGATTGTGCCCAAGCCATTGCAGCGGCATCCACTTCTTTAAGCGGGTGAGTAAGATCTGCACTATGGAGGGTGATGTAGGGCTTGCCTAAGGCAGCACAGTAGCCTGCATCGAAGGCGGCATTCCACTGCTTGTACTTGTCGCCGAAGCGAATCACCGCGACATCGCAGTTCTGGATAAGAGTTCGCGTTCGCAAGGCATTTACTTTGGCAGACTGGTGATCGCGCCAGTAGGCTTGATCCTGTTCGCCAAGCACATCGCCGGCTGCGTCACTCGCTTGGTGATCGGTCACTGCTGAAGTAAATTCAACCGGAAGCTGCGCCTGCTGGCAGGCCTCGACAATCTGTTGTCGCCAAGCGGTATGGATTTCTCCGGAGAGGTACACGTTCCAATTCATGATTAACTTTACCGATTGAGTCTGATGCTAATTGTCGCCGGAGGCTGGGCTTACTTGCCGTCTGATGGTTCTCCAGCACTAGTTTCGATTTGCCAAGCTGGATTGCATGCGGTGTTGGTGTACTCTCCAAGCCAAAGCAACTTACGTCAACACCCTGCTCCTCCTTGTTGCTGCCCTTCGCTGCTTTTTGCTACTTCTATCGGCCACAATCCCGCTCAGCTTCACTCGCTGAAATTCATGTGCAGCTGATTTCCTTGGGAAAGAATGCCGCAGGTGTCTTTGTCGATCTTTGGCAGGCAGGAGTAACCTGCCATGCGGTATGGTCGGATTCCAATCACTCGGAAAGTTGGGCGGTGACCTAGTGTCCAATATCCATCAGATCGTTATCGGGGGGAACCTGAATACAAGCTTTTCAATCGGCACGCCTGGGACTGCTGGAGAAGTCGATTTTGCGTTCCAACGTTTACTAGTTATTTCCTAACCGTCAGCTAGCGTCCTTGGCGTATTAGGCCAGTCTGTCATAATGCTAGCGAGACGACTCAGCAGACCTCAAATAACTCAATGAGAAAGATTGCCATGTCCTCCTTACTCGTCAGAGTCACAGTCAGTTCCGCGTTCCTGCTGGTAGCGATGTTGGGTTGCTCCAACCAAGCGGCAATGCAAGAGGCGGTAGAAAAGAGCGATAAAGCGAACGACGAATCGTCAACACAAGAAGCAACTTCTGCAAACGCGAAAACAACTGCCAAGGAAGACGGCAAGCTAACCGTTGGCATGGTCGCCCCTCCTATTGAGATTACCCAATGGATTCAAGGAAAACCAGTCGAGGGATTCAAATCTGGCCACACTTATGTCGTTGAGTTTTGGGCAACTTGGTGCGGCCCGTGCTTGGCAGGCATGCCACACATTTCTAAATTGCAAGAACTCTATCAAGACGATGTCACCTTCATTGGTGTGACGCGAGAGAAGGAGGAGGTTGTAACTAACTTCCTAGAGAAGGCGCAGGACAAGGAATCAGGTGAAACCTGGAAAGAGGTGATCAGCTACACCTTGGCGATAGATTCGGACAGCGCAACCAACAAAGCCTACATGAGGGCCGCTGGCCAGGATGGGATTCCTTGTGCATTCATTGTTGGTCCTGATTCTCATATTGAATGGATAGGACATCCTGGCCGCATTGACGATCCCTTGGAGCAGGTAGTGACCGGGAAATGGGACCGCGAGGAATACCTAGTTCGCCATGAGAAAGAACAGCGCGCCGCCAGGGCCATGGAAGCTGCGATGAGCGCCTTGAGAAACGCCCAGAATGAAGGCAACTGGGACGAAGCACTGACTTCCATTGACAAATTGATCGAGCAGCAACCCGAACAAGGTTACTTCCAAATGCTCAAATTCTCAGTACTCATGCGTGCTGAGCGAACCGGTGAAGCGGTCAAGCTTGCTGAGGCCATTGTCAAGGATAATGAGAATGAACCTCAACTACGGAATGCTCTCGCTTGGGAGTTAGTGGCAAGTGAAAACAGTACCGAGGAAAGTCTCGCATTAGCCCTTCAATTAGCCACCGAAGCCAGCGAACAAACCGAGCACAAAGATGCTGCCATCCTCGACACACTGGCGAAGGTCTACTACGAGCAAGGCAATCTTGCCGAGGCAATTGCTTGGCAGGAGAAAGCGGTCGAATTCGGAGAAGGATCAGAAGCGATTGAGGCAACCCTCAAAGCATATCAATCGGAACTTGAAGAAATCGAGTCTCCTTCAGAAAGCGACGAGGATGCGACCCCGGAGGATGAAGTGCCAGCCGAGGAGGAAGAGGCTCAGGAGGAGTCCACTTCGGAAAAGGAGTCTATGCAAAGCGATACAGAAGAAGGATCTGCTGCGGACTCTGAGGAGCCAGAATAAGAGCCAGGATCCGAGGAGCCAGAATCTGAGGAAACGAAATCTGAGGACGAAGGGTCGGAGGCTGCTTAGCTGCGACTTCTGCACTGTTCTGAAGTAACGCACCATGCGAATTTCAGTTAACAAACAAAATTGGACGCGAATAAACGCGGATTCAGCCGTTATTTACAGGCAGATTTGATTCCATAGCGACAGTTCAACATCGGCGATCATCAGCTTGATCCAAGTCTACTTGAGTAACATGTTTTCTGAGCTATTCTAAGAAACGTAAAATTCGAGTTAAGGGCGCGACTCAAGAACCAATGGTAGGCAGATTGGTTTGCCCCGCGGAATTCCCGAGGCAAGAAGGGCAACCTACTGAAGCCCAGATTGCAGAGCCAGTCGCTACGTTGGGACATTCTATTGGCTCTTGAGTTCTGTTTCCAAGTCTACAAACCGACCCCCTCAAAGAGAATGGTCTTCGCGTGCATTAGTTTTGCACATGCCTCGCCTAGCTTTGGGTCACGAGACGATTTACTCACACAGCGCTCGCTCAGTGGCAACGCTGAGGAATGTTTCCACGAGGAGGCTGCGAAGGCAAAGCTCGCGAGGCATTGTTTGAAGCAGCTGCTACTGATTTCGAGATTGCAGCACTGAAACCTGTCGTGTCGCCAAGCGAGATCCCAGGCTCTCCCTGGTTGTTTGACCGGAGCGAGAGCAGGCACGGATCCCAGGGGGATCGAGGTTTTAGAACGAACGCCTTTTGGAGCAGTATTGATCCATGGAGCAACGTATGATCTGCCGATCGACCAATGTACACAAGGTGGTAGCAACCATCGTGGTCTGCCTGCTGTTTCTTAATTCCAGTGTAAATCTGTTCGGACAACTTTCGAACCCAATTCCCGGCGCCATTACGAAGCAAGGGCTTCGCGTCGAGATAGCGGAACTGGCCACACTTCCCAATACAGAGAATACCTGGGGCCCGAAAGGGGATAGCCGCAGTGGTGATCCGACCCGAATCAACCTGGCCCGACATTCCCCGGATGGGCGGCTGTTTGTGAATGATCTTCGCGGCCAACTCTATGTTCTCGACGACAACTACCAGGCAACGACTTATTTCGACATTGACACAACCAACGGCGGTAGCAGATCAATTTTTCCAGACTCCATGTTCGACACGGGATTGTCCGGAGGATTCATTAGCTACACCTTTCATCCCGAATTTGAGAGCAACGGCAAGCTCTACACGATTCATTCGGAAGAGCCCGACGGCTCGACGCCAGCACCTCATTTCCAAGCCACCGACTTGGCTGATCCAGCTAGTCCAGTGACGTGGCACACGGTAGTTACCGAGTGGACGGCTAGTGATCCTGCTGCGAATACTTGGAATGAAGCCACTGGTGTCCGGCGCGAATTACTTCGATTGGGATCGACGACGACGGGTGGTTATATTCATCCACTGGGCGATTTGCAATTCAACCCGACGGTCGTTCCTGGCGACGCTGACTACGGCAATCTCTACATCTCAGGAGGCGACTGGGGCTATATTGCTAGAGGAACTACACCCGATGGCAGTCCAACCAATGGTCAACCAGGACAGCTTAAGCGACTTGATAACCTGCCTGGAGTTTTGTATCGCATTGACCCTGAAAGTCCAGGTGGCAGCGATCAAGCCGGCGTAGGCGACTACACGATTCCTGAGGGCAATCCCTTTGACGATGAATCGGGGAGCAATCTCGACGAGATATACGCAATCGGTTTCCGGAACGGCCATCGCATGGCTTGGGATTCCGACGGCACGCTATTTGTCTCGAATATCGGCGAGAGCAACATCGAAGAAGTCGAACGCGTTGTCGCCGGTGGCAACTATGGTTGGTCGCTGCGTGAGGGGACCTTCGTAAACGGCCACGACATCAACAGTGGCGGCAGTGGAGACGCTGGAGACGTCTTCGCGAACAATGTTTCTGACGCCCAAGACGTGGATTTTCGGGGCGAAGAATATTTGTATCCGGTGGCCCAATATGATCACGACGAAGGTAATGCCATCGCGGGAGGGTTCTTTTACCAAGGCGACGACATCCCACAGCTAGTGGGCAAGTTTGTGTTCGGCGATATCGCCAATGGTCGGGTTTTTGCAGCGGACGCTGCGGCCATGAAGAATGTCGATCTTACCGATCCGAACACGACGGCGAGTATTGAAGAAGTTCAACTCTTTACGGTCAACGGTTCGGGAGTGGAAACCAACGTGGATCTTACCGATCTGGTCGGCAGTTCGCGTGCGGACTTAAGATTCGGGCAAACTCCGGACGGCGAGCTCTATCTCACCACGAAGAAGGATGGAAAGTTACGCAAACTTGTTGGCCTCTCTGCCGACTTCAATGCTGACCGCACTATCGACAACACCGATCTCCTTCAATGGCAGACAAGTTATAGCCTGGACGCCAGCGCAGATGCGGACGAGGATGGAGAATCTGACGGGAACGACTTCCTGATCTGGCAGCGTAATTTCGGCACGCATCTAACGGGCAACAACACGGCGACCGCTGCTACCTCGCTTCTTGTGCCAGAAGCTTCTACTTTCAGCTTACTCCTAGTTCTCTCGGCACTTAACATTCTCTTTTTAAGAGGCGTGCCGTTCAAGAAATTTTGTCTTGCAAGAAGCAGCTAGTACCTTCGTCCAATACGAGATCAATACCGCTCATCCCACATCAAAAAGGTGGAGGGATACGGATACCTATCTGTGGGTTGGCGTACTCTTGGTACTGGCCGACGGAGACAGACGATTTAGGGGTGTTTGTACCTCAAAAAAAAAGCCTGAGGGCAGCACCACCGATAATGGTGGCTTTCGCCAAGTAACGAACGCCCAAGGAATTTAACAAAGTCAGGCCGACTGGCGATTCACGTTGCCCAACGACTTGCTGAGCACTCGCGTTTTAGGCCAAGTCCTCGCGAAAACTGTCCGGTTTACGGCCGAGGACTTCTACGCCTGTAAGCCGCTGGACGGCTAACCCCGTCGAGCGTCGAGCCGCTGCCAATGCCTTCTTGATGGGTGGTACTTCCAACCACCAGTCACGAAGGAAATATAGACATGATGTTTCTCGATCCACCCCTGGCCCCCAAGAATGGCCACACCTTACAGGTAATCACGATCTGCCGAGCTAGCAGCCCTGGTGAGGGCAAGCAGGATATTCGCTCGCTGGGCGATCAAGAGCAATTGCTACGGCAATGGTTGGAGGAACACTATAAAGAACCTACCGAGATTACAGTGTTCGCCGACAGTGGCAGCGGCGAACGACTAGATCGTCAGGAAACCATAGATGCCCACTCGGCTATCGAAACGGGTCGCTTCGATTTGGTTCTTGCCGAAGATTTGGGGCGGATCATGCGGCGCACGCAAGCGTTGGATTTCTGTGAAAACGCAGAGGATTACAGCACACGTGTCATCTCCCTGAATGACTCTGACGATTCAGGAAGGGAGGGCTGGCGCATGTCGGCCTTCTTCGCTGCCATGCGACACGAATTGTACAAGGCGGATACGGGAAAGAGGATTCGACGTACCCTACGCAACCGGTTTGAGAGCGGGGGCGTCGTTCAAACTGTGATCTTCGGCTACATCAAACCGCCAGGAACCGAGGATGATAGCCAGCTCCAGAAGGACCCGGAAGCGGAAACCATTTACGATGAGTGGTTTACGCGTTTGGAGAATGGTGAGACCTTCTCGGCCATCGCAGACTGGTTGAACGAGAACGAAGTCCCAACCGGTCCGCATAGCCGTCGATCAACCTGGTTTCACACGTGGGGGCACGTCACACCCACGTATACGCTTGAACAAAGCGAAGCTCGATGAGCAGATGCTGGACCTGTTCGACAAGCTCCGCGTCCAGGACAAGAAAGTAGGCCACTGGTTCGCCCGTGTACTGCGTGAGAGGACGCGAGAACAACAACAGCAGAGCCAAGTGCAAGTCGCCGAGTTGAATCGCCAGTTGACGTTAGTACGCCACCAGCAGGACCAGCTGCTCAATCTAAGACACTTAGAAGAGATCGACCCAAATACCTTCGCGTCGAAGGGAACAGAGCTACGCGACCGTGTGGCACGTCTCACGCTACAGGTCGAATCACTTGATCGGGGACGTTCTGAAGTGGGCGAGATTGCGGTCAAAGCGTTTGAACTTTCGCAAACGCTTAAGCAGCAATGGCTTACCGCCGACTATCGGGCGAAACGTCGATTGCTGGAAATCGTCCGTTTGAACTTCAAACTCGATGACGTAAACCTAGTCCCAGAATGGAGAAAGCCCTTCGACGTCTTGGCCGAAGGGCTTGATTCTGAAAACAGTCGGGCCGACAGGATTTGAACCTGCGACCTTTTGACCCCCAGTCGTGAAATAGGATTTGAATGCCTATTGAACACTTGTGGTTAAGCAGTAGCGTGAAGGCAGAATACTGGACTATGCGTTTATCCGGGAGCACTTTGGCAACAATCGAGTAACAGTAGAACGGAAGGCTCTCTCACGCATATTTTCTGATGCCACAAGCATTTGCTTGCTACGAGGGTCGATCCGCAATGTGAAAACACTAGCGATACCAAATCCGGTTGAGTCGTAGCCGCAATCAAGCGATTGCGGACTGAGCAGAATGTGGGCTCGGTTGAAGGGGGCAGCGACTGTCTTGAAAGTCAATTGTTTTAGGGGCTATTTCTCCAAGGTGTTTGGTCTCTGAGTATGGCGTTTAGCATGCAGAGTAGTTTTCGCATGCAAGCTACGAGCGCAACTTTTTTTCGTTTTCCGATTCTCTGCAGGTGTTCGTAGTGTGCCCGGATGACTGGGTTGTAGCGGGTTGCGACTAGAGTCGCCATATAGAGGGCGGAGCGTACGCTTGCCCTTCCTCCCCAGGTCGTGCGTCGTCCCCGATACGCGCCGCTGTCTCGGTTGATCGGGGCGACGCCAACCAAGGCGGCTATTTGTTGTCTGGAGCACGATCCTAGTTCTGGTAATTCGACCAAGAGGGCAAGGGCTGTTTGTGGTCCGACCCCTGGCACGCTGCGCAAGAGATTTTCCTGATCACGCCAGGCAGGTGTTTCCTCGATGGTACGTTGCAAACACTGATCGAGCTCCCCAACCTGCTCCTTGAGCGTGTCGCATACGGCCTTGATCGTATTACGAACCAACGTGTTGGTCGTCTGTTGAAGGCGATTTTTCTCGCTAGTAAGCATCCCAACAAGCTGCCGCCGACGGGCGAGTTGCTGCTGTAATTCCCGTTATTTTTTGCTCGGTAAGGGACGTTGTTCGGGACGCACTACCTGACCAAACTGGGCGAGCATTTGAGCATCGATGGAATCCGTTTTCGCGAGCTGGCCCGTGGCTCGGGCGAAGTCGCGCACTTGCCGCGGATTAACGACGATGATGGGCAGATTGGCGGCCGCCATTTCGGCTACGACCGCCCGCTCGTAGCCGCCAGTCGCTTCGACGATGATCGAGTCAATCGACCAGTTCGCGAGTTGCTTCATCAAATGGCGATGCCCTTCTGGCGTGTTGGGCGCTTGTAGCACGCCCTTGGGGGTTGCGACGTCCAATTGTTGCTTGGCAACATCGATTCCAATGACGATCGATTCCATGAGATGTTCCCTTCCTTGCAAATGCGGGCTTGCCTGGAAGTTCCAAGCAGCGGCCCAAGCGACTGTTCGGGCTACTTCTCAAAACGCCGACCGGGATCCTGCTGCCCCACGGCCTGAAGGCCCGAGGTCAAACGATCTCGCGACCGGCGAGGCTGTCCCGCTTCGTTCGCTACGCTCACTTCGCGGAACAGCCTTAGTCTCTAATGCAGTAATATTCCCTTGATATTGAAAGATACAAGGTCACTACGCCGTACAAACGATCGTTTTGAGACGACTACTTTACGCAGTGATAGTACCGAGCATCCGGTTTTCCCGTTGGCGTTTGATTCGGGGCTTATTGTAATTTGCGACTCAGGACAAGTCCTCGCGTGGATTCCAACTTCCGGTTGTTCAGCCGCACGTCGAGCTATTGGGAAGGCTTGTAGCTACGTGATGTCTAAGGCATGTGACGCTCTCGTCCACCAGTCTGTGAAACACCTTGGTGAGAGCCCCACCCACCTATCGAGTGAGCTCCGATCGCTGTGGTTTAAATCCGTAAGCCGTTGTGTGAAGGATCTGCTCGGCAAGAAAGGCATGATGGCAAGGCGACTTGGCAGAGTGCTGGAAAAAAGTTCAGACAAGGTCTGTACTGATTGTTTCCGATCGCGAGCCAGCTACATGCCAGCAGACTAGCGAAGGCAATTGTAGTAAACGTTCGGCACGACTACGGAAATCCTTTGCAGCCGTGCGCGATATCGCCAAGGCTTTTCGCCAATTTACTGGCACTGATCGGCTGGTTACGAGGATTGACGGTGGAGAGGATTCCACACAAAAACTCGAACACCAGCTGAGACATGTATCCTGGGTCGTTGTTGCCTTAACCAATGACGAAAATCTCAGCGTCACCCGAGGCGCTATACGCACCGCGCATAAGCTGGGAGTCAATGTATATATTCTGATCGCAGAGTCCCTGCTTGAAAGAGCCCATACCGACCTCGAACACTTGCAGTTCGGTGATGCTGTGGTACAGCTCAGTGCAAATTCACTTCGTAGGTTAATTGATCGTTCCAGCAGTAAGTGCACTGTAGAGGCTGTTGCATTTGCACGATCGAGGGGATACCGGAATCTAGTTGTCCTTGATGGTGAGCTAGGACCGGTTGGAGTGCTAGATGGAGCTTGGGTCTATGCACATCAGAGGGTGGAGGGCGCCGTACTGAGAACGCACGCATTTGCTGGCACAATCGTCGCCTGCCTGACAGAAGGTTTTCAACCAGGGCCGCATGTCGTCGGACTAGCGAATGCAGCTGCGGGATTGGAAAGCCAGGGGACAAATTGGTTCGGACCGAAACCACTCAAGCAACTGGCCACTCAGCCCCTGCGGCATACTCTGCCAGCAAGAACCCTTTTAAAGAAGGTTCGCAGACGGTTTGCCCTCCATAGAGCAGCTGTGTTGAGCAGCGCCATTCTGATGGGCCTAGCGATTGCTCTAGTTGTTGTTGCTTGATTCAGCGCACAGACCACAGACCCGATATGGACCGAAGTGTCGCTCATTGGCGACAGAAGTGGAGATGAAAAATATGCAGAAGCGCACCTAAGCCACTGCCAACAAATAACTTGCGTCGCTTGGAAAATATCGGTGTGCAATTGCTCTTCATAGGTGTCGTGGCTAGTTGGCCATTAGATCGTCACTTCACCCACTCTCGAGGAGCTCAGTATGCCGGAACCAACAATTACCAAGCACGCAAGAGAGCGAATGAGCCAACGCAGGATCACATTGGAGCAAATCCTTAAGGTTCTGGCTTTTGGAACTACACGTGAGACTTCAGGCAACAAAGTGACTTGTGTAGGTTGGCTGACGAAATGCCTGAATCCTGAGCTCTCACAGGACCTTTGCGATATTCATGTCGTCCACAGCGGAAGAACAATCGTCACTGTGTATCGCTAGAAAGCTGATCTTAGAAAAAACTGAAACTTAAGGGCGTCAATGATTTTACGAAAACTCTCCCTAGTGCTAGTGCTTATCGCTGTGTCGTTTGCCGTGCTATATCTGGCCGAAGGTTGCTCCGCAGGCCGAGCGCTAGTCCTAGCGAGCTTCATCGGGCTTATAAAGGCGTTCACAGTCGCGGCCAACGATCGCAAATGGGCGTCTATCGAACCTTCACTAAAGACCCGAGGTTTGAGTGTGAACGAATAACTAGGAGTCTAAAACTCTCAACAGCTAGGCTGCACAGTAGTGAAAACAGACACAAGCTTCGCACGACTCTTGCAATAGCGAGTACAAGTGAGGGCTTGATTAGCGGCCTATCGCCAAACATCAGAACTAGAACAATCCTATGCACGATTCCGATAGTATAACGCACATGTTGCAATCTAGAACACACTCGCAATGGTGCCTATTTTTCGCAGGCGTCCAGGGCGCCGGAAAATCAACGGTAGCTTTGCGAACTGGTGTCGAAATAGGTTGCCCCTATGTAGACGCTGACGACTATCACTCAGAAGCGGCGATACAACTTATGAGTGCTGGCAAGGGTGTTGACGAGTTAGGGGAACAGTATCGTGAGCAGTGGCTACAACGAGTCATAGGCGCATGTCGGACTCATCACCTAATAGGCCTGAACGTTGCCTGCGCCTGCTCGCTGCTCACCAAGTCCTTGCGAGCAGAGGCGGTTCTCAGCATCTCTGATCTGGGGGCGGAGGCAAGAGTCGTCTTTCTGGATTGCTCGAAGGACGAATTGTGCAGACGACTTACAGCACGAGACGCGAAGGGGCAACACTTCGCGAGATTGAGCATGCTCGACGGCCAGCTTGAAGCTCTAGAATTACCAATTGCTGATGAAGAGTCGAACGTAGTTGTCATCAATGCCGACGACCGTGACCCTGCTAGAGTAGCTTGCCGAGCTTGGTTGGCAAGCTCGCAGTTGCATCCCTTCAGGGACCTGGATTGAACCGCTTGAAAAGATTGATTCGCTACGTCGCTCGCCAATGGAATGCGAACGCTAGTCAAGCAATGAAGATACTTGTCGCCTATCGAGAAGAGAAAATGAAGAAATCAAAACAGCGATTGAATAGTAAAGTCCTAGGCCCAGGCAGGCCTGTACATGCTGACGTGTTCAAACTCGGTCCAAGTACAGATCGAGTGGTATTACTTTTCGGTGGAAGTGGAATAAGCGAAGAAGAATATGCAGAACGTAGTGAGACGATTATTCCAGTTTTCGACAAGCTGCTTCAGCGACTACCTGAGTCGAACACTACCTTTCTCCACGCGACAGCCCCGTATGATGTGCCATTTGCTAGGTTTGAAAACGAACCTGCACAGGCAGAGGTATGGAATCAGCACGTAGTGTCGGAGCTTCTACAGCCCTGGAAAGATCTTCCTTATTGGGCTTGTGGCTACTCGGGCGGGGCCGCATTGGCTTTAAATGGTATACACGATCGCAAGTATTGCGTAGGGGGCGCAGTCTTCGGTGCCGACCAAGTGCCACCTGACTTTACATGTCCTGCCCAATGGGCGCGGCCTCTGCTGATGTATAGAGGCAAGTTTGATCCAGTATGTCACGATCCTCGAAATCGCGACGTCGCTTCTCGACTGAACGACCAAGGACAAGCTGAAGTGATTGATTTATCTGCCGGGCATCACCGCCTGGCCGACTACGCTTGTCACGATGGCGTGGGGCACCTTCTGACACTTGCGGCCGCTATGTAGTGGTAGATACACCGAGTTTTGCCAATCACTCATCACTGACTATTGCAAACAAAACCGCACTACACCACTTTCAACAGCGATAACCAGGAATGAATACATATCAGCTGGCAGTACTGATCGACGGCGAAAATATCTCGCCGACTTGGGCAGAAGAAATCCGACGCAAGGCCGACCTCCTCGGGCAGGTCTCAATGTGCCAAGTGTTCGGTGATTTCCGCAGACCCAATACTCCGCGATGGAATTCTCTAGTAGTAGACGCTCTTGGGTTCAAATTGGTGCAGGTATCAAGGCCTTATCGAGGATCTAATTCTGCCGATGAGGCAATATTTCGAGCCGCACGAGAGATTGTCGAACAGAGAAGAGCAGATGCTGTCTGTGTCGCTAGTGGCGACGGCGACTTTTGCAAGCTGGCGGAGGAAATGATCGCAGCGTGTATACCCTGCTACGTGATCGGAAACGAATATACGTCCCGCCGTCTGCAATCCGTCTGCACTCGGTTTTTTCGTCTTGGAGCAAACGACCCAACATCTCAAGTCGGCGAACTGTGTCAATCGCAGATTTGCTTGCTGAGAGCTGCGGTTATGCTCCATGCAAACAAGCACGGTTGGGCGAACATCCAGGCTGTAGCACGCTATTTGAAGAGTCGTTCTGCCCGTTACCGAGCCGATCGATGGGGCTTTGCAAGCATTTCAAAATTAATACGAGCCACCGGCGAGTTTGAACTCAAAGAGTTTCCGAAGAGCCGACTGCGAGCGAAGGCACACGATGCACTCAACAACCTATTCACGAATGATTATGCCTCCAATCCGCCGGATTAGACCGCCCGATGCAGAGCTGACTCGGCATGTCTAGTGCCCACATACAGCTAAACACACTTGAGAGATAGGTCCACAACAGATATGCGAATAGAAACTCCACAAATCGCTTTGTTGATTGACTATCAATCACTAAACGACGATCTTGCCGAGCAGGCCAAACACTACATCAATTTTTTCCGCGAGATGGGAACGCTCAGCATCAAAAGAGCGTACGTTGACTCGCATGGGATCCAAGACAAGCGATTCCACTCGGTAAGTCGTGCAGCCATCGAGTTAGTGGCTTTACATTTCGAGATAGGTAGCGGCCGTGCGTCAGTGCAAGTTGCGCTGGCCGTAGATGCATTAGAGATTGCTCGGGTAAACCCTAATATTGACACCTTCATTCTCGTCGCCAAACAGGTCACACCTTATTTGTCTCTGGTTCAAAAGCTCCGCGAGCTTGGTAAGTACTGCTGCCTAGTTCAGAAGGACGATCACTGTTGGTCGCACGCAGCGGGGTACTGTGATGAGTACATCCCGATTCATCGAATTCTTCGAACTGAAAATGAAGCGGTTCCCGATAGTGTCGACAAGTTCTCACTACTAAAACGCGCGCTCCATTTGCTCGCCTTCGGGAGTCCTGTGCAGAAATCCGGCTTGAGATCCAAGATGCTGCAACTCGACCCGTCGTTTCATGAAAGCCTTTTTGGCTATCAAGCGTTCGATGAATACGTCTGGGCCGCAAAAGAAGCAGGAATCCTCGTGATCAATCAGAGCGAAGGAGGTGAAACTATCGCCCGAGTACAACGTGACAGCTAAACATGAATTCAGACAACGAGCAGCCGTCGAAATAGCGGCGATTAGCGAAAGCCTCGCTTGCAAACGACGAAGTAACGCATGAAACAGGACCCTGATCCTGACAATTCTCAAAGTTTTGCACGGACCAAACTAGGACGGATCAAGATTGATGGACAGGTACGCAGCGACTAGCGGCGATTCAACACTTAAAGGTGCCCTTTATCCGGCGGAATTTTCACGGCGACTTTCAGTAGTAGCGAGCATTTGTAAATCCTGTGTGTCGGATGCACTGGGAAAGGAGCGGTAGTTTTGAGTGAGATGACCAATCAGGGACAGGGGCTAATAGTGAACTTTGTAAAACTAGAGCAGGAAGCGCTGAGTCGCTATCCTGCCGCTCGAAGGAACTGGGGCAGAGTAACCGATACAGGGGAAGGGGCGTGGCGTGTCGGATACTGCGATGGCTCTGAAACGAGGTACTTACCGATGGTGTTTGCTCGCAAGCAAGACGCCAACTCTGCTAGAGATGCAATAGAAAAAGAGCTGGATTGGTCTGGTAGTTACAGCGAAATGGTAAAAAAGGCGCAGCGCTATGGATTGGCCAAGATACGCAAGGTCATGCTGGAAGCTTTGGCCTGGTAATTAATTTTGGGCAGTAAAGTACGGATCAAGTACACCACCAACAGGAGCAAGTATCGTGCAGGCAGGAGATTTAGTCTGCCCCCACTACAATGCGACGCAAAAGAAAAAGTTTGTCGAGGCAAATACGGCTCCCTCGTTTTGTAAGGCCCGCTTGCAAATATTGCAGAAACACATGCATCACATTCCAGACCCTGAAGACTTTGAATTGCGGACTCGAAATGATGGGCTGCGCGTTGAGGTAGCCGGGTATGCCCCGGTGGATGTGTCACTTCGCCCCACAGGATTCCGCATTAGAAAGGTAACAGCCGATTTCCGGCAACGGCGACTATTTTTTCAGTGCGGTTTGGATTGCGACTACGACTGCAGTTGTGAATGCAGATGTAAGTGCACGTCCAAATCATGCGACGGTTACTGCCACTTCAGCTTGAACGATCCGCAACAGTGGTTTCCGGTTCTCGGTGTCGCCCTGCCGGATTATCGAACCGTTCTTCATGAAGTTGCTGCCCATTGCTTTCTATATGGTCAACCTGAATCTCAGGCTGCTCCGATGAGATTGCTAGTTAAAGCACTCGGCAGAGCTATTGCAACTCACTGCGAAAGCCTGTTGGAGAAGGCAGACCCAAGAGTTCTTGCCGTGCAAAAAGGAGTGCTTCGAACTTGTCGTCGGGTGGATAATATCTTTCTGGATTCTCGCATCTATAGGAATCGCTATCTTGCCAAGGATGTGGCGACTTATCGTGCCGCCGCTGTTTCAGTCGCATTAGCTCCCCATGTCGAGTACGACCGTGCGATTGAAGACGGGAGAGGCTGGGGATCACGCTGCGCCTTACAGAATTGGGTTCTCGACGCACTGGAAAACTGGCAGGCAGTCCTTTCTCCTACGCGTAGAGCGTACCGAAGTCTGAGTCGTACTTTGATGCAACTGCCTAGCAACATTCCCATTGACTTACTCAAAGCACTATCAGCTGTCGAGCTGGAATGTCCCATTTTCGACCGTGTCGTGCTGATTGCAGTGCTGCAATCGCGGGATCACCTTTACTCTGTCTGCGCTGAGGAGCATTTGTCGCTCCGCAATGCGACAGCGATGGCGAGAGAAGCAAACGTGCGGCTGTTCATGCACGCATCCCGTTCAGACATCTATCGTGTGATGCAAATCATAGGAAATGAATTGCAATGCGAGCTCTCGCCTCGGCGGCTGGAAGATATTGGGTCCGCGGTCAGATACCTGATGGATTACCCCGATGCTCACCACGGTAGACTACAAGGACTGGCACGCAAATCAATCGAATGGCATCGAGATGGCGCCATTTACGAACTCGATAGGGACGCAAGTTCCCATCTCGATCAGTCGACGGCACGCCCACCGATTGAAATGCCAGCAGACCCCAACGTGACGTTCTTAGCAAGTATTCGAGAAATTTATCGTGAAGGGAAGGAAATGCATTCTTGTGTTGCCGGACTGGCTGATGCCGCATCAGCGGGTCGTGTCTATCTGTTCCACTGCGAGCACAACGGACACCGAGCGACTATTCAAGTTGGTCCAACGGGACAATTTGTTGAGGCTAGCGGTCCCTGCAACCAACAAAATCAAGCAAGCGCATATGGCAGAAAAGTCCTGTTAACTTGGGGTGAGAGGTTGGCTAGTAGGGATCACCGGGAACGTGTGCTGTAAATATTGACACAATGTTAGAAGGAAGTTGCCATGCTGAGCGATAGCGAAGTATTTAAAAAGGTGGACACACTACTGTCAGATCTTTCGCCAATGCGACGGGTACTGCTACTTGCGCCAGATGCGACGAGATCTTCTTCATTCGCCGGTGAAATTGCCAGTTACATCTACCACAAGCTGATAGATCGTACGGATGTCCACCTCACACCGACTGTCGGGACCCACGAGCCTGACGAAAAAGACTGGCGCTCTATCCGAGAAATGTATCGAGACATTCCAGAATCAGCGTACAAACTTCATGAACATGATGAAGTAGCTGGGCTCTACGACCTGGGTGTGCTCCCAGACGATGAGATATTAAGAATCTCAGGTGGTGAATTTGCTGCGCCGGTTCCTGTGCAAGTAAATCGCAATTTAGTGGAAGGAAACTATGACCAAGTATTTTCCATCGGTCAAGTTGTTCCCCATGAGGTGATGGGATTTGCCAACTATGACAAAAACGTTTTCATAGGAGCGGGCGGAAAGAATTTTATCGACACGTCGCATTGGATATCAGCACTATGTGGCATTGATAATGTTTTGGGCAAGATAGACAGTGCCCCACGCCAGCTATTGGATGCCGCATCTGCGTTAGCAAAGCGGGACCCCAGATTTCCCAGTGTCCACTATCTGCTTACGGTGCGGGGCCAATCTAGCGCAGGAGACATTGGAACACATGACTTTTTTTGCGGAACGTCTAAGGAGACTTTCTATCGTGCGGCCAAACTATCGCTTCGTGAGAACTGTCATGCAAGCAACCAGCCTTATCAGCAAGTCATAGTCAGACTGAACGAGAAAAAGTACCGCTCCTTCTGGCTGTCAAACAAGGCAATTTACCGCACGCGCAGAGCAATCGCCACTGGCGGAACGATCCACGTTATTGCCCCAGGGCTAGATCGCCTGGGCGAGAATGAAATACAAAGCAAGTTAATCGGCAAATACGGGTACTGCGGAACACAGGGAGTCAAGCAAATCTTGCAGATCGATCCTGAAATGCAAGCAAACGTGGGAGTTGCGGCTCACCTGATTCACGGTTCAACCGAAAATCGTTTTCATGTTCGCTACTACACACACCACTCCTCAGAACTACTATCTGCTTGCCGATTTGCAGATGGGCAATTGGGTTACTCGCTGGAAGACATCGAGACAGCCCACGAGCGATTTAGCGAACTCACCGTTGGCGAATCTTTCAACGCCGACCAACGTCGCCTCGTGATTGACGACCCTGGCCTCGGTCTGTGGATCACCAAAGCAAGTCCGTAAACGAATTGTGAGCTGCATCCTATGCCTCTCATGACTTCAACAGGTCTGAGGCATGCATATTGACGCACTAATTTCGCATGAACAGCATCTAGACGCAGCGGTGGCGCAGTGGACTAAACAGAGGCTAGAGAGCAGGTGGCCTGCCCCCTTCAACCGAACCCATAGTCTGAGCGATATTCTGCTCAGTCTTCGGCTCTCATATTGAAGGAGGGCATCCGATGTCACGAGGTAAGAAGCACACGGCAGAGCAGATGATAGGGAAGCTCGGGGAACTTCTGAGCCCGGAGCAATGACGCAGCTAGCCAGCGATTAGGGGCGTTACGGCTATCGTCGCATTACAGCGCTCTTGCGAGCTGAAGACTGGCGAGTGAATCACAAGCGCCTTGCCGATAAACTCTTCAGCATGCCCCAATCACTTGCTGAGTATTGCCAAACTATTCGAGGTTCACTGCCTCATTATGTTGTTGGCACAGTTGAACAGGACTTGCAAATCGTAGCCACTCAATTTGAAGTAGAGCATCTAGGGGAATAGTGGCTGCGTAAATCGGTCGGTCTTTTCGAAACCGTGGATTTGTTTCTGGACCAGCGTTGCTGAAATAGCTTCTTTCTCGAATTTCCATACCGGACAATTGCTGCTTTCTCTAAAACCCTTCGGGGTTTGGTTGAAACGTAAAACGCAAAAAGGTTCTCAAGATCAGAACGTCAATGGGGCTACTCGTCGAAGAATTCCCAGAGTGTGGGGTAGTCAGCGCCCTCGAAAAACATTGCGGTCATGCAGGATGAACACATGTTAAAAAACGACTCGGGTGGGATATGTGTAGCTTCAGAAATCGTGATCATGCAGACGTACCCACATCGTTGGCATGCTCGTTCAATACAGGGTTGCTCATCACTATGAATTCGAATGCTCATGGAAAGTTTTTGCCATTAGGTAGTGAACTTGTAGCACATGCGTACCTGCCTATTCTGATTTGCTTCGTGAGTCTAATTGCATATCGGGTGCTAATCCTGCAAATAACTCGGCATCGGTTGACGGGGGAGCAGCAAAGGTTCGGTTAAGTCGCCAGCGATCAACGGAGAAGGGCTGTTTGACTCCTCGATGATCGCTTGGACGAGAATCCGTAGCCGTATCTGACGGCTGGCTAGTGGCTGGACTGCAAGCGTCGTTAGATTCTCACCTATGATTCGTACGAGCTGGTCAGTCAGTGATTCGCTGGGGAGTTGCCGTAATGCACGCATGGGTGCCTCTTTTGTTACGGTTTGAGGATGTTTGATGCTTCTCGAATGTTCGACAAGAAGCTGATCACGAGCTGGTTGAGAACCTCGCCGCCTCCGCGTCGATCATTTCGACCCACGGACCGAAATCATCAGGCTCTCTGCTGGAACTAGAACTCGCTGTCGCGCCGGTCTCGGATCGTGCTTTCAGAACAATCCTGGAAGTTTGAAAGTGGCGGACGAGAAGTTGCACCCATTGCAAGCCGGCAGCGGTTGTTGTGAATCGCATGATTGTGCTCCTGAGAAAAGTGAACTGGGCGATTAGGATCGCCCTCACCTTCAAAGAGCATTTGTCAGCAAGTTTTTTCCTGGCGAGCACACTGCAAGTCATTTACCGCAACTCAGTAGCTGGAATACTCCACGGTAAAGCGGTATCTTTGTAGAGGCTCCAAACTTGGATTTTCCGCTTCGGCGTATCGATGACTACGACTACGACTCTTCCCACTCCGCTGAGCATTCACCCCGATGCGGTGCCACCGGGGCAGAGTTTCCTCGCTGAACATATTGCTAGAGAGCATGGCCGCGGTGACGACATCTTGGCGTTCGTCTCCATGCGCCAGCGGCTTCTCGCAGCATCGAACCAGCATGCCGAACAAACCGCCGACCGTCACCGAGATTTCACGCAGCTTCTTAAAAAGCATGAGCTTCTCCAGCCACTCTCTTTTTTCTACGAGGCACGTAGCGGCGCTCAACTCTATCGTCCTGTGTCTGTAGATTACGAGGAGAAGGCTGGCGGAGGAAAGTCTCTAACTGCAGTATTAGCTCATTCTGAGAACCAGGGTCAGCATTTGGTCTTGCGTGCTACTAGCGGGGCCGGCAAGACCATCGCAACCAGACGAGCATTCTTTGATTGTTTCTATGGGGTTGTTGGCGAGCCGAGCTTGCCTGGTTTCTCCCCTTGCAACTTAGATGTACCACCTTTGTTGGAGACACTGAGCGTAGATCTCCAATCGAATGATCCCCCCGACGATATCGTGTTACAACTACTTCTTACTCAAGCAAGAATCGCTGTGACGGCTTCGACACTTCGAGCAATGCAGCGTTGGTTGCAGTTTGGACCGCGACTTTTAATCTTTGTCGATCTCAATAGACTGCCGGAAGCGGCACGCAGAAGACTTGCTCGCAGCTTGGCGAGCTTCTTACAAGAGCATGCTCAGCAAGGCCATAGGCTAATCGCAACGTTTCGAACAACCCAATCACTAAAGGAGGATACAACTCTGAGTTCGTTACGACACCTCCGCACGAGCGGGCCACTGTTTGTTCCTTGCAACTTAGATCCGTTGCCATCGGAAAATGCGGAACACTACCTGAGGGCTTTCTGGGAGTACGACACTTGCCTCGCTGAGGAGTTCGCCCCGCACGGAGCAAAAGCCGTTGCTCCGCACCTAGTTGATGATCACTTGACATTAGTCAAACGATTCATTGACCGCAATGCACGGGGGAAGGAGAGCCTCGTTTCCACTCCACTATTGATGCAATTCGTCAGCGAAATCGAACCCGGAAATAGCCAGCACATCGAAACGGCAGCTGATTTGTATCGTGAGATTGTGAGGAATCACTTGGTGCGCGATCAAGCAGAATTCAACAACCAACTCCCCGATTTGCTGTTAGGTACTAAGGGTCGAACTCGTTCCCTTGTGGCTCTCACGCGTTTGGCGCTCGCGATGAGAAGCAGAGGAGTATCGCAACTTGACACAACTGTTGCTCGAAACTTATTGCAGCAGCCTCATGCGACCAACGTAGCCAGCTGGGCGCCCTCGGCTGGATTCTATGACTTGCTCAATCCTCAACGCTCGCACTGCTATGTCGAAGCAACTTACGATGAGGCTGAGATCAATTCGCTATTTCAGTTCAGCTTGCTGAGGACTAGTGAAGATGAGAGGGCCACTACTGGCGTAATCACGTTTCTGCACGACTCCATGATCGACTACTTCTGTGGTGCGGTCGCCCTTGGCGAGTACCTTTCCCCAGGATCTCCCGCGCAGGCTCGAACTCATGACGGGACGAACCCACAACGAAGCTTACCAGACGATTGGTATCAAGCTGTGCTTGACGTATTGGTGGGCGACGGAGTTGATACTCAGGGCTGGCTCAAACCGGGCGGTTTTCTCGCTGGGACGCTCTCAGCCGACGAACTGGAAAAACTTGTTCGGCAAATGCTTTTTAAGGTTAGTGAGAGCCAACACGTGGCTCTATCAAGAAAATTACTTGACGAGCGGCCTACCTCTGATTCGTCTTCATCAAGGCGACTGGAAGCATATTCCGCTGCCCTGGTGGGTCGCGTGCTTACCGATGCTCGCTACGAACCGCAACGGACGCGACAACTTATGATCGATGTCCTCATGGACCACCTAGAGACTATTCAATGACTTTGCCACCAAGTGACAATCAGGACCTCGATCGCAACGGCACCTCTTCCGCTGCCGCCACTTTGTTGGCAGATCAGGCAACAAACTCCAGCCCTTGGATCCGGCGTATTTGGGGCGTCTGCCCCTCGTTTGATTTGTCGATGTTACTACACGGGGGAGCGGTCACTTGCCTCGCCAAGTTGCCTGATGGTCGCATCGTGAGTGGGGGGTGGAGTGGTGAAGTCCTCATCTGGGATCCGATTGATGGAGAAGTGATCGAGTGCGTCAAACACGAGGATCGGATTGACGCCCTGAAGGTGCTGGAGGGGGGGCGTGTCGTCTCGGCGAGTGAGGATGGCGCGGTGAAGGTGTGGTCGCCCGAGCAGTTGACTGAAGAAGCGATCGGCCCCGAGCAAGTACCCACCGTCGTCAAGCACGAGAGTAGGATTACCGCCCTGAAGGTGCTGGAGGGGGGACGGGTCGTCTCGGCCAGTTACGATGGGGCGGTGAAGGTGTGGTCGCCCGAGCAGTTGGCAGAAGAGGGAATCGGTCCCGAGCAAGTACCCAGCATCGTCAAGCACGAGCGTTGGATTACCGCCCTGACGGTGCTGGCGGGAGGCCGGGTCGTCTCGGCGAGTGGGGATGGCGTGGTGAAGGTGTGGTCGCCCGAGCAGTTGGCTGAAGAGGGGATCGGCCCCGAGCAGGTCCATACCATCGTCAAGCACGCGGGGGGGGGTACCGCCCTGGCGGCGCTGGAGGGGGGACGGGTCGTCTCGGCCAGTTACGATGGCGTGGTGAAGGTGTGGTCGCCAGAGCAGTTGGCAGAAGAGGGAATCGGTCCCGAGCAAGTACCCAGCATCGTCAAGCATACGGGGGGGGGGGCCGCCCTGGCGGTGCTGGAGGGGGGACGGGTCGTCTCGGCGAGTCGGGATGGGGCGGTGAAAGTGTGGTCGCCCGAGCAGTTGGCTGAAGAAGCGATCGGCCCCGAGCAGGTACCCACCATCGTCCAGCACGAGGTTCGGGTTACCGCCCTGGCGGTGCAAGAGGGGGGACGGGTCGTCTCGTCCAGTGTCGATGGCGCGGTGAAGGTGTGGTCGCCCGAGCAATTGGCTGAAGAGGGTATCGGCCCCAAGCAAGTACCCAGCATCGTCAAGCACGCGGGGGGGGTTAACGCTCTGACGGTGCTGGAGGAGGGACGGGTCGTCTCGGCCAGTTACGATGGCGCGGTGAAGGTGTGGTCACCCGAGCAGTTGGCTGAAGAAGCGATCGGCCCCGAGCAAGTACCCACCATCGCCAAACACGAGCGTAGGATTACCGCTCTGACGGTGCTGGAGGGGGGACGGGTCGTCTCGGCCAGTGTCGATGGTGCGGTGAAGGTGTGGTCGCCCGAGCAGTTGGCTGAAGAGGGGATCGGCCCCAAGCAAGTACCCACCATCGTCAAGCACATGTATTGGGTTAACGCTTTGACGATGCTGGAGGGGGGACGGGTCGTCTCGGCGAGTGTCGATGGCGCGGTGAAGGTGTGGTCGCCCGAGCAGTTGGCTGAAGAGGGGATCGGCCCGGAGCAAGTACCCACCATCGTCAAGCATGCGGCGGAGGGGTCCGCCCTGGCGATGCTGGAGGGGGGACGGGTCGTCTCGGCCAGTGTCGATGGCGTGGTTAAGGTGTGGTCGCCCGAGCAGTTGGCTGAAGAAGGGATCGACCCCGAGCAGGTCCCTACCATCGTCAAGCACGAGCGTGCGATCAACGCTCTGACGGTACTGGACGGGGGACGGGTTGTCTCGGCCAGTGCCGATGGTGCGGTGGAGGTGTGGTCGGGGGAGGCAGTGATGTCCGACGTCTCAACGATTGTAAGTTTTTCTTACGATGTTATCAGTCTTATTGCGTTACAAAGAAAATACGTTATAGCGGCTGGTCGTGACCGCAAGTTGAGTTTGATCGATTTCGACACCGGCAAGGTGCTTTGCTCCTACCTAGGGGACTCGCCAGCGACCGCACTGGCGGTGTATCCAGACCGGCCCAACACATTTCTGGCCGGACTGCAAAGCGGGGCGATTATCATGCTGAGGGTTGAAAACTGGGGAGATTAGAGGCATTTACCCACGGTATGGAAAAAAATAGCCGTCAAATGCTCTTCACTTGTAGAGCGGCCCAGGAAAAGAGATAGAACCAGGTGATTAAGGAAGTTCAGCCATGTCATTTCGCTTCTTTGACCGAGATATCCACCGCATTCGGCTGCATGGAGGTCGCTGGGCAAAGCCTCCGTTTGACCTTCTGAATTCAATCCAAGAGCACCACACTTACTCCTTGTTCCGCATCGCGCAGGGGCTTTTTAAACACGAGGCCAAGCGGGATGAGACAGTTCTGCTGGTGCGATGCCATGAGGCTATGCTACGCGCTGAGATTTGGATTCAAAAAGGGTCGCTCTACTGGATGAGTGAAGAAAAAGCTAAGAGCTTGTTATCGCAAGTCGCCGATTCATTAGACGGGCCGCTGAACATAGATGAACGATTAGAGAGTGTTCGTGATCAGATAGACCTGGCATTATTACTCTCAACACGAGTCGGAATGGCGCGAGCGATACTTCGCGCGACGGGAAGCAAGAAGGGCTTAGCCAAACTGACAGGAGTAAACCAAGAGACAATCGATGCTCATCGGAAAACTCGAACCTCACTCGTAAACTCTCTAAACAACTTATGGAGTACGAACAACCCAGGCTTTCACAGTGCGGAAGCAAATATAGTCTTGTTGACGTGTCTCGGATGGGACGAATCATCTCTCGAAGGTGTTCGTGCAGACACGGGGAACAGGCGTGCCACGGCAAACCCTTCTGTTCTTGTGAATGGGAATCATAGCGAAGACGGCGAGAGTAAAGTCGAGGACAGCGAGGAGGACAGCGATGGCGCTGACCGGCAGACGCAAGTAGACCCTCTAATGGACTTGACCCAAATTGATGCTTGGAACTGGCTGCTAGACTCCACTATTTTGGGCGAGAGGAGAGAGACTCGAATACGCGAAGTATGTCGTCGCCTTGACAGGCTAACTCACAAATTTGCCGATGCCGGCTTGCGCAATGCCCTGCGCAGTTTTAAGGATAGTTACAAGAGAGACCCAAAGCAGCTTGTAGAACTAGTTGGGCAATTGCATGAACTTATCGAAAAACTGGAGACTCAACGCGACGAATCCTCTGCGAACATCCAAGAGGCGAGCTTCGCAGATTTGGGCCTCAAGGCGTATTTCGAAAGTCTACCGGAGGAGCAGGGTTTGAAGTGGCAGCACATAGAGGAGTTGCTCCGAGAGGTAACGACAGAAATGCATCCGACTACTCAGGATGAAGAGGACGAAAACAAGTGGTGGCCATTGCATAGGAGCACTGCCAAGTACCGCCTCGACATAAGTGATAATCGTGATCTGCAAAAGATCGCTGATATCCTCAGTCTAGGCAGCGTGGAAACCATATTGCTGAGATGCTATCGGGAGAGGCATCATCTGAAATCCCACGGGGCATTCGGGACCTGGGTGAGTTCGGAGACCGGGATGTCCAACAAAAAGGTTTCAGAGAGCGAAGCTTACCGCAACCTTCTGCTTGAAATTTATCGAAACGACGCGATGGTGCGAACTATTCTCGACGACTTTCTTGGACGTCTTCGCGAAGCTAACTTGCCGGGGGCAGAAGAAGGAAAGCCAAGTGCTAGGGAAGTCACGAAGTTGCTAGTCGATCTCCGTGCCTATCTAGAGGATTCGAGAAACGGTTTCAAGGACAACCTCGAGCGCATCAAGTCTGGCCACGAGTTGGACGTAGACGACGAGTCGAATTTTAATAAGAACATTAGGGTACTGATGAGCAAAGTTGAGAGACTATGCGGCTTGATAGACAAAATCTGTAATCAGGGAGGGGTTTCAGAAAAAATGCAGGACTGCATTGAAGAGACCATTGCTCGTCAAGGCACAATGCAGTTGCAGTGGGAGCGCTTGGAAGTCCAACTCAGCGATCTCAGTCCTACGGATAAACAGTTTCAGTGCTTTAGTGCTCTGAAGCACTTGCCGGAACCGTTGTCGGAAAGCGACTATTGGTGTGCAGAGAAGCATAGAAAACTCTATGAAGCGATTCTGCAGGCAATCGGGACTGAGGAGCAAGCTTCCTCCACGACTCCTACACAATTTGCGTTCTTTGAAACGTGCCTGGGTAGTCACACCAAAGAGGTCGCTGCTCAACTAAGGGAGCGATTTCCTGAGGCATTTCAAGATGAACGAGAGAAGATTGTAAATGAGTGGTATGAGTGCGAAGTTGCCCACGAATATCTGGTAGACAAAACCGAAGCTGATCCAAGTGCAGCGGAGATTGGCGAGCAACATTGGCTTCAGACTTGGCTTCAAGAAGAAAAAACTTGTACCCCAGAGACGGAGTACTTGACCAGGAGCGGGGAAGTCAAGGATTCCAAGAAAGCTGCGGCTTTGTACGCGGTCACGATGCAATACCTACAGGGATGCATACGGCAACTTCACAAAGTCGGAATCTTGAAATGAGAACAGCAGGGGGCCGCGCACTGCCTACTTTAGAGGGGTTAAGGGAAATAGCATGAGAACTAACAGGCATCCGATGTTCGCGAACGTTACGCCACCCGGGTATTGGAGACCCGAGTGTTTGGGCTCGCCCGACCTGGGTGACGGCTCGATACTCAGGTACTTCCATTCCCTGAAGTTTGCACATTGCCACGAAGCTTGGGCGGAGAGTGTCCCAGGCGAGCCGCAGGACTGGGGGCTCGGACCCAAAATGAACGAAGCTCTGCACGATCATCTAATTTCGAAGCGAACTGCGGAGCTCGAATCTCCTGCTATAGCAGAGCCGGCGCTGGTCCATGCTGCGGACGGACACGATGCTATCGTGCCGAGCTTTCTCGTCGTTGATACGCAGCGTGAATGGGGCATAGGCGATGGCAAGGCAATCGGTGATTCGCAGGTGTCGCCGCCAAGTTGGGCCTTCACTGGCTGTGGCAAAGCTCCTCTGGACCGCATTGACCATTTTGAAATGAATATACCTAGCGGTCAGACTGCCCATCGAAGGCGCGAAGCGATCGCTCTTGTCCTGACGCAACCGGTAGCCGAGGAACTCGGACGCTTAACCGGTTTGCTCGCCTCAGGTAAGGGGATCGAAAACCTGGATGACTACCCTGAGATTATCAATGCTGCTTTTGCACCTACGGCTCTCGATCCTGGCGACTTTCCCTCAAAGGCCGAAAAAAGGATTGCTGTCGGACTAGATCGGACACTTTATTTTGCTCCGGCCATTTGGAGTTCCACAAACTCTGATGGTCGGTTCGCGCATGAAATTGACTTGGATGGCGATTGTCCTGGGCTGGAATGGAACACGCTCGTTGTACTTTTTCTTGGTCCAGGGGTCGGTCCAGATCCAACGTAAGGGCGAGGTGCGATCAGCCCTGGTTAGCTATCCTCGCAAGAGAAAGAAACTACCATATGTGTCTCACGAATGAACAACTCGCTGGCGCAGACTTTGGCGGAACGGAGCTTCCTGCGCACGTCCCAGCCTGGTTGCAAGGATTCGACAAGGAAAAACTTCTACCTGCAATGCTCTGGGAGCTAGGGCAGACGTACTTGCCAATTCATGCGGAAGAATTCTGGGAGTTGGTCCCAAGTAACATCGAAGTACCAGATGCTCTGAAGGCTCCTTATTTTCGGATGCTGCTGCGTCAGCTGCATTCGAGCGGCTGTAGTGATCTGGAGACTGCATTTAAGGATGCCCCAATCAACTGTGAACCTGAAGAGATCAATCGCAGCTCCGAATGGCATGTTCGAATCGCTGCGACAGAAGTGCGGACACACCGGGTTTTCTTCCCGGTTGTCAATAGAGGCCATGACAAAGGCTGGATCGTGGCGGCCGTAATTTCAGCAGTGCGAGCAGTTGAGGGTGAAGACGAAGATGGTGAACGTAAAGATGGTGAAGATGAAGATACTGTCCAGCTCGCGCCTTGGTCATTCTTCGAACTTGACGAGGCTTCGTGGGACAATACCCGTGACGCGATAAAAGATATCGACGGTATAAAAGGGAAAACGTTTCTGGTGGACCTCCAGCCTCTAGTGACTGACGACGTTTCGTTGGCGGGTGACCTCGCGGCGCAACGCATCGCTGCTTGGGACCTCACCCCAGATGCGTTTGTTATTACTGGACAGTCTTTGGGATTAGCGATTGCCCTTGCTATCTCGGCAACGGGACAAGAGCTATGCGTTGAGTCCGTCGTCGCAACTGGTAAATTGAATAATAAGGGTGCGATCAACTCCGTTGACGGCATACCGGCCAAATTGGATGCAGCTAGATTACTAGTGGAGAATAGCCCGGAAGTCTCTCGCATCTTGCTCCCTGAAACAATCAGCGGTGACAAGCCTGATGACGTGGCGACCAGGCTTGAAGAACTGCGTGTAGGGTGGCAGACGGCTCGGGAACAGCGACCTGGGCTCTCATTCCAGGAGCTAGTTCTTCAGAAGAAAACCCTCAATGACCTGCTTAAAGCCGGCGTCCTCACCGATGGATTTGACCGTCTGCGGAATCAACTTCTTAGCCAAGTCTCGACTGAAATTGAGCCAAAGCCAGGTGTCGAGAGCCTAGCCGAAGATGTTGTGAGGTTGCTCGCGAGCAATTTGGTGAAGGATCAATTGGAATGGACGAGTAACTTCGGTGAATCAACGAACGAGCAGGCCGATTACTTGTTGAGCAATGCGGTTGAGAACTGGTGGAAGAGAATCAAAGAGGCAGCGCGTATCACAGCTACGAAGCTCGTGCCGATTGACGTTGAGCGGTTAGTAAAGTCTTCGCTCGAAACTAGCGTGTCTCTTCCCAAGTTACTTTGTGCTTGCATCGATTGCGATCCTCAAGCTCTGCCAACAATCGATGCACTCGAAATAGTATTGCGTCAGCCGGGTAAGTTGCTTTTCGTAGTTCACGATGCACCGTCAATCGAATTAGCTGGTTGTGAGGAGCCTGAATTCCGACGCCGGCAGGCACTTTGGCGTCACTTGCGATTGCTGGCTAGCGGCGAACATGACGAGTATCAGCAACAGTGCGTCGTGACGTTCTTCTCGGACTATCATCACAAACTCATGTGGGAGCAGGCTGCCGAGAAGCAAGAAGTCTCCTAGTCTATTTTGGACAGCCCATGCCAAGCACTCCCATTAATCCGCGCCAAACTTTCCTCGGCCAGCACATGCTGTCTGAGGCTAGTCGCATTGATGAGATCCTCTCGCTGGACTTCCTTGTGAAGAAGTTCGCCGCACAGGGTAAGGAATCAGAAGCGAACGCCCTGTTCACTCCCGAGCGGTTCTTCTACGGCTTTCAACCAGAAGATTTCCCTGATGATGCGGCCGCTCTAGGTGACTTTCAAGAACCAATTCATCTGTACAAGCCCGTCACGGTGCGTCCCGTCGAGCAGGACGATCGCCGTCGTTGGCAAGGCGGACTCTCGGAAGTAATTGCTGATCCGGATTGTCGACAGCAAGGCATCCTGCTGGTTTCTAGCAGTGGTTCTGGCAAGACTGTGGCTGGTCAGCACGCGCTCTGCGATTGTTTTCAAGCCAAGCCGCCAGAAGAACCGACTCTTGCTGGCTACATCGGGTGCAAGTTGCAGCCTAAGGGTGATGTACCTAAGAACCAGGTTCTGCTCAGGTATCTTCGAGAGACTACTCATGGCAGGAACGCTTCGCTGGCGGTAGTCCAACGTTGGCTGGATGCAAGCCCGCCACTGCTAATCTTTGTTGATCTCAATGCAGTCGCTCCTTCGCACCGCGATCAGTTGGTCATTGAACTTGCCAAGTTTCAGGAGGAACAAGCCAAGTGGGGCGACGAGGGACACCGCTGCGTGACCACCTTCCGCTCCACGGAACTCAAGGGCGGATACTACAACGAGCTTACTGGTAACCAAGCGTTCCTCGCTTGTGATCTGACGCCGCTATCGATCGATTTTGCCCAGGACTACCTAGAAGCGATTCGCAAAGTTGAGTTCTTGGCAGCGAGGGGTTGGGGGTTGCCGCTTACTCAACGAAATGTTGCTGATGACATAAGCAAGCTTCGTGAACTTGCGACTCAGATTCGCAGTGATGAACATTCAATTATCAGCACACCGCTGCTGATGCACTTCTGCACGCTCATCGAAGGTGACCAGCTAGACCAAGTCAACAACGTCACCGACCTTTACGATCGGGTTGTCGAGGCCCTGCTGAATTACAACAGCGATGCACCTGCCTATCGCAAGCGATTTACGAACCAGCTGGGCTCGCTTGCGGATAGTGGCTCGCGCAACACCATCGTGCATACGGTCATGACACGCGCGGCGCTGGCGATGCTGTCCAAGGATGCCAACAATACCCGCTTGCCCCTACAGGACTATATCAATCTCGTCAAATACCCAGTGGACTTCGCGAACGACGCGATGTGCCCCGATAAGAACATCCCTGCGGAGCAAGCAGCGTTTACTCCTTCGGAATGCTCCTACCACACGAACCCCACCGACTGGTTTGCAGAAGGAAAACCAACTCCCAGTCAGACAGATATCATTACGGAGTTCTCACTGCTAAGGCGTGAAGGAAACGATGTCGCTTTCTTGCATGATTCCCTAGCTTACTACTTTGCATCGAATGCCTTGCAATGGCCTCTTGGAAGAGATCGGCGTAAAGCCACCGCACCAAGCGAAGCTTGGTACGATGGCACTGCTTCGCGATTGTCGCGCGAACCACGGCGATGGTATCAACCGCTAAAGTTTCTCGCGAATCGACTTGAGAATAGCGAAAACCGACTTGGCCTCGTCGAGCGATTGGTTCCCGCTGATCCCAAACCTGGGCTTACTGAGTTAGTGCAAATCCTTTGTCGTGTGCAGGTCGTTGAAACTCCCACCGAGGCAGACAAGCTACTCAATGCGATCAATACCGCCACGATTCGCTATGGTTCCTGGTGTCGCGACAACTCCGCTAGGTTGTATCCACAAGTGAGCCACGAATTGCGTTGGCATTGGGGCGCCGACCATGAGTACCTGAAGGAATTCGCCCACACCAGGCTCAATACGCAGCGCGACAATCTCGAGCCTATGCATTGCACGCTAGGAGGTTGGATAGCTGACTCGAATGCATCGCTAAAACTCCCCAGAAGTATTTCGTGCTGCCGCATTCTCAATGACGAACTCATTATCATCGGCTGCGCTGACGGCTTCGTTCGGAGCTGGAATCCCAGCACTGGAGAAGAGCGGGAACTCGTCAAGCACGAGTATCCTGTTACCGCCCTGGCGGTGCTGGGCGGGGTCCGGGTCGTCTCGGCGAGTGACGACGGCGCCGTGAAGGTGTGGTCGCCCGAGCAGTTGGCTGAAGAAGCGATCGGCCCCGAGCAAGTACCCACCATCGTCAAGCACGAGCGTGGGATTACCGCCCTGACGGTGCTGGCGGGGGGACGGGTCGTCTCGGCCAGTCGGGATGGGGCGGTGAAGGTGTGGTCGCCCGAGCAATTGGCTGAAAAGGGGATCGGCCCCGAGCAAGTACCCACCATCGTCAATCACGAGCATGAGGTTATCGCCCTGGCGGTGCTGGAGGGGGGACGGGTCGTCTCGGCCAGTTGGGATGGCGCGGTGAAGGTGTGGTCGCCCGAGCAGTTGGCCGAAGAGGGGATCGGCCCCGAGCAAGTACCCACCATCGTCAATCACGAGCATGAGGTTACCGCCCTGGCGGTGCTGGAGGGGGGACGGGTCGTCTCGGCGAGTCGGGATGGCGCGGTGAAAGTGTGGTCGCCCGATGAGTTGTCTGCGGCAGGGATCGGCCCCGAGCAAGTACCCAGCGTCGTCAAGCACGAGCATTGGATTACCGCCCTGGTGGTGCTGGAGGGGGGACGGGTCGTCTCGGCCAGTTTAGGTGGTGCGGTGAAGGTGTGGTCGCCCGAGCAGTTGGCTGAAGAAGCGATCGGCCCCGAGCAAGTACCCACCGTCGTCAAGCACGCGGGGAGGGTTACCGCCCTGGCGGTGCTGGAGGGGGGACGGGTCGTCTCGGCGAGTCATGATGGTGCGGTGAAGGTGTGGCCACCCGAGCAGTTGGCTGAAGAGGCGATCGGCCCCGAGCAAGTACCCACCATCGTCAAGCACGAGCATTGGATTACCGCCCTGACGGTGCTGGAGGGGAGACGGGTCGTCTCGGCCAGTCGGGATGGCGCGGTGAAGGTGTGGTCGCCCGAGCAGTTGGCTGAAGAGGGGATCGGTCCCGAGCAAGTACCCACCATCGTAAAGCACGCTCGCGGGGTAAGGGCCCTGGCGGTGCTGGAAAGGGGACGGGTCGTCTCGGCCAGTTACGATGGCGCGGTGAAGGTGTGGTCGCCCGAGCAGTTGGCTGAAGAGGCGATCGGCCCCGAGCAAGTACCCACCATCGTCAAGCACGATCATTGGATTCATTGGATTACCGCCCTGACGGTGCTGGAGGGGGGCCGTGTCGTCTCGGCCAGTGACGATGGCGCGGTGAAGGTGTGGTCGCCCGAGCAGTTGGCTGAAGAGGGGATCGGCCCCGAGCAAGTACCCACCGTCGTCAAGCACGCGCTCGGGGTAAGGGCTCTGGCGGTGCTGGAGGGGGGACGGGTCGTCTCGGCCAGTCATGATGGTGCGGTGAAGGTGTGGTCGCCTGAGCAGTTAGCTGAAGAGGCGATCGGCCCCAAGCAAGTACCAACCATCGTTATGCACGAGCGTGGGATTACCGCCCTGACGGTGCTGGAGGGGAGACGGGTCGTCTCGGCCAGTGAGGATGGCGCGGTGAAAGTGTGGTCGCCCGATGAGTTGTCTGCGGCAGGGATCGGCGTACCCAGCGTCGTCAAGGACGAGCGTTGGATTACCGCCCTGACGGTGCTGGAGGGGAGACGGGTCGTCTCGGCCAGTGAGGATGGCGCGGTGAAAGTGTGGTCGCCCGATGAGTTGTCTGCGGCAGGGATCGGCCCCGAGCAAGTACCCAGCGTCGTCAAGCACGAGCATTGGATTACCGCCCTGGTGGTGCTGGAGGGGGGACGGGTCGTCTCGGCCAGTTTAGGTGGTGCGGTGAAGGTGTGGTCGCCCGAGCAGTTGGCTGAAGAGGGGATCGGCCCCGAGCAAGTACCCACCATCGTCAATCACGAGCATGAGGTTACCGCCCTGGCGGTGCTGGAGGGGGGAGGGGGGCGGGTTGTATCCATCGGCCAGGACAACCGCCTAAGTCTTGTCGATTGTTCTAGTAGAAGAGTTCTGTACGAACACGCATTCCCTACTACGCCGACTTGCGTCGCACTTGACCAAACTAAAGTAAATCTTTGGATTGGTTTCGCCGATGGCCACGTCGAATGCTGGCAAGTGAACATGTAGTCATCTGTTTGGAAAATTCTTCAATGCAAATGCTCTTCCTAGGTAGCGACGCAGTGCGGTGGTGAGTAACTGGACTCCCACGACGCGTTGCAGACTTCCCAGGAGAGCCATTATGGCAGTTAGCAACGCGAGAGTTTGTAAACTCTTGGGCCAGCAGCAGTTAAGTTTCAGCTTTTTTGCTGAGGCCAACATTTGGAAAGTTGCTTTTATTGATGTTGGTACAATCACGATTTCGTTGAGTGAGGAGGGCGACCAGCTGTTGCTACGCAGCGACGTACTCGCCGATCTCAGACACGTCAGTGATGCGGTGCGATATCGCACCCTAGGTGCTCTCATGCAGGCGAACAAACGCATTGCCTTGGGACGTTACGCTGGTTCGCAGCATGTCGCTGCAGAAGTTGCCCTGCCAATCTTCGACGGGCGGCTTACCAGCGATCAACTTGAGCACAGCATCAAAGTGGTCTGCTGGCTGGTTAAGAAGTTCCGCGAGGAACTATCTATTGATCGGGGAGCAGCCGTTGCCGACATCATCAAGAAGCTGCGACGGCGCGGCATGTCGGGCTTCAGTGACAACTAAGTGTTGCGTTGCTAGAAAAAAAAATTGCGTGCATTTGCTCTTCCTTTCTGGTCGAGCACTTTTTGTGCAGCAGCCTGTCCGTTTCAAACTCTAGCGTGGAGAGAAGTATGCGCCCTCAACAAGAAGCAGCCCAACAAGAAGACATTCCGTTTCAAAAAAACCAAGCGTGGCGAGGAGGTTTTTCGTCGTCAACAGTGCTGACTGGGACAATCGTCCTCATTAGCTTGCTGCTAATCGTTGCGGTGGCAGGCGTTGGCATAGTGCCGCTAGCCTGAATTCCACGGAGAGGTCCACCGCCATGGCCCTTGCTACTACTGCCAACACGCCTTCCTTGTTCGCGATCTACTTCGCCTTTGAAGAAGCAACGCACCGTGCCTACGCACATGCCGTGGAAATGGCCAGTGGTGGCGTAGTGACTTGCGAAGGCATTTTGGTCGGGATTTCCGAACTGCAGCCCGAGCATAGACAACATGTTCCAACGAGCGTGCTCAGCTACAAAGCTGTGCGAGAAGACACCAGCTTGCCACTCGTCAACGAGCCGGCTCTCAGGAACGCACTGGTCAACGCGTATCTCATCGCTGCAGCCCAATCGAGTGAGTCACGACCACAGATCACGTTAAAGGCACTACTGGCTGCTGTTTTGGCTGAGTCCCCATGGCGAGCAATAACGGCAGCACTATTCAAAGAGCTTGGGCTCGCCGTCCCGACAGGCCTGAAGATCTGTGAAGCAAGAGTGAAGCGAACTTACGTGCCTCCCGCGCCGCCCGATCCAGTAGAAATAGAACGGCAGTACCTCGCCGTGGCTAATGCATGGGTTGGACTGCAGGACAATAGCTGCGACCAGGATGAAGCGTCTGAGGCAGTACGTCAGTGGTCGCGCAGCCATCAGTATTAGATGGCTTTGGAAAAAGAAGGGCACCAAATGCTCTTCGTTGGTGTAAGAGGATCGGCCACAAGCATTGCAATGGCAGGCTACCCGATCAAAGCCCGCAGTCGCCGAGGGCCGGCTGCTTCGGCGAAATCTTTAGATGTCCTCTGGAGACAGGAAAATGAAAAAAAAGACGAACGAGATGCCTACTAAGTCGACGGCCCCTGAGAAGGTTCCCGGCAAGTCGCGTCGCCAAATCCTCAGCGAAGCGATGGAGAAGTCGGAAGGCGACGGCACGTTGAAGAGTGATCCTGTTGGCTCGCTTGAAAATCGTCGGAATCCTTCCGGCGAGTGATTTTTGATTCCTTGAAACGCAACGCGCACGTGGGGTGCAGGCGATGACAAACGATGGCCTTCCGTTTGTGATGGGCGTCGAAGAAGAGTGCCTTACTCTGGGCAGTCACATCGACATGGATCGCATGTTTGTCGCGATTCAATCGCTGGCCCCCACGTTGCGTGCTTGTCCTTCAGGAATCTTTACACCTCTTGGAAGAATCTATCTTGACGGCTCCCACCTTGAGCTCGCTTCTGCCGAAGCGGGCTCACCATGGATACTCGCTGATATCGTCGCCAGACAACAACAATTGGTTGCTGAGGCTATCCAGTCAGTAGCTGGTGCAGGCGGCAGTCTGGAGTTTGCGAACATCAACTACAGCGGACTACTGCGATCAGGAGCTTGCACTTGGGGGACTCACGAGAACTATCTGGTTAATCGTCCGGTCTCTTGGTTCGCCGAGCAGATGATCCCGTTTCTGTGTAGCCGTTTCTATGCCGGCAGTGGTGCCGTTCACTGGCCGAGCGGGCGCTATGTAGCTTCTGCACGTGTGCAATTTCTCGCAGCGGAGACAAACGGGAATACTACGCGCAATCGCCCGCTCTTCTGCACAGCGAGATCGGACCCTGGTGAAAATGGCAGGGAATTACGTCGTTGCCACCTTGTCTGCGCAGACGGTCATCGGTCGCCAATCAACTTAGCTTTGCAGTTCGGTGCAACCTCGCTAGTTCTCCATGCGTTGATCGAGAGACCGAAGAAGTTAAAATCGATTCCTCGCCCCAGCGGAGCTTCCAAGAAACTCTGGCTAGTGTGTGCCAAGCATTTTAACTTCTTGGCAAAGCCAGGAGAGCCCCTTGCAGTTCATCCGGGAGCTATCCAGCTGCAGCGATTCTATCTGCAGCTCGTGAGCGACTGGCTCGCAGGCTCGAGAGCTGCTCCTGATTGGTCCGACAAAATCGTTGCGCTTTGGCAAGCAACGCTTGACGCTGTTGAGCAGGGCAACCACCTATGGCTAAGCCAACGGCTGGATGCCTGGATCAAGTATGATCTATTGGATGTAGCACTTGAAGTGATGGGCTCTAACTGGCGAGAAGCGGCCGATAACCGACTTCTCTCCTCACATTTGACACTGATCTCACAGGACTACCATTGTTTCACAAAAAGCGATTCGATCTTCCAAGTGCTCTGCGAAAAAGAGGCAATCCTAAGATCACCAAGATTTTTGCCAGTGAACGACCGCTGGAAGATTGCTACCAAGACACGCGCAGCCGCTCGTGCAAAGATGATCTGTGAGCATGCCGGCGAAACGGACCTGGTACTCGACTGGAACGGTATGATTAACCTGCAAACGGGTGAGCGTTGGGGACTCGTGGATCCTATGGCAACGAGATTTGAACTCCTGCCGCATGCGTCTGACTTTAATCTTGACCGACTTCGCTCGCAGCTCAGTGGCGTAGTCGATTGACTTTACTATAAACTGGAAGCACTACCTGCAAGCCGCACGACGAACTGCCATGCCCTCGACCATGAATCCGCAACAGTGTTTCCTCAGCGATCATTACGTTCGAGAGCAAGATAAATTCGCTGGCGAAATTCTCGCGATCCGCAGTTTGGTCGATTCCTTTCCCAGTGAGCGTCACGACGAAGCCGCGGGATTATTTACCCCGAAGCGGTTCTTCTACGGATTTGACGATCTGTTAAACGTGCCCGCTGAGTCGTTACCCGCATCGACTTACCCTGGTGCTTGGCTTTATGCTCCAGTTAAGACCTACCCTTACAATCCCGACAAGCGCGACGGCCGAGATCGCTCTCTCCATGATGGGGCAAGTTTCAGCGAGTTGAGCGAGTTACTGTTGTGGCTTGACGAGCCATCGGGCGATTCATCGGAAATTTCATCGGCAGCGCATCCCTTTGGCATTTTGCTCACAGCCAAGAGTGGCGCCGGCAAGAGCGTGGCGCAGTTCAAGGCAATGTTCGATTGCCACCACGCTCGTGGCGAACAACAACCACGACTGGCAGGCAGACAGTGGTGTCGTCTTCGATCTCCCAAAGGATTGGGTGAAACGTTTACACTCATTGATATGCTGCCCTTTGCTGAGGACCTTGGCTCAAACAGTGCCCAGCAAGCGCAGCGTCGTCGCGCCATCAACCGTTGGTTGGAGGCGGGGCCGCCGCTACTGATCTTCTGCGACCTGAACGCAATCGATCGAGAACATGTCGAACAGGTGGCAAACGCCTTACGCGACTTCCAGAACGATCCGCTCCGCCAGCGTCAAGGGCACCGTTGCGTGGTCGCCTATCGTTCAACCCAGCGCAGCGACACCGCATTTACCACATTGCTCGGTAGTGATGCGTTCCGAGATTTCGAGATGGAGCAACTGCCCGTTCGCTTAGCGGATGAGTACGTCAGCAACTTGCGAATTATTCGCCAAGCTATAGCAGGGGAAGAATTCGAAGTCGATCTCCAGCAAACCACCAGAATCAGCGAATTCGCAAACCAGCTACTCATGGCCGATGGTAGCTCGATTATTAGCACGCCGCTGCTGATGCACTTTGCCTCGATCTTGGACGATGCCCAACTCGACCGCTGTCAGTCACTGAGCGACTTTTACAGTGCAGTCGTGAAAAAGTTGCTGGAGAATAATCACAAGAACTACAGCAATCGCATGAGTGGCGTCTTCGCCGATGAAGCAGAGTACAAGACCCGCGTCCAGCTAGCCATGTCACGTGTAGCGCTGGCTATCGTGACTTTGGGAGCTGACGAAACACGGCTAACCGACTTCGACCAACTGCTAAGGACTCCCGCTAGCTGGCTTCGGGAGAAGAGCCCACCGGGTCGGTACGATCCTCCGGAGTTGCCGCACTATCTCAGCGGCAGCCTTCTACCCAAAGATGCCAAGGAAGCCACAAAACTACGGATAGCGATCAAAGAATATTCACTGTTACGTGGCGAGGGCTCGCAACTGGCGTTTTTGCACGATAGTTTTTTGTACTATTTCGCGGCGCAAGCGCTCTGGCAACCCGAAAGTGAAGATGTCGATTGGGCCGACGATGCATGGTTCGATAAGGTAGCAGCCATCTTAGCAAGCGAACCTTTGCGATGGCGTCAGCCCTTGCAGTTTCTTGCTGGTCGCTTGGAGGATAGCGAGCAGTGTCTGCGACTCGTCGAGCGATTGATTCCTGCCGATCCCAAACCTGGGCTTACTGAGTTAGTCCAAGTCCTCTGCCGTGAACAAGCCAATGAATCTTCAACCGAAGCGAGCAAGCTCCTCTCCGCGATCCATGCTGCCACGATTCGCTACGGTTCGTGGTGCCGAGACAACTCAGCTCGGTTGTTTCCGCAAGTCTATCACGAGTTGCGCTGGCGATGGGGAACCGACCAGGAAAGCTTCCTGAAGTTCGTGGAAACAAGACTTGAATCGCGCCGCAGCCAGCCCGAGCCCATCCGCTGCACGCTGGGCGGCTGGGTAACCGACTCCAATCCATCGCTGACGCTAACTGGCGGAGTCAACTGTCTAAGCATCTTGAATGACAAGCTTGTTATCATAGGGTGCGGTGACGGCTACGTTCGCAGTTGGAATCCCAGCACAGGAGAGCAGCGGGATCTCGTCAAACATGAGAAAGTGGTTACTTCCCTGGAAGTGCTGGAGGGGGGGCGAGTCGTCTCGGGGAGTGAAGATGGTGCGGTGAAGCTGTGGTCAGCCGAGCAGCGGGTAGCGGGCGCAACCGACCCCGAGCAAGTCCCCACCATCGTTCAGCACGAGGGTGTGGTTACCTCCCTGGTGGTGCTGGAGGGGGGCCGAGTTGTCTCAGGGAGTACCGATGGCACGGTGAAACTGTGGTATGCTGAGCAGTGGGAAGCAGGCGCATTAGCCCCTGGTCAGGTCCCCACCATTATCAAGCACGATAAAGGAGTTACTTCCCTGGCGGTGTTGGAGGGAGGCCGCGTCGTCTCAGGGAGTGAAGACGGCGCGGTGAAGCTGTGGTCAGCGGAGCACTGGGAAGCGGAAGCAATCGACCTGGGGGCGGTCCCCACCATCGTCCAGCACAAGGATGGGGTTACCTCCCTGGCGGTGCTGGAGGGGGGAAGAGTCGTCTCAGGGGGGGGCGATGGCTTAGTGAAGCTGTGGTCGGCCCAGCAGTGGGAAGCAGGTGCAATCGACCCGAAGAAGGTCCCCACAATTGTGAAGCACCATGATATGGTTGACTCCCTGGCGGTGCTAGAGGGTGGCCGAGTCGTCTCGGCGAGTTGGCGTGGCGTAGTGAAGCTGTGGTCTGCCGAGGAGTGGGAAGCGGGTGCAACCGACCCGGAGGAGGTCCCCACCATCATCGAGCACCGTGCTTTTTTTAGCTCCCTAGCAGTGCTGGAGGGCGACCAAGTCGTCTCGGCGAGTAGGGACGGCGTGGTGAAACTTTGGGCCGCCGACCAGTGGGCAGCGGGTGTAATCGACCCCGAGCAGGTCCCCACCATTGTTCAGTACGGGGGTTGGCTTAACTCACTGGCGGTGCTGGAGGGGGGGCGTGTCGTCTCGGGGAGTGACGATGGCTTAGTGAAGCTGTGGTCGGCCGACCAGTGCGAAGCGGGCACAACCGACCCGGAGCAGATCGCCACCATTTTCAAGCACAAGAATGGGGTTACTTCCCTGGTGGTGTTGGAGGGGGGGCGAGTCGTGTCGGGGAGTTGGGATAGAGCGGTGAAACTGTGGTCGTTAGAACACTTCGAAGCAGTCGCAACCGAACCCGAGCAGGTCCCCGCCATCGTCCAGCACGAGCTTTGGGTTAGCGCCCTGGCGGTGCTGGAGGGGGGTCGAGTCGTCTCGGGGGGGGGGGATGGCTTAGTGAAGCTGTGGTCGGCCGAACAGTGGGAAGCAGGCGCATTAGCCCCTGGTCAGGTCCCCACCATTATCAAGCACGATAAAGGAGTTACTTCCCTGGCGGTGTTGGAGGGAGGCCGCGTCGTCTCAGGGAGTGAAGACGGCGTGGTGAAGCTGTGGTCTGCCGAGGCGTGGGAAGCGGGCGCAACCGACCCCGAGCAGGTCCCCACCATTATCAAGCACGATAAAAGAGTTAATTCCCTGGCGGCGTTGGAGGGCGGCCGCGTCGTCTCAGGGAGTGAAGATGGCGCGGTGAAGCTGTGGTCAGCCGAACAGTGGGAAGCGGGCGTAACTGAGCTCGATCAGGTCCCGACGATCGTACAGCACGAGCGTGCGGCTTGGGGAGGCATTGGCGTTAACGTATTGGCGGTGCTGAAGGGGGGCCGAGTCGTCTCGGGGGGTGACGAGGGCGCGGTGAAACTGTGGTCAGCGGAGCACTGGGAAGCGGAAGCAATCGACCTGGGGGCGGTCCCCACCATCGTCCAGCACAAGGATGGGGTTACCTCCCTGGCGGTGCTGGAGGGGGGAAGAGTCGTCTCAGGGGGGGGCGATGGCCTAGTGAAGCTGTGGTCAATCGAGCAGCGGGAGGCGGGAGCAATCGACACCGAGCAGGTCGCCACGATCGTTCAGCATGGGGGTGCGGTCACCGCCTTGGTGGTTCTGGAGGGGGGCCGCATCCTGAGCGCTGGTGCCGATAACATGTTGCGACTTGCCGAACTCACCAGCAAGAGTGTCATATGTGAGCATGCTTTTACTGCAAGACCCAGTCATCTTGCCTACGATCAATCCAACTCCATGATCTGGATTGGGTTCCATGATGGCCACGTCGAGTGCTGGCAAGTGGATCGCTGATGCCGATAGGTCAGGAAAAACTTCCTGCCCGAATGCTCTTCTCTCGTAGACACGACGCTCCAACGAAACCGTCCGGTTCGGCGTTGTGTGATCTCTACGAAAGCTACCGGCATGGCTATCTCGATTCCCCAGTTTGCAGCGTTGCTCGACCAGCAGCGCGTTCGCTACGACATTGATGAGACCAAAGGGACTGCGACGATTCATTTCAATAATCATGAATCGTTTGTTATCAGGCTCTCTCGCGACGGCAGGACGCTTCAGTTCACCAGTTCACAACTGGCCGACTTACGTTCGCTCAGTCCTGCGCAGCGACAGCAGTTGCAACGCAAGTTTGCGAGTGTGAATCGCCGCATTCGACCTGGCCGCTATCGCTGCCAGACCTCCCTAACGGCCCAAGCCACGGTCCACTTGGGCGACCAACCATTGCAGGCGAAAAGCCTTGTGAAGCACTTTGGATTGGTGCTGGGACTTACGCAGCTCTTCCATGCCGGCATGAACCCCGCAGCGATCCCCCAGTACAGCCGCCTGGCCGCACTGCGTCGCTATCTCAGCCTAACAAGGCAGCGGTTCGACATCCCCCTGAGCCAGCCCAAGAAAAACTTCTAGGCGAAATGCTCTTCAACGGTAGCCGGGTTGGGAGTGCTACCACTCTCAACCGCGGCCTCCATTCCCCCTCTTGACCCAAGGAGAGATATCATGAAATCGCATTCCACTAAGCCGCGAGTCGGAATCATTGGCACGCCCGAGGCTGATCGCCTCAAGCAAGGCAGTCTGGCGGTCGCAGCCCGCGGCTTCCGCAACTTTGTCGAGCACGAGCCTATGACTCTGGGGCTGGTTGGCGACGACCAGAAAGCTCGCGAAATGCGCTACCGACTTGACGCACGTTCCGAAGACTGGTTGCTGATGACCGGCGGCGTGACGGTGACAAAGCGGCACTGGAAGCAGCAGGGAGACAAGCTGCGTGCTGTACCGGCCATGATTTCTCAGAAGCTACCGCGGATGCTCGCTGGCTGCGATTGGTGGTACGTCCAGCCCACCCCTGGCAGTGATCTCTCCGCACTTCGGGAGATCATGGTTGCTGCGAAAGAATCTGGCACGAAGGTCTATCTGCAGCTTGATGAGCAACAGATTGACTCAGTCGACGAAGTGATCCAGCTCGCCAGTCAAGCAGACTTCGTGCAAGTCGATGAGACTACGCTGCGTGAGTTGGCCGCTGGCGAAAAGCACCCCGTCGAGGCATTAGCGATCTTGCGAGAGCGAGGGCTGCACAACATAGTCGCCACGCTAGGTCCAGCTGGCGTACTAGGCTTGGATGAAGGAGAGTGGATGTACGACTTCGGCTGGCGAGTGAAGAAAGCTCTGCGTCACGAGGCTAGCTCCGTGTTCGGCAGCATCATGGTTGCCAGCCTGGCTGAACAGCGTTCGCCGGACGAGGCGATTCTCAAGTCGAATAAGGCTGCTGCCGCTCATGTCAGCTACACGTCTTGGCGCGGCCGCAAGGGGCTCGACGCACTCAATGTTGGCAAGCGTCAACGTCCCACTTGGACGCTACCAGCACTAAGTGAAACACGACAGCTGGTCACCGCGATTGCTGCTGTAGTCGCGTGGGTGATTGCCACAACGGTTGCCGTGGGTATTGGCGGTGCGATTCTGTAATTGGAGACCGCCCGAGTGACGTCACTACCTTTGCTAAGCCAGCGGCTGTTCGCAGCTGCTGGCTTTTTCGCAAACCCGTTCCGCGGCAACTATTTCAAACCTAGTAATCTTGGATCGAAGTACTACTTTTACTCCTACCACTGGCAGAGCCCCATACACTGCAGAGCATGGAAACAAGAACGCTCGAAGTCGCCGCAGGCAGCGGTGAAAGAAGATACTTCAGCTTGGATAGTTTTTTAATCGCCGCCTCCCCCAGAACCGGCACACCTTCGCGACGAGTTATTCGTTTGCAATGCAGTCTCGCTTATTTCCTAAACTTCTCAATTTTGGGTGGTTTATGCCTGGTTTCCAGCCAGACCCAGACTAGCCTGCAGCCTGTCGGCACCTTCAATTTCCAGCCAATTTAGCACCTTGAATATGCTAGCCAAATCTCGCAGAAAGCAACACCTTCGCAGCGCACGTCAGCAGACTATGCTGCCGTTGGCCCAGACCTGTCTAAGGACTCTGCTGAGAGAGATTCGCGACCAGTACTTTCCTGAGATCACTCAGCTTCCACAGGTCTACTTCGTGCAGCAGGATACGCTGGCTGGCATCCTTATATCTACACGTCGCAAGGATTCGTGCGGTGCAGTCTGGCCACCGACTCGCAGAGATTTGGCGTGAGGGGCTAACTCCCGATGGCGACTTCAAGCAAGCAAAGTCGGAAGAACCAACGCATGTTCTCCGAGCGATCTCTCGATTGAGTCGTTCCACGGCATTGATCGTCCGTAGCCGCTTGCGTACCCTTTCCGCTGTTCGGACCGTTGGTAGGGCTCTGCTCCAAGTGCCTGGGCGCGTTCGATCTTCTTGACTTCGTTGAGCATGAGCTGCATTGCCTGGGTCATGCCTTCGGGTTGCGCCTGAAAAAAGCCGTAGCCCCTTGGGGGATAACGGCTTTGCTTAGTCGGGCCGACAGGATTTGAACCTGCGACCTTTTGACCCCCAGTCAAACGCGCTACCAGACTGCGCCACGGCCCGAACTTTAAGTCGTGTAATGATAACGACTTAATGCAACCCTTGCAACCGATCGAGCATTTGACTACCGGTCAAAATGTCACTGCCGTCTATTGCCTTAAGTCCAATTCTCATCTGTGTTTATGCTTGTGGTGCTGAACACTGGATCTGGGAGGCCTTTGGACAGACTGACCAAAAGGTCGCTGCGCATCAGGGCTAGACTATCTTCGTTATCGCTAACTTGCTTCAGATCCAGGAGTGAACCACTCCGCTGAGGAAAGATTGCGGTCCGTTGACGGTTTCCAGGATCAGAGCACCGCTGATGTCGATCCCGCGGCAGATACCTGTCACTTGAGTTGAGCCAATTTGAAGAGTCACTTGCTTGCCGGTGAGTAAGCAGTAGGCGGGCCAATCATCCAAGAACGTCTCACCCGCTGCAGTTGAGCCAAACGCTGAGTTCAGCAGGGACTCAATCTCGCGCATGAAGGTCCGAAGGATTTGGATTCGACTATGCTGCACTCCCGACTGATCGGCTAGCGAAATGCAAGTTGACGATAGCCCTTCCGGAGCATCCGAGAATGAATTGTTGACGTTTACGCCGATACCGATCACTGCGTGATCAGAAGACTGAGACGGAACTTCGATCAGCACACCTGCCAGCTTTCGTCCGGCCAGATAAACGTCGTTGGGCCACTTGAGTGCAAAATCAGCGTCAGGCAGCAGCGTTTCACCGGTATGGAGGATGGCCATCCCCGTTAGCAACGGTAGTAAGTTTTTTTGTTCGACGGAAAACGCGGTCTTGGGAAATTCGACGATCAACGAAAAGGTTAAGCTGCCGCTGGCAGACCACCATTGGTTCGCTCCTCGACCGCGACCGGCGACCTGAGATTCGGCAACCACCAAGCAAGGGGAATCAACCGAATTATCAGACGCTAGTAACTCAATGGCTTGCGTGTTCGTCGAGTCCGTTTGGGCATAGTGAATCGCACTTTGAAGAAACGTATCCTCCAAGAGCGATTCAAGGTCAGATTGGCAGATTGAATTGGGCAGGTTCAAAGAAGTTCGTTCCTCATGGAAGTTATTCCAACTCGATCATCAAGTCGCCCGCTTCAACTTGAACGCCCGCAGAAACATGAACCTTGGCGACGGTCGCGTCTACTTCGGCGTTGACGGTTGTCTCCATCTTCATCGCTTCCAGGGTGATCAGTTTCTGGCCCTTGGTGATCTTATCACCTGCTTTGACCGCCACGGTAACAACCATTCCCGGCATCGCCGATCCAATGTGCTTCAGGTTGTCGACGTCCGCTTTTGTACGTGAGGCCACTTCATTGCTTAGCGATTTATCGACCACTGAAGCGTCGCGAGGCTGCCCATTGAGCTCAAAGAAGACGGTTCGGTAGCCACTGGCGTTCCCGCCGTCGACCGTCAGGAATTTGACGATGAGCGTTTTGCCTTCTTCAATTTCAACGGTAAATTCCTCGTTGGGAACTTGGCCAAAAAAGAAGTAAGGTGTCGGGATGCAGCTGACGTCGCCGTGTTTTAGGTGGTGCTCCGCGTAGTCTTTATAGACTTTGGGGTAGAGCAAGTAGGTCACGATTTCGCGTTGGTTCGGTTCGCGCCCCAGGAATTTGGCGACCTTCTCGCCGGCGGCCGCAAAGTCGGCGGGGGGCAGTGATTCTCCCGGTCGACCGATCACAGGTTTCTGCTGTTGCAGAACGCGCTTGATCAATTTTGGATCGAATCCGCCGGGCGGTTGGCCCATCATGCCGCCGACGAGGTCGATGACAGATTGGGGAAAAGCAAACTCACGGGACTCGTCGAGCACGGTGTCGGTTGTGAAATTATTCGCGACCAAAAATAGTGCCAAGTCTCCCACCGCCTTGGACGTTGGGGTTACCTTGACGATGTCACCCAATAGTTGATTGCAGTCGGCGTAAATGCTGCAAACCTCGGACCAACGATCGGCTAAGCCTAACGCTTGCGCCTGAGCAAACAGGTTGGTGTATTGACCACCAGGCATCTCGTGGTTGTAGAGAGCTGCGGTTGACGGCAGAACCATCGTTTCAAATGGCGTGTAAAACTCACGAGTACATCGCCAATATTCAGCGATCTCATCCAGCGACTGCTGGTTCAATCCGGTGTTCCGATTGGTGAACTCCAAGGATGCAAGAATCGTGTTCATGTTCGGCTGCGACGTATTGCCCGACATGGGAGCCATCGCCGCGTCCGCAATATCGAGGTCGACTTCCGCAGCTTTGAGGATTGAGGCTGCTTGAATGCCTGCCGTATCGTGAGTGTGGAAATGAATCGGGATTCCGACCTCTTGCTTCAGCGTTTTCACCAGCAGCGCTGCTGCGTCCGGCTTGCACAGTCCGGCCATATCCTTGATGGCCAGAATGTGAGCTCCCATGTTTTCAAGTTCTTTGGCTAGATCGACGTAGTACTTTAAGTCGTATTTGGTGCGTTTTGGATTGAGAATGTCGCCGGTGTAACAAATGGATGCTTCACAAATCGCGCCGGTCTCCAACACCGCGTCCATCGCCACCTTCATGTTGGGCATCCAGTTCAGTGCATCGAAGACTCGGAAAACGTCCAGCCCAGCCTCAGCCGTTTCTTTCACAAACGCTTGGACAACGTTGTCTGGATAATTTGTGTATCCGACGGCATTGGAAGCCCGCAGCAACATCTGCAGCAAAATATTAGGCACTTTAGAGCGAATGTCGGCCAGCCTCTGCCATGGGTCTTCTTTCAAAAATCGCATTGAGGTATCGAACGTCGCACCGCCCCACATCTCCAGCGAGAACAGATCGGAGGCGAGCATCGAATACGACTGGGCAATGTTGAGCAGATCATGGGTTCGGAATCGAGTCGCATGCAACGACTGGTGCGCATCGCGAAAAGTTGTGTCTGTGATGAACAGACGTTTTTGCTCTTTCACCCATTGCGCGAATTTCTCCGGCCCCAGTTCCTTGAGCTTGTCGCGCGTTCCCGATGGCACGGGAGCGCCTCGCTCAAATTGGGGAATGGGGGCCGGATCTCGACGAGTGGCAGCCGCCCGCCCCTTCACTAATTCGTTCCCGTTGACAATCACATCGCCAAGGAACGCCAGGAGCTTCGTCGCACGATTTTTTCGAACCGGAAACTCAAACAGGGCTGGCGTTTGGTCGATAAACCGAGTCGTGCACTGACCGTCAGCAAAGGTTGGATGATCCAGTAGCTTCACTAAAAACGGAATGTTGGTCTTCACGCCACGAATTCGAAATTCCATCAAGCAACGTTTCGCACGCTGGATGGCGTCGGAGAACCTTCGGCCGCGTGCAGAAAGCTTCACCAACATCGAGTCGTAAAACGGGTTCACGACCGCTCCGGAAAACGCGGATCCTGCATCCAGTCGAACGCCTGCTCCACCGGGGGAACGGTAATGCATGACACGTCCATAGTCAGGCATGAAGTTGTTCGTGGGATCTTCGGTCGTGACACGGCATTGGAGCGCGAAGCCGTTGATCTTAATCGAATCCTGGGTGGCGAGTCCGATAGCATCGTCGGAAAGTGGAAGACCTTGGGCGACTAGGATTTGCGACTTCACGATGTCAACGCCGGTTACCTCTTCGGTGACTGTGTGTTCTACCTGAATGCGAGGATTGACCTCGATGAAGTAAAACTTGTTCGTGTCAGCGTCGACAAGAAACTCAACGGTGCCGGCGTTTTGGTAGCCAACCTGTTGGCCAATCGCGATCGCGGCATCGCACAATGCTTGCCGCACCTCTGGAAGCAAATTGGGGGCGGGCGCAATTTCGACTACTTTTTGGTGTCGCCTTTGTACCGAGCAATCACGCTCGAACAGGTGAACGAGATTCCCATGCGTGTCGCCGAGCAGCTGGATCTCGATATGGCGAGCGTGCTCAATGAACTTTTCAACAAACACTTCCGAACTGCCGAATGCGGAGAGCGACTCGCGCGACGCTTGCTCGAAAGAGGAGTCAAACTCGTCTTCACTGCGAACCACCCTCATGCCGCGACCACCGCCACCGTGAGACGCCTTCAAAATTAAAGGATATCCAAGTGAGTTGGCTTGTTTGCGACCAGCATCAGCATCGGTGATGGCCGAGTCGGTTCCATTTAGCACCGGGACGTTGGCGGCTTTGGCAATCATCCGAGCCGAGGTTTTATCGCCCAATTTCTGAAGCGTGTCGAGCGTTGGGCCGACAAAGACAATGCCGTTTTCTTGGCAGGCTTTCGCCAAATCCGGATTCTCGGACAAGAATCCGTAGCCCGGGTGGATGGCGTCGACGTTGTGGTCGAGGCATAACTCAATCAAGGCTGGAATGTTCAAGTACGATTTGATCGGCTCTCCCGGACTGCCGATCTGATAAGCTTCATCGGCCTTAAACCGATGGAGTGCATAGCGGTCTTCGTGAGCGTAAACTGCAACCGTGCGGATCCCAAGTTCCGTCGCACTACGAAACACTCGGATGGCGATTTCAGAGCGATTGGCAACAAGCAGCTTTTTTATGGGTTTCATGGAATGAGTCAGCTGGAATTATGGCGAGCGAATGAGGGAGTTTTAGAAATCAGGTGATGCTAGAGTAGAGCGACAACTTGTCCGCCAAAAGAAGTTGGTCTTCAGGCGTCCTGGTATCAAGATACTACAATTTATCAGCGTTCAGCAGTGGGGGTATGAATTCTGACTCCAGCCATTGTCCGTAAGTGTTGGGCTGCCGCAGCCTGAAAATGGCGGACAAAATCTGAGTTGGGACCGATTTTCTCAGTCGGCTAGCTCAGATTACGCCTAGCCTAGGTTACGACTTTGGCGGCGATACTCGGCAGCCAGCAAGTCTTCAAGATATTGCTGGTGATCGGGTAGCGGAGGCAGTTCCGATTGTAGTCGTTGGGCGAGAGCTGGAACGATCTTGCCTGTTAGAGCTGACTGTTCCTCTGTCGACAGGCTTGACCAGCGTTCCAAAATCGACTCGATAGCTGCAAAGTCAGCTGCTTGAGCACGCTTGAGCATGGTCACGGTGAACCGGAATTCATTGTCACTAGCTGGACGACTACTTAGTACTTCCCGAACGGAACTAACCTGATCCGGTTCCTCGGAGACAACAATCGTACCCGCAACCATGTCACCAAGTCTTTGCGAAGAAGTAGATAGGACGGGTACGATCCACAGAACGGGGATCTGGTCTACGATACGAAATAGACTTCGGATCAATATGCTAAGAGGGTCAAGAGAGAACCCGTCAGATTTGACGACTCGAATTTTTGACATTCGTTTGCCGATAGTCTGACCGCGCAGGAAAAGTTCGCTCAATCCGAAATAGAATAAGCTTCCCAGGGACCAGATCATTAGCCAGATCCCCAGGAAAACCATCGAAAACTGGGCATCGTCACCGAAGTCGGCACTCCCTGTGCCCGGCTCGAACACATCGCCCAGCACTCCGTCAAATGAGACGCCGACCGCGATAAAGACGACCAACAAGACAAGGCAGAAGAGCGTCAAAAAGATGCTGTCGGCAAACCAAGCCAAGAACCGAGTCCCTGGGCCTGCAAGCTGGTAGGATATCTTGATGTTCTCAGGTGTCTCAAAAGCAATTCGTTCATTCATTCGATTGGGTTGTTCGCTCATGCGTATTTGAATTAGATGAGTTGCGAAGATCTAACCGTACCTGTGTGGTGGGCTAGTTGCTCGAAATGATAGATTGCTTAGAATGCGAATCTATCCAATGGCGCTTACTGACTGAAAAGACGAGATCGGCTAGGGATCAGTATGAGTGGTTTTGTATCACGTAACAAGCCAATTTGGGACCAGCTTGAGCAGTTGGTCCAGCAGTGCAGGAAATCTCGACGACGCATGTCGCCCCATGATCTGAAGCGACTCGATACCCTCTATCGCCAGACGACTATCCATCTCTCGCAAGTGACGACACGTAGCACAGATAGGCGTTTAGAGGACTATCTGAACAGTTTGGTTTCCTCCGCTCATGGACTAATCTACCTGCCTCCGCGTCGTTCTATTTTCGGTGGCACGGTAACGTTCCTAAGAGAAGGATTTGCTCGTGCGGTTGTGCGGAATTGGAAATTCCATCTGCTCTCAGCAGCTCTAGTCACCTTCGGAGCACTACTCGCCTATTTCGCCTCGACCCAAGACCCTGAAGCAGCATACGCACTCATGCCGGCAGGAGATATTCGTCAGCCAGGTTCAAGCAAGGAGCAGCTCTTGACGGTTCTGCGATCAGGGCGCGACCAGGGTGGCGGCGGAAAATTCTTCTTCGCATCTTTTCTTTTCAGCCACAATCTTAAGGTCGGTATTTTGGCGCTGGGATTGGGCGTCCTCGCCGCAATTCCTACTGTCTTGCTGATGGTATTTAATGGCATGATCCTGGGGTCTTTTGCAGCGATTCACCATCAGGCTGGCATCACCACTGAGTTTTGGGCCTGGATTCTCCCGCATGGCGTGACTGAAATTGGGGCAATTGTACTCTGCGGCGGCTGCGGACTCATGCTTGGCAAAGCGGTCGTTAGTCCGGGCATCGTTTCTCGAAGCGAGAGCCTGCGACGCGCAGGGATCGAGGCTGGCATTATTTGTATTGGAGTCACTCTCATGTTGATTGCCGCTGCAGTGATCGAAAGTTATTTACGACAAAGTCACCTCTCTAGCTCGGCTCGATTGATGTTTGCGGGAGCGAGTGCCCTGTTCTGGGCAATCTATCTAGCGACAGGGGCGTTACGAGAAAAGGCCGCGAGGAATGTCGAAAACGACATTTCGGAATTAGCGTGCCCATAGCCGGTTGGTCTTATGGCTTGCTAATCACAGCAGGTTTTGGCAGCGTAATTCGATGAATTCGTTAATCAGTGGCACGGTCAAGTCACTCGGCTCAACATCAAGAACTTGGATTCCACTATGACGCAGCGAATGCAGAGCTTTCTGTCGCTGCTGAAGCAACTCAAATGCCACGGCCTGTCGTGATCCGTCGAGCAACGACGAAACGGGGGAATGGACAACTTGCTCAAGCAAAGGAGTTCGTAGGGCAGCAAATAGGAGGACATGCTTTTGTGCCAGACGAGCGAGTGAGGTACGAAACCGCGTTGAGGTTTCTACGTCAACGATATCAGAGAGTAGTACAATCAGCGAACGGCGAGACTGTCGCAATTGCAATTCTGCGAACATCGCTCCAAAGTCTGACTCTCGCCACTCGGACTGAAGATCGTAGATACTATCAGCCATGCTGTGGACGGAGCTCACTCCTGAAAGAGGTGCCCGGTACCCTCTCACTTGATTGTCGAAATAGCCTACCCCGCAGCGATCGCCATGCCTCAATGCAACCTCGGCAAGCATCAGAGCCGAATCAATAGCGCAGTCTAGCTTTGTGCCCGCGGAAGTCTTCGCACCCATGAGCCGACCGCAGTCGATGATGATCATGACGTCGCGATGTCGCTCAACCTGATAGCGACGGACGATCGGGTGCCCGAGTCTGGCTGTTGTGCGCCAGTCGATTCGTCGCGGGTCATCACCGTGTCGAAACTCAGAAAGTGATTCGAACTCGGTGCCTGCTCCGTTTTGACGTGCCCTAGTGATTTTGTCGAGCATGAGGAGCTGGGCTCTTTGATCTTCGCTGAGCCCTTCTTTAGATACGAAGGTTTCCGGCAAGATCTTGATGCTTGCTCTGCAGTCGAAATCTTTCTGTGCTTCCAAAAGCTTCCAAGGTCCCTGTGCCCTTAGCCAGACGGGACCCAGCTCATAACGTCCACGCTCAGGAATTCGCAGTTGCGTCGTCGTTGTGGCTATTCCATGAGGTGGTATCGCAATCGATACAGGGGAGTAATCAGGAATAGCCGTGTTAGGCAACACATCGCGCACAACGCCAAGGAGCTCTTGCTCTGATTGGTTAGAGATTACCAACTTCGTGAGAAAGGGAGTATCCCTGCCTACAAGAGACGTTTGCCGTCGAGAGACTTCAACCTTGGAGAGCAGACTTCGGAGAAGGCGAACCTCTCGGATTGCGAATGCTGCTAATGGAATCGTACCGAACAGTAGTACCCAGGCAGCCTGCGGCACAACAAAGGTGAGAGGCGATAGTACTGCCAATCCCAAAATTGCGCGGATGAGATTGGCACCTGGACGAAGCCTCACCGTGGAACCTCAACAACTTCCAGGAGGTTGGCTAGGACATCGTCGCTGGAGATTCCCTCAAGCTCTGCCGTAGGGCTGAGTACGACCCGATGACGCATTGCTGGCTGGAAAGCTCTTTGAATATCGTCAGGAGTGACATAATCTCGCCCATCAAAGCAAGCTAAACTCTTGGCAGCCATGAGGAGCATGAGTCCAGCACGAGGGCTGGCTCCCACAGAGAGCAAATCGTCTTCGCGTGTCGCTTGTAGCAGCTGGCAGACATAGCCAACAACCTCTTCGCGAATCTGCGTTGCGCGGATCGAGGCTCGAGCCTCCAGGATGTCGGCAGCCTTCAAGATTCGTTGTACATTCATTCGTGCTGGGTCAGATTGACCTCCCGTAGCATGATGCTCGGTCAGCACTCGTTTTTCTTCGGACATCTCCGGATAAGTCACTAGTACCTTGAACATGAAGCGATCTAGTTGGGCAAGCGGCAACGGATAGGTGCCTTCCTGCTCGACAGGATTCTGAGTCGCAAAGGTCATAAAAGGCTCTGGCAGATTGTGCGACACACCATCGTAAGTGACATGCAGCTCCTGCATCGCCTCCAATAAGGCCGACTGCGTTCGGGCTGAAGACCGGTTGATTTCGTCCGCCAGCAGGAAATTAGTGAAAACAGGGCCCTGCCTGAACTCGAATTCACGAGTATCCTCACGATAGATCGAAGAGCCGGTCACGTCGTTGGGCAGCAGGTCAGGGGTCATCTGGATACGACGGAATTTCAGATCAAGCGTAGCGGCAATGGTGCGCACAAGTAATGTTTTGGCGGTTCCCGGAGGTCCCTCTAACAAGACGTGACCACTGCTAAACAGAGCTGCCAGCGCGAATTCGATGACTTCGTCTTGGCCATAGATCACTTTGCCAATTTCATCACGTATTTTTCGGTAGGTTAAGTTGAGAGACAATCGCTCACCTTTCGAGTTGCTAGGAGTATTTCGTCTTTGTGCGCGCGAGGATTATCCAAAACCACATCAGCATTCTTGAGCGCAGCCTCAAGTTGACTTGCCTTGTGCGGCAGACGCTTGGAGAGCAACCTGAGCACGACATCTACGTTTTGTTGTTGGGGAGGAAGCCCAAGTGTCTTGCAGAAATGCCACAAGACCCCGTTACGCACTTCACTTAAAACATGCTTCGAGCTCTCCCTGCCTTTGAGAAGGAAACGCGACATCGCTTCAATATACTCGCCGAGGGTGCGACGCGAGGCGGGTTTGTCTTGCCGACTAGGACCTAAGAAGATGGCTTGCCGCCAAGCCCACAGCCCGACCACCACGAGAATAGCTACCACGATGGTTGCATAAGGGAGTTTGGACAAGAGCCAGAAAGCATTCCCGCGTATAGTCAGACCATGGTAAAACTCATCGAAAATAACCCTCGTGCGCATCCCTGTTATCAAGTGAGTGAGGAGTACGCTGTTGTCCCCACGATCTAAGCTGGCGTTACTAGCCAAATACGGATTGCTGATAATAGCGACACGGCCCTTGCCCAAGGAAAACAAGGCAGCCAGTGTTCCCGTCGTGTTATCTTCTGGATACTCCACAGTAATTCGTGCAAGTGGCTCAAGTCCATCATGCTCAATTTCCCACGACCGATCGCTAGGCAGCTCGACTCGGCTGGTTTGAGAGCTTAACGACTCCCATTCGCCTTGGCAGGTAATATCGTACACAGCGGTAGGACGCTGCTTGGTCCGAAAAGCATCGCGAACAGCCCCGCGAAGACTTTCGGGCTTTGAGTCAGAGCGACGAGAATCGTTTGGGCTCAGTAATTCGATCTGTTCGATGACGACCCTATCCAAGCCAAGTTCACCGAGTAACGAGATCGGGATGCAACTAGAACAGTTCTTCTCAGAACAGCGTCGGCAGTTCTTGTCGTCGGAATCTCTCTCGTAAATATCCATGCTCGGTGTGACGACTAGGTATCCGCCGTCGCGTACCCAATTTGCTATTGTTTTGAGGTACGCTGGCTCAGTCTGAACAACGCTGTCTCGAGGATTCCACAAAACATAGCTAGTCGGAATGGAGCTCTCAGGGATTGCTGGGATAAGAGCTCTTTCTGTCTCATAACCCAAAGCCTCCAAGAGATCGTGAACGGCACGGTAACCCTCTGTTCGTGTGCCGTAAGAATTTCTACCGAGGGTACTTTGCGTTTCACCGCCCCAAAAAAGGGAAATGAGCGCTGCCGATACCGAAATGATGGCAATAGATACAATCGCAATGATGACACTACGCGCTGTCAGCATGAGTACCTGCTTTCGTCTGAAGTCTGATTTCCGCGTAGGCGTCACGACACTTGAGATACTCTTCTTCGCGGCAGACCCCGTTTCCATACCAACTGACATCAATGGTCTCGACAAAGGCTCGCAATGAGTCCACGAAGCGTGATTGACTATAGCGTCGGAGGTATTGTCTATTCGTAAGACCCGGGCTAAGCACTCGTCCTTCCACTGCATGAAGATGGACTAGGCTCGCACGAAAGAGAAATCGCACAGAGGAAATATAGTCATGCTGGGCAACCGCCTCTTGGGCAAGTTGCTCGAATTCCTCAGCTGTTCGTTTGCGATTCGATGACAATGCCGAGATGAATTTCGAGTTCCGCGTCGTCGGTCTGAGAGCAGAGGTAAGTGAGTAGATTATGTGGCCAATTAGAAAAACAAGCAGTATGAATAAGCCGATGACGATCAACCAGCGTAAGCTCTCAGGCAAGCCCTCCATCGCGTCAAAAATCCAGTGAAAGGGAGCAACTACCCACTCGAGGAGTTGCAGCATGATATCGACAATCGTGTCACCGGCACGTGAATCTGGTTCGGTCTGAAATTCAGGGCCGCTTAGAATCTCTGCTGCGGTGCGACGAATTCTTTCTGGATCGGGAGGTGTCAAGGGAGCGGACATTCGAGGTAACCTAGGGAGAACTTGCTCACAGAGCTGCCTCTGGCTCAGTAGTGATATCCAGGCCAACATTCTCAGCGAGCAACGTGAGATCGAAGTTCTCAACTTTGCATCGACAAGAGAAATAGAACACGACTATCGCAACCGTCGAGAACACAAAGGCTACAGAGCTCAAGAAAGCCTGAGCTGCAGTGGCCACATGTTGTTGGGGGATGAAAATCGCTCCGCCGACAATACCCCACTGAATAACGCCGAGTACCAGACTCAGCGCAATGAGCGTACCAATATTGCCTTTAACCAGTTTCCTGCTTCGCGAAAGCGCAGCTTTTCCACTTTCGCCACCGATGACAACTGCATGGGTCGAAAGAAAGAACCAAAAGCTGAATATGATTCCAGGGATGATGAGCAGGATAAAGCCGCCCATGATGGCCAGCATCTGCAAGATCCAAGTTCCAATGAGGGGGATGAAAATCTTTGTCGCGTGAGAATAAGAGCTGCCGATCGACGCTTCCTTGCTGAGGTAACATCGAGAAACGGCATCGATCACCGCAGCGTTCGTGATCGGGACGATGATAAACCCAAACAAGATAACCAATGGCATCGTGTAGATCGAAGCTTGTGCAGCTGCTTCCTGATAGACCCTAAAATCTTCCATGGTCGGGCTGGCTGGCAGCTCTGGGAGAACCGCCAGTGAGACAAAGCCTTGCAACAAGGCGAACGGAAGATACAAGACGGCAACGATCCCAAACAGCAAACCGAAATGGTTCTTAACAAGCTTAACAGTCTGATCGAGGATGCCACCTAAGCCTAGAGACTTGATCTCGTACTGCATTTGATATCCCCTACACAAGAATTTGCGGGTTTGCGGACAAGGATGGGTAATTGAGACACACGTTCAAATACCCAAGGCCCATCTTATCGGAATCTACTACCAATGACATAGTCTCTTGTTTCAAAGTTTGATGGGATTTGAGGGGCATCATTGGGTGCAATTCTGATTTGCCGGCGGCAATTAGTGCCGTTGACCTTGATATTGAAAAATACAAGGTCAACTTGCCTCGGTCGTAGAGACCTGTGCCCCTAGCTGCAAAAACTTAATCGCCATTTGCAGAGCAACAAACCATTTGAAATGGGCCATCCAAACAAGCGTAGTAACCGGAAATCTCGGCCGCTCTCGCTCGGTCGCAATGACAGGAAGCGGACACGGCCGTTCTGCTTGCTCGCCCTGGTGTGTGCTCGTAGCGGCCAGCTTGGCGAACGTAGAATCGTTAGGTGATCGGCTAGTTTTCTGGAGCGAGTTGGCGGCCGCTATTAACGGCGCAAAGGATTAAGGCCGCCAGGCTTGTCCAGAGGCGGCATCGCTAACTTGGTCACTTTGGTTGCTCGCGGGCCTACCTTAGGATTGTTCATGACAAATTGAAGCTTTAGCGATTCGAGAACGTTCGAGCGGGATGCGGATGCGATGGCGTTGTTGATACGCGTGAGTAAGTAGGCCTCGGGCTTCGCGACGGCAATGCCGTACTCCTCCGACCGGATGCCCGTGTAGTCCTCAGGAAAGTCGGTTTCCTGCACGGCAATGATCGCTGCGGCATCACCGAGCGTCCGTACGTGTCCCTGGGCAAAATCGTAGTCGGTGACGATCGCGTCGACCCGGCCACGCATCAACGCGTCGAACGATTCGTCTACGTTGGTCGAACGGGATAGATTCTCAGGCTCAGTAAACGCTTCAGCCACCATTTCGCTAGAAGTACCCGACTGCACAGCCAAACGACGGCCGAGCAGGCTAGAGCCCGTGCGGAAGCCCCCTTTTTTCAACACGACAAATGCTTGTGAAGTTTTGTAGTAGGGCTGGCTGAAATTCAGGCCGAACTCTTCTTCGCGTTCTGGTGTGATAGTAATCGTCGATATGAGGAAATCGACCTCGTTACGACCCACCGATTTCAATAACTGCCGCCAGTCGTAGTTGTGAAACACAGGCTGGACGTCGGGTGTATCTGGCAAGAGATGAGCCGCTAGCCAACGCGCCAGCTCGATGTCGTAGCCCGTGAGCTGACGCTGTTGTTCGTCGTAATACGCAAACTCACCTTGCGAGGAGTACGTTACACCGACTCGCACAATTCCCGTCTGTCGGATGCGATCAATGCTGTCTGAGTAAAATTCGAAATTCCCTACGCTACTTGTGGCAATCACTTGCCCGTCGTCTGAGAGAGCATCAACGCGCCAATAGACTGGGCCGTGTGGGAAGTCGACCGGCAATTCATGGTTTGTCAGCCGCGTTATCGCCTGCTGAGCATGTTTGCTACGAAAATCCGGCTGCGTGTCGAATTGGACCTGGTACTTTACTTTACCAATTGCGTGACGTCCGAACTGCCATTTGAGCCGCGCAGTGGGTGAGAACAACACGGCTGGATGATCCGTCGACAACGACCGGGGGCTGATCAGGTCGATTTGGCTCCTCTTCAGAGGAGCCAACGCTTCGACGAGTTGATGACTCACTGGAGTTCCCGCTTGCTCGAGTGCGGAGTTGAGTTTTTCCACAGTGACGACATCATTGGCAAACGACCCCAACATATCTTCCAGACGCTGTTCACGATCGTGGCGTAGCTCTCGCTTGGCGCTGATGAATCGGTGCTCCATCTGGCCAAACTGATCGGCAAGTTTCTCAGCACGAGACTCCAGCCCTTGGCGGGCATCTTCAATCTGTAGTACGGCAGTTTCCGTTTCGCTAAGTTTGCTCTGAAGCCAATCAAACTGCGAGATGCGGTGTTGTGCTAGACGGATCTTGTCTTCCACATCGTCAAGCACTTCGTCCGATGCGTCGAGCTTCTCTTGCGTGTCTTCCAACACCGGTCCTGCGGTCTGTGCCACACGGTCAGCGACCATTTCCTCCAGTACATCCTGAAAACGCAGTAGCCCCAGCAACGCGACGATTGCCACAGCTACAAGCGATCCGCAACCGAGGCGGGTGATCCACTTTTTGATGTCGAGCACGCAGTCCTGCAACACTTCACGGCGTGCGAATTGATACGCACGATCATCCAAATCATCCAATGGCAAAGAAAAGTACTCGTGACATCGCCAGCATTTCCTTGCATTTACGCTTATCTGCTCGTTGCAATACGGGCATTGGCGCGTCTGCTCATTGGCCAGCAGTTGCACAGTCGCCGGCGGCTCGGCAGCCGGGTCGTTTCTATTTGCAGCACTGTGGTAGGAATTCATCGAATGCTTCACCAGAGAAGAATCTGCTACGAGTGGCACTTATTACGAAAGTGAGAATACTCGGCCGTCTTCTCCTACTTCGGTTGCATCTTGCCGTAAGATTCGAAAAAACGGCAGAGTCACCGAAATCAAACGAGATTCGCATTGCTAGCAATGCTGGTGCCGAGGGTTACTGCCTGACGGTGCGGAAGCGTTTGTATGATGTCGAGAAACGCCACTCGCTAGTGAGAATACAAGCAGCATTGAAGCGGATATTACATCCCATAACTATCCGTTCGTAAGAGAGGTCTATCCGGTAGGTCCCTGTATTCGGTGGCCTCAACCGATTCGCGTTGCCGTCTGACTGGCCCGGGGAACTGCAAAGTCTGAAAATGTCATTTCGAAAGAAGTCGAATCCGCCGAAGGCGGAAGGAATCTGCTCTCAACTCTGGCTCAAATTGCGAGTCCTAGTAATTTGGCACGGTCGCTGTCGCCTGGTCGAAATAACGGGGAGCGGACGTTGCCGTTGACATAGTCTCTTGTTTCAAAGTTTGATGGGATTTGAGTGGCATCATTGGGTGCAATTCTGATTTGCCGGCGGCAATGAGTGCCGTCGGTGAGATCGAAAGCACGAATAACAAACATCGGAGAAATGTGGAGGAGGAACGTTTATTGAGAGGCATCCGCGACTGTCCAAAAAGTTATAGGCTCCCGCGAACGAGGCGTCACTGCAGAAGCTCGCCTCGGCGTTGCCTGATCGCTGGCGAGACTGACCGCGAAATCTCTCTTATGCGTAGGGGTTTCAAATCAGTCATTTTACAGAGAAACTTTTCGACAGACTCGTAGCCGAGCTGCCACCTACGGAGACTTCGAACTTGCCCGGTTCGACTTGGTAATGCTCCTCTTCGCTATAGAAGCCTAGCGAATCGTAGGTCAGAGAAAGCTCGACGATTGTCTCCTCGCCGGGCTCCAATGTCACGCGTCGAAACTGCTTAAGTTCCTTCACAGGGCGCACGGTGCTGGCCACTAGGTCGCGGGTGTAGAGTTGCACGACTTCGGTGGCGGCGCGGTTGCCGGTATTTTTTAGTTCTACACGCGCTACCAGAACTTGATCCTTGCCGATGCTATCGTTGGAAATCTCCAGCTCACGGTACTCAAACTGTGTGTAAGTGAGTCCGAATCCGAAAGGGAACAGCGGGTAGGGATCGGAGTCGATGTAGTGCGAGGAGTAACGCGTGCTGCTGGCCATGGCTTTGACCTTGTCGAGTGTTGGCGGTGTGTAATCGGCAGCACTCGGGCGGCCGGTGCGCATGTGATTGTAGTAAAGCGGAATCTGCCCCACCGCCTTTGGGAAAGTCACAGGCAACTTGCCCGAAGGCGCCACCACGCCCAACAACAAATCAGCCAGCGCCGGCCCTGCCATCGTGCCTTGTTGCCAAGCATAGAGCACGGCATCGACCGCTTCAATTTCCTTACCAATCGTAAGCGGACGCCCGGCTTGCACAATCATGACCACGGGTGTTTCTAACTCGGCCAACGCATGAACCAATTTACCTTGAGAGCCAGGTAACGAGAGCTCCGAACGAGAATGGGCCTCGCCACTGAGAACTTCCTCTTCGCCCACGAACAACAGCACCACGTCCGCAGCCTTGGCTGCTTCAACCGCCGTGGCAATTTCCTCAGGGGCCTCGCGATATTTGGTTTGCAGGCAGGGCGTATGCGTAAGTTGCACTCCCTCGTGGAGCATCTCTTGCAGTGCAGCCCAAGAAGTTCGACTGTCAGAAGCCAAGCCATCCATCGTCCAAGTGCCAAGCTGGTCCTGCGGCGAATCCGCCAGCGGCCCGATGACCGCTACCTTCTTCAATGCGGCTTTCTCCAACGGCAATACACCGTCGTTTTTTAAGAGCACTACACTTTGCTGGGCCAACTCGCGAGCGACTGCTAGGTGAGCGTCGCACAGGAGCTCTGGTTGATTGGTATCTGCATAAGGTTTGTCAAACAGCCCGAGCTTCACTTTGGCAAGCAAGATGCGACTCACGGCATCGTCGACCATCGCAATGTCGATCGTTTTCTCTTCAACGAGTTGCTGGAGGTTCTCTTGGTAACAATTGGAGACCATCTCCATGTCGAGCCCGGCAAGCATCGCCTGCGTGGCAGCTTGGCGCTTGTCGGCAGAGTAGCCGTGGGAGATCATCTCCTTCACGGAGTCCCAATCGCTGACTACGAAGCCGTCGAAGCCCCATTCGTCTTTCAGCACCTCGCGTAGGAGTCGTTCGTGTCCAGTGGCCGGCACCCCGTTGACGGTGTTGAAGGCGCTCATGATAGTGATCGCCCCGGCATCGATACAACCTTTGAACGGTTTCAAGTAGACGTTTCGCAACTCGTTGCGGGAAACCATAACGCGGTTGTAATCGCGCCCGCCTTCTGCACGGCCATAGGCTACGTAGTGCTTGGGACACGCCGCGATGCCTTGCAAGTTGCCATCCTCATCCGGTTGCTGAAAGCCTTTGACCATGGCAACGCCAAGAGCGCTGGCGAGCACCGCATCTTCGCCGCAACTCTCCGCGATGCGGCCCCAACGTGGGTCTCGAGCGATATCGACCATCGGGGCGAAGGTCCAGTGAATGCCCACGCGGCTAGCTTCGTTGGCAGCAACCTTGGCGGCTTGCTCGACGAGCTCAGGGTTCCAGCTCGAAGCCTGTCCGATAGGAATGGGGAAGACCGTCCGAAATCCGTGGATCACATCGCGGGCAATGATCAACGGAATTCCCAGTCGAGAATCTTCGACGGCCACGCGTTGGGCATCGTGGACGAGTTGTTCAGTCCCTGTGAAAAACAGCGAGCCCGCTCCTCCAGTAGCAATGGTCTCCTTCACCTTCTCTGCGAGCAGGTCGCCCTCAGGATGAATCTGCTGTAACTGACCAATCTTCTCCTCAATACTCATCTCGGCGAGCAACCTGGCGACGAACTGCTCTGAGGAAAGTCCTTCGCGATTAATTCGGACTCTCGGCAAGTCTTGCTTTGATTGAGCATCGCTGCGGCTGCCTTTTTCCTGCGTGGTCGGACCGGTGGCCTGTGTGGGGCCGGTAGGGCCTGTAGCCGTTTCGGCCTGAAGCGAGCGATTTGGAAGGAAAGTCACGACACACAGAGCTAGGACAAGGAGCCCAACCGAGAGTGCTCCGGAACGCTTGAGATTGATCATGGTGGAGAGAGTTCTTTCGAGAACAAAAAACAAGATGCTGAGTTGCAGGGAAGATTGGCTAGGCACAATCATGAGAAGAGCATGGCAATTGAATGCCCATTATAGCCAACGTACTCGAACAACTGAAGGATCGAGATAGCCTAGCGCTGGCGACGAAGGAATGCTGAAAGAAGGCCCACCAAGAGCAGCAGCGAAGTTGGCTCGGGCACACTGCTAGAGTTGGCCACTACGCTGCCGTCGCCGAATTGTTGTTGCCAGAGGAGCAGATCAGCTCCGTCGCTAAAATCATCGCCATTGGCGTCGGAACCGGGGCCGCCAAAATCAGCATTCCATTTGTCTAAGTCGGCGATGTCCACAACTCCACTGTTGTCGAAATCAGCCGTCGGAGCAGTCACGAAGGTGTCGAGCACCTGGTAGCCCAAGTCCCGTAGCAAAGCGGCATCAAGCTTAGTGAGATACTTGCGTGTCGCATCGAGTGAGTTGGGGTCGAGAGTGACCTCAGAGATTATTCCGTTGGAATCCCATACTTCAGACTGCACATCATTTGCGAAATGCCCGGTACTGCTCTTGGGCACGGGCCCTCCATACTCGGCAACTAGATTTGATCCTATCAAAGTGTTGCCTGATACTCCCACATAGGTGGACATATTGCTGCTGGTGGCTCCGAGGGCATGGAGCATCTCATGCAGGGCAGTCGCGTAGAGATCGGACTGGTTGACTGCAGCGGGATCAATCGAATCGAGTTCAAATCCCTTCCACACATGTAAGCTCGTATGCCAGTCCCAGTTGTCGGAGGTGATGTCCGATGTCGGCATTTTGTTAGGATCCTGGATACCGTAGTCGTCTGTCGGGTCGATGCCAGGGTTTTGCCCGGTGTACCAAGTGTCGCCAGTGTCGAAGTACATCTTGCCGCCCCAGGTGTTGAACTCCATGCCAGCATTCCCAGCGGCGTTACGTCGATCGCTACTGTCCCAACCTGCCTTGGCATGCGAGGAGGTGCCCGAGTCGAACTCGAACGCTCCCACATAGATCACATATTCGTTGGCCCCAACCGAGGAGAGATTCGTCAGGTCGAAGTTGTAAGAAAATCCTGCTCCATCGCTTTCCGGTAAACCCGCCACGGGGTTGCCGTTCAGATCATTGAGTGAACTGGCGGCAATGTCGGTGAAGCTTAGGTCTTTGTTGAATACCGAGATCGCATCCCAGTTGTCATTGGTGATGATTGCAGAAAGAAAGGACGCGGCCGAGTTCACGGACGCACGCCTGGCGAGTCCTTCGGGTGAACCACTAAACCAACCTTCGTTCGCCTCGTCGATGCTGTAGTCGAGCACGATATCGATCGCACTGGCACGAGGCACAGCAAACAGAGCCACCACCAACATGGCTCCTACATAGATATGTTGTTTTATCGGCCCCAAGTTAGATTCCAATCGAAAAGCTAGCTTCGCCCAAGGTCCCGCGCTTAATGGCTCGACGGGAGGAGTGACGAAGCGGGATACTACAAATCGAGCCCAGTAATGATTTGATCGTCGCTCGGGTTGCCGAGATACATGTGGGTACGGTGGTCTAAGTCTTCGTTGAGGAAATGAACCGAACCATCAACGAACACGCACATGACTCCTCCCGGGTGCCACCCAAAGGCACAGTCGTTGATATCGCTGCCAGCGCGACTGTCGGGGTAGTTGTCGAGTTTGCCAAATGCTGCTTCTACTGAAGGGTCCTCATTCTGACTCCAGAGCGCTTTGATACCCGAGAACTCGCAGTTAAGCGAGAATTCTGTCTTGTACAGCATCACCTCATCCCAGTCGCCGCCGGGGGTGCCAATCCACATCGGCCAGCGCGTTCCAAAGTCGTTTGTTTCGATTGCGTACGCTCCTTCTGCCGCAGCAATCGTATTGCTCAGGCCGTCGGAAATCTGCTTAAAACTGATCTGGGTATAGGCAGGCTGGGTGATCTTCAACTCTATGGGAGTGCCTCCATCGCCGGGTCGGTACCTTCGGAGTCTCCCTGCCGCGGCGTCCTTCGGATCGGGGCGCACGAGGACGCCTTTGCGGCCAACGCCCTTTGACCCTTTGTAGGAAGTCGTGGCATATCCACTCGCTAATCGAGCTGGAGTAGAGCTTGTCGATTCCGGAACATTGAGAGGAAGGTCCGCCGACGGACAGATGAAACTGGGAATCGGTACGTCCCCGGAAGGGATAAACATACCAACCGAATAAGCGTCCTTAAAAATCTCGTAGTTCTTCCATGGAGATTCGGAATTGCCTTGTGGATCCTCAAAGGCTGAGATCGCGTCGAACCTGCTTTGCTGTTCGATGAATGGGAGCACACGCGTAAACCAGCTCAGCCCTTGGGAATTGTCGGTGGCACTAGGCCTAGGGTCGCCATACACGCCCTGGGGTAGTTTACCCTGAGCATCGTGAATGTTTTGTAGCGACAAGCCGATTTGCTTGAGATTGTTCTTGCACTGAGTACGCCGAGCCGCCTCGCGCGCTGCCTGAACCGCCGGTAGCAGCAGGCCCACGAGCACACCGATGATCGCGATCACGACCAGTAGTTCGACCAGAGTAAAAGCGAGGCGTTGAGAGCGCTTGCAAGAACGGTTTCGCAGCATTGATGTGGGGAGGGTAGTCATCTGTACGATTACTCCATTAAATCTGGCGAGTTCGGCGACCTGGGCCGCAGACACCGAAGGCGGTTAGAAGCAATGCAAGGCTTGCGGGCTCGGGAACCCCTGTCGCGTTGGGGGTGCTCAAGCTTGCTCCATAGTTGGCGCTCCAAGCAGCGACCGCCGCGGCGGGATCGGCTTCTTGCTGAGCGAGCAGAAAATCGGCACCGTCGACATCGTTATCATTGTCAAAGTCACCTGCGAGGCTCGACCCAACAAGCTTCAGGGAGGCCAATACAGAGAGCCCATCCCAATTCGTCACATTCCAAGCCGTAGGATCGTCGAGATACGACAAGCCAGTCAGGCCATTGATTACCTTAGCGCGGGCATCCGAGGCTGAGGCGTTGAGCGTGATTAACTCCGCACCCGCCGACATAAAGGTAATGGTCCCGTCAAAGTTCGAATCGACCAGATCGAAGCCTCCGATCGGATCACCCGGGTGGCCGCCTGGGTCGGCAAGCAAAGTTGCCACTGACGTTCCATCCAGCACGAGGGAAACACCCTCGTGGATGGAATTGGCTAACAAGGTCGATGAGCCATTAAGCGTTAGCGTCGAGCCTGCTGCTTGGGGACCATTGGTGAACACATCTTCGACATTTCCCCAACCCGGACCACCCGGGTGGTTGTCCAGGTCGCCGCCCATCCCTCGCGTGCTGAGTGCAGTGTCGTGAACCGTCAGATCAACCTCGTAGCGCAGACCGATACTGTCAGCAGCTTCAAACGTTGCGCCAGTGATCGAGGTAGCCGAATTCTCGAAGATCAGGTTGCAGTTGTCGGCGAGGCAGCTATTTGCACCAGTGATAAAGGTGGTACCGTTGATACTGGTCTTGTGAAAATCTTGAAACTCAATGTCATCATCGGTCGATTCAATCGTGCCACCGGAAAGGACATTTGTTCCTTCAAGGAAAATATCTTGGTGAACCTTGATCGTGGCATCCGTGAGCTTCAGCCCAGAACCGTTATTGAAGTCGAGCTCGGTTCCCAGATTGGTGAAATCGAGAAACGAACCGGCGGTGAGTTCCAGGCTGCCCCCTACTTGGAAGTCGGCCTCCCTCCCGTTTCCAATGACGCCCACTGTGTCGCCGTCGATGAGCAGTGCATGCCGGATGGGGCTACCCGGGTTGATCGTGTTAGCTGGAGGATTATTGCCTTGGGCATCTTCCCAATTGGACTCCGTGAAAAAGTCACCCCCAGATGGCCCGACAAAAGTGAAAGGGGACGGCACCAAGCCGGCTTTGGCAGTCGTATCGACGACGTACAGGTCGTTGACTTCCGCAGTGGTGAGATCGCCCAAATAGTAGATCTGGGACGAGTCATTCGAGTAAACCATTTGCCCCCCTTCGGCCGAGGGCGAAACGTCGAAAATACCCGAATTGATGGGTGCCGGCTCGCTCACCCGCACGCTATTACCAGTGCCCCCGGTGATGGGTGTCTGAAACAATTCGTGATTCGCCCCGTTGTTCTGACCTGCGGCATAGGCGACATGGGTGCCGCTAGGAGCAATGGCGAAGCTGCTTACGTCGCCCGCCCAATAGAGATCGTCGCTGATCCTCGTGGGCGTTCCGCCGGCAAGCGGCACTGAAAATAGCTCGTTCTTGCCGATCGTTTCGTAGTCCCCAATAAACAAGACATTCTGTCCGTTGGGGGTCACTTGCAGTTGGTTGGCGATGGTAAAGTCGTGGGCAGTTGCTGTTAGAGGAATCTCTGTGGAGGTACCGCCGGAGGTGGAGATCGTGAACAGTTTTGGCCGGATACCACTCTTGTCAGTTCCAACTCTTACCGGATTGTCAGGTGCGTAGACAATCGAGGAACCGTTGGGTGTTACCGCGAACAACCCGCCATCAATATCTCCGTCGCCGGGCGCGGTAACTGCCGTAACTGTCCCCGCAGAATTTCTCTTGTAGATCATGTCCCAATCTGGTGACCCATCATACGGCACAGGCGAGGCAGGAAACGTGGGAATGGAACCGCCGAAGCCGGCGTTGTTGTTCAGGAAAAAGACGTCGGTCCCGCTGTATATCGGGTGGCTGCTACCATCGCCAGGTGATGCCAAGTTCGGGGCTGCTCCAAGCAGGCCTGTAAACGCGCTGGACCCTTCTCCTGTGATGGGCATCGTGTAGATGGTGTTTGAGGCAGTTGAATTACCATCGTGAGCAAACAGAATCGTCTGGCCATCGGGCGAAATGACCGGGGCAAAAGCAACGTCGTAAGTAAATGCACCCCCAGATGTACTCAATTGGGTGACTAGTGGCATATCCACTGCGGGATTTGCTGGGACCGGTAAAGAATAGACGCGATCTTTATCTTCGGGGAAGAATGTCGCGGTCGCGACAATGGTATTCCCGTCGGGGGTCAAAGCGATATTGTCGAACTGGTCAGTCGGCGACGTTGCCGGATTGGTCATTATTCGAACAGCGTGCACATCGCCCGCCAGAGTGGCCACAGAACAACAGGCAAGCAGTAGCCTAGTGACAGATTGGCGCATCGATATCTCCTCCACAATTCCCGTGATCCAATATGACCCTATTCCGGCATGCCCTTGTTTTCGGTATGCCAGAGCGATTCTACTCGGAACAAGCGGCAGAAAATGCGCCGCCATGTTCCGTAGTAGAACCCATTCAATCAACTAGTTGGAGCTACATGGCAAAGCAACAAGAAATGGTCTCGTCGGTTCAGCAAGTAGCCGATTGTTTGCGCCGCCTATTCTAACGACGACGTCGAATGACTCCGACCGACGTGAAGCAAGCAAGAGCAAGAAGTAGGCTGTTAGGCTCAGGAATGACAGTCACGGTTGAGATACCAAAGGATTCTTCTGCGATTCCCGCGCCTGTGGTATGGCCTTCGTCGATATGGATGCCAGGGACCAGATCAGTGATTTGCAAGGTGCCAGGATCGAAATGCCCCGTGAAACTGAATGACATTTCGTCGCCCAGACTAAAGGAAATCGGAGCGTCGGTATCGAAATCGATGTCATTGTCAAAGTCAGGACCGAAGTCCTCGTCGATAGAGAAACTGATAACGTTTACTGTCGTTGAGGTGGTCACATTCGTCAATGTGCCAGACTCCGAGGCTGCACCCAGCGTCGCGCCATTATCGATCACCATGAAGTTGGTGGCAAAGTCTTGAATATCCCAGTCGTTAATATCAGTGAGCGGATCCACTCGATCAGAAAATCCGCTTCCCGTACCGACAACATCGACACCACCGTCCGCAGCGGGTGTGAAGACAAAGTCAAACCCTGCTTGCGCCGTTGAAATCGGAACAAGCCCACACAAGGCCACAGCAACAAAGTAACGCGCAAATACATTCCTCATCAGAATCACCCTCCCATAGGTACACGAAAAAAAGCAGACCAGCGCAATCAAGATGATCGCCGCCCGCCTGCCAAATAGGTTGTCTCTCTGCCTGACGTTATATTAGTCTATCGCCCCCGGATTGGGTCAAGAAATATTCCCCCATTTTTGGTCTCTGAGACGTTATATTAGACCGATCCACCAGTGGGCCTGCTGGAGTCGCGTTTTCGCCCTCAAATCCTGGTTAAGAGACTGAGAGATTGAACATGAATACATGTTATTACGACATGCCGCACCTACTTCGGGCCGCTCTCTTGAGTCTATTGGCCATCTTTGCCTTATCCGCCGGTAGCCTGCGGGCAGAGGAAGGTCAGCCGAAGGCCCGGCTAAGTAACTCTGAAAGCAAAGAGGCAGTGTCAGCTGCGAAAGCAAAATCAATGGCCCCTCCGGCAAGTGCCGTTAGCCCGGGAGCAGAGCGTTTAAAAGGAACAAGCGAGCCAACGGTCAAGAAACGCCTCGAAAACAAGCCAGCGCCACCCCAGGTGAGCGTGCCTGCGGAAGCTAAAGGCAGTACGGAGGATCGCCTAGCTAAGCGTAGTCAGAATAAGAAGCCGTCGCCCGGATCGGAAAAGCTCCTGCCAAGCGATTCTCAATCGCAAGGGAAGCTCACGATTGGGGCGATCTCTCAAGCACAGGAACAACAAAGTCAGTTGACGTTTCGGGCGCGTGTAGACACGGGTGCCAAGTCGTGCTCGATCCATGCCGTGAAATTCGTCATCAAAGATCCTGCCGAGGAGATGGAAGACAACATCGGCAAGCCGATTCGCGTGAAGATTCAGAATCATCGGGACGAATCGAAGTGGATCGACACGAAGATTGGCCGACTGGTGCGTGTGAAGACCTCCGAGCGAGCAGAGCTGCGCTACGCAGTACCGTTGCTGCTGGTTCACGGCGAATTGGAAAAGGAAGTCAGCGTTACGCTGAACGACCGCAGCCACATGGTTTATCCTTTGCTGCTGGGTCGGAATTTCCTGCATGGCGACTTTGTCGTTGATGTCGAGATACCACAATAGAGGTAGGAGCCTTTTCTCAGGCGGAAGGCACGCATCGCGTCTGCGAGTGGGCTGTGAATGTTCGCTAGGCTGAGCAATCAAGAGTCTCCTCTCCTCTCCTCTGCATTTGCCCAATTGTCTCAGCATACCAGCCGGGATGCTTTTCCGGTAAAGGACATGATTGCTACTTGCCGGTAACACGCTGGTAACATGCACTTCCTATCATACATGTCGTATCGCCCGCGTTGCCTATCCACTTTGCTAGGCTGGCCATTTAGATGCCGTGGTGCGTCCCCCGCTCTTCGAGAAAGAGCCTTTGACCAAATGGAGAAACGACATGTTCCATCCCCTCACTAGGAACCGCCCATTGAGCCTGTTGCTATTGGCCTGCTTTTGCATGGGGCTGCTCGCCATGCCGGCAGCTGCGGCTACTGCTTCGGAGCTATTGGAAAAAGCCATCTACGCACAGGAAACCGTTGGCGACTTAGATAAAGCCATCGACATCTACGAGCAAGTGCTAAACGAACACGAAAAGTCCGCCGAAGCCGCGGCTCAAGCACAGTATCGCATTGGTCTGTGCTACGAGAAGCTCGGCAAAGCGGACAAAGCGGCTGGCGCGTTTCAAGCGGTCATTGATGACTTCCCTAGTGCGAAGGAGTGGGTGAAGCAAGCCAAGGGCAAGCAACCCGGAGCGCCAGACCTGCTACCCGTGCCTTGGGGCGACGGTGACGAAATGATTATGGAGATCAAATTACCCAATGGCTTAGCCGCGGGGCAGCAAGTCTTTCGCATTGCCAAAGCAGAGCATGAAGGTCGCCCGGTTTGGGAATGCGATGCCTGGCAGACGATCACGCTCAACGGCATGGCGGGCAAGAGCCATGTGCTTGTCGATTTCGAAACCTTCGCCCCGATCGAGAGTCAGTGGAAACACACACTGCTGGGCGAAGCTCAAGCCGTCTACGGCAATGATCAAGTGGAAATTGAGCTGGCCGGCAAAGACAAACCCAGCACGAAACAACTCGACAGTCCTTATTACGATAACGAGCAAGCAGCGGAACTATTTCGTCGGCTGCCTTTAAGGGAAGGCTACAAAGCAAAGTTCGACGTCGTAGCGATCCTTAATAATGCGACTATTCCCCTAGGCTTAGAAGTCACGGAGATTGAAACCGTCGAAGTACCTGCTGGTAAGTTCGAGTGCTTCAAGCTAGAGCTCGACATAAAGCAGACGTTTTGGATTTCCAACGACGAGCACCGGTACATCGTGAAGTTTGTTGCGGGAGGTGCGATTGCCGAGCTCACGGAAATTCGCCAGGCGAAGCCCAACGAGAGCAAGCTGCTAGAGGGCAAGGGATTTCGTGTGACACTTCCGCCGGGTTGGTACGCCTACGCCCCAGGCGAAGCGGACGACGAGGGCAAAACGGGAACTACTTTGATCGGCCCTAATGCCTCAATCAACGCTCGCATCGAAACAGGCCCCTTGGGGAAAATTAAGGAGAAGCACGATTCGCCTCGCGATTGGGCGGAACACGCTCTAGAGCATTACGGCAAACAATTAGGAAACTTAAAGCTAAGCGAAAAGGGGATCGAGATCATCAAAATTGGTGATCGAGAAGCCGTGGCTGTTGAGTTTGAATACCGTGAAGGGAAGGTTGCGAAGCGGGCGAGACGGATTTGCGTGTTCGGGGAATCGACTGCTGCGAATCTGCGCTTCACGACCGAGCGGGACGACTTCGAGAAGTTAGTGCCGTCGTTCGAAGAAATCGTTTCCAGCCTCACGATTAGATAGCCCCAGGCACTAGAGGAACTAACGTTGATGCAAAACGACCGCCAAGCGTGGCTCATTCTACTACTCCTACTCACGGTACTCGTGCCGTCAGTAGGAGTGGTCTGGATGATGCGCGAGGCGGTTCGCAACGAACGGCTCGCTTCAAGCCAGCTGCTGCGAGAAGCCTACGAGGCACAACTGAAGTCAGCGGCTAAATCCGTGCAGCAGCAATGGTTTACTCAAATTAAAGAACTGGCCGAACAGGTCGACATCACCCAGCCAGCCCGCTCGTTTGCCAAGCTTGCCAGCAGGGGGAGGTGCGACAGCGTGTTGATCTTTGATCCGCTTGGTAAGCTACTTTACCCTGAGCCTATTACATCACCAGAGCCGCCCGCTGAGGATGAGTCCCAACGATGGTTTCGCGCCGAAAGATTGGAGTTCGCCGAGCAAGAATTCGATAAGGCTGCGGAGGTATTCGCCGCGATAGCACGTGAGGTACATAGTTCGGTAGAAAACGCACGTGCGCGGCAAGCTGAAGTCCGCTGCCTGCTAAAGGCTGGAAAACAAGAGCAGGCGATTAGCCTGTTGGAGTCGTTGCGTGGGCTCAATGACGTTTGCGATACGCAAGGACGCTCTTTTGCCGCGACTGCCGAACTTCGCCTGCTGGAGCTACTAAGCACCGAGTCACCTCGCTGGCAGGAAATCGCAACGACGCTCACCCGCCGGCTCAACGACTACGATGGCAATTCACTGTCCTCTTCGCAGCGGCGATTCTTAATGAGCAAGCTCCAACAGCTGTCGTCACAACCGCTGAAGTTGGCAACCGCGGATGCTGAAGCACTCGCCGCCGAAGCCGCGCCGCTAATCTCGGAAGGCATGCGTTCACATAAATTGAGAGAAACTGAGCTGCCCGGCGTGTGGAGCCAAGCCGACATCCAGGGCCGCTTCGCAGCACTGTATCGCACGGATACGGTGCGCGACAAACTCCTTGGACTTACCGCTGAGTTACCGCTCCCTAGTGGCGTTGAATTTGCTGTCAGCACCCGCGCCGAGAGCTTGGAGAAGCTCGGAGATATTTCTCTGGGGGAGAACTTAGGCCACTGGCGTTTGAATCTCGTCTCGGCAGATGGAGCGAATCCCCACGACGAGTCACTCAAGCAGCGCCGGGCTGTCCATTTTTGGATTGCGGGACTCATCGTAGCCACGACCTTTGTGTTGGCTTGGTTGCTCGCGCAGACATTGCGACGGCGTCTGAAATTGGCACAATTGAAAAACGATCTTGTGGCAACCGTCTCACACGAGCTGAAAACGCCATTGGCATCCATTCGCTTGCTCGTCGATACCTTGTTGGAGGACGACGGCAAATCCGATGAAGCTACTCAAGTCCAAACACGAGAGTACCTGGAGCTCATCTCGCAAGAGAACTCTCGGCTCACGCGGCTCATCGATAACTTTCTCACTTTCTCTCGTGCAGAGGGAGGGAAGCAGCATTTCGATTTCCAATTGATTGATCTACGCGACGTCGTGCGCGAGTCCGCCAGTGTGTTTCGAGAGCATGTCGATGAGGGCGGCTTCGAGCTTGGAATTGACCAGGGGGACCCGATCTATGTGAATGCTGATTTCGATTCACTCGTCACCGCTGTTGTGAACCTCTTAGAAAACGCCCGGAAGTACAGCAGCGATACGAAATCCGGCGACAAACTGATACATCTCTCTGCCAAACAAACGGGCAGTCGGGCAGTGCTGGCCGTTCGAGACAATGGCCTCGGGCTAAGCGCTCGCGCCGCAGGCCGTGTGTTCGAGCGTTTTTACCAAGTCGATCAGCGTGTAGCGCGCACCCAGGGCGGTTGTGGACTAGGGCTGAGCATCGTACGCGCCATTGCCGAAGCTCACGGCGGCGAAGTGAGTGTGGAAAGTCAGAGCGGTGTCGGCAGCACGTTTACCATTAGCTTGCCGCTGGCGTCGATGGGGAGCACAGCATGAACCCTACCCAACGAGTTCTTATCATTGAGGATGACCCTACTTTGTTGCGTGGTCTGAGCGACAACTTCGCAAGCGCCGGCTTTGAAGTTGAAACCGCCAGCGACGGACAAGCGGGCCTTGCCCAAGTGCTTGCCCAACCACCGGATATTGTCGTGCTGGACATCATGCTGCCGCTGCTCAACGGTTACGATCTTTGCCAGCGCGTGCGTCAAGCGAAACTCGACTTGCCGATCCTCATGCTCACGGCCAAGGGGCAAGAAGAAGAGATCGTGCGCGGCTTGGAACTTGGCGCGGACGACTACATGACCAAGCCGTTTGGCATACGCGAATTGCTCGCCCGTGTGCAGCGGCTACTTCGCCGCCAAGCAGGCGACACGCCCGAGGTGGTGGAGATCGGCGCTGCGGTGTTCAATCGTGTGTCTCAAAAACTTACGCGAGACGGAGCAGAGATTTCGCTCACTCGCAAGGAATACCTGCTACTGGAATTCTTCGTGTCGCAAACCCATCGAGCACTAACTCGCCGAGAAATCATGGACCAGGTCTGGGGCCGCTCCTTGATTGTCAGTGGCCGAAGTGTCGATCGCTGCGTTGCCACGTTGCGCAGTAAGATCGAGCCGCAGCCGGGCAAACCCCAGCCGAGCAAGCCGCAGTTCATCCATACGATTCGCGATGTGGGCTACCGGTTTGAGCTACCGTAGGACCAGCCTTTTTGACTAGTTGTTATGGCGAATATTGATTCTCACCGTTCTCAAAACGAAAAACGCCGGACTGCATTTCAGCAGCCCGGCGATTGAAGTCAGTTCTTCCAGTGAACCGGACATTGCCCGGAACACCGTTAGTGTCACTCTAAGACTGGCGACGACGTACCAAGAGTCCTAGTGCCCCCATGCCTAGCAAGGCAAGGCTGGTTGGCTCTGGGATCTCGCTAACGATGAGGTTGTCAAAGACTACGAAGTGCGGTCCTACGGACGAGAACATATCTCCGTATCCCAGGCTGACTTGGCCGTCGATGTCGGCGCTGTCCGTAACAATGATTGTTGTACCGTCGAGCAGATACGAAACCTTGGATGAGGTCGCATTGATCGTCAGTGTGGTCCAGCGGTTACCAGGCGAACCAGGGAAGTCTCCGCCAGGAAAAATCTCCTGATAAGTGTCGCCGGGTGCGTTAGTCGTATTCAAGTCATTGCGATAACTGGCATCGCCATCGGCAACGGGCGTGCCTTCAACAAAGTGCCGGTAGTCGGAACCGCTTCCCCCGTCACCAGTCATCGACAGGAAATGCCCATCGCCGGCAATGGGAGTGAAGATGGAGTTGAAGTCCAAAGCGTCTGAGCCGATGCCTGCGCTGGAGAACTCGGTGGTCCCACCAGCGGATTCAACGCCCATGTAGATATCAACTTGCAGCGAATAGCTTCCGCTGAGCACCGTGTTGTGAAAGGCTGTGATGTGATCGGCAGGTCCGGCATCGTTAGACGTTTCGTTGACGGCCATGCGCAACCCGCCGGTGTCGCCCGCTAGGGAATTTGGGGCCAGTGGAATACCCGCAGCAATGTAATCGAATGCGAAATCAATCGTGCTGTCTGGGGTACCGTCGCCGCTAGTGGCGTTCGACTCGTCGAGGACTGTGTAAGAAGCTGACGAATCCACTTCAAATGCGTCTGAGATGAGCTGTGCTGAAGCGGTGGTGCCGCTCAGCGCGACTGCCGCAAGGCAGGCCTCTGTTAGTAGAATGTTGCCCTTCATTTGACTTTTCCTTCCACTTTGCCAGAAGAGTCGGCTCGGACCCAAGGGAAAATGCGTTTCAGTATCATGATATTGCGAATAAAGGGACGAAACTCAACCACGGTTGCAGCAGAAAGTGTTAAATTTACCTATCAAGACAAGGAGAAATCGACGTGTGGGAGATGCAAGAGGTACGAGGTTTTGTGCCTAGGGATCGATTTCGCCCAAGAGTGGACAACACAGAAGCTGACAAAAGATCGCAATCAGAAATCGGCAGTGGCGAAGCGCCTAGGTAAAAAAGCGGACGCTCGTGAATTACGAGCGCCCGCTGTAGTTCAAAGTCTCAACTGTCGGTTACGCAGTTACACGTTCCGGCGGCGGCGGGCTACGAGGCCCAGGCCTGCTAGGCCCAAGAGCAATACCGAGCTGGGCTCGGGGATGCTGTTGACTTCGACGTTGTCGAAAATCCCGAACTGCATATCCGGGGCCGACGAAATCGACGAAAAGAAGTCGGTGTACGTCAGGCTGATATTGCCGTCAGAGGTGAAGGGGGCGTCGCCGGGGGCATTGATGCTAGTCAGGTGCAATCGGTCGCCACCGGGCTTTTCGATGGTGACACGCGCTTTACCGTTAGCAGACTTGATTTCGAACGTAATCCACTGGAATCCCGGCGAACCAGCAATACCGCCTTCGGGGCCCACGTACGTTTGGGCTTGACCGGCAGGTGGCAACATCGAGGGAAGGAAGTCGCTGTAGTAGGGGTCGAAGCCGTTACGGGTGCCGGCGACCATATCGCTAGTGCTAAGGAAGGCGCCATCGGCGAAGGCACGCCAGTCGCTGCCCGAACCACCGTCGCCCGTCGCGAGAACCTGGGCACCGGAGCCAACGCTGGTACCCGTGTTGTCATAGCCAAGACCGCCGCCCATGAACTCAGTCGTGCCGGCTTGCCCGTTGTTGTAGTAATTTTCGAGGTCGAAATTCATCCACGCGTCGAAGCGAAGTTCGTAGTTCCCCGTAAAGTTTTGGCCAATTGGGTAAACGGTAAACTCGTCGGCACCTGCTACCGCGAGGTTGGCTTCGGCCTTGAGGCCCGTGGTAGGAGCATCGCCCACGCGTGTGTTGGGTGCTTCGGGAATGGCGACGCCTGCGGCACCGTAGTCGAAGCCGAACGTTGCAGCGACGTCGGCACTGCTGGAGTTAATTCCCCAACTTACTCCAGATTCGAGATTGTCTCGATAGAGTTCGGTCGCGTAGGTGCTCGACGCAGCGAGCAGCATGCTTGCGGCAACGCAGCAGCTAACAATGTTCTTGACAGTCACTAGTCATCTCCCAAAAAAAAGTTCGCAGCAACGGGATTTCCCATTTAGAATTCCCTGGAACCACTCTGGCTCCTATGTCGCCCATTGTAACAGCCCAAACACCCACTTGAGTGAAGTGCGGTAAACCACACTCACTTTACTCGATCGCTATCCAGGAAAGACTACCGATGCAACTCCACGAAGTCCGAGTTTACCCGTCTGCTGAGCCGCTACCTCGCGAAGAGCAACTTGCTTGGAAGCTGGCCGCATTGGCGACCGATCCGGTGGCCGTTGAGCCTGAGGTTGCGGAGATGGTGGCCAATCGGGTAATCGACAATGCATCGGTTGCCATCGCGGCAGTGAATCGCCCTCCCGTCGCTCATGCACGGGCACAAGCACTGGCTCATCCTCGCAGCGCAGATCAAAACGGTGCTTGTCTGTTCGGTATCGAAAACTCGCGCCGCTTCGATGCGGAGTGGGCTGCCTGGGCCAACGGCACGGCGGTGCGTGAGTTGGACATGCACGACACGTTCCTTGCGGCAGACTATTCCCACCCGGGTGATAACATCCCACCCCTGCTCGCTGTTGCCCAGCAGTGTGGCGCGACGGGCGAGGCGCTGGTTCGCGGGCTCGTCGCAGCCTACGAGATTCAGGTTGCGCTCGTGAAAGCGATTTGCCTGCACAAGCACAAAAAGGATCACATCGCGCATCTCTGTCCAGCCCAAGCCGCTGGCATTGGGGCCATGTTGGGGTTGCCGACCGAGACGGTTTATCAGGCTGTGCAGCAGGCGGTGCATGTTTCATTTTCAACGCGCCAATCGCGCAAGGGTGAAATCTCTAGCTGGAAAGCGTATGCCCCTGCCCACTCGGGCAAGCTGGCCATTGAAGCGGTTGATCGTGCCATGCGTGGCGAGGCAAGCCCCTCGCCCGTTTACGAAGGGGAAGACAGCGTACTCGCTTACATGCTCGATGGCGCGGAGGCCAATTATTCCGTGCCACTCCCAGAGTCGGGCGAACCGCGGCGGGCGATTCTTGAGACGTACACCAAAGAACACTCCGCCGAGTACCAGGCCCAGGCGATCATCGATCTGGCGTTCCGCATGCGGGAGAAAGTTTCCGACTGGAGTGCTGTCGAGAAAATTACTCTCCACACCAGCCACCACACGCACTACGTCATCGGCACAGGTTCGGGAGACCCGCAGAAATTTGATCCGCATGCTTCACGCGAAACGCTTGACCACAGCATTATGTATATTCTTGCGGTCGCGTTGCAGGATGGTGCTTGGCATCACGTCGAGAGCTACCTGCCAGAGCGTGCCGGTCGGCCCGATACGGTCGAGCTGTGGAAGAAAATCGAGACGGTCGAAGACCCCAGTTGGACCGAGCGCTACCACACAAGCGACCCAAAAGAAAAGGCGTTTGGCGGGCGGGTGGAGATTCAGCTAGCCGGCGGAGAAATCCTCACCGACGAAATGGCCGTTGCCAATGCCCACTGCTATGGAGAAAAGCCCTTCGCCCGCAGGGAGTACGTCCACAAATTTGGTACACTAACAGATGGCCTGATAAATCAGGACGAGCGAAACCGTTTCGTCGGCCTCTGCGAGCGGTTGACTGAGCTTACTGCCAAGGAAGTCACGCAGCTCAACGTGCAGCTTGATCCCAATTCGATGACCCATACTCAGCGCGATACCGAAGGGATTTTTTGATGCCAGCGACTAACCTAACATCTGAAGTACTGTCACCCAGCGACAAGCGTAAGGCATTTCGCGACGCTTTGCGCAGCGACAAGTTGCTGCGTTTCCCAGGTGCCTTCTCGCCGTTGGTGTCGATGCTCATCGAAGAAATTGGTTTTGAAGGCGTGTACGTTTCCGGTGCGGCGCTGTCGGCTGATCTTGGATTGCCGGACATTGGGCTCACGACGCTCACCGAAGTCGCCCAGCGTTCCGAAGCGATTGCCCGTGTATCGAAGCTGCCTGTGATTGTGGACATCGATACGGGATTTGGCGAGCCGGCGAACGTAGCCCGCACGATTCAAGCCATGGAAGCGGCTGGCATGTGCGGCTGCCACCTTGAGGACCAACAATTCCCCAAACGATGCGGCCACCTCGACAATAAGCAATTGGTACCGTACGAGGAAATGGTCCGCAAACTCAAAGCGGCTGCCGATGCTAAACGCGACGAGAACTTCCTGCTCATCGCCCGCACCGATGCCCGCGGCGTGGACGGACTGGACGCTGCCATCGAGCGTGCCCAGCGGTATGTGGATGCCGGCGCAGAAATGGTTTTCCCAGAGGCACTTGCGGACGAGGCAGAGTTCGCGGCGTTTCGTAAAGCGATCGACGTGCCACTACTGGCGAACATGACTGAATTCGGCAAGTCGCCGTTGCTATCGACCGAGCAGTTGACGAATCTTGGTTTCAACGTGGCTATTTATCCTGTCACCGCATTGCGACTAGCCATGCAGGCAGTGGAGGCGGGCTTTCACACACTTGCCATCGAGGGCACTCAACAGGCAGCAGTTGCCAATATGCAAACCCGCCAACGCTTGTACGAATTATTGGACTACGAGTCGTACGCCAAGATCGATCAAGACCTGTTTAACTTTAAGTTGTGAAGGTTTGCTACTTTAGATTTGTTATTTGGGGAAATCCAAGAACTAGCGTACTCGTTGAATCGTTCGCACATCACGCGAACGAGCAAGTAGCGTCGACTATAGGAGCGTGATACCGAGGTCGCAACCAACCGAGCTTGCCGCCAGTTTGATTTTGACCTCGGTTGCATTCTCTTGGCGGGCGATGCTGTCCGCTCGGTCGATGAAACTGGGTGTCATCGTTTCCTAGGATAGGCCACGGCTCGCTTAGGCTCGCAAGTGGCCAACCCTAGGCTATGGTGCGTAACCCCTTCGGGGTACTTTTCGAATAAACCAAACTTCCATTTCAATTCCCGTATAACCTAAACGTAAACCTCCTCGACGAAAGAAAATGCATGGCCACTCCAGACCGTTTCGTAGCAAAGAAGGGCCTCGAAGGCGTCGTGTTCGACACCACGGCTGTGTCGAACGTGCTACCGGCAGAGAAGTCGTTGTACTATCGCGGTTATCCGGTCCACGAATTGGCAGAACAGTGCGAGTTTGAAGAGGTTGCGTACCTCCTGCTCTTCGGTGAACTACCTAATGCTGCACAACTGGATGCATTCCAAGACCAAGAGCGAAGTTCGCGCGAGTTGAGTTCAGACTTGTTGGAAGTCATCGAGCGATTTCCGGTCAAAGGGCATCCGATGGACGCAGTGCGGACTGGGGTGAGTTTTCTTGGCATGGAGGACGAATTCTCCGGTGCCGACGATCCCGAGTCGGCAGTGCGCAAGGGCATTGCCTTGCTCGCCAAGATTCCCACAATGATTGCCGCCACGCAGCGATTGCGTCGTGGGCAAGAAGTGATTCCTCCGCGCGAAGATCTCTCAATCGCTGCAAACTTTTTCAATATGTGCCAAGGCGATGTGCCTGAGGCAGAGGTGGTCAAAGCCTTCGACGGGGCGATGACGCTCTACGCGGAGCACGGCTTTAACGCATCGACTTTCTCAGCACGCGTGATTGTCTCCACATTGAGTGATCTATGTGGCGCAGTTAGCGGTGCCATTGCCGCACTCAAGGGCTCGTTGCATGGCGGTGCGAACGAAGCGGTCATGCACTTGCTAGAAGAAATTGGCACGCCCGAAAAGGCATTACCTTGGTTGGAAGAAGCACTCGCCTCGAAGCGAAAGATCATGGGCTTCGGCCATCGCGTGTATCGCAGCGGCGATTCGCGCGTGCCCACGATGAGTAAGTATCGCGACTCACTGGCTAAGTTGCGAGACGGGCAGAAGTGGCTAGAGATTTCCAATGTGTTAGAAACCGAAATGATCTCTCGCAAGAACATCTACCCGAATCTCGACTTCCCCGCCGGCCCGGCGTATTACTTGATGGGTTTCGAGATCGATCTATTCACACCCATTTTTGTCATGGCGAGAGTCGTCGGCTGGACGGCACACGTCGCTGAACAGCTCTCAGATAACCGCCTCGTCAGGCCGCTGGCAGAGTATGTTGGACCAGGGCCGCGCGAGGTGGTTGGGATAGGCGAGCGCTCGTGAGTGTTGCCAACGCAGTGTATTTAGTCACGGATGACACAGATAACACTGATGAAAGAAGCTGAGCATTCCGTGAACACCCGTGCTATCCGTGGCTAGTGTTCTGGCGCTGAAGCGCTCACGCCGACACGAGCTCTACAAAGCGATCTCGAAACGGTTCCCACCTAGCGGTTTGAGTTGGCTCAATGGTTTCTAGATCAAAGGAGCGGGCAACCGTTTGGCGAACTTCACTCAAGTTGCCCACTTCGCCGCAGCCCATTGCTTGCACCATGAGGTTGCCTACGGCTGTCGCTTCGACGGGGCCGGTGACAACCGGCTTGCTTACGACTTCTGCAGCCATGCGGTTGAGCAGGGTGTTCTGGATGCCACCGCCAACGATGTGCAGCACGTCGAGCGATTCACCGAGCACGCCCTCAAGCTGACCGATCGTTCTACCGTAGCACAGGGCCAAGCTCTCCAAGCAGCAACGGGCGTACTGGCCAGTCGTCTCCGGTACTTCTTGTTTGGTTTCCAGGGCAAACTGCCGAATCTTCGCACGCATGTCGCCCGGCGCGGCGAACTCCGCACGGTCTGGATTGATGATCGTGCGGCCTGGCTCAGCCGCTTCGGCCTCTTTCACGAGATGGGCAAAGCTAGCTTGCTGGCCTTCCTTTTCAAGATCGCGTTTCAGTTCTTGGATGAGCCACAAGCCGGCGATATTTTTCAGCAAGCGAATTGTGCGTTGGGCCCCACGCTCGTTCGTGAAAGGGGCTTCTCTGGCGGCCGTGCTATACACCGGCGTGTCGCGTTCTACGCCCAGTAACGACCACGTTCCGCTGGAAAGATAGCCCCAACTGGCGTCGCCCACTGCTGGTACTGCGGCTATTGCCGAACCCGTGTCGTGCGATGCGGGCAACACGACCTGTACGTTGGCGGCAGTGCCAGTTTCTTTGGCGATCTCTGCTCGCAGTGTTCCCAACTTTGTGCCCGGTTCGATCAGCGGTGCAAATAATTCGCTCGGCAAACCGAGTTGCTCGATCAGGCTAGTGTCCCACTCACCACTTTCGACTGCCAGCAGGCTACTGGTCGAAGCGATCGTGCGCTCGCATGATAGTTCTCCCGAGAGCCAGTAGTGGAACAGATCTGGCAAGAACACCAAACGACTAGCCGCGTCAAACAGGCGTGGCTCTGCTGCGTGGCGCGCTGCTAACTGAAAGATTGTATTCAGTGGCATCAATTGAATGCCGGTGCGCTCGTAAAGCGGCTCGAATCCGCCGAGTTCTTCGAGCACACGCTCGCAGGCCGCATCATTGGCTGGGTCGCGATAGCAGTGTGGAAGAGCGAGCAGTTCGCCACTCGCGCCCAGCAGCGTCCAATCTACGCCCCAAGTATCGACGCCCACACTTTGCAACTCAGCATCGTTTTCCTTGCACCAAGCTGCGCCTGCGCGCAGGCCCGTGAGAATGTGTTGCCAGATGCCAGTGAGATTCCAAACGGGCCCCGTGGGTGTAGGGCACGGAGAGTGCTCAAAGCGGTGGACTTCTTCAAGTTGCAACTTCAGCGGGCTACCAGCCAATACGCCAACAATTGCGCGGCCGGAACTAGCGCCGAGATCAATGGCGAGATGTGCGGGTGACGACATGGGAACAGCCTAGCAAAGACGAGAATACTAAAGTTGGCAAACTTTATCGCAAGAACGCTTCGTGCAAGCCGCCATCCACGTTAATGATTTGCCCCGTAGTTTTACTAGAGGCATCGGAGAGCAGGAACCAAGCCGCCTCGGCTTGATCTTCTGTCCTAATGGGGCGTTTGGTAAGCGTGCGTTGTGCGTAAAATTCGGCGAGCTTGTCTTGCAACGCGTCGTCCGATTCCGATTCTTCAAAGGGAATATCGTACTTCGTGAGCGAAGAGATCACCCGATCACGCGGGAACATGGTCGAGCCTGCGATGACCGTTGCCGGGGCGATCGCGTTGACACGCATGAGCGGTGCCATCTCGATAGCCAGTTCTCTTACCAAGTGGTTGGCTGCGGCTTTGGAAGTATCGTAGGCCACGGAGCCTTTTTTCGCGACTGCTGCGTTCACACTTGTCGTGAGTACGATGGAACCTTCGAGGTCCTGCTCTTCAAACAAGCTGCGAGCTTCGTCCACAAGGTTGTAACTGCCGCGTACGTTCACATCGAAGGTGAGCTTCCAGGCATCGTCGGAAAGCTTGCCGTCGCGACTTGGCGGCAGGAACACGCCAGCGGTTACCACCAAATGATCGAGGCCACCATAAGCGAGCAACGTTTGTTGGAGTGCTTCGCGAATGGATTCGCGGTCCGTGATATTCACGCTCAAACCAATCGCCGGGCCACAACCAGAGATGCCGGTGCCTGATACGCCAATGCCTTGCCCGTACTTCTCAGTCAGTTCGTTGGCGGTCGCTTCGGCCATTTCGGCGTTTAGATCAGCACAAACGATATGGGCTCCTTCGCTCGCCAGTCGGTGAGCAATCTGCTTGCCAATGCCTGAGCCGGCACCCACGACAAGCACAATCTTGCTGGCCAGTTCCTTGGCAGGAGGCATGCGTTTGAGCTTGGCTTCTTCGAGCAGCCAATATTCGATATCGAAGGCTTCCTGTTGCGGCAGCGAGATGTACTCGTCCATTGCCTCAGCACCACGCATCACTTCGACCGCACAGTTATAGAACTCCGCCGTCACGCGCGATTCGCTCTTGTTCTTCCCCCACGCGATCATGCCGATTCCAGGGATCAACACGACGGTCGGATTCGGATCACGCATGGCCGGCGAGTTGTCGTGTTTGCAAGCTTCGTAGTAGGCCGCGTAATCTTTGCGGTACTGCTCCAACCCGGCTGCCAGCTTGGCCTTCAGATCTGCAGTGGATTCCGTTTGCGGATTCCAATCGACGTACAACGGTTTGATCTTCGTGCGCAAGAAGTGATCTGGGCAACTGGTGCCGAGCTCGGCAAGCCGCTGTGCATCGTGCGAATTAACAAATCGCAGGATCGTGGTGTCGCTTTGTAGCGTGCCTACGAAGCGTTTTTGTTGGCTTACTTGACCACGCAGCCAAGGTAAGATCTCTACGAGCGTCGCATCACGTTTTTCATCGCTCAGAGTATCATACTTCTGGCCGCCGAACGTATCCGCACCCTTGTCTTTGCTCTCGATAAAATCAGCTGCTTGATCGATCAGCTTGAGCGTCAACTCGTAACATTCTTTATCATCCTCCGCCCAGTTGATCAGGCCGTGCTGACCCATGACTAGCCCGTCGAGCGTTGGGTCTGCTTCATGAGCTTGTTGCATCATCAGGCCCAGCTCGAACCCGGGACGCAACCAGGGGACCCAGCCGATCTTGTCGCCGAAGATTTCTTGAGTGAGTTCCTTGCTGCGACGACTGGCGGCAATCGAAATTACCGAGTTCGGGTGCATGTGGTCGATGTGCTTTTGTGGCAGGAAGCCGTGCAGCGGCGTGTCGATCGAGCTGGCCCGCGGGTTGAGGTTGAACGTGCAGTGTGGGAACTGGCCGACCATGGAGTCTTCCACGGGTGTCTTCGGGCCGCGATCAGCCTGCCCGTTGTAGTACTCGCGAAGGCCCAGCAGTTTGTCCATATAGAGCGACGCGAAGTTCTCGGACTTACTCGTGCGCAGGTCGCCACCAGAACCCTTCACCCATAAGACTTCCACTTCCTCACCTGTAAGCGGGTCGGTCTCCGTGAGCTTCGACGAAGTGTTGCCGCCGCCTGTATTCGTGATCCGCAAGTCGGAGCCCAGGCAGTTGGAACGGTAGACCAGACGATCGACGCCTGTGAGCTTGCTGGCGACCGAGTCGTCCCAGAGATTGTTGACACGTTGGTCTTTTGCGAGAGAAGTTGACATGGTCGACGCCCTAAAAGTGTTGTTTTGTGAGTGTTTCACCCGATTGAATCATTGATAACCAACATAATCGGTCATATAATGACGGATGTCAAGCAGGAAAACCCTAGTTCCATGGTTTATTGTGAGAGTTTACGTGGGAAAGCAGGTAAAAAACAACACGATCCCACTTGCTCGCGAGCGGAGGCTGGAGATTCTGGCCCAGCTCAACGAGCAGGGTTCAGTGCGTGTCACCAGTCTAGCAGAGAATTACCAGGTCGCGGAGGAAACGATCCGCCGCGATCTCGACAAGCTCCACGGCGAAGGTCGGCTGGCCAGGACGCATGGCGGGGCGCTGAGCGTGCGCAACGATCGCTTCGACCTTCCCGTGTCTGTTCGCAAGAACAGACGCATCGAGGAGAAGCAAGCAATCGCCAAGTGCGCTCTGCAATACATCCAACCCAACGAAGTGATCGCACTGGACGCATCGACCTCCGCCTTGGAGTTGGCTTGCCTGCTGCCCGACATGCCGTTGACGGTCATCACCAACAGCATCGACGCCGCCCGATTGTTGCTTGATAGGCCAAAGCTTCAGGTGATCTCCACCGGCGGCCAGCTCAATCCTCAATCGGCTTGCTTTCTTGGATCTTTGGCAGAAGCTACGCTGCGGCAGTTTTCCATCGAGAAGGCATTTATCTCCTGCAAGGGAATCGACATGGCCCGCGGCTACAGTGAAGCCTCCACGGAACACGCCTCACTCAAACGGCTACTCATGAAGCTTGCCGACCAGACCATCTTGCTTGCCGATCACTCCAAGTTTGGCGTGCGCTCGATGGTATATTCGGGCGAGCTACAGGATGTTGCTCATGTCGTAACGGACGAACACACCGACGGTGAATACCTTGAGGCTCTTGCCGATGCAGGAGTTAAGGCGGAAGTTGCTGCGAACGGATCATCCGCGTAGCCCACGCCTCTGGCGTGGGATGGTTTGGAATTGCTTGCCAGGTCGTTTCTCTAGCGGAAAACCAACGAAGGGACCATCCCACGGCAGAGCCGTGGGCTACGGGTTACAATACCTGCCATGGATGAAGAGTCGCCCCATGCTGAATTGCCCGAGAACGTAATCCGCTTTAGCATGCGCACGCTGCTGATTGCGCTGACGGTGTTGGCTATCGGCATGGCGATAGCGACACCTTTATTCCGTTTCCTCACTCCGGGGCAGCAACTAAGCACTGCGATTCTCATTGGCTTTACAACATTGTCGACAATTGCCAATCTATTTGTCAGGTCCATGACCTATAAGAACGCCCGGAAAAAGTATCCCAACGCGATCTTTCTGTTGAAACAATCCTTCGGGATACAGCACATACTCTTTCACATATTTTTTCTGTTCTTCCTGTCTGGTTATTGGCAGATCTTCTTGTCCAACAAACCTCCCGAGGACCACTATCTGCGCATGGCGTTTTGGGGAACTTTTATTGGTTACAGTTTATCATCCTATCTGACAGGCTCGACACATTTGGTGTCGCTCCAAGAGGACGGGGTAAGGTTCTACAAACAAACGTTTACTCAAATTCCTAAGCAAACAGTCCCTTGGGCGTACATTCGTGATGTTGAACGTGAACCGTACAGACATGGTTTCCGGCTCAAGCGTCTCGATGGAGACATACGTGTGAAAATTCCCGAGTACCAGCGCGAAAAAGTGCTCGCTTTCATCAAAGAAAAAACGGGCCACGAGTTACAACCATCTCCGTAGCCCACGCCTCTGGCGTGGGATGGTTGGCGATTGCTTGCCAGGTCGTTTCTCTAGCGGAAAACCAACGAAGGGACCATCCCACGGCAGAGCCGCGGGCTACGGGTTACAATACCTGCCATGGCCGAAGAGTTACCCCATGCTGAATTGCCCGAGAACGTAATCCGCTTCAGCATGCGCACGCTGCTGATTGCGATGACAGTATTGGCAGTTTGGCTGGCTATCGCCTCGCCCTTCTTGAGGGAGTTGCCCGCGCCGACCTGGGAGGGGCTTGCCATACTTTCTGTGAGTACTGTTTTTTTCACGGCACTACATTATTTAGTGACACGCTATCGGGAAAATAGATTTCGAGACAAGCATAGCAACGACTATCTATTGCAGGCGACCAACCAACAATCAGTATGGCAATGGACCGTCTATCTAGTGTTTATGCCACTGCTATCTATTTTTGTACTCAAAGCCGCTGCAGGGCATCCAGCACACGGACCTTCTGCATACGTTGGAATGATTGTGGGAACCATTGGCGGAGCATGGCTAGCCGAGCGACTAAAACACTACGCCATGAATGATGAAGGCATTCATTATGTCTGGGGGATGAGATCCTGGGGTGATATTCGTGGACTTTATCAAGCCAAGCAGCGAAATGTTATTTGTTTAAAGACACGCTTTAGTGAGTTTTATTTCCAACTACCTGAAGAGCAACGAGAAGAAGTCCTCGCATTCATCAAAGAAAAAACTGGCCACGAGCTACAACCATCCCCGTAGCCCACGCCTCTGGCGTGGGATGGTTTGGAATTGCTTGCCAGGTCATTTCTCTAGCGGAAAACCAACGAAGGGACCATCCCACGGCAGAGCCGCGGGCTACGATTCGTTACCCCTACGAGCCCGAGGCTTCTGCGTCAGAGCCATTCTGAGATTCCTCGCGAGCTGGTCGCTTCGGCTCGGCATCGGTACCGGGCACAACCATCGGGCCGACGGAGTTTTCTTCCATGATGCGACGGAACTCGTCGCCGTCGATGGTTTCCTCTTTGAGCAGAATCTTGGTGATTGCTTCCAAGGTAGGGCGGCGTTTTTCCAAAATGTGGCGCACCTTCTCCAGGCCCTCTTCCATGTATTTGTTGACTTGCTCGTCGATCTCGCGGGCGGTTTGCTCGCTATGACCTTGGGCACCGCCGAATTCGCCGCCGAGGAATTGGTTGCGGTTGTTCTCGCGGAATTTCACACGGCCCAGTGGGCTCATGCCGAAGTCCATGACCATGCTGCGGGCGATGCTAGTGGCCCGTTCCAGATCGCTGGTGGCTCCGTTGCCGATGTCGCCCTCATAAATGATCTCCTCAGCTACCGTTCCGCCTAGGCAGACTTGGATCTGACTCTTGAGCTGATCGCGTGTCATCATAAAACGATCGAACTCAGGCCGTTGCATCATGTATCCCAACGCGCCCATTCCGCGGGGCAGAATGGACACTTTGTGAACTGGGTCGGTGTTCGGTAGCACGTAGGCGACGAGTGCGTGGCCCGCTTCGTGGTAAGCAAGGCGGAGCTTTTCGTCGTCCTGCATGATGCGACTTTTCTTCTCCAAGCCGACGGCCGAACGCTCGACTGCTTCGTTGAGCTCTACCATGCCGACCGCTTTCTTGCCGTTGCGAGCCGCCAGTAGGGCTGCCTCGTTCACAAGGTTTGCTAGGTCCGCACCGACAAAGCCACTGGTGATCGCGGCAATGCGTTTCACGTCGACTTTCTCATCGACTTTGATGTTTTGCAAATGCACGTTAAGAATATCTTCGCGGCCACCGACGTCGGGTCGATCGACCAGCACATGACGATCGAAACGACCGGGGCGCAACAGCGCTGGGTCGAGTGTTTCGGGGCGGTTGGTAGCACCCATGACAATGACGCCGCTGTTGGTGCCGAAGCCGTCCATCTCCACGAGCAATGCGTTGAGTGTTTGTTCTCGCTCGTCATGCCCCCCCATTTGTCCACTGCCGCGAGTTTTTCCCAGCGCGTCGAGTTCGTCGATGAAGATGATGCACGGAGCGCGTTGCTCTGCCTGGCCGAACATGTCTCGCACGCGAGCCGCTCCCACGCCGACGAACATCTCGACGAAGTCACTACCTGAAAGGCTATAGAACGGCACTTCCGCTTCGCCGGCAACCGCCCTGGCAAGTAGTGTTTTACCGGTGCCCGGAGGGCCCACCAGTAGCACGCCTCTTGGAATGCGTCCGCCGAGGCGATGGTAACGCTCAGGGTTTTTCAGGAAGTCGACCACTTCGCGCAACTCATCGACCGCTTCTTCGATGCCAGCCACATCGTCGAACGAGGCATCGATGTCGTCCTGAGCGATCAGTTTGCCGCGGCTACGCCCGAATGCCATGGGCGAACCGGCACCGCCCATGCGGCGAAGCATGATGATCATTAAAAGTACAAACATGCCGGTAAGCATGAGCACAGGCAGTAGCCCCAACCACTGGCTTGGGGTTTGTTCGTAGTCCCAATCCGTGATGTTGTTTTCGGCCAACAGATTCACAAAGCGTTGTTCCGAGGGAAGTCGGTCCACGCGGAACTTGACGCGACCTTCCGTTTCTTTGAATGCAGTACTAGCCTGGTCATTCGTTGTTCCTTGATTTCCTTGGCCCGGATCGCCTTGACTGCCTTCTGTCGATTTGCCAGGTAAATCGCGATAGAACTTCTTGACGGTGCCAGTCACACCCGTCGACCCCACGACGAGGTCCTTGGGATCGCTCAGCTTAAGCTGCACGGGCTCCTTCGCCTTGGGTCGGTCTACAGTGATGTAGCGTGGGTCGTCGTCGTTTTCTGGGTTGCTCGCGACGAGCAGTTGTTCCAACTCGCTCATGCTAATTTCGAGCGCATTATTGCCGCTGAATACCGTGCCGAGCAGTAGCAGGATGATGAACATGCCCAGCACGTACCACACGAGATTGCCACCCTGAGACGCGGGCTTTTTCTCGGCAGATTGTTTCTTGTCTTCTTTGGAATTGTCCATAGTCTGCTCAGTTCTAAATTTCTATCAAATATCAATTATTTAGTTGCGGGGGCCTTGGCCCGCGCTTGCCTAACACACAAGCCTAGTGCGGGCCAAGGCCCGCAGCTCACATTTTGTATTCTTGCGATATCTCTAGAGTAGACCAGCGGTGGGGTCTCTCAACAAACTACTTTGTCTCCAGGTCCACCAGGGCTCACGGCGGTTGCCGGTGTTGCGGGCGAGACCTAGAATGCCGGTTGTAGGGTCGCGAGTCTACCATCGACTGGGCCTTCCTGTGCTTATTTTAGCGACAATGGGCCACTGGTGTAGCGGCCAAGCCGGCGGACTGCTATCAGTATCTAGCTTAAGTACGCAACTTGCATCGCTATTGTGCGGTTCGAGACCCAATGGTTCTATACGTTCCGCTGTGTTTTGCACCTAAAAAGTAGTTCCTGAGAACAGCTGCCGCCACTTTGCATTCCGATCCCCTCGATCCTCTTACCCCACCTGAACTGTCACTGTGGCCGCAGCCAAGCAAATCGCCGTGTTCGGCTCGACAGGTAGCATCGGGGTCAATGCCCTAGATGTGATCGCCAGCAGTGGCTCGGCCAATGGTACTAGCGGCAACAGTCCAGGTGGCAGCGGCCAGCAGTTGGCCGCTATCGCGCTCTCGGCCCACAGCCAGTGCGATTTGCTACTCAAGCAGGCTCAGCAACACCGTCCCCGCTGGGTCATTGTGACCGATCCAGCAGCTGCCAAGCAGTTCGATTGGCAATATCTGCCCGTCGATTGCGAACTGCTCATCGGCCCGGAGGCTCTCAACCAGATTGCCGCGGAACGGGACGTCGATGTGGTACTTGCCGCAATCGTCGGAAGTGCGGGCTTGGAAAGCACTTGGTCTGCCCTAGCCAATGGGAAAACGGTTGCCCTGGCGAACAAGGAGACGCTCGTCATGGCGGGCGAGCTCATAATGCAGCTCGCTGAGAAAAACGGCGGCAAGATTGTGCCGGTCGATAGCGAACACAGCGCGCTGTTCCAGGCGTTGCACGCAGGAAAGCCTTCAGAAGTCGAGAAACTTATCATCACCGGCAGCGGCGGACCGTTCCGCCACACCACGCCCATGGAACTTCAGCAGGTGACGGTGGCTGAAGCATTGAATCATCCCACCTGGAACATGGGCCCGAAAAACACGGTTGATTCTGCCACCTTGATGAACAAAGCCTTAGAGATTATCGAAGCCCGCTGGCTGTTTGACGTTCCCGCGGAGAAAATCTCCGTAGCCATTCATCCCCAGTCGGTGGTTCACTCGATGGTGGAATTCATCGACGGCTCAATACTCGCGCAGCTGAGCCCGCCCGACATGCGAATGCCCATCCAATATGCCCTGAACTACCCCGACCGTGTGCCCGGCGTGGCCAAACGCTTGGATTGGACGCAAGCCTTTCAATTAGAATTCGAACCCCCTAACCCCGAACGGTTCCCCGCGTTGCAACTGGGCGCCGACTGTGCAGCCAAGGGCGGCACGTGCGGGGCGGTCCTCAGTGCGGCCAACGAAGCTGCTGTTGGGGGCTTCTTAGAGGGTGAGCTACACTTTACAGAAATCGTCCCTGCTTGCCGAAGCATCCTAGGGGCCCATAATTTTGAACCAAATCCCTCGCTTGAAACATTGGTCGAGCTCGACCGCTGGTCTCGCGAGGAAGTTAGCCGTTGGGTATGTGCATGATTGATTTTTTGTTTTCAGATGTCGCGATGAACACCTTCATGCTTGCCGCCATTGATGGTAGTACGTGGGGAGGCTGGTTGCTGGCCGCGTTATATGTGGCGCTCGGGCTAGGTTTTGTGATTTTCGTACACGAGCTGGGTCACTTTGCTGTCGCCAAAATGTGCGGCGTGAAGTGCGAAAAGTTCATGGTCGGCTTCGACATCGGCGGCTACAAGATCGCCAAGCAGTGGGGCGAAACGCTCTACGGCATTGGCATCTTACCGATGGGCGGTTACGTGAAAATGCTCGGCCAAGACGACAATCCGGCCAACATTGCCGAGCAAGTCCGTGAGTCCCAAGCCTCAGCTGAAACCGAACACGTCGCCACGACCACGATCACAGGGCCCGATGGAGAGAAGTACGAGGTCGACAGCCGCAGCTACTTGGCGAAGAGCGTGCCGCAACGCATGGCCATTATCTCGGCTGGCGTGATCATGAATATCATCTTCGCGTTCATCTTCGCCGTGATTGCTTTCGGGGTGGGTGTGCCTTACGCACCAAGCATCGTCTCGCGCACTTCGCCCGGCTCGCCCGCTTGGGAAGCAGGTATCCGTCCGGGTGATGAAATCGTTCGCGTTGGCGACATCGTTAACCCGTCGTTCTCCGAACTTAGCCAGGCGGTCACGCTCGGCGATATGGAGAACGGCCTGAAGTTCGAGGTGCGCCGCGATGGAGAGACCAAGCCGATGAATCTCGCGCCCCGAAAGATTGATGGCAAACTAGCCAAGATCGGCGTGGGTCCACCCATCTCGCTCAAGATTTTCGACCGCCAAGGCATACCAGCTGCGTTCGAAGGAACTCCCGGTGCGGTTGCTCAGCCAGCATTTGAAGGGGGCGACCGAGTAGTGGGCGTCGACGGCACTGCTGTGGACACTTACGCCCAGTTCACTTCGATTCTTGCCCAACGCCCTGAGAAGACACTTACGGTAACGGTTATCCGTGGCGAGAAACCACCTAAGGGCGATCCTGAAGGCGAGCCCACTGGCGGCGAAGAAGTAAATATTGAAGTCGGCCCGAATCCCATGCGCGAGCTAGGCCTGATCATGGAAATGGGACGCATTGTTGCCGTGCAAAAAGATTCGCCTGCAGACCGCGACGGGATTTCCCCCGGCGATTTTCTCGCCGATGTGACCGACGCTTCGGGCAACCCCCTGCCCGGGCTTAGCGATGCCAGCACTGGCGATGCCGTGAACGACGAGTGGGGCCCTCTCACTTTGCCCGAAACACTCCGCCAGCTAGCCGCCACTGGTAGTGGCGAAGTCATGCTAAAAATTCGTCACGACTCAGCAGAGGGCGAAGGACGTCAACCAAGCCAAACGGTTATTGTGCCGTTGCGCCCTGTACAGTGGTCCGAAGAGTCGCTCAGCAAAAACGATCCGGTTGCCGTTCCGGCGCTCGGTATCGCTTATCGCGTACTCAACCGCGTTGCGGCCGTAGCGCCGAACAGCCCAGCGGCTGCCGCTGGCCTCAAACCGGGCGATACGGTGACTGCCGCTCAGTTTGTGTTTCCTCCTCAAACGGTTGACGGCAAGACGGTGGAAGTCGACGACTCGGAGCCAACGGAATTCAACGACCAGGACGAACACAACTGGCCCGCTTTCTTGAGCACTTTGCAAAGACAGCCCGAGGGCACCAAGGTAAAGCTCACGCTCAAACGCGAAGGCAAGGAAGTCACGGAGACGCTTGATCCGGCCATCTCTACCACGCGGTTCAATCCTGAACGCGGTTTGAACTTTGCCACTGTGCAGCGCGTTCGCAAGTCAGAGACCTTTGGTGAACAGGTCAGCCGCGGCTGGGACGAAACGGTCGGAGCGCTGGGAATGGTGTACCGCTTCCTGCACAAACTGATCGACGGCCAAGTCCCCGCTACCGCGCTCGGTGGCCCAGTAACGATTGCCAAGGCGGCCGGCTATTCCGCGATGGATGGCGTCGGCAAACTGCTGGTGTTCCTCACGATGCTCAGCGCAAACCTTGCCGTGATCAATTTCTTGCCGATTCCACTGCTAGACGGCGGCCACATGGTGTTCCTCGGCTACGAAGGAATCCGCGGCCGCCCGGCAAGCGAGAAGTTCGTCGTTGCCCTCCACACCGTTGGCTTCGTGGCGATTATCTCGTTGATGGTATTCGTGCTGTCACTCGACTTCGGATTGATTCCTCGGAATCTATAGCAGCTGAGCGATTGTAGCGCACGAGACCAAGAATAGCTGCGGGCCGACGGCCCGCCGGTGCCCAAGGGTCACTTCACAAACGCAGAAACCCCACTTCTTCACCCGCCGCCACTTCATAATCCCCAGGCGCAAACACCGCGAACCCCTGCGCCCGTGTGAGTGTCGCCAAGTCGGCCGACCCGCGCCAGTCCAACGGCGTGATCCTCGGCAATCCTTCTTCGACTAGTTCGATGCGCGAAGGAAAGTACGTCTGCCGCTTCCCGCGATGTGCGAACGCCTTCTCAAGAATCCCCCTCCGCAGTGTTGGCCGAGCAAAGGGTTCTCCAGCGAGTGCTTTCAATAAAGGCAATACGAACAAGTGAAACGTTGCCAGTGCGCTCACTGGGTTGCCCGGCAATCCGAACACGTATCGATGTCGGCCTGGGTTCGATTCATCCGGCTCTGCCACGCCAAACCAGACGGGCTTGCCGGGCTTAATGCGCACTTTGTGGAATCCTTCGCGAACACCCAGCCCCTTGAGCAAACCCGGTGCGAAATCGTGCACCCCAGCCGATACGCCGCCGGTCACAAGCAGCACGTCGGATTCGAGCCCGGCGGTAAATTTTGCTCGTAGGTCCGTTAGAACATCACGCCCGATATCGAATGCGCTCCCACCAAAGCCGGCTCTTGCGAGCGACGCCAGTAACATGGGGCCATTACTGTTGTAGATCTGCCCTGCCCCGAGCGGCTCGCCCGGTTCGACAAGCTCGTCCCCGGTTGGGAGTACCGTCACGCTTGGCTTTGGAATTGCAAATGCCGAGGTGCGCCCCAGCTCAGCCAATAACGCGATGTCCAACGGGCCAATGCGATTACCCTCGGCGAGAACTTCCTCGCCCTTGGCAAAAGACGCCCCGCGCTGCATCACTCCGCCACCATTAGCGGGTAACGTATTGGGGAGCAAGACGACTCCGCCAATCTCATCGCGATCAACTTGGCAGTCTTCCAACTTCACTACCGCATTGGCCCCAGCAGGTAGCGGTGCGCCAGTCATGACGCGGGTTGTTTCATCGGAAGCAACGCTCTTCGACGGCACTTCTCCCGCGGTAATTTGCTCAACGACGCGCCGCTCGGGATCGGTGCTCCGAGCATCAATCGCGTAACCATCGAATAGCGACTTATCAAACGGTGGCGAGTTCACCTCGCTCACCACGGGCGCAGCCAACCGCAAGTCAAGCAAATCGCCAAGCGGCACATCGCGCGCCACCGAGGGCGTGACTTCACAGGCGAGCAGTTCGTAGGCTTGGTCGACGGAGATCATTGGAAGCTACCTCGTTCCCACGCTCCCGCGTGGGAACGCAAGTTCTCGCCGCTCCTGCGGCTGATAGGGCTGTTGAACATTTCGCGTCTTAGAAGGATCAGCGCCGCGGAACGGCTAGCTAGCCCGTTCCCACGCAGGAACGTGGGAACGAGAATGCCAAATCCTCAAATCCCGACAGCCTCAATCGCCAAGAAGTTCTTCAACAAGTCACTCCCCTGGTGCGTAAGAAAACTCTCCGGATGAAACTGCAACCCAAAAACGGGGAGCGTCTTATGGGCGATGGCCATGATTTCTTTTTCTCCAGTATCAGAATTCTCGCTCCACGCGATCACCTCAAAATCATCGCTTAGCGTGCTCGGCTCAATCACCAGTGAGTGATAACGAGTCGCCTGCAGTGGATTCTCCAACCCTGCGAACAGCCCTTCGCCCGTGTGGTGAATCATGTCGGTCTTACCGTGCATGAGCCGGTCCGCCCGTACGATCTTCCCACCGAAGGCCTGGCCGATAGACTGATGTCCCAGGCAAACTCCCAGCAGTGGCAACTTTCCAGCGAGTTGCGTCACGCACTCAACTGAAATGCCCGCCTCGTTGGGTGTGCAAGGCCCTGGGGAAATGATGAGCCGGTCGGGATTCCGGGCGAGAATTTGCTCGATCGTGATCTCGTCATTACGGTCCACGCGAATGTCGAGCGAAGCGTCGATCTCTCCCAACCGCTGCACAAGGTTGTAGGTGAACGAATCGTAGTTGTCGATAATCTGAATCATGCTAGGTTGTCACTTGCGATTACAATGAGAATTGGCACTACAGTCTATCAGCTTACTGCCACTAACACACCAACCTATGAACCGCCAAGGACGCTAAGAGCGCCAAGGAAAGAAACTTGGCGCTCTTGGCGTCCTTGGCGGTTCAATCTAGAGGTTCTCAGTCGGGGGTTTCGTCATGAATGTACTAGCAATTGCAATCGGCGGTGCTTTGGGTGCCGTTTGCCGTCACGGCGTGAACGTCGCCTGCAAGGCATGGCTGGGGGTGAACTTTGCCTACGGCACGCTTGCGGTGAACGTCCTAGGCTGTTTCCTGCTAGGGCTGCTTATCCCGCTAAGCGGTACGACTCCAAGCAATGCCCGCTGGAGTCCTGCGATGCACTCGGCCCTCACAATCGGCTTCCTAGGAGCACTGACAACGTTCAGTACCTTCGGGTTCGAGACCGCCAGCCACATGGAAAACGCTCAGCACCATCTGGCGGCTACCAACGTGGCACTGAACTTAGTGCTCGGCGTGGCCGCGGTATTCGCCGGATTAATATTGGGACGGCACTTTGGCTGATGAAATCCAACCATTACGCCGTGGTGCTTGCACCGAGCTCTCGTCAAGGAAATTTCTATGTCAAATCGGGATCAGAGGTTCGTAGCAGCTCATCGAGGCGGCCCACTCTCGGCGGAACAACACTCCCTGATGGCGGCTTGGGCAGCCGACTGCGCAGAACATGTGTTGCCTCTGTTTGAGAACCACTCTTCCGACGATCGTCCTCTAAAAGCCATCGTCGCAGCACGAGCCTGGGCCGCGGGTGAAATCTCCGTCGGTGCTGCTCGGGAAGCAGCGTTTACTTCCCACGCTGCTGCGCGAGAAGCGCTCGACAAGCCTGCCATTGCTGTCGCCCGCGCTGCTGGGCACGCCGCTGCCACCGCTCACATGGCGGATCACTCCCTAAGCGCCGCCTGTTATGTGTGGAAGGCGATCGACTTGGCTCAAGGAACAACGCTGGAGGAAATAGAGTGGCAGTTGCGGCAGCTCCCCGCAGAAATTTGCTCTCTGATTCAATCGGGCCTGGAACAGAAATACCCAAAGGCGTTCCGCTCTGGGTCCAAAATTAAGTAGGCGGCACCCAGCAAGCTCGATGTGGCATCCGAGTCGTTACTGTCGATCATTCGGCTCACCCGCGGGTGCATCGGAAGGATCGATGAACGTTTCTCCCCGCTCGCCGCGAATGAAATTGCGTGAATCGCTCCTTGGCAAGTCGCCCGGCAGGCTCATCGCTGCTGCGACTTTTCTCGCGTATCCCCGCGGACTCGAAGGATCGAAGACCACATCAAACGGATTGAAGTTGCGTCGCGTCAGTGCCCAAAAGAGTTCTCTGTCCTGCTCAAGTCGGACTGCCGCCATTTCCTGCCGTTCTTGCTGTGCGTTCGCCAATTCGGCAGCCACGCTGAGATGATACTCGGCGTTCTCCGCAGCGTGCCGTTGTGCTTCCAGTTTGCTGAGGGATCGCTCGACCGCCATCTCCCGTGCCTGATCTTCGAGTTCCTGCGCGCGGGAGAGCTTGCTTTGCCGTGCCTCGTAGCGTTGGAGCCAGTCCTGCATATCCTCAGATGGTAACTGAGAGACTCGTGAAAGAAATTGCTTGCCCTCAACCTCAGTAGTGCGTGCAGAAAGCCGGCAAAACTCGAGCACCCCTTTGCGTGCTGCAATCATCTCGGAGCTATTCCAAATCTCTAGCCGTTTCTCGCGATCACTTGTGGAATTACTCTCTTCTTGGCTTGCACTTGGAGGCTTGGGAGGTGGCGTGGTACGCGGAGCCTTGTCTTCCGCCTTTGTGCTCTTCGACCGCTCAGCTGATTTGTGAGGTGAAACGGATGGTGCCCGGGGAGCCTTCAAAGGCGGTATCCGCGAATACGCGACTTGGTCTGGAGGTAGTCCGCACGCTTGCTGTCCAGAGGTAAGCGGCAAGGCGACAAATATCAGGCATAGTAGGAAGCGAGCCATAGTGCTTCCATTCTATCACTTTAGCGATTCGAAGGCGAATCTCGACAATCAGCAACTTTGCATTTCTCCTGCTTACGGCCAGAGAGCAATCGGAGGAAACCAAAGGGGGCCGCCTAAACGCAATTCGGCGGCTCGCAAGTGTGAGCATCTGTGGTATCCGACTTTGGTTCGTTTAACGACCAGAGAAGGGTAACGACTGCAAGGAATACAAGTGAGTAAACTACTAGAAACCCAGGTGCCAGCCAGTTGGCCATTTGGCCAAATTCATAGGGTGCTAGTGTCCTCATGAGCAAAACGGAGCCTGCTAGATCGAGCGCAAGCCCCAGCAACAGAACTACTCCACCAGTTACGGCCCAGGAATATGGGATGCGTTCAGGCCCCGCGATTCGACTCTTTGATTTTAGCAAGGCGAACACAAGAAAAACCGCCCAACCGATTACTGACATGACCAACGTCGCAGAAGTAACCGCCGTGGTTCCCAAACCAGTCATTCCGACGACTGCTGATACAAATTTTGCAAGCGCTTCGATCCATACGACTCCGATGTTATAAAGTAAGCAGCCGCAGAGCATCCACAGGACTCGTTTGCGCCACACGTTCATTCCATGAACCTTGGAGAACTCTTTGCCCAGTTCCGATGGATGACCAAGTCGATGCGTGGCGACCAGAAAGGCCTCGTGCTCGCTGAGTTCGTGCTTGCCAAGAGTTGTCACTAGGTCGCGCAGATGCGATTCTAGCTCAATGGCATCATCGGCGCGAACAGAGTCAATACGGCTGAGCGTTTCTTTCCACTGGGCGATTGAAGTTTCTAAGTTGAACACGGTTTAGGTCCCCATAACGAAGTAAGGGTATCATGAACGGCAAGCCATTGTTGCCGCTCCCTATCGATAGCACGTGTACCCGAAGCACTCAGGCGATAATACTTGCGTTTCCTGCCGTTATCGCCCACCTTCCACGAAGCAAGGATCAGCTTCTCCTCTTCCATGCGATGTAGCACAGGATAAAGCATGCCTTCGGACCATTCCAAGTTGCCTCCTGATTGTTCGCGAACGTGCTGAATAATCGCGTAGCCATAGCTCTCGCCTTTTGACAATACCGCTAATACTAAGGGCTTGGTCGAAGCCGCCGTAAGCTCTTTGGTAATCATGAAATCACTCCGGTTCCTTCCCCCGATCATTTTCTTAGTGATACCTAGCACTGTAATGTATCATGCCTTGCAGTGCTAGGTATGTCAACATAGTCGGGATGCCATACTGCTGATGTGAGGTGGACAGGGTGGGCCGATGCCCGCCTGCTACGCTCGATTTCATTCCCCGATACGCGAGTTTTCTCGACTTCTGTTAAGAAATGAGACTAAGGACCCGCTATTCTCCCCGCGAAATCAGCCACCCGATCCGCTAAAATGTAAGTGCCCCGGGGTGTAGCGGGTTTTGTGTGAGCATTCACGTCTCAAGTAGCGACATACTTTGGCGAAGCAAAAGTCCGAGCCAGATCATTTACTCAAAAAACCTAAACTGTTTGGTCACATGAGTCTGCGATGGATTGCATGTGCGGGGCGGACTGACTTTTGCTCCTGAGAACACGCATTCCGAGCAAAAAGCGATAGTCCTTGCGGCTCGTCTAGCGGCCACATCACTTTACTAGTCCATCCCTTATTCCAATAGTCCAACGAGAGTGTTCCTATGAGTGATCGAATCATTATGCGTACCGGCGAATGCCTTGTAGCTGGAGGGCCTCCGTTTACTGCGGCTGAGCCTGAGGTTGTGATTGGCGAACTCGACGGGCCTGTCGGTACCGCAATTGCCACGCTCACCGGCGATCAGGCCGCGGGGCACTCTAAGGTGTTTGCGATCCTCAATACCGATATACAAGTCCGCCCGGTGACGCTCATGGTGAGTAAGGTTACCGTGAAGAGCAGCGCGTACACAAACATCCTGATGGGCACGGTGCAAGCGGCCATCGCCAATGGAGTGCTCGATGCAGTTCGCGCGGGTGATCTTCCCAAAGAAAAAGCCAACGATCTGGGCATCATTTGTTCTGTGTGGTTGAACCCCGGTGTGGCGACCGACGAGAACCTTGACCACAAAGCGCTCTTCGAGATCCATCGCAAGGCGATGGCCAGTGCCATCCACAAAGCCATGAACAACGAGCCTTCCATCGATTGGTTGCTCGAAAACCAGGAAAAGATTACCCACAAGTACTATCAGCGCGGGCTCGATGGAGAGCTGTGATTTGGCTTGTTGTACTACTTTGCCCAGTAAAGGAGACCACGATGAAACGGTGCATTATTCTGTTGTTGCTGGTGGGTGTCTGTTTGGTTGCTCCGGGTATCGCTCACGCCGATGAGAACGCGGAACTCACAATGCGCGTGGCGGCATTGGAAGAGAAAATAGCTTCGCTCGAAAAAGTACTCAGGCCGTTTATCGCTAAGGCAGAGGCAGAGCAGCGGGTAAATGCGCAACGGCTGAACGCTCGCAAACGCATGCGACAGGATGCGGGAAAATACTCAGCAGACGAGCTGCGCGAGATCGAATCGCTCTATCAAGTAGCTAATAAAGAGTGGCGCACGCCCAAAGCGAAACTGAGCTTGCAGCAACTGGTCGAGAAGTACGACAAAGCGAACCGCACGGGTTGTGCTCTGCTGTACCTCGGGCAAATGTCAAAGGGCAAAGACCGCGTGGAGTATCTCACCAAGGCCGCCGAGAAGTTTGGCGATTGCTATTACGGCGATGGAGTACAGGTTGGCGCGTACGCACGCTTACTACTGGGACAGACTTACTTGCAGGAGGGGGAGAAGAAGCAAGCGGCGGCACTGTTTGAGGAGTTGCGTAAGAATTACCCACAGGCGATTGATCATCGCGGGAATCATTTGGTCGCCCAGCTGGAGAATTGACTTTACAAGAAAAAGGAGCCCGCACTTGGTGTGCGGGCCCTTTCGATTGGCGACGTTCAAAAGTGCGCGGCTAATCCGCAAGCGGCTACTGGATGTCGATCCGCTTTGGTTGCACTTCGGGGATCTTCGCGATCGTAACGCTAAGGACCCCATCAGTGAACTTGGCTTCGATCGAGTCCGCATCGACCGAATCAGGCAGCGTGACGCTGCGTTCGACTTTGCCGTATACGCGTTCCTCGACGAGGCCCGCTCGTTCACCCTCGAACGCTTTGCGTTCAGCAGCGATCTTGAGTTCGCCTTTATCAAAGGTGATCTCAACATCCTCGCGCGAAACGCCAGGGAGATCGACTTCGACATGAAATGAATTATCCGCTTCCCAGAAACTGGCGGGCGCGATCGGCGAGCGACCGGACTGGCTGGCCGCTTTGACGCCCGCATAGGTGGGACCGAAGAACTGGCCCAACAGCGCATCGACATCGTTCCAATTGTTGGGGAGGAACTCACGAACCCGGTTATTACTCACTGTTTTACTCATAGCTTTTCTCCTTGAAGAACCTGCTGTTACGAATTGACCCACATCAAACCGCCGGGCCTAAATGCCTAGCTAGCGGGATTACCGTTGTGCTGGAGATAATTGCAAGCAGCGTACCAAAATCGATGAGAGCCAGTTGAATGGACCTAAGTGAATGTTATCAAACAACTTGCAGCTGCAAAGAAGGGCATTGGTTTTTGCGAAGTGGCCATAATGGCAGCCGCCATCTTGGCAAGGGGCTTCGTGGGCGACATGACGGGGTGCCATTTTGGCACCAGGAATGAGTTTCCAGCTAATCGGGAGGGAGCTGCGTGCAGAGACGCTAAGGACTCAGCGATTGGAATGCGTGTGTGAGATGGTAGACGGGAACGAGCCGTACGAGGCCCAGTCTACGTTCTGCGTGGAATCTATAGAGTTGCAGAACCGGAAGTATCAGTTCTGAACCACGTAGGAGCCCGTAAAGGTGACGAAAGGGCCCTCATCGTCGGCGATTTCGACTGACACATCGAGCTTCGATCGGTCTTTGCTCCGCATGAGATCGAAGAAGTAATCTGAGGCATCCTTGTTAATCGGAAGCCCTGTGGCCACGAATTGAGACTCAATCACAGGGCGACGGTAGCGGATTGTGCTGCGGCGAATCACGATGTTGCCGTCGAGGCCGGCCTGTTTGAGCAGCATGAAGACGGTGCCCCAGCCGGTGATTGTGCAAAGGGCACTCAAGCTGCCGGCAAACGCAGAGTATTGATGGTTGCGATTAGGCTCCAATGGCATGCTCATCGAGAGCCGGCCATCTTCCCAGCCATCTACGCGTAGCTCCATGGCCGAGCAAATAGGCATGTGCTTGGCCAGGGTGGCTTGTAAGTCGAGGAGCAGGGCGTCGTCATCCATCGGGCGTCTCAAAAGCATAGGGCAGACGGCCACAGCTTGGGCGTCCTAGGAAGCACTATTTTAACTAATGAGTACGAAACGAACTACCCAGACGCGATGCAGAGATTCCAAATGCGGCATTCTCCATTCCCCTTTGTAAAGTCCTTGGCTAGAGGCCCCAGATGAGAAGCATCGCGTAGTCGAAGTTATTCGGATCGCTCCCATTGGGTGTGCTGTCGTAGCGATCGACGATGGAGAACTTCAAGCTGACGTTCTCAGGCTTGTCGAGATCGATCTCCCAACCGGCATCGGTAACGACGCGATAGCGCGAGAAGTCTTCCGCCTCCGGATAGTACTCGACGGTAGCCACCAGTCGCTGCGTCTTAGTAATGCGGTGCTCGTAGTCGAGTCCGAACAACACATTGCGTGCCCAATCATTATCGGGTCCGCCAAATTCTCGCGTCGAACCAGCACCAAAGCGGCCGAGCAAGTCGAGCGTTTCCGTATCAAAGATCTGATAGCCTACACCACCGGTCAGCGAAAGTTGTAGGTCAAACGCCTGGAATTCATCATAGATAACGTTATTCAAGAAGAAGAGCGTCCAGCGCGAGTCGCCCAGAACGCGATCAAGCCGCACGTCGAGCTTCGCATCGTTCTGGGTTTCGATGCTGTTGGCGACGTTTTTGTTGTATTGAAGATCAGAGTCGAACTTCCAACGTTTCGTCTTACGCTTCAAGTGGCCACCAGCACGCATGCTAAGGACATCGTTGTTGCCCTGGCTGCCGTTGAGCCCAAGCTCGACATGGCCTTCCCAGGGATTAGGCCCGAGCCAGTATCCCAGTTGATACCAATGCGGTGTGGGCGTGATGACCAAGTCCATGGGGGTGGGCGTGGTCACAGCGGTGGGATCAATCGAAGGTGGTGCAGGGACTGTTTCGATGACCACTGGCCCAGAGGCGGACGTGGGTGGGGCCATGACTGCCGGTCCGGCGGTTTGTGGCGTAACCTGTTCGGTAGGCGAGCCGTACAGGTAGTCTTCGTAGCGATTTTCGATCTCTGTTTCTGAATCGGGCGGTGCAGTAGGTAGAGTCAGTTCCGGCGTTTGGTAGGCTGGCCCGCCAGCACTTGGAGGAGGCAGGACGCCTGGACCATCTCCGGTTTGGGCATGCACAGAGCTAGCCAGTAGGAAACCAGCTAAGAGGAGATGTGAGCAGGCGATTCGTGCAGAGGTGTTCATCAATCCGAGGTCTTTTTCTTTTCAGTCGCTAGAAGCGGGCGCGCACAGGCAGCCACCTCTCCTAGAGGGCAAGCTGAGGTAATCAGGCTTGCGTTAATAGCAAAGCTTGAACGAGGCTAGCAAGGGGACTTAACGCGTACGCCTTGCTAGCACCAGAAGCCAACGGGACCCTCCGCGCATAAAAAAACCGAAAGCTGGCAGCCTTTGCAGGCGACCAGCTCTCGGGCGATTTTCGTCTTTGCTAATGGCAACCAGAGGTTGCCGTTAGTTAATTCGCTCAGTTGCAGCCACAAGGAGCTGGGGCAGCAGCGCCACAGCCTGCACAGCCATTGCTGGCAGGAACAGCAACTTGCTGCTCTTGAGCAACCATCTTGCAGACCTGAACTTCAACCTGCTTTTGGACCTGAACTGGTACACTAACCGTGTAAGTTTGGGTCTTCTCTTCAGGCACGCAGTCGTAGGTCGTTACCTCGTAGGATTGTTCGCTCTGCTGAGGAACCATCACTGTGTAAGGTACTTCCTTAGTCTTGGTGTCGCAAACCGTACGAGTGACCGTGTAGTCTTCCGACTTCTCTTCGGTCGTGTAACGAGTTACGTTAACCATGCGAGTCTTCTGCACTGGTACACAAACTGTGTAAGGCACTTCGCGTGTTCGTTGCTCCTGGGTCATGCGAGTGACCTGGTAGTCTTGCGAACGTTGCTCGGTGTCGTACTTGGTCACGTTAACCATACGGGTCTTCGTCTCAGGTACCATCTTATTGACGGTGTAAGTCCGTTGACGCGTTTCCGCCTTATAGCTGGTCTGGTTGACCATACGAGTGCGAGTCTCAGCCACCATGCGACAAGTGGTTACCGTACGTTGACGGGTTTCCTGCTTGTAAGTGGTGCGATTGACATTGCGAGTACGCGTCTCTTGCTTGTAGCTCGTTACGTTATAAGTGTAAGGAACTTGCTCAGAGGTGCGTTGGTAAGTCGTGACAGGTACTTCGCGTGTTGTCACGGAAGGAACCCAAACGCGTTTGCATACCGTACGAGTTGCGGGAGCACCGCAACCACAGCCATCAGATGCAACGGCACCGCCGTCGCAACCGCATGAAGAACCACAACCACCGCACGAACCACATGCGTTATCACAACCACCGCAAGCTGGAACTTCCGTGGTTTGCGTTTGCCAGCTGCCCGAGTTACACGTTACGGTGCGAGTGGACTGAACTGGAACGCAGCGAGTGACGGTACGATGAGCAGTACGCTGCTCAGTGACTGGCACGCATACGGTGTATTCCTGAGCAACTTGCTCAGTGACAGGTACGCTAACAGTGTAGTTGACGACCTGCTCTTCTTGCTTAGGAACCATTACCGTGTAGCTCTGCTCGACTTGAGTCGTGACAGGAACTTGAACTGTGTAGTCCTGAGTTTTGGTCTCAGGTACGCAGTTCATCACGGTGTAAGACTGCTCAACCTGCTCGGTGCGAGGAACGCACACGTTGTAGGTACGAGTCTTGGTTTCGGTAACCGGTACGCAAACGTTGTAGGTTTCCGTGCGACTACGCTGTTCACGCTCCATGACCGTGTAGGTTTGTTCAACCTGCTCGGTGTGAGGAACTTGAACCGTCCAAGTGCGCGTCTTAGTCTCAGAGACCTGACGTGGCTCCTGGTAGGTTACGGTACGAGTGCGCTGCTCGGGTACCATGGTGGTAACCGTGCGAGTGCGAGTCTCAGTCTTAGGAACGCGCTTGTAGACGGTATAAGTCCGCGTGCGTTGCTCCTGCTGATACTCCGTTGAGGTAACCGTACGCATCTCGGTAGTGGTCGTGGGCACCATAACAGTGCGAGTCTGCATGACTGTGCCACAAGCGGCACCACCATTAGCGACACCCGCGCTGTAACCAGCGGCGATTGCTACGCCACCACATCCGCCGGCGGCACCGCCACAAGCAGAGACGCTACCACCACAGCCGCAAGCAGCAGCAGGTGCAGCAGCTGCGCAACCGCAGCTCGATACGGGTGCAGAACATTCGTCACAGCTCGGGGCTGGGCAGCAAGATGCTGGTGCACAGCATTCGCTCTTCTTACATTTTTTCTTAAACAAGCCGGCATCGGCCTGTTCGGCCACGCTAGAAACCAGCAAACCTAATGCTGGTAACAAGCATATAACACAACGTAACATGGGGTGCCCTCCAAAGAAGCAAAGTAATAAATGAGCGAAATGCGCTCGCTTTAACGGTAAAGAACAATGCCTTACCTAGACAATGTACGCAATTTAGGTACTTCAAGATTCTAGTTCAGACTCGTCCATGTGCAAGGATTTTTCCGTCGAAATCACTGAATGTTCCGCACTTTTTTTAATCATCGACTAAAGTCCGACCTTGTTACCCATAGTCGGGGGGAGAGCGGCTATATCATCAGCCACCGATGCACTTGGGTCACGAGTTGCCTGCTCTGCTCCTCGTGGGATAAACGAATTCTGAATCTGGGCTATCGAAGATAATGCCAAAACATTGCAGAAATAGGGTCTCGGGGAAGGATGTCCCGAAAAGTCGCCTCGGGTAGCTGGCGACTTCTGGAGCATGCAGGCTCGCTAGGCGAACCGTTCCACGCCGTATCCGTGGCTCTCTCTAGCACAACCTTTGCGGCGAAAGACCGCAAGATTTTGCAGCTTTCCCGCAGTTTGAGTCGGGTCCAAAGAAGCCAAGCATAGAAGCCGGGCAAACAAATCAACCAGGCCAACTGGCCGGCGTGGCAATCTCTAGCGGCAAAGCTGCGTTACAAAATGTCGAGCAGTTCCAGCTCGAAGATCAGCGTCGAGTGAGGCGGGATCACTTCGCCGAAGCCTTGCTCACCGTAGGCAATGTCCGCGGGAATGAACAGACGCCAGCGATCGCCCGGTTTCATCATCTGCAGCGCTTCCACCCACCCGGAGATGACACCCGGTCGCCCGTCCGGTCTGGTGAGCGCGAACTCGGCGGGGGGGCCTCCTGCGGAGCTATCGAAGACCGAGCCGTCGATGAGCGAACCCTGGTAGTGTACTTTCACCGTGTCAGTCGCTTTGGGAGATGAGCCCTTGCCGCTCTCCAAGACTTGATACTGCAGTCCCGACTTTGTGACTTCAATTCCATTGGCTTTGCCGTTCTCTGCGAGAAACGCCTGGTTGCGCTTCTTCAATACTTCCATGCGTTCCCTGGCAAGGCGTTGCATGGCGACACCACACATCTCACGAGAGTAACGCGGTTCGGCTCGCTTTAATCCATCTTTCAGTCCGGCAACTAGACTTTCGACATCAAGTTCGATCTGATCGTTGCCAAAGCTTGCACCGATGTCCAAGCCTATAGCGTAACTATAGTGGCGCGCATCAGTTTCCGGCGGGCGTGAGGCGGGTGAGCGGCTGGGTAGCTCCTCTTCTTGGGCGGCGCTCCAGGGAGAGGTCGCTACGACGGTACAAGTTGCAAGTAATAGGAAGAGGGCTACGAGGCGAGAACTAGTCATAATAGGTGGGTCCTGATTGGTGGGATTTGTGCAACGCGACAGGCATTCGATGGAAGCTTTGTCATATCGAGGGTATCTCGAATTGCGGTGGGCATCTATTTATAAGCCCGGCGAAGAGCTTCGACAAACGGCAAAGCATCGGCAAAGAAATGAGGAAGCGACAAGAGCCTTAGCTCGAACTGGCGGATCGCAGGCCAATCCCAAAGCCAATGACTGCTAGCATACCAGCCTGCATCATACGAATGCCAAGCGTGTCTTGTTGGTAAAGAGCCTCCTGCAGCTCGCCCTCGATCTTTGCGAAGCGATCCAGGGTGATCTGGTCTGCCGATCCGTGGTCATGCTCATGAGCCTTGGAGCCATGACCGTCATTTGTGTGGTCGTGCTCGCCCGCGGTGTTTGCTAAGCCATGCATGGCTCGAGAAGCGGCCTCGAATTCTTCAGCCTGCTGCTCTGTCCACACGTCAATTGGCTTTGCGGAGAGATGCCAAGCCAGTCCTCCAAGAAAAATCGCACCACCAAGGAATAGGCCGGCCCAGCAGATACCCTCCCCCAGCGAGAGGTTCCAGGCAGGCCGAGTTGCTTTCTTTGATTCGGACAAGCCGAACCGTGCCATGCTGCGAGATCGATTGGGGGCGCTCACGGTAGCTCATCCTCAATCGAGATTTGCAGTGCCAGCGTGTGTGGGTCGACGTCGTTGCTCACGTACCTCACACTGCCATCAAGAAATGCCGCGCTGACCCCACCAATATGCAACGATCTGGGCGAGGCAGACATATAGCCAAAATGCTTGGTGCAAGGCATGCGATCAATTTGTTCGCCGATTTTATCGGGGCATTCGTAAAGGACATCGACCGTCGAAGAATTTGGAGTTTGAAATCCAGAATTCTGACTGAGCAACGGATAGTAGGGCTTGGCGGTGGTTCCCTCTTTAACCGGGTAGTTGATCGGGTGGGCGTCCAACGAAAGTAAGGTGGCGCCGGACCAGGGCAAGGCCCAGGCGCCGCGTTGATCGCCTGCGTGGTCGCGCGTGCGAACCTCAGAGAGAGCCAAAGTGTTGGACAGGCCATCGACAACTTGATTAAATTTCACTCCCAGTACATGGATGGCCCCGGGGTTGTAGCGGTCGTCGATATGGAATGGGCTGGCATAGCCTGCGTAGTTTGCCTTGCCAAACAATTCTCCCTCTTCCGCTTCGTTGTCACCGGTATCGCCTTCTTTAGATGCGAGGCTGAAGAAACGGCCTCGAGCATCGTCGCTCGGGCAAAGCAAGCTCGCGGGTTGAATGCTTTGTGGGTCGCCCGGATTGTTGCCGACAAAACGTTTCAAGCCGAATTGTTGATAGAGCGTAGACTGTTCGATATAGGGCAACAGCAGGACCATCCAGCTTTGGTTGGTTCCCGATTGCATGTCCATGACGTAGTGCGAGGTTCCCGACTTGTACGTACTCTCATGTTCGAACTCAGCGAACTTGCCGGCAGGGGGTAACTTGCCGCGATTGGATTCGTAATTCGTCAGCCCGAGAGCCAGTTGCTTGAGATTATTCTGGCACTGAATCCGCCGCCCTGCTTCGCGTGCCTGCTGTACAGCCGGCATGAGGAGCGATATGAGCGTTCCAATAATCGCAATGACGACCAGCAATTCCACGAGCGTGAACCCTGCAGGTTTGCCCGAGGAACGTGGCCGCAGCACGCGCCGCTTCGGCGCGTGTACTGTGAGCAACGTCAAGAGCGAGATCCTGTGCATCGAGTTCCGCAGTTCAATCATCCGTAGTTCAACTAGTAATGCGTTGGGTAGCGTAGGAGTCTCACGCGTTTTCAAGTTCGGTGGTACGTCCGACGTCGCGCAGCAAAGCACAACAGGCTTAATGAGAGTAGCCCCAGGGTACCCGGCTCAGGCACGGGTGCAAGGAAGGCAGCGAACTGACTTTGTGTTACGCTATTCAATCCGCCATAACCCGCGTTCAGGGCCGCTAGGTCGTCGGCGTCGACATCGCCGTCGCCATCGGCGTCGCCGTCGGCATGGGTCGCGTTCACAAATATGCCAAAGCCGCGTTGAATCGCCAGGAAATCGAGGCCATCGACGGCACCGTTCCCATCGAAATCGGCATTCACTAGGTCCGCCAAAGTTTCCGTGCGCCAGGCAATGCCGTAGTCGGTGCTAAGCGAAGTGTCTCCAATAACTTTCAGGGTGTAGTCTCCTGCGGCCAAATCTTGCAGATAGATATGCTCCACATTGTCGACCGTACTATTACTCATGCTTAGCACGCCACTGTGATCCATGATCATCGCCCCGGCATCATCCCGCAGCTCTAGGTTCAAATCGGCGAGTGTTGGGGCCGTGCCGGAAATGTTGGTGGTGGAACCGGGAGTGTTCCAAGCGAGAACAATTGACAGCTCTTGTGCTGTGATCCCGGAATCGATAGTGAATTTGTAGAAGCGTTCTTCACCACCGTCAATATTCTCGTAATCCCAGCCGTGAGCACCGGCGTCGATGGCGTTCGGCTCGCTAAGTCCCGCATCGAACTGCCCACCCGCTTGGATGAGATAGCTGTTGAATATATTCAACTCGCCGGCACCGTAGTTGGTGTCGAGCGGCTGGGTGCTTGTGTGCGACCAGTCAAAGGTGAATCTCGAGGCTTCCTTGGTAGCGCCGGCCATGAGAATTGCTTTGATGGGTTCCGAGCGATCAGCATCGGTGCCTGCAACCACTCCTCGCAAGAGGGTTGCTGCGGAGCTGACGGTTGCCGTCGCAGCGCTTGCGGTCCCGGTATCGACTACAAGATCGGGTCGAACGCGACCAGGCCCGTAGGAATTGCTGCCGGCAGATTCCGTGAGACCAGGGCTGTGGTTCCCGTCACTACGACCAACCGCGATGGCGTTGTAGCTATAGGAGAGCAAGTAAGGGAGATTTTCCCCAGTGCCGTTGTTTAAGCCAACCGCGGCAGTAAAGTCGTCGCGTTCTATTTGATAATCAAAATGAGCGAGCGTTCGCTCGTTGGACGAATGAGGTAGATCGAAACCACTCGGCGGATTTCCACTTGCTGCATAGGAAGCGACCCAGCTAAAGTTCTGGACTTTGGCGAGCGGACCACTATTGCCATTAGGGCCTACGTTCAGATCGAAGGGCTCGCCGTTAGGGAGCAAGTCAGCTAGCCACTCGTCGGTGGTGTAAATGGAAACATCTTTCGCGCCGGTAGCGAAGCTGAAGGTTTGGTTGTTGCCGTAGAACCGGCGCCCCATACTCAGCGCGTGGTTGGAGGTGCTGGTGCTTTGTCCTGCTTTGGCATCGTAGAAAGTGATGTCCGAAAACTCAGAGTTAGTAGGATCGGGGTATGCAGGTTCGATGTGAGCTACCGGTACGCCTGCGCCGTCGGGTAGGTCGTCGCCGAGCAGATCGATGAGCTTTTGGAAGTCTGCCGATGCGGTCGCGTTGTCCAACGCGAATGTTGCGACTGGGAAGCATAGCCCCAACAGGCAACTCACCAGGGCGAGATGCCGATGCCAACAACGTCGAAAACCGGCCCTGCTTGATAGCGGGCGGCTGCTGATAGTGGTCGCTTGATAGATACGAGTGCCTCTCACGACCTTCACTCGCCACAAAGGGTCTCCCCACTCGGTGAGCGTCGGTCGTAGATTCGATGTAGTTGTTCTCTGCTAGCAGTCGCTAACTCCTTAGGGGCAGCGACTGTTCCTAGAGTATTATCCCACGATATGCACTGTGCAGCAAGCAACTTGCGCCAAACCGAGGCAAACCTTTTCGCCCGAATGCGACCTGTTTCACCGCCAAAATGCGGATATCCGTGTCAACTGGCAGTTCCGCAACCTTACGCAACCTGGCTATCTGCTGGGAAACGTCGGAGCTTGACGTTGAACGTCGCTCCTCGGAAGCCTAGACTGGCGGGTTTGACCATCGCCATCTGAAAGAGCTTTCGCAGCAGGACACCTCCAGTGAGCCCTGCTATCGAAGACTCTCGCCATTAAACAGGCCCTATAGCCCAACAATGGCCGCTAGCACCCCACCTACCGACTCAGGCTTCCTAGCAGTTACCGGCTAGCATTCCGAGATCCACTAACCGTCGGCCTGACAACCTGGGCCGAGCCAACACGATGTCTTCCTACAATCTGACGCATCTCAAACAACTCGAAGCTGAGAGCATTCACATCATTCGCGAAGTTGCCGCGGAGTTCGACAACCCGGTCATGCTCTATTCCGTGGGCAAGGACTCCTCGGTGATGGTCCGCTTGGCTGAGAAGGCATTCTACCCAGCGAAGCCCCCCTTCCCGTTAATGCATGTCGATACGACGTGGAAGTTCAAGGAGATGATCGCCTTCCGCGAGAATCTCATCCGCAAAGAACTCGGCTGGGACCTGTTGGTAGAAATTAACGAGGAAGGTGTGAAAGAGAAAGTCGGCCCGTTCACGCACGGTAGCGATGTGCATACGGAAATCATGAAGACCGACTCGCTCAAGCAAGCGCTCAACAAACATCAGTTCGATGCGGCGTTCGGCGGTGCTCGACGTGACGAGGAGAAATCTCGAGCCAAGGAGCGTGTGTATTCCTTCCGTGACAAGAATCACACTTGGGACCCCAAGAACCAACGCCCCGAGCTGTGGAACTTGTACAACGGTAGGGTCCACAAGGGCGAGAGTATCCGCGTGTTCCCGCTTTCCAATTGGACGGAGCTCGATGTATGGCAGTACATCCACTTAGAGAATATCCCGATCGTGCCGCTCTACTTTGCCGCCAAGCGTCCTGTAGTTGACTACGAAGGCGCCCTGGTGATGGTTGACGACGATCGTATGCCCAAAGAGCTTGCTGACACGGCAAAAGAAAAGCTGGTTCGCTTCCGCACCCTTGGCTGCTACCCGCTAACCGGTGCCGTCGAAAGCAGCGCAACGACGTTGCCTGAGATCATCCAAGAAATGCTACTGGCTACCACGAGTGAACGCCAAGGACGAGTTATCGACCATGATCAATCTGGCAGCATGGAAGAGAAGAAACGTAAGGGATACTTCTAGGAACAAAACCCCAGGTCTCTCGCAAAGGCGCGAAGATTCAAAGCAAGATCACACCCATTCTCCTTAGCGCCTTTGCGTCTTTGCGAGAAAATTCAAAGTCATAGTCACATGAGCCATCAATCCGAACTTATCGCCACCGACATCGACGCTTATCTCAAGCAGCATGAGAATAAGGAGATGCTTCGCTTTCTCACCTGCGGCAGCGTGGATGATGGCAAAAGCACGCTCATTGGGCGGCTGTTGTACGATTCCAAGATGATCTACGAAGATCAGCTTGCCGCCATCGAGAAAGACTCCGCCACAGTCGGCACTACCGGTGGCGGGTTCGACCCCGCACTGTTGACCGATGGACTGAAGGCGGAGCGTGAGCAGGGCATCACTATCGACGTGGCCTACCGTTACTTCTCCACAGCCAAGCGCAAGTTCATTATCGCGGACACGCCTGGGCACGAGCAGTACACCCGCAACATGGCCACGGGGGCCAGTACCTGCGATTTGGCGATCATCCTGATCGACGCCCGGCACGGCGTGATGACGCAAACTCGCCGGCACTCGTTCATCGTCTCCCTGCTGGGCATTAAGCATGTGATCATAGCGGTCAATAAGATGGATCTTGTTGATTACGCCGAAGAGGCTTACGACCAGATTAAGAAGGACTACACGGAGTTCTCCAGTTCGCTCGATGGCATGGGCGATCTGCACTTCATCCCGATCTCAGCACTCGACGGCGACAACGTGGTTGATAAGAGTGAGAAGATGTCGTGGTACGATGGCTCTACGATGATGCACATGCTGGAGAATGTGCATATTGCTTCCGATCGCAACTTGATCGACTTCCGTTTTCCAGTGCAGTACGTGAATCGTCCTCACCTCGATTTCCGCGGCTTCTGCGGCACGATAGCCTCAGGACGCATCCACAAAGGCGACGAGGTGATGGTGTTGCCTTCTCGAAAGACCAGCCGTGTGAAGGAGATCGTTACCTACGATGGCAACATCGAGGAAGCCTTCACGCCGCAGTCGATCACGCTAACACTCCAAGATGAGATCGATTGCAGTCGCGGCGACATGCTCGTGCGACCCAATAATGTGCCCAATAGTACCGATTCATTCGACGCAACGATTGTTTGGATGAGCGAAAACGCGCTCACGCCAGGCAAGCAGTTCTTGTTCAAGCAGACCACGCGCCAGGCGACTGGTAGTATTAGTAAGCTGCGTTACCGCATCGATGTGAACACGTTGCATCGTAACGATGCCGACAAACTGGACCTGAACGAGATCGGTCGCTGCGAAGTTCGACTTAATCAAGCGATTGCACTTGATGGCTACAAACGTAACAAGGGCACCGGCGCGTTCATCGTGATCGATCGTGTGACAAACGTAACGGTCGGTGCCGGTATGATTCTCGACCGCAGCTCGTCTGATAAAACCGACCACTGGGACGAGGAAGCGGATTCGCACCTCACTGGCACCGTCAGTGAAGTAACGCCCACCGAACGAGCTGGTCGCTACGGCCAACAACCGGCCACCGTACTGTTTACGGGGCTTGCTGGCAGCGGCAAGACGACCCTCGTGCAGGCGCTGGAACGCAAACTGTTCGACCAGGGCCGTGCCGTGTGTGCGCTCGACGGCCAAAACATGCGGCGCGGCATCAGCCGCGACCTGGGCTTCACAGCCAACGACCGCAGCGAGAACCTGCGTCGTAGTGCGGAAGTCGCCAAAGTGGTGAACGATGCGGGCTTGATTTGCCTGGGAGCTTTTATCGCCCCCAGTGAAGACGTCCGCCAGAAAGCGGCTGACGTCGTGGGTCGCGATAAATTTCTAGTCGTCCATTGCGACGCCCCCATCGAAGTCTGCCGCCAGCGCGACACGGAAGGCCACTACAAGGCAGCCGACGAAGGAGATATCGCTAACATGCCGGGCGTCACGAGCAAGTACGAAGCACCGACCGCGCCAGACTTGGTTCTGAAGACAGCGGAGCAAGATGTCGAGGCGTGCGTTGTAGCGGTGCTGGAGTTGCTGGAGAAGCGGAGCGTGGTGGGGTAATTAATACGTATTGCAATTCTTACTAGCCCGCGAGCTACGCCTCGCCGGGAGTTTCAGCAGGAGCACCAATCATGGAAGACACCGCCAATCCCCCACGCCGTCCCAAATTTTTTTCGCTTCAGTCTGCTCGCCCTGCTCTTCTTGATCAGCTGCGTCGCAGGGTATCTCTCCGGTTATCGCTGGGGCGTTGATGAGAAGACTGAGGACCTGCGTGCCAGCACAGTTACCATCGAAACCTAGAACGTGGCTGATCTAGTCGTGCTTCCTGTTCCCGAGGGCGAGAAGCCAGACTCGCCAGATTTCGATTCGCTGATCGATCTTGTCACCTCTACTGTGGAACACGATTCGTGGATGGAAAATGGCGTCGGGGGGATGAACGAAATTCGACCTTTCCCAACCAACTTCTCTTTGGTCGTGTCAGCATCAGGCCGAGTTCACGACGAGTTGAGGGGCCTGCTGCAAACGCTGCGGGACGTGATGTACAAGCTGCCGGAAAAATATTTAGCTTCGTTCCGTGAAGCCGTCGCTAGAAAGCGAAGCTCCCCAACAATCATCACATGGAACCCTATCGTCGGTCCAAAAGAGCACCAACGCATCGAGAATCACTTTCGGTCGGCTGTTCGAGAATTGACTAACTCCTACGGCGAGCCCAATGCTATCACGAAAGCTGGGGAAGCAGATTTTCCGAAGTGGGCAACGGCACAACAGATTGCTGTCTGGAACCGGTCTGGAGGCAAGCTCTATTTCGCTCTCCAAGACGCTCGACCCACGGGAGAAGCATTAATTGCGGGTTGGTGGGAAGATTCATTCGGGCGGATGAAGCCGGTTGAGTTTAGCACCGAGCAAGTGGGGTTTCGTACTGGTAATACGGAGAAGGCCGAGCAAGAGTAGCCCTTCACCCCAGCAACGCCACAAACCGCGACTGCTCGAAATTCCGATCTACGGTGAGGGATTTACTTGTTCCGCTCAATATAAGCCTCAGCCTTTTTCTGGTATTTCTCCGATCGTAACCCGGCAGTCTTCGCTTCCTTGAGTGCCGCGTCGATGCCCAGACCGTCGTCAACCGCGCGGTGTGCCATCCACAATGCCCCGACGCGGTCGGCACCGCCGCAGTGGAGGAGCACGGGTTGCTGATCTTTGTCCTTGAGCACTGCTCGTGCCTTGTCGAAGACCTCGTCGGTAAGTTCGTCTTCCCCCCGGAACGGTATGCTGACAAACGTCATACCCGCGGCTTCGACGGCAGCCTTCTCATCCCAGGAGATCTCGCCTTCAGTGCGCAGGGTGACGATCGTCCTGATTCCTTTCTCTTTCAGCTTTGCGATGTCCTTTTCGCTCGGCTGGCCCGCCATGTAAACTTGGCCCACTACGTGGGCTGGTCGTGCAGCACCTAAGTCCGTTGGCTCTAGTTTTTCTATTTCGTTCCGCTTGCTCTGCTCTTGCTGGTTTGCATCAGGCTGTCTTGCCTTGGATTGGGGAGCTTCTTCGACGGCTTTGGCACCGCAACCGGTTTGCGAGGCAACTGACAGGGTTAAACACATCAGGGTTAGTAAGCGAAACATAGGTGAGTCCTTCGCGGAGGGTCACGGGCGGCTACAATTGGATAGTGCATTCTAGCAAGTTAAGCAAACCTCTGCCTGCCCCTCAAAGCATACCTATCGCGTAACTCATTCAATATGGATCGCATCGGCATCTCGTTCTACTCGCCGCGCTCGCCGGATCAAGTGCGCGAGTGGCTAGTACGTCCTTTACGTAAGGCTTTGGAGGATGCGCGCGGCGGAATCTTCAGCAATTACTTGCATCAAGATCAAGAAGGTGCGGATCAAGCGGCTGAACACCTGCTCGTGTTCGAAGTGAACGACTTCGAGGGAAGTCTAAGAGTGTTGCGCACCGAGCTCGAGAAGCTCGATGCACCGCGTGAGGTGCTGTTTCACAATTTGAACCCAAGTGACTTGCCGTACTAGCTTCAATACAAGCACGACGCGCAAGCGAGTGAATATTCCAAGCATCCACTCGCTTGCGCGTCGTGCTTGTACTATTGGCTTAAATACCTAGATATACCACATCGGTGCGCTGGGCAAACAAGCACGCTCGACGAGGTCGGCGAGCGTAGTCGACGCCAGTCGCTCGCGCAACGTTTGTTGCAACTCGCAACAAAGCTCGAGCACGACTGGCGCTAGTGGCGACTCCGCGGCGGCGCATGCCTCGGGCGTGTCGAGCGGCTCGAACAGTTCGACCAATTCCGCCAAGCTCAGCTCCTGTGGTGCGGTCCGCAGCTGATAGCCGCCGTTGGCTCCGCGGGTGCTGCTAACCAGTCCGGCACGCTTCAGCTCGTGCATAATCTGCACGAGAAACGTTTGAGGAATGCCGTGCTGCTCGGCAATTCGACACGCACGGACAGGCTGGCCGCTGTCGTACTCGCGAGTGAGCTGCATCAGGGCGAGGCAAGCGTATTGAGTTTTGGAGGAAAGCATGGGGGAAATAGTTTTCAGTGGGCAGTGGGCAGTCTCGAAATCGAGCTCTTTGGAGAGGCGGCGCGGTTTATGGTCGGCGAAGCAAGAGAAGATCGCTTCTCAATTGAGGCAGCTAACGTGACTGCCCACTGCCCACTCCAAACTGGTGCCTAAATACCGCTACCATCCTGTTCAGCGATCGAGTGCAGCCCGCACTCGACTTTCCCGGTGCCGCTCCAGCGGCCGGCGCGCTCATCGGTTTCGCCTTCAGAAACGGCTCGCGTGCAGGGCCAGCAGCCGACGCTGGTGTAGCCCTGGTCGAACAGTGGATTGTAGGGCACGTCGTTCTTGGCGATGTGATTCCACACGTCCTTGTTTGTCCAATTGGCGAGCGGGCTGATTTTCACGAGCTCGAACTTCTTGTCCCAGCCGACGATCGGGGCTTGAGCGCGGTCCGCGCTTTGGTCGCGACGGATGCCGCTCATCCAGGCGTGCTTGCCAGCGGCGCCGCGATGCAGGAGCTTGATCTTGCGATCAAAGCAGCACTGGTTGGGGTTGGTCTTGTAGAGTGGCCCGCCGTGCAACGCTTCGTACTCTGGTACCGAAAGTTCTGGCTTGAGCAAGTCGACCTCAATGCCGTACTTGTCGGCGATGCGGTCTCGCGTGTCGAGCGTTTGCTGAAACTGGTAGCCCGTGTCGAGATTAAAGACGTAAGTCTGCGGTGCAATGTCAGCAAGCAGCGAGAGGATTGTGCAGCCCTCCAGCCCGAAAGCGGTGGCCATAGTAAGCTTGTCGCCAAAACGCTCGACGGCCCAGGTGATGATCTCCGACGGAGCGGCGGTTTCCAGGCGCTGGCTCACCTCTGCCAGTTCGGCTAGCAGCTCCGGCGTGGCGGTTAGTTGCTTGCCAGCTCCGGTCTGCTCTGCGTCCTCTGGTCGGGCAATTTTCAATTGCGGGGCGTCTGTAGTGGGCATTGTCGTTTCTGGCATCGTGACGGTCTCACTTCGCTTGCTTTTAAGCTGTCTAGCAGAATTCATAGCTCAATCCTATGCAACTTGACCAAGATAGTCAACATTATGGCTCGATTATCATTGAGATCGGCAGAATCAGCATAAAACTCCAGGGAGAAAGCCTGGAAATAGCCCGTGAGCTAGGGAGATTTGCTTTGAATGCAACTAGCTCTAGCTCTTGTAGATTTTGTGCTGGGGTCGTCCTGAGAGGATTTGCTCTTTGCCCCAATTGGTGACTGCTCGGAAGGAGTCGCTCTGGATGAACGCTGTGAAGGCTTCCTGGTCGCTCCATTCGCTGGTGATCAGGTAGCTCGCTCCATCGGCCGTGTCTTTCCACAACGTCGACGAGTCGTGCCCGTCGGCAGCGTTGAGGGCGTCGATCACGCCGGCAAACTTGTCCTCAAAATCCTGCTGCTTGCCTTCGATAACGTGATAATTCATTCCGACAGTGATCATGGGGTACTCCGGTAACTTTCTTTTGTTGAATCGACTTGTGTTGGTTCAGTGGTTAGCCTGATTCTAACCGGTCCTGGGCAGCAACGTCTAAGGGGCAAATGAGTCGTTGGGAGGGTTTTCCGAGGCGTCCACGGGCTTGAATGTATCGTTCTGGAAGCACTCCTCCGCACGGCGAGGTGGGTTTGCTAAACTTGGCAGCGAACCACATTTCCAACAATATCGAGCCAACACGCCAGAGCCAGTTCGTGAACGATACTAACTCTCCAGCAAGTGAATCCCCTGAACCCCATCGCAGCGATGTGCGAGTCTCCGAGGATTGGCTGGCCATTTGGTGTGCGGGCATCCTGCTGATCATTTCGCTGGCAGCCGTCTGGTTGAGCGTACCAGACGAGTTTACTGCCCGCAGCACCGCCGGCGAAGAAGTTTCACTCACCAGCCCGCTCAAGGGTTGGCTCGGCAAGCCAGGCAAGTGGACTGAAAGTCCGGTCGATGCCTTCTACCGCCCTGCGACGGAAACCCTACCGGCAACCAACACGCTCTGGGGAATCGGCGGAGTGTTTGTGGTGATCGCCGTTCTATTCGCCGTCGCTACGCGAATTCACGGCGCGTCGGCTGGGGCGTTTCTCAAGGCGTTTCCGCTGGTATTCCTCTTGGCGACGCTCGCTTACACGATGGCCGGTCAAACGGTCGTGAAGGCTTACAACCTGGAGTACGCGTTGTGGGCACTACTGGTAGGACTGGTAATTAGCAACACCATCGGCACGCCGACTTGGCTGAAACCGGCGGTGCTCACGGAGTTCTACATCAAGACGGGCCTCGTGCTATTGGGGGCGGAAGTGCTGATGTCGCGATTGATGGCCCTGGGGGTGCCCGGCATCTTCGTCGCCTGGGTCGTCACGCCGATTGTGCTTGTCACCACCTACATCTTCGGCCAGAAGGTTTTGAAGATCCCTTCTAAGTCGCTCAACATGGTGATCTCCGCGGACATGTCGGTGTGCGGTGTGTCGGCAGCCATCGCCACTGCCGCCGCATGCAAAGCGAAGAAGGAAGAGCTCTCGCTGGCGATCGGCCTCTCGCTCTCGTTTACCGTCGTGATGATGATCATCATGCCCGCGGTGATCAAAGCCACTGGCATGAGCGAAATCCTGGGGGGTGCGTGGCTGGGTGGAACAATTGATTCGACTGGTGCCGTCGCGGCGGCAGGCGCGACACTCGGCGATCGGGCGTTGGAAGTTGCCGCGACTGTGAAGATGATTCAGAACATTCTCATCGGTGTCACCGCTTTTTGCGTGGCTATTTATTGGGTCACGTTCGTTGAGCGCGATCCTACCGGGCAACGCCCGGGCATTTCTGAAGTCTGGCATCGCTTCCCAAAGTTCGTGCTCGGCTTCATCGGTGCTTCGATTCTCTTCTCGCTACTTCATGCAAATCTTGCCGGCGGGCCAGAGATTGTCGATGCGATGATCAGCGGTTCAACGAAAACCCTCCGCGGCTGGTTCTTCTGCCTAGCGTTCGTGAGCATCGGCTTGGGCACGAACTTCCAAGCACTGATGCCGTACTTTCGAGGTGGAAAGCCATTGATGCTCTATGCGTTCGGACAAACGCTGAATCTTACACTTACGCTGCTGATGGCTTGGTTGATGTTTGAAGTGGTCTTCCGCGAAACTGTTCAAGGGGTGATGCCATGAGCAAGAATGCTGCCGGCGTCGTACGACTTGCTGCCGCGAGCCTAGTGCTCGGCTTAATCTGGTGTGTTGCATTGCCGCAATTCGCCGCGACACCACGCATGCACGCACGTATTGAGTGGCTCGAAGAGCGAGGCATCGATCCCAGCGCGATGTACTACACGGAGTTGGAAGCGATGCGACCGATCTTGCGCCGACTTGAAGGGCACGGAACTGGGGTATGTTCGAGGGACTGAAATTCGACGGCGACAGTGGAAGTTACACAGCTAGGAGATTGCTCTCCTTAGGCGATTTCGTTTTTCGGTCGGCTATCCATTGGCGCCCCTTCATCGCATTTCTTGCAGTCGAGTTTGTGACCTAGCATCAGAGCACGTCCCTCGCTGGTCGTCACCCAGTCGCGAACCGTCCAAGGAGGGGCGTGGCGTACATGCTGATTGTGCCCGCAAGCCAGCTGTGCGACCCAGTGTTCCTCGTCGTCAGTGTGATACCCGGTGATTGAGTGTTTCATGAGTCTATGATGAAGTCACTTCACACAGCGGCACGATTGGATTTGTCGACTCCAACAACTGGCGGATCGTCACGGCCGCAAAGGCGGCTTCGGTGGCGGCGTAGGCGCGGTCGAGTTCGGCATGCAGTGGGCATAGCGAGGAGTGCGACTTGAGTCCTAACGGGCAAGCGTTGATTCGCTCCAACGGCGCAACGGCATTGATGACATCCAGAATCGTCACCTCGTCGGTCGCGTGAGCCAGCAGGTACCCACCGCCTGGGCCACTGCGCGAAGTGACCAACCCCATCGACGCCAAGTCCTGCAGGACGCGAGTCAAATAGCGACGCGGCACCTTCGTCTTTTCCGCTAGCACGTCAGCCGACGTGGATGCTTCCGGTTCGACCGCCAGGCAGGTCACTGCCCGTAATGCGTATTCGGCTGTCTTGGAAATCATTACTTATCCTGAAAAGCGATACCGCAGAAAAGACTTGTCACGGAAGCAATAAAATGGCTTACGTGCAATCTGCACCTTGACGTGCAGATTGCTAATCAGTAACTTCGATATCTATACCTTTGGGTGTTCAATTGTAGTTTATTCCCCTGCTCTCCCGTTGGCAACCTAGCCGACAGTCGCAGGCAGTACCCTCCAGATCGCAGGCCAGGAACCGAAATGCTCAGCGAGAATACAATCGAGATTGTCAAGGAAATCACTCCTGCCGTAGCCGCCAATGCGGAAACCATCACCCGGCGATTTTACGAGCGCATGTTCGATGGCAACCCGGAGGTGAAAGTCTTCTTCAATCAAGCCCATCAACATACCGGTGGCCAGCAGAAAGCACTTGCGGGAGCAATCTGCGCATATTTCACCCATATCGACAACCCTACTGTATTGATGCCCGCCGTCGAGCTGATCGCTCAGAAGCATTGCTCGTTGGGGATCAAGGCCGAACACTACCCAATCGTCGGCAAACATCTTCTCGACGCGATCAAAGACGTCATGGGAGAGGGGGCTACTGAGGAGATCATCAGTGCCGTGGCCGAAGCCTATGGGTTTCTTGCAGACCTTTTCATCGGGCGCGAGGGTGCGATCTACGAAGAGCAAGAATCAACACCTGGTGGCTGGAATGGTTATCGCGCATTTGTGGTTGATCGCAAGGTGCCGGAAAGCGATGTGGTGACTTCGTTCTATCTGAAGCCTGAAGATGAAGGGCCGTTGCCCCCCTTTAAGCCGGGACAGTATATCACCCTTCGTGTCGATCACCCTCACACGCCCACTTCGCCACGCAATTACAGCCTGTCCGATCGAATCGGTGAGCAGCACTACCGGATTAGTGTCAAACGCGAAGAAGCGATGATGGCCGATGCGCCAGAGGGTCTGATTTCCAGTCATTTGCACGACACGATCGAGGTAGGGCATCGCCTTCAGGTCGGTCCACCCTGCGGTGAGTTCACCGTCAATCCCGAGACGGCTACTGGTAAGCCGATCGTGCTGCTCGCCGGTGGCATTGGCATCACACCGCTTATGTCGATGGCCAAGTCGATCATTCACTCCAATCCCGAAGCTCCGATTTACTTCGTTCAGGCAGCGCGCAACAGCAAGACGCATGCCTTTGCTGAGGAACTTCGCACGCTTGCCCAAGCAGGTACCAATGTGCAGACGCGTGTGCTGTACGACGCACCACTCGACGGCGATTTGGAAACGGGCAAGTGCGACGCAACCGGCTTTGTGAGTACGGCGTTTCTCCGCGACTGGACGCCGTACGACGAAGCAGACTTCTACTTCTGCGGTCCACGGCCGTTCATGAGCAGCGTCCATGCGAGCCTCGAGGAACTGGGTGTCGACGAACAGCGTATCCGCTACGAGTTCTTCGGCCCGCGACAAGAATTGGAGGCAGCACCGGCGCTCGCTTAGGCAGGATATCCAAGCCTGATTGGGCTGGAGAACTTCAGAGTCTCAATTCCTGTGATTTCGATTGGGCCTCAGTGTTGGCCGGGCCTCAGCGTCATGCGCAAATGACGAGCATTTGCCGGGAGAATCTGGTATCTATGAAAGGACTGGAAGGGTTGCCGTTCGAGGCAATCCGCCGCTGTCGCGTTCGGCTCAGTTCCTTGGTGAAGGCAAACGCATGAGTAGACGAACTCCATTCATAGCCAGTTTCCTATCCATCTCGTGTTTTTTGCTCACGACTGATCAAGTCGCCGCTCAAAACGGCGGCCAGCCGGTTCGCGTGCAGTTGCCTACGTTCCACGTATTTGGCATATCGACCACCGTGCTGGTGCCGGATCGCGGCAGCATGGTCCAGGGAGGGGTAAATCGTTCGAGCCGCGGCAGCCATCAGCTTGGGCGTGGCAATCGTGGGTACGGTAGTAGCACCTCTGCCGGCGGAGTTTCGGTGAGTGCGACGATCATCGATCATAGTGAGATCGACCGTGCTGTGCTGGCCGAAGCGGCACGTCGGCGGGGGGCCACGCATGATGTGCTGGGGCGTCTGGTTAGCCCGCAGCGTCCCGCTGTCGATTCTACAACGGCGAAACCGAGAATGCGGCAAGCGCATGCAGTGGCTAGGCCCAATTGGCGGGCGCTGTGGCGTGAGAAATAGCGTGGCACCCTGTGGCGTAAGCAGTAATCGCCTAGAATGATAGGCAGTTCGCCATGAATACGATCAGCGCCTAGCGCCCAACAACCAGCCCCTCCCCAATGCCTAACCATCTCGCTAACGAAACCTCACCCTACCTGCTTCAGCACCAGAACAATCCGGTGGATTGGTATCCGTGGGGCGAAGAGGCGCTTGCGAAATCTAAAAAGGAAGGCAAGCCGATCTTTCTTTCGATTGGTTATTCCGCGTGCCATTGGTGTCACGTCATGGAGCACGAGTCGTTCGAGAACGAGGAGATCGCAAAGATTGTCAACGAGAACTTTATTGCGATTAAGGTCGATCGGGAAGAACGCCCCGACATCGATCAAATCTACATGACCGCGGTGCAGCGCATGACCGGCCGTGGCGGTTGGCCGATGACGGTGTTCCTGACGCCCGATTTGAATCCGTACTACGCCGGCACCTACTTCCCGCCGACGCGTAAGGGGCAGATGCCCGGCTTTGATGAAGTACTCAATGCTGTGAACGACGCCTGGACGAATCGCCGCGATCAAGTGGAACAGCTCAGTGAGCAAATTACAGCCGACTTACAGCCCGAGGGAACGACCCCCGGCGAGCTCAGCAGAGAACTTGTGACCAATGCAGCCAGCAGTTTGAAACGCTCGCATGATTCCACCTGGGGCGGTTTTGGGCAAGCACCGAAGTTTCCGCACACGATGGATCTGCAACTGTTGCTGAGGCATTGGTTCCGCAGTGGTGATGAAGTGTCGTTGGGCGTCGTGCGCACCACGCTCGACCGCATGGCAGCAGGCGGAATCTACGATCACCTGGGCGGCGGCTTTGCTCGTTACTCGGTCGACGAGCGGTGGCTCGTACCGCACTTTGAGAAGATGCTTTACGACAACGCCCTGTTTACGCTAGCGTATCTCGAAGCGTATCTCGCTACCGACGACCAGAACTACTCGCGGGTTGTGCGCGAAACGCTCGACTATATCCTCCGCGATATGACCGACAAAGAAGGTGCTTTCTATAGTACTGAGGATGCGGACAGCGAAGGGGAAGAAGGCAAGTTCTACATTTGGACCGTCAGCGAATTGCAGGAAATCCTTGGAGCGGAGGCCGCCGAAACCTTTTCCCGCGTGTACGATGTGACCACCGAAGGGAACTTTGTAGATCCGCACCATCCCCCCAAGCCAGGCGCTGAGGCGACCAGCATTCTCAATCTGCCGAAGACGATTAGCCAAGCGGCCAAAGTACTGGGACGAGAGGAAAAGGACTTGCAAGCAGAACTGGCTGCCAGTCGCGCGAAGCTGTTTGCCGCGCGTGAGAAACGCGTGCATCCTGGCAAAGACGACAAAGTGATCGTCGCTTGGAATGGCTTGATGATCGATGCCATGGCCCGAGCCGGAGCGGTCCTAGATGAGCCACGCTACACGGACGCCGCTCGTCGTTCGGCTGACTTCTTGCTCGAGAATCTTCGTCGCGACGATGGCCGACTGCTGCACACATGGCGGCATGGCAAAGCAAAGCTGGATGCGTACTTGGACGATTACGCGGCACTAGCAAACTCACTGGTCACGCTTTTTGAAACTACGGCGGAATTCAAATACCTCGATTCGGCCATCGCGCTGACTGAGGTGATCGAGCAGCACTTTGCAGACGAGGGAAGTGGCGGCTACTTTTTCACTGCCGACGATCACGAGCAATTGATTACACGCAGCAAGGATTTTACTGACAACGCCACGCCCGGCGGCAATTCGCTAGCAGCGACTCTCTTGGTGCGGCTGGCAAAGCTCACCGGCAAGAGCGAGTATGCCAACTCAGCCGAGGCAACGCTCAAAGCGGCAGCGGGCATTATGCAAAGGCACCCTAGTGCAGCGGGGCAGATGCTCATCGCTTTGGACCTACAGCTTGGCCCCACGTTCGAGCTCGTCCTCTCTGGGAATCCGGCCGATGAAGCCACCCGCAAGGCGCTACAAGAAGTAAGAAGCCGCTTCCTGCCGCATATAGTCTTTGCGCTGGCCCGGGGTGCTGAAGTACCCCGACCCCAACACCTGGAGAGCCTACTCGCAGGCAAAGAGCCCGACCCGGGCCAATCGCCCATGCTTTACGTGTGCGAAGATTTCATGTGTCGCGCACCAGTCGAAGGCATTGAGGCGATTAAGGAAGCGCTCGATAAGCTGCAACCAAAGCAGCTGATGAAGCCGTGAGGTTAGGGGTGGTAGGGTATGTCGAGCGGAACCCTACCGCTTGCCACTGGTGTATGGTTCCTGTTGAGCTTCGCGCAACTCCGCGAGCAGGCGTTCCATGTGTTCGATTTGCTCGCCGCTGGTCGCAATGAGCTGTTCGAGCATTGCGATCTTCGAAGTGAGCAGGCCATTGGCGTCGCGGGCGAACTCGTGTAGCTCGACCTTTTGCCGTTCGACAGTTGCGGTGGCATCGCGGAACGAACCATCCCATGCGTTCACAGGGCGTGGCTGGCTTTCGATGGCCGCTCCGCGTCCACCGGTAAGTTGCGTCCTCCCGCGACCAATGCGCCGGTAAGTGTGGCGTACCAGGATGACGGTCACCAAGGCAATTCCGGCGAGAAACATCAGCGAAGCGCGCAGCTCCGGGCTTATGAAGTCCAGGAAAGCAAGTTGCAGGGAACTCATCATCATCAAACTAACGTTTGGATTGGTTGATGGACTTTGGGTTGGTTACATTGGCTTGAAATGCCTGTTGAACCGCAGCTAAAGCAGCTCCATATTTCTCCGCGGCCTTCGCTACTGAATCGTACTCGGGCGAACATCGCTCCGTGCCATCGGGTAGCTGGGCGACGATTCCCGCGATGGGCCCATATTCAGTATCGACCGAAACGGCCTTCCGCGGCAAGATTAGTCGCTGGAGAGTTGATCGCCGCAGCCCCAGGGTCGTAGTTTCGCGAAAAATCACCGTTGCCAAGGCGTCCACATCGTCAGGCCGGCACTGCACTGCCAGCAGTACACCTGGGCGAGATTTCTTCATTTGTAGCGGCGTTAGTGCAACATCCAGGGCACCTTCTTCCCACAATTGATCAACGCAATGGCCGAGAGCTTCGCCGGTCGCATCGTCAAGATTCGTTTCCAGAAGAGCAATGGAATCAGTCGCCGGAGAGCCGGACTGAGCGTCCGCAGCTACCGTTTCACCGACGAGAAGTCGCAACAAGTTCGGGTGGTCGAAGTCCTTCTGCCCAGCACCGTAACCAATGCGACTGATCGACATGGCGGGCAGCGGGCCGAACTCTTCGACCAAGGCGGCAATAATCGCTGCGCCGGTGGGTGTCGTCAATTCTCCATCAACGTCACTAGCCGCCAACGGGATGCCCTGCAGGAGCTCTGCGGTCGCCGGTGCGGGAATCGAACAGCGTCCGTGAGCGATCTCGACAAAGCCGCTTCCAGTGGGAACAGCTGCGCAAGCGATCTTGTCTACACCAAGTAAGTCCCATGCAATAGCGGAACCTACAATGTCTGCGATGGAATCGACGGCACCGACTTCGTGAAAATGGACCTTCTCGATGGTCGAGCCATGCACCTTTGCTTCGGCCTCAGCTAGCCGGTGAAAAATTTTAAGTGCCAGTTCGCGTTGACGTGCGGTGAGCGTGCTTCCCTCAATCATCGCCTCGATATGGTGCAAGTGGCGATGTGCGTGTTCGGGCTCATGCTCGACGGTCAGTTGCAGCGCGCGGAAGGCTTGTTTTTTAACTTCCTCTGTCTTGAGCGTGCAGCTTGGCAGCCCGAGGGAATCGACGCCCGCCTGTACGGCAGCTAGGTCAACGCCCGCATCAACCAGGGCACCGAGCATCATGTCGCCACTGATGCCACTGGCACAATCTAGGTAAGCAATCTTCATTTTAAACTCTCGAACCACAAAAGGCACGAAGAGCACAAAGTAAACTAGGCAATTGTTTCAAGCTTTACATCTCTCTCGGTCGTCGGCTGAAACTTAGTGCCCCTTGTGTTCTTCGTGGTTAATAAAAAATAAGCGACACTCATTTTAGGGTAGCGTCGCCAGCCTGGTAATAGCGCTCCTTAGATTGAACCGGTTGGCAGCTGCAGGCATCGGGCGCTATGATTTGGCTAAACAAATACTCCGGGTAATGCCGACATGAGTGACGAGAAAACGACCGTGGCCGAGCTTCGCAAGCTGGTTGGCGACTTTGTGGAAGAGCGCGACTGGCGGCAGTTTCATGCCCCCAAGAACCTTTCCATGGCGTTGGCCATCGAGGCTGCTGAGCTGATGGAGCACTTCCAGTGGATCGGCACCGAGGAGTCACGAGCCCTGCCCGACGATCCTCAAAAGCTGGCTGAAGTGGGTGAAGAATTGGCCGACGTGATCGCCTATTCACTGGCACTTGCGAACGAGTTGGGTTTGGATATCTCCGACACGATTCGAGCAAAAATGGCGAAGAACGTCGCCAAGTATCCGGCTAGCAAGTTCCGCAGCACGGCTCCCCCTTTCGACTATGGCCGACCGGATGCCAAGTAGTAACGTCCCGCCTCTACGACGACTCGCAATCGTCGGGGCCAGTGCCCGCGCTGCGGCGTACTCCGCAATTCGTGCTGGCTATGAGGTGGTGATTTGCGATCTATTCGCCGATGCGGACCTGCGAGTCCTCGGCGTTGAGGTTTCAGAAGCAGATGATTACCCCAACGATTTCTTGGGTTGGCTAGTTGAGCAATCCTGTGATGGCTGGCTCTACACCGGCGGATTGGAAAACTTTCCCGCGCTAGTCGATCGAATGGCGAGCTGTAAAAAGCTGTTAGGGAACACTGGCGATCAACTGAGCAAGGCGCGCTCACCAACAGCGCTCGCTAAGCTGTTTCCGAAAAACTTCCCGCCAACGCTAGCGACTTCGCGAGGCCTCCCAACCGACGGAAGCTGGCTCGCGAAGAGTTACTGCGGAGCCGGCGGATCAGGCGTGCGAGTACATACGGATAGTGGATCGACTCAGGCTCCCTTTTATCAGAAAAGAATCGACGGTAAGCAAAGTTCTGCAACCTTTGTTGCCAATGGCAAGCAAGCAACATTGCTGGGAGTCACTGAGCAACTCATCGGCGAGCCGTGGACCGGTGCCGACGAGTTCCAGTACTGTGGCTCCATCACGGGGCTTGAGCTTTCTAGTTCGACATTACAATTAGTCGAACGGATCGGCCAAACCCTCGCCATGGAATTCGGCTTGCAAGGCATTTTTGGTATCGACTTCATCCTGGAAGACGAGCAAATATGGCTATTGGAAGTGAACCCGCGTTGGCCTGCGTCACTGGAGTTGTTGGAACAGGCTGGTCAGTTTTCCGGAATTGCGTTGCATGTGGCAGCGTGTTGGGAGGAAGAGTTACCGGGTGAGAGCTTCCTATTCCCCTCGGAAGAGATACTCGGCAAGGCGATCCTGTTCACGCCGAGCGATATTTGCATTTCAAAGAAATTTACCTCCGATTGTCTTACCAATCGTGGCACGATCGAGGTGCCACAGATTGCTGACATTCCTAACTTCGGAACGATTATTCCTGCCGGCAGGCCGGTATGCACGGTGTTTGCCACGGGGGAGAATTGGGCAGAGGTCAGAGGCGACTTGCAGGGCAAGATCAAGCGACCTTTTGAGGGAATCTCCACGGCGAGCCAGCTCAACGGCTAGCGGTACTTTTCACATTCTCAATCACCTCTCGAACCTCACACATCTCCCATGCGTTTAGGAATTGTAAGCGACTCGCACGGCCATACGGAGCTGGTCATCCCTGCGGTGCGGATGCTGGAGTCCCTGGAAGTTGATCGTGTGTTGCACTGCGGCGATATCGGCTCGCCAGAGGTGGTACAGCTGTTCAAGCCGTGGCCGACCGATTTTGTGTTTGGCAATTGCGATGGCAATCAGGCGGAGCTTTCCAAGGCGATCACTGAGGCCGGGCTCACCTGTCATCAAGAGTTCGGCGAGCTAGAAATCGAAGGTTGTCGAATCGCCCTGCTGCATAGCCACGATCAACGGCGGTTTCGCGACGCCCTGGAGAGTGGCAGCTACGATTTGGTCTGCTACGGGCACACGCACATCGCATCGATTGATGAGCATTCTGGGCCCCATGGCACGACTCTGGCGCTGAACCCCGGGGCGCTCTATCGCGCCAATCCGCACTCGCTAGCTGTGGTTGAACTGCCAGAAATACGGGCAGAGCTGATTACGCTTTGAGCTTGGCCGCCGTCATAGTCTCCCAGGAAATTCTCTGAAGTGGCGAGAAGTAGTGCGCTGAATACCAGGACCTAAGTCTTGCCTGAGAAAGACTTTGCGGCCGAATCTATGGCCAGAGAAGTGCCTGAAGGTGCTTCTCCTAGGTGAACTCGTGTTGCGGGAATTCCCTCAGTTTTGTAGATCGGCATACAACTTGCGTGTTGTGGTAGCCGAAAACTGAAGCAGTGGGACTGATTTCTCGTGAAAACTTCACGCGGAATTCACAAGTTGTTAGCTGCTTCGACCTATCTTGGTGGGTGTTCCGTAGAACGAAAGCCCACCGAAATCACCGACAGGCGCCAGCAGGGCTCCGTCGGCCCGCCCCCTACAGGTGGAGGTCGCGCACCGCATTGAATTGCAGTACCGAGGCCTCGCCTTCTTGGAGAGAAATGATGTCAAAAGAGAAACAAGTAGAAAATGCCGAACTTCAGAGCAACAGCGATGCCTTGTTGGACGAGGCCGAGCTCTTGATTTGGGCCCTGCTGGATGATGAAATCGCCGATCAGGACGCCCAAAAGCTGGAGAAGCTGCTTACCGAGAACGACCAAGTGCGTCAGCGGTATATCGAGTGCACGCAAATGCACGTCGATCTCATGGACCACTTCGCCCCCCAGAAAGAAACAGCTGGTGAGGCCGATGGCGACGGGAGCGGCATCATCAGCAAGCTCATCGCCGAGCACCTGCCCGCACCCGGCATCAACCCGCCGGTGATGGACTAGCTCGAAAACGATCTAGTCATTGGGGCAGCAAACACAGCCGGCTAGTTCGCCGGCTGTGTTTTTCTCTGCGCTGTGGTAAGGTTTCCTACTTCGGGTGCCACTGCTGGCACCCAAGAGCGGTTTCACGGATCACATTGAAGAGGACACTCCCACGGGTAAAAAAAGTAAAAAGAAGAAGGCGGCCAAGGAAGAGAACAAGAACGAGCGGCCGATCACCAACAATCGCAAAGCCCGGCACAATTACGAAGTGCTCGATACCCTCGAGTGCGGGATACAGCTGGTCGGCAGCGAGGTAAAAAGCCTGCGCGCTGGGGAAGTTTCCATCGAAGAGGCTTACGCCCGCGTTATCCGGGGCGAAGTCTTCCTCATTCAGTGCGATATCTCTGAGTACAAGCACAGTAACGCGCTCAACCACCAACCGCGCCGCCAACGCAAGCTGCTCCTGCACCGCGGCGAAATCAGCAAGTTCGCCGGTAGTGCGTACGAGAAGAATCTCACGCTCGTCCCGCTAAAGCTCTACTTCAAACGGGGACGTGTAAAGGTGTTGCTGGGCATTTGCAAAGGTAAGAAGACCTACGACAAACGCGACTCGCTCAAGAAGAAGGACATGCAGCGAGATATTGATCGGGCGATGCGCGGACGGTAACAACGGGGCTTGCCATGCTGCGAATGCTAAGACACCCTCTAGCAGCGCTGATTCTGTTCTCGATGGCAGTAACCACATGCTTGATCGCTGCTGCTGTAGCTGGGCATCCGTTACGTGAGAGCTGGCATCGACTCGTAGGAATTGTATGGGGAGTCCTCGTGGTTCTGTGGATTCTCGCTGATTCCAAACTACGGAAGAGGACGCTCTTCTACGACTACGGTTTTCTAGCTCTCTTGCTGTTCCCCGTTTCGTTGTTGTGGTACTGCTTCTCTACACGCGGTTGGCGCGGCGGTTTCATGATTGGATTGGTACTGGCTCTCTGGGTTGCACCCTACCTGATTGCCGACCTCGTTTGGCAGTACCGTTGGCGGTGACGTCGGATTACGTTGGCACAGCTACACGGGCTAATGCCGAGGTGTAAGTCGCAAAAGAAGTCGCTCAACGGTAAGGAATCTCATCAAGGCTGAGTGGTGCCTGTCCTGGGCCGCACAATCGGAAAATGCTCACGCGTGATTCATCAATGCGGAAAACTGCGCGGTAGGTCCTTCCATAGCGAGTCTTGAACAAGAGCTGCCGAAGTTCGAATACAAAGTGTTTATTCTCGGGAGCGAGCCCGCAGCTGAGGGGGTTCGTTTTGAGGCGCTTTGTTGCGAGTTCGAAAGCTTGTCGCCAGCTCTCAGCACCCTCGGGTGAGCGCTTCCAGAGATAGCTGAACATAACCTCGAAGTCGCCCTGGGCTCGCGGCAACAATTCTATCGAGAAGGTCACTGATTCTGCTCAGAAATTCTTCGTGCGTCGAACTCTGCGAGAAACGTGTCCAAGGGGACGCCGCGCTCACCCTGCCCATAGTCCTCGGCAGAAGCCTGGATTCTTGCGAGATCGTCATCGCGGAATGCTTCTTGATGCCAGCGATCGAAAATCGCGTCGAGAGGGAGTTGCTCGCCTTCGCGTTCAACTAATTGCTTCGCGAAGCGGCTAAATTCGTCAAGCTGCTGCATGGTTGTCATGCCTAAAGTTTACCTCGTTTCTTGAGAGGAGTCAAAAACCGAGATGGTCCTTGTGACGAGCAAGCTCAACGAACAACCTTCGCTAAGCACTCTCGACCACCAGCGCCACCGCTTGTCCCATAGATTTATGATTCAACGCCATTACTGTGTTCTGGTTGCTTGCCTGCATCTCACTGACCACATTCACCGGGCAAGCGGGATCAGGCGATTCGTGGTTGAGCGTGGGGGGGATCTTCCCATGCCTGAGTGCGAGCAGGCTCACGGCAAGTTCCACTGCTCCGCTGCCTGCCCCCAGATGGCCGAAGTAGCTCTTTGGCGCAGTGACGGGCACATCGCCTAGCTTTGCGCAGATCGCTTCCGCTTCGATTCTGTCCGCATGGGGCGTACTCAGGCCGTGGGCGTTTACGTGGCCGATGTCGCCAGCAGTGAGATTGGCACTCTGGAGCGACGCATCAATCGATTGACATATGGATTGGCCGCTTGGCTTCTGCGATGCGGCGCTTGGCTCGCTACGTCGTGCGTAGCCGCGAATCGTCCCAATTATTGCCGCTCCCCGTGCTTCGGCATGTTGGCGACTTTCCAGTGTGTACATGGCGGCACCTTCGCCGTTCACGTAGCCGTCGCGGTTGGCATCGAAGGGTCGCATCGCCTCACTAGGTGATTGCACTCGCTTGGTGAGATCGACGTCGCCGTGCCACATCAGGTCCATAAGATTCAGTCGCGAACTATTGCCGCCTGCGACCATCAGGTCTGCATGTCCTCGCTCGATCACGTTGGTCGCTTCGATGAGCGCGCACAGTCCAGAGCCTTCACCCCCTACGATGGAATTGGTCGGTCCGCGTGCGTCGTGAAAAATTCCGATATGGCAGGGCGTCATGTTCGGTAGGAACTTTAGCAGCCACAGCGGGATGATCTCGGGCATACCCTCTTTGCCCCAGCGGGTAAAGTCGAAGCGACCTTGAGTATCGCACGCGTGGATGGCGGCAACCATCTCAAGCGTTTCGGGCGCAAACATGTTCGCGCCATTGATCACGCCAAAGCGTTCTGGATCGACATTGCCCTCTTCAAGCCCAGCATCCTGCCAGGCGAGTTCCGCGGCGGCGAAGCCGATCTGCGTTTCGCGGGACATAACTTTCAAGCTTTTCCGCGGCTTCACGAATTGCTTTGCTTCGAAATCCACGACCGAGCCGCAGATGGGCACCGGCAAACCTGCCTCGACTAGCTCCGGCACGGAGCGAACCCCGCTGGTGCGATTTTCGATGGAGTGCCACACCTGCTCGTTCCCGATTCCTATCGGGGAGACGATACCTACAGCGGTGATTACGACTTCGTTCACGGGGCGGTCTTGTTATTTGACAGACTCTCTTTGCTCAGCGGCCCAGCGGAAGTGGCAGGGCATGATCGGACGTACAAATCTGGGCAGCGATTGCCCAGAAATATGGCTATAAGTACCAGCCTAGCTGGTCAGTCTATCCACGCTAGGCGGGGCTCACAAGCTATTGATGTCATCCTGTCGCTGGTAAGTAGATTGTTGTGTTATTAAAATACATTCTGTAACATCAAAGACGGTTATCCGCCTTCAGAAGAGGCGATCGACTGAGAGGGCCGTCGACTGAGAGGGTTCACGACGAAGCTATCCACGGTAGTTGCCAATGCGTAATTACTGCTGGTAGCCTTAAAAAGCGTTATTCTAGGAACGTGCACTATTGTGATTGAGACTACGGCTACCAGCGAACGTAGCGCCAATACCCAGTTTTCGCTTTCGCAAGCGAGGAGCATCGTCGGCGAGTTCTTCAAGCCCAATCCGTGGATTTACTGGCCGGACTTTCTGATTAGTTGGGCCGTTGGTGTGGTGTGCTTTGGACTCGTTCTGCACCCTGAACATATCACCGACAACATTGCCTTGCACTGGCCGCTGTCGATTTTGTTTTTTGTGGTGTCTGGGCTGCTGTACTACCGGTGTGTGCTGTTCATCCATGAGCTGGTTCACATCCGCACTGGCGAGTTCACGGCTTTTCGCATTGTGTGGAATTTGCTGTGCGGAATTCCCTTCCTCGCGCCGACGTTTCTTTACTACACGCACCTCGATCATCATCGTCGCAAGCACTATGGCACGGCTGAAGACGGCGAGTATATCCCGCTTGCTCAACTGCCAGCGTGGCAGCTCCTTGCGTACCTAAGCCAAATTTTCGTAGTGCCGATTCTCGCCGTATTTCGATTTGGCATTCTCACGCCGCTTACATGGATTAGCAAGCCACTCCGAGAGTTAGTTCACCGGCATGCGTCGTCCATGATCATGGACCCCAAGTACATCCGCCCGTTGCCTACGAAAAAGGTCCGCCGCATCATGCGATTGCAGGAAGTTGGGTGCTTCCTGTTCATTTGGTTTGTGGGTATTCGCTTCTTTACGAGCTTTGGCGTTCTTGCCAGCGAGCCTCTGCCCAAGATGTTGCTCCTGCAAGTCTATCTTACCGCGGTTTTCATTCTCACGATCAACGCTTTGCGAACTTTGGGTTCGCACCGCTGGACGAACAAGGGCGAGGAAATGAACTTCGTTGATCAAATGCTCGATTCAGTGAATTACCCCAACAGCCCAATTCTTGGAGCATTGTGGGCCCCCGTGGGGCTTCGCTATCATGCACTTCATCACATCTTCCCCACGATGCCCTACCACGCACTGGCGACCGCTCACAAGCGTCTCGTGAAAGAGCTGCCTGAGGAGTCGCCTTATCGCCGCTGCGATGCCCATTCGCTGACTGGGGCCCTGTGGCTCCTGTGGAAAAGGGCCCGTAGCAGTGGGCGCGGCGTGCCGCCCACCGAAATTGCTGCCCCGGCCTGAGTTGGTTGCCACATCTTGTTGGACCACAGAGGACACGGAGGTTCACGGAGAAACAAACGATGCGTTTGACCAAATGCCGCTCCGACTCCTCCCCCAAAAGCCAAAGTACCCAGACCCGCCAGCGCTAAAGCACTCAAGAATTGTTTTCTGGGCATGTCCTATCTCGTAGTCAAACTCATGTCGATAGACCGCTCTTTTGTATAGGCTTTCGAGGAGTTACTGCCTCTCGTTCTTCTCTGTGATCTCTGTGGTTCAGAAAAAAATTGGGGCACGGCTCAATTCGCCATCGCCCCGCGCACCGCGTCGAGGTGCTCCGCGAGGAACTCGGGCAAATCGCCAAGCTGCAAGTCTTCCAGTGACGTGAAGCGGAACTTTACCTGGTCACGGGAGTCGGACTCCGTCTTGATGATTCGCTGCGAACCGATTTCAGCGATTCGTCCCGTAGCGAAGGCACCGCTGGGGCCATTGAGCAGCAGGTCGACACCAGCAAGCCGCTTCGTGTGAACTGTCGCCCACGGGTCGCTGCTACCGGGTACCATCAGGTGGATTACTTGCTGGTTGTTCCAGAGGAATTGCGGTTCGCTACTACCTGTGCCTTCGGAAGCGGTTTCCGAGACCAATTCTAGCAGCTCTTCCAACAGTTCGATCGGCCAAGCGACCTTCTTCCCCGGGGGGAAACCCTTGCGAGCGAGGTGCCACTTCTTGCCGAGCACTTTCCACGGCATGACATCTTCTGGCTTTTGCTGGACGCGATCAGTGAACTTGTTGAACCCGGCCACTGCCTTTTCTACGAACGCCCAGAACGCGGGCGTGTCGATTTCCTCCCAGCTGTGTGCGGCGATCTGCACCTCTTGGAACGGGCCTCTTAGGTTCTTGCACTTGACTCGAGGATCGCGCCCGTAGGCCTCGATTTCGGGAATGTCGTTCAGGGATTTTAGTCCAAGATCGACCACGAGTTGATCGCGCTGGAAAGTTTTCTTGGCGGTGCGGAACTTGAGCTTCAGTAACCAAGGCTCACCGGTGATCGCGTGGAAGAACCAACCGTCCGACTTCTTCTCGGCAGCGATTTCAACGACCGTGCGGGCGCTCCAGTCCGTGGCACTAAACTCCCCGAGCTCGTGGATGCGATCTGTGAGCGTCTCAAGAATCTTGCCTTCCCAGTGACAATGCTCCCCAGCACGCGTGATGCGATCGCGCGTGTGCCAGCGTCTCCCATCGGTTTCCCACGGCATATCGATTTCGGCGCCGAGATCGGAAATCGCAAGGTCCCCCTTCTGAGGGGCAGCCGCTGCCTGAAAGTCGTACAGCTCGCGTTTCTCGTGGGGGCCATCCTTGAGTACACCCGCCAAGACGCCAGCGGTGTGGGAAACAACCGCGTTCTTCTTCCCTTTTTTCGTTGTCTTCAGCTCTGCTATTTGTTCTGGCGTTCCGCAAGCTACGACGCTCCCACCTTCGGCACCTGCTTCGGGGCCGATGTCGATGATCCAATCGCATTGCTTGATCACGTCGAGATTGTGTTCGATCACGACGACCGTATTTCCTAAATCGACGAGTCGATGTAGCACGTCGAGTAGCTTGCGAATATCGTCGAAGTGCAGGCCCGTCGTAGGCTCGTCGAGCAGATAAAGCGTGCGACCCGTGTCGGGGCGCGAAAGTTCCGAGGCAAGCTTCACGCGCTGGGCTTCACCACCGGATAGGGTGGCCGCGCTTTGCCCCAAGGCAACATAGTCGAGACCCACATCGACGAGCGTTTGCAGGATCTTGCGAATCTTGGGGATGTTTTCGAACAATTCCACCGCTTCGCCGCAGGACATTTCCAGCACGTCCGCGATGGAACGTCCGCGATACTCGACTTCCAAGGTCTCTGGGTTGTAGCGTTTTCCGTGGCACGTATCGCAGGGGACCCACACGTCGGGCAGGAAGTGCATTTCAATACACAACTGCCCTGCCCCGTCGCACGCATCGCAGCGTCCACCGGGGACGTTGAAGCTAAACCGTCGAGCGGAATAGCCACGGAGCTTCGCATCGGGTAACTGGGAGAATAACTCTCGAACTAAATCAAATAGGCCGGTGTACGTTGCGGGATTGGACGTTGGTGTGTTGCCCAGTGGGCGTTGGTCCACGCGAATGACTTTATCAATTTGCTCTACGCCAGCAATGTGGTCGTGTGCGCCAGGAACGGTTTTCGCACGGTGCAACGTCCTGGCAAGCTGGGCGTGGAGCACGTCCTCAACCAGCGAACTTTTCCCGCTGCCAGAGACCCCTGTCACCGCGGTGAGTGTGCCGAGTGGGAAGTCGACCGTGATGTTCTTGAGGTTGTGATGCCGGGCTCCCTTCACCGTGAGCGCTCCGTCGAACATGCGGCGGTTTGTGGGAACGGAAATGCCTTTTTTGCCACTGAGATAGGGGCCGGTTACGCTCTTGCGTTTCTTGGAAACTTCATCAGGCGTACCGCGGGCCACGATCTCGCCACCCAGGCGACCTGCCGCAGGACCGAAGTCCAGCAGGTTGTCGGCACCGGCGATGACATCACGATCATGTTCGACGACGAGCAACGTGTTGCCGAGGTCGCGTAATTTGTGCAGCGCGGACACTAGACGGGCATTATCGCGAGGGTGCAGGCCGATGGTCGGCTCGTCCAGCACGTACAATACGCCCACGAGTCCGCTACCAACTTGGCTGGCGAGGCGAATACGTTGCGACTCGCCACCGGAAAGTGTGGGGGCAGAGCGTCCAATGGTGAGATATTCGAGCCCCACATCTACGAGGAAGGTGAGCCGATTGCCAATCTCACGCACCAATTCGCCGGCAATTTTTTTCTGGTTGGCGGGCAATTTCCACTTCTTCACGATTGCGAGCAACTGGGAGAGCGGTGTACGCGAGTACTCAGCAATCGTGCGATCTTGGAATCGTACCGCTGACGAATCGTCACGCAATCGACTTCCGCCGCATTCGCTGCACTCGATCTCACCCACTAAATGTTCCAACTTCCCGCGTAACCGCGGCGACATGCGAGACGCTTCCTCCAGTGCAGGGTACAAACCCTTGTACTGGAAATGGAAAGTAGGAACGGTCTTCGCTTTTTTCGACTTGGACTTTTTGCCCGTATTCTCCTTGCTACTTTCGACTTTCACTTCGATCCAGTCGTCGCCCGTACCGTACATGACCGTGCGGCGATGCTTAGGCGAGAGTTGATCGAACGGCATGTCCAGCGGCAGCCCAGTGTGCTTAGCCAGTGCATCGAGCATGGCGTTGAACAACGGTTGCTTGACGCCGGGCCACACAAGTACGGCCCCTTCGGCGAGAGTCATTTCCATGCTGCGGAACAACACGGCCGGATTGGCACCCAGGTCCGTACCGAGTCCTTCGCAGGCATGACACCAGCCAAGGGTGCTGTTAAACGAGAAGTGATGCGGTGAAAGAGTCTCGAAGCTGCGACCGCAATCGCCACAGACGAGGTGCTGACTGTGGATTCGCACAGGCCAGCGCTCTTCGGGCGTATCGTCGGTAGCAATCGCTAGGTGCAAGATGCCCTTGCCTAGAGCAAGTGTATTCTCAATGCTATCGGCCAGCCTTGCCCGGCTAGCTTGTTTGATTGTGACGCGATCGACGATTACCTCGATCGCGTGCTTCTGCCGGCGATCGATCGAAGGCATCGCGTCGAGTTGCTGCGTTTGACCGTCAACTCGTACACGCTGATAGCCATCGGTACGCAGCTTATCCCACAGGTCTTCGTACCTGTCACCCTGGGCAAGAGCTACTGGCGCCATTAGATAGGCCTTCGTACCTTCAGGTTCACTGAGTACTGAGTCGATGACTTCATCGGCCGACTGAGTACCCACTTCAGTATCGCAGTCGGGGCAATACATTTGCCCAAGTCGCGACAGCAAAATGCGGAAGTAGTCGTAAATCTCTGTGACCGTACCTACTGTTGAACGCGGGGTGTGACCGGCACTGCGTTGTTCGATCGCGATGGCCGGGGAAAGCCCTTCGATATGCTCGACCGCCGGCTTCTGCATCTGGCCGACGAACTGCCGTGCGTAGGAACTCAGGCTCTCCACGTAGCGCCGTTGCCCCTCGGCGTAGATGGTGTCCATGGCGAGCGAGGTCTTGCCAGAACCGCTGGGGCCGCAGAATACGGTGAATTCTTCGCGAGGAATTTTCACATCCACGCCACGCAGGTTGTGCTGGCTCGCACCCTGCACGGTGATATGCGTTGCCTGTTCAATCTGCTTCCGACGCGTGGCCTTCGCAGCTCCCACTTCAGCAACTGTGCCGTCGAGATAGGGAGCAAGGGACTTGCCCGTATGAGAAACGAGAGCGGACTTCTCTCCTTTCCGCCCACCGCCTTCTGTCTTGGAAAATGCGACAATATCCTCGGGCGTACCTGCAGTGACCAACTCCCCACCGTTCTTGCCACCCTCAGGCCCGATGTCGATGAGCCAGTCGGCCGTCTTAATGACGTCAAGGTTATGCTCGACCACCAATACTGTATTGCCTGCGTCGACAAAGTCGTGCAGCACTTTGAGTAGCAATTCAATGTCAGCGAAGTGCAAGCCGGTCGTGGGCTCGTCGAGCAGATAGAGCGTTTTGCCTGTGGACTTCTTTACTAACTCACGGGCAAGCTTGATCCGCTGTGCCTCACCACCGGAAAGTGTCGGCGAGGGTTGACCCAGCTTCATGTAATCGAGTCCCACGGCATGAAGCGTTTGCAGTTTCTCGTAAATCTTGGGGATATTCTCGAAATGCTTAAGTGCCTCTTGGATGTCCATCTCCAACACGTCTGCAATCGACTTCTCGCGATACTTTACTTGCAGGGTTTCGTGATTGAAGCGATGCCCGTTGCACACATTGCACTCGATCCACACGTCAGCCAGGAAGTCCATTTCCAGCTTGTTGGAGCCATTACCGCTACACGCCTCGCAACGTCCGCCAACCACATTGAAGCTAAATCGCCCTGCCGGATAGCCACGACGCTTAGACTCAGAGAGTTGCGTGTAGAGCTTGCGAATCTCGTCGAAGACCTTGATGTAGGTGGCCGGGTTCGAGCGTGGCGTGCGTCCGATGGGTGATTGGTCGATCGCGATCAGCTTATCGAGATGCTCGAGCCCCTCAATCGAATCGTGCTCGCCGGGCAACCCTTTGCCGTTGTTCAGATCGCGGCGTAAGGCTTCGACAAGAATGTCGTTTACTAGAGAACTTTTTCCGCTGCCGGAAACGCCGGTCACGCAAACGAATGCACCGAGCGGGATCTCGATATCGACGTTCTTAAGATTGTTGTGTTTGGCGCCGCGAATTACCAGTGACTCACGGTCATTGCCCTGACCTTCGATTCTCCTCTTCTTCGGTATTTCAATTTTCTTCCGACCGGAGAGATATGCTCCTGTGACGCTCGCCTTCTTCTTCGCAATTTGATCGGCCGTGCCTTCGCCGACAACTTGGCCGCCGCGCACTCCGGGGCCAGGGCCGAAGTCGATCACGTGATCGGCGGCGCGCATGGTGTCTTCGTCGTGTTCTACGACGACCACCGTATTGCCTTGGTCTCGCAGGCGTTCGAGCGTGGAGATCAGCCGATCATTGTCCCGTGGATGCAAGCCGATCGACGGTTCATCAAGTATGTACAGGACACCCACCAATCCACAGCCGATCTGGCCCGCTAGGCGAATACGCTGCGTCTCGCCGCCGGAAAGTGTCGGAGCGGTGCGGCCCAGCGAGAGATACTCCAGCCCCACGTTCGTCAAGAACCCGAGCCGACCGCGTATTTCTTTGAGAACTTCCGACGCGATTGTTTGCTGTGTCTTGTCGAGCTGCAGCCCGGAGAAAAAGTCAGCCGCGTCGCTCAGTGGCAAGCGATTCACTTCCGGCAAAGTGAGGCTCGCGCCACGCTCAGTAGCCGAGTCGGTGAATGCAGGGTCAGACGTTGTGAGCCGTACAGAGCGGGCTTGTGGGTTAAGTCGTTCACCCTTGCAATCCGGGCAACGGATCACGTTCATGAACTGTTCGAGTTTGGCGATTAGCGACTTGCGTTTTGCGCTGCGATACTTTTCAAGCAACTCGGGGATTACGCCATCAAACTCGCCGCCGTACTTTTGGCCCGATTTGCCGGCCCGCCACGTATAGGTAATGTGCTCGTTGCCGGTGCCCCACAGCCAGATGCTTTGCTGCTCTTTGGTGAGCTCGCCCCAGGGAGTTTCCAGCAGGAAGCCTTCTTCAAGCTCCAGCTTGCGCTCCATCGTCTCGGCAACGCCGGCGTAGATGTGGCGCTTCCACCGGCCGAGGTCTTTCCAAGGTCCGATTAGCTCAATGGCACCCTTGGCGAAGGAGAGCGACTCATCCGGCACCAACTTGTCTGGGTCGAACGAGTACATGTCGCCCAGCCCGTCGCACTCGTAGCACATGCCCTGTGGACTGTTGAAACTAAACAACTGCGGTGTGGGCGATTGAAAACTCAAGCCACATGAGTTGCACGCATAGTCAGCAGACAGGAACACATCCTTCGACTTTTGCTTCACGGGCTTGCTCGCGCCGTCTTCGGTGGGCGCTTCGACAGGCGTATCACTCTTGTCGGACTCTTCGGGAGCCACAATTAGGTTGCCTTCACCGAACTTAAGACCCAATTCCACGGCCTCGGCCAATCGGCTTCGCACGTTGGCGTTCATCGTGAGCCGATCGACGACAACTTCGATGTTGTGCCGCATCTGGCGATCTAGTGCCGGCGCTTCAGTCAGCATGACAACTTCGCCATCGACACGCGCACGCACAAATCCCTTCTTCAATAAGTCTTCAAACAGATCGCGAAACTCACCCTTTTGCCGCCGCACCACGGGTGCAAGCAACATGAATTTGGTTTTCGCCGGCTGTTCGAGAATTCGCGCGATGATCTGCTCGCGCGATTGGGCGGTAATCGGTTGCTCGCACTTCGGGCAATGGCCCTGTCCCACACGGGCGTATAGCACGCGAAGAAAGTCGTAGATTTCAGTAATTGTGCCCACGGTCGACCGGGGATTATTGCCCGAGGACTTCTGCGAAATCGAGATCGACGGGCTCAGGCCGCTAATGTGGTCGACATCCGGCTTAGGCATTTGCCCCAAGAATTGTCGGGCGAAAGTGGACAGGCTCTCGACATAGCGCCGCTGGCCTTCCGCATAGAGCGTATCGAAGGCGAGCGAGCTCTTGCCGCTCCCGGACACTCCAGTCAGGCAAATGAGCTTGTTCCGAGGCAATACGAGATCGACATCGCACAGATTGTGCTCGCGGGCTCGTTTGATGATGATATCTGAGGCGGGCATGCGTCCGTGCGGGGTAGAATTCAGCGGTGTAGGATTTACTGGGGGCGCGCGTACAATCGAGAGGTGCTCAATCTCGATATTTACTCAATCTGAAGCGAACCACCCATTATAGGGCACCACGGCCAGAGACCAAGCGACGAATTCTGGTGCGAAAGCGAACTTCTCACTCAGTGCGTAATAATTCCTGCTAGCCACGGGCCAATGGCATGCCGGGAATTTGCTCGGTAGGTAAGCATTGTTCGAGATTCCCGAAGGCCTGTTAGGCCGCGGCTATTGGGTTGCGAGCCAAAAAGGCCTCGCAGCAACGAAAAACTATGATCCAACCGACCATTCACGATTACGAACTCCTAGACTTTGGCGAGGGGCGAAAGCTAGAGCAATTCGGCCCCTGGGTGCTCGACCGCCCTTGCCCGGCAGCGGTGCGAGCAAGGCAGTCTCCCGATCTTTGGAAACGGGTAACCGCACGCTTCGAAGGAGATCGTGCCGCCGATGGCAGGTGGAAGCCTAGCCATAAGAAGTGGGTCGCCCAAGAGATTGAGCTGCCTATCACTATCGACAATGCACATGCGTTTCGCATGAAGCTCACTGGGTTACCTTCTGGACAGGTTGGAATTTTCCCTGAGCAAGTTTCCAACTGGCAATGGATCGCCAAGCAGATTGCACGCGCTGGATCTCAATCGGGGCTCGGTGAGCTTCCAGCGGTGAAAGTGCTCAATCTTTTTGCCTACACCGGTGGTAGCACGCTGGCAGCCGCGGTTGCTGGAGCAGAAGTCACCCACGTAGATGCCGCAAAGAGCATGGTTGCGCGGGCTCGGAAAAATGCCGAAATCTCAGGCCTAGCCGAGCATCCAGTCCGCTGGATCGTGGAAGATGCGGTGAAGTTTTGTCAACGTGAAGTGAAGCGAGGCAATCAGTACGACGCCGTCATCCTCGATCCGCCGAGCTACGGCCACGGTCCCAAAGGCGAAGCCTGGTCAATCAGTCGCGACCTATTGCCACTACTAAAGCTCGTTGGGGAGCTTACGAGCGATCGCCGCGCGTTCATTCTTACCACCTGCCATACCCCCAACATCGGCCCCGCTGAGTTGGAAGCAATGCTCGCCGAGGGAATCTTCGGTCAGTGCGGCCAAGGCGGAAAAACGGGCAATCTGTTTCTCGAATCCGCACAAGGTAAGAAATTGCCAAGCGGCGTTTTTGCTCGTTGGCCCAATTAACGTAGACCCCACCATCTCACTCAATAGCCGCGGGCCAGCGGCCTGCTGAAGCAAGAGAGTACGCTTTTCAGCAGTGCAAATTCCCGGCGAGCCGTTGGCTCGCGGCTATTTTCCTTCGTGCTAGCAAGCTTATTGCGCTGATCTGTTCCCACTGGCTAGCGTGTTGTACGCTTCGCTCCTCAAGAGATGCCCCTGCGATTGAGGAGATGAAACCATGCTACTTGCCCTACAAGAATTCAACACCACTCAAGGCATTGTGCTGGACGATTCGGCGCAGCAAATGGTGAATGACGTGCTCGTTTGGATTGGCTTTGGTACGGTCATCGGGCTGTTGGCCAAGGGCCTCATGCCGGGGCGCGATCCGGGAGGTGCTATCGCCACGGTGATCATGGGCATCGGGGGCACGATCCTGGGCTGCGGTGTGGCGAGCTACTTTCGCGCGGGCGTGCGTGTGATTCCGATCAGCCCAATGGGCATGCTTGTGGGTACGGCCGGCACGCTGATAATTCTGTTCTTCTACAAAATGTTAGGCGGCTATTACTTTGTCGAAGGTGAGTACGTCACGCGTTCGCATCGCAGGCGTCGTGGGTACGGAAGCCGCAAGCGGTACGACACTGCTGCGTATGAGGATTAGCTAGTAGGTTGTTAGGGAATGGGATTTGTTGCAAACCCCGATTCCCTAACTCACTAGTATCTCATCCCCTCATACCTATTCCCCCTACAGAATGACAGCCGGCGACATCTAGCGCGGTCCAGGACACGGTAACCGCGGTTCGACGCCGCCAGCTGTCTTGGGGCGAGTCAGGTTGTGAAGCCCGAGGTCCTAAACCATATTTTCTGTCTACTCTGCTGTCAATTCGAAGACGAGTTTCGGTGGCGGAACTTTTGCTGCAATCTGACGGAAGGCACCCATCAGGTCGCCTTCCATCTCCGCAATGGTCGTTCCGCCGGGTACATTAATGTAAACACCTTGGCCGGCATGGGCGATAGCCTTCATGAGGTTGCGATCTGCACCGGCACCCACGGCCATCGTGTGCAGCGTGATGCCACGCTTGGCCGCTTCGGTGGCTTCCCAAAACGCGTATTGCTTCTTCCAGTCGTTGGTTGAGTAGTCGGCATTGCCATCGCCGTCGTAGTCAGTCCAATCGTCCCATTCAAAGCTCGAAGGCAAGCTCCATCCCGAGGGGCCTTGGTTGGTTTGACCATCGGTCATGATGAGCATCGTTGGCCGAGCACCGTAGCGTACATGTCCATCGTCCTGAGGATCGCTCGATGACCCGATCAACAGTTCATGCGCTTTGAGCACACCATCGCCCATGCCTGTCCAGCCGTCGTAGTCACCCGCTTGATGACGGCGTTGGATGGTATCGATCGTGGCGTAGTCGTTGGTGATGGGATCGTCGCTAATGTCGATGTCTACTTCACCATCGAAATGGCTCCACTCCTTAACGGCGTAGGCACCGTAGCTGACAAGGCCCAGTTCATCGCCAAAGTCGAGCTCGGTGAGGAAATCGCAGAACAGCGACGCACCGTTCTTGATCGCATTGAACGGATAGTGAGGCATCCGCCACATGTCCTCCGAATGGGTACGACTGTAGCGATTTTCCTGCAGGTAATTCATCATCGTGCGATAGCCGTACTTCTTGCGGTAAGGCCCACTTATCCGGCGGGTGTGATTGATATAGTCCTTCCAGAGGGAATCGCTATAGCTTGCACTAGGCTGCGGTCGTGGCGAACCATCGCTGTAGCGGCCAGCTTGTGGGAACGGGTACTTGGGGGTGCCATCCGAATAGCGCGCACCGACTTGGAGGTAATTGAATATGGTGTTAGTATTGCTGCTGTTGTAGTAAATGCCGGCGTGGGAATCGATCCGCCCGAATGCCGACAAGCACTTGGGATTGCCGGTGTTACTCCACCGAACGTCCGCAGCGACCAGCGAATCCCACATCGCGTCGAGCGAGTCTTCCACGGCCGATTGCCCGAGCGAGTTGATGCTATTTAGCGAGCTGTCGTCGTTCATCGAGGCAGAGAAGTCGAGCACGACCACGAGGTCACGCGCCTCAACAAACGCCGTGGCTGAGGTTTGCAGTGGTACCGTCGAACGACCCACCGCCCAGCCGAAGGCCAATGGCAACTGGCCATCGGGGGCCTCCACATCTTCGTCCGTACGACGGGCGACCACTTGCACGACGTTGTAGGGTGAGGCGTCCCATACAATGGGCCACGTGTGTGTCGCTTCGTTGTAGGCTCGCTTGCCGAATCGCACATCGGTAGCAGGGTTAATGTAGACGCCATTTGCAGCAGCGACTTGCTCTGCCATGGCGCGTGCCGCATCCGCAGCAATAGAGTTCGCGTCGAGATCGACCGAGCCATCGCCCGAACCAGCAGCGTAAACCGCAGCAGTGATTTCCTGAGCAGCAGCCAAGGCGGCAGCGTCCACGCCGTTTTGCATACGCGTTTCTGTGAGAACCATGCGGCCCGTATCGACAGACATGGCCACGAAGGCGAATACGACGCACAAGCAAAAGCCGGTAAGCACCACGGCGATGCCGCGACGAGGGGCCCGTGCGAGCCCCAATATCATGTTGTTCTTAGTCGTGATGTTCATAGGTGCCTCCAACGGCCAGCTGCGTATAACTGTGACAAAGTCCTGTAAGTTTCGATCAATAGTTGCATTGGCTATTCGGAATAGGTCAACCGTCCATTTCGAAAGGTGATCGAAGCGGTCAAGGTGTAGTCGTTGTCCTCCGGGACTGGCGTATAACTTACCGAAGAGTAAGGGGTTTCCACGGTCACATCGAATAGCTTCAAGTCGTTTGCCGGATCGTCGAGATTGAAATTCAGGTCAGGATTATTGTGATCGCGGATAAGCACATCGATCGAATCGCGATCCATCCCTGCCGAAGCAAGGTAGTTCTTCACGTCATTAGCGATCTTACTGTTGGCAGTTTCACCACCAGTGAGCATGCCGACGCGATCCATCGACGCGAAGCGAGCCCCTTCGCGAGCGGCCGTTTGCAGCAGGTTTTGAGCGTTGTAGACGCGGCTTAGCTCAATGAGCCCGACGGCAATCGCCAGCAGAACTGGCGCAACGACGGCAAACTCTACCGCCACGGCCCCGAGTCGCGAGCCATTTTTCATTGGTTTAATACGGTACATTTTTGAGACTCCAAGAGGGGACGAGGCGATTAGGTAATGGATAGGTGAGCGGAGGTTGTTAGGTAGGTCTCTAGAGCAAAAAGAATTTCGTAGTGGAATTATTCGTGACGGATAAACGATTGACCGCCCAGCACAACGCCACTCATAAAGGGCATCGGCACTAGCGCGATGTCGTTATAAGGAATCGTCGCACGCACAACGATTAACTGACGCGGCTCGGCATTGGCGACTTCCACGCCCGGCATGGCTTCGATTTCACTAGCGTCGGATCCATCGGAGTCGGGCGTGTCCATGCTGCTGGCATCGTTCACAAACACGTTGAGCGAATCCGTCGAAATAGCTGAGCCGAGAGTCTGGTGCACGCGTTGCGAGACTTGGGCGGTGGTGGTCCCTTCGGTCGAACCGAGCCGGGCGCCACTACGACAAGCACTTTGCATCAGATTAGCTACCATCTGCGCGTGACCCAGCTCGATGAGCGCAAGCACGAAGAAGAACAGGATCGGCAATACGAAAGCTGCTTCCACGGCAGACGTGCCACGGCAAATCTCGCTTTGTTTGCGACTTAGCAAGGTGCGACGGGATTCGCTGTGTATTGGATGGGGCATGGCAGGAAACTCCCGCGATTGTCATGCGCAAGCCTCAGCGCAGGCAACTTGGGTGGCGGTTCGAATTCAGTGAAATGGACTCAGGAAAAGTGTTGCGCCACTCGTGCTTTCTTGGCAGTCGTGCCGCGGTAGCCGAAATCGTTGAAAAGGGCAGATGGAATTGTCTGTGGAGTTCCGGCTATTAGAATCCTATGTCAATAATCTCAGGCCGGTCGGAAGATTCCTAGAAAACTAATATTGGGGACTTTCCGCCACTGACGCCCAATGAAAGTCGAGGCGAGAATGCAACAGTAAGTGCAACAACTCGGCATTTTTTCGGACATGCGAACTCGAAAGCCCCGCGTAGAAACGCTCGGGACACAGGATTGCGTAGGCTAGAACGAGTTGTACACGTTCCGGCCTACCTCTTACCGACCTCTGCGCCTCCCCGTGAAACTACAATTGCCTACCTATTTTACTTGTCCCTCGCTCTCTGGCGTGTTAAAAACAATGATCGGGGAGTGGGCGGATTGGGTCGGGCATCTTCAGGTGGACAGGCGACACTGGCGTGACAAACGGCGAAATCACTCTGCGCGTGCTCGATGGCGCTGACCGCGGGGATGTTTACGAAACCCTCGAGACGCCGATCACGATCGGGCGGGAGGAAGGCAACACCGTCCAGTTGCATGACGAACGCATTAGCCGCTTCCATCTCAAAATCCAGGAAGATCGCGACAAGCTGGTTCTCACCGACCTGGAAAGCACCAACGGCACGCGAGTCAACGGCGAGGATACGCACCTGCGGATTCTGCGTTACGGCGATGTGATTACTCTGGGCCGTTCCGTATTACTCTTCGGCACCCGCAAGCAAATCGCAAGTCGTTTGGAAGAACTTCGCGGCGGTCTGGGCGACACGAACGAGATCACCGCGGACGAAATCTCTGCTCAGGCAGCCGACTCGAAATCCATGAGTTTTGCCTTCCGCCTAGGTTCTTCAGAAGACCTGCAAAGCACGCTTCACATCCCCAGCCCGCCTGACTTGCCGGAGTCGCTCAGTCCGGGCCAAGCGGCGCAAGTATCCGAGTTACTGGAATACCTCCACCTTCGTGCTCGTCAGCTTTTGCAAAACGCCGTGGTCGAAGAAAACACCGGCCGCGTCGTGATCCCGCTCGCCTACTGGCAAGATCTCTTGGAAATGCAATCGCAACTGGCAGAGTACATGCGCAGGATTGGGGAGCCCGGGCAGAAGTAGCTTTATGGTCCTCGTTCCCACGCTCCCGCGTGGGAACGCAAGAGCCAGCCGCTCTGCGGCGATTGCACTCCATTTCGCTATGAATCTTCAACTTCATCCTAGCGACGCCCAAGGGTTCTCTACTCTATCCTCATCCTCAATCTCAATCGTTTGGCTAGATGACCCTACCGGTAAGAACGCAACTGCCATCAGTAAAAAGTAGGCACCGTAAATCGCTAAGAACACTCGGAGGTCCCCTGGCTGAACCTCTACTCCACTCAGGCCGATCCCTATTCCTCCCGCCTCAAACAACGCGAGTATCAATAACGCAGGAACGAAGAAAAAAAGCCTCCAAGAGATAGTTTGACCAGCAGCCAGCTCGTGTAAACGTCGCCTTCCAACTAAAATACGAAGCACGAAGAAGGCCAAGGGCAGCCCAGCGATAAGCATGACATCCAAGAATGCGTTCCTATTGATTAGTCCCCCTTTTCCAAAAATTGCGTCTGAGAGGGCTGTCACCAAGATCACAAAGGCAGGCAGTACGCCGTCCCAGAAAACAAGCGGTGCAATCCACTTCAGATATCTCATGCCCCGACCTATCACGTTGAGTTCAACTCATTCCACGATTATACAACGTCAGTGCCGCTGAGCGGCTGGATATTGCGTTCCCACGCAGGAGCGTGGGAACGAGGCTTGGATTCTTTGGTCGGCGAGCCTCCCGTCGGAATGACATGAGCCCCGTGACATCACGGCAGGGCAGTAGGTACAATCACGGTTCACGTGTAATGACTACCCCATGGATCGGGGTCGGGGACGACCCGGCTCTCTAGCTGCTCCTCACTGTTATGCCCGCTCCCTCGTTCGTTCATCTTCACTGCCATAGCCATTACAGTTTGCTTGACGGAGCGAGTCCCATCGGCGGGCTGGTCAATCGGGCGAAAGAGCTGGGCATGAATGCGCTAGCGCTGACCGACCACGGCAATCTCTATGGCTCGCTGCAGTTTTACAAAGCGGCCAAAGCGGCAGGCATCAATCCGGTACTCGGTTACGAGGCATACGTGGCACCGGGCAGTCGGCACGACCACAGCGGCGCCGCCTCCAGCAAGGCGGCCAGCTATCATCTGACGCTGCTTGCCAAGAATGCCACCGGGTTTCGTAACCTCGTAAAGATGGCTAGCAGTGCTTACTTGGAAGGCTTCTATCACAAGCCTCGCATCGATCGCGACTTGCTAGAAGCGCACAGCGAAGGAATCATCTGCTTGAGCGGTTGCGTATCGGGTGAATTCTCCCGCTCGCTACTCAATGGGAACGAGGGCCCGCTGGAGGAGCAAATCGTTGCCGCGAAAGAAATCGCCGGCTGGTTTCACGGGGTATTCGATGATCGCTACTTCATCGAAGTGCAAGACAACGGCGTAGAGATCCAGCGTCTCGCGAAAGAGGCAGCAGTCATCGTGGCCAACCAAATGGGCTTGCCGATGGTTGCCACTAGCGATGCTCACTATGTGAACCAAGAAGATGCCGAGGCCCAAGACGTACTGCTGTGCATCAATACGGGCAAGTTCCGCACGGACACAAACCGCATGAAGATGGAGGGCGATCAGTTCTTCCTGCGCAGTGCGGACCAGATGTTTGAAGCGCTGCCCGATATGGCAGAAGCTTTGGGACGCTCGCAAGAGATTGCCGATTCGGTGGACATCGACCTGGAACTAGGCAAACGCCATTTCCCCACGTTTAAGCCGCCCGAAGAAAAGAACTCTCAGGAGTATCTGCACGAGCTGTGCGTGGAGGGGCTCAAAGAGCGCTATGCGAAAGCGACGCATCGCTGGAAGGACGAGGATCCGGCCACGGGAGAGCTCTCCCAAGAAGTACATGACCGGCTTGATCGCGAGCTGGGCGTGATCAACAAGCTAGGATTTCCTGATTACTTCCTCATCGTATGGGACTTCGTGCGATTCGCTGTACGCGAGAGTATACCCTGCACGGCACGCGGTTCGGGCGTGGGCTCACTGGTTTGCTACGCCCTGAAGATGAGTCACGTCTGTCCGCTGGACTACGACCTGCTGTTCGAGCGGTTCCTCGACGAAAATCGCTTAGAAGCGCCTGATATCGATATCGACTTCTGCAAGGAACGCCGCGGCGAAGTCATTCAATACGTGAAGGATAAGTACGGCGAAGCGAACGTCGCACAAATTGGCACGTTCGGCACGCTGGCTGCACGGGCGGCCATCCGCGATGTGGGCCGTACGATGAGTATCCCGATTTTCCGCGTGGATCAAATCGTCGGCATGGTGCCTGATCAGTTGGGCATTTCGATCGACAAAGCGTTGGAAACCTCTGACGAACTCAACAAGACCTACGAAGCCGACCCGGAAATCCACGAGCTGCTGGACCTCGCCCGCAAAATCGAAGGCCTAGCACGCAACGTAGGCACGCATGCCGCGGCTGTGGTCATCGCTGAAAAGCCGGTCGACGAGTACGTGCCCCTACAACGCGTGAAGGGCAAGACGGAAATCATCACTCAATGGGCGATGAACGACGTCGAAGAGGCCGGCCTGCTGAAGATGGACTTCCTGGGATTGCGGAATCTCACGATCCTTGCCCGCACCGTCGATCTCGTCGAGCAATCGCAAGGCAAGCGAATCGACCCGCACGATTTCCCGCTCGACGACCAGGAAAGCTACGCACTGCTGTGTCGTGGCGAAACGAAAGGCATCTTCCAACTTGAGTCGGGCGGCATTCGCGATCTGCTGCAACGCATGAAGCCCGACCACTTCCGCGACATTATCGCTACCGCGGCACTTTATCGTCCTGGCCCGCTCGAAGGGGGCATGGTCGATCAGTACATCGAGGTCAAGCATGGTCGCAAGCCGGCGGAATACCCGCACCCGTTGATGGAAGACATCCTGGAGGAAACTCATGGCGTGATGGTTTACCAGGAGCAGGTCATGCGGATTCTCAATCGGCTTGGTGGCATTCAGCTCTCCAATGCGTACACGTGCATCAAAGCAATCAGCAAGAAAAAGCTGCCCATGATCGCGAAGTATCGCGAGGAGTTCATCAACGGTGCAACGGAACAAGGGCTCGACAAGAAGAAGGCAGTTGAACTGTTCGAAATGATCGAGAAGTTCGCCGGCTACGGTTTCAACAAGAGCCATTCGACGGCCTATGCCTTGATCGCCTACCAAACGGCCTACCTAAAAGCGCACTACCCGGTGGAGTTCATGGCGGCACTCCTCTCCTGCGATATCCCGGGGAGAAACTTTAAAAGCAAGGATGCGCTCGTCGAGCATCTGGAAGACTGCCGGCGTATGGATATTGAAGTCGTACCCCCGAGTGTGAACGCCGGGGAGCCTGAGTTCCGAGTTGAGGGTGAGAAGATTCACTTCGGCCTGAGCGCTGTCAAGGCGTGCGGTGGTGCGGCTGCGGAGTCGATCCAACGAGAACGAGAAGCAGGTGGCCCGTACAAAAGTATCTTCGACTTCTGTGAACGCATCGACGCAGCCGATTGCAATCGAGCCACGATTGAGGCACTCGTGAAAAGTGGTGCATTCGATGAATTGGGCGGCAATCGGGCCCAGTACCTCGCAGCACTCGACCGCGCCATGCAAGCCGGAGCCGCAGCCGCCGACAATCGCAAGAGCGGTCAGAAAGGCTTGTTTGACGACGTTGAGGAAGAGGAAACCGTGACCGACGCCTCGCTCGATCTACCGGCAATGACTGCGTGGCCAGAGAAAGAACAACTTGTGTTGGAGAAGGAAGTCCTCGGCTTCTATCTCAGTAGTCATCCGCTGGCTGAGTTCGAGACGACGCTGCGAACCTTTTGTACGCACTCCAGTAAGTCGATCGGTGCGCTAGAGCATCGCGACGAGGTGCTCATGGGCGGCATGCTGGCGGCGATCAAGCTTTCGCACACCAAGAATCCTCGCCCGGGACAAGTTCACACCAAGTACGCCATGTGGGATTTGGAAGATCTCGACGGCATTACTCGCTGTATCATGTGGCCGGAGCAATTTGCTGAATTCGGCGAGCATGTCGAGGGGGACGCCATTCTCGCGATCAAAGGCAAAGTCGATCGTCGCCCCGGTGCGGAAGAAGTAAACCTGATCGTTGACGAGCTCATTCCTATCGCTGAGCTGCCCGAAAAGTACAGCAGCGGCGTCGTTATTCGCGTGGAAGAGGAGAAGCACGGTGAACAGGCACTCAAGCAATTACGGGAAATCCTAAGGGGCTACCCGGGCCGCAAGAAACTCAAGCTACGACTCGACCTAGCACGCGGCGGGCACTTGTGGCTGGACAGCCAATGGCAAGGCGTGGACCTGACCAGCGAATGCCGCGATCGGGTCGATGGACTTCTCGGCCCAGGCAACCTCCAACTACAGACCGCTCGTCCGCAGCCTTCCCAAAGAAACGGCAACCGACAAAAGAAGTGGCAGAAAGGGCGTGGCTAGCGGGTGTTCGCTGACTATGATGGAAGCCTTAGTATTCGAACCACAGAGGACCAATGGGACGCGGATGAATGCAGATTGGCCTGATAAACGCCGATCAAAAATCGAGAAAGAAGAAAATTACTGCTGGCGAAATTAACTGATTGAGAAAGCCGCAAGGATCCGCTCAATCAGCGTCTGTCCGTATTGCATCTCTAGGCCATGCTCAGACAGATTGCCCAATTTATTTCTCTCCGTGATCTCTGTGCCCTCTGTGGTTCAAATACATTGTGTTACCCAACACTCATTAGGCAACTATTACTAGGCAACTATGTCACTCATTAAACGCATTCTCGTTACCGGCGGTGCCGGTTTTCTTGGCTCGCACCTTTGCGAACGACTCGTGGGCGAAGGTCACGACGTGTTGTGCCTGGATAATTTCTTCACGAGCCAAAAGTCGAACGTTGAGCCTTTACTAGACTCGCATAACTTTGAACTCATTCGACATGACATTACGCAGCCGATTTTTTTGGAAGTCGACGAGATCTACAACTTTGCTTGTCCAGCCGCTCCGGGACACTATCAGTACAATCCGATTAAAACGATGAAGACCTCCATCCTCGGAGCGATTCACACGCTGGGGCTCGCTAAACGTTGCAACGCGAAAGTTTTGCAAGCTTCGACAAGCGAAGTCTACGGCGACCCAGAGGTTCACCCGCAAGTGGAAAGCTATCGTGGATGCGTAAATCCGATAGGCACGCGGGCTTGTTACGACGAAGGCAAGCGTGCCGCGGAAACGCTCTTCTGCGACTACCATCGTCACAACGGAGTAAACGTGCGGCTGGTTCGCATTTTCAATACCTACGGACCGCGCATGCATCCTTATGACGGCCGCGTCGTATCGAACTTTATTCGCCAAGCACTCGCGGATGAGGATATCACCATTTTCGGCGACGGTAGTCAGACGCGTTCGTTCTGCTATCGGGACGATCTGATCGAAGGCATCGTGCGCATGATGAATGGCCCCAACGACTTCATTGGCCCCGTGAATGTTGGCAACCCAGGTGAATTCACGATCCGTGAACTGGCCGAGTTAGTGATCGAGCTTACCGGTGCCAAGTCGAAGCTTATCGAAATGCCACTTCCGGCGGACGATCCCACTCGGCGACGCCCAGATATCTCGTTGGCAAAAGAAAAGCTCGGCTGGGAACCCGAAGTATCTCTGCGTGATGGCCTCGCGAAGACAATTGAATGGTTCCGCTCGATCGATCTTTCCACCTACCGCCCACCAACGCCGAACTTTGTCTGAGTTTGCACTGCCCTTTAGGGAGTAGATTATCGCTAGCCGCTTGGAGTGCCATGTTCCGCTGGTTTCTGCGTCGTAAGCTTGCTGCCGAGGAGAAGAAGCTAGACGCCTCGATGGACTACCTGCGTCACATTCTTGACGTCTCTCCGGGTGCGTTCTTTCGCTTCGCCAGCATAATGCCGTTTGCAAACTCGCTGAATAAGCTGCCCTAAGAGGCATGGTTCGTGGCCCAGTTGGTGACCTTGCGTCGTGAAGACTGCGGGCCCTGTTTGCAGATCGGTGTGAACCAAGCCCAACAGGCCAAGATCGACGCAGGGCTACTCAGCACGGTACTTGCTGGCAACTACGGGGAGCTGAGCGAAGAGCTGCAGGAGGTCGTGAAGTTTACTGAATCAATCGCCAGCGCCTAAGATGTCGAGGAAGAACTTCGCGAAACCTTACGCATCCGTTACGGCGAGCGTGGCCTAGTCGAGCTAGCCTATGCTATTCCGCCGACAGTCAAGAGAGCCCTGGGCTATGCGAAGAGCTGTAGTGAGGTGGTTGTGAGGTGTTAACCCTGTCAGCTGTACACAAATCTAGAAAATGGGCAGCACCGACACTTTCTCCTCATTTAGTTTGGCTATCTGGCAAAGAGCGCAAGGGAGAAGTGTCGGTGTGCGGAGCACAAGAGGTCTTCAGGATGCTCGGTGCTGTCTATCCAGGCCTCTTGTCGCAAGCGACCCCGACACTTGTCCGAGTCAGCCGCCAGAGCAGGCAAGCCTTTCAGCGGACGAAGTGTCGCGGCTACCCGAGTCTGTCGGTTTTCAGGCTGGCTGATTTGTTTGTAACTGACAGATGTTGGCCAGGAGCAACTAATCGATCTCAGAAAAGGAGGCATCCATTGCCTCCTTATCGCAAGAAAGCAAGTACGCATTAAATCGATCATAGAGTTTCTTGAGCAACGGCCTGTTTGGACCAACGACGTCCATTCCACGGTCGTCGTAAGCAAGGGCCATTATTCGCTCCTCAAGATTAAATAGGTAGACGGTCGCGTGTGCTCGCGGTTTGATCGGACCAAAATCTGATGAGAAAGCGCACCACAATACGTTCAGGAGACGATCCGGAGGAATGTCGAAAACAAAATAGTGCCAATGGCAATTTGAGTAGTCTTCATCGCCTTCCCACTCTTCTTCTCTCTCTGTCCAGTACTCTTTGCTCTGCTTCGGGTAAATCTCCAGTTCAATCAATCCCCTCAGTACCGATCTGCAGGAAAGCAGGGACTCACCAAAAACTTTGAAGCAAACGGTTAAGGGTTTGTCCGGTCGAAATATTTCCGAACAAATCTCCATCCCTTTTCGATGGGCTGTCAGGAACTGATTGAGGTAGTTCCCACCTTCGGAGAGCTCGAACCGAAGCCCTCCTCCATACCCATAGAAGAGAGGCCTCTTAAAAGCATTGCCGTCAAACGTTGAGTCGATTTGGTCGCGGTAGTTCATGGCAGCCTACATTGTCGTAGCGCTAGTTTGCTTCTGTCTACCTCGAATCCGACGAGACTAGTTCTATATTCGCCATCAGCGACTCCTCGCCAACCACTTCGCCCTGCCAGCCCGCTGACAAACCTGCGAGCTATGTGTAAAATCTACCACTCTATGAGTCGAGTCGGGCGTGGGTGTCATCTCCATCACAACGATAGCGAAGGACGAAGCCATGAGTAACGACGGTCGCAAACCTACCACCACCGATGCCGGGATTCCTGTTGCTAGCGACGAGCATTCGCTGACCGTGGGGCCCGATGGGCCGATTCTTCTGCACGATCATTACCTGATCGAGCAGATGGCCAACTTCAATCGCGAACGCATTCCCGAACGCCAACCGCACGCGAAGGGTTCCGGAGCGTTTGGCCGGTTTGAAGTCACGCACGACGTGAGCGCCTACACCAAGGCGGCCGTGTTTCAGCCGGGCACAAAGACCGACACGCTGATCCGCTTCTCTACGGTTGCTGGCGAGCGCGGCAGCCCAGATACGTGGCGCGACCCGCGTGGCTTTGCGCTGAAGTTCTACACCAGCGAAGGCAACTACGACATGGTCGGGAACAACACGCCCGTGTTCTTCCTACGCGACCCGATGAAGTTCCAGCACTTCATTCGCAGCCAAAAACGCCGCGCCGACAATGGCCTGCGCGACAACGATATGCAGTGGGATTTCTGGAGTCTCTCACCCGAGTCGGCCCACCAAGTCACTTGGCTGATGGGTGATCGCGGCATCCCCAAGAGCTGGCGCCACATGAATGGCTATTCCAGCCACACGTACATGTGGGTCAACGCAGCCGGTGAACGGTTTTGGGTGAAGTACCACTTCAAGACCGACCAAGGCATCGACTTCCTCACGCAGGACGAAGCCGATAAGCTGGCTGGCACCGATGGTGACTACCATCGTCGGGACCTGTTCAACGCAATCAAACGGGGCGATCACCCGAGTTGGACGCTGCATATGCAGATCATGCCGTTTGATGATGCGGCCAACTACCGGTTCAATCCATTCGACTTGACTAAGGTCTGGCCGCACGCGGATTACCCGCTGCAAGAAGTGGGCAAGCTTACGCTTGATCGCAACCCAACGGATTTCCACACGGAGATCGAGCAAGCCGCCTTCGAGCCGAACAACCTGGTGCCGGGCATCGGCATCAGCCCCGACAAGATGCTCCTCGGGCGCATCTTCTCCTATGCCGACGCGCACCGGCATCGTCTGGGTGTGAACTACAAGCAGATCCCCGTGAACCGTCCCAAGTGTGAGGTGAATAGCTACACCAAGGACGGACCCATGCGGATCGACAACGTGAGCGACCCCGTATACGCCCCTAACTCCAAAGGGGGTCCACAAGCAGACGGCGCCAAGTACCCCGAAATGGCTACCTGGAGCGCCGACGGCCAGTTCACCCGCGCCGCCTACACACTCCACGCCGAAGACGACGATTGGGGCCAAGCTGGCACACTGGTGCGCGAGGTGATGAACGACGAGGAACGCGACCGCCTAGTGTCGAACATTGTTGGCCACCTCAAAGGCGGCGTGGAAGAGCCCGTGCTAGGTCGGGCGCTGGAGTATTGGAAGAACGTGGACAAGGATCTTGGGGAACGGGTTGCCAAAGGTGTTGCGTAGGGTCCTCTGTGCGGACCATCCTGAGCTTCCAACGAGTCTCAATAGTGCCACCTAGCTATCGGCTTAAACAATCGAGTAGCCGACCCGCGCCCTCGGTCCGCACAGAGGCCGTGAATTTTTCTCAACCGGGCCTGAGGTCCTAGTGCTCGGGGGTTCTTTCTTGAAAGGTTGGTTGTGTCGTTGTTAAACACCCCTGTTTGCTAAAGTTGCTTGGGATGCTGACGACCCGATGGCGTTGGCATCCTTGCCTGATCATCACAAGCTTACCCGGTCGCTTGCCGCCGTAAATCAAGTGTTCTCTGGAAGTTGTGCGCTAGTGCCTGCCATAAACAGATCGCTCTGGCTTTCAGCAACCCGCGAACCGGGAACTGACCCAGCCCCCGATTCCGACAGCCGGCGTTGGGGAACTCAGCAGTCGCACTGCGCTGCTGATAGATCTCTTTCGCTGTGGAAGTGCCCATCCGGGCACGCCACCGCTTGACCTCTTCGCTATCGCCTTTCACCGGAGCAAACGGGTCGATCCCCTGGGACTCCTTACGTGTTTGCTCCATGATCGGCAGATACGTTGTGATACCCGCCTGCTCAAGGGCAGTAATGTCGTCCAGCTTCACGAAGCCCCCATCGGCCAGGTACTGCTCGGGAGCCTGCTGGTAGCGCCGCTCAAGTTGATCAATCATCGGCTTCATCTGACCACCGTCAGTTCCCGCATTGACCACCTCCACACCAGCAATCACCAGCGTATCGGTCGTCGTCGCAAACTGTACGTTATAGGCCGGACGAAAGCCCCCATCGGCCATCTTCATCTTGCGTGCTTCGGGGTCGGTGGTCGAAGCGCGTGCTTCGCTACCAGAACCCTTCTTACGACGCTCCATTTTCGGAACGAGCGTTTCACGCTCTTCTAAAGCCGCTTCAATACGCTCCTGCCGCTCACGAGCCGCACGCACCCGTGCTGCCTGTTCACGACGGTTCTCAACCCCGACATCTTCTTCGCTCTCCCTCTGAAGTGTTTCCAGATGTTGCTCCGCCTGGGCGAGGCATTCATCGAGGGTGGGCTTCCTGCGGAAGGAACTCGAACTGGCCGATGCGCGAACACGCATCCCGTCTTGGGCCAGGCTGTTGAGTTCAATGAGTCCCTGGTGCAGCAGCGTGGCCACGCTTTGAGTGAGCAGGTCGTCGAGAAACTCATGGTGTTGGGTGCGAAAGTCGCTCAGCGTATGGTAATTCACGCTCACTTCGCCACAGATCCACAGGTAAGCCAAGTGTTCTTGGCAGAGCTTAGCGAGTCGACGAGCGGAGGTGACTCCCTCGACGGTGGCGAAGAGCCACAATGAGAGGAGTATTTTGGGATCGATCGGATTGCGACCAGCATTCCCATCCACCGCCTTAATCTTCTGATACAAGAGCGTCAGGTCGAGTCCTTCCACGTAGGCCCAAATCAGTCGCGCTGCGTGATCTTCAGCAAGCAATTGATCGAGTGCGAGCGGGCGAAACTCGATCTGTCGTCGCTCAGCACGCTGAAAACGGGCCGTGCCGGTCTGTGTGGTACGTTCCATCAAGAACCTCCATCGCAAAGCATGTTAGAATCAAAGCAGTCACCGATTCTAAATTCTTAGCTGCCGAGTAGGTAGCTGAATAATTCACAAGCTCACAGCGGACCCTACTTGGAACGATTTTCATGAGCGATACCCCCGAAATCATTAAGGCTTACTCTCAAGGCGCAAAGCAGCTTCGCGATGCTGTCAGTCAAGTAGGCAATGACGACTGGGACAAGACGCCGATCTCAGGTAAGTGGTCGATTCGCCAAGTTGTTTGCCATATCGCCGACACTGAGATTGTCTACGCAGACCGGATGAAGCGTATTATCGCCGAGGACAACCCTACGTTTTTTGGGATGGACCCTGATGTGTTTGCGATAGGGCTCGTTTGTGAGCAGCGACCGTGGAAAACAGAGTTAGACGTCATCGAGGCAGTCCGCGCTCACATGCTGCCTATCCTTCGTGCCAGCGACACTCGAACGTTCGAGCGACAAGGCACGCATTCACTCGACGGTCCAATGACGTTGGAAACACTTCTCCAGCGCATCACCGGGCACATCCCCCATCACATCGGTTTTATCGAAGAGAAGTTGCGTGCGATGGATGGATGAATAGTGTGGTGGGACTATGGCCGTTCGTCGGCCCGCAGAGCGGAGCGTACTTTGCTAGAGAATTGGTGCAATATGGGGATCGCGTTCCGCGCGAGGTAGTTGGCTGAGCACGGCTACGGTCCCCAGATGAGTTATGATACCCAGAGGAACAATGAAACGACTGTTCCAGATATCACCGACGTCAGGAGAATCAACCATTTTGTCTTTCGGAGCTATTGCTGGTTTTTCGAAATCAGAGTCCGCTGTTCGGATTCCGTGTGCAACCAGTTTCCCATCGAGGAAGACGGCGATGAGCACCCAGTTCCTTGCACCAAATTCCAAGGGAGTAGAAAGCCTCCAAGTTACCAGGCCAGCCTCAGCCATCGGCTCAGCATGCAACATCAATTTGCTATCCCCAGCTAATTGACACTTCGCCTGGGCAGGGGTCATTCCAAGACTGAGCGAGTCGCGTCGGGCTACTAGCGATTCCTTCGCGGCTGCACTTATATTTCGCCTCTGAAAGAGCAGTGCTAAGCACACAAGCACAATCGCTATGACTATGATTCGGTTGTATTTGTTTTTTCGAATTCTCATTTGTTGGGGCGCGATTGCGATCAACTTTCAGGAAGAAGGGTCCGCGCAACGGACCCTACTTTGCCTTCGCTACCAATCCATACCGGCCAGTAAACCTTTAGTAACGCAAAACAGGATAAAAAACAGAAGCCACCGCCAAGATGGTTGAAGTCGTAAATGGCGAATTCGTTTTTCTTCGCTGAAGGCTGGCTTACTTGATTTAACCTCATTTCGCGGCATGGCTTCTTCGGTTTCTCCGACGGCGATGGTGAATCACGGTGCAAGCACCGCGGCAAAACGCAATTCACTAATCCAGTAAGTCCTGTCGACCCCGGCTAACCTACTCTGCTAAGCCACGCTGCTTCCAAGCGTCTTGCGACTTGTAGAGCGTTTCGTCTTCACCTCGACCATCAGTCCCATGCGGTGGAGGTACTTCGTCAGCTTATCAATCGTCATTTTAGAGACCTTGCCTGTCAGCAAGTCACTGACTTGCGGTTGCTGGATGTCGAGCACCTTGCCGAGTGCTTTAGGCGTGAGTTTCTGTTTCTGCACTTCCTTTTCAATAGCAATTTGAAGGCTCGTCTTTAATTGCAACAAGGCAGCTTCTTCTGGCGGGAAACCTAAGTCTTCGAAGACGTTTCCAGAACTCTTGGTAGGCTTATCGCTTCTTGGCATTGCGTTTCTCCTCTGTGAGCCTTGCTTTGACACTTTTTAAACGATTCTTTGCAGCACTCAGGTCCTTCTTCGGCGTACTTCTGCTCTTTTTCACAAATGAATGCAGAACGTGGAGCTTACCCTCTACAACGCTGAGGTAGATCGTTCGATACCAGCCATTGGTATCACTTTGACGAAGTTCAAACACCCCGACTCCAATGCTCTTCATCGGCCGGCCGTCTTTCGGCTTCATACCTCGACGCACCCGCTCGATGTCCTCGCCGAGTAGTCTGCGAACTTCCTTGGGAAATGAGCGAGCAATATCTCTACTATCGCCTTCCCAAACCAACTCTGCCGGTTCTCTATCATCTTCTGGCACGTCAGTCCCTTCTAATGCAAATTTAATATAACTTATTTGCTATCCAAGTCAAGCCAACTGCACCTTGGTCCGCACTGCGGACCCTACATGAGTGAATCACGGTGCAAGCACCGCGGCGAAATGGGGTCACTAGATCCAGTAAATCCTGTCGATCCCGTCAAACCTATTCAGACTTAACCTCAGCTGAAGCAGACACCACCTCCAGCTTCCAATCTTCAATCGGCGTGCCCTTCAAATCCATATTGCTACAGATGTAATGCAAGCGTTGCGTAGCCGGGCCGGTGGGCGCTGTTTCGAAGAGGCTTTGCAGGAAGTACGGCGGGATCGCTTGGTAGTAAAGGGTCACTTTCACTTGCAGGCGGCTGGTGTCTACGTTTGCTGGCAGCTTCACCTTGTAGGTCACCACGTCCGTGCCGCTGCCATCTTGGTAGCGGGCGTCGTTCTTCGCGACGGGCCCTGGGTGGGTGGCTTTGAGGAACTTACCGTTGAGTGCCGCTCCGGGGCCCTGGGCACTCCAGCCGCGTGGGAGTAGGCGATTGTCTTTAATCGTTTGGCCCGCATGAACGAAACTGGTTGAGAAGCGATGATCGGCCGAGTGCAGGAGCGTTTCGTAAATCTGCACCTGATCGGGTCTCGTGATTACTTCGTGGTGGTGCTGGCAGCATTGCTCGTTGCCGCGGTTGGCTTCCGGGTCGGGATGCTCGTCGAAGAACTCCGATCTCAGCGGTTTCCCCTCGCCATTGAGCAGCACGCCGATCTCGTTAGTGCGGCCCGATGACCACACAATGCGTTCTTCGGAGTCGTTCTCTTGCGGCTTCTCGATAACGAGAAATTCAAGGAACGCTCTACGAAAGCCTACGCCGCTAGGAAAACGATGGCCGACCTTGTTTTTGACTTCGACTTGCGCGATCAACTCTCCGCCAGTTAGATCCGTACTCACCTCGAGCTCTGCCACATCGTTGCGGGCTTGGCGTACGAAGTCTTGCTTGGCGTGAGCGATGTCGCTCGTTGAGCCGGTCATGAAGTCATTCTTGCGCACGCCTAGCACGTCGTCGAACTGGTTGAACATCTCGACCAGGAACACATTCAGGCCGCGGAAGTTGTGCCTTGCGTAGCCTTCCTTGCGGAGGCGAACTTTCAGCTCCTTCAATTCGACAAGGTTCTCCGCATCGGGATACGTGTCGTCCTGAATGGCGGCGATCCGTGTTTCGATCGCCTCCAGATGCAGGTCTAAATCGTCGTTGTGGTAGTCCTTGCTCATATGGCAGTCCTGGCAGGTCTGCGCTTGGGGGTTCTCTGGATTGAACTCGTTCTCGAATTCGCTGTTCAGCCACTCCAGGTAGGTCGACTGCTCGAGATGGTGATGGTACTTCTTGAACAGTGGATTCTGCTCCGCAGCCACTAATTCATCTGTGGTTTCGCCGTCTGCGTAAACCTCGTCGATGATTGGCAGGTTCACCACGTGACACGTACCGCACATTTGGGAACTCTGGATGTACGGGTTGTGCTTCGGCTTGAATCCCAGAGCGTGCTCCATCGAATACGGTGAGATTTCCTTGTCCTCGAACGGCCCGTGTAGCTCGTTGGGATTGCCGACATGGATGTTGCCGGTAATCGAAGTTTCGAGGAAGTACTCCAGATAGTGCCGGTGGTCGTCAGCCGGTTGCTCGCGCGGCTGCATTTGGTGACAGATCGTGCAGCTGATGCCGTCGCGGGCGAGCGCCCCATAACGCCAGTCATCTGGCTTGCCGGAATCGGTGTTGGTGGCGTCTTCGCCATTGGAACCCTGCATGAGTTGAGCCAGTGCGAAGTCGTCCGTACGGCCGCCGTGGTCGTAGTCGTGCTGATGCTTGCCCATCGCCCCGTGGCAGGTGAGGCACGTTTCGACAAGGTTATCGACGAGCACTTTCGCCTGCTCAGGATCGTCGGGGAAGTCGTCTTTGATGAGCTGCATTTCGCTTTCCAACTGGGCAAAAAACACCGGATCGCGCCCGGCAAGGCCCATCGGCGTCCAGCGCCACTCGCCGTAGGGAGATAGATGCACGCCAGCGGCGCCATACTCCGCATTGTCTTCGGTTGGGTGGAACATCGTGGGCCCGAACGGTTCCAGCAAGCCGGCGTGGCAGCTCATGCACTGGTTGGAAGTGACGAACGGCTGACCCTTTTGCGGCGTGGTTTGCTGCGATTGACCCGGGCGGCGCACCACCCAGTCGTGTGTGATGGGCGGTAGGTGCTCAACCGTTCCCCGTTCGCGCGTGGCAATCGCCGGGAAGTATTTTAGAAAAGTTTGGTTCAATTGCGGCACGCATTGCTCAGGATGCGTGGCAGCGCTGCAGCGGGGGTGGCTGCTATTCAATTGCGAGCTCGCCGCACTCTTCAATAGATTCTCGGCAAGCAAGTCTTCGTTGCTCACAGGGTGGGGAGCATCTTCGAGAGTTTCCTCAACCTCCGTCGCAACAGGCTCTTCTACATCAGGACTCTTCCGCCAGGAATCATCCACGCGAAACAGCAACGGCTCGCCTGGGTAGCCTTGGATGTTCCGCAATGCAGCAAACGTGTACTCGTTGGTTTCCCCGTGGCTTTGCGTGGAAGCGTGGCATCGCGTGCAGTAGATCCCAAAGCCGGAGATCGGGTGATCGAATGGGTACTGGTGATTATCGACGACGACTTGATCTTTGGCCGGGTTGCTCCAGAACCAGCCGTCGTGCGAGCCTGCGGCGTCCTTCACCATGATGGTCCAGCTCGAGAGTTGCTTGAACAGTTCGTCGTCGTCGAGCCCCTCCCAACGTGCCGCAGGCGGTTCGTACTGTTCCTTGATAATCATCGCGCCGTCGGGGATGGCGGTCTTCTTGCCGTCTTCCAGCCAGGCGATGATCTCTGGCGAATAGAATATCTTTACCGCTGGGTGCGTGCCGTAGTACTTACCGTTGATGAATGGGCCCGTATCGCGCACATGCTTATCGGGTGCCCAGCCGAGTGACTTGTACTTGCGCTCATTGAGAAACGGGAAGAGGGCTGCCTCGTAGTCGGCCGTACTGAGCGTGCTGGGCAGCGGGAGATCGGCCGGCTTGCCAGTGCTGGGTTGATCGGTACTGGGCTCGTTGGAGACCCGCGTAATCGGTAGTTCATCATTTAATTCCGCATCCTTTTGGCGACTGGCGACGTACATCGCCGCGAAGTCCGCGATCGTGATCCACACGATAATCGCGAGGATGCTACCCAGTATGCCATTGAAAGTGCGAGATGTGGACAAAAGAACTCCCCTTCACTGGAGCCGGTAAGAAAAGCAGAACGCCTATGATACCAGCGCCGAGAGTGGAGGGGCAATCGTGTATCCGCCGAGCTTACATCAGCGAGGGATGGGCGTCCGCATGGCCGCGTTGGCGGAGCTTTTCTACTAAATCAGTCCCGAGTACGCCGCGTAATTTGAAGTGAATCTGAGGGTACTCAACCAGAAAGTCTCGCAGCTTGTCTAGCGGCCAAGAGAGCACCTGGAGTTCTGTCTGGGCGATGACATCGGCACTAGCCGGTGCACCTGTCAGAAATGCCATTTCTCCGAGGAATTGATTCACACGAATGTCCGCCACGTGGCGGCCGTCGATCTGCACGCCGCCGGTTCCTCGAGCAATCAGCATTAACGCATCGACCGACTCATTCTGGCTGAGGAGCTTTGCCTCTGAGGCAACCTGCTTCCAATCGGCCACAGACAAGAGCTTGACGAACTCGCGTGCCGAGAGCGAATTGAACACCTCTCGATAGATCTGCAATTCACGCTCGCCTACGAACACCGGGCGACGTTCCCAAATCAATAAGCCGATTTGCACCAAGTTCACCGCCACAAACAGTGAACACCACGCGATCGGTTGGTACTGCGGAGATGAGTGACAGCAATAGTAGTAGGGCAGCATCGCCGCGATAGCCGCGATGGTAACGATGCGAAGCCAGAGAATATCTCGCACCAAGTAGGCAACTAGATAAAGAATGTTGCCGAAATGAAAACCGTAAAGTGACCAATGCATAAGAGAACCGAAACCAAGAACCAACGGGCCAACCGAGAACAAAACGGACAGACGACAATAGTAGCAGAAATGCCTGCCGAGGGTGATTCCGGCTAAATTCACAAGACAGGTTATAGACAGGATTAACAGGATCGCCAGGATAGAGGGTTCCGCCCGACGAGCCCAAGTCTTGTTCATCCTCAGTAACACGGCAAAGTTCGCTGAAAGTGTCATTCCGAATGGAGTCGAACGACTGAGGAATCCGGCCGGAACCCGGGGTTGACCGGATTCCTCGGTCGGCTAGCCTCCCTTCGGAATGACTCCTGCCTGTCTATCTAAGAGTACAAGCTTTATGACTTGGGATGTTGTCATCGTTGGAGCGGGAGCAGCGGGACTGCTCGCCGGCATTCGCGCCAGCGAGCGAGGGCTGCGCACTTTGCTCCTGGAGAAAAACGCTCGCCCTGGCGTGAAAATCCTGATGTCGGGTGGCACCCGTTGCAATCTTACCCACGCGACCGATGCCCGCGGGATCGTAGAAGCGTATGGCCGCCCCGGGCGATTTCTGCACTCCGCGTTGGCAACTCTCTCGCCAGACGAACTGATCGAGCTTTTTGCCAACGAGGGTGTCGCTACGAAAGTGGAAGATACCGGTAAGGTGTTTCCTGTGAGCAATCGAGCCGCCGATGTGCTAGCGGCCCTCATGGAGCGACTCCAGCGGAGCGGCTGCCAGTTGAATTTGAACGAGCCGCTCACGAAGCTCAGCAAGATCGAGAGCGGCTTCGAGCTGCGAACCTCCAACACGACTTACGAATCCCAGAACGTGATTGTCACGACTGGTGGCAAATCCTACCCCGGTAGCGGCACCACAGGCGACGGCTACGCATGGTTGGAGCAACTGGGACACACGATTGTGCCACCCCGCCCGTCGCTCACTCCCGTGACGACCGATGTCTCCTGGGTGGCAAAGCTCAAGGGAGTCACAATCCCGAAGGTTGGCGTGGGTGTTGTGCCGCTGAAGGATATTCAGCTAGGACAATCCACCGGCAAGCAAAAACCATTGGCCGAGGCGTGCGATTCATTCCTCTTCACGCACTTCGGCCTTTCGGGTCCCGCGATCCTGGACGTGAGCCGTGCCATCACCGGCCACGATAAACCGCGTGAGCTAGCTTTGCGCTGCGACTTCGTCCCCTACCTGAACGGCGAACAACTCTTCATGCAACTACGCCAAGAATGCCAGCAGAACCCGCGCAAGCAAATCGTTACCTTGCTACCGGGTTGGCTGCCGCGACGTTTGGCGGAAACCTTAGTGGAGCTCCTCGACCTGACCGAACGCCGAGCCGCAGAATTGAGTAATCGTCACCTGCGACAGCTAGCAACGGCGATGAAAGAGACGCACATCCCGATCAGCGGCACGCGCGGTTTCAAGAAGGCAGAAGTCACCGCAGGGGGCGTAGCGCTCAAGGAAGTTGATTCCTCAACCATGCAAAGCAAGTTAGTCGCCGGATTGTATTTAGCCGGCGAGATTCTCGACCTCGATGGACCGATCGGCGGCTATAATTTCCAAGCCGCATTCAGCACCGCCTGGCTAGCGGGCTCTTCGGTGGAAGCTGGTGCCTAGTTTCGTAGGGTATGTCGAGTCGAACGAGGCGTACCACGCCCTCGGTTTGTGTTACGCCTCGCTCCACTCGACATACCCTACAGACTGAGAGAATTTCCGAGTATTTTCTTATCCCTTGCGTGAGCTTGTAAACTCTCGGCTCGGGAAGGTTCCTTGGCTCAGGAAATTCCTTCAGTCATCAAATCTCCACACTCGGGTTCTCGAAGCCAAATCGCTCGCCAGCCTTCCAGGCATTACGGTCATTTCCATCGTTGGGAATGCCGCCAGCGTCCTTCAACATGCGTGCGAGGTGCAGGCAATTCCAGGACATGATCGTCGTGTTGCGTTGCGTGAAATCGTTGTCGAAGCCGACACGTCTACCATCGTCCTGCTCATCGCCGTAGGAAGGTCCGGGGCCCGCCTCGCCAATCCAACCACAATCGGCTTGGGGCGGAATGGTGTACCCCAAGTGGTTGAGGGCGAAAGCGATAGTCATTGCCGTGTGCTTGATCCCATCTTCGTTTCCGGTGATGACGCAGCCACCGACTTTGCCGTAGTAAATCGACTGCCCGCGATCGTTGAGTTCTCCTGACATCGCGTAGAGTCGCTCGATGAGAATGCGGCAGATCGAGCTTTCCTCTCCCAGCCAAAGCGGAGTCCCGATGATGAGAATATCAGCTGCGGTGACTTTCTCCCAAAGCGAAGGCCACTCGTCTTTAGCCCAGCCATGTTCGGTCATGTCTGGGTAGATTCCTGGCGGAACGTCGCGAGCAGCCAAATGCAAGTGCTCCACCGATACACCATTCTTCTCCATAATGCCGGCCGATGCATTGAGCAGCAATCGGGTGTGGCTTGCGGTTTCCTTCCGCTTGAGGGATGTATTGACGAAGAGAGCGCGAAGATCAGCGAAATCAGTCATAGAGCACCTTGGGATGGGTAGATTCTGGGAAATCGTGGGGAGTCTCACGTCAGTATTCTTAGGATAATGCGTACCTGCAGCACTCGACAGCCTACCGTCGTAGCCAGTGGATCGTCTGTGGCACGGCTCACCAAACTCGACTGCAGCACTGGTCGGCGACAGAGAAGTGTGTCAACTTAATATCTCTCAACAATTATCCCTGAGCCGAGATGCGTTAGCACTCGGTTTGTCCCTGTGCACGCTCCCACCCGAGTGCCAACACATCTCGGCTCAGAACTCATTGCTACGAATATAACTGCTTTGTCCCACTCTCATTCACACGGCCACGCACACGATCATGGCGTTACCAACTACGGGCGAGCTTTCGCGCTGGGTGTTGCGCTGAATGTGCTCTACGTGCTCGTAGAAGCTGGTTACGGGTTGTATGCCGGCTCGCTGGCACTGCTGTCGGACGCGGGGCATAACCTGAGCGACGTGTTCGGGCTGCTATTGGCCTGGGGCGGGCACGCGTTGGCCCAGAAGCCACCTACAAGCCGTCGGACGTACGGTTATCGGGGCACGACGATTCTGGCAGCTTTCTTGAATGCGCTGTTACTGCTGGTGGCGATTGGTGCGATCTCCTGGGAAGCGATCGGCCGCTTTGGCGACCCGGCACCGACGGCTGGGCTGCCGATTATCATCGTGGCGTCAATCGGCGTGGTGATCAACACGGCGACAGCGCTACTTTTTGTAAGTGGGCGCAAGAGCGATTTGAATTTGCAGGGAGCCTACCTTCACATGGCCGCCGATGCGGCCGTTTCGGTTGGCGTTGTGATCGCCGGCATCGCGATCTACTTCACGCAGCTTGCCTGGATCGATCCGGCAGTTAGCTTGTTGATTGCCGGCGCGATCTTTGCCAGCACCTGGGGCCTATTGCGGGAGTCGATCAACCTCACGACACAAGCGGTTCCTGCCGCGATTGATCCCAATACGGTCACAGACTATCTCGCCAACGTGGCTGGCGTTACCGAAGTTCACGATCTGCACATCTGGGCAATGAGCACCACGGAAGTGGCGCTGACAGTACACCTAGTGAAGCCAGAGTTAGCCGATGAAGACGAATTGCTCTGCGAAATTCAGACTGCGTTGCACGACCACTTCGGCATCGAGCATGCCACGATTCAGATCGAGCGGGGCCACGGACCGATGTGCGATCACGCCTCGCCGGAGCGGGTGTAAGTGGGTAGTGTGCTATTATTGCCGTATGAGAAATTCCACAAAACAAACGCCCTGGTGGGCAAGCTGGCTGATGCTTGCCGTAGGCATCCTGATCATGATGGTGGCGACGAACGTCATTCCCTCCGAAGATGAAAAGTTCCATGTTCCTCGTTGGGTGGTCTTTGTTTGCGGAATGCTGTTTGTGACTCCCGGAATGGCTGAATTGCTGCCGGGAGGGAAGCGAACGGCGAGATTCGCCTTCAGTTTCATGCTGGCGTGCTTCGGAACGATCGGCGGTGCGGTTGCCCTGCTTGGCGACTCTGCAGGCTTCTCCGGGGGGATTCCGTTTGTTTCCCAAGGGACCAATGCCACCATTGCCCGCTGGGTGTTTGGCGGCGGAGCATTGCTATGCTTTCTCTTCGCAGGCCTCGTTCTCTGCGGGAAGGGGAAGATGAGTGGTAACCCCGTCAAGGAAGCTGAAAATGAGCATGAATGAGAATAGGCCTCCTTGGTGGGTGGCATTGATCTTTGGGGCGGTTGGCTCGGCGATGATGCTCGTTGCCGTGGGGGCAATTCCGCTGCTAGAGGAAGACTTTCAAGAGGACCCGGCTTGGTTGCTCTTTGTATGCGGCATCTTGTTTGCTGCAGCCGGTGTGTCGCTAGTTTTACCGACCGAGCCGCGCTGGCTCAGGCTCATTGTCGTCGCAAGTGTCCCGCTTTGTATGTCAATCCTAGGGGCATGGGCTGCGTGCAGTTATGATGCTCGGCTCGATGATGAGGGGTTTCAATTGCCTTTTGTCTCGGAAGAAACCAATACAACGATTGGCAGAGTGATCTTCGGCATGGGAGCGGTTTTTTGCCTATGGTTAACGACGATGGCATTACGCGGCAAAGGTCACGTGGTTGGCGACCAGGGGGATGAAGACCCGTCGAACTAGTGCTTCTCAAGAAGGGTGCAGTTTGACTAGCCAATATTTGGCCGCGATGCTTCTTCGCGCAAGTCGCAGCTCGCCGGCTAGCAGGTTCCAGTGTATGATGACCAGTGGTCAGGCAACTCTTACTTACGGAGACACGACCATGCCAGAAGATATTATCGAGCCCAAGCCGCCCGAAACGGGCGACATGTACCGTTGCGAAAAATGTGATCTCGAGCTGCAAATCACCAAGCCATGCGAATGCGATGCCGAGTGCATGGACCTACAATGCTGCGGCGAGAAACTGAAGAAGGTCACCGAGCCGGAAGTGATGAATCCGTAGGGTAGGGCAGTTTTTTACTCGACGCTTAGCGGCTTTTAACCTGCCATGCGTCGGCCATCGAATGGTATCGTCGCGGGTACCTCGGCCGCCTCGTAGCGGAATTGCATGAGATACGCATCTTCGGGCGAGTCGTCGTAGTAAGCTCGTAGCACGGTTGTGGCTTTGAAGCCACTTTCCTTGAAGAAAAGCTGCGCCGGTAGGTTTGTTTCGCGTACTTCTAGCGATATGCGCGTACGGCGCTGGCTGGAAAGTTTGCTGACCAACTTGTCGACCATCTGACTGCCCACACCGTGGCGCTGAAATCCTTCAGCGACAGCAAAGTTGAGAATGTGCAACCGTGTTTTGTGTAGCTCGTAAATCATAAAGCCGACCACACGCTCGCCATGCTCGGCCACCATGCCGATGCAATTGCGCTGGCGCAGACAACGGATGAAGTCTTCCTCGAACCAAGGGAACTCAAACGCGGTGCGCTCGATGTCGAGTACTTCGCTCATATCGCGACGAATCATCCAGCGAATGTGGACGCGCGTTTGCGGTTGAGCAACTCGCAGCTTGGTGCGTGACTGATTGGTGCTGGAATCTGGTGAGGCACCCATGGCGGAATCCTTCCCTGCCGTAACCGAATGTTGTTGGGACGACGAACGCTTCGAAATGGTATACGCTCGAGCCGGTAATAATCGAATCGATAATGATCGAACGAAGGGCCTGCACAAAGCCAAGCCTCTTCGGATCGAGGCGGACGTTATCAAATGCCGCCCTATGTGCCAACCGTAATTCAGAAGCCAATTGGGCCAACTCTTGGAATGCGAATAGTTCATAGGAGGAGAGTCCGTAGTACAAAGCGTCCCGTATGTAGTTCTACGACCCTCCTATTACAACGGTTTTTATGGCTAATGGGAATATCAGGTTTCGAGTCAGGTTTTCGATTGCGAAATACCGCATGATTGAGGCGACTCTGCCAGCACGAACGGCCTAGGGGGGTACACTTGTGCGGTCCTTCACCAAACGACCAAGAGACCCCAGTTCCCCACCCATCCCGCTTTCCCCCCGTGTTGGCCCGCCGTGCAAGCGCATGCTCAGGCAGTCTCTGCTAAGCCCGTCCCGGATCGAGCTGATGCCAATCAGGTCGACGCTCCTGTAGACACCGCCCAGGCAAAGCGTGCCTATCGCCTCCTAAAAATCGGAGTCGTGGCAACGCTCGCTCTCAGCTGCGCCATTCCCGTATCGTTGAACTTGGTGGATCCCGATCTGTGGGGGCACGTGCAGTACGGACAAGATTGGCTAGAGGACGGGCACTTGCACCGTACCGCCACGCATACCTATACGGCGGTCGATCACCCGTGGATTAATCACGAAAATGCCGCTGAGCTAGTGTTCGCCCTTGGCTACGAGAAGCTGGGCATCTACCCGCTGGTGCTGCTCAAGTGCCTACTGGGCCTGGGCATTCTCACGACGATGGCGCTCGTAGCAAGGCTACACGGCGTGAAGATGATTGCCGCTTGGGCACTGCTGCTACTGGTCGCGGCAAACTTGCAAGCCTTTTTCCCACTGAGACCTCAGCTCCTTAGCTTTCTTCTATTCACCATCGCGATGGTTTGTGTGGATCGCGGGTTTGCCTTCTGGTACGACGAAGGCCGTTCAGGGAGCCGCATGCGACTCAAGTGGCTCTTACCGCTACCGATGATTTTTGCCGTGTGGGTGAATTCCCACGGCGCTTTTGTTGCCGGGTTGGCTATCGTCGGTACGCTGCTGGCCGGGCGAATGATTGAAGCCTGGTTGCGTGAAGGACGAGACTCGCTGAAAACACAAATCACCCTCGCGTTTGTCGGCCTCAGTTGCATTGCCGCTACGTTTGTGAATCCTTACGGACTTGGCATGCACGAGTGGTTGCTGAACTCTCTGGGCGAACCGCGCCCCGAAATCACAGAGTGGGCCGCCCCTTCGATGAGCGATCCTGTATTCTGGCCGTTCGTGACGCTCGCTCTAGTAGTCGTTAGCTGCTTGGTTGGAACGAAACGGACGCGCGACTGGCCGCAGATCGTGGTCTTCGCGCTCGTAGGATGGCAGGCTGCTTCGCACTTGCGACACATCGCCTTTTTCGCGCTGCTGGCTGGCTTCTGGTTGCCCGGACATTTCCAGTCGGCAATCGCCCGCTTGCGACCCACAGGCAATAAGAAGCTGGCCGTGGTGCTACCCTCGCGTCGCGTCCGCAGCGTGATGAGCATTCTGATTCTCGGTGCGATGACGCTGCAAAGCATCGCACTGTTTGGCCGCCTGAGCAACTTTCAAGTATCTCGCGACAAGTATCCTGTGGACGCAATGCAGTACATGGTCGATCACGGCGTGCAGGGCCGGGTAGTCGTGAACTTCAACTGGGCCCAGTACGCGATTGCCGCGCTGTCGCCCCATTCGACGGTTGCCTTCGACGGTCGATTCCGTACCTGCTACCCGCAAGAAGTCGTGGACATGCACTTTGACTTTATCTTTGGGGAGCAGAAAACGCTCCGCCATCGCAGCAAGAATTCACCAACGATCAGCGAGAACCAGTTCCGCATCCTGGATCACCACTCGCCTGATATCGTGCTGCTCGATCGTTCCTACACAAACGCTGCGGACGTCTTGCAACAAGTCGCAAGCCGCCCTTCGCCTGAATGGACGATGCTCTATCGAGATGAAATTGCCGAAGTTTGGGGTCGCACGGTTCGCTTTGCCAATCCTGCGAGTGAAGACTTTATTCCGATCGCGATGAGAGTCGAAAACAACACGCCACTCCAGGGGGCTCTCGACTGGCCCGCACTCCCCGACTACAGCAAGTACAAGCAGGTGCAAGCGTTTCGTGCCCAACGCGACGACGCAAGCCAGCTAGACCAGGTTAGCAATCGCCAAAAGTCGGATATCGGTGCCTAGCACTACGACTTCCCAAATATTCTCGGTTCAAGCAAGACACCCTACCCCATTCCGATGCCATGAAAACTGCGAACACTAAGACAACCGACACGACTTCTGTCTCCGGCCAACTTTCCGGTGCGCCTTACCTCGATGGTGTGAAGCTAGATCAGTCGCACGTTGATCGTATCGAAGCAACGTTCGAGATTGCCGAGCAAACACTAGAAGTTGTGCGAGAGATGGACGCCGCTCCACCCGTCGAAGCACGCAAGAAGACTGACTTGAGTGTCTCGGTAGTGATTCCGGTCTACAACGAGCGCAATACGGTTGTCGAGATTGTTCGTCGCGTGCAAGCGGTGGGCATTCACAAGGAGATCATCCTCGTCGACGATTTTAGCATGGATGGCACGCGCAAGATATTGCTCGAACTGGAGCGCGAGCCGGACATCCACGTGATCCTGCACGGCTACAACCGCGGAAAAGGCGCTGCCTTAAAAACGGCATTCGCCCAAGTCACTGGCGACGTGGTGATGATTCAAGACGCGGACCTCGAGTACAACCCGAACGACCTTCCGCGACTCCTAGAAGCCGTCCAAGCAGGCGCCGATGTGGTCTACGGTTCGCGATTTCTCGAGAACGCTGCCGAAAACGATCCTTCACGCTTGCACCGCTTTGGCAACTGGGCGCTCACCACTGCCTCGAACTACATCACCGGGCAGCAGCTCACCGATATGGAAACCTGCTATAAGGTCTTCCGTCGTGAGGCGCTAGAGCGAGTTAGTATTGAGCAAGAGCGGTTTGGCTTTGAGCCGGAGATCACTGCAAAACTCTCGCAGCTTGGGTACAAGATCGAAGAACACCCGATCAGCTACAACAGTCGTGGCTATGACGCCGGGAAAAAAATCGGCATCGGCGATGCCCTCAGCGCCCTATTCTGCATCGCCAAGTATCGAAAATAACTGGCAGGCTGTGTTCACTGCTCAGGGCAAGGTGTGACTACTTGGCCGGCTCCGCAGAAAGCGGAATTACTGGCGACTCTTCCACCGCCGTAGGGCGTTCGACTTTGCCGAAGAGGTGGCCGCCGTGATTGCCGCCGCTCCAGTATCCGGCGTAGTGATCGCGGTAGATCATCACTCGCGCGTCGAACTGCCCCAGCCCGATGACCGGTGCTTTGTCGACGGTGATCACCGGCGTATCACCGGCCCAGAGAATCGGTAGCGTTAACGGCACGGTGACGTCGTGCTCGCCGTACTGAATTCGTGCTTTGAATAGCCACTGGTTGTTTCCCAAATGCCTGACGGCCGCTAGCTCGTAACGCTCAGCCTGGGGCAGTGCGTCTGCTTGGGTGCTGTCGGTAAATCGACCTACGAGCGTGGCACCGCTAAGCGCTTTTTCGAGCTCTGCGAGACGTGCCTGATGCTTGCTGGCCTTATCGATGGCTAGATCAGCAACCTTCGCCTCAGCAGCCTTTGTTTCGGCTGGCGAAGTCTTAGGAACAGCTATCACCGCTTCGGCGCTGGCAATACCTGGAACCAGTAGCAGGAAATACCCACTGAATAGGTGGCAAATAATGGGCTGCAATAAACGAGACATCGTGATCCTCAATGGCAGATTTCAAGTACGCGATATAGATGCGAGACTGTCATTCTAGCTAGTCGTGGTCGCCAATGCCAAAGTCTCGCACGCATTAGCGAAGTGGCGGGTAGTAGCCGCCGACGTTTAGAAACTGAGTCGCGTGCCCGGTGTTCGCTACACCATCAGTCGCTGAGGGAGCTCCGGGAGGGGCTGCCACCTGGCGAACCTCATTCTGCAGGTTGCGAATTTGGCTTGTCTGCCGCTGCTGGCGTTGTCGCTGTTGGAGTTGAGGACGCACGTAGGCGTAGTAATTTGGGATCGCGAATTCCGATTCTTGGTAGTCCAGCGCCAAGTAAGGACTGATATTCGATTGCTGCGTAACATTCGAGAATGGTTTTCGCTGCGGTCTCGCCGGCGATGTGGCTACGGTTTGAATCGCAGCCGGTTGGCGACGCGCTGTCTGCGTTGGCGGAGTCTGCGTGCGACTACCTGCAAAATAACGCATGGCCGGATTGCTATATCCGTTGGTCCTGCCAAATGCGGAAGGAGTCTGGGTTTGCGCAGATCCTGCCTGGGACAAGCTGAAAAACAGGACCGCACTGCAAATCAAAACACGCATCGAGTAGCTCCTTCAGAAGAGATGCCGACCCATGAGGAGGCCGTACTTTCTTCTTAATCGGCAAAGTCAGTAGGCAAGCTTGCGTGCAACTTCGGAGTTGGCTACATGTGCTAGCACTGTCACTAGCAATAATGGAAACATACGAATATCTCTTGGTCGCTGGCAAGCGAGCTCGACTTTTCTCGCCTACTTTTCCCCTAAGGGTGCGTGGCGATACTTCTTGGGGCACGCCTTGCAGTTGGTGTTGATGCGTAAAGCACAAGAATCCAACAAGCTAATTGCTGGGCCACGGGTGACTCCTTCTCGCCGTCGTAGGATTGCTTCCAACGCTTGAGCCGCCGCCGCCGACTCTTTCAGCAGATACTGGAACCCCGCGGAATCTTGCTGCACATCCGCAGGGCACAGCACTTCAGGCATAGTGCGCAGCAACTCGGAGAAACGGACGAGACACTAGTGAGGCACCGGCAGTGAATATCGACAACTAATTCCTTTCGGAATTCGCATCACTGGTTTCGGCCTACTGTTCGGAATTCGAGCGATCCGTCAGATAACCCAAAATGTCCCGGATCGAAATCACGCCAGTGAGCTTATCACCTTCGAGTATCGGGATGTGGCGGAAGCCACCCAGGTTCATATGATGCAAAGCGAAGGCGATTTTGTCGCGGCCTTGCAGCGTGACGGGCTTGGACGTCATGACGCTGCTGATGGGGCGATCGGCCCGCTCGGCGGCATCGATGTTGATCTTATTGAGCGCGTCGCGTTCGGTGAAGATTCCTTCAAGCTGGTCGTTCTCGACCACCATGACACAGCCGATGCGCTTCTCGACCATCGTTCTTAGTACTTCGGCAATCGTAGCTGATGGGGAGACTGCTAACGGCTCGTTCGGGTTAAGTGACGAGATGCGATCTTTTACCAGACCACGTTCGGTCTCGGAGAGCTCTTGAGCGAGCCCGACGTCGGTCAACGATTGCTGACAATCGTCGCACAGGTCGGAACCTTCGGTGTTTTCTTTTCCACAGAAAGGGCAAACGATCATTTCACGTCCCACGTTTCGCCAGCGTTAAATAAATCATCCAGATTTCCCTTGCCGTGCTGCTTGCGTGCCTCTTCCACCTGAGCGTTAATCATCTCGTCGTATTGCGGGGCTTTTACAGAACGGAACACACCGATTGGCTCGGGGAAGCCGTCCTCGTAACGCATCCGGCTGAGCAAGTAAGCAAGGCTTGGCTCGGGGCTTTTCTCGTCGTGAAACAGCAGGTCGTCTTCCTTGATGCCTTTGCCCAACTCCACGACTTCGGGATCAAGGCCATTGAGGCGAATGCCCTTATCGCGATCCTTGCCGAAAATGAGCGGCTTGCCGTGTTGCAGTTCGAGCGTAGTCTCCAGCTTCGTTTGTCGATTCGTGGCGTACTCCCACGCACCATCGTTGAATACGTTGCAGTTTTGGTACACCTCAAGGAATGCTGTGCCCCGATGCTCGGCAGCGCGCTTGAGCATCTCGCTAAGGTGCTTGATATTCGTGTCAATCGAACGAGCTACAAACGTCGCTTCCGCGCCGATAGCGATCGACAGCGGGTGCAATGGATTGTCGATAGCACCCATCGGGGTGCTTTTGGTTTTCTTCCCCAACGGCGAGGTGGGGGAGTACTGCCCTTTGGTCAAGCCATAGATGCGATTGTTGAACAGAATGATGTTGAGATCCATATTGCGGCGGATGCAATGCATCAAGTGGTTGCCGCCAATGGAAAGGCCGTCGCCGTCGCCGGTGACAACCCAAACTTGCAGGTCGGGACGCGTGGACTTCAATCCCGTGGCTACGGCAGGTGCGCGTCCGTGGATGGAGTGCATGCCGTACGTGTTCATGTAATACGGGAAGCGGCTGGAGCAACCGATACCGCTGATGAATACGATTTTCTCGCGAGGCAGACCCAAGGTCGGTAAGACCTTTTTCATCTGCGCGAGGATCGAGTAGTCGCCGCAACCGGGGCACCAACGGACATCCTGATCGCTGGCAAAGTCAGCTGGCTTGAGGACGGGTAGGGGAGTTTCAATGCTCATTGTCTGTGGTAGCTATTGGTAGGTAGTAGTTAGCTGTTTCAGTGACACGTTTGTCATTACTCGGTCGCTGTTGCTCGCTTGAAATGATATGCCCTCTTGGGCTCTTAGTCCTTCTTCTAAACCATCTCATCAATCTTCGCGCTGATCTCCGCAACGCTGAACGGTTTGCCTTGCACCTTATTAAGCCCTTGTGCATCAACCAGGAAGCGATCGCGGATGATGCTGCGGAGCTGGCCCATGTTGAGTTCGGGGATCAATACCTGTTTGAATCCGTTGAGAATTGCTTCCAGTTCCTTGGGAAACGGATTGATATAACGCAAGTGGCAGTGGCTGACCTTCTTGCCAGCGGCTTGTGCCTTTCGCACGGCTGTCGTACAGCTGCCGTAGGTGCCGCCCCAGCTAAGAACCAGCAAGTCGCCGGTTTTCTCGCCATTGACTTCTTGCTCGGGAATATCGTCGGCCACCAGATCGACCTTCCGCTGACGCACGTCGGTCATGTGCTGGTGATTCTCAGGGTCGTAGCTCACATTGCCCGTACCGTCGGCCTTCTCCAGGCCGCCCAGGCGATGCTCTAGACCAGGCGTGCCAGGCACGGCCCAAGGGCGAGCCAAATTGTCGTCGCGTGTGTAGGGGTCAAACTGCTTGAAGTTTTCGTCGCTGTCATCCTGAGCTTCGGGATGGCTGATCTTGATTTTAGGCAGTTCAGACATCTTGGGAATGCGCCACGGCTCCGACCCGTTTGCGATGTAGCCATCTGTAAGTAGGAATACGGGCATCATGTATTTGCTCGAGATGCGCCACGCTTCTTGAGCAGCATAAAAACAATCGGCAGGTCCGCTGGCAGAGATGATGCACATGGGGCACTCGCCGTTGCGGCCGTACATGGCTTGCCACAGGTCAGACTGCTCTGTTTTGGTAGGTAGTCCCGTCGAAGGTCCGCCGCGTTGCACGTTGATCACGATCATCGGCAACTCGGTAATCACGGCCAAGCCCAAGGCTTCGCCCTTAAGCGCGATGCCTGGGCCGCTACTGGCAGTGACGGCCATGGCGCCAGCAAAGGCGGCACCAATCGTGGAAGTCACGGCAGCGATTTCATCTTCTGCCTGGAAGGTGAGCACGTCGTAGTGCTTGTGCTTGGAAAGTTCGTGCAGAATGTCGCTTGCCGGGGTAATTGGGTAAGCGCCCAAGAACAGACGCTTCTCCGAAAGTTGTGCTGCAGCTAGCAGGCCCCAAGCGAGCGCGGTGTTGCCCATGATATTGCGATACGTGCCGGCCGGGAGTTCGGCCGGATCGACATGGTACTGTGTGTTGATCGCTTCGACGGTCTCACCGTAGTGGAAACCGGCTTTAAGCGCCTTGGTATTCGCCTGGGCGACTTCTGGCTTCTTGCCAAACTTGTTCTCGATGAAGCGTAGTGTGGGATCAAGCGAGCGATCGTAAAGCCAGAATACCAATCCCATTGCGAAGAAGTTACGGCAGCGGTCCGCTTCCTTTTGACTCAGGCCCAAACCCTCGACGGCCAATCGCACGAGCTTGGTCATCTCGACCGAATGCAGTTTGTACTTGTCGAGACTGCCATCTTCGAGTGGGTTGGTGTCGTAACCGGCTTGCTCCAAGCCCTTTTTGTCGAAGGCATCATTGTTGACCAACAGGATGCCATTGTCACGCAGATCGGCCACGTTGGTCGCTAAAGCCGCGGGGTTCATGGCAACCAGGGCATCAACCGTATCGCCCGGGGTGTAGATTTCGTTGCTGGAGAAGTGGATCTGAAAACCAGAAACGCCGGCTTTGGTACCGCGAGGAGCGCGAATTTCGGCCGGAAAGTCGGGAAAGGTCGCCACGTCGTTACCGGCCAGTGCGGAAGTGGTGGTGAACTGAGTTCCGGCCAATTGCATGCCGTCGCCAGAGTCGCCACAGAAGCGAACGGTCGCTTCTTCAACATTAGAGATTTGCTTTTCAGGTGCTGCGGTAGACATTTCGGAGAGTCTTCAGAGTTCAGTTTTCAGTTTTTCTCAAGCGAGCCCGACCGTTCCCCTGCTCAGGGAAATAGAGGTCCAGGAAGTTTCTCGCTGTAGCTTACGCGCCTTCCCGTTCCGAAGTTGCGTTGCGCGGATCGGGTGGGAGATTGTAGATTGTCGAGGGAAAGTGGTCCACCAAGTAGTGCACGATGCCACGCACGGCGATCACACCTTGCGGTTGATTCTTTTCGTCAATCATGGGCAAGTTGCGATAGCCACCGTCGGACATCGTCTTGATCGCATCGCCAACCGTTGTGGTGGTGTTCACGGAAACTGGCTTGGCTGTCATGACCTCGGTGACTTTGCGGTCGAGCATTTCGTCCGCCTGGCCACCCGCGGCTGCGTTCATCGAGCCAAGCGCGTCGCGTTCCGTATAGATGCCTACGATGCCCGCATCGTCGCATACGAGTACGCTGCTCCCCTTCTGCGTGCGCAGAAGTTGCATGACCTCGCGAATCGTGGCTTCGGGAGAAACCAGCAAGGGCTCATCGGGGTAGGCCGCGGTAACGGTATCGGCACTCAGGCTAAGATGAAAGCTCACGGCTTGTAGATCGCACTGCCGGGGGGTCGAGAACACCTCAGTAACCGGGCCATCCGGATGGCGAGGCGTGTCTCTATTCTGGACAACCTACGAATTTACCACGTAGTAGTAGCTGGTAAAACAGGAAAAACTCCCGTTTCGTGTCGAGTTTGCGCAATCAGGGTTTCCGCCTTGCTACGTTGAATCTCCCGCGGCGTCCTCTGCGGGAGGCTTCACGTAGAAGCGTTCGAGGTCGATGCCGCCACGCTGCTCTTCTTCCAGCAGTTGAATCCTCGCATTCATCTGCTCCACACGTCGGGCGAGCGTGGGTAGTAGACGCTCCTCAGGGTCGGCATTGGCCGGCCGCGGCACTGCCGGGTAGCCTAAGTGCCGATGCATTGCGGCAAAGAGCAGCAGCGGGTCTTTCCGCCGGTTGGCCCAGGCAATACGCCCTTCCTGGATGCCAAACAAAATAGGCACAGGGCTTCCGCTCTGCTGGAGATGCTGGTTCCGCTCCAGCGCAAATTCGCTACGAACGTAGAGCAGGTCTGCCAGATCGACCAAACCAATCTGCCGTCGCACCGTGAAAATCCACTCCGCCCACTCGGAGGTGTAACTCGGGTCGGCGGCGATCGCATCGAGCCCTTGGTCGTAGCCCAAGCGATTACGACAGAGCACCTCCAACTGGTAAATAAACAGCCCCTGCCGAGTTGCTTCGGACGCACGATACTCAGCCTCTTTGGCGAGGACTTCCAGGGCTACGCGTAGATCGAATTGCCGCTTGTCGTTCTCCGCCTCGCTCATGACGTAGCACTGAAACGGAGTGAAATAGTGGCCCAGCCGGCGCATGCCATCAGCGAATGCCCCCGTGTGCTTCAACTCGCTCAGAAGAAAGTCGATCGCCATGGGTAGCTTCGTGGTAGCGAGCACTTCCTCGCGCACTGCCGCCAGCACTTCTTGCGCGGGCATATTCTCCTTCATCCGTTCGCCAAGTACCGCGAACAGGTGATGCTGCTCGACGTACTCTTCGCGTTGCAATGGCGAAAGTCTCTGGTTGTCCGAGTCGTTACTCATGGGGTGGCCTGTGCAGGCAACGCGCCGGGGCGCAATTCCTTTTTCAGAAAGGCTAGCGACTTGTTGAGCGATTCCCGATCAAAAACCGTTACGTTGTGGCCCAATTTGGGCGCTACGTAGATCTCTGCGGGTACGCCGACGTTCGTAAGCGAGTCGACCAGATGTTGGGCACTATCTAGCGGCACGAGCTGATCGTTCTCACCGTGAAAGAGGAACATCGGCGGATCGTCTTCACTGGCGTAAACCACGGGCGAAGCGCGGCGGTACTGCTCAGGCTGATCGCGACGGGTACCGCCAAGCCAAAAGGCAAGCCAGCTGTTGTCCAGTGGAATCAAGCGAAAGTCGGAAGGCGTGCCACCACCGGCCACGGCCTGTAGTCGGGTGCTCACGGAGTTGTCTGCCGCGGGGTCTTCAAGCCCGTCTGCAGCATCGCTGGTTCCTAGCAGCGTTACCAGTTGAGCGCCGGCTGAGTAGCCGAAGCCGCCGATACGATTCGGGTCGATCTTCCAAGTCTCGGCTTGCTCACGCATCCAACGGACAGCCGCCTTGCAATCTTCGATTTGTGCGGGGAATTTGTGCTTCGGAGCAAAGCGGTAACTAATGGCAACGGCCGTGAAGCCCTCGCGTGCTAGTCGCTGCGCAATGCCTGTTAGCTGTGCCCGCGTACCCATGTACCAGGCTCCGCCATGGACGACGATCACCCCTGGGTGCGGCCCGGGCGTAGCCGGCATATAGACATCCGCCTTGAGGGGCCCCGACTCACGCTCCACGTACGTCTGGCCATATTTGACGGTAATCTCAGGTTTAGGAACCTTCGGTGTGGCTTCCGTTGCATCAATCGCTGCGGAAATATCCGCGACGAAGAAAAATAGCAGTGCGAAGAAGAGCGGTATGACTCGATGCATGGAATCGATTCCTAAAGGGGGGCTTCCTGGCAGTTTTGTCGCCGCATGGCTCACGGCAACCATTACAGGTATAATCGCCTTGTGGCCAACTGGGCAATGTTAGCTTGGTGAGTGATGCCCAGTTTCCGAAATTCCGCTGCCCTCTGACAGCTAGCAAGTCGGCGGCGCTCTCGAAATCAATTGTCATTGTAGAAAGATCGACGAATCCGTGAGTATTGAATTTTCAACGATTGAAGTCGCCGTTGCGGCTATCCGAGATGGCCGGGTGATTATTGTGGCCGATGCGGAGGATCGCGAGAACGAGGGCGATTTCGTCTGCGCCGCCGAGAAAGTCACTCCTGAGAGCGTGAATTTTATGATCACTCACGGTCGGGGGCAGCTGTGCATGCCGATACTTCCCGATGTGAGTAAGCGACTACTGCTGTCACCTATGGTCGAAGCCAATACGGCTCCGCTAGGCACCAATTATACCGTGCCGGTCGATCACTGCACCTCGCGTACGGGCATCACTGCGGGCGAACGAGCCAAGACAATTCAAGCACTGTGTGACCCCACGAGTGTGCCAAGCGACTTCCATCGGCCGGGACATCTCTTCCCGCTCGTTGCCAAAGAGGGCGGCGTGCTTCGTCGCGCAGGGCATACCGAAGCGGCCGTTGATTTGGCTCGCATGGCAGGACTTACTCCGGCCGGTGCGTTGTGTGAAATTCTCGACGAGCAGGGCGACCGTGCCAGCCGCCCGCGTTTGTTGGAGCTAGCCCAAGAATTCGATCTGCCAATTATCTCGATCGAGCAACTCATCGCGTATCGCCGCGTGCGCGAGAAGCTCGTCTATCGTCAGGCGGAAGCGCGTCTGCCCACCAAGTACGGCGATGGCACGATCATTGCCTACGGCGTGAAGTACGAGTCCCAAGAACCGGTTGCCTATGTGATCGGCGATCCGACAAGCGTAGCCGCTCCGCTGGTAAGGCTTCATAGTTCTTGCTTCACGGGCGATTTATTAGAATCGTTGCGTTGCGACTGCGGTGACCAATTGCACATGGCGCTCGATATGATCAGTCGCGAAGGATGCGGCGTGCTGGTGTACTTGCCTCAAGAAGGTCGCGGAATCGGACTGGTCGAAAAGATTAAGGCTTACGCTCTTCAGGACGAGGGGCTCGACACGGTCGAGGCAAACGTAGCCCTAGGTTTTAAGGCAGACCCACGCGACTACGGCGTCGGTATCCAGCTCCTCAAGGACTTGGGCCTCAACAAGGTTCGACTCCTCACAAACAATCCGAAAAAGACGGACGCCTTCATCTACGGTGGATTCGATCTTCACGTGGTCGATCAAGTGCCGATCGTGCCACCGATCACCGAGCACAACGCGGCCTACATGGCAGCAAAACGCGACAAAATGGGGCACGAGTTACCAAGGGATTGACGAGCGCCGCGCTCCGCGAGCCGGGGCGTCCCGACGTCGATTAACTCGTAGCCCTCAAACTGAGTTCACTCATGCTCCGCTTTAGAGTCAATCTCTACGCTCGACCTGATTCCTTGGAAGCCGGTGAGCCGATTACCCTCCGCAACGTCAAGCTCGCCACATTGCGAGGCAGAGGTCAGCAAACGATTTTCGACGCGTACCTCCCGGTGACCTTCGAAGCCGCCTTAGCCGAGATGCAGAAATTGCCAAGAATGGATGCCGAGCCCGATGGATACTACGTGTTCAGTGGCGGACAGCAGGGCGAACGCTGGCAGATCGACGGCCATCTCTTCGATTTCAGTGGCCGACTGCACCGGGTCGAGATGAGCGGCCATTGCCCCGCTGGAGTTTTTGCGCAACTGCTTGCCATCTTCGCACCTGAAGCTTCAGAAGAGAAGAAAAGCGAGTTAGCGTTTGAATTAATTCGCGAGGGAGTCGTCATGGACAAGGATAATTTTCTCCGCTGGGCTAATGCGGATTAGTCGCGATTCGACCAATCGATCCCGGATATATTCGCCAGCGCATGGATGAGCGCCTGTGTCCCACTGCGGCCGTGTCCCGCTTCAGCAGCCCGGTTATAGAGATCGCGAGCCAGCTCGACCCCGGGCAGTTTCAGTTGCAGAGCTTCTGCCTCGGCAAGCACGATTCCCAGGTCCTTAATGAGATGCTCGATGAAAAATCCGGGCGCGTCGTCGCCTGCAATGATGCGAGGGCCGAGGTTGGAAAACGCCCAGCTGCCGGCAGCGCCTGTGGCGACCGCCTTGAACGCTGAATCGAGATTTAAACCCGCCTTGTAGGCGTACAGCAGCGCTTCGCACACGCCGATCATGCCGGCAGCGACGAGCGTTTGGTTCACGATCTTGGTGTGTTGGCCCGCTCCGGCAGGGCCTTGCCAGACCCAATTGCTTCCCATCGCATCCCAACAGGGTTGGAGCGATTCAACCGTTGGACGATCCCCCCCGATCATGATGGAGAGCGTGCCATTCTTGGCGCCGACGTCTCCTCCCGAGACAGGTGCGTCAATCGCAATCACCTCTCGCTCCAGCGCCAACTCGGCAATTTCCACGGCCAGCGAGGGGAGGCTCGTGGTCATTTCCACCAGCACTCCGCCTGAGGCAAGACCTGCTAGGGCTCCCTTCTCGCCGAGAATGACTTCGCGAACATCGGCCGGGTGACCAACAATCGAGAAGACCACATGCGAAGCTTCCGCAACGGCACGCGGTGAGTCGGCCCACTTGGCACCGGCAGCCAGCAGGGGCTCAGCCTTACTACGAGTCCGAGAATAAAGCGTGACCGAATAGCCCGTCTCCATCAAATGGCGGCACATGCTGCCACCCATCACGCCGGTTCCTATCCATCCGAGGTGGATCTCTTCGGGGGAGAAACACTGCTTAGACATGGTATTGCTTCGGGGACTTTATTTGGTGGAACTTATCCTCGTGAAATCTATTTTCGTAAAGTATACACACCAAGGGCCGTTCTTGCTGTAGTGATAAAAAGCAAGGTAGGAAATCCTTGAGGCTTGAGAGGAAGCTCTATTTCTCTAGGACTCCGGCGCTGAGCCGATAAGTGCTGCCGCAGAATTGCTCTGCTGGATCTCCGAGTTCTCAAATCGCAGGACAAGCGTAACTAGCTCAGCGACCGAACTAACTTTCAGCTTTGTAAAGATGCTCCGCCGACGATTCTCGATCGTTCGCAGACTCACTTCTAGTTCGTTAGCCATCGTTTTGTTTGGCTTGCCACTGAGAATTCTTTCGAGAACCAAACGTTCTTTGTCTGAGAGGCTGCCGAGACGTGCCGTGACATCTGCCTGCTGGAGAAGCATTTCACGATACAATCTATCGGCTCCTAACGCAGAGCGAATCGCTTGCCACATCTCGTCGTCGCTATAGGGCTTATCCATTACCGTGACAGCTCCTGCTTTCACGGCGCGCACTGTCATAGCCGTTCGAGCGAAAGCCGTTACGATGATCACGGGAATCCCAAAGCCGCGCGTGATCAGTTCCTCCTGAAGCTCAAGGCCTGTGCGACCGACCAATCGATGATCGGAAACCACGCAGCCCGGCTGATCGTTATAGTACCCTAGGAAAGCTTCGGCAGAGTCGAAGCTCTTGGTCGGGATATTCATCGACGCCACTAGGCGCGTGATCGCCTCGATGCCCACGGGGTCATCGTCCACAACGTGGATCGTAGGGGGGGGGCTACCTACTGGATTGTTCACTGAAGTTACTCTCCAAAATCACCGATAAGCCGTCGCCGGCTTACCTCTATCGTCCTCGAAACGAACCCAAGGAGTGGGTGCGTTGGTCCTGTCGTTTTATCTTGCTTTCGCACGTAACTACGTGCTGCCACCAAACTAGCATGGAAAATCGGTGGCAAACCACACGGAATTTACGCGGCGTAGCTTCTTACCAGCGTAAACCATCGTGCAGGAAAGTCAAAACCCCTGGGTAGTACCCGCAGGTAATGATCATGCTAGCGACAGAATAACCACCGGATGGCCGAGTGGATTTTAACTCATCGGCATCGTATTCAGAGACCAGTTCAGACATTGTGGATCTACTGCATATTTCCATTGTCGTGCGATGGTGTCTGCAACCTAGCTAGGGCGTTGCATGCCAGAAATACTTAGTGTCCCAGATCTTGATGACTGTATCTGCAGAGTTCGACTCGGTTGGTAGGCGAAATTGATGATCTCTTGTGTGCCTGGCAGAAGGCTGGAGCTGGGCGATCCTGCCACCTAGTGCGATAATGCTACTGAGCAGCTTGATGAGTCCCAACTCCCAGAAAAATCGCTACTTTGCTCTACCGTTGATCTTGGGCACCCTAGGTAACCACACATCATGAATTGGGTTGAAACACTCCGGATCGCCACGCACGCGCTGGTCGCTGGCGCTCGTCGACAGACCTCACTATTGGCGGAAGACCTACCGCTACTGGCAGACTTCTCACAGATGAATCGTCGCACCCGTCGTGCGATGCGCACCGGGCGTGGTGTGCGAGCGACGTACTTGTACATCGAGCACCAGCGACGCCGGCTAGCACGACGACGCGAGATTCGCGAGCTTGTCGGACACTAGAAGATTTTGGGGTTTGCGGCAGCGAACTTCACTGCTGCTAGCTCGCGAGTTTCTGCTCGCCCGGTTTTCAAATCTGCTTCAACACGACTACTAGAGCAACTCCGAATTGAATCAAACGCTCAGCAGCGGGGTATCAGTCAGCTATTGATCTTCTGGTACATCAAACACATAGCGATCGATGCACGCCAGAACGCCAAGGGCCATGGCCGAGAAGATAAAACCAATGGCTGCTTGCGCCGCGGTGATCAGCAGTCCTTGCTGAAAGGCCATCTTCTCCGCGAAGGTCAAATCTGCCTCGCCACCAAATAGGCCGATGGCCCACCAGAGCAGATTCCAAAGAGCGCCTCCAGCAAAAATGACGCCAAGGACGAACGCAAACCAAGCCCCCAATTCAATCATTCGCTCGAAAAGCCATTCCATCTTGGGAGCCCTTTTACACTAGAAGAAGAGTCTAAATTGCTGGGAGGCATCATAATCGCATCGAGTTGTTTTTACCAGAGACTTGAACCGACTGCCCCTAGCCCCGACCGTGAAGAAAAATAGCCGCGACCTAACAGGTCGCCGGGAAATTGCTCGACAGGAAACCCTCCTCATGCGTTCCGGCAGGCCGTTGGCCCGCGGCTAGAGGATTACTGAGATGTATCACACTTCTCTAGCAGGCCCTCTTTGCCGATACGGTGGCAGAAATCGCCAAAGGACTCTTGCTCAGACTCTCGGTCGTCGCGGAAGTAGCGGAATACGCGCACCAGTTCGTCTACGACATCTTCATCGGGAACGAGGTCTTTGTAGATGAAGTTCATCCGATCGCCCTCGACTCGACCGCCCAGAAAGAGCGTGTACTTGCCAACCGTCTTTCCAACCAGCCCGATGTCCGAGTTATAAGGTCGGGCGCAGCCATTCGGGCAGCCCGTCATTCGGAACGTGAACCGCTCGTCCGCCAGCCCCAGTTGAGAGAGTTGCTCTTCTAGGTCATCTATCATGGACGGTAGTCTCCGCTCACTTTCGGTAATCGCCAAACCACACGTGGGCAATGCGGGGCAGGCCATCGACCAGCGGCGGATGGCACTTGTTTCCTCGGTAAGTGGGACACCGTTCCGCCTGAGGATTTCTTTGAGGGTCGCCTCAGCACTCTCGGCCAGATCACAGAAGATAATGCTCTGGTGTGGAGTCAGGCGTAGCGACGGGTTGAGCGCCTTGGCTATTTCACGCAGGGCTGTTTTCAGCTTGTAAGAACCCTCGTCTTTGATGCGGCCGTTCTCGACATTCAAGCCGTAGAAGAACTTTCCATCTCCTTGGGCATGCCAGCCCATGCCGTCGTTGTGACCATTGATGTGGATGGGCCGAGGCGGATGAAGTTCGGCACCGTAGTACTCCTCCACCTTCTCTTTAAAGCGTTCTAAACCCCAATTGCGGATCAAGTACTTCATGCGAGCAACCTTCCGATCGCTTCGATTGCCGAAGTCACGTTGAACTTTGATGATAGCCGTGGCTACGTCAAGCACCTGTGTGGGCGAAATGAAACACATCGGCATAGCGATCGCAGGGAAGGTTTTGGCGGCGCTGGGCGTGGTGCCGAAGCTGCCGCCCACGAGCACGTTGTAACCGATGATGTGCCAATCTTCTGCGATGGCCATGAGGCCCAGATCGTTGGAGTAGATATCCGCACTGTTATCGCCGGGCAGCCCAATGGCTGTTTTGAATTTGCGCGGTAGATACGTCGGGCCGTAGAGGGGCTCGATCACATCGTCCCCGTCTAGTCCACCACCGACGAGAGATTTCTCACCGCTGCTTTCATCTTTTAGCCACAGCTCGTAATACGCGGGAGTGCGGGGCCGCAGGTGGCTTGCCAAACGGTCGGCCATTTCCTGCATTTGGTCGTAAACAGGGTCGCCCTTGTAGGGGGCTGGCGAGCACATGACGTTGCGTTCGACATCGCCACAAGCAGCGATCGTGGTGAGTTGTACCTCGTTGATCTTCGCAATGACCTTTTTTAAGTCGCCCTTGGGTACACCATGCAGTTGCAAGCCTTGTCGAGTCGTAATACGCACTGTGCTGTCGCCCACCTCGTCGCACAGATCAAGTTCCGCCATGAGTTGATCGCTGTTTAGCTTGCCACCTGGAATGGCGGTACGCACCATGAAGCTGTACTTCTTGCCGTTTTTGCCGCGTTCGTCGCGATTGTCCTGCTGGTAGGTGCCGTGGTGCTTGAGCAGCTGGATGCTCGCCTTGCCGAATTTGTCGGTTCCATCGACCAATTCCTCAGGGATGGGACCCAGCAGGAAATTGCTCTCCGTCTTGAACCCCTCGACAGCGCTGGGCTTGGCTTCTTTCCCGTTGGTGTCAGCGGATTTCGACTTGGCTTGGAGCGATTTGAGTACGTCAGACATCTTATTTCTCTTGATTGGCGGAGCCGTATCGACCCGAATTGCCCAATAGGGATATTTTTACAGTGAACGACTATCATAGCTCGCCAAGGGCCAGACGACCATATCGAAGCGACGAGCAGTTATGGATGAAGCAACCCCCAACAGTCGAAAATCTGGCCCCCCGGAGCTGTGCGTGGGGCTCTGGGACTTCATCAGGGCTACTTCCAAAGGGATAGAACCTTACGGCTCGATCCGTAGGGCTAGACCAACCTTGTCCTTCAGACGGGGGGCTCCTTTCCGTTAATTGTTCGCCCCGGTACGATGCTGCCCATGACACAAACCGTCTCAGCAAGGTTCTACGATCGATTTGCCCTGTGGATAGCCACTGGCATAGGCGTCGGGTTGTTTGCGCCAGCCCCCGGAACATTAGGCAGTTTGTGGGGCCTTCCACTGGCCATCTTACTGGGAACGTTGCAGCAGCCGATTTCGCAGCTGGCTACCATTGCGGCACTCATCCTGGTTGCGGTAGTCATTGCCAGTCGTGCGGCTGGAGTTCTAGGGGGATCGAAGGACCCGCAGGCAATCGTGATCGACGAATTCGCGATCTTGCCTATCGCCTACTTTGGCGTAGGTCCACTCGACTGGAAGTTACTACTCACCGGCTGGCTACTTTTCCGGCTCTTCGATATCACCAAGCCACCCCCGTGTAAAAAAGCCGAACAGCTTCCCGGCGGCTGGGGCATTGTTGCCGACGACGTGGTTGCCGCGATCTATGCCTGCTTGGCACTACACGTTTTCATCTGGCTTGACGCCGCACTCTCACTCGATTGGTTGAATAGTTGATTGGTAGGCCGTAACAAGCTTGGCGCAGTTACGGCAGCGACGCTGAACCCGTGATCCACGCCGTAACTGCGCCAAGCTTGTTACGGCCTACTTGAACCCTATTAGCCATGCCTGCCAATATTCTCGACGGCAAAGCCCTTGCCAAAACCATCCGTGAAGAACTTGCCGTCGAGGTCGTCGAGTTCATCCAACAGCACGAAGTCGTTCCTTCATTGGCCGCGGTCCTTGTAGGCGAAGACCCCGCCAGCGAAGTCTACGTGCGCATGAAACGCCGCGATTGCGAACAGGTGGGCATCCATAGCGTGATGCATCGCCTGCCTGAAACCACTACGCAGGACGAGCTGCTCAAGCTTATAGGCGAACTGAATACTAATGCTTCCATCCACGGCATTCTTGTGCAGCTCCCCTTGCCAGGACAGATCAACGAACAGGCGATTCTCGATGCCGTTTCGCCTGACAAAGACGTCGATTCGTTTCACCCCACCAATGTGGGCCTCATGGTGCAAGGGCGCCCGCGTTTTCTGCCCTGTACGCCTAGCGGCGTGCAACAGCTCTTGATTCGCGAAGGCATTGAGACTTCTGGAAAGAATGTGGTGGTCGTAGGTCGCAGCGAAATCGTCGGCAAGCCGCTCTCGGTGATGATGGGCCTCCGCGGTCCCGGCGGCGATGCCACGGTGACAATCTGCCACTCTCGCACGAAAGACTTACCTGCGGTGACGCGCGAGGCAGACATTCTGATCGTGGCGATCGGCAAGGCGAACTTCGTAACCGCGGATATGGTCAAGCCCGGCGCAGTGGTGATCGACGTGGGCGTGAACCGCACCGATGACGGTTTAGTGGGCGACGTCGACTTCGACGCGGTCAAAGAAATTGCCAGCCAACTGACCCCGGTGCCCGGCGGCGTGGGACCGCTTACCAGAGTCATGTTGCTGGTGAACACCCTGACCGCGGCCCGGCAGGCCCAAGCTAAGTAGCTCGGCCATCCTGGCTGAGTTGGGTTCGTGTTGGCACTTCAGACCATGCTTGCCCAACGTCCCGGGCTGGCACTCCAGACTTACCACTGATCTACTCAGCATCCCACTGCCGGCGCGCTTCGTAAAACAGCACCGCTGCCGTGGCCGACACATTCAAGCTATCAGCAATCCCATGCATCGGCAGGCCGATGGCCGTGACGCCCGCGCCGTACCACACGTCACTTAGCCCGTGGGCTTCGCTGCCAAGCACCAGGGCGGCTCCCTGGTTGTAGATGACGCCGTCGTAGCGGTGGTTTGCTTCCGGCCGCGCGGCATAAGTGGGCAGTTCTATCCCTCGCAACCACTCGATCGTTTCTTCACTCGTGGCCGCGGCGATGTTTCCGCCGAATACAGTCCCCAGGCTCGCACGCACGGTATTGGGATTAAAAAGATCGGTACCCGGGTTGGCCACGATCACGGCATCGAGCCCCGCACCGTCGGCACTACGCAACGCCGCGCCAATGTTGCCTGGCTTTTCCAATCCTTCAAGCACCGCAACCAGCGGCCGCTCGGGTAGTTCAATGTCGTCCAGGGTGTGATGGGGCGTTGCGGCCACAGCGAGCACGCCGTCGGTGCGTTCACCGAAACAAAGTTTCTCGAATACGTCTGGAGTGACCGTGAGAAACTCTTTCGCCTGTTTCTCTAGTCGCTTAGCGACAGCTTGAGCCTCTTCGGCGCTGCAAAGTGACTCGCAAACAAACGCTTCGACGATTCCCAAGCCGGCATTGAGTGCGCGATCGATCTCGCGCACGCCATCGATGAAGAATCGCCCCTGACGTTCGCGCTGCCGCCGCTGTTTCAGCTTGACGGCTTCCTTGACGCGCGGGTTTTGGCGGCTGGTGATGTGTTCGGGCATAGGAAGGCTGTTGGCCGTTGGCTGTCAGCTATTGGCTTTTGTGAGTCGGTCGCGGAGCCGAGCGGCGAATCCAAGTCAGTTCCATCTTGAATTACTCGGCTAGCTTTCGCAGCGCAACCTCATTCTCAGCCATAACCATATTGCCAAGAGCCATCTGACGCTCTAGTTCAGATTGAATGCGGCGCAGCTCAATCCCTGCATCAATTGCGACTATTTCGAGCTGGTCGCCGCTTTGCAACCTCAAACCCTGGACCGCGGCTGCAGGCAGATTAACGCTAAATGAATCGTCGGTTTTCGTAAGAATGGTCGTAGTCATAGAATTCATATTCTCCAACCGCATTATACCAACCACCACCTCAACGACCTACTCCTCCTCATAGGCGATTGTGATTTCTCCGCTTGCCGGCGCCCGCAACTCACTGGCGAGTGGCTAAGTGACCCTCTAAACTAAGCTTCCCGTCGGCAGTTCCTGACTCTCCACGCAGACACAATCCCCACCCACGAGGTTCTCCCTTGTCTCTCGATAGCCTCAAGCACGTAAGCATCGCTGGGCGTGAAGTTTCTCTCCGCATTGGCGTGGATATGGGGGGTAGCGATATCAAGTTTGGGGCGACCGACTTGGATGCCGAGCTGATCCTGCTACCCGACCTTGTGAAGCTTCCGAGTCTTTCACAGCAAGGGCCACAGAAAACGATCAGCCAAATCATCACGGGCATCGGCGCGGTGCTCGAAGAGTTGGGAGCCAAGTGGGCTCAGGTAGCCACGATTGCCGTGACCGTACCGTGCCCCTGCTCTCCCGATGGGGTAATCCTGGAAGTCACCAACCTCGGTACGCCGGATACGAAGCATCTTTGGGAAGTGCCGTTTGGTGAGTTGCTTGCCACGGCTGTTGAGGCCGAAGCAGGCTGCACAATACCTACGTTCGCTTGCAACGATGCCAACGCCGCCGGACAGGACGACGACTTCACGCGATTTGGTTTGAAGACCGACTCTCGCACGTGCCTGTTCATCACCACCGGCACCGGCATGGGCGGCTGCGTGATTGTGAACGGCAGTGTGTTCTATGGCATTGGCCAAGCGGGCGAACTGGGGCACATGAAAATTGCCGTGCCTTCAGGCTACGAGAATCGCTTCTCAGCCGATCCAAATCCGCCGTGCGGTTGCGGTGGTCAGAAATGCGTGGAAACACGGGCTTCGCTCACGGGGCTTATTCGTCGTGTGACCTGGGCGCTTAGCGATGCGGGTGTGGATTTGATCAAAGCGGAACTCGAAGCTGAGGGGCGAGAATTCAACCCGGAGACGGTCGCCAAGCTACGGGAGCTGTACGAAGTGGCCCCCAAGCGAGCCGCCTACGAGGTACGCACCTTCGCCGATGCTCACAAAGATGAGTTCTGCCGCTGGTTGCTAGAGGATTGGGCCATCATGATCGGGGCGCTATTCGCCAGCCTTGCTCCGGCCCTGCACCCCGATTTGTTGATCATTGGCGGCGGCATGACCGAAATCTCCGGCGATGCTCAAGCGTGGTTCCTCGACGTGGTGAAGAAGTCCTACGCTCAGACCAACGCCCAGCGCAGCTTCGAAAGCAAACCGGGCAATTGTGAAATCGTATGGAGCGTGAGCACCGACCAAGGCTGGCGCGGCGCGATTCTCATGGGCATCCGTGCTGGGCAGGCGTGAGCTTCTCGAACTCTAAAAATAGCCGCGAGCCAACGGCTCGCCGGGAAATTGCTCTGCAGTAAAGCGTGCTCATGGACACCGGCGGGCCGTTGGCCCGCGGCTATTGGGGGAATCGAAGTTCAGTATTCTTTGCATCAGATGCCTCTAGCTTGAACTCTTCGGTATCCAGCCTCACATCGTCGGATTTCGTTTCGTCGTCGTTTGGCCCGCCATCGTCGTTGCCGTTTGGGCCGACACTGTACAACTCATACGACTCGTCAGCGGGGCGATAGACAAAAGGTTTATCTGAGAGCAAATCGTCGAGGCCGTTCTGCATGTACTCGGGTTCCAGCTCAGCCAGCACTTCCGGCAGTCGCTGATTGTCGAGCAGGAAGAGCCGAAGCGCAATGCGAAGTTGCAATTGCTTGTGAAGGCTGCGTACTCGGTCGAAAGCCACCTTGGTTGACTTTACCGAGGCAGCCGTGATCGCTGACGACTGCCAAGCGGCGAGAAAGTAAGTTGCAGCCCCCATTTCTATTTTGGCTCGTTGAGCATCAACAGTCATCGCCTTCTCGATAACACCAGGTTCAAAATCCAGCTGCTCGATCTCACGCAGTAATTCTTCGCACGAATCGCGATCCATCTCGTCAACAATCTTGGCAAGTGAGTCCAAACCCATGTTTTGTATAGCAAATCCCACTAGCAAATCGACGAGCAACCCTCCTTGATAGGAATGGTTGGCTAGCCGGAGCATATCCGCGCCGTTCTGGACGGCAACGGATCGATTCCCAGCGGCCTGCGCTGCATAGCGAGCTGCTGAAAAGGCCCGTGCCAGTTCTCGTATTCCCGAAAGTTGGTCGAGATGCCCTTGCATGTCCGGTGCCGTCCAGTTGATTGGCACTACCGAATCCATCTCGAGTCCTCGCCGAGCCAGTTCCAAGACAGGCTTATTGGTGGCAATGATCGTTGCCCGTTCTTCGTCGGTTGACTCGTAGTACCAACCCGTGCGCGGATGTAACTGCTTCGCTGCTTCCAGCAGAACTTCGTACCCATTGGGATTGGGAACCGCCGGAGGAACGAAGCGATTGTTGGTGTAGAACAGGTAGCCGCCGACCAGCAGCAGCGCGATGATCGCTAGCAGGAAGAGATTGCGTCTAGGGTGTTGCATGAAAAGTAGTGCTCCGCCCCTTTGGCACTTCACTAAAAGAGTATTCGATTCGCGTCGCGAGAACCATCTAGCACCCGATCAATCTCCTAGCGATCAGGGGTGACACGATAGTAGATCACCCAGCGCCTCACGACTGAACGACGATGGTCTTCTGATATCCAGCGACAACGCTCACCAATTTCGGGATAGCTAGCGATCAATTGGCAACGCCGACGAATTTCACGGACCATTTTCAAGGCCGTCTCTGGCCGTTCCAGGGCAATGTGATTAAATATTCCATCGAGATCTTCGTTTGCTAACGGCGAAAATAGGCTTTCATTGGGCCGCTAGCTTCTCAATCTCTCGTGCCCTCGCTTCCAAACGAGCGAACACTTCCTCACCAGGTATCAACTGACCAGCGTCTGCTTGGGCTTGTCCCGCTAAGACCTTCTCGCGAATGGAATCACGCTCGCGCAGTAGGGCAACCGCCTCGTCCAGGACGTTGTCAGTGGTGGTGTAGACTCCCGTCTCAACCAATTGATTGATATAGGCTTGATTATCAGGGGGGAGACTTAACATCGCTTTCTCTCCGCTAGTACTTAGCCCGTTCTGCATTATATACGCTGCAGTCGAGTGTGCGACTCATCTTGCCCCTCCCGCCTGCCGACCTCTATACTAAACACCTGTTGACTACCAGTCAGGCGTTCAGTTGGTGTGCGATTGGTAGCGTAGAACCCAAGGAGGGAATTGCAATGGATGTGCCAGCACTGATCGACCGGATGCAATCGCGGCGTGACTACGCCGGGCAGCTGGAGCATTTAGAGGTACTACCCGAACGGCCGGGACGATTCAGCGCCCCGTCAGTGCCATTGCCGGCAGCTCTGCAACGAGTGATCAAGAGCCGCGGAATCACCGAGCTCTATTTGCACCAAACGGCTGCGCTGGAAGCTGCTCGAAGTGGACAAGATTGGGTCACCGTCACGGGTACGGCTAGCGGCAAGACGCTTTGTTATCAGTTGCCGATTTTTGAATCGCTGCTCAGTAAATCAACCAGGGGCGGGGACGCCCCGGCTCGCGCACTTTGTTTGTATCCCACGAAGGCCCTCGCGCAGGATCAGCTCAAGGGCGTGCTGGAATTGGTTGCCGATGATGAAGAACTTGCTAAGGCGGTGCACCCTGGTGTGTTTGATGGCGATACACCCACTGCCCAACGGAAACGCATTCGCAACGAAGCGACTCTCGTCCTTTCCAATCCAGACATGTTGCACGCGGCCATTTTGCCTTACCATCCGAAGTGGGCGGAGTTCTTCACTTCGCTCAAATTCGTCGTGATCGACGAAGTACACACGTATCGTGGAATCCTTGGTGCCCATGTATCGGCCGTGCTGCGCCGGCTCAAACGCATCTGCAAACACTATGGCAGCAACCCCACATTCCTCTCCACCAGTGCAACGATCGCCAATCCGGGTCAGCTCGTCGGCAAGCTACTTGATCGCGAATTGAAAGTGATCGACGACGATGGCTCGCCACGCGGACGAAAGTACTTTGCCATGTGGAACCCCGTGCCGTTGGCTACCAAACAAGGAAGCGCAGATTCCCTCGCACGTCGCAGCGCGGCCGATGATGCGGTTACTTGGATGGTTGAAGCGTTGCAGGCTGGTGGGCAGGCACTAGCGTTCACGCGTACTCGACAAGCGGCTGAGTTAGTGCATCGCTACACGACGGAGCAACTCGCTGAGCAGCGCTCGCCCCATGTGGATAAGGTCCGCGCCTATCGTGGCGGCTATTTGCCGAATGAGCGCCGGCAAATTGAGGAAGACCTGTTCTCTGGCAAGCTGCGCGGCGTGGCCACAACCAACGCTTTAGAGTTGGGCATCGACATTGGCTCGCTCGATGTGGCTCTGATGGTGAATTACCCAGGCACGATCGCCAGTTGCTGGCAGCAAGCGGGACGCAGCGGGCGCACGACTGAGGAAAGTCTGGCCGTGCTGCTCGCTGGAAACGATCCGGTCGATCAGTACTTATTGCGACACCCCGAGTATTTCTTCGCCCAATCGCCCGAGCATGCCGTTGTTGATGCGAACAATCCTTACGTACTGGCCAAGCACTTACCGTGCGCCGCGTTTGAGTTGCCACTTACAGAGGAAGACTTCGCTACTTTTGGTCCGTTGTCTGAACCCATCGTTGACGTGCTCTGCGAAGAAGAACACCTGGCTGAGGTGCGCGGGCAGTTCTATCACCCTGGCGGATCGAACCCGTCGGTAGCGGTTTCCTTGCGCAATATGAGCGACAACACGGTAAGCATCGTGCTGGTGAACGGCCCCGACTGGAAAAAGCCCCTAGGCCCCACGCTCGACAATCTGGGCCGACACGAAGCAGGCATGCAAGCACATCGCACGAAGTCCAAGCCGCGGACCGGCTCAGCGACAACTGGTCACGTAGTGCTCGCGAACGTCGATTCAATTAGTGCTCCTGATCTTGTTTATCCCGAGGCGATCTATCTTCACAACGGGCAAACGCACTTGGTGCGCGAGCTCGATCTCAACGGCAAACTGGCGTACGTGGAACGTCGCGAAACGGACTACTACACACAAGCCGTCGTGGAAAGTAACGTGCTGATCACTGAAGAGCGAAAGCTCAACGACGATAGAGAACCCTCTCAAGCGAGCCGGGGCGCCCCGGCCCCGTCTGACTTATCAACTCATGCCACCCTCGGCTATGGCGACGTCGATGTCAGTTGGCAAACCGTCGCATTCAAGAAAATTAAGTTCGGCACGAAAGAAAACATCGGCATGGGCCCGGTGGACATTCCGGCCCAGCAGCTTTCGACCACGGCATTGTGGCTGGCTCCCAACGAGGACATTCGCATCGCTATGAAGGCTGCCGGATTGAAAGCGAGCGAAGGGCTCGTCGGTTTGAGGAACCTTGCGGTGGTGACACTCCCAATGATCGCCATGTGCGACAGCCGCGATTTGGGTGGCGTAGTCGATAGTCAAAACTTAGGCCGCCCTACGATGATTCTCTACGATCGGTATCCCGGCGGGCTAGGCTACTGCGAACAGGGCCGGCGACAAATCGGCAATTTGCTCGAACTGTGCCAACAGTTAGTCGACGAGTGCCCTTGCGAGGAAGGCTGTCCCAGTTGCGTAGGACTGGCCGAGGCCAGCGGGGGCGTGCATAGCGACCCCGACTTGCGCCGCGGCCATCCGATGCCCAACAAACAGGCGACCCTCAAGCTATTGGAATTGCTTTTCGAGCCGACCTTGGTTGAAGTGTCATCAGTAGGAGTATCGGAAGTAGTGGTCGGCTAAAGCAGTGAGGACAGGAGGCAACAAAGAGAATTGAGATTCACTTGAAACCATCCACTGTCCTCTTTGCTGCTTCCTCTTCAAGAACTTCTAGTCCGTGTTTTTAGAATAATCGAGCTTATGCTAAATCAAGAACAGCAAGATTACGCGACCAAGGCGACGCGCACTCTACAAATTATCATCGGTTCGCTAATTGCCGGGCCGCTTGCCTATACGGCCTACGCGATCGCGACACACGATTCGGAATTGGTCGATGCTGAAAGCTCATCTATGTCATTGATTGGTCTAGGTTTCGCTCTCATCGTGAGTGTGGCCTCACTAATTGCACCTAGAGTCATGTTTGCCCAACAGCGCAGAGCTATCGTGGATGGCACTTGGAAGCCACCGCAAGCAAGCAAGGCTATCTCTAAGGAGACCGGCGATGTGGGGCCGCTGCTTGGTGCCTTTCAGGCGAAGACAATCGTCGGAGCGGCTCTGCTAGAGGGTGGCACCTTCATGAACACTTTTGCTTACACCGCTGAAGGCAAGGTGAGCAATCTGCTGGTGGTCGCTGCTTTGTTAATCGGCGTGGCACTCTACTTTCCTTTTCTCGGGCGCATCACAAGCTGGTTGGAGCGCGAACTCTCAAGCGTCGAGCAACTTCGACAGCTTGGCGGCAGGTAGCACTATGCCGGGAGATTCACTCCGCCTACGTTTGGAATCGCTCAACCGCGAGGTCTTGCCGGAATCAAGCGTGGTAGCGGCAAAACCGCAAGTGGTGCGGTCGGCAAAGCCGAAGCCGGCGTTGCGACCTGGGGCGGTGCCGGCGATTCCTGGGCTGGTGAGGCAGGGCGACGTTGTCTCCAACCATTGTGGCGAACACTTGTTGATTCGCTTGCCGTTGGAGGTGCTTTGGCCGGGGGGCGAGCGATTGGTTCGCCAGCGTGCTGCGCACTTGGCTAGCACTGGGAGCGAGGATGCCTTTGCCGCAGGCTTCCCGGGCAAGCAGCTGTTGCTCGATTTGGAAACCTGCGGACTCTCTGGTAGTGCGCTGTTTCTTGTGGGGCTCCTGCGCGAAGTGGAAGAAACACTCACCGTGGAATTACTGCTCGCTCGCGACTACGGGGAAGAGGCGGCTGTGCTGACGAGCCTCTGGGATCGCGTTAAACCGGACACGATACTGGCGACCTTCAACGGTAAGAGCTTCGACTGGCCGATGGTCACCGACCGCACAACACGGCACCGTTTGTTTGGCGGCAAACGTCTGCCGCAACCCGTGCACATCGATTATCTGCACATTGCCCGTCGCCGTTGGCGCGGACAGTTTGCAAATTGCAAACTGCAGACGCTGGAGCGCCACATCTGTGGCCGTACACGCACGGGAGACATCCCTGGCAGCCAAATTCCCGCGGCGTACGAGCAGTTTGTGCGAACGGGTTTCGAGCGAGAGATGGACGCCATTCTTCTACACAACGCGATCGACCTCATTACGCTACTCGACCTTGGTATGCGACTGGCAAGCTAACCGCCCGCGGCTTTGGAGTTCCCGCCCAGTACTACCCAACCGTGGGGATCTAAGCTCTGAAAACCCAGACCGAGACTAGGGTCGCCCTCTCGGTGAAGTCGACTTGGGCGAAGTGCTAGGCTTGCTGAGCGCTCGTTTCGAAGTCATATTGCCCACCTCTAAAACAATTTGCCAGCCACCCTCCACACGCCGAAACTCTACGGGCTCGCTCTTAGCTTCGGCAACGATCACTCCAGTGGCAACCTCCGGGGCGTCTTCATCAATCGCGTCCATCGTTAACTCGCCGTCCAGCACGCTCAAAGGTGCTGCACCTGGGTTTAGTTTCGCTATCAAGGTCAGCATGGACGAAGTAAATCCATGAAGTTCCTTGATTTGCTTTCCGAGCTTTCTCATCGCTTCGCCATCAGTAAGCGTCTGCTCAGTAAAGGGTGGAAGGTATTTGAGAGTTCGGTCGTCAATGTTGTGGGCAGCGAATACCTCATCGACACCCTCAATTGCCTTTCGCATGTCGGCAGCGCGTGCGTCGCCTCGAAACATCGCGTTGTCTGCCAGAAATCGACTGAGGCGTGCCTGGTAGAGCAAGAAACCGCCGAGTTGCTGCTGAGTTTCTATAGTCATGCAATCGAGCGCTGCCTCGAAATCGTGCCGACTTGCCGCAGCCGTCATCGCTTCATAGCAATCCTCGGGAGACTCGTAATGAGTTATGTCGCGTGTAACCGTGACTGCCGGCTTAACTCGCTCAATACTAAATCCGCAGCCTGCAATCGTCACGAGAGAGATGAGCAGGAGCGGGATCAAGCGTTGATTGGGGATAAATAAGAGCATTGAGACTACGTCTATTGTACGGCTTCTATCGAATGGAGTGGCTGCTCACCGCTACTATAGCGGTCGAGGCAGGATTTGGCAGCGGCTGTTAAGCTGGGTCGGCGCGTGCAGCGTGAGCTCATCACTGACGTCCTTCTGAGGCAGGCAGACGCTTGCTGTCAGCGATTTGCTCGTTGTTTTTTTGCAGTTTGACAGACCTCTGACTACAATAAAGATACGTCGGGAAGTGCCCAACGGCGGTTGGCCACCCAAGCTTGGCTAATCCGGCGGACTTCTTCGTAACAACGTTTTTTGCCAGAACATTCGAGCGCTCAGGTGCTGCTATGCCATCTTCTCAACTTTCACCAATTTCCCGCGAGATTCTTAGCAGAACCCTGATGTCGCTGGTGACTCTTGCCTGCTTGTCAGCGAGCACACAATACGTCTACGCAGGCCCGCTCATACCTCGACCGGCAGCTTCGCAAGTAGGATTGGAGCGAGCTTGGTTTGCCCAGATTGGCACTGACCCCGCACGTAGCGAAGTCACCGCTTGGACTTTGCACGACGACTGCCTATTTGGCGTCACGGATTCAGGCACAGCGTTCGCGCTCGACGCAAACACAGGGGCTCGGCTTTGGGTACGTCAAGTCGGCAAGCAAGGCTACCGTGCGTTTGGGCCGGGAGCCAATTCCCGTTTCGTGGCAATCGTCAGTGGGGCGAAGCTCTATTTGCTGAATCGCGATGACGGACGTTTGATGTGGTCGCGCGACCTGGGAAGTGCCCCGGGAGCTGGCCCAGCGATTACTGAAGATTACGCCTTTGTGGTCATGCTCACTGGTCGTGTGGAAGGCTATGATCTGAACGATCCTGACGCTCGGCCATGGTACTACAACTCTCGCGGTCGAGCTTACTTGCGGCCTGTCACTACCGGCGAAGTAGTCAGTTGGCCTACAAGCGCCGGCTTGTTGTATGTGAGCAGTGCGACCAAGCTTGGATTGCTCTACCGTCTGGAAACCAACGACGAGATCGTCGCTCCACCGGCCGAGATGGATGGCAACCTGTACATCGCCTCCTTAGATGGTTACTTGTATTCCATTGATGGTTTGACCGGGAACGAAAACTGGCGATTCGCGACCGGCTATCCCGTTGAAACGGCACCAGCTGTCGTTGGTAAACGCGTTTACGTTTCCTCTTCTGAACCGGCAATTCACGCCGTTGATACGAAGTCTGGCCGCGAGCTATGGGACATTGCGGGGTCTAATATTTTTGTCGCCCAAGGCAAGAGTCGCGTCTATGCGGCCGACTCCCGCGGCAGTCTGCAGATACTCGATACGGAAACGGGATCGATCCTGGGAACTCTGAACACAGCTGAGGGCATCTACCCGCTGGTGAACGAGCAGACCGATCGCATCTACTTAGTGAATCGTCACGGTCTTGTGCAGTGCCTTCATGAAATCGGGGCCGATAAACCCTTGCGTCATCGCTCGATGGCGAAAGCGAAACTGAAGAAAGAAGACGATTCCGACGTGAACCCGTTTGGCGAGGAAACTCCAGTCGAAGCAGGCGAAGGCAACGCATTCGATGAAGCCCTAGAAGCAGGGCCCGCCGAAGAAACGCCTGCAGAAGAGCGGGCCGACGAAGCCGATCAGGGCGAAAATAACCTATTCGATGATCTGGACTTTTTTGAGTAGTTTACTTCGCTACCACTTTTCCTGCCCAGTGAGCGCTTGCACGCTAATCCAAAGTTCTCCCTCCGGCGAGAGTCGTTTCGTCATGCCGGTGCTTAGCTCCAGCGGCACATGAACCAGCTGATCGTGCCACAAGCCGATGAACATGTCGGTCTTTCCTGCCATCGCGGCGTGGACTGCGGCGCGGGCAAATCGCTCGCACAGCAGGCTATCGACGGCTGTGGCTGCCAAGCTGCGGATGTAGTAACTGGGATCGAAATACTTCACACTTACGGGCATATCTTCCTTGGCGAAGAACTCGTTGATTTGCTGCCTCAAGAAAGAGCCTGAATCCCCCAGTTTGCGATTCCCGGAAGCGTCGCACTGGTCGGAGCCCTCTAGCCAGTGTTGCCCGGTTCCCTCGGCGAGCACTACCACGGCATGTTCTCGTGCAGCTAGCCGCTTTTTGAGCTTGTTGAGAAATACTTTCAAATCGACGGGTACTTCAGGAACGATACAAAAGTTTGCCTCACCACTCGCAACCGTAGCAGCAGCGGCTATGAAGCCCGCCTCGCGCCCCATCAACTTCACAAGCCCCACGCCATTGAACACGGACTTGGCTTCAACGTGTGCCCGGTCGATCACTTGTTCCGCTTCGGCCACAGCCGTATAGAAGCCGAAAGTGCGGTGACAGAATTTGATGTCGTTGTCGATCGTCTTGGGCACATTTACGATTGCAATGGGCAAGCCTCGCTTTTTGATCTCTTCTGCCATTGCATGTGCGCCGCGCTGGGTGCCGTCGCCCCCAATGCAGAACAGCATGTTGATTCCCTCGCTCTCAAGGAAATTGACCGTGAGCTTCACGTCTTGGTGCCCGCGCGAAGTACCTAGGATGGTGCCCCCTTGATGATGGATCGCATCGACCGTGTCGCATGTGAGAGAAATCGGTGGATGAGCTACCTCAGGATTCAACCCTCGATACCCAAAACGAATTCCAAGGACTTCCTTCGCGCCGTAGTTGTAGAGTAACTCGAATACGATCGTGCGAATCACGTTATTCAAACCCGGGCAAAGCCCGCCGCACGTAACGATGGCCGCTTTTACTTTTTGCGGATCAAAGAATAGCTTCTGCCGGGCGCCGGCCAGTTCAAATGCCAGTGAATTGAGCGGCTCACCTTCTAGAAAACGGTGTTCGTAGAGCACTCGCAACTCATCAGGCGTGAAACTTCCGATGCCGTCGCCTTGCTTGGTAGACATGGGCAGGGGCGAAAGAAACTCCCGAGGCCCAAGCGTTTGGATGGCTAAGTCCGAGGGCTCGTAGGAGGGCTGATGAACCATATGATCAAGTCACTGTGGCTATAGATATGAGAAACAAGAGAGGCTTAGTCTATCGCGAAAGCCACTCACTGCGAACGGCTAGAGCCAACCTTGCTGGCGATACCAGGCAACCGTCTCTGAGAATCGCTCTTCGAGAGTTGCCGCTGGCTGGTAACCCAGCTGCTGACGAATTTTCTCGTCGCTGCATACCCAGCCCACCGAGAGCGCCTCGCGAATCTTGTCGAAATTCAACAGGCAAGCTCGGCGGCGTGCGTGGCCAAAGAGTTCCCCAATCGCCCCGGCGATCCAAAAACCTGCGGGGGGGAATGGCAGCGCGAGGGTCGCCCAGCCGGCCGCGGCTCCGGCAACTCTGCCGAGTTCAGCATAGGGAAGCGCCCGCTCCGCAGCAACGTAGTAAGTGCCCGCTGCTCTTCCGCTGTTGTCACTGGCTTGCACCCGTTCACCTCGCTGAGCGATGGTGGTCATTGCTTGACATAGGTCGTTCACGTGGACTAGCGACACTGGGAATTTACGAAAGCCGGGCCTTAGGTGAATCCGCATTGTGCTAATTGTCTTGTAGAGGCTCAGCCCCGCATGATCACCCGGACCAAAGATGATCGGCGGACGAATGATCGACAGCGGCACGTCTTCCGCGAACTTCGAAGCTGCTTTTTCTCCCGAGAGCTTGCTCCGCCCGTAGTCAGAGACGGGTTGATCGAGGTCCCCTTCGCGGCGCGGCTGTTCAAAGGTGCCCGGTCCGCCGGCTGCGAGCGAGCTCACCATGACCAGTGTTGGTGGCGAGGTTTGCTGCGCACAAGCTTCAGCCAAGTGCTTCGCGCCGGCAACATTGGTCGCATCGAACTCCGCAGGCTGAAGCGCTGTCGTGCGGCCAGCGACATGGAATACGTAGTCCACATTCTCGACCGCAGCTTGCAACCCTTCGCCTGTTTCTAGTGAAGCAGTTACCAGTGTCACTGCTTTATTGTCGAGCCGCGATGTATCGGAAGAGGGGCGTACTAAGCACCGCATGTCCCAGCCGAGCTGGCCAACATGCTTGGCGAGATTTGACCCGACAAATCCCGTGGCACCGGTGATTAAGCAGCGTGGCATGAACAAGCCCTGATGTCTTCCGAGTCGACGAGCCAAGCTTTCAGCTCCGTTATCTACAGACCTACTCCACAAGCATGAAATGCACCTTATCTCGCGTCAAGTCTCGGAGTAGCAGAAACTGGTCACACGAGGCGAAGTTCGCGAGCTAGAAGGCTGCTTGACTGGAAACTCAAGCCTGACACTTGCCTCATGCCGCGCAGGCCGATTACAGTAACTATACCCAGTACGAGTTACGCCCGGCCACTAAGTACGACGCGAAGAAACAGCGGTTCATGTCCCAAATCGAAGTTATCCCCGTCGACTCGCGACGCGATCGTAAACGTTTCTTCAACCTTCCCTGGGACTTGTACGCCGACGATCCCAACTGGATCCCGCCGATTCGCCTGGTTCAAAAGGAATTACTGAACTTCCACAAGCATCCTTTCTACAACACTGCCGAAGTGCGGCACTTCATGGCTCTTAAGGATGGTGTGCCATGTGGTCGCGTAGCCGCGATCGTGAACCACGCCCACAATGATCGATACGACGAGAAGCGAGGCTTCCTTGGTTTTTTCGAGTGCATCGACAATCAAGAAGCGGCAGGCAAACTCTTTGATGCCGCGCGCGAGTGGCTCGGCACGAAAGGCATCGATCAGCTTCGAGGACCGATCAATCCTTCGCTAAATTACGAAGTCGGTTTGCTGATCGAAGGTTTTGACGATCCGCCTTGGTTCATGATGACCTACAACAAGCCCTACTATCAACGACTGTTCGAGGAGTACGGCTTCCGTAAGTCGCAAGACTTGGCTGCCTTCTGGGGCCATGTGGATATGCTTGAGGAAATAACCCAGAAATTCAACTCGCTGAGCCAAACCGTAGTCGAACGGTTCGACTTAAAGCTCCGCCGCATGGATGTGAAGAACTTCAAGTACGAGATTGAAACCTTTCTTGATATCTACAACAAGTCGCTCGTTTCGACTTGGGGCTTCGTGCCCATGTCCGATGCCGAGGTTGCCAAGCAAGCTGCCGGCATGAAGCAAATGATCATTCCCGAACTCACCACCGTTGCCGAAGTTGATGGCAAGCCAGTCGGCACGATGTTTGGATTGCTGGACTACAACCCACGCATCAAGGAAATAGACGGTAAGCTCTTTCCGTTTGGGTTCTTGAAATTGTTACGCAACCGCAAGGGTTTAAAGAAAGTGCGTCTCATTAGCACCAATGTGCTGCCAGAGTACCAAAGTTGGGGCGTGGGTATCGCGCTGGTAGCGCGATTAGTACCCGACGCTCTCGCTTGGGGCCTGCAGGAAGCGGAGTTTTCTTGGGTGCTGGAGAGCAATCACTTGAGCTATCGCACGCTAGTGAAGAGTGGCGCCAAGATCACCAAAAAGTACCGCGTGTTCGACTACGGGCCACCCGATACAACAGTCAATGCGAAGTACATGCCCTGAGCAGCAAGTGTCATTTGCAGGGGCGCAGCGGACTACCTTGAATATGGTGGGAAGGTGGAGGGCGGAAGGGGGACGCAAGCGGCTGGTATCCGCCTGCTCCCCTATTCCTGGTACGCCTCGCTCCGCTCGACATGTCCTACCACCCTAGCCCTTCGAGGGCCGACGTCGCTTGCCTGATGCTTTGGTCGAAGACCCATCAGTTGGTCGGCCCTTGCGTTTATTTTTGCCTTTGTAGTTCGCTGGGGGCTCGGTGCTACCTTTTTGGCGGCGAGGCTTCTGCGCTGGTGCTGTGGCAGTTCCTGTGGATTCACTTCTCGAACGCTCGCCTGTCGACGGTTTCGAGGAACCCCCTGACGGTTTTGCGCCAGCTGACTTGGCACCGAATCGCTTCTTGTTTCCACCTGCTTTGCCAGTGGGACGACTGCCTGAGCCGTTCCTCGCGCCCGACTTACCGCGATAGCCGTTGCCACCGGGTTTGCCCCTGCCACCACCACCGCTGCGGCCACGCTGGCCTCGTTTAGCGGGTTGGGTGATTGGGTCAGTTGGCTCGAACCCTTCGATGGTCGGCTCGACCGCGATGCTACGCTTTGTGAGGCGTTCAATCTGCTTGAGCAAACCTCGCTCGTCACCTGCACAGAAGGAGACGGCTACGCCTTCGGCCCCTGCACGAGCTGTGCGGCCGATGCGATGCACGTAAGTCTCAGGCGTCTCTGGCAGGTCGTAATTAACGACGTGCGACACATCGTCGATATCGAGGCCACGAGCCGCGATGTCCGTGGCAATCAGCACGGGCGGGTTCTTGCTCTTGAATTGAGCGAGCGCTCGGCTGCGGGCTCCCTGGCTCTTGTCGCCGTGAATTGCGGCGGCTCGAAGTCCGTCTTTGATCAAGCGTCTCACGAGTTTGTCGGCACCGTGCTTCGTACGACTGAAGACGAGGGTGCGTCCGCGGGCCGTTTCGCACAGAAAGTGAGTAAGGAAATCGGGTTTGCGCTTCTTGTCGACCAAGTGAACCGACTGCGCGATTCGCTCAGCAGGTGCAGCGACCGCAGCTACCTGTACAGCCTCTGGGTTCTTCAGCCACTGCTGAGCCAGTTTGCGAATCGCATCAGGCATCGTGGCAGAGAACATCAGCGTTTGCCGCTGCTCAGGCACCTTGGAGACGATGCGTTTCAGGTCGGGCAGGAAGCCCATGTCGAGCATCTGATCTGCCTCGTCGAAAACGAGAATCTCGACCCTGGAGAGATCGATGTGCCCTTGGTTCATGAGATCAAGCAAGCGGCCCGGGGTGGCGACGAGTGCGTCCACGCCGTGACGCATCGCTTTCACTTGAGAGTGTTGCCCGACGCCGCCATACACGACGGTTTGACGAAGCGGCGTGTGCTTGCCATAACGCTTGAGGCTTTCCTCGATTTGTGCAGCCAGCTCTCGCGTGGGCGAGAGGATCAAGGCACGCAACGGGCGAGGCTTAGGACGAGCACCGCGGGGACGGCGCCCCTTGTTCTTCCCTGTTCTACTGTCAACGGTACGCGCGGGTTCTTGCTCATTTTGCGTCTTCGCCGGTAACGTCTGCATGAGGCGATCAAGCATCGGCAGCGTAAATGCGGCCGTCTTGCCAGTGCCGGTTTGGGCACAGCCGATCAGGTCTTGCCCGGCCAGCACCAGAGGGATCGCGCGGGCTTGAATGGGTGTGGCGGTTTCGTAGCCAAGTTCTTTCGTGGCACGCAGGAATTGCTCGGCCAATCCGAGTTGCGAGAAGGCGGTGCCGTGTGACTCGTTGGTGGGCGAGGCATTGCTGGTCTTTACGTTTGTTTCTACTGGTGTGGTCACTATCTTTTTCTTTCGAGGGTTCATGTGCTCGATGGAACGGTTCCACAACGATAGACAGTTCTATCAGCAGACCGTGCGCGCGAGCGTCACAGGGAGGCACCGCGGGTTGCGAAGCCATTGCCAAATTGCCGACCTAAGTACTCATCCCGGATGGTTCGGGTGGTTCGCGAACGACGCGCTCCGTGAAATACTGGCGCCACGCAAAAAGCGGGGCGGAGGTCGCAAGGGGCAAGAAAATCAATCGCGGTCGATAGTCAGAAGACCAGTTCTAATAATTTGAACCGGAGAGCCGCTAGCTTCGAGCTTCGAATGAACACAGCCGGGAACTTGCAGGCCCTACAAAACGGCTTAGCAAGAGAACGGTGGTCTCACACCTTTGTTATGCACCTTAGAATAGCAGCGAAAGTCCGCTGGGCAAGAGCGAAAGTCGAGTATTCTAAATGGATTTCCCTAAGGCTGGCCCAAACTAACCGCTCCAAGCATACTGGCTCGACAAGCAATCTTCGTTTGATCAACTTGTCCGTTTATCCTCCCAGCATCTCCAAATCGATCAGCCAGAATGTGCGATTTACCCGGTGTGGGCGTGCAAAAGGTGTTGATCCCTATCGCCAGCAAGACTAGCTTGTCGGCACAATCGCGACCTTTCAGCTCAGGGATCGACCTGTAGTGCGGCAGCAATCTCCTCAAAAACAAAAGAAATACAGCAGTACATTCGGATGGATATACTTCAGCAAGCGTTCAGTAAAGATGCGTTCCTCTTAGACATCGAAGCTTTCGACGTCGAGCAGGTACTGCGCAAAACGATTGATGGGCTGATCGCCAAGGGTTTGCTCTCGCAGGAAGTACGCGAGACGGTCTTTGAAGCACTCTTGCACCGAGAGATTCAATCCTCCACGGCCATCGGCCACGCCGTGGCAGTGCCACACTGCTATCTCGATTGCCTCACAGAGCCTCTGATAGTGTTCGTGCGTTTGAGTCACGCGCTGAACTTAGATGCGCCGGACGGCGTGCCAACACGTTATTTTTTCGTGCTGTTGGGTCCGAAAGAAGCGACGGCCGAGCATCTCGACATGCTTGCCATGATCGCTCGCGCGACTTCCGATGGTGAGTTCCGTTATGACTTGCGTCGGGCACGCAATCAGAACGATTTGCTAGAGGCGGTCTCGTGGTTCACCCAGCGGCGCACGTTGGTAGCTTCGCCTGCGGGGCCCGCTCCCGATGCGCTTACTCACTCAGGGCAATTTTTGGGCGGTATCAGGCAAGACATCGCTCGTCGGTTGCCGCACTACCTCAGCGACTTTACCGACGGCTTCAATGCGAAGACGGTCTCCTCGGTAGTTTTCCTATTCTTCGCTTGCCTCGCTCCGGCGGTTACGTTCGGCGGCTTGATGGGAGCTGCCACGGGCAACGACATTGGTGTCGTTGAAATGCTTCTCGGCACGGCCATCTGTGGAACCATCTACGCATTCATTGCCGGTCAGCCGCTGATTATTCTTGGCGGGATTGGTGCGCTGTACCTGTTTACTGCAATTCTCTACCAACTCTGCGCAGACATGGGGCTGCCATTCCTGCCGACCTACGCATGGGTCGGCTTCTGGACCAGCTTCTTTCTGATCTTGCTTGCCGTCACCGAGGCAAGCGTGCTCATGCGCTACTTTTCGCGGTTTACCGATGAGCTTTTTGCCGCGCTGATGTCGGTGCTTTACATCTACGAAGCAGTAAAAGCAATCGTAGCGACGTTCAACGATAGCTTTGCGGCGGAAGAAGACAACCACGATGCGGCGTTTCTTGGACTGATCCTCGCGATCGGTACCTTCTACATCGCGACGAATCTCTCGCGATTTCGTAGTAGCCGCTACCTTGCGCCCTGGATGCGCGAATTCCTTGCCGATTTTGGCCCAACCATTGCGCTGGCTACGATGACGATCATCGCATTTTCGATTATCCATGAAGTGAAGCCCGAAATGCTGCAAGCGCCCGAAGAGTTTACCGGAACGACCTCGGGCAGACCGTTACTCGTCGATCCGTTTGTCGGGCCCAAGTGGTCGTGGTTTGCAGCCGCGGTACCGGCCCTATTGGCAACGCTGCTGATCGTGCTTTCACACAACATCACGGGTCGCCTGATGAATAGCCCGGACAACCACCTACAGAAGGGTGCCGCCTACCACCTCGACTTGGCGGTGGTGGGCTTGCTGGTAGGCATTTGCTCGTTGTTCGGTTGGCCCTGGTTAGTCGCAGCGACGGTCCGTTCGTTGGCACACGTACGATCACTGGCCACATTCGAGGGGTCGGTCTCACCCAGCGGCGAACGGAACGAACGCGTAATTCACGTGCAAGAAACTCGCATGACCGGACTGATTGTGCACTTGCTGATTGGCACGTCGCTGGCGCTGCTTGCTTGGCTGGAATACGTGCCGGTGGCAGTCCTTTACGGCATTTTCCTATTCATGGGTGTCGTGTCGCTGAACGGGAATCAGTTCATCGAACGGTTGTCGCTGCTATTCGTCGAGCCATCGCTCTACCCGCGGACGCATTACTTGCGTCAAGCTCCGGTAAGAGTGATTCACAAATTTACAGGCATTCAGATTGTGTGCTTCCTCGTCTTGATCACCATCAGCCTTGCGCCATTCCCCACGCTACAGCTACTGTTCCCGCTATTCATCGCGCTGCTCGTGCCGTTGCGACTCTACTTCGGCCGCTTCTTCCAGCCAGGGCATCTCGCAGCACTGGACGCGGATGAAACGCCCGGGGAAGAAGATATGCACTGGTCGGGTTAAGTGGGCAGTGGACGGTCGGCAGGGGGCAGTCGAGTAGCCCCAACCGTTCTCTTGCGTACCACTCACTCCGCAGCAGGCAAGTCCCAATCGTTCACCCGCGAGTTAATCGCGTGGCAATTCGCACATAGGCATTTGAATTCCCCCGTGCTCGACTTGCGACCGCCGACCAAGGCAAGATTCAGCGTCCTCACATCGGCAAACTTGCAGGACTCGCAGCGATACTGCGCAGCTCTGGCAGCATGAAGCGCGTTGGGCCCGTAGTGCTTCTTGAGCCGACCATTGGTGCGCGTGTAAAGCCAGCGGGCAACCACTCGCTCTGCCGGGTCGAGATGCTGCTCGGCTACCTTGAGCCGTTCGCCAGAGATGTTGGTCGGCCCCTCGCTCAAGTAGAGTAGCGATAGCGCGCCACGAAGTGCGTCGCGAGATTCCTCGGGAGCGTCTTTCACACGTGTTTCGATGCTTGCGGAGTCTTCGAAACGCGAGGTGTTAATTATCAAGTCTGTGGTAATGTTCAAGAGATTGCTGGGATTGAAGCTCATTTGAAGGTGAATCGAACTATCGTACCAGAAACGGCACCTAGTCGCTTTCCGTAGGGCAGGTTCACCCACCGTGGGAGCTATCAGGTTGCGATTGATGGGTGAGCTTGACGGAGTTAGAGCGTACGAGAACGCGCGATTTTCCGCCGACAAGACCACCCATCCTACGAATTTACCCTGTGAAAAACCGCATTGGTAGAAATAAGCAAATGAAACCTACAATCAAGACAACTATCGTCACTATTCTCAGAAGTGGTGTCAAACCGAAGTGCTCGCTGAGCTGGAGCATGCCGATATAGGCTACCAAAACTGTCGCGACTACGATTAATTCCGGCACATCACGCGCAATGGTTAAATGAGCTGACAAGATCGCAATAATAATTAGCAGCGTCTTGAGGCTAAATCGAAATCGACTTGGCTGTTCTTCTTGCTGATTCACGGTAGCCGAAATGTCGTCGAAATACGGAGTAAGGAACGGAGCAAGCAAGAGATGCGTGCATCTCACCTACGAAATTATTGTACCAACTCCTACCCCAACGCCGGCACAAACTCCATGCGTGTCTGCCTGATCGATGCCGGCTCCTTCTCCTGGCATCCCTTACACATGAGCAGCACGTACAGCGACGGTGCGAACAGCAGCGCCATGATCGTGGCGCCGCTCACGCCGCCGGCGATGGTCGTAGCCAATGGGGGCCAGAAGCCGCCGCCGCTGATGATGAGCGGTAGGAAGCCGGCCACGGTAGTGAGCGTCGTGGATAGCACGTGCCTCGTAGCACGCAGCACCACATCACGCACCGCGGCTGGGTCGCCGGTTCTTGCTTGTTCATCTTCGCGCAATGCGGCAAGCACTACGATAGTATCGTTGATCGCTACGCCAATCAGGCCCATCGTGCCGACAATGCCCATGAAGCCAAACGGGAAGCGGAACAAGGCCAGCGCGCCAAGGCTCAAACCCACGGAGAGGAATGCCACGGTGCCAACAATGCCGGCCATGCGGAAGCTGCCGAAGCTGAGCACCAGTGTGGCGACCATCATCACGCCCAGCACGCCAACGCTGGAGAGTAGGTTGCCGATGGCATCGTCACGCTTGGAGGCTTCGCCGCCGTACTCGTAGCGATAGCCGGGCGGCAGCCTGAATTCGGATGCTTCCAGCCGCTGCTGAAAATCGGCCAACACACCCGCGGGCAACACCTCGGCAGTGAGGTACGCCTTCACTTCGTTCATGCGCTGGGTGTTGATGTGCGGGACGACCGAAACTTCAGGCTTGAGATCGATGGTAGCGATTGTGGAGAGGGGGATGCGGGCCGCTGAGCCGGATTGGCCATTGGGGGAGGGTTGGGAAGGCGTTGCTAGGAGGTCTAGCGAACCGACGGTGCTCATGCGTCCTCGGTTGGCGTTGCTCATGCGTACTCGCACGGGCAGTTCCTCAGTCGCTTCCAGTAGAGAACCGCCAGTGGCTCCTTCGAGCGACGCATCGAGCTGTCGCGCGATAGCGGCGTTGTCGAGTCCCACTAGGCGAGCTTGCTCTTCATCGATGTTGATTGCCAGTTTGGGTAGTGCCTCGGCAAGACTGGCCGAGGTGTGCATAACCTCGGGCGTTTGGCTGAGTACCGTACGTACTTGGTCGCCAAGCTCGCGCAGTACTTCCAAGTCAGGCCCGTAGAGTCGCATTTCGATCGGCGCCCCAAACGGCGGTCCTTGGGCCAATTGGCGCACGAGGAAGCGGGCCTCTGGAAATGCCGCGTCGAGTTCCGCTTGCAGCGAGTGAATCAAGGCGCCGACATCCCGGGGAGAGTCTGCTTGCACGAGTGCCTGGGCGTACTGGGCGATCCCTTTACGATCGTAAAGCATGTTGTAGTAGAACGGCGGGGCACTTTCGCCCACGAACCACTCGATATCTAGAACGCGAGGGTGTTCGAGCAACATATCGCGCGCCGCAAGGGCCGTTTTTTTCGTGTAGCCGATCGATGACTGCGAGGGCAGCGTGAGTTGGATTTGAAACTGGTTGCGATCAGCCGGCGGAAAGAATTGATCGGTAAGTGTGCTTGCAGAGATAAACCCGGCAATCGGCAATGCCACGCCCAGAGCGATGCCAATGAGCGGTCGATGAAAGACTCCGTGGAGGAACCGGCAATACCAGTTCGTTAGCCACTTATTGGAGAAGCCACTCGACCACCAATGACGATGACTCTTTGGTTCTTCTGTGGTAGTGTCCACGGTACCGCTCATGAGTGCGATCAGTGAAGGCGTCACAGTCATGGCCAGCAGGAATGAGCTGAACACCGCCAGAATCACGCTTGTGGCGATTGAGCCCACAAACTCACCCGCTGGCCCTGGCATGAGCGCAATCGGTGCAAATGAGAGCGCGGTCGTCACGGTGGAACCCAGCAGCGGCACTGCCAGATGCTTCACGCTGGCAGAGACCGCATGGCGTGGTTGCTCACCGCTCGTGATGCGTTCGCGCACTTCGTCGACCATGACAATGGCATTGTCGATCAACAAACCTAGGGCGATGATCAGCCCGGTGATAGACATTTGATGCATGGGCAGTCCCATGAGACGCATGCCAGCGAGCACCATGAGCGAGGCGAGCGGCAGGGCCGCGCCCACGACCAATGCACTGCGCCAGCCCATCATGAACCACACCACGAGAATCACCGCCGTGGCACCGATGAGGAGGTTCCCCAGCAGCGTGGCAAGGCGAGTCTCCACATATTGGTTTTGCTCGAACAGCACTTTTAGACGCACACCACTGGGTAGCTGAGATTCAAAGTCGGCGAGTGTCTCTTGCAGCGAGTCGGTCCAGTGATCGACCCGCCTCTCTGCTTTGACGAGCGTTCCAAGTGCGACCGCTGGCTTGCCGTCCACGATGGCGAGCGAGCGTTGTGGCTGTGCGAACGCCTTCGACACTTCGGCGATATCGCCGAGTGCGACAAATCTCCCCGATGATTGGTTGCCCGCGCTCTGGCCACCCAAAGCGATAGGCAGGCTGCGCACGCGTTCTACGGAGTCGATTTCCGCGTCGACCTCTAGGACAAGATTGCGATCTTCCGATCGCAACAACCCGGCTGAGACTTTCGCATCGCTGGCGGAAATGAGCTGGGCGACTTGGTTGACTGTTAGTCCTAGAGTGGCCAGCTCGTCCTGGCGTATCTCGACGACAATCTCTTCTTGCGGATCTCCAAAGGTGTCGACTTCCCGCGTGCCGTTAATAGCCCGGAGTTGGTCTTCGAGCGCCTCGGCTTGGCGACGAAGGATCGCGTAGCTCGGCTCCTCCGAAAGATCCCACACGAGCGCCACAATCGATGCGTAGGCTGTCACCTCCAACAGATCGAAGTCGGGGTCGCTCGCTCCGATCGGTAGCAACGGCGTGGCATCGTCGATTTTGTCTCGCACACGCGACCATACTTCATCGACTGCGTAGACGCTGTCTTTTAACTCAATCGTGATCGTGGAAATGCCGCTCGCACTCGACGAGCGAAGTTCTTTGACCTCTTCGATCTCCTGCAGTTCGGTCTCGAGTTTCTCGGTGATCAGCGCCTCGACACGTTCCGCACTCGCACCGGGAAACTGTGTGTTGATGATTGCCGCCCGCTGAGAGAGTACCGGGTCTTCCATCCGCGGCAGGACGTAATAAGACGATAACCCGGCGACAGCAATCAGCGCAATCATCAGCACGAGCAGCCGGTTGTTGTCGAAGAACAGACTAGAGAGCTGCGGACGAGTTGTATTCTCTGATTGGGCCATGGCAGTGTTCTTGAGGATCTAATCATGTCATTCATCGGAATGACATGATCGCTACTGATTTTCTCCAGCTCTCATTGCCATTGCGTCGTCATCCGTGGTGACCCGTTGCCCCGTGACGACCCGGTGCGTACCGCTGGAGACTACGCGATCGCCAGAGCGTAGTGTGCCGCGCACGAAACATTGTTCGTCCACCGTATCGAGCAGTTCCACATCGCGGCGGGCGATGATGCTACCTGGGGTGTTTTCACTTGACCCTGAGGTAGGTGTTTCAACTTCTTCCGCAGGCACAACCACATAGACGGACCACAACCCACGTGTGCTACGTGTGAGTGCAGTAGTCGGCACCCAGAAGCCGCTTTTCTCGACGCGTTGCTCCGCAGCGAAGCGGAACACCTGGCCGGGCAGTACACTGCCTTGAGGGGCTGCTGCTTGGTCGGCACTCAGCTTGAAAATCACATTGCGTGTTCGCGTGGCACGATCGACCTCGGGCGCCAGTGAGTGAACGGTTGCTTGCACGGACAATCCATCGACAAGCAGTGTGTGAACGCTTCCTGGAGAAAGGCCCGCGGCCGTGGCGACGGGTAGACCCACCCACGCTTCGAGATTGGTGCTATCGACTAACTCTACGACGGGAGCACCGGCTTGGATGACGGCTCCCTCGTCGATCATCCGCGCGGCAACACGTCCGGCATAGGGTGCCCGAAGCTCTGCGTCGTCCAGGTCGTGCTTTACGTCCGCAAGCATGGCGTCAAGCTGATCAATCCGGGCCTGCTGGGCAGCTTTCTGTTCCTCGCGGGTGCCTGTAACGAGCTCGTCGAGCTGTCTGTTGACCATGTCAACACGTGCTGCCGCTGCTTCGGCTTGGTGGAGGTACGATTCGTATTCCTCGCGTGACACGGAGTTTCCCTGCACGAGCTTCTCCCGGCGGGCGAGTTGCTTCTCGAGCACTTTCGATTGCGCGCGGAGTGTCTCAAGTTCTGCCCGCTTGGCGGCAATGGTTTCACTGCGCGGCCCATTGATCAGTTCACGCAGCACTGCCACCGCTTCAAGGCGTTGCGCTTCAAACTGCTGTTCGCGTGCCTCAATGTGCCGCGTATCGAGCTTTGCGATCACTTGGTTGTCGGAGACCGCTTGTCCTTCATCGACCAATAATTCAATGACCTCACCAGCACGTTGGAACCCAAGTTGGCTGCGGCGCGCTTCTTGGAGAATGCCGGTGTAGTCGCGTTGGCGGAGGTAATTATTGAATCGTTGCACCTCGAAGATGCTGACTGGAAGTGGCTTGGCGCTAGGGGAAACTTCGTCAGTTGAAGCAGTCGAGGATTCCGACCTAAACATGACGATAGCGACAGCCCCGGCAGCAACGGTAAGCAGCAGCAGGAGGGAATTGCGTTTCGTCAAGAAATGACGTTGCGTCGATCTCTTGGTGGAAGAAGACGATTCTTCGGTAGCAGTGGCGGATGCTTGCTCACTCATCGCTGAAGACCTCGCGTCGGACGCGATCCATCAGGGCAGGGTAGTCCGCTTCGTGCGAAAAAGGACGCCAGCCGTAGCCGTCTAGCATGAAAGATTGATTGTCTCGCAGTGCGGCCACGGGGTCGCCAATGCCCACTTCGCCGAGCGAGTTGCTGCTCGCCATGATGATGTAGGAGCCGAAGTTGAGCGACCACAGTCCGAACACTAAGTCCTCAGGGGCGCGGTTCTTAGGCATCGTCAGGTCACCATGTGCGAGCGCATCGCGCACGATGCCGCTGATGATCTGCATGCAGCGCTGCTCGCAAGAACGCATGAATTGCTGCCGTTCGTCACTGGTTTTTTCCCAAATAGAGCTCGAACGCACGATTTGCTCAACGGCAAAGTAATGCGGATAGCGCTCGACGAACTCCTCAGCCGCAGCGCCAATCGCCGAGATTCGTTCGCGTGTGTTGCCCGGCCAAGTTGCGGCTTGTTCAAAGAGTTCAATCCGAGCTTCCAGTGCTTCGTTTGCGAGTGCGAGTATGATCTCTTCTTTGTTGCGAAAGTGCTGATAGATCGTGCCCTTGGAGTACTCCATCTCCGCGGCAATGCGATCCATGCTCAAGCCGAGATAACCTGACTCGCGCAGCATGCCCCGTGCTAGCTGCAGGATCTTTGCCTCGCGCTGCTGTCGTTCGCGTTCTTTGCGTGTGAGAGTGGTGAGCATGCTTGAAGTATAACTCACCGTCACAAAATGACAAGTTGTCAAAAATGGGGCAGTCTGTACTGGATTGGCCTCTCTGGGGGCCCTTTAAGCGGGAAAGCACCGAGGTGGAGTCACCGATCGACTGTTCACCGAGGCTTAAGTTTTAGAAGTAATAGACACATCGATTCCGCACCAGAAATGGATCTGCAGGTCACATTGCCCCAGTGCTTGAAGCGAGGATTTCTGCCTCCAAGTGTCATGCCACGCTCTCCGCAGTCAGGGCTCACTGGATACAGACGCTTTACCTGCCAGAAGCAGCAGTTGTAAAATCGCACGGCAACGACTTCATTCTATTACTGCCCTAAGCGTCTATGAGTATCCCGCCTGTACCTTCCTGGAGTTCTATGTGATGGCAAAGAGCATTAAACCTCACTTTTCTCGAATTGCGGACCCGAAATTCAGTGTTCCGGTCGCTATGCTTTTGCTCCTCAGCGCTTTGCCGATGGTCGCCCATGGTGACGAAGCAAGCAAGGTGCTCATCGTTCTTGCAGGTGACTCGACAGTTACCGATCATGCCGGCTGGGGACGAGGTTTCGCTGATAGCTACGGTCCAGGCGTGAAAGTGATCAATAGCTCGGTAGGAGGCCGTAGCTCGAAGAGTTTTCGCGACGAGGGATTGTGGCATAAAGCGATCAATGCCAAACCGGACTACGTATTGATTCAATTCGGCCACAACGATCAATCCGGGAAGGGCCCCGAACGCGAAACCGATCCCGAGACAACCTATCGGGTAAATATGACACGCTACGTCGACGAAGTAATTGCCATGGGAGGCCAGCCCGTGCTTGTTACTTCCATCAGCCGGAGATTATGGAGCGAGGATGGCAAGATTCGTTCGACTCTAACCCCCTACGCCGAAGTGGTTCGGAAGATCGCCGTCGAAAAGAAAGTGCCGCTGATCGATCTGCATCCTCGGTCGATCAAAGTCTACGAAGCGTTAGGACGGGCAGCGTGCCTGACGATCTCTCCCAAAGAGGATGGTAAGGTCGATGCCACGCATCTTAATACGGCGGGAGGTCAACTCTTTGGGCCGATGGTTGCTGAGGACCTGCAACGCGTTGTCCCCCAATTGTCACAATTCTTCCTGTTGCAAGATTGATGGATGCGCGTTGTTAGCGGGAGTGTGCGGCACTTGGGCTGAACGGACAACTCTTGACGCACGTGGCCGATGAAGGATCATGTGGAGGGAGATTCATCGTAGGTGTCATGTCCATAACGAACTCGAGTGGGATCGAGCACAAGCTGAATGTCTCCTCCATCAAGCAAAGGTGAGAAAGTTGGAGACGTTGGTGCATCGAAAGTCACTGCCGGTGCTGACACGCTGAAATCAAGGTTTAGCGAGCTTACCAGAGGTGGCGTAGTGAGCTGAGGTTCTTTCAACGGAATGTCTACAACAAACCCGCCGCTAATGTCATTGACCCATCTCCTTGGACAGTGACTTCGGGCAAATCAATGACCAACTCGGCGTACACAGGCATTGAGTCCTGCAGAAAATCACAGAAACACAATGCAGCTAAGAATCGAGTTCTTAGAGGGGAAAGTTCACGAGTCGTGCCGAAAACGTACATCCATGGTTCTCTACTCAAACCTGACCAAGTGCCGTTCGAGCCTCGGGTCGATGCGCAACCACAGCAGATAGACTACCAAGTGGCGACGTAATCAGTGGGAACGAAATTCCAGGCTTGCCCGTAGGTATGAACTTCTTTAATTTGTTCGCCAGCTTGGTCTTTGAGTGAACCGCCAAGTTGAATCCAACGAAGAATACCACCTCGTAGGTTAACGGCGTTTTCTCCTTGTTGGCAAAGCTGCCTTGCGACTAACGCACTCCGATAGCCGATGGTGCAGTACACAACGACTTGGTGGTTTTTGTATTGGCTGCGATTCGCTTGATATTCTGAATACGAAATGGATCTAGGGATAACAGAGACTGCTCTCTCTTCCTGTGTACGTACATCAACTAAGACAAAATCTCCTTGAGTGACATCTTGGCTGATTCTTTGCCATTGAGCTGGCTCGATATTACGCACATCAGAAAATTGAGGTTCGAATTGAAGAATCGCCTCCTCGATACTCTTAGCACCGAGCATTTGCTGGGCACCACCAAAAGGTCCCGTCACTAGGAAAGCCAACAGGCTTAGGCTCAAAAATATTGATGCTAGAACCTTGGTGCTTTTCTTAGCTACAAGCGTAGAAACTTTGATCTTTAGGATATGAATTGCGCTCATATAACTAGGATCGCCTGAGGAGCGATTTTTGTCACGTTAAATCCGTTCCGTAATCAGATTATTGAAGAAGCGATTTTCCAAGAATTGATGCAAACGGTCATTCATAAGCGTGCAAGAATAACACGAATGTGGACAGCACCCTCAGTGCAGGCGCTGGCCTGGTTTCGCCCCTTCGTCGGGCGTGAGGAGGTAGACTTCACCGCCGCCAGGACCGGCTGCAGCGACCATGCCTTCGCTGAGGCCGAACTTCATTTGCCGTGGCTTGAGATTGGCCACGCACACGACTAATCGGCCGGTGAGCTTCTCTGGCTCGTAAGCGGCTTTGATACCTGCGAACACTTGCTTGTATACGCCGCCACCAAGACTCAGTTTGAGTTTTAGTAGCTTGCGCGCGTCGGGCACTTCTGCGGCTTCGACGATGCGTGCCACGCGGAGATCGACTTTCATAAAGTCGTCGATAGTGCATTCTTCGGCCAAGGGCTCGTTTGCGAGCGCTTCGCCACCGTCGGCCCAAGCGTCCGTAACAGTCACCTGCTCAGTGGCGGCTTCGGCTACGTTCTCTTCTTTACTTTCTTCAATCATGGCGTTCACTTTCGTTTCTTCGATACGTTGGAGCATGTGTTTGAATTTGTTAACCGGCGTGCCCACTTGTGGCTTCGCCGCTTGGTCCCAATGGGTGATGGGCTCACCCAACAGCTCGCCTGTTTGCTCCGCCAGTTTAGGTAGCACCGGGGCGAGGTAAATTGCCAGTTGGCGAAATAAGTTGAGCGCAATCGTACACACATCTTGCAATCGCTGTGCGTTTTCAGGGTCCTTGCGCAATTCCCATGGTTTGTTGTCTTCAACGAACGGGTTTGCCCGATCCGCAAGGCTCATGATGAGCCTCATGGCTTGGCTGTAGTTGCAGGACTCGTAGGCCACGGCGATTTCGTCGCCCAAATTCGAAGCATACTCAAACAGTCCACCATCATCTGGATACTTCTCTGAGAGCCCCGTCTTGGCGAGGAACTTCGCAGAACGACTCGCCAAGTTGACGACTTTACCGACGAGGTCCGTGTTCACCTTGGCGATGAACTCTTCGATCGACAGGTCAATATCGTCGACTTTGTTGGAAAGCTTCGAGGCGTAGAAATACCGCAGGTAAGCCGGATCGAGTTGTTTCAGGTAGGTCCGCGCGTTGACAAATGTTCCCTTGCTCTTGCTCATCTTCTCGCCATCGACGGTTAAGAAACCGTGGATGTGAACTTTGGTGGGCAGGCTGTACCCGGCTGTCTTGAGCATGCCGGGCCAGAAGAGTGTATGAAAGTAGGTGATGTCTTTGCCGAGGAAGTGATGTACCTCGCAGTCATCGTTGCGCCACCAGTCGTTAAGGTTTCCGCCCGTGCGATCACACCACTGCTTCGTGGAAGCGATATAACCGATCGGGGCGTCGAACCAAACGTACCAGTAGTTGCCAGGACTGTCAGGAATCTCGAACCCAAAATACGGTGCGGGTCGCGAGATGTCCCAGTCACGAAGCGGCTCGATCTCTCCTTGGTCGTCTTTCGATTCCAGGAAGTGCCCCTTCAAGTAATTGGCGATCTCCGGCTGCAATGCATCGCCGGACTGGGTCCACTCGTCGAGGAAGCCGTGCAATTGCTCCAGTTCAATGAACAAGTGCAATGCATTGCGTACTTCCGGGGTGGCACCGCTAAGAGTGCTGACCGGATCAATCAGTTCTGCCGGACTGTAGGTGGCGCCGCACTTGTCGCAGTTATCGCCATACTGATCGGGCGAGTTGCACTTCGGACACGTACCTTTCACGAACCGATCCGCCAGAAAAGTGCCCGCTTCAGGGTCGAACAGTTGCTCGACGTTTTTTTCTTTTACCAATCCCGCTTGGCGGATCGATTCCCAGATTTCGTTGCAAAGCTCGCGATTCTCCGGGCTATTCGTACTGCTGTAGTTGTCGAACTCGATGCCAAAGTCGGCGAAGTCCTGCTCGTGTTCGGCTTGCACAGCAGCGATCAATTCTTCTTCGCTGCGGCCTTCCTGTTTGGCGCGAATCATGATCGCTGTGCCGTGGGTATCATCAGCACACATGTAACGGCACTCATGGCCGCGGAGTTTTTGAAAACGTACCCAGAAGTCGGTCTGTAGATATTCCACCAAGTGACCGATATGAATCGAGCCATTGGCGTAGGGTAGTGCGGAGGTGACAAGAATGCGGCGTTGTGACATGGCTGCGATTGGTAGGGTATCAGAGTGCTAGCAGTGCTGGCGATTTGGAAATGGTTGAGACCGTATTGTATTTGAACTGCTAAGAACGCCAAGGATGTTTGTAGTTGGGTGGCATAGGTAGCTTGCTACCCTTGTTTTTGCAGAGAACTTGCCTTCAGGGTGATTGGAATCCTCCGTACTTAGATATTCGTTAATGGATAGCCGCGGGAGAGATACAAGAGTAGCAAGCTACCCATGCCACTCCTAATACGCGCAGGCTGCTATTGCGTCTGGCGTCCAAGTACCCCACACTCCGCCGCGACTTGCCCTACTCGTCGGGCTGGTTATTTGACGCTCTTAAGGGAAGCTTCCTATTCGAAGAAGGATTCTTCGCAGAGAAGGTTCGCGGCGTTGAAGTCTCGCAATCCAGTTTTATCGGCGATCGACCCAAAGATCGCAACGAACCCCACACGTCCATGGAGGGACGCAATGGTCCGTTGTACAGCTTCTCTATTGCTCACGCTGTTGACACTCGTTGTCAGCGAGCAGGCCCAAGCACAGAACCCGGCACCCGGCGTGGTGATGCTGGAGTTTTCTTCAGCCAGCTGCGGTCCGTGCCGTTCGATGCGCCCGAAGATTCGTCAGCTGAAGAACGCGGGCTACCAGATCGAAGAGATCGATGTCAACTCTCAGCGTGACTTGACAGAGCGATATCGCGTTTCGAGCCTACCGACATTCATCACGGTTGTCGATGGGCGAGAGCATGGCCGATTAGTTGGCGCGACTACGCAGGTACAGCTGCAAGAGATGATCCACAAGACGGCACGCGCTGCCGCGAGCAATCCAGCGCGGCAAGAGCAAGCCGCCGGACTGATGGCTGTCGACGCACGCGGACGCTCGGCGGATGCATCCAACGACCAGCCAATGCCGGGCCGAGTTGTGCCCACCCAACCGCCGCGTAGCGAAGCTCCTCCCTCCCATGCGCGACAGGCAAGTAATCAGCGAGCAGTTCCACAGAGGCAGGGCAACCAGCCGAATTCAGTAAACACAGACAAACTGATTGCCGCGACTGTGCGATTGACGGTGGAAGATGCAGAGGGGCAATCGACTGGTACTGGTACGGTGGTTGACTCTCGCGATGGTGCCGCGCTGATACTTACCTGCGGACACATTTTTCGCGATTCGCAAGGCAAGGGGCCGATTCAAATCACTTTTTTCCAGCCAGGGCCGACAGGCGCGGTTGCTAAGGAAACACTCAGCGGCGAACTCATCGACTTCGACCTGGAACGCGATCTGGCGTTGGTGAGCGTCTGGACCAAGAATCCTGTCGCTGTGGCAGCGGTGGCTTCCACAGAAGTTCGCCTGCAGAAAGACCTGCCCGTGACAACTGTTGGCTGTAGCAAAGGCGCCAATCCAACGGCAATCAACACGCGCGTCACGGCCATCGATCGCTATCAAGGTGCTCCGAATGTGGAAGCGGCCGGCGCGCCGGTCGAAGGTCGCTCTGGAGGCGGCATGTTCAACGCGGCTGGGCAGCTGGTGGGTGTGTGCTTCGCTGCGGATCACGAAGGGGACGAAGGGCTCTATGCCTCGCTCGATTCCATCTACTCCAAGCTGGACGAACTGCAGCTCTCGATGATTTACCAATCACCAGCCACGGGCAACTTGGCAGCAGAAGATATTGCCGATGCTTCGTCGCAAACGGCACCGCTAACACCACTGCTGGCAAGAGATGAAGACTACACATTCCGTGGCCAAACGCCTGCGGAGCTTCCCGCTTGGCCAAGCCAAGAAGTGCCAGCGAATGATTATGCGGCCACCAGCGGAGCCGGCCACCCAGTGACGTCTTTCGAGAGAACTGGCCCGCCAGTCGTCCCCACGGCCGGTAAGTCAACCTTACCCGGGGGAGCGGGGGCTCTCTCAGCCGTGGAGCAGGCGGCCCTACAGGAAATCCAGCAGCGCGGCGCTCAGTCCGAAGTTGTTTGCATCATCCGCCCCAAAACACCGGGTGGCAAAAGCCAAGTCATCACGCTCGACAACGCTTCGGAGGCTTTCGTTGGTGCCCTAGAGCAACGGGCCGCAAGCGTACCAGCACGGCACTAGTTGCATGAAGGTGCGGTGGTGTAATCGTTACCTTCGTTACAGGCGATCGCCACTCTCGTAGTGAGGCCCGCATGGCGGCGGCTAATCTCTGCAAAGCCCGTTAGTTTCCTGCTTCCCGCAGGCACGCTGACTCTCAGCAAACTACGCTTAACTACGCTTATTCTTACGCACAGCGTGCAAGACAGGCGTGGATATAGTAGTTCCCCCCCTCTGCTGGTAACCCGCGTGCTTACATTCTTCTTCATTGTGTCCGTGCTGAATCTGGCTCTCGGGTACGGCCTTGCGCTGTACCTGGGCAATCCGATTGCTGCGCGAAGCACCGCGGTCGCCTTGCCGACTGCAGACCAAGAAGTGTCGCAGTCTGAAGAAGAAATTCATGCAATTCTAAACCAGCACGACGACGAAGCAACGCACCAGGAAGAGTTTGTAGAAGAGAAACAACCTTCCGGCATTGAAGAACCCGTAAAACAGACCGTCGAGGCTGTTCCCGCTGTCGCTGAAGCGAGCGTGGCGGACGAAGTCGCCCAACTAGAAACAACACAGCCGGAGCCTGCTGCAGAGTTTGCCTCAGACCCAGACGCGATCAAAGCGGCTTTGGCAAGCGCTGACGCTGGGGTGGCTGCCAACGAAGGGCAAGTCGCAGCGCCTGTTGCCAGCGAAGAGCCTGCCGAGTCAGAAACAGAACAGCCTGCACCGGTCGACGAAGTCGCCGAAAAAACGGCGGATTCAACCGTCGTAGTCGAAGAGGCAGCCGAGGAGAGTCCAGGGGTGGAAACTGAAGTCTTCGCTGGCATCGAAGCCTTCCAGGAACAGTTGGCCGCTTCCACTGAGAGCGTTCCCGAAGAAGCAGCGGCACCAACCACGGTGGACGCGACTTCGGAAGCAGCGAGCGTTGAGGAACCACCTGAGGTAGAGAACGTCGATGCCGATGTCATGGCCGGCATTCAAGCCTTTCGTGAACAGTTGGCTGCAATGCGAGTGGGCTAGCAGAACTCTACACCAACTCGAAGATCGTCTCGATCTCGACAACCCACCCGCCGGGAAGCGATGCAGCTCCGACGGCACTCCGCGCGGCAATGCCCTGCTCTTCTCCAAACACGTCGCGCATCAGCTCGCTGAATCCGTTGATCACCGCCGGTTGATCTTTGCAATCGCCCGCGGTTTGTACGAGCCCAAAAGTTTTCACCAGGCGAGCAACCTTGTCGAGGCTGCCGCAATACTCCCGCAACGAAGCAAGCACGGCCAGCCCTGTTTGCCGCGCGGCCGCCTGTGCTGCGGCAACGTCCAGATCGTCCCCCAGTCGTCCGCAGGTGAACGAGCCATCCGTATGCAGCGGCCCATGCCCCGAGAGGTACAACAATCCACCGCACTCCAGCACGGGCTTGTAGAGTCCGATGGCTTTCGGGGCGGGAGGTAATTCAAGTTTTAGAGATGCAAAACGGGCTTCGTGGGACATGATGGTTTCCTTTTTGAATTCATGTTGCTCAATCGGCTTTTTCACTGCGATAGACCTCACCGGGATCGAATACACGCTCGCCTTCGACAACCCATGAGTCGCCTTCGCGCCGGCGGAAGAAGCAGCTTACGTATCCTTCGTGGCAGGCGGCGCTGCCGGCTTGGTCGACCTTCAACAGGATCGTGTCGGCGTCGCAGTCGATGTAGATTTCTCGCACTGTTTGTACGTTGCCGCTCTCCTCGCCCTTCCTCCAGAGTCGATTACGACTGCGACTGAAGTACACGGCGTTACCGGTGGCGAGCGTTTGTTCCCAGGCAGCACGGTTCATGTACGCGAGCATGAGCACCGCGCCGCTGGTGGCGTCTTGGGCGATGACCGGCAGCAGGATTTGGTCGTCGGTAAAAGCCGGTTCGACGGAGACAGTGAGCGACATGGCAATCGTGCAGATGATTGTGTGAAGGAGAGTGGGCGTGAGTGGAACAATCCGCGCGAGCCGTATTGCCGGCGCATCAAGGAAGATTTTGCCAGTGGTTGAGGGTTACCAGCGGTCGTGCCGAAATGACAGGTAGCAGGTGAGTTTTCTCCCGCTTGCCGATTAGACACCGTGCCCATCATACACAAGGAGCCGTTGCTGTGGACCACCCTGCTACTGTTGTCTTGCCTATTCACAATGGAGAGCGCCGGATCAACGCGCTCGTGCTAGAGATGTTGGACATTGGAGAGACGCTCAGTTGCAATCTCCACGTGGTGATCGTGGACGACGGCTCCACGGACGAGACCTTTGAGGCGGCCTGCGAACTGGCAGTAGCCTACCCGCAGGTACGCGTGCTGCATCAGCCGGTGCAGCGTGGACTAGGGGCGGCGCTGGATCGCGTGCGACGGATCGTGAATTCCGATCGCGTGATCGTGCACGACGGCGTTTCCCCGTTAGTCGTTAGCGAGCTGGTAAACATGCTGCGGGAAGACCGTGCCGCGAAGGAACAGAACATCGATCCCCAACAAGAGCCAGCGAGTCAACAAGCGCCCAATCTACAAGCACCAACTCAGCAGGCACGTGGTTCACGCCGGTTTGCGGAGGTCACTGCCCTGCATCAAGCGATGGAACGTGCTCACCAACCGTTGACCGCTTTCCGTTGGTTGCAGCTGAGTGACTATCTCTCCCCTCGCCGGCTGACAACGGCCCAGGTGCCGCATCTCGATGCAGCTAGCGATGGGGCTAATAAAGCGGATTTAGTCTTGAAATAAAGCATAAGTAGAACTCACAACGATTTGCGGCGTGCTGCGAATCTCTCTTTTGCGCCTTGTTTTCTCGCATTTTATTGCGATTTTCTATTCTTTAATTGCGCCAGATTTGTTGACAAAATCTGTGAATAGTGAAATCTTCTTGCCCCACCTCGTGCGTACGTCTAACATGCTGTTGGCGTTGAGGAGAAGGATGATGCTTTCGGGCCAGGAAGCACACCCTTCGAGATTGTGCTCTAGCAAGTACAACAAGACGCCATCAGCCACTGCCAAGGCAAGGCTTTGTTTTTTAGAACGTAGGCACTTCTAAGAAGCTGAGCTGGTAGGTGGTCGGAACAACCAATGGCTTTGCAGCGAGAGTACCGCACAAAGCCAAGCGTATCTTTTCTTATATTGCCAGCGACATCTAAAGAGCTTCCGTGAAAGCGCTCTCATGACGAGCAGTGTTTCTCAGGTGGCTTGCGGGTGGGGGCATGTTGGCTAACTTGGAGCTTGCGAACAGCGAGCAGAGGAGACGCAACTCTCATGGAGATGCTAAATCTTAGTTGTAATGGAACGCCACTGGGTAACGGCAACCCGGTCGCCGGTGGCAACTCACTATCGAACGGTCGCCCACTGGTCAGTGGTAGCCCACTAGGTGCCATCGTCAATGAGCAGGACCGCTCTGGGGAGTCTGAGGCGATTCTGAAGATCGCAAAGCCTCCTGAGGTCTCTCAGCGACTCTCAGAGGTCCGCCAACAGCAAGGGGTTTCCGTGCGTTCGGTTGCCCGCAAGCTGGGTGTAACCATGCAGGAAGTCCGGCAACAAGAGCAGCCTGATGCCGATATTCGGCTCTCGGACTTGCTTATGTGGCAGCAAGTGCTTGATGTGCCTTTGGCGGATTTATTGGTCGATGACGGAGCGCCGCTCTCTCCCTCGGTCAATCAGCGGGCAAGCCTGCTTCGTGTGATGAAGACGGCCAAAGCCTTGAGCGAGAACGTCAAAGAGGCGAAATCGCGGCGCATGGCCGAAATGCTGGTCGATCAACTCATCAAAGTCATGCCAGAACTAGAAGAAGTTTCAGCTTGGCATTCCGTGGGTCAGCGACGTACGCAGGACGAAATCGGTCGCACCGGCGAACGAACAATTCCCGACAGCCTTTTTAACGACTAGCAGCCAAAGCACGTTTCTAGTTCGTTTAGCAACGTCGCTTTGCATCGAAGTGCAGCAGCGCGGAATATTTAGCGCAATGGTTGCACCGCGATTGGCAAAGAAGTTAGCGAGCAAGACGCGGCGAGCGGACCCCTCGCCAACCGTCGCAGGGCAGGAAGTCGATTTTGGGACTACGATGATGGAGTCGCCTCAGGGGCCTAGGGCGACGCGGGCTGGTGAATCGTGCTCCCAGAGGTAGGGCGACGTATGCGACGACGTCGTACGAATAACTGACGAATGAGCGAAGCCGCTGCAATTGCGGAGACCACCAGTCCCAGCCAGCTAGGGCTAAGCAACCACCACCAGAACAAGCCGACCAAAAGGCCTGTCGTTGGTGAAACCGGTGAAAGCGTTGCCAGTGACTGCGTTACTGGTCCCCATGTGGCGGTCTCCCTTTGGAAGCGTTGTCGCAAATTCGGTGCTTTGCGAACTGCAATCAACCCAATGAGTACCAGCGCCGCCGCAGCGAGCCACTTTGACCAGCTAGGCAAGCTGCTTGTATCTCGCAATTTTAATTGATTGCCATTCTGTGTCTGGAAGTAATAGTTGATTCCGCTAGCGTCGCGAGAGTCGAGGAATTGGGACGTTGCCCTTTCGGTTGAAAGCGGTTTCTGTTCTGGGGACTCTTTCTCTTCTAAAACTTGCTGAAGCATCTCCCAGTTTTCCCAATCGCCACCTGTAGGCGAAGCACCACCCGCGGCAGATAGGTCAGCAGCAATGTTGCTACCTTCTGCCATTGCCGAAGTGTCCAGTGACCGGCTGATTTTTGCTTTCCAAGGAGCAAACCATCCACGGGCTTCCCAGGGATGTAACTGTAATGCCAAAGGAGTTGCGTCCGCCAAGGTAGCAAGACGTGCTTTGACGCCATTCATGCGATACGTTTTGGAGTCGATCGAGCCTACGACTTGCTTGTTCAAGTGATCAGTTGTCCGAGAGAAAACCAGCGATGGGTCGTTCGCAGCGACATGCCACTGCATTTTGTTGATCGGCAGCGTGCGACCCGCCATGACGAGCTGTGGAGCACGTAAATCCTTCGCGGAAAAAGCCTTGCCTGCGGACTGCTGGTACGTGATCGAAATTTCTAATGGTAAATACGGGGGGCCAAAGTTGAGTACTGCGGTCCCCTCTTTGGTGAGCTGCGGGAGAGAACGCCGGCCTGCTAGTTCCAGTGCCAATAACTTGCTCCGCGGCGGCATTTTCAGCGTACAGGACGTGGCGCGGGCCGGTTGCAGCACGAACCGCGTCGTAGCCGCCCAATTGCCGTGTTCATCCAGCACGCCTGAATTTTCAGCAAAGCGGATCGCAGCATGTCGCATCGCCTCGGGGAATACGCGTTGCTCGACAAGCGGATTCTGTAGCACGGCACGGAGCGATTGTCCGTGAGAGATCTCAGGAATCATCCCGTCGAGCGGCGCCGGTATCCGCTCATGGTGCAACCCTCGGATCTGCCAGTCGACCAGTACATCGTTGAGTTTGGAAGGCACCACAACGTAGTGGGCCTGGGTGTGCGCTGAGAGCAGCTTTATGTCGGGGACGCGAAGTGGGTGATTGCCAGCCGGGGTGAGCTTTCCGGGAATTCTTAATACAGTTCGACGATCGGCATCTAAGGGAGTCGTGAGCAGGAATTCAAGGCGGTGTCTGCCATCAGCATCCGTACTACGATCATACAGCAGGTACGATTCGTCCGAACTGTCCTGGTGCTGCCACTCCGCTGGTGCCAAGAACGAAAACCGCTCCAAGCGTCCGCTGTTAGTTTCTAAACTCAGTACAAAATCTACGGCCGTTTCAGAAACGAGTACGGTAGCAGTCGAAGCGTTGAAGTTGGCCTCCACAGGAGCGACGCGAAGCTTTGCCTCTGGGTAGGCACTACGTGTCAATTCCAACTCGACGACTGGTAAAGCAGGCGTTTCCGTTTTTTGAATAAGACCTACTGAACTACTTTCCCTCTCCACCGGTACGCCGAGAAGCTCGACGTTAACATCAAAGCTGCGAGTTACCCTCAAAGTGAGCGGACTTTGTTCCGCTCCGATCAACGAGATGCGTGGCAGCAATAATTGTGGCGACGGCTCGTAACTCAAGCTGCCCTGGAGTTGAAGCTCGCAGGAGGCGGAGAGACGCCTTGCGGTAAAGATTTCAACGACGGCTGCTTCTGGTCGGGTCCAGCGCAGGGGGATTTTGCGGAGCTGACCATTAACGAGGGATAGCTCATCGATCGTTAGTGATTCGGGGACACTCAGCCGAAGGGAGAACAATCCGTCAGAATTAGCGATCGTTGCCTGGTAATTTAGGTCGGCCCGTACGCTTCGGCAGTGCAGGTCGAGGCGTTGGCTCGCTACTACTAACTCGTCCGCAGGGCTCACTTGCAGAGTCCATTCGGGCGTGCGGCTGAGCAGCACATACGCTAGCGTAGGCAACCTAGCCTGATCGCCCCACAGCGAGGCGAACTCAGCTGCCGAGAGCGACCGGAGTTTACTGCGCTGAACTTCTTGAAATTCAAGGTCCGATGAAATTGTTGCAGCAAACAATCGCCGCACTCGTACTGCGTCGTTCACGTAGAAGTAAGGGAAATGAATATTGCCAACGACGGGGCGCGATATTTGGAAGTTCAGATCTATTTCCAAAGGCAAGGATAGTCCCGCAGGAAGCGGGAGCACCGATCCGCTGGCGTGTGGTTTTGTAATCAGTTGCCCGCCATTCCCATCCGTGGCGGTGGTCAGCTCCATAGCCGAGGGGTGAGCGAGGTGAAGCTCTTCGGGAAGTTCATCGCCCGTCAAGCGGAGCTTCACTTTGCCGGTGATTTGGTCCTTATCAACCGTCAGCCACTCCAATTGCTCCACGCGCAACGCTTCCGAGGCTTGCGATGCGACTGGTTTCCAAGAAATTGCTAATTCGTTAGTTGCGCCCAGAACATATCGTGCGGGTAGTTGCTCGGCCCGCTCAGGGGAGAAATCTATGGGTCGTTCGATTCCACCTTCGATTTGCAACTCGGGTAGCTCACCGGAAGTCGTTAATTCAAGTTGTGTACCGGTGAGCGGAGGAACTGTCAGATTGAGCATCGCTCGACCATCTTCCCGCTTTACCAGTGGTGTGAAGTAGAGCCGGACCTCGTAGACCCCCTGTTCTGGAATTTGCAACTCACACCCGGCAGAGCTTTTAGACCAGCTTACTGGCAAGGGCCTTCCATTCAGCGTATGCTTCTTCCCAAGCCATATGGCTTCGCGTTCGTCGAGCGGAAGTTGAACAGCTACTTCCGGGGCAAATGTTTGGATGCGGAAGGCGAGCACCGATTCGCGGCCTTCGACGGGTTGATTGGCAGACACTTGATCGAGTGAAACAAGATGCCTTGCGGCCAACATGACCCAGCTCGCGCCGTCTGACTTTTGCAACTCCACGGCGCGCTGCATTTCGCGCAACAAGTTTGTCGGCAGGTAGACCTCGCCTGTGGGTTCTTGAGTCGTTGGCTCAACCGGAATCAACACAGTAGGCAACGCTTCCTTCGCGAAAACACTTTCAGGCGTCAGGCACATGCTACAGCCCAACAGTAGCGAGGCGACGACTGTCGCGCGAGTACCGCGTAGTTCAGGTACCGGCGGCTCAGGCATCGACGATTTCGCAAGGCTCAAACGGAATATGCCACACAAAACCATTCCCGTAAGACATCCCAGGAAACAGGCCTGCGGGAGTGCGATTGCATCTTCTGGCAATACCAAGCAAAGTAGGGAGACGATCCCCAAGGCGATGATTACATAGCGCAGCCATCGCCCGAGCGAGATGCAGGCCAAAACCGTTGACACTAGCCACACCGCGAGCCAGAGGCCGCGCTGGTGAAGAAGCAGGGAGATTTTTACCGGCAGCGGAGTCTCAGTAAACTTGCGTTCGTGAAGCCGCCAACCGCCGAGGCTAACCTGATCGCCAGCTCGAGTAGCGAGTTTCGTCGATGGGTTAACAGATACGGGATAAGCCTCCATTGGGTCAATCGTACGCAGCTGACGGATATTTGAGTCACCGGCAAAGGGATCGAACCTACGCGATATTCCGCTTCGTGCGAGTGGGCCGAAAAGTCGCTCGGCGATGGTCAGCTCTTGGGAGATCGGACTACTGTGCTTCGAGGCGTAGAAAGTGTCTTTACGGTGCGCTTTGGCGATCGAAAACCCCTCGGGTAGCCAAAGATTCCATCGTCCCTGTGCAACGGTGAAGGATGGGGTCGGCGCGTGAGCCGAGATTTCCTCTCCGCTGCTCAGCTTCTCGGCTTGGGCTGCGTAGTGCAGTTTCAAAATGCCATGCTTAGAAACGGAAACTGCAATACGGTAGAAAGTGGATGACTTTGTCGAAGGGAGCGAGACTTCATCGACGGCGATGGGTTTGCCATCGTATTCAGCGGAGTGAAGTTTCGTGTTTCTTGCCAGTTCGAAGGAGAGAGAATCCGAAGTAGGTGAATCACCAAGGGGGAACAACTCATAGAGAACCGTGCCACGCACGAGACCTGATTCTGAATGGGTTGTCGTGACAGTTGCCTGCGCGCAGTCAATTCCTGAATTTCCTTGCGTCTTGTTCGATTGCTTACGAGTGGGCATGTAGATGATCGCGGGCGACTTCGAGACGCTAAGGGGTTGGTCGATATCGAATCGAAAGCAACCAAGCAACTCGCTGACATGCCTGGAGTGGAAGCTCCGTTGAGAAAGCCCCCAAGGCGGTGTGACGGGAGTACTCCCTCTTTGGTCGATTGAGTAAGTGCCATTGCTTCGCGTGTCATTGTTCTGGGCATCGTCACTTGGCACATCGTGCTTCACGTCGATCAATGCCCAGGCTTGCCACTGGGTGGCTTCAGGAAGGAAGAATCCGTCAATGGGGTGCTCTGATTCCGCAGTAGAAATATCGAAAACTCGACGATACTTCACTCGTAATGTGAAGGGATCGAGTTGAAGTTGCGGCAGTTTCACCAAATAGCTACCTGCTAGTCCGTTCGATGATCTTTCAGACACCTCCACGGGTAGAGATTCCTTTTCGGAGCCTAGCATCCACTGCGCCTTTGGTGGAAGCATCACCGAACTATCGACGACAAGTGCTTGCACCCCTCCCTGCGCAGGCTGACAGGCTAGTTCCACTTCGTAATCCATGCCCGTGGAATTTGTGGCCACTCGTACAAATCCTTGAGCGTCGAATTCGGGAGCTTGGGTGGCAGCGACGATTTGGATGTCTCGACTCAAGTGAGTCAGATCAATCACAAGTAGCCTCTGGCTGAGCTGGTTGAGCCCAAAGTCTTCAAGCTCGTACTGCTCTTTGGGAACAAGTGCTTCGGTAGACTGCGAAGACAGCCGCGCAACAACTTCGGGCAAAGTTTGTACAGCCAGCCATTCTTGCGTGAGCTTTGCGTCACCCAGGGAGAGCCAATCGAATTCTCCGAGGGCAGCTGGCAACTGAGCTGCCGCCGGAGCACGACGCGCATCAACAATCAGTCGAACGGGTTTATTTGGGCTGGGCGAACGGTGTAGCTGCAAGTGGAGTAATTCGTGGTCCTCTGAAGTGGTAACATGCCAATGGGCAAGATCTGATGGGTTTTCTGCTTGGACGGCTTCTATTTGCCACCCACTGAGAATCTCTCCCATCAACTGAAAAGTGTTGGCGTACTTACTATCAAGTGTCAGCGTGATACGCGAGGTTGAAGACCGTTCCCCTAGTTTTACGAGAGTCGTCTTTTCGAGAGAAAGTTGCTGAGGGCGGGAACTCAGGGTCACTTCGAGACGAGATTGCTCAGCAGCGGCTAGCAATTCGTAGATTTCATCCGAGGGCAACTCCGAGTCGATGCCGGAGGTGTTCACAAGACGAAATCCCGAGGGCTTCATCGATTGAAGAACAAGGTGCCGATCGACATGTAGTCGGCAGGTTCCTTGGCTCCAGACCTGGGCTTCGGGGCGAAGGACGGGCAGACGCCATCCGCGATCTTTCACAAGCCGAGCGCTGCCTATTACTTTCACTTCGTAACGGCTTGCCTGTTGGGGAAGGTCGATCACTAGCCGTTCCTCCTTCGGGCTAAGCCAACGCCAAGTGGCTGGCTGGCCATCGACGGCAATTTCAAAGAGGTCGAGCAATTCGCTCCGCTGTAGCACGACGGAGTTGACAAGAGATGCTTCATCGAGGAGTAGGGTCGTGGTGTAAGTAAGCCCTCGACTTTCCAGTTGGTAGTCCTCCTTCTGAGTGACGCGCAATTGAGTATGTACAGAGCCTCGTTCGGCTAGGTCCCCTGGCGCGATGGTCAGCCTCTGCACTGCCCCCCCAGCAAGCTGGAATTCCCAGCGCTGCTGTCCGTCCTCTTGTGATACCGGAGCGACTTGCTCGGCCGCTGATGAGAGCTTTGGCTCGTACCCACCAGGCAGGGAGAGTTGCAACGATTGCCGAGCGGCGCCAGAAAGTTTGAATCGATAAACGATCCCAGTGCTGAGTTGCTTCTCAGGCAACTGTTTCCAGTGCAATTCTATGGGACCGGAGCGATTGGCTAGCAACCCATAGATCAGTGTGTCCCGGTTCGGTTGCTTCCAGAGGGCCAATTGGGGCGGATCTTCCGGTGCCCCATGCCAGCGAGCGGAGAGCAAGACAATGCCGACATTTTCTAATGCCAGTAGTTGAGGCGTGTCGCTGTACCGCTTCACGGTCACGAGGGATGTGCCTGTGAATCCCTCCTCGGGAGTCCAGAAGGCAGTATGAACAGCCGACTCAAATTGTGCTGATTCGGTGCGTTCTTTTTCCCGACGGTCATCCAAAGATTGGGCGAGTTCTTCAAACGCCTTCAAGTCCATAGGCAGAAGGCGTTCGTTGTTCGTAGGCCACGCTTCGAGGCGACTTTCAGGCACAAAGATTTTGCGAAACTCTAGCGATTGCTCAACATCCTCTGCCGAACTGGTGCTTTCACTTAATTCAGCCCAGGTGATCTCTACGCACAGCAGGCATATCAGCGCAGAGCCCAACGCGGCCCAGAGAAATCGCTTGGCGGTTTCCAGCGTGTCTGCAATGCGACTCATGGGTCGATTCCGCTTTTGGGCATGTTCGTGGGTGGCATGCTTGCCGTGGGGAGATCGGATGAGGGTAGAGCGGAACCCGGGGCGACTGTTGCGGCCGGATCGATGTGCGACGGTTCTCTCCAGATATCTGTGGATACAGTACGAATATCGATTGATTCGCTCGATTGTCTCGATGCAGGCTGCGGCATTTCCAGCACGAGCCAGCGTCGCAGTAAAGCCGCTGCTGCAACGAGCGTTCCGGCGATGAGAATTCCCTGGATCATCATGACAGCAAATTGCGGCCAAGCGAATGCTAGCATCAGGAGCACACTGCTAACAATCAACCAAAAAAGAGGGCTTCGCCAAAAACTACTATAGAGCGAGGCCAACCCGATGCCGAGGAGCACGGCAATCGTCGACAACTGTATCCAAAGCTGGGGTAGCACCGTAGCAGAAACAAAACTTGGTGTTCTCCATGAGGCAAACACGTACTCGTTCGAACCAGCACCAGGTTGCTGTCCAAGGGGCGAGGCGCTGGTCCAATTTTCGAGGTCACTTTGCCGCTGAGTTGGCTGACGACCCCACTGATAGCCTCTCCAACCAATTCTGTACTCGCCAACCATTTCCTTAGGGCCTCGCAATAGACTTTGCGAAGCCGGCACGACGAGTTGCCAATAGAAAGGCGCGGTCGTGGTTGTCCCCACGATCGTGGGCACCTCTGTAGTGAGCGTATTCCATCCGCCGGCGGATGCACTTCGCTGGGTACGAAGTTCTAGAGTATTGCGCCCTTGGTTCTCGGACAGTTTAAAATCAAGGGCCATTTGTCCTGGCGTAAGCCGGGTGTTGCCGACTCTTTGGCCATTCAGGAGAACTTCAATCGCTTGTCCTCGCAGTGGCACCGGCAAGTCCACGGTGACTTGTGGTCGCGTGCACTCCAATAGATACACGAATCGATCTTGTCGCTGGGAGCCCACGATCCAAGTTTGCGCCCAAGCGCGATCAAGGCGCAGAATGCCTGCGTCTCGTCCTGAATTTTGTTGAACGGATAACGGGAGAGACTCTGCTGAACCTTGGTTGAGTAGAACAATATCTGGGGAATTGCCCGCGAGCGCGCTGGCAGGGGTCCAATGGTTGCCATTAGTCGTGTTTCCAAGCGTCACGGAGTAATCGCTTGCAGGTGTGACTTCAGCCACGCCGCCCGTTTGCAAATCCACTGGCTGAGCCAATAGTAAATCGATCTTTACAGGTTGATCACCCGTAAAGGCGGGCAGGTTATCCTCGTATTGCATCGTAAGTTGGCCGGAACCGAGGACTCGTCGAGGCAGCGTGATTTGCAGAGGCTTGTGACTCTCATCCGTGGCATTGGTGCTGGCTGATTGATCTTCTTGCGGTTGAGGCTCGCTAATAGCGTTTCTTTCTAGCGGCAGATCATCCCAGTAAAGATTCAGTTTGCCCGCTTCCCAGAGTTCTCGTGGTACCTTCAGGGAAATGAATGCTTTCGATTCATACTTCATCTGATATTCGAGTCGCTGCTGAAGTTGCACGCTCGACTCCCTAAGCTTCACCGAGGTGCGGCTGAAGGCTTCGATTTCGCCAGGTCGCTGAGTCAGTACGAGTCCTAGCGCAGCGCTTCCAGAGTAAACATTGTAGGACAGGCTTGAGTCCTCAGGCGCGTCTGACTCGCCCTGGAAAGAGCGATCTGCCTCGATACTAGAAGGGACTGCTGCACTGAGCGTTAGCCCACGTGTAGTGCTAGGGCTGGGGGTCATCCGCAGGGCAGCAATGCTCGTTGCTGTGAGCTTCCCAGGACGATTAAATGCCCCCAGTGGCTCGGGGAGGAACAAAGTATTTTGCCCAGTCGCAAGTGGGCGGCGGAGAGTGAATCGCACCTTGACCGAATCTTCGGCTGGATTCACTAGCGGAAGGATCAGCACATTGTCGCTATTGGTATGCAGCCTGCTGCGGTCGACGAGCCCACCCGACTCAACAAGGTCTTCGGTAAGTTGCCAATCTTGAAGATCAACACGCAAGGTGAACAGCCGGGCCGACGAAATTTGATAGTTAAGTTCCACTGCCAACGTACATTCATCTGAATTGATGGCGAGTTGGTACTCCGGTCGGACACGTACCCGTTCAATGCGTGGCTGGGTATGGGCGAGCAGTTCCCCATCAGTCCCCGCATAGAGGAACGCGGCAGTCACGTTCGGCCCGGCAAGCGTTTCGGGCAATTCGCTGACGGCCACCTGGTCGATACTGCCCGTTAGGTCGTAGTAGCTTTGCAGCTGGTCGCTCGTGGAAACTGCAATGGCACCTGATTGGCGGTACACCTCCAACACACGCGGCACGCTGAGGCGATGTTCCACTGTACTCTTGTCGCCGGTTACTGGTCGCGAGAGATTGAAGTTGATAATCGGAGGCTTGGCGGTCGCGGCTGGGAATCGAATCTCAATCTGCATGCGATCTGCGGCACGATCCTCTACACGCCGCACCTCAAAAGATTCGTCAGCCGTCTCTTCACTCAGTTCGAAGCCCGGAGGCAACTGAATCTTAAACGTCTCGACCAATTGACCGAGTGTGACTGCCTGAAACCGGCAGCGATACCCAATGCGATCGGGTTCTAGCTCGGCCAGTACATCGAGAACGGCAGAGATGCGTTGTTGCTTGTCGCGTACCACTGTCGGCGGCAGCCAAGTGATCTCCGTGATGCCGGCTGCGACTGCTGCGGTTACTCGAGTACCACTCTCCGTAGCTTGCTGCTCGCTGGGTACTTTCATTCCCGTGGCATTCACTTCCACGTCTTGCCCTTCGATGTCCAGTGTGAGTTTCGACTTGGCGGCCCTAGGCAACGGCAGGGATAGACGCCGCTGGCCAGCCACGCGATCAATTCTGTGGGCCAGTTTCAGAGTGATTTCATTCCGACCGACCAGTTGCTCGCTGAGCCAAAGCACATAGGCGTTTTGCTTGCTATCGAAAGCAACGGCGTTTTCGAGCTCGTTGCTCTGGGCTTCGGTTGCTTGAGTGACTTTGGGAAATACTACATCTTGCAAAATTGCCGAACCGAATTCGATTGGTAGCGACTGCCGAATTCGGTCTGGCTTGATAACCGTGAGGGTCACCTCAAGCTCGGCTACCTCGCCAGCTACTTTGCCAGTCACCACCAGCGATTCCAGGACGACGCCCTCTTCGTGTTGTTTCTGATGCAGCCCCTGCAATTCCAGAAAGTCTTCATAGCGGAAGCCGATTACGCGGCGTAGCTTCCCCTCGGCATCCGGCAGATAGTATACGGGCGGAGCATCGTCGGCCTGGGTGTTCACACCTGAGAAACCGCTTGGCGCATCCGATTTCAAGTCACTTGAATCACTTTTCAAGTCACTTGAATCACTTTTCAAGTCACTTGAATCACTAGAGTCGCTGGCGGTAACTTCAGCTTCCGTATCGCTTGGTTCTTGAGCATTCGCATTCTGAGAAAACCACAGCGCAGGGGAAAGCACTAAGCAAAGAACGCCCAAGCGGGGAACGTTGCCTAGTATGAAGCGATACAATTGTGATAGGTTGCGAACCTGCACGAGGCTTCCACAAGGGAATGCAGCTGAAATGCGAATGCGAGGAAAAGAGCGTCCAACCGTGATAGTCTCTGGCGAGTTTGATCTGGTTGTTATCGAGAGCATGGGATGCTCTGCAGATATCTGCTCGAAAAGGCTCCTTAAACGGACAGTTTCTATTGTAGACAGCCCTCACCACGTGCAAAAGCAATCTCCGCAGGGCCTGAACTCCTTGGGCGGAAGCTCAAAGGGCGACCTGCATAACCCCTACGACCAAACCGCTTTCAGGGACATTGGTAACAGGCGGAGTCTGGCTATGCTTTCACGAGTGGCATCAGGTGTTTGTGTAGTTCAACGTTGGAGCAAGCAAAATAGTTCGCTTCGGCAAGGTCGAATTCTCCGCCGCGGCTGGCCGTGACCATGCCTCCTGCTTCCTGAACCAGTAACACCCCCGCAGCCGCATCCCAGGGATGGATCTGATGGGCCCAATGGGCATCGAGACGGCTACTGGCTACATAAGCCAGATTTAAGGCAGCCGAGCCTGTCCGTCGCACAGCGCGACATTGCGTGGCGACATTCAGAAAAGCCTGTAGATCGGGGGAATCGGGCGCGAGATTGGGAGGAAAACTGATTGCCACCAGCGAGGATTCCACTGCCGTAGTATCGCTCACCTGGAGGGGGGCGCCGTTGAGAGTCGCACCACCGCCGCGACTCGCGGCGAATTCCTCTCTTAGCAACGGGTCGATGATGACGCCCGCTTGGAGGATGCCATCGGCTGCGACAGCTACCGAAACGCCGAAGCAAGGGAATTGGTGTAAGTAGTTCGTCGTGCCGTCCAATGGGTCAATCACCCAACAAAAGGGACGGCTGAGTAGCTCCTTAGCCGGGGCGGACTCCGCAGCCGACTCCTCGCCGAGAATCGCGTGGCTTGGGAAATGCTGGGCAATAACGGTACAAACGGCCTTTTCAGAGGCAATATCCGCGTCGGTGACAAAGTCGCGTGCCCCCTTTTCTCGGGTCTCGAATCGACCTCGCCAGGAGAGCAATTGCTCAGCCCCAGCACGGGCGGCAAGCCGGCAAACCTCTAGTAATTCAGCAGAATTGGGCATGTTTGATGATCCGCTAGCTGGTTCTTGAAGGCCAATTACGCAGTAAGCATCAGATTGGAGGTGCCGAGCCTGCGCATTTGTTCACATCTGACACAAAAACTCCGCTCGCATTCGACGTAAGACATTGTGGGTTAGGTAATAACGACGAGAAGGGCCATTTAGGGCGAGAAAAATATGGAAAGTTTCTTGCAAAGCTGAGCGAAAAAGCTGGACACCGCTTCGGAAACGGGTAGGATGCATTAGAGAGCAGGAAGGGTTGGGATGCTTGCTCAGACGTGACCCGCTGCAGATTTGCAGCAGGCGATTGCCTGATCTTCTTTATCCCCCCACAGCAGACATTCGGCCTCTTCTCTGTTCCGGCCCCGTCGCTTCACCTTGTGTGTTCGACGGGGTTTTTTTTGTGCTCTGTTATGACTGCGCAAGTTTCTTTCTGCAGTCTTCTCAAAGAATCGCAACCTTACCCACAGCACGCGATTGAGTGCGTGAAGAAGATAGCCGCGAGGACAGCAGCCTTTGGTGCGAGGCATTACCACAGAGTAGCAGGCTGTGCCGAGAGAATCTCAAAGCTACGCCGCGGGAGCAGGCTCTTGTGGCAATTCTTCCTCTGGGTTGGGTGGCGGCAATTGCTCAAGGTCCGCTGTCTCTTCTTCGGCTTCCTTAGGCTCGCTGACGGGATTGATTTCGACTATCGCCTCACCCAGGAAGGGCGACGGCCAACCACCGCCCAGCGCTCGGTAAATAGCGATCAAGCTCTGCGCGACCTCGCCTTTGGTGAGTGCAGCGGATAACTCCTGCTGCGTCTTGAAGTTCTGGACGTTGAAGACACGGTTGATATCTGCTTCGCCTTCCTTGAGTTGCAAAGTGATCAATTCATTCGTCTTATCGGCTGCCTTGGCGGCTTCCAACTCGAGCTTCAGCTGCACTTGCGATTTGAGGAATTGAATGATCGCATTCTCGGCCTCCAGATTGGCCAGCAGTACGGATTGCCGGTACCGGTGAACCAGTTGTCGAAGCCGCGCATCTTGCACATCAATGCCGTTGAGAATGCGACCATAATTTAAGATGTTCCAACGCAGCGAAGGGCCAATCGATCCAAACGAGGAACCGTTTCGGAACAAGTCGTCGAACTGGTTCGCAGCAACTCCCACATTGCCCCTAAGGGTGATGATTGGATACAGTTCTGACTCGGCGACCCCAATCAGTGCGCTTTGTGCTGCCAGCTCGCGCTCTGCGCGGCGGACGTCTGGGCGTTGCAACAGTGTTGCTGCGGGAATGCCTAGGGCCACATCGGGTGCGACGGTGGGGATATCGCCTTCGCCAAGCCGAGCAATAAGGTCACGTGGCGGGATACCTAGCAGAACGCAAAGTTGATTCTGCGTCTGACGAAGCGTGACTTGCAGCTGCGGAATCAGAGTCTCAGTTTGCGCGAGACTCGATTTTGCTTGCTGCACGTCAATATCGCTCAACTCACCGCCAAGAAATAGATTCTCCGTCAGCTCGTAAGTATTCCGTTGATTCTCCACATTGCGTTTGGCCAGTTCCAAACGCGTTTGCAAAGTTCGAATGTCAACGTAGGTCGCGGCTACATCGGCAACCAAGGTCACCACAACGTCGCCATAGTCGTAGACAGTCGATTCAAGATCGGCGTCAGCCGCATCAACCGCACGGCGATATCGGCCCCAGAAATCTAGTTCCCAGGCGAGATTGAACGAACTGGTCCACGTACTGAAATGTCTATCGAAGCCAGTTCCGGTCGGCAGATTGTGCGAATAACTTGCTGAAACATCCTGTTGCTGTGGGAACACGTTTCCAACAGTGATAGCCCTGAGGGCGCGCGCTTCGCTGATCCGCTCTCCCGCCTCGCGAAGCGTCAGGTTTTGACGGTAAGCTTCGGCGACCAGTTGATTTAGGACCGGGTCGTTAAAACTGGTCCACCAGGCTGCATGATCAACTGGATCGCTCAGGATACGGCGATCATCCGCGTCGATCCAATCTTCGGCGACTTCGACGCACGGAGTGCAGTATTCGGGACCGACCTTGAAGCCATTGGCGATCCACTCTCGAGGGCTCGTGCAGCCGACGGACAATAGTGTTAAACAAACTAAAACGAGCCAGAAATGGTCCACCATCCGGCAAAAATGGACCGGGGCTTCTGCAAATGACTTTCTTCTTCGCTGCATTTGCTTGGCTTTCGAAAAGTAGCAGTTTTCTGCTTAGTCGTCGTATCCCCTATGCTCAGATTCTTCGTTACTTTAGGCAGGACTCATGCAACCTGATTTCCAAGGGCGGAAAACTTTAACGCTTGCTAGCTAGCGGAGGTAGGTTTTTCGATGGAAAAGCTAATGTCGCACTGTTTTCGACGGAGCCAGCACCAGATTCCCGGCGTGCCAAGAAATCAGAAGTACGTGGTTGCTTCAAGCCATTTCGGGCTCCGTAACCCGCCTAGAAGTAGAGGTTCCGGCGTGCCAAAGTCCCATTTCCGAGGTAAAAAGTTGCCAGAGATGCGCAGCGATGGGACGGTTTACTGAATATAATGAGAGCTCCCGCCCCCACCTCGCCGAATAGTGGCCGCCCACATGCCACCCTCACGGCAGCCCGATTAGTTAGCTTCACTCTCTATGGCCACCTCGAACCGTTTGTATGGGAGTCTTGCTGGATTGTGCATACGTGCCGCCGTGCCTTGCGCGATTCTTGTGGGTGGTTGGGTCGGCTATTCCAAACTGTCAGTACAGGAAGAGGACGCCCCGATTTCGGTGGTAGAGAAGCGCATTTTGCGAACCCGAGTCGTGGAACTAGAGGTAACGGACTATCCCGTTCTCATCAAGACGCAGGGAATCGTCCAGTCGCATAACCAAGTCACCTTGACTGCCGAGATTGCCGGTATCGTGACAAAAGTGAGCCCATCGTTCGAGACGGGGGCCTATTTCAAGGCAGGTGAAGTCCTGGTTGAAATTGACCCACGGAATTACGAAACGGCCCTCTCGATAGCCGAGTCGCAGTGGTTGTCTGCCAAGTCGGCCCTGAAAATTGCCAAGTTGAATGAAGAACGTAAGCTGCGGCTGATTCTATCGAACGCTGTCCCCAGAGCAGAAGTTGAAGAAGCGTCAGCCACACGCGAGCAAGCGGAAGCAAACGCGGATCTCGCTGCAACGCAGGTCGAGCAAGCGAAACTTGATCTGCAGCGAACAAAAGTACTGGCACCCTTCGACGGACGTGTGGAGGCGAAGAGCATTGGTCTAGGCCAAATGGCCAATCCGAATTCGCCGTTAGGAGTGGTGTTTGCTGTCGAGTTTACGGAAGTCCGCCTGCCGATTTCGGGCTACCAGCTCCCCTACCTCACTCTACCGGAATTTGCGGACGATCCGCCGGTCGATGTCGTCTTACGGGACGCGATCAACGACGCTTCGTCTGCGTCGTGGCACGCGAACATCGTTCGTACCGAAGGCGTGCTTGATGAGAATTCACGAGATCTGTTCGCTATTGCGCGTATCGAAGATCCTTTCGGCCGCGAGACCGGTCGCGCCCCTTTGCGAGTTGGCCAGCCTGTTGTGGCATCCATCGAGGGCGAAGTATTGCGAGACGTGGTTGTATTGCCGCGGGCTGCTGTACGCCAGCTAAACAAGATTGTGTTGGTCAAACCGGAAGATCAAACCTTGCTACCGATTACCGTGGACTCGATTTGGTCTGATTCGGAGCATGTCATCGTCAAGAGCTCCGCGATTCCCGAAGGCATGTGGCTTGCCACGACAGCCATGGTCTATGCCCCGGAGGGCACCAAAGTCGACATTATTCCTGAAGCATCTGCGACGTCGTCGCTGGCCGATTCCACATCGAAGGATGCTGAGGCATCCATCCCCCAATAGTGTTTGCACGATGATTCGCTGGTTTACAATCAATGGGATAGCCGCGAACTTTCTCATGCTCGCAATCCTCGTAGGGGGGGTCTATACGGCCGTTTATCGTATCCCGCTGGAGGTGTCGCCCGAGCGTAGTTTTGAAATGGTGGTTGTCGAAATGCCCTATCGAGGGGCTACCGCCAAAGATGTCGAACGTGCAATTTTGATCCCCATCGAGGAAGCACTTGAAGGGGTTAGCGGCATCAAGCAAGTTAATGCCGAAGGGCGGCGGGGGGAGGCAAAGTTCTACCTCGAAGCGGTCCCCGGAACCGATCTGCGGGCATTGATGGACGACGTAACGGCGCAGATCGACACGATCACCACATTTCCCGATGAGACCGAGCGTCCGCGTATCTTTATTCCTGATTCTTCGAATTGGTGGGAAGTGCTGAGTGTCGCTGTCACCGGGCAGCTAAGCCCGCATGAATTGCGCGAAGTTGCTCGGCGAGTTCACGAAGATATCTTGGCACTTCCAGGGGTTAGTCGGGCTCAGATTCAAGGCGACCGGCGCTATGAAATTTCCGTCGAGGCGAATCCCCAGAAACTGCTTGCCTATGGATTGAGCTTTCAGGAGCTGGCCGATGCCATTCGCGAATTCTCGGTCGATCTGCCGGCGGGTGCGATCGACAGCGCAAGTGGCACGTTTATCGTCCGCACACGTGGCCAGGCCTACACGGAGCGTGAATTCAACGAAGTGCCGATTCGCGCAGCCAACGGTGCCGATGTGCTGCTGGGCGACGTTGCCACCATCAACGATGGGTTCGAGGAAGGTGAGAAGCTCGTCACCTTCAACGGCCGGCCGGCCTTGTTCGTGGAAGTCTTACGAACTGGCAATGAGAGCGCGATCGATATTTCCAATAAAGTGCGAGAATACGTTCGAAATTCTCGCAAAACCTTTCCAGAGGGTATCGAGCTATTCGTTTGGGACGACGAGTCGATTTCCATCCGGGGTCGGTTAAGTACGCTCACCCAATCGCTCTTGCAGGGTGGCGTCCTGGTTATGATCTTGCTTGGCTTGTTCTTGCGTCCCGCTCTAGCTTTTTGGATCGTGATCGGTATCCCCGTTGGCTTTGCAGGCGGAGTGATGATGATGCCGTGGTTTGGCGTCACGGCCAATGTCATGAGCCTCTTCGGATTTATCATCGTCGTGGGTATCGTGGTGGACGATGCGATTGTTACAGGCGAGAATGTGTATCTGAAGATGAAGGCCGGCGTGCCACCACTTGAGGCCGCCATTGAGGGTACTCAGGAGGTCACAACCCCCGTGACTTTTGGAGCAATCACCACGATCGTGGCTTTCATACCGTTGCTGTTTTTTGATGGCACGTGGGGAGATTATGCCAGACAGGTCCCCCCGGTGGTTGCTCCGGTCCTGCTCTTTTCGCTGATCGAATCCAAGCTGATTCTACCTGCCCATTTGAAGCACCTCCGACTTGTTCCGCGACAGAACATTCTGACTCGATTGCAAACGTCGGTCGCCAACGGCCTGGAGTATTTTATTGAGCGAGTCTATCAGCCCACGCTGGTTGTTGCGGCTCGTCATCGCGTTTCGGTATTGGCAGGTTTTGCAGTCTGCGGACTGTTGATGCTCGGGCATTGCCAGAGTGGGCGCATGGGATTTATCGCGTTTCCCTCAATTGATCGGCAGCGCATTTCCGCCTCGCTTGACATGCCCGACGACACCCCGCTTGCGGTGACGGCTATGTACATGGACCGGATCGAAGCCGCTGTGCTGGAGCTGCAAAAAGAATACATCGACCCGGGAAGCGGGGAATCGTTGGTGCAGGATATTTCTAAGATTACCGGCGCCGGAAGAATTCATCGGGACTTTGACAAGTCGAGAGGTGCGATTGCGTTTGAGGTGATGGCACCCACAATGCGTAGCGAGCCTGGGCCACGGAACAGCGAACTGGTGACTCGCTGGACCGAACTGGTTGGCCCTATCACTGAAGCGACGGAATTTCGAGTCCGCTCGGAAGGCAGCATTAAGAACGATCGTGATTTCGACAATGAGAACCTCAACATCGAGCTCCGCGGCCCGATGTCTCCGGAGAAGGCTGAGGTGGCCAGAGAAATACGCCGTGTTCTCCAAGGCTACGAGGAATTTAGCTCCACCTGGGCGAACATTAACTATGGGCAGGACGAGTTAGAAGTCACGATGAAGCCGCTGGCTGCCGAGTTGGGACTGACCCAGCAATTGCTTGCCCAGCAGATTCGTCAGGCGTTTTTTGGAGAGGAGGCCCAACGTGTGCAACGTGGGATCGACGACATTCGTGTGATGGTTCGTCTGCCGCGTGGTAGTCGTGAGTCCTTACACACGCTCGATCGAATGAGAATTCCTACGCCCCGTGGAGCCAACGTGCCGCTCTCAACGGTCGCAGAGATTGCCTTCACGAAAGCCCCGTCCTCGGTCGATCGCAAAGATGGTGCCGAAGTCCTGCGGGTTGGTGCCCAACCGGTCGATGAAACGGTCGATGTGCTGGGGATCGCCAAGGAGCTCAGCCCGCAGTTCGACAAGTTGTGCCAGCCCCACAATCTCACTTACCAGTTCATCGGCTACGTTGCCGAAGCGGAGGATGCACGTTTCAAAACCATGTTGGGCTCAGCGCTGCTCGCCTTCACGTTGTACGGACTTCTGGCCATTGCACTGAACTCATTGGGGCAGCCCTTCTTCGTGCTTCTGGCCGTTCCGTTTGCCTTGATTGGTGCGCTCCTGGGGCACATTATCTTGGGCATTACTCCGTCCTATCTGTCCGTTTTTGGTATGCTCGCACTGGCCGGAGTCTCGGTCAACGACACGCTTGTGTTGGTTGATTATGTGAACCGACGGCGTAAGGAGGGGAGCAGTTTATATGAAGCGGCGATGGAAGCCGGGGCCAGACGTTTTCGCCCCATCATGCTCACCTCGATTACCACGTTTGTCGGGTTAATGCCGCTGCTGGTAGACCGTTCGCTACAGGCTCAATTCCTCATTCCCATGGCGGTATCTCTGGCATTTGGCGTCATGTTTGCCACTGTTGTCACTCTGTTTCTGATTCCCTGTTCGCTCCTTGTATCGGAGGACTTGAAGCACGCTTCGATTCAGTTCAAGGATTGGTACGTTCGCCCGTTCTTAGGGAAGGCAACTCAAGCGGCAACGGATTCTCCATAGTCTCAGCAGCTCAGCAGTTCTCTTCGACTGGGGCGAACCAGATTTCGGCATGGCATCGGCCGGCAGCATTTTGGTTTAGTCTGTGGCGATGCAATACAAGTGGTTCGCGCCGCGAATGAATATCTCCTTGCCGACAATGGCGGGCGTTGCGTCAATCGACTCGCCGAGCTCGTTCTCTGCCAGCACTTCAAACTTCGGCCCGGGTTTAATCACGTCGGTCATGCCGTTGCGGCCGGCGATATAAATGCGTCCCGAGGCGGCAACCGGCGAGGCGTAGATGGAGTCCATTCCAGGCAGTCGCTTGCTGCGGTATTGCACTTCGCCTGTGGCGGCTTTGACGCATGTAAGCATGGCACTGTTGGTTTTGGTGAAGTAGAGCAAGTCGTCGTAGATTAACGGGGAGGGGACATAGGGTGTGTCACGGTCCAGCTTCCAGGCGATCTTGTCTGAGCCGGTAATGTCGCCGCGCGCGCTGAGCGGAATGGCGTAGAGCGCCGATCCTCGATGGCCTGTCATGCAGAAAACAAGGTTGTCGTGAACCACTGCCGTGGGCACGGGGCCCGAAGCTTGTCCGCCGCATTCCCAGATGACTTCACCCGTTGCCAAGTCATAGGATCTGGTCCGGTTCATTGCGTTGACGATCACCTGGACAACACCCTCATGCTCAACAATGAGCGGCGTGCCCCAACTGGTTTCCTCGTCCCGGAGTGTCTTCCAGCGGGGTTCACCGGTATTGGTATCCAGCGCTTCGATAAACGATTGCTGCTCATGGTCGCTATTTACGACCAGAGTATCACCATATAGTGCGGGCGAAGAGCCCTCGCCAAAGCTGTTGCGTGTGTAGAGCGGAGGCATTTCGTGTTTCCAGCGAAAATTGCCTTCCAGGTCGTAAGAGTAAACACCGCGCGAACCGAAAGAAACGTATAGGTTCTTCCCATCGGTCACTGCGGATGTTGATGCGTAACTCGCCGTTGCATGATGTCCTTCGTGTGGAACCACTTCGGCGGCGGTCTCTTGCCAGAGAACATGGCCCGTTTTACGATCCAGGCAAAGCACGACAAACTGGTGGAAATGCGTTGGATTAGCGGCCCGACCGCTCCCGCCTCTCCGACCGCCGCGACGACGCTCACCTTCCGGCCGCTCACCTCGTGGGCGTTCACCATCCGGGCGCTCACCGCGCGGTCGTTCACCTCGCGGGCGCCGATCCGACTCGGTTTGGACAAGTCGAAATGGGCTCGCCGGGCTGCGGTCTGAAACTGCCTCGTCAGATTCCTGCGTGCGGTCGGTCTTGATTGCGGACAGCAAGTAGATCTTATCATCGAATACAATCGGCGAGCCACTCCCCTGACCGGGGATCGGAACTTTCCATTTGACATTGGTGTCCTCGTCCCACGTCATGGGTGGATCGCCGTCGGGTGCAACGCCCGTGGCAATCGGCCCGCGCCAGCGAGGCCATTGAGTCGTCTCTTGTTCCTGAGCGAGTGAGGCACTTGCACTGAAAATGTGCGAGCAAAGAAGTACGGCAATTGTGGATAGCTTGTAACTCATGTTTTCTCCAACGGGGCTATGAATTGAAGTCTAACGCATGTCTACAATCACACGATCCGAGTCGGTCCAGCACATGGGACGCGAGATTCTGTGAGATCACCCTCTGAGTTGTTGTCGGGTCGCCAATTGCAGGTTGAGTCTCATACAATGTGGAGGCGAGAACGTACAGGCTTGAAATGGTCGTCCGTAGTGTCCTCCTAGGTTTTCACAAGAATCTGCAGCCGCGCCACGAGGTGGTTGAGCACGCGCAATACGTGGCCGACCGGCGAGTGGCGCATGTTCGGAGCATCGTGCAGGATAGGCGACTGCCTGCTGCGAGAAAAGGGACCTACACTTTTGAGTCTCGTTCACTTGCTACGCGGTCATGCGTTGCGGTTGAGGGGCCAGTGCATTATTCTCTAGCTTCAATCTTTGGCAGTTCAGGAGTCGTGATTGTGCTGATGAGGTCGTTGCAAAGAGACTCCTGTGACCTGCGCCTGAGGAACGATCTCCCAGAAAGCGGTTCCCAGCTCTATGAACGGAACAACGTGGCAAATCAATGGCAACAAGGCCGAGTTCAGTGGCGAAAGCTTCTCGGCAGGCGTTGACCTAACTCGGCCTGACCTTGGGTTGCAGAATATCTCCCAACGTCGCTCAGCCATCCAGGGGCATGTCCTGGGGGTCGCTATCGAGAGTGGTGTCGCAGGCCGTACCGCTGACGAGAAACACAATGAAGCGCCCACAGAAGCCTACGCCCGTGGCAATGAGTTGGTGGCGACGTACGCTCCGACGGTCGATCACCCTGTTGGCTTTCAAGTCTACTGGGAAGTTCAAAACGAGGACGGGGAAGCGGTCGTTGTCGATGTAACGGTATCCGTGCAGACGCCACTACTGGAAACCTATCCGAAGGTCCTCGTTCGTTCGACAGTCGATTGCGTCGACTGCAAGTTCCATCCATCCAACGCAAGCGATGAGGAACAAGCACCTGCGGCAGGTGAAGAATGGATTGTTCTCCAGCGCGGGTTTTCGTTAGTTGAGTTGCCAAGCGCCGAAGACGAAAATTCGGTGTTCTATGCGGAGATGGTACACCCAACGGATTTTCTCGATTGGCGCCAATCGTCCGCAGGCGATGCCGAATCTCGCACCCAGTGGAGAATGTGCGATCACTTCATGGAGAAGGGCGTGATCCGCCGATTGCGGGCTCGCGCGTTGTTCACCATATCTACGTTAGAGAATCGCGCGCCTTACTCTATTGCGAAGCAAGAACTCCAAGAGCTGGCAACTGAGCAACCACCGCTGACCACCTAGTCGCTTGCGGCTTAGCAGCGCGTTTGCCGAACGGTTAGGCGCTCGTAGCAACTTTGGCGAGCTTTGCCGCAGGTGCTTGGCCCGTTTTCCCGTTGAGCGTTGCCGCTGGTAGTGGAGTGAGATTGGTGAGTTGGCCGATGGGAATCAACTCGGCGAGACCTGCATCGGCCATTTCTTGGCCGCTCACATAGCGGCCCGGATTGATCCACTTATCCATCATCTCGTGATCGACACCAAACAAGTCGGACAGCAGCCCGTCCATGTCTTTCTCTAGCGAGGCAAAGTGGCGAGCCCACTCGGCAGCTTCTGCGAGGCCGACATTCTCTTCGCTTTGCCAGCGCATGGGATGGAAGAGTAGGACGCTGCAGGGGGTTACCAATCGGCGACGGCAAGCCGCAAATGGCCACAGAGCTGCCGACGAACATTCGCCCGTCACGATGCCCGTGGCCTGGATGCCGCGCAGACGAATCAACGTCATGAGCGAAGTCGCACAGTACGGCGACCCGCCAGGGGAGTCGAAGTAAATAGTGCACTCACCGCCCGGCTCGATATCGAGCAATCGTTCGGTCAGCTCGGTCTCGTGTTCGGTAAGATCGCCCACGATGGCAATCTCCCGGCGCTCGTGTTGTTGATCCTGTTGCATATGCTTCCCCAACCTTCATTTAACCATTTCTGTGCCCACAGCCCCATTACTATGCCTCCATTGTAAAGAGAAACTAGCAAATCGCCTAGCATTTGCTCGCAGAAGGCAGACCGGCATTTCTGCTCTCCAAAGCCATCAGAACACTATAAATCAAGCCTTTTGGCACTCCCAGCTGGGAAGTGCTGGCGGTGCCGAATGTGTGGGCCAGGCAGGGTTATTCAGAAAGTCCCGATAACTAAGCGCGGATAATTAAGCCCTGAATCGCGATGTTGACCACCGCGGAAGTTACGCCCGCTGGATGAGGGCGGTAAGATAGCTGAGCCGTAAGCGCCCTGACGACTCATTTCTGCACCAAGATTCCACATGGGTTACCACAGTCTAAGCCAATGTACTGCCGATTTAGAGCAGCAAGGCGAGTTGCTACGTATCGACGTACCAGTCGATCCGCACCTCGAAGCGGCAGCCATCCAGCGCCGTGTTTTCGCCGCTGGCGGTCCTGCCCTCTTGTTTACTAACGTCACCGGTTGCCGGTTTCCCATGGTGAGCAACCTATTCGGCACCATCGAGCGCGCTCGCACCATCTTCCGCGATGGGCTTCCCGCGGTCAGCCAATTGGTCGCCGCGAAGGCCGACCCGCAAGCTGCCCTGCGCAAGCCGTGGAAGCAGTGGAAGCTGCCGCTGCACGCACTCACCATGCTACCCAAGTATGTGCGTAGCGGTCCTGTGCTGGCGAACGAAACCACCCTCTCGCAACTTCCACAAATGCAAAGCTGGCCGGAAGATGGCGGGCCGTTTATCACTTTGCCAGCGGTCTACTCCGAAGATGTGCGGCAGCCTGGGTTGAGTAGTTCCAACCTAGGCATGTACCGTGTGCAACTGGCAGGTAACGAGTATGCAGCCAATCGCGAGGTCGGGCTGCACTACCAAATCCATCGCAGCATCGGCGTGCATCACCAAGCAGCAATGGCTGCGGGTAAACCGTTCCGCGTGAACATCTTCATTGGTGGTCCGCCAGCGCTGCCACTAGCTGCGGTCATGCCGTTGCCTGAGGGCATGAGCGAGTTGACCTTCGCAGGGGCACTTAATCGCCGGCGCGTACGCATGATTCGCCAACAAGATGTACATGGCAATCCAGCGCCAGCGATTCATGCCGAATGCGACTTCTGCATCACCGGTACCGTCGACCCTAAGCGACTGCTTCCTGAAGGACCTTTCGGCGATCACCTCGGCTATTACAGCCTGCAGCACCTGTTTCCCGTGTTGCAGGTCGAGCACGTTTACCATCGCGACGATGCGATTTGGCCCTTCACGGTTGTCGGTCGTCCGCCCCAGGAAGATACGATGTTCGGTCAACTCATCCACGAAATGACCGGCCCGCTGATTCCCACGGTATTACCAGGTGTAGCGGGCGTCCACGCGGTTGATGCGGCAGGTGTGCATCCGTTGTTGTTGGCGATTGGTAGCGAGCGCTACATGCCCATGTCGCCCGCAAGTGAACCGGGCAACCCAGCCCCGCAGGAGCTACTCACCCAAGCCAATGCGATTCTCGGGCAGGGGCAACTTTCCCTGGCAAAGTTCTTGTTGATCGTCAACGGACAAGACGATCCGCAACTCAATATGCAGGATGAGACTGCCTTCTTGCGTCATTTGCTCGCCCGCTGCGACTGGCGACGCGACTTGCATTTTCAAACGGCAACCACCATCGATACGCTCGACTACTCGGGCGACGGGTTGAACGCAGGTTCGAAAGTCGTCATGGCTGCAGTCGGCCCGGCAAGGTTTGAACTAGCTACAGAAGTGCCTGCTGGCTTGAGCCTGCCCGATGGGTTCCGCGTTCCGCGTGTTGTCATGCCAGGCGTGTTGGCGATCGAAGGTCCACCCTGCCCTGCCCCGTCGTTTCAATTTGAAGTCTCACCCGAGGTTCGTCAGGCCGCTCGACAGGAAACCGCTGCGACCATGCAGTGTTTTGTGGATTATTTCAATGCGGACCAACCGCTCAACAAGTTCCGCTGGTTGGTGATCGTGGACGATAGCCAGTTCGTGAGTGAGTCGGTACGCAATTTTCTCTGGACGGTTTTCACACGTACCAACCCGGCCAGCGATCTCTACGGCATCGACGCCACAATCGTCAATAAACACTGGGGCTGTCGCGGATCGTTGGTTTTCGACGCACGCATCAAGTCCCACCATGCTCCTCCACTGGAGGAAGACCCCTCCGTAACACGCCGCGTTGAGGGGTTGGCGGCCGAAGGTGGGCCGCTGCACGGCATCCTCTAGCGTGTTTTCGAGTTTGCTGTAGCGAACCTCTCTTGCGACTAGCCTGAGAGCTAAGCCTCGCCCGGACTCCGGGACTGCTTCACTGTTCGCGCAAACTGCTCTGGTCCCTCCTCATAACCCTCCCAGTCGCTACGCTGGGGCCAGTGGGCAAGCTCGACCCGGCTTTTCTGCTGCGAGTAAATTGACGCACCTGCTCCCCGATTGCCATACTACAAGGCGGGTCGGCCTTATGTGGCTCGTCATCAATTACCTGGAATCAGCGCAAACCTTTTCGTAGCAGAGATTTATGAGTAACAACACAATTCGCGCCGAGCGCGATGGCAAGTACTACCTGCGGTTTCTGCTGATGGCACTCGGGGCACTCGGCTTTGGGCTTTGGTCCCTCTACGACGGCATGGTCACCTATCCAGATCAGCTCAAGCGAGATCAGATGTTTGTGCAGCTTGCTAAAGAGGAGGAGGAGACGGGCGAATCTCGGAAGCAGGAGTGGGAAGCTTTCGCTGCGGAGAATGGCTACGACCCGGCAGAAAAGCCCGACGCGGAGCACCTCATGAACCCTGGGAGAATCCAGGGCCAGTTCATCATGGCCGGTGTCTGCGGCTTGGCGACGCTTGGCCTACTAGCCTTCGTGCTGCGTTCGCGCGGGCGTTGGATCGAAGGGGACGGCACTTCGCTCAATTCCAGTTGGGGGCAGTCTCTCAAGTTTGCCGACGTGTTCTCGATCGACAAGAAGAAGTGGAAGAACAAAGGCATCGCCAAGGTGCACTACAAAGAGGACGGCCGCAAGAAGATGTTCGTGATTGACGATTTCAAATTCAAACGCGAACCGACCGGCGACATCCTGCGTCAACTGGAAGCGAACATCGACAAAGGGCTGATCGTCAACGGCAAGCCCGAGGGGCCCAAGAAGCCCAAGGCCGAGGAAGCTCCGAAGTAAGCTCCTGCCGATCAAGCTTAGGATTCAGGGAAAAACAAGCTCGGCATGAAAGGTTGCTTAAGTCACCCTCCCTCTGGGGGTCGCTCGACAGTAGTAAGCTCCGGCGGTCTCTCCTGTCCGCTCGATAGCACAAGGGAGAGTAGTTCGCAGGCGAAGTGGACCACACCACAATGCGCTCAGGCAAGTACGTAGCGGTAATCCGCGGTACGCCTCCCACACAACCGTTACGACTGGTCGTTGCCGTTCCGCTCGTAACGGCCAAACACCATGCGACCGGCACTGGTCTGGAGCACGCTGCTCACCACCGCGGCGACGCTTTCGCCCACGTGATTGCGGCCCCCTTCGATGACAACCATCGTGCCGTCTTCGAGATAGCCGACGCCTTGCCCGCTTTCTTCGCCCGCCTTCATGATGCGAACCTCCAGCGTTTCGCCGGGCAGAAAGATCGGCTTGAGGGCGTTGGAGATGTCATTCAAGTTGATGACGCCCACGTCATGCAGCTTCGCCACTTTGTTGAGGTTGTAGTCGTTGGTAACGACTTTACCTTCAAGGTGCTTTGCCAGGAGTACGAGCTTTTGATCGACCGGCTGACCCGCGAACTGAGGTAGATCGCGATCGTAGATCACAAGATCGACCTTGGGATCGGAACGCAACCGATTGAGAATATCCAGCCCACGCCGCCCGCGCCCGCGGCGCAGCTTGTCGCTGGAGTCGGCAATGGCTTGGAGTTCGGCTATGACAAACTGCGGCATGATCAGTTGGTTGTCGATCATGCGCGTATCGACCACGTCGGCTATGCGACCGTCGATCACCACGGAAGTGTCGAGCACATAGGGCTTGAGGCCTTTGATTTCCTTCGCAAATTCCACGTAGGGAATAATGAAGCGGAAATCATCCTTGGTCTGCATCAGGATACTAATGCAGGAATAGCAAAGCACCATACCCAAGATCAGCGGCACCCAAGTCGCTTGTAGCGTGTCGGGCGCGAGTACCGGACTGAGAGCAATCTTCAACACGTACGTCAAGAACAACCCGATGAGCAGGCCGAAATAGACGGCGGTGATCGTATCGAGGCGCTTCTTGCGTGCCCACATATCTACTGTAATCACGATGCCAGCCAGCAAGATCATGCCGCCGATGACCAGCCAAGGTACGTAGGGTTCCTTGGGCAACGCGTCAGACTGGATCAGCTGTACGCCTAGCCCGGCTGCGACGAGCACGAACACACAACGAAGAACGATCAGAGCCATAGTTAATATTTCTATTGCGAAACGATAAAGACAATAGCTTGAATGATAGCGCACCTTGAATCGCGAATCTAAGGACAGAGCGGACAACTTTCGCCACACTCGTGCTACCGCGGAGTATCCCGAGTCATGATCTACCCCCAGCTACGCGGTATTTCAAGTCTAACACTGCTGCGGCAAACAACCAGTGCCAGCCCCTAACTTCTCGGTCAACGTACGATCTTTCAGCTATTTCTCTAACCCAATCGTTGCGACAGTCACATAGTTCTCCCGATCGCCGTATTCCCGGCCATCGAGGGCGCTGCGATCAGTCATGCTTGCCAAGAAGTCGGCCACGACCCGCGGGAGTCCCTCGTTCGGCACGAGTGCCAGATAGTTTTCTGGCAACAGGATGTGCCCACGAGTGAGTTCCTCGAATCGATGCTGAAGGGTTTCTGTTGCCCTTTTACGTTGCTGGAGTACTTCAGGATGTCGATAGACACGCTCGAATAGCAGCGACTCTAGTTCCCGTTGTTGTTCCACCAACTCCGTCGAGCCGGCAACAAGTAGGTCAGTTTGTGATTGAACCTCAGTGGTCGAGCCGGGCTGTAATTTGCCGATTCGCTCTTGAGTTGCAGTGAGTAAGTCGCCCGCCAGTCGATCAATGACTGCGTGCACCACTGCGCGGCGAGTCTCGTGCTGGTCAAGCGCCGTGTACCGCTGCTGGGTAGCTTTGGTTGCATCGCGCCAAAGTTGGGAGTCTGCCAACTCGCCGAGGGTGAGCAGACCCATCTCGATTGCGTCGTCGGGATCGTGTGCGTCGTAGGCGATGCTATCAGCCGCATCAACGACTTGCACTTCGAGCAGAGGGCTTTCTTGGCCACGGTCTTCTGAACGAGATTTCTTATTGGAACGCATTCGTTGCCCAGAGAGCACTTCGCGGGTGAGATTCAAGCCCGGGAAGTTCGGGTAGCGATGCTCCAAGAGTTCCACTATCCGTAGGGCTTGAGCGTTGTGATTGAATCCGCCGTGCTCAGACAGGCATTCGTTGAGCACGTCCTCTCCGGCGTGGCCGAACGGCGGATGGCCGATGTCGTGCATGAGTGCGAGCGGTTCGATCAGGTCCTCGTTCAACTGCAACGTGCGGCCGATGGTCCGTGCGATCGATGTGACTTCCAGGGTATGCGTCAACCGAGAGCGATGGTAGTCGCCCATCGTGCCCAGGAACACTTGCGTTTTATGCGCCAGTCGACGGAACGCGCTGGAATGGACAATTCGATCGCGATCGCGTTGGTACGCATTGCGATAGAGATGAGCCGATTCTTGATGCACGCGCCCCGCTGAGTCGGCAGAATGCATTGCGTAGGGAGCGAGCAGTAGTCGCTCGCGCTCTTGTTGTCCAATTTCTCTACTAAACATCATTATCAGTTAACGCTTCCCACAGTGCTTCTAAGGATTGAGGAATCACTCGAATCCCTGCTGTTACTGGCATGAAGTTCGAGTCGCCCGGCCAACGAGGAACCAGGTGCCAGTGCAGGTGCCCTGGCACGCCGGCACCTGCCGTGCGGCCCAGGTTGAGGCCAATGTTAAAGCCTTCCGCACGGATCAGCGTACGATAGCGTTCCGTGTATCTTGTAAGTAATTCTAGACATTCCCGATTCTCGTCGGCAGTCAATTCAGCCAAATCGCCGGCATGACGGCGCGGACAAACCAGCAGGTGCCCGTTCGCATACGGGTAGCGATTGAGGATCGCCACGGCGTGCTCACCCACTTCCACTACCAAATGCTCCCGATGAGCTTCCGACGGGGCAGCAAATTCTCCCGCAGCGCGGCAGACGAAGCACTCCCGCGATGCTCCAGCCAGCCACTCGCGGGGAAGCGTCGGCTCGGCGGGCTGATCGTCGCCGGCTACGTAGCCCAATCGCCAGGGCGCCCATAGGCGTTGTTCATCCATCGGGTAAATCTCTTAGGAACAGTAGGCTAGCAGTGCCAGCAGCGAGTTTAGGTTGACTGGGAAATACGAGCAAGAGCGGCTAAGCCGCAAGCGGCCTGCTCTGGCGTCAATTCTGTATGCTCGCCATACTCTTGCCTCCATGGCCTCGCCTACCAACACTGCTGCGCGATTTCGAATTCAGCTCGATCTGTTTGCCGGTCCGTTTGACCTGCTGCTTTACTTGGTGCGCAAGCACGAACTGGACGTGCTGGAAATTCCGATTGCTGTTGTGACTGAGCAGTACCTGGAGATTCTCGCAGTTCTTGAGCATATCGATGTCGACGCCGTCGGAGATTTCTTGGAAGTGGCCACCAAGTTGATGGAGGCCAAAAGCCAGTCGATGCTGCCACGCCATGAAGGCGAGGTAGAGACTCTGGAAGAACCGCGAGACGATCTCGTTCAGCAGTTGCTCGAATACAAACGCTTCAAGCAAGCTGCCAGCGAATTGGAAGCTCGCAGCCATCAGTGGCAACTGAGATACACGCGGCGGGTGAATGATTTGGAGGCAAACGCAGCTGATCCGGCAGAGCAGCCCATCCAAGATGTGGAACTCTGGGACTTGGTAAGCGCATTCAGCCGCGTCATGCAGCACAATACGAAGACCAAACCAGCAAAAATCTCGTACGACGAAACGCCGATCGAAGTCTATGTGGAGCGGATTGAGAAGCGTCTGCAAAGCGAGCCACGGATTTGCTTCGTCGACTTCTTCGAGCCGGGCATGCATCGCTCGCAATTGGTTGGGCTGTTCTTGGCGATACTCGAACTGATTCGTCACCGCGGCGTTCGTTGCCAGCAAGAGGAACTGTTCGGGGAACTGTGGGTACTCGCAGCCGAGAGCAAGCAGGAAGCATCGAGCAAGCTCGAAGGCTAAATGGCCCTGGGATCCTGCGCCTTATCTTGGAGCGAGCGACGCCTTACACTGAAGGGCTTGCCTTCAAACTTGCCCTTTTTGACGCTTTCCGATGGTCGATAACGCCCCCCTGATCTCGCACACCCACGGCGAACTAACCGTCGAGGGCTATTCGCGCGCCGCGGTTCAGACGTATTGGCGGATTCCGGAGCTGAAGTTGGGCTTCGACTTGGGGGCCCACCCGTGGTCGTTTATGGGTACGGACACGTGGTTCGTCTCGCACGCGCATCTCGATCACATCGCGGCACTCCCCTTGTATGTGGCCCGGCGTCGCATGATGAAAATGTCGCCGCCAACGATCTACATGCCCCCTGAAGCGATTGAGCCCTCACGCGAAATGCTCAAGCAGTTCACTCGGCTTGATCGAGGACGCATGCCGTGCGAAATCTTGCCTATTTATGCAGGCGCAGAGATCGAGCTGTCGAGAGAATTGGTCGTCACGGTGAGCGAAACTAAGCACTCGGTCGCCTCCTGCGGATTCGTAGTGTGGCAGCGACGGAACAAGCTCAAGGCCGAATATGTCGATCTCTCTGGCGACCAAATCCGCGACCTGCGCACCTCGGGCACGGAGATCACTGAGGAATTACGCACACCGCTCGTTGCGTACACGGGCGATACGGCTCCGGTGGGTCTCGACCGTTGCCCCGCGATGTACGAAGCAAAGATCCTGATCACCGAGCTCACTTTCGTTTCGCCTGAGCATCGCAAAGAGAAGATCCACAAGTTTGGGCACATGCACCTGGACGACTATGTGGATCGTCGCGACAAGTTCAACAACGAGCTCATCATCGCCGGGCACCTGAGCACGCGCTACCATCCTAACAAGGTCCGACGCATGGTTGAGAATGCCTTGCCTGGCATGCTCGATGGTCGGCTGAAGCTGTGGCTGTAGGGCGAACCCCCTGTTCTCGCTTGCGTCACTTCAATTCCAGCACACTGTTTCGATAGTACCCGCGCTGATTCGCATTACCCGGGTCGCTTTTCCAGGCTTTACCGTTCTCGATGAATTTGTATTCGTGGGTGCCGGCGGGAAGTTCTTGTTGGATTGCGAACCTCCCTTCCTCGTCGGGGCCCTGCATTGCGATATCCTCTGGCTTCCAACCATTGAAATCGCCGCCGAGATGAACCGTCTCCACACTTTTGCTTGGTAGATACGTGAAGGTTACGAGGTAGTTACCTGAAGGAAGCTTCTCTGTCTGGGGGCCCGCAGCTTGCAGATTTTCATCGGCGAGGCTCATGCCCAAGGAGCCGAGCATCATTTCTTGCCACGTTTGGTCGCCCCAATGCACGCGTGCTGAGGGGTCCGGATTGAGCGGGTTCTCAGCCGAGTTGTCGAAGTGCGCGACCATGTCGATCGATGTGCCCGCGGGCAATTGCTTTGCCTCCTTGAGCATGTAGACATTTTGCCAATTGAAGTCGTAGTTCGGCACGTCGAGCAATACTTCCTGCTTGCCATCAGGATAGCTGGCGGTGAATCGGAAGCTCTTGCCACGATAGTGCATGTGCGGAGCCAGCGTGTAGAGCAGCATTTCCTCGGGCAGTTTGTAATTGGCTTTGACTACGTAGTCAGGATCGCCTGGTGGGATGAGGAAGCGAAAGTTCAAGCCAGCCTTCACAAAGATTTCCTTCTTTACGTCGCTAGGCTCTGCGAATAGGAGGCCCGCTTCGCTGATGTCGCTCTGCCGAGTGCCGTTGGGCGTGTAGTGAACTTGGAATACGAGTTTCGAGCCGGCAGGGATGCGCATCGCGTGCCCCGGTCGTCCCTTCACGGCCGGCATGCCTGGAGCGAATCCGGCGATTAAGTTGAACAACGCGTCCTCAGGCCGGTGCCGTTTCTGGTCGGGTGGCACGTAGAACAAAATAATGTGATGAACGACTTCCGGATTGCCCGGTCGGGCTTCGGCACCGCTGATCCATTTGTCCTCTTTAAACTTTGGATCAAAATAAAAGTGCTGGTAATCGACAACACCGGTGGCGGGCACCATGAACGGCTCAGGCATTTGATAAACGACATCCGGCTCTGGGATTTGCCAACCTTCTGCGAACTTCGGCGGCTCAGGCAAATCACCCGCATCTCCCTCAGGCAAACCGTTGGTGACCCAACTGCGGAAGAGTTCTTTTTCTTCGTCAGGCATGCGGGCATCGTTAAGGAAGTCGCCATGCTTGGGATTCGCATGCCAGGGTGGCATGCGTCGGTTGTCGATCACTTCCAGCATGGTCTCTGCCCAGGCGGACGCATCGTCGTAGTTCTCCAACGCGAACGGTGCGATTTGACCTTGGCGATGACAGCTCACGCAGTGCTTTTGCAAGATGCGAGAAATCTGCTTCGAGTACGTTACTTCGCCGGTTGGTTCGACATCAAGCGGCATGCTAATCAGGCAGCCGACTGCTTGGGTGTGCGGCTTCTTGATCGGCTCACCGGCGAGCATTGCGTCCAAAGCTTCTTGAAGCTCAGCAACGCGTGGCTCGTTTCGCGCAGTGCCCACGCCGTACTGATCGTCAATGCGGCCTTGATAGTGGATCTTGCCATCGCCATCCAGAAGAAATGCCTCGGGCGTGCGCGTGGCACAGAATTGTTGGGCAACTTTCCCACCCGGATCCTTGAGCAGGGGAAACTCTATCTTGTGTTTCTTGCCGTAAACAGCCAACTCCTGCAGCGTGTCTTGTCGGTTCGAGTTGATGCCCACAAACTGCACGCCCTGCTTAGCATACTCTCGGTTCATCTTAGCTAATCGCTTCCCATAGAGCTTCGCCAGAGGACATTCCGTGCCGAGGAACACGACAACGATCGCCCGCTTCTCTTTCCAGGCTCCGAACGAGTGCTTAGCCCCAAGCGAATCATTGAGCGTAAAGTCTTCAATAATCACAGGGTTAGGCGAAGAGGGCGTTGGCGACGCTAATACCCAGTTAGAGTGGAGGGACAGCAGGCACAGAATGGTGGTGCGAAGAGTAGGCATAGAGGGGGCCGTTGCAAAGATAGCTCTGGGAGGAAGCTAAGCGGGGAAACGTCACCGCTATAGGGTGTGTGATTATAGACGATTCGGTCTGCGGAGACGATTCTAGGGGGATAGTTTTCTCTTCGACGGGCAAATATAGTAGGGGCCTGCTTGGCTTCGACTGCTCCCGCAGAAGTTATCCGCTCCTCACCAATTTCAATCGCTATTCTCGGAAAAAAGTATGTCTGATCCTGTTGTCGATGTGCCCTCAGACCAATCTCCTGAATCAGCAGCCGTGGTGCCGAAAAAGTACTTTTTCATTTTCTGCCTAACGACCACCCTGTTTGCCCTTTGGGGTTTCGCGAACGACTTTACGAATCCATTGGTAAAGGCGTTTCAGCAAATTTTCCAGATCAGCACCAGAGAAAGCAGTTGGGTTCAAATGGCTTTCTACGGTGGTTACGCGTCGATGGCGATCCCCGCGGCACTTGTGATTCGTAAGTTCGGCTACAAGTTTGGAATCATCGTTGGCCTCGCGCTGTACGCAATAGGCGCGCTCTTGACGATTCCTGCTAGTATGCAGATGCAGTTCTCAATTTTTCTCGTGGGTTTCTACGTCCTGACATTCGGATTGGCATTCTTGGAGACCACCGCGAATCCATTTATCCTATCCATGGGGCCGCCGGAAACGGCAACGCGGCGATTGAACTTAGCACAAGCGTTTAACCCCATTGGCTCTTTAACGGGAATGTTAATTGCCAGTCAGTTTGTATTGCCTCAGCTGGGAATCAACGATTTCGCAGAGAAGGAAAAGGCAGCCCATCCTGAATATGAACAGATGCTGCCTTCAGAAGTCGGTGGGCTGATCAACGAGGCATTCTCTGAGTTCGCGGAAACAGAGAAAGACGAATTCCAGGAAATGCAAGCCAAAGATCTACGTATTGTGCGGATACCCTACGTTACCGTCGCCGTAATCCTCATTGCTCTACTATTGGTCTTTGCATTTAGTAAGTTTCCTCAAGCCGACGTTGAGCACGATCAAATCGAATTGGGGCAACTAGTAGGAGAACTGACCACCATGCGCTACCTAGGCGGAGTCGTCGCCCAGGCCTTCTATGTGGGTGCGCAGATCATGTGTTGGACTTACATTATTCACTATGGCATGACCCTGCATGGCATGTCCATCGACACGGCGCAGAAATGGAATATTGCCGCGATGATTATTTTCTTGTGCAGCAGATTTATTTGCACTTTTCTTCTTCAATATTTAAATGCGGGTGTCCTGTTGGGCATACTGGCCATAGGCGGCCTGTTGCTCACGCTTGGTACAATTTACATTGAAAGTATTGTTGGGATGTATTGCCTCGTAGGCATTTCGGCATGTATGTCGTTGATGTTCCCGACGATCTACGGGCTTGCACTCGATGGGATCAATCCTGAGGACGCGAAGCTAGCCTCAGCAGGTTTGATTTTTGCCATCGTAGGTGGAGCTGTTATGCCCTTCTTGCAGGCGGACATTATCGACAAGGGGACGGTTGAGCTGTTTGGTAGTACGCTGGAGTCTGTCCGAGCATCCTTCTTTCTCCCCGCAATCTGTTTCGTAGTTATTGCGATTTACGGCTTCGCCTCCAGCAGGCCGCGGACTGCCTAGTCGAGCAACCGGCGCTCGATGCGAATGGTGGGCGCGACCAGTAACCCGCGTTCCATTCTTCACCACCCGGCTTAAATGACAGCAATGACTGAAAACGAATATGAGTCCCAAGAGTCTTGGCTTGACTTGTCCGCTTACGACAACAGCGACTACGATCCAGGGCGGGGGACACTCACACGTACCTTGTGGTACTTCTGCAGCCTGTTGTTCGTGGAAAGCGTTTGGTTTCCATTCGGCGGTTGCAAGCTGTTTCTACTGCGTATTTTCGGGGCTAAAATTGGCACCGGCGTAACGATTAGATCCAATGTGCGAGTGAAGTACCCTTGGCTGTTGGAGGTGGGCGACCATTGCTGGATTGGCCAAGACGTATGGATCGACAACTTGGTGCCCGTTAAAATCGGCAGCCATGTTTGTATTTCCCAGCGTGCCTATCTTTGCACGGGAAGCCACGACCATCGCAAGCGCACTTTTGACTTGCTCACAGGCCCAATTAGTATTGGCAACGGCGCGTGGGTGGGGGCAGTTGCGATACTATTGCAAAACGTTTCCATTGGACCCAACGCTTTGGTAGCTTCAGGGAGTATTGTCGTGAGCGATGTTCCCGCCGGAGCAATTGTCGGCGGGAATCCGGCCAAGCCAATTGGAAAGCGTGAACGGCCGATCGCTTAGAAGCCGTTTTTGACGCACAGACACGAAGCACGCAGAGAAATATATGCCCATCAACCAACGCACGGTACTTGTGACCGGCTGTTCCTCGGGCATCGGGCGCGCCATTGTCGAGCGGCTAGCGGACGACGGATTTCATGTTTTCGCAGGACTTCGGGGCGAACCTAGTGAGTCCGAGTGGGCAGAGCACGCTTCGGTGACGCCGGTTCGAGTGGATGTAACTTCCGACAAACAAGTGCAGCAAGTTGTTCAGCAAATCGACCAATCCTCGCCTCAAGGATTGTATGCACTGGTCAACAACGCCGGGCTGGCGGCACCTGCAGCTACTGAACTCACTTCGGTCGAAGAACTTCGCCAGTTGCTTGAAGTGAACACAATCGGAGTGCTGCGAATGATTCAGGCCTTTTTGCCAGCGCTCAGGCGTGGTAGCGGACGAGTGGTGAACATCTCTTCCATGAATGGCATTGTTGCGTTGCCCATGGTGGGGGCTTACTCGGCCAGCAAGTTCGCAATGGAGGCTCTGTCCGACACGCTGCGCGTTGAACTGCGACCGTGGAGCGTACCGGTCGTCGTGATTCGCCCAGGCCAAATCCGCACCGCCATTTTCGACAAAGCGCGTGAGGCGCTGGCTGAGCGGGCTAGCCAAGTTCCTGCCCATCTGGAGCCAGGGTACGAGAAGTTTTACAGAAAGTGCGCACAGTTCAACGAACGCGGCGCGAAGACGGGTGGCCAGCCGGAAGCCGTTGCTGCCGTGGTGGCGAAGGCGCTCACCTCACGCCGTCCGAAGCCGCATTACTTCGTCGGCTGGGATGCTTGGGGTTTGGCGGCCCTAAAGTGGGCCGTTCCACAACGCCTGCTCGATCGCCTGGTGGCGAGAGCTTCGGGATTGATGAAAAAGGTTTGAGCAGGAGGTCACACTGGGAACGGAGGGAATGATAAGCAATGAACTCCGTTCTCTCAGTTATCTCCTGTTCAACGATTCTTTCCTACTGTTGCTGAGAACCAACCTCACCTCGATAGACTTCAAGATTCTTCGCGAAGAACTTCTTCGCAGCAAACGCGTCCAACGGATTGCGATTCCAGAGGTTCGCCACCATCGGCTTTAACGTACTTGCCGCGCGGCGTTTGGTCTCGTTGTTCAGGGGCCCCATGCTTACGGTCTTGAGTTCGTGCTTCAGTGCAAGTTTTACGGCTGCCTGGATGAGATTGTGGTAGGCCAACACTTCATGAGAGCGTTGATAGTCGAGCCCGCCGTGGCATTGCATGAGACGATTCTCGGTCATGAGAAAACTCATGAATCCCACGACTTGGGAATCGACCCTGGCAACCAAGATCGTTTGCACTTGCTGCGAGAATGCCTGCGGGTTGGTGAGTACGTCGTTGTACGGAACGGCAAACTGGCTGTGGGAGGCGCTGGCGTCTAAGCAGGCGAGCAACTCATCCAGTAGCGTTCTGTCGGCTGGGCTGGAGAGTGTCGCCTGATGGGTTTCAATCTCCCCGCCTGCTTCCGCGAATACTTCCCGCTCGTGCTTCAAGTTGCGACGGCGCTTTTTTGACAGCGAAGCTACGTGTTCTGCAAAACTGGCCGAATTGCCTAATTCTATTTGAGCCATCGGCAACGTGTAGAACTGCTGAAACCCTTCGTCGGCTGCCCATGTGGACTGGCTCTCGGGCTCGGTGATCCACAGAGTATCGATGCCTTGGATCTGCCTGGCGAATTTGACAACTTGGCGTTTTATTTCTTCCGGTTCCAGCAGCCCGCCTTCGCGTATGTAGAACGGCGACGAGTCGTCGTAGGCTAGGAAAGCCGTGTCGATAAGCAGCGTCGTTTTCTTCGCCAGCGGTCCCAAGGTGGGTCCCAGCCAACGGCGGAGTCCGTGGCGGAGCATGTCCGTCGCGGGTCGTTTCACAAGCCTCACGCTTGGCACTAGCGCGACGGTCTGGCCGCCCTGTGCGACTCGAATCCAGGCGAGTTGCGTCTTGGCACTGCTGAATTGCTCGCAGAAAGCGAAATTGTCCAGCAGCGGGCTCCTGAAGTGTGCGAAATCTGCCGGGGGGAGTTTCTCCACAAACCCGATTTGGCAGTCCACTGCGGCCACTGGTACGCCCTCTGGTGTAGCAGTGGCAGGCGAGGCAGCGGCTGGGGAGCTTGAGGGCACGGAATTGAACTGTTTGAGGCAGTGATTTGGCTGCAAAACGCATTGCTGGGGCATCGGGGTCCTAGCTCCAATCTCCATTCCTCCACATTACGCACGGCTAGCGCCCAAAGCAAATCGATGACAAACCGGTCAATTCCCTGCCCCAAAGCAACTGGACCGGTTTGACCCTTCCCCATGACATGAGTATTCTATTACAAGTCAGGCAGATTAGGGTTTATTTAACGACCAGAACTGTACCTAACGATAACGCTCACAGCTCGGTATGTGAGCGGCCTGACTCCTACCCGCAATCGGTTCTGCGAAGGCCTCTCAAACTGGCCTGGGGAACGCAGAGCATTCTACATGGAAGTTCCGATACCGACTCGCGCTGCGCTTGATGCTGCCGCGCGATCCATACCGGGTGGGACCGTCAACTATCGACTACCAGTAGAGGAACTCCCCCCGTGGGTGCCATCACTAGCTTTACTAGCGAAGAGCTAAACAGCCTGCGCGAGAAACGCACGCTGCCCAGATTGCTCTCGATTCCGCTGGCCGGGTTGAGCATGGGGCTGGTCGATATGGGCTTTGCGACAGGCAACGTGTGGCTGTTGACTCTGCTGACGGTATTCACAGCGTCGATGATGTTTTGCTGGACCAGCGCTCTACACGAAGCTGCTCATCAAACACTCTGGCAATCACGTAATTTGAGCGTGTGGTCGGGCCGTTTGCTCGGCACGTTCATGTTCACGCCATACAGCATGTATCGCGAAGTTCATATTCGCCATCATGCCTATCTGAATACGCCGCGCGATTGGGAATTGTGGCCTTATTGCGATCCCCAAACCTCGCTTGGCTTTCGCCGAGTATTCGTCTGGTTCGATCTACTACTTGGGGTCATAGCTGGTCCAGTGATATACGGGCGGATGTTTTTTAAGAAAGACTCACCGATCGACTCGCCGGAGCTACGTCGTACGATTCGCAACGAGTATCTTGCCATCGCAGCTGTCTGGGGAGGCATCTGGCTGTTTGTAACCATTGCCGGGCTTTGGCCGCGTCATGCTTTGGCTGTGTTGCTGCCAATGTATTTGGCAGCGCTCATGCAAACGATTCGTAAATTTACCGAACACCTGGGCATGGCCAGCTTCGATCCACTACGCGGAACGCGGACTGTGCTGCCACGTCAGTGGCTTTTACGCCTGAGCTCGTTCCTAAACTTCGACATCTTTGTTCACGGGCCGCACCATCGTCATCCACGGATTGCTCATACTACCTTGGAAGATAAGCTTGAGGAGCATCAGGAAAAGAATCCTGAAGCGGATTACCCCACCTACGAGCGCTACTGGCAAGCGACCTGGGCAATGCTGCCAGCATTGTGGAACCCTGGCTGTGGAGTTAACGCCGGCGCGGCAGAACCCACGCCAGCCGTCGCAGTGAACGATTTCGTGCCCGATGTGGTGGCCGAGCGGGGTAAGCCGTCGAATCGTCAGACGGCAAGAGTCTAATTCGCTATCTCGCAGTGCAAGCACCGCGGCGAAAGGTGCCGTACGAATTCCACGTCGCTTTAGGCGGCGTCGTCCGAGGATTGCTTGCCCGTCAACCGTCCTCGCAGCGCTGCCAAGCGGCTGTGAGGCGTGCTAAGCTTGGGCTGCGTTGCGATTCCCATATCGATGCCTTCGCCAAAGTAATACTTCCGGGCATCTGGGTTTTGTAGTACGGCATCCGGCGTGCCGTGGCAGAGGACTTGCCCCTCGCGAATCACGTAACTGCGATCGGTGATTTCTAATGTCTCGCGGACTTGGTGATCGGTGATCAGAATCGATATCCCTCGCGATCGTAAATCGCGGATGATGTTCTGGATGCTCGAAATCGTCACAGGATCGATGCCCGTAAAGGGCTCGTCCAGCAGAATGATCTTCGGGTCGGAAACCAGACAGCGGGCGATTTCTAAACGGCGGCGTTCACCGCCGGAGAGCGACATCGCCTTGCTGCGACGCAGCTTAGTGATGCCGAACTGTTCGAGCAGTTCCTCGCAACGGTTCCGCCGCGTCTTTCGATCCATACCCAGCATTTCCATGACGCCGAGCAAGTTGTTTTGTACCGACAGCTTGCGAAACACGCTGGACTCTTGTGCCAAGTACCCCATGCCGCCATCGCGGGCCCGAGCGTACATGGGCCACTCGGTCACATCCTGCTCGCCGAGCGTTACCGTGCCTGCGTCCGGTTCGGCCATCCCGCAGGTCATACGGAAGGTCGTCGTTTTGCCAGCCCCATTGGGGCCGAGTAGGCCGACGATTTCGCCCTGCTCAACATGAAAGTCCACGCCATCTACCACGCGGCGACGACCGTAGTTCTTGACAAGGCCAGAGACTCTGAGGAGTGACATGCAGTAGCTCTTTTTAGTGAGTAGTTAGGCTGTTAGCTGTTCGCCCTAAATTGGCGGCCCTCAGCTAACAGCCTAGTACTAATAGCAAAGATCCCGCTATCTCACCAACCTCATATCGCCGAAATTCGGGAAGCCGGGCAGTTTGGGCAGCCCGGGGATCGATCCCCAGGAGTGCGGCCAGAATACGCAAACGGCCTTGCCGATGAGCAAGCGACGGTCGAGATATGCCCCGCCTGGCTTACTATTTCCGCTGGGGGACCCGCCGCTCCAGAGCCGAGCATCCTGGCTGAAGGGGCTATTATCGCCCATGACGAAGAACTGATCTTCGCCCACTTTGAACGACACCTCGCGTCGTTTCAAGAACCGGGGCCAATGAGCTGGATCTGATAGCAGTTCTCTCAGACTTGAAAGCGGCTGGTAGATTTTCCCATCGACAATTACTTGGTCGCTGATCGATGGATAGTCTGCACCACTATCGCGTGGGCTGTTTGCCAGATAGTAGATGTCTCGCATCACTTCCAAACGAGACACCACCAGCTTCGCGCCAGTGGAACCTACGCCGGCTGGAGCCAGATCGCCCTGATCTTCGTCGGCCGTTTTCCCCGTCCAAGGGATCATTAGCTTGCGCTCGCCGAAAAGTGCAACCGGATCGTACTTGGAACGATCGAACTCAACCAACTCGTCGTCGATCCATAGCAACAGCTGATCGTCCACGTTGGCGAATAGCAGCGTGTACGAGCCTGCAGAGGTCATTGCGGTTTGGCCTGTGGCAGTGAAGTCGAGCTGTTCTCCAGTGGCACTATCGACGACCTGTAATTCGACAGCTCCAGATGCGAGATCGATCACCGCCCGAAAGTGCTTACCGGCCTCCACAAGATCGAGCGAGAGTTGCCCGGCTGCTTCTTCGACTTCCACGTGGCAGCGTAGCGCGAGATCTCCAACCCAGTGCAGCCCTTGGTTGTACGTCGCCACCTCCCACTTCGATCCAGGGCTGCTTATGTCTCGACGGCTAAGCTTAGCGTTATAGGGATTGAAGTCGGCAATGAGCAGGGGCTTTGCCGAGTCGAGGAATTCCTCACGATTGGCATAGTCACCGTAGCTGCTGTTCTTGCTGTAGTCGCGAATCGCCTGCCACTGGTCGGCTGAGGGGACGAGGTGGCGATAGCGCAACCAAGCGGTTGCCGCTGGGTCTGCGCCGACGGTAGAGCGAAAAACTTGCTCGACGGTCTGCTCACCCGGTTCGACTTCCACTTCCCATCCGTTGTCATCTGCAGGGGCCCAGCGCAAGGGCCAGCCCGCCTCGTAAGCCTCAGATGCTTCGTAGTCGGTGTCGTGTACCGGCTGCAGCATGGCCAGCACTTTTTCGGGCGGTTTTTGTTGAATGGTGTATGCGCTGTCATCGTCTAGTGGTAACGCAAATAGATCACCCTGGTAGACTCTCAGCCGCTCATTGGGCAAGCCGACCAACCGTTTAATATAGTTCATATCCGAGTTGCCGGGATATTTGAATACGACCACATCCCAGCGCTCAGGATCGTTGAAAGTGAACCCGTATTTGTTGACGAGAATACGATCGCCAGGATAGGAAGGTGCCATCTCCACATCTTGAAAATCGACTTGATCGGCCAAATCAGCCGGCAAGTCGGGGCGTACGGGCATCGTATGGCGACACATCGGGCACACGCCACCCACAACCTGCGTACCGGCAACGGCTCGCTCCATGTCTTCGCGACTAATCCTCCTGCCATCCCTCGTGAAACCCGAACGGGCTCCCGAGCGTAGCTGACTCCGGAGGGCGACGATTTCGTCATTCTCCTCTTCGCTATCCGTGATGCGAAAACGATAGCCACACTCCGGGCAATCCACGTCTTTGTGCCGTCCCAGTAATGACGGCGACATCGAGCCCGTGGGAATCACAAACGCCTCTGCCTCGAACGTGCGAAAGAGGAACGCCAGCACGAAGGCAATGACGATGGACTCTAAGCTCTCGCGAAAGGTGTGAAACCCGCCAGTGGCAGATTGCTTTTCGACCATCTCAGACTTGCTGTTCTTGCGTGTCTGCTTGTTCTTCCTATTTTTCTTGCTCATAGAATTTCAATTTTATTGTTTCGACTACAAATAGCCCCCAGCGCAAGCTGTGGGGTTGAATGAGATTGCAGGAATTGGAAAGGATAGAACCCCACGGCTTGCGCCGGGGGCTAGTGTAAATTGATACCGGAACTCAATTGTACGCCAAATAGTGCTTCGTTGGACATGCGGAAATATTGCCACGCTGTGTGGCAACTCTTACCGAACGCCCACCGGGATGCCGACGATCAGACGCTCAGGAATCGGCCCCCAGGCGCGGCTGTCGATCGATACGGAGCTGTTATCTCCCAGGACGAAGTACTCGTCCTCTTTCAGCCGCCAAGGTCCCTTCCGCAAGCGTTGCCCAGAGGCACGTGGCAGGTAGTAAATCTCTGGAGTCTCGTCATTCCTGGGGGCACCCCACGCCTGGGGTGTGGAGAGTGGGTGCGTGAGCCTGCGACCGTCGACCACAACAGACCCCTGGCGAATGTCGATTTCCTCCCCCGGGAGTCCGACAATCCTCTTGATACAAAGCTCTGCCCCCGCAGGTGAAAGCAGCACGACTGTTTGCCAGCGGCCTGGAGTGCTCCACAGGCAAGCAGTGCGATCAATCAGCAGAGCATCGCCTTCCTGAATGAGCGGCGACATCGAATTACCCAAGACCCGTACCGGCTCGACAACGCCGAGGGCGACCCACGTGCGCAGAATTAAAGACAGGCACAGGATTCCGACGGTATAACTAATGACTCTACGCATGGTCGTGACGCACGATCTGCCTCGCCATTGAATCGGGGCCGCTTGCGGCAGGAGGCCTATAAACTCTTTACGCACGACTCCAAGACCTCCTGTGCATCGCACACCGACACTTCTCCCTTGCGAGGCAGTCGAAGTGGCAGCGTGAAATGAGGAGGAAGTGTCGGTGCTATTCAACTTCCTAGTCGTTACTTCTCGTCCTTCTTTGGAGCCCGTACGGCAAAGTGATGTTCGTCGAAGATTTTGCTACCATCGCCTTCGTCCAACAGCACGACACGGTACGTAATCGACTCCGCATCGAACGAAAGCAACTGCACGTGATGCCCCTCGCCCGCCTTTGCCTCTGGCGGGCGCAGGTACCAACGATCCATCTTGGGTGCGCGTTGTCCAACGCCCAAGCCCCCTTCGCCAATGTAAACCACGCCCGTCGGGTCGATCACATTGTTGCGGATCGGAGGAGTGCGCTTAATGTTGTGCCCGTCCCCTTCGCATACGAGATCGACATCGTGTTTTTCGAATAGCGGCACCCAATGTACGAGCGCCCGGCCGGGCACTTTCACTGCCGGGAACGCCGGACGATGATATTGCGGAACGATCCAGCGGTACTTCGGCCGCGAGGCGGCAAGTTCTTTGTCCAACCACTTCGATTGGTCCCCAGCAACGCTGGTCTCCGAATTGAGCGTGATCCAGCGAATTTGCGGGCCGACATCGATGGCGTAGTAGTCCTTGTCTTTGGGTGGAAAACCAAAGATTTCGTTGAACAGTGGGCCGTGATCGTGATTGCCGCGCGCCGGTATGATGGGCAGCATGAGTCCATCGGCGGTTGTTGTCAGTTCGTGGTCGGTCATCCATTGCGACCATTGTGGCAGGTCGGTACCGTTGAGCACGTAGTCCCCGCCATGAGCAAACGCAATAATAGGCGTACGGCCCTCCTGCTGAGATTCGGCCAGCATCCGCGCGAGCATCGCGTTCATCTGTCGTCGTTCCTTCAAGCCAGATCGCGAATCCGCACCAAAGATGACTGCCAGTGGGCGGTCTTCACTGGGGGCCGTCTTGAACTTCAAAGCAGGCGAACGCCGCCCGTCGCTTTCCATGACCACCTCGTAAGTCGCGTCGGGCTGCAAGTCACTTAGCTTCACATGGTGATAATACAGATCGAGTCCTCGGCCAGAATACTTGCCGTCACGTTCCGCCTTGCTGATGAGAGGCGTTTGCTCCTCCGCTTCCAATAGTTGCCGGTAGTGCACTCGATGTTGCTTGCCGGGGACCGTTGTGTTCCAGGAGATCAATGCGGTGGTACTTGGATCCGTTGTCCAAATGCAGCGCCACTGCTGGGGTCCGGGCACGAGGTCAACGGTTTGCTCTTCTGCGGCGATTCCATCTTCGGCAATGGGGCCGGGGAGAAAATAAGTGCCTGCCAGCAAGAGTGCAGGCAGGAATATCCACTTTCTAGTTGTCAATGATTTTAACACGTGATTGCCTTACCGAGTTGGGCCTTACCTAGTGGTGGTGACTTTCAAAGAAATACCTGTAAATCTCAGCCTTATTTCTGGCGCGACCTTAGCACCTGCCAATACATTGCCAGAGCCAGCGGCACGCAACAATGCGACGCACGCCAGAGCGTCTCATGCCAATGATACTCCAGACCGCCTGCGGTGACACGGCTAACAGCGGTGATTGCTCCCCAGGTGGCCATCCACAGGAAAACCGCTCGGGAGCGAGTCAGCAGGCAGGCTCCGGCCAGGAGGAGGTCCGTCACGCCAATGACGAAGAGTGCTTGCTCTGCTTGTGACTGAGGCAAATCCCAATGAAGCAATCGCTGGGCAGAGTCGATGAGCAGATCGACAAAGGTGCTCCTTTGCAGCATTGCTTCCATGCCATGCGTCGCGAATGTAGCCGCCACGGCCAGTCTCAACAGCTGCATGCCAAGGTAGGAACGAATGGTCGTAGCGTCCTCGGATCCGCCCTGGTGCCTGAAGCCTCGTCGCCAAAATCCCCAGAAGGGGTCCACGAGCATTAACCCCAACGGTGCGAACACGCGGCATGCATGAGCGGCCACCGGGTACCAGCGTTCCCAATGAGGCGCTATGAACACGGGGTGAAGCGTGAATCCGTAGTCGGTCTTCCAGGTGCCATAGACAATAAAGGCTTCGACGAGTACCAAGGGCCCCGTCGTCAGCAGCGAGGGCCGTACCAAGGTGAGCAGACCGCAAGCGAGTGCGACCCAACCAACCTGGCGTTGCAGCCCCAGGGCCTCTGCTTCGCTCCAGCCTAGCCCGCCCCCCTCTTCGCCCAGCCACAGCCATTCGAATATGGGAGTATCGTCGTAGCCTGTGAGCCAACGCCACGCCCCGATCGCTTGCAAACAAACGCCCACTCGCAGCGTCCAGCGGGCTATCTGCCACCCGAGGCTCTCGGTGTTCGGTCCGGTGGATAGTTCGCTAGCAGTCACCCAACCATCATACCGTGCCGCCTCCAAGTCCGACAAATGGGCAAAGGAGGCAATTATTGCTTCGTAGGGCACTAGCCCGCTAGCAGCGTCGATTCGATGGTGTGTGAGGAGCCTAGTTTTGCTACCCTCCGCTTCGAATCTGGAGCAATCCAAGCACCCGGCAACAAGCCCCTCCATAACTAGCCACTGTCGAGACCCACGCCATGTCGCTGAGCCGACTCATCAAACGTCGTGATAAAGTTCCCTTTGCCCAATGGGGTGACGAACTGAAGCATTTCGAGCTGCCCGTGGATGGTCGCGTGGACTATGCCCGCTGGTTGCATCCTTACGAGATGACCAAGAGCATCCATCAAAGCGAAGTGGAAGGCCTGCGCCATTTCATCAAACCGGGCGACTTTGCCATCGATATCGGTGCCCACACAGGCGATACCACGCTACCGATGGCGTTGGCAGCCGGCAAAACGGGCTGCGTGCTGGCCCTGGAGCCCAATCCCTACGTCTATGAAGTGCTCAAGAAGAACGCCCAGCTCAATCCTGAAAAGACCAACATCGTGCCGCAATGCCTAGCCGCCACGGAGTATGACGGCAACTTTGTGTTCCACTACACGGACGCGTCGTATTGCAACGGCGGATTTCGCTCGCAGCAGCTTTGGCCACTATTTCGCAGGCAGCATGCTTTGACGGTTCGCGGCAGGGTACTCGCGAATTTGCTAGAGCAGGACTTCGCTGAGTGGCTGCCCAGGCTTACCTACGTGAAAGTCGATGCGGAAGGTTACGATTGCGCGATCCTCAAATCGATTCTGCCCATCCTCGTTGAGACGCGCCCCGTGATCCGTACCGAGGTATTCCGAAAGCTCTTGGCCAGCGAACGGCGGGACTTGTTCGATCTTCTGGCCGACAACGGCTTCGACCTCTTTCGCTACGAGGAAGGCGCCCAGCCGCGGGGAATTCCCATGACGCGAGACAAGCTCACCGCTGAGAAGCACTTCGATTTGTTGGCGTTACCTCGCGAAAGAGACTTGGCGAAGGCCGCATAATAAGCGATCTTACCGCGGTTCAGCCAGGAACTAGCAGTTTGGCCATGCGAGCATTCGGAAGCTCTACGCCGCTCACCACCGCTATTTGCCGCTGCTCGATTTCAAAGCCGAACTTGCGGAAGAAGGCTTCCGCCGTGAGGCTCACGTTGGAGTGCAGCTTCGCGATGCTCTTCTCCTTCGCTACTTCCAGCAAGCGGTTCATGAGCAGCGTGCCGACTCCCTGCCGTACTGAGCTGGCTGCCACAAAGAATTGATCGATCAGTCCGTTTGATTGTAGATCGGCGAAAGCGATCAACTGGCCGTCGCTCTCAACGACAAACGGTTGGTTGCTGCGAAGCCGCTTGACCCAATCCGACTCGCAATACTTAGCCGGAGCCCAGGCGGCAATTTGTTCTGGCGTGTAGTCGTGACAAGCGATCTCGTGAATGGCTGAGTAGAAAATTGGGCGAAGGGTGAGTTCTTCGCCAGGGTCTAGTTTGCGGATGAGCAAATCAGTCACGTCAGGAAATAAGTCGCTGTTGGCGGGGCACCGGCCGAGGTGTAGCTCGGCTATTACCAATTGATTCCGCTTAAACTACGAGCGCTCCTCCTCCCCTGTCTCCAACACCGCCAGGAACGCCTTCTGCGGAATATCTACTGAGCCGATGGACTTCATGCGTTTCTTGCCCTCTTTTTGCTTTTCCCACAGTTTGCGTTTGCGGCTGATGTCGCCGCCGTAGCACTTGGCGGTGACGTTTTTGCTCATGGCGGAGATCGTCTCGCGGGCGATGATGCGTGTGCCGATAGCTGCTTGCAACGCGACTTCAAACATGTGGCGGGGGATTTCCTTCTTGAGCTTCTTGATCACCGCTCTCCCGCGATTGTCCGCATCGCGTTTGTCGCACACGATACTCAGGGCGTCCACGCGTTCATTCTTCACCAGAATGTCGAGGCGTACCAAATCGCCCGTTTCGTAGCCGCGCAGCTCGTAGTCCATCGTGCCGTAGCCACGCGTGGTGCTCTTGAGCTTGTCGTGCATGTCGTAGACGACTTCCGCTAAGGCGAGGTCGTACACCAGCATGACACGCGTGGGAGAAAGGTACTCTTGCCGCACGAATACGCCGCGCCGGTCGGCACACAGCTTCATGACGCCGCCCACGTACTCGCTGGGCATCACGAAGCTCACGCGCACGATGGGCTGTTGGAACTCTTCGATATCACCCACGTCTGGCACGCGTGTTGGCGTGTGGACCTCTTCCCAGTTGCCATCCTTCGTTTGAATGCGATACGTCACGTTGGGTGCCGTCTGCACGAGATCGATGTCCGCCTCTTGCTCCAAGCGTTGCTGAACGATTTCCATGTGCAAAAGTCCGAGAAAACCACAGCGGAAGCCGAAACCGAGGGCGTCGGAGGTTTCGGGTTCGAACTCGAAACTCGGATCGTTGACCTGTAATTTGCTGAGCGCTTCGCGGAGTTGCTCGAATTCCTGCCCGTCCGAAGGGTACAGCCCGCAGAACACCATGCGATTGGGTTCCGCGTAACCAGGTAACGGCTTGGCTTGCTCGCCGGTGGCTACCGTCACCGTGTCGCCCACGTGTACCTGGCCCAGCGACTTGATATTGCAAACCATGTAGCCCACTTGGCCTGCCGACAGCAAGTCGCGCTGCGTGCGCTTGGGAGCGAGCTGGCCGATCTCCACCACTTCATGCACGGTACCTGCTTGTAAAAACTGAATCCGCTGTCCCTTACGAACCGTGCCGTTCATCAGACGCACGTATATTATCGCGCCGCGATACTCATCGTACACACTGTCAAACACCATCGCCTGCAGCGGAGCATTCGCGTCACCACGGGGAGGAGGAATCCGATCGATCACTGCCGCGAGCACTTCGTCGCACTTGAGGCCCGACTTCGCACTACACCCGAGCACCTCATCAGGGTTGATCCCGAGCGTCTGTTCCATCTCCTGCTTCACTTCTTCGGGGCGGGCGTGGACTAGATCGATCTTGTTCATCACCGGTACGATTTCCAAATCGTGTTCGATAGCGTTGTAGGCGTTCGCAACGGTTTGTGCTTCCACACCTTGAAACGCGTCCACCAGCAACACGGCCCCTTCGCAACAGGAAAGCGAACGCGAGACCTCGTACTGAAAGTCCACATGGCCTGGGGTGTCGATCAGGTTCAGTTCGTACTCTTTGCCGTTGTGCTGGTACTTCATCGAAACGGCCCGCGACTTGATCGTGATGCCGCGCTGGCGCTCGAGATCCATATCGTCGAGCACCTGGTCCTTCATCTCCCGTTTGCTGATCGTTCCCGTCACTTCCAGCAACCGGTCCGCCAGAGTGCTCTTGCCGTGATCGATGTGAGCCACAATAGAGAAATTGCGCACCAGCGCAGGGTCGACAGAGCCCTTAGGTCGGGGTTTGTTTGGCTGGGGAGCGGCAGCAGGATCACTTTGTGGCGAGGCGGTCGACATTCTAGTTTCTTGGAGGACTTTCTAGGAAAGGCCCGGGTCGGGATCAAGAGGCGGGAGGAAGGGTAGGCCGAACCTCCCATTATCGCCTGAAACGTCCTTTCACGAAAGCCCGCGGGAAAACCGTTCTGGCCAGGCATTTTTTGAACCGCAAAGGACGCCAAGATTGCCAAGCGGTTTTCAGAAGGGGAAAACAGGCAATAATGGACGGGTCAACAGGGCTACATGAAATTGAAATAAGAAATCCAGTTCATCCTCTTAACCCAGCCTACTTTACAGTCGAGTAGTTTTCGCTGAGAGAATCGTCGCGCCCTTGGCGGTTCAAAACAGAACCGCCAGTCAGGCAAAATGCTCTCTGCGGGCCAGCCCGGCGGAGCCTATGTAGCCGGCGTCGCCACCGAGACTGGCGAATTCGATGCTCACTTTGTCTTGCAGGGTTTTGAACATGTTGTCGTAGGCTACTTCGCGTACGCGTCCCAGAAAACGCTCGCCAAGCGGGTGCCCTGCCCCGCCGAATGTCACGCCGCCACCGATCACGACGCTCTCCGGGTCGATGGTATGCACCGTGGAGGTCACTCCGATACCCAGATAGCGAGCCGTTTCCATGACAATATGCTCAGACAGTTCGTCGCCCGCCTCGGCTTCTTCAGCGAGCAGCTTGGGCGAGAATTCTTCCCCCTCTTCGAGCCGTTTGCGCACGCTACTTGCATCGCCGGCCGCCAACGCTTCGCGAACGCGGCGCTCGATGGCGTAAGCGCCGCAGTACCCTTCCAGCGTTCCACGGATGCCGAGTGAATTCTCAGGAGCATCCTCGCTGCAATTAATAATGATGTGGCCCAACTCCGATCCGCAACCGTGATTGCCTTCGATGAGATGTTCTTCCACGATGATGCCGCCGCCCACGCCGGTGCCGAGTGTGAACATCACCATGCTGCGATACTTCTCAGCAGCCCCGCGCCAGTACTCGCCGTAGGCCGCGGCGTTAGCATCGTTGGCAAAGGTCACCGGTAGGTCGCAGGTGACGCTCACGAGGCCCCGGATCGGGCAGTTGTGCCACTCGGGCAAGTTCCCTGGGTTGAGCAACAAGCCCGCGGCAATGTCCATAGGACCTGGCGTGACTAGGCCAGCACGCGCCAAGTCGGACCTGACAGCACCTGCCTCGACAATCAACTCCTGAAGCGTTCTTCCAATGCGGAGGGCGGCATCCTGGGGTCCCTTGTGCGATTCGGTCGGTATCGAGCGAAATGCGAGCGTCGCCCCGTGATTGTCAACAATGCCCACCTTCGTGTTCGTGCCACCCACATCGATCCCAACAAAGAAGGGACTTTGGGCATCGTTGATTGAAGTTAGTGTTTTTTTACCAGGCATAGGCTTGTCAATCGGGCATGACGGATTAGTTGAGTTCTTCACTGGAGAATGGGGTGAGTATAGAACCGCTGGGATACTCTCGCAATTGACGGTAGTAAGTGCAAGTCAAAGGAACCTGGGAAGACGCTGGCCAAGCGAGGCTGATTCATGCAAACTAGAGGTGTCAGGCAAGGCCATCTCAGTCCTGGGAAAATCCAAAACAACAGTATGAGCTGCCTAGAAGACAAACCGAAGAAGTGGGTGCTCCCGGGTAAATTCGCCTGCGAGAAGTGCTTTGCTACGCACGACAAGAAGGGGAAGTTGTGTAAGCCGGCAAAGAACAAGAGCAAGAAGCCCCGGAAGCCGAAGTAGCGGCGTTTCGATTTTCTGGATGCTTCTGCGCCGGTCGCGCTCACCAGAAGACTCCCATTAGCCGACAAGCTTGCTCGCCGTGGAGATAAGTACGAGTCCTCAGAGATCAAAACCTCGCGGCAACCAAGGTCGTCGGCTAACTTTTCCAGTAGCTAGCTTCCCAGCGCGGCCCGTGCTTCACGCACCAATCGTTCTGCCTCTTCGGGCGAATCGGCTAGCGCCGTCAGGTGCCCCATTTTTCGGCCCGGGCGAGGCTCGGCCTTGCCGTAGAGGTGCAACCTCAGTTGAGGGCTAGCGAGCACGGCTGACCAATTGGGCTCGCGGAGCATGCCATTCTCGAACCACAGATCGCCCATGAGGTTTGCCATTGCTGCCGAAGGACCGATCAAATTAAAGGAGCCTAATGGCACGTTGCACACGGCCCGGACTTGCTGCTCGAATTGCGAACACTGGCATGCTTCAATCGTGAGGTGGCCCGAGTTGTGGGGGCGCGGGGCGATCTCGTTCACTAAGATTCCGCCGCTCTTAGTGAGGAAGAATTCGACGCAGAGTAGCCCAATGGCATCGAGTCGTTCGGCAACTGTGCGGGCAACGGTTGCTGCCTTTTCTGATAAGCCGGCAAGCGGTCCGCTCGTCGGCTTAGCCGACAATGTGGTGACGTCGAGAATATGATTTGCGTGATCGTTCGCCAGTGGTCCACAAGTCTTCACTTCCCCACTGGGTGAACGAGCAACGAGCATGGAAAACTCGCACTGGAAATCGACCAAACCTTCTAGGATGGCCGACTGGCGGTCCATCGCCTCCCAAGCAGCAGACAATTCGTCCAGCGTGCGGACAAGCGTCTGCCCCTTGCCATCGTAGCCCCAGGCGCTAGTTTTGATGATCCCGGGCAGCCCCACGCTCTCGACAGCAGCTTGCAGTTCTTCATCGGTGGTGATCGCAGCGAATGGCGTGCAGCCGATGCCGGCTTCTTGTAGGAAAGTTTTCTCACGCAGCCGATCTTGTGTCGTATGGAGGACTTGGGCGCTAGGGCGAACGAGCGCGTGGATAGCCGCTGTCTCGACGGTTGCCGAAGGGATGTTCTCGAACTCAAGTGTCACAACATCCACACTACGAGCGAATTCCGTCACTGCGTCCAAGTCGTCGTACTCCGCAACCGTTTGCCACTGAGCAACGCCACCAGCGGGCGAGGGTTCCTTCAGCAGGCGACTCTCCGGTGCGAACACGCGCACGCGATAACCCATGCGCGTAGCCGTGTGAGCGAGCATGCGACCTAACTGGCCGCTGCCGAATACGCCGATCGTTGCGCCGGGGAGGATTGCCTGTGACTCTTCGCTCATCGCTCCAGCTCTTTCATTGCTCTTGGTCACTCCTTGGGTAGCACTACTGAGGCAATGCAGTGTCGCGGACTTGTTGTGTTTGATTCTCTTGATAGGCATGCAGCTTCGTTCGCAAATCAGGTTGCGAATTCGCAAGTATCCTCACTGCTAAGATCCCCGCGTTTTTTGCTCCGGCTGTTCCGATGGCCAGCGTACCGACCGGCACGCCACCGGGCATTTGGGCTATCGAGAGTAGCGAGTCGAGCCCGCTGAGAGCCTTGCTTTGCACGGGCACACCCAGCACGGGCAGGACTGTCATCGAGGCAACCATGCCTGGCAAATGCGCCGCACCGCCAGCACCAGCGATGATCACTTGCAGCCCGCGTTCTTCCGCACTGGTGGCATACTCGACCATCCACTGCGGCGTGCGATGGGCAGACACAATTTCACATTCGTGAGCTACGCCAAACTCGGCAAGGATGTCGGCAGCCCCGCGCATGGTATCCCAATCGCTACGGCTGCCCATAATTACGCCGACAGAAGGGGAAGCGTTTGCCATTGGGTGGATCCTAGGTGGGGGACGAACTGTTCGTGCAAGAATGGTATTGTAGCTGGGTGTGATCGGTACCAGTAGGCCCCACAACCCGCCTGAAGTCGGAACTACGAACAACAGAGGCAAACCTACGAAACTTTGTTACTTCTTGTTCCAAAAAGCATCCATGAAATCTGAGTCATCCGAGGCTAGTAGTCACAACTATTCACTCTATTTGTTGCTATGAAACCGGAACTAGGCTCGAGTCCTACAAACGCTTGGTCACTAATCAATAGGAAGCAACGCTCTGCACCTTGTCGAAGTGGATGGAGTGTTGCCCCGACACGGCTTGGCACGAGCCGTAAGCAAATTTTGATGTTCTACCAAGTCATGTTCCACACCCTCTTCTCTACCGACCTCTACTTGGGAGAAGACGTATCATCGCAACGTGAGCAGCCATTTCACTTGGAACACGCGAGCACTTTCAAAGGGTACGAAGAAATCGGTGGCGGGTTGCAGCAGCGAACCTATGAAAAGCCGTTTATCAGCGACTACTTGCAGCATTGCCGAGTGAAGGCCAAGTCCGTAATCGCAGCGGAGACCGCCAGGACCCTTGCTCAGCTTCCTGGCTTCAGTTGGATAAAGGACTTTGAGACCAGAGATGAGTTACACGTGTACAGCATCCGACATCTGCAGCATCACGCGGCACAACTGAGTCTGCGATTGAAGCTCGATACCGGTAAAGGCATCGGTTGGGTCGGTTCTGGTTGGCGAGGTGGCAAATAGCGTGCTTGCAGTCTCAATATCACAGGGAGCGACAGGAATAGGAAATCTAGCCGACGGAAGCAAAGAATTTCCATCTAGCGTGTTCGAGTCGACGAGAGACCTGTTCATATTTCGCAATGCGGGCAACATCGCGCCGAAGCACTCCGCCCTCTCGGTCCCTGGGGAGCCGGCGACCATCGAAAATGCCGTGTCTTCTCTGGCATTAAAGATATCATCGCGTGTGGCCACTCGCAATGTGGCGCCATAGGTGGACTGCTAGACCCCGACGGGCTTGATCCGTTGCCCACGGTCACTAATTGGCTTGGAGCCGAAACGGACGCTGCGTTACGTGGAAATTGCTCACCCTGAGGCGAAGGGCGACGCTCTCGGCGCTCACACGATCCAACCCAACGCGCTCACTAGGTTGGAGGATATCGAGGCACACACTTTAGCCGCCAATGCAGTGATGGCCGATAAGTTTTAGACCACCCGGCCCTGTCTACCGCCTCGGATCGGGTGAAGTATTCAAGTTCAATGAAGACCCGAGCACTTACACTTTGGTGTAGGGCGATGACGGCGATCTGCTGGCTTAGCTTTGGGCGTCGTCTCGCACGACGTACCGGCCGGGGTCTCTTCAATCACACTGTCAGTGATAGCTAGAACCGGATAGCATGATGGCTGCATCAGCCTCTACCACCTATTAGCTGGGAGGGAATTCCCCCCCAGCTGTGTTTCTAATGTCCGACGACCTATCTCAATCTCAGTACGACCTCGCCGCGATTATCGTGCAGATCACACGTGAATTGGGCACTGGTGTCGAGCACCTCCGCGCGGAGCAGCTGGTAGTGGAATCGCGCAGTTCGTCGCCTGGCGATTTTGAAGCTAAGTGGCAAGATTGGCTCACAGCCGCCGTCAAGAGTCTCGGCTTGCAAGTCCGGCAACTCGAGATAGCTAGAGACGAGGCATTTTCTCTAGCAGAGAATGGGGCACTCTTGGTAGGCCGTATAGGCGAGCGGTCAACTCCTGCGCTACTTATGAAGCAGGCAGGAAATAAGGCTAGTATCTTCGTTGCGGCACAGGATGAGTCATCGCAACTTTCCGCTGATTCATTGCCGCCAGACTACTCAATAGACGATGCGAACGGAGAGCCCGAGAAATCCTCGTGGCTGCTGGTAAGTGACGCGGAATTTAGCCACGAGCATGCCTCGAAATTTGAAGATAACCCAGTTCGCAGGTTCTTTGCGCTATTGCGTGCTGAGTGGTCAGACGTTTGGGTAGTGGCAGTATTCGCCTTTTTCGCGGGACTACTCAATCTGGCGACACCCATTGCCGTTGAGGCATTGGTCAATCTAGTTGCCTTTGGTCGCCTGCTGCAACCGCTCTTGGTGCTCTCCATCCTCTTGTTCGGCTTCCTGAGCTTTGCTGCAATGATGCGAGCACTGCAAACTTTCGTAGTCGAAATCATTCAACGGCGGCTATTCGTTCGCATTGCGGCGGATCTCGCCTACCGCTTCCCGCGCATAAATCGAGAGTCGCTCCACGAGCACTATGGCCCTGAATTAGCCAATCGCTTTTTTGATGTCGTGACACTTCAAAAAGTAGTTGCTCAATTATTGCTGGATGGCATGGCAATTATCCTGACCACTTTCATCGGCATGGCGGTGCTGGCCTTCTATCACCCGTGGCTACTTGGTTTCGATGTGCTATTGCTCGTAATAGTTGTCGGTGGTGTCTACCTATTGGGACGCGGAGCGATTAAGTCGGGCATTGACGAGTCGAAAGAAAAGTATCGCTTAGCGGCTTGGCTGGAGGACGTGATCCGCTGTTCTGTAGGCTTCAAGCTAGCTGGCGGTGCTGAGTTTGCCATTGATCGAGCCAACCTGATAACAGCTGAGTACCTTGCCGCACGCCGGGCACACTTCGCCCTTTTGTTCCGACAAATGCTCTTTATCCTCAGCCTCCAAGCGATCGCTGGTACTGTTCTTCTGGGGTTTGGAGGATGGCTTGTGATCCAACGACAACTCACCCTAGGGCAGTTGGTCGCTGCCGAACTCATTGTTGCTACGATTCTCGGCTCGCTAGCAAAGTTGGGCAAACATATCGAGGGCTTTTACGATGTTATTGCCTCGGTGGACAAACTGGGGCACCTCTTCGATATCGAGATCGAGCCTCAAGACGGCGTGCTTGCCCTAAATCCAGGAACGGGAGCGCGCTTGAGGCTGACCGAAGTCAGGCACTCGGCTGGCGGACCGCTGCTGAACCGAGGGCTAACGCTCAGTGCGGAGTCGGGAGAGCGAATTGCATTGCTTCTCCCCTACGAAACTGGTAGCTGCGTCTTGTTCGACGTGCTCTATGGCCTGCGATTACCCGAAGGGGGGCATGTCGAGATCGAGCACTCCGACCCGCGTGATCTCAATCCTGAGACGCTCCGCAGCGCAGTGGCACTGGTGCGCGGGGCAGAGATATTTGAAGGCACCATCGCAGAGAATGTTCACCTGGGAAGACCCGGGGTTAGTATGAGCGATGTGCGCTGGGCACTACACTTGGCGGGTATACTGGATGACGTATTGCGACTCCCCGAAGGCTTGGATACACCTCTCAATGCTACGGGGCTTCCGCTACGCTATATTCAGCAGCACTTGCTGATGCTTGCTCGAGCCGTGGCAGCTAAGCCACGCGTCTTGCTCATTGACGGCCTTCTCGACTTGCTAGGTGATGTGCAGTTTCACAGCGTTTACGAAGCATTGTGCGATCCTTCGCGGGAATGGACGCTCTTGGTTGCCACTGCGAAGCCAGAAGTGGCGAGTAGGTTTGAGCGTACTGTCGAAATTGATTCGGAGGCGAAACGATGAAAACCACGGTCGACGCTTCTCAAGGTGATGGGCCATTGGCGAAAGTGGCTTATAGTGAAATCAGCTTCCCTACGTTGCGGCTTACGAGATCCTTGCGAGCTGCGCGCCGGATCGCGAAGTGGCTATTGGCCGCGCTTGGATTATTCTTGCTTGCGATGTTGTTCGCTCCCTGGCAACAGACGGTTACCGGTGAAGGTTCCGTCGTTGCATTCGACCCGATGAATCGCCCCCAGGCTGTGCAGGCGCCGGTGAAAGGTGTCATCGCGGAAATCGGCGATGAGATTTACGAGAACGCAGAAGTGAAGAAAGGACAGCTCGTCTACAAGATTGTTGATCAAGACCCCAATTACCTCACTAGGATTCAGGAGCAGGTCAAGAATACCGAGGATCAGCTTGCAGCCGCTCAGCAGCGTCTGGCTAGGACTGAAGATCAGTACCGCGCGATGTCGCTCGTGATGGCTGCTAAAGAGCAGGAAACCAGTTCTCTACGCGGTGCTCAGGCCGAGTCACTCTCGGCTGCTGATGCCTACGTCTTGATGGCCGAGAACAAACTGGCTGCTGAACGTGCAGCGCTGAAAGCCACTGAAGATACCGTTTGGCAGGCCAAGCTTGACTTCGAGCGTAAGAAAAAACTTCAAGAGAAAGGCTTTGAATCAGGGCTAAAGTTCCAAGAGGTCGATCTCAAGCTCCGTCAAGCCACGGCCAAGCAGTCCATGGCCGAGCAGTATGTGCAGGCAGCACTCAATGACGTTGAGGGCAAGAAAAGCGATCGGAAGGCAAAGCAACAAGAATGGCAGAGTAAGATCGATAAGGTGAGCTCCGAGCTGGCAAAATCACAGAGTGAGTCCTCCAAGGCTGAAGTCGATATTGCTAAGACTCTCGAAGAGACAAGCAAAATCAAGAACGATCTGGCAAAGCTGCGAACACAGCTGGCACGGCAGGAGACCCAGGAAGTACGTGCTCCCCGCGATGGTTACATCATGCGACTAATTGCGAACAATCAAGCCGCGATTGTGAAACAGGGAGACATACTTTTCACGATCGTCCCGCGTACAGAAAAACCAGCCGTGCAGATTTGGGTCAGCGGCAACGATGCCCCGCTGATCTCTCCAGGTCGTCACGTTCGCCTCCAGTTCGAAGGCTGGCCAGCGGCGCAATTCTCTGGTTGGCCGAGCGTCGCTGTGGGTACCTTCGGCGGAAAAGTAGCGATCGTCGATCCAACCGATGATGGAATGGGGAAATTCCGAGTGGTGGTCGTCCCTGACGAGGAGGACGACGCCCCCTGGCCTGACTACCCCTACTTGCGGCAAGGCGTACGAGCCAACGGTTGGGTGCTGCTCGACCAGGTGGCCCTGGGTTACGAAGTCTGGCGTCGCATGAATGGCTTCCCGCCTTCGCTCAAGTCCAAGGCGGACGCGAAAGCCGCCAAACCGCCCAAAATTAAGCTCTAGCCGGTTCGTGCTACCTTCAAACCGAGCACAACGAATTCGGCGAAATCGACTCGATTCGCCACTTCAAAGCGGTGAGCGGGCCGATAACTCCTTTAGCGCCCTTCCGTACTCTTCTTATGCACGCACCTTTCGAGTGCTAGCAGTGGATGCTTCCTGTGTGTTTCCTTCGCCCTGCCATCGTCGCTATCTTGTTGCTCGCTGAAGCAGGATGCCGCACTACAGGCAAGCAGGAACGCCATGAGGCATCGGACATGCCCAATCTCCAAGCCACCGCAGTTGAGCCAAAGCCGGAGGACTACGTTCAGCAGGCAACCTACTTGGCAAATCCAGCAGCTCCTCCCGAGGCCGGAACTCAGAACCAGGAAGTCGTGGAGAGCACAGAAGAGTTATTGCCAGCAGAAGAGGACGAAACTGACGCAGAGTTATTGCGGCTTCCGCCCTCTGATCCGACTGCTAGCAGTGTGGAGATCGCTGAAGAATCGCCTGGCGCAATGGACCTCGAACTCAGTGCCGTGGTCGCCTCGGTTCGTAGTCACTTCCCGCTCATCCAGCAAGCGGCCGCTGGGAGGGCGATTGCGTCGGGCGAAATTCTCTCCGCCAACGGCGCGTTTGATCGGAAGCTGGAAGGATTCACAGAGTCCCAGCCTCTGGACTACTATGAAAACTATCGCCACGAAATTGGCTTGAAGCGAGATACTCGCTGGGGTGGTCACACTTTTGCCAAATATCGCAACGGTCGGGGCGTGTTCGAGCCCTGGTACCAGGAACGCGCAACCAACAAAGGGGGCGAATTCAAAGCAGGCTTTATGGCGCCGGTGATTCGCGACCGCTGGATCGACGCCAATCGTGCTGAACTTTGGCGTGCCCAATTGGAACGCCGTCGTCTCGAACCGGTAGTCTTGCAGCAGGTGATCACATCAGTGCGCGATGGTAGTGTAGCCTATTGGAACTGGGTTGCTGCGGGAGCTAACTATCGCGTGATGCAGGGTTTGCTGGACTTGGCTATACAACGCAATGAAGGGCTCAAAGTACAAGTAGAATTACAAGAAAAAGCTCCTATTGATCTTGTTGATAATCAGCGGATTATTGTTTCTCGTGAAGCAAAGCTGGTTGGTGCGCGACGCAAGCTTGAGCAGGCGGCAATTAAGCTTTCACTGTTCCTCCGCACTGATGCAGGTGCTCCCTTCCTGATCGACGCGCAGCGTCTACCCGCAGAGTTTCCGGTGCCTAGCGAGACTGCTGACGACCATTCCCTGGGTAGTAATCAAACTTCTGAGTTGCTGACGGACGATGTCGAGCTGGCTCTTGCCCAGCGCCCCGAACTTTCAGAGCTTCAAATCATCCGTCAACAAATCAACATCGCTATGCGGCAAGCGTGCAACGAAATGCGGCCCGATATTGATGCGGGTGTGCTTGTCGGGCAGGATGTGGGCGCTCCAACAAGCAGCAAGCGAGATAAATCAGAATTAGAGCTCGAAGCACTCATCACACTGAGCGTGCCGTTGGAACGACGCAAAGCCCGCGGCAAGATTCGCAGCCTGCAAGGCAAATTGGCGAGTATTTCCGCCAAGACGCGATTCACTTCTGACAAGATTGTAGCCGACGTACGCATTGCTCGAGTCGCCCTGACCGCCGCTGGAGAGCGTGTCACCAAAGCAACAGAAAGCTACTCGCTCGCAGATCAAATGCTTGAGGCAGAGCGAGAACTCTTCTCCGTGGGCCAAAGCACATTATTCGAGCTCAACGCCCGCGAAAAACAAACTGCCGAAGCAGCCGTCCAGCGCATCTCCGCCTTTTTTGAGTACCACGTCGCGAAGGCCGACTACGCTGCGGCAATGGGTTTTGGCGCGCCGCTAGCAGAGCCGGTGACTCCTGAATCCGTTAAAGAGCCACTTTCCTAAAACGCTCCCGCTAAACGCCAGTTCACTGGCAGCCAGCAATCTGAAGCTCACCGGTTGGGGCTATCGTTTTGAAGCCGGCGAGGCGTTCAAGTTCTGCGAGCAAACGAGCACTTACTCGTCAGTGTTCGAAGACGACGGGGATTTGCTGGCCTACCCTTTTTAACCACGAAGGACACAAAGGGCACCAAGAAAATATCGATTTGACACCGTCTTTTCAAAACCCCCACGACCGAACTTTGTGCTTAGTGGTTGAAAGGTTTCTACACTGGATGATACCGCTCGTACACCGTTTTCAACCCCACCGGCTCAATCTGCAATTCAGTGACCGCTTGATCAGAGAGCCAGCCCAACAGCGGTGCGAGGTCTCCGTCGGTGAGGATGGTAACGCGGCCGCTATCGTTCGTTTCTATCTTCATTTGTTTGGCAAGTTTCTCGCTGGGCAGATTCAACTGACCCCGGAGGAGGGCTTGAATGCGGTGCTGCCTTTTTACGTCCGCGATGCGCACCGTGTCCACAAGCCGGCCTTCGCGTAGCAGTATGGCACGATCGCAAACTTCCTCGACTTCCGACAAGACGTGCGACGAGAACAGCACCGTTCTACCGGCATCGCGCGTCTCGCGAACTAGGTCCAGTACGTCGCGCCTTGCGTTGGGATCAAGGTTGGCGGTCGGCTCGTCGAGAATTACCAGTTTCACATCTGCGGCCAAAGTGGCGGCCAGGGCCAACTTCTGCCGCATGCCTGTGGACATCTTATGGACTCTGCGCGAGAGGTCGAGCTTCAACCGGTCGGCCAAGGCAAGAGAGCGTTCTAGCGAGGCTCCTGCTCGCAAACGCGTGAAGAATTCCAAAGTCTGACGGCCTGAAAGCTCGCGGGATAAGCGGGCTTCGCCAGGCAGGTAGGTCAAATCGTTGTGGACGGCCACGGAGTCGTGATAGCAATCGAGATCGCCAATCTTGGCGCTACCCGAGGTCGGCTTGAGGAACCCGAGTAGCAATCGTAACAGCGTTGTTTTTCCCGCACCGTTGGGGCCGAGTAGCCCGAGTATTTCACCTGGCTCGGCACTGAAGGAGCAATCACTCAGTGCGGATATCTTGCCGTACCGTTTCGTCAGCGATTGGGTTTCTAGTAGCATGATTTCTAGTCATTTCGACAGAAGTCAAATCGAAGTGCCTCGCCCGGTATCTTACTCAGAACTGACCGGCTGTACCGAGTCATCAAGCTTGACCTTCGCCGCTGTCATAGCTTTGGGAGCCGCTTCAAGGCTCGCCAGCGGTTCGCCGAGTTGGTCCCTTAGCAAATCAACCAGATGCTGCTCGCGGGCGTGGGTGTCAATCACATTTCCATCACGATCAATCAGAATGGCGAACGGTATGCCCGTGACGCCGAATTCGACGGCACGCGGATCGCTCCAGCCGCGCTTGCTCTTCTCGAAGCTGTAAAGCGTGGCCCAGGGGAGTCGTTTCTCGGCGATGAACTTACGTGCTTGCTCTGGCTTATTGTCGAGATTGATGCCGACGACCTCGAAGCCTTTATCATGATACGCCCGATAGAGCCGCGAAACATTGGGCAACTCTGCACGGCACGGGCCGCACCACGACGCCCAGAAGTCGATCAGTACGACCTTGCCTCGGTACTTCCCCCAATCGAACTTCTCTCCCTCTTCCTCTTTGCCTAGCCGCCTGCCAGTGAGCTTGAGCGATTTCCCGGGCAGATTGATGCGTCGTTGAATACCTTCCAGCACCTTGGCCTGCTCGCGGATCTCAGGCGATTCGGCATCCTTGAACTTAGGTAGCGTTGCTTCGATTAGCTCGGTAGCAAGCTTGGTATCACCGGAAACCGCAACGAAGTCCGCCACATTGATGGCAACCATCACATGTTGCGGAGCCAGATTGGCTGTTATCAGATGGTTAGTGATTTTGGCGACGACGCTCTTGCGCCCTTCTTCTCGCAGCGTAGGCCATCGGTCGTACGCGTCTTCAATGAAAAACTTCATGCCGATGCCAGCCACTTCGCTCGACTTGTGTTTGCACGCGGCTTCAATCGCTTTACTTAGCTCGGCTTCGATCTTCGGTTCTTCCAACTGTCGGAGAACGCTCAAACCTTGCAGGAGAAAGAAATGCGTTTGTACGGCTTGCTCTCCTGTTGGCTTTTCTTCAAGTGCCTCTGTAGCAGTTGCTACGACACTTCGTGCAACCTTTCGCTGGTGAGCCAGTTGCTGCCGTTGATCGCCCTCGGGCGGTTGCCGCGTCACAAGTTCGTCTATGAAATTGAGCTTCGCTGCAAGATCCCCTTGGGGCGACTTGAAAAGCTCGACGGCCTGTTTGGAGATTTCCGGTTCTGCCTGCGATTGTGCGGTAGTCTCAGCTGCCTGAGTGGAGCTAGCGAGCAGGAGCAGGGTAGAAAGTGTACGCAGTGGCTTTACAGCGGAGAACGACATGAATCTAACTCGGTGGGTCGAAGCAGGTAGGACCGATTACGGAGAGAGGCTAGTTGCCAGAGGCAGGCTGCCTAGAAGAACCATTATCGCGACCTGCTAGCCCACTGCAAGCCGCCCGCTAGGCGGGGGCTAGCAAAGGACTTGACGGGATTTACAGGGTTGCCTGGAGGCAGTTTGCGGCGACGCGATCCACAATCCGGTGTCTCCTCTAAATCCTGTCTGAATCTCTTGTGAGGATTCGCTAATCCTTGTCCTCAGGCTTGGCTTTCTCAATCGGATCGCCCAGCAACTCTTGCAGCTTCGCTCTCAAGTTTCGGCCGCGGGCGTTCATGTGGACGACCTTGCCGTCGCGGTCAACGAGGATCGCCGTTGGGATGCCGCTGATACCGTAGTGGCGAGCCATGGGATTGTTCCAGCCACGGTCAGCTTCTTTCTTCGAGAAGATCGTCGCCCAGGGGATGTCCATGTCGTCGATGTAGCTTTGAGCGTCCTCGGCCGTTTCATCGAGCGAGATGCCGAGCACCTCGAAGCCCTTCTCATGATACGCGTCGTACATCTTTAGTAGGTTGGGCACCTCGTCGCGGCACGGACCGCACCAGGTTGCCCAGTAATCGACTAGCACGACTTTACCACGGTAAGATTTCCAGTCTACCTTCTCATCGGAGAGCAGCGTGCCGAAGACTTCCATTTGGTTGCCAGGCAATTCCATCCGGCGGAGCGTGCCCTCAAGTCTGCCGACACTATTGCGAAGTTGGGGGTTATCGCTGCGTTTCATCAAGTCAATCGAGCCGCGGAGTACAGCCCCGGCGTATTTGGGGTCGATATCTTGCAGGGCTTCGCTGGTCATTTGCAGCAGTTGGGCGTGCACAGGGCGAAAGCCATCCTCTTGCATCTGCTTGAGCGTCTTCTTTACGAAATCCTGCTTGCTTTTTTCGTTGAGGTCTTCCCAACTCTCCAATTGGCCGACAAGTTGGAACTGCCAACCAAGGCTCGCGATGCCGTCCACCTTGCTTGCTTTGGCTCGCGCGACTTCCTTGGGCAAACGTTTAGCTGCCTGCTGATCACCCATCTCGGCAAGACGTTCCAAAGAGATGAGCAGTACCCGATTGCCGAGAGTGAGTTCCTGCTCGTCGGGTTTCTTTTTCAACAGCGCGTCTGCGGAATCACGCATGGTTTCGGTGAGTTTCTTGATAAACGCGTTTCGATCTTGACCTTCCTCAGGCTTCAGCTTGCTTAACCCCTGCATAAATTCGATGATCGCATCAGCACTGCCGTCAGGAACTGTGAACGGGTCAATGGTCGGTTCGTCAGTCGTTGCCGCATCCTCAACTTTGGTCGCAGCCTCCTGAGCGATCGATTGCTGCGTACAAGCAACGCATAAGACTATGTTCGCAATTGCTAAACAGAAACACTGGAAGAGTCGGGCACAGTCACTACGCATTACAAAGCATCCTAGAAATTGTATTATTTTTGAAATTTTACTTTTTGGGATTCGATTAGCCCGCGAGCTACGCGTTGTACGGAGCCTCTGAAACGGACTCAGCTCGATTAGCTGAATCTCGACCGGCCCCTCAGCATAGCGATCCGCTTCACACTACAGCGAATTATTGCATTCGCTTGGGCCAAGAGCTGTAAGATTTACTACGTAACGCAGGCAATGCCTGTTCGATGGGAACTGAGTCTTACGCTCAATCGACCTGATGGAACTCGGCGATGATTCGCCACGCTTCCTCGGGGGAATCGGCGAAATGGAGCAAATCGAGGTGCTCGTCAGCAATAACACCTTCGTCGGCAAACTGCTGGAAGTTGATCAAATTGTTCCAATACTCCGTCCCATACATGATGATCGGAATTTCCTGCATGCGTCCCGTTTGACGTAGCGTGAGCGTGTTGAATAGCTCGTCGAGCGTGCCAAAACCGCCCGGAAATACCGCCAGCGCTGCAGCACGCAGGATGAAGTGGAACTTCCGCATCGCGAAGTAGGAAAACTGAAAGCACAGTTCGGGCGTGATATAGTGGTTCGGCTCCTGCTCGTGAGGCAATTCAATATTCAGACCGCAGCTCTTCGCGCCGATTTCGAACGCTCCGCGGTTGGCTGCTTCCATGATGCCGGGGCCGCCGCCCGTGGTGATTACAAAGTCACACTTACCATCTTTTTGGCAAGAGGAAGAGACGATTTTGGCAAACTCCTTCGCTTCGTCATAGAAGTGACTGTTCTTCAGCACCGCTTCAGCACGTTCGATTTCACGCGCAATCCGAGGGTCATCGGGGCGTTTCTCTTGATGGCGCTTTGCGCCGGCAAGGCGAGCCTCGGCCTCCTCCTTGGGAACAATTTGTGTGCCGCCGAACACGACGACTGTGGTCGCCACATTGTTCTCTCGCAGCAACGTCTCAGCCTTTTGTAATTCCAACTGCATGCGGATGGGGCGTTGCTCGCTGCGACCCAGGAAGTCGATATCCACCTCTGGCAGCCGGTAGCTGTGCGACTCCAAAATCGCACGGCGATTCTTGGCGACAGCCTCATCGAGGTCGAAACGACTTGGTGGTAGTTCAGGCTCGGCAGCTCCGCCACCTGTTTCGGCGACGGGTCGTGGCTTGCTTGCTCGTTGGTCAGACATAATCTAATTGGCGTTCTGTTTGAGTTCTCTTATCGAACCACAGAGGCGATGGAGTTAGGGGAGGGGATTGGACGCGGATCGGGCGGATACAAACCTATTTCTCAGAAGAATCAATAATATCTGAGTTGCAATCTCTTCAACTGGTTCGGTTGACCGCTACCTGGATACTGATCTGCGATCATCCGCCGAATCCGCGTTTATCTACGTTCCATTATCGCCTGTGTCCCCTGTGGTTGTTTAAGAAGTGGTGGTTATACGAGTTCATGCGACTCACCCAACTCGGGGCAGGTGACTTCCCAGCCACGAGTTTCGCGTAGTTCTTCGGCCATTGCGTCGGAACTGTCGGGTTCGCCGTGAGTGAGAAATGTGTGCTTGGGCGCGGGCAAATCTCTCAGCCAGCGGAACAGTCCGCTACGATCGGCGTGGCCGCTGAGACCGGGCACCTTTTCGATGGCTGCTTGCACGGGTACGTCGATGCCGTGGATTCGCAGTGTCTCAGCACCTTCCTCCAGCCGGCGGCCGCGCGTGCCGATGGCTTGGTACCCGCCCATGACGATGGTGGTTTTGGGGTCGGATAAGCGTTGCTTCAAGTGGTGGATAATTCGCCCGCCCGTCATCATTCCGCTGGAAGCAATGATAATGGCCCCGCCGGTCAGGTTGTTCAGCGCCTTGGATTCATCCGCACTGCGACATAGGTGCACAGCCGGGCCCCCGAGTACGGGACGATCGCCGCACAACTCGCCTTCCGACAGATCATGATCGATTGCATGCTCGCGATAAATATCCGTCGCGTTGCAAGACATCGGACTGTCGAGATAGATCGGCAAGTCGGGGATGCGATCTTCACATTTCAAGAGCTGCAATAGATAGATCAACTGCTGGGCACGACCCACGGCAAACGAAGCCATCAGCATCACGCCGCCTCGCTTGAGCGAACGCTGTACAACGTCTTCGAGCGCCTTGACCAAGTCCGAGTCGGGATGATCCCGATTGCCGTAGGTGCTTTCGCAAATTAAGTAGTCGCACTCGGTTGGCGGAGCAGGGTCGTGATAGAGTGGTCCGTCGTAGCGACCAACATCGCCAGAGAAGAGTATGCGAATGGGTTTCTTGCCGGTACGGACTTCACATTCGATCATATTCGAGCCCAACAAGTGCCCTGCGTCGTGGAAACGCATCCAGATGGGACCCGCGACATTGATCCACTTTTCCCGTGATACTTCTTTGAGCAGTTTGAGAGTCCGCTTCACATCCTGACCGTCGTACAACGGCAGGGCCGGCTTGTGTTTAGAGAAGCCCTTCTTGTTGGCGTAGGCGGCATCGTACTCTTGGATTTTCGCCGAGTCGAGCATGATGATCTCCCCCAGCTTGGCCGTGGCTGGTGTGCAGTACACTTTGCCGTTGAAGCCCTGTTTAACCACTCGGGGAAGATAGCCACAGTGATCGAGATGCGCATGCGTGAGCGCGATGGCGTCGAGCGACTTCGAATCAAATGGCGTGTCGGCCCAATTCAACTCACGAAGATGCTTCTGCCCCTGGAACATTCCGCAATCCACCAACACGCTAGCACCGTCGGCTTCCAGTAAGTACTTCGAGCCGGTAACGGTTCGTGCCGCACCGTGGAAAGTAATTTTTGCCATACGTATCTCGGTGTGAGTCGCGGAGTTGGTTGCAGGTAAGGCTATTGAGTGAGAGCGATAGCATAGCCGGTTTTGCGCTGAGATTGAACACGAGTCTCGAGAGGGATCGGCATGGGGTAGCTTGTTACCCTTGAGAATTCGTGGAATATCGCCTTCCCAGAGTAGGTGCCTGGACTAGGCCTCGAAACTCCTTCTAGCAGGCCCTTCTCACCGGCTTCGTACCGACTCCGAACTATTAGGCCCAGCATCTATGCTGGGGCCAGCTTGCAAAAAAAAAGCCCCGACCTTTATCGGCCGGGGCTTTTCGGAGATGTTGAACTCTTCACACTCAGGCCAGAGCCTGAGTTTCAGGGTGTTGCTCAATACATGTCGTCCATGCCAGGAGTGGCAGCTGACTTGCCGCCCTTCTTCGGGGCTTCGGCGATCAGCGCGTCGCTGGTCAGTAGCAAGGTCGCGACACTCGCTGCGTTTTGCAGCGCGGTGCGCGTGACCTTCATCGGATCGATGACGCCGGCTTTGACCAGATCTTCGTACTGGTCGGTCGCGGCGTTGTAGCCGGTGTTGCCTTTGCTCTCGACAACCTTCTCGCACACAATGCCACCATCTTGGCCGGCGTTACCAGCAATGGCGGTCAGCGGGGCACGGCAGGAGCGGACCACGATGTTGTAGCCGACCTCTTGGTCGTGCGACACGTCGCCAGCCTTTACCTTGCTACTGGCACGCAGGAGAGCGACACCACCACCTGGGAGGATGCCCTCTTCGACGGCAGCACGGGTGGCGTGCAGCGCGTCTTCAACGCGAGCCTTCTTTTCCTTCATTTCGCTTTCGGTCGCGGCACCAACGTTTACCTTGGCAACACCGCCGGCAAGCTTCGCGAGACGCTCTTCGAGCTTCTCCTTGTCGTAGTCGCTGGTGGCGTTGTCGATCTCGCGACGGATCTGGTCGATGCGGCCCTTGATGTCCGCACTCTTGCCAGCACCTTCGATGATTGTGGTGTTGTCCTTGTCAACCATGACCTTCTTGGCACGACCCAGCTCAGCCAGACCAATGCTTTCCAGCTTGATGCCGAGGTCTTCGAAGATCGCTTGACCACCGGTGAGCATCGCGATGTCTTCGAGCATTGCCTTGCGACGATCGCCAAAGCCAGGGGCCTTTACGGCACACACGTTGAACGTACCGCGGAGGCGGTTGATTACGAGTGTGGCAAGTGCTTCGCCTTCGATGTCTTCAGCAACGATCAACAACGGCTTACCGGCGTTGACCACAGCTTCCAGACAAGGCACAAGGTCTTTCACGCTGGTGATCTTCTTCTCGTGGATCAGCACGTAGCAATCTTCGAGCACAGCTTCCATCGAAGTTTGATCGGTCACAAAGTAAGGCGACAGGTAGCCGCGGTCGAACTGCATACCTTCGACCCATTCGACTTCCGTGGCGAGCGATTTGCCTTCGTCCACAGTGATGACGCCATCCTTACCCACTTTTTCCATTGCCTGAGCAAGCATGTCACCGATTTCGCGATCGCCGTTCGAAGCGACCGTACCGACCTGAGCCATCTCTTCGGTGCTCTTGATCTTGATGGACATCTTCTTGAGTTCTTCGGTGATGTCCGCGACAGCTTGCTCGATACCCTGCTTCATCTGTACAGGGTTCACGCCAGCCACGACAGCACGCAGGCCTTCGTTGAAGATCGCCTCGGCCATGACGGTGGCCGTGGTGGTGCCGTCGCCGGCCACATCGGAAGTCTTGCTGGCGACTTCCTTCACCATCTGGGCACCCATGTTTTCGTAGGTGTCTTCCAGCTCGATCTCTTTAGCGACCGAAACGCCGTCCTTAGTAACCGTTGGCGAGCCGAAGCTCTTTTGCAGGATCACGTTGCGACCCTTGGGGCCGAGCGTAATCTTGACGGCACGGGCGAGTTTCTGAACGCCGCGACGCATAGCGTCGCGAGCTTCTTGATCAAAGGCAATCATCTTAGCCATGGGGGTGGCTCCTTGAATTGTTGGTTAATGTTTCGGTATTTGGAAGCTTTTGGGTCTTAGAGAGCAATCGTGGGCAGTAGGCAGTGGGCGGTCGGCAGTAAGTCGCATTGCGAAGTTTACTGCCTACTGCCCCCCTGCCGACTTATCTACTCAATCACTGCCAGGATATCGCTCTCGCTCATCAGCAGGTACTCGTCGTCGCCGACGGTGATCGTCTCAGGGGCGTAGCTGGTAAACAGGATGCGATCGCCCTTTTTCACCTGCAGCGAGCCACGGCTGCCGTCGTCGAGGAGCTTACCGGTGCCGATCGCTATGATCGTGCCACGGGAAGGCTTGTCCTTGGCGGAGTCTGGCAGCACGATGCCGCCGGCAGTGGTGTCGAGTGATTCGTCACGTTCGACAACAACTTTGTCGCCAAGCGGCTGGAGAGCGACTTTGCTCTTCTTCTTCGTTGATGGCTTCTTCTTGGTGGCTGCGGCCATGGGGGGAGTCTCCGTGTGTAGGTTTCTGGTAGATGGGGGCTATTAGCTTAGCTGTTGGCTCCGATAGCCGTGGTGCTAGGCACCGCCGGAGCGTCAGAGTTGTTTTGTAGCAGTCTTTTAGAGTCGTATTGGTAAGCAATCAGCGCGCCAAAGCTACGCATTCGCTGCAACTAGAGACTCAGTAAGCGATTACGTGAATTACCGAGAAAAGCGAGGGCTGCCAAAACGGTCGGCAACCGGTTCTCAGGCGGAAAACCCGCCCATGTGAGGTGCCATTATGGCAGAAAGTCTAGAGCTGAGTGTCTAGAGCTGAGTGTCTAGAGTCTAGAGGCGCCTAGCTGGATCTCTAGACTCTGGTCTCTAGGCACTCGACTCTCCTACCACTTCAGGCCGAACTGCTCGCCGCCGCTAGGGCCGCCGATGCCGCCTTTGAGGTTGGGGTCGTGCTTCCGCTCTTTGCGAGGTCTCTGCTCCGCGGCATCCATGGCCGCATCGACTTGCTTTTCTCTGTCGCTTTTGGGCCTTTCTGGCTTGTCCATGAGTGCCTTGAGCGAGAGGCCGATCTTCTGGGCCTCCGCGTCGACTGACAGCACCTGCACTTCCACTTCCTGACCTTCACTAAGTACGTCGCTTGTGCGATGAACTCGGCCGTGGCCCAATTCTGAGATGTGAATAAGCCCCTCAACGCCCGGCTGCAATTTCACGAATGCACCGAACTGCATGAGCTTGGTGACGGTACCTTTGACTTTGGTGCCGACGGGGTACTTGGTCGTGACATCGTTCCAGGGGTTCTCGCCCGCTTCACGATAGCTGAGGCCAATTTTGCCGGTCTCTTGGTTGAACTTCTCGACCTTCACTTTGACTTTCTGGCCAACTTGTAGCACCTCGCTGGGGTGACCAATGCGCTCCCAGCTGAGCTGGCTCACGTGGATCAGTCCGTCGGCACCGCCCAGGTCGACAAACGCGCCAAAGTCTTGCAGGCTGCGGACCACGCCTTCGCGCATCTGCCCGGGGGCAAGCTCAGCCAGTAGTTTCTCTTTGTTCGCTTGGCGTTCGCGTTCCATCAGCGCGCGGTGACTAAGCACGAGGTTCTTACGCTTGCGACTCACTTCGCTAATGACGCAGGTCATCTTCTTGCCGACGTAGTCTTCCGCATTTTCGACGCGGTAGATCGATATCTGGCCCATAGGAATAAAGCCGCGGATGCCGCTGACTTTGCATTCCAGGCCACCTTTGTTTGCCTTGTCGACCATGACGTCGACGACTTGACCTTCGCTGACAGAGTCCCAATCGCCCACGTCAACCGCCGCCGTGGTGATCGACATCTCGTAGATGCCCTGCTCCGCATCGAACTTGCTGACAATGGCTTCCAGCTGGGTACCCGGCTCAGGGACGGTGGATTCACCCTTGTCGTTAGCTTCGAACTGCTTGACTTGAATGACCCCCTGATGGCGCGTGCCGGGGACTTCCAAGAAGAGATCTTCGCCGGCGACCTTGAGGACCTTGCCTGTGACTTTGGTTCCAGCGGCGAGTTCTTCGCTGGCGTCTTTGGTCGAGTCGCCAATCACATCATCGACCGAATCGCCGCCCATGGCCGCTTCGAGTTCGGCTTCCATTTCTGGCGTAAGCTTGTCGCGCACGTTGGGCGGCGGATAGTTCTTGCGAGTTTGTTCCGCTTGCGGCGTGCCCTCAGAAACTTTCATCACCGGATTAGGTTTCGCATCGGAGGCTGATTGCCCATCGCGCTGCGAACCGATTTTCAGTTCTTTCTTCGGTGGCTCAGTCTTAGGTTCACCGACTGGGGGCGAGCCAGAAGCGTCAGCGACCGGAGCAGCTGACGGACCACCCTGGGCTGGAGCAGCCTCAGTAGAAGCAGCTTCAGTCGGAGCAACGCTAGCAGAAGCTTGCGCATCGGGCATCGACGCAGGCTGGGCAGGCTCACTCTTAGGGGGAGAATTCTCGGCAACGGGAGAGGCAACTGGTGCTGCCTCAGCTGGAGAGATAGATTCTTTAGGATGAGCGGTGACTTCCGGCGAGGGGGTAGCCTCGGTGGAGGTCGATTCAGATTCGACAGACATCGGTTACTAGAGACTCTGAGATCGGAGTAGGGGACTCGTGGTTGTGTGGAGAATGCCAGTGGCAATCCACAAGCGTAAAAGTCTACCAGTGTTAGGGGTTGTGATGCAACAAGCGGCAGCTCGGTGCCTCTGACCGGAGTCGTAAGGCGATAGAATTACCAACTCCTAAAGCGTTCCAGTTAAGGTTAAACCCGCCACTATCTTCTCTACTCAGCCTGGAATGCCGAGCTGCTTAGCCGTTCTGCCACGCCCGCAATCAGCTTTGCCGCATTCTCGTGATACACCTTCCTAAGCACCTTATCCGGTAAATCGAGCCCGTAGATGCCCCACAAGCCCTGGGGAGGGTACTGCCCCTCAGCATAGGAAAAGTACTCGTGGTCGGTTTCCAGCAGGCGCCAGTGGGGCCGTAGGCGTCCTGGCGAGCGAGGCCCATCGGTGCCGAAGAGGATGCGATCCTGGTATCTCAGGAAAAAATTACGTGCTGTGCGAGGCTGCCTACCCAGTTCCGCAATTCTCGCAGCAATCTCCACATGCATGTTCGGGTAGGTGTCTAACCACTCCCCCACCTTCGCCAGGTTCTCTGGATAGTTGGCCACGTGGGCAGCGATGAACTGCGTATTCGGGTGCTTAGCGAATACGCGATTGCGAGCGGCCAGCAGTTCATCGTGGCTCGGGCCGGTGTAGTTGTTGGGCGGGCCGCCCGAGAAGCTCCATCTCGGGTGCCGGTTGAGTTCCTCCCAGCGTTCGTTGGTGGCATCAACCGGCTGAAAGAAAGCCACCGGGTCAGCCGTATGAATGAGCACCGGCAAGCTGAGTTCGCCGCACGCTTCCCAAATCGGGTCCCAGCGTGGGTCGTCCACCTTTATGTAAGAGCCATCGGGATTGCGGAAATACAGTCCCAGCATTTTATGGATCTTCAAGCCGGCTGCGCCCCGCTGTTTGGCGTCGGCCAATGCTAACGCCATGCGTCGGCCAAAGTCGGGACGATGGCAATCCCAGGTCGCCGGTTCCTTTCGTTTGCCATCGCCAATCCAGTCGATGTTGGCGAAGATCGTGAAGCGATTTGAGTGCTTACCAAGAAACTTCTTGTGTTCGTCGAACCGCTCCCCAAGTCCGCCATCGAGGGAATTGCAGACGGCAATGTTTTGGTCGTCCATCAATCGTACGAACTCATCGACTACTTCGGGCGACTGCCGCATCTTGAGACGGCAATGAACGTGAACGTCCACCACGGGAAACTTCGCCCGCCGAACCGTCTCCTGCGGCAGCACGAGCTGTGACTTGGGGCGGAACTGGTCGAGTGCGAGGTCGCGACCGCTGGTTCCGTCGAGTTTGGCACCATCGAGAGGTTGCTGGGCATGTGCGAGTGACACAAAGCAAAATAGGAATGCCAAGAATGATGTTTCGCGCAGAGACGCAGAGACGCAGAGAGGACGCATGCCGACCGAACTCTGCGTCTCTGCGTTTCTGCGCGAAACTAATAATTGGTTTGGCTCTGCCTGCATTACTTCTCTAGCTTCTTGTCGAGGATGAAGAAGCCGCCGCCAGAAGATTCGCTCGACTTGGGTTTTTTCTTGCCGCCGTAGGCTGTTGGCTGACGAACTTTTTCGCTATAGAGCAGATTGATGTTGCTAAGTGTCTCTTCCACTTGCTTAAGAACATGAGGAACGTGTCTCGCAATCACTCGATCCTGCATAACGACAAGGAATGCGTCATCGCCACCGACTTCTGAATTGCTTTCCCAATCGACTGATTTCATAACAGCGTCACGGATAATTTCCTGTGAGCGCTCGGGTTGGAAATCGAAACCGTAACTGACTCGAAACGACCTTGTTAGCGGTACATTGGCTGGGGGCTCTTGCCTGACTTGCTGGTTGTCACGGGGTCGATCGGCGTCTATTTGGGCTTTGACGTCCCGCAGGGTATCCAGCAAGGCTTCGATATGGCGATGAACGTGATTGGTCTGCAATACGATCAGTATGCCGGGGCCGAGGTGCCTGATGTCACCCTTGCCGGTTCCGTTTCCTTGCCAACTATCGGGCTCGACGCATTCGGTAATGGCACCGACTATCTTGTCATACTCGGCCCAAGCGCTCGCTGCGAGTGGTCGTTCTAGGTAGTTGAGGTCTAGTAGATCATCAATTTTGTAGACGCGGATTTCTAGGCAATCCTCGGCTTCATCCTCGCTAGTGATTAGTAGAACCTCGTTGTTGACAACATAGGTTAGGTCTTCGACTTCGCGAAACAACAGATTGAGAGCCGATCTCAGCGTGACGTTGCGAAGACTGATCGTCACTTCGGCTTCTTCAGAAATCGCCAGTGCTTCGAGTGCAGGTCGGTCAAACAAAATGGGAATTTCATAATCGAGCGAGATCTCCTGCAGGATTTGATTGAGCGGCCTTTCCCGGTAATCGATTGGTATCGAAAGAGGTCCGTCGAGTGCCGCTTCAATTCGCTCACTCGCGGCCCGGTCTTGAGCAGATGAAATAGCAAGGCCACGGTAAGGATCTACCACGCGCTGTCCAGAACCGGTCACCAAACTAAGGTTCAGCGGTTTCGTTTCTTTGGGTTCAGACGAGTCAGGCTTCGAGTTGGACTGGGATGCCTCGCCATTCACCTCCAAAAACTCGGAGGGCCACGCGCCAAACAGATCTGACGAACCTCCTGCATCAGGCGCTTGTTCTTGGGCGTCGGCTAAGCCGCAAGCGGCGGCAAGAGCTACGCACCCAACAAGTGCGAACACTGCGCAGCGTTGGACATTCAAGCTTCTGTTCATGACACGCCTCCTTTGTTTCGCGAATGAATCGCGAAATTAGAGTTGTTCCCCAGGCGACCGGTTCCGGCGCGGTCGCATGCTTATTGCGTAGTGTAGGCGCAAGTGGGCTGGGGTGTCAAAAAACGTTCGAGGAGGGCTATACCACTCTTATCGCACAAATCTTCCACCGCTGGTGTAGCGGCCACCGGGTTGGTAGCGGCACCAAGAGAGATCGACCTCGGCGTTGAGCTTGCCGAAGCGTGGATCGTCTACCGAGAGCCTCGCTCGACGGTCGGTAATCGGCGCGTCGTGCGTGAACGCTAAGCCTCGCTCGCTGAAATCGCGCAGCTCAATCTCGCTGGGCTCGCCCGGCATGCCGTGGGGGTCCAGCGGGATGATTTGGGCTCGCAAGGTAAAGGGCTCGTCGCAGCCGGCACTCTTGGAACGCAAGAATTCGCGAACACGCTCTAATAGCAAGGTAGCTTCTGAAGTGAGCGACTGGGTGCGGCCAGCCAGGACGTCGAGAGATTTGGCGGCGATCATGGTGAGGGATAGGGAGTCGAGGCGGGATTGGGAGGACAATCGCATAGACAAGCCTTCGCATCACGATGTTCGAGGCGACCGTGGGACAGCGCTGAAAGAAGCCATCACCTAGAACGTCAGGTCGCCGGGAATCTGGGTTTCCGGGAACTACGTTCCCAGAAAAAAGCCCAGCGAACCCATCGGCGGAGGGAGGGGAATCGCCGATGGGTCGCTGAGTGGATGCTGAATTCTTGCCAAGCGGGGATTCGGAGAAATCCTTGTTAGCTATTTGTCGGTACTACAGGATGCTACGCAGTGCGGGAGGGTTAAGTTCGCACAAACAAAAGAATCTTGTTTCTCGACAGCTCCGTGATTGGCAAGTACTTCAGCTATCAAAACTTACCCGACAAGCGGCCAACCGCAAATACGAGTTTCAGATTCTTCTAAGAAATATCCAGGGGAAGTTCGCGCCAATCGTCGCGGAAGGCAAACTTCCACAAAAACAGGGTAGCTGGGTAAATTTGGGGGATTGTAGCTAGGGCTGCCGTAGGGCAGAACGAAGCACCAATTGTTGATTTTGAGTGCAACTGAGGATGAGTGAAGCAGAGTAGCAATAGCCGCGAGATAACATCTCGCAGGAGCGCAGGAGAATGGCTCGCCTCAACAGAGTTCACCGGCGGGCCGTTGGCCCGCGGCTATTGGGGGGTGAATGGCGTGGTGCGGCGCTTACTCCAGCGCTTTGATCGCTTCAATCACCTTCTCGTCGTGGCCGTCGACCTTCACCGCCTTCCAAACTTTTGCGACTTTTCCTTGGGCATCGATGAGGTACGTGCTGCGCTGGATGCCCATTTTCTTCTTGCCGTACATATTCTTCTCCCGCCAAACCCCATACTTTTCCGCCACTTTGTGCCCCTCATCGGCAAGCAGCGGGAAATTCAGCTTGAACTTGTCGCGGAACTTGCCGTGGCTTTCCACGTCGTCCGGGCTTACTCCCAAGACCACGGCTCCCAGTTTTTTCATTTCCTTCTGGCGATCGCGGAACGCACAGGCTTCCTTAGTGCACCCCGGGGTATCGTCCTTGGGGTAGAAATAGAACACCACAGGGCTGCCCGCGAGATCCGCCAGGCGAACCTTACTGCCATCGTCTGCTGTCAGGGTAAATGCGGGGGCCTTTTTGCCCGGTTCAATCCAATCGCCCATGAATGAAGCCTTTCTCAGATGTTCAATAAACCGCAAAGAGCGCTAAGGGCGCAAAGATCGAATTGCGGTAGTGAGATAACCCAAAGGAACTACAGGAACGCATTTTGGACCATGCTCATTTGGATTCCAGGGGGCTCGTTGCACGCATTCATGAAATTGGTTGCTGGGCAGCTGACGATCACTGATAAACCTACTGGACTGAAGCTCAGAAGTTTCTTGGCGCTCTTTGCGTACTTTGCGGTTCCCAGAGTGTGTAGCCCTCGCCTGTTGGGGGCAATCTGGGTAGAATCTGCCGGTTCAAGCACTGACGTAATCAGTCGTACGCAAACATGAAGGTGAGGAGTCCCATCGTCGAAACGAGTTCCCAGAGCACGCCCAACCCTGAAAATGGGGCTTCCGAGCGCAGCTTAGAGCTAGCGATGGCCGCTGCGCGCACGGCCGAAGATAATCGCGGCGAGGATATCGTGATTCTCGACATGCGCGAGATTACCCCCGTGTTCGATTACTTCGTGCTGGCCACGGGCAAGAGTCGCCGCCAACTCCACGCCATGAGCGAAGAGATCGACCACAAGCTAGAGGACGATCTCAAAGACAAGCGCATGGGCATCGAGGGTTACAGCGAAAGCCGCTGGATTCTACTCGACTACGGCAACGTAGTCATTCACCTGTTCGACGAAGAGACTCGTGAATTCTACGCGCTCGAGGACTTTTGGAACGGCGCGAAACGTGTGCCGTTTGGAGATCAAAGTGACGTCGAGGAAGCGAACGACGAGGGAACGACCAATGACCAGGCCTAAATGACCCAGGATTGGTTTCTTCTTCTCTTGGTCATTGTTGATTGGTCATTCGCCCTATGAATCTACTCGCCGAATTACGCAGCCGTTTTGCAACAGCCCTTGAGTCCCTTGATGGCGCGGACCTGTCCGACATGGTCTTGCCAAGCCAAGATCCTAAGTTCGGCGACTACCAGGCAAACTGCGCCATGCCGTTGGGCAAGCGGCTCGGTCGACCGCCGCGCGAAATAGCTACCGAGCTGGTCGAGAAGCTTGGTGTGGCCGACCTGTGCGAACCGCCAGAGATCGCTGGCCCTGGGTTTATCAACCTCCGCGTGAAGACCGCTCGCATTGCCGAGTTGGTAGGCGACGCGCTCGTCGACGAACATCGCTTGGGTGTGCCAACAGCTACCGAGCCACGCAACATCGTGCTGGATTACTCCTCGCCCAATGTGGCCAAGCCGATGCACGTGGGGCATATACGCTCGACCGTCATCGGCGACGCACTTGCCCAGGTGCTGAAATTTCTCGGCCACAAAGTGATCACCGACAACCACATCGGCGATTGGGGCACGCAGTTTGGCATGATCGTGTACGGCTACAAGAACTTTGGCGACGATGCCAAACTGGCCGAGGCGCCGGTGGGAGAGCTCACGCGGCTCTACCGCTTTGTGAACTCGCTGGTCGACTACCACGCGCTGCGCACGAAAAAAATCCCCGAGGCTGAACTGGCCATCGATCAACAGCAGCTCGCCGTTGAGAAGCTCAGTTCGGAGCCCGTTCCAGAGGACCAGAAGGCCCAGAAGAAGGCCGCCAAGAAATTAAGACAGGCTGAGGGCCTGTTGAACGACTGTCGTAGCGATTTAGTGGCACTGCAGCAAAAGCTCGTCGATGCAGAGAACGACGAACAACTGATCAGTGTCGCGAAAGAGCACGCGGACATTGGGCAGAAGGTGCTCGCGGAAACCGCAGCGTTGCATGCGGGCGACGAGGAAAACGTCGCCCTGTGGAAACGCTTCCTGCCTGCTTGCCTTGCAGAGATGGACGCCATCTACGAGCGGTTGAATGTCTCCTTCGATCACACCCTGGGCGAAAGTCATTATCACGACCAACTTGCTGAAACGATAGCAAGCCTCGAAGAGCAAGGCTTGGTGAAAGTGAGCGACGGTGCGAAGTGTGTGTTCCTCGAAGGGCAAGACGCGCCGTTCATCGTGCAGAAACGCGACGGTGCTTTCTTGTACGCCACGACTGATCTCGCCACGATCAAGTATCGCGTTGAAAACTGGCAGCCCGATGCGCTTTTGTACGTCGTGGATCATCGCCAGTCGCTGCACTTCGAGCATCTGTTCGCCACCACGAAACTGTGGGGAGAAAAAGACACACGGCTTAAGGATCTGGAATTAGAGCACATCAGCTTTGGCACCGTCCTTGGCGAAGATGGCAAGCCATACAAAACGCGATCCGGCACGGCTGTCGGTTTGAGCGGACTGCTGGACGAAGCCATCCAGCGCGCCCTGGCAATCGTGAGCGAGAATGACGACGCTCGCGCCGAGCCACTACTCTCCGCCGAAGAACGCCAGACGGTAGCAGATCGCATCGGTATTGGCGCGATCAAGTACGCGGACCTCGCCCACAATCGCACGAGCGACTACGTATTCAGTTACGACAAAATGCTCGCTATGACCGGCAACACGGCTGCGTACATGCAGTATAGTTACGCCCGCGTGAGCAGCATCTTCGGCAAAGCGGGCGTCGATCGGCAGCAACTACGCACTAGCAACCCCACGATCGACCTCAACACGCCCGCAGAACGCTCGCTCGCTTTGGCACTCTTGCAATTCAGCGAAGCGCTCACCCGCGTAGCGAGCGACTATCGGCCCAATCATTTGACTTCCTACCTGTTCGAACTAGCGAGCAAGTACTCTTCATTCTTTAGCGAGTGCCCAGTGCTCAAGGCAGAAAGCGATGAGCTTCGCACCAGTCGTCTCGCGCTGTGTGATCTCACAGCCCGGACGCTCTCGCGTGGTTTGGAGCTCTTGGGCATTGAAGTTGTGGAGCGGATGTAGGGCTGAAGATTGCACTTCAGCATGTGCGGTCGTTCTCATCCACCCGCAACACCAAAGGCACTCGGCGTGGCCGCTTGAGGTCGTGCATTGCGGCGGCAATCTGCTGGGGACTCTCGCGTACGGCCTGACGCTGGCCAGGATTCGTTGCTGAATTCCCTTCCCGGCCGAATTACAATGGAATCACCCAGGGTGTTTCCTCTGCACATCGGGATGGTTCGTCTCGCCTGCTGAACCGACTTTTGCACTCGGTCCGTCCTACTGTCCGCCGCACTTGGGCTGGAATGCGTGACTATCGCAAAGCAAAAGTCGGCAGCGGAGCTAGCGGAGTGTTAGCTCGTTTTGCCTTGAAACATAGTCTGTGCAGGACCTTGGAAGGTCAACTCGCAGAAGACTTTTGCACGCTGAAACGTGGTTAGAGAGCAAAAGTCTTCACGGCACTGCGGTAATCCGGGGTACTTACAGAGTATTTGCTGGCTAGCTAGACTGTGCCGAAAGGTCCCTGCAGCAAGTTTTAACACTGCCAAGTTTCAAGATAGCCCCCCATGAATATGAATCGTTCCAAGCAATCCTGGCTTCTGATAGCTGGTACCCGTACATGTATGGCAGTACTCCTGGCGATTGCTCTCGTCGGGCCACAGCCTGCGCGGGCGCAGGAGGATGGGAAGCCAACGATAGCCCCGTCCGCAGAAGCCACATCGGCGGCGGCAATGCGCGTGGAGACCAAGCTCGACGAGTTAGAAGAGTGGATCGCAGGTGGCGAGGAGAATAGCAAGAAGCTCCTCCACTGGCAGGGCTACTTGAAGCTAGACGACTTGCGTGAGGAGCTTGACGCCGAAGAGCCCGACCCAGCAGTCGTCATGCGCATCTTGCGTCAGTTCCGCACCGAAGCGAAGGGGCTCCATATGGGGCCGTTTAGGGCCGTCCACAATGCATTGAATGTTTGGTCGCAGCAATTGAAAACGCCTAAGGGAAGCGACCTTGCCGATTACGCTCGCGCCGCCCGTGGCGATCACACACCAATCACCCAGGACGAGCTGATTTCCGAGCGAGCCAAACTACGTAGTTCTGTTCAAGCTTTAGAACAATCGCTAAACGTCACCCCGTACGCTGGCACTTGGAAAGAATTCCTGCAGTGGGAACTGCTCGAACCTCAACTGTCAGACGAATCAAAGGTCACACGCGAATCGCTTACCGATCTGGAGATCGTGCTCAGGCGATTCCGAATGAACAAGCCCGGGCTGGAAATCGATGCGTTTCGAAATGTCGCTGATCGTCTCGAAGCGTTCATTCCTACGGTCACTTGGGCCACCACCGCAAAAGTGCGCGATGCGAGTGCCGCCTACGATGGACTATTAAAAAGCTTGGAAGAACAACTTGATCGTCATGGGAGGCAACCCACCGGCGAGACCCAATGGAAAGTAAGCCGCGTGTACGAGTTGGCCAAGCAGTTGGGCGATTCGCCCCAGCTAGTGAGTGCCATGCACAGTCGCTTGAGCCAGCCGAACCTGTTTGTGCGCGTCTCTGAGGGTATGATCAACCGCACCGCGCAACGGCCGGTGACCAACCAACAACCGGTGGTCGATTGTATTTTGGGCACGAGTATCCGTGGCACCGCATGTACTCAGGGCAGGGTCACTTTTCACACGCAGCCTGCCGACGACCAAATCGTGATCCAGACGCTTTTCACCGGGCAAACTGCTTCCAACACCATCGGCTACAACAAGCCGGTGAACATCTACAGCACGGGCACCACGAGTTTCAATTCATTAAAGCAATTGGTATTTACTGATGATGCGTTCTACGTAGGCGCGGCCAGTGCGAAGGCCGTGACACGCACTCGAATCAACCGCATCAGCAAAACGGGAGGACAATTTGGTCGGAAACTTGTCGAGAAGATCGCTTGGAAAAAAGCAGGCGAGAGTAAAGGCCAGGCAGAACGAATCGCCGCCAGCCATGCGGAAACCAAGGTCGCCACGGGGTTCGACGAGCAAGTCTTCCCGGCAATGGTCAATGGTCGTAAGCGATATCTAGAAAAGGTCATCACGCCACTGATGCGACGCGCATTGAAGCCAGAGTATTTGCGCATGCACTCCACGAGTCATGGCATCGGCATTGATACCCTCATTGCCCGGTCAACGCAGTTAGGAGCTTCTGTGCCTGCGCCGCCTTTAATGCCGGGGCACGACTTGTCGTTCCAAGTGCATGAGTCGGCCGTGAACAACTATTTGCCGCTAGCGCTTGCCGGAGTCACAATATCGCAAGACGAAACCGACCTCGCCCCGAAAGTAACCGGCGATGCGCCTCCCTGGCTGAATAGAATTTCCGAAGTGCGTAAGTCGGCGAAGGATGTGACTGATGAGGTGGTCGATACACTTGAACCCGTGTTGGCAGATCCTAATGCAGATTCTGATCCTCAAGAAGGCGACGAGGGCGAGCATGCGTTCCAGCCTTGGTCGATCACGCTCAACAACGATTTCCCCGCGAGCGCTAGCTTTGGTGATGGCAATCTGGCCATTCGTATGCGGGCCTCGTTGCTTGCTTCCGGTGAGCGCGAGTTCAAGAATTGGGACTTCATCGTCACTTACAAGTTCGTAAAGAACGACAACGGCATTTTGCTGCGAAGAGTCGGCAAGATTGAGGTCTTGCCGACGGGCTTCGACCCCGAGTGGGACAAGAAGATGTCCACCACGAAGAGCGGCTTCCGCAACACGCTAGCAAAAAACATGAACGACCGAGCCGACCGCGGGGAGAGCTTTCCCAAGGAAATTCCCATCCCGCCGATCACCATACCCGACCTGGGAACTCTGACGCTTCGCCAAATCGATAGCGAAGCTGGCTGGCTCACCCTCGGCTGGGGACTGCCGTAACCGCCGCTTGCGGCTTAGCTGCGCTCGCCAATACGCGATCACTTGCTAGCATGCGTCCCTAGCCAACACGCGTCCCATCGCCAGCACTGCTAGCAAGCCTTTCTTTGTCGATTTGGCGTGAATGTCAAAGTTTGCCGATTGGGGCGTCGATAACGATTGAGACGTCTCTGCTGCCTGAGCTGCGCGTGGATTATTTCGTGCGTTGCTCAAGCAAGTCGGGCCTTGTCCGGGGGGGCAAGTCGGTCGCAACGCGTGCGACCGGAGTTACGACGCGGCACGCTCGCTTACTTCAGCGAGCTTGCCCATGGCTAGGAAAGCAAACGTATGTCCCCGCTTCGCTCGCTCGCACTAACGAATTCAACCAGCAAGAAATCTCTTGCACTGTTGTTGTGCGTACTCACGTTCGCCACCGGCTGCCAGCCGATTCAGCCTGTGTTCTTCCGCGAGGATGGCGATCTGTCGCATTACCTAGACGTCGCAACAGAGATCGAATACCCGGATGTGTGCGCGGTGCCGCTTGAGGAAGTCACCTCTGCCCAAGCTCCCCTGACGTTGGAGAACGCTGAGAACTTCGACGTCTGGGATCTAACGATGGAGCAGGCGACACGACTCACTCTCCAGAACAGCAACGTCATGCGACAACTGGGTGGCCGGATTGCCGATGGCGGACAGAATATTGCAGCTACTACGCCAGAGACCATTTCCGCCAGCAACGGTGCGAACCTAACGACCACTTACGATGCGGCTATTGTAGAAACGGGCACCGGCACCGGCACAGGCAGCGCCTTTAGCGGCACCGGTGTCGAGGCGGCTCTCAGTGAGTTCGACGCGCAGCTCGATAGTAGTCTTACCTGGAACTACAATGACCGTCCCCAAAACTTCGGCCTCGCTTCAGCACCCGGCTTCTTCGCGCCGCAGTTCCGTCAAGACCTCGGAATCGGCACATTAGGCGTCACGAAGAGCACGGCCGACGGTAGCACGTTCGAAATTCGCAACAACACGAACTACGAACAAAACAATAATGGTAGCCGCACGCAGCCAAGCGACTGGACCACCAACTTCGAAGCCGCGTTCAGTCATCCGTTGCTGCAAGGTCGCGGCACGCAATACAACCGCATTGCCGGCCTTCAGTCCTTCCAGCAGGCAGCGGGCGGGTTAGTGAATAACATCGACGGCGTAATGATCGCCCGTATTCGCCACGACATCACACTGGCGGATTTCGAGGGTGGAGTTCGCAACCTCATGCGGGACGTCGAAGACGCCTATTGGGAACTCTACTTCGCGTATCGCGATCTCGATTCGCGTAAGATCGGGCGTAACAGTGCGCTGGAAACCTGGCGCAAGATCAAAGCCCTCCAAGAAGCGGGTGGCGAAGGTGGCGAGGCTGACAAGGAAGCCCAAGCACGCAGCCAGTACTATTTGTTTACTGCCCAACTTGAGACAGCGCTTACGAATCTGTTCCGTGTCGAAAATCGACTCCGCTACATCATGGGTATCACCCACAGCGATGGTCGCTTGATCCGACCGATCGACGAGCCGACTACTGCCCAGGTTCACTTTGATTGGGCCTCCATCCACATAGAGTCCCTTTCTCGCCGCGTCGAAATCCGCCGCCAGAAGTGGCAGGTCAAACGCCGCGAGTTGGAACTCATCGCCTCACGCAACCACTTGCTTCCTCGTTTGGATCTTGGCGGACGCTATCGCTGGCTCGGTGCGGGCGACCAGCTGCTTCGTTCCGATCGCAACGGAATCGCCCCCTTCGCGGATGGCTCCAATGCGTTTGAAGTGCTCACCGGAGGCGACTACCAGGAATGGCAGGTCGATTTGCAGTTCACGTTGCCTATCGGATTCCGCCGGGCACTTAGTGGAGTGCGTCATCACCAGTTGTTGCTCGCTCGCGAACGAGCCGTGCTGCAGGACTTGGAACTAGAAATCTCTCACCAACTTGGCGATTCTGTGCGGGACGTCGCTCACAACTACGGCGTCGTCAAGACAAACTTCAACCGTCGCGTCGCTACGCAAGACCAGGTAGAGGCTGTGGAAGCTATCTACGATTCTGGTAGCGTCACCCTCGACTTGCTGCTCGAGGCTCAACGACAACGGGCAGAAGCGGAAAGCGCCTACTACCGATCGTTGGTCGATTTCAATCGTGCGATCATGCGAGTCCATTACCGCAAGGGATCGCTACTAGAGTACAACGGCGTTTACCTGGCTGAGGGCCCTTGGCCAGGCAAGGCGCAGTTCGATGCATTGCGACGTGCACGCCAGCGTGACGGCAGCCATCAAATCAACTACGGTTACACGCGACCCTCGGTCATCAGTCGCGGACCGCAAGCCCAAGTCGGCGTGCAAAACCAAAACCCAACGATGAGTCCCGCAATGTCGACACCGATGCCGCTACCAGCGAATGCGGAATACCTGCCGATTGTTCCCGAAAACGAAACCAATGGAGCGACTGATCAGGGAAACGGTACCGATGCACTGAATAACTTGCAGGAAGCCATCCCCGCGCCGGCGCCCGATCCGGAGGCCGCCACATGGCCCCAGGTGCCCAGTGCCGTGAATGAAGTCTTACAAGCCACACACTTGCAGCCGTTGCCGCAGCCCTTGCCGCAGCCGGCGCTTACCAAACAGACATCGGCTACGTCCCCTGAGACACAACCCTCGGCGATTAACTACGGTTCTTCTCAAGCTGCAGGGCTCAGCGGTTGGATATCCGACAATACCCAACCCTCAGCAGCTAGTAGCCTACCAGCGACGCCTCCCACCGATTTCTGAGCTGTTGCAATGAATCAGCACTAGTATCGTTGGAATCGGCTAGCCGGTAAGATTAGCGAGAGACATCCTCTACGCTAGCTTCCGGTTTCAGTTTCTCATGTTCTTTTCATTCGATGGCATCGACGGTGTAGGAAAAACTACGCAGATCGAACAGTTTTGCGACTGGGTACGCGGCATCGAGGGAGAGGGCACTGATCGAGAGGTGGTCTTCTGCCGCGATCCGGGCACTACTGCACTTGGGGAACAACTTCGCGAGATCCTTCTCAACAGCGACGAGCAGACCGCTATTTCCGCCCGCAGCGAAATGCTGGTCTACATGGCGGCTCGGGCACAGCTCGTGGAAGAGATCATCAAGCCGGCTCTCAAAGACGGAAAGACAGTCGTTTCCGATCGCTTTCTGCTGGCGAACATCGTCTATCAAGGCTATGCCGGCGGGCTGGAGGTTGAAGCCGTTCGCACGGTTGGACAGGTAGCGACCGCCGGTATCTCGCCGGACTGCACCTTCCTGCTCGACATGGACCCCGCCGCAGCTTTGGAACGCATGGGAACTGAACTCGATCGCGTCGAAAGCCGGGGGGATGCGTATCGCAAGGAGTTGCGTAAAGGTTTTCTATCCGAAGCTCAATCGATGGGCGACAGCGTGCATGTGATCGATGCCAGTCGTGACATCGAAACAATTCAGCAAGAAATCCGCGCGATTGCGAAGCAACTGCTTTAGTTTAACGGCGGACGATATCTAACGGACGAGCGACCGATGACGCCGAGTTTTCTAGAACCGTTTCCATTGGCTTGGTGTTCGCAATCGCATGTTCCGAACATTAGACGCGGTACATCAGGTGCAACCGTATCGAGGCACCGAGTCCGATATCGGTCGCCCCGGCACTTCTGTGTTGCTGAAGTCGAGAAAGTCATTTACGTTGGCTGAGAAAGAAGGCGCCGCAGCGCTGCGCAGTGCCAACGTCGCCAAGCCAAGAGTTTGAAATCGCATGCGGAGTCTCGTTCGTGAAAGTCCGATTGATCCCTGCCGACTTGCTCGATCAGCGCAACGCTGATACCGTTGTTAGATAGTTTGCGAACGGTCGCGATGAGGTAATGGCATGAACGAATCAATTGATAAGAAACAAAATTGTGACTGTGACAACCAGCGGTGGATTGCCGAAATCGAACGATGGTGGCAGTCACTATGGAACTGAGCCTAGCAGTTGCGGCCGACAATCTTCGCCCAGCACGATTGCAAATGGCGTTTACGCTGGGTTTTCACATCATTTTGGCTTGTCTCGGTGTCGGGCTGCCTCTGCTGATGCTTGCTGCGGAATGGCGATACCTAAAGACGGGAGATTTGCTGTGGAAAACGCTAGCTCGACGGTGGTCCAAAGCATTTGCTGTGATGTTCGCGATTGGTGCCGTGACAGGAACAGTTCTGTCGTTCGAGCTGGGGCTACTCTGGCCCGAGTTTATGGGGCGATGGGGAGCTGTCATTGGTTTGCCGTTCACGATGGAGGGGTTCGCCTTTTTCGTTGAAGCAATTTTTGCCGGCATCTATCTCTATGGCTGGGATCGACTGCCGAAGCGAGTCCATTGGCTGACCGGATGGCCGGTGGCCATTTCGGGTTTCTTCTCGGCGTTCTTCGTTGTAACCGCGAATTCATGGATGAACGCTCCTGCCGGGTTTCGTCTCGTTGAAGATAAGATCATTGATGTCGACCCGTTTGCGGCAATGTTCAATGTGGCGACAGGTGCGCAAGTGACCCACATGATCGTGGCAGCATATCTGGTAACAGGATTCTCAGTCGCTTCTTTTTACGCAGTGCAATTGCTCAAACGAGTCAGTGCATATGATCGCCGCGCGTTTACCCTGAGTCTCCTACTTGCTTTGCCGCTCGTTCCCGTGCAGATGATTGTCGGCGACTGGTCAGCGAAAGTTGTGGCCAAGTCGCAACCAGTAAAGCTCGCCGCGATGGAGGGCATATTCGACACAACGACACGAGCCCCACTTCACATTGGCGGTATTCCTAACGAGAAGACAAAGACAACCGACTTTGCGATCGCAATTCCCGGTGCGCTGTCGTGGATGGCCTACGGCGATATTGACGCAGAAGTCACGGGGCTAAACGATTTTCCCGCTGAGGATATTCCGCCCGTGGCAGTCGTCCATATTGCATTCCAAATCATGGTTAGTATTGGTGGGTTCATGATGCTGGTCGCTCTCTGGTGTCTTGTTGTATTCATCAAAAAGCGAAGATGGCCCGAATCAAAAGCGTTCTTAGGGACCGTCGTTCTATTGGGACCGCTGTCAGTGATTGCTCTTGAAGCTGGCTGGGTAGTGACGGAAGTTGGTCGGCAGCCGTGGATCGTTCAGGGGTACATGCGAGTTAGTGAAGCGGTTACACAAGCTCCTGGTGTCTGGAACGTCTTCTACTTGACGTTGGCGATCTACTCAGTGATAGGTGTTGCGACCGTGTCGATTTTGCGCCAGTTGGCCAAGGTTCCCGTTGTGGAGACCAGCGATGGGGCCTGACGATCTACTACTACTTGTGATGCTTGTGGCACTTACTTTGTACGCATTGCTGGGCGGTGCGGACTTTGGTGCAGGGGTGTGGGAATTTACGACAGCCTTGCAATCGACCGACAAGCAACGACAGCACATCTACAAAGCAATCGGACCCGTGTGGGAAGCCAACCATGTTTGGCTGATATTCGTGCTTGTCATACTAATGAACGGCTTTCCCGTTGCGTTCGCCGCGTTAAGCCGAGCGCTATGGTTGCCGCTGCTGCTCGCTCTTTGTGGGATCGTCTTTCGCGGGGCGGGATACGCCTTTCGCTCGTACAGTCGGGGCACCGGTCGCGAACTTGCCATGTGGGAATCTGTATTCGCGATTGCGTCGACCGCGACACCGCTGTTTCTCGGTGCCAGCGTGGGAGCGGTTGCTTCAGGACAGCTTGCCATAGCGGCAGATGGTCAATACGAAGCGAGCCATCTGACTGGGTGGATGTCGTCGTTTGCTGTCTTTACAGGATTCTACGCTGTTGGAATGTGCGCTTATCTTGCTGCCGTATACCTCGCCAGAGAAGCTGCTGTTGCCAAGGAGGATGACCTCACGCAGCTATGGCGACAACGATCGCTCTCAACCGGGTTATGGATGGGCCTGTTGTCAATCGGCGGTTTGGCGATGGTGTCGATTGAGGCTCCGACTCTGGCGGCAGGATTTGCGCATCGTGGATGGCCGCTAGTTGTCGTTTCATTAGCTTGTGGCATCGGTTCGCTGATTGAAGTCTGGCGAAATAATTTCCTGCGAGCCGTCATCGCATCGTCAGGTGCTGTCGCAGCGGTGCTCTGGGGTTGGGCTGTCTCACAATATCCGTTGATTGTTCCACCGACTATTACCAGCGGAGTTTCCAAAGCACCCGACAATATTCTTTGGACGATGCTGGTGGTAATCACCGTCGGAGCCGTTTTCTTGCTCCCTTCGTTGTCCTACTTGTTCGTGCTGTTCAAAAGTAATAGACAGAGACCCTACTAATCCAAAAGTGTGCCACGAGGATAACTCTCCTCAGCAGTCCTGTGAGCATTGCCTTGGGCGCAGATAGGGCTTGCCACTGCTAGAGAGCACGTCGATCCACAGATCGAAGCAGTGGGCACAAACTGTTCAGAATCCTGATCATGCCTGCCTTTGGTCTGCTTTTGCGAGATTCTGCCTACAGAACGCCTGCGTCGATGTCTTTGTTCTGAAAGACGCCCCAGAATCAAAGCCCCGAGAGAGGCAACTTGTTCTGCCGTCCCAACCCAGCGCCAACGGCAAACACGCCCAGAAGTAGGAGCGCGGCCGGCTCGGGGATTGCTGCGGTGCTGGCATTCTCACTGCTGCTACCCGCTTGCTGCTGCCAGATGAGAAAGTCGAGCCCGTCGCCGTTGCCGTCTCCGTATGCAGCCTGCCATTCATGGAGGTCGTCGCCATCGATGTCCCCATCGAGATCAAAGTCGCCAGCGAGCGGACCAAGGCTGCCGAGCGGATCATGGGCTACCGAATCGAGATAGAACGTCGCTTGGCCACTTCCACTGAACTGAATCGAGTCAATGGTGACTGTGGGCCCAGTAATGATACCTTCTTCGTTGACCCACGCCTCCCACTGGGAGCTATCCTCGAAATTCCATTCGTACAGATGCCACTCACCATCAGCGATCACTAATTGCTCGACTCCGCGATCTGCGGTCAGAGGGTCGTCGATCGCTATCGTTACCGAAATCCCCGCGTCATCTGTTTTCAACCAAAAACCGATGTATCCGGTCGCGTCGAGCGCTAGGTTCGTTTCGGGATTTGCCGATGTACTGCCGATGCCCGAGACGTGTCTCAAGAACCAACCCTCAGGATCGCCATCGATATGGATCTCTTGAGAACCGATTCCTTCATGGGCTTCGGTGGTCACTCGAATTGCGCTTGAGCTAGCCCCGATGCCTTGGTTCGACCCAGAATAATTTGTCGGCCTGTTGAAGTACCCTTCGTCGGTCTCAAAATCGGCTAGCATGATCAAACTGCCAGGGTCCTCACCGATGAGCAATTGCTCTAGCTCGACTAGCGAGCCTTGGTAAACATTTCTATCAACGTTACCGCTTACGCCGTTGACGCTGCCTGTTGCGGTCCATTGCCAGAATTGCCACGGTTCCCAGAGTGCTGTGTCGCTTTGAACGGGAGGGTTGGTTGTGCCCGTGCCTCGCCACCATGCTATCCAGAGATCGTGAGTGGAGGCAACTGGAGATGTGTAGTGAGTGTTAGCACCGGACTTGCTGGTATAGATAATTGGTCGCCGCCCTAGAGTTTCGTCAACCGTGTCGGAGAATATCTGCACCCAGTTCGAAATAAATTCGCGTTCCAGATTAGAGTTGCCGAAATCAGGCAGGCCTTCAACATCAGCCACTGGCGGCAGGTACAGCCCTGTCTCGTAGTAGGGCATGATTTCGTCGAGAAAATCGTTGGCTTCACTTACAGCGTCTAAATAGGGATTGGACCCTGGCGCAAATGCACTGCCATCGTAGTCTGTAAATGGCACACCGTTGAAACTATCGATGCGGGCGAAGTGATAGGGTCCGATGTGGACACCTGCCGCAGTAGCTCCTTGCATGTTTTCGTGAAAACGTGAGTCAACAAAATTGACACCTTCGGTCGCTTTTACAAACGCAAAGTCAATCCCGTCGCTCTTGACAGAGTTCCAATCGACAGAGCTTTGCCAGCGTGAAACGTCGATACCATCAACATAGGCTGCAGCTGGCGCTGTAGCAAATGCCATCACAACAAGTGAGATTGCGAGAGTTCTGCCAGGCATGGAACGTCACCGGTTTCAGAGATAAGTCAGATGAATTATGACGGGCTAAGGGAATGTCACACCAATCCATTCTACCAAGACCAGCAGCAGAGCAAGAAAAAGGAGTGCGCAGAACTCTATCCCCTAAGCGCACAGTGGCTTAAATCGTTCAAGCAGTCGGTGGTCAGTCCCTCGCGTCCCCACGCATGGCATCGACACGTCTGTCGAATCCGACATTCAGAAAGTGCGATAGCCCAATACTTTCGGACAGTGGCGGGAGCCGGAATAATGATTCCCAGAGGAGGTCCGCACATTGGACGAATGAGCGAAGCAGAATCGTCCAAACCGCCAACTTAGCGACCTTTTTAGCGGCCATCGCGCACCGCGAAACAGGTGGCCTGAAAATGTCAAACGAAAGTCGCTCACGGCGAGTCGCGCGACCCCCACAAACCCGCCGGCTTCAGCCGGTGGTAGTTCAGTCAATATCTCCCTTGGAGGGAAGGCGTTCGTCTCATCCCCTCGGGGAAGAGTGTGGATCCGATGACGGATTTTGTACCTTCGCACGGTTCCACCCGTTTGCCGAGAAGAGCCGCGTTAATCCGTGCTAGCCGTGGCTGTCACTGAGCGCTGGGGCGCTAGGCTGCTCAGCTCACTCGATCTCTCGTTTCACCACCGGCCAACCGCTCGACGGCAAGTACCGCAATAAACGCTACAACGGCGAGCGTTAGGCAACTGGTGCATTGGGCAGTCCAACTGCTGGGCATGAACGGCTCGTACTCCTTCAACGACAATCGCTCGACATCGGGAGTCTTGTCGATTTGAAAGGGCCAAATCTTGCGCAGTGAGCCCAGCATGAATCCGCACAGTACGGCCATCGTCAGATCGTGGTAGTGCTCCAGCAACCAGCGCAGCAGTTTGGAGAATCCGATTAGTCCGACCGCGCAGCCCGCAGCAAACACGGCAAGTGTCGTGAGATCTCCGACGGTGAACTCGAAGTGGGTCAGATCCTTGATGATCTTCGTAATCGATTCATACGAGCCGAGAATCAATAAAATGAAAGCACCACTAATGCCCGGTAGAATCATCGCGCAAATGGCGACCATGCCGCAGAGGAAGAAGTAGACCGGGTTGTCCGAAGCTTGAATCGCTTGCAGTCCGACGAGCCAATAAGCGAACGCGGCTCCAGCAATTGCCAATGCCACGCACAGTCCGGCCCGTTGCGAATTCGCAGGCTTGACCATTTTACCAACCAGCAGGGCCGAGGCGAGAATCAGGCCGAAGAATACGGCCAGCGTTGGGCTCCGCTCGTGTTCCAGCAGATAGTGCATGAGCGTGGCCAGCGCTGCGACCCCCGTGAGAATGCCTGCCCCGAGAGTTGCCAGAAATCGGAAGTCGATTCGGGCAGCCGCTGCTCGCCATTGTCGCCCAGCAAGCATTTTTAGCAATTGTCCGTCAAACTGGCTGATTGCCGTAACGAGACGCTCATAGATGCCAACGATCAACGCCACCGTGCCACCGGATACTCCGGGCACAATGTCTGCGCTTCCCATGAGCAGCCCCTTCACGAAGACGGCAACGCTTTCAGTGAACTTGTGATTCAACTTCCTATGGCTCCTAGTCCTACGTGGCTTTCACAATGAGGTTGCAGTGTCCCGATCTCTTCGGCTTTCCCTGCAAAGTGCAGAGTCTAACGGAGCTTTGCTGGGGAAACGACGGTTAATCTGGGCAATTCAGTGAACCCCGCACTTTGTGCGCTTCGAGTCAACCAATCCTGGGGAAAGATAGCATTAAGTTGACCCGGGCTTGCAAACAAATTAAGCTTAGTTCGTTCTGATTTGCATAAGAGTTTGTGGCACCACTATACGTGTTCTCGAAGCCCATCGCAGTTTCGACTACGCACTTATCATTTCTTCCTGTCGCCACAGGTTTTTTTTATGTTTTGTTTTGCGTCATCAGAGCGGTACAAATCGAAGAGAACGAAGCGTCGTTTTTGAATTCTGCTAGATCCCGGCCGGCACGCAACGAGTTACAGGGTCGAGACTGATGTTTTCAGTTGAGATTCAATGGCGAGTGACTGGCGTGACGCGGTTGTTATCTTCGGTTGAAGACGTAGCCGGGAGCAGTGTACACAGATAAGCGGTACAGGACAGGTAGTTGGTCGCGTGGTGTTTGGGGATACATCCACCGCGTTGCTTCAAGAGCGGTATCTACCGACTAGGCCTCGGTGATGCGCGCTGCACAACACGACGAGCACCATGTTTGTCTCAAGAACGACTGTGGGCTGGGAGGCACTGGCTCCCGCCAAACTAAATCTTTACCTCGACGTTTTGGGACGTCGCGCTGATGGTTTTCATGAGCTTGAAATGCTCATGTGCCCGGTGCGTCTCTTCGACCAACTGCGCTGGACATCTAACGACCGCGCCGAGATTCACTTCACAGAAGGGGAGTCTACCGAGAGATTCCGATTTAGCGTCGCAGGAACCGATGTTCCCAGCGATGAGACCAATCTCGCGATGAAGGCGGCACATCTATTAGCAGCCGAGGCCGGCGTTGAGCCTTACGGAAGCTTGTCACTCACGAAACGAATCCCTACTCAGGCAGGTATGGGGGGCGGCAGTAGCGATGCCGCGGCAACACTCCAACTCTTGAACCAGGCGTGGGGTGTGAACTATTCAAAGCAGCGACTCACGGGTCTTGCCGCTCAACTCGGCAGCGACGTGCCGTTTTTCTTCGCGGGCGGGCCTGCGGTTTGTCGTGGACGAGGAGAAATTCTGCAGCCACAGAGCGGGCTACCGAAGTTGCATTTCGTTGTGGTGAAGCCAGACGAGAGCATATCGACCAAAGAAGCGTTTATGCAGCTCAACGCGGGTCAGTTTGACCCTCAGAAAAGTGAGGGCCGGGAGAAACCTTTGGAACGGCTCTTAGAGTTGCTTCGCAACGGCATGCTCACTGCGGCTGCGAAGGCCATGAGTAACAGCTTCCAGTCAGTGATCCTCGCTAGTCAGCCAATACTGGCCAGCTTGCAGGCCCAGATGACGGCACTCAATTCTTGGGGAGCCACAATGACGGGTAGCGGGTCAGCCTTTTTCGGTTTGTGCGGCACTGCCCAGCAAGCACGCCACTTGGCAGGCAAGCTGAGGGCAGTTTTGGAAGACGGTAGTCGTGCGGGAGCTAAGCACGAATTTGGGGAAGGTCACTATTTGAGAGGGAAGACACCCAGGACACACGGGACGGTTTGGACGACATCGACTTGCTATTGAGCGTTGCCCTGCCATTTGCATTATATGGCTGAGGCACGCAGGAAGAGACCACCGTGGAAATCACCGAAGTAAGAATCAAACTCATGGAAGAACCGGGCGAACGCCTCCAGGCGTTTTGTTCGATTACATTCGACAATTGTTTTGTCGTGCGCGATATGAAAATCATCGAAGGCACCAGCGGCCCTTTCGTGGCCATGCCTAGCCGCAAGCTCACTGCGCACTGCCCTAACTGTGGCATGAAGAATCACTTGCGTGCTCCATATTGCAACCAGTGCGGGAAATCGTTGCCACAAGATCGCTTACCAACGGATACCGACGGTCGAACCAAGTTGTACGCGGACATCGCCCACCCGATTAACTCCTCCTGCCGCGAGATGATTCAAGATCACGTGGTCAAGGAATACTACGAAGAGCTTGAGCGCGCCAAGCATCCAAACTACGTGTCGCGCTACGATGACTTCGACGTGGAGTATCGGCCTCAGAAAGCATCCGATTCTGGCTCTAACGCGACGAAAGAAAAGCAGAGCTCGCGGCGAATCGACGAGCCGCATGAAGCCACTGGTCTTACCGAACTACAATCTCCGCAGCGCACCGACTCGAAGAGTTCCGGTTCAGAAGACTTCGGCGAAGGAGTTTTTTAACATCACGGTTTCTTGAGACTCAGTTAGCCGCCGAGCTTGCTCGCCGTGGAGTGTGCGGCGGGGTACAGGAAGGGAAGGCTCGAATCGCGTCGCCTAGGCAGCAGGCATAGCCCAAACAATTGGTGGACACGCGGCGAGCAAGCTCGTCGGCTAACGGGAACGTGTAGAATTGGCGCGATGTCTTGCGACAGAGCACAACTAACTAGCCGGCACCGTTTTGACTCTCGCCGCCGATTCTTGCCAGATTGCCTTTACGAAATGCCTCGGCCATTGCCTTGGGCACTTCTGCTTGGGCGAGAATGACCTCGGCACGGTTTAGCGCGACGTTGGCTTTCATCTCCTGCTCACGCGCTACGGCATTCGCCTTACGCTGTTCTGCCAGGGCTTGAGCCATGCGCGTATCGGCTTCTGCTTGGTCAGCCTGAAGCCGGGCACCGATGTTCTCGCCGATGTCGATATCTGCAATGTCGATGGAAACGATCTCAAAAGCCGTATGTGCGTCGAGGCCCCGCTCCAAGACCGCCTTGGAAATCCGATCAGGATTCTCCATGACTGCCAGATGATCTTCGGCCGAACCGATGGAAGTAATGATGCCCTCACCCACGCGAGCGATGATGGTTTCCTCAGTCGCACCACCAATCAGCTGATGCAGGTTCGTGCGAACGGTCACGCGGGCGCGAATCTTGAGCTCGACACCATTGCGGGCGACCGCGCTGAGGGTGGTTTTCGAGGAGCGATCTGGATCGGGGCAATCGATCACTTTGGGGTACACACTTGTGCGTACCGCATCGAGCACATCACGGCCGGCCAGGTCGATGGCCGCGGCCCGATCGAAGTCCAGATCGATATCCGCCCGCTGGGCAGCCACAATCGCATTGATGACTCGCGGCACATCGCCGCCAGCAAGGTAGTGAGCTTCCAGTCGCCGCGTGGTGATGCCTGTCTCCGCATCGGTACCCACGCCAGCTTGCATGGCTTGAATCTTCGCATCCACAATCGTGCGCGGGTTCACTTGACGAAGGGTCATCCCCAGCAGGCTTAGCATGCTCACACGTGCATTTGACGTATACGCTTGCAGCCACAGATTGCCGAACTTGAAAAACAAGCCGACGATCACCAGGACCAGAATCAGGCCGATGCCAATCGCCCCCAGGAACAACAGGTGCTTGCCTTCGAGGGCCAGGAGGAGCGATGCGTTTTGCATGAGGTAACCTGCAAATCTAGTGTTGAGGAATGATCAGAAACGACGCTGGGCTATCTCTCAGCCACGGCTCTGGTGAGTATATCATGATCGGCGAGGTCAATGTCAGCGGCTTGCTTAAAATCGAGTTCGATTCCGGACCGCTTGGCGGCCACGAGCGCCTGAATGACCCTAGGCACATCGCCACCGAGGATATAGTGGTTTTCCAGCAGATCTGCTGTGATCCCAAACTTGGGGTCATGCATGATGTCTGCCTGCGTGGCTTGGATTTCAGCCTCGATGATCGTTCGCGGATTCACGCGCCTTAACTTCATGGCCAGCAGGCGAATCATGCTGACCGGCACACCCGAGGCAAATGCCTGCAGCCAAAGGGAGCCGAGTCTCGCAAACTGCACGAGAATTGCCAGCGCCACGAGAAGCCCAACGACAATCACCACAAGCAGTAGTATTTGTCCGTCTTGCATCGCAATGATAGGCAAATTGCACGTCATCGATCAGCTGGGAGTTTCTACAAAAACGGCAGCACGAAGCGCAGGATAATCGATTCGTGGGATAAATTGAAGTAGATGCGTAAGCGGAACCAGTGGTAAACGCCCCCCACACTTCAGTCCCTATTCAATCCATCCGCCACCCAGCGTTTGCTCCCCGTGATAGCACACCGCCGCCTGACCGGGGGCTATGGCGAATTGGGGCTCGTCGAATTCTACTGAGAAACGTCCCTCGTCGAGCAATTCCACGGTGGCCGGGGCACTCGAAGCGTTGTAACGGATTTGCACTTCGCAGCGCTGGGGAATCTCCTCGTGCTCGACCAACCAGTTGCAATCCTTGGCAGTGAGTTCCCGGCAGCCCATTTCCTCTCGATCCCCCAGGACGACGTTGCGTGACTCGGGCTCGATGCGGACGACAAACTTGGGCTCGCCGAGCGCCACGCCCAGCCCTTTGCGCTGTCCGACGGTAAAGCCTTCGATGCCGGAGTGCTTGCCCACGACGGTGCCGTCAGTGAGTACCAGTTCGCCGGCGGTATCGATACTGGTTTTTTGGTCGCGTTCGTTGCGTACGAATTCGTCATACCGGCCTCGCGTCACGAAGCAGATTTCCTGGCTGTCTTTCTTCTCCGCGACGTTCATGCCCACTTCGCCAGCAAGTCGGCGAATGTCTGGCTTCTGATAACCGCCCACCGGTAGCAGCATGCGCTCAAGATACTTTTGCTTGATGCCGAACAGCACGTAGGATTGATCTTTTCCGGAATCAATCCCGCGCAACAGCTTGGGCGTGCCGCCCGCTGTCTCAAGCCGCGCGTAGTGGCCCGTTGCGACATACTGCGCTCCCACGCTATCCGCGTAATCGAACAGTTTGCCGAACTTAATCCAATTGTTGCACTGCACACACGGATTCGGCGTACGACCGGCGGTGTACTCATCGACAAAGTAGTCGATGATCTGCTTGAACTCGCGGTCGAGATTCAACGCGTAAAACGGAATAGAAAGCCGATCCGCCACCCGGCGGGCATCCTCAGCATCGGCCGCAGTGCAGCAACCCTGCTTGTGATCGAGCCGGTTGACGACGGGCAAATCGACAAGCGACCCGCGGGCTGGTGCGTCCGGGCTCTCCGGATCGTTGGTGCATGCCACTGGCGATTGGTGCCCGTGACGCATGAAAACGCCGATCACCTCGTGCCCCGCTTCGAGCAGTAAGTGCGCAGCAACGCTCGAATCGACTCCGCCCGACATTGCTAGTACGACTCTTGCCATAGAGATTGAGTCTAGAACGGGCGAGTCAGGGCAACAACCTTGAGGAACCACAAAGAACACAAAGTTCACGCAGAGTCGCCTGAAAATAGCGTTCGTTCTCGAAAAGTATCCCAAGCAGAAATTTCTGCTTGAGTCACAAGCTTTCAGGGAAGAAGTGATTTCTTGGTTAGGAGCCTCCAACAAATCTTTATGACTTCGTGCTCTTTGTGGTTCAAAAAGTCCCATCTAGCCGCATACAATAGCAGTCTGTCTCGATACCTATCTTTAGCACCCAGGAGTCCCGCAACGATGTTGGAAAAGGAATGGCTCGATCGAGCCGAAGCGATTCGCACTGCAATCGTCCAACTTCGGGACTCTCTTTGACTGCCCTAGCAAGCAGCAACGGGTCACGGAAATCGACCAGGCGATGGCCGCCCCCACTTTTTGGGACGATCAGGAGACGGCCCAGCCTCTGGTGCAGGAACGCAGCAATCTCGTAGCGTTGCTCAAGCCCTTGGATGAAGCTCTCGCAGGGAGTGAAGATCTCACTGCCATGGTGGAAATGGCTGCTGAAGACGAAGCCTTCGCCACCGAAGCCCAGGGTGAGATCGTACGGCTGGAAAAGGTGGTCGAGGAACTCAAGCTACAGGCATTGCTCAGCGGCCCGCACGATTCGGCCGGCGCAATCATCACGATTAACGCCCGAGATGGCGGCACCGATGCCAACGATTGGGCGGAGATGCTCCTGCGAATGTACCTGCAGTGGGGCCAGAAAAACGATTACAAGGCCGAACTAATCGACCGCCAAGACAACGAAGAGGCCGGCATCAACAACGCAACGATCGCCCTCCGCGGCCCGATGGCTTACGGCTACCTAAGGGGCGAAACGGGCATTCACCGTCTCGTGCGAATCAGCCCATTCAACTCGGAAGGCAAGCGCCAGACGAGCTTTGCGGCGGTCGACGTGTCTCCGGAAATTTCAGACTCGGTAGAAATCGAAATTGACGAGTCCGACGTGCGTACCGACACCTACCGAGCAAGCGGCGCTGGTGGGCAGCACGTGAACAAGACGGACAGCGCAGTTCGACTCACGCATGCCCCAACCGGTATCGTCGTGCAGTGCCAAAACGAACGTAGTCAACACAAGAACCGGGCGACCGCCTGGAAAATGCTGCGTGCCCAGATGGCTCGCCACGAGGAAGAAAAACGCGAACAAGAAGACGCTGCCAAGTATCAGCAGCAAGCGAAAACCGGCTTCGGCTCGCAGATTCGCAATTACTTCCTACACCCCGATCAACGTGTGAAGGATGCCCGCACCAAGTTCCAGATGGGTAACTTTCAAGCGGTGCTGGATGGCGATATCCAAGGATTCCTCGACAGCACACTCCGCTGGCGCGCCGGGCAACCGGTTGAAGAAGGTGACGATTAGATTTTTGAACCACAGAGAACACGGAGGTTCACAGAGGAACAAAGAGATACTGTAGAGATCGCGTCATGCCATCCAAGACTTAGTGCTTCAAAAGATGTTCAACAACCCACTTCAATCATTTACTCTGTGAACCTCCGTGCCCTCTGTGGTTAAAAAAATAGCAGCTGTGCAGTCGCTCAATCCCCAGGGTGTTGGCGTGCGCGTCGAGTTCGCCCAGCTGGCCGATCGCTATTGCCATAAGATTTACGTCGTCGATGGCGAGCAATCGGTGCTCGTGATGGAGTCTGAAGATTTAGGGTCTGAGGATTTGGAGTCTGAGCATGGCGACAGCGTGGGCTCTGCCTGCCCCGCCTATCAAGACCTCAACGTGCAAGAGATCGCAGACAGGCCGGTGGCGGCGCTGGTCGGCATGTCAGGCGATTGCCACTGGTCGCTGATCGTCGAGCCGACGACCGAGCCAGAGCAAACGGGCATCCTTTTCGACGCCGCCTGCCGCATGAAAGCGGCCGTGGGGAGCGTGAGGAGTGTCTACAAGATGGCGCTCGACGCGGAGCTAGGCAAGAGCGAAACGACGCACGAAATCGATACGCCACTGGGGAAGCTCGCTCTAGTCGCTCAGCAAATCAAGGAGGACGCCGAGGGCACGCCGCCCTTAGAAGTGGCTTACCACGAGCGGAAGTTGCTCGTGAGGCGCGAGGTAGTACCGTCGGCTCGGCTACCGGCTACGGTGCGCTGGCGGTATCGAGTTGAATTCAGAAGTGACTAACCTCGATGACCTCGAACTCGTAATTGCCGTTGTTTTTAGATAATAGGAATCTAGTTTGGCGAATCTTGTTCACGTCTCCCTCTTGGTTTGCTTGATTCTCCAGTAGCCAAAGCTTTTCCTCAACTTCATAAGGGAAGAACAAGAGAATGTACTTACCTCGGTCCGCAATGCCCGCTTGAGTTGCCAGATTCTTGATCAATTCTGCAACCTTCGGATCGTCGGGGATTGTGCGTCCAAATGTATTGAATTCCTTAACGGTGCGACTAACCGCCTTGGGGTTTGAGGTAGTCAATTGTGTTGCAGTGTGGACCCGCTTGTCACGCCCAAGGACCGCTAGAGTTATTTTGTGCTGCTCCATGCACTCAGCCAATTCTTCTTCAGATTCAACTTCGAAAGCAATCTTCCATCGCTCCCACCTCGGCACTCGCTCTACAACCCCAACGTTGGGATAGACGACTTTTTGGAGCTTGCTGCTCTGTTTTCGATCTTGTTTTGGCCAGCTTAACCACTTCCTTTTTGCAACTTTCTTTTCTTCAATCGGCACCACTTTGTCGCCATCCTTCAAACTGGGCGGATGAGCACGCTTGCCCACGGGCGGACTGATCTCACGCACCCAGATATTGCGGAAGCGCACCGGGTTGCCGTGATCTTGCAACTGGATAGGCAACTTGCCGTGTGGCTTGTACTCGGGCGGTCTGTCGTAGGGTGTATCGCCCTGTAATTCAAAGTGATTTTGGAGAAGCACGCCGTTGTGCAGCACAGTGATGTAAGCGGGCGACTTAAGGCTGCCGTTTGCGTCGAAGCGTGGTGCGGTCCAGACGACTTCATACACGTTCCACTCGCCGGGCGGACGCATGGCGTTCACCCAAGGCGGGGTCTGCTTATAGATGGCCCCTGCCTGGCCGTCGTTGTAAGTTTTGTGCTGGTAGGAATCGAGCACTTGAAGCTCGTAAGGACCGAAGAACACACCGCTGTTGCCACGCTGTTGGCCAGTGCGATTGCCTGAATCGGTAGGTGCCGACCATTCAATATGCAGCTGGCAATCGCCGAACTTCTGCTTGGTTTTGATATAACCTTTGGTAGCCACAGCGGTACCGTCCTCAATCTGCCAGTTTCCGCCGTTTTTCCAAGCGTCAAGATTCGTCCCGTCAAACAGCACGATGGCATCCGAAGGGGGCTGATCGTCCGTCTTGCCGGGGGTCACCACCTCGGGCTCCTCCCACTCAATACCGGGCAGGTATTCCTTGGCCTGGATAAGTGATAACGGGGCGAAAAAGACCAGAGAGGCAAGCAGCGGAGCAATATAAGGGGTACACATAGAGAATCCTGAGGGGTGGCAGGCCGGACGGTTATGGCAGTGGGTGAATTATTAACGGTTCGCCGCTCTGCCGCAAGAAACTAGGCTCGACCAGGGATTCATCAGTGGTCATTGTCATAAACCGCATCTTGGGCCAAAATGAGGGGCTGTCGGTTCTGACTGACCACTGCCCATTCAAAACATTCAAAATCCGGTCGGGACGACCGGGGCTAACAATGATCGAACAAATCGAGAAGATAAAGTCTGAGTACACCGACAAGTACGTCGCCGTCGATGCGAGTCGTGCTGAGCTGGCTCGCTTCAAGGACTTAGTCGGCCAGGTGAAAACCGTAAACATGAGCGGTCGGGCGTTGGTCGAGTTTATCGACTACCACCTGAGCACCGGTTGGTTCGATATCGATCTCGATTACTTGAAGGTGGTCGACAAGCCGGCTCCGAAGCCGAAAGAGGAGAAGAAGCCGGCGGCGAAGAAAAAGGCCGCGCCGAAGAAAGATGCAGCTAAGCCGCAAGCGGAGAAAAAGTTGTCGCCGCTGGAGATGGCACGCCAGCAAGGCTCGGCGGGTAAGGACGCTGCCGCGGCAAAGAAGCCCAAGTCAGATAAACCCAGTTCCACGTCTGACATTCTGGCGGCTGCTCGCGGTGGTGCAGCAAAGGCAGCACCTAAGCAAGAGGCAGTAGCGAAAACTGAGAGCTCGCCTAAGCCGCAAGCGGCCGGTAAGGTCGATCGCGGGAAGATGTCTGTCGCAGATATGCTTGCCGCAGCGCGTGGTGGCGCAGCGGCAGCGCCGGCGGAGACTGAACAGCCTAGAGATGAAGTAGCACCCGAAGATTCGCCAGCTGCGGAGGAAGTCGTTGAGGAAGCGGCTCCTGCTGCTTCGGAAGAAACTTCTTCAGGCGGCCCCGTCGACAAGTCTTCCATGAGCATCGACGACATGTTGGCGTATTGTCGCGAGCATGATGCTTAATCGGCATTTGGGCGTGTTGCACGGCTCGCTGGCGTCCCCGCTTCCGCTCTCACTATTCTTCAAATCATGCGCTCCGCTGATCGTTCCTCCGACACGCTTTCGTCGACGCTCCTGGTGCGACTTCGTCAACAGGAGCCCGACGCTTGGCTGCGGCTCACCAAGCTGTTTGGTCCCGTGGTGTACGGCTGGTGTCGGGGAGCAAACCTCAAGCCAGCCGACGCGGCGGACGTGACTCAGGAAGTCTTTCGTTCGGTCACGATGGGCCTCGCGAAATTCAGGCGAGATCGCCCCGGTGATACGTTCCGAGGCTGGATCTCGACAATCGCTCGGAATCGAATTCGCGACCACTTCCGCCGTTTAGCCAACCAGCCCCAAGTTCGCGGCGGTACGGACTTTCTCCAGCAGGTTCACAACTTGCCCGATCCAGAAGCGGAAGTTAGCTTCGACGGCCACAGCTCGGCCAGCGTTGAGTCCCGCGGCGTGTTGCAGCGGACTCTCGACTACGTGAAGGCGGAGTTCGAGTCTAACACTTGGCAGGCATTTCTGCTCACCACGGTCGAGCAGATGTCACCGGCGGACGTCGCCGGGAAGCTGGGTATTTCCGTGAACGCCGTCTACAAAGCCAAAAGCCGTGTGCTGCGACGCTTGCGCGAAGAGCTGGATGGGCTCGTTTAGCCGATCCCCTCGTTGACAGAGACTTCAGACCTCGGACCTCGGGCTTCAGGCCTCCACGCCAACCCTGAAGCCTGAAGCCCGAAGTCTGAGGTCTGAGGTCTGAAGCCCGAAGCCAGTACGCCTCGCCCCACTCTGCGATGCCCTGCCCCACACCCATGCTTTCCACAGTTTTCTGGCTTCCCAGAAATTTCTCTGGCAGACCCCTGCGTTCTTCCCTTAGGCAGCAAGCAAAACACAACTGCTTGCTTTTCAGTACCCGAACTGAGGAGAATGCACGGTGATGACCGCACTAGATCACCCGGCCCACGAAATGCTCAGCGACTACGCCCTCGGTCGACTTCCGGCCGACGAGCTAGACGAAATCGCGGAACACCTCCAGCAGTGCGACGACTGCCAGGAGACGCTCACTTCGCTGGCCGGTGAGGATACCCTCGTGCGAGGCCTCGCGATGGCTAACGATGGCTCGCCCTATGAAGCGGAGGCTGATCTGCAAGCGGTCCTTGCCAAGTTGCAGGAAACGGAGCCGCCTGAAGAAACGCACGATCTGCCGGAGAAACAATCCGCAGGGGGACCAGCGGGCTCGCTGGGTCAGTTGCGTGAGTATCGCCTGCTGGAAAAGCTCGGCTGCGGCGGCATGGGTACGGTCTATCGGGCGGAACATCAGAAGCTGGGCAGAATGGTTGCCGTGAAGGTGCTACCTGAGGAACGCATGCGTCATCCCGAAGCGATTGCCCGCTTTCATCGCGAGATGCAGGCAATTGGCAATCTCGATCATCCGCATATTGTGCGAGCGTTCGACGCCGGTGAATCTGAGGGTAAGCATTTTCTAGCGATGGAACTCATCGACGGCGTCGATCTAGGCGCGCTCGTGAAGCGCGAAGGACCGCTGCGCGTGGGAACTGCGTGCGAGCTAGTCCGCCAGGCAGCAATTGGTTTGCAATACGCACACGATCAGGGACTCGTGCATCGCGATGTAAAACCGTCGAACCTCATGCTCGATAAGCAGGGTAAAGTGAAAGTCTTGGACCTGGGACTGGCGAGGCTCTTGACCGATGCGCCCGAAGAGTCTGCTAGGCCTTCAGTAGCCACAGGCGACTTCCAAAGAATCGACGCCTCTTTAACCGGTACCGATCAAGTCATGGGCACGCCCGACTTCATGGCACCTGAGCAATGCACTGGCGGACGTATCGATGGTCGCAGCGATGTGTTTAGCCTGGGAGCAACGCTCTACAAACTGCTCACTGGCAAGGCACCTTATTCCGGCAGCCAGTACGACACGCTCGCCAAGAAGATTGCTGGACTTGCCGAGCGAGCTGTGCCCCGAGTGACTGAGCATCGTCAGGATCTACCCAAGAGACTTGTCGCAGTGCTAGATCGTATGTTGGCAAAAGACCCAAAGCAACGCTTTGAATCACCAGCGGCAGCCTCTGAGGCGCTCGCGCCGTTTGCTGATGTGTGCGGTCTAGTGGCGTTGAATCCCGAAGACGCAAACGCCACAGACGATCATTTGGTGAAGGCGTCTCCCGAGCCGCTAGCGGCTTTGCCGCCTCGTCGCGCAATCCCCGGTTGGACTATTGCCGCGGCGGCATTTGGAATCGTTCTGCTTGCTGCGCTATTGCTCAAGCTCCGCACCCCGGAGGGTCAGCTCACGGTCGAAGTCCCGCCTGAAGCGCTCGATCAGGTACAAGTGGAAGTCCGTCAAGGCAACCAAGTGGAAGTGATGAACCTGGAAGAAGGTTGGGAAGCGAAGTTGCTGGAAGGCCAATGGGATGTGACGCTCAAGAATGCTGGCGACCAGTTCAGGCTTGATAAGGATCGCGTGACGATCGAGCGGGGCGAGCAGCAGTTGGTGCGGATCATGCTGGATCGGGAGAAGTCGGCAGTCGGCCCAACTTCTGGAAACTCTGGGCAGGGGACGCTGGAAGTTGCTGACCACGATCGACAGACCAGCCCAGAACGAAGCGACTTCGGCCTCGACTGCACGCTTTACACCAAGGCTTACGAAATCGATGATGCCGGTAGGATCGATTTGGGTAAGAAACTCCGTTGGCAGGTGCGCTCGGAATATCGTGGGCACACTGCTCGGGGGCCCGTTGTCGATCCGCGAATCACCATTGCGCTTGTGGATGATGAGAAAAGCTTCTGGCCCATCATCGCTAAGCTGTCGTTAGACGAGGCGATAAAACTTCATGAATCGTTAACGGGTGCTGTCGACGAACTGGAAAAACAGACAATAGAGGATGACCCGGCCAAACCGCTTACTGCCTCGATGATTCTGCAAAGCTACGAGCCGGATGACATTGGGCGTGTAGAGTTGCCTTCACGAGTCCGTTTGCAGGTGAGCTGGGCTCCAGCCGCATTTTCAACGAATAGATTTCTCGGGCTCGGCATCTGGGACGTCACCGAGGAAAGCTTGGCATTCTATTCTAAAATGTCCTTGCTGACGGCATCACGACTGACGGAGCAGCTTGGCAGAACTATCAATGCGAAAAAACGCACGGTTGCCGTGAAACGACCCGATCCGAAAGTGTTGGCCACCTTCGAAAAAGGGAAAGATAAGACAATCACTCAAGACGAGCATGCCGGTTTGCTTGGGGCACCAGCTAATTCCTGGGAATTTCGTGCCAAAGAAGCCAAGACCATCCGGCTCTTTGAGATCGACCCATCGAAGCTAGAACCGCCAAGGGAACTAGAAAACTGTATCGTGACTTACCGCGCCAAATTGAAAACCAAAGACGCTACAGGCAAGGTCTATCTGGAGATGTGGTGCCGCGTGCCTCCGGGCCCCGCTTCATTCTCCAAGGGTTTCCACCATGCAGTGACCGGCACCAACGGTTGGGCTAACTACGAGACGCCGTTTTTTTTGAAGAAGGGTGAGAAGGCCGATCAATTGAAGTTGAATATCGTCACCGAAGGCAGCGGCACCGTGTCTGTCAAAGATGTCGAAGTGATTGTGGCCCCCATGCCGTAGGGCCCGCTGATGAGAGGTAGGGTACTGCCGAGTGGAGCGAGGCCTACCATGTCCGACGAACTACAGAAATTCCCAGCCCCACAGAACGGTCCGCACAGCGGACCCTACGAAAGGAACCTCATGCGAATTCCTTTAGTCCTAGCAATGGCCGTCTCACTTTCAACATGCACGGCGTTTGCCCAGCAACCCGTCTCCCCCGTCGTTGAAGCGATGCTTGTGCAAGGCAAGCTTTCCGATGCGGAGCAGCAACTGACCACACAACTCGCCAACAACAATGAAACCGGCGGCGAGGACCCCAACGCACAATTTGCACTTGGTGTGGTGCAAACGCTGCAGGGCGTCGAGGGGCTCATGCAATCGCTACACGAGTACGGGCTGAACCCCGCCTGGGAATCGATGCTCCCGTTCGTACGCTTGCCGGTGCCTAAGAACGACGATCCCACGCCGCTCACTAACGAGGCCTTCCGCCAGATGATCGCTGACTTTTCAGCTAGTCTGGCCCGTGCGGAAGCGACCCTCGCAAAGATCCCTGAAGGGGCAGAAGTAAAAGTTCCCATTCCGGTGGGCATGATACGGATGGACTTCGATTCCAATGGCACAGTGGATGAGAAAGAGGCCCTGTGGATCGTCTTCAATCGGGTGTTCTCACAACGGCGGCGCAACGCGGGGTTAACGCAGGAACAAGCTGAGCAGTTCGTGATCGGCTTCGACACGGCCGATGCCTACTGGCTGCGGGGGTACTGTCATGTGCTGCAAGCGCTGTGCGATATTCACTTGGCTTACGAGACGAAGGAATTGCACGATCGCACGGCTCACTTGTTCTTCCCCAAGGCGAAAATGAAATACCACTACGCCCGGAGAGCAGAAGTGTTTACCAACATCGCCGACGCGATTGCCTTCATACATCTCATCAAGCTCCCCGTGGTCGAGCCTGAACGACTGGCGTCTGCCAGAGAGCACATGCTGAAGATGATCGAGCTCAGCCGACAGAATTGGGAGGCTATTCAAGCAGAGACCGACGACGACCGCGAATGGCTGCCCGCTCCTCAGCAAACGCAAACGGCAATCCCAGGCATGCGAATCACTGGTGGCATGGTGAAAAGTTGGGACAAGACGCTCGGCGAGTTCGAGCGGATGCTCAATGGCGAAAAACTAGCGCCCTTCTGGCGCGAGCCGGCCAAAATGAAGGGACGCCGCGGGATCAACCTCAAGAAGGTCTTCACCGAACCGCAACCGCTCGATCTCATCCTCTGGGCTCAAGGGAGCGGCTTGGAACCGTTTCTGGAAGAAGGCGAGATCACCGACCCCCAACTGTGGCGCGAAATCCAGCGGACCTTTCAGGGCCGTTTTGTGATGTTTGCCTTCTGGATTAATTGATCGCAGATTAACTGAGATCGTGGATTGATTTGCACGTAGGCAATTCTCTCCGAGAATTGTGTCAGGCCCGAAGGCCTAGAGTCTCGGAGACTGAGCTACGCGTGAGCAGTTAGCACGTCGTCTAACAGCGAGTCACGCAATGTGAAATGAGCCTCTGCTGTTTCGCTCTCTCCCGAGGAGGTGAACACAGAATCCGTAGCTTGTAGATGACTCACTGAAAGGTGCGGCAAGGGGCTCGCAGTCTGCGAGGTTTGGAAACTATCTGGCCCTGACCAATCCTGTGGTTCCAGCGCACTCGCCAGTGGGACGTTTAGGTTGGCTCCCAAGGCTGCCTGGATTGCAAGTGCTTGTAGATCGACGTTGGTGGGAATCGTTAGGTAGTCTGATAATTCGACAACGCCGACATCTGTGCCGACGAGCAGCGACAAGCTATCCAGCTGGTTCGAGGGGTCGGCGAGCTCATGGGAAGTGATTTCGCCGGCAGAGAAAACCAACAGCGACTCTCCGATACGAAGCGATCTGAGGATGGGCGAGTCGTGCTCGATCATCGTGAGTGGTTCGAATCCGTTCTCGGTGCTCACGGAGAAGACTTGCAAACCACCGGTACCTGCGGCGAAGATCGGACGGTTGTCTACATTGGCCCAACTACTGGTATGCTGGTCGGCACTGTAGATGGGGATAGCCAGAATCTCTTCTGAGGGGAAGTAGCTGACGGCATGGTGATCGCCGTCGCCTTGGCTCCAGCGGCCACCTGTGGCAATCGAGGCGGTATTCCGGCCCCCTTCAAACGAGTAGCGGTGAGCAAGCAGAGGATCGTCGAGGTCGGTCACATCGAAGATCGAAACCTGTAACTCCTGGAAGAGCCCAATCGATTCGTCAGCCCCACGTCCTAAGCCTAGCAGGTGATTCTCGCCAATCGGTTGCAAATAGTCTGAGTAGCCGGGGATCTTTAACTCACCAGCCAGCTCTGGACTCTCTGGGTTGCTCAAGTCGATGGCAAACAGTGGATCGACTTTTTGGAACGTGACGAAAAAGGCCCGCTCGCCTAGGAAGCGAACCGAGTGCAGTCGCTCGCCGGGCGCTAAGTTTTCGACGCTGCCGACAATCTCGAGCCCGTCACCGACTTGCTTGAGGACATGCAGGCTGTGGCCGCTGCTCCAACCTGGTTCGCTGACGACGACTCGCAAGTACCCCTCGTGCTCGTCGAGCGAGAACTGGTTGAGTAGCGTGCCTGCGATCTCACCCTTGGCAGAAAGTTCGATGGAATGATCGTCGGAGTCGAGATCGAATTTCCAGATGGTCGTTGCTTGGGAGTAGTAGCGTCCCGAGTTGCCAGCGAGATAGATGCTATCCCGTGAAGAGTAGACGGTCGTGGCATTCGTGGAGAACAAAGTTTGAGAGTCAGCCGGGCCAATCTCATCGTCTAGCACGTCGAAGGTCGCAATGATCGTGCGATGCCCGCCCTCGCGCAGGCTGTAGCCGTTAAGTTCCTCCGGCCTCACCAGCTGTGACTTCTCAAGAAGTTGTCCATCGACCGAATACGAACGGGCGGTGGAAAGCAGGCTGTCGATCGTATCTTCAAGTACCCGCTCCAAGTAAGCATCTCGCGACTCATAGACGTAGTTGCCACCGTCCTCCGTGGACTCTGAGGAGAGGTGGGATTCGGGAGTAGGAAGATGGATGCGATCTTGCTGCAAAACAAGGCGCAGTTGTCCGCCCACCATTCGGGAGGAGACAACCTGGCCCTGCAGTTTGGTGCGCTCTACCAAACTAGGCTGCGAGCGATCAGTAATGTCGAGTACCGTTACGACGGTAGACTCGCGGCTAGTGGAGCCATAGCCGTAGCCAACATCGATGGTCAAGAGATTGATGCCACCAGTCGATGGCTCCCTGTCTGAGCTTCCTGAAGAGAGAAGCGTGAGTCGATCTCCCGAGAGATACATTCCAACGGGTTGCTCTTCCAGCTGAATACGAGAGGCGATGGACAGCTCATCGGGATCAGTGGCATCGACGATCAGTAGTTGCTTCCCTGAGATTAGGTAGAGGTACTCGCCGTCGGTTTCAATCAGGTCGGCTTCGTCAACGCCTTCGACCTGAACATTCGTCTCCGAATAAGAATCGCTAGCTATGCCGACGTTACTAGAGGCAGCATTGCTAACGAACAAGGCATTCGTGTCGAACTCAAAAAATTGAATAGTACGCCAAGGTCTTGTCGTCGCAGTGCCAAACAAATCGGCGTATCGTTGGTCGATCGCGTGGATCAGCCAATCTCTTACGGCTTGCTCAGATTTCAAGTCCTTAGCTTGCTCTGAGAGGTCTTGCCAGCGTTCGTAGGACCAACCAGCGTCGTCGACATCGACCAAGCCAACCAGTGGCTGGAATACGGCCGGCGTGCTTGCCACATCGAGCGCAGCGACCACGTTACTCGTGACTGGCGATATCGAGTTGTTGTCCGCATTCATCAGCAGCCGCGGCTCCAGCTGCTCAATGCCCAACTGGAAGCCGGTGCGTTGCTTGGGTAGTCTTGTGTTGCTTCGCTGTGGAGGCTTACGCATCGTTGATTCGCCTAGGCTAGCAGTCTGGTTGTCTTAGGGTGGCACTAGTTCTAGGCCGATGAACTGGCCAAGCGTTACGCTCCAAAGGAAGAAATTGTGAATATTCTGCCCTTCGGGTTTTGATCCCCTTTTCACTTACCGGTGAGGTACGCCTCGCCTGGACCAACACACTTCGGGGCAACACGGAGCAGCATGGATCAGCACCCTCTGGAGCAACGCGAGACAATACGCGACCTCGCAACAGTATGCAGCTAAGCCGCAAGCGGCAGGGATTGCTTGCGCTATACATTGGGTGTTTCTAAGTGCACATCCATCTGCGGAAACGGGATACTGATTTGTGCTTCGTCGAGTGCTAGCTTCACCGCCCGAGTGATGCCTTGCTTGGTCTTAGAAAAGTCGTCGTTGCGAGCCCAGCCGCGCACGGACCAGTTGACGCTCGATCCGCCCAGCTCTTGCAGCACGACTTCCGGCTCAGGGTCGGCAAGCACTTCCGGCACGCGGCGCACGGCAGCTTCCAGGACCTCTCGCGTATGGTCGAGGTCAGCCGCGTAGTCGGTTCCGACGGCCACTTCGGCGCGGCGTCTGGGATGGAAGGTGATGTTCTCGATCGTCGCGCCAAAGATCTCACTATTGGGAATAATGAAACGGCGATTGTCGAATGTGTCGATCGAAGTGGTGAATAGCTCGATTTCAAAGACTTTGCCGATATTGCCCGCGACATTCACCACATCGCCCACTTTGTAGGGACGGAAGATGAGCAGCATGGCCCCCGCGGCAAAGTTGGAGAGCGTGCCCTGAAATGCCAAGCCAATCGCCAAGCCGGCGGCACCGATGACCGCCGCGAAACTGGTGGTTTCTACACCGAAGTAGCTCAGGCAAGTCAGCCCAGCTAGCAGTAGAATGATCCAGCGCACGAGCTTCGCTAGGAACTTGGTGAGCGTCTCGTCGAACTTCACGCGGCGCATCGCTGTGCGTACCAGCGACGATGCCCAGCTGGAAAGTGTCCAGGCTAAGACCATCAGCACCAGAACAAAAGCAGCACGCAGGCCATAGTATTCGGCCGCGGATATCCACTCTTCGCTGTTCATGGCGGTAAACTGAAGCTTGTGAACGTGCTCCAGCATCTTGTTGCGAACCACGTCGGCAGAAGTCGATTGTTCTGCTTTTTCTGCGGTTTCGCCGGCAACCTTGCCGACGGCTTGGGCTAGGAGTGGGAAGTTCATTTCATTGACCAATGGTTAGCTCTGGCGGTGTGCGTTATCACAAAGTGCGCTATCTAAGCGGTTTTGGCGAACGGTTGCCAGAGCAACTTGCGAGAGTTGAAGACCAGGCACTAGAGACTAGGTATCCTGGTGCTTAGCATCGCCCAGATTCCTTGCCGCTAGACTCTCAACCTAGACTCTCGACTTTTAGAATGAATTTCTTCGCTCACGCTCAACATTGCCTCGACGATCCTTACCAGTGTGCAGGCGTGGCGGTGCCAGACTGGCTGGGGGTTTTTCGGCCGCGGGTACGTTGTCGCTCGCGCCATGTGGAGCCGCATATAGGGTCTCAGAACCCAGACATCGCAGCCCTCTCGGTGGGCATCATGCGACATCACACGGACGATGGCTGGTTCCACGAGACGGCAGCTTTCTCCGAGCTATCGGTCGATTTTGCCGGTCGAATCCGCTGTGCCACGGGCGACGTGGATGGCATGCGCCCCAGTTTTCTCGGGCACATTTTGGTAGAACTGCTGCTCGATTGGACGCTCATAGAGGAGAAACCCGGCGACCTTGATCGCTACTACAAGAGCCTTGCCAAAGTTTCGCCAACTCTAGTGGCAAGACAAGTGAGCAATATGTGCGGGCAGGACGCAGGCGAGTTGGAAAGCCTAATTCCCCGCTTTCTTGAAGTGCGGTTTTTGGAAGACTATGGCGAGGACGAAACGCTGTGCTATCGCCTAAACCAAGTGATGAAACGTGTGCGACTGGCGGAATTGCCTGTAACGTTCCGTGAAGTCCTCCCTCAAGCACGTCACGATGTGCGTGAGCGTCGACGTGATCTGCTGGCGAGGTAGTGCTAGCAGGGTGGCATGGGCAGCTTGCTGCCCTTGAGTTCCCTGGCTAGGCCGAAAGTTCAGAGGTATTGCCCTAGGCCTCAGACCTCAGCCTCCTGGCTTCAGGATTAGGAGATCCTACCGAAGCCCGAGACCTGAAGCCCGAGACCTGAAGCCCGAGGACTGAACTCGAGCACCTCAAGGGCAACAAGTTGCCCATGCCCCCCCCCCGAGAGCCTGCTATTGCGATAACAGCTACACAACCAGTAGTTTCCGAGTCATGGCCCATTCCCCCACAACTCCTGCTCCCTCAACCCCAGCGCCGAAAAACCCATCGCCGAAGTTCTCGCTGGCACGCCTCTCAACGGCGTTTGCGAAGCTGATGACTTCTCCCAACGGTAAGTCAGGGGAGAGTGAAACCGCAGAGAGCCAACCCCAGGTCGCGCGGGTTTCGCCCAAGATGATTGTCGAAGGGTTACTGTTTGTCGGCGACGAACAACGTAAGCCTTTGACCTCCGAAACGCTCGCTGGGCCCATCCGTGATGTATCGCCTGAGGAGATCGAGAACTTAGTCAAAGAACTGAACGACGATTACACGGCTAGTAACTCAGCCTACGAGATCGTATCCAGTGGCGGTGGTTACTCGTTACAACTTCGTGAGCCGCTGGTGAGACTACGGGATCGGTTCTACGGGGAAGTTCGTGAGACCAAGCTCACACCCGCAGCATTGGAGGTGCTGTCCATCGTCGCCTACCGTCAGCCGTTGACCGCCGATGCCATTGGCAAGCTGCGCGGAACCAAGAGCCAAGCAATTCTTGCCAATCTCGTACGACGCGAATTGCTGGGCGTGCAAAGTGATACTGCAGAATTGCCGGTCGGCGTTCGACCAACGCGGCAATATGTGACCACTGTCCGCTTCAATCGACTATTCGGTATCGCTTCGCCGGAGGAATTACCGCGTTCTGCGGAGCACGCAGATAGTTAAGCAGCTACATTGATGATAAAGTAATCTGTAAGCTGTTGTTTTACAACGGTTTGCGCCGATCTGCGTGACGATCTGCCCTAGCGACATCGCTGGCGACGGGTAGAATCTCACGCCGCCCTTCATTTAAGCCGTAACACTGTAATTTGTCTCGAAATCGTTGAGTCCTATGCCACGCGAATGTCTCGCTAAACTGCGTTCCGGCACGCCGGCTATCATGCCATCGATGCTGCTCTGTGATTTCGCCAATCTAGGTGCGGAAGTCCGCGCGATGGAAGATGCGGGTGCACGCGGGTTGCATCTTGACGTGATGGATGGGCAGTTCGTCGATAACTTCACCTACGGAATGACCATCGTGCGGGCTGTGCGATCAGTGACGAACTTGCCGCTGGACATTCACTTGATGATGGTCGAGCCGGAAAAGTACTTGGGCGATTTCGCCGACGCCGGCGCAGACATTCTAACGATCCACACCGAAGCGGTCGAAGACCCCAAGCCGTTATTGAAGGCGATTCGTGAGAGAAACGTTGGTGCCGGACTCGCCTTGAACCCCACAACACCGCTGGAACAGATTGCGGACGCGCTACCGTTGTGTGATTTAGTCCTGGCAATGAGCGTTCACCCTGGGGCGGGCGGCCAGTCGTTCAATCCTGTAGCACTGGAAAAACTCAGCTCGCTCAAAGACCAGGTCGCTAAGGAAGTCTTGCTTGAAGTCGACGGTGGCGTGAACAACACAACCGCTGCCGCTTGCGGCTTAGCCGGCGCTCATCTCTTAGTCGTAGGCTCGGCAATCTTCCGGCACGACCCGAGTGAGTACCGCGCGAAGCTCGAAGAGCTAACCCAATTGGCCGCATCCAAACTTGCCGCATCAAACCTTTAAGACGCTCGCCAGTGACGGCACATTGCCGGCGGCCAACACGCATGCTCACGCTTTATCTTATACGTACCGGCGACACCGAATACGATGGCCAAGGGCGCATCCAGGGAACTCTGGACATTCCGTTGAGCGCCGATGGTCGGCTGCAAGTCCAGAAAGCCGCCCAAGAGCTGGCTGAGCAGCAACCTCCGATCTCGACACTCTACACAGGACTATCTCGCAGCGTTCTCCAGACAGCGCAACTTGTCGGCGAGCAACTGAAGCTCAAACCGAAGAAGCTCACCACGCTTGGGAATCTTGATCACGGGTTGTGGCAAGGCATGCTGGTCGATGAGGTCCGCGAGAATCAGCCGAAGGTCTACAAGAGGTGGCGCGAGTCGCCCGAGAGTGTCTGTCCGCCTGAGGGAGAAACGCTGAGCTCAGCGAAAGAGCGACTGCAAAAAGCGATCGACAAGCTCGCCAAGAAACACAAGGAGGGAACAATCGCCCTCACGCTGCCTCGGCCACTGTCGGCCGTGCTTCATAGCTTGCTCAGCCAAGAGAAACTGGTCGATCTCTGGCATGTCGAGGAGGAGGGAGCTACTTTGTGGGAAAAGCTCAGCTACTCGCCGGAAGCTAAAGACGATTAGCCTCTTGACCAAGTGCCTCGGTGCGGTGCCTTATGGCGTCCGAAGCCGGTTTCAGGAGCAAACTCTCCATCGGGAGCTCCTTCCCGGCATGGTTGGCCACGCAATTCGCTGATATACTGGCAGCTGTTACCAAGCACGGCGACGAATCAGAAATACCCTGTTTTGAATACTAATTCCTCCATGGCGACTGGCAAACCACCGGCCGGCGGCGCTGAAAAGCGCAATCAAGAAGGCAAGAGCGGCCAAGAAGGCAAGCCCACGCGTGAGAAACGGGGCGTGCCTAGCGGCTTGTGGCTGCGCTGTGGGGGCTGCGGCGCCACCGTTTTTCGCAAAGAAGTCGAGCAACGACTAAGCACGTGCCCCGATTGTGACTTCCATATGTACCTCAGCGCTGCCGGGCGAATTGCGGCGGTGCTTGACGACGGCACCTTCGAGGAGTGGGACGGCAATCTCTCGCCGACCGATCCGCTGGAGTTTGAAGACAAGAAAAAGTATCGCGAACGGCTCATCGCCGAACAAAAGCGAACCGGTCTGCGCGACGCTGTGATGAGTGGTTCTGGCATGATCCGCGCACGCCGCGTGGCCTTCGGCGTGACGGACTCTGCGTTTATCATGGGCAGCATGGGTTCGGTGGTGGGCGAACGGCTCACGCGCCTTGTCGAACGTGCCACCGAACAAAAGCTACCACTGATTATCGTCAGCGGTTCAGGCGGCGGGGCGCGGATGCACGAGGGTATTTTCTCGCTCATGCAAATGGCGAAAGTCTCTGCGGCGCTGGCTCGTTACAGCGAGGCGGGCGGGTTGTTCATTTCCGTTCTTACCAATCCCACGATGGGCGGAGTGGCCGCAAGTTTTGCCTCGCTCGGGAATGTGATTTTCGCTGAGCCCAAAGCATTGATCGGATTTGCCGGCCCTCGAACCATCAAAGCCACCATTCGTATCGAGCTGCCCGAGGGCTTCCAAACGAGCGAATTCCTGCTGGAGCACGGTTATATCGATCGGATCGTTCGCCGCGCGGAACTTAAGAGCGAGATCGCCCGAGTCATCGATTACTGCGGCTGGAGTTAAGTTTGTAGCCATTTAGGCCTCTCGTTTTCGCTATCGGGACCGATGCCTCGCTTGATTGCCCTCTCTTGGGTACTTAAGTTGAAGAGGGCGACTGATTGCTCTCGAACGCCTTAGCCGGCGACTCCTCACACCAACAACAAGATTCTTCACATGGGTATAAGCGGCTTTTTCAAATCGATGTTGGAAGGAGGCAAGGTCGATATCGCGAAGCGGTACGAGATCATGCGCGACGCGGTCTCAGGCACGATGAGCGACTTCCACATGGCGCGCGATCGCCAGACGGAGCAAATCGTCGGCGTCAAGATTCTCGACAAGGAGAAGACAGAGCAGTTGGAGATGCGATTTCGCGGACTCGACAAGCCCATCGAGGGCGAGATCGCCATGCTGATGAAGCACCCGTTGATTGTCACTACCCACGGTTATGGGATGACGACCAAGGGAGAACACTTCGTGATCATGGAGTTCCTCGACGGGCCAGGACTCAATTCGCTGATTGTGGGCCAAAGCCCGCTGCTTGACGGAAACCGGCTGAATCTCATGCGCGAGGCCGCCGAGGGGCTTGGCTTTGTCCACGAACAAGGCTTTATCCACCGCGATATTTGCCCACGGAATTTTGTTTGTGCCAAGGATGCGACGACGCTAAAGCTCATCGATTTCGGGCTAACTGTTCCTGCCAAGCGGGAGTTCATGCAGCCCGGCATTCGCACGGGTACTCCCAACTACATGGCGCCTGAAATCGTGCGCCGTAAGACCACGGATCTGACGCTAGACATCTTTGCCTTTGGCGTGTCGATGTACGAGATGTTCTCCTTCGAACTGCCCTGGCAACGTGGTGCCGACGGCCTAGCCGCCATGAGCCACGGCCAGAGCGACCCCACCCCGCTGACCAAGCATTGCCCGGATATTGACCCAACTCTCGCTGAGGCGATCCACAAATGTATGCAAAATGAGCCTAAAAACCGTTTTCAATCCCTGAAGGCATTTCTCAATGCCATTCGCAATGTGAAGAGCGAAACGGTCGTCTAGCCTCAATTCTTGAGCCTGATCGCTCCAGCCAGCCTGGGAGGCAGGATCGAAGGAGTTGGCCCGCACGGCAAATTGCGGGCCTTTTCACTTCCGCGGGGGTCTCGTATACTACGAAATCGCCATAAATCAGTTATTGCTCGCTAGGCAGCTCTCTATCGCCGAAGCGAAGCCCGGAGACAAAGAAAAATGACAATAGACAAGAGCCTAAAAGTCCGCCGCGGCGGTGTGAGCAGCCGCAGCGTTTTAACCCGTGTTGAACGCATTTCTCAGCTCAAAGAGAACGGTCGCTGGAGCGAAGGCGATTCGCCGCTTGGCTTGCCCAAAGTGCGCGTGAAGAAGCTGGTCCTCAAGAAGAAAAAGAAGAAGGCCAAGGATGAGGACGGCGACGATAAGGCAGAATAGCCCGCTACCAAATTAATCAACCAGCAGACGCAGACAAAAAGAACGCCCGCCGAACGATCATCGTTCGGCGGGCGTTCTTCATGATTAATTCGTTTGGCGTGACTGTTTACTCCGTAATAATATCCTTTACCGTTTTCCCGCCGGGGATCATCGGCAGCACGTGTTCCTGGTAGGGAGTTTCCACGTCCAGAACGTAAGGGCCGTCGTAGGCGATCATCGCCTTGAGCGCAGGGATCAGGTCGGCCTTGTCTTTCACGTAGGCCGCACCGCAGCCGAAGCCGCGGGCGATGCTAACGAAGTCGGGATAGCGCTCTGGCGGGCCGATGCCGTCGCCTTCGCCTTTCCACTCAGGATTATCGATTGGCCCCAGGTAAGTGTGGGCCCGGTTTCCCTGCATGAAGCGATCTTCCCACTGCACGACCATTCCCAGGTGCTGGTTGTTGAGCAGCAGCACCTTTACCGGAAGTTTCTCGCAAGCGCAAGTCGCCAGCTCTTGGATGTTCATCAGGAAGCTGCCATCGCCGTCGATGTCAAAGACCAGCCGATCTGGGAAGGCTGTCTGAGCGCCCATCGCAGCAGGCAGGCCAAAGCCCATGGTGCCCAGGCCGCTACTGGAAAGCCAATTGCGTGGTTTGTCGAACTTGTAGAATTGGGCGGCCCACATTTGATGCTGTCCAACGCCGACAGCAACAACTGGATCCAGGTCGCGAGTGAGCTTATACAATTCATGAATGGCCAATTGCTGGGTAATGCCCGGGTAGCTTGCGTCGTAGCTGAAGGGATGCTCTTCTTTCCACTCTTTGCACTGAGCGACCCAGCCCGCGATATCTTCTGGTGGCTCAACAATCTTGTTGAGCTCTGTCAGGGCGTACTTCACATCGCTACAGATGGGAATGTGAGCTTCTTTATTCTTGTTTAGCTCGGAAGAGTCGATATCCACATGTATGATCTTGCCGTGCTTGCAGAACTCTTCCACTTTGCCAGTCACGCGATCGTCGAACCGAACGCCCAAGGCGATTAACAGGTCTGCCCCATCGACGGCCTTGTTGGCATAAACCGAACCATGCATGCCGAGCATATCGAGCGACAGCTCGTCTTCACCCGGAAAGGCTCCTAACCCCATGACGGTTGTGGTGATCGGAATGCCTGTCTTGGCGACCAGCTCGCGGAGTTGCTCGCTCGCCTCGGCAATGATAATGCCGCCACCAGCGTAGATAACCGGACGCTTGGCCAGCTTGATGGCCGCAGCTATCTGGTTGATTTGCTCTGGGCGGGCCTGCGGATCGTCGAACGAATAGCCGGGCAGGTCGAGCGTGGCATCGAAGTCGGGCACACACGAGTCGAGCTGTACGTCCTTAGGAATATCTACCAACACGGGCCCAGGGCGTCCTGAGGCAGCAATGAGGAACGCCTCCTTGAACACGCGAGCAAGGTCGTTCACGTCGGTCACCAAATAGTGATGCTTCGTGAGGCCGCGGCATGCTTCGACGACCGGCGTTTCTTGGAACGCATCGGTGCCGATAACCTTCGTAGGCACTTGCGCGGTAATAGCCACCATGGGAATGCTGTCGAGCTTGGCGTCGGCAATAGCGGTGATCAGGTTGGTAGCACCAGGGCCACTGGTGGCCATGCAAACGCCCACTTGACCTGTGCTGCGCGATATGCCCTGCGCAGCGAAGCCGCCGCCCTGTTCGTGGCGGGGCAGGATGGTGCGAATCTTGTCGCTGAATCGCGTGAGTGCTTGGTGCAAAGGCATGCTGCAACCACCGGGGTACGCGAAGATCACTTCCACGCCATGATTCACCAGCGACCGAATCACGATGTCAGCGCCAGAAGTCACGTCGCTCTTCGTTTTCGTCTTCTCAACAGTAGCCACAACTGCACCTCAGTTTACTTATGATCTGTAAAATCGAACGGATTTCCTAAAACCTCTTGGGCCGCATGGCAGGATCATGCCTGCACGAGTGGCGTAAACCTAACCATAGTAAGCGGATTTGCTCCCCAGAACAAGGATTTTCACCCCGTCTGTGGCTTAGCGGTGCTGCGGACTGGTTTGGCGGGCCGAATGGGTTGGCGGTTCCGCTAAGCCGCAAGCGGCACTTCAGCAGGACCGCTATGGCGACGGGGAAGTTCGCTGTGCCTGCAGTGCGGGGAAAATGCAGGGGCTATCCGTTCATCCGGCGGGGAATCGTGAAGGAGTAGAGAATCACGACCGCGCCACCGCCCATGAGGCTCCAGGGGGCCCACGCGGGTGGATCGAACGTGCGGACGGAATACCTCTCAGGGCTCCGCCGATCTGGGTATTTTATAGTCGCCTGCTCGAGCGCCAACGCTTCTACGCCTATCAATAGGCACGTAGCACCCAAAGCTAGAAAGAGGGATCGAAACATCGTCGGCTCCTCAGGGGAAGGAATTGGCAAGGGGAGTGGACTCTTGAAGAGGGCATCGGCACTTCCCTGCTATCACTGCAATAAGCCGTACATTTCGACAACGTGTGCGGATTTTATCGTTCCGCTGGTACGTGCTAGCACGATTGTGCGGTTTTTGGCCCGAGGTTCTTTTCTGCCCCCGTATTGATTCACGAGTAGTGTTCTCCTAGCATCCTTCGCGCGTGAATACCTTCCACCATCAAATTTGTCTCCACTCGCATGCCCAACCAACTTACTGTTATCGTTCCCTGCAAGAACGAGCTGTCGAACATCACTCACTGCGTTCAATCTGCCCTACTGGTAGCCGATGAAGTACTCATTGCCGATTCTGGTTCCACCGATGGCACGCTGGAGTTTGCGCAAAGTCATCCCGCTTGCCGCGTGGAGGAACGCGAATACCGCACTTCGGGCGACTTCAAGAATTGGGCGATTCCGCAGGCGACGCACAACTGGGTCATGATTCTCGACGCCGACGAACGCGTGACGCCGGCACTTGCCACGGAAATCAAAACGCTTCTCAACGGCGAGCCTGAGCAGGACGGCTACTGGATCTACCGCGCGAATCACCTCATGGGGCATCGCGTGAATCACACCGATTGGGCACGCGATAAAGTGTTGCGCCTATTTCAGCGAGACTTGGGACGCTACGAAGGGCCCAGCGATCATGGCGAAGTCGTCGTGTCGACAGGCAAGGTGGGAAAGCTAACCGAGCGCATGGACCACTACACGCTGTGGTCGTGGGGCGACTACATGAAGAAGTTCGATCGCTACACGCGTGTGCAAGCCGAACAGTGGTACGAAGCGGGCCGCAAGCCGAGCTGGAAACGCATGCTCTTCCAGCCGCCGCTGCGCTTCCTGCGCGACTACGTGTTCTTCAAAGGCTTTCTCGATGGCTGCGTAGGCATGCAAATCGCCTGGACGGCCGCCTTCTACAGCTACATGAAGCAAGCCCGGCTGTGGGAACTACACCACGGAATGCAGCACGGTGAGGTCGAGAAGCCAGTCCCAGCCTCAGAGGCCGAGTCGATAGCGGCATAGCAACGCTGTTGTTTTTCCGAGTAGAAACGACGAAATGGCATCGATTTGCGTAGATCGGCAGTAATAGTTTTACCACTAATGTGCGCTAATCGACGCTAATGAAGGAAGAGATCAATCGTCCAGGTATTCTGAGAGGATGAAACGTTGGTATTGTAGTTTGTCCGTTGGAGCAAAGTTGATCAGGTAGCCAACTGGCTGGCGGGTGACTCGCATGTAGTTGAGGAGTAGGGATTCGTGGTTCGAAGTGAGAGCCGAGACGGATTGTAGTTCGACTACGAAGTGTTGATGCACGAACAAGTCAGGGATGTATTTCGTTTCGAGCAATCTTTCTTTGTAGTAGACCCTCAGTTGCCGTTTTGATTGAAACGGAAGTTGACGCATTTGGAATTCAATTTCCAAACTCTGCTGATAGATTTCCTCGGACAGACCACCGCCCAGCACATTGTGCACTTCAAAGGCGGCGCCCAATAAATCGTACCCCTCTTGAGCCAGCGGCTGATCAGAAACAGCCATCACCACCTCCCCTTTCAATACAAAGTTATTAGCGTCCAATTGCGGACATTAGCGGTAAAAAACTAACCGCTAATGACCGCTCATGTTCGCTAATAGGCGACCAGTTTGCAAATTTGCGCAGGGTAGGTGCAGGTAACTGGCCTTCTGCTTTACTTTTCCGCATAAGAGCCGACCGTGCTTATCGTCTATCCCTACAGATTGTGGTTCTGGCAGAGTACAATAGGAGTCATGTCCTCAGCCTCTCGCCCCTGGTATCGCCTGCGAATTCGCACGCTGCTTCTGTTGCTCGTCCTCGTAGTCGTCGCGTGGAGTGTATACACCTACTGGAGCGACTACACCGAGCGCCATGCCCGAGTTTCGCGTGAATTGATGACACCCACTTCTGGAACGTCTTGCCGAGTACTGTTCCGAGGCGATGCGATCGGCGTGGAAAACTCCGGCGTCCGCTGGGGAGAGGTCAACGGCAGGGCAAACTATGTGCGTGGCGATTTCGTGAAAATGAATGAGCAGTGGCTGGTCATCGAGAGCGAGCAGAGCGAGAAAACCGTCGAACGCTGGATTCCTCGCGAGCAGGTGTTATTTATTGAGATTGAGAAGTAGAAGCAGGAACCACGCAGAGGATGTGGCAAGTCTCTCTGACAGGACTGTTTTTTTTGAACCACAAAGATCGCAAAGAGCACAAAGTAAGAAGGAAGAATCGAGTCTTATTCGAAAGGGAAAAGTAATGATCTTATCTCGCAAGGAGCTGATGATCTAATAGGCAAATTCTTTGCGATCTTCGCGGTTTCGAACGTATCGCTAGGAAGATTTGCTACGCACGCCTCAAGGGTATTCGTTAGATTCGTGCGATTCGTGGTCACTAAATACTTTGCCATGAAGGATCGTCATACACCTGCTGGGTCGCTCAATTTTGCTGTCGTGTTCTCGACTTTGCCAAATACGCACTCTGCGATAAGATGCCCTTGTGGCAAAAACATCTGAGGCGACGGAAACCGCCTCCCCGGTCGATGCGAGCGCCGCTGCGGCGATTCGTGACTTGCCCGGCTATCTTGAAACGCTCGACGACTTTACCGACGTACTCACCAGCCTCAAAGAAGGGCACGGAGGGACGCTCGGCGGAGTCTGGGGGTCTTCGCGCGCACTGGTCGCGGCCGCTTTGCAGCGGCGATGCGAGGGCACACTGCTGGTGGTCCTACCTCACGCGGCCGACATTGATGTATTTGCTAGCGATTGCGAGCTCTTCACTTCGGCCAGCATCGCAACGCTGCCCGCTTGGGAAACCGACGCCGGCGAGCGTGTGCTACACGACGAAATCTTCGGTACCCGACTGCGCGTACTCAAGGCTCTCGCTAAACCTAGTTCTAGCCGTGGGCCGCTTGAAGTTGTTATCACGTCGATTCAGAGTCTCTTGCAGCCAGTGCCTAGCGAAGATGATCTCGCAGCTGCAACGCGGAATATTGCCGTCGGCGAGGCGCTCGATGAGGCGGAATTGGCTCGCTGGCTCGTCGAGCATGGCTGCACGAACACGACGGCAGTGGAGCTGCCAGGTGAGTTCTCTGTGCGTGGCGGTATTCTCGATGTGTTCCCGCCCGATTCGCTCAATCCGTTTCGTATTGAATTATTCGGCGACGAGATCGAATCGATTCGCACATTCGACGTGGCCACACAGCGCAGCTTAGAAAACTTGCAAATTGCGCCGATCACGATGCTTGCTCCGAGCAGCGAAAGCCGCACGCACTTTGCCAGCTATTTGCCTCAAGGCAGCTGGGTGTTGCTGGTGGAACCCAACGAGCTTGAGGAGGAGGGACGCTACTACCACAAACGCCAAGAGAATGCAGAGAATTTTTTCGCCACGAGCACCACACTTGCCGAGCTGTACAAATTCCCCTCAGTCACCGCTTCCGGCGTGCCGAGTGGTTCTTACGAGACGACCGCACACTTGCAGTTTGAATCGGTCGAGCAGTTCTCCGGTGACGTGAGCCGGGTTCGCAATGAATTGGAAGTGGCCGCCGCTGGTCAGCAAGTATTTCTAGTTTGTGACGTCGAGGAGGAAGCCCAGCGACTAGCAGAGGTGTTTGCCGAGAGCCCGTTGCTAGCCCAGGGCGATCTGCACTTCACCCTTGGCCACTTGCGAAGCGGCTTTCGTATCGTGGGCCGACAAACGGTACTCATCAGTGCGGCTGAATTGTTCCAGCGCCAAGAACTGGCCCGCGGAAGCACGCGCCAAACGGGTCGCGCGATCGACAGTTTTCTTGAGCTGCGCGATGGCGATTTGGTCGTCCACTTGGCACACGGCATCGGACGCTATCGCGGTCTCAGACTCATCGAGAAAGCGGACCAAGCCGAAGAGCATCTGGAGCTCGAGTACGACGGCGGCACGCGCATCTTCGTGCCTGTCAGCAAGATCGAGCTAGTCCAAAAGTACATCGGCGGCCGCAAGGCAAAGCCGAAGCTGGCCAAAATTGGTGGCAAATCGTGGGCACGGCAAAAGCTGGCGGCTGAGAAAGCCGTCGTCGATATGGCCGCCGACATGATCCAAGTGCAAGCCACCCGTGCCGCTCGCCCGGGTATCGCTTTCCCAGACGATAGTCAGTGGATGGATGAATTCGAAGCAGCTTTCCCGTATCAAGAGACGCCTGATCAGCTGACTGCTATTGCCGCCATCAAAGGCGACATGCAAGAACACAAGCCGATGGACCGCCTCCTCTGCGGGGATGTTGGCTTCGGCAAGACCGAGATGGCCATTCGTGCAGCGTTCAAAGCCATCGACGCGGGCTATCAAGTCGCCGTGCTTGCACCGACCACAGTGCTGGCCGAACAACATCGCCGCACATTCACCCAACGCATGGCTGAGTTCCCCTTCAAGATTGCTTGCCTGTCTCGCTTCTGCACCGCCAAGGAACAACGCGAGATCGTGAAAGGCGCTGCTGAGGGAACCATCGATTTGGTGATCGGCACGCATCGCTTGGCTTCGCCTGATGTTTCATTCCAGAACTTGGGCTTACTGGTGATCGACGAGGAGCAACGCTTTGGCGTCGCAGTCAAGGAAAAACTGAAAGCCCTGCGTGCAGCCGTCGATGTGCTCACGATGACGGCGACGCCCATTCCGCGCACGTTGCACATGTCGCTGTTGGGCGTGCGGAGTATTTCCAACTTGGAAACGGCCCCCAAAGATCGTCTCGCGGTAGAAACTCGCGTATCACGTTTCGACGAGACGCTCCTACGACACGCAATCCTGCGAGAACTAAATCGCGATGGACAGATCTACTTTGTCCACAATCGAATTCACGACATCCAAAAAGTATCACAACGCTTGCAACAGATCGTGCCTGAAGCGACCGTCGGTATCGGTCATGGGCAGATGAGTGCTGGAGAGTTAGAGGAAGTCATGCTCGGCTTTGTGCGCAAAGACTACGACATCCTGCTAGCAACCACGATCATCGAGAGCGGGCTCGACATTCCCAACGCGAATACCATTTTCATCGACGATGCGGATCGCTACGGCCTTGCCGACCTGCACCAACTGCGTGGGCGCGTCGGCCGTTGGAAGCACCGGGCGTATTGTTATTTGCTAGTCGATGAGAATCGCCACTTGTCACCGGAAGCCGCACGACGCCTGCGGGCGATTGAGGAATTTAGCCAGATGGGTGCCGGCTTTGCTATCGCCATGCGCGACCTGGAACTTCGCGGTGCCGGGAACATCCTCGGCACGCAGCAAAGCGGGCATATCGCCACGGTGGGGTACGAACTGTACTGCACGCTACTCGAAAAGGCGGTCCGCCAATTGAAGCAACTGCCACCGAAACAATCGGTGGATGTGTCGGTTGATCTACCCATCATGGCTTACCTGCCGGGCAGCTATGTGCCGGACATGCGGATGAAGATCGATCTCTATCGCCGCCTCGCACGCGTAGCCACCGAAGAGGAACTCGACGACTTCAGCGGTGAGCTGGCCGACCGGTTCGGCACACCGACCGAAGCGGTTGAGGAGCTGCTGCGCGTCACGCGGCTGCGAATCTGGGCCTACCAGCACGATATCCATGCGATTCATCTGGAGGACCAGTACGTCGTACTAACCTTCAGCGAGCGGGCGAAAATCGAACGCCTAGTTGCTAGCAGTGCCGGAAGACTGCGCATTGCCGACAAGCGTAGCGCGTATCTGCCATTGATCGCAGATGTCGACGATTCGCAAGCGGTGCTGGCGGAAGTGGAATCGCTCTTGCAACCAGCGGGGGTCGGTGCCTAAACTCCTGCCGCGCTGCGATTTCACGTTTGCTTGCTAGCAGCGAAGATGCCCCAGTGATCCCCTCCCAGTCTTGAGAAAACTCCGCCGAGGACACTCCGCTGTTTCCTTTTGCAAAACCAATACGACTCGTTGCGCTGGCGCTCATCGCTTGCGGCTTAGCCGCGGAATCCTGTCTTGCGCAATCGCCCTTCGCTCCGCCGCCATTGCCGGCCACTGGAAGTGCTGCTCCTTCCAGCGTACGTGGTATTTATGATCCTAATCGGGCTCCTACGGGGCCCGTTGCGCCGTTGGTTGATCCTGGTGCGATGACAACCCGTGTTGGAACCTCAGTTAAGCCGCAAGCGGGTGTGATTACGCCTACGCCTGTGGGGACTGCCCAGCCGGTTGAGGGCGGGCAGATCATTGCTCGCATCGACGGACAAGTTGTGCTTGCCAGCGATTTGCTGTGGCAAGTCAACCAAATCGTTGAGCTCAATCGCGATCGCATTCCCGATGAGGAACTCGATACCGTTCGCCAAATGCTCCTGGAGAAGCAGCTCGTTAGCACGATCGATACCAAATTGCTCTATGCAGATTTTGTTGGCACCATCCCTGCCGAAAACCTTCCCAAGGTGAAGACGAGTCTCGCCAAAGCGTTCGAGGAGCATGAAGTTCCCCGTTTGATCAAGATGATGAAAGTGAAAGATCAAACTGAGTTGGAAGCGAAGATCACGTCCTACGGCGGATCGATGAAGGACATCCAGCAACAGTTTTTTGAACGCTCAATTGCCGGCGAATGGCTACGGCAACGCACGCCGAAGCCCAAAGAAGTTACGCACGAGCAAATGCTCACGTATTACAATCAGCACACTACCGACTTCGAATTCCCCACTCAAGCACGTTGGGAAGAAGTGATGGTTCGTTTTGATCGCTTCAATGGCGATCGCGAAGCGGCTTGGCGGGCGCTGGCTAAGATGGGGAACGACATCTGGCAACAAGTAGCCGCTAATCCCAATCTACGCGGGCCGGTCTTTACAGCTGTGGCCCAAGATCGTTCGCAAGGCTTTACCGCCAAAGATGGCGGCATCCACGAGTGGACCGTGATTGGCGATCTGAAGTGCGAGGACATCAACAAAGCGCTAGCCAACTTGGAAGTGGGGCAGATGAGCGACCCGATCGTCAGTAGCCGGGGCTTTCATTTGGTGCGCGTAATTGAGCGAAAACAGGCAGGCCGTACTCCGTTTACCGAAGCGCAAACGAGCATTCGCAAGACGCTTGAAGACAAGCAGAAGAGCGGACTGGCGATGGCTGAGATGGAGAAGATGCGTAAGCAAGCGCAAGTGTGGACCCACTTCCACGGGGAACTCCCTACTGCGAGGCTCACGGAACTGCTCGACGCGCGACAAAGACGATAGACCATAGCGAGGGGGCAATCTTGCTCGGGCGGTCCGTTGATCCGCGGCTATTTCCCTCTAGCCTTCTAGCTCTTTGCCTAGAGCGTAGATCTCTAGCGCATCGAGCACTTGGTCGTTGCCATCGAAGAGTCTAGCGACGGCTGCCTTGTGGATTTTCATTTTCGTACCGCCGACTCCTAGCGCGCCGTAACACAAGTGGCCGTCTCGCTGGACGGCATGGTCTTGCACTTCGACACCCCCTAAACCCAGCGGTGGGACGGCGTTGAGATCTAATGCCACTTCTAGCGAACTGCATTCTGCTCGCAACTCGGCCGATGCCAGTTCGACCGCCGGTGGACCAGAAGCGACAAGCACTTGCGTGCCCTCCAAAGCGGCGGGCATGGCTTGCGGGTTGGATGTCTCTAACGGTTGAAGGTGGGCATCTGCGACAACCGCTTTCACTTCTTTACACGTCTGCTCAGCCGCTTCGAGTTTGCGGGAACAGACTCGCACGCTGGCTCCTTCTTCGGCGAGCAATCGCACCACACGTTTACCGACTGAGCCGGTCGCCGCCAGTACCGTCGCTTGTAGGCCGCGCAACGACACATGCCGTCGCGCTGCCAGTACCGTCGCAGCGGCCGTGGTGTTCGCTCCGTTACTATCGAGCATCACCGAGGTGCGCATCGGCCCGAAGAATGCGTCTTGTACTTCTGCCATCACCGCTTCGCCAGCAGTGACATTTGACCCGCCGACGAAGACAGCAGTGGATTGCAAGTCTTCAATACCGCGCGTGAAGATAGCCCCGTAGACCAAGTTCCTCACAACCTCAGGCGTGACTCCACCGTGACGGAATAGCTGATCGACCCCTGCATCCACGGCTACGACGCCATCAAACACGCTCGGCTGGGGATCGGTATCGAGGCAAACGAGAATTTTGGCTTTGGACATTTAAGTAGGGTCCGCTGTGCGGACCATTTGTTCGAGCTTAGGAGACGAGTAGATGAACGTCGCTGATAAATGGCACCTTTATTTTGCAACCACGCTAGGTGGTCCGCACTGTGCTATTAATCCGCACAGCGATATTGGTCCGCACAGAGGCCGTGAATTTTTCTCAACCGGGCCTGAGGTCCTAGTGCTCGGGGGTTCTTTCTTGAAAGGTTGGTTGTGTCGTTGTTAAACACCCCTGTTTGCTAAAGTTGCTTGGGATGCTGACGACCCGATGGCGTTGGCATCCTTGCCTGATCATCACAAGCTTACCCGGTCGCTTGCCGCCGTAAATCAAGTGTTCTCTGGAAGTTGTGCGCTAGTGCCTGCCATAAACAGATCGCTCTGGCTTTCAGCAACCCTCGAACCGGGAACTGACCCAGCCCCCGATTCCGACAGCCGGCGTTGGGGAACTCAGCAGTCGCACTGCGCTGCTGATAGATCTCTTTCGCTGTGGAAGTGCCCATCCGGGCACGCCACCGCTTGACCTCTTCGCTATCGCCTTTCACCGGAGCAAACGGGTCGATCCCCTTGGACTCCTTACGTGTTTGCTCCATGATCGGCAGGTACGTTGTGATACCCGCCTGCTCAAGGGCAGTAATGTCGTCCAGCTTCACGAAGCCCCCATCGGCCAGGTACTGCTCGGGAGCCTGCTGGTAGCGCCGCTCAAGTTGATCAATCAAGGGCTTCATCTGACCACCGTCAGTCCCCGCATTGACCACATCCACACCAGCAATCACCAGCGTATCGGTCGTCGTCGCAAACTGTACGTTATAGGCCGGACGAAAGCCCCCATCGGCCATCTTCATCTTGCGTGCTTCGGGGTCGGTGGTCGAAGCGCGTGCTTCGCTACCAGAACCCTTCTTACGACGCTCCATTTTCGGAACGAGCGTTTCACGCTCTTCTAAAGCCGCTTCAATACGCTCCTGCCGCTCACGAGCCGCACGCACCCGTGCTGCCTGTTCACGACGGTTCTCAACCCCGACATCTTCTTCGCTCTCCCTCTGAAGTGTTTCCAGATGTTGCTCCGCCTGGGCGAGGCATTCATCGAGGGTGGGCTTCCTGCGGAAGGAACTCGAACTGGCCGATGCGCGAACACGCATCCCGTCTTGGGCCAGGCTGTTGAGTTCAATGAGTCCCTGGTGCAGCAGCGTGGCCACGCTTTGAGTGAGCAGGTCGTCGAGAAACTCATGGTGTTGGGTGCGAAAGTCGCTCAGCGTATGGTAATTCACGCTCACTTCGCCACAGATCCACAGGTAAGCCAAGTGTTCTTGGCAGAGCTTAGCGAGTCGACGAGCGGAGGTGACTCCCTCGACGGTGGCGAAGAGCCACAACGAGAGGAGAATCTTTGGATCGATCGGATTGCGACCAGCATTCCCATCCACCGCCTTAATCTTCTGATACAAGAGCGTCAGGTCGAGTCCTTCCACGTAGGCCCAAATCAGTCGCGCTGCGTGATCTTCAGCAAGCAAGTGATCGAGTGCGAGCGGGCGAAACTCGATCTGTCGTCGCTCAGCACGCTGAAAACGGGCCGTGCCGGTCTGTGTGGTACGTTCCATCAAGAACCTCCATCGCAAAGCATGTTAGAATCAAAGCAGTCACCGATTCTAAATTCTTAGCTGCCGAGTAGGTAGCTGAATAATTCACAAGCTCACAGCGGACCCTACAGAAAAAACCACGCGCCGTTGCCGACGCGTGGCTTGATTCTTCGTGACTACGGCATCTCTGCAATCGTGATCCTCACGCTTAGAAGCCGCGATAAGGATGGGCGGCTGATTCCTTACCTTCGATCATCTCGTCAGCTGAAGGGCTTCCCTCCATGGCATTCTTAATGGCCATTTTGGTCGCTTCGTAGTTGTAATCGTAAATCTTCTTGTCGTCGGCTGCTTCGGGGTGAATGAACACACCGCACACACAAACGAGGTCTTCGGCTTGTCCCTTGTCGATCACGCCGTCGGCGACGCTATCGGCAACGGCCTTCGCGACAGCTGCTTGGGCGGGGCCAAACATCTGCACCGCTTGGCGCATGCCCTTGATAGTGACCTTGGTGATCATGACGGTCGCCGGCTTGACCGCTAGATTGGGTTCCAGCACGGCCAGCAAATTCGAATGCCCGTCACTCTGGCGAGCCAGAGCATTTGCAAAGGCGGTGCCGACGGGGCCCTCTTTGCTACCGATCATCAGATCGATATGTGCGATTTCATTGCCGTCGCCGGTGAGTGCTTCTCCGATGAACATGCTCATGGTTTTGTTACTCCAAAGTGGGGGTCGTGCGGTGGGCAGTTGTGTTGAGCCTTGCACGAATGATTTCCGCAACGCGATTTGGAACACGTCGCGCGGTGGCCAAGCCACAGTTTTCTAGTACATTGCTAAGTGTCGGCCCGAATCGTCAATTTTCCGAATCGGGACGAGCCGCACAGGATACCGCACTGGGGCAGCCGATTTCAACCGGCCCAGGACCGGCTGTGCATAGCACTACGGCTAGAGTCTCTATATTACATTTGGAGAAGAATATCGGGTAAATAAGCGTTTCTGGACAAACTGGCCATTTCCTGCGACAATTCAGGATGAGGCCTTTTCGTAGACACCCTACGCTATATTTGGTTTTATTGTCTTCGAAGCATCTGCGGACTGCGCCTCGTTTTGTCCAGGTTAGTAGTATCACCCACGGTGAGCGTTTCTTAGAGGCAAACGCTTGCCGAGGTTCCACTACTGGCTGCTCCCCCCACTTGTCTTGAGTTTAGAACGAACAGAGGAGACCCTCCATGATTCCAAACACTGCGAAGCGACACTCCCGCATCCACCATCACCGCCATGTAGGCTTCACGCTCGTCGAACTGCTGGTGGTAATCGCCATCATCGGCACGCTCGTTGGTTTGCTTTTGCCAGCCGTACAAGCGGCTCGCGAAGCAGCACGGAATAACACGTGTAAGAATCGTATGGGGCAGTTGCAGAAGGGCATCTCGCTGCGTGAATCTTCGACGGGTGACTATCCTGGTTACATTAATAAGCTTGGCATCGCGGGTGCAGGCATTGCAAATCAGACACGTGCCAGTTGGGTAGTGATGACTTTTCCACACATTGAACAAACTGCACTCTGGGATAGATGGAATCAAGGCTTTGGATCCCCACCCAACCTGACGAATGCCTACTCAAACATCGAAATCTTGTCTTGCCCGAGCGATCCCGCAGAGATCCTCGGTGCGCCAATTCTCTCTTATTCAGCCAACGCTGGTTTTATTCAGCGCGATCCTACGTCTGAATCGGGAAATGTAACGGAGAACGCAGCCAATGGTGTATTCTTCGATCTAACTCGTGTCGAAGATGGAAATGGAAATTCAACTGGAGTTCCTGGCCCCGCAGATATTCGTGATACGCCAGGTCCTGATGCGAAGATTACGATGACACCGGCTTACATCCAGGCCAAGGGTGATGGACTGACCGGCACGATCATGCTCTCTGAAAACCTGAATGCTGTCTTCTGGGGATATCGGTCTGTCGACGACTACACGAGCAATGCTCCCGACAGGAAGTTCCACTTCGGAATTTGCTGGGAACAACCAGTCGTGGTTGCACAAGCGCCTGGTAGTACTCCAAATGACAAGCTGGACGACAGAGCCCGGCGAATAAATGGCCAGAAAGGAAATGCTGCGGATCATTTTGGAAATGATGATATCTCGATGGGCGATATGGTGGTCAACGATGGCTTCCCGTCAAGCAATCATCCCGGTGGTGTAAATGCTGCCTTCTGTGGTGGTTCGCTACGATTTATTACTGACCAAATCGAGCCTTTCGTTTACGCACAACTCATGACCTCGAATTCCAAGAAGTCTGACCTGCAGTTCAATGGTGTGCAAGAAAAGGACCAACCTCAACCTTCGGATGCCGACTACTAAGGCAACCGAGTCGAGAAAAGCATCCTAACGAGGCGTCGCGTACTGCGTGGCGCCTCGTTTTTGTTTGCAGGGCAGGTCTCGCAGCTAGATCGTTTTCGAGTTCGCTGGTGCGACTCAATTCGTTGAGTAGCCGGCGAGCTACGCCTCGCCCGGACGCCTCGCCCGGACTCTGCGACCCTGGCACTCAGGCGAACTGCAAAGTCGACATTCCAATCCTCCCGGACTCTGGAACTGCATCACCGATCTGAGAACTGCTCTAGTCGGTACAAGTTCTCGACGGGCCGTGATGAACGTAATCACGTGTTCCCCCGCTGTCGTTTTGGCTGGCGAGTGAGTACGATCAGAGGTGTGCTCTACCGTGTCGGCCAGTTTCTGAATTCCCATCGCTACGCAGTCATCATCGCCTGGCTTGTGCTGGCTGGTGGACTGAAGCTCACCGCTCCCAGTTGGACGAGCGTGGCAACCGATGGCGACCTTGAACAACTCCCTGCCGACACCACCAGTGCAAGGGCCGCTCGACTCAACCGCTTAGCCTTCCCTGAGGATCGCGCTCTTAGCTCCATCGTGCTGGTATTCGCTCGCGAAGGGGTTCCGCTGATCCAGCAAGATCGGCAGTTCATTCTGGCGATGGCCAAAACGCTCAGCGAACGAACCGATTTGCCGTTCAGTACTCCGCGCAGCGACGAGGGTCCGGACCTCAGTGTCTGGACGGAGAGAACCCCCGTCATTGGCCCCATGCTGAAGAACGAGTCGGGCTCCGCCCAAAGAGTGGTTGTGCAGCTTACGAACGACTTCATGGCTACCGACAATATCCGTGTGTTGGAGGTCGTGGAGCAAACTCTTTTGCAATTCCAGCCGCAAGCACCTGCCGGTCTGGCCATGGGAATCTCCGGTTCAGCCGCTATCGGTGGCGACATGCTTTCTGCCGCCTCGGAGAGCTTGCGTAGTACCCACCTCACAACTTTGTTGCTGGTGTTTACGGCGCTCATGTTGATTTACCGATCGCCCCGATTGGTTGTGATTCCGCTACTTGTGATCACCTTGTCAGCTTCGGTATCACTCGATCTGCTCGCTCTGATGGCTGAGTTCAGTCAAAACCATCCAGACCTCTGGCCGACGATCCGTGTGTTCACCACGACGAAAATCTTTGTCATTGTACTACTCTTTGGAGCGGGGACTGACTACTGCTTATTCCTAATTGCCCGCTTCAGGGAATTGCTCGACACCGATTCCCACCGTGTGGAATCTCAGGGTGAGGCAGTCGCTCAGTCTCTAGATCGTGTCGGGCTGGCACTGGCGGCCAGCGCACTGACGACTGTCGTGGGCCTCACCATGATGGGCTTCGCAGAGTTTGGGAAATTCGCCTACAGCGGCCCTGCCATTGCGGTGAGTCTGCTTGTGACACTCGTCGTGTGTCTGACGCTAGCCCCCGCCTTGCTCTCGACGCCGTTGGCTGCGCCTCGGAGCAATGGCGCTGCAAAGACCCCCGATGCCGTTTCTTCGGAGCAAAGGCGCGCCGCGTCGCCGTGGTGGAATGAGATCGCACAGCGAGTTACCCGACGACCCGGCGTGGTGCTTGCGGCAAGTCTGCTCGTTGCCTTGCCACTCGCTTGGCACGGTTGGTCGACGCCGGTTTCCTACGACCTATATAGCGAACTCCCCTCCGGCCGAATAAGCCGTCAGGGCACGCGTCTGCTCCAACGCCACTTCCCTCCGGGTGAGTTGGGCCCGCTGACGGTGCTTGCCTTTTCACCCGATGCAGAATTAGATACCGCCGAAGGTCGCATCGCCATCGCGCGACTAGTCAAGCCGTTGACTGATCTCCCGGGCGTCGCCAAAGTGCGAAGTCTCGATCAACCGACCGGCGATCCACCCGGTACCGTGCGACTGGGCTCGGTAGAAGGACTTGCGGCACTCGCAGCGAAGTCCAATCCGCAAACCAAGGCAGCATTCGTCTCTACCTCGTCACCACTGGCAGGAGAAGTCACGCGTTTGAGATTGGTGCTCGACCACGAACCTTTTTCTGCTGAAGCGGTAGCGACGTGCGATCGTATTTTGGAAACGCTCAATCAAATGAAGGTAGACAAAGAGTCCGACTGGTACGGCGCTACCTTCGAGCTCTCGGGCCCCACGGCAGGCATTCGCGACTTGGAGAATATCACCCAGTCGGATCGACGTCGAATCGAAGTGCTCGTCGCCGGGGCTGTATTCCTTGTCTTGCTATTGCTACTGCGCCGCCCGCTGGTGTGTTGCTACCTAATTTTCACAGTCGTGGTTAGCTACTTGGTCACCTTGGGACTCATCAGTCTCATTTTCCAAAGCTTCGACGGCTATGCTGCTGGCACTCTATTGACCGGAGAAGTCGCCTGGGCGGGCGTGAATTGGAAAGTGCCCGTGTTCCTGTTCGTCATCCTCACCGCAGTCGGTCAGGACTACAATATCTACCTAGTGACCCGCGTTTTTGAAGAGCAACGCCGTCTGGGCCCCATCGCCGGACTACGCAAAGCCGTGGTGCAAACCGGCAGCATCATCACGAGCTGCGGCTTGATCATGGCAGGCACGTTCGTCTCCATGATGACCGGCAGCCTGCGCGGGATGATTGAACTGGGAGCTGCGCTCTCGCTGGGAATTGTTCTGGACACGTTCGTCGTGAGGACGATCTTAGTACCAGCGTTCTTGGCGCTGTTGGCACGTCGGAAGTAGGGTCCTCTGTGCGGACCACTTGAAGAGGCTGCATCGCTCCCCGGACAAGCTGCCGCCCCCAGGTCCGCGCAGCCGACCCTAACCGCCACTGATCACCGCCCAGGTAATCAACGCCGCCAGCACGCCGAAGACGACCAGCATTCGCAGAGTTCGGTTGCCTGACGAATCTACCTCCAGAGGTGGCAGATCGTGCGTTAGCTCACGGGACTCCTCACCGAACTTGTCTTCCAAGCGATCGCGGATTAGGCCCTGCACACTTCTTGCATTGAAGGGGCGGTCCTGCGCGTCCTTCGCTAGCAAATTCATGATGAGCTCTTCCAGCCAGTCGGGACAATCGACGCCGTACTCGGCCAATGGCTTAGGTTGTTTATGGAGATGCTGGTCCCAAATCTGTGCAAAGTTCGCGCCCGTATAAGGAGGTCTACCTGCGAGCATTTCGTAAAGCACGCAGCCTAGTGAATACAAGTCTGCTTGCGCAGTGATCTCGCCATCGGCGGTGATTTGTTCCGGCGACATGTATGCATAAGTGCCTACCGTAATGCCGTCGGCGGTGATGTCTGTCTCGTGCGTATCGCGCGCGATACCAAAATCTCCCAGCACGACGTCCCCCGAGTCGTCGAAGAACAGGTTGCTTGGCTTCAAGTCGCGATGGATGATGCCGTGGTTGTGCGCATGTTGCAATGCCGAGGCAATTTGCGACGCGTAGGCTGCCGCTTGGGGCCAAGGTAGCGGACCGTGCTGAGTGAGTCGGTCTTTCAGCGAGCCGTGCTCCAGCAATTGCATTGCATAAAAATACTGCCCATCAAGGATGCCCCCGCCGTAGTGGCGGACGATGTGCGGATGGTTGAGCTTCTGCATGATTACGATTTCGCGCTGAAATCGATCGACGATATTCGGATCGTGCGCGATGTTCGGATGCAGGAGCTTCACCGCAACCGGCTCCTCGAAGTCGGGACTGGTGGCCCGAAACACGGCTCCCACTGTGCCGATTCCCATCTGCTCATGCAGCTGAAATGTGCTCTTAGTCGGGATGAATTTCATCCGCCGCGGCGAGGGGTTGGAAGGTGTGAGGCTCATCGCTGGGGAAGCAACCGGGGACGGATCTATCTAGAAAATCAGTAATACTGCGTTGCACGCACTGTGGCGGGACGGCAGGTTATTGGCAGATTCTATCATACGATACAGGTTCGGTGGTATGAACGGGTAAGCTTGGCAGAGCTGCTCAGGGAGCGGATTTTCGTCAAAACAGGCTGTCTGGCATCTAGTCGCGGGCCGTTTCACTGCCTACGATATGGGCTTGGTCTTTTGCGGTCGCTTGGTCTCTGGGGATGGTCTCTGAGAACTCAAGGGGCACCGCAAAGCGTCAAACCCTTCCAGGCAAAGCAGGGCGGTACTCACACAGTGTTTAGTTCACTTAGCGTTTAGTTCACGAAGCAGGTTTTACGTAGGAGTAGAATTCAGATGAGTTACAAGCTTGAATACATTTGGCTGGATGGTTACACCCCCGAAGCGAATTTGCGCAGCAAGACGAAGGTCGTTGATAGCGAACCCAAGTCGCCCGACGACTGCCCCGGCTGGTCGTTCGATGGCAGCAGCACCGAGCAGGCGGAGGGCAGTTCGAGTGACTGCTTACTCAAACCGGTTAAGCTCATTGCCGACCCCCAACGCAAGAATGCTTCGCTCGTTTTGTGCGAAGTGCTGGCTGCTGATGGCTCGGTGCATCCCTCGAATATTCGTGGCTCGTTCGAGGACGATCCTGATCTGTGGCTCGGCTTCGAGCAAGAGTACACCATCATGAAAGATGGTGCACCGCTGGGCTTCCCCAGAGATGGCTACCCCGGACCACAAGGTCCGTACTACTGCTCGGTCGGTTACAAAAATTGTGTCGGGCGTGATCTTGTCGAAGAGCATTTGGATGCTTGCCTCGACGCGGGCCTTTCAGTGACCGGCATCAATGCCGAAGTTATGAAGGGTCAGTGGGAGTATCAGCTGTTCGGCAAAGGTGCCAAGAGCGCCTGCGACGATGTCTGGCTGAGCCGCTTCCTACTGCATCGCACAGCCGAGAAGTACGGCGTGGTGATCGAGCTGCATCCCAAGCCAGTCAAAGGCGACTGGAATGGTAGCGGCATGCACTGCAATTTCTCGACTACTGACATTCGCGAGAAGGGTGGCGAGGAGTTCATCAAGGGCATTTGCGAGAAGTTCCGCGGCCGTCACGACGAGCACATCGCTTCCTACGGTTCGGAGAACGACCAACGCCTGACTGGGCTTCACGAAACGCAATCGATCGAAAAGTTCAGCTTCGGCGTGAGCGATCGTGGCGCTTCGATTCGTATCCCAATCGGTACCGTCCAGAACGACTGGAAGGGTTACTTGGAAGATCGACGCCCCGCGTCGAATGCCGACCCCTACAAGGTCACCTCCAAGATTCTGGGCGCTTTGAGGTCTTAATGCCGGGCGTTCCTCGTGGCAGCTCGAAATAAGCTTTGATCTACGCAACCCCGCTTTGCTACCAGTAGCAAAGCGGGGTTTGTTTTTTTAAGCTTAGTTAGAGATACACGGCGAGACCGCAAGCGCCGCGGCATGTCGAAGAATTTGCATGTGTGCTGTGTCTGTTTGCCGTGACGCTTGCGGTTTCGCGGCCCCCAATCATTCGCCTAGAAAGCCACCATGATCTCCCCTCAAGATGTGCTCGCCCTCTGCCGTGAAAAAGACGTGAAGGCAATCGACCTGCGCTTCACCGATCTTCCCGGTTTGTGGCAGCACTTCACGATTCCTGTTTCCAAGCTTGACGACGACGTATTCGAGGACGGACTTGGCTTCGACGGCTCGAGTATCCGCGGCTGGCAGGCAATCAATGAGAGCGACATGCTGCTGGTGCCCCAGAGCGACACCGCCAAGCTCGACCCGTTTCCTGAGCTACCCACACTCTCGATGATTTGCAACGTGCAAGATCCGATCACTCGAGAAGATTACACACGCGACCCGAGGAATATCGCCCGAAAAGCGTCGAACTATCTCAAGAGTACCGGCATCGCAGATCGCTGTTTGATCGGACCGGAAGCAGAGTTCTTTATCTTCGACGAAGTGCGCTACGACCAAACCGCCAACAGCGGGCACTACCATCTCGATAGCATCGAAGGAGTGTGGAATCGCGGCCAAGACATGACGTTTATGGGTAAGCCGAATTTGGGCAGTCAATTGCGACTTAAGGAGGGCTACTCTCCTTGCCCGCCGGCCGATCAGTTGCAGGATCTGCGCAACGAGATGATGCAGACGATGATCGATTGCGGACTGGATGTCGAATGCCAACATCACGAGGTCGCTACGGGCGGGCAGGCAGAGATTGACCTGAAGTACGGCGATCTTGTTTCCATGGCCGACGACATGTGTCTCTACAAGTACATCGTGAAGAACGTTGCGTACAAGCACGAAAAGACCGTCACCTTCATGCCCAAGCCAATCTATGGCGACAACGGCTCTGGCATGCATACGCATATTTCGTTCTGGAATGGGGATCACCCGTTATTCGCCGGCAACAGCTACGCCAGCTTGAGCGAGGAAGCCCTCTACGCCATCGGAGGCATTCTGAAGCACGCTCCAGCCTTGTTGGCGTTCACCAACCCGACGACGAATAGCTACAAACGCTTGGTGCCGGGCTACGAAGCGCCGGTCAACTTGGCGTACTCGCAGCGAAATCGCTCAGCCGCCTGTCGGATTCCCATGTATAGTCCCAATCCCAAATCAAAGCGCATCGAGTTCCGTTGCCCCGATCCCAGCAGCAACCCCTATTTAGCCTTCAGCGCTCTGATGATGGCCGCCTTGGATGGAATTCAGAATAAAATTCACCCCGGCGATCCGCTCGACAAAGATATCTACGATCTCGAACCCGAAGAGCTAGCCAACGTGCCCAAAACGCCAGCAAGTCTGTCCGAGGCACTTGAGGCACTCTCACGCGACCACGAGTTCCTCCTGCGCGGCGACGTCTTCACGCAGGACGTGATCAATACATGGATTTCGTACAAGAAAGAGAACGAGGTCGATGCATTGGCCCTAAGACCTCATCCGTATGAGTTCTGCTTGTATTACGACGTGTAATGTTCCTCGAAGACTCGACTCTTAGCCCGCGAGCTACGTCTCGCGCGGAAACCTTGTACTCGCTCCACCGCGCGAGTCGTAGCTCGCGGGCTAAGGGATCGTCATGAGCTCCCGACGCTTCTGAGTAAGCTATCCTTATGCATGGCCCTTCTGCGCTTGCTCCTCCTGCTCGTTTCGCTGATTCCCTCGTATTGTTGTGCGCAAGGCGTCCCCCTATGCCCCTCTATTCTGCTTTTCTATAAAGAACATCACCGCAGCGGCATCGAGCAGCTGCAGAAGGCGGCTCAATTAGGGTTCGAGCAGGTGAATCTGGTCGTCACCCTGCGCTGTGAGATCGATAACGAGGGACGTGTCCTCAGCTACGGGCGAGTAAGACATGGCAAGTACCGGCCTTTGACCAACTTCTCATTGACTGCTTTTCGGAGAGAGTTGCTTGCCACTTGCCGAGAAGCAAAGCGGCTTGATTTGCGACTGAGCATCCTGCCTCATCTGGATGCCGCTGGGGAAATCTACGAGTGGCGAAACCACTTCGATTTCGATCCGCTGCAGTTCTATCAGGGCCAGAGTTACGATCAGGCGATGCTCCAATCGATTGCCAGCGCACTAAACGGTTCTGGCTATGGCGAACAGGAAGTCTACTTTGCGTTGAGTGGCGAGATGGGGCGGAGCTTGTTTATCTACCCGGATTCCTACGCGGCGATTCTCAAGCAGCTTCGCACCGACCCACGACTCACTGGCATTCGTTGGGGAATCTCGCTCAATTTCAGTGAGGTGGCAGGCGAAGCAAAAGCCACTGCTGAGAGTGGCCCAGCCGTTCAGCGGGTGATCGACCAGTGCGACTTCTTAGGGCTGTCGCACTACCGTCCGTTCAAGTTGCCGGCACGCCCGGAGCACTTCGCAATCTCTGCGGAAGGATTTCTTGCCGAACTGGCGGAGCACCAAGTAGAGTTCCCTGAGAGTTTAGAGCTGCACTTCAGCGAGATCGCCTTGGGGGGTGGTGGAGCAGATTCACCGGTCGCGAAGACGCCAAGCGACGCGGCGGCTACGCCCTGGGAAGGCAGTGCGGACCCGCGGAAAAATCCTTGGGACACTCCCGAAATGCGCACCCTGCGCGTTGGGTTTCACAATGCACTCTTGGAGTACCTTGCCGATCCTGCTACGCATCACGCGACACTAAAAAATCCGGTAACGGCTGCTTATCTTTGGAACGAAGGTTCGTGGGATCCAATGGACTTGGCGGAAGATGGTTTTGCGGATGAAGAAATTACCGCCACGATCCAGCAACACAATGAACAAGTCGAAGAGTCAGCTACGGATCGACGCTGAGCAAGGTAGGGACTGTCGCAAAAGTAGGGTAGGTCGAGTGGAGCGAGGCGTACCATGAACCAAGGCGGAGGGCGGAAGGCGGAAGGGGGAAGGCGGATAGGTGCCGCTTGCGTCCGCCCTCCTCTATCTTCTTGGGTACTACCAGCCATCCATTGTTAGCTGCTGGTTTCTTTACCGGTAATCACAGTCTTGCTCATCATTTCGGCAAGTCGTTCGAGCGAAGCGCTGCAATCTTCTTCCGCGAGTCGCACCTGCAGAATGCTTGGCTGAGATCGCTCGGCCCATGCTGTCGTCAGCGCTTGGTCGAATTCTCCTTCGGTTCGTATATCGTAACCATGCCCACCACCTAGCACCTCCGGCAGCTTGTGGTGCTGCCAGCTGTGAACATCGTTGAATTCGTAATCGCCAGGGTGTAGCAAGCGTTCGGTTCCATAGCCACCATTGTCGAGAACGATGACGATCACTGGTAGTCCGCCGCGCACCAAGCTAGAAAGCTCCATGCCGGTCATTTGAAACGCCCCGTCCCCCACAATCGCCACAACGCGTGCCTCTGGCTGAGCGATTTGCACACCCAGCGATGCGGGCACGGCAAAGCCCATCGACGTGTAGTAGGCGGGGCTCAGGAACTCGGAACGCCCGTGGGTCGTCAGCTCCGTAGACGCGAACAGTGCGTCGCCGATATCGGCAATCACGATCGTGTCATTCTCAGAAGGCTCGGCCAGTTGCTCGTCAAGTCGGCGAATCATCCTTGAAACCGTAATCGGCGCGGCGGGCTGCAGCTCGAACGACTCTGGCTCCCATTCCGTGGGAGCCCGCCTCGGGTGCGAGCTTTTGAGATCACGCTTGGACAGCTCGCCGATGAAGTCTTGGAGACGAATCTCGTGAAAATGGTGATGTCTTATTCGCAACTGCTCGCTCGTAGCATAAATGCAGTCGCCGATATTCAACTCTGCCGTGTAGATGCCTAGGTTGATATCCGTCATGAAGGTGCCCAGCATGACGACGCAATCACTCGCTTCGACGTACTTGGTGACCTCCTCACGCCCGAGCGCACCTTCGTATAATCCCATGTACAGCGGATGCGTCTCGGCCACCACACCCTTACCGAGCATCGTGGCCGCCATCGGGATGTTTGCTTTCTCGGCTAGATGCAACACTTCGTCCTGCAAGCCAAAGCGATGGACCTCGACGCCCACCAAAAGCACCGGCTGCTTAGCAGCTTCAATTCGGGCAGCCGCTTCGCTCACCGCCTCGGCCAAGACTTGCGGATCGCTACGCGGCTCGGGCTGCGGCGCTGGTGCGGGGGTGCCGGGCACCACGTGGACCATGTCGCGGGGGATTTCCAAGTAAACGGGCCGCTTGAATCGTTGGCAGGCGGCAAGAACGCGATCGATCTCGCGGAAAGCCGTCTGTGAATCGTCCAGCTCAGCCCCTGCCACGCACAGTTTTTCAAACACATCGTACTGCGTGCGAAAATCGCGCACCATGTGATGCAGCAGCGGATTGTGCACCCGCTCACGCAGCCCGGGCGAGCCGGTAATCATCACCACGGGTGACTTTTCCGCGTAGGCACCGGCGATCGAATTGCAAACACTCAAGCCGCCCACACAATAAGTTACGCACAGTGCACCCATACCGTTGACGCGAGCATAGGCATCTGCCGCGAATCCTGCACAATCTTCCCGCGTGCAACCCACTGTGTTGAGCGGGCTTTCCTCCAGCATCGTGTAGAATGAGAGAACGTAGTCACCAGGAATGCCAAACACATCGGCAATGCCGTAGTCCTGAAGTCGCTGGATGAGATACTGGCCAATGGAAAGGTTTTCGGCTTGAAGAGTCATGATCGCTCACTCCTTGAATAGCGCGGTACTGATTCATTGTTGTTAGCCCGCATCGTCCCGATGCCGCTACAAAGAATTATACGCGTTCAGAATTGCACGGCAGCGGCCCGCTTCAGAAGCAACGCGGGCTAACTCAAATTAAACTCATCCATCGCCCTCTCCTCAGTAATCCACCCTGCGATCAGTTCCGCTGGGGTCACATCAAACGCAGGATTGTAAACCGAGACACCTTCCGGAGCCGTGACGCTGCCAAAGCCGTTGGTGACTTCTTCCGCGTCGCGTTCCTCAATGGGGATCTCTTCCCCCGTAGCAAGTGCAGGGTCGATCGTGCTCGTGGGCGCGGCGATGTAGAAGGGGATATCATGGGCCCGGGCGAGCGTGGCCGCGCCGTAGGTACCGATCTTGTTGGCGGCGTCGCCGTTGGCTGCGATTCGATCGGCACCGGTGACAACTGCCTGCACACGGCCTTCTTTCATAACCGTTGCGGCCATGTTGTCGCAGATAAGCGTGCAGGGAATGCCTCGTTGAGTGAGTTCCCACGCCGTCAGGCGACTACCTTGCAGCAAGGGGCGGGTCTCATCGACCCAGACATGCACGGGCAAATCTCTGCGAGCCAGCTCAAAAATGACCGACAGCGCCGTGCCTTCGCCCCCGGTGGCGAGTGCGCCTGCGTTGCAGTGCGTAAGAATGCCGATGCTTTCGCTAGTTGCTTTCTCAAACAACGGCACGAGTATGTCGGCGCCGTGCTTGCCTATGGCAGCGCACATGGCGGCATCTTCTTCGTGAATCGCTCGTGCCTCGTTAAGCAGTGCCTCGCCGCTGGGATCTTGCTCTACAACGGAACGCATGCGATCGAGCGCCCAGAATAGATTGACCGCAGTGGGCCGGCTTGTAGCAAGATAGTCGCACGCCTTGCGAACTTCTGCAATCGTACCACCAGCCTGTGTTGCGAGGCACACACCGTAAGCCGCCGCCACGCCAATGGCCGGGGCGCCGCGTACGCTCAGTCGCTTGATGGCTTGCCAAACGTCCTCAACCGTGTGGCAGTCGATCTCGACCAACTCCGTAGGCAAACGAGTTTGATCGATCAGACGCAGGTGGCCGTCCGTTTCGCCGATCCACTGCAATGTTGGTGGGCAATCTCGGTTCATAGGATGTAGGGTCCGCTGTGAGCTTGTGAATTATTCAGCTACCTACTCGGCAGCTAAGAATTTAGAATCGGTGACTGCTTTGATTCTAACATGCTTTGCGATGGAGGTTCTTGATGGAACGTACCACACAGACCGGCACGGCCCGTTTTCAGCGTGCTGAGCGACGACAGATCGAGTTTCGCCCGCTCGCACTCGATCAATTGCTTGCTGAAGATCACGCAGCGCGACTGATTTGGGCCTACGTGGAAGGACTCGACCTGACGCTCTTGTATCAGAAGATTAAGGCGGTGGATGGGAATGCTGGTCGCAATCCGATCGATCCCAAAATACTCCTCTCATTGTGGCTCTTCGCCACCGTCGAGGGAGTCACCTCCGCTCGTCGACTCGCTAAGCTCTGCCAAGAACACTTGGCTTACCTGCAGGACTACGCAAAGAATGAACCTGTGCAGATCAGGTTGCGTACGTGTTTTAGAGCAACTAACGTTTCGTCCTTAATTTCAGGAGGTTTTACTGTGAATGCCGCTCACGCGGAGAGTCTGCTAGCTCACTTGCAGCAGATTCCCGACCCGCGTGGGGCTAAAGGAAGGCGCCACTCATTGCAGGCCATGCTGGCCACCGTTGCCTGTGCCGTATTGTGCGGTGCGCGAGGCTATGAAGCCATTGCCCAGTGGATTCACGCTCAAGAGAAGAGCGTTTGGTATCTGCTGGGGTACTTTCGCACGCCGCCCAAAGAAGGCGCGTTTCGTTACTTACTGAACATGATGGACCCGGAGCAACTCGAACAAGCCTTGCGTGCTTGGATCACTCCTCACGCAGAAGTCGACCCCCAAGCAATGGCCTGCCTAGCCATTGATGGAAAGACGCTTTGTAAGACCCTGGATCGGTACGGCAAGTCGGTCCATCTCTTGAGCCTGTTTGATCAGCAGACCGGCTGCGTACTCAGCCAAATGCCTGTCTCGGGAAAGACGAACGAGATTAAGACCGCCCCCGAAATTCTCCAGACGCTTGTCTTGGAAGGACGTGTGGTGACCGGAGACGCGATGTTCGCACAGACCGAGATTTGTAGGACCATTACCGATTCGGGCGGTGACTTCCTGATTGTCGTAAAAGGCAATCAGGGAAACTTAGAAGAAGACATCGCCGGTGATTTCTTACCGGCCTTTTCCCCCCGCCAGTCAGCATAAAAAAGAGGCGTTCCAAACCGAGGTCCGGACGCACACCAAAGAGCATGGTCGCGTTATCACGCGGCATCTTCAGGCCAGCACGCGGATCGTTCCGCACCTCTCTCGCTGGCCCGGACTTCGGCAGGTGATTCGCTTAGAGCGTACGAGTCGTCGCAACAACGAGACGATCACCGAGGTCCAGTATGCCATCACCAGTCTCTCTCCGCAGCGTGCCGATGCGGAGAAGCTGCTTGAGATCTGGCGTAGCCATTGGGGCATTGAAAACCGTTTGCACTGGGTTCGTGATGTCCTCTGGCAAGAAGACCGTTGTGGGGTCCGTCATCACCGTGGAAGCCAAAACTTAGCCTGCTTCCGCAATGCGGCTATCAATCTGCTCCGTTTAGCCAAAGTCCCCAGCCTCATCGGTGCTATCAGAGAAAACGCTTACCGAGTCGATAAGCTATTCGCCAAGCTGGGTATCATGAAACTTTGAATCGCCCTGGGCTTACCTGTGGATCTGTGGCGAAGTGAGCGTGAATTACCATACGCTGAGCGACTTTCGCACCCAACACCATGAGTTTCTCGACGACCTGCTCACTCAAAGCGTGGCCACGCTGCTGCACCAGGGACTCATTGAACTCAACAGCCTGGCCCAAGACGGGATGCGTGTTCGCGCATCGGCCAGTTCGAGTTCCTTCCGCAGGAAGCCCACCCTCGATGAATGCCTCGCCCAGGCGGAGCAACATCTGGAAACACTTCAGAGGGAGAGCGAAGAAGATGTCGGGGTTGAGAACCGTCGTGAACAGGCAGCACGGGTGCGTGCGGCTCGTGAGCGGCAGGAGCGTATTGAAGCGGCTTTAGAAGAGCGTGAAACGCTCGTTCCGAAAATGGAGCGTCGTAAGAAGGGTTCTGGTAGCGAAGCACGCGCTTCGACCACCGACCCCGAAGCACGCAAGATGAAGATGGCCGATGGGGGCTTTCGTCCGGCCTATAACGTGCAGTTTGCGACGACGACCGATACGCTGGTGATTGCTGGTGTGGAGGTGGTCAATGCGGGGACTGACGGCGGTCAGATGAAGCCGATGATTGATCAACTTGAGCGGCGCTACCAGCAGGCTCCCGAGCAGTACCTGGCCGATGGGGGCTTCGTGAAGCTGGAAGACGTTACTGCCCTTGAGCAGGTGGGGGTCGAAGCGTATCTGCCGATCATGGAGCAAACACGTAAGGAGTCCCAGGGGATCGACCCGTTTGCTCCAGTGAAAGGCGATAGCGAAGAGGTCAAGCGGTGGCGTGCCCGGATGGGCACTTCCACAGCGAAAGAGATCTATCAGCAGCGCAGTGCGACTGCTGAGTTCCCCAACGCCGGCTGTCGGAATCGGGGGCTGGGTCAGTTCCCGGTTCGAGGGTTGCTGAAAGCCAGAGCGATCTGTTTATGGCAGGCACTAGCGCACAACTTCCAGAGAACACTTGATTTACGGCGGCAAGCGACCGGGTAAGCTTGTGATGATCAGGCAAGGATGCCAACGCCATCGGGTCGTCAGCATCCCAAGCAACTTTAGCAAACAGGGGTGTTTAACAACGACACAACCAACCTTTCAAGAAAGAACCCCCGAGCACTAGGACCTCAGGCCCGGTTGAGAAAAATTCACGGCCTCTGTGCGGACCAGTAAAGTTTTTCGTTAATGAAAGGGCACGACCTCGTTTCGATTTCCACCGAAATATTGGTCCGCACAGCGGACCCTACGACAACTCGGGATACAACTTCTTGATCGACTTATCGTGCCGCATATTCTGCCGCACGAAAAACCAGTACGGCATGTAGGCAGGCCACATGGGTAGCTCCTTGACAGCTGCGACTTGCTCGCGGACGGAGCGTTCCAAGATGTCAGGGAATTTTCCTGAGGGCGTTCGTGGCGTGAAGGCTGCTCGTTGGGCAAGTAGTTTCAAGGCGCCCTCGTGCTTTCGCCATAACTCAGTAATCGCAACCGTCTCGAAAGTTTGGATGTAATGTCCCTCTTTCACCGGTAGCAGTTGTCCGCCCTTGTTAGAGCCCGTGGTCAACATGCCGTCCTGACTGAGAGTGATGTAGTCGGTCACCTTCTGGTCGGCGACTTGATAGACGCAAAAGAAGGTGTCTTCCTCCGGCTTTCGCCACGCGACGATCAGTGTGGGTGCAGGTCCACCCGCCATGTCGTAGGCGCCCACTGGCTCGAATCCTAACGATTTCACAAGCAGCGGATCAATCAAGCCGCCCGACTTCAGTGGCAGGAAGTAACCACTGGCGATATTGTCCGGCAGCGCGGTGAGAGAGACGTTGCCCATCGAAATGACAGACTTGCTACCCGCGAACACAACCGCCCCGAGAATAAGCAGTGTGAGTAACAAGCCGCCGACTAGGGTTGTCCAAAGCATGTTTGACCTTTGGTCAGGGGGACACGATTCCGAATATCAGCTGCAACGCGCTAGCGTCCGGTTAATCATCTGTCATTTCTCGTAAAGGTTGTTAACGTTTTTAGCATACGATCGGGACCGCTTGCGGCAAGAGGCTGAACTGCCTTGTGCTCAACGCCCGTAACCTCTTGTGCTGCGCACACCGACACATCTCCCTTGCAACATTACGAGAAAGCGAAGCGTAATACGGAGAAAGTGTCGGTACTATCCCCTGCCGAATTGGTCCGAAAGCTCCAAATCAAACGTCTCGGCCACTGCCGCGTTCGTGACTTTCCCGCCATGCATGTTGATCGCTCTGGCGAGTGGCGGCAACTCCTTAGCGGCCGATTCAATGCCTCGCTGGGCGAGTTGAATCACCCAGGGAAGCGTGACGTTGCACAGGGCGTAAGTGCTCGTGCGCCCGACGGCTCCTGGCATGTTCGTGACACAGTAATGAACTACTTCGTCCACGATGTAGGTAGGATCGTTGTGCGAAGTGGGCTTACTGGTCTCGATGCAGCCTCCCTGATCGATTGCTACGTCGATGATCACGCTACCCGACTTCATGGTTTTCAGATGCTCTCTCCGAATCAGGCACGGCGCTTTCGCCCCGGGGATCAACACAGCGCCCACTACCAGATCAGCACGGTCGAGCTGTTCCGCTATCGTGTGACGATCACTAAACAGGCAGTCGACATTCGGTGGCATGACATCGGCGAGGTAGCGCAGCCGATCGACATTGATATCGAGAATCGCGACGTTCGCGTTGAAGCCGGCGGCGATCTTCGCCGCATTCGCTCCGACGACTCCACCGCCGAGAATGAGGATATTGGCCGGTGCCACGCCCGGCACGCCGCCAAGCAGAATGCCGCGACCCATCTGTGGACGCTCTAAGTACTTCGCCCCTTCCTGAATGCTCATGCGCCCGGCGACTTCGCTCATGGGCGTGAGCAGTGGTAGTTGCCCTTTTGCATCGGATAGGGTTTCGTAAGCAATGGCTGTCACGTCGCTCGTCAGTACGGCCTCGGTCAGTTTTCGATCGGCTGCGAAGTGAAAGTACGTGAACAGTGCTTGCCCTGCACGCAGCAACGGCCACTCGCTCTCCTGCGGTTCCTTGACTTTGACAACCAGCTCGGCACGCTCGAATACTTCCTTGGCTGTGGCAACCAGCTCGCAACCAGCTCGCAAATAGTCGTGATCGGCGAGTCCAGAGCCCAACCCGGCACCCGCTTCCACTAGTACGGTATGCCCGCGATTGGCGAGCTCTTCGACACCCACCGGCAGCATGGCCACGCGGTACTCGTCCTGTTTGACTTCCCGAGGAACTCCAATGATCATGGCGGCGGCTCTGCTTTTCGGTTAATTTGAGTAATTGGCAACGGCTGGTTCATATTAGTGAGTCGTCGGCAATATTTCACGATCCTCTGTACGTCCTATTTTCTCTCTTATGCGCCAACCTTCCCCTAATGCCCGCTTGCTTACCTGGCTTACCTTCGGGGCCGTCGCCCTGTGGTGCCTGCTGCTGGCGCTGGGCTCGTTTCTGGGGCTCGACAACAAGACCCCCAGCTACGATTGGCGCCGCATGGCCGTTATGTTGGGCTCTAGTGGGTTTTTCTTGGGGCTTTGGCTGCTGGCGATGGGGATGCGAGCCCGACGGATTCGTCGAGAGGAACAAGCTGAAGAAGCTGCGAATCGCCCGTCGAACGAGTAGTGCGAATTCGCCACTTTCCACCACATTTTGGCGAGCGAGCTTGCTCTGCGATCTCCAGCACCTCAGGTCGCGAAGCAAGCTCAGGGGGCTAAATGGCAGTCCAGCCGGCATAAGGCTCACAAAAGGGGCAGGAAATTGGCACTCTGCCTGTTCGCCACGGTTGCCTCTCAGGGGGAAATTGGCTATTTTGGTCGATTCGCAACATATTTCGATAGCAAGCCGATACTGAGCAATTCAATGAAAACGTACATGGCCCGCCCGCGGGATTTTGAGAACGGCACGATTGACCGCAAATGGTTGCTGGTCGACGCGGAAGACAAGATCGTGGGCCGTTTGGCGAGCGAGATCGCCGTGATCCTCATGGGCAAGCACCGCCCGACCTACACGCCGCACATCGACACGGGCGACTACGTCGTCGTGATCAACGCGGAAAAGGTGAAATTTACCGGCAAGAAGTGGGAGCAAAAGAAGTACGCTTGGTACACCGGCTACCCACAGCAACGCACAATCACCGCCGGCGATCGCCTAGAGAAAAAGCCGGAGATGATCCTCCGCGAAGCCGTTCGCCGCATGCTTCCCAAGAGCAAGATGGGCCGTGCGATGCTCAGCAAGCTTAAGGTTTACGCTGGCACTTCGCACGAACATCAAGCACAGAACCCCGAGCCGACTGATTTGGCGGCGAAGTAGAGAAAACCCAACACAGCAAGGGCAGCAGCTGCCCATGCCACCCGAATATAGTTAGAAAACTCTAGCAGGAAAAACCCATGGCAGCCACTATCGAAGAAGCCCTTGGCACAGGCCGTCGCAAGACGTCGGTCGCTCGCGTTCGCATTCGCCAAGGCGATGGCAAAATCTTGATCAACAAGAAAGAGCTGGACGAGTTCTTCAAGGTCGATCAAGACCGCAACGCTGTGCTTGCTCCGCTGCTGCACTGCGAAGTCCGCGACACGGTCGACGTGCTGATCCGCGTCCACGGTGGCGGCACCACTGGCCAAGCCGGTGCGTGCATGCAAGGCATCGCCCGCGCCCTGGTGAAGCACGATAGCGATCTGGATGAGAAGCTTCGCGAGAAGACCTTCCTGACACGCGACAGCCGCATGAAAGAACGTAAGAAACCGGGCCTCCACGGTGCTCGCCGCGGAACGCAGTTCTCGAAGCGTTAATCTGCCGAGAGTTACAATTTACGAGACACAACAACCCGCGACGCAAGTTGCGGGTTGTTTTATGTTGAACCGCCAAGGACGCGAAGAGCGCCAAGATATGTAGGTCCGCACGATCGCGAAACGGGGAAGGGCGAAGCAATAGGTGCAATTCTGCGATCAAGATACGCCGAAGGTGTTGCATATCATAGCCCAGGGTAAGTTGCCGCGAGCCTAGGCGAGCAAAACGCCACCCTGGGTTACAATCACGACCAAATTCATCGACCGAGCGGTTGGTGTTGCGGGCGAGAAGAGTTTGCCGAGGTCGAAACTCGGTTGGTTTCGACCTCGTTTGTGTCTGCTCTCGAAATCGATCAACCGCTCGGTCGATGAATTGGCGTCCGGCCGTTACCCAGGGTAGTACCTTGCTCGCTTAGGCTCACTGCGGTCCAACCCTGGGCTATAGTATGCAACACCTTCGGCGAAATTTGTTGGCAAACCGGCTAGATCGTTAGAGTGTCAATCGGATCTATTCTCGGCACGGAGACCATCAAACGGTCCGGGTGACAAAAAAGCGAATCCGTGTCATCCGTGCAATCCCTGGCTAACAGCAACGGCGACAACACGAGCACGTATTGTCCTTGGAACCTAGCGCTCTTTGTGTCCTCGGCGGTTCAAAACCAATCCTACCGCCCCTCGCGTAGCGTATTGAAATACTCCTCCGCATGATCGCGGCGCGACTTGGGCAGCTGCTCGAGGACCATGGGGTCGGCCGGTTCGCTGCCTTGGGAGCTCATCTCCGCTTTCATCTGCTCGACTACCTCGCCGCGGATGTTGGGGCCGTCGGCTTCGCCAGCTAAGACGGCAGCGCCCTTGCCCACGTTCTGTCGCACACGTGAGTCGCGGAACCTCACGTCGTTCTTTGTGTCAGGTCGCGTGCCGCCACCGGGGCCTTTGCCATTGGCGTTCTGGGAATCTTGAGGGTTCTCACCGCCCTCGCCGCCTCCGCCGTTACATTCCTGGCAGCCCTCGCCTTGGCATTGTTGGCAGCCAAGTGCATCTTTGGCCATTTGTAGGTCGTCCATCATGGCGTCCAGCAACTCGCCCTCGGCCATCTGGGCCTTCATTTGTTCCATCTGCTCCATCATCTTGTCCATGGCTTCGCCGGCGGCCTGTTGGTCGCCTTTTTCCATGGCTTTCTGGGCTTCGGCCATCTGTTGGGCCATTTTTTGCATCTGCTGGTTGGCCTGGGCTTGCTTCTGCATCTTGTCGAGCTGTTGCTGCATCTTGCCCGCCTCGGCGGTGTTGCCTTCACGTTTGGCCTGCTCGATCTGTTGCTTGAGTTGGTCCTGGGCTTTCTTTTGGGCGTCGGCCGCATTGGCCAGCCTCTCTTGCATTTGCTTCATCTGCTCCTGCAGCTGCTTTTTTGCATTCTCATCAAGCTTGCCATTCTTCACTTTCTCAGCCAGCTTCTTGAGTTCGTCTTGCGCCTTTTTCCAATCGCCCTTCTTCATGGCGTCGGCCAACTTGTCGGCAGGACCTTTGTTGAAGTCCTTCATCTGATTGAGCTGTTTTTGCATCTCCTTCTGGCCGCCGACTTTCTCCTGACGCTTCTCCAGCTGCTTCGCCAAATCGTTGAGCTTCACCATCGCCTTCTTGCGGCCTTCTTTCTTCTCGCCGGCAGCTTCCAGTTCTTTTGACTCTTTCTCTAACTGACGGAAGAGTTCCTCAGCATCTTTGAGGCCCGCCTCGGCAGCTTTCTTGCGGCGCTCTTCGAGACGCTTGCGAGTCTTCGCCAAGTTCTCCTGAGCCTGCTTGGTTAGTTCTGTGGATGGCGGAGTCACATTGCTCTGGGCTATTTGATTATCGAAGAACATGGTCACAGCGAGTCCCAACAATGCGGGCACCAGTGGTAGCCAAGCCTTACGGCCTAGGCTCATGCGGAAACGCTCGTCCACTTCCACACGTTGCACGGCGCGGACGGCATCGCCCACCAGCGCTTGTCCGGCCGGAGAGTTTAGCGATTGCTCGGGCAACGAGAGACTACTTGCCACGCGTTCGCGCAGGTCGTAACGGCTGTCGATTTCGATAGCGGCATCGAGATCAGTCTTGCGAGTGAGAAGCATCCAAAGGGTGGCAGCTATCAGCCCCAAGCCGGCGGCGCCGGCGATGCACCAAATTACGTAGTCCGACGGCAACCCCTCGATGGCAACCACTTTGGGCACCGCCAGGGCAAACACGCCAAGCGTGAACGATGCGAACCAGCACCAGAGCAGGCGCTTCACAAACAATTCTCGATTCAGCCGGGCGCGGGCGCGGGCGACTTGCTGGTAGATTTGGTCCATAATGAACTCGTTAGTATTAGTCGCTGGTCGCAGTCAATCGGGTAGAATTGGTACGTGTTATTCTACGCGGTGTCTGAGCAAACGTCACGCACACTCTAGTAGCCGCAGCTTCAGTATGGACTATTCAGCGGCTGCCGGAGCGCTAGAGTAAGCTTAACCGGACGAGCAATTCACCGGCGACTTGTTAAGTCGCGGCTATCGCCTTCGGGTTGGTAACATGGATAGAATCGCATTACTTACGGTACATCCCTCACCCTTTTTGTCGATTTAACAATGTCCGAAGTTCCACAATCGCCGCTCCCGACGCCCTCAGAGCGTCCAGAGGCCGATGTCGTGCTTTACGATGGCAAATGCGGCATCTGTTCGGCTGGGGTGGCCAAGCTGCCCTGGTGGGACTGTCAGAGGCACCTTGCGTACCTCTCGTTACACGATTCGCAGGTTGCTGAGCGCTGGCCGGACATTCCCCTTGATCGGCTGCTGGAAGAAATGTGCATTATCGACCAGCAGGGCAAGCGCTATTGGGGGGCCTACGCGATGCGCTATCTCACGCGTCGACTACGGCGCCTCTGGTGGGCAGCACCGCTGTTGTACTTCCCTGGGAGCATGATCCTCTGGAAGCCGCTCTATCGCTGGGTGGCGCGGAATCGTTACCGGCTTAGCGGCACAGAGTGCGAAACGGGAGCGTGTGAAATTCACCGCTGAACGAATCGTTTCGTTAGCCGAGGGGCTTGCTAGCCGAGCGGTTTGCGCAGCGATTTACTCCTCGGCAGGGTTTACGGCGAGTAAGCCCCTCGGCTAACGAGACCTACGAGAGCATTGAAGAGTACCCGCAGGATTACCCTCTGCCAAACTAGGCCGCTCGCGACGCTTGCTCTAGCTGTGCAAACAAGACGTTCAACGCCCTGTTGCTCTTTCCCCAGTCGTAGAGCTGGCCCGGGATGACTGTGACGGCTTCTACACGAGTGGCTTGCAGCGACTGCTCGAGGGTAACAATTAGCGAACCGGCAAACGACAGTAAGTCCGACGGCAAAGCGGCTTCCAGAACGCAGCCATTTTCCGCGGAAGTTGCCGACTTTAATTCCTGCCCTCGCTCGGCCAGCGAGCAGAGCGTATCGACGATGACGCTTCCGATCGGAGAGCGAACATATTCGGTACGTGCCTTGCCGGTTTTCACGCCCAGCTTCGCGTAGAACGACACGCTGATTTTTGCGACCGGCACGAGGGGTACCCCGGCGGTTAGCGGCGAAATAAACTTGTCGCAAAGCTCCAGAAACTGCTCACCCGTCATCCGCTTTTCACTCTTGGCGGCAGAACTGGCAATCCGCTCACGCACCGCTGGGATTTGTAGCAAGAGGTCACAATCGGTCATTGTTGACCAATCGAGATGCGAGCAGTCTGCCGGCTCCTCAAGCGGAACCAGTACAGGAGCATCGGTCGTGCTAGCAGCTAGGGGGGTCCCGCACGCAGTGCAGAAATTCCCAGACGCTTGCTTTCCGCAATGACTGCAAAACATGGCGAGACTCGATAGAAACGGAGAAGATATGCAACTCTGTCTTCTATCGGCAAACCGCAGGGCAGTGCTTGATTATTCGTACTCGTGCTCGTTCGCAGGAAATTCCCCGCCGCGAACTTCATCACGATACTGGCGAACCGCTTTGGTGATTGTCTCGCCCAGGTTCGCGTAGCTCTTCACGAAGCGGGGTACGTAGTCAGTTGCGAGACCTAGCACATCGTTCAGCACCAGCACTTGCCCGTCGCAATCGGGACCGGCGCCGATGCCGATGGTGGGAATATCGATCAACTCGGTAATCTTCTTGGCGGTTGTTGAAGGGATGCATTCGAGCACCATCGCGAACGCACCCGCCTCTGCCGCCGCACGCGCGTCGTGCAGCAAGGCCGGTTCGTCGCGTTGCACACGATAGCCGCCAAGCTGGTGAACATTCTGCGGCCGTAGACCGCAATGCGCCATCACAGGAATGCCGGCCTTCACGAGCGCCGAGATGACCTCAGCTTGATCGGCACCACCTTCCAGCTTCACCGCTTGGCAGCGGGTTTCTTTGAGTATGCGCCCAGCGTTTTCAATCGCCTTGTGAACGCCCAGGTGATAGCTGGGAAACGGCATATCGACCACCACCAGCGCGTGCTGCACGGCGCGACCGACCATCTCCGCGTGATAGATCATTTCATCGAGCGTCACGGGCAAGGTATTCTCGTGACCCTGCACAACCATGGACATAGAATCGCCCACAAGTACGCCCTCGACACCCGCTTGGTCCACCAACTGGCCCATCGCGTAATCGTATGCCGTGATCATCGAAAGCTTCTTGCCCTTTTCCTTGTAGGACGCGAAGCGCGGCACGGTGATCCGCTGTAGACGCTTGCTGTTCTGTGAATCTGCGTTAGGAGTGTCATCGGCCATGTGTGCAGGCTAATCGAGCGGAGCCCAGTGCGTCAACGCGTCATGCAGCATGCATGGTTGTCGGGTCCGAGTGGGAAGCCCATAATTCGGCAACCTGATCGTCCTCCCTCCCATGGATTCAAGGAGCCAGAGCCATGAGAATCGTCTACAATTTGCTAGTATTGCTATGCCCTGCCCTGCTGCTTGTCGCTTGCTTCCCTCAGGCCGAGGCACGTGCAGTTGAGGGCGGCCTCTCGGTCAAGCCGGTCGGACTATCCATCGCCTTGAAGGACCCCGACAGCAAATTCAATAGTTCCTTCTCGCCCGGAATGCAGCCAGGCGTTCAAGTGGCCCTGCTGGTTGAGTCAGCTAAGCGAGGCATTGTCAGCGTCGCGGCAAACCCAAAGCAAGCAATCAAAATCTCTGCCGACGGCAAATCAATCTCAGAGGAAGACGATGACAGCTGGCAATTCCTCCACCCGAGAATTAGTGACGACGGGAAGCGGGCAACGTTTAATGTGTCTGCGGAAGATCTGCCGGCAGCCGACACCGCGAAATTGAGCGTAACCGGCGAGCTACTCGTCAGCACTGGTAGCAAGACTGCCGAAGACGAGATTCAGGCGAAGCTTGTAAAGGGCACCAAATTTAAGCTGGCTGGCATAGCGGTTGAAGTTACCGAGGCGGGCAAGCCTAGTTGGGGCGAGGAGCCACTATCGGTGACTCTCAATACCTCGGATCCGGGCGGCTTTGACAAGATCAAGTCGGTTGAGTTTCATGACAAAGCGGGCGAGCAAATCAAATCGAAAAGTGGCGGCTCGATGACTATGAACATGGGGGCTCACAAGCAAGTCTCCATTGATTACCGCCTAGGCAAGAAAGTCGATGCCGCGACGATCAAAGTGGTGTACTACGCCGATCTACAGACAGATCCCTTGCCGCTGAAGTTGGAAGTCGGCCTAGGGCTCTAGGTGTCTCGACAACCCCCAGACCTTCGCCCTAGCAACTTAGCCCTTACGCAACCATAGAGGATTAATCACATGTCCGACATCAACATTACCGTGACCGACCGCCACGGCCGTCAATGCGCAAGCAGCGGATCTGCCTGGGAGCCGAAGATGGGATATAGTCGTGCGGTGCGCGCTGGCAATACTATCGCCGTGACCGGCACGGTCGGCGTGAATGCAGATGGTAGTTACTCTGACTCGCTGGCCGACCAAACGCGACGCTCGTTGGAAATCATCCAGGCAGCACTGGAAGCACTCGGTGGGCGAATCGAGCAGGTCTATCGTACGCGCATGTACGTGACCGACGTAAGCCTTTGGGAAGAAGTGGCCAGTGTGCACGGCGAAGTATTCGGCGACATTCGCCCCGCGACGACGATTGTGGAAGTCACACGACTAATCGACGACGCGGCGCTCATTGAGATTGAAGCGGATGCGCTGGTTTCCTAGTTGGGAGCAGAAGTTAGCCACGGATTGCACTGATAATGAACATCGGTGCAATTCGTGTCATCCGTGGCTGTTTCTTTTGAGTTTTGATTGTCGGCAAACAACGATCCACCCATTCGCCCGCAACGGCCCGAATAGCCAGGGCCACGGCAGTGCATGCCTCCGCGTGGCGTCTAGCGGCACGCGCTTCTCGATTGTGAATCCAGCTGCCCGTAGATCGGCGGCTAGCTCCGTCCAGCGGAACACGTGTAGGAACATGCTGGGTAGCCCCCGGTAGGGGAACCACTTGTCACCCAGTTCCACCTCTTTCTGGAATGGCGCGGTTACTAGATTCTTCAGCAGCCACCAGGGACCGCCCGGGTCGCGCAGGTTGTACCAGTAATTGTGGACATGCAACACGAAGTGGCCGCCCGGCTTCAAGATGCGGTGCGTGTGGGCCAAAAATTTGCGTCGGCTCTCTCGCCCGCGGATCATCCCTAACGTACTGAACATGCACATCGCGTAGTCTACCGACGCATCTGCGAGCGTATCCAACTCCACGAGATTTGCCTGCAGGCATTCGATCGGCAAATTGCTGTCAGTGGCTTTTTGTTGAACTTCCTTGAGCATCGGTAGCGAGAGATCGACTGCGAGCCCGCGGTGACCTGCCTCCACCAAAGGCGTCAGTGCCCGCCCGGTGCCGCAGCCCAGGTCTACCACAAGCCCAGGCTCGTCGAACGCCTCAGCCAGCATTTGGCTGTCGAAATCGAAGAGCGTATTGTGAGCGAAGTAGTCATCGTAGTCCGTGGCAATGGACTCGCTGTGGACGTAATCCCACAGCCCACGCGAAACGCCCGGTGGTAATTTCCACGCTGGAGGTTGTCGCGGGCGTTCCTGGGGGCGTTCCTGGGGGCGATCTGGGGGATTCATGCGTTATTTGGGTGGCATGGGCAACTTGTTGCCCTTGTAGGACTACCAGCGGGAATCGGGGGCTAAGACGACCTACGTTCAGGTCAAAAACAACAGCATTGCAGTCAATACAGAGTGTTTCAGTGACGTCTCAAGGGCAACAAGTTGCCCTTGCCACCCTCTAGTTGAAGTAGCAATCGGCTTGTATAATCGCTGATTCGCTTTCGGCCCGCTAGCGGCGGCAGGGGGCTGCGACTTTTGAAGTGGGAACCGTTTGAAGTAACCGGCTTCGGAAGCAAAGCTACCCGTCAGCCGATCAGCCATATCGTACGAAGCTCGGCTCTCCGAGTGGCCTCCCCCCTAGGGAAGCGTTACAAATCAACCTCATTTAGGAGAAATTCTCGTGGCAATCAAAGTCGCAATCAACGGTTTCGGCCGCATCGGACGTCTGACCTTCCGCAACCTGATGCAACGCAAGGACGAGTTCGAAGTCGTCGGCATTAACGACCTGACCGACAACAAGATGCTTGCCCATCTGCTGAAGTACGATAGCACTCACGGCCGTTTCGATGGCACCGTGACCCACGACGACGAAAGCCTAACGGTCAACGGCAAGAAGATCGCCGCGATGGCCCTCCGCAACCCGGCTGAGCTCCCCTGGGGCGACATGGGCGTGGATGTGGTAGTCGAAAGTACCGGTATCTTCACCGCTCGTGCGACCGACGCCAAGCCTGGCTACGATTCGCATCTGAAAGCGGGTGCCAAGCGTGTTGTGTTGAGTGCCCCTGCCAAAGACGGTGCTGACCTCACCTGCGTGTTGGGTGTCAACGACGACAAGCTCAATGCCGACCTCAAGTGCATCAGCAACGCAAGCTGCACGACCAACTGCCTTGCTCCTGTTGCCAAGGTGCTACACGAGACGTTCGGCATTGAACGCGGCTTGATGACAACCGTTCACGCCTACACGAACGATCAGCCGACGCAGGATCAGCCACATGCCGATCCTTACCGGGCTCGTGCCGCAGCGATGAACATCATTCCTACTTCGACCGGTGCTGCCAAAGCGGTTGGCTTGGTCATTCCTGAGCTCAAGGGCAAGCTCACTGGCATGGCTCTTCGCGTGCCTGTGATTACCGGCAGCGTGGTCGATTTGACCGTCAACCTTGGCAAGAGCGTCACCGAAGCGGACGTAAACTCGGCGATCCAAACGGCCGCCGAAGGCCCGCTCAAGGGCATCCTCAAGTACACCGAGGACCCCATCGTATCGACCGACATCGTGGGCGATCCGCACAGCTCGATCTTCGCCGCCGACTTCACTCAGGTGATCGACGGCAACATGCTAAAGGTTGTCAGCTGGTACGACAACGAGTGGGGCTACAGCAGCCGCACCGCCGATTTGATTGCTCGTATCGCTCAGTTCTGAGCAGTTGGTTCGAGTCAGAATAGAAACAAAAAGGCCGCGTTCTCACTACTGAGAACGCGGCCTTTTCTTTGTTACCTTTATCGTCGTGCTAGCCCGCATCGGGACAATGCGGGCTAACGACCCGGGATCTAAGCTCCCTCTTCGCCCTCGCCCTTACTGCGGTCGCCCATTTCGCGATCAATGTCCAAGAGCGAAGCGGGATCGTCCTTCACGAGCTTAAGCTTGTGAACGACTTCGCGTGCTGTCTTCTCCTCTTCAACCTGCTCGGTAATGAACCACTCGAGTTCGACTAACGCGGCGAAAGCCTTCTCGTTGAACGCCAGTTCGTACAGTGAGTCGATCTGTGCAGTCACGCGCTCTTCTTGAGACAGTGCCTTCTCGAAGACTTCGACAATCGACCCGTAATCATGTTCAGGAGCGTCGATCGGGTGCAGCTTCACGCGACCATTGCGCATTCGTAGGAAGTCGTACAAACGCATCGCATGAGCGTTCTCTTCTTCGCTCTGCAGGCGTAGCCAATGACCGCAGCCGACAAACTGTTCGTGTTCGCACCAAGCGGCCATCGCGAGGTAGCTGTACGAGGAGAACAGCTCGTTGTTGATTTGTTGGTTAATCGCATCTTGAACGACAGGACTCAGCATCGGTGGTCTCTCTAATACTGGCGGAGGGTTGGAGTGAACGACTCTCTTCGCATCCTAACCGCAACAAGATCGAGTCGTCCACGGCTAGTTGATTAGTCGCAGAAAGAAAACAGGCTCGGAGCCAATTGTTGACTGCGAGCCTCAATCTCAATAAGCCACCCTTCTATAGACGACGGGCCAGATAATACGTAACACGTCAAGCAAATCTTTTCGAAGAGCGATCCCAGGGAACGTCGGATATCACGTCCGTTCCCGATTCACCCGATGTCAGAACGCTTCTGTCGCTACCCCTCGATCTCGTAGCCTTCGCGGTAGGGCCGAGCTAGCATGCTGTTGGCTTGGTCGTCGCCGGTGATCTGCTCGGTTTCGCCATTCCAATTGATGGGACGCCCTAATCGCGCGGTGATGCCCGCCAAGTGGCAGATATTCAGCATCTGCATGTGCGAATGGACATCGGAGATTGGTTCTTTGCGTTCGCGGCAGCAGTAGAAGAAGTTGGCCCAATGAGCTTTTCGCTCGTTGGACTCAACCGGCAATCCTTTATACGCTTTGCTGATCGCGTCGTCGGGCAATGGATTTCCCTTGAGATCTTCGACCGGCTTGCCTGTAAGCCTGCCACGGTTCACGCGAATTCGACCCTTGTCGCCTTCTAAAGTGATGCCATTGCCCTCGCTGCGAATGGTCATCTCCACGTCACCCGGGAACAATGCCTTGAAGTTGAATTTCGTAGCGGTGTTGTACCTATCGTTGAGCGTCGGCATGCCGTTCTCGAAGGGTATAGGATGGGTGGCCTCGCCGCCAATCGACAGCGGGGAGGTCGCTTGGCCATTAGCTCGCAACGCCCAGATCGCAATGTCGACATGGTGCGCTCCCCAATCGGTAAGCTTTCCGCCAGAGTACTCGTACCACCAACGGAATTCGTAGTGGCAATTAGAGAACGGACGCCCTTTCTTGCGTTGCAAGGCGCGGTAATCGACATACGGTGCAGGGCCCAGCCAGCGATCCCAGTCTAGGTTCTTAGGCGCCTCAACAGCTGGGATAGCGGGCGACTCAGGCGCGCCTCCAATGGCCACGTCGATTTTCTTAATCGTTCCTATTCGCCCCTCGGCTACCAGGGCGATTGCTTTAACAAAAAGATTGTAGGTGCTGCGCTGTTGCGTGCCGACCTGAACAATGCGCCCGGTATCTTTCACCACTTTGCGAATCAGCTTGCCTTCATCAATGGTCAACGTCAGCGGTTTTTCGCAATAGACATCGTGCCCAGCCCGTAGGGCCTCGATCAGGGGCTTGGTGTGCCAATGGTCTGGCGTGGCGATATGAATGGCATCGAGGTCGTCACGCTCAAGAATCTTACGATAATCATCGTAGACGTCCGCCTTGCCTCCGCTGAGATCCTTGTTGGCTTTATTCAGCCTCTGTGAATCAACATCGGCGATCGCGACCACGTCGCACATCGCTTTCGCAGCATTCATGTTGCCAACGCCCATGCCGCCGGCGCCAATCAAGGCAACTTTCAATCGATCGTTCTTAGACTGAGTTTCGTCGGCGAACGTACGTGGCTGAGAAAAGAAGTAGGGCACCGCCCCGGCAACAGCAAGACCGGCTGTTGATTTCACAAAATCGCGACGAGTTGAGTTCTTATTGAGCATCGAGATACACCAAGCTAGGGATATGGGGCTGGAGCGGCAGCAATGAACAGCAAGTATTCTATGCAACCCGACCACCTGATACAAATGCGACGAGCTAGCCGGCTCCCAAAAAGGGAGACTCCGTAGATGCCCGTTAACCAACCAGCGAGATGAAGATGGGCATTCCGAAAGCATGTTAGAGCGAGCCCGAGGCGATCTTACCGCCCGAAGGCGCTGCGATACGGGGCCAGCGCAACTTGACGGTGCAACGCGACGGCGTAAAACGAGTTTTCAGAGACGTAGCCCGCCGCACGTGTTTGAAGCCCGGTGACGGGCCTATGAACGCTGTTCAACCATCCAAGCACGAGAAAATGCCAAACGATCGCCACACGCTAGCCATGGGGAGGGCCGCAGGGGTTACAATCGAAGACGATCCATGCCTAGGGTGGTTCCAGGATGAGTCCTATGGGGATTCCCAGTTTAGTTTCACACTATTTTGCAAAGTGGCAGATATGATCAAATTATCGTCGAGGTTTGCTTTAGTCGCCTCCGGGTTCACGTATTTGGTTTGCTGCGTAGGATTGTCAGCTTGTTCTGCGATCGCTGCCGACCCCTCAGATGACAAGATCAAGGTCTTGATTGTCGACGGTCAAAATAATCATGGCGACTGGCCAAAGATCACGGCGATGCTCAAGCAGTACCTCGAGACGACCGACAAGTTCAGTGTTGATATTGAACGAAGCAGGTATACCTGGAAAGGCGAGGATTGGCTCAAAGATTTCAGCCTGGACGATGGAAAAAAATACCAGGTTGTGAAGAGAGCCCGCACGGATCCTGACTTCAAACCGGACTTTGCTCAGTACGACGTGGTTGTGAACAACTTTGGCTACGGCGCAGCCGACTGGCCCGCTGACACCCAGGCCGCTTTTACGCAATTCGTCAACGAAGGTGGTGGCTTCGTTTCGGTCCACGCCGCCGACAATTGTTTTCCGAACTGGCGGGAGTATAACGAAATGATCGGCCTGGGCGGGTGGGGTAACCGCAATGAGAAAAGCGGCCCCTACGTGTACTACGACGAGAAAGGCGAAATTGTAAGAGATGACTCCGAAGGCAGTGGCGGCGGGCATGGACCACAACATGAATTCCAGCTGGCAGTTCGTGACACTGAGCATCCAATTACAAAAGGGCTCCCCAAATCGTTCCTGCACGCCAAAGACGAGTTGTACGAGCGTTTGCGGGGGCCAGCAATCAACATGAATATTCTGGCGACTGCCTTCGCTTCGCCAAAACGTAAAGGAAGCGGACGCCACGAGCCGACCTTGATGACGATTGATTATGGGCTAGGTCGGATCTTCCATACGACCCTTGGTCACGCGACTTACTCCTGCGAATGCGTCGCGTTCGTGACAACTTTTTTGAGAGGCACCGAGTGGGCCGCCACGGGTGAAGTGACCATCGAGGTCCCGGAGGATTTCCCAACCGCAGACAAGGCCGTCTCAAGAAAGTTCGCCGTTTCAAGAAACTTCGAAATGGCCGCAGCTACCGAGGCCAAAGCTGCTCAGCAGGCCCCGCAAGTGCAGAAGTTAGAAGATGGTTTCATTCCACTCTTCGACGGCAAAACCTTGGAAGGTTGGACTTCTGCTCATTCCAAAGGCGAGGGCGACTGGGGCCCCTATTCTGTGAACGAAGCAGAGCAAGCCATCCACGTTTACGCCGGACGCGAAGCAAACTCCAAACAATCGACCGACTGCCTCGTCAGCGACCAACAGTTCAGCCATTTCATCCTTAAGCTGGAATACAAGTGGGGCGAGAACCGCTACGCGCCCCGTACGAATTGGGACCGCGATGCGGGACTCCTCTTTCATGTCCACGGCGATCTCACCAAGGTTTGGCCGTTTTCTCTTGAGATGCAAATTGGCGAATCACCGGGTGACAAGCCGGATGCGAAAGGTGCCAAGGGTCGCTTCCACTCGGGAGACCTCTTTGTCCTTGGAAGACATCTTAGAACTGACACCCCTCGGGACGGCAAATTCTATCTCAAAGACGCCAAGCGACGGGCCGGCGGGGGTGTTCGCACACACCTGGGAGTCGAAAAGCCGAAAGGCGAGTGGAACGAAATGGAGATTCGCGTTCACGGAAGCGAGAAGGCGACATTCATTTTCAATGGCGAAGTGGTTCTAGAAACCTTCAACTTTACCCAAGAAAACAAACAGGGGGAAAAGCTTCCTTTGAGCAAGGGTCACATTGGCCTGCAAGCGGAGTGGGCTGAATTGATGTATCGCAATATCCGCATCAAAGAGCTTCCCGCCGAATAAGCTTTCAAAAACTGATTTGCCTGACTAATCCCTGATGCGAGTTTCGCGCTTTGCTTTCTGCTGGCGCTTGCATCCTCCGCCAGCTCGAAAGAGTGGTGCTAAGATTCAGCGGTAAGTTCAGCGAACGCAAACCTGCGGAGGTCATAAAAACGCATCAATGCCAAGGCGGGCGTGGAGTCGTGGCCGATGCTATTTCAGAATCTTTGCAGAAGCGCCCGCAGTGAGGACCAACCCAGCGCGGCGCAGTCAGTGCGTGAATCGCCTTGCCCCAGAAGTACCAGCCCTAGAAGTACCACCAGTGGGCAAACAAATCTTATCTGAGAATCCAAAGGAAAAGCCAACCCTCTCGGACAACCGCAATGGGTTCTCAGAAAAGTTTGGCTTGTCCCAATAAATCAGTGGGCAAACAAATCTTATCTGAGAATCCAAAGGAAAAGCCAAGCCTCTCGGACAACCGCAGCGGGTTCTCAGAAAAGTTTGGCTTGCCCCAATAAATCAGTGGGCCCGACTGGAGTCGAACCAGCACGCCCTTGCGGGCACATGCCCCTCAAGCATGCGCGTCTGCCAATTCCGCCACGAGCCCAAAACTGCCCTACCACAGAATACCTGTGAAAAAGCACTCGCCCCGGCTGAGGAAAACAGTGCAGGAGCGAACCTAAAAGTCTACTCGCCGGAGGCCGATCGTCAAGGCGGCTCCTCCAGGGTTGGCATCTTCTTAGCGGGCGGCTAAGCCGCTAGCGGCCGTGCTAGGCGATTTGCTCGACCTTGGCCCAGCTGCCGCTCTTCTCAGAGTCGTTTACCGCTTCGAGCACGGCGCTGCACTGGGCACCGTCCTGGAAGTCCGGACTGCAGTCCTTGCCACTCGCGATGCACTGGGTGAGGTCGTAGACCACGTTGGTGAACGTGTGGTCGTAGCCCAGCATGTGACCCGGGGGCCACCAGCTGCCGGCGTAGGGATGATCGCCTTCGGTTGCCAAAATCTTCCTGAAGCCTTGCTGCGTGCCTGGATCGCTCGTGGAGTAGAACTCCAGCTCGTTGAGCGACTCGAAACACCACACCAGCGAACCTTTGCTGCCGTTGATCTCGATGCGGTTATGATTCTTGCGGCCCGGTGCGAGGCGAGTCGCTTCGAATGAACCAAGTGCCCCGCCGGCAAACTTCGCAAGGAACAGCGAAGCATCGTCGACCGTAACTTTTTCCGTCCCTTCGCCTGCGGTAGCTGTCAGGCCATCGGAAGTACCCTCGGCGGGACGTTCGGTGATGAAGGTTTTCTTCGTACCCACGACTTCATCGATCTCACCCGCTAGGTAGCGAGCCATGTCAATCGAGTGCGCACCAAGATCGCCGTGCGCGCCACTGCCGGCAGATTCAGCACGCATGCGCCAGTTCATCGGGAAATCAGGATCGACGAGCCAATCCTGCAAGTAGGTGCAGCGCACGTGACGGATTTCACCGATTTCGCCGGCGTCGATCATCTGTTTTGCCAGACTTATAGCTGGGCAGCGACGATAGCTAAAATTCACCATGTGCTTCACGCCGGCCTTGCGAACGGCAGCGAGCATCTGCTTGCTTTCCTCCAAGGAGTTCGCCAGCGGTTTTTCACAGAACACATGCTTGCTCGCAGCAGCGGCGGCCAGGGCCATTTCGCAGTGGGACGCTCCCGGGGTGGAAATGTCGACTAAATCCACATCGTCGCTTGCAATGGCTTCTTGCCAATTGTCTGAGGAGTTCTCCCAGCCCCAGCGCTCGGCAAATTCACCAACCGCTGCGCCATCGCGCCCGCATACAACTTTCATGACCGGCTGAGCGTCCAGATCGAAAAACTTGCCCACCTTCAGCCACGCCTGGCTGTGGGCCTTGCCCATAAACTTGTAACCAATCAGGGCGACATTCAACGTATCTTGTGGCATGGATCGGGGGCTCCAGAGGAGAGAATTGCGGTTGTCGTAAGCCAGTAGTCTAACAATTCTGGCACGCGTGCGTTAGCCGTCGAGCTTGCTCGCTGTGAGCTCAGCCTGGGAGTGGGTGGTCTTTTTCGGCTTTGGTGAACAACGGTTCACAGCACTTCTATAGAATAATGTCTCGCTCGATTCGCGAGACTTTGCGGGCGGTGCGTTACTGAGGTCGAAATAGACCTAGGGTGATTTCAGTCTCGGCATGGTTCCGCCTGCCAACTACCCGTACTGCATTCAGAATCATGTGCCGGGGCTACCAATTCGTGAGTGAAGGACTTCAGTCCGCAGCTCACGAATCTCCAAACCCACCGGATTCAGCCGGTGGTAGTTTAGTCTAAAGAAGTATTGCCTAGGATCGCTGATCGATGGGCACGAACTCGCGCACCGTGGGACCGGTGTAGATTTGGCGGGGCCGGCAAATGCGTTTGTGCGGGTCGGCATGCATCTCTCGCCAATGAGCAATCCAGCCCGGCAAGCGGCCGATGGCAAATAGAACGGTGAACATCTTCTCGGGGATGCCAATCGCGCGATAAATGACCCCTGAGTAGAAATCAACATTTGGGTACAAGTGCCGTTCGATGAAGTACTCGTCCTTGAGTGCCGCTTCTTCGAGTTGTCGGGCGATGTCGAAGATAGGGTCCTCGAGCTTTTGCTTTTCCAGAATGCGATGGCAGGCCGCTTTGATGATGGTCGCCCGTGGGTCGAAGTTCTTATAGACGCGGTGGCCAAAGCCCATCAGTCGAAAGCCGTCCTCTTTGTCTTTGGCCATGTCGACGTACTTCTTTACATTGCAACCATCATCGCGAATGCGTTCGAGCATGTTCACACACGCCTCGTTCGCACCGCCGTGCAAAGGACCCCACAAGGCACTAATGCCAGCAGAGATGGAAGCGAAGATGTTTGCGTTCGACGAACCGACCATACGCACTGTCGAGGTGCTGCAGTTCTGTTCGTGATCTGCATGCACGATTAGCAGCAAATTGAGTGCACTGACAAAATCAGGATCGACTTCGTAGTCCTCAGTCGGCACAGAGAACATCATGCGCAGGAAGTTCTCGCAATAGTTCAAGTGATTCTTCGGATAGACAAAAGGCTGGCCACTCGATTTCTTATAAGCCCAAGCCGCGATCGTGGGCAGCTTCGCCAGCAAACGTACCATCGAGACTTCCACGTGCCAATCGTCGTGCGGATCGAGCGAGTCCTGATAGAACGTGCTCATCGCTCCGACGACCGAGCTGAGAATGGCCATGGGATGAGCGTCGCGTGGGAATCCGTCGTAAAACAGCCGCAAATCTTCGTGCAGCATTGTGTGTGTACTGAGTTTCTCACGATAGACTTCGAGCTGTTCGTCCGTGGGCAGCTCGCCGTAGATCAGCAGATAAGCCACTTCGATGAATTCGCAGTTTTCAGCGAGTTGTTCGATGGGGTAGCCGCGATAACGTAGCACGCCTTCTTCGCCATTGAGGAATGTGATCCCGCTGGTGGTCGAGCCCGTGTTCACATAGCCAGGATCAAGCGTCACGACGCCTGTGGTGCCGCGTAGCTTGCTGATATCCAGGCCTTGCTCTTGCTCAGTCCCTTCAACAATGGGGAGCTCCAACTCTTTGCCAGCTACCTTCAAAGTGGCCGTGTCCGTTTGTACGGGCGGTTTGGTGACCGCTGTTGGGGTAGTTGTGGCATTACTCATAGAGGGATTTCCTTCCGCTGCGCCTACTGGGCTGCACTTGATTGCATGGAGATAGCCAGCTGAAACTGGGCATCTGACCTGAGAAGTTCTCTTTCAACTGGGCAACTCCCCGCCCTGTCACTTGTCTTAAATGGCCAATCGTCAGACCTCAAGTGTACCGCTGCCAGGGGTGTGGTTCAATCGGGGTCAAATTCTCTAGTTGCTTCTCAGGCGACTCACACAGCGTATGGCGGCTAAGCCGCAAGAGGATGAGAGAAAAAACTTGCGTGGTCAGCCCGCGCCCAACACGCAATAATGATTGTCAGTCCTCTGATGTGACGTTGAATGCCACTTAATGCGAGATTCCCATATGAAGCTCATTCGCCTGCCCGCCTGCTTGCTGACCTGTTTGCTGTCCCTAGCAGCAATACCAACTGTCTCCTACGCCGAGGGTCCCGGCCAGCACGATTTCGATGAAGCGCTCCGTAATCGCATCACGGGCCAAGGGATGCGCGACTTGAACGGCGTGATCGAATTATTGGAGTCGGCCCTGGACAAGGGGCTCGACATGGAAAACTCCGACTTTGCCGAGGGGATGCTCTCCAGCGCACACTTCGAACGGGCAAGTATCCTGCTCAACGCGCTGACGACTCGTCGGCTCGGGGCACAACAATCGGGCCAATTGGCTCGCATGGCTCAGAGTGATTTGCGTACAGTGCTCTCTTACGACGATCCACCTCCCGAAGCACGATTGATGCTAGCAAAATTGCTTTCTACTCCCGGCGGCGACCCGGCAGAGGCACGCCGCCTGCTCGACAAGTATTTGAGGTCCACCGACGCTGAAGGCGAGCCCCTACCCGAAGCCAAGCAGGCTGAGGCTCTCGCCTTGCGCGGCAGTTTGCAACGCGATCCGGTTCGCGCCATGTCCGATTTCGATGATGCGTTGAAGCTTGATCCCGAGAATCTCAACTTTGCTGTAGCGCGGGCGACTTTCTTGAGGACGCAGAAACGCTTTGATGAATCGTTGGCTGCGGTGGAAGCCCTCTTGGAGGATCACAAAGAAAACATACCGTTGCAAATCTTCCAAGGAGAGGTGCTCCGCCAACTTGAGAAGAACGAGGAAGCGCTTACCGTGTTTGATGCGATTGACGAGCAAAAGGGCGATCTTTGGAGCGTCTATCAAAATCGTGGCGAGATCTATCGCCAGATGAACGAACTCGACAACGCTTTAGAACAGTACTCAAAAGTTATCGAATTGCGTCCCGATTCTATCCTCACCCGCATTCAGCGTGCGGAGACGTACTACACGCAGGGCAAAACGAACGAAGCGATGGCCGATGTCGATGCGGTTCTCGAGGCCAACCCCAACGTAGTGACGGCCTATCGCTTGAAAGCAGAGATCCTGGCAGGCGAAAAAAGGTTTGAAGAAGCAATCGAAACCATCCGTAAGGTCACCGAAGCAGCCCCCGACAGGGCCGAGCTGCAAGGGCAACTCGCCAGTTATTATTACCTGAGCGGCAATCCTAGCGGAGCTATCAAGGCCTATACCAACATGTTGGCCGCCGATCCAGACAATTACTTGGCCCTTCGTAGTCGTGGCGATGCGTATCTAAATGTCGGCGATCACAAGTCGGCCAGTGCTGACTTCGCCAAGGCTTACGAACAAAAACAGGACGATGCTTTTCTGCTAAATAATTACGCCTGGCTGCTCGCAACCTCTCCCGACGATGAGGTGCGCAATGGCAAGCTAGCTATCGAGCTGGCTACGAAGGCGTGCGAGCTCGAAGACTACAAAGCAGGCCACATTCTCAGCACCAAAGCGGCTGCCCATGCCGAGGCGGGAGACTTCGAGGAAGCGATCAAGTGGTCTGAAAAAGCCATCGAAGCCGCCAAGCCGGAACAAGTCGAAGCGCTCAAGAAAGAACTGGAAAGCTTCAAGCAAAACAAGCCCGTTCGCGAGCTCAAGAACGAAGCCGACTTAAAAGAAGAACTCGAATCAATCCTCACAGGCGAGCCAAGAGAAGAAGCCACCAGCGCAGAGGAATCAATGGCGGAAGAAGCAGAGCCTGAGGAAGACATTGAAGTCGTCGAAGAACCCGCCATCGCTGAATGACTGGAGATGCGGGATTACTGATTTGGAAGCTCTCAAGGAAATGAAGGTGGGGTGCCGAGGGCGACAGCGCAACGCACCTGGAGAAGTGATTAATTGCAAACCGTGTGACAATGGTTCAGCAGCCATTTGAAACGAGCTCTTGAGCGTTGCTGGCTGGTGGTGCATTTTGCTAAGGCTTACGGTACCCTACGATCTAGACTGACAGTCTCGTGATCTCAATCCTCTAGCCACTTCTACAATACATGCGAGTCGCCCTCCACTGGCAAATCCTCATTGCCATGTTTCTCGGCACCATCATTGGCATCGTGTTAAACGTAGGGGCCAGTTCCTATTCGCCGGGACCTCCTCTTGAACTCAAGAACGCGCGGTTCTGGTCATCGGACTCGCCCGATCGAGTGTTACTGTCGATATCTGAAAACAAGGAAGCGCGCAGGATTGTTGTCGGCGACAAGTCGGACGGAGATATCCGGTGGCCCGCTCATTTGCCGGGTTCCGATGAGACGGAACCCGAGTTCTATCCAACCCTAGCCGTACTTCAGAAGAGCGACCCGACGGCTTTCAAGCTGTTTTATCACCATGGCCGCAGCACGGCCCGTTGGATTGGCGACACGGCCAAGCTCATAGGCGATTTGTTCCTGCGTATGCTGAAAATGGTCTCCGTGCCGCTGATCATCGCCTCGTTGCTCTCCGGCGTCACAGGTCTGGGGCACGCAGATCGACTAGGGAAGATGTTCGGACGCACGCTGTTGTACTACGTAACGACCAGCATGTTAGCCATCATGACCGGGCTGTTGATGGTGAATTTTGTCCGGCCTGGGGTGGGTAACTTAGGCCCGGTGGCGGCTAAGCCGCAGGCGGCGGTGGCTCAGGAGGCGCAATCCCTCGGGGAAGTGCTCTACGAGCAACTGCTAAACATGATTCCCACCAACCCGTTCGCATCGGCCGCCAATGGGGACTTTCTCTCGATCATTGCTTTCACGATTTTCTTCGGTGTTTGCACAATTCTCGTGGGCGGGACTGCAGCCGATCGTATCAACGAGTTTGTCGAAGCCCTCTTCGCAGTCATGATGAAGCTCACCACGCTCATCATCAACCTCGCACCAATCGGCGTGTTCTTTCTCATGCTGGCTGTCACGGCCACCCAGGGCGTGGGCATTTTCGGCACGCTTGGCTGGTACATGCTGGCTGTGGCGCTCGCGCTGGGAGTTCACGCACTCATCACCTTGCCACTGATCTTGCGATTGGTAGCCAAGCGTAGCCCTTGGAAGTACGCCCAAGCAATGAGCCCCGCGCTGCTCACTGCGTTTAGCTCCGCAAGTAGCAATGGCACTTTACCGCTCACGCTTACCTGTGTGGAAGAACGTGCGAAGGTGAGCAATCGTGTCGGCTCGTTCGTGCTACCCCTGGGCGCGACCGTGAACATGGACGGCACGGCGCTGTACGAAGTGGTCGCTGTGCTGTTCATTGCCCAATTCAACGGGCTCGATCTGAGTATGGCAGACCAACTAATCGTGGCATTCACCGCGCTGCTAGCGAGCATCGGAGCGGCTGGCATCCCGCACGCGGGCCTGGTCATGATGGCTATTATCCTCCAAGCCGTCGGCCTGCCGACTGAGGACCAAGCGCTCATCATCGCAGTTGATCGTGTGCTCGACATGGCCCGCACGGCGGTAAACGTGTGGAGCGATTCCTGCGGCTGTGCGGTGATTGCTCGGTTCGAGAGCGAAGGCGACGCAACTTCACAAGTGCCGATTGAGGGCGAGTTGAATATCTAGTTCGCCGCGTTGTGACTTCGCGGCGTGACGCAGCGGGTAACACCGTGTTGTGACGGCTAAACCACAGGCGAGAGTGCAAAATGATTTGCTCAGGTCGCCGCCTGAAGTCGTCTGCTACGAACAAACCAGCTTCGCAATCTTCCGACCCGTGACGCTCAAGGGCAACTCAGCCAGTTCTTTCGCATCAATCCAGCGCACTGGTTTGGCTTTGCTCGAACGCACCCGCCCACTTTTGAACTCCGCATCGTAGCAGTCGAGTGTGATGCGAAAACGGGTCACGCCGTGCTTGAGTGTTTTCATGAGTTGCGCGTTGCCAATCACAATGCCAGTTTGGTCGGCTACCTTCGTGGCAAGTTCCTTGTGCACGAATAGTGGCCCCTCTGCATCGACCTCAAACCGCGGAAAGTCCCACAGACCGGCCCAGCGTTCGCCTTCGGCGCATTGACGTACGAGTAGTTGGTTCTTCTTGCGAACCACAACCGCCGCTTCGCGTACATCGGTGAACTTCTGCTTTTTCTTCGATGCAGGTATCTCCGCTTGCAGGCCCAGGCGATTCGTCTCGCACACGGACTTCGCTGGGCATTCTGAACACATCGGCATTGCCGGTTTGCATACCAGCGAGCCGAGCTCCATGAGCGCCTGATTGAAGCGGGCTACGTTTTTCTTCGGCAAGAGTTTCTCAGCCGTAGCCCACAGCACTTTTTGGCCGGCAGACTTCGTGGGATCCTCGCGATAGCCGACAAGGCGTGCGAACAGGCGAATAGTGTTCGCCTCGAGAATGGGCGCCGGCTTATCGAACGCGATCGAAACAATTGCCCCAGCGGTATAACGCCCGATCCCCGGCAATTTCATGAGCGTGTGCACATCACTGGGGAATTTGCCGCCATGCTCCTCGACGATTACCTTGGCTGCAGCGTGCAGCCCACGAGCGCGACGATAGTACCCCAGGCCTTCCCACAATAGCAGAACTTGCTGCTCGTCCGCTGCGGCCAACTTGCGTACCGTGGGGAACGCTTTCATGAAACGCTGGAAATACGCCTTCACCGTCTCCACTTGGGTCTGCTGCAGCATGACCTCGCTGACCCACACGCGATACGGATCGCTAGAACGTCGCCAAGGCAAATCCCGCTCGTGCTTCGCATACCAGGCGAGTAGCTTGCGACGGAAGGTTTGCTTCCATTTCGGTTTCAGCTTAGTCACGGTGAGTGGCCTCTCGCGAAGGCGCTAAGGCGCAAAGACTTCATGTTCATTCTTTGCGCCTTAGCGCCTTTGCGAGAGATCAACCCTCTTTGATTGCGGAAACTAGCTCGGTAAGTGCCTTCTTGCCATCGCCGAAGAGCATCAAGCAGTTATCGGCGGCGAACAGTGGGTTTGGAATGCCGGCGAAGCCAGGGCTCAAGCTGCGTTTGATGACGATCACTGTGCGGGCTTCGCTCACGTCGAGGATCGGCATGCCGGCGATGGGGCTGGTGGGGTCGGTATTCGCCACGGGGTTGACTACGTCATTCGCTCCAATGACGATTGCCACATCGCACTGGCTGAACGTGGGATTGATTTCGTCCATCTCCTTGAGCTGCTCGTACGGCACATCTGCTTCGGCCAGCAGCACATTCATGTGCCCTGGCATGCGACCTGCCACGGGGTGGATGGCGTACTCGACGGTAACGCCGTCCGCTTCCAGCAAGTTAGCCAAGTCACGCACGATATGCTGCGCCTGGGCGACCGCCAAGCCGTAGCCAGGCACAATCACGACGCGTTGCACGCCGTCGAGCAACATGGCCAACTCCTCCGGCGACGTGCGTTTGATCTTACCCTCGTAAACCTCGTCAGCTGCCGGACCCTCAGCGGCAGGTCCCATTTTTGCAAACAGTACATTCGAGAGCGAGCGATTCATTGCTTTGCACATGATGCTTGTGAGAATCAGCCCCGAAGCGCCAACCAAGGAGCCGGCAATGATCAGTACGTTGTTTGAGATCACGAAACCGGCAGCAGCTGCTGCCAAGCCGGAGTAACTGTTCAGCAGGGCTATAACAACAGGCATGTCCGCTCCGCCAATGGGCAAGGTCAACAGAACGCCCAACAAGAGAGCCAGCAGTACTAATGGAAAGTATTCCCAGCCGGAGTTGTCGACCATCATAAAAACTAGCAACAAGCCAACGCACAGCAGTACGAGGTTGGTGATTTGCAGTCCATCAAAGCTCCACGGCTTCTTGAACTGCGGCAGCTCTTGCAGCTTGCCGGCAGCGACCATCGAGCCACTGAAGGTCACCGCGCCGATGAGTCCTGCAATTCCTGCCGCGAAGCCGGCGACCACGCCATCGGTCTCTGGTGAAGGGCCCTTGAGAACTTCTGCTCCAGCAACAAGTACTGATGCGATGCCACCGAAAGCATTAAATAGAGCCACCAGCTGGGGCATCTGTGTCATCTGTACACGCTTGGCAAGCACCATACCGCCGGCACTGCCCACGATGATGCCCGACAGAACCACCGGTAGCGAAACGCCTTGCTGAAGTAGCGTCACCAGCACGGCAAGAAACATGCCCACGGCACCCAGCAAGTTTCCTCGCACAGCCGTGCGAGGGTGCGTCATGCCTTTGATGCCGAGGATGAACAACACAGCCGCCACCAGATAGCCAATCTGTGCGAGTTGCTCTCGCCCGGCCGAACCAACCACTTCCGTGGCTGCCTTTTCTAGCTCGGTTGTATTGGCTTTGGCGAAGAGTATGAAGTTTTCAAGCACGGCTAGTTGATTCTTGTTCATTAGTTTTGACGCAGAGTCGCAGAGGGCGCGAGGACTTGCGAAGATTGAAATTCGATTTCAGTGCAGCAGTGAAACATTTCCTGGATCCTTGAGTCTCCGCGATTCCTAGAGTTCTTTGCGTCTTAGCGTCAATATCTACTTCTTCTTGAACATCGCCAGCATGCGATGGGTTACCAGGAAACCGCCGACGACGTTGAACGTGGCGAACACAATTGCCAGGAAACCGAGTATGCTGCCAAACGTGCTGCCGCCGGCCAAGATGGCACCGACCAGCGTGATGCCGCTAATGGCATTCGAACCACTCATTAGCGGCGTGTGCAAGGTTGGCGGCACCTTGGTAATGACTTCAAAGCCAATGAAGATGGCCAGTACAAAGATGGTCAATGCGGTGATGAGTGTCATTGGTTACTTCCACTGGCGATGTGTTCCGCAGGCGCTTCAGCCGCGGGCTTGGTCAACGGTTCCATCCCGAGCATGTCACGCAGGCGGTCGTTCTGAACCTGGCCGTCTTTGGCGGCGAGCGTGTCGCGGATGACTTCGTCTTTGAGATCGATATCGAGTTGCCCCTCTTTAATCAGCAAGGCGAGTAACGTGGCGACGTTCTTGGCGTACATTTGACTGGCGTGCTGCGGCGCATCGCTGGGCAGATTCGTGGGCCCGCAGATCGTGACGCCGTGCTTCACGACCGTTTGGTCGGCCTCGGTGAGTTCGCAGTTCCCGCCCCGTTCCGCCGCAAGATCGACAATCACCGAGCCGGGTGCCATGCGTTGCACGGCATCTTCGGTGATCAAAAGCGGCGAGGGCCGCCCGGGGATGGCTGCGGTAGTAATGCACACGTCGCACTCGGCGGCGATATCGGCTAGCTGCTCGCGCTGCTTGACTTGTTGTTCTTCGGTAAGCGCCTTCGCGTAGCCGCCTTTGTCTTCGGTGTCGCCCGTGTCAAGATTGAGCTCGACGAACTTCGCGCCGAGCGACTCGATCTGTTCCTTCACCACGGGCCGCACGTCGTAAGCTTGCGCGACTGCGCCTAACCGCTTTGCAGTAGCAATCGCCTGTAGTCCCGCGACTCCCGCACCGAGAACAAAAACCTTGGCTGGGGTGAGCGTGCCCGCGGCCGTCATGAGCATCGGGAACAGTTTGGGTAAATGATTAGCCGCTACGATCACTGCTTTGTATCCGGCAATCGTAGCCATCGAGGAGAGCACATCCATGCTTTGGGCACGCGTGATTCGCGGGATCAGTTCCAATGCGAACAGTGTGACATTCTTCTCGGCCAGTTCCTTAATGGAACCCGCCGCTCCCAAGGGGTCGGCAGTGCCGATGAGCACTTGGTCGCGCTTGAACGAATCGAGATCGCTGCGGCCCGCTTCTTGATTTGCTCCCAACGTGCGGACTTGCAAGAGTACGTCGGCTTTTTCCAGTAGCGATTTGCGATCGTCCCAGACTTCTACACCACGCTCGCGGTACATGTCGTCGGTAAATCCAGCCGCTTCGCCGGCACCAGTTTCCACGAGAATCTCTACTGGCTGCGTATCGGTGCCAAGCTTCTGTATCTGAGGAACAACTGCCGGGACGAGCGCAACGCGCCGTTCGCCAGGGAAGGTCTCACGCAAAACGGCAATCTTCATAGTTGGCTCGCGGGGGCAGCTCTAGCGGTGTCGAGAGCTGTGATTGTGCCACAAATCGGGACGAGAAAACAGTGCCCGATTGCGGCTTAGCGCCTACTCTTCCAGCGGGAAGGAATCGTCCGCGACGATGGTCTGCGGCGAATCTCCCGTGTAGTCGCGTAGCGACTCCCGCGGATTTGCGGCCACGACTCCCACCACGCCAATGAAATCGCCTGTGGTGAAACGCAATCGAGGCATGAGGACCGGCAGGATAATGCTCTCGTCCTCCCAGGAGACTTTCACCAAGTACTCGTCCAAAGCACCAATGGCTCGGACATTGACCACGGTTCCGGCAAACAAAATCCCGTAATTTGGGCGTTGGTCAAACTCAGCCCAGCGAGCGGCGATTTGAGAAACCTCGTCACGCTCGTACTTGTCGCTGGCCGCGTGACGTAACAGGTCTTTGCCGGACGCGAGATTGGCAAGAAAGTCGGCGCGTTCCGTACTAGGGCCTGACAACTCCGAGGCATCGGCCAGCGCTACCGCCTGAGCAAGGCGGGCCAATGTCTTGTAGGCGTTACCTTTGCGGGCGATGGAACTGCGGTCGGAAAGGTCGCCTGTGAGCAACTCCGGCACCGCAGCGCGGGCCTCTTCGACCGCTGTATGAAGTTCGTCCGCAGTGACCACGCGAGGATTCACCAGTAGCTTGACCATGTCACCAGCCAACGGCACGACCGAGGCCCTTGGCTGGGAAGCTTCAGAGACTTGGTCTGTTTTAGCACTCGGCTCAGATTCTGGTAACTCAACTGGGGAAGATGCCGAAGCCGGCGCAACGCTACGGTCCTCTGGGGATTCACCAGCGTTCGGAGCTTCAACCGGTGGAATCGGCTTCGCTTGGGCGAGCATCTCCTCCGCTAGTTTTTCAGCTTGTGATTTCTCCACGTCAGTCACTCGCAGCGAATCGGGTAACACAGCCGCGGGTGCCCAACTGGCCAGTTGCAAAAAGTCGCCCTTGGGACCCAAGAGCCAAGGCAAGCCATACCCGGCCGCCAAGCAAGTGAGCAGTACGCCGCCACCGATGCTGGAGAGAGTCTTCAAGCCGCCGCGTTGTGATGCAGCGCTAATTTGCAGGTCGAGATAATCCTCCTGAGCGGAGTCTTGTGTCGGTTGAAGGTGGCTCGATTCGACAGTGTCTTGCAGCAGCTCGTCTTGTATAAGCGATTCCTTCGGCGGTACCTGTGGTTCGCTAGCAGAAAAATTTGTGGCAGTGAAATCGTGCGAATCGTATTTTGGGCTCGCTACTGGCTCCGTTTCTGGTTTCACCGCCGGCAACTCGCGCTGCAGCGAACGGACGGTATGGTCCAGTGATTGATCAAAGTCTGGGGAGGAGCCTTCGAGCGCGTCCGCAACGGGCTCGGGCAATGAATCTGTCTTGGGCAGTTCGATTCGCTTCTCAAAAAGCGAAGAGGGTTCTGGCTTGTTGGCAGTGTCATTAGTCGTTTGAGACTCGATCGCCTGTTCGGTGGAACTGTCCAGCTGCACTGCTTCCGTTGGAGATGAATCAGCAATTGACTCAGCGTCATCGTCAACAGGCGGCTTACGGAACTCGGCTAGCATATCCTCGAGCGAGCGTTTGGCGCCGTCTACCTTTTCGGTCGCTTTCTGTGCAGACTCTTCGACTTTTTCGGTCAACTCATTCACGGCGTCAGTGGCCTTGTCGACTTGTTCCCACTCATGCTGAACAAACTCCTCTGGCTCGTCGATAACACCAGAGTTATTAGAGGTAACCGCCTCTTCGGTCTCGGCAGGCTTATCTGAACTCGCCTTTCCCAATGCCGTACCATCGAGGAACGCCCCTAAGGTCAACTTCTCTTGCGCCGGTTCATCGCTCGCAGTTTCTGGGGTTGGCGGCTCTGAGGTGGATAGCTCTGTGGGAGCAGTTTCCTTGATCGTCGACTTGAGTTGTTCTAGTTGCTCGTCAGCATTTGTTTGTGTCTCGTCCGCATTTGCTGTGGCATCTCTTGTCAGCTCGCTGCGGAGTTGGTCCCAGGGGTCTGCCGACGGTGCGGCAGTCGGAGAGGGCGTGATATTTTCAGCGGCCGTTTCCTGTGCAGCGGTGGGCAGTTCGCTTGAGGGGAGTCCTATCGAGGGCTTGGGATCAATCACCTGTGCTTCTGGCAGTGCCTGAAGCGGCGCTTCGCTGACGGCAAACTCTGCGCCGCACACCGGGCAGCGGATGCTACTCTCAGCGAACGCACCGAAGGGGATTTGCAAAGTGGAAGTACAGCGAGGGCAAGCAGCGATCGACGACATCAGACGCGTAACTCCAAGGGTTCAACTGACGCTACGAGAGCGACAGTCGGCTAGATGGGCGAGCTAACAGTTTACCAGTCTTAAGGCCGCTTGTCGGCTTGGCGACGTTTTTCTCGAAGTTTCCAAGCTCTGCTAGCTCCACTAGTATGGTGGACTTTGCCGACTGGGCCATATCTCACGGGCTAGTACGTGTTTACAGTCGGTACAGTTCGCCGTACTTCGACCTCAGTTGCGACAAGAGTGGCTCGTGGGAAAGCGGCTCGCCCGTAACTCGTTCGACCAATTCGGCCGGTGAATAACGCTGCCCCGGCTGGTGGATGTGCTCACGTAGCCACCCCAGCAGGCCGCCAAATTCCCCCTCAGCGAACGCCGCCTGTAAATCGCCCAAATCCTGTTCCGCTTTCGCGTAAAATTGTGCCGCGTATAGATTGCCGAGCGCGTAAGTCGGGAAATATCCGACGAGCCCAGCACCCCAGTGGACATCTTGCATGACACCCTCTGCATTCGAGGGGGGCGTCAGACCGAGATACTCTTGGTACTTCGCGTTCCAAGCCTCAGGAAGATCGGCGATCGAGAGCCGCTCTTCGAGTAGTGCTTGCTCAATTTCAAACCGGATGAAGATATGCAAGTTGTACGTGACCTCATCCGCATCCACACGAATCAACGACGGTCGAACGCAATTGAGCGCCGCGTAGAATGCCTCCGGCGAACTATTCTTTAGTACTGTAGGGAAGTGTTCCTGGGTGACCGGGAAAAAGTGCTTCCAGAAGCCGCGACTAAATGCGACTTGGTTTTCCCACATGCGAGACTGCGATTCGTGAATACCCAAAGAAACCGAAGTACCAGTAGGCAAGCCGTGCTGCTCGCGTACCAAGCCTTGCTCGTATAAGGCATGGCCTACTTCGTGAATGGTACTGAACAGTGCGTTCTCGAAATTGTCGATACTGTAACGTGTGCAAATGCGAACATCACCAGCGCCGGGGGTGCAACAAAAAGGATGTACCGTGGTGTCGAGACGCCCTGCATTGAAATCGTAGCCGATCTGTTCCGCTACGTGCCGTCCCAGCTTTTCCTGCTGGGTGATCTCGTAGTCTTGCTCAAGTACCGAACGATCAGGCTGATGGTTGCTGCCGATGATCTCTTGGACAAGTGGCACGATTTCTTCTCGTAGCGCGCCCAGCACGCTGGCCACGTTCGCTGTCGACTCGCCCGGCTCGTAGTCGTCGAGCAACGGATCGTAGGGCGTGGCGTTGAATCCCAACGCAGCAGCTTCTTGGCGTTTCAATTCAAAGGTTTTCTCTAGTAGCGGCGCAAAGGATGCGAAATCGTCGTTCTTGCGAGCTTCCGCCCACGTTTGTTGAGCGAGCACGCTGGTGCGGGAAAGTTCCTCGACGAGCTTTTGAGGGAGCTTGGTTTTCTTCTCGTAATCGCGAGCCAACAGGCGAATATTGGTGCCGAATTCGCTATGCGGATCAGCCGCCAGCGGGCTGTCTTCCAGTTCGGCCAACCACTCGCCCAATCGTGAATCGGTATGCCGTTTGTGCAAAATCCCTGCTACCAATGCTACTTGTTCCGCACGATAGGGCCCGGCAGCCGGCGGCATTTTGGTGCATTCGTCCCACTGCAACAGTTCCTCTACTCCAGAGAGCATGGCGGTTTGCTGAACATAATCGCACAGCGATTGATAGGTTTTCTGAAGCTTCTGGGCGTTGGCACTCATGGCGTTCTCAGCATGACGAATGTTGGCGAATTGCGTTGACTTTGGATCGAAGCTAAGCGAAATTGCACACCGAAACAACCGTTTGCTCAACTGAACACCCAAACCGCTCTATGCCTAATCTTCCCAAGCTGGATATTCTGGTCATTGCCCCGCACCCCGATGATGCCGAACTGGGCATGGGTGGAGCGATCCTCAAGTTCAAGGCCCAGGACAAGAAGGTCGGCGTGTTGGACCTCACCTCTGGCGAGCCCACGCCGCACGGCTCCCTGGGGCTGCGCGCTGCGGAAACGGCCAAAGCCACAGACATTCTGGGTCTTGATTGGCGCGAGAATCTCGGACTGCCGAATCGCAGTTTACAGGCGACGCTCGAAGCACGCGAAAAACTAGCCGGCGTAATCCGCCAGCAGCGACCGCGATGGTTGTTTGCGCCATATTGGGTCGATGCACATCCCGATCACACGGCAGCTACCGAGCTGGTCGATGCGGCACGGTTTTGGGCGAAGCTCAGCAAGACCGACATGCCGGCCGAGCCGTTTCATCCAGAGCGGATTTACAATTACTACTGCGTCCACTTGAAGATGAACCCGCAGCCGGCATTCATCTTGGACATCAGCGACGAGTGGGAGCAGAAGCTCGCGGCCATCGCTGCCTATGAAAGTCAATTCATCACCGGTCGCCCCACAAATCCATCATTCCTCGATCAACTGCGCGACGAGGCGGCCTACTGGGGCAAGTCGATTGGCACGAAGTATGGGGAACCGTTCGCGTGTCGCGAGCCTCTGGGGCTAAGCTCCATGAGCGAGTTGGTGTGAAATGGGGTAAGGTTGTTAGCCGTCGACCTTGGTCGCCGCGGAGTATTTTCGCATGCAACGTAAAATCACTGAGCAAGCTCGGCGGCTAAGTCGGTGTTCTGAAAGTCGTCGTTAATGCACGCAGCTTGCCAACCCATCGACCACCTTCTTAAGGATTGCACGATCCAGCGCACACGCGGTTCGGGCCCCGGCGGACAGCATCGCAATAAGGTGGAAACAGCCATTGTGGTGACGCACACGCTAACAGGTGTCCGCGGCGAAGCGTCGGAACGGCGCAGCCAGGCAGACAATCGCAAGATGGCGATCTTTCGGCTGCGTTTGAAGCTGGCAGTGGAAGTTCGCACACCGCAGCAGGCTGGGATTTCCGAGTATGGCCCCTCGGAATTGTGGCAGTCTCGTCGCCAAGGTAGTCGGATTGCTGTGAACGATCAGCACGACGATTTCCCATCGCTGTTGGCCGAAGCGCTCAACTCGCTGGCCAACGCAAACTGGCAACCTGCTGAAGCTGCAGAGTTCCTGGGCGTCTCTTCGTCGCAGCTCGTGAAACTCTGCAAGCAGCATGCCCCTGCGCTAACTCAAGTGAATCGTCAACGCGAAGCTCTAGGGTTTGATCGCTTGCGTTGAAATGAATGTCTCACGATACAAACAATACGACGGGTCGCAACGCAATGCTTTGCGAACTAGAATGAACGCACGCGAGTCACTCCCTATCCTTTGTGAAAGCCAACGATGTATGCCGTGTTATTTGATATCGATGGAACGCTCATACTCACCGGCGGCTCGGGACAGGTGGCCTTTTCTCGCACGTTTGCAGAGGATTTCGGGCTAGCAGAGATCTCACGTGATGTGCCCTTCGCTGGCCGCAGCGATCGGGCGATTGCACTCGATTTGATGCAGCACGGCGGTATTGAACCTTCAGATGCGAACTGGCGTAAGTTCCAAACCGGCTATCTGAGTCGGCTGCCAAGCACACTTGAAGAGCTCAACGGTCGCGTGCTGCCAGGTGTTTTCGAGTTGCTTGATCGCCTTACCGACATTCCTGACGTGGCCCTTGGGCTGCTCACGGGCAATATGCAGCGCGGCGCGCAGGAGAAACTCACTTACTATAACCTGTGGGATCGCTTTGCCTTCGGTGGCTATGGCGACACTGCGACCGACCGCGCTCACATCGCCGCCCAAGCAGCGGCACAAGCTACGCAGCATTCCCAGGAAAATGGCAAAGGGCAACTGTGTGGCACGATGGTTCTCGGCGACACCATACACGATGTGCGTTGCGGAAAATCGATCGGCGCATTGACCGTTGCCATTCCAACCGGCAACGCGGACGCTGCTGAACTTCGCACCTCAGAGCCTGATCTACTGATCGACGATCTCACCCAGACCGACCCACTATTGCAAGCGATCACCGCCGCCTTGAACGAATTCCGCGCTACTGCCTAGCTGATACTTTCAAAGATTAGCCACAAAGGCCCCGAAGACTGCGACCTTGAAGAGTTCATTCTTTTCACCTTAGTGCGCTTTGTGCCTTGTGTGGTAAACACAATAACCGTTGTTGCGATTCTCTGCTTTGCGGATGAGTCTGAAGCCAACCTGAAAGCCAACCCACTTGGAAGCTGAAGCAACTAATTCTCCGACCACAAACTTGCGCCAGTGGAGCTTTGCCCAGCGGCACGGATTGCTTCTCGTCGCAATTTCGCCGGTGGTGGCGAACCTCATCGGTAGCGTGTTTAACATTTGGTACAACAAGGAGCAGATCCGCCCCGAGCTCTCCCCCGCCCAGGTCGAGCGCTTTCAAGCATGTTGGCAGGTATTCAACCTCGTCATCTACCCGCTTGCCGTTGCCTGCTGGGTGGCACCAATTCTTTGGCTGCGTGGCGTGCATCGAAAGCTGCTAGCGGGTAAGGAAACCGACCCCGAGCTATTAGTGCGTGCCCAACGCACCGTAGTGAACTTGCCGTGGTGGATCCTCGCGGTCGCCGGCGTGAGCTGGCTTGTGTGCATTCCAGTCTTTCCAGCAGCCTTAGCGAGCCTGCCGGAGCCGCTTTCACGAACCGTTGTTTGGCACCTAGTCATTTCGTTTTTCTCCGGCGGTATGATTGCCGTAACGCACAGTTTTTTTGCCGTAGAACTCGTGAGTATGAGCTCGCTGTATCCCGTGCTCTTCCGACGGCAAAACCCAGCCGAAGTTCCTGGAGCGACTCCTATGACCATGACCACGCGCGGGCTCATGTGGGCCCTCTCGGCCGTTGTCAGCCCCATCGTTACGCTCGTCCTACTACTTATCACCCCGCAAGCCACTACGGAAACGCCCTACTTCGGAGTCGCGGTTGGCGGGGTAGCGATTCTATTCGGGTTGGCGACCGTGTGGATGATCAAAGACCTAGTCAACTTGCCCTTGAAGCGGCTAGAGAAGGCTGCCATCCGAATCTCCAAGGGCGATCTTGACACACGGATCAACCTCAGACGCGCTGACGAGTTCGGCACCGTGATTGCAAGTTTCAACGACATGGTCCAGGGGCTACGCGAGCGCGAACGCATCCAACAAACCTTTGGTCGCCACGTGGGACAAGCGGCTGCGGAGCAGATCCTCTCTCAAGGCGATGGTCTGAGCGGTGCTGAGCAAATGATTTCCGTCATGTTCGTAGACGTGCGAAACTTTACCGAACATTCATCCAAGCATTCGCCCGAGGAAGTGGTCGAGGCGTTGAACCTTTTCTTCACTATGGGAGTCGAAACTGTCGAGTTGCACGGCGGTATGGTCAACAAGTTTCTCGGCGATGGCTTCATGGCGTTGTTCGGTATCGGCAGCGTCACTGAAGGAGACACAAGCGGCGCGGAGCAAGCCGTTAAGGCTGGTTGTGCATTACTAGAGTGTGTTGCCGGCTCGTGCGATGAGCTCGCAGCAGCCGGCTGGCCTGGACTGGCAATCGGCGTGGGCATCAACACGGGGCCAGCGGTCGTGGGAAGCATCGGCTCGCCGCAGCGACAGGAGTACACTGCCATTGGCGATACGGTGAACGTGGCAGCACGGGTCGAGTCGCTTACCAAGCAAGTTGGCAGGTCGCTACTCGTGACCGAAGCCACGCGAAAGCAATTGCCAGAAGAGCTACCGCTGGAACTCTTGCCCCCACAAAAAGTGAAAGGCAAAGGAGAGGCGCTTCGAATCTACGCGCTTCGCAACGTATGAGCACTCGCACGAAGTAGCAAGAAGTTCCCTACTTGCAAAAACTACGTGTCGCCAGGGGCACTTCGGTCGCCCACGCTTGCGGCACGCTTTGAGGTTAAACCGAATTGCCTTTGAGGTTCGTGGAGAACGTTCCTCGCACATTTCACCGCGCTGCTTGCACCGTGATGTTGTTGTTTCGCTACAGTAAACTCAGAAATGTTCTAATCAAACGGTTTCCAGCGAGTTGCACTAGGAGCCGAGCTGGGTTTTGATTCCGTCGGAGATTCGCGCAACGGATTCACAATCGTCGTTGACGTAGAGTTTGCCATCGGCTTGCCGGGTGACCAGCGAGCGATACGACGATCCTTCGTCGAAGCATATCCGCCCGGTTCGGGATTGGTTCTCGCGGCTTTCGAGTTACGCCATTGCGAGGTGGAAGTTTCACCGTTGTCGATCGGTTCGCTCGCGAATGCCTGCACGACATTTCCATCATACTGGATTCCCTCGTACTGACCTTCGACATCAGTGGGAACTTCATGCTCCGCAAGTTCAAACAACTGATTGTCTTGCGCGGCGAATTCCTGTCGAGATGCTCCGTCGTCTGCGAAAAGTTCGGATTCCACTTCGGCAAGGGTAGCCAGTTCGGGCTGTCTAAATGGCAACTTCGTGAGAAGTTTGCTGCCATCTTCGCGGACTAATCGAACCCACAGTTCTAGTGGTTCGGAGGGAAGCTGGCCGCGAGAGATCGGCAACTCCAAATGCAAGCCGTCTCCCAGCGAAGTCGATTGCCAAGCGGCAGCGGCCTCGTCTGCGGTGAAGTCCCAGCGTTGGAATCGCTGTTGCTCGCCCGAGGGTGAGTTCTCAGCCGCGGTGAGTACCATCACAGATAGCTCACCTACCGCATCGACTGGCTCGTTCACGTCGGTTAGCGCTTCGACCACTACGAGCAGCCCTTCTGCGTTGGCTTCGAGTTCCTCTCCCGGTCCCCGCAACAAACGGCGAACTTTCAGATGATCAGCTACCAGCCGTTGCGGTTCTTCTTGGTTATCCATGGGGGACTGGTATTGCTCAGTTCTCTCAGCGTCAGCCCGGACAACAAATTGAGCTCGCTCAGTCTCTGGCTCGCCGGTTTCTCCGTCCAGTGTCTCCTCTGCCGACGCATAGTTTGCCGGATCAGGGATCAGCAGCCGATTGCCTCCACCCCGAGTAGTAGTGGCAACTCTTTGTGAGCGAGTCGCCTGTGTAGACGAGGTGGGCTCAATCTCGAAGTCGGGCACTTCCATCTCTTCCGGAATGATCGGCTGAGGTTCGATGGGCTCGGGCTCGATCGAACCACGTTCAATGGGCTCTGGCGTCGGGATCGCCTCTTCCGGTACAGACTCCGCTGGTGTTGGCTCTGGCAAATCATTGTCGTCGATGTGCATCGGCGTATCGTCAGCCAATTCCGGCTCGGCGAGTGGCGGTCGCGATCCTTTGGTTGGAGTCGGACTGTCACTTGGAGTTGATTGGCTGGAGAAAGCAGGATCACTCGTAAATGCCGGCGCCGACGACGCTGCATGTTGAGGATTATTGCAGCGGCAATCACGAAGTTTTTCGGAATACTCCAGTAGGTAATCTTCGAGTTCGTAGATGTAATCTTCTTGCTCACGCGAATGGCGCTCGAGAACGTCCACTTGCGCATTGTCCACGCTTCGGCACCCGCTTGCCGACAATGACAAAGCGCCAATGGAGAGGGCTCCAACGCAGGCAATGGCTTGCTGGAACAGGGTTTGCCGAGGGAGTTTCGATTGATTCATAACGCTATTTCTCACGGAATACTTACCAGGTGCGCAGGGCTCCCTGCATTTACCATTCGTTTTTCCATGGGGAGAAATAGAAAATGCCCCGATACGCGTCAATCGCGATCAGGGCATTTGTCGTTCGGGTTCAAGTGCTAGCTGCCGCCTGCGGCTTAGCAGCGCTGTCAAGCGGCATCAGGCTTCCATGTGCTCAACCACCTTATCAATGATCCGATACTCGAGCGCTTCTTCAGAAGACATGAAGTGATCGCGGTCCGTGTCGGCCTCAATTTGCTCCATGGTTTGGCCGGTGTGCTCCATAATAATCCGGTTGAGCTTTTCTTTAGTCTTCTTGTACTCAGTCGCGTGAATCATGATGTCTTCAGCCGTGCCCTGCATACCAGCAGAGGGTTGGTGAATCATGATGCGTGAGTTCGGCAACGCGTGCCGTTTACCGGCGGCTCCGGCTGCTAGCAGTACGGCCCCCATCGAGGCGGCCTGCCCCAGGCAGTACGTGGCAACGTCGCAAGTGACGAATTGCATAGTGTCATAGATCGCCATGCCAGCGGTCACACTGCCGCCGGGCGAATTGATGTACAGGTGGATGTCCGCTTTCGGGTCGTCCGACTGTAGGAACAGCAGTTGGGCAACCAGGCTGTTGGCCACATCGTCGTTTACGCCAGAACCCATCAGGATGATGCGATCCTTGAGCAACCGGCTGTAAATGTCCATCGCCCGCTCTTCGCGGCCGGACTTTTCAATAACGTAAGGAATCAGATTCATAACCAAATCAATCCATTGAGTCTGTTGTATTGCAAATGAAGGGTCGCGCCAGTGAGCGACCGATGGTTTTGTCGCTTAGTCGTCTTCTTCGCTAGGAGCTCCCGGCGGCTTCGTGAGAATGTCGTCCACGATCCCAAAATCGACCGCTTCTTGAGCAGTCAGATAGTGGTCGCGATCGCAGGCCGCTTGAATCTCATCAGCCGTCTTGCCGGTGTGTCCGGCTAGAATTTCGTTGAGCGCTTGCCGCGTCTTGAGGATCTCGTTCGCCTGAATCTCGATGTCTGAGACTTGCCCACCCACGCCGCCATGAGGCTGGTGAATCATGACTTTAGAGTTCTTAAGGGCGAATCGCTTGCCCTTTTCGCCACCGGCAAGCAGCACCGATCCGCCGCTGGCTGCGAGACCAACACAATAGGTCGATACCGGTGGGGAGATCATCTGCATGGTGTCGTAAATCGCCAAGGTCGATGTGACACTACCGCCGGGTGAGTTGATGTAGAAGTGGATGTCCTTGCGGCGGTTTTCGCTCTGCAAGTACAGCAGTTTCATGACCAGTTCGTTGGCATTGCCATCGTAGATCTCGCCCTGGAGGAAGATCACGCGATTCTCCAGCAGCAAATCGCCAAGCGTCATCTGACGTTGGCGCTGCATGTCTCGCGAAGCTGCGGCAAGCTGAAGGTCCCGGTGGGGAAGATAGTCCTGGGGAGCGGCATCGGGAGTGCCAGAGAGGCCTTGATAGTCCATCATTCTCAATCCTTTGTTTTTTGCTTAGCGGCACAAGCCAACTTACTTGATGCCGAATAATTCCTGGGCCGAATGTCTTGTGGCCTAATGGTTTTATGGACACAGCGTTTCGTCAACACGGTGCGACGGAGTCGAATGAGCGTCGATTAGGCCTCAGCCTCACCCTGCTCTTCGTCTTCTCCGGTCGCATCAGGGATGCTCGCGACGCCTTCGCCACCGCCGGCAGCCATATGGATTGCCTCAGTATCGTCCTTGGCGGGCTCGAAGGGCTCGTCCGTGAACTTAGCTTCTTCTTGAACCTTCTCCAGCACTTTGCGTTCGACAATCTGGTTCTGCAGTACGTCCATGAGACCGCGTTTTTCAATCTGGGCACGCACGCGACGGGGCGATTCGCCGCTTTGCATGGCGATCAGGAAGATTTCCTTGTCAAAATCACCCTGCTCCGCCTCGATATTCTCCTCTTCAGCAATTCGCTCCAGAATGAAGTGCTCCTTGAGGGCACCGGCTGTGGATTTGGCACTGTTCTGGCGGAGCATGTTCTCGCGAGCGCGAATCTCTGCCTCGCCGAAACCGGCACGGCGAAGTTCCATGGTGGCTCGTTCGACTTCGCGAACCGACTGGCGTTTGAGCAGCGCTGGCGGTAGTTCCCAATCAGCCTGCTTAGTGAGTTCTGCGGTGATTTGGGCTCGCGACCTTTGCTGTTGCTCGTACTCCAGTTGGCGCTCAAGGTTCGCTCGGATCGCTTCAACGAATTTCTCTTCCGACTCGAAGTTGCCGATTTCGGCGAGGAAATCCTCTGTGAGCTCAGGCAGTTTGATCTTCTTAACTTCGAGGACCGTAAATTCGAGCTCGACTTCTTTGCTGCGAAGCGCTTCGTTAGGAGCGTCGCCGCCGAGGGTGACTTTAGCGGTTTTCTTGTCGCCTTCTTTGGCACCGGTCATCAACTTGTCAAAGCCTTCAAGCTTTGTGTCGCGGAAGCTCAGTGTGGGCAGCACGCGAACCACGCGATCTTCCACCTTCGCAACTTGTTCACCATCGTGACGGGCAACGATGTCGAGCGTAACGTGGTCCCCTTCGCTAGCCGGCCCATCGTGCGGGGCCAGCTTGCCATAGCGAGCGAGCATCTGCACTTTTTGGCGTTCGATGTCTTCGTCGGTGAATTCACGCATCGGCCTGACAATTTTCAGGCCCTTCCACTTCGGCAGGTCGAATTCGGGGCGCACCTCGATGTCGAACTCGAAGGTCATTGGCCCTTCGTCGGGTACCTCTACGGCATCGAGATTCAACTCGGGCTCGCTAATAGCCGTGAACTCTTGTTCTTCGCTGATCTGGCCGAGGCTGTCCATCAGCAGCGAGCCCTTGATCTGATCACCCACTTCGGTTTTGAAGCGGTTCTCCACAAGCTTGCGCGGAGCGCGGCCGATACGAAAGCCGGGCACCGAGGCGCTGGCCATCATCTCGCCATAGGCATCGTCGAGATAGCGATCGATATCCTCGCGCGAGATAGTCACAGTGACGTGACGTTCGCACGCACTCGGGCTAGTGACCTCGACTTCGAGGTTCAACTTTTCAGGAGCCTCTTCGACCGCGACGGCATCTTCAGCGGTGGCTTCGTCTGTACTCATGGCAGATTCTTTGTCTCTGTAGTATTGGTTTGAATTTTCACGCGGCGGTGACGGGTCCAGGCAAAGAGAGGTCGGTTAGTCTGGCTTGCGTAGGCCTTAATTGCCTACTTCCCAAGCTGCCCGCCCCTCAACAGACCATCCTTGAACTGCCCACCCCTAAAATTTTAGAGCCCAACACCCTCTGACAAGAAAGCGTGGGCCCCTGGCACGACTCTTACTAGTTCTCAATCGGGAGGCGATGTCCATTTTACGAAATCACCAAACTGAGAGCGGGTGATGGGGATCGAACCCACGACAATCACGTTGGCAACGTGATGCTCTACCACTGAGCTACACCCGCAGCATCTCATCCCCGCCTAGCTCTGGCGAGCCCCGACGGTCCCCGAATTATATGTAGCCCCCCTGCCCATGCAAGGGGGAAGCAGTGCCAGAGAGGAAGGCGGAGGGCGGAAACCCCCAGGGAAGCTCTGCACAGGGATTCAGTCCCCGGATCGACCGAAAGTCTACGCTGGAAATCCCAGCCCTTAACGCCCGTCCTTGCTGCCCACGATCCACCCGCTTGCCGATTTCGCCGTCTGTGACGTCCCACAGCCTAGAATAAAAACATCTCGCCCATTGCTTGAGCCACTTCTTGAGGGCTAGCAAGCAGTCGTGCCATACATACGGCTACCAGAGCCGTCGCAATGAGAAATAGCCCCAGTGACCGAGGGTTGGGTCTCACGGGCAGTTCGTCGAGTTGGTTGTGCATTTCTGCAGAGAGCGCTCGCCAGCCTTCCAGTTTTTGTCTTGCGCCGCTGGAAACGATCGACACGTGGCGCATCAGGTCGAAACTCTCCAGGTGTGCTTGCACACCGAGTGTAGGTAGCGCCAGGCTATCGCCAGCCCAGCGAGCTTGCGGGTCGACCTTGCGAGCTGCTTCGGAGAGTACCGGTCGCAGTTCGTCTATGCTCGCGTTATAGACCACCATCCTCGGTCTGGTGAGCAGGACCGCCAGCCATACCCAAAGCCAGTAAAACAGCAGTAGGAACAACCAAACGTAACGGCCGAATTCAATACGTGTGGCTTCAGGTCGGAACAGTTCTATCGGCCCGATAAGCACCAATCCAGAGAGTGCCGCACCGAGCGCCGCCAAATCGCACCCGCCGGTAGTCAAGAAAGGTCGTCGTCGCGCATTGACCACGCCAATCAGCAGGCAATACACCGCGATCGGCAGCAAAGCGATGGCAAGACGTAGCGGGTCGGGGATCATAATGAGCAGGTCATATAGTGGAAGCTCAGCGAAAAAGCAGTGCTCTATGGTAAGTAGTCCACTGCAAGAATGCCATTGGCTTGCACCGCCTTAAGGGGATCTGTTAGCCGTCAGCCTTGGCCGCCGTGAAGTTTGAACCTTGGGTGAGGCTCAGTCCTCACTCACCTGCTTGTCCAAGTGCTCTTTCAGCGAATCAGCCAGCTCATCGATCCGCTTTTCATGCTCCCGTTGCCGGTTAGCCATCATGTCAGCGAATCCGAGGTAGAAAATCAACCCGGTAGCTACGACCATACAGGCCGAGTAGATCGCAATCGGCCAGGGGCGGCGGGGGATTTGCTCGAACATGACCATTGCCAGGCCCACGACCCCAATCAGCGCGCTCCCCTGACTCCGTCGATTGAGCTGCCGAGCGTGGAATTCTTCCCGCTGCGGCCCTGCATCGCGCCAGGCTTGCCAGTGAGCTGCCAGCAAACCGGCCGAGAGGGCGAGCAGTCCATAGCCAAAGAGAGTGGCACCGCTGATGGCAAGTAGCGGGAGACCCAGCAGCGTTATCGTGAGGAGACTCATGGCCGTAGCTTGCTCCGCAGCCATTCTTGTAGCACCCAGCCCACTTTGCCGAGCGATTCGGCTGAGCAATTCTCCGGCACGTCGGCCGTGGTGTGCCAGTAGCCGTTGCGAGCGTTGGGATACTCAAAGTCGATAATGTCGATTACCGGAATCTCCGCGATCTTGTTCAGCGGCACATGATCGTCTAGCACCGGCGGGCGGCCTACCTTGTGTATGAATTCGCGCACACGAAGCTGCTTGGCAACGCCCCAAATCTCTTGCACGATCGGTCGTGTGGCTGCCCAAGTACTGCTGTGCATTTCCTGAGCGATCCCCAGCTTCTTGTCGGCAACCATATCGACCAGCACGCCAAAAGCGTAGCGATAGGAAGGCGGGTGATCGCGATACTGCTGCGCAAAGTATGTGCTCCCGTAGAAATACTCATCGATGCGTTCGTCATAGATGTATTCCTCGCCATCGAAAAATACGAAGTCGATGCCCAAGGTAGTCTGCGTTGGCAGGCGTCGTCCCAGTTCCATGAGCAATGCGACGCCGCTCGCCCCATCATTGGCCCCTAAGAAAACGCCATTCTGTCGTTGCCACGGATCGGGGTCGCGATCAGGTAGCGGGCGCGTATCGTAGTGGGCGCACAGCAAGACTCGCTGTTGTGCTTCTGGATGGAACTGTACGATCAGGTTTGCCATCGGCTGCGGCAGCCCAGTTGCCGGATTTCGCCCGGCTCGCAGCTCTTGCAGTGAAACTTTCGCACCGAGTTGCGTGAAGTGCTGGGTGAGCATTTCCTGCTGAGCAGTCATCCCAGGTGAATCACTGGTACGTGAGCCCAGCTTGCAGATTGCTAGCAGGTGCTCGTAAGCAGCCTGGCCGTCGAAGCGTTGCTCTTTCGGCAAAGGTTTTCCGATCTTGAGTGTCGGCCTTCGCTGAGCAGCGATTGCTTTTGTGGGCGTGCTCGGATCGCCAATCGGTGGCGGGTTGTATTGCCCAAACGGGAAAAAGTAGCATGCTGCCACTGCTAGCAGCACGGCCAGCGCCGTTCCGAATATTGTGACGGTCTTAGATTGCGGCGGATTCATTGCAGAGGCGCTCATCCCTCGATTGTAGCCGCTCGCGGCTTAGCTGCCATCGCCTGAGAAGTCAGTACCCTGGGATCATGACTCCAAGCTCACACGCGTTTCAGCTAAGTCACAAGCGGCCATGTCCTTACCTATTCTGCCTTGCTGGCGAGCCCGGGCCCTACTACTATCCGCCGTCCGAGCGATTCCCGCTTGATACCCACCGTACACTCAGGGCACCATTTTCGCGCAAGGATACTCCGATGCCTGAACAAGCCAGCTTCAGTTTACCCAGTTCTAGCTCACCCAGTCCAAGTGATTCCGTTTCCTTCGTTTCAGCCGTGCTCGATCTGCATCGCGATACGGTTGCCGGTTGGCACGAACGCGAGCCAGATAACCCCTACGAAGGCCTACTGGCCACCATATGCCACCAGCATCAGTTCAACTTTCTGTTGTGGCACGAGGAAGACGTTGCACGCAGTCACGATGTTACCGATGCGCGTATCGCCATGGTGAAGCGTGCCATCGATGGCTACAACCAGAACCGCAACGACTGGATCGAGCGCATCGACGAGGCAATTATCGAGTCGCTTGGCGAGGCAGGCGTGTCGCCACAAAACGACGCTGGATTGAATACCGAAACCCCTGGCAGCGCCATCGACCGGCTTTCGATCATGTCGCTGCGAATCTTCCACTTGGAAGAACAACTTGACCGCGACGACGTGGACCAAGCGCATCGCGAAAAGGTCACCGAGCGAATCGATCGCTGCCGCTTGCAACTGGCCGATCTCTCGAATTCCTTGTCAGAATTGTTGGCTGATCTCTTCGCCGGTGAAAAGCTACTGAAAGTGTATCGCCAGATGAAAATGTACAACGATGCCACTTTGAATCCGTATCTTTATAATAAGGCGGCGTAGCGCAAGGCAACAATTTAGTCACCCAGTTCGTCGGCATCGCCCCGTTGCCGTGAGGTCAAGCTCGCGCGGAATCGTGACGACGCAGGCTAATACAACAATCTCTACTCCACGCGAAATTCTCATGCCCACGACCACCAAGAGTACAACACGCCGGCAGCGGCTTTCTACGAGTTCGAAGAAGCCTATTACTCGTCGTGTGCTGCAAGTGATTACCCCATCGCACATGTCAGGTGCTGAGATGCAGCTCGCGCGGCTCACCAAGCAAATGACCGCGCGGGGGCACGTGATGCCGGTGCTAGTGAAGCACGGCTCACCAGCTATCCCTGAGATGCGCCATCAGGAGCTCGATGTCGACGTCGCCCGTATCGGCGGCAAAGTGAACATCGCGGCGCCGGCATTGATTGCTCGTGCAGCAAAACGCCACAACGCGGATATCGTGCAATCGACACTTTCCTCGGCCAGTTGGTGGTGCGGCTGGATGGAATCATTCGGCGGCCCCAAGTCGATTGGCCACGTGCAGGGTTTTACGTCCGCCAATTGGCACTCGCGGCAGACGCATCTGCTGTGCGTGTCTAACGCGATAAAACAGCACATGGTGGATCAGGGAATCGAGGAAGAAAAAATCACGGTGCTCTTAAATGCATTGGGGCAAGAGGAGTTCCTCCCCACACGCGATTCGCTGGACGTACGCCAAGAATTTGGCGCTGATGCGTCTACACCGGTTGTTGGCACGTTCGGGCATCTGTCCGTGAAGAAGGGTTATCGCGAATTATTCGACGCGATTCCCCGCATCTTGCACCTATTTCCCACGACCCAGTTTTGGGTCATGGGCACAGGAAAGCTACACGATGAATTGGAGCAAAAGGCCTCAGCAGAGGGGTTTCTCAAGAACGTACGTTTCAATGGTTTTCGTCGTGACACGGCCGACCTGATGAACGCAATCGACGTGATGGCCTTGCCCTCGCATCGCGAGCCGTGCGCACTGGTTTACATCGAGGCAGCCCTCAGCGCCCGTCCTATCGTCGGCTGCAAAGCGGGCGGGGCTCCTGAATCGATCGCCGACGGCGAAACAGGCCTGCTGGTTCCCGTGGGCGATGGCCCGGCCGTTGCAGAGGCGATTATTACACTGCTAGACAATCGCGACTTTGCCCGTCGCATGGGTGAAGCTGGTCGCCAGCGTGCCCAGGAGGTGTTCTCCTGGCGTCGTTTCACAGAAACGCTCGAAGGTGTATATGAGCGTGTGCTTGATAGCTAGATCGCTCAAATAGTAGCGACACGGTGCTAACCACAATGCTGCAACGTTCGTTGCGAGAGCAACTCTTCAGTTGCCGCGAATACATCGTCAACCGAAATCGCCCGCATCGCGGTATTCTCAGCACTCCGTCGCTCTTTAGCTGAGCCATCCTGATAGTAAGCCTGTACGCGACGGTTCTTTGCGCCGTACGCGCCACACCATTCGGCTCGGCTGGTTCCATGCACGCTAACCGCCGGCGTGTCGTGCGCGACGGCCAAGTGCATGGGCCCGGTGTCGCTACCAACGAATAGCCGCGCTCTTCGCAGCAGGGCGCCAAGTTCCCTTAGGGATGTCGCGGGAGCCATGACAGCAGTGCCCGCACTCGTGCCCACTATCGTGTCGGCCATCGCTTGCTCTTTGCCTCCACCCCACACAGCCAATGATCGTAGTCCGAACGCCTGGTGGATTCTTTGGGCCAAGTCCCCATATCGCTCCGCAGGCCAGAGCTTCGAATCCCAACCGGCGCCCGGATTGAGTGCCACGAAATTCTGATCCTCAAGCTGCAACTGTTGGAGCGCTTCGCTAGCGAACTGGCCATCGGCCTCGCGTTCGGACAGGCCGAAGCGAACATCGGGTTGAGGGATACCTAAGGGGGCGAGAATGCCGAGATAGTGATCGACTACATGGCTCGCCTGCACCACGGTTAGCTCGTTGTTGAACCAACCGCTCAATTCACGAGCACTTGCCCCGCCGGCACCCAGACGGCGCTTGGCACCACTGAGCTTCGCGATGACGGCGCTTTTTGTGAGGCATTGCAAATCGACCGTTGTGTCGAATTGCAGTGCCCGCAACTCTCGTCGGACTTTGCGGATAGAGCGGAGCGATTTCCACCACCGTCGAGGCACGCGAATCAGATGGTCGATTGCCGAATGCCCTTCCAGGAGGTCCCCGCCGCCCCCTTCGACTACCCAGCCAAGCGTGGCGTTGGGAAAGGCATCTCGCAAGGCACAGGCCACCGGCGTTCCGTGGATCACATCGCCCACAGCCGTGAGGCGAACAATGAGAATCCTGGGGCGGTCATCGCTTGATTTAGAGCGTGACGCTGTCTCTGAAAGCGACATGGGCGCTGCTTTCTGCAGTCGTAGTTCGATATTCCGATGAAGCGACCACGATAGCAACTAGTAAAAAATCAGGCAATCGGAGAGCCGCTAGCGCCTTAGTCGCGACCCACAATGCGAGCCCTGATTTGCAAACCCAAATTCTGCTAACAATGATAGCACTGCACCTTTCTCACTCGTGATCTCACTCTCATGCTCTTAACCTCTTCCCCCTAACTCTCTCCCCTCGCCATGCATCAAGTTGCCGTATTCATAGGAACTCGCCCCGAAGCAATCAAGATGGCCCCTGTCGTGGCTACCTTGAATGCAGCGGAAGGAATTCAGCCCGTAGTGGTCAATGCCGGTCAGCATCGCGAAATGATTCGCCAGGTAATCGAACTATTCGGCATTCCCGTCGATGTCGATCTCGACGTGATGGTAAAGGATCAAACGCTCGCCGGCTTAACTTCGCGACTTGTCACTCGCATAGATGAAACCCTGTCCGAGATCAAACCTGATCTAGTGCTCGTGCAAGGCGATACAACTACGGTGCTCTGCGCGGCCTTGGCTAGCTTCTACAACAAGATCCCGATCGGCCATGTGGAAGCCGGCCTGCGTACAGGCAACATGCAGTCGCCATTCCCGGAAGAAGCCAACCGCCGACTGGTGAGCCCGCTGGCCGATCTGCATTTTGCCCCAACAGATACGGCCCGCGATGCGCTACTCGCCGAGCGCATTCCGGCCGAGCGCATTCTGGTCACCGGCAACACAGTCATCGACGCGTTACTCATGGAAGTAGCGAGGCAGGAGCAGCCCGAAGTTGCTGATTCGTTAGCGGCAGAACTCGCAGAAATTGTTGGCGAATCACTCATCGGGCGCGAGATGATTCTCATCACCGGGCACCGACGCGAGAACATTGGCGAAGGATTCTTACAAATCTGCCACGCGATTCGCGAGCTTGCCACGCGGAGGCCCGACGCGCTGCTCGTGTACCCAGTTCATCTGAACCCACGCGTAAAGGACGTGGTTCACAAGCAACTTGCCGATCTAGCGAACGTGCGGCTAATCGCCCCGCAACCTTATACGCAGTTCGTGGCGCTCGCCCGGGCAAGTCGCCTGATACTCACCGACTCTGGCGGCGTTCAGGAGGAAGCTCCCAGCTTGGGCAAGCCGGTGCTCGTCATGCGCGACACGACCGAACGCCCCGAAGGCGTAGAAGCCGGGGCTGTCCGGCTTGTCGGACCCAATGCAGATCGCATCGTGAGCGAAGCGATGACATTACTCACCGACGAGGCCACCCATCAAGCCATGGCTCGAACCGCCAATCCCTACGGCGATGGCCAAGCGGCTGAGCGCATTGTGCAGCGGGTGCGTGAATTCTTGCAATCATGAGCTGCTCAACTCTGTTCTCTTTGTTGCCTCCTGTTCAAAAAAGGAGATGCCTTTTCTGCCCCTTTATCTGGATTCTCTGTCCCTGGCTTCAGCTCTAAAGTCCCTGTAACCCTTACAAACCTGCTTGCAGCCCTTGCTGCGCTTGCACAACGCGTAATCCCGCAAAAGGTTGCGAATTGTCATCACGGACGAGTCCGCATACCATTTGATTGACAGCACCCCGGCTTTTGCTACCGTGATGATGGGGTAGAGGATATCGCAGAGAGGCGTTCCTGTTTTCGCGTTAAACCCTTGTGTTACCAAGGTTTACCGCGGGATATGCGGAGTCATCGGCGGTCTCAATCGCCGGGGGAACATCCGTTCCAGACGCCGGCAGCAATCCTCTCACGTCGCAAATGGTCCGCTAGTTGCTCAGAGTGAGAAGTGTAACCGTGTTGATTTGTCGCGTCCCATGCGGCAGGCGGTTAGGAAGCGGAATTTGAGAAGCTAGGAACCGAGAACTCATGAAGCAACTTCTTGCAATCGCCTGTGCTGGAGTCATTGTCAGTTATTTGATGACAATGTTAGTACGCTGGGCTGCACGCAAGTGGGGCTTTGTCGATAGTCCCGACGGTCATCATAAGTACCACGAGGGACACGTCGCCCTGGGGGGCGGGCTGGCCGTCTATCTTTCGGTCATCGTGACCTTGGTCGGTGCGTTCCTCTTCATCCCTGAGATTCGCGAGTACGCATCAAGCACCATGGGCTCGCTGGCACTGGCTGGCGGGTGGATGGTCATGCTGGGACTATACGACGACCGTTACGGCATGCCGGGCAAATACAAGTTGCTGGGGCAAATTTTGGGCGTACTCATGCTCATTACCTCTGGTCTGTTGATCCCGGAGTTCGTCGCATTTGGCTGGCGAGTGAAACTAGGCGTGTTGGCCGTTCCGTTCACCATGTTTTGGTTACTCGGCGCGATTAATTCGCTTAATTTGCTCGACGGCATCGACGGCTTGGCTTCCACGATCGGCATCATCCTTTGTATTGCGATTGCCACTATGGCAACCACCGTATCCAATCCCCTCCGAATGGACGTGGCGTTGATCGCGGTTGCAGTAGCAGCTGGCTTGATCGGATTTCTAAAATACAACTTCCCGCCCGCGACGATGTTCCTCGGCGATGCGGGCAGCATGCTTATCGGATTGGTTGTAGGCACGCTTTCGATCGAAGGAGCGATGAAGGGCACAGCGACAGTTGCCATGGCCGCCCCAATCGCACTTTGGGCGCTGCCCATGTTTGATTCCATGGCAGCCATTGTGCGGCGGAAAATGACCGGTCGCAGTATCTATGCCACCGATCGTGGTCATTTGCACCATCGACTAATGAGTCGATTCGGCACGAATAAAAAAGTGCTTGCTGTGGTCTCCGTTTGCTGCGGTGTTACTTGTGTTGGCGCAGTATTGAGCATGCTCATGCACAGCGATCTGCTCGCACTAGCAGGCGTTGCTATTGTTGTTTGCATTTTGATCCTCACTCAGGCGTTCGGCCATGTGGAATTCTTGATGCTCGCTACCCGCGCGAAATCCCTCGGTTATAAGCTGCTGACACCCGTGCGAATGAATAGTGCCCAGAGCGAGTCGTTTCGACTGCAAGGCACACGCGAATGGAACTTGCTGTGGGAATCAGTTACCGAATTCGCAGAAAAGATGCAGTTGGTTGAAGCGCGTCTTGACATTAACTTAGCAGCGGTGCAAGAAGGCTATCATGCCACTTGGCGCAGACCCACTAATTCCGAACGCCGCGAGCAGTGGCGTACTGAACTTCCTTTGTTTTCGGCTGGTCACTCGGTAGGCAAGTTTACGGTGGTGGGCGAAAGAAAAGAGGGCGATTCCTATTGCCGGACGATCGAACGTCTCGCAGAAATGCTGGAACCGCTGGAAAAAGAGATCACTTGCTTGCTAGAATCCCACATCCAGACAGCCGTGACCCCAGAGGTTGCGCTCGCCGTCGCGGGGTCGAGTTCGGCCGTCGGAGACGGCTAATGCGAAGTCTAGGAGTTGTGAATTCTACGAGATAAAAGGCTGAATGCTTTCGGGCGACCGGACCTTTTACTGCACGACAGACGCCACAAGCCAGACTGCAGTTGAGCTTCATTGCCTTGCTCCTGGTCTCCAGTCGGTGCGACGCTGAATCATTAGACGAGAGACTGTCGTGAGCAACGGCCCTACTTATTGAAATATTCTATGGAACCGTTCTCCGAACCCCGTCGACCCCTACGTTGTCTGCACTATCTCCCCGCAGTGGATGAGGAGCTGGGAGGAGTTGTTCGCGCAGTACTCGACGTCGTGTCCGCACTGGCCGAGGGTGGTCACGAGATTACGCTCCTGACGCATGATGCGAAGGACTGCCCGGAAAGTTGGAGCGATGCAACCCAAGGATCAACAGAAAGTGCCAGCCTGCCACAAGTCGTACCATTGGGTCCGTTGTCCGGTCCGTTGCAGCGTGCCAGCGCAAGTGATCTGCAAATAATTAGCGAGCACGTTCGAGCGAGCGACGTGGTTCACCTCCACACGCCCTGGACACCTAGCAATTTGCAATTGGGAAAGATGGCTACCCAGCTGAACAAGCCCTATGTGCTCACACTCCACGGAATGCTAGACGACTGGTGCTTTGCCAGGCGGAAATGGAAAAAGGCAATGTACCTTCGCATGGGAGGCACCCGCTTGCTCGAGCAGGCTGCCGTGATTCATTGCACGGCACAGGAAGAGCAACGACAGTCCCAAAAGCACGCACCTGCTGCGCGGTGGGGCGTCGTGCCCTGTTTGGTCGACACGTCGCAGTACCAATCGCTGCCGGGAGAAGCCGACGCCCGAGCGAATTTCCCCCAGCTCAGCGAACCAGGTTACAACCTGTTGTTCTTGAGTCGTATCGACGTGAAAAAAGGTGTGGAACGGCTCATCGACGCCGCTGCTTCCCTGACAGCAGACTTCCCCGATCTCAAAGTATGGATTGCGGGCCCCGGCGAGCCGGGTTATCTAGAACAATTGAAACAACGAGCACATCGGCTTGGAATTTCAGGAAATATCCACTTCGTGGGAATGGTTCGCGACCAACTGAAGTTATCCTTGTATCAAGCGGCAGACGTGTTTGTCCTGCCCACCAGCCAAGAGAATTTTGGTCTGGTGTCCGTCGAAGCGATGCTCTGCAACACACCCGTCATGACCACCTTCGGGGTCGACATTTGGAAGGAACTGGAAGGGGGTGGTGCCGTGATCACGGAAATCAACGCCGGGTCTGTTGCCGACTCGCTGCGAACTCTTTTGAAGAATGCCAGTGACGAAACTATCGATAACAATCAGCAATCTAGCCTTTTAAGCCGCGGGCAGCGAGGTCGCCAGCATGTTCTGGAGTGGCTCGATCCGAGGAGCGTCGTCAATCAAATGTTGGAACTTTACGAGCAGGCAATTCGATTCAAGTCCTCGGGAGCTAGTTAGTGGAGTCTGACGATCAACTGCTGACCAGGCCGATCGTAGTTGTCGGCGCACCCCGTTCTGGCACGACCCGTTTAGGCCAGCTCATCGCGGCGCATCCCTCCTTGCACGAAGTAGAAGAGCCACGGCTCACCTGGCGCTACGGGAACGACAGTAAATCGGATGCATTGCGTCCCGAGGATGCACGACCGGAGGTGATTGCACATATTCGCAAAAGTTTTGCGGAGCAGATTCGCAAATCGGGCAAGACGCGATTGCTGGAGAAAACGCCAAGTAATTCCCTTCGTTTAGGCTTTGTCCTGCGCGTGCTGCCTGACGCGAAGCTCGTTCACATCACCAGAAATGGTATCGATTCGTCGCTATCGATCCGCAGTTTTTGGCAGAATGCTTCGCAGGGCACCCAGCATGTCATGCCAGGTAAATGGAAGGCGCGACTAAGAGAAATCAAGCTGCGCCAAATCCCCTACTATGCCATGGAAGTCTTGCGGCGCTTAGCCCCCAGGCCTCTAACGAAGGTGGTCGGCAAGAATCTCTGGGGACCTCGACTTCCAGGACTGCGCGGCATGGTGGAAGAACTCGACTTACTAGAGGTCGCCGCCCAGCAGTGGAGGGCCTGCGTCGAGGCGGCCCGCGCTGATGGCCTTCAATTTGCCAAGGAGAGCTATAACGAGATCAAGCTGGAGGAGCTCAGCCTGGAGACGTTCTGTAGGGTGCTCGGATTCCTCGAACTTGAAGACGAGCATGCGGTGATCGAAAACTTCCAAAAAGTTATCGACCCCAAACTCGCCACAGCCCGGCGATCGGCAGCTACCGCGGAGGATTTGGTTCTGCTTCGAAAATGGATCGAGCCGACGATGCAGTGGCTCGATTACGACTGGCCTCGCTAGTTCGCTTGTCAATGACTTTGTCAGCTTGCAGTGCACTAAACTATGACTATGCAGACGAATATCGACGATTCTACCGCTGGCGAGGAAGAGGCCAGAATATCGACGCGCGTCGTTATGCAGCAGCCGTCTCTTGCGAAGTACCGGGTGCCCGTCTTTCGCGAATTGGCAGGGCGCGATGGAATTGATTTCGAGCTGCTCTATGGCGACCTCGATGGAATCCCCAACGTAGCAGCAGAAGGGTTTCGTTCGGAGCTCGTCCCTCTCGGACAGTACCGAGTGTTGGGCACGGAACTGCTTTGGCATACCGCGCAGGGTAGCGCTGTCAGTCGAAAGCGGGCTGATGTTGCGATTCTTGTCTGGAATGTGCGCTACTTGAGTCTAGTGCCGGCGCTGCTCAAGGCAAAATTTTCCGGTGTGAAAACTATCCTGTGGGGGCATGCCTACTCTAAGCAAGAATCGCCAGTGAGGAAGTTCATTCGCCAGCGGGTTGCGCAATTGGCCGATGCCCTCCTGTTCTACAATCAGCAAGCGGCCACCCAGTTTCGCTCCGAAGGCTGGCCCGAAGAGCGGATGTTCGTTGCGCTAAATAGTCTCGATCAAGCGCCCATCATAAAAGCGAAGGCCCACTGGGCTGCGCAACCCGAGCAGCTCGAAGAATTTAGGCTGCAACACGGCCTCGCTGAAGGTCCCGTCCTACTGTACGTCTCGCGTTTCGATCCCGCAAACCGAGCCGACCTGCTCATTGCTGCGACCGCTCAATTGCAGAAAGAGTTTCCTAGCCTACGGGTTGTCCTGATCGGAAAGGAGAATGAAGAACGCCGCCGACTTGAGGAATTAGTTCGTCAAGCCGGTTTGGAGCAGCACGTTCAGTTCCCTGGAGCGATCTATGACGAACAGTTAGTTGCCCCTTGGTTCCTGTCGGCCGATGCTTTCTGCTACCCTGCTAATATCGGGCTCAGTCTGTTGCACGCTATGGGATATGGACTTCCTGTGGTCACCGGCGACGATATCGCCAGTCACAACCCGGAGATTGAAGCCCTGCAGGATGGTGTCAACGGGTTGCTGTTTCAACACGGCAGCGTAGATTCACTCACGGATTCATTGAGTCGCATTTTTTCAGAGCCGGAACTTCGTCACAGCATGTCCATCAATGCTGAAAAGACCATTGCAGAGAAATTTAACTTGGAAACGATGGTCGATGGCATGGCTGCTGCTGTGCGGTATTGTCGATCGTTAGCGGACTGACTCCTTGCTGGACGGTTCGAAACGCTTCCACTCCTCCCAAAGCAGTCGGAGTCCTCAAAGCAGATGTTGCCGCAATTCGTAGTCATCGGTGCTCAAAAGGCGGGCTCAACGTTCCTACTCGAGTGCCTGGAAGAGCACCCAGAGATTTTTATGCCGCCCTACGAGGTGGCTTTTTTCGATGGCGAGCTTTACGATCCAGCCAACCTGGGGAAATTCGAACGGCACTTTCAATCCGCCCAGCCAGGACAGCTGATCGGGATGAAGCGACCCAACTTGCTCGGCTTAGCGGATTGCCCGGAGAGGTTGCATCGACATTTCCCGGATGCCAAGCTGATTGCCATCTTGAGACATCCCATCGATCGCGCCGTGTCTGCTTATTTTCACTATATGAAGACAGGCTTCCTGCCAATTGTCCCCGTGGAGACCGGCTTGGCGAAGATTCTTGCAGGGGAGTACGACCAGTACCCACGCGCCGCAGAAGTGCTGACATTCGGACTCTATGCCAAACACCTAGCAGCTTACGATCAGTGCTTTCAACCTGAACAGATGCAAGTCATTCTTCTCGACGAAGTGAAACGCGACGCTCAGGGTGTGCTTTCTAGGCTCTATGAGTTCCTCCACGTGCGGAGCGATTTTCAGCCGACTTCTCAGCGCAGGCGGCCCATGGCAGCGAGCTATTCGCTCACTCGCCTGAAACTTTGGGAGAGTGTTGACCGCTGGCTTCGAGTCAGCCTGCATGGTGGTTCATTTTTTGAACGCCGCTCTGGCCTGCTCGCCAAGCTGGCCTATCGGACGAACGTCCTGATCGATCGGACCCTCTGGGCGAAGCTATTTCCGGCTAAGGCCCCCCAATTGTCTAGCGAATTGCGGGAAAAGCTTAAAGACTACTATCGAGCGGATGTCCGGCGACTTGAAAAACGACTAGGGACAAAAATACCGGCCTGGGACGATTCTAACGATTATGAAAAGCCTCTTGGAACCGACGCCAGTGCTGAAAGCTCAATTAACTAGGCTATAATCTAGGGGTTAGCCTAGATTCTGCCTGTTGCTAGCAACCCGCAGGATGCTCCGCTCTGAAATTTACTAAACCAAATGGTTGTCGTTGAACGCGACAAGAATCGAGTAGGTATACGATGCCCCCTGAAAAATTACTTATTCTCTTCAGCTGGATACTCATCGCAGTACTGGGGCTGGCGATTCTGGTTCCTTACATACGTCGTCGCAGCGACTTGATCACTGCGAAGAATATTTTCTTGTTGGGTTCGATCAACTTCGTCGGCATTGCTGGGTTGGTTTCAGGCTATTCTAGTGAGAAGTTCAAGATACTTGAGTATGAACGCTCCGATTACATGCTGTTCATGTGCGGTGCGATTGTTTTCTTTGTCACGATGTTTGCGTCCTACCATTTAATTAAGTTCCCCAAAAGACTTGCGGGAAAGTATTTTCGAAAGTGGCCAAGCGCCTCAGGCACGACCCTCTTCGTCATGCTAGGCATCGCGTTGCTCATGGGATTGGTTTCTGCATTCCCTCCGAACATTGTTGGCATTAGCTCAAGCATCGTACACATTGGCAACAAAGGAACCTCGTTCGCGATGGCGCTCGCTTTCGTAGCATGGTATCGGCAGAAAAAAAACCCGATCCTGATTGCTGGCCTGCTGGCTGTGTTGCTGTTCTCCATGCTTCTGGCTATTCGTGGCGGTGGCGGTCGACGCAGCTTTGTTGCAGTTCTGGCCGCAATCCCCATTTGCTTGTACTGGCTTAGCCTGCGATACCGAAAACCGAAACTCACTCTAAGCGTGATTGCAGGGATTGGCGTCCTAGGTTTCCTAGCGCTGTCCGCCTACACGGTGGTTCGTCACTTCGACCGCCGTGGTGATAAGACCGAGCGTACGTTTGCGTCTTCGTTCGAAGCGATCAAGTTGATTCCGTCCAAGCTGTTCAACTCCGACGTCGATGCCATGCTGGGGCAGAATGCTGTGCAGGTCTCCCTGACTGCAATTCACCTCTATCGTGATGCTTACCGACCTGAGCCCTTTCACACCGTCTATTTTGTCCTTTCCAACCCCATTCCGCGCGCTCTCTGGGAGAATAAGCCTGTAGGACTTGGCTATTCATTGCCCAAGAAAACCACGGCAAGGACCAGGGCAACCTGGGGTCCCGGCATTGTAGGGCATGGATTTCACGAAGGCGGACTTCACATGCTGGTATTCTATGGGTTGCTAGTCGGCGTAAGTCTAAGGTTCTTCGACGAATTGCTCGTTCGGCAGGCTGGCAATCCTTATATTTTGGGTATGCTTACGGCCATGAGTGGCCATCTCATTGGCTGGACGCGAGGTGACATTGGTACCTTCACACTGCAGATCATATTGTCTGCCATTGCCGGATTGCTTATCGCCTTCGTAGGTCGGCTGATCACCGGTACAGGTCTAGAGTACCCACGAGCCAACTGGCAACTAGCCGCTCCACGTCGACGGCGCTCGGTCTCGTTAGATGTCTAGGTCGTAAAGCGGGTGTATGCCGTGGCTAAACTGGCTTTGATCTCAGGAGGCAGGGGCACTCTAGGCGCTGCCTTCGCAAAGCAATTGCTTAGTCTTGGAGAGTGGCGAGTTGTACTCGCTGACAACGACCCCCCTAAGGCTCAAGCAATGCTCGCGCGACTCGATGTCCGATCGGGCCAAGGCTGCGAAGTTCGTGCTCTGAACGTCTCCCGCATTGAGGAGTGGTCCGAGCTGATTCGATTGCTACAACGCGAAAACCCGAAGATCGATCTCTTGGTTAACAGCGCAGGAGTCGCTTCCGGCGGAGAAGTTCACGAAGTCCCGCCAGAGGAATTTCAGCGAGTCATGCAGATCAACTACTTCGGCACGCTCTATGGTTGCCAAGCCGTCGTGCCTTGGATGAAGAGCTCCGGCAGCGGACACATCGTAAATGTGGCGTCTATTACGGGTTTCTTGTCCCCGCCAGCCACGGCGGCATATGCCAGTTCCAAAGCAGCCGTCATTGCTCTGAGTGAATCGCTTTACGCCGAATTGCGGCCACACGGAATCGGTGTTACGGTAAGCGTGCCGGGGTTCTTTCCTTCTCCATTGGTCGAGCGGGGTACTTTCTCTGAAGAGTCGCTCCGGCAGGAGGCTCAGAGCTATGCCGATCGCGCAACTCTTACCGCAGACGAGGTGGCTGAAGCAACGCTTCGAGCCGTAGATCGCAAGCAGCTTTACGCAGTTTCAGGTAGTCGCGCCCGTTGGTACTGGCGACTCAAGCGCCTCGCCCCACAGTGGCTGGCAAACAGGTTGAGCAAAAAACTTAGCTCCATAAACTAATAGGGCTCGGTAAGTTAACAGGATTCAATGGCCCGAGTACTAATGCATCTCGGCTCAGATCAACCCTCACTCCTACTCCCCAATTCCCACCATGCTCCACTTGCAATCTGAAACTGATGCCCGCTGGTTTGACCAGGTTGATGCACATCTCGACGAAGTGCTAATCGATCACGCCCACTGTGAGAAAAAGGCAGCCGGCACGGCGCTGAACCTTATCTTCCACTACGTGGAAAATCGTGATCTGTGCAGGGAGATGACGGAGATCGTCAACGAAGAGCTAGAGCACTTTCACATGGTGCTCGACCTACTGGAGAAACGTGGAATCGCTTTTCGTCGGCTCAAGCCCAGCCAGTACGGCCGCAAGCTCAACGATCTCGTCAGCAAGCAAGAGCCACAGCGGGCGGTAGATCGGTTGCTGGTAGCCGGCTTGATTGAAGCACGCAGCTGCGAGCGCTTCCACGCGCTTGCTCAGCATGTAGAAGATGCCGAGCTGTCGGAATTCTACGCCAGCCTGTTCGAATCGGAAGCACGACATCATTCGACTTACACCCGGCTAGCCAAACACTTCGCATCCGAGGAGCAGGTCATGTCGCGTCTCGACGAACTAGCGGCACTCGAAGCCCAGGTCATCGCAATAGGCGAACCGCTGGCGCGCATGCACAGCTAAGGAGCGTGTGACTCGGCTGTGAGCACACTTCGACCCGCTTCTCCTTACGCTTTACGATTTTTTTTCAAGCCGGCCGATCAGAGTCGCTAGACGGTCAGGTCGTTGCATGAACTTTCTCTTTGCCAGGAGGGGTGGCTTTAGCAACTTGAGAGGGCCGCGGAAGTAACTATAGGCCCCCGTCCCCTCGATGAACGAACACTTCGGTGGAAGAAACCCGTGTTGTTCGGCGCAAGCTGCCACTTGCTGCGGAGAGTTAAAGAGAAACTGTAGGGGGTAATGATACTCTTCGACCTGTTGTTTTCCGCGAACCAGTCTGAGCACCACCTCATCTATGCGTAGCCGATGCATGGCCCAACTCATCCAGGGCACGAAGCTGCGCGCATTGGGGGTCGCAAACAGATAGACTCCGCCAGGCTTCAAGCAACGCTCCAAGGCCGTCAAGAAAGCCGCCGGCTTCTCGACATGTTCCATAACCATGCTTGAGTAGGCTACGTCGAACTGATTCTCAGGAAGCTGTGCGGTTTCCATGAGCGCGTGCTGGAAATTATCGAATAGTCCTTCCACGGGGTGGATCGCATCGTCAGGCTCGATCCCCCAGTACGCTCCGCCTTGCTCGACTCCCAGGTGTTCCCGAACTGCCCACTGGAAATCGACATCTCTACCGATGCCACATCCACAGCCGACATCCAGGACTTGACTGCCTTCGGGGTTGGCTCGGCGCTGCATTTCCTCGACGATTAAGTTGCTCAGCACGCGGCCATACGACGAGACGTTTAAGAAGTTGTACCCCGCTTGCAATTGGCTGAACCCAATCGCATCATGCGCCGCCCTTGGCTCAAGGACGCCCTTGGGAGCTGGCTGTGTAGGATTGTTGTCATCGGAACTAGTCATCATTCATCGAATATAACGAGTGCGGGCAATTCAAGATACCGGCTGTGGCCCGAGGGGTGCAGCGACTACCATCCCATACCGCCCCTATGTCGCGAGACCGGACTCAGGGAGGCAACTGCTTTCGAGATCCAAACGCATTGCTAGCCTCTCGCAGCCCATTACTCTTCGATCATCGCCGTAGGCGAGCCCCTAGCACGCATGCACAGTTAACACGCACTTCTGCTGTTTTATCGTGGCATTTCTTCACAGCGCAAAAACAGAGGGAGAGCCCAGCACGCTGGGATCCCCCCTACTGATTTCGTTCCAATAAACTATTGGTATGTTTAGGCGTCTTCTTCGTCGTTATCGACGGGAACGGGGGTTTCGGTGGTCTCGACGACCGTCTTTGGTGCCGTACCGCGAGCCAGCTCGTACGCTAGAAAGATGCCACCAGCCATCGAGATGAATGGCCACATCGAATCTTTGTTTAGCGACTTGGGGGCACCGATGTTGCCGGTTTGTGCCGTGCCGCTGTCACGTTTTTGGGCGACTACCTCTTCAACGGGTTCTTCTGCCGCCGCTTCGGTGGTTTCCTCTTCGGTGTCGTTCTTTGCCGGGGCGGATGCTGCTTTGGCGGGCTGCGCGGCACTAGCGGCCTTGCTGGTCATCACTTCTTGTGCAATCACGTCACTTCCATAAATTGCACCAGCTGCAATTAAGCCAGCGATCGCGCCGCGTGCGTAACTTGCAGTTTTAGGAGGAGCACTGTCGGTCTTCATGACGCCTAGGCCTACGAGGATTCCCGTGATAATCGGAAACCAAATCGCCTGGCTCTCCATGCCGACTCGAATGCCAAGGTAAATGCCTATAGCTATAGCTGCACCAACGATTGCACCCACAAGGGTTCGCCCTAAATTCATCGCTGCGTCCTTCGGGAGATTGCTCCCAGTTGAAGAAATTCAGTTGAAGAAATTCAGATTAGATTCAGATTGCCGCAATCGGCGTGCTCGTGTCCTGCTTTTTGGTCCCTTCAGTCTACACAGGCAGCGTCCGCTCGGTCAATCAGTTCACGGGCTCGTCCGGGGCTTTGTAACGGGTTACAATTGCCATTACGTCTCCCAATCCTCAATCTTGCCCATCAATTACCAATGAAAATAGCAGTCATCGCCGGCGACGGCATCGGACCTGAAGTGGTCGGCGCCAGCCTAGAAGTTCTCAAAACAGTTGCCGCAGCCAACAATTTGAGCTACACAACTACCGATTTCCCTTTCTCAGCCAAGCATTTTCTCGACTCGGGTCATATTCTCGACGATGCGGATGTCGCGAAGCTCAAGGAATTCGACGCAATCCTGCTAGGTGCTGTCGGGGGGCTGCCCAACGACCCTCGTCTCGCCGGTGGGGTCATCGAAAAGGGGATCCTACTCAAGCTGCGGTTTGATCTCGACCAGTACATCAACCTTCGCCCAGTGACGCTCTATCCGGGCATCGATACCCCACTGAAGGACAAGACCAGCGAACATATCAACTTCGTTTGTGTGCGCGAGAATACCGAGGACCTCTATTGCGGCCTAGGCGGCATCGTTCGCAAAGGCACGCCCCAGGAGGTCGCCAATCAAACGATGGTGGCCACACGTTTCGGCGCGGAGCGATGCATTCGCTACGCCTTCGAACTGGCTCGCACGCGCTCTCGCAAGCATCTAACCCTAGTACACAAGACCAACGTACTCAATTTCGCCGGCGACACGTGGCATCGCGCTTTCGAGGAAGTAGCCGAGGAGTACTCCGATATCGAAACTGGCTACCACCATGTGGATGCGTGTTGCATGTTTATGGTTGCCCAACCGGAGGTGTACGACACAATCGTAGTGCCCAACATGTTCGGTGACATCATCACCGATCTAGGTGCAGCCATCGCCGGTGGTATGGGGATCGCCAGTAGCGGCAACCTGAACCCCGGTGGCACCGCACCAAGCATGTTCGAACCGGTCCACGGTAGCGCGCCCGATATCGCTGGTCAGAATCTCGCAAACCCTATCGCCACGATCGATTCACTCGGTTTGTTGCTGCGAGAAACGGGCCGCATCAAAGGCAATGCTGCGGCAGTCAAATGTGGCGAACAGATCGGTGCCGCCGTTAAAAAGGTCACGCCGAAATTCGCAGGGAAGAGTCTGGACCGTAGTGGTTTTGGAACCGACGAAATTGGGCGCATGGTGAGCGACGCGCTGTAGGGTTCGCTATGCGGACCATGAAGCACCTTGACGCCATCAGTTTTTGCATGTGTGAACTGCTTCAGTAGACTCCCCAGAGAAGGAACTTCCGCTGACTGTCTCACCAACCATCGGTAAAGTCGCTTGCTTGCCGCAATTTCTGTACGAGCGCTGCGCGCAGAGCGATGAGCCTGCCCTCACGACTATCGCCAAGGGCAAGCTTCACAGCTACAGTTGGCAGCAAGTGGCCGAGGACGTGTTGCGATGGACTGCGGCGCTCACAGAACTTGGATTCGGGCGCGGCCAGCGGGTGGCCTTGATCGGGTCGAACTCCTACCATTGGATTTTGGCCGATCTGTCGTTACAGCTTTGTGGAGCGGTCAGTGTGCCATTGCATACTTCGCTTTCGATCGAGCAGATTGTGGGGCGCATTGAACACGCGCAAGTTAGTTTGATCCTAGCCGACTCGCCCCGCGTCACGTCGGAGATTGGCGAAGAAACGAGTATCGAGAACTTCACTTTTGAGGAGATGCACACGAGAGCAGGGCAGGGCACGGTCGACACGAGCCATGTTTCGCAATGGATTGAGCATTCCGATCGCGAAGCCTTAACCACGATTCTCTATACGTCTGGCACTTCGGGTGAGCCGCGCGGCGTTATGCTTTCCCACCAGAATCTGGTGAGCAATGCGGTCGCAGTGAGCGACGCGGTTGCCTCAGCTGAGTTGGAGACGCGGCTAGCGTTCTTGCCGTTCTCACATATTTATGCTCGTACGTGCGATCTCGGCAGCTGGTTGTATCGCGGCACGCACCTCGTGCTAGCCGAATCGCGTGACACGATTCTCCGCGACTGCCTACTCGTCAAACCGACGACGCTCAATGGCGTTCCCTACTTCTATCAGAAGGTCGCCGATGGATTGCGTGTACCGAGCACCTCTGGCACGCCTGGCCGTAGTGCTACGCACAGCCGGGGTTCGCATCTCGATCAAAAATTGCCTCCTGAGCAAGACTTAAGAGCGGTTTTCGGTGGTAGCATCCGGCGACTCAGCTGTGGCGGCGCTGGCGTAGCCCCTGAGATTGAGCAGTTCTTCAGTGATCGCGGCCTGCCGATTCACTCGGGTTACGGACTCACTGAAGCCTCGCCTGTGATTACCGCCACACCAAGCGATGGATACGTGCCCGGTACCGTTGGTCGCCCGATCCCTGGAGTCGAGGTCCGCTTGGCCGACGATGGCGAGATTCTTGTTCGCTCGCCCGGCGTCATGATGGGCTACTGGCAGGATAAGGCTGCCACGAGCGAAGCGATCCAAGACGGCTGGCTCCACACTGGCGATCTGGGGCAATGGCGCGACGAGAACCTGCGCATCAGTGGTCGCAAGAAGGAGATTATCGTCCTTACCACGGGAAAAAAGATCGCTCCCACGAGCATCGAGCAGAGGCTGACCGGCTCGCCAGTCATAGAACAAGCGTGCGTGTTTGGCACCGGCCAGAAGTACGTTACGGCAATCATTGTTCCCAATCCGGATCGGCTCAAGGAAGAAATTCGCCGCCAGCGCCTGTGGGTGTGGTCAAAGCACCGCGCAGTCACTCACCCAAAGATACACGCTTGGTTCCGTGAGGAAATCGAACGCTGCCTCACTAGCGTCGCCCATCACGAAAAGATCGCTCGCTTTGCAATTATCCCGCGAGGCTTCTCCCAAGAGTTGGGCGAAATGACACCCAAGTTGAGCCTGCGTAGGCAGACCATCGAGGAGAATTTCCAAAAAGAGATTGAAGCAATGTATAAATAAAATCTGCCTACACACTTCAAAGAATAACCACAAAGAACACAAAGAGCACGAAGATACTTAGGCTTAGTGAGTTTGTGAACCAACTAACTTTGTGTCCTTTGTGCTCTTTGTGGCTAACTAATTAACGGATGAACCATGTCAAAAACCAAAGCACTCTACACCGATTACCCTTGGGCCGACGCCGATATCGAGCGTGAGCGTCTGGCCGAACTCGACTGCGAACTCATCATCTCGCCCGACAATCACGAGGAAACGCTCATCGAGCTAGCGCCCGGTTGCCATGTGATTCTCACGTGTTGGGCCCCCGTGACGGAGCGAGTTATCGAAGCGGCCGCAGATTGCAGGCACATTGCTCGCACAGGCATTGGGCTCGATAACATCGACGTCGCCGCTGCGTCTGCGCGGGGCATTCTTGTCACGAACGTGCCCGATTACTGCAATCTCGAAGTGGCTGAGCAAACCATCGGTTCGATCTTCACGCTTGCGCGGTACCTGCACGGCTATCACCTCGCTACCAAGTCGGGCGAGTACAATCTAGTGAAGGGGCTGCCCGTCACGCGTGTTGAAGGCAAGACGCTAGGCGTGGTTGGGCTGGGGCGGATTGGTTCGCTCGTAGCTCAGAAGGCGTTGGCGCTCGGTATGAAAGTGGTAGGAACGAACCGTTCGCAGCAGTGTCCCGTGGGAGTCCAATGGCTGCCCTTGGAGGAACTGCTTTCTGTTAGCGATTACGTATCGTTGCACACACCGCTGACAGACGACACGCAGCATCTTATCGATGAATCGGCGTTAGCTCAGATGAAACCGACGGCGGCACTGATTAACACCTCGCGCGGTGGGCTGATCGATCATACTGCGCTGGCCAGCGCGTTGGACGAAAACCGGCTTGCTGGGGCAGCGCTTGACGTGCAAGATCCCGAGCCGCCCAATCTGGCCGAGCCCCCCTGGAATCATCCACGGGTGATCGTAACGCCGCATATCGCCTTTCTTTCGCCTGAGTCTGTTCGAGAACTCCGTACTCGAGTTGCCCAGCAGATGGCCGACTTCCTCAATGGCAAGCAGCCGGAGAACATCGTGAACCCCGAGGTGCTATCGACTGACTGAGCTGATCGCCAATACCTGAGCTGCACGGTGACTACTGCCTCGCCGCGGCTGATCGCGATAATCGTTACCAACCGAACTGTTCCCCGGGTTGCTTTGACTAGCTCTTGATAGTGACCTACATATTGTTGGACTACTCTTCTCTACAGTATGGGTTCATCCAACTTAGGCTGCCGCAACGCGGTGCCAAGAAGCTGGCTGGACGTGGCAGAGGCATGGAAGACACTCAGGACAACCCGAACCTCAGCAGCGAGCGATCAGCTTCTATCGCTGCCAAACTGCGCGCCATTCGCGAGCAAACCGACCGCGGTTTGCAGGACTACGCGCGTCAGCTGGAAGAAGTTGATCAAGAAGTCAATCGACGCGTCGAAGAATTCATCGCCAGCTACGAAGCCAAGGCTTCAGAGGATGCCAAATCAAAGGAGGATAGCGCTGCCCAACTCGCAGCGGCAACTGCTGAGTACGAAGCCAAGTTGGCGGAATTCGAATGCAGCATTGCCACGTTGCAGGAGAGCTTCGATGCTCAGCTGGCAATTCGAAACGAGCAGGCAGAGCTAGACGCAAAAACCATCGAGACGCTCCAGTCGGAGATAGAAGCTCGCCAAGAGGGAGAGCGTACTGAGTCCACGACGACTGCCGAGCTTGAACAACGTATTAAGAAACTCGATCAGCAACTTCTATTACAACGCGAACAGTATGAAGCACTTGCAGGTGCCGCGTGTGAAACGTGTGAGCAGACGAGCCAGACGTTGGCAGAGGCAGAAAGCTCACTCATAGAGCTGCGCGCAGAGAGAGACACGCTGCAGACAGAGAACGAGACACTACTCGACCTCGTCGAAGCTCTCGAGGCGAAAGAGTTAGAACTCAACGGAGATCTTGGTAGCTCTGAAGCAAAGCGAGAAAAACTGGTCGAGTCGCTAGAGACTGCGAAGTCGCAAGTCGCCGAATTGCGGGAAGCAGCTCATTCATTGGACGAACTGGAGCCTCTGCAGCAGAAGTTCGATCTAGCTCTCGCGGACGTGCAGAAGATCAAACGAGAGAACGCCGACTTGCGTGAGGAACTGGCGCTGCGGCCTGAGGTTAACGATCAAGAGTCAGCCGATCTGATTGCAGCCCGCAGTGAGTGCGACCGTTTGGTGGAACGCATAGCACAACTAGAACAGCAAACCGGCCCGATAGGGGGGGATGACCTACAAGAAGAACTGGTCGAGCTACAACAACGCTTCGAACGCTCCGTCGAAGATGTACGGCAATACAAACAAGAATCAGCTGATTTGCGTGAAGAGCTCAACCAGCTGCGCATCACCTCGCCGCAGGTCGAAGCTGAAGCAGCCGCTGCTGGTGGATTCGACTGGCAAGCTCAGAAGGCTCGACTCATCGCCCAACTCGACGAAGAAGCGGCCGAATCGGAACCAACCGAAGCGCGTCGTGCCGAGCGAGCATCCCTGCAGGGAACGATTCGTATGACGGACGAAGTCATTGCAGAAAAGGATCGCGAAATTGCGGAGCTGGTTGAGAAGTTGAAACAGGGTGGCGTCGATATGGCGCTATCCGCCGTGAAGAAAGAAATTCTCGACAGTAACGAATTAGTCCAAGAAGAAGTCGAGCGGCTTAAAAAACTGCAGGGAGAGTGGGAGGACAAAGTTCGCAAGTCGGAACTCGAGTTTTCCGTGGAACGCGCAAAACTCGCTCGCGAGCGTTCGAAAATGGAAAACCAGATCTCGAACATCTCTAGTGAGGTTGCTGACAAACCAAGCCAAACAGAAGGCGATTCAGAAGTGCAGCCCAAACGCCGCTGGCTGGCCGCCTTGGGGCTGCGTGAAGATGGGGATTCGGGCGAGGACTGACCCAAAAACACTAGCCTCGGGTGCAGCCATCCATCTTTCAAAAAGCGACGCTCGTGTGTGCGGTTCACTTCACCGCTTCGCCGTCGAGCGCATAGATTGCCAGGTGAGACCCGTTCACAGGGTCCATGAACTCCTGGAAGCGGAAAGTCCCTTCCACGGCAATGGGCCGCGTGGAGAACTTGGCCGTCTTGCCGTCCTTCATGGTCACCAGAATGCAATCGAATAATGCCGCTCCGGGCCCAAAGCAACACTCCAAGTTGTCTCGCATCAGCACGAACTCCGTGAGGCCCTCACTGCGAGGCGTCGGCAGCATGTAGCCGCGAATCCGAATTCGCCCACCAAACAGTGCTTCAATCTCCGGAGTGAACAGCGAGCGCTTGAATGGGTCGGTCTTCTCCATTTCAAATTTAATATCGTCGAACGTTTTATCCTGAATGCGAGTTGAGCGGGCTACTTGAGATTTCGGTTTGGCTTTGTCTAACTCACTAACGGGAGATTCATCTTCTGCGGTAGCCTCTGTCGTAGAGTATGAAGGCTGCTCGCCAGAAGAGTCGCTACAGCCAGCAAGCATTGGCGAAGCGATAAGAAGCATCCAGAGTGTAGTCCGCAGGTGCGTCATTCTACGTGCTCAGCTTCAATGGAAAATACGGGGTAGCCGGGCCCACGCGTAGAGTTATGTGGCAGCACATGTAGTGTGCCGTGTACGCGGAACATGCCACGCGAATATTCCACGCCCTTTTTGTCTTTCACATTGACCGCCAACTGGTCGTAGTATTTTACCTTGCTCGCGTCGCCGTAGCAGCACTCGTTATTGTCTCGCACCAAGAGAAACTCCTTCACTCCTTTGGAAACAGCAATCGAGTCGGGCCGCATGAATCCCTTGATAAAAACCGGCTTGCCGTCGAGTTCTTCGATGTCATCTGGCACGGGATCGCCCAGATTCAGTTCATTTTGATCAGGGGCAAACTCGTAAAAGGAGGTCCTCTCGTAGCCTTCGCGTACTTCGGTGACGTGGACATAACTAGCGTAGCCCAATCCTCCGGCAAGGCTGATGACTCCTAGAATAATGCCAAGCATGGCAATGCCTCGCCCACTCAGTGCCTCTGGTTGAGATCGGATGCGAAACCAAGAACGTAATCCAACCGCCAGTGCCAAGATTGGCAACGGAGTAATCTTTAAGGCAGAGTCAAAAGAATTGCTTCCAGCTAGGAAAATAAGCGTGGACAGTGCTCCCAAAATGCCAGCCGCTACCGCGCCGGTGCTCAACGCACGGTAGTCGAACTCATCGCGTTCGAACGAAGTGTCGGGAATGGACTCAATCGTGGACATGATTCTTGTTTTCAGGATTCTCGGTGACAGATTCTAAGCTTGGTTTTCTGGGCGGGGACTTCTCGGGTCGGAGCCTCGCAGCAACACGGCAAAGATCCCAAACATCACGAGCCCTGCCAGCACTGCCACACCAATCATGGCTAAGCGACTGGGCACAGACACGGGGGCTAGCTCTGCGTCGGGTACGACCATGTCCGCGCCAGCTGTCGTCTTGTTCGGATTGACGCTCAGCGACGTACCGGCATCTACCCCGGGCCCTGTTTCTACGGCTTGATCGACTGTCGTGTTCAACTTTGCGGTCGAAGTCGTGTCAGCGGCAGAATCCGTCGCTGTGTCGTCAGTGACTTCAGCGTCGATTTCCTCATCGGCTGGGCGGTTTTTGGCGCGGCTCAGTGAGCCTAGTGCGCTGGAATGCAGGGGCAGCATGATACGGCGCATGGTATCGGGATCGAGCTCTTTGAACTCTTCGATGGCTGCTCGTGCTCGCTTGCCAACCTCTCCCGGTTGCTCTGCGGCGACTACTAAGTACGAACCGACAGGCATGCGGATGAAGGCATTCTCATCCGACTCACGAAACATGCTGACAAGGCGATCCATAATCTCCCAATCTTCCCAGCGCGTGAGGTCTGTGACCACTTGGTCCGCAAACTTGGGGTGATCCAGTGCAAGCCGCATGGTTTCCAGTAACTTCTCGCGCGGCAGTACGTCGGTCTCTTCGCCGTGGAAACGCAATGCCATCACCGCCATGTGGAGGTGCGTGTAGGACACATTCTGATTGCTGAAGAACCGTTCGTTCACCAGTTCCAATCCAGCAGGCCCTTTGAGCTTCAGATAGCAAGCGATCAACGCATCGAGGCATTCCTTCCGCCGGCGATCTTCAGCTCGCACCAAAGTATCAAGCATGCCTGCACCGACGGACGATCCCACTGACAGTGCGGCAATTGTCGAGCCGACGCCCGGCTTGATATCCTGGTAATCGAAGTTCAGCAGCTTCTCCAGCATTGCCACATCTTCGGGGCCGCCGCACACGCCGAGCATCGTTAGGTATAACCGGCGGCTGGAAGGGCCTACGTCCGGTGAATTGATCCAGTCCAATAGACGCGAGCGATCCATGCTGCCGGAGAAAGCGACAATTGTTTCGTAAGGCGCTCGCGCAAATTCGTCGTAGGCATCTTGAGCGAGGAGCGGATCTTCATGCTCGAAGTAGTTTTGGAAAAAATCCAGCCGCTCAGGGCCTTCCTCGGGCACAGACTCCAACTTCTTCACATACTTCACTGCCGCTTCGGACAATGGCAGCGGTGTGCCCCATTCCACTTGTGCGCCGGTAATCGGCTCGTCCTCACCCAGCGGCAGACTGAAACTGGTGATCATGAATCGCTTCTCGGGTGCCGCTTCGCCAAAGTACACAAGCTTCACGCGATCCCCTGCAGCGGCCGATGTGCCACGCAGCGATTCCTCCACAGCAAACACGGCAAAATCATCTTCGCCTGAAGACAGCTCGCCGACCTCTAGTTCTGGCATCGGGGTCTCTAGCCGGGCAATGACGGCGGCATCTGCCTCGTCTAATTCCTCGCTAAGCGTCTGCATCGGGGTCGTGCAGAAAGGGCACGCCCACGCGATTGATGGCAGCAGCATTAGGGTAATGGCTAGAAATGATCGCATGACTCTACTCGCTGAAAAACTCTAGTTCGCTGATTGAAAACAGGATTCCACTCGCTCAATTCTACCAAAAGAGGCTATCGCCCGCCGCTGAGAGTTTTGGCTACATCGGTGCGATAGGCGGTCAAAGCGGGTAGAAAACCGACCAAAGCAGCGAAAACCAGCAGCCCCGGCACAAGTAGCCACTCTTCAGGGCTCGTCTGCCAGGGAGCCACCATAACGCCGGTGTAACGTTCCACAATGGGGCTCGCCACAGCCAGAATACCGTGTCCCAGTAGCATGCCCGCGATACCGCCCAGCAGTGCCAGCAGCACGGACTCGAACAACACAATCAGCATTACTGCCGAGCGCTTCGCCCCCAGGGCACGCATGACGGCAATATCGTGACTGCGCTCGCTCATCGAATTGTAGATACTCACCAGAATGCTAATGCCGGCCACAACCACGATCATGATGGTCAGCACCAGCAGGATCATGCGCATGGGCGCGAGAAATCCATCGGCCAATTGCGCAACCACTCCGCGCGGCGCAACAACCTGCACCGTGCGATCGATACCCTTATTGATTTGCCGATCGATCTCACCCGCGTAGAAGGGGCTTTTGCAAAGGACTAGGATCGAAGTGACCTCGCGCTGCGCGCGAGGCAAAGGCTTTGTGCCATCGGCGGCCAGTGGTAACGGCTTCTCGGTGGTACTTGTAGCGGTTTTCGGGAGTTCATAACCCTCCGAAGGAGCAAATACTAGCTGGTCGTTGGAAGTACCGGTCGGCCCGAGTACGGCCAAAACGCTACTGCGCGCTTCGCCTTCCGCTTTCGAGGGCAACTTGTCTCCCACATTCAGGCCACTCCCAGAGGCGACTTTCGACCCGAGCACCACGGGCCGCTGTACTGCCGTTTTTGCAGAGAGCGCGTGACCTTCCTGCAGGTAGAAACCTTCCATGTTGATGAACATGGCCCGGTCGTTGGCCGTGCCTGTGGGAGCGAGCACCCCGACGACGGTGAATTTGTCGTGATCCCCCTGGTCGCTACTAATGCCATGGGCCGGGCGGAATTTGTCGCCTACGCCGAGGCCTGTCTTATAGGCAGCAACACTGCCCAAGACGGCCTCGTAATAGTTCTCTCGTTGGAAGTTCTCGCCTTCGGCAAATTCGTACTGCTTGTCTGCTGCGTAGGAAATTTTACTAAACATGTCAGGCGTGGTAGCCACAACACGCAGGCGAGTGCCGTCGTTTGCTTCGTAGCTATCGCCTAAGCAGATCGGGATCGCCGCTTCCGTGTAGGGGGCGTACTCGCCGCCATCGACGAACTTCTCGTAATAGCTATACGAAACTGGGTACAGCGGCGTGCCCAAATGGAACACCGTGCTGAGCACCACTTCAAACTTGCTGCCCTTCCCTCCCCCGACGATGACGTGATAGCCCTGCGCATCGTTGGTAAGCTGGTTCACCACCACTCCGTGAATGACCAGCACCAGAATCATCAGCGCTACGCCTAGCGCCATGGAAAAGGCTGTGAGCGTAGAGGCAAGAGCTCGCTGTTGGAGGTTTCGCCAGGCGATCTTCCAGAAACTCATGCGACCACCCCACTGCTTTTTGAAACACGATTGATCGCTTCGAGTTCTTCGACACGTTCGAATTGGTCAGCCACCTCAGGTGTGTGCGTTACTAGTAGCAAGGCGACTTCCTCCTGCTGGCACGATTCACGTAGCAAATCGACCACCTGTTGCTGATGGGCAGGATCGATGTTGGCCGTCGGTTCGTCGGCCAAGAGCAAGACGGGTCGATTGACCAGCGCCCGCGCGACGGCTACGCGTTGTTGTTCACCCACTGAAAGTGAACTCGGCTTGTGCGTGAGCCGATGATTCAGCCCCACTTGCTCTAGCAAAGTGGCAGCACGCTGGGGGTCGGCCTTCTGCTTGGTGAAGGTCATCCCCAGCAGCACGTTTTCTAATGCGGTGAATGCTGGTAGCAAATTGAAGGTTTGGAAGACGAAGCCAATGTGCTGGGCGCGAAAGCGATCGCGTGTTGCCTCAGGCAGGCCCACCAAGTCGCGCCCATTGATCTCGATGCGTCCTGAATCGACCGTCGTCAGCCCGGCGATACAATTCAGCAACGTGGTCTTCCCGCCGCCGCTCCGTCCGCGCAGGACGACCTGCTCGCCGCGATCCACAGCCAGGCGGGGGACATCTAAAATATCCAGCCGGCTGCCGTCGGGTTCGGCGTAGGACTTGCGGACGTCTTCAAGTAGGAGCATCGGTGGAAATATAGGGTTGGGAGCCACTGCTGGCTTGCCCAGCACTGTTTTAGCAAGCTAGGTATGATAGCGGGACGGGCAGAGGGGCAACAGGCGAGCCATGCAAGAAGAATAGGACGCGTTCATCTGCGTCCTATTCTGAATTCTTGGAACTTACTCTGGGGGCAAACCTTACAATTCTACGCACACCTTCTTACAAAGTTCGCATGTGGCCAGATTCCTCCGGTGAATAGGCCAAATGTCGTAAGTCCAATGAGGGAAGGAGGTTTTGCTAATCGGCCACCCCTGCGAGGCTCCTTTGGCACCCGATTCGCATTAGTTCTCAGCAACGATCAAAACGAGAGCCGCCTGCCCTGCCCGTCCGAGCAAGGTACCCCAACAAGGCATAATCGCTCTGCCAGCCGTCACGGCAACTGATCAATTCACCATCGCCTCCCCGCGATGGTTCGCCCCCCGCGAAGAGGGCCGACGAGGAACCCGCACCTCGCCGGCCCTCTTTTTTTGGCTAGTGTAAAATCTCGACCTCATAAGTAGGGTAGGCCTCGCCTCATGGTACGCCTCGCGAAGTTGCGGTGGGCAATAAAAAAAAATAGCCTCCAAGGAAAGGCTCCTTGGAGGCAGCAGGTACTGCATCAAGTTGTTACTCAGGAAGACTAAGCCTGGAGTTTTTGCAGGGAGTCCACCAGCGACTTCGCTTCTTCGATGCTACCAACCTGTTGCACAAACTTTTGTGCGTGAAGTAGTCCGGAGAAGCTTACCCTGTCGTTGGTTGCCGCGCTGGCTGCCTTAGCCTTTGTAGCACGCGTTACCTTCGCTGGTTTCTTATTGCCCCCCTTCATCTTGCTAATAACCGTACTCACTTGAGCAGGGGCAACTTTGATCCCCTTCTTGGCAAGTGCGCGACTAATATCGGTTGGTCCGACTTTCGGATTAGCCTTTGCGAACTCGCGGATGGCAGCGCTCTTGTTCACTTTCTTCTTTGCCGTAGTCTTTTTGGCAGCTTTCTTCGTGGCAGTTCTTGCCATTACAAACCCCTCAATCAATCAAAGTATATGGTACAGATGCATCAGAGTGATGCCTCTCTATATGATATAAGCATATTGTTGCTAGCTATACTTCGGCAAGAGGCATTACTCTTGAAATCGAATGTACTAAATACCGCCTCCGCAAATAGACAATCAATTATGGCGATTTATATACCGTTTACAAATCTTGCTATACTGCTGAGGAGATAATGTCTCATTAGACGCTCTTGAGGCCGCCCTGCATGCGAAGCATATTTATCGACCGCGAGTCTCTTGTCGGCAAGTCGTTGCCCATGATACTGACTCTCTTGCCTTGGCTATTGGGAGTTGCCCCGTTTGTTGCCTATTCCCAGGCTGCGGCGGGCACGACGCAGGTGGCGTTGTTTACCGGCTTTCTTGCTGGTGCGAATGCCGGGATGGACAATCTGAACGCGACACTCGCGGCTTCGAATATACCGAACTACGACGGAATGGTTTTCGACTGGGATCGAAAGGAAGAAGCCTTTGATTGGATCAACATGGCTACCGCTGGCCGGTCGACGCTCGTTATCGTTGGCCACAGTTTCGGTGGCAACAGTACCCTGCAACTAGCCAATAATTTCCTAAAAGATGTCGGAATCGATGTTGATTTAACGATCCAGGTCGACTCGGTGGAAAACTTTCACGGCGGCTGGAACAACTTGCTGCCCAGCAATGTCGATGTCGGTCACAACTACTACCAGAATTCCACCGGCTTCTTTGAGCCTCAGGGAGAAGACTTTGTCCAAAGGGCAACGAATGTTAATGCTGAGGTATTGTTCAGCGACACTTCGATAACCCATACGTCCTTGGATAACGATCTACGCTTGTATGATGAGATTGAGCTGAGGATATTGGATAACATGAATTCAACGAGCGGAGACTTCAACTTCGATGACAACGTCGACGGCTTAGATTTTCTAAGCTGGCAGCGGAATCCTAGTATAGGATTATTAAGCGATTGGGAGGAGAACTACGGCCTAGCATCGCCGCTGGTGGTTAATACTGCGACGGTGCCAGAGCCTGCGATCTTCGCGCTCGCGCTGACCGCAAGTAGCCTCATGCTAAGCAGACGGTATACTGCTTGAGTACCATGCGGCCTGCGTTGAACTCAGCATTAGGGCACGCATCTTGTTCTATCGGCCCTACTCTCGCGTGTTCGTCCTGTTGCTTTGCACTTAAGTGCTGCATCCTGCCCACGCACAACATCCTCCGGGCATCGGCCTGGGTGACAGTCGTCCATGCCCCAGCACGATAGGTTGGGATCACCCGTGGGAAGTGAATACCCACTCGACAGGAGTTAACAATATCTCTCAATTTCTCAGCTACTATCAGATTTAGCACAGGCTCTGTCCAGGCCGTGTAGTTATAATTGGGCGGCGGATGTGATGGCATATCTGCGTGCTTCGTAAGCCGTACAGTTCGCTCTTACTCGGTTGAGACGGCGAATCAGACAGGCACCGTGAGGTGCGGAGAGGGGCAGCGTGAATCTACAGAAATATCTCCATCGTAATGAAATCCGTGCGCAAGGGCTGTTGGCACTGCCCACGCTTGTCTTATTACGCGCTCTGGCAGGGGACGGAACACCCGGCCGGCACTGGGCAGGTACCCTGTGCCGCGTTGCCGCTCTTTGTGCGGCGATGACGATGCTCGGCACCGGCACGCCCGCCTCCGCAGACAACTACACCTGGGACGGCGAGTTCAACAACACCTGGGACTTCACCGACGGCGGCTTCATCTTCTATAGCAACTGGGATACCGAGGGCTTCCAGAGCCCAGACCTGCCCGGCAGCGGGGACAACGTCTTCTTCTCACACGACAACGACGGCAACACCGACATCGACCTCAACGGCAGCCGGTCGGTCAACGACATCACTTTTGGGTCTGACCAATACAGTCTCGCCAACGGCACGCTCACGGGAAACAGACTGTTCATCAACGACAACCTGACCCTCCAGAGCGATGCCACGTTGACGATCAACGGGCCCAGTTCGCTGGGGTCGGGCAGGACGCTGAGAATCCACGGCCAGTACAACGCCAACGGCGGCATCACGCTTGCCGACTTCACGGTCTTGAACGTCACCGAACAGGCCGGCCCGGCGCGCAGCTTCACCCTCGGCTCCGGCAGCATGCTCACCGCCTTCGACCAGACCCAGCTCAACTTCACCGGCGACTACGAGGTCGACAACAACGCGACGTTCGACCTCAACAGCGGCTCGGACTGGACCCTCACCGAGCGCTTGAATATCGGGAACGGCTCGAACGGCACCGTCGACCTCAACGGCCTGGGCACGACCCTCGTCGCCGGTGGCGCGGCCCCGTCCGCCCTGGGACTCTCCGGCGCGACCGGCACCCTCACGCTGACTAGCGACGCCACCGCCACCTTCAACGCCGGCCTCGACATCGGCTCGGCCGCCAACCCCGGCGCGGGCGTCGTCACCCTCACCTCCGGATCCAGCTCGACCGTCACCGGCGAGTTGACCCTCGGCATGGGCACCTCAACCGGCACCCTCACCGTCAGCGGCGACTCCGCCGTCGACGCCAACGGCGCAACCCGCATCGGCCCCGGCGGCACCCTCAACATCAACACCACCAACGGCATCACCCCACTGCCCGCCGGCGGCGGGGTCTACCACGCCAACGGCGACGTCTTCATCGACGACGGCATCCTCAACAGCATCGAAACCCCCGCCGGCAACAGCCGATTCAACCTCGCCCCCGGCAATAACCTCACCGCCTTCAATAGCGCCCGGGTCAGACTCACCGGCGACTACACCGTCACGAACGGCTCGGTCGTCACCTTCTCCACCAGTGCCGTCGGTCAGATCACCGGCGACCTGGACATCGGCGCCGCCGTCGACTCGGGCCAAGTGACCATCTCCGGCGGCCAACTCACAATCACCGACAGCTCGACGATCCTGCCAACCGGCACCCTCGAAATCAACTCCGGTGGAACCTATAGCGCCAACGGCGGCCTGGACAACAGCCAGGGTGGCACCCTCACCTTCACCGACGGCAACCTTAACATCACCGGCGGGGCCTACTTGCCCGACCTCAGCGAAAACTACATCCTCGATGGCGCGTCGCCGGCGGACCTGCCCCACCTCACGCTCGGGGCCGGGGCCTCGGCAAACTTCTCAACTGCGATATTTGTCGGTGATGAAGAGAGCGGCCGCATCACGGTGTCGGGCGGAGCCGATGTCGTAGCCGCCAACGGCAGCGTACTCGGCTCAGCTACCGGTTCTTCGGGTACGGCCACGGTCACCGGCCCGGGATCGACCTGGAATAGCCCAGCCGATTTTTTTATTGGCCTTGGTGGCACCGGCACGCTCAACATCGAGGATGGCGGCGTGGTCGATAGCACGCAAGGCACCATCGGCCGAGCCGATGGTTCGACAGGTACCGCCACGGTCACCGGCCAGGGCTCGGCTTGGTTCAATGCCGGCATCTTGCAAATCGGCCGATTCGAAAACTCCAACGGTACGCTCAACATCGTGGCCGGCGGCGCCGTCACCAATACCGAGGGTATCCTCGGAGGAGAAATCAACGCGTCCGGCACCGCCACCGTCACCGGCGGGAACTCGACCTGGGTCAACTCGGACCTGCTCGATATCGGCTTCAACGGCACCGGCACACTCATCATCGAAGCCGGCGGCAAGGTCACCAACACCTCAGGCACCCTCGGCCTAAACAGCACGGGGATTGGCACCGCCACCATCACCGGCACAGGCTCGCGATGGGAAAACTCGGGCACGCTCGATGTTGGCCGCACGGGCACCGGCACGCTCAACATCGAGGCCGGCGGCGTGGTCACCAATACCACCGGCAACCTCGGCCGAAACAGCTCGGGGATCGGCACCGCCACCGTCAACGGCGTGGGCTCGGCCTGGGTCAACACCCACAGCCTCAACGTCGGACTCGCCGGCACCGGCTCGCTGACCACCAGCAACGAGGGCGCGGTCTTCATCGGCGACGCCGCGCAGGCCGGCGGCACGGGCGGCTCCATCACCATTAGCGACACCAGCGCGGACCCGGCCTTCGGCGGCCTGCTGGTCGTACAGAACAGTGGCACCCTGAGCCAAAGCCAGCCCTTCACCCGAACCATCATCGGCGATCAAGCCAACGAGTTCGGCACCGCCACGGTCACCGGCGCGGGATCGACCTGGACCAATAACAACAACAGCGGCTACTTCATTGTTGGGAATTCCGGCACCGGCGTCCTGAACATCGAAGATGGCGGCGTGGTGACCACGAGGGACGGCACCCTCGGCAGCGCAACAGGTGCGATGGGCACGGCCACCGTCACCGGCGCGGGATCGACCTGGAACAATACCGCGGGGTTCAATGTTGGAACGTCCGGCACCGGCATCCTGAACATCGATAACGGCGGCTCGGTGGTGAGCGAGAGGGCACACATCGGGAACTTTGTGAACGCGAACGGCACGGCCACCGTCACTGGCGCCGACTCCGCGTGGGACATCACGAACACTTTGACTGTCGGTCAAATTGGCACCGGCACACTGAACGTCGAAGCGGGCGGTCACATCAGCGTCGGCGCTAGCTTTCGTTTGCAATCCTTTGGCGGCACCGCCTTCCTCAACTTCACCCTCGCCTCCACGGCCGACCCCCTGATCGATGTCGGCGAGGACGTAAACCTCGCCGGCACGCTCGGCGTCGATCTCGACCCGGGCTTGACCCTTTCCGACGGCGACAGCTTCACCCTGATCGACATCGCCCGCACGCGCAGCGGCGTCTTCGGCAACGTCGCCGAGGGTGGCCTGCTGGGCAGTTTCAACGGCGTCGACCTCTTCCTGACCTACACCGGCGGCGACGGCAACGATGTCGTCGCCTTTGCTGCGTTGCCAGGCGATTACGACGGAGACAGCGATGTGGATGGGGCCGACTTTTTAACATGGCAACGCGAAGACGGAATGTCCGATGGGCTCACCGATTGGCAGGACCATTATGGAACTCAGCCACCACCCTCATCAGCGAGTGCTAGCCAAGTGCCCGAGCCGACCACTGTGGCTCTTACGCTGCTCGCATCTTGCTGCTTGCTGCTTGCTCGGTTGCCGTTCGTGCCGTCGGTGAGAATGACCGCAGGCTAAAAACGGCTCTTCGGATCGGCGTGGAAAGGAGCCTTACGGCTGAAGCAGCTTAATCGGTAGTGACTCCTGGTACTCAATCTGTGAGATCACAGTCGCGTCGGTGGTCGATTCGCTATCAGGTATGCCCGAGGTGGTAGCGAATGACTGTGAACTCGTCGCGCAACCAACTGCCAGCAGTCATGTCGCAGCCCAAATTGCCCGGGACTGTGTATTGATTTGCTTCCATGTCCCACTTATCGAGTTTGATGCGCTATCGTTCATCGATTTATTCTCTGATGCTGGCGTGCCATGAATGATCAGGCGTGTCTCAGTGCCGAGACGATTTCAGTCCGTGAAGCGTGCCAGCCCGGAGCTAGTCCGGCGAGGATGCCAACGACAACCGCCACCAACACACCTTGAATGGCGAGTGTTAGCGAGGGCTCAAAGGCAATCGTCACCCCTTCGGCGGCGATCGACATGCCGGCCGAAGAGAGTAGCAGTACGCTACCCGCTACCCCGAGGATACCGCCCAGCGTGCTCAGCAGTAGACTCTCGGTCAGTACCAAACCAAGAACAAGTAGCGGTCTAAGACCGAGGGTCTGCAGGACGGCATGTTCCTTGATGCGATCTTGCACCGACATTACCGTTGTAGTGGCAACCAGCGATAGCACGAGCCCAACGCAGGCATAACCGAGCCAGTGGACAAAGCCAATCAGTTCGGCGAGGTCTGCTAAAGTATCGGCTTGAAACATTCCTTTGGTTCGCGTCGTGGTACCTACCGGTCCGTTTCTGAACTCTTGGTCGATTTGTTTGGCGATCGCGTCGGGATCGGCGCTGTCCGTGAGATGGACTTCTAATTGAGTTACCGTTCCGACATCGTTTGCGCCTCGTGCGCGCTGTAAGAAGTCGAGGTGTGTGTAGATGAGACTGTTCTCGGCAGCCGAAGTCGATCGAAAGACACCCTGCACGAGGACGGAGACATCACCAATGGTGAATTTATCTCCAACACTCAAGTTGCGCCTTGCTGCCAAGTCCACACCGATGAGTGCTGCGTCGTCTTGGCTGGCAAACGAATTCCAATTGCCGGACTCTAGATTAACATCTCGCCATGCCTTCATCTTTTCGGGCTCGATCCCTTGAAAGACAACCGCGTCGAGACTCGCTCGGCAATTGTTAGTAAACACCTTGATCGGAGCGACTGCTTGCACTCCCGGCAGTTTCGCGATCGTGCTTTCGTAGTCCTGGGGCAAGCGACTGCTCTGCGGGCAGAAGCGGTTCTCTTGAAACACGATGAGCGTGCGTCCAGCGTCTTCGCCAGCGGTCAGGGCGAGCATTCCCTGCTGTACTCCACCGATGAAGCAGAACACCAGGAGCGCGACCGCGGTGCCGCTGACCGTCAATAGAGTGCGGGCACGATGACGCCACAGGCTTTTGAAGACATAAGGAATGAACTTGTGCATGATTAAGCCGTATGCAGTTGTGCGGTTTGCCCTTTAACAAGGGACACGGGTTTGCCGTTTTCCAACAACCGGCCACGTTCCAAGCGAATTTTCCGCCTGGCTCGTGATCCGGCGTCGGCGTCGTGGGTGACCATGAGTAGTGTCATGCCCAGTTCCGTATTGATACGACTGAGTAGCGTGAGAATCTGTTCAGTCGTTTCGTCATCAAGGCTACCGGTCGGTTCGTCAGCGACTACCACCGTTGGGTTGGCGACGATGGCCCGAGCGATACCAACTCGCTGTTCCTGCCCACCGGACATTTGCCTGGGGTAGTGCGATGCGCGGGAAGTCAGGTCAACCGCCTCCATCGCGATCCCAACTCGTTTGCGACGCTCAGCCGAGGACATTGGCAGCAGCAGGAGCGGCAACTCGACATTCTCGTAGGCGGTGAGTACGGGAATTAGATTGTGTGTCTGGAACACGTAGCCAATATGACGGGCCCGCCAATCGGCGAGCTTGCCGCGTGAGAGCTTGGTAATATCGGTGTCCGCGACAACAATCTCGCCCGAGGTGGCTTGGTCGATGCCGGCAATCAAGTTGAGCAAGGTGCTTTTACCCGAGCCACTGGCGCCCATGAGCGAGACGTAGTCGCCTTGGTCCACAGTTAGGCTCACGCCATCCAGAGGTCGGATAGTTTCTTCACCGTTGGCATATTCTTTGACAACGTTATGCACTTCAACCAATGGCATGGTATTGTTTTCCTTCTGCTGGCTAGTCATCGGCTAGCGACATGCGGAGTGGACTAATTGCTGTTAAGGGAATTATTGCCGCCAGAAAGCGTGCTATCTTCGCCAGTGACTCGAATGCGAGTGCCCTGGACGATGGATTCGCGGCCAGCGACGATCAACTTGCCAGTAGGCGCGAGTCCACTGACAACTTCGACCAAACCGCCATCGGTAGTTCCTCTGGCAATGTCAACAGTTCTCAGCTGCGCCGTTCCCGCTGCCAGATCGGCAATCCATACCTGCGTGCTTTGCTCGCCGGAGATCACGAGTGATTGTGGGATGAACATCCGCAGAGGCGACTCGCCCTGCTCGTCTTCTGCGGCAAGTGAGGGGGGAGCCAGAAATGTCACCTTGCCAAGCATCTCAGGCTTGATAACGTCGGGCGGATTATTCACTGCCACTTTCACTTGGAGCGTGTTCTTTTGAATATCGGCAAAGGTAGTGACGGAAATGACTTCGCCAGCTAGTGGTGTGCCAACCGCCGCCGTCTCAATCTGTGTCGGCTGACCTATCTGCACTTGGGGCACATCTTCCAGACGAACATCGACACGCACCTGGAGCATTGCCGGGTCGTAGAGACTGACCACGGCGCTTGACCCCTGCTCGGAGTGAGGATTAATTCCCGAAAGTCTTTGCCCGGGGCGTGATTCGATGCTGAGAACGCATCCTTCGATGGGAGCGCGAACAGTCATCCGTTCTAACCGCAGCTTAGCTGTTTCTACCGCCAGGCGCGTCTGATCGGCGCGGGCGGAGGCGACTGCAAGGCTTGCCTTGGAATCGGCTAGCGCCCGTTTCTCTTCGGTTAAGAGTTGGAGTCTAACGGCCAGCGCGTTTCTTTTTTCAGCGAGCGATTTTAGCTGCGTCTTCAGCGTTGGTTCTCGGGCTGTTAGTTGGTTGACTCCCGTCGATGCTGTCGCTAGTTCAGCCTCGGCTTCTCGCAGTACCCGCCCCGTGATGGCGCCGCCAGCCCCTTGTTTACGTCTCACGTTTTCAGCAGCCAACTCTTGGCGTGTTCTTGATGCTTCGATCGCATAGGGCAGGTTGTCTAGCTCTCGTTGCACCTCGGAAAGTTTTGCCTCGGATTCAGCGAGCAAGGCTTGCAGATTAACCGGGTTGGCAAGGTTCGTCTTGGCGGCGATTAAGTTCCCCTCTGCTCGCTGCACTTCTGCTTGCTGCATCGCGTGCTGAGCTTGGGCATCGGCTAGTTCGAGCTTCGCATCAGCATCAATCAACAGAGCAATCGGCTCACCCTGCTCAACACGCTGACCTTCAATCACCAACAAATCTTGAATCACTCCGGATGTTAGCGCTGAGGCAATCACGGGCGTGGGCCTTGGCTCGATCCAGCCGGCAGCTTGAAATAGTGGCATTCCTTCCTGCTTGACTTCAGAGCGACTAACCACGACAGGCGTGATTGTGACCGATTGGGCCGGGAGGAAGCTGTCGCGCGCTGACCAGCCGAACAGACTGAGAAAACCAATCAAGATGCTCAGCGGCAAAACGTACTTGGTAAGCCAAGATCGCTTGACCTTCACCGCCGCCTTCTTCGGCTGGCTACGATCGACGGCCAACTGGCTGAGATCAAGTTGTGGGGATTGGCTGGTCATGGTTGTTGATGCCTTCCGCATCGCTTCTCCACTCGATTGCTAAATCGCTTTGATTGCTTCAACAATGGGTAGTCGCATTGCTTTGATCGCTGGAGGCAACGCACCGACAACTCCTAGCAGCGCTGCCACGCCGCAAGCGACCGCAATGCCTACGCTATCTACCGAAAGCATGAAGGCACCCATCGTAAACCGAACGGCGGTCCCGTCGACTAATAGGAGACCAATCAAACAGGCAACCAGAGCACCAGCACACGCTAACAAGGTTGCCTCTTGAACTAGCGTGAGCAGGATGGCACGGCGGCGAAACCCAAGTGCTTGAAGCGTCGCGAGCTCGCGTACTCGACCCACAACTGCCCCATACATAGTGTTAAGCCCCGCAAAGATTCCTGATCCGGCAACGAGTACGACCACTACCCAACCCAACATCCGGACCGGCTTGTAGTGTTTTTGCAATGCGGCGTAATAACCACTTTCCGATACCGCTTTGAGTTCGAGATCAATACGCTCGCGGCAAAACAAATCCACATCCGCCACGCCTTCTGGCGAATCCATCGCGACGGCGAGCATGCTCAGGTCTTGCCGTTTCAAGGCGGTTTGCAAATCTGCCAGCGGCGCCCAAATCTCGGACTCAAACGCCGAGCCAGCTGCTACGAACGTCCCACTAATCGTCCAACTCTGTCCGTCAAAACTCACTTGCTGTCCAATAGCTAGGTCTTCTTCTTCCGCCCCAAGTTTTGAATGGGCCAAGCGACCAACGATCACCTCGCCACTCTGCGGCCAGGCGCCTTCCAGTAATTGCACTTTGTCTCGCACCAAGGGTGCTGCTGTCGTCACCCCACGCACCAAGCCCATACCCCCCTGACTCAAAGCATCTTCGCTCATTCCCGACGCAGTGATGCGGGTCGCTAGGTAAAGCTCCGGCGAAACATACTCAACGCCATGCCGACGACGCACGCCGTCCACACTGGCAGCCAGTAGCGAAGGACTCCTACCGGGGATCGACGAATTCTCAATGTCGGCACCCGAAGAAAGTGCGTACACGAGCACCACATTCGGATTGCCCGTGGCTGCGAGTGATTTTTCGAGCCCGCGGATGAAACCGACCACGACGAGCACCAGTAGTACCACGATGGTCAGCCCGCCAAGCGTCAACACACTGCGAGACGGACGACGAAACAAGTTTCGCACGCCGTAATCCCAAGGTAGTAGCTTTTGACCAAGCATCGTTACAGTCTCCAGGTAATGGGCTCCAGTAGCAAAAGCATGTCATGTGTCTAGTTGCGGACATAGACGCCCTTGGCGAGCATCACGAAGTTACCGGCCTCATCTTTTTGAGCAGTTCCCTGAACTACCACCAAGTCCGACTCTTTCAAACCGAGCAGTTCACGTGAGTCCACTGGCACGAGCTTTCCCTGGGCGTCGACAACTTTAACTAGGGTTGTGCATTTTTGTCGATCCGAGGCGCAGCAGTCGTCCAGGCATAACTCAGTCTCGCCCGAGCTCTCGCCATTGGCGACGACTGCCATCGAAGCGTCGAGCAGCGTGAAGGCGGCGCGCCCATCAACCCACGGGCGGGCCGAACCGCCGATGCGTCCGATGAGCACAATGGGGGCACCATCGTCTGCGGACTCGCGAGCCGCAATGACGCCAACCGCACCATCAGGTTCATCTTCCAATTGATAGAGACTGGCGTCCACATTCGTTGCTTGACTCGAAGCCACGCCGGGAGACTCAGTGGCGGAATTGCAGCCGACGGTGGCTGCTGCGCAAGACAAGGCTACTAGGAATGTGGAGTAGAGCGTTCTTGAGGATATTGTTTTCATCTCTGAATTCCTTGTGTACGGGGTTGTAAGGCCTGTTGATGGGTCTTCGGGGCTGCCTTGGTTGCGTACTTGATTTTCAGTTCTCCATGACCGCCGAAGATGGCAATCGGTCGTTCCTTGGCTTTGGCCACGGCATCGACCAGGGACCAGGGCGAGAGTTGTACTTTGGGGTGCGACTCAACAAACAGAGTCTCTTTCTCCATATCGACGCTAACCTTGGTAACGCCTTTGAGCGTATAGATTTGTGTGACGATCTTCTTTGCACACCCTTGGCAGTGCAGATTGTCGATCACAATCGTCTGAGCTGTAGCGGCATGCGATGACTGATCGATCGGCTCGACTTTAGGGCGAACCAACGTGTAGGTCGCCTCTGCGGTTACTAGTTTTGTCGGAGTTCCTTTGCCTTGCTCGACGGCGTGCCAAAGTTGGCCGAGCACCGCGGGACTTGGTGCGGGAAGAGAAACGGTTAGTGTGCGTGACTTGAGGTCGACGCCTACTTCCTTGACGCCGCGCATGGTGTACAGCTGGCTCGACACATTACGGGCACAGCCAGCACAACACATCGCTTCGTCGACAATCTGCACTTGGCGAATTGGCAATTGCGGCCTGGCAGCAAAAGCAGGTGCTTGAACTGATACGCCGTAAACGGCGATCATCGCAATCAATTGGCCTACTTGGTAGCACTTCTGGTGCATGATCTTCTCCTTTGTGGATCTAAATCGGCTAGCAGTGGTCGCTCGCAACGCACAGACGCGCAGTAAGAGCTACTAGCAGAGCGGGGAGGGCGGAACGATTCCACTCGTGGTCCTGGCAACCAAGTCTCAAAAGACGGGCCAAGAAAGTGCAAAGATGCGCCGCAAGCAGAAAGCTTGCCGCTAAGAAATCAAATCAGAAAGCGGCAGAGCACGGCACAGCGCTCCGGCGAAGTTGTTGCAATCGAACGAAGTTCGTCATCGCCATAATACGCCATCACCTCGAGGTCGCTGAGAATGGAAGTCGCACATGGAATCGACAGCAGATTCACCAGCAAGGCTTCGCTTGACTCAGCCAAGTCCCTAGGCAATTCCAGCGGTTGTGGTGCTTGGTGGCACCAGCAACCAGCAGGGCAAGGGCAAGGGCAAGTGCCATCTTCGTCAGCGCTTCCGGCTTCATCTCGGCCAGACTTGGCAGCCATCGACCCGCAGGTGTGCGAGCAACCAGCTGCCTTGCATCCATTTGCTCCGTGATGAAGACAGGAATGATCTGTCGACGCATTCACACATCCGCCGAGTTTGCAAATCAGATGGGTGTGTTCCACGCCAGCAAACAAGGCAAGCATCACTCCTAGTAGAGCAATACCTCGTTTCAAGTTGTGGTAACGACGAAACACGCTGATCTTGTCTCCTAGAGCGGACGGAAGATTCTCACGAATCTATCTAATCCATCGGTTCGGCACATCCCTTAAGTTTAGACGGTTCGGGCACTCTGAACAAACGGGCATTGTGAACAACCCTAGTTTCCGACTAGGCGCTTCGATCAGTTGGCCGGCCGGTCATGCAATCGCAGCAATCTGGTGGCCATAACTAACGCTGAGGTAGAGACTTAGCACATTCATCACAGTTGCCATCGAAGTTGGTTGCAGGGGGCCCAAGGCTTAAGTCGACGCTATCCCCCCCTCCGATGGGAGTCGGGTAATTCGCTGCCAGTTCCCGCTTCAGGAGCGCTGCCTAGATTGCTGGAATTGCTTTGACCAGGGCTTTAAGCCAAAGGTGCGCCGACTCTAACCGCACCGAAAAGAAGACCTGCTCAGCTTGAAGAGTAACGCCTCACCACGAGGTACAGCCCTATCCCCGACAGCAAAGTAACCGCCGTTGCGATTGCTTCATGCGGACGGTGATAGGCAGCCAACCCAGCCAGTATCAAGGTTGAACTGACATAGATTCCCGGCGCAAGAAGACCCACTGTTGGCCTTAACTCGCCATGAGACTTATTGGATGAAATGAACAGTGTCGAAACGGTAAGAGCCGCAAACAGCGAGAGTGTGAGTCCTAAGTAGGAAAGCAGGGATTGCAGTCCGGCAAAGTAAATCACGACCAAAACACTGATCCCTTGCAGAAGTACCGCATTGGTCGGGGGCGAAGTTTTGGTCGCCAGTTGGCGAGGCAGAAAGCCATCGGCGGCCATCTTCGCATAAACCCGCGGCCCTGCTACCAGTGCCGAAGAAACGCTGCTGGCTAATCCCAGGCAGATCATTGCCCGCGTAAGCCACGCGAACCATTCTCCGGCCAACGCCTGAGCGGTGATGGCAGCAACATCGCTTTTACCAGCGATGGCCTGTACTCCCGGCGCAAACAGAAACGCCGTGTTCAGCAGTAGATAGAAAACCGTTACCACGGCGGTCCCGTAAATCATTGCTCTGGCAATCGTTGTCGATCCGCCCCGCGCTTCCTCTGCGACATACACAGCAGCATTGAAACCGCTGTAACTTAAAGAGATCCACATCACCGAGCTAGCGAAGTTCAGTAGGATGTTGGTCGGCGGCGAATCCAACGGCTCGACGAGCGCTGCTCCCTGCCAATTTCCAACTAGGGAGTAAGCAACCAACAAGAAAGCGGCCATAAGCACTAACTTGATTCCCACCAAGAGGTTCTGACCCATTGCTCCTGATTTGGTGTGGAAGGCGTGGAATACCGTAGCCACCAGCACAAGTAGCATGGCGAGAGACTTGGCGGGAAGCCAGGCAGGACGACTGTCAGTAGGCCAGGCATAGAGATCGAAGGTCATGGCTGCGAAGGCAGCAGCTCCGGTAAAACCTGCCAGCAGAGAAACCCAGCCCCCCAGGAAGCCAGCAGCTGGATGAAGAAAGCGAGAGAGAAATACATATTCCCCGCCACTCTCGGCCAAACGCTGGGCGAGTTTGCCATAACTGAGCGCACCGCACAAAGCGATTGCACCTCCCACTCCCCAGGCCGCCATAACGAGCCACGGCGAGCGAAGATCCGCCACCGAAAATCCACTGGTTGTAAAAACCCCAGCACCAATCATGCTGGCTACCACCAGGGCGGTCAGTGACAGAATGCCCAAGGGCCTCTTCGCTTCTCCGTGACTCATGGTTTGCGAAAGCGCAAGAAGTAGTTCTCTTCAAGCTCCTCGAATAGAGCTTCCTCGACGAACTCGAAGCCTGCCTGCTCGATCTCTCGGCGAAATGTGCCCTTTCCCGCCCTCACATGACCGAGAGTCCATTCGCGTGAAACTCCCGGAATGCGTTCGAAATCAATCACCACAAGCTGTCCGCCGTGCTTGAGCGCGCGCTGGATCGATGCCAACGAGGCCTGCGGATTTTCGAAGTGATGGTAAGTGTCACAAATGAATGCCACATCGATGCTCTCGGGCGGTAATCGCACGTTGTCCTCCCCGCCTAAAACGGGGGTAACATTCGGAAGTTTTTTCGTCTTGGCAATCTCACTAACTCGCTCGACAAACGCCGGGGCGATATCAATGGCAAGAACTTGCCCCGTCGGGCCCACGGCCCTAGCAAACGGTTCGACGAACAGGCCAGTGCCGGCACCGATGTCTGCGACAACATCGCCAGCGGTCAGCTTGAGCAGCGTGACAATTTTATCACGAGCCCGAAAGATTTCGCGACTCTCAACTTCAAAGCGTGCTACCCAATCGTCGACGTCCAAATTTGGGTCGAGAAATGAGTCGTTGATGCCGGGCTTTACGCTGGTGGGCTTCTCGGGGGTAGCCACCGCCTGGCACGAGCCTTTGCTCGCCAGAACCGTGAGCAAGGCAATCGCAAGAGCGAACCGTAGAGACAATTGGTAGGCAACCATCGGTGTCAAACTCCTTAGTCAGCAAGAATTATTAGAACAGATCAAGAATACACCTACACCCCTCTGGCAACAACTCGCACTCGGCGAGCCAATGAGAGAACGTGATGTCGCTAAGCTGCCTTGTCGCCTTATTTCACTGAGTGAGCGACATTCCGAGGTGGGTGAAGCGGTTGAGGATTTGGCCGCGTGTCGTGCTTCGATTTGCTGTTTGCACAACTATCGACTGACGAGCATACCGCCGAAGATCGCTTTCGTCTCAGGATCGATTCCCTCATGCGACGCTCTAAGCTAGGTGAAACCGGACAAGAATATAGAATCCGTGATAGCAACCACAGCCAACATGGGCTTTGACAAAGAGTTGCGTTCCCCAAACGCACTCTCACTTTTCAAGCCGGTGAAGCGGCCTGTTTTTGGGAGCTGTATCTAACCCATTCGAGGCATAGTCCTTGTAACGAACTGAGGGTCGCGCAATAGCAGCGAAGGAAATACCGTTCGCTGCTCAAGACAATATTTCCTGTGGTAATTGGCGGGACATCCTAACTGCCCTTCGTGCTGGATAGTTGTTCTCACCTCCTGTAAATAGCCAAGATGGATTGGCGAGCGGTTGGGATGCCTCGAACGATGAAATCTGAGTAGTTTCCTTAGCTCCGTTTCAGGCGGCAATAACATCACCTCCTAGCAAATTGCGTTTTTGGGCATTGGATGAGGCTACCTAAGCCAATTGACGTAGGTATGAAACGCGACCCACCAGTCGCTTTGCAGTAGTTCGTGCTGTGTCGTTAAGTGCAGAGGTAGCGCACCGGCTTCGACTGGGCTGCTTGACGGCTTTATTCCGCGTGTATCCAATAGCCTAGGTATCCAATAAAGGAACGCATTTCTTACCGAGGGCATTCTCATGAAGTACAAAATATATCTTGCTGTGGTTGCATTTTGGCTATGCGGGGTCGTGCATTCTGCCAGCGGCCAGGAGGATACTGCTGCACGTGATGAAGACACCGCTCAGATCACTGCTGCGATTCAGTCGTATGTTGCTGCTTTCAATGCGCGGGACGTCGAGAAACTCGCAAACCATTGGTCTCCCAATGGTGTTTACACGAGCCGAACTAGTGGAGAGCAGTCGGTTGGACGAGAAGCGATGGTTGAAGAATTCACAGCGATACTCGCTGGCGAGAGCTTTCCTAAGTTGGCTGTTGCCACGGAATCAATTGAGTTCATATCACCAAATGTGGCACTTGAGCGCGGAACCGCGACGGTGGCTCATTCAGAAGACGAAGTCGTTGAAACTACATACAGCGTCGTCTACGTGAAAAAGGATGGCACGTGGCTGATCGATCGTGTCACTGAGGACGAGATGGTTGTCGAGCTTTCACACTACGAAAACCTGAAAGACCTTGAATGGATCATCGGTGAGTGGATTGACGAGACCGACGGAGTCAAGATTGAAATCACCTGCCGTTGGACTGAAAACAAGAATTTCATTAGCCGCACTTTTGCCGTTTCCAATGCCGAAGAAGTGGAGTCGTCTGGGTTGCAGATTATCGGTTGGGACTCCAAAGAGAAGAAAATCTCGAGTTGGCTATTCGATTCCCAAGGGAATATCATTACCGGAACTTGGGCCAAGAGAGACGATCGATGGACTGTTCAGTCGCTGGCATCGCTGGCAGGTGGGATAAGCGGGTCTTTCATCACTGTCTTTCAGCCGCTCGAAGACGGTACCTACACTTGGCAGAAGATTAATCAGGTCGTGGATGGGGAACTGCTCCCCAATATCGAAAAATCCATCGTTCGGCGCAAGTAGTCACACTCTCCAGGCAAATCAAGTTTTCGTGGGAATTTCCGATGTTGCAATTCACTAAGATCAGTCTTTGTCTTATTTGTTTGAGTTTGACAGGCCCAGGGGTGGGTGAAGAGGCCTATGGGCGAGGCCGAGGAGGCGGTGGAATGAGCCGAGGGGGAGGCGCAAGCCGTGCTCGCCCATCCGCAGGCCGATCACCCTCGATGAGCCGCCCAACATCGCGCCCGTCGGTAAGTCGACCATCTGCCAGACCATCCGTAGGAAGACCGTCCCAGGGCAGACCTTCGGTAAGTCGACCTTCAACTGGAAGGCCATCTACCGGGCGACCCTCGACAGGTAGGCCGAATGTTGGCCGACCATCCACGGGTCGGCCGTCCACTGGTCGACCATCCACAAGTAGACCATCCACAGGTAGACCGTCCACGGGTAGACCAGCCACGGGTAGACCAGCCACGGGTCGGCCGACGCAGGGTCAACTCAACAACTTCCTCAATATGGATCGACCATCCACAAGACCTGCAGGGCGACCGAGTGGTGGGGCGGCCGGTGATTTCCTGCAAAACAGGCCACAAACTCGGCCAGGACAGCGTCCGCCCGGAGTGGGTGACCGACCGACGCAATTGCCCGGAGCCGGCCAACGTCCTCCAGGTACTCGTCCTCCGGGCACGCGACCACCGGGCACGCGACCTCCAGGTGCTCGACCACCAGGAGCACGACCACCAGGGCATCGTCCGGGGCATCGTCCGCCGGGAGCTCGCCCACCAGGATACCGCCCACCCGGTCACCGTCCGCCCGGTTACCGCCCTCCCGGATATCGTCCACCACATCCAGGCCACTTGCCGCACTACGGCGCTGGGTATTGGGGACGTCATCCACACTACCGCTGGGGTTGGCACAACCATGCTAACAACTGGTGGCGATGGGCGACTGCCGGAGCCGTCACGGGTTGGTTCGCAGGGGGTATTGTTGGCCAGCCGGCCTACTACGACTACGGAACGAATCTGTACTACGAGGGTGACAACGTCGTCTATAACGACCAAGTCCTCTGCACGACGGAGGAATATGCCGAGCAAGCGCAAACAATCGCCACTGCCGTGCCTGATGTCGATCCAGACCAAGTCGAATGGATGCCATTGGGAATATTTGCATTGACTCAGAAAGAGGGTTCTGTCGAAGATTCGACGCTCTTCCTTCAGTTAGCTATTAGTAAGGAAGGAATCATTGCAGGAACCTTCCAAAACACGGCCACGAATAAGTCGATGGAGGTCGAGGGAACGGTCGACACCGAAAGCCAACGTGCCGCGTGGGGTCCTGTTGGCGGAAGTTGGCCAATTATGGAAACTGGCATTTACAATCTCACCGAAAACGAAGCAGACGCGTTGCTTCACTTTGAGGATGGTCAGACACAGCAATGGTCAATGGTGCGTTTAGACGAACCTGAAAGCGACGTCCAAAGGTAATGAGAAAACGACTAGATCGAGTCTCTACTTTTTAGGGGGACTCTTTCGTTTCCCTCCTGTCAATCGCGATGAGCGTATGGAAGTAGATGAACTCCGTCGATGACTCAAGCGTATGATTTCCGAGAGCAGCATAATTCCGAATCAGAAGGAGATTCAACTTGGCTAGCCAAGATTTGCCAGACACCACGTCACTAACGATCATGGGCGTATTTCTGATCGTTTTCGGCATCATCGCCATTGCCACCCCGGCAGTCGCTGGTACAGCGGTCGTGATGGTTATCGGCGGGATACTGCTGATCGCCGGAGTCGCTCAGATAGTTTCGGGATTGAGGTCCGATGGTTGGTCAAGCAAATTACCACCACTGATTCTTGGTGCCATCACTTCGCTCTGTGGACTTGGGCTGTTAGGCGAACCTTGGATTGGAATGAAGTTTATTGCCTTGCTCTTGGCGATCTTCTTCACGGTGGGAGGAATCTGGAAGGTCATCGCTTCATTCAGCTACCGGCCAGCGTCCGGATGGCTGGCTCTGTTGTTGAGCGGAATCCTTACGCTTGTTCTTGGCGTCCTTATTTGGCGCCAGTGGCCGCTTTCAGGTCTTTGGGCAGTGGGGGTCCTCGTCGGGGTCGACCTGCTTACTACGGGGATCTCGATAGTCGCAGTTGCATCCACCGTTCGCCGACTGAAGAGCCTGGCAGGGAGTATTGGGAATCAGTAGTAACTAGATGACTTGCTTCTTAGTTTGCAGCTGACGTCTTCCGGCACTGGTAAGCCGAGCTAGAGTTCTTCAGTATTCAGCAACTGGGCACCATGACCACCTTCATTACTGTCGAACGGTTGTCCCTAAAACTCAGCTGGTCGTGACTCACGTCAAGAGACGACCCTACTGGGCACTCCCTTCGTCGAGCGTCTCGCCCTCCCGAATCTTGGGTCGTTCGGCGCCTACCACGGTTGCCAGTTGTGCCGATGTAGGTCCGGCAGCGTTGTTGCCCGCCGTCAGAAGCGGAAGTCTCGTTTCGTCGAGCGGTGGCTTCAATGGTCAATCCTGCTAGACTCCTATGGACGGCTGTCACAAACAGAAAAAAAGACCTGCGAAACCGGAACTATCGGCCCTTTTCAGTGTTTATGAGCAGTGGCCCTACTCGCGAAGATGCAGGATCTGCCGCTGATAAGTGCTCTCTTTGGCCAACTTGCAGTGGCTGGCTTCAACGAATTACACCGCACGAGGAAAAATCAATAATGCGCGCCATGTGTTTAGTTTTCGTTCTCCCCATCAGTATCGGTATGACTTTGTTCGTGGCTCAAACCGCGAACTCGCAGCCCCCAGGCGGTGGCGGACCAGGTGGCGCCGGCGGTCCGAATGCAGCTGACGTCGAGTTGGTGGAAGAATTTGACGAGGACAAGGACGGCCGCCTGAATACGGAAGAACGCAGCAAAGCCCGCAAGTCGATTCAAGGCAACGAGAGTAGCCCGCGCAGAGGCCCCCGAAGACGAGAGAATCGTCCACCAGGGACGCCCGGAGAGCAAGTCAGCCCAGCGGATGCGACGAGCTACCCATCATCGAAAGCCCTGTACGACCGAAGTACGTTGCGGACCCTCTTCCTGGATTTTGAGAGTGACGACTGGGAGCAAGAGCTTGCCGATTTCAAATACACAGATGTCGAAGTCCCTGCAAAGCTAACCGTAGACGGCAAAGTCTACGCTGACATCGGCGTCAGATTCCGTGGAGCCTCTTCCTTTTTTTCTATCCCAAAAGGGCTGAAACGGTCACTTAACCTATCGATCAACTATGCGGATAAAGACCAACGACTTTACGGCTACAAGACGCTCAATCTATTAAATTGCAACGGCGACGATTCGATGATGAGTTCAGTCCTCTACAGTGCGATTGCAGGTCACAAAGTGGCGACGCCGAAAGTGAATTTCGTCAAGGTGGTTATCAACGGCGAGAACTGGGGGGTCTATGTTAATTCGCAACAATTCAACAAAGTCTTTATCAATGAGAACTTTGGCACCACCAAAGGAGCACGTTGGAAGGTCCCGGGAAGCCCTCGTGGCGACGGAGGACTGAGGTACCTGGGAGAGGACATCGAGCCGTACCGCGAGAGATTTGAAATTAAGTCGAAAGACCGTGAAAAGTCGTGGCAAGATTTGATTCATCTCTGTCGCGTACTGAACGAAACTCCGGCAGATCAGATTGAAGAGGCTCTCGAACCGATCTTGGACATCGAGGGAGTTCTGTGGTTTCTCGCGGTGGATGTCGCGCTCGTTAACAGCGACGGCTACTGGACCCGAGCCAGCGACTACAACATTTATCAAGCCCCCGATGGTCGGTTCCATGTCATTCCACACGACATGAACGAGGCGCTGCGCGAAGGGCATGGTGGCCCAGGTGGTCCAGGCGGCCGGCCTGGATTTGGTCCGCTGCCCGAAGGTGGGCCTCCTGGATTTGGTCCGCCACCCGAGGGGGGGCCTCCACCAGGATTTGATGGACGCCCCGGGGCACCTAGCCAAGACGCTCCTCGCGCAGGACGCAGGAGACGAGGGGACGAGGGCCGCCCGGAGCCGGGTGGCAACAGAGGCGACATTGACCGCAGGCGTGGTCCTGGCCAACGTGGCGGACCTGGTCGCAGAGGTCCCGGTGGTCCCGGTCGCGGTGGAGTCGAATTGGACCCCTTGGTTGGGCTCGACGATGACAGCAAACCACTCCGCAGCAAACTACTCGCGAATCCGCGGTTGCGAGCCCGTTATTTGCAGCATGTTCGCACGATTGCCGATCAGATGCTGAGTTGGGATTACCTTGGGCCACGTGTTGCAGAGATGCGCGAATTGATTGCGGAAGAGGTAGCCGCCGACACCAGAAAACTAGGGACAACTGAATCCTTCCTGAATGCAACTTCACCAGAAGCAGGGGAGGATGGAGCCGGGCTGCGCGGTTTTGCTGAGAAGCGGTCAGCCTACCTGCTAGATCATGAAGCGATCAAGGCATTGCCAAGCCGCCAAAACGATTGAAGCAATACATGACAGCGATCTTGTCGCCCTTGATGCCGATGTTGCGCATCGCGTCGAGTCCGGTTTCGGGAACCATCACTCGGCCACCTCTGAGACTACATCATACTCGCTTTGCTTTGCGCTCATTTTCTTATCTTTGCTCAAGGGTTTCAAGTTTTCGATTCAGCTGCATCTTACGCCTTTTGGGCGGAGCCGAGAATCAGCTTGCGGGAACCGCGAAGACAGTAATGAAAGCAAGCACCAGCGCCACGACGGCGATCCCCGCCCTTTGGATAACGGACTTGCTCACACTGATAGCCACAAAGCACTGAAGCAGGTAGTAGAACGCGAACGCCCGCGATGCGATGGCAACAATTTCGAGCGTGCTCGCTGACCAGGTCAGAGCAATCGCGCCGCCTCCCACCAGAACGCAGCCCCAATTTGACTTCAGATGACCGTGCGTGGTTTCTTGCAAGTTGCCGGTCGCGGCAAGGGTATCGGCGACGGCCGCCGAAAACTGGCTCAACGCTGCCGCGACGATCAGCGGTACGGCGAGAGCACTTGCGGCGACACCGGTCAGCGTGATCAGGCTGTTGTCGTCGTACTTTCCATTTAATGTATGCACGACTGGCAACGCCAACGCCACAAAAATGAGGTAAACCGCCGTAGAAATTATCTGCGACCAGCGGGAAGCTCTCACCCGGGTCTCCGCATCGAAAGAGCCGCCCAAATAACGAGTGGTCTCGAAGCCTTGAACGACGATCAACGTACCCGCAACGATGGTCAGGACTTCCCATGACGTGTACTTCAAGGCCTTGGGCAGAATGATACCGGACGCGGACTGCCAGGCCGTCCAGTCGTAGCTTGCAAAGCCGAACAGGAGTAGCGAGATGATCAGCAGCGTGATGTAGAGCCCCCATCGCTCCAGGACGCTAAGCACCTTGAGTCCTTTCGTGACCCCGATCACCATAATGAGAGCGATGACCGCGGTGGTCATTAAATTCTCGTTGAGCTCGGTATCTGCGTGCAGACCGCCTAGCACGAAGGAGGACAGGATGTGCAAGTACAGAGAGACCGAAATCACGTAGGCAAACACGAGCGCTAAATCCGAGCAACGCTCGAAGGACAACGTCGCCTCGCCCGGTTTGCTAGCCAGCACGGGCTCCGCATGCTTGATGTTGAACCGATTCACACTTCCCACGGCGAAAGCCAGCGCACACACGCCTGCCATCGCGAGCACCGAGTAGGCTCCCACCGCTCCCGCGAGCACCGGCACGATGATCAGGAACCCGCTGCCAAAGATCGAGGAGAGCGGCGCGCTAGTGGCGTCAACAACGGGCTTCATAATTACTCCCAATTCCAAAAGCATCCATTTTTGTTGCCTTGTCGAGTTACATGTTTGCTGATCCCGACTTCGAGTCGCAAATCCAGCTTCCTAGTTTCAGAACATGGGCGATTGGTCCCATGCGGATCTCGAAAACAATGTCCGACGCTCGCAACGCGAACACAGCCGTGCAAGTCGCTACCTCCAAGGGGCTTTCGGAGACTCTGAAATGCCGCAGACTCGCGTAGCTCAACAGCGCGGCGACGGCGTAGAGTTGGCCAAACAGGATTAGGGGTTGCGTATTGGTTAGTACGTGGCAGATAAGAACTCGGCCAACGGTCAATCCCCGGAGTACTGATTCCCTCGATACCCCGGTCACGGATCCTAATTCCGTTCTTCTCCAATACCGCGGATTTGAGGTGTTTCATGAGGTGACGTCAAAAAACGATTTTAAACCAGAGAGCACGAACTGTACGCCCATCGCCAACACGATCAAACCCATGAAACGGCTAGCGGTTTGACGGGCAAAACTTTGCTCGCCTTTCTGGCCACCCCGCGCGGCGAGCAGCATTAACGGCCACGTCACGACTATCGCGGCGCAGACAGCAACGATCGCGGTCCAGGGAAATTCGGAACCGGAATGATCGGCCGCGATGGTAATTACGCCGGTAATGGTCCCCGGACTTGCCGCAAACATGATCAGTGGTGTTAGCGGGGGATTCGACCGAAGTGCTTGTGTCTTGCTCGACGGTGCGCTCTCCTGCTTGGCGTTGAGCATGGAGAATCCCATCCAGGACAACACGATTCCCCCAGAGACCTTGAAGGCGTCCAGCGAAATGCCGAACTGGTGGAGAAATTGCACGCCAACGATCGCCGCCAAGAGCAAGATGAGCAAGACAGCGAGCGACGCCTTGGTCGCATCTCTGAGTTGGGCACTTCTCGGCTGGCCGCTTTCAATTGTCGCAAACATCGCTGCACAGACGGCCGGGTTGACCAACGAAAGCACGGTAATGACGGCTTGCAAATGCTGTTGCATAAAAGTGTTCTCACGTTGACAGACCACTATCCATTACTTTGGCGGAAAGACGGTCTTCCAGTCTTGCTTCATGTCGATGATGGTCCAGCCGTTGGCATCTGCTAGGTCGAGAGCCTTGTCGAGTGTGCCGACGTGGCTTTTGCGGTCGTAGGCATACTCACGTTCTGCATCGGTGTGGTGGACGAAAAGTCCCATTCGGGGGCCATCGCCTGCCATAGTATACTGGATCATTTGCATGTCGCTGTCCGAATTGCCACAGGCAAGAATCGGGCGGTGACCAATGTGATTGTAGATTCCCACCGGCTTGCCCGCCTTGTCATCGATAAAGTGAATCTTTGGCATGCGGACGATTTCCGCTTTGCCGTCCTTGATCTGGAATTCGGATTCGATCATGGAGCCGACGACCTGCTCGGGGGGAATGCCGTAGGCCTCTTCGGTAAATGGCCTCATGAAAGCGATGCCTCCGCCGGAAACGATGAAGGTTTTGAAGCCGTTGGCGCGCAAATACTCAAGCAGTTCAACCTGAGGTTGGTAGATCAGCTCGTTGTAGGGGCGGTTGAATCGGGCTTGCTTAGTCTTGACCAGCCATTCGGTCACCTGCTTATCAAACTCCGTGGCGGTCATGCCAGAGTGGCTAGCGATAACGATCTCCATCAAGCCCTTCATACCCGAGGCACCCACGGTTTTCATGTCACCTTCAAGTAGAGCCTTGAAGGGCTGTGTAGTTTTCCACTCAGGATGCTGTGGCGCCAGCTCCTTGATGCGATCGAACGCAAAGAGGAGCTGGGTGTACATGGGATATTCCAGCCACAAACACCCGTCGTTGTCGAAGGTGGCGATGCGTTTCTCTAGCGGCACGAAGTCGGCAGATCCTTCCGTCGTGACCTTCTCGACGAATTCAATGATGGCGGTTCTGGTCGCGCCCTCGTTCCAGGAGGGGAGCGGATCGGCAGCCCCGGCATGGGTGGTCATGAGTGTTACGATGCCGAAGAGCGTGGCAACATAGAGGCGGTTGGTCTTCATGATATTGGAGAATCCGGTTGAATAGATGAATGAAAGCGGTCCGACCTACAAAGTCGCGGGCCGCTCCAGAAAGAAGCGACCCGCGTGAATTAAATCGGAAGGCGTGATCAGTTGCCGGTTGGCAGCGGGATGCTGATGCCGTCCTTCTCAAGCTGGTCTCTCACCCACTGAAAACGCTGGTAGGCCGAGAGGGTGAGCGGCCCGGTGTAGGTCTCGCTCTGCAGCTTGCGCGGCGGATACTTGACGTAGGTCTTCATCTTATCCTGCACAGCTTGGCTGATCGTGACCATCGTCCAGGTGCGCTCGGTGTAGTTGTTCATGAAGATGTCGTAACGCTCTTGCGGATCGGCCCAGAGGTCGAAGATCTGGGGAACGGTGGCGACATATTTTTCCGCACCCTTCCAGCCGAGATTGCTATCGACCGCGAGGCCGCCGGTCGCCTGACCGTTGTCGCCGCGCAGGTTGAAGAGAGCCTTGTAGTTGCCGACGCGAATCGCTCCCGGGGAGAGTTCGTTCTCGGTGTAATAGAACCACTGATTGCGAGGGCACTTTCCGGTGCCGGTGAGGACCGGGGTCATGTCGTAGCTATCGAAAATAATCGGCTCCCCTTCGCGGTCCTTCTCTGGCAGTTTCTCACCCGCGACGGAGGCGAAGGTGGCCATCAGGTCGAGGCCTCCGATGATGTCGTGGTTTTTCACGCCAGGCTTGATCTTGCCAGGCCAAACGGCGATGGCAGGAACGCGGTTGCCGCCTTCGCGGACGGTGCCCTTAGTACCACGGAACGGAGTGTAGCCAGAGTCAGGATAGACGTCCTGCCAAGCACCGTTGTCGGTCGTATAGAAGACCAGCGTGTTGTCGGCCATGCCGGTTTCCTTCAGCTTGTCCATGATGCGACCGATGCGTGTGTCCAGTTCGACCACCGAATCCGCGTACTTCGATTTCGACATCGATTTGTGCTCAAATTCGGGAGCCGGCATGTTCGGCTGATGCAACTTCATGAAGTTCGCGTTGATGAAAAACGGCTCGTTCTTGTCTTTGGCCGCTTCGTCGAGGAATTCGATCGTCGCCTTCTCAACGTAACTGTCGAAGTACGGGATGCCGACGACGCCATCAGGGTAGTTGACGCCCTCCAGGGTGACGTTCTCGTTGGGCTTATCGACGTACTGGCCATTGATTTTGAAGTCCTCCACCGCCTTCTCGCCAGCCTTGCCGGAAAGCGAGCCGATGGTCACTTTCTGGAACATCTCGCGCAGTTCCGTGGGCATGTCCGGGAACCAGGTTGGATCGGCATAGGTGTAGGCGTTGAGGTGATACAGACCGCAATACTTCATCACGTCGTAACCTTGTGCGTTTGGAAGCGCGTAGTCGGACTCACCAAGGTGCCACTTGCCGGTGAAGTAGGTCTTGTAACCACCCTTCTTGAGAACGGAAGCCAAGGTCCATTCCGCCTTGGGAAGTCCGCCGCCTTGGCCCTGGAAGGCTACGGTGGTCATGCCGCTGCGATTGGGGATGCGGCCGGTTTGCATCGCGGCACGTCCGGGTGTGCAACTCGGCTGGGCGTAGAAGGAAAAGAACGTCATGCCCTCGGCCGCCAGCTTGTCGATGTTCGGGGTCGGCATGCCGCGTCCCTTGCCACCGCCATACGGCCCGAGGTCGCCATAACCGGTGTCGTCGGAAACGATCAGCAAGATGTTCGGCTTCGATTGCTGTGCGTGCGCCGGGACGATTCCGCCCAAGATCGTAAGGAGAGTCAACAGAAACAAACTGGCCCAGCTAAATCTATGCATTTGGTAACTCATATTCAGGTCCACCATCTTAGGGAGGTGGCGGACCCTTAACACCGAAGGGTCTGCCGAGAAAAGTATAGCTACAAATCAGCCTGCGGAGCCTACTGACCTGGACTGGCGTACTGGATCTTATCCAGGACCTTACCAAGACTCAGGCTGGAACCGGTGGCAGGTGGAAACTCTTTCAAGCTTGCCATCTTCTTCGCAATGACCGCTTTCGCAGGCTCCATCAAGAACACGCGGTCGACCATCCATTTCAGGTACATCTCCGACTGGCTGCTGAATCGCTCATAAGGGTCTTGTCACTTTGCTGAGCAAGTGCACCACTTGTGAAAAGCGAGAGAGAGAACAGGGCTGCGAGACCAACAAGAAATGTCGCTGCAACATACCAGCCATAGGAGCTCCTATTGATTAGGGTGGTGACGAAGCAGAAGAGAGAGCCCCGCACTTGCTGAAAGACAAATATATGTCATATGACTTGGTATGCAACTATTCCTTAGGTGAATTTGTTAATAAGATTTGATTCCCTGGGGGAATCGCTCCTCCATCCTCCAGGAATCGGAACCTATTTGCATATGATTGAGCTTCGTGATCTTCAGAATCTTCTGAGCATAGATGCGCATCGCCATTTCGGGCGGGCCGCCGAAGCGGTTGGTTTGAGTCAGTCCGCTCTCACTAAATCGTTGCAGCGGTTGGAGAAGGAACTAGGGGTCCGGCTTTTTGATCGCTCTAGCACTCGAGTCGAACCGACTACGGTGGGACAAGAAGTCCTCGACCGCGCCAACCAAATCGCTCTGGGAGTCACAGAACTCCAGCGCTCGGTCGATCTATTGCGCGGCGTAAAAATCGGCGCGATCAATGTGGGAGTCGGACCGGCGATGGCCGAATCGCATCTTTCTTCAGCCCTGGCTCGACTAGTAGACGAGCATCCGCTTACGAGGATCAGCGTGCGTGTCGATCATTGGCAGCAACTCTCAGCCTGGTTACTTTCCGGAGAGATCGATCTTTTCATTGCGGACCTGAGCGAATCGACCGGCGATGAGCGCATCGAGAGTATTCCGTTGCCGGCCGAAGAAATCGCGTGGTACTGTCGAGCGGGTCATCCTCTCGCGGAACGCGATCGTGTGAGTCGCAGCGATCTCGTTCGCTTTCCGATCGTTTCGCCGCGATTTCCTCAGTGGGCTATCAACTGGTTCGCTGCAGAAGAGTCTTCTGAAGGACCGGAGGAACGGGCACCGCTTCCCACGCTCGAATGCGAAAACTACGCGATGCTCAAGCGTATCGTGTTATCAAGCGATAGCATCAGCGCGGCTCTGCCAACAACGATCCGCTACGAACTGGAAAGAGAACAGGTCGTAATTTTGCCGGTCGATGCTCCGAAGCTGGTGACACATGCAGGGGTTGCTTATCTTCGCCACCGCTCGCCTTCTCCTCTGGTCACAAAGGCCATCGAAGTGATTATGTCGCTCGCAAGTAGAGCGTAGGTCTGGAAACCAGCTGCTCAAGCGGACTCACCCATGTCAACGAATGGCACTGTTACTTCGGGAACAGCAGGTTCACTTGAAATCGAAACTGCCATTTCGGCCCTCCCTCGGGAGCCGTCAGATAGGGCGCGAATCGTGTACTCATGGTCATGGGCTGCCCCATCAGGCTCATAATCCGGCCGGGTCCAACCCCGAAGACGTTCAGCCAGCGATCTTCCTCGCTCTTTTCCCAGTCGGCCTGAAATTCTCCGCTGGCGCTGATAAAGCACTTGTTCAGTAGGCCTTCTTCAAAGTTGTAGTTGAAGAACGGCTGCAGCAGAAATGGCTTCGACACTCCGTCTTCGACGTAATTCTGATTGATGAGTGCGCCACCGACCACAGGACCTTTGGAATAGACAGCCACCCCACTAACACCCGCGCCCCAGCGTTGCAGCCCCAGCGTTTCATCGGAAGCGGTTGGCAGGATAAACGAGGGACCTGCGCCGTAGGTCCAGCTGCTAGGTTCCTCGGGAATCGGAACGAAAAAGTTTTGCCACTGCATATCGCCCAGACCATGGCTCACGTCCGAGGTACCGATAGGCGAATTGACAAAGGGCATGATCGGACGCGTAATCAGGTTCCAGTGATCACTAAGTTTGAGTGGGATCACCGGCTGAACCAACGACACAAACTGCGTGCGGTCGTCCGGGCCATTGCCGAAGTTCCAATTATTCTGAATGGGAAGCGTCACCAGATCGGCTATCGGGTTTTGCGATTGCTTTCCGGCGCTGTCTTCCGCAGAGCAATGAGAAACTGCCGCTGACGCCCACAGGCAAATGATAAGTCTGGTTACACTCAAAAGTCTTTGGGACATCGGTCTCTCCGCGGAACATCCGTGTAGCGGCAGCTAACTAGCATGGACCAGATAGCCAAGGACCAGAGAGGTCCATTAACCATTTCGTCCCAGTCACTGGCGAACTTGACGGCTAACGCTGCCAAAGTCGTTGGGGAAGCATATGACAGACGCGGGTATTGCCGGATGTTACGATTATGATGGCGGCACTCTCCCTAACGGAAAATCCGACACCGGCAAATCGGTAAGAAGGGGCGTGTCAGGTAAGACTTAGGCGAAATGTCTTCGTGCGTAAGGAGGCATCGATTGCGTCATAAAAACTTGGGACAGGAGAATGGGAGGTAATCGATGGCTTTGAATAAGGTCGTATGGATTGAACCCAATATATGAGGGGGCTATGCAGCCGGTCATCATGTAGTGCTTACGGATAAAGGAGAATTAGAAACCTAACTGCCGTCAGCACCGGCTGCGGAAAATTTGCAGCCCTTGAAAGAAACGTCTCCGGATTAGAATCTGCAGAAAGGCAATAAGCGACAATGCCACCGTGCTAGACTCTGGAACAGAATGGTAGCTCAACGCGCCAACCGCCATGTTGCCATAGTTGGTCTCCCAATTCGCCAAGTCAGTCGTTCCATAGAGTGCAGGAAACTCTCGTTGCCACGCGAGAAAATCAGCGCCATTTACCGCTCCATCGGCGTTCAAGTCGCCAGGAGTCAAAGCCGACGCGTCCAGACCTGCGTCGTCGAAGTCGACCTCGATATCTGACAGGGGAAACGAGGGATCAAGCTGGTTCAAGTTCACCAAACGAATCCCTAAGTCTTCCCCAAGCTGCGGATGTTCTGCTCCCGTGGCAAACGTGATGGTGCTGGTGCCAAACTCTCCGTCGGAGATTGAGCCTGCAAGCGAATCGTCATCCGAATCAAGGTTCTCATCACCTCCAAGATCACGTGTGAACAAATCAACTCGATAGCCAGGAAATCCTGCGAGCGGGAAGAACGTTCCGTTCATGGCCGTTGCCGAATCGATATTGCCAATCTCAACCTGCAACGTATAGAGCGTATTCGCTTGCAGCGTGACATTTAACACCTGCTCAAAGCCATACTCGCCCTGACCATCACTCCCTTGGAAATTAAAAGCAATTCCCACACGTTGTCCCTCAGCAGCGCCGTCGGGAAAGTTTGCATACTCCCCCGGCGAACCAATGGGGTCAGGCTCAAAGGGAGTCAAAGTCCCAATGAAGTAGGTTCCCCCTGCCCCTCCACTAGTGATCAGATTTGGATCATAAAGGTCCCAGCCATTGAGCGGACCAAAAGTGAACTCATTGGAAGGTGACTCGCCCGAAATGTCTTCGAACCCTGGATTCGTGATCGCAATCGGCGCAGCCTGAAGTGTCGAAGTACTCATTCCGAAGATCAGTGGAATGAGCAGGCGATGCCGCAAGCCCCAGGGAATGATCGTCGCCAATGCGAGTTGCTTTTGCACTTCATGACTCCCGGTAAGGGACGGTTGGATTCTCTAGAGTCTACCAACCAGTACTACAGCGCAGGGTAAGTAGCCACGGATTTAGGTTGAAAACAATCGCTGAAAAGGAATGACGTTCCTGCAAGCAGCTATTCGCTGGAGATTCCGTTGAATTCATCCGTGAAATCAGTGTCATCCGTGGCTAAGTATTCTATGACCCTGCGCTGTAGTACTAGAGCTGCTTACCCAATTCTAAATGCCCCCAGCAGCCTCATAAGCAACTTCGCATGCAATAGGCAAATTGCCGTTTGTGACGCAGGGCAAAGTGTCCTTCGGCGGTCGCAATTGGGAATATTCGCGGCTTGGGTCGCGTCCCGTTAACCTTAAAGTCGTCGGATAAGGACAGCGGCCTCGGGGCATGGTAGAATGCCCCCTTATCGAGAACTCATCGCGCACCTCCTTTCGGCAGAGCCATTCCCTTGAATCCACTCATTCTCCATCGTCTTGAGCTCCACTGTTTTGTTATTCTGCTTTCTCCTCTCGTTCTTTTATCAGCGAGTGCGGCACCGGCCTCTGCGATCGACGTTTGGGTCGACTTCACCTCCGACTTCCACGATGGCAACGACGGCGCTCCTAACGGCGTCGCCGACTGGATCGACGAACTGAACGAAGCAACGAGCCGTTCAGGCGGAGTGACCAACGAATCTCCCTCGCAAAATCAGTTTACTGCTGCAGATCGTTTCGAAATCGAGAACAACATTCTCGCAGACCTAAATCAGATCTACGACGGGTACAGCGTCAACTTCGTCACGCTGCAACCGGCTGGCGAGCATGATGTCGTCTACCTCGGTGCAGATAACGATGCGTCTGGTGTTGATGGTAGCTTTGGCAAAGCATCGGGAGACTTGGGCAACACTCGGACCAGAACCTACCCAACCAATCCCAGTGGCAATCCAGGGGGTGTCTCGCGAGTTTTTACGGGCAACTTCAATGGCGCGCTGGAGCCAGCTTTTAATTCCCTTCAAGAGTCGATCGATGAAATCTCCACGTCACTGGCGGGAACTGCGGCCCATGAGTTTGGTCACAGCCTGGGTCTGTTTCACCATTACACTTACAGTGCTGAGGGCATTGTCCCCTCGAATTCGAGCAATACCGGGGGTCTTCAGAATCAACACATCTTGGCTACTGGTAGCACGGGGGTGAGCGAAGCGGAACGTGAGTCCATTCGCACTCTGTCTCCGTTCTCGCGGGTCATCCTCGACATCGCCGGCGGGTCTCAGACTCATGGTGGCGCTGCAGTTGTGAATAACCCCGTGCTATCCGACACTTCCGAGCTCAACGGAGGTGACGCCGGCGACTCGCTTCCACAGGCGCAGCAGTTGAGTTTTTCCATTGGCGAATCCTCAGGCAAGGAGATTAGTTTTATCGAAGCAGACCTCGATAATTCTCCAACAGATATCGACGTCTATCGATTTACCACGAGTGTCGAGGCGACTTTGACAGCCCATGTGTTCACTTCGCGGCTACCAGGATTGGATAACTTCGACTCCGTGCTTGAGCTTGTTGACGTGACCGGAACAGTTCTCGGCGTTTCGGACGACATCGGCTGGAGCAACGACAAGTTTGGCGACATTCCCAACCCTGCCGATGACGACACGGGCTCATTCTTAGTGAACCTCACAGTCGATCCGGGTAGCTACTACCTGCGAGTTTCTACTGCGACCACCGACATTGATGCGGCTGCTAGTGTCGGAGACGAGTACTGGCTCATTACGTCACTGGATCGCCAGTTCGTGAATCCAGGTGACTTCGATGTGGATGGCGATGTCGACGGGGCCGATTTTCTGAAATGGCAGCGCGACGTTGGCAACGCCCAGGAATTGACCGACTGGCAGTCGAACTACGGCGGGAGTGACATGAATGGTCTGGCAAGTTCACACGCCGTGCCTGAGCCCAACGCTACGACCCTAGCTTTACTGGCGCTCATGCTAGTTTCTACTAGCAAATCGCGACGCTAGGACTGCCTTTCAGTCCATGCGGTTCGAGCCTGCGGACTTTTTCACCGACGGCAGTTAGCCCTCTGATGCAGGAGCAGGAGTCTACAACATTGTTGGAGTTGGATTAAAAGGCACGTCCTTCGCTTGGTCTTCCTCTGACGCTTCGCAGGCTACTGAGTACCCCACGCATCCTGTCAGCGGCGTTTTTTGCTCAAATACCATAGTGCCATCCTCATTGGTCCTCAATGTGGCATAGCTAATGTAGGCTAGCATTTGTTGTTCAGACCCGAATTTGGCTACCAACTCGGTATTACCGTTTCGTCGATGTCCATAAAGAAAATTCATTGTGCTCTCGGTTCATGAAGTAGGTGACTCATGTTCGATTAATCAGTTCTATTGAATAAGATGCTGACCAATAATATGGCGTTCTCTTCGGACTCAAGGGCGTGAATAGTGCCGCCTGTCAGATACAGCCAGGAACCTGAAACCAGCTCTCGTGGTTCTTCGCCCACGAAAAACGTGCATCTGCCACTGAGGCACTGCACCGTAATGGGCCCCTCTACCTTATGGGGAGGAATTGGCTTGCCTGCTTCGACGACAATGCGAATTACTTCAAAATTCTTTTCTTTGACGACCGCCGTCGACGTGCTGCCGCCGAAGGTATTCAGGTCAAGCACGACCCCTGGTTGTGCATGCTCATGAGCCATTTCAATTCTCCTCGTTCAGCTTTGGCCGAACTGCTGACATGGAAGTAGGGTATTGAATAGGATAACATAGTCTGTTATCTATTATGGGCCTTGAGCAACCGCCTGTCAATCCAGATACGAGAGAATCCCAGTACAAGAGCAACCTCGACATTCGCCCTGAGCAATACGACACGTAACTAGAGAGCCTCTGCGAAAGGGTGAAACAGGTGGACCCGGAGTGGACTGCAGAATTGGATGCTGGCTGGAACGCACAAATGCAATCTGGTGTCCAACTCATAACGTCAATACATTGAACTAGCGAGACCTGAATCATGTTCTCACAAACCGCAGAATACGCTGTGCGAGCAGTAGTCTGGTTGGCTCAACACAAGGAGGGTGGTCCAGTCGGCAATCAAACTATTGCAGAGGGGACGCAGGTTTCGGTGTCGTACCTTGCAAAAATCCTGCAAGCATTGGCAAAGGCAGAATTACTGTCCTCGCGTCGGGGTGCCGGCGGAGGATTCGAATTGATTAGTGATATTGGTCAGCTCACCGTTCTTGATGTCGTGAACGCAGTAGACCCGATTCAGAAGTTTGAAGCCTGTCCGCTCAAACTAATGACGCACAAGAGGAAGCGGTGCCCGATGCACGCCAGTCTGAATGAAGCTGCAGAGAAGGTCGAGCAGGTTCTCTCTGGCTACACCATCGCCGACCTACTCAAAGACAAGAGCCGTCCAACGCCAATGGCCGATACGACGAGGGACTCGTCACGATATCGCAGTAGCATTTGAGACCTTTCGGAGAAGTGCAATGAAGAACCCAAAGACAATTAGCGACGTACTCAAAATACTTGAAGAGTACCATAGGGCTAGGTGTGCTACCTACCAGGACCTTGCCAAGTCGTGTCCCGACCCGCGTGCAAGCATTTTATTGGATCACTTGGTGGAGCTGGAAGAATACTCAGTCAAAACGATTCGCTACGAGGTCGATAATTTGGTCCCCGAGCATGCTACGTATTTGACCTATGGGGCGACATTATCCGATGGAGTTACTCATGCGACGGAGTGCCGGTGTCATTCAGAACCTGCTTTCCAAGAGGTATTAGATTGTACTTTTACCGCAGACCAGTCACTCAGTGAACTCTTTGACCGCCTCGATGGATGCAGCTCGGCAGGTACGGTCGTCCACTTGGCTGAACGTCTGAGAGATATGGAGAACATTAAGCAACGCCAAATTGCGAAATATACACGCCAGGATTGAAGAACAAACCACGAGGTTTGAAGGCTCAGGTGGGTTCGAAGGTGACGGCAGAATCGGCTGTTACTAACCAACCAACTTGTCACCCTCATCCCCCCCGCCCGCAATTCATTTCTGGCGAACTGCTTCGCATCGCAATCTACGGGGGACCTGTAACTCGGGACTAATCAAGCTCGATTCTCGGCATCGCGTGCGATGCTGGCTAACTTGCGTCGTAAAGGGTTGCTAGAATGAGAGCTGCCCTGCCCTGATCTAGAGATGTGCTCGTAATGACCGAAGCCTACACAGCCGCTGTGGAATATTTGTACGGCCGCATCAATTTTGAGTCTCTGCCGTCGCCCCCGTATGCCGAGCGGCACATGAAGCTCGATCGCATGCGCCAGCTGCTCACCCGGCTCGGCCAGCCGGCTGCTGGCGTGCCCACAGTTCACATTGCAGGTACCAAGGGCAAGGGTTCCACATCGGCGTTGCTTGCCTCGATCGTGCAGGCTGCCAACTACAGCGTGGGCGTGTTTAGCTCGCCGCATTTGCAAAGCATCGAAGAACGTTTCTGCGTGAACTCTCTCCCCTGCAAACCTCAAGAGCTCGTTGAGCTGGTTGAACTGGTGCGCCCAGCTGTGGCGCTAATGGATGAAGAGGCGGACGCGGCCCCGAAGGAGCAACTGCGTCCGACGTTCTTCGAAATCGCCACGGCGATTGCATTGCTACATTTTGCACGACGCAAGGTCGATTTGGTCATCCTTGAAGTGGGCCTCGGCGGTCGGTTGGATTCCACGAATGTTTGCTCGCCCTGCTGCACCGTCATTACGAGCATCAGCTACGATCACACCAAACAGCTAGGAGAAACGCTCGCAGAGATCGCTACGGAAAAGGCAGGCATTGTCAAACCGGGCGTCCCGCTCGTCACGGGGCCATTGAAGGAAGCGCCTCGCCGGGTGATTGCTGAGGTGGCCGAGCGTCACGGCGCGCGGATGATTGCTGCAGACCGAGACTACCGCTTTCGGTACGACTCGGCTCATGCTCAGTCAGCGGAGCGTGTTGGCGGGCAGTTGCACTTTGAAATGCAGGCCGATCGTGGACATCCGCTGCAAGAACCGTTCGTGCTTGACGATGCAAAGCTGAAGTTACTGGGGCGTCATCAGGCCGCCAATGCCGCGGTTGCATTGGCAACATCCGTGGAACTACGTCGCCAAGGTTGGCTGCTCCCCGAAGCAGCCCTGCGAGCCGGCTTAGCCGAAACGACTTTGCCCGGGCGCGTAGAGCTTATTTCAGAGCGTCCTGCGGTGGTGCTCGATACGGCGCACAACGTCGCCTCAGTCACAGCACTGGTAGAAACACTTGCGGAGAACTTCTCCTGCGAGCGCCGTCATCTGCTGCTTGCTGCCACCAGAGAGAAAGATGTGGCCGGTATGCTGCGCGTGCTGCTACCGTTTTTCCAAACCGTCACACTCACACAGTACGAAGAGAACACACGCGCCGTACCAGTTGCGAAGTTGCAAGAAACGGTTCAAGCGATTCTTGCTAAAGAACCTGACTTGGCGAGCCAAATCGAGGTTGAGGTTGTCGATAACCCCAAACAGGCTTGGCAGAAGGCTCGCGAGCAAGCACAGCCAGAGGATTTGCTGTGCGTAACCGGCTCATTCTTCATCGCTGCGGAGTTGCGACCCGTCTTGAGGGCGGAAGCTGTAATCAATTAGTCACGGATCGTCGTAGATCGCAACAAGCTTTCATGCGGTTACTGCCTCGAGTCCGGATGCGAACCCATGCTGTAACAGCACTACCGCTTGCTATTGCCTACATGGAAGCCCAGGAACTCGACCCCGGCAGGTCCATCGGATCGAGCGGCTCAGCCTGTTTGGTAGACCGAAGCAGAACGACAAGTAAGCAGCAGGCGATGGTAGTCAACACGGCGAGATCCTTTCGCGACGTTGTGAGTTTGAAATGTTTGTCTGTGGGTTTCGTGTCTACTTGGTCTGTCCGGCAGTCTGCTCACCCTCATTCCAGTTGGGCTCATTCAAAGTGGGCTGCCAGCGGGGAAGGTCGAAGCCAGGCTCGAAACCTTCGTAGTCCGTATCCAGCGAGGGCGTCGCCGGTTCGAGTTCCGAGATAGTTGTGCTGGCGAGAGTCTCTACCATTTCAGGTTTTAGGAACTTGAGCGTCTTACCGCCAGAGGAACGCTCGGCTCGTACTTCGTTTTGCAAGCGGTTGACCAGCTTGGAGATCATGGGGTCTGCCCAGGGAAGCAACTGGCTGGGACGTAAGCTGCCCGTGCTGCTGTAGGTATCGTTGCTGAGAGTCTGCTCGCTCAGTCGATTCGTCGCAGACATAGGTTCTTCAGGCAAACGAATCACAGTGCAAACAACCCGTCGTGTTTTTTTAGGAGCAACCATGGTAAATCCTTTCGTGGAAGCGACCGCTGCGGTGCTTCGTGGTTCTGATGAGAACTGTTGAGATTAGAAATCTTGGGAAGAGTCTTCGGAAGCTGCCCAAGCCGACGGGTTTGGCTCTGGTGCGTGGGCTTCTCGAAGCGTGTCAGCTGGGTCTGGCCATTGGGGTGAGCCAGACTCAGGTGATGCAATGAACTAATGCAAGCGGCGTGCCAAACGCTGTGCATTGGCGAAGTGGAGCAACGAAAACGCAAGCAATACGCTGCAATTACCGTGCAAATAGGAGTTTGAAGAGAATTTCCAGCGTGTCGACTTTGCCCGACAGGCAGCGGCTATTTGGAAACTCTTTCAAACCGTTTTGTAAGTGCTAGCATAATCGAGCCGAGCTCTTTAAGGCCGCGGTGCTTAAGCACCCCGGGCCAGGAGAGAGCGGTACGCTAGCTTCTGAAGGCCCTCACTTAGGCGGGTTTCGTGAGCGGTTGGAGATTAGACATCTTAAGTGGAGTATCGCAGTCAACACACGAATGAATTGCAGAAACCAGGCTCTTTTTGCCAGTTCGAAGCAGATTGGGTACACTGCGCTTACTGAAAAGTTCCTGTCTAGTAAACAAATCCTTCCAACCAAACACCAGATCATGACCTAGCAAAGGTGAGCCATCCGGAGTTCGTCCAAAAGGAGATTACGTGAATGAACACGAAGCTCCTTCCAGATCAAGAGTTGGGCGGTTGCGCTAGGCTCAGCTCTATTAATAGTAATTGCATCCACTAAGAACGATTGTTACGTCCTCGCCGTCATTTTCATGCCGTCGTCTGTTGGTTTCTAGATGCCTACTGCGTGACACAGCAATGCACGCTTCGAGGCTTCTGGGAATGATGTTGCATGTATTTCCAAAGAGCCAATGTCAAACAAGCTATTTGCGATGCACCCTAACCTATCTACATTGGTGAAAAGTTTAACTCTTGGATCAGCTTCACTTCCTCAAGCTCCGCTGCATGTTAGCTGCCGAGCATAGCATACCCATCAACTGCTTGTTGTCATGATGACGACGACTAATGCGGGATTGAGTACGACTGCCTGGCTCTGTCTCGATTTTGTATCTCTAGTCGCAAATGAAAGAACCGGTTTGCAATTCTAAAGTTAAGTAGACTATCACTCTTCTCCGACGCCAACAGGTACGGAATTTGCAACGCTGATTAGTGTTGTTGGCTTTTCAGTATCGGCCATTTAGCTGAAAAGGGGTTCCCAAATGAAGAAACAGATCGCCTACGTACTTCTACTCTCTTGTTGGGGATTGCTTGGAACACCATCCGTTCAAATTGCTTTCGCGGCCGAAGTCAATCGCGATGCCGTGCCTGCAGTTCCTAATTCCGAGCTCGCTCGCTGGCATAGCGGCCAGGTTTTTTTCGACGGGCAATGGCGGCATGTTGAACAGGTTCAGCAGTTGGTATCCACCGATTCTCGCTGGCAGGATTACCAACAGCATGTGAATGCTTTAGATGGCAGCATAGAAGCTCATGTGGACCTCGCTCACTGGTGCAACCGAAATCGACTCGTTCACGAAGAAAAGTTGCAGTGGCTCTATGTCCTGCAAGCAAACCCGAATCACAGCGGAGCCTTAAAGGGGCTGCGATTGATACGATACCGGGACCAACTCTACTCCCTCGATCACGTTGACCAGCTCAAGCAACAAGAGAAAGCAGCCGAAGAATCGTACCAGAAATTCAAGCCATTGCTGTTGGCTCTTCGGCGATCTGCCAAATCTGGAAGCAAGTCCCAGCGTGAGGCAGCTTTCGCACAACTTGCCGCAGTCTCCGATCCGACGGCCATTCCCGCCTTGATGGAAGTTGCAAAGCTGAAATTCGGCAGGGCAGATAGTCCACCTAGTCGAGATGTAGGCAACAAGGCAAACTCGTTTCAACTGGAGTTGCAGCAGGCGGCAATCACCTCACTGCGTAACATCAGCTCGCATGAAGCAACGCTGAAACTTGTCGAAATCGCAGTCCTGTCGCCCTTTAGACAGATACGTTGCTTAGCAGCAGAGTCGTTGATTCCGCACAAGAAAACTAGTTACATGCCTCTTTTGATGACCAGCTTAACAGCTCCTCTAGAAGCTGACATCGGCATACAGGTTTCACCAAACGGAATGCTCCTGCTCTCTGAGCACATCGCAGAAGTTGGACCAGAAGCGGAATGGGTTACGATTCGCGACAGCAATTACTTCAGCAGAACGTACTTCGCCAGACAACAAAAAGTTGCGGTGAATCATAACGTAAATCGGAGCAATGCACTTGCGAGAGCCCAACAGACACAACGTAAAGTGGCAGCGACCAACTACTCCAGGCATCAATGGAATACTCGCATAGATGAAGTATTGCAAACTACTACCGGCCAGTCTGTGAGCAACGTTCCCCAAGATTGGTGGGACTACTGGAAAGACTACAACGAGCTTGCTTATCCGGAGGAGACTCCCACTTACGTATCCAGCCAATACGAGAGCTATGATCAATGTAATTTGTCACTGTCTTGCTTTGCGGCGGGCACTCCGGTTTGGACGTTAAAGGGGCCCACCCCCATCGAGTGGATCCAGGTGGGGGATCTTGTTCTCAGTCAAGATCCGGCCACGGGCTGCCTCGATTATCGACCTGTCATGCATACCACCGTGAGGCCACCCAGTCCGTCCATAAATCTTAAGCTGGAAGACGAAACGATCGTCTCGACTCGGGGGCATCGTTTTTGGGTAATTGGCGAGGGCTGGCGTATGGCTAAACATCTCAACGCCGGTGATCGGCTACACGGGGCCGACTTACGCTCAAGCCTTGAAATGGCCGTCGAAGGTTCAGAAGTAGAAGCCTTTAATTTGGTGGTCGGCGAGTATCACACCTACTTCGTTGGCAATAGTCGACTTTTAGTTCACGACAACGGCTGCCCCAGTGCCGTCCGAGCGATCGCTCCTGGCATCAAATCGGATTCCATTGTAGCAGCGGTAAACCAAAGAGCTGCCCCTCAGCATTAGGCAGAAAAGGTGTGCTGGTGGCTAGATTCACTCGGCCAAGCATCTGCACTCAGTGTGTCTTGAAGCGATGTTGTTGAACTGCATTTCTCATGGCAGTCGCTGTGGCGAACCCAACTGCGTCACCCCACAGAGTCGAACTTTTTGAGATTCACGAGAAATGTGGCGGCAAGCTAGCGGAGATTCCAGTGACGGTTTTTCGTGCCTTGGTTCGCTTTCACCCAGAGACAGGGCAAGCCCCGAGAAGGATTGGCAAACTCTAATGGTCGAGCTGCTTTTGCAACGCCTCGACCGCTTTTTCGAGCATGCGATCAGAGTAGTCCTCGGGCAGTTTGCCATCTTTGAGGTCGAGCTCTTTGAAGAGTCGCTCGTTTCCGTCCTGCACGTTCTTGCTCTCTACGCTACCGCCAGGCACATCGCGACGACTGCGATAGAGCCGCCAAGTGAGATACTCTTTCTCGTCAAGATCCACTTCCATGCCAGAATCGGGGAACACGCCCCACTGGTCGGTTTCCTTGGCGCCTGTCATGCGATGAATGTTCTTCTCGCTGGGGCGCCAGAAACTTGCTGAGGTGAGTTTCAACAGGCTGCGGCCCGATTCAAGTCGCATGACCCGTTGCACGGTGCCCTTGCCGTAGGAACGTTCGCCCACGATGATCGCGCGGTGATAGTCCTGCAAGCAAGCAGCCACGATCTCGCTGGCGCTAGCACTGTTGTGATTGATCAGCACGGCAAGCGGCAAATCGCGGTACGCACCTTCGTACTCGGACACATACTTCTCGCGAGTCTTTTCATCGCGATCGCGCGTGGTGACGATGGTTGCCCCGACAGGCAGAAACATGTCACAGATCGACACGGCGGCGTCGAGTGCGCCGCCGTAGTCGTCTCGCAAGTCGAGAATCAGCCCGCGAACGTTCTCCTTTTCGAGTTCCCCGAGGACTTCGCGCAGTTCGTCGACAGTCTTCTCGCCGAACTTAATGATGCGCACGTATCCCAAGTTGGGATGCCCGGGGAGGTGATAGCTCCATTTGCCGTCTTCGCTGGGCAGATCGCCAAGGATGGAGGGCACCATGATGATGTCCCGCAGCAACGTGACTTCCGTTTTCTCCTCTTCGTCGGCGTGAATAACTGTGAGGACGACGGACTTACCTTTCGGGCCGCGCACTAAAGTGACAATTTCCTCGAGCGGAACGTCGGCAGTATTCTTCCCGTCGATTGCCACGATGCGATCCCCCGAGCGAATATCCGAAGCAAACGCCGGCGTGCCCGGCTCCGGAGGGCCGATGACCGTTGGGTAGGACGGCTCGCCGAGCACTCGCAAGCGAATGCCCACGCCGCCGAATTCTTGGGAGATTTCTTCGCGAAAGGTGTCTGAGCGTCTCGCCTCCACAAATTGCGAGTGCTCGTCGCCATAGCGTTCGAGAACCTTGATCATGCCTTGCATGGCACCATCGAACAGTTCCTCATCAGGCGGTTGTTCCAGCGCCCAGCGATCGATCACCGAGAAACCGGCAGCCATGTATCGAGCGTACGGATTCTGCTCCGCCCGCACGTAGCAGGCGTAACAGACCAAGGCGGCACCGATCAGGACGAGGAAATTGCGATGTGACATGCTAGCAAGAGATTCCTAAACCTCGGCCCCACTTTTGCGTTTCTCAGCAACCAATGCTAACAGCGCTTGTTGCGGATCGACGAACTTCTGCACGCCTTCGCGCATCAGCGTTTCTTGTAGCTGGTCGAGATCTACTTTCGCCGCGATTTCTTCCACGATTGCCTTCTCGGGCATTTGATCGACTGTGCGGGGGAAGTCCATACCGCTCTCCGCAACCGCTTCGTTGGTCGCGGGCGGATTGGTTTGAATGCCGCTGCCCACAAGTGCTGCTACGTACTTCCATGCGGGGTCGCCGTCGAGTTTGGCCCCTGTGCTTGCGAATACAATCTCCTGCTCAAGTGGCGTCGGGTTCTTTGACCAGAATGCTTCGTTGGCTTGCCACATCTGTTTGACGTTCACTAAGCCGACCTGTCCTTGGGCGTTGCTAGATAGATCGGGCACTTGCTGTTGGGTGTACACATCTACGCGAGAAATGAAAATGCTGTACACGCTCTTAAAGCCGTCGAGCGAATCACGCCGTTGTGCGCCCCGCCAGATGGCGTCGCGTGCCTGTTCATATTGTTGCTGCGTGAAGATCAGCGTGACGTTGAGCGTCACCCCGCGTGTTGCTAGTTCCTCCAACGCTGCGAGCCCGGCGGGCGTTGCCGGTACTTTAATCATGCGATTGTCGTGCCCTTGGGACCACTTGGTGCCCAGTTCGATGTATTGCGAGACTCGCTCGTCATGGGGCAAATCCTGCTTCGGGTCTTCTAGAAGTGGATCGAGCTCGAAGCTCACGTAGCCATCATTGCCGCCAGTTTCTTTCCAAACGGGATGGAAGACTTCTTGGGCCGCGGAAACCACTTGGTCGGTCAGCGCCCAAGCCGCTACTTCGTTAGTGCTATCACCGGAAAGCTGTTTCGCCAACTGCTGGTCGTAACGGCCGGTCTTGATGAGATTGCTAATAATAATTGGGTTGGACGTCGCTCCGGTGGCTCCCTGTGCGCGATTGGATAGCACGAGATCGGGGTCCACGGAGTCAAGCCACAGTTTAGTGCCAGCATCGATAATCGATTTCAACGGGTTGGGCATAGGTATTTGCCTTCTAATGGGGGCCACTTGAAGGAGGCCATCTACGGGAAGTGATCGAACCAGGGGAAACTGGGCATGCCCTGGCGACCGGCAGTATAGGGCTTTTCGCCGCGGATTTCTCGTTGATTGGGAGTAGAAGTTGGCAGTTAGGTATCGGAGTGAGCGAGAACTCTTCAGGGGTTTTGGGCGAAATTCGTTGAGTTTATGGCCTGGCGATGAGTTTGCCGCTTGGTTGGATTACTACGAATTTACGGAATCTGCTGGTTATTCCTATACCGCGGGCTCACTGAGGACGATGAATCCCTTTGAAGCCACCGGCGTAATCTGCGCCGTGGGGGGAAACCCGTTGTGAGGGGAAATAGACCAGTGAAAAACAACATTGCATTCGCGATTATAACGACCTTTAGTTTGGCTGCCTGCCAGGCGCTGGCCCAGAGCGGGGAAGAAATGCCGCTCGAGGCCCTGCCACCGGGGCTCGAACTCTCCGATTCAGAAGTGCCTTTCGATGGGCAGCTTGATTCTGGTCCGCTCACACCGGACGTGATACCAGCACCAACCAACGAGCTGTCACCTTTTAGCACGAGCGGCAGCTCTACGGAAGACGACGCCATCGCACCATTCGTTCCTGGCGCAAACATGCGAGAGTATGGCTGCGAACCAGCATTGCTGGAAAGCACCGGCACCTGGCTTCGCCGCGGCTTCTGGTACGCCCAGGCTGACATGGTGATTCTCAATCGCACGTGGGAGCGCAAGGGCCTGCTCTTGGCTACCGATGCAACGTTACTTCAAGGCGCACCTGGTTTAAACGGCATTCGCGCAGGAAACGACTTGAATATTGATGGTAACAAACCAGGAGCCGATGGTACCTTTCGCCTGACTCTAGGTAGATTTCTCTTCAGGGATGAGGCCAATCGCGACCACACCACAGAGTTTAGCTGGTGGGGCGACGGGCATTGGAATCAAGAGGCCAGAGTTGCGGCAGGTCAGAATGCAACTGCCGGTTTGCAAGTGAGCAATTTCATCGACCGCCTGAACACTTCGTTCGACGGGGCTTCGGACATGCGGTTTGTGTACGAGAGTCATATGGATAGCTTTGAATGGAACTATCACGTCAAGCAGCGCATGTCACGAGATCGCATGGAAATGCAGCCCAGCGGTCAATGGGTTCGCAAAGCCCATAATTCAGTGACCTACTCCTACCTTGCTGGCCTCAGATTTATCAACCACCGCGAAGCACTCGACTGGACTGCAAACGACATTCCAGCAGGAGGTGGCCTGACGGAAGACGGCAAATACTTTGTGACGACTGATAACAACCTGCTCGGCACACAAGTTGGTGGTACTGCAGCCATAGAACGCGATCGTTGGAGTCTGGAAGTACTAGGCAAGATCGGCGGCTATTGGAACGCCATGGATACGAATTCGCTGTTCAATGTGGGGGCCGTCGCATCCAACCAAGCCAACGGCGAGGAGGACACACTTTCTACTGTCGGCGAGGCGAGGCTCATCGGACGCTGGCACTTGCGACCGAACCTCTCAATTCGTGCAGGTATAGAGCTGCTTTGGATCGACTCCATCGCGCTAGCACCGCAACAACTCAACTTTATTCAATCGGCCAACTTGCCGATTGCTGAGTCGGGTGATAGCGTTTACATGGGAACCTCGTTTGGGTTGGAAAGCTACTGGTAAGCTAGGGTGGTGCCACGCAGACACCGGCAACTCCCTGAGCAGGGGGGGCAAGCTCGGCTCGTAGAGCCTCGGCAATCGCTACGACCGGCAACTTGGGGCCCCGAATAGCGCCTTCCCACCTCGCCTACTCTGCTGAGTCGGCGTAGACTCAGTACTCAATTCCCGCTAGCCTTGACTTTAGAGCAGCACGGAAATCGTGCCAGCAGGTCATGGAGGCTTGTTGGGTATCTCGCGATAGCAGGTCGATGCCCCAGCCCTATGTGGGCAGGGTGTCCCTCTTCGGCTGCTTCTCACAGGCGCAACCGCGTTTCCACAGATGAAGCAACCGTCGTTCCTGGCTCGTAAGACGCTGGGTCAGCCCAATTACTTTCTCATTGCAATGGCCGTAGCGTTCCTTGTGGCGCTCATGCCTCGTGGTGCGCGGTTGGCAATCGAAAGCAACAACAACAATGCAGCCGATTGGCTCCCGAGTAATTACTCGGAGTCGGTTGATCTGCGGTGGTTTCGCGACCACTTTGTGGGCCAACAATTTGCCCTGGTGAGCTGGGATGGTTGCACTCTTGGCAATCCAGAGAAGCTTAACTTCTTCGTGAAGAAGCTGCTCGCCAGAAAAGAAGCCATTGATGTCGCCGATCCGCACAGCAAAATGGCCGAACGGCCCTTTTGGTATGAAAGTGTACTCACCGGGCCAAGCGTTTTGGACCAAATGTCGGGCCCCGACGCAGGTATTCCCTACGGCATAGCTTGCAAGCGTCTTGAAGGAGCTCTCGTTGGCCCGAAAAAGGTCGACGCATCGGGCAAGAAACTTGGCAACGAATCGCGAACCACCTGCGCAGTGGTCTTCCTCTCCTCGGAAGCGACTCGCGACAATCGTACGATGCGCCAAGCAATCGAGGGCATTACCGCAACGCTCGTCAACGATTGCGCGATCCCTGAAGAGCAGATCCGGATGGGCGGGCCGCCCGTAGACAACATTCAAATTGATATCGAGGGCGAACGCACCCTCATTCGGCTAGCTGGTCTTTCCGGAATCGTGGGCTTGCTGCTCTCCTATTGGTGCTTCCGCAGCATCAAGCTTACAAGTATTGTGTTCACCGTGGGCGTGATTAGTGCAGGCATGAGCCTAGCGATTGTGTTCTACTTTGGTATCGCAGAGGTGTGGCTCTTTGGTATGCCTAAAGCGAGGCTGGGCACAGTCGACGCGATTCTCATGTCGATGCCTGCGGTGGTCTACGTGCTGGGACTTTCCGGGGCGATTCACACGGTCAATTACTACCGCGATGCACGCCGCGAAGCAGGACTTCATGGTGCCGCTGAGTCTGCTGTGAAAATGGGGTGGGGACCTTGCCTGCTGGCAGCTCTCACCACCGCTGTCGGACTTGGTTCTCTCTACACGAGCGACATCCTACCGATCAAGAAATTCGGCATGTTCAGTGGCATCGCCGTGTTAGGTACGGTCGGTGTGCTCTTTACGGTGCTACCAGTGTTCTTGCATCGCTTCCCGATCAGCGACGACTTGGTCCGACGTCAATCGGGCGGCAAGCATGGTGGGCACTTGCCCAGCTGGGCCCAACGTGTCTTCGGGGTGGTGATCAATCACAATGTTGCCGTAGTCGCTATGTGGCTGGCCGTGATGGCCGGTGTGGGCTTTGGCATGACCAAAATTGGCACTTCGGTGCAGCTGCTCAAGCTGCTGGATGAGGATGCCGATCTCATTCACGACTACGCGTGGTTGGAAGAGAATCTTGGCAATCTTGTGCCGATGGAAGTCGTGCTCACGATTCCTGAGGAACGCACCGCCGAACCGGGGGAAGCGCCTGATGCTGATGGAATGCAGTATCGTCTGACCATGGTGGATCGCATCGCACTCACGCGCATGATTCAAGAGCGTATCGAAGCTCTGGACGAAGTGAGTCGCTCGCTTTCGCTTGCAACGTTTGCACCAAAACAAAGTAATTCGGGCTTGGCTGTATTGGACGGGTCGGTCGACTCAACGACGAATCGCCGCCTGACAGACCTTCGCGACGAGCTTCGCAACGGCGACTACCTCCGCTTTGAGAAATCGCCTACCACGGACGCCGCGGGCAACCAGGTCATCGATCGCGAACTCTGGAGAGTGAGCGCTCGCGTGGCAGCGCTGTCCGATGGGGACGAAGGTGTCGATTACGGACTGTTCGTCAATGATCTCAAAAAGGCGGTCGATCCCGTACTGTTTGCTCTCGACCAGCGTGATGTCATTGTTCGCGAACTTGCCAAACGCGAGAAATCGATTCGCGGCAGCAAGTTCGTCATGCTCTATCGCTCCAATGAAGAGGATACCAAGCTCACCAAAGATTCCCAGGAAGCGGTGCTCAGAGAGCTATTGCTCTCCAGCGGGGCGGATGCTGGTCGCGGTGGCGTGATCTCGTTCAACTTGGCAAAATTCGACAGACCCGGGCGTGGCAGCGCAGAAGAAGACAACGCCTATCGCGATGCCGCCATCAACCGGCTCATGGAGGAATACGACGCATTGATCCTTGTGTCTGCAGGCAGCGATCCCACAGCGCGGCAGATGGCCGCCGGCGGGCTCCCGATTATCGACGTTAGTAATTCACCGCTTCTCAGCCAATCGGCTAGCATTTCGGCAGCGAAGCCGCTTTTGAAAACCGACCTGCCACGTCCCATCCGCGCTGTATTCACCGGCATGGTACCTGTCGTCTATAAGACACAGCGGCAGCTGCTCAAGAGCTTACGCGAAAGCATTGGTTGGGCAACCTTGCTGATTGCGGGCGTCATGATGGTGGTGTTGCGCAGCCCCATGGCGGGGCTCATCTCGATGATTCCCAATGTTTTCCCAATCGTCATGGTGTTTGGCGCGCTTGGCTGGCTGGGCATTAAGGTGGACATCGGCATCATGATGACTGCCAGCGTCGCCCTTGGCGTAGCAGTGGACGATACGGTTCACTTCCTCACGTGGTTCCGGCGCGGAGTTGCGCAGGGGCTCGATCGCAAACAGTCGGCTGTGCTTGCTTACGAACGGTGCGCTACAGCCATGTTGCAAACCACGCTCATTGGTGGGCTGGGGCTGGCCGTGTTCGCCACGAGTTCATTCACGCCGACGCAACAGTTTGGTTACCTCATGATCACGATGCTGGGGACCGCTCTCGTAGGCGACTTGCTGCTGCTTCCAGCAATTCTCACCAGTCCGCTCGGGCGATTTTTCGGTGGAAAAGCCTCGCCGGAAGCTCACATAGACTGGAGCTCCATGGAGGCTAGCGTTCACGATGATGGTGGTCTTGATGGTGACCAGGACCGGGACCAGGGCGACTGGCCACAGAGTGATTCCGCAGACGAGCCTGATTCGCGAACGATTGCCACTGAGCAACCCGTCGGCTCGCCCACCGCCGCTGAGAGAGTCGAAAGCCCTGCAACCGGCAATACGGCGAGCTCCAGCATTGAGGAAGATCGTCACTCGATCAAGCATGGACCTCATGCCGAGTTGCATGCCAAACTCCGCCGCTTGCGACGCGAGTCTTCGGATCGGTAGCTCTCAATGAGGTCATCCCGAAGGAGCCACGAGGCGACTAAGGAATCAAGCTCAAATTCGGCTTCGTTGTAGCGATCTTTTTACGCTTACCAGCTCGCGAGCTAAGCCTCGCCTAGTTATTGAGAATGCTTCAGCATCTCAGGATAGGCTCTAGAAGTCAAGAAAAGTGGCCCGGTTGCTGATGCTTGGTCGAAATCTCACGAGATCGCCAAGTCAGTTCTCCTACCTCGCAAACGCAGCGTCTCGTCGGCCTTCGGTCGCTGTGTTAGAATGAGCGGCTCAACGTACACTACTTGTCGTGAGCCAGATGCCTGATTTCAAGGCAGTTGCCACGAGCACAAACATAGCAGCGCCTTCACCTAGCAGCGCTCTCACCCAACAAAGACAGGTCTACTTTTCCATGGCCATTGACCAATATTCACCGTGCCCCTGCGGTAGCGGCAAGAAGCTCAAGTTTTGCTGTTCGGACTTGGCGCACGAAATCCAGAAGATTGAGAAACTGGTTTCTGGCGAACAACCGCACGCAGCACTCAAACACGTTGAGCACTTGTTAGACAAGCAGCCAGAGCGTGCATCGCTTCTCGATCTCAAGGCGTCGATCGAGATGGGGCTCGACCAGCTGGAAGATGCACAATCTACGATCCAGGTCTATTTGCTAACCCACCCTGACAATCCTTCCGCCTACGGCCAAGCAGCCATCATGGCGGCCGCGAAAGGCGAAACGGCAGCAGCCGTGGGGGCATTGCAAGAGGCGCTCGATCGCGTACCCGATCGTCAGATGCCCCAACGCGTGTTCGAGGCAATCGGAGCCGTGGGGCACGCATTGCTAATCACTGGCGACTTGATTGCCGCACGGGGGCATCTGATCCTCTATGCAGGGATGTCGCCAGACGAAGACAACCGGGCGATCGACCTGTTGTTGCGCATGAATCTCCAGGGCGGATTGCCGTTATTACTTCGAGACACCCTCTACTTGCACGAACTGTCTGACCAGCCGTCAACTGATCAACCTCCCTGGAGCGCTGTCTTTGAGGAAGCGGGCCAGCTAGCGCGCCGCGGTTTGTGGCGACGCGCGGAAGCAGAGTACGTGAAACTCGCCGAGCAAGCAAAGCAGCACCCTGATGTGGCTTACAACTTAGCGGTTGTTCGCGGCTGGCTGGGCGATGCGGCTCAATTTGCTAGCGGCATGCACCATTTTGCCCAGCTGGCGACCACAGCAGCAGGAGCTCCGACCGACGAAGCAGTCGAGGCGGAAGCTCTTGCACAACTAGTCGATCCTGATCTCGACGAACCAAAACTCGAAACGGTGCGGGTGACATATCCCGTAGGAGACGACGACCTTGCTGCCGAGCGGCTTGCCGCGCACAAACAGACGGAACATTACGAGCTCGATCCCCAATCCTTGGGCGAAGCGGCTCATCCACGCGAAAGCTACGTGCTACTCGATCGACCTGTTCCTTCTACAGGCGTCGACCTGGCGATCGAGGATGCACCGAACGTGCTTGCATTCCTCTCCCTTTACGGAAAACGCACCGACCGGGATGCACAGATCGAGCTCACGACTGACCGTGGAGAACATTTCCAAGAGGTTGAGACTCTGGTTGTCGACATCCTTGGAGATGCTTGCCAGGCCCAATCCGATACGGAAGTGGTTGCTGAGAAACCGGCCGCTGAGGAAGCCCTTAGCTGGCGCTGGAGGTTGCCGGACGACACGCCTTCCGCACATCGTCGCGCGTTGCTCGCTAAGCGTCGCCAACACGCAATTCTGGAAGATTGGGTCGCCGCCCCCCGCGGCGCATTAGACGGCAAGAGCCCACTAGAAGCTGCCAACGACGAAGCTGCTCGTCTGCCTTTATTGGGTAGCGTGTTGATCGTCGAGCAAGCTGCTGCCGATCCTTCGGAGTTCGACCTCTTCGCTCAGCTACGCGACAAACTCAACTTGCCGGGGCACGATCCCGTTACCTGCGAACAGGAGCAGCTCAATCAGTTGCCGCTAGTTCGTCTCACACGCCTTGAGTTGTCGGGACTTGGCGATCTGCAATTGCAGAAGCTCCTGAACCGCACCGTCATGGGCGGTGCCAACTTGGCAACATTGCGTGTCGCTGAAGAATTGGTCGGACGCGATACAGTTGAAGAGGGTGTCGACCTAGCGAGCGCCTATCGGCAGTTGATTCGTGCCGAACCTGCGCCGGATCGAGCGCTTGAGTGGGTTCGCAAAGCCACCAAGTGGACTGAGGCTTCAGGAGAGTCTGCAGCAGAATGGGCGTTGCTGGAGTTAGAGCTGCAGATCGAGCGCAGTGATGCGGAGGGCCTACAGCAATCGCTCAACCATATTCGCGAGAAGCACATTAACGAGGCCGGCGTGGCGGAAGCCGTCTACAAATTGCTGTACTCAGCAGGGCTAGTCCCACCCGAGGAAATGCAAGCCTCGCAACACCCGACCGCCCTACCGCAGGAAAGTCAGGCAGGTGGCCTGTGGACGCCAGGCGGCGAAGCAGCGGCAGCCGCGCCCGCGCAATCCGATCCCGCACAGGCCAAGTCCGCCATCTGGACGCCCTAACCATGCCTGCTGACTCAGATCAAGCAGGCTCGTCTGACCGACAACACATGGCACGGGCGCTAGAACTAGCCCAGCAGGGCTTGGGCCATGTCGAGCCCAATCCCCTGGTGGGTTGCGTAGTCGTTCAAGGTGACAAGGTCGTCGGCCAAGGCTGGCACGCCCAGTTTGGCGGCCCGCATGCGGAGCGTGCTGCCCTGAAGGACGCTGGCGACGCAGCCCGTGGGGCGATCGCCTATGTCACGCTCGAACCGTGCTGTCACACAGGAAAGACGCCACCCTGTACCGAAGCGCTCATCGACGCTGGTATGAAGCGTGTCGTCATCGGTGCGGCCGATCCTAACCCGCAAGTCTCCGGTGGCGGGGTTTCGGCACTGCGAGACGCAGGGATAGAAGTCGATGAAGGTGTACTAAGCGAGCAGGCCGAGGAGTTGATCGCCCCGTTTGCAAAGCTTCAAACAACTGGCCAACCTTGGGTCATTGCCAAATGGGCCATGACTCTCGACGGCAAGCTGGCCACACGGACCGGTAGCAGTCAGTGGATCAGCAACGAACAGTCGCGAGCCGTCGTCCATGAACTACGCGGCCGCATGGATGCGATTGTCGTTGGGCGACAAACAGCACTTGTTGACGATCCGCTACTCACCGCACGTCCCGTTGGCGCGAGAACGCCAACGCGCGTTGTGCTTGATAGCCAAGCGAGCTTGCCGTTGGAAAGTCAACTCGTGCACACGGTTGATCAAGCGCCGATCGTGGTTGTTTGCAGTAGCAAAGCACCGGCGGAACGGCGCACAGCATTGGAAGCAAACGGAGTCGATGTATGGGCTGTTGCAGGCGAGGAGCACGCCACACGCCTCAATAACATGCTGCAAGAAATGGGCCGCCGTCAGTGGACGAACATACTGGTCGAGGGGGGCGCTCAGCTCCTGGGTTCACTATTCGATGCCCAAGCAATCGACGAAGTCCACGCTTTCATCGCCCCCAAACTGGCAGGCGGAGCAGCAGCCCCCTCGCCGCTTGCCGGAACCGGCCTCAACCACATGCCGACCGAGGGGCTCCGCAACGTGCAAATCCAAATCCTAGAAAACAACATTTACATCAGCGGGCGTTGTTAGACCGATTCCATACTTGCCGACGCTTTCCTTGTTGCCCACGCCGAGAAATCAAGCCTTTACGCGACAGCCTTCGCAATCTTCTCATGAGCCGCACGAAGCTTGCTCGCTAGTATCTGTAAGTAGCTTGCGCCTTGCTCTTGATCTTCTAGATGCTCAAGCAAGTGGAAAGGGATCGCGGTGATTCCTAAGTAGGCCCCGCTAATGGCTCCGGCCATGGCTGCGATTGTGTCGGTATCTCCACCCAAGAGAATCGCGTTACCGATGGTCGCGTCGTAGGAGTTTGGCGACATTGCGAAAGCCGCTATTGCGGTTACGACTGAGGATGTTGCTTCGATGCCATTACCAAAGAGTGCCAGATCCCGGACATCAGATGCCCCGACATCAGAAAGTAGCGAAGCTTTGCGAAGCGGATCCGTATAGTCTTGCGACTGGCACTTCTCTGCCAGACTCGCGAAGAAATCATCTCGATCGAAAGCTTCTATCGTTGACGCAATCCCTACAGCCAAGGCAAGGAGCTGAGCCCCCTCGATCCCCAAGGGATGCACGTGAGTCGGCAAGGCCGAGAGTCTTGCCTCTCGCCACAGCCGTTCATGGTCGTGCCTAAACATGAGGCCAACCGGAGCGACACGCATGGCAGCGCCATTCCCGAACGAACCGCCGGGAAAATGATTCGCAGCAAGCACCTTGTGATCACGCTCGTCCACCATCGCTTCCAGAACGATCTTTGCCCCAGCCCCATAGCCCCGTTCTGGGGAATAGTTGGCCACAAATCGTTTGCAGAGTTCTCTCTCGTTGATTCTGCCGCACTTCACTAGAGTTTCAGCAACGCCGATCGCCATCTGTGTGTCGTCGGTGTAGCACAGCTCCTCAGGAGGCGGATTCTCGATCAAGTCTTGGGCACTTGGATACCGTTGAGCAATGTCGTCGGCCGACATACCTTCAAACGGTGCACCGAGCGCATCTCCAACCGCAAGGCCAAGCAAGCAACCTTCAAAACGACTCTCAATGGTTGGCTGTGATTTATCAAGCATTTCGCGTCATGCTAAAAAATTGTTGTAGCCGAAGTGCGTCGAGCCCCCAGAGGAATTCGCATCCACACCCGTCTGTTTGCTGTGAATATCGCCAATTGTCGCTTACGATGGCCGACTTGTCACCGGCGCCAGACATCGCCTACACGAAATGTTTGGATTGGCCCCTCCGATAAAAGAAGTCAATGCGCAGAACGGTGGACCTACCCCTCGCGGCGATACTGAGTAAAAATGCATCCATGCCAAACAAGAAGACCGCTGAGTCGGGATCCACAGAGGTCCCCCAGAATATTGCCACAGAACTAGGGCTACCGCTCCGCCAAGTGATTGCCGCGGTCGAGCTCCTGGACTCGGGAAATACCATCCCGTTTATTGCCCGCTATCGCAAGGAAGCGACCCAAGGACTCGATGAGATCGCTCTCCGTGCGATTGAAGATGCACTCGAACACATGAAGGCCTTGAACGCTCGCAAGACGACGGTACTCAAGACCATCAGCGAACAAGGCCTCCTGACCGACGCCTTGCGTTCTCAAATCCAGAGCTGTGGCGACCTGCGAACGCTGGAGAGCATTTACCTGCCATTCAAACCCAAGCGACGCACTCGCGCTACCATCGCGCGCGAGCAGGGGCTTCAGCCACTGGCCGACTTGCTGCTCAAACAAGAAAAACTCAATCAGTCGAAACAAGCAACGCTGCAGCCCTACGTCGACCCGGCCAAAGAGGTCCCCGACACTCAGTCAGCCTTGCAGGGTGCGCTGGACATTATCGCTGAACAGTGGTCAGAAAACGCCGAAACCCGCGATTGGATGGTCGAGCAAGCCAGGACTTATGGCAAAATTGCCTCGAAGGTCAAACGAGGGAAGAAGGCAGAAGCGGAAAAGTTCGAGTTGTACCTCGATCACCAAGAGGCAGTGCGAAGAATTCCCTCACACCGACTCCTCGCCATGATGCGAGGCGTTGCCGAGGGCGTCTTGCGAGTGAGCTTGCAACTAGAAGGCACACGTGAGCTTGCCGAGCTTCGGCGACGCCTCGTCCACAACCGTCAATTCGAGTTCTACAGCGATCTCACTGCTACCGTCGAAGATTGCTACGAGCGACTGCTGCTACCAGCAACCGAATCCACGGTTTTGCAAACGTTGAAAGAAGAAGCCGATGAACAGGCCATCGGAGTATTTGGCAAAAACTTGCGAGAGCTCCTACTGGCAGCGCCAGCCGGGCCGCGTGTTACCTTGGGGATTGATCCCGGTTTTCGTACCGGCTGCAAAGTGGCGGTAGTTGATGGCACCGGCAAGTTTTTGGCCAACACCGCCATCTACCCAACGCCGCCCAAGAGCGATGTCGCAGCAGCAGGCAAAACCCTGCTCGCGCTGATTGAAAAACACAAGGTCGAACTGATTGCCATCGGCAACGGTACCGCTTCGCGAGAGACAGATGCCTTTGTGGGAGACCTCCTCAAAGACCATCAGCTTGATATTACCAAGGTCATGGTGAGCGAATCGGGAGCCTCGATCTACTCAGCCAGCGAACTGGCCGCTCGAGAGTTCCCCGACCTGGACATCACCGTCCGCGGGGCAATCAGTATCGCTCGACGACTGCAGGATCCACTCGCCGAATTAGTCAAATCCGATCCCAAGTCAATTGGCGTGGGGCAATACCAGCACGATGTCAATCAAGCCAAGCTCCGCAAGTGCCTAGACCGCGTCGTCGAGTCGTGCGTCAATCAAGTGGGTGTCGACTTGAACATGGCGAGCGTCCCACTCCTCTCGTATGTGGCCGGCATCGGGCCACGACTTGCAGAGAACATTGTCGAGCACCGCAACAGTAACGGCCGGTTTGCCAATCGCCAGCAGTTGACGTCGGTTGCCAAGCTGGGCAAAAAAGCATTTCAACAAGCGGCTGGCTTTCTTCGCATTAGGGATGGCGACCAGCCGCTAGATAACTCAGCCGTGCATCCAGAAAGCTATCCGATTGTAAGCCGCATGGCCAAGCAACTGAAAACCAATTCCAAAACGCTTGTCGGCAATGCGACCCTCAGCGAAACACTCAAGCCAGAGGATTATGTCGACGCCCAGTTTGGCATGCCGACGATCGTTGACATTATTTCGGAGCTAGGCAAGCCGGGGCGTGACCCGCGCAGCCAATTTCGAGTCGTGAAATTCGACGAGAGCGTCAATACCATGGCAGACTTGAAGCCCAATATGATCCTCGAAGGAGTGATTACCAACGTCACGCACTTCGGTGCATTTACAGACATTGGCGTGCATCAGGATGCGCTCATCCACATCTCCCAGCTGTCCAATGAATACGTGAGTGATCCGAACGAAATTGTTGCCGTCGGCGATCTCGTGAAGGTGAAAGTTCTGGAAGTCGATGTTCCCAGGAAACGAATTTCCCTGACACGCAAGTTTTAGGCAACAGGTCTAGGCGATAGGTCTGGCAACAGCGCGACGCGATATCTTCAATCGGCAAACGCCCTATGAGTACTACGAGCAATACATTTCAGATCTGGGTCGATGCCGATGCTTGCCCTGCACCGATCAAAGAAATTCTCTACCGAACGGCCCGCCGTCTAAAAGTCGAACTCACGCTCGTAGCGAACCAGTCTATGCGAGTTCCCTCCTCGGCGTTAATCCGTTTGATTACCGTCCCCGAGGGGGCTGACGTCGCGGACGACAAAATCGTCGAGATGCTTGCGCCCGGGGATGTCGTGATCACGGGCGACATTCCGCTTGCCGCTCGCGTCGTAGAAAAATCAGCCATTGCGATCGGCGTACGCGGCGAGTTGTTAGACGACAACAGCGTGCACGACCGTCTAGCATCACGCGACTTAATGGAGCAATTCCGCTCGGCAGGCGTCGAGACCCGCGGCCCTAGCCCGCTTACTAAACAGGACATTCAAACGTTTGCCAATTCACTGGACCGAACGCTCACACGATGCCTCAAGAAACGGTGATCGTAGCAAAGGCAATTGAAGTAGAGCTAGTCACCGACCGACCCACGGAGGATTCGCTGGCTGAGCGAATCCCCAAGCGGCTGCCAACGCATCTGCGGCATTTTCTACGTCAGAAATGTCACCCCACGGTCCATTTCGCAAGTAAGCATGGGCAAATTCATGCGCGATAACGTAGTGAGCAAACGCTTCGTCGCACTCAGAGAGTCGCGGCCGGAGCACCACGCTACGACTACCAACGCCAGTACCTCCTGGAACCGCCATGAACACCGTTGAGCCCTCGCCCGGAACAAAGTTGTCCAGCGAGACAGTGAACCGAGTATCACTCAAAAAGTCTTGCTGCACTTCCGCCGGCAGCGTGGTGAGCACATGCAAAACGCGTTTCCCCAACGGCTGGTAGTGCTCAAAGGCTTGCAGATAGAGGGAGAACATATTCGACAGGATCGCTGCGTGCTGAGATCTGAGAGATGTCGCGAGGGAGACTAGTCTACCAAGTCCTAGCCGAACTGGGTTAGCCCCCCTCATCGTCTGTCCCAGAGATCACCTCAAGCATTCCCGACGACTAGCACCGATGAGGGCGAAAGGCGCTGTTCTCGACCATCGGCGACTTCGCAGTCCTCCCTACGGCGAGTACCGTTGCTCACATTTGTGACATCCTGTGTGTACTTGATTTAGACGTAGGGTAGGTCAATTGGCAAGAGGATTGAGCAGGGCGGCTCCATGCCCAAAGAAGTCACGGGTCATTCCCGGACCATCGTTGAGCAAATCCCCACCTAAGCCAATAGATGAGGTGAACGGGAAGTCGTTCTGCAAGACTGCATCTTGACCAATCAGGCCCAAGCCGAGAATGTCGAAGCCGGTGGCAGTGCCCTCATCAAGATCGTTCACGGTGAGCAGGTCCAGCGATAGGCTCCCGTGGAATGTGTCACGGAGATAGAAGGTCTCGTTGTTGTTGTTGTTGGTGATCGGTGTTTTCGTGACATCCACAAAGCCCGCATCGCTATCGGCAATCGAAACACCAACCCAATCGGAGCTGTCACTGTCATGGGCGATGTCCTTGAATGTGACAGCGTTTGCCAGCGTTCCCAGCATGGCTACTAAGGCCAAAATCCCGAAAGATGTAAGCGTGTGTCGTAGTCTCATGATTCCTAATCCGGTTGAAGAAAAACGGGCATCAAAAATGAACACAAAAGCCAAATGCGTGGAGTACGCATTTCGTTCTAGATTGCTACGGTGCGATCTTCCGCATCTCAGCAGATACTAAGTTTCACAGGTGGGTTGAGCATGGACTGCCCAGTACTACTACAGGGCGTGCTCAATGAGTCGGCAGGGCGACGGGAATGTGCGGCTAGGGTAGGGGGAAATGATGAACTGTTGAGATTCCTAGAAACGCTAGAAACACCTTCGTTCCCAGCGTCTCACCCATCAGCCGCCAACCTGATGAAGAGAACCATGATATGCCTATCAGCAAAGTGCGTGCCAAGCATAGAGTCTCAATGCCACCATTCCAGTTGGGGAGTTCTGAAATCGCTTGAAGGCAGGCAGGTCACCCAACGGCTAGCACCGACACTTCGTCCGCCTTCGGTGTTGCCACTTCACACCGACACGCGGCCTGTCTGCGAACAGGCGAAAACAACTTCCTGAGGCCGGAGTGTCGGTGCTAGCCGCTCTCCAGTAAAACCTCTGCGCCCCTGCGTCTCTGCGTGAAACATTTCACCTCGAAACCCGTGTGCGAAACACAGGTGGCCAAAAATCGTTGCTGAACACACTTCCAAATTGCGTACAATGGCACAAGTTCGACGGCGGCTTTTTGGAGCGACTGCGGCGGGCTGCGAAACGTGTTCGCAAGGCAACTTGAACAGCTCGTCCGTTGGTATCGACATCGTTCCCCGGGAGTTGCCGTGCAAGCACAAAGTAGCAGTGATCGCGAACGCGGTTCTCAAGGGCCGACGAACGGCCAGGTTCAAGGGATTGCCCTGACTGGCTCGAATGATGGACGTCCATCCTTTTTTCTAGTGGGCAGTCGGCAGGGCGCGGTGGGCAGTGTAGCCTGCAAAACGCTCTGTAATTGAGAACTGCCTCCTGACGACACCCGACTCAATTATGACCATACCTTCCCAACCACCTGACCAACATATCGCACCTGATGCGGCTCCGCCGCCGACCGACGAGGTGCGCAACTACCTGCTCTACACGCTCAGCTTGCCGGAGCGGGCCGTGCGCTCTTCGGTGGGTGCTGTCGGCGGAGCGGTGCGCGAATCTACCGGCTTACTCGTGCCGCAAGCGATTCGCGATAGCACCACCTACTCAGTACTCGTGCAGCAAACGCTCGACTTCCTCACGGAAGATGTCGGTGGAGTAAAAAAAGAAGAAGAGGAGGGGGGGGCAGAAGGCGCGAAGCCGCGGGTTGAGAACCCAAGAGTTGAAAACTATGTAGCACGCAAGACGGTTGGCAACTTCGTGGAAATGGCAGGGCTGGCCACATTGCATTTGTCGCCGCTCATGGTGCTGGCGGTGGTCAGCGATGTGGCCCACGGATCGCAAACCTATTTGAAAGAGCTGGCCGAGGAGCTGCGGCGCGAAGGCATTATCGACGAGCAATCGACCATCGATAGCACGAGCGACTTGCTTGATGCGTTGGGTCGTACTTCTAAGACTGCCTCGGAAGCGTTCGACACGCCACCGCTTTCTTTGGAAGGCCTGCGCGAAACGCTCAATCAAACGACAACCGCAGCCGGCGAAATTGATCTCACCAAAGCGTTGCCGCAAAGCGAGATCACCCGAATGTGGGAGGAAATGCAGCAGCTCGCCGCTACTGAAGAGGTAAGCCTGCTGGAACTCTCCAGTGCCGTGACGTTGCACTCGCTGGGGAAAATTGCCAACGTGGGTCGCGGGGCGCTCTCCACGGTGCGCGTGGCAGGCAACCTGTTTGATCGACACGTGCTCGACCATTACTCAACGGCGCTTGCGGATATCCACAACCAAGGCTACTACACAACACTTGCCGAAGTCAGCGGCCCGTACATCTCCGCGCTCTGGGAGAACTTCTCCACGGAGAAAACCACCATCACCGAGGAACTCCTCAGTGGTCGAGCGATCAGCCAGGCCACACAAAAGCTTGGGCGCTGGTTGGGGCTCAGCGGGGAGCAAATCGAGGAACCGCAGGATATTTCACCTAGCTACGCGCCCAGCGACTCGCACGACAACGCGACCAACACTTAGCCGCTGAGCTTGCTCCGCGCTTTGAGCACTACCAGCACGGGGCAAGCCCCGCGGCGAAATGCATTACTCGCCCCAAAGAGTTAAGACGATTTTTCGAGATGTAGCCCGATTGCGGTGCTCGCACAGATAAATTCCTTGCCATGTGCCCAGATTCAGCCGACCGTTGGTAATTGGGATCGAGAGCGAGCAGCCCAGCAGCGACGACTTCACGTGGGCCGGCATATCGTCGGGGCCTTCGCACGTGTGGCGATGCGGGAAATTCTCCGGCGCGATCGCCGACAACGAGGATTCCAGGTCGAGCGGCACATCCGGGTCTGCATTTTCATTGATCGAGAGCGAGGCGGAGGTGTGCTGAAGGAACAGTTGCAGTATGCCTACCTTCATGGCGGCAAGTTCGGGAACTGCCTCGACAATGTCTTGAGTGATCAGATGAAACCCACGACTTCGTGGAGCAAGCTGAACGGTATGTTGATGCCAAGCCATAGGGAGAATCTTATCTGATAGCAGTAGAGGGGTGTCAAGACAGGCGGTTTGCGATGTGTGTGATGCTTTCCACTTTGGCGGCAAACCCCAACTAGAGACGCCAGTCGGAATAGATTCCGCGTGTCAAGTGAGGGAGCGTCTAAAAGCTGGATTTCCCTCGGGAAAAAACTTGACTTCACCTCCCAGCTTGCAATAATCCCTTATTGACAAGTCCACACCCAAGCCCGGAAGAACTTCCCCGATTCTTTGCAGAGAAGCAGAGAAGGCGTGCTGAAAATAAGCAGCCCTCTCCTATCGCTCGGCATCGATGAGCGTTTTTTCGCCGACCTGTCTCGGCTTGGATACTACGTTTCGCCATCCCGGCACGAACTTCGGCAGTTCGTGTGACGTGAAGGACGGCAAGAGATCGAGAACGCCGCGATGACAGCAGTGTTCTTTTTTTAGAGAGAATTTGTTATGCCAGACCTCAAGCTCAAGAACGTGTTCGAAGCCATCCTGAAATACGGGCACGACGAAGATTTTGCTCCCCGCTCGGACGACGATTTCGGTGCAACCCAGGCTCCCGCCGGTTCACGTGAAAAGTTGGACGTGTTAGCTGAACGTGTACGCATGGGTCAACCTCTATGGCACGAGGAAGATCGTGCCGACTACAGCGGCCTTACCGGTGCTGTACGTCCTCGCGACTGATTCCAAAACGTAATTCTGAAACAGTCACTCTGAATCGAAAAGCCGCTCAAGCCCCATGCTTGAGCGGCTTTTTGTTTGCTCTTATCAATTACAAGAATTCGTCTTTGTGACTTAATCAGCTTCGCCTAAAACAATGGACCTGCTCAATTACTAGTCACACAACAAACGCTTCCGCAGCTGGCATCAATTTGAGTAAACCCTGTTTGAGGAAGCCCCGTGGCAGGCATGACTGTGGCAGGCAACGTGGCAGCTGCTTGGGTCAACTGCTTACTAATTGGCGGCTCGAGTGGTTCAAGCTCGTCCCGCAGGACTAGCATTTCTCGTGGGGCATCGATACCTAGGCGAACTTTGTCGCCCGCTAGGCGAACGACCGTGATGACAATGTCGTCGCCGAGGCGAATACGTTGGGATTCTTTTCTCGAAAGTACTAGCACTATTGGAAACCTCCATGTTTTCCCGTGACGGGTAGTTAGTATCTTGCTAACTGATAGCACGTACATTTGTGTACGAGTGTTCAGTATATCGTTGCGGCGCTTCCTAACAAGCCCACTTCTTTGAGCTTGTTGGGAAAACTCAAATATCGTTTCGGAGCTTGCATTGCAATCGCTTGGCCGCTTTATTGCTGCAATTCATTTGCGACCAATCGCTCAAGCGGCACTGGCTATGCAGTCTTCAATCGCAGGGGCGGCAGCGAGATGCGTCCGTTGCACCCGTTCACCCTGCGAACCATAAAACAGAATCGTGTTGCCGTCGGTCTCCCAAACTGCCGTCAAGCGAACGGCCCGTGGTCCATGCAGGCAGAAGCTCATGCCGCAGGGCCGGCCACTGCGCCACAGGGGCGTCTCGGTGAGTTCGAATCGGTCTGGCTGGAGTTGTTCGATCTGGCTGAGGGTTTGGTTGATGTATTTACGAATATCTATGAAGTTGGGAAGTCTCTCGTGGCTTTCCACCATGACTTCGAAGTCCTCATGAGGGTGATGGCTCGTTGTTGATGGGCTTGATAATCGAATCATTTCGCTGCGGTGCCCACACCGCGTTTGGTACGACCTGCTGCATTCCGTTAGTGGCTAACAGGCGATGTTAAAATGGGAATGCTGGGTCTACCTTTATGCATCGGTAGAGTTTGGCGGCATTCTTCAGGCTGTTGTTGGAGATTGTTGATTAGGGGGATTGAGGGTTTTGGGTTGGGCTTTGTCGGGCCGCGTTTGTTGGAAGATTGAGATGCGAGCGCTCAACTTCCTGACGGTACCAACCGCTGCAGATCAATCACCCAGCCGGGAGTCGCCGTGAGATACGCTTGCGTGTACCTGCGTCGTGAGAAGTAGTAATACGCGTTCAAGCCTTGGAACACCATGCTCAGGGCGATGACGCTGCCGTAGAGCGCGATGACTGCACCACGGTAGAAATGGTCGAGTTCTTCAGGCGAACCTAACACTTCGGCCAGCTCGGGCTGAGCGGCGAATTGCTCTTGGAATGGGCCCTCGCCTGAAAGCCCCGCGGCTAGCATCCAGAGGCAGTAGGTGATGATCAAGGCCAGGAAGCCGACTTGGTTCCAGCCGAGGAAGGCTGGCGCTTCCTCATCGAATTCCAGTAAACGGCGGCGACCTCGGAATTCGTTGTAAGCCACGACCGACATGCCAGTGGTTATGAAGAAACCAGCCAGGCTAAACAGCGCGAAGGGTGCCGAGCAGGTCGCTAGGATGCCAGTCGTCCAGCCATTAAACTTCGCGACGGCTGCTGCCTTGCGAATCTTCTGGGATCGCTCGCTCGCAGCGGCCACTTCTTGCTTCTGCGACAGGCTCAGCGGGCCTGAATCGACGGGAGCTAGTACTACATCGCTCATGAATCATCTTCGTGGGTTCGAAAAAGGGATCAACGTAATTATAGGTCATAGAACCGGCTATCCTCCGTACGCTCCGAGACTACTCGGCATACACTATGCATGAAATAGAGCGCATGAAAAAACCACCTCACCAGCGATGGTGAGGTGGTCCGTGTGCGTTGCCTGCGTAGTAGGCAGCTCAGCGTCAGTTAATTCTCTTAGCGTCGGCGTTGGACGAGTCCCAGGCCGCAGCAGAAGAGTGCCAAAATTGCGGTGTTCGGTTCAGGCACCAACGAAAGGCTGATGTTGTCGAACTTCACGCCACCGTTGGTCGAGCCAAGGTCCGACGGTCCGCCGAGGCGGATGATATCGAACAAAAATCCGCCGTTCTGGTTGATGGTCGCGACATGCGTGCCGTTGATATTGCCATCGCCGTTCAAGTCGAGCGTGAAGGTGACTTGCGAGTCGGTGATCTCGGCAGTGTAAGTGTGCCAGCCCTCGACGGCAGTCTCGTCGGCGAGCGGGTCGCCTGCGTCATCCACAAGTCCTGGGAAGGCTACCCAGGACCCATCACTGCCGGCACCAAAGAGCACCGTCCGGATCGCGTAGTGTGACGGGCTGTTGTAGTGGCCCATCTCGATAATGTTTGCGCCCGCGGCGGAGCGGAGTCCCGCTGAATTTCGTTCGTTATTGGAGTTCGCGTCGTCGTAGATGTCGGCCTGGAAGATTAGCGTCTGGCCAGGGCCAGGATACACGCCAGGGAAGCTGAGCGAGTTGGTATTGGCACCAGTAAAGCTGCCGCCTGTGCCGGGATGATCCATCGATTGGCCCGGATTGCCATTGGCCGTATCAAGCGTGCCATCAGCAAGCGACCAAGTACCGCCCAACGCGGTGGTGTCGGCGTAGCTCTCGAAGTCTTCAGAGACGATGCTGGCGGCCCTCACGGGGCCGGCGACCACCATGGCGATTGCCACGGATAAGAAGGTCAGTAGATGAGTAGTTTTCACGAGTCCCTCACTTTTCAAAAATACAGTGCTTAGAAATCCCAGCAGGCTTCCCCAGCCCAACTGGCTTCCCTCATTATGACTAGCCATTGAAGGAGACTGAAGAAACTAGAGCGCATGAAATTCTCGCGAATGCGTATTCGTAGAAAAACCCATGGGCATCCGGAGCTAGGACGCTGTACACTGACGGCTCACGCTTGGCTGCTCGGGAGGATCAATCTCGGTTGACAAATGTTTTGGCACGTAGATTGCATGTATAGATTCCAGCCGCCTAGCAGCGGCCCGATTCGCTTGGAACACGAATCGATTCGTCGGAACACGAATCACACGGGCCGGGACAGAGAAGAGGCACTGCAAAGGGCCGGTTTAGAGAAGAAGCAGCAACCGCAAGACCTTTGAGGACGCAAGTCTAGGGATTTACTCGACTTCATAACCCTCCCCAGGAGTCGGATAAATAACGTTCAGAGGTCACGATTCGGGCGGGTCTGGGATGCACCTGAAGAGGCATTCCCAGACCCGCTTGTTGCTTTTGGTGTGTTGCAAAATTGAACAGTTGTTTAATTTCGCACCGTTCAAGTGTGTTGCAATCCTATCTGGGGCGAATTTATCAGGGCACTCTTGCTGATCTCATGGGTTCAATCCCCGGGAGCCCAATCATGGTGCCAGTGAGATCGGATGTCGGCGAGAGTGGGCCTGGATCCTCGCCAAAAAAACGCTGCAACAATGTGTTGTTTGATTGCATTCTGTAGAATGGAGGGGTGAAGTTGACCCCGTTTGTTGCTCGAAAAATTCGTTCAAGCCGAGACGCTCAATCAATGCAATGCATTATCGCTCTTAAGTCGCAGCCCGCTCGTTTTACATTTGTCTTTGCGGTTGTCGCAGTTCTTATTGTGGCTGCCGTTACTAGCGATTGCATGGCAGCAGACTCTTCAGCGAACTCTACCTCGCAGAATTCCAGCCAACTGATCGACGATCTTGTCAGCAAGGGTTGGAAAGAGAACGGCTTCGCTCCTTCAAAAACAGCGACCGACTCAGAGTGGTGCCGGCGCGTGTATCTCGATGTGTTGGGTCGCATTCCCACAGTCGATGAACTTAACCAATTCCTCAAAGCGAAACGTACATCTCAGCGCGATGCAGAGCTGGTAGATCGTCTGCTCGGCCCCGACTATGTCCAGGAATACGCACGCAACTGGACCACAATCTGGACCAACACACTCATCGGGCGCACCGGTGGGACGGATCGCCGTTCTCCGACTAGCCGTCCTGGTATGATGCAGTATCTGGAACGTGTACTGCTAGAGAACAAGCCTTACCACTTGATGGCGCGTGATCTGATTACCGCCACCGGCGATGCACGGCCGGATATGGATAACTTCAACGGGGCGGCCAACTTTCTTGTTGAGAAACTCGCCGAGAATGGCGTGCAGGCAACGGCCAAGACCTCACAGATATTCCTCGGCATGAACGTGCAATGCACACAGTGCCACAATCACCCGTTCAACGAATACCAGCAAAACCAGTTCTGGGAAATGAACGCGTTCTTCCGTCAGACGCGGCGCAATCTCGAGCAAATGATGGACGACGACGAGCCGAAGCCGTATGCCACGCTAGTTGATGATAACTTTGGTGGCGAAGGCCGTATGATGGGAGATCGCCGGCGCGAGGTCGTACTCGAAATGCGCCATGGGAAGCTTGTCGATCGTGATGGAGCTGGTGTGCATGCTGCCCCAACGTACTACGAACTTCGCAATGGCCAAGTCCGCGTTGCGTACCCTGTATTCGTGGATGGCAGTTCGCTGGCCGCGAAGTATTCCGACCAGGGCGAAGACTACGGCAACAGTGGTGCGATCGAGCAAATTAATCGTCGCAAGGAACTGGCCGAATTGGTTCTCGGCTCTGAGCAGCTCGAGCAGTCGCTGGTGAATCGATATTGGGCACATTTCTTCGGTCACGGCTTCACCAAACCCATTGACGATATGGGCCCGCACAATCCGCCTTCGCATCCCGAGCTGTTGGAAATTCTTGCCCGCGACTTCCGCGATTCTGAATTCGATCTCAAAGGGCTCATTCGCCGACTCGTGCTGAGCAAGCCGTACCGCTTGAGTAGCCGCATGAACAGCAGCAACGTGGAGGACGACCCCGCGCTGGGCCGCCCGCCGATGTTTAGTCGCTTCTATGTACGGCAAATGCAGGCGGAGCAGTTGTTTGATTCGCTGCTAGTGGCTACCAAGGCGGATGCGCAGGCCACCGACGATGAGAAACGTGAAATGATGAAAGACCGCTGGCTGCGACAATTCAGCACCGCGTTTGGCAACGACGAGGGTACGGAAAGCACGAGTTTCAACGGCTCGATTCCGCAGGTGCTTACGCTAATGAACGGCGATCTTACGAAGAAGGCCATTCGCACCAAGGGCGAGAGCTTTCTGGGCCGCATTGCCAACGACCCACAACTAAGCAACGCGGACAAATTCAACTACCTTTACCAAGCCGGCTTGAGTCGCAAGCCGTCGAAGCAAGAACGCAAGATTTGCACCCAACTGCTCGCCAGCCGCAAAGGCGACGTGGCTCGCACGCTGCAAGACGTGTGGTGGGCGGTGCTAAATAGCAACGAGTTTATTTTAATCCACTGAGTAAGCACAATGAGGTGTTAGCCGCCGACCTTGGTCGGCGCGGGGTTGGTACCCAAGCCGAGCGCCGACCAAGGTCGGCGACTAATGGACATCGCATAGATCACCTGGCATTGAGGAAGCAGCTATGAACCTTATCCAACGCGCACCTGGCATGACCCGCCGTCACTTTATGTCGCACTTGGCTGGCGCTTCAGCACTGGCCGGGCCTGCCTGGGCCTTCACCAACACGCTGCGGGCGAACGCGGCTGAGCTGAAGAAAAATCACAAGTCATGCATCATGTTGTGGATGGGCGGCGGCCCGCCGACGATTGATATGTGGGACATGAAGCCTGGTGCCACCACCGGCGGGCAGTTCAATCCGATCGCCACCACCGGCGAAGCACAAATCAACGAGCTGATGCCAAAGCTTGCAGAGCAGATGAAGCATCTGTCGGTTGTGCGTTCGATGAGCACACGCGAGGCCGATCACACACGCGGCGGCTACTACATGAAAACCGGCTATGTGCCGAATCCAAATATCGAGCATCCCAGCTACGGGTCGGTTGTTGCCCACGAGATCGGCACCAAGATCGACAACCTGGAGATCCCTCCCTTTGTATCGATCGGCGGCAGCGGTGGCGGGCCTGGCTTCTTGGGAATGACTTATGCGCCGTTCCAAGTGAGCTCCAACGGGCGCATGCGGGATTTACAGATGGGAGTAGAAGATTGGCAATTGGCTGATCGCATGAAACTGCTCAGCGTATTGGAACGCCGGTTCGTGAACGAGCGTCGCGGCCCTGCACCTGAGGAACACGCGAAGGTGCTCGATAGCACGCTTGAGCTCATGACCAGCGAGCAACTGGTAGCGTTTAAGGTCGATCAAGAGCCGCAAGCGGTTCGTGATCGTTATGGCAACAACAACCTCGCCAAGAGTTGCTTGCTGTCGCGACGGCTCGTGGAAGCGGGCGTACCGTTTGTGGAAGTGAACTTCGGCGGTTGGGATCTGCATCAGAACTGCTTCACTTCGTTGGAGGAGAAGCTGCCCGTTTTGGATCATGCTCTCTCGACGCTCGTTGAAGACTTGAGCGAGCGTGGCATGCTGGACGATACCATCGTCATGTGCATGGGAGAGTTTGGTCGTACGCCGCGCATCAACGAGAACGCTGGTCGCGACCACTGGGCCCGCAGTTGGAGTATACTGGCCGGCGGCGGCGGCTTGTCAGCGGGTCGGGTCATCGGCGAGACCAACGCCGATGGCACCGCGGTCACTAGCGAACCCTACAGCAGTGAAGACCTGATGGCCACCATCTGCCAAGCGATGGGCATTTCCCTGCAGACCGTTTTCACAGCGAACAACGGACGACCGATGAAGATTGCCAACAGCGGGAAATTGATTGAAGGGCTGATCGCCTAAAGCTGTAGGGTACTGGTCACACGTTAAACAAGAAGTGACAAACGTCGCTATCTTGCATGACGTACTCTTTGCCTTCGACGCGCATCTTGCCGGATTCGCGGATTGCTTTTTCGCTGTGGAGCTCTTCCAGATCGGCGACCGAATAAGTCTCGCAACGGATGAAGCCGCGCTCGAAGTCGCTGTGAATCACACCTGCCGCTTGCGGGGCGGTCGCGCCGACGGGGATCGTCCAAGCGCGGATTTCCTTCTCACCAGCCGTGAAGTAACTCTGTAGGCCGAGCAACTCGTAAGCGGCACGGGCGAGCAACGCCAAGGCGGGCTCGTCGAGTCCGAGGCTTTCAAGCATTTCGATGCGCTCCTCGGCATCAAGTTCTGCCAGTTCCGATTCCAGGCTGGCACAGACGGGCACTACGGCACCCCCTTCGGCAGCGGCCCGCTCGCGCACTTTCATCACGTGCGGTCCTTCGCCAGTGAGATCGTCCTCATGGACGTTTGCCACGTAGAGCACCTGCTTGGCGGTGAGCAGTTGACATTCTTTGAACATTTTAGAAAGTGTCGCATCGTCGAAGGAGAGCGATCGCACCGGCTTGCCCTCGGCGAGCAATGCTTGGCACGCTTCAAGCACTTCCACACGCTGCTTCCCCTCTTTGTCTCCAGTGCGGGCAGTGCGACGGGCTTTGTCGAGCATGCTTTCCACGCTTTGCAAGTCGGCAAGCATGAGCTCGGTGTCGATGGTTTCAATGTCGCGAATCGGATCAACTTGGCCATCCACGTGGATGATGTCTGCATCTTCAAAGCAGCGTACCACGTGCAGAATGGCATCGACGGTGCGAATGTGTGAGAGGAACTTGTTGCCGAGCCCTTCGCCTTCAGATGCACCGCGGACGATGCCAGCGATATCGACCAGTTGCAGCACCGCGGGAATGGTTTTCTCTGTTTTAATGAAAGACTGAATGGTTCCCAGACGCGCATCGGGCACCGGTACGGCACCGACATTGGGCTCGATGGTACAAAACGGGTAGTTCTCACTAGCGATACCTGCGGAGGTAAGCGCGTTGAACAGCGTGCTCTTGCCCACGTTAGGCAGGCCTACGATACCAGCTTCCATATGTCTTTCCTGAGTGTGACTCTAATGATTTACGGAGGAGAAGATTCTACTCGATGCGTGCGAGTTGTTACAGCGGCAACGGCAGGATGTTTTCCTGCGGCTACTAGGTTTGTTACGATGAAAGCTCAATAGCTGCGATATAGCATCCCGCGGGAGTCCCTAAGCAAACTCCGACAACTATGTGAAACGCCACCATGCAATTCCGCCTTATCACGATCGTGTACATCTTCGCGCTGCTTGCAGCGGCGATGGCTACGTTTGGCGTGGGGTGGGGGATATGCCTGGCGATTCTCACGCTGAGCATGCATCGTTTGCCGCTTGGGAAATGGTTCAAAGCGAATGCAAGTCCGGGACCGATCGAGTGGCTAATCATTCTGTTTGCGTTGGTAGTCTTGCTGGGGCCGCTTTCGTTCTTTATCCCGGATCTTCGTCCTCTTTCTCCTTCGCCACGAAGTGTTTGCAATCATAACCTGAAATGGCTTGCGCTGACTCTGCATAACTACCATGACGTCCACGGAAGGCTGCCACTGCCAGCTACTGCAGAGGGCCCAGGGGAGCCAGCGCGAAGCTGGCGCTACGAAATCTTGCCCTTCATGGAAGGAAGTGTTCTTGCGAAGAATTACGACAAGCAGGAAGCATGGGACGGCCCAAGTAACCATCGTTTAGCCCTAATGGAGCAGTACGGCCATACTTGCCCTGCCGACACGACTTCTCCTAAAGGGGAGACAAGTTACTTTGCGGTCATTGGCGAAGAGACGATTTGGTCAGAAAAAAACGCCAAAGCTTTCACAGCCATTCCCGACGGTGCCTCGATGACTATTCTCCTAATTGAAGCAAGCAACAGAGGGATCAACTGGTTCGAACCCCGTGATATTTCCATCGACGAAGCGATTGAACTAATGACGACTGGTGCACATGCGCCCCATCGGCCTATTCGCGAAGGATTTTTTACGAGAAATTACGCAACCGTGGGCGGGCGGAATGCAGTCTTTGCTGACGGCCATGTGGAGTTCATTCCTCCTTTTAAAGAACCCGCCATTGCACGCGCATTGCTTACTGCTGCGGGCGGTGAAGTGTTGCCAGAAAATATCGAAGACTACTATTTGGATAGCGAGACTATCACCGAAATCAAATGGCGGAATGTGTATAGCTTGTCGGTGTTTCTGGGGTTAGCCGTGTTGCCTTGGATTCGACGACGGTGGTCGAGAGCAGCGTAACATCTCGCTGGAGTCCCTAAGCAAACTTTCCAACATGAAACGCGTGACCCCATGACCAACTTTCTCATCCTCTCAACCACCACGAGCCATCGTGAAGCAGCACAGAAAATCGCCAACGCTCTTGTCGAATCTCGGCTAGCAGCCTGTGTGCAAATCGCCGGACCCGTAACTAGCGTTTACCGCTGGCAAGGCAAAGTCGAACAGGCTCAGGAATGGACGCTGAGCGTGAAGACTTCGCAATCGCATTTCGAGGAAGTCATTGCGAAGATTGCTAGGCTGCACGACTACGATTGTCCGGAGATCATTGCTACGCCGATTGTTGCCGGCAGCGAAGCGTATTTGCAGTGGTTAGGCGAGCAATTGGGTCCGCAGACTTAGGTCCACGTTGCTAGGACCGTAGCTCGGACGAAGAAATATCCTCGCGGAATTCCTCAGCGGTCACTTCGTCGCACAACTCCAGCAGGGTAGGGGGGAGGGTGAGATCGCTGAGGGTTTGGAATTTTCCGTCGATCACTCTTCCAAAGACGAGGAAGCGGCAGCCGGCTGCTTCGATCATCGCAATGGCTTCCTCGGTGGCGGCCTCGCTTGCGTAGTAATTCGGGTCGGCGATGCGGAGGAGGGTATCAACACCTACCACGAAGCAGACTTCCTCGTTGAACTCGGCCTTCTCAACGAAGGTCGGGAGAGTGCTGACTTTTACGAACCGATCCCTATCAACGGCATGAATCGCAGCAATGCGTTCTGCGTGCGTCAGGCAATCCAACGGCGGTTTGTCGACGTTGTTAATCGCTAGTTCCCAAGCCAGCGGCTCGCCAAGCTTTCGTTCGGCGACTTCTGCCATTCGCAAATGTCCACTATGGAGTGGATTAAAGGAACCTGGGAATACTAACTTTGGCCAGCTGGGTATTCTATCTGGGTCCATTTCCGGTGCGCGAACGGCCATCTCCTGGCAGTCTTCTAGGATTAGCTCCGACCATCTTCTGGTGGCCACCTGTTCTTTTGGCGAAATCCTCTCGCCAATTCCCATTGAACTCTCCATAGCTTCATCGAGGTCAGCATGTGATGCCTCGCACGCCTCAGCGAGAACACTAATAACGAGGCTCGCTGCGAGTGTTTCTTCTTCCACCCGCTGACGAGAGGAGCTGAGTTCGAGATGAAACGTACGCGTGAACGCTCCCGATTGCACCGCCACATGCACTCGATGCGCGCCCCGCTTGGGCCGATTGGTCGCCAGACTTGCCGTGCAACCCAGGCCGAGAAGTTTCAGCGGGTCAGCCTCGGGAGCCAACTCGCGCGCACGCATCCAGGCGGCCATGGCCATTGCGCGAGCGGTTGCCTCGCTGCAAGCTTGGTCGGGTGTGCCGCCGATCCACTGGCAGAGGGAATTGTGTGAATAGGGCACCACGGCTTCCAGCACGGTGCGCGAGGCACCGGGTGTTTTCACGAGTGCCGCCAGCGCACCGCTGCCGCCAGTCGCGGCCAGCACGGTTTGGAACTTACTGGCGTGAATTGCTTCGACCACCGGTTGCCAGAGTTCGTCGAGTGGTTTGGTAGGTTCCAATACTTGTCCTTTAAAAATCAGCCGCGAGTGGAGAGGTCTGGTTGTATTACGCCGTAGGCGTTGCGTAACTTAGCCCAGGGTTGCCCGATTCGGAGCTTTAGCGACGAAACGGGCAACCCTGGGTTCGAGACCATAGACAAACCCCGTCGGCGACCGAAATCGCCTAGGCGATTTCGGTCGCCGACGGAATTATGCAGGTTTCCCAGGGTAGCATCCAGTGTCGCTAGGGCTCCGCTGGATGCAACCCTGGGCTTAATTGCGTAATACCTTTGGCATAGTTATCACCCAATCAATCCCTTGGCGATCCTCCTCGGACTTCCACGCTTCTTCTATTCAGTGTTCACACAAGACAACATGGCTCGGGGAACTGTTGCCGTTTTGCCACACGCACGCGGAATCATGCAAATTGAGTGTAATGTATTTCGCACTCCTCAAGCGAGTGGCCTAGCTTTAAGTGTGCTGCTTGGGTCTCGACCCGATGGCGGCACGCGTGTTGCTTTCTCTCTAGGCCGTAGGCGAACTATTGCCTGGAAGAGCATGCACACCTTTTCGTTCATTTTGCTCTTCTCACAAGAATTCGCCATGTCGCAAACGCCCTGCCCTGTTGAGCTAGAGCTGCCGCCAATGGCCGATGTTGTACTGGTCGACAACCTCGAAGAGTTTCAACAGTATCGACTCGCCTGGAAGTCGCTGCTTGAGGAAACCCCCCGCGCTTCGTTCTTCATGACGTTCGACTGGTTGGAAACCGCGTGGAAACACTTCGGTACGAAACAGGAACACCGTGGAGCGAAGCATACACGCCGTGGCGATCAGCATGATTACCGGGTGTTGGTGGTTCGTTCGGACAAAAAGCCGATCGGCTTCGTGCCGCTGTGCGTGGTGAACGAGCAGCATCGCGTGGGCCGGGTACGCACGCTTACCTATCCGTTGGCCAGTTGGGACGCTTGGTATGGGCCCATCGGCCCCAATCAGGCGGCTTGTCACTGGTTGGCGACGCAGTTTCTGGCGGAGCAACGGCGAGACTGGGACATCGTCGACTTGCGCTGGCTCGACCCGCAGCAGACAAGCACATTCAGCTTGATCGCTGCTATGAAAGCGATGGACATGCCCGTATTGGCGGAGCCCTATCAGGAATCGTCAGTCATTGATTTTGATGGCACATGGGAAGACTACTTGCAGACACGGTCTTCCAAGCAACGCCACGAGATGCGTCGCAAGCTGAGGCATGCTGAAGAGTTGCCCCAAGTCGAGTTCATCCGCCATCGTCCGCTTTCGGCAGCCGAAGGAGACGGAGATCCTCGCTGGGATCTCTTCGATACCTGTCGAGATCTGGCCGCCAGGAGTTGGCAAGGAGATTCAATGAGCGGCAACACGATTTCGCACCCGCAAGTGACAGAATTTCTGCACGAGTGCCACGCTGCTGCGGCTCGCCGAGGGATGCTCGATGTGACATTACTCAAAGTCGCGGGACAACCGGTTGCTTATGGTTACAACTATCACTATCACGGGAAGATAGCTGGACTTCGCATGGGCTACGCCCCAGAGTTTCGCAAGCAGGGTGTGGGTACAGGGCTGCTCTTGATGTCGCTGCGAGATAGCTTTGAGCGGGGCGATACGTGTCTCGACCTGGGCGTGGGTGGCTACGGCTTCAAGCATCGCTATCGTACGAAGTTGGAGCAGAGCTACCGCTACACGCACTATCCGGCATCGGCTTGGAAGTCTCAAGGCGTGCGGCTTACGAAATGGCTGAAGCGTCGCGTCGCGATGAGCTTGTAGAGGAGTGAGCTGAGAGCGCCGGCGATTGGAGTACGCAAGAGAAAAGCAAGCCCTGTTCACTCGCAATCCGACAGCTATCGCGTGTTGGCCCGTTTGTTTAGCGCTTGGTCGCTTATTGAGTTCGCGATTCGATATCCTCGGGGCGAAGACGTCTGAGGCGTGATACGCTCTTGCGAACATATCGACTCCTCAGACGCCTGCCTCGCGAGGCGCCGTCCCCCCCAGGCCTTGCCGCGCACGCTCCCTATGGGCACGCCGCGGCAAGCGGCGATAAATTGTTTTCTTGTTGAGGGCGACTCATAACCAGCGTGAAGAATGCCGGTCACGGTTTGCTGCTTACGCTTTTATCTACGTTGTGGTTCGCTGATAGCAGCCGCGTTTTGTTCTGCCAGAGCGGCAGCTTCGCGAGCAAGCTTGAACTCAGGACCAGGAGCGTAGTACTGCACGTCGTCGGTCAGGTGATAGCCGCTTGGCAGCGTTTGGCCAGCGACATCGATCTGGCAGCCGGTTAGGCCGCCGCAGCTCAAGGCCAATAGCCCGGCGGCAACAAGACGTTGACGGCCTGTGCGGCCGAAGACGGATTCGATTGTTTTCACGTCAGCAAACTCCCAACAACGTGCTTCATGGCCGCTTGTGCGACCAGCGATGAGTAGCCTCAGCTTGTGAGACTCGCCGGAGCGAAAACTTCGCCCAGCACAATCGTTATCGGCCCTGTAACCGTCAAACTTTCACTCAGTCGTTGAGAATCTCGAATTCGTTGTAGGTGCTAGCAAGGTGTCTATGCCAAGAGTCCCCAATAAAGACGCTGGCGCGTAGGGCGGAGGCCTTAACCACGCCTTGCCTGCTACGGCCTATATGCTTGGTCTTTCCTCCAACGTTGGCCACCGGTGTAGTCCTTCGTTCATTTGTCACAAAGTGGCTAAAACAGCGATAGCTACTGCTAACTTCATTCCGCAATGACCGGTCGAAGGTGTAGAATGGAAGCTGGCAATATGGGGAATAGAGAAGAACTTCAGGGAGCTTGTTGGAATGCTAGCACGCGATGGCCTCAATTATTCGAAAGCGGCTTCAAGAGCGGCACGGCGTCTGTTTTTTTTACCACTGTTCTACCTGGGGATAGTGCTCCCAGCTGACACGGCGATAGCCCAACTTACCAGAGCGGACACCACGCCGTCGCAAGCGTACTTTGCAGGGATCGAGGATCTCTATCGGGGAGATTACCAGGACGCCGGCCGGACCTTCACGCGTGAGGCGCGAGGAGCCATCAAAACGGTCAACGCGCGGTGGATCGATTCCATCTGCTACTACGCACTCCTGGGGGAGACGTACTATCAGCAAGGCCGCCCGTTGGAGGCGCTTCAGCATTTTGACATAGCGGCAAATCACTATCTGCAAAATCCTGGTTGGCTACTGAGTGTTGAGTTCCAGCAGCCTCCACGCGTGGATACTAATCTCACACGCCAAGTCGCGCCCTGGGGGCGTAGTCAGCGACAGTTCACTCCGGGCGGTTTCAGTAAGACGATGAAAATTCGTCAGGGCGGATTTGACGCTCAGAAGATTTCACGCGAGGGGGGCGTGGTGCGCAATCTTCAATTCTGGCAGATCAACGCCATTGAAGTGCTGCGCTGCACAGCGCTCACGATGCGACGACGCAATGAAATTCTTGGGCCGTTGGGCGTGTACGATCCCATCTCGAAAGATATGCTCCAGCGGCTATCGCGAGGCGGCGCGCCGCCCAACCATTGGTCGAACGCTTGGATCGACATTTTGCGCGGCATTGCCCACGCCGGCGTGGGCGAGCACAAGCAGGCGTTGCAGCGCTTGGAACGCGGTACGATTCTCGCTGGGCAGTTCGACCACCCGCTCACAGGAGTCGCTCTGTTGGAGCAAGGTCGTCTGATGATTCTCGCGGGCGACGATCCGGCCCGCGCGACGCAGCTTTTGGCAGAGGCGAGCTACAGTGGCTATTTGTACGAAGATCTTAACGTCGTTGACGAAGCGTTTAGGCTTGCACACATAGCGCGGCTGGCCAGCAATGCTACCGATGTGAATCCGGCCTTGGCACCCGCTGCCGCCTGGGCACGGCAGAAACGCTACGATCATCTTGCTGCACGACTGCAGTTGGCCTGGGCAGAGGAACTACTCGACCTGAACCAAAGGGATGGTGCTGCGAGTGCTTTGAAGGCGGGGCAGTCGCGCTTGCGGCGCGGTTCGCAGCAAGGGTTGCTGGCCAATTGGTCGGTGTTTCTCGAAGCGAGACTCGACTATCTGAGTGGGCGTGATTCGGCTCCTGCAAAGCTGGCCCAAGCCGTTGAGGGGAAGGCAGTCATGTCGCTGCGGAATCTCCAGATCGGCTTGGCGAACGAATGGTTCGCCAATCGCGTGCTCACTTCGCGAGCTGCGGTCGTGGTGTATGACGGGCTGCTACGCGATCCCACGCCTGGAGATACGGTTCTGTTACCGCTGGATACCCTAGCTGTCATGAAGACCTCGCACGAGCTGGCCTTTGAGAACTGGTTGGCCGCGCTGCTGGAGCGCAAGGAGCAGGCGGCGGCGTTGGAAGTTGCCGACCTGGCGAAGCGGCGCCGATTTCATCGGGCCTTGCCGTGGGCCGGGCGGCTCTCTGCGGTGCGAAACCTGCTGGCCACTCCGAGTGAACGGTTGGACCCAGAGCGGCGGATCCAGCAAAACGAATTACATATTCGCCTGCCGGGGCTCTCTCAGCTAGAAAACGAAGCGGAGGAGGCACGCGACCGATTGGAGGAGCTTTGGCAGCCCGCCATGGACGACGACACGCGCACGGAAGTTGCCCGCGAATGGAAACGCTATGCGAAAGCGATTGTCGCCCGCGAGTCGCAATTGGAACTCTCCAGCCTGCGACGCATTCCTGCCGACTATGTGTTTCCGCCCCGGCTCAACTCCAAGGCGTTGCAAGCGCGTTTAAGACCGGGCCAAGCGACAGTGGTTTTTCACGAGACGCCTGCTGGCATGTTGGGTTTTCTGTTCACACGCAAGGGTTCTACCCAGTGGAATTGCGGACCGGCTGGTCGGCTCAATGGTAAGGTGAGTGCATTCCTGCAGGACCTGGGCAACTACGACGGCAATCGCGAGATAACCATCGAGCAGCTCGCCTCAGAGGATTGGAAGGCCTCAGGGGCAAAGCTCTATGAGGCGCTGTTCAAGGGCTCGTCTTTCGATCCGGCCTCGACGAACGAACTGGTGATCATTCCCGACGGAATACTCTGGTACGTGCCATTTGAGGCGCTGACTGCAAGTAGCGACTCACGCACCGACGCGATGATCAACTTCAGCCAAATACGCTATGCACCCACAGCAGGGCTCGCGTTTGCAGAGCCGCGACCCTGGCGGCGTGTGCAGAGGCTTGGGATTCAAGGCAGTGAGATAGCGCCCGGCGACACCGACGATCAAAGAGAAGAGAACCTGATAGCCTTTACCAGTGCGTTTGATCGTACGCTGCGCATCGACGACTCACCAGCAATTGCGCCTTTGGCAGCAAGTTTGTTGGATTGGCTGATTGTGTTGGACGAAGTGGAAGCGGACGCGGCCGATCCACTAGGCTGGTCGCCTGTGAAGATGGGGCGTTCCCCCGCTACGCTGGCCGATTGGATGGTCATTCCCAACGCGGGCCCGCAGCGCATTCTGATGCCGGGCATGCGCACCATCGCGGAAAACGGCGGGAAGGCGAGTCGTCGCAGCAAGAGCGCCGCCGCGCCAGGTTCCGAGCTATTTTTGGCGAGTTGCACCTTGATGGGATCAGGCGCCGAAACCATTCTTATGAGCCGCTGGCGCGTGGGTGGTCAGACGACGTTCGACATCACGCGCGAGTTTGCCCAGGAGTTGCCGTACTCATCCGCTGCGGACGCTTGGCAGCGCAGCGTGCAGGTCGTACGTGCGATGCCGGTCGATCCGATCGCCGAAATGCGAGTGAAGCAAGAACGGCGTTCTGCACCGCTGACGGCTGAGCACCCCTTCTTCTGGGCAGGCTACCTAGTGGTCGATAGCGGCTTGCCGGGGCCTCTTGCCGAAGAACCTGCCGAAGAACCTGCCGAAGAAGCTACTGAGAAAACCGGCGAAACAGTGCCCGCCGTTATTGAAAACGCAGGTCTCTAAAAGCAGCTTTCGATTACACTAGAGGAACGACCCGGGTAGAACAGGATTTCCAGGTTTTGCTGTTCTCGGGAACCACCTAGTGAGCTGCCGATGTTACGTTTCACTCTCGCTCTATTGCTCGCGGCAACACTTGCGGTTTCGTCGTGCAGTGCTGCTCGCTGGAGCATCACCCATCGCGATACTCTTGCACTCGACGCGAATGGTTTTACCGTTGCAGAGTTGAGCGGCGTTGCCTACGACGCGACTCAGTCGAGTCCCCTCATTCACGTTTTCAATGCGGTTCAAGACGATGGCTCGGGCGTGGTGGAGTTCAGATTAACTATGACTCCGAGCGATGCCGTGCTCTGGACCACAGCGACGGCTTCGTATGCGTTTTCAGTTGGACGGGATGACGAGGGAATCGCGATTTCGGCTGATCCCGATGTTGTCCTGGTGAGCGAAGAAGGCACGCCCAGCCTGCGGCAGATTCGTTTGAGCGACGGCGCGGTGCTCTCTGTCGTGGCAGCACCGGCAGTCTTTAGCACCGCGCGTGCGAATCGCGGTTTCGAGTCAGCGGCCACGTGGAGTGTTGCCAACAGTGGCTTCCGACTGGCAACGGTGAACGAAGAGGCTCTCACCATCGATGGCCCGACGGCCAATACGAGCAATGGCACCATGGTGCGCGTGCAGACGTACGACCTCACGGGCAATTCGTCCTCTGCTCTCACCGCTACTGCGACTAAGCAATTCGCCTACGAAGTTGATCCGATCCATGCTGGGACGAGTACCAATAGCAGTACACGTAGCGGTCTCTCGGAGTTAGTTGCGATGCCTGACAAGACGTTGTTAGCACTAGAACGTTCTGCGGCAATCGCTCTCCCGGGCTTTCAAAACCGCCTGTACGAAATCGATTCCAGCGCTGCAACCGATACGAATGCCACGGCATTCGACGCAGGACTCGCAGGTGCCACTTACACACCCGCTGCAAAGCAGTCCCTGTGGACGGGCACCATTGGTAGCGGCATTGGTCAGAATCTGGAAGGACTAACCGTTGGCCCTCAACTCGACAACGGAAATTGGCTGCTCGTGGGCGTGGTCGATGATGGCGATCAATTCAGCAGCAACACAATCGTCACCTTTGAAGCAGCGCCGATTGTCTCAGCCGATTTCGATGATTCAAGTAAGATCGACGGTGGCGATTTTCTACTTTGGCAGCGAGAAGCGGGCGCGAGCCAGTTCCTCTCCGATGCGTTCGATGCCGACGGCAATCGCGATGGCAACGTTGACGGGGATGATCGGGCACTTTGGCAGAGTATTTTTGGGAACGCCGCGTTCGTGAGTTCTGACGCCATCCCGGAGCCGAGTTCGCTCTGTCTGGCACTGCTCGCGACGGCGTGCCTGGCGCAGCGTTGCCGCAGGATTCACTTGTTAGCCCTGCATGCTGGTATGTGGGTGACCGAATCTTTCCAGTAACCAGAGCAGGCTATTTAAGTCTCCTAAGAAATCTGGTTTACTAACAGTACGAGTGAGTACACTTTCGAGAACAATCATAAGCGACGGAATCTTCCCATGCCCCGAATGGATTTGAGCAGTTACGGCATCACCACTACCGACGTTCTTCGCAATGCCACCACGGCGCGGCTTTACGAGGAGGGCATCTTGCACGATGGGTCGACCATCGCTGCTTCGGGGGCTCTGGCCGCAGACTCTGGCGAAAAATGTGGCCGCAGCCCAGCGGACAAACGCATTGTTGAGGAGCCTGAAAGCCAGGGGGATGTGTGGTGGGGGCCGGTGAACACGCCGCTCCCACCAGACTCGTTTGAGCAGAACAAGCAGATCGCAATCGACTACTTCAACACGTGCGAACGCGTGCATGTGTTCGACGGCTACGCCGGTTGGGACCCCGAATGCCGGATCAAAGTGCGGGTAATCTGCACGCGGGCCTATCATGCGTTGTTCATGCACAACATGCTCATCCGCCCTACTGCAGAAGAACTGGCCGACTTTGGCGAGCCTGACTACGTGATCTATAACGCCGGCCGTCAACCGGCCGACCCCAGTGTTGAGGGTGTGACTTCGGAAACGAGCGTCGCCCTGAACTTTGCCTCGGGGGAGTTCGTGATCCTAGGCACCGAGTACGCTGGCGAGATGAAAAAGGGAGTGTTCACGATCATGCACTACCTAATGCCAAAGCGAGGCATTCTCTCAATGCATTGCTCTGCTAACGAGGGAGCGGGGGGCGACGTGTCGCTCTATTTTGGGCTCTCTGGCACGGGAAAGACGACGCTCTCGGCCGACAAGAATCGCGACCTCATTGGCGATGATGAGCACTGCTGGAGTGATCGCGGCATCTTCAATATCGAAGGGGGCTGTTACGCGAAGACGATCAATCTTTCCAAACGGAACGAGCCGGAAATTTACGATGCCATTCGCTTCGGTACCGTATTAGAAAACACGGTGCAAGACCCTGAAACACACGTGGTCGATTTCAAGAATATATCGATCACCGAAAACACGCGGGCCAGCTATCCGATCGATTACATTTCCCATTCAAAGATCCCTTGCGTCGGCGATCACCCACGGGATGTGATATTCCTCACTTGCGACGCCTTTGGTGTGCTGCCGCCGGTCAGCAAGCTCACCCCCGAGCAAGCGATGTATCACTTTATCAGTGGGTACACCGCCAAGGTGGCCGGGACCGAAGTGGGCGTCACCGAGCCAGAGGCGACGTTCTCAGCCTGCTTTGGAGCACCCTTCCTGGTGCTCCATCCGGCACGCTATGCGGAACTCTTGGCCGAGAAGATGCGTCGTCATGGTGCAAAAGCCTGGCTGGTGAACACCGGCTGGAGCGGCGGTGTTTACGGCGTGGGCGGACGCATTAGCCTGCAGCATACCCGCGCGATCATCGACGCGATCCACGACGGTACGCTTGACGCCGCCGAAACGACCACCGACCCTGTATTTGGTCTTGAAATACCGCTAGAGTGCGAGAACTTGCCCAACGCGATCCTGGTGCCCCGCAACATGTGGGTCGATACCAAAGCGTTCGATGCCACGGCGAATAAGCTGGCAGGGTTGTTTGCGGAGAATTTCAAGATGTACGCGGGCGACGCCTCGGAGGAAGTGTGCAAGGCAGGACCGCGCGTTTAGCGACGCCATTTTCTTGAGTATTTCGCCGCTGAGCTTGCTCCGCGCGGGTTTGAGCTAGAGACTCCACGGCGAGCAAGCTCGTCGGCTAACGAACGCGTTTTGGGTTGGCTAACTTGCGGAGCGTCGCTGCCATGCCCAAGTCCCCAGGAGCGGTAACGTAATCGAAATGCACAAGGCCGCCGGCAACCAACCTTGTGTGGTTGCTTGTTGCCCAAGGGCCGCGTAGCCGAGCGACAGCACGCCGTTGCAGAGTAGGGTGGTCGCCAGGAAATTTCGCCAAGGCATTTGCAACGCGCCGACGAGCAGGGCGCACGCTTCGGCTAGCACGGGCAACGGTCGCGTGATCGCCAGCATCGCTGGGCCGTGTTGGCGGCACGCATCTTCTAACTCTGTGACTCGTTCGGCAGAGGAAAATCGCACGGCCAAGGGTCTGCCCCAGCGGCGAGCAAGCGCGAAGGCAATAGTTGCACCAATTGTCATTCCGATGCAACTCACGAGCGCGCCGAGCCAGATTCCCAGCGTGCTCCCGGCCAGTGTGCAGATCGGCCCCGAAGGGATCGGCAGGAACACATCACTGGCCAAGAGCGCCACGATTGCCGCGGCCAGTATGCCGGCCGATGGTGGCGACTCCTGCCAACGGACCAGTTGGTCGCTAAAGGACTCTCCCCACACGGCCAGCACCACCAACGGCAGAACGAGTACAACCGTCACTAACAGCAGCGGCTTAGCAAGATCAGTAAGCATTTGGTTCCGAGTGAGCAAGGAGATTTTGACTTCCGAGCATACGATTCTACGCTTTAGGCGACACACATAGCTACGCGGTTTAATTGGCACTACGCACTTAATTCAGCCAAACTTAAGTCTACCGCTTTGTTTTTCAAGCGGGCTCAAGGAATCGAAATGATGAAACTCAACTTCCTCCACGACTCGTCTACCAGCGAACGCGTTACCGCGATCGTAAGCACCCTGTTTGCCGTGGGCATCCTCGGCGTTGCCGTGACTGCCCAGCAGCTCAACAACGAGCCGACTGGCGGACTGGTACAGCTCGAGTCGGAACTCATGACACAGCTTGATCTGGCGTATCGCCACGACACTCCGCTGTTGGAGCAACGCGTCGAGCAGTTCAATGGCGTGCTGCAGAAGTGGCAGCAAGCCACGCCATCGGCCGAGCGCGATGAGAAGCTGGCTCGCTGGATTCGCGATGCGATGGCCCGCTCGATGCCAGGCTCGAATCGTCCGCTACCAGAAACGCCAATATTTGAGACGAGGCCCGTCGCTCCGTTGAATGTCGCTCAGACAAAGATCGTCGAGTCGAAGACCACGACTCCACCCACGGATATCCTGACCGACGAGCCAAGCCGTTTCGACACGAACACAACTCCTACTTACAAACCCGACTTAGCCATGCTGCCACTGTCGGAGATTGAAGTTGCAGCCGATGATGAGGCTGAAAGTGATGTGCAAGTCGAGTACGTTGCGGCACGCGAATGGAACGAAGATCGGGAACACGAGAACTTGTTCCAGGAGCCTGAGTTTGACGAAGCCCGGCCTGGGCAAACCCAGGCTGAGCTCACACAGAAAAGCGTCATCGTACGCCATCGCACGCTCGGTGAGCCTGCCGTCGATTTCAATCTGCGCGAGCTCAGCGCTCGCATCGCCGGCTACCACGAGGGACTCGCTGAGATTGAAGCGGCGCTGGTGAATCACTCGGCCGACGATTCGCAAGAACTCGTGACACTGGTCGAATCGCTCGAGCAACTCGACTCCCAACGCCAATTCGTATCGCTTTACTACGATTTACTCAGTGACCGCCAGCGCATGTTTCTTGCGACTCCTCGTTCTTTAGAGCCAGTTGTCGCTCGTGTGCAGAAGCGGCTCGACCGGTCGGAACGCTCTGCGGACGGCGACTTCCTACGCCCCTTCGACGGTGAAGCTCAAGAGCGACTTGAGCAACTTCGTGAGCGGCTCGATCTGCTAGTTGCGAGCAAATAACTCGCCAGGGGGCAGTTGTAAGTTTGTTGTACGTACCGCATCGCACCGAGTCGACTGGTCCTTAAGGGGTGTGTCTACCAAACGCCGTAGTCTGTCATGTCACTTGCCGTAGCTGCATCGAATCGATAACGGTCTCGCCGGCCAAGACGTTGGTAATGACCACCATCCACTCGCCTCCGTCGCACCATTGTCTCCGCTTCAGGTAAGCAAGTGCGTCCTTGATCGTCTCTTCGGGGTCGTCGGAGAAGTCCATCAGGAACGGCTCGACTCCCCAGGGCAGGAGGAGTTGACGGAAGTTTTCCTCATCGTCGGTGAACGCAAAGATCGGGACTCCGCGTGGACGCAACGCGGCGAGCACGTACGCGAGGAAGCCGCTGCGTGTGAATACGATAATACCCGACTGACCGAGGTCTTGCGCCAACGTGGCCGCGGACCTAAGCATTTTGGCTTTCGGCTCTCGCAGCACTATCGTGGAGTTCAGCTTCTTGTCGACCGTCGGCTCGATGCTCTGGATGACATTCTTGAAGACTTCCACCGATTCGAGCGGGAACAATCCGGTCGTCGTTTCACCAGATAGCATGATGGCGTCTGCTTGCTCACGCACCGCGTTGGAGATATCGGATACCTCAGCTCGCGTCGGTATAGCCGCTGAAATCATCGACTCGAGTAAATGGGTCGCAATAATCACCGGCTTGCCTTCCGCTTGGCAGGCCTTGACGAGTTCTGTCTGCACCAGTGGAAGTTGATGGTACTCGATCTCGATTCCCAAATCGCCGCGGGCGACCATGATCGCGTCTGACGCTTTGATGATCGGTATCGCGTTACGCACGCCCGCTTGTTCTTCGATTTTAGAGACGACCCGCGCCGTAGAGCCTAGGCTTTGTAAGTGCTCGCGCAGTTCGTCGACGTCGCTCGCTCGACGAACGAAGGATAGTGCGACTAAGTCGATTCCGGCCTCGACGCCCGTGGCGAGATCAGCGTAGTCTTTCTCGGTGAGTGAAGGGAGGTTCACCTGGACGCCCGGGAGGTTGATGTGGCGGCGTGAGGAGAGCTTGCCGTCGGCTAAAACCTCGCACCGAACGAACGCATCCTCCTTTTCAACAACCCTGAGTCGCAGTAGACCGCTATCGACGAGCACGGTCTGCCCGATGTCGACATCTCTTGAGAGCCCATCGTAGTTGACCGACACGCGCAACATGTCGGATGGACTTCGCGTGTCATCGGGCGTGCACAACTCGATCTGGTCACCAGCTGTCAAGTCAATGATGCCATCGACGTCGCCGGTGCGTATCTCCGGCCCCTTAATGTCCATCATGACCGCGACCTGGCGGCCGAGCTTGCGGGACGTCGTACGAATGCGTTCGAGGATCTGTAACACCCAATCACGGGAAGCGTGCGCCATGTTCAGGCGCAAGATATCGACCCCCGCGACAATGAGTTGCTCAAGCCGTTCAGGTGATTCCGTTGCCGGACCGATCGTGGCGATGATCTTGGTGTGGCGGTAGTAGCTTGGTGGCTTCATTAATGCTCCTGCGATAAAGTTGATCCTGCCGAGGCTCTCTAGTCTGCAATTTCCATGCCTTGCCGCCACAAGGCACGATGTTACTCCCCTTGCAAGAATCGACGAGCAGATCCGTCGGTTCGGTCGTTGGATGCACGCTCAATGGATGAGCGGTTGAGTGCTTATTCTGCCCAACAAATGGTCAAGATCAAGGAGCGGGTGCCCAGGTGTCTGGCAATCGTTTTGGCAGTGCTATTACCACCAAGAGCACTAAGAACGCCATGGAAACGGAATCCCTTCGCTGAAAAGCTCTACCCTGACTAAATATAATTTGTGTGTCGCGATAGAAAGCAGCCAAAAGAAAATAGCTGTAAAGAAAAAACGAATCTCATCTTTCAGGGGTAAAGGCTAAACCATTCAGACAAATTCTTTGTGTTCTTCGTGCCCTTAGTGGTTTCTAGGTTCTGCCATAAATATTTGCCACACACGTGCCCAGATGCATGGGAGCCTCTCGCGGAAGATGCGCCCCATGACGTTCGGCGATTGTACCAGTGCCGGCAGGGAATGCACCCGACTTCACTGTGGGCGTTTCGAGCGGTCGGGCTTTCTTACCGAGGGCATTTTCACGCAATTCTGTATAATCCAGGCGACTACAAGGCAATATCATCTTTAATCGTGATGGGGTAACAGTTTGCGATCACCAACAAACCTGATAACTTATTTGGATATACAGAATCGTATCTGTCCATTTATTGTTATGCCACCAAAGTAGAATCTGAATCGTCGCATGGAAGCTCCACAAGTCTCAATCAAAGTTCGTAACTTCAAATGCTTTGGCACGGAACTCCAAGGCTTCGACGAATTCAAGTCATTCAATGTCATAATTGGACGCAACAACTCAGGAAAGTCATCGCTTCTAGATTTGTTTCCGTTGTTAATCACGGGCAAATATGAATTCACAACAAATCTGTATCACGCCGGACAATCGCCGGAACTAATCGCAAGCGGCGCAGTAACTGAAGAAATTGCCCGTAGAGTCTTTCGCGATAACACTAGCGGTGGCGCAATTCCTGGCAATCACTGGCAGTTCGGTGTGCAAATTGTTGGTTCGCAAATAACCTATCGAATTAACGATACGAACAACCCTTTCGTGGATATTGGACCATCTCCAAGTGGATCGAACCCTTTTGAACGACTTCGAGATAGCGAGGGCCTTAAGAAAAACTTGGCAAATGCAATGCCTCGTCCGTTCAACGGCCTCCAGTTTTGCCGAATTGCTGCCGAACGAGACATCGTACCCGAACAGGATTCCGGAGCGAGTTTTGATGTCTTAGGAAATGGTTCAGGTGTAACAGATGCAATTCAGGGTTATATCAACAAAGCAAACCTTCCTAGCGAATTGGTCGAATCTGAATTGCTTCAACACCTCAATCAAGTTTTTGATCCCGACGCACATTTCACTGACATTGTTTGCCAACAACTAGGCACGGGTGAATGGGAGATATACCTGCAGGAAGAATCAAAGGGAAGAATTCCGTTGTCTCAGTCGGGGAGTGGGTTAAAAACGGTAATTATTGTGCTTGTCCACATTGTCCTAGGACCACACATCTACAACAAAGACCTCGATCAATTTGTGTTCGGTTTTGAGGAATTGGAGAATAATCTACATCCCGCGCTTCTAAGGCGGTTTTTGAATTATCTTTTTTCCTTGTCGATGGACGACGGGCCGCTGATGTTTCTAACTACTCATTCCAATGTTGCAATTGACTTTTTTGGTAAGGACGAGAATGCACAACTCGTTCATGTGACACACGATGGAACCGTTGCGACCTGCAGAACTGCGACCACTTACATCGACAACAATGGGATACTTGACGATTTAGACGTCCGAGCTAGTGAACTGCTTCAATCAAATTGCATCATATGGGTCGAGGGTCCATCCGACCGAATTTATGTCAACCGATGGATTTCGCTTGCGTCGGACGACGAATTACGTGAAGGACTCCACTATCAATGCGTTTTCTACGGTGGCAGGCTACTGTCGCACCTTACCGCAAGCGAACCAGATTCGACTCATGGTATCGAAATTTTGCGAGCCAACCGCAGAGCGATAATCATAATTGATAGTGATAAACGGGCTCAGCAATCACGAATAAACGATACAAAAAAGCGAATTGTGGAAGAAATCGAATCGTCTGATGGAATTGCTTGGGTGACCAAGGGCCGTGAAATCGAAAATTACATCTCGTCAATCGACATCAATGCAATTCTCAACAGAACCGATGCGCCCCAAGTCGACCAGTACGCAGCATTTTCTGATTACCTTGATGGGCTCGATGACGGCGAGGGAAAACGATTCTTAAGGCAAAAGCCATTGTTTGCGGAACGAATCGTTCCTTCCATGACAGCGAACGATAGTTTGGATATACTCGATCTGAGGTCTCAATTAACTAGTATCTGCGACCGAATCAAACAGTGGAATGACTCAAAGGTGGCATAACAATGTGATGCACCGAAGTCGCCGACGGTGCGGGAATTGAAGTTGAGATCACTCCGGCGACTCGGTGATCACGGACGTTATGTTGCAACAAAGATTGACACCACATGAAAAAGAAAGACTGGCAAGCTCTCGTCGATCACATTTGTCGTGAATCGGTTGCGCCTCGACTGGAACGCATACTGGATCGACTGCACCCGCTTGAACTCAAGCACGAAATGCCGATTCAAAGCCTAATCCGGGCGATGAAGACGATCCGCTATATCGAGTCGGAGATACGAGACGATCAAGACCTCACCGAGATATTCTCAGCAAAGCATCTCAACCGCCTCTTGCATGACTTGATTCATGGGCTTCGTGTCGTTGATCGTTGGATTGTTCAAACCGGAATTGCCGACGAAATAAGGCAATATCACTCCGAGATTGTTGACCGCATGGAGGCTGCCGACTTTCCCGAGATTGACGTGCAACTGCTTCGCGACCTCGGATACGACTCGCCTGAACAAGAGCTCGTATTGATGGTTCGCCGATCCAAGAAACTGGATGCGAAATTCTCCGCTTCAAACTCAAATGACAGATGGCATCTCGATTTCTCGCATTCAATTGAATCGTCCATCGAAATACTCGAATCACGATGCAAGAACAAAGATGGTGAAGAGTCGATCGCACCGACGAAACAGAAACGCAAATGGCTAAAAGGCTTGGGCGCCATTTGTAAGGGCTCTGCATTTACCATTGTTGACGCAACGCTTTTGGGCGGATTCTGGAATGGAATTGTTCCACCGCATATGGCAAGCGTAGGTGCCGTGGTTTCGATTACCACTGGTCTTGGTGATATACTTAGCGGTGCTGGAGACCTGCGCGGAGAATAGCAGCAGGACAAAGCGTTGCACACGGAGCCGCGGGCCGCTCGGTTTCTGAAATCAAAGTCGTTCGCCGCGGCCCGGTGAACGCAGACGTGATCCGACTTAAAGTATGTCGCTTGCCATTGAAGCATTTATCGACAACGCCCGCACTTATTGCGAATTGATTGAGTCTGATCGCCATGACCTTGGCACCCTACGTCAGACGCTGCTCGCATTGATGCAAGGTGTGCCCTATCTCATCGTGAATGGGGCTGACGACAGCAACGACATTGAATTCCCACGCCGAGGCCATGATGGATGGACAGAGGACGTTTCGCGCCTTGCCGATTTTCCTCTTCAGTACTACCGAATGGTTTTCAATCCACTTGAGTTGGAAGATGAATCGACAGTCGTTGGCGATGTATGTGATGATCTCGCTGATATTTACGGCGACCTATGGCACGGATTGCAGGCGCATGATGCGGGCGCCACAATTCATGCTGTGAACTATTGGCGGGACTCGTATCGTGACCATTGGGGACATCACGCAGTTGGTGCTGTTTCCGCGATTGATTCGTACATCCGGCAAAACGTCGGATAACAAAAAAATTCACCGGAGTTGCCGACCGGGTCGAATCTGAAATCAATGTTGCTGGCGGCAACCCGGTGATTTTAATCGTTATTCCGCTTAACTCAGGCGTTGTGTGACATGGCCGACGCCCCAATATTGATATTGCCGGGGCTGGACGGCAGCGATCTCATGCTTGGCCAGTTTCGCCAGCTGTGCGCGAACGACGGAAATGCCACAGTCGAAACTCTTCCCGACGACGACACCATGGGATACCCCGAGCTTGCTGTCCATTTTTCTCCGGTGATTCGCGACTTATCCAAATGCCACATTATCGCTGAGTCATTTTCAGGACCGATCGGTATCTTATTGGCGGCCCGGTACCCAGAGATCGTCAATAGATTGACGCTCGTCGCCAGTTTCGCAACATCACCCGTTCCGCGAATTGCATCAATACTGCCCTGGTCGATGATCTTTCAACTCCCGATGCCATCGTCTGTGGCGAAACACTTTTTTGTAGGAAGATGCAAATCCTTGATTCCAGTTCTAAGGTCTGCTGTGCGGCAAAGCGCTCCGGCGACCCTGCGTCACCGTCTCAGGCTCGTTCAAAACGTGGATGTCACGGAAGAATTATCGGGATTGAACTGCCATTTGTCATACATACGTCCAACTAGCGACCGATTGATCCCGCAACGATGCTTGGATCAAATATTGGACGTTTATCCTGCTACGATCGTCCACGAAATTGACGGTCCTCACTTGATTCTCGAAACGCAACCCGAAAATTCGTGGCGGCAAATCGCGGAATAACAATGCATTGCACACGAAGCCGGTTTCGCCCTGCGTTTGGCTTTGAGCAATTACTCGATTGGAATAACTTTGACAGATTGACGATCACTTTGTCTAATCAACATCTTTAGGACACCGTTCGTGAGTTACGTTGCTCGTCGGCTCGGTGATCTTCGCCGTTAGGGGGCAACGTGCAAGCCTTAGAATTCTCACAAGGCTTTATCCGCAAACGCTTTGGCATAGCTTTCGTACTTACCCCTGAATCTGCCGACGCATTGCTCGAAGACTTCCGAAGCGTCAAAGAGACTTTGCTGCAATGGTCATCCAGCCGTGGCAAGAAGTCCGAACGGGTCATGTTCACAGTCATGGCTGAGCCAGATCAGTTCGATGAATACGAAGCGTTATTTCGACAACTCGTTGAGGAAGAACACGATCTCGCACCAATCTTCAGCAAGTTACAAGTTCAACTTGAGTTTCCTGATCGCAGAGGCAAAAGCACTGAACGGTCAGTCACTCTAAATGCCCCCTCACCAACGGCTGCAGTTGACCGGCTGCGCCCGCGATTGATAATGTTGTTGTCGGTTTGGAGCCTGCACTCCGCGGGCGGCCGGCAACTGAGCCGATTTACGTTAGGTCGCATGAGCCTCTTCCGGATAGCTCGAGTTTTCAGTCCGCTTTTTGCGGCGCTCATTCCGTGTGCCTACGCAACGGCGTCATACGGGGCGTACGCCTGGATTGCCAAAACGTGGCCACACGATGACCCTCGGATGCTGATGCCAGGTTCAGGCTTTCTCGCTCTTTATGCCGGTGTCGCACTTGGGGTTTACCTGCTTGCATACCGCAAACGGCTTGAGATAGGCGAACGGCGAGTCATGATTGGCTTCTCGATTGCAGGCCTGGCCTTGCTACCTGCCGTTTTTGCTTCCTTGATGTTTGATTGGTGACGGGCGACCTAACCACCGGCTGCAGATGACCGGCAGCGCCCGCGAGTAGAATGTTGTTGTCGGTTTGGAGCTTGCTTTCCGCGGGCGGCCGGCAACTGAGCCTTTTACGTTATGTTGCAGTAACCTTCGTCGCTTATCTCCATGACGGAACATCTCTCATACACGCCGATCAACGACTTTCCGCTCAAATGGCGTTTCGCGGAAGACGACACGAAATGGACTGTTTTACAGTCGAGCGACCTAGCCTTATTCAGGCCGCTTGCCGAAGACTCCGCACGACACATTTGGTCTACGCACGTCACTATCGCCGCCGAACACTTAATGGAAATCGTGCTCAAAACCGCTCCACCTAATCGGGACCAGTTCGGGACGCAGCTCTTGGTGACTGATGACAACTGGTCCAGCGACGAAGAACACCAACGTGTCGCATCTGTCTTTCGCAAACACGTTCAGGTCGCAGATTCATCCGTTGTCTACTTCTTCTGGCACGCGTCGTGCGCCGTTGAAACAACATGGGATATCCTTCTGCGCTACTGGTCCGACTTCTGCTATCCCAGTGACGAATCCAACGTCGCGTCTGTTCTCGAAGCCGGCAATAACCTGTACTACATAGAGGGTACGGTTTGGATAGGGCCAAGCCCGCATCACGATCAAGCAACATAACCACCGGCTGCAGTTGACCGGCGACGCCCGCGAGTAGAATGTGTTGTCGGTTGAACGCCCGCTCCCGCGGGCGGCCGGCAACTGAGCCTTTTACGTTAGCCGACTAGAAAATCATGAAGCTCGACCTTGATGAACTGACCGTCGGTCGGATGGTTGCCTTCGTTGACAGCCATTTACGCCGTGACGGGTGCGATCACACGCACCGATTCGCTTCGCAATGGTCTCGGGAACACAATATCGACTGGGATGATTTGCTCGACGCATTCGAACAACGTGGTGCGTTTTGTGACTGCGAAGTCGTGCTCAATCTGCAGGACTCTAACTTGTCCTCTGAATCAGAGTCCAGCACTGCGGATCATGAGAACCGCTGGCTTCTCCCTCCCAATTTTGCATCCAACTTCGAAACGACAAATCGAATGCTTGTTGCACGGGCCGACATCGGAAAGAACAACTATGCTTCAGACGGTGAATGGGTCGTGCCTGCCCCGCTTGATGCAAAGCCACGAAAACGGGTTCGCAAATCGGTCCATTACTTCGTCGGCCTCGATTCAGGGCTACCGACTGAGATTGCATTCATTCAAAGCATCGAGCCGATTGCATTAGACAAATTGACAGAAAAGATTCGCGAATCAACGATCGCAGAATTGCAGAACTGCGATGATCGGCTTGCCGGATTCATCGCGAAGAAGATCGCCAAGATGGCTGATGGCGCCGCCGTTGGAACTGATATCATGGATCGCGTAGGCGTTGCCTCAAAACACAAAGAACTGACCATTCATCGCGTGATCCTGCGGCGATAGGTCGGCGAACAATGTGTTGCACACGGAGCCGCGGGCGACGTCGGTGTAGGATGCCCGGATCGCGACTCGCTGAGATTTTCTTGGGTAGCATTGTGATGCGAGTGCTTCGAGCTAGAATGGAGAAGCTCATCGCGGGTGTAGCTTAATGGTAAAGCTTCTGCTTCCCAAGCAGATGACGAGGGTTCGATTCCCTTCACCCGCTTATTTGGCTGTTGGCCGTTGGCCGTTGGCCGTTGGCTATTGGCTATTGGCCCTCGGAGGCCGGCCATTCTTTGGCAGAAATACTTCTACTTTCTTGGTAACGCATGCAGGTTCTCTCCGCTTAGTTCTGTAGAAGCGGCCCTCCCGTGGCTGCTGAATCCTGAACTACTCACTAGGAGAGATCCCAATGGTTGCTATCAAATCGGTATCGAGAAGTGAAGTTTCCCAGAGTTTGTCTGCCGAAGAAAAGAATGCTCCTCCGCAGCGTCGGTTTCTGCAGAATACTCAGTTAGGATCACTGCAGGGCGACGCTCTGCCGGCCAACTATCCTTGCGGTGCGCTGGTCGTGCGTGACGCAACCGGCCAGGTCGAGTATGTGCAGGTGAGCCGCTGGCGGCGCGTGTCTGCTGGGCCGCGGCGGCGGATTGCTGACGTGGTGCGCATGGAACAGGGCAATGTGGCCGTGCTCATTGAAAAGCAGCATGAGAAGCAGTCCTCCAGTAGCAGCGTGTGGCAAGTGTACGATCTGGATGGCCACATGGAAGCGCTGGTGCAGTGTTCTGCCGACGGACAGTTTGGCGTTCTACTGGACTACTGCCTGCGAGATGTATCCCGCCTGAGCTACACGCGCGAGGGTGGCCTGCAGGTGATAGAGAGGCGATCGATTTGAGTCCGTCAGAGAACGCTCCCGAGCCGACAGGCGTAAGCCGTCGGGTAGAGCGTTAGAGAGTGCTATACGACGGCTAACGCCTGTCGGCTCGGGAGACGAGACACTGTCGCCTGTCGGCTCGGGGAGGGCGAAGCCTAGAGCCCTGTCGTCTATACGCAGGTCCGATATTTTGGTTAGCACCGACACTTTCTCCTCAGTTCGCTCTGTCTTACTCGTAATGTCGCAAGGGAGAAGTGTCGGTGTGCGCAGCACAAGAGGCTACGGGGGTCGAGTACAAGGTTTGCAGACCTCTTGCCGCAATCGGCCCCGACACTTGTCCGAGCAAGCCGCCAGAATAGGCAGTCCTCAAGTCGGACGAAGTGTCGCGGCTAACCGATTCTCACGGTATTAGAAGCGTCCTCGACTTAGGTATAACTGACAGGCTTAGAGACCTAGCACTTCGTCATACACTTGAGCCAGATTTCCAGCCATCGCTTCGGCGGAGAAGCACTCCGCGTGGCGTTGCTGGGCATTGGCGCTCATGCCGGGGTAGTCGATCGGGTGTTGCTCGGGATGAGCAATGAGCGAACTGCCAGCCAGCTCCTCGATGGCGAGGGCCAATTGGCTTACGCTGCCCGGCTCGACCAGTAGTCCATCCTGGCGGTGGCGGATCGCCTCGGGCACGCCCTCGACGCGACTAGCGATGACAGGCACGCCGGCGGCCATGGCTTCCAGAACGACCATCGGTAGACCTTCGCCGAAGAGACTGGGCAGCACGCTCACGTCGATCAAGGCAAGTTCTGCCGGGATGTCTGTGACGAAGCCGGTCCAGTGGATGGCATCAGTCACGCCAAGCTGTTCGGCCAGTGCTTTCACTTCCGCCTCGTAGTCGGGCGTTTCGAACGGGCCGATGGCTCGTAGGCGAATGTCCAGGCCCGTGGAGCGGACTGAAGCTAGCGCTTCGAGCAATACTTCTACCCCCTTCCGAGGGCGGAACAGTGCCGCCATACCGAGCGTCCAAGTTTCAGGCTTCGCGGCTCGGGGAAGCACATCGATCTTCGGTACGCCGTTAGGGACGTAGGTCACTTGTTCGGCTGGAAAACCGGCATCGATCATGTATTGTCGCACACTCGGCGACACTGCCACCAAGCGAGTGGCCCGGCGGGCGGAGCGGCGTTCGAGCCAGGCATTCACAAAGTTAGCCAGCTTGCGAGTGGAGTCACGACCAGCCGGGCTGTGAACGTGGTAGATCAGCGGCACACCGGCTAGCTTCGCAGCAATTCCGCCAACGAGTAGCGAGCGTGGCGTGTGGGCGTGGACTAACGCGTATTGTTCGTCCCGCACCAGCGTTGCCAAACGACGGCCGCAGGCAAAATCGAAGCGGCTGCTCATGGGCAGCTTGTAGAGCGGTGTGTCGAGTGACTCTCGCGAACCGGGGAAGCGGTCGGGCTTCACGCAAGCGAAGCCCACCTCGTACCCACACGCGGGAAGATTCAAGGCGAGCAGATCTTGTACACGCTCAGCCCCAGAGAAATGCTCTCCGTTGACCACGTGCAGCACCTTGGCCTTCACGGGGGTCTTCAGTGGCAGCGTAGCAGGGGCCTCTGTGGCCGAAGAGTCGGGTAGCGTTGCGTGGGAGGACATTTCTAAGCGGTGCTGAGTAAGCGAAAGAAAATAGCCGCGAGAGAACCTCTCGCCGGAGCCTTCTCTTCAACTCTACCCCGTCAGAAAGATGCGACTTGGCTCGCGGCGCAGATGGTTAGAAACGCTTCACGCGGCGCTTCATTGAAGCGGATTGTGACGATTGCGCTGGCGCACCGGCAAGTAGGTTGACTCGCGGCTAGGGCGTCGTCAGGGAGATTCGCGAATTGGCCTAGCGCTGCAGCGGTTGTTGATTCGATGCTTGCGGTGCTACTGGAGCGTGTTCGACGACGCGTTTCCAACCTAGCGGAGTACGTGGGGCGCTGAACAGGTTGCCGAACAGCGAATCGAGCGTACCGTTGACCGTGGGGTCGTTAAACATATAGACCGAGCGACTTTGTCCATTCGGTTCGTGGACTTGGAGGGCTTTGGGTAGCATCGACTTGCGGTCGAGCATGATGTCGACCATACGATAGTTAGCGGCGTCGGCTTGCCAGCGAGGGTGAGCTTCGAGCCAAATGGTCTCTGGGTCAGACTCTTTTGCGCGAATCCAGTATCGTTTCTCTAAGTCATCGGCTTTCGCGCCGAATAGGAAGGGCAACGGTCCGTTGACGATTGATTCGCCGCGCATCTCCGGAGGAATGGGTTGCACGCGGAGTTGCTTCTTAGGTTGAAAGTATTCGTAAATGGCTTTACCGTCGCAGACCCAGTGTTCGCCGATTTCGTTCTTTTGCACGACCCAATCGCCGGGAGCGTCTTTGGCGGAGTTCTGTGGATCTTTGGGAGCCCAGCGTTTGATTTCCTTGATCTTGAAGCTGCCCTTATCTGGCTTGGAGTAGGAAAGCTGTCCCGTGCTTCGTGTCATTGGGCGGTCCGCTTGACCGAAGGCAAGATTATAGTCGAGGCGTTCGAAGTCGCTGTTGAAAGTCTTGACGTCGTTGCTGCGATTTTCCCACATTTCGAGAATCTGACGGACAAACTGGTGCTCGACGTCGTTCAATTGAAACGGCGGAGCAGGCGTTCGCGGCCTGCCGGGTAAACCTTGGCTGGCAGCGGGCGGCTGCGTTGCTTGCGGCTGGCTTCCAGGCAGTTGGCTTCCTGGTGCAATGGGCTGACCGAGTTGCCCGGTCGGTTGTGAGCGTTGGTTTCTTGATGTGCTTGAAGAGCGATCTGCTAGGTAGGCGCCTGCTCCGGGTCGAATATCGACGGCATCGGCTGCGGTCCTGGGTCGCGTTGCGGGTGCCTGGGCTACTCGCTGAGTTTGATTTGCTGCTTCCGCGTACCGATCTGCCGCGGCTTCTTGAGTTTCGCGCCGCTGTTGCGTGTAGGGCGAAGTCTGCGCAGAGAGATCAGCTGTGAGCTGAATGAGGAATCCAACGCAAACCAAGCGAGTCAACAAGGCTCGGCTTTGGCGGAAGTTTGGGAGAACAATCATGCTGGGTAACTCGCAAGGAGCTGTTGGTGGTAGGTTGAACCGTAGCGGGATCCGCCCATTGACGGAAATTGAATCGACGGGAGGGTAGCCTCACGGGGGCGGGAGAATAGCAGGCGTGTCGCCCGCTCGCCAGAGCGGCTACACTTCTTCGGAAGGTAATCTCCCGGTCGGTTTCTTCTGAGGACATTCGCGATGCTATTCGAATTACGATGGCGAACCAGCCTTTCCACGACATGCTTGCATGCTGCTTACTGCCAGCAACAGGGCCTGCCGACTTGTGACGATCAGCTAGCAGTGGCAATTGCTCCTGCGGCTGCGCAACTGTCTGCGGAGTTAGCTAGCTTTGGCGCTTCCGATGAGCAGGTGCTGCTGGAACTGTGCAATCTGTCGGCTGATTATGAGAATAATCGCCAGCTGGCAGAGCGCACTCTCGCCCGGCTCAAGGGGCAAACATCGACAAGCGAGTCAGCAAAGTCTCGCTTGGCCGGGCACGTTGCGGGGCTGGAAGCAGCATTGCTTCGTGTTCAGCCCGACGTGGCCGATCAGCTGGCAGTGCGTGGAAGGCCGTTGCGCGAGCAGTGGGAATCACGCGGTCCCGGCTTGCTGAGAGCGTTGGGACGCATGAGCGATCCGGGCGTGGTGCCGGAGTCTGCTGAGGTGGTGCTGGTGTCTCCCTATGTTGGTGGGCATGGCACCGCACACTCGCGGAATAATCGACTGGTTTGCGAAGCGGTGCTGACGAATCCGGAGCCGAATATTCCCGAAGTCGTGCGACTGGCTTGGCTGCTGGCGCAGTTGAATTATGACCTGCCCAGCTTTACCGATCGAGTGTCGCCCTCTCGACTAGCGGTGATCGCACCGCTAGCAAACTTGCCGGCGGCCTTGGCAGCTGGCGAAGAAGTGGAGCTCACGCGTCTGGACGAGCAACACGTGCAGCTGGCGTTGGAAGTGTGGCACTTGCCCGCTGCCAAGCGTGAGAACGCCGCTGGAACGCTATTGCAGTGGTGGGAAGTGGTGCAATCAAGCAACGACTCTTGGGCGGTGGCGCTGGCGGCATTGGATGCGATGCTCTTTGCTGATTGACTTAGCGCCGATTGCTATTAGCGCAACTGGTTTGCTCTTGACCATAATGACGCAGCTTTCGACCATTCGTGGCGAGACTCTCTAGATCGCGGTGCAAGCACTGCGGCGAAGTTTTGTCGATGTTGATCGAATCGTCTTAGCGAGGTTGTGTCGTGTTTGTGCGAAGTTCCATTGGATTTCTGTTCTCTCTGACTCTGTGTTTGCCGCTGGTTGCTCAGATCCCACAGCAAAGCCAGCCGGTTAAGGACCGTGCCGTGCAACCGGCGACGGCTACTTCGGTAGTGCCGCAACAGCGTCCGATTCGCTTTGCTTTACGTGCCGCAAGAATAGGAGATCGCGTGCAGCAGCGAGTTGGCGTAGAGATGCAGCTTAAGACACTCATTACCCAATCGGGGCAAACGGCTCATGAGAGCGATACGACCATGCGCCGCCAGCAGCAACGCCTTGTTGAAGTGACGGCCGTTGAGGGCGAGAACTTCAAGGCCGCCCGCGTGGAGTTCCCCCTTTCGCGTATGCAAGTTCCCAAGGAGTTAGATCCGGAGTCTGCTGTTGCCGATGTGCTGGCCCCCCAACCGATTGAAGGCAAAGTCTATTTGGTGACTCGCGTAGATGGGAAGCTGAAGATTACTGATGCATCGGGAGAGTTGCCGCCTGTCGAAGAATACAAGCTGGTTGCCGATTCGCTCGCCACCCTCGGTAAACCCAATCTGCTGGCCAGGCACTTGTTAAAAGTTCAGCCGCAAGTGGGGCAGCGCGTACTCGTGCCGCGCGAGATCGCCAAGAGCTTGTTCGGCATGAACGACGACATCGGCGCAATCAAGCGATTCGAGCTCACCCTCTCGGAACTCAAGGCGGCACCCGCGGGTGGTTTTCCGCTGGCTGTGTTTATGGCCAAGATCGAGACCATGCCGAGCGAGACGTCTCCGATGGAGATGTCGGTGGAGGGCAAGCTGACCATGGAAATCAGCACCTGCCGCATCGTTGCTGCGGAATTAGCCGGACCGATCGGCATGTCATCTGAGCAACAGACTGCCGAGGGTTTCTTTCACTACGGCGTCTCAGGGCAATTGCGTATGGCGACGTCCGCGACCTATCGCTGAGTGGTGTCTTGCCCCGGTTTTTCTGGCAAGCCCGCTGCGCGCCGGGCGAATAGCCCGCAGAATCTGGGTGAAACCGGTTCACTTTGCCCCCTCTCTTGCAGGGCCTATAATTGGGTAGCTCGTACCGGAGCGATACCGGTGCGCGGTACCGAATAAGTACGCAGTGTTAAGAGATTTCATGAGGAGGCTTCGTGACGCGGGTCGCGAAGAGAACTGTCTGTGGTGGGAGCAGAGCATGCTGAGCAAAAGCTCGTGGATATCGATGCCTAGTAGAGCGAGGGGAACGGCGTTCCTACTTGCCCCATTCTGGGCAACACTGACCTTGGTAATACTGGCGTGGTCACTGCTGGTGGATGCGACGGCATTTTCCCAAGACGGCGTTCTGCAGGAGCCAGTGGCTGAGGATAAAGCTCAAGCTGCGGACACCGAGGAGCCCGGTGCGCTGGCCGCGCTCGTGCCGGTTCGTTTGCCGATTGTGGGCAATGCCGACCAGTCGTTGCAGCAAACCTTGTTGAGAGTTCGCGACCAACTTCTTGCAGAAGCACGCTCCCAGGGTTCTGCCGATCGGCCCGCATTGGTGTTGAGGTTCGAGACGCGCGACGGGGATGCAGTCCAAGGAGCGGGCAGCCTATTTGAGCGTTCGTTTTCACTGGCTCGATTTCTCACAAGTCGAGACATGGCCGAGGTGAAAACGATTGCCTACGTACCACAGACAATCCGCGGCCACGCAGTTCTCCCGGTGATTGCTTGCGAAGAGATCATCATGGACCCCGAAGCCGAGATTGGCGATGCGGGAGCGGACGAACCGGGTATCCAACAGCAGGGCGGTGTGACGCCCACGGTGCGAGCGGCTTATCAGGAAATTGCCGAACTACGCAATAACATTCCGCTGGCCCTGGTGGTCGCCATGCTCGATCCGTCGGCTGAGGTGATTCAAGTCGAGAGCGAAGACGGCGGGCGGTTTTTGCTCGAAGAAGATCTCTCTCCATTCCGCGAAGAGAATGAAGTGATCAATGAGGAAGTGATCGTCGCTCCCGGCGCGATGGCGCGATTCAGCGGTCGCGAGGGAAGGCAGTTCGGCTTTGTGCGACTCTTTGCTACTGATCTTCCGTCGGTCGCACGAGCACTTGATGTGCCTTTGGCGGCGTTGCAGGAAGATCGCTCGCTGATGGGAGACTGGCGGCCGATACTGCTGGAAATTCGCGGACCAATTACACCGAGCGTGGCTAGCCAGTTGGAAACACTTATCGGACGTGAGCTCAAACGCGGAGCGAACTGGATTGGCCTGCGGATTGAAAGCTCCGGTGGAAATGCCGTCGCCAGCACCGCACTGGCCAATGTACTTGGACGGCTGGATGGATCTGTACTGACGGTGGCCTACGTGCCCGCGGAAGCGCGCGGCGGTGCGGCGCTGGTGGCGCTTGCCTGCGATCGTCTCGTCATGCATCCGGAAGCAACACTAGCGTCGGCCGAAAGCCAAGCACCCGCCCCGCAGGCTGATCGCCCTGCACGAGAGTTGCCCCCCAATCCGTTTGACGATGCGGAGCAGCCAGCGGAAGGTGACTCGCTAAACGCCGCATTGGTGAGCGTGAGAACGCTGGCCGAGCTGCGCGGCAAGTCATGGTCGCTACTGAGTGCTACGCTCGACCCGTCGATTGAAATCTACGAGTACACGAACAAACAAACGGGTCAGTTGCGACTGATGAGTGCCGCCGAGACAGCTGAGCGACCCGATAGTGTGGACTGGCGTCGCGCGGCAGCCCCTTTGGTAAAGGGTGGCAGCTTGCGACTATCTGGCGTGGTGGCTCAGCAAAAAGGAGTAGCTAGTCAAACGGTCGAAAATTCCGATCAACTTTGGCAACTCTACGGTCTTGATCACGAACCGGCTTTGGTGGAAACCAACTGGGCGCTGCAACTCATCGAAGCGCTCGCTTCGCCTGCGCTGGCAACTCTGCTCGTGATGATTGGAATTGCCGGCTTGTATATTGAAGTCAAAACGCCCGGCGTGGGCATCGGAGCGTTTGTAGCAGCGGTGGCCTTTCTGCTATTCTTCTGGAGCAAGTCGCTCGATCAAACAGCCGGCTGGCTGGAGGCGCTGCTGTTTATCACAGGGTTGCTTTTCATTCTGATCGAAGTCTTTGTGTTGCCCGGCTTCGGTATTTTCGGCCTTGGCGGCGGGGCGCTGGTTATTTTTTCGCTCGTGCTCGCTAGTCAAACCTTCGTGATTCCGCGCACGCAATTGCAAATGGGAGAACTCCGACGTTCACTGACCGTTGTGGCCGGCGCGATGATCGGCGTGACGGCCCTGGGGATGGCGTTCCGTAGATACTTGCCCAATGCACCGGTGTTTAACCGCATCATGCTCGAACCGCCGCCGCTAGAGGAACGCATCGAGCAAGCCCACCGCGAAGTGCTGGCAGACTATTCCCACCTGGTGGGGCTCGGCGGAACTGCACGAACGGACCTGCGCCCTACGGGCAAGGCGCTGATCGCGGACGAGCTCGTTGATGTGGTAGCCGAGGCGGAACCGCTGGACCGCGGCACGTCAATCGTTGTGGTGAGTGCGAAAGCCAATCGGGTGGTCGTGCGAGCGGTTGGGTAGCCAGGCTTCTTAAGTTGTTTTTGAACCGCCAAGGACGCTAAGTTTGAGGCTCACGCTAGAAAAGAGCTAACCACGAAGGACTCAAAGAGCACTAAGGAGGTAACTTAGTGCTCTTTGAGTCCTTCGTATTTCTTCGCTCGTTCGTAGGCGATTCAGCCCTGAAAAACACCCGTCGAACAGCCAGGGTGCCGTGGTAGAATGGCGCAACGAACTTTCCCCTTGCTGAACACTGCCAACTGACCCCTCCCTGTAAACTGGCCCGCTGCGATGACTCTGTTTGATCCTCTTGGTTGGGCGATTATTTTCATGCTCCTGGGCTGTGGGCTCATCGTGCTAGAGGTGTTCATCCCCTCGGGCGGCGTGATCAGCTTTTTTGCTGTTGTCGCGCTGGTGGCAAGCCTCGTGATGGCGTTTCGCAGGGATTTGACGACCGGTTTGTCGTTCATCATGATTTCGCTCGTTGCGGTGCCAAGTGTCGTAGGGCTCGCCTTCAAAGCCTGGCCGCACACTCCTATGGGTCGGTCGTTTTTGGGCGAGCTGCCCGACGAAGAGGACAGCAAACCCCACGATGCGCGCCGCGCGCTGGTGGGTCGTGTGGGCGTGGCAAGAACCAAGATGCTACCCAGTGGTTCGGTGCTGGTTGATGATCAACTTCTCGATGCCGTGAGCCAGGGGCGTGCCATTGATCCGGGGCAAGCAATCGTCGTTGTGGAAGTTAGCTCCAATCGCGTGGTGGTCCGCGCCGCCCAGCAACACGAGGCAGCAGGGCTTGCTACGAGCCAGAAAGAATTGCTTACCAAACCTCTAGAGGAGTTTGGACTCGAAGGGATTGATGAGTTGAATGAACCGCTGGGGTAGGCTCTTTCTGGAATACTCGAAGTGCGTCAACTATCGGGTTGAGCCTTGTTGATCGCCTCTATCGTCAGTTGGAGTAGTGTTGCGTACTCCGGCTCATTGGGGAACTCTCGCACAAGTGCTTGCAGGCCGGCCTGTGATGCTTTGAGAGTTTTCTTGGCTTCGTCGATGCGATTGAGTTGCGTTAGCAATTCTCCAACAGCTCGTTGAGTGACAGCCAAGTCACGACGGTAGCGTGGTGGAGCATTCTCTGTGGCGGTGAGCGTCTCAAGTAGCTCGCCGGCTGATTGAAGAGTTTCAATCGCAGTCGGTATCGCCTCTGCCTTCGACTGCTGACCCCCCAGATTCATCAGCAAGCCCGCCAAATCAGCCGCGTACTTGGGAACGCTTGGGTTGCGATCCACCATTCGCTCCAGTGTCTTTCTTGCTTTCAGGTAATGCCGAATGGCTACGGACTCTTCGCTTCTGCTACCCGCCAAATCGCCGAGAAGTCGCTGAGTGAGGGCCAATTGGTGCGCGAAGTCGAGGTCTTGTGGTTGGCGTTGGACCAGTGCTTCAAAGTTCTTTGCAGCCGAGACAAAGTTGGCTTCTGCTTTGTCAGCTTGGCTTGCGGAGAGTTGGATCGCCGCCAGATTGAAGTAGCCGCGAGCTAAATCACGTTGCAATTTCAGCGGAGGAGTCTCATCGGTGCAATGGGCCAGTCGCAGTCCTTGGGCGTGCTGCATCTGACGAATTGCACTGTCAGCATCGCCTTGCAATTGGGCAATCATGGCGAGATTCATCATGGTGCTTGCCAGCTCGCGGGCTGCCTCAGAGTCATCCGCGTTAGCATTGGCTAGCTGCTGCCGAATCTCTTTCGCTCGAAGGTAGTTGGTTTTCGCCTTGTCGAGTTGCCTAAGTTTTTGATGAGCACCGCCGAGAGCGTTTAGCACACGTCCCTGCTCTGCTTGTCGCGTTGAGGAGACTTCCCCTGGGCCGGCTAGTGACTCTTGATTCAGTGATTCGTAGTGCTTCAGCGATTGCTCGTAGTACGGCACGGCAGCATCGGGCGTGGTTACGGTTTCCGTGATACGGCCCACGTAGTAAGCGGCTTGGGCGAGCTCGGCTTGTACCGCCGGGTCGCCCTCACGCTGTTTGATGAATCGCCCGTAGTAGTCGAGCGCTTGTTGTAGCAGAGCATTCCGCAACGGTTGCATGCCGGGCTGGCTGAGGAGTGTCTCCTCGCTGACTTGGATGTAATACTGCCGAACGGCGTCTTGAGCGAGTTGGAAGTTCTCCTCTGCGCGATCTCGCTGCTTCACGGACTCGGCGTAGTTGACGGTTGCTTCGTCCTTGGCGGCCCGTTCGCGACGATTCGCGGCTTCGAGGAGCACTATGCCTGCCGTCAATGCCACCAGTGTAACGGTGCCCGCTGCGGCTGTGCTGAGCGCAGCGGTACGATGATTGCGTATCCAACGCCACGTGCGGTGCAGTAACGGCTCATCAAAGGCCGCGACTTTCTCATCTGCTAGAAAGTGTTCAATGTCTAGCGCCAGCGCTTTCGCTGAACGGTAGCGATCTTCCGGCTTCAGCGCCATGGCCTTTCGACAGATGGCATCCAAGGGCTTGGGGACTTGGGGATTTAGTTCGCGTGGAGATTGGAATTGCCCACGTTGCACACGCATGAGAACGTCGCCCGCGTCGCCGGCAAAAGGTGTTGCGCCCGCCAACATGTGATAGAGCGTCGCTCCGAGGCTGTAGATGTCTGCTGAAGGTCCCAGCAGATCGAGCCGCCCTTCGGCCTGTTCGGGACTCATGTAAGCTGGCGTGCCGATGACTTGCCCGTGGCGTGTGTGCGAAGCGTTGCTGCCTGGCGAGGGTGTCACCTTTCGAAGTGCGCTTGGCTGGGCGGCAATCTCATCGCAAGGACGGGCGAGGCCCCAATCGACAACTAGCGTCTCGCCGTAGTCACCCAGCATGATATTTTCTGGTTTAATGTCGCGGTGCACGATACCACGGCTGTGTGCATAATCGATTGCCTGGCAGACATCGACCAACTGCCCGAGCATTTGGCGGAGTTGGAAGTCTCGACCGTAATTCTTCTTTACTCGACCGTGGAACTGCTCGATCGCTTGACGCAAGTCTTGCCCGAGGATGAAGCGCATCGCGTAGAACGGGCGCCCGTCGGAAAATTCTCCCAGGCTATAAACCGGTACGATGCCGGGGTGTTCCAGTGCGCCGGTGATCTCCGCTTCGCGTACAAATCGCTGGCGGCTAGCTAGGTCGTCCGCATTGGCCGGAAGGATTTCTTTGAGCGCGATCTCGCGATTGAGTTGCTCGTCCTGAGCAATGACCACGCGCCCCAGTCCTCCGACAGCATGCGGGCGAAGCACGGTAAAGCGTTGGGTCTCAGAGATTCCTGCGCGATTTTCGGGGGCGCGCGTTACGAAGTTCTCATGCTCTGGAGCAGGACGCCGAGCGCTGTCGCTAGTGAGGTGCGGGTCGAATTGAGGGTTGTCGTCGGGAGCAGACATTTCGACTAGCAAGGGGCCTATTGGAAGACGACGTATGACCTACTGAAACGCTTCGAGCAGCGAATTCGGGGGTAGATGAAGTGCTACGCACGTGCGGCAACGCGAACCGTACCTGCACCTGCTTATTATACTCGAAAGCGATGGCACGGTTCGCAGCCCGCTAGGAGCGACGGCAGATTACCCTGAAATTGCTTTAGAAAGGCAGCTGAACTTGGCAGTTGTACTCGAAATCGAATCCGCGGTAGGGAATGCTACGAATGGGTGCCGCAACGCCGTTAGTGATGACAAACGGACCAACGTCAGCTGACACGCCGGCAGCAACGTTGATGATGTCTGCTCTTCGGAGAGGGTTGCCGGCCGTGCTGGTAGGGCCCAAAACGGTGCCGACACCCGAGGAGAATACCTCTTCCAGCGGTATCTGCTGGACGTTCGAGTCTTGCAGAGTGTGCGTATAGTGGGTTTCCAATAACGCTACCACGTTAGAGACGATGCGTCGTGGGTCGCGGTCGGTCACCCGGTAGCCTAAGCCCAAGTTTAGCCGCATGAGCGTTTGGGCAAATACATCTACTTCGACCGGACCACCGCCTGGAGTCTGGCTAAAGTTGTCTCCCGCGAAGTTGCCTGGGTCGATCGGACCGAGGAAGGTATCCAGCCTGGTACTGCCGGTTGTGGTTAGCTTGGATGGATTGGCTCCGACTTCGATTTGAAGGAAGCCCTGATGGAACCAACGTGCCTGTTGATCGCTTGGAGTGAAAATCCATGCGGCAAACGGTGAGAGGTAAACCGTGTCGTTCTCGTATTGGTATTGAAACGCTGTCTGGCTGATGCCAACGAGTCCCGGGAATAGCGGATCAAGGTCTACCAATGTGCGAGCGCCCAATCCGAATGATACGTCTTCAGCGGTCGGTACCGTGACACCCAGACCGCCAGTTAGCAGGAAGTTCGATTGCTCATAGAGCACTGCCTTGGTGATAAACGAGAGGTTGCCAATCTGCGCTTCTCGGTTGTCACCGTCAACCAAGTCAACCTTTCCCGTTACTAGTGGATCGACAATACTAATCACATCTGATTTAAGTCGATAAAGGATCGGGGCACGCATTTCAATGCTTGCCATGCCGTCCCAAAATGTTCTTTCGCCGCCGATCGTGTGCTGATCGACGTTGTAAATATCTGTAAACTGGAAGAATTGCAGTCGTGTGCTGTTCTCAAAATGCCGGTAACTGTAGTAGATGCGGTCTACGGGAATTGCCGAGTTGTTCTCCGAGATGTTCAACCGACTGCACGTGAGCGAAGGGTGCGAGAGGTCGGCAAAAACCACTCCCCGCAGCCCGAAGCAGGTTCCGGCTGATGTGTCGCCAATCATGAACGGGACGCTGGCGAGGCCTAATGCCACGCCGGCGCCGCGGTTATTCTGCTGCCCGCGTGACTGAACCTGCAACGCTTGTTGAAACGGCAGGGTCCCGAGGCCAATGCCCAGCGCCGGGCCGAAGCCCTGGGCCGGTTCGATCTGGTCGTCGCGGTAAGGCGTTTTTGTCCCGTTCGAAATTGACGTGTCTCGTGCTGCAATTCCGCGCGGGTGATTTAGCTCAATTCCATCAGTCACGAACACGGGTGATTCGACAATATCCCAAGCTGCGGAATTCAGTGCCGAGGAGAATTCCTCTTCCAAGCCGCCGCTCTCAGCGTAAACGCTCTCTCGAACAGGTTCCGATTGGGCCAACGCTGCCGAGCCAGCTTGGCCCATCAGTAGCGAAATGAACGAGCAAGCGGCTAGCACTTGGGGCGATTGAACCACATCGCGTAAGTAAGGAAGCATAGAGCGACTCGTCGTTTGGCTTTTTGGCTGCCCGTTTTGGGCGAAATGTGTCCAGCCACTTACCTGCCGAGACTAGGTGGCTTTTCATGGTTTGGATCGGTCGTTCGGTCTTCCGCAGTCGATCAGATTGATCCGACTATTCCCCTTATGATTCAACTACCACTCGCGTCATGTGGGTTAGGTAAGCTATAAGTGCATAGGAGCCGCTAGCATTGGAGCCAGCCGACGCTTGCAATCGCCCGTGGGAAGCATTACAAAGCGGTAAGGCGCAGGAGCGGGCTCGCTGCACAATCAAACGTATTGGTGGCGTTGTCTTTAGGGCTAATTGCTGTGGTGGCTAGTTGATCCGGCAGGCCATCTACATGAGCCCAAAAAACGGCTCTCCTGGATAGCCTCGTAACCTGCTTTCATCACGAACTTCACTCAAGCAGCCATTAGCTGACTATGCACGAGCAAATTGCCCTACTACCGATCGCCCCTCCCCAGTTGGCACAGTTATTCGAAGACAACGCCAGCACGGTCTGGCTGATTGCCGCCTTCGCGGTACTGATCGGGTTCCTCGTGTTTGTGGCGATCGCCGCCCGGTTTGCCCGCTTGTGGATCCAGTCCGTATCGACGGGCGCAGGCATCGGCATTTTCGACCTCATTCGCATGACGTTTCGCAAGGTGAACCCCACGGTCATCGTACGCAGCAAGATCATGGCTGTGCAGGCTGGACTGGATGACCACGACGACGAGATCACCACCAAAGCACTTGAAGCGCATTACCTTGCCGGCGGCAATGTGCCGCTGGTGATCCGCTCGATCATAGCCGCTCGCAAGGCGAAGATTATCGAGTTGGGCTTCCGCCAAGCGACTGCGATCGACTTGGCTGGCCGTAATATTCTCGAAGCGGTGCAGACGAGCGTGTACCCACGGGTAATCGATTGCCCCTCGCGCGAGTCGAAGCGTCCCTCGCTGGACGCCATCGCCAAAGACGGTATTCAGCTGAAGGTCAGGGCGAGAGTGACCGTGCGGGCAAACTTAAATCAGCTCATTGGTGGTGCCACGGAGGAAACCATCATTGCCCGCGTAGGTGAGGGCATAGTGAGTGCCATTGGTTCCGCCCCAACGCATGCCCACGTGCTGGAGAACCCGGATAGTATTTCCAAGGCGGTGCTGGCGAGGCGACTCGATTCGCAGACCGCTTTTGAAATCGTATCGATCGATATTGCCGACATCGACGTTGGCGACAACATCGGTGCCCGCCTGCAAGCCGATCAAGCCGAAGCGGATACTCGTGTGGCCCGTGCGAAGGCGGAAGGCAAACGGGCTATGGCCGTGTCGCAGGAACAAGAGAATTTTGCGGCAATGGTCGAAAACAAGGCGAAGCTGGTCGCTGCCGAAGCGGAAGTTCCCAAGGCGATGGCTGAGGCGTTTGGTACCGGCAACTTGGGAATTCTTGACTACTATAAATTGAAGAACGTGCAGGCCGACACTGACATGCGCGACGCCATTGCTACAGGCGGCACCGGCCGGAAGTAACTGTTTGATTGGATTCGTGGTTCAACAGAATTGCCATACTCAAGTTAGTCTCCATGGAAATCTCCCTGCTACTCGCCGACGGTATCGACCAAATTATAGGTATCGTATTTCTGATCATAGCGGGGCTTACGCAGTTGTTTTCCAATCGCAAGCCGAAGCCCAAACCCCAACGGCCGGTGCGTGTTCCAAGGCCCCAGGCTGGTCAGCCCGGCCAGCCCGGGAACGTCCCAGCAGCAGGAGCCGCCGGCGCGGGGCAGGACAAGTTGCGGCGAGAAGTGGAGGATTTCCTCCGCAGGGCGCGTGGCGAAGCGCCAGCTGCTGACGAGCAGGGAGCTGCCCGCCAGCGAGAGCTTTCTGGCGATCGTTCGGGTGCACAGCGACGACATGAAGTTCAGAAAGAAGGCAAGCCAAAGCAATCTCCACGGAACTCGCCTCGACGCCAGGCTCAACAACGTCCCCAGCCTCAGCGTCAGCCGGTTAATGAACCGCGACTTCGCATGGAGCCGATTGAAGAGAGCGACATCACTCACGGCGATACGGTCGCGGAGCATGTCGCTACGCACATGGATAGCGCACACGACACAGCCGAGCGAGTTTCGCACCTGGGCGAAGAGGTCGGCTATGCTGATGAGCGCCTCGAAGAGCATCTGCGTCACAAGTTCGATCACAAGATCGGCACCCTGGAACAGCGATCGGCAAGCGTTGAAGTTGAGACTCGCTCTGACGTGGCCGCCGAAGTAATCGACATGCTCATGCAACCCGGCGGTATGCAGCGGGTGATCATCGCCAATGAAATTCTGAAGCGGCCTGATTTTTGAAGGATGAGAAGCATACCCCAGGCGGTGTCACCGCTCGCTGGGACTTGCCTGGGATTACGATGCGGACCCCCTTCGGGGAAAATCAGGGTTCAAGCCACCTGATTGCTGCTGGCTCGTCTACCGATCCCTCTGACGGAATTCGCGTATTCTGGTTTGGGACCACTGCGGAGCACGATTGGCTAGCTTCGTAGGGCATTTCTGCCTCTTTCCGGCACAAAATCAGCATACTCGGCAATACCCGACCCCATCCCTCTTGGGTTACCCGAAATGGTTGGGCAAAGTTTGACACTCAAATTTACCCCTGAGTATACTGCTAGTAGCGGCTTTTGAGCGCAGTTCCGTTTTTTGGGTGCTGGCTCAAGTCGCTGCTACAAATACAGAAGCCCGGCGGTGCGTAGCACCGCGGCTATTCACTCAGTTACCTTGGAATAGAGTTATGAATCTCCTTGGCAAGATTTTTACCGTCCTCATCATGCTCGCCAGCTTTGGTCTGATGATCATGGCTATGCTCGTGTACTCAACACACACGAACTGGAAGGAAGAGGCGGACGCGTTGAAGGCGAACCTCAGCAAGGTGCAGATCGAGAATACCCAACTGCGGAGCAAATACGAGAATCAACTCGGCCAGCTTGATGCGGAGAAGCAAGCCGCGCTACACGATCTTAGCAAGCTGGAGAGTGAGCGCGAGGCTATGCTAGACCAGAACGCCTCAATCCAAGACGAACTCGACAATCTGCGTCAGGCACGTCGTGGTGCCGAAGCCCTGGTTGCTTCGACCGAAAAGAACAACGAACGCCTCCAAGAGGAAGTTGCTGGGCTGCGTACCGAGATTCGCGACAATCAACAGCAACGCGACGACACATTCCTCAAGGCAGTGGCGGCTACCAGTCAGTTGCATACCACTAAGGGTGAGCTCGAGCAGGTCAAAGAGCGTAACGTGCAGCTTGCCCAACAACTGGGCATCGCTACGAGCGCCCTCCGCGAGAACGATGTTGATCCCAATGCAGAGATCAAGCCTCGCGTCCGCGGACTGGTAAGTGCCACGCTTCGCGATTCAACCGGCTTGCTTATCGAAATCACCGTAGGTGCCGACGATGGCCTCAAGGCGGGACAAACCGTCGAAGTGTTCCGTGGCGAAAAGTACCTGGGCCGTGCCGAGGTAGTGAAGACCGCCCCCGATCGCGCGGTCGCCCGCGTACTGCGTAAATTCCAACAAGGCACTATTCAGGAAGACGACCATGTCGCAACCAAACTTCGAGCAAGCTAGCGTTCCCTCGGTACTCACCAAAAAGAGTGCCTGGAACATCTACACGATGCTGCTGCTAATCGCGTTCATCTCGCTATTGGTGTGCAACATCCTGCTCTACCTAGAAATCAAAGAGTACGGTGGCTTCGGCGCCGTGAAGGGTTCGGCCTCTGCGACGCCTGCGTTGGTGAGTGACTACGCCCAGGTTTAGCTGTTCAGAATCAGATTGATTGAGAAAACACGCGCCCCCGATTCCGGTTTGGAGTCGGGGGCGTTTATTCGTTGGGTAGTGGGCAGGGATGTGCGTGTTTGATGTCGGCTGCAGGAACTGGGAAGGAGCGATTATGTATCCAGCTGGCGCTCGCTCTGGAGTGCTATGGAGATCTCTTGGCGAGTGACCGGCGCGGGTTATGGTGCTAGAGACTCCCGCGCAGATGGTGACTGAGGGGCCGGACTCGATTGTGACTGACTTGCTGGGTGAGGATGTGGGAAACCCGACTGAAACATGTTGAATGATTCACTATAAGCTGTAATTGATTCGAATTCTCACGACTGAGATTCCCAGGAATAGAATCACTAGTTGAAATGAGAGAGGTTCAGGTACTACGAAGTAGGTTATTCCCAACGTATTTTCCCAAACGGTTCGGTCAGCTTCATCGACCTTTCGGTCGTAGTTGCCATCGGCAGCGAGGTTTCCTGTCTCAAGGGCCGCTAGCCAGACGTCGTAGTCCGTGTAGTTGACTACTCCATCTCCATTGTAATCGCCCGGGTTGTGAACGAGCGTGATCGTAACCAAGGAATTCGGCGAGAAGTAGTCCCTCGTGAAAGTATCGTAGTCATTCAACCGGAATTCACCGTTAAGCGAGAAACGGAATTCTTCACCTTGGGCGAATTGGCCGGAGAGCTGAAAGCCACGCTCGGTGAGGATGGAAGGTACGCCAAGTTCCAGGCCATTTATGGGAAGATTATCGTAATGGAAGGCCGTACCGAAAAAATGCACCTCGCTTCCCTCGAACGCCTTGAAAGCTTTTGCGAAAGTTCCCCCTGAAATGTTCGCAAGGCCACTAGTGGAAAATCCACCGATTTCGCCCTCAGCTCCACCGATTTCACCCCCAGTAATGTTGACAGTACTACCTTCATCGGCGCTGAGAGAATGAGTCACCGACCCGCCCGTCATGTTGATCGCACTCCCCCTCCTGGCCCTTATATATAGCTGGATTTCACCTTGGTGGATATTTACGACGCTGTCTGAGTAAGCAGTAAATCCACTGGCTATCGTACCACCGCGGAGGTTAACCGTCGCGCCAACCGCTTGCGAATCCTTTGCAAGATAACCCCCGGGTAAAATGTCGACGCGACTTCCCGGCCCTGCTGTGAAGCTGTGTCCCACGATCGCACCAGCATCGATAGTCAGTGTTTGTCCTTGCCGAATGCCGTACGGCACTGCATCCTGGGAAGCAAGGATATGTCTTGGGCCTACTTCGGGCAGATCGGTTTTTTCGAATATCAATGTCGAGCTAGAGCGAATGTAGTCTCCGGTGATGTGCGTCAGGGCGAAGGGCGTCCCATCGGCAAGAATGCCGGTATAGTCAGAACTACTATCGAAGACGATCTGCAAGGAATCGCCATTGTTACGTAGTTCAGTGACAGGTTCCCCGTTGATATGGAAGTCGTCTCCGAAGATCGTGATCCGGTTACTCTCATCCCTGGTAACGAGCGACTCGATAGCGCCGCCTGAGAAATCAATGGTGGCCCCCTCTTTGAGATGGACTTGGCCGGCCCGGCCTCCAGAGTACGTGATCGAAGTCCCTTCGGTAGCCAAAATGTTGCCAAGCTCGCCACCGGAGATGTTGATCTTGCCGGCATAAGCTTCGATGGCTCTGCCGGCAAGGTGGTTCAAGTAGGGGTGCCCCCCAATCGTTCCTCCGGAGACAGTGATTCGACTCCCTTGGAAGATATCGATGCCGGCGCCAACCTCTCCGCCACTAATTTCAATGTTACTGGCGGCGAATCCATCCATACCTTGCCCCACAAAGCCACCTTCTACGATGATCGTACCGCCTAGGGTTTCAAAGTTACTGCCAAGGGTGCCGCCTTCGGATACGCGGACGAAACTACCCGGCCCAGCCATCAAGTTGTTCGGAACATTGCTGCCGGCATCCACTGTGAGTGATTGGCCTTTATGAATGCTGACCGGCAACGGGTCGATTGATGCGACGAAGTGTCTCGGCATCGGTTCGGGTAGGGGAGTCGGAGAACGCTTGAGGGTAAGTACGCCCTCTCGAAACCGATCGCGGTCCCAGGAATTGAAGGCGAAGGGAGTGCCATCTGCAAAGTAGCCAGTCAGTAGATATTCGTCAGGCAGGTCCAAGGGGTGAGTCTCTGCATCGGGACTCCAATCATCGAGAGGCTCTCCATTGAGGAGAAACTCAGAGCCAACAATGGTGAAGCTCACGAAGGGACTTGCGTAGAAGTCATCTGAAATGACGCCACCAGACACTTCAATCGCACTAGAACCAATGTCTTTATAGCCATCTAAGTTGCCTCCCACGATACGGAGCGAACTGCCGTTCTCAAGTTTGAAGCCTTTCTTGAAGTGGCCTCCTGTGATCGTCAGGCTACCATTACGATTCAAGTGGAACTGGGAGTCGAACTGACCACCTGCAATTGTCCCAGTGCTAACTTCGACGGCTCCGTGGAAGTGCCCGCCATTAATCATACCGGAATTCTGCAGAGATGCCGTCCCGGTAAATGTAGCGCCCATTATGTTCGGCTGCCCCGAGACCGTGAAGCCATCACCGAACACTCCGCCCTGGATATTGGCACTGGCACCTTGAGAGATGCTGATGATCCCTGTAAAGATTCCCCCGGTAACGTTAAGGGAACCTCCAGGACCGACATAGATGCCCTTGCCGACGTTGCCGTCGAGTACGTTCAACTCTCCACCAGCGAAGATATCGATGGCACCTCCAAGCTCGCCCGTGGTCACGTCGACTACCGAGCCGTTGGAAATATCAAAACCAGATGAGATGGTCCCGCCATTCACGTGGACTCGCGCCCCTGCGGCTTCGAATACTCTTCCGATCACGCCACCCGTTTCAACGGAAACATCGCTGCCTTGACCGGCACCGAAGTAATCGCCAATTTCTGCCCCTGCATCCACGGTCAAAGTTTGGCCGCTTCGCAACCCCTTGGGAATCGTATCCATAGATGCCAAGAGACGCGCAGATTCGATCACTGGGAGTTGGCTGCGTTGGAGGATCACCCTCGCTCCTGCTAGGCTCTCCCTCGCTGATACTGACCCAGACTGATAGAAATCAGAATGAGAAAACGAGAAAGGGCTTCCGTCTGAGAGAAAGCCACTAAGCGCGGCGCCGTCTGGTACATCGACAAGGACGGTGTCGCCGAGTGAGTCTAGCCCTTGAACAAGTTGTCCATTGAGGACGAACTCGCCACCGACAAGCGTGACTTCGTTCCCAGAAGTTGCTACCAGTGTTTCGCGGATCTGGCCGCCAGAAAGATTGAGCTGCGAACCGTTAGAGAGAGTTAGAGCAGATAGAACTCCTGCGGAGAGATTCACGGTACTAGCGTCGGCCCATACACCGTTGTACTCCGCACCTGTGCCTCCGATATTAGCTACGCTGTTCTCATAAATCTGCAAGCTACTTTGAATACGGCCACCGGAACCGTTGATCACAGTACCGTAGGCACGAAGCCGACCACGTACGATTCCGCCGTATAGGTTCAATGCACTGCCCTTGTAGAAAGTTCTCCCGCTGTAGGAACCCCCATGAATTTCCCCTGAGTGTAGGTTTACGGTACTCGAGCTGTGGACGTCGAAGGAATCCGTCAGCGTGCCTCCGTCGATGTTGACCGTACTTCCTGCAATAGCTCGCCCTGTGAGTTCGCCGGCACGTAGATCGACCTCGGCACCAATCGCTTCGAGGTCTAGGCTTACGTTTTCCGTGACACGGGTGACGCTCCCATGCCCGGCTTGTACTCGTCCAAGTTCGTCATCGACGATCAGAGTCTGGCCCTCTCTGAGTCGATAGATATGGGGATCGGTGGATGCATATTGCAAAGCGGGGCCTATCGGGGGTAGCGGAGCAAGCTCGAAACTGAGTGTCCCCGCGTCGAATTCATCCCACTCGCCAAGTAGTGAGAAGGGAGTGCCATTAGCGAGTACGCCTGTGAGCATCGAGTTACTATCAAACGTAACTTGAGTTTGGTCCCCAACTCCGTTCAGGTCGGTGAGTGGGATTCCATTAAGCTGGAAGTCTCCTCCAACGAAATGAACCTGGCTTCCATGTTCCGCTTTTATTCCATGATCCAGAATACCTCCGCGAATATTAACGATTGCTGCATCATTAGCTTCGAGTGCTATCGGCATATTACTGCCGTATAAATTGACTGTTCCTTCCCGGTATACTTCCAGGTAGCGACTTGCGGTACCTCCATAGATGTTGAGTTCGACAATCGTTAGCGTTCTCCAAGGGTGAGGGAATCTCAGTTGGTAGGGGAGAGTAGCCCCCTCATACACGTTGATCTGCGTATCAGAAGAGATGGGTGATGGAAACGAGTCATCAGGCAGGTTGTAGACAGTGGTGAACTCGGCCAACAACGGAGCATGAAGAACCCCTGAGAGACAAATCGCGAACACGATTGTGCGAAACGAAAACATGACTTTTCCAGCTCATGATTGTTGATACTTCAGCAGTGTTTGCGATGATAGCACTAAATCAAAAAGACGAGATAGGTCGCTTCTGGTGTAACTGCAAGGCGTGCTAGCTGTTTGGCCACTGTGCAATAGCCCAGTGCCGCTGCAGCCTTGTCCAACCGTGTATAGCTTTAACCCGCACTGGCACTCGGCCCCTGCTTGCTTCGCCGCACTTGGGCCACAGCCACAAAAACTATTCCGATACGCCATCCCACGGGTTCGCCAGCATCACGCCGGTTGGCTTGAAGTGGGCGACAATGTGTGTCATGAGTCGTAGTCCGTGGCGTAGTACGGTTGCCGCGATTAGGCCATCGGCGAGAATCGGTTGGCGGTCTTTGGTTGAGAAGACCAAGTGAATTGCAACGTTCGCGAGCGATTGAGGCATGGACGTAACCCCTGCGGAAGAGGTTGGCGTATCTTACCATTTTCCCAGGGTAGTCGCGGCTGATACCGCGACAACCCTGGGCTGTGAGACGGAACGCCGTTGGCGTAGGCTCGGGGGCAAGTTTTTCTGGCGGCACTCGCGTAGGCAGGTGGCACTCACTCTTCACACGGCAGCGGGACGCTGCGGGCTAACACTCGTGAAGGCGACAGCCTCTACTGCTGCATCAGCTCAATCATCCGTTGCCCAATGTCGGTCGAGTGATGAATCCCGGAGAAGGGCTTTGTGGCGGCCTCGGGTCCCCAGGCGCCTAGCGTAACTGGCGTACTGGTGTGGGTGCCGGTGCCCCAGACAACGTTTTGCTCTTCGGCTAGCAGGCGACCTAGCAAGTTCATGCGGAGGTTTTCGCCGTAAACGTAGAATGAGTTGAAGTCGCGGATGTTGGGTAGCGTTTTGGTGCCCAAGAAAGGATGGCCCTCTTGGTACATCTTGTTACGGCTGCGCGTGAGCACTTGGACGGCTTCGTCGAGATCGATATTCAGCGGCATGGCACTGTTGACCAGCTCCATGAGGCTCTCGGCCGTTTGCTCTTTGGCAGGCAGGGCGTCGAATGTTTCCAAGATCGTGTAATAGCTCTGCTTTTGCCCGTAGAGAGATTCCAGCGTGCGCTGACGGGCGAAGTTGAAGTTGGGTTCAAACTTTTCGTTATTAAATACATTGCCCGCGAGCTGCCGTGCTTTGGGGATCGAACTGCCCGAGTAGCTAAACCCGAACGAGCCCGTCTCGTGATCGGCAGTGACAACAATCACCGTGTCGTCGCGATCCTTGGCCCACTCCATCACGGCAGCAACCACCGCGTCGAAGCGAAGCAACTCGTGCAGCATGGCACCGGCGTCGTTGTTGTGTCCTGTCCAGTCGATTTGGCCCCCTTCGATCATCAGGAAGAAGCCTGCGGGATTTTGGTCCAGCAGTTCGATGGCCTTCTTGGACATCTCTACGAGCGTGGGCTGATTGCGTGTGCCAGCGTTGTCGGCGGCCTTTTCGGCGAGCGCATCCAACATGGCAGTGTCTGAAAAGAGGCCTAGCACGGGCATTTCTTCGATGCGAGCGAGCGCGTAGCGGTCGAAAGCCAATTGGTAATAGTCACGTGCTTCCAGCAACAAATTACGGTTGTCGGTGCGTTTGGTGGTGATTGGATACGCGTCGCCGATTAATTGGCGAAGCGCCTCGTAGGTGACGCTCTCCTTCTTTGCTGCCGCGGCCGGCACCCAGTGTCGCAAGCCGCCGCTAAGCATCACGTCGGGCTGCGTCTCAAGCATGTCTCCGGCGATCTCGTTCTCCATCGAACGATGCCGTTGGTGGGCGGCGAACGAAGCGGGCGTGGCGTGGGTGATGCGCGTATCGCTGACCAACCCCGTGGAGCGTCCACTCTCCTTCGCATATTCAAGAACGGTTTTTGCGGAGTCGCCTTGGTAGTTCGCGCCGATCATTTCTGAGCCAGCGTACTGTCCTGTGGCAATCTGTGTAGCCGAGGCAGCGGAGTCGACCACAAGCATGTTGTGTGGTTCAGTCCGCATGATTCCTGCGACCCCCTCGTTCATGAGTCGCTCGATAGCGGCTTGACGATCCTCGTAAGGGGAGTGCTTTCCATGATGGGCGTACTGTGTGAGCAGACCCACCTGTTGAGGACCCATGCCGTCGCCGATGAGCAGGATCAAGTTGCGGATGCGGGGCTTCTCAGGTACTTGTTCTTGAGAAGTCTTACGTACTGGCTCAAAGAGCAACGACTCGCCGGTACCCAACCGGCCCCTAATCGACTGGCCTTGAGTAACGGTCCCCTCAGCGACCGGATCGTGGGCGCTCACGTCACCTATCAGCATCATCAATCCACAAATCGTGCAGATAGCACAACGGGTGAGCAGGGATGCGAGGGGATTCAAAGACGGGCTGGTCATGGTGCTTACGAAAAGTAATTGGCCCTCGCAAATTAGCCGGCCAATAGGGCGGTATCCGTGCGGAGCGTTCTTTTGAGTGGCGTTTTCTAATGATGGGGTAGTATAAGTATAGCTGGCAAGACTGGGATATTGCGGGAGATCGAGATTTCTTAGGATGTGGGAAATACTCACATCCGCTACGACCCGTTCCTCATCGCAGTGTTACGACATGACTCAACCAACCCAGGAGAACAGCCTCGCCAGAGAATCGAAGCCGGCGGCGCAGCGGATTTCGCATAGTCTGCTCGATCCTTGGCTTACCGGCCCGCTCAAGGGCCTCTACCGCCGATTGGACATTCCCGCTTCGTTTCCCCCAGAGGGGATCGTGCTCACGGGGCACATTCTGGCCATTTTCGGAGCGATTGGATTCGCCCTCAGCGGAAGTCATTGGTGGGGCGGTCTGCTTGCTGCGCTGGGTGTCGCGGGGAACCATATCTGCGACGTGCTCGATGGCACGCACGCTCGCGCAACCGGTCAATGTCGCAATGGCGGAGAACTGCTCGACCACTTCGTCGATCCGCTTTCCTTTAGCTACTGGACTGCGGGATTGGCGTATTGCAGTGGCGAACCCTGGTTCGCGGCAGCGGGGATCACAGTCATCTATGCCATGGCTGTGCTTACGAGCATCAAAGCGAAGATGGTGGGGCAGTTCACCCTAGCTCATTTCGGGCCGACGGAGTTTAAAACGTTGCTCATCTTGTTCGGCATTCACCAAGCGTCTTCGCTGGTGACGAGTTCCGGTTCTAAGGCTGGCCTTGCCGAGGCTGCGATGAACCGAGCTTGGTGGTTTCTGCTGGTGTTGGTCGTTGCCGGAATCATTCAGTTGAAAATCAGCTTGTGGATGGCGATCAAGGAAGTAAATTCGGAAGACGCCGAGCAGCCAGATACCACCGAGTGGGAAGTTAGGTAGGCGCTAGTTGTTGGGCGCTAGGCGCTGGTTCTCGTTTGCCACACAAGAACTAGCGCCTAGCGCCCAACAACCAGCACCTCTCTACTGATGGTAGGTGATTAGGTGTGAAGTAGGTGCAAACCGTTGATCAACCAAATAAGGTGCCGAGAATGTTCCACTGGGATCGAGGGCTGTTTTTGTCGCGTCCTCGACTGGCGATTGATGTACAGCGGCAGCAGCCTCATGGGTTTATTTCGCATGCGCATCACGATCACATGGCGCGGCACACGCGTGCGTACTGCACACCAGAAACTGGGATGCTCTATCGGCATCGCCTCGGGAGTGGTCGCACGGTCGTAGAGCTCCCCTGGGGAAAGCCTTATGATTTCGGCGATGTGCGACTCACGACACACCCGGCGGGGCACTGTTTGGGCTCGGCCATGCTGCTGGTTGAGGGGCTCAAGACTCCCGAGGGCGAGCAATCGCTGCTTTACACGGGCGACTTCAAGTTGGGCAACTCGGCAACTGCCAAAAAAGCTGACCCGCCCACTGCGGATGTGCTGCTGACCGAATGCACTTTTGGGGATCCTCGCTTTGCACTTCCGCCGCGCGAGCAAACGATTGAAGAGCTGATTCTGCTAGTGAAAGCGACAATCGATCGCGGACAAACCCCCGTGGTTCATGCCTACGAGCTGGGCAAAGCGCAAGAGGTGACGCGGATTCTCACCAGCTGTGGCGTTGCCGTGCTGCAACACCCGGCCATTTTCGCCGTGAGCCAGGTGTACCAGCAGTGCGGAGTTGATCTGGGGGCAGTTCAGTGCTTCGACTCGGAGTTGCTGGAAGGTCGTGCCGTCGTGACGTTGCCCAAACGTTCTGCTGGCTACCGCCTGGCGGGTATAGCGCGACCGGTGAGTATCGCAGTCACCGGCTGGGCCATGGACGAGCGCTCTGCAGGGCGCTGGGAAGTCGATCATGTGTTGCCACTTTCGGACCATGCCGACTTCACCGAGCTGTTAGAGTTGGTGGAGCGTGTGAATCCACGGCAGGTTTACTGCCTTCATGGGCCGCGACTCAAGGAGTTCGTGGCACATCTCTGTGAGCTTGGGCACGATGCGCATCTCGCGCACGACGGATTTCAGCGAAGACTCTTCTAGTTGCAATGATCTTGCTGCATCGCTGAGCATGGCAAACTGTAACGATTGTGATGCCTGCTGGCATCGCATGAGGCAATTTGTACCGCTTGTTCCGGCGGATGCTGGTTGCCTTGCTCCGTTGGTAGCGGTTTTGCTGCGCTCGACAGTCCGCGACGGTCGAATCAGTTGATACAGGTTCTACGACTCACGCCGGTCCGTGCTAGCGGTACCAATCCTGACGATTCGACTGAGAAAGTTACTCACTATGATCTTTGCCCGGCTCATGAAAGACCGCCTGTTCGCAGGTCGGCTCCAACTTCGAGAGCTTTTTGCACTGCCTTGCCGCAGGCTGGGTACCGCTTGCCGGATACTGGGTGCCGCGCGACGAAAGCTAGTCACGGTGAGTACAGCGCTCGTGTTGTGTACGAGTGTCGGCTGCGGTGAGAATCCGTATCAGCCCATGCAGTCGCCTGAAGATTACTACTTCGCGGGACCTACAACCGACCAAGCAGATCCTACAGAGCCAAGCTCAGCGGAGGCTCCGCTGCAGCCCCATGTGCGCCGGGTTGCGATGATCAGTGGTGAGAAGTACTGGGAATTCGAGTCTCCTCAAGGTCCCGAGCTGCAGTTGTTGCCGCCGGTTGGGAGCTATCAGCCAGCATTGTCCTACGTCCCAACATATACCCTTGAGACTCCGCCCGAGCAAGTTGAGTCCGTGGTACCGGCATTGAAAGAGCCCGCGGCCAACGAGATTCTTGCCGGCGGTCCCATTGTGGAGAGCGATGCCTACAACGAAAGCCGAGTCGGTAAGCTCAACGTATCGGACAGTGCGGTTTCGGAGACGATCGACTCGACGATTGCCATCATGCTGTTGCCGCCCATACCCATGGAGATTGTGAGCAACGAGCCCCCTGTGGAAAGCAGCACTGCTTCGATAGTCATGGAAGGGCCGAGCGCTGATCACGAGGGTGCAGAGCAAGTGCTCGCGGATCGGGGAATTGCCGCTGAAGACACTTGGAACTTTGATTCGAATGCCGAATCTTCAGATCAAGAATGGTCCTTCAGTGAATCGACCGATGAATCGGAATCGGAAGAAATTGCAATGAATGGGACAGAAGACGAAGAATTCAAAGCATTTGTTAGCGAAGACATCACGCCACCGGTTTTTGCTCGAGAAGAGTCAGCTGAAGAGCAGCGTCTTGCATTGGTGCCAACGCCTATGGGAGATCTCGCCTCAGAGCAGGAAGAGGCTCTGGAGGAGCAAGAGATTGTCGAGGCGCCTTCTGCGATTACTACCGGCGTAATGACGGGTGCCAAGGTGAACGAGCGGGCGATTGCGAAGATTCGTCGCGGTTACAAGCTGGCCGGAAAAGGTGCTTACTATGCAGCCAAGTCGGAGTTTATCGGCGTATTGCAAATGATCTCGCAGGCGAAGGATAGCAAACACGGCAAGCCGCGGCGCACGATCGCGCTGGCCGCAGGACTTCGCGCACTTGAGGAGGCGGAAGATTTTACCCCGCAAGGTGCCGAGTTAGATGCGGAAGTTCCTGTAGACGTCGTTGCTTCTGGGCATCGGACGCCTTTGGATATTGATTTGAAGAAAACATCGCTGCTGCCCCAGCAGGTTATGGATCGCTACTTCCGGTACGCTCAGTACAAGTTGGGCGGCTCGGTTGCCGGCGAACCGGCCGGATCGATGGCGCTGCACGCCTTGGGCAAATTGCACAGTCAGCTCGGCAAGTTAGAGCCAGAGCAGAACCCGCTCGCCCAACGCCACGCCTATGCATTCCAGCAGGCGGCTTTGATGGCTCACGACGGAAACCACCTAGCCGCTCACGAGTTGGGCGTTCTGATGGCCGAAGCAGGGCACTACCAGGAAGCTAGCCTGCTGCTCGACCAAGTCGTGCAGCAACAACCTCACCCGACTGTACTGCGGAACTTGGCCCGCGTGCAAAAGGAACTTGGCAACACACAATTGGCTGCCGCAACTCGCGCTCGCGCTCGCGACCTAGAGCGGGCCAGCGGAACCACTAACGGCGTGGCTTGGGTAACACCTGAGTCGTTTGCCGTCCTGGGCCGACAGCCCGCCGGAGTACCGGGGCAATCGCGCCCCATGATGAACGCCCGGCAGCCGTCCGCTAACGTCGCCCAGCGACCTATCCCACCAGGACAGCCCATGACATCGGGACAGAGTGGGCACAGATTCAATATGCCACAGAGAAACTACTAGCTTGCGTAATAAGGATCGCTCCCTCGGGGAGCATTTCAAGCAAACCATCTAGCGAAGCCAACCACCAAGCAAATACTCGCCATGAAGAACACATCTCGCACCGCTCGCATTAGTTTTTCGCTCGTTGCGTTAGCGATCCTTGCCTACTTCGGTGGTCGAATGCTGGCTGAGGAATCCACGACGACTAGCGAGAGGATCGGCACCGGTTCTATGACCTTACAGGCTACAAGCACAAAGTCACTAGAGTTGCCGCGCAAGCTAGTGGCCGCTTGGGGGGCGCAGGAGAAGGCACGCAGCAAGACACCATCAGGCGTGGTGAACTGGAATGAGATAAAACTATGTCAATCGCTTGGCCCTGCGGCACCGCACCCTATCTGGGGTGTCGATAGTCTGTCGGGTTGTGGCCAGGGTGAAGTCGGGTGGGAAGCCCGCGGCAGCATCGATTGGCAAGCCTACGCACAAGGCGAGTACGTCGGCCACGCGCGCTCCGCTCATGTATCGGCCTATCGGTTACGCGTGGACGACCAAATCGACTTCGTGTTTCGTCTCACACGCCAAGTCACCGGTTTCCCGTACGAGTTGCAAGTCGGAGATAAAATCCGCATCGAGTCGCTTACCGGCGATACCGGTTCGTCTGCCGGGAACGGTAGCGACAATTCGGAAGACAACATCCGCCGCGAGTTGGGTGTTCAGCCCGACGGAACGATTAGCCTGCCACTGTTGGGCCAAGTACGTGCTGCCGGCATGACCGTCGACGGGTTGCGTTTGCTACTCGAGGAGAAGTACAAGACGTACTACAAGGTCCCTGCCATCACGGTAACACCACTAGAAGTAAACACCCGTTTGCAAGATCTCATTGCGGCAGTCGATGCTCGCCAAGGTACGGGCGGCCTGCAATTGCCAGTTCAGGTTAATCCCGATGGCAAGATATATTTACCTGGCCTCGGCGCAGTGTGTGCTCAGGGCCTGACGATTGAAGAACTCAAGTGGGAGATCGACGCTCGGTATGCTTCCACAATCCCCGGCGTCGCTGTGACACCCATTCTTAGAGAACGAGCACCACGCTTCGTATTCGTGCTGGGCGAAGTGGCCCAACCAGGTCGCTTTACGCTCGATTCGCCCACGACACTCATGGGAGCCATCGCCTTGGCCGGTGGTTGGAACCCAGGTGCGAATCTTCGCCAAGTGGTCGTCTTCCGCCGCGGCGACGACTGGCGGCTCATGGCGACGATGCTCGACGTGAAGGGGGCCCTCTATGGACGCCGTCCTACGCCAGCTGATGAGATTTGGATCAACGACTCCGACGTAGTTGTCGTGCCCAAGTCACCCGTGAGGGCGACCAACGAGTTTATCGAGCAAGTCTTCACCCGCGGGCTGTACGCAGCGTTTCCACAATTCGCGTTCGGGCAGTTCAACTTCGACAACTTCTCGTCGATTGGCAACTGAGCCGGCACCACTCACTCGCGGATGATTTTTTTGAGAACCGAGTGCTCGCGCGGGCCGGTTACTGCCGCCGGATTGGGAGCGGGAGCCGGTATTTCTTCACTCACGACTGGTTTTGAAGCCGCTTCTGTAGGAGCTAATTCATTGGCAGGGGTCCCGAGGATCGACCCGGCTGGTGCTCCAGAAGTTTGCAGCGCTGGTTGGGGTGTCGGGCGAGTGGGAACGACTTGCGACTCCTCAGCTGCCAGCTGAGGTTCAGCCAACTCGGGCACGGCTGGCTGAGGCGACCTCGCTGCGAAGCGTTCGACGGTTTCACTAAGTGCCGCGTGCATGACCAGGAAGCTTGGCAGGCTGGAAATCTTCACGTAATGCTGATCGCGGGCGACGCTGTCCATGCGAGTGAGCGTGGTCTGAAGCGCACGCATGCCGAGTTGCACGTTCCCATCGACGGCCGGTGGGAGGGCGTCGTCGGAGAGTTGAAGGTACTGCTGCCAGCCTTCGCCGGTGGAAAACTCTTCGAGCTCTTCCATCAGATTTACTGACGCTGCTTGGAGTGTATTGAGTAATGCGGCATTCTCGTAAGTGGCGATCTCGGCAGGCGTGGGGTAGGCCACCTGTGCTTCGGCTAATTCGGGCTCTCCGGCTGGCGTGGGGGGACGCGTGTTTTTGAATTGGCGTGGCTTGCCGGCGGGGACTTCGTTTGCTCCGATTTGCGGACTACCCGCTGGCCGTGGCTGAAGTTGGGGCTCGCTTGGGTCTCGCCGCTGCTGCCCGAACGGCCTGAGTACGACACGCGGTGGCACCGCTTCAAGCGGCGCAAGGTAACGGAGCCTTGGCAAGAACGGCCGCCGAGCTAGCACAGGTGGTTGCACGATCGCCCCGCCGACAACCACGGGCTGCCCCACACTGACGGCAATGGCCCGGCGGCGCAATATTTGGCCGTGGGAGTTCTCGGGCAATGAGGATGCCAAGGCACTAGTCGCAATGAGCAACGAGGTTAGGTAGCGTAAGGGAAACAATTGAACGGATAGATTCATGGCGGTGAGTACGTTGTAGAGTCTCGAATGCAGATTGAGACTCGTTGGTACCTTACTTGGTAAAGGAAAATCGTAAGTGGAGATGGGCCGCGGAGGGTCGGAATTTCCGGGCACGCTACTGAGCAGGTTCAGTTGAGGTGGGTCCTGTTGGGTGGGCCTGCAAGGTCCCCATTCTACCCAGGTGAGAACAAAGAAACACCCTCTGCGGAGGGGGGTGGAAGCGGTCCGGCTATTCTGTGGAAATTCCCGTGCTGAACTAGGCCCGTAGCTCGCCGCCCACCTCTTTTTTCAGAGCCGCCACAATGCTATCTCGCACCGCGTCTGCCTGTTCGCTTGTGAGGGTGGCCGAGTCCGAACGGAGTTGCACGCTGAAAAGTAGGCTTTTCTTGCCCGCCTCCAAGCGTTTGGGGTCGCGGTAGGTTTCCTGGTACTCGATGGCCTCCAGCAGCTCTCCACCAGCGGTTGCGGTCAAACGCTCTACGTCTGCCCAGCAGACCGACTCGTCAACGACGATGTTCAAATCGCGTGATACTGCCGGATAAGGGGAAAGTGGCTCGGCAGTGACGACCAGCTGAGCGGCTTCGATCAGCAGATCGACATCGATCTCTGCTACGGAGCAGCCGTGGCGCAACTCGGATCGCTCGAGCCCGGCGTCGCTCAGCTCGCCAACGTAACCCAGCGGCTTGCCGTCGAGTTGTAATAAGCCGCTTCGTTGTGAGTCGAGTAGCTCAAAGTCTGCTGGGGTGACTTCTAGGTGGGCGTTCCGGGTCGCTGCTCCGACCACGGCCTCGACGACTCCTTTGAGCTCCAGGTAGCCACCGCCTGAGGTGATGGCGAGCAGACGTTTCTGTTGAGGCAGTTCGCCCGATTGAGGCAAGTATACGTTGGCAATCTCGAACAATTCGATGGTTGGGTTCGATGCCTTTTCGTTGTGCAGCCGAGAAGCGAGTAGACTCGGCACAAGTGTTTGTCGCAGGCAGTCCGCCCGGCGTAGTACGGGAGTGGAAACTCGCAGCGGCTCGGCCTGCGACCACGGTTGAATCGCATCGATCGTCGTTTCGTCCACGGCGCTCAAGGTCATGGCTTCGTAGAAACCAGCTGCGACGAGGGTCATGCGGATGCGATCTTGCACGCGATCTTGCTGGGTGCGCTGCGAGGCGACCATGCGCACTCCGGCGTCTTCTGGGATTTGCTCGTACCCAAAGATGCGAGCGACTTCCTCGATCAGATCAATCTCTCGCGTAAGGTCTGCTCGCCAACTGGGGGCGATCACCTTGATGCAGTGATCGCAGATGTGCGTTTCTTCGCAGCCGAGGTCGGTGAGAATCTTCTGTACCTGCTCCACGGGGACGGCAATGCCGAGAACACGCTTGATTTGCTCGAAGCGAAGCTTGACGGGTTCGGGCTTCTCGTAGGTTTCGCCGCTGTCGGCGATTGTCTCGCAAAGCTCGCCGCCAGCCAGTTCGAGAATCAATTCGCAGGCACGGCGACTAGCCCAATCGATGCCCAACGGGTCGACGCCCCGCTCGAAACGGTAGGACGAAGGACTGTGCAAATGATGGCGGCGCGCGGTGTTACGTACCGAGAGGGGTGCGAAGTCAGCCGCTTCGATGAGCACGTCGACCGTTGCCTCAGACACTTCCGTATCAGCCCCACCCATGACGCCAGCCAGCGCGACGGCCTTTTCGCCGTCCGCGATCACGCAAGTTCCCTCGGCCAATTCATATTCTTTGTGATCGATGGCCGTGAACTTCTCGCCCTTGGTTGATTCCCGAACGACGATCTTTTTGTCAGCGAGCTTTGCCCCCGATAGTTTATTAACATCGAAAGCATGCAACGGCTGGCCGCACTCGAAGAGCACGTAATTGGTGATGTCCACCACGTTGTTGATCACAGCAATGCCAAGCGTGCGGAGGCGGTTGGCAAGCCACTCGGGACTGGGTCCGACTTTCACGCCGCGGATGAGACGGGCGGTGTAGCGGGGGCAGAGTTGGGGGCACTCGACTTCGAGTTGGCCAAGACCGCCCTGCCCTGTTGGCTTAGGTTGAGGTTCCTCTACCTTTAGCTCGCGATCCCAAATCACGGCGACTTCCCGCGCAACGCCAATGTGCCCCAAGCAATCGGGTCGGTTGCTGGTGACTTCCAGATCGACGCCGGTATCGCTACCGACTTGCTCTACGCCCTCAAGGTTCAACCCAGTGAGGGTGAGCTTGAGGGTCAACTCATCGAGATCCTTGGGGAGCTCAACGTATTCTTTCAGCCAGTCGAGTGAGACGATCATTGGTCTTGAACCACAGAGGCACGGAGGACACGGAGTTGAGTAGGGATTAGGGAAATAGGATATAGGGTGTTAGGAAACACAAGCGACTGTTGTACCTATTCCCTAATCACTATTACCTTCTTGCCCTCCCGGATCTCCGCTGTTAAGTCAGAACTGCTCTAGAAACCGCACGTCGTTTTCGTAAAGCGCGCGGATGTCGGTAATGTTGTGCCGTCGCATGGCGATGCGTTCCACGCCCAGGCCGAATGCGAAGCCGGTGACTTCTTCAGGGTCGTAGCCCACGGCTCGCAGCACGTTGGGATCGACCATTCCCGCGCCGCCAATTTCCATCCAGCCGCCTTGCCAGTTGATATCGACCTCAACGCTCGGTTCGGTAAACGGGAAGAATGAGGGGCGGAAGCGCACATGAATGTCCTCGCTGCCTTGCCCTTCTCCCATTTGATAAAAGCTCTGGCAGAACAGCCGCAGCACGCTCTTCAGATCGGCCATTGTGACACCCTTGTCGATCAGCAAGCCTTCAATCTGATGGAACATTGGGTAATGCGTCGCGTCGGCCGTGTCGGGACGATAGACGCGGCCCAGAGAAATGATTCGCACTGGCGGAGGCCCATCGCCGGAGGCGACACCAGCAATACAGTCCTCCATCACGCGGATTTGTACGGTGCTTGTTTGGCTACGCAATAAGAGTGCGTTGTCGTCAGAATCTCCGGCTGCTAAGCCGCTAGCGGTGGATAGATAAAAGTTATCCAACGGGTCACGCGCCGGATGCGTCTCAGGAATGTTTAGGGCGACGAAGTTGTGCCAATCGTCCTCGATCTCGGGCCCTTCCACGGCCGTGAAGCCAAGTCGGCCCATGATGTCGCGCATCTCGGCGATGGTCTGTGTGATCGGGTGCAAGCGGCCAAGGCGTAGCGGGTCGCCCGGCTCGGTGGCATCGAAGGCTTCTTGTTCGCCCTTCGTGGCTGAGCCCGCTAGGCGTTCCTGCGCTGCAGCAAAGGCTGCTTCGACAAGTCCTTTGACTTCGTTGAACTTCTTGCCCGCGGCCGGCTTGTCGCCCTTATCGACGCTGCCCATACCCTTTTGGGCGGCTTTCAGTTTGCCCGCTTTGGCACCGACGTACTCTACACGGGCCGCTTCGAGCGCATCGGCATCCGCAGCCGAGGCGAAGGCAGCTTTCGCACCTTCGACCAGCGCATCGAGTTCAGCAACGAAATCAGAAAGTGCCATTGCGATCAGTCAATTTGGGATCCTAGCCACTAACGAAAGGCTTCAGACTTCGGACCTCAGGCTTCAGGGCTCTCACGGTAAAACGAAGAGCCCCGAAGCCTGAGGTCGGAGGCCCCGCTTCGAGTTCTCGATAAGGCTCAGCGTCAGAGTTACGCCGACAGTGCCGCACGAGCCTTTTCGAGGACCGCGTCGAACCCGGCTGGGTCGTTGATGGCCATTTCGGAAAGCGTTTTGCGATCCAACTCGATCTCAGCCTTTTTCAAGCCGTGGATTAGCTGGCCGTAACGCATGCCGCGCTCGCGAGCGGCTGCATTGATGCGGATGATCCACAGCTTGCGGAACTCACGCTTGCGTACGCGACGATCGCGGAACGCATAGGCTTCTGCCTTGACGAGGGTTTCTTTCGCCGTGCGGAGCAACTTGCCTCGGCCGCCGCGATAACCCTTGGTCTTCTTAAAGAGACGATTCTTCGCCCGATTACGGGCACTACCTTTCGTGGTACGCATGGTTGCGAACCCTTTACTACTTAATGTCTTCCCCGCCCAGGTCCCTGCTCACGATGCAGAAGTTCTTACCCGGCGTGGTTGGTGGTGAGGCTTTAGGGGATTAGGCCGTAGGTAGGTAGGGTCTGCATTCGATAATCGTATCAAGTGCGAGCCCTAAAGCCTAAATCCTAATAACTGTTTCCAGCCAGGGCTTCGGCGATTATCTTCGAATTGGTGTCAGTCGTCACGGTGGTGCCACGAAGATTGCGTTTCCGCTTGGTGCTCATCCGTGTGGCAAGGTGACTGGTTCCTGAGTGGCGGTGCTTGGCCTTGCCCTTGGCGGACAGGCGAAACCGCTTCTTGGTTCCCTTGTGAGTCTTTTGCTTTGGCATCGGTCTGCTTTCTATTCGGCTCTTCCCAGTTGGGAATCCAAGATTATCGGTAGCCCCGAATTCTAGCAGAATCTCTGAGGAAGCCAATAGCCGCGTGCTGAGAGAGAAATTGTCAAGAATAGCCGCGACCCAACGGGTCGCCGGAGTACTCTCGCCAAGATTAGTCGCTCAGCAGGTAGGCATTCCAGGAAAGGCATACCCCGAAGGCAGCGCACCGGCAGATCGTTGATCCGCGGCTAGGGGCGATAGAAGCTAGATCCCTATTCCCCTAACTACCTATTTCCTATCTCCCTATCGCCTACTTCGGAGCAAGTACCATCACGATTCTTCGGCCGGCCATTTTCGCCGGCTGCTCGACTTTGGAGACATCTTCCAGCTCTTCGATCAATCGTTGGACAAGTTTGAAGCCCTCTTCGACGTGGGCGTTTTCACGACCGCGGAAGATCACTGAGCAAATCACTTTGTCCCGAGCCCCGAGGAACTTGCGGGCACGGTCGCGCTTGGTCTCGAAGTCGTGCTTGCCGATTTTCGGGCGCAGACGGATTTCTTTATTCTTGCTTTGGTGAACGTGGCCCTTATTCTGCCGCTTCTTCTGTTGGTACTTGAACTTGCCAAAGTCCATAATGCGGCACACGGGCGGCTTCTCTTGCGGGGCGACCTCTACAAGGTCAAGCCCTGCCTCACGCGCTTTCTCTAGCGCTTCGTCACGGGTAATAACGCCCAATTGTTCGCCATCGTCACTGATTACACGCAGTGGCGTGACACGGATCGATTCATTGATCCTTTGCTGGTTACGATCGATTTCTCAAACCTCCGAATAGGAAAAGGGGGAGCGCTGCGATGGAAGCAGCGTTTGATCCACAAGTATTGGTTATGAAGGGGGTTTACGTCAAGCAGCGGTCGCAAATCGGCTGACAACCTCGTTTCCTCGCCTGGAGCAATCTCGTTCCCACGCTCCCGCGTGGTAACGCAAGTGCTAGACGATCCCGCGTCTCAACTACCGGGTCGGTAGTCCACTACGCTTGCGGTTTCGCCGCAGGAGCGGCTCGATATCCCGTTCCCACGCAGGAGCGTGGGAACGAGGTGTGGGAACAAGGTTGAAATAATCTAGTACCCATCGCCCTGCTCCACCGGCGCCGCAGGAGCCGCTTCGGCCACCTGCCGAACCGTTTTGTCGGCCACTTCGGCTTGCAACTTAGCGATTGCCTCGGCCACGGGCATCGCGCCCAGGTCGCCCTCGATGCGATCTCGCACCGTCACGGTGCCGTTCTCTGCGTCTTTCTCACCGACGACAAGCATGTATGGGATCAGGTCGATCTGTCCTTCGCGAATTTTCGCGCCCAGCTTCTGGCCGCGATAGTCGCCCGTCACGCGGAAGCCAGCTTCCTTCATTTGCTGCTGAACCTGCTTGCCGTACTCTTCGCTCTTTTCGCTAACGGTCAGTACGCGCAATTGCTCAGGCGCGAGCCACAACGGGAAGGCACCTGCGAAGTGTTCGATCAACACGCCAATGAAGCGTTCCATGGAACCGAGCGGTGCACGATGGATCATTACCGGCTGATGGGGTTGGTTATCCGCGCCAGTGTATTCCAGGCCGAAGCGTTCGGTGCTTGGTAGATTGTAATCGAGCTGGACGGTGCCAAGTTGCCATTCGCGACCGATGCAGTCGGTCACCACGAAGTCTGCCTTCGGTCCGTAGAAGGCTGCTTCGCCCGGCTCGATTGCCATGTCTGGCAAGTCCATCGACTCGCACACTTCTTTGAGGGCCGCTTCGGCCCGATCCCAAACTTCTTCGCTGCCCACGTACTTCTTGCTGTCTGGATCGCGGAAGCCTAGTCGTACGCGATAGTTGGTCATGCCCAGCGAGTTCAAGACTTTCTGAGTCATTTCCAGGCAGCCGCGGAACTCTTCAGCCACTTGCTCGTCTGTGCAGAAGATGTGCGCATCGTCCTGCGTGAAACCGCGCACGCGTGTCATGCCGCTCAGCTCGCCGGACTGCTCGTAGCGATACACAGTACCGAACTCCGCGAGCCTCACCGGTAGGTCGCGATAGCTGCGTGGTTTTGACTTATAGATCATGATGTGATGCGGGCAATTCATGGGTTTCAGGAGGTACTTGTCGCCCTCTTCACCCTGCTGGTGCATCTCGATCGGCGCGAACTGCGACTCCTTGTAATAAGGGTAATGCCCGGAAATTTGGTACAGCTCTACCTTGCCAATATTCGGCGTGTAGACGGCATCGTAATCGCGTTGGCGGAGCTCGTCCTTGAGGTAGTCCTCAAGCGTCTGCCGAATGGCCGCGCCCTTGGGCAACCACAAGATCAAGCCAGATCCGACCGTCTGGCTAATGGTGAATAGCTCCAGCTGTTTACCCAGCACGCGGTGGTCGCGTTTCTTCGCTTCCTCCAATTGTGTGAGGTGTGCCTTGAGTTCTTTCTTGTCGAAGAATGCGGTCGCGTACACACGCTGCAGTTGCTCACGCGAGTTGTCGCCCTTCCAGTAAGCACCTGCCACGCTGAGTAGCTTGAAAGCTTTGCCGATATGCCCTGTGCTGGGGATATGCTTGCCGCGGCACAGGTCGAGAAACTCCCCCTGGCGATAGAAAGAAAGCGTCTGCTCTTCGGCCAAGCCTGTTTCAATGTGTTCGACCTTGAATCCTTGGTTCATCTCTTTGCAGGTAGCGATTGCCTCGTCGCGCGAGAGCGATAGGCGTTCAAACGGTTCGTCCGCCTTCACGATCTTTTTCATCTCTGCTTCGATGGCTGCGAAGTCCTCTTCGCTGAGTGCGTGGTCGAGATTGAAGTCGTAGTAAAAGCCGTTGCCAGTCACTGGGCCGAAGGCGAGACTCACGCCATCGAACAATCGCATGACGGCTTGTGCCATCACATGCGCGCAGCTGTGCCGCATGATCGCGAGAGCCTCGGGGTCGCGTTTGGTGAGCAGCCGGAGCTCGACGCTTGCCTCATCGCTCGCTGCTTCGCCAGCGCAGTTCGCCGCTATGCCGCCAAGCGGGGCTTTTAGGTCTTGTTGCTCGCCATCCACCACAGCCGCTACGGCGCTCTTTGCGAGCCCAGGCCCAATGTCGGCGGCCACATCGTAGGCTGTGGCTGTAGGTTCAAACTGTTTCTCAGTGCCGTCGGGCAGCTTCACAGTGAGCATTTTCGATTCCGTTCCCGCTGGATTGGTCTGTTTGTTGGGTCCCAGCGAGTGCTGGTCGCTTGGCTCATCTATTTTTAAGGCCTTAAAGCAGGCTGTTATAGGCCTATTGAGTCGAAACTACCCGGCAAGGTTCATTTCCGCCCTGAGCTGGGCGCGGCCGCACGGGGCAGGCAATTTCCGATCTTTTTGCCGGCTGTGCGCTTGGGGCGAGACAGATTGCTGTATTTCCTGCCTGTTTCCGGCAAGGGCTAGCTCGCGAACCAACCCTTGTCCCTGGTCACACCGCACCTTCTGGATCATTCAGGGGCGATCGAGGCAAGGTCAATCAGGAAGATATTTTCCCGGTCCCCTGCGACTATCGGTTCGTCGTAAGTGCAATCACCCTAAGCGGTAAACACGCTTTGCGGACAGCCCCCGCAGGCCTTTCCCGAAAAAAAATACTCCCCGAGAGCGCAAAACTGTTGCAAGCCGACAATTGCTTGTTAAAGTAAGAGGAGCTGCTGCGAAAAGTTCGCAGCGGCTGTGATTAGCGTAATTAGCTATTAACCTCCTCTTTAACGGAAACCTTGGAGCAGCCAGAGAACTAAGTCTCGCAACTCGGGTCCGGCAAAAAAACAGGACGGAGTGCAAGACTGTGGGCAGCAAGCTTCCTCGCTTAACCGAGGTTAGCCAAATCGCAGATTCCGCTGTGAATCTCGATTTGCCTCTCAAGCCGCTTTAGAATGGTGAACTAGCTAAACGCAACTTTTAAGAGAACGTAATTAAAAACGACCACTCAACCTTAATTGCCCCCCTATCAAGCGCAGACTTTTTCACTTGGTTTTATTCAACCTTATGAGACGGGGAATCGGAGAAATGATCATGAAACGTGGACTAGTATTGTCACTTTGTGCAGCTGCGGTAGTTGCAATGTCAGCACCAGCAATGGCAGCTGTAGATGCCTCTCTTAACCTGAGGTACAGCGATCCAGCCAATCCGGCTGATGGTGGCGAATGGCAGCTTGTAGTTCAGTCTGATTCGGGTGCATCCAATGGTGTCTCGGGTATTCAGGCTCTTATCACTGGTGCTTCGGGCGTTACTGGTATTGACACCGGTAGTGTCACTGGCAACGCCGCAGTTTGGGATAACACGGGCGATACCGTATTTCGCTTCCAGCCTATCACCGGTGGTGCTGAAGTAGCAGCAGGCGACGCACTTTCTGGCACGCTTCTTACTGGTGTGGGTACTGGCGGTGCTTCGGCTGGTAATATCGCCAATGACGTGTTGCTCAATCCTACCTGGGATAACTCAGCGCTAATCGCTTCTGGAACCTTTGGTGCAACCCGTCCGACCTTTACACTTGCTGCCAATGAGTTTGACAGTGGTGCAGCCGTCGCGGCAACTGTTAACCCAGTAGTTGTTCGTGGTGATTCCCTGAATACTCTTGATCTTGAAGATGGATCAGTTAGTGGTAGCAAGGGTCTTTTGCTTGGTGATTCGAACCGCAATGGCACGATCGACGCCCCTGACTTCAGTGCTGTTATCGGTAACTTCGGTGGTGTTTTCGGCTGGGATGGTGGAAACTTCAGTGGAGCTGCAAATGGTACCGTTGGAGCTGAAGACTTCAGTGCAGTAATTGGTGGATTCGGAAATAGTCAAACTCCCGTCTCCGTCGCTGCTGTTCCAGAGCCTTCTACTATCGTGCTCTGCCTAATGAGCTCAGTTGCTGCTTGCGGTGTTCGCCGCAAGCGTGGCTGAGTCGCGATTACTTGTAGAAGCAGCCAAAGTTTTCAACTAAAGTTTACTGTAAGGATAAAAGACTAATGAAGAAATTAACATCCGTATCGGCAATGGCAGTCGCATTCTGCTTTGCCCTAAGCTCTAGCTTGTCAGCCGCTCCTATCGTCGGGGTTGCTCAAGACGTTTCGGAAGGTGGTAACGACCGCTTCACGTTCTCTATTGACGCCAATGGCGAGCAATACGATACGATCGAAGTTAATGTGGCTGGCGAAGTAAATCAGGCTGGCGGAACCACGGCTTTTGCACTGCCTAGTGAAGACACTGCCTTCCTTGGCCCCGGAGTGGTTTTTATAGGTGCTAGTGCTGTCTCTGCCCAAGACGATAACGCAGGCTTCTCAGGAGTTGTTGGATTTCAAGCTCCACAGCTCATTTCGGAAGCCTTGGCGCCAGGAACTCCCTTCTTCCAAGCTGTACTGCCAACTGGCGGATCAGCAGACTTTGAAGTCAATTTCCTTCGAAGTGGTTCCTTTATCCCTGACTTTTCGCAACGTGGCGTATTGGGCATTCCTGAGCCAACCAGCCTCGTGCTGTTCGGTCTTGGCCTAGTTGGCTTCTGCGGCTCGCGTCGTCGCAATGGCTAAAGGTTGAAGCTCACCACGGTGAGTAACGTATAACAATCGAAGCCCCTCAGTTGGTAACAACTGAGGGGCTTTTTTGGTTTAACAAGCTTGTTTGCCAACTTGAGGGATATCCAACTTGATGGAAGTGAAGGGGCAGTGCTGAACGTGGTGGCCTCGAACAGTGAAAGCTCGGCAAAGTTGACAGGTCCAAGGAGTCGATCTGCGACCACACAAACTTCGAAGCAGCAATAACACGAGTTGTCGCCAATGGCAGAGCGACTGCTTTAGACGGTATGCGCGAGAAGGAGTTTCGAGCATCACCACGACCGGCTCATCGACGAGCTTCTTAGGGTAGCGTATCGACCCCAGTCGGTACATCGCGTGGAGATTCACAAACGTGATGGTGGGGTACGCAAGCTTGGCATCCCAACCGCGGTAGATCGCGTAATCCAGTAGGCGATACTCTTGGTGCTCTTGCCTCAGCGGTACGCAACGCTCCCTAGAACAGTTATGGCTTTCGACCCTTTCGCTCGTATCACGATGCAGTTGCTCAATTCCAACAATTTCTGGTGGATGGCTGAACATGTCGCTCATCCGAGTGTACTTGCTAGAGTTGGGATTACCCCGTGCTTAAGGAACCCGAATCTAGGGTTGCTTTATCAAATCCTAGGGCTCCCCTTATCAGTCAGTTCGCCGTTTTCCCCTATAAATAGTTCCTCCGGCAGAGTTTTCGGTTTTTTAGAAAATAAAGCTTGCAAGGTCGAGAAGCCTGCCTATAATAAAACTTGTCAGGCCAACAATTGGCTGCTGATACTCACAACTGCAACTCTTAGGTTTATTGTCCTAATGCAAATGTACAACTTGGTGGTCTCAAATATTACCACCGGGTTAGTCTCTATTAATTAACGTTCACAACGGTTTACGTTGTTCTACGTTTTCGTGGTGGCCAACAGTTTTTGTGCCTCCTACTCTTTATTCGTTTTGCTGGCCTGATCGCTAGGTCTCAAGCAAATAATGCTTTTCTGTATCTAGAGGTACTTTTAGCTAATGATCAACGATATGGGTTAACGGAAACACTAACCCAAGAGCACACTTATCAACGGAATGAATTTACTCAACGGTCGAAAGACCAACAGCAACAACGTTTTTGAAACCTATCTAATTAATTACCAAAAAGAGGAATCTATTATGAAACTCAACACACTATTTACTTTCGCAGCTGCTATCGCCCTTACTGCCACAGTTGCACAAGCTGGCCCCATCGTTAGCGTCGTAGAAGACGTAGCACCCGGCGATCTTGCTCGTTTCAATATCTCTGTGGATGCCGATGGAGAGGAATACGACACCATCGAAGTTATTGTTAACGGCCAACTTAACCAAAATGGTGGCACGACAATCTTCACCCCGAATAGTGACGACACGGGCTTCCTTGGTGCTGCAACAGTTGTAAAAGGTGGCTCAAATGTCGCCGCCTCGGATACCGATATCCTGTTCTCGGGAGTTACCGGTTTCCAGGCCCCTCAGCTGATCTCCAGCGTACTTTCTCCAGGCGAAGTATTTTTCCAAGCGGTCCTCGCTCAAGGTGGTGCTGGAACTTACGAAGTCAACTTCCTGAGAAGCGGTGCCTTTATTCCTGCGTTTGCAGCAAGTGGTGCATTGGGCGGAACCGACGTCCCTGAGCCAGCCAGCCTCGTGCTGTTCGGTCTTGGCTTGGTCGGCTTCTGCGGCTCGCGTCGCCGGAATGGCTAGAGTTTGATGCTCACCACGGTGAGTAAAGATTAACGATCAAAGCCCCTCAGTTGGTGACAACTGAGGGGCTTTTTATGCGCTTCCTCCTCAGGGGGGCGCTTGTCGGGAGTTGGGACCCATTCAGGGGTCAATCGGGGAATCAGAATTTGACGTTAGGAAGCGAGTGGGCAGTAGGCAGTGAGCAGTGGTTGGGGGGAGTGCTTTCTATTAAGCTACGGATTCTCCTACTTGACCCTCGCCTTTAACCACTCGACTACCCCATGCAACGACGTGAACTCCTCAAAAACACTGGCCTAGCTGCTGCCTCTCTTGGTGTGGCAGGCCTTGTGAAGGCTCAAGACTCGAAAGTTGAGACGGCCGGCAAGCCCCGCACGTTTAAGCTCAAATACGCTCCCCATTTCGGGCAGTTCGTCAATTCCGCCGGCAAAGCCAATACTTCAGAAGACCTGATCGATCAGCTCAAGTTCGCGGCCGACCAGGGATTTACCGCTTGGGAAGACAACGGCATGAAGGGCCGGCCCGTAGAACTGCAAGAAAGAATCGCCAAGACGATGGAGCAGCTTGGCATGACGATGGGCGTGTTCGTGGCGCATGCGGACTTTAGCGTGGTCAGCTTCGCAGGCACAGACAAAGCGCAGCGTGATCGCGTGTTGCAGGATGTGAAGGACAGCGTCGAAGTCGCCAAGCGTGTCAACGCCAAGTGGATGACTGTTGTGCCGGACAAGGTAAACGACCGTCTGGAGCCAGGCTATCAAGCAGCTCATTGCATTGATCTACTGCGCCAGTGCTGCGAGATCCTCGAGCCGCACGGGCTGGTCATGGTGCTAGAGCCTTTGAACTGGTGGGCAAACCACCCAGGGTTATTCCTCAACAAGATCCCGCAGGCGTTCGAGATTTGCCGGGCGGTGGATAGCCCTAGCTGCAAGATCCTGTTCGATATCTATCATCAGCAGATTCAGGAGGGAAATCTCATTCCGAATATCGACCTGGCTTGGAGCGAAATCGCTTACTTCCAATGCGGCGATAACCCGGGCCGCAAGGAGCCTGGCACCGGCGAGATCAACTACCGCAACGTCTTCAAGCACATCCACAGCAAAGGTTTTGCGGGTGTGATGGGTATGGAACACGGGCTTTCAAAATCGGGCGTTGCGGGCGAACAGGCTCTGATTGATGCTTATGTCGGGGCGGATGATTTCTAGGTTATTGGCTTGTTTGGCGCTTCCATTTGAACCACAGAGGACACGGAGAAACTATAGAACGCGGATAAACGCAGATTCAGCGGATGCAATACGATTGATTTTTCTTAGTTCAGTTCGATCACAGGAGATGCTTGGTCCCTGGCTCGACTAACTTCGAGAAGAAATCGAATCTGCGTTCTTCCGCTCAATCTGCGTTTATCAGCGTCCCATTCTTACCTCCGTGTCCTCCGTGCCCTCTGTGGTTTAAAACTAAGTGTGTTCAATCCTCAGTAGTCGTAGGGTATCGCAGAGTGGAGCGAGGCGTACCGTGAACTGGTGCTTGGTATGCCTCGCTCCACTCGGCAGTACCCTACGACTGAACGGGTAGAACGTGCGTGAATCGTCAAACCGATTTAGCTAGCGGACCGGCTTACTCGGTCGGTGAGTCTCTCGTCGGAATGACAATCTTGTGCGATCACTCCTCAGTCTTCAGCGATTCAATGGCCTTCATCACTAGCCCGGCGTCTTTGCGTGGATCGACTTTGTCGTTCTTGTAGACGATCTTCCCGTTCGGCCCAATGACAAAGGTCCAGCGGCTGGTGGTTACGCCACGTACGAGCTCGATGGGATGCCCGTCGAGTTGCCAATTGACTTTGCCACCTTTGCCGGTCTTCACGCCAAAGACCTTGGCGATTTCCCCTTTGGGATCGGCCAGCAGGGTAAAGTTCAGCTTGTGTTCTTGGCGGAAGTGCTTGTGGTTTTCGACCGAGTCGCCGCTGACGCCGATGACTTCGATCGGAAGAGCTCTCCTCGGTAGGGCAGATTCGTCTTCGCCCAGCGCCTTGACTGCATCGCGGTAGCTGCACGCCTGCTTGGTGCAGCCGCTGGTCATATCGGCGGGATAGAAGTACACGACGAGAATCTTCTTGCCGATGTGCTCCTCGCTTTTCCAGTTCTTCCCCCGATCGGTCTGGCCGGAGAATTTGGGTGCTTTGTCGCCGACTTTGAGATCGACCGGTTTCTTCTTTTCCTTCTCTTCGCTAACCGATGCAGTTTTCTCAGCCGTGGGTCTCGCAGCAGGTCGCTCAGCGGTCGCTTCAGCAGCAGCTAGTAATGATTGAGAAAGCGGGAAAAGCGAGCAGGCTACGAGAGCGGCAAGTACGGTTTGAGTGGCTTTCATGGTCGAGTTCTCACGAGGGTGGCACGGAGGCGTGGCAAGAATATCCGCAGCGATGTGCACTGCCGGACGTCACATCGCCCTATCCAGACTAGTCCGGTATTCTACGCTTCCGGCAGCCCGCGGACGATGATGTCGCAGAATTCTCCGCAGAGTTTCTCGCGGCTGTATTCTTCGTGGATCAGCCGCCCCGCGTTTTGGCCCATTTCGCGGAGCTCTTGGCGCGACATTTTGTCAATCTTCTCGAGTACGGCAACGGCCCCCTCCACATCGCCATTGGCCACATGCCAGCCGATTTGTGCCTGCTCCAGCAACTCAGTCTCTAGCAGCTCAGTCTCTAGCAACTCAGACACGTGACTAGGCTGCGGGCCGAAAAACAAGAAGGGCCGCGACAAAGTCATAGCACCATAGACTTTGCAAGGATGAGTGATGCCCACCATGTTGTCTGAGAGTGAAACGATGTGGACATCTGCAGCTGAGAGCGAATATTTGATCTCTGAAAGTGGCTGGTAGGCAAGCGTGGTCGCGTTGGGCGGTTGTTGTTCGGCTAACGCAGCATCGACGGCTGCCTTCCCGTGCCCGCCGCCGATGAACATAAAGTGCAATCGAGGGTGGTCGGCGAGCTTCAGTGCTGCAGCGAGGAACGTCTCGACAGGAGAGGTAATCGCGTGATTGCCGCTGTACATGACTACCGTCTTGTCACTCAGGCCGTGCTTCTCGATGAACGGGTTGTCCTCACGCTGCACCTCTTGCAGATCGTCTTCCATCGGCCAGGGGGGGATCACCGTGATCTTTTCACGCACGTCGCGCTTGGCAATCAGGCGCTCGGCCATAAAACGGTCGAGAACGATGATCTCAGAAGAAGCGCCCAGCAGACGGCGATTCAGCCAGTCGAAAAGCCGAACCGGTAGGCTGCCCTCAGCAAACTTCCCTGAGGCGACCACCTGGTCGGGGTTGAGATCCATGAGCCAAAACTTCATCGGTACGCGTCGGAAGAAGCGGATCACCAACGCCGCCACCGAAGCCATCGGCGGGGAAGTACTTACGAGCACCGTGGCCAACCTGCCGGTGAACAAGCCGCGCAACATGACTTGCAGAAGGAACAAGCTTTGCCCAAGCAGACGGTGCAGGATGGTCTTCTTTCCAAAGGATGAAAACGGCAACCGCACGACTTCCACGCCATCGATTATCTCATGGGCGGGGAACCTCTGCGACGGGTCGGCATAACCCCGGCCGGAGGTGAGCACCCGAACGTCGTAGCCGCGCTTGACCAGTTCCCGCGAGGCATCAGCCATGTATTGCCCGACGGCAGCCGGATCGGGCACGTAGACTTGGCTAATCACCAGGATGCGAGGTCGGTGTGGGGCGGTCATGGCGGAAAGCAGGGCCGATGTTTTAGAAGTTTCTCAGTGCTAGGGAGTCAAATTCTAGCTTATCTCAATAGCCACCCCAGGGAACGGCCTGCTGGCGAGGGAAATACTGCAAAATTAGCGTAGAATAGACATCAAGCTGCGAGCCTTACGGGGTCTTCGTTACGAAACCGCTTAGTTGCGAAACTCTCGCGGGCGGCGCGGGTTTAGTATTCTGATAGAGGCTTGTCTTATCAAACTCTGAGCACACCTAAAGCCATGCAGAAATTTCACTACCCGCTCGCGATTATCCTCGGCCTATTCTGCCTGTTGGAATCCGCAATGGCTGCGGAGCCGTCACCGGCTAAGCCACCTCAAGACGCCGCTCGGATCAGGCAGTTTGATAGGAATCAAGACCGTCAGCTCTCGTTCGAAGAATTTGAGGAATTTGCTAGCCGCATTCCCAGGCTGAAGGGGCGGCCCGAGGCGGTTGCGTTTTTGTTTGAGTTGCACGATGCGGACGGCAGCGGCCAGCTCGATCGCAAGGAGTTGCAGGAGCTGCGCAGCTCGGCCCAGCAGTCGGCAAGTCCTGCAGGGAGGTCGCGCTCATTCGGCCCCGACACGTCAGTGCGCCGCAACCCGCTGCGACTTACCATTCCCAAGAACAAGAAACAGGGGAAGACTAACCAGCAGAAACCCAAGAGCACGAAGCAGAAGGCGAAACAGCCAACCATCAAGGCTGCGGAGGTTGAAGCCGAACGAATGTCACAGGCTGAGCAACCTCCGGTGAAGCTCACTGAGCAACAGCTAGCGTTTTTTGAGTCGAAGATTCGCCCCGTGCTTGCCGATCGTTGCTACGGGTGCCACTCTTCCGAAGCAAAGCAATTGCGGGCCGGTCTGATGCTTGATTCGCGGGATGCGATTTTGTTGGGCGGATCAAGCGGGCCGGCAGTCGTGGTGAGCAGCGAAGATGGCGTTGTCCACGGTGACGCGGAAGCGAGTCCGCTGATTCAAGCCTTGCGGGGCGACTATTACGATCAGATGCCACCGAGCGGCAAACTCTCGTCGCAGACGATTGCTGATTTCGAGCGTTGGGTTGCCATGGGTGCGCCTGACCCGCGCGAAGGAGAGCCGGTTCCTGTTGAAGAAACCCCCGAGTCGACCATCGACATCGAGGCAGGCAAACAGCACTGGGCGTTCCAGTTGCCAGAGGGCGTTAAGCCGCCGTCGGTGGCTGACAAGTCCTGGCCGAGCACGGATATCGATCGTTTTCTGCTCGCCAAGATGGAAGTAGCAGGGCTCAAGCCTGTGGGAGATGCTTCCCGGGGAGCTTTGCTGCGTCGCGTGAGCTTCGATCTGACCGGGCTGCCACCTTCGGTCGAGGAAATCGAGGCGTTTCTTAGCGATCCCGATTCCACGCCGATTGCGTTTGAAAAAGTGGTTGATCGCCTCTTGGATTCGCCTGCCTTTGGTGAACGTTGGGGCCGGCACTGGTTGGATGTGGCGCGATATGGAGAGTCGAGCGGTCGAGAGGCGAACATCTTCTACCCATTTGCTTGGCGCTATCGCGACTACGTGATCGATGCCTTCAACGCGGACAAGCCGTTCGATGAATTCCTCCGGGAACAAATCGCCGGCGACCTGCTGCCTGCTTCCAACAATACCGAGAAGGCAGAGCAAACCATCGCGACTGGTTTCCTCGCCCTGGGGGCGAAGTCCCATAGTGAACGCGATCCTCGGCAATACGTGCTCGATGTTGCCGATGAGCAACTCGATGCCGTTTCGCGTGGCATGTTGGGACTGACGGTTGCCTGTGCGCGTTGTCACGATCACAAATTTGACCCGATTCCGCAGACGGACTACTACGCCTTGGCAGGGATTCTTGCGAGTACGGAAACCCTCTCGGGCGGCGTTCGAGGGAGGCAGGTTCGCCAGGCGAATGGACTCGTTGAGTTGCCTGAGAGTGTTGAAGCTGCGACAGGTGAGCCGCTTTCTCCCAAAGAGATCGATCAACTGTACGATCAGCTCGATAACCTCGACCAAGCCATCCAACGCGTCGGAAATGGCCCTGATGCGCGCAGGATGCGCATCGGCATCGAGATGCGCCAAGCGAACGTGCGACAGAAGATTTCCTATTATCACGAAGATGGCTCTCCAAGAGACTTTGCCATGGGCGTACGCGACGGCGATGTGCTCGACATTCCGTTATTCGTGCGCGGCGAACTCAAACGCCCCTCTGACGTCGTGCCACGCGGATTTCTACAAGTTCTCCAACAATCCAGTGATCCTGAGATTTCTACAGGCAGCGGTCGGCGTGAGTTGGCCGAGTGGATTGCCAGTGAGAGGAATCCGCTGACTGCTCGGGTCATGGCAAATCGCGTTTGGCTGCACCTGTTCGGGCGCGGGCTCGTGACCACGCCGGACAATTTTGGCGCAACGGGCGAGCCACCAAGTCATCCCGAATTGCTCGATCACCTAGCCATCGAATTCGTAGAGAGTGGCTGGAGTGTCAAAGAGCTTGTCCGACAGATCGTGTTGAGTCGTGCCTACCAATTGGACTCGACAATGTCCTTCGAGGGGCATGAGATCGACCCCGACAACGAGTTCGTGTGGCGGCATCCGGCTCGCCGACTGGAGGCGGAAGCGATCCGCGACGCGATTCTCTCAGCAAGCGGCACGATTGATTTACAGCGGCCGGTGGGTTCTTTTGTTGCCAAGATTGGCGACGGTCAAGTGCGAGCCCTCGACAATGCCGCTGTCCAACGGGCCAAACAACTCCAGCGGGCGAAAGCCATGGCACGTCGCACGGGCAACAATCGCATGCAGCGAAATAGGAACGCGATGTTCCCAGTGCCCGAGGCCGAACCAACACCCACGTACCGCGCTGTGTATCTCCCCATTATTCGTGATCGCCTTGATGAATCGCTGGCCGCTTTCGATTTCCCTGATCCGAGTCTAGTCGCAGGTCAACGAGAAACGACGACTGTGCCCTCGCAATCGCTCTTTCTCATGAACAGCGAGCTGGTCATCGAGCAGGCAGTAGCAATGGCAGAGCGACTTGCGGAGGTTTCGAGCTCCACCAGTGAGCGGATCGACTTGGCGTTTCAATGGACGCTTTCCCGCTCGCCCCGTGCTGATGAATCCAGAGCTGCGAGAACCTTTCTGAAAGAGTTCTCCCGAATTGATCAAGACAAGCAAGGCAACAAAAACAAACAAGGCAACCAAACGAGTGCGTGGTCCGCGTTCTGTCAGTCGCTATTCGCGACGGCTGAATTCCGCGAGATCCCCTAACAGCATAACGCAGCGCAATTATTAGCCACGGATGGCACGGATAGACACGGAACTTTTTCGACAGGAATACTCTCATGAACGATATCGCCCAACAACTCGCTATGATGAGCCGTCGTGAATTGCTCAAAACCGCCTCGGTAGGTTTTGGCTACTTGGCATTTGCCGGGCTAAGTACTCAGGCGGCAGCACGCGAGGCCGGGCCGCTTGCGGCGCGAGCGCCCCACTTTGCGCCGCGCGCCAAACGGGTGATCTTTCTTTGCATGCAGGGCGGACCTTCGCACGTTGATACTTTCGATTACAAACCCAAGTTGCAAGCCAACGATGGCAAGGAAGCCAGTTCCACAACCTTCGGCGGCACCGGTCGTGCCCGCTATGGCAAACTACTGGGCCCGCAGGCGAAGTTCCGGCAACGGGGCGAATCGGGATTGTGGATTTCCGATCTCTTCCCCGAAGTTGCCAAGCATGCTGATGACCTGTGCTTACTGCGGGGCATGCACACCGATGTGCCAGCGCACTCTCAAGCGTTCTTGCAAATGCACACGGGTACTTCGCGATTCGTGCGCCCCTCGCTCGGCTCGTGGGCGCTCTACGGGCTAGGTACAGAGAATGCTAACTTGCCCGGTTTCATCAGCTTGAATCCTCCCTCAGGTCAGGGCGGCGCGCAAAACTACGGCAGCGCGTTCCTGCCGGCGGTCTATCAGGGGACTCCTATTCGAGGGCGCGGCATGCAAGGGGCCGGAGCAGCGCCGACAAGCCAAGTCCCTAACATTGCGAATCCACAACTGAGTGAGCTCGCCCAGCGTCGTCAGCTAGACTTCATCCAAGAGTTGAATCAGTCCAAGCGCGCGCAAGAAGAACACCTTGCCAATTCCCAGGTCGACGGGGTCATCTCATCCTATGAGTTGGCGTTCCGCATGCAGGATACTGTGCCTGAAGTGATGAACCTTGCTGGCGAGACAAGCGCCACGCAAGCCGCCTATGGACTAGAGAATCGCGAGACGGCAACCTTCGGGCGCCAGTGTTTGCTAGCGCGCCGCTTTCTAGAAGCTGGTGTGCGCTTTGTCGAGGTCTGCCAGACTGGATGGGACCAGCATCGCAATCTCAAGGATGGGCTCGCGAAGCAATCGGGGGCAGTCGATCAACCCATTGCCGCGTTGCTTGCCGATTTGAAGCAGCGCGACTTGCTTAAAGACACGCTCGTGATTTGGGGTGGCGAATTTGGTCGCACGCCGGTTGCCCAAGGGGCTGACGGACGCGGCCACAATAATCTCGGCTACACGATGTGGATGGCTGGCGGCGGCGTGCGCAGCGGACTGAGTTACGGAGAAACTGACGAATACGGTCGCGAGGCGATTGACGGGCGCGTCCACATCCACGATCTACACGCGACTATCCTGCATCTGTTAGGTTTCGACCACAAGCAGCTCACTTACCGCTACGCCGGCAGAGATTTCCGCCTGACCGACGTGCATGGCAACGTGGTGAAAGACATTCTCGTTTAAGGCGGATGCTGTCTTGATGCGCCGTCTTCAAGCGAACTGTGCTTTTCAAACAAACTGGCCCGACGCCCGCATCTCAGCAGTCAGCGTTTTGAAATGTTGTTTCTTCCCTTCTGGTAACTCACGCCAGTCGATGTCGTGGATCGCTCCGTAGAGAGCGTAGAGGTAGGCAGCGTTGCAACACTTGCCGCTCCGTCCCTGTTTCTTGCGACCGATGAGCATCTGGACGAAAGCATCCTCCGCACCCAGTTTCTTGAGCTGATCAGCCGTGCGAATGCCGACCGCATTGAGGTCGCCCTCGCAGGCTGGGCCCAGATTTCGCATCTCAGAAATTTTACGGTTGTCATCGGCCACGATGCGATTCATCTCACCCGCGCGTTGCTATGCCCTGTGCGTAGCTTGGCCGCTGGTGCAACCAAGCTACGCATAGGTGGTTGATCGTTTCTATTGCTCCAAGTGATAACCGAGAAAGCCGTGAGTTAGGTGAGCGCGATGGGTGCGCGGGGGCCATTTCGTGATGCGATTGTCTGGATCGATGGGTGTATAACGGCGGTCGTCGCCATCCCAAAAGCGGGCTGGTCCGTTGCGGCGGTGCTCCATCCGAATGGAGGTGTCACTATAGATGGCAGTCAGTTGGATCTTGTTTGTGCCCACTTCCACATCGGTGCGAGCGTGTGGCTGCAAATCTGAGTACGTGCCATCGTTGTTTCGGATTTCCAACGTGCCCGGACCAAGATTGGTGACGGTGACCGTCGAGTTCTTCTTGACGGTGTGTTGCGCGACCAGTCGTTCAAGATCGGCAATGATTGGGTTGTTGTTTCGATTCTGTCCCAACGATGCCTGGTCGTTGAGTATTCTTTCAATCGTGAAGAGCAGCTCCTGACGCGGGTCAATTGCAGCCGCGCGACGTGCGGTGGCTGGTCTGGATTGCACCACCCTCGAGCCGTCTGGCTGAATGGTGTAGTACTCTGTCTCTTGCTGAGCTTGCAGTGCTTGTTGAGCTTGCCGCAAAAGTGTCTGCCCACTCACTTGCAGTGCTGCGCTAACGCTGAGGAGGAACACCAACGATGTGACAGCACACTTGACTCTCGGTGAATTTGTCATGCCTAACTTTCAATCAAGAAATGGTGATAAGTGCCCGTACCGAACGGGCGTCGTAATAGAAAAGCAACTACTTTGTTCAGGGGCGACCGACACGAATCTGTCGGAGGGAGCGCCGCTGCTCTAGTAGGAGTAATTGAACCGATGCGTAAAGCATCTGCCGAAGAGCGATTAGAATGCGAGCAACCGCAAATTGCAAGTAACCCTGGATCTGTTGTTTGTCTCGCCTTGATATTTCGATTCAAGGTATTCTCAATAGTTGGTGAAATCGGATCAGTCGGCTTCCCCCGAACCTCTGCTTCGCGTCACGTGTCGAGTGAGACGTTAAGGATTAGGTCCCTTTCGCAAAAAAGGCCCTCGGAATGAGCAACTTCAGTCTTCGCAACATTGGATGGAAGCCGTTCTTTCAGCAGCAAGTGTCGCTGGAGGAACTGGAAACGGGTGTCGTTGCCCGTGTGTCAGCTCATCATGGAAGTCAGATTCTCATGCTGGGAGAAGCTGGCGAGTTCAGTATTCCTGCGCAGTTGGCCCAAGCGGCCGATGAAAGCGCTGGTGGAACAGCGGCTGGTGAAGCGGGCGCCTGCGGAATCGCTGTCGGCGATTGGCTATTGCTTGATGCGCAGGATCACCGCGCCATTAGGCGACTCGAACGCGACACGCTACTCTTCCGCAAAGCTGCGGGGGAGGAAGTCAAACCCCAGGTCATTGCAGCGAACCTTGATACGATTTTCATCGTGACTTCGTGCAACGAAGATTTCAATCTCTCTCGGATCGAACGCTACCTCGCTCTCACTTTGCAGGCGGGCGCGACTCCCGTTGTGGTTCTCACGAAAGCGGACCTTTGCGAGAATCCTGCCGAGCTCCGCCACCAGGCTGAGCAACTTCATGCCGGACTGCTCGTTGAAACTTTGGATGCCCGCGAGAGCGAGCAAGCAGACGTCTTGAAGTCTTGGTGCGGACCGGGGCAATCGGTGGTGCTCCTAGGCAGCTCGGGTGTTGGGAAATCAACCTTGGCCAACGCTCTGGGTACAGGTCAGCTGGCGACGGGTGGCATTCGAGAAAAAGATGGCAAAGGTCGTCATACGACCACCGCACGTTCTCTCCACCTGTTGCCAAGCGGAGGCGTCTTGATCGATAACCCGGGTGTGCGAGAGCTTCAGCTGCCAGCCTGCGAAGAGGGCCTGACCGACTTGTTCGAAGACGTGCTCGTTATCGCTAGGAACTGCCGCTTCAGTAACTGTAGCCACGAAGGGGACGCCGGGTGCGCCGTCATGGCCGCCTTGGAAGCAGGCGAACTCGATCAGCGGCGCTTCGCGAGTTTCCAGAAACTCAATGCGGAACAGGCCCATAATTCCAGATCGTTGGCAGAACGCCGTGAGCGCGACCGTAAGACGGGCCGCATGTACAAGTCGATGATCGACAAGAAACGCCGGCGGCGCGAAGAATCCTGAAGGCTGACGAACGAGCTTGAATTGCTCTCCCTCCTGAAAGCAAGTAGCGGTGGATGCGGCTGGCGAATGCTTGGAATTGTCTGCGTGTCTGAGGTCCTCCTCTTTGGGGTAAAAAGGTTTTGCACTTTTGCACGGTTTTCATGTTTTCGTGAGCAAAACCCAAACGGATGTTGCTTCGCTCGCGGTCGGTACTCGTTACCGCCAAGCGACTTACGACAATTCAAAGTTCGCAGCGTCGCTGGGTTTTGCTTTGCGTTAGTCAGCACCGTGCAAAACTCCCATCACCGTGCAAAACTCAGCACCGAGCAAAAACACAGAGCAAAAACACAGAGCAAAAAGTCACCGCTACCGCGTGCGATAGTCGCCCCTTGCGAAGCGGAACTTGACGAACGACTCAGTTTCACTTCGCTTGCTACAGTCGCATGCCGACCAGCAAAGACTATTTTATAGGTTCTTGCAGTCGAGTTCAGCAACGATTCTTGGCCACTCGATCTGGCGCAAATGAGACGGACCGCTGGCCAGGAGAGGTGCGCGGTGAGGGGATGCGCAGGAAGACGCAAGTAGCGATGGAGGGATTCGAACCGCCCGACACGCGGATTATGATTCCGCTTGTTGACCCTATAAACCCCGGGGAAAGTGATGGTTTTCAGAATTGCGCAGCGCCAGGCGCAGCGCGCATTCTAGCAGATGGACCTCATGATCCCGACCTTGAGAGCGTGATCCGAGTGTGGGCGGACTTACCTGATGCAATTAGGGCGGGCATTACGGCGATGGTGCGAGCCTCTGAAGCTTGAGCGTCCTAGTAGCTGTTGGGCGGACTCGGCGTACCTCCCACACTCGAGGAATTCTACACCCTTCTAAGGGGCTAAGGTGCGTCGCGTTTCACTCCGTTCCTGAACGAGTTTGTCAAGTAACAAGTGCTTCCCTTGGGCTAGCTGCGTACGGAAAACTACGAAACCGCGTCAAACGACAATTCTCGTGCAGGTCAATAGTTGGCAATATCCTCAGCACGGGTGGCAATCGAGGGCGTTTTGCCAACTTGCCTTTTTACGCTTGGGTGGACGTCACCCACGCGTCGAATGGATTGGGCTTGGGCACTGAGGTGTAGTTTACCTCAGCGAGATTGTGGAGTTATGAACTGAAAGCGGGTTGTCCAACCTCGTGTACAGAGCCGCTATTCAAACTGAAGGAGGTCGCATTCCACACACCAGGATCTCTCACTCAGGTTGGAACACGAAACGGGGGTGATGCAGTTCATCAGGCGTGCTGTTTGCGACGCGCAACCACCAGGCTAAGCAACACGACAGCTGTTGTGCCCGAGGTGGACGACTCCGGCACGTTATAGGCTGTAGTGACCTGACTTCCGGTGAATTGTCGCTGCCACGCGATAAAGTCGGCTCCATCAGAATCGCCATCGAGGTCTGCGACTGCTCCAGGCCCAAACTACAACTCCCAAAGTGATAGATCGACCTGATCCACGTCGCCATCGGTGTCGAAGTCTGCGCCGGAGGGTAAGGCAATCGCCAATGTAAAGTCGGCGGCGCCGTAGATGGCTCCCCCTTCGAGCCTGCCTTCCTCATTAAGTTCCAACGTGCCCACGAAGACGACTGAGTTGAAGCCATCTGGATCTACACAGCCGATGAACTCATGTCCGAACGAAGGATGATCGCCTGGATACATGGCACCATATCCCGGCTGATAGTATCCAGGTTCGTTTGCGGTCATGCGGTCTTCGAATAAGACTCCTACCGACTGTTCATCAGGATTTGTATTGAACCAACCCCATCTACGCCGTAGAGTGGAAATTCAGACGATACACGCATGGTGGTGGGATAGCCGGCTCCGGCATGATCCTCGAAGTCTCCCCATTGGCTAGATCGGGCCCAGTTGCTGTTGGTAGTCACGCCAAACGCCCGAGACGTAAAAGTCCCGAATACGTCCTTGGCGGCTGTCTGCCACCTCACCTCCTAGCTAACTACCTCTGGTGATGAATTGAACACCGGGTAGTTCGTCCGCACAAGGTCCCAATCGCTCGATTCAAATCCCTCGCTAATCGTATCGTACTAAAGTTCAGCGAGACGATCTTAATACTCCGTTTCAGTCTTGTACCTTTCCACCGCAGCAAAGCAATAGGTGGCTCCAAACAGAGCGACCAGTAACCCACAGGGTGCCAACAGCTTGGGGACTTGCCGGTGTTCGCGAAACGTAGTGCCATAGGTCAGCGCTAAGAGAAGCAGAAGAAGCGTACTTGGCTCCGGAATGGCTAGCGCGACCGATGTTGAAGGAGACGGTGCGAATTCTCGCTGCCATGCAAGAAAGTCGTTGCCATCGCTATCCCCATCCAGGTCTGCGTCTGCGTTTGCATTCATCCCGAACGACTCTTCCCATAACGATAGGTCATCGCCGTCGACATCTCCGTCATCGTCAAAGTCAGCTGTATATGAACTAACGACATTGAGAAAAAGCGATTGACCACCCGGGCTGAGCTGCCAATCAAGTCCTGTGGGGAGCGGCGGTAGATTGACCTCATCGAACATACCACCGAAGCCACCGGTCGCGCTGAGAAAGCCGAAGGTGTCGCCCAATTGAGGAGCGAAAACACCGCTGCCCAAGTCGAGCAGTGACACGTCGAGTGCACCGCCAAGCATAGCGATCCCGTCAATCGAAAGTTGATCATATTGCGGACTCAGCGAGTCGGAGTTGTCTATGCCACCAAGCTCAATACTCAATGTGCCCTCGATAAGCTGAGTATAGTCGCCCAGCACGTTAAGGACACCTGCCGAGAGACCTGGCTCCACGTGACCGCCTTCGTTCTCAATGTTAGCGTTGATCTGACCAGTTCCGGTCAACGCAACTGTCGTATCACCGGTCTCATTCGGATCATTTGGGTTGATGAGCTGTGCTCCGTGCAACCGCAAGCTGGTGGCATTGATCGTCCCGCCATCGAGAGTCAACAGACCATGATGGACGTCAATGTTGTTCATAACATCGAGCAATCCGCCGTCGGCGATGGTCATTTCAGCATTGGAACCGAATGTGAACGTGGTCGTCGAGGTTTTCCCGAAGGACACTGAGTTTGTCGAAATTGCAGAACCGTCGCCAGAGATGTTGACCTTGCCAATCGAGATCTTGCGGCTCGCCAGCCCGAGTTGCGAGGAGGAAACGGTGCCACCCTCCGTGACATTGAGTACACCTTCGGCGACAAAGAGGCCTGCGCCGGAGTAGATTTGCGGATCGTTGTTGAAGCCAACCCAGATCGCAGACGGTGTGGTCCAAGTTGAACCGACACCCGAGATATTAGCCACGCCACGGAGTTGGTCGCGCAGACCATGGCGACCGATCATCGCTTGGCCTGTTTGGATATTGGCCCCATCCAGGACGTTCAGCTCACCGTCGCCTTCATGCCCAATAAACGTATTGCCAGAAAACTGCGAACCGGAACTCCAGGAGGAGCCCGGTCCCGTAACCGTAAGAATCCCTTTTCCTTTACGAGTCTTGCCGATGAACGTTTCTTCCGCCACCACGCTGGCACCGTTTTGAATGGTCAATGTCCCAGTCAGCAGCGGCGGCGGGGGAAACGACGCAAAGCTGCCAATCTGATCTCCAACGCCGACGTTGAGCGTGCCGCGCGAGGAACCGCCGATATTGATCGTCCAGCTGGTGTCTGGCCCGTCGAGCAGAACATCGGCATCCGCGCTCACAGCAATCGTGCCGCCCGAACCGGACAATCTCGCGCTATCGGTGACATTCATAGATGCCGGCCCATCCTGTGCGATTGTGAGAGTACCACTAAGTAGGGTTCCTGCTCCCGAGACATTGATCGTTCCCATTCCCGTCGGTTCGTTCACCAAACCGTTGCCTGCTTTCGCGCCGGCGACTACGGTGCTGGCCGTAACAAAGGCTCCGTCGGAAACATTGAGCGTTCCAGTTCCGCCCAAGCCTACGGCGATGGGACTAAACGATGCAGTGTCCCAACGTGCACCCGCGCCCGAGACATTGACCGTTCCCGTACCGTCGAGTTGCCCGACGATACCGCCGTAGGCGATACCAGAACCACCGCTCGTGACCTTCCCACCAGCATTGATGTCCAGAGTACCGTTGCCACCCGACCCGACTCTCATCGTGCCGGTCAAGCTAACCGTTGCCCCGTCGTTGACAGTCAGGAGGCCTGTGGAATTGGTCGAGTGTGCTACGACGGCGTTGACGCCAGCGATTGTGCCGTTGGAGAGGGTTAACTCGCCGACGTCGCCTGGCCGCTCAGCGACGATGAGCGATTCGCGTGTGATGTTCGCTTGGAGTACGTTGAATTGAAACCCACCAAGGTCAAACGCAACTTTGTCGTTGGCTACGACAGTCTGACTGACTGCTCCGCCCTGCGAAAAGTTTACCGTGTAGGGAGTTGCGCTGCCGAGGTGAAACAGTGCATTGTCCGTAGGTAAAGGGGTAGCATCACCATTCCAGTTGCTGCCAGTCGCATAGGTGCCGCCGGTTGTGCTGTTCCAGCGGGTTCCTGGCTCGCGTCGTGAGGGAGCCGTCGCAAAGCCGAACGTAAAATCGTCGAGATAAAATGTTTTAGACGGATCGATGGGATCACCTGAGCCGGGCTCCGGAGGGTCGACAGGTTCTGTTTCAAATTGCAGGCTGCCGATCCCCGCCGTATCGATGACACCCCAGAAGACATAATTGGATGTTGGAACCCCAAAACCATCGAATTCTCCTGGCGAACCATTGAGGAATGCCGAAACATCGTTTTGCCCGCCAGAACCCGCGTTGCCAGAACGGAACCAACCTCCAAATCCGAAGAGGGGCTCGTTTGCCGTCGCCAAAAATCCATCAAACGGCGAGCCCGGAGGCGTCGACTCCAGCGCCCATTGGCCCGATCGATCGTCGCCATGGTTAAGCGTCACTCCACCACCCAGACCGGTCCAGGTAATACCCTGATTCGTGACGTTGGGTGCGGAGTCGGTTTCCAGAAGCCCCCAGAAGTTATTGCTTTCAAAGCCATCGGCTGCGGACACGTACCCCATAGTGGCCAAGTCGGCCAAGTAGGCGGCTTCGTCGTTGTAGACAGTTTGGGCAGCATGTGCCGGCTGCACGGATTTGAAGATAGCAACCAGTCCGAAAACTAGAATCAAGTATCGTTTCCGTTTCAACATCTTATTGTTCCTGACAGCTTGGCAGTCGCGACTGGCACCGACGTCGGGCTGGTCGACCACTCTGCATCGATAGGACTGCGGCGCAAAAAAGTCCGAGGCTTGCTGGCTCGGGGACAGCAACTCCGCCCACGACTGCCGACCCTGTGAACTGCCGCTGCCAGACTATAAAGTCCTTTCCGTCAGAATCGCCATCGGAGTCGGCATCTCCGCCATTGTCGATGCCAAATGCTGTAGCCCACACGGACAGATCTGTAGCATCCACATAGCCATCGCCATTGAAGTCGGCTCCTGCAGCGAGCGATACATTGCCGCCAAGACTAATCTGCGAAAGCACAAAGTCGGCATCATCAATCGAGGTATTCAGACCATGAATTGCCAAGACATTTTCACTGCCCGCTTGGAGCAAGTCTGGAAAATCATTGGTAAGATCGATGACGTATCGTTCTAGTATATGGCCCGGTGCTCCATTGGTAGACTCATGATCCGCGCCCAAACCGTCAAATGGCTCGGGTAGTCCAACCGTGCCAAACGACGAGCGAGCGACTTCGACAGCGTTGACATAGGCGATGAATGCATCGTCATAGTCAAGCTCCAGAACCAACTCGCTAATCTCGAACGGATTTACGACCGAAAAGTTGCGACGTAGGTAGAGAGTCGTATATGCATTCTGATTCACACCGTCGTCTCGCATGTCGCTCAGCTCCGTGCCCACGCTGCTGAGCAATCCAGCCTGGGTCGCAAGGTCGGTGTCATAGCCGAATCCCCCATTCCCAAAATTCCAGGTCGAATCACTGAATGTCTGGCCGGACCATTCAAGGCCAGTCGAAGGTTCGGCAAGCCCTTTAAAATAGCGCCAAGCTTCCCCTGCGTTGATGAGCGGAATGTCCGGTGGGTCCGCAGGTCCAACGGGAGTTCCATCAACCACAAATGCAGCCCGAGAAAATGGATCCGTGTTGTAAGAGAACCAGCTAACGCCATCATCTTCGCTAACCGATTGCGTTCCGAAAACAGTAGGAGTGGTATCGAGCCACATTTGTACGTTGGCGCCACCCGTATCCACCGCCAGCCAGTAAGTACTGCCGACATCTAGCTGCACATTGCCCGAAAAGGGGGCGGTTACCACACCATCGATAAAGCTAGCCATGCCAACGGATTCCAAGACCGCTCCGGGTACGCCACCGCTATCCGCATAGACGCTCACGCCGATTTCTGCAGTACCGGCACTATTTGCGATTGCTAAATCAACGCCATCAAGCAACACGCTCGTACTTGGCGAGAACTGCTCGGCGATAATCTGCGGAAATGGAGAACTTGGTCCTTCAATGATCGAACCATTGAGCGAATCGTAGGCGCCACCAGGCCCAAAAGTCGAGAATGTGACCGCTGCATAAGATGTAGCAGACCAGGCATGGGTTAAGCAAGCAACGATTAACAATCGAAAATTCATGAGCACTCTCTGCGGTACTGCTCCGACATCGGAGTCATCTCCATCGTTTCTGAACAAGCTAGCCACTCTTAGCTGTAAGGAGTGAGCAACGAAGTTGGACCCCACAGACCAGACTCAGAGACGGGTGTGACCGTGACGCCTCGATGCCATACCGCTCCAGTTGGTGACAAGAATACTGTCGCACTGAGGTCGGTTGCGGGGACGATGATCGTCCGCGTTCGTCTGCGACTGCTCCATTTCCAATGCTGCGTAATTCGATAGTGGGCAATCGGCTCAACATTGTCTGTCGGGGCTGTCCAAGTGACGGTCGCCTGATTGGTTCCCACTGCACGCACTGCTGAAATGTTCGTGACAGGGCCAGTGAAGAGCACATTGATGCCAACAACAACATCCCGTGGCCCAACACTGTTGGTGGCCCGGAACGTGACTGTCTGCTGACCGACCTGTGCGGCAGTCGGTGTCCAGGTGGCCAAGCCTGTGGCAGTATTGAACGTCAGATTGGCCGGACCGCTGACAAGTTCCAGAGTGCTTGGGTCGGGATTACTATCGGTGAGCTGAATTACTATCGGCTGATTCGCAACAATGGGCCCACCGTTAGGATTCTGCACAGTCCGACTGACAATTGGCAATGCTGGAGTCGAACGAAATTCGACCTGCTCTGAGCTAAAAAGTCCTTTCTCTCCATCCGCGTTGTACGCATTGACGTACACCTTGTAGGTTCGACCAATGGTCAAGCCAGTAAGATCGATGCTGGTCGCGGTGCCCGGCGAATCGAAGTTGATTCGCTCAGTCCGCCACGCACGGCCTCGTCGATAACGAGTAGTAAGCTGGATTGAGTAACCGGCCACATCTTCCGCACCCAGACCCGTCGGAGCAGTCCATGTGAGAGTTGGATTCAACTGATCCACCAGTCCCGTCACGGCGATGTCCGAGACGCTCCCGGTAAAGTAGGTCAGGAACTCAATGGTCCTCTCAGTACTGCCCGCACTATTAGTGGCACGTACTGTTAAAGTCGTTGGCCCAGCGTCAGCTACTGTCGGAGTCCACGAGATCAATCCTGAATTCGGATCAATGGTCATTTCCGAGGGTGCCGTGAAAAGTTCAAAAGTTGAAGGGGTGTTGCTTGAATCGATGACTTGGATTTCCAGCAATTCACCGGGCAGACCCAATCTTGCACCACCACCATTGGGATTGAATTGATACGATACGACGGGCAAGTCGGCTGCGACATTTATCGGTATTGAAATCTGCGAACTACCTACCGAGTTGGTAGCTTCGATGACTACTGTCGTCATGCCAACATCACCAGCAGTTGGAGTCCACGCGACTAAGCCAGTTGTCGGGTCAACGTTTAGAGTCGCCGGTCCTGAAATCTTGGCGTACGTCGGAGCAGGATTCGCGGCAGCAGTCAGACGGACTTCCAGCGGGAAGTTCGCGGTTGCCTGCACTTCTCCATTGATGGCTCCGTCTTGATAATAACGGATCGTCGGAGCGCTTTGTGTTGTGGCAATTACTTGATTAGAGTTAGTCGAGTGATTTCCCTCGGCATCAACCGCACGAACGACGAGCTTGAAGGAAGTCAGTTCTTCGAGGCCAGTTAGAGTCGTCGAGGTAGACGCAATATCGGTCTGAATGACACTGTAGCAAGTGTTTCTACCGCGCCATCCACACCGTCGGCCTTTGAGAATCTCATAGTGGTCGACGCCGAAATTGTCGGTAGCGGGAGCCCAGCTTAGATCGACGGTTGTTGTACCAGTCCCATCAACTGTCAGTAGAGTTGGGGCCGTTGGCGGAGTCGTGTCGCCGAGAACATCAATCACAAATGATTGATCGGTGCTGTCAGCACGGTTCGTCGCGGTGACGGTTACCGGGTGAACACCTTTTTGCCCAGGTAACGGTTGCCAGGAAATGAATCCTGTTGCCGAATCGATCGTCATACCTGCCGGGGCAGCGCTCAGCATAAATGTTGGGTCGGGATAGGCCGTAGCATTCGCATCGTAACTGTAGAACGAATCAATCGAGCCATTCGCGTTTGGATTCGATGTGAAGACCGGTTTCGTGCCAGTAAGAACGTTGACCGTGAAGCTTTGATCGACACTCCCAGCCTGACTCGTCGCTGTGGTGGTAACAGGATTGTCCCCAAGCTGACTTGGGCCGGGTATCCAAGAGATCAGTCCGGTGACCTCATCGATCGTCATTCCTGCGGGTGCGGTGCTTAGCGTAAATGTTGGTGCCGGATTGCCGGTAGCGCCCACGTTATAGCTATAGGCGGCATCTTGGAGGCCATTCTCGTTGGGATTCGAAGTGATCACCGGTGCCGAGTCGGGGATGTCGAGGCGCTGGCTTCGATAGACTGAAGCGACTGTAGTTCCCGCGAAATCCTTGCCGCCTACCACAATGATCTTGCCGAGATCATCAACGGTTGCGGTGTGTGAATGTAAAGCTGCTGGTAAGTCGGTTGTGGTGTCCCAAGTATCAGATGCAGGGTCATAGGTCTGCACAGTAGCGACGGTCCCCGCAGCTGACTGACCGCCGATGACGTAGATTGTTCCATCACCGGCATATACTGCCGCGCTATCTTGTGTCGCTATTGGCATGGGGGCCACGGAATCCCACGTGCCTGTCGCTACCGTATAACGGAACGAGGAATTCTCAATGTTACCCGCTTGAGTCGTGGACGAACCGCCAAACACGTAGAGATGCCCAGCATCGTCGCTCACAGCTGCGGTACTGTGGCGGGCACTCGGCAAACTGGCAATCGAGGTCCAAAGGTCTTCTGATGCGTCGTAGCGTTCTGCGGAACTGAGGACTTGATTGGCTTCTTTGTCGAGCCCACCAATAGCATAAGCGCGTGCCAGGTCATCCGCGACAAATCCGAATTCGGATCTCTCGACACTCAACTTGTCCCCGTCTTGGCTATCTCCGAAATAATAGTCGTAATGCAGAACTTCATCGGAAGCCTCGTTGCCGTCGACGCCGCCGTACACGAAGACGCCCGATCCTGGGGTACGGACCGCTCCGTGACCGACTCTTTCAAGCTCCAAGTCGTGGCCTGACGTCCAAAACGCAGCTCCACTGGCGAGCTTAGGTACGTTCCGTGGATCGCCCGAGGTTTCGCCGCCCAGAACAACGACCGCGTTGTCCGGGCCAAGCAGCGCGACCGCTTCGCTGCGGGGAGCGGGTAGCTGCGGCCCTGAGTTCCAAGCCACGGTGGAGAGCAACTCTCGTTTTTCCAACGTCTCATATAACGGTCTGCGACCAAACTGGCCTAATCTACGCTTGGTCGGTATGATCCGCCTTCGCTTATTACGCTTTTTGGGTAGCAATGAACTGAACATGAGAAGTCTTTGCTCTCTCTGAGATAAATTGTTGGTTCATATCCGCTAGGATGCTCGCAAGTGCTCGATACCGCACCGATGTGGGCAGGAAGCCTAGAGCTGTGACTCTATTTCCCTACTACACTGTGTAAAGCTGAATCTTGGCAGCAGACCCGCCAAGATTCAGCCAAAAACTGGCAACTACTTCCGCGGGCGGTACAGGAGGCCACCCGCGATCGCTGACGCGACAAGCATTACCGACGCAGGCTCCGGCACTTGAGTGGCAGCTACTCCGATACCGCCGGTTCCGTACAATTCTCCCCAGATTTTGAGATCGTCATCGTCGACTTCCAAATCGTGGTCTGCGTCTCCGTCGCTTAGTCTGGCCCCTTCAGAGATGCCAAAACCTCGCTGTAGTGCAAGAAAGTCGCCCCCATCGATGTCACCGTCGGAGTCGAAATCCGCATCGGGAAGCGTGCTTAGAGCAGGCAATTGCAAGTTTGCCTGATAACCACTGAAAAGATTCAATGGATGGCCTGGTTCGTTCGAACCTGCTCCGAACTGAATGGGGCTTCCGTTGACCTCGCTGTATTGATCGAGGTCAAACTCGATGTCAAAAATAAGTGCGAGTGTTTCACCGACTCCAACAGTTGGAGCCGTGAAAGGGTCAACATCGAGACTAAAACCGAAGGGAGTTGCCCCAGCGTTAAAGTTTGCCAGGCTGGCAACCTCGCTTTCTACAATGCCATCACGGACAAAACCAGCGAAAGGTATTAAGTCGATGTTCTCTTCGTCCGTCCGCAGACCCACGACCGCGCCGAGCACCTCAAATGAGGATGGGGCGAGAGAGGATGAGGAGCCAAGATTCAGAGAACATTGGCACTGGGCGGTCGAAGCCGGCGCGTGGACTTCTACTTCCAATTCAATCTTGTAGCGAACTTTGTTCGTATCGAAATCGTAATCTTCGTACTCGATTTCAAGCTCATATTCGTTGGATGGTCCCGGGTCGGGAAGCGGCATCGTGCAGGCTCTAGAACTTGCCATTGGACAAGCGACTGACAGTATCAACAAGCTGGCTAACAACTTGATCTGCGAATTCATGTTTCTCTCTCCTTCGATTGTCTGCGGTACGAACTTGCAGCGAAGCCCAGTGCTCCCCCAAAAAGCAAGCTTCCCGTCGCGGGCTCGGGTACGAACGTGAATGCTGGCGTCGCCGCTGTGCCCGTGTACTGGCGCTGCCAGATTAAAAAATCTTCACCGTCAGAATCGCCGTCGGAGTCGGCGTCTGCCCCAACGCCGCCTCCAAACGACGATTCCCAGACGGTTAAATCGGCGCTATCAACATCACCGTCGTGGTTGAAGTCAGCCGGCACATCGACAAACTCGTAGCCCGACAGCTGAAAGTTATCAAACCGACTTGGCTACAATTCCCCCAACGGTTGCACGTACAGTCCAATGGCTTGGACCGATGCCAATTGCGAATTGCTGAGAAACGCAGGTGTGTCGAAAAGACGCAACCTTTGCCCAGGAACGCCGCCATTGGCTTTGATGATTCGGCGAAAGTTGGTTCCCGTGCTGATCGGATCCGTTTCGCCGTGAAGAACGCCAGGCGTGATCGAAGAAGCGATTGCATCATCCACAGTCCACCGGAAGCCGTCGTCGAGAATGACTGCAAAATGGAAAACCGGGCGGCTACCGAATTGACTATTTCCCATCTGAAAGTCGACGTCGAATCTCGCGTCATTGAGATCGATTGCAGTGCCATGCCCCAGTGCAGCAGAGTTAATAAGCAAATAGTCTCCAGCGTCCTGCCCCCAGAAGTTTTCAGGTCGTGTTGTCTCGCTCTCCTCCCTGAGAATGTCGTGCTCGTAAAAGAAGTAGCTGGACGTAAACTGCGATATTGCATCGTTGCTGGCAGTAATCTTTGTCACATTGCGATTATCGTCGTTGGCGAACGCGGTACTGACTTCGGGAATAGCGTTGGTGTCGTGAATTAGGTCCCAGCCTGGCTCGCTGATGGCAGCAGGGTCTTGTGTCACGTCGAACTCTTCAAGAAACACTTGTTCTGCACCAGCTGGGGACAATGCTATACAAAACCAACAAATAGTTAATGCTTGCGGATGCAACTTCAAACCGTGTGCCATGTTCATTACTAAATCCCCGCTGGGGTAAGCGAGACTTGATCCCCAGCGCTTGGTCAGCGGAACCGATGGCCATTGCCTGGTGCCCATGGATTGCCGCACTCCTAGTTAGCTAAAACGTCCGGCGACTCAATGATCTGAAGCCGCCGCATGTTTTGAGCAGAACGCTTACCCTCCGAGCGGGCGGTCGACGTAGTTTTGCCTCTTCCTCTATTCCGACCCCATCAAACAGCTTCAAGTAGCCGCATCTCGTTGTGCGAGCCCGGAATACGTGGCTCCGTAAGGAGAAGGCGAGAACCGACCCGCCACCCGCCAACAAATCTCGAGTTTTCTCGGGGCTTTCGTTCTCCTCCGATTTAGAACAAGTCACGCAAATAGCGACCCGATACGAATCGCTTCATTGGACTGAAACTCAAGACAGCCACCCATAATCGACATTGCGCTCATCGCCAACACCCCCCAAAGCGTTACTCTGGCAGCCGTTTCCAACTTGGACGCATTTCCCACGTTGGCGGAAAAGTGCTCCCAAGAGAGCTGAACTCAACAGGGTGAGAGACTTCCTAAACTTGAGCTGCTGTGGCGATCGGCAGCGACAGGCGAAGTACGACAAGGATAAAACAAATAGATCGCGTGTGAAATTACCCTTGGTTCCGGTCATTTCGACTGTCCTTCTTGTTTTGGCTATAATGCACTTATGGGAGAAGCCAAAGGCTCCCAGCCCTTTTTTTGGCACTATGCGACCTGCATTGGCTATGGCGACTTCATATCTCCTTGGGACTTTGCCTGCTGTCTCAGTTGCCACAATACATCCAGAGCCTCCATATTCGATACACACTCCAGCTTTCCCACGGATTCTGTGGCGGTTAGCATGGAGTAAATAGGCTTTACAAGGTGGCATATACCACGAATGTCGGACAAGCACCCAGAAACGCAATTGAATTCCGAAGCCGTCGAGCAGGCTCTCCCTGAGTCGGTTTCTACGGATCGTTCATTGCTGCGTCGATTTCAAGCGGGAGAAGAGGACGCCGCCACTTCGCTGTACGTGAAGTATGCCAAACGACTTGAGGCGCTGGCCCGTAAGCAGACGAACGACCAGTTTGCGGCGCGCTTTGATCCAGAAGATGTTGTGCAGTCGGTCTTCCGCACCTTTTTTCGGCGGGCCGTTAAGTCTGGCTATCAAGTACCTGCAGGTGAGGAACTTTGGCAGCTGCTGCTAGTGTTAGCACTCAATAAAATTCGGACGCTTGCAACCTTTCATCATGCTCAGAAACGGGATGTGTCGCGGACCTGCGCCTCACCCAACAATAAACTGTGGGACTTGGAGGCAAAAAGTGGAGAGGAATTGGCATTCAGAACCATGCAGCTGGTCGTTCAAGACTTAGTGTCCAGCCTTCCAGCGCCACAAGATCGGATTGTGGAGATGCGGATCGAAGGTCATGAAGTCAAGGAAATCGCGAGATCAGTGAAACGATCTCTACGCACCGTAGAACGGACCTTACAACACTTCCGGAAAGAGTTGTCCAAATCGATTGACGCCGAGTCATAACGTGATGAAAGCAAAAACGACATCCGAGGCCAAAGGTGATTCTCCTGTCGCCGACTCGTGCCAACTTCATGAATACGTGGAAGCTTTCGAACGATCGCGCGCGGATGACCCGCAGACCGACTTCAGGGATTTCTTGCCTCATGCCGAAAGTCCCGAATTCGTAGGAGTGGCTACGGAACTTGTACGGGTCGACATGGAGTACTCTTGGTCCGGGACGTCTGAGCCCCTGCAAACCGGGAGGAGGCTTGCCCACTACCAGCATCTCTTACCGAAACTCTTCTCCAACCAGTCCGCGCTGAGTGACGTCGCCTTCGAAGAATACCGCCTGCGAGTGCACACAGGGGACGACGTCTCTCCGGCCTTCTACCAACGTGAATTCGGCGTCGAAACCGAACAATGGCCCCAAGTCGAGAGGCGGAACTCTGAATCGACCTCCGTTAACGGCCAAATGGCTGCCTCTGAGTCAACATGGCAAGATGCTCTCACCTTAGCGACCAACGTCCAAAACTTCCCGGAAGTCGGACAAGATTTTCTGGGCTTCAAGCTGCAAGGAGAGCTGGGCCAAGGGGCCTTCGCCCGCGTCTTTATGGCGACCCAAAGTGAATTGGCTGATCGACCCGTCGTGCTCAAAATTGCTGCGGGCAAATCCCTGGAACCAGAGCATCTGGCGAGGCTTCAACACACGAACATTGTGCCAATCTATTCTGTGCACCGGCAGGATCACTTCACCGCGGCGTGCATGCCGCTGTTAGGCACACGAACCTTAGCCGACCTCATCTTGGCCGTTCAGAACGGTGATCCGCGCTCCATAGGCGAACAGAATCTGATCAGCACATTTTTGAACCGTCGAGACGATACGGTTGTCTCCCAGTCGCAATTCGACTCTGACCAATCCATCGAAACCAATGCCTCACAAGTTGTCGTTGTCGAGGCGGTAGCCAAGGCCAGTTATGTCAATGCGGTCATCTGGATCGTGCAACAATTGGCGCAAGGTTTGGCTCACGCCCACGGTCGCGGAATTGTGCATCGCGACCTCAAACCAGCCAACATATTACTGACCGACGAGGGAGTGCCCTTGGTTCTCGACTTCAATCTCTCCGAAGATGTCGTCGTCCACGGGCCCGGGATTCTATCTGTGGGAGGGACGCTTCCCTACATGTCACCCGAACAACTGGTGGCGGTCCATCGTGGCGGCCGCCTCGGTCCTCAGACAGACGTCTACTCGCTGGGAGTGATCCTTTTTGAACTGCTCTGCGGTAGCCGGCCGTTTCCTGATCGACGCGGCGCGTTCGACGATATTACCGAAAATGCGAGGCAGGATCGCATCGCTGGATGCACGCCAGTGCATGAGCTCAATGCGGCGGTACCGCATTCAATCTCTGCGGTCGTCTCACACTGTTTGGCCACAAGTCCCAGTGATCGTTATCAGTCGATGACGGAGTTGGCTGATGACTTGCGTCGTCACCTCGAAGATCGACCGCTCCGCTACGCGCCAAATCGCTCACTCGCCGAAAGATTTCGCAAGTGGACGAGACGACATCCCCGTCTCAGCTCGGGAACCAGTGTCGCGATACTCTTCGGAGTAGCATTGCTGGTTCTCGCATCACTGCTTATTGCCCGTGGACGTCAGGCTGCACAAATTGAAGCCGAAGTGGAGTTCCAGAAGTTTTCTGAGTCCATGCCGTCGCTTTACATGGCGGTTGGCGTGCCGCACAGTGAAACCGAACTCCTGGCCAACGGGATTTCGCAAGCCCGCGCTGAGCTAAACCGATATGGGGTTTTTACGGATCAAAACTGGAAGCACCACCAGCGTTACACAGCACTACCGCCTTTACTGCAGGATCAGCTTGATCAACGGGTTGGCAATTCGCTCTATCTATTGGCCAATGCGAGCATAAAACTAGCAGAACGGCGCACTGATAATGCCGAGAGCCTAAAATTAATTGAACAGGGTCAGCGGTTTAATCAGCTCGCCCTCAAGACGCTCAAACCGGCAGAACCAGCGGCACTGCTGGATCAGCAAGCCAGCTTGATCAAACTTGCTGGTTCCGATGACGAGGGAATCGCTGTACGCGAGAATTTCGCTGCGGCTGGTTCAAGTGAACCGCTCAATCCGTTTGTCGAAGTCGTGCGTCTTCACGAAGCGGGCGACTACCACGGTGCTATTCCGCTCTTAACAGCGCTCCGAGACGCCAATCCTCACGATCCTGCGCCTTGGCTGTTTCTGGGAAATTCCAAGGTCGCGCAAAGAGATCTCCATGATGCTGAAGGACATTACACAACTGCGATTGCTATCCAGCCGGATTCCTACCTCGGCTATTTCTACCGTGGTCTTTGCCGACTCGATCTCCAAGAGTATCAAGAGGCAGATGGCGATTTCAGTCAAGTAATCGACATGAAGCCAACGTTGGCGTGTGGTTATCTCAATCGTGCCTTGGCCCTGCGCGGTCTCAACCGACACGCGGACGCAGTGAGCGATCTCACCAAGGCGCTCGAACTTGGAGCAACGCAGACGCGAATCTATTTTCTGCGTTCTCAGTTGCGTGCTCGCATGGGAGACCACTCGGGGGCAAAGGAAGATCGCGAACTAGGACTATCGGCGACGCCTAGTGATGAACTGAGTTGGGTGGCACGCGGTGTTGCGCTGTTGGAAAGCGATCCTAAGGCTGCCCTGGCTGATTTTCAACGCGCTCTACAACTCAATCCCCTCTCGGTAAGTGCGCTGCGCAACTGCGTCCATGTCCTGGCGGATAAGTTGGATCGCCCCGACGAGGCCATGGCTTCTCTCGATCAGTTACTGCTGCAGAATCATAGAGATCCTGATGCCTTGGCAGGTAGAGCCGTGCTGTTCGCTCGTCAAGGCGATCGCGAGCAGGCCATCGCGGATGTACAAGCATTGCTGAAACTTTCCAAGGAGCCAAAAGCTCTGTTTCAAGCAGCCTGTGCACTCTCGATCACATCTACTACTGAAGAAAAGGACGCCTACAAAGCGCTCACTCTGCTGTCTCGCGCGGTGACTGCAAATCCCACCTGGTCGTATCGCGCTCAAACGGACCCTGACCTAGTAAATCTGCGCAAGACAGAGGAGTTCAAGGCGCTCATCGAGAGCATCAAGGAGTTCACCAGGCTCAACTTCGAGCTACACCAGCGTAGTCGCGAAGCACCGTCGAGCACCTTGAAAACGGAGCCAGGAAAGTGAGAAAACCGCTAAGAAACCACTCAGGTTATGATTTCACTCAAAAGGTGGCTACAATAGCCTGTGGTTCAGTCGTGCACATAAAAGTCGCACCGAGGGCTGGGCTGCGCATTGCTCGGGAAGGTTGAGAATTGGTTCAGACGCAACGCGAATCGCTTAAACGAACTGTCAGACGACAACATCCACACCAGACGCAGCGGGGATTGCGGATCGAGGCGCTTGAGCCTCGCCTATTGCTGGACGGGGATGGGTTCCTCAACGGGACCGACGTCCACCTTACCCTGAGCTTCGCGTCCGATGGCACCGACGTGGCTGGCCAGCCGAGTGCCCTGGCAGCAACATTTGATTCTATAGCGCCCTCTGCCGACTGGCAGGACGCTATCCTTCGTGCCTTCCAGACGTGGGCAATCGAAACGAACGCCGACGTCGGCGTTGTGTCCGAAAACGGCGATCCGTTTGGCGCCCCTGGACTGACTCAACGTGACGATCGCTTCGGTGACATCCGCATCGGGGCCATCGCGATGTCTCCAGAAGTTGGCGCGGTATCAGTTCCCGTGGACGGTGTCGTCGCAGGGACTTGGTTCGCCGACGTTGTTTTCAACACCGAGTTTGCGTATCAGTCGCTCGACGATATTTTTGCCGTGGCGTTGCATGAGGCTGGCAATGTATTTGGGCTGGAAGACAATACGGACCCCAACTCCCCCCTCTTCATTGGTGGAGCTCCGACCGGTTTGCCCCCCACCACTGCAGATCTTGCTGCACTACAGAGTCTGCATGGATCACGAGTCCCTGATCAAAATGAATTGCCGGATGATGATGGAGGCGGAGGTCCATTTGATAACGATTCCTTCGCTAACGCAACTCAACTCAAACTGCTTGAAGCGACTGAGAATGACGAAGGCTCCGCGCCCTCATTTACCTACGGCGATATTACCACCCACACCGACCTCGACATCTACAAAGTTAAGACGTCGGGTGACTATACTGGCTCGGTGACGTTTCAAATTCGATCGGTAGGGATCAGCCTACTGAGACCCGAAGTCACGATCTACAATGCAGCGGAGCAAGTTGTAGATCAACTCGATTCGACAAGTTCGGTGGGTGACTTCTTGACCTATCAATTGCCCGGCGTTGCAGCGGACTCGACCTACTATGTGGAAGTTTCCAGCGACGAAGCAGGGCTCAATGGAATTGGTGGTTACTCCCTTGTAGTAATTTTCGACGGCATCAATCAAATCGATCAGCAGAGTATTGATGAAGTGGTCGGAGGTCAATTTCGCTTCTTAGAGTCAGATGACTTTGAGCACTTTTTTGATGCCAACGGAGACGATCACTTTGCCGTCGATCTGAATTCAAACGATTTGCTGGCATCGGCAACGGGACTGAAAACGGCCCCTGGGTTCATTGAAGCGACCCGCTATCAATTTGTCGGCAGCATTAACAATACGATCGATGCGGACTTCTACACCATTAAGTCTCCCGTTTTTGATCCTCTGCCAGCCGATGTGATGACCGTTTCGGTCAAGTCACTCGATGCGGGCGGACTCATTCCGACGGTTACCGTTTATGGCAGCAATGAATTGCCCATCAGCGCTCGAATATTGGCCAATGGTGGTGGAGACTACATCGTTCAGGTCGATGGCGTTTCCGCGGACGACGAGTACAGCATCGAAGTTGCAGCGTCAGACCCGGCTGGCCCCTTTAGCACGGGCAATTACGATCTGGTTGTGACGTTCGGCGATGTCGCCACCCAGCTCACCTCAATGTCCTCGGGCAGCGTTGGCAACGGCACCACGCAGAATACGCATACCTTGCATATCGGACAACCACAGCTTTTTCACTTCGCGCTGCAGGTGGATTCCGCAACGGTGCCTGTGCCGACGGTGGTGGTGGCCACGATTCTCAATGCAGCCAATGAGCCTGTTTACCAGATAGCTTCACGACCGGGTGACACGCGGAGCAAAGACGCCGTGCTTCTACAAGCAGGTTCCTATACTGTCGAAGTCGTCCCTTGGACACTCGATGGCAGTACGCCGCCTGAATTGTCCTACGCCCTACTCGGCGCGTCGATCTCTGATCCTTTCGTTGGCGATCCCGACGACCCGAACGCGCATCCTTTTGCCTGTGAGGAACCGGGCATGGAAGGGCTCTTCTGCTACCCTGGCGGCTTTATCTCGCCTGATCCATTTTTGTGGGACACGTTTATCGACTCGCTTACCACCCCAGTCGATGGGATTGATTTGGGAACCTTGGTCTCCAATATGATCGGCGATTGGTGGTCCTGGGTGTGGAACTCTATGGGAGTCAACGGTCCCCCGCTAGCTCTCTCGGATACGACGCAGGTTCCGGTTAGTAGTGCATTCGCTGCTCTCTCCACATTCATAAGACCAACCGACAGTTTGCTGGACAATGACCTCGATCCCGAGGGTGGTGCAGTCGTCGCAATCAAGAAGTCCGATCCGCAGCACGGAACGGTAGTGCTCAATCCGAATGGCACGTTTGTGTATACGCCAGACCCAGGATTTGTGGGCCGCGATACTTTTACCTATGCGGCTTTTGACTTTACTCAGGAATCTGAGGTGGCAACCGTTGCGGTCGTTGTAGGCGAAAGCGGTGATTTCGACGCCGATGGCGATGTTGATGGCGGAGATTTTCTGGCATGGCAACGGGGGCATGGCCAACAGGGGGGGGCGCTGCTGCCCAACGGCGACAGTAACTTTGACGGCAATGTCAACGTCGCCGATCTTGGTGTTTGGGAACAACAATTCGCGACGACCACCACCCCCGTTCCATCCGGCGGAGATGCTGACGCAGATGGAGATTTTGATGGAGCTGATTTTCTGGCGTGGCAACGGGGTTACGGAATACCCTCAGGGGCATCTGCAGCTGACGGCGATGCCGATGCCAATGGAGCCGTCGACGAGAATGACTTAGCCCAATGGGAAACCAATTTCGGAACAGGTGGCGCTCTTGTCAGCCAGCTCCTGGCCGCTAGCGTGGCGGACACAGCAGGGCCGGTCGAACTGCAAGCACAAGCCGAATTGCCACACCATGCATTCGTTTCACTTTCCTTGTTTACCTCGGATGGGAACTCAACTCGCCTGCCGTTTTACCAGCAGGCTCACTTAACGAACTTCAGCGTTGAAAATCCACCCGTTGAGGATCCCTTTTCGGCACCACTGGAGAATCTGCTCGCTGAGTCAAGCAATCAAAACGTCAAAGGCCTGCGAAGGATCGAGTTAGCCAGTCGCGACCGAGCCTTCGAGGAATTCGGTGAGCACGTGAAATGGGAATCGTTCCATCGATTGGAAATTCGTGAGGTCATTGGCGGCCAGAATCGATGAACAGGCAAAATCGATGACATCGTATGCGAGAACTCGCCACCAAGCCCCGCACGGCTTTACGCTGATCGAACTTTTGGTTGTGATCGCCATCATCGGTGGCTTAGTTGCACTCTTATTTCCCGCGGTACAGTCAGCACGCGAAGCAGCCCGTCGCGTCCAATGTGCCAATAATCTCAAGCAACTAGGGCTGGCGATACTAAACTACGAAAGCGGCCGCGCAGAATTACCGCCCTGCGGATCAGCGAGCACAGTCAAGATTCCGCAAAATGATGCTGTCGACGTCTACAACCCTTATGGGGGCAAACAACTTAGCTGGATTGTTCACGTGCTTCCCTACACGGAGCAAAGCAATCTCTACGATAGTTTCGATTTGACCCGTTCGCTCGCCTACCAAGACGGAGATCCCCAGGCAGCCGGTATCGCTGCGCTACGATGTCCCAGCGATCAAGCCAGCGGTCGCATGTATCGCATGCTGATTCCTGGCGTGGGCCTGAAGTATGAACTAGCCGCCAAGGGAAACTACGCCGCGTATGTCAGTCCCTTTCATGTCGATTTACAATACCTGTACCCGGGTGCGTTAGTTGGACAACCACAGAAAACTGCCAGCATTGAGGATGGAATGTCAGCAACGTTGGCACTGAGCGAGGTACGCACCCTCGATCACCAATCGGATGAACGCGGTGTCTGGGCATTGCCCTGGAATGGGGCGAGTCTCTTGGCGTTCGACATGCACCCCAAGGAGTGGCCCGAAGACCACGACGGATCGGGAGTCGGCGATCAATACATCACCCAGAACCGTGCGCCTTACACTGTCAATTTGGGTAGTATCGGCGAAGCCCAGCCGCCCAACAATCGGGGCGAGAATGTTGACACGCTCAAGAGCTGCCATGACGGGACGGAGCTACACCAGTTCGCAAATGAACAGGGCCTTCCCTGCACCTACAGTCGCGTACCAGGACTACACGGTTACATGTCCGCCGCCCCGCGAAGCCTACATCCCGGCGGAGTCAACGCCACCTTTCTCGATGGACACGTTACGTTCTTGGTTGACGACATCGATGAAGTCGCAATGGCGTATATGATAAGTGCGATTGACGGCCAGAATTAGGAATCTGTGTGGAAGCTGTTTTGACCGCACCTATTCCGAAGCCAGCTACCAATATCCACAGCATCTCGCCTTAAGCTGCAAGAATTGCCTGTTCAAATGCAGAACGACTACTGCTAAATGGCGATAGGAATATTATTCTAACTACTTATGGAAAGGAAATTCCTAGCGTGCATCAGTGCCAACAGCATGCCCTAAACGCACCGAAACAGTTTGAAAATCGAGTGCGTCAGACAATCCTATTCATGTCTGCCTGGTATTGCATAGCTTCGCCAGTTGGCATGCGAGTTACTGACGAGCGGCCACGGAAAGGCCCGTTATGAACTCGAATCTTCACTTGGTCGCCAGACCGATGCGAGTTCCGTGATTTGCTTCCGGACGTCGTTTGGATCAACCGCTCGGCCGTGGAATATCTCCTTCGCCGCAGCGGGGTGTCATGCGGACAGTCACCTCTGCGAGTTTGCTTTGGACGCAACTCGCTCGTGTTTGTCCACCCGCTGTCAATTCAAGGAGTCCCATTCTGAACGAAGTCTGATACACGTCTGCTAGTTGGCAAATTGTGTTCGGACTTCAAAGCCAGCGGGATTGAGCGTCTCGCTTCGCGCTGCGACTTATCGCACATGCGATGTCAGTAAGCAGCGCGGTCCCAGCTGCCAGGCACCAGTTCCATTTCGGTTCCTGCCGAGAAACCTGACGGCGAGATGCTCAAGAAAATGCTGTTGTAGTTAAACGTTATGTCAGCCGTGGGCGACAGCTGGTTGCACACCACGACGCCTTCGTAGTTTGATTGGTGCGAGATCGTCAGCAGCCCCGACACATAGACCAATCCCTTGATCATACATACCGTGTTTACGCTGGCGCACTCTGTCCCACGCTGTGCTTCGTCAATTCGCCAGATGTGGAAAGCCTGGGCTTTCGACTCGCTTTGGCTGGCTTAAGACAGGCGACTTTAGCTACGTTGTCCGAAACTGCTTCTAGCCGGCAGCGATCAAGCCCACGATCCATGCGCAACAGACACTAGCTATCGCCGCGAAACCTGCCAATTGCTGAACTCTGCTGTGGACCAGCCACGAGGTGGGTAGACTACATCCCACCCAGCCGGTTAGCAGACCAGCAACGAAACCGGCCAGGTGTGCGACAACATCCGTGCGGTCGCCTCCGAGGCCGGTGTACGCCAGCAACACAATTCCACCGATCATCGGGCTCCAACGTCTTAGAAGTTTTTCTTGGACCGCTTTTCGAGGACGTAGCGCGTGGGCGACGAGCAGGCCGAGGGCGGCGAAAACGGCGGTCGAAGCGCCGATCGACGCGTGGTCTGGCGCCCGCACCATCGCATTAATCAAGTTTCCCAGTGCCCCCGCGACAACGATCGCCAACCACGCGACGCCCCCACCTAGGACTTGTCCCGCCAGAATACCTAAGAAAGCTCCAAAGACTAGATTCGCGACGAGGTGCACTCCATCTACATGGAGCGTCAGCGCTGTCACCGTCCTCCACCACTCGCCTGCCATGACCCTTCCGGCCTGCATCCTGCCCGCCAGCAGCCACTGCAGGCCTAATGTCGACTGGGCCGTGAGAATGGCGATCGAGATTAAGACTCCCGTGTAAGCGACAACACCTGCCTTTGCTCCCTCGAAGACGGGGACAGTTGCGTCGCCGTGGTGCGACGGTTCTATGTTCTCCTGCCGATAGGCGTTCAGCTCGGCCGTGGCGGTTGTGAGATCGTCGTGCCGCACGATGAGCAACCACCAACCATCTTGATGATGCGATTTGGCGGGAACCCCCGCTGCATCGAGGACCAACCGCGACTCGCGGTCTTCGTCTCGCGATCTGGTCCTGAGGACAATTTCATAACCCGGCGGCGACTGGTACATTGCCCTATCCTTGACGCTACACCCCAAATTGGCAATCCATCGATCCTCTAAGGAGTGTGGCTCACGGCAGATCTGGTTCTACAAGGGAGTCTCGCGCCATGAAGTCTGCCCTACGCAAAGTGCTGAAAAGTGTTGGCCTCTTCAAGTCGGTTAGTTGGGCCAAATGGGCCCTGCAGGTAAGAGGATGGCTCGCATGGCCCTCCCCGGCGTCAACTTACGCGAACTGACCGGCTTGACTTGCATCCGGTTCACCGCGGAGCAATTCGTAAAGCTTGGCCGGACCTAACAGAATGTCTTTGAGGCCGGCTTGTACCTCTTTGGAATTCAGGGCTTGGGAACTCATCGCCTCGTGTGCGTCTAACGCTTCCATGATGCCTGAGAGAATCTCGCGGTTGAGATCGGGAGAATTCGAGAACTGTTCTTTGGAATTGCGGCCTGCTAGTTCAAACTCACGCCAAACCGCTTCTTCGATCTTTCAACCGTGTGGTCCCACTTGGCGGCTACGGGGCGGGCGACTGTGTTTTGGTTGCCGAAGTAGCCCTTTTCTTTGATCCCTTCGGTGATGGGATTCGCTTCTCGAACGTGGTTTTCACCTCACGCCCGATGATCATCAAGTTGGGGTCGGCGATTGAGACGTCATGCGCCAGTATGTCTTGCAGCCGTGCCTCGAAATCGAGTGGGGCGAACTGCATTTGCTGCAAGTCGTTGTCGATTCGCCAGATTCCTAGTTCCAAAGGCATGTGGTCGAGGTCCCTGTTGTGCGGGTCTATTGGTCAAAAAACTTCGTTCTGCTACGGATCCCGATGCAGCCATTCCTCTTTCAGCGCATTTACCACTTCTGAGTAATCCGGGAACATGAGGTGCCTCGCGATTCGCTCTCTTGACAACATCCACAAGATTTCGCCGGCAACAGCGCTTGGTGCGGAAATGCGGTACATGACAGGTCCGATGTCTTGCAGGACTTTAGCCTGGCTATCGATGGAACGCTGGAGAATATCAGGTACAGTGCGGAGATCGACATCCGCCAACAGGCTTGCAGGGCCTATTTCAACTCGGCTTAGAGTAAACGTACCATCTTGTGCAAACATATTTCGATTGCCTTCATAGGGTACGCGAACTAGTTCCTCGCTTTGCAGTACGCGACCACTCTTCTCTCGCCTTGAACCTGTAATTCCAGTGCTCAGAGCCCATACCGACATTCGTTTAGGGGGAGCGCCAGCGGCTAGTGGATTTGCGGCGCCCGAAGCTGCGAAGTATGCGGCTATCCGGGGAGACCGCGACCAGTCAAGCAGCCGAGTCGGCAAGCCGCTATGCCTCGCAATGGCAAGTAATTTATAGCAATGTGGAAAGGGCCATTTTCGCTCTTTTCCGGCATATTGATGGCTAGCATCAATCCCCTCGATTTGCAGGTCTGATTGGAGAATAACTTCGACGTAAGATCTCATTTCGTGGAGGCGTTCAAATGCATCAGCAGTTGAGTCTGGAAGGACCATCCCACAGTCATTGGCACACTCCGCAAATCGGAGCAACATTACAATTTCGAGGAGCACTTGATATGCCGCAGAGTTAGTCTTGCCCGATTTCAAGAAATCTTGCCCCGCACAATGTCTCACCAAGGACTTTGCTTTCGCATCTCGTCGCAGTACGGTTGGTGTCAGTGCGAATGAATCGTCTGAGTGGCCGCGGAATATCCAGCCCCCAGGAAGGCTTTCGTAGTTTTTGTGGTGAATGGAAAGTTGCTGCAGAAACTCGTTGGCGGATTCAACTTCTATCTCACAAACTGGTTGGTACATCGGCATGTCATTCTTAAGCTGGATTAGAAACTGTGATTGCCAATTCCACTATATGGCCGGTCTTCGTTTATTAACGCGTCCTTCTCCCACCAATCTGTGCCCGACTCTCTATCTCTCGGCGTACGCTGTCTTCTAGGCCATTTCGAACGCGCCCAAATCGCCGAGAATGGTTCCAATAGTTTGACCGCTGAATGGCCGCCCAAGTATCCGCTCGCGGTCAACATTTTGTTCTGCACCTAACCGTGCTAGTTAAGGATTTCTTCGACGCGATCTGATTAGTATTCATACGGCTTGCGGGCACACAACGACCTTCATGTTTGGATGGGACTCGAAGATTGGGGTGAGTACCGAGTCGCGTTCGTGACAGAGGGCGACGGAGATGATGGATCGCGGGTTGAAGGCTTGCATCAGGTGTGCGGAGAAATAGGCTTGCCCGAGCAAGGACATACTGGAGCGGCCGGGTTTGGTTTGTACGACGATGATGTCCTGATCTTTTATGTCAACCTCTTCCGACTTGACAATTCGTTTTGCGCCGTCTCGTACGATAACTCCATCGATCCAACGCGGGCTTGCGGTTGCTGATTTGGCGACCGCTTTGAATTCTTCAATGAGCGTGCCGCCAATTTGTTCCCAGTACCAGTGAGTCATGGGTGTTTCGTGCTTGCTCATTGACTGGATCCGTCGAGGATTTGATGAATCGGCTAGGCACTTACCTGGCCATGCTATGACTCTGGGAGTAGCTGCTTGCCCAATTCTACTCCATAAACGAATTTTCTTCGGCGAGCGAGGTTATCTACTTATTGGCCATCGCGTGCAATGCATCTTTGCAGATGCAAAGGCAATCTCCAACCTCGCCCGCAAATAGCTTTTGAAACGGCTTGGGCAGCGACGTCGGTTCAATCCATTTCGTAGAAGGCTTAAAGCTAATGGCCGTCGCGCCGACACGGACTCCGGCATGTAGGCAAACATATTCGGGCTCTAGTTCCAAATACGCTCCAAGGCGGTGTGCCGTATCGTAGACCATCAGCTCACTGATAGCCCGGCGCCAGGAATTCTTATGCGGGCACTACTAACCTTCCTTGGTAACCTTTGGTACCATGCATCGATCAGATGATTTCCTTTGGTCCCAGGGTAAGGAAATGCCAAAACTGGACGAATACCTGCAGATCACTGAAGCCGCCGAAATGTTGGGGGTTTGTCGTAACACCCTCCGCAACTGGGGGCACTCCGGTCGGATCGAGGAACATCGACACCCCATCAACAACTATCGCCTTTACAAACGAGCTGACCTTGAACAGCTACTTCGCGAAACCGAAAAGTCGGTCAAAGCCAAGAGAAAGCCACGCTGACGAGAGTTCACCCACCAAATCACTAGACGATCGACCAGGCTCGATCTGCGAACGCGGGAAAATGCCAGATGGTAGACCTACAACTTCGTGAGGAGTTCAAAGGGAAACGTCTCAAAGGGACTACGGTTGATTTCACCAACCAGTCGAAGACAGGTGCGTTGCAGCGCGACGCTGCTGATTTTCTGCGAATCACTTATCCATCCCATGATTTGCTGAAGACCATAGAGGCAACTGGGCCGGGCCAATCGCGCCCGCTGGCTCTCATCGGTTCGCGAGGTCAGGGTAAGTCGCACTTGATGGCCGCGCTCTACCACTTGTGCAAGAACCCTGAAGTCGGCAGGGAGTGGCTCGACCAATGGGCCGATGTCCTTAAGAACCCAAAGCTCGCCGAGCTCGGGCTTCGCGAAGACTGTCACGTCATCGCGGAGAGCATGCATTTGCAGCGTTACCAATATCTTTGGGACGTCATCTTCGAAAACCATCCGAAAGGTGAGGTCTTCCGAGAAATCTGGGAGCGGATGGGCGACAAGAAGACCAATGTTCCCAGCTACGACCTAATGTACGACATGTTCAAAGAGCAGCCAACGATGCTGATCGTTGACGAATTTCAAACGTGGTACGAAGGTCTCACGAACACGAAACAGTATCCCCGTCGTAATTGGGCCTTCATTTTCATTCAGATTCTCTCGGAGATTGCCCAAAAGCACCCTGAGCTACTCGTGCTGGCTGTTTCCGTTCGCGAGGGCAGTTCTGATGCGTACCAGCAGGTTCGTCGCGTCAATCCTGTCGATGTGGACTTCAAAGGTCCGTATGCGAAGCGCGACCGCCAACGTTTGCTCCTGTATCGTATTTTTGAAAACCGGATGCAGGCGCATGAAGACGATATCAAACTGATCATCGAAAACCATCTTTCGGAGTACTTCCGACTCGGCAATGTTCCGCAGCAAGAACAAGAGAAGAAAACTGCCGACTTTGTCGAGTCTTGGCCGTTTGCTCCTCACCTGCTGCAACTGCTCGATGACCAAGTGCTTGTGGCCACCGACGCGCAAGAGGCTCGCGACCTAATCAAAATTCTGGTTGACCTATTCAAGAACCACGAACCGCAGGACGCCATTATTACTGCCGCCGACTTCTCATTGACCAGTGAGAAGTCAGCCGTTGGTTCGCTGCTTGACTCCGTGGCGAATCAAGAGCACAAAGACCTCCGCGAGAAAGCTCAGCGGAACCTTGAGGTCGTTTTGGCAGCTGTGCCCAACGCGAAGAACGCCGTACCGCACGCCGAAGAAATCATCAGCTCGCTGTGGCTGCGTTCACTCAATGTTGAGCAACTGCGCGGCTCCGAGCCAGAAACACTGCAAATCGATATCACACGAGCCAATAAGATCGACGACAACGCATTCGAAGTCGAACTGGCCAACATCGTCGATAACAGTTTCAACATTCATCAGGTTGGTGGTCGCCTGATTTTCCGTCAAGAAGAAAATGCACGAGCCAAACTGCTTTCATATGCCAAGAATGACAAGCTGTTCAAGGAAGGCGAACACGCTGGCCAGGGCCTAGAGCATCTCGCCAAGGAGATACGGGCTGTTCTCGGAGGTGACGAGAGCGTATCAGCCAAGCACCGAATCGTCGTACTCAAGACCATGTGGAACAACGCCCCATGGTCTGAGTTTGAGGAGAACCAGGGGCCAAAGGCTTGGGATGACAAGCGATTAACCACGGTTGTAATTCCAGAGCTTCCAGAGAAACATGCTGAGGCTCTCGGGAAATGGTTGAAGGAACACCTGCAGGACAGTCGCAACACGATTCGTTTTCTGCTGCCACAGAAAGGAACAGGGAACGTCTACTACGACCGCGACCTTGTGATTCTCGCCCGCGCTGTCTATTTGGCAAACGAGTGGCACAAGAACGACACGAAGGCCGGTTATGCTGAGTTGGCCAGAACGTTCCGCAAGGATGAATTAATTCCCAAGATCAGGAGTCGATTTGATCGGCTCTGCGTTCTAAGTGAGTGGAATTATGCAGAACCGGCCAAATGCATCTTCGAAGAAAGCAAAATCGACAAACAGGGAGACAAGATTCCCGAAGAGATCGACCGCATCGTTCGAGAAGAGATGTTCATTCCCGAGGAGTTCGAAGAGTACGTTGCGATGTTCGCCTCGGACAACGAATCAGTCGGCAAGCTCTTAAAGGACCTCCGTGAACCGAGACCCCATGGCAAGCCTTGCATTCCTTGGCTCGGCGAGACCGAGCTCAAGGAACGCGTCGAGAAGCTCTGCGCCGATGGAGTGATTGCTCTGAACATTCGCGGCACTCGGCTGATGCAGGCGAAACCTGGCGAAGACTTCGAGACAGCTTGGCGCCGGATGAAAGGCCAGTTGCCCACGGGAACCCATCTCAATGACACTACTATTCAGAAGCCGGACAGCTCCGCCGCCAGCGGCGGCAAGCCGATTGTGACTGAAACCGGCGGTGCTACGGGCACTCCCGAGCCGGGAACTGACCCAATATCGGGAGGCTTGTTTGGCGGAGGTACACCAGACGCAACTGGTACGGGTGAACCGCAACCGGGGACTGACCCAACAGGCAGTGGGACAGCGGGCGTAGGTACCGGCACGGCCGTACCAACCACGTCACATTCTGCTCCCGCCACGTCTGCACTGAATTTACTTGGCCAAATCGAAGACTGGGGCATCAACCCGGGAACACCTGTTACCAACGTAAGGGTATCTGTTGGTCAAATGACCGGTGCACAGCTGCAGAAGCTTATCAAAGACTTACCCGATGGAGTCACTTACAGTCTGGAACTTGAGAAAGAGGCGGATAACTAATGTCTCTTGCATCAGCGCCATTATCGAGGGGACTACTCGACACGATTACCAGCGGCTCACCCCAGCAAGCTTGGGATGCGATTGGTCAGTCGTTATGGGAGACATTCTCGGCACCTATAAGTGCGGCCAGCAAGCAAACCGCCACGTCCGAGATTGTTAACCGCGATGCGAATATCAACGAACTTGAGAATGTAGTGTCTGGCTCCTGCTGGGATTTGTGGCAACACTTCGGCGACTGCGTTCCACGTACCAGTCAGTCGCTTATCGAATTCTGGGGCCGTGTTGGTGGTGGCAAAGCGGTCCTCATTTTGGACGGGTTGTCGCTGCGTGAATCTCCTTGGCTGCTCGGCGCGCTAAAAGAGCGGGGTTACACAATTCACAAAGCGGGCTATCGAGCATCCGAGCTTCCCTGCGAAACAACTCCTTTTGCCCGTTCGCTTGGGTTCCAGCAGAGAGCCGACTTGGAGAACAATGGAGCGAGCAAGACGCACAGTCTGACCGGAGCTGCCACAGAATCCACCGGGCTCCCTTGGGAAGATTGTGTGGCCAGCGTCAAATCGCAGGAGCACTTTGTTTATTGGCATCATTGGCCAGACAGCCGCATTCACGAACTGGCCAAGCCTGGTGAAGGGCTGAGAAAATTAGCTGCCGAGGCCCAGTCCCGGCTATCAGAAGATGCTTTTTGGGAATTCGTTGAGCGGCTTGCTCATGGTCGCCGCTTGGTGATAACTGCCGACCACGGCTTCGCCGCTTGTGGAAATTTTCCTGACCTGGGCAAAGAACAATCGAATTACATGAAAGCCCTATTCAAGAGTGGCCGCACAGCGGTGGTTCCACCGTCGACGGAGCCGACGGAACCCGCTGCATGGATGCCGCCAATCGACTTAGAGCTGGAAACGGAACACGGCAAGCATCGCTTTGCATTGGGCAGGCGTAAATGGAAAGTCTCTGGCGAAAAGAATCGCTTGCTCGCACACGGCGGGCTCTCGCTGCTGGAGGTGTTTGTTCCTTTTTTCGAATTGTCAACGTAAGAGTGCGAAGCCGCACGGGGAAATCACGTGGCGAGAATTAAGAAGAAGACGAAGGCACAGTTGCTACAAGAAGCGATCGCGGAATCCGTACGCGCAGGAGAAGCAGTGCAACTCGACACGGTCGACTTCTCTGACCCTGATCGCCCGTCAACCTGTCTCGAAGTAGATTTTCCGATCCTCCCCGTGAATCGTGTTGCCGCCATTGAAGGCAACGCTGGTAAGCCGGTTTATCAAATGTCAAAATGGTGGGCCCGACGACGTTCGAGCGTATTCCGCGCGTTACTTCTTGCGGCAGCCACGAGAGCACCAGATGATCCTTTGGAAGCCGCCAATAAGATCTGGGAAGCCTATTATGGTAACCATCAATCCAATGAACGCTTCCGCCAGCTCACCGTCGCTGATGTCTTCATGGGTGGTGGAACTACAATCGTTGAGGGTGCTCGCCTCGGAATGCGGATGCTTGGAAACGACCTGAATCCGGTCGCTTGGCTAATCGTCAAGAACGAGCTGTCGCAAGTTGCATCTGAAGACGTACAAACACTGCTCGATGACATTCGTGCAGAAGTTCGGCCGCAGCTTATTCCCTTTTATGCTTGTGATTGTCCACGCGGCCACAAAGGCCAATGGACACATTCAGACGGCGAGATAATGCCGCCATCTTTTGACCCACTATCCGTACCACCGGAGGATAGGTCTCAATACGATTATAACGGTCCGGAAATCATCTACACATTCTGGTGTAAGCATGGCCCATGCACAGCTACAGAATGCGACCATCGCACACCGATCATGACTAGTCCCGTGATTGCAGTAAAGGAAATATCCGCAAAAGCGTGGGCACAATGGTCTTGCTCAGAGTGTCAACAGCTATTTGACATAGAGCAGAAGCAAGTCCGAATGGCCCCAGCGTCGCCATTGATAGTCGCGGAGGATGAGGCTCCCTTTGCCACGATGGACGAAATGGGCAACTACACTTGTCCGCATTGTGGCGTAGCGTTTCAGGATGAGGCGGCGGCTGCGACGGGCGAGTCTATCACATTGAAGAAAGCAAAGAACAAGAAGGTCAGTTTGACCTTGCTAGTACACCCATCGTGGTTGCGTGGAGCGTCAGCGCAAGATGCCGTCGGGCCGTATGGCGGTCGTGCGATCGATGGTGCAGAGGCGACATCTCGTTGGAATCACGCTCGCTCTAAGACACTATCATTCATCGAAGTTCGAGGTAAGCTGCCAGACGAAATCACAACGCCCGATACAAATGAGACTGTTGCAACGGGAAAGAAGGGAGGAACTATACCTGGAAAGTCAGCCTTTACATGTCAGGAAGCAACATGCGGATTGGACCAGGACATTCTTACTGCTATTCGCCAAACTGAAACCACGGGCCCACTTGCAGCCTACGCGGTACAGGGGTACTGCTCAGCCTGCAACGAAGACAAACAGCCCTATGGTGGTCGCTTCTTTGCAGAACCTAAAGCTGACACTATCAATGCCGCATTTGCGGAATGGCAAAGCCGAGGCAAAGAAGAGCTAGATGCATGGTGGCCGAAGACCGAATTGCCATTCGGATTTATGACACACCAGAACAACGGAGGAATTCCAAATCACGGTTTCACGCATTGGTGGACGATGTTTAATCCACGCCAGCTACTTGCTCAGTCACAGCTCCTTCGGGCAATCACGACGGTAGGCGAACACGATTGGACAGTGCGAGAATTCTTGCTCGGTGGTTTTCAACAAACTCTTCGTAATAACAACCTCTTCTGCATCTGGAATCCGCAACGTGATACTCCGGAACCGATGTTTTCGAACAGCAACTATCACCCGAAGGCCACAATGGTCGAGAACTGCGTTTTCGCAAATCTCGGTCGTGGAAATTGGCAGTCGTCGAGTGAGAATACACTGGAAGGCTTGGGATGGTGCGATGATCCATGGGAACTTGTTTCTAAAGCGGGTTTGGCGACGACGGCACCAGAAATTGCAGAGTCAATTGGTGGCAAGAGTGCTAAGACATTTCCAAACGACCCCGTTACCGAAGGACATGTATTATCATGCCGTTCATCAAGTGACTTAAACGAACAAGGAGACGAAACGGTTGACTTGGTAATTACTGATCCACCTTTTGGTGGCCTCCTTCATTATTCGGAGTTGTCAGATTTTTTTCACGTATGGCTGCGGATTCCATTGCAAGAACGCTTTCCCGACTACTTCTCAGCCGAGTACACGCCTAAAGCTCTGGAGGCGGTAGCCAATCGCGCAAGAAATCCAGAGGACCCAGACGGCTTTTATCAGCAATTGCTGACGGAGTGCTGGCGAGAATCGGCTCGAATCCTGAAACCATCTGGCATTCTCGCTTTCACCTTCCACCACAGTGAAGATGAACCTTGGGTCGCCGTTCTCGAAAGCCTATTTAATGCTGGATTCTATTTAGAAGCTACCTACCCAATTCGCAGCGATGAGACTAAGGGCGAAGGTGGAAAGCCGGGGACTTTTGGTTCACAACTAATTGAGTATGACATAATTCACGTCTGTCGAAAAAGAACCGAAGAACCAGAGCCAATCAGTTGGGCTCGACTACGTCGTACTATCATGCGTGATGTTCGTGAATTACAGGACATTCTCGAACAACATCATGGGGATGGTCTAGGTGAGGCTGATTTACTGGTCATTCGAAGGGGGAAGGCGCTTGAATATTTCTCGCGGCACTATGGTAAGGTCTATGTTGAACGAGGTCGTGAAGACGAATTCTCGGTGCGAGATGCGCTTCTCGGTATCAATCAGCTGCTTGACGACACTGACGAAGACTCAGGTGACACCACACCTGTGACAGCCGAACTCTACACCCGACAGTTCCTCCGCTTGTTTACGGATAAGTCAGAGCTTTCACGCGACCAAATACAGAAGTTCCTTCGTGGAACGGGCGTATCGAGAGGCTGGTTCATAGATCGCGGCTGGTGTTACGAAGAAAAGAAGGTGCTCTTTCTAAAGCCGCCATTGGAATGGGCTCGCGAATGGAAGGGAAAACATCGAAGCAACATGTCTCGCGACTTCGACCAGGCCTATTTCTTGATTGGGGCTAGTTACGAAGAGAGCGGTATCCGCCTCAGCGATACACTCCAGAGCGGCAGCTTTATACCGCATCCAGCCATTAGCGATCTACTCGATTGGTTCGCTCGCCACGGGTACGACCAAGACGTGAAAGATGCGGCATCCCGGGCGCGCCAGATCTACAGACGATGGGAAGCAGAGCACGTCGCGGAGGTATCCTCGCAAAAAACCTTATTCGATATGGATGAGGAGTAACTGATGGACAAACCACTCATCAATGATGACCTCTGGAAGCGTCGCGGCATTAGCATTCTCTGGGATGCGGATTCGCTCAATAGTCTTTGCCGTTCAGACGAAGTCATCAGTCTGCGACATTTTCGCCAACTGTTCAACGACCGGTGGTCAGATGTGGATGCCTCAATGGTTGACGAAGAGACGCTGGTCGTTGCCGGTTTGGAGAGTTGTATTGATGCCTTGCCTCCCGAAGAAGCCACCAAGTGGCTGCAGGACGTGTTCTACAAGGCTATGGTCTCATACCAGGGCGAAGTAGCCGACGGTGGCACTCAAGCTGCTCTCATCTTGTGGTTTGTCGATTCACGGCGGCTGAAATATAGAACCAGCGATGATGGATGGAGCATGCATTGCGCCGGTGAATTCAAGGGCCAGCAAATCCCACTCGGACGTTGCCTCTTCAACGGCGCCGCAAAGGACCTCAAGGAAATCCAGGACGCCGACGGAAACAGTCTCGGACTCTATCACCCTCGAATCTCATAACCCGTGCCGGACACCATTTTCCTCTGCTGCCAAACTCATGAGCGAAACGCCACTCCAGCCTGGACAACGAGTACGCCACGCTCAATACGGTGAAGGTGCGGTGCTCGTTGCCGGTACGGATGGATTTGCTCGTGTGTTGTTTTCTGGTGATGCGGGTGAACGCCAGGTGCCGTCCGCCTCGTTGTCAGCAGCACTTAGTCGTGCTGAGCTTGTCGTGCAGAACGTTGCCTCGGGCCAGCAACGCAACCTCCGAGCGTGGTTGGCTTATCAAGCTCATGCGCTCCCCCTAATTGACAGTGCGGCAGCTCTGACATCAGCTCGAATTGATCTGCTGCCGCATCAAGTTGTCCTGACCCATCGCGTAGCCACTGCTTCTCCTCGCCGCTATCTGATTGCGGATGAGGTAGGGCTAGGTAAGACCATTGAGACGGCTTTGGTACTTCGTGAACTCGCCAGTCGTGGAGAATTGAATCGCGCGTTGATGGTGGTGCCCGCTGGTTTGGTGAATAACTGGCATCATGAGCTGAACGAAGTCTTCAATCTGGATTTTGAGGTCTTCGGTTCGCAGGGTGACGTCACCGACCGGAAGTCCAATGCGTTTGCCAAACACGATCGGCTTATTGCCAGCGTCGATACGCTCAAAATGAAACCGCGTTTGAGGAGACTCAAAGACGCACCTACTTGGGATTTGGTGGTTTTTGACGAAGCCCATCACTTGAGTGCCTACCGCAACGGCACCAAGGTCCGTCGCACCGAAAGCTTCAAATTGGCCGAAGTACTGCGAGACCATTGCCGTGACTTGCTCTTGCTGTCGGCCACGCCTCACCAAGGCGATCACTTTCGGTTTTACATGCTGGTCCAGCTGCTAGAGCCGACGCTGTTTACGAGCCCCGCCGACATGATCGACAACCGGCATCGGTTGAATTCGGTCATTTTCAGACGCACAAAAGCGGATGCCTGCCGTCCCGACGGCTCGACACTGTTTGCTCGGCGGTGGGTGCATACCGAGTCGTTTGTGATGTCGGACGACGAGCGGGATTTCTACAACGAACTGAACGTCTACCTGATGGACGGCTTTGCCCTGGCGAAGAAACAAGGCAACAAAGGCCGAGCCTTGGGATTCGTGATGACGATATTCCAGAAAATCGCCGCCAGTAGTTTTGCGGCTGTGCATCGTACGCTTCGCCGCCGCCTGATTGCGTTGACGGTCCAAGAAGGCTTGATGCACGACAACAATTTGGACATCGAGGCTCGGGATGCGTCGTACTCGGAAGCTCGCGAGCTGATGCGGAACGAATATGGCTTGCCTGACGACCAAATGGGTCGAGTTGAAGCCGAGCGTCTGGTTGCCGACATGAAACGGCGGCTACTCAAGGACATGAAAGACGAAGACTTGGCTGTCTTGTCGAGTGAGTACTCTCAAGAGACCGCCACCACTTCGAGTGAAGACTCGGTCGCGACAGCCGTCAAGCTGGCGCTACCCGAAGAGCGAAACCGCATTCGAGACCTACTTCAAAAGTTTCCCAAGCAAACGGAGACTAAGGTACAGAACCTGATGCAGGCGCTCGGTACTCTTTGGAAACAGAATCCCCAAGAACGAGTCGTTATTTTTGCGACGTACTTGGGTAGTGTTGAAATGCTGGGAGAACAGATTGACCAAGCCTACCCTGGCCAAGGTGTTGTGGTACTAAAGGGTGGCGACCACGGTACCAAGGCAGCTGCGGAGAAGCGGTTCAAGCAACCGGAAGGCCCTCGAGTGATGATCTGCACAGCAGCAGGTCGCGAAGGTATCAACCTGCAACACGCCCGGATCCTCTTCAACTTCGACTTGCCGTGGAATCCGATGGACCTCGAACAGCGGATTGGGCGCATTCATCGCTATGGTCAAAAAGATACAGCCCAAGTCTATAACCTCGTGCTCTCCGACACGATCGAAGGCCGTATCTTCTTGTTGCTCGACGACAAGCTGAAGGAAATCGCCAAGACACTGGGTAAAGTCGATGAGCACGGCGAAGTCGCTGAAGACCTTCGTAGCCAAATTCTTGGCCAACTCTCCGAGCGACTCAGCTATGAGCAACTCTACGCCCAAGCCATTTCTGACCCGAAACTAAAACGGACCAAGGTCGAACTCGAAGCCGCGCTGTCGAACGCTCAAGAAGCTCGTACAGCCGTCCATGAACTCTTTCAAGACCTCGATGGGTTTTCGCTCGACGACTACGAACCGCTAGCGGATACAAGCAAGGGAATGAATGATATCGTCGCATTTGTGAAGGCAGCAGCGCAACAAGAGGGTCGAGATTTGCGAATGGAGCCCAATGATTTGGTGACCTTGTCGGCCGCTAACGGAGACTCGGAGAAACAATTCACAACGGACCGCGAACAATCATTAGATTCCGATACGCTTGAGCTTCTGGGTCTCGATCATCCACAAGTTGTTCGCTACATCGAGGAGTTTCGTGAGCTCGACCCGGTACAGCTCGGTATCCGAGTCGCTAGCGCTGACGGACAAAGCGGCGTCTTGTCTCTCTGGCACGTCACGACCCACGGTGACCGTGGCGAAACAAAGAACTTGATCGTTCCGTTGGGAATCGACACAGAAGGGGCTCGCGTTCCCGTGTGGGAAAAGCAAGTCAATCAGCTTTTCCGCTTACCGCCCGCGAGCGGCTCTGCCAGTCCCCTCAAAATCGCCACGGATGTTTTCGAGCCGATGATTCAGCGCGAGTTGTCGCACCGCGGCGTACTGGGCAAGGACCGAGGGTACGATTCGCGATTAGTTGGCTGGGTGGAAGTTATTTAGGGATGAATCGACGATGACACTAATTGACCTATGGAACAGTGACCGAACCCAAGTTACAAGCAAACGATTAGAGCAACTAATTGCGTTTGCTGGTGAAGGGAAGCTTCGGGATGGCAACGAAACCACCGCCGAACTGAGAGCGTTGCTGGCCGTTGTACCTAGCGACATTCTTGGTGAATGGATTGAAGAGTGCCTGACATCACGATTCTCCGATTTCGGTTTCGTCGTGCAGGACATAGTAAACGAGATTGGTCACCGGCTGAATTTTGTTGTCCGTCCGGGTGTGTATCGAGGTCATAGTAACGAAGGGTACGATGGCCTGTGGCAGATTCCCAATGGACAATCAATTCTAGTAGAATCGAAGTGCTCTACAGCCTACTCGATCAATCTCGCCCGAATTGCTGACTACCGAAAGCAGATTGCTCCTGACCTAGCTGTCGAACCAGAAAGCATCTCCATCTTGCTGGTCGTAGGTGATGAAAGTACCGAAGACCTCGAAGCCCAAGTTCGCGGTTCACGGTTCGCTTGGGACATCCGTCTTCTCGGCATGCGCGCTCTGTTCCGTCTTTTGCAGCTAAGGGAGTCGCTAGACGACCCCGCTGTCGAGCGGCAAATTCAGAACTTGCTAATCCCCAAAGAATTTACACGTCTCGATAGTATTGTTGATCTGGTGTTCTCTACCGCTGAGGACGCACAGGACAATACCGAGGAACCGGAAGTCGAGCACTCAGAGCCCCGAACGAAGGATACTCCTGCTGCAAACTTCCACGGCGAGATTCTTCCTAGGCTGGAAAGACGATTTGGCAAGTCGTTGGTAAAGCGATCTCGCGTTGTCTGGGGATCGCCTGACGATTCCGTCTTGGTCTCCTGCCAAGTGTCGCGAGAATATGATTCTGGAGGCTACTGGTTTGGTCTTAAGCGTACGACAAAAGAATCTCTCGAAAAACACGGCAATGCTCATTGCGCATTTGGTCTTAACTCGCCCGATAAAGTGCTACTAATCCCATATAACGACCTCGCGAAGCAGCTCGATAACTGCCACACGTCGCCAGATAGGGACGGGAGCATCCGCCATTGGCACATCCGGCTCGAAACAAATGAGGCTGGAGAAATTTCGATGTTGTCTAGAGGCGACCATGCCCACCTCCCCGTCAGTGAATTCCTGCTCGATCGTACTTAGAACCCTTGAAAGACTGTGACAACATTTTTCAGCGAGAATCTGGTTTCAAGAGAGTTTGTGGAGCGGCTTCAGGGCGACCTGCGCGAGTGCCTGATGTGCCGATTCCTCGTTGCCTATGTTTCGAATGCCGGAATTTGCACCATCGGCCGGCCGTTGCTTGTCGATGCCATGAGCAAGACCGGTTCATTTGGAATTAGCTCTCTCAGCTGTAGTTGCGGTTTTGACCCGCTGCTTGATTTGCAGGGCGCCATTGGTTCCAGTCGCGCCAAGCTCAAGTACTTCATGGACCCAATAGTCCGCACGAGGCGCGAACCTAGGCTTGTCTTGCTGCATTCCAAGCTCATCTATCTTGCGATTCCGTCACAAGGGAAATCGGTCGTCTACATCGGTTCTCACAACTGGACAGGCTCTGCACTGTCTGACGATGGCACGGTCAACGCAGAAGCATCATTGAGAATCGAAGTCCCCTATGACACCGAACATGCGTATGGCCGAGGTGACTCTATTGCCGGACAAGTCAATCGGCACTTGCTTGAAGCCAAGGATCTCCCCGCGTGCCGTGACGCTGTTGAGTCGAATCGCCAGCTATTCGAGCAGTGGTACGACAAAGGTTGTCGAACTAACCCATCGCCGAGCACTGATGATGCGTTCATCCTCCTTGCGGTTCTCAAAGATGCCGAACCGATCTCCCCGTCTATTTTCGATGAGCTGGTTGATAAAGGCATCTACTTGCGAACCGACAACACCGGCAAACGAATGTATCTCGCTGAGCACCGGCGGTTGATTATCATGCTCTGGCTCTCGGAATCGGATTTGCAGAATGGCCAACAGCCTATTCTTATACGCTGTCGGCGTTCGACCGATGCACCCGACGTATCCGCTGACGTGAAGTCTACGAATACCTCTCCGTCTCCCATCGAGGGATTCGGAGCCGCTATTTTTGGCAGTAAGAAGCTAACACTGTGGTCCGGGCGTGAAGCGCAAGCCTTCGACTTTGCATTCCAGTCGGGTCCCACCAGTTCACAATCGTTTGACACAACTCTGGGCGGCCGAGCGCCCAAGTACCGGTTCCATCTGGAAGTGATGAATGTGGTCTTTCCTGCTTTTGGCATGGATGAGCTTTTTTCTTCGCAATCGGCCAGTTCGGAACAGGCTCGCGCTGAACCTCAAGGAGATGAACAGAAGTCGGCCAAGCCTCCCTGCTGGTACCCGGATTCATTTGCTGTGGCGAACAAACGCAAAGACTTCGCCTTTATCGGCATCAATGGGTATCTGGTCGGAGAAGAAGATGAACAAAGCATCGCGAAATGTTTCAAGGATGTTTTCAGTATCACTGAGAACGATGCGACCGTGTGGCCGACTTCGAAGACGGCAGAAGAACCGCTTGGCAATTTCGTGTCGAGCCACCCACTCCACGAAACCTATTTGCATGGCATCGAGCATCAGTCTCTCGCCACGAAAGTCAAAGACTTTGCAAAAGCGTTGATACCACAGCTCCCTAAGGAGGCGTCGGAAGAGGACGGTGACAAACGCACACTCCAAGCGATCACGCGTGTTCAGCACGGTGTCGTACGACAGCTTGATGAATTGTTTGGCCAGTGGCACGAATGATGGTTCCTCAACCGCAGTAGCTTTATTGCTGCATGTGTCTTCTTAGCGAGGCTTTCTAGGATTCGCTGAATCGGGGTCGTAAAGCTCCGAGTCCATCTCCAGCAGCACGCATCCATTCAATTCGAACGTAAATCGCTCCGCAAAGTCTTCTGGCTCGTCCGGCTTGCCGAGCTAGCATCCCTGCTTGGGGATCGTGCCACGTGCCTTAGCCCAAGGCTTCTTAAGTACCTTAATCTGCTCCAGACGCGGACTATCACGCAGCCCATGACCCCGGTTCCGCCAGATCCACTCTCAATGCAGGGGAGCGACTCCTGTTGAATGAAGCTGTCCTGCGACAACTGCGCTAGCTCTGGGAGGTGCTAGGCTGCAATCGCCCTCAGCAGGCTTGGCAGGCCGTATGAGGACAGCTCAGACTTTCAGATGCTATAGCTTAAGGAGGTCGGGCCCCTTCTTCCGGAGGCCTCACTTTTCAAGCGCTATTCACAGGATCTCACCATGGCTAGGGACCGAAGCAACAACGGGCGATTCTTAAAGGGGAACCCCGGTGGGCCTGGGCGGCCTCGACGAGCGGTTGAAGCTGACTATCTTGCCGCAATTACCAACCGCGTCACTCTCGAAGATTGGCAGGAGGTCGTCGGCCGGGCAATCGAGGATGCCAAGAAAGGGGATGCCCGGGCGCGGGATTGGTTGTCTCGCTATCTAGTGGGTGTCGATCCGCCTGAATCTGAGGACCAGCAAGAGCCCTTGCGTACAGTCATCATCAATTGTCCCGACAACGGGCGTGGGCCGAAACGTGACGCTGACGGCAATGTGATACCGCATACCCCCGGTGTCTAGGTTCTCCCGTGGGTACTCCCACACATGTCCGTCAATTCAGGACCACCTCGCAGGGTATGTGAATCCAGGCAATTGCGGGAACGCTTACTAGACTATTCAATCTTCTCAAGGGCTTTCTTGTTTTACTGCTGCTCTTGGCATTCTCTTATACCCCCTCAGGGCGATTCAAAGTTTCATGATACCCAGCTTGGCGAATAGCTTATCGACTCGGTAAGCGTTTTCTCTGATAGCACCGATGAGGCTGGGGACTTTGGCTAAACGGAGCAGATTGATAGCCGCATTGCGGAAGCAGGCTAAGTTTTGGCTTCCACGGTGATGACGGACCCCACAACGGTCTTCTTGCCAGAGGACATCACGAACCCAGTGCAAACGGTTTTCAATGCCCCAATGGCTACGCCAGATCTCAAGCAGCTTCTCCGCATCGGCACGCTGCGGAGAGAGACTGGTGATGGCATACTGGACCTCGGTGATCGTCTCGTTGTTGCGACGACTCGTACGCTCTAAGCGAATCACCTGCCGAAGTCCGGGCCAGCGAGAGAGGTGCGGAACGATCCGCGTGCTGGCCTGAAGATGCCGCGTGATAACGCGACCATGCTCTTTGGTGTGCGTCCGGACCTCGGTTTGGAACGCCTCTTTTTTATGCTGACTGGCGGGGGGAAAAGGCCGGTAAGAAATCACCGGCGATGTCTTCTTCTAAGTTTCCCTGATTGCCTTTTACGACAATCAGGAAGTCACCGCCCGAATCGGTAATGGTCCTACAAATCTCGGTCTGTGCGAACATCGCGTCTCCGGTCACCACACGTCCTTCCAAGACAAGCGTCTGGAGAATTTCGGGGGCGGTCTTAATCTCGTTCGTCTTTCCCGAGACAGGCATTTGGCTGAGTACGCAGCCGGTCTGCTGATCAAACAGGCTCAAGAGATGGACCGACTTGCCGTACCGATCCAGGGTCTTACAAAGCGTCTTTCCATCAATGGCTAGGCAGGCCATTGCTTGGGGGTCGACTTCTGCGTGAGGAGTGATCCAAGCACGCAAGGCTTGTTCGAGTTGCTCCGGGTCCATCATGTTCAGTAAGTAACGAAACGCGCCTTCTTTGGGCGGCGTGCGAAAGTACCCCAGCAGATACCAAACGCTCTTCTCTTGAGCGTGAATCCACTGGGCAATGGCTTCATAGCCTCGCGCACCGCACAATACGGCACAGGCAACGGTGGCCAGCATGGCCTGCAATGAGTGGCGCCTTCCTTTAGCCCCACGCGGGTCGGGAATCTGCTGCAAGTGAGCTAGCAGACTCTCCGCGTGAGCGGCATTCACAGTAAAACCTCCTGAAATTAAGGACGAAACGTTAGTTGCTCTAAAACACGTACGCAACCTGATCTGCACAGGTTCATTCTTTGCGTAGTCCTGTATACCCCCTCGTTTTATTTGAAGTTCTTCAATTTTCGTGGTAAATTGCCATCCAATTTGAACTACCTGATAAACGATCAATTCAACTGGAAAAAGTACTAATGCAAAGCAAAACCAAGGGTCGTGGACTACTAAAGTTCTGCTTGTTCGCTGGACTTGTGGGAATTCAACAGCGATCAGCACATGCGATTACATTTGAATACACTGATTTTTCAGACACATCCGCGCTGATAATAAATCGTGACGCTAGTCCGGTGACAACACCTGCTGGAGTGGTGATGCGGCTAACTCCAGCACTCGGAATTCAGTCAGGTAGTATTTATCGAAACGAGGAGGCGAGTGTTTTCAAGTTCAGCACGGCTTTTAGCTTTCAAATTGCTAACGACTCTAACCCAGGAGCCGACGGACTTGCCTTCGTGTTGCAACCCGGTGGTACTCTTGCTGGCAATTCTGGAGGCAGCTTGGGGAATGCTGTTCCAAATACCGTCGCGGTAGAGTTCGACACTTGGAACAACCCCGAGAACAACGATCCAAACAATAATCATATTGGTATCACACTTTTTGGAATGGAAGATCATGGAGCGGGCTCCCCTTTCACAGTCACAGCTCCCAGCGATCTGAATGATGGACTCGTAAAATATGCTTGGATCGACTATGACGGAACGAATTTGGAAGTCCGGTTCTCTGACCTTGCGGCGAGACCTGAATTGTCGATTCTTACGCAAGCAATCGATATCTCAACTGTACTCAAGGGATCTTTCAGAGCATTCGCCGGTTTAAGCGCTGGAACGGGCGGCGCTTCTCAGAATCATGATATCTTGAGTTGGTCTTTTGAGGGCATTCCCGAACCAAGTTCTTTGTTCCTGATCATGACAGCGACACTCGCTGCTTTGGCGCACCGCACTCGCTATACAACCAGGTAGGGTCAGCTGTGCGGGACGCCGGAAACGACTTTTCTAATCCTGAGTTAGTGATCACAGCGATGGCTCTTATCTCCTGTCCTGACTGCAAGCATGACGTTTCTGACAAAGCTACCGCCTGTATACATTGCGGTTGCCCTTTAAATACGAAAGAGGCGATCGAAGTGAGACCGCCGGGATCGGTGGGGAAGTGCCCCGCGTGTGGTAGTTTGAACACGGTCGATCGGATTGCATTGGAACGAAATGAGGGCGGTTTCTTTCGAGCACTAGGGGCGCGTGTCGGACGACGTTTCGCTGGCCACGGGAGATACGAATGCAGAGATTGTCCTCATACTTGGGAATTCGGCCAAAATATCTAAGCTTTTCGAGAATGGAAAATAACCTTTAGTAAGGTGAATAAAATGTCTGCTGAATGGTATTACCTGATCGAAGGTATCGAAATTGGACCTATTTCTGGTGACGAAATAAAGTGTCTCGCGGATACCTGCAAGATACTGCCATCAACATCAACTCGTAGGGTCTTTAGAGGCGAATCGACACCTTGGACTCGCGCGGGGGCCATTAAAGTTCTTTACTCTGACAATGTCATAGACAAGCTTGGCCCACCTATTTGTGACGATTGTGGAAGTACTCTAACAGGAGATGTCTGTTGCAATTGCCAACCAAGCGAAGCCGCGTTGGCCGAAGGAATTGCACTAACCTGTACCGAAACTAGCTTCATGCAGCGCTATTCTGGTATGTCAGCACACGATATTGAAAGCGCACTCAAGAATCGCGAGTATCGAGAAAAGGAAATTACTAAACCCAGAAAAAAGGTGAACCCAGTCAGAAAACGCCGATCAAAACCTCAGCGCAAAGTTTCTCAAACTAGCCAAGAGAGCGAATCAAATAATGGTTTCTTAGTAGTCCTTGCGTTCTGCGCATTGCTTGCGTTGTTTACAACCTCCGATTCCTCAGACACGTCATCGATGACATCCTCTTCAAGGCATTCATCGACAAGGCCACGTGACATGCCACAAAATCAGTGGGACTATTTGAATAGAAAACTGCAGAGAGAGCTTCCTGGTGAGAGTCGAGCTGATATTGAAAGCGCATCCAGGGCGATCTGGGAATTTGAGAAGGCGAAACGAACACGTGGCGAATATTAAGGCGGGCTAACACGTACACTTCCTCCGCCTTCACGCTTGCCACCTCACACGCGCTGCCCGGATACGTGGATTCAAGGTCTTGTTTCGTAAAACTCGCTGTACTTTCTCCATTCTAAAAGTGAATTACTCAATACCTTCCAACCTAACGAAAAATCGAATGGCGATACGAAGGGTGCAGGCTAGCACAGCAAGCAACTCCAGAACGATAACAAGCTCGTCGTGCAAGCTGCAGGGAAGGCCCAGAAGGCCGCCGATTGGATGTTTGGGACGACGTTTGAAGAAGTCGCCCCGCCTCAAGAGCCAACGGTGACGGCGGCGATCGCCAGCACTGAACCAGTGCCCTCAGAGCCAGTGACCGAACGCTCACAACTCGAAATCTTTTAGAGGCCGATTATGTGTGAATCTGTACAATGGCAGGACATTGCGACCTTAGCCGCTAGGGCTTTGAGTGAATGTTAATGCCATTCAGACCTGACCCTTTTTTATCCTCCTCTGGCATTGCCCTTCTCAGTCTTTTGTCCACCTAAGTCTTGAAGATAGCTCAACGAGTTCAAGCCACTGTGCCTCGTTATTCACACCATACTGTCTCAGATGGTCACTCATAGAATGATATTTGTCCTGCTCCATTTTATGCCCTAATCCAATTATCAACGCCAGCTGCAGAGCCTCGACTCCCCCTCCTTTTGGCAACTCCTTCAGTTGCAGTCTGAACTGTTGAAGTGTTTCTGCGTCGTAGTCATATTGCCTACTGCTGTAATATCCATCTTTCTCTCGGGCTTTTGCTTCACCCGCGTACCATGCTTCCTTCATGCTTTGTAGTTTTCTCTTCTTCGCTTCCTTCCTTTCGGCTTCTGCTTGCTTTTCTCTATGTACAGCTCTTGCATACTTCCAGGCCTTAATCCAGACACCCTTTAGTTGCTTGGGCGCCTTTGTGATTGGGATTCCCTTATTGTACGCGTCGAATCCTGCCTGATCAGCTAAAACTTTTTGACTTGCTAGTTCTTGAACCCTGCTTTGAGCATCGATCGCATCCTGAATCATTTCGCCAATGAAATCGTGATGTATTTCATTATCACCAATGAAATCCATCAATTCTCTATGAAGACGTGCTGTCTCCGGGTGGTTGTCTTCTGAAGCTGCTTTAATCACCGCCTTTGACCGTGCGGAAATCTCACTTGAATTGTCAATGTCCCAAGTATCGTGAAAGAAGGCGAAATATGTAGCTAGAGCAACTAGGGTAACTAAAACGACAGCGACAAGAAGCTTTAACGAATTCAGCGAGTTTCCCAAAGCAGGGTCAACGTGTTCGTGTTTTGCCTTGGGCATTTTGGATTAGTTCCTCATTGCGACTATGATCGGCCGCAGCAAATAACCGCGCTAGCCCACGACTTACGGACAGCGGCGGGCCGGATTTTTAGGCCACTAGGGCGGGGCGTATCCGGCTTCATATCTATCGGGTGACTTATAATCGAGCAACTGGCACAGTCGCTGTTGATTGTAAAAGGATTCGATATACGTGAATAGTAGATTATAAGCTTCTTCTTTTTGAACACCTCCTTGCACTTGACGTCCACACCAGTGTCGTCATTGACGAAGTGATAGATTTCCTTCGTCGCTAAGTTCCTTCGCAACTCTTCTCTTCGTGGATCGACATTCTTCAGATTATGCGTCCGCGCCCGCGAATGCAGATCGCGCCAGCAGTGTGACGCGACGAAGCAGGCGATGGTTGCTCGGATAACGTCCTAATAGTTGCGCACTTAAACGGGCAGCCCCTGCTTGGTAGGAATTGTTTTTGAACGATTCCAATACCAACCAAGCGAAGGAGACTGCCACGATGGCAAGTGTAACCGGAGACGTAATTTCAGTCGATGAGTCAAAGATTCGCGGTCATGTCGATGAGGTGGTTCGCACGAGCGTCGAAGAGACTCTCAACGGGCTGCTCGACGCAGAAGCGGACCAGCTTTGCGGAGCGAAGCGTTACGAGCGGTCTGCCGACCGTGTCGACACGCGAGCTGGCTCGTACGACCGAAAGCTGCAAACGAAGGCAGGAGAAGTGAATTTGAAGGTCCCTCGCTTACGCTCGTTACCTTTTGAGACGCAGATTATTGAGCGTTACAGACGGCGAGAATCGAGTGTCGAAGAAGCGCTGATGGAGATGTACCTCGCAGGCGTAAGCGTGCGACGGGTGGAGGATATTACCGAAGCCTTGTGGGGAACGCGAGTTTCGCCGAGTGCGGTGAGCGACTTGAACCAGAAGTTGTACGAGCGAATCGAGCAGTGGCGTAACCGTCCCATTGAGGGCGAGTACGCTTACATTGCCTTGGACGGCATTTGGCTGAAACGCTCGTGGGGCGGTGAAGTGAAGAACGTGGCCGTTCTGGTAGCAATTGGCGTGGACCAGGAAGGCTATCGTCAGGTGCTGGGTGTCTGCGAGGGAACGAAGGAGGATATCGAGAGTTGGAAGAGTTTTTTAAGGCATCTCAAAGAGCGTGGATTGAAAGGCGTGCAGTTGGTGACCAGCGACAAGTGTCTCGGTTTAGTGGATTCGCTGGCCGAGTTTTACCCAGAATCTGCTTGGCAGCGTTGCATGGTGCATTGGTATCGCAATGTGGCGTCATCGGTACCTACGTCGAAGATGAAGGAAGTGATGGCGATGCTCAAGGCGATCCATGCCCAAGAAGACCGCGAGGCGGCGGAGAAGAAGGCTACTGATGTCGTAGCGAAGCTCCAGGTAATGAAGTTGGCCAAGGCGTCCCGCTGCGTCGAGGAAGGGGCGAGCGAGACGCTCAGCTACATGGCTTTCCCTCGCGAGCATTGGACACGGATTCGGACGAACAACCCGCTGGAGCGGATTATGCGAGAGATCCGTCGCAGGACTCGAGTTGTGGGAGCGTTCCCAGACGGCAACAGTGCTTTGATGCTGGTCGCCGCTAGGCTGCGTCACATCGCGGGCACGAAGTGGGGCACTCGGAAGTACCTGGACATGAGTCGGCTTGCCGATCAGCAGAAGGAGAGCGAGCAACAGGAAGGGACTGAGGAGGCGGTCGCGTAGGCCGCGCCCGCCCCCAACTTCGGAGCTGCGTAGCAGCTCCGAAGTTGGGGGCGGACCTACCAGCAAGGGCAAACCCTAAAAACTAATGTGCGCATCTTGACGGACGCTACCGTTGCTCGGAGTCTACTTCTTTGGGCAGAACGGTCGTGGACATAGAACGCTAGGCGAGGGACTTTGCGGCCTGGGCAAACAGTTCAGCCTAACATGGAGCTGCGGAAAGGGGAAACGGCCTGCCATTTTTGAGGCCGATCGAGCCGTGTCGTCCCCGACCCCGACTTAGAAGCACGTAGCACTATCGCTCCGCGACCGGAATTGCCGAAGCAGGAAACGACTGCCACCATTATAAAGGTGACGAAGCTCTCCTGAGGCTGCGGCTTTCGTATCGCGGAGCGATACTTGGCCTCCTTTGCTTCGCACACAGAGCTTCGTGGGTGCGAGTGTACTAATCCTCGAGGATGGCCTTGTAAGCCCCGTATAGCTGTGTCAAGCCTGCAACCTGTTGAACAGATAAGTCTATTGCCTTTTCCTTCGAGCGGGCTACTAGCTTTAGCTCAACCTTCTTTGCCTTTTCCAATGCATCGAACATCTGTATCACTTCGTTGTCGGGCTTATAAATCAACTTGGCTTCTTCTTTTCCGGACATTCTCCCAGCACTCGATTTCACAAAATCTACGCCATCTATTACCAGATTTGCACTTTTCAGGTGCAATCTCGCGTCACCGGACTCGTAGTGTATGATTACCTCTACTCGCAATGCATCGGGCTTCGGCAGATCAACTTTGGCTTGAAATGACGCCAAAATCTCGATGCGGTTGGGACCGCTTGAGTACGACACCTGGAATGCATCGTCGAATTTAATGTATTCGGAACGAAGCAGGGGGTACTTATGATCTCGCAGACGGGCAAGCTTTTTGCTAGCTGAGACCCCCTGAGAACCCTCGGTTCGCCTGTCTTTCCGATCGAATCGCAATTCATTCGATGATTGAATTGGCTTACCGAGAGCCAAAGCACTTATCTTGTGTGCTTCCTCTATTCGTTTCGCAACTCGCTCTTTTTCCCGATCGTCTAAGGAATCGAGTCCTCGTTGATAGAGCTTGCTGGAAAAGTTTGCCAGCACCCTCTTCTTACGTCCCTCTAATGCAGAGATTCGCTTCCACCATTCATCAGCCAGCTTGACAGATTTTTCATTGTCATTCTTGTCATTCTTGTCATTCAGTAGATCGCGCGTTTCATTCGCCAGTTGTCTGAGATTCACATCCCCTGAACGGGCTAATAATTCTAGCCCGCTTGTCCATTTGTTGAGAGCCAAGCATTCGAACAGACCAGCTATTCTACAAGCTTCCGCCGAATCGCCCTGCTTGAGTTGCTCCTTGGCACGAACGTATCTAATAGTTTCTCGCCTTAGTACTACAACATCATTCCGGAAGTCTGAAGCAATCTTGTAAAGAGGAAAGTCGCGAGCACCCTTCGCCGTCTCGGCAGCATAAGTTGCAAGTTTAAACGCGAGATCAATATCGTTCTCAGCCACCAATGGGTCGATCAACAAGACGGCATCTCTAGCTATGCGTTCTCCTTCCTCTCGGCCTAGTCGCATTTTCGCTTTGTCAATGGCACAAATAGCAAGTGCTTTTGAACGCTCGGGTGATATCTCAAAACTCTCCGCAATCTCATCAGCTATACGAAGGGTCAATTCTATATCGTTAGCAGATAAGGCTTTTGATCTAGCAAGCATGAAGAGGGCATACTTTGAACGGGGATCGCCTTTTATTACTCTTGCATCTTCCAGTAGTGCTTCTGCAAATACCCCCTGTTGTTGCGAGGTCTTCGTCTCAGATAACTCGGCATCGTAAAAGTCTTGGATCTCCGATTTCGCTTTGCGAATATCTTCGTCCGAAGGCACTGCTACCCTCTGATTAGCATGCCCAATCAAAGCGTGAGACAATAATCCCAGCAATAAGAACACAAGTCCTAGCGGTTTCAATGGGGCGTGCTGCGCTAACTTGCCGTGAAATAAATACATCTCAACCACCTTCTTCGCTGAATTGTCTGGTGACATCATGCCACGACGTCTCTATCGTTTACCGAGAGGCATAGAACACGACACGATGGGCAGCAACACTATCCGGAGAGTCTAGCGACAAACTGGCTAGCAAACAATAAAACTACGATTGCCGTAACCCCCCAATCACCCCACCCTGGCCAAACTTCGTCAGCGACTCCCCACGTAACATCACTTATAATGACACGACGCCTCTTTCCAGCAACCAACCCGCAGTCCCCAATTATGCTTGCGCAAAATTCATTAACCGGCGACGAGTGCGATCGGCCCAAACTGCTGAAATGGTTCTAACTTAACCAGGATTCCCCAGATGGATTAGCCGGGAACCGCTCCCGGCACAGTTTGGTCCCCATTGTAACCGCTGCGCGCCCCCCCCCGTGTCTAGCGCGTCGCGATTTTGTGTCATTTTTTCGTTCTGTGGTAGGCGCAAGGTAGCTTAAGGCTGTTCTTTGAGCTTCAAATCGCCCTTCGGCGCGCAACTTCTCGTCAAATCGTGACTTACATCGACCAATTGAGTTAGCCTCGCGGCGCAGCGACCTCGGACGGCGGGATCGCCAACCGCGCAATGCGGTCGAGGATCGCGGCGAACAGCCGCCGAGGCATTGCCACTTCGGCCAACTGGAACGTCACGTACTTCGCATGCCGCACGACTTTTGCCCCAGTCTTCACTAACTTTTCGCGGAGCGTGGTCAGCGACCAGTGATCGATCTCCCGGGGTAGCGCCAGGCGACGCAAGAAGTTCGCCACGTTGTAGGCTACCCTAGGTAGAGTGGCAATTGACTACGTCGTAGCACGCGTGGCACGCTAAAGCAGCTCGACCAGCCACATCGTATCCCCAGCAAAAAGAGATATTAAATCGATGACTAGCTTAGTTCGCAAACTATTCTCCGGCCCGATTGATCTTGTAGGCGATGTCCATGGCGAGATCGGCGCGCTGGAAACATTGCTAGACCGCCTAGGCTACGCGGCCAACGGCACCCACCCACAAGCCCGGCGGCTGGTGTTTCTGGGAGACCTCACCGACCGCGGTCCTGACAGCCCGGCGGTCATCCAGCGTGTGTCGGAATTGATAGCAGCGGAGCGAGCCCAGTGCGTGCTCGGGAATCACGACCTGAACATTTTGCTGAAAGACAGGAAGCACGACAACCACTGGTTCTACGGCGAGCCGTGGGCACTTGATGGGGAAACCGAGACACCCGCTCGCTTAGCCGACGAAGCAACTCGCCAGCGGACGCTCGACCACTTCCGCCAATTGCCGATCGCTCTGGAGCGTGACGACCTGCGGGTCGTGCATGCGTGCTGGGATGATGCGGCAATCGAAGCCGTGCGTAACGAGACCGACGCGGCGGCACTATTGCGACAGAGCCAAGAGCAGATCGAAGCAAGTTTTGCGGATCATCCCGAGTGGGACGAAGTCGATCGCGGGCTAGCGCTGCAGAACCTGAACCCGGTGCGACTGCTCACCTCAGGGCGGGAGCAACGAGCCGCCGAACCGTTTTTTGCCAGCGGCAAGCTGCGTCGGCAAGAACGCGCCCCATGGTGGAACGCTTACGATGCGGAAGTGCTGTGCGTGTACGGGCACTATTCACGCTTTCGCGATGCGGAAGAACCCATGAGCAACCCGGTTTGTATCGACTTCGCGGTCGCAAAGCGCTGGAAAGAACGCCAGGAAGGCAAGCAGCCCAAGGAGTTCCGCAGCCGCCTGGGTGCCTTGCGTTTGCCAGAACGAGAGCTTGTTTACGACCAGGGCGAGTCCGAGCGGCTGGCAGAGTAGGACGCCGGTGACGGTGACAGAAGTCTGCCGCTGCGGGCACTAGCCGCGCTTGTGTCACCGGGCTGTGAGCAGCTGTACTGGCTTTCTTAGGAATTTAATCTGTTCCAACTTGGTCCGTTCCTCCAGCCAGGGCCCCAGATTTCGCCAAATCCAATCCCACGACCGCTCTCTTTCAGGAGCGATCTCCCGCTCCGCCTGGTAGAACTCAGGCGGGTGACTGACGAGCTGGCCGTCGATCTCCCGGCCGGGCACCCGCATGTGCGTTAGCTCATGCTCGCCCGGCCCCTTCTGCGGAACTCTGGGGATGTACGATGCAGGCCAGCGTATCCTGCTGCACGAAGTGGATCTCCGGAAGCGGCGTGATTTCAGGAAAGTACTGTACTGGTCGCGAATCTCTCTCAGAAGAGTCCGTAGACAGGTCTGGGCCAACGGCAGCAAAGGCTGTTGACGTGCGCTGCGAAGGCGTTGCTATCTGCGGAACTTGGCTAGCATACACGAGGTGCTAAATGGGCTGGAAAATGAAGGTGCCGACAGGCTGCAGGCTAGTCTGGGTCTGGCTGGAAACCAGGCATAAATCCCCCAAAATTGAGAAGTTTAGGCAGGCGTTTGATGGTCAGCTTTCAGGATGAAGGTAGCCTAGCGAATGGCTAGTCTACTTTCCGCAGTCGCCTAGCCGCCCTGCGCCTGCCGGAGCGAGTACTGCACTACGATCAGGGCGAGGTAGAAGCCCTGCCTGTCTAGCTACGCTCTAATTACCCTGCTGGGGGACCGTGCTGCGAGGCTTGCCCCATGGATCGCTGAATGCCTTGATGTGCTCCAAGCGTGGACATTAAAGCAGCCCATGCCTCAGATTCCGACAGATCCAACTCCAATGCAGGCTAGCGACTCCTGTTGAACGAAGCTGAACTACGGCAACTGCTCTAGCTCTGGAAAGTGCTGGTCTCCAATCTTGCGGAGTAGGTTCGGCAGATCGTGGGAGGCTAGAGATAGTAGCGGCTGGTTGCGAGCTCGTAGCTGCTTTTGGACTTCTCGTGAGGCGGCGATCATCTAGGAACTTCCAGTAGCATATACCCTTTGAGGAAAAGGGTGTCCGGTGCTTGTATATAGCCAGAATCAGCAATAGCGGATAGCATGAGGGTAGCGAATCCAGCCTAGCAATCACAATTGATTTAGGCAAAAAGTTGCCACTAATTTAGGGTAATGTCGTGGGTGGAACCGGCAGTGGAAGATGGCGGCGGACCGACAAGATGGCGACTGTCGAAGAGTCGCTGGTGCTGGAATTGCGCGACTTCCGTGGACAAATTCGCCCTCGCGGTCGTGGCCAAATCGGGTGGGAGTGGCCAGGAGGCCAACGCAGCGAGATAGCCTTTGTTGTTGAGTGGGGGCAATCGCCTACGATCGTGCTGAGGTACAGCTCAGGCGAGCAAGAAAGTATCGAAATACCGATCCAATTGCAGTGGACCGCGACGAACTTTGGCGGCCAGAGGCGATGGTTTACGTGCCCGCTCATCTCAGGCGATGTAGCCTGCCGAAGGCGGGTTGGGAAGCTGTATCTGCCGCCAGGCGCCAGGTATTTTGGCTGCCGTAAGTGTCATCGGCTTACGTATGAGAGCTGCAACCAGTCCAACGTGTTTGAGCAGATCGCACACATGACTGAATATTTTGAAAAGCTGATCGAGAAATCTACAAGTGCGGATTTAAATTAATCTTCGGGTCTTGCGGGTCGTTCTCGCATCGGTCGATTTGCTGGGTGGCTGCTGTCGGAGAGGTCTGAGAGTGAGAGCATCATTCGACACTCCCGAGTCACAGAGAGAGTCCGCTGTCCATGTGGCTGAACCTAGTATTCCAAGCACGAAAACTCACCGGGGTGGGCTATCAATCGCAACTGCGAGTGTTTCGGACGCCGTGCAACTCTAGTTCACTGTAGGCGATCGTATTCCGTGAATTTAGGCCATTGGCTGGACATGAGAGCATGCTGAAAAGTGGCCAGCAATAGCCCAGAAAGGTCGTCGGCGCGGGGCTGGCGGATTGCATGCGAGTTTTCAGGACGCTGCCTTCCCTCGCATTGCAGCAGCGGTAGCGTTGCTCGTGGCAATTTCATGCGACCGCTAGATACTCGACGCATGAATAGTGCACAAGGTACAATAGCACGCGGGGATAGTGTCGCTCCTGAACGCGGTTTTCCCGAACCGCTTCCCCGTTTTTATTGTTCTCGGGATTCTCCAGCAACACCGCGACGGGAATCGGATTCGATGGCTGATTGGTATGAGGAAGACATTCTCCCTGACTTGGAACGCGTGAGAGGGTCGATCCACTACGCGTCCGAGAACTGTGGAGAACCTAGCTTGAAAGACGAACTGTGGACCAAGGATGACAAGGCCGCTTGTCGTCGCTTGGCGAAGTTTTGGACGGAAAAGCTTTCTCAAGAATACGCTGGCTTATTTATCGATCTAATATGGAATGGGCCATTACACGCGATTGAAGTCAGAACACACGAGCCCTTCATCATCGAGTGTTATGAGGATTGCTTTAGGGACACGGAGCGGTACGCCTACGAACTGCCAAGCAAGCCTGAGAATGAATCCGGATCAGGCATCGATGCAGTTGCCGTTGCAGTCGATGAGAAACCGCTTCAGGTATGGCCACACGAAGGACGTGGAGAAGCACTTTTATTTTATGCAAGTCATTGGCAACTACTCGGTGAATCGGACTATCAAGATGAATGGAATGCGATCGAACAATTCTTCAACTATTCTGGTGATGAAAGACTCTATCGACATCGAGAGGACGAATCCTACTTGCTCGTTCGGCAGTACTCACACTGCGAAGCATCTCACCTAGAACAATCCACGTACCAGTGGCTTTCACGTGCCGAAGCCGCCAATTGGATTCTCGCAACTGGCAACGAAATTCCCCCCGTATTGAAGGCCGAAGTCAATTCGCTTCGGAAGATGAGAACGCTGAGGCCACCATCGCTAGAGCAACAGACACCCGCTGAAGAATCGCCAACAATAGCCCGAAACGGCGAAGCGGGCGAAGTTGCTGAGGACAAAGCTGAGCTTCCTAGCATCGACAAACTGGAGCAGGAAACGCCAGCGCTGGACACGGAGGACTCTCAGAACTGGATCAAAGCATCGGAACTCAAGAAACACAAGGAACCGGCTGACTTGAAGTCGTTTGACTCACAGCGTAGCCGTGGCCTGAAAACTGAGGACAAGCTATTTGGCGTGGATGAGGTTGGTCGAATCTATCGCAAGCATGGTGGCCGAATCTGGTACTACGCGCCCTCTCTCTTGCCGCGCCGCGACAAGGATCAACCCTTGATTTCTCAAGCGTTAACCTTGATTTCTACCCTCGATTTACCCTTGATTCGCTGAAATCAAGGGCAGTAATTGGGCTGTTTGCTCTCAATGATTGATGACAGAAGCAAGCGAGTGCTTGCCAACGTCACTTTCAACATTAGGAGCAACCCCGATGCAACACACTGACCCCATCCCTGCCGCTCACCGTCGCCTTCTGACCCGTCCTGGAGCGAAGGCCTATCTCGCTGTCTCTCAGCGGAAGCTCGATTCCTTAGTGGCGGCTGGCGAGATTCCAGTCATCCGCATCGGCACTTGCGTGAGATTTGATCCGGCCGATTTGGAAAAGTGCATTGCCACTTGGAAGAGCGCCTGATTGACATTCGCTGCGTGGTCAATCGATGCCCGCATTCTCACACAAACAAAGCCCGTGCCGGCGTGTTTGGCGACCACCGGTTACGAGCTTCATTGGGAGGTTTCTTTATGTCTCATTCTAACAAGCCTAGCACGCTGGCGGACGCCACATTTACGAAGATCGAGCAAAGGAAAAAGCAACTACTTGCCAACGACAAGGAGGCAAAGCGGCTTTGGCAACAGCTTAAAGAAATCTCGAAGTTCAACGACGAGTTGCAACGGAATTTGCATAAGCAACAGCTGAAGGCGATTGTCGGCCAACAAGTGAAGCCGCTCTATCGCAGCTCAAGCAATCCGGAGTTGAATGGCACGGTTAGTACGCTACTGAAAGTTAATCGCACATTCTGCAAAGTAGACTTTGGCGAATTCGGTCGCTGGGATATGCCCACTGGCGACGTGACCTGGCTGGAAGCTGAGCAAGGCACGATGCTACCGATTCGAGTTGTGCGATGAAAAGCATCCTTCAACGACAGCACGTTCTGATCGTAGCCCACGCAGACGGCTACCTAGAAGTCTTCGGCGAGAAAAATCTCGACATACGAATCAGCAATATTCCGTTAGCACATTCACGGGAAGCAGAGCGCATCGCGGAGGACGCGCTCGAGTTGTCCCTGCCACGTTGCTACCGGCAACTTTACTTCCCCGGCAAGCGTCGAGCGACTGCCACGCTGATGCCACTGTTGCCGAGTACAATGGCACGGGCAAAAGCTGTGAAGCGGACAATTAGACAGTTGAACCAGCTCGTCCAGAAAGTCACCAAAGCTAAGGCCGCCAGATCCAGACAGGGGGCGGCATGATGGAACAAGAATATACGATTGCAGAAGGCCCGGTGTCACTGACCGACACCGGCAACGGCGAACGGTTCGCGGCTCAACATGGCCACTGTGTAAAATACGTTCACCCCTGGAATAAGTGGCTCGTTTGGGATGACTCCCGCTGGCAGTTCGATCATAGTGGACAGATTCACCGGCGAGCCAAGGCGACAGCGAGATCAATCTACAATGAGGCGTCACAATTCGGTGATAAGGAAGAGCAGAAGGCGGTAGCACAGTGGGCGTATGGCTCACAAAGTAAATCACGCCTGGAGAACATGCTTTATCTAGCACGTTCCGAGCAACCGATACCGCTTGACCATGCCGACCTCGACGCCGACGGTTGGCTGTTGAATTGTGACAACGGCACAGTTGATCTTCACACGGGAGTCCTGAAGGCCCACAATCCTGGCGACCTCCTCACGAAGTCCACTGGCGTTGAATACTCGGACCATCCCGGCGCCGATGCGGTTCTCTGGACCGACACCCTCGATACGATCTTCGCGAGAGATACGGAACTGATCGGATTTGTGCAGCGGCTCCTCGGCTCTGCCCTGGTTGGTGAGGTGCATGACCATATCTTGCCAATTTTCTATGGCAGTGGTGCCAACGGGAAAAGTGTTCTGATCGAGACGGCAATGGCAGCCATGGGGGATTACTCCATGAAAGCACCGGCTGGCTTGCTGGTAGCTCGCAGGAACGAATCACACCCCACCGAGCTGGCGGACTTGTACCGCACTCGGTTAGTGGCGATCACCGAGACCGGCGATGGCCAGCGACTCGACGAACGGCTTGTAAAGGAATTGACCGGCGGAGATACAATTCGGGCGCGGCGCATGCGAGAAGACTTCTGGCAGTTCGCTCCGTCCCACCTGGCGTTAATGGTGACAAATCATAAGCCGATAGTTCGCGGAGTGGATTACGGCATTTGGCGGCGATTGAGACTAGTCCCGTTCGAGGTGACGATCCCCGAAGAAAAGCAGGACCGTCAGTTGTCCCAGAAGCTCCGAGCTGAGTTGCCAGCGATCTTAAAGTGGATGGTGCAAGGTTGTCTCGACTGGCAAAAACAGGGACTCGCAGCACCACCACAAGTCATGGCAGCCACGGACGACTACAAGGCCGAATCAGACACGTTCGGACTCTGGTTTGAAGAGCGCTGCACAGCCGGTGAACGGTTCCAGTGCAAGGCGAGTCAATCGTTCACCAATTACAAGCAGTGGGCAGACGAAAATAACGAGCGAGCCATGAATCAGCGCAAATTCGGTGAAAGAATCGGTGAAAGGTTCACTAAAGAAAGGCGCAATGACGGCTTCCACTATGTCGGTTTTTCCCTGGATTCTCACACTTAGTGAACAGAGTGAACAGTGTGAACCCAAGTTCCCTATGACTCTAAACGCGAGAGATTTTCTTAGAGTTATACCGCAACTGGGTACACAAGGTTCACTAGGTTCACCGCAAACCCGTTTGGAGCACGGCACCATGAATGGAAAATTCGACCCCTATGTGTGTACCTGTCAACTTTGCGGCCAGCGATTTAGAGCAAAGCGGGAAGCAAAGTGGTGTTCCTACCGGTGTCGAAATGATGCCTCCATCGCACGGCGGCGCGAACGCCTTGCGGCCCAACGTGTAAAGCAATGTGGTTGCTGTGGGCAGACATATAACGCCAATCGACGCGATGCTGTGTACTGTTCCGCGAGTTGCAAGCAAGCCGCTTACCGACAGCGAAAGCGTGACTGATACCAGTTCGGGAATATTTGCGGGAACCTGAAGCCGTAACAATTGACCATGAACAACCAACAGCGAGAGTTCAAATTCACACCCGGCCACGAATCGAAAGAGGCAAGATGCCAGCGCCTACTAGCTCGCCTGAGCAGTACCGGCGTGCTCCGGGCGTCAGACTTACCGAAGATCGATACGACGCTCAGCGCAGCGCATCAACCCCAGGCTGAGAGACTCATGAAGTCTGCGAAGGAAGCGAGCATCTGTGCAAGCGAGGGACACAACAACACTTCACTTGCGCCCTAGTGCGACACGCTGCTATGATGAACAGGGCGGGGCAAGCGAACTGGTACAAAACTGGACATCCATGAAAGCAGGAATCACCGATGGCGAGCGTATTTAAGCGAGGTGGAAGCAAGGCCAAGGGGCCGTGGTATGCGGCTTGGTATGACCACCAAGGGCGTCGCAAGACCTCCTGTACTCGCACCACGGACAAAGCCAGCGCGACGCGGATCGCCAACAAGTTCGAGGCTGAGGCCGCACTGCGCCGGGACGGTGTGATTGACGCCACGATGGACTCCATCGGGAGACAATCGCAGCGGACGATTAAAGAACATCTACTCGACTTCAAGAGCAAGCTGCAAGCGGGCAACCGTACTGCTAAGCATATCCGTAGTACCGTTTCGTTCGTCGAGGCGATTGCTGAACATGCCGACTTCCACACGGCGGCGGATATTTCAGCCGATGGTGTGAATCGGTATGCCGGCAAGCTCCGCGATGAAGGCCGAGCGGCCCGCACGATCAGCGCCCATCTATCTGCAATGACCGCGTTCACGAAGTGGCTCGCTGCCCACCACAAGCTACCACGGGATCCGTTGCAATCGGTCAAGAAGCCGAATCCTCAAACCGACCGTCGGCATAAGCGACGAATGTTGTTACCCGACGAATGGCAATGCCTGGAAGCTGCTACGCGCATCGCAGGGGAGCGTTTCGGCATGGAAGCTAGCGAGCGGCTCACACTCTACCGGACGGCCATTCAGACGGGCTTGCGTTCTGGAGAGCTGCGAAGCCTGACCCGTGGAGGATTGTATCTGGATGGCGAACAACCTTTCATAACTTGCAAAGCTGAGTCAACCAAGAACCGCAAGGACGCAAGGCTCTATATTCAAACTAACTTAGCCAGAGAGCTAGCTGTAATGATTGCTACGAAGTCTCCCCAAGCTCCAATCTTCAAGCTGCCTCACGAGACGAATGTCGCACGCATGTTGCGCGACGACCTATCTGATGCCCGCAAGGCATGGCTGAGTGAGGCTAAGCACGATCCCGATGAACGGCTACAGCGTGAGCAGAGCGACTTCCTCAGTCCTACGAACCACGAAGGGGAACAATTCGACTTCCATTGCCTACGCCACACTTGCGGCGCATGGCTCGCAATGACGGGCGTTCACCCCAAGACGGTGCAAACGGTAATGCGACACTCAGCCATCACCCTCACGATGGATACTTACGGGCACCTCTTCCCTGGTCAGGAAGCCGATGCGGTCGGGAGATTGCAAAGCATGATGAAGCCTGTCCAATCCGAAGCGTGGCAATCGACCGGAACGGACGATTTGTCCACGAGTGAGGTGGCAGTTGCGCAGCGCCAGGCGCAGCGCGCATCATTCAAAACGGCACAATCGGGTGCAATCGGGTGCGACGGCCTTGAGAATGAAGCCGCTGCGGGCGAGAGTCGTAAGCCCCTACAAATTGCAGACTTAAGCGACCCGATGCAAGAGAATGCGTCCACAGACGCAAGTAGCGGTGGAGGGATTCGAACCCCCGACACGCGGATTATGATTCCGCTGCTCTAACCGACTGAGCTACACCGCCAGACCACAATGCTGAGATTGGGAAGGACTGATTTTAGAGGGGGATTCGGTGGGGAGCAATGGGGCGAAACCAAGGTGTCTGGCAATCATTTCTGGCGAGACATTTTTTTTACCACAAAGAGCACAGAGGTCACAAAGAACGAAAGAAAAATGAGTTTCTCGCAATACTGAAAAATTAGGCATGCTGATTGCGGATAGGGAGTTCTGGCAGGCGAATTCTTTGTGATCTTCGTGCTCTTTGTGGTTCCGACGGTTTCGCCATAAAGATTTGCCACACATAAACAAAGGGGGAGGGCGGAAGGCGGAATGTCCTAGATTTGGTCACTCTTTCTCCTCAGACTCGATCTGTTGGCGGATTTCTCGATAGAGGTTCTGCACATCGGGCGAACCGGGGCGGAGGCGTTGCATCTGTTTGAGTGCTTCCAGGGCTTGTTTCCAGCGCTGTTGTTTTTGACAGATCAGCGTCAGGGCTAGCCAGTTCTGGTAGTTGTCTGGGCCTAGCTGGGCAGCCTTGGCGAATTCCTCGCTCGCCTCCTCGACTCGCTGGAGCTGGTAGAGCAGCATGGCGCGGCGGTAGTGGGTGTGATCGACCCCGGGCAGCAGACCCTGATCTCGCAGTAAGAGTTCGGCCTCTTTTTCTCTCAATTCCCTAATTTCGGCTTCGTCTCCACCGTCGGCTACGAGCAACTGGATGAGCATGTCTCGTGTGCCAGAGCGATAGGAAGCGATCCGCACGGCATCGCGCAGGTGCTGGATTGCTTTTTTGGTGTTTCCCAGGCGTGCTTCGAGCTGTCCTAGGCTGAGGTGCCCTTCCACGCGGTCGAGATTATATTGTTGGCTCTCGCGGAAATCTTTGATTGCTCTGGTAAGTGTCGCTTCGAACTTGGCATCATCGGTTTTACCTAAGAAATCGACCAGTCGATTGGCCGCCCCGATGCGCACCGCCTCGACGGGGTCGTCCAACTGACGGCGCATGAGATCGATCATCGTAGATTGAGAAAGGGCATCGGCTGAGCGTGTGGCGGCAATGCGCATGAGCGGGTCGGAGTCTTTAAGTGCCTCTTGGCGAAGGTCTAGGCTTTCTTTGCCTGGGTAGCTAGCCAAGAGTTGCAGGGCGGTTGCGCGAACGATGCCGGGCATCAAGCTGGCGTCTACCGTTTCGACAAGAAGTGGTTCGCCTGCGGGCTTCAATTGTCGCGCCGCGTGAATTGCGCGGGTAGCTACCTCGTTGCCGGCGGTTTGTGGTGGGCGTTTCTCGCCGTGCCATTTTCTCACCCAATCGGCCGCCCAGGCGGCATCTTCCTCGGTATGGCAATCATTACATGTGTTGGGCGTACCGAGTTCGGCTGAGAGATCGGGCCGGGGTATGCTGAAGCTGTGATCGTGTCGATCATCGATGTTCATGTAGGTACGCACTGGCATGTGGCAGCTGATGCACTGGGTTCCATCTCCTCTTGTGGCCCCGTTTGTGGCCCCTTCCGTGGCAGGCCCTTCAGGGTGGCGGTGATGAGAGAGCGTATCGTACTTGCCCGGCGTGTGGCACTGGGTGCAGAGTTGGTTGCCTGGGAATTTTAATTTGAGCGAATGCGGATCGTGACAGTCGGTGCAGCGAACTTTCTCGTGATACATTCTGCTCTGCACGAACGAGCCGTACACGTAAACTTCATCCTGAATTTGGCCGTTCGCGTGATACAGACCGGCATCGAGCAACGAAGGCTGATAGTGATCTAACCATTGCTCGCCAGCATGGTAGTTGGGATGGATGGCCGCGCGGCGTGAGTGGCAAGGAGCGCAGGTTTCAATCTGCTTGGTGTTGCTTACGTTCTTTAACTCGTTCGCCAGCCCGAATCCATGATTGCGATCCCAAAAAAGGCCGCCGCTCTCGGCAATTTCCACGTGCACACTGCCCGGTCCGTGACACGCTTCGCAACTGACGTCGATCTCTGAATAATCGGTATGGTAGGTGTCGGTGGCGAGGTCGTAGTTCTTGTGCAAGTTGGTCGAGTGGCAATCCGCGCACATCGTGTTCCAGTTTTGCGCAAGGCCGGTCCAATGCAGGGGATCGTCGTGCTCGATGCGACTATCGGGCACATCGGGTGGAGTGACGGCGAACCACTCTTTGTTTACCACATCCCACGATGCGGGCAGGACTTGCACACGGCCGTCGGGGAACTCGGTCATGTATTGCTGCAACGGCTCGATTCCAAAAGTCCACTCGATGTGGTAGTCGTGAAACTCCCCATCCGGACCCTCTGCATTCATATAGTACTTGCCGTCGCGACGAAACATTTTCGTGGTGACACCCAGTCGAGTGAATTCCGCATCGTCGAAGTCGCCCAGGATGGTTTCCTCGTTGGCCAGTTCCATGGCACGATCGTGATGCGAACCGTGAAAGAGCGAAGCCTGCTGCTGATGGCATTTGACGCAGGACTCTCGGCCAACAAAGGTCGCGCTTTTCATTGCCTCAGGCGGCAAGGCTTGCTGCCAGTCCCAAGCCGCCCAGGCGAAGAATGCCAGCAACGAAACTGCCAGCAGGACCAGTGGAAGCCGCGATTTGCTAGCAGTCTCGGGTTGGGGGTCGGTTGGGCTTTGAGTCATGACCCCATCTTAACATCGAACAGGCCAGAAGCGTTAGAGCCCGGAGTGTGTGGCAAAATTCTATGGCAGGTCTATTGATGAACCACTAAGTGCACTAAGTGCACAAAGCACACAAAGAACTAAACAATTGAGTCTGAAATACTAAAGAAGAAGCCAAGAATCGTGAGCTGTGAAGAATTGCTGCAGAATGTGCCCCTATCAACCCTGGTTGAGGTTTTAGCCAACACCTGTTGAGCTTTTAGCTAGATTAAACACTCCAATTCAAGTTGCTCACTCCAGTAGATTCTAGCCAACCCTGTGATTGCAAAAAAAAGTATTCTTAGTGCTCTTTGTGGTTTTAAGTTTTTTTCAGAGATTTTTGCCAGACACAGCCTTGATCGCTTAGGGAGGAATCACGCGAAATGCTCCGGGCGCTTACGCTTCCGGCTGGGAGTTGCTAGCACGGCTCATGCTTCTGCTGTAGACCGACACCGAAAACGTCCGATACCTTTCCCAACCGCTAAAGTTTTACAGGTTTCGTAAAACTAGCTCTTTTCAGCCACTGCTCTTATCACATATCGCGCAAGCTTGGCGGCTTCGTGCGCAACGGGGAATCTCCTCCATGCTTGGATTTCTTCTTAAACCACTGCGTCTGTTAGCGCAAGCGCTCACTTCGAACGACTCACCCAGACAAGTCGCCTGGGCGATTGTGCTAGGCGTAATAATTGGGCTTATGCCGAAGGGCACGCTGCTCGCGCTGAGCTTTGGTATTTTGTTGTGTGCGCTGCGCGTGAATCTTTCTGCAGGGATGATGGCGGTTGGAATCTTCTCGTTGATCGCACCCCTGTTGGATCCGCTGGCGCATCGACTGGGAGAAATGTTTCTGTTGTGGGAGCCGCTGCGCTCGAGCTTCGCTTGGTTGTATCAAAAGCCGTTGGGTCCTTGGATCGGGTTCAATAATACCGTCGGCATGGGTCATCTTCTCATTGGTATCTATCTCGCCTACCCGGCGTATCGAGTGGGTTGGTTCCTGGGTGAGAAGGTGCAGCCACGCGTGAGCCGCTGGCTGATGGGCTATCGCATGATCCGCTGGCTCCGTGGTGCTGAGATTGGTGCCCACTGGGGGATTTCATAAGTCGCCTTCCGCTTGCAGCCCTCAGTTACCCGCTATCTTTTTGTAGACGAGTGATCAAATGAAGCGCCCAAAGATACAGCGTCCAAAGATTAAAGGCCTCTTGCGATGGAAGTACGTACTTCCGCGACTGGCCATCGTTCTGGTGATCGTGCTGGCTGTGCGATTTTGCTTGGATGGCGCGCTGCGCTGGGCGATGGTTGCCGGTGGAGAGTCGGCACTGGGTGCGAAAGTCGAAATTGCGGAGCTGGAAACGAAGCTCAGCGAGGGACGAATCACGCTGCGCGGCATAGCGGCTGTGAACCCTGGGAAGACGTTTCACAATTTGGCGGAAGCCGAAGAGGCGAACTTTCAGATCGATATGACAGCGTTGCTGCACAAACGCGTGGTCGTGACTGACGGTACGATCTCTGGTTTGCAGTTTGATACGCCTCGCGAGACAGACGGTGCGCTGGAAATCGTAGAAGTCGAGGAAGAGGAGACAGGGCCTTCAGTTCTCGATCCCCTCAAAACGGCTGCTGGTGAGTATGGCGCTCAATGGGCGGATAACCTGAGCAAGAAGTTGGAGACCGACCTCGAATCTTCGCTCGAATCGCCCCGCGTTGCCAAAGAGCTACAAGAACGCTGGCCTGCGGAGTACGAGACACTTCAGCAGCGAGTGAAAGACCTACAGGTGCGCGGCAAGGAAATTGAGAAGAGCTTTCGCGAGGTAAAATCGAACCCGCTACGCAACCTCGATCGATTGCAGAAGCTTGAACAGGAATTGCAATCCACTGAGCAGGAACTCAAGAGCCTAACGGCGAAGATTCAGAGCCTGCCGAAGCAAGTCGAGGACGATCGCAAACTGGTGGATGCGGCACGCAAGAACGACGAAGCGTTTGTTCGTAAGATGCTGCATCTGGAGGATCTGGACGGTGACCAACTCAGTAGCTATTTGCTAGCTGAAGAAAGCAGCGGCTATCTCAGCACGGCTGTGGGGTGGGTCAAACGGGCACGCGGATTGATGCCGGAGAAGCCGGAAGTCGTACGTAGCCGAGGCGTGGACGTACTTTTTATTGATCGCCAACGCCCCAAATGGTTGGTGCAAAAAGTAAATCTCACAGGCAACGCGACTCTCGGTGGCCAGGAACTATTGATGAGCGGTATGCTCACCAATGCGAGCTCGCATCCTCGACTGCTCGAGCAGCCTATGCAGATTTCACTCGCTGGTCAGGGTGCCCTCGAGTGTGACCTCGACGTGATTGTCGATCGTCGTGGTGAGCAAGCGGTGGATACTTTGACATTCAACTGTCCTCTGTTGGCGATGCCTAGTCGCACTTTGGGTAAGCCGGAGAAATTGGCCGTGTCGGTAGCCGGCGGACCGGCCCAGCTGCATGGCGAAGTTTTGCTGACAGGCAATAACCTCTCTGGCGAGATCTGGTGGAATCAAACCGATGTGCAATTGGGAGCGAGCATCGGCAAGCTCAAGGATGAGAACCTGAAACTCGCGTTGCAACAATCGCTGAGCAAGCTAGATACGCTCGAAGCAAACATGAAGCTGTCAGGCACATTGGAGCGACCCCAATTGAAGTTGCACTCGGATCTCGGACCGCAACTGGCAGGCAGCATGAAGGCTGCCATGAGTGAGTACTTGCAGGGCCGCACTGAAGAGGTGATGGCCGGGGTTCGGGAAAAGGTAGACCAGCAGCTGGCTGCCCTCACGCAACAACGCGAACAGGCCCAGCAAGAACTACTGGCCAAGCTTGGTGAGAACCAAGAACTGCTCACTCAATTGGCGTCGCTCACCGGCAGTGGCACTGGCCAGCGGTTGTCGATACCCCAACTGGGCGGACTGCCCTTCGGCAAGCTGAAACGCTAAGACCGTACCATCACGCATCACGTCGTGCCTTGTTGGGTGGTGCGTCGCGGGGTAGTTCACCACACGGAGTGTGGTGATACAATGCGTTCCATGAACCTCAACCACCGCGCTGCCCTACTCTGTGACGACATGCTTGCTCGTGCTGACGAGCTTGGCATTCGTTCGCAGCAACTCGATTGCGGCACGACGCTCATTGATTGTGGGATCCAAGCTGCTGGCGGTTTAGCCGCTGGAGTCATGCTGGCTCGGGCGTGCACGGCCGAGTTGGCAGAAGTGACGATCGTGCCCAGCGGAAGTTTGCCCCGACCCACCGTCCAAGTGACGACCGATCATCCCAAACTGGCCTGCATGGCTTCGCAATACGCGGGCTGGGAAGTAAAGGGCAAGGGCTTCTTCGCGATGGGCTCCGGACCCATGCGAGCGGCGGCCGCGCGCGAGCCATTGTTTGAGGATTTGAAATACAAGGAACAGGCTAAGCGGGCGGTTGGTGTGCTTGAGACGGCTCAGTTTCCCGGTGAGGAAGTGTGCGGTGAGTTGGCTGACAAGTGCGGCGTGACGCCGGATAACTTGATCCTGCTGCTCGCACCCACCAAGAGTCTCGCCGGCGGAGTCCAGGTAGTGGCACGCAGCGTGGAAACTGCGTTGCACAAATTGCACGAACTGAAGTTCGATCTCGACTCAATCTGTAGCGGCTGGGGTTGTGCGCCACTTTCGCCACCCGCCAAGGACGATGTGTCATCCGTTGGGCGCACCAACGATGCGATTCTCTACGGCGGCCATGTCGTGCTACATGTGAGGTGTAAAGACGCAGCCGTCACGAGTATCGGCGAGCAAATCCCCAGCAGTGCCTCAAGCGACTACGGCCGCCCCTTTGGAGAGGTGCTCGCTAGTTACGAATACGACTTCTACAAGGTCGATCCCCTGCTCTTCAGCCCTGCGATGGTCACGCTGGTGAATCTTAAGAGCGGCAACACCTTTCGCTATGGCGAACTGAACCAAGCGGTCCTAGCCCAGTCGTTTGGCGAGTCATTATGAAAATCGCCGTGCTAGGTTCTGCGACAAGTTGGTACGTCGGTGACTTGCGTCGTGCGGCGGGCGAGCGGCATAGAGTGACGCCGGTAACGTATAGCCAGCTGGCTTCTAAGGTGACTTCTGAAACATTGACGGTAGAGTCGGGCGAAATTGCACTGAATGAATTTGATGCCTTGCTCGTGCGCTCGATGCCGCCGGGTAGTTTGGAGCAGGTGGTGTTTCGTATGGACGCGCTTGCTCGACTCGAAGCGGCAGGCGTGGCGGTTATCAACTCCGCGAAGGCTTGCGAAACGGCCATCGACAAGTATCTAACGACGGCAAGGCTGCAAGCCGCGGGATTAAAGGTTCCTGACACCTTTGTTTGCCAGACGGCAGAGCAGGGGCTCGAAGCGTTCGAAAGATTGGGCGGCGAGGTGGTCGTCAAGCCACTGTTCGGTGGCGAGGGACGAGGGATAACCAAGGTAGACGATCCGGCAATCGCGTTGCGAGTGATGAAAACGCTAGAGCAACTCGGCAGCGTGCTCTATCTGCAGAAGTTCATTCCGCATAGAGGACACGATTTGCGGCTGCTGGTGATTGGCGAGCGAATCTTTGGCATGCGGCGCAGCAACCCTGATGACTGGCGAACCAACGTGGCACTGGGGGCGCAGGGAGAGCCGCTGGAGGTCACCCCAGAGCTTGCTGAGGTAGCGCTCCAAGCGGTGAAATCTGTGGGAGCAGATATCGCGGGTGTGGATTTACTGCCGGGGCGCGATGGGCAGCTCTACGTGCTGGAAGTCAATGCGGTACCCGGCTGGCGAGCTTTGAACCGTGTGACGGGCGTCGATGTGGCTCGACATGTGTTGGACTTCGTTGAGCGCAGAGTTTGCTAGGATGTCCCCGATCGCGGCTATGGAGAAAGTGTAGCTTGGTGCACTCAAGGCTTCCCAGTGCGCGTCAGCTCCGTCAGAATAGGTATATGCCAGCGGTTGCTCCCAGTCTTGTAGACCACGATCCCACACTTGTGAATGTGGGCGATCGCTTACGTGAAATCGCAGCACACCTGCCCGACGCAATCGCGGTCGCATGCCCGGGGCGTGGGGATGTGGCGGGGCAGAATTCTTACGCGACTTGTACGTTCAGTGAGTTGAAAGACCATGCCGACGCTTTGGCTCGCGGGTTGGTGGACCTGGGAGTTGAACCTGGGATGCGGCTGGCGCTGTTGGTGAAGCCGGGCGTGGAGTTTGTGAAGCTGGTGTTTGCCTTGCTGCGTAGCGGGGCGACGACCGTGTTGATCGACCCCGGCATGGGGCGCAAGCATGTGGTTGATTGTCTCGCCTCGATGCAGCCCGAAGGTTTTGTGGCGGTGAGTGCTGCACAGGCATTACGAACGGTATTGCGCCGTCGGTTTCCTGAAGCGGTCCACAACGTGACGGTTGGGCGTCGCTGGTTTTGGGGCGGGCCGACATTTCAGCAACTACTCGCTGCTGGCGATAAGAGCACTACTGAGCTACCGATTACACGTAGCGATGATCCCGCGGCGATCATTTTCACCAGCGGCAGCACAGGGCCACCCAAGGGCGTGGTCTACACACACCGGATGTTCGATACGCAGGCGCTGGAAATCCAGCGAGCGTACGACATCCAACCGGGCGGGGCCGACCTCGCTTGCTTCGCGCTGTTTGGGTTGTTTAATTCCGCGATGGGTGTGACGACGGTTTTCCCGCAGATGGATTTTTCTCGCCCGGCGTCCGCAGAGCCTCAAGCGTTACTGACAGCGGCTCGGGATTGGCAAGTGACGCAGGCGTTTGCTTCCCCTTCGGTGTGGGACAAGTTGAGTCGTCATTGTGAGCAGACCGGTGACATGATTCCCACGTTGCGTAAAGTATTTTCATGCGGTGCGCCGGTGCCGGCAGAAGTTCTCCAGCGAACCCTCAAGATGATCGCCGCCAATGCGGAAATGCACACGCCCTACGGAGCGACCGAAAGCTTGCCGGTGGCGACGATTGAAGCGAGCGAAGTACTCGGCGAGACTGCTGGGAAAACGGCGCAAGGTGCGGGTGTTTGCGTGGGGCGGAAGTTCGACACTATCGACTGGAGGGTGATCCGAATTTCCGACGAGCCTATCGACCGGATGGAAGACACCGAAGAACTGCCGACCGGCGAGATTGGCGAGCTGATCGCCCGCGGCCCGCAAGTATCCACGCTCTACGAAAGTGAAAACAAACGCCACAACGCCATCGCCAAAATCGACGATGGCGATACCGTCTGGCATCGCCTGGGTGACGTAGGCTACTTTGATGAGCAGCAACGCTTCTGGTACTGCGGGCGGAAGGCGCATCGGGTGGAAATGCTGCAAGGAGCTTTCTTCCCAATTTGCTGCGAGTCGGTTTTCAATAGTCACCCTGCGGTGCATCGCACGGCGTTAGTTGGTCCCGAGGGCCGTGGCAAGCATCGACTTGTCTTGTACGTTGAGCCGACTGATAACTGGCAGGAAAGAAATGCCAACGATGCTGCCTTTGAAGAGTTAGGTGATGAGATTCGGCAGCTGACCGATAAATTTTGCTTCGGACCAGCAGCATTTCCAGGTGCAGCAGAGTTCATGATGGAGCAAATGGAAATCGTCTTCGACGAATCACTACCTGTGGATGTTCGCCACAATGCGAAGATCAACCGGGAACTCATAGCCGAATGGGCCTCGAAAAATCCAACGTCGGTAGAGTAGGACCCTCATGCACGCACTCGTTACCGGTGGCGGAGGATTCCTTGGTCGCTACATCGTGGAACAACTCATCGAGCGCGGCGACCAAGTCCGCTCTTTCGGGCGGGGCGAATATCCTGAGCTTTCCGAAGCTGGCATAGAAGTCGTGCGAGGCGACATCGCCAATGAAATTGCTGTGGCCGACGCTTGCGCTGGCATCGATTGCGTATTTCACGTTGCGGCGCTACCCGGTGTTTCGATGCGTGCGAAGCCTTACTACGACGTGAACTTGAGCGGCACGCTCAATGTGGTTGCCGCCTGCAGGGAACACGACGTTTCAAGATTGGTGTACACGAGCAGCCCCAGCGTGGTTTTTGCTGGCGAGGACCAAGCGGGGATCGACGAAACGGCGCCACTGGCCTTGGATTGGTTACGCGAGCATCGCAGCTATTACTCGCACAGCAAAGCACTCGCGGAAGAACATGTTACCAATGCCAGCGGCGAACACCTCAGAACCTGTGCGTTGCGTCCTCACTTGATTTGGGGACCGCGAGACGGGCACCTTGTGCCGCGCTTGTTGGATCGCGCGAGGAAAGGCCGACTGAGGCGTGTCGGTTCGGGCACCAATTTGGTCGATATGATCTATGTAGAGAACGCCGCGGAGGCTCATTTGCTGGCGGCGGACGCGCTCGCGCAGGAGGACTCGCCAGCAGCTGGCAAAGCGTATTTCCTCAGCCAGGGCGAACCGGTGAATTGTTGGGGCTGGATCGATGAGATTCTCGGGCTCGCCGGGCTGGGACCCGTGGAGCGTCCCATTTCACTGCCAGCGGCATGGCGAATTGGGCATGTGCTCGAATCGCTCTACAAGACGCTGCAGCTAAGCGGCGAGCCGCCGATGACGCGGTTTGTGGCCGCCCAGCTTGCGAAGTCGCACTGGTACGACATTTCGGCGGCACGGCGCGACCTGGGCTATTCGCCTCAGGTCACCACCGAAGAGGGCATGCGGCGCTTGGGGGAGTGGATCCAGGCGCTGGAAACTCAGTAGTCACTTGACCCATCCCGGTAGCCGCAGCCAAACTAGGCTGCTGGGGAATTGCTCTGTAACAGAGTCTAGTCGTTGGCAGGGGCTACTCCTGTGCACCACCGAGCTGTCAGCTCGCGGCTATTTCTCCCTGGGCTGGCCGCCTTCCAACTGGGCAAAGTCCGAACTACAATCTGGGATTGCATTTCGGTCAATTACTCAGCCTGTTCGGCTGGCAAAATACGATAGGGAGTCAAAGTGCTACGCACTCATACTTGCGGCGATCTTAGCGAAGCAAACATTGGCGAATCAGTGACTCTGTGCGGATGGGTAGACTCCTATCGCGACCACGGCGGCGGGCTATTCGTCGATTTGCGCGATCGGTACGGCCTCACCCAAGTGGTGTTCAATCCGCCCGACACATCAGAAGAGTTGATCGAGCTGAGCAAGACCTTGCGTACGGAGTATGTTATTCAAGTCACCGGCAACGTGGCTGCTCGTCCTGAGGGCATGGCGAACAAGAAGATGAGCACCGGCGCGATCGAGCTGCGCTGTACGGATTTCAAGCTGCTCAACAAGAGCAAGACCCCGCCCGTCTCGCCCAGCGCAACTGGGAAGGATTTGCCCGGGGAAGACCTGCGACTGAAACACCGCTATCTCGATTTGCGTCGTCCCGAAGTCCAGCGAACGTTGTTGCTGCGAGACCGGCTGATTAAAGGCATGCGGGACTATTTTGCCGATCACAACTTTGCTGATATCGAAACGCCCGTGCTGGGACGTAGCACTCCTGAGGGAGCTCGTGATTACCTGGTGCCCAGCCGTGTGCATCACGGCACGTTTTACGCGCTACCGCAGTCGCCACAGTTGTACAAGCAGATTCTCATGATCGCGGGCTACGACCGTTACGTGCAACTGGCCCGTTGCTTCCGCGATGAAGACCTGCGTGCCGACCGCCAGCCGGAGTTTACGCAACTGGACGTGGAGATGTCGTTTGTCGATGGTGACGATGTGATCGGCGTGATCGACGGATTGGTCGCGAAGCTCGCCAAAGAGCACCTAGGCATTGATGTGCCAACGCCCTTGCCGCGTATGACTTACGACGAAGCAATGGAACGCTTCGGGCACGATGCGCCCGACCTACGCTTCGGCATGGAGTTGATCGATTGCTCCGACCTCGCACCCAAGAGCGACTTTGGCGTGTTCAAGAGCGTCGTCGAAGCAGGTGGCCACATTCGGGCAATCAACGTGAAGAACGGCACGAAACAATACAGCCGTCGCGGTATCGATGGGCTTACCGAGTTCGTGCAGGGCCTCGGGGCCAAGGGCCTCGCTTGGTTCCGTGTGGAAGAGGATGGCAAGCTGGGCGGCGCGATCGCGAAGTTCTTTTCCGAGGAATTACTCGAAGAGTTTAAGGAGCGATTGGGTACCGAACCGGGCGACTTGATCCTCTTCTCGGCAGATAAGTTTGCCGGCACGTGCAGGATATTGCACGCATTGCGTACGAAAATTGCCAAGGAGATGCAACTCTACGAGCCCGACACGATGAACTTCTCGTGGGTCGTGGAATTCCCCATGTTCGACTACGACGAAGACACCAAGAGTTGGACCGCGATGCATCATCCGTTTACCGCACCACTGGAGGAGCATCTGGAGTTGCTCAAGACCGATCCCGGTAAGTGCCGCGCACAAGCGTACGATCTGGTGATCAACGGTAGCGAAGCGGGTGGCGGCACGGTGAGAATTCATGATTCGGAAGTGCAGTCGCAGGTGTTCGAACTACTGGGCATCGACGAGCAGACCGCCTCCGAACGATTCGGCTTCCTTTTAGACGCTTTGCAGTACGGTGCGCCGCCTCATGCTGGAATCGCGTTGGGAGTCGATCGCTGGGTGATGCTCTTTGCAAAGCTCGACAACATTCGTGATTGCATTGCATTCCCAAAGACTCAGAAGGCAGGCGACTTAATGACCGACGCCCCAGGGACGGTCGATGCGAAGCAGCTCAAAGAGTTGGCGATCAAGTTGGATATGTAACCACGACGTTTTGTAGCGAGTATTCATGATGAAATCTTCTGCAAAGACTCTCTTACTAGTTGCAGTTGTGGCAGGTTGTACCCAGTCCTTTAAGCAGCCGTCCAGCGCCACTCAGCAAACTCAGTCAGGTGGCGGTGCCTCGCAGGAGTCCGCCATCTCTAAAGCAATCGCTCCTGAAGGAGAGCAGAGTGAATTCGAGGACACTCTCAACGCACAACACCGTGCTCCCATAACGCCTACGCCGCAGCGATACGAAGTTGCCAAGCCGGCGATCAATCGATACTCGGCAAAAATTCCACCCGTGCTACTGTCTGAGGAACATCGCAGTCGTTGCCTGGTGGACATCGGAGAATCGTTTCCTAGCTTCGAGCTACCCAATGGTGATGGCACCCAGTTGCAGCTTGCTGACACTCTCGGCGAGCAGGCAACGGTCGTGCTCCTCTGGACGCCCGACCGCTGGATGTCGCGAGCGGCGATCTCCGATTTGCAGCGAGATGTGGCCGATCAAGAAGGCGTTCGCGTGATCACCATTGCCGTGGGCGACAACTTCGATACGGATTCGAAGGTAACCAAGGCAATCGCTGGCGGGCACCAACTGCTCGACCGTAATGGCAAGACATCAGACATTCTCGGCGCAGGCCTACTGCCACGAATTTATGTATTAGACGCCGAAGGTACCATCGCGTGGTTTGATGTGGAATACAGCGAAGCGACGCGACGCGAGTTGCAGACTGCGTTGACGGCGTTGCTAAGCGAGTAATTCTTCCCGGGGAAGCAAAGCCTAAAACGCCTTTAGTTTTCCATCTCCCACCTGGGTCTTCCCCGCTGTTCTTGCGGCGAACCGCTTCTTGCAGCTGCTGGATTTGCGAGTTTCTCCCGAGTATTATCGATACAACTCGGGTTCGTTGGTGTTTCAATGGAGTGTTGGCAGATACTCTCCCAAGTTTTGGCGGAGTACTGCGAAGTGAATGAGTGAAGAGATTCGGAACAAGAGCGGCACACTAAAGTAACGGAACATCATGATCAGGCTCCATCAAAGAGCTGCGGCTGTGGCCGCAGTTGCGGGGATTCTCTCGCTTGTACTACCAGCTACTCTCAGCGCAGAAACCGTCGGCGTCCCGTCGCTTCCCACCACCCCGGACGACTACATCGACTATGCGGTGACAAGCCTGCCGACACATTTTAAGATCGGGCCGACGGGGAATGCCGACAACACTCCCGTCGATAACCCCATCACCAATGCGGGTGCTGCGCTCGGGCGGGCATTGTTTTACGATGAGCGGCTTTCCCATAGCGGCGGAGTCAGTTGCGCTTCTTGCCATCAGCAAGCGAACGGATTCTCTGATCCAGACCAGTTTAGTGAAGGGGTTGATGGCCTCACGGGTCGGCATTCGATGGGTCTTTCCAACTCGGCAATCTATGCAAGCGGTAGCTTCTTCTGGGACGAACGTGCTACCACGCTTGAAGATCAGGTGTTGCAGCCGATTGAAAACTCCGTTGAAATGGGAGGCGATCTCGACGTACTGCGTGGAGAGTTAGCGGTCACTGAGTTCTACCCGGTGCTTTTTCAGGAAGCCTTCGGCGATAGCCAGATTACTGATGATCGCATCTCCAAAGCGCTCGCCCAGTTTGTCCGGTCCATGGCTTCGTACCAATCGAAGTTCGACGAAGCCTTTACGCCTGCCAACCCGATCAATCCGGACTTCGATTCCGTTTTCACAGAACAAGAGCAGCTTGGAGCCACCATTTTTCACGCTCGCGGAAGCTGCAGTACGTGTCATACGACCAACGCCCAGGTGGGCAACAATGTGCACAATATTGGCCTCGATGCGAATAACTCTTCAGACGAAGGAGCAGGCAATGGCGCGTTCAAGACCAACTCACTGAGGAACGTTGCCGTGCGTGATGGGTACATGCACGACGGACGCTTCAGCACCTTGGAAGAGGTGGTCGAGCACTATAGCTCGGGCATTCAAAATAATCCAAACCTCGATCGTGCCCTGCCGGTCGGCGGATTCGGGTTCACTGCGGCAGAAGAAGCTGCCTTGGTGGCTTTCTTGGAAACGCTTACCGACGATACATTCCTCAATAGCGAGCTCTTCTCTGACCCCTTCGTCACGCTGACAGGCGACTACAACGACGATGGAATCGTCGATGGCGACGACCTTGGAACGTGGGTAACCGGCTACGGATCACCCGCAAGCAGCGGGAGTTTCCTCGAATGGCAACAGAATCTAGGCTTTAGCTGGCTCGACCTCAGGTCGTCAGCGACTGTTGTGAGCGGTGCGGTGCCTGAACCTTCGGCTGTTATTTTGCTCGCACTGGGGGCGGGGGCATTGACGATGAGGAGAGGGCGTAGGGGAGGGCCTCCGTAGCTATCTCATCACCCCTTGTTGTGTATTGAGGAATTTCTTATTTGCTCAACTACAGTTTTTATATCCCTCCACAAGACAGTAGAAATGTCATGTGGATAACCTTGGACAACGTTCTGTAGACTATCTTCTAATTCGTCTTGATTAGTCAAAGATAGTGCTGCCGCTGTGACTGAGGGAGAACGGCTCATCCCTGCACTGCAGAAGACAAGAGTTGGAATCTCATTTTTCAACAGCAATAGTAGTGACTCAATCGCTAATCGTAAGATATCACTGTCCGATTGTTCTCCGTCCAAAAGTGGAAAACGGTAGTAAAGCGTTCTTCTAGGGAGCTGTTCAACTAGTTCTTCCATAGCAAGATCAAAGACCGCGACGATCTCGTTTGATGCGATATTCTCAATCGTCACATCTCGGATATTTCCTAGCCACAATCGGAATGGAATAATTTCACGCATGCAATTCTCGCAATTAACTGTCTTGCAGCGTGCCCAGCTGCTCGTGCCAATCGGAGAGCTTCCCAAACGCTTCTAGCGGCGTCATGGAATCGATATCAAGCTCGCGGATTTCATCCAGCAACGGGTGGTCGGCCATCTCAAAGAGGGTCATTTGTAGAGAGCCGTTCTTCGCGGGCCGGTCGAGGCGGTATCGTTGGTCGGACTCGCCGGTTTGCGCTGATTTGGCTTCGAGCTGTTCGAGAATATCTGCTGCTCGCTCGTTCACCTCACGAGGCACACCGGCCAACTGGGCGACGTGGATGCCGTAGCTCTTGTCGGCGGAGCCCGAAATAATTCGGTGCAAGAAAACCACGCGGCCCGCGTGTTCTTGGACGGCGACATTGAAATTGGCAAGGCCAGTGAGCTGCGCTTCGAGGTCGGTCAGCTCATGATAGTGCGTTGCGAAGAGCGTACGGCAACCGACTACATTGTGTAGGTGCTCAACCACCGCCCAGGCGATTGACAGACCGTCGTAGGTACTGGTGCCGCGGCCGATTTCGTCGAGGATCACTAAGCTGCGCGGCGTTGCGGTATTGAGAATGCGAGCCGTCTCGGTCATTTCGACCATGAAGGTGCTGCGCCCGCGCGCGAGGTCGTCGCTCGCGCCGACGCGGGCAAAGATGCGATCCGCTACACCGACGGTCGCTTTCTCCGCAGGCACGAAGCTGCCGACCTGCGACATGAGCGTGAGCAGTGCGACTTGGCGAATATACGTGCTCTTACCAGCCATGTTCGGGCCGGTGATGAGGAGGAAGGAAGCTCCCTCCGCTGGATCCTCCTCGAGACTCTCGACACGAGACTCTCGACTCTTGCACGCCACATCATTCGGCACGAAAGTGCCCTCAGGCTCAGTGACATCGAGCACGGGGTGACGACCGCCGATGATTTCTAGCTTCGCCTGGTCGACCATTTCGGGTCGGACGTAATTGCGGGAGCGAGCTAACTCTGCGAGGCTCGCGAGGCAATCAATCTCTGCGAGTGCGGTCGCGGTGGCTTGCAGTCGCTTTGCGGCAGAGGCAACCGTTTCGCGAAGTTCGACAAACAGATCGTATTCGAGCGTTTGTGCGCGTTCTTCGGCGGCAAGGACTTTCTCTTCGTACTCTTTGAGTTCGGGGGTGACGTAGCGTTCCGCGTTCTTGAGAGTCTGCTTGCGGATGAAATCGTCGGGGACTTTATCGCGGTGGGCGTGCGTGACTTCCAGATAGTAGCCGAACACGCGATTGAAGCCGATCTTCATGCTGGGGATGCCGGTGCGCTCAATCGCCTCGGCTTGGTACTTGGCGATCCACTGCTTGCCCCCTTTGGCAAGCTCGCGTTGCTCGTCGAGTTCTGCATTGAACCCGCTCCGGATGAAGCCGCCTTCGCGGGCAGTGAGCGGGCACTCCTCTTCTAAGGCCGTTTCTAAATCTTTGCGAATTCCGCCACAAAGATCGATCCGCGTGTGCAGCTGTTCGAGTCGCGCGGAAGTGCGATCGGCCAACTTCGCTTTCACCTTAGGCAAACAAGCCAGTGTGCGAGCGACGAAGCACAGGTCGCGTGGTGAAGCTCGACCGGTCGTGATGCGAGCGAGCAGGCGTGGCATGTCGTAGATCGAGCGGAGTGTTTCGCGTAGTGCTGTTGTGAGAGAGGCGTTCTTGAGTAGCTCTTCAACCGCATCGTGACGTGCAACAATGGTGTCTACACTGGTGAGTGGATTCGCCAGCCAGTCGCCCAGCAGTCGTGCGCCCATGGAAGTGATGGTGCGGTCGAGCACGCCCCACAGTGAGCCCTCGCGGGTGCCATCGCGAATGGTCTTGGTGATCTCCAAGCTGCGGCGTGTCGATTCGTCGATTTCCAAGGTAGAGCCGGTGCGATGCGGCACAAGCCGATCGATGTGTGCCATTGATGCCTTCTGAGTTTCGACGAGGTAATCCAGCACCGCGCCAGCAGCGGCCAGCGCTGGCGCATCACTCTCGTTGAAACCAAACCCTTCGAGGGCATGTGGGCCAAAGTGCTTATCCAGGGCGGCTTTAGCGGCTTGCTGGCCGAATGCCCAGGGAGGGCGGCTGGTGACGACACGACGCTCCGACCACTCCACAGGCAGTGGCGGGCGATCTTCACGGACCAGTAGCTCTACGGGAGCAATGCGGGCCAGCTCGTCTCCAAGGCGAGAGGGGTCCACTGAGGTGGCCTCAAAGCGGCCTGTGGAGACGTCGATCCAGGCCAAGCCGCATGCGCTGCGGTCTGAGGACTCGTAAGGAGCAATCGCCAGCAGGAAGTTGCTCGATTGCGGATCAAGCAGAGTATCGTCCGTAACCGTGCCGCGGCTGACGATGCGCGTGACATCGCGGCGGACGATGCCTTTCGCTTCCTTGGGATCCTCTACCTGCTCACAGACGGCAGCCCGCATCCCTGCGGCAATAATCTTCGCGAGGTACTGATCCAGTTGATGATGAGGGAAGCCGGCCATGGGAGTCGGCTCTTTGCCATTCTTGGGGTCCCCTTTGTCGCGACTGGTGAGCGAAAGGCCGAGGATGCCGGCAGCTTTTGTGGCATCTTCGTGGAACAGCTCATAAAAATCGCCCATGCGAAATAGCAGTAGCGCATCGCCAGCGACTTGCTTAGCGTCGTGATACTGCTGCATCATGGGCGTGAGTGCCATGGCGGTGGGGGTCTGCTAGAAGGGAGTATGCTGATTGCGGACCGGCATTCTAGCAAATACCACGAGCGACTTCGACCGGCTAACAAAACCCAGATAACGGGTTGAGCGGTATGATCACTCAGAGCAGCAGCAATCCGTGGCTAGCGACCCCCCCTCTATCAATTCGCGTCCTTTGGGGTGGGCTCTGTGTGCGACTCTAACCTAGGCCCGGTCCTATTTAGGTGTGCGAGAGGTGTCGCTAAGGAAGGGTCGCAGCTCTTCGACAAAGTCACCAGCATCAGCAAACTGGCGGTACACGCTGGCGAAGCGCACGAAGGCGACCTCATCGAGCTCACGCAGATGCTCCATGACGAGCTCGCCCAGTTGGCGACTGTCGATCTCGCTCTCGAACGATGTGTAGACGTCGTTCTCGATTGCTGAGACAGTCTTCTCTACATCGCGATCGCTAATGGGACGCTTCCAGCAGGCGCGTTCTAGGCCACGCTGGATGTTTTCGCGCAGGAAGGGGACTCGTGAGCCGTCCTTCTTCACCACCTTGATCGTGGACTCTTCGATTCGCTCGTACGTTGTGTAACGCCGTTTGCAGGAGTTGCACTTCCGGCGGCGACGAATCGCAAAGCCATCCTGGCAGGCACGGGAGTCGATTACGCGGTCGTTATCGACGCGGCAGAAGGGACATTTCATGTCTCGTATGATACCCGAGCCACAGCGGGCGTAAAGCGACCAGCTTCTTTTGAGGCGGACGACTCGAGCAGGGAGCGGGATTTGCCCGTTCGTTGCCCTCAAATACCGAAGATAACCCTCGCTGCTAACCTGACTTGTCAAGAATGCCGATTGCAAAGGACAGGTTACAATGAATCGGGCCTATTTAGCGATTTGCTAGCAATCGCAGGTGATGAGGCAGGAGTGAACCGAGATCTGGAGTGAGCCACGATCTGGAGTAAGCCAAAATGAAATGCAAACAGTGTGGCGCCGGAGCACGCAAAGATGCTGTGTTTTGTCCGAAGTGTGGAGTTCCTTTTGCCAAGCAGCGTGCTAGCCAGAGCACGAAGCGGCGCTTGACGGAGTCGCTGCCAGCCGCTGACGAGGAAGCTGAAAGTGTACTTTGGCAGGGGCGTTTTTCCCCGCGAGCAATGTTTACGCCCTTGGCTACCGCCGTCCTCTTCACCGTGGGGCTGGTTTTGCTCGCGAAGCTCGCTCAGATTCCGCAGGAAGGTTGGTTGGTGGTTGCCGGGCTACTCGGCGTGGTTTGGATTTGGATGGTGGGCTTGCTCTTTTACCGAACGATGAGCGTTCACTACTCCCTCACCAGCCAACGTTTACTTCACGTAGAGGGGCTACTGTGGCGAAAGATCGACCGTATCGAAGCAATTGACATCGATGATGTGATCCTCAAGCAAGGTCCGATCGAGCGGTTGATGGGAGTCGGTACCGTGCAGCTCACTTCGAGTGACGAAACCACGCCAGAATTCCACCTGCCGGGAATCCGCCATGCACTGGATGTCGCTACCCTGATCGACAACGTCCGCCGTCGAGAACGCCGCGAACGCGGGCTGTATGTGGAGTCGGTTTGAGTGTCTGTGTTTTTTGACGATTTCGTTCCGCTGAGCTAGAATGGCTTGGTAGCCAAGTGCCATTAGGAGACTCAAGAGATGATCGCGACAATTGCTGAAGAACAAGCCCGGTTTCTCGAAGCTGCTATTGCCAGTGGCAAATATCAAGACGAAAAAGCTGCGCTTACCGAGGCGGTGAAGCTCCTGCAGCGGCGCGATGAGTTTGTGCAAACTCTTGATCGAGCCAGCGCGGATATTAAAGCTGGAAATGGAATACCTGCCGAAGAGGTCTTTCGCAAGCTCGAAGAACAAATCGCCCGCGATGCGAAACGCAAAGTCATATGAGTTTCAAGTTTGAATTCTCAGTAGAGGCTGAGAATGATCTCGCTGGGATCTATGCGCACGTAGCTCAAGAGAATGTCGCCGCAGCCGCTAAAATCATTGCCGAGATTAGAGTGAAATGTAAGAGACTGAGGACATTCCCCAAAAGTGGCGACCCCTGCCACGATTTAGCACGAAGCAACTATCGTCGGATCTTCTGCGGGAGTTACGTGATCTATTACGAGATATTTGAAGGTGCTGTAATGATCTTGCATATAGTTCACGGATCAAGAGATATCTCACAATTATTTTGACCCTAGTTCCTGAACCCTACTTCTCAGTCTTCGACCAGTCCTTGCGCTGCCGACTACTGGGGATGCTCATCGCCTTGCGGTACTTGGTTACTGTGCGGCGGGCAACGGTGATGCCCTCTTTGGCGAGTTCTTTCACCAGGGCATCGTCGCTGAACGGCTTGGTCTTGTTCTCGTTGTCGATGATTTCTTGCAGTTGTAGGCGAACCTTGTCCCAGGCGACCTCTTCGCCATCGGCGCCGGTGGTGCCACCGACGAAGAATCGCTTCAAAGGAAAGATGCCGCGGTGAGTTTGCATCCACTTGTCGTCGACTGCGCGGCTAACCGTGGTGACATGCACACCGACTTTGTCGGCGATTTGCTGCATCTTGAGTGGCTCGATGTGCTCAGGGCCATCGTCGAGAAATTTCGTCTGGTGGTCAACAATCGCTTGCGACACCTTGGTGAGCGTACTGCGGCGCTGCTCGATGGCTTCAATGATCCACTGAGCCGCCATGATTTTTTTCTTAATGTAATCGCACGTTTGCTTGTCTTTCGCAGTGATCGCCTGTTGCAACATGCGGCGGTGGGTGGGGCTAATGTACAGCGAGGGTAGGTCGCCATCCTCCAAGCGTACCGTGTAGCCGCCTCCTTCTTTGCGATCGATGAACACGTCGGGCGTAACCGCGGCGACGGTCGTGTCGTTGAACTCAGAACCCGGCTTAGGCTTGAGCGTCTTTAGGTCTTCCCACGCTTCCTGGATTGTTTCTATATCGTAGCCTGTCTTCTTTTCGATCAACGGCAGGCGATTGTTCTCCAGGTCTTCGAGATGGTTCTCAATAAGAACTTGCAATTCTTCGTAGAATAACAGGCCAGGTGTAAGTTGCAGCATTAAGCACTCTTTGAGCGAACGCGCGCCAACACCGGGGGGGTCGAGACGCTGAACCGTAGTGAGCGCCTCCTCAGCGACTTGCAGTTGCTCTTCGTGCCACTTTTCGGCAGCGCCATTGAGCTCTACGGGCTGGGGCGGGAGCAAATCTTCCAGTGGCGATTTCAGGTAGCCATTGGAGTCGAGGTTGTAGATGATTCTCTCGCAAAAACGCGTATGCTCCTCGTCGAGGTCGTACCAGCTTAGTTGATGCTCCAGGTAGTCTTGCAAGGATTCCGGTCGGGCGACCATGTTCGCCATTTGGTCGTGGCGGCGATCTCCTTCAGCTTCGATCTCACCGCGCGAGGGACCAGTGCGCTCTTCATAAACGTCCGGCATGTTCTCGACCATGTTCGAGAGCCGTTCAAAGTCGTCCTCGTTGTTGTCCGTCTCATCGACGACAAGTTCCTTCTCGCTATCCGAAGGAGCATCCGGATTAACTTTCTCTTCAAGCTCGTACTCTTCACCGGCAGGCTCGACTTGGTCGAGCACCGGATTGTCTTCCATCTCTTGCTCGATCCGCTCTTGTAGGGCGAGGATCGGGAGCTGCAGAATCTCCATCGATTGAATCATCCGCGGTGCAAGCACCTGCTTCTGAGACATCTGCATGCTTTGGCCAAGCGAAAGTCGCATCTGATATCGTTCCGTCTGAGAAAGAGTACCGAGTTTGGTTCTGGGTGTGAGCAGTCACAATCTGTAACAGACGGTACTGACTCAGCGAAGGCCAAAGTCCGCTAGCGACTGCCCGTAAGGACAGCCCCAATTGAACTTGCAATCCCTTCGCCCGTGCTGAATTCTACCCCGAAAAGCCCTGTGAGGACTACGGAAAACATCTTCCCGGCGGTGGGAATCGCTCGCTGGCAGTGGAAAATCGGTCGAGAAAGCGCAAAGCCAGCGGCTCCCGGCAGTGCTGCGACTAACCCGCTGGAGGGTCTTCGCCCGTGAGAGAGCCGAGGGCGTCGCCTAAGCCGGGTAGGTTCAAACCCCCGGTGAGTTCCTGCATCATTTCCGCGTTCAGAGCCTTGGCCTTTTGCTGGGCTGCGTTGATTGCGGCAGGTAGCAAATCTTCTAGCAATTCCTGATCTTGTTTTTCGACGAGTGAAGGATCGAGCCGCACGGCCAGAACTTCGCCAATGCCGTTGGCTTCCACTTCAACCATACCGCCACCAGAACTGCCCGTGACACGCTTCTCTTTGAGCTGCTCCCCCAGTTGCTGCATCTTGCCGCCCATCTCCTGGGCTTGCTTGAGCATGCCGGGCAAGTTCGCTAAGTTTCCAAGTCCTTTAAGCATCGTTGTAGTTCCTTATGACTCTCATGTTAGTCTTGATTTACTGGGTGAACTGTTGGTTCGTAGGGTGCCGTGAGCGACAGCGAAAAGGACCGTCGTGAGTGGTGCGTTTCGCTAAAGCTTACGACACCCTACCTCTAGTTCCTTTCGCGCCCTTGCAAAATACTCTTACGCGTCACCTTTGGGCGGCACGTATCGAACTCTACCGGGGTCGCCCTCGAACAGTTCCATTGCCTTTTGCACGAAGGGCTCAGCAGCGGCGTCGGACTGTTCTCGGCGACGGCGCTCTACCTTGCTTTCCGTTGGCTGTGCGACGGCATTGGGATCGTCGTGCGTGGCGAATGTCAGCTTCACCGGGCGACCGGCAGCTTGTGTCAGCGATTCTACAATACGGTTGCGATTCGCAGGGCGTTCGCAAGCATCGCGATGAAAGGCGTGCTGCTCGGGAAAACTGGCCTCGATGCGTCCTTGAGAGTCCAGCGTGATGCGATTCGCAAAGGAAGCACTATCGGCTGCCATGCCGGGGATCGCAGCCAAAGTTTCCGCCCACAAGGCCTCGACACTTGCCGGATCGAGTTGTGTTGCTTGCGAGGAGTCTGCTGCGGCAGTCACCTTGGCTTGCGTTGCTTGATTCTCCTCCGGCGGAGCTGTTGCGACCTCAGGAATGATCTCTTCGGGCCGCACTTCAGCAACCGTTGCTGCCACACTCGCTGATGGAGCAGCAATAGCTGGCTCGGGCTGGACACCACCGGTCGAAGGAGGACGTTGATCGGGAGCAACGCCGTTGTTCGTAGGTACCTCGCCCGCGGCTGGTTTGGTTGCCGTAGGCGTGGTTGCGACTGGTCTCGCTAACGTGCTAACGCCGTTTTTTTTTGAGCTACTTGGCGCCTGATTGCTTTGAGAAGAGCTGACTTGGACGTCAATACTACCTCCGGCAGCAACGCGGGCAGCTAGGGCGGCCAATTCGTCGAGGTTTTCCAGGTGGCAGATACGCACGATGGCCATTTCAGCCAGCGTTCGCGTCTGGGTGCTGACGCGTAGACGGGCAGCGGTTTGGTCGAGAACTTGCGCGATTGCCAGCAGCGTCTGTACGCCTAGTTGGTCAGCAACACCGCGGATTTCTTCTCGTTGGCCGGGGAGGGCGTACAGCAATTGGCTCTCGTCGCAGCCCACGGCTTGAGTCATGCAATCGCGGAAGTAGCCGAGCAGTTGATCGATAAGCTGCCCTACCTCAGCACCCTCATCGACAGCGGCATCGAGTTCGGTCAACGCGGTTGAGGCATCGCGGGCAACGAGCGGCTCGACCAGACGGCTCAAACGGGCTGCAGGGGCGATCCCCAAGAGTTCCGTGACATCAGTCGTGGTGATTTGGCGGCTGCCAGTCGAAAGGAGTTGCTCCAAGAGTGATTGGCTATCACGCATGGAGCCGGCCGCCCGCATGGCGAGGATCTGGAGGGCGTCTGCCTCGACCTCTACACCTTCAGCCGCTGCAATTTGGGCGAGGCGGTTCTGGATTGATGCAGTTTCAATACCCGCGAAGTCGTATCGCTGACACCGTGAGAGGATCGTAATCGGAATCTTGTTCGGCTCGGTGGTTGCGAAGATAAACTTCACATGCTCGGGCGGTTCCTCTAGCGTTTTGAGAAGCGCGTTGAACGCTTCTTTCGTGAGCATGTGGACTTCGTCGATGATGTAAATCTTGAAGCGAGCACGACTGGGCCGCACCGCTACGTTTTGCCGCAGTTGCCGAATCTCGTCGATGCCGCGATTGCTGGCACCATCGATTTCGAGCACGTCGACATCGTCGCCGCTGGAAACGCTCGTGCAGATTTCGCATTGGTTGCAGGGCGCCTCGGCTGGACCATCGACGCAATTGAGCGCCTTGGCAAGAATGCGAGCTGCGGAGGTCTTACCAACCCCCCGAGCACCCGTGAACAAATAGGCGTGCCCCACGCGATCGCTAGCAATCGCCCCTGTGAGCGCCTTGGCCACATGCTGCTGGCCGATGAGTTCCTCAAACGCCTGCGGGCGATAACGGCGCGCGACCACGACATAATCGCCACTAGTCGCTTGGGCAGCAGCGGCAGAGTCGGCAGTTGTGGGGGAGTCGCTCATCGAATTTATCTATTGCCCAAGAGATGATCGACCAAAGAGCCGTTAGCCGCCGAGCTTGCTCGACGCGCGGCTGGTGTTCCAACCCCGCGCCGAACAGGTTCGGCGGCTAACGAACTCTAGTTATTGTAGCGACAGCACTCGAAGCCCGAAGCGTAAGCGAGGGAGATGATCCCAAGCAGCTTCTCCCCTCGCTTACGCTTCGGGTTGCGATTTTTCTAGGTAGAGAGTTAGAACACAACGCTAGAAGTCGGTCGTCGGCGAGAGGCCCCCACACAAAGAAGCTCAAACTTATGGCTGCTGCGTTTCCACCCTGACCAGGTTCGTAAGGCCCCCATTGCAGGGACCCCTCGCCAACGACCGGCAGGCCGTGTAGATATGTTGTATGCCACGGGGCAGCCGGAGTCAAAGGGATCAACCTGAATTCGGGCCTCGTATCTCCGGACAATTCACACAATACGGTTCTCACAGTTTAGACCTACGCAGAGACGCAGCCAGCGCAGTGTTTTCTCGATTTTGATTGGTGGGGTATCTCCCCGAACTCCGCCACCTCCGCGACACTGTGTGAGAATCAGCACCTTTCCACTTTTCCGAGTCCTTGCCCCTTGCCCAACCGAAATTTACAAAGTGCTGACGCCATCCGAATTCGCGGTGAATTGGGCGATCTCTACCCCTTTACGTCCCATTGGCAGGAAACACCGCAAGGTCGGTTACACTATTTGGATGAGGGTCCCGGCTCGGGCGAGACTTCCGATGCCCCCCCTACCCTGCTCTTCGTGCACGGCAATCCCACGTGGTCGTTCCACTGGCGTGAGTTGATCGGCAAGTTTAGTGATCGTTACCGCTGCGTAGCGGTCGACCACCTTGGTTGTGGGCTCAGCGATTTGCAGCCGGAGCCGCAGAGCCTGGCCGATCATATTGAGAATCTGTCTGGCCTGATTGAGTCCCTCGATCTTCAAAATGTGACATTGATAGCACAAGATTGGGGCGGAGCGATTGGGCTGGGGGCGGTGTTGAAACTGAAGGAACGATTCGAGCGGCTTGTGTTGCTCAACACGGGCGCCTTCCCTCCGTGGTATATCCCGTGGCGAATTCGTGTTTGCCGCTGGCCGGTGGTGGGGAAGTTGATGCTGCAGGGATTCAATGCATTCTCGCGCGCGGCACTCACGATGACGGTCAATCGAGGGCCGCTCACGGAACAAGTCAAAACAGGCTACCTCGCTCCGTACCACAACTGGGAGCGACGGGCCGCCGTCTACCAGTTTGTGAAGGACATTCCTCTTTCGGCAAGTCATCCCACGTGGCAAACGTTGGCGGACATCGAAGCCGGTTTGCCGTCGCTCGGCGAGCTCCCGAAATTACTCGTCTGGGGCGAGCAGGATTGGTGTTTCACGACGGAGTGTCTGGACAAGTTCGTTGAGATCTGGCCGGACTCAACAGTACTAAGAATCTCCGACGCCGGGCATTGGGTCGTGGAAGATGCTACCGAGCAAGTGATTGCTCGCATGGAGCGGTTTCTAACCGCTGAGCCGAAAGAGCCAGCGGTCCACTTCGATCATCGTGAAGATACGAAAGGGACGCGGATCGTCTAACTATCCGTGGCATCAGTGCCATCCGTGGCTGACTCCAAGTTCGAACCACCCCTGACGATAGGCCAGTGTGCAACGCTTGCGTGCATCTGGGAGGCGACCGCCGCCAAGCCGGGCAACGTGTATCGTGGGGCCGATTTCGAGGACCTCACCTATGTTGACTTTCTCACGAGTGCGACGGTTATCGGTCCTGCTCTTGAGCGGGCGAGAGAGCAGGGCGTGGGGGCAACTGTGCTTGCCGGTGTCCAAGCGACTCGGTCGGCGGTCGGCACGAATACCAACCTCGGAATCTTACTGTTACTCGCCCCGCTAGCGGCCCAACAACCAGACGAGAGGTTGGCCGATATACTTGCCTCGCTTTCGGCCGAGGACACCAAACGCGTCTACGAGGCAATACGCCTCGCTAAACCGGGCGGACTTGGCAAAGTCGACGCAGCGGACGTCCGCGCTGAACCACCGGCGGGGTTGTCGCTTATAAATTCCATGCAATTGGCGGCGGATCGAGATTTGGTCGCGAAGCAGTACACCAATGGTTTCGCGGACGTTCACTGGCTGGCAGATCGAATTGAGACATTCGAAAACTCAGGCGAACCCTTCAGCGGCGCAATCGTCCGTGGCTACTTGGAACTGCTCAGTCGCGAGCCCGACAGCCTCATCGCGCGCAAGTGCGGACTATCGGTTGCCCAAGAAGTAGGCTCCCGCGCTGCTGCTGTCCTCGAGAGGCAGGGACAGGACAAAGAGGCTTTCGAGGGAGCCATCGCAGACTTCGACTTCTATCTGCGTAGTGACGGTCATCGGCTTAGCCCGGGCACCACTGCCGACCTAGTAGCAGCGGCATTGTTCGTTTTGCTCCGCGATGGTCGAATCGGATTCCCTCTGCGATACTACCCGTGCGATACTATTAGCTGACAAAGCAGTTGAGATACACGAGAGATTCTATGAGCGAAACTTACCGCGTGAAGATCGAGAAAGAACGCCTCGTGTTCTCTGCTGCGCACTTCATCACCTACGACGGTGATACTTGCGAGCCGCTGCACGGGCATAACTATCACGTACGGGCGGAAGTTGCTGGGCCGCTGGATGAGAATCATTATGTGATCGACTTCATTGCACTACGGGATTCCTTGCAGCGGATCGTCGATGGTCTCGACCATCGTATGCTGCTCCCGACCGAGCACGCAACGATTTCTGTCAGTCAGGAGGCTGGCGAGGTCACCGCCAAGCATGGCGAGCGTCGTTGGGTGTTCCCTGAAGGTGATTGTGTACTGCTCCCGATGGCCAATACCACGGCAGAGCTGCTGGCCAAGTGGATTGGCGGGCGATTGCTCGAATCGCTCGCACAGCGCTCGCTAGAGCCGCCTACAGAGCTCATCATCGAAGTGGATGAGTGCGACGGCCAATGGGGCGTGTGGCAGCTGAAGGTCGAATGAGCTGCGGCGATGCTAGCACTCGGGTCTGCGAGTACGTCGGAAACTCTGCCTTATCGGCAAAGTCCCCTTCATTCTCCCACTCGCGCGATCCGATATTCAAGGTAGATGCTTGGGGTCAGGCTGCGCGGGAGAGTCCCTGCGCAGTCGCTCTGCTGTCCGCCGATGTCGTCCACCATGTCCGATCTCCACCGCGCTGCGATTCTACTGACGACGCTTCCCGATGAGGAAGCTGCGGCGATCATGGCGCGCCTGGAGCCCAAGCAAGTCGAGGACGTTTCGATCGAAATCGCCCGACTGAAGAACGTGTCGGGTGTGGAGCAAGAGCAGGTGATTCGCACTTTTGCCGATTCGAACCCGGCGATGGGCTCCGACTCCGGCGGCATGGATCGTGCTCGCTCGCTGATGACGAAAGCGCTGGGCCAGAACGCTAGTGCGGCAATTGATAATGTGCGGCAATCGATTGAGGCCGTGCCGTTTTCGTTTCTGCGGACGGTCGATAACCAGAACATTCTTACGTATATCATCGACGAGCATCCGCAAACCATTGCGTTGATCCTCTCCCATTTGCCGCCGGCAACCAGCTCGCTAATCCTCGCCGGGTTGGAACCGGAGCGTCAACTCGCGGTCGTGCAGCGCATTGCTAATATGCAGCAGACCAACCCGGACATTATTGCCGAAGTTGAGAAGGGGCTTGAGCGCCGCATGTCGAGCGTCATGAGTCAAAGCTTCGAAAACGCCGGTGGCGTCGACGCTGTGGCTGAAATTCTTAACGTGAGTGATCGATCGACCGAGAAGGCGATCCTCGAGAGCATGTCCCAGGAAGACCCTGATTTGGTCGAAGAGATTCGCCGTCTCATGTTCATCTTCGAAGACATTGGCAAATTCGGCGACAAAGAGATTCAAACGGTGCTCAAACACATCGAGAACTCGCAATGGTCGCTCGCACTCAAGTCGGCCAGCGTGGAGCTGCGAGAGAAGGTCTTCAAGAACATGTCGCAGCGGGCAGCCGACATGTTACGCGAAGAGATGGAGTTCATGGGGGCGGTGAAACTCTCGGCTGTGGAATCGAAGCAGCAGGAAATCGTCGACGTAGTGCGGCGCTTGGAAGATACCGGAGAAATCGAGATCAACACCTCGGGCGAAGCGGAGCAGTTGGTCTCCTAGCGCTGGCTAGTAGCTCGGTGCCTCTGGCTTGTTTGGTGTTTGCGATACCCTACAGACTTCCGTCTACTCAGCCAGGATGGCCGAGCTACTCTCCCTGTGGTAGACACTCTCCATGCAGGGCTTATAATTCGCTTTAACCGCTTGGGGCGGTAGCTCAGTTGGGAGAGCGCTGCGTTCGCAATGCAGAGGTCGGGAGTTCGAATCTCCTTCGCTCCACTAGGCTCATGACAACTAGGTTTCTATCTTCCTTCAATGCGTATTCCTCGGAGACACCACGGATGAACCTCAATCAGTTTTACAACGAAGTTTCCCGCAAAGCTGATACCAAAGGGACTTCGATTACCGTCGCTGAAACCAAGCGGGTACTCTCGGAGATGTTTCTGTTGCTGGCGAAAATGGATGCTGCTGATGCGACCTCCATTCTTGCTAAGGGGCTCGCCTCCGCGAAGAAAAAAGGCAAGTAGGTGCTTATAGTTCCCCGGCTCAAGCCGGCTGGTCGGCGCGAGTTCCTGCTGCTGCAAATGCCGATTCATGCGGAACTGCTAACTCATGGCGCAACCTAGCTCTTGGCCCCGCGCCGCTTACCTGCATATTCCCTTCTGCCGTCATCATTGCGGCTATTGCAATTTCACGGTCGTCGCTGGTCGGGACGACTTGGTGGGGGATTTCCTGCGCGCAGTTGAGTTGGAACTGCAAAGCCTGGAATCGCCACGGGAAGTCGATACGCTCTATTTCGGCGGCGGAACGCCTACGCACCTGCCTGCGGCGCAGTTAGAGCAGCTGTGTGAACTGGCCAAGCGCTGGCATCCACTGGCCGACGGCTACGAGTGGACCGTTGAAGCCAACCCGGGCGATTTGGATGTGGAACGCATTGAGGTGCTCGCTCAGCAAGGTGTCAATCGCGTGAGCCTTGGCGTGCAGTCGCTCAACAATGGGAAGCTGGCGAAGCTCGAACGGGATCACACGGCAGAGGATGTCCGGCGTGTGATCGCTCAACTTGAAGAAGCAGGCATCGGCGTTTCGATTGATCTCATTTTCGCGGCTCCGGGCGAAACATTAGTCCAGTGGCAAGCGGACGTCGAAGCGGCACTTTCTTTCGCTCCCAACCACTTGTCCGTTTACGGACTGACTTACGAACAGGGCACGACGTTTTGGAATCGACGGTTGCGGGGGGATCTCTCGGAAGTCGAGGAGGAGAGCCAGCGAGAGATGTATCTGTGGTCAATCGACCGGCTCGCAGCGGAGGGCATCCTACAGTATGAAGTGTCGAACTTCGCGCGGCCCGGATTCCGCAGTCGCCACAACCAGGTTTATTGGGCAGCGAAAGAATACTACGCCGCCGGTCCAGGCGCTGCCCGTTACGTGGACGGCGCTCGTGAGACGAACCACCGCAGCACGACGGCCTACTTGAAACGCGTGCTTGCCGGCGAATCACCCGTTGCCGAACGAGAAGTCTTGGACGAAGTGCAACGTAACCGGGAGCGAATCGTCCTGGGTTTGCGTCGAAATGAAGGCATCAATCGCGAAAACTACCTAGCAGCCACCGGCCGGTCTCTCGATGAAGTGGCCGGAGTGGAATTGGCGAAGTTCATCGAACTGGGATTGCTAGCCGACGATGGGAACGCCGTGCGGCTCACAAGAGAGGGGCTACTGGTGAGCGACAGCATTTGGCCGGAGTTGCTGTAGATAAGTGCCTCCGACCTTGGTGCTTGCAGTAGATCGTAGGGTATCGCCGAGTGGAGCGAGGCGTACCGTGCACGAGGGCTCGGTATGCCTCGCTCAACTCGGCAGTACCCTACAAGGAACTCAGCCAGGATGGCCAAGCTTACATCGGCGCTCGCGGTAACTCGCGAGGGTAGGGCGGGTCGAGCATTTCAGGCGGCAGCTCGTCCATCTCGTCCGCCCAGACTTGGCGTTCTTCACTACTTGCGTAGTAGGTGAGCCACACCTCGGGGTCGCCGCCAGTGTTCGCACAGTCCCAGTGTAGATAGTTGTTTCTGCGTTGCAGCATCTTCTCTGGCGAGGGAAGAATGTCGCGATAGACCAAGCAGTATAGCTGACGATCGGTCAGGTGGTCGGTAAAGTCGAGCACTACGTGCTTCTCATAGAGCTGACCAATTGTGCGATACAGCACCTGACGAAGCGACTGGTCTTCGAGATCATCCGGATGGGGGAGCTTTAGCTTCGGTTCGAACCAATCACTGATTGGCAAGATTGGTGCTCGTTCCCATTCCAGCATCGACTCAAGAAACTCGTTCTCGCTGGTGGTACTCATCACACCTGCGTTCACGCGGCCGATTGATTCGTCGAAGAGTGGTTCGAGTGCATCACGGAGTTGCGCGTTTCGCAATAAGTGATCGACTTCATCGGAGCGTGGCGAATTTGGGTAAATCATAGCGGCTAAAATTGCTACCTGAGGGTTGCCGGTTTTTGTTGATTCCGGCTTGTGTTTAGTTCTCAATTCGATGGCCTGCCCTAGCCACCGCAGATTCACAACCGCGTAAGTACGTCCGCTACGCGGTGTCAACGTCGGCCCTTCGCTGCCAACATGTCAAACATTCCATGTTGCAAAAAGTCATCGTCAAGATCGACTCTATCAAGCCCACAGCCCGCTGGAAACACTTTTGCGCCCCTTGGAGGCAGAGTTACGGAAATGCCCAAATCAGGATCGTTACGACCGGCAATCTCCACCCAGGCTGCCGCAATACAGCTGGCAATGACGGCAAAGTCGTGGGGAGAGGTCGATGCTTCAGGTCCGAGCTTGCAGGGGAATGCTCCTTGAGCACTCCGACTCTTCTGGCCCGGGGCGCTGAAGCCCCCCGGATTTGATGGTCCCACCTGAGTTACTCCACCGGCGTGCCCATCTCTCGCATTAGCAGCTGCATGTCTTCCCAGCAGTCTTTCTTCGCGCCAGGGTTCCTCAGTAGATATGCCGGGTGATAAGTACACAGCACCTTGATTCCACGATAGTCGTGTAGCTGCCCCCGCAGGCGGCCAATTGAGGTGGTAGTTTCTAAGAGATTCTGAGCAGCAACCGCGCCGAGGCAGCAGATGAATTCAGGTTCGATCAGCTGCAACTGTCGAATGAGGAATTGTCGGCAGTTCTCGGATTCTTGCGGCGCTGGATTCCGATTACCCGGCGGGCGGCATTTCAGAATGTTAAGAATGTAAACATCCTCACGCTCTAGGCCGCAGGCGGAGAGTATTTTCGTGAGTAATTGTCCCGAACGTCCGACGAACGGCTCGCCCTGGGCATCCTCATCGGCACCGGGTGCTTCGCCCAGCAGGCACAGGCGGGCAGCCGGGTTGCCAACCCCGAATACGGTTTGCGTGCGAGTGGTGGCCAAGTCGCCACATAACGTGCAAGCAGCGACCTCCTCGGCGAGTACTGGCAAAGTTGTCGCCCTCGAAATCGCGACTCCGGAGGGTGCAATCGGAACCGATTGCGTTGACGGTAACGCCTGCGGTTTCGCCGCTTGCGGCTTAGCAGGAGTTGGAGCAGGAGTTGGGGCAACCGTTTCCTTGGGTGCCGCTAAGCCGCGAGCGGCTGGATCGGGCACGTACTCGACGTGCGGCAATTGACCAACGCCTGCGGCCGCTAGGGAGGCTAATTGCTGCTCTAGGGCTCGTTTCACGTTCATTGAGTCTGGCATCGAGTCTAGCATCGGGTCCGGGGATGAGTTTTCATGCATAACCCACAGAGTTTAAGCTCCTGGCCCGGGCCAGTCGAGCAAGCGTGCCGGCGAATTCCTCCTTTGGCTTCCCTCCTTGTGGTCCGGGTGACTATGATGGAGTACCCCCCGGAGCTGGTCTTAGCTCTGTCCAGAGCTTGCTAAAGTTCTAACCTTGAGCTTGCAGCTGTCCCTTGAGTTTCAAAGAAGTGTCCGGATTCCCCCATGGCTGTCCCCAAAGTAGTTATCGTCGGTCGCCCTAATGTGGGCAAAAGCAGCCTGTTTAACTGGCTTGCGGGAATACGTGTGGCCATTGTGGAAGATCGTCCTGGAGTGACGCGCGACCGGGTGTCCTACCTAATGGAGCATGATGATCGGTTCTTTGAGATGATCGATACTGGCGGCATGGGTATCGTGGACGAGGATGACCTCACCCAGCACATTGAAGACCAAATCAACACCGCCGTCCACTCGGCCGACATCATCCTGTTCGTGGTGGACGTGAAAGAGGGACTCACGACGCTCGACGAGGAGGTGGGTAGCCGACTACGGAACCTCGACGTCCCTGTGCTCTGCCTTGCCAATAAGGCAGATGCGGAGAAGCACGACGATCTCGCAGCCGACTTCTACCGGCTGGGTCGTGGCAAGATTGTGCCCGTGAGCACCAAGGAGAATCGCAATCGAGGTGTGCTGCTTAATTTGATTGTCGATCGCCTGCCTGCCGAAGAGGCCGACGAGGAGCACGCCGGCGACGAGCCTGAAATGAAAGTGGCCATCGTAGGCCGTCGCAATGTGGGCAAGAGCACGTTTGTGAATACGCTTACGCAGACGAAGCGCATGATCGTGAGCGAAATTCCCGGCACTACGCGTGACAGCGTCGATGTGCGATTCGAACTCGATGGCAAAGCATTCGTGGCGATCGACACACCCGGGCTGCGTCGCAAGGCAAGCCGCGGCGCGTCGATCGACTTCTACGGAGCCCATCGCGCCGAACGCAGTGTCCGCCGGGCCGATGTGGTGTTGTTGTTCCTTGATCCCACCCAGCGCGTGAGCAAGGTTGACAAGCAGCTGTGCGACTACATCAGTAAAGAATACAAGCCCTGCATCTTCGTAGTCAACAAGTGGGACCTGATGGTGGGTTCCATGCCGACGGAAAAGTGGGTTCGTTACCTGTACGACACTTTCCGCACCATGCGCTACGCGCCTATTGCCTTTATCACTGGTGAGACCGGCAAAAATGTGAAGGCACTGCTCAACCACTCCCAAAACTTGTTCAAGCAGTCGCGGCTCCGTGTGCCCACGGGGCAGTTGAACCGCCTACTGCGTGATGCCGTGAGCCGTAATCCACCGCCGATGTACCAGAATCGTCGCCCGAAGATTTACTACGGTACGCAGGTTGGTATCCAGCCGCCCACGATTGTGCTGTTCTGCAACGAGCCGGCAGCCATCCCGCGACCGTACCAGCGCTACTTGCTCGGCGCAGTCCGCGATCAGCTGCACTTCGAGGAAGTGCCCATCAAGCTCTACCTGCGTAAGAGGCAGCAGAGCGACCAGCGTGATGATGTGGCCGTCGAAGACGAGCCCCAGACTGAGGGCACTACTAAGGAAGCTTCAGCAGAGTCGTAGGGCTTTTCGGCATTCAATCCGTGGCGCGAGCCTGGGGTTGAAGCTTATAGCAGCCGACCGATGACAGCAAAGCGGTGAGTGGATTACTCGTAGGAAATTTCGCCTGCCGGATCGGCAGGTGATACCGCGGCAGGCGACACCGCCGCGCTGCGAGCATCTTCCGGCGCAGCACTGTCGTTGCTACCCACGGTAGCAAGCAGTCCGGCCGTCCATGCTGCTAGAAAACAAAGCAGCTCGCCATAAGCGAGTAATTGGCGTCTCATCGTAACAATCGCCCAAAAAAATTTGCTGTCGCGTGCCTTCATTAGGAGCTTTGGCACAACCATGTGCACGGGGGGAGAGAACCGACCTGTAGCTCGCAACGGCATTTCGGCAATAGACCCCAATGATTGAAACGTTTCAATCCCGTTTAGCTGCTATCTCCAGAGATTTATGGGTTCATGAGGAGGACTTTAAGGGGCAATTTCCCGGCTGCTAGCACTACCAGCTACCGCGAAGAGGGGGTATACTGGCGGGTCTGCTGGAGGAATCTTAACGGATCCCTCGGCAGAAGCGAGGGCGATTAGCTCAGTTGGCTAGAGCACCAGCTCGACAAGCTGGGGGTCACAGGTTCGAGCCCTGTATCGCCCACTCAATTAATGAGCCAAGCCTGAATTTCCTGTTGGCGGTAGCGTCTGAGAGTGGCGTTTCGTTTTCCGGTGCCACCAGGAAATATCAGTTTGGCCGCAGTTTTGTTGGGGCAAGCCTGACTTTCCAGATGGCCGCGACGTCCAGTGGCGAAGTGCTACCGAGTGGGGCCATCAGGAAAAACCAGTTTGCCCGCGTTCGCGATGCGGTTGGTTTGCCGTATTGCTCAATCCGTATTCACCCTTTTTGATAGGTCGAATGACGCACGACAAGCGTGCATGACTTAACAACTCAACTTTTGGAGCATTTCCCTTGGGAACAAAAAAATCAGGAAAAGGTCGCCGTAAACAAGGTCGCAAGAAACGGCGCATGCGAGCGAAGATTCGCCATCGCAAGAAATGATAACGTTCCCAGGACGTTGCTTTAATGAGATAGACAACTCAGCCGGGCGGTTCGTAAGAACCGTGCCGGCTGTATTCATGGCTCCGGTGTTTATGCGAGCTGGCTTTGACTTCCGGTGTTAATCAATTTCAGCGTTTGGCGTTCTTGGTCTGCGGCGAGCAATTGTTTTCTCAATGATTTTCCGGATGAACTCAGTAACCTGGGCGCACGCAACCGCTGGGAAAAGCACGACCATCGCAAATCCCACGATCTCCGTCAGTAGTGTTGGCTGCCAGCCTCGATTCACGGCAAGTACCTTATCTGGTGACTGCCACTCAAGCACTAGGTAGGTCACAAGCGTGAATGCCGACGCTACAAGAAATGATCTTATCGAGCGGTTGTTCTCTGGTCGCCTTAATAGTGCGCCGTAGACGGTACCAACTACTGCGCCAGCGAATGCGATGGGTATGTAGTAATATCCTGCGAGTACCAAAGAGACTGTCAACGCGATTAGGCAGCATGCTAATGTAAAGACTGCTAGCGTACTTCGCAGGCTAAATCGCAATGGCTTCTTCGATGGTTTTTTACTTGGCGTGACTCTATCCCTTCAGCCCCGTAGTCGCAATCCCTCGCAAGAACAACCGTTGCGCCAGGAAAAACGCCGCCACAATCGGCAAAGTGAACAGCACTGCTGCCGCCATGAGCAGATGCGTTTGTGTGGAGTGCGAGCTCACGAAGCGCTCCAAGCCATAGGCAAGCGGGAAGTGCTGCGGATCGTTCAGGTACAGCAGGGGCCCGCCGTAGTTGTTCCAGGCGGCGACAAATTGCAGCAGTGCAACAGTTGCCAGTGCCGGACGGGCCAAGGGTAGGGCGATGCGCCAGAGGATGCCTAACTCGCTTGCGCCGTCCATGCGGGCCGCTTCGATCATGTCTTGCGGGATGGTTAAGAAGAACTGCCGCAGTAGAAAAATGTAGAAGGCGTTCCCTAAGAAGGTCGGCGCGATGAGTGCGCCCAAGCTGTCGTAGAGCCCCAACTCACGAATGAGCAGGAATCGCGGAGCCATCGTCACCTGCCAAGGCAGCAGCATTGTGGCGATCAGCACGGCAAACAACAGGTTGCGTCCCGGGAAGCGAAGCCTGGCGAAGGCGTAGGCGGCCAGCGTGCAGGAAAATAGTGTGCCCGCGACGCTGCCCAGACATAGCACGAGCGTGTTCACGAGGTACCGCAAGAACGGCATCGCGCTGACGGCTTCGCGATAATTCTCCCAACGTAGCGGGCTAGGCCACCAGGAATACGGTGCATTGGCTATTTGCTCAGGCGTTTTTAGTGACGTGAGAACCATCCACACCAACGGTATTGCAAACAGCGCCGTTGCGAGCACGACGAGCACCTTGCCCGCGATGTTGCTGGAGGTTTCATGGTTGTCATTCATCGCGTTACTCTTCATGAAGCACCTCCTCAAGCCGCAGTCGAACCCGCTCAGCCGCACCATGCAACACCGCCTCCGGCGTAGCCGTTCCCTCACGAAACATCACGTTTTGAGCCGCCCGTTTCACTTGCTGCAAATAGTAAGCGGCTACCGGCAAGGGCGGGGTAGGATGCTGGTTTTCACTGCTGGCAAGTTCGACAAATACGTTAAGTAGCGGTTCGTCGCGCAGTGCCTGCTGATAGGCGGGCTGGTTGACCACTTCATGCGAAACGGGGATCCAACCGCCATCGGCACACGCCTGCGCGGCCCGTGCTTCATTATCCAGACCAGACCAAAACTTCATAAACTCCCAGGCGCCTTGCGGGCACTTCGAATTCTTGGGCACGATGAAGGAGTTGCCGTTGACCCAGCCGGCGTTTTTAACGCCGCCGGGTGGTGGGGGGAGCGGGACGACGGTGAACTTGTCTTGGGGGGTGTCCTCTTCCCCTTGGACTGCTAAGCCGCCAGCGCCGGTGTCGCGGGCGGCGGCGAGGTCACGGAGCCTCCATTGGCCGTCCATCATGACGGCGTAGCGCCGGTCGGCGAGCATTAGGAATGACGTGCCGGTGAGCGCCTGTTCGCCGGAGCGGAAGGATGATACCACGCTCGGTCCGTAGCGTTGGCTGTAGCCGGCCATCCACTCTAGTGCTGCGACGTTCTTGGGGTCGTCCGCGGTGATCATGCTTCTCGTTTCAGAAGCTGCGGGATTCCAAAACGTGCCGCCAAATACCACGCCCCATGCCCACAGTCGGTCGGGATTGGGTAAGAAACCCATGCGCTGGTATTCCTGTTGCCCCGGTGGAGCAATCGTCTCGGCGATCCGGTCGAGATCCGCAATCGTACGTGGAAGCGGCAGGCTGTGTTCTTCGAGCATTGTCTGGTTGCAATACAAGGCGCGAATGTCGAGCCCGTTGGCCAGTGCGTACAGTTTTCCGTCGTAGCTGCCCAGTTGCTTGGCGGCCGGGAAGAGCCAATCGTTGAGGCGGTCAAGTTCCTCGGGCGTGGCCATTTCACCGAGCGGTAGCAGCACATCGCGATGCGCCCAGTCGGCAATTACAGGCTCGTCGTGATTCAGCAAATCGGGCGGATCGCCGCCGGCTACGCTCAAGAAAAACTTCAAGTCGAGGTTATTCCCCGGCATAGCAATCGCACGCACGCGGTACTGTTGCTGCGACGCGTTGAAGTCGACAACGATCTGCTCGACGATGGGCCGATCTTCCCCGCCCCAGAAGTGCCAGAAGATGACTTCCTCAGGTTGAGATGCAGTTTCGCTGACCGGCTGACAACCGAACAGCAGCAATGAGAGCGTGAACAGCAGGGCAAGGCGACCTCGGGCCTCAGGCTTCGGACTTCGAGGCTCGACAGTTGACATTGCTAGACCTGAAGCCCGAAGCCTGAAGTCTGAGGACTTCACAACTGCCTTCGAGCAAACTTGGTGGCACATTTCTGCTGATTGCCGACTGTCTACTGACCATTTCTTCATTGATGCACCCACTTTCGCGAGGTGCGGAACAACCACCACGTGGCCATCGCCACGATCACAAACAGCAGCCACGCCATCGCTGACGCGTAGCCCATGTCGAGGTCTTTGAATGCGGTGAGAAATAGGTAGAGCGACACCGTCATCGTGGCCCCTGCCGGGTCGCCTTGACCATCGCTCACGAGGTACACATCCGTGAAGGCTTGCACAGATTGAATAAGTCCCATGACCACGTTGAAGAAGATGACCGGCGTGAGCATGGGAAGCGTAACGTGCAAGAACTTGCGCCACGGGCTTGCGCCGTCGATCTCTGCCGCTTCGTACAACGCGCGAGGCACGTCACCGATCGCTGCTAGATAGATGACCAGCAAATTGCCGATGCCCCACACGCTCATCAACACCAAGCCATCTTTGGAACCGAACACACGCCCGCCTGCGTCGGTAGGCCAGCTCGTGGGCCAAGCGGCGGCACTCGTGCCGCGGAACCAATTCTGGGCAGGCAGCTCGAGCGTGGTGAGCGCCTTGTTCACGAGGCCCGCTTGCGGATCGAGCAGCCACATCCACAGCACGGCAGCCGCGACTGTGGGCACGACCGCCGGCAGAAAGCAGAGCGTCCGCATCAGCGTGCGCCCGCGAATAGTCTGGGAGAGCAAGGTGGCCAGCGAGACTCCGACGAGGACCGACAGCAGAACACTAGCGACTGCATAGTAAGCGGTATTGCCCAACGCTTGCCAGAATTGGCCGCCGGTGGAGATGTCCCTCGCAAGCCGGGCATAGTTGCTACCACCTACCCAACGTGGCTGGCCCAGTAGGTCGTACTCACAAAAGCTCCACCACAGCGAAGCAGCAAATGGGTAAAGGGTGAGTGTTAGTAGGCCAAGTACCCACGGCCCGGTCATAGTGAGACCAGCGATTAGTTCTTGGCGTTTTAGTGACATGAATGGGACGTTAGGAATGGAACGTTAGCCGTCGAGCTTGCTCGCCGCGAGGTTGACGGGAGGTAAAGACTTCCGACCTCGGGCTTCGGGCTTCAGGTTAGTTCGGTTAACATAGCACAAATAACAAGCCTGAATCAGCATCTCACCTCCGCGTCGACAAAGGTCGGCGGCTAACTCGTTACTGTGATAAATGGAACCGATTTCGACAAAAGCCGCCAAGTGCGAGTTCACCGCCGTTCGCGACGAACACGGCACGCCGCACGTAACGGCCCCCACGTGGCAAGAGGCGATTTACGCACTAGGTTTCTTGCATGCCACGGATCGACCGACGCAGATTTTCTTTTCACGCACCATTGCCAGTGGCCAAGCGGCCGAACGCATTGCGGACAAGCCGGAACTTGTCGAGACGGACCGCTTTTTTCGTCGAGCCGGTTTGCACCTGGGAATTGAGTCGGACGCGGACTTGCTGCGTCCCGACATCCGCCAGCAGTTGGATTGGTACTGCGAAGGAGTCAACGATGCCCTACAGGACGCCAGCCGTTCGCTGCCGATGCTGGTTACGGGTTTTCACCCTCGGCCTTGGAACCCTAGTTCCGTGCTACTGATTGGCAACCTACTGAGTTTCGCCGGGTTAGCCGTCGGAGAGCAGGAGAACGAGCGGCTGCTCGTGGATCTTGTCCAAACGGGCGTCAAGCCGGAACTCCTACGCGAGCTGTTCGGTCCGTACCTAGATGATGTTGACTTAGAGGTTCTCAAAGAAGTGAACATGGAGCGACGGCTCTCTGACGACGCGCTGGAAATGCTTGTCGATCTCCCTCGCCTCGCAGGCAGCAATGCCTGGGCCGTGAGTCCGCGCCGCAGCGCGACCGACCATGCCCTATTGGCTTCTGACCCCCACCTGGAGATCAATCGCTTGCCGGCCATCTGGTACGAGGTTGCACTCCATTGGGGCAACGAGAAAGAGGGCACAGCACAGTACGCCATGGGTGCGACACTGCCTGGCTGCCCGCTGATGGCTGTGGGGCGCACGGAGAAACTTGCGTGGGGCGTCACGTATTTGCACGCGGACACGAGCGACTTTTTCATCGAGGACTGTCGGCGCAAAGACGGAAGGGGGAAGGCGAAAGGGGGAGAGGATTCCTTGATTGGGTCTCATGGAGAATCCGAGGAGAGCCATCCCGATAAGACTGATCCAAGCGAAATATGGCAGTACCGGCGCACTGACGCCGCGGGCGACGACCAGTGGCACGACTTCCGAGTGCGCGATGAGCCGATTCATCGCAAAGGGGACGAGACGCTCCACTACCAAGTCTTTGAGAACGACCAAGGCACGCTCGGTCGCGATCTCACAGGCGGCGAGCCAGGCAAGTATCTTTCGGCAAGTTGGATTGGCAGTGCCGAGGGGGCCGGCAAGTCGATCGGTTGTTGGCTGGACGTAATTCATTCCGAGAGCACCCGCGAAGCGATGGAAGTCGTGAAGGAGAATCCCCACCCGTCGCTGGTGTGGGTGCTTGCTGACAAACAGGGGCACATCGGACGTCAAGCCAGCGGTTGGCTCCCCCAACGCGCCGCCAGACATACCGGCGTGGTACCTGTTCCGGCCTGGAACGCAGAGAACCACTGGCGTGGCATTCAGCCGAGTGACCACCTGCCGAGCCTCTTCGATCCGCCCGAAGGTTACGTGGTCAGCGCGAACGAAGATCTCAACCGTGCCGGCGAGTGGCACATCAATACGCATCGCCTAGCCGATTATCGCAAGCGGCGTATTGTGGAAGTGCTCCATGAGAATCGTGCCGTCACGGTCGAGGACATGCAAGCGTTGCAGTACGACATTCTTAGTTTGCAGGCGCGAGATCTGCTGCCTGTACTCTTGCCGCACGTGCCTGAAGGAAATCTGAAAGAATCGTTAGTCAATTGGGACCTGCGCTACACGCCTGAGAGTACAGCTGCCACGCGGTTTCAGCATTTGTACCGCCATGTCCTGCTAGAAATCTTCGGCCATGAGACAGGCATCGGCTGGCGACGGATGTTTTATTTGGCAACGCGCATTGGATACTCATCGATGGTCCTAACCGCGATTGACGGCCTGCTCAAACGGCAGGATTCTCTCTGGTGGGACGGTCGAGACAAGCACGAGTTAATCCGTTGCGCTGCAGAAGCGGCCAGTGCGGAAGAAGCTCATCCCTGGGGCGAAGTGAATTCCTTTCACTTTGCCAATCGCTACTTCGAGAAGAGCCGCGTGGGTCGCATGTTAGGGTTCCACACCGACCGTATGCCGATGCCCGGTTGTCAGGCGACTCCGTTCCAAGGTCACTTGATGCAAACTGCGACACGCGAGTCAAGCTTTGCACCTAGCTACCACTTCGTTGCGGAGCTAGGCACCGACGAGGCCTGGACAAATCTGCCGGGTGGAGCGAGCGAAAGCCGTTTTAGCAAATGGTATAAGAATGACATTGAGCGTTGGGCAGCCGGGGAGTATCGCAGATTGAAAGCAATTGCCAGCGAATAATTCCTCTTGCTCAGAGCGATCGCAGGAACTTCACCGCGTTGGTGCAGTCCTCGATTAGATTCTCAGACCCACTTCGCTCGACCGTGATCCAACCCCGATAGTTGTGCTCTTCCATTGCACCAAGTAGCGCCGGCAGATCCGCGCTACCACGGCCCAGTTCGACACTTGTTGAACTTGTCTCGCCGAAGCCGCGTACCGCGTCGTTCGCGAAGACATGGCAAACGTGTTGGCCGACGCTTTTCAGAAACGCACTTGGCGAATCGCCACGAGCGATAAGTGCAGCCGGGTTCAAGTCGAGGCCCAACGTACCTGCAGGCAACGCTTCAAGAAGCGCGGTGAGTTGCTCGATCTCTGCCTCCGGGGCATGAGCAGCTAGGCTGACACCTAGTCGATTTCCATGCACTCCGAGCGTACCAAGCACATCCAACAGTGTCGTGTAGCTGGAATCTTCGCTCTCGGGGATGCTACCCAGCGTGAAGACCATCGTGCGGGCGGAAAGCTCGCTAGCCAGTCGCATCGAGGCTATTGCGGCGTCCATACGGCGTTGGAGATCGTCAGCGTCCGCGTAGCCGCGTCGGGTGGGAAAGGCGACTGATCCAACCCGCAAATTTAGATCATCCAGCATTTTCCGAAATTGACGCAGGCCAGTTTCGGATAATTCGGACGGGTGGACTTCGCGGCGCGTATCGATTTGCACACCGTCGTACTCCAAGCGGGCAGCCGTGTGCAATGCTTTCTTAATGGGTTGAGATAGGCTCAATGTCTTAAGTGCAATTGGGTTCTGGAGCATTGGCATAGAGTTCTCAGTTGTCAGAGTTCAGTTTTCAGTACCCGGCAAAAATCTCGCTCAATATAGCACTACCTACCTACCATTCTCCCCCGCAGTGAAGTGTTCGATCAAGCACTGAAAACTGCCAACTTACAACTCGTCTCCCCTGATGCTCTGGCTTGCCAAACTTCTGATATTGTCCGCTCTCGCAGCGCCAACGGCGAGTAATGCTCGTCAGACCGACGCGGTGCCGATCTTCTATTGTGACTTTGGCGACCAGTGGGACGTGAATTTCGACCACTGGCCGGACCGCTGGACACGTGTCACCGGCCCCGATCTGCCCCACTACATTGAAGCGGCCCTTGTCAAAGAACAGACGGCCAAGGGGGGACGGACGCTTACTATTCGTGCCAACGGCGGAAATGCCCGTGCAGAAAGTCCGCTCGTGGCAGTCTCGTCTAAGTTCGGATACGTGGCAGAAGCTCGCATACGTGTCGAGGGGATGCAATATGCACGTGCCCGCGTCAATCTGGAGTTTTGTGATGATCAGCAGCAGGTGATCCAGACGGCCTATGGAGAGTGGTTGCGGCGTACCGATGATTGGCTAGTTGCGAGGATCGACCGTGTGAATCCCGACGATCAGCAAATTCAATACGCGCGATTCGTACTGCAACTTGAAGAAGGACCTCGTGCAGACTTGCAGGGGACCGTCTCGCTCGACGACGTATGGCTGGCCCGTCAGCCTAAGATGGTGGTCAGCACCAACAGTCCCTCGAATGTCTACACCGGCCTTAACAATGTTGAGATTACCTGCGAACTCTCGGGCATTCGCGAACAAGACCCTGAGATTCTCTTCGAACTCCTTGACGCTAGTAGCCTTAGCTTGTCGAACGATCGCATCCAGCTTGAAGGTCGTCTGATTACCAATGAGGTCCACAAAGCTTCCGATTTCTTTCATCCTGGTACGGATACGGAAGCTAGCTACATAGGCAAGACGACCTGGCGACCTGAGATCACTGACTACGGTTTTTATCGAGTGCGCGTCACGATGAGAACCAAGAAGGGGCGGCTGGACGAACACATGGTCACGTTGGCAATTGCTCCCCCGCTCGAGCGCCCAGATGTGGGTGAGTTTGGTTGGTCGTTGGCGAACGGACCGACGCCCTTAGATTTCGAGGAGCTTGGGGTTCTCCTGCCCCAGGTAGCAGTCAACTGGGTGAAGCTGCCCGTTTGGCTCAGCGCCAACGACCCCAGTGCACTGGATGAGTTGGTGATTTTCACCGAACAGCTCTCGGCGAAAGATATCGAAACGGTAGCAGTCCTCGATCGACCATCCCGGAACGTCACACTGCCGAGTGAGTTGTCTGAGACAGTATCCATCGCCGATGCGCTTTCTGGCGAGTCCTCTTCCTGGTTGCCCACGCTCGATCCTATCCTTACACGGCTTTCGTTGCGTGTGCGCTGGTGGCAGTTGGGCAACGATCACGACTGGAGCTTTTCCGGCTTGCCGGACCTCGAAGCAGAGCTTGCCATCCTACGTGAATCGCTCTTTCGGTTCGGTCAGGATGTGAAGTTGGGGATTGGCTGGAAATGGATGATTGCTCAAAGCAGCTCGAAGCTGGCCACCTGGGAATTTCAGCAGTACTCAGCAAGTCCGGCACTCACCGGTCAAGAAATTGGCGAATATCTCTCGCTTCCGAAGCGTACAGGAGTAAATCGCTGGGTACTTATAGAGCCGCTACCGGAGCAGGAGTACGACTTAGAAACCCGGGTCCGCGATCTGGTCGAGCAAATGCTTGCCGCCAAGATTCATGGTGCCCAAGCGGCCTTCGTCGCCTACCCGTTCGACAAGCATCGTGGCCTGATGACCCCGCAAGGTACGCCGGGAGAGCTGCTGCTGCCTTGGCGCACGACAGCGTCATTGCTTTCAGGTGCTCAGTTCTTAGGGAGCTTGCAGTTGCCCGGTGGCAGCGAAAATCGCATCTTCATGACTCCACAGAACGATGTTGTGATGGTCGTCTGGAGCGAGCATCCAACGCAAGAAGTGATTCACCTGGGAGACGAGGTACGAGAAGTCGATGTTTGGGGGCGAGAACATGTCCCCGCCCAGCAGGGACATCGGCAAGTCTTGGAAGTAAGCACGCTGCCTAAATTCGTACGCGGGCTCAATTCAGCAATCGCCCGCTGGCGTATGTCCGTGAAATTTACTGAGATCCATGTTCCGAGTGTGTTTGGAAAAGCCCATGAGAATCGCGTCGAATTTCGCAACTACTTTCGACAGGGTGTGGGAGGTTCGTTGACGCTCGCGACGCCCAAAGGCTGGAAAGTTGGCCCGCACGAGTTAGACTACAAGGTCGGCGCCGGTAGCCTTGAGCGCAAGCAGTTCGACTTAACCTTGCCTTTTGACGCCAATAGCGGCAGTTCCGACGTGCGGTTGGACTTCCAGCTTTCTTCTGACAAGGACTACCAATTCAGTGTGTATCGGCAGCTGGCCGTTGGCGATGGTAGCATTTCACTGGACGTCGCTAGTCGACTCGATCGCGACGGACATCTCATCATCGAGCAACGCATGGCAAACGATTCTGAGAAACTCGTTGACTTCAAGTGCTTGCTGTTCGCTCCGGGACATCGACGCCAGCGGATCCACGTATTCCAATTGGGGGCGTCCGAGGATCTGCAAGTCTATCGTTTGAAGGATGGGGCGAACCTGATCGGTAAAGAGATTTGGCTGCGAGCAGAGGAAGTTGATGGATCGCGAGTACTGAATCACCGATTTGTTGCCGAGCCGTAGCTCAATAGATCGCAACCCGAAGCGTAAGCGAGGGAGAGACTGTGTTGGCGCTGCCCCTCGCTTACGCTTCGGGTTGTGATTGTCGGGGGGCTCTCCTGCGGCACTATTCGGCGCAGGAGAGCCTGAATAGTCGAAGTCCCTCGCTTACGCTTCGGGTTGTCAGGGACAAACTTAACCGGGTGAATCAAGATAGAAGTCGTGCTATGATAACCGTTTCGGCTTTCTCCCTCCGCCACACACGCTCCCACACTCATGCCAAAGATCAGCGAACTAACTGCAATTCTCGAGACGTTTGCACCGGTGGAGCTCGCAGAGGATTGGGACAATGTGGGGCTGTTGGTCGGAGATGAAGATACGTCTGTCGATCGGGTCATGACTTGCCTGACCATCACGCCAGCCACCGTTCAGGAAGCGATCGAAGGCAAGGCGGGCCTCATTGTGTCTCATCACCCGCTACCTTTCCAACCGCTCAGAGCCATCACTTCGCAAACCACATCGGGCCGATTGTTGCTAGAGCTCATCGCTCATCGCATCGCTGTCTACAGTCCACACACGGCTTTTGATTCGGCGCAAACGGGCATCAATCAGCATTTGGCAATTGGGTTAGGGTTGGAAGAGATTCAGCCGCTTATTCCCTCCAGCGATACCGAGCCGGATGTTGGTGCTGGCCGGTGTGGCATCGCGGGTGAGCCGCTAACCCTACGCGACTTAGCTGAGCGATCGCAAAGCTTCCTTGATACCGACCGTGTCCAGCTAGTCGGCTACGATGAACAAGAAGTCGCCCGCGTGGCTATTGCCTGCGGCAGTGGTGGCAGCTTTCTAGAAGCGGCAGTCAAGGCAGACTGCCAGGCGTTAGTTACCGGGGAAGCTAACTTCCACGCCTGCTTAGAGGCTGAAGCCCGAGGCGTGGGCTTGGTTCTCGCTGGGCACTTTGCTAGCGAACGTTTCGCGCTGCTCACACTTGCGGACTATCTGTCAGATCAGCTCGCAGGTGTCGAAACCTGGGCCAGCCGATCGGAACGGGACCCGGTGCGTAGACTGTAGTACGGAGCTACTACTTCGCCCTTTTCGGCTTAAATTTGACCCCGCTGGCGTGAGGACCAATAATGTTCTCTCTATGTCCCCCCAAGACATAGAAACTTTTGTAGGCACCACAGGAGCATTGCGAAGTATCATCATGTCCTCCCCACAACCCACCAATTTCACGGCTGCTGGCCTCCGCTTCCTTACCGCTTTGCCTGTCTTCAATGAAGAGAAGCACGTTGATCGCGTGCTCGATGAGGTTCGCAAGTACGCGACCGACATTCTCGTTGTCGATGACGGCTCTACTGATGGCACGGGGGCGTGTCTTGCGGAGCGAGATGATATTTCGGTCGTGACTCACGAGCAGAACCAAGGCTACGGTGCTGCACTGAAAACGGCTTTCGAGTACGCGATCGTCCATCGCTACGACGTACTCGTCACGATCGACTGTGATGGTCAGCACGAGCCCCAACGAATTCTTGCGTTGGTGAATGCTTGCGATCCCAACTCGAACTACCCGGCGGACATCGTGTCAGGGAGCCGCTATCTTGATCCAGATGCAGAGGTGAATAAAGCGCCCATGGATCGCCGGCGGATCAATTTGCAAATCACCGAAGAACTCAATTGTCGGTTCGGACTGAATCTCACTGATGCGTTCTGCGGTTTCAAGGCCTATCGGGTGCAGGCACTCGCCGTGCTGCACCCGCAGGAAACGGGCTATGCGATGCCATTGGAGCTGTGGGTGCAAGCAGCCGCGCACCGCTTGCGAATTATTGAACGCTCGGTGCCGTTGGTGTATCTGGAAGAGGAACGCACCTTCGGCGGCGCTCTGGACGATGGCGATACGCGGCTACGCTACTACCATCGCGTGATCGATCGTGCGATGGAGGCTTGCCAAAAGGCGTTTGCACTGCAAGACGAATCAAAATCTGGCTCAGGCGCTTTCCAAGGGACTTTTCCCGAAGCTTGCCTGTAGGTGCGTTACTGTGGATATGTCCCGATCTCTAGATGACCGTAGCTCTGTCACGTTATAGTCAAGTATGGCCAAAGCGAGCGACAAGCCCCGGGCGTATCCTAAGTATCAAGCGCCGCGGCAAAACGGCCAAATCTTGGTAGTGCCGCAGTGGGAGCAATTGCCGGTTGAGATTCAGAAGAATCGAGAACGGCTTTCGCAACCAGATCTGAATGTCTTTGGCGCCACGCTGTCGATCCTGCGCGAGCAGGCTCATTCCGAATGCTTCGCTGCTGCATATCAGCATGTAGCGTGTTACACAGAAATTCCTGAACTAAGTTCGGAAGCACCTCTGGTCGTAACCGGTCACCAACCGACGCTCATGCATCCGGGGGTGTGGTTGAAGAACTTTGCAGCGGGTCGGTTAGCGAAGAGAGTGCAAGGCACTGCACTGAATCTGATTATCGATAACGACCTCTGCCCTGCCCCGTCGTTTCGCGTGCCGACCGGAACCGTCGATTCGCCCCGAGTTTCGCAAGTACCATGGGATTCGCCCATGGCAGGGGTGCCCTTCGAGGAACGCTTTGTTTCCGATCGATCTATTTGGGAATCGTTTGGAAAGCGCGCGACCGAAACCATCCGCCCTCTAGTCGCGAAACCAATGCTGGAGACTTGGTGGCCACAAGTGCTGAAAGAGACAGCAGGGGGCCTTCCGGCCGGGCTGCGCTTGGCTCAAGCTCGTCACCAAACCGAACAAGAGTGGGGTCTACGCAATTTGGAGCTACCCCAAAGTCGCGTGTGCAATACGCGTGCTTTTCGATTCTTTCTGAGCGGTATCCTGCAAGACCTGTCTCACTTCTTGGCTGCCTACAACAGGGCTCTCTCTGACTATCGCCGCGCTCACAAGCTGCGAAACCACGCGCAGCCTTTGCCCAATCTCGATGAGGACGGCGACTGGATGGAAGCACCGTTTTGGGTGTGGACGAAGGAGAACCCTCAGCGTCATCCATTGTATGCCCGTCCGCAGCCTGATTGCGTTGAGCTCACGGACCGTCAGGGCTGGAGGGCAAACCTGCCGCTCGCGGGCAACTCTGAATTTGACATAGCGGTTGAGGCACTGGAAGCTCTTGAGATCGCGGGTACGAAGATTCGCTCGCGAGCATTGACAACCACGCTGTTTGCCCGAGTGTTTCTAGCAGACCTATTCATCCACGGTATTGGTGGCGGCAAATACGATCAAGTGACTGATTCCCTCTGCCGCGATTTCTTCGGTTTCGAGCCGCCAAGCTACGCCGTCATTTCCGGGACTCTGCAACTGCCAATCGATCACCCCTCAGGCAACGCCGTTGAAGTGCGACAGCAGCGCAATCAGTTGCGTGAGTACAAGTTCCATGGGGAGAAGCACATTCGTGCGTCTGAGCTCAGCGAGGTTGAGCGCGAAAGTTTTGAAAAAGCGTTTAACCAAAAGCGAGCTGCCATTGAATTAAGGAAGACGCCTGAGAATGCAGCAGAACGACACCGAATAATCGAGTCTGCGAATTCGGTAATGCGCAGACTGCTCGAAACACGACGTGTAGAGGCGGAAAACTGCCTTGAACAACTGACAGGCCGAGTGCGGGTAAATCGCATCCTTGATTCGCGAGAGTACGCCTTTTGCCTATTTCCTCAGACTGGACTTCGAGAGTTTTTACTAGATTTTCACTCTTCAATATCTTAGGCTCACCATTGTGCGGCAGCCGCGTTGTTCCACGTGAGGTGCCGGCAGTTGATTTCAGCATTGTAGGCACGCAGCTTGGATACTTATGAGTTCGACAAGCCTCGAAAGAACTTATTCCATCTACGAGCTTTGCACAGTATCGCCCGCTTGGGGAGAGCGACGATGCACGACGCTGGTGATGCATAACGGCTTACCTGAATCGTAACTATTCGACGCACAATGAAGCGACGAACCTCCCCACACCCCGTGCGAGTACTCACCGATGCCGACGCCAGCCGATTCGAGAGGGCAGGTTGAAGCTGCTAACTTCGCCAGCGTGATCAACTTCCCTAGCCAAGTCCAAAATTGCAGCGCCAGCGGAAGCAATTGTGTGCTTCAGTTGGACGGTTCCACGAGCATCCTAACCGGCAGCACGGGCGATCATCCGTTGGTGTTGAATTTCCTCACACAAACGCAGCAGTTGCCCTTGGCGGAGGAATTCCAGAGCAGACTGGATCACCCCACTTACCAATCCCACGATCGACTCATCGTTTGGCGAGACAAGGCGATTGTTGCCCACCTGATGGCGAGTCATCAGACCGCCTGGTTTGCCGGTGAGCGTTTACCCATCGTTAGTTTCTGTGATTTCGAGTCGCTGCCCGAATTCGACCCCAACGGTTACGACCGTCAGCTACTTGCCACGGCTGAATCAATCGCAACCCAAGGGGGAGCTGTCGTCGCTTTCATGCGCACGCGTCGTGTTGATTGGTTCGAGCAACAAGGTTGGACGCAGTTCCGCAATCAGGGACATACCCGCGCGAACACACTGGCGGTACTCTCTCATATCGAGGCCAACGAACAATCGCAGCAACGCCGTCGTCGCGGACCCCGATTGGAAGTGACCAGTTGGCGGCATTTCCAGCTTGATGCCATTCGCGATCTGTACGACAGCCTCGCGTCCGACATGTGGGGCGTCCTACAACGCAGCGAGCCCCACTGGCAATGGCTCACCAATCGTAAGGCACATGATCAGATTCTGACGGTCTGTGAAACACGCAAGTCGCCACGCCCATCCAGTGAACCAACGAGAGATCCGTCAAGCGACCAGGGAAGCAGTGCTGGACCAGATTTTCAGGCTTCGAAAACCGTGGCCTATGCCGTGGTTCGCGATTCGTGCATCGTCGAATTATTGGTTCTGCCAGGCTACGAGGCGGCGCGCACCATGTTGTTAAAACGTGCCTGCCAAGATGCCATTGATCGCGATCATCACTTTGTGGCGTTGCACACGTCGCCCGACGATCCGCTGCATGAATTCCTCGTCACTGCCGGAGGGCAGTGGATAGCAGATGCCACGACGCCCGCGGGGGCCTGGATGGCCAAGTTGCTTTCGCCCACCAAATGGGTGGAAAAACTCTACTCTTTTCTTCATCAACGTGCTCGTGCGTACGGCATTGAACGTCCCGTGCAGATCGACTTTCAAGGATGTGCTCTATCAGGCAATGAACCGCAGAGTGAGCCAAAGCATGCGCTGCCTTCACAAAGGTTCATCCTCACTCGCCGTAGCGCCCGCCTGGAGCCCACGTCCGAAATGGCCGTGCAAGCTCTTCCTGCCGACTGGCAAGCAGTGCAAGAGTTACTGCTCCTTAACCACCGTCCAACGGTTGAGCTACAAGCATCAATCAGCACCGAACTGCTGAGTGTCCTCAATGCGCTGTTTCCCAATCAGCTTTTCTGGCGGTCGCCCTTCGAGTCGATTAAGCTGTGAACATTGGAGACTCCCGCTTCTCAGTTGGACCCTCGGCTAGGTCATGCTTCCGTACTCATGTGATGCCCCGCTCTACCACTTTCCCTTCGCGACAATCGCGTTGATTGTACTGAACACGGCATTGTACATCTGCTCCGCCACGGGCGTCATTTCCATTGAGGACGGCTGGCTTTTGGAGTACGGCACTGGGGTTCATCCGGTGCAGTGGCTCACCTCTCGTTTCATGCATTTCAATTTCGAGCACCTACTGGGAAACATGTTTTTCTTGTGGGCGTTTGGGCTCGTCGTAGAAGGGAAGCTTGGCTGGTTCCGGTTCTTGTGTGCCTATCTAGCAATCGCCACCGGCCAGGCGGCGCTCGAACAACTGGTCATGAGCGGCTACCAAGGAATGACACCTGGCTCCTTGGGTGCTTCGGCGGCTATCTTCGGCATCATGGCAATGGCTTGTCTGTGGGCACCGGTCAATAATTTGTCCGTGTTTTTCTTTTTCTACTTCATCATCTTTACATTCGAGGTAAGCGTCGGAGTCTTTGCCGCAATCTTCGTCGGCATCGACATTGTCATGTGGTTGTTGTTGGGCAGCTACGCGGGCAGCTCTATCTTGCACCTCATGGGAGGGATGATGGGCGCTGCGCTTGGTTTCGTCATGCTCAAGCGCGAAATGGTCAATTGCGAAGATTACGATTTACTCTCAGTCATGAGCGGCGATTACGGCTCGGACAAGAAAAAGAGACGTGAAGCAAAAATTGATAACGATCCGACGAGAATTGCCGCAGCACGACACGAGAAGATGCTAGAAGGCAAGCGCCGCTTCGACGCTTACTTACAAATTGGTCAGCCGGAGCAAGCCATTGAGGTGCGTAAGCGCATGATCGATCTCGGCATGCCCCTGGAGACCAGTCGTGAGCAACTACTAGCGATCATCGTGGGACTGCATAAACAGAACCAATGGGCAGCCTCAGCTCCCGTGATGGCCGAGTTCTTAGATCGGTTCCCTGATGATTCGCAGGGTGTGCGATTGAAACTCTCACAGATCTGCCTGATGGAATTGGACAAGCCGAACCGCGCCCTAGATCTACTGGAGCCACTTCAACCGAGTGACTTGGGTGATGCTCACCGCAGGTTGCATCAGAAAATCACCATCGCCGCGAATCACCAGATCGAGCAGGGCGTGCTGGAAGTCGATGATGGTGGTTGGTAGGTCGGTGCCTGTGGGCCGATTGGGGTACCCAGTAAATCAGTCGTAGGGTACCGCCGAGTGGAGCGAGGCGTACCATCAACCAGGGTTCGGTATGCCTTGCGCCACTCGGCAGTACCCTACAAGCACTCAGCCAGGATGGCCGAGCTACTTTCCCCGACCCAAGTACCCAGCACTCGTCTCGAAATACTTACTGCGGCGTTGTTGAGTCGCTTCCTGATCGGCCGCGGCTAGCTGGTCTTTCAAGTCGGCAAGGCTCGCTTGGCATTTCCGACAGCCAATCGTTTCGACATGAAACTGTAAGTACTTGGCCTCTTCGGAAGGCAGGACGCCCATCAGATGGCTGCCCAGTTGCTCGCGAGTGGGGCAGGTTAGCCGATGACGTCGCCAGATCGCCCCCAGGGTATGCAACCCCGCGTCGCGTCGCCCGACGGCTTGTGCGATACGCTCTGCAAGCGCAGCATTACTGCCAATGGCCGATTCGATGGCGTCCATGCGTTCAGCCGAAAGCCCCTCGTCGAGAAAGGCATCAAGTTCAGCGTCTGTCGGAGGTGTTTTCATGCCAGTGATCGAAATTAGGAACTTGCTAATTCAGGAAACACATCGAGATTCAATCGCTGTGTACGAACGAACTTTTGCAACCGCTCGATGAAGTCGTACTTGAAGTTGGCGACTTGCTGTTCAGTGAGCCCCAGTTTCTCTGCTGCTTCTTTGTTACCAGCACCAGTGACAAACAGCAGCTCCATGCATTTGACTTTGTCCCAGTCGCCCTTTTCCCGCCATTTGTTGAGCTGTGCCTCGACGCCTTCCGCGAGGGCTTCGTCCTCAAGTCGGCGACGTTCGCCGCTGCGTGCGATACTGCTCGCGCCGCGGGCATGCCCGGCGGGTTCCCAGTTGCCGCTAGAGCCGTCGGCTGAGGAAAACGGTACTGCAGGCCTACGTCCCTCGCGACGGAGGTAGTCGGTAAGCTTGTGGGCGGCGATCGTGAACAGCCAACTCTCCAGCGGGCGGCGGACATCGTAGTTAGGCAGGCTGGTGAGAAAGCCGATGAATGTTTCCTGTACCACATCCTCGCTGGCTGCTCGGCGGCGTAGGCGGCTCTGAACGAACGAGAGCAACCGGCCTTCGTATTGACCAATCAGGTTGGTCCAAGCGTCCGGCTTGCCCGCGCGGATCGCTTCCACCAACAAGGCATCAGGATTCGCGGGAATGGTCATAGTTTGGAGAAGGTGCCGAGAAAGTTGATTAGCAGGAAAGGTATCGTTAGCCGTCGAGCTTGCTCGCCGCGAGGTTTGCTGGGGGGAACAGTGAGGTATCTAGGAAAAGCGAACCATGCGAGCCAAATATCCCCGCGCCGAGCAAGTTCACGCGGCGAAACGGTGCTAGCGGATCACATACTCTCAGCGATAAATGCGATGACGCCAAGACCTGCGATTATCGCCGCTGGAACGCCGACAAACAACCACTTGGTGTAATAGCCTCGCGTCCACGTGTCGAACCAGAGCAGGCCCCACACGAAGGCAAACGTGCCCAACACGAGTGTCGCCGTGACTAGAACAACCGCGATCCGCTCGTCACGCTCATAGCGGCGCCACTGGTTGAGGAGATAGCGATCTTGCTCGGGGCCGAACTCCATAAGCACGTGTAGTTTCTTCATTTCACCAACGCTGGGAGATTCAACCCGCTCAATGTACTCCTCGGAACAGAACTCCCTAAGAATGGTCTCAGGGCCAATATTGTAGCGCCTAATGCTCAAGTGGGAGCGGGACATCCCAGCTTGGGATTGCACAACTTGATTAAATCGCTCCTCGGTAGCTTCCTCCAATCCACTTTCGATGCCGAAGTAGCACTCACGTAATGTCTTGTAGGGGCCGGAGGAAACGGAGCGGCGATTCACGTTGCCTACTCGCTTCGGAGGGTTCGAGACCCAAGCAGGCCTCGGTTTCAATTCGGTTTCCTTACTTGCTTGCGTCTTTGACGTAGTTGTGGTTTCGGACTCTTTCGCTTCGACAGATGTTTCTACTAAGTCCGGGTCATCAACTTTCGGTGGATTATCTGCTGGTGGGGTTTCTATTGATGGATTGTCGCCTTGAGGTGACTCCTCCAGCTTGATCTTCGGCTCGGTTAATTGTTCGTGCAGTTCTTGAATGGTCGTTTCGCTCGCAACGGCAGGCCCCCTGGCAGTGCTAGTTCCCGCACTTTCCACTGTGGCATACTCAACTGTTCGCGAAGCACTCACCCAGAAAAACATCATTCCTAAAAATAGGAGCCCAATTGTCGTAGCAACTGCTGTCCAAGGGGTGGAGTGCTGCTCCTCGTTTTCGCTCTTTCCGAGGTGTCGCCAGAGAGCGAATAGCACGATGAGAGCCAGTGGGAACGCGAGAATCACGACATTCAATCTTGAGGTTGATGAGCTAGAGTACGATTCTCCGTGAGCATACGCGGGTTCGGGGCTAGCACTGTCGTAGCGTGCAGGTCGTTGGTCACGGAATCGCACTGTCGAAACAGTGCCGTCGATCTCGTTATGAACCCTCAACTTCTTGACGGGGCCATAGCCGTGGTCTTCGAAAGCCTCGTCATAGACTTGCGCAAGTTCCGCTGAATACTCGAGTGGAGTTGTTTGCTCAATGACGGGCGCAACTCTGCTCTGCGGAACCAACGATGCCCACCCGGTGAAAACGACCATTAACAAGACGCCGGCTATTGCTGCTAGTACTAGCACTGCACCGAAAGCATTCATTCCTGTCCGCTCTTTGTAGTCGGCGTTCAGGAATCGGGAAACCAGGAATAAGCCTAGGGAGGCAAAGCAAACTCCTAGGACAACTAGCGCTAACAAAGCAATCATCACACCACCTCCCCAGCCAGCTCTCTACGGCGACTAGGCGGCAGCCAGTGCGAAGTGAGTTGCACGGCAAATGCCACGGTCATCACCACAATCATGCCCACCGGTTGGGGGAACCAAGTGATGAGACTTAAGCCCCAACTGGCGGCTCCGCAGACGGCAATCGTCCAGAGGCTCACGCGACTGCTGCGTGTGTAATCGGCCTGCCGCCACCAGCGGAGTCCCACGAGCAGCATCGTGAAGTAAGAGGCGTACATCGTGAGCGGCAACGAAACGGCACCGTTTAGGTAGCCATCGCTCACCCCACCCCCTCGCCACCTGAACAGTTCACCGAAAAGCGTATCATTGGGACCGGGGACAAATTCACGTGCGACAGGCAGGTCCACCATCAGGATTTGACTCAGCCCCCAGGCCACCAATCCGACCGCCGCACCGGAGAGTAGCATGATGAATCGCATCGGTGCTTGATCTTCAAAGCGACCTTCGGCGATCTTCGCCGGCGCGATAACCGCCCAGCTTGTCATCGTGGCGGTCAAGGCCATCCAGATGGAAAGCTCGGGCGAGGCGTTCGATTGCGCAACAAACATACTGGCGACAATCGCAGTCGCCGAAGCGACCACTGCCGAGAGGAGCAGCGTGCCAAGCAAGCTGCTAGCTCGCTCTTTGATTGTGCGGTCGGCTAGTTCGCGATAGGCGGCCTGCCGCCAGCTGGGGTTCTTGCGTTTTCGCCAAGGCGATTGCGTGTAGACTTTCGATTTTTTTGGCGATAGCTGCGGGGTCGGCTTCTCGTTTTGCGGAGCACTCGGCGACAAGTCCACAGGATTATTTAGTGGCGTGAGCACCGGTTCAGCGGCCAGCTCATCCGCTACGGATTGGTCTGCGGTGCTGCGCGAGGGGGCGTTTACCAGCGACCAGAAAATCCAATAAAAACCGTACAAGCAAACGGGAATGGCGGCAACTAGCCACAAACCACTTACAGTCGCCAAGGCGATCAACAAACCCGCAGCACCGTAGCGTTGGTAGGGCTGCCATTGATCGATTTGAAGTGCATATCGAATATGATCTACTCTTTGCCAAAACCAGGCGGCGATGGGCTCTTCTGGCCACTGTGTTCCTTCAAACGCTGTACCGTTGGAAGCAACCGAGTGCGATGCTTCATATTTAGGGATCTTGATCTCTGGCCGCGGCGCCGTGGACTCGGGCGATGTTGTCTGGTTGTACTCATCTCCCCGTACGCTTGCTGCTGCACCCATGCCAGCAGCTGGCGAGCTAGTTGCAGCCGTAGCGGCAGTGAACGCAGTGGCGGCTGCGGCACTTTTCAACGGGCCGTCCTCTAGCGTGCCGTTGGCTCGCAAAATTGCCAGCATATCTGCTACGCTCTTGATGCGCACGTCGGGATCTTTAGCCATGGCGCCTTCAATAATCTTGCGATAGGGCTGCTCGATAACGCTGAAGTCTGGCTCAGCCGTCAGGTGCTTCATGAGCACTTCGCCTACGCTCTCGCCTTCAAACGGCACATGACCGGTGAGCATCTCGTAGAAGATGATGCCCAGTGCATAAGTATCGATCTCGCGACCGTAGCGACCGTTGGCGATCTCTGGGGCCATGTAGTGGACCGTGCCGACACTCTCGGTTTGTCCGCTGCGTCGACTGCACGAAATGAACTTCGACAGACCGTAGTCGCCAATCTTTACGCCGCCTTCATCAATAAAGATGTTAGCCGGTTTGAGATCGCGATGCACGATGCCATGATCGTGGAGATACGCAACGGCTGAGGCGATCCCCTCGAACCACTCCAGCGCCATGTCTTTGGGCATGCCTGCAGGATGGCGTTCGATCATATCTTCGAGCGAGGCGCCGGAGACGTACTCCATGACGACCCATTGATCGTCGAGATCGTCAGTGCGAATGTCGAACAGCGATACGAGATTAGGGTGCTTGAGATTCAAGCACTGTTTGACGCCGCGTAGTTCGACTTCCAGATTGCGGCGGATGAGCTTCAGGGCCACCTCTTTGCCCGCGTCGCTCACCGCGAAGTAGACCTCACCGAAGCCGCCGCTACCTACACCCCGCTTGATGGTGTAGCCATCCAAGGGCCGTGTACCGCTGGCGTACGTGAAGCGCGTAGGCTTCCTGGGCCCGTCGTTGGGCGGATCGCCGATTGGTACGGCTGTTGGCTCAGATTGGGCATCGGGCGGGTTCATCGTAAGCATTTCGAGCATGAGAAGTTGCGGTTTGTAGCCACCGTCCTATTGTAACCTCTTTGCACGTGTGATTTTAGTTCGATCACTCGCTCCATTTAGCCGTGGAGCTTGCTCCGCAATTGACAGCTAAAAGGTGGTCTTCTCAGAGTGATTCGAAACTCAGGGCAAAATCTTCCCCCTCAATGCGGGAATTCTCCGCAATTTCTGCTCTTTCGATGCCGGGCTCGTCGTCGACAGTCAGGGGCGTGTTCGAGCGGCAATATAGCTCCTCCCCTTCGCGAACCAGTACCAACTCGCTCGACCAACCTCGGCAACGCACGTGGCTGTGCGATTGCGGGCCGAACACGCAGGTTTGCGACATTAGTACGATTCCGTCTACGGCTGGTTGAATCTTGTTGTGTGTTCTTGGTTCGAGGATGGCAGTAGCGCTCAGCACATGGGGCCGTCGGAACACCAATTCCACGGCATCGGTCAGGTGCAAGATGTCGCCATCACTGAGAACCGCGGGGCTGGTGAGCGGTAAGCCATTCACCTTGACTGTCTGCTGCGATATCAAGTGCTGGGGCTCCAGGACATAGTCACCGCCGTCGCGCCGTAGCACCACGTGCCGTCGCGAGAGATCCGCCAGGATTGGCACATCCACACCACCTGCGGGATCGGGGCGACCCAGCACGATTTCATCCCCCAAACACACTAGGTAGCCGCCCACAGCGTCGATCCAGGCGACCAGTCTGCGGCCAGAATGCTGGTTAGAACTCACGTCGCGAACCTGCTTGGTATCAGAGAGTGAAGTGTGATGGTGCGTGGTGGCGGTGAAGCGATCGGGATGGCCCAGTTTCAACGAGGCGACTTTTTCCGGAGCAGCCTTTTCCGAAGTCGCATCCGATGGTTGACGCCTGTCGGCTCGTTGTTGAGTTGGTGGCTGGTAAGCCCGTGTGACTTCGAGGCCGACATCTTTCCAGGCACGGCGTCTAGCCCGACGAGCAGCCGGATGGGTTGGAGCTAATTCTAGCAGCGCATCGGCCGTCGTGAGCGCCCCCGACCAGTCGCATGCGGCGATTTGCTGGTGAAGTTGGGGCTCCAATTGCTTCACCTGTTGGGCGATCTGCTCGCAACTAGCCAGCTTTTCTTTGAGAACAGTCGCCAATTGAAGCAGAGGAATCTCGCTAGGCAGCGAAGTTTCATCTGCTTGGTGTGCGAGCCGCTCGGCCGCAGCCCTATAAAGGTTCGCCGCGGCAGACACTTCACCCTTAGTGATACGTTGGTTGGCAGTGTGAACTTTGCGGGCAACTTCTTCGAGTATCAAGCCACTCGGCCCCGCGATGCCGCGACGCTTCATCCGAGACAGCTCGTCCAATGCGGCTTGGGTTTCTCCGAGGGCGATCCAACGACACACGCGATCCATTCGTCTCGCTTGCTCTGATTCACGAAAATCGCGGATCGCTTGGGCATCGCCACCAAGTTCCACCGCACGATTCACATCACGCCAGCCGGCGCTGCTGGCTCCCTGGTCGAAGCGCTCACGGGCCCGACCGAGTAACCGGCCTGCGAGGTTCTGCGACAGCTTTTTGGCGGGCAGGAACTCACGCAGCTCTTTGTCGGTCAGTGCTTCGGCAGCCTCGTCCCAGCGCCCTTCAGCCACTGCCATCCGTACCGTGCGAAGTTGTAGTCGCCAAAACATAGGGGGGAGGCCAGAGGCTAGGGGCGAGAGGGGATAGGCGAGGGGGGACTTCAATTAGTGTCATTCCGAAGGAGCCTAGGCGACGAGGAAGCAATGTCATTCCGACGGGAGGTTAGCCGACCGAGGAATCCATTCTCAACCTGAGTTCAGTCCGGATTCCTCAGTCGCTCGGCTCCTATCGGAATGACATGATTGCTTCGTTATTAGTCCTCTACTTGAAGACTTACCGTGGCGAGCGAATTCTCCGCTGGTCCTTCGACCATGAAATACTCAGCCACCTGATCGGTGATGTTTTCAGGAGCAGCTTCATTCAACGGAATTTCTTCGACGAAGTTCACATCTGCGTTGGCGAGCTTGGCAGCTACGTCTAGGCGAGTGCGAATGTCGCTCATCAGGCCTTTGGCACGGGCGAGCTGGCTATCGTCGAATTGCAGGTCGCTGGAGGCTTCGGCAACTTCTACGAGCTTAAGCTTCGCTTCCAGGTTCTCGACTTCCACTTGCAGCTGACGCTGCGAAGTCATCATAGCGGCGAGCTTTGCTTGGGCGGCTTCCAGATTCCGCTGGCGAGCGTCGCGCATCTGCTGGAGGCTGCCAAGAGTGGCATCGCAGGTCTTGAAGCGATTGAAGCGTCGCGACAGGTCCTGCTTCACTTCACCGGCCGTGTAGGTGTTGCTGGCGTAGCGGAACGTGCTCTTGCCGGTTTCCAGATCTGCCTGCAATCGCATGATGTCGGCCTTGTCTTTGTCTGCCTTGGTTTGAGCCTTTTCGATGCGACGGTCAAGTTCGGTGACTTCCACCTCCTCCTTGGCGATCACATGCATGGAGCGGCGGATTTCTGGCTCCAGATCGCGGACCATGTTGCGGGCCCGATCGATTTCAAATTCCATGGGCACGCTCTCTTTGACCGATGTGGTCACACGCTCGTACCCAGTCGAGACGTAGCTTCCCAGGTTGCTACCTAGTAGCAGCCCTCCAAGGATTCCGAATGCTAGCGTGCCGTAAACGAGTTTCTTAATCATGGCTTTCGCCTCCAAAAACAGTGCCGCTTGAGAGTGGCCGATTTTCTTGGTCTCTCAAGCAAAGCGGGTAAATAGTGTGGCAAAGGGTAGCGATCGACAGTTCCGTTCGCTGGCCGTCTAGTAGGGGTTTCGCGGGCTAGAACGCGATCTTGGGGATTTATTTGGAATTTTTTTGAGGCCGCTTGGGGGCTGCATTGGAATGAAACCTGCCTGTCATACACACCTCTCGTTCCCACGCTCCCGCGGTGGAAATACACTTGATAGACGCTCTCGCGCCAACCAATTGCCGTTTGGAGTTCTTAGCGAGTTAGGCAGACCAAACGAAATGTCACAGGAGCGTGGGAACGAGGGAGAGCTTCGCGCCTCTACGTGGGCCTAGCCTTTAGGTAGACTGGCGAGACTTGCGTTGTCACTTCTCGTGAAATGCCTAGAATGTAGGCTGTGAAGCGTCATTTCCCTCCTTAGCCCCCCTCCACAGAAGTTATCCCATGTTGAAAGCTCCCTATTCCCGGCTGAGTTGCTTAGCCCTCCTCTTGGCTTGCTTCCCGTTGCTCGTCGGCTGCGGTCAGACCCCCGGGCTCAGCACAGCCGATCTCGACAAGTACCGCACCAGTTTCACGCTGACTGAAGAACCAACCGGGGCCCAGTCGGTCTTGGATGTGCGCGAAATGCTCACGGGAGAAACCTCAGAAGATGCTCACGAGGGGCACGATCACGGCGAAGAAGCGCATCACGAGGACAACGACGAGAGCCACCACGAAGATCACGATGAAAGCCACCACGAAGACAGCGAAGACGATGATCCTAGCGATCACTCGGGACATGCTCACGAAGGACATGCACACGAAGGGCACGCAGAGGGCGAAGCGACACCACAGGAAGTGGTACTCGTTGGCTCAGTCGGTGGCGTCGCCAACCCTTGGCAAGAAACAGAGCCCGCCTTTCCGTTCTCTGAGAAGCACGCCGTACTGTACGTCGTAGACTCGGCCGAACTGCTGGAACTCGATGCCCACGCCCACAACCACGCTCCAGGCGAAGAGTGCGCATTTTGTGCTGCCCACGCCGGCGACCAATCGAAGCTATTGGCTCGCGTTGAATTCAACAACGAAGACGGAAAACTTCTCTCAGTTGGCAGTCGCAAGCTGTTTGACCTCAAAGAGAAGGAAACCGTCGTCATCCGCGGCAAGGCTCGCCTCGTCCCCGGCGGCACCATGATTGTCGAGGCCGACGGGCTGTACGTTCGCCGCTAGAAGTCATCTCCATTCATTTCTCCAGCAAAAAAACAGAGAACCCCATGCGCATACTTTCCACCCTCTCACTCATCGTCTCGCTATCTGTAACGCTTGCGGTTTCGCCGCTAGCGACCGCCAAGGCTACGACCTCTTCAAAAGAACAAGCCACGGCGAAACCACCAGCGGTGAGGACCCTCGCCACGAAAGAGCAGCTAAAGAATACACTGGAACTGAAAGTAGCGCCCAAGGTTATTAAGCTCGCCCCAAGCCAAACAGCCGTTTACGTGGAGAGTATTCACTGTGCGCACTGCGCGAAGAAGATTGTTCGCAAGGTGATCACGCTCAAAGGCGTGCAAGGCATCTCAACCGACGTGAAGGGTAACTTCGCGATCATCACGGCCCAGAAGAAAAAACAGGTGAAAGCCGATGATCTTTGGAAAGCGTTCCAATCAGCCGGCTATCAGCCCTTGAAGCTCATTGGGCCTGAGGGCACGTTCGCTGCCGACAAGAAGACGAAATCGCCGCTGTTGGTCGCTTTGCCAAAGCAACTCAAGGAAGGGTCGGCTAAGACCGCTCCCGTTAAGAGTGCGGCAAAGCCAAGCGCCACCAAGAGCTAGTCAGCTGTTACTCATGGGCGGCTGATCGCGGTTCTGCCGAGACTATGGCAGACATCAAGATCGAGAAAAACCCCGAGCGCGGCGGCTACGTGCTGCGTGCCAATTGCGTGGTGCCCGAGCGAATCGAGCGTGTGTTCGATTATTTCGCGAACGCTTTTAATCTGGAGGAACTCACGCCTCGCTGGTTGAATTTCACGGTTGCCACACCTCCTCCGATCGTCATGCGCGAGGGAGTGTTGATCGACTATAGGCTGACACTGCACGGCATCCCCGTTCGCTGGCAGTCGGAAATCTCCGCCTGGGAGCCCCACCGCCGGTTTGTCGATCAAGCACTTCGTAGCCCCTACCGCTGGTGGCACCACGAGCATCTATTCGAAGAAGTGGAGGGTGGAACTCGCGTCACAGATATCGTTCAGTACGGCGTTCCCGGCGGGGCTCTTATCCATTTCTTAGCGGTAAAGCGAGATGTTCAGCGAATCTTCGAATATCGCCAGCAGCAGCTTGCCGCAGTATTTCCGAATTCTGGGCCTGGCGAGTAGCCAGGAGTCTATCCCTGTCAGCTAAACATGAGTCGAGGACGCTTTCAAAAACCATGAGATCGGTTAGCCGCGACACTTCGTCCGGCTTGAGGGCTGCCTATTTTAGCGGCTTGCTCGGACAAGTGTCGGGGCCGCTTGCGGCAAGAGGCCTTAAAACCCTTGTACTCGACCCCCTTAGCCTCTTGTGCTGCGCACACCGACACTTCTCCCTTGCAACAATACGAGTAAAACAAAGCGAAATGAGGAGAAAGTGTCGGTGCTACCCAAATATTGGACTTGTGTATAACTGACAGAATCTATCCCTGAGCCCTTAATTTCGCCACAGTACTCCCACTGCGACACGGGGAAGAACAATTCAGGCTTTTCCCGCGGGACTTCTCCCTGCTCTCTTCGGCACGGGGGGGTATTAGAGGTATAATTCGCGGTTGGCTTCCTCCATCGCTTCGCATAAAACATTTCGCATGTCTCCCACCCCCAAGTCAACTAGCTCCCTGCCGACTGACGCACCTGTCTACGTGACGGGCCATCGCGGCATGGTGGGTTCGGCAATGGTGCGATGCCTGGAGGCCGCCGGCTTCTCCAAAATACTTACGGCCACACGTCAAGAAGTCGATCTGCGGGATCAGCGGGCGGTCAACGATTGGTTCGCGACGAACAAGCCGGCTTACGTATTTCACGCAGCTGGCACGGTGGGTGGCATTCACGCGAATAGCTCTCGCCCGGCCGATTTTCTGTACGACAACCTGATGATGCACGCGACTGTGTTGCATGCGTCTTGGCAGATAGGCGTCGAGAAGCTGCTCTATTTGGGTAGCTCTTGCATATACCCTCGCAATTGTCCGCAGCCGATCAAAGAGGAGTACCTGCTTACCGGGCCGTTGGAAGTCACCAACGATGCCTATGCCATTGCAAAGATCGCGGGGCTCAAGTCGTGCGAAGCGTATCGCCGCCAGCACGATTGCAATTTTATCTCGGCCATGCCAACGAATCTGTACGGTACAAACGACAACTTCGACTTGAAGACTTCACACGTGTTGCCCGCGCTGATCCGAAAGTTTCACGATTGTCGTGAGGCCGGCGGCGGCGAAGTTTCTATCTGGGGAACCGGCAGTCCCATGCGAGAGTTTCTCCACGTAGACGATCTGGCCGATGCTTGCCTGTTTCTCATGAATAACTACAACGAAGCCGGAATTGTCAATGTGGGCACTGGCACGGATGTCACCATCCGCGAGCTGGCCGAGTTGATCCAAGAAATCGTCTGCCCAGAGGCTCAACTGACCTTCGATACCAGCATGCCTGACGGCACGCCACGAAAGCTGCTCGATGTGAGCAAGCTGCACAATTTGGGTTGGCACCACAAGATTGAGCTACGCGAAGGCATCGCCCGCACGTATGATTGGTTTCAAGAGAATCTGGCCGCCGGAGCGGAGATCCGCGGCACTGCAGTTAGATAAAATCCTTAACACCGAATAGCACTACCATCCTTCAGGGGCCACTTTTTATTGCGAAAGTGAGCCCAACGAGCGTTTGAAAACTATGGCATCTACAGCAGCACTTCCCAAACTCAACGGCAAGACCGCGCTAATCACGGGCATCACCGGTCAAGATGGCTCGTACTTGTCGGAACTCTTACTCAGTAAGGGCTACAAGGTCTGGGGCATCATCCGCCGCAGTTCGTCGTTCAACACCGAGCGGATCGATCATCTCTACCAAGACCCGCACGAGTCGGACGTACGATTGCGACTCTGCTATGGCGATCTCAACGACGCGAGTAGCATCAACCGCATTCTAAAAGTCGTACGCCCCGACGAAGTCTATAACCTGGGTGCCCAGTCGCACGTGAAAGTTTCGTTTGAAATCCCCGAGTACACGGCGGATGTCACGGGGCTAGGCACGGTGCGAATCCTGGAAGCAATGCGTGAACTGGATTTAGATGCACGCTTCTACCAAGCTTCCTCCTCAGAGTTGTACGGCAAAGTGGTCGAGTCGCCCCAGAAGGAAACCACACCGTTTTATCCACGCAGCCCCTACGCCGCAGCCAAAGCGTATGCGTTTCATATCACGCGCAACTATCGCGAGTCGTACGGCATGTTTGCCGTCAACGGCATCCTGTTCAATCACGAATCGCCCCGCCGCGGCGAGACGTTCGTAACACGCAAGATCAGCCGCGCAGCGGCCCGCATCAAGCTCGGCCAGCAAGAGTGCGTGTACCTCGGCAATCTCGACGCCCGTCGCGACTGGGGATTTGCTGGGGACTACGTGGATGCCATGTGGCGCATGCTGCAAGTCGACACCCCAGACGACTACGTGATCGCCACCGGCGAGACGCACACCGTGCGTAGCTTCTGCGAGCTCTGCTTTGCCGAAGTCGGTTTGCCTTTGGAATGGTCTGGCAGCGAGACCAACGAGATTGGCAAAGACCCAGCCGGGAATACCGTTATCAAGATCGATCCCCGCTACTTCCGTCCCGCTGAGGTCGACTTGCTCCTTGGCGACGCCACCAGAGCGAAAGAGGAACTCGGCTGGGAGCCTACCGTGTCGCTCGCCGAGCTGGCCAAGATGATGGTGCAAAACGATCTCCAACTAGCCACCTCCCAAGCTGGTAACATGGTTGGCAACGAAGTTTAACGAATCAATTTATTCAAGGTACACCATGAAATACTTAGCCGCATTGCTGATCGCACTCACACTCTCCGCCCATGCCCAGGCGTTGGACATCATCTCTTGGAACGTCGAGTCCGGCGGAGCGGACCCCGAGATCATCGCCCAGCAGTTGGCAGAACTCCCCAGGGCAGATGCGTATCTATTACAGGAAGTCGATGCTCGCGATATCGGTCGCTACGCCTTCGCCGTGCGAGAGAAGCATGGTAAAGGCTATAAGTATTTCGTTACCTCGTTGGGTGGCAGAGACCGACTGGCAATTATCGTGGATGGAACGAAGTTCCACATCCGCTCGTTTTCTGAACTGATGAGCTACAAGAAGTATCGTCTCAACGATTTCGGCCATCGCTCGCCCTTGGTGACTCACTTGGAAAGAAAATCCGATGGGCAAGAGCTATTGTTAGTCACCGTGCATCTGGCTCGCGGCAATGAAGACTTACGAAAAGAGCAAGCCACCGGTCTAAGCGAATGGGCCAAGGCGCAGTCGTTTCCCGTAATCTTGGCAGGCGATTGCAACTTCGACCTCGATATCATCAACAAGCGAGGCAACGCCTCGTACGATGCCTTCCTGGCGACCAAGGTGTGGCAGATGGCAGCTCTCGACGAAGAGATCGATACCAACTGGGACGACCGCGATGGAGATGGAGTCGACAACTACCCGAACTCTCGCCTTGATTTCGCTGCCGTGAAGGCGAACGGCAAGCCACTCACCACCAAGAGCTACGTGATCGTCCGCCCCGGCGACTTCCCAGATACCGAAGCCACCAGCGACCACCGCCCGTTGTTTCTGAACGTTTCGCCGTAGTAATCGCTCGATGAAATCTTTTCGCAAAGAACTGTGGTTCAATCTGCCCGAGCGCATGGCGCTGGAGAACATCACACCCCAGGTAGAACAGTGCCTGGCAGAGAGCGGCATCAGGGAGGGCCTGCTCCTGTGCAACGCGATGCACATCACGTCGAGCGTGTTCATCAACGATGATGAGCCGGGCCTGCACCGCGACTACAAGAAATGGCTAGAGGAACTGGCCCCGTTCGATGCTTCGCCTGAGCGTTATCACCACAACCGCACCGGCGAAGACAACGCCGACGCCCATCACAAGCGCCAGATCATGGGACGTGAAGTGGTCGTCGCTGTGACCGAGGGCCAGCTGGACTTCGGCCCCTGGGAGCAAGTCTTCTACGGCGAATTCGATGGCCGGCGAAAGAAGCGTGTGCTGGTGAAGATTATTGGGGAGTAAAGGGTAGCCAACTGACTCTACCGCCGAATCGCCTCGGAGAAGTCACGCCCGTCGGCCATGCTCCAGGCTTTCGCGTTGATGTACGCTTTTGCCTTGGTTTCCGCAAACGAGCCCTCCTTCTCAATGAGCCCTTCCTTGTAGGCGAGTTCGTCGGAGTAGCCGGGCAGTAGCACGTGGTAGTCGTACTTGATGCGTTTGGGGTGAATTCGGTTGATGTGGCGTACGAGATTGGTTGTGCAGTTGTTGGTGACTGTGTTATAGAACTCGGGGTGCACGGCTAACTCGTTCGCTCTGCCCATGACGTCCACAAACAGGCGTTGAGCTTGCTCGGGCGTGGCTTTGGTGCGATACAGGTACACATTCTCGTTGCGGAAATGCGTGCGCACGCGGATCACATCGCGCTCGTCCGCCACGACGTACATCAATTCATATTGGCGAGCGCTCCCTTTCCAGGCAGCGTAAGATTCGCCAACCTCTTTGCGAGTCTCTACGCTTACCGTCAAATGCTCGGGCGGGCCATCGTCGTTGGCAAATTCGAAGCTCAGCATCGTATGAGCGAGACTCGGCATCCCCTCGAAGGGGACCATGAAGAAGTCGACGCCGCGTAAGTCGCTCAAGCGATAGGTGCGATCATCGTGATTGACGACAAACTCTTCGCCGGTTGCATCTTCCTCAGTGCCCAGTTCGGCGCCTGCTACGGTGTCTACTCCTGGGGCGAGATCGGTGCCGCCAAAGTATTGGCAGTGGCGCACGTTGTGTACTTTAACTTCGTCGCCGGAGATTTCCGCGTAGGGTAGCACGGCTTGCTCGGGTGCCCAGTTGCGCGCGTTGGACGGCGCCATGACCTTTGCGGCACTTTGGCAACCAAGCAGCAAGGAAACAGCGATGAGAAGAAAGGCACGCATAAGCGGCGAACCGTAGCAAACCGCTAGCAGGGGCTCAATGGCAACTTTGGTCTGGCAATTCCGCCGCTTGCGGCTTAGCCGAAATTGCTCGCTATGTCGGAACTGCCTGCCATGAGCTTGGCAATATTTTCTGGCAAGACTACTTTTTTAACCACTAAGAACACTAAGAACGAAAGAGAAATGAGTTTCTCACGATTCTGGAAATCTAGGCATGTTTAGCGTGGATAGGAGGTTCTATAAGGCCAAGTCTTGGTGATCTTCGTGTTCTTTGTGGTTCTCAACGTTTCGCCCCATAGATTTGACACACCCTCTGCCGTGCTGGAATTGCCTGCTAAGCCGCAAGCGGCTAGAGGCGGCAATTCGCGATTTTCGTCTCGAGGATCGCTGCGGCGCCCAATTCTTCGAGCTGCTCCATGATGTCGATCACCTCACCACGTTTGACCATAGCCCGCACGCTGAACCAGCCCGCTTCTTCCAAGCGATTGACGGTTGGTGAAGAGAAGCCGGGGGTTACCTTTTCCGCAGCGGCGAGATTCTTCTCCTCGATATTGTATTCCAACAGCGAATAGGCCCGCGCGATGACGACGCCTTCGATCCGGCGAGTGATCCGGTCTGCCAGTGCTGTGTGCTTGGTGGCTGGATTCTGTACGAGGGCCGTTTCGTAACGGCCAATTTCCTCCAGAATCCGCAGGCGATTTGCCGCCAGCGTGCTACCCGTTTCGACGAGGTCAACAATCGCGTCGGCTACACCCAGGGCGATCATGACTTCCACTGAACCGGTTAGCTCTACGACGTGCGGATCAACGCCATGTTCTGCAAGGAACGTGCGTGTGACGTGCGGAAAGCTTGTGGCGATACGTTTGCCGGCGAGGTCCGCGGGGGTTTTTGCGGAGCTGTCTTCGGGCACGCAAATCGCCAGCCCGCAATTGCCTACGCCAAGATTCAATCGCGTGGTGAGGGTGGCGCCGCTCTCAGCAACCAAGTCGCTGCCGGTAATGCCGAGATCGATTGCGCCTTCCGCACACAGAATCGGAATATCGTCGGTGCGCAGAAAAGTCACATCGATCGGCATATCGCGCACGCGGGCAAACAGACTGCGATCTTGTCGTCGGAAACGCAGGCCAGCGTCTTTAAGAAGCTGCCCCGCCAGATCAGCCAGCCGGCCTTTACTGGGGATGCCAATACGTAGGTTGTTTGAGTTCATTTTATTAACCGCAAAGAGCGCTAAGGGCGCAAAGAGTTGTTTGGTAATTCGTCATCTAAGAGAGAGCGATGCGTTTGATGCCGCCATCTTTTAATAGGTTTGTATTGAAGTTTAGTAGCAAACCCAGCCGTTTGTTTGTTGCTTTAAGGTAGTTAATAACTTGAGCTTCGTGAATCGGGTGAAACGACTCTACGGCCTTGAGTTCAACGATCAAATCGCTGCCTACTAGGAAATCGAGGCGAGCTTCTCCGACCGGCTTGCCTTTGTAGTTCAGCGAAATCGGTTTCTCTTGTTCAAAGGAAATCCCACGTTCAGCAAACTCAATTGCCAAAGCCTCTTGGTAGACGCTTTCCAAAAAGCCGGCACCTAACTCGCGATGCACTTCGATCGCTGCTCCAATCACCTCATTCGATAGTCGGTTAGTCCTGTCGGAAGGCTCTGCCAGCAAGCTCTTCGCGTCCTTGGCGCTCTTTGCGGTTCTAGTTTCCCCCATCACGGCTCGCTTTTTCTTCCAAGCCGGACATGCCGAAGCGTCGGGCGATCTCGGCTTCGACTTCTTCCAGCGTAATCTCTCGATGGGCCAAGAGCACCATCAGGTGATAGATCACGTCGCCAGCCTCAGCGATGGTATGCTGTCGACCCGCCTCGCCTGCTTCGTCTGCGGCTTCCACTACTTCGGCGGCTTCCTCGGTGATCTTGCTGCCGATCTTCGCGACGCCAGCGGCTAGCAGCTTTGCGGTGTAGGAACTGTCTGCGTCGCCAGCCTGTTTTCGCTCGGCGATGGTCTGTTCAAGTTGATCGAGCGGTCGCATGACGGTTGGGAGGTTAGCCGTGACAGATGGCGGGGAGCGGCGCCTAGGAGCACTGCTGGGTTGCAGGTAAGCTCTTTAGTGTAAGCAGGTAGGGGTGAACTGGCAATTGTGCTCCTCCGCCCAGTAGATCAAATACATAGGTTACTCGAATATCAAGCCGTATGACGCAAGTACCAGCCATGAAGAATCACCTCCCTGTGGAAGACTGTTGGTTTCTGACCGGCGCTACTGCCGTGGGAAAGACGAGCGTGGCAATTGCGTTGGCCGAGCGGCTTGACGCGGAAATCATCTCGCTGGATTCCATGGCCATCTACCGAGGCATGGACATTGGCACCGCAAAACCGAGCCCTGAGGAGCAGCGGCGAGTCCCGCATCACTTGCTGGATATTGTAGACCCCACCGATGAATACAGCGTGGCGGAGTACCTCTCAGCTGCTGAAGAAGTGGTCGAAGGGATTCGCAAGCGCGGCCATCAACCGCTGTTCGTGGGGGGCACGCCACTTTATCTCAAGGCATTGCTGCGTGGCTTGTTCGAGGGGCCTCCCGCTGATTGGGAGATGCGGGAACAGATCGAGAAGGAACTTGAAGAAGTCGGGCAAGAGGCACTACACAAGTTGCTGGAACAAGTCGACCCGCTCGCAGCCGATGCAATACATCCCAATGATACCAGACGGCTCGTGCGGGCCTTGGAAGTCTATCGTGCCACTGGCGAGCCGATCAGCCATCAGCAGATGCAGTTTGATGATTCACGCACGGCAGAACAATGCCGAGTGTTCGTTTTGCGCCGAGCGCGAGAACTTCAGCGAGAGCGCATCAACGATCGTGTTGACGACATGATTGAGCGTGGCTTGATCGAGGAAGTCCGTGCTCTTACTTCTGATGGCAAGCAGCTAGGAAGAACCGCTTCGCAGGCGGTTGGCTATCGCGAGGTGATCGATCACCTCAACGACGATCTTTCTGAGGAAGAAATGATTGAAAAGATCAAAGCCCGTACCCGACGCTTTTCGAAAAGGCAGGGCACGTGGTTCCGCGGTCTGAGCGAGTGCCGTTTCCTCGACATCGAGCCTGAGGAGCAGGCCGAGGAAATCGCCGAGCGCATTGCGTCGGTGGCGACTGAATAGCTTAGGCGCTACGATTGATCACAAAATTTGCGAGCTCTACCAGCGATTGGTGCGCCTGGTGACGTTGTGCTGTGCCGTTGTCTCCGGTCGACGGGCACAGGTCCTTGATTTGCTCCACTGCTTGCCCAGCGTAGTCGATGGCTGTCTGTCGAGCTCTTGCCAGCGAGCCGGAGTCTTCCAGCCAATCTCTGATTCTTACCAGGTTTTCCTGCGTCGGCTGCTCACAAAGTGTTTGGAGCTCATTGCGCTCAGAAGGGGCAAGACGATCTCGCAGCTCGATCAGTGGGAGGGTCATCTTGCAGTGAGTGAGATCTGTGCCGAGTGACTTGCCGGCAGCCTGTTCTTCGCCCACGATGTCCAGCAGATCATCGGCAATCTGAAATGCGATGCCAAGATTTGTGCCGTACGCCTCAAAGGCGGCGACGGTCTTGTTGTCGACATCGGCAAACTGAGCGCCCAGCTCGCAGGCACAGGCGCACAACGCGGCTGTTTTTGCGTCGATGATGTGCAAGTAGGAATCGCGGCTTAAGTGGAAATCGCCACTACTGGCGGTTTGCAATAACTCCCCTTCGCACACCCTATTCGTGGCTCGCCCAATGATGCGACAACCGAGCGGCGTATCGAGCGAACTGGCAAGGTAAAACGCGTGTGTGAACAGATAGTCACCCAACAGCACGCTCGTTTGGTTGTCCCAGCGAGCGTTCACGGTGTCCGCATGTCGTCGCACGACTGCCTCGTCGAGGATGTCGTCATGTACCAGCGTGGCCGTGTGTACCATCTCGACAACCGGCGCCAGCGTACGATGAGCCTCATTCACTTCGCCACAAGCGCTCGCAGAGAGAAGCAGCAATGCCGGACGCAATCGCTTGCCGCTCATGCGAAACGAGTGCTGAGCGAGCTCGTTGATGAACGGTTCGCGATGCTGTAGTTCGCTACGCAGGCGAGACTCTGCGGTTGCGAGTTCCGTTGCAATAGGTGCGAACAGTTTCGCAAGCCGATCATTCAAAACCGCCGGTGGGCATTGAGTAGTCATGGGAAGTGGCAAGGCCAAGAGGTCTGGTTGATGATCGGTGTTGTTGGAAACTTGATTAGCTATCGCTGTTTTTGCTATCGGCCGTCGAGCGATCAAACTCGCCACTTGCTCCGCCCGATTTTCGTTCGAGACGCACCTGCTCGATGGTCATATCGCGATCAACCGCTTTGCACATGTCGTAAACGGTTAGCGCGGCAACGCTCACAGCAGTCAGTGCTTCCATCTCGACGCCAGTTTTCGCGGTGATCGAGGCGGTTGCGGTGATCGTGAGGATCCCCTCGTCGTGCGGCTGGAGCGATAGGGAAATCGAATCCAGGGGAAGCGGATGGCACAGCGGAATGAGATCGGCTGTTTTTTTAGCAGCCATGATCCCTGCCAGGCGAGCCACTTCCAACACGTCGCCCTTGGCGTGTTGCCGATTCATGATCAGCGAGAGCGTTTCTGGCTTCATGCATACTTTTCCACTGGCAGTGGCAGTTCGCTCAGTCGCCGACTTGCCGCCGACATCCACCATGCGGCTGGCGCCCTGTTCGTCAAAATGGGATAGCGGCAACATGGGCCTACCTAGTGGGTGCGGAGCAGTAAGAACGAAGAGCCCGCATTGTAAGCATTGCCGGCTCGAGGTCGAGTTCTGCTTCAAAGAGAACCGCGAAGAAAGTGCGGTATTAACCCAGCCTGAACAGTCTGTCTCGTGTTACCAATCCATTGCCAGCAAGCAAAGAATGATCACGGTAATCACTACGGAAATGAGCAACCAGCTCGAGAAAACCGGCTCGCGAGGGGGAGAGGCTGACTGGCGGTCTAGCTCGGTGTCCTCAGCGGAATCAGACTGCGAACGAGCCTTGTTCAACAAATCCTGAGCTACTGGCAAGTCAGCGGCGTAGATGTGAACTCTCACCTCACCTGGTGCTTCAGCACGGAAACCAGCTGTGAATTCACCAGTAGTAGTCGCTTCGATGCCATGATCGGCCAGCATGGCGACGATCATGCGAGCCTCAAATTCGTCGTTTGCTTCGCACAGGGCAACCAATTGTTGATTGTGCGTGATACTCTCGCCCGTTTCACTGCTCATGTTCAATGCTCCCGCCAGAATGCACTTTTCCAAGTGCCCCTATCATACTCATTGGCGGTGTTAAAAGTACAACACGGATTAACGGCAGAACAGGCGTTTTCGCTGCAAATCGTCTGGTTTGGGCAGCATTAGTTGCTGTTCCACGCAGTTCCAAATGGCCGCAACGGACGAATCGGCGTAAGTTTTTCATGCAACGCCAAAGTTATTCTTTCCCCGCGCATAGCCATGCCACGCCACTCCCGAAATCGCCGCTCAATATCCAGTCTCCACCATTCACGTCGTGGACTCGCCGTCACGGAATTGGCCGTTTGTTTGCCGGTGCTCACAATTATTTTGCTCGCCACGATTGAAGCGTGCACGATGATTTTCTTGCAGCAGTCGCTGAGTATTGCGACTTACGAGGGGGCTCGTGTGGCGCTCGTGCAAGGAGCCAACGCAGGCAATGTGGAAGCGCAGTGCGACTTGATTCTCAACAATCGCGAAGTCAGCTCAGCAACGGTCACCGTAACGCCCGACGACTTTGCCTCCACACCCCCAGGTGAGTGGATCGCCGTGGAGGCGTCAGCACCTTTCAGCTCGAACTCACTGGTTGGCGGTTGGTTATTTAACGGTCGCACGATTACTGCTCGCACAGAAATGATGAAGGAACGCTAGACTCCGCGAGCACTTTCGCTCTTCCTTTCCAGAGGTTCTCCGAATGCCGAATCAATTGATCAGTCGTCGTCAAGATTGCAGCAGCCCTCGCGGCGCGATCATGCCGCTGATTGCGATCATGCTGCCGATCTTGCTGATCCTCTCTAGCTTTGCCGTGAACCTAGCGTATATGGAGCTTACTCGTACTGAACTACGAATTGCGTCGGACGCCGCCACACGCGCCGCCGGCTACACGCTCAATGCTACCGGCGATGAGAGCGATGCTCGTTTCGTGGCCCGTGAGGCGTCGACCCGCAATCTCGTTGCTGGCGAGGCCACAGTTCTCAAGAATGGCGACATTGTGTTTGGCACCGCAACGCGGAGCGGCGTTGGATCGAGATACAACTTTACAACCGGCGGTAGCAAATCGAACGCCGTGCAAGTTCTCGCTCGTAGAGATAGTGGCTCCGGCACAGGAGCCGTAAAAATGCTGCTACCAGGATTCGGTGCAGTCACTGAGTTCGAACCTAACCAACTTGCCATTTCCTCGCAGGTGGAGCTCGACATCGCGCTTGTGCTCGATCGCTCAGGATCCATGGCCTACGGTGACTACGAAGACTCTGCCTATCGGGCGAGTCAATATTTGGGTCCTGAGGTAGCTCCAGAGGGCTGGTGGTTTGGCGATGCTGCCCCAGCGCAATCTCGTTGGCGTGGACTCGTGTCGGGTGTGCACGTGTTTTTAGACATGATGGATCAGTCGCCGCAGATAGAGCACCTTTCCCTCACGACGTATGCCACCTCTGCAACCCGAGAGTCAGAGTTGGGTAGCGACTACGCCAGCATTGCCAGCGCCTTGGATGGGTATTCGAATAACCTGGAGGCGGGCGGCACGAACGTAGGGGATGGAATCTACGAGGCCATTAATGCGCTTAGCGCCGCCGCTCACAATCGCCCCTGGGCCGTAAAAGTAATCGTGCTTATGTCCGATGGCCAGCATAACCTGGGCACGGACCCCGTGTATGCCGCTCAAGATGCAGCTGATCAAGGTATCACCGTCTACACAGTCACTTTCTCGCAAGAGGCGGACCAAGGCCGCATGCAAACAGTAGCGAGCGAGGGTAGCGGATTGCACTTTCATGCAGAGACAGATGCAGATCTGAGAGATGCGTTTCGAGAAATTGCTAAAAGTCTCCCGACCCTACTCGTCCAGTAAGTGAATATGAACTCTTTCAGAATACGAAGATTGAAGAAGCTGCCCGGCGGGAGCAATTTACGTCGCGGCGTCACGGTCGTTGAATTCGCGCTCACGCTGCCGATTCTAATAACGATTGTCATCGGCATGATTGAATTCACGCGGATGAACAATCTGCGCCACGCTGCCGACAACGCAGCCTACGAAGCAGCCCGCCACGTCGTGGTGCCCGGGGCGACCAAGGCGGAAGCCGAAGCCGAGGCTCAAAACCTGCTCGCCCGGGCTGGTGTGAAAAACGCCACCATCACGGTAACTCCTTCGATTATTGGTGAAGATACCGAAAACGTAACCGTCACGGTCAACGTGCCGATGATGACTAACTCCTGGCTGCCAGCCGGTTTGACTCGTGACCGACTGGTAAGCCGCGAGTGCACACTCATGACCGAGCGCGTACCCGTCATCCAAGTCGCCGGATTACCAGAACCCGAACCCGAACCAGAACCCGAACCAGAACCAGAACCCGAACCAGAACCCGAACCAGAACCAGAACCCGAACCAGAACCCGAACCAGAACCCGAACCAGATCCAGATCCAGACGACGATGACGATGACGATGACGATGATGACGATGACGACGACGATGATGACGATGACGATGACGATGACGATGACGATGACGATGACGATGACGATGACGATGACGACGACGATGATGATGACGATGATGACGATGATGACGATGATGACGATGATGACGATGATGACGATGATGACGATGATGACGATGATGACGATGATGATGATCCCGAACCCGAACCCGAACCAGAGCCAGAGCCGGAGCCCGATCCGGAGCCGGAGCCGGAGCCGGAGCCGGAGCCCGATCCGCAACCACCACCACCGATGATCTGATCAGTGGAGGTACGACCAAACGCGTCGCCAAGCTTATTGGCGACGCGTTTTTCAATGGATTCCAGCTAAAGACTTCAGCTGAGGGGGGGGGCTGCAACGTGGCCAATCGCTTTCTGATGTTTGAGCTTTGGTCTAGAATGGAGAGTAGGCCACGAGTGGGCCGTCACTCTTCTCTCGGATCCAATGCTTGCAGCCAAATCCATGAATTCTCCACCTCCCCTAGGTACCCCCGAAGTGTCGTCCAAGCCTGCAGGCAAAGCGACGAAGAAGAAGCTGAGGGTCGAAGATCAAGTCGATCTGGATGAGAACGAACCGCTACTCTCTCAGATCACAGGCGGAATGCCGAGCTGGCTAGCCAGTTTGATGTTGCATCTGGCTGCCATCCTTGCCCTCGCACTGTGGACCTTGCCGCTCACTTCGCGTGAACCTACTGCGCTGAGTTCGGCGGAAGTCGATACGGAGATTGTCGAACTCAATGAAGAGATTCTCGATATCGAGTTTCAGACAGAAGATACCGATCTGGAGGAGACTAGCGAGCTTGATGTCGAAGTGGACCTCGATACAGAAATTGAAATCGAAAGCCTCGAATCGAGCGAGGCGATGACGTTTGAAGACACCTCGCTCGACCTAGTCGATTTCTCTGCAGACATCGGCATGATGGAAGCCACCCCCAGTAGTGGTAGCGGAATGGGAGTTGAGGGGCTCTCGGGTCGCTCTGCAGCAGGCCGCCGGCGGATGGTTCGCAAAGCAGGCGGCAGCCGCGAAAGCGAGCAGGCCGTCGACGCCGCCCTTCTGTGGCTTGCTAGGCATCAGCTGCCGGACGGTTCGTGGAGCTTCGACCACCGTTACGGAGAGTGCAACGGCCAATGCTCTCACCCAGGCGAGAAAGCAAAGCTGCGGGCAGGTGCTACAGGCTTGGCTCTCTTGCCGTTTTTGGGGGCCGGCAACACGCATCGCGAGGGCAAATACCACGACATAGTTGAGCGAGGCGGCGCCGCCCTAGTTCAAATGCTCAAGATGACGCCCGACGGCGCAACCGTCATCGACAAAGACGTCAAAGGTGGTCCTTGGATGTACAGCCACGGTATTGCCTCAATGGCGTTAAGTGAGGCCTTCGCGATGACGGGAGACGAAACCCTGCGAGCCCCGGCCCAATCCTTATTGGCCTTCACCTGCAATGCTCAAGACCCTAAAGGTGGCGGCTGGCGTTATCAGCCACGCCAAAAAGGTGATACCTCGGTCATGGGCTGGCACGTAGGGGCGCTCAAGAGCGGTTACATGGCTTCGTTACAAGTCCCACCCATTGTCGTTCAGCGCGCGAGCTATTACCTCGATACCGCTGAAGTCGATGGTGGCGTAGGCTACTGTTACAACCCCTACAGTCCAGAGCCTCCGAAGTACAGTTCTACCTGCTCATCAATTGGTCTGCTTTGCCGCATGTACATGGGAATGGATCAAACGAATCCCGTACTCCAGCGAGGCGTTGAGCGACTACTAAAATATGGCCCTTCCAAAAACAACGCCTACTACAATTACTATGCAGCTCAAGTGATTTACCAGTTTACTGGGGGTGAGGGGCCACTCTGGAAAAAATGGAACGACAAGTTGCGCGACCAGCTGGTCGCCACCCAAGAAACCGAAGGCCATCAAGCAGGTAGTTGGACACCACCTCATAAGAGTCATGCGCAGAAAAGTGGCGGTCGTCTCTACGTCACGGCGATGAGCGCCATGACCCTCGAAGTCTACTACCGCCTTATGCCCATCTACCAGAAGCAGGCGACCGAAGGCTTCGACGCCCAAGAGGAAGAAGCTGACGATAAGGAAAAATAGTGGTTTCTATCCGCACTTTGAGGCTTGCCGGCTAGTAGCAATGCCAATTTGAGCCCTCCGTCACTGGGCGTCACTCTAGTATTTCTCTTCGTACTCCCCTACTCTGATTGGCGTCGTGATTGTTCACGATGAGCAAGTGATAAAGAGGATTAGAAGCAGGTCGCAGCGCCTCCAGTAGGTCACAGTGCCTCTCGAAAGGTTCTTTCTGTCAGCCGTAGTGGCGTAGCTGGGTTCTCTGTAAGAAGAACCCAACTCGATACCAGGGCATGCTCTTTTTTTTCGGGCCTCGATTTGCACTAGTTGAATCGATTAGCGCAAATCGTCTTTCGTGCCCAGCAATGTAGTCGAGGAAGTAGTCATGCCAGAAGGTAAGATTAAGAAGATCATGTCCGAAAAGGGTTTTGGATTCATCGAAGGTGAGCGGGACGACTTGTTCTTCCATCACTCCGAAGTTCAAGGCACCACCATCGAACAACTCGCAGAAGGCCAAACCGTCGAGTATCAAGTCGGCCAGGGCAAAAAAGGCCCATGTGCAGTTTCGGTACAGTTGGTTTCGTAGAACTGATGTCCCTTGCCATTGAGCAAGTGACAACGTCAAACGCAAACGCCCCTGGGTCGCAAGACCTGGGGGCGTTTTGTATTTTCCAACATAGCGCAGCAAGAAGCCCTCGCTAGTTTCCTAGCGAGGGCTTTTCGTTGATCGCGGGGTGTCGCAAACAGCGGGCCTCGGGAGTTGCCTTAGTGCTGCTTGCGTCCGGTCGAATCCATCGGCCGTCCCACGTTATGTTTGCCGTCGACAGACCCCTCCGATCGACGGTGGATACTTCTCTGTCGTGCGACCAGCGAACGGTCGCTTTCCTATCGGCAGAGCCATCAATTCACCATGGCTAGACCAATTCTTTCTTGGCTCCGATCAAGGTTCGCAAGCGTTCGGCCAGCAGGGCGGCATCGAACGGTTTCTTGAACGTCTCGTTGATCGTCGAGCGATCGAAGTTGGCCGTGGTGCCGTCGTCTGGCAGTAGGGCGATCAGGATCGTCTCGGCAAAGTCGCTGGAGCGACGCAGATTCTGACAAATCTGCAGGGCTTCAAGCTGACCGATCGAGAAGTCAACGATTATGCAGTCGGGGTGGAAACTCTCGGCTTGAATGCCGGCTTCAAAGCCACTGGCTGCGGTAGCATTGCGGAAAGAACGTTCGGCAGGCAATTCGCGTTTCAGGTTCTCGATCAAAACTTGATCTTGAGCCACGATCAGCACCTTCGCCATCGCTTCGTCTTCCAGATCACCCAAAGGCATGCCATGCTCTTTGAGGAACTTGATCAGGTATTCGCGGGGGATGCGGCGATCTTGGGAACCGGGGATACGATAGCCTTTGAGCCGACCGGAGTCGAACCACTTGCTAACCGTGCGCGGGGCCACTTTGCAGATCTTGGCGACCTGTCCAGTAGTAAAGACCTTCATCACGGGTACTCCAAACTTGTCTTATGTTGTTCGCTGGTCTGTCTAACTCAATAATAGAGCCAGACGTTAAGCCCTCAATGAATTACTTTCGCACCGCGGCCACAGTCTTACTCCCTCAGACTGAATGTGGATTGCCGTGTGTGTAAGTCACCTGGGTCGGGGCACTAATCAAATGTTGCAAATCGGACTCTTTAGATACTCTGGTACTCTTTTGGGTTCAGATCCTTCTGAATCCACTTCGGGTTACTCATCACCATCGGCAATGCAAGCACTCGGAGATTGGTGAAAACTGGTTAAATTGGAGTGTTTGGGTCTAAACGCTCCAATCCAACCCTTTTGCGAACGACGCACTAATAGCATCGACACTTCACCGATCTCGTCGCGCACCACCGGGTGTGGATGCAACGGGAAGTTGCGCAGTTAGAGAGCATGACTGTAGCTCGACGATTGCTAGGCAATCGACAGGTGGCACGCTTTCACAGCAGCAAACCGTGTGAAACACGCACCAAGTTAGGCAGGCTCCCCCCTGCAGAAAGAAGGTCTCTCTTACGTGGCTCTTGCGAGCGGTGCGAGAGAAACAATCCTTCCAAGAGTAAGTGTCGAAACAATGGGCCCCCTAACTTTAGGAACATTCCCTTATTGCACGGGTAGAACCAGTGGTAAGGGTTATCCGGGGGGGATTTCGAAAAAAGTAGCTCGGCCATCCTGGCTGAGAGTGTGGGTTGCTCGAATTCTCACCCGCGTTGGCACTGCCAACGGTATAGAATTGGATGCCTAACCTGGATCAGGCCAGAGGCACCGATCTACGGCGACACGCCCAAAAACTACCGAGCACCGCAGCAACTTCCGAATACAAAAACTTGCGGTCTCGGGAGGATTTGTTAGGGTCATGGGTTTGATGGGTCTGAAATCAACCCACGTATCGAAATCAGCCGTGTATCCTTCCATACCTACTCAATACAAAGTGTTCGTGAATGAGAGAGGGCTTTTCGAAGGCTTTACGAGCGGTCGGCCAGGATACATACGTCTGTGGGCTCTCGAGAACATAATGGAGTTCAACGCTGATCTAAGCGTTGACGAACTTGCACCAGGTTACATAGCGTTCGCAGGTAATGGGGCAGGCGAAGTAGCAGCATTTGATGGCACTGGTGCTGTTTTTATGCTGCCAATGATCGGAATGGAAGCACAATACGCAGACCCTATAGCAAGTTCGTTTTCTGAGCTTGCAGGCCGATTCAAGTATTCCAGGAGACCGAGTGTAGTGATGAGGGTCTGGAGACAGTTCAAGTTCCTGTTCCACCCGCTTCGGAAGTGACTGCTGGATCGAACCTAAAGGATTTGAACAGCGCTATTGGAATTGCTAAGCAGCCCGCTTCAGCGCTGCCGGCTTGATATGCCCATCGTTGGTCACATCCTCAAATCGCACTGACACCCGTTTCGATATGCCCGATTCTTGCATTGTCACACCGTACAGCGTGTCGGAGCAGGTCATGGTGCGTTTGGAGTGCGTGATGACGATGAACTGGGTGCTGCCCATGAACTCTTTGAGCACTTCCACGAAGCGGTCGATGTTCGCTTCGTCCAGCGCCGCGTCGACTTCGTCGAGAATGCAGAACGGGCTGGGGCGGCTCTTGAAGATCGCTAGTAGTAGCGCCACACAGGTCAGCGTGCGCTCACCGCCCGAAAGCAGTGAAATGCTGCGCGGCTGTTTGCCGGGTGGGCGAGCCACGATTTCGATGCCGCATTCGAGCACATCTTCGCCCGATTCGCTTTCGACAAGAATATCTGCTTCGCCACCGCCGAACAGGTTGGCGAATAGTTCCTTGAAGTGGGTGCGCACCTCGTCGATGGTATCTAAGAACAACTGACGGCTCTCGGTATTAATCTGCGAAACGATCTGCTCCAGCCGTACCCGAGCCGTTTGCAGGTCGTCGTGCTGCTCTGCGAGCGTGCGAAAGCGTTCTTCCAGGGCATCGAGCTCTTCGACCGCTTCTAAGTTTACCGGGCCACTGGCTTGCATTTTGGATTGCAGCGCGGCGATCTCTCGGTCGATCTCAGCTCGCTCGGTTTTGGCAATGTTGCCCGACTTGGTGTCCGATTCCCCGGCAGAGCCGTGGGCTAAGTGTTGCTTGGCAACCACGGCTAATTCCAAACGATGCTGCTCCCGCAAACGATCAGACAGGGTGCGCCGCTGGTTCTCGAGTTGTTGAATGGCCAGTTCTTGCTTTTGTGAGTTCTGCTGCACTTCCAGGAGCTGCTTGCGGACTTGCTCAGCGGTATCGGCAGCTTCGCGTCGGCCTGATTGTAACTGATATTGTTTCCCGTGCAGTCCTTGGAGCAGCGCTTCCAGGCCTTCAAGCCTCACATAGTGCTCGGCGATATCGGAAGTTTGTTCCAATACCTTCAGATTCAGCTCTAGGGTTTGTTCTCTAGATTTCGCCAGTCGCTCGTTCGTTTCCGCGCGAATTTGAGCTCGTTCCAGACCATCCCGCTTGAGCTGTTCCAATTGCCGTACCAAACCATCGCGACGCTGCTCTGCCCCGGCTAGCTTTACCTGTTGCTCAGTCGATTGACTTCTCTCGGCAGAGAGTGACTCCTTGAACTCCGTGCGTTTGGTGCGGAGCTCCTCAACAGTTACCTGCAATTGTTCCGCTGCCCTGCCCTGCTCTTCAATGCGTTGTTGGCATGCTTGCAGTTGCGTTTGAAGGTCCTGCAGCTGATTGGTCGAATCTTGCCTTTCACTTCGCATTGCTTTCAGCTTCGTTTCCAGCCGTCCGTGGCGCTCAGCCAGTGCTGCAAAGGTCAGCTCTGCTTTGTGAAGATTGCTGCGAGTCTGTTCGTGAACGTCCGCATGTTTCTGCAAAGCTAGGTCATCGGCAGTGATTTTCTCTTCCATTGCTGCACAGCGTAGCTGAACCTGGGCGAGCTCCTCCTGCATTGTGCGAACTTGCTCTTCGAGCGCCCGAAGCTCGTTGCGTCGTGAGAGCATGCCGCCAGATTGCTTTCGTGGGCCGACTGCTACGATGCCCTCAGCGCCAACAATCTCCCCTCCGACCGTGATGAAACTCAACCCGCGACCAATTCCTAGTGAAAGACTGAGGGCCGTTTCCAGCGAATCCACGAACCAATGCCGACCCAGCAACCTTCGCACTAGGCCTTGCAGATCGTCGTCGGTCTCCACAAATTGGTCTGCGCGACCCATGACACCGGGTTCGGCTGAGAGATCGATTCGATCAACCGCGTTGGTCGGCAGAGGGGTATCAAGCCGCAAGAAAACGGTCCGTGCGGGTAGCTTGTGCGCCGGATCGATGAGCGTTTCCGCCAGTCGCTGGGCGTCAGTCACCACCAGTTGATGTGCTCGTTCCCCGAGGGCCAGCTCGATCATCTGCGCGGAGTCCGCATCCACTCGTAGCAGGTCAGCGACGACGCCGCGAACCGAACCGTAAGGCCCGTTGGGGTCGTCACTTGCTCGGCGGAGCACTTCCTTCGCACCAGCGCTAAGGCCATCAAGTCTTTTCTCAAGTTCTGCCAGCACCACCGAACGCTCGCGTGCGCCGGTAAGTTTTCCTTGCAACTCGGCCTGCTGCTTGTGCAATTGGGCGAGCGAGCGTCGATCTTCTCGGAGTTGTGTTTGTGACTGCTTGAATACACTGGCAGCGGTGTCATGTTCAGTTTGAGCCGCTTTCTGCACTTTCTGTGAGGCGGCGAACTCGGTGCTCAGCCTTTGCAGTGTGGCCGCCAGCTCAGCGAGTTTCTGGCTTCCGCTCTGCGATTGTGTTTGGATCGTCTCGCACTTGGCTGCCAACAACTCTACATGGTTCTGATCTTGGGCGAGCGAACGCTCAGTCTCACTTAACTGCTGTTCAGCAGCTTGCTGTCCGCTCTTGAGTTGCTCAAGTTGTGCTTCCTTTTCTGCAAAACGGGCTTGGCTTTGCTCAGTCGAGGCCTGCAGTTCCCGGTAGCTCGCATCGGCCTTGGCCAATTCCGTCTGTGCGTCGAGTAGGTTTCGTTGCGAATTATCGGCTCGTGTTGTGAGTGTCAGCAACTGCCGGGCTACGCGCTCGGCTTCTAGGGCTAGTTCTGTGATCCGTGCTTGCTGGCCGCGACGATTGGTCTGGCAATGGTTGATGCGCTCCCGAGTCGAAGCCTGTTCGACCGTTGCCTCGCGCACACGCGATTGCAGTTCGTCGACGCGTTGCTCGTGAATGCGCGATTGTGAGGTACATGTCTCAAGCTCTTGTTCCAGACTCGCGATCTTCTCCCGGAATGCAGCACTTGCTTGCTGCAGTTGGCTTAGCCGCTCGGTTGCCTCATGCCAATCGGCAACGGCTACCTGAATTTGCAGTTCTCGCAACCGCGTGTGGACATCCTTGTACTGACGCGCACGTCCCGCTTGAGAACGCACTTTGGTGAGTTGCGATTGGAGTTCTTCGACAATGTCGGTGAGGCGTAGCAAGTTTTGCTGCACACGCTCTAATCGACGAGCCGCGTCTTGTCGTTTGAGCTTGAACCGACTGATGCCGGCCGCTTCTTCAAAGATTTGTCGTCGATCAGCAGGCGACGATTGCAGCAGGGCGTCAACTTTGCCCTGCTCGATAATGCTGTAGGCACCACCTGCCATGCCCGTGCCAGAGAGCACATCGCGCAGATCGCGTAGGCGGCACTGCTTGCGATTGAGAAGATACTCGCTCTCGCCACTACGATACACGCGGCGCGTGATTTCGACTTGCTCGGCGTCGTGCCCTAGAATGCTGCCACGGTTGTCGAACACCAGCGACACCTCAGCCGCGCCCGAAGCACGCCGCTTGGGGGTACCGCTGAAGATGACGTCGGCCATCTCCTTGCCACGCAAGGCCTTAACGCTTTGAGCGCCTAATACCCACTTAACGGCATCAACGACATTCGACTTGCCAGAGCCATTGGGCCCCACAACCACAGTGATTCCCTTAGGGAAATCAAAGCGAGTCCGCTCAGCGAAACTCTTGAATCCGTTGAGTTCCAGAGCCTGCAGCATGAGTATTCAAGAAGGGCGAGGCTATCGGAGTTGGGATTTCTTATTTACCACGGAGACACGGAGAGCACGGAGGAAGGATTGCTAAAGAGCTAGACTCTCCGTGTCCTCTGTGACTCCGTGGTTCAATATTACACGTTCTCTTGCTTCTTAAGCTTGCCGGTTTCGACAGTCGTTTCGGTATTCTCGGTTTCCCGTGCATGCCGACGCCCACCTTCGGGTAGTGCGTTCACTTTGAAGCGACTAGGGAGCACTCCGGTTTCTTTGGCTTGTTGCAACATTTGCACCACGTCTGGGTAGTCGCCGCCCAGGTCGACGATGGCACGGATGACCGCGTCGAGGTCCGTCGAGACGGTACGCTGCTGTGTTGGTTCATTCACACCAAAACGGCTGATCTTTATTTCATCGCCGTCGCCGTTGATCATGATTCGCGGCCCAGCATCCAATACCAATGGCGTTTGCAGGCGATGATGCTTGCCAAACAGTACGACTTCTGGCCGATGGCTACGTGTCACATGAACCATGGCTGGCCCTTTCACATCCAAGATGTGATACCCAAATTTGTCAGTGATTGCTTGACTGCGAATCAACGGATCCCCAGGAGCCATGTGCCAGATAGATCGGAACGCACCGTAGCGAGTCTCCGCACTTTTCGTGCTGAGTAGTTCGGTAAGTTCTTCGTAGGCTACGCCGTCGTCCATGGCGCTCAGAGCCAGAAACGCCTCAGCCCGAAATGCCGGTTCGTCGCGTGCCACGTTCGCTAGGGTTTCAACCGCTTCGGTCACGTCGAGATAAGCCAACGCTTCAGCCGCACGAAAACGTACTTCCGCGTCCTCTGACTTGACACCCTCTTGGAGGACAGTGATGGCCTGTTCGTCACCCATCGCTTCCAGACGCAAGGCGGCAGTCGAGGTAGTAACCGGGTCCAACAATTGATCTCGCAGCTGTCCCAGACGGGTTTGACGTTGGCTGGGAGATTCACGCAGCGGGATACTACGTACGACTCGCATAAAGCGAGACACGTTGTCTTTGTAACGAGGATGCAAGCGAAGCTCTACATATTCATCCGTCTTGGGCGTAGCAACACCTTCGCGTTGACCCTCGTCGTAGGAATGGAATCGATTGTTGATCGACTTGCCAATCGCCTGACTAAGCCGAATCGACTGGTGCTGGTGATCGATAATCAATCCCAGTCCGCGCGACTTCTTGGCAACGCCGCCGCCAAGAATGCGGCCGCGCGTGGTGTGCCCTTCTTCGCCGTCCTCTCCGGATGAGGGATCGACCATGATCGCTCCTTCAGCAAGGCCCATCGGATGGCCTTTGCGTACCTGTCCGCCTAGCACGGCAGTTTCCGTGAGTCGTGTATCCATGAGCCAGCCGCCGCGTAGACTGCTGGTTTCGCTGCGTGCCATCGTGGCGACTTCGATATCAAACTTGTCACCCTCTTGTATGCCGGGGTGCAGCAGCCCACGAATCATCACCATAGCGGTCTGCGGCGAAGCTAGCACGGCATTGGGGTCTTCAATATCCATGCGATTCATCTCAGCGAGTAACCCAGCACGCTGCCCGGAAAGTGGCGGATCGCCACCGGTGCTGTTCAACCCGGTGACCAGCCCGATAGCCTCGACCTTCATGTAGCCCATGCCATGCGGGTGCGCAACGCCGCCCACGAGTTGGTTGTCTTGCGCAGCTGCCTCGGTGAGCTCCGCATCGGGACTCTGCTGCCGCAGAATTGGCCCCATGCAACCAGTGAGCGCTAGCAGCGCGCACCCAAGCCCAGCAATAGCCAGGCGAATGCCAGAGTGTTGGTGATAAGAATGCCCCATGCTTCGGTGCTCCGCGAACGACCATCTTGTGAGAATCGCCGGGAACTGTAGAAAGACCGCGCCGGGCGGTCAATAGGAGGGCAGGGCAGTGCTAGCACGAGGCCGCTCGCGGCTTAGCTGCCATCATCATAACGCTCAATTAACTTCAGGTTCACTGATCGATTTTAAATCAGCTCCCATAAGACCAACTTTGACTCCGTACTTCTTCAAAATCTTAGTTGACCGATGATTCATCCAGAGCAGCACAATGAGTCCCACGACGGGTACAAACATCAAACCTGCGTACAAGAATCCAATGCCTTGCTCCGCCTTGAGCATTCCCGCGAGTTTGTACACAGCGAAGAGCGCGAAAACCAAAAATGCCAGTACGTATATTGTAGTGATGTGATCTCCCACCTCAGCAGGCTGGCCCTTCTCTGCCATCAGCCCGGCTGATTTAAAACCCAGAAGCACCGGCATGTAAAGAAAATAGAGCAACACAGCGAGAATTACTCTTCGATGAGCTATAGCCAGCTTCCGAAGTTGATCGGCAGTCACAGGGGGCCGCGATGGTCTTGTCTCGTCGCTGGTTCTGTTTGCTGAATCAGGCATTTATCAGATCTCGCAATGAGTAGAATAAAAAATAGGTAATACTTCAGCCGTCTGAAGTAGCCTAAGAGCGATCATGAAAAAGTAGCCGACTGGCGCTTGCCACGGTTCATTCAAGCAACCGTGGCTAGCGCCAAAACGGCTAATAGGATGTGCTCACTTCGGACGGCTGAAGTGTTACAAAAATAGTTGGTTGAAGAAAAACATAATATCACACACAATAGTCATCTCCCACATGCGACGCACAGGATACGCAAATCACAACGGCGGATCGTACCCGCTCCCACCCCAAGGATTGCAACGCAGTATCCGCCGCACACCGCGCCAGCTGTCTCACAAACTGACCCCACAAACAAAACAAGCCTGGGCGACACGCTTGCCGCCCAGGCTTGTTGATGGGAATTGTAATTAGTTTCAGAAGGTTTAGCGTACTCTTCGCCTACCTGTGCCAACAAGACCAACGAGACAAGCAAGAACTAGGCTGGAGGGCTCAGGGACGATCTCGTCCGGGACCAAGTCGCCAACGGGGATGATCTTGAAATCTTTCTTGGCAATTGCCGCTTGGTTGCCTGGGGTCGAAGCTGTGCTGAGTTGATTGTTGATCGCCACTTCTACCTTGGTTGCGAGGGAACCCGATGGCAGAGCCGAGGCGAGGTCAACAAAGGTGACAAGTGACCACGGCAACAAGCCCGTTGAAGGGGCACCACCGGTTGTTGGGTAATCGGTAACAAAGATGTCCGAAGCAAAGACAGGGATGGGGCTTAACAGAGCAGCGCCATCCACTTCGGTAATGCTAACTGTTGCTCCAGCGGAAGCCGAAACAAAGGTGCTAGGCGTGGGAGTTACTCCAGAGAAGCTAAAATCGCCCCCTTCGACAATTGAGAAGGCGGTCAGGCCAGCTCCAGGCAGGGCATCGATAGTGAAATTGAGTTGGCCATCAACCAAGTTGGAAGCTCCACCTGAGGAGGAGACTCCGAAGGCCGTTGGATCGAAATCCAGCAGGTTACCGGTAACTGTGGGGGCTCCGTAGAGCACTGGAGGTACCGGGTTGGAAAAAGAACTTTCCGTGACATCAAGATACATGACGCCCCCAGGTGGGACGTCGCTGAAGTCGCCGTGCAAAATTGCGGCTTCAGCGCTCGTAGCAGATCCAACGAGAGCAGCTAGCAGTAAAGCTGAGGCTAGAGACTTCGCGAAAGCGCGTACCAGTGCCTGAGGCAACTGGGAATATGAACAATGCATTAGAACCCTCCAAAAATGATGATTTCGGCCAATTAAGTCAACCATGACTCGGTTGGCTACCGCCCCAGCCTCTTATCCTAGCAAGAAATTCATGATTTAGTGCGGGTTCTTGCCGAATTTTCTTGTATTTCTCGCAGCTCTTCAAGGCTAGTGGGTGTATGTCTGTAAGTGCAGTGTACAACTAGGGTTGCGATATTTTCTGGGAGTCAAAAGTAGTCGATTGTCTCAGGAAACGCAGGCTCCGCTATTGGCAGTGCTTTGGTCATTGAGGGGGATCATAGCCACTTCCACCCCAGGGATGGCACCGTGAAATACGCCGTAGCCCTCGCCAGCAGCCCAGCAACACGCCGTGCTTGCGGATCGAGCGAATCGTATATTCACTACAAGTTGGCTGGAATCGGCAACTGGGCCCCAGCCAAGGGCTGATGGTATACTGATAGCCGCGAATCAATCCAACAGCAATACCGCGAGAAATCCTCAAGAGCGGGTTGCCAGGCCGGGCGCTCATGGGCTGAGCTTCTTTCCCAGCTTCGCCGCCAAGTGGGTGAGCGATGCTTGCAACTTAGCTGTTGCTGGCTCACTCCTCGACTTGGGAAGGACAACCAGATCGAGATTCTGAGGCAACTCATGCTGCGCGAGCCGGAAAGCTTCCCGGAGGCAACGCTTCCAGCGATTTCGCACGACTGCGTTGCCTACTTTCTTGGACACGACCAAGCCTAAGCGTGGAGTGCCAAGCGTATTCTCAGCGGCGTACACAACCAGGCAGCCATCCGACTTGCTACACCGCGCGCTGAACACGCGATCAAACTCCGCGGAAGTCAGCAAGTGCAGGTGTTTAGGGAAGGTTGAGTCAGGCATGGAATTATCGAACTTGAGACGCTTCGTTCTCCCTACATGCCCACATGCTACGCCTCACACAAAGAGATACCGCGCGAGGCGTCGCTCGCGGGCTGGGGGAAAGCGTGTCGGAGTTGCATCACCATTTCAATTCGTCGCGTGGCGACTGGTCGTACTTCCCAAGCACTTCGGCAACCGTCTTGCGATCTTCTTCACTGATGTCTTCGGGCAGTACGATCTGCAGCTCAGCATACAAGTCTCCCGGATCGCCATTAGTTGGTTGTACGCCTTGTCCCTTGGCACGCAATTTTTGGCCGCTGGAACTTCCTGGTGGCACGGTAAGAGTGAGTGTGCCGTGAGGGCTGGGTACATCGATTTTCCCACCGGCGACGGCTTCAGCAAGCGTGATCGGCACGCGCACTTCTAAGCGTTTGCCGGAACGGCGAAACACGGGATGCGGTGCCACGTTTACTTTAATGAGAATGTCCCCATTCGTGCCTCCAGCAATGCCGGGGTCGCCCTGTCCACGCAGTCGGATCTTCTTGCCGTGTTCGATGCCGGCTGGGATTTTTACTTGGATCGTTTCGCCCAACTTGTCAGTCGTTGGTCCATCGGCTCGTCGGACCGAGATTTGTGCCTCGCCACCGGTGACAGCTGTTGCGAAAGGAACCGTCAATTCGTGCTCGATGTCTGCCCCGCGCACGTTGGTGCGTTGCTGACGACCAGGACGGCTTCTTCCGCCACCGCCAAACTGTTTGAACAAATCAGCAAAGCCGCCCGCACCTCCTCCGCCCGCGGCACCAGCGCCGAACAAGTCCTCGAAGTTGACGTTCGCCCCGCCGGCGCCACCGTTGAAGCCACCACCAAATGGCCCACTTCCCGGTCCTGGGCCACCGCCAGGGCCGCCCCCCATCTGGTCGTAAGCGCTGCCGTAGCGGTCGTACATCTCCCGCTTCTTCGAGTCGTTGAGCGTATCAAAAGCGGTTTGGACTTCTTGGAATCGCTGCTTCGCGGACGGGTCGTCCTGATTGTGATCGGGGTGGTACTTGCGCGCAAGTTCGCGATACGCCTTGCGGATTTCAGAGTCCGAGGCAGTGCGGCCCAAGCCTAGCGTTTTGTAATAATCGTCAGCCACGTATTAGGAATTTCGAGAGCTGGAGGTGCGGAGGAAGGTTGAACCTTCCATTTTAGCCAACTTGAGCAAGAAGGGTAGCGCTGAACGCAAATCGCTTCGGCAAACTTCGCAGTGAGCAAGTTCGACGGCTAACGGACCCTTGCTCCTCAGGTTAGAATCGAAGGATGGAAGCGATCTCAATAGCCAATGTGCTCCGTCCACAGATGTCGTCCGTCCTCGGGGCGTGCCATTTTGCCGTTCTACTTCTGCTCTCGCTGCCCACCCCAGCCCAGGCCGCCAAGTACGATGGCGAACTCACCCTCACGGTCCTCGACGAGAAGACGGGCAAACCGCTGGCCGCCAGAATTGAGCTCCGCGACGCGCGGGGCCGCCTCGTGCGAACACGCGCCAAAGGGGCTGTGCCGACCGATGCGGGGCTCTATTTCGATGGCGAAGTACCCCTGCGCCTCCGTCGTGGGGACTACCAATTCCTCATCGAAGCGGGCCCCGAATATCGCACGCGGCCAGGGACGTTCAAGATCGATCGACGGGCCGAAGATGCCAAAACGGTTACGCTACTGCGCCGCATCGACATGCAAGCCGAAGGCTGGTGGGCGGGTGACTTGGATGTGCGCGAGCAACTCGAACACGTACCGCTCTTGATGCGTGCCCGCGGCGTCGATTACGTGCCAGTTACCATGAAGTGGACTGAGCGCGGACGGAAGAAGGAGCAGAAGATAGCTAAAGGTTTTGAAGCAGTCACCACCCAATCGCCCGCCTACGGGCCCTGGGCAATAAGCGCCCCTGAGGGAGACACGGGATTGATTGCAATTCGCGACGATGACATTCACGATGCCATTCCCGATGCCATTCCCGATGCCATTCCCGATACAGAGCCCGAAGTGGAACCGTTTGTCGTTGGTGATGCCACTGCCTGGCTGCTGCCAGTTTGGATTGCCAATGATCGTCTCGACGCGATCATGGTTCTCGACCGCTTCTCGCAAGGTTTTGGCAAGCAACAGAGGGGATTTGAAGGCCGACTACCGGATCGTAAATTTTTTCCGGGTAAGCTCGGTTACGGGCGCTGGTGCGAGCATATCTATCATCACGTACTCAACTGTGGGATCGAGATTGCTCCCTCGGCAGGTAGCGGCAGTGGCCTCACCGCGAATGCCATCGGGGCGAATCGAGCCTACGTGCAATGCGGGGATCAGTTCACGCGCGACGACTGGCAAGCAGGTCTTGCTGCGGGTGAAGTTTTCGTGACCAACGGGCCGCTCCTGCGAACACGTGTGGAGGAGCGTCCGCCAGGACATGTGTTTGTACTTTCGCAGGGAGAACGGCGAGATTTTCAAATCGGCCTCGACCTCGCATTCTACGAAGAAACCCAAGTTGAGTATCTGGAGATCATCAAGAATGGCGAGTCGCTCCACCAAATCCGTCTCGACGAAATGGCCAGCAAAGGGGGGCGTCTGCCGAAAGTGCCCTTCGACGCCAGCGGCTGGTTTGCCGTTCGCGCGGTGACGAACAACACGGAGTTCTACCAATACGCCACCACAGGACCGTACTATGTGGAGCAAGGCTCTCAGAAGCACGTGGATTCAAAGAGCGTGCAATTCTTCCTCGATTGGCTCGACGCAGCCAAGGAACACTTTGCGGATAACGAAGCGGTGCTAGCTGAGATCAAAGCGGCTCGTCCGTTTTGGGAGGCACTGCAGGCACACGCTAAGTAATTCTACCGGGATCAGCAGGATGGGTAGGATTGAAAGATAGTGAAATCCTGTTTCTCCCATCATTTAGACCCCCCGAACTATTCTAGGTTGCGAACGGATTCTCAAATATCGCGCATCATCCTATAATCCAGGTCGATAATATTGACTTGGCAGAGATAGGAGCTTACCGATGGAATTGACCTCCCCGACAGCCACGGTGGAAGAGACTGAAGCGTTGGCCGAGGCCGCTGCTGAGCTACCGCACATCTGGAAGTCACAGCCACTCTCTGATCCGCTCGAAAGTCTGTCGCTACTCCAGAAGTCGCTCTTCTTTGCTGAGCTTTCGGACATCGCCTACTACACGAACGATGTCGTCGTGAAGCTAGCTGAACTGATCGGGATGCCGCGGGTGCGCTACTTCGAGTCAGACGGGTCGCAGGCGTATCTCTTTTCCAACGAGTGCGACGCCGTTATCGTTTTCCGAGGCACCGAAGCTGACGATTGGAACGACATCAAAGCCGACTTGAATGCGCTGTCCGCGGTAGCTGAGACCGTCGGTCGCGTGCATCGGGGCTTTAAGCAGGAAGTGGACGACCTCTGGCCGCAGCTTGAAGAGGAATTGGTCAACAATGCGAAGACATTGTGGATGACCGGGCATTCGCTTGGTGGCGCGATGGCAACCATTTGTGCTGGGCGCTGCAAGCTTTCACACATTGAGTCAGAGCCGGCGGGGCTGTTTACCTACGGGTCGCCCCGTGTGGGTAACAAGCGCTACGTGAACTACTACAAGCTCGATCACTATCGCTGGGTGAACAACAACGATATCGTCACACGCACTCCGCCGCCATGGTTCGGCTACCGTCACACAGGCAAGCTAATGTACTTCAACGCTCGCGGCAATTTGAAACGCTTGAACGGCTGGGCACTGACGGCCGATCGCTGGCGTGGCACGTTCCGTGGGTTACTCAAGTTGCGCCTCGATCCGCTGACAGATCATTTGCAAACCGCCTACATTGATCAGATCAACGAGCTGGTCGAAGCGGAGAAGGAGGGTGAGGATGTGCTCGCCAAGGCCGATCCCTTGCTCAAGCGTGTCATCCACCGTGTGAAGAGTCGCTAGTACGCATCGACTTCGCTGTCGTATTAGTTAGGCAGAAGTAGCCGCGAGCTGCGCCTTGCACGGTTTCTTAACTACTAGAGGGGGTGTGGCGACCAACGGAATAGGGTTATGCGCTAAGCGAGTTTTGGGACTGAACTTTCCCGAAAATGATGCTTGGCGATACTGTCACACCCATAAGAAACGCCGAAAATATTAGTCCTCGATGTTTAAACTTTCCGGAAACGGGTCAGAAGCGGGGGAGTTTTCTTGCCTAACGTTCGAGGTAACCGGGTTGGTGGACCAACGGAATACTCGTTGACAAGCCCGAAATCGAAATCAAAGGAATCAACGTTGAAAAACTGAAAGGCGAGTCAACTCCGGTTCACCGATTTGTTAGCTGGCCTTCAGTACAGTGTGGCTCTCGCTATTTCGTGTCGCCTGAGTAGATCCGCTTACAGTCTTGCTTCGAATCGACGACGGTCCAATCTCGCCGGGCGTGTCGTCGATAAAATCAATTTCCGGCAACGGGACGATGACCGCCTTGCCGTCACGGACTTCGTATCGTGTCTTAACGCTGCTGCCGATGACCGGCTCCGGCGGAATTCCGTAGGTCGCCTCGGTCCAGGGTCGCATGAACTCGATTCCGCCACCGGAGATGCTGAACGTTTTGAACCCGTTCGCCCGCAAATAGGCCAGCAGCTCGAGCAACGGCTGATAGACCAATTCCTTGTAGAGTCTTGACGCGATCCAGCACGAAGGCGAGTTGGAAGTGCTTTGGCTGCGGTATCGGTCCACGGAGGTAAAGGCTCGGCGGCACATGCGGGGACCACAATGAATGCGAGTGTGAAAACGCTCAACAGCTAAATTGATCGTGTTTTCACAGTCTCTTTTCTACTTTTTCAATATTCATTGCGAAGACTGGCGGGTCGCCCCCTAAGAGACGCCCGCCAGATGATCCAATCCGCTCACTTTCCGCCCGGGTTCATGTCCTTGATCTGCTCTTCGAGCGTGGAGAGGCTCCAGTCTCCGGGCGTCTGGCTCGGCGGATAATCCTTCATGGTCATGAGAAATTTGGAAGCGACAACCTGCATCGGAGCCAGCAGGTAGACTTTGTCCATGAACCAGTCTTCGTAGGTGTTTGAGCCGGCCTGGGCCTTTTCGAAAGGATCGCGGCGCAGATGGTAGAGATGCGGTGTGCGCAATTTGATGAACGGCTCGCGCCAGATCTGCAGACGAGTGGCCCGCTCTTCTAGGTAAGTGGCCTTCCAGTCTTTAACGCGAATGGCGCAAACTTCGCCACCGTCGGTTGTATAAATGAACTCCTGTCGCGGGCAGGCCTCGAGGTCGGCGTCGATGGTCTCAAAGCTTCCCGCCTTCTTGAGGTAGTCGAGCATGTTGTAGCCATCGATGTAGTTCTTGTAGGTGCGTCCGATCAACTCGACACCCTCGCGCAGTTGCTCCTTGATGTCCGGGTTGCCGGCTGCTGCGGCAAATGTAGGAAGCCAGTCCTCGTGCGATACGATACCATTGACCGTTGCGCCGGCGGGAAATTTTCCGGGCCAACGAACATAGCAGGGGACGCGGAAGGCGCCCTCCCAGTTGGAATTCTTCTCGCCGTGGAATGGGGTGGTTCCCGCGTCTGGCCAGGTGTTGTAGTGGACACCGTTGTCGGTGCTGTACTGGACGATCGTGTCGTCGGCAATGCCAAGTTCATCGATCAGGGCCAGAAGTTCCCCGACATGCAGGTCGTGCTCGACCATGCCGTCGTGGTATTCGTCTCCGGTCTTACCGGCGATCCCGGTGTGCTCCTCCTTGACGTGGGTGCGGAAGTGCATCCGGGTGCCGTTCCACCAGCACATCCAGGGTTTGCCCGACTTGTGCTGTCGCTGGATGAAGTCCTTGGCGGCGGCGAGGGTTTCCTCGTCGACGGTTTCCATCCGCTTTTTGGTCAGTGGACCGGTATCCTCGGTCTTGCCGTCGGCAGAGGAACGGATAACGCCACGGGGACCGAATTTCTCGCGGAAAGTCGAGCCGTCAGCGAGCTTCATGTCGGCGGGATAGTCGCGGTCTTCCGGCTCCTCTTCCGCATTCAGGTGATAGAGGTTGCCCAGGAATTCGTCGAAGCCGTGATTGGTCGGCAGATGTTCGTCCCTGTCCCCCTGGTGGTTCTTGCCGAACTGGCCGGTAGCGTAGCCCTGGCCCTTGAGGACTGCTGCGAAGGTGACGTCGGATTCCTGCCAGCCTTGCGGCGCTGCAGGAAGGCCGACCTTAGTCATGCCGGTACGGACGGGAACACTGCCATTGAGGAAGGCCGCGCGTCCTGCAGTGCAGGATTGTTGACCGTAGTAGTCGGTAAAGGAAATCCCTTCCTTGGCGATTCTGTCGATGTTTGGCGTCTTGTAGCCCATCATGCCGCGGTTCATGTGGCTGATATTCCAAACCCCGATGTCGTCTCCCCAGATGACGAGGATGTTCGGTTTTTTCTGTTGAGCGTGGGCTGCAATCGGTGCGAGCACCAGGACAGCGAACAAGACACCTAACGCGGTGACCATTCGTTTCATGTTGTATCTCCAATGGTAAATGGAATGGTTACTTGAGCCATCTAACGGCGAAGATCACCGAGCCGACGAGCGACGTTGCCCACGATCGATGTCATAAAGATGTCGATTAGACAGATAGATTCTCGATTTGTCAAAGATATTTCATTCGAATAAATCTTCAAAGCCAATCGTTCGGCGTGACCGGATTCGCGTGCATCACATTATTATCCCGCGTTCTCGTGAGAGTTGAATTCAGCAATGGCCTGGGCGGTCTGCAAAAGAAAAACTGGGACAGCGAGAATGCAAACTATGATGCCCAATGGCACCAAGACATGCGTCAATGTTGGATGTTCGATTTCGTAAAAAATGCGAATGGAGAAACTACTCGCGCCAAAGAGCATTGCGTACGCGCCCATAAAGGCTACACCAGAAAGAAGGAATATGCAAAAACCAATGACCCAGCGTCTGGCAATGCTGTTACGGCGAACGAGGCAGCTACCGCCCCACCAAGTAAGGACGCACGAAGGGTCCATATTGAGACGGTCGAACAAGAGTAAGCCAATTCCCATCGAAACAATTTGAATAACCGAAATCACCTGAAAATAGCGACCGGCAAAGACGTGGATTGGCCAGGGAAGCCACACACGTGCGGGCTTACCAGAAGCGTGCCTCGGCGATTGATATGGATTCGCCATCTAACTGCCCGAGCGTGATAACGTAAAAGGCTCAGCTGCCGGCCGCCCGCAGGAGACGACGCTGAGCCAGGATTATAGAACATCGCGGGCGTAGCCGGTCAACTGCAGCCGCTGGTTAGCTGCCGTCGCTTTCGGCCCACGAGAGGAACGTCTTAAGTAACCGCTCTAGCTTTGTCTCGTCACCGAAGCCTATCCAAACCTTGTTGGCCACACGGCAATGCATCCAGCGATCTGACTGCTGGCAGTCATCATCGTCCAAATTCTCGCGTAGCTCAGCAAACGGCTTAGTTTCCAACGATGTGCCGATCAGATCGATGTTCACTGACCAGCCAGGATTGTCGAGCGTATCGATCTTGACGCCGTACTGGTGCTCCCAGTCTTCGTCGCATTGATCGTGATACCAGCGTTGGAGTCGGTCGAGCACCATGAGGCAGCTAACTTGTTATTATGCGGCTATTCGGGTTCGCGTTTTGATTTGTCCCAGTCGGTTAACCGTTCAATGTAAAGGTATGATTCAACAAATTCGCGATGTTTTTTGTCGCTCATTTTTTCCAGCAGTTCAAGCGCGGAGATGTAGCTTGCAAGATTGCCATTAGATGAAAGGAATTTCCCATCCTCGACGAAACTGATTGCTTGGTCGTCCTGAACCTCTAACGCGGGGTATTTTTCTTTGAGTTCCTTGCCACCACCGATATACGTGACAATCTTGTGACCGTCTGCAACTCCTGATTCGCCAATCAATTGAGAGCCTGCACAATTGCTCATCGTGAATTCAGAATTGACGTTCTGTTTTTTGATAAAACGAACGATCTCGCCATTGCGGACAGTTTCGGTCATGTCATAGGCGCTCGGCACAACCAAAACGGTGAGTTTCGGGCAATCCGCGAATGTGTAGTCGGGAAGCATCCGTAAACCGCTCTCGGTTGCAACGGGTTGCAATGTTTCGGCAACGGTCACGACATTGAACAATTTCGTTCCGTTTTCGCGTGGTTTCGAAAAGACGTCGATTGGTGCAGTGACCTCAGTCATTAAGACGTCATCGAAAAGGATGACGCCAATCGTTGGTAGATTTTTGTCGAACACGTTTCGGTGCGTGTCCAAGTGAATGACGCAAGTTTCGCTTTGCACGGGGGAGGACGCGCCCTTTGCCGGAGGAGTTGCGTTCGTGGCCTGTTGTATCTCGCCCGATTCGCAGCCAGAAGAGGCGATGAGCAGCGGAATCAATAGTATGGCGATTGTTTTCATTGTTGATTTGAGTTTGTGTATCTTTGCCGCATAACGTCAGGGTTCACCGAGCCGGAACGGAAGATCTTCCATTTCAAAAGCAAGCGCAAGTCCGGCTGCGCGTGCATCACATTGTGATGCGGCGATGTCAGCCCCGTTTTCGATTGGCAAGGCCCCAAAATGGTCTTCTGAATAGTGATCGAAACGAAAATGATGTCGAACCGACCCAGCGGTCTGGCAGTTCGTCCTGTTCGACCAGTTTGATTCTACAGTATCCGCTTCCGTCGACGGACATCCAATCTGATTGTGAATTTAGTTTCGCTCGTAGTTTGAACGTGATCATTCCGTCTTGCGTCGGTTGCATCATTATGGGTTGCGAAAACTCAAAAATCGAGTCGCCATCCGCGTAACCCCACATTGGGTTCGGTCGTTTCCACTCCAGTTCATTTGTGCCGATCTCAATCCCGTTCATTTCAGCTGTTAAATGGGTGGATTCCACGAAATCATTCTCATTTGCCGATTTGACCAGTACAGCAAAATAGAAGGTTAGCCAGTAGTCTTGGTAGTCAGTTATGTGACGGTCGACATTGACTTGCGAGAACACCCAGCCACCTCGGCCATCGGCGCATAGTTTGCGCTCCGCGTCGAATCGTTTCCCAGGAGCCCAGGCTATCAGTTTTAGATTCACTGGATTCCTTGTAGCCGTATGACGCTAAAGATCAGCTGCGATTGCAAAAGACGCGAAGCTTGACGTAGCCAAACGAGCGGCTTTTGCAATTGTCAGCTGCATCTTTTTGTTAGGCGGCGCCAGAGTACACCCACTCTTTTTGATGCACCGCCCACCTTTCGTGGTCTTTCCATTTCCCATCAATTTTTAAATAGCGTTCAGAGAAGCCCTCTCGTCGAAATCCAAGACTCCGCACCAAGCCGATAGATCTCAAATTCTCTGGCTGAATATTTGCTTCAACTCGGTTTAGGCCATGTTTTAGAAAAACACGAGATATTGCCTGTATTAGCCCACGCTTCATGCTTCCAGTACCTGAGAAAGGATCAAACACATAATAACCCAAGTAACTTGAACAAAAGTTGCCCAAAACGATTTCACTGAAATTCGCGACACCGACCAGACTACTTCCCTGAATTATTAAATACGCTAGGTGATTCGTCGAGGAGTATTTGACAACATACGAATCAAACTCAGCAGGGGTTTGAGGGGGCCGCACCCACCCGCTGTGAAGGCTTTTGCTCGCTTGCACAGCCTCCAAAAAGGCATGCTGGTGATTGGAATTTGGACGAACCAAGGAAATGTCGGACATCGCTCGAATCCAGCCGCCTAACGCCCAAAATCACTCGGTCGCGACAAGTGATTTTCCATTTGATTGCGCCCGGCTTCGCGACTCCGGTTCACCGCATGGTTCTGTCGTATTCTTAGTCCCACCAGTTGAATGCAAGCTCTCCAACGGTAACTGGTTTCCAGTATTTTACTTGTTCGATTTCCGCACGATCAAGTAGTTCAAGCTCTGTTTTGGTAACGGGCCTTGAAAGTTCTTCCACCGTTGCAATGGTCACATCAGGAAACATCTGCCTCAATGCTTCTGCAATAACAGGTAGGTCACGAAACGACAATTCGCACGAATAGTCTTCGCGAGGATTAGCAAAGGCAATAATTCGATAACTTGAATGGCCAAGCAAGTGAACCCGATCATTGCCGTTTTCTAGGGCAGCGGTATGAAAGTTCGGTGTCAATCCGCGTTCAGTCAAGGCTGTGACGGCGTAGCCGCATGGAGTCGCGCAGCCGTACGCGATACGTTTGAAATCGTCGAACAAGAATTCCGGAAGCGGTCTCCGCCCGTAGAAGCTAGTGATTCCGGTTCGTACCATCATGAGTCTTTACGACATAACGACCGTGATCACCGAGCCGGAACGATAATCTATCCATTTCAAAAGCACGCGCAAGTCCGGCTTCACGTGCATCACATTGTTATGTTGCGATTTGCGTTAGTGGTCAAACCAAAAGATAAATCTTACCATGTCTAGGTTTTCGTAAGGAACCAGCATTTCGCGAAACCATTTGAATCCAGCAGATTCGGCGTTCGTAGCGCGCCATCGGGCATTGCCAGTGTCAGTCGGAGATACTGAATAGGAAACTTGAAGACCGCTAGGCCATTTGTCGAATGGGAAACCAAGTGGATTGTTCTCAAAGAGATGCGCGGCCCGAGAATCGACATTTCCGTATTGCTGGGTGACGCGATTCCAATTGAAATTGTCGATTTCGTTTAATGTCAACCAACTTGCCGCGAAGGCACTCTCCCATGCGCTGAACCATGCTCTAGTTTCACTAGTTGCGTCATCTGGTATGCCACGCGGCTGCGCGATTGATTCGTAGGGCTCTGCGGTTCTGGAGTTGTTGACGTTCGCCAGAATTGCAAACAACGGCGAGCAACGTGGAATGTCGAGAGAAGGTGGAACCAGCTCTGGTTCGTTTGCGGAATCGGGATCGTCCGGGAAATAGTCAGCGTTTGAGACGAGTTCGCCAACGATGGCCCATTCGCCACTCGGCAAGCATTGTTCCGCAAAGAATGTGATATCAACGCCCATTTGAGTTCAGCGACATAACGACCGCGATAACCGAGCGACGGCATTAGTCTCAGCCATTCGTATGCACGTGCCACCGTCGCTTCGGTTCATCGCTTTGTTATCCGCCGGTTGATTGAGTTTGGATGTTGAGGTAATTGAATAATCGGGCTTCGAGTTCGTGTAGCGGTGAGAGATTCCCGTGCTTGCGATCTAGGAACGCCCGCCAGAACCGGAAAGTTTTTGGCAACCGAAACGGTCGTAGCACGATCACAAACGGATTGTATTCGCGATGGCCAGCAAAGTAGCGGAAAACAGCAACAGGTAGCGTCAGTGAACGCCATTTCCGACGTTCAGACCAGTTAAGTATTATTGATCGGCCTTGAAGTCGAGGAATCATGGATTTAGTCATGTAGTCGTGCCAATTCGGGCTGTCAGAGTAAACGACCAATGTGTCAATTCCCCGTGAACACCAGACCAGCCATACAATCGCAGTCAACGAGATTCCATAAACCAGCAGTCCAAAAAGCATCGCGAGAGCAAACGGAATGATTAGGACAACAACCGGAGCAAGCAGCACCATGAAGATGATTTTCGTAATGGTGTTCGTTTCTCGTGTCTTGGTCATTGCAGTTCGCGAAAGTTTAGGCGGCTAACTTGTTATTAGACACAAACAATGTGTGTAAGCACTACTTATACACATTATTTGTGCATAAGACTATTGACCGGGAAAGACAGGGTACGTATACATAGGTACACTCTCGCTTTATTAGCCCTGCCTGGGGGTTTATCCAACCCGATCCGGAAGGCATAGCAATGACTTTGCCTACAAAGCCACCCAAGTTGCTCGATCAGTTGCGAAATGTGCTACGCACCAAGCATTATTCTTACCGCACCGAACAGGCTTACGTCGATTGGTGCAGGCGATACATTCTGTTTCATAACAAGCGACATCCGCGTGAGATGGGCGCGAGGCAGATCGAGTCGTTTTTGACTCACTTTGAGGTGGCTCAGGCTTGACGGGCGCGTGAACCTCTAAGATGGTAGGCCTTGAAGCCCCATTTTTAGGAGGGCCACGATGGCCAAGAAGAAACGCTCAGCCGAGAAGCGGACCCGTCGCACGTTTACCCGTGGGTTCAAACAGCAAGCCGTCCAGATGATGGTCGATGGTTACTCGGCCAGTTCGGTTTCTGACAATCTGGGCATTGGCAATACGAACTTGCTCTATCGCTGGAAAGCAGAGTTGGTCAGCGAAAGCGGCCCCGTGACCGAGACTCACGACTTGTGCTATCGCGACTTGCGAGCCGGCTTTCTTTTCGATCGCTTCTTCGATTTGTCACTGAGTTGACCGTTGGTGTGCCCTGCTTGGCTTGAGTTACCGAGAGTGGCATTAAGCAATAAATCGCGTTGGGCACGGTACTCGGGTTCTTTTCCCTTAGGCTTTGCGCGCTGGTAGCTTCCATCGGGCATCAGTTCTCGTGCTTTGGAATTGTCTCGCAAGTAAGCGGGGATGATTTCTTCGATGACTCGCTTGCATAGTTGGGGGTCTTCGATCGGGAACATGACTTCCACGCGACGCTCGAAGTTCCTGGGCATCCAGTCGGCGCTGGTCATGTAGACTTCACTTTTTGAGCCTTCTCCAAACACGAAGATACGACTGTGTTCCAGGAAGCGATCGACGATGCTGCGTACACGGATATTCTCTGAAATGCCCGGTAGTCCTGGCCGGAGTGAACAGATGCCACGGACAACCAGATCGATCTGCGTGCCCGCTTCGCTCGCCCGATAGAGCGCCTCGATGGTCCGTCGATCTACCAGCGAGTTGAGCTTGGCAAAAATACGAGACGACTTTCCCTCGCGGGCCCGCTCGGCTTGGGCGTCGATCAGTTCCAGCGTACGCTGATGCAGCTTTTGCGGTGCGACGACCAATTTCTCCCATTTGTGCCCTTGCGAGTACCCAGTTAGGAAATTGAACAGCGCCGTCGCATCGTCTGCCATTAGCTTGTCGGAAGTAAAGAGTCCCGTGTCCGTGTAGAGGGCGGCCGTCGAAGGGTTGTAGTTGCCGGTGCTTAGGTGCACGTAGCGTCTCACCTTGTTGTTCTCCTGGCGGACGACCATGGAGAGCTTGCTGTGCGTCTTCAGATCCATGAAGCCGTACACCACGTGAACGCCAGCTCGCTCCATGATTCTCGACCAACTAATGTTGTTCGCTTCGTCGAAACGAGCCTTCAGTTCCACCAAAGCTGTCACATGCTTCCCGTTCTCAGCTGCCTGAATCAACGCCCGCACGATGGGGCTGTCGCCACTGGTGCGATACAAGGTTTGTTTAATCGCAAGAACGTGAGGATCGTCGGCCGCCTGTTGCACGAATTGCACTACCGGATCGAACGAATCGAACGGATGATGCAGCAGAATATCGTGATCGGCGATCTCAGCGAATAGATCTTCGCCCAGGTGGAGGCCCAGCGGAATGCGTGCTACGAAAGGAGCTTCGCGAAGGTCGGCTTTGCCGGGCAGGCGTACCAATTCCCAGAGGCTGGTCATGTCCAGCAGGGCATCGACTGGGTAAATCTCGTCGTACATTTGCCCTTCGACCGGAATGTCCTGGTGCAGCTTCTCCTGCCCGGTGATCATGGCTAGCAAGTTGCTCGCCACTCCCTTTTCCACTTCCAATCTGACAGCCTCGCTATGCTGACGTTCACGCAGCCTCGTCTCAATGGCGCGCAACATGTCGTCGCCTTCTTCGTCTAGGAGGTCGACATCCATATCGCGTGTGATACGGAATGTCGTGTGGCGAGCGATCTTGTACCCGCCGAATAGCTCGGGCAATTTCGAAGCGAGCACATCTTCCAAAAGTACAAAAGTGGTCTCCCCGGGCTCGCCCACCGGCACGAACCTTGGTAGAACTTGGGGCAATTGAACCACCGCCGACAGGTCGGCCGGTCCCAGGCCGCTCACGCGCTGCAGCGAAGCGGCCAGGTAGACGCCCCGGTTGTGAAACCTTGGGCTAGGGTGGCTGGGGTCGATCGCCATCGGTGTAAGGATGGGAAAAGCGCGTTTCTGGAAGAAATCGCTAACGAGCTTACTCTGCTTCTTGTTCAATTCATCGACCTGAAGAATGCGAATTCCTTCTTTGGCCAAGCTAGGTAAAATATCCTCATTCCAACAAGCGCATTGATCGCTAATGAGTTGCTTCGTTCGTTGTGATATCTGCAGTAGCTGCTCGATCGGTGCCATGTCGTCGGGAGTCTTGTCTTGAGCTACTACCCCACCAAACGCCTGCTCGCGTAAGCCGGCCACGCGAACCATGAAGAATTCATCTAAGTTGGAACTGAAGATCGCGAGGAACTTTAGGCGGTCGAGCAGCGGGTTCGAAGCATCCTGCGCCTCTTCCAGCACACGCGTATTGAATTCCAGCCAACTCAACTCGCGGTTGATAAAGTGTTCAGGTTTGTAGGTGGGGATTTGAGACATAAAGAAGTGTTTCGCTGAAGCCACATTAGCAGCTCAAAGGATTGTGCGGTTTGGGAGAGCTGGGCCGCCTGGACTCAAGTATAGCCTAAGCGGAGCCCTCACTCAGAAGGGTCGCGGGAGAACCGCGTCCGACGAATGCACCATGTGAGCGCATGGCTGGATAGGTGCGATTATAAGGCCCAGATTGAGCCAGATGAGGACACCGCAGATGCTTAGCCTACAGCGTCGAAAACGCGTACCTGCGACCAGTTCTCAGCCTGCTCTGCCAGGAATTGATTGTGGCGATCTGAAACCTGATAGGCGTCGTGAGCAGCCGCATTCTCAAACACGCCGACGACCGCCACATGAAACTCGCGATCGTTCACGGGTCGATCGTACTGATCCGCCAAATAGCCTGCGCTGAAATGCACGCTGCCTGGATGGCCGGCAAGGTACTTTCTGCATGCGGCACGAAACTTTTCGCAACTCTCAGCAGAAGAGTCCTTAAGCGTGAAATAGACCGAGTGAACCAGCGGAAGTGAGTCGGAATTTTTCATAGTGAGTCTTTGAAGCGTTCAATAGTGAAGGGCTGCGGCGTTACTACTGGAGCGTTACTGTGTGAGCTTGCCCGCTGCGTACTGGCGCGTAGTGGGCTCGCCACTTTCATTCCAGTAAGTCATAGTTCCGTCGCGTTTTCCATCCTTAAATTGAATTTCCACCAGCTTACGACCCGACTCATCCCACTCGGTGGTTGTGCCGTTGAGTTCTCCGTCAACGTAGATGCTTTCTTGCCGCATTTGGCCATTCTTGTAGTAGGAAACCCGCCGCCCAGAGGGTTGGCCCTCTTTCACTTCGAACTCAAGTCGCAGTTGCTTTCCACCAGGAAAGTAATATGCCCACTTACCATCTCGTAGGCCGTTCTTATACGACTTTCTGGCCGTGAGGTTGCCCTCTTCGCCAAAAACATCCCAGCTGCCATTTGGCTGGCCTTTCTTGAACGCCACTTTTTTGCAAAGCTCGCCATTCTCATGCCAAAAGGTCCACTTGCCGCTATGGATGCCCATCGAGAAAGTACCCTCAGAGAACTTGTTCCCGTTGCGGTAGTATTCCGTGTAGTTTCCATCGTTGATGAGCTCGTCATTGGACATTTTTATGATGTCGCTTTCCGAGTGGACAGAACCGTCCGAGTACTTCAACGGATGCTTCTTATATCGCCGGACTTCCTTAGGTGGCGGTTCGGGGCTAGCCACTTTTAGATAAATATCATCTTCCTGGGCTCTCACGGTAGGCGTGAATAAGGCAATAGCCATCGGAAAGAGAAATGCCAGCAGCGAGAGGCGGATAAAGTTCATGGCAGTGGGGTGTTGCAAGGAAATATCGAAGGCGGAATCTTAAACGTTAAGCCTAAACTCTAGTATCGCCGGTTGAGCGTTCCTGACAAGCCGTCGTGGAGGTCACATCAGCAGAACGGCCAAGTCCACTCGGGTGTCATTCCGAGCCAACAAATCTAGATTGGCAATCAACCCAGGGTTTCAACTGGGTTTCTCGGTCGCTGGCGCTTGGTCGTAATGGCATGAAATGCCATTCTACTTGGAAACCCCGCGCCACACCCGCCCTAGGCTCTCCAGCCTTCCTCGAAGGACGCATCCTTGTAGGCGACCAGAATGCCGTCGCGGATTGCACAGTGCTTGTCTGCCTCACCTTCGTCGATATTCTTGTGATTCACCAGGTGAGCACCACGCCCAATGCGACAGTTTTTGTCGATAATGGCGTTGTCGATAACCGCCCCATCGCCAATACCAATCGGCGGTAGGTTGTTGGCGTTGTTGTCTGCCAATCGCTCAGGCGTTTCGTACAAGTCAGCACCCATGAGGATGGAATTACGAATGACCACATCGCGACCAATCCGGCAACGCAAGCCGATGACGCTATTCTCAATCTTCGCGCCAGGCTCGATGACGCAACCATCTGCAATAAGACTGTTGCTGATTGACGCACCGTCGACACGTGTTGGGGGTAAGAAGCGAGCTCGCGTATAGATAGGGGCCAGCGCGCTAGTCAGGTCGAAAGGCGGATCCTTATGACAAAGTTGGAGATTCGCTTCGTAAAAGGAGCGGATGGTGCCGATGTCTTCCCAGTAACCATCGAAGGGGTGTAATTGGACCTTTCGCTTACCAATGGCAGTAGGGAAGACCTCTTTGCCAAAGTCTGTATGGTCGGTCTCCTCAAGTGCTTGAATAAGCGTATCGCGGTTGAATAGGTAGATGCCCATGCTGGCTAGGCAATCGCGACCGTGGCTTTGGATGCCTTGCTGCTCGATCCAGCCGGAATCCATGCGGACTTGGTCGATCTCTTCGGGCGTCTGGGGCTTTTCCACGAAACCGGTAACTTGGCCCGTCCCATCGACTTTCATAACACCCAGGCCTTGTGCTTCGTGATCGTGAACCGGCTTCGCTGCGATGGTCACGTCGGCGCCTGAGTCTTTGTGAGTTTGCAGCATCTTGGCAAAGTCCATCCGATACAGTTGATCGCCCGAGAGGATCAACACATGCTCGATGCCGGGCTGTGTCAGATAGCGCATGTTCTTGCGTACTGCGTCGGCGGTGCCTTGGAACCAGTCGGTTCCTTCGGTCATGGTCTGTTGGGCAGCTAGCGTATCGATAAAGCCACCGCTGAAGTTGTCGAACTGATACGTTCGGCGAATGTGCCGATGCAAGCTCACGGATAGGAACTGCGTTAGCACATACACGCGGTTCAGACCGCTGTTGATGCAATTGGAAAGCGGTATGTCGATCAATCGGTACTTACCCGCCAGCGGCACAGCAGGTTTCGAACGGAACTCGGTGAGCGGCCGCAGTCGCGAGCCTTGCCCACCGCCAAGTACCACAGCGACCACGTTACGCATATCCAGAGTTCCTTGATTCGATAGCAGAAAAGAGTGAGGTACTTAGCTCTTGATCACAATATTAACCATCCGGCCCGGTACTACCACCGTTTTCACAATATTTTTTCCAGCGATGAATTCCTGCACCTTGGGTTCGGCCATGGCAGCGGCCTCAATGGTTTCTCGATCGGCGTCGGCGGCGACCTTGATCTTTGCGCGGACTTTGCCGCCAATCTGCACGGGGATTTCCACCGTGGACTCCACCAAAACGCTTTCGTCATGCTGTGGCCAAGGCTCATAGGCGAGCGTTTCCTTGTGGCCAAGCAAATACCACAATTCCTCACATAGGTGCGGCGCGTATGGCGAGAGCAACAGTACGAACGGCTCGATGCACGCCCGTGGTCGAGTCTTTTCTTTCGTGAAGAAGTTCACAAATTCCATCATCCGCGCGATCGCCGTATTAAACGAAAGCTTCGTGATGTCCTCGCTCACGGCTTTGATGGTCTTGTGGAGGGTCTTGAGCTGCTCTTCAGTGGGTTCTGCGTCAGTGAGTTGCTCACTGAGTTGCAACTCTTCAGCCCGCTCGTCCACAATCATCCGCCATGCCCGGCCTAGGAAGTTGAACACACCGTTCACGCCTTCCATGTTCCACGGCTTGCTATCGGTGAGCGGGCCCATGAACATTTCGTAAAGCCTAAGCGAATCCGCGCCGTATTCGCTCACGACATCGTCAGGGTTCACGACGTTGCCGCGGCTTTTTGACATCTTCTCGTTATTCTCGCCGAGAATCATGCCCTGATTCACCAACTTCTGAAACGGCTCGGGCGTGCTTACGACTCCTCGATCGTAGAGTACCTTGTGCCAGAAACGTGCGTAGAGCAAATGCAATACGGCATGCTCTGCGCCGCCGATGTACAGATCAACCGGCATCCACGCTTTTTCGATTTCTGGATCGATCGGCGCTTGGTCGTTCTTGGGATCGAGGAAACGCAAGTAGTACCAGCAGCTACCCGCCCACTGGGGCATGGTGTTGGTCTCGCGCTTGTAACGCTTGCCGTCGATCTCTTGATAGAGCCACTCGTCAGGCGCTTTGTCCAGTGGCGGCTCCGCACGACCGTGCGGCTTGAAGTCTTCCAGGTGCGGAAGGTCTACCGGCAATTGGTCTTCAGGCACACTGATCACGTGGCCGGTTTTGTCTCCTGCGTCGTCAAGCTCGTGCAAGATCGGGAATGGCTCTCCCCAGAACCTTTGCCGACTGAATAACCAGTCACGGAGTTTGTAGTTCACGGCTTGTTTTGCTAAGCCGCGAGCGGCTAGGGACTCGGTGATCTTTTCCTTGAACTGGGCGGTTTCGAGACCGTCGAATTCGCCCGAGTTGATTGCGACACCTTCTGCCACGTACACTTGCTCGCCAGCGAGAATCTTCGCCGCTTCCTCGGCCGGAACATCGTCTGCCGGTTTCACGACCGCCTTGATGGGGATATTGAACTGCTGAGCGAACTCAAAGTCCCGCTCATCGTGAGCCGGCACGGCCATAATGGCCCCGGTGCCGTACGTGGCGAGCACATAATCGGCAATCCAGATAGGCACTTTCTCGCCATTGACCGGATTCAGCGCGTAGCTGCCGGTGAACACGCCAGTTTTTTCCTTGGCCAACTCCGTGCGGTCGAGGTCGCTCTTCATCCCCGCCTGTTGAATGTAGGCTGTGACTGCCTCGGCGTTCTCAGGCTTCGTGAGTTCCTCGACCAATGAATGCTCTGGCGCGATGACCATGTAAGTCGCACCGTAGAGTGTATCGGGTCGCGTCGTATAGACACGAATGAAGTCAGGGCCAGGCTTCGTTGGAAATGCTCCCGCTTCTCTCGCTTCTCGCCCCTCAATCTTGAAGTCGACTTCCGCACCGGTACTACGCCCAATCCAATTGCGTTGGAGCGCCTTCACGCCGTGGGACCAATCAAGGTCTTCCAGGTCGTTCTCCAAACGATCGCCATAGGCAGTGATTCGCATCATCCACTGACGCAATGCGCGGCGTTCCACCGGATGCCCGCCGCGCTCACTTTTGCCATCGATCACTTCTTCATTGGCGAGCACTGTCCCCAGGGCAGGGCACCAGTTCACCGGGGCGTCGCTTTGGTAAGCTAGGCGTTGTTCGTCGACCCATTGCCGCGCAAAGTCTTCGCCTAGTTCCTTCACGTCGTCGGGAATCACCAACTCAGCAATAGGACGGCCCCGTTGTTGCTCGTGATCGAACCACGTGTCGAAGATTTGCAAGAAAATCCACTGAGTCCAGCGGAAGTAGTCCACATCGGTCGTGGCGATCTCGCGTGACCAATCGTAGCTGAAGCCCAAAGACTTCAACTGGCGGCGGAACGTATCGATATTCTGCTCGGTCTGCACCCGGGGATGCTCACCGGTCTTGATGGCATGCTCTTCAGCGGGCAGCCCGAAAGCGTCGAACCCCATCGGATGCACCACCGCTTTGCCCTGCATACGCGCGGCTCGGCAGACGATATCGGTCGCCGTATAGCCCTCAGGATGCCCCACGTGCAGCCCATCGCCGCTGGGATAGGGGAACATGTCCAACGCGTAGAGCTTCTCTCCTTCCGGCTTGGCGGTCACTTGCTGAGCAAATGTCGCGTTTTCCTCCCAATAGCGTTGCCAGCGAGGCTCGATTTCTGCAGGGTTGTAGCGTGGCATATTGGAGAGATTGAGAGGCGAAAGTGGAAAGGGGGGAGTATCAAGCGTTAGCCGCAGGCGTCCCGCCCGCGATACGCAGCTTTGACACGATTCTATCGCCCTCAGTTCGCAGCGCAAACCACCGTGGGCGTTGACGTTCCGACTCCTGGCTAATTACGATGGTAGGTTCGCCGTTGCTCGGGAAAGTCCATCGTGGCGCGGCAGTCGTCCTTACCACTCAGCCGCATCGCCCGCAGATACCCAGACTCACTATGGAAAAAACCAAAGTCGCCATCATTGGACTCGGCACCGTCGGAAGCGGCGTAGCAAGGCTCCTGCTCGATCACGGCGACCGTACTGCCCGCCACGCGGGCCGGATTCTCTGGCTTGAAAAGGCCGTGGTGCGCGATCTAGCGAAACCTCGCGATTGTGAGCTGCCCGAGTCGGTCACCCTGACAGACGATATCGAAGCAGTCATCGCCGATCCAGAAATTAAGGTCGTTGCGCAGCTGATTGGCGGCTTGGAGCCAGCCCGTACGATCATGCTCAAGCTGCTCGAGAGCGGTAAGGACATTGTCACGGCGAATAAGGCGCTACTCGCCGAGCACGGTGCTGAGTTGTTCGACCGCGCACGCGAATTGGGCCGCTCCATCGCGTTCGAGGCGTCGGTTGCCGGCGGCATCCCCATCATCGCCAACGTGAGCCAATGCCTTTCGGCAAATCAAATCACTTCCTTGCACGGCATCCTCAACGGCACAAGCAATTTTATTCTCAGCAAGATGCACGAGGACGGTGCCAGCTACGAGGAAGTTCTCCCTGAAGCCCAACGACTCGGCTATGCCGAGGCCGATCCTGCGATGGATGTGGATGGATCGGACGCAGCGCAAAAGCTGGCAATCCTGGCACATTTGGCGTTCGGCGCCCGCGTGCATTGGAAGGATATCCCACGCACAGGAATTGACACGCTTGACCTTGCCGATGTGCGCTACGCCGAAGAGATGGGCTATAAAATCAAGCTGCTCGCCGTGGCCGACCTCGTGGACGCCGGCTTGGAATTGCATGTGTCGCCCACGCTTGTACGCGCCGGCAGCCCGCTGGCTGAAGTCGGCGGGCCGATGAACGCCGTGCGAGTCGATGGCGATGCCGTCGGCCGCGTGATGTTCTATGGCCCCGGCGCAGGCCAGATGCCCACCGCATCAGCCGTGGTGGCCGACCTCATCGACACGGCTGTGGGGCGCACGGAGCTCACCTTCAAGACGCTTGAACTCTGGTCCGACCGCCAAGCAAGGGTCGCCTCTAGCGATTACGCCAACGCCCGCGGCAGGTTCTACTTGCGAGCTACGGTGGAAGATCACCCGGGCGTACTCTCGCAAGTCACATCGGCCCTAGGGGCAGAGGATATTTCCATCGCCTCCGTGTTGCAGCACGAACCCCTACCCGGCGAGGATGTCATTCCTTTAGTGATCATGACCCACGAAACCACAGAAGGTGCTGCCGCAAAGGCATGTGAAGAGATCAACAAGCTGAAGGCTAGTCAAGGTCCAACCGTGCGTATGTGGGTGCGTGATTAACGTAGTTTTCCCTAGATTGAACCACAAAGAGCACAAAGGACACGAAGAAATAGCGGGTTGTATGCATGTGTAGGGACTAAGAAAATTCCAATGATCATGAAGCGATGCTCGACCCTATCGATGCCTGACCTGACGTAACCCTACTGCGTTCGGTGAAATTTGCCTGTGAGCTCTTTGTGCCCTTCGTGTTCTTTGTGGTTGATAATGTTTTGTCTCGAAAGCTAAAGATATGAAATACGTAATCATCATCCCCGACGGTGCTGCTGACGAGCCGCAAGAGTCGCTCAATGGCAGAACTCCCTTGGAAGCTGCCAAAACGCCGGCTATGGACGCGTTGGTCGCAGAAGGCGTTATCGCTCGTGCGTGTCACACGCCGCATTCGCTCCCCGCTGGCTCGGAAGTGGGCAACATGAGCCTGTTGGGCTACGACCCGCTGAAGAACTTCACAGGCCGCGCGCCCATTGAGGCGGCTGCCCAGGGGATCGAGCTAGGCCCGAATGATTGGGCAGTGCGTTGCAACTTGGTCACCGTCGAAGATCAGAGGATGCGTGACTTCACCGCCGATCACATTGATACCGATGCGGCCACGGCGTTATTGGCCAGCTTGCAAGAAGTCGTTGCCGCCGACGATAAGTATGCGGGCGCTCTGGAGTTTATCCCCGGCGTGAGTTATCGAAATTTACTCATTTGGCGTGGGGAGAAGCTTGCCCCGCCGTTCACGATGGACATGCAGCACACGCCGCCGCATGACTTGACCGACAAGTCCGTCATGAACGACTTTCCCCGCGGCCCTGGCAGCGACGTACTCGTGGAACTCATGGAAGCCTCGAGTAAGGTCTTCGAGAACCATCCCGCCAATGCTGCACGAGTGGCTGCTGGTCAGCTTCCCGCAACCAACGTGTGGCTGTGGGGCATAGGTCTTGCTCCCAAGTTGCAACCCTTCGCAGAGGCTTACGGCCCGCGTGGAGCGATGATCACCGCCGTTGACTTGTTGCGTGGGCTGGCAAATCTCATCGACTGGCAGAATCTCGATGTGCCGGGCGCTACTGGTTATCTTGACACGGACTATGCCGCGAAGGGGAAGTACGCGATTGACGCTCTCGACGAATACGATCTTGTTTGCGTCCACGTCGAAGCTCCCGACGAAGCCTCGCACGAAGGCAATTGCGAGGAAAAGGTCAAAGCTATCCAAGAGATCGATACCCACGTCGTCGGGCCCTTGGTCGAGAAGCTGAAATCAGGTGGCGACTGGCGCGTGATGATCTCGCCCGATCACCCAACGTTTCTCAATACCAAAACCCACACCCACGGCAACGTGCCTGTCGCGCTGGCCGGTACAGGAATCCAGCCGGACAAGTTCGATTCTTACGGCGATACGAATGCGGCCAACTCTGGATTGGCCTTCGACGAGGGGTGGCGTGCTATGGAGCGGTTTATCGGGAAGGATTGAACCGCCAAGAACGCAAAGAAATTCAGTTTTGTCATCGAGGTGAGAAGTTAAATTCAACGAGTACCCCTACGGTTTTCTGAAGAGATTGCACCCGTGCCTTGGCGCTCTTAGCGTCCTTGGCGGTTCAAAAGAGAAGTGAATAGATGCCCATCATTGTTCAAAAATTCGGTGGCACGAGCGTTGCCACGAGCGAAAAAATTGTCGAAGCGGCCCGCAAAGCGGTGCGTGCTCAGCAGCAGGGCCACCAGGTGGTCATGGTGGTGAGCGCCATGGGCAAGAATACCGATATGCTGGTAGATCTTGCTGGACAGATCACCGATAGGCCCGCCGCGCGGGAGATGGACATGCTCCTCTCCACGGGCGAGCAAGTGAGTGTTGCGCTCATGGCGATGGCTATTCATGAGCTGGGCAGCGAAGCGGTGAGCCTCACCGGTGGGCAGATCGGCATTAAGACTGACAGCTCGCACACCCGGGCACGCATCCAATCGATCTCGACTGAGCGCATGCAGAAGCACCTTGATGCGGGCAAAATTGTCATTGCTGCGGGATTCCAGGGAATCGACGACGATCTGAACATTACTACCCTCGGTCGTGGCGGCAGCGATACCACGGCTGTCGCGTTGGCCGCCGTATTGGGTGCGGAAGCCTGCGAAATTTACACTGATGTCGATGGCGTATTCACAACCGACCCCCGCGTGGTAGCCCAGGCGCGAAAAATGGGACGCGTGAGCCACGATGAAATGTTGGAAATGGCCAGTCTCGGTGCCGGTGTCATGCATAGCCGTTCCATTGAGTTTGGCAAGAAATTCTCCGTACCGATCCACGTGCGCAATAGCGGCAGCTTTAGCGACGAGCCGGGCACAGTCATAGGTCCGCTCCCTGAGAATGCCGATCGCGCCGTCAGCGGTGCTGCTCTCACCAAGGACGAAGCTCGCATTACCGTGACTGGCGTTCCAGATCGCCCTGGTGCGATGCACCAGCTGATCGCCGCTATTGCTGAGGAAAGCATTGCGATCGATATGGTCGTTCAAGACGTAGGGACCGACGGTCGCGCGGACATCGCCTTTACGGTTCTTGAGGGAGAACTCCCGGCAACCTTGAAAGCGGCGAAAGAGTTTGCGGAAGCGTTTCCCGGTGCTGAAGTTTCTCACGAAGCCAATCTATCGAAGGTGTCCGTCGTAGGATTGGGAATGGCCACACAAACGGGCGTGGCCGATCGCATGTTTCGGGCGCTGGCCGATGCAGAAATTAATATTAAGGCGATCACCACCAGCCAAATAAAGATTTCAGCATTGGTCGAACGCACTCAGGGGCTCGACGCCCTTCGTGCGGTGCATAGTGAATTCCAGCTCGATAAGGCTCCCGAACCCTCTTCGGCCAATGGGAACACGGTTGAGCCATCGGAAAAGGCTGATGCTGTTGATATCGTATCGCGCCTTCGTCGCATGGAAGATCTTACGATCGAGGACGTGCAGCTCGATGCTACCCAGGGCCGCGTCACCATCACTCGTGTGCCCGACGCCCCGGGCATCGCTGCTAGGGTATTCGAAGCCATTGCCGCGGAGTCGTTGCTGGTGGACATGATCGTACAAGGCACCGGCCGCGACGGGTTGGCGAACATCAGCTTTACGGTTCCCAGCGAGTCGGTCCAGAAAGCGGTCGAGGTTGCTTCAGCAACTGCCAAGCAGCACGGTTGCGGCCCGGTCGGTAGCGAAAAAGAGATCGCCATTCTCAGTGTCTTCGGCATTGGAGTTCGCACACACGTGGGCGTGGGCGTGCGAATGTTCAAGGCGCTCGACGACGCCGGTATCAATGTCGAGATGATCAACACCAGCGAAGTGCGCGTCAACGTAGTAGTCAATGCGGCCAAGGGCGAAGCGGGACTCAAGGCGCTCGAAGCGGCGTTTGCCGATGTGATCTGCTAGGTGGTCAGCCGTTAGTAACATGCCTGAGGCGACAGTCTTAAGCAGCCGGGTAGAAGTGCCTAATCAGCCTCATCGCCTCGGATGCCGCAAACCCACCAACGGCAACAGCGGCTTATCGGGCGATTTCGGATTCGGCAATAATTTTTGTTCGTTGGGCGAGATGTGCCAATCCATGTGCTCAAGAGGTACCGCTCCGAGAAGTGGTTGTGACCCACGTGGAAGTTCGATTGCCTGAACGCGAGACGTGCGACCCTTGACCTCTACCTCAACCATGCCAACGTATCTCAAGTGGTGTTCCGCTCCATCGGCGGTCACTACATCGACAGTGTCCAATTGCTCTAACTTGAGCTGCTCGACGATCTCAACGGGAAGGCACAAATCAATTGCACCGGAATCAACGAGGGCATCACACTCAACATCTTTGCCTTGTTTTTCTTTAGGCAAGTAGCGATTCTGCCAGTTTTTCAACTTGATCGGCACAGTGAAAACGCCCATTGATCTCTCGTCTGGTTAATTTCGTTAGGAACTTCCGTTGGAGGCGTAGCTCCGCGGAAAATAATTAGTCACTCAAAACTTGCCTTTCCCCTCTTGCCTCTCCACCTTCTCATATCACTCTCCAATCACATCGTGGAGCACATCTTCGCTCACATAGATCGGCAACGGCGGATCGCACGTCACGGCCACGGCTATGGCATCGCTGGGGCGGGCATCGATCTCCATGAGCTCCCCTTCGTGACGGATGCGCAACACTGCGTAGTAAGTGTGCTCTTTCAGTTCGCTGATTACGACATCTTGAAACTCGCCGCCCATCGCTTCGACCGTGCCGACTAGCAGGTCGTGTGTTAGCGGGCGAGCGCTTTCTACTTGCTTTACGCGGCGATCGATGCTCGTAGCTTCGAACACGCCGATCAGGATCGGGAATGTCCGCTCGCCGTCGATCTCGCGAAGGTAGATGACTTGCTCGGGGTTGATCTCGCTAATGATAATGCGAGCAAGTTCCATGGCGACGGGCATGGGAGGGTGTCCTTGATGTTGCGAATGTGTGTCGGATACTGCCCCTTCATTATAGCCGAACGACGTCGCAGCAGTGCAGTGGGCAACAAGAGAAGAGCCCACAAACATGTCATTCCGACAGCCGTCTCCGCGGCGGAGGAATCCGGCTTGAATTAGGTTTTGCCGAAGCCCAAGCCGGATTCCTCAGTCGTTCGACTCCTATCGGAATGACATTGTGGGGAACCGACTAGACTTCTTGCACAGGGTTCTCGCTCCCCGGTACTTCCGAAGCGGGCGATCCATTGCTGTCCGCTTTTAGCACGCGATCGCTGGTAGCGGGCGACTCTTCGCCGGCCAGCTTGGCGAGACTTTCAGGAATCTCGATCCCGCCGATGTCTTTCATGACTTGCATCATTGGGGGCAACGTGCCGGCCATTTTGTTCAGGAAGTCGCCGGTATTGCTGCGGCCGTCCTTGCCGCCATTTTCCCACACGACCACCTTATCGAACTTGATATTGCTGATTGCCTTCGCGCTGCTCTCAGCCAAGCTGTCGAGATGCTCGAGCATCATCAACTGGAACGCTTCCTTGGCACCACCACACGCTTCGACGATTTGCTTGAGGCCTTCGCCCTTCTTAGCGAGGATTTCGTACTGGCCGCGGGCTTCCGCTTCCAGCTTAGCGTAGATTGCCTTCGCTTGGCCCTCTGCCTCTAATTGGCGTTTACCGGCTTCGGCTTCCGCATCGACAAGAATTTTAGCTCTTAAAGCCTTCGCCGGTGCTTCCACCTTCGCACGTTGCTCCGCTTCGATACGCTCTGCGTCCGCCAAAGCGGCCTTGGCCATCGCACGGTTTTGGATTTCGATAACCGACGCTTCCGCTTCACGTTTACGAGCTTCACCCTTCTCGTAGGCTTCGGCACGCTCGACAAGTAGGGTGGCTTGCGAAGCGGCAATTCTGGCTTCGGCTATGTTTTCGCCGTCGACCGCTTTCGCATTGGCATCGGCTACAGAAATACGCATCGCCTGCTCGGCCTCTTTGACCTGCATTTCACGCTGGAAGGCGGCCTGTTGCTCACCAACGATTTGTTCCTTTTCGAGCTCCGCGATTCGAACCGCTTGCTCTCGGGAAGCTAGTCGTGTGCCGATTTCTCGAGTTCTGGTGGCATTGGCCACTTCAACGACGCGCTCACGTTCGGCTTCCGCAACGCGAATTTCACCCATCCGCTCTTGGTCGGCCACATCACCGCGGGCCTGCTGAATCGCTTGCGAGGCAGCCTTCTGCCCGATGGCGTCGATGTAGCCGCTCTCGTCGGTAATATCCGTGATGTTCACGTTGATCAGCACCAGGCCAATCTTCGTGAGCTCCACTTCCACCGAGCTTTGAATGTGCTGCAGGAACGCGTCGCGGTCGCGGTTGATATCCTCAATGCCCATCGAAGCGACCACTTGTCGCAATTGACCGAAGATGATTTCCTCAGCCTGCTGACGAATCTCCTGAGTGGATAGATCCAGCAATCGAATAGCTGCGTTGGTCATTACGTCCGGCTGCGTGCCAATTGCAACAGTAAACACACTGGGCACATTCACACGAATGTTCTCAATCGACAGAGCACCCCGCAGCGGAATTTCGATCTGAATCGGTTCCAAGCTCAGGTAGCGATAGTCCTGGATCAACGGCCAGATAAATGCGGCACCACCGTGGACAGTCTTTGCAGCCTGCCCTTTGGTCGTCTTACCGAAGATCACTAGCACTTGGTTGCTGGAGCAACGTTTGTAGTTCTTGACGAGCAAGATTACGAACGAAAGCAGCAGGATTGCCGTGGCGACAATAATTCCAACGACGAGAACAGGCGTGGGAATTCCGAAAAAGTCGGCTAGCAGTAGCGAATTCATTTGGATAGGGAGGTTCATTGTGCAATCTCTCCAAGTAAGAGTGATCTGTAGGGTCCGCTGTGCGGACCATTATTGGTAGAGTATTGGTCCGCACAGCGGACCCTACTTGTCGTCTCGAAGTGACATCCAAGTCAAACAGCAGCCATGCTCTCAGCACGGCGAACTTCCAGAGTGTCGCCACTCGTGACGGCAACCACTACGACCGCTTCGCCGGTTTTCAGTGGGTCGTCTTCGGCGGTAACTGCCTTGAACTCCACAATCCGGTTTTGCATGGATAACTGTACCTTACCCATACCGCCCTGGGCGGCCGGAATTGGCACATAAACCGTGGCCGCTTGGCCTATGGCGTTGGTGATGTCCTCGTTGCCTGAGCTATCGAGCTTCGTGATCGACTGCATCAGGTAATAAGTGCCATACATGGCGGCAAAACCGCCCGCCAGTGCGATGAGAACGGAAGGTGCGTTGCCAATCTCAGCCGAACGCGCCGCGGCGCCGGTCATGCCGAAAAAAGCGATTGCAGCGACCATCGTCCGGAACGATACGATCTTAAACATGCCCGAGCTATCAGGATGCGAGACATCCGGATCGTCGGCCTCAGACCAGTGACTTTGGTGGTCGCCCTCTACGCCGTCTCCAGAGGCAACATCACCGCCGTCTGCACCGCCAATGTCGCCGCTGACATCACCATCGAAGTCTGCGTCGGCAGAGAAGTCGCCCGCCCCATCCACTTCGTCCCCCGCCAAACCCATCACAGTCAGCGCAAACTGGCAAAGCATGACAGTTCCGCCCACAAGAGCAGTGATCAGAAAGATGGTATCAAGCATGGTAGGCAATCCTCAAAGGCCGAGCGGAATTAGGAAAGACACTCCAGTGAACAACGTCCAAGGCAAATTCTACCCCAGAATTCGCCCGTTGCTTGCGAGTAATTCGCCGCAAGAATCGAGATATTGCGAGAATTCTGTGGGATTTGCGACCAATACGCAGGGGGAATGCTCCCCGGAGAGAAGATGTTTGGGTCCCGAGGAAGGTTTGAAGCTGAGTACCGCTTCGGGGTAACTTATTCGCCACGCTTGCTGAATTGACGACGTGCCGACTCACTTACCCATTACCGGATCCCGCTCGAAGTAATCTCCGATTGCCGCTGCTCCATCTTCTCCGCCGGGAGGATGCGACTGGGGATGCCGGTGCCGAAGTACCCGGCTGAGGGTTCCATGGCCCGGGCTACGGCTTGTTGGGTGCTTTCCCCTTTATTCATGTGCAGCATATGCGGGGGACCTTGGGTGCGTTTGCGTGTCCAGACGGTCTTGCCGTCGATTTGTAATTCCAGCGTGTAGATCCGCTCCGGCACAGACACTTTATCTGGCGCGCCCCGACGAAAGCCGAACTCCTGGTACTGCATCTCGCGCTGCTCGCCCGTCTCCGCGCGAACGACGAGTACTGCTGGCGCGTTCTCTGCGATCACGTAGCCGGCAGCTTCCAAATGCGTGGTGAGACTTTTCTTCGCTTCGTCGAGAATGCTCTTGCCGCCGCGTGCGAGATTGCTCATGAGCTCGAATTCCAGTGCGATCGCGTCGCCCGAGCGAAGGACCACTTCTGAGTCGGAAATGCTCTTCACCCCGGCATGTGGCAAACGCAGCGGCAGCAGCACGCGCGCACCCCCTGAATCGAGCAAGTACCAATTGATGCCCGCGGCACTGGTAGTCTTGTTTGCGTTGTGTTTGTAATTCCAGATGACCATTTGGCTGGGCACATGCACCAAGCTCGATCCGCCCACCAGCAGGTGTTCAGAGTCGGCCCACGAGATCGTGCTTCCGCTGCTAGGCAGGTAGAGCGTATCGAACAACTCGCCTGTCTCTAGGTTGATGAGATCGACTTGGCTGCCGTCGGTGCCTGCGAGCAGCTTGCCGGACGGATCGAAGGCGATGGCTTGGTGCCTGCGGCCCTGTGGGAGGGCGACCTGCTGCAAGGGTTCGCCCGTGGCGGCATCCAGGACATTGATTGCTTTGGAATCGGCCAGCGCCAATTGCTTCATCCCGGGGCTCACCACCCCGCAACTCAGGCCGTTGAGCTCCAACGTGTAGATGGCCTGTGCCGTTTCAACGTCCCAGATAGTGATATTCTTCATGCCGACGGTTGCGAGCCGGGAGTCGCCAAGCCATGTGAGCCCTTTGACATCTTTGAAGAACGCGTCCTTAAAGGGTTTCCAACTCAGGGAATGTTGCAGTCCGTTGGGGCCGACGTTGTAGATGTCCAAAGTCTCGCTATCGTGATGGGCTTTGCCACTGGTGGCAGCAATGCGGAGCCCGGACGGCGATATCGCTGCCGACTTCAGGCCCTTGGGTACGTCATCAATTTGCCGTACTTTGCCCGTCGTGAGATCGCATAGTTCCAGGCGTGACTCCTCCGAGCTGGGATCCGCACCACCCGAGTGGGCCAGCAGAGCAAACCTGCCGTTGGGTGAAATGGCGAAACTCTCCAGGTCTTCAAAGAAGCCCCGCTTCGGGCCTACGCGAAGCGCACGCAATCGTGTCTTGGTGGCTACCAAAGGATCAGGAGTGAACGCTCCCGGTGAGTGTGTGCCGAGCATGACTTGCTCAACACCTGAATAGTCGGCGCCTGAGAGTGCGTTCCCGCTGGCACCCCGGGCGACCGCGTTGGGGTTTGCCTTGATCATCCGGATCTTTCCACTGCGAATGAATACTCGATCTGTGTCCGATTCGCCATCGAATAGTATCGTCAGCAAACGATCATCCACTCCTGTGACGGTGCCCCGTTTGATCTCGCCGAAGGAGGTCGCCTCGACGATGTCGCCGGGTAGGTAAACCCCCTCCTCGCGCTTGGGGGCGCCGCTTCCATAGGTGCTATCGATCGACGCATCGCCGAACGGATCGTTTGGGTCGGAACTGTTGGGCGCAATACCACTGGCCAGACGTTTGGCTGCCTCCTGATCTTTCTCACTCAGCTTATTGAGGGGCAACAATAGCACCTTGCCATCTTCGCGACGCAAACGCACCTTGTCGTCGACCAACTCCATGAACGTCGCCTCGATATTGTGCTTGCCCGTGGCATCGGTCCAGGTGCGACGTTTGGGTTTGTCCGCTTTCGCTGCGTTGCCTGTGCTGTGGGAAAAGCTGCGCTCGATGATTGTATTGCCATCGCGCGTTCGCTCGCTGTAGTTAAACGTGCTGCCATTGCCGCGGCCTTTATCACTGGAGTTTGTCCCGCCGCCAGAGCTTCCACTAGCCTGTCCCTTCACGATGTCGCGAATATGCCGCTGATCGTCCTTGCTGAGTTTCGCCAGAGGTATGGTAATGACTTTACCGTCGGGCTTCTTGAGTTTCGCGTTTCCGCCAGTCGCCTCGACAAACTCCGCCTCGATCTTGTGTTTGCCACTCTTGTCGCTCCACGTGCGAGCGTGGGACGAGGAGGCAAACAAGAGCAGGCAGCAGAGAACGGAGAAGAGATGAAACGAGCGCATGAGAATCTCAGAGCTTGAAGAGAAGGCGAATAAGCGACCCCTACAGGATAACCGCTCACTAGGGGCCAAATCAAGAATTAGCTGCCGAGCTTGCTCGGTGATGGTCCTTGCTGCGATTTTCAAACCATATTTCTCAACAACCACAAAGAGCACAAAGAACACGAAGAGAAATCTAGCTAAAAAAACGCTATGTGGAACCAATGTTTTTTTTTGTGACCTTTGCGTCCTTCGTGGTAAAAGGGTTGGTTTCTTGGACTACAGTTTCGCCAACGAACTCTCGACCGCGGCCAATTGCTGTTCCACTTCGGCCAGCTTTTCACGCTGCTGCTGGACCACATCGGCTGGGGCGCGGCTTACGAAGTTCTCGTTATTGAGCTTGCCGGAGAGGCTACTCACGAACTTCGCCAGTTTGTCTCGTTCGCCTGAAAGTCGCACTTTCTCCGCTTCGACATCGATGAACGCACTGACGTCCACGTAAACCTGAACGCCTGCCTGCTTGTCAGAGAGGGCGACACTGGCGGAAGTTTCCGGTGGAGTGGCACCTGGGCCAAGTTCAGTAGAAGTCGCGCGGGCCATCTGTACGAAGTAAGGTTGCATCGACTGTAAGCGAGCGGCACGCTCTGCATCGCACTTCACGCTGAATTCAATCGCTTCCTTCTGCGGCACATTTTGCCGCGTGCGAATTTCGCGAATGGCTCCCAGCACTGCTTGAAAGTCAGAAAACTGCTCTTCGATTTTCGTATCGATCCGCGCGGTGTCAGCTTCGGGCCAACTCGCCACACAAACGCTTTCGGAAGTTTCTTGCGCTAGATCACTATCTGTCAGTCCCCGCGTCGGAGCTACTTCACCCAGCAGCTGCCAAACCTCCTCGGTCACAAAAGGAATCATTGGGTGCAGCAATCGCAGCAGCGAATCAAGCACGTACGCCAACACGCGCTGCGCCACAGGCCGTTGCTCAGGCACGCTGAATCGCGCCTTGGTCATTTCCAGGTAGAAGCTGCAGAACTCGTCCCAGGCAAAGTCGTACAACGCCCGTGCCGCATCGGCAAAGCGGTAGGCTGCTAGGTGGTTATCCACTTGTTGCGTCACCGTTGCTAGGCGCGAGAGCAACCAGCGATCTTCCAACAGCAACTGATCGTCTGGAACTGAAGCAGACGTATACTTGCCGAGCTCCTCATCGCCGAGGTTAATCAGTGCGAAACGCGAAGCATTCCACAGCTTGTTGCAGAAGTTGCGGCCCAGCTCGAACCGCTCGCTGGTAACCGCCCCACGCTTATGAGCCTTCTCTTCGTCCGTTTGCGCCCATTGGGTGCTAAACGGCTTCTTGCATTTCTCGCATTCAACGACCGGCAGGGTGCGGTTCTTCTTGGTTTGCTTAAAGTTCCCCTGGCAGTGCGGGCACTCAAACTCCACCGGCATCCGCACGTCCTGCGTTTCGGTCGTGAGGTACGCAATACCAAACCGTAGTGCATCGGCCCCAAACTTCTCGATGACATCCAACGGGTCGACGCCATTGCCCTTGGATTTGGACATCGTCTCCCCGTAGCCATCCAGCACCTTCGGGTGGATATACACCTCAGGGAACGGCACTCCGCCCCCCTCTTCGTTATTTGGATTCAGGTATTCACCCATCAACACCATCCGCGCTACCCACAGCGTGATAATGTCGCGCGACGTGCTCAGCGTGCTTGTGGGATAGAACGCTTTAAGGGCATCGGTGTCATCCGGCCAACCGAGCGTAGAGAAGGGCCAGAGAGCGCTGGAGAACCAAGTGTCGAGGACGTCTTCTTCTTGGACGAAGCCAAGTTTTTTGGCAGCTTCTTCCCCTAAGGGATTCGGTTCCCGCAAGCAAAGGTACGCGACCCCATTAGCGCCATCAGGATCATGGCTCATTGTGAACTCCGTGCCATCACCGCTTCCGATCGCATCATCGACCTGACCAACTTTGGCAACAATTGCATCTCTTGCATCTATGCCGGCAAAACTCTTTGACCAAACTGGAACCCGATGCCCCCACCACAGTTGCCGCCCGATGGGCCAGTCGCGTTTCTCGCTGAGCCAGTCGAGATAACTCTTGCCATAACGTTCGGGGATGATTTTCACTTTGCCATCGCTGACGGCATCCATGGCGGACTGCGCTAGCTCGTCCATTTTCACGAACCACTGGTCCGCCAAGTACGGTTCGATGGGCGTCTTGCTTCTATCGCTGTGGGCGAGGTCGATTTCTCGGTCTTCAACGTCGGTCTCTGGGTCGTGGAAGCCTCCTTCGGCAAGTGCTTCTAGGACGGCAGCTCGAGCCTTTCTCATCGTCAGCCCCTGGAATGGCCCCGGCACGGAGCTAGCCAAAGTACCATCAGCGTTCATGATGTTGAGCGTGCCGATGTGCTCGTTGCGTTGCCATACTTCGTAGTCGTTCGCATCGTGCGCTGGCGTGATTTTCACGCAGCCAGAGCCAAGTTCTGGCTTCGCCCACACGTCGGTAATCAAGGGAATTTCACGATCCGTCAGTGGCAATTTCAACTTCACGCCACGCTGGGCCATGTCGCGCAGGGTTTCGAGTTCAGGCAGCTTGTTCTTGCGACGCTCGGCGATTGCTTCGATTTGGGCTTCAATCGCTGGTTTGTCTTTATCATTGGCTGCTGCGAGCTTTTCTTTGAGTTCTGCTTCCACCTTGTCGAGCTGCTTGGCCGGATCGGGATGCACCGCGACTGCCGTATCGCCGAGCATCGTCTCGGGACGCGTCGTCGCAATAGTGACATGCGTCGGCTCGCCCGGTTTCGGATCAACCACAGGATAACGAAAATGCCAGAAGTGGCCTTTGATCTGGGTGTGATAAACCTCGTCGTCGCTCACCGCCGTTTGCAGGAACGGGTCCCAGTTCACCAGACGTTTGCCACGATAAATTTTGCCATCAGCAAACAGCTTGAAAAACGTTTCGCGCACGGCACGGGCGCACTGGTCGTCGAGCGTAAACCGCGTGCGCGACCAATCGCAACTGGCGCCCAGTTGCTTGAGCTGCCCAAGAATGCGTTTCTCGTACTGCTCTTTCCACTTCCAAATACGATCAACTAGCCCCTCACGCCCCAGATCGTGCCGCGTGAGCGGTTCTCCTTTTTCATTCTTCTCCTCTTCCGCCAGTCGCCGCTCCACAACCGCCTGCGTGGCGATGCCCGCGTGATCGGTGCCCGGTTGCCAAAGCACTTCAAACCCCTGCATGCGTTTTCGCCGCACGAGAATGTCTTGCAAGGTGTTGTTGAGGGCATGCCCCAGATGCAACGCCCCGGTCACGTTGGGGGGCGGGATGACTACCGAGAAAGGCTGCTTCTCGCCGGAGAGTACCTTCTGCGGATCGGCCTGGAAGTATTCTTGCTTTTCCCAATAGGCGTACCACTTCTCTTGAGCGGCGCTATGGTCGTACTGCGAGGGGAGTGCTTGAAAGTCAGTCATTGTGGGTTGTTGGCTATTGGGCGCTAGTTGTTTTACTTTGGAAGTTTCTTGTTCAAACGGGAAATAGCCTCTGTCGGCAGGATTTCGAGTGATTGGCGAGGGGTTGGGAGGTAACCGTTGCAGGCCGTGCAAACCACACGGCGACCAAGGTCGACGGTTAACGTAATTTTCCCCGAGGCTCTCGACCCTAGTCTCTCAACTCTCACTCCTGCAAAGCTTGTACTCAAGCGAATCCACCAGCGCCATCCAGCTGGCTTCGATCACGTTCTCGTGAACGCCCACGGTGCCCCAGGACTCGATTTCGTCGCGGCTTTCGATCACCACGCGCACGCTGGCGGCGGTGGCGGCTTCGCTGTTGATGACGCGCACTTTGTAATCGACTAAGTGCATCTTTGCTAGCTCGGGGAAGTGCCCTGCTAAGGCTTTTCGCAATGCTCCGTCCAAGGCGTTCACCGGGCCATCGCCCTCGGCCACTTCATGGCGGACTTCCTCGCCTACTTGCAGCTTGACGGTTGCTTCAGTGATTGGCGTGCCATCGGGTAAGCGATCGACATCGATGTGGTACTTGATTAGCTCGAAGTGCGGTTGGAACGTGCCGGCCAGCTTCTTGAGTAAGATTTCGAACGACGCCTCGGCCGCTTCGAACTGGTAGCCTTGATTCTCCAACTCAACGACTTCCTTGAGCACGCGGCCCATGAGGTCTTTGTCTTTATCGAGTTCTAGTTTCGTCGCGAGAGCCAGGATGTTGGAGCGGCCGGACAGTTCGCTGACCAGGATGCGACGCTCGTTGCCCACCTCAGTCGGGTCGATGTGCTCGTAGCTGTGTGCTGCCTTGGCAACGGCATGAACGTGCATGCCGCCTTTGTGGGCGAAAGCACTTTGCCCCACGAACGGTTGCCCGTTGCGAGGCAGCATATTGGCGATTTCATACACGTAACGCGACAGCTCCGTGAGGCGTTCGGCGCCCCCTCCGGAATTGGAACCGTCGCCTCCAAGCACTTGATAGCCTTGTTTCTTGAGAGCCAGATTCGCGACGACGGAAATTAAGTCTGCGTTGCCACATCGCTCGCCCAAGCCGTTGATTGTGCCTTGTACGTGCGTAGCGCCGGCATCGATCGCTGAGAGCGAATTCGCTACAGCCAGTTCGCTATCGTTATGCGTGTGAATACCCAGTGGGATGTCTACCGCTGAGGAAGCTTCCTTGGTGATTTGGGCGATTTCCTCGGGCAGGCTGCCACCGTTGGTGTCGCACATCACAATGATCGACGCACCCGCTTCGGCTGCCGCTTTGATCGTTTGCGGCGCGTAATCGGCATTCGCTTTCCAGCCGTCGAAGAAGTGCTCAGCATCGTAGATGACTTCTTTGCCCTCACTGACGAAGAACTCAACCGTATCGCGGATCATGGCGAGGTTTTCTTCCAGCGATACTCCAAGGACTTCTTTCGCATGAAAGTCGGACGTTTTGCCAACGATCGTGACGACTGGTGTTTCCGCTTTGATCAGGGCGATCATGCCAGGATCGTCCTTCGCTACTACGCCTTTCCGGCGTGTCATGCCGAATGCGCAAAGCTTCGCGTTATTCTCCAACGGCTTCTCGTGCAGGCGTTGAAAAAACTCCGCATCCTTGGGGTTTGAGAGCGGGTAGCCCCCTTCGATGAAATCGAACCCGAGTTTGTCGAGCTTTCGCGCGATAAGCACCTTGTCTTCGAGCGAAAAGCTCACCCCCTCGCCCTGGGCACCATCGCGAAGTGTCGTATCGTAGATTTGGATAGTTTTCATAGGTGGAGCAAAAGTTGGAGAACTGGTTGGTCACCTGACTCGTCATTCCGGCCGAGCTTTAGCGACCGAGAAATCAGGATAGGAGTTCTATTCGGTGTGCAAAGCGAACTAGAGTCCAAGCCAGATTCCTCAGTCGTTCGACTCTTTTCGGAATGACATTCATCCGGGCGATCTACTGTTTTAGTTGGAAAAGCTCTGGAATTGAAGGCGAGCCACCAAGATAGCCGCTCGCGGCTTAGCGGGCCCTGCCAGAAAGGAACCCCGGAAGAGCCCACAGGTTCGCTGGGAAGGCCAACCAACAGTAGATCAGTGCTCTACCTGTCGATTACACGCAAGTCCCAGAATTGGGTAGCACCGACGCTTTCTCCTCATTTTGCTTGGCCACCTCGCAAAGAGTGCAAGGGAGAGGTGTCGGTGTGCGCAGCACAAGAGGTCTTCCGCCTAATGAATGCCACCATTCTAAGCCTCTTGTCGCAAGCGACCCCGACACATTTCCGACAGAGCGATAGAAGCAGCAAAGCTTATTGCGGAAGAAGTGTCGGGGCTACCCAACCCAAAGGCATGGGAATTAGGGACTCATGTGCAACTGACAGCCTCCGATGGCCGAGCTACTTAATCAATCCTCCCCAAACTTAATCCCCTGCGCCAGCGGCATCGCGGTGCCGTAGTTGATCGTCGCCGTGGAGCGGCGCATGTACTGCTTCCAGTAACTTATTGAGATATGCGCGACGAAAGCGACGTGCTAGCAACTTAGGCTCTGTGATTGCAGGCCTTTTAAGAATGAGCATGTAAACTTCAGTGCGCAGGTATCAATAGATAAGAGGCACACCGTTAAGACTTAGTTACTCAGAGGAGTCTAATTCAGAAGTAAGCGGCTCCGTCGTGAAATTACAACAGGAATCGCAAGAATAGCCAGGATTGCAGTATACGGTTCGGGAACGCCTGCTTTAAGCGACCACAGTGCGATGCCCTCTCGGCCATCTGCAAGTTGAAAGGCAAAAGTAACCTGCCCCTGGTTGTTCAAACTTACGTGAGAGTTGTCACTGAGAGCGAGGGTACTACCCATGAAAGGATCGCCCTCGCGCGCGATTGTTACCTGACCCAAGTCGTCGTCGTAAAAATAGATACCCCTATCGTTCACGTTACTTGGAAAAGTATCTCGTAAAGAGGCTTGGAAAACTGCTTGGCCATTGTCGTTGAAGTCGAAACCGCCAAAAAACCGGAATGCACCGTTGCCTTCAGGCACGCTCTGTCCATCAATTGCAACGGTAGTCAGGCCCGTTTCGTCTCCCTTGAAGATGCCTGCCAATGCCGTGGGAGAGTCCAGGGTTGCAGAAAAGCCGATCTCTCCTGCGTTATTGAAGACTGTTTTACCGAAGCTGTAGAATCGTACACTACCAGCTGGACCGAGGAAAATTTGCTGTGATCGGGCTATTTCAGTGTTAGTCGTGCCATCATTCAGAATAAGTCGGTTATCAGAAAAGTGCCCTACCATATTGTTGGGGTAGCCGGCAATAAACGCCGTTTGACCGAGGTCGTTTACCACAGGTCGGGTAACGTTTTCGAAATTCTCAGAACCACCAGGAGCAGATTGTCCCCCTCGAACGATTTGAGTCAACCCTACCTCATGACCACCGCGGTAGATCGCAAGCTGATCGTTAGGGGTACTAATCGTGTCCAGATGCCTTGCAGTAAATACTACATTGCCAGCATTGTCTAAAACTGGCGTACTGAGCGTAGAGAGAGTCCCATTTCCATCGGGGGCAGCTTGGCCTGATCTTGCGATTTGCCTCAGTATGCCACTCTCGCCACGAAAGATTGCCATGCCGTCTGAAGACGACGAGCTTGAGTCCGTGATATCCGTCAGAATCACTGATTGACCAGCGTCGTTGAAAAGTGGCGCTTGTAGGTCACTGATAATTCCATCACCACCAGGAGCGGCTTGGCCTTTTCGAGCTATGGGAGCTAGGCTTTCTCCATCCCAAAAATAGGCTCCTTGGTTGTCGGTTGCTCCACCGTCGGTTGTCGACAAGCTGGCACCAAACGCGATCTCACCGTTGGTATTCAAAGTGAAATCGGCTGGAAAAAAGGTTGAAGTAGAAAAGCCAAATCTTTCATACTGACCATTGCTCTCGGGAACAGCATCACCCTTGCGAGCGGCCAACTTGAGTTGTGCGCCATCAATGAGGAACAATCCTAAGTCATCGACAGGGCCTCCACTGGTGCCTACCATCTGGGCCATGAAAGCTACTTGTCCAGCCTCGTTGATTTGAGGCTTGTAAAAAGTCGCGTGATGCGTGGCCGATCCAAAAGTACCGTTCCCATCGGGGGAAGCTTCACCTGACATTATCAATATATTGAGGCTCGGTTCGGCACGAGCAATCGTTATCAAGGCCAACCAAAACCCAATGGACAGAACAAATGATTTACAATGAGAGTTCGCTGCTCTGTTTCGAATAGCGTAGTAAAATTTCATTCTGGATTAGTTCCTGTTAAACAATCGACACAAAAAAGCCGGAACTCACGCCCCTTGAGCATGAAGTCCGGCTACATTGTGGCGATGGATTAGGCTGCTCTTTGCTGAATGATCTTCGCTAATTTGAGAGAGGCTGCAGTCGGAGATTTATGGTGCTAAATCTCCTTGACCTACCACCTTCACCAGTCTAGCCTGGGTCTTGTGCTGCGGCAAGGTTTCAGGCAATAAGTTACCGCTTGCCGCAGATTACGCTCTCCGTTGCCCGGGCATGAATGAGTTGCGGGGAATTGGAGAGATGACGCGACTCAGCTGTCACGTAGCGATAGCTACTCCCCAAACTTAATCCCCTGCGCCAGCGGCAGCGCGGTGCCGTAGTTGATTGTCGCCGTGGAACGGCGCATGTACTGCTTCCAGGAATCGGAGCCACTCTCGCGACCGCCGCCTGTTTCTTTCTCGCCGCCGAACGCGCCACCAATTTCGGCGCCGCTGGTGCCAATATTTACACCCACCAGGCCGCAGTCGCTGCCGGTAGCGCTCATGAAGCGGTGCGCCTCGCGTACGTCGGTAGTGAAGATCGAAGAGGACAGACCTTGCGGCACACCGTTGTGCATGGCGATGGCTTCGTCCAACGTATCGTAAGGCACCACGTAGGTAAGTGGCGCGAAGGTCTCTTCCCGCATCACCTCGGTTTGCTCGGGCATGAGCACTAGGGCCGGCTCGACATACACGCCGCCGGCGGGAACGCCTTCGCTGCGAGCCTCACCGCCACACAATAGCGTGCCGCCCTGCTCTTTCGCTGCTTCGATGCTCGCTTGCATACGTTCAAACGCCGCTTCGTTCACCAGCGGGCCAACGAGTGTCCCTTCTTCGCGTGGATCTCCGATCGGGAGCGATGCATACGAACTTTGTAACTGTTTGCTTAACTTGTGGACATGATCGCGATGCACGATCAAGCGTCGCAAGCTCGTGCAACGTTGGCCGCAGGTGCCCACTGCGGCGAACACGATGGCGCGCACGGCGAGGTCTAAGTCGGCACTGGGAGCGACGATCATGGCGTTATTGCCGCCGAGTTCCAGTAGGCTACGTCCCAAGCGAGCGCCAACGACTTCCGCTACGGCGCGGCCCATGCGCGTCGAGCCCGTGGCTGAAATGAGCGGCAGCCGTTCATCGGCAACCAAACTCTTGCCGACTTCAGCATCGCCAATGATGACGCTCGACAAGGCTTCCGGCGCCCCTTCGAAATTGGCTGCAACACGCGTGACCATTTCATGGCAGGCAAGAGCCGTGAGCGACGTTTGTTCGGAGGGTTTCCAAACAATGGTGTCGCCACACACTAGGGCCACCATGGCATTCCAAGCCCAGACGGCCGCTGGGAAGTTAAATGCGGAAATGACGCCGATGGGCCCCAGTGGCTGCCATTGTTCGATCAGGTGATGTTCAGGTCGTTCGCTGGCGATCGAGTTACCGTAGAGTTGGCGAGACAAACCGACGGCGAACTCGCAGACGTCGATCCACTCTTGAATTTCGCCCTCGGCTTCCGCGCGTATTTTCCCTGCTTCCCAACAGACCAACTCGGCCAACTCAGCCTTGTTTTTTCGTACGAGATCGCCAACTTGGCGAACTAATTCGCCGCGTCTTGGGGCGGGAACCAACCGCCAAGAGTTGAAAGACCCGGTGGCCGCGACGATCGCCAAGCCAACCTGTGCAGTCGAGCAGCTCGAAACGGGCAGCGTCGGCTGGCCATTGATCGGCGACTTCGGATTCATCACCGGTCCCGCACCGGCAATCGATTTAGCACCGATAACACAGCCCGGGGCGGCACCATCGATGAGATTCGGGAGTAATAAGGTCGAAATGTTCATGTTGTAGTCCCCAGGCCTGTGGTTAAGTCGGCGGCCAGTTTCCGGGCAGCGGCAATGGGTGCGCGGACCTGCGTTGCCGACTCGTAAGGCTTGCCGAACTCGTTTGCCAAGAAGTCAGACAGCGCAACGTCTTCTTGTCGGACGAAACCCTTGTTGGGAAGTTGGCCATTCACATGCATGTCGAGCACGGCACATAGGCTAGTCGCGGTGGTGATTTGGATGGAACTGGCCGGTTTGCCGCATAGCTCGCCATGATAAATCTTACGCGCGTCGGCCACTTGTTCGTACCGTCCATCTCGCCAACCAGTCACGGTACAGAAGGTCAGCACGACATCTTGGTCGGTCAGTGGCACCGCTTCTTCTAACAGTTCCTTGAGCAGGTCGCGACGATTGTCCAGCCGCAGGCCTTGTAGCAAGAAGGTCATCAAGTATTGATGACCGATGTAGCGGACAGTCTTGTAGTCGAGATCATTCACTGAGCCGGCAAGCGTTTCGGTCAGCGTGCCCAGTCCGCCGGAAGTATTGAATGCTTCGTAGTCCACGCCATCGAGGGCGAAATGTTCGAGCCCTTCCATCGGCTGCAGGGCGACCATCTCGCCGTTGCGTATGGCATCGCAAAGATTGCAGTACTCGTTGATCAGCCCGTCGGTACTCCAGGTGAGATTGTACTTCAGCAAATTCGTCGGATAGAGCGGTAGTGCGCCGACTCGCATCTTCACACGATCCAGTTTCTCAAACCCTTGGCATAGGTCGTTGGCCAGGATGCCGATGAACCCGGGTGCCAGCCCACACTGCGGCATGAAGATCTGGCCTTCGACGGCTTGCTTCGCAATCCCTCGGACGGCTTTCGTCGTGGCGACATCTTCAGTGAGATCGAAGTAGCTTACCTTCGCAGTCAGTGCCGCGGCAGCGATGCCTTCGTTTTGATCAAACGGGCACGCGGAGAGCACCGCCCGGCAACCGCTGATTGCCTTCACCACGCCATCGTGATCGGTTACATCGACCTTGGCCGTTTTTACTTCGACATCGCGGGAGAGGCGCTCTAGTGCGTCCTCTGAGAAGTCGCCCACGAGCACATCGTACCGGCCGGAGTGATGCAGAATGCGCGCGACCGCTCCGCCGATTTTTCCGGCACCAAGGATTGCGACTTTGGTTTTTTCTGCTGTGCTCAAGAGTCTGCTCCACTGGGTTTCACTTCCTTGGCGTCTGTCGACTCGAATATCTTGTCAGCACTAGCCGCGACGAACCCTTGGAACAGTTTGCCGTCAGGCTGCGGGTAGCGTTTGGCAAACTCGTAATAGCAAGTCGGCACGTGCCTCTCCTTGCCGTCTGCGAACGGCATCGCAAGTTGGTCGGCCATGGTGGAGCCTTGCTCCAGCAGTACGTCCGGCGAACCCTTCACCCGCCCGCCTGAATCGTTCACCGTGAAGCCAAGTTCTTCCACGACGCCAAGGACCGCCTCGACGCTGGTATATTTTTCCAAAGCGTTCACGCCAATCGTAAAATGATTCGGTCGAATGCCCACGGTCGAGAGCCAAGCCGCATATTCGCTTTCCGCTTGCAGGGTTTGGTACTCTTCCCAGCCGATGGGCTCCCACAGCCGTCCTGCCCATAGGACATCGCTGGTGGCAACTCGCTTGGCGTCGACTTGCTCTGCACAACGTCGAAGAATCTCTTGGGCTGGTTCTGTGAGTTGATCGACCAGTAACTCAGAAAGGAAAATCCGCGGCAAATCGTCTCGCGGCGGCAGATAGCCAAACGCGCGGAGTTTTTTCGCTGGGAACGCGTACGGCTCGAAACGCTCGTACCCCAGCGCGAGCACGTGCGGTTCCAGCTTCTCCAGCCCAATGGGCTCGAGCGCCAAAGTGCGAAACGCCACGTGGTCGTTCACTACCGTCTCGCCCCGTTCCTCAAAAGCGGCCTTTATTTTGGCCGCCTGAGGTGTCATTGCCACATAGTCGGCCCAAAGTTTGGCACAGAATTCATCGACGTTCATAGTGATTTCTCCCTCTAAGACTCGTTCACACTGCGCAATATCATGTCATTCCGACAGCCGTCTCAGCGGCGGAGGAATCCGGATTGAGTACCAAAATAGTAACAAACCGGATTTCTCCGGTGCTGAGACACCTGTCGAAATGACACAAGGGCGACCTTGAAATTCGTTGCTTAATCAACTCACTCTGCAGCCTCATCATCGTCCTCGTATTCCCACTCTTCATCCTCTGCCAGCTCGTCGTCCTCAGCTTCTGCCTCTTCATCCTCGTCTTCATACTCCCATTCTTCATCATCCGCGAGAGCCTCTTCTTCACTGGCTTCGGTCTCTCCGTCTTCCTCTTCGTATTCCCACTCTTCATCGTCGGCAAGAGCTTCATCCTCGCTGTCTGCTGACGCGTCGTCCTCTCCTTCGTCTTCTAGCTCATCGTCCTCGTATTCCCATTCTTCATCTTCAGCTAGCTCATCGGATGCCAGCTCTTCAGGCGACGGTTCCTCTGCTGACTCGTCGTCGGCTGCCTCCTCGCCGGCCTCTTCCGCTAGCTCATCAGCTTCGGACGCATCCTCTTCCGTGGCAGCGTTGTCTACTACGGCTGGATCTTCTTCGGCTGTCTCATCATCGCTGTACTCATCATCATCGAGGTCGTCCTGCTCGTCGAGTTCGTTTTGCTGCGGAGTTTCTTCTTCTTGCGCAACTGTGTCGTTGGCTACCACGCCAGTACTCTCTTCAGCCTGCACCACATCGTCGCTTGCTAGCTCCTCTGCGATCGCCGACATGGCGGTGTCGATTTCCTCCTCCCACGGGGCAACGATGCTCTCGGCGCTCTCTGCAACGGTGTTGGCAGCTTTGGTTTTCGACAGGCCCATGATGGCTGACGCGCCTGCGCTCGGTGCTTTTTTCTCTAGCAGGTCCATCATGCTTCTGCCGCTTGTACTAGATTTCGGAGCGGCAGCGGGCACGCCGGCAAAGCTCTTCTGCGTGTCCGCTCCGTCCAGGCGAATCCGCCGGCCGCTAGTCTTCACTGGCGGGCCAACGTCCTCCTCTTCGTCGTCTTCTTCGAGGTCGTCTTGCTCCTCATCGGGCTCGTCTATTTCGTTTGCGGAATCGTCCTCGGCTTCGTCAGCCTCCTCCTGGTATACATTTTCTTCTTCGTGCTCGTCTCTCAACTCATCGTTGTCTTCTTCATCGTCCTCAGCGCTTGCGTCTTCCCCGTCTAGCTCTTCATCCTCGCTGTCTAGTTCATCTTCCAAGGCACTGGAGTCTTCCACCGGTGGTTTAATTGTATTCGGCCTCACAGGCTTCGCTGGCACTGTGACCGCGGTAACCGGCTCATCGGGGTCGATCTCCGGTTCCGCCTCACCGTTGCTAGCCAGCCAGTCCGCCATGGTCATGGTGACTTCGCGAGCTTTCGCACCGTTGTAAGCGGCGACGATGCCATCCTCCGCCATGAAGTCAATGAGCCGGGCTGCACGTCCGTAGCCAATACTCAAGCAGCGTTGGAGTAGTGACACACTGCCTCGTTGCTCGCGGATCACAACCTCGACAGCATCGTTGTACAGATCGTCGCGGTCGTCCGGCTTGCCGGCTCCCGCAGAGGCTTCTTGTTCCTCCTTGGTTTTCAGCTCGATCAGTTCCTTAGCGAACTGCGGCGCATCGGTGCCCACAAAGTCTGTGATATCGGTGATCTCATCGTCAGACAAGAACGTGCCTTGCCCACGCAGCAGCGTGCTTGTGCCGGGCGACAGAAACAGCATATCGCCATTGCCAAGGAGCTTGTCCGCACCGTTGGCGTCGAGTACCACTTGGCTGTCAGTACGGCTGGCGACTTGGAACGCAATACGGGCCGGCAAGTTACTTTTGATAAGACCGGTGATCACGTCGACTGTTGGTTTTTGTGTGGCGAGTATCAGATGGATACCAACAGCACGGCTCTTTTGCGCTAGCCGAATGATGTGGTCCTGTACCTCTTTGCCGCAGGTCATGATCAAGTCGGCCATTTCGTCGGCCACGATCACGATGTAAGGCAGGCTTTTGGGTACCTCTTCCCATTCCGCATCACTGCGAGGTTGCATGCGGTCGCGCAGTTCTTCTTCACTGAGTTCGTTGTAGACGGAAATTTGCCGTACTCCCGCTTTTGCCAGCAGTTCGTAGCGCTCTTCCATCTTGTCCACGCTCCAGGCGAGGATTGCCTCAGCTTTGCGCATATCTGTTACAACCGGGTGCATCAGGTGCGGCAGCTTCTTATAGCCGGAGAGCTCGACCATCTTGGGGTCGATCATTAGCATGCGCACCTCATCAGGCCCGCGGCTCATGAGCATCGACACGATGATCGAGTTCAAACACACACTCTTACCCGTGCCCGTACGACCAGCGATCAGCAAGTGAGGCAGCTTCGCCAGGTCCACGACCATCGGGTTGCCGGTGACATCTTTGCCTAGATAGATCGGGATTTTCATCCGCTTTGCTTTGCCGTTGGTCTCTTCGATGACCTCTCGCATCCGTACGACCTGGCGGGTCTCGTTGGGCACTTCGATACCCACGGAGTTCTTGCCCGGAAGGGGGGCCACGATTCGTACACCCGGCACGCGCAGGGCGACCGCGATGTCGTCCGCAAGATTCATGATCTTGGAGAGCCGCAAGCCGGCTTCGAGTTCTAGCTCGTACTGGGCGATGACCGGCCCCGTTTCGATCTCTACGACCTTCACATTGAAGCCGAAGTTCTTGAACGTCTTCTCCAGCACTTTCGCCCGACGGCGGACTTCTTTCTCGTGATCTTCGTAACAAACGTCCTCTGCTTCGAGTAACAAATCGAGCGGCGGCAGCTGATAGTCGAGATCATCCACGCCCTGGTGGTCGGCAGCTTCCAGTTGCTCGATGATCTCTTCGCGCTCGTTCCGCTTCGTGTTCGGATTCTTGATCCGCAATGCATTTGCGAGCTTGCCCTTCAGCCCCGTCGCCACAGTCGTTGCTCCAGCAACCAGTGCAGTCCCCTCGACGGCCGCTGCCGCTTCAGCAGCGGGGAGTTCATTCTTCTTGACACTGTCTTTTTTAACCGGTGTGCGAACTGCTAAGGGCTCGGGCTCTTCATCTTCCTCCTCCTCGTACTCGTCCTCTTCTTCCCACTCGGCGTCCTCCTCGGCTTCATCTTCCTCTTCATACTCGTACTCCTCATCGCCCTCAGCTTCTTCCTCGTATTCGTACTCGTCTTCATCTGCGTCTAGCTGGCCTTCATCAAATTGGCCTTCCAGGTCGGTCTTCACACGCCCCGAACCTAGCGAGGCAACTCGCCCACCAAGCCGCCCAACTTTCACGAGGCCGGCACCCGAGGCCACAGTGGTTGCCGTAGCGAAACGCAACAGAAAGTAATCGGTGCACAGCAAGATACCTGCCAGCAACACGGCGAATGCCAGGACGTAGGCTCCGAACATGGCGAAGTGAGATTCCAGTAGTGCAAAGCCCATCGCACCCACATAGCCACCGGCGCCGATTTCAGGTCCAGGGGTAGCCCGTGGGAAGGCTAACGTGGCGAGCGTGGCTATTGCCGTGAGCGACGCGGCCCAGCCGAAGCTGCGCAGCATGGGTTGATCGATCTCACGACGGAAGATCAACATCATCGCGGTCACTACCAACGATCCCACGACATATACGGCCGCAAAGCCAACACTACTGAATAGGTAGTGGGCTACGTACGCGCCAGCCCAACCGCAAGCGTTGGTCACCGTTTCGCGGGCCGGAAACACCAACGTGCTGGGCGGATCCGCGGCGTTGTAAGTCCACATCGCGGTTCCCATGAGTCCCGCGACGACCAGCAACACCAACGAAAAGAGATCGAGCTTCAAGCTGCGATTTTCGAACATAGGCGACAATAGTGGGCTAATGAATGCGCAATTGGAAACGAACCTGAAGCACCGGCAGCAATCCTCTGCTGCTGTGCTTATCTTTGAAGGGCGCATCCGTGCCCGCTGTATCTATCCCTCAATGGGAAGTGTCCCTAGAGGCTACACAAGGCACTTCATCCAGAAGCGCATCGACAGCCCTTTAGAGTTCATCGACAGAATCGGAACGGCGAGTCGAGTATAGCGCGAGCGTGTGCTAGCGTTTGCCGAAGTATAAGAACAGTACCAGTCGCTACTTTGGGAACAACGTGACCAACCCTAGCCGGCGAGCACAGTACGACTCAACTTATGGCTCGCCCGGTCGATTGAGACTTAGCTTCTTCTAGCGAGACGTAGCTCGTGGGCTAGTGGTTCGTCCCAAAGAAGCAGTGGCACCAAGAAGAGCCCCAATAGCGTACCGATTATGACGGCTTGAGAAAGTTGCGCGTCGCGCGAAACTTTCCGAGAGAAGTTCGCTTGAGCAGTGCGATGAGTTCGCCTTGCTCATTGACTGCCGCATTAGCCGCTTGCGGCTTAGCGGCCATGGCGCTGTCCGTTTCAATGTCGTCGCCCATTTCCTCCTCTTCCGCTAAGCCGCAAGCGGCGATTTCCCGCCCGTGGGAGATCTCCTCCCACTGCGCTGCAGTGAGCGTAAGCGTGGGCAATTGCTCAACCGCCAGTCGAGCCGGTTGCAGGTTTTGCTCAATCGTAGCGAGCTGGAGACCTTCCAGCGACAGCCCGTCCGCCACTGCAAATCGCCCAATGGCGGTTCTTGCTAGTTGCGACATCACAGCGCAAGTGCCCAGAGATTTCGCCAAGTCGCGTCCCAAACTGCGCACGTAGGTGCCGCTTCCGCAATGGATGGTGAGTTCCAGTTCCGGATAATCGTAACGCTCGATAGCAAGGGAATGAATCGTTACCGGTCGGGCAGCCAGTTCGACCTGTTTCCCTTCGCGGGCCAGCTTGTAGGCACGTTGCCCTTGTTGCTTGATCGCGGAGTAGGCTGGTGGGCGTTGCTGGATTGTGCCCAGGAACTGTGGGAGTGCCGCCCCAATTTCCGCCAGCGTAGGCCGCGGAGCGTTCTCCTGCTGCGTGATTTCCGTTTCCACATCGTCGCTCGGGCTCGATTGGCCCAGCAGAAACGTGCCCCGGTAGGTCTTCGGCATTTGCTGAACGTATTCGATCAGCCGAGTCGCCCCTCCTAGGCATACCACGAGTACGCCGGTGGCCAGCGGATCTAGCGTACCCGCATGGCCGCACTTCACCGGTTTCACGAGTCGCTGCACGCGATTCACCACGTCACGCGAGGTACAGCCAGCCGGCTTGTTGATATTGAGGATGCCAAACATGCTATTCAATGCGATCTAAGAAATCAGGCAGGATCAACAGGATTTACGGGATAACGACTTCTTGCCCCCCCCATCCTGTAAATCCTGTCGATCCTGTCTAGTATTTCAGTGGGGAATTGTGACATTCGCGCTCAAAACCCGTTCAGAGGAGCTAGCGGCAAGCGGGCACTTCTTAGACAATCAAGAGCAACAGAATTCGAATTTAACCTGAGAGCTGCGATCTTGTCAGAACCGTCACCTACAGAACAGCCGCCCGTCGATCCAGAGTTCGGTACGCTCAACGAGGCGCTTGCGCACTTTGAGATCGAGCTTGAGCAACCACAAGTGGAGCTGCTCGACCGCTATCGCGAGGTCCTCTGGCGCTTCAACGAACAGATTAACCTAACGCGGCACACCACGCTCGCCAAGTTCGTGGGCCGTGATGTGGTGGATAGCCTCGAACTGGCCAAGCACATCGCCCAGGGCAACCGCGTGCTGGATGTTGGCTCTGGTGGTGGGGTTCCGGGATTGGTGATTGCCATCTGCCGGCCCGATCTCAAAGTGAGCGTTTGCGAGTCGACACAGAAGAAGGCGAAAGTGCTGTTCGCCATGGTCGAAGAATTGGGCCTCTCGGTTCCCGTGCTAGCCTGCCGAGCCGAAGAAGCCTTGGAGCTTTCCACGTACGACACGCTCACCGCCCGCGCGGTAGCACCCCTCGCGAAACTGCTTTATTGGTTCAACTTGCATTGGGATGCATTTGACGAGCTACTACTTATCAAGGGCAAGAGCTGGGTCGAAGAACGGGCCGAAGCGCGTCACCGCGGTTTCATGAAGCCACTGGAGCTGCGCAAGCTAGGCGACTATCCCATGCTCGGCGGCGGCGAAAGCGTCATCCTGCGACTATGGCGAAAAGAGACCGACGAACCCTGAGAGCCGGGTCGTCCCCGACCCCGGTCCAACTCCTGACCGATACCCCACCGTTCCAGTATTCGAGGTTTCCCCTCCCCGTCAGACTGATTCCCGCTAAACTAAACCTTCAGCAAACCACTGAAATCTAGCGTACTAGTCGCTCAGAAAACCATCGAACAGAGGATCTCCCCATGGCAGACGATAAGAAAAAAGCAGACGCACCCGCTGAGGCCGGCAAGCAACAAGAACAACAGCGCGTCCAAGTAGACGACTCCGGCGCCACCTGTTCCTACGCTAACTTCTGCCGTGTCACAGGTACGCCTGAAGAGCTCATCGTCGATTTTGGTCTCAACAGCCAGCCCTTTGGCGTGCCTACTGAGCCTGTGCAGATCACGCAGCGGATTGTCACCAACTACTACACCGCCAAACGCATGCTGCACGCCTTGCATCTTTCGGTACAAAGGCACGAACAAGCCTTCGGCAAGCTAGAAACTGACGTGCAGAAGCGCGTAGTCGCCCAACCAGGTTCCCCAGGCGCCCAAGAAGGCTAGGGGTGCGGAGAACCGCCCGAAATCAGGGGGGGGAATCGGCAGTCGGAAAAGCTTGCCGCTCGGATAGTCCCATGGTAGGGTGGGGCTCCCGGTAATTTCATGTGATTGTCCGCATTGCCCCTGAGGTTCGTATGCTTACGACTTTTCGTTGTCTCTTTTCATCTGCCATTGCCCTAGTCCTCGTGTTGAGTGTCTCGACTGCCCTGGCGAGTAGTCCTCCCTCGCAGTTTCAGATTAACTACGATCAGGGATACGACTTCGGCTACACCCTCGGCCACGAACTTGGGTTTGAAGTGGGCTTAGGCGAAGGCGCAACCGCGGGCAGCGAAGCCGGCCAAGTCGATGGCTACGACTCTGGGTGGGAAGCAGCTTATCAGCCTGCTTACGATGCTGTTTACGACGATGCCTACGATGCGGGGGCAATCGATAGCTACGACCTCCACTTTGCGACCAGCTTTATAGAAGGTTTTCGCGACGGTGAGGAGTATACACAGTCTCTATCATCCTCTGGCATCGATCTAAGCTCTGGCCTCTTTCTATCCAACGAGTTTCCAAGTGGTGTGATACTAACTAGCGGCGGATACAATCCGAGCTTAGGTTGGGGGTGGCCAACGGGCACCAGTAGTAACATCACCATTACCAGTAGCTACTCTCCTCCCCAAGACGGTCCGTACTGGTACGACCAGGGTAAGAGTGCTGGACTCACCGAAGGACGCGAAGTTGGTGAGCAGGAAGGTTACAACCAGGCCTATCAGCCGGCCTACGCAGAAGCCTTCGACGCGGCTTTTGTTGATGGCGAGTCTGAAGGCGCCACCCTGGGCGAACTCGACGGCTTGGAACAAGGCTACGACGATGGCTGGGAGTATGCCACTGAATTTGGCGAAGCAGACGGCTACAATTTTGGCTTCGCCTTCCAACAATCGGGCGGTACACTTGCCGACCTCGGCGTCACTGAGCAGCAAGCACAAGCCTTGGCTAGCTTCCGCACCAGCACACAAATCCCCGAGCCCAGCTCGTTGCTACTGGCTTTTGGCACCATAGGCCTACTTTGCGTCTCGTGCAAGAGATAAGCCGTTAGCCGTCGACCTTGGTCGCCGCGGAGTTGCAAGGCCGAGTGGTTGTGACTCTGGGACCGAGCGCCGACCAAGTTCGGCGGCTTACTTCTTCTGCAGGTCATGTGCAGTAGGGTAACCGCGTTTGCCCTACCGCTGGCTAAGAATCCGACTTTTTTCCATGGCATCCTCAGCCTTTTGGATATAAGCCTGGTCGTTCGTGCCGGCGTAGGCACGCTGGTACGTCACGCTCATCGCCGTAAAGCTAAACGGATCTTCGGGAGCAAGCTCCGTGACTTTCTCGGCGTGGGTAATCGCCTCGTCGTGCTTGCCTTGCCGCTGCAGGATCACCGCCAGTGCCGAGTGGGCCAGCGTGTACCCCGGGTCGAGTTCCAACGCTTCGTTCAACTTACCCACGGCCCCATCGAGATCGCCCGCCATTTTCAGGCTATCCGCCTCGTCGTAGAGTTGGGTCAAGGCATCAGTATTTGCTTCGCTCATGGCTACTCTGCAGCAGTGTTTGGGAAATGTTCAGTTACTCGCTATGCCTCCATCTTAGGGTATGGTTACTTGTTGCGGCTAGACGCTACCTCCGATGAGATCACCTGGGAAGTATTAGACAGGATCAACAGGATTGTGACAGCAGTGGGTCTTTTCAGGAAATCCTGTCCATCCTGTTGATCCCGTCTAGTTTCTTCATTTCCAAGATAGGGATTGCTGGCATTGACACGCGGCGCATAAAAAAACAACCAGCCGGATGAAGGGCTGGTTGTTTTTTGGGTTTATCGTGAGCCAGGAAATCAGGCTTTGGCTTGTTTGTTCTTGCGGTAGTAGTTCGCACCCAAGACGCTGCAGACCAACCCGCCGAACAGGAAGGCGGAAGGTTCAGGGACGGCAGTGACTACGATGCTGGTTGAAGCAACAACGGTAGCACCATCGAAGGCACTCAGCACGATCTCGTACTCACCAGCTGCAGTCGTATCAAGTCCGGCCCACACAGTTGCCCAGGAATTCTGCGCGACGTTATAGGTAGTAAGAGCAGTGTTGTAGCTCGCGACATCACTCGCTACTACTCCTGCTCCATTACCAGTGCTATTCAATCCAAAAGCATGATCGAAGAAACCATCGGTGTGGTTGCTACCATCCATCGGATCGAATGAGGTGAAACTGGCAGAGCCCACAGCAGGATCGCTATCGATATCGAGCCTATATGTGAGATCAGCAAGCTTTTGACTGCCGGTTGCTGTGTCGGTATTGATCGACCACTCATAGTTCCAAAGAGCACGGCCTGATCCGGGGGAAGACTCGCCAGCGTCAAAAGTATATCCGCCAGCCCCGTCGCTGTTAAAGACATTTGCTGCCGGAAAGCGTTGCTTCGCGCGAAGACCCAGTTCAACGACTCCGACTGTGTCGGTTGTGAAACCTCCGTTCGCATTACCACTACCAAAAATCACTTCAGGCGTGACATTCTGATCGTAGGCAATAACCGCCTCAGCAGGGCGAGTCGTGAGAGCGAAACAAAAAAGTAGTGCGGCCGAGAAGGCGATTAGATGTTTCATGCGTATTTCCAAGAGGTAGTAGTGCACGGGTGCGATAACGATGAACAGACCACACGGTATCCTGAGTATTCACACCAAACAAGACATTCCCCCCAATATACCAGGCAGAAACGCAAATGCGACAATGTTTTGCGTAAATGAGATATGGTGGTGCTTTTTCCACAATATCCAGCCTTCGCCACGTTCGCGCAGCTGCACCCGGCGACTCTGCTAGCAATCGAGTAACAGAGTTCCCCACACTCTTTCCCAGAACCGCTGGCATTGGCTAACCCCGCATAACCCAACCAGCCGATACCACCGTTAGCAAGACAGTTGCCATCCCCGCGGCAACCGTCTCCCGATGCTGCCGCAGCAACTGCTAGACGAAGGACCCAGATTGTGTCGATTCACCCAATGGCATTAGTGAGCCCGCATGCCCAAGTGCATAACGGCGTAGAGATTGGCCCGTTCTCGATCGTCGAAGCGGGAGCCACCCTCGGACAAGATTGCCAGATAGCAGCCAACGTCGTCATCAAGTCTGGCGTCACGCTGGGTCGCGAGTGCGTTGTGCATGAGAACACCGTTATCGGCGGGCTCGCCCAGCACACAAGCCCCACCGAAGAGCCGGGCAATGTGATCGTAGGTGAGCGCTGCACCTTGCGAGAGAACGTCACGATCCACCGGCCGTTGCACTCGGTAAGCGAGACTCGGCTTGGCAACGATTGCTTTCTGATGGCCGGTGCTCACGTTGCTCACGACTGCTTTGTAGGGAACAACGTCATTCTTACCAACAATGTTTTGCTCGGCGGTCATGTCCACGTGGGAGATCGCGCTTGCCTGGGCGGTAGCGTTGCCGTGCATCAGTTTTGCCGCATTGGTCGCCTCGCCATGATCGGCGGTTGTGCTCGTGTCGTGCAAGACGTGCCACCTTTCGTGCTCGCCGATGGCGAGTCGGCTCTGATCGTCGGGCTCAATCGCATCGGCCTCCGCCGAGCCGGCTTTGATCGTGCTCAAGTGAAAAGCCTCAAAGAGGCCTACCGCCTCGTCTATCGCGAAGGCTTACCGTTTGATGAGATGATCGCCGCGGTCGAGACGCAGTTTGCAGGTACTCCAGCCGCCGAATTCGCCGAATTCTTCAGCACAGGTCGCCGCGGATTCGTCCAAGAACGCCGCAGCCCAGTCCGCGGCGCCATCCGTCTGCATCCAGCCGCTGAGAAAGAATCAGTCGAAGGTCGACGCATGGCAGGCTAAGGCTGATCAGGTCGTCGACCCCTCTTTGGCTCTCGTTAGTCGTCGACCTTGGTCGGCGCGTGATTTATGCCCGTGATCTGCGTCGCGTAAGCTCGGCGGCTAAACTTTTCCACAAGTTTCTGCTTGCAAAACGTCGCCCCTTCGCTAAATTGCCTAAGTGAACGGACGTTCACTGTTCTGCAAGCGATGGAATTGCGACCCTTCCACGAGCCCAGTTGTCAAGAAAGAGCCCCCTCTCATGTCGGCCACTCTAGAAGCAGCTCCCGTGTCAAATAGTACCCAACTTCCCGCCGCCGCCCAGTCTCAACTCGAGGAAGTCTTCGGCTTCTCCGAAGTCCGTCCCGGCCAAGCAGAGGTCATCGCCGCGTTGTTAGAAGGGCGTTCCTCACTTGCGATTTTCCCGACCGGGGGCGGTAAAAGCCTTTGTTACCAACTGCCGGCCTTGCTGCTCGACGGTCTCACGCTGGTGGTTTCGCCGTTGATCGCGCTGATGAAGGATCAAATCGATTTCCTTCAAGCCAAGGGCATTGCCGCTGCTCGCTTGGATTCCAGTCTCACACGCGAAGAAAACTTGCAAGTGTTCAGCGATCTACAGTCCGGCAAGACTCGCCTGTTATACGTGTCTCCGGAGCGACTGGGCAACGAGCGATTCATGGCCATGCTCGGCCGATTAAAGCTCGCCCTGTTGGCCGTGGACGAAGCCCACTGCATCAGTGCCTGGGGCCACAACTTTCGGCCCGACTATTTGCGTATCGCATCGCTCGCGAAGAAGCTGGAAATTCCCCGCGTATTAGCGCTCACCGCTACAGCAACACCCGAGGTGGCAGCCGACATCGTCGAGGCATTTGGCATTGCGCAAGCGGACGCTGTGAAGACCGGCTTCTACCGACCCAATCTGAGCCTGCATGCAGCGCCCTGCGAAGACGAGAAGCGTAAGCGAACCCTCGTCGAACGTCTCAAGGAGCGCCCCGCAGAGCCGGCTATCGTCTACGTGACGCTCCAGAAAACGGCTGAGCAGACTGCTGCCTACTTAACAAGCGCAGGCTTGAATGCCCGTGCCTATCACGCTGGCATGAAATCAGAGAAACGAAACGAGATCCAAGAAGAGTTCATGGCGGCTGAGGACATGATTGTTGTCGCCACGATTGCCTTTGGCATGGGCATCGACAAGGCGAATATCCGCGCGGTGTATCACTACAACTTGCCCAAAGGCCTGGAAAGCTACATGCAAGAGATCGGCCGAGCCGGTCGCGATGGCCAACCCGCCCACTGCGAACTGCTCGCCTGTGCGGACGATGTCATTACCCTGGAAAACTTCAGCTATGGCGATACGCCCACTGCGGAGGCAGTTGCCTCGCTAGTGGATGCCGTGCTCGACCAAGGTGAGACGATTGAACTCTCGCTCTATCGCCTTTCACGCGAGCACGATGTTCGCGATCTCGTGATCAAGACGCTGCTCACGTATCTAGAGCTGGAAGGTATCCTTCAACCGACCGGTGCCATCTACACGGAATACAAATTCAAGCCGCAGCGCAGTTCGGCAGAAATCCTTGAGCAGTTCGACGAAGGTCGCGCGAAATTCATCGCAGACATTTTTCGGCAATCCCGCAAGGCGTCAACCTGGCTCACTATTGATGTGGCCCAGGCCTCTGTGAATCTCAACCAACCCCGCGAGCGCATCGTTGCCGCTCTTGACTACCTTGACGGTCGGGGCGATCTCATTCTGCAAACCGCTGGCGTCCGGCACGGTTTCCGCCTGCTCAAACACCCTGATGATCGCCGGGAACTCATCGAAACGCTGAACGAGCGTTTCCTTCAGCGCGAGGAACAGGACATCACCCGTATTCGCACCGTCATCGACTTGGTGGAATCGGCCGGTTGCCTCACACAAACGCTGCTGGACTACTTCGGCGAAGAACGTGGCCCCTGCGGGCACTGCGATCGCTGCCTGGGTGCTGTCGCCCAACCGCTTCCCGCTACGGCCGTTACGCTCTCGGGTTCTGATCGGCAAGTCATAGCCCGCGTTGCCAAAGAGCGTCACGATGCACTCCGGAGCCCTCGCCAACTCACTCGCTTCCTGTGCGGCGTCGCCTCCCCCGCTGCCAGCCAAGCAAAGCTCCGCAGCCACAAGGACTTCGCAGCGCTGGAGCGAGTGCCCTTCGGCGAAGTCCTCGCCGCTGCTGAGCAGCAGGTTTAGGAGGCCGGGTCAAAAAACAACTGCCAAACTCAAACACGGATTGCACAGTGCATCTTATGGCCGCAACCAAACCATTTCACGCAGAGTAAGAAACTGCGATACCCTACGGTTGAAAGAGAACTTGCGCACGCGGCAAGACTTGTAACCATTAGTAGCACGGATATCACATATCACGGGTAGGTTTGAACAGAAGGAAACAGTGAGAACAGAGAATTGCAAACTAGGCATTCTCCGTTTCCTCTGTTCCCTCCTGTAAGAAAGGATTCCACGATTTCCGTACCTCTGCGCGGGGTAATTTTTGATTGTGGCCAGGGGGCGCGCTGTGTAACCCATGGCTAGCAACCACGCGTTGACCCATAGGAAAGAGCCTCGATCTTGCGATCGAGGCCCTTTCGTTTTTCAATCAAGCTGCCCTTAACGCTGCTAGGCGCCCAAGGCTGCTTGGGCAGCTGCGAGGCGTGCGATAGGCACGCGGAATGGGCTGCAACTGACGTAGTTCAAACCAACTTCTTGGCAGAACTGGATGCTCTCTGGGTCGCCACCGTGCTCGCCGCAGATGCCGCATTTCAGATTCTTCTTTGCACTGCGGCCTTTCTCTACGCCCATAGCGACCAACTGGCCTACGCCCGTGGAGTCGAGCGTCTGGAAAGGATCGCGTGGTAGGATTTCCTCGTTCAAGTAATCTGGCAGGAAGGTATTAATGTCGTCGCGAGAATAGCCGAACGTCATTTGCGTCAGGTCGTTCGTGCCGAAGCTGAAGAAGTCTGCATGCTCGCCCACTTGATCGGCGGTGAGAGCGGCACGAGGAATCTCGATCATGGTACCGACCAGAATCTTCAGGTCTCCCTTGCTCTTCTTCGCTTCCTGCGTCTGCTTGATAACCTCTCGCACGCGGTCGGCCAACAGCTTCAATTCAGCCGCTGTACCAACCAGAGGAATCATGATTTCCGCCTGAGCGTCAATGTTCTTCGCCTTGCAGGCAATGACCGCTTCGGTGATCGCCTGAACCTGCATCTCTAGGATTTCAGGGTAGGTTACCGCTAGTCGGCAGCCACGATGGCCAAGCATGGGGTTCGATTCGTGCAGGGCAGAAACGCGGCTGCTGATCTCGCCCGCCTTCACGCCCATACGCTTCGCCAAATCTTGCTGGCTCTTCGCATCGTGAGGCAGGAATTCGTGCAGTGGTGGGTCTAACAGTCGAATCGTAACCGGTAGGCCTTTCATCGCGGTGAAGATGCCGACGAAGTCTTTCCGCTGCACAGGAAGCAGCTTCTTAAGAGCCTTCTTGCGATCACCCTCGTCCTCCGCCAGGATCATTTCCCGCATCGCCATGATGCGATCCCCTTCGAAGAACATATGCTCGGTGCGGCACAGGCCGATGCCTTGAGCACCGAACTCGCGGGCTTTCTTCGCATCGGCGGGCGTATCGGCGTTCGTGCGAACAAGCATCTTGCGATACTTGTCAGCCCAGCCCATGACCGTGGCGAAGTCGCCAGACAGTTTAGGAGTTTGCGTTTCGACTTCACCCGGCATGACCTCGCCGGTCGAGCCATCGATCGAGAGTGTGTCCTTGTGGGTGAACTTCTTGCCAGCCACTTTGATGGTGCGTTTCTTCTCGTCGATCTGAATATCGCCGGCACCTGCTACACAGCAACGACCCCAACCGCGTGCCACAACGGCCGCGTGACTGGTCATGCCGCCGGTACTCGTGAGAATACCTGCCGCTGAGTGCATGCCGTCGATGTCTTCGGGGTTCGTCTCTTTACGAACCAGCAACACCTTCTCGCCATCGTTCGTTCGCTTAACCGCTTCTTCCGCGGTAAACGCCAGTTTGCCAACAGCGGCACCTGGCGACGCTGGCAGTCCAGTCGTCAAGATATTGGCCTTCTTCTTGGCGGCAGGGCTAAAGCTCGGGAGCAACAGCTGCGTAAGGTCGCCCGCAGGGATCCGCATCACGCCCATCTTCTCCGTGATGAGCTTTTCTTTGACCATGTCGCAAGCAATCTTCACCGCGGCAGCACCAGTGCGTTTACCGTTGCGAGTCTGCAGCATGTAGAGCTTGCCCTTCTCGATGGTGAACTCGATGTCTTGCACATCCTTATAGTGCTTTTCGAGCTTGCCCTTGTATTTAATGAGCTGCTCATAGACCTTTTTGTTCCACTTGGTCATCTCTTTCACAGGCTGCGGCGTGCGAATGCCGGCGACCACATCTTCGCCCTGGGCGTTGATAAGGAATTCGCCATAGAATTCGTTCTTGCCGGTCGATGGATCACGCGTGAACGCCACGCCCGTGCCTGAGTCGTCGCCCATGTTGCCGAACACCATCGACTGCACGTTGACAGCGGTACCCAGCAAGCCAGTGATGTTCTCCACTTGGCGGTAACGCACGGCACGCGACTGCATCCAACTCTTGAAGACCGCTTCGATGGCCAGTTCCAACTGATCGACGGGATCTTGTGGAAAAGGCTTGCCGAAGTGCTTCTTGAACACTCGCTTGTATTCGTCGCACAGCTTGACCATGCCTTCGACTGGCACATCCGTATCGAGCTTGGCACCGTACTGTTTCTTGATCTTGTCGAAAGCGACTTCGAAGTGATGGTGATCGACATCACAAACCACATCGCCATACATGTTGATCAAGCGGCGATACGCGTCGTAGGCAAAACGCTGGTTGCCGGTCGCGTTGGCAAGTCCAACTACCGAAACGTCGTTGAGGCCCAAATTGAGAATCGTGTTCATCATACCCGGCATTGAAACGGCAGCACCGGATCGCACCGAAACGAGCAGCGGCTCGCTCTTGTCGCCGAACTTTTTGCCCAGCTCTTTTTCGAGCATCTTGATGTTCTTACGCACCGCATCCATCAAGCCAGCGGGCAGCTTCTTTTTGTTTTTGTAGTAGAGGTCGCAAACTTCGGTGGTGAGCGTGAAGCCGGGAGGCACGGGCAGGCCGATGCTGGTCATTTCTGCAAGGTTCGCACCCTTACCGCCAAGCAACTGCTTCTTCGTGCTATCGCCTTCAGTTTTTGTGGAACCAAAGTAGTATGCCATCTTAGGCGTGCCAGATTTCTTCGGCTTACCAGTCTTTTTCTTGGGGGCAGCTTTCTTAGCCATCGGGAATCAACCTTCCAAATACAATTAGTGACAGTGTACGTTCAATAGACTCGTGAAACGCAGCCCCGAGGGGGCGGTTCTCACGAACAGTGTTTAGGACTCAGGCACGCTGAGTTGTTTGCTGAAGCATCTTCGAGTCGGCTTCAGTAGCAATTGAGCTGACAGTAGCCCACGAGCTACGCCTTGCGCGGTTTCAATACAGTTAGATCGCCCGAGAAAAGGCTTTCCCCAGACGGTCCCACAGACTAAAAACGAATCAGATACCGTATCTGCCCCAGGGGTAATCGTCAACCGGCGCAGGGGTTTGGCAGCCCTTTTGGCAGTACCGATGTAACCACGAATTGCACAAATCTTACGAATGTTGTTGGTAGGTTTTTTGGCACAAGGCAGGTTGCCTTCGGCTTACAGAGGGTCCCAGAAATTCGTGCTATTCGTAAGATTCGTGGTTGGAAGAAGCAGGTGAAGGTTATTGTCAGATACCCGGCGCGAGCCGGTTTAGTAGCAAGAAAACAGCCGTGAATCCATGCACAACGATGCCCCCACCAACCAGAATATTGCCCCCGTGGGGATCGTGTTCGAGCTTTCCCTGGGCCTAGCCGGGGCCCTGTTGGCAAAGTGGTTCGGACTGCCACTCCAGGACTGGCTCACTCCAGCAAGCGACTCCATTCTCCGGGGCGTGCTAGCCACCTTGCCCATGCTTGCCGGGCTGGCCCTGGCCATGCAATCGTCCTGGGCCCCGCTGGCGAACATGCGAGAGCGAGTACGAGCTCTCGTGACAGAGCTCTTTGCTGAGTCAACATGGCCCCAGCTAGCGGGCCTAGCAATCGCTGCCGGCGTGGGCGAGGAAATCCTCTTCCGCGGAGCCCTCCAGCCGATCATCAGCGAGTGGTCGGTGCCGCTTGTCGGCTTAGCCGTTTCCAGCTTTTTTTTCGGAGCCGTCCACGCCGCCACTCCCACGTACTTTGTGGTTGCCACGGTCGTGGGTTTCTACTTCGGTTGGCTTACCCAGCAGTACGACGATCTTGTAGCGCCGATACTGGCTCACTCGCTTTATGACTTCGTTGCGCTGGTGTGGTTGCAGCGGCGGGTTGCTTGACGGCAGCCGATCAGCAAGTATCGCGTTTTCCAGTTGGCGACACCAATGATTCCAAAGGACAATTATGACGCAAATTCAAGCAGTTGCACCTGTGTTGCTTGTACGCGATGTTGTGGCTGCGGCGAACTACTTTCGTGACCAACTCGGTTTTGCGTACGATCGCTTTTGGGGCGAGCCGTTTGATTTTTGTATGGTCCGGCGCGACGGACATACCGTCATGCTTAGCCAAGCACCGGAAGAGGCTGATCTTCAGCCCTATTGGCGTGTAGTTGACAAGATGTGGAATGCCTACTTCTGGGTAACGGATGTCGAGGCGATCTACGCCGAGTATCAACAAAGCGGCGCCAAAATCGACTACCACCTGGGTATCAAACCCTACGGGGTCAAAGAGTTCGGCATCCAAGACCTCGACGGCCACGATATTGCGTTTGGACAAGTGATTGAAGACTAGTCTCTTACCGTTTAACGAAAGCCGGAGGTTCTAAGCGCCAGCAGTGTCACCCTCCGCGCCAGGCATTAAGGAATCTTCTTATTGACGACTCGTCGCAGGTTCAGTTCCAGAGGTACTAGGAAAGAAGCGGAGAAAGCCCAAAGCTTAAATAGGAACCCAGGTAGTTGATCACGTGGCGGACCTCCGAATGTGACCAGTGCGGTTAACCGGAACTTCAATACGATAGCTGACAAGCCGTATAGATAGCAGCATATCAAAAATGATCTACTCGGCACGTTTCCTGAGAAGCAGAACAGCATCACCTCGCCGAACTATTCTCGGGACTTCCGGATCTTTGCAGGCGATTCAAAATCTGAGCAGAAGCGCAGCTGTAGTAGCCAGTCGCCGATTCTGCACGCTTTTGGTCACTCAATCCGCTAAAATGGGTTTGCTCTGTATTGTAGCCCGAACAAGCAATGCGGTGATGCGGCACTGAGAGGTGCAGCAACAATCGCGCGGAGCATCGTAAAGCAAAAGTCGATCCGGTTGTCGAGGGAGTTTTCGGGTAAGTCAATATACCGTAATGCTTTGTAGCGAGTGTGCAGCGCATTTGCCGCGGAGTTTTGCTCATGAAAACACGCCTTACGAGCAAAAGTGCAGAACTCACAAAGACGTGTTAGCTCGCAGCGTCCCGCTGCCGTGAGCGTTGTCCATTGTCATAAGCGGCATCGGGACGATGCGGGCTAACATTCAAAATTGGGTTTACAAAGATGCATGACCCAGAGCAGAAACAATCGGAACAACTTGACTGGCTCCTCGGCAAACTCCGAGTAGTGCACGACGCGATGCGCGATAAGCTGCTCATCGCATTCGAGAACCACGGCGAGGGCGTGCTCGCCACGATGGACGACCAAGCGGCGGCCAGCGAAGCCGGTGCGGGTGACATTGTGTTTCCCATTGATCGGGTCAGTGAAGAAGAGCTGATCGAAATGCTCAGTCGCGAAGTGGCGAGCGAGGTGCCTATCGTCGTGGTGTGCGAAGGGCTGCCAGGCGACGGTGTGATCGCCTTGCCGGCGGGAACTTCTGAGGAGGAAGCCGTTTGGCGGATCATCGTCGACCCGATCGACGGTACGCGGGGGCTGATGTACCAGAAACGCCCCGGTTGGATACTTACGGGCGTGGCTCCGAACCAAGGCGACAAGACTTCGCTGGCCGACATAGAGCTTGCTCTCATGACGGAGATCCCGTTGTTGAAACAGCATCTTGGCGATCAACTTTGGGCGCTGCGAGGGGGAGGGGCGCACGGTGTGCGAGTGGATCGGCTAAGCGGGCAAGCCCGGACGTTGGCGATTCGACCCTCGCAGGCGACGACTATTCGTCAAGGGTTTGCAACCGTGTGTCGGTTCTTCCCCGGCGTGCGTGATGTGCTGGCCGCGATTGACGATGAACTGATCGCTCGCTTGCTAGGTCCGCAGCCCGTTTGTGGAGAAGGTGGCGACGAAGCACGCGCATTTGAGGATCAATACGCTTGTACTGGTGGGCAGATTTACGGACTGGCGACGGGGCAGGATCGCTTTGTGGCTGATTTGCGTCCGCTCATGCAACCCATCGCCGACGAGCGTCAGCAAGGCCTGGGGCACTGTTGTCACCCTTACGACATCTGTACGGCGCTCATCGCTCAAGAGGCCGGGGTAGTGTTAAACGACCCACGCGGAGGCGAGTTGAACGTGCCGCTGGATACCACCACGAAAGTCGCCTGGGTCGGTTACGCAAATAAGAAGTTATACGAAACGATGGAGCCAGAGTTGAAGGCGATCCTGAGAGAGCGAGGGCTAATCAAAGAGTGATCCATCTCGCAAAACACCGTAGCCCCCAGCGCAAGCTGCGGGGTTCGAAGCGGAACCGAACTCGCAATTCAAAAACCCCAGCAGCTTGCGCTGGGGGCTATTAAAAATACAGAATGCTTGGGAACTCACCTACCAAAAAAACAGCGGCTCGATCTGCAATTCGCAAATCGAGCCGCTGAGGACTTTCAACTTTGACCAAGCTCTCTTCCACACAAAGGAAGCGGGCCTAGCTAAACCTTACTGCACTCAATACTAGTTGCAGCAAGGGCAGCAAACCGTGACTGGTACCTGCTTGCACACGATGCGTGGTACGCAACGGGTGACAGTGTAAGGTACTTTGCGGCATACAGTCTTGCAGCACTGAACTGTCTTCTGTTCGCAAACTGGCTTGCAAACGGTGTAGCAGACAGTCTTAGTGCGGCACTCAGGAACCATCTTGCATACCTTGTAGCAGCAAGTCTTGGTCTCAGGGACCATCTTGCATACTTTGTAGCAGCAAGTCTTGGTGCGGCATTCAGGAACCATCTTGCATACCTTGTAGCAGCAAGTCTTGGTCTCAGGGACCATCTTGCAAACTTTGTAGCAGCAAGTCTTGGTGCGGCATTCAGGAACCATGCGGCATACCTTGTAGCAGCAAGTCTTGGTCTCAGGGACCATCTTGCATACCTTGTAGCAGCAAGTCTTAGTCTCAGGGACCATCTTGCAAACTTTGTAGCAGCAAGTCTTGGTACGGCACTCAGGAACCATGCGGCAGACCTTGTAGTTGCAGGTCTTGGTTTCGCAAACGGTGTTGCAAACCTTGTAGCAAACGGTGCGGGTACGAGGCTCGCACACGGTCTTGCAGCATTGGATTTCCTTGGTGATGCACTCAGGCACCCAAACTCGCTTGCAGCAAGTCTTTGGGGGTGACTGGCAGGTTAGCGTCTTGCAAGGACCTGGGCAGTAAACGCAGCGGCATTGTGCTGGGTCGTACTGGAGGGTACCGGCTTCGCGAACCGTCTTAGTGAAGGTCTTGCCAGGAACGGTGTAGGATTGGTTTTCCCAGTGGCCGGATTGAACTTGGATGGTCTTCGTGTAAGGAACCTTCACGCGAACGTGGTAGGTTTCTTGACGCTCGCGGGTTTCCCAGACAGGCTTCTTAACCGTGTAAGTGCGAGTTTTGGTTTCCCAAACAGGCTTCATGACGGTGTAGTTTACCTGACGCTCGCGGGTTTCCCAAACAGGTCGGTTGACCGTGTAGGTGCGAGTCTTGGTTTCCCAAACCGGCTTGCAGACGGTGTAGGTGCGAGTCTTGGTCTCGTAAACAGGCTTGTGAACCGTGTAGTTCACTTGGCGTTGCCGAGTTTCCCAAACGGGCTTGCACACGGTGTAGGTGCGCTGCTTGGTTTCCCAAACGGGCTTGCACACCGTGTAGTTCACTTGGCGTTGCTTAGTTTCCCAGACGGGCTTGCACACGGTGTACGTGCGAGTCTTGGTTTCCCATACTGGGTTGTGGACGGTGTAGTTTACCTGGCGAGTACGTTGCTCAGGAACCATCCGGGTTACATTCACCACTTTGTCTTGCACAACTTGGTCGTAGACCGTCTTGTACTTGGTGATCGTTTTCTGTTCGTACACTTTGGTACGAACCGTTTTCATGACGGTGTGGCTGTGCTGCTGATTGCCGCTCGGCACACATCCGTTGTATCGACACGCTCCACAGTATCCAGCGCTGGCTGCAGCTTGCAGCAGTGCGAGGGTACAGAGGGCGAGAGCCGATACTCCTAGCTTTGCTCTCATTGCTCGTCTCCTTGGTTGAGTCGGAACTCGGTGTGAAAATGAATCGCCTGGTCAAAACGGGTAAGTTGGCCCGTCCTTAATTGATTCGGACCACACAGAGCCCCTGCCTTAGCTAGTTCGCGTGGTTTTCCTGCAACATCTAGAGTCCCTCGATGGCACAACCGCTATCACCCGAACGATGCATGTTGCCCAAACGAAACACCCTAGTCCGGGGGGAGCGAGCGTACCGGAGATGCAAGTCACTACGGAGATTCCAGCACTTGCGAATGCTCTGATTGTGACGAAACTGTCGGCTACTACTGGTTCTCAAGTTTTGGCGTAAATCCTTACCCAGTCAGGGAAACCGGCAAGAGGTACCACTTTGTTTTCGCTTGCTGGCAGCAAAGGAGTTGTCTAGAGTGAAATTAGACCGTCAGCGCGCCTCTTCTCATCAACGCCATCTCGCTATTAATGCATGAGTTCATCCAAACCCACCACTTCCCCTGTGTCTGTGCCTGAGGCGGTTGTCAACCGTCTCAGTATGTACTTGCGCGAGCTGCAGCACGTCGTGGCTGCGGGCAAGCCGACTACTAGTAGCAGCCAGCTAGGGCGTCGTCTCGGATTCACCGACGCCCAAGTCCGCAAAGACTTGGCCCACTTCGGTCATTTCGGGCATCCTGGCATCGGTTACCGCTGCCAGGAGCTCATCGACGCGATCCGCTGCATCCTGGGTACCGACCGCCAGTGGAAAGTAGCCCTAGTGGGCGTGGGTAACCTGGGGCGGGCGTTGCTTGGCTATCGAGGTTTCGATCCACAGGGCTTCGAGATCGTGGCCGCGTTTGACGCGGAACTGAGCAAGGTTGGGAACGAGATCGAGTCCGTGCCGATCTACGACATCGCTCGCCTGAGAGAAGTCGTATCCGCAAAGCAGGTCGAACTAGGAATGGTGGCCGTACCAGCCGAGCATGCCCAAGCAGTGGCTGACCAGTTGGTTGAGGCAGGCGTCACCGGCATTGTCAACTTTGCCCCAGTGACGCTCAAGGTTCCCGAAGGGATAAGCAAGGTGGGCGTGGACCTGGCTCGTGAGTTAGAGCAAGTAACCTTTGCTGTAGCCAACCGGCTCCGATCCGCGGAGCACGGTGCGGAGCTAGACCAGACAGAAGCCACCAAAACTGGCTCGTGAGATAGGCCTATTCCCGGCCAAGGGAAGCACGTACACTGGGACCTCTGGGACAACTGTCCCGAGACCACTACCCCGTGGTGTAATCGGTAACACTGCAGGTTTTGATCCTGCCATTCTAGGTTCAAGTCCTAGCGGGGTAGCTTGCCATCGTCGCGAGCCGGGTCGTCCCGCCCCCCGACCAAGTTCCCTTCTTGAACTGTTCCCTTCTCGAACTCTCGCGAAATCGACTATTTCATTTATGTTTGACACTCCCGAAGCTAAGTTTGCCGTCACTACTGTGCGCGAGGCGGCTCAAATCGCTCGCCGAGTTCAAAAAGAACTAGTCGTTGAGGCAATTGCCAAGGATGACAAGTCTCCGGTAACTGTGGCGGACTTCGCCTCACAAGCAGTCGTTGCGAAAAGGCTCTCCGACGCCTTCCCCGGAGAGGTGCTCGTTGGCGAAGAGTCCGCAGCTTCCTTGCGAACTGAGGAAGGCCGCGCGACGCTGGAGCAAGTCACGCACTTCGTTCGCCACGTTTTTCCCGACGCAACCACTAGAGACGTTTGCGAGTGGATCGATCGTGGCGCTGTCGAAACGCCCCCGCCGCGTTATTGGACGCTCGATCCGGTGGATGGAACGAAAGGCTTCCTGCGTGGCGATCAATACGCGGTAGCCTTTGCTCAAGTATCTAACGGTCAAGTCCAAGTCGGTGCTCTCGGGTGCCCAGAGCTCGAAGAGGGCAACCGTCCCGCCAAGAATGGTGCCGGTTGCGTCCTACTCGCAGTCCGAGGGCAGGGCACTGTCGTGCAAGCGCTCGATGCGGAGGAAGGTGCTGGCTGGACAAAAATTACTGTCAGTGATCACGCTGCGGAGGTAGATGCCCGATTGCTGTGCTCGGTCGAGAAAGCTCATACAGACACCGGCGGGATTGGGCTCTTGGTGAAGACTCTAGCCATCACCGCCGACCCCGTGCCCATGGACAGCCAAGCCAAGTATGCCGTCCTAGCTTCCGGAGCGGGTGATGTAAACTTGCGACTAATCTCCCCCAACATGCCCGACTATCGAGAAAAGGTCTGGGACCAAGCTGCCGGTTCAATCGTTGTGGAAGAGGCCGGTGGCCGCGTGACCGACCTCGATGGTAAACCGCTCGATTTTTCCCAAGGCCGCACACTGGCCGAGAATCGTGGGGTCTTAGCGACCAACGGCAAGCTGCACGACGCGCTGCTCACCGGCTTAAAGCAGATTGGCGCGTAGCCAGCCGGAAGGGGCAACGGTTCCTGCTGGTTGGGTGCTAGCGCCAATTGACGCATTTCGCGTAAACCGCTATTCTGCAGGGCTATCCAATGAGGGATCGGCCCCCTCCTTAGAAAGTTCAATTCACAAACAAGGCCGAAACCACACCAACGTCGGACGCCCAGACTGCCGCTCCCTATGGCAGTAGGGACTTAGCCGATGTGCCTTAAGGAGTTTTTTGATGTCTTCTGAACTAGTCAAGCAGCTGGTCGAGTCCGGCGTACATTTCGGCCACAGGTCGAGTCGCTGGAATCCCAAGATGCGGCCGTATATTTACGCCCGCCGCAATCTCATTCATATCATTGATGTTCGCGAGACAATCCGCGGACTGCTGCGAGCCAAGAAATACTTAGCCGATGTTGCATCTCGCAATAGCCTCATCCTGTTTGTGGGCACCAAGCGTCAGGCTCGTGAGACCATTCAAATTGCCGCCGACCGCTGCGGCATGCCTTTCGTTGCCGATCGCTGGTTGGGTGGAACGCTCACCAACTTCCGCACGATTCGCGATCGCCTCGGCCGCCTGGAAGAACTCGAAGCCATTCTTGAGGGCGAGGAGATCAACTCCTACTCCAAGAAAATGCAGTCCACGCTCAATCGCGAATATCGTAAGATCTATCGCAACCTCAACGGCATGCGCACCATGACGCGCTTGCCTGAGTGCTTGGTCGTGATCGATCCGAAGAAAGAAAAGAATGCTGTCAAAGAAGCTCGCAAGCTGGGCATCGCAACAGTCGCGCTTACCGATACCGATTGCGATCCAGACATGGTCGACCTGCCGATTCCCGGCAACGACGACAGCATGCGGTCGATCGAGCTAGTTCTTAAGATGCTGTCCGACGCAATCGCTGGCGGCAAAGCCGATTCGGCCATCGCAAGCCAGCAGCAATCAGAAGGCGACGACGCCAGTAGTGCTGCTGCCAAGGCAGCCGTCGATGCTCCTAAGGCTGCAGAGCCCCAGGCGGACGCAGCCAAGGAAGAAGCTGCTACTTCGGCTTAGTTTTCTACAATTGTCAGCCGGCATCGACACGATGCCTCTTTGTAGCATGGCATCGGGACGATGCCGTCTAATATTTTGCATAGCATATACAACCCAACACGTATTTGGAGCATTGAGATCGATGGCCGAGATCACCGCGGCAATGGTTAAGAAGTTGCGCGACGAGACGCAACTGCCGATGATGGAATGCAAGAAGGCTCTCAACGAGTCGGGCGGCGACATGGAAGCTGCCAAGCAGACACTCCGTGAAGCCGGCAAAAAGTTCATGGGTAAGCGACAAGATCGCATGACCGAGGAAGGCCGTATTGGCATTTACTCTTCGGTCGATGGCGGCGTCGGTGCCATAGTCGAACTTCAGTGCGAGTCGGCCCCTGTGGCTGGCAACGAGGAGTTTGTGCAACTTGCTAATGACTTAGCTCAACAGCTGGCAACTGGCCCGGGTGCTTCGACTCCCGAGGAACTCTGGAGCCAACCTTCGCCAAGCCAGAGCGGCAAGACACTGGAAGAACATCGCGACGAAATTCAAAACAAGATTCGCGAAGTATTCCGTCTCGCTCGTATGGAACGAGTTGATGCGGCCACTGGCGGTTTCGTCCACATGGCCAAGATTGGCGTGCTTGTGCAAGTCGAGGGTGGCAACGACGAACTGGCCAAGGATGTTGCCCTGCATGTGGCGGCAATGAATCCCAAAGCGGCGACGAAAGAAGAGCTTGATCAGGAAGCCGTCGAAGCGGAGCGCGAAGTCCAGAAAGAGCGTGCTCGTAGCGAAGGTAAGCCGGAGAATATCATCGAAAAGATGATCGAAGGCCGGATGCGGAATTACTACGCGGAGAACGTGCTTGAAGAGCAGGCCTTCGTGAAGGACGAGAGCACCACGGTTGGCAAGCACGCGGCTAGTGGCGGCATGAAAGTCGGCAAGTTCATCCGCTGGGAGCTTGGCGAAACATCCAAGGCTGAGGAGGCTGAGCCCGCAGGTGCGGCCAGCTAGGCAAGTTATCGTACTTTCAATAAGCCCCAAGTCGCGAAACCCGTCGGCTTGGGGCTTTTTTTATGTTCGATCGTCGATCAGAATCGTAGGGTCCGCTGTGCGGGCCATCTTTGTAGTCGACTCATTGGTTCGCACCGCGGACCCTAGATGCAAGAAACGTAATCCATGCCCGACACTCCCACACCTCCTGGTCCCTACAGCCGCGTGATCCTCAAGCTTTCTGGCGAAAGCTTTGCAAAGAAGGGCGAGCGGGGGATCGACATGGAGGAGGTCGTGCACATCGCGACGCAAACGTTCAGGGCTCAACAGTTGGGTGTTGAGATTGCCATCGTCATAGGTGGTGGCAATATCCTCCGTGGGGCGCAGTTTACCGCTGGCAACAGTAGCATTCACGAAGCGACCGCTCACTATATGGGCATGCTCGCAACGGTCATCAACGGCTTAGCACTGCAGGACGCTCTAGAGTCCGTCGGCTGCGAGACGCGACTCATGAGCGCCATTAAGATGGATGGCGTAGCCGAGCCGTTCATCCGGCGCCGCGCGAAGCGGCACTTGGAAAAGGGACGCATCGTTATCCTCGCCGGTGGCACTGGGGCACCGTTTGTGACGACCGACACAGCAGCAGCTCAAAAGGCGTTGGAGCTCGAAGCGGACATTTTGTTGAAAGCCACTCGCGTCGATGGCGTCTATACTGCTGACCCGGAGAAGGACGATTCAGCAACCATGTATAAAGACCTAAAGTATGTAGACGTCCAACAGCAGAACCTACGCGTCATGGATCCCACAGCAATCGCCCATTGTATGGAGCACAACCTGCCAATCATGGTGTTCAACTATCGCGAAGACGGCAACATTGAGAGGGCCGTGCGTGGGGAAACACTTGGCACAAGAGTCACGAGTTAATCGATACTTGCAACCATATTGTTTTGAACCACAGAGGTCACAGAGACCACGGAGGTTCGTTACGGGACCATTTTGGGGGTACTATCATTCTCCGACATTCGAACGATAACCCCTGCTATTGGTTGCAATGAAATCTTTTCTCGCTTGGCAGAGCTATCACAAAACACTATTCGTATGAAGTGAATCTAATAGGCATCAGACTAGGCTAAAACTATCCAACAAACCTCCGTGTTCTCTGTGCCCTCAGTGGTTCAAAAGAGAACTCTATTCAGGTAACCATCATGTCCCCCGACGAAATTCTCTTAGATTCCGAAGATCGCATGGAAAAGGCGATCTCCAAGTTCAAAAACGACCTCACAGGTATTCGCACGGGCCGGGCAAACCCTGGGTTGGTGGATTCGTTGCGAGTAGACGTGTACGGTTCGCCCACGCCGATCAAGCAGATTGCCTCGGTCAGTGCCCCTGAGCCACAGCAACTGGTCATTCGCCCGTTTGATCCCTCCACGATCAAGGACATCGAGAAGGGAATCATTGCTAGCGATTTGGGCCTTGCTCCTAACAACGATGGCAAAGTCATCCGGCTGAACATACCGGCCCTCTCGACCGAAGTTCGCAAGAGTATGGTCAGCCGTACGAAAGAGCTAGCTGAAGAAACACGCATCGCCATTCGTAACATTCGTCGTGACGGTAACAAGCATGCCGACCAAGCGGAGAAGGATAAGGAACTGGCCGAGGACGACTGCAAGAAGCTCAAGGACGAGATTCAAGATTTGACCAAGAAGTACGAGGGGCAGGTGAACACCGCAGCCGAAGCGAAGGAAAAAGAGGTGATGGACGAGTAAATCCACTGAGGGTGCCGAAAGGCGTATTGATTTATCCCCAGAGTTTGAGCCGTGTATAATGAAGTCACTGCCCGCCCCTTATTTAGCTGGCAATCTATATGGTAGCTCCAACTTACAACGCCGCGATTCGTCAAGATGGTCCCTGGTGGATTGGCTGGGTTGAAGAAATTCCTGGGGTCAACTCTCAGGGAGCAACCCGTGACGAACTACTAGAGAATCTGCGCGAAGCGCTATCCGAAGCGCTCGCTATGAATCGCGAGGATGCACGACGGGCTGCCGGTGATCCCTATGAAGAGGTTGCCATTCAACCGTGAAACGTCGTGATCTCATTAGACATTTGATGGATCACGACTGCGAGCTATTGCGTGAGGGCGGCAAGCATTCCTGGTGGGTCAAGCAAGACCAACTCGCGACGTTCCGCCGTGCCAAGGCACAAGGATATCTCCGACTACCTCGCACGGAAGATATGCCGTGACTTAGCCATGCCAGTAGTCTGACACCACGGTGAGCAAGCTCTACGGCTAACGACAGCTTTCCCCCTTTGTTTGAGTGCTAGCACCGTGCAACCCTCTATTGCAGGATTTACAATCACGCGCCTATACTCTTCGCCCTACCCCCGTAGATGACGTTGCTCAAGGAAAGAGCAAACGTAAGATCCAGTTTCATGCGTGTTTATGGAGAAACACCCGATGAGTCGTCTCATTTCCCGTGTCGATGTCACAGCTAGAAAACGCCCGCAGAATTGGAAGCGTCGCCTCGCGATGCTCGCCAGTGTGGGCGGAATTCTAGGAGTCGCCCTCTTGGTGCGAACCGGCGAGGGCGATCGCCCGGCCGAAGCTGCCCCGCGGGTGAGTCCACCCATGCAGGAGGAAGCTCCAGCGAAAGCCGAGCCACCGCAGCACGATGTCATGGCAATCGTCAACGGCCAAGACATCAGCCGTGAGAAGCTTACCGAGGCGTGTGTCACGCGGCACGGCAAGAAAGTTCTTGAGAGCCTTGTGAACAAGCGCCTCATTGAAAATCATTGCAAGAAACGCGGCATCACGGTTACCAGCGAAGAGATCGCCGCAGAAGTCGATCGTATGGCCAGCCGTTTTCAATTGGGCCGCGAGCAGTGGCTTGCCATGCTCGAAAAAGAACGCGGCGTTACTGCTCAGGAATACGCTCGCGACATCGTCTGGCCGACTTTGGCACTACGGAAGTTGGCGGCGGCAGACTTGACCGTCACCAAAGAAGAACAGCAACTGGCTTACGAACGCGAATACGGCGAGAAGATCAACGCCCGGTTGATTGCCGTGCGCGATGCTTCGCTTGCTCGCCAGATTCATAGCCAAGTCACTGCCGATCCCGAGTTATTTGCCCAGTTGGCCATTGAGAAGTCTGTTGATATCAACAGCGCTAGCATCGGCGGGCTCATCCAGCCGATAGCTCGTCACGTTGGCGATAAAGCCATTGAAAAGGAAGCGTTCGCTCTTCGTCCGGGTCAAATATCTTCAATCATTAAGGTGGCTGACCAATTTGTGATACTCAAGTGCGAACGTCGCATCCCTCCGCGTCAGGCGACTCAAGAAGAATTCGAAAAGCGGGTCGTAGAGCGAATCAGGGACGAGAAACTACGCGAAGTGGCCGGCGTACTCTTTAGCCAACTACAACAAGCAGCCACGGTGCAAAATGTTTACAACGATCCGCAACTTCGCGAGAAGATGCCGGGCGTCGTTGCTACCGTGAATGGCGATCGCGTCACGATGAAGCAACTCGGAGCAGAATGCCTCGCCCGCCACGGCGAAGAAGTTCTCAGCGGGGTCATATCACGCACCATGCTCGAACAGCATCTCAATCGCGAGGGCGTGAAAGTCACCGAGGCTGACTTGCGATCCGAAACTCGCCACGCGGCAGAACTTGCCGGAGTAGTGGACGAGGCCGGTGAGGCGGATGTCGCCAAGTGGGTCGAGATGGCCACGGCCCAACAGGGCGTGACTCAAGACCAATACTTCCGCGATAGCGTGTGGCCTTCAGCTGCTTTGAAGAAGCTTAGTGAGAAAGATATCAAAGTTGAGAAGGAAGATATCAGCAAGGGGTACGAGGCTAACTACGGCGAACGTGTGCGTTGTCGCGCCATCGTCATGGGCAACATGCGACGTGCCCAGGAGGTTTGGGACAAAGCACGTCAGAACCAGTCGCTCGACTACTTTGGCGACTTGGCGGCTGAGTACTCGATTGAACCCACCAGCAAAGCGCTCCGCGGCGAAGTTCCACCTATCCAACGCCACGGCGGGCAGCCTCAGATGGAAGAGGTTGCCTTCAAGCTGGCCCCTGGGCAGCTTTCTGGCATCGTTCAACTGGGCGATAAGTTCGTGATCCTCCGCTGCGAAGGCCGTACTGATCGCGTGGAAGTCGATCAAGAGAAGGTGCGTGAAATCCTTTATCGCGACATCTACGAGAAGAAGCTGCGAATTGCCATGAGCGAGAAGTTTGAACAGATTCGCGAAACATCGCGGATCGACAACTACCTAGCCGGCACGAGCGTTGCCCCGGCGGAGAAGGGCCAACAAGCCACTGGTCAAGCAAAACTGCATCGAGACAGTGCCGTTGAGCAAACAAGTACGCGGTTTTAGGAAAACGACTTCTTAGCCAATCAACCCCAGCGGCTTGCGACAGGGGCTATTGGTGGAGAGTAGGTAGACCCTAGCCCCTGGCGCAAGCCGGGGGTTTTTCACGCGCAGGTTCCCTACGCTGGTGAACCTAACTCCGGTATAATCGCTCCTATCGCACAACCCCAATCGCCACTGACCAGCGGGAAGCGTTAGCGCCTTGATTCAGATGTAGGGTCCGTTGTGCGGACCACTCCGAAGAGACCGCGTTCACGTAATCGCTAGCCACAGCATGGTCCGCACAGCGGACCCTACGACCATGTCCCAGCCTGAATCTGATACGCCTTTCAAAATCGAATACGCCCAGCGTGTGAATCGTCTGCCGCCTTATCTGTTTGGGCGCATCAACAAGATGATCTATGACAAACGCGTTTCCGGGGACGATGTCATCGAACTTGGCATGGGCAACCCGAGCGATCCGCCAGAGGACATGGTGATTGAGAAGCTGGTCGAAGCGGCCCGCGATCCAAAGAATCATCGCTACAGCAAGAACAACGGCATCGCCAACCTGCGCCGCGAAGTGGGGGCGAAGTACTTCAAGAAGTACGGGGTGAACGTCGACCCCGATGACGAAGTGATGGTTTGCCTTGGTAGCAAAGAGGGCTTCTCGCACATGTGCCTCGCGCTGATGGGCCCCGGCGATACGGCTATTGTGCCGGCACCGTATTTTCCCGTGCACGTTTACGCTGTCGCACTTGCTTCAGGAAATGTCATTTCGCTGGACGTCACTAACAGCGATAAGTTCCTGTCAGACATTGCTTACACGTGCGAGACGCTTTACCCAAAGCCGAAGTTGTTGATTCTGTGCTATCCGCACAATCCTTCGAGCGTGGTTGTCGAACAAGCGTTTTTCGACGAGGTCGTGAAGCTCGCCAAGAAGTACAACCTGATGGTGATCAGCGACTTTGCTTATGCGGACGTGGCATTTGATGGTTACAAGCCGCCAAGCTTTTTGGCGAGCGAAGGGGCAAAAGAAGTGGGCGTCGAATTCACCACCATGAGCAAGGGCTACAACATGGCTGGCTGGCGCGTTGGTTTTTGCGCCGGCAATCGGCAAATGATTACCGCCTTGGGAACGATCAAAGGGTACTACGATTATGGCATGTTCCAGGCGATCCAAATTGCCGCGATCGTCGCCCTGCGCAATACGGACGCGGCCGTCGAAGAACAATCGCGAATCTACCAAGGCCGACGCGATGCTCTTTGTGATGGCTTGGTGCGACTCGGTTGGGAAGATGCGCGGCCCAAGGCCGGCATGTTCGTCTGGCAGCCCATTCCCGAGCCGTGGCGTTCGAAGATGAGCACGATGGACTTCGCCATGATGCTGCTTGAAAAAGGCAACGTGGCGGTAAGTCCCGGTAGCGGCTTTGGCCCCGCAGGTGAGGGCTTCTTGCGCATGAGCCTCGTTGAAAACGAAGAGCGCCTGCGACAAGCAGTGCGGCACATCAAAACCTGCCTGAAGGACGAGAGCGTTGAGGCAAGTGTCTAGAAATTCAGACATCGCTCCGATTCTGCAGCGAACAAGAGCCGCGGAATAACATCCCGCCGGTGCGTACAGGCACGGATTCTTTCTAAGCATTTCTCCCGCGACATGCTTATGTCGCCGCGACTCTCTTTCTTTGAATTGACCCTAGAGCAGGATTGCCAGGAATTTCCTTGACACTATTTGACTAGTGTTATACAACAGTAGTCACTTGGCTATTCCCTTGTTTTGCTGTCTTTTGGCGTCCTAGGCATGTTTCTTCGCATCGAAAAAGGCTCCGCGGTGCCGATCTCTAAGCAGATCGAACAGCAGATTGCCACGCGTTGCGCGGCAGGCACGTTGAAACCGGGCGAGCGGTTACCGTCTGTGCGGGAGATGGCTCGCCAGCTGAGCGTGAATCAAAACACGGTGCTCCGCGTCTACGAGCGACTGGTCCGTGATCTCATTCTCGAGATGCGGCAAGGGCAGGGCACTTTTGTAGCTGCCGATGCCCAATTTAGGGCCACCTCCGGACATCGTGAGCGACTCATCGAGGAGCTGCGACAACTCTCGCGACAGGCACTCGGATTGGGCCTCACCAACGAAGAAATTCACCAACTGCTTGATGCAGCGCTCGAGCAGTTGCGCTCGCTAAACAACTCTTCAAGTATCTCCACAAGTAAGCAGACCAAAGAGGTCACTTCATGAACGAATCCTATCGGGACAAACCGGCGATTGTGCTGGAGGGTGTCACCAAGGCATTTCGTCGCAACCAAGTGCTTGCGGGCGAAACATTTACCGTGGAACGTGGTAAGACGTTTGCGTTCTTGGGGCGCAACGGCGCGGGCAAGACGACCACGATTCGTATGTTGCTCGGGCTGCTCATGCCGGACAGCGGCAAAATGCGTGTGCTGGATTGCGACCCGGCTACCGACCCCATCGAAGTGCGCCGCCACGTGGGCTATTTGGCGGAAGACCAGCAAATGTACGGCTGGATGACCGTGGATGAGATCTTGCGTTTTGTGGCACCGTTCTATTCGACCTGGGATCACGACCTCGCATTGAAGTACGTGCGCGAATTCGATTTGCCGTTGAACCAGAAAATTAAGACGCTCTCAAAAGGGCAGAACGTGCGGCTGGGCTTGGTGCTGGCACTGGCGCATCGTCCTGAGCTGGTGATTCTCGACGATCCGGCACTCGGGCTCGACCCGGTGATGCGTCGCCAATTCAATCGCGATTTGATTTCGCACCTGCAGGGCGAGGGACGCACGGTTTTCTACAGTTCGCACCTCCTCTACGAAGTCGAACCGGTTGCCGATGAGGTAGCCATCTTGCATGAAGGGCGAATTCTAAGGCAAGCCGACACAGAAACGCTCCGACGCGACGTTAAGCAATTTGTGCTACCAACCGACTTGATTCCGCGAGTGCGGGATGAGTTCGCGCTGCTCGACTCACAAACCCATCGCGAAGAAACGGTCGTCACGGTAGAGAATGCCGCGGCTGTGGCGGCACTATTGCAACGCGAGGGTCTTGAGCATCGCGTCGTGGAACTGAACCTCGATGAGATTTTTGAAGCCTACGTGGCTGGCGATCCGAAGGCCCGGAGGGCAACGACAACCGAAGAACAGGAAGCGGTGGAAAGCTAGCTGATTGTAGTACGACTCTCCGAGTCGTTTTCCGACAACCCACGACACGGAGTGTCGTGCCACACTAAACAAACCCGTTGATAGCCTGTAGCCAATACCACCATGAATACACCCTGGCGAACTCTGTTGTGGAAAGAACTGTGTGAGCAGTGGGCCGTGGCGCTGGTGTTGCTCATCATACTCCTCGCAGTGCCACCGCTCATTTCGCTCACCGATCTCGACAGTATTTACTTTGGTGTCTCGGGAACGGTAATGCTTGCTGTGCCGATGATTGCGGTGTTCATTGGAATGGGAATCGCTTCGGGCGAGCACTCCCGCGGAACGATTGACTTCCTCCAAGCGTTACCGGTTGCCACTTCCAGGCCTGCAGCTGCCAAGCTGATCGTGGGATTGCTGTCTCTGATTGTTCCCGTGGTTCTTGCGGTCGGCGTGTTCACCCTGTGGCACGAAATCGCGCCGCGTGTGATATCCAACCCTTCCAGGCTCACTCAAATGCATGGGCTCGTACCAAGACCGTGGGGCATTCGCCATTTCTTTGTTGGCACTGGAGTTACCGGCATACTTCTCTCGGCAAGCTTACTTATCTGGACGGTTGCGGTAGGCGCGAATCGTAAGGATGAAATTAGCGCGGGAGCATGGGCAATTGGTGTGATTGTAGGCATTTACGCCATAGTCATGATACCACTGGCGCTGCTCCGAGAAAAATTCGGAACTGTGGCGTATCAAACGGTTGATCAGATTTTTGATCTTATATTACCTGCCTTTCCCGGCGGCGTGGCATTCGGTGAAAGCCAGGTATTCTACTTAGGTTCCAGTTGGACTGGTCGCTTCGGCTTGCCACTGGTGGTAGCTATTCTCAGCCACGGGCTACTGATTTGGGCTTTCCTGAAACGCTACGGACGAGTTGCCAGTAGTGATAGTCAGTCGGCAGTTCCTACAACAACGGCTAGCCAGCGCGGTTGGCTCTCCGCCCCGAGGCGTACGCGATTCACAGCAGTCGCCTGGAAAACCTGGAGAGAGCTAGCGCCGCTTCTCATAGTTGGGGTAGCAATCACTGCTGGAATGGTAGTCTTGTACAGTATCACTGGCGTACGCAACATCGCTGGCCCTGGTAGCGATTGGCGAGAGTTAGTGTTTGCGATTTGGGTTATGATCGGAAGCTTTGTTGCGATAGCACTCGGAATCGGAACTATTCGTGAAGACTTGGAGCCTAGTTTGCATACGTTCTGGAGATCTCGACCCACTTCGCCAGACGGATGGTTTTGGACTAAATTCTGCTTTGCGGGAGTCATGCTCCTGCTTGTGGGCTACGTTGCCGCTTGGTTGCATGCACAGCATGGGTACGAAGTTGCGGAAGCAGCGTTCGTAGCGGAAATTGGCCAAGAGATTCCGGAATCAGCGGAAGCAATGTACCGACGATGGGCTCCCGCCATTGGGGTCGTTCTCGTACACCTTGGCCTCTACATCGGTGGCGTCCTGCTGATGATTCTGGTGCGAAGGCCAGTTTTTGCAGCGGTTCTCGACGCTGGGCTTATGATAGGTCTGGGTTTCCTCTCAGAGTACGTCTTTCGTTGGATCGGCCCCACGGATTGGAACGGTCTGGTCATCGGTATCCCACTAGTGATGCTGTGCATGCTCGTAGCGGCGCTTCTTGCGTGGCAAGCTTTCAAGAAAAACTGGAGCTTGGAACGCTGGCTGCGCTAGCCAACTCACAAGAAGGCGAATAGCCGCGACCTAACAGGTCGCCGGGAATTTGCTCGTTAAGACTCTATTCCCTTGCACACCGGCAGCTCGTTGAGCCGCGGCTATTGGGGTGTGAGAAGATGGGAGTTTTGAGCAGGGGCAAATCCCACGGCGTGCAAGCTACGCGGCTAACGGTGCTTAAAGAGTCTCGTCGCCAACCCGATCCCCCCAGCTACCTGATTTCCTAATGCCTATCCCCCTAACCACCTATAAAAAAAGGGCCCTTGCTCGCCAAAGCAAGGACCCTTCAATCTGTATTAGCTGACCCGTCTGGTGGTTGCCTCGGCCAACTTGTGGCCGCAGGGAATCACAGCATGCCGGAGACCCTCAGCTGTAAGGTTAGTCATCGGCTTTCAAGCAGCGGTGCTTTAATGGGTTGTCGCGTGGGCCGCTAGTTGCTGGGCGTTAGGCGCTAGTTCAGGTGTGCGGAATGAATTATGTTTAGGCTATCTGTGCCCCGCTAGATTCGGGGTCTAAAAGGGCGAGACAGTCTCGAGCTTGTACGCCCCAACGCTAAAACCAACTACCAGCGCCTAGCGCCCAACAACTAGCGCCCCAATGACCGCTAAACTTGCTCTTGAAGATGGAACTGTATTCACCGGCACTTCGATTGGTGCTGAGGGAGAAGTCGATGGCGAAGTGTGCTTCAATACTTCGATGACAGGCTATCAGGAAATATTGACCGATCCCAGTTATCGCGGGCAGATCGTCACGATGACGTATCCGCAGATTGGCAACTATGGTGTGAACGAGAGCGATCTGGAGAGCGAGAGGCCGCACCTTGCGGGCTTTATTGTTCGCGAGCATAGCCGCGTAGCGAGCAACTTCCGAAGTGAAGGTTCTTTGGCAGATTATCTCAAGGAGTGGGGCGTCGTAGCGATTGAGTCGATAGACACACGCGCACTTGTTCGCAGGATTCGCTCTACGGGTGCGATGCGCGGCGTGCTTTCAACGACGGACCTCGACGATGAAAGCCTCGTTGCCAAAGCCAAAGCCAGTCCTGGGCTCGTGGGCCGCGATCTCGTGAAAGAAGTCACCCCCGAGATGCCTTGCGAGTGGCAAGAATCGGTGAGCGATTGGACGCACCTTTCGAAGGCGGAAGGCGGAGGGGAGAAGGCGGAGGGTCCTCACGTGGTGGCTCTCGACTTTGGTATGAAGTGGAACATCCCGCGGCACTTGTACGATCAAGGGTGCCAAGTCACCGTGCTACCGGGTACGTCGACCGCTGAGGAAGTGCTTGCCCAAGAGCCCGATGGGATTTTTCTTTCCAATGGGCCGGGCGATCCGGAGCCGCTCACGCAGGCGGTAGAAACCATTCAAGGCGTGCTCGGCAAAGCGCCCGTGTTTGGCATTTGCCTAGGGCACCAGCTGCTATCGCTTGCCTGCGGGGCGAAGACCTTCAAAATGAAATTTGGCCATCGTGGTGGCAACCAGCCGGTGCAGCGTCTGGAAGACGGCACGGTGGAGATCACCTCGCAGAACCACGGCTTTGCCGTGGATGAAGAGTCGCTGCCCGATTGTCTCGAAGTCACGCACCGCAGCCTCAACGATGGAACCATCGAAGGTGTACGGCACCGCGAGCACAATGCGTTTAGCGTGCAGTACCACCCCGAGGCGTCAGCGGGGCCGCATGATAGCCATTACTTGTTTGCGGAGTTTCTGAAGGCGGTTGGGACGATGTAAGATAGCGCATCGTGTCATTCCGACAGGTGTCTCAGCACCGGAGGAACCCAGTTTGGACTCTAGTTCGCGTTGGCAACCGCCAACAACTTGCAACCGGATTCCTCAGTCGCTCGGCTCCTTTCGGAATGACATTTTAGTCTCTACCAGCTGTAGGTCTTCCCATCAAGCTTCACCACGACGGCATCCTCAATCGCCAAGTAGGGTGTCGCTCGCTTGCCGAGTCTTTTGGCCAGGGCGAAGTATTCGGGGCTGAAGCGTTCGATTGCCTCGGCTTTCTTTTCTTCTTCCTCAGTCACGGTCGAATCAACCCAACGATCAGCGCGGCGGAAGAAAGTTTTTCTGCCGAGTGAGAATACATTATTAGCCAACTTCTGGCGGCCTTCCTTAGCGTCGTAGAAGGTGGTTCCGCGTCCGCCGGAGGCTGAAAGTTTTTCAGTCTCGGCTGGAGCCATTTCTCCGCCGTAGCTTCCACCTCCGCCAAATGCTCCACCTCCATAGCCGCCGCCTCCTGACGCCGCCTTGGCGCGCTTGAACGCGTTTTTCGCAGCGCGTTGATTGACGCCATATTCGCCAGCTACTGTGTCTAGCTCTGCGAGTTGCTCATCGGCCTGAGCTTGTAGGCGAGAGAGATCGCGAACGTCACTACTCTCGTCCGCCAAGAACGATGTGTAAGGCGTCAGGATGCCGTACTGTGTGGCGAGGGCGACCAGTTCGTCGATGAGTTCTTGATTCTTTCCATGCAGGTCGATCTGGTCGATGATCTCGCCTACGCGTCGCGTTGCCCACAGCTTCGCGACAAAGTTATTGGAGTCGTCAGGGCTGCTGGCGATTAATTCTGCGGGGAATTCAAACGACTTTGCCTCTCCATTGATTGAGCCGCTTAAAGTCACCTTTGCAGCTCCACCTTTGTGGTAGCGACCCACGATGACGGATTGATCACCAGCGAAGAGGTCAAATCGAATGCCGGGATAGATGCGAGAAATATTGGTGTTCGTTTCGTTGCTAGCACCATCAATTTCGAGCGTGAGTAACACGTCCGTCATCACGGGCGTGCCGATGCGGCGATAGAGCTTGCTGACGGCGGCTTCGATATCTTCGTTGGGTCGCACGTACTCGCTTTGGCCGTGGTTACCCGCAGAGAGCTTATCCAGCAGGCGGCTGTTCACGTCGTAGCCCACGCCAAAGGAAAACAGCCGGGCACGTACTTTGTTGGCGGCTGCTGCGTGCTGGGCGATTTTCGCCTCGTTCTGCTCACCCGCAGTGGGTAGGCCATCGGTCAGGAAGATCACATAGCTTGGGCGATCTCCATCCTTGAGCATTGCCAGTGTTTGCGTGAGAGCTGCATCGATATTCGTGCTGCCGCCGGCGAACAGGCTGTTCACAAAGCCAATTGCCGCATCGCGGGTGTCGGATGTGAATTTCACAAGCTCCGGTTTAAAAGTCGAAACTGCGCTGTCGTACGCCACAATATTGAACAGGTCGCCCTCACGCAGATTATTTAGCACGAACTTGAGCGCTCCGCGCGCCTGCTCGATTTTCTTTCCACTCATGCTGCCGGAGCGATCCACCACGAATACAACGGTCTTTGGGGTAGGTCGAGCCTCTTCAATTTGTAACTTGGGACTAGCAAGCAACAGGAAGTAGCCGGGCTCTCCAGCATCGGGTTTGTAGCTAATGAGGCTTGCGCCAATGTCGTCGCTGGCGGAGTCGAAGAACAGCCGAAAGTCAGCGTCTGGGATGACGTTCTTTTGCTCAACGGTCACGACGGCCTGCTTGTCTGAGGGGCGCTGGACCTTCACCTCGTGCGTACCAGAATAAATGTTCGTGATAGGAGTTTTTCCGTTGATCGCGACTCGCAGCTTCAATTTCTCTAGCGGTTTCGCTGTGTACTTGGCTGTGCTTAACGGGAATAGGAAGTCCGTGAGGCCGTGTGACTTCCGCAAGAGCTGCGTATAACGCAAAGTGACAGTGCGTTTCTCTCCTGCGGGGATTGGGAACACGCTCGTCTGGAAAAGTCCCGTGCCGATCCATTCCAGCAGTGCCGGGTCCTTGTTGCTTTTGACGATCGCTTCGTAACGCTGGCGAGCTTCTTCCTTGGTGAGTAACTCCGCTTGGAATTCTTTGTTGCCCACCATCAAGGTGAGTTGGTCGATCGCGCCATCGTAGGGCAGTGGGAATACGAAGCTCGCCTCAAGCTGTCGCTGGCCCGTGTTCACAAAGGTTTGTGAAACTTGCACTGTGGCGATGGAGCCCTCCAGCGAGGCGTTGACCTCGAGCGACTCGATCTTGTAACTCGTCTGCGTTGCTTCAACGCCCGGGACTGGGCGTGGAAAGGGCCTGGGCAGGCGAAAATTTACTGAAGTGCGGGTGTCAACTAGCACGCCCTGGGCGAAGCCCCACGAGGGGGCCGATAGAACGGCTAGCATGGCGAGCAGTAACGAGCAAGGAGAGAGACGGTACATGAGTAGGCTCCAGAAGCGTCAGGAATTTGGTTCTTAAGACATCAGACGCTCGTGCAGCGGAGGAAGTTCCACAACATTTAGCTCGAATTTTATAGTGACAAACAGCCGCGGGCCAACGTTCTGCTGAAGAATTGCTCGCAGGTGTAGCAAATTCTTGTGTACCGGCAGTCCATTGGCCCGTGGCTATTGTCTCCTCACTCCCCCACTGCCCTCTGCCGACTTCTTCCACTACAATCGCCCGTTTGCCAATCGATCGACGTTTTTAGTGGAGAATGCCGCAGATGGCGGGCACTTGTATAATTGGGTTGCAATGGGGCGATGAAGCCAAGGGCAAGATCGTTGATCTGCTTACCCCTCAGCACGAATGCGTGGTCCGTTACCAGGGCGGGGCCAATGCGGGGCACACGGTTGTCGATGGCGATAACGTGTACAAACTCTCGCTACTGCCTAGCGGCGTGCTCACGCCGGGAGTTACCTGCGTGATTGCTGGCGGAGTGGTCCTCAACCCAGCTAAGGCGATCGAGGAGCTCGACGAGCTTGCTAGTCGCAATGTCGAGGACAGCGACAATCTGAAGATCAGCGATCGCGTGCATGTGATCTTCCCGTGGCACTTCGCCGAAGATGTTGCCATGAACAAGAACACGTCCGATGGTGAAGACATCGGCACCACCGGTCGGGGCATCGGCCCGTGCTATCGCGACAAAGTAGGACGCTCGTATGCTATTCGTCTTGGAGACATGTATCGCGAGACTTTCCCCGATCAGGTTCGTCATAATACCGCTGTGAAGAACAAGATCCTGGCAGCCATGGTCGACGATGCTTCCAAATTCGAACCGCTCGACGCAGAAGCGATTATCAAAGAGTACACCGCCTATGCGGAGCGTTTGCGTCCCTACATGGCAGACACGACGGACTACCTGCTCGATGTGGCGGATTCTGGAAAGAGAATTCTTTTTGAAGGAGCTCAGGGCGCGTTGCTTGATGTCGATCACGGCACTTACCCGTTCGTGACTAGCAGCAACAGTTCGGGCGTGGGCGTGGCCAATGGCTCCGGCGTGCCTAGCAAGCACGTGGATAAGGTCATCGGCATTGTGAAAGCCTACACAACGCGCGTCGGCGGCGGACCGTTCCCTACGGAACTGGACAACGAGATTGGCCAGCGGATTCGCGACCAGGGCAACGAGTACGGCACTGTGACCAAGCGCCCCCGACGCTGTGGTTGGCTAGATGCGGTAGCCGTTCGTTACACCTCGCGGCTGAGTGGCGTGGATACGGTCTGCTTGATGCTGTTGGACGTACTAAGTGGTTTTGAGGAACTCAAGATCTGTACGGCTTACAAGCTCGACGGCCAAGTAACCCAGCGTTTTCCCAGCCATGTGGACGACATACGCCGCGTTGAGCCCGTGTACGAAAGCCTACCCGGCTGGAGCGAAGATGTGACCGGGGCTCGCGCGATGTCCGACCTGCCAAAGAACGCTTTGGCTTATATTGACCGGGTGAGTGAAATCATTGGCCTGCCGATCGAGATGGTTTCGGTAGGACCTGACCGGGCTCAGACGATACCGACAGGAAAGTAGGCAGTGAGCAGTCGGCAGTATGCAGTGGTGACTCAACGAGGGTTGTATGCCTAAAGAACGCAATACTGACGATCTGTTCGGCAAAGTGAGCGATGGGGAACTGCCGCCTGCCGACAGCCCCCTGCCGACTCTCCTTTCCGACATCCCCCGCGAGCGCTTCCCGCGCCACATTGCCGTGATCATGGACGGCAACGGTCGCTGGGCACAGCGGCAAGGGTTACCGCGGATAGACGGCCATCGGCGTGGCGTGGAGAGCGTCCGCCGCACGAGTGAGGAATGCACGCGTCTGGGCATGGAGCAACTCACGCTGTACTGCCTTTCCAGCGAAAACTGGAAGCGACCGCAGCAGGAAATCGACTTTCTGATGCACTTGCTCGAGCAATACATGATCGAAGAACGCACGACGATCATGGAAAACAATCTACGAGTGAGAATGATCGGCCGACGGGAAGACATCCCAGACCAGGTTCTCAAGGAACTCGACAAGACGGTCGAACTGAGTAGTACAAATGACGGCATGTGGTTGAACTTGGCGATCAACTACGGCGGGCGGCGCGAACTGGTTGATGCGATCCAGAAAATCGCCGCTGACGTAGCGTCGGGTCAGCAGAGTGTGGAAGCGATCAGCGAGCAAACCGTCAGCGAGAATCTCTACACGGCAGGGCTAGACGACCCCGATTTACTGGTTCGGACAGCCGGCGAAATGCGCATTAGCAATTTTCTCCTGTGGCAGATCAGCTACGCAGAGATCTGGGTCACCGAAGCCTGTTGGCCCGAGTTCGACGAAGCGGCATTGCACCAAGCGATCGCGAGCTTTGCCGGGCGAAATCGGAAGTTCGGGGGACTAAATTAGCTTCCATGCTTCGCTGGCGAATACCACTGGGCATCCTCTTTGTTGCGATCCTAGCTGCGCTGGGCTACGCAGATGCTCATGCTGGCAGGCCCGGGATCTACCTCGCGCCGCTCGCTGTGCTACTGAGCACGTTGGCAACCGGCGAGATGCGAAGGTTGCATAGGAGTGGACAGTCGGCAGTGGGCAGTGAACAGTCGAGTAGACCCGACTCGACAGGTGGCTCGGTGATTTACTTGGCAACGTTGCTCCCCGTCATCGCCAGTTGTGCTCCGTTAGCCTGGAAGGATTACCCGACAGACTGCCCAGTGGGCCGCCTCGGCTGGTTGGCACTCGGATTGCTTGCCGGTTTGCTTGTGATCTTTGTCGATGAGATGCGACGCTACCCAAGTGAAGAGAAGTCCATCCCCTCGTTAGCCCGCGGTACTTTGTGTGTACTCTATGTCGGCGGATTGTTCGGCATGATTGTGCAATTGCGATTGCTTCCTGGCACTGAAGCACTCCCCGGCGGTAAGCGTGGCCTTGTGGCACTGCTTACGATGATCGCCATCGTCAAGGCTAGCGACATCGGGCAGTACACGTTTGGGAGGCTATTTGGCAAGCACAAGCTGGCTCCAGCACTCAGTCCAGGAAAGACCATCGAAGGAGCCTTAGGTGGCATAGTGACTGGAGTAGTCGTTGCCGCGCTACTGGCGAAGGAATCGCTCTTCGGGAACAACCCCTCGCTTGTCGTCTTGGCCGCCTACGCCGTTCTGGTTGTCGTCGCGGGAATCCTGGGCGACTTGGCCGAGTCGCTCCTCAAACGCGACGCTAGCGTGAAGGACTCCAGCGATTGGCTTCCCGGGTTCGGCGGGGTGCTTGACCTGGTCGACTCATTGCTCTTCGCCGCTCCGGTGGCTTACTTCTTCTGGGTGAGCGGTTGGTTGGCGTAGCCGGTAGTTCCAGAGCAAGTACGCCGGGGGCTAGGATTCTTGCATTGGGATTCTTGCATTGAGATTCCTACACAGGGTTTCTAGTCTGGGGCGACGTTTCCCATCAGGGATTCCTGGTCTAATCTCTGCAATCGCTACAAAGTGAAGCTAGCAAAGCCTTTACGTTGTTGTGTTAATAGCCGGGTGGCCTCACGGTGGGGCAGTCAGGTATATTTGCAGGTAGCTCCCGGCAATGCGACTCGTGCCTTGTGCGGAGCCAACACCTACTTCCCCCCCGGCCAAGGCCAGTGCGCCTTGGCCCACCGCATGATCGAAGCATCAATTCCGGTAGGAAACGCTGAGGACATGGTTCTTCTGCTTGGCATGAAGGACCAGCATCTACGAAAAATCCGTAGCTCTATTCCAGCCAAAATTACCACACGCGATGGCAAGGTGCTCGTTCAGGGCGACGAAGAGGCAGTGATCCTCGCCACGAGCGTGTTTGAAAAGCTCAAAGCCACGGTCGCTAAACATGGAGCACTGAGTACCGATCAGGTGGACGACATCATCGGTCGCCTTTCCGCGGGTGAGGTCGAACCGGCTGCTGAGCCGATCGACATGCGCAATGGCAGAAAAATCCGCCCGCGCACGCCGGGACAAGCTGCTTACCTAAACGCGGTTCGCGAGAACGATCTCGTGTTCTGTACGGGGCCTGCAGGTACTGGGAAAACCTACCTGGCGGTTGCTGCTGCCGTGGAAGGTCTGAAGGCCCAACAAGTTCGCAAGATCGTACTAGTCCGACCTGCCGTCGAAGCGGGCGAAAGCCTCGGCTTCCTGCCGGGCGACATGCAAGCAAAAATCAACCCTTACTTACGACCATTGCTCGATGCACTGCGTGAAATGATGGACCACGAGCAAATGCGCCGTTCTATGGAGGAGGACGTCATTGAGGTGGTGCCACTGGCGTACATGCGCGGTCGCACGCTCAATCGTTCGTTCATTATCATGGACGAAGCGCAAAACACGACCGCCTCGCAAATGAAGATGTTCCTCACACGCATGGGCGAAGGCTCGAAAGTCGTGGTGTCCGGCGACATTTCGCAAATCGACCTGCCGAAGCCTGCCGGCAGCGGGTTGATAGACGCACTGAAAAGACTCAAAGGCATTAAGGGATCGGCGATTGTGCAACTCAGCGGCTCAGACATTGTGCGCCACCGACTCGTCCAAGACATCGTGCGCGCCTACGAAAAAGGGGATCGATAGGGCTAGAATCATTAGGCATCAGGACGCAGCTGGATCCTTCTCTGGTCCTCGTCCTTGCCACCTATTTACCTAGTCCGTACCGCTACCATGAACGCCAACGGAACACAAAAACGAACTCGCCAGCAACGCGTGGCGGCCGTGGAGCTTGCTCCTGGACTGTGGCGCACTCTGTGGGCGAACTTGCAGCGGGGCGGGGTGCTGCTGCGGATGGGCCTTGCGGCAGCAGCCGCGTTGTTCCTGTGGGCTTTTACGCAAAGCTGGGACCCGCCGTTTCAGTATCACGAGAACGAAATCCCGCAACGAGACTTAGTCGCCCGCACCGATTTCGAGCAGCCCGACCCCAAAGCCACAGAGGAAGCGAAAGAAAGAGCCCGCAAGCTGGCAATTGCCGTGTTCCACCAAGACCCCGAGCCGCTAGAGCAACTCCGGGCCCAGCTGATAGGCGAGATAACGAAGCTATTGGCGACAAAAACTTGGGACGAAGTTGATTCAAATCTTTGGGCCCAATTTCAGCCCCAGCAGGCAGCTGGAACTCCCGACCCGACGGACGAAGAGCGGGCCGAACAATTTCAACGTTTTCAGGAAGCGTTTAGTGAAGACGGTGCCATCGACAAATTCTCGGAGCAGTTAGCCGGAGTCATGGCTCCGTTGGAGCAATGGGGCTTACTAGAGCCGTTGCCCTCTGAGTGGGGTGCGAATTTTGAGAAGATCGAAATCCGCAGTAAGACAAGCGAGTCTTTCGGTGCTCAACGAGCTGTGTCCGAAGTTTTAGTTGAAAACGCTGCCGCAAAATTGCAGCTTTCTCTCAAGGAGAAAATAGGTTCGCTTGAGTTGGCCCAGAAGGTATTCGCCTGGCTAAGGCCTCGGCTAGCGCCGACACTGGTGCAAGACCTCGATGCCACGCACGCCGCCCAGGACGCCATGGCCGCGGCTGAGCCTGAGAAGACCAAACCCTTCCGCAGCGGAGTCGATGTGCTCGCCCCAGCCGGCAAACCGCTCACCGACGAGGCGATTGAGTTGTTACGGCTCGAATACGTACAGCAACGCAATGATCGCACATTTCCACAGCGTCTTCGTCGGTCTGTTTCCATCCTCGGAATGTTTGTGGCTTTGTACACACTATGTGGTACGTATATTTACACGAGAGAACCGAAACTCCTTCACGAACTATTGCGGCTAGTGGCCTTGTTGTCGCTAGTGGTATTAGTCGTAGTGTTTGCGCACATTATCAACCAGTACAACCCGGGCGTGGATGTCATCCCATTGCTGCTGTGCGGCATGACTCTCGCGATTGCCTACAACCAGGAACTTTCGCTGCTCATCAGTGCGTGTGTGGCGTTGATTATTGTGCTCACCAACGGGCACGACTTCCCGCAAGCGCTGGTGCTTATGGCCACCACCGCCGGGGCGATACTTGTTCTCAAGCAAGTTCGCACGCGCAGCAAGCTGCTCACGGTTGGTTTCACCGCGGCTGCTGTTGGATTCCTGACTACACTCGGCGTGGGAACACTCTACGGTCGCCCGTGGCCGCTGCTCCTAGAAGAAGGTGGCCTGCTTGCCGTTTGGTCGATCATTGCTGGGGCACTCATGACCGTGCTGCTGCCGACCGTTGAAAAGGTATTCAACGTGCAGACAGATCTCAGTCTGTTCGAATTGGGCGATCCGGCCCATCCATTGTTGCAGGAACTCATTCGTCGCGCGCCAGGCACCTACAATCATTCGATCACAGTTGCCTCGCTTGCTGAGAACGCTGCCGAGGCCATTGGTGCCCGGGGGCTACTGGTGCGTGTGGGGGCCTACTATCACGACATCGGCAAGATGCTCAAGCCGGGCTACTTCATCGAGAATCAAGGGCAAGGCGACAATCGGCACGACGCGCTCATGCCGGCAATGAGTACCTTGGTGATTATCGCCCACGTGAAAGACGGTGCCGACCTGGCGCGCCAAAACAAAATCCCTGAAGCGATCATCGACTTCATTCAGGAACATCACGGCACGACACTCGTTGAGTATTTCTATCGTCAGGCAAGCGAACAGCGAGAAAAGGAAGACCCCGATGGCGGCGAAGTCGATGAAAGCTCGTTCCGCTACCCAGGTCCTCGTCCGCAAACTCGTGAGGCGGGTGTCCTCATGCTCTCCGATGCCGTGGAAAGCGCTAGCCGTGTCCTCAAAGAGCCCACGCCATCGCGAATTGAAAGCCTTGTGGAAGACCTCTCCATGAAGCGTCTGCTGGACGGCCAATTCGACGAATCGGGGCTAACGCTGGAAGAAGTACACAAAATTGGCGAAAGTCTGGTAAAATCACTGACAGCCAAATACCACGGTCGCGTTAAGTATCCCGACCAGGTAATCGCCTAGTAGTATCCCTCAACGGATTGCCTTACTTGAAATCGATGAAACAACACGCAGCCCCATCCACTACGGCAGCCAGTGTGGACACGATAGCGAGTACGGAGCAGGAAAACGCTCCTCTCGACGACTCGGAGCCTCCTGAACCTAGCGCCATACGATCTCAGCAATACTCAATTGCTATTGCTAACGAACAAGCTTCAGCCTGCATTGGCGAGCAAGGCATCAAAGATGCTGTCACTGAAGTACTCGCCGATAGCAATACCGCTTCTGCAGCAATCAGTGTTGCGATTGTCGACGACGCGACAATGCGTCCGCTCAACAAGCAATTCCTTGAACACGACTACACGACTGACGTACTCAGTTTCGCGCTCAACGACCCCAACGAGCCACTCCAGGGCGAGCTTATCGTGAACGCCCAATTCGCCGAGCGCGAAGCGCTCGAAGCGGGCTGGGAGGCAACGAATGAACTGTTGTTGTATGTCGTCCACGGCATGCTGCATTTGGTCGGCCATTGCGACAAGTCCCCTGATGACGCTGCCATCATGAAGCAGGCAGAATGTAGGGTGCTAGATGCTCTAGGAGTACAACGCAGCAAGACTGATGCTCGTTGGTTGGTTGCTAGTGAGTCTAAGAAATCAAAGCGGAACTCAACTGACTCCCTCACAGGAATCTCCATCACGCAGCGAGGTGCACAGAAGTGACCCTGACGGTGTTATTCTGGACAAGTCTCACGGCCTTTCTTGCTGCGTTACTTACGAACTTCGGCTATCGGTCTTTGCGCGAGTTTTCGCGCCACGAGTTGGAAGAAATCTGTCATCGACGCGAGCGAGGCGAGCGGCTCGGTCAGATCCTCCGCCTGCACGAGCAGGTTGCCATCGGCGTAGAAACGCTAGCCGCCTTATTCACTTCACTGGCACTGGTTGCTGGCACCGCCTGGGCGGCCGAACGTTGGCAGATTGCCCCTGGAGAATCGTGGATCCGCTTGTTGTCCGTCGCGGGCGGGCTAGGCTTGCTGCTCGTGCTAGCACGGACCTGGGGCCCATGGCCGTTATCGCGTGTGTTTGCGGAGAAGTTTCTCTTCAACACTTGGCCTCTGTGGCGCGCCCTGGCCGCGCTGGCCAGTCCGCTCACACTTGTCGCCCGTGTTTGCGATACCGTCTTGCATCGTCTTGTCGGGCAGGAGCCGCAGGTGATCGACGAGCAAGCCATCGAAGAAGAAATCCGTACCATTGTCAGCGAAGGCCATCGCGAAGGACTCCTCGAAGATGACGCCCGCGGCATGATCGAGGGCGTGATCGAGCTGGGCGAGGACGACGTTTCGCAAATCATGACCCCTCGGACCGATATGCACATGGTTTCGATCCAGCTGAGTTGGGACGATATCATTGCCGACGTCATTGAAGCGGGGCACACCCGCGTGCCAGTCTACGGCGAGAATCGCGATGACATCGTCGGCATGCTCTACAGCAAAGACCTGATTCCCGAGCTCGCAAAGGGCGACGCCGAAGCACGCCAGCCGCTAGCAGACATTTTGCGCAAGCCTTTGTTCGTACCTGAAACGAAACGAGTCGATGACCTCCTGGAAATGTTCCAGCAGCTGCGTACCCACATCGCCGTCGTGCTCGACGAGTACGGCGGAGTGTCTGGGTTGGTTACGATTGAAGACGTGCTCGAAGAGATCGTGGGCGAAATCGTCGATGAGTACGATCCTGAGCAAATCGAGGAGATATCTCGTATCGATGTCGATGTGTGTGAAGCGTTGGGGCGCGCTCACGTGGACGAGATCAACGTCGTCATGGGCCTCGAATTGCCCGAGGATGGCGATTTCGACACGATTGGCGGCTTTGTATTCACCGAGCTGGGCCGTATTCCCCAGCAAGGCGAAAGCATTGTGTGGCAAGAGCGTGTACGCATCAGCGTGCTGGAAGCGTCCAAGCGTCGCATCGATCGCGTGAAGATCGAACGCTTGACGACGGGCCAGCTTGAGATTGCGTAGCTTGCGCGTAACCACATCGCCAACACTTGCCACCTAGCCCTAGCCGCGGGCCAACGGCCCGCTGGAGAAGTGCTAGCACGGCCCGCGACGAGCGCGGTACTCAACGAGCATTGGGCCCCGTGAGCACGTCACCGGCGGGCCGTTGGCCCGCGGCTATTATCCTCCCCCTCGCAGCACTGCGGATTTCCTATCGCGCATCTGCTGCTCTTGACGCTCCCGCGGGGCACTTCGTACAGTCCCTCGACCTAGATCCGAACTTTGTGCGCAGAGAATCCCCTTTTGGGTTCGCTGCGTCACTCACCCTATGCGTTGTTCCTCATGCCGCGTTTAACATTAGCTTTGGTCGCCGCCGCAACGTTTGCAGGTTGCGCTTCTCTCGGTGTCCCGACTCCCAGTACGCCTAGCTTTGCCGGGGAACCTGCCCAACCTGGCACGTCGTCTTGGTGGAAGAAGCATAAAAAGAAGGCCGAATTCGTTCCTGGCGAAGGTTTTCGTGTTGCTGGCTTCGACGGATATTTCGATCAAGAAGGTCGCCCCATCCATGCAAAAGTTGCGAAAAAAATAAAACCCAAACAGGGTGGTCTGCTGGCTGACGTGAAGTTCTCCAGTGCCGTTCAGGGCATTAAAACTCAGGTTGGCATGGGCCCCGACGAGCAGCTAGCGCGCGCTTCCTACTCAGAAGGGGAGCAGTGCTTCCGCGAAGAGCGCTATAACGATGCGATCAAGAAGTTCAAGCATACCTCTGCGCGATCACCCAGCGTGCAGCTCAAGCAAGATGCGATGTTCCAGCTAGCCGAGAGCTACTTCTTTGCAGAGAATTACCCCAAAGCAAACGATGCCTACGAGGCGATTGTCCAGGAGTACCCCAACTCGCCTCATTTGGATAAGGTAATTCGTCGCCAGTTTGATTTGGCACGTTACTGGGAATCGCACCACAATTACGATCCCCATTGGGCCGTCACGCCGAACTTACTGGATAAGCGTCGCCCGCTGTTCGATACGCTTGGACGAGCGATCAAGAACTATGAAAACATCCGCCTGAACGACCCCACCGGTCCACTGGCGGACGATGCCGTGATGGCCACCGCAAATTCTTACTTCATCCGTGGCCGTTACGTGGACGCGGACTACCACTATGATCTGCTTCGCAAGGAATTTCCCCGCAGCGAGCACCAGTACGAAGCCCATCTGCTGGGTCTCGAATGCAAGCTGCGTCGCTACGAGGGCTCCGACTACGACGGCACATCACTGCAAGAGGGTAAGAAGCTTGCCAAACAACTCAGGCGACAATTCGGTGTCGAACTCGACGCGGAGCAACGCCAGCGTATCCGCGAGCGCGAAGGCCGCTTGGAGCAGTTGCTTGCAACGCGTGACATCGATCAGGCGGTGTACCACGAAGGTAAGAAGGAATATGGCTCAGCCAAGTTCTACTACTCGCTCGTGGCAAAGAACTATCCCCAAACTGAAGCGGGTAAGCATGCCGTGGAGCGTATTGCTGCGCTCGAAGGCAAGCCCGACGTACCGGTCGAGCCGTTGCATGCCATCGTCAAGCTGCTACCTCAGAGCGCCGCCAGAAGTTCGATTGCGCAGATTCCACTCCTCGAAACTGGCCCGAGCCTCGAAGGCAATTCGCGACAACAAATGGCCACCCGAACTGACGAGGGCCAAGGCAATGCTTCGCCAATTCGGCGCTAGTCAAGTCGCGCTGTTCCTCGCTTGTGTCCACGCCGTAACCGTTCTCAGCGGTTGTGCGTCCTATCGCATTGGTAACGAAACGCTCTACGCTCCTGATATTGTCACGGTCTACGTGCCGATGATTCAGTCGGACAGCTTCCGTCGCGACCTAGGCGAGCGACTCACCGAGGCGGTCGTCAAAGAGATCGAGCTGAAGACGCCTTTCAAAGTCGTCGGCACCCCGGATGCAGATAGCGTCCTGTCGATTCACTTAGCTAGAGACACGAATCGCGTGACCATTGAGAATCCGAACGACGATCCACGCTCCATTGAGCTGAACCTAGCTGCACAAGTCACCTGGCTAAATCGTCGCCGCGTGCCGCTGCAGCCGATCTCAGCCGTGCCGTTACCGCCGGAACTTCTGCCCATCTCCCAAACCGGCACGCTCATTACCGCAGTTGGCCAATCGGTAGCCTCCGCGCAACAATTGGCCATCCAACGCTTGGCCGAGCGTATCGTCGCCACGATGGAAGAGTCGTGGTAATCGGTTTCAGATCAACCGACTTGTCGCAGGACCATGCCTAGTAGCAAACTCCCAGTGCTAGCAGTCCTTTCGGCCTTTGGGACTGCCTGATCGTGCAGAAGTGCATGAGTAGAGCTGGTGTCGCATGCGGCGTCAGTTGGCTTCCTCCCGCAGCGCTGTTACGCTCAACTCTATGAGCAACTCCCTGCATCACCCTCTACAGTTTCACCCCGCCCGCGCGACCGCTTGGCAACTGCGTAGCCAGCGGCTTGAATTTGGTAGCGTGCCGCGCCTCATGGGTATCGTGAATACCACACCGGATAGCTTTTCCGATGGTGGTCGCTTCCTCGAAGTCGAAGCCGCGGTCGCTCATGGCCTACAGCTCGCGGCAGACGGGGCAGACATTCTCGATGTTGGTGGAGAAAGTACGCGGCCTTACTCCGAAGCGGTCGATGAGGAAGAGGAACTGCGCCGTGTGATGCCAGTAGTCGAACGACTCGCGGCCCAAACCGACGTGCCGATTTCCATTGATACAAGCAAGGCAGCTGTCGCCCGAGCAGCCATCGCTGCGGGGGCACAGATCATCAACGATGTGACCGGACTCGAAGGAGACGCCGCAATGCTCGCGGTGGCCCACGAAACTGGCGCAGGAGTTTGCGCGATGCACATGGCGGGCACGCCGCAGACCATGCAGGACAATCCGCACTATGAAAAAGTAGTGAGCGAGATCGCCAGCTACCTCACTAAGCGACTCGATGCTCTACTTGCCGCAGGTATCGACCCTACGAAGATCAGCCTCGACCCGGGCATCGGCTTTGGGAAAACTCACGAGCACAACGTCACACTCATGGCCAACTGCTATCAATTCCACGAGATCGGCTGCCCGCTGTTGGTCGGGCACTCCAGGAAAGGCTTCTTGGCGAAGGTGCTCGACAACAAAGAGGCAGACCGCACGGCTGCCACCATGGGCGGTGCTGCGGCACTCGCCGTCCAAGGCGTGCAGGTGATCCGCGTCCATGATGTACGCCCCGTACGCGAAGCACTGCTCGCCTTTGAGGCTTGTTTGGCAGGGGAATTGCCGAGTTGAGGAGTCCCTATGCAGCTGTAAACATTCGCTAGCAGGCAGCTAGGCGACGTTGACGCAAGTCAATATTCTAGCGATACTTAAGTCTGGAAAAGGTGTCGTTTCCCGAGTTTTTTTGCTCACTAGATTAGTCTCACTCCCACTCAGCCTTCCCCCTTACACAACTTCCGATGTCGATTGCTTCCGAGAAAATTTCCGACGCGTCTGCAACTTCGCAAGATGACCTAGCTAGCTACTGCCAAGATGTTGCCCGCCGCGCGAAGGCCGCGTCGCGAGTACTGGCACAAGTGGATGGCGCTGCGAAGAATGCATGGCTGGCTCGCTCCGCCGAGTTGCTACGCAACAATGGCGACGCCATCGCCGCTGCGAACGCACTCGATCTCGAAGCAGCTCCCGACTACGGACTTACAGAAGCACAAGTCGATCGCCTGCGACTTACGCCCGATCGCATCGAATCCATTGCGGTAGGCTTGGAGCAAATTGCCAGCCTGGCTGACCCCATCGGGCAAGTCATCGATTCTACAGTGCGGCCCAACGGTTTGCGCATTCTGAAAACTCGCGTGCCTCTGGGCGTGGTGTTTTTCATTTATGAGTCGCGGCCCAACGTGACCGCCGACGCCGCTGCCATTTGTACTAAGGCCGGCAACGCCGTCATCCTGCGAGGCGGCAAAGAAGCGGCACACTCCAGCCGCGCCATTGTGGAACTACTGCAGAAGGCGGCCCAAGAAACAGGTTTGCCCGAGGATGCGGTACAATTAGTCTCTACGACTGATCGCGATGCCGTGGGGCATTTCCTGCATCTACCGGAACAAATCGACGTAGCGATCCCCCGCGGTGGTGAGGGGCTAATTCGTCGCGTGGCCTCGGAAGCACAGATGCCAGTTATCAAGCACTACGACGGTAACTGTCACGTGTATGTCGATGCAAGTGCCGACTTCGACATGGCATGCGAAATCGTTGTGAACTCAAAGTGCCACCGCATGGGCGTTTGCAATGCGGCCGAATCACTGCTGGTTCACGCCGACGTAGCCAACGAATTCTTGCCAGTCGTTGCCAGTGCACTACTTGCGAATGAAGTCGAGTTGCGAGGGGATCCGCGCACGTGCGAGCTTGTTCCCCAAGCCGTCGCAGCGACTGACGATGATTACGGCGCGGAATTCCTGGGTCCAAAAATTTCCATCAAGACCGTTGCTTCAACGTCGGAAGCGATCGAACACATCAATCAGTATGGCTCGCACCACACCGATGCCATTGTGACAAAGGACCTTGCCACGGCCGAGCAGTTTGCCAATGAAGTCGACAGTGCTGCGGTAGTCGTTAACGCGAGTACGCGATTTAACGACGGGGGAGAGTTTGGCCTCGGTGCAGAAATTGGCATTAGTACCGACAAATTCCACGCTCGCGGCCCCTGCGGTGTCGAAGAATTAACCAGCTACAAGTACGTGGTCCACGGCACGGGCCAAATCCGAGGGTAAAAGTACCAGTGGCTAACAACAACTTCCAATAAAGTTGTCGCAGAACGCAAAGGAGTGCGTTGATGTCCGAAGAGAAACTCAGCCAAGAAGAAATGGACAGCCTGCTCGGCGGCATGGACAAGCAGGCCAACCCTGCCACGCCTGCTGCTCCGCGCCGTCAAAAGGTGGCCATCTACGACTTCAAACGCCCTGAACGTGTCGGCAAAGAGCAAATGCGCGCTTTGCAGACGATGCACGAAGGCTTCGGTCGCAACTTTGGTGCATCACTCTCCGCGCTGTTGCGCACGATTGTGGAAGTCAAGCTGACGAGCGTCGACCAACTCACCTACAGCGAGTTTGTGTTCAGCTTGGAGAATCCTACCTGCTTCAATCTTGTGAATGCGAAACCTTTGGAAGGGCAATTGATACTCGATTTGAACCCTTCGATCTTGTTCCCGATTATCGACCGCATGCTCGGCGGCAACACAAATTCCCCACCCCCAGCCAGGCGACCCCTGACAGAAATTGAACTAAGGCTCGTATCACGCATCACCAGTCTATTCCTGCGAGAAATGCAAAACGCCTGGGAGAATGTGTTGGCCCTGGAGCTGGAAGTCGATCGCGTTGAAAGCAACCCACAGCTCGTTCAGATCATTCCTGCCAATGAAGTTGTTGTGTTGGTGAGCTTTGAAGTCACGGTTGGCAGCACTCGGGGCATGATCAATCTTTGCATACCATTTAACTCGATCGAACGTATCAGCGGCAAGCTTTCCTCGAACAGCTGGGTGAGTTACAGTCGGCGACCACCCACTACCGAGTCGATGCAACAGATTGGCGACCAGCTCGCTAGCGCCCCTATGGAAGTGGTCGTGGAAATGGCAAGAACGAAAATCACTACGGCCGACCTGCTGGGACTACGGGTGGGTGATATCGTGGCAAGCGAAAAGGATGTTCATGAGCCGCTGTTGGTGACGGTCGAAGGTACCCCAAAATTCCAAGCTACCCCCGGCCAATTGAAAGGCCGTAAAGCTGTCCAAGTCGTATCGAATTTCCACGCGGAGCACCTACAAGTCCAAGCACCCGCTGCTGGTCCACCGGACGCCGGCACGGAAGCGGGATAGATCTTTGGGCTATAAGACGAACCATGCAGGCCGGGGGCTGCTGCACGGCTGAATTTGACACGTGGTGGTTTATCCTCAAGAATAGAAGTGGAGGAGCACGTCTCTCTAGAATTCTCGGGAGAGAAGTCGGGCCTTCTCATTGGTGCTCTGTTCGCGAGTAGGCACCAATGTTTTTGGAATCAGAAAGAGCGCACGATAGGCGCGAAACGAGTCCTGTGGCGGAACAGCCATCGGGAAAATCGTTCTTGCCGGGGGAATCAACTAGCAAACGTTGCGGTCGTAGCGGACCGTACTAGCAAGTGTGCGTGTTGCGTGAAGAGCAGGGTTGAAGAAGCGTCGCTCGATTCTTCTTCAAGACAGCGCGCAGACTCCGATCCTTAAGGAGCTGTTTCCATGGGAATCGCAGTGAAGTGTCCCCACGGACATTCTTTCAAAGTGAAGGACAAGTACGCCGGCAAGAAAGGGCTCTGCCCCTACTGCAAAGGGCAAGTCTTTGTCAGGGTGCCGGCAGCCAGGGAAGATCACGGGCTTGAGGACGCGGTCAAGAAAGCAGTCTCATCTTCCGAGAGCGTGCTCGATAGCTCGCCTGCCATGGGAGATTCCTCCATCTTCGACGATGCGCCTAAACTTTCTAGCGGTAGTAGCTCGGGCAGCGGGCTAAGCGGCAGCCTCGTTGGGTCGTCCGCGGTGCGTCACAATATCAAGTGCACTTGCGGCGAATCGGTGCCCATGTGGTTTGCCAAGTGCCCAAAGTGCGGCGTGTTCCTGGAACGCCTGTGACCTCAGCCTAGCTTGTCGCTTCGGGCTCGTAGCACCACTTCCAGGCAACTTACGCCCTAGCACTAACTTGCCAATCTGAACTGCGGCAGGTGAACTTACCGCTGCATTGAAGAGCAGCTCCTTCGAGCTGGCGGGTGGTGCAACCGCTACAAGCTCTCCACTGCTAGAATCCGCATTGCTGTCTGGGACGGACACATTGCTTGTCGAAAGCTACTTCGTCAGTGGGAGAACATCTAAACGATTTTTCTTCGTCGCGCCCGTAACCCAGAATTTGCCTTCATGAGTACTCTCATGCCGCCCGAAGTACCAAATCGCAGATTTCGCGTCAGCCGGCAATTCTTGATATACTAAGCCTCGATAGATTTCACAAACTCCCCCTCTATGTCTACTGTCGGGCAGTTCCTAATGAAAAACATCACTAGCTTAGCCGCACTGCTCGCCGCCACGCTCTCGATTTCGCCGAGCTATGCACAATCCGGCTTCATCCTCGAACCCACCCACACCCTCACCGCCGTGGTGGAGGTCGACACCCAGTTCACGACCGGCGCGTGGATGCCCTCCGCGCCCTCCGCGGGCGGGCCGGGCACGGTCCTCCGCTTAGACATCGACGGCTTCACCACCGGCGGCACCGTGTCTCCTGACATCGAAAACGATTTCACGCCGATGGTCTACGACCTCTCCGGGCTCGTGCTCGATAACAACAATCGCCATTCTAATCGCACATCCCATTTACTACGCCCGGCGGGCGCCTCCTGGCGGTTCGTGTCCAGCGGAGGGCTCGACCCGCGCATCGAGAAGGTTAACTCAGGCGAATGGGAGCTCGAAGCCCCGATGGAGTTTGCCAACGACGTCACCTATTTCTCGTCGCGGCTGTCGGGCGGACTTTCTATAGAAGGCGCGATCACCGGAACCGGCGGCTTCATTGTCGACGGCACCCAACAAGATTACAGGATCAATTTTGTCGGCAGCACGTTGTATCTCAACGCACAAGCTTCCTATACGGGACCGACCATCATTCGGGCCAGAGGGTTGGATATCTTTGACGCAGGCAGCTTGACCGCGACCAGTTCGATCACGGTGGAACCAGCGGGCCGCCTTGTGGTTCGTTTGGGTCAAAATCCTTTGGGTAATCGGATCGGCGATACGATCCCGGTGACGCTTGCCGGCGGTGCCCTTAGCGGCAGTGGCGGTAATACTTCGTACACCGAGACCCTCGGCGACGTCACCCTGGCCCGGGCCACCTCGAGTCAGGTCGCCGTGCGTAGCTATGACGGCGAGTTTGCCCTGAACAGCCTCACCCGGCAGCGGCACGCGACGCTATCGGTGTACGGCGATAGCCCGATCCGCGGCGTCGGCGGCGTGGTCACCGAAGGCGCGATTCATGCCGGCGGTGCCTTGCCGCTCGTTGGCGGAGCGGGCGCCGCGGGCACGACCAGCATCAGTATCGTTCCCTACATGGCGGGGCATTCGAATCAGAACTCCACCGCCATATTTGCGAAACCCAACAGCCTAGTTACGCTCGACCCCAACAACAACTTCCGCGTGCTCGACCGCAGCACCGAGTTACAAGTCGATTTGACGCCCGACACGCTCACCAACGCCAACGTGTGGCAGAGAGGCTCCTTAGAGTTGCTCACCGCCCCCACCTCCGTGAACGCGTTGGTGGTAGATTTTTCTACAATCATCTCGGGGCCAGGTTCCCTCAGCATCACGAGCGGAGTCCTTGTATCATCCGACAGCGATAACTATACCGCTTCGATTGGCGTCAATGACTTACTGTTTCCCAACGACGCGTACGTGTGGGCTTCCGAGCGGATAGAAGTGTTTTCGGATGTCACCGTCACCGGTGACTTCAACAAAAGCGGTCTCGGGCTGCTCGAGCTCATCGGCCCCACGACGGCCAGCGGCGGAGCGGCCTTCACCCAAGGCAAGACCGACCTCTACGGCTCGCTCGACGCGACCGACCACGTGATCGTCAGCGGCGGGGGAGAGCTGGAGATGTTCCCCGGGGCGTCCCTCACCACGCCTTTGCTGGAGATCGTGGGCGACAAGGCCCGCTTCACGATGAGCGGCGGCGACCTCCAGGCCGGCGCCGTGATCGGCAACCTCTTCCTGGAAGGCGGCACGTTCTCCCCCGCGGCCGCGCTCGAAACCAGCATCGACGGCAACCTCACCCTCTTCAGCGGCAGCGAACTGGCTCTCGACATCAGCGGAACCGGCGCCGGCCAGTTCGATCAGCTCGACGTCTCCGGCGACCTGCTGATCACGGGCGACCTCGATCTCGCGATCGGCGCCTACACCCCAGCGCCCGGCGACGAGATCCCCATCGGGCTGGTCGACGGCACGCTGGCGGGTCAGTTTGCGGGGCTGGGGGAAGGAGACGTAGCGGCGACGGCGGGCAACGTGGACCTGCGCATCAGCTACACCGCTGGCGACGGGAACGACATTTCTCTACTTGCCGTGCTGCAAGGTGATTTCGATCGTGACAACGATGTCGACGGGTTCGATTTTCTATTTTGGCAGCGTGACCCAAGCGTCGGACTACTCTCCGATTGGGAATCCAACTACGGAATCACAGCGAGTGTGGCTGTCGCAGCAGTCGTCCCCGAGCCGTCAGTGATACTAATGGCAGCTACTGCCAGCCTGCTTCTCTGTTCCCACAGAAGGCGGGATTAGATGCAGCGTTGTGTACACCCGCCATCAGTTGCGCAAAGAATAAGAACCCGTCGAAGTTGGACAAGTTTCAGCGGATTGTGGATTAGGCCAGCTCGCAGAGGTGACGCTGACCTCGGAGGCTATGCAGTCAATTCAACGATGCAAACCCTTGGTAATTGGGCTCTTTCCCAGACTACGCTCTCGTGACACTGTTGAAGATTTCCTGTTCTACCTAGTCGGAACGACTTCGTGACATATAAGGCATCGAACGTGGATAGTTCGAGTCCCAGAAAAACTGACATGCTGGTAGCTCTTGTGCCATAGGCGGCACAAGAATGGAGTGTGTCGTGAAAGGCATCGATTTCAGTAAGTAGACACCCGCCCCTCAACGGGTCGTTCCAATCGAAAGCAGTCTAGGCGAGAGCGGTGGTAACAAAGTCGTTGTAGAGCCCCGACCTGCGGGGCACTTTCGTTGACCTTGCGAGCATGATGGCCGCCCGGATAGGCAGGTCTACCTGGGGAAAAGATTCAAAAATTGGCCACTCAATAGCCCGTCCAAAGGGCTTCATCTATACGGCAAACGTCGAAATCGTGCAGAAATGGTCCTCAGCTTGACTCGCTAGGGAAGTCTTGGGTTATATTGGCAGGCCAAGCGGGCACCCGCTGGTGGCAGTACAAATCTCATCTGCGACTTGGTTCTTAATCTCCTGGAAGGGAATGGCTAATGATCCGGTATCAACTCTTCTTTGCAGCGGCTTTGGGCTGCTGCAGTGTGGCTTCGGCGTCAATCACGACTTCGGCCGTAGATGATTTCTCGAACACAACTAACACGGCCACTTCGGAGTGGTCGTATCGTTGGTCGCCTGACTCAGTTCGCGATGGCGATTATCCGTTGCTCGCCACCAACAGCGACCCGGCTACGCTCTGGACTCCAACAACTCCCTATTGGAACAACGGTGGTTCACTCCCTGGAGTCGGCGTCAACCAGTCGGGTTCGGCAATCAATATATCGCCGCCTTTCCTTCCCTTCTCGTGGCCTACCGACACCATCTGGATGCATCCTCCAAGCACTGGATTCGCCGTTGTCACGTGGACCAGCCCTGTAACGGGCACCGCCGACATCGAGTTCGAGTTCGACGACATGGACCCCAACGGGGCCTTTGCCAATGGCGTTCGTTGGTATGTCGATGTGGGTGATGTGAGCGGCAGTTTGGCTAACGGCTCGTTTGTCGGTGGTACCGGAATCATGCCGATGACGGTTACAGACGTTGCAGTCAATTCGGGGGAACAGGTTCACTTCATCGTAGATCCCTTTGGTGACTTCAGTTTCGACTCAACCGCATTTCGCGCCACAGTGACCTACGTGCCCGAGCCAGCGTCGATGGCCCTGCTTGGACTGGGTGCTGCGTCCTTGTTTGTTACAAACCGAAAATCGCTCTGCGGGCCACGAGCCGCATGATGGTCGGCGTCGTCGTCGGGTAGCTCGAGTCCCAGAACAACTGATGTACTGGTAGCTCTTGGGAACATCGTTACTGTACAGAATAACTCGAGTGTGGTCGTCGTTCTAGCAACTCCGCCCGCCCGCCAGTTTGTGCTCCGCTTTCGACGGGAGCGGTGGCAGCGCTTCCTCAAGTATATTCTTCGCTCGCGGCCAAGCGGCCCAGGCTTCCGCGATCATCCATGCTTGCAGGGCAAGAATCGCTGCGCCGAAGCCGACCAGCAAGTAGTTGCCATCCTGCCACCAGCCGCTCTCTGCGTTGAACATATTCCAAAGCATGGCCCAGGCGGGCATCACGAACATCAGCGCCATCGGTACGACGATGAAGGCCACCGGCTTGCCGCGTCGCCATAGATAGAACGCGGTCACCAGCATGGCGAGCCCGGCGAGCAACTGGTTGGTCGCGCCGAACAGCGGCCACAAGATCATGCCGCCCGAGCCGGGGCCGATGGGGCCCTTGATCATTGCGACGGCCAAGCCGGCTGCGACGGCGACAAAGGTGGCCGTGTACTTGTTGGTAAGGGGCTGCACGTGCAGCGAAGCGCCAAGTTCCTGAATCACATACCTCTGCAAACGGGTGGCGGTATCGAGCGTGGTCGCAGCGAAGCAGGCAACTAACACGGCTATCACGGCGAGGGAATATTTCAATGGAATCCCTATCGCGCTCAGGAAATTAGCCCCGCCGTCGACGAAGGCGCCTACCTTCTGACCCAGTCGATGATTCGCCCAGCCACCGACCGTGCTGGTGGTGCCATCAGCTGCTGTGACTTCAGTAATCTTCGACTGGTACTTGCTTTCCCAAGCTGCTCGGCCTGTGAGTCGTCCTTCAGCACCTTCGACACCCATGCCCAGACCAGCACAGCAGGCGAGAATCACCAACACGGCCAGCGCCCCTTCGAGCAACATTCCACCAACGGCAACGTACTGAGCGTCGGGCTCCCGCGCGATTTGCTTGCTCGTCGTGCCGGAACTTACGAGGCAATGGAAACCACTGACTGCTCCGCAAGCAATCGTAACGAACAGAAAGGGAAATATCGGCGGAGCGTCTGCGGGAATTTCCTTTGCAATGGCTGGCGTACTGGCTTGCAGGTCGGCTTGCCCCGTCAGGGCGGCAACACCAAGGCCAGCAATCAGTAGCACGAGCGCGACAAACAACTGGTGACTATTGATGTAGTCGCGAGGCTGCAACAGTACCCAGACCGGCAGCACGGAAGCAATGAAGCAGTAGATCATCAACAACGTGGTCCACAGCACCACCGGATTGAACCAGCTGGCGTCTAGCCCGGTTGCGCTGGCGAGTTGTTTGGACCACTCAGCGGGGAGAGTCAGCGGTAAGTGTTCAGCGCCAATGTAGACGGCGGCGTAGAGAACAACTAACGCGATCACCGAAGGCCATAGCAGGCTGCCGCCCCGGCGGTACCAAAACCCAATAGCAACGGCCAAGGGCATGGCAATCCAAACGCTTAGTACCGACTGCGGATAGATCTCGAAGATCTTGGCGATCACCAGGCCGAAGATCGCCAGCACAATGGTCAGCGCCAGAAACAGCACCGTGAGGAACAGCACCTTCGCACGAGGCGAGATGATTCGGCCCGCGATTTCACCCACCGTTTGCCCGCGATTTCTCAAGCTGATTACCAGCGCGCCAAAATCGTGGACGGCACCAATGAAGATCGAACCGATCAGCACCCACAGCAGAGCAGGCAGCCAACCCCAGAAAACGGCGATGGCTGGCCCCACGATAGGCCCTGTGCCGGCAATGCTCGTAAAGTGATGCCCGAAGACCACGTGCTTTGGCGTGGGCACGTAGTCGATATTGTCGCAAAGCTGCACACTCGGGGCCTCAGCATCCTGATCCAACGCAAACAATTTTCGCGCCAGCCATCGTCCGTAAGTATGATACGCCAACAGAAAGCCGGCAAACGAGCCGAAGGCTACGAGGAGTGTGAACATGTATTAGGCCAACGATAGGAAGCTGAGAATTCAGTCGAACTCAATCATAAGCTCGAAAGTAACGCACCGGAAGCATATAGCCGCTGAGCTTGCTCTGCGTTTCGGGCGAGCGCGGAGCCAGCTCAACAGTGAAATGAGTGGTAATCAGTCCGTTTACGATTGACCTTAGTCGCTCTATAATCCCTACTTGCGCTTTTTGCGACTATTCCTACCATTTGACGCCCGATTCATAGGACGAATTTACGTGCCCGAACATGTAGTGATTATTGGTAGCGGCCCTGCTGGTTGGTGTGCCGCCATTTATGCCGCTCGTGCGAACTTAAACCCGCTCGTTTTTGAAGGTGCTGTCACGGAGGAAAACCGCCAAGACGGCACACTCCCCCTCGGGCAGCTTGCTCTTACGACCGAGGTGGAAAACTACCCCGGGTTCCCTGCGGGTGATATGAGCGGGTATTTGAAGAGCTCTCTTGCTGACGAGTATGCGTATCTGGCGGACATGCACCAGAAGGAAGGTGCTAGTGGACCGGAATTGATGCACCTCATGCGTCAACAAGCGGCCAATTTTGGTACGCGAATCGAAACGGACGATATCTCCGAAGTGGATTTCGAGAACCGCCCTTTCAAGTTAAAATCACTTGGCGGCATAGAGGTCGAAGCGCATGCCGTGATCATTGCCACCGGTGCGCGGGCGAACTACTTGGGCCTCCCTTCGGAAGATGCTTACAAGAATCGCGGCATCAGCGCGTGTGCCGTTTGCGACGGTGCTCTGCCCCGTTTTCGTGATAAACCTTTAGTCGTCGTTGGCGGTGGTGATTCTGCTTGTGAGGAGTCGGACTACTTGGCTAAATTCGCCAGCAAGATCTACATGATTCATCGCCGTGACGAACTGCGCGCCTCGAAAGTGATGGCTGATCGCGTGCTAGAGAACGACAAGATCGAAGTCGTTTGGAATAGCGAAGTCGAAGAGGTCCTCGGCACTGATGATGGGGGCGTAAACGGCGTGCGAGTTAAGTCCACCGTGGACGATTCGAAGCGAGATTTGGAAGCAACAGGCATGTTCCTGGCAATCGGTCACACACCCAATACGCGGTTCCTGGAGGGCAAGCTCGAAATGAACGAGAAGCACTACCTCAAGTGGACTGTGCCCTTCCGCACTAATACCAGCGTGGAAGGCGTGTTCGCCGCCGGCGACGTTGCCGACGATTACTATCGCCAAGCCGTCACGGCCGCCGGCACCGGTTGTATGGCGGCTCTGGATGCAGAACGCTGGCTGGGGGCCGAGGGCATTTCGTAGGACTTTTACATCGCGTTTCTAGCGATCATCTTTTCATTTTGCCGCGGTGCTCGCATCGTGTTTGGTACTCATCTCTTTCAGGCGGGCTAGTCTCCTATGTCAAACACTCCAGCACCCGTGGACGAATCGGTCGAACGCGACCGGCAAATGCTGATCGACGCCGAGCAGAAGGGCTTTTTAGGTAAACTCGGAACCTACACGCGTCTTTCAGGGCCCGGCTGGTTACAAAGTGCAATTACCCTTGGTGGTGGGTCGCTCTCAGGAGCTTTGTTCCTCGGCGTACTCGGTGGCACTAGCATGTTGTGGCTGCAACTCGTGGCGATCATCATGGGCGTTGTCATGCTGTCGGCAATTAGCTACGTCACGCTATCGACCGAGCAGCGGCCGTTTCAACTTATCAACCAACATGTCAATCCGGTACTCGGCTGGGGTTGGTTGATCGCGACCTGCCTTGCCAACATCCTTTGGTGCATGCCACAGTTCAGCCTGTGCTACGAAGCGCTGGAGCAAAACTTAGCCTCCGGATTGGTCGGTTCGTCACAAAACGCCAAGCTCGCGGTTTCGGCAATTATTCTGACGATTACTTCAATTGTCTTGAGTTTTAACCTCAAGGGTGGGGCAACTGCTAAAGTCTTTGATCTGTTTCTCAAGGCGCTCATAGGTGCCATTGTACTTTGCTTCTTCGGCGTAGTGATTTACTTGAGCAGGCAAGGTTTGCTGGATTGGTCGGCGATCTTTGCGGGCTTCATACCGGACTTCTCTCAATGGAGGGAAGCTACCGGCGATCTGCGTCCGTTGCTCGCCGACTTGCCAGCGGAAGCTAAAGAGTTCTGGGGCACGCGTTTGGCTCGTGAGCAACGCGCGGTGATGATTGGTGCCGCGGCGACCGCGGTGGGCATCAACATGACCTTCCTCCTGCCGTACTCGATGCTGCAAAGAGGCTGGGGAAAGAGCTTTCGCGGCCTTGCCCGGTTTGATCTCTCTACTGGCATGGCCATCCCTTACGTCTTGGTGACTGCTTGTGTGGTGATCGCATCAGCCCACGCGTTCCACGGACAAGCGGACGAGGAACTATTGTCCTCAGACCCTCAAGTGGTCCAGACCAGCGAATTATTTGCTCAAGCCCAAACCAATCTAATTGCGAGGGTTCGACCGGAGTTGGCGGGTAAGAAGCTAGACGAACTTGATGAACCTGACCAGCAAGAGGTACTGAAAGAAATCGCCACTCTGCCAGAAGCCGAAAAGCGAATTGCGGCATCGTTCGACAAACGTAATGCATTCAAGCTAAGCAAAGCACTGGCGCCCTTGCTGGGGGAAAAGAACGCGAATCTTGTATTTGGTCTCGGCATTTTTGGAATGGGGTTCTCGACAATCATCATTCTCATGATGATCAACGGTTTTGTTTTCTGCGAAGCCTTTAATAAGCCGCGCAACGGCTCGGTAATGGTCATTGGATGCCTGGTGGCTGGCGTTGCTGGGGCTGCTTGGCCGTACGTCTGGGAAGGACCGTCGAAGCTGTGGTTGGCAATTCTTGTCTCAAGCTTTGGCATGATGCTTTTGCCCATCGCTTACGTCACTTTCTTCATGCTGATGAATAGCAAGGACGTTTTGGGCGACGATCGACCACGCGGTTTTTGGCGCTGGGTGTGGAACCTCATGATGGGGGCATCCGTCATAGGCGCACTCGTCGCTGCAGCGACGGCTATCTATGACAAGATCACCGATCATAGTTCTCCCAAAACAGAGCTAGCCGGCAAGCTGGTTCTAGCCTTGTTGATCGGCTACCTAGTGGCAGCGGCAATCGGATTCTGGGCAAAGTCAAAACGAACTGCGGCAGAGCACTAACAATTAATGACATCCTCCGACAAACTCTCCGTCAAACAAGCCCGTCAGGCCGAGGCCATCGGCCAGCAGGCGACACTGCAAGGTTGGGTGCGCACGCGGCGTGATTCCAAGGGCGGCTTTAGCTTCCTAGAGATCAACGACGGCAGTTGCCTCTCGAATATCCAGATCATCGTGGATGCAGACCTGCCGAATTATGAGTCCGACGTGAAGCGGCTTTCGGCGGGTTGCAGCATTAGCGTTCGCGGCGAAGTGAAAGAGTCTGGCGGGCGCGGACAGGCGACCGAGATGCTCGCCAAGGAACTGATCGTACACGGCTGGGCCGATCCAGAGAGTTACCCGCTACAGAAGAAGCGACACTCGATGGAAAAGCTGCGTGAGTGGGCCCACCTGCGGCCCCGCACGAATACCTTTGGCGCCGTCATGCGAGTTCGGAATCGCATCGGTCGTTCGATTCACGACTTCTTCCAAGAACGTGACTTTCTCTACACGCACACGCCCATCATCACGGCCAGCGATTGCGAAGGCGCCGGCGAGATGTTCCGCGTGACCACCATCGATCCAGCCATGCCGCCCAAGGATGATAAGGGCGAGATCGACTACACGCAGGACTTTTTCGATCGGCCCAGCTATCTTACCGTCTCCGGGCAGCTTGAGGGCGAGATCTACGCTACGGCTTTGGGGAAGATTTATACCTTCGGCCCCACCTTCCGAGCGGAGAACTCCAACACGTCGCGTCACTTGGCCGAGTTCTGGATGGTTGAGCCTGAAATGGCTTTCTGCGAGCTGACCGACAATATGGACCTGGCTGAGGCATTCCTTAAGCGAGTCGTGGCAGATGTGCGGCAAGACTGCGAAGAGGATCTCCAGTTCTTCCAGGACCGCATCGACGACACAGTTCACGAGTCCCTAGCCAACGTGGCAGACAAACCTTTCGAGCGCGTGACCTACACCACAGCAATCGAGCTACTGGAAAACGCTGACGCTAAGTTTGAATTCCCGGTGAAGTGGGGCGTCGACCTGCAGGCCGAGCATGAGCGCTATCTAACTGAGCAGCATTTCAAATCGCCGGTAATTCTGTACGACTATCCGGCCACCATCAAACCCTTCTACATGCGCGTCAACGATGAAGACGAGCAGGGGCGTCGCACAGTACGGGCGATGGACGTGCTGGTGCCTCGCGTGGGCGAGATTATCGGCGGTAGCCAGCGTGAAGAACGCCTAGAAGTTCTCGAAGCTCGCATGGCTGAGCAATCGCTCGACCCGGAAGAATACTGGTGGTACATCGACCTGCGACGCTATGGAACGGTGCCGCACTCAGGCTTTGGTTTGGGCCTAGAACGAATGGTGCAGTTCGTGACCGGCATGTCGAACATCCGCGACGTGATCCCGTTCCCCAGGACGCCAGGGAACGCGGATTTCTGACGCCTGAAGAGAGAACAGCCCGCAGCCCAGACGGCGATGCCACCGAAGGTCGCAGTTCCTTCAGCTTCTCAGCGGTACGAAGCTAGATTGCCCCGCCGAAGAAGCGGCGAGCTGACGGCAATTGCGATCAGTAGCAATGTGGCACCTGATGGCTCGGGCACGGCGACGACGCTGCTGATGAATACGCCCTGTCCCGTGCCATCGATGAAAGTGGCTAGAAAGGCTATTTCCCCGCGGTCGTTCAAGCCCGTGCTTGGTTCTGTTTGGATATCTGTTTGTGACGCTAAACTTAGACTGCGGATTGTCCGAAGTTGCTCCGTCGTTGGGTCGTCACTAATGTCGACTTGGTCTCCCTCGCGAGCGATAAGTTTCAATTCGCCGGCGAGATTCTCAGCCCAAATACCCATGTCATTGGTATCGTCAACGCCGGGGCCCGTTAGTTGACTTGTGAATGCTGTTTGACCAAGCGCGTTTAAAGAGATCGCAGTAAAACCGCCCGCAAAAGCTACTCCCAGATCAACGCCAGGAGCTTGACCGCCCTCACGGGCCACCACTACCAAATCGCCGTCTGAACCACTCCACAGAAATTCATCATTCGTCGGGTTAACGCCAGTCCCTTGGGTGACTCCCGCGAATGCAACTTGCCTTGAGTCATTCAGCAATGGGTCGCCCACAGACGAATAGATGAGGCCCGGGTTGGCACCAGCGGCCTGCGATCCTTCGAGTGCAACCAACGATAAGCGTCTACCATCGCTTACCCAAATACCAGTAGCACTACTGTTACCAGGGAACCTTCCCACGAAGCTCTGAAAGGCAACTTCCCCAGCACTGTTAAGAACTGTGGAATCAAAGCCTAGAAAGCTAACGCCGAGTGATGCTCCTGGAGCTTGCTCGCCGCTGCGTGCAACAAGCTCGATACCTTGATTGCCCTCGAGCCACACACCGAAGTGACTCGATGTGTCTACACCAGAACCAGTTAAGAAACCGTGAAAAGCGACGTTTCCAGCCTTATTGATTGATAAATCACGGAAGTCTCCCGGCGTCACTCCGACCGGCGCGCCAGCCAACTGTGCGCCTTCACGTATCACAAGCGATAGCCCTTGCGATTGTTCTCGCCATATCCCCATATCATTTTCGTCGGTTACGTTGGGCCCTTCAGTGGTCCCGATAAAGGCGACCCGACCTCCGGCAACGGGGACCGACGAGTCAAAATAGCGGAAGACCTCGTTGTTGTTGGTTTGCTGGGCTGGAAGTCCAATTCCAGCAACAAGCCTATTGTTCGAGTCGCCGTCTCTCCGCCACAGCCCACGAACACCTGAGAAGCCTTGAACGTTGCTTGTTAAGCTTGCGGAAAAGGCAATTTCTCCATCACCACTTAGAGTAGGCGATCTGATCCCGGGCCCATAGGTTACTCCGTCGGGAACGCCTGAAGCCTGCTCTCCTGCGAGAACTATCAGGTCTGAGTCCTGTGTCGATTGCCCTAGCCAGATTCCTTGGACTGTTGTTCCTACTCCTGGACCACCAACAAAAGCTCGAAACGCTACTCTCCCGTGGTTGTCTATAACCGGAGTATTGAAGGAACTAAAGAACGTACTGCTTGGTGCCCCTGGCGCTTGTTGGCCGATCTGCGCCACACTCCGCAGTTTACCGGCAGTCGTGGCAGTAGTGCAGATTTGGAGTGTCAAGACAATCAGGAAAGAAAGTCGAAAGTATATTGGCATCTGATACCTGCTGGCCCAGGGCTTGAAAACGAAAGTGTAGGAATCTGATTGAGGCATAGAAAAACCCGCACCTCGAACCCACTTGCCAATAATGCTGGAAAGGGGATTCAAGGTGTGGGTTGTTCAGTAGGTCGGTTCTCGAGAACAGTGCAAGAGCGTATGCCCACAAGCATAACCGAATAGCTTGCCGACTACAATCTGTTTGGTACTTAGGACAGTTGCCACGAAGGACATTCCCTACGACACACGCTAAACCAACACCGCACCGGCGTACACAAAGCGCCCGCATTCAGGATTTGAGCAACGAGCCACTCCAGGGGTGATGCGCTCGTGCTTGCCGAGAGTTGTTGTGCGGGGGGCGGTTTGAGCTTGAGGTCATGGGCATGGTGCAGACAGCAGACCGAAATCGGCGCCTAAGCTTAGATTCACGGTTCCGATGGCGGGAATCTGGCCCGCACCCACTTCGCGGAACGCTATCCCTCAGTCGGAGTGTTCAACGTTTGGCCGTGCATGCGGAATACAGGGATTCGACAATCGCAGTCGATTCTCCCTGCGATGCAACCGTTGCTCACTGATACTTCAGCCTTTACCCACTGCAAATACTTCGGCGGAAAACCTTTTGAACACCGCGCCCCGGGGCCACTCGTTGGCTCACGCCAGTCGATCTACAAACAATCCAACAGCATCAAATCTGCTGGCCAGCACTTGCTCAAACGCCTGAGGACTAGCGCCGTTCTCTTCCAGGATGCTACTCAAGAGGGATTGAAAATCGTCAGAGGTAGCATCGCTGCTTTCGTCGGAGTTTAGTTCCTGGAGGCTTTCAAGGATCTGACTGACAAGTTCATCGGTCGAAGACTCATCCACACCAGCTGAGAGTAGTGCTGACTCTAACGTGCTCGATTCTTCTTCCTCTTTCGGAGGTGGAGGCGGCCCGTTGGGGCGTCCTGCACCAGAAGGCCCACCAGAGCGTCCTGTGCCGCTAGCCTGAATGGCCTTACCGACTTCCGCCGTGTCGATGCCATTAGCCTCCAGCACATTATCGATGGCCGACTGGACGGACTCGCGACTGGCACTGCCAGAAGACGACTCGGATTCTAATGCCGAGATCGCCTCATCAATCTGTGACAACACATCGGTAGTTGTCGATTCGTCGACACTGATCGATTGCAAGGCGTTGGAGAGCTGCTGCTTGCCTTGCTGAGGTGGCGGCCCTTGCGGACGCGATTGTGCGGAGGAGGATTGGCTCGTATAGGATGTACTCGAGCTTGTGATAGTCATGGTTCCGTCTCTTGCTTCGTAGTAGGTGTTTCAGTGGCTCGGATCTGTTTCACTAGACCAACTGGGGGAGGGTGACATCCATGTTGTCGATCTAGGCCTGCCCAACTCTTGCCCCTGTTTTGACAAAAGGCCCTGTTTTTCTCGGCATTTTCAGCAATTCCATTCTTTCGCAGAAAATTCTGAGAAAGTGTGTCACCCTTAGTTGGGCAACGGCGCATTGACTATTTCGGGAGCTCTGCTTTGGTGTCTTCACTTGTGAAATCCCCCCACCTTTCGCGGGGTGATCAGCCACGTTGCGAGCAAAGCCCTTTGGAGCTAGCGACTCATCTCCCGCTGAAGCCAAGCACGCGCGTAAGCCCAGTTACGTTTGGTGGTGCGTGGTGAGACTTCGAGTACCTGGGCAGTTTCTTCGATCGTCAGTCCAGTGAAGTAACGCAGTTCGACGAGCTTTGCCAAGTCGGCGTCTTCCTCAGCAAGCTTCGTGAGTGCCTCGTCCAGCGCTAGCAGGTCGTCGACATTTTCAGGACTGACCGCTAGGTCATTGTCGTCGAGGTCCTGGCGATTAAGTTCGCCGCCCCGTTTGATGCGGCCCTTGCGACGTGCGTTCTCGATGAGAATCCGCCGCATCGCTTCAGCAGCAGCCGCGAAAAAGTGCCCGCGTCCGTCCCACTGCTTGGCGTCCTCTCCGACAAGACGGAGGAAAGCCTCGTGCACTAAGGCGGTTGGCTGGAGAGTTTGCCCAGAGCGCTCTTGCTTCATGCGACTTGCTGCCAATCGGCGCAACTCTTCGTACACCAGCGGCAGCAGTTCGCTCGCCGCTGCTTGGTCGCCCTGCTCGATGGCGGAGAGAATTCGGGTGATATCGCGATTCATACCTCACCTGTTTTTGAGTTCCTTCACTTTGGAAGACGTCTCAACCATAAAATACCAAGAAAGTGCGGCCCCCCTCACAAGGCAAAGGCGCATTGTAACGTGTCGGGGGTAGGATCGGTTGAAAAGTGTCCGCTACCGGCGTTTCAATTGTTTAACTACTTGGTTTTTGAAGCACCTCCTTCTCCCCTTTCCTCCACCAAAACTGGACAAATAAAACATGAAACGCTTCTGCGGATTCAGCATTTATCTCGTGGCCGGGTTATCCACTGCTATGGCGGCACTGTCCGCTTGCGGCCAGTCCGGTGGCGGCGGACCCGAGTTGCAGGACCAACGTCGCGGTCCAATGAAAGTCGTCGACCTCCCAGATCCCACTGTCAGTATCACCACCGAGGGGGAGTACCGGGTCATCCGCGCTAACGGCCTGCCCGATCACGAAATCGGCCAGTTTCCTAACAAAGGCAATCCCAACGCACTGCGTGCGCAGAAGCACGAATACCGCGTGCCCTTGCATCCGAAGGTCGCCGACAGGCCAACCATGGCCCGGCCGGAGTTTGGCATCGCGCTCAACGGTGTGATCTTCGACGCCGGCACCGGCGAGTTCTGGTCTGCCGATGGTCGACGGCATGGCCCTCCTGGAGGGCCTGGACAGCGTGGGCCTGGACAAGGCGGACCTGGGCAAGGAAGGCGTGGACCACCTCTCGGCCCGCCAGGTGAACGTGGCGAGCGCCGCGGCCCACCGGGTGGAGGTGGCCCGGGCGGACCCGACGCAGGCTGGAACTACGAAGCACTTGGCGGCGGCGTGCCCTTTGGCATCGATCGTAACCACGCGCATGTCCAACCCACCGGCAAGTACCACTACCACGGCATCCCCACCGGACTGCTCGAAGCACTCGGCCAGCACTCCCATGAAGAAACACCCGATGCGGGCCATTCACACGCTCACAAGATGATCCAGCTCGGTTGGGCGTTGGACGGATTCCCGATCTACGGCCCTCTCGGCTACGCCGATCCCAACGATCTGGGCTCAGAACTGGTCGAAGTCAAACCTAGTTACCGCCTGAAAACCGGCCAGCGTCCCGCTTCCCCAGAAGGACCCGGCGGTAAGTTCGATGGCACCTTCGATCAAGACTGGGAATACGTCGAAGACTCCGGCGACCTTGACGAGTGCAACGGCCGTTTCGGCGCAACCCCCGAGTTTCCCGAAGGCACCTATCACTACTACATCACCAGTTCTCACCCAGCGATCCCGCGGATGTGGCGCGGAACACCCACCCAACGTCGGAGGGGCCCAGGTGGTCCTGGCGGAGGACCCGGCAATCGTCGCGGTGGAAACGGACCGCCTCCACGGCCCGATCACTGACCGGTGCGGTCCCGTCGCGACTTCCCAGACCTTTCGCCGGACCCGGCGCTCATGCGACCTTCTAGTGAACCTCAAATTATTTTGCTCACCCTGTCACAAATCGTACTTGTGATAAGGCAGATCAAGGACAACGGAACAGATAGGCAATAAGATGTATCTCCAACGATTCACCGTAATGGCGATCGCCATTTTTTCTATCCTCAGCGGAGTCGCTGATGCCCAAGTAATGCTAGACACCCGAAGCCTCGATGGCTCGGGTAACAACCTGACAGACTCAACCCAAGGACAGGCCGACACCGACTATCTGCGTCAGGCCAACACTTGGTACGCCGATGGGGTCGGCGCTATGCTCACCGATAGTGACCTGCCGAACGCACGTTACATCAGCAATCGGGTCTTCCAAGATGATTTCGTCAACATTTTTGACGAGCAGGGAGTGACTCAGATGGGATGGGCATGGGGACAGTTTATTGACCACACGATCGGCCTCAAAGGCGGCGTCGATCCATCGCTACCGACATCCGGCCTTGGCAACTCGCCCATCGCGTTTGACAGTACTGATCCGCTCGAAACGTTTAACAATAGTTTCGGGGCCATCCCTTTCTCCCGAGTTGCAGCTTCCACAGGCACAGGGACGGACGTCACCAATCCGCGCGAACAGGTCAACACCGTCAGTTCCTACATCGATGGCTGGGCTGTCTACGGCGGGACCGAGGAGCGTCTCGAATGGCTTCGTGAAGGATCTATCGATGGCGATGTGACAAACAATAGCGCTCGACTACTCACTCGCACAATCGATGGCCAGGAGTACCTACCCACAGCCTCGACACGTGGTGACGCCTCCACAGCTCCTGTTATGGATGTCGAGGGACTCTTAACCAGCGACCCCGACAGTCGTCGAATTGCAGGCGATGTCCGGGCCAACGAAAACATCGCGCTAACTAGTCTTCAAACTCTCTTCGTCCGCGAACACAATCGGATCGTCGATGAGCTTTCTCCCTATGCGCTCACCGAGGAACAGAAGTTCCAAATCGCGCGTAAAGTGGTCGGCGCCAGTCAGCAGGCGATTACCACGGAAGAGTTCTTACCTTCGCTCGGCGTCGAATTGGACGCGTATCAAGGCTACGACCCAACGGTGAATTCGTCGATCTCCAACGAGTTTGCCACCGTTGCTTACCGCGCGCATAGCATGATCCACGGTGAGATCGAGTTTGAAGTGGAGTCCGACCGCTATACTCAGGCACAGCTCGATGAGTTTCAAGCCTACGGTCTCAATGTCGAGGTGAACGGAGACGAGGTCGGGATCGCTGTTCCACTTAATCGGGGATATTTCAATCCTGAATTGGTTGAGACTTTCGGAATTGAATCCACGCTTACGGCCCTTAGCGCTGAAGCACAGTACAATAACGACCACCTCATCGATAATCAACTACGCAGCCTTCTCTTCGGTATTCCCAACCCGGACTACGACCCCACCGCTCTCGATGGCCCGGACTCGGTCGCCTATTTCGATGGCGTCATCGACCTTGGTGCTATCGACATTCAGCGCGGTCGTGACCACGGCGTGGCAAGCTATAACGACATGCGAGAAGCATTCGGCCTGGATCGCGTCACGAGCTTTATGGAGATTACAGGGGAATCCACCGAAAGCCTGACCGTTGATATTGACGACCCCGCGGTCATTGAATTTAGCTTCGATCCAGGTGACGAGGACTTTACCGAGATTCCGCAGGTTCAATCGCTTGCCGGTCGACTCAAAGCGATTTATGGCGATGTCGACAATGTGGATGCCTTCGTAGGAGTCTTCGCCGAGGAGCATCTCGAAGGGGTGAGCATGGGCGAACTCTCCCACGCCATGTGGGTTGATCAATTTAGCCGGCTACGCGACGGCGACCGCTTCTGGTACGAGAACGATGAGGATTTAGCGCTCATTGAGTCTCTTTATGGCATTAGCGTAACCGACAGTCTTCATGACATCATCGTCGCTAACAGCGGCGGCCTCCTGGCAATCGGCGACCTTCAGCAGAATGTTTTCCTGGTAAGTGTCGTTCCCGAACCGAGCAGCGCGGTATTGATGGTCGGCCTCATTGCCCTCGTCGCCACGCACTGTCGCAACAAACCGGGTATTGGCAAAATAAGGTGGAATATTTGAGGCCCGATTCAGTCACCAATGGCGCATTGTACCTTGTCGGGCGAAAACGCTTGCCACTCAACAATGTACCAAATTCGCGGAGAAGCAACATGTTCCGTCGTAGCATCCAATATGTCACCTTTTCAGTAGTGATTGCTGTACCTGGTCTCCTGTTTGCACAGCCTCCCGGTCGCGGTGGCCCTCCCGGTGGGCAACAGGGCGGAATGCGGGGTGGTCCGCCGACGGAGATGATTATGGAGCTCTTCCAGCAGGCAGACGCTGACGGTAATGGGAGCGTGACCAGAGCGGAGTTGACGACCGCGATGCAAAGCGGAGAACGGCGAGGTCGTGGCGGTCCACCGTCTCAACAAGGGGGACAGGCTCGCGGTGAACGGCGTGGTCGTGGAGGCCAACTACCCCGAGGGGAAGACGGCGTAGACCGCCCGCGACCCGAGCATGGCGAAGGCGGCCATCGTGGTCCCCCACCACAGACGGGCCAGGTGCTTCCTGAAATGATTGCCGAAACGCTGAACTTGGACGAGAAACAAACGCGACAGCTCGCGGCTCTGCAGGCCGACGTCGACAAGCGACTCGCTGCGATACTTACCGACGAACAACAAGAGCAACTTCAGAACGCTCGACCACAGCACGGACCGGGTCACGGTGAAGGCCCGCAGGGCGGGCGAGCTGCCGGTGATCGACCACAACGGCCAGAGCGTCCACAATGACCGGAATGACCGGAATGGCCGAGAGTTGCACTAATTAAGTGCGGAATTGCTAGGACGCCGTTCAGGCAATCATAGGCATTAAAAACGAGCCCTGGGTAAGCACCACGAAAGTGCAATCCAGCCCAAAATCTATACCTTCGAGGCGACAGTGACTCAGTATTTCAGCGCCAAGATTAGGCAAATCATTTCGCAAGCATTTGGGAATTCGGGACCAAAACGCGGAAGTAAGTTCGCTGGCCGACAGCTGAGGATCGAGTCGCTCGAAGATCGGCAGATGCTTGATGCGGCATCCTGGACTGCATCAGACGTGGGCGATGAGGCGAGTGCGTTCTTTGACGACAGCTACGTCCACGATCTCTACCTAACGTTCGACAACGAAGATTGGTTTGACGTTCTCGAAGCATCCCATGCCAACGACGCCGACGACCCTTACTTTGCAGCCGACTTTTCGGCTGACGGCGTGGTGATTGAAAACGTCGGCGTTCGCTTCAAAGGCAACTCTTCCTTCGAGGGCTCCGACCTGAAGAAGTCCCTGAAGATTGATTTTGATGAGTTCGACGAAGACAACGACGAGCTGACCTTCTTTGGCCTGAAGAAACTGAACCTCAACAACAACTTCAATGATCCCACGCAACTACGCGAGAAGTTGTTTTATGACTACGCGTCCAATTTTGTCGAAGGCGTCAGCCGTGCCGTGCATACCAACGTGTACATCAACGGCGAACTGTGGGGTTTGTACACGGCAGTCGAACAGATCGACAAAACATTTGTGCAAAGCCGGTTTGGAAGCGACGAAGACGGTAACCTGTATAAGGGAGCGGCGTCCGACGACGCCAATGATCCGCAGGCCGACTTCGGTTCCGATTTGACCTATTTGGGTACCGAGCCCGAGCCCTACTACGACTACTACCAACTGAAAACCAACGAGACGGCCAACGACTATACGGAATTGGTCGAGTTCATTGACGTTCTTAACAACACGCCAGCGGCTGACTTGGAAGGGTTGATCGAACCATTACTAGACGTCGACGACGCACTGGCGGGCATGGCGATCAACAACCTCTTTGCTAACTTGGATTCCTACTTCGGGTCCGCTCACAACTATTACCTTTACGATCGAGACGACACCGGCCAATTCACGCATGTCTTGTGGGACGTGAATGAATCGTTCGGTACATTTGCGCAGTTCACAGACCGCTTCCAAGACATGACCGAGCTCGAGCCCTTCTGGACTCCTGTGGCGATGGGCCCTCCCGGCCAAACCGAACCGAAGGAGCGTCCGCTGATGGAGAACTTGTGGGAGGTCGAGGAGTACAGCGAAGACTACTTGCGCGATCTTGCCGAGATGCTCCGCGAAGGGTTCGACGTGACGAGCGCGTCAACTCGAATCAACGAGCTGGCCAACCTCATTCGGGCCGATGTTTATGCGGATCCGTACAGTCAATACACCTCAACACAGTTCGAGACGAACCTCGACAGTAATATTTCCGATGGCATGCGCACCATCTACGGACTGACGTCTTTCATCGCAGACAGGTCGAACTATCTCAGCGCGGAACTTGATAGCTACGCCTCGACATCCGATCTTGTTCTCAACGAACTGATGTCTGTCAACGTCGCAACAGCGCAGGATGAATCGGGCGACTTCGACCCGTGGGTCGAAATCTACAATTTCGGTCCCGGCCTCCTGGACCTTTCCAATCTGTATGTGACCGACGACGCCGGGGATTTGACGAAGTGGGCTCTCCCGTCGGGCGATCTCGACGACGGCGAGTTCCTGACACTTTGGGTCGACGGAGAGACCGGCGAGGGAAGCAGCCATGCGAGCTTCTCGCTGAGCACTGCTGGCGGAACGCTGCTCTTGACCGATGGCTCGTCCGTGATCGACAGCACGACTTACGACGCGATGGCCGAAGACACCTCCTGGGCCCGAGTGCCGGACGGTGGCGGCGACTTTGAAACGACCGATCAACCAACCTTCGGTTCCGAAAACCTTGCAAGCGTTGTGACCATCGATCCAGTCGTGCTGTATATCAACGAGTTCATGGCCGACAATGAGGCGACGATTGAAGATCCAGACGACGCGGGTTCCTACGACGACTGGCTCGAACTGTACAACCCGGGGACAGAACCGGTCGACCTCGGTGGAATGTACTTGACCGACGACCTAACCGATTCAACTCAGTGGCAGTTCGCCGACGGAACGACAATCGCCGCGGGCGGGTACCTTCTCATCTGGGCCGACGATGACACGAACGAAGGAGAGACACACACTTCGTTCAAGCTCTCCGCCGGTGGCGAAGCAATTGGGTTGTATCACATCGATGGCACGACGTTGATCGATTCGATCGAATTCGGTGCCCAAACGACCGACACTTCGTACGGCCGATCTCCGGATGGGAGCGAGTCTTGGGTTTTCATGTCGATCCCCACCCCCGGCGAGGCCAATACGGCGGCCGGTGACTTCGACTCCGACGGAGACGTGGACGGTGCTGACCGCGTCATTTGGGAAGGTGGTTTTGGCACGTCAGCGGGAGCCCAACTGGATGAAGGTGATTCGGACAGCGATGGTGACGTGGACGGCAACGATTTCCTGAATTGGCAGCGAAACTATTCTGGTGCCGCATCGGCGGGAGCATTAGCAATTGGTACTGTCCAACCGGACGTAACCGAAATCGGCCTCAGTGCAGTCAGCAGCATGTCCGACCCCGCACTCAGCTCGTCAAGCATTGCGGCACCAGCCGCACTCGACTCGATCACCGCAGAGAGTACCGGCCAAGATACGCCTAGCTTGCCATCAAATCGCCACAGCGCGAATTTCAATTCCCTTGCTTTTGCCGGCTCCATGTTGCACCGGCCAGCGCTGGAGGCGAGCGACAACACAACAACTGGTGGTTACCTTGCTCGACAGCAAGAATCCACGTTCCAACATCAACCGGACCAGCGAATTATCAGCGTCGATATCCTCATGTCTCGGCTAGATTTTACGATTCCGCGTGTTGATCGTTCGCGCTGGAGTGACGCCGCAACAGACAACACGGAAGCTACCATATCAGTAGAAGTCAATGATCTTGCACGGTCTGACCGTCGCAGTGTCGGCAAAGGGCAATCAGCCAATCCCCATGACGTTGTGCTCGACGAACTATGGGGCACAGCCTGAGCCTGATAGGAATCGAAAACGGTTTTGACGTTCTGATTGTGTGACGAGGCGACAATCCCACCGCAACCCTTGAGGTGATCAATTTGAACAGAACGAATCGAAAGCTTGCCATCGCGTTTGCACTTTGCGCCACTGCCGCCATCGTTGTCTGCCTAGCCAGTCCAGGTACGGGACAGCAGCGAGATGATCGACGTCCACCCAGTCCGGGTGGAGGCGAGAAACCGGAAATCGAAGACACGAAGCGACTGAACGTTTATGCTGACAACTGGTTCTCGCTGTACATCAACGGCGAACTGATTGCCGTCGACTCGATTGCATTCATGCCGCACAACGTGATTTCGGTAGACGTTTTTCCTGAATACCCCATGACGATCGCCGTGATGGCGAAAGACAATGCGGATTTCAAGACCGGGATGGAATACAACAATACACAGATTGGCGACGGCGGCTTCATCCTGAAGCTAGGCGATGGCACGGTGACCAGCAAGCATTGGAAGGCAAAGTCGGTGTCTCGTGGCCCGATTGACGGAGACACCAGCAACCCTCGTGTCGTTCACGAGGAGGTTCCCAAAAACTGGACGGCCCCCGACTTCGATGATACTTCGTGGCAGGCGGCCAAGGAATTTGACGAGCGGACGGTGCGACCAAAGGGCCCCTTTTATCAACATGATTTTAAAGGAGCGAAGTTCATTTGGGCCGACAATCTCGAACTCGACAATACCGTTCTGTTTCGAGTGCGTGTCGATTCTCCGCCCGACGGGAGTACGCCCAAAACGTTTCCCATCCTCCAGTCAAAATGATCCGCGGCGGGACTACAACTATGAAATTCGCTTCACTGTTGAGAGTATTCACGGTCCTTTTGGTTTTGGTGCCACTTTCCGCGTCAGCACACCAGTGGCACGAGCATCCCGATGGCGATCACCAGCAATCAGAGCCGGTCGAGCGGCCAGACTCCGACAAGACGCGACAGATTTTCGTGCCAATAGGCACCAAGCAAGAGGCAGACATGAAAGACAAGCTCGATATTGCTCGTCATTTTCAGCAGTTTAAGAACGTCAAGGTGCGGTGGGACGCCAACACGCTGTTCGTGGAAACAAGCGGGTTGCCGGACCACAACATGATGGTGGGAATCAAAGCGTGGCAACAACAAGTCCCACTGCCGCAGCCCTATACCGGCGGCAACGCATGGCAGATTCCCCTCGAACCGAAGCTGGCTGACAAGCCAGTATCAGCCAAGAATCGCCTCTACCGAGGGGCGATTGCGCTGGCTGTCAACGGCGTTCCGATCTTTAACCCACTGAACAACCGAGGCGAGGATGCGTACCTTGCTGGCGAGTTGGATGAGTGGGGCGGCCACTGTGGAAGAGGCGACGATTACCACTATCACATCGCTCCACTGCACTTGCAGGAGATCGTCGGCAAAGGAAATCCTATCGCCTTCGCACTGGATGGCTTTCCCATCTATGGCCTCACCGAAGCAGACGGCTCGCCCGTGGGCAAACTGGATGAATTCAACGGACAGTTTGACGAAGAGGATAGGTATCACTATCACGCGACGAAAACGTATCCGTACATCAACGGAGGAATGCGGGGAGTCGTTACGATTCGAGGAGACCAGATTGAGCCGCAGCCGCAAGATGCACCATTGCGTCCGGCCTTGGAACCGTTGCGAGGAGCAACGATCACCGATTTCAAATCAACCGAAGGGCAATCCGCGCTTACCTACCGTCTGCGGGGGCAGGATGGCACGGTGACCTATTCGCAAGTCAAATCTGATACTTGGAAGTTCACTTACAAGGAACCGGGCGGCAAGTTGCGTACTGAAACGTACCAGCGGATGCCACGTCGAGAAGATCGGCGCGGCGGACCCCCACCTCCGCCCCCACCTCGCGGAGAACGTCCTCCGCGAAGGTAACGTCTGACTTGGGTGCGTGCTGGACGAGTGCTCCAACATCACTCTGAGTCACAACTCGACAGAGCCCTCCGTGTTCAAAAATGCTTGCTTAATCCCATATCGAGTAGAATACGATGATGCCCAATCCAACCGAACGTACCATTTTCCTACATGCGATCGAGGAGGAAAACCTCGATGATCGCTTGGCCTATTTGGATTCTGCGTGCGGCGATGACGAAGGTTTGCGTGGCTCGGTAGAAACGCTACTCGCTGCCCACGACGAACCGGCTGCTCTGTTGGATCATCCGATTGGAGCTGACCGCACTCGCTTGTCCTCGCCTTTAGTTGGTCTAGGCGAACCGATTGATCACATTGGCATGCAGGTCGGTCCCTACAGGTTGAGGGAACTGATCGGCGAAGGCGGTTTTGGTCTTGTCTTCGTCGCCGAACAAGGGCACCCTGTGCGACGCCGGGTGGCTTTGAAAATCGTCAAGCCCGGCTTGGGGTCGAAGGAGGTGATCGCACGGTTCGAGGCTGAGCGCCAGGCCGTCGCAATGATGAACCATCCGAACATCGCTCAGGTGTTTGATGCGGGTGTCACTACTGAGGGGGGGCCCTACTTTGCGATGGAATTGGTCCGTGGGCTGCCGATCACCGAGTTTTGTGATCAGCAGCGCCTAAACATCCACGAGCGACTGGAACTGATGATCGATGTCTGCTCGGCGGTTCACCACGCTCATCAAAAAGGAATTATCCATCGCGACTTGAAGCCATCCAACGTGATGGTGACTCTCCACGATGGTAAGCCGCTCGCCAAAGTAATTGACTTCGGCGTCGCCAAGGCGCTCGGCGAAAAGCTGACCGACAAAACGATCTACACTCGCTTTTTCTCGATGATCGGTACGCCCTTGTACATGAGTCCCGAGCAGGCCGAGATGAGCGGCTTGGACGTCGATACGCGTAGCGACATTTTTTCGCTCGGTGTGATCTTGTACGAATTGCTTGTCGGAGAGACACCCTTCGATCGCAAGCGATTGGACTCGGCCGGTTTGGACGAACTACGGAGAATCATTCGGGAAGAGGAACCTCCCCGCCCTAGTACACGGTTATCCCATGCGGCACAGTCCACCCTCGACAACAAACTTTGCACGACTGCGGATCAGCGGCACGTCGCTCCTCGCGAACTTGCCTCCACGTTGCAGGGCGACCTTGACTGGATCGTGATGAAGTCGCTCGATAAGGACCGCTCTCGCCGCTACGACTCTGCGGTCTCACTTGCAGAGGATATTCAGCGCTATCTCGACGGCGAGCCCGTGAAAGCTCGCCCTCCGACCACCTTCTATCGACTCCAGAAATTTGCTCGGCGTCACCGTGTGGCTTTTCTTACCGCCGCACTTGTAGGTGTAACCATGATTGTAGGAACCGCCACCAGTCTTTGGCAGATGACCAATGCAATCGATGAGCGGAACGCTAAGGACCTTGCACTGCAAGAGGCGACTCAAGCGAAAGCCGAGGCCATTGCGGCCAAAGCAAAGGTTGAACAGTTCGCGGAGGACCAAGTCAAAGCCAATGAACTAATCGTTAATGGTCAAGTGCATGCGGATGCCGGACGTTGGGCGGACGCTTCGCGAGACTACGATGCTGCTGTCTCGATCCAGCCAAGTTTCTACTTGCCGCGCGTCCAAAGGGCACAGCTTTTTACACGATTGGGTCTCTGGCCCGAAGCAGCCACAGACTATGCGAAGGCAATCGAAAGCGGTGCCGCGACTTCTCAGCCGCAGTGGTGGGGAGTTCCCGTGTTATTTCTCTACACAGGCCACGACGATGCACTCCATCGGATTTCAGAGCAGCGCCGCGAACAAATTTTACGAGACCCATCGAATCCACAATGGATGCTGTTGCGTGATTTGGCGGTACGCGACGATGCACAGTCGCCCGAGGACTTCAAGCCGTTCATTGCGATTGCTCTGGACTGGCTGGCTGTGCCGAGGTTTACTGGAGGGCCGGAACCGCCCGGCCCACCGCCGAGAAGGCACGATCGCGGTGGAGAACTACATGGAAGGCCTGCTCCACCTCCCATGCATGATCCGTTCGGTCGGTTCATACAGCCCGACACTACTCCGCCTTGTGTTTGCGAATACATTTCAGGGATGGTGCATCTCCGTGCAGGAGAGTCTGATGCCGCGATCGACTTTCTGTTGACCGCTGAACACGATCCTCACTGGCCCGCAAAGTACCTTATTCACGCCCCACTCGCCTTGGCCCACTTTCGCAACGGAGACATCGAGCAAGCCAGTAGCGAGCTTGATCGTTCCGATGCAATGCTCGAGGAACTGCTTTTGTCCACTAGTGAGCGACCTCTGCGAGGCATGGGGTCCCCATGGTTCGACTTAGTCGAAGGATTGCAAGTTAACCGAGAAGCGTCGCAAGTTATTCGCGGTACCCCCTCATCGTTGTCGTCGCAACTTGATCAACATCGCGCGGCAACGTTAAGGATACTTGCAGGGCACCAGCCGTAGGTGTCGCGGAAGTGTCCATGCGATCCTCATTTCTAATCCTTTCACGGAAACAAATCTCAATGCATCGCTACCTCATCGCGTTCGTTTGTCTATTGAGCATGAATGCCCAACTACTCGCCGGAGACTGGCGGGAGTTTCTGGGCCCGGGGGGATCAGCAAAATCAGCGGATGTCGTTCCCACCACTTGGGGCGAGTCGAAGAACCTTAACTGGAAGGTCGAGCTGCCTGGGACCGGTTCGTCGAGCCCAATCATTGTCGGCGACAAGCTGGTTGTGACTTGCTATGTCGCTGGCGAGACGGAAGCCAAACGCCAGGTATTGTGCTTTGATAAGAATTCAGGCGAGCAGCTGTGGTTCGTCGATTTCCCAATCGACTATTCCGAAGACCACTATTCAGGCTATCTCACTGAACATGGGTATGCCAGTAATACGCCCGTGAGCGATGGCGAAAGCGTTTACGTCTTTCTTGGCAAAGGTGGTGTCCACTCGATCACACTCGACGGGAAGAAGAACTGGAGCGTCGACGTCGGCAAGGAATCAAGCAATCGAGAGTGGGGATCGGCCGCAAGCCTGATCCTGTATAAGGATAGCCTGATTGTGAATGCTTCTGAAGAATCGCAATCGATCATCGCTCTGAATAAGGCCACCGGAGAGGACCTTTGGCGACAGGAAGCGGCAATGCTGGAACTCACCTACGGCACTCCCCGCCTTGTGAATCTTGATGAAGGCGAATCAGAACTGGTCATCAGCGTACCTAGTGAAATCTGGTCGCTGTATCCCACGACCGGCAAGCTTAAATGGTATTGCCACTCGCCGATGGCCGGCAATGTTTGCCCGTCAGTCATTGTCGAGGGTGAGACGGTCTACAGCTTTGGCGGTTACCGGGCCTCCGGCAGTATCTCAGTCACAGCGGGCGGGAAGGGCGACGTGGCTGATTCCCATGTCAATTGGACCAACCGCTCAAGTTCCTATGTCGCCACTCCGCTGCTACACAACGATCGCTTCTACTGGATCGATGATCGTGGAATCGCTCACTGTACGTCTGCCACAGATGGTGAAGTCGTCTATCGCAAACGCGTAGGCGATTTAGCAAGTGGTCGTCCCGTCTATGCGTCACCTGTCTTAATCGGCAACCATATTTACGTCGTCACACGTCACAGTGGCACGATCGTGTACACGCCTGGCGACACATTCGAGCCCGTCACGCGTAACGTCATTGCCGACGACGAGACCGACTTTAACGCCTCACCCGCAGTGTCAAATAACAGACTCTACCTTCGCAGCAACCAGTCGCTGTACTGTATTTCGGATTCCAAGTGAGAAGTTAGTTGGAGTCTTTCCCATTCCCAGCCGACTTTGGATGCCCGTTTATAAGAGCTGCTGAGGCCGGGCGAATTCTGCTCCGAGTGTTCTCATGCAATTGCAGGTGGTGAACTAGGACCTCTGGTGATGCACATTAAAGTCGAATGACTTCGCGGCACTTGCACTCGGTGCGACCCTAGGTGAGAACGCCCGACGGCTCGAACAGTCGCTTGGGATCTGGCTATGCGTGTAGCGAGACAACATCCTGCCTAATATCTAAGGCAGTTGCAACAGTAGGTCGTTTCCCTACGGCACACGCTAAACCAACACCGCACCGGCGTACACAAAGCGTCCGCATTCAGGATTTGAGCAACGAGCCACTCCAGGGGTGATGCGCTCGTGCTCGCCGAGGCTTGTCGTACAGTAGGGGCAATCTTCAGGCAGCGTGCTGCCGTCGCCAGCTACGTCGTGCTCGGCGATTTCGTAACGGTCTCCTTGGACGAGAACCCTCGGCTTGTCGTCTTCAGTGGTGTCCTTGAAACAGAGCGTGCCGTCGCGATCTTTCACCAGCTTAATGTCGAGCTGGTTTCGCACGAGGAGCGCCGTAATCGCGCCGGCGGCAAAACCGCCAATGTGAGCGTACCAGGCGATGCCGCCACCATCGTCCTGCAAAGAGTTATACAACTGCAGGTAGAACCAAGCACCGCCGTAAAGGAAGGCGGGCACGGGGACGACCCAAAACTTGAAGAAGAAAAAGAAAACCGTTTTGATTTTCGCGTCTGCGCCATAGAGCACGGTGTACGCGCCCATGAGTCCAGCAATCGCACCACTGGCCCCGATGAGTGGCATGTCGCTGCCCCATTCCATAGCGGCATGCAGTAGCCCCGCGGCGAGTCCCCACATGATGTAAAAAAGTGCGAGTGTGGCTGTGCCTAGGCCGTTTTCAAGCGAGCAGGAAAACGCCCACAGCACGAGCATGTTGCCGATGATGTGAGAGAAGCCGCCATGTAGGAACATGTGCGTGAACAGTCCATTGAAGTGGCCGCCAGCGAGGTCGGTTGGCACGAGCCCCCAAGTTTCCACAAAGTCCATCGTCGGACGCAGGGTCGTAGGATTCTCGAAAAAGATGCGCATCTGATAGATGAACACTGCCAGATTTGCAAACAGCAAAACGCCCGGAAGAATCGGGAACGATTTGCGATCGATATTGTCGCCGATGGGGATCAGCACGGCAGTAGTCCAGCTTGAGTACGAACAGGCCCACCCCGCGGCATTTTGACGCTTGGGCGCGGCTTTCCTCTGTTGATACTTAGCTTACGAATCGTATGCGTGCAGAACTCTCATCGCCCTGAGTTTATCTCCAAAAGCGCGCAACAACCGTCACGACGGGAGCAATCGCTAGGCAGGCGGCAAACACAGTGAGTCCGGTCGGAGGAGGATGCCGTCGCATCCGGTAGGCCGTGACGAGTAGCCCGAGCGAAATCAAGCCGATCAGTGCCCCGCCGGAGAGCATGATGTCTTTAAACAGGGGCATGCGCTTCGAGTCTGGATACGCCGCCATATACCACGACGCTAGCAGGGTGCAAATCACGCTCACGAGTGTCATGGTGAGCGAAACCATCCAAGCCACGGTAACCGCTACGCTAGCGCGCGTTTCGTCAGCGTCGAGTACCGGCTTCGCGGGTTGCTGCTTTTTCGTGCGTTGTTTTTTTGCCACGTCGGCGCCTTTGCGTTCCTGAAAATCGTTGCGAGCGACAATCACTTGGCCAAAGAACCGGCCGAATCGCCCGTAAACGATTCTGCCGATCATGCTCACTTTTCGTGAGCTAGACTTTTAATGCAGCGCCTTCGGTAAGGTTCGGCGCTCGTGCTCTTCCCTATCTTTTCCTCAATTTTAGCAACGCGACCCCACGCCACCACCGGTATTCGATACTCCCACCGGCAGAGCGAAGGCGGAATGACACGGATTTAGACTGCATGGCCACTGCCGAACCAACTGCTGAAGCCTATGTCGATCCCTTGCGTGATTCGTTTGCCGCCCTGGAAACCCTACAAACAGAGCTGTCTGAGTGGCAGGAGGAGTTGGCCCGGCAAGAAACGCAGCTCTCAGATCAGCGACAGCAATTCGAGCAGCAAGACAAGCAAGATAGCGCCGCCTTGGAAGCTGCGCAGAGCAGAACGACAGCCTTGGAGTCCGACCTGGCTGAACTGCGTGAGGAGGTTGTGCAGCTCGAAGAGGAAAACAGCGAGCAACTCCAGACGCTCGTAGAACTAGAGCAAGAGACTGCCGTGGCTAAGGCGGAGCTTGCCGCAGAGCGCGAACATACTGCTCAGCTTGCCTCTCTCATGGAGGAATTACGCAAACAAGCTACTGAGCGTCAAGCTGCCATGAAAGAGGAATTTGCCAGCCTGCGGGAGTTCATCGAAAGCCAAACCAAGGCTCAGGAACCACCAACCAAAGCGGCGACGTCAGAGGCAGTTGCTAAGGAAGGGCCACTCTCACGGGCGAGCGAATTACGGAAGCGCGCCAACTCGCGAAAAGCTTCCCAACGACGCAAGAAAACCGACTAATCGAATTGACCAAAATAACTTACAACGCAGTACTTACTATGCCACCTCGTCGTATTGAACACGCCGGCCATTTTCAGGCAAGCTCTTTACAGGGCAATTTCTCCGGAACTGCTGCGCCTTCCCTGGCAATCCAAGCGGTTGATCCGGTTGTTCAGCAACTACTTTCGCAGCTCGACAGCGCTGTATTCTCCGCAATTCAGGGCGAAGTGCAAGCCAACAACGATGCGCATGACCTGTGGCCGCAGATCGTGACCGCGCTGCCGTGGCAGATTGTCGAATGCTATCGAGAGCATTACTTACTTTATGCCGTGGAGACTTCACGGCAAATTCAAGACACGAAAGGCTCGCGCCCCGAGTCGACGCTGGCTGCGGTGGAGATCATCTCGCTGCTGACACGAGAATAGCTCGTTGGCCGGAGGCGTTGTAGGTAAAAGGCGGCCCACACCAAAATGTCTAGCGAGCTTAGCGTGAATCCACTACTTGCGCCTCACAGGCCAATTTCCAATGACTACTAGGCATAGCAAGCAACTCGTTGGTTCGGGCACGGTAGTTGAAACCGCAGTCGAAACGACTGTAGACGACACACCATAGCCGTAGTTGCTTTGCCAGGTCGCCAATCCTCTAGCCGTGCCATCGTCGCGTTGCCAGGTGAGAAAGTCGTTGGCGTCGATGTCGCCGTCGATGTCGAAATCTCCAGGTGCCGTCGAGGGAATCAGCAAGTAAGCACGATCGGTGGGAAATGAATTGCCCGTAAATTGGCGCCTGCCAAGCCCAACTATCCAGCCGTCGTCGTTGATGCCCCACGCGACGCGGATCTCGCCCCAATCGCCCAAGTCAGCAACTGCCGGGACCGTTTTGTCGAGAATGTGGTCTTCGAGAATATAGCTGGTGGCATCATCAGCCAAATACACGTATCCGCGCGCACTGCCTGTGCGACCCGAATCGCCATCGCCGACGATGTCGCCGTTTTCGTTGATCGCTTTGGCGGACATGCCATTCCCGGTACCCATCTGGGGAAGAATCTTGACGCTGCCGGAGGAGTCGTAAAGAAATGCTTCTTTGGTCGTGTCAGTCCAACCAACGACCTGGCCCGATTCGTTGAGATCAGCCGCGAAGGAGGGCTCACTGGCATATGCCGTGCTTGCGAGCAAAACGGTTTCCGTGGGCCCGCTGAATAGAGTCGCCTTGGTATCTTCGTTCGATCCCACCACGAGCCCTGCGTTGTTAATGGCTCGGCCTCGGTCGTCTCGTGTTGCCACGGTGAGGTCGCCATCGATGTCGACGATCGGGTTGGACGTACTTACAAAAGCATCTCGATTGTCGCCATTGTTTCTTCCGGAAGTCGCATAGCCGGTGGCGATACCACTCGCGTTGAGGTCGATCGCTTCTGACGTTGGGCGGTTCCCGCTAGGCGTGGCGGCGGGAAGGGTACCCAAGTTCGTAAACGCACCGCTGGTCCCGCCACTGTAGACGAAACCCCGACGATCGCTCGAGTCGCTAAATACAGCCGTCCCGGCGATCTGCCCTGAGTCGTTGATCGCAGCTGAGCGAAATCCGGTGACTTCACGCGGACTGACGGTCCCGACGCCAAATGCGGTCGACGTTCCCGCAGAGTGGTCATAGAAAAAATAGGCTTCTTCAAGCGGACCGTTGGCAAAAGTACCCGCGACGCCAACTGCGTCGCCGCTGGAGTTGATGTCGTAGGCTTGCGAAACGGTATACCCGTCGGGAGTGAGATCCCTGATATCGTAATGGGGCACCGCAGCAGCGAATTGAAAAGTGGTCGCACCAATCAAAACGGCGAACAGTGGCGAGACGTTCCGAGACATTCGACTCTCCCTTTTTGTAAGGTTGAAGAAGATGCGATGAGGAGGTGGCGAAGTACGAACGACTTTGCTTCGGACGGCTTCGCGATGCGCCGAGTATAACTGTTTCAAACAGTCGATGGGTGGCAATTCATGGAATCACGTGAAATGCTGCGAAGCAGCAGGATATGCCCTCTTACTAGCGGCTTTTTGGCCCGAGCCCCATTCAGCTCGAACTCACACTACCCCGCCGGCCATTGCCGACAGTACTCATAGAGCGCCATCGCCGTGGCGGTTGCCGCGTTGTAACTGAACGGCAGCCCCCACACGGGGATTTCTACCACGTCGTCCAGCAGTTTCAGCGCGTCCGGCGTCAGACCGGTGCGTTCGTTGCCGATCACGAGCGCCGTCTTGCGGGGGAATCGATACTCGTGCATGTCGTGTGAGTCGGTTGTTTGCTCGAGGCCTACTAGGCGGTAGTCTTCTGCTTTGAGCGAGCGCAGCACAGGTGGTAGGGTGCGGCGGTTTTCGATTTCTATTTCATCTGCCCCATCGCGGGCGATTCGCTTGTCGAGCTTCGTGTTGCCCGTGGTGATGATGCGAGTCAGGCCGCAGCAGCTGGCGGCGCGGACGATTCTCGACAAATTTACGTTGCTGCGTAGCGGTGCACATACCACGAGCAATTCGCGCGGCTGGCTCAGCATACGCGGCGGTTTGTGGCGTTGGTGTTCGAACATTCGTCGTGATAATGTGGCGGTTAGAAAGCAGAAAGACGGTTGGAGATAAGCGGGGGAACAGGGTAAGCTAATCTCTTCGTATTTGAATAGAACTAGGCACGGATTGCTATGTCCCGCTCCCGCTTGTTTTTCGGCCTCCTAGCCCTCGCGCTAATCCTCTCGCTGGGCTGGGCGTTTAGTGGCAATCAGATGCCGCCGGCAGACTTTACGTTTGTCAACAATTCGGAAATCAAGGGCGTCGATCCGGCCAAGGTGAATGGATCTCCTGAGGGTAACATCGTGCGGGCGCTCTTCGAGGGGCTCACCCGCTGGCATCCGGAGACACTCGAGCCGATCCCAGGCATTGCAGAGCGTTGGGAGATTTCCGACGACGGCCTCGTCTACACGTTTCACTTGCGCGAAGATGCCAAGTGGTCTGACGGATCGCTGGTGACGGCAGGCGACATGGTCTATTCGCTGCGCCGGTTCTTGGGGCCCCGCACCATCGCGGAATATGCCTACCTCGGGTGGTGCATCAAGAACGCCCGTCGCTATAGCTTGGCTAGTAGCAGTCTTAAGGTGGGCGACCTTGTTGAAGTTGAAGCGAATCTGCCGGTCGATGCGATCAACACGTTGCGGGGGGAGCTCGTCCACGGGAAACTCGTCGAGATCGAAGAGCTAGGCAATGACGAGAAAGCATTCGTCGTGGAGCACGATGGGAAACAAACTCGCTACTTGGCGGCGGACGATGCTGATGCGATCAAGCAGGAGCCCCCCGCGGACAGCCGATGGTGCCGACAAGTGCTGCTGGACTTTCGCGAAGTCGGCATTGAGGAAATCGATTCCCGTACGTTGCGCATTACCTTGGAATCTCCGACGGCTTATTTCTTGAAGCTCGTTGGCTACTATCCGTTTGCGCCCGTACAGCAGCGATGCGTCGAGAAATATGGTTCGCCCGGTTGGACGAAGCAGGAGAACATTGTCAGCAATGGAGCCTTCACCCTGGGATTCCGACGGATTCGCGATCGTATTCGCCTGATCAAGAGCGACACGTATTGGAATCGCGAGAATGTGCGACTCAACATCGTCGATGCTTTGGCTATCGAAGCTCGCACCACCGCGGTGAATCTCTATATGACGGACGAAGTGGACTGGATCATCTCGGTTCCCACTCCGTCGCTTAAGGTCATGCTGAAGGCGGACCCACCTCGCAATGACTTAAAGCCGGCTCCCTTCTTAGGCGTGTATTACTATATGCTCAACACGACACGCAAACCGTTGGACGACTTGCGGGTCCGCCGTGCGCTATCGCTGGCCTTGGATCGGGAGGAAATTACTTCAATACTGCTAGCAGCCGGAGAAGTGCCCGCGTTGAGCTTGGTTCCACCGGGGATTACGGGCTATCAGGCTCAAGAAACCGAAGTGCACGATACTCAGGCTAAGAATGTTGCTCGTGCGCAAGAGCTACTTGCTGAAGCCGGTTTTCCTAAGGGCCAAGGCTTCCCACGGCTAGACATTCTCTACAACACCGATGAGGCCCACCAGAGTATTGCGGAGCTGATCCGCAAACAATGGCAGCGGGAACTTGGGATAAGCATCAAGACCCGCAGTGAAGAGTGGGCCGCTTGCCAGTCAAGCCAACAGCAAATGCGTTACAACGTTGCACGCCGGGCTTGGATTGGTGACTACACCGACCCCAACACCTTTTTGGATATGTTCGTCACTGGCGGAGATCAGAACAACACCGGCTGGGGAAACCCCGACTACGACCGCCTGATTCGGGAAGCCGCTCTGGAAACAGACCCCCAGAAACGAATGCGTCTTTTTGAGGAAGCTGAAAGACTATTAATGGAGGAGTTGCCCATCGTGCCCATTTACTTCTATGTGTCCAAGAATATGGTCAAGCCGTACGTGCGGGGATTTTACAACAACCTGCAGGACGTTCATCCGTTGTCGAATATCTGGATTGATCGCGAGAGCAAGAGCAACGAGTTCACGAATCCTGGAATTGGGAAGCCAGCAAATAATAAGCTTGAACTAGCTAAGGAGCAGCCATGATTGCCATGTCGCTCCGTCGACTGGGTTGGATGGTACTCACCTTGTGGGTTGTATTCACCATCTCTTTCTTTCTGATGCGTGCCGTGCCCAATGGGCCGTTGAGTAGCGAACGCAATCTCTCGCCGGAGATTGAGAGATTGATGGCCAAGCGGTTTAATTTGGACAAGACACCGTTCGAGCAGTACCGCATGGAGCTGGGGAATATCCTCAGCGGAGACCTCGGGCATAGCTTTCGATTGAATGACTTCACCGTCGCAGAAGTCATCGAGCAAGGATTGCCAATCTCGCTGAGTCTCGGTTCCTTGGCTTTGGCTTTTGCATTGACTTTGGGGCTCATCGCGGGCGTTACCTCGGCGGTCTTTCGAGGGACGCGCTGGGATACCGGCTTCATGCTGTTGGCCACCACGGGAATTGCGCTCCCAAATTTCGTAATCGCGGGAATCTGTATTCTGGTCTTCGTCTTCTTTTTCTCATGGTTTCCGGCAGCCGGTTGGGGAAGCTGGCAACATATGGTTCTGCCTGCTTTTTGCTTGGGGCTCCCCTATGCCGCCTCGATTTCTCGAATCTCTAGAACCAGCATGCTGGACGTGCTTTCGGAAGACTATATACGCACAGCCCGCGCGAAGGGTGTTGGGCCAACGCGTGTTGTCATGGTTCATGCATTGCGAAGTGCGTTGCTTCCAGTCGTATCCTACTTAGGACCAGCCGTCGCGGGGATCCTCACCGGATCGCTAGTGATTGAACGCGTGTTTGCGATACCCGGTCTGGGGACTCACTTTGTCGAAGCAGCCATTCAGGGTGACTACACCTTGGCGATGGGGATGGTGCTACTTTACACAGTACTGCTCTACAGCATGAACTGGCTTGTTGATCTGTCTTACGCCTTTTTAAACCCCCGCATTTCGGCCCACAGCTAGTTTTCCACGGTTAGTTTTCTTTCAGGATCAGTCTTTCAATGGAACCCAATCAGGCCGGTAATTCGCTGGGTAAGGACGCGTGGCGCAAGCTACGTCGCAACCGTGCCGCCATGGGCTCGTTAGTTTGGCTCGTCGTGATCGGCCTGCTGGCTGCTGTTACCCCACTCTTGCCGTTGCAGGCACCCGATACGGTTCAGATGGCGGTTCAATATACCGAGCCAACCCTATCGCCAGTTTGGTTGCATACGTTTAATCTCGACACCAACGCCATCGCTGAAACGCCGGCACTGGTTGAGCAATATCAAGAAGAGCTGGTCACGCTCCAAGGGATCGCTAGGGAAAAGGAACAAGAACTCGACCAGGCGGCCCGTCAGTTGCCAGGTGACACTAGCGTAGAAGAAAGGGCGGAGTCGCTCGCCCCCTACCAAGTCCCTTTCGACGAAGCCTACGAGCTGGCCCGGCGTAAACATGCCCAGATCGAAGACACGATCCAGGCTCCCTACCGCAAGCTGGGCTTCGCACCCTTGAATGGCATTAGTCGGCAGTTCGTGAAGTGGCGATACGCTATCTTCGGCAACCGCAGTTTGAATTCCATTTGCGGACGCGATGTCCTAGGACGCGATCTGCTCTCGCGCGTCTTTTGGGGCGCGAGAGTTTCGCTGGTGGTTGGCCTAGTGGCAACGTTTGTCTCGCTAGTGATCGGCGTGACTTATGGCGCAGTCGCGGGATACTTCGGAGGCTGGATTGACGATGCGATGATGCGATTTGTGGATGTGCTGTACTCCGTCCCGTTTATCTTCGTGGTGATCTTTATCATTACCATTCTCGGCGAAGAGAGCGTCGCTCGGGAGTTGGCCTACTGGGGAATCGGGCGAATCACGATCTTTTTTGTCGTCGTCGGGGCAATTTATTGGCTCACCATGTCGCGCGTGGTGCGTGGCCAGGTCATCAGCCTCAAGAACGAACCCTTCATCGAGGCGGCCCGCTCCTTGGGTGCCGGGCACGCCCGGATTATCTTTCGACATATCTTGCCGAATGTGTTCAGCGTGGTGTTGGTCTACCTCACGCTCACGATCCCCAAAGTGATGCTCTTCGAGGCGTTCCTTTCCTTCCTCGGTCTGGGCGTCGAACCGCCGAACGTCTCCTGGGGCCTCCTGGCCAACGAGGGAATCAAGGTGATGTCGCCCGTGAAGATCTATTGGTGGTTGATCTTGTTTCCGAGTCTGGCACTGGGGAGCACACTCTTGGCGCTGAACCTGCTGGGCGACGGGTTGCGCGATGCGCTCGATCCGAAGCTGCGTAAGGAATAGCGCTACAGAACGAGGACGACTAGTCCCCTGACACAAGCCGTGGGGTTTGCAGTAGGAAGAATGCCCGAGCGGGTAGCACCGACACTTTCTATCTGCCAGCGATGTCACCTTCTCACACGGACTGCTGGGATAAGTGTCGGTGTGCGGAGCACTGGAGGATTGCCGGTTCTGCAAATCGAATGCCTCTTGTCCTCAACACCGACACTCGGCCTATCATGCGAGCAAGCAAAAAATATCTTCTTGAGGCCGGAGTGTCGGTGCTAACCGAGCACTCTACCAAGGTTGGCACCTACGTCCCAGGTTTCTTAAGCAGTTCCAGCGCCGCAGCGGTGAACGCCTTCACCCCTGTTTTAATCGTCAACTCCGGATCGGGATAGAACTTCGACGAGTGCAACGAGGGGGGCGGCGTGCCGGACTCCTTGTATTGGTTGAGACGTTCTTGGCTGACTGCTCCCAGGCTCATCATGAGAATCGGCACGCCCGCTTTACCGTATCGACCGAAGTCTTCGCCGCCCATTGAGGGCTCTGCATCGTGCAAGTTGTCGGCGCCTAGCACGCGAGTGATCGCGGGTAGCACGCGCTCGCCCAAGTCGGGGTCGTTCCACAGAGCCGGAGTGCCTTCGCTCACCTCAATCTCGGGCTCCGGAGCATCTGCGCTGGCGGCGGTCGCGAGGGTTTTTCTCTTGATTGCTTCGATCAACTGCTTGCGTGTCGCTGGGGCGTAGCTGCGAACGGTCAGTTGCAGTTCGCACTTGTCACCGATTACGTTGTGCTTAGTGCCGCCCTTGATCGAGCCGACGGTTATGACTGCCGGTTCGATCGGTTTCACCTCGCGACTTACGATCGTTTGCAAGTCGAGCACCAGTCGAGCGGCCATCACCACGGGATCGATCGTGGCGTGGGGGTACGCGCCGTGCCCGCCGCGACCGCGGAGCGTGATATCAACGCTGTCCACATTCGCCAGCGCGTAGCCAGTGCGGCAAGCGAGCGTACCGGCCGGCCTGTCGGCCGACACGTGTAAGGCGAGGGCAAAGTCGGGACGCGGGAACTTCACCAGTAGGCCGTCAGCGAGCATCGCCTTCGCGCCGGCGCCCAATTCCTCAGCCGGTTGGAAGATCGCCACGAGGGTGCCTTGCCAAGCGTCGCGATGCGCGACTAGGTAACGCAGCGTGCCAATGAGGTTGGTCATGTGCATGTCGTGCCCACACGCGTGCATCACGCCGACCGTAGCGCCGCGTTTGTCCTTGGTGCGGACCTGAGACGCGTAAGGCAACTTGGTCTCTTCGACGACGGGTAGAGCATCCATGTCGGCTCGCAATAGCAACGTCGGGCCTGCGCCGTTCTTCAACACACCGACAACGCCGTGCCCGCCGACTTCCGGAGTCGTCTGGAAACCGAGACGCTTCAGTTCGGCCGCCATTTTCTTTGCGGTCTCAGCTTCCTGCAGCGAGAGTTCAGGCGACTGGTGCAGCTCTTTGTAAAGCTGGGTAAGCTGCGCCGACTCACTTTCCAGCCACGCTGCCGGGGACTCAGCCCTGGAGAGGACGCTCGAAAAACACATAAGTCCCAGCGCAGTAACAACCTGCGAAAAGTGCCGAGCGATTGGCATGAGTTTCTTGGGAAAATTCGCTGCCAAAGACTTTGCAGACCCGAATCGGAAGATTACATTCTTGGCATACATAGAAGCTCGTTCTAGTTCATTTGGTCGCCCGTAAATCTATCGATTGCGAGCGGCCTTTTTTGTGGACGGTCAGTGTTTGTTCTTGAGTGCAACAAGCTGCGGCACGATCGCCCGAATGGCCCGGCCGCGATGGCTTAGCAGGGACTTGAGATGCGGGCCCAGTTGGCCGAAGGTGCGGTGGAACTCTAATACTTCAAAGAGGGGGTCGTAGCCGAAGCCATTCGATCCTGAGGGCTCGGTGCGAATGCGCCCGCAGCAATGGTCGAAGCTCTCTGCACGAACCTCTCCCGAAGGATCCGCAACGGCTACGTGACAGAAGTATCTCGCGGCACGTTTCGCCGCCGAAAGGTCTGCGAGCTCTTTCAAGAGCTGCGCATTGTTTTCTAGATCGGTAGCCTCGGGCCCGGCAAATCGAGCGGAGTAGATTCCCGGTCGCCCATCAAGCGATTTCACTTCCAAACCGCTATCGTCGGCCAGCACCCAACAGCCCAGGTGCTGGGCCTGTTCCGTGGCTTTCTTGCGAGCGTTTTCGGCGAAACTGTCGCCATCTTCGACAACGTCGATGGCGTTGTCATAATCTGCCAGTGTGCGGATCTCAAATCCATAAGGACCTAAGAGCTGGACAAGTTCTTTGCCCTTGGCAATATTCGTCGTGCCTAGGGTCAGCAGAAAAGAAGTCTCGCCCATCGAGGGTATCTCGCTCAAGTGAAGTATCGTGCAAGCAATCAGCTTACCACTTCAATAGGGAGACTGCCCAGTACTCGTAGGGTCCGCTGTGCGTACCAATGTTTGATTTACCAGCTGTGCGATGGGTACTGTCGAGGGGAGCGAGGCGTACCCACCCACGATTTAGGGTTCTGGTGCGCACAGAGGCCGTGAATTTTTCTCAACCGGGCCTGAGGTCCTAGTGCTCGGGGGTTCTTTCTTGAAAGGTTGGTTGTGTCGTTGTTAAACACCCCTGTTTGCTAAAGTTGCTTGGGATGCTGACGACCCGATGGCGTTGGCATCCTTGCCTGATCATCACAAGCTTACCCGGTCGCTTGCCGCCGTAAATCAAGTGTTCTCTGGAAGTTGTGCGCTAGTGCCTGCCATAAACAGATCGCTCTGGCTTTCAGCAACCCTCGAACCGGGAACTGACCCAGCCCCCGATTCCGACAGCCGGCGTTGGGGAACTCAGCAGTCGCACTGCGCTGCTGATAGATCTCTTTCGCTGTGGAAGTGCCCATCCGGGCACGCCACCGCTTGACCTCTTCGCTATCGCCTTTCACCGGAGCAAACGGGTCGATCCCCTTGGACTCCTTACGTGTTTGCTCCATGATCGGCAGGTACGTTGTGATACCCGCCTGCTCAAGGGCAGTAATGTCGTCCAGCTTCACGAAGCCCCCATCGGCCAGGTACTGCTCGGGAGCCTGCTGGTAGCGCCGCTCAAGTTGATCAATCAAGGGCTTCATCTGACCACCGTCAGTCCCCGCATTGACCACATCCACACCAGCAATCACCAGCGTATCGGTCGTCGTCGCAAACTGTACGTTATAGGCCGGACGAAAGCCCCCATCGGCCATCTTCATCTTGCGTGCTTCGGGGTCGGTGGTCGAAGCGCGTGCTTCGCTACCAGAACCCTTCTTACGACGCTCCATTTTCGGAACGAGCGTTTCACGCTCTTCTAAAGCCGCTTCAATACGCTCCTGCCGCTCACGAGCCGCACGCACCCGTGCTGCCTGTTCACGACGGTTCTCAACCCCGACATCTTCTTCGCTCTCCCTCTGAAGTGTTTCCAGATGTTGCTCCGCCTGGGCGAGGCATTCATCGAGGGTGGGCTTCCTGCGGAAGGAACTCGAACTGGCCGATGCGCGAACACGCATCCCGTCTTGGGCCAGGCTGTTGAGTTCAATGAGTCCCTGGTGCAGCAGCGTGGCCACGCTTTGAGTGAGCAGGTCGTCGAGAAACTCATGGTGTTGGGTGCGAAAGTCGCTCAGCGTATGGTAATTCACGCTCACTTCGCCACAGATCCACAGGTAAGCCAAGTGTTCTTGGCAGAGCTTAGCGAGTCGACGAGCGGAGGTGACTCCCTCGACGGTGGCGAAGAGCCACAACGAGAGGAGAATCTTTGGATCGATCGGATTGCGACCAGCATTCCCATCCACCGCCTTAATCTTCTGATACAAGAGCGTCAGGTCGAGTCCTTCCACGTAGGCCCAAATCAGTCGCGCTGCGTGATCTTCAGCAAGCAAGTGATCGAGTGCGAGCGGGCGAAACTCGATCTGTCGTCGCTCAGCACGCTGAAAACGGGCCGTGCCGGTCTGTGTGGTACGTTCCATCAAGAACCTCCATCGCAAAGCATGTTAGAATCAAAGCAGTCACCGATTCTAAATTCTTAGCTGCCGAGTAGGTAGCTGAATAATTCACAAGCTCACAGCGGACCCTACGGCTACCGTCGAGCGTACGCCGAGCTAATCCCTGCCCGCTTGGGCACTTCAACCGGTTGCGGCTGGATGTCGAACGGCAGACCGATGAAACGCTTTGGGTGGAAGCCGTTAGCGACTTGGCCATTGGAAAACTGGCGAGCAAACTGTTGTTTCACACGTTGTTCCTTGACGATGTCTTCGTGGGCTGGCCGATTGAACAGGTTATTCGGCGTGGCAGCTCCAAAGGTATCGACAATGGTTTTCGCATCTGGCGTAGCAGGTGCGAGGCGGCCGTCTGCCGTGCGGTGCATCTTGTCAAAGGAACCGACGGTCACATAACTTTCGTAGCGATCATGAAACTCGTAGGCCTCCCAGCCACGACTCCGCAAGGCGATCGTGAGCTTCTGCGCCTTTTCTGCACCAGTGACGAGTGGATCGTCTTCGGACGCCTTACGGGTTTTCTTGGTATCGACTTTGTCGACGTCTTCCAGCGACGTACGCCCGCGGAACGTCGCGACTTTGATCGAATACTGTCCAGGGCAATCCAGCAACGAGTGCTTCACACCTTCATTCCACCTAGCCACACTTTCATCGACTCCCTTGGGAACGAAGTACTCTTTGGGTAGCAACAAGTTGCGAACCAAGAAGGCATGTCCCATCGGTCCCTTGGTCGTGGGTTTCGCCTGCGTCATATGCAGGTTCTCAGCCAGTTTTTGGCGAAAGTCGCCTAGGCTTTGATGCGATGTGTCGGTGCCGTCGCCGGAGAGTGTCTTGGGCCGGAGTGTTTTTATCCGAGCGAGCAACTCCTGGGCATCTGGATCGTTGATCGATGTGAACTCGCCAACAAGCACTGCGTGCTCAATAACCGCGTCGCCACGATTGTAACGACGGCGGATCGGCGCTCCGTAGTGATCCAATCCTCGACCCGGGTCGTCTTCTTGTTTGAATGTCTTGCCGTAGTAGAAAGCTGGCAGGTTGTAGTTGCTGCGCAGTTCCAACACCAAGTCGTGCGCTTGTTGTTCGCCTTCTGGACCGCTGAAGGAACTTGCCAAGATGAGCCAGGGGCCATTCTGTTGTTTTAGGGCGTAGTCTCCATCTGTCGCTGCTGCGACACGCTTCTGCGGGAGCAACTGCTTCCACAGCGGAGCGGCCTCAGCTTTAGGTGTGCTGAGGCTTAAGCAACAGAAACTGGCCAGCAAGAGAGCAGTGGATAGGGATCGGTTCTGCATAGCGAGGTCCTTGGCGATCTCGTCACAACTTTGGTGAAGAGGAATCATGCGGTGAAGAAATTCAGCTTTTCGGCGGGAAAAATAGCAAAGTGCCCCTGGCTTCACCAGCCCGATCGCTCGCTCCCAGTGCCGCTCGAGGGCTTTTTTCGGAGTCTTTTTCCGCAAGAACGCCCCGAAACAGGCGAACATACTCGCGGACAGGTCAGTATAATTCCCTGAGCAAACCCGCTATAGCTATCGGGGCTCCGCCAGCTTCGGCACGCCACGACGAACTCAAGCTTTACAAGGACAAACCATGCCCAAATCACTGACAGCACTACTAGCATCGCTGACTGTTTCCCTATGTCTCGCTCCCGTCTGCTCGTCGGCTAAGGAGGGGAACTCCGCAGTGGCAGACAAAGCTGATGCCGCCAAATCGGCGGACGAGAAACCTGAGAAGCAGCCCACGAAGATCCGCTTGGCCCACATCGCCATCAAGGGCGAACTGCCCGAGTCACCAGGGCAGATGTCGCTGTTCGGCGATTTGGGCGTCGATCTTCGCAAGACGATCGCCCGCATCGATAAGGCGGCCGAGGATGCGAAGATTGATGGCATCATCCTGGAGATTCACAACGGCGTCGGTCGTGGCAAGCTAAACGAGTTGCGCTCCGCCATCAAACGCGCAAAAGTGAGCGGCAAGAAAGTTTATGCTCATCTCGAAACGGCTATCTCGACACAGTACCAACTGGCAGCCGCCTGCGACGAGATTGTGATGCCCAGTTCGGGGATGGTGTTTGTGCCCGGTGTTCGTGGCGATTTTACTTTCTACAAGGACATGCTTGCGAAGCTAGGCGTCGAGGCAGATATGATTTATGTGGGTGAGTACAAAGGCGCTGCAGAATCGCTGATGCGTGACAGCCTCAGCGAACCGGTTCGTGAGAACTTGAGCGCCATGATTGATGACCTGTTTGACCAACTCGTGGCGGGTATCGCGGCGGATCGTCAAATGACTGTCGAAGCGGCCCGCGAGGCCATCGACCGTGGACTTCTCACGGCCGAGGATGCCAAGGAAGCCGGGCTGGTGGACCGATTGGAATATGCGGACGAGTTCCGCGATCGGCTGAAAGGGCAGTACAAAGCCGACAAGCTTGTCTATGTCATGAACTACGCGAAGAAAAAGGTCGACACCGATTTCTCAGGCCCGATGGGCATGATGAAGCTCTTCCAAGCCATGCTGGGGGGCGATAGCAAGCGTACCGCTTCGGGCCCGAAGATTGCCATCGTCTACGCGGTCGGCCCAATCATGTCCGGCAAGAGTGAGAACAGCCCCTTCGGCGGACAGTCGATGGGCTCGGACACCATCGTCAAGGCGCTCAATGAAGCTGCCGCCGATGAGAACGTCAAAGCGATTGTACTTCGCGTGAATAGCCCCGGCGGATCGGCCCTGGCGAGCGACCTCATGTGGCGAGCGACGCAGGCTACCGATAAGCCGATCATTGCCAGCATGGGCGATGTGGCTGCCAGCGGTGGCTACTACATTTCGATGGGTTGCGATCGCATTTTCGCCGAGCCGGGCACCGTGACTGGTTCCATTGGCGTCGTCGGTGGCAAAATTGCCATGGGCGGGCTGTACGAAAAGATCGGCATGGATACCGAATCAATCAGCCGCGGCAAGAACAGCGGTATCTTCTCAGCTACGGAGAAGTTTACCGAAAGCGAACGCGCGGCTATTGAATCAATGATGCAACGCACCTACGAGCAATTCACCACCAAGGCTGCCGAGGGGCGAGGCATGGAAATCGAAGCACTCGAGGAGCTTGCCAAGGGGCAAGTGTACACCGGCCGCGACGCGAAGCGTATCGGGTTGGTCGATGAACTGGGCACGCTCAAGGATGCTGTGCAGGCGGCACGCACCATGGCTGGCCTAGGTGCCGACGACGATGTGCAAATGAAGATCCTACCCGAACCTGAGAACCCGTTCGACGCGCTTTTCGGCATGGATTCCGATGCTCAGAAAGAGGTGAGCCTCGAAATGCGATTGCTCGCCGAACTCTTCGGCAACACGCGTGGGCTCAAAAGCCACCTTCGACAAGTCCTGCAACTGCAACGCGTTTTCCAAGAACCTGTCGCTACGATGATGCCGTTCACGTTGGAGATTCAATAGTCTTTGGGAATTGAGCAGTGCCGCTTGCGGCTTAGCCGTCCCCCTGTTTCCGACTTGACCTACTCCCCGCCACCAATCCGCTCTTTACCAACCCACTTCTGCAGCACTTCGGGAACGATGATCGAGCCGTCGGCCTGCTGGCAGTTTTCCAGTATTGCGATGATTGCACGACTGATCGCCACCGCGGTGCCGTTGAGCGTGTGGACGAACTTGGTGCCCTTCTCGCCCTTCGTTCTATAGCGAACGTTCAAACGGCGGGCTTGGTAGTCGAGGCAATTGCTGGTGCTGGTGACTTCGCCGTACTCACCGCCATCGCCCCGGCCAGGCATCCAGGCTTCGAGATCGAACTTGCGATACGCGGGACCGCCAAGGTCTTTGCTGGCTATGTCGAGCACTTTGTAGGGAATACCGAGACCGTCGAAGAACTGGCACTCCAGCTCGCATAGATAGTTGTGCATGTCCTCGCTCTGCTCAGGCAGCGTGAACGCGAACATTTCGACCTTGGTGAATTGATGCACGCGATAGAGCCCACGCGAGGCTCTCCCTGCGGCACCGGCTTCTGTACGGAAGCAATGGCTGATACCACACAGTTTGATGGGTAGTTGTTCTTCGTCGATCACCTGGTCCGCATACAGCCCGCCGAGCGTAATCTCCGCAGTTGCCACCAAGTTCAGGTCGTTGTTCTCCACACTGTAGATTTGCGTTTCCGGGCCGCGGGGAATAAAGCCCACGCCAGCTACGATGTCCCCACGCGCGAGGTCGGGCGTGATCGTAGGAATAAACCCTTCGGCGACCAACATCTCGATGGCGTACTGCTGGAGAGCTAATTCCAGCAAGGCACCTTCGTTACGTAGGAAATAGAAGCCATTTCCCGCGACGCGTGCCCCGCCCTCTAAGTCGATCAAGTCGTGCTGTACGCCCAAATCAACATGATCTTGAACGGGGAACCCTAATGGGCGCACCTGAGTCGCACCGTGGCGCAGCTCGCGAGAGGCATCCTCGTCGCCAATGGGCGTTTCCTTATGCGTCATGTTCGGCATGCTGCGATAGATGGCCCCTGCCTCGGCTGAAATGCGATCTAATTCCGCCTGCTTCGCATCCTTCGATTCTCGCAGCTCACGCCCTTCATTTTTGCGTTGCTCGCGCTCGGCATCGTCCTTGGCTTTGCCGATGGATTTGCTCACCACATTCGCTTGCCGGGAAAGTTCTTCAATTTCTTGCTGAAGCTCGCGGCAATTGGTTTCTAGCTCTGCGAAGCGGGCAACGTTTGCCTTCGCGCCACGATTGTCGCAGTTCTTCTGGACGAGCTCGACATTGTCGAGAATGAATTTCTTATCAAGCATGGGTTCGCTATGTCGATTGGGTTAGCTTGTAAAACGAGCCGAGATGCGTAAGCAGTCGGGTAATGAGTTGCGATTAAGCCGTCGTGGGATTTACCTGTGCGAGTCGATCCCACAGAGCCACGCTCGCACGGGTGCCGCGATGGTAGTCTTCTAGCGAGAATTTCTCGTTCGGGCTATGCAGATTGTCGTCGTTTTGGCCCCAGCCCAGTAACAGTACATCTGCTTGGAGTTGCTGGGCGAAAGAATTCACGATGGGAATAGAGCCCCCTTCGCGAATCATTACGGGCCGTGTGCCGAAGCCCAGCTCAATCGCTTCAGCAGCTGCTTGCAAGTAGGGGCTTTCTAGCGGCATGAGCACTCCAGGCGCGTTATGGTAGACGGTAAGGTCCATCGTGATTCCTGCCGGTAGCAGCTCTTCCAGCCGCTGACGCAACCCTTCAGTTATTTTCTTCGGGTCCTGATTCGGAACGAGCCGGAAGCTGATCTTCGCTGACGCCTTGGCCGGCAAGACAGTTTTCTCTCCCTTGCCTTGATAGCCGCTCGTGAGTCCGTGCACGTCGAACGACGGGCGTGCCCAGCGACGTTCGATGGTCGAGTAGCCTTCTTCGCCAGCCAGATCCTTGACATTCAGTTGTGCTTTAAACTTCGCCTCGTCAAACGGCAGGCCGGCGAACTCTTTACGCTCTTCCGCTGAAAGCTCAACCACGTCGTCGTACATGCCGGGCACTTGGATGCGTCCCTTCTCGTCGACTAGCCCGGCGAGCATTTTGGAAAGTTCAATGGCCGGGTTGGCAACTGCTCCGCCGAACACGCCTGAGTGCAAGTCCTGGCTGGGACCGGTCAGGTGAATTTCGTAGTACGCGATGCCCCGCAGGCCGTAGGTGATTGCCGGTACGCCGGGGGCGAACTGGCTGGTGTCACTGATCACGACACAATCGCAGGCCAACTTTTCGCGGTTCTCTGTTAGGAATGTTTCCAGGTGCTCGCTACCAACCTCCTCTTCCCCTTCGATGAGCAACTTCACTTGCAGCGGTAGCTCTTTGCAAGCTGTCAGCCATGCGGCCACGCTATTCACATGAGTGAGCATTTGCCCTTTGTCGTCGGTCGCACCGCGGGCGAATACTTTGCCGTCTCGGATGTTCGGCTCAAAGGGGGGCGTGGTCCACTCGTCCAACGGATCGGGTGGTTGGACGTCGTAATGCCCATACACGAGCGCGACCGGCTTGCCCGGCACTGGGGGCGACTCGGCGTAAACGATCGGGTGGCCAGCGGTTTCGATGATTTTGACCGCTAAGCCGAGTTTTTCGAATCTGTCCGTAATCCACTGCGATGCCTGCTTGATGTCGCCCTTATGGGCGGGATCGGCACTGACGCTCGGAATGCGCAGCAGCTCGCATAAGTCGTCAACAGACTGCTCACGCTGTTGGTCAGCACATTCGAGTGCTTGTTTCAAAGTATCGGTTACGGTGTTGGGCATGGGCAGGGGAGTCGCTCGCGGCTAAGCATCTGGCTGTTGTGATGTATAGGCCCGGGGTGGGGATTTTCTAGTAAGGTTTCCCCAATCCGGGACGTGCCAATATAATGCCGGGCAGCAGTTCACACTACGGGTGGCTCGTGTCGTGATTCGCTCCGCCGAATCATGCCCGTTGTGTGCCAACGCCTAGAGTTGCGGTTTTCAAGCTTCAATAACCCAAGAAACACGATTTGCGGAGCAAATCACGACTGACCCGACGCGGAGCGATTCGCGACAATCCTCTTCACCCCAGGAATGCAAGCATTGTGGCTTATTTTAACCCCATAGATCCGGACAACGAGTCAACCGACGAGGGCGTAGCTGTGGTCGTTCCGCAAAAAGAGCGGGCCAAGGAGAAGCAGCGCCGCCGTCAGCCCAAGTACAACGTCTTGCTGTGGGACAGCGACGATCACACATTCACCTACGTGGAAGCTCTGCTGCGCGAGCTCTTTGGCCACCAGAGGGAGCAATGTGTCGAAATCGCCAAGCTGGTCGACAAAGATGGCAAAGCCGTGGTTCTCACGACCACTCTGGAACACGCGGAGCTGAAACGCGACCAGATTCACGCCTATGGAAAGGACGAGGAGCGGGGTACAGTAGGGTCGATGTGGAGCACTATCGAGGCTGTCGAATGAAATTACGTACGCACACGCTCGGTTGCAAAGTCAACCAGTACGAGACCGAATACATCCGCGAAGGCCTGCATTCGATTGGCTACGGGGATGCTGCTGGCGAGGAGCCCGCTGACCTTTGCATCGTCAATACCTGCACAGTCACCAGCGAGGGGGACTCCAAGAGCCGGCAGATCATTCGGCGCATGGCGCGGGACAATCCGGCATCAAAGATTGTCGTCATGGGTTGCTATGCCACGCGAGCACCTGAAGAAGTGGCCGCGCTGCCCAACGTGACTGAAGTGCTTACCGACAAACGCGAACTTCCCGACTTGCTGGGACGCTTTGGCGTGACCGACGTGCCGACCGGTATCTCCGGCTTTGGTCGCCGCCAACGTGCGTATGTGAAAGTACAGGATGGGTGCATGTTACGCTGCAGCTTTTGCATCATCCCTCACGTGCGGCCTGAGCTCACCAGTCGACCAAAGCAGCACGTTCTGGATGAAGTTCGCCGGCTTGTGGACAGCGGCTATCGCGAAGTCGTACTCACTGGAATCCATCTTGGGCACTACGGCGTGGATTGGAATCGTAACGTACCCAAAGAACAGTGGACGCGACTCTCAAATCTAGTGCGCGACATCGCCGCGCTGCCGGGCGATTTCCGGATTCGGTTGTCTAGCATCGAGGCCACAGAAGTGACCCGTGAATTGATCACCGTCATGCAGGAACATCCCAAGAAGGTTTGCCCGCACCTACACATTTCCATGCAAAGTGGCAGCGATAGCGTACTGCGCAGGATGCGCCGTCGTTGGGGCAGCCAGCGGTTTATAGATCGTTGCGGTATGCTGCGCGATGCGCTCGATCGACCGGCCATCACGACGGACATCATCGTCGGCTTCCCCGGCGAAACGGATGCGGAATTCGCTGAGACCTGCGAAACGGCCCGCGCAGCCGGGTTCTCCAAGATTCACATCTTCCCCTTCAGCGCGCGTCGCGGTACGCCTGCTGCGGACTTGCCCGATCAGTTGCCCAAAAAACTCAAGCAAGCACGCGGGAGAGAGTTGGTTTCGGTCGAAACCGAGCTTCGAGACGAGTACTATCGCTCGCTTGTCGGCATGCCATTGCGCGTGTTGTTGGAAGCTCAGGACGAAAAGGGTGGGAAGCTCACGGGAACTTCTTGCCGCTATGCGACGATAGAAGTTGAGAGCGAAGGGGCAAACATTGGCGACTTTGTTGAGGTGATTGCAGGCGGCAATGAAAATGGAACGATCACGGCGAGCAAGCTCGTCGGCTAACGAACGTGATAGAGTATCGTTAGCCGACGAGCTTGCTCGCCGCGGAGTTAGAAGTTCTCTGTAACGCACGACCATCTCTGAGGATTGAACCCTGCTTTGATTGGGTTCTCCCGCACGTATTGGATCGCTCGGTGAACGTCTACTTCACGATCAAGAAACACCTGCCAGCTCTGCCGTGCCCAGCAGGATGGCAATGGACCTCCAGGTTTTTGAAATCGCTTGAAGGGATGCGCCCATTCTTCGACCAGTTGAACAGTTGCCTCCCGCTTCAAGTGTCCAAGAATCAGGCTAGGCCGGCGCTCTTGCGCAGCAACAGCTACGTGAACATGATCAGGCATGATCGAGCAGGCAAGAATTTGATAACCCGACTTCTTCACCGCTTCACTGAATCCCCTACCAACGGCTCGAGCTTGACGACCATCAAACTGGACCTGTGGATAACGCAAAACCCGTTTTGCGGCCACTCGTTCACCCCTGCGATGAGGGCGGCTTGCGACTGAGTGCGTTTCTCGAATCTTGGTTCCCGTGCCGGCTCGTTCGTATAGTTCCCATTTGGCGACCCAGCTCGACCAGGAACCGCGTGGGTCGTTGGGTAGCCAGAAGCCGTAGGTCGTGAAGATGCCGTGGAAGGCGAGCATGGTGAGAAAGTTAGGTGCGGGTTTGGCGGGGCGGACCTCACGGCGAGCAAGCTCGTCGGCTAACGAAACCGAGTATAGCTGGGTATGTGTACATACGTCAACCAATTGTCTCTGCCGCCACATCACACAACTCTTGAGCTTCCTCTGCCGTCGGCGCTTCGGCAATGGCTCGCACGATGGGCTCCGTGTTACTCGCCCGCACGAGTAGCCACTTATTCGACCAATCGAGTCGTAGGCCGTCCATGCGATCGGGATTTGCTTCTTTGAAATGTTTCTCCAGATTGTCGAGTGCAGCGGGGACTTGCTCAGCAGGAAGGCTGATCTTCGACTTGTGGATCGCGTATTGCGGTAGTTCATCGGCAAGCGCGCTGATGGGTAAGTCGCGGCCAGCCATGGCGTCTAGCAGTAGGGCCATACCCACGAAGCTATCGCGCACCAGCACAACGCGTGGATCGATCACGCCGCCATTGCCCTCGCCACCCAGGACGGCGTTGTTTTCAAGCATGACATCTACTACGTTTGCTTCACCTACTTTCGAACGGAAGAAAGGCACGCCATATTTTTCCGCTAGGTCCTCGCTCATACGGCTCGAAGAACAATTGGTCACAATTGGTCCCGGATTGCGTTTCAGTTCGTGGTCGACGCACATGGCGAGGGTAAGCTCTTCACCCAAGTAGCGACCCGTCTCGTCGAGCACCGCTAGACGGTCTGCATCTGGGTCTTGGCAAAAACCGATGACCGCACTGTGTTGCATCATCGCTTGTGGCAAGGTGGAAAGATTTTCTGCCGTGGGTTCTGGTGGATGGCTGAAGTGGCCATCAGGTGTACCTCCAAGAACGGCGACCTCGCAGCCGAGATGTTCAAGCAATACTTGGCCCAGCACGCTGCCTGCGCCATGATTCGCATCCAGCAACACGCTAAACTTCCGAGAGCGAATCTTCTGGACATTGCAAATCGCATTGATCAAATCCACGTGCGCGGAAGTCGAATCGCCAATCGAATTAATTTTGCCTAACTTTTCCCAAGCTTGCCACTCGCATGCGGTTTCGTTGTCCCGATATCGATCCAGCACCGCTTGCCCTTCGCTCGCAGGAATAACCCGTCCCGCAGCGTTGAACAGCTTCAATCCGTTATATTCAGACGGATTGTGACTCGCGGAAATCTGCACGCCGCCCACGGCTTTCAACGAGCGAACAAGTACCCCTGTGGTGGGTGTAGCAGCTACGCCGCCGTTTAGCACGTCGCAGCCGGCAGCTGAGAGCGCCCCGCGGACAAGCTCCGCTACCATCGGCCCGGTGGTGCGACCGTCGCGTGTGACGACGACTGGGCCCTTGGGAAGCGATGTTGCAAACGCATTCACATAACGTGTTACGATGCCGGGCGTGAGCGACTCACCCACGATGCCCCGCAGGCCGGAAACGCTGATAATGGGTTCTGATTTGCTCATGCTGAAGTCTCTCGATAGGAAAGTACGCTCAAAAACTGCCGCTTGCGGCTTAGCCATTTAATAGGGCACCGTTATACTTCACGCATGGCCTCTAAGGAACCAACACCCAACGATTCGCATCCCGACGCCCGAGCCGCTTCGCGCCGCGAATTCCTCAAGGGCAGGGCGGCCCTCTCGGCACTGGCAGATAAGGCCAAGCAGATGGCCGATGCAGCCACCGCTTCGTTCGAAGTCGCATCCGGGCAGGAGCCTCAGCGATCTCGACCCCAGGAAGTCACTTTGCTGGAAGTCAGTCGCCGCGCGATGGCTTGCGACTTTCAGGTGCAATATCACGCAGCGGACGGGCAGAGGGCAACGGGACCCATACTGGACTCACTGGACTTACTGGAAGCGATTGAAGCTCGGCTCACCATCTATCGCGATACGAGCGACGTGCTGGAGATGAATGCTTCGGCAGCAACGGCACCCGTGGAAGTCGAGCCGCGACTGTTTCAGTTACTCCAACTATGCGCCTGGTTGCAAGCGGAGACCAGCGGGGCATTCGATATCACGAGCGGGCCGTTATCCAGAGTTTGGGGATTTCTCAAACGCGAAGGCCGCGTGCCGGCAGAACTAGAAATTTCCGAGGCTCTAAAGAGTACAGGTGGCGACGCGATTCGGCTAAACGAGCAGGACAGCACAATTGAATTTTTGAATCCCCGATTGGAAATTAATTTGAATTCCATCGGCAAGGGGTATGCGATTGACCGTTTGGCAGAGCAACTGGCAGGGCAGGGCGTCGATGATTTTCTCTGGCATGGTGGCCGCAGTAGTGTGCTGGCTCGCGGTAAGAATCGCTCCGACAGTCACGAGGCTTGGACCGTGGGAATTCGCGATCCGGTGCATCCTGAGAGGCGCTTGGCGGAGATTCATCTACGCAATCAGGCTCTGGGCACTGCTGGAAGTGGCACCCAGTTCTTCGAGCATCAGGGGCGTCGCTACGGGCACGTCATCGATCCTCGCACCGGCTGGCCGGCTGAAGGCGTCTTCACGGCTACCGCGATTGCTGAGACAGCAGCAGAGGCCGACGCGCTCGCTACTGCGTTCTACGTGCTCGGCCCAGGGGGTACGGCAGAGTACTGTGCAGCCCATCCAGAGGTAGCTGCCTTGTTGGTTTGCCCACCGCTAAGTGAATCGACTGAGGAACTCCCTTTGGAAGTGCATGCTTTCAATTTAGCGGATGATGCCTGGACGCGCTGCCCATTGCCCTGAGGTTAGGTAAAATATAGTTTTTTCCCACAAGATCGCTTGCCGATAGTAGAATAGCGGTCCCACCTCTCGGCCCGCCTCAACCTAGTTCGCTGTCGCAGCACCCTGTTGTGATTGGCCCGTAGTAATTGGCCCTTTGTGATTGCTTCGCTATTTCATCCCGGTAGCTATCTTGGCATCATCCTGTTTCTGGTGCTGACCGGGTGCGGTATGCCGATCCCCGAGGAAGTGGCGATCGTGATCGCCGGCGTACTAAGCTCTCAAGGGAAGTTGGAGCCAGAGCTCGCCTTTGGAGCGTGCCTCCTGGGCGCACTGCTGGGCGATGCGGTCATGTATGCCATCGGCTACCACTTCGGGCATACGCTCATGGCCAAGCACCCGAAACTCTCAAAGCTCATTGGTGCGAGCAAAGAAGAGCAATTCGAAAACGCCGTGACCCAGCACGGTTTCAAAGTGCTGATGCTCTCGCGTTTCATGGTGGGCATTCGTGGGCCCGTTTACCTGGCGGCAGGCACGGTTCGCATGCCGTTCCGGAAGTTTCTCGCCTGGGACCTCATCGCCGCTACCTCCGTGGTTGGCCTGTTCTTCAGTGTCTCCTACGTATGGGGCGAGCCGATTACCGAGTGGATCAAGAGTGCGGAGTGGTATCTCACGCTCGTTGTACTGCTCGTAGTGGGACTGGTTACGCTCTTCTTGTTGCGGCGAAACCGCAAGCGCATGCTGGAAAGAATGTTGGAAGAGGATGAGCAACAAGAATCGCCAGAAGCGATCAGTAATGATGCGGATGAGCAAAAGCGTGAAGCATCGTAAGGCACTCAACCACCCAGTGTAATGGGACCAACTTTCAGCCTTTCAGTCGCACACAGCTCAAGAATTTGGGTGGCAGCGACACTTTCTCCAAGTCTTGTTTATCCACTCGATTGAGCACGCAAGGGAGAAGTGTCGGTGTGCACAGCACAGGAGGCATTTCAATACGGCGTGCGAGAATGCCAAGGCCTCTTGCCGCAAGCGGCCCCGACACGTGTCCGAGCGATCCGCCAGAGAAAGCAATCCTTTAAGCGGACGAAGTGTCGCGGCTACCCGGATCAATGGCATGAAACGCAAACGACAAATATTTAAATTACAGGCTGTTAGTCCCACCACCAAGTACCACCATCGCGCACAGTTTCTCCGATAGTAGATTGAATCTTCGCGAGTGCATCGCTTTCACCGGGACTAACTTCCATCCGCTGGGCGGCATCAACCCACACGCCGCCACTTACTCCGGCAATGATATGTCGCCGGCGAATTACTCGGTGGTTGATGACCGTTTCCACGGTGCTGGGAGTCCTTACCCCTGGCAGTCCCATGCGTGTTGTATCAACCAGCAGGCTGGGCTGCCAGTGGACACGCTCCACAAGGCCTTGAGATCGAATCACTTCAAGAACGAGCGACAATTCAAAGAGCCGTTCCAATTCGCCGTACAGTGGGTACTTCTCCGTTAGTGCCCGATAGTTCTTCGTGAAAGACTGAGCAAAGCGGCGGTTTAACGCATCCGACTGGCCCGTGTGAACGCGCTCGCCGCGGGCAGCAAGCAGTTCGTTCTCACTCAAGACTTGCACGCACGACTCCGGCAAAGCGAATACGCTGCTGTCTTCGTTCGTAAGAACTGTCGATGATTTGAGCGAGAACCACCAGCGCAGAATGCTCATCGGTGGGGCCGTGCCATCGGCCTGCAATTCAACCGTGTCGAGGTAACTCTCCACCCCCGCTGTCCCCTCCGCGAGGCCCATGCCGACGAGTTTCATGTGATAATCGGCCAGCAATAGAAGCCGGGCGACGCGCGTGTTCGGGTCTACGTGATAGAACTCCACATCCTGCGCGCCCAAGTTGTCGCGCAAACCGGCTAGCCAATCTCCACGCCCACCAACCGCTAGCGGTTTAGCCGCACTGGAATTCAAGAACTCCTGTGTGCGTGCGAGTGCTTCCTGTCGAGGAACGATTGAGCAGCCCAGCGGCTTGCCGCGAAACTGCACTTCACGACGCCACAAGGAAAGCAAGTCGTCGAGACGAACCACTGGGCGGCCTGATACCGAGCTCACCAGTCGTCCGCCGTCATCGATTTGCCAATCACCAGCCGGTCCAGCAATAACCAAATCGCCCGTGGCATTCTCGGAAGTGGGCGGATAGGCAATCACATACTCAACTCGCTGCAAGCCTGCGAGCGTGAGCATCGCTTCTTCCAGCGGCAGCTTTTCTTTCTGATGACGCGCGATCTCTGCTTCTAACCGTGGCAGTGAAACATACCGTAGCTTGCTGCTCTGCCGCGCATCGTGCTCGGCACTAATATCTAATTCACTCAGCGGCGGTGCCTTCGCAACGACTCTTGCAAGAAGCATCTTTTTCTTGGTTGCTGAGAATTTCAAGCTCCCACGCGCATCGACCCACACACCGTTAATATTAAAGGGTCGAATTGTCCCCTCGCCTGTGCCATTTTCTTCCCAGGTATCGGGCTCGACGGTTGATTGAATCAAATCGATAAGCGTATCGAAGTCCGCATTGGCTGCGCCGCCTTGGCCGTTCCTGCCTAGGACGTTCGCCGCTCCTCCGCCCTGCCGGTTTTTTCCCAAAGACCCTGCATTTGCCGGCGGACCTTGTTGAAAAGCACCAGGTTGGGCTGAAGCGGGGGGTCCACAGACGGTGACGAGTGCCAGCGCCAGCCAGCAGCGCAGAACTCGACAGATAAGGAGGGAATTCATGGTGTGAGATTCTCCGCTGTTCCAAGGGTGCCTCACCAATTCAGAACGAACGGAGAGACTCAGCCGCAGGGTTCCGGACCTGCTGCCGAGATCTGAGTATCGCGGAGTCGGCCAATCGTGTCCAGCTTTGTGAAAAATTTGCAAGAGAGAGCTTGTAGAACTGTCGTAGGGTGTGTTGAGAGGAGCGAAACGCACCCTGCAACAAAAACATTAACCACAAAGTACACAAAGGACACGAAGTAAGCTGTCTTCGTGTCCTTTGTGTGCTTTGTGGTTATAGGTTTGATCCTTGGCAACCCTGGCGATAAATAGACCAGTTGTCGTTAAACGCAGCGCGCAAAAAAAGACGGCCCCATCGCTTATGGTGCGATGGGGGCCGTCTTGTCGTTTTACATCTTGAGAACTCTGCCCGTTCTCATGGGCGTTTCACTTCTAGCAGAGTCTGATAGAGGGGAAACTCAGTTGCAGCCGCAGCTTGGGGCAGCGACAGCGCAACCGCAGCTTGGCTCACAAGCGGAAGCACAACCGCAGGAGGCTTCGCAGCAGCTAGGAGCACAGCAGCACTTGGCAGCTTTGCGGGCAGCACGACGAGCGCGGATGCGATCGCACAGGCTTGGCTTCTTGCAGCAAGGCTCGCAGCAGCTTACTTCGCAACCGCAGGAAGCTTCGCAGCCACATGCAGGAGCGGCACAACCGCAGCTTGGCTCACAGGCCGAAGCGCAACCGCAGGAAGGCTCACAAGCCGACGCACAACCGCAAGATGCTTCGCAGCAGCTAGGGGCACAGCAGCACTTAGCAGCCTTGCGAGCAGCGCGACGAGCGCGGATGCGATCGCAAAGGCTTGGACGGCAGCAGCTTGAAGCACAGCCACAATCCATTGCACATCCACAGCTTGGCTCACAAGCCGAAGCACAACCACAGCTTGGCTCACAGGCCGAAGCACAACCACAGGAAGGCTCACTGCCGCAACCGCCACCAAACAGGCCAAACGCACTTGCGTTAGTCGCGCTGCTCATCGCGATCACGAGGCCGAGGCCCAGCGTCGTAACAAAATTCTTCATTGGTAAACTCCTTAAGGAAGGGGGGGAAACTGTGTTGCCATCGTTGGCAGTCCTGCGTCTCGCCTGCGCCGCTGTTAGGGGAGTGCGCCAGTGCGATCTTCGCAACGCAAGAGCAGCCAGCCCGAGGGCTAACGCTCCATTGGATACAGATAGGTTTCGTCAACCTAAAGAGAAAACCTTCACCACTTTCGCCCTTTTGCCTGGTCGGCAAGGTCACCCGGGGCGATCTGTAACGATTGTGAAGGTGGCACCGGTTTCTGGTAGCTCGTGCGACCTGTTTCACACGTAGTTAGCCGTCGAGCTGGTCGTCGCGTGCTCGACGGACAGTCCGTACGTCGACCAAGGTCGGCGCCTAACGGTGCGTGGTGAGTACCCGGCGAAACTTCCAGCTACCGGGTGTGCGGAAGTGAGCGACAGCACGGGTGAGTAGTGGGGCGCTACTAATGCCAGCCCGCTAGATATTGCTCGGCGAGGTTGTACCGCCAAAGCGCCCACGGATCAGGCCAGAGGCACCGATCTACTAATTGGTCCGCGCAGCGAACCGTATCTGGCTGCGGCTATATGTGCACGAAGTTTGCGGCGTATGCGGCGAAACACGAGGCATATCGTGAGGCTTATTTACTTGATTCTAAACGAATCAAAAAAACGCTGCAGGTCGGCCTCAATTTCCGATCCCTTAATCGCTGTTGTGGCCAAAGTAAATTCTTTGCCATTAGATTGCAGAGTAATGGTTCGCATCTGAAAAGTTAATTCATCTGCATCGATTTCAAGGACAACTTCGTATGCTTCCTTACCATCGAGACGGAGTTTCCGAGAGGAGACTTTTCGCGATGCTTTCTTCAGTAGTCCCTGTTCCCACTCTGGCAGCCCTTCTGCGAAAGTGCTACCATTCTCCAGCGATGGCATTATCAACACCGTGAATTGGACCGCAAGTTCTTCATTGATGGCTATCAGTTGGTAGGAGTCGGGAACACCTGGAAGTGGCCCATCTTTCTCAATCCTTAGATCTTCTCGATTTGGGATATCAACAAGAAATGAGTTGCGAAGTTGCTCTGGGTGCTTTACGGAGGAACCTGCTGTTGATGATTCGTACGGTATAGTTTTCGAGAATGCCGAAAGATTTACAATCGCGAACAGAAGAGAAACGCCAAAGAAAACTTTGGTGGATGACCTAAGATTCCTCATGCCACGCCAGAGACGCGAAATGGCAACCACAATCGCCGGCATTAGCACCACCTTTGCAGCCACAGAGCCCAAGAGTTCTGATGGGCCAGATGTCTCTCGGATTCCATTTGCATAGCTAAAGACGAGGTTCGCTATCAATGCAATCCCAGTCAGAATTAGAAGTAGAGCACCAGGCTTTGCAGTTTCTCGCTCATCGCTCATTTTGCCGAACTCTTTCGTTCTAAACAGCCGTGCAACCCAAAGGTAATTAACCGGAGATATCAAGTGTTGTGGTAAGCTATTCGCATGGACACAGTTTACCTAGAAACCACCGTCGTTGGTAGCATCGCGGGTCGCATTCATCCGCATCCCGATATGGCAGCGCGTCAACGGAAGACTCGCCTTTGGTGGGCGACTGCTCCAACGCTTCGCCGCGTGGTCATATCGCAACTGGTGCTCGACGAATGCTCCGCCGGCGATCCTTCGGCTGCACAGGAGCGGCTGGACGAAGTGTCCAGCCTATCGAAGCTAGATATTACCGACGACGCTCATGAACTTGCGGATGCATTGATGGCAGCAGGAGCGATTCCTACCAGTGAGCCGCGAGATGCCTTGCATATCGCCATCGCGGCAACCAACGGTGTACAATATCTAGTGACCTGGAACTTCAAGCATATTGCGAATGCGACGTTGCGGGAACGCATTTGTGATGTATGCCGTGAAAATGGTTTTGAACCGCCAGTAATCTGTACTCCCGAAGAACTCGCAGGAATGACCGATGACCCCTAAATCACCAACCGAGGACATCCGAGACGCTCGGCATCGCCTCGCTGCCAAATTCGACAATGATCTCGACCGCATCGTAGCCGATTTGCGTCGCCAACAGCGTGAGTCGGGCCACGAATACATAACGCTACCGGCACGTCGGCCTGAGAAGGCATCAACTACGCCCGAGCAGCAGTCCTAACCGCAGCCGCCCGCAGCGCCGCCAAGTACGGCACCGGCTCGTTGCCGAGTGCATTCAACACCGTACCGCCCGCGGTGAACACGTGCGTGGCCCAGCTCTCTTCACCGTACTTCTCGAGCGCTTTGCCGCCCTCGCCGCCGCCGACGTAGACTTTCACGCCGCCGTCGGTCATCTTTTTGAGTTCGGGGATGAAATTCTTTGTGCCGGCTTCAAAGCGTGGGTCTTCGAACATGCCGAATACGCCGTTGTGGAAAGCGACGGCACCATCGGGGTTGTTGGCGACGAACTCCGCGACTTTTTCAGTGAACAGCGCGCTCGACTTAGGGCCGATGTCGAATTGTTGATCGCTCGGCTGGAGCACATCCTTCACCGAGCCATCTTCGATGACCGAATCGACGGGCACCACAAATACGATGCCTTTCTCGCGGCCTTCGCTAACCATCTTTTTCGCTTGCTCGACACGATCGTCAGGGATGAAGTAGGGCTTGTCACTGTGGGCAGGGTCTTCAGCAGCACCAATGCACACGGGCTTGCCGTCAAGCTGGCCGATCGCTTTTCGTAAGACCATCGCCAGTGAACCAGCAGCGAACACGCGCTCGATCGAGCCGCGGCTGATCATCGCTTCCAGATCGTCCAACTTGTCGATTTTCAAGCCGCTGAACACCACGAGCTGCGTCTTCAGGCACTCGTTCATGGGGCCTTCAAACTCGCTGGCGATATACTTCCCCAGGGCTACGCGATCCATCGCTGCGGGCACCACGGTGCTGGAGGCATCCATCGAACCGGCCGAGAGGGCTTCGTTCACGTAGACTTTGGCAATCTTTTCCGCCATTTCGTTGGCGAACTGCGAAAGTGGTTCGGCCAATTTGGCGGCATCCGCGGGCTCGGCTTTCCAAAGTAGTCGTTCGATATCGTACGCACGTGTATTTTCCAACAGCAGTACGGCACCGTTATCAGCCTCAGCGATTTGTTCTTTGACGGCGGGCGAGACTTCGCGCGACTCGTCGTTCCACCAATCCTTCACGAGCGTTACGTCGGTGTCGAGCAGCTCACTCAATCGCCCGGCAACTTTGTCGAGCGAACCTTCCGGCTTGCGACCGATGTGACCAAACAGTACAAGCTTCCAGCCACGCTCGCGACCGTAGTTGAGCGTATCGACCATCGAACGTAGGCGGATGTCGCCTTCGCCCACTTTGTCACCCGGCTTGGCATCGACATCCGCGCGGATGAGCACTGGCGTGCCGGCGGGGACATCGGCCAGCGAGTCCAGCTTGGGGATTTCAGCAAGGTAATCATTAAGGTCGAGATCAGGGTTCGCCTCGCGACCGGCGAGGAGCATTTCGATCCAGGATTGCATGTCTTTTTGTGTGACTGGCATGGTTGGAAGCCTTGTATTAAGTGAATGCTATTTCGTAGTTGTTTAGCCGCGGAGCTTGCTGCGTGCTCGGCGTTGGAATCGTTCGCAAGTATCAAACCGCGCGGCGACCAAGGTCGACGGCTAACGGGTGCGTGTGATGTTGGTTACTCTTTCTCTGCGCCTTCCTTCTCTTGCTTGGCGTTTATTTGGGCGGCAGATTGTACCTTCCAAGCGGTGAGACTCTTCGAGCAGCTGACCAACAATATGGCAGAGTCACCGTCGTTTGTCACATCACCCTGGGTCCTACCGCCTGCCATGGCCAGTCCGGTGAGCTCTTCGCCGTAGGAGAACGTATCCACAAGTTGTCCCTCAAGCGTTAACCAATGCATCGAGCCATCCGCCGCCGCTGCTAGCCAGCCCGGTTTGCCGCCCGGCAGACTCACTGGTTGAATTCGCGACACTTGCTGTGCGTACTCACCAGGCGGTAAGTCGTAGGTCCATAGCTCCTCGCCCTTGGCCGTGAAGCCGATGACTCGGTACTTGTTCAAGTCATCGACCACCAGCCCGCACATTGGCGGGTCGGCTTCGGCCGCGTGATCGGGATGCAAAGCTACGTACATGAGCGAATGCTCGGCCACTTGCACCGGTTCACCCCGTTTGCCATCGAGATCTAACGGCAAGATGTTGCCGCGATCGCTGGTACACCAGTAATGCGCGTGATTGTGACCGGTCTCGGGGAGCTCTGCGATTTGTACCACTTGCTCTAGCGATCGCTCGGTCCACAAACGTTTCCCACGAATGTCGGCTGCCTGTACTCCCAGTCCGCCCCAGTAACCGACCAACAGCGTTGGCTGGTCGTCTTCTGCTTGGGAAGTGAGAATTGCATCGCCAATGCCTGGGTGCCGTTGCGTGGGGAAGGCGAGCACATGTTCCCACTGGTTGTTGAAGAGATGCGTTTTCTGCCAACCTACTCCGCCGACAAGCGTCCAGCGGCGCTGCTGGGCATCCACGGTAGTTCGCAAGAAGCCGCCCGCTTGCTCCGTGTTATCAGGCAATTCGTGTCGTGCGACCACTTCACCATCCAGGCCGAACTCAACTACCTCTTGCCCACCGTCAAGCACGAGAACATGCCCCTGCTGGTCGCCACCACTATTGGAGAAGTCAACGACCGACAAATTCCCAGGCCGCTCTAAGTCCTCCTTCTTGCTCGACCACAGTTCGGTAAGAACCAGCTCTTCCGGCAGCTTCCGTTTGGCAATTTCTGCTCGCATGACTTCAACGTCAACCAGTTTCTTGTCGATGGTGACTGACTCAAGACGTTTTTGGTAGTCGTTGAGTGTCACCTGATACGCATCGCGTTCCTTTTCAGCGAGGTTGTCTCCATCGAGAGTAGCCTTCACCACGGAGACTAGTTCGTCAGCCGTGCGATGCAAACCAATGCGGATGTATTGCAAGCGTCCCTCCTTGTCCAGGAGCAGCGTGGTAGGAGTCACTCTCACTTTCAGGTTCTTATAGGCACTGTCGGTCGTGTCTCGCAGCACAGGCATCTCGGTACCCCAGTTGCGAAGCGTGCTCTCGACCTTTTCGTTAGAAACTTCCGGCCGATCAGTGCTCACGGCGTACATGGCGACGCCTTCGTCCTTGAGCTGCTGGTAGGCTTTCTCAAGCACGGGCGTTTGTTGTTTACAAGGCGGGCAACTTGTGAACCAAATGTCGAGCAGGGCCGGTTTCCCTTTCAAATCGTCGCGGGTGACTTTTTTGCCGTCGAGCGTGACAAACTCAAAATCGTCGACCTCTTCGCCGAGAAACTCTGGCGGCCCAGGAGGTGGGGGGAGCAGGAACTGCGATACGAGACGCGTTCCTTCGGGCACCTCACGCTCGAAGGCATTACGCTTGATGGGCACGTCCAGCACCTGGTTCAAGTAGTCAATCCAGAAGCTCGACTGCGTCAGGTCGTACCGCGTAGCCAGTGGGTCGTTGATGCTCTCCGAGGGAAGTTCCATACGATGCAAGTAGTAAGTCTCGGTGTCGATCCACAACACACGCTTGCCCGCTGCGGTATCGTAGGCCACGCGATAGCACTCGCGGTCGTTTAGTTCTTCCAAACCGAGTCGATACGGTTTGCTATCTCCCTCGAAGAGTGGCGGTGCGTTTTCTGTTGCAGGTTCGCTGACTTCTCGCTTGGAACTCAGCAGCATTGCCAGTGGCGGATGCATTTCGCCACCGGGAAGGTTGTCTGCTAATGCCTCTCGTAGTTGTGGCTCGGGAGCGAGGTTACCAGCCGTTAGCCGGAGCGGAGCAACGGTCTCATAGATTTGATTCGGGAAGAGGCTGGCCGCTGCGCGGAGCACGGTGCCGTTAGAAACAAGTTCAAACGACATGGGCTCAGGTACTAGAGGAGAGATCGTCTCGTAGGAAAACCGCAAGAGGTTGGGTCGCTTGTAGGCAATCGCAATCGATTCGTGCGGAAGTTCCCGCTCGACGCCTTCCCCACGAACCACATACTCCTGAACGGTTTCGGCGTTGACCGAAAGGGAATCCGCAGCGGCGTAGGTTGCTTGCATCTTCGCCACGATATCCTTCGCGGCAGGCCCTGGTAGCGTCTTCTTACTCGAATTGGACGCCTGTGTTGCGTTTTTGTCGGCGCAACCAGCGGTGGCCACAGTAACAAGTGCCAAGATTGCGCAGTACTTACGGCAAGTCGCCAGTGATGAAAACTGTGTCATGCGGGTTGTCCTTAACCAGGGGCAAGCAATGCGGAAGCCGCTAGTGGTTGAAAATACTGGTCAGAGAATTGTGGGAGCTGGTTCGTTTTCAGTGGTTCCCCGGCACTTGACCAGAGGTGAGTCCTGCGCGTCAAATAAACAAGCTGAGACTAGCAGCAGTAAGTCCCTAAAAATACCAGAAGCGGTAAGCAAGGCAAAGTGGACGACGGCCACGGGCCAAGTCAGACAACTCCCCCTGCCTACCTGTGTTAACGCATTATTTGGATGAGCCTCTGGATACGAGCCATCCTCTAGCTAGACCAATTCCCAGCCGAACGATGAGAGCATGAGCCTGAAGATTCACTATGGTGAGCAGAACTCCTGCCAGTTAAGCAGCGATACGGTTTCGGTTGTCGAACCAAGCGATGCGAAATCGCTTCCCAAGATCGCCGAAGCCGTTCGCGCGGGGCTTGCCAAGCCCATTGGCTTTCCACCACTGGTGGATACGACTGTACCTGGCGATACCGTGGCAGTGGCCGTTTCGCAGCGCATTCCGCAGGCCGAACAAGTCGTACTGGGCGCGATTGCCGCGCTCATGGATGCTGGGGTCGAGCCGCGCGACATTGCCGTAGTCACCACGGTGAAGTTCAGCGACGAGGCGACTCTCACTCAGGGCATCGACGAACTCTCGGCCGGTGGCGTGCAGTTTGTACTGCACGAGCCCCACAAGGTTTCTGAGGAGAGTGTTTCCGAGGGCAGCGTTTCCGAAGACAGTGCTCCTGAGAAGAATGTTACCGGGCAGCAGGAGGAAGCTACCGCCATGGTGGGTATCATGAGCGACGATCAGCCGTTGCGCTTCCATCGTATTATCGCGGAGGCTGACTTCGTGCTGCCGATCGGGTTGAGTGAACCGCAAAGAGCTGTCCACGCTGAGGCAACGATGCAAGCGAGCAAGTTCGCGTCTCTCTATCCTGAATTCTCCGACGCCGCCACAATCGCCCGGTTTAGCAAGAACCAAAACAAACCGGCACCCAAGTCGCGTGAGAAACTCTACAAGCAGCAAGAAGAATCAGGCTGGCTATTGGGCGTGCTGTGCATTGTGCAAGTGGTGGCTAGCAAGGGGAATGACATCGCGGCTGTATTTGCCGGCGATGCTATCGACGTGACCAAGGCAGCCACGCAGCACAGCGAAGCAGCGTGGTGTCCGGTATCAGAGCAGCAAGCGGATCTTGTGATCGCCGCCGTTAGCGGTACTCAACAGCAAACCTGGCAAAATGTCGCCCAAGCCATCCATGCAGCCGAACGGCTCGTTTCGCCCGGCGGGGCGATTGCCATTCTCACCGAGTTGAAAGAAAAACCTCGCGGCGGCTTGCGGCGTTTGCGCAATGCCGATGACCTAGCCGAAGTACAACGGAAGCTCGTGCGCGATGAAGACGAGTACGCGGGTCCCGCCTTGCAGTTGGCTCAAGCTCTCGAAAACGGCCCGGTATTTCTGATGAGCAAACTCCCACTAGCGGAAGTCGAGTCCCTGGGAATCACGCCCATCGCCAACGAAACAGAACTTCAGCGATTGGTGAGCAATCACGATAAAACGATTGTCATCGAAGAGGCCCATCGGCTCGTGCCGCGCTTGGCAGGTGACGCGTCGGCTACTAGCAACTAGCTACCATTCAATCATCAGCGTCCGGTTACTCGGGCTTAATACTTCAATGCTCTCTGAACAAGCCACCAAAGAATACGAATCGCTCACCACAGGTGTCGGGCGTGTGGAACTCACCGACTGGACTACGGTACGGCTCAGTGGCGACGACCGAGCGAGCTTCCTACACAATCTCTGCACGAACGACATCAAGAGCCTGCAACCAGGCGACCAGTGCGAGGCATTTCTCACCGATGTGAAAGGTAAGATCGTCGCGCACGTGTTGGTGTTTTCCGCAGCAGAGCAGTTGATCCTGCTCACAGTCCCCGGTCAGGGCAATGTGATTGTTTCTCACCTCGACAGGTACCTCATTCGAGAAAATGTAGAATTGTCTGACGATAGCAATGATCGGAGTTGGTCAATTATCGCTGGAGAGGGGCTCGCGAAATCCGCTGCGACCATACAAGCACTTCTTTGCCCTCTGGTGCCAGCGCCGGCTTATCTCTTGGCAAGAGCCGCGGAGCATCAGCCGTTGGAAGGGGAGATGCTTGCACGAATGGATGCCAGCGATTGCGGCCCCGATGTCCTTAACGCCCTTCGTATCGAAGCCGGCTGGCCACTGTTCGGTACGGATTTCGATGGCACCAACTTGCCGCAGGAGATCGCCCGCAACGAGTCGGCCATCCACTTCAACAAGGGTTGCTACCTAGGGCAAGAAACCATCGCCCGCATCGATGCCCTTGGCCGCGTCAACCAGGAACTACGTCAAGTGAAGTTAGCCCACGCCGTCCCGGCGGCGCTTCCTATTGATGTGTTTCTCAAGGAGAAGAAGGTCGGTCGACTCACGTCTGCCAGCTACTCGCCTAAGCATGAAGCAGTCGTCGGCATCGCCATGCTGCGCCGCGAAGCGTTGGACGACTCCAGTGCAGTGCTACTTTGCGATGGTGCCCCGCTCTCTATCCTGAATCGCGATTAACTTACCCGAGCGGAATTTGCCAGCGTCGGCTCCTCGAACTCAGCGAACCAGCCAGTGAGCTTCGACAATCCGTCACTACCTTTGGGAACTTCGCCCAGCAACTTGAATTGGTTGGAGGCGATAGCCTCTCGCAACGAGGCCAACCGTTCCGACAGTTCCTCAAGAAATCGCACCTGCTCACCGGCTGATAGCTCAGTACGAGATAATTTCATTGCTCCCGCTACGTTGCGGCGTTCCACCTTGCGCAACTTCCCAGCTGCAACGTCATAGAGTTGCCCCCCGGAGTAAGCCCGCCGTAATTGCTTCTCGCGATTGAAGTGAAAGGCGGGGTCTTCATCGAAGTAGAGGCTCAACGCCTCACCTCGAAACCCGGCAAAGATTGGCACTTCGGGCGAGTTACTCAAGCCTAACTTCACACGCGGTACCAGCGCGACGGCGTCTCGCAGCAAGTCTTCACGTTTGTGTGTCTCGCGAGCCATCAGTAAGAACCAAACAGGCCAGGGGGAGAATTAGACAGGGTAGTCAAGAACAGAAGCAATCTTGTCGATCCTGTAAATTCTGTCAGAAACCCTACGACTTGGAAACTGGAGCCAAACCGCCTGTCAGAACATTATTCGGGTCTGTCGCAGAGATCTCACGAATTTCTTCACGCACGGCAAAGAATGCCTCGACCACGTTCTTGTCCCATTGCTGGCCTGCGCCGTTTCTTAAGATGGCGTCAAGTTTCTCGACTGGCATACCTTTGCGATACGGCCGGTCGCTGCCCATCGCGTCGTAAGCATCGGCTACGGCGACAATTCTAGCCAGCAGTGGTATTTCATTGCCTCGTAGGTGATGTGGATACCCCATGCCGTCCCACGATTCGTGATGATGCAGCACCAGTGGCAAGATATTATCCAATTGGCGGACGCCCTTGAGGATGTCGTAACCAAATTGGGGATGTTGCTTGATGTGCTCAAATTCTTCGGCGGTAAGCTCACCCGGCTTATTGAGAACTTGATCATCGATACCGATTTTTCCGATATCGTGCAGCAACCCGCCCAGATAGATGGTTTCGATTTCTTCCTTGGAAAGCCCTAGGTGTTCTGCCAAGCAAACCGAAACCCTCGCCACTCGATCACTATGACCAGAGGTGTAACGATCTTTCGCATCAATGGCCGAAGTGAGCGCATGCACGGCACTTGAGAACAATTGTTCCTGATCGCTAAAGCGTCGTAAATTGCTGCTGTGTACGCTCAAGATGGTGCCAGCGCTGGCTAGCAGTTGCGACTCGACTGAACCAAACTCTTTCAGTTCTGCCTGCTCCGAGCCGCGATGGTTGAGCGCCAGCAACCACCCTTGTTGCCGGTCCGCTTGGTTGAGCGGCACGCAAATTAATTCCCGCACTGTCGGGTAGTACCAAGTTGGTAGCGACGTCTCAGCCCGACTCAACACCATGGTCCGTTTGGAAATTTTCGGATTGAGACGATGCGTAAATTCAATGAGCGAATTAAGATCGATCGGGCATTCGCCGTAGGTTAGCACATCGACCGAATCCCCCAGTTGCAATTCATACTCGCCTGGGTTTTCCGCTTGCCGTGCCACAACGGCCAAGCATTGTGCAGGAATCGAGTCGCTCAGCCAACGTAGCGCGTCCTGCCAGAGCGTCGCTTCGTTCTGGGCCACATGAAGTTGACCGGTAATCCGATGCAAAAGATCAAGTTCGACATACGTATCGTCTGCATGAGCAATGGCCTCGTCGCGCTGGTTGCGCATTTTACTGACGGCAAGATCTTGCGTGAGGTTCTCAAGCGAGATCTCTGCTACTTGAGTGAGCAGCCTCACCGGCCAGACTTCTATTTGTCGAACAGCGGCCAATGCACGCGAGGCGTCCATGTCAAAGACTTTGGCTGCCTGAGCGATTTCCGTTTCACAAGAGACTAACGCGGTAACAAACAGCGCTACCGCAACATAATCTTGCCCACATTCGAGGCTGTCCAGCGGAATGGCAAGCAGTGCGAGGGGTGATTCCTCCTCGATAATCTCTGGCGTGCCCCGCTGTGCGACTTCTTTGAGCACGGAAAGATGATTGTAGACATCGTAATGCAGTATCGCAGGCGATGTCCGGACCAATTCGCCCGTGTCGGCACAAACAAGCGAAAACGGTCGGTCAAACGTGCGTTCGAGCTTGCGAATCGCCACTTCCAGTCGGGCCGGACAGGCGCGTACACCACCCAATTTCGCCGACACGTCGACGGGGGATTCTTGCGCAAGGATATCCTGGCTGAGTAAAGGCACGAAAGCAGTTGGGGGATACGGCGGGACCAGCGCAGGCATGACAAGGCATGCAGGCTAGTGGTTACTGAGAGATCTTGTGGAGCCGAGACTGTGGTGCAGGGAAAGAATGAGGGCGCAACTGCGCTAAGGTCGGGATTGGTCGAACGATTTACGGGTAGCCGTCCCGCAGCGGCGGAGAATGCAACGGCAGTAACGATTACACAGGCCAGCTGCTCTCGTTGAGCTACACCTTGTCGTCGTGCCGTCGCTCGCGATAACGCCGGCTAGCCCGTTTGAGCACAGCCTGATCTTCTTCAGAAAGCCGGTCGAAGCCGACTTCGTTCATGTGAGCCAAGATATCATCAACCCGTGCATCTTCTTTGGTTTCGCGATCGCGTTTCTTACGGTCGAGCGCTTCTTGCTGTTTTTCCTGCAAGTGTTCAACGAGCACCACGGCGCGATCGTCTTCTAACCAGTCGGCGCTCAGCCATTGTTCGTCGTCGGAATCCAGTTCGTCGATTGCTAGACCCTGGTCGTAACGATGCTGTCGCGACATGCGATTGCCGCCGTATAACAAGACGATACCCAACAGCGACAGAGGGAACCATGCCGGCACCAGTCCAGTCTCCATGCTTCCGCCCACCCACTGATTCTTCAACACAATTGCCAGCACAAAAGACGCGGCTGCCGCACCGAAGGCGATATGCGACATAGCAGCAGTCGCAGAAGAACGCCCGACCAGCGGCCACAATAAGCCGTGCAGCATGTCGGCCCCGTCGCACGGGTGGACAGGCATTAAGTTCAATAGCAGCAACCAGCAGTTCACCCAGACCATCAGTTGAGCTAAGAGATGCAGGTTATTTGTGCTCGGCGTGATTTGGGGATTCAATGGCGAGAGCAAACCAATCACGTCCGGCTGGCCGTGCGCAACTAGTGCACACGCAGATGCAACGATGAGTCCCAGGTAAGTGAGCGGTCCAATGAGCGCCGAAACCAAATAGGCGGGAGGATCCGACGGCAAGTGTGGGCGCGACCAGCCCCCTGTGGGGCCAAGCACCACCAAACTGGTGCGTCCTCCCACGCGATGCACGACGATGAATCGCATAAGTTCGTGCAGGCAAACACTCACCACCAGCGCAGAACTCGCCAAGAAAGCAGCCCGAAACGACACCGCTGATGACATGTCCGCACAGAGCATGGCGCTGAGAATGATCAACGGCAGGTAAAGGTGTAGGCGCAGCTCTACCCCATGCCAGCGGCCGAGGCTAAGACTCCAACTGCCTGCTGCGTTCCCGCTCATATCGATTCCAACAACCTGTTGGCCAACAATTGAAATACCAGCAACCTGGATACCGGTGCCTATCCCCATTCCGCGCAGCGATACCTTTGCGGTAGTTTCTATCCTACCCGTAAGACAGAAAATGGCAAACCGAGTCTGCCAAAATGCCCAATTTTAAAGGAGGAACTCGCCGAAATGCCCGAAAATCTAGAAGATCGATTGTTGCTTGAGACCGCCCGATTTCGCGTGGTGGAGCGCGCCCAACCGACACCACCGGGGCAGCCTCGAGTTGCCCGACAAGTGGTGTTGCACCCGGGAGCAGCAGTCATTCTGCCGATTCTCGACGATGGCCGTATCTGCCTGATCCGCAATCTGCGGGTCGCCGTCGAGAAGACCCTCATCGAGCTGCCCGCTGGCACGCTCGATCCGGGCGAAGCGCCGCTGGTGACCGCCCAACGCGAACTCCAAGAAGAAACCGGCTACACAGCCGCCAAGTGGCAAGAGCTGCCCGGTTTCTTCATGTCCCCCGGGATTCTCAATGAACGCATGCACGTGTTTGTGGCTGAAGGTCTCAGCGCAGGCGATCCAGCGCGCGAAGCCGGTGAGCAGATCGAAAACCTGCTGCTCCCCGCCGAAGAAGCCATCGCTATGGCTCAACGCGGTGAAATCGAAGACGCGAAGACGCTGGCGACACTGCTCATGTGGAATCTCAGTCGTACCCCGTAACAAGCTTAACGCAGTTATGGCATAGCAAGTTTCAGAATGAGCCGTCATCGTCCCAATGCTGCGCGCACAGCCAATCAGCCCGCTGCCTTCGCACCTAAACGCGGATTCTGATAAAGCACCTCCGCCAATAGCTCCGGCGAGCCCGCGAAGCCATCTCGCTCATAGTGCCAACGCCGATCGGTCGGTACGTGCTCAGGCAGGAAAGGCCACGGGTCGAATGCTTCGCGCCCGAGCGCCGCAGCCAGCTTGCAAGAGTCGAGTGTCACGTTGCCAGCCCGTGGTGGCATGGGGCCAGCTTCGATTCTGGGGCAACCCTGTAGCAGTTTGGGATCGTACCCGCCCACGCGATTGATCACTTGGGCAATCTCGTAGAGCGAAAGGTTCCGCGGTCCGCCCGCATGAAAAATGCCGGCTAGGTCAGTGACGAGAACTTGTTCGTAAACGCGATTTAAGCAGTCTGTGTATGTGGGCGTGCGTACCTCATCGTAGTACAGCGTGGCTGGGCGGTTCTTCGCGAAGCGGGATTGAATCCAGTCGATCGCCCCCGCGTGGCCGTTGAAGCTGATACCCATCGGCAGTGAAATTCGCAACGTGCAAGCTGCGGGCAGGTAGTCGGCGATAAGTTGTTCTGCCGCAACCATCGTCTTGCCGTAGACGGTAACCGGATCGGGTCGGTCGGTTTCCTGGTATGCGTGCTGCCGACGGTCGACTTCGCTGTCCACACCAGCAAACACCAAATCGACCGAAGTGTGTACTAGCCGCACGTCACGATCCGCCACGACCGCGGCCAAGTTCGTGAGTCCTTCCACATTGGTACGCCAAGCGAGTCGGGAGTCCAGCTCGCAGGATTTCAAAGCGCAGTTGCCCGCACAATTTAGCACGGTTCCAAACTCGTACTCATCGAACAGTCGCTCCAACACATCGCGATCTTCCGCATCACAGGCGAAGATGTTTGGCCCCGATAGCGGCCAATTGTTCTCTTGCCGAATCCCAACGACTTGCCCCGAATGGCGTTCCGAAAAGTAGGTGAACGCGTTGTAACCCGCTACGCCGGCAACTCCGGTTACGAGCAAGGGTAGGGCAGGGGAGTGGTTTTCTGGTGAGGGCATGGGTGCATTGTAGTGAGAAAGTATCCACCATGTCATTCCTCGGTCGCCAAAGCTCGGAGGAGTTCCAATTCTCACGATCCTCCCACCTGTAACCCCAGTCCGTCACGGACCTGTTTTATGAGGTAGAGTTTAACGCCCCGTTTTGCAGAGAGTCTGCCTTAGTAGTAGAGATCTCCGCCCTCCCGAAAACTCCCCACCCCAAAGTCTCCGATGTCGGAACTCCCCCCCACGGTCGCTACAGCGACCAAGCCTGCGCCTGCAACCACAGATAGCAACGCGGCAATTCTTGCTCGCCTAAATGCAGCAGACCGCGCAATTCGTGAGTGCCTCGATACAATCGAGACCAGCGAGCCCAACTCACCTGCGAAAGCTACCAGTCAGCTGGAGCTTACAGTCGTGATGCCTTGCTTGAACGAGGCAGACACCCTCGCCGTGTGCATCGAGAAAGCCCAGCGGGCGATGCGGGAGCACGATATCGATGGCGAAGTCGTGATCGCGGACAACGGTAGCACCGATGGCTCACTGGAAATTGCTGAGCAGCTTGGTGCCCGCGTCGTCCACATTGCCGAGAAAGGTTACGGCAACGCACTACGTGGTGGCATTAGCTCCGCCCTCGGCAAATACGTGATCATGGGCGATGCGGACGATAGTTATGACTTTCTTGAGATCCCAAAATTCGTCGACAAGCTGCGCGAAGGTCACGATCTCGTACAAGGTTGCCGCCTGCCAACTGGCGGCGGAACGGTGCTGCCTGGGGCCATGCCGGTGACGCATCGCTGGATTGGCAACCCGATGTTCTCCCGTCTCGTGCGGCGGATGTTCAAGGCGCCAATTCACGATGTCTATTGCGGCCTCCGTGGCTTTACTAAGGAGCACTACGACCGGCTCGACCTGCGAGCTAGTGGAATGGAGTTCGCCACCGAGATGATCATCAAGAGCAGCCTTTTTAAGACCGACATTGCCGAGGTGCCTACAACACTGCACCCCGACGGTCGCAAAGCACACGCCCCGCACCTGCGAACCGTACGCGACGGCTGGCGCACGCTGCGATTTTTCCTCATGTACAGTCCCCGCTGGTTATTCCTCACTCCTGGCTTAGGCTTGGTACTGCTTGGCTTCCTCGGTTACTCCCTTGCGATTCCTGGAGTCGAAGTCTTCGGCGCAACTCTCGACGCACACACGCTACTCGTTTCGAGCCTGTTCGTGCTCACCGGTTTTCAATTGGTGCAGTTTGCTGCTTTTGCCAAGACGTTTGCCGTGTCGGAAGGCCTCGTGCCATTCGACAGGCGGCTCGAACGAATCTGCGAAGTGCTCAGTCTCGAACGCTGCCTCGTAGCCGGAAGCATCGCCGCTATAACGGGCATCGGTTTAATAGCTGCTGCGACCAGTAGTTGGCAAGCTGCGGGTTTCGGAGCACTGGATTACGCATCGACAATGCGCTGGGTTATCCCCGGCGTTACGCTAGCCGCTTTGGGCTTTCAGACGATTTTCGCCAGCTTCTTCATCAGCATCCTGAGGATGGCACGCCGGAACTAGCTTTCCATCTAAATGTTAGCCGTCGAACTTGTTCGACGCGTGGTAGGAACACAAGCCACGCGTCGAGCAAGCTCGGCGGCTAACGAACGTGTTGGCATCCTGACATTTCTGGAAACCACTTCAATGTCCACAACTGCGATCACCGAAGCCCAGTTCGACGTCTACTCCACGGAGTACGAAGCTGCGCTCGGTGAGGGGTTGCGCTACTCCGGCGAGGGTCCGGAGTACTTCGCCCAAAAACGCATCGAGTGGACGGCCAAGCTGCTTCAGCAGCTTGGTGACCAGTCAATGAGTGATCCGCAGCGTGGTACTCCTCCTGCAAACCTACTCGACTTCGGTTGCGGCATTGGCATAGCCGCCCCAGAACTTCACCGCGTGTTCCCTGGAACAACCCTGTGGGGCTACGACCCCTCGACGGTCGCCATCAAGCGAGCCGTCCGTGAGTTGGCCGACGAGCAAACCCGCTTCACAGCAGACCCCAGTCAATTACCTAGCGAGAACTTTGATCTCGTTTACACCAACGGCGTGTTCCATCACATTCCGCCGAGCGAGCGACAAGCTGCTTTTCAATTGATCTGGCAATCGCTTAAGCCGGGCGGACGGTTTGCGTTTTGGGAGAACAACCCCTGGAACCCCGGCACACGCTGGGTGATGAGCCGGGTACCGTTCGACCGCGATGCGGTTACCATCAGTCCGCCAGAGTCGCGTAGGTTACTCAGAGGTTCGGGCTTCAAGATCGAGCGTACCGACGCCTGGTTCTTGTTCCCACGCTCGTTAGCTTGGCTGCGCCCGCTGGAACGGCTCGTGCACCGCTTACCGCTGGGCGGGCAGTACTTGGTCATGGCGAGGAAACCCGAGGCATCAGCATGAACGGTGCCTTCGCGAGATCGCGTGCTTTAGGAGGTCACACCGTCTCCCGCCCATCGATTGCGGTTTCGCTGTTAGCCGGTTTGACACTGGTGATTGGCGTCTCGGTATCGCTCGCACGCTGGCCCGAGCCAGTTTTTCACGATGAGTTCGCTTATCTCTTGGCCAGTGATACGTTTGCAGAAGGCAGACTCGCAAACCCGCCGCACCCCATGTGGCGACACTTCGAAACCTTCCACGTCATTCACCAGCCGACATACGCATCGAAGTATCCGCCTGGGCAGGGATTGATGCTCGCGCTCGGACAAATCGCTTTAGGAACTCCACTAGCCGGTGTATGGTTCAGCTCCGTAATTGCCGTGGTGAGTTGCTACTGGATGCTGCTCGGCTGGACATCGCGCAAGTGGTCGTTCGTCGGCGGACTGATTTGTGCGACGCATCCGGGTCTGCAACTCGTGTGGGGGCAATCGTATTGGGGAGGGTGGCTTGCCTTTGCCGGTGGCGCTTTGGTTGTAGGTGCGGCTGTCAGGATGATTCACAGGCATGCCATTCGCGACGCGCTACTCATGGGCACAGGTGCCGTGCTACTAGCGCTGACTCGGTCCTTCGAGGGATTCGTGCTTTGTCTTGCAGTCGGTGCTTGGATTGCCGACCGTTGGCTCCACTCACGGCCGATATTGTGGCGCGAAATCTTGGGCCGATCAGTGGCCCCTCTGGCAGCAGTCCTGGCACTGCTCGTTGTGGGGTTAGGAACGTACAACAAAGCCGTCACTGGCCACGCTACCACGATGCCCTACGCCTCGCACGAGGCCGCCTACGGCCGATGCCCATTGTTCCTTTGGCAAGCACCACAGGAAGCGCGAACGTACCAGCACGAAGAGATCGCCCGTTTCCACAATGAATGGTCGATGAATTGGTACCACGATCAAGAGTCAATTGCTGGGCTCATAAAGACAAAATCGGATATGGGCTGGCACTCCATGAAGCTCTTCTTCCCGACGCTCTTAGCGCTGCCTCTAGTGTTCGTGCGGCCTTGGAAGCTGGGGCGACTGGCGCGTATCGTAGGAGTCTTGTTCATCGTTTGGCTGGCCACGCAATCGACAGTCTGGAATTTCCCCCACTACGTCGCTCCGCTCGCCCCCCTGCTGATCTTACTCATGGTGTGGGGCTTGCGCCATCTGAGCATCCTGGGCCGGCGCAGGTTGGGGGTTCGGCATCTGGTTGCAGGCTTGCTTATGCTTCATCTGCTCTCGTTCGTGAGCATCGCAAACAACTACGTGCACGCCTCCCAGGCCGGGTGGGCGGTCGAGCGGGCTCGAATTGCTGCGAAACTAGCAACTGATGACGACAAGCATCTCATTTTTGTGCGGTACGACGAAGACCACAGCGTCTATCACGAGTGGGTCTACAATCACGCGGACATCGACGGATCGAAGGTCGTGTGGGCCAGAGAAATGGGTCCCGAGCAGAATGCCGAACTAATCGACTACTTCGTCGATCGCAAAGTGTGGCTGCTAGAAGCCGATTGTGAAAATACGCAACTGGTTCCCTATAAGAATCATTCCGCGTTAGCCGGCGAGCTTGCTCGCCGTGAACTACCTGCGCGTTCAGATTCTCCGCGACGAACAAGTTCGTCGGCTAATGAAACCTTGCCAACAATGAATCAAGCAGCTCGACAGCGCTCAACAAACGCCGCGTAATCCGCATGTGTATCAATGCCGCGTGTCGCTTGCTTCACCGTGGCAACGAGAATCGCATCTCCCTGTTGTAGAATGCGTAGTTGCTCAAGCTTCTCGATTTGCTCCGCGGGGCTCGGTGGCAATTGGGCTAATCGCAACAGTGGCCAGCGGCGATAGGCGTAGATGCCAATGTGTTGATGGAATTGTGCTGGCTGGGCAGTAAGCAAGTTCTCGTCCCAATCTCGCGGGTGAGGAATTGCCGAACGGCTGAAATACATTGCCTCGCCCCGATTGTCGAACACCACCTTCACGCAGGCTGGATCTTCAAGCGACTCCCGATCACGAATCGGCGTCGCGAGTGTTGCCACGCCGGCTCGCGGGTTGGCTTCCAAGGTATCAAATAGCTTGTCGATATCCGCCGGATTGATCTCCGGTTCGTCCGCTTGGAGGTTCACAATAATCTCAGCGTTTGGCAAGCTGGTTGCGGCTTCGGCCACGCGATCAGTGCCACTGGTGTGGTCGGGACTGGTCATGACGACACTCGCCCCAAATCGCCGCGCCTCTTCAGCCAGCAACTCATCGTCCACGGCGATGATCACCGCATCGGGCTGCTTCGCCCGACAAGCCGCCTCGTAAGTATATTGCAGCACGGTCTTGCCGGTTTCTCGAAGCAGCAGCTTTTCCGGCAACCGTGTCGATCGTCGGCGGGCGGGGATGATGAGTACCTTGCGGGCATTTTTCATGACGAACGTCCCTAACTTGCAGATTCCATGGCAGAGTGAGAGGAGGGAACCGTCGCGAAGAGTACGAGATTCGTCATTTTAGAGGAACCCCAAGCAGCACCGAAAAAAAGTCTCCACATGATGGGCCCCCAGCGCGAATTGCGGCGGTTCTCGAACTCCACCAACCTCTTGATGGCAACCTTGGTAATTAGGGCAAACCCACGGCTTGCGCCGGAGGACCAATTGCAACGCAGAGTTAAATTTTCCAGCCCTGTGGCTCGATAACGTCGATGGTCCGAAGTCTTGCTAGTTGCTAAACTTGCAGCAGGTAGTTACTGGTTTTTCCTTCTACAATTCGCAAATCGTCTATGTGTGGCATTGTTGGATACATCGGCCCGAAACCGGCCGCCGGATTCTTGCTCTCCGGGCTCCGCCGGCTGGAGTATCGTGGCTACGACAGCTCTGGAATCGTCACGATCGAGGATGGTGAGTTAGTCGTTGAAAAAAGTGCCGGTCGCGTGGAACGACTCGCCAGTTTGCTGAAAGAAAGCAACCCGCAAGGCAGCGTCGGTGTAGGGCACACCCGCTGGGCAACCCACGGCCCGGCGACAGACGAGAATGCGCATCCCCACCTAGGCGGCGGTCAAGTTCTGGCGCTCGTCCACAACGGCGTCATCGAAAACTTCCGCTCACTCAAGCAAAAACTGACTGCGAAGGGCTTCGAATTTCACACCGGTACCGATACTGAGGTCGTCGCCCAACTGGTTGCCTACGAACTCGATCAGCTGGATGCCGACGAAGCCGATGACCTCGACCCGTACGCACCGCTGGTCGCTGCTGTGCAGGCAGCGCTCGTACAGCTCACCGGCACCTATGGCTTGGCGATCGTGTTCCGCGATTGGCCCGACGCCATCATCGTGGCGCGCCTCGGTAGCCCGTTGGTGATCGGGGTAGGCAATGGCGAACACTACATCGCTAGCGATGGCTCGCCGTTGGTCGGTAGAACTGATCGCATTGTCTATCTCGCCGATCACGAACTGGCCGTCGTCACGGCAAATACCATTCGCGTCGTGCATCGCGACCAAGGTGATGTTCGCCACGACGTGAAGCTGCTGGATGTCGAGTCGAACGAAGTCGAACTGGGCGAGTACCCGCACTACATGCTCAAGGAAATTTTTGAGCAGCCTGAAACGGTTCGCAACGCCATGCGAGGGCGTCTCGATCGCGACGAGGCGACGGCTGTGTTCGGCGGTTTGAACCTTACGCCGCAGCAACTGCGCAACATGGACCGTTTCATGCTCACCGCGTGCGGCACGAGCTGGCACTCGTCGCTGGTGGGAGAGTACATGATCGAAGGCTTAGCGCGCATCCCCGTTGAGGTGCAATACGCTAGCGAACTGCGCTACCGCAACCCGCCACTCTCCCCCTCGACCTTGCTGTTCGCAATCACGCAAAGTGGTGAAACGATCGACACGCTGGCTGCCCTACGAGAAATGAAACGCAAGGGACATCCCACCATGAGCATCTGCAACGTCGTGGGTAGTACGATTGCTCGTGAGTCGGATGGCGGTATCTATCTTCACGCGGGGCCAGAAATCGGTGTCGCCTCGACCAAGGCTTATACCTCGCAATGCGTAGTCATGGCACTGCTCGCACTGTATTTCGGCCGGCTACATCACTTGAGTTACGAGGCCGGCTTGCGGATTGTCGAAGACCTGGAAGCACTGCCTGACCAAATTGAAACCGCCCTGACTTCGAATCGTGTGGCAAAAGAAATCGCAGCGAAGTACGTAGACTGCGACAACTTCCTGTACCTGGGCCGTCAGTACAATTTCCCCACCGCGCTTGAAGGTGCGTTGAAGCTCAAGGAAATCAGCTACATCCACGCGGAAGGCTACCCTGCCGCAGAAATGAAACACGGCCCAATCGCGCTGGTCGACGAGAACACGCCCAGCGTGTTCATCGTGCCGCGCGGCGGCGTGTACGACAAAGTACTCGCCAACGTGGAAGAGATCAAAGCGCGCGGCGGACCAGTGATCGCCGTGGTCGACGACGGCGACGATCGCGTTGCCGAACTGGCAGACGATGTGATCGTCATGCCCACAGTCGCCGACTTCCTGCAGCCAATAGTCGCTGCGATTCCGTTGCAATTGCTCGCTTACCATATTGCTGTGCTTAGGGGCTGCGACGTTGATAAACCGCGCAACCTCGCGAAGAGCGTTACGGTGGAATAACGCCCCTAGTGACCGTCATAGCGAAGTAACCCAAGCCCCGGGGCAGCGGCCCGCCGGTGCGCACCAGCAGGCCGTTGGCCCGCGGCTATTCCCCAAATTCCACTAACGCTCAATACCGCGACTTGAACAACGCACCAAAAACGCCCTCTTCGCCCAAAATGCTCGTCGCGATCTGCACCTACAACGAGCGAGAGAATCTCCCGACGCTCGTCGAAGCGATCCGCGAAGAGTTGCCTGCGGCAGACTTGCTGATCGTCGACGACAATTCCCCCGACGGCACCGGCCAGTGGTGCGACGAACTTGCCCAGAGAGAACCCTGGTTCACCTGCCTGCACCGCGCAGGAAAGCTAGGCCTGGGGAGCGCATCGTGGCTCGCTCTGCAATCAGCTGTCGAGCTCAACTACGACACAATTATCACCATGGACGCCGATTGGAGCCACCCACCTGCGGCACTGACGCAAATGCTGGCAGCAGGCAAAGATGCGGACGTCGTGATCGGTTCCCGCTACTGCCCCGGTGGCAAGATCGACGGCTGGCCCATCTCGCGCTACCTTATGAGCCGAACGGTGAACTTCGCCACAAGACTCGCGCTCGGGCTCCCCGCCCGCGATTGCAGCACCGCGTATCGGCTCTATCGAGTGGAAGCTTTGCGGAAGCTCGACTTCACGCAACTCAAAGCCACCGGCTACGCCTACCTGGAAGAAATTCTTTGGCAACTCTCTCGCCAGGGAGCGACGATTGCCGAGGTGCCGATCACGTTCTCCGAACGACGCGCTGGAGCATCGAAGGTGACATTCTCCGAAGCGTTGGGTAAGGCCAAGACACTCGCGTCACTTGCTAGGCGACGCGTTGTGGGTTCGTAGAAAGCTCTTTCAAGTTCCGCTAGCCGACGACCTTGGTCGTCGCGGGGTTTGCGAAACAACCGAGCGTTCGGCAAGCTCGGCGGCCAACAAAACCTAGCAAGCATCGGCAATTTTTGAAATAACCAGCGTCAATTAGCCGCATATCGAGTCACCTACCCCGTCGTTAACCAAAAGCCCTTTGAGCCAGAGGCCATAGACCGCTCAGGCTCAAAAACCACTCGCATAGTGGGTGGATTTGAGAATCGTTCTGCCACATTTAGGGGCTGCCTTCGTGAGGTGTGTGTCACGCCGGAGGCTCGAACCGCATATTGGTAGGAACCTCAGTTGGGTCAGTCATGTGTTAGATAAATTGGTGCCCAAACTGACAGCGGTTTGGACAACCGCTGTCACTTGGCGGGTGATTTCGAATGTCGCCACTCTGCCTCGGCGTTTCTCGCCGAACGCACATAGCTATATATCCCCAAGGTGCTTCGGACATACTCGCCGACGCAGGTTAGCAACTCGCAGTTTCCCCACTCGGTGGTTCACTCCTCGTGTGGAACGCTCGGGCCAAGAATACGGTGAATGGACGTACACATTTGGCCGTTTTCGGGCCGTCCGTAACTTGCGTAGGACGATGAGTCTTGGTGGAGTTAGCAATTTGCTAAATCTGCTACACGCATGTGTTCAAAGCGGCTTGGGTAACCCCGCAACCACCGCGACTCATGGAGTAAAAGGGGATTTTCTAACTTATGTAGTGAAGTAGGATGTCCCCTTTTACCCCTTGAAGCTAGCGTAAGCCGCGTCCGAATGCTCAGCTGTTCGGTTTGTAGAGATTGGACTAGACTAGTTCTCTCCCACCTCATGGAGGAGCCCGATGCTATTCAGCTTACAGCTATGTATTTTACTCTTTAATGTGCTGGACCCCACATCTCTAGCACATGCTACCGATGCTGGGAAAGCTGACGAGCAAGAATGCGGCCCCGTGTTTATGCTCGATTTGACTCAACCAATGCAACATACAATGATGGGTTTTAACCACCAAGGGCCTCCGCCTTGGTTGAATGGCAATATCGCTGCTACGCAACACCAATCTATAGTCAATATTCACTCGGAGAATTTATTGGCTCTAAAAAAGTGTCGGGGGTTTCGCTCACTAGCCGTTCGGTCGATTGGCGAGAGATGGCTTATGGTGGTCGACGAGCGGGTTGGCAATGGGTGGCTTCTTTCTAGGCCGTTCTATAAAGCTCCACCAGAGCAACTCGAACTTCTTGGTCGATATCGCAAACACTTCCGTTTACCCGTCCAAGCGAAGAATTTAATTGGCACGTCTTGGGAACTTGCTGAACGGCAGCAAGAGAATCGAGGGCTTCCGTTCGATGTGCCCCGGGACATACTCACCCGTATGATGCCAGGTAATACATTAGAGTTTCAAAGACTGTCGGTAGCGTGCAAGAATACACCAGTCGGCACAGAAGTTGAAAGAGGCTGGTTTATTATTGAAGGAAAAGATACAGGATGTTTGCTTATTTGTGACAAGGACGATGTGACCGACGACTATGAGGCGATTACTTTCGAAATACTTGAACTAGACGATGCCCTTCACCTTATCCCTTTAGAGTATGGTCAAGGAAGCTATAGTGGAGGCACGGGGAGCACGAACCTACAAGTCAACAACAACACTTCATATGTTCGATATCGTCGAATAATCAACACAAATTAGCTAAGTAGTGTTGGACGATGAATTCGGTGCATCTTAGCAAAATCCTTTTCTAGCACTGGAGTGAAACTCTCGTGCACTTTCGGGCAGTACGGAATTTGCCGCGGTGTCGGACCATTTCCGAGGCTCGGATTCAGGCAGATTCCACCCGAGGTGGGACTCTCCTCGGCTGGAAACTGCTTGATTCCAACTAGCGTCGGCGTGGACGTCCGAGGCGAGTTCGGCAGATCCCAAAATGCCCTCGGCTTCATCGTCCTGTGCGTCGAAACTGGCTGCGATTTGGGCAGATTTACTCCCGGAGGTGTCGATGACCTCAGTCTCGAACGGCAGCCCCAAAATCGGCCAAATTCATCGTTTGAGGAACAAATCTGGCCATTTGCTAACTGACTAAGGAGGCATCGACCTGGGCTAGTTCGGGATAAGTCCTCATTGCCATCGCGCATCAACAAGTGTCGCTTAGATCATGCTAAGTCCTTTGATCATATCGATCTTGGATTGCTCCTTGGAAGCTAATCGTGCGTGGCTGGATGCAACGCTTGTCGGCAGCCGGCGCAATAATCGTTCGAATGAGTGAGATAGTACGCTAAGATGTGCGTCCAGCTTTCTGTGCGAACGACTTCTGTTGCTTTGCACCAAAAGATGCCCGTTTCTAGCCTATCGGGACCATCTTCATGATTTCCAAGGGGAAAATCATGAGTTAGGACCTCCGACGCAAATCACAATTATTGGCAAACTTCTGCGAGTATGCAGTGGCGAGCGAGGTAGACTCAGTCTTCTGGGATGAGCTTTCGCCACTTAACGGCACTCTCGGTCCTTCAAAACAACCTATACTTACGTCGCTTACGCCCTTTTTTGAAGTCTTGGGGCCCGAGGCGAAATTGTTGCCTAGGCAGGCAAGCGGAACTGATTTCTTAGCAAAGCGCATCAGCGGTATATTTTGAGTAGTAATTATCACCCCCTCAACCATTGGTCAGTCGAATGGCTTTTGATACTGAACCGTGGCAAAATTATGAAATACGTCGGTCCCATCTCATGTGGATCGCCTTGGGTATTTTGGTTGTCGCTGTCGTTTCTACTTCTATGTACACGGTGCAAGCCGAATCGCAGGGGATCGTGCTTCGCTTTGGGAAATACGTGAAGACGGTAGATCCCGGTCTACGATTCAAGTTCCCTCTTGGTATTGATCAAGTGTCGATTGTGCAAGTGAAGCGCCAATTGAAACAGGAATTCGGTTTTGGCACCTCGGGCGCTACCAATCCGACGCAGATTTCGACAGAGTCGAAAGAAGAACGCAGTATGGTTACTGGCGATCTCAACGCGGCGACCGTCGAGTGGATTATTCAGTATCGCATTCGTGAACCGCAATTGTTCTTATTCAACGTTCGTGATCCTGGCAATACGCTGCGCGACATTTCTGAATCAGTCATGCGCACGGTTGTTGGTGACCGCACTGTGGATGAAGTGATTACTGTAGGTCGGCAAGAGATCGAATCGGAAGCGCTTATCCAACTGCAAACTTTGGTGAATAAGTACGAACTCGGATTAAGCATCGATCAAGTTCAGTTAAAGAATGTTAATCCGCCGCTGAAGGTCCAACCCTCATTCAACGAGGTCAACCAAGCTCAGCAGGAGCGTGAGAAGCTGATTAACATTGCGAACGGAGAGTACAACAAAGTGATTCCTCGCGCTAGCGGAGAAGCGGAACAGAAAATCCAAGCTGCTGAGGGGTACGCGTTAAAACGTGTTAACGAGGCTCAAGGCGACGTATCGCGCTTCAATGCGGTGTTGGCCGAATATCTCAAAGCGCCTGAAGTGACGAAGCAACGAATCTACGTCGAAACAATGCGAGAAATCATTCCCAAGCTGGGCAAGAAGATCATCATTGATGAGAACGCCAGTCAGGTATTGCCGTTGTTGCAGTTGACACCGGACGTGCAAAGGAACTCCCAATGAAACGCTTGATCCAGTATTCCCTGCTTCCCCTCTTGGCGGTGGTCGCCTTCCTGTTATTCAACGGCGCGTACACCGTGTCGGAAACCGAACAGGTGATCATTACGCAGTTTGGTAAACCTGTTGGCGACCCTGTGACTGCAGCGGGTCTGCACTTCAAAACGCCGTTTGTCCAGGATGTCACGCGTATCGAGAAGCGGATTTTGGAATGGGACGGTCGTCCCAATGAGATGCCGACCAAGGACAAGACCTACATTGTGGTCGATACGTTTGGTCGTTGGCGGATCAAGGACGCCAAGCAATACTTCCTTCGTTTACGGGATGAGCGCAGCGCCCAATCTCGCTTGGACGACATCCTCGGTAGCGAAACTCGCAACGCCATCGCAAAGCACGAACTGATCGAAGTGATTCGAACGACGAAGGACCGCGAACCAGCTCGCGACGCCGCCTTGGTCGACGCACCAGGAGATATTGGAATGCTGTATCCGATTACGATGGGCCGGGCGAAAATTGAACAGGAGATTTTTGAAAAAGCTGCGAGCAAGCTTTCCGACTTTGGCATCGAGTTGCTAGACATTCGCTTCAAACGGATTAACTACAACGAAAGTGTGCGCGAGCAAATCTACGAACGCATGATCAGTGAACGCCAACAGATTGCCGAACGATTTCGTTCTGAGGGTGAAGGCGAAGCGGCAAAGATCGAAGGCAAGCGGGAACGCGAACAACTGAAGATCGAGTCTGAGGCGTACAAACGCGTTCAAGAAATCCAAGGTTCCGCAGACGCAGAGGCAACACAGATTTATGCTGAAGCGTACAATCGAAGCCCCGAATCGGTTGCCTTTTACGAGTTCATGAAGACGATGGAGACGTACCAAGAAATGCTCGATCAGAATACGATGCTTATCCTGACGACTGAGAGTGACATCTTCAAATATCTCAAAAATATTGAGCGACCAAGCCCGTAGCGCAACTCCACGACACCTGCCAAGCAGGTGCCATCATGCGTCCATGACAGTCCTGTGAAAGCTTGTCTGGGAAACTCGCTTCGCGTCCTCGGTGGCAGACATCCAGACAGCCAGACAGCCAAGGAGCGTACCGGTCGCAACAGTCCTGCCGATTGCGCCACCCTCACCAGCCGGCTCTATTCGTGACCTACCCTTTCTAGTTAAGTCGATCTTGTTTTGGTCGACTTTTAGAATCCGCGATCTAGTAAGGGCAAAGCAATGGGCAACGGACGAATTGGTATTCTCACTTCAGGTGGCGACTGCCCCGGGCTGAACGCGGTTATCCGTGGCGTAGTCAAGGCGTCCGAACAGCTCGACTACGAGTGTGTGGGCTTCCTCAAAGGCTACGAAGGTCTGCATGATCCCGTTCGCTACATCAATCTCACTTGCAAGAACACCACGGGCATCCTCAACGAGGGGGGCACGATTCTTGGTTCGACGAACAAAGGACGATTCGCTGCGACCGTGGGCGTGGACGATCGCGTCGAGCTTGATCCCGAACTGCTCGCCGGTGTAAAGACCACCATCGACCAACTCGGCATCCAAGGTTTGGTGTGCGTGGGTGGCGATGGCTCGTTGGCTGTGGCTCAGCAATTTCATGAGTACGGCATTCCTGTGGTGGGCGTACCGAAGACGATCGACAACGATCTTTCGGCGACAGCATTCACCTTCGGCTTCGATAGCGCGATTGCCTGTGCGACCGAGGCACTCGACCGCCTGCACACGACCGCTGCTAGCCACGAACGCATCATGGTCTTGGAAGTCATGGGTCGCCACGCCGGTTGGATTGCCTTGCACGCTGGTATCGCCGGAAGTGCGAATGTGATTCTGATTCCTGAGCTCGATTGGACCTACGAAGATGTCTGCCACAAGATTCTCGATCGCGAAAGTCGCGGCGAACGCTTCTCTCTAGTCGTAGTAGCGGAGGGAGCTGAGCTACCTAGTGGTGGTCACGTCGGCGAAGCACAAGCTGGTGCTCAGGCCCGCTTAGGTGGAATTGGTCAGGTCGTTGCTGCAGAGATTGAGCATCGCCTCCATCGCGAAACCCGAGTCGCTGTGCTTGGCCATCTGCAACGGGGCGGTTCTCCCACGACATTCGATCGCGTGCTCGCCACGCAATACGGGGCTCATGCTGTGAGATTGGTGGTGGAAGAAAAGTTCGGCCACATGGTTTGCTACAACCCGCCAGAAATCGATAGCGTTCCGATTATGGCCGCTGTGAACCGGCTTCGCACGGTCAATCCCGAAGGCTCTGCTGTACAAGCAGCTCGTGCCTTAGGCATCAGCTTTGGAGATCGTCCCGTGAGCCTGAGTCCCTTCACCAGTAATCTTGAGGCGGCAGAGCAGCTTGTTGATGGCTACGACGCAGCCACAGCCGACGATATCGAAATGGACGCCGAGTTCGTCCTCGAAATGGCAGAAGCTGCTGCAGAAGAAGCTCTGGCCGAATAGTGTCCCTAGCACTAGTCCTCCGGGTTCGCTTCTCGCCATAGAGTTTCGATTGGGCAGAATTAGCTCTACCTAGAACGACAAAAAGCTGAAACTGGCCCCTGCCTACTGCCCCTTGCCAACTACCAACGCATATAATCATGCGTGATGGACAGCGAGGAACAAACCCGCCGAGCAGACACGCAAGGCCGCACGGAAGGACTGCAGCCGTGGGGTGCCTGGGAGCCCACAGAGCCAACTTGGCCACAACAGTTAGTGCTGCCGATGTTGCTGGCGCTGGGGTGGTTGCTGTTCGAGCTGACGGCCAATGCCACCCTCGCCCTGTTCATTGCCTGCCTGCGGTTCGGCTGGCAAGATTTCCGCACGGCCATCTGGCTGCGCCGTACGGATCCTCATCCGCGTCGCGCGAAAGCCGGATTTTGGTTCTATCTCAGCTCAGGAATCTGGAAGACGGCAATTGTTCCCGTGCTCGCCGTGTTCGTCATTGGAATTCTTTGGGCCATGTTCGCATCCGCGCATGAGGACCCCAACGAAGTACTGGTGCGCCAGATGGCGTTCGCCCTGGCCGTGGGCATGGGCGCATCAGGCATTCTTGTGATCGTCGTGGGTGTTGCCGTCGCTTTTTCACTTTCGGGGAGCTTGCGCATGTGGATCCATCACGACTTGCATCGCTCTCGCCGCGAAAATCTCTGGCCGCCCGAATGGCCGCACCCACTCTGGAGACACGACAATCGCGGCCGCGCGATTCTGGCGACGGCCCTTATCGTACTCACTGTCACCTTGCCGCTCTTGCTCTTCCCGCTGGCCGTGATGCTTGCACCCGGGGCGGAGATTGCCGTGGTGCTCGGGATCGTATTCGGCGTGCCGATCACTTCGACGTTTCTCTACGCCGCGCTCCGCGACAAAGTGTTTGCCTCATCGCCGGAAGAGTGCTGGCCCGAGTCGGTGGTGCTTTCGCCAGAACTCGCGGCGCAGCGGATATTGTCGGAAGAAATAAGTGGCTAGCAACAAATCCCCACGACGTATTCGGAGGCATTTGGTCAGCAAACCTCTTGCTCCAGTCAAATGGAGTGATTCCTAGGATTCGAGTAGTTTGCTCACCGAGCTTCAATCCTCATCCCGCAATTTCGCCAGCGCCTCATAGTCTTCTAGCGTCGTAGTATCCCCCACGATTTCTTTCCCGGCAGCGATATCTTTGAGCAGCCGGCGCATGATCTTACCACTGCGCGTTTTCGGTAGCGAAGCAGTGAAGCGAATGTCATCCGGCTGAGCGAGCGCACCGATTTCCTTGCGCACATGTTGCTTCAGTTCGTCACGCAGTGCCTCGTTCGGCTCGGCATCGGTCACAGATACGAACACCGCGACCGCTTCGCCCTTGAGGTCATGCGGGCGGCCCACCGCAGCAGCTTCGGCCACTTTGGGGTGGCTTACCAAGGCACTTTCGATCTCGATCGTACTCAAGCGATGCCCCGAGACATTCAGCACATCGTCGATTCGGCCCATGATCCAGTAGTAGCCATCCTCATCGTAACGCGCATTGTCGCCGGCGAGATACTTGCCTGGCACCTTTTCCCAGTAGACTTCCTTGTAACGATCCATGTCGTTCCAAATACCGCGAAGCATGCCCGGCCAAGGCTCGGCAATCGTCAGCCAGCCACCTTGGTTTTCGTCCACTTCGTTGCCGCTTTCATCGACGATTTTCGGAATGATGCCCGGCAATGGTTTCGTGCAACTGCCCGGCTTCGTGGGGATTGCTCCCGGCAGTGGGCTCATCATGATGCCGCCGGTCTCGGTTTGCCACCACGTATCGACGATTGGGCACTGCTGGTTGCCGATTTTTTTGTGGTACCACATCCATGCTTCGGGATTGATCCCCTCGCCAACGGTACCGAGCAAACGCAGACTCGAAAGATCATGCTTCTCGACATGCTCGTCGCCCCACTTGATAAACGCCCTGATAGCGGTTGGAGCGGTGTAGAACGTGGTCACTTGGTACTTCTCAACGATCTCCCAGAAGCGGGCCTCATCGGGAAAGTTCGGTGCGCCTTCGTACATCACACAAGTCGCACCGGCGGCTAAGGGGCCGTAAACCAAGTAACTATGCCCGGTCACCCAACCGCAATCGGCCGTGCACCAAAACACATCCTCGGCCTTGTGATCGAAGACCCACTGGAAGCTTTTCTTGGCGAAGAGATTGTAGCCAGCGGTGGTGTGCAGGATTCCCTTCGGCTTTCCCGTTGAGCCGCTTGTGTAAAGGATGAATAATGGCGTCTCGCTATCCAGTGGTGTCGCTGAGCAATCGTCGGAGGCTTTCTCAACAAGATCGCCCCACCAATGGTCGCGCCCTTCCTGCATTTCGACTTCTTCTCCAACACGATTTAGTACGATGCAAGTTTCGACTGTAGGCGACTTCGCAAGTGCTTCATCGACAGTCTCTTTAAGCTTTAGTACTTTTCCGCGCCGCCACGCGCCGTCGGAGGTCAGTTGCACTTTTGCCTTGGCATCGTTATTGCGATCGGCAATCGCCTCAGCGGAGAAGCCTGCGAATATTACCGAGTGAATCGCCCCAATCCGCGCGCACGCCAGCATCGCGATCGGCAGCTCCGGTGTCATTGGCATGTAGATGGAAACGACATCGCCTTGCTCGACGCCCACGCCTTTGAGCACATTGGCAAATCGACAAACTTCCTTTTGCAGCTGATTGTAAGTAAGCGTGCGCGTGTCGCCTGGTTCGCCTTCCCAGAGGATCGCGGTCCGGTCGCCGTGGCCCTGATCGATATTGCGATCCAGGCAGTTGTACGCAGCGTTAGTCTTACCGCCTGAGAACCACTCTGCTACGCACGACTCTTCATTCCAGGCGAACGTTTCTTTGAAAGGTTCGAACCAGTGCAATTCCTTCTTTGCCAAGTCGGCCCAGAACGCTTGTGGGTCGGCTGCCGCCTCGTCCCACATACTTTGGTAGTCTTCCATCGACTTGAGACAAGCGTTGGCCGCGAAATCAGCCGGTGGCGGAAACAACCGATTTTCATGCATGACACTATCAATATTACCACTGGCAATTTGGCCACTGGCTACGCTAGTTGGGTCGGAAGTCGACATCGACGAAGGTCCTTGAATCGAAAGTAGAAGACAAAGCAAAGATCCATATTGTTACGGACTTCAAATCGCCTTGCAACCAAGCAGTCGTTGAAGTTAGAAGTGCCTGCGAGAGCTAGTGGTGGGCGGCCAAAAAATGAAATTATTTATTGCGATTCCGTCGCACGCACCGGCTCAAGTCGACTTGCTCGAACAGCCTGAACGAACTCCGCTCCAAAGAAAAGCACGCTCACCGCGTAGTAGGCCCACAGCATAACCGCCATAAACGTACCGAGCAGGCCATAGGCACTGGTGTAGTGCCCAGCAATGACAAAGTGCGAAAGAGCCTGCCGCCCCGCCTCCCAGGCAACCGCTGCGAATAGGCCACCCGCTAGAGCATCCGTCCAACGGACAAAAACTTTTGGGATCAGTCGATAAATAAGCGTAAACGCCAAGACATTCAACAGGGCTGTAGAACCCAGTTCAACTAGCCACATTGCCTGCTCACTGTAGGGAATCCAATCGCCAGTAACTCGTTTGACCGTAGATAGCGCTGCACCAGAGAGAAACACGACGATTACGAGTGCCCCTAGGGCTAGTAGCATCAAGAATGCCGCAAGTCGATTCTTCAATGACAGCACCACCGAGTGCCACAGCCCACGATCGCTTTTTGGCTCAATACTCCAGATTCGATCAAACGCATGATCAAACTGCGAGAACATCGCGAGCCCAGCAATAAATAGAGAAACCAACCCAATCGGTCCACTGAGAGGTGCCTTATCGCGAACCTCTGCGAAAACACTTTGAACTTGCCTCGCCAACTGCGGCGAGAGTTGCTCAGAGACCGCCTGCATGACCTTTGCCTCTGCGTCACGTCCAACATCTGTGCCACCGAAGAAAAATCCAAGCCCGGACACCAGTAGTACCATCACTGGTATCAATGAAAGCGCCACCCAATACGCGACGCCTGCGGCCAGCAGCGGGCCGCCATCTTTCGACCAACGCTCGTAAGCCTCTATCAGCAGCGTGATGATTCTCGGCATAGTGTCAAGACCTTGTCTGTCATGCAGAACCTGCAATAGTAATACCGAGCACCGCACCTATTCTAACAGATAAAAGGCTATGAAATTATGGCACAATTCACAAACAAGTGTTTCGTTATTACCGGAGGCTCAGGCGGCATTGGCAAAGCCACCGCTAAACGCATCACCGAAGAAGGGGGACGCGTGCTCGTGACCGGTACAAATCAAGATAAACTCGACACGGCAGTCAAGGAAATCGAAGGCCTAATCGCCTTGAAAAACGATGCGGGCGATCCGGCTGCCGCTGAAGAGCTTGCTGCTGCTGCGAAAGAACACTTTGGCCAACTCGACGGCGTATTTCTGAATGCAGGTTACGGTATGTTCGTACCCCATACCGAGGTCACTGCCGAGCAGTTTGATCAGCAATATGGCGTCAATGTTCGCGGACCCATCTTGCATGCTAAAGTGCTCTCTCCTTTGGTCAAAGAAGGCGGTGCCCTGTTGCTGAATACCTCAGTGGCTCAAGACCTCGGCATGGAAGGGGGCGTGCTATACAACTCCACCAAAGGTGCCATGCGTACTATCACGCGAGTGCTGGCTCGAGAGCTCGCTCCGCGCAAAATCCGTGTCAATGCTGTCAGCCCTGGGCCGATAGGCAGCGACTTCTTTGATCGCACGGGAATGGACGACCAACAGCAGGAACAAATGACAGAGCAAATCAAATCTCAAGTGCCGCTCGGGCGCTTTGGCGAACCTGAAGAAATTGCTTCAGCCGCAGTATTCTTGCTCTCAACAGATGCTTCCTACATTACAGGAGCGGAACTGACTGTCGATGGCGGTATGAACCAGATGTAATTGGCAGCAACGCCTGTCAACTGATTATTAAAGGGGTCCGGTTCAGCCGTACTTGACCAATTCAAAGCGGAGGTCACCATGGCTGAGAGTTTCTCACAAGGCACCAAAGTCAAATGGAAGTGGGGCAATGGCTACGGCCACGCAAGAGTCGAGGAGAAGTTCACTGAGCGGATTACCTGCCAGATCAAAGGAACCAAAGTCACTCGCAACGCCACGCAAGAGAACCCAGCTTACTTGCTAGAGCAAGACGATGGTTCACTCGTGCTGAAATCTCACTCCGAATTGGAAGAAGCCTAAAGGCGTCGCCGTTTAGGACTCCCCAAGTTTCGCCGTCGTTATCACAAGTTGCTTCACGACGCCATCGACTTGCTTCACTGCCTTGTCGTCCTTAAGAGTTCCGCTTTCATCGAAGGCGTCGTTGGCCCCCGAAAGCGCAAACTGCTTGGGTACTACGTGAACTCCGATGTTACCTAAAATCGAACGCACGGTAACCAATCCACGTATTCCACCCAAACCGCCCGGCGATGCGCTTAGCAGGGCTGCCACTTTGCCTGCAAAGGCCGCCATGTGGGGCTCGCCTTCCCTTGGTCGTGAGAGCCAGTCGATGGTGTTCTTCAGCAAAGGTGTGATCGAGCTGTTGTACTCGGGGCAGGCGATCAAATATCCCTTGTGTTGCTTCATCAAGTCGAATAGCCGCGTCGCCGCCTCGGGTTGCCCCTCGCTTTCTTCCAAGTCACCGTGATACAGCGGCATTTCGAAGTCGCGCAAATCGATGAGTGTGACGTCTGCCCCCTGTTGCCGCGCTCGCTCAGCAGCAAACTTCACGAGCTGCTTGTTGCACGATTCGCGCCGCGCGCTACCGGCAAATGCTAGAATTTTAGTCACGATAGTATTCTCTGAAGTGAGGGTGTGATATCTCAAAGACGAATGCGTCGATGATTGCAGTGTGAGGCTGCTCGCGGTATAAGTCAATCCAGCTCAATGGACCATAAGCAGTGATTCAATTACAGCCAGTACCTCAGGGCTACCAGTACCCTGATAGGAAAGCAGAATAAGTAAATAGCATGAGTGCCGCGACCAAAGCGATGGATCAGGGAGGCTATCACTGCGCGATTACCGTCAAGGTAAAAGAGGGCAAGGTGGCTGAACTTGATGAAGCGCTCGTGCAATTCATCCGGCGCTCGCTCAACTTCCCCGGCACCACCGGCGTTCATTTGATTCGTCCTGTTCCCGGTAGTGGCGACCACGAGTATGGCATTCTTCGCTCATTCCAAAGCGAGGAGCATAGTCGTAAATTCTACGCCTCGGAATTATTTCAGCAGTACAAGGCCGAGACGGAACATCTTGTGGAAGGGGAAGCAGTGACGCGTCCCTTGCACGGATTAGAGGCATTTTTCCGAGGCGGCAACAACCCACCGCCACGATGGAAGATGGCGATCGTCACCTGGCTGGCAGTGTTCCCGGTCGTGGTGCTATGGTCCAGGCTAGCCGGGCCGTACTTGACGATGTTGCATCCCCTCGTTGTCACCGGAGTGGTGGTATCGCTGGTGGTGATTACGTTAGCATGGTTGGTAATGCCCTGGCTGACGAACCTCTTGAGTCCCTGGCTAAACAAGAATTAGTTCGCACAGAACCCCAACACCCACTAACTCGGAAATTACCATGCTCAGCAAGCTCCTGCATTCAAGAGAGCCCGCCACGTCCTTCGGGCTCCTTGTCCTTCGCGTCTCCTTTGGTTGCTTCATGCTCGTGCATGGCTGGCCGAAGCTCATGGGGTTTAGCCAGATGGCGGATAAATTCCCCGATCCCTTGGGCATGGGCAGTCAGTTAAGTCTCGTCGCAGCGGTTGGGGCGGAAGTCGGTTGCTCCATCTTGCTCATCCTTGGGCTAGGTACTCGACTCGCGGCGATTCCGCTCGCGTTCACAATGATCGTTGCCCTGTTCATGGTTCACGGCGCCGATCCTTGGCAGGTGAAGGAAAAAGCCGCTCTCTACTTAGCTGTTTACGTGGTGCTTGTGTTTACCGGGTCAGGGCGTTTTTCAGTTGATCATTGCCTGTGGGGCAATCGCGAAGAAGAAATCTCCTGAACCGGTAGGCGTTGACCTGAGCCGAAATGAGTCAGACCTCGGGTAGTTTTGCAGGAGAGTTTAGAGCAATCACCATGCGTTACCTCGTGAAAGCACTTGTGAAACCAGGTAAGGAGCAAGCCTTGCTGAAAGCGATTGATGACGGCAGTTTAGGGGCCGGCTCGGTCGCTGGCGGAGAGTATCTGCGCAACATGCGACAAGCACGCCTTAGCGAGGACTCCGCAGCCCGATGGGTGGAGGTCTGCTATTGCGCGGAGCCTCTCAATGAAGAACTACCTTACTGGGAGAAATTTTTCGATATCGTACAGATCAAGGATGCCCACGCGAGAGGAAACTGTCGCGACGATAACGGCACCGAACCTTGGGCGTGTGGCAATTGCGATTGCACTGAGAAACTCGAAGCGAGACTTGAGCAGCAGGGAGTGTCGTTTATTCAGGCCCTTCAGGAACAAGTAAGCAATAACTCAAATTCGTAGCTGACTCATCAACTACCTGGAGCAAAAGTGACATGAAGCTTCTTCGCTACGGCTCGCCCGGCAACAAAATGCCCGGCCTGCTCGACGACACAGGAACAATTCGCTCTCTCGCAAACGAGATAGAAGATCTAGCCGGCGAGGCATTGCATCCGGATTCGCTTGCTCGCTTAACAAAACTCGACACGAGCAAATTACCGGCAGTCGAAGGTCAACGCCTCGGCCCCTGTATCACCGGCACCGGCAAGATTGTTTGTATCGGTCTGAACTACAAGGACCATGCCGCCGAGAGCGGCTCCGTGGTGCCGCCCGAGCCAACTATTTTCATGAAGGCCACCAGTGCCATCAGCGGACCCAACGACGATGTAGTAATTCCGCGCGGCTCGGAGAAAACCGACTACGAGGTCGAACTAGCCTTCGTCATTGGCCAACACGCGAAGTATGTCACCGAAGCAGACGCTCTCGACTACGTTGCCGGCTATTGCGTGATGAACGACCTCTCCGAACGCGCTTTTCAGAAAGAACACTCGGGCCAATGGGTGAAAGGCAAGAGCTGCGACACGTTTGCACCGCTTGGCCCTTGGTTAGTCACGAAAGACGAAATACCCGATCCGCAAAACTTGAGCCTTTGGCTCGAAGTCGACGGCCAGCGTCGTCAAGACAGTTCCACTAAGCACATGATGTTTCCCGTCGCGTTTATTGTTAGCTATCTTAGCCGCTTCATGTCGCTCCACCCGGGCGACATTATTTCCACGGGTACACCCCCGGGAGTCGGCATGGGGATGGATCCGCCTGGGTATCTCCAGCCAGGGCAAATCGTTCGGCTTGGGGTGGAAGGCTTGGGCGAGCAGGAACATCAGGTCGTTGCGGAATGAAGTCCCTAAGGTGAAGCCAATCACAGTGACCTTGTCCAGCAATCTGTTATTCTGAGGACGACTGCTCCGCTGCGGTGCTACGCCTTAAGGAGGTTCCTCTTGTTACGCCCTTGGTTCTATGGTTTTGTTGCCCTCACCCTTGGGGTGCAAGTCCTCTTCGCGCTCTTCTGGCCGACCGGGCTGTGGTCACTGGTTGTCTTGGTTCCGGTGATCGGAGTTGGAATCTACGATGTGCTACAGCGCGATCATACGATCTTGCGAAATTTCCCGGTGCTCGGCCACGGACGCTATTTGATGGAGAAGATACGTCCGGAGATCCAGCAATACTTCATCGAAACAAACATTGCGCCCCATCCGATTGCTCGGGAACTTCGAGCAGTAGTTTACCAACGTGCCAAAGGCCAACTGGAGACCAAGCCCTTTGGCACGGAACACAATGTCTATAATACTGGCTACGAGTGGGCAGCTCATTCACTCGCCTGTACGGAGTGTCCCGACGATCGCACGCAGGAAGAGAAAGACGATGGTGTCCTCCTCGATGGCGAGCAGCCCCTCATCGCGATTGGTGGGCCAGACTGCAAGCGGCCTTACGAGTCGTCGCTGCTGAATATCTCTGCCATGTCGTTCGGCTCGCTTTCGCCCACGGCAATTCGTGCGCTCAACCGGGGTGCCAGTCTGGGGAAGTTTGCCCACAACACCGGCGAGGGTGGAATCAGCCCGTATCATCTTGAGGCTGGCGGCGATCTTATTTGGCAGATAGGTACCGGTTATTTTGGCTGTCGAGCCGACGATGGCGGTTTCGATAGCGGAAAGTACCGAGAAACCGTCGCGGCTGAAAGCGTAAAGATGGTCGAGCTCAAACTCTCGCAAGGTGCCAAGCCGGGCCATGGCGGTGTCCTGCCGGGTGAAAAAGTCTCGCCAGAGATCGCATCGATCCGCGGCGTACCCGTGGGTAAAACCGTTGTGTCGCCGCCGCGACATAGCGCATTCAAGACCCCGATCGAGATGTTGCACTTTGTGGCGACGCTACGCGAATTGGCCGACGGCCGCCCGGTTGGTTTCAAGCTCTGCATGGGAAAGCGATCTGAGTTCCTAGCCGTGTGCAAAGCCATGCTGGAGACACAGATCATGCCCGACTTCATTACCGTTGATGGGGGCGAAGGAGGCACCGGCGCCGCACCCATCGAATTTTCTAACAGCGTGGGCATGCCCGCTCAAGATGGCTGGCTGTTCGCCCACAATGCGCTCGTCGGCAGCGGCCTACGCGATAAGATCACCCTAATCGGCAGCGGGAAAATTCTCACGGGCTTCGATATGGTCCGCGCCTTTGCGTTAGGCATCGACGCCTGCAACAGCGCCCGAGGAATGATGTTTGCGCTCGGCTGCATTCAAGCGCTGCGCTGCGACAGCGGACATTGTCCGACGGGAATAGCTACCCAGCAGGCGGGGCTCTTCCGCGGCTTAGACCCAACCGACAAGGGAGAACGGGTCCGCCGCTTTCATGCGCGCACCATCGAGAGTTTACGCGAAATGCTTCACGCAATGGGAGCAAGAACTACGCGCGATGTAACTCCAGAGATGCTCTTCCGGCGTATCGACAGGACCAATGTCTGTTCCCTGGCAGACCTCTATGAATTCCTGGAGGAGGGGCAACTCCACGGAAACGAAGTTCCCCAACCCTGGCAGAAAGACTGGGAGCGCGCCTCCGCCCAGACGTTTGCGTAATGCGAGTTTTACTCGTCTACTTTGGCTGCCGCAGGCCCGATCACCGGCTGGCACCAGGCCTGCTCGAAATCGCCAATTTCAGACGGGTTCGAATGAAGCTTGCTGGAAGTCACCCGCGCACGCACGTAGATCTCATCCCCGTGGAATTCGTACTCCGCGCTCGTTCCTTCAATACTGGCTAACGTTTCCCCCACCTCGTCACTGTATTTGTGGGTTGCGTGAATTTCTTTACCTTCCGCATCAACAACCGGTTTGCTCGCCGCATCGTAGCCCATGCGCGTACCGATGAAGTCAATTGTATAGTTCTCGCCCTCAACAGCATCAACTTCGACGGCAAAAGTCTTTTCCGTGGTTTCGACACGTTGAAGAGTCACGCCCGACGACGCATAGAACCTCCCTGCCTCAAGCGATTCAATGAGCGTCTCTGCTGTGAGCTCTTCCGATAGCACCATGACCCAGCCTCGCCCCGGTTCACTCCGACGACTCGGCACGTGGTGATACTCGTGGCCATCGTCGGTCGCCAAGCCGTACATCAGGGGCAGTTTCAACTGATCAAGCCGCAATGTCAGCACGATGTCCCATAGTCGTTCCACATTCGCGTGCTGTTTGTCGCCTGAGTTATTCACTCCCGGGTGGCCGTTATACACTTCAAAAAACTGTTCACCCACAACGCGTGCCAAGTCTTCAGCTGTGACCGCGTAACCATAGTTCGGGTGATTCAGATGAATAATCATCGGCTGCCCGGTGGCCCGTCGTTGCTCGTATGCCGCTCGTACATTCGCCTGCATGGCTTCCAACACGCTACGACCGCCGGCCGGCTCGATCAGCTCGGCAACGTTGCTTACGTTCATATGAATTGGGAGCTTCTCAAAGTGATCGCTAATCTCTTCACCTTGAATCAACAGATACTCGCCCGGTTGGTTCAGACGCTTGCTCACATCAGCGAAGGTACTCAGACGTACTTGAAGCCTTTCAGGAGGCTTCTCGCTCTCGCCGGTTTGCTCTTCGGCTCTTGTCTCATTGGCGATGCGACGAGTCTTCGTTTGCTCCGGAAAGCGTGCCTTCAACTTCTCAAACGCCACCATCCCACCCTTGCTCTTCTCGACATCAATCCAACGCTCACGATTGGCCAGCACGTTATGGTCTGAAAACACAAGAAAGTCGTACCCGCGCTCGCGATACCATAGCCCGATCATCTCCAGGTAGTCGTCCCCGTCGCTCCAATGCGAGTGGGTGTGCATATTGCCACGCCGCCATTGCAGATCGCCACGGGCTTCCAAAGTCTCAGCAACAGTTACCTCGGGGAAATAGCAAAGACCGAGAATCAAAAAGGCAAGTAGTCGTTGGCGATTGGGTGTATGAGCTACCATGTCATTTGGGTTTCCAAGCAAGAGAGAAAGTCGATGCACGAACAATCTCGCAATTGTACCCCAATTGGCGTTTGGAGACGATGAGTCGATTGAGGCAGGAGATTAGCACCTCGGGGTTATTCCTCTGGCCGACTGATTTGTCGCGTAGCTGAAATCTATTCGGCAGCTGGGGATGCTAGTGACCCAAGGACAAATTGTTTCGGCCATGTGCAACTGTGATTGCAATCGCCGATGTGCTCGATAAATTGTAATCAAGGGAATTGTGATTACCCGATTCGTTTTTTTTGTGATCGGAAGATTGAAGTGGCAGAAAACAAGTTTCAAGTCAACTTGCGGGGCATGATCGCCCTCTTGTCGGACCATCTCTACAGTACGCCACAGGTGTTCGTTCGCGAATTGCTTCAGAACGCGCATGATGCGATCACCGCCAGACAGACCCATGAGCGCAACCATCAAGGCGAAGTACGCATCGAAATAGCCTCGGGGCAAAAAGGAGGCCCCGCGACGCTCACAATTCAAGACAATGGCATCGGATTGAGCGAGAGCGAAGTTCGCGAGTTCCTGGCGACCATTGGCAATTCTTCCAAGCAGGGCGTCCTCGAAGCAGAAGACTACCTGGGACAATTTGGCATTGGGCTTCTCTCCGCATTTGTCGTCTCTGACGAAATCGCTGTCGTTACCAAGTCAGTTAACGAAAATGCCCCTGCTGTAGAGTGGCGTGGGCGGGCGGATGGCAGCTATACGCTACGCACTTTGGATATCGAACTTGAGCCGGGGACGCAAGTTTTCCTTCGTTCAAGGGAGGATGCCTCTGAGCTTTTTTCTCCAGAAAACTTTCTCGCAGCAGCTCGGCGTTTTGGAGCCCACTTGCCAACTCCGATTATTGTCACTTCCGGAAGCAGCCAGGAATTGATCAATGAGGAACCCCCTTGGGGCCTGCCATCTTCCCTTAACGCCCAAGAGCAGCGGGAACGGTGGTTGCAGTATGGCCGCGAAACGCTGGGCACGGACTTCCTCGACGTATTTCCCATCAGCAGCGAAGCGGGTGGAGTTGAAGGCGTTGCCTACCTCTCGCCAAGGGCCGCAAGCGCCCCTGCCAAGCAAGCTCATCGCGTCTACCTCAAAGGAATGTTAGTTTCGGAAAGTATCGACGAGTTACTTCCTTCTTGGGCGTTCTTCGTGCGGTGCGTCGTAAACACGACCAGCCTGAAGCCAACCGCTTCACGTGAATCATTCCTGGAGAATCAGCAACTCAGCGAAGCACGGGAAACGCTCGGCGAATGCATCAGAGGCTATCTTCTGCAACTGGCGAAGTACGAACGCGCCAAGCTTGACGCTATTCTTGCCATTCACCACCTGCCCATTAAAGCTCTGGCCGTTGATGACGATGACTTTTATCGAATTGTCATTGGTTGGCTCCCATTCGAGACTTCGCTCGGTCGGATGACACTCAACGAATGCTTGAGAACGGATCCGCTCATTCGATTCTCACCGACTTACGATCAATTCCGACAAATCTCTAGTGTGGCGGCGGCGCAGGGTTTTTGTGTCATCAATGCAGGCTTTACCTACGACTCTGAGCTGTTGGAAAAGCTGCCTGTTGCGTTCCCCGAGCGTCGCTGTGAACAGGTGGACATCGAACAACTCGTGGATGCCTTCGAGCCTCTTTCGCTGGAAGAACGAGATGGAACTCACGACCTTGCGAGATTGGCAGATCTCGTTCTGCAGCCCTACCGCTGCTCCGCTCAGGTTCAAAAGTTCAGTCCTACTGAACTACCCACGCTCTATACTGCCAACGATGCATCAACCTTCCTGCGTTCCATTGAACAAACACAAGAAGAAACCAACCAACTTTGGTCAAGCATCCTCGGCAACGTGGCTGAGAACGCCACTGCCTCAGCCTACGCACAGCTAACGCTCAACTACAACAACCCTCTCATCAAAAGACTTGCAGAAATTTCTGACAAAAATCTCGTCGGACGCGCGGTCGAAATGTTGTACATCCAGTCGCTGCTCCTTGGGCACTTCCCACTGGGCCCCAAGGAGTCGTCCTTATTGGGCCAGGGCGTGTTAGGTCTTATCGAGTATGCGCTGAAGGGCTCTCAGGAAAGTGAAGGTCGTGAGCATGAGTGAATCGGATGTTTACCAACTTCTAGATCATGCTGCTGATCTTCCTTACGGACCCGAGCGGGTAGCTCTCGTTGAGGAGGCTGTCCGACTTGCCGATCTCTCCGGCAGCGAGGATTTGAGCTACCAGGCCCATATTGAATTGGTGGACGCCGCCAATTGGTCTGGCCTTGGCGATCGATCCGTGGTCGCTTTTGCATGGTGCTTAGCCTACTACGACCGTAAAATGGCTAGCTCAGACGCGCACTTCGATTACGATACACTCCTCTGGAGATTCAAATGGGTGCTCCGGGCACTGCCGAATAACCCTGGAATTAGTCGTGCGCAAATAGTGCAGATGGAAGACCAACTAGAATCGAGGTTAATTGATGCAGGCTACAACGCGCACACCATCAATTACCTGCAGTGCCTTAATCGTCTTGATTTCGGAGACCATGAGGAGGCCGCAACCTACTACACCCAATGGCACTTGTTGCCGCGTGACGGACTTGCCGATTGTCACGCTTGCGAGCTCGACAATGAGGTCACTTACCACGCGACTTTGCAAAAAGACGCTGAGGCGGTTCGACTGGCAAAGTTATTGATTTCGGGCGAGCTTTCCGGATGCACGGAAGTGCCCCATCGTACTTATGCCACAATCATTCAGCCATTGATGCGTCTGCGTCGCAGTGATGAGCTCGAGCAAACGCATCGAGAAGGGATTCGCAAGATTTCTGGCCTGCCCGCTTTGGCCAGAGATGTAGCAGAGCATCTAATCTATTTGGTAAGCATCCGGAATCTCCCGCGTGCCATGCAGTTGATTGATCGATTCCTTACAAAACCGGCCATCTTAGCCAACTTCAACAGCCTATTCAAACTCCAGAACTCGGTGGCAATTACCTTGGAGGCCGTGGCCGACAACTCCAAACGCAAGCGAAAACTCAGACTCCCCAGCTTCCTGCCCTGCCACCGAGATGACCACACCTACGACACCACAGAACTTGCTGCGTGGTTCCGATCCAGTGCAAGTGAGCTCGCCAACCAGTTTGACACCCGTAATGGGAACAGCATGCATAAAGCGGCAATGACAGAAACTCGCGAGTTAGCTGGCATTGAGTAACCAAAAAACATAGGGCTGTCTAAGTCAGCCAGCGGCTGCTATCAAAAAGTAGTCTGGGAGGGACTCGAACGCGATACGAACGTGCCGAGCGAAACTGCGATTTCTGAGGAACGCGGCGCAAAATGCGGCGCGCCTGGCGCACAATCGGGTGTGGTGGATGCCGAGCTGGCCGAGCTAATCCAACGCTGGGCAGAGCTCCCTGAAGCCGTGAAGGCGGGTATCCTGGCGATGGTTCGGTCGGGGGAGTAAGGGGGGCGGGGGGATGCTAGGTTCTCCCCAAGGGTACTCCGTGGGGGCTACGCCAGTAGCGATCGAGAAATTTTTCCACGTATGCAATTTTTTAGAGGTCATCAACAAGGCAAGCGATTAGTCGGAACATGGCAGACCCCAAGAAACCGACCCGGCCCGATGCGTGGCTGACAAAGCAAGCGATGGCCGACGTGCTGGACATGACGGTTAACTACTTCGATCGTGAAGCGCGAGGGCACGCCTTAGAGCCGCATGTGAAGCGAGACGGCAAGCGGCTGTTGTTCTATGCTCGTGGCGTGCTGGATGCGTGGTGCGAGGCACGTGGGCGGCCTGAGTAAGTGGACATCGATACCGAGGGAATAGATCCTAGTTTGCTGCGGGGTCTGTAGCGGTGAGCTGTGCCGTTAGTTTGTGACCCAACGCCGGAGGGAATTGCAGCGGCTTGTGAGAAGATTCGAGCTGGCTAGGCGCCGAAAGAAGCTAGGCGACGGTCGGCCTAGGCTGTTGAGGAAGTGCGAGTTGAGATGCCGAGAGATAGGTGGGGTGCCGAATTGGAACGGCAGCGCGACGACTCGGATCGTCGAGTGTAAGAGCAGCAAGGGTGCTCTTTGACAACTTGAAATGGCCCCGGTGGGTAGAGCGACCGCCGGGGCGATTGACGTCGCCACGATGATCAATTCTCGCTGCGGGTTGTCTGGTAACTTTACTGACGCCATAATCCGACACCGTCTAGGGAACCATTGGTCCAATGCCACCGCCGATCGATTAGAGGTGGCCAGGGCAGGTTCCCTAAGAGGCGGCTACAACTTGCGTAACCCGACCGTTCACTTATAATAACGTGGTTTGGGGATGGGGCATGATTAGTCTCGATCCGGGAATCCAACTCCAGGAGATCCAATGCGAGTTTCTGCTTTTTTATTGCTTAGTAGCTTAGTCCTGTGGACTCTCGCGTTCATACCGTCCGCCAAGGCAGACTTGGTCACCGAATCAGTCCACGTTCTGCGGCTTGAATTGCAAGACTTGAGCGCCTCAGCCAATTTTGAACACAATTTCGGTGGCTACTATTCATCCAATGAATACGGCTGGTCCTCGCAGGAGCACGCGGAAGCGCAAGATTTTCATCCTTCGTCCGGAACTGAATACCGTGTTACAGCCGAGGTCGAGGTCGACGCCTCATCGTACGACCCCTCTTTCAATTACTGGGACCCGGCCGTGAGCACGGTCGAAGCATTTTCCTCTTCCCGTCTTACAGCCGAGTCGTCCTACAGCGATACCTTGCCCCCGGGCACATTGCCGCCATACGCCTTTGTGGCAGCATCCGTCTCATCGGTTTTCAGTCTCTCCGCTCAGCGCTACGACGCAGATTTTGATGCTGACGATCCTAATGGCGAGTTTGCCGAATCGTTGACGTTTCCAGGACTCTACAAAAACGAGGTTATCGACTTTCAGAAAGATGTAATTGCCTACTCTTTCGACCTCAGCGGTTTCGACGATCCCTTGGCCGAGTGGATGCTGACCATTTACGACACCGCGGCCGGCACAATTGTCCACGAAGTGACATCGGGTGAGGCGACGCCCACGGGTGACGGTGAGTTACCGGCGTTCGACGCGACGACGGGCCAATCAATTGATTACGAGATTGGCTTTTATCAGACTCTGTATCTAGATATTGGCGACGAGGGCTATCCGGGGCCTATCGACATTAAAAGCCTCGACGGCGCATTTTATGCGGAGATGGTCAGCGTCCCAGAAGCCAGTCAACTGTTGCATGCGGCAGCCTTGCTCGGAATGGCTGGAGTCGTGGTGCTGCGCCGCAATCTGTGTGGTCGTTCAACAGTCGATGCTAGTTAGCTCACCCCTCACACAACCCAACAGCCCGCCCCTCGTCCGGCTCACAGAACCGCCCACGCTTGGTGTTCTCGAAGTTCTTGCAATCCGAATTGTGTCGCGAGCCGGTCGAAGCGTTGAGCCAGTGGGGTAGCCCCTCAGGATTGCTGAACCGCTCCTCAGTGTCTTGTGCAAAGTCGCCATCGGCAGTTATCTCTTCCCGCCATACCTCCGCAAGACGGCAAGGAGCTTCCGAGGATTTTGAGGCGCTGCATAATGCGGTGCAACAACGCCCCATACCAAGTAGAAATAAGCCGCAAAGCAGAATTCACGTACCATGCGACAACACTGCAATTCCAGTGTTTGCAGCTGAGTGCGACTTATTGCAAGACTTCAGAGTAGTCCGGGAGGGACTCGAACCCCCGACCAAGGAATTATGAGTTCCCTGCTCTAACCAACTGAGCTACCGGACCAATGTTAGGCCATAGGAAATTAGGCTGGAGACTAGAGGGCCAGTTTGCTAACCCCATCCTAAAGCCTACAGCCTAAGCACCTAAAGCCTAATCTCCCAAGCCTATCCCACGTTGCGATAGTATTCAATGCTCAGGTCTAACCCTGTTTGGAAATCGATCTGTGGTTCGTAGCCAAGATCGCGCCTTGCGGCACTGATGTCGGCCATGCTTTCCATGACGTCGCCGGTGCGGGCCGGCTCGAAGATGGGTTCCAAACTCGTGCCGAGCGAGTTATTGATTGCCTGGATGAGATCCAGCAAATCCGTCTGGCGGCCGCAACCGACATTGAACACACCACCGGCGACGCCCGTAGCTTCGGCGGCTAGCAAGTTGGCGGCAACCACGTCGCCCACGTAGACAAAGTCGCGCGATTGGCGGCCCGTGCCGAATACGATGGGCTGCTCGCCGGAGATCATGCGAGTGACGAACTTCGGGATCACAGCCGAGTATTCTCCCTCGGGATCTTGGCGCGGGCCGAACACATTGAAGTAGCGCAGCGCGACGGTTTGCATGCCGTAGCTTTCGGCGAACGCTTTGAGAAACATTTCGCTGGCGACTTTGCCGGCGGCGTACGGAGAGAGCGGCGTCGCCGGGTCGCTTTCTCGCTTGGCAGCGGTCGATTGGTTACCGTAGCAAGCACTACTGGCGGCAAACACCACACGCTCGACACCCGCGCGACGTGCGGCGTCTAATACCATCACGGTGCCCGTCGCACACTGCTGAAAGGATCGCATCGGCTCGGCTACGCTCCGCGGTACCGAAGCGAGCGCTGCCTCATGGAACACGACATCCACACCACGCACCGCGCGATCGAGATCGTCTTCAGAGAGAATGTCCGCGTCGAACACTTCTACGGAATCAGCAATGTGGGCGAGGTTCGACTGCTGGCCCGTCGAGAAGTTGTCGAGCACGCGGACCCGATCACCGCGCTCCACCAGAGCGCTCGCAATGTGCGACCCAATGAAACCCGCGCCGCCGGTGACCAAGCTAGTTGACATGAGTAGTAGGAAGAGGGCAGGGTAGTATAGTAAATCAATCCGCTTGCGGCTTAGCCGCGCAAAGAGAACCTGGGTAGCTTCTATTAGCTACCAGCTTCAAGCGTACTAAACAGTCGCCGGAACTGACGGCCAGGCACAACTTCCGCACTACCGCGTCCGTCGTCCTCGAGAATCAACAGCTTATTCTTGTCCGTTGGCACTGTTTCGGTGGCCATCGCAGGTGCAACCTGAGTGCTCAATGCAGCTTCGACGAAACAGTATTCGTCCTCCTCGTCTGAGCTGGCAGTCAAAGTAGTGAATTCATCCTCAACTTCATCGAGTTCAGTAGGCTCGATGACTTCCAAAGTTTCGTCTTCGATCACCAACTCCGCGGCAGGTTCCTCTTGGATCTCCGGATCGATCTCCGCGTCTAATTCGTCGTCCGTTTCATTGAAGGTAAGCGTCGAGAGTACGGGCTTCGTCTCGATAGGCGCGTCGGTAGTCGTGGAATAGAAGTCGAGCTCTTGCGCGAAACCGAGATCCATAAAGTTCATGACGTCTGGCGCGAAAGCCAGCATGCCGGACTCGAAATTGGCGTACTGGTCGATTACGATTTCTTCTTCGTGGAAACCATCGCCGAAGACATCGCCAATCACATCGTCGCTTTCCTCCACCCCGTCTAAGTTGCGAATCACCGCCGGCTGTGGAGATGGAGTTAAGGCGGCTGGCATGTCGCTACTACCGAGCTCGCCGAGTTCTGCGAGCAGGCGCTCCGTCGCATCGATCGTAGCGTCGGTGGATATCTCCAACGACGGTTTGGTCGAAGTGAACGGAATCGAAGCAGGCAACGCTTCGTCCGTCGCCTCGGGGTGGTCCTCAATAGGCAGTTCACCACCAAACTCAAACACGTTTGAATCCGCCGAATCGCATTGATGGTCGTCGGAGCCGTCCAAGTCAGAACCGAGCGAGATCGTTTGATTAACTGGGCTAATGTCCTCGCTCAGTTCACCAACTTCAATCGAGGAAGCGTTCATTGAGGTAGTAGCGAGGGGAGCGTCCTGCACGTTCCAAGGCGCGGGCAGCTGTTGTATTTCCGCCCAGGCAGCTTGCACCATTTGGCCAGTAATAGGCAGTGTGCCCGTTTGCTCGGCCGAGAAGGCAAGCTGATCGCCCAGTTGATTGATCAAACGCGGAATACCATCGGTTGCGGCAAACAAGGCTTCGAGCGCATCTTGCGTAAAGAACTTGGCCGGATCGCCGTCCACAGCAGCAACCTGCGAGCGTACGTACTGAAAAGTTTCCTCGCGCCCGAATGGCGACAAGTAGCAACGCACCGAAAGTCGTTGGCTGAGCGCTTCCATTGCGCGCTCGGCGAGTTGCTCTTCCAGCGCCGGCCCACCGGCGAGTACCAAGTCAACCAGCGACACGCCGCCTTGCGCCACGTTGGTGAGGACACGCAGTTCTTCCAATAGACGCACTGGCAACGATTCCGCTTCGTCAACCAGTAACAAGAGACCAGCTCTTGAGTCCTGCGAGTCGGAGCCGACAGCTTGCGATTGCAAGTGCGATAGAATCGACAGTCTCAGTTCACCCTCAGTCAAATCTTTGAACGGCAATCCCAGTTGAAAGAGAATCATTTGCAACAACGCTCGTCGCGTGCAAAGCTGCGCACCTGCCAAGGTGATGACCGGTCGCTCCGTAGAGAACTGAGTGGCTAGTACTTCCAGGAGCATCGACTTGCCCAGGCCGGCTCCAGAAATGACTAGTGCTACACCTGAGCCTCGCTGCACGTTCTGCGTGATCCGCTGGCGAGATTCTTCGATGGTGCTAGCCGGAAAATAGCGGCGGGCGGAAGGAGCAGAGAGAAAGGGCCGAGCGCCTGCGGGGGCAGCAGCAACCATGTCATCAGTAGGGGGAGTCGTCATCGGGTCCTATTCCTGGGTAATCTTTCTTTACGCGGGCGGCCGGTTGTAGGCGGGTACCAAACACACACGCCTACGTGGTGTAGAATCGGCAAGACGGGTAAGCTGTCTTCATACCGATGCCTGAGTTTCGTGTGATGCCGAATGTGTGCGCATGTATACCATGCGGCAAGCCATCCTGGATTGGAAAAGAAATCAGTGGAGAAATCGCAGCCGTGTTTAAGATAAAAATCTGTGGAATCACCAATCCCGAAGATGCCGAGTCAGCCGTAAACGCAGGAGCTGACGCCATCGGGCTGAACTTTTACCATCGCAGTCCACGGGTAGTAAGTGTGGACCGGGCTATCGAGATCGTGCACGAAGGAAATCTCATTGCCCAGCGCGTCGGCGTGTTTGTGAATACTCCCGTGGATGAGATTCATCGAATTGCCAAAGCGGTCGGTCTCGCCTGGGTGCAACTCCACGGAGACGAACCGCCGGGATTTCTCAGCAAGATTGATCCCCAGTTCGACATCATCCGAGTGCGACGGCTCGACGCAGGCGACGACCCTACCAAAATTGGCGAGGACATCGCAGCTTGCCGCGCTGCTGGACGTGCGCCCGATGCGGTGCTCGTGGATGCCCGCTCGACCGACGAGTACGGCGGCACAGGTGATACGGTCGATTGGGCCGGACTGGGCGACCACAAGATTTGGCTGGGCGATATCCCACTCATCCTGGCCGGTGGCCTACGTCCCGACAATGTAGACGAGGCAATCCTCACGGTGCGCCCGGCAGCAGTGGATACCGCTAGCGGCGTAGAGAAAGCCCCTGGTCGGAAAGACAAACAGAAAATGCAGACATTTGTGGACACCGCCAAGGAAGCGTTTCGAGATGCAGCTCGCAGCGGGAGTTAGTCTGCCAGCTTTGGATCGGGGAACGTCACCGAGGGTATTCACGACAGATTTCGTGCGTATATAAGTAGTCTCGGAGGTTGATTTTCGGGCCGGTGTCGTAGTAGAATGCCCCGAATCGGCAGTGCAACGCTGCTTGAAGTATGCGAGGTCATCTGACCTCTAGGTCATACGACGTATGAGGTCATGAGGGCGAGCCCGCCTATCGAGCCTTCCCCCCTTGCCTTCCCTTATTGAATGGAGTGCCATCGTGGCCCAAGCAGAAACCGCCCGCCTTACTTACAAAGTCGTCGACGTTAGCGATCAAGAATTCGAGCAGCTCGCCGCATTCGGTCGCAAAGAGATCGACATCGCCGAAAACGAAATGCCAGGCCTGATGGCTTTGCGTGAGAAGTATGGCAAAGACAAACCGCTCAAGGGTGCCCGCGTCGCCGGTTGCCTGCACATGACGATCCAGACGGCTGTGCTGATCGAGACGCTCATCGAGCTGGGCGCCGAAGTCACCTGGAGCAGCTGCAACATTTTCAGCACCCAAGATCACGCCGCCTGCGCGATCGCCAAAGCGGGCATTCCCGTGTTCGCTTGGAAGGGTATGAGCGATGAAGAGTTCGATTGGTGTATCGAGCAAACGCTCACCGCGTTCCCCTCGGGCGAACCGCTGAACATGATTCTCGACGATGGCGGCGACCTGACTGCCATGGTGCACGACAAGTTCCCTGAACTGCTCGGCAACATCAAAGGTCTCAGCGAAGAGACCACTGCCGGCATCCATCGTCTGGATGTGCTTGCTAAAGAGGGTCGCTTAGCTGTGCCCGCGATCAACGTGAACGATAGTGCCACCAAGAGCAAGTTCGACAATCTCTATGGCTGTCGCGAATCACTGGCCGATGGCGTCAAGCGTGCGACTGACGTCATGCTCGCCGGTAAAGTGGCCGTTGTGTGTGGCTATGGCGATGTCGGTAAAGGTTGCGCCCACAGCTTGCAGCGTTACGGCTGCCGCGTGCTGGTCACAGAGATCGATCCGATCAACGCGCTGCAAGCCGCGATGGAAGGTTTCGAAGTGGTCACCATGGAAGACGCCTGCCAAGAAGGTCGCCTGTTTGTCACTACCACCGGCAATAAGGACATCATCCTCGGCGAGCACATGAAGCAGATGGCCAACGACGCCATCCTGTGCAACATCGGTCACTTCGATACGGAGATCGACATTGCTTGGCTTGAAAAGGAAGTCGCCGCCGGCCGTGCCGAACGCACCGAGATCAAGCCTTCCAACGTCGGTGCGGTTGATCGTTACAAGTTCAAGGAGTCTGGCAACAGCATCCTGATTCTCGCCAAGGGCCGCCTGGTGAATCTCGGCTGTGCCACAGGCCACCCGAGCTTCGTCATGAGTACATCGTTCACCAACCAAGTACTCGCCCAACTCGAGTTGTGGCGAGATTCTCAGGAAGATGGCACGGGTGACTACGAGAACCAAGTCTATTTGATGCCCAAGCGTCTCGACGAAGAGGTCGCCCGCCTGCATCTCGACAAGCTCGGTGTGAAGCTCACCAAGCTCACCCAAGAACAAGCCGACTACATTGGCGTGCCAGTCGAGGGTCCTTACAAGAGCGCACATTATCGCTATTGAGTTGGGTCCGCTCTGCGAACCAAGTTGTGCTGACTAAGCACTCGAACCAACGACCAACCCTCGGCGCAAGCCGAGGGTTGTTTCTTGCGCGATAATATAATTGGATGTGTTATGATGGTGGGCCCGCCCAAGTACTACCCAAGGAGATCGTCGCGATGAGACGCATTCTGCTCGCTATCACTTTCTTGCTGCTCGTCGCCCCGTTTTGCTCTGCAAGAGAAAAGAACTATGTCGAGAACCCGCCCGTCGCAGTACGTTGGTGGGGACAAGGTATGGTCTCCGTTGAGACTTGGCAGAACCTTTCGGTGGTCATCGATCCGTACAACGACAAGATCGGCTACGAGGTACCCGACCTCACCGCGGACTTGGTACTAGTGACCCATGAGCATTCCGACCACAACAACGTGGATGCTGTGAAGGGGGGGCCAAAGGTTGTTCACGGGTTAGACGAGCAGGGTGCGGCTGAGGAAAGCACAGGCATTCTTTCTCGCCAAATGAATGTGGAAGCCGCTGAGTGGCGACAATTTGAGACGGAAATCGTGAAGACGCTTCCTATCGCATCGACTGCCATCGTGTCGGTTCCGATCCCCGCCTGGCACGACGCCTCCCAAGGGACGGAGCGTGGCGCGGTAGCAATGTTCGTCATCAAGATTGATGGTGTCCGGATCGCTCACTTGAGCGACCTGGGCCAAACGCAATTGACTGACGCTCAACTAGAGTCGCTCGTCAATGTCGACGTGCTTATCATTCCGGTTGGTGGCGTCTACACGATCGATGGCAAGCAAGCCGCTGCGATCATCGAACAGGTCAAGCCGCGCTACGTGATTCCTGTCCACTACAAAACCGACGTACTGAAGATCCCTTTGGAGCCGATCGAGCCATTCCTCGAAGCGGTCGAGAAGAAGTACGAGATCCTTCGTCCCGTCGGAAACACCTTGGCTGTCACTGCCGCTGAACCCGATGCAGAGCTAGCCACCAAGATCGTCCTGCTCAACTATCTGCCCTGGCAGCCCAACGAAGAACTGGCCGGCTTGCTGAAGAAGATGGACGAGTCCTGCCAAGCTTCGCAGGATGTCTTCGCGAAACTTTCAATCGAGCAGATGAACTGGCGACCCCCCAACGGCACGCACACGCCACGCTGGAACCCCGAGCACATGATGGGGCGACAGCTGGGGTTCTTCTCTCAGATCTACGCGACGGTCAATCCTCGCCTCTCACACATCGATCTTAATCCTAAGCAAATGCCGAAGGACTACTTACCAGCTCATCCCGACTGGGACGGCGCGGAACAGGCCCGTCAGATGCAACGAGCCAATGCGTACGTACAGCGTTTCGTGTACCTGCTCGACGGGATCGACCTCGACGAAAAAGCACCCGGCAGCCGTTGGACGCTTCGCAAATTGCTGGAGCAAATGGACCGCCACTTCACCGAGCACACGACTAACGTGCAGAAGAAGTTCGAACTCGAAGGCTGGCCGGCGGAGTAGTGCCGACAGCTAGAGTCTGCCCAAAGCATTCTCCAAAACCCCTAGCCTCCGGCGCATGCTGGGGGTTCTTTTCTTGCGCAGTCTTCCCTTATGATGGCGTTGATAACGGCTCCTAGCCCCACGGCTCGCGCCGGGGGGCTAAGTGACATCGATTGCATTCCCCCTTCCTCCCTCGCCTTCCCCCTTTGAAATATGCCAAATATCTCAGCCTTCCGCGGTATCCGTTACGATCTTGGTCACGTCGGTTCCCTCTCTGATGTAATCGCCCCGCCCTACGATGTGATCGATCCTGAGCTCCAAGAGGAATTGTACAACAAGCACCCAAACAACTCCGTACGATTGATTCTCAATCGCGATGAGCCGGGCGACGACGACACGTCGAATCGCTACACGCGGGCCGCCAAGTTCCTCAAGAACTGGCTGAGCGAGAAGGTGCTGTTCACCGAAGCAGACCCGGCGATCTACGTCTATCACCAAGAGTTCGAAGAAGGCGGACAAACATTTACCCGTCGTGGCTTTATGTGTCGTACTCGATTAGAGCGTTTCGGCGAGGGCGATATTCATCCCCATGAAGAGACTCACGGCGGTGCGAAGGCCGACCGGTTGAAGCTGTGGAAGCATTGCAAGGCAAACCTCAGCCAGATTTTTGGACTCTACCCAGATCCTGAGAACGTCGCCCAGAACTTGCTCGAAGCGGCTATCGTGGGCGTGACTCCGTTGCAGGCGACCGACCACCTCGGCGTGAAGCACAGCTTGTGGCCCGTGACCGATGTTAGCGTCATTCAGGAAGTCACCGCCGCCATGGGGGGCCGACCAGTCTACATTGCCGACGGTCATCACCGCTACGAAACCGCCTGCAACTATCGCGATGAACTGGCGGCAGAAATGGGGGATAGTTTTGATAGTGAGCACCCCGCTAATTTCGTGTTGATGATGTGCGTCTCGATGAACGACCCTGGAATGCTGGTGCTTCCCACTCATCGTCTGTTCCGCGGTATCGGTGCCATGACGGCCAAGCAGCTGATCGAAAAGCTGGGCGACTCGTTCACCTGTTCACCCGCCGGCGAAGGCCCTGACGAGGCGATCGAGCTGTGGGACGAAATCGAAATCGAGGACGACCAGGCCACGCTTGCGCTCTACACCGCTGAAGATGAACGCTGGACGATTGTGCGGCTCACCAAGGCAGGTCGTGCGAAAATGGCTGAAGTGGCCGGCGACCAGTGCGAAGCTTGGCAGGGCTTGGGCGTAAGCATCCTGCACAAGCTAATCGTGGAAACGCTCCTCGGCGCCACCGACATCCCCGCTCCGAAGTACGTGCGAACTCTCGACGAGGTTCCCGTGGGCCTCAAAGAGGGCGACACCGCCGGGCGGGATCTCACCGGCCAAGAGGGCAGCGGCGCTCGCTTCGAGCTGGGTGCTCTCGTGATGCCCGCTACCTTGGAGCACATCCGCGCGATCAGCAACGCCGGTGAAAGGATGCCTGCCAAGAGTACGTTCTTCTATCCGAAGCTGCTCAGCGGTCTAGTCTTGAATCCGCTGGAGTAGCTCCAAGGGGGGAGGGCGGAAGGAGGAAGGCGGACCTCTCGGAAAGAATGTCCAATCTGGCAAGTCCCCTTTCCGCTCTCTTCCTTTCCCCTTGGCACGTTTCACGTGAAACGACCAAGCGAATTGCACCACCTGCGTGTTTCACGTGAAACACGTAAAATGAGTTGACTTGGTAAGATGTTTCACGTGGAACAAGTGGCTCCGACATACCCAACACATCCCCAAGCTGCACTCGCTCACGTTAGCCGTCGGCCTTGGCCGCCGTGAGGTTTCTATCTCTATAAGTTCTCCATAACTTCCAAGCTCCTGTGCTCGCTGCCAACCACACCCCACAAGTCAAAATCGCCCAGTAGGTTGGATTCGAGAATTGGAGAGCCGACAGGAACGCGAATAGCACGCTCAACTCCGCAGTGAGTATGAGCATCTGTTTCAGGCTGAAATGGGCCAAGCCCCCACTTGTAGGTAGCTGAATCGACAGTTTCCTTCTACGCAATTCCGCGCCCCAGGCTCCGCCGATCTGTCCCATAACAACGGCAATGCTCATTGCGACAAACGCTATCGGCTCTGGTCTTGCGTCGTAACTGATAGGCGGCATTGTGCAGATCAGCCCCGCGCAACCGCCTAGGACCGACGCCAACCACGGCTTCTCGTATTGGGCGGAAAGCAACTTGGCGGCTACGACCGCCACCATCATCAGGAGTCCTCCTACGACAAAAGCGTAAAGGCATCCAATGAAGAACCCGAAAAGGCAGCCGAGCAATATCGACCCAAACACGTTCACACCCTGGTTCATCTTGGGAGGACCATCGTGAATAAACACCAATGTCACGAAAGCGAGCGGATAAAGCCCGCCTGCCAATGCAATTCCCACGACGCCGGCCGGGAGCAGCCGATCTCTATCAGGCTTGCTAAAGAGTTCGCGTGCCTCTTGAGTGGGGCTGTGAGAGGACGCGCCGGCACTGATCGAAGGCTGTTCTATTTTTGGCAATTCCATAGGCGATACTTCCGTAACCCTATGATACCGCCTTCGTCCTCAGGGATTTCACATTTTCACGCTCGCCCCGAACTACCGACCACCGAGCCTCAATGAAAATAGTGCCCATCAGCCAGGCCCCGCTCACACATCCCACCAGTAGCTGTTCTTCGTTGAGCTCCAAGCGAGAAAGCCCCGCACAGCCAACGGCCGCCAGCGTCGTGAGCATGAGCATCTGACGCAGACGAAAGTGGTGCTTCCGGGGCTGGCAATTCGGATTGAGAATGCGTTGCGTTTTCTGGCTACTCGCCCGGCGCACTGCCCACACTCCGCCCAGTTGGCCCAGCAAAACGGCTACGCCGCAGGCGGCGTAGAACTCGCTTGGATGGCGTGACATCTCCTTGGTCATGATGCTAATTGCCAGCAGACCAGTCCCCCCGCCAACGAGCGAGCCAATCGCAAACCGCGTTCCCTGCAAGCCGGTGAAGTAAAGCAATGCTCCTACGCCAGCCATAGCCGGGAGCGCCAAGAATGAGGTGATCAGGAATCCGCCAATAGCCGCGCAAAATGCAGCACCCAGAATTCCGTAGTCCTGTCCCTGTAGGACAGCCAGCCCAGCCATGAAGATCGGATACGCGGTCCCCGCGAGCACCGTACCGAACCATGCTGCCAGCAAGTTCTCCCCGCGGTGATCTTCCTTAAAACTCGCCAACAGGCTACGCACAAGCGGATCATCGGAATTCTCAACCGTTGCTTCAACCGCTAGCATCTTCGCCGCCATTCTTCCGGCTTGATCGAGAACTTCCAGTTCCACGGTTTTGCGCTCGCGATTCTTCCGACGGCACCAGGAGAACATCGCCAGGCTGATCACCAAAACCACAACCAGCGACACATGCGTCCTCGCCGCCAACGCCGCGGCTAGAGCAACGCATGTCGTGAGCATGAACATCCAGCGCAGCGAATACTGCGGAGGCATCTTCCGCGGGTGCGCACGGCGATACTCTGCTAGCACTTCGCGCTCAGAATCAGTAAGTGGATGGGAAATACTCATATGGCTCTAACGGATAGAATCAAAGATGCGAATCGCTACCTAAAGATAGCTCGCTAGCACCAGAATCACGGTCAGAATGGCGTTCCGGGTATTCGTCGCGACTCGTACAATCCGAGCCCAGAGTTGCAGGCCTGCTAGCAACTGCGTACCGCGCGGCGAGCAAGCTCGTCGGCTAACGATACCGCTTTCCATTGGTTACTTGGCTCTAGTTTCATCCCCCTAGTCTCTCGACCCTAGACTCTCGGCTCTCAAAATGTCCCGCGTCATCTGCATTGCGAATCAAAAAGGGGGCGTCGGCAAGACGACCACTGCGCTGAACATCGCTTGCGGCTTAGCTGTCGCTGGACAAAAAACACTGCTGGCGGATCTCGACCCCCAGTGCAACGCCACTACAGGACTCGGGCACGAGCCAGACGAACGCCACGCCCTGATCGACACGAAACCTCTTCGAGAATCGTTTCGCGACACCTACTTAGAGAATCTCTCGCTACTGCCCGGCGCGCGAAGTTTCGAGGATGTCGATGCACTAGCGAATTCGTCGGACACCCGCTCACGCATGCTAGCAGCCCATCTGGCGGGCAGCTTGGGCTCTTTCGACACGGTGCTCATTGATTGCCCACCTTCGCTAGGTCCGCTCACCCGCACCGCGCTTTCGAGTGCTAGCGAAGTGTTGATGCCGATTCAGTGCGAGTATTTCGCCATGGAGGGATTAACCCAGATGATCGGCATAATCAGACAAACGATGGACAGGCCTGAAAGCCGATTAGAGTTTGGAGGGATCTTGCTCACTATGTACGACACGGCATTGGAATTGACCGCCGAGGTCGATCGTGAAGTGCGAGAGTTCTTCGGCGAAATCGTTTTTCATACCGTGATACCACGAGACGTCGCCGTCAGCGAAGCGCCCAGTCACGGGCGCAGCGTGATGGATTATGCACCCCGTTCACGAGGTGCTCGAGCGTACGTCGAACTTTGCCAGGAGGTGCTGGAACGTGTCTAACCAACGACGACTAGGACGAGGATTGGAAGCCCTGTTGGGACGCACTTTTGATGCGCCAGAAACGCCTAGTGACGGCGGCAAAGAAATCGATACTGGGCAAGCTACCAGCGAGCCAAGAACTGCTGCTGATTCGAGCGAACAGTATAGTAGTATCGAATCACAAGCGGATCAGCCACCAGAGACCCGTTCAGCAGAAATTCAAACTTCTGCACCGGAAGGTGCAGGTCCCGATCTCACGCGCAGCGACGATGGCCAACAATGGCTGGAAGTCGGCTCGGTGAATCGCAACCCGTATCAGCCGCGTACGACTTTTGACGAAGCGGAAATCGCCGACTTGTGCGACAGCATTCGCACGCACGGATTCCTAGCACCGGTAGTCGTCCGACCCGCCGAGGGCGGTTATCAGCTCATCGCCGGCGAGCGCCGATTGCGTGCTGCCCAAATGGCCGGTTGGGAACGCGTCCCCGTGCAAGTTCGCCATGTGGACGATCGCCAGATGGCCGAGCTGGCCATCGTGGAAAATATCCAACGGAAGGATCTTAACGCGATCGAAAAAGGCGCGTCCTTCCAGCAGTACCTCAGCAAGTACCACTGCACCCAAGATGAACTGGCCGCCCGAGTGAACGTCGATCGCTCCACGGTCGCCAACTTGATTCGCCTCTTGGAGTTGCCCCAGAAGGTGAAGAGCCTCATTGAGAAAGGCGACATCTCCGCTGGCCACGGTCGTGCTTTATTACCACTGGGAGATGAAGCGGAGCAAACCAAGTTTGCCCGCCGGATCGCCAGCGAGTCGCTCTCTGTGAGAGCCACCGAGCAAGCGGTCAGCGAATTCGTCCGCGGTTCCGATGGCGATTTGCTCTCGGTCGTTGGTGCCGATGGAAAAACAAAGACCACCAAGCTCCAGCCGGGTGCCCAGCAAAAGGCCCTGGAAGAAGAGTTCAAGCTGGCGCTCGGCACCAAGGTGGATATCAAGCAGAACGCCAAGGGCAAAGGGAAGATCACGATCAACTTTGCCAGTGCGGAGGAATTCGATCGCCTGCGAACCTTGCTGACAGGTGCAGAGTCGTTTCAGGGTGAAGTGGCATAGTTCTGGCAGCAGTCGGCTATAAGCCGCAAGCGGCACAGTGTATTTTGTACATGCGTATACTGACTACTTGTTCCCAGCCAGGCATGCGACTATTATCTTGTATTCAGAGTAGGGTCCGCTGTGCGGGCCAAATCTTTGTTGATCGTAAAAGGTCCGTCCAGCGGACCCTACTATGATCGGGGCGTAGCTCAGCTTGGCTAGAGCGCCGCGTTTGGGACGCGGAGGTCGCACGTTCGAATCGTGTCGCCCCGACTGATGTAACTGCCACGTCTGTATGGACTTACGTCAAGTCGTTGCAATTCTGTCGACTCGCTTGTGGGTCTGGGATGCACGCTATGTGCTCGCTTAGTTTCTAGTTAACTCCAACTGGAAGCTGATTCTATGCAGTATCCGAAATCTTGGTTTTGCAAGCAGACCCCAATCTTGATACGTCCAGATTGACGGTATAAAGGTCTCTCTTGGAAGCAATAAGAAAGCTGCTTTCGAGAAGTTTCATCGCCTCATCGCCGGAATCGACGAAGTGTCCAGGTCACTGCCGGCTCGTGAGCTGATAGATTGCTGTTTTGAATGGATGATAGTCAACCAAGCTGCATCCACTATTGAGCGTCGGAACCAGATTCTTTAGAGCTTCCGAACTCGTCTCGTCGGGTGCCACCCGGCCTGGGCACGAATGTTCTGCGTCGAAACTGAAATCATGACTCGATAAATTACACCGACAATCTCGAAGGAGCATCCAAAGTGACTCGATTCAATCTCTTGTTTGTCCTCTTCTGTTGCATAAGTCAACTTTCTCCAGCAGGAGAGCTCGACCCCCAGCAACACCAATGGCATGCGCGTTACATCAAGCAGCCGAATGCTCCACAACCGGAAAAAATGTTACTCAACACGGATGCCGAGCCAGATTTGACGAAAGGTTTTACCTCACTGTTCAATGGTAAAGATTTGCAGGGCTGGACACCAAAAGGAGGAACGTGCACGTTTGAAGTGCAGGATGGTCTGCTCGTCGGCAAGTGTGTACCCGGTTCCAACAGTACTTATCTATGCACAGACCAAGCGGACTTCTCGGATTTCGTGTTCACTTGCGACATGAAGTGGAGAGTCGATGGCAACAGCGGAGTGATGTTTCGCTCGCGGGCGAAGCCAGGTAAGAACGATACCGTCACAGTTTTTGGCCCGCAGTTTGAAATGGAGGGTTTTTCTCAAGACAGACACTGGTCGGGCGGGATCTATGGCCAGAGTTGTGGTGGTTATTTCTATCCTCTCTGGTTGAAGGAGCACAAAGCAGCTCGTGCAGCGACCAAAGAGGGCAAGTGGAACCGCGTAACTATTTCAGCTCAAGGAAATGTCGTCAAGACTTGGATCAATGGTGTGCCGGCCTCGCATTGGATCGATGATGGATCGTACCCGAGAGGTTTCTTTGGTCTACAGATCCATAAGGGCGACAAGGGCACGGTGCTGTGGAAGAATGTCCGAGTAAGGCGTCTTGAGCCATAGTCAACCAACCCTGTACGCACATCGACAATCTGGATACCTCATTCTGGAACCCGGACCCTGCCGTAGACCATCGGGCGTGTACGAGCTGGCGACGAAGATTGCGTTGTGATCTCGTCGATCTCGTTGACACTATCCGTCTGCACCTGCAGATCCATATAGGAAGGGCTACGTTGGTATGAAACGACATCCTGACTGTGCGAAAATGCCACGCCTTGGTGCATCGTCGTTTGCCTACCCTTGCAGCCGGCACCACATGAAGTGGCACAGTTCCCAGTCCGGATTAAATGACGCATGACCAACAATATGCTAATCTATCCAATAGACAGCCGTACTCATCTTGTCATAAAACCCTCAGGGAAACAGACCATGAGATTAACTAGAGCGTATCAGTTTTCCGGGGCGATGGCAGCAGTGCTCTCGCTGTGCTTTTTGGCAGGAACATCAGGCACGCTATTTGCTCAAGATAAAAAGCCCAATATCCTCGTCATCTGGGGAGACGACATCGGGCAGTTTAACGTGAGCGCATACAACCACGGAATGATGGGGTACAAGACGCCCAATATCGACCGCATCGCCAGTGAAGGCGCCATGTTTACCGACTGGTACGGTCAGCAGAGCTGTACTGCCGGCCGCGCCGCTTTCATTACAGGCCAGTCGCCCGTGCGCACCGGCCTGACCAAGGTTGGTCTGCCGGGTGCTCCTGAGGGCATGCAGAAGGAAGACCCGACGATTGCCGGATTACTCAAAGCACAAGGCTACATGACGGGCCAGTTTGGCAAGAACCACCTCGGCGATCGCGACGAGATGCTGCCGACCAACCACGGGTTCGACGAGTTCTACGGCAACCTCTACCACTTGAATGCCGAGCAAGAGCCGGAGCATCCTGACTACCCCAAGGATCCCGAGTTTAAAAAGAAGTTTGGTCCGCGCGGCGTGATCAGCAGTTCGGCCGACGGCAAGATCGAGGACACCGGGCCACTGACTATCAAACGCATGGAAACGGTGGACGTGGAAGTTACCGCCAAGGCGTTGGACTTCATGGAACGAGCGGATAAGGCCGAGAAGCCGTTCTTCCTCTGGTGGAACAGCACACGCATGCACATCTGGACGCACCTCAAGCCCGAGTCCAAAGGTAAAACGGGTCTTGGCATTTATGCCGATGGCATGGTGGAACACGATGCCATGGTTGGCCAGTTGCTCGACAAGCTCAAGGAGTTGGGCATCGAGGACAACACCATCGTCATGTATTCCAGTGACAACGGCGCGGAGTTCTTCTCCTGGCCGGACGGTGGCACCACGATGTTCCGCAACGAAAAGGCGACGCAGTGGGAAGGCGGTTTTCGCGTACCATGCGTGATCCGCTGGCCTGGCGTCATCAAACCTGGCACCGTTATCAACGACATCTGCGCCCACGAGGACATGCTCCCGACCCTGCTCGCCGCGGCCGGTGACACAACGGTCAAAGAGGATCTACTCAAAGGACGGCAGGCCATTGGCCGGAACTACAAGGTCCACCTCGACGGCGAAAACCTGATGCCCTTCCTTAAGGGCGAAGAAGAGGTGAGCCCACGAGAGAGTTTCCTCTACTGGACCGACGATGGCGACGTCGCGGCGCTTCGCTATAAAAACTGGAAAATCACCTTCTTGAAGCAAAACGCCGAGGGGATCGATGTTTGGCGAGAGCCATTCGAGGTTCTCCGTGCTCCTATGTTGTGCAATTTGCGCATGGATCCATTCGAGCGCGCTGAGCATGAAAGCATTGGCTACAACAGATGGTGGGTAGATCACATGTTTGTTTTTGCGCCTGCCGGAGCCTATGTTGGCGAATGGATTCAGAGCTTCAGGGAATTCCCGCCGCGACAAGAGCCTGGCAGCTTCAACCTCAGCAAGGTGATGGAATCCATCACGAAAGCCGCTGGCGACAAGTAGCCCGCTCACGGTGAATTGCTGTATCAGCAGCCCAATAGGGCCGCACCTGACTAACTCGGGTGCGGCCTACAGCGAGAAGTAGGACAAGGAGGCCGCTCGATTCGGCGGCAAAAGCATTTGACAAACCCGCGTGATCAGATCATTGAAGTGCAAAGACGTATGGCCGACGCGGTCATCGGCCAAGAGATTGTGATCGAGCGACTGATGATCGCGTTGCTGGCAAATGGTAACGTCTTGATGGAGGGCCTGCCCGGCACGGCCAAAACTCGTTCGATCAAGACGCTTTCCAACCTAATCGAGAGCCAGTTCAGCCGTGTGCAGTTCACGCCGGACTTACTCCCCTCTGATGTGACCGGGTCAGAGATCTATCGAGAACATGACGGTACCTTCGAGTTCCAACCAGGGCCGTTGTTTGGAAACCTCGTCTTGGCCGACGAGATCAATCGAGCACCGGCCAAGGTGCAAGCAGCCTTGCTCGAAGCTATGGAAGAACGTCAAGTCACGGTCGCTGGGAAAACACACAAGCTCCCCAAACTTTTTCTAGTCCTCGCGACGCAGAACCCAATCGAGCAAGAAGGTACTTATCCGTTGCCGGAAGCGCAAATGGACCGTTTCCTGATTTATGTGAAAGTGCCCTATCCACCGTCCGAAAACGAGTTGGCGATCTTGCGACTGGTTCGCAGTGAAACGGTGAATGGAGCCGACGAGACGCCCACGCGAATGCCGCAGGAGGCAATCTTTACCGCCCGAAAGGAAGTGGGCAAAATACACGTCGCCGAGAGCGTTGAGCAATACATCGTCGACCTGGTGATCGCAACGCGCGAGCCGCATCGCTACGGTGATGAACTCGCCAGGTGGATTAACGTCGGCGCAAGTCCACGTGCGACGATCGCGCTCGACGCCGCTTCGCGCGCCCGAGCTTGGTTGCATGGCAAGGACTTCGTCTCGCCGGAAGACGTTCAAGTCGTCGCCCCGGCCTGCCTTGCGCACCGCGTACATCTCTCCTACGAGGCAGAGGCCGCCGGGAAAACTCGCGAGGACGTGGTAGGTGCGGTCCTCGAACGAGTTGCGGTTGCTTAAGGAGTGGAAACAGTATTTTTGATCAGAAGATTGTAATGGAAGCAAAGGACTATGAGTAATTCTTCTTCGCTCCCTTTGAAATCCAATGTTTATAACTCTTCGGTGCGAGTTCATCCAACACTGGAGGAGCTGGTGCGGCTTCAGTTCGAGGCACGCGACTTCACATTTTTGCCCCGGCAGCCCGTTCATAGCCTGCTTAGTGGGCGGCATGCCTCGCGGTTGCGTGGTCGCGGGTTGACGTTTGAAGAACTGCGCCAATACCGGCCGGGAGATGACATTCGGTCAATCGATTGGAGAGCGACAGCGCGACTTCGATCTGCGCACGTTCGTGTTTACTCAGAAGAACGCGACCGTCCAGTCCTGTTGGTCGTTGATCAACGAACGACAATGTTCTTTGGCAGTGCCCAGACAACCAAGGCAACTGTTGCGGCCGAGGTAGCTGCCTTGGCAGCTTGGCGGACTGTCGATCGTGGCGATCGTGTCGGAGCCATCGTATTTGACGACGAGAAGTCCATCCAAATCAAGCCCCAACGCAGCCGGTCCGCGGTGCTGCAAATCTGTCACGAAATGGTGCGGATGAACGAGCGGTTGACGGCTGAACGCCGATCCGATAGGCCCGACGGTCAACTTAACAACGCGCTGCAACGCGCGGTAAGTGTCGCAAAGCACGATCACTTGGTTATTCTAATTACGGACTACAATGGCGACGACGAAAGAACGCGTGAACTAACAACGCGTCTGGCAGCACATAACGACGTGTTGGCTGTGTTGGTCTATGATCCACTCGGCGCGCAGTTGCCCGCGTCTGGCAAGATGGAGGCGACTGATGGCCGTCGACAAGTCTCCATTCCAGAGACTGCTCGATTTCAGGAGCAGTTTGCAGAGGAGTTCCGCGGTCGTATCGCACTGCTTCGTGACCGACTGCGTGCTATTCGCATTCCGGTGCTACCGCTTTGCACGCACGAACCTGTTCCCGAGCAGGTGATGGCTGCCTTGGGAAGACGGTGATGGACAAACCTACGAGCCTCCAAAATCTTCGTGACATTGCCGAACCAGCGCCGGTGCCGTGGTGGCCGCCGGCCGTGGGGTGGTGGATTTTGGCCGTTGCCATGGCCGCGTTTGCAGTCTGGATCGCCTCTCGAGCGTGGCGACGTTGGCGATCCGATGCGTATCGACGCGCAGCGTTGAAAGAACTCAGTTCGGCGACCCAATTAACTGAAATCGCCGAAATATTGAAGCGAACTGCACTCTGCGCGTTCCCGAGAACAGACGTTGCTTCGCTCTCCGGCGACGCTTGGTCCAGCTGGCTCCGCCAGACGGTTGACCAGGAGCTACCAGTTGCGGTCGCCGAGACGTTAGAGCATGGGATATTCGATGGGATCCAATGCAAGAACAACGCAGACGTAGCATCTTTTGTGGCAACTTGGATTCGCCACCACCGTTCAGGAGACTGTTAGCATGCTAACATTCGCCTACGCCTGGGTCTTTTTCCTCGCTCCACTGCCGCTGATCATCTGGTGGCTTGTGCCGGCCGCGAGCGAGACGCGGCCATCAGTTCGAGTTCCTTTTCTGCCCAGGCTGATGGCTGCTGCGGAAGGCGCGAGTATCGCGAGTACCCGCGGAAGCGGCCTTCGTTTCTTGTCGAGTTGCCTCGTATGGCTTCTGATTCTTGGCGCGCTAGCGCGACCGCAAAGGCTCGAACCGCCAATCGAGCGAACGATTCCCACTCGCGATCTCTTGCTGCTAGTCGATCTATCTGCGTCCATGGGGCAGGCGGACTTTACCAATAAAGAAGGTCAATCCGTTGATCGACTGACCGCTGTCAAAGGAGTGCTCGACGATTTTCTAGCTCGCCGTGAAGGAGACCGAGTCGGCTTGGTCGTATTTGGTAACGCACCGTTCTTGCAGGCGCCGTTCACAACCGATCTCGAGCTTTGTCGCCAGTTGCTCAACGAGACGGCTGTTGGCATGGCTGGACCGCGAACTGCGTTGGGAGATGCCATCGGCCTGGGAATCAGCTTGTTTGACGAAAGCGACGCGCCGACGAAGACGATTATCGCACTGACTGATGGCAACGACACGGGTAGCGGAGTCCCGCCTGCCGAGGCCGCTCGTATTGCCAAAGATCGCGAGATTACGATTCACACGGTTGCGGTTGGTGATCCAACAACGATTGGCGAGGAGAAGCTTGATCAAGAGTCACTTCAAGACGTGTCGAAAGCGACAGGTGGCGACTATTTCTTGGCGCTTAATCGCGATGAACTGGCAGGAATCTACGAACGGCTTGACGAAATTGAAACCCGCGAAACGAAGACTGTGAGCCATCGTCCGCGCAGCGACTTGTATTTCTGGCCGCTTGCGACGGCATTGCTGCTCTCGCTGGTCACGCACCTAATCCGATTGATCGCTGCTCGCGCGATAGTGTCGCGTTCGACTATTCCGGTGCGATTGCGCGTGAACGCGAGGACGTTTGAATTGGAGGCCGTCGAGCAATGAGTATCCTGGGCGACTTTCATTTCATTCGACCTGCGTGGTTCCTGTTGGTTCCGCTGGTCGTTCTGATTTGGTGGCTAGAACGTCGATCGCAAGATCCAATGCGCGGCTGGCGCGCGCTAATGGACCACGATCTGCTCGCGGCAACGACGGTTGGCGAGAATACACGAAATCGCTGGCGCGGGATCGGTATTCTCGCAGCGTGGATGATCGCCGTTATTGCGGTTGCCGGGCCGACATGGTTTCCCGAACCGTCTCCTTTCGCTGATGACCCTGTTCCCGTGATGCTTGTCCTGCGAGCTGGCGAGACGATGGATCAGTCCGATCTGATACCGACACGAATGGAACGAGCGCGGCTAAAAGTCGTTGATTTCGCTGACGCACGAAAAGGGCAACCGCTTGGCCTGGTGACTTACGCTGGATCAGCGCACCTCGTTCTGCCGCCAACGCGTGATACGGACGTCGTCGCTACGATGGCGGCTGAGATCAGTCCGAAGATCATGCCCAAACCGGGTGACGATCTGGCCAGCGCGTTGCGACTCGCCGAACGGACGCTTGGCGATGCCGGTGGCTCGATTGTCGTTGTCGGCGATACAGTTGCGGAGAGTAAGGATACCGCGCTTGCCGACTTTCGTGAGAAGAGCAACGTGCAGGTCTACTTTCTTGCTGTAGCACGCCCTGATACACCCGAGATCGATTCGATTCGTCGTGCCGCTGAGGCCACCAATGCCCAAGTGACGCTCATGACGGCCGACTCTGCGGACATTGACTCACTAGTACGGCAAACGTCACGAGCTAGCGTCACGAGCAGTGCGGGGGAGGGAACACGCTGGGCTGAAACGGGTTGGCTGTTGGTGCCGCTGCTGGCGTTATTCTCACTGTCCACATTTCGCCGCGTGTGCGTTGACAGTTCCGGGGAGGGTGAGGAATGAAAACGTTAGCCGTATTCTTGGCACTCGTTTCGGTTGGTGGCTTTTCCTTCTCCGATTTGTGGCTAACGCAGGAGCAGAAGGCCCAGCGTTTGATGGACAACGGCGACTATGCCGCGTCGGCCGATATGTTTCGCGATCCGATGCGACAAGGCGCGGCGTGGTTTCGCGCCGCGGAGTTTGAGAAGGCGGAACAAGCATTCGCGCGAGTCGCAACAGCTGAAGCAGAATTCAATCGCGGCAATTGCCTGGTCATGCAAGGCAAGTACGAACCCGCCGTTGAGCGATTCGATCGGGCGCTCGAACTTCGGCCTGACTGGGAAGACGCTCAAGTGAACCGCAGGATCGCCGCAGAACGCGCTGAGTTGCTTGCGCAGACTGGTGGAGATATGGGAGATCAGAAGATCGGCGCGGACGATGTGGTATTCGACAAGAACAAAAAACCTGGCGGGCAGGAGACGCAGACCGACGGTGATAAGCCACTTTCCGACTCGGCCATGCAGTCACTTTGGTTGCGAAGGGTGCAAACGAAGCCGGCTGACTTTCTAAAAACCAAGTTCGCGTATCAGTTATCTGCTAGTCAGCAGCTATCCGCTGGTCAGCAAGCAGGCGTGAATCAATGAACACTGGTTTGAACATGAGCTCGCAAAGGCAGCGAAGGAAGATGCGGTGGACCCATCCGGTGAGTAGTTCACCAAGATCCACTTTCTCTTTTCGCGTACTCTGCGCCCTCCTGTCCCTCCTTTTGTCCTCTCCTTCAGCCTTTGCAGTCGAAGTTGTCAGCGCAACGCTCGAAACGAACCAAGCGTGGACGGGCCAAGGCGTGCCTTTGATCATCAAGCTCTATTCGCCGGGGCCGTTCAGTGGTACTGCCTCGTTCGATTTACCCGCGCTTCCCAAAACGGCATTCGTGAAAGTGGGCAACTCGCTGGTGGGCAGCGAAGAAGTGGCCGGCGAGTCGTATATCACTCAGCGTCACGAGTTCATGATCTACACGCAAAAAACTGGCGAGGTCGTGATCCCCGCGTTTTCCATTCGGTTTTCTGGCAAGAAGACGTTCACATCGGAACCTGAACCTATGGAGGGCGCGACGCAAGAGTTGCGGTTTCAATCAAAGCGTCCGCCAGGGACTGAATCGATGGGAGTGGTCATCAGCGTGAGTGAAATGAAAGTCGAGCAGGTCTGGCAGCCGAATATGACGACTGAAGTCGACGCTGGAGATGTCATCCAACGCACGATCACTCGAACGGCCGAGGAGACCACGGCCATGATGTTCCCTGCTATCGCCCCGTCGGCTCCCAAAGGCGTCCGTATCTACGACCAGCAGCCCACCGTCGATGACAAGACGGAACGAGGCGAGGCGACTGCCTACCGATCGGATACTATCAAGTACCAGTTTCAGCAAGCGGGCACTTTCACTCTGCCTGACATGACTTTTGTTTGGTGGGATCCCAAGCAGGAAGAGTTGAAACGCGAGACGCTGCGTGGATCGACCGTCAATGTCATTGCGCCCGAGTCCGCCGCCGAATCGACACACGACATGTTGGAGGACGCGCCCACCGCTTGGGGGACGGTTCTCTCTGTTGTCGCTGCCCTCGGTGTGGTCGGTCTGCTGCTCCGCGCACCAACGGCAAGGCTGATCTCACACTGGCGAACAGTGCGAAATCGACCGGACTCACGCGCAACAAGAGAACTGCACGCGGCGTGTATGTCGAATGATGCTGCAGCCGCGTACGCGGCTTTCTTGACGTGGCTGAACGCAATGCGGCGGACGTTCGGTGCGGACGCAGTTGACTTGGTCTTGCACGACGTCGATCACAGCGTATTTCGGGAGCAGTTGGACATTATGTCGCAGCACTTGTTCGCTTCAGATGTTGATCTGACGAGCTGGGATGGCAGCGATCTGTGGGCAGCGTTCCGAAGTTTCTCTCACGGGCTGACGCGTCGCTCGACGCGGATACAGAGTACGAATCTACCCCCACTCAATCCGCCAGATCCCCCTTTTCATTGAATGGAGCAGTCAATGACTGGGTTGGCGGTGAGCACAGTTTTCGTGCGCTATCTGGAGATGAGCCCGTAGCTCTCCCCTCGATTAAGTTAGTCGTCGATCAGAAACCGACGACATCGCAATCCCAGTTACGGCACGCAAGAACTGGTTTCGCAGTTGCGACAAGGTTAGCTTGACTTGTTCATTTTGAACCGTTCGCAAAGCCGCTTCGTCTTGCCGGGCGACCTCTCAACGGCACTTCCAAATAGTCCGTTTTTGCCGCGGGACATTGCCTCCAGTCGCAAAAAACCTACCCAAGAGCTTTGCAACAGTGCTCATTGGTAATCTGTCGTAGGTGAAGGAGGCAGTGTGCCGAATGACACAAATCCAGTGCCTCGATAGCTCTACGGATTGCTCCTTCATCGGGATTGCCGCCCAAGCTATATTGGACTGGTTTGGGGAAGTATTGATGGCATAACTAACTTGGTACTAAAGGAAAGTCGTCATGAAACTAAAAAAGATGCTTCAGCTCAGTAGCTTGATTGTACTCCCCTTCCTCTTGCTTGCCTTGCCTGCTGCAGCGCAGGAAACCACTGGCACGCTCGGATCACCGAGCGCTACAACGACCCTTGATGGCAAGCAACTCCCGGCACCGGATCCAAAGTTCGGGGGTGTGATCAAGAATGGTGCCCTGCAGTCAAAGTCGTGGTGGGCACCGCGCGTTGTGCCTCCGAAACAAGCGCCCAATATTCTACTGATCATGACGGACGACTCGGGATTTGGAGTGCCAAGCACCTTTGGTGGAGTCATTCCCACGCCGGCAATGGATCGCGTCGCGAAGAACGGCCTGCGCTACAATAACATTCACTCTACCGCGCTATGTTCACCGACTCGTGCTGCGATTATTACTGGGCGCAATCATCATTCAGCAGGATTCGGCGTGATCTCGGAGCAGTCCACCGGCTTCCCAGGCTACAACAGTATTATCCCTAAGGATAAGGCAACCATCGGACGCATCCTCAAGGACAATGGCTTCGCGACCTCGTGGTTTGGAAAAGACCACAACACTCCAGCCTTCGCCGCCAGCCAAGTCGGCCCATTCGACCATTGGCCTACAGGTCTGGGCTTCGAGTATTTTTATGGGTTCGTTGGCGGTGATGCAAATCAGTGGCAGCCCAACCTGTTTCGCAATACGACCCAGATCTATCCCTTCCAAGGCAAGCCGGATTGGAATCTAGTCACCGCAATGGCCGACGACGCGATCGACTATTTACACCGCATTGACCAGATCGACCCGAGCAAACCATTTTTCCTCCATTACGTACCCGGGGCCACACATGCACCGCACCATCCGACCAAGGAATGGGTCGACAAGATCCACGACATGCACCTGTTTGATGATGGCTGGAACAAGCTGAGGGAAAGAATTTTCGAGAACCAAAAACGTCTCGGGGTGATCCCGGCGGACACCCAGTTGGAGCCCTGGCCGACGGATGTCATCAAGAATTGGGAGGATTGTACGGAGGAGGAGAAGAAGCTCTTTATCCGACAGGTAGAAATTTTCGCTGCTTTTGCAGCCTACAACGACCACGAAATTGGTCGAGTGATTCAGGCCGTCGAGGATCTGGGCAAGTTAGACAACACTCTTGTCATCTACATTAACGGCGATAATGGCACTAGCGCCGAGGGTGGCCCGCTAGGCACACCTAATGAAGTCGCGTTTTTCAACGGCGTCAATATGATGCCCGTGGAACAGCAGATGAAATGGTATGACGCCTGGGGTACAGAGGAGACTTATAACCACATGTCGGCAGGTTGGTCTTGGGCATTTGATACGCCTTTTACCTGGTTCAAACAAAACGCCTCAAAGCTTGGTGGTGTCCGTCAGTGTATGGCAGTCTCCTGGCCGGGCCATATTAAGGACCAAGGTGGGCTGCGCGAACAGTTTATGCACGTTATCGATGTGGTGCCAACGCTGCTAGAAGTTTGCGCCATCCCTGCACCAGAAGAAGTGGACGGCATCAAGCAAGCTCCGATCGAAGGAACCAGCTTCGCCTATACTTTCGATGAGAAAAACACCAAAGAACCTTCGCGGCACAAGACCCAGTATTTCGAGATGATGGGTCAATGGGCCCTGTATCACGAAGGCTGGCTGCTAAGTACCAAAGTAAACCGTGCACCATGGGAAGCCTACGGTGCCGCGAATCCCGACCCGCTGAATAATCAGATCCTCGAACTCTACGACCTGAACACAGACTTTAGCCAATCGCAGAACATAGCCGACAAGCATCCCGACAAAGTAAAGGAGCTCAAAGAAGTATTCATCCAGGAAGCGAAGAAATATCAGGTCTTTCCAATGGACGCTTCGGTTGCGGCCCGCATAGTCGCCCCACGCCCAAACATCTCCGCGGGTCGCACCGAGTTTGTTTACACTCGGCTAATGACTGGACTGCCGCAGGGGGATTCACCTTCTCTGCTGAACAGTTCGTATACCATCACGGCAGACATCACCGTTCCCGAGGGCGGTGCGGAAGGTATGATCCTGACCTCCGGCGGACGGTTCACTGGGTACGGCTTCTATCTGTTGAAGGGAAAGCCGGTATTCCTCTGGAACTTGCTCGACTTGGATCGTATCAAGTGGGAGAGCCCCAACGTACTCACACCTGGCAAGCATACCATCGAGTTTGACTTCCAGTACGACGGACTTGGCGTTGGCACGTTGGCATTTAACAACATGAGCGGTCTTGGCCGATCGGGCACCGGCACGCTGAGTGTTGATGGCAAGGCAGTTGACACCAAGAAAATGCCTAAAACGATTCCAATGATTTTGCAGTGGGACGAAGCATTTGACATTGGCTCCGACACACTGACGGGTGTAAACGACGCCGACTACCAGCCACCGTTCCCGCTGACCGCAACGCTGAACAAGTTGACTGTAAAAGTCGATCATCCGCAATTGACGCCTCAGGACATCACAAAACTTGAGGCTGCCCAGCGGAACAATAAGTCAAGCGAATAGTGTTTCTGACCAGGATCGGATCCTCAGTCCACACCGGAACTCATTCAGGAACCTTCCGCCGTGCCTACTGCCGACCGAATCGTCTTGCCGGCCCAACTCTCAACGGTTCTTTCAGATTTTCCGTTTCCGCTTGCAGGCTAAGCCCCATGTGTTGCGAAGGCGTTTTGTCACGTGACAAACGACGAGGCCACATGAGCTGGTTGGGGCAAAATTACTGTAGCGACTTTGGGGCATAAGTCTTGGCGAGCTAATCGGTTAGGAAAAGAAGTCGGCTTCGCGAAGTTCGCGGTTCTTGCAAAAACCGGAGGTGGATGCCGTAAAATCGGATTGCTGAATGGGTATGCCCTAGCTACCAAGATAGAGAAGCTTGTCTTTTTCTTTTCTTTTTCGGAGGGCCGCCTAATGAATGCCACGTACAAGAATTCTCTTTTGGCAGTAACTATCGTTACGCAAATAAGGACTTGGACCGGAAGGTCTATCGCGACGATGGCACTGGCATTATTAACGTGCCTAGGGAGCTTGGCTGGGATCAGTCAAGGAGCCATCATCGGGCAGGATAGTTTCAGCGATGGTGACAGATCCGTTGCCGACAGCAGCGGCGCCAACGGCGGCGGACCCGGGTTGGTGTGGTACACAACAACCAATGAAGATGCCTCTACCACTGCCCTAACTGTTGTCACCGATGACGACACTCCTGGTATCGGTGGCGGCAACAGCCTCAACATGCGTCCCAACTCAAGCAGCGGAAACAGGCCGGTAGTTGCCACTTTCGCTCCTACAACGCTCGGAGGTGCTGTCGGCGATAAAATCACCGCGAGCATGGATATCCGATTCATCAGTGGTGTCAGTGTCGACGACTCAGAAGGTAGCAGCAATCTGTCGTTCCGTCTTGGTCTCTATAACTCCAACGGCACGCCGATAACTGCTGACGGACAGCGATTCGACCTTGAGAGTGGAACCGGCAACGATTTCGGATACTTTGCACGCATTCCTGTTGGCGATCCGGCCAACACCGGTGGTACCGCGGCGCGGCTGAGCAAGGAAACCGGCGTTGCCTCTGGAACCTCCGAAGATCCGCTCTTTGGCCAAGACAACTCGTCAGGTACAGGCGACGACGTGAGCGAGCTGGGGATGACATCCTCCTTCGTTGGTATCGCCGACTTTGAGCCACACTCCATTCTCATGAGTCTCGAGCGTACGGCAGGCGGCGTGTTGACCTCGATCCAAGTCGATGGGGGAACCCCGTTCACGGCTGAGGACACAAGCTCTCCGTTTGAAACGTTCGATGAGTTGGCGATGACCAACTTGCGAATCACTACAGAGTGGCGCGTCGACAATGTCGTGATCGAGAGCGTTAGTATTCCAGAGCCCGCGTCCGTTGCTGTCTTGAGCATCGGACTGTTGCTCTTGTCTGTTCGACGAGTTCAGGCTTAGTCGGAGCGGGATTCCCGCTAGGCAGCTCAGATCCCCCCCCACCCCACATGCTACGGGTCCACCTGAAGCATCTTCGAGGAGACATCAAAATGAAAATGAGACAACCCATTCTATGTGCAGAGATTGCCGCATTGGTGGTACTTCTGGCATTCGCAAGCCCTTCCTCCGCTGCTGATTTTATCGTTTCGAACGCTGACGATATCGAAACCGCGATGGAGACAGCCGTGGCAGGTGACACGTTGATCATGACTAACGGCAATTGGACCAATCAGAATATCGCTTTCGCCGGCAATGGTATTTCTGGGATGCCGATCACACTTCGTGCCGATACTCCCGGTGGAGTCATTCTCAACGGATCGTCCCAACTTCAGATATCGGGGTCGCACCTTGTCGTCGATGGCTTGCACTTTAAAGGGGGAACACTTGAAAACTCTGACCACGTGGTACAGTTTCGCGGACCGCTTGGCGAAGCGACCAACTCTCGTTTCACCAATTCGGTGATCGAGTCTTACTACAATCCGAACGACCTCACTGATAAATGGCACTACATCTCTCTCTATGGCGAACAAAATCGGGTTGACCATAACCGGTTTCTCGACCAGCGAAATAGCGGACCTCAGATCGTCGCTTGGCTGGATGAGTCGAATCCACTTTCCGAAGCGCGTCACACAATCGACGCCAACCATTTCGCTGATCGCCCCCAAGGTTGGGAAAATGGATTTGAAGCCATCCGCTTGGGCGAAAGTGAGTTCAGCCACTACGATTCCCATATTCTGGTTGAGAACAATCTTTTCGAGAGAGTCGATGGAGAAATCGAGATCATTTCCAGCAAGGCAAACGACAATATCTTCCGTTACAACACGTTTAGAGAATCCAAGGGAACGCTGACCCTACGCCACGGCCATCGCGCAGTGGTAGAGGGAAACTTTTTTCTGGGCGAAGGGACTGCTGAATCGGGTGGTATTCGAGTGGTGGGTGAAGACCACGTGATTGTCAATAACTACATCGCCGACGTCGACGACGCTGCCGATGGAGCAATCTCACTCGCTTCGGGAACCACAGGTTCCAATCCCAGCGGTTACCAACCGGTGGACAACGTCCTGATTGCTCACAACACGATCGTAAACGTCGGCGGGGCAGGTGTCACATTAGACTGGGGGCATGGTTCTAGTGGTCGCTCGGTGCTCCCGCAGGGCGTCACCGTCGCACGCAACCTGATCTCCAGCACTGCCTCGCCACTTTTTGAAGGCACCGAAGGCCCCGGATACACTTGGGCTGACAATATCGCCTTTGGAGCCCCGTTGGGTATTGCTCCTCGACCAGGGATCGATGTTGTCGATCCCCAGTTGGTGCAGGGCCCCGATGGCCTGTGGCGTCCTTCGGCTGGCAGCCCGGCGATTGATGCCGTAGCAGCCGATTATGTGACCGACGATTTCGAGGGGCAGCCGCGTATAGGCTTGTTCGATATCGGAGCCGACGAGAACTCCATGGCCCAGATTGTTCGCAAGCCTTTGACCAATTCAGATGTGGGCGCATTGTGGTTCAACTACGAGGAACCGGATGTTTGGCCACTGCCGGTACAGCTTCCCCCGGGTGACTTCTTGGTCATCGAGGCTGAGGACTTTACTGGAATTACTGATCCCGACTCTGACGGCAAGATCTGGACCGTTGCCGATGTCGACGGGGCATCCAGTGGCCAGGTGCTCACGGCACCCACTGAAGACGGCACTCCCACTCCCGCCGCGCACGAAACGCTGGCCCTTTACGACATTGTGTTCAGCGAAGAAGGCGACTACACCGTCTACTACCTTGCCCGTGGATTTGACGGTTCGTCCAACAGCATCTACACGCCCGACGATTTTGGCGTGGACCCCGATGTGGCCGAGCATCTTTCCGAGAACGGTGCATTCCGTTGGGAGAGCGGCGACGAATTCTCGATCAGCTCTTCTCACGTCGGCATGCCGTTAGAGTTCCGTCTCGGTAGTCGTGAAGACGGCTCAGAAATCGATGCCATCATCTTTCACCAAAACGGAGGTCTTACCGAAAATCAGCTCGACTCTATCCTCGCGAGTACTTCTGTTCCGGAGCCTACCAGTGCTACTCTGGTGCTGATTACTGGTATGAGCATCCTCATTCGTCGACGCAGGAGAACACTTTAGGCGACTGATCGCCCCATGGCCAAGTGAAGCGGTTCTTCACTCAGGGAACTGCTCCGCCGAGCGTTTACGATCGTGACATGAAATCTCCGTTTGACCATCTGCCTGGAGCCGTTTTCCTCAGTCTAACCTAGACACCGACGGTGCTAAGTAAACTGCGGTATGCAAGCGACAAATGCGGATTTGCCCAAAGGGCCGGTAGGATCTATTTCAAAATCTGTCGATCGGCAATTTGTTCACACGCCATGGAGTTTTCTTGTAGACATCCTGCGTTCTGCAGCTAGGCCCACCATCCCCAACACGAGCAAAATGCCGGTCGATGGTTCGGGCACTGCTTGCGTAGCCAACGCAAAAGATGGGGTGGTCGTCGTGCCGTAGTTGGCGTTCCAAGCAGCTAGGTCGTTGCCGTGGTTGGAGCTGCCAAACCCTTGTTGGCCAAACCTCCGTTGCAACGTGAGGAAATCGTCTCCATCGACATCATCATCGGAATCAAAATTGCCGGGGGTTCCGGAAGTAAAGAGTGCGACGTCATTGCCGTCGCCGGCGTTGTAGCTAATGAAGAGGTCTTCTCCGCCGAAGGTGCCCACTAAGTCGCCTTCGCCCAATCCGAAAAACTGACCGTTGAGCGTCCCAGCAATGTCCAGTATTTCAAATTCGAGGTTGGGACTAAGGATAAAACTCTCGAGCCAATCGATCTCTAAGTTGCTCTCTAGTGAGGCATCGCCTGCAATCATTACTCGGTCGAACTCCTCTGAGAGCAAGCCATCTAGTTTCAGCGTTAATGTGCTGGAGGGAGCGAGGTAAACGTTGCCCTGGAACATCACGGTGCTAGGTGAGTCGCCCAGTCGTACGTCAGCTCCGAAGTAAACATCGCCTTGTCCAGTAAAATCGCCACTGCCTGAGTAGGAACCACCAAATGCAGTTCCAGCACCAGCAGGCGTACGAATTTCACTGCCGTTGTGTACGACTTCATTGGAGAAGAGGTTGACGATGTTGCCTGAGGTTAGGATCGTGCCGTTGTTGGTCAACTTGGCGGCGGAAAATGACCCTCCGCTGAGACTCAAAACACCATTGGATGCGATGCTTGCGTTTTTGGTGACGGCAATATGTTCGCCAGAGGGAAGACTTACGTTGGGGCCAAGGAGCCCTGCAGATCCAATGATCAAGTTGCCGTGGGTTAGTTCTAAGGTTCCCGATTGGAAGTCAAAGTTATTGAATCCAGCAATGGAGTCTGTGGAGAATTTTCCACCGTTAAGTGTTAATGGGGTTTGCAGTGTGGTGATTCCATCGACACGCAGCGTTTTTCCAGGGGTGAGATTGCGAACATCGAGAGCAAAAATATTGCTTGAGTTGATTGCGGTGCTCTGTGTGAGGTGAAGCTTACCCGCGTCGAAGTTCATCACTTTGTCGGGAAAGAACTCGAAATTGGCAGTGCGAAGTGTACCGCCGAGGAGGTTAATGCTGCCGGCATTGCGTAGGCGAACCGCATTGACGGCTGAAACGGTGCCACCGGTTTCGATGTTGAGCGTGGCCTCGTAGGTAGAAACATCGCCGACATCACTATAAAGACCAACATTGAGTGTATCGTTATTGTGCCATGCTGAATTCGCGCCGGTTACGGTTACGATACTCGATCCATAATCAACTTCGAGTTCACCTAGCTTGCCTTGGTTACTTGTGACGGTTCCGCCATTTTCGATATTGAGTTTACCGCTAGTTGAGTACCCGACTCGAAGATGGCTGGCGATGTCCCAGGTTGAGTTGGTACCGGTTATGGTTGCGATGTTGGTTGATGTACCAAAAACGCCAATGTCGACCCAGCTATCAGTTTGGACAGCTGCGCCGTTTTGAATGTTAAGTGTGCCTTTTCCGTACACGCCGATGGACATTTCGCCTGTGTTCCATGTCGAGCCCGCGTCAGTAACCGTGACTGTTCCAGTCGAGCCTTCTGCAGAACCAATGCCAGTGCCTGAATTTACTACTGAGCCGCCGCCCTGGATATTCAATATTCCGTGGCCGTAGTGACCTATGCTTAATCCTCCAGAGTTCCATGTCGAATTGAGGCCGTGAACGGTAACGGTGCCGTTGGAGTCTGCCAACTCACCAATGCGACCATAGGTACTGGTGACCGTTCCAGCATTGGTGATTCCAAGTGTGCCACGTCCTCGACTACCGACATGAAGACCGTCGGTACTGGTCCAGGTCGAGTCTGCGCCAGTGACATAGGCAGTGCCGAGCGTGCCAGGCAAATCGCCAATGTATGCCTCGCTATTCGTAAGAGAACCGCCGTCTTGGATTTTGAAAGAACCTTGATTTATGTAGGTGTTGTGTAGGAGATTATCGTCGTTGGTGAGGTAAAGAGGTCCGACGCCTCTTTTTGTAAGATTAGTACTGCCGCTGATTCGACCATTCACGATTACCGGTGCCCACGAAACATCCCAGATGCCGCTACTTCCAAGTGTGATGTCTGCATCAAGGGTTTGAGTGAACGTGCTGGTTGAAGTGAGATTACCCGAGGCCAATGACAAGGTGCCATTGGTAAGTCGAAAATATTGGGCATTCTTAAATTCAAGGGATTTCGCAGAGCGATTTCCGTTGAGATTGACCGTTCGGTTGTAGGCGTTGTACTCGCCAAAAACAACGGGATCCGAGGACGTCGGCAAGAGCAGAGACGAGTATCCATCAGGCTCCCAGTTAGAGTTGATTTTGGGGACAATAACGCTACCCACGTTTCTAGATCCCCCCCAAGAGTTAGAGAGTTGGCCGTCCCAGGTAAAAGTGGCGGCCTGCGCGGTGCCTGCCAGCAGAACTACGGCAAGGATGGCAAAAAGACTTGTAAAGCAACGGCAGCAGGTCTTGGCTATAGCGGCATTCATGGCGATTCATCCTTCGCAGAAATGTGGTGGACATTTCAGTCCATGGCGAAGCCGATTGGACGCTCTATCCAAGGCTGTACTGGGTTGAGCGTGAATCGCGACTGCTTGTTACAGCCCACTCTTGAAGAGGAATACAAATACGCCGAAACAAGTTCAGCAATGCCGCATCAGAAGGAGGGGAATCTTCATAAGCCTCCTAGTCGAATCGGAAAGCGAGAATCCTCCCTAAAAGTGTTTGAGCCTCGGGAGTGATGTCGCTCAGCCACATTCATGCTTGTGCGTCTGCTCAGCCTCAATTGCCAATGGCCAGCGAGCGGCATAGTTATCCGCAGCTCACGAATCGTGTCGCCACTACTACGAGGTCAATATTATTGCCTAGGCATCAGCAGAGCTGGAGGTTTGAGAAAGTAGAGCTGCAAAGTGGTAGCCTTTCTCGACGTGCTTCACTCTCCAGAGCGCCTCCTGCGGTCTACTTGAACCATCTTCCGCCACCCAAAATGGTGGCTCTCTGGTGCAACGTCGGTTAGAATCGAAGTGCGCATTCTCGCCCACTTCGTTAGCGATTCTTCCTTTATCGTTATGCAAGACAAAGACAGTCATCGAACCAAGCGACTCAAGATCGAGTCATTGGAAGACCGTCGGATGCTGGCCGTGTTCACGGTCAGCAATCTCAACGACGGCCCAGTCGCTGCCTCGGGTGATTTGCCGGGCAGCTTGCGACAGGCGATTTTCGATGCGAATAACTTGCCTGGGGATGACGAGATTCAGTTCGCTCTTGAGATCGATGGCCCCGGTATAATCTTGCTTTCCGATGGTGAGTTGGAAATCACCGATGGGCTGACGATTACCGGGCCTGGGCAGGAATACCTAACGATTGATGCTCAACAGCAGTCGCGGGTGTTGTTTTATTCAGCCAACGCTGGCGACTTGACAATAAAAGGCGTGACAGTCACAGGCGGAGAAACTACTGGAGAGGGAGCTGGCATCTCGTTCATTTCGAATGGCGAACTGACTGTCATAGATAGCCATCTCCACTCGAACAACGCATTAGGCTCGTTTGGGAGTGGAGGAGCAATCTTCACCGCGCAGGGTGAAGTCACACTCTATGGGTCCTCTGTCTACAATAACACTAGTTCACGTCGCGGTGGTGGAATCGCGGGAGGTAGCCGTGATGTCGAGTTAAACGACAGTCACATCACCAAGAATACCAGCATCACAGGTGGAGGTGGCGTCTCTACGGACTCCGGTTCCCTTACTCTCAATAGTAGTACAGTCACTGGCAACATTAGTACCGGAAGCTTTGGCCACGGAGGGGGAATCTATGCTACTGATGGCTCCGATAATCCAAATAGTCATATCACTCTGAATAGCAGCAATGTTAGCGGCAACAGAGTTGAAGGCTACTCGGCGGGAGGTGGGGGGATTTGGGCAGAGGAGACCCAACTAACTATCAGTAACAGCGAGGTGATTGGAAATTCCACTCACGGATCGCTTGGAGAAGGCGGCGCTATCTACCTGACACTGGCCTTACTGACGCTCGATCAAAGCACGGTACAAGGAAACAGTACTATAGGTGAGGAATCCGAAGGAGGCGGGATTTACGCGGTTAGGTCGGGGCTTACAATTATTCGCAGCACACTCAGTGATAACACTACCCAGGGATACCGGGCCCATGGTGGGGGAATTCGTGCGATAACGGCTGCTTTTGTCACCGTTGAACAGAGCACGCTTAGTGGGAATGGCACGAGAGGACAAGAGTCAAACGGTGGCGCCATATCGGCTCCCGTATTCTCAGTTTCTGTACGAAACAGTACGATTACTCGCAACTATTCCATGCAAGGGATTGGCGGCGGAATCTTTGCAGCCAGCAGGAATTCAAACCCAAGTCTAGCCGTTGGACAATCGATAATTTCAGGCAACAGTGATGTAGGCGTTTCCTCCGATGTCTATGCATCAACGGCAGGCGTAATTCTCAACCACAGCCTCATCGGTGACACCACCGGCTCAGGAATCGACGCCACCACGGGCGCCGGTAACCTCCTCAACATCGACCCCCTCCTCGGCCCGCTAGCCGACAACGGCGGCCCTACCCAAACCCACGCCCTGCTCCCCGGCAGCCCGGCGATTGATGCGGGCGACATTGGCATTGTCGATCCGCCGATGTACGACCAACGTGGGGCGCCGTTCAATCGTATTGTTGATGGCAATGTTCCGGCCGACGTGGTGATTGATATCGGCGCGTACGAAGCCCAAGGCGTTCCCTCAGCAGATTTCGCTGCCGACAACGCCATCGATGGCTTCGACTTCCTCACCTGGCAAACCGGCTTTGGCACGCCAAACGCCACGCAAGCCGACGGTGATAGTGATTTTGATGGTGACGCGGATGCCAGCGACCTCGCAGCGTGGAATGCAACCTACGGACAAGGAGTCACCACTTCACTCGCCGCGAGCCGGGTCGTCCCCAACCCCGGCCCTTCACCAGCGTTGGCTATCGCCGCGGCGCTTGCTGATGCAGCCTTCCATGAGCATGGTGAACAAGCGACTCTTGAGGGGCAATGGATTATCGAAGTTGAAACTACGCCAGGTAATGCAAAGCCAAACGTTGGTGTGCCGGCGCGGAGCTTGTCAGCACCCTACGAGCGCGATCCTGAAGGTGTGAACGAAGACAATCTCGCAGCGCTCACTGACACATTGCTTGAGAGCGTGTTCGTCTAGTTGTTCGCCGCGCCGCTTGTCGGTTTCGCCGATAACAGACTGGGCCGTTCACAAACCGGGCGAGACGTAGCTCGCCGGCTAACTCGCGGCTAGTACTGTCCGCCGCTTTTGCGAACATGCACCATCGGCTCGCCATCGCCACTGAGCGCGCCGCCGGTAACTTTCGCTAGGAAGATTCGGTGATCGCCGGAGTCGACGTGGCTCGTCGGTTCGCACTGCAAATGGCCGAGCGCCTCGCTGAGCATCGGAACGCCGCTTTCTGCGGCCGTAGTTTCTAGCCCCTCAAAAGCCGGTTCGCCCGGGTCGAACCCGCGACCGAAGTGGCCAAGGAAGTTTTTTTGCGAATCGCCCACAAGATTCAGAACAAACGGCTGGCCTTCGGTAAGCCAATCACACACGTAGCGTCCCTGCTTGACGGCAACGGTGACCATCGGCGGTTCGAATCCGGCTTGCATGACCCAGCTGGCCAACATGCCTGTGGATTGTTCGCCTTTGGCGACGGTTAGAATAAAAATGCCACTGGGCACGCGACCTAGGGTGGGGAGTGGATCGGTTGTGCTCATGTTTTTGGAGTCTCTGAATGTTGGTGAATTTGTAATCGTTCGTTAGCCGCAGAGCTTGCTCGACGCGAGGCTCGCCCCGAAACTGCCCGTCGAGCAAGCTCGGCGGCTGACGAATGTGTAAATGTTTTCTAAGTTGCTTTCTTCACACTGCGCCCCAAATGACTCTCCACCGTTTCGATCTTCTCTCGCAATCTTCCTGAGCGGCCTTTGCGATAGTCCAGCTTTGCAGAGCAAGTCACGCGATCGGAAACTGCGGACATAAGTTCAATGCATTGTTGCATGAGTGCTAGCACTGCGGGCAGTTCACCTTCGACGATCGTGCCCATCGAGTGCAGTTCGTAGTCGAGGCCCGATTGGTCGATCAAATCCACGCAGCGGGCCACGTGCTGGCTCACGCCCTCGCCGGTGCCCATAGGCACGATGCTTAGCTCTAGCAGGACCATAACCGTGTTCCGTGCAATGGGGAGGTACTCGACCGGCGAGCCTGTATTGTAGGGCGCTGGCGAAGGATGTCGAGGCGATGCTAGCGGTTGCAACTTACAGAGAGGTCGCTGCGCGAATTCGGGCTACATGGCTCGCTCTAAATTGGATACTCTTCGCAGCGGCTCGGCGCTGGTAAGTGGAATAGGCCTCTGACCTGTGAGAGATGCAATGCAGGCTGGAAGCCTGCTCCACGCTCCCGCGAGCTGACTCATCTTCGACCGACCTGCTGCAGGCTCACTACTTCAACCAGTTAACGTTCTTCCTATTCCGATGAACCAAATAATTCGGCTGCTGCATAATTCACTGATTGCCATCTGCCTTTCTCTTGCACTCTGCGCAAGTGCGACGTTCGGTCAAGCGCCGGCGGATGCGATCAACGTTTGGCAGCCCCACCGATCTTTTGACCAACCAAGCTCCCCGGTTCAACCACCCGGGGACTCGCTCAGCGAGATTGAACAAGTCGTGTTCGACGCACCGCCAGTGGCTGGCAGTGAGATTTACCATTTACCCAACACCGTTCTACCACCATCGGCGATGCCGGCTACATCGGTGCAACCGGTCGTGATGCCTGCTGAAGATATTTGCTACTTAGGCGATCCCTATCCGAACGCCTTCGTGAACAACGAACCTTGGCACTTTCAACTTCTGCCGGACGGAGTCATTTGGTCTTCCTACATGGCAGGCGTGCGAGAGTCGCGCACCTCTGGCGTGGTTTATGGCGACCAAGGCGGCGCTACGTTGCTAGATGTTTCTCTTGGTGGACGTATGGCGATTTTCCGCAACGGTACGCGAGGTCCCTCGGCAAAGACGGGACGGCCTGAAGGTTTGGAGTTTCAAATCGAAGGTGCTGCGATGCCACGTTTGAATCTTGATGAAAACTGGGACCTGGAGTCAGTCGATTTTCGCTTTGGCATGCCAATTATCCTTGCGCGAGAAAACTGGCAGTGGAAATTTTCCTACTACCACCTCAGTGCGCATCTGGGCGACGAGCTGGCGATTCGAGAAGCGGCACTCGGTCAGCGAATCAATTACAGCCGCGATGTGTTCGTCCTGGGGCTCTCCTATTACACCTCGCCCGCGTGGCGTTGGTACGGTGAGGGAGGCTGGGCTTTTTATACCGATGGAGGTTCAGATCCCTGGGAGTTTCAATTCGGCGTGGATATTTCAGAGCCTGGACCAACGGGCCCCTCGGGCACGCCATTTGTTGCGCTCAACGGGCATCTCAGAGAGGAAGTCGATTTCGGCGGCAACTTCGTTGGCCAAGCGGGTTGGCTCTGGCGAGGCGACACGGGTCGCACCGTACGAGCAGGCGTGCATTACCACAATGGTAAATCAAGCCAATTTGAGTTCTTCGATCAGTTCGAAGAACAAATCGGCGGCGGCATTTGGGCCGATTTTTGATGCGGAGTATTCTTGATTCGCTGTCATTTCGACCGAGCGATAGCGACCGAGCGGTTTATCCAAGTCGCGGGCAGTTCGAACGCTAGTACGTACGCAATCCAGATTCCTCGATTGGCGAGCCTCCCGTCGGAATGACATAATGCTACACTAGCGTTATGCCCAAACGACCAAACGACTATCGACTCTTCTGGCAGGAGTTCCGCCGTACTTTTGAAAGCACCGGTGCGGTGCTGCCCAGCGGTCCGCGCCTCTGTGCGGCATTGGCGAGTCAGTGTGCGGCACTCGCCAGCCAAGTTCCCTCGGAAGGCAAGCCGCGGCGGTTGCTGGAAGTTGGCCCCGGCACGGGCGTTGTGACTGCAAGAATTGTCGATCATATGGCCCCAGAAGATACGCTCGACATTGTGGAGCTCAACGAACGGTTTGTGGAATGCTTGCAAAAGCGAATCGACCATGAAGAATGCTTTGCGGCCGTGCGTGATCGAGTAAGCATCCACCTCATGCCGATTCAAGAGTACACCGCAGAACAGCCATTTAATGCGATCATTTCTGGACTACCTTTAAATAATTTCCCCGTGTCGTTGGTGAGCGAAATACTAGATCACTTCGAGCGACTAGCGGCAGAGAATGCCACGATTAGCTTCTTTGAATACGTAGGCGTTCGCAAGGCAAAGTCCCTTTTCGCAAAACAGCCTGAGCGCATACGACTGGCGGGCATTGAACGCTCGATCGGCGACATTTGCACTCGGCTGCGTTTCGATCGCAAGTGCGTGCTTGCGAATGTGCCGCCCGCGTGGGTGCATCACCTGCGCACGCCAGCTCTGAGTGTGGCTCAAACGTCGTGACGCTTATCCTGGCCTTGGAATCGACGTGCGATGAGACGGCAGCCGCGGTGATCGATGGCGAGCTGAATGTGCTATCGTCCGTCGTAGCAACACAAGAAGAACTGCACGAGCGTTTTGGGGGCGTGGTCCCTGAGATTGCCTCGCGGGCGCACATCGAGCGTATCCTCCCTGTGATCGACACGGCACTGTCTGATGCTGGTGTGACGCTTGAGCAACTCGACGCTGTGGCGGTTGCCAATCAACCGGGGCTTGCCGGTTCGTTGCTCGTGGGGCTGATGGCGGCAAAGTCGCTATGCCTGGCGCTCGACAAACCGCTGATTGCGATCGATCATCTGCAAGCGCATGTTTACGCGTGCCGCATGGCCGCCGGGAAGGATGTGTTTCCCTGCGTGGGCATGATTGTCAGCGGTGGGCATTCGAGTTTGTACCATTGTCATTCGCCGCTGGAATTCGAAACCCTTGGCGGCACCATTGACGACGCAGCCGGCGAGGCCTTCGACAAAGTCGCCAGCATGTTGGGACTCGGCTTTCCCGGCGGGCCAGCATTGCAACGAACGGCAGAGCAGGGCGACGCCAAGCGTTTTCGCCTGCCAAGGCCTCTGCTGGCGGACAAAGACCGACTGGAGTTCAGCTTCAGTGGTTTGAAAACAGCCGTACGATACGAGCTGTTCGGCCCGGCCAATCCCGTGGACTCCGAGCAACTCGATCCACAATTGATCGCCGACATGGCTGCCAGCGTGCAACAGGCGATCATTGATTGCCTCATCGGCAAGGCTTTGTTGGCGATGAAGCGAACGAATCTCACCCGCCTGTGCGTCGGCGGTGGCGTCGCAGCCAATGGGCCGTTCCGTGATCAGCTTGAGCAAGCCACGGAGCAGAACGCCTACGAACTGCATCTCGCGCCACGCTCGCTCTGCACCGACAATGCGGCGATGGGAGCGATCGCGGTTGAACGCTTCAATGCCGGGCTGTTTGAGACGCTCGACTTGGAGATTTCCCCAGGGCTGCGCCGTCCCGGGAAATAGAGACCAAAGAGTCCATTTTGCCGCAGAGCAGGCTCAGCGGCGAAATATTTGCTCGTAGCGCGTAAGGATCTCTGGCATTTCTGCTTCTGGGAAGCGGGCACAGAAAAAGCGGCTCCGAGCTTTGGAGGCTCGGAGCCGCGATGACTCTTCGAAACGACTGATGTTCTCTCTTTAGAATCCGCCGTTACGTTGACAACTTGGGCAGTAGCCTGGGCTGGAAACCGCTGGCGTGCTCATCTGGTAGCTCGGCGTAAACGAAGCTGCAGGAGTTGATACAGCCGGAGACGAGTTGCTCGTAGCTCCACGGAAGCGCGTCGTGTGTGGCTGCGGAGTCGAAACAAGACGCAGACCGTTCTTGTAAGTGCTCAGTGCGTTCTTCCACTGGTGTTTGGCAATGTCGCCGCGATTCTTATAGAGAATCACTTCACCAGTCTTGTCGATGATCGTGGTGTGAGGAAGCTCGGTGGCACCAAACCTCTCGGCAACCTTCTTGCCATAATCGGTGCTTACGTCAACGTGACAAAGCTCGTAAGCAGCGAGCAGTTCGGCGTTCTCGCCAGATGCCTTGAGTAGCTCGTCGGCCACTTGGGCCTCGGTTTTGGTGGAATCGTCTAACACAACCAACAATGCGCGGTCGTTGCTGCGAGTTTCCGCCAGCGCTTTCCCATAATCGGCTTGCCATTCGGAAGGGGCGGCAATAGCGGTACCAAGGGTCAGTGCAACGGTAGCCAATAAACTCATCATCTCAGAAACTCCTTAGTCGGGCTGCACGCCAAGTCAGTTGCGAAATTTGGGTCGTCGAGAACCTCTGAGCCGTTCAATGGGAACTTGTTCGTCTCAACGAAATCGCATCAGCAGGCGTGAGCCGGGGGGTAGTCGCAGAAAGGAGCGTGACGCAGGCAGCCTAGTAAGGCCGTAAACGAAACTGTGCATCCTTGCAGCGAGACTACTGAGGGGGTGGGACGTAATACGGTGGGCTAGCTCGGAGGATTCAATCGTGGTCGAGATTCATGCGAAACTCAACCACATGGGCGAAATGGTAACGATTAGGCAGCCAGATGCAAGGATTTACTTCGGCGGCAAATCACCTAAAAGAGATTCGGAAATCCGCACTAATCAACTGGTAATCCACCTCGGAAGTTCCGGCTGGCCCTGTCAGGGAAGGAAGAAGTACGTGCCCAGTCTGCTCTGATTGGAGTTTTTGTATTCTGTCTAGATTACCCAGGTTGCCGGAAATTTTTCTTTGAAAATCAAATCTAATTGGCATCGAGCGTGACTTTCACGTCGAGTTGCTTCCCTTCTCGCACGATGGTGAGTGTCACCTCGTCAGTCGGTTTGAACTCGAGGATTTTGTCGCGGAATTGCACGCCCGTGCGCATCGGCTGCCCATTGATGGCAACAATGCGATCCGCATGAGAGCGGTCTTCCGATATCGTTTGATATACGAAATTACCTTGCTGCTGGCGCTTCACCACCTTTCGGAACGCACGCAGGCCTACCCGAGCAGCGGGGCCGTCCTTTGCTAGTTTGGCAATGGCTAGCCCCGAGTCCGTTTCCATGACTGCGACAATACCAATGTCTGCCCGCACCACGCGGCCATGCTGAATCAACTCAGGCATCAGCGTGCGAATGCGATTGATCGGGATGGCAAATCCCACGCCTGCGTTCTGCCCCGTCTTGGTAGCGATAGCTACACACATTCCGATCATCTCCGAATGGGTATTCAGCAGCGGCCCGCCGGAATTGCCCGGGTTCATGGCGGCATCGGTTTGAATGAGCGACTTCATGTAGTAGCCAGGCACACGGCTCGGGAGGTTGCGATTGAGACTAGAAATAATGCCCGTGGTGAGCGTGCCATCCCAACCAAACGGATTTCCGAGAGCGAATACTCGCTGGCCCACGCGCAGGTTGTCGCTCGTGCCGATGGAAATGGGTGTGAGCTCGTCAGCAGGTGCATCGATCTTTAAGACGGCAATGTCGTGCTCTTTATCCTGCCCCACGAGTTCTGCCGAGTACACGTTGTTCGAGGCTAGCGTGACTTCAATCTGTCTCGCACCGTCTACGACGTGATAGTTAGTGATGATGTGTCCATCGCGATCGAGCACGGCACCAGAGCCGGAGCCCTCGGCAAAATGTTGCAAGTGACGAAAATGATCGACCTGCACGGTCTTGGTGTCGATGTTCACCACGCTGCGATTCGCCGCCTCGTACACGGCGATGTTGGTTTGCTCTTCGGGCGTAAACTCTGTTGCAGGCGGACGTCCCGCGGCTCGATTGCTGCGAATCGGAGAAATCTGCGTTGGGGGTTGCTCAGCTTCTGCTGGCTGAGCTGTGGCTGAGGGAAGCAACTCGGGCGAACCACCAAGATTAATTCCGATGCCAACAGCAAGACCGAGGGCAATTAGCCCAGCGGCGATAAAAGTTGTGCGAACTCGACACATAATTCTTTGAACTCCTGGAACGCGACATCTCTGATCTAAATGAACTGCTTTTATTATTTCTATTGGACAGGGGGCAAAGGATCAAATGGAAATCGATCGATTTGGTGGATCCTGTTGATCCCGTCAATGAAAGGCTATACCCGGGCAAGCGGCCAGAGCCAGCTGATGAGCAGCAGGGCAGAGATACTTGTGAGCAGAGCCAGTGGTAGGCCGACCTTGAGGTAGTCGCGAGGCTGATAACCACCTGGGCCCATGACCATGAGGTTCGTTTGGTAGCCGATGGGCGTGGCGAAGCTCAGGCTGGCGGCCATTGTCACAGCAATGATGAACGGCCGTGGGTCGCAATTCGCCGCGATGGCCACCTTGATGGCCACGGAAATCATGATACTGGCGACCGCCACGTTGGTGATGGTTTCGGTGAACAGCTGCGAAACGACATAGATGATTGCTAGTAGCAGATAAGGTTGCCACGCGAGGGGTACTCCCGCTCCTTCTACACCTCCTACAACGCGATCCGCCAGCCAAGCTGCTGCACCACTGTGATGTAACGCTTTGCCAAGTCCGATGGCCGCGCCGATGGTCAGCAGAACTTGCAGATCAATCGAAGAACGCGCTTCGGAAGTGGTCATGCAGCGTGTGAGGACCATGGCCAGCACAATCGCCACGGCAGCAATGGCATGGATGTTCCGCTGGGTGAAATTACCGAAGGGTATCGTCTCTGGAAACAGGCTACTTACCGTGAGCCAGAGGATAAGTCCCAGGAACAGCAGCATCGCCAAGACTGCCCGGTCGTGCCGCCGAGCTGTGGTGCCATCGACTCGACTTACCAAGTAAAAGTCGCGACTGTTGCGATGGTCGTCGACAAACTCCGTGCGTGTTTGCAACAGCAGCGTGTCGCCGGGTTCCAGACGAATCGTTCCGATCTTGTTGGTGAGCCGTTCGCCATTACGATGCACCGCAACAACAGCCGCATTGTACCGTTTGCGAAAATCGCCTTCGCGAACCGTCATGCCAATGATGGGTGAAGTGCGTGACAGCACGACTTCGGTCAGTTGGCGATGGACGCGATCGGCAGGCTTCGACTCGAAGCCTTCATCGGCCGCTGGCACCAGTCCAGGGATGCGTTCCAGGTCGGCAATCGTGTTCACTACGCCTGTGAACACCAGCCGGTCGTCAGCAAGGATGCGATCGCGTGGGGTGACGGGAGTAATAGTCTCTTCCGTGCGATCAATCTCGATGAGAAACAACCCCGGCAGATTTCTCAGGCCGGCCTCTTGCACGCTCTTGCCAATGAGCGGGCAGTTGGCGAGCACGGTCATTTCTACCAAGTACTCGCGTCGTCGTTCGCCAAATCGCTCCACCAAGTCAGAGCGATCTGGCAGCAATCGCGGAGCGATGAATAAGATGTAGCCTGCCCCGATTAGCGCCAGCGGCAGCCCGACTGAGGTCATTTCGAAGAATCGCAGTTCACCAATTCGTTCTTGGGCCCATTCCGGGTAGTCGGCCAACCCCAGGCCGGCCAACTCGCCGTTGATCACTAGCGTGGTGCTGGTGCCAATGAGCGTGCACACGCCGCCCAGGATCGAAAGATAGCTCAAGGGGATAAGTAGTCTCGACGGCGAAACGCTCCGCCGGCGGCACCAGTCGACGACCACCGGAGCGAGCATTGCTACCAGCGGAGTGTTCAAAACGAAAGCTGAGGAGGGCAGTACTGCAGCGGCGAGTCGTCTTAGTGCACCTCTTTCGGTTTTCACATTGTCCAGCAAACCACTGCCGAGCCAGTCGAGCGCACCGGTGTTTCTCAACCCGGCCGACGTGGCAAATAGCGCTCCGATCATGATGACCGCCTTAGAAGCGAAGCCTTTGAGTGCCTCCTCGGGGCTCAGGACGCCGGTGAGCGTGACCAAGACGAGCCCTCCTAGGAACAGCACATCGACCGGTGAGCGCCGCTTGAGTTGCATCCCCAGGAACACGGCCCCCGTGGTGAGCAATGCGATCCAGCCATGTAGTGAGAGCGACTCCGGCGCGCCCAGTCCTTGAATTTTGGCAGGTAATTCGGCGGCGACCTCAGCGACGGCAAGCAGCGGTAGGGGAGCGAGGAATATCAAGGCGAGCTAAAAAACAGGTGGAATGCTGCGGCAGAATTGAACTGTTGTTATCCAATAGGCCGCACTAGAAACAAGGTAGACTAGTAGTGTAGCGTCGGCAGTCTCGGTAAAAGTTGGCCGACGTGCAACCGCAACTCCCGTGTTTCAATGCCCTATTTTAAGGGGCTGGCCTAGAAAGCCGGGGCAGAAGGAGCGGAAGTCCGATGGTACGGTTTGGCACGTTTGGAGCGATGGGAATAGCAAATGCAGTACTCAGTAAGGGATCGCGAGGCTGCCGAATCGGCCCAATCGGCCCTTTTTGACCAGAGACAGCTACCGAAAAGGCGAGTTTCTTGTGGAAGCTCTTATCCAATCAGCTTAAACTGGGGATAGCTGGGGAGTTAGCGCAAATCTTGCATGCCTCTCCGATTGTGGGGAATCGCCCTATGTGGGGGGGATCGCATTCTGATGAACCCACCAGCGATGAACCCGCAAACAGAGACCCAAGCAACAGAGACCCAAGCAATAGAGAGATAATGTCCAGCGTCGCTCCGCTTGCCGCTCCGGAACACGGTGAGCGACCACGCACACGGTTATCAGTAGGAGCGCTCCGATGCGTACTTCTCAAGTAATTCGTCAAGCTTCAAACACCCAAGTTGCCATGAAATCAAAGACTATCAAATTTACCCGGTTCGTTGCCGTTTCGGCAATGTTCGCACTTCTCGGATTGAATTCGTCTGAAGCGGACGAGGCTTCGCGATTGATCACATTCGAGCGTGACGGGGAAACCTCTTACGCGTTGAGCGTCATGCCACCTGCGAATGTTGCTGCCACGTCGGGAACCGACGTGGTTGTCTTATTCGATACCTCGGCGAGCCAAACAGGCGCCTTTCGTGAGAAAGCCCTTGCGGCGCTTGAGTCTATGCTAGGCGGGCTCCGTGAGACCGATCGCGTGGAAGTGCTGGCAGTGGATCTCGATGCTCGATCCCTGACCAAGAGTTTTTCTGCGGGCGATAGCGATGCCGTCAAGCAGGCCATCGCAGAACTTCGCGAGCAAGCCCCGTTAGGATCGACCGACTTGCAGTTGGCCTTTGAGAGTGCGGCTAAGCGGTTTGCTTCGGCCGACTCGCAGAATCGTAGCGTCGTTTATATCGGCGACGGTGTGAGTGTTGCCAACATGTTGGACTCAGAGACTCTCGGGCAAGTTGTCAACTCGCTTCGCGAACAACGTATCCCTGTGAGCAGCTACGTGATTGGTCCCAAGACAGACGCTCAGCTGTTGGCTGTCCTCGCAAATCACACAGGCGGTAATCTCTATGTGGCCGACGCGATTATTTGGCAAGACGATGCCGCCCAGATTAGTGACAAGCGCGCTCAGTTGGAAAATCTCCGCAACTCCCGCTCTGCCGGCAAACAGTTGGCCGCCTGGACTCAAGCTGCTGTGCTGTGGCCCACCAAGATACAACTAGCCGGTGAATTTGGAGAAACCTATCCAGAGACATTCCCACCGCTGCGGACCGATCGTGATACGATTCTCTTAGGCCGTACCAAGGATGCCCTGAACAACGATCTGGCCCTCTCGCTTACCGTAGAGGGTCCCGCTGGCGAGCAGGCACTCCAGTGGAGCGTGTCTCCCGAGCCTTCGCACAAAGATCGCTCATTCCTCAGCGAAATGACTGAGGTAGCAAGCCGCGATAATGGTTTGACCCTACCGACCGTTGGCTCGGCTGGCCTGACGGAAACCGCTCGCCTAATTGGCGCCAAAGTGGATGCGCTGACCATGCTTGCCGAGCGAGCCGTTGCTTCCGGCGATCGTGCTGGAGCTGCCCGCATCGTGCAGACTGTGCTCCACGCCGACCCAGGCAATGTTCAAGCTCAAAACGTGCAGAATGTCGTCGAAAACGACGACCTCTTTGGTGGCCAGGTGATTCAAGGTGAGGTGATTCAAGGCCAACCTATCGAAGGTGAGGTCATCGCTAATGAAGGCGAAATCATTCTTTCGCGGCCTGCGGCTGTGGTCGAAGGCACAATCATCGAGCCGTCCATCGTAGCTGACGAAGGATTGCTGGGCCGTGTTGGTAGCGATGGTGCATTCCTCGATCAGGTCGAGCAAGAACGCCGTGTGTTCGCCGACCTACTCGCCAAGGAAATCCAAGTCGTAGTGCTCGACGCTCGTGATCGCATGAACAGCGAACCAGCTCTAGTCATTCAAGAACTGAAGTTGAGTCTCGATCGCGTGAATCGCGTCCAAGATATTGACGAAGCTCGTCGAGCTGAGTTGACCGACAAACTACAAATCGCTCTCCAAGAGACAATTCGTCGCGCCGACGTGCTGGACGAACTAAACCGCCAATCCGAGGAGCAAATCGCTTCTGCGCGTGAGCGGAAACTACTCAATGATCGGCTCACCAAACGCATCGAGCGCGAAACGCAGCTAATGCACCGGTTTAATGCCCTGATGGATGAACGCAAGTACGTAGAAGCGGGAGATGTTGCCGCCATCATTGAAGAAATCGACCCCACAGGCCTCCTGCCGCAGCAAGCTACCCTTTGGGCTCGACACAAACGACACAAGTACCTGCAAGAGGTAACTCGCGCGGCGCGGCACCAAGCTGCCTGGGATACCATGTTCCAGATTGAGCTCTCGCACATCCCTTTCCCAGACAATCCTCCGATCATCTACCCTGAAGCCGATGTTTGGGAAGACTTGACCAATCGTCGCAAAAAGTACGCCGCAGTCGATCTCGGCTCGCAAGGCAAGGCGGAAGCTCGCATTCAAGAAGCGCTTCGCGAACAGTTGAAGTTGCCCATCGACTATATCGAACGACCTCTCAACGCAATCATCCAAGAGATTTCGCTCGACTACGACATTCCTATTCTCTTTGACAAGCCGGCGCTTGAGGCACTTGCGATCTCTGAAGAGACCGAGATCACGATCAGCCTCCGCAATGTGTCGCTACGTTCCGCTTTGGAGCTCTTGCTCCGTGAAGTAGAAGACTTGACCTTCATCATTGATAACGAGGTCATGCTGATCACTTCCGAAGACGAAGCCCAGCAACGCCTCACCGTGAAAGCCTACCCGGTAGCCGACCTTGTGCTGCCGATTCAGAACTTGCCCATCGTTGGTGGCGGTCAAGGTGGTGGCGGCCAAGGTGGCGGTGGCGGTGGCGGCGGCTTTGGCGGCGGTGGTGGTGGCGGCGGTGGCGGTTTTGGAGGTGGCGGCGGTGGCGGCCAAGGTGGTGGCGGTGGCGGCGGTTTCTTCGCTGTGCCGGACGACCTGTCGCAAACCAGCGTCGAAACCAAGTCGGCTAGTGTTTCCCAAGAAATCGTGCTCGACCAAGCTCAACCGACTGTTTCTAAGAGCGAAGCACTTGTTGCTCAGGAGCCTGAATTGCCGCGCGTTGCAGGAATCGAGATCGACCACAGTGTGACTCCCGAAGTATTCTGGAATAGCTACTTTGCCGCTAAACGCCCTTCGGCGGATGTTCTGCGTCAATCGGTGCGACGGCTCATGAAGGATGGCCATAGCGATCAGGTGATCGCGCTCATCGAATCAGCCCTAAGCCACGGTCAGCCCCTGCCCTGGATGTACGAAACACTCGGCATCGCGATGGAGCTAGAAGGAGCACCTAAGGAGAAGATCGAACGAGCCATCATGAGTGCCTGTGACTTCAGCTCAAGTCCTGACGAACTGATGCTCATCGCGCGGTACCTCTCCCATTTGCAACTCGACAAGCGGGCTCATCAGGTCTACCGTCAAGTCGTCAAGGCCTCGCCTTTGCATGACGAAGCGTACGCTCTTGGCCTACGTGCCGCTCAGCGAGCGAAGGATCTGGAAGCGATTCGCTGGTACACCCTACGAGTTCTGGAACGTGCGTGGACGACCGAGCAATCCGCCATCCGCACCACGGCATTCCGCATCGCAAAAGCAACACTTGACGAGCTACATGCTGCCAATCAAATGAACGCCTATCGCGAATACGAACAACAGCTGAACGACGCACTCGTGAGAGATTGCGTCGTGCAGGTCTCCTGGTCCGGTGAAGCTGATATCGATGTCTACGTTGAAGAGCCAGGTGGAACGATTTGCTCGCTTCGCGAGCCTCGCACCACCGGTGGCGGCGTATGTTTGGGCGATACCTACGCGAATTACAATGAATCCGGTGAGTCCGATGCCGGCGAAGAGGGCTTCAAAGAAACTTATATTTGCCCACGTGGCTTCAATGGCGACTACAAAATACGCGTTCGCAAAGTGTGGGGCGAACTCGTAGCAGGCAAAGTGACTGTGGACGTCTATCGCAACTATCGCAGCACCAACCAGGAGCACGAACGTCAGCACATCGAAGTGGGTGACGACGATGCACTTGTTGTGTTCGGGCTCGACACGGGGCGTCGTACAGAACCGCTTGCTGAGCAGCAGCTAGCCTCAGCCGTGAAACGTCAGGAAGCTATCAGTCGCGCTGTGCTTGCCCAGCAAATTGGTTCGCTGGCCGACCCCACGGCTCTGCCTGGACGTCGCGGCGATCGCCGGCGCGATCTCCGGCGCCAGCTAGGTCTCGCCCGTGGTGGCTCAGTCGGCTTCCAACCGGTGATCGTAACCCTCACAGAAGGTACGCAAATGATTGCGACGGGTGTGATCTCAGCGGATCGACGTTACGTGCGAATCTCGGCCTCGCCGTCGTTCACAGGCATCGGTAACGTGACGACCTTCACCTTCGCAGGTGCCGCTGAGCCTGTGGAGGACGAAGACGACGAAGAAGTGGAGTAGGGGGGCGCAGGATTCTAGGGTTGGCATTCTAGTCGTTCGCCTGGAGAGCGTGTTCCTGCAGCACGCTCAACGCAGCCGTGCCTTGCTGCGCAATCTTAACCATGGCAGCTAACTCGTCGGAGTCGAAGGTAGCTTCCTCGCCAGTGCCTTGTAGTTCCACAAAACGGCCACTGCCGGTCATAACGACGTTCATATCAACCGCTGCGGCAAAGTCCTCTTTGTAATCGAGATCCAGCAATGCTCGCCCGTCGACGATGCCCACACTGACGGCCACAATGCTCTCGACAATCGGCAGGTCGTTGGCAGTGGGGAATTCTTCCAGTGAGCTCAATGCTTGGACCAAAGCCACGTAACCGCCTGTGATTGCCGCGGTGCGCGTGCCACCATCGGCTTCTAACACCTCGCAGTCGACTGTCACACTGCGCTCGCCCAGGGCGTCCAAATTCACTGCTGCCCGTAGGCTGCGGCCGATGAGTCGCTGAATCTCGGTCGTCCGTCCATCCACCTTCGCACGTTCACGCCGCTTGCGAGGCGACACGCTGCTAGGCAGCATATTGTACTCTGCAGTGACCCAACCCTTCCCTTTACCCACCATCCAGGGTGGCACGTTCTCTTCGACACTGGCCGTGCAAAGTAGCGTGGTCCTGCCGGCTCGAATCAGCACGCGACCTTGGGCTGCGCCAAACGGCGGTACTTCGAGGGACCAACTGCGGAGGGCATCATCGGCACGGTTATCACTACGGGCGGGCATATTTGTTCTTGAGATTTAGTGCTAAGCGAGAAATGGAAGGCTGCTAAGCCACAAGCGGTTATTTTGCGCCGCCAAGTAACCATGCTAGCGTGCCTTTTTGCACGTGCATACGATTGGCTGCCTGTTCGACGATCACGCTTTGCGGGCCGTCCATGACCTCGTCGGTCACTTCCTCCCCACGTTTGGCGGGCAGGCAGTGCATGAAGACCGCCTCTGCTGGAGCGGATGCCATCAGTTTCGAGTTCACTTGGAAGTCGGCAAAGTCTTTACGGCGTTGTTCTTGCTCACCCTCTTGTCCCATGCTGGCCCACACATCGGTGTATACGGCCGAAGCTCCCTCTACCGCTGCTTGCGGGTCGGTCGTACACGTGAACTTGGATTCTGTGAAATAGCCGTTGAGCTGCTCAGCTTCTTCACCGTTGAAGGCGTATTCTTGCGGCGAGGCGACTGAGAAATCGACCCCCAGTTTGCCGCAAGCGATGGCCAAACTGCGTGCGACGTTATTAGCGTCGCCTACCCAGGTAAGTTTGGCCCCATCGAGGCTGCCCAACTGCTCCCAGATCGTGAACAGGTCCGCCAAAGCTTGGCACGGGTGGGAATAATCTGTTAGCCCGTTGATGACCGAGCAGGCGGAGTGCTCAGCGACGGCTTCAACAGTGGCGTGCTTTTTGGATCGGACGACGATCACATCGACCATTTCGCTCAGCACGCGCGTGAAGTCGGCAATGCTCTCCCGTTTTCCAAAGCCGGCATCGTCCCCCAGCATCAGGCTGGAACCACCCAGATGCGCCATGCCCGCCTGAAAGCTAACTCGCGTGCGCAGCGATTGCTTCTCAAACATCAAGGCCATCACCCGGCCTGGCAGCAGAGGTTCACGTACGCCTTCTTTAAACTTTGCTTTCAAGTCCGCGCTCAGGGCGAAGATGGTTTGCAATTGTTCCAGGCTCACATCGTGTAGCGTAAGTAAATGTCGCATAGTGGGTTCGTTTCTGGGGAATTGGAACGACCTGATCTTAGTTCACTTCAAAAGCTCGCAGGACATCGGCAAGGATCGCACAACCCTCGTCTACTTGCTCGTCGCTGAGCGTCATGGCCGGTAGCAGGCGGACGACGTTGCCTTGCGTCACGTTGATCAGCAACTGTCGATCCATGCACTGTTGTACGACGGAAGTCGCATCCACAGCTAACTCCAGACCAATCATCAGGCCGCAAATTCGAAGTTCTGATACGTGCGGCAATTCATCAACCAGCGGGCTGAGGCGATCCTGGAACCTCTTGCTCAAGGCTTTAGCCCGTTCGAGCAATCCGTCTTGCTCAATCGTTTCCAAGGTGGCGATTCCTGCCGCAGCAGCTAGTGGATTGCCGCCGAACGTGGCCGCGTGCATGCCGGGTCGTAAACTGGGGGCGATCTCACGGGTAGTCAGCATCGCCCCGCCCGTTACGCCGCCGCATAGGCTCTTGGCGAGCGTCATCACATCAGGTGTCACGCCAAAGTTTTGGTAGGCAAACCACTCGCCCGTGCGTCCGCAGCCGGCTTGCACTTCGTCGAACATTAATAGCAGGCCGTGCTTGTCGGCTAAATCTCGCAAGCCTTGCAAGAATCCTTCAGGAGGCAAGCGAATTCCCCCCTCGCCTTGAATGGGTTCGACCAAGATGGCGGCCGTCTCGTCGTCTATCTTCGCAGCCGTCGCTTCGAGGTCGCCGAACGGTGCGTACACAAAACCAGGGGCCATCGGGCCAATGCCTTCGTGATACTTGGGTTGCGCCGTGGCGCTCACCGCGCCGAACGTACGTCCGTGGAAGCCGCCTTCGAAGGTCAAAATTTTGTATCGCTCGGGGGCTGTGTGCAGTCGGGCCAGTTTAATTGCCGCCTCGTTGGCTTCCGCACCCGAATTGCAAAAGAACGCTTGCCCGCCAAAGCTATGCTCGCTGAGCAGCTTCGCCCATTGCCCTTGAGACTCAGTGTGCCACGTATTCGGTACATGGATCAGTTCGGACGCCTGTTTTTGCACCGCCTCAACCACTCGTGGCGGACAGTGGCCCAAGAGGTTACAACCCCAGCCAGGGAAGAAATCGAGATAGCGGTTTCCCTGATCATCCCACACGTAGGATCCTTCGCCGCGAGTAATCGCCACGGGAAATCGTGTGTAATTGGGAATCACGTAATTGCTAAACAGAGAGGCTGTCTGTTCAGACATCTTCGCAGTAGCGGTGGCAGTCATAGTTATGGCTCATTTCTCAGGCGATGGATCAGACACCCCAGTCGCTAAACGGGTTCGGCAATCAACTCGGTTCCTACACCCAGGTTGGTGAAAATCTCTAACAGCAGTGAGTGCCGAACTCGGCCATCAATGATGTGAACTTTCTTGACACCTCGCCTCAGGGTTTCCAAGCACGCTTCCACTTTAGGAATCATCCCTGAGGCGATGCTGCCATTGGCAATCAACTCCTGCGCTTGAGGAGCTGTGAGCGAGTGGACGAGCGAATCGGGGTCATCCTTGTCCAACCGCACGCCATTCACGTCGCTCAGGAATACTAACTTTTCAGCTCCCACGGCCTGCGCTACGGCCGTGGCAGCAGTATCTGCATTGACGTTGAGTCTTTGGCCTGATTCGGTTTCACACATCGAAGGGATCACGGGTACTTGGCCGGCGTAGCACAGGTTGTCTAGCGTATCGCGATCGACCTTCGTGACCTTGCCCACATGGCCCAGGTCAAGCGGTTTGCCGTCGTCTCCAGCAATCTCCAGCGGCTCGCCGTACAACACGTTGTTGTTCGTTTCGCCCACGAAGTTCAGCGGCATGGACCGGCCGCCGAACTCTTCTATTTTGCCGGCAATACGCTCGTTGATTTCTCCCGCCAGCACTTTCTCAACAATCGCCAGCGTTGCGGAGTCCGTGTAGCGTCGGCCTTGGATGAACCTCGCCTCGATCTTCGCTTCGGTCATCGCGCGACTGATCGCTGCCCCGCCGCCATGGACGACGATGGGCCGCATGCCGACGGACTCCATAAAGACAATGTCGACCAATAGGTGATGTAGCGCCTCGGGTTGTTCCATGACGCTACCGCCGACCTTGATGACGGTCGTCTTGTCGCGAAAGCGTCGAATCCAGCCCATCGCCTCAATCAGAACGTCGGCTTTCTCGATGGCGTCTTGGGTTTCCATAGTGTCTGGTGGTGCTGTGGCTGGCATGAAAGGGGCGGGCAAGAGAGAAGCACTAGGTGGTGGGCTTCAGTTGTTCGGTCTCAAGCGATTCTAGGCAATCCCACATTCTAGGGTGAGCCCTTGCCTCACGAAAGGTCACAGCAAATCGGAGTCTCGCCCGCCAACTGTCTGTCAGCAGCACTGGCGAGTTTGCCTAGTCTCTGCCAAAATGAGCTGTTCCCTTCCACAGCAATCTCTCGATTATCTACCACGTCACAGCAAAATGTCTCCTCCCGCACGCCCAGATGCCGACGCCCTGGCCATTGTTCTCGCTGCCGGTAAGGGTACACGGATGAAGTCCGACCTGCCCAAGGTCCTTGTGCCGGTGAAAGGCCGACCCATGATTCGGTACGTGGTCGACGCCCTCAAAACTGCCGGAGTGCAGCGAGTGGTCGTGGTTGTGGGCTACCGCGAGGAGTTGGTTCGCAAGGAGCTCGCAGGCATCCCCGCGGTGGATTTCGCCACCCAGGGCGAGCAACTTGGCACCGGGCATGCCGTGATGATGTGCCGCGAACAACTAGCCGATTGCCACGGCCCCGTGATCATCGTCGCTGGTGACTCCCCAATGCTCCAGGCCACTTCGGTCGAGGCACTGCTTGCTGCCTACCGAGAAAACGACGCAGCGTGCCTCCTCGGAACCGTTCAAAAAGAAGAGCCTACCGGCTTTGGTCGTATTCTAAGAAATGCGGCCAACCAGTTTGTGGGAATCGTCGAAGAGAAGGACGCAACTCCCGAGCAGCGCGCCATCAACGAAGTAAACGTCAGTACGTACTTGTTCGACGCCCAAGAACTATTGCAGTCGCTCGACCAACTTTCCGACGACAATGCTCAAAGCGAATACTACATCACCGACTGCCCGGGCATTTTACTCGAACAAGGTAAAACCGTACTCGCCCTCCCTGTTTTGCAGCAGTGTGAAGCCCTAAGCATCAACAGCCCTGATGACCTAGCCGCCGTCGAAGCGGCTATGTAGCCCGCGGCACCGCCGTGGAATTGTCCTGCCTTTCAGGTATACCGTCTCTACCCCGATCACGACTTGCTATGACCGATTTCAAGCTCATTAGTGGCAATGCAAACCTCGCACTCAGTCATCGCATCTCGGAATACTTGGGTGTGCCGCTCAGCGAAATCTCCCTCTCCGCATTCCCTGATGGCGAGATTTCCTGCAAAATTGAGGAGGATGTGCGAGGCCGGGATGTCTATCTCCTGCAGCCCACCAGTCCGCCGGTCAACGATCATTTGATGCAGTTGCTGGTCATGATCGACAGCTGCAAACGGGCGAGTGCGGAGCGTGTCACCGCCGTGCTCCCTTACTTCGGTTACGCCCGACAGGACCGAAAGGACGAGGGCCGCGTGCCCATTACGGCCAAGCTGGTTGCGAATCTGATTACTCGTGCTGGGGCAGATCGCGTGCTCACGATGGACCTGCATGCCGCACAGATTCAGGGCTTTTTCGACGTTCCGGTCGATCATCTTTACGCTGCCCCTGTGCTGAACGATCACTTTCTGAGTCTCGGTTTGCCGCGGGATGAAATCGTGATCGTCAGTCCCGACGAGGGCAGCATCAAAAGGGCTTTAGGCCATGCCAAGCGAATCGGCGGCAATGTCGCCATCGTCGACAAACGCCGTACTAGTGCAGAAGAAACGACGCAGGAGAACATTATCGGCGGCCCGGTCGAAGGTAAAATCGTCCTCATGTTCGACGACATGATCAGCACCGCCGGATCGATCTGCGGAGCTGCCAAGATCATTCACGATCGCGGGGCCCGCGAAATCCACGTTGCCACCACCCACGCAGTGCTTTGCGGACCCGCGGTCGAACGGCTTAAGAACGCGAATCTTGCGAGCATCGTTTGCACAGACTCAATTCCGCTTACCCCGGACCAAATCCTCCCCCAGACGCAAATTCTCACCGTGGCGCCGTTATTGGGTGAAGCGATCAAGCGAATTCATCGCAACGAGTCGATTAGCCGGCTGTTTCAGTGATTCCACCGGCTTAACCAATTTGCCGGATCTGCCGGAATAGTTTGACCAAATCCACCTGTCTGACGTTCTAGTGGGTGCTAAGCCTTGGCGGTCAGGGAATGATTTCAGCTAGGTACCCATTTCTCCTAGACAGATTTCCGGTTTAACTGGCCCGACGGGGTTGAAATTCTCCCCCAAAAATCGACAATTACGAGATTCCCAAGGCATTACCAGAGCTTGCCCTGTGCCAGTGACCCAGTCCTACATCCAGGACCGATCGCTGGTCCTGCTGTGGCGTTCTGAAAATACAAATTGTCAGTTGCTGAGTATCGAGGAATCAATGGCCGAAACGATCCAAGTTCAAAAACGCGAGAAGATTGGCAAGCTGCACAATCGCCGTCTACGAGTCGAAGGACGCGTTCCCGCGGTTCTTTACGGCCATGGCGAAGACCCCGTTCACCTGATCATGCCCGCCGATCAGCTCCGCGCAACCTTGCGCCATAAAGCGCAGGTCGTGCAGCTCAACGGTGCAGCTGATGGACAGGCTCTGTTGCAAGACATCCAGTGGGATGTGTTTCAACAGCACATTCTTCATGTCGATCTGCTCCGCGTGATCAAGGGCGAACGCATTACAGTGACCGTTCCTGTGCACACGCATGGCACAGCTCCTGGTGATGCCGATGGTGGCATTACTGAGCAAGTGCTTCACGAAGTGGAAATTGAAACGGCTCCGGCATTCATTCCTGAAGAGCTTCGTATGGAAATTAACGAATTGAAGCTTCACGACAGCCTCTACGTGAAAGACCTTGCGGGGATGCCGGAAGGAGCCAGCTTTGTAACACCAGAAGATGAATTGGTTGTCCACTGCATCGAGCCATCCGCGCCGGTTGAAGTGGAAGGCGAGGCACTTGGTGCTGCTGGGGCAGAACCAGAGGTTATTGGTGAGTCCGACGACGAAAAAGCCGAGGAAGCTAGCGAAGGCTAACTCACCAACCTGTAGGGAATGTCGTTCGTGGCATTCTGAAGAATTGAACGAACAGAATTCGCCGCGACAACAATCGCCGAAAGATGGCAGATGAAATTGGTTGTCGGCCTAGGAAATCCGGGTCGTAAGTACACGGGAACTCGACACAATATAGGCTGGGAAGTGCTTGCTCGGTTAGCCGAGATCACTTCCGCCCAGCCTGTTGGAAACAAGTTTGAAGGAGAAGTTCGCGAAGCTGTAGTAGCAGGCGAAAAGCTGCTACTGCTGGCTCCGCACACGTTTATGAATCTTAGCGGTCGCAGCGTAAAACTGGCCACGAGCTTCTATAAGCTAGAGACTGAAGACCTGCTGGTCATTTGCGACGATTTCAACATTCCCGTAGGGGAATTGCGAATCAGAGCACGTGGCAGTCACGGCGGCCAAAACGGCCTTGCCGACATTGCCAATCAGCTGAAAACTACCGAGTATACTCGCCTGCGGGTGGGCATTGGGCCCGTGCCCGACGGTTGGGCTTCGCCCGATTTTGTGCTCGGGAAGTTTGCCAAAAAAGAACAGGACGAGATTCAGATTCAAACCCAACGAGCGGCCGAAGCCGTGCTAACGTGGGCCGCCGAAGGCTCTACCGCAGCCATGAATCGCTTTAATGGGAAAAATTAGGCAACACAACACTAACTAACCGCTTGTGGCTCAGCCGTTCAATCAGCTAGCCGCCCCTGAGGAGAGACAAATTGGCTGACAACACAGCAACCTACGAAGGCCTGTTCATTTTCGACGCAAATCGCTTCGCGCGCGATCGCGAAGCGCTCGCCAAGCAAGTCGAAGGTGCGATCACCGACGCTGGTGGCAACATCCAAGTGAGCCGGCTCTGGGAAGAACGCCGCTTGGCATACCCGATCAACGGGCAGCGCAAGGGCGCCTACTGGCTCATGTACTTTGAGCTGTCGACTCAAAAGGTGACTGAATTGACGCGAGTCTGCGAATTAAACGATTCGCTCTTGCGTCAGCTGTTTGTCCGACTGCCCGAATCCCTGGTCGAGCCGATCCTCGATCACGTTCGTGGTGGTGGCACTCCTGAAGATGTCCCTTCGGAAGTCGAGCCCGAAGTCGTCGTGGCCGCGGCAACTGAGTAGCCGAAGACTGTATCGCAAACCGGAACCGCTGTAGCGGGGTGAAGGAACAATCATGGCAAGTTTTAACCGTGTAGTGCTCGTGGGCAATTTGACCCGCGATCCTGAATTGCGGCACATTCCTAGCGGTATGGCCGTGTCCGATATCGGCTTGGCCGTGAATGATCGCGTGAAGCGCAACAACGAATGGGTCGATGAAACCACTTTTGTGGATATCACTCTTTGGGGACGCACCGCCGAAGTTGCCAATGAGTATCTGAGCAAAGGATCACCCGTGCTAATTGAGGGCCGCCTGAAACTTGACAGCTGGGAAAAAGACGGCCAAAAGCGCAGCAAGCTAAAAGTCATTGGCGAGCGCATGCAAATGCTGGGTGGTCGAGATGGAGGCGGTGGAGGAGGCGGCCGCGGGCGATCTAGTTCCGCGTCCACATCCTCATCATCGGAAGGTTCCTATGAAACCCAGGATAGCTACGACGCGCCCCCAGCGCGTACAGCTCCCCCTGAAGATGATATCCCGTTTTAAGCACTCGGTCCTTTCGAATAATACAAAATCAACCCTTTCACTTCATAGATCAAAGATTTTACGGTCATGACTGCACAAACAAAAAAGAAAAAGAGCCGTCTTCCTAAAGGTATCAAGCGTCTTCCTAAGGGCGACCAAGGTGGCATCGAGCTGCTGCTCATTCACAAAGTGGAAAGCCTGGGCGGGCAGGGCGAGGTTGTGCAAGTAAGTCCTGGCTACGCCAATAACTATCTGCTGCCGCAGGGTTTGGCCACTCTGGCGAGCGATCATCACAAGCGTATGGTCGATAAGCACAAAGCGAAGCTGCAAGCAATCGAGAAGGCCCAACAAGCCGACCTCCGTAAGCATGCCGCAGAAATCTCCAAACAAAGCATCACAATCGAAGCCAACGCTACCGACGATGGCCACCTGTATGGTAGTGTCGGGGCTCCGGAGATCGTGGCAGCTTTGAAGAACAGCGACATCACTCTAAATTCCGACCAAATCCGCCTCGAAGGCCCACTCAAAGAGCTTGGTCTCTACACGGTCAAGTTCCGCCTGGCCAGTGAAGTCGAAGGCGAGCTCAAGGTGTGGGTTGTCCCCCAAGTTGGTGTCGACGCCTAGTTGTTGTTGCTTAAGATAGTTTTTCTACACAAACGCACGCCATCCGAATCGGATGGCGTGCGTTTTATTTGCAAAGAGCCTAAGCTGACATCAGCACTCACAATACTTCGCACTACTCAGAACACGTTTCGCAGCGGTGCTCACAACGCATTAACTAAGCGATTTTCAACAGGTACTTTCAGGGTGAGGGAACACACCAATGGCAGATCAAAACGGCTTCGGTAGCAATGGTAATAGCAAAGGCAACGATAGGTCGCAGCGTTCCAACTCGCCCATCGATCGCCAACTCCCCGCAGACTTAGAGGCCGAGCGTGCCGTCCTAGGCAGTATCTTGTTGCTGCCTGAAGTGTTTGACGAAGTCGCGCTCGTCATTCGCCCAGATGATTTCTACGACGATGCAAATCGGCGGATCTACGAGCATCTAGCCGCTATGCACGACGTGGGCCAGCGTATCGATCCCATGCTGTTGGTGGATCGTCTGCGGAAAGCGGAAATCTATGACGCCGTCGGTGGCGCCGCCTACCTGGCTGAAATCGGCAAGCAAGTCCCCACAGCTGCCCATGCAGAATACTATGCGAAGATGGTTGCAGATAAGTCGGTACTACGAGCTTTGATCCACGCGAGCACCGATATTCTCCATGAAGCCTACGAGCCGTCTGTCGAAACGCGTGTGCAATTGGCGAAAGCAGAGGAAAGGGTCTTCGCAATTCTCGAAGATCGCGGGGCAGGGCAGGTCTCGCCGATTGCGGACGTGCTGCAAGAATCGCTCGATCGCCTTGATGCTCGCATGGATCAGGACCACGCATTTGGCGGTGTGGAGACCGGTTTCGACGATTTCGACCAGCTCACCGGCGGCTTGCAAAATTCAGAGCTCCTTATCCTTGCCGCCCGTCCTAGTATGGGCAAGACGGCCCTCGCAATGAATATGACCGAGCATGCAGTATTGCAGGCGAACGTGCCCACGCTGTTCGTGAGTCTAGAAATGGCCGCGCTCGAACTGGGCGATCGCTTGCTATGTGGGGTTGCCGAAGTGAACGGCAATCGCCTGCGCAATGGCACCATTTCCACGGACGAACGCCGGCAGCTGGTTGAAGCCGCTGCCACGGTGAGCCAAGCACCGCTGTTCATCGATGATTCTCCCAGTCGTACGATGACCGAAATCAGTGCGAACGCCCGGCGTCTCAAACGCCGTCACGGGTTGGGACTGGTGGTTATCGATTACCTGCAACTGATCGAACCGGATAACCCACGCGATCCTCGCCAAGAACAAGTCTCGAAGATCGCCCGCCGTTTGAAAGGCTTGGCCCGCGAACTGGACGTGCCCGTGCTGTGCCTTGCCCAGTTGAATCGCCAAGTGGAATCCACCCGTGACAACAAGCCGCAACTGAGCCACCTTCGCGAGTCGGGGGCCATCGAGCAAGACGCCGACGTGGTGATGTTCGTCCACCGTGACGAGTACTACATGACCAATGAAGAAGATCGTGAAACGGTCCGCGGCGAAGCGGACCTCCTGATTCGCAAACAGCGCAGCGGCCCCACCGGCGACGTAAAGCTCACCTGGGTCCACGAATTTACTCGGTTCCGCAACTTCTCGCATAAGGCGTACTCTGAATTCCAGGACTTCGGCGCGCCACCCGAGGGTGGATTCTAATTGAGGTGCGTGACCTGTTGCTAGAAGCCTTCGTATCTACAGTCCTTGGCGTTTCAGTCGCTTTTGAGATTTATTTCTGAGCTTGACCCCTCAGGAATCCAAGGTTTGAAGCAATAACCTACTTGCTTATTCGCACTAGTCAGGTAGTTTATCAGCGGTTTCACGCATACTCGAACTAGGTGCGCAGATACTTAGCTTGTTACTGCTCTCGCCGTTGCCTCGAGATTTTTTTGGCGATCCTTACGCCGACCAATTTCTCGCTTGTCGAAGCTAGCCTCACTCAGCAGCGTGAATCGATGACCTACACGGACTCCACATCTCCTGGGAGGGACTTAGCATGCCGTTCGCATTCGCACCCCGATTCACTTCTTTGCTAGCCTGCTGCTTTGCTGGGCTTTGCTTCCTGCTGTCAGCTCAGTTTTCGTACGCTCAGACAAACACCACCTGGAATGGCAACGGTGATGGCGTCTCCTGGAACGACTCCGCGAACTGGACCGCTGGCGTTCCAGATACGCCCGGCTTTTTTAACGCCTTCATCGACGGTGGCAATTCCTCCAACTCTGCAGTCGAGACGAGTGTCAGCCAAGTGACCGTGATCGATAGCCTCTCGGTCGATGCGGGTGACCTACTCACGATCGTAGATAATAACGATTTCACAATCGCCACCGATGCGGGGCGACCTCTCAGCGGAGCCATTACGAACAATGGCTTGATCGAACTGACCAATGCGGGCAACCTAACCGAACTGATTCTTCGGGACGATGTTTCGCTTAGTGGAACGGGCATCTTGCGGCTTGGCGGTTCCACTACCAACAGCCGCATCATCGACAAAAGTGGTGCCAACGGCCATCTGACCAGTAGCAGCACGATCGAGGGCTTCGGTCAGCTAGGCGTCAGCTCTCTGCAGTTCACTAATCTTGCGGGCGCGCTGGTTGATGCAAATAATGCCGGCGGTGCCGCACTCACGCTCGATCCCAGCAGTAGCGGCGTTACCAACCAAGCAACCCTGCGCGCCTCAGGTGGCGGACTCTTGGTTCTCACCGGCGGGAATTTCGACAACACGGGCGGCGTGATCGAAGCACTCGACATGTCCACGGTTACCTTGCGGGGAAATGCCGACTTCACCAGTGGAGCCTTGCAAACCAGCGGAACAGGCATCATACAGGTGGCGGTCAGCAACACCGTCACGCTAAACGACCTCACCATTTTAGGCGACTTCCGTCAACTCGATAACACAAACGTCTTCATCAACGGAACGATCGACAACCAGACGGATGATTTCACGATCACCAATGCTGGGAATGCAACAGATCTCATTGTGGCAACCTCCGCAACTCTTGCAGGGGCTGGAACGATAACCCTAGACGGATCGAGCCATAATAGTCGCATCCTTGATAACAGTGGTACCGACGGCGTTCTTACGAACGTAAATAATACGCTCCAGGGGCGCGGGCAAATCGGTGTGAACTCGTTGGAAATCATCAATCAAGCCAGTGGCCTCATCGACGCGAACTCCTTGGGAAACACACTCACGGTTGATCCCAGCAACGGCGGAGTAACTAATGAAGGAACCTTTCACGCCTCGAGTGGCGGACTCTTGGTTCTTACCGGTGGGGATTACAACAACACGGGGGGCGTAATCGATGCACTCGACATGTCCACCGTTAGCTTGCAAGGCGGTGCCAACATCACCGGTGGAACCCTGCAAACCAGTGGTACGGGCATTGTGCGGGTGGCGGTCAGCAACCCCGTCACGTTGAATGACCTCACCATCTTGGGAGACTTCCGGCAACTCGACAATTCGGACCTCTTCATCAACGGAACAATTGACAATCAAAGCGACAATTTTACGATCACTAATGTAGGAAATGCTACGGATCTCACTGTGGCGACTTCCGCGACGCTTTCAGGGGGTGGCACGATTACCCTAGACGGATCGAGCAATAGTAGTCGCATCCTTGATAACAGTGGTGCCGACGGCGTTCTCACGAACGCAAATAACACGCTCCAAGGGCGCGGGCAAATCGGCGTAAACTCGTTGGAAATCATCAATCAAGCCAGTGGCCTCATCGACGCGAATTCCATTGGGAATAAACTCACGATCGATCCCAACAGCGGTGGCGTTACCAACCAAGGAATCCTGCGTGCCTCGAGCGGGGGCATTCTGGAACTGGAAAGTGGTGATTTCGCCAATAGTAATACCATTGAAGCGGTCGGGGCGGACTCGGAAGTCCAGATCAACAATAATGCAACGGTGACCGGCGGCACTGTGCGTGGAACGGGCGGGGGCTTGGTTCGCGTGGACACCTCGGCGAATGTCTTCTTCACGGATGTCACGTTCGAGGGAGCCGTTGAGGCGAACAACAACTCCGATTTCGGCATCAGCGGAACGATCACCAATAGCGGCACGATCACGCTAACCTCGTTGGGCAGCAATACCGACCTGGAAGTTCAAACTGGCGGTGCGACCCTGGCTGGAAACGGAAAGGTGATTCTCACCACGACGAGTAGCAATGCAGCGGGGATCAATGGCACAACAGGCGCTGTTCTTACCCATTCAGTGACGCACACCATAGAAGGCCAGGGAGCCATTGGTGAAAACACGATCGGCATCATCAATCAAGGACTCATCAACGCCAACGTACCTGGGCAATCGCTCACCATCGGTCCCCACTCCGGAGCTGGCTTGTTGAACACGGGCACCCTCCGAGCCTCCGACGGTGGCATTATGGTATTAACGGGAAATGGCAACGGTGATTTTACCAATACGGGTGCCGTGATCGAAGCAACGGGGACGGGTTCAGAGGTGCAGCTCGCCACAAACACCAACGTTAAGGGAGGAACGGTTCGTGCCGTTAGCGATGGCTTAGTGCGAGTGAATACCTCGGCGAATGTCTTCTTCACGGATGTCACGTTCGAGGGAGCCGTTGAGGCGAACAACAACTCCGATTTCGGCATCAGCGGAACGATCACCAATAGCGGCACGATTACGCTAACCTCGTCGGGCAGCAACACCGACCTGGAAGTTCAAACTGGCGGTGCGACCCTGGCTGGAAACGGAAAGGTGATTCTCACCACGACGAGTAGCAATGCAGCGGGGATCAATGGCACAACAGGCGCTGTTCTTACCCATTCAGTGACGCACACCATAGAAGGCCAGGGAGCCATTGGTGAAAACACAATCGGCATCGTCAATCAAGGACTCATCGATGCCAACGTGACGGGGCAGTCTCTGACCATTGATCCAGGTGCCTTACACATCGTTAATACGGGTACCGTACAAGCATCAGGTGGCGGTCTGCTCGTACTTTCAGGGAACGGTGCGGGTGAGTTCCGGGGCAGTGGCGTCTACCAGGCGCTCGCCGGCTCGGAAATAGTACTGGACGGCAGTGCGGTTATTAGAAACACGACATTCGATAGCGCTGGCGATGGACTCGTGCGAAGCGATACCTCCCAGAATCTCGAATGGCACAACGTTTCCAATCTAGGTAGCTTCGAGCTTCGCAACAATTCCGACTTGAGAATTCATGGGACCATCGAAAACTCGGGCAACATTGACATTATCAGCGTAGGCAACGCGACGGACCTGGAGTTGGGTGCCAACGCAACGCTCACAGGAGGAGGAACGGTTACACTGCTAGGTTCGACTACCCATATCAATTCCGTTGCAAATGGTGCTAAGCTCACCAACGCGGATAATTTGATTGAAGGTTCTGGCGCCATTGATGCTTTCGTCGTCAATAATGGTCGATTAATCGGAACTTCAGCAGCCAGTTTTTTCGAGATCAACGATCGCCTCAGCGGTGATGGGGAAATTGAAAACGTACGAATCGATGGCATTCATGCGCCAGGTCGAGATGGAATTATTGACACTGCTAGCGTCTCGGTATCCGGTGAGTACACGATTGCCAACTCAGGCGAATTGCACATCGAATTTGGCGGTACAACGATCGGCGAGTTCGACCAACTCGACTCGACGGGTACCATCAATCTAGATGGTGATCTTCTCGTCACCTTCAGCGATATTGACAACGGTTATGTTCCTAGTGCGGGTGATGAGTTCACCATCATTCAATCGACTTCGGCACTCAATGGTGCATTCGACTCAATCCTGCTCGCTGAGAGCGGCGGCGGGCGTTCCATCGAGTGGGCCCCGGTCGACTTTTCGGATCCCAACAAGATCGTACTACAAATAGCTAGCACGAACTTCTTTGCCGCTGACTACGATGAAGACGGGGATGTCGACCCCGATGATCTTGCTGTTTGGAATTCTGGCTACGGTACTTTCCCAGCATCGCATACTGATGGAGACGGCGATGGGAGTTTGCGCACCGATGGCGGAGATTTCCTCGTGTGGCAGCAGCAATTGGGCCTAGGGACGACGGTCTCCGCTGCCGTACCCGAACCAACAACCCTCAGCCTATTGCTGGCGGTCGCAGCGATTCTGTGTCCTGGCCGTCGGCACCGCTAGCAGTTCGATTGTGCCGGTCCGCTTGCGGTTTCGCCGTTGGCAACAAAAGCCGTAATTGAGTCGCTGCTAAGCCGTAAGCGGCCTTGTCTCCTTGAGCGGCATTCTGTATTTCTCCTCAGTCAAATCAGAGGAAATCCATGCTGCGCGCAGGATGCTACGCGCAGTGAGTTTGATTTCTGTACTACTTTTGAATCCAAACTATCGAACCCTAGCCTGCTCATGCTGTTGCTCCTGCGAAACCACCAAACCACTCTTCGGCTAGCGAGCTTGTGCGTGTTCGCGGTGCTTTCCCCTTGCTTGAACCATGCTCAAACAAGAGAACAGCTACCCCCTGCGCGGTCGGTCAACCCGAGTTTGATCTCGCCACAGGGTCCCGCGATTGGGGCTGCACAAAGCGATCCAGAGAAAAATGTGATCGATGTGCGTATCGTGGGCAACGATACCATTGAAACTGAACAGATCTCCGGGAACATTAGCACGCGAGTAGGTCGTCCGTTCGATCGCAGCGTGTTGCAACGGGACGTGCGCAGGCTTGCCAATCTGGGGTGGTTTGTGGATGTGAAGCCTTTATCGAACGAGACACCACAAGGCACGATCGTCATTTTCGAAGTCACTGAACGCCCCACCACGCGTTATGTAACCTACCTGGGAAACGAAAAAATCAGCGACAAAAAGCTCGGGAAGCAAACTAACTTGAAGATCGCTGGCTCGGTAGATCCATTTGCTGTGGAAGAGGGGCGACGAAAGTTACGCGACTTTTATCACGGGCAAGGCTACAACAATGCTCAAGTCACGATTATCGAAGGGACTAAACCAACCGACAAAGGCGTGGTCTATCTGATCAACGAGGGCCAGTCGGAACGCATCTGGAAGGTTGAGTTCATCGGCAATGAATTTGTTAGCGATGGGCGCCTGAAGACGCTCATCAAATCGAAGCCACCATTGCTGAAACTGTTCAAAGGCTACGTGAATCGAGAACGCATTGATGCAGACCTCGAACAGCTCACGGCCTACTACCGCGCTTTCGGTTTCTTTCAGGCACGGATCGGGCGAAAGCTGGATTATAACGAGAAAGGCAATTGGGTCACGCTGAGCTTTGTCATCAATGAAGGCCCTCGCTACAAAGTGCGCGATGTGAAGTTCATCGGCAACACGAAGTTCGACCCGGAAAAGGTAGCTGCGAATACGAAACTCAAGGCGGGGCAGCTTTTTGAACAGACAGATATGCAGAAAGACTCGCTCTGGTTACAGGAACTGTACGGAAGCCACGGATACGTTTTTGCCGACGTCAAGCCGGAAACCATTTTCCTGGAAAAGCCCGGTGAAGTCGACCTGGTCTACAACATTGAAGAGGGTGGCCAGTTTCGCGTGGGTAGGGTTTTCGTACACATTGGCGGCGACACACCCCACTCACGCCGACAAATTGCCCTGAACCGTTTATCGCTCCGCCCGGGCGACATCATGGATATTCGCGAACTCAAGGCGAGCGAACGCCGCCTTGTTGCCAGTGGCTTGCTAGAAACTGACGCCGCTACGGGTGTGAGGCCTAAGATCACCTATCGGATTCCTGACGACGTGGAGTTCGACGTTGCCACGGGACCGTCTGCCGATACTGTGCGCGGCCAAAGCCCGACCGAACTCGGTCCACCGGTATTGGCCCCGCCGAGCGCTACCTATCTCAACGACTTCCGTCGTCGTGTGGCGAGGATGTCGCCCGGTCGCGACGACACGGAAGTCCACGTCTACTGCAAAGACGAAGCGCACTTCCAAGCATGGCAAGCGGAGGAAGCTCACGCATCGGACGGCTCGTCTGGTGTAGAGCAGCCCACTAGAAAGGTTGCCCCCCAAGAAGTGATTGGTGCTAAGCCCGTTTTCCGCGGCCAGGACTCAAGAACTCAGCCTACCGATACGATGGACTTGCTAAATCGTCGCGTCGCGCAGTTGCGATCCGCTCCAGGACAGCCAGTCCACCAGTCTCAGCACCAGCAACCAAACTACCAACAGGTTTTGCCGCAACAACCGTGGCAGCCAACACGGTCGCAGACGCAAACAGTTCGCCGACCGACTTCTCCCTATCAGCAGGTTCAAACCAATGCAATCCGTGGCCAAAGCCCGCAAGTGCAGCAGGCTTATTCACAAGTAAACGTTCAGCCAGCCGCAGCACCGACGTACGCTTTGCCGCCGGGCGGGCAAGTGGTTCAAGCGGGTGGGCATGCGCCGCAGCAAGGTGGAATCCAGCCAGTTCAGTACTCGCCCCAACTGCAGCCCCCGGCGGGCTCCGTCGCTCCGACGCCTCTAAACGCTATGGGGCCGCTCCTCGGTTCGCAGATATTTCCCGATGGGCGCTTCGGCCCGTTAGGAGCGCCGTACCCGCAGCAAACGGTCGATATTTTCATCAACGGCAACGAGACCCAGACTGGTCGGCTCATGTTGGGTGTTGGTGTGAACTCCGATGCTGGTGTGGTTGGTAATGTGGTCGTCGACGAACGCAACTTCGATTGGCGACGAGTTCCCAGAAGTTTCGACGACATCCGCAACGGTTACGCATTTCGTGGTGATGGCCAACGATTTCGCATCGACGCTTCGCCCGGTAGCGAGGTAAATCGCTATTTGGTGAGTTTTCAGGAACCGTATCTCTTCGATCGTGCGATTAGCCTCGGCCTGAGTGGTTCGTACTTTGATCGACGCTATCGCAACTGGGATGAGCAACGCATTGGCGGACGCATCTCGTTAGGTCGACAATGGGTGGAACGCGATTTGTCCGCAACGGTTTCCTACCGTGGTGAAAATGTCAACATCCACGACATCAGTAATCCCAATCAGCCTGATTTGGCGGAGGCAGCGGGCGACAACTCGTTGCACGGGTTCAAGCTCAGCGTGATTAACGATACTCGCGATAGTGCGTTTTTGCCGACACAAGGGCATTACATTGAACTCTCCGGCGAGCAGGTCATCGGCACGTTCGATTATCCACGGATACTTGCTGAACTTCGAGAGCACTGGTTACTATTCGAGCGCCCCGATCATTCGGGTCGACATGTACTGAGTTACAGTACGAACATTGGCTATTCCGGAACCCATACTCCGATCTACGAGCACTTCTTCGCTGGTGGCTTCGCTACGATGCGTGGCTTCGATTTCCGGGGAGCTTCGCCGGTCGACGTTGCCAACGGCAACGTGGAAGTGGGCGGCCACTTCCAGTGGTTGAACTCATTTCAGTATTTGTTCCCCATTACCGCGGACGAGATGTTGCACGGCGTGGCATTTGTGGACTTCGGTACGGTTGAGCCGGATGTTGAGATCAATGACTTCCGTGTCGCACCGGGTGTAGGTTTGCGAATCACCGTGCCTGCGATGGGTCCGGCACCGATCGCACTCGACTTTGCCTTCCCTGTGTCGGAAGCGGCGTTCGATACCAAGGAAGTGTTTAGCTTTAGTCTCGGGTTCTCTCGCTAAACGAGCAGCACCCATTTTACGAAGCTGAGGATGATTTACAGCAACGTTTTCTGGCCACTTCATTCGTAGGGCCTACTGTGCGGACCATGAAGGACGAGAAGCCAACCCAATGAATCCCCACAGCGGCCCCTGCTTAGTCCCTTGCCTTAGGTTTGGGGTGCCATCAGTGGCATGCCATTTTCCATGCTGTCGGCCATTTTGTTGAGGGCTTCGGTTTCGATCTGGCGGACGCGTTCGCGCGTTAAGCCCAGTTTCTCGCCGATCTCCTTGAGTGTCTTCGGTTCGTAGCCGTTGAGGCCGAATCGCATACGTAAGACCGTTGCCTCACGCTGGTCCATGGTGCCGAGCATTTCGAGCACGTGACGCAGGCTATCGCTTTCGACGAGTGCTTCGTCGGGGCTTTGCTGTCCTTCGTCCATAACCATATCGCCGAGTGACCAGCCCGCTTCCGATTGATCCGTCTGAGGCGTGGCGTTGTAGATCTTGATCGCCTTCTTGATGATCGGCAGCTTCTTCTTCGGCAGACCAAGGACGCGGGCGATCTCTTCGGGTGTGGGAGTGCGATCCAGTTCTTCGGTCAAGCGAGCGTTGGCTCGTCGCCACTTACTGAGTAGCTCGACCATGTATGCGGGAATGCGGATCGTCTTGCCAGTGTTGATCAACGCCCGCTTGATCGACTGCTTGATCCAGTAGCTCGCATACGTGCTAAAACGCGTGCCCATGGTTGGGTCGAATCCCTCGACGGCCCGAAGTAAACCCAAGTTGCCCTCTTCAATCAGATCTTGCAGACTCAGACCTTTGCCGGAGTAACCGCGGGCGATGTTCACTACCAGACGTAGGTTGGCACGCACCATGCGGTCGCGAGCGGCGAGATCCCCGTTGCCAATGGCAGTGGCGAGCATCTTCTCCTCATCGGCATTGAGGAGGGCCGTCTCGTTGATCTCGCGGAGGTAGGTCTCCAGCGGTGATTGAACAGCGGAACGGCGTGCTTTAGTTTTCGTAGCCATAGGAGGGTGGACACCGTTTTCTGGTTCGCTGAACAGGCTCGGATCGCGGCATTAGCTACAGGGCGCGTAGCTTGCGGATCGACGGGCGGGTCGGCGGACGCTTGGGGGTTGTTAAAGGGATTTCGGCTTCAAACCAACTTGACGGCATCCATGCTCAAGTGATTGCAATGACGAATTCCCGGGGCGGGCTTGGTAAGTTCTAGGGGGGAGGCTCACAGCTGACCCCACGCTCCCAGCGTTGAGTTTCCAGCATCTGGCCAAACTTTTTTCTTGCACTGATAGCATCGACACGCAGACGCCGCGGGCTGCATGAAGTGGGAAGAACTTCGCTGTACACTATTTAAACGCAGTGCAACGCTTGGTCCCCGTGCAACACTTAGTCACAGAACAGCGGCTGTGCCGTGCGCGCGGGCCGTACCAATTAAACAGGCCCCGCGGGTTAGAGCCCACGAGGCCGGTTTGGTTGAGATTATCGGCATCCGCTCGTTCCCACGCGGGAGTGTGGGAACGAGGGTGTAGCTTAAGCTTCGCTCTTTGCAGCTTCCTCTTCAGAAGCGACTTCTTCAGAAGCGACTTCTGCTTCCGCTGCCGGTTCCTCAGCTTCGCTGACTTCTTCGGCAGGCTTTTCTTCGGCAGGCTTTTCCTCAGCTGCCTCTTCCTTGGGTGAAGCTTCTTCAACGGCTGGTTCTGGTTCGGCCATCTTGAACAACGGACCGGAGTCGTCGCCCATGCCACCCTTGAGGTCGCCGGGAGCTTCGCGGGCTGCGGCTTCTTCCTCAGCAGCGCGAATCTCGTCTTCCTCAGCCCACTCGACGCGTTTGCGTGACAGACCAATCTTGCGATCTTCAGTATCAACCCGCAGAATCTTCACTTCCAACTCGTCGCCCACGTTGACAACATCCTGTGGGTTCTCGATCTTGTCGTCGGAAAGCTCCGAGATATGAAGCAGGCCTTCGAGTCCATCTTCTAGGCCGACGAACACACCGAAGTTGGTGATCTTCGTAACCTTGCCCGTAACAAGTTGTCCCTGTTGGAAGCGATCGGGGATGTCCGCAGACCACGGGTCTTCGTCGAGTTGCTTGAGTCCCAACGCGATGCGGCGGCGTTCTTGATCAACCGAAAGCACTTTGCACTCGATCTCTTCGCCCTTCTCGACGACTTCGCTTGGGTGGCTGATCTTGCGGGTCCACGACATGTCACTCACGTGCAATAGACCATCGATACCTTCTTCGATTTCTATGAACGCACCGTAGTTGGTGAGGTTGCGAACCTTGCCGTTGACCATCGCCCCGGTGGGGTACTTGTCTGCGACTTTTTCCCACGGGTTGCTTTGGGTTTGCTTCATGCCGAGCGAGATTTCCTGCTTTTGCTCGTCGATACGCAGCACGATGACTTCGATCTCGTCGTCGATGTTGACGATTTCCGAAGGGTGACTGATTCGCTTGGTCCACGACATCTCGCTGATGTGCACCAGACCTTCGATGCCATCTTCGAGTTTCACGAACGCACCGTAGCTCATCACGTTGACGACCGTACCCTTGACCTTCTCGGACACGGGGTATTTCGAGGCCACGTTTTCCCACGGGCTGGCGTGCTTTTGCTTCAAGCCGAGGGCGATCTTCTCTTTTTCGTAATCGATGTTCAGGATCACGACTTCCAGTTCGTCGTCGATCTTGACCATTTCGCTGGGGTGATTGATGCGTCCCCAACTCATGTCGGTGATGTGCAACAGGCCATCGATGCCGCCCAGGTCGACAAATGCACCGAAGTCCGCAATGTTCTTGACGATGCCGGTACGGCGATCGTTGAGTTCGAGAGTCTTGAGTAGTTCGGCCTTCTTTTCGGCACGTTGGTTTTCGATCAGGCTGCGGCGGCTGACCACGATGTTGCGGCGTGCCTCGTCGATCTTGAGCACCATGCACTCGATCGTCTTGCCGATGTATTCGCCAATGTCGTGCGGACGACGGATGTCTACCTGGCTGGCAGGGAGGAACACGTTCACGCCGATATCGACCAGCAATCCACCCTTGATCTTGCGAGTAACTTCGCCAGAGACGACGTCCCCTTCGTGGACGGTCTCCATGACCTTCATCCACTTTTCAATCTTCTCAGCTTTGTTCTTGCTGAGCACGATCATGCCGCGTTCGTCGGTGCGGCCTTGCGCGTCTTCGACATCTTCGACGAGCACGCGGATTTTCTGGCCCACTTCGGGCGGCTCGATCTCTTCTCCCTCGGTCTCAGGTTCCCACTCGTCCTTGGGGATCAACCCTTCGCTCTTGTAACCGACATCCACGAGGACGAACTCGTCGTCGATGCGGATGATAGTACCTTCAACAATTTGGTTGACGTCGATGTCTTCGCCGCCTAGCCAGCTAATATCATCGGGCGCCATATCTCCTATGGCTGCTTCCCAATCTTCCTCAGAGACATCGAATTCGCGAATTAAGTTACGGTTGACCATGGAAAAAGAGAGACCTACGTGGAGGGCGTTGAGCAGAGTGTTGACTTGCTAGAGACGAGTTGCCTGAATCCGGATTCAAGTCGGCAGTGGGCAGTGGGCAGTGGGCAGTTTCATTGGCCAACTATCGAAACTAGCTGGTCAACAAGACTGCCTACTGCCTACTGCCTACTGCTCACTAACTGAACGATCTCCTTGGTTAGAGTTCTGTCAGTCGAGGTTGCATCTACAATAGATACAGTCAAAAAATTCTCGACCAAGCGAAGCCTGCGATTCTATCACAGTCCGTGGGGAGCCACAATCGGGTTAAGTTGTTTGTGGGCTAGGAGTTGAGCCGACGACTCAAGCCTCTCGGCTCGGGGCTGATTCGAATCGGGGGCACGGTCCTGGCTAAGGCGACTTTTGCTCGGAATCTGTATTTCTGTGAGCGAAAGTCCCCGGCGGCTGAGGACGAGATTCTTGAATCACCCCTGGTTTTGTAGTGTCTGACGCTCTTGGCGGTGATTCCAGCTCACGGGCTTTTGCTAAGCATATCTCTTCCATGATGCCGTACAATTCGCGCACAACCGGGTTGCCTGCAGCTCGCTGTGAGGCGGATTCGTCGAATCGAGCAGCAGCGTGTCTCCACGAAGTTTGGCGAGGAGAGGTAATCTTGGGAGGTAAAGACTCGAGATCACGGGGATTGGGAGCAAGTGGCTTTCGCCGTTTTGACTGTCGAAGCTGCGGCTTAGGACTATTGGGCTGGGGTGTCTGGGGCTCTGGAGACGCCGCCGGGGCAATCCTGAAGGGACGGTCCTGCAGTTCCTCCGTCTCTCGCTTGAGTTTCTCCGAGAAGCGATCCGCCTCAGTCTTCGGCTTCGGCGTGCGAGCTGTTACTTCTGGGCACATGCCGAAACGCTCCTGCTGCAGCGTTTCCAGTCGTTCACGCATCGCGTCGAATTGTTCTTGGCTGTCGCATTGCTCTGCCATGATCGAGACAATTTCGTCCAGTGTGTCGAGAACCTTCCCGGGTGAGACCGTCTTTGGTTTCTTGCGTGCGAACTGTTCAGGGCACGATCGCTCCAATAGCCAAGCCGCCGCTCGCCAGTGCGTGTCTGCTTTCTTACGTAGCGTCATCAGCGGAAAGAGTTGTGCGGAAGTTCGTGCCTCGCGCAGCTTCTGCGCAAACTGGGGATCGCGCTGAGCTTCACGGCGCACTGTCCAAGAAGAGCAGCCCACGTGTCGTGCCGCAGCTTCAATCCCTAGTCCGACAGACACCATCGAACAAAGCGACTTTTGCTTTGCTGGGTCAGCGAGCAATCGCGGTCGGCCGATCGTTGACTGGTTTTCAGTTCCTGTGTCCGAGGATTTCATGGGCAAACTCCGCATTGGGTTCTAGAGGACGCGCAGCGAGCGCGCAAGGACCGTGCATTTTAGCGGAGGTGGTGGCACGATTTCGCGTGCGATTTTTGGCCACCTGCTAGAACTTGGATATCGTATTGGCTGTAGGGTGTCGTGAGCTTTAGCGAAACGCACCTTCTTGCACGGATGGATGTAGGCGTAAAAGTATGAATTCCCGTTGGCATTGGAAGCTGACATGCCAACTCTTGCTTGTAGTCATGGTGCGTTTCGCTAAAGCTCACGACACCCTACGAATTCAATAAGTGCGGCACCCTACGATTCCAGGCTGCGTATACTGCATCTATGGGCGACTACCTTCGCAACTATTCTGGGCAAACCTATTTCTTTACCGTGGTTACTCAACAGCGAAAACCGATTCTAACGACTGATCTCGGTCGGGCTTGCTTGCGCACTGCAATCCAATACGTACGGCAAGAGCTACCGTTTGAAGTCGTTGCCTTTGTACTACTTCCAGATCACTTACACACGGTCTGGCAATTGCCCGATGGGGATGTCGATTACTCCCAACGCTGGCAACGCATCAAAGCTAAATTCACGACGCTCTGGCGAGAGCAGGGTGGACCACTTGGCGCTCGTTCAGAGAGCCGCCAGAAACGTGGCGAGCAGGCGGTTTGGCAGCGACGTTTTTTCGAACATACGTGTGACGATGATACTGATCTCAAACGTTGTGTCGACTATGCACACGTCAATCCACTCAAGCACGGTTTAGTTGAGCGCGTGGTGGATTGGCCCTGGTCGTCGTTCCATCGATTCGTTGCCGCGGGGGAGTACTCAACCGATTGGGGCAGCGCAGATGTTTGGTACGGCGATGAGTTCAAGTATTTCGAGTAACTAAAATTGTATGTAGGGTGTCGTGAGCGACAGCGAAACGCACCACAGAACGGTCTAGCTACACCGAAGGAACCAGCACGGCGATTGGTTCAGCAGGTGTACTTCGAGCGCTGACCCGTTACCCATCTCTTCTCAAGGTGCGTTTCGCTGCGCTCACGGCACTCTGCAGATTGGAATGTTATCACTTCCCAATCCCATACAAATGCGTATCGGTGCGCAAAATCAATTCCCCATCCACCACCGCGGGGGTGGCCATTTGCTGGCCGTCGAGTTGGTTGCTGGCGAGCTCCTCGGGCTTCTTCCCGGTGGTTGATAGCACTGTTGTGAGGCCTTCGCGGTTGAAGAAGTAGAGCCGCTCGTCGATCAATAGCGGCGACGCGCTGTATGCGCCGGGGAGGCGTTTACTCCAGAGTTCCTCGCCGGTGGCGGACTCTAGGCATTGGGCGACGCCCTGGTCGTTGACTGTGTAGAGTCGGCCCTCTCGGAGAATGGGGGAGGGCTGGTTGGGAGCCTTCTTGTGGTTTTTCCATTCGAGGTGCGTGCCGGTGATGTCGCCGCTCCCTCCGAGGCGTACGGCCAACATGCCGACGCCGGCAAAACCGGTAGCGCAGAACACGTGCATGCCGTCGGTCACGGGGCGGGGCACGATGGAGAAGCCTTGGCCGTGGTCGACTCGCCAGATTTCGCTGCCGTCGGCCGGGGCGTAGGCGACGATCCACTGTGCGCCGGGGATGATGATTTGCTTCTTACCTAGGTGTTGTACGACTAACGGCGTGCAGTACGACTTGCGCATGTCGGGATCCTTGACGCGAATCGCCGGGCGATCGACTTTCCAGACTTTCTCTCCGTCGGCTTTGTTGATCGCTACGATGAACTGCTTGTCTGCACCGTCGCAAGTGAGCACCAGTTTGTCGTCGCACAGGACAGGCGAGCTGCCTGGGCCGACGAAGTGCTCAATCGGGAACTGCTTCTTCCACACAATCGAATGGTCGTCAGTGTTCACGCAAACGGTACCGTAGCGTCCAAAGTTGCAGTAGAGTCGACCGGGCTCGATCACCGGAGTTGGCGAGGCGTAGCTGTTCAGGGGGTGGATGGCATTGGGCTGCTCGACCTTGATGAGTTCGATATTATGGATGAGCTTACCTGTGGTGCGATCTACGCAGACGGCTCGCAGAGAGAGTTCACCTGCAAGCTGGTGCGTCTCCGCATTGGGGATCGCTGCTCGTGCCTGTTCGAGTTCCGCTGGGTCCGGCGGAGTTTCGATGGCCGTGGTGAGCCAGATTTGATTGCCGAGCACCACCGGCGAAGACCATCCTTTCCCAGGAATGGCCGTCTTGAAGCGGATGTTTTCTGTCTCGCTCCAGGTGAGCGGCGCGTGTTCCTCCGTGGCGTGGCCTTGGCCGCCGGGACCGCGGAATTGTGGCCACGAGGCTTCCTGGGCACTCGCGTTGGAAGCGATGAGAAGGCAGGCGAGTAGTTTCAGGATTGATGGCATGGCGTTTGTTTGTGATCGGGGGACTGGCTCTGTTGCTACGAGGGTTGTCGATCTCGCACTATCTTTTCCAATGCGTCGACCACCTGGTCGGGCGTCATGTCGTCGGTGGAAACTTCGATCGATTCGTTTGTGAGAGCTAGACCCCCGACCTTTCTGTTGAGGTCTTGCTGGTCGCGGTGGCGTTGTTTTTCTAGTACACCGGTATAGTCGACTTGCTCGCCGCGGTTGAGTAGGTCTTCGTAGCGGCGTTGGGCGCGGGCCTGCTCGCTGGCGGTGAGGTAGATCTTGCACTCAGCGTCTGGGAACACGACGGTGGCTTGGTCGCGGCCTTCGGTGACAATGCCTTGGCCGGTCTGTTTGCTTTCAGCGGCGAATTGGCGCTGTAATTGGGTGAGATGCTCGCGTACGGCCCGGTTGTCGGCGGCGTGGCGGGTGAGGGTGGTGATTTCGAAGGTCCGAATGGCGTTGGTGATGTCCACCTCGTCGAGCACAATTTTATCGCCGGCGAGTTGAATCTCGCTGGCCAGGGCAACCTGGAGGAGAGCTTTCTCGTCGGTGAGATCAATTCCGTGTTGGAGCCCGGCGTAGGTGATCGCTCGGTACATGGCACCCGTGTCCAGGAAACGGTAGCCGAGCCGGTCGGCTAGGCGGTGGGCTGCGCTGCTTTTTCCGGCTCCTGCGGGGCCGTCGATAGTAACGATCATGAGGGTAAAAGTAGGGGGCAGCGGGAGGGCAGAGATAGTAATGTAGCGACGGGCTTAGCCTGTCCAACACCGGCATGCTTGTTACATGGGCGTTACGTGGCTTCCACGGGCTGTTATCGACTGATTCTTGGAGGGTTACAAGCGGCAGGCTCCCAGTAGACTACTCTGGACGTAAGTCCAACGAGAATCTGTACATGGGCCAGTTCTCGACTAGAATAGGGAGTGTGAAGTAATCGTTGAGTGCGGAGATAGCTTCAGAATTTGACAGAGGGCCTGACTTCTCGATAATTCACTACAGAGAAGCAAGAGGCAAGTAGTCGTAGAGTACTAATACTTTTCAGAGTGTTGAGGGGAAACAGTTCGGCTCAGCCGACCTGGGGAAGTTAGCGTGGCGGAGGAAGTGGTCGCATTACGATGCGTCAGTCGCTTCCCCATCATGCCGGCGCCAATCTTTTCATACGAAGTCACCGGAACAGAGGTAGTAGACGATGGCCAAAGGAAACGCGGTCTGGGGTATCGATATCGGGCAATGCGCGCTCAAAGCGCTCAAGTGCCGCGCGCACGAAACGGATGCCGATCAGTTGGTGGTCGAGTCTTTCGACTTCATCGAGTACGAGAAGATACTCACTCAGCCCGAAGCCAATCCGGATGAGTTGGTGGCCGATGCGTTGGAGCAGTTTCTATCACGCAACGAAATTGCCGGCGACAAAGTGGCCATTTCCGTGGCTGGCCAAAGCGGCTTGGCCCGATTCATCAAGTTGCCTCCTGTCGAATCGAAGAAGATTCCCGACATCGTCAAGTACGAGGCTCGACAGCAAATTCCGTTCTCTCTGGAGGATGTGGTCTGGGATTACCAGCAACTCACTGGCGGAAGCGAGGAAGACGAGTTCGCGCTAGAGCCAGAAGTCGGTTTGTTCGCTATGAAACGCGATCAGGTGGCGCGGGCACTGAAGCCGTTGGAAGATGCGGGCATAGATGTGGAGTACATCCAACTCGCACCGCTAGCGGTTTACAATTATGTGTGCTTCGACCGTTTGGGCGATCTGCGAGATCAACCCTACAACCCGGAAGACCCACCACCATCGACCGTGGTGATTGCCATCGGCACCGATACAACGGACTTGGTCGTAACCAACGGCTACCGTGTTTGGCAACGAAACATCCCCATCGGCGGCAGCCACTTCACACGGGCGCTTAGTAAAGAGCTGAAGCTCACTTTTGCTAAGGCCGAACACCTGAAACGCAACGCAACGCAAGCGGACGACCCGAAGGCCGTTTTTCAGGCGATGCGGCCCGTGTTTAGCGACTTGCTAGCTGAAATTCAGCGATCACTGGGGTACTTTAAGAGCATCGACAAGACGGCCAAGATTGGCGATGTGATTGCTCTGGGCAATGCCGTGAAGCTGCCGGGCTTGCAGCGTTATCTGGCGCAAAATTTGGAACAGCCGGTCAATGCGATCGAAGAATTCAACAACCTGTCTGCTGGTAGCGTTTCGGGAACGCAAGTTTACAAGGACAACATCCTCTCCTTCGCACCCGCTTACGGGCTGTGTGTTCAGGCTTTGGGTAAGGCAGAGATCGCCACGAATTTGCTGCCGGAAGAAATTGTGCGAACGCGGCTCATCCGAGCGAAGAAGCCGTGGGCAGTTGCTGGCGCAGCTGCCATCTTGGCGGGGTTAGCGTTCAACTACGTCACCCACGTTTCCGCTTGGAGCGAAACCAGGACTGACGCTATGCAGAAAGCGCTAGGCTCGGCAGATCGCATCGTCCAAAAGGCGAGCGGGTTGGAATCCACCCGCAGCGAGAATCATGCGAACTTCGACGAGATCAAAGAGCTAGGCGAAGACCTTGTCAGCAACGTAGAGGGTCGGCTCTCTTGGTTAGAGCTCACGAAAGCGATCAACGCTGCCCTGCCGCGCGACACCCGCAAGCCTGAAGATCGCAAAGAGACGGCCGAGGATATCATGTCGCGTGAAGAGATTCACATCGTAGCGATGGACCAGAAGTATTTTGAAAGCGTAGCAGACGAGTGGTTTTCCCTAGTTGAAGCCGACTACCAAGACAAGCGTTTCAGCTCGCAATCGGGTGGGGGCGAATCGGAAGCGGGAGCGGAAGAGCCACTTGAGGAAGACTATGGGGACTCCGAAGCAGAGGGCGGCGAAGGGATGTCTGGGCCGGGCTGGGTGATCCAGCTGACTTGTTATCACTATCACAACAAACGTGATGGAATGCAGCGCAAGGAATTTGTGAATGAGACCTTCATCAAGCAGCTTGAAGAAGGCACCGTGCAATTGCCTGATGGTACGGACGATGCGCTGATCGATGTGCCGATTGCCGACCTGGGGATTAGCTACCCCTACGTGGCTCGCGAAATGAAGCTTGTGAAAGAGATCAAGAACCCTGACGAAGCGTTGCTTGGCTCTGGTGGTCGAAGACGGGCGGCGTCTGCTCTCAGCGATTACGGCGATGGCGGGGAAGCTGAGGGGGAGGAGGAGTCGAAGGATATCGAGTTGGAGCGATTCAACTTTGTGGTGCAATTCGCCTGGACGCCCAAGACGCGACGCGAACGTGTGGAGATTAGGGCGGCACGCGAGGCGGCTGAAGCGGCAGCCCAAGAGGCCGCAGCAGCCGAGAGCGACGAAGTAGCAGTCAATTAAGAACTCAATTTAAGAATCGATAGGGAGTTCCGGCACGCCGGGATGACATTCCCAAATTGCTGAGGAGCAACGAGGCCATGGACAATATTCGCACTTTCTTTCGAGTCATGTGGCAGCAGCGCTTTTGGGTGCTCACGGTTACAGGCGTGCTCATCGCATCGCTCTGCTGGATGTCTGCTGCGAGCGATATCGACAAAGAGTTCAAAAGTGAGCTCACCAAAGTGAAAGGGAAATTCAGCGGAGTTCAGGCGATTAATTCAGCACAATTTCACGGCAACGACCAAGTGAACGAGAAGGATCGTGCGGAAACCCGCGTGCTGAGAAAACGGGTGCTCGAGTTGTGGACCAGTCTGTTTGATGCACAGAAAGAACAGGTGCTCTACTGGCCGGAAGTCCTCGGGCCGGAGTTTATTAACGAGATCAAGAACAAGCAGTTCGACGCAAGAATTTCCAACAAGTCGCGAAGCGAGTATCACAACTATATTGAAAAGCGATTCAAAGGCCTGCTGGAAATCGTGAAGGCTAGGAACGAAGTGGGCGACCCGAGTTCCGCTCGCGGTAGCGACTATGGCGGCGGTGAATACGGGGGCGGAGTCACAAGACGCCGCTCTACCGAGGACGACGACGATTACCTCGTGGAATGGCTCGACCAAAACGTGGTGGCTGGCAAGATGCAGTTTGCGGGACAGCCCAGTTCACGCCAGATTTGGGTCACACAAGAAGACCTGTGGGTTTATGAAACGCTCCTGAAAGTGATTGCCGACACCAACCAAGCGAAGGGCGCGACACGGCCTGACAACACGGCGATTAGCACAATTCTTCAACTCGAAGTCGGTCAAAAAGCCGCCAGCGTAAACAAAGGAATCGGCAGTATCCTCATGCCGGAAGCTGCTGCAGGCGGAGGGGGTGAATATGGCGGCGGCGAATTCGGCGGTGGCGAATATGGTGGTGGTGGTGAGTACGGTGGCGGCGGGTATGGAGGTGGCGAGTATGGCGGCGGCGAGTACGGTGGAGGCGAGTTTGGAGGCGGGGAATACGGTCGAGGCGGCGGATCAGCAGGCGACGAGGAGCTGCTCGCCGGACGTTACGTAGACAGCACCGGTGCTCCTATCCAAGCCACCAGCGTCGAGGAACTTGGTAAAACGTTCCGCCGACTGCCGATCCGCATGGTACTGGAAATGGATCAACGCTGGATTCCCAAGGTGCTCGTTGAGTGTGCCAATGCCAGTCTGCCGGTAGAAGTAAAGCGACTGCGTGTGAATCCTGAGAAGTCAGGCGAAGGATTCGGCTCCACTGGCGGCAGTGCACGTGGTGGTGGCGAGTACGGCAATTCCCGTAACCGTCGTGGCGCCACACCTGGCGCGATGCGTGAATTGGCCAATGTCGAAATCTTGGGTGTCGTTTCGATTTACTTCCAACCGCAAGACGATCAGATCCCTGGATCTGCGGAAGAAGAAGACCTCGCCGATGCTAGTACAACGACTGTTAAATGAGAACCCTTTAGCTTTAGGACCTCCAAAAGCGCAAAGATGTAGTTTGACGCAACTAGAGATTATTCATCTTTTTCGATGCGGCGATAGAATTTCCTATTCGTATTGATTTATTTTGACTGAGAAGTGCAATTCGAGTGCAACCCAAGATGGTTTCCCCTGGGCGCTCTTGGCGTCTTTGGCGGTTCAATAATCATGCACCTCCCCCAACTGTAACGTTCGAGTATCACGATGGGCAAACAACTAAAAAGTGGTAACGCGATTGTCAGACTCCTGCTGAAGCATGGTGAGAAAATTGCCATGTTGGGTATTGTCGCCTGCGCGGGCATGCTCATTTGGTCCTCAATGGGGCGCGAACGTTTGGATGAGAACAATTACCCCGACAGATTAGAAACCAATGTGCGAAATGCCGACCAGCATGTGACCAACATGAAATGGGAAGATTTCGACCCTGAGGAAAAGAAGGTTGCCGATGCGGTGCCCGTGAAAGGGAGTGGGGCCGTGCTAACGGCAGTGCCAGAAGGTGCTTTTAAGCCGTGGGAGATGAGTTGGGACCAGCCAGTGATGGCTGCCGTCGGCTATCGTATGGATCCGCCGCTGCTGGCGCCGATTGATCTGGAAGTAAATGCCGGCTCGGGTTTGTGGGCCTCAGCCGATGAGGACGAGATTCGCCGACGTCAGATTGCTGCTTACAACAAGGCGCAGGAAGAAATTAAGCGTCGCGAGAGAGAACGCGAAGCGGCTCAGGAGGACTCGGAAAGGGGCCGCGGCGGCCGCGGCGGCGAGTACGGAGGAGGAGAGTTCGGTGGTGGAGAGTACGGCGGTGGCGTCGGTCAGCGTGCTTCGACCGATCCTGACGGCGCGATTGTCGTGCGCCCTCGTGGAGCGGCCGGCGCTCAAGGTATCGCAGACATCACTCGTGAAAAGTCTTGGGCGACTGTGCTGGCTCGTGTGCCCTACGAAACACAAATGCAGCTCTATCGTGATGCCCTGGAATCGGCCCGCGGCTATGTGGCTAAGGACGATGTACCGCAGTACTACGGCTACTACGTTCAACGAGCCGAACTCACTCATGGCAAGCAAAGTGAATGGCAGACGATCGCCAAGGTGTCCGACAAGTACATTATCGATATTGAACAAACTTGGCCACGACAGGCTATTCAGCAGGACGTAATCGACAAGCGATATTCACATCCGCTACTCACCCACCCGCTACCACCAATGGCGGTGCGTAGTTGGGGCGAAGATGTGACGCACTCGGAGTTGCCGCTACCCTCGCTCGAGAATCCATTGCTGGATGAAGAGGAAGTCGAAGAAGAGCCTGCTGAGGACGAAGGCGAAGTAGAACTCGACGATTTTGGCAATCGAATCGTGAAAACCCCAAACAGACGATCGCGTCCGAGTGCTCGAGGATATGGCGGTGGCGAGTACGGTGGCGGCGAATATGGCGGAGGAGGGTACGGAGGCGGTGAGTATGGTGGAGGCGAATACGGAGGCGGCGAATTTGGTGGAGGAGGCTATGGAGGCGGTGAGTATGGTGGAGGCGAATACGGAGGCGCTGGATATGGGGGTGGCGCGAGCATGCCTGCAGAACGTCCCCAAGAATTACCCCCCTTTGTCTGGGATATGAAAACCTCCGAACTGTTGTTCCGTTTCTTCGATAGCACGGTGGAACCGGGAAAACGCTATCGCTATCGCGTGAAATTTGCACTGAAGGACGTAAACGACGAGCGCCCAGTGAAGTATCTTGACCCAACGGTCACCGAGCGACGCAAGACCGGTTCCAAAAAGTATCGCTTCACCGAATGGAGCGAGCCGAGTCCCGTAGTGAGCGTTCCGTTGCCTGGCTTGATCTTTGTAGCAGGCGGCCAAGAGGCGAACGAGAACAACTTCAATGACGAGCCGGAAGCCAAGCTGGTCGTGAAGACGCTCAACAGCAGGCATGCTGCGGAGATCGCCATCTCCCAGTGGTTTACGCGTGGCAGCGTGATCAACGTGTTCGAGAAGGCAGAGATAATCTGGGCGGCGCGATTTGAGCTGGAAGAGGGCGAGAAGGAGCCCAACTTTCCGTTTTATACCGGCATGACGCTGGTCGATTTCCACGGTGGAGAGGCGTTCTCCAGCAAGAACAAGGATCTCACCGAGCCTACTCAAGTGCTATTCATGGACGCTGCGGGCCGACTCATCCGGCAGCGTGAACTAGACGATCTCGAACCGGTTGAGGAATTCACTGAAATCATCGAGTCGGCCGTCGATTCGAAAGCGGGCGGCAATCGCGGCTTCGGTGGCGGCGAATATGGCGGTGGCGAGTTTGGCGGAGGCGAATTTTAAGCGCCGGTACTCGATGTTCAGCGCAGTGCTAATTTTCGCCTTGGTTTAGGTTTGAAACAGTTGCCGCTCGATGTCGGCAAATGCCTTGAATTCCAAAGCATTCCCGGAAGGGTCGAGCAAGAACATCGTCGCTTGTTCCCCCGGTGCATTTGCAAAGCGGATGTAGGGTTCGACCACGAACTCAACTTGGTGCTGACGTAGACGCTCTGCCAGTTGCTTCCATTCTGGCATGGGAAGCACGACTCCGTAGTGTGGCAGCGGTACGCCGTGCCCATCTACCGAATTGAACCAGAGATCAACCTTTCCTTCCGGTCCCAGATTCGGATTGCAGTGGCACACGAACTGGTGTCCGTACAGGTTGAAATCAATCCAGGTATCGGCGCTTCTACCTTCGGTACAGCCGATGACCTCGGTGTAGAAACTTCGTGACTCGGCGATATCCCTCACCTGCACCGCTACGTGGAATGGCGTGATTTCCAATAGCTTCTCCTCCGGCCTTGCTTCTGTTATTAGGCTCGTCACACGGCTTACGGGCGACTTCTGCCTGGGCAGCGATATCAACCCAGGCGATCTTACCATATTTCAAAGTGCTTTGGCGGGCCGGCTTCTGATTCCGATGGAGCGGACTCTGGTGAGGTAAGAACTGCTCGAATCGGGATGAATCTGATCAGCGTCCACAAACGTGCACGGTGTGATACCGGAGTGCACGCTACCGAAGATTGCTGGGCGTTCGACCTCGACTATGCTAGCAATTGGTGCTCTTAGCGATAATTTTCGTTCTCTTCTCCGACTGGCCTTGACCGGTGTATCGGCGACCGGTATCAATCGCACCCTACTCGAAAACTGACCTCGCAAAGCTGGCGACAGTTTTTCGAGAGATGACGTAGCCGACCGGCCTTATTCAAGGGTCAACACGCTGCGGCAGCAGAGAACAAGACAAGTAATATATCCGCTCAGAGCGTTGCCTTGTGGCCCAACGGATTAGGCCTGCGAGGATCAAAACGTCTCGAAAAGGAGTACTGAGTTGAAACGGACTTCAAAAATCTTCGCCGCAAGCGTATTGACGGCGACCGCACTCGTTCATGGTTCACTTTCGTACGCGGAGGCTGCCGCGCAGGCGGAGACTCCTGCTTCGTCAGCAGGGGAGTCAGCCCCGCCGTCGCGCTATGCAAAGCCTACTGCACCGACCGACCGTACACAGCTTGACGCGATGGTGAGCGAAGCTCGCAGTGCTCTGCAAGCTGGTCGACTGGAAGAGGCAGATCGCTTACTGACGGTTGCCGAGCAATCGGAAGTGCGTTATCCCAAGCTCCACTTCGGCGATACCCCGCAGAGGGTGCGTCTTGATTGGCTCAAGTCTAAGAAAGCGGAATCCGGTGCGGCAGGAAGTCGCCCGAGTTTCAATCCTTTGGCCATGCTCGGACGCGGACCAGCAGAATTGAAGAACGATCCCTTCTTGGGTGCCGGTACAGCGGCGGGTTCTAGCAATTCGGCAAGTCCTATTGATGCTCCTGCCGCCACCTCACGTGAGGTGGGCTCACGCGATGTGAGCGACCAAGCGTTGTTGACAGCTCGACAAGCGTTGTCGGTTGGCGATTTGCCACGGGCAGAGGAATACCTAAGTCGTGCCCAACTGCAACAAGTGGCATACCAGGCGGACGAAGATTCGCCCGAGCGGGTTGCTGCTTCCATCGAAGAGTGCCGTCGTATTGCCGAGGTCCGCCAATCCGATCCGCGCGGTGACGCGTGGCGACATGCCTATGCCAAGTACCTAGTCGTACAAGCTGAGTCGCTTACCTATTGGGGTGACCTGGAAACAGCAAGTCGTACCGCTAGCGAGGCGGCCGAACTGAGTGATCGCTTTGCTAGTAATGAAATCACGCCGCAAGAAGTGTTGCAACAAATTGCTGAGATTCGGCAACAGGAACAGCAACAAGCGGTAGCGAGCAACACAATTGAAGATTCGCGCATTGTGCCAGCTGGATTGGAACTTCCGATCCCAGTGGCTGATGATTCGATTCCTCAGAGTTCAAACAAGAATGCGAATCGCGCTGAAATCCGTTTGGCCCAGTCTACGATTTCCCAGCTACCAGCCGTTGAGCTACCAAGTGACGATTACGACAATGGACAACCGCTAATCACAGCTCCGCAGTCTGTCGGTAGCGAGGGTGAGGTGTTGCCATTGCCCAAGCCGGGGCCCGACAATCCGCAAGAACTACTCAAGCAGGGCGAAGAGCTCTTGCGTAGCGGCCAGCGTGCCGCAGCTTTGGAATCGTTCCGCACTGCCTATCAGCAGAAGGACTCGCTCGACATCATCAGCCAGCAACGTCTGCAAGGACACTTGCAGATGCTGTCGGTGGCTCCCGCCGAGAAGCGAGAGTTGCCGTCGCGGAGTGCTAACACAGGCATGTTGGAATCTGCTGGTGCCGGCCAATCCGTGCTTGCTCGTCAAGTATGGTCGGACGTGTCTAAGAAACAAACCGAAGCGACGCGTATTCGTGAGCTCGACCCCAATCGTTCGCTAGAGTTGCTGCAAGAAGCAACCAAGCTGGTTAGCGATTCGGGACTCGACGAGGTTACACAGCGCCGATTGCTTTCGAGCGTGACGACCAACCTGGAAGCAACCGAGAGATATATTAAAGACAATCAGTCGGAAATCGACCTCGCGTCTGCGAACCAGGCGGTTCTAGATGAGAACGATCGTCGTAGTAAACTCAAAGTGGAAGTTGGCGAACGAATTGCAGAAATGGTCGACCAGTTCAATAAGCTGGTGGACGAGCAACGCTATTCTGAAGCTGAAGTGGTAGCGAACAAGCTGCACGAAATGGCTCCGAAAGAATTGGTTGCCAAGCAAATTTGGCGTCAAGCGAAGACCATCCGTCGTGACCAGCTCAATCAAGACATCATCGCACAAAGCGAGAATGGCGTAGCTAACGCGTTCCTCGACATTAAAGGCACCAGCGCCCAGGCGCTGGAGGACTCGATGCGAGACTACGGCTACGGTGCGAATTGGAAAGACATTGCCGATCGTAAGAGTGCGAGCGATCGTGCTTCGCGACGCAATGCTCGGGAGCTCGAGATCGAACAGAAACTTAAGTCCGATGTGAGCGTAAGCTACAACGAAACTCCGTTATCGAGCGTGATCGATGGCCTGTCCGAATTGGCGGGCATCAATATCTATCTCGATCCGCTCGGCTTGAGCCAGGAGGGTGTTCGCTCCGATACGCCTGTCACGATTGACTTAAAGCGACAAGTATCGCTGAAAAGTGCTTTGCAATTGATCCTCGAACCACTGCATCTTACTTATGCGGTGAAGGACGAAGTGCTCAAGATCACCAGCGAGCAAATACGCGATGGTGATGTGCAAATCGAGACGTACAACGTAGCTGACTTGGTTGTCCCGATCCCCAACTTCGTGCCTAGCACCAACATGGGGCTGCAAGGTCTGATCAACGATGCCTACGCAGCGACGGCCATGAATAGCAACCTGGGGGGGACCCCCGGTCCGATGTCGGCCATCGTGAACGACGGCACAACGACTCGTGGTAGTGGAGTCATGAGTACGAACCAACTGGGCCAACAATTTGGCGCAGGGAATACCGGCAGTGTCACTTCCGGAGGTGGTGGTCCGCCACTAGGTGGTGCTGCGAACGCAGACTTCGATTCGTTGATCGATTTGATTCTGTCTACGGTCGAGCACGACAGTTGGATGGAAAACGGGACCGGCGAGGGCGAAATTCGACCTTTCCCGACCAATCTCAGCCTGGTGGTAAGCCAAACGCAGCGGGTTCACGAGCAGATACGTGACTTGCTGGAACAGTTGCGTCGCCAACAAGATCTCCAGGTCACGATCGAAGTTCGCTTTATTCGGTTGCAGGATAGCTTCTTCGAACGTATCGGAATGGACTTCGACCTGAATATTGAAGATAACATCCCGTTCGTACCCCAAGTTGAGGGGACGCCGCCAAACCAATCCTACGCTTCAGGACAACCGAGCATAACGGCTGGTCTTACCGGTCCGACTGAGGGTAACACGGGACCGCTCTTCAACGTGGCATTGGATACCGAATTCCGTCAGGGATCATTCACTCTATCGAATCCTCAGTTCGGTACGCCGAGCGACTTCGCGACGTTTGGCTTTGCCATCCTTAGTGATATCGAAGCGTACTTCTTTATTACGGCCGCACAGGGCGACCGTCGATCGAACCAGTTGAACGCACCAAAGGTCACGCTGTTCAACGGCCAGCAGGCCGTAGTCGTGGATACGGCGTTTGTACCGTTTGTGATTAGTGTGATTCCCGTGGTGGGCGAATTCGCCGCGGCACAACAGCCAGTGATTGTGGTGCTCTCCGAGGGAACCATGATGACGGTTCAGGCGGTTGTGTCTGACGATCGACGCTATGTGCGACTGACGCTGGTGCCATTCTTCAGTCAGATCGGCAATGTGCAAACCTTTACGTTCGATGGTTCGGAAACGACCAGTAGTTCGAGCATGAGTACAGACGACGACGGTGATGGAAATGACGAATCCAATGACGACGCACAAACCACGGTTCGCAGCGGCACCACGGTGCAGCTACCGACGTTCCAGGTAATCTCCGTGAGTACCACGGTCAGTGTACCCGATGGCGGTACGGTGCTGCTCGGTGGTATCAAGCGATTACGGGAAGGCCGCAACGAGTTTGGCGTGCCGCTGTTAAGCAAGGTGCCGTATCTCGACCGCTTGTTCCGCAATGTGGGCATCGGTCGTGAAACAGACAGTTTGATGATGATGGTCACGCCACACATCATCATCCAAGAAGAGGAAGAAGAACGGCTCGGGTTGCGAAACTAGTTTGCTAGACTGAGATCGCAGACGAGTTCATCTGAAATACGCAACGCCGGTTCGAGCCTTTTGGTTCGGGCCGGCGTTTTTCTTGTTGGGCATCTGTTGGCGGCGGCGATGGGTTCGGGCTTTGACAGGGTGGGGGTGTCGAGAATTGGTTCGATCGCGGTGCAAGCACCGCGGCTAAATGGGAGATGTGGTGCTTTAAGAAACTCGAGAACGGTTTATAGTTAATGCGGCGCTGGAATTGCGCTGTCTTTGTTTACCGCTTCTGTAGAAACCTTGGAACTCCCGATGTCGCCCCGAATGATATTGTTGGCCGGTTCACTCGTTATGCTTACGGGGGTCGCGATCGGTGCGTTTGGTGCGCACGGCCTGGAGAAGATGCTGGAGAGGCTGGGGCGGACGACCAGCCTGGCTCAGCGAGCCGAATGGTTGGAGACGGGCGTCCGGTATCAGCTCGTTCACGGCCTGGGGTTGCTGGCATTGGCGAGCTTCGCAATGCGTGAGCCGAGCCGGTTGCTCAGCGCTGCGTCAGTTGCGCTACTGCTGGGTGTGTTGTTGTTCAGCGGTTCGCTCTACGCGATGACACTGGGGCCAGCAACATGGAAGAAACTCGGCATGGTCGTACCTGTGGGCGGCTTAGCCTATCTTGTGGGTTGGGGACTGCTGGCAGTCGAATCTTGGAAGAGAGTCTAACGGGAATTTCTCGTCGAGCTGAGTGGTGGGTCTCCATGAATGTGCCTAATCGCAATGAATCGCAACTTCGCGAGGATGCTTTAGCTATTTGGAACGCAGGGGTCGACGCGGTACGACCAGCTCATTTGATCCCTCAGTGGGTCGAGGTGGTGGGAGAGACGCTCCTGGTGGGTGATCTGGAGTTGTCGCTTGCGGACGTCGAGCGGATCGCCGTCATTGGATTTGGCAAGGCGAGTGCCGGCATGGCGGCTGCCCTGGAAGGCGTGCTGGGCCCGCAGATTGCAGCAGCCAAGCAGCTCGGGGGTTGGGTGAATCTGCCGGCAGATTGCTTGCTGCCGACCAAGTGGATTCACTTGCACCCAGCCCGACCGGCGGGGGTGAACGAACCAACTGAGGAAGCGGTGGCGGGGACTCGCGAAATTCTTAATCTCGTCGAGTCGCTCGGGCCACGAGACTTGTGCATTTGCCTGACCTCTGGCGGCGGCTCCGCCCTGTTGCCCATGCCGATCGACGGGTTTTCACTGGCTGACAAAATCGAAATTACACGCGAGTTGTCTGCCAGTGGTGCGACCATCCAGCAAATCAACACCGTTCGACGGGAGCTAAGCGAAGTGAAAGGAGGAGGATTGCTGCACGCTTGTGGAGCGGGCCAGATGATCTCGCTGATCTTGTCCGACGTGCTAGGCGACGACCTGAAAACCATTGCTTCTGGTCCCACGGTGCGCTGTGAGCCTAAGCCGGAGTCGGCGATTGCAACTCTCGAAGAGCTCGGCCTAGCGAAGAGTCCCCTTGGGCAACGAGCGATTACTGCAATTCGTAACCAGCCGAGGCATGTCGAGCAATCGAAACAGTGCGAGGTCGTAAACCTGGTGATTGGCAACAACGCCACTGCTGTCGATGCAGCAGGCGTCAAAGCAGAACAGCTAGGATATAGTCACGCGATGACTTCGGCGAGAGAGCCCGAAGGCCATGCTGAAGAAGTGGGGATGCATCTTGGGGAAATGGCTCGAACGATGCGTGATTCGACAGGCTCCAACAGCACCGACCCCAACTCCACAGGTCCAGACTGTTTGATCTCAGGGGGCGAGCCGGTAGTGAAGCTAGTCTCTGAGGTTGTGCGTGGCCGTGGCGGGCGCAATCAACAGTTGTGTTTGGCTGCGCTGAACAAGCTGGAAGACTGGCACGGCGTGTCCCTGATTTCCGGCGGCACCGATGGGGAAGATGGCCCGACCGATGCTGCGGGGGCGATCGTCACAGCGGGCATCGTCGCGAAGGCTAAAGAATTGGAGCTCGCGCCGGCAGACTATCTATTGCGGAACGACGCTTACACGTTCTTTGAGCAGGTCGGTGGGCTTGTGAAGACGGGTCCTACGAATACGAATGTTTGTGACTTGAGAGTGGTTACCGTAAATCAGGGGCGGTAGCGCCGCTGAGCCTGACAACGCACGAGGCACTGCAAACATCGCGGCGACCAAGATCGGTGGCTAACGGGAACTCGCCGGCGGTCCTTCCACTTTCACAATCCGCTGCTCCACTTTTCCTCTAGTCCCACCACCATTGGTCGGCGGGCAAGTCGCTCAAGTCGATGGAATCTCGCATGCTGGCGACGTTGCCACCTTCGTCGGCAAGGCGATTCTCTGGGCTGAGGGCCTGATCGGCGCGGATCTCGACGCCGCCACCTACAGGAGTCATCAGCCGGCGTTGCTTCCACATGCTATTTACAGCCGTGGCGACTTGCTTCGGGGTGTTGTAGTTTTGCACGGGATAGGTCGCCTCTTCACCCAGGCTGCCTAGGTCCCAGCCGGCGGCTTCGTAGAGATCGTTCTGCTGGATGAACGCGGCAGCTACTAGCAGGTCGATGCAGTTACGTAGTTGACCATAAACGGGCGCCCGTTGGGCCAATTGCTCGTAGTTGTCAGTAAAGCTGCGAGTGAATTTCCTGCTGGCGCCGCTCTGGCGTCCTGAGCCGGTGCGCCCACCATCGCCGCCGACCACTTCGTCCTCACCAACGAGCTTCACGCCTGCGCCAACGAACTCAGCCGCGTGACCGTCTTCGCTGATTTTCACGCGCTCGTAATTAGGCACGAAGAACCAACGCTGCAATGCGTTGCGAGCCACGCTAGCCGGGTTGGCCAGGGCGACATAGCTGGCAATACGTACGGGGGGGCGTTCCAGGCCAATACCGATGAGCTTCATGCGATAGTCAGCCTCGACCAGCACTTGGGCGAAGTGCGTATCGGCTGCGACGCCACCGATAGTGATGTTCTGTAGACCGAGGCTTTCCTGCAGGCCTTCGACGACAAAGTTGGTGAACTGAGCATCGCCAATACTCCGTGGGCTGCCAACTCTGCTCAGGAACTGCTGCATGCGTTGCAAGCCTTCCTGCGTGGGATCGATCGAGCAGTAAACTAGCGGGTTCTTCTTGCCATGAGGGGCAAAGGTGCGAAGAGCGACCACGAGGTCTTGCAGTTCCATAACCGGCTGGCCAGTTTCTATGCCAATGACTCGGCCTGTTTCTGTTTCGACCCAAGCCTCAGCTGGGCCGGCAACGACGATGTCGTTTGTTTCAGGATAGAAAAACACGTACTGGACTCGCGTGAGTCCAGCTAGGTGTTGCATGGTTTCGTCAGGGCCATGGCCTTCAGCGATGGACTTGTCGATCAGTCGTCCGAGTCGTGTGAGCGAGACCTTCCGCAATTTGCTGGGTCGTTGGAGGTCCGCCTCGAGTTGCGTCCTTGCTTGGCGAGCTCGTAACTGCATGAGCTGCCCGGTGGCATCGGTCGCAGCGACACGTCGCAACACACCATCGGCATCGACTGCAACGCCGGAGAACGGACTATCTCCGATGGTGCTACCACCACCAGCGCCGCCGCCAGCACCTCCTCCACCGCCGCCGCCGAACTGGGCAACTGCTTGGCCGGGCATTCCGAGTGCCAGGCTCAGGCAAACAGCCGCAGCCAGACCGACTTTAGCTAGGTTAGCCTTGGTGAAGGGACTTACGATGAGATTGCGAGTAACCATGATTACCTCTGAGTATCTCTGGTTGAGTACGACCTGCGTGGTCGTGTGCTGTTCCGATTGAGTTCTCTTAGTAGAGAGAATCCCCATCTGTTGGGGCCTCTGCCTACTCTACTGATGGTAATTCGGGAGAGCCGGCGAAGCAAGAAATACGGCGGGAAACGGGGAAATTACTGCCTAGGCGACGGCCTGCTGGTGAAAGTAGCTGAGGTGGACCCCGGAACGATCCCTATAGCCGGTGCGACCCACTGTTCCGCCCAGGTCGTGTTGCGGAAATACCACCTGTCGCGTTGGAAAAACACATCACGGTCCGATCCAGGCGTTACAGTTTAACGCCGCCCATGCGCGCACAGTCCTATTGAGGCTGCGCGGGCCCTCGGCGGTACACTCCCGAAAATACAACCACAACTATGAACTCCCTCCCCACAAACTCTGCTCGTTGGATCTCAGCCGCTTTGACGGTTGGGATCGTGGTGTGCCTGTTGGGTACGAGCGGATGTGCCGGTTTGAGAGTGCCAAGGATCGATCCTACTGGCGAGCGGTTTTTGATTTGGCCGAAAGATCAGCCTCAGGCGGCTATCACCGCGGGTAATCCGACCGCTCCGCCGGTGCTGACTGATCCGTTCTTCCCTGCTCAACCCACTTCTGCTGTGCCGGTACAAGTTGCCCGCCCGCCGGAAGTACTGAAGGTTTCGCCCGAGCGCATCCTCGCGCCCATCGGCAGCGAAGTCGTCATCAAGGCGGGCATCTGTGAGAAGAGCGGCTACTTGCTTTCTGATCAGAAGCTGCAGTGGCAGCTCGCCCGCAACGGCGTCGGACAGTTTGTGGAAGTTGGCGGCAAAGGGCTACTGCAGCGCGCTTTGCTACCGTGGAACCAGTCCGAGAAGATTGATAACTACTACGCCACCGGCTACACAGCTGCCTCGCCGCTCTGTATTTCTCGCGGGACGGCCGATCCGAGCGACGATGTGGCAATTCGCCGAGGCGACGGCTGGGTGAGCGTCACCTCGCCGGTTGAGGGCACGAGCTACGTCACTGCTTACGCGCCGAACGTCGCCACTTGGAACGCAAGAAAATCAACGGCCCAGATCCACTGGGTCGACGTGCAATGGACTTTCCCCCCCACTACCGTGCAAAGCAATGGCCAACCCCAATTGCTGACCACGACCGTCACTCGCCAAAGCGATGGCATGCCGTTGGAAGGTTATCTGGTTCGGTACGAAGTGGCCGATGGTGGTGCACTGCGTAGCGAGTCCACTGGCCAAGTTGTTGAAGTCCGCACCGATGCGCAGGGAAAAGCCACCGTCGAGGTCGCCCCGACCGATTCGGGCGCGAATCAGTCGCGGATTGATGCCCAACTCGTCCGTCCAGCAGATTATGGCAGCGGAAGTTCGCCTAAGCTGGTCATCGGCAACGGCGCCACGATAGTCAACTGGAACGGCAACGAGCCTTATTTTAACCCCGGCACGCCGGCCCCACTGCCCAGCGAGCCACGGCCGTTGGAGCCAATACCGAGTCAACCTTCGCCAGCGGGGCCCACCACGGCGCCGCAGTTGGATGTGGAGATTTATCGCGTTACACCAGGACAGGTAGAAGTCGACGGCCAGGTTCGCTTTGAGGTGATCATTAAGAACGTTGGTGATGCGCCAGCGACCGGACTATCGCTTAACGATCGTTTTGATCGAGGCTTCCGTCACTTAGCTGATCCAACGGGCGAGCAGGAAATCACCACCGACTTGAAATACATCCTTGCCCCAGGGCAGCAGAATTCTGAGTACATCACTTTCGACGTCACGAAAGCGGGCAGGATTTGCCACGAGGTAATCGTCAGTAGTGTGGAAGGTGCACGCGCCTCTAAGGGGGATTGCGTGGATGCTGTACAGCCGGCACCCGAGCCACGTGCTGGCGTTCAAATCAAGAAGGTTGGTCCGCGCGACGCAGTCGTTGGCGAGTCGCCACTGTTTACCGTAACCGTGACCAATACAGGCGAGACGGCGCTGACGAACGTGGAGGTTCGTGATAGCTACCCCGTGGAGCTCGCACCGCAACCAGGCCGCGACTACGAAAAGCTCGGAAATGACATCATCTGGCGTATCCCACGCTTGGAAGTGGGGCAGTCGAAACGCTTCGACGTGTACGCTCAAGGCCTCCAGCCTTCGCTGAGGGCAACTAGCTATGCCGAAGTGAGCGCACTAGCTGAGGGAGTGCCGGGCAACTATCGCAGTGCGAGCGAGCACACCATCGAAATTAAACCCCTTCGAGGCGGCGCCCCCGGCGGCACTGTGCCGGGCGGTGTAACCAATGCCGATGGCAATCTAAAGATTCGCCTCGAATCGCTCAATGACACCGTGCGAGTTGGCACGCGACAGCGTTACCGCGTGACGATTGAAAACGTTGGCCAGAATGTCGATGGCCTGGTCTACATGCGTGTCATATTTCCTCAAGGCATGAGACCCGACATATTGACTGCTCAAGGACCGCAAAACGTGCAAACCGAGTTCGATGCCGGGCAAAACGCGATCGTTTTTACGCCGGTCAAGAGTCTTCGTCCGCGGGAGGTGCTACCCTACGAGTTCAACGCGGACGTGAACCAGCCCGGCAGCGGCACCATTACGGCGGAAGCTGTGAGCAGCAATTCGGCAAATGGCGTGATCGATGCGGTTAACGTGCAGATGATTCGGTAGCTGCCCCAAAAGTGGGCCGTTGCCAGGGGGCAGGGGGCAGTGTTAGCTTAGAACGCATGCCCCGCTTTGTTCTTCTTTGGCACGCGTGCCCGTCCAGTTATGGGAAATCTGACCCCAAAGGTAGCCATTGGGATTTTTTGCTTGAGGATGGCGGTGCGCTGGCGACTTGGAATTTGTTTGAATTGCCTAGTGCTTGGAATAAGTCTGTATTGAACGAGGGCGCTGCTAAGCCGAAAGCGGCGGGAATAGCCGCGGGCCAACGGCCCGCCGGTGCGCGTCCGGACGAGCTTGCAAACTCAAGAATCGTTGCCGCAGAAAAGATCCAGGACCACCGGTTGGCGTATCTCGACTACGAAGGACCCATCACAAGTGAGAATCCTGAAAATCGTGCAAGCGTGGATAAAGGCTCTGTGGAACGGATCGACGGGGGGGAGTATCGGTTGCTTGAGCGGAGTGAAACTCTCTGGCGGGTTGAACTTGCTGGTGAGTTTTTGCAGGGGATCGTGGAATTGCGTTTCTTGCAGGAAGGGGATTGGCGGTTGGAAGTGGGGTCTCCTTAGAACTTCGCCGAGCGAGTAGCAAGCTCCGCGGCTAAATGGCTTCTCTTAGTGCTTAGGCGTTAGCGCGATCGCTACGGCCCCACTATTCGGAACGGTCCAAACGACCCGACCCGTAGAGTTTCTTTACACGGTAACGTTTATCAGTGCCGATCTGTAGGAGTGTACGGATCACACCGCGGGTCGCTATCTTGGCGGTTGACTCGCTTGGGCATAGGAGGCACTTCGATGTCAGTAAAAAACACGGAACGTTACCGCAACAATTCTTCCTCGCATCAGGGGCAAGGCGAATGGTGGAAACTGCTAGCCGCCGTGGGGCTTACCGTCGCAATCGTTTACTTCGGTCACATGCGCCCCGCTGACCGCAACCTGCTGCTGTTGCAGCGGCAGTGCCACGAGCTGAACTTAGCCGTTAGTCAGCTCACCCGTCAGACGGTTGCCGCTGACGGAACGCTTGGCGTGATCGAATCGCTCTCCGTGCAAAACGCACGCATTGCCGATGCGGAAGCCAAGCTCAATGCCATCAGCCAGCGTTGGGACGCCATCGCTTCGAAAGCTGAGGCTATCGCCACTCGTACGGGCGATTTCGCAGAGCTCGCTCAGGCCCAGTCGCGTCTCGCTACACATAGCCAGACGCTCGACGGCGTGCTCGATGCAGTGGACGACTTGGAGATTTTGCGCCGCGACATGAAAGCCTCGCACCAACAGCTCACCCGAGCTGGTGCCACGCTGGCGAATCTCGAAGCACTGCAGAGCCGGCTCACCCGAGCACTGGATCGCGTTGATCGAGCCGCCCCGGCGCTTGACGCGGTAGACAGCCTGTGCGAGGAAGTGGCTCTGAGTCGCTCGAAACTGGCTGCGAGCGAGCAGACTCTTGCCGAGGCCAGTGGCAAGAGCTTCAAGCAGGTGGCCGTACTGGCGAGCCAGTTGGAGCGTCAATCGCACGTGCTTGCCGAAGCCCATGCGGGCGCTGCCGACTCGCAACGCGGTCTCGATGCTTTGGTGGACTTGAAAGACCAAGTCCTCACGGAGGCGACCGATCTGACCGAAGCGGAAGCCACACTGCAACGATTGGTGGACATGCAAACGAGCGTGCAGCTGGCGGATGAGACCCTGAACGACATTCAGCACATGGTTGTCGATGTCATGCTCATTCAGCCCGCTGCTGAACGTGCGGTGGCCGCGCTGAAGCCAGTGGTTGAGTTCACCCGCATGAGCCAGCGGCTCAACCCGCAGGACCGCTTTAGCAGCAAGCCGGAAGCCGCGGAGCCTGCCGAGAAGGTGACTGCTGACGAGCAGGCCGACTCCGCAGCGGAGCAGCTGGACATTGCGACGACGATTTTGAATTGGTTCTAAGGGCTTCTCTGCCAACTAAATATTTCTACGACTAAGGCCGGGGTGCGTAAGCACCCCGGCCTTTTGCCACTTCTGCTGGCATAACCCTCCGCTAGCACTTCATCATTGTGCGAAACCGAGGTTGACCAAATCAGTCAATTGGGCGAAGTTCCCACAGCCGCGCTGCCTGTCAGGTGCGGCTGTCGTGTGCGTCCCGCCTGGTCGTTGGGAATGACCAGCCCGCATGAATTACTGACGAACCTCTTGTTTCCCGCAATGGAGTGAACGATGAAGCGAGACATAGACTTGGCCCGCGAGCTGTTGCTCGATATTGAAAATCGTGGCATCGACTGCTCGATGAGCGTACTACGCAGTGGCCCCAATCAAGAAAACGAAGAACGCATTCGGTACCACCTGCGCCTGCTGATCGATGCTGGCTTGTTGAAGGAGGTTGACCGTACCTCGACCGGCATTCCTTGTTTGCGTCTGACTCACGATGGGCACGAACTGCTTGAGTTGGCCCGAAATGAAGGTCGTTGGCGGCAAGCGAAGAGTGCTTGCCAGCAGCGCATCGGCGGACTGTCGCTCTCGGTGATTCGCCAGTTGCTTATCCGCTCCGCACTGCGTCCCCGCTACGGACGTCGCTTCCGCCCTTTCGTCGCTGAAGGTCGCTATGAAGTTGATCGCTATCGCGAATTTGATCACTATCGCCCCCAGAATCACTACCGTACACGTCCTGCCTATCGTGCCGAGCCGTACCGCTACGAGACGATACGAGATGAAAACGCAGTCTATGGTCCCGGATCATACGCTCCTATGGAGGGTGAAGATATGATCGATACTCGTGCGGCGGACGCGCGCGACTGGTGGACCGATGGGGTCGATCAAGGTGAGCCTCGCTATGCAGAACCGCGTTGCGTCCGCACCCGCTTCGCCGGTTACGAGATGAACGGTCGCGATAGCTACCAACGCAATGGCATTGATCTGGATGGCGACGGCCGCATCGATCTGGAGTTTGAAACTACCCTGCCAGACTACCTGATCTGAGACCGACCGGTTTGATTCTCCCCAGGAGAGTCGCTAAGCTACTTAGCGGGCGGCGCGTTCGAATTGAACGCGACGCCCGTCATTTTTGCGCTACCCGTGAAGCATTTCCATGAACATAGTAATTCTTCATCACCACTTAAATCCCGGCGGGGTGACCCGCGTGGTGGAGAATCACCTGCGCGCGCTGGGCACCGTTCCAGATAACGGCGAATTGCAAGTGCTCTTGTTGCATGGCGGACGCTGCCAAGATTGGCCTCTAGAGAGATTACAAGAATCGCTGCCATTCCAAATTTCGATGAACACTATCGAAGGTCTGGACTATGACCTCACCGGAACGAAGCCTAGTGAGGCGCTAGGTCAGCGGATCGCCAGGAAACTTGCTAGTGAACAGTTCACTCCAGAAAACACGCTTCTTCATTGGCACAATCATTCGCTTGGGAAGAACGCATCGACTCCGCTAGCGGTTACTCACTTAGCAACGCAGGGTTATCGACAACTACTGCAGGTTCACGATTTTGCGGAAGACTTTCGCCCGAGCAACTATCGCTACTTGCTGCGCAAGTTGGGCGAAGGCGATGCTGAGCAACTGGCAGCACGGATGTATCCGCAATCCACAGGGATTCACTACGCGGTGCTCAACGGTCGAGATCGAGCGGTACTGGCCGAAGCGGGGATAGAACGGTCGCGGCTGCACTTCTTACCGAACCCGGTCGCTGGTCCACCGCTCGATGACGATGCCGACGAGGCCCGGCGGATGGTCAACGAGAAGCTGGCTATCTCAGCCGAGAAGCGATTTGTTGTCTATCCGGTGCGCGGCATCCGGCGAAAGAACCTGGGTGAGTTCCTGCTCTGGTCCACGGCCTGCCGCGATGCGCATTTCCTAGTGACGCTTGCTCCGCAGAATCCCGCGGAACGGGCGTCGTTTGATCGTTGGTCAGCGCTTGCGGAGGAACTAGAGCTCCCCTGCACGTTGGGCGTGCCGAGCACCGCGGAGCTTGCCTTCGGTGAAATACTCGCTGCCAGCGATGCCCTACTGACCACAAGCGTGGCTGAGGGCTTTGGCATGACGTTCTTGGAGTGCTGGCTCGTCGAGAGAGATCTTCTGGGGCGGGATTTACCTGAGATCACACAGGACTTCACGTGCGCGGGGCTCGACCTAAGCCAACTCTATGAGACGTTGGAAATACCCACTCAGTGGTTTGATCGTGGCGAGTATCTCAGCAGCATGTCGCTCCTAATGGCGGAGGCATACTCGGGCTTTGGTGTCGTCCCCACTACGCCCGAAGAATTGAGAGAGCAGCTTGCGAGCTTGATCGATCATCCGACCATCGACTTTGCCCGGCTGCCTTCTTCGTTGCAAGCGAGTGTCATCCGCCAAGTGCATCAGGACGAATCACGTCGAGAGCAGTTGCTCGAACTGAACCCTAAACTCGCCGTTAGTGCGTGCAAAGATTCAGACCGAGTCACTAGCAATGCGGCTATCACCCAGCAGCAGTATTCACTCGCCAACCTTGGTGAGCAGTTGCTTACTACTTACCAAGCAACAATGGCTAGCACGACTGCGGATGCTACCGCACTCCCACGAGGGCAAGCGATTCTGGGTGCGTTTTTGCGAACCGATCGATTCAATCCAGTGCGAGTTGAGTCATGAGCCAATCGGAGCAGCAGGCACTCGAACAGATTATCAAGCAGGCGAGCCGACCGCTTGAACCGCAACCTACTGCGCAAAACCCCGAACTGCCCAAGTTGGCGGGCGTTCGTGCGGTGCTGTTCGATATCTATGGCACACTCATCATTAGCGGCAGCGGTGATATCGGGGCCGCTGACCCGACGATTCGTGGGCAAGCCTTTGCGGATGCCCTGGCTGCGGTAGGGGTAGAGTACCAAGGCGATTGTGCCGCCGGTGCGCGTGCGCTTCGCCACCAGATAGATGCGAGCCACGATCGCTCGCGTGCTGCAGGGGTTGAGTTTCCAGAGATCGATATCGTAGAAGTCTGGCGGCTCACCTGTGAGGAGCTAGCTAGAGGAAACTCCATCGCAATGGGCCAGCAAATCAATCATCAACAGCTGGCGGTGGAATTTGAAGTCCGCACGAACCCCGTGTGGCCCATGCCCGGCCTGTTGGATTGCTTAGCCGACTTGAAGCGAAAAGGGCTGATTCTAGGGATTATCAGCAATGCTCAGTTCTTCACGCCGTTAGTGTTTCCCGCTTTAGCTCGCCAAACGCTAGATAATTTGGGCGTAGCCCCAGAATTACGGTACTATTCCTATGAGTACGGCCGCGCGAAGCCGGGGGAGTGGTTGTACGAAAAAGCGGCCCGTGGTTTGGCAGACCAAGATAACCCGATCCACCCCACCGAGACGCTTTACGTAGGAAACGACCTTCGCAACGATATATGGCCGGCTGCCCAGGTTGGATTTCGTACGACACTGTTCGCTGGCGACCAGCGCAGTTTGCGATTGCGTGAGGATGCTCCCAACCGTGACCAACAACCCGAACCGGATGCGATTGTGACGCAGCTCAATCAGATTCCAACTATTATTGGTGAAAGCGACATTGGCGAATCGCAATCCTAGCGAAGAACAACTTTAGCCCACGAGCCAACTTCAAGACCGATAGTGCTCGCGGGCTAGCCTCCAGGCTTAATTTGATACAAACCCTTTCGAAACAAGACCTCTCACAAGCCTGGCGGCGCTAGCGTGGGACATTCCCAAAGATTCTCATGAGTAGCGACAGCCAACGCCACGGGCAAAACATCGGTTTCGTTGGTACCCGTTTCGCGGGTACCGATGGCGTATCTTTAGAAGCCGCGAAGTGGGCCCAAATTCTTTGGGATCATCGCCATGTGAGCCACTGGTTCGCTGGTCGATTAGATACGGATCCCTCGATTAGCATGCTCCGTGAGCATGCTTGGTTCGGCCATCCCGATATTCTGTGGATCAACGAGCGGATTTTCGGCCGGACAACGCGAACGACTGAAGTGACGCGACGCGTCTACTCCATCGCAGAGCATTTGAAGCGATCGCTCTATGAATTCGTCGATCAGTTCGCCATTGATATTCTCATTGTGCAGAACGCGCTATGCATTCCCATGAACTTGCCATTGGGTGTTGCACTCACGCAATTCATCGCAGAGACCGGCTTTCCAACGATTGCGCACCATCACGATTTCTATTGGGAACGCGATCGCTTCTCGGTGAACGCCATCGGCGATTTTCTGGCGATGTCGTTTCCGCCTTCGTTGCCATCGATTCAGCACGTGACGATTAACTCGGCTGCGCAGGAAGCGTTGTCTCATCGGCTGGGCGAGTCTTCCGTCCTGGTGCCTAATGTGTTGGACTTCGAGACACCTCCCGAAGAAAACGACGACTATATTAGCCATATGCGTGAGGATCTCGGCCTTGATCCGGACGACATCATGTTCCTCCAGCCTACGCGCGTAGTACCACGAAAAGGTATCGAGCACGCCATCTCGCTCCTCGCGGCGCTGAAGAACCCTAAATGTAAGCTGGTGGTGTCACACGAGTCGGGCGACGAAGGGGACGAGTATCTGCATGCCTTGCACGAGATGGCAGAGCAGCAGGGCGTATCGCTGCTCATGGTTTCCGATCGTATCACCGAGGAACGCGAAACAACCGCCGAGGGCGAACGCACTTACACCCTTGGCGATGCTTATGCGATTGCCGACTTCATCACCTATCCCAGTATCTACGAAGGCTTCGGCAATGCGTTGATTGAGGCGTTCTACTATCGCAAGCCGGTGCTAGTGAATCGTTACTCAATCTTCGTGAAGGACATCGAGCCGAAGGACTTCAAAGTGATCACCATGAACGGCTACCTCACCAAAGATGTGGTCGCCAAGGTGCAGCGTGTGATTAACGAGCCCGAGTACCGCGAGCAAATGGTGCAGCACAACTTCGAGCTAGGTAGGAAGTTCTACAGCTACGGCGTCCTGCGACGCAAGCTGCGGGCGTTGATTACGAATCATACGGGGATGGATGATTTGTAGGGTTACTGCCCCCACCTCCGAATCAAGCTAGTCCGCGCTGAGTCAACTGATGACATGGCCGATGGATACCGGGCATCCCTAGCGAACAGCGATTTGATCGCGGACGCTGCTGACGGCTTGGTCGACCGCGCGAACACTGGCCCAATCGTCCCGATAGACAACGGGAACGAATTTCTTTGGCTCACCCGGTGCCATTTCCTTGGCGAGTGTTGTGTCAGTCCAGTCGAGATTCAACAGGGCGTCGCGAATCTCTTCGCGTAGCTTGCTGGGAAGATTGTACGAACAGCCCACTGCCACGGGTGGGAAGAGAGAGGACTCGTAGATGACTCGAAACGAATCTCTAGCAACATCTCCCTTCGAGACAAGCCGCTGCAGAATGTCGCTGGCAACCGGTGCTGCGTCTGCCCTACCTTCGGTCACATTTCGCACGGAATTGGCGTGGCTGAGGGTAAAGTGCCAGTTGTAGTCATGCTCGGGCCGAAGGTCCATTTGCCACAAGTGGACCATTGCCGCCTTGCAGCCAGAGTTGGAATTGGGACGTACGAAGGCGATATTCTTGCCACGTAAGTCAGCTAGGTCCTTGATCTGGCTGTCGACTTTGACGATGAATTGCATCTTGTACCCGAACTGACCCGTGGCTGCCTTTTCGGTTTTGGGGCTTTCTGCTTCGCCGGCCTTTGCTTTCGGATCGCTACCCTCGGCGTTGCTAATGGTGCAGAGTGGAATGAATCCTGCGTGCTTGACCGCCACGGGTACTGAGCCGGAATCGAATGCGGTGATATGCAACTGCCCACCGCGCAGGGCAGCCATCTGTTTCCTTGTATCCACTAGTCGCAAATAGCTGACGGGTAAGCCGGTCTTCTCGCTGATCGCTTCGACGGCTGCTTCCCAGACCGCGGCATCATTTGAACTGTTATCGGTGGCAACGAATGAGAATACCAATTCCGTCGGTTTAGCAAGCAGGGTTGCTTCTTCAGGCGTGTCGGCAACAAGGTCGAGATCCGTGTCGAAGTAGACCGCATCCATCTTTTCGTCGCGCGGCATATTGGTGAAGAGCGTATTGACCGACCGATCGGCAAGTACTTTTCTTTCGCGATCCCCTGAAGAGGACTCGTTGTAGACTACCCATCCCGCCACGGCCGCAGCCAGTGCGAGTATTGCCACCACAGGTTTCGTCGCGAATCCAGAACGGGTTCTCATCGGATTGTTCTCCAGAAAAGTTCGCCAAAGCGGTATGCGTGGAAGGCGCCGGCGCGGTTCAACGCTCGGTCCCTACAGTGAGTCTACACTCTCAGGGGGGAATCCCGCAAACGTGCAGCTACTGAACCGAAAGGTTCACCCGGGGGGCTATTCGGATAGAAAGGTCACGGCGGTCGCGAGGCTCGTTAAAACGCCGTCCCGACGTGCCGCACTACTGCTAGGCCAAGTACGGTCCGGCGTGCGAACCACCGTTTCTGCGCGGGCTGAAGAATTGAGTTAATTCGGTGCTCAAGAAGTACGGCGAGATAGCAATATCAGTCGACCATCGCGGTTTGTGCAACGGACAGTATGTTAGATGGCCTGCGCTACTCCTCTCCAACAGTACTCGCACGTCTCCGCCCCACGATGTGGCCAGCAGCGGCTCCCGTGGCCTCCATGAGAAATGTGCTGCCCGGCACAAAGGCTCCTAGGTCGCCGCCTACTTCGGATCCCATCTGCGGGTCGAGGATGCGGTGGGCCTCGGCGCGGCGTTCTGGGGTGCCTTGCTCTGCTAGAAAATGGTGGACTTCCTGTTTGTTCTTGCGTTCATGAATGAGCCCCACGACGGGCAAACTTTGTACGGCGGCGTAGGTGCCTGGGCGCCCGCGTCCGTGGACATCCTTGGCGTAGGCGGCCTGCTCGAGAGCGAGCGCAGGTACGTCGGAATAGATGTTTATCGTGTCGGTGTACGGGTTGTACGAATCATTGCCAATTAGTCGGCCGGGTAGCAGCGTGTAGCCGAGGGTGTGCAGTGTACCCAATGTGTAGCGCCAACCGGCTCCGACGCGTTTGTTCTCTACAAGGCGGCGCCACTCGCCACCTGGGTCGTACTGGTTGATGCGAACCTTGGTTTCCTCAAGTTCATTGACCGCTAAGAATTCTGCAACCTCGACTTGCGTAGCTGGGGAAACGTCGTGGTTTTCTACGCGTCGATCCCAAAGGAGTAGCTTTCTTGGCGCGCCAAACACCCACCCGACGCCGTCGATAAGTTTGCTGGGTCTGCCCTGTTCGAATTGAGACTCGCAGGCGGTTGTGCAGGGCAGTTGATCGGCAGGCGACACGTAACTAGCTTGCATCAAGGTGTCTTGCCGGACGACGGGTGCGCTTTGCGGTTCGGTAGCCAATTGGGCGACGGCGCTGCTCGCGAAAACGATCGACAGGCCGCAACTAGTAAGCAGAGTTCGTGTATCACAAGGCATTGCTTAACTCCTCCGAGAGTGATGGCGCCAGTAGGTTCTGGTCTAGTACAATTTTCGCCATACATCTTCGGGCTATGGCGGGCGGGAGTTTCCCGAGAAGTTAGCTTCCCGTAAAGAGGATTCCGAGCCGATTTGATAGCTGCTCACATCCTGAGGAAAGCTAGGAGAGCTGCGAAGTCAAGGATGTTGCATTTCGAATGCCGGCACAGAGGCAGAGCCAACAAGTAGAATCGGCGGTCACCTCAGAACTCAAGCTGATTTCCACTTTCGTTCGACTCCTTTCGGATTAACATGTCCGTTAACCTGCAGCCCTCTGGGGGCAAAAAACTACTGGATTTCTAGGCTCTTGCGGTTCTGGTATACTGAGCCGCTTTCCCATGCAAGCACGTGCCGGCGGTCACGAGCTTGCTAGCATGGTTTCGGAGTCGATGCAGCAACCCAATAAGCTTGCGGTGCAAGCACCGCAGCGAAATTAGACGAAGGTGCTATTCGAACTTCAAGAACCTGCATGGGTGAAAGAGAATACTACCCTCGCCCCCCACAGAGAGATTGCAGTTGTGACGGAAACCACTGCTTTTACGACCACTACCAAAACGATCGATCCTGCTATCGTTTCACAACTTCTACAGCGCTTAGAATTGCTCTACGGCGAAGCAGCAAGCGAGGTGCTGCCTCGGCTGATTGAACTGATCGAAAAGCATGCTACTACTGCTCTGCCTTCTGATGCGCGCGAGCAGCGGCGTTGGACTCAAGAAGATGTGGTGCTGATTACCTACGGCGATCAAGTACAGCATGAGGGCCAATCGCCGTTGGCGGCATTCGATGCATTCCTCGCGGAACAACGCTGGGACGAACTGTTTTCAACGGTTCACTTCTTACCGTTCTGTCCGTATTCGTCTGACGATGGCTTCTCGGTGATCGATTATTTGCAAGTCGATCCCGCGCTGGGCGACTGGGAGGACCTCGGTAGGATCGGTAGTTCGTTCGGTCTGATGTTCGATCTCGTGCTGAATCACTGTTCAGTCAAAAGTGATTGGTTTGCTGCGTATCTGCGCAGAGAATCGCCCTACGACGAATTCTTCTTCGAGGCCGAACCTACTGACGATCTTGGCCAGGTGGTAAGACCACGCAGCTTGCCGCTACTTACGGAATTTGAGACCGCGAGCGGCCCGCGTCATGTGTGGACGACGTTTAGTGCCGACCAGGTTGATCTGAATTATGCTTCGCCCGATGTGTTGCTCACGATGCTCGACGTGCTCTTGGAGTACGCAGCACGGGGCGCACAAATCATCCGGCTGGATGCAGTGGCATTTCTGTGGAAAGTCCTGGGCACGAATTGTCTGCACCTGCCAGAGACGCACGAAGTGGTAAAGCTCGCTCGTGACGTTCTAGAGCTAGTCGCACCGCACGTGTGGGTGCTCACGGAAACCAATGTGCCTCACCACGAAAACGTGAGCTACTTTGGCGATGGCGACGAAGCACATATGGTTTACCAGTTTAGCTTGCCGCCGCTGTTGCTTGATACGTTCGTACACGGCGATGCCACCTACTTCAATCGCTGGCTGGCCGCCTTAGAGTCTCCCCGTCCTGGCACAACCTACTTCAACTTTACCGCTTCGCACGATGGCATTGGCGTTCGGCCGTTGGAAGGTCTGGTTCCCGACGAGCGGGTCGATTCGCTAGTCGCTGCGGTGGAGCAGCGAGGCGGTCGCGTGAATACGCGCCGTCGAGGCGATCGTGATGTGCCCTATGAATTGAACATTACCTATGTGGATGCGCTAAGCCCTGAGGGTGAGGCCCCAGAGAGCCAGGACGAGCAACTTCACGCCCGCCGTTTTCTTGCCACTCAAGCGGTGATGCTGGCCGTTCAGGGTGTGCCGGCCACTTATTTCCATAGTCTCGTGGGCACTCGGAACGACCAAGAGGGCGCTGAAGAGAGCGGCATCGCTAGACGGATCAATCGCCGCAAGTTCCAGTGGGACGAATTGCACGAACAGATCGGCACCGCGGCACTGTCGAGTACGATTTACAAGGGCTACCAACGCCTCCTTCGAGTAAGACGCAGTTTGCCGGCCTTCCATCCGGATGCCCCGCAGCGTGTTCTCGAACAGGAGAACCCCGCACTGATCGCGTTCGAGCGGACCAGTCTCGATGCCTCGCAACGCATCCTTGTCGTTGCCAACTCCGGAGATGCAATTACGACTCTCAACCTCTCGGATTGGAATGTCGCCCAAGCGAAGGATTTGGTTACTGAAGAGACCCTTGGCGACATTGCGAACTACCAACTGCCGGCAGGCTCAGCTGTTTGGCTTGAGGTATCCGTGTAGTACCTTAGCCTTTCCTCCATTACCTCTAGACTCTCGACCCCAGTCCCTAGACTCTCAAAAATGCCTGACTTTGCCCAACCGAGTGCCGTTTCGACAATTCATGATCTAGGAATTGTCCATACCGATGAGATCGAGGCGAAGCTTGTTAAGGCTTCTCAGACCTATGGACTGGGCCTCGTACTGCCGGTCACAGCAAGTGATATGCGTGCTGAGCCGTTTGCAAAGATCGTAGACGAACTGGCCGGCGCTGAGTTCCTGAAGTCGATTGTGGTTGTGCTTAATCGAGCACCTGAAGAAAGCGACTACCGCGAAGCAGCGCAGTTGGTAGCACCATTGGGTGAGCGGGCGGAGATTCTGTGGACCGATGGCCCGACGGTTGCGCCAATGGTCGATGAACTGGTCGCCGAGGACTTCAATCTCGATACGCCAGGCAAGGGCAGGGCGGTATGGCTTGCGTTTGGTTACTTGTTGGCTGACAAAGACTTGAAGGCGTTTGTGTTGCACGATTGCGATATTGTGAATTACGATCGCGAAATTCTTGTGCGACTGTGCTTACCCATGGCGCACCCGAGCCTCGATTTCGATTTTTGCAAAGCGTACTACGCACGTTGCACGACGAAGATGCATGGCCGCGTGGTTCGCTTGCTCATGACGCCGCTCATGCGAGCTTTGCACACGGTCATTGGCGAAGACGAGTTTCTGTCTTTTCTGAGTGCATTCCGCTATCCGTTGGCCGGTGAGTTTGGCATCTCGAGCGGACTCGCTCGCTCGAATCGCATCCCTTGCGACTGGGGGCTTGAAGTAGGCACCCTTGCCGAGGTGTTCCGCAACACCTCGCCCAAACGTGTGTGCCAGGTCGATCTGGGCAGGTTGTACGAGCACAAGCACCAACCACTGTCGCTGAATGAGCCCGACAAGGGACTGATGAAAATGACGGGCGACATTCTCACGAGCATCTTCCGCACACTCGCTAGTCGAGGGTCGGTGTTCTCCCCAGGCCACTTTATCAGCCTGCGAGCAGCTTACTTGCGCTGTGCTCAAGATGCGATTCGCCAGTATCATGCCGATGCGCTGATGAACTGTCTCGACTTCGACCGCCACAGCGAAGAGCAAGCGATCGAGGGTTTTGCGGAACAAATCACGGCCGCCGGTACTGCCGTTCACGACGACCCGTCCGGCGGCGATGCCTTGCCCACTTGGACACGTGTGCTGGCGGCGAAGCCAGACTTCCCGCACAGGCTCAGGGAAGCTGCCACGGCTGACCACGAGCGGTTGAGTTAATCGGATGCCGGTTAATCGGACCCAAGTCTTTCCGGTAAATGGCGAACTCCTAATTGACCACGAAGTACACGAAGATTACCAAGTAAGTTAGCTGTTTACTGGCCTTTGGTGTCTCTATTGTTCTTTGTGGTTAGGTCAAATTGCCATTGCTCTCAGCTGGATATTTCTAATGCGCATCGCCATCATCGGGTCGGGAATCAGCGGCCTTGTGTGTGGTTGGCTTCTCTCTCGTAAGCATGAAATCACACTCTATGAGGCAGACTCACGTTTAGGTGGGCACACCAACACGGTGGACTTCACGGCCTTTGATCGTGAATGGTCTGCCGACACCGGTTTTATGGTGTTCAACGATCGAACCTACCCGAACTTTATTCGTCTGTTAGACATCTTGGGCGTTGCGTCGCAGCCTAGCGACATGAGCTTCAGCGTTGTGAATCAGGCGAGCGGACTGGAATATCAAGGCAGTTCGCTCAATGGGCTGTTTGCTCAACGGGCAAACTTACTGCATCCCCAGTTCCTGAGCATGTTGCGAGAGATTACACGGTTCAACCGGCTAGTATCGAATCAAGTATCACAAGTCACAGGCGAAGCTCACGAGACACTTGGTCAATTTGTTCAGCGGGAAGGTTTCCAAAAGGCATTCGTTCGCAACTACTTGCTACCCATGACGGCCGCTATCTGGTCTGCGCCGGCCAGCAGCGTGCTGGACTTTCCGGCGAAGTTCCTGTTTCGATTCTTTGCGAATCACGGCCTGCTCCAATTGCGCGACCGGCCCCAATGGCGAACGATCTCCGGCGGTGCACGTAGCTATATCGAGAAGTTGACGGCCGGCTGGGCAGATCGCATTCGCTTGCAGAGTCCGGTTCGACATGTTTCCAATCGAGCTGCAGGAGTGCGTATTGAGGGAGATGCTTTTTCTTCGCAGGACTACGATGCAGCGGTGCTAGCCTGTCATGCCCCCGACTCGCTAGGCATGCTCTCAGAACCAACAACGTTGGAAAACGAGGTGCTTTCCGCATTTGAGTATCAATCAAACGAGGCAGTACTTCACACGGATGTCTCCCTGCTGCCGAGTTCGAAGCGCGCTTGGGCGAGTTGGAATTATCGCGTTACGGACAACCGAGAACAGCCGCCCACGGTCACCTACGATTTATCACGCCTGCAGAAGCTAGAAACGCCTTCGCCCGTTTGTCTTACCTTAAACCCTGCGGCGGATATTGATCAGGAATTCGTCTTGTTGCGCCTCAACTATTCGCATCCGCTCTACACGGGAGCGGCTCTTGAGGCCCAGCAGCGACGCAATGCTTTGCACAAAGAGGGCAGGCTGTTTTACTGTGGCGCGTACTGGGGTAACGGTTTTCACGAAGACGGTGTGAATAGTGCGCTCGCGGTTTGCAAGACCTTCGGGCTTAGCTTAGAAGACGGGAAACCGAGAAATGCATAGCTGCTTCTACACGGGTCGCGTGATCCATAGTCGTCATACGCCAGTCGAGCACAGGTTTGCCAATCGCCTAACAATGGCCTACCTAGATCTGGAAGAGGTCCCGCATATCACCAGCAAAAGCTGGCTTCTCTCCGCCGCACGGTTCGCACCGGCTTCGTTTCGCGAGGTTGACCATTGCGAGTCGATCAGAGCAAAAGCCCGCTCTCTGCCCAGTCGGCCTACTTTGCTAAGCGATCTCGTCAAAGAGTATGTTTGTCAAGCAACAGGTGTTCAGCCTAATGGACCGGTGCGGTTGCTTACGCAATTGCGTCAATGGGGGCTCTATTTCAGCCCATTGAACTTGTTTTTCTGCTATTCGGGCGCAGGAGAGCAAGTCCAGGCTATTGTCGCCGAGGTGAGCAATACGCCCTGGGACCAGCGGCGATTGTATATACTGCACAAAGGAAATTCGACAAACGTCAAATCTGAGTTAAGTCAGGCAACGTGTCTGCGGTACGAACACCTGAAGGATTTTCATGTGTCTCCGTTTCGCGAATTGGGCGAGACCTATCGCTGGCGTCTCAGTCCACCGTCGAAGCGGTTGCATGTTGGCATCCAAAGCGTCGAAGCGGGTGTACCGACCTTTGCAGCAGCGATGACCCTTCGTCGGCAACCGTGGAGTGAATGGCAGTTGGCAGCCACGCTCGCGCGCCGACCTGTGAACACCCTTAACATTTTGGCCGCCATCCATTGGCAAGCCCTACGACTTTGGCTCAAACGATGCCCTTACTTTCCTCACCCGCAAGAACAGGCAGCGCCGGCGGCGCCAACCGTATCGCCCGCGGTCGCGTCCTCAGCGGCAAAGTCCCAGTAATTCGGGGCCGATTCTCTCCCTGGGACCGGCTTGCGCGAGGTCTCGTGCATCAGCGGCTCGAACAACTTGGGGTAGGGCCACTACGAATTACGGACTCCCTGGGAGAGGCCACTCTTGCCGGGGCCGGTTGCTCCGTGCTTGACCAATCAGAGTCATTCTGCAGTTGCAGGGAATTGGTTGTCACGCACCCCCGCTTTTATCGAAAAATCGTGACTCGCGGCAGCCTCGGGTTTGGCGATGCTTACGTCGATGGCGACTGGAACTCTCCTGACCTGCCGGCGTTGTTGGAAACGCTGGCGGAAGTGAGCGTCGAAGAATCCAATGAGCGGAATCCCACTCGATTGGCACTCTCCGCTTGGCAACGGTTGCAGCAACTTCTGAATCGTAACAGTCCACGTGGTAGCCGCAGGAACATTAGCTTTCATTACGATCTGAGCAACCAACTGTTCGCCCTGTTCTTGGATCCCACCTTCACCTACTCGTGCGGGATTTTTAGCAACGCATCGACGACACTGGAAGAAGCTTCGCTCGCCAAGTACCAGCGAATTTGCGAAAAGCTTGAGCTTAGTCCAAGGGACCATGTCCTAGAGATCGGCTGCGGTTGGGGTGGGTTTGTGGAGTATGCAGTGCAACACTACGGCTGCCGCGTGACTGCGGTAACAATCTCCAGAGAGCAGCTCAATTTCGCCAAGCAGCGTATTGCTGCAACGGGATTAGCTGACCGAGTTGACTTGCAGTTCTGCGACTATCGCCACTTGACTGGCAAGTTTGATAAGCTCGTATCGATTGAAATGATCGAAGCAGTCGGGCACGACTATCTACCAGCATTTGTTGAGAAATGCGACTCGCTGCTTAAGCCGAGTGGCAAGATGATGCTGCAAGCGATTACGATTCCCGATCACAGGTACGACGCCTATCGCCGCCGCGTCGACTTTATTCAGAAGTATATCTTCCCGGGTGGTTGCCTTGTTTCGTTGGAGCGACTTGCCAGGGTCGTTCATCAACACAGTACGCTTCGCGAGCTGCAATCGTGCGACTTCGCTGCGGACTATCAGAAAATGTTGCTCGCTTGGCGAGAGAAATTCTTGGCTTCCCGAGAGCAAGTACGTGCGCTACACCCCGGCGATAGATTCCTACGTGCCTGGGATTACTATTTCAGCTATTGTGCAGCGGGGTTTGCAAGAGGGAAGATCGGTGTTTCGCAGATACTGCTGGAAAAGGATAGCGGAACCAATCAGCGGACAACGGCGCAATGATTGATTTTCAGCTGCTAATCGCTGGACTAATAGCTGCGATCGCGCTGATGATCGGCCTCTGGTTTGTGCAACGTCGTACCGGTAACGCAGGAATCGTGGACGTGGCCTGGGGGGCATCGATAGGTGTGTTGGGACTTGCGTTCGCGCTGTTGGGCACAGCCCTGCCGGGACTCCGTTGGTTGGTCGGCGGAATGATTGGCGTCTGGGCGCTACGGTACACGAGTCACTTGTACACGCGTGTCGTGGGCGAACCAGAGGAAGGACGATACAAGGAGCTACGTCGTGCTTGGGGGGAGAAGCACGACTGGAAGATGTTTCTGTTCTACATGTTTCAAGCCTTTGGAGCCTGGGTATTTTCGTTGGGCGTGTTCGCCATCGCACATGGGAGTTGGCCAACCAAGCCGCTTGTCGGTTTCGCAGTCGCTCTCTGGATCGTTGGCATTGCAGGCAATTCAATTTCCGACTGGCAGCTCAAGCAGTTCAAGCAATCCCCTGACTCGAAGGGCAAGACCTGTCGACGCGGGCTGTGGCGCTACTCACGGCATCCGAATTACTTCTTCGAGTGGATTCACTGGTGTAGCTACATTCCACTGGCATGGGCGTCGCCTTTGTGGTGGCTAGCGCCGTTGGTGGCGTTGTCGCTGCTCTATCTCCTCCTGTTTATGACGGGCATTCCGCCCACCGAGAAACAGGCACTTGCCAGTCGTGGGGACGATTATCGTGAGTACCAGCGTACGACCAGCATGTTTGTCCCCTGGTTTCCGAAGGCTTGAAGGCCAAGCTGATTTCTAGGCACTGCTTTGACGCGAAGCTGGCTTCCGGCTAGGCTCATCCACTCGATATTACCCGTGGTTGGCAGAAGCCAAGGAGCAAATGATGACTAAGTTTTCCCAGATAGGTTTTCTCACTAGTTTGGCGCTATTGCTTGCCGTATCGATTGCTACTGCCGAGTCGCCAACCAAGTCTGCACGCTGGGCGAAAGCGATGGAGACTTTCGCAGCTGAAGACGCCAAACATCCGACGGATCCTGGAGGGGTCGTATTTGTGGGGAGTTCGAGCATCCGGCTGTGGGATTTGCCGAAGAGTTTTCCAGACCTAAAACCGCCTGCGCTCAATCGTGGCTTTGGCGGATCGCAACTTGAAGATTCGATTCGCCATCTCGAACTGCTTGTTCTCAAGCACAAGCCGCGGCTTGTTTTCATTTACGCCGGCGACAACGACATTGCCGCCGGAAAGGATGCGGAGCGAGTGGTGAAAGACTTCCAAACGCTTACGTCGCGAATTCACAAGACGCTGCCTAAGGCTCGAATCGCTTTTATCGCCATCAAACCGAGTCTCGCCCGCTTGAAGCTGGCTGACACCATGGTCGAAGCGAACGGGCAGATTGCTCAGCTCTGTGCAAAACGCGAAGAGTTGGAATTCATCGACGTTTGGAAGCCGATGCTCGGCAACGACGGCCAGCCGCGGCCTGAGCTATTTCGCAACGACGGCCTGCATTTGAACGACGCAGGCTACAAGCTATGGAACTCGCTCGTGGCGCCGGTGCTGGAACCTAGGTTGGAATCGACTGCTCAACGGGAGAGAGAGCAATAGCCCGCAAGCTACGTCTCGCGCGGAGACTACGATTTATGAAGAGACCAGCTAAGCCGCAAGCGGCGGAGTTGGGTTGTCGGATCATCGGCGGCGCGGGATACTACCAAGATACAAGTTCCCCTCACAGTAAGTCTTTACGGAGAAAGCAATGACGATCAGCCGAACTCGCTGGGAGTACATCCCCTTGGTTTGCACCGGTTTGCTTGCAGGTTTGGGAGGCGTGGCGATAGCCCAAGCGCAGGCGCCTCCACCGGTTGTTGTTGCAACGGACCAAGAAGATAAGGCAATCGTGGATGCCGTTGTTGAAGAAATCCAAAGGCAGGGCGGATCGATCGTGCCGCCTTTAGAGGCGTCGCCGCAGGAGCCTCCCCATGGGTGGCAAATTCAACAAGAACTACGAAGAGACGGCTTGCGCGGCGAATCGCGCGTTCTTGGCGAAGTCCTAGATCCTCCTGCTAGAGAAAATCTTCGTTTCGACCCGTCGGGCAATCCAGCGCTCAACAACCCCGGGCCCAGGGGTGGGGTGGGTCAGCCACGAGAGCGTCATGAGCGACGGCAGCTTGATCGTGACAGGCCGCGTGAGTTCCAACGTGAACAGCGGGGGGCTCACCATCAACCGGCCCACTCCAGATCGTCCATCCTACGCGATAGTTCCTGGCACTTAGAGGAAGTGGCCCATCGCCTGGAAGTCGAAGGACTTTATAGGGAGGCAGATGCGATTCGCGGCACAGCTCGGACGCTTCGCGAACGGTCGCGAGAGCTGGCCCGCAGCGAAGAGAGCAAGCCGAATAAGTCGGATGATCCTCGTGAGCGTACTTTGGGGGCGGTTCAGTAGTTGGGTGAGTTTCTCTTGGCCGGGATGCGTGCGAGGGCTTAGAATTCACGGCGAGCAAGCTCCTCGGCTAGCCGAATATTGCCTGGGAATCGCGCTGATGCCGGCGACTACTTGATTGACAGCCTGCGGGGGCGTCATTAGCCTAGGACTGTGGAGTGGGGCCGTCGTAGCGGGGTTGCTCAAATGTGCGCAACCGCGCGAATTCTCTCGTCGTAACCACTTCTGTCACTGTCTCTTAGTCGTCGATTGTCTGTCGGCATGAGATTCGCTGACGACATCGGAACCAGACGACTTCGAAACTACTTCTCGGAACAAAACAGAGAACCCCTGCCACCATGGCTGCTGACTTCGGTGACTTTCTGATCAAAAAGGGAATCCTTGGGCCTGAACAGCTCAAAGAAGCCCAAACCGTTTCCACCTCGCGCAACTTGAAACTGTGGGACGCGGTCCAAAATCTGGGCTACGGCAGTGCCGAGCAACTGATGCGGGCGCTGGCTGAATTCCATAAGTACGAGTACTACGATCTGAACAACGTGCCGATCCCCCCGGCCGTGGTGGAACTCGTGCCCGAGTCGGTCGCGCGAGAGAACTCCGTCATCCCCTTCTCGGAAGATGATGGCAAGTTGATGGTCCTCACCAGCGACCCTGAAGACTTTGCGACCATCGACAAGCTGCAGTTCATTCTCAATCGCGATGTGAAGATCGGCCTTGCCACGCGGGAGAGCATCCTCGAAGCGGTTAACCGAAACTACGGGCAGGTGGATGGCGAGTCTGCCGACTCGATGCTGCAAGAATTTACCGACACGGCGATCGACTTCACCGAGACGGAAGGTGACGACGCTGGCGACGACGACGATGTGGTCGACGAGACGAGCGCCCCCATCGTTCGGCTCGTGCAGTTGATGATTGGCGAAGCGGTGCAGCTTCGCGCGTCGGACATTCATGTCGAACCGTTCGAAGATCGCGTTCGTATCCGTTACCGCATTGACGGTGTATTGGTCGAGCGAGATAGTCCGCCACGACGTTTGCTTGGTGCGTTGCTCTCGCGTATTAAGATTCTCGCCAAGATGGATATCGCTGAGCGACGGCGCACACAAGACGGTCGCATTAAGATTACCGCTGGCGGTAAAGAACTCGACTTGCGTGTGAGCATGTTGCCGACCAGTCACGGTCAATCATGCGTAATGCGCCTGCTGGATAAGGATAATATCAAGGTTGGCGTCCGCCAGTTGGGCCTCTCTGATGTCGACTTTAAAAAGTTCCGCAATATTATCCGCCGCCCCAATGGCATCCTCCTCGTGACGGGGCCAACCGGTTCGGGCAAGACAACCACACTTTATGCGGCGCTCAACGAACTGAATCGGCCGGACCGAAAAATCATCACTGCCGAAGACCCGGTTGAGTACTACCTGCCTGGTATTAACCAAGTCGAAGTCCGGCATTCGATTGGGCTCGACTTCTCAGCGATCATTCGCTCTATGTTGCGACAAGCGCCCAACGTGATTCTCGTGGGCGAAATGCGTGACCATGAAACCGCGTCGATGGGTATTCAAGCTTCGCTCACAGGTCACTTGGTATTCAGCACGCTCCACACCAACGACGCGCCTGGTGCGATCACACGCATGGTCGACATGGGCGTGCCGGCTTATCTGGTGGCAGGAAGTGTGGTTGGTATTCTCGCGCAACGTCTTGTGCGTGTTGTGTGCAGTAAATGCAAACAGCCTCACACCCCATCCGACGCGCAACTTCAAGCCGCCGGCATCACGCCCGAACAGGCCAAAGAGGCAACCTTTATGAAGGGTGTCGGTTGTTCGCATTGTGGCAAGGGCGGTTATCGTGGACGGCTTGGCGTGTTCGAGTTCATGACGATGACCAGCAAAGTGCGCGAGCTGGCGTTCCAAGGTGCCTCGACCATCGACATTCGCAAGGCTGCCGAGTCTGAGGGCATGAGCACGCTCTACGAAGATGCCATCTCGAAAGCCATGCAGGGCATCACGACGCTCGAAGAAGTGTTCAAGGTGACGAAGCGGACTGAGAAGTAGTCGCGTTTGAGAGTGACTGTAGCGCTCGTTGCTTCTCACTTCAACCTCTACTCACTTCAACAATAGCCCGCGAGCTAATTTTCATTCAGCGTAGGGCTTAACTCTCGGATTGGGACGCGTCGATGGGGGTAGGCTCCGGTGGCAGCTCCTCTGCGGGTTCCTGTTGCAGCGAAATGGCACAGTGAAACGAGACGGCTTGGGGCAGAATCCAACAGGGCCCTTGTGGAGTTATCCCCTTGAAATACTTGAGTTTAGAGAGATTCTCGCGCATAATGTGGACAGCGCCCATGGTCCCCAAATTGGGGCCTCCACAGTCGCCGCGCTGGGCAGTTCTTTTCCAAGCTTTCGTTCGGAACAATGAAGGCGTCGCCCAGAGTGTCACTTAGGTGGGTGGCAGTAGGTGGGGTCGCCCGCAAATTGCGACAGCCGGCAACTGCCTGGGCAATAGCGCGAACTGAGAACATCAGACAAGAAGGCACGTATGGGAACCATTCTGATCGACAAGCTGCTCTCTGCTCAAGTTAAGCAGGGTGCGAGCGATTTGCATATCACCGTCGGGCAACCGCCTGTGCTGCGATTGCATGGTCGTATGCAGAAGCTCAAGACCAAGGTCCTGGAGTCGGCAGACACGATGGGCTTGATGAAAAGCATCACGCCGGATCGTTGCCAGCAAGAATTCCAAGAGACCGGCAGCGCCGACTTCGGCTTTGCCTTTGGCGAGGAGGCTCGCTTCCGTGTGTCGGTGTTCCGCCAGCGTGGCAACGTGGCCATGGTGCTACGGCAGATTCCTGTCGACTTGCTCACGATGGAAGATCTCAAGCTACCGGAGATCTTCAAAGATATGATCATGCGCCCCCGCGGGCTGATTCTCGTTACTGGGCCGACTGGTTCGGGCAAGAGTACTTCGCTGGCGGCAATGATCGACCACGTGAACTCCACGGTCGATCATCACATTATCACCATCGAAGATCCGATCGAGTTCTATCACAACCACAAGAAGTCCACGGTCAACCAACGTGAAGTCGGCGTGGATGTCACTTCCTTTGCGGAAGCAATTCGACGAGCCCTGCGGCAAGACCCTGATATTATCCTGGTAGGTGAGCTTCGCGATCTAGAGACCATCGAAGCGGCCATTACCGCTGCTGAGACGGGTCACGTGGTATTTGGCACGCTGCATACGTCGAGCGCAGCCGGCACGATCAATCGCGTGATCGACGTGTTCCCCACCAACCAGCAAGACCAAATTCGCACGCAGCTCGCCACGTCGATCATTGGGATCCTTGCCCAGCAGCTGATTCCCAAGATCGGTGGTGGACGCATTGCCGCGTTTGAAGTGCTGGTAGTCACGCCCGGTATCTCGAACCTTATCCGCGAGAACAAAGTATTCCGTATCACTTCCGCGATCCAAACCGGTGCGAAGCACGGCATGCAACTGCTCGATGATCACCTCTTCAGGCTCTGGCGAGATGAGATTTGCTCGGAAGAGGATGTCATCGGAAAAGCCAATAGCCCGGATGACCTTAGCAAAAGAATTGCCTCGGCTAAACGAGGCGTCTTTGATGAAGAGCAAGATGACGATTGAGACACGAGACGAGACGTAGGGTACTGCCGAGTGGAGCGAGGCATACCAAGACGCGGTGGTATGCCTCGCTCCTCTCGGCCCCTACAAATAACCGACCAACCACAACCTAACCCCTGTTCTCTAAGCAATGGCTCTACGTCGAATCGGACAAATCTTTGTCGACCTTGGCTACATCAGCGACGAACAACTCGAACTGATCGTAGACGAGCAAAAAGAACGCCCCGGGCAGATGCTCGGTCAGGTGGCGATGGATCTCGGTCTACTGGCCGACGACCAGCTAGCTATCGCGCTTGCAGAGCAGATGTCGCTCAAGACCGTCTCCGCTCATGAGGTAACGATCGAGCCTGAAGTGCTCGCATTGGTCACCGAGCCCATGGCCCAGATGTATCGCATCATCCCCATTGAGTTCGACGGAAATACTCTGACGGTAGCCATGTGCGATCCGCAGAATTTGGCGGTTCAGGACGAATTGCGCACCTTTCTGGGCTACAACATCCGCGTCGCCGTAGCCACCGAGCCCTCCCTGCTTGCGGCCTTGGAACGCTATTACGGCGAGAGTAACGAGAGTGTCGAGTCGATCGTTTCCGACCTCGAGGGCGATGCCGATCTGGCCGCCGCGGTTGCCGCGGCTGAGGGCAACGCGCACGACATCAGTAGTGTGGAAGCGTTGGCTGATAGTGCTCCGGTTCGCAAGCTACTGAACATGGTGCTTTTGCTGGCGATTAAGGATCACGCGAGCGATCTCCACTTCGAGCCCTTCGAGGACGAATTTCGCATTCGCATCAAGGCGGATGGCGTGCTCTACGAGATGGTCCCGCCGCCACGTCATTTGGCATTTGCCATTACCACACGCATCAAAGTGATGGCGGATCTCGATATCGCCGAGCGCCGCCTCCCGCAGGATGGCCGAATTGAGCTGACCGTGGGTGGTCACCCGGTCGATCTTCGTGTGAGCGTCCTACCCACCATGTTTGGCGAAAGCGTCGTCATGCGGGTGCTCGATCGCTCGGTTGTGTCGCTCGACCTGGGCAATGTGGGTATGAACGAACAAACGATGGCCGACTTCCGCAGCGCCATCGAGAAGCCCAACGGCATTGTGCTGGTGACCGGGCCTACGGGCTCTGGCAAGACCACCACGCTCTACTCCGCCCTCAACGAGCTCAACGTCATTGAGGACAAGCTCATCACCACCGAAGACCCGGTGGAGTACGACATGGATGGCATCATCCAGGTGCCCATCGATGCGTCCATCGGCAATACCTTCGCCCAGTGCCTACGAGCCATTCTGCGGCAAGACCCAGACAAGATCCTCGTCGGCGAGATTCGCGACCTGGAGACGGCCGAAATCGCCGTGCAATCGTCTCTCACCGGGCACATGGTGTTTAGCACGCTGCATACCAACGACGCCTCGGCCACGATCACGCGACTCAAGGATATGGGGATTCCCACATTCCTGATTACCGCAACTGTCGAGGTCATCCTCGCCCAGCGGCTTGTGCGCAGAGTCTGTACCCAGTGCAAGGAAGAGTACAAACCCGCAAAGGAAATCCTCGACGATTTGGAGCTCACCGAGGAAGATATGAAGGGAAAACGCTTTTTCCGTGGCTCAGGCTGCGAAAATTGCAACAATACAGGATATAAGGGGCGCGTCGGCCTATTCGAGTTGCTGATCATGAACAACGAGCTCCGCGACATGATCATGCTGAATGCCTCGACCGACGACCTCCGAGATAAAGCCCGCGAGCACGGAATGGTCACCCTGAGAGATGCTGGCATGAAAGCTGCATATGAGGGAACCACCACGCCCGAGGAAGTGATCCGCGAAACCATTATGGAAGCGTAAGAGAAAGCCACCATCATGTCATTCCGAAGGGAGCCGAGCGAGCGAGGAATCCAGTTTGAACCCCAGTTGAGTAACCAGACGAACACAGATTGAGACCGGATTCCTCCGCCGCTGAGACGGCTGTCGGAATGACACGAAACTAAGCCACGAGCCTTATCATGCCCACTTTCCAATTCGAAGCGATGGATTCGCAAGGTGCCGAGATCAAAGATGTGATCGAGGCGGCCACCGAGGAAGATGCGCAATCCACGATTCGCCAGATGGGGTACTTCGTCACGAAGATCTCCGTCAAGAAGAGTCGCAAAAAAGACGAAGCCGTCGGCGGCGCTAAGAAAAAGCGAGGCTTTGTCTTCGGTGGCGTGCGCTCCAAAGATCTCACCGCCTTCACGCGGCAACTTTCCATCCTGCAAGACGCGGGCCTACCGATTTTGCGCTCGTTGCGAATCCTTGGCGATCAAGCCAAACCAGGACGCTTGAAGTATTCCCTGGAAGACACCTGCGAAGCGATCGAAGGTGGCGACACGCTCAGCGAGGCGATGGTCAAGTCGCCCAAGTGCTTCGACCGCCTCTATGTGAACATGATCAAAGCGGGCGAAGCGGGTGGTGCCCTGGAGCTCATCCTCCAACGCCTGGCCGACTTCAAGGAACGCGCCGAATCGCTCAAACGTAAAGTCAAAGGCGCGATGATCTACCCGGTTGTCGTTGTCACGGTGGCTGTGGGTATCTTGACGTTCATCATGATCAAGATCGTGCCGCAGTTTAAAAGCATCTTCGACGACTTCGAACTCGAATTGCCCAAGATGACCGTCTACCTAATCGCGGTGGCCGATTGGTGTACCAACTACTGGTTCCTCATTCCTGGCATACCAATTGCTATCTGGTTAACGGTCAAGCTCATCCGCAAATTTAAGGCGGGACGCATGGGCTGGGATCAGTTTGCCATCAAGGTGCCCATTTTCGGTGCCCTGGTCGAGAAAAACATTATGGCACGGACCTCCAGAACCTTAGGAACGCTCATCGCCTCCGGCGTGCCGATCCTCGAAGCGCTGAACATCACGCGCGAAACGGCCGGCAACGCCGTGTTCGAGAAAATGTTCAGCAAGATTACCGAACGCATTAAAGAGGGCGACGCCATTGCCCAACCGATGAAGGAATACTCCAAGCTCAGCTTCCACCCGGTCGCTGCGTTCTTCTGGTTCGCATTCATCGCCGGCCCGATTGGGCTGCTGATCTACATGATGAAGTACCGCCAACGCGTGGTGGACGACATTGTGGTGAACATGGTCGACGTGGGGGAAGAGACCGGCGAGCTCGACACCATGCTGTACAAAGTGGCCGACACCTACGACGAGGAAGTGGCCGTCCTCACCGACAGCCTGACGAAGCTGATGGAACCGTTGCTGATTATCTTCCTAGGTGGTGCGGTGGGCTTTATTGTGATCGCACTGTTCCTGCCACTGGTCGACTTGATCAACGGTCTGTCGGGGTAATGAATTAGGGGGATAGGTAGTTAGGGATTAGGTGTTAGGTAGAGAGGGTAAGAGGTGAGGAGAAGGCAACCGACAAACAATTTGCAATTTATATTTTGCACTATTCATCACAAGGATTAAGTACCCAACCAAGCAAACTACTATGAGCAACTCCCCAACCAAGAACCGGCGCCCCGCTTTTACTCTCACTGAGCTGCTGGTCGTGATCAGCATCATCGCGGTCCTGGCGAGCCTAATCACCGCTGGTGCCGTCAACGCGCTCAACGCCGCCAAGCGGGCCCGGATCAAGCTAGAGATCAAAGAGATCGAACGCTCATTGTTGACGTTCAAAGAAGACTTCGGGACATTTCCTCCGAATGCTATTACAAATAATGGAGCAACACCATCTTTGACGCAGGTTCGCTCCGATGTGACGCGTGCCATTAAGAATTGGTTTTCTCGTGCAAACGAGCCTAACGAGCTTCTTGAGAAACTCATTGGCAATCCGTCTGCCCCTACCCCCTCGGGATCGTCGGCGATGAATCAAGGCGGCTATTTGGAAAATGGCTTGTCTGGGGCCGAAGCGATCGTCCTCTGGCTGAGCGGGTTTAGTGACGATGAGCAACGACCTTTCACTGGACCCGGCGGACCATCCTATGTTCCTGCAAATGGTGCCGAAGTGTTAGAAAGCCGTAATTTCCTGTACGAATTCGATGTAACTCGCTTTGGTCCGCGGGACGACAACGGCAATTTTTCTGGTCGGTTCGTGGAGTACGAAGATTCCAACGGTGCTACGCGTCGCATCAATCTCTGGACTTACACACCGGCCGATTCAGAGCAGCCCTATGTTTACTTCGACACTTCCAAACTGAAACCCAGCGAGATGCTCCCCAAATATGACTTCGAGCTGGCCTCCAGATCTGATACCAGTATTTCAGGAACCGGAGGGACGGTAATTCGCCCCATCCGACGTCGCCTAGAGACGGCCACGGGCACCATTACCGATTACTCGCAAACCAAGTTTGTGAACCAAGGGACGTTCCAAGTGCTTCACGCAGGCTTGGATGATGCCTGGGGGGAAACCAACGACTGGAATGGATTCGCTGGCGCAGAGCCCGGTCTCCTGTTCCCAGAAGGCCCGTTTACGGGCGACATCGCCGACACGCTGACCAACTTCACGCAAGACACGTTGGAGGCGGAACAAGAATGATTATCCAAGGCGGAAGGTGGAAGGCGAAAGGCGGAGGGGTTGCTGTGCGCGCACGGTCTAACCGCGGATTCCCCCTTCCTCCTTCCCCCCTCCGCCCTGCGGTCACCCTCATCGAGCTGATGATCACCATGGCGATCATCTCGATCCTGGCGGCAGCGCTGCTGGGTGCATCGAATGCCGCCTTCGAGAGTGCCCGCCACGCCCGCACCAAAAGCATCATCACCAAGATCGACGGGCTGCTCATGGAGCGCTATCAGTCGTATACGACGCGACGGGTGAATGTTCAGTACGTTGGCGGCCCTTACTCAGGTCGTGATCAAGCCTCTGCGCGATTGCTCGCGATTCGTTCCTTGATGAAATTGGAAATGCCTGATCGATGGAGCGACATCCTTGGTCCTAGTAGTAGCTTTGGCGCAACGGTGCAGAGTACTCCGCCAGGTTCTGCTGTTGCACCAGTCACCAAGTCCTACCCCCTCCCGCTGCAATCGGGGGGCTTCGGAATGTTCAGCACCGACTATCCGGCCATCACTTCAACCTATTTGCGGCGTTACAACAGCCTTAACTCGTCTGATCTAGATGCCGTCGTGCAGAACCAGGGTGCGGAGTGTCTCTTCATGGTTATCATGTATGCCACCGGCGAAGGGGAGGCACGGACCCTGTTTAGTGAACAAGATATCGCAGATACCGATGGTGATGGTGCTCCCGAATTCATAGACGGGTGGGGGCAACCAATCAGTTGGCTACGTTGGCCTACAGGCTATGCGGAGCGATCAACCGTCATGACATCACTTAACAACAGCATGTTTAGCTTGCCCACACAGGATGCTGAGGCTAAGGCTCATCGCGCTGATGTCGACCACGACCCGTTCGATCCGTTCCGTAGAGATCGGGTAGTTTCGTCTCCTCAGAATTATCTCCAAGATGAAAACCCAGCTTTTCGATTGGTGCCGCTCATCTACTCTTCGGGTGCTGATGGTGAATCAGGAATCAACAGCAAAACGGACGACTATATCGCCTCGCTTGACCCCTATGAACCCGGAAGTGGCACGTTCGTTGGTACGCCCGACGGGGACGTATTTATCGACAACATCACCAATCACGACGGGGACGATTAAGAGTCCAAATGGGTGACCGTCCTGGGGAGGACTGGAACAGAGAAAAGTTATATGTTAGATGCAAAGAGCAAAAAGCGAAAAGCGAATCAACAGTGGCGTGACGCTGCGCAGCCAGCAGGCCCTTTCCGCCCCGCACTCACGCTCATCGAGCTGTTGGTCGTCATCACGATCCTCACCACACTGGTGGCGGGGGTCATTCCGATTCTTTCGCCCAACAACGACGTTCGTAAGATTCGTGAAGCGTCGCGCGCGGTGCAGAACTACATCACCATTGCCCAAGCGGAGGCGGCCCGCACGGGGCGGCCGCATGGCATTGGCTTTGTCGAATCGGCCCCTGGCAGCGGCGTGGCGTTGGAAGTTTTCCAGCTTGAGGTACCCCAGGCGTTTGCCGGGTTTAGCAACTTCTCGCGAGTTAGAATCGCGAACAGTTCTTTGCCACTTTACACACACACACTTCAGTTCATATACGGTGACTCACCGACCACCGATCCTTTCCCTCTCGAGTACGTCCAGGAGCCATTGCCTCCTAATTTTCTTCGGCGTGGCGACATCGTGGAAGTTGATGGGGTGCGATACCAGATTACCGATCTTGATCAAGATGGTGACGGCAATCCTGAGGCGGAGGCAGATTTCCCTCAGGGCGACTTCTACACGTTCGACAATCAGCCCAATCCGGCATCTAACCCAATTACGATTCAGTGCAATTACCTCTCGTCAACCCGTCCGCTTCTTAGTCTTGTAGCAGGAGGGGGCACCGCGACAGCACCGAAGGAATATCGCAACTTTCGCCAACCTGCGAACTCCCCCGAGCCGCCGCTGGCGCTGCCCAGGGGGGTCGGCATCGATATGGTCGCTTCCGGAATTGAGGGAGGGACGTTGGGTGGATTTACATTCCTTTTCAACACTTACGGTACTCCAGCCCCGTCGAATAGTTCGTTCTACGACGATACTCTCGCGACCTTTGCTACCCCACAAATAAATAGTGTCGGCATGATGTTTGCTCCTTCGGGCCGTATCGAGCGCGTCTATCTCAACGGTGCTGAGTCGGACAGCGTCGCAAAAGTGATGCTGCTCCTAGGACGAGTAGAGAATGCGAGCGTGGACCCAACGGATCCCAACTTTAGTTTGAGTGCTTCGGTGAGCGATTCGGACCTGGAATCACGTCGTGAGACAATAAATTGGCTCAACCTCGACAGCCGTTGGATTTCGATTTCTGCGAATAATGGTCGCATGGTCGGCACCGCAAACACGTTTGTCGATCCGCGACAACTTTCGGCTGCTCAGAACAACGACCCGGTGATTGACCAAGTCGCCGAGCAACTGTTCGCCGCTCGCCAATACGCCCGCGAGATGCGGCGAGAGGGAGGACGGTAAGCATGAGAGCATTCAAACGCCCGACAATTGGCTTGGCAACCAGGACCACCACGACGGAAGGCCTTTCCAAGGCGGAGGGTGGAAGGCGGAAGGCGGAATCACTGCGCGCCAGCCTCCAACAAGCTCCCCCTTCCCCATTCCTCCTTCCGCCTTCGAGAAGAGGTATCAGCCTCTTAGAGGTCCTCATCAGCATGTTCGTCCTGCTGTTTGGGCTGATGGGCGTGGCGTCGTTGTTTCCGGTCGGCAACTTTTACGCCTCTCGAGGCGAACGCGCCAGCCGAGGGGTCGCACTGTCCGATGCCGCGTTCGATGAAATGTTAGCGCGGGGGATGCTCAAGCCGGAGGCTTGGTTGTATGGCGATCCAGATATGGCGACAGTCACGGAACTGAATTCCGAGTCAATTTCGCCTACCGACAAGTCATACGTAATTCATCCCGAAACAGTTTTCGATGGTACCGCTCGGGTACCCAATCCGCAGCGGGCCAATATTGGCGAGTTCAATTTAACAGCAGGTGCAATCGGTCCTGGGCGTGCATTTGTGATCGATCCGATTGGCGTTGCTGCCGCATTACCGCCGCAAGACCCGGAAAACCACAACCAGTTCTTTCCCTATGCGGGGGGAGTCAAACTTACCGCCACTATGCCAGCGGCTTGGAAAAACTCTCTCGCTCCAATTCTGGAAGATGCTTGGCCGATTCGACGCGTAACGCTACCCGCACCTGATCCAACAACCAATGGCGGAGCGATTGCGTTGCCGCTGAATGTTGCCGACACCATTTTTTCCCTTCATGACACACTCAGCGTAGAATTACCTGAGGAGAGCGACAAGCCGGCTATTCAGCGTTGGAGGACTGCCGATGTCGATTTGAGTGGTAGCGCGAACAATACGCCGGACGATCCCTCGGACGATCAACTTCTGCGGCGTCAGTACGATACGACTTACACGTGGCTAGCCACCGTGGTGCCGGTCACCAACGACGGGCTCGACGCGCTGCAACCGGCGCACGACCAATACGGCAATCGCAGGTACGATGTTTCGGTCGCTGTGTTTTATCGGCGCGAGGAAGTTCCCTCGGAAACCAGCGAACGATTGTTGGAAGCCGTGCTCCTTCCTGGCGGCGAATTGGAACTCATCGGGGTTGACCAGCAGAGCTTAGAAGACGCAACCGAAGACATCCGCACCGGTCAGTGGATCGCCTTGGCCGGCGTGAACCAAACCAACGGCACATTCCTCATGAAATGGTACCGACTGTTGTCGCTCGACGACGAGACTTCAATCGACAGTCACGGCCATATCGTGAGACGCGCCATGCTCGACGGACCTGCTTGGCCACAAGACCCTGCCAATCCAAATGAAGTAGAAGACCTCCGTGCGATACTCCTTCCGGGAGTTGTCAGCGTGACGACACGATCGATACCGATGCAGCAGAATTAGAGGCGCTAGTTATTGGGCGCTAGGCGCTGGTTGTTAGTAACCAGCGCCTAGCGCCCAGCGCCCAACCAACCAACCAATACTGAGCGGGCCGGGGCAAACGATTCGCTCAGGAGAAGAGAAGATGAACGATAAGCAACGAACACCGAACATGGGCGCTGGGCGCGAGGCGCTAGACGCTAGTTCTCCGCTGCCAAAACCAGCGCCCAGCGCCCAGCGCCGAGCGCCCAAGCGCCAACGCCGCAAAGGCATTTTGCTCCTGGTGGCGCTCAGCATGCTCGTGCTGTTCCTGTTGGTCGGCACCGCGTTTGTGGTGACGTCGCGGCACGCGTACCGCACCCAAAAGGCAGAGGCCAAGGCGAGCCAAAACACGAGCGCCGAAGTCGGCCAAGCCGATTTGCTGGACGACATTCTCAAACAAGTCGTGCGCGACACGAAGAACCCCAATAGCGTGCTGCGTAATCACAGTTTGTTAAGAGATATGTACGGGGAAGACGGGTTTGTGGGGAGCGTGCCAGTGCCGAACGCTCAGACTGACGCCGACGGCCTGACGGCGCGTTGGGCACCGACGCGCGATGTCGATGGTGTGTCGCAAAACTTCAATATCACCAACGGTCAGATTCTTGAAATCGACGTGCTTGGCGTCGAGGACCTATTCGGCAATCAAGCCGCGGCGAATGTCGTCAACGGCATGAAATTGCAGAGGAATGCCTACAATGGCATGACGCTCACTTTCACTAGCGGCTTTGCAAAAGGAGTGAGCACTCGAATCGTCGGCTACATCCCGGCCAACCATTTGATAGATCCCGTAAGCGGTAGCTTGGCAACGCCAACTCCTACTTACCCGCGTAAATTCGCCAGATTTCGCTTGCTCGCCTTTCCGTTGGCCGATGGTAGCACACTCAATCAGGACTATGACCGCGACGGCGATATCGATCAACTCGACTTCCAGCAACTCTTGGAAGGCAGCGAATTCGTCGTGAACGGCCGGCCGTTCAATGGCACGGGGGTTGGTTACGACTCTACGGCAACGACGGGCGATGCACGATTAAGTGCAAAAGAAATGGTTACTCTTCTCGATGGTTCAACGACTCTCGATATGCAAGTTGCTCTTGAGCCAAATACCATTTTCTTTGATCCAGGATCGGTAGTATCGACAACTGGAACCACGTTCAATTATTTCCCGCCAAATCCGCTGGGTACAATCACGGTCAATTCTCCCTACTCCGGTTTTGGTGGCAGCGATGAGAGTTACGACGCGGTTGACTTTCAAAACATGCTGCTGGCGTTGATGCCGAAGGACCTACAGGGAAATGCATGGGTCGTTAACGATGTAACTGACCCCTCCTCCTGGCCAAGCGATCCAACCTCGTTGAGCACGTCTGGTAACAACGTGCCGCTGCCGTCGTTGCATCGACCTGCTCTGTTGAACTATTGGAAAACAGAAGTTGCCAACAGTGGCAGTCACTTGGCTGTCGAGCCAATGGTTCTTCGCAAGGTCATGCTCCGCCCGAGTTGGTTGGATCATCCGAACTTCACCGGCAGCAACCCCGAATTTGCACAAGCCTTCAACCAGTTTGATACCAACCGCGCGGACCCTGATAACCAACGACTAATAGTCAACCGCATGATCGCTGGTCCGTGGGATGTCGACAACGACAACGACGGCTACCGCGATAGCGTGTGGGTAGACTTCGGCGCGAGTATCATCAGTATGCCGGACGGCACCCTCGTCAAACCGATGGCCGCGGTGCTGTGTTTGGATTTGGATGGGCGCTTGAATGTGAATGCGCACGGGTCGCGAGAGCAAGTAAAGTCGAAAGTTTTCACGACTCGCCCGCCTGGTGCTTACCCTCCATTTTATGATGCTGAACTTGCTGGCACCGCAGTAGCTCTCGACTTGCCATTTGGCCAAGGCCTTGGACCGGCGGATATTGACTTGGAACCTTTGCTCGGTGCTGAATGGGCCAATCGTACTATAGGTGGTTCCCGAGGCATTGATGCAACTGGCTTAGCCCCGCTTTCAGGGCGTCAATTGACCGGGCGCTATGGAAATATTTATACCGATGGGTTCGGCTACCCTGGCTCTCCTAGTCAAATGGACATTCAATACCAGCTTAATATGCAGGGAGTACCAGTAGGATTTGGCAGTGCAGCGCCTCCTAGCCTGTACGGCAGTGCTCCCGATTTTGCGAGCAGTTACCCTTCCACAGGTATCAATGACTTTGGCCAACCTGTTAGCGTGATCGCCGAGGATACTTCGTACCAATCGAGGGACATGCCTTACGAGATGAATCTGCTCAACGTGTCTGGGGAGAGTCCGAATTCGCCCGACTCTCCGTACACAGTTAACGAATTGGAGCGTCTGCTGCGAGTGTACGATGCAGACGCGACTACTGCGTCAGAACGACTGGCCACGTTAACTAACTTTGTAGGATCGAACCTTCAGGCCCGTAACTTAATAACGACCGACTCGTTCGACCTGCCGGTCCCTGCAGGTGTGTTGCCGAGTTGGGTGAATGAGACCGATGGCACCAAGATGGACCTGGATGGCAATACGGGTAACGACGACAGTTTCCTAGAAGTCATGGGGCGTCCCGCTGTTGGGGCATCGTTTGCTGACTTGATGGAGTATCGCATGCGTGCAGTAACTGCTGGTCTGCGATACAACAGGACAGCCACGCCGAATTTCCTTCCTCCGCTGAGCGCCTTACAGCGTCGCGCCCTCGAACGCTTGATCCCCCAGGACCTTGCGGACGGCAAGTTGTTGGATATCAATCGAGCGTTGGGGAACGGGCGTGATGACAACAACAACGGTGTGGTTGATGAGCCAGGTGAGCCAGAAGGAGCCCAATGGCGACTCCAGCAAAATGTCGCCGCATTAGGGCAACCGATCGATGTGCAACCTGTCGATCCGGCTGACAACATTCACCACCCCGCCGATGCGTTTGTGCGTGATGATCTTGCCACGACGGTCGATATGATTGATCGCAATCAGGACGGCATGATCGAGTTCGACTCCAAGGACCCAACCAAATCGCCCATCGAGTTGCGTGATCCGCGTGTACGGAGCGTCGCCTATCAGGTTGCGTGGGACAACCTGCGTCGTCAGGAACTGGCCAAGGATTTGTACATCACGGCGCTCGCCGCTGCCGACCCGTTTGATGTGGACTCCGACGATGGCAAACGAAGATGCCGCGAACTGGCACAATGGGCGATCAACTCGGTTGATTTTCGCGATGCCGACTCCGCCATGACCGCTTTTGAGTACGATCACAACCCGTTCGATGGATGGGATGTTGATGGCGAGATCGGTACCCTGGGCGGGGTGAACAACACTCTAGATAGCCTCGGGCCCGATGGCAAAGCGGGGACAGCTGACGACATTGGCGGCATCGTTTGGGGACTGGAACGGCCCGAACTGGTCATGACTGAAACGCTCGCTTGGCATGACCGTCGCACCAGCAACTACTCGAATGAGATTATCTACTCGGACCGCAATAATCCTAATCCTAACCAGCCTCCTAGGAATCCCTCGTTGCTAGATCGGAGCGATCCTGAGAAGGACCAAGATTTCGACCAGAGGTTCGTTCCAAGAGGCGGGTTGTTAATTGAACTCTATAATCCTAACGCGCCAAACCCCGCTGCGCCTGCCGATACACATCGGATTGTGGGCGGGCAAGACCTTGGGGTTAATCTGTCCACCTTTACCAATTACACCGACTTAAGTGGAAGTGCCCAACGCTCACCCGTGTGGCGGATGGCTTTTTATAAGAGAACCCAAAAATATGCTAGCGATCAAGCTATGCAGTGGAATCCCGATTCGCTCGTTGATTGGAAAGTGGCGAACGGGGGAACTGCAGCCGTTGTAGGTCGTCCTCCTGCGGATGCCAAACTCGACCGCTGTGCCTATTTTACCGATTTTGCTCCTGCTTATGACGTGATGGTAGAGGGCGAGCCCTTCTATTCAGGGACCACAAGTCCCTACCACGTGCGGCCAGGGCGTTACATGGTAGTCGGTGGTGACAACCAAGTAGTGATCGCAGACCAAGACGGTTCTCGAAGCGACCCAGCCAAGAAATCTCGTCGTTTTGAACTCAATACTACGACCGGTTCGGTCAGGCTTATGCACGAGAAGGATGGGGTAATCGAAGACCCGCTGACAGGGGAGGAGATGCGTACACCACTCGACAGCGGATTTGCAGATGCGAGTGCCACAGCTGCCGCCACTCCGGGCGCTGACGTTGCCATCATCAACATGCCCAATCCACTCACCGCTTCAGAACCAGCAGAGGGTTATCCCGAAAGGATTATGGGAGCTCGGTTGGACAAGACAACAGGTGAGTACAAGGATAGCAACGGGACCTTGATGACACTTGATGTACCAATGGACGGACCGATTGGAACTACCCGTCCGGCGAATGAAGTGCACCCGGCCTATCCTGAGTTCGAAGCTGCAAAACAGAGGGTTGACGCGATTTATGCCAGTAAGCCTGACCCGCGAGTTACCTACTCGGTCATTTTTTTGCAAAGGCTGGCAAATCCATTGCTTGGTTGGAATCCCGAAGCCGGTCATCCAGAGCACCGCGAGGATGATCCTGTCAATCCTTATCGTACAGTCGATTCGATGGGAGTTAACCTAAGCGTTTTCAATAGCATCGGCGATGTGGCAATTGGTCAGGTGGGGAATGAAGAGGATGGCACGTCACCGCGCGAGGCACGCAGGACTTTTACGAGCTTACAACGAGGCATGACTGGGCAAGAAAAGCTCGGGTCGGCTGCGACCGCTCCTATGGCATCGTTGATGGCGTTTGAGCCGTTTTCTTCCGAAAAGCGAGCTACGCTGGGCCCAAGGAATGGAGCCGATGGGCTGGGGTTTAACCCGCCAGCACCGGCTGATTTCAAGAACATGCTTACGGGCCAAGACTACAACGGTGATTTTACGTTCGATGCAATTCCGTCAGCCACGATGGGTTACCTCAATCGTCCTTTCCAGGACACCGCACTTTCCGGAGAAGCACTCCATGCGAAGCCCCAGACCCCCTTCGATTGGCTAACCTGGAACAATCGCCCTTACGTTAGCGGAAATGAGTTGATGCTGGTACCACGAACGAGTTCATTTGAATTATTCCGGGCGTTCGCGACAGCAGATCCGAAAGACAACGATCCGGTGACGGGATTGGAACAAGAGTGGCCTTATCAAGCGATTCAAAATGGAGCAGCCACGCCTGCACATAACGGATTTGAGCACTTGCTTGGTTTCCACAACACACTTGATCCGGCTGCAACGATGCCTCCTGCCCCCGAGGAGCCCATGACGGGGCTTTACCGCATGTTGGATTACGTGCATACACCCTCGCTGTTCGTGGGCACCAAGAATTGGCTCAATCCGGTTGCCTTCAATAACAACACGGTGCCTGTCACTTCCACGGACGATCCTCGCTATGGCAAGCTGATTCCCAACAACTTTGTCTCTGAGTTCCGCGACCCGGGCGAGGTGAATCTCAATACCATTGCCGACGGTACCGTCTGGAAAGGTATCCAGCAGGATATGGGAGGGGCGCAGAAGCACCTGGGTCCGGAAGCTCAGGAGTTTGCCAGCTCCCGACGTGGGTACGGTAGTGACAGCGACGCTATGCTGTCGCTGAGCAGTGATAGTCCAACTTTCTTTGCCAATCCGTTCCGGGCTACGGGTGCCGGGGACCTTGTTCCCCTAGCAGCGATGGAGCGACCGGATGTCGAGACGGGACTGCTACGCAGTGACTCACTTGATGCGACCATGGCACCCAGTGATACGCCTGTTATGTTTGAGCGCAAAGAGGCTCGCAACGGAGCGACAAAAGATCCAAGGAACACGGATCGCAACGCCTATTTCCATTACCAACCGGTGACTCGACTGGATAATCTTACAACGACACGATCCAATGTGTTCGCTGTTTGGATCACGGTAGGGTTTTTTGAGGTGGCACCGGCACCGGCACCGACGTCTGGGGAATTCCAGTCCTTAAACGATCCGAGTAATAATCTAACCTCGGCCCAGTTGCAGGCGCTGTACGATCGCATCTACCCGGAAGGGTATCAACTAGGGCGTGAGTTTGGTCTGGACACGGGCGACACGCGACGGCTGAGAAAGTTCAGCATTGTGGACCGTTCGATCCCCGTTGGGTTCGAACCGGGCGTGGATCACAATGTCGAGGAGACTATCCGCTTGGATCGTCAAATCGAGTAAATACGGCTTTGTTTTGAACAAACGGCGTCGGCATAACCGGCAATTCCGGGACGTTTAGCGGATTCACCTAGCTAGGTCGCGCAATTTCGTTGACAGGACTAGGCCCAAGAGAAAATGATGGAGGGAGGCGCATCTCGTGTGCATGCTCCCAATGAATCGTCGCACGGACTACGTTAAGCGACTCGAAACTATTCTTCTGAACAGAGAATGAACAGGTATTAACTGTGTATCAAAATCTAATAACACTTAGAGGGCGACTCTTGTCGCTGTCTATCGCACTTGCCCTATTGGCACCCTCAGTTCATGCGGATGTCATAGGCAATGGTGACGTCACTCCGGTAATAGATAACGGCAGCGGGACTGATGTACCCGACCTGCCACAGTTTGGTGGCGCTGTCACAGGTGGCGACTTGGTTGTCGGCGGAACTGGAATGCAGGTAGGAGGTACGGATTTTGGTACCGTCGTTGTGGATGTTCCTCAAGACACCGATCCGCTCACTGCCACGAACGTTACGATTGGTGGCATCTTCGACGGTTACGGTCTGATTCAGGTAGTGGGCGCTGGTTCCTCACTGCGAGTCCAGGATCGGTTTATTGTGGGAGAGGAAGGTCAGGGTGTATTGTCTATATTTGCGGGAGCACAAGTAAGAACCAACGTCGATGATACGGGTGCACCATCGGGAATGATGGGTACGCGAACAGACCCGGACATGGCGATTGGTGAGATTGAAGGCTCGCAAGGGTTCGTAACGGTCGATGGTTTGGGTTCTCTGTTGCGTAACAATACTCTCGCTGTGGGACACGGCGGCTTTGGTCGCCTCGATATCACTAATTTTGCTCGCGTGCAAACCGACGACGAAGCGATTATCGGTAACGAAGAAGTCTCCGGCGGAACCGGAACTCCACAGCAGCCTGGCAACGGCAGTGTCTATGTAAGTGGTCGCGGAACGCGTTGGAATATTGGTCCTGGTACGAATACGGGCACGACCGGCGATTTGATCGTGGGTAACGAGGGGCGTGGCTTGTTGGAGATCCGTGAAGAAGCCTATGTGCGTGTTGTTCACGATGCCGAATTTGGGGTGGAATCCGGTTCGTTCGGCGAAGTCGTGATTAGCGATCAAGGGTCGTTGTTATGGATTCTCAACGACACCCAGATTGGGCATGCTTCCGATGAGACGGCTCGCAGTACGGTGCATGTTGAGAATGACGGTCTGTTCCGCGTCGATGGCAATTTTGACGTTGGAGTTAGCGGACGCATTAATCTGGCGGGCGGGATCATTCTGACACCTACGGTTACTAACACGGGCGTCATTCGTGGCGATGGTCGCATCGAGGGAGACATCTTGAACGCTGGGGGAGACATCCGCACGGCAGCTGGGATTGCCAATATACGCGAGCAGATGTTGGTGACCGGTTCCGTCGTTAACAGCGGTATTGTCGAGTCGATCGGTGGCGAGATGGAGTTCGAAGAACTATTTACGAACAATGTCGACGGACAAATTTTTGGTAAGGATGCGATCCTGCGGTTCCGCGGTAACCTTGTTGATAATGGCGAGATGTATATTGAGAACACCGTGGTCGAAGCCCCGCTGCTCAGCGTGGGATCGTTGACTGTTGGCGCTGCTTCGTCATTTGTGCTCGGCGATTTGGCCATGTCCGGTATCAGTGAGCTCTCCATGCACATCGACGATGACGACGATCATAGCCGTCTGGCAATGACGGGCGATGCGATGCTCGGCGGAGCGTTGCGGCTGACGATCGACTCGGGCTACAACCCGCAGGATGGCGATACGTTTGAGATCATGACCGCGGATAGTATCATCGGAACGTTTGATATCGAGCCGCTCTCGATCGACCCTGATTTCAGTTACGTGGTGGATTACCAATCGGATGCCGTTTACATCAACGTGGTGGCGGGGAACACGAATTTGGTGGGTGACTACAACGGCGATGGCATGGTCGATAGCCTGGACCTCGACGAGTGGCAGATAGATTTTGGCATGACTGACGGCAGCGATGGCGATGGGGATAGCGACTCCGACGGGTTCGACTTCCTGCTGTGGCAGCAACAATTCGGCGTGAGTGCCATCGCTTCTGGCGGTGCCGCTACCGGCGCTGTACCTGAGCCTTCGAGCCTGGTGCTTGCCTTAGGGCTCATTGTTGGAGCCGGTTTGCGTCGCAAGCGATAGGCGTAGGATGGGTTCAAGAAGCGTCAAGGCAGTTGCCAGAGTGACTACCGCAGAATAGGTCCCGATCCAAGTTGGATCGGGTGGATCGGGGCCATTTCGGCGGTAGCGAGAAATGTCAACTTTTTCTTGAAGCAATACTTAGGAAGGCACGCGCTATGGAAAGTGACTATTCATCGCAGGAGGGGGCCTCGCAGCCGGGCGGTGGTGGTATTCCGACGCCGCTGGTGATACTGGGGGTGTTTGCCGTTGCGCTGGCGGCCGTTCTTTGGCGGACTGATACTTCTGCCGGCCGCCCGCCCGTCCCTTCTGGCACGTCCTGGCCTGGAGTACAGGCTGATGGGTGGCTGAATGCTCCGGCAGGCGACGACGTTGCGGGAAGCGATGACGTTGCGGGAAGCGACTTTGATATCAATGCGGTAGTGAATTCTGGCGACGTTGTGTTCGTCGACTGCATGGCATCGTGGTGCGGGCCGTGCTTGGCGGAGATGCCGCGGATCGTCGAGGCGGCTGACGCGTACCGGCCTTTAGGGGTTCAGTTCGTGAGCCTATCGATGGAAACCGAGCGCGACGTTCAGAAGCTGCAAGACTTTCTCGACGCTTCGCCTGGCGCCAATTGGCCGCTTGGCTATGGGTGCAAAGGTTTCTTCGACCGATTGGGGATCCAGGGCATTCCTACGTTCATCATTTTCGTAGACGGCCAAGTGAGTTGGTCCGGGTACGGTGGGCAGAACTTTACCAATGCGCTTGATGCAGCGGTTGCGGTGGGAAGAAGTGGGCGGAAGAGTGGGCAGTAGGCAGCAATATCGCAACCTTGCCTCGTTCCCACGCTCCTGCGTGGTAACGGGATATCCAGCCGTAGGGTATGTCGAGTGGAGCGAGGCGTACCGAGCTCAAGGCACCAAGGACTTCAGACTTCGGGCTTCAGGGTTGCCCTGGAGGCCTGAAGCCCGAGGTCTGAGGTCCGAAGCCGTAGATACGGGCAAACCGGTACGCCTCGTGGAGCTCGACATACCCTACGGACTTGGCTGCCAGTTGCTCCATACGATTGCTTCTTTGTCGCCTCTGATTTTCTGACTCTCGGTCATTGGTTCCAGCCAGATGTTTCTGCCAAACAGAGGAGCTGTCGGTATTTGGAGAGTAGCAGCAGCCACGAGGCTACTGGTGCCGTACTGTTGTTGCCAGACGGTGAGATCGTCGAGGTCGATATTTCCGTCGAAGTCGGCATCGCCCTGAGCGTTGACGGCCCCTAAAGGTATGCCAGCACTGGTTTGCCAGGTGAGGAAATCGAAGCCTGAAACGGCTGCTTCCTTATTAAAATCGGCATCCGGGGCGGGGATGCTAGTGACAAGGCGGATGTTGTCGATTCGGACTGCCGAGTCGATGCCATCGCCGGCCGAATCGTTGATGCGGAACTCGAGCGTGTCAACAAAACCGCCGTGGGTGAAGGAGAGCGGTGCTTGGTGATCGATCACGAAGCTGCCATTGATCGAGCTAAGTAGCAACGATTCGATTACGGTATCGCCAATGATTACCTGAAGTTGATCGTCCGGCGAGGAGCCTTCGATGCCGTAAATTTGATAGTCATACTCAACGGCCACGGTGTTGACGTCGAACCACAGCGGGTTGTGGCGGCGGAACGAGGCGTTGCCGGCGGCATCGAGTTCGAGATAGTCGCCGCTATCATCAACATCGCCCGTACCACTACCACCGTGGCGAATCCAGCCAGGAGGATTGTCGCTGAAAACGCCAAAGTTAAATCGGAAGTCACCGTTATTGACGGTTTCAATGGAACCGGCGTCGATCTTTGAACCGAACTGCTCAAGTCCGGCACGGCTGCCGCCGGCAATTTCTGAGAAGTGAAAACCGATGGCATCGCGGGCTGGTACGCCCGAGTTGCCCCACCAGCTATCGGGGAAGCTCACATCACCATCGTTGTTGCGACCTGCTGCATTGAAGCCGGAATAGTTGGAATCAAAGGGCTCAGTCACCGTGCCGTAGTACCAAGTATGCACGTCGCTATGCTCCAGCCCACCGCCGCCGTTCTCTAGGACGGTCGTAGGAAGTCGCAAGTTGTAGGCTCCGTTAGTGCGTACGCCGTTGAAGTCGAAGAAAACCGGTTCGTAGGAGCCGTTCTGCTGATAGTAGTTGTCAGCAAATAGGACGTTATTGTAGGTGAATATACGACTATTATTGTTGGGGTCCGTAGAGACGTACCCCTGATCGTTCATAGCACTAGCTGGGTGACCGTCGAGCGTTGTGACATGGTCGATCATCGTTGAGAAATAATGGTCAAATCGCTCGGTCACTAGGGAGTTAACCACGGTGCCGCGACTATGTCCGATGAAATGGAAGTCGAGGAGCCCGCCTTCTTCGATAGCGGGCGTTTCGAGTCCCAGTTCATAGAAGCTTTGTCCAGTCAGGTCTCCCGACAAATAGTCGTTGTCATCGACTAGGCTTGCAAACAAGCTGTCTGCCGCGGCTTCGGCCCAACCATCGTTCAGGGCACCTGATTCTTGCGACCAGTCGTACAGCAGGACGACGTGTTCTGCGGCGGAATTGCTGTTCGTCCAGACGCTGTTGTCTAGCGCCGACCAACGCCCAGTCGTTTGGTCATGGCGGAAGATGCTACCCGTGGTGCGATCAGTCGCGCTGCCATCGGCGCGATCGAGGATGGCTTGTCCCAAAGTCACTTCCCAATCCGGCAATCCGGCTACTACTTGGGCTCCGTGAGTGATAATCGTCACCCCAGCAGCATCGAGTAGTTCGCGCGCTTCGAGTCGTTCGATACGTAGAGAACGCCAGTGAGTCATAAGAAACATGCCGAATGCTAGCAGTTGAATGCAGTTCAGTGACTGCTTTGGGAAACTTCAGACTTTCACTTTAGCGATTATATCAATTGTGTCGATCCATATGAGTAAGCCAAAAAGGGGGGATCCTTTCGTGGTGGAATTCTTCGCGTGATTAGTCGGTTGTCCAAATCGCTCTCCAGAGCGTCGCTGCTCTCCCAGGTGTCCCTCTGGACACTGCTAGCAGCCTGCGTGTTGCCCGCTGCAGGGTGCCGCCTGATTATTCCCGAGGTGACGTACCGTCCGGTGATACGTAACCCGTTCCCACAGCTTAGCCGCGTGGCGGTTGCGCCTTTCTTCAATCAAAGCGACGAGCCTACGGTGGATGGCCGGCAGTTTGCGATGGCTTATTTCGCCGAACTACAAGCAACGCCGGGCTTTGAAGTTGTGCCGGTAACCGTCGTGGAAGAAGCGATGATTCAGCATCGAATCGATCTGAGCGGTCCGGGTGAAGCGCGGCGGTTAGCAAAGATTCTTGGCGTGGATGCCGTTGCCGTCGGATCGGTGACTGATTTCTCAGCCTACTATCCGCCTCGTTGTGGTCTGAAAGTTGAGTGGTACTCGGCAGACGTTGGTTTCCATGAAATCCCTGCAGGATATGGTTTACCTTGGAACACGCCTGAGGAAGAGTTTATTCCCGACTCGCTCGTTTACGAAGCGCAGCTTGCCCAGGCTCGCTCGGAGATGACCGCCCAGCCCTCGGCTTGCAATACGCAGATTAAAGTACTCCCACCACCACCTGAGGTGAGCACCGATTCAGGCTTCGGAACGCAGCAAGCCGGCTTCCAATCGGTGCGGCTCGCACAGGCTGTCGAAGAAGTGGCTCCGGGCGATCAAGCTGGAGATATCAGTGATCGGGACGTGTTTGAAGAGCCTGCGTTTGCTGGTGCTGAAGATGCATCGGAAGCTTTGCCTTTGCCATCGAGTGACAGCACGGAAGCGTCGGAGATGCTAGCTCCCGCGCCGGATGAGCCGTTGCTGCTGCCGGGTGCAATGAACGGCACAAATGACACGACCGGGACGATCGTCATGACGCCCCATAGCGGAGCAATCCTTAACGGGTGCCAGCAGCAAGAGTTGTTTGAGTGTGTGCCACATCATGGACCGGTCCTCAACCACACGAAGATCTATCGGGGCAACGACCCTGAAATTACCGAGGCGCTCAAGGGTTACGTGTACTTTCAAGACGACGCGCGATTCGGTGGTTGGGAAGGTTACTTGCAACGCAGCGACGACTTCGTCCGCTTCTGCTGTCACTTGCATATCTCTGAAATGCTATCGGCTCGCGGCGGGAGTCGAAAAACAAGCATGGTGTGGCGCTGGCCCGATGTCCGATAAACCCTCTAGCAGACGGTTGTTTGAAGCGAAGTTTCGACCACGCTGCTGATGGCTTGACTCTCAATTGATAGCCCGAGTTTGAGACGCCGAGCTGAGACCACTGCTGCGAACGGATTTCGCGCTGCCGTGTGCTCCGTTCGCCAAGAGCCATCCCCGCCAGAAAAGACGCACGACCCGATGTGTGTCGCCGACCCAAAACGTACTTCGAGCAAGAAGTGCCCGCACCCCAGAAAGCCCGACCCGTGAGTGACGATATCAATGTGCTAGCCCTGGTTAAGGGCAAGGAACGGTACGTTTTTCTCTACGACGATTCCCAGCGCGCAAAGACCTTGCGTACGCTCGGGCGTTTTGCGTCGAACCCCGAGCTAAGTTTCAGCTGGTACGACGCCGCCGTGCTCAGCCAGAAACTGCGCAACAATGCGCCGAGCAAAGAGATTAAAGTCGACGAGATTCCGTTTAAGTGAGAAGAGGAAATAGGTTTTTAGGGTAGTAGGGCTAGTGGAAATGAACTTGGAGGGCCTTCACAACCTTCCCTCATGACATCGATCCCCATCCAGCTAATCCCTACCCCCGAAGCCTATCTATATATGCGAAGCAAAATTGCTCAGTTTTTGAAGCATTTGCAGATCGAACGGAATGCTTCGCCGCATACGCTCAAAGGCTATCGGGAAGACTTGCAGGCGTTTGCTGAGTACTTTGCTGAAGAAGATGGCAGCACGCCGGAGCCAGAGAGCATCGCTGCTGTGGAACTCCGCGGATTTCTTTCCGCCTTGCACGATGCGGGTTACGCGAAAACCTCGATCGCTCGCAAGCTTGCTTCGCTGCGTAGCTTCTATCGCTTTGGGCAACGAGATGGGTGGGCCGATAGCAACCCGGCTCGCGCCTTGAGGAACCCGCGCAAGGGTCGCAAGTTGCCGCATTTTCTTTCCTCGGAGGAGATTGGCAAGTTGCTTGCTGCGCCTTCCACGGAGAAAAAGCTTGGTGTGCGCGATTGCGCCATACTCGAGACGCTTTACTCGGCTGGGCTGCGAGTGAGCGAATTGGTTGGCCTCAACGACGGCGATCTCGACTTCTCGCAAGGCATTCTTCGCGTCCGAGGTAAAGGCCGCAAAGAACGCCTCGCCCCGCTAGGTTCTTTCGCGACACGCGCACTAGAGAAATGGCTGAAGGTTCGAGAACTCTCGCCGAAGGAAGCTACCGGTCGTGGTGCGCCCGTATTCGTGAACCGTTTTGGAACGCGGCTGACGACTCGCAGCGTTGGTCGGATGCTGGAGAAGTACTTGCAGGAAACGGGCCTCGACTCGCGCACGAGTCCGCACACTTTGCGGCATAGCTTCGCGACGCATCTGTTGGATCGCGGGGCCGATATTCGCAGCGTGCAGGAGTTGCTGGGCCACAAAAGCCTAGTGACGACGCAAATCTATACGCATCTGAGTACCGCGAATCTTCGCGAAGCGTACGAGAAAGCACACCCGCGGGCCGGGTAGCGATCTCCTCGGAACGACTACCTCGACGGCTGACGCATCACGGATCGGGGCCGCGGATTACTGCCTAACAGTCAGATAGGGTAGACTAAGGCGCAGTGATGTCTGTCTTGAGATCGTCCTCGTTCCCCGGAGCTCTTCCATGTCCGACTTGCGCTTTCCCAACGAGACCCAGGAATACCGCGACGCTCGCGACGCGTTGCTCGAAGAAGAAAAGAGCCTGATTGAAAAAGTGAAGGCGGTTGCCGCGAAACGCCGGGAGCTGCCCCGCGGCGGAAAGTTGAAGGAGGATTACGTTTTCGAGGGTGCCGACGATGACAAACTCGGGCAGGAAGTGAAATTCAGCCAGTTGTTTGGCAACAAGAGCACATTGCTACTTTATAGCTATATGTTTGGGAAGAACTGGGACAACCCTTGCCCTTCTTGCACTTCATTAATCGACGGATTTGATCGGGCGACCATCTCAGTGAGTCAGGACGCCGCGTTAGTCGTCGTTGCAAAAGCTCCGGCTCAACAGATCAACGATTGGGCAAAGCAGCGCGGCTGGAGCAACATCGAACTGATTTCTTCGGAGTCGAATTCGTATCTCGTTGATTACAAGTGCCAGTCAGGTGAGACCGATGACACCTTGCAACCGGTGATGCACGTGTTCACCAAGCAAGACGATGGCATCTACCACTTTTGGGGCACCGAGCTGTCGCACAATCACATGGATACCGTGTGGCCTTATTGGAATCTCATGGACATGACACCCGAAGGCCGTCCGGATGTGATCACCGCGCCGCAAAACTTTCGCTCAGAGTTTTTGGAGCTGCATTACCTCAGCTAGGTGCTCAAGCCATGGCTAATGCAGACCACGAGGCGACTCAGGCGGAGCCGTATGTGAAGCCGATGGACATCACCGGAAAAGTCATGCGTGGGTGGGCGCTGGTTATGCCTGCCGGTTTCAAGACCGACGTGGCGCTGAGGGGCTGGGTTGACCGCGGGGTGAAGTTTGCGCGGTCTTTGCCTGGGAAGTGAGGCAATCTCCACGGCGAGCAAGCTCGTCGGCTAACGGGACCATCTACGTCGATTTCTCTCTGTTGGCACAACCGGCACAACCCGCCCACCTGTTTTCTGCTGCTTTCTAGCAACAATGTTGACCTGGTGCGACCTGCGACGTACTTATTAAGCAACAGCCATTGCGAGCCACTCCCCGGAATCGCAACGCGAAGCGTTCTCTCCCCAAACGCTTTGCTGCACTTGCTCGTTGGTCCACTAAATGAGTGTCCACTAGAAGTACACGCACTAACGCGCTGAGTGAATCTGCCCGCGCGGCAGACTCTCAGAGGGGAGATTTCGATATGCTTAACGGCTCACTGCTCGTTGTCGATGACGACCGCCAAGTTCTTGAGTCCATGGTTGACTGGTTACGAGGCGAAGGGCTTACCGTTGATGGCGCCCGCGGCGCCGGCGAGGCCTCCGAACTCTTGGGCCGCAATCAGTACGATCTGGCTCTAATCGACGTTCGCCTACAAGATGGCGATGGGTTCGATCTACTCGAGCAGGTCCGCCGCTCGTATCCGCAAACCAATGTCATCTTGATGACCGGCTACGGTGATGCAGACTCTGCGGTTGAAGCGGTGCGTGCCGGGGCGCTTGACTATCTCACCAAGCCTCTAATCGATGACGAGCTCCTCATGGCGCTCGAGCGTGCTTTTGCTCAGCGTCAGGTCATCGAAGAAAACTCGCAGCTTCGCAAGGAACTCGACAAGCACTACTCAATGGGCACCATTGTGGGTCGCGACGCACGTATGCAGCGTGTGTTCGAAGTGGTTGAGAGTGTTGCTGACACAAAAGCCACAGTACTGGTGACTGGCGAAAGCGGCACCGGCAAGAGCATGATTGCCCGAGCGATTCATCGCTACAGCGATCGCGCTGGCAAGCCGTTCATTGAAGTTGCTTGCGGTGCATTGCCAGAGAATTTGCTGGAAAGCGAACTGTTCGGCCATGTGAAGGGTGCCTTTACCAGTGCCAGTACAGACAAGGTTGGCAAATTCATGCAAGCCAATGGCGGCACGATTTTCCTCGATGAAATCGGTACTGCCAGCCCTGCCATGCAGGTGAAACTGCTTCGCGTACTGCAAGAGTTAGAGTTCGAGCAAGTCGGCGGAGCGGAAACCTTTAAGGTTGATGTCCGGGTGATTCTTGCCACGAACGAGGACCTCGCCGAAGCCGTCGCCGAAGGACGCTTCCGTCAAGACCTCTACTATCGCGTGAACGTGATCAATATTGCGGTGCCTGCTCTTCGCGAGCGACGCAGCGATATTCCTCTGCTCGCTCAGCATTTCCTGACTGAACTGCTGGAAGACACAAATCGTCAAGTAACCGGATTTAGTGACGATGCCCTCATCGCTCTCGAATCCTACGCATGGCCCGGTAATATTCGCGAATTGCAAAATGCGGTGGAACGGGCTGTGCTCCTTGGCAAGACAGAAGTTATCACGGCTGGCGACTTGCCTAAGGATATCGTTGGTTCTCCTTCGATCAGCATTCCCCGAGTTGGCCAGAAAACGCTCAAAGAAGCACTCGAAGGCCCTGAGCGTCAGATCATCCTCGAAACGCTCGAAGAGTACTCTTGGAATCGGAACGCTACGGCAGACGCGCTCGGTGTGAACCGCACGACGCTCTACAAGAAGATGAAGAAGCTGGGACTGGAAGAAGAGCAGTTTGCTCAATAGGGCAACTAGAGCACCGCATCGTTATACACATTCTCTGTAGCCTGCGAGCTGCGCCTCATGTTTCATTGCAGTGACTCGGAATTTGTTCTAGCCAGGAGATTCAGCTAGCGGCTTCGCGGTCAGCAAGTCAAGCCCTTGCGTGAAATCGGAGATGCGAAATACGTAGACAGCCAGCAGTCCACAAACTGCTGTAACGACTAAGTAGTAGATCGTGGGCAAAAGGGTTTTGCGCAGCGTGGAACCTTCCTGGCCCAGCAGTCCGACCGTTGCTGAAGCGGCGACGACATTATGGATAGCAATCATATTGCCCGCTGCCGCTCCGACAGCCTGGAGGGCAACGGTCATCATGCCGCTGATATTCAATTGCTCAGCTACAGAGAATTGAAATTTAGAGAACGTGAGATTGCTTATCGTGTTGGAGCCAGCAATAAAGGCTCCTAGAGCTCCCACGACGCCCGCGAACGCTGGCCATACTCCGCCTACATGCTGCGAGACCCACTGCGCCATCGCGACGGGCATGCTGCTGTAACCAGCCTGGTTCACATTGGAATTGATCAATATTTGGACCATGGGAACGGTGAAGACCAGCACGAATCCAGCCCCCAGTAGAATTCTTGAGGAGTCGCCGATAGCCCGCTTGAGTTGCCCGACGCTCATCCTATGCAGGAAGAAAGTCATTGCAGCAACAATCATCATGACCGTGCCCGGCAGGTAAAGCGGCTTGCTCACGGCTGAGATTTCTGTTCCCAGTACGTTCGACCAACTGAGCGAAACACTCTGGAGCAAGTTGCCCAGTCCGAGCGCTTTGGTGCGGGTGAGCAACAGCAAAATAGCGACAAGCAAGTAAGGGATCCATGCCAGCGAGAAGGACATGTTGCGGCCCTCAGAGAGGTCAGTTTTGGCTGGTTCCTTGCTGGCGTTCCAATCTGCGGGCCACTCTTGCTTCGCCTGGAAGTCCCACGCTTTTGCAGGTAGCAACCATTTGCGCCGCGCGATGATCGTGACGATTGGCAAGCCGACGAGCGCGCCAACGAGCGAGGGAAACTCGGGCCCGAGCAGAAATGCCGTCACCATGTAGGGAATGGTAAAGGCGAGCCCGCTGACAAGAGTGAATGGTAGAGTCTCCAACCCGGCTCTCCAGGAACGCTGCGGCCCGAAAAAGCGAGTCATCATCATGCACATGAGCGTGGGCATGAATGTGCCGGCAATCGCATGGACGACTGAGACTCGCTTGCTGACTTGGTGCAGGAACTCGCTCGTCGTAAAACCGTGAGCAGCTAAGCTCTCACCAAAGGCTGTCCCGCCCATGCCGTCTTGAACCCCGACAAGAATGGGCGTGCCTGCCGCCCCGAAAGTAACGGCAGTGGATTGAATCATCATGCCGATCATGACGGCACAAGCGGCAGGGAAGCCCAGCGCCACTAGCAGGGGTGCTGCGATCGCGGCCGGCGTACCAAAGCCAGCAGCCCCTTCAATAAACGAGCCAAACATCCAGGCGATGATTACCACCTGCACGCGTCGATCATCCGAGATGCCGCGAAAGCTCCGGCGAATGACCGAAACACCGCCCGATTGTTCGAGCGTGTTGAGTAGCAAGATGGCGCCAAATATGATCCATAATAAATTGGCAGAAACGAGCAAGCCCTTGATGGATGCGGCGGCAACCTGCGTAAAATCCATTTGCCACGCCCACAGTCCAATGCAACCTGTCACGGCATAGACGATTGGCATGGCCCACTTCGCTGCAACACGAAAGCCGATTAGCAGGACACCTCCAAGCAGAATCGGGAGGAACGCTAAGAAGGCTTGCGTTGAGAGGCTCATTCCAACGTGCTCGTGGGGGCCCTGGGGGGAGAACATCAGCACAAGTTCTAGAGGATGTAGGAGGCCTTGCACACGGCTGTTATTGATGCCAAATCACTCCAGGGGAGACACATTGTAAAAAAAGCCGGACCTCATATTGAGGCCCGGCCTTTTCGATTATTCAAACAACTCGAATCACGCAAGGCGTGGTTCAGGTGGTTTCGTCCGAAGCAGGTGCTTCAGGAGCTTCAGGAGCGGACTCTTGTACAGGAGCAGCTTCCACGGGTACTACCGTGCCACCGCTGCAACCACAGCCGGCCTGAACGGTTGTCGAGGTCTGCATCATAACAGGACCTTGATCGGCAGAAGCACAGCCACAAGCTGGGGCGGCGGAAGCACAGCCACAAGATGGAGCGGCGGAAGCACAGCCACAAGCTGGAGCGGCAGAAGCACAGCCACAAGCTGGGGCTGGGGCACAGCAAGGCTTTGGAGCTGGAGCACAGCAAGGTTGTGGTTCAGGAGCTGCACAGCAAACTGGCTCTGGAGCAGGGCAGCACGTTGGGGCTGGCTCGCAGCAAGTTGGCTCGCAAGCCTTCTTGCAGGCCTTGCGGGCTTTGCGTAGCTCGCGACGGCTTGGCTTGCAGCAAGGATCTGGAGTACAGCAGACTGGCTCGCAGCAGTTGTTGCTCTTGCGATTACCAAATAGTCCAGCTTCAGCTTCGGTGCCAGTTACGGCGAAAGTGACGACAGCAAACACAAGGGCTGCTGCAATAGTGACAACACGATTCATCTTAAATCTCCCACTCTGAAAGTAAGGGTGCATGGAATCCAGCGTTACAAACGCCTGTTCCTAAACGGTAACCGTCAACTTGAAATCCCCCCGAGCCTAAGTGACGGTGACAAAGGTCGGACATCTTTTTCATTGCTCCCCGACTACTATTCAGTTATTCAGTAATCTTAAAGGGATATCTATGTGAAACGCGACCACCAGCGGGATCCCCAAGAATGAATCTTGCTGGCACTCAGTTGCGGTTTCTTTTCTCAGTTTCAATTTGTTGCTCAAGGCGGGGTCTTACTGGCTTCCCGCTGTTCTTACAGCACAGTGTTTTCCAAAAACACAGTATCAACAGCGGTTAATCAGGGTGACTTTGAGCGTCAGATAACTTAGGCGGCAAATCTATCACGCAAACACGGGGCCTACAAGTGGCCCCTCCGTCAAGTCAGGCAATTCAGGTTGAGTTGAACGGTTTGGCTGTTGCTCAGCCTAACACGTACAGGCTTGTCCTGGCAATTGCCCGAGATGAATCTTCGGGCAACTACTATGAAAAGAGAATCAGCCCACGGTTCGGTGAACCGAGGGCTGATTCTCTAAGTGTTTTTACTGCAAGGGTTTGCGGGGAATCCCCGAAATTCATGCTAGCGTTTCACGCCTTCTTTAAAGGGGTCAACAGCCGGCTGTTGAGCCTGGCGAGTGATGTCTGGGGTTTGAGTCTGGCTAGGCTGGGCATACTCGGCAGGATTCTCAAAATCGCATGCCACTGGGTTTTCACTCTCAATGTCAGAGACCATTCCGGAGATCCGCCATTTGCCCTCGATAAGCCGTAAGGCCCAGAGAGTTTGTTCGTTGTAGCGATTGCCGTCCACGTCGAGGTCTGACCAGACAGCGTCGACAGTCGCTCGCTGCGCATCGTGCTGTTCAACGGTCCCTACGCGGAAACTGGCCGTTTCACTGGCAGGCATGACGATGCAGCGGTCGTGACGCTCCAGCAACTGATGAGCGATCGGCGTCAGGCGAGCGTTCGCGACGTTGGTTTTCCCCTGGCGCAAGGCTTCGAGGAATTCGTAGACGACTCGCTCCGATTGATCGGTGGGTATCTGTTGGGCCTGGGATTGACCAGTGGCAACTGGACCAGCCGGACTAGCTGCTGCTGAGGAAGTGTCGGAACCGCCACAACCGGTGCAAACAAGCGGGGCGGACAGGGCAAGCAACAATGTAAAGCGAATCATATCGGGAAGTCTCCAGCAGTGGGCATGACCATTCACACGGGGCGGGAGTGTGCCAAATGGCCCGCAGCGGGTCAAGCCGACCTAGAGCGACAATTGAAGAAGACGCTGCTAGCATTTTGCTAGTTCCTTACGTACAGTTGCGCGCTCAAGGATGCGACAGGCCACTGGGTGAGGCGTAGCTTGCCGGATGGCCGTTCTTACCCAGCCAGTGTCGCATCCAGCGTCTTCTGGTCGCGCTGGTAGATTGCTAGCTGCGTTTCGAAAGTCGAGAGCGGAACTTCCCAGACAGGGTCGGTATCCACATGCGACTGGCAGTGCGCGACTAGCAAACGATACAAGAACTTGAAGAGATGCCGCGGCACTCTTAATGTTGCGAACGCGTCGATGAGCCGCCGTTCGTCGATTGTATCGTCGAAGAGCATTTGTAGCCGTGGCTGCTGGTTTTCGGTGCCACAGGCAGCAACGCGAGCGTTGGCCAAATCATAGAGCGATTGGCCGGTCCATTCCAGTGAGGGCACCATGTTTTGCTTGTCGAGTCTTGCACGCTGAAAAAAGTCGCGGTCTTCGTTCAAAGCGTACTCAGATAGCTCCGCTGGAAGTAGCAATTTCAACCCAAAGCCCGGTTGCTTGAGGAACTTGTTGTCCAACAGCGGCCACACAAACGCTTTCATCTTAGGCAACGCGCCGCCGGTGAGGTGCGGCTCGTCTACTCGATCCACAAGCACGACCACGCCGGCATAACCGAGCGCCTGTAGTACTCCTTGGAACTTGTAGAGCAGTTCATAGCGATCGTCCGTGCGATATTTATTCGGCAGGGGCTGTCCGTTGATGTCGCGACCGGAGAACTGCATGAGCACCTGACGCAACGGGTGGGAATCGCGATTGATCGCCCGTAGGTGCTTCGACACACCCCGAGCCTGCATCCACCATCGCCAAACTTGTGCCATCCAGGGTGCCCAGCCCAGGGCAATGATAAGCCAAGGCCAAACCGTAGCGAGCCAGCTGTAATTCTTCGTGTAGAGTATCGTGCCAATGACGGCCGATTTGACTGCCACACCAATGCCACGGATGAACCAACTTTGCCATGGGTAGTAGCGCAATCGCTTTCGCAGGCGGTACCAGCGCGACTGAAACGTCTCAGTCAGTGAATTGTCGTAGCAGGCAGAAAGCAGTAGGAGATCGCGTTTCTGAAAACGGTCGAGTCGTTTCGCCGCGTCGGAGGGCAGCTTATTAACCTGCTCTCCGTTGCCGTTACTGCCATTGCCATTTCGGCGTACCCCTAGCACCTGATCCACTACGTCCGTCACGCCGAGGGACAGGATCGAATCCATGTGGTCCCATAGCTTCCATTCGGCTAGCACCTTATCGGGGCTGCGGCGCTTGCGACTGCTCAACCGGTCGGCAAATCGATCGAGAAATGGATTGAAGTCGTCGTACTCGATGACAAACACCTTCGAGTCGGAGTCCCTCTGGTTGTGCTCGTGCAGTTGGTTGGCAATCTGCAATCGCATGGCCGTCTTGCCGGCACCTTTTTCGCCAAACACGATCGACGTGGCAGGGCTGGACGGATCGCCGTAGATTTTGTCCCAGTTGGGATGAAACACGCTGCTGCGGCACCGACCTTGAAAGACAGGATCGGTCTGCGCATCCTCATCGGCAAACGGGTTTGCCCCCAGGCCGTGATGTTCGAGCAAGTCGTGGAGGTTCATGGTTGCTTTCGTTTGCAATAGGCCGACCGGCGACGGCATGTTGCACAAACGCAACGCCACCGTTTTATTATAGTGCGCTTAGGCACTTGCGGCAGCGATTCTCGGTTGCGCGGGCAGGAACCGTTGGCCGGTCGTACGGGTTATTGCTAAAATAACAGTGAGCCGCTCGCGGCTTAGCCGCTACGCCATCGACTGCACGCGGCTATTCACCGCAACTGCCGAGCAACTTCTCAACCATTGGAGAGTCGCAATATGCCGCCAGCCCCGGAACTAACCGCAAGAGAAGAACCTCGCTACGGCTACTTCGCCCACTGGCCCGAAGATGGCGACGCCTGGTTGCATCCCGAGGATGTCGAGTTGGCCCGCACGCTCATCCCCAGCGACCGCGTGTTCCGGCGAGAGCGTGCGGAAGACGACGAATTCGACCGGCTCGTTTACGGTGACAAGGCAATACGAGTGAAGCCGGCGCTTTGGAATGAAGTGCAGGGAGAAGGGTACGAGATCGGCCAGTGGGTCGAGGTTCTCTCCCGCGGTATGAAAAACACGCCGCAAACCGCCGTCATTCGCGAAATTCACTGGGACCATAAGCAGCGAGCGCTACGTTACCAAATTCGCCACAATGAAGACCTCGTGCCGAATTTCTACGCGGCTGAGGACTTGCGTCCGGTTGAGACCACACCTGAGGCGGCAGAGCCGGTGGTGATTGAACCTAGTGGGGAAGCCGAGGAGCTAGCGTAGGTCGCAATAAGCAACGCGCAGTTACGGCATGGTGCGCCGTATGAGGTGTGCCAGTTGAGGGGCCAACTTTGAGAGGATGGCAGCTAAGCCGCAAGCGGTTAGGGTTGGGCTTCCTTATCTTCCAACTCTTCTTCGAGCGTGTCGAGTTCTGCCTGTTCGGCGGCTAGCTCAGCAGCTTCTGCAGCAGCGGCTTCTGCCTCTAAACGCTCGCGCTCAAAATGGGATTCGAGGGTAACGTCGTTTTCATCGCCCAAGTGGTCGTCAAGGCTGTACCTTCCAGCCTCATCAGTGCCGTTGGCACCAATGGTGTAGAGCAAGTACTGATTCTCATCAAGTCGTCGGTAGCGCAACAGTCCACCAGCGGGGTCGAACGGGTCTACCAATGATTCGAGTCCCCTGATGGGCGAAGTTTCTTCCAGCGAGTCGGGTAAGCGATCATAGGCGGCGCGATAGTCTTCTATCGCAATGGCCGCCAGTAGCAACCGCACTTCCATTTCGTTGCGTTTGCGTGCCTGGAGATAGCCCTGGTTTTCCCAACGGTTTGCCTGAGCATCGTACGACTGAAGGTAAATCCGCAGAGCACCAATCCATCCGGTTGCGTATATCTCCCAAATTTGATCACGTTCGATAAATTCTTCTGCGGACTCAAGTCCGTTGAGATATGCGGACAGTCGCCGGGCTACTTGTTTACGTTGAGACTCGTCGAGTTCTCGATGAATCTCGTTAATCCCGTACTTGCCCATCCCGCTACACGCGATACCGACGAGATCGTCAATAAGCAGACCACCTTGGGATATTCGAGCACCATAGTCTACCAAGTCGAGATTGGTATCGAGCGATTGTTGCCATCGCCCGTTCATGGCATGGACACCTCCCACTTCTGTCATAGCGCGAGCCAAGCTTCGGAGTGATGAGATGTTTGCCAAATCCGTATCAATGTCGTACTGAATGCGCACGACGGAAGGCAGAGCGAGAGTGTCGTGAACTTCTGAAACAACGCTATCGACTTCAGCCGCCGCTGCCTCGCGTTGTGACTTGGTAGCAACAGAGCTGTCGAAATTTCCATTGACGATTGCGGTTTCGGTTGTCTTGGCGAGTCCGACAAGTTGCTCGTAGCCGTTGGGATTTGGGTACGTGACATCATGTTTTGCAGGCGGGGTAGCAAGGTGCCAGTAAGTGACCATGGGAAATGATGCCATTACAAGTACGCAGACTACGGACATCGTCGTAGCAAAACGTGAGGGTGCCGCGGAGCCAAGTGAGAATAGCTTGAACGTTGCAGCCGTAAGTACGAGGTGAGTCAATCCTATCACTAGCCAAATTCCTGTACCTTGATCGGCGAGAAACTCTCCCAGCTGAGCAAGCAATCCCTGGGGCGCCTTTGACATAAATAGACTGCTCATGAAACTGTCATATTCAACGAACGCGACTACGATCCAGTCCGAATATGCGGCGATGAGAGCGAATGCCAAGCTACCCAGGATCGCAAAACAAGCTGCGATAGCCAGTCGCTTACCACTGGAAGTGGTAATCCAATATGCCAGTGAAGTGATCAAACCGACGGCAAACCCATTGAATGTTGGATACAGCCAAGTGATCTCTGTGAGCCCCATGGTCTCAGGCTGACCACTAGGAAACTGGCTGGCCACTGCTAGAAGATACGACACCACCACTGTCGCCAGCAACATATCGCCCATGCCAAACTGAAAGCCTCCGCCGGCGACTCGCGCTTCCTTCGGCTTTCGATTCTGAATCCAGCGCGTGATTATTACAGCTGCGATTACGGTTATTCCCTGCACCGTCAGAGTCACCAATGGTTCGCAAGCCGGTATTGCCAGCAACGGCGCGAGTGTGCCCAAGAACACTGCTGTGCGGACGAACCAATGCCGTGTACTGGTTGCCGCCCACAGAGCCAGCAGACCCACGCACGTGAATGTGCAGGTCAGCAAGAGGGTGAGGGCAAATAGCATGAGAGTGCGATCTCCATGTAGGCCGTAACTGCGCGTTGCTTGTTACGGCCTACGACTCTGCTTCAGTTAGGCGCGTACTTCGCACGCTTAGCCATCGCACGATAATCTTTCGCCGCGGCGTCCACCGTCTTTGCGGGGCCGTAGAATTTTACGAACCAAGTGCCGTGCTTTTCGGTGGGGATGATGAGCCCCAACATGCGATAGTTGGGCAGCGTGACGGACGGACCAAGGGGGCCGCGGGGGCGCTCGCTGAAAGTGCCTCGTAGGTCTACCAGCGTAGCAGTCACGCCGACGGCTTTGATTTTTTCCGTGTAAAAGCCTTCTTTGTCTGCCTTGGGAGGTTGGCCTTTGTCGTCGGCTTTCAACTCACTTAGGCCGCCACCCTTCTCGCTTTTGAATTGACTGATCCAACGCTGCACGTTCGCTTCCACACCGCCAGTGGCACTCATGATGGTCAGCCGACCTGGCTTGCCTGCCGCTTCGTCCTCGACATCATCGGACTCTTCGCTTTTGCTACTTTTGGGCGCAGGCACGGCGAATTCGTACTTGAGAATGAAGCTGCGCGGCTTGACCGACTTCCACTCGGTGGGTAACGAAAGCGTGAGAGCGCCGTCGGCCAGTTCCAGCTCTTGTAGCTTCTGTTTCTGAATTCTCTGCGCTGGGGCTTTCTCGGCAGGCTGCTTCACTTCAACGACTGGCGTACCGGGCTCCTGGGCTACGGCGAAACCGCAAGCGAGAGTTGCCACCAACGAGCAGAGACACTTGTAGGGGCGATAAGAAAACTGTGTATTAGAAATGCTGTGCATCGTATTGAAATCCTATCAAGTTGCTGGGGGAGACTCTTCTGCCGCTTGCGGCTTAGCCGCATCGTCATTCTGCGTTGTCTCTTCTGGTACCGGCATTTCTTCTACGGGTGCAACAACAACGGGCTTCTCTGTTGGTTTCTTTTCGGTGGACTTATTCCCAAGCAGCACCCATGCAAGGAGCCCGGCTAGGGCGAGTGTCAGTACGCCGAGTGCAATAGTGATGATCTTGTTGCGTTTCTTTTTCTTTTCGCGTTTTAGTCGGCGAGCTTCGGCTGCACTATTTGTCGAGCCGTCTGAAGAGCTCGCTTGTTGAGACGCGACCTCAGATGCGGTTTCCTGAATTACAGGGGCGACCGCTCCAGCGGCGGCAACCATGGCGGGCACGGCTTCGACGGGAGGAGAGGCTGGCTTTGTGGCGCTGAGCTCCGCAATGGCATCGGCCCCAGGCTTCCAGTCTTCCCAGCCGGTGCGCCAGGTCCAGCTATCGGCGGCAACGCGACCTTCGTCGATCCACCCTCGCATGACATCGGTGCTGGCGGGGCCGAACTGCTCGCCGGTGGTGGAGCGAACGTACCAAATAACTTCTTCAGTGGCGGGCTCCGGCGCCACAACTGGTTCAAGAGGGGGCGGCGAAGGCGTAAGCGGGGGGGCAGGAGTTGCTGACGGCTCTGCCGCCGGTTCAGGAGCTGTTTTACTAGCTGTTTTACTAGCTGTTTTAGCAGCTGGTTTGGCAAGCTCTTCGCTCGGACGCGACGCTTGCGATTTCATCGTCTCCTCGACCTGAGGGACTACGATCTTCGCCTTGCATTGTGGGCAAATCGCGCGGCGTCCGGCGAGTTCTGCCTTCACGTTGAGTTTATGCCCGTTGGGGCAGGCGAACCGAATGCCCATGGCGTGTGCTAGATCATAAAAAGACGTGTGTGACCTCGAAACGTTCCATACTTCAGTGTATCCAGCGCCGGAAGTCGCGAGAAGCCGCTGACAGGCCCGGCATGGGTGATTATAGTGCCACGGCACAGGAATGAACGGGTTTTGCGGGTTGACCGCGATCTGCCTGTTCGGCATCTAACGACAAGCCCTAGAGAATTCAGCAATGACAACCTGGGAAATTATCCTGCTGGCGATCGTGCAAGGACTCACGGAATTTCTGCCAGTAAGCAGTTCAGGCCACCTAGTGGTCGCCAACGCGCTGCTGGAAGCCTTCGGCAGTGAGCCTGTGCAAGACCTTGTCGAGGTGAGCGTCGTGCTACACCTGGGCACGCTGGCCGCAGTGCTGATCTTCTACCGCAAAGAAATCGTCGGTCTGCTGTCGAAAGACTCCAAGGCCATCATGCCGCTGATCGTGGCCACGGTTCCGGCGGTAATCATTGGTCTCACTATCAAAAAGGGATTGCCCGAGCACTTGGAGAAAACGGTGCTAGAGAGCCCACTGCTGGCGGGGTTCATGTTTCCGATCACGGCGGTTGCGCTCTGGTGGATTTCTCGCCAACAGCCAGGTGAGGGTGAGTACACGGAACTGACCCCCGGCAAAGCGTTGAAAATTGGTTTGCTTCAAGCATTCGCGCTCCTGCCGGGAATATCGCGGAGCGGAGCCACGATTGTCGGGGGGCTGGCGATGGGATTGAAACGCGAAGCCGCGGCCACGTTTGCCTTTCTCATGGCCATCCCCGCAATCGGCGGCGGAGGGTTGCTCGAGGGGCTAGAAGCCTACCAGGAAGGTACCACGGGCACGCCAATCGGCACGCTGCTGATTGGCTTTATCATTTCCATGATCGTAGGACTAGCCGCTCTGAAGCTCGTGATCCACTGGGTAAAGGCAGGACGACTGGCGATGTTCGCCTACTATCTTGTGCCACTAGGCGTTGCGGTGGTGGCGTGGAGACTAACAAGCGGACTGCATTGAGTGCTACATGAATTCGTCGCGCATCGTGGCTCTGCAAATTGGACTCGCACAATTCGCCGCAGTGCTTGCACCGCGATAGGAAGCCTCTCGTCAGAGAGTCCCAAGAAACTCCTAATGACGATAGGGCCGATTCTGCTGTGTTGTAAGCGGTACAGCAACGTGCCCCGCTCCTAGTGCTCGCGGACTTGGTAGGTCGAGAATCGTCAGGCAGAGCGGCACAATATCTACACTGCGGGGTGTCTCGGGGAGCTCGATACTTTCTGGCAGACCAGCGACGATCAACGGAGGGGAACTGTCCAACTCTTCGAGCGATCCGTGTGAGCCTGCCCGATGTAGTTCAGTGCTGGCAATTTTGAATTCACACCCCGGAACGGCCGTTGCCCACAGGTCGCCCGATTCACGCGTGAATGCCAAAGAGATTCGTTCTAACGCGTTCGGGTATTTGCCGTAAGCGATCAAGCCGCCCGCTTCGAGTGTGGCGTCTACGGCGCTGAGATCCCCCTCTAGTCGCCAGCGATTGCCGTACTCGTCGTGCGGAGCGCCTCCGCCATCTCCCGCAATCGTGAAGCTCAGCTTGCCACAGTCCTTGGTCGCAACCGTCCAGCGGTGGGATATTTGTGGATCAGCCGCCGTGTTCTCTTGCCAGAAAACTTGATCGACTCGACTATCGCACAGCAGCCGTTCCACGATTGAGGTGCGCACCTCTTGCTGCTCGCTGCGCAGGTAAATTTGCACGGCTCGCATGTTGGGACAGACCATTAAGTCGTCGTGGTTGTCCCAACGTGTTCCCGCTTCACACAACGTGAACGGAGTGAGCAGCTCGTCGAGACGGATAGCACGCTCCGTTTCGCTCTTGGCAAGGTCTGTTTGCGAATGGTCGCCAGTCACGACAACACAAACCTCGTCTAGAAATGCTTCCCATCCGCCCCGCGATTCGGCGACACGCCCTAAGCACGCATCGACTTCCTTCACAACGTCGATCGCCTCCTTGGGGCCCCGCTCGTGGCTGGCGTAGTCGTTATCGGGAAAGTAGGCGAGGGTCAGGTCGGGAATCTCTTTGGCAGAGAAGAGCGTTTCCAAAAACTTCGCGGACGCGGCATCGTTGAAACCGTAGCGATTGAAGATGGTGTCGCCAACATGGGGCACCTCCTCTTCGCGGAGCGAAATGCTGGACGTAATGAAGTCGCCAAGAAATAATTTGAGCGGGCCGGCCATCTTCTCTGGAAATTCTGCGCCGGGAAGAAGCTTCAACAGGAGCGGCACGTTTAACTCGTGCGGTGTGTCGCCGCGCACGCACAGATAGTTGATGCAGGCCGTCGCAAGTCCGTGGTGCTCGGCAAGCTGGAAAATCGTTTTTGCTTGTAATTGGGTGTAGTTGAGTTGCCCGATGTAGTCGCGAAAGAAATCGCCGAAGCCCTTCTTCATAAGCACCCAGAAATCATCCCCCAAGTAGACGACCTCGTCGTCGACCTCGTCGTACCAATAGTTTCCGAGAATGCCGTGTCTGGCTGGATACTCTCCAGTCGCGATGGTCGTAGTTGCGGCGGGGGTGATCGAGGGGAAAGCCGGGACGCAGCACGGCTTGAACTGTCCGGAATCGGCGAGGATCGCCAAATTGGGTAACTTGCCACTGGCTATTGCCGGCTCGACCACCTTGGTGGCCAGAGCGTCGATCACTACCAGCAAGACCTTTTTCATAGGGGCTCTTCGATTCTCGTGAACGGAAGCATTCATCAACGGAAGCATTCGTCCACGAAAGCGGCGGGCGAGCCGAGGGCACCTTAACTTAGGTACTCCAGCTCGCCCGCCGAGAACAGTCCTGCCGTTGGGGCTCGAACCCAAGACCTCCGGATCCACAATCCGGTGCTCTACCAACTGAGCTACAGCAGGAAATGAAATTCACTCGCGTCTGGCAGATTGGTCCTGCCAAAGCGAATCGCCCAGTTTAAGGGGCGGCTGACCAACTGGCAAGACACGCCGTAAGCAGACTGTTGGGTAAGCCGCTTGTCATTGGCTCCTGAATTGCAAGAATGGACCTGTCAGACTCAAACAATGTTCACCGAACGGTGTTCCTCACTGCCTCCAACTGTCTTTCTAGCGATGGCCCACTCGGCACGGTTGTCCTGGAGAAGCGATAAGGTCGACTAATCATGAGTAGTCCCGAAAAAAAACGCCCCATTCGTGTTGGCGTGTACGACACTGTTGCTGCTGCCCAACAGGCACTTCAATCTTTACAGAATGCCGGATTCACAGACCAGGAACTGTCGGTCTTGTGCAGCGAGCAGCACCAAGCGGAACAGTTCCCCGATACCATCGCCGAAGAGGAAGACTCGGAGGAAGCGGCGACTGCGGCCGTTGCTGGCAGTGCTTTGGGTGGTTCGATCGGCGGTCTGATGGCAGCTGCAGGTCTGGCCACGGTTGCCGGCATTCCTGTGCTCGTGGCCGGGGCTCTTGCCGCTACGCTAGCGGGAGGAGTCGTTGGGGGCCTCGCAGGGGCTATGATCGAGCGCGGCCTTGAGCAGAATACCTCTGATTTCTTCGATCAAGCCGTGTCCGAAGGAAAGATACTCGTTTCGGTAGAGCCAGTCGAGCAAGACGAACAGCGTCTAGCAAAGGCGGCGGAATTGCTCAAAGATGCCGGGGCAAATCCCATCTCCCTCCTTGAGGGTTAATCCTCGGGGCTTCGCCGAAAACGCCTAACCAGCAAACTCGACCAGACCCGCATACGCGGAAAATTGCTGGCATTTGTTGCGAGAAGCGCCAGCGGTATTCGATAGGTAACGAGCAGGAACAGGTTCCTCTCATTACACCGGTTGTCCGGTATCGAATATCATGCTTTCGCGGATTCTCATCATTAAGACGCCCCTGCTCACCGTGGTGATGCTGCTTAGCTTGACGCTACTGGTTGGCTGTCGCTGCACTTCATCCTGCTGTCTGCCAGAAACCCCTGCCGTCCCCTGCGTGTGCATGACGGCGTTTCCTGACGGCCAGTCGGCCAACGTGGCCGATCTGGTGCCGGTCTACGAAGATGCCGAGCTACTGCAACCCCTGCCAACGCCAGCAGAGAGCTTCTGCCAGCTCGATCCGGCAACGTGTCAGTGCAACGCCGCGGTGAACGCAAATCTGGCGAACCTCGTGAAGCTCGAGCAGCATTGGGCAAGCACCATCATCGAGTGCGATTCGCGTATTGTGAGAGAAAATCTTTGCCTTAATCGCGATCTCCTGGTGCTTCACGAGTATGACTTACGATCAGAGGCCGCCGTTGCAGCAGTGGAAAGCCTCTACAATTTGGCAGCATTGGAAGCTCGGATCCACTACCTTGAGCTCGCATTGCAAGAGAATCGCAATACCCTTGCTCGTATTGATGCGCTCGAAGCGGAGGGGCTGGAGACCGATGGACTTGATCGCGGGGAAGTCGAAATCGTTATCAACGCCTTGAAAGATCGCCGCTTGCAGGCTGATTACACACGACTGCAACTCAACGGCCAATTGCAGAAGTTGCTTGCTTGTTACTCTAACGAGTTCCAGTTTTATTGGCCCTCCGTGGACTGGGTTCCCAATCTCACTCCCGTGGACATCTCAGCCGAAGTTGCGCAAGGCATGGCGCATCGCTCGGACATGCGAGGTGTTCAGCTAGTGCTCTGCAAGTTAGAGAAAGGGACACTGCGGGTTGCCCGTGGCGTGTTGAATATTGCTGACAGCACCCTAGGTTCAGTGGAACCCACTGAAGGCTGGATTCATCGACTGCGTTGTATTCGTTGCAGCGGACACGAAGTAGATGTGCGCTGCAAGCAGTTGGCTTTGCTCTACACAGATACCGAGAACCTGGCGACAGCAGAGCTGAAAAACGCAGCTTATCGAGTTGCCATGCAGCAAAAACGAGTCATGCTTGCCCGCCAGTCGGTCGAAGATCGTCGTGAGTCCGTTTACCGCATGGAAGAGAAGCGGGACGTGGAGGAGACCACGATCTTCGAGATCAGCCGCGAGCGCAGCCGGCTTTTCGACGCGGAAGGCGAGTTGGTCCAGCAGATTGCGAATTTGAAAATCGCCCGCGTGAAGCTGAAGTTCGCCCAGGGCACGCTCGGGCAAGAATGCGGCTACACCCGCACGTTGTGTACCGAGGGCTGTTGCGATGGAGCTTGCATGCGTTGCAAGAAGTGAGGCCTCTCGTCGTTCGCTTTCCCACCACTAATTTCCCGGTAAGCGAACCGTTGCAAACCAATAGCTGAAAACCTTACTCAACGACTTCGCAAACTTCTTTGTATCGCTTAGCTTGGTGAGGTAGCCGTTGGCATGATTCTTGTAGGCAGTGGCAACGTCGTTTTCGTTCTCTGACGTCGTGAGGATGACGACCGGGATTGTTGCCAATTGTTCGTCGCTCTTGATGGCCTGCAGCGTTTCATGACCACTCATCCGCGGCATGTTCAGATCAAGCAAGATAAGATCAGGGCGACAGGCGTCTTCATGAGCACCTTGGCTGCGAAGGAATTCGAGAGCGTCGATTCCATCCCTAGCGATGTTTAGCTTGCAGACGACTCCTACCTGACTCATGACCCGTTCGGTCATCATGACGTCAACTTCGTCGTCATCGACAAGTAATATGTGAATCGGCTGTTTCGGGAGAGCAGTGTCGCTGAGCGTCGCATCCATCGTGATCAATCCGTAAGGTTGTTAGACGGCTGTATTGGCTTTAGGCAGCGTAAAGTAAAATACACTACCCGATTTTGTAGGAGCTTCCTGGCCACGCTGCATGTCCTCGTCAGATTGGGATTCTAACCAAATTGTGCCGGAGTGTCTCTCTACAATCTTTTTGCAGATAGCTAGTCCTATGCCAGTGCCCTGATAGGCTTCGCGGGCGTGTAGGCGTTGGAATATGAGGAAGATGCGATCCCGATACTGTGGCTCGATCCCGATTCCGTTGTCCGCGACACGAAACTTCCAAAACTCTCCCTCTTCAGAAGCAGAGACGTGTACTTCAGGGGTGGCTTCTCCGCGATATTTGAGCGCATTACCAATCAAGTTTTGTAGCAGTAAGGTCAGTTGGGTGCCATTGGATTGAACCGTCGGGAGGTTGGCGACTTCCACCTTTGCTTGGGTCTCATCGATCGTGTATTGCAGGTTGGAAAGTGCGTCGTGACAGACGCGGTTGGCATCGACCACCTCCGAATGCTCCTCGTCACGTCCAATTTTGGAGAACGAGAGTAAGTCCTTGATCATTTGACGCATTCTCTCCGAGGCGTCTACCGCGTAACTAATCCACTGCTTGGCTTTGTCGTCGAGTTTGGACGAGTAATCTTCGAGAAGTACCTGGCAGCAAGCAGTCACCTTGCGTAGCGGTTCTTGAAGATCGTGAGAGGCGACGTAAGCAAACTGCTCCAGCTCTGCATTGCTCCGTTGCAGTTCAGCCGCATGAATCCGCAGTTCGGCGGTCATCTCTTCAGCCAGCTCGTAAGCTCGTTGCCGCTGACGGGACAGCGAAGCGATCACTAAAAATAGCAACACGTCGACTATCAATCCGCCGATGGCAACGAGCAGGCTTTGCCAATTTTCGATACTGCTAGTTAATTCGGGTCGTGAATAGGTTACGAGTGTCAAGACTCGACCGCTGAAGTCGAGATAGCGTGTCTCGGCAAACTCGGCAGTCTCGCCATGTTGCGGGCCTTGTAACTGTGCGCTGCGGTACATCAATGCATCGGCAGAGTTTTCTTGACCGCTAAAAAGTTCGAACGCGATGCCTCGAACAGAGTCGCCAATAATCCCATGCATAAGGTCGCCGGAACGAAACGCCGCATAGACGAAACCCTGAATCGCCTTCCTGCGTTCTTCGACCGAAGTGGTTGGCAACCCGGGAGTATAGTGCGGCAGGTAGTAGAGGAAGCCGGCTTGGACATCCACATCGGTTTCCTGAACCAAAGTAACATTACCCGTGATCGAGGGGAGTCCCGTATCTATTGCTCGATCCATCGCTTGACGGCGCACTGGGTTGGAGTACATGTCGTACCCGAGAGCTCGCTGATTGCGCCAGTCAAAGGGCTCGAGGTAGACGATCGAGGTAGTAAACGCTCGTTCCCCTGAAGGCTTGATTTGGAATTCAGGAAATCCGTCCGCACGAATTTCTTGCTCAAAACTTGCCTTGTCGCTAGGTGCAATGACTCTGCTATACCCCATGCCTTGAATGCCGGGGTAGTACTTTTGCAGCTGTGAATTCGAGACGTAAGCATGCCACTCCCCGCGGCTGACGTTCTCAGAGGCGGCAAAGAGTCCGATTCCGCCGCGGAGCACCTGTTCGTATTCCAGCATCCTTTCTCGGATCGCCACTTCGAGTTCATTCGTCCGTACAGTGAATCTTTCAGCGGCGCGTTCGTTGAGATAACGATTGGAAAGCAACCAGGCACAGAAAGTCAGCAGCAGAGAAATCCCTAACACAAGCCACGCCAACAACGGGCTGTGCCGCCAACGCGATTTCAGCTTCGCGTCTTGCAGCGGCTTATAAGGTGAATTGGGAGGGCTACTCATCGGAGATACCTAGGCATAGGGAAAGTCCAACCTAGATAACTCTACGTTACCGGGGCATCAGTCTAAAAGCATTTCTCCCAGGCGAATACGCCAGGAGCTAAGCTCTGTACCGATTTTCAGCTTGGCACAAGCGGCTCGTCACTGCGACTTGCGGGTAGCCACTGGCAGCCTAGGGTCAAGTACGACCTGCCAGCACGCTGCGGAGTTCGGACTCGAAAGTCTTGCTTTGGTCGAGCACGGCTTGGAAATCCTCTTGGCCGAGCGTGTAGAACGTGGTCTCCTCCGTGGCGATGACCGTCGCGTTCCGTGGTTTCTTAGTGATAAGCGCTGCCTCGCCGAAAAACTGGCCCTGGCCGAGTTCAGCAACCTTCTCGCTCTTGCCTGCCTCTTCCACGATGACTTCCACATGGCCGGCGCGGATGAGATAAAACAGGTCGCCCGGATCGTTCTGCCGAATGACCACTTCGCCAGGCTCTGATTGGCGGACCATCATCTTGTCAGCCATGTCAGTAAGCGTATTAGGTGTGAGTTCTGCGAACAGCGGATACTGACGCAAGAATTCGCAGATGACCGACGCTTCGACCACGGCCACATCGCTTCGGATATGGCCTTGCACCATGTTCACGATACGATCCGCTACGTCGAGAATACGATTGTCGTGCGTCACCATAATGACGGTGCAGCCTTCGTCCTTTGCCATCTCTTGAAAGAGTGTGACCACTTCGCGTCCCGTCTTTTCATCGAGGGCGGCAGTCGGCTCGTCTGCGAGAATGAGCTTCGGTCGATGTACCAAACCGCGGGCAATGGCTACGCGTTGTTTTTGACCACCGGAAAGCGAATTCGGCTTGTAATGAATGCGGTGGCCCAGATCGAGTCGTGTGAGCAAGTATTCAATGCGCTCTTTGGCGGCTTTGCGCGAAATCCCTTGCAGCTCCGCCGCCATGTTCACATTTTGGAATGCAGTGAGCGACTCGAACAAGTTATGCGCCTGAAAGATGAAGCCCATGTCGCGACGGATGTGATTGATGTCATCACGGGAAGCTCCGTTGAGCTCGTTCCCGAGCACTTGCAAGCTGCCCTCGCAAACCGTGCGCAAAGTGCCAATAAGGGTCAGCAATGTGGTTTTCCCAGAGCCCGACGGGCCGGTCATGATGACGATCTCTCCGCGGCGGACTTCAAGATTGTTGTCGAAGAGCGCCTGCGTGCGCTGCTCGCCATCGCCGAAAAAGTGGTTCAGTCCTCCCACCTTCACGGTCTTGGGTAGCTGGGCGCCATCGGCATAGGCACCGCTGGTGGCTGGTAACGATAGATTGGGCGTGGCAGTAGTCATAGTTTCATCTCGTCTCAGTCAACTAGCCCCCGGTGCAAGCCGGGACTTCGCTTGGTGAACAACAATAAATCGAACGGTCTCTAGAATAAACTTGCCGGATCAGCAGACAACAATTTCCGCACTGCCAACAACCCCGAGGCGATGCACATAAGAATGGTTAACCCAAGCACCTTCATGGCTGAGGGCATGGTCATTATTAACTGTAGGCCGGTCATGTTCGCGAGAAAGTAGTACAGCCCCCAACTCGCAAGCAGGCCGGGAATGAAACCAATGATCGAGAGCAGCACCCCCTCGGCAACGATCATGCGAACAAAGTAGCGGTCTTTGTAGCCCATAGCGCGTAAGGTGGCGAACTCAGACATGTGGTCGGCAATGTCGGTATAGATAACCTGATAGCAAATCACTACGCCGACGACAAATCCGATGATCTTGCCGGCCGAGAAGATGATACCGATCGGTGTACTGGCGTCCCAGAAACCGATTTCCTGATTGCGATATTCTTCCCTTGTGAGCACGCTAACATCATTGGGCAGCAGGTCGTCTACGAGGTCGCGCACCTTTGCCAGGTCGGCGTCTTCTTGCTTATGGACTACGCCCAGGTCAACCACATCCAGCGGATTGCCAAACTGCTTGCGAGCGGGGAAGTAGCTCGCGAAGTTTTCGGCACTCATCACCAAGTTGCCGTCGTGGGCGAAATCCGTACCGAGCTCAAAGGAGCCGACCAACTGTAGCCGCTTTCCTGCCAGTTCGGCTGGTTGATCGGCGAGCAGGTCGTCGTCCTCGGTGGGGAAGGCGAAGTTGGTACCCTTACTGCGCACATCGATCAGAGCGGTATTCGGGATGCGGAGCTTGTAGATCTGGTCGGTGATCGCGTCTGCCCGGAGTACCGGGTCTTTCAAGTGAAAGCCAATCGAACGGATTGGATAGCCCTTGGAGCTTTGTCCCTTTGTGAGGTTCTTGAGTACTGAGAGCGTTAATTCCGAATAAATTGGAAACGCCCCGGCGACGCCAAAGCAAGAACTGGCTTGATTGATGCGTTCCTTGGGAAAGCGTTTCTCGGCGGCTAGCGTGTACTTTGCTTTGCTCACCAGGAAGATATCCCCTCGCAGATCGTCGATGAGCTTAACTTGGCTATCGAACAGCGCTTTCTGGAAGCCTACTTGCGTAAACATTAGCAGCACCGCAAACCCAATCCCGGCTAGCGCAACCGCCAACCGGCGCTTGTCGTGCGTTAGGTTCTTCCAGGCGAGTGGTGTTTTGCGAAGTAAGGGCATGTGTTTAGTGGTGACGATCTCGTTGTTCTGGTGGAGAGTCCAGTTCTTAACCGCGACCTTGGTAGGCGGCCAACAATTCTGTCTGTGTCCCTTTCTGGTTCACTATGGAAACTTCATACGATCTAGAATAAATCTGCTGGGTCGGCTTGGAATAGTTTTCTCAACGCGGCCAATCCCGAGAGCACACACATGAGAATTGCCAGCCCCAGGACGATGCTGGCAATTTGCCAGGTCATGGCCATGGGCATGCCTGAGGCACTGCTCACTATGTAGTACAAGGCCCAGGAAATGAGGATCGATGGTACGTAACCCACCAGCGCAAGCAGCACCGACTGCTGCAGCACGACCGAGGTCAGATAGCCATTGGTGTAGCCCATCGCCTTCAGCGTGGCGTATTCGCCCATCATGTTAGCGATGTCCGTAGAAAGCACTTGGTACACAATCGCCACGCCAACAAACAACGCTACATAGACGCCAATTTCAAAAATAAAGCCCAGTGGCGTCTCTTTCACCCAGCGTTTCTCTTCGCGTACTCTCACTTCATCGCGGGTCAGCACCTCGACATCGGCAGGAGTTGCTGTAGGAGGGCCTTCGAGTTGCACAGGACCGAGCAACTGTTGAATAGCATTCTGCACTTGATGGATATCTGCTCCCGGTGTGAGTGTCACCAGTCCCAGGTTCACCTGTTGAAGCGGTTGCCAGTAGCACGCTTTTGCAAAGCCATTGGGATTGGTCAAGCAGGCACCATTGGCCGCCAGTCCGGTGCCTAGTTCAAACGTGTCGACAATCTGAAATCGTTCGCGTCCGAGAACCGTCTTTACGCCGATGTCCAACTCGCCGAAGCGTTCACCATTGCTTGGCCCGAAGTCGGACTTGCTCTTGCGATCAATCAACAAGAAGCTGCTATCAGTCAGGTTCTTCACCTTCTCGCGAATCTCCGCCGGCCTAAACGCAGGGTCTGCGGGATCGGTGCCCATGCAGATGATGCCGCGCCACTCGCCTTGCCAGTCGCCCAGCTTCGCATCAGGTGGTTGCGGGGCTTGCCACTCGGTGAGACCCAAGTAGAACGGTCTCGAAGCCTCGACCCCAGGTAGCGATGCCGCTTGGTAGATGCGTTCCCGGGGAAAAGTTCTCGGGTCAGTCAGATGCAAGTAAGTGGGCGAGCGCAGCATCAAATCAAATTCGAGCGCGTCGTAGATCTGCGTGGCGGTTTTCTTGACCGCCCCTTTAAAGCCCATTTGCATGAAGATCAGGATGACCGCAAACCCGACCCCCGCCAGCGCAACTGCTGTGCGGACTTTGTTGTGAACGAGATTTTTCCAGGCCAGTGGAGTTTTCATGATTCGCTCCCCTGGGAAAAAACTTTGCGGTTGCGGGCCCTTAACGGGGGAGAGGGGTTCTCACTTGGCCGTGATTTTCTCGCACTCAGTATCGACGTCGAGGGGGCTTTCTGCCGGCGCGTCTGCGGGCTCTTCCACTTCCGCCTCACTCTTTCCTTGGGCTTGCTGGTTAGATTTTTGCGCCTTCTTGTCGACCGGGATAAACTCGACGGTCACTTGCAGGCCCACCCTGGCGGCCGCTTCTTTGGTCACAGCGATGAGCCGCTTCTCGCGTTCCTCTTCGGTGTCGCGTTTGGGATCGAACTCGATCCGGACTTCAACGACCGAGCGATCGCTGGGGGCCAATGGGTTACGATTGGTCAGCTCGGGATTGCCGATCATCGAACCGATGTGGACCACTTTGCCTCTAATTCCGCTAGCAAATTTCGAGTCGAAAGCAGAGCTGGTGATGACCACCTCTTGGCACTCTTTGATCTGCGTGAGGTCACCTTCGTAGACTTCCGCGATGCAGACCATCGTGCTTAAATCAGCCGCTTGCAGCACGGGTAGTTGCGTAATGAACTCACCCGGCTCTACAAATTTTTTCAGAATGGTTAGCGGCGGATCATTCTCAGCACCGGGTGCATATAATTCCGACTGTTGGACCGTTTGCTGCGCGACCTCCAGTTCCAACCTGACGACTTCCGACTGATCGATGTCAGTAAGTTGCGACACATTGCTCTCGGCAAGCGCCTTACTCGCCACGGCCGTTTCCAAAGCAACTGTGGCGGCCGTCTCTGCTGCCAGCAGACTGTCTTTCAAGGACCGATGCTCGTTGCGAGCGCGGGCTGCCTCATTCTCTTTGCGCCGTAGCTCATGAGGTGTCACCAACTCGGGATCTTGCCTTTGGAGTTGAGCAAGCCGCTGGACGTCTTCAGTCGCAATGGCAGCTGCTTCTCCTAGGCCACTGAGTTTGTTTTTCTGCGAGTTGATTTCTGCGATTTTCGCAGTCGCTTCTGCAACAGCAGCGGTGGCTTGATAGACCTGCAATTGGGCGCCACCCTTCTCGTACTTCTGCTGCTTCTGTGCCAGGTCGTACTTCTTCTCCAAGGCTTCGACCTGCTTGCTGCGGAGCGTATAGCTAGAGAGCACGGCTAGCTTGCTACCAGCGGCAACTTGGCCACCTTCTACAACATGCATCGCGTAGGACTCAATCCGCTCGCCGGGAATCGCGCTGATGGAGATGACTCCGCCGGCCGGTTGGAGCCGTCCAAGGGCCACCACACGACGCGGACCGCTGGTTGTGCCGCGAACATTTTGGGCGGAACTACTTGGCTTGTCTCGGCAACCAACTAGCGTCAAGCCGGCGATTGCCAAGAGGCATCCGCTGAGTGTAAGACGCAGGTAAGTCTTGGGCAGGGGCATTCGATCTATGACAATTCAGTTATGTGTTATCTCAGTAGTGTCCATGAGCAGCGTCGCGAAGTTATCGTAGCAACTCAGATACAAAGCCACGTCCATTCCCTGCACGATTGCTCTCCGCCTGCGACTTATCCGATTCTAGCTTAAAGCCTCCTTCGACGGCTGAGGAAAAGACTTCCACAATTCCCAGCTTTGACAGGTAGGCGACTTATGTCAAGCAATCTGACGCGACCGAAGTCATGGAGAGAACGCTACTTAAACGATTTTTCGGCTTCCAGCGGGGGGGACTCGCACGGAAAACCTCGAGGCGATCCAGAGCGAATTGCAGGAATTCCCAGCAAAGCTATGCTTGTTCGCTACGGTCGTTACAACTAGATGGGTAGAGCTACCGTCGGGGGCAGTCGTCGATTGGTTAATCGGCTGCCATCGTCGCGGTAGGCACTCTGGCAGGCATCCTAGTCAATAGTATCTGAGGTGGCCCAGTCTTTGTGGGCGCAATCGAAAGCATGCATCCCACTATGAAAACCACAATCGCTAGGCAGTGGTCAATCACGAAACCAAGCGACAATCAGCTGCACAATTTCTATGAGCACCAACAGGAACAGCCGTTGACCTTTCCTGTCGAAACTCGCCTCGATGGAAGCCCCCCGGTTGGGTTTCAACTTGATGATAACCGCGTATTACTGGGCCAGGGAGAGGAGACTTACCGCGCAGCTTGCGACGCCCTGCGCTGCTGGGAGATGTATCCCAAGTCGTGGATTGAGCTCATTCCACCAAAGGCTCCTCTTCAGGTTGGGACGGTCGTCCTGGTACTCGCCAGAGCCTATGGAATCTGGTGGAAAAACGTTTGCCGAATTATAGAATTGTTCGACGACAATAGTCCGTCACCTCAAGTTGCTGGCAGTCGGGCGGTTCGAGCTTACGGATTCACCTACGCCACCTTGGCTGCTCACGTTGAGTGTGGCATAGAGCGTTTCCTTATCACCCAAGATTCTGAAGGCCAAGTGTGGTACCAAATTCGTGCGTTCTCACGGCCGCAGCACCGGTTATTGAAACTTGCTAAGCCCCTAGCTCGCAGAGTCCAATCGCGATTCGTGCGAGACTCAAAAACCTGCTTAGTAGCGGCAGTGCAACAACGGAACGCAAAGCGTTTAAGCCAAGGTGCAAATCAGGCTATTTCGCCAAGTACGGCAGTTCCCTTGCCGAGCCCATGAAGTCGACTAAAGGAAGCACAACGGCTTGGTTGCTGTTGCCAGTACAAGCCTGCTGCGGAATGGTGTGTCACTTTCCACCATTGGAGTGGCTTACGATCGAGCGGATGCGTGCCAGCCATGGGACGATTAATTTCCTGGGCTACGCGTTGCGCGGGACCCTAGCTTCGCCGACTCAATCCTCAGAAGCTACCTAACACGTTTTACCTGCAAACGTAGGTTGCAAACCATCTATGAATTCTACGAACTCTAGGCAAGCCGCATTCGTATTGGTGGGGTAGGATGCATGAAACTATCCTTATACCCACCCAGGCAAACTTCGCCTAACCGCCACGTCATTTCCAGCGAAAGTAGAGCCATGAAACGTATCTCGACCTTCATTACAGGCATGCTTGTTGGTGGCGCTCTCGTTTACATGGCGTTGCACTATCACTTGGTACGCGCTACCGATGGCATGCATCTCGTGCCGAAAGCAGAGTCCTCAATAGCTTCTACGTACGTAGATATCCGCAGCTTCGGGCCACGAGATTGGCTCGATCACCCTAATCTGGCAGCGGCGATGATGAAGTCGGGCCAGGAAGAGCTGATGGATTCTACCATGGACAATACCCTGCAGAATGGCATCGACCGGCTGTTGGGTAGTCCCCAGAATGGACGCTGAGCAATACAGCTGAATGCACGCGACGCTCCGCAGGAACCGTTCTAAGCGTCGCAATCGTCTACTTGTCGCAATCGCTACTATCCACCTCTGCCGCAATACAGGCGCATTGCTCACTTGCTGAGTGAGCGTGTACTGCAGGTTCGGATTCTTTCGATAACTACTTGTAGCGACGCACAGGATGTGCGGAGCTTTGCCGTGCGCAGGAGGCGCCAGTGGCCTGAGTCTCCTGTTTGCATCGAAGGTTCGCAGCGTGGAATTCAATCGCAATCAATGGTTCTTCATCGGCATCTTCTTATTGCTCCTGGGCCTCCAGTTCCGCATGGTCACGGAATACGTCCTGAATCGCGAGACGACCCAATTCCTGGCAGAAAACACCGCCACGGACGCCGATGCCTCGTTGTACGGCCTGGCGAGTGACTTGGGTGCTACGCCGCAGAAGGTCATTCACCCACCGGTTTGGCTCGGCTGGTGTACGCTCTCCGTGGGGTCGGTTTTTGTATTGCAAAGCCTCGCGATGCGTAAGCCGTAGTTGGCGCCCTACCTACCTGCTTTGCTCCAAGTCCTCTGCCTAGCAGAATTTCTCCCGCAGAAGTTGTCCCAACATGCCACATCACACTCGATTCTTCCAGCGCCCCGATGGCCTAATCCTGAGCGTGTGCTGTTTGACGCTGCTCGCGACGTTTCTTCCACAAGTGCAGGGGCGTACGGGATTGAGTCCCAAGGCATCCGGCAGCGTCGTTCACAGCGAAGATTCGGGATTCGCCAGCAAGTCGGGCAAGCGTCGGCTGCGCGAAGGGACTCGTATCGAGGGTTGGTTGGGACATTTCGAACTCAAGAGCCAGTCAGCGACTTTTCGCACTGAGCAAGGGCATGTACTGGGCAGCCTAGCTAATCTAAATCTCGAACGAATCGTGGCAACTCTCCAAGCGGCCGACAAGCCTGAGGACATGTGGTGGAGCGTCAGCGGAACGATCACCGAGTACTCCGGCAAGAACCATGTTTTGATCTCAAGGGCTGTCTACAAGGCGACTGCCGTTAGGCCAGAGCACTGAGAGTCGGGCTTACTGACGGGCATTCTGTGCAAGAGAACGGCATAGTCACCTACAATCACGCCCAATATTGACTTTTCAGTTGCCCTGAATCTCCCAATGGCATCCTCGCCGTAGATCTCCATGTTCGCTATGATGGATGTCGTCGGATCCGTGTCGGTAGTATTGACTGGCAGGAATCTGCCCACCAAACAAAGTCCAAGGCAAGCTTAGAAGCGAATTATGACAAACACCAAACGTATCGATGTTAGCGAGTCGGCATCAGTCACCGTCGTGCGATTCAAAGACTCAAAAATCATCGACCCAGAGTCGATTCAGGAACTGGGCGCCGAGCTCTTCGATCTCATCGAGCAGGACGATAGAAAGAAGTTGGTGCTCAACTTCTCCGATATCGAGTTCCTCTCCAGTGCGGCGCTGGGTAAACTCATCACTTTTGATAAGAAAGCCAAGCGTGCTGGGTCGAGGCTGATCCTCACCAATATCTCACCAGAGATATTCCAAGTTTTTGCTATCACTAATCTCGACAAGCTGTTCGAGATCAAAGATACCGAAGCCGATGGGCTTGCCGTGTTGTAATCGAAACTGTTTCGAACTTCTCCTTCCGTGTCGCCTCCTGATTGCGTCAACCGTATGTCAGCGGACCCCAGCCCAAGCGTATTCAAAGAGTCACTACCAAGCTCTCTTGATAGCTATCAAGAGTTCGTGCAATCGGTACTCACGGAACTTGAGTCGCTAGGCTGGCCAACTCAGCCGGATTTATTTGCGATTCACATGGCACTGGAAGAGTCGATTAGCAACGCCATTCGACACGGCAACAAACAGGATGACAGCAAACGCGTAGAAGTCGAATGTCGCCTAAGCGAGGACGTCTTCTGGGCCCAGGTATGCGACGAGGGTCCTGGGTTTTGCCCCAAAGACGTGCCCGACTGCCGCGACAATGACCGTCTAGAAGTCCCCGGTGGTAGGGGACTAGCCCTGATCAAGGCCTACATGACGATCTGCGAGTACAACGAGCACGGCAACTGCTTGACCATCGAGAAGCGCCGCGGAGACGAAACCACTCCAGGTGGGTAGCAGGCTTTACCAGGCGGAACGTCTCTGCGTCTAAGTCGGCAAGCGGTGCGCGCACGTGCTTAATAGGGGAAAACGAACATCCCAAAACCGTGCAGCCGACCTACCGAATGCGCCCCGTTCGACCAACTGGGTCCTCGGTCCCAGTCTACTGATTGTGGCAGTCGCTCTCTGCGTCCTACTTTGGCTTGGGCAGCCCTTGTTTTGTCATTGTGGCAGCCTCCTTTTCTGGATCAGCGACGCAGCTGGCTCGCACACTTCGCAGCACTTCACTGATCCCTACAGCATTACCCATTTCCAGCATGGTCTGGTACTCTGCCTCTTCATCGGCTGGATCTTCGAGAAATGGACAGCTTCTACGCGGGCGGTCTCGTGGCAGCTTACCCTTACGGTCCTGATTGAAGCAGGTTGGGAAGTGCTCGAAAACACGCCCCTTGTCATCGACCGCTACCGCACGGCAACCGTCGCAGTCGGATATCGGGGCGATGCCCTCATCAACAGCCTGGGCGACATTGTCTGTTGCATTTTGGGTTGGATTGTGGCCAGATACTTCGGGTGGCGGTGGACGATCGTTCTGTTTGTAGCGATTGAGATTGCCCTAATCATCATAATCCGGGATAGTTTGCTACTCAGTATCCTGATGCTAACCTCTCCAGTCGAAGGGATTCGAGAGTGGCAGCAGGGGGAAAGTTTGTCCGCTTCCACGAACCCCACCCCTCGAAACCCCCTCCCCTCTTGCTGGTACCGTCTCCAGTGAATAAACTGGGGATCGCTGGCAACGTCTGAGAGTTTGCCACCCATTCCCCTGTAGCTCAGTTGGTAGAGCGAGTGGCTGTTAACCACTAAGTCGTAGGTTCGAGTCCTACCGGGGGAGCTGAAGCGGTAGTACTTTCCCCGAGTATTACCGCTTTTTTCGTGTTTTGTAGAGTCGAGGTGGTGTAACTGTCGGTGCGATTCAACCGCTGACCGACGCTGACCGCACCACCTGTTGCACCACCTCCAGAGCCATCGTGGGTAGTGGTGGCTGCTGGCTCATCATGGGCGTCTGTGGTTTGCAGATAATGCTTGTCGGCCACTCGGGGCGTATTCCCTAGCCATTCGGTCACAACGTGCAACGGGAAGTAGTTCGCTAGCTCCGTTTCTCAGCTGGTCCGTAGGTTCTGGAACAGTCGCGGCCAGGGCTTCACGCCTGCCGGTTTAGGATTCGCTCGAGTTGGTCGGGGGAATAAGTTGCCTTCGTATTTGCAGACTGACGCTGTGCGGATGCGGTGATGCTGGTCATACGGGTAGATCGTCGGTGAAAAACCGAATTGAGCGCGCAACGAATCAATACAGATCTTGGAGTATTAGTTAAGAGTGCTGCTGGTTATGTAAAAGTGATGCGGCTACGAGAGAGGATTGCGACGTCGTGACGCAAGTAATGCGAATCCGCATGAAGCGAACAGGGCGACAGAGGCGGGCTCGGGAACGGTCGATCGGTAGAGGAAGTGGCCGATCTGTGCACCGGCGGTTGCCGAGCCGACTCCGCCGGCTTGGATAGTCGAGGTGACACCGTTGTTGCGAATCGCGATGACGCGTTGGTTGCCTGGGCCGGGCCATGCTTCGCTTGTGGTGGCCTGACTGAAGCTGACTCCGCCGACTAGGCCGCTCTCACCGAGTAAACCGATCGCGGCCGCTGCTGCTGTGCCCCCGTCGGCAAGATCGGTCATCCCCGGAAACAAGGTCGTCGAGAGACCTAGGTTCTGTAGAAACTGGACAGCCTCGGGTGTCGATGCAATCTGAAAACCTTCGAAAACTGCTCCCGGTCCAAGTTGTGCGGCCACCGAGTTGAACGACATGCCATCAGAAAGCGTTAGGTCGAGCCACTCGCGGTTAGTGCTGGTGTCGAGTGTGAGATTCATGCCGTCGTCGGGCGCGTCGCCATTGGCGACGATCGTGGCGTCGTGGGTGGGAACGATGGCGGCAGACGCGTTGGTAGTGAATGCGAGCAAGTAGACGAAGGAGGCAATAAGGAATAAACGTTGCATGACAGGGGGCTCTTGGATTGTGGTCGGATGGTAAGGGAGTCTGATGGGTGAATGAGTTGGGTTAGCGACGTCGTGTGCCGGAAAGGGCAACGCCACAAACGGCGAGTAGCACAAGTGTAGTTGGTTCGGGAATCGTACTGGTGGGGAACTCTAACAATGTGTAGAGCAGCGTGTTCGGTGGAGAGAAGAGGGCTGTCGTCAGTGCGAATTGCTTGTCGATCTCCAGAACGTCACCGGGGAGTACCGGTTGCGAAAAGCTATCGACATCAAGGATCATGGTTCCCGTTACCGAGGTTGTAAACCCGATAGACGTTCCATTGATCCGTAAGTCCGTGACGCTACTCGTGCCCCAGATGCCTACTTGCGAACCGAGATTTACGTTGATTTCGTGCCAGTCGGTCCACGGTTCGGTGCCGGCATTGAGGATGGTTTCTCGAAAGAGTATGCCACCGCCCGACCCAGCGATGGGGCCACTATATATCTGCTTTCTCCAAGGTCCTCCGCTCGCGTCGAGATCGATGGGATAGGGCGCGGGTCCATTGATAAGATCGTTCGGTCCCCCTATCCAGACAGTGTTGGTGCTCGGATCGACTTCGTGCACCGTCGACGGCGACGAAGCCGTCCCTTGGGCAAAGGCTACCGTTGAAGCAAGAAGCCAAGCGGAGCCGAGGATTAATGCGATCTTGAGAGGTTGGGTGTTCATAGGTGGAATCCTTATTGCTGACGTGATTTACGATGCGATGTGGTGAAGAGAGCGATTCCGCCAATGGCTAGAATCGCGAACGAAGTCGGTTCAGGAATAGCCTCAATGCGAATGTTGTCAAACAATCCTGGAAACGCGCCGTTTTGGAAGCTTCCCGTTCCATAGATTCTTGCTTCGTCAAAGGGCGTGCCACTCAAGGCGAGTGTGTGGTGCTGGATGCCCGAGCCAGACAACACCATCGACGTTCCGCCAACGACGGTCCCGCCAAGTGAGATGTCGAGGTGAATTGAGTTGCCAGCCGTATTTGGGGAAACGAGCGTGAACCATTCGACGCTGATCGAAGTTTCCACGTTGCCCGTGTTCATCTTGAAGGCGCCAATGATGGGGAATCCGGCTCCCGAACCCGGCGCAAATCCGCCTTGTCCGAGAACATTGTTGGGCGAAAAAAACGGCCCACTGAGGGTAGCATCCGCTTGTTCGGCCATGAATACGGTCGATCCCCCTGATGTAAATACCGGATCGTAAAAGTTAATTCCGCCGTCGGTTAGCGTTGCCCCTTGGTTGCCTTCGGTCAGTGTGTCAAACGTAGCTAACGCTGCATGAGCACTACGGTGGACTAGTAGGGTGCTGGAAATCGATAAGACAACGGCAATCAAAATTGAATGGCGAGTTTTCATGGTAGTGCTCCAGGTGCAATAGTTCATTGACTTCGTCTGCGACGAGGGAATGCAATCAGTCCGCAAGCTGCCAAGAGTGCGAGTGATGTAGGTTCGGGTACAGCGGCAATCGGCGACTGACGCAGCGTGAACGACGTGATGCCATCGGGGACGTCGATCGTGAACTCGTACGGGGGAAGACTGTAACCGCCGCCGTTGGGATGTAAGCCGCCGCTCACTTGGATGACGTCTTCGGTCCACACATCGAGGGTGCTAAAGAAGGTGCTGAAATCGGGCGGCGAGCTGAAATCGGGTGCGTCAAAATCAAGCCCATCACCGGGTGTCGATGGCACAAACCCTGCTCCCATCCCGAAGCCAAGCTCAATACGGTAGCCAGACCAGTCGAACGGCGTGCTGTTATCTACGCCTTCTTGGAACAAGTATTCAGTCGTTCCCCCAGGGGGCGTTGCCGTGAAAACGTCGAACTGGATATCCACAGGACCGATACCCGTGTAATGTTTTTGAGCGACGACCTGCACGTTTCCTGAGTCCCCGATAACATCATCGTTGCCAGGAAACGGAGGCGGCGAGATCGAGACTCCTGCCACCGATGCCACCCCCGACGACCAAGTGAAGCCGCTAATCTCGCCCGCCTGGACGACCCTGCCTCCTGCCAATACGGCGAGCACGAAGCTCGGGAAAACTATGCGTTTGATGTTCATTGTTCTTCTTTCGAAAAAGCTTGTTGTTACAAATTGTGGAGAGGGTTTAGTCCGCTAATCAGGTAAGCGACTAGCGACGGCGCACTGTGACGCCAAGTCCGACGAAGCCGAACAGTAGTAGCGTACCGCTTAGGGGTTCTGGAATGGTTGCTGTTACAGCGATGATGCTGCCAGAGGAATCGATGATTCCTGTCGCGGGAGTACTCGACACACTACCAACGCCAATGGAAGAGATCGCGTTGGCGGGAAGTCCCAGGGTGTTGGAGTAGTCCTGCAGAATGAATCGCCAGACCTCGCCCGCTGCCCAAATGCCATCGAACGTCATGCTCTCGAAAATCAACGGATGGTGACTTCCGGCGGGGTCGGAAACTTTGTGGTCTAGCCGAAACGCTTCATGCGCGGGCGCCAGGCCGGGTATGCCGTGATTGGCTTCACCGTCGTAGTTCGTGATGGTCGTTTCCTCGTCGGCGACGTACCATACTTCATGCCAGTCGATTCCTGAGGTGTTTCTTATTTCGACAACTCGATTGAGAACGCTCGGGTCGTCCTGAAGAGGACACGGCGCCAGTGAGGTTGGTCCTTGATCGGTCGAGAATAGCGACTCGTCAGTGGGGAACTCGATCATGTCGCCGATTTCGTGGACATCATCCGGGATGAACAGTGGGTCACAGTCGCCCGGCGTATCGATGTGAATCATCGGTGTTGGCACCGCTGAGGCCTGTGATGTGACAGCGAAGACTGCAGCGAGCGACAACAGTGAGGTAGCAAGTTTTTGTGTAGACATGAGACTTCTCCAGAGGAAATAAGTGGTAAATGTAGTGTGAGATCAAATCGAAGTTGGGCCAAAGTCGCGATCTGCGGTCGGAGGGGTGCGAGCCCCCCTCCTTCGCCTGCCACATATTTACAAACTCCGTCGCCGGCGAGTTGCAACGCCACCGATGCCAGTTGTTAGCGTGAGCAGAATACTGCTAGGTTCTGGCACTAGAGGGGCCTGCAGGCCGAAGCCGTAGTGTGTAAAGGGCTTGTTGAGTTGCAGTCGGTAGATCGGCTGGTTGGTTACCAGGGCGACTGCCACACTGGGATTGCCGCCAAACGTTGAGCCAGCGACGCGGTAGGTATTGGGGTTGATGCCGTTCCAATCCCAGCCTGGCATGTTGCCTGGCACGATGGCGCCCGCGGTTCCCGTGCCCGTACCGGTGATGGCGTGAACCGTGTTGGGCCCGGTTGTTGCTCCCAACCATTCGGTCGTGATTGGAGCATTGGCAGAGTCGAAAGCCCGGAGGTCGAAACGCTCCGCCAGTGTCGAACCACCATCCACATCACCGAAAATCATAAATGTGCCGGACGGCAAATAACCCAACGGAAGCGTTGTGAAGTCGTATCGAATGGTGCCCGTGTTAAAGGCGCTGGGAATGGGACCGTTGGCGACAAAACCTCCCAGCCAGTTGGGATGAACTCCCGCTCCCCAGGCTCCTGTGAACCCAGGCCCAAAGGAGACCTGCAGCGGGGCTTGCCCCGGTGGCCAGGCGGGGTTGGGGACGGGAATCGGCAAGTTGCCGCCAGAGCCGGTAAGGATGGCGGCCGACAGCGTACTGCCGAAAGAAGTCAAAGCAAGTGTCAATAGTGTGGACAAAGCGAGTGTGTGAAGCTTCATGAGTTCGATCCTCTCAAAGAAAATGAGGGTTTAGATTTACTGAGGTGATTTAAATCGTGGCTTGTGCGGATAGTCAGACTGCATGACGGCGAGCTGTACCAATCCCGACTAGGCCCATGAGAAGTAGCGCGATGCTTGCCGGCTCGGGAATGAGCTCGATGGCAATGATGCTGCCGGAAGACGTGATTGCTCCCGAAGCGTCAGGCGATGATGCGTTGCCAACACCAAGCGAGTTGATTGCGTTTGGCGGCAGTCCGGAAGAGTTCACGTAGTCCTGTAGCACAAACTGCCACGACTCGAAGGGCTCCCAAATGCCGTCGGGATTCATACTCTCAAAGAGGAGCGGATGATGCGATCCACCTGGATCTGCGACGAGATTGTCGATGCGAAACGCCTCTCGCAGTGGCGAAAAAGCCGAATCGTTCGCTTCACCATCGTAGTTGCTGATCGAAGTACCCGGGCTGGCGACGTACCAGACTTCCGACCAAGATCGGCCGGAAAGATTACGGATATCGATCATCGCATTGGGACCGCCCAGATGCTTGGGTGGGCAGGGCACGATAGTCGATTGGCCTAGGTCGCCGGACGTCAATGCTTCGTCCGACGGAAAAATCGATACGTCCCCAAGTTCATCGACGTTCATGGGAATTAGCAGCGGATCACAATCCGGCGTGTCGAAATGCACGACCTGCGTAGGCAACGCCAATACTGGGGAGGACAATGCAAATAGGATTAGGTAGAAGGGTGAGCCTCTAGAGATGCACGTTTTCATGAGATCATTTCCTGATAGGGTGAGGTTGTTACTTGCGCCATTGGGATGAAGCGACGGGTAGCTTATTCAGTTCCGCGCATCCAGCGATGGTTGTGGCGATACTTGACGCCATGACAATGCTGCGGAGCACGGTGGGTTCGCCTAGGCGGTTTATTGCGCCGCCGACCCTTTGCTGCCGCACGAGTGCGCGAGACAGGCATCACGCCTTCTCGATTGCAACGAATCCGCTCGAAGTGCTCGACATCTTCGTAGGCATCTAACAGCGCGTCTGACTTTGGATTGATGAAATTGACCATGGGAATGCTCCTGAGAGTCGGAAAAGTGGGTTGGTAGAAAGTCGCAGTGTGTAGGTGGCAGTCAGGAATCTGGTTTGCTTCGTACAGCCGCGTCTACGATGGGCGTGGAAATCCTAGCTGAAGATGCCCGAGGTCGAGGTGGACCATGGGCGAGGTGGTCGCGTTGATCGAGACGTTGCAACGCTGGCATAGCGCTGAACCAAGCGGCTTGAGGAGGCTTGCAGCCGTAGAGAGTCGCGCCCGCATGACGGGCTTGTATTTCGTCAGCGGCGGAATAGATATCGCTAATGAGAACGCAAGCGGAGTTCCTATCCCGCTCGCAAATCTGCGAGAGCAGCTCGACGCCGGTCATGTCGGGAAGTTTGAAGTTTATCAACCATAGCCCCACACCAGTCATCGCCGGCAGGCGCAGGGCTTCTTCGCCGCTGGTGGCGATATGGATACGAACTTCACTAGCCGCCAACTCGGCAGCCAGTTGCGAGTAGTCGTCTGGGCGCGGATCGACTACCCGTATGTCGGTAGTGGCAGACGTTGTGGTTGGCATGAGATCACTCGGAAGCGAAGTGAGTATTGACTGTTTCAGCGAATTCTGAAGCCGGTGAATCTTGTGGTGCAGTTCAACCGCAGCGAACGCTGTGACATCTTTCGGCAGACAGCAATCGCAAAGCCTGGACCAAACCTGCGACATTCAGTGCGCCGATCGACCTAAGTCCTGTAGAGAGAACAGGAAGAAAAAAGCGAGTGGCACTGGCGCGCGAATCGGTAGGATGGTTCCACACAATGCCTTGTCCGGCGATGCGACAGAACAGTCCGATTTCCGAATGCCAACTTATCGTGCGCAGCTACAGAAGTGTCCGCTTTCGGACAAGCATTGACTGCGCAGTAACGCGATGTCGCTTCTAAAGGGATGCAAAAAGTGCGCAGAAGTGCGCGGAGTGTACCTGTCACGCAAAGGCAGCGAGATGCGTGAGCCTCGAATCAAATCATAGCTTCAACGGAGGCGACGGCGTTATGGATGATCGTGTTGGTGGGGGCTCTACTTAGCTCGTGGTAGCTTGCCAGGTAAATCTGGGATTGTTAGCTCAAACTTTTTTATCAGGCGAATCAGCGACTGACGACTGATGCCTAGCAGCCTCGCTGCCGCACTCTGGTTGTAGTAGGTGTGCTCAAGGGTAGACAGTAAATGATCTCGCTCCAACTGGGCCAGGGTGGTCCAACCAGTCTCGGAGGTATCGCTAGCTGAGTCCGCAACCATCGACGAGGAAACCCTGCCACACTCGTGTTGCGGAATTTCTGTACAATCTGCTTGGGTGAGAAGGCATTGGAGATTTGAGCGTGTGAGCAACTCGGTATCACTGGCAATAACCGCCTGCTCAAGCACGTTTTTTAGTTGCCGAACGTTACCCGGCCAGGAGAACTCTTGCAGGGCTTCTAGGGCACCCGGCGAAATCACGCATCGCGGCATGCCTTGTTGGGCAAGCAATTCCAAAAAACATTGCGATATCTCAGGGATGTCGTCACGACGCTCGTGAAGTGGGCTCGTCACAATAGATACGACGTTGAGTCGATAATAGAGATCCTCGCGAAATCGGCCAGCTGCGACTTCTTGTGCCAAGTCGCGATTCGTGGCAGCCACGATGCGAACATCAACGGGAACCCCCTCGTGGCTACCCACGGGTGAAACGATTCGTTCTTGCAGAGTGCGAAGTAGACGTGCTTGCAGCGACAGTTCTAGCTCGCCAATTTCGTCGAGAAATAAAGTGCCCTTGTTGGCCGCACGAAAGCAGCCTAGTGCAGTGAATGTCGCGCCCGTGAAAGCACCTTCGACATGCCCGAAAAGCTGACTAGCCATCAGCTCGCCAACTAATGAGGCGCAATCAACTGGAACAAAAGGCTCTGCTGCCCTGGCACTTTGTGAGTGTACTGCTCGAGCTACCAGCTCTTTGCCAGAGCCGCTAGGTCCTGTGATCAATACATTGGAGTCAAATGGAGCCGCTCGCGTTATATCCGCTCGAAGCTGCTTGGTTTCAGTACTAGAGCCAAGAATGCAGTGGGTGGATTGCGGCGCTTTGGGAGATTGCGTTTGTAGATTCATGAGACAATCAAGGTTGGGTGACTAGGCTGAAAATCAGCACAAAACCTGACTGTTATCAACGAAATTTCGGCTAACAGCCAAGTCTCTTGCGTCTACCAAATCAATCGTAGAGCAAACGCTGAGATCGTGGTCTTGGAAAGCTTCTAGCGCAGAATCGCATAAGAAAAGAAGCTTCTCATCCTTGAGAATAAAAGTTTTTCTCGGTGACCCGTCGCGTCGTCTTGCCCAACCCTGTTCCGCGTAGGTCGGCTGGGCCCAAAGTCCACCCCTTGCTGCGGGTGTATCTCATGAAAACTGGCCCTGCCACTAATCTTCCTTACAGGGTTCTAACACAAGTAGGATGTGATTTCCACACGATGGTCCATTGCCAGGTCCTGATAGCTAACTGCCGACAACTGTTGTTCCGCAACCCTATATGCAGAAGTAACTTACGACGCCAGGTCTGAATTGAAAGTTATTCAGTTAGTCGCGTGTTCCTAATGGATTTGCCAAATAGGTTTCGGCGAAGTGGTTTGGGGCATCGCTAGTAGGGCGTACTCAGCCGACGGCTTCGTCCCATGGCACCAACGACTAATAGACCCAGCAAGAGCCCCGACGGCTCAGGTACGGCATTAGAGAGAGCCCCTGCGCTGTCGCCGTACTGGGTTTGCCACGTGAGAAAATCGAGCCCGTTGATGCTTGTGTTTCCATCGGCATCGCCCTGAGGCTGGATGGCGCCGCTTGCAGTAGCGTAGTTGCCTTGCCAGGTAGCCAGATCGGCAGCATCAACATCGCCGTTGCCGTCGAAGTCCGCACTGAGTAGCGAGAGGGCTACGTCGAGCACTAAGCCCCCCTCGGTGAGCGTCGCGGTGACAGTCTGTTCTTGGCCGTTGAGCATGATCGTGACTTCGTACTCTCCTTTGAAACCGTCAAGATTGATCGAGCCATCAGCCGCGATCAAATCTTCGTCGGTCCACCATTCGTCGTATACTAAATCGAGGAACGCCTGCCCGTTGGGCTTGATTGACCAATCTTGGTTGAACATCGCGGCGTTGGGTCTCCAATGAGCGCCTTCCCAGAAGCCCCACATGACGAAGTCGTCCATTCCCTCATGGGCGAATACGGCTGTTAAGAAGTCGCGTGTGTAGTCTGCCTGCAACTGCTGGTTCGTGGTATTGATGTCGAACTCAGTAATCTGCATGTCGAGGCCCAATTGCTCGAAGCGGTCGAAAATTGTCCAAAGTTGTTCGGGTCCGGTGAGATCGTTGTTGAGTGTCGTGTCGTCCACTGCAAAGTGCGCCTGGAAGCCAACTCCATCGATTGGTGCACCATTGTTTTGGAGATATTCAAGCGTATCGAAATACAACTGCTGGTTGGCGGTGTTGGTCGCTCCGCTTGAGTCAAGTATCCCGTAGTCATTTAAGAAAAGCTTAGCCGCTGGGTCAGCCGCCATTGCTTGGGTGAACCAATCAATCATGACCGCATCGCCTTCGGGTAGATTGTCCATGATGTCGTGGTGGACGCGCACCTCGTTAATCACATCCCACGCGGAAAGCTGGCCGGCAAAGGCGCCCCCCACATCGGCAATGTGTGCTGAAACGGCGTTACGGAGCTGAGTCTGCTGAGCAGCGTTCAGGGGAGCTTGATCGAGTAGATTTTGAATTGAGTTAGGAAGTACGTCGTAGCCAGGCCACACCATGGTATGCCCCCGGACATCAATGCTATTGCTAGCGAGCCAATTTACGGCGTCCTGCGCACCGGTCTGCGAGTAGAGGTTTCCCCACTCCCCATCCCAGGGTGGCCATTTGAGATTGTTTTCGAGCGTCGCGATGTTAAACAGCTCGGCTGTTTTCTGTTTGTAGGTAGCGTAACTTGGATTGTTGTCGCGTAACCGGAATCCCACGACGGCCGATCCGAAGCCGAACTCGTGCTCTGTCATCTCGACGGAGACGTTTGCGCCAGAGAGCGTATTACCCAGCGCATCCTTCACATTCACTTGGATATTGTCCATGCGATTGGCGGCGATCCGTGCATCGGCCACAGCTCGCCAAGGGGCGTCCGGTTCCGCGCCCGCGTAGGCCGGGGGAGCAGTTACAGTGTCGGAAATCAGAACGCGGTCGAAGCTCATGTCAAATGGAGCTAACGAACCGTACGTCCCGAGTACCTGGAACTTTGTGACGTTTGTAAAATCAAATTGCTGGAAGTTACCGACGGAACTCGTGGGATTGGCAAGTGTGGTCGAAGCAACCAGCGTCCCGGGGGTTCCTGTTCCCAGCGATGAGGAGTCGAAACCCCACTTGCCCGTGATGCCCGCGGAGTCGACGAGTTCCACCAGGAATTGATCGCCGGAGTTCCCCGGGTTGGTGAACATGTCGACCACGATTCGGCCATCGGCAAAGGAGGAGAGATCTAGCGGTGAGCTCAGGTTGAGACCAGCGCCGCCGATGTCGTCCACGGGATCAGAAAGTGTTACCGAGGTTGCCCCGATCGACTGACTGAAGCCGCTAAACGTGTAGTTAAAACCTGTGCTATTGAAATCGGAGAGTACGATATCGGTGGCTGAAGCGGGACGCGCAGAAGCGGCTGCAAGGAGGCCGCTGCCGATAAGCAGCAAGGCGCAACGGGACCATCTGCACACAGGCGTAGAATCTGAAATAGTAATGGCTCTGTTCCGTGGGATAAGTGGTACACAATTGGCGCAACTTCTCTACCTTTCATTCTAACAAGCAATGCCGATTGCGGGTAACAACACGGATTCCTGCCGAGAAACTGGCCGCGTAAGACCAGTTGGACGCTTACGGACGTGGTTCGGCACGTGCCTTGTCAATCAACCCTCCCCGGCCCCGAGAGGCCAACCCTCCCAAAGGGAGGGGTTTCGCCCGCAGAAGCTGTGAGTCCAAGTCCGACCCTCCCCCTGGGAGGGTCGGACGCGGTAGCGGCCGGGGAGGGTTGATCGAGCTGAGGGGCAGAGGGCGCTTGGCGTAGGTCCTATGCGGCAATGTTCTCGGGGTCCTGAGCGTGCGTTTCGGTTGCACCAGCAAAGATTTTGTGAGCCGCCGCAGGCAGGGTTTTTAAATGCAGATCGCACTGAGGGAAGGCAATCTCGATATTGTGCTGCTTGAATAGATCGTCGATCAGTAGATGTAAATCGTGTTTCAGACGACGGTACATTGTCAAATCGTTCACGAAAACTCGCAGCTCAAAGTTTAAGCTGCTCTCACCAAACGCATCGAACATCACGAACGGCTCGGGCGAAGCCAGCACGTTGGGATTCTCCGTGGCGACTTGGTAAAGTAGTTTCGTAGCCAGCCGTGTGTCACTGCCGTAGGCGATCCCTACCTTTACAATTAGCCTTAGGCTGGGGGTTGTTAAGGTCCAATTCACCAAGTTGCCAGTGATGAAATCCTTGTTGGGGACGATTAGTTCTTTGTTGTCCCAATCGACGATAGTAGTCGCGCGAATGCGAATCTTCGTTACCGTGCCAGTGATCTCGCCGATAGTCACAGTATCGCCCACGCGTGCCGGACGCTCGAACAACAAGATGATGCCTGACACAAAGTTGGCGAAAATCTCTTGCAGGCCAAAACCTAGACCAACCGTCATCGCTGCAACGAGCCACTGGACGCTCTGCCAACCTACGCCCAGTTGTCTCACGCCTAGTGCGATACCAACGACCATGATCATGTAGCGTGTCACAGAACTTGCCGCGTAGCGTGCTCCTGCGTCGAGTGGCAGTTTCTGCAGCACGGCGATTTCAAGGAGGCCAGGTAGGTTGCGCCCGGCGAACCAAGTAAACCCAAAGATGCCGAACGCGAGTAGAACGTCAGCAAGCGTGACAAACACCGTACCGACATCGGAATCGCTGGGTGCGAGACCGCTGGTCCACAATTCAACATGGTCAAGAACGCCGAGTGCCGGCAGCACCTCGCTCCAATTCCAGAGCATCGTAAACGCAAAAGCCAACCCGACTCCAACTCCAACTAGATTGCGTGCCTGTTGGTTGATATCGCCCAGATTAAAGTGCGTTTCTACTTCGACAGCTTTCTGGTCGGCGGTCTTGCTTTCCTGTGCCTCTAACAAAGCCTTGCGCTTGGCTCTTGCCTGCTGGATTGCGACGCGTCGGTACGAGACCAACAACCATCGCATCAACAAAGATCGGAGTGCTAGGAAAGCGAAGACAAACACACAAGAGCCAAACACACGCCGTGTCAACTGCATGGCCGTGTAGTGGTAGCCGGAGATCGTTGCGGCCAACAATCCGAGGATTGCCAAAGTCGCCAGCGGTGGGATCAGGGAAACAAATCGCGTTCGCCAAGAGTTTTTACTGGTCGAGGCCAAGCTTGAAGCCAGCGGTCCGCGTGGGCGAAGCAAGCGAAAACAAATGACACCGATCACGACCAACGCTGAGATAAGCGATAACCGTCCGATCGAGTTGATGGTTTGTTCGTCTCCAGCGATCTCAACTCCCACTGCAATCGCCAGCAGTGGCAGGGCAATGAGCTCGAGTGATCGCATTGAGTGGCGAATGGCAGACAGAGCCCTTGCGTCCCAACCAAAGTGATTGGTCCCCAGGCCGCTGCTACGCGAGGCATGCCTTACTAGGTTCAGCATGGCATAGGCTGCGGCAAACCAGACCAGCGACCAACCCGCAGCACACGCGAAGCCATCACTCGTGCGGCACAGTCGCCAACCTATGAATCCGCAGACAACCGGAACTGTCGCGGCAAGGAATAGTGTTGCCAGCGACGCGACAATCGTCGGTCGGAAGAGCGTGGCGCTTGGTTTGGCGGCCAATTCTCCATTGGCTCGGAGAATACTTCGAACTTTTCTCCTTCCGACTAGTAAGACCAGTGTGACGCAGGTCGCCATCGCCCACCAGTGAGAATTTTGCTTAGCGTCAGCCAGTAGATTTGCAACGAGCTGTTTGGTTTGGTTGAGCCGCCCGGGGACACTGCTCCAGAAGGTGTTCGTGAAGTCAACGTCTTCGAGGGAAAGTGTCGGAGCGCTACGAACCCACAGAACTTGCTCCGCAATGAAGCTTTGCAGTTCCTCGGTAACCTTGACTACTTTTGCTTCTTCGGTATTCACTTTTTCCAAATCTGTTACGCAGTCTCCAGAATTGCTGAAGAGTTCGGCGAGAATCTCTACCCGGCTATTGAGCACTAGGCGTAACTCGGCAATGACTTCTTCTGGAAGCGTATCCGAGGAGGATGCCTCGAATGCCACAACCGCCTCTTCGACGGCCTTGTCGACGTTGAGTGCTCTATTGCGCTGAACTTCCCATTCGTAGACATCGAGGCTTAACTGGGATATTTCCAAGGGACGAGTCCTGAGCCGTTCACGCAGTGATCCCAGCTCCGGCATTTGATCCTGTTGGCTTCTCAACATGACGCCAATGGCTGGCGAATTCTCGGCAAACTCGGCCTGCTTCTTGACGTCGCCGAGTCGCCGCTTCATGGTTTGGCCCAGTTCACGAGCAGCTGCGATGCGTTTCGCAACCAGTTGCATGCGCCTGACCAGCGTTTGATTCTTCTCGGCAAGCACCGCATTGAGTGTAGCCGCTTCCTTGACAGCCGGGTGGGCATTAACAGCCGTACGGCGAGCCTCGGTCGCCTGACGCTTTGCCTCGATCCGCTGGGACTTCGCATTGAGCTCCTGAACGTGCTTGAGTTGCTCGCTAGCTAGTTGCAATTGTTTCTCGGCCGCATCGCGTTTAGCCAACGAAAGTCGACCGGTTGCTTCATAGGTGCGGTTCTCTTGCTCAAGCCATTGCAGTTCCTGTTGCAAAAAGCTAAGACGTGCTGCTTGATATAAACCCCGAGCTTGTTTCAACAAGGGGGGGACACTTGCAGCAGCCTCTTTCTGAACTGGTACGTTCTTGTCTAGCTGTTCGCGACACTTCGCTAGCAAGTCGGGAAGTACCAAGCGACGAGCTGCGCGCCGTTCGATTTCGGCGGCGACTTTTTGAACTTTCTCCCGCGCACTGCTGACTTGGAGATCAGCAGCAGAGAGTTTGCCGCGGAGTTCTTCCGCGTTCAGTTGGGCGAGATCACTGGGTTCGGCGTGTATTTCGGAAGACTCTTTTTGCAGGCTCTCTAACTTTTCGCCTGCCTCGTCAAGTTCCTTTTGTAACGCGGCGGCGGCCGCTTCGAGTTTTTCTTTTTCCGCAATCTTCGCCAGTGCTTTGTCGCAAAGCTCGGCGACTTCAGTTCGAGTTTCCTCGCTGAGCTTGTCAGCCTCGATTGCTTTTGCCTTAAGTTCCTTGAGAGACTCACTTATTCCTTCAGCGGTGAATGCAAGAGGCTCGTCTGCGCTGGGCTCCTCAGGGGTCGGTACGGGCTGGTCTGCCTGTGCGACGGCGGGACTTCCCTCGAATTCTTCCGCAGCATGCAATGCTGACGCTTCAGTGAAGAGGGCTGAGAGAAGTAGTAGAAAAAGTAAGCTTCTCATCGCAGGTTGTGCCCTTCCATGGCGGTACGGTCGCGCAAGCATGGCTTGCGGTAGCCTCGTTTCAGCGAGAAATAGCCACTGGAAAGCAGCTGCTACGCGGCAGCGGAGAGTAGGCAAAACAGGCGGACATAAGAAGGTCATTCACGCTGGGAATCACTCGTGCTATCACTTCCGTTTCGCTTCGGCACCCTGCATACCTCTGCGCTCACCCTGCCACTGGAAACGCTCTACAGGCGACTCGCTGTGAGCCTCCTGGATGAACCTGTCGAGCTTCTCGACGACCTCGGGATAGCCAGTCGCAATGTTGCTGTTTTCTGACGGGTCGTTCCTAAGGTTGTAAAGCTCCAGGCGTGAATTTGGGTCTTGATCCACGTTGTAACGCACTCCCTTCCAATCGCCCCAGCGGATGGCCTCGCGGCCCTTCCTTTCGTGGAATTCCCAGTACAAGTATTCTGAAGCCGTCTGGCCCTCTTTGCCCAAGAGCGTCGGCAAAAAGGAAACACCGTCGCAATCGTGCGGCGGGGCTACGCCAACGAGATCCGCAATGGTAGGCAATACGTCCCAGAATGCACTCAGGTGAGCCGTCTCACTGGCGGCTTCGATTTTTCCTGCCCAGTTAGCGATCATCGGCACGTGAATGCCGCCCTCGTAGAGATCGCGTTTGTGACCGCGTCCTAGGCCGTTGGAGTTGAAGTAATCCGGATCATGCCCGCCTTCTTGGTGAGGGCCATTATCGGAGGAGAAGATGACCAGCGTGTTGTCGGCAATACCCAGCTCTTCCAATTTTGCGATGAGTTCACCAATATCGTCGTCCATGACACTCACCATCGCAGCAAAGGCGGCGTGGCTTTCCGGCTGTGAACCATAGCCACCTTTGCGATAGTTGGGACCGCCATCGGTACCCTTGTAGGCACTCTCCGGCAAGAACTTCCCACGATACTTGACCATGTACTCTTCCGGAGCGAACATCTCGGCATGCGGCTGAATCATCGCGTAGTAGCAGAAGAACGGCTGCTTTTGGTTATCCTCAAGGAACTTCAGCGTCTGCTCTTGGATGAGATCGGGGGCGTACGCTTGCTCTTCCAACCCAAAGTTGCCCCACAGGATTTCGCGTTGGCGGTCATTCCACAGGAAGTAGGGGTAGTAATGGTGCGCAAGCCGCTGGCAGTTGTAGCCGTAGAAGCGGTCGAAGCCCATCAGTAGCGGTTCACTCGCTGAGCCCGGTGCACCGAGTCCCCACTTGCCAAAAATGCCTGTCTTGTAGCCAGCCGTTTGCAACAAGTGGCCGAGCGTGAGCGTATCAGCCGGCATGGGTTGTTGTCCCTCAGGTTTTACTTCCGCATTACCACGCACTACGCAATGCCCCGTATGCTTGCCGGTGAGCAACGCACACCGTGAAGGGGCACACACGGTGCTGCCCGAGTAGTGCTGTGTGAACCGCATGCCTGTGGCAGCAAGTGCGTCGATGTTGGGCGTCGTGAACTTTTCCTGACCCTGGCAGCTCAGATCACCATAGCCCAGGTCGTCCGCCAATATGTAGATAATGTTGGGGCGCTCATCGCCGCTAGCATTTGATATCAGAGCGAATATCAAGAGCATCGAAGTTGGTAGAATTCTCAGCATGGTTAGGCATCTTTGCAGCTTTGTTTCACAGGGAAGGTCTTGAGTCTCAGGGGGAGTCAAAAAACTGGCCTCAATATTTTACGTCTCTTGGAATCTATGTATCTTGCAGGATCTCGTGAAACTCGGCCTCGTTGAGTACCTTCACGCCCAGTTGTTCTGCCTTGGTGAGCTTGCTGCCCGCCTTTTCGCCGGCGATCAGATAGTCGGTCGATTTTGAAACGCTACTCGCTGCGCGACCGCCGTGGGTGCGGATGAGCTCCTGGATTTCTTCGCGAGTGTACCGCGTGAGCTTACCGGTCACGACTAGCGACTTGCCAGCCAGCTTTTGCGTACTACCCTGTTCTGTTTGAGGCATCGTGAGATCGACGCCTGCTTCCTTGAGCTCGGCAAACACATGCTGGCCGCGTTCGCTGTGGAGGAAATGGTGCAAGCTCTTGGCGATTTCCTCGCCAATGCCTGATTCGCTGCCGTTCGCCTTGAATGACTGAATGTCTTCGGCCGTCGCCTTACTTAAGGCGTCCAGAGTGCCGTAATGTTCCGCGATAATTCGTCCGCTCGTCGATCCCACGTGACGGATGCCTAGGCTGGCCAGCACACGAGCCAAGCCGCGATCCTTGGCGGCTACGATGCCAGCAAACAGGTTGTCCGCCTTTTTCTCGCCCATGCGTTCTAGCTTGAGAACTTCCTCACGGCGCTCATGCAGAGAGAACACATCGCCGAACGTGCCGATAAGCCCCGCTTCGGTGAGCTGCTCGACCGCCTTCTCCCCAAGGCCGTCGATGTCCATTTGTCCCCGCCCCGCGAAGTGGATGAGCCGTTCGCGCAGTTGAGCCGGGCACTCAGCATTGATGCAGTAGCGGGCTGTTTCGCGACCGGTCTCGCCATCCGATGCAGAGGAGAAGGCGATTTCAACTTCGCCAGCGCACTCGGGGCATGCTTCGGGTGCTTTCATCTCTTTCAAGCCGTCCGGCCTTTTGTTTTTCACCACCCGAACCACCTGAGGGATGATTTCGCCCGCCTTCTCGATGATCACCCGGTCACCCACGCGAATATCCTTGCGGGTGATCTCGCCAAAGTTATGGAGCGTCGCATGTTGCACCGTCGTACCGGCCACCAGCACCGGTTCCATCTTTGCTCGCGGGGTCAGCTTGCCTGTCTTGCCGACTTGCCACTGCACTTCCAGCAACGTGGTTTCCGCTTGTTCAGCCGCGTACTTGTAGGCAATCGCCCAGCGCGGTGCTTTGCTCGTGAATCCCATATGTTGTTGAGCAGCGTAGCTATCCACCTTCACGACTACGCCATCGACCGCATAGGCGAGCTCGTTTCGCTGATCCTCAAACTTCTCAATCTCGTCGATGGCTTCTCGTAACGATTCGCACCTTTGATTGAGCGGATTGGTAGGAATGCCCCAACTGGCAGCATGTTGGAGGAACTCGCTGTGCGAGGTGATTTGTTCCGCAGCCTCCGCACTCATTTCGCCCACTCCGTGGGCGAGGAATTGCAAGCGCCGCTCAGCAACGATCTGCGGGTCGAGCTGTTTGAGCGTGCCCGCTGTGGAGTTGCGAGGGTTGGCAAACGGCTCGTTTCCGGCTGCTACCGTCACTTCGTTCAGACGCACGAATTCCGACTGCGGCATGAAAATTTCACCGCGAACCTCTAAAATCGCTGGCAGCGGTACCTTTCCTACTGCTGACAGTTTGAGCGGAATCGAGCGAATCGCCCTCACGTTCTGCGTCACATCATCGCCGTGCGTGCCATCGCCGCGAGTGATCGCCTGCGTTAGCAAACCGTTCTCGTAGCGCAAGCTTATTGCCACGCCATCGACTTTTGGCTCGGTTACGTAGCCACCGGGCAACGGGTAGCCATGAGCGCTGGCAGCATCCAAATGATCGCTAGTTCGACTTGCCAACGCTTCACGCTGCAAATTCGCTTTTTCTCGTACCGCTTTAGCCTCAGCAGTGCGTTGCCCTTTTACCTCAGTTTCCTGGTTGTCGATTGCGATTGATTCGGAGGCAAGTTCAACCAGCCTCGGATCAAGTGCTTCAAAGCACCGCTTCGCCCATTTCGTGAGGTCTTCGACATTGTACGTGTTGTCGATCGAGTACATGCGCTGGGCATGAGGTACGGTTTCAAACCCATCGATCGGCTGCCCGCTTACTCGCTGCGAAGGACTGTCTGCGGTAATCAGTTCTGGATGGGCAGCCTCAACTTCTTCCAACTCTTTGAGCAGCAGGTCGAACTCTTGATCAGAAATCTCCGGAGTCGCATCTACGTAGTAAAGCCGCTCGTGCCGGCGGATTTCCTGCCGGAGCGTCTCAATCGTTTTTGCGGGGTCTTCAGGCATTGGTGCTAATTGAAAATCGGAGGCGAATTCGTAGGCCGGAACGAGTGGAGCGAGTTCCGGCAGGGATTGCCCAATGGGGATCCGCCGGAACTCGCTCCACTCGTTCCGGCTTACTTTCTCACTCGTCCTTACGATCTTGCCGACTCTCCAGTGCCATCGCCCCGAACGTCAGCACTGCCAGCACTGCCAGTTCGACCAGCAGTAGTGTGTTGCCGTGGGCCCGCATCCACGCAAACAGCGGGTGCGCTGCCTGCTTAGCCGCATCAGCTGCCGCATTGACCATCTGAAAAGCCATGTATCCGTAGATGAATGCCGTCACCACGAACACCGTGCCGACTGGGATAAGAGCGAGATAAAACGGATTGAGTGGTTTCTTGCGGGGCATGGGCTTGCTTTTTGTCATTCCGAGCGAGCCAACCCGTCGAAGCTGCCCGCTCGGACTAGTACCGAGGCTGGCTTCCTCAGTCGTTCGACTCCTTTCGGAATGGCATGTTCTGACTTTTCAGTTCTCTCGACCAGATAAGCCAGCATTGTAGCACCTTACCCCCCGGCGCGGTAAGCTGGTCTGTTTGCGCCAGGTCCGCCAGCCTCGGCCTTGCCTTGACGAATCCGCCATGTCGACCGCCACTCCTGATCAATCGCTTGACTCTGTTGCTCGTTCCGAGCCCGCCGCGACGGACGAAATCCGCTTGCGGGGGGTGGAAGTGCACAATCTGCGGCACGTGGACCTCGATCTACCCCATCGCAAGCTCATCGCATTCTGTGGCGTGAGCGGCAGTGGCAAGTCGAGCCTCGCCCTCGATACGCTTTATGCGGAAGGGCAACGCCGCTATATCGAAAGCTTCTCAGCCTACACGAGGCAGTTCCTCGAACAACTCGACAAGCCTGAAGCGGAAAGCATTGAAGGCATTCCTCCCTCGATTGCCGTGACTCGCAAGTCCGTCAGCCGTTCCAGTCGTGCCACGGTTGGCAGCGCTACGCAAATCAACGAGCACCTGCAGCTACTCTTTGCCCGCATTGGTGAGATCGTTTGCTACCAATGCCATCAGAAAGTGGAAAGCACTTCGGCCGACCTCGCAGCACAATCGCTCACGTCGTTGCCGGATGGGACGCGAGCGATGGTCGGATTCATTTCTCAACGTGGTACGGAACGCAACAACGAGGAATGGCTCACTGATTTGATATCACTCGGATATCGCCGCGTGGTCCTAGAGGACCAACTTGGCGAGCTGTCGACAAGTTTGGCGAATCAGCTCGGCGATGCAACCTCGCTGGAAATTGTCGTCGATCGGATCACCGCTGGCAGTCAAACGCACGATCGGCTGCATGATTCCCTCGAAAGCGCCATGGAAGCAGGGCGAGGGATTGCAGTCGTTTGGTCGCAAGTAGAGGGACATAAGAATCTGAGCGGCCAAGATGAAGAAAACGATGAAGAATATAGTGGCAAGCGGGTGGTGGAGTTGGCTGGCGCAACTTGGCAGCGACATGTCTTTAGTCGCCGACTGCGTTGCGAAACGTGTGAGATTGATTATCCCGACCTGCAGCCGCAGTTGTTCAACTATAACAATCCGCTCGGTGCCTGCCCGGAGTGCGAAGGATTTGGCAACGTGACCGAGCTCGATATGAGCTTGGTGGTGCCCGACCCATCGAAGTCGCTCCGAGATGGGGCCATCGCCCCGTGGAACACGCCGTCCTACAAGCACGAGCTTGAGGAGCTTATCGCGCTGGCAGACGACTATGACCTGCCGTTAGACGTGCCATTCGCAGAACTTCTGCCGAAGCATCTTGAGCTGATTCACCAAGGGGTCCCGGAGCGAGATTTCGGCGGGCTGAGAGGCTTCGTCGCTTGGCTGGAGCGGCGTAAGTATAAAATGCACATCCGCGTATTCTTGAGCCGCTGGCGCAGCTATTACCCTTGCACGAAATGCGATGGGGCGAGGCTAAACCCCGCAGCGCTCGCTGTAAAAATCGCTGGTAAGAGCCTTGCCGAAGTGGTGGATATGCCTGTCGAGGTGAGCCGGCGCTGGATGGAAACGGCTGCACTGAAGGAAGCGCAACGTGCCGTTGGGCGCTTGTTGCTCAGTCAGGTGGGCGACCGACTCGCCTATCTCGACAAGATCGGCCTCGGGCATCTTTCGCTCTCCCGCCCACTGCGTTCGCTTTCGGGTGGCGAAGCACAACGGGTGGCGCTGACTTCCGCGCTGGGTTCCAACCTCACGGGCATGCTCTATGTGCTCGACGAACCCTCAGCCGGTTTGCATGCCGCCGACTTGCCACGACTCGTAGACGCGGTCGCTGCACTGCGAGATCGCGGCAACACGGTCGCGCTGGTCGAACACAATGTCACGCTCATTCAATCGGCTGATGAAGTTGTCGAATTGGGCCCCGGTGCCGGCGAGTTCGGTGGCAAAGTGATCTATCAAGGCGAGCCCGATGGTTTGGTCAACACGCCCGAAAGCCGACTAGGAGATTGGCTCACTGGTCGGCGCTACTTGCGTTTGCCGGCTCAGCGGAGGGCAACCAACCAAGGATGGCTGAAGCTCTCTGGAGCGCGTGGCAACAACTTGCAGAATATTACGGTCGATTTCCCGCTCGGGATGCTGTGTGCGGTTACGGGAGTCAGCGGAGCGGGTAAGAGCACGCTGGTAGGTAGCACGCTCTACCCGGCCTTGGCAGTGGCGTTGCAAATCGATGCAGGGAAGAGCGATGTTCGACGTCCTGCCGACTTCGACGATCTCGTAGGCGTAAGCCAAATCGACGATTGCATTTTGGTGGATCAGACTCCCATCGGTCGCACACCGCGATCCAACCCCATTACCTACGTGAAAGCATTCGACCCCATTCGCACGCTGTTTGCCGCGACGACTGACGCAAAAGCCGCAGGTTTCAAGGCGGGGCACTTCAGCTTCAATGTCGATGGCGGACGCTGCCCTACGTGCCAAGGAGACGGCCATACTCAAGTTGATATGCAACTGATGGCGGACGTGTTCATGCGCTGTGCCGATTGCCAAGGCCAGCGATACCGCCGTGAAGTCTTGGAAGTCAAATACCGCGGCCTGAGCATCGCCGATGTGCTTGATCTTTCGGTGCGTGAAGCATTCACGTTTTTCCGTGGCCAAAAGAAGATTCTCACGCGTTTGAAGTGTCTTATTGACGTGGGGTTAGATTACCTGCGCCTTGGTCAAGCAGCTAACACGCTCTCTGGTGGCGAAGCTCAACGACTAAAGCTGGCGAACTATGTTTCTGCTGCCAAGCGGGGACGCACGCTGTTTATCATGGACGAGCCAACCGCGGGACTACACAATTCAGACGTCATGCAGTTGCTCGACTGTTTCCAGTCGCTCACCGATATGGGCCACTCGCTCATTGTGGTCGAGCACCACATGCTCGTGATGCAAGCAGCCGATTACTTGATCGACATGGGGCCAGGCGCAGCTGAGGAGGGAGGGCAAATTGTGGCGACGGGCCCGCCAGAAGACCTGGCACGTCAGGAAAACTCCATCACAGCCCGCTACTTGGCCGCCGCTTTAAAACAAACGGCCGAAGCTGCCGAGCAAGCTGCCGCCGAGGATGCGCGCGAGGCTGCTGAGGCAGCTGAAGGTGATGATGAATGAACATCGGCGAACTATTTAGTGTGGAAACTCGTGAGGCGACCGACTCGCAGGCGATCGTACGCCTGAATCGTCTGCCCGAAAATGATATCGTCGCCATTGCGGGTTCTATGCGCGGCCCGCGATGTCGCTTTGCAAAAACGTTGCCATCGATGTTTTCGGTCAAAGAGCGAGGACTTGATTCCAAGAGTAAGTTCATCGAGCTGCTTGTGACTGATCCCTGCTATTGGTCACCGCAGTTGCCTTTTTACTACGATCTTGAGTTAACCGTCGAGCTAGCCGATGGAAGCTCGCAGACTCTTCAGCATTCGCTTGGCCTGAATCGCTGGGAGTGCTTTGCTGGGCAATTGAGACTCGAAGGACGCCGTACGGTGCTACGTGGTGGCGCAGTTGAAACCTTCGATGTGTCAGCGGCGCGCGAAACTGGCATAGCCGCCATGACGCAGAAACATGAAGGAGGCTTCCTGAGAGAAGCGAGTGAAGCCGGAATTCCCTTGATTGTAGATCTTCGTGAGTGGAACGGTGATCTCAGCCAAAGACTAGCGCCGCTAAGTTGGTATCCAACAGTGACATTCACTGTTCTCGATGGATCACAAACTCCTGGTCCGTTAAATGGAATGAAATTGGCTCAGGCTGTTGGCGCGGATGCAACCGAAACAGCACTAGCCAGTTGGGCGAGCGCTGTGCTTGTAGAACTACACCCGGGCGAGCGCCCACCAAGCTGGCTGCGTGATTGTGGGCGGCCAGTGCTGGTGCGGCAGTTACTGGAAGAAACCGTCTCGCTCGCCGACATTCGCCAGCAGTGCGACGCCTTACAAGCCCGCCTAGCTCCCGAGTTCGACTTCGCGGGGTACTTCGTCGGATGAGCGGCTCAACCAATCCAACTGGAGAGATTAGCAAAGGGCGATACCGCCGTCAGGTGAACTTCTCTCCGTTAGGCGAAGCCGGGCAACAGCGTCTGGCGGAATCTACTGTCCTGGTCTGCGGCTGCGGTGCGTTGGGCTCAGTAGCTGCGGAATTACTCGTTCGTGCTGGTGTCGGGCGAGTTCGGATCGTGGATCGCGACTTCCTCGAACTGGATAACTTGCATCGGCAAGTCCTCTACACCGAGGCAGACGTCGACGCAAATCTTCCCAAAGCGATTGCAGCTGCCCAGCATCTCCGGCAGATCAATTCGTCCGTAAGTATTGAACCGTACGTTGCGGATGTCACCACGGAGAACATTGCCACACTGGCTGACGGCTGTGACGCCATTGTAGACGGCACCGACAACTTCGAGACGCGCTACCTGCTGAACGACTATGCCGTATCGACCGGCACGCCCTGGGTATTCGGCGGTTGCGTCGGCGCGGAAGGCCAAACGATGGCTATCTTACCTGGCGAAACCGCTTGCTTGAGTTGCCTGCTCCCTGAACCTCCGCCGGCTGAGCTCCAACCCACCTGCGACACGGCAGGTGTGCTCAACCCAATCGTTCACACCATTGCCGCCTGGGAAGCGATGGAAGCACTGAAGATTCTCAGCGGGAACGTTGCCGCAGTGAGCTGTCGCCTAGCTGTGGTTGATCTTTGGAATAACCAAATTCGTAGTGTAGGAATTGCGCGACGCGAGGAATCACCTAAGTGCCAAACCTGCATCGAGCGAGATTTCCCCTGGCTGGAAGGCCGCCGCGGTAGTGCGACCGTCTCCTTGTGCGGCCGTAATGCCGTACAGATCAGTGCAAGTTCCTCGCAAGCGCCTTCGCTTCCTGCCTTGGCAGAGAAGCTAGCTTCAATTGGCAAAGTCACCGCGAACGACTTCCTGCTCAGGTTGGAAATCGACGAGTACCGTATCACTCTCTTCGCCGACGGTCGAGCCATCATCGCAGGAACCGACGATCCAGCCGTAGCTCGAACGATCTTCAACAAGTACTTCGGCGGATGAGGAGTTAACCACGAAGCGGCTGTGTTAGAGGTCAGTAGGGAAGCCTGGTCGGCTCATGAAAAGGCAGCAAAAAAACGCGACGCCGTGATGGTGGAGAGACCATCTCGACGCCGCGCTATCGAACAACTCATCCTCGGAAAATCGATCCTAAACCGCCTGCAAGAACTCCAACTCTTTCGCAAGCCGCTTGCGGGCTACGTGTAGGCGTCGCTTGATGGTGCCCAAGGGGGCAGCGAACTGGTCGCTCATTTCCAACAGCGATTGGCCTTTCAAGTAGAACGCCACCAACGTGCTACGATCGAGTTTTGCAAGTCGGTCCAAGCCGTCGTGCAGTTGGCCGACGCGTTCGTCGTCGAGCAGCGAATCAAGCGGAGCGGAAAACTCTCCATCCACGCTATCAAACATCTGAGGCTCAACGGCAACCGATGGCGGACGCCGTACGCTGCGGTTGATCGCTTGCCGCACGGCAATCGACTTTAACCAACCAGCGAAGGCAGCCGGCTCCTGTAGTTGGTACAGCTTCTGGAACGCCTTGATGAAGACTTCTTGCGAAACCTCCTGCACCTCAGCGTGGTCGCGTAGCCGCCCCCAGCACACGCCGTACACCATGCGCTCAAACCGTGTAAACAGTTCGTTGAAGGCAGCGTTGTCGTCCTGCTGGGCAAGCTCAACGAGCTCAGCGGTGTCGAGCTCAGTCAAAGGAACTTGAGCCGACAACGCGAAGTCTTCTTGTGCGCCGGTTAAAGCGAAGGAGTCTAAAGCTTGTTGATCTGAATCTAGCTGTGTTTCTTGTAGTAATGCGGTAGCCATGGTTCTCTCGAAACTGGCCCTTTCCGTGCGCGATGCATAGGAAAAGGCATGAAGTGGTCAGCAAGGGTCCGCGGTAAACGTTAAACTGCACGTAAATCAATCCGGTGCAGCGATCAGTCTTAGCTCGCGGAAGCGAGGCAAGCCAAAGTCAAATTGCGTTTCTAATGAAACGGGACTTCAACGGCTTGCTTAGCCGGCGACGACGCGACGCTTTATCGAGCGTTGCATCCGGCGTTTGGCGGTTGCATAACATACGCAACCAGAACAAACGCCACCCGCCGGCGTCGTAATCACGGGCGTGCCCGTAATCTTCGCCTGGAGTTGCCATGCTAGGGCGTGCCAATGCACCCCTAGCCGATCAACCACGACCAGTGCTGAGAGGCGTTCGATCGAGGCACGCAGGTCTGCGCATTTGCTTGCAATCAAACGTACAATCAGCTTGGCGCTCAGACGAGCGTTGTTTGTGCCAAGATTACTGAGTGTGTTGATTGCAAAACGCATGATGACCCTCGTGCGTGTGAACGCCGTTCGAGAGAGATGGCGGCCTTTGCCGGGGCTTGGTAGCCGCGGGAAAAACAAAGGGTTCGCCGGTAGTTCCCAAATGAATGGGGCTTCTTCACTTCAATGAGTGTGTCAGCCGATAACCGCCCAGTCAAGCGAAACTTAACTGCAGGGAGCGGCCCATAAGGCCGTAAATGCCCGACACGTCCCTATGGACGCCTACTTCGGCAGAAAGGTTCGCTGAGATGGGGAAGAAATTCCGAGAAAATCGGTTCGAGTCGGAAGTTGTTTCATAGAAACACCTTAGGGGTTGGCTAGGCTCTCCCGGCCACCTTAGCCGCCGAGCTTGCTCGACGCTCGGACTGAGTTCCGACCCCGCGGCGACCAAGGTCGGCGGCTAACGCTCCCTCACCGGCATTAGGAGCTTGATTGAATCACCCGCGGTAATCCTCGTGGCACTGGCTGCAGGATTGCCCAATACGTCCGGCGGCGGTGCGGGCCCGCTGGTAATCGCCGCTGCCGGCCGCCTCGGAAACTTCGCTGGCACTGGTTTGCAGTGCTCGTGCGTATTCGAGGAAGCTATCGTCGTCCCAGTAGTCGTAATCTTCACGTTGGATGATTTCGCCAAGGGCGGAAAGCAGTTGGGTCTCGTGGTGGAGCTTGTCTGACTCACGGCTGAATGCCTTCTCATTGGCGAGCATCGGCCCGACTTTCTCAAAGGAAGCCTCCATCCAGCGCATCACAAGTTCTCGATCAGCCAGCTCGCTCCAATGCTGCAGTTCCTCAGCCTCGACCATGGGTTTCTCGCCACGTAGCAGCCCGTCAAGGTCTTGCTTGCGAAGGGTCGCATCGCGATAGCTTTGGTCGTTCGCGACTTTGCAATTCGCGGCCGTCTTGGCAAACGCCGTGCGCAAGCCGGCGGCTTCGGTTTGCCAGCGCGGCTTTTTGTCGTGCTCTGCGAGAATCCCAAACAGCACGGCCAATTGTGCAAAGCCTTGCCGACATTCCTGAAAGCCGCCCGACTTGAAGCGGCTAGGGTTGGAGAGCGGCGTGCGGAGCGAATTCGCTACGCGCTTGATTTCCTGCGAAAGCGTTTCAGCAGAAAGCCGCTTCGACCAGGCGAAACCGCCGGCGGATTGCTCGCCATCGGTTGCTGGTGTTACTTCCAGTTGTGTATTTGTAGAGCTGGCCGGGGCAGGGCGCTCGCCGACAAGGTGGTCACGGACGTCATCGAAGAACGCGTCAAGCACATCGCGCGACCAGGTGGGTGGGGCGGCGCGATTGGGGGGAGCTTTGGCCTGTGAAGTAGCCGCAAGAGAGACAGCAACAATAACGGGGATTAGCAGTTTCATGATCTACACATTGTGGTTGTAGGATGCGTGAGCGGAGCGAAACGCACCAATTGGTTAGCTAGCCGTCCTCATGGTGCGTTTCGCTCCGCTCACACACCCTACCCAAACTAGGAATCGCGCATGCCCTCGTACTTCTCCCAATAAACCACCTCGTAGGTCTGAGGATCTACCTCAACCGTATAGTCGTCAACACCGACGGCTATTGTGCCATCGATCAGCGGGACATCACACCAAGGTGCCAGTCCTTCCCGACGACGACGCAAGCAGTCGCTCCACTGATCACCACGGGCATTGAGTTCGATTTGTGTGTCGAGGAACTCCAAGTAACTTGCATCAAAAGTCGACGTTCGAATCCCCTGGACGGTGGCTGCCGACTTGCGAACCGCCACTGGGAGCTCGGCACACTTACTTACTGCAGCGATAAACACGTTCTTGGGGTTCATTCTTGACTTTGCGATCGAGTGCGTGGTGCTCCATTTCTGCACCCTACGAGCACTGCCCAGCCTACTGGAAATCGGTTATTTTAGGGGCTCGGACTTCCTACCATCTTACCCGAAACACAACAAATACGCATGAATGTCCAAGACGCCCTTGCCGCTGCTGAAAAGGCCGTGGCTGACGACAAGCTCACCGCCTCGGCACTCGAAAACCTCAAGGTCTGGCTCACGGAGTCTCGCTATGCGGACTACGCGGATTCCATCTGCCAGCACGTGGCCGACGGGAAGTGGCAAAAGCTGGATGATGTGTTCTGGACGATCATCCCGTTCGGCACGGGTGGGCGACGGGGCACTATGTATGAGTTTGGCAGCAATGCGATCAACGAGCGCACGATTGGCGAGAGTGCCCAAGGCTTAGCGGACTACACAAAGAACAATCGCGAAGGTGACGGAGAGCTAGCCTGTGCCATCGCCTACGACACGCGGCACCGGTCGGTGGAGTTCTCCAAGCTATGTGCGGAGATCATGGTCGCAGCCGGCTTCAAAGTCTATTACCTCGAGGGGCATCGCAGCACGCCAGAGCTTTCGTTCCTGGTACGTTACAAGAGCTGCTCCTGCGGCATTATGGTTACTGCCAGCCACAACCCGCCAAGTGATAACGCGGTGAAAGCCTACTGGTCGACTGGTGGGCAATTGTTGCCGCCCCATGATAAGGGAGTCATCGAGAAGGTCATGAGCGTCGACAAGATCGAGCGTGTGCCGTTCGACGAAGCGGTTACCGATGGGCGTATCGAGACTTGCCAGGACGAAGTCGATGAGGCCTATATTTCCGCCGTCGTGAAACTGGCAACCGATGGGCCGCGCGACCTGAAGGTGGTCTATTCCCCGCTGCATGGTGTTGGCGCTACAGCTGTTGTGCCCGTGTTAGAGCGAGCCGGTTTCAAGGACGTAGAAGTCTACGGTCCTCATGCCGAGCCGAGTGGCGATTTCCCCAATGTGCCTGGGCATGTGTCCAACCCCGAGCGACCCGTTGTGTTCGATGCCATTGTCGAACATTGCAAGGAGGTCGGTGCCGATTTAGCCGTAGCGAGCGATCCCGATTGTGATCGCATTGGTTGCTCCGCACCGCTTACGACTGCCAAAGATTCAGAGTGGAACATTCTCACAGGCAACCAAATTGGCGCGCTCATGGCTGACTATTGCTTGGAAGTCCGCCAGAAAGCAGGCACGCTCACACCCGAGCATTTCAACATCATCACGCTGGTCACCACGCAACTCACGAAGCGCATTGGCGACAGCTATGGAGTGAAGACCGTCGACAACCTGCTGGTGGGCTTCAAGTGGATCGCCGGAGCCATCGACGCGGGCGGGCCGGAGAAATACATCCTCGGCACCGAGGAATCCTACGGCTATATGGCGGGTACGCACGTTCGCGACAAAGATGGCGGCGTGGCGGCCCTGCTGCTGTGCGAATTGGCGGCGAAGCTGAAAGCCGAGGGGAAAACGCTGCACGAAAAGTTGGAAGACCTATTCTGGCAGCACGGCGCCCACGCGGAACGAACCGTGAGCGTCATGATGCCCGGCAGCGAAGGGATGGACCGCATGAAAGAAGTCATGGCGAGCTTCCGCAGCGACCCGCCGGCCGAGATTGCTGGCAATGAGGTCGCTCAGGTGCGCGACTATTTAAGCGGCACGGTGACGACTCCCGGCAAAGCCGGTAAGCCGTTGGAAGGTCCGACCGGCGACCTCATTATCATCGACTTGAAGCTCGAGGGGAACTACATCGCGATCCGCCCCAGCGGTACGGAGCCAAAAATTAAGCTCTACATGTTCGCCTGGGAGCCGGCCGAGCAGCTAGCGAATATGGAACTCACCCTAGGGCAACTGGAAGAACGGCTGGATGGGTTCGAAAGGGACCTGCGCGCGTTCGCTGGGGTGTAGACTCGCTTCGATCGTTGGGAACAACAGAGTCACAGAGGGCATCAAGAGCTTTGGGAATCATGTTTCGCGCAGAGACGCGGAGGCGCAGAGTTCGTTGTTGCGTTGTTTCTTGCTCATTCGTTTTTGCACATCCATGAGCCGTTGTGGAATTCTCTGTTTGCAGATTGCACTCCCTCCTCTGCTGTCTCCGCGTCTCTGCGTGAGACCCAAATTGTCTTATCGCCGGCCTCATAAGCCTTCTCTCTCGTCGCCACCATGCCTACGATGAATGGCATGTCCGAGCCCGATGAGCCAACCTCTGAAACGGCGTCGCCCGAGCCGAAAACGCAAGGCGACTTCTTCCTGCGCGCTGCGGAGAAGGTGCGCACGAAGTTCCCCACGACTCCCGGCTGCTATTTGTTCCTCGATCAAGCTGGCCGCGTGCTGTATGTCGGCAAGGCGAAAAACCTGAAGGTGCGGGCGAGTAGTTACTTCTTGAAGGCAGCAGCTCAGGATCAACGCACCGAGCAACTCGTTAAAGAAGCGTACGACATCGATTTCATGGATGCGGAGAGCGAGGTAGATGCCCTATTGATGGAGGCACGTCTCGTAAAGGACGTCCAGCCGAAGTTCAATCGCGATCTGCGTGATGATAAGAGCTTTCCGTACTTGCAAATCACTACGTATGAGGATTTCCCCCGAGTGGAAATCACACGCGAACCGCGCGACACAGCAGCGAAACTCTATGGGCCGTTTGCCAACGTGGGACAATTACGCGGGGCCGTACAAGTGCTGCAGCGGGTGTTCCAGTTCCGCAATTGCTCGCTCGACATCGAAGAGAACGACGAAAAGTGGCGCTGGTTCCGCCCCTGTTTGCTAGCTTCCATCAAGCAATGCACCGCACCGTGTAACTTGCGAATTGGCAAGGAAGAGTACCGCAAAGACATCACACGGCTGCGGAAGTTTCTCGATGGCCAGGGGAAGTCGTTGCTCAAGGAGATGCGAGCCGAGATGGAGGAAGCGTCAAAAAATCTACGCTTCGAGCAAGCCGCCCGGCTGCGTGATGAGCTGAAGATGCTCGCATCGATTCACGATCGGGGCGATCTGGAGAAGCACGAGCAGCCGGAAGTGTTCTATGTTGATCCCAAGAAAGGACTGGCTGGCCTGCAGAAGATTTTCAAGCTGCCCGAAACGCCGCGCACGATTGAGGGCGTGGACATCGCTCACCTGGGCGGCACGGAAACTGTGGCGAGCCTCGTACAATTCATCGATGGCTTGCCGTTCAAGCCAGGCTATCGCCGGTTCAAGATTCGCGAAGTCGACGGCATCGACGACTACGCCAGCATCCACGAAGTGGTCAGTCGCCGCTTCAAACGCCTGAGCGACGAGGGGGACGTGTTCCCGGACATCCTACTGATCGACGGCGGCAAAGGGCAGTTGAAGAAGGCCGTCGAAGCGTTCGAGGCCCAAGGCATCACCCCGCCGCTGCTGCTGTCGCTCGCCAAGAAGGAAGAATTGGTGTATCGGATGGGCAAGGTCGAGCCGATAAAAATCAGCCGTCATGCGTTCGCGTTACGCCTGCTGCAATACGTCCGCGACGAGTCGCACCGCTTTGCTCAGCACTACCATCATTTACTGAGGCGGAAGAAAACGCTGGGGGAGAAGTAGGGGCCGCTGTGCGGACCATAGTGTTCGGAATGGGACACGGATGAACGCGGATCGGGCGGATGTTTGGGGATAGCTACCGATGTTAATGCCGTGCCGCAGTCAAAAAGGGATCTTGAGCAAACCAACCGAGGTGCTCAAATCGTTCGTCAGCTTCAACTATGGCGTCCAAGCCATCAGCAATACATGTGACGGCCTGCTGAAATTTAGAGTTCGAACTACGCAGGAAGAACTTGCGTTTGGGTTCCAAACCGATAGCCCAACAATGCTCCTGTTCGGGCCAGGGGTAAGTTAGTAAAGCCACGCGCACATTAAGATCAAATGTGCGTAGAGCAGAGTACCACCCCCAATCCTCCATTACTGGGCTGGTCCCAGCTCGAATATTTGGTTGTGGTAGCAGGCGAGCATAAAGCCAACCAGCGCAATCACCTCCGACAAACCACTGATCGATCTGATCATCGGGTTGGTGATAGAGAAATAGTCCTGATTTGAATATCAACCAGTCTCTTTCAGGTATACCCATGTTTGTAATTTTCCACACCGAATCTGATTCGCGAACATCCGCCCAATCAGCGTTTATCCGCGTCCTATTCCTCACCCAACCTCCAACGGCTAAGCCGCGAGCGGCAAAGGCACGGTCGTCGGTGCTTGGCGTTCGTTGGCGCCGCTGTAGCGTCTTAGCGCGATGGCAGCCAGGTGCCCGCCGAAGGCGATGCTGGTTTTCATCGCATGTTCGAAGGGGCGTTTGCGGCCGATGAGCGGAATGCAGTCGAGATCGCACTCGGGATCGGGAGTCGTGAGATTCATCGTAGGCGGGGCAAAACCGTCGCGGAGGGCGAGCACCGTGAGCGCCGTTTCTACGGCACCAGCAGCGTTGACCAAGTGACCCAGCACGGCTTTGGTGGAACTCACACAAAGATCGCCCACGCTGTTATCGAACGCATTGCGAATGCCGCGGCTTTCCATAATGTCGTTCTGCTTGGTTCCCGTGCCGTGGGCGTTGATGTAGCCGACGTCGCTGGAATGCAGGCCTGACTTGCGAAGGGTTTCACGCAGCAAGTGGGTGAAAGTAGTGCTGTCCGTGCTGAGATCGGTCACGTGGTGGGCATCGCCGCAGATCGCGCCGCCGGAGACCTCCGCGTAGATCTGTGCGCCGCGATTGATGGCGTCGGTCTTGCGTTCGAGCACCATCATGGCGGCGCCTTCGCCCATGACGAAGCCGGTGCGATTGGCGTCGAAGGGGCGACAGGCGAGAGTCGGGTTATCGCCTTTGGCCAACACACGCATCTTGTCGAAGCCGGCTGCGAGCAACGGATGGATTGCTTGGGAACCGCCGACGAGCATCTTGTCGCATTGGCCATCTTGGATTGCGCGAGTGCCTTGGAGAATGGCGACGGTGCCACTTGCGCAGGCTGTGGAATTGCACAGTCTTGGTCCACAAAAATCGAAGTGTTGGCCAACCGTGTAGGCCGTGGTGTTTGGGAGAAGTTGCTTCCACCACTGGTTTGGGCTCGCTTCGATGGGCACGCCTACGCGGGTGGCTTCGTTGAGCGGCATGTCGCCCGTATTCACCGCGACGGATGTCCCGAGACGCTCTCGATCGTATTCCAGTAGGTTGAGGCCGCTATCAGCGAGTGCCTCGGAGGCAGCTTGTAGTGCGAAGGGGACGTTTCGCTGCGTCGGGCAGTTCGGTGGTGTGCTTTCAACCACCGCACCCAGCAGTCGGCCGGGCTGGATGCCAGGAAAGTTGTCGAGCGGGGTCACACCGCTCTCGCCATTGCAGACGGCCCGCCAAGTGGCTTCGCGGGTTTCGCCCACGGCAGTGACCATGCCAATTCCTGTGATGACAACCGCATCATCCATGATGTTCTCGTCGTTGCTTATGTGATTTGGTTCTGGGTCTTCTTAACTAGGTCCGCTCAGACCACCTGGGTAGGGGCCGCGCGATCAGCATAAATAGGAGATTCTGCCAGGAGCCGCCAGTTCGGTTTGCGAAAACTCCTCCGAAGCAGTGCCCAAGACATTGAGCTGGCAGTCACGACTGCTATCATTGAATATGTGGGGAAAAAGCCCAATAGAAAAGTAATCTAAGAAAAAAACGGGGAAAAGGCCCCAGACAACTCCACGGAGGGGTATTCGTCCAGCAGATAATCGGCAAACTAAGGCACGTGCATGGCATCACCCGCCAAAGAAAATGCTCCTGAATCAGGCTTAGCTGAGTTAGGAGCGGGACTGTTTGTGGGCGAGTGGAGCCGGTCGCTGGATGAGCGTTACCGGGTGTCGCTGCCCACGGAGTGGGCGGAGGCGATCGCAGGCGGAGCGGATTCAGACAGCCCGGCAGAGTGCACGCTAGCTAAGGAGCGGCCAGGGTGCGTGAGTATCTGGCGCCGCGATGCATGGCAGCACTGGCTCGCAGAGGGGCTCGAGCTTGTGCAAGGAAAAATCAAGAGTGGCCGGTTGGCCCGCCAAGGTAACGAAGTACAGATGCTGGGACGATTGCTATCAACCCGACATAAGACGATTCCCGTGACTGGGAGAGGAAGAATTGCGATTCCCGACAGCTTTCGAGAATTCCTTGGCGTAGAGCCGGGAGGATCGCTGCTGGTAGTCGGTGCCGCGACCTGTATCGAGCTGTGGCGGCCCGAGGCCTGGGGGAACCATATTGGAGAACACATGCCGGGCTTCCGTGAGTTGTTTGAACAACTTGCGAGTTAGCGAGCCCATAACACGAATGACCCCGCGGCTTGCGCCGGGGGCTACCTAGCTAACCACACAATAACACACTTGGAGCCACCACTACGCCCAGTCGGTCGTTTGATTTATTAGCTTTTCCATTTTACCCGATTCGTTGTCACCGATCCGGGGAATGCAAGTCGCTTACGGAGGAGCTAACTCGGCTACGGAATGCCGAACTTTTATGCCGACTGGGCGTGGTGGATTTTTCTTTCGAGTGGTTTGCCCAGCCTTGAATCTTGGTTGGCACTTCTTTTTGAACCACAGAGGGCACAGAGAACACGGACGAACTGCACTGCTAAACTTCTATCAAGAACACACCTTCGCACTCATGCTAGAACACTGACGTATTAGCTAGCTAGTCGAAGCAGAAGAAGCGAGCAATCTCTAGCCCCGCAGGAACGGTGCAATTGAGAACTCCGTGTCCTCTGTGGTTCAAACCTATTCGGTTTGAATCGGCGAAGTGGGGGGCTGCTGCTGGCTCTGGACGGCGACGAACGCCATGCGGAGCTGGTGCAGCAGGTCGCGCAGGGTATTTTCTTCTTCGTCGCTGAGGTTGCCTTTGGTCTTTTCCTGGAGGACTTCGAGCATGTCGATTGCGTAGCGAGATTGCTCAAGGCTGGGTTGCGGCTGGCCAGTGGCAGGGTGGGGGATTTGGCCCATGCCTACCATCGCTTCGGTGACGAAGATGCTGATGAGCATTTCAATAGACGCTTCGGGAAACATGCCGGGCTGCCCGGTCGCCGCTTCGTCGGCGCCCGTCTCGGCAGCTTGCTTATCAGCCGCCTCTTTCTCTGCAGTGACTTGGGACTTCCAGTCTTCGTCGATAATGATTTTCTTTTCTTCAGACATGATAGATAGTTTCCAGTTAGCAGTGTTGAGTTTTCAGTTTGGTAGGGTATGCCTCGTTCCAGTCGGCAGTACCCTACGATTGGATTTGTCGTCCGCGATACCCTGTGTCTAATTGGCTGCTTCTTGGGTAGGTTCTTCTGTGGCTGGCTTTGCTTCGCTGTTTCTTGTTCGGCGTGTTTCACGCTGCTTGATGGCTGCCTCGACGAAGCCGGCAAACAAGGGTTGAGCTTGTGTGGGCTTTGACTTGAACTCAGGGTGGTACTGCACAGCCAGAAACCATGGGTGGTCAGGCACTTCCACGATTTCAACAAGTGAATCATCGGGGCTCGTGCCGGCGATACGTAAACCGTTGGCCTCGAAGCGTTGGCGGTACTGATTGTTAAACTCGTAGCGATGGCGATGCCGCTCGTTGATTTCTGTAGTGCCGTAGCATGAAGCGGCATGGCTTTCAGGGTCGAGCTTTGCCGGCATGGCGCCCAGTCGCATGGTGCCGCCCTTGTCGGTGATCGTGCGTTGGTCGTCGAGTAGGCAGATGACGGGCTCGCGGGTTTCATTATCGAATTCGGTGGAATGAGCAGCATCCAAGCCGCACACGTTGCGGGCGAATTCCACAACGGCACATTGCATTCCTAGGCAAATTCCGAAGAAAGGAATGCCCCGTTCTCTAGCAAAGCGGATCGCCGCGACTTTGCCCTCGATGCCCCGCTCGCCAAAGCCACCGGGTACGAGGATGCCATCGTACCCAGAGAGCAGGCGTTCTGCGCCTTCGGACTCAATCTCTTCACTCTGGATCCGCGCCACGCGGATTTGTGCCGCATGGGCAATGCCGGCGTGGTCGATGGCTTCGTAGATTGATTTGTATGCATCGCGATGCTCGGCGTATTTGCCAACTACGGCGATGCTCACTTCGTGCTCTGGATTGCGAAGGGTGCTCAGCAGGTCGTGCCACGGTGTGAGGTCGGGCTCTGGTGTGCGGAGGTCGAGTTTCTCGCAGATCAGGCGATCGAGCCCGTGATCCACGAGGCTTAGTGGCACTTCGTAGATCGAGAAATCCTTGTCCTTCTCTTCGATTACGGCATCGTAGGAGATGTTGCAAAACAGGGCGATCTTTTCGCGGTCTTCGCGGCTGATCGAGTGTTCGCAGCGGCAGATGAGAATGTCCGGCTGAATACCAATCTCTCGAAGTTGGCCGACCGAGTGCTGCGTGGGCTTGGTTTTCAGCTCGCGAGCTGCTTTCAGGTAGGGCACGAGCGTGAGGTGAATGTACAGGCAATTTTCTTTACCTGCGTCGAGCGAAAACTGGCGGATGGCTTCTAGAAACGGCAGGCTTTCGATGTCGCCAACGGTGCCGCCAATTTCCGTGATCACTACGTCAGCCGCATCTTCGCCTTCGCCGGCGAGTCGTTTGATGACAGATTTAATTTCATTGGTGATGTGCGGTATCACCTGGACGGTCTTGCCGAGGAACTCCCCGCGGCGTTCTTTGTTGATGACCGACTGGTATATCTGCCCAGTCGTGTAGTTGGAATCGCGTGTGAGCGGCGAGTTGGTGAAGCGTTCGTAATGCCCCAAGTCGAGATCGGTCTCGCTGCCATCGTCCAGCACGTACACCTCGCCGTGCTGGTAAGGGCTCATCGTGCCGGGATCGACATTGATATACGGGTCGAGCTTCTGCATCCGTACTTTGAGGCCACGACGCTCAAGCACCATGCCTATCGAGGCACTGGTAAGACCTTTACCAAGCGAGCTAACCACGCCACCAGTTACGAAAATGTGCTTAGCCATGAAGTTCCTGCGGAGACTATTGGAGAATTTGGATGGGGTTCCACAGGGATTGTATTGTAGCGGATTCGAGGCGAGGTGATTAGGGGGAGTAATTCCAACGTTCGCAACATGTCAGGAAGAAACATGGGCTAGGGATTTGAGAGAATCTTAGCTTTCGAACAATTTCTACCGGAACATCTGCCCGCGACCCTCAGCCTCGAATGCATTGATAATGTGCGTGATTTCTGGCTGGGCAGACTCTTTCGGCCAGACGACTTCTACTACATCGAAGCGGCCAGGGTGCTCCAGCAGGCCATGGCCTTTTTGGAAGGCGAGCGCCGCACGAGTCATGCGAGTGCGACGAGTGAGGTCAACCGCCTCGGCGGGGCGGCCGTGGTCGGCTCGGCGGCGGGTTTTCACTTCGATGAAAACGAGTGTGCGCCTGCTACCCGACTCGTCAATTGCAATGATGTCGATCTCGCCATAACGCACTCGTTGACGCGTAACGACAATTGTGTATCCGAGTCGCTTGAGGTACTTCGCGGCAGCGCGTTCGCCGCGATTCCCTAAAGTGAGATGGCCACTGAGGGACCGAGGGCGCACGCGTTCGGCGAGCCAGTTGCGCAAAAGAGAGAAGAGCGGCACGGGAATCTAGGCGATAGGGAATAGGGCTCAGTTTCAACCCCTACCCTAATTACCTATTCCCAATTCTCCTAATCCCTACTTCGTGCGATCAACGCGGCGTTCTTTGAGGCGGACGGCCTTACCTTGGCGTTCGCGAAGGTAGAATAGCTTTGCCCGACGGACGACGGCACTGCGTTTGATGTCGATGTGGTCGATGCGGGGGGAGTTCACGGGGAACTTACGCTCGACACCTTGGCCAGCCACGATGCGGCGGACGCAGAACATCTCTTTCGAGCCGGAACCGTTGCGTGCGATCACAACGCCGGAGAACACTTGGATGCGCTCTTTCTCGCCTTCAAGAATCTTTGTGTGGACATCGACCGTGTCGCCGACCTCGAACTGAGGACGCTCTTCCTTCATGGCCGATTGTTCGACGGACTTGAGAATTTCTTGTTGATTCATGGCGTTGCTTTCCTAATTCAGCTTCTTCTTTTTGAACCACAGAGCCAACTAGGCTGACACTGTGGAGGAACACGGAGGTTTGTTAGCCAAACCACTCTTAGTGTTTCTCCGTGTCCTCTGTGATCTCTGTGATTAAAAAATATGCGGTGCGTCAATCCAGAAGATCGGGGCGTCGCTGTTTGGTTCTTTCTAAACTGTTTGCTTCTCGCCACTTGGCAATTTTTTCGTGGTCGCCGCTCAGGAGCACTTCGGGCACGGTGTGGCCGCGGTACTCTCGGGGGCGTGTATATTGGGCATACTCTAGGAGGCGATTTCCTGTGGAAAATGAATCGTAGCGGTTGCTGTCCTCATCGCCCAGGACCCCTGGGACCAGTCTCACGACTGCATCCACGAGGACCATGGCCGCGACCTCACCGCCATTGACGATGAAGTCTCCGAGTGAAATCTCCTCAGGCTCTAAAATGTCGGTAATGCGTTGATCGAAGCCCTCGTAACGACCGCAGAGCAGAATCAGCCGCTCATGGGTGGCTAGGCGTTCGACGACACGCTGTGTTAGTTTCTCTCCGCCGGGGGTCAGCATAATGACCTTGGCGGTTTGTCCTGCCTGTGATTGGACCGCCTCAACGGCCTCAACCACGGGTCCTGGGTTGAGGACCATGCCGGCTCCGCCTCCGAAGGGGCGATCGTCGACTTTGTGGTGTTTCTCGTCTTTCGACCAGTCGCGAATGTTGTGCAACTGAATATCGACCAAGCCGTTTTCAATTGCCAGGTTCAACAAGCTTTGCCCCAGGTACCCGGGAAACATCTCGGGGAACAGGGTGAGGATGTCGAAACGCATGACGATGTGCTGGGCAACTGTGATAACTCAGCCCACAGGACGGCTAAGCCGCAAGCGGCACTACTCCTTGGCTTCCTCTTCAGCTGCCGGTGCTTCTTCTTTGGTTTCTTTCGCAGCAGGAGCTTCCGCCTTTTCCTCGGTTGTCGCCTCTGCGGGCTTCGACTCTTCGCCGGCAGCCTCCTCAGTCTTTTCCTCGGTGGCTGGAGCGTCGGCGGCTGCAGCTTCTGCAGCGGCCTTAGCTTCCGCTTCCGCCTTGGCGGCTTCTTCGACAGGGTCTTTCGCCTTGCTGACGGGTTCGCCAGCATCGGGGACCACCTTCGGGGCAGCGTGCTTTTCGCGAGCCGCGGCATTCTCTGCGACACGCGTGCCGCCAGTGCCGTACTTCTTGATAAGCGTGCCTACTCGATCACTCGGCTGGGCGCCGACGCTCAGCCAATGGTCGATACGATCTGCCTTGAGCGTGGCTCGGGCGTCGGTATCGGCAATGTTCGGGTCGTAAGTGCCCAATTCCTCAAGCACGCGGCCATCACGCGGCGAGCGCTTATCGATGGCACAAATGCGGTAATAAGGGCGATGGGTCCGGCCCATCTTCTTCATGCGGATGCGTACCGCCACGGCTAATCTCCAGGTAAATGACTCTGCAGCTGTCTTCTAAAACGCTACAAGTTGGTCGGACAACCCCAATCGATGGGGCGCAAGCTCAGTATTGTGGCAGATTTAGGGTCGATCTGGCAAGTGGGCGAGGGGTGAAATTTTGGGCGAAACAGGTTCTCTATCGGGTATAATTGAAGGTGTAGAGATTTCCTCTGAGGATTGATGTCATGAGTACGCCTACCATTGACCAAACCAACGCCGATTTCCCGCCCGAGCTGCCAATTGAGGCGGCTCGCCCACCACTGCGCGTGATGGCCGGTGGAAAAGTGGTCATAGGCAATAGCCGAGTTCGACTTGCTTCTGTGATCCGCGAGTACCGCCAAGGTTCGACCGCTGAGGAGATTCTCGAAGCCTATGAGGCGCTTCAGCTTCCTGATATTTATGGCACGATCAGTTACTATCTCCGCCATCGCGATTCGGTAGATCAATACCTTGAGCGACTGCATCAGGAGGAAGAAGCGACACGCGCTGAGTGGGAAGCAAGCCATCCCAAAACTCCCACCCGAGAAGAACTGCTAAAGCGTCTCGAAGAAAAGAGGCAGGCAGATGCTGCAGCTGGCAAGTGATGCGGATTTGCACGGCGGGATTGTGAAGGTGTTGCAGAAGAACTCAGCCATCGACTTCGTAAGATCAATCGATGTCCTTCCTGAGGGGACCGAAGATCCTGATGTGCTGGCTTGGGCAGCTGGTGAAGGTCGCGTCCTGATTTCGAATGATCGACAAACCATGACCGATGCTGCCAAGACTCGAATGCAGCAGGGCCTGCCAATGCCCGGTGTGATATTTACAGATATCGACAATCACTCGGTAGGCCGTGCAATCAATGATATCCTCGTGATCGCCGAAGCGATGCCACCAGAAGAAGCGCGTGCGATTGGTCTCTTGTACGTGCCTTTTTGAGCGTTAGCTCTAAACGGTAGCTAAGCCAGTCAAGAACCTCACATCGCGAGCATGTCTCACGCCGGTTTTTACCCTCCCGCTTGCGGGAGGGTCGACGTCTCAGCGTAGGGGAGGGCTCTTCTTTGCATTCTGAGCATCCCGAACCGAATCTTTCGTTGCCTCAGGTGCGCTTTCGTGCATCAGCCCCGAACCGCCACCGTCGCGTTTTTGGAAGCAGCCATCTAGCCCGCTTAGCGGCAAGCCCGCCTGTCGCATTATTGTGTACCCAACCGCTTCCACATCCGTCTCGACGTCCTCATCCGTAAATCGAATGACTTGCCAGCCATGACTGCGGAGATAAGATTCACGCTTTAAATCCTTCTCACCAATCGCGTCATGGTAGCCGCCATCGATCTCAATCACCAATCGCTGGGCAACGCAGGCGAAATCAGCAAAGTAGGAGCCGATTGGGTGTTGGCGACGAAACTTCAAACCGCCACATTGTCTTCCACGTAATAGAGCCCACAGTAAGGACTCCGATTTCGTCTGCTCACGACGTAGTGGACGTGCTCGCTCGGTTTGGATTGGTTCGGGCTCCATCGGTGACGCTCGCTGAAGAGGGGAAGTTGTTTGGAGAGTTTCCAGTTTACCCTCCCCGGCCCTGAGAGGCCGACCCTCCCGCAAGCGGGAGGGTAATAATTGGGGCATTGATGAAAGAGGGGGCATCGGGGAAGCCAGTCGCAGCCGCCAGTTGCGAGAGATTGTCGAATTAGGCATCGGCTAATTGAATGTTGGTGGATAGCTACATTATGGCGTTTGGCTGCAGAGTGCCAATGCTCTCTCGCGCGACCCCATGAGACAGTGCTAAAGCAGGGTGCCGTGAGTGTCAGCGAAACGCACTTAGATAATCAGTGCCAAAAGAATCCAGGCTTCTCAACGTAACCCTCGCACTTCAGCTCGAGAGCTTCCCCGACTGATCTTGCAAATTCGCTGATCTCGTCTTGATGAACCTTGGTCCTGAGTACGAAATCACGCACCGTAATACGCTTTCGATTCTCCACACTGCATACTTTGTGAACATAACCGTGATTGCCACTGCCAGGGCTGCCATACGCCTCGACGTGAATTTGGATGACGTGAGAATCCCCAATGGGCCATTGCCACGAGAACAACGTAACCTTCTGAAGGAAACGCATGTTGAGAGTGACGATCTTATTCTTGAGGTCAAGCTCTCTATCGGGAAAGATGCTCGCTATGATCCATGCTAGTACTGGTATTCCTGCATACCACAAATCGTCAGGTTGTTTGACAAGCAACCATGTCACAATCAACGGGAAAGTAATTGAGAAAATCTTTAGAAGCAGCCACCGAATTCTAGTGTCGCCACTTGGCAATTCAATAGTGCCATCGCTTTGATCAATTGCAAGATTTGCGAAGTTGCCTTCTTTCAAGTGACAGCCTTTCTCAAAGGACTTGACATAATACTCACCCCCCACGCTTCCTACGCCGCGCCTCTTTCATCCGAGCCTTCCGGGCTGCCGCCTTTTCCTTCGGTGTTAGCCGTTTGCCCGTACCCTGCTTTTTCTTGGTGAGTGCACCGCCGCCCATGGCGCTGGCTTGCATTTCGCGGGCCATTTTCATGCGTTCTTTGATGCCTTTGCCGGCCATGGCGGTCATCATTTGGGCCATGGCGTCGAACTGCTTCACGAGGTCGTTCACCTCGTTGGGTTGCACGCCGCTGCCGGCGGCGATGCGGCGGCGGCGGCTTTGGTCGATCACCTTCGTGGGGTTACGCTTCTCTTCGGCCGTCATCGCGTCGATGATGCCGAATAGGCGTTTCATGTCGGCCTCGGGGTCGACATCGTCGCCCAGGGAGTCCATCATGCCGCCCATGCCGGGGATCATGCCCATCACTTTTTGCATGGGGCCCAGCTTGGTGATTTGGCCGAGCTGCTTGCGGAAGTCGTCGAGCGTGAACTCCCCCTTGCGCATCTTCTCTTCTTGGGCGAGCATCTCGTCCTGATCGAACTCGCGTTGCGCTTTTTCCACCAGCGAGAGGATATCGCCCTGCCCAAGAATGCGGCCTGCCATGCGATCGGGGTGGAACTCCTCGAGCGCGTCGAGATGTTCGCCCGTGCCGATGAACTTGATCGGCACACCGGTGACTTGTTTGACTGAGAGTGCCGCACCGCCGCGAGCGTCGCCATCGAGCTTGGTCATGACAACGCCATCGAGCTCGAGCGCTTGGTTAAACGCCTTGGCACTGTTGACGGCGTCTTGCCCGGTCATGCCGTCGACGACGAGCAGCGCCTGATCCGGCCCGCACTGGCGGTCGATGTTGGTGAGCTGGCCCATGAGCTCGTCATCCACATGCAAACGGCCGGCCGTATCGAGGATGACTACATCAACGCCTAGCTTCTTCGCTTCTTTGAGAGCTGCGTTGCAAACTTTCACGGGGTCTTTGTTCGTGCGATCGGAGTAAACGTCGATGCCGAGTTGCTCGCCGAGCACGTGCAACTGGTCGATGGCGGCGGGGCGTTGGAGGTCGGCCGCGACGAGCAGCGGCTTGCGGCCTGATTCTTTGAGCATCCGGCCCAGCTTGCCGCACGTGGTGGTTTTGCCAGAGCCTTGCAGGCCGCACATCATCAGGACGGTGACTTCGTCTTTGCCCTTGAGGTGCAGCGAGTGATCGACGGGTCCCATGAGGTCGATGAGCGCCTGGTGGACGATGCCGACGACTTGCTCGTCCGGGTTGAGCGACTTGAGGACCTTTTCGCCGACGGCTTGTTCGGTGACACGGCTCATGAAGGTGCGGACGACCTCGAAGCTGACATCTGCCTCCAAGAGCGACTTTTCGACGAGCTTCAGCCCGTCGCGCATGTTGGATTCGCTGAGCTTTCCCTTACCGCGCAGGGTTTTCAGCGCACTGCCTAGTCCGTCTTGTAGTCCTTCGAACATGCTCGATTACTCGTGTCACTAGTGGAATTGAGTCGGTTTGTATTGATTGTATCGCAATTGAAGGGGAGGCGGCAATCGGGGGTCCAATTGGGAGGTTGGATTACAGGTCTCGCGCAGAGACGCAGAGACGCAGAGTCGCAGAGATTCACGCTACCAATGAAATCAATTCGATCAGAGGGTGCGGCTTTATTGAGTTTCAGGTTATGGGGTTCATAATGGCAATCCACCAGACCTCTGCGTCTCCGCGTCTCTGCGCGAAAATTCCTGGTTGATGCTCGCACAACCCGACTATTCGTTCTTACTCCTACGGTCTTGCGGCAGAACACATGTCGATTACGGGTAGCGGGTACTCCCGGTTGGACAGCCTGCGGGGGGTGACGCATGTTTGAGTTGAAGATAGGAAGAAGCCTCGTACACACCTTACGCATATAAGTATTGCTGCCATGAATACTCCGCTCTTGAATCCAGCCCTGATCGCTGGTAACTCGACAGACGCTAGCTCCTTTGCAGCTAATTCTAACGGGGCAGATGCAAGCGAAGGCTCCCGCTCTACTGACCAGGGATTTGTCCCTGCTGAGCCGAAGACGCTCGGAGAAGCGCGGCTTGAGGAGAGTGAAATCGAGCACTTGCTGTTGAAGCTACTGCTATTGCGCGGCACATCGACCAGTTGGGCAGCGACTGAGAATTGCGGTGTGCAACGGCCCCTGATTCTTGAAGCATTCGAGCGGCTCCGTGGTGAGTTACTCGTTGCGATTAAAGGCTCAGCAGGGTTGGAAGACTATGTGTTCCAACTGACCGAGGCCGGGCATGATCGGGCGAAGCGGCTTTCCGAGCAGTGCACCTACTCTGGTGTGGCACCTGTAGCGTTGGAATCATACATCGACGCCGTTGAGGCTCAATCGCTCAGGCATAGTAAGATTACACTGGCTGATTTGCAGGAAACTCTTTGTGAATTGAAACTCAGTGGTTCCCTACTCAGTCAGTTGGGTCAAGCGATTAACGATGGCCGCGGACTGTTCCTGTACGGCCCTCCCGGCAATGGTAAAACGAGCGTTTCTGAACGCGTCGTAAGCAGCTTCGGTGAGTATATTTGGATTCCGCATACGGTGACGATCGACGGAGAGCTGGTTCGCTTGTACGACCCACGTAGCCACGTTGCCGTTGAAGAGGCGGAAGTGAAGCAGTTGCTGGGTGAGTTTTCCTACGACCGCCGCTGGATTCTCATCCAACGTCCCACGATTGTGGTGGGTGGCGAGCTGACGATGGCTCAATTGGAGCTGCAATACAATCCGGCGACCGGTATATGCGAAGCGCCCGTGCAAATGCGAGCCAACTGCGGTGCCCTAGTGATCGACGACTTTGGCCGCCAACGCATGCCGGCCTCCGAAATGCTCAATCGGCTGATCGTGCCGATGGAAAAGCACTATGACTTTTTGAACCTAGCCAGCGGTCGGCAAGTGAGCACGCCGTTTGAGATGCTGCTGGTGTTCAGCACGAACCTTGAGCCGGGTGCGCTGGTTGATGAAGCGTTCCTGCGTCGCATTCCTTACAAGATTGAAGTGGTGAGCCCGAACGAGACGGAATTCGCCGAGTTGTTCATGCAGTTGGCAGCTTCCAACAACTGCGAATGCCCAGGCGAAGTAGTTGATTACTTGATCGAACGCCACTTCCGAGCGAAGAATCGCCCACTGCGTTACTGCCATCCCCGCGACTTGATCCGTCAGATATGCAATTTGTGCGAATTCACGGGGATTCCATTGGAAGCTTCGCGCGACACGGTGGATGTGGCAGTGCACAACTACTTTGCAGGGATTTGATCGGCTTGCTTGACGACACTTCAAAGCGGCATCGGGACGATGCGGGCCAACTCGTGTGGGGAACGTTAGTGCAGGGTTGAACTTGCAAGAATGGTGAGCATTTTCGTTAGCCCACCGCGTCCCGCGGTCGATCGTTTACCTTTTTGAGAACGCTAACGCTTGTCGGGCGAGATCTACCCCGACGCTCTCGCCCCAGGCTTCCAGTAGCTTATTGAGCGTCGCGCCAACTTTCCCCGAGCCGACAGGCTTGCCGCTTAGCCGCACTACCGGCAACAGGCAAATCGAGGTACTAGCAAAATAGATCTCATCGGCGTTTGCGAACTCCGCCGGCGATAGGTCTGCCTCTTCGCACGCGATATCGAGCTGGTTGGCGATTTCAAACAGAGCGTCTTGGCTAATGCCAGGCAGTACGTTCTTGTGTCGCGGTGTTACTAAGCCGCGATCTTCGAAGTAGGCAATCACGTTGGCGGTAGTGCCTTCGCCAATGTTTCCGTCTTGATCGAGCAAAATGGCACGCGCACCGGATGTGCATTGTTCGGCTTCACGATCGGCCAAGTAGTAGTGCATCCGGCTGCGGCATTTTAATTGTGGCGGCAGGTTATTCGCATCCAGCTGACGAACGTCCACAATTTCCGCCGCGACGCCTGTTTCGTACTGCTCGGCCCAATTGGCAAAGGGCAGGGGATTGCCGTGGACGCAGACGTTGGGACTGGCCGCATCGTGGGACTTGCCCGGTGTGATGAATGCACAAATCGACCAGTCGTCGCCCGACTGCATCAGGTCGGCATTCTTTGCGGCGAACTTCTCAATCGCGGTGCGAACCTCTTTGGCCAGTGTGGGGTTCCAGCCTACGATTTCCAGTGAGTTTCGTAGGCGGGCAATGTGTTGTTCAATCCGGTAGGGCTGATGATTGAACGTACGCAACCTCTCCACCACAGTGACGCCCATAGTGAAACCGAGATCGTTGAGCCCGATGCTCAGCGATGACTGAGGGACCCAGTCGCCATTCCAGTAAGCAGTGACATCTTTCATGGCTCTAGTATAGCCATAATTACGCAGGCCGTAACAAGCTTGGCGCAGTTACGGCGTGAACATCTGCAAGACAACGCCAGGTCGTAACTGCGTCCCTTGTTACGGCCTACGAATTGGGGCCAGTAGGTGTAGCTAGCTGCGTGGCGATTGCTTGTAGGTTGCGGAAGCCGTATTGGACACCACCTGCTGCGATGCGACTTGTTGTTTAAGCATCGCGATTTGCGGAACTGCGGCTAAGTACTTGTGGAGCGAATGATCGCGACCTACGCCTTTGGTGGCATCGTAGGAACGGAACTTGCCGTTGATTTTCGTGAGCGAGCGGGCGGCGATCCCTTCATAGCCGAGTGCCCTCGCGCCGCGTTGGCCGATGCCGAGGGCATAGAACTTCATGGCCGGGTCGTGCCTATTGTTTACGAGCATGAGGCTGTCCATCATCCGCCCAGCGCGGCCGTGATACCCTCGAGGGCTGAGCCAGCTTTGGTTCGTGGCCGCAGCGATGAGCACTGTGGGAATGGGGGCTCGCTGTGGGTGCCTGCGTTGGGTGAGTTTCAGGCCATTTAAACTTCCGCCAGCCAACAGGTGCAGGGTGCCCGTCGCAACCCTCGCGCCGTAACTGTAGCCAACGATGCCGACTGGGGTTTCGGCTGAGAGTTGGTCGACCGCCCACGCGAGTTGCCAGCCCACAGGGCGCGTGCGGGCCGCTTTCACTTGATAGTCCTTTAACTGTCCTCGGATTTGTTCCGAGGGCCACGACCAAATGATGAACCGCAGCGGCGTCGTAGCCTGACTACGGCAAAGTGTTGTGTAGACTTGCAGCCCATGGGGTTTGTCGATGCCGCTGGGAATGCGATTTCCGTGGACGTAGATGACGGTCGGCGTGGAGTCGTCAGTGATCTTGTTCCAATGAGAAGCATGCCAGCGAAGTTCTCCATCGGTATCGCGAGTAAGTTGTTCGCATCGCAGGCCTTCTTGCATCGCCTTGGAACTGCACTTGGTGCCGATGCCGCGCGTACTTACCAAGAAGATTTGATCTTGGGCAGTTGCTTTTTGCGAGTTGAGCGAATGCGTGCAGACTACGCCGACAAACAGCATGAACTGCAAGAGTAATGGCGCGACAAACAGTCGCGATCGAAGGGCGGGGGAGGGGGACTTCATGTCTAGCGGGAGATGGTTCGTGTATGGGTTTAGCAGACACGCGATAATCGCTTCATGCGATACGCATACAAAGCCACTGGCTTCTTGGGGCTACGCAAGGGTAGCACGCAAAATGGACTCGTGCGGAGTGGTGCTTGGAAAAACTATTAACGGAGAACTCCGGGTGAGGTGTAGCTCCACGGCTAGGTAGTCATTCAGTAAGTGGCGTCTCGTGTTGCAAAAAGAAATCACCAAAAAATTGCCGTGTTTAATTTGCACATCATCGGTAGTGAGGTACGTTTCCTATGTCCCGGCAGCATTGCCCTCCTGAAGCGAATGTTGCTGGGGCCCCCCCGTTTTGTTCCCGCCGCGGAACTCCCCCCTGAAGGCCATCCTTTCTTCACAGTTGTCGAAAGCTGGCTCCCTCCCCAAACTTGCGTACTCGTTGAAGTGCCCCTTCGAAACGTGTGCGCGCTCCGTGGAGTACGGACTATGAGGAATGTACCCATTTTATTATTGTTGGCTGTCGTTACCGTCGGTAACACAGGCTGTACGAGTTGTTTCGGAAAAGTCCGTAGCTTGTTCCGTCGTGGCGCTCCGTGCGGCACAACGACCGTGGCTCCTGCTGCACTTGGTGCGCCGTTGGTGATGCAAGCTCCAACCGCTGTTGCGCCCCCCGTCATGCAGGCCCCCATGGCCTATCAAGCTGCCCCTATGCAATGTATGCCGTGTCAAGAAACATGCCCTCCTTGCGGCGACACCTGTGGTGACTGTGGTAATTGTGGTTGCGGCACACAGGGCTGGGTGAGTGGTTCCAGCGGATACTTCGGCGGCTACGTCGGCGAAGGCGGTGCTGGTTGCTCCGATTGCAACGGCGGTGTCATCTACGACGGTAGCAGCTACCCGATGGAAGGCCAGACGATCGAAGGCGAGAGAGTCAACGATGGTGGCTACTCGAGCAGTATGTCCCAACCGACACCTTCAAGCAGCGGTGGCAGCACTCGTGACAACGACCCTGGTCCGTCTCGTCCAGGTTACGGAGACCGATAAGAGAATCGCGATTCATCGAAACAAGAGCCCTCTCTCTGTGCCCTCCTGAACACGGTTAGAGGGTTCTTGTCGTTTATTGGGGATAGGAAATTTGGCGTCGCGATTCGCAACAAGGTAGAATAGAGGCATGAAAAGCCTTCGCTCCTATTCAAGTTTTCTTCTCGCAGTAATGCTCGCCGCAGTTATGTTCGCGGGCAACGCTCAAGCTCAGATCGCCACACAGGCCGCAGAGGGAAACTCTCTAGCAAAATTTGGCGAGACTTTCGAGTCGAGTCTTCGCGTGGGAGTGAAAGTAGACGCCACACGCGGTGCGGTAAAAAACATTCACGCAACGATTCCCGTGCCGATCAATTGTCCCGAGCAGGAAGTGCTCAAAGAAGCCGAGGATATCACAGCCGACGTGCAAGGGTTTGGTATTCGCGATGTCAAAGGTGGCGAGGCGCAGCAGCTGGTCGTGTCGATCCCACGCCTTAATGCGGGTGCCGAAGCGCGGGCGATTCTCACTTACCGCGTGCGCACGAAAACAATCCTGCCGCCTGAGGAGACGGATCATCTTGTCGTTCCCAAGAAGGTTCAGCGAGATCAAAAGATGTATCTCGGTCGTAGCAAGAATATCGATGTGAACCATCGCAAGATCCGTGATGCCGTGAAGGAAGCCCTTGCCGAGGTTTCCGAAGACGCCACCGCCTGGGAGCGGATCGAAGCTCTGTATGATTTTGCTTTCGACAAGATCGAGTACGTTGAGGGCGAAAATATTTCCTCCGTGGAAGCACTCAAACTCTGCAAAGGCGATTGCCAAGCTGTGAGCGTACTGTTCGTGGCCATGTGCCGCACCGAGAAAATCCCCGCGCGTATGGTCTGGGCTCACGAGCACCAGTATGCGGAGTTCTACCTTGAGGACGAAGAGCAACGCGGGCAGTGGTTCCCCATCGAATCGGCCGGCACAAAGGCTTTTGGTGAAATGCCGATTGCGCGTATCATCATGCAGAAGGGGGACAATTTCACCGTGCCCGAGAAAAAACGCGAGCGCCTCAATTACGCGACCGACTACCTAATCGGCCTGCCCACGCCCGGTGGCGGCAAGCCGAAGGTGAAGTATCTGCGGGAAGTTTTTTGAGTTCGGGGTCGCTTGCGTCTTAGCTGCGCCTTCAGAAAGGCGACCATTGTTTGAGGGGCTAGCGGCTTAGGGTTGGCTGCTAAGCCGCGAGCGGCAACTCTATGCGGGCTTCTCTCGCGTCTTTTGGCTACAATGCCTCAGGAACCGACAACTCTTGACCTGAGGCGAGTATGCTGCAACTTTCCAATACGAATTCTCCGTTTACCCGGGCGACGCGTTTTGAGCAACTCGAATCGCGACTCTTATTGACGGCCGTGAACGCAGGCGGACCGGCGATAGGTTTGTTTGCAGCGAGCAGCGGTTTCGTTGGCGGGGGCAACTATACTTCGTCGACACCGGTAAGCGTTGCCGGCGTGATGGATGCAGCACCGACAACGGTGTATCAAACGGAACGCACCGGTCAGGGTGGGGGCGACTTCAACTATTCGCAAGCAGGCCTCGTGCCAGGCAATGCTTACGACGTGCGTTTGCACTTTGCAGAGATATATTGGTCGGAGAGCGGCAAACGAAGCTTTGACGTCTTGATCAACAGTACAAAGGTACTCGACGACTACGACGTGTTCGTCGAGGCGGGTGGCGAAGATCAAGCGGTTATCGAGGAGTTTACCGCGACGGCAACAGGCAGCGGACGTATCGATTTCGAATTTCTCACCGAAGCGGATAACGCCAAGGTGAGTGCCATCGAGGTTATCGGTGAAACGCAGGGAGGCGGGGAACGTGTGCTTTTCGTACGCGGTGGCGATCGCACGGGCGGCTTTTTAGAGGCCAACAACGACGCAGGGCGGACCGAACAACTGGCCGACATTAACAACTTCGAGACCAACGGTGGCAACCACGGTTGGGGCACGCTGGCGACCACTCTTCAGTCGGCTGGCATGACGGTCGAACAGATCACCGAAGGCGTGGAGAATTCCTCGGGGCCTGCCAACGGGATTCACATCGACTTCGAGTCTGTTAATTTGGCTCAGTACGACGCGGTGGTATTGGGCTCTAACAATGCCGTCTACGATACTGCAGCAATCGACGCGGTTGAACAATACATCCGCACCGGTGGTGCGGTACTGTTCATTTCCGATGCGAACTTCGGCGGCAACTGGGCCGACGCGCCAAACTCTGATCAGCAGTTCTTGGATCGCTTTGGCTGGACGATGAATCAAGACCAGGGCACGTATGCGGTATCTCGCTCCGCCGGCGAGTTTGACGTGCCCGACCATCCGATTTTCGACGGCGTAAACACATTCGATGGCGAAGGCGTATCGCCTATCGTGCTCGGCACACCTGGCACTGGTGTCACTGAGGCTTTGCTTGCCAATGCAGAGGGCTCGACGCGTGTGAACACGCCACCGTTCGGTAGCAATCAGCAGGGCAATTCGCGGAGCGTGACGGCCAACGATGCGGCCCTAACCATAGCCTATGTGGATCAAGGACGCATTGCCGGGCACTTCGATCGCAACACCTTTTTTAACCAGAACGGTGCCGGCACAAGTATTGTGCGATTTGACAATAGCACCTATGCCGTGAATTTATTCAGCTGGCTGGTGGGACGGTTCGAACCCAACGCGGACTTCGACAACAGCAGTACCGTCGATGGATTTGATTTTCTCACCTGGCAGATTGGATTTGGTGCCACGTCGGGTGCAGTTCATTCCGAGGGTGACGCGAATCTCGACGGAGCAGTAAATGGGCAAGATTTGACAGGATGGTATGAACAATACGGCGAGAGCAACTCTGCCGTAGCGGCGGCTCAATTGGCACCGGGGGACCTGATCGCGTTGGCTGCGCGAGCGGCAGCGGAGAGTACGACTGAGGACGCTGACACGGCGACTGATATGTGCTTTGATCAGCTCGGGAGTGGGTTTGCTGCCTAGTGCGGCTCATTAAGCACGCTTGATATGACGAGGCAACATGCGCCGTAGCACTTTTCATTTCTTCATTGCGGTTTGTGCAGGCTGGGCAGCACTATCAATTCCAAGCCTAGTTGGACTGGCACTACCAGCAATTCAAATTGGTGACCTGCGAGCCACTAGAGTTATAGTTGGGACGGTAGGGGTTTTATTGCTGCCCATCGCAAGTGTGGGGCTTTGGCGCGAGCAACTTTGGGGGCTCTCGTGTCTCTTAGTTGGTTTTATTACCGTGTTGGTAACCATCCCATCGGCGAGCTATTTGCACGCTGTTTGCCTCGCTGTTACGCTTGTCCGCTACCTTGGTCCTAGAGAATAGGCAAGTGCTATGCGAGAGGACGCAGGCCCGAGCGAGGCGCACGAGTTCCTGCACGAAGTTTTGATTTCTCCGCAACTCCGATGGCTAGGCAGGGCCTACGATACCATGTCAACAAACTCAAATCACCCAAATAGAAAGCGCTCAGTATTCGTTGCCGTAGCTGTAGCAGGCTCGATACTGGGCGTCAGCTACATTGGCATCGTCAGGGACTCAGCTCCGCTGATCTTAGTGGGCATAGTTTCAATTTGCCTTTCCATTGTCTGGTTCTTGGGTTGGCTTAGGGGCGGCGCTCGGAGTGGAAAAGCCTGGCTAGTGGCAGGCGCCGTCTACATTGCCTTCATGATCCTCAAGTCCTACTTCGCATTTTTTTCTCACTAGCTGCTGGGAAAAGCCAGCAGCGGCACCCGGAGGTCTATTGCACCAGCCAGAATTCGCTCCACTCGGTCCGGCCGACCTTGTAGGCGTAGTCAGCGTCGCTTTACTTCTCTCGCTTGACTGGCCAATCGTTTCGCGGGGTCGGTCAGTGAAGTTCTTCCCGCAACCCGCAACGTTCCGTCGGCGATCTCCAGAGTCTCCAGTTGCCGGCGTTGGCCCACCGACGAAATGGCAGCGGCCAGTGGGAATAGGGCAACCGGCGCTCCTTCCCGCTCAGTCCAAGCGAGCGGGATTCTCATTTTCTCAGCTGCCGTGGCGACTTGTTGAGAAATCTTTTTCGTCGAGATAGGCAGCGAGCCGGCGTGGGCGCTCTCCAGCCGAATCGATAGCATGTCCGCGTCGAGGATTTCTGGGACGGCGACCACTGTCACTACCGTGTTGATCTTTCCTTCACGGTAACGAAGCCCGAGCAGAATCCGGCCGTTTTCGAACGCGATTCGCGGATCGCTGAGTGTTGTAGGGATTTGCTCTGCGTACTGGGCGACTAAGGAGATAGCTAGCCAGCCATTGATTTGGCCTTGGCTGAATGCCGTGCTCCAGGGTGCAGGCCGCTGCGTATCGTCTACCAAGGAGGCAACGCGCTGCCGGAGTTCTTCGCTTGCGACCCGAAGCTTGGGCGGTTGGATGCTGACCGCCTGTGTATAGAAGGGATCGACTTCTTGCAAAGCCTGCCAAGTCCAGGCGAACGCGACAAGGGTGAGTACCAGTAGACCGCTGGCCAACCAACGAAACCTCTGCCAGTTGCAACTCTTCAAGATAGATAGGATCTTGTTCGAAACTCTGAGAGGACGCTTCATCGTGGTCGGCTCCTTCCGACGAGGACACGGCTGTTTCGTCTACGGCGTCGCTGATTGCTTCCTTGTCTCTTGCGGTGCGGAGCGTAGGAGGCCGCTGGGAGTGGGTCAATGGAGGGAACCGCAAGTCAGGAAAACGGAAAATGTGCTAGCATGAGGGGAATCTAGGTATTAGGTAGATAGGGTATAGGAAATTGGGAACGCTTTGAGCCTGGGCCCTAATCCCTATCTACCTAACTACCTAATCCCTAAACATGACATTGACCGCGCTTGCCGAGGCACTAGAATCCCCTCTCCCTTCCCTCCGTTAACCAACAAGACCCATGCCTGAAGAAGCCGCCGCTATTGCTACCGAAGAATCACCTACCGAGGACCTCTCTACGCTTGAAGCGAATCGCCGGGCGAAATTGGCGAAAATTTCTGAGCTAGGTCACGACCCGTGGGGCGGCCGGTTTGATGACCGGTCGCTGATCGGCGAGATCCGTGCGCGGGCTGGCGAGATTACCTACAAAGTGCCCGACGAAGCGGGCGGCGAGACAGTCCACGAGCTACCGCCGCTGGAAACCGAAGAACAGTGCAAAGCGTTTCGCCAATGGAAAGCCGACCAGGGCCGGGGTGAGCTTGTCGGACCGAAGGTGCGTGCTGCGGGGCGAATCGTCTTGCATCGTGACAAGGGCAAGCTGCATTTCATCGACATTCGCGACTTGACGGGCGATCTGCAGGTGATGGTCGGTATGAAGCAAGTCGGCGACGATTGGGAACTGGCCCAGCAGTTTGACCTGGGCGACCTGATCGGCGTGGATGGCACGTTGATCCGTAGTAACACGGGCGAACTATCCATCTTGGCTGAGAAGCTGCACTTCATGGCGAAGTCGATTGCCCCGCCACCAGACAAGCACAGTGGGCTGCAAGACCCCGAGCTTCGCCAGCGACAACGCTACTTGGACTTGATTCATACCGAAGGCGTGCTGCCGCGGTTTCTTGATCGCACACGAATTGTGGCGTCAATTCGCAATACACTTGCACAACAGAACTTTGTTGAAGTTGAAGGCCCAACGCTGCACGGCATTGCCGGTGGTGCAGCGGCCAAACCTTTTCAGACGCATCACAACGCACTGGATATCGAACTTAATTTGCGGATCGCTCTGGAATTACACCTTAAGCGGCTGATGGTCGGCGGGATTGAACGCGTCTACGAAATGGGCCGCGTTTATCGCAACGAAGGTATCAGCCAGAAGCACAATCCTGAGTTCACCATGCTGGAGGTCTACCAAGCCTACGGCAACTACGAATCGATGATGGACCTCACCGAGGCCTGCATCACGGGCGCGATCGAGGCGATCCAAGCGGTACATCCGGCTGGCGCTCGAGGAGATGCCACTAGTGAAGTGAATTACTGCCTGCCCTGGGGTGGCACTACAATTGATTTCAAGCCGCCGTTCGCACGAATGACTTACAACCAACTGTTTGCGATGCATGCTGGCGTCGATCCTGAGGACGAGCAAGCAGTTGCAAAGTTGGCCGAGTCGATTGGAATCCCCACCGAGGGACGCCACCCAGATGTGATCAAGAACGATGTGTTCGAGGAGAAGGTTGAGGACGCCCTGGAAGGACCAGTGTTCGTGACCGACTACCCAGCGAGCATTTGCCCGCTCACCAAACGCAAGCGGGACAACCCTGAAATTGCCGAGCGGTTCGAACTGTTCATTCAAGGTATGGAGGTCGCCAATGCCTATACGGAACTGAACGACCCTGATTTACAGGAAGAACTGTTCAAGACGCAACTTTCGGGACTGAGTGATGAAGACTCGATGGCCAAGATGGACCATGATTTTATTCGTGCTCTACGCTACGGCATGCCACCGGCCGGCGGGTTGGGTATTGGTATCGACCGATTAGTCATGTTGCTGACGGGTACGCAATCAATACGCGATGTTATTCTATTCCCGTTGTTGCGTCCTGAGCGTTAATGCTCATTTAATTTCACACCACCCAAGGATGGGTCGATGTATAAACTTCTACTCTGCTGGCGATACCTTCGCACGCGTTATATCGCGTTGATCTGTATCGTGAGCGTAACGCTTGGCGTCGCCACGATGATCGTCGTGAACAGCGTCATGGCTGGCTTCACGCACGAGATGCAATCTCGCCTGAACGGCATGCTGGGCGATCTGGTTATCGATTGCCGCAGTATGGACGGCGCACCTGACGCGGCAGCGCACATGCAGACGATTCGTCGCACCGTTGGTGATGACGTCGTCGGTATGTCACCCACGGTAAACGTGCCTGCCCTGCTGTACTTCGACGTGTACGGTGCGAATGGCAAGCGGCAAAGTGTGACGCGGCAGATTACGCTCGTGGGTATCGATAAATCGACCTACGCGGACGTAAGCGAGTTCGGCAATTATCTGCAACACCCCAAAAACCGTGACCAGCTCGATTTCCAACTTCGTGAGAACGGTTACGATACGATCGATCACATGGCGGAGGATATGTCGAAAGTTCAGCCACGCAAACAGATGAAATCTGCCGGTTGGGGATATCGTCGCTACAAGTCGATGATTGAGAAGCAGCACGCCGCAGAAGCGGCCACCAAGCAACCGAAAGCAGGCGACGAAAAGGCTGAGGTAAACGAACCGTTCGATCCATTTAAGGCACAGGCGGAGGCGAATGGGGAAGCGCAGGGGCAGGAATTCGACTCCGCTAAAGAGCAGCATACGGGCATCGTGCTGGGCATTGGTATCTGCGGGATGCGACTGGCCAATGGCAGCGACCATTTTCTCGCGCTACCCGGCGATGACGTGAAAATCAGCTTCCCAACAGCCTCGATGCCTCCCAAGGCGATCAGCGAGAGGTACACGATTGTCGATTTCTATGAGAGCAAGATGAACGAGTACGACTCGAACTTCGTATTCGTGCCCATTCGCTCGTTGCAAGAAAGCCGTGGCCTTGTGGATCCGACCACCGGTGTGGGTAAGTTCACGTCGATTCAAATTAAGCTCAAACCGGGTGCTGACGCGAACGCAATCCGAGACAAATTGAAGTCCGCCTTCCCGCAAGAGTTTTATATGGTGAGCACCTGGCGGGACAAGCAAGGTCCCTTGCTCGCGGCGGTACAAATGGAAACCGCCGTGCTGAATGTCCTGCTGTTCATGATCATCGCAGTAGCCGGTTTTGGCATCTTGGCGATCTTCTACATGATTGTCGTGGAGAAGACACGCGACATAGGCATCTTGAAGTCGCTTGGCGCATCAGGCCGTGGCGTTATGGGTATCTTTCTCACTTACGGTTTCAGCCTGGGTTTGGTTGGAGCCGGAGCGGGCTTTGTGATTGGCTGGTTGTTTGTGCGTTACATCAACGAGATTGCCGACGGGCTGGGCAGACTTACCGGTCAGCCGGTGTTCGATCCTTCGGTCTACTACTTCTACAAAATTCCCACGATTGTTCAGCCATTCACCGTGGCATGGATTCTCGCCGGGGCAGTTCTCATTGCCGTTATGGCAAGTATCCTGCCAGCGCGTCGCGCGGCACGACTTCACCCGGTAAGGGCACTTCGTTATGAGTAGTTCATTGGCCAAGACATTAGCCGAGTCTGCGCGTTCGTTCGATTCTACAGGTAGCGAAGTGGATTACGAACCAGCGGCGCTGCGCATTGCACGTCCCTCGGCTAAACCAGCAAGCGGCGTTCCGGTACTTGCCGGGCCTGCTCGGTTGGGTTGTCGCGAACTTTTTAAGAGCTATCAGAAGGGCTCGGTTGGCATCCCCGTGTTGCAGGGTGTTCACTTCGATGTGAGCGACGGCGAGTTCGTGGCCATCATCGGTGCTTCGGGTAGCGGCAAGAGCACGTTGCTGCACTTGTTGGGGACGCTCGACAAGCCAGACGCCGGCGAAGTGCTCTTCGACGGCAACCGCATCGACAACCTGCCGGCTACCAGTCGTGACCTGCTGCGTAATCGCCACTTTGGGATGATATTCCAGGCGTATCATTTGCTGCCTGAACTGACTGCCTTTGAGAACGTGCTGGCACCGGCCTACATCTACGAATCGACGCTCGGTTATTGGGCGAAACGGAAGCAATATCGCCAGCGGGCTATGGAGCTGCTGGAGCTGGTAGGGTTGGCTGATCGTGCCAAGCACAAACCCAGCGAGCTATCCGGCGGCGAGATGCAGCGGACTGCCATCGCTCGGGCATTAATGCTCAAGCCTGAGGTGCTTCTCGCGGACGAGCCCACGGGCAATCTCGATCGCTCGACCGGCGATCAAGTCATGAAAACTCTCTGCGAGTTGAATGAGAAGCAGAACCTCACTATCATCATGGTCACGCACGACCCGCTGATTGCCGGACAAGCCGACCGCACGGTACAAATTGCCGAAGGGCGAATTGTGGGTTGAGCGTGAGTGGACTTGCGAACCTACTGTGGCCTCAGTCGGTCATATGGACGGAACGTGAGGCTCACCAAAGTGTCATTCCGACGTGAGGCTCGCCGACCGAGGAATCCAGACCGAACTTTTGTACGGACCGGATTCCTCAGTCGTTCGACTCCTTTCGGAATGACATGTACATTGTTCTAACCCCTCCCCCAAATACCCAATCTCCACCCCAGCCATGTCACGTCAAGTTTCGATCAACGGTAAGCTCGTCCCTCAAGAGCAGGCGACCGTCAGTGTGTTCGATCATGGCTTACTGTATGGCGATGGCGTGTTCGAGGGGCTTCGCAGCTATGGCGGGAAGGTGTTTCGGCTAGAAGAACACGTGAAGCGGCTCTACGAATCTGCCCAGGCAATTCGCCTGGAGATACCGATCTCGCAGTCCGATATGGCCAAACAGATTAGCGAGACGGTGGCCGCCAACAAGATTACGGACGGTTACGTTCGCGCGGTGATTACTCGCGGGGTTGGGACTTTGGGGCTCGACCCGAACAAGTGTAGCAATCCACAGATCATAATCATTGCAGATACGATTACCATGTATCCGCAGGAGTACTACGACAACGGCCTGGAACTGATCACCTCCAGCGTGATTCGGAACCATCCGGCAGCGCTCAGTCCGCGCATTAAATCGCTGAACTACCTGAACAACATTCTGGCGAAGATCGAGGGCCTGAAGGCGGGCTGCGTCGAGGCGTTGATGCTCAATCACAAAGGTGAAGTCGCCGAATGCACGGGCGATAATCTATTCCTCGTGAAGAACGGACGCCTACTCACTCCCCCCTTAGACGCAGGCATCCTTGAGGGCGTGACTCGCAACGCGGTCATTGAATTGGCTGAGGATGCTGGCATCGAAGTGGTGACGAACGCGATTACTAAGCACGATGTTTACATAGCCAACGAGTGCTTTCTGACCGGCACTGCGGCAGAAGTAGTACCGGTAGTGAAGGTGGATGATCGTGTGATCGGCACCGGCAAGCCGGGGCCGATGACGCTTGACTTGCACAAGCGTTTTCACGAGCTTGTCCGGTCGTAGGATGGGACGCGCATGAACGCGGATCGGGCGGACATGAACAGATTGGGTAGCAACGACACTGCGGCCGTCATTCGGTAGTTCAGCGTGTTCGCAAAACAGGCCGAGTGTCGCTGTCGGCTATGACAGGAGTTCTTCGAGTTAGCGGCCCAGTGACCTCTTGTGCTGCGCACGCCGACACTTATCCGTTTAAGCGTTGCGAGGTGACAACCGTAGAGGCGGATGAAGTGTAGGTGCTACCCGCTCAGTAGAAAACCGCGATCATCCGCCCGATCAGCATCCGCGTCTCATTTCTGACCTTACCGGCGAAAGAACTCTTCCGTCTCGACTTTCTTGTAGCTGGCGAGTTGCTGGCGAGCTTCTGTGAGGCGGGCTTGGTCTTCGCGTGAGAGCCGCCAAGAGAAGAGGTGTTTGGCGTGGATCTCAACATCCTGGCCAGCAATTCGACGGCTGATTTGCTCTGGCACGACTTGGTGCTTGACGAATTGTTCGTTGAGCAGTAACCGTGGCCCGGGTGGTGGAGTCTGATGCAGCATGCAGTTGAGCCGGGCATACCAGTCAGTGAACTCGCGATAGCGGGCCAGGGCAGCGGGATTTTCTACGTTGGTGGTCAACACTTCGTACGACCACTGCGGGCTACGCATGGAAAGCTTGCCGGTGTCTTTGGAAAAACCTTCTTGAAAGGCGGGGTTTGCAGAGAATTGCATCACCGGGTCATTTTGCTCGGAGGCCCACTTCGCAAGCTTTTTCATCAGCGGTGTGATATCCTCCAGCGGAACGTCGGTACGTTGCTGCTTTTCCGAGTTCAGCAGGATGAATTCGCCCGGATGGCTCTTGGTGGCGTTGCGATACACGACCACCTCGGCAGGTTTGCCGGAGAAATCGTACACCGCCTCTTTCTCAAAGATCGTGACGCTCCGGCTTACGGGCTCCTGCTCGTCGCCGACGTAGACATCGGTTTCGATGCGGAACTGATCGCCAGACTCCTCTGCGGCTTGCAATGTGGCGCTGGCGAAACAGCCGAGTGTCATCAAGAGAAACAGAGTGAACGCTGAGAAACGAGAAATTAACATGGCCGGGGTCACCGTCGCGGGGGAGGGGAATCAATGCACCCGTAGATTACGCAATACGCGAGGGTTGCGTAAATGGCAGTCCGCTTGATTGGGCGGCCACTATGACTCGCGCAGAGACGCGGAGACAGCAGAGAATTGTCGATTCAAGGCCCTGCTAGCAAAATGAGTATCGAGAAGATGCAGAACTAGTTGCAGGTGATCCCTTTCATCCAGTTGGCGAACTCGAAGCTCTGCCGTCTCTGCGTCTCTGCGCGAAACTATCGTATGCCAACAACAGTTAGCCCTCTTCAGCTCGCCAATCATCCAGATGCAGCTCCACGGTGCTGCGCCCGCGGAAGTGGTTGATCACGGGCCGGAAGGCGATGGAGAGCTCGCCATCGATGGCGGCCAGTTCGTCGGCCCAGTCGCCGCCGCCGAAGGCTACGGCACGCAGTTTGACTCCGTGTTGATCGAATGTCATGGAGAGGTGCCGCCCGCTGGCGCCTATTCGTTTGGGAGCCCCGTCGAGACGCACGTTGCTAGCACAAAGCACGGGTCGGCGGTTGCCGTGCCCGAACGGGGCGAGACTTTCGATTTGTTGCACAGTTTGCTTGGTGAGCCCACTGAGTGCCGCCTCTGCGTCGATACTTAGCTCGGCCATGCGATCTTCGTTGGATATCTCCCGACGCACCACATCGCAAAAGGCACGTCGAAAAGCGGGAACGTTCTTGTCGATAATTCGCATACCAGCGGCCGCGGCATGGCCACCATGCGACCGGAGATGCTCGTCACACTCGGCCAGTGCCCAGTGCAGATTCAGCCCTCCGGCGCTGCGGGCAGAGCCAATACCCGGCTTCACGCCAATCGGATCGCCGGCGATGAGGATCGTGGGGATGTTGTACTTCTCAGCTAACCGGCCCGCCACGATGCCGATGACGCCCGCATGCCACTGGTGGTCTGCCAGCACCAGAGCCGGATCGGTGAGTGGGTCGAACTTTTCTTTTGCCTGCTTGTCGGCGGATAGCAGCATGCTGCGTTCCAGCGACTTGCGTTCCTCGTTGAGTTCGTCGATGTACTGGGCGAGCTTTTCCGCACGCGCTGAGTCTTCAGTGGTGAGTAGCTCCACACCGATTTCTGCATGCCCCAGCCTTCCTGCGGCGTTGAGCCTCGGGGCAAGTGAAAAGCCGAGATCTTCGCCCTCGAGCTGCCGTTTGTCTCCGAGTTTGGTTTGCTTGAGCAGTGCTTCGACGCCCAGCGGGGGCGAGTGCGTGAGACTATTCAAGCCATGACGCACGAGGATGCGATTCTCATCGATTAGTGGCACCACGTCGGCCACGGTCCCTAGTGCAGCAAGGCCGACTGCTTCCATGAGGAAGTTTCGCATACGGTCAGTCACCTTCTTTTCGCCACAGGCCTGCTGACACAGCGCCCAGGCGAGTTTGAAAGCGACTGCTGCACCGCAGAGACCTGGGAAAGGATAGTCGCTGTCCGGCAGGCCCGGGTGCACAACTGCCGCGGCTCTCGGCATGGAGGAGGCTGCTTGGTGGTGATCGGTCACGATGAGCGTCATGCCCAGCTCTGCGGCAAGGTCGGCTTCTTCGAGGCTGGCGACGCCGCAATCGACTGTTACGATGAGGTCGGTTTTCTGTTCAGCCAGCGAGCGGATTGCCTCCTCGTTGAGACTGTAGCCCTCGTCGATGCGATTGGGCACGTAGTAGTGAACGTCCGCATTCAACAGTCGGAGGCAACGCACCAGAATCGCGGTGGCGGTCATGCCGTCGGCATCGTAATCGCCGTACACGACGATTCGCGATTTGGCTTGGATTGCCCCCCAGATGATCTCGGCGGCAAGGGTATTGCCGGGTAGGAGGTCGGGGTCGCGAAGTCCGGTGAGCTTTGGTTCGAGAAAAAGCTTCGCCTCTTCGGCTTCGCGAATTCCACGCCCCACGAGTAGTTGGGCCACGACCGGGGGAATGCCTGCGGAGCTTTGCAGCTCGGCAATGGCGACTTGGTCGTGCGGACGGATTCGCCAACGCTTAGGCATTGCAGCGAACCTGCTCGTGCGCGTGAGAGGAGAAAGAGAAGGAAGTGTGGTTCAACGAACGAAACCGCCAAGCCCACTGAAAGAGTCCACAGCCAAGTCCACAAAATGATATCAGCGAAGTGACTGACTCTTTGCGAGTACTACTCAGCAACTACTTCTTCTTTTCGTTATGCACCGTATGCTTGCGAAGCCGCGGGCAATACTTCTTCAGTTTAAGTTTCTCACCACCCATCTTGCGACGGATTGTGTAGTTGTAGTCGCCAGTTTCCTCGCAGACGAGGAAGATGGTTTCCACTTTTCTTTTGCGTTTGCCGCCGCTCTTTTTGGCCATCGGTCTCGTGTCTCAAGCGTAAGTTGCTGGAAATTGTGAATTTCAGGTAATCTGAGAGTGTAGAGGGACGCGGCAATTCTTTCTAGTGGGCAATTCCCGGTGCCGCCGATACCTAACTAGTGCCTATAATGGAGGTTACTACGGGGGAGACTGGGGTACCTGCTGGCTTCGATAGACAGCACAGATATTTTATCGCTCAACAAGAAGGTGAAGCAAAATCCCGTGAGTTCCCCGCCTCCCAGTACTCCGAGGGCCACACCGCCGGTTGATCCAGCATCGCCCGAGGCGATGCTAGGGCAGGATGGAGGCTCGAAGGATCGCTCGCCAGTCACCCAATCTCCCGGAACCCAGCCGCCGGTATTTGAGAAGCCGGACAAGCCAGCGAGAGTGAGAGAACCAGAGCAGGGATCGCTGCTCGGAGGTTTCTTAAGCTGGGCACTGGCCGGCCGCACCTCTGCTTGGCTCACAAGCGCTGCCTTACACATGGGTATCGTGCTCGGGCTCTCGCTGCTTTTCTTTTCTCTGCAGAAGAAAGAGCAGATCGAATTGACGGTGATTCCTTCGATCCTCGTGGAGGACTCGGTCGATTTTCTTTTGGATGCGAATAGCGCTTCGAGCGACGGACTCGAATTGCCCTCGCCCCCTGAACGTACGGTAGGTTCAACCGACAGTGCCACGACGATAGTTGTGACTCCACCATCGCTCGAAGGACTCGAAGTTGCCGCGATCACTCCCCTGCCTACGGCTATGACTATTGAGATGACCTCGCCGTTGAAGATCAAGGGAGGTGGGTTCTCGGGACGCAAATTAGGCAATCGTCGCGATGCCGCACTGGCCGGTGGCGGAACCGCGGCAAGCGAAGCGGCCGTCGAGGCGGGGCTGGCATGGTTGGCAGCGCATCAATGGGAAGACGGCTCTTGGCGATTCGACTTAGAGGCTTGTCCCCAGTGCGGTGGCCACTGCCGCGACTCAGGCTACTTTCGCTCCAGCACAGCATCTACCGGTTTAGCATTATTGTGCTTTCTGGGTGCCGGATATACGCACCAAGACGGGCCTTATCAAGAAGTCGTGCAACGCGGGCTCTATCACTTGTCCGAAAGTATGTCGATCACATCGCACGGTGGCGACTTGCGTGACCGTTTCATGGGGGCTGCCGGTGGACGAGATCCCGGGCTGCTTGCCGCGGTCGATTTAGTGAGAGGGCAGGGCGACAACATGTATTCGCACGGCATAGCGGCGCTGGCGTTGACTGAAGCGTACGGCATGACGCGTGACGTAGACCTGAAAGGCCCTGCGCAGGAGGCGGCCACGTTCATTGTGAACGCCCAATACGATGATGGCGGTTGGCGCTATTCTCCAGGCTTTGAGACGCCCAGCGATGGGGATGTCACCGTGAGTGGCTGGCAGGTGATGGCGCTCAAGAGCGCATCCCTCGGTGGATTGAAAGTGCCTTACGAAACTTGGCTGCGTTTGGAAGCGTTTCTCGATGCAATGCAACGAGAGGACGGCCAGTACCTTTACAAGCGTGGCGGAAAACCGACAGGCAGCAACACGGCCATCGGCCTATTATGCCGCATGGTTGGCGGTTGGCCGTTGACGCAGGCTCACCTGAGGAAGGGGGTCGCGAAGCTGGGCACGGAGCGGCCCGATCGCAATCATATGTACTTCAACTACTACTCCACGCTCGTGCAACACCACGCCGGCGGTGCTGGTTGGCAACGCTGGAACCCGCGCATGCGGGAGTACTTAGTGAAGTCGCAAGCCACCGAGGGGCACGAACGCGGCAGCTGGTACTTCGCCGAACCACACAGCGCCCAAGGCGGCCGCCTCTACACAACGGCCATGGCGATCATGACACTGGAGGTTTACTACCGGTACATGCCGCTGTATCGCGAAGTGGCGCTGGAGAGAGAATAGGGCATAAGCAACATTGCCCTAGCTGTTTACCATCAGCACTTGTCTCGCGGAAAATCAAATTTGGGGTTAACTTAAGAATGTGTGATCGTGTCAGCCGCGTTACCTTATTGCCTGCAACCTGTTGATCTCACCAAGCCATTTTATTACTGCTTCATGCTGGCGAGGATACTTATTCTTTTCGGTATGCTCCAAGAACTCGCTGAAGTCCCTCTCCGCGGCATCCAAGTCACGCTTACTCCGATAGTTGACAAGACCGACGCAAAATAACAGGTCTTTCCTGTCGGGCTCCTCATTCATGACGATTTGTATAAATTCCTCAACCTGAAGAGGTACAGAGTTGCTTGTAAGAGGTATTTCGAATGCTTTGCAGTAATTTCTGTAGGCCGCTTGAAGATCACCTCCGTAAGCATCCAGGAATGCTAAACTAAAGAGCCAAACATTGTCTGCGTCATTAGAGCATGCTTCGATCTCCAACCGTGCTCTTTCGACATCTCTACGCAATACAAAAGCTGTCAATGCTTTGTGGTGGCGTGCGAACTTATCCTTGGGCCATCTCGCTTGCAACTTGTCAGTTATATTCTCCAATTCTTCGAGCGAAGACTTATCTCGCCCGATGAAGTATCGATGGCTTTGTATGTCAGCCATTTCCTTGTAAATCACACGTAGTCGACCTGGTATCCACTGCTTAATGTGAGCAATAGCTGGCAACTTATCTTCGAATTTCCCCATTAGCTCCTGCTCAAGGTCGATCAAGAGCGATTCCGCGTATTTATAATCACGCGTGTGATACGCAGCGACACCAACAATGTATCTTGTTATTATGTCAAACCATCTAGCTGTAAATTCGAACGAAAAGAAATCGCCGTCCTTGCCTACGTTCAGCCTGGAAGGCAGGACCGTAGAAAATTCGGCTTGTAATTGACTGGCTTTATTAGTGTCAATCGGAGCGTGTGAAACAATCCCCGATAAGTCGAATACGTGGAGCAGTTTTCCCTGTTGCTCTCTGATCCGAGCCAGCCCGAAAATTAAGAAACGGCATTGCGACTTTCTAAGCAGTTTACTTGCGGAACTTCGATCAATTGCTTTACATGTATGCTGTGAGAACTCGATAAGTTCAAACTGATGCACGCTATCGTGCTGACTCAAGAGCGTTCTGAGCTTAGAGATGAGATCGGACCTAACGCTGACCTGCTGCTTAGGCTCTTCAAATTCTATCGCTATACCGAATCCGACTTTGTCTCGTGCTGGTTTTGGAATCCTTCTGAAATAGGCCCAGCCAACGACTACCGCGATCGCTGCTAGTACCGCGATCAGCCATTCTGCAAGATCGATATTATCGAAAGTGTCGTTAGCGAATATCTTTAAGAGGCCAACGACTACAACTGTCAGAATTACGAATAGTGCAATGGGCGACTTCCAAAAGTCCCTTCCCTTTTCGATTAGCAGTGTTACCAAATGTTCCATTACAGCTCGCTACGAAGGAGATGATTTCTGACCTTGACCCAGTTTACTACGAGCTAAGCAAATTGGCACTAGGCCTACCATATTCGACAGACGAGCTGGTCCTTATCTCAACCTAGAGTGAGTGGTTGAATCGGATACTCTTACTTGACGCGATGGAAGTGATTCAATCCTCCCGCACATAGTTTTACTTTAAATCCACAAGCCACCGAAGGTCACGAGCGCGGCAGCTGGTACTACGCTGAACCCCACAGCGCTCAAGGCGGCCGCCTTTACACGACGGTTATGGCGATCATGACGTTGGAGGTTTACTACCGGTACATGACGCTGTAACGCGAAGTGGCGCTGGAGGGAGAATAGGGTGGTAGCAGCCCGAAAAGAAAAGAGGATAAGCTCGGGCAACGATGTGAGGGCACAAATCGCTGGCAGTTCCGAGCTTATCCTCAGGGATGACGACTGATCGAATCGCAATGACCGTGTGGACGGGGCAGTTGTTACACTGTTCGATGAGGGCGAAAGTCGCAATCGTCGATTTCTAGCAACCTAGGCGTTGGCAGCGCCGGGGGTAAGCAGGCTGCAACAAGGATACAAGCAGGGAGAGGTTTAAAGGGCACAAATAAAGAGGGAGAGGATCGGCTCACAGTTACGTGGGGCGACTCTCGGCGGCCTGGCGATCCCGCAGTGCGGGACCCATGGCTTTGCGTGCTCGGCCTCGCGGCCGGCTTGCCCTGAGCGAAAAGTCTAGTGTTCAACTAAGCGGGTTGAACTCTATTGAAACCTAGGTCGCGTTTTTGGGGGAGTCAAATGGAAAGTCTGAGAAAGTTGCGGTGTGATTTTCTAACCACAGAGAGCACGAAGGACACGAAAATATCGGAGTATCAAGACTAGGAAGATGCAATTTCTCCACGTGACCTATCTGCAGTAGTGATTCATTTATTTCACTTTGTGCTCTTTGTGTACTTCGTGGTTTATGATCTTGCGGTTTGCTGATTCGCCTACTTCCACTCCGGCGGGCGCCCTTCGCGTTGGGCGGCGATTCCCTCCGCTGCGGCTGCGGTGGTGCGGGCGGTGGCACTCAGCACAGCGGCCGCGGAAAGCTGCGTGGCGAGGGTCTCGCCGAGGGTTTCATTGATCAGTCGTTTGGTGAGTTGGATCGCTTCGGGGGCTCCTGCGGCGCACTCTTCGGCGAGTTGGTTCGCGCGGGCCCACGTTTGCTCGTCGTCGACCAACTCATGAAACAAGCCCAGGCGGTAAGCTTCGGTGGCGTCGATTGTCGCTGAAGTGAGTGCGAGCCTGGCAGCCTGGCCGGCGCCGAGTCGAAACCCAACCAGGGTGGATGCCATGCCGGCAATTCGTCCGTGGCGAGCATCATTCAAGCCGAACGTCGCGGACTGTCCCGCCACCACGACATCTGCAGCCGCAGCAATGGCAGCACCGGCAGACAGGGCAGGGCCATTAACGGCAGCGATAATTGGTTTGGTAATCTCCAACATTCGCACCAGCAGTTCGCAGAAGACTTGCGCTTCCTCGCCCCAGCGCCTTGCATTCTCTGCTTCAGTTGCCGTGGAGGAAATGTCCTGCGAATGGTCGAGCCCACTGGAGAAAGTGTCGCCTGCGCCCGTAATTACGATAGCGCGAATGCTCTTGGTGTAATAAAGATCATCTAACGCTTCACTCAATTCACTGACCATTGCGGGAGTGAGGAGATTTTGCTGCTCGGGTCGATTGAGGATAATCGTACCTGTCGGGCCCGCAGTTGAGAGTTTGAGAAAAGTGTCTTTCATGGTCGTTTCCAATTAGTACCACTCGTTTGCTGGGCGCGTATCGACGGCAATATCCACTTGGTCTTTGGGCAAGCTCGTGGGCCAACGCTCGCAACGGGCTACCGGCGATGGCGGGCCGCTTAGCCACCCGGCATCAGGTCCGAGTTGTGCGACAGCTTGTTCGATCATGAGGCAGCAAGCGTAGCATTCTTCGAAGGTCTGCGTTCGGTAGCGTAGTACCAGGCAGAGCTCGCCGAGCCTAGCCGTTTCGGAAACTCCAAGTGTTTGCAGTGTTTCTAGGAACTGCTCAGCAAGTTGCAAGTTGCTGAACTGGAGCAAGCTCGCAGCCTCGTAGCCAGTTGCGTAGGTGAGGTCCAATTGCCAATTGTCGTCAGGTTCTGAGCCTTGAAAACCCTTCAGGGCGGCCGTCCCTGGGCTAAGGGGCGACGCTGCGGCTGCTGTAAAACTACAGACAACGTCCGCTGCTCTTAATGTGGGGCGGTCGGCGATATCGGGCAGCCGGTTTGCTTCCAGGCTAATCGTGACATTTCCGTCGGCGTCCACACTCGTAGGAATTGCGGCAATGGACTGAGGTGACTGCAATGAGAACCTGTGCGGCAAGTGTTCGGCAAGAGTAGCGGCGGCTGCGGCACCGGCGAGTTTCTGGTAGTCGTCCCAATTCCAGTTGAAGCGGTGGACGGCAGCTGCCGCAACTGCTGAGCTGAGATCGCAATTCCCTGCCACCACTACGCGGGCACCCTCAGCAAGAGCCACTTGAATGGGGCCGGCGCCAAGTTGCAAATCGGCTGCAAGTACATTGTTGCCTTCCGTGTCGAAGGGGGCTGCGGTAACGCGGTGGGTAAACTCCGCTCCACCAAAACGAAGTTGGTCGAGCATAGGTAGCAGGTTACTACCGCGCACGGCAGACACTAACAGTTCGTCACAGCCGGCTTCGGTCAGCACTTTTGCCGATGCTTCGACGCAGCCATAAGCGTTCCCCCACCCGGCATCGGCAAAGATTCGCAAGCCGGGCTCAAGGTAAAGAGTCTTTGCGACTTGTTTGAGATGAGTTGAGAACGCTTCATTGAAGCTCGGGTAGTGCACCTCAGGTGAGGTGGCCGAGCGATTGCCGCACGGCAGCGTCAACGGCCGCCGATAGCGCAACTGCAGCAAGTCGAGCCCCGCGGCAGATATGAACTCCTCAAGCCCGTTGATTGGGGCATTTAGTGATGCTTCGACGGTGGCGAATCGCATTGCTTAGCTCAGGTAAAAAAATTTTCAACAAGGTCATCTTACCAAAAGTGGGCTAATTGGAAGTCTCACGCGGAGGCTCGACGAACGCAGAGTTGCATTGGAGGTAATAGTTGGCCACGGATTGCACGGATATTTACAAGAGCTAACGCAAGAAATCGAGCGAAGACTGAAGAGACCACTCTGTCCCGTGAGTTCACTTCTGTTTCAAAGTAAACCGTATCGTCCGTGCAATCCGTGGCACTTCTGCCGTGGTTTGGGTGGCAATAAGGCTACGTGGGGGTTCTGCGTTGTTGCGAGAACTCAACGCAAACTTGTTACTGGGCGGGCAGGCCAGAGGCTTGGTTTGGGTGTAAGTCGTTTTGTAGGAATGGGTTACGGCAATCTTGGCGGGTTGGCTTTTCGCACCGGCACAGCGACTGCAAAAGGAGAGAGCGTACCCATCGATCGCACCCTGCCGAGAGGAAGCCGCCGTGCCACGTCAATCTACTACCAAAGATCCATCCAAGAAAAATGGCAAGAATGGACACAACGGTAAGGGTACTGTCGCCTCTGCCTCAAACGGGAAATCTGCAACAGACTTGCCTGCTACTAACGGCTCGACCGAAGTTCCTGAGCCATCAACCGGTTCTACCACTGCGATTGACGACCCCGTACGCATGTACCTGATGCAGATGGGCGAGATTCCGATGTTCAGCCGGGAGGATGAGGTCTCAGCGGCAAAGCAAATTGAAGCGACCCGCCAGAAGTTCCGTCGGACCATGCTGTGCAATGATTACATGCTCCACGGCGCTGCCGAGCTGCTCCAGAAAGTCGCCAATGGCGAACTGCGGCTCGATCGTACGATTGAAATCTCTGTGACCAACACGGCTGAGAAGAAACGCATTCTGAAGCGGATTGGCCCCAACCTACAAACCATTCGCGAGTTGTTAGCACAGAATCAAACCGATTACCGTCTTGCTTTGAGCACGAGCAAGCCTGACAGTGCAAAGCACGACGCTTGGCGACGGATGGTTGTGCGTCGTAATAAGGTGATCCGTCTGGTTGAAGAGCTCAACCTCCGTATCCAGAAGCTGCTCCCCATCATGGAGCAACTTCACGAAGTCGCCCGACGTATGTCCACCGTGAAGAAGCACCTTGCCGATCCCGAACGCTGCCTGTTGAAGGACAATGAGCACGAGCTGCAGGAGGAACTCCGATACCTCATGCGAATTACGCTGGAAACCCCAGCGACACTTGGTCGGTTGGTGCGGCGCACTCTTCAAAGGAAGCGAGCCTATGATCTGGCCAAGCGGAACCTCTCGGCTGCGAACCTGCGATTAGTCGTCTCTATTGCTAAACGTTATCGCAATCGGGGAATGAGCTTCCTGGACCTCATTCAAGAGGGCAATACGGGCCTCATGCGAGCGGTTGATAAGTTCGAGCATGCTCGCGGGTACAAGTTCAGCACCTACGCAACCTGGTGGATTCGTCAGGCAATCACCCGGGCAATTGCTGACCAAAGCCGTACGATCCGCTTGCCGGTTCACATGATAGACACGATGAGCAAGATTCGCACAGTCAGCAGCGAATTCGTACAATCCCACGGCCGCGAGCCCAACCCAGAAGAAATCGCAGAGATTGCCGGAATGTCGGTCGAAGATGCTCGTTGCGTTCACAAAATGACTCGACAACCGCTTTCGCTCGACCAACCTGTCGGTGATCACGAGGACAATTTCTTTGGGGAGTTCCTCGAAGAGAATCGAGAAGAGGATCCGCTCTACGATACAAATCTGGAAGCACTCAAGGAGCGACTTGAAGAGGTCATGGAAGAGCTGACCTACCGAGAACGAGAAATCTTGCGACTTCGCTACGGCTTGGCCGACGGATACACCTACACGCTGGAAGAGGTCGGCAAGATTTTTTCTGTGACTAGAGAACGGGTTCGTCAGATCGAGTCAAAGGCCGTGCGTAAATTACAATCGCCGTATCGATCGCGTGCATTAGCCGGATTCCTCGACGGAGCGGAAGAGTCGTTGCCTGCTGATGTGCAGTAAAAGTGTTGGGGAGCCCTATCACTTCAGGCACATCACGTTAGCTGTCAAGCTTGCTCGCCGTGGGGACTGAAACGCGGAGCAAGGTCAGCGCCGAAATGGTTGGAATTGAATCCATTGTTAGATTAGTGCGAACTGAAGCTGGCGATCTCCAGCCGCACGAGTTCCTCGGCCACTATGCCGGCCGACTCGGGCCGGCGTAGGGGGTCTTTCGCCAAGAGGCGGTGCACCAGCGATGCCACCGCCTTGGGCGTTTCGCTTTGTCGCTCACGAATGCAAACCGGCTTCGTCTCGCGGTGCATGCGAATGAGTGACTCAGCATCGGCTGCTTTATGGGGCAGCACGCCAGAAAGCATTTCGTAAAGCATGACGCCAAGACCATACAGGTCGGCCCTCAGGTCACAGGAGAGACTCGATGCGACCACTTCGGGGGCAATATAGTTTAGCGTGCCGAACACAGGTTGAGTCGCCCAGTGTTTGGCTTCTCGCGGAGAGTGGACAAAACCGAAGTCGATGAGCGTGGCGTGACCATCGGGGGCGAGCATCACGTTGGCCGGCTTTACATCGCCGTGGACCATGCCCGTCTTGTCGTGCAGGGCTTCGAGAGCTTCGGCCACCTGGCGGACGATCCACAATGTGACCGATAGTGGCAAGCGTCGTTCGCGCTGAAGAACCGCTGCTAACGATTCGCCTTCCAGACGTGGACTCACCACGTAGAACGGTGGTTGCTGCACTCCACAAGAAAGCACTGGTAGCAGATTCGGATGCGTGGCGCGCCGACCGACCCATGCGCTGCGGCGTTGCATTTCAATCGCGCCCGCATGCCTCCACCACTCTTTGCGAAGTACCTTCACGGCGTAGGCCGCCGGTTGCTCGGCTGGCGAGTCGGCCGGGCGAGCGAGGTATACCCTGGCCAATTCGCCTTCGTGGAGTAAGCGAACTAGTTGCCAGGGGCCAATACGTCCAATTGCTTTGTTGCGAGCGCCTTGGTTGAGGCTGGACTTGGTACTGGTGGCCGAGGCGGTTGCTTCGGACAGTGACGCACGGTTGGTGCGATCGGCAGTGGGCTCGAGTGTGGCCATGCAGTGCTATCGTTGAGTTTTCTGGATCGAAGAGGAGCCGCGCCAGCAGCGGGAACAGCCGGCGGTTCAACTAGAGCATCGGCCGGTCCCGTACCATTTCTCAAAGCCACGTGGGAAGAAAAGTACGCGGATATCCGCAATCTGCTAGCACACGTGGAAAGCTGCAACGGCCACGACGTCTTTGCCTTGATGAGGAAGCATTCTCTCGGGCAAGCACCGCTCTCCGCTAGTTCTTGCAATCCGGTTCAGCACCTCGAATCGGATGTCTTTCTCGCACATTTCTGGTTGTTAATTCATCTTTCCTCGTTGACAGCTCGGAAGGAGACCCGATAATCGCTGCTGGTCAGTTGAGAGTGAGTCTCACTAGCAAATGCCCTCCTCCCAGTCCTTGGCATCAGAACACAGAGCCCAAAGCCATGCGAAAGAGCGTTAAATACCTCGGTCAGATCAAAAAGCACAGCGCATTTACGCTCGTTGAGCTGTTGGTGGTGATCGCCATCATCGGCGTGTTGGTCGGCCTACTTCTTCCCGCGGTGCAAGCTGCCCGCGAGGCGGCACGACGTATGAGCTGCTCCAACAATATCCGCCAGCTGGCTCTCGCAATGCACAACTACGAGTCGGCCAACGGCAAATTCCCGCCGAGCCTGTTCATTGGCAAGAATCAATATCGCTGGAGCGCGCTCGCTCGGGTGATGCCCTACATGGAGCAAGGCAACTTTGCTAGCAGCGCCGATTTCAATCAGGACTATCACGATGTCTTTCTGGATGGCGTGCTGCTCAAGTCGAAACGTATGGATATGTTGGTTTGCTCCTCGGAGGAGAAAGACGAGCAGCGTTTTGCGAGCGATGGCAGCCCCAGTGACTATCTCACGAACTACAGCGTGAATTGCGGAGTGTGGAAAGTGTGGGACCCAGCCAGTCGCGAAGGTGGCGATGGAGCCTTCTTCCCCAATTCGGGTACCAGCGCTCGCATGGTATCCGACGGGATGAGCAACACGCTCATGCTGGCGGAAGTGAAGGGATGGACACCCTATCTACGCGACGGTAAGGGGGCCGACGCGACTGTACCTAGCGACCCAGCAAGCATCAGCGGCCTGGGAGGGGACTTCAAGACAAACTCAGGGCACACCGAGTGGATTGACGGCCGTGCTCACCAAAGCGGCTTCACAGCGACCTTCCCACCCAACACCACAGTGCTCCACGAAAAGGACGGCGTTCAATATGATGTCGACTTCACCAGCTGGCGTGTACGCGGTTGGGACCCGGCCGACCCAGCTGCATTCCTAGCGGAGACTGACGTGACCTACGCGGCTGTGACTTCACGCAGCTATCACTCAGGCAACTCCGTGAATGTGGCCATGATGGATGGCTCGGTGAAGAGCGTCAACGGCGACATTGACCTACTTGTGTGGCGCGCGTCGGCTACGCGCGATGGCGGTGAAGTCACGACACTGGATAACGACTGAGCGGACCCTACCTAAACCGCAGCAGTGCGTATTTCTTCTTCCCGCTCCGCAGCACCACGGTCGTTTCGCTCGCTAGGTCCGCGTTTGTGACGGTTTGCTCCAGCCCTGCCACGCGACGGTTGTTAATGTAGGCTCCGCCCTGCTGGACGGTGCGGCGAGCTTCGCTCTTACTCTTGGCTAAACCTGCTTCAACCAGGGCATCTACGATGGCCAGCCCATCTCCGCCTAGTTTATCCGTGGACAACTCCTTGCTCGGTACTTCGGAGAAAATCTGGCCCAGTTGCTCGTCATTCAAGTCGGCAATCTCGGCACCGAAGAAAATACTCGTGGCCTGCTCAGCGACTTCTAGGCCATCTTGGCCGTGTACGAGCAGAGTAAGCTGTTCGGCCAACTGTTTCTGAGCCATGCGTTTTTCTGGATGGGCCGTCTGCACGGTTTCGATGTCTTCGATTTGCTCACGTGAAAGATCGGTGAGCATTCGCAAACATTTCGAGGCGTCCGCATCGTCGACGTTCACCCAGTACTGAAAGAATTGGTACGGACTCGTGCGCAACGGATCGAGCCACACCGCGCCCGATTCTGTCTTGCCCATCTTCGTGCCATCGCTCTTGGTAAGCAGCGGCCACGTAAGACCGAACAATTGAGGCCGTCCCATGCGGCGAGCCAAGTCGATCCCTGCGGTAATATTTCCCCATTGGTCGCTGCCGCCAGCTTGCAATTCGCAGCCGTGCTCGTCGTTCAGGTGAACAAAGTCGTAGGCTTGCAGGAGCATGTAGCTGAATTCGGTGTAGCTCATGCCGCTGGCATCGTCGGAAGCAGTTGCCGATTTATCGGGTCCGTCACTTCGACCTAGGCGGCTCTTTACGGAGTCCTTCGCGAGCATCACATTTACGGGGAAGTTCTTGCCGACGTCGCGAAGAAACTCTAGGTAGGTCCACGAGCCGGTCCAGTCGAAGTTGTTTGCCAGCACAGCCCCGTTATCGTTTGCATCGAAGTCGAGAAACTTACGCATCTGCTGACCGATGCCCTCGACGTTTTTCTGAAGTTCATCCTTGCTGAGTAGATTACGCTCGGCGCTCTTACCACTTGGGTCGCCGATCATGCCTGTCGCACCACCGACCACAGCAATCGGCTTGTGCCCGGCTTGCTGGAAACGCCGCAGCACCACGAGTCCCATCAGACTACCGACATGCAGACTATCGGCCGTGGGGTCGAATCCTGCGTAGACGGTACGTGGCTTCTCATCGAGCCAAGCTGCAATGCCAGCGTCGTTGGTGGTTTGGTGAACGAGGCCGCGCCACTGGAGATCTTCGTAGAAAGACATTTTGCAAAAGGGAAAGAGGAATGTGGGATTGGTGATTGTGCAATGATAGTGGGGAACAGCCCCAGAGAGTATGCGGAAAAATGTAGCCCGCGAGCTACGCCTCGCATGAAGGCATAAAGGCGGAAGAACTTACCGCCACATATCGTCCCCCGCGAAGGGATTCACACCACCAGTCTTGGTCTTGGGGGCAATTTTCAAGATTTGCTCGGCGAGTCGCAGATCGCCCTTTGTGGTAATCTTGATGTTTGTGGCCGCGGATTTCACAAGCGTGACCGGCTCGCCCAAGCGTTCGACCAGTTGAGCATCGTCAGTGGCCGATTCATCACCGCGCTGCGAATAGGCTTGTTCGATGAGCTCACGACGAAACACCTGCGGCGTCTGCGCTTCCCACAAGCCGCTGCGATCAACGGTTTCGGCCACGCTAGTTTCAGTCCCACTGGTGCTGGCCTTAGCACGCTTTAGCGTGCCTGCAATAGGAGCGGCCAGCAACGCTGCCCCCGACTTCTCTGCGGCGGCAAATACGGCGTCTAGCTGCTTTTCAGTCACACATGGGCGGGCCGCGTCGTGAACGGCCACAGTATCGATTTCGTCGGATAGTTTTCCGAGCGCATTGGCAATCGAGTCGCTACGCTCTTTGCCACCGGTGCAAACTTCGATACCCAGAATCGCTAGATTCGCACCGAACTTGCGTTTGAACTCTTCCTGGTCTTCCTCGGCCACCACGACGATCACCTGCTTCACGTCTTTTCGAGCGAGAAATTTCTCCGCCGAATGCAACCAAACGGCCCGTCCGGCAAGCATGGCGAACGGTTTCTTGTAGTTCTTGTCGCCAAATCGGCGGCTTGCGCCGGCGGCAGGTAAGATTACGGCAATATTGCTCATAGGGAATTCAGTAGTTGTAAGATGGGCAGCGAAATTAGCAGGGGCGGGCCTATATCTTAGCCACGAACGTCACAAATCGACACGGAGGTTATTCTACGCCTATCTCGATAAGTAGCCTAAACTAAGATTGAGACTACTCGAAATGGGCAACTATCGCATAAGGCGTTTGAAGAGCAGTGGCAGGTGATTATGACCAGCGAAGATCCAATTCGAATCGAGACCTTGCTGGCGGACGATATCGATGAACCGCTGGCCCGCAGCGTGAGCGAGTTGCTATGCAGGGTCTGGCCCAAGCCGGGGCGTACGGTGGAAACGCGGGTGGAGCAGTTCCTAGCCGAGCGGGGCGTTTACCAGGGGCCGCCAGAACAAGCGCCTAGGAGTTTTCTTATCCGCGAGGGCAGCAAGCCGATCGCGTTCTCCTCGATCCTCTCCAGGACCATACGCACAGAAGCGGGCCGGATGACGATTGCCGGGCTTGCCAAAGTGTGTACGGACCCTGAGCAACGAGGGCATGGCCTGGGAGAGAAGATTGTCAGGGCTGCTCTCGCACCCATCGACGATGGCTCTTTCCCGCTGGTCCTGTTTCAAACCGACGTGAGTGTCCAGCCGTTCTACGAGAAACTGGGCAGCCGGAGGGTTGAGAATCGAATTGTGAACTCGCTGGCCGACGATCCGGAAGCGGACGCATTTTGGCATCCCGTGATCATGATTTATCCCAAAGAAGCGCAGTGGCCAGAGGGGACGATCGACCTACAGGGGCCTGGATATTAGCCGCGGGCCAACGGCCTGCCGGAGAATTGCCATGGCAACGCAGACCCAGACTGATCTCTTCTACAGTGAGCCCGGTCACAGCGAACACGCTTACAGCGAACTCTGCTCAGCACTTCGCAGCTTCGCACGAGCGCGGCTCAAGAGCGGCCCGACGCTGTTGGTGGGCATGCCGGTGGTACGACCGATCTCTTGATAGGTTTTCCCCTCCAAGTGATACATGCGTACAACGGCCGCTTCGGAGCTGTCCAATTGGCCCATCAGGCGTTGAACTTCTTCCTTGTCGGTGATGCGTTGTTCCGTGTCGGAGGGTTGGGCTACCGATTCCGCGGTCGCTCTATCCAGTGAAACCGATTGATCTGTCTTGAGGAGTTGAGCTACCGCAACGCGGCGTGCTATGACCGTCAAATAAGTCGCTAAGCTAGCCTCGCCGCGGAAGTCGCGGAGCACTTGGTAGTCATTGCGAATGATCGTCAATAAGACCTCAGCAGCCAAGTCTTCACGGTCGGCATTGGAAAGCATAATCGCACGACTTTGTGCCGAGTGATTGATGACGTGCAAGACCAGCCCCGTGAAGCGGTCGACAAAATCTTCCCAGGCCCGCGACTTGTGTGACAAGCAGTCGGAAATGAGCGTGCGATCAAGATCAGAGAGTGCCACTACTACACCTAGAAAGACAGGAAGCCCCAGTGCGAATCTGCGTTGCCCAGAGAGTACACGCTCCAGCCAATCGAGGCTGTAGCAATGGGAAGGAGGGATTTGCAGAAACCGCACGTCTCTATCGATTCTAAATACGACTCCCGGCTGCGGCAAGCGAACAATCGGCAGAAAGGCAGCTTAAAAAGCCGGAAACAGGCCACTTTACGCTTGCAAAATAACCCGCGCAGACTACCTATTCCGGAGTCTTGACGCCCTGAGAGCAGACCTTTAGGATCGGCGAGAGAGGGTCACGAATTGCCTGAATGGCGATTCGGAGGTCCTTCCGGGGTAAACACTTGCCCGAGGTTTGCCGATAGGGGTATCATCCCCTGTAGGCAGGGCACGAGAAACTCCCCGGAAACTTTGGAGTGCTTGACGCTCGGAAGCCAGCCAGACATCAATCAAGGCTTAATTAATCAAAAGAGGCTGCAGAACCGGCGGCCGCAAGGAGAAACAGAAAATGACGCATGTTGTTGCCGAACCCTGCTTCGGGTGCAAGTACACCGATTGCGTGGTTGTTTGCCCTGTTGAATGCTTCTACGAAGGCGAACAAATTCTCTACATTCACCCAGATGAATGCATCGATTGCGAGGCATGCGTCCCTGAGTGTCCCGTAGAAGCCATCTTCCACGAAGACAATGTGCCTGAAGAATGGGAAGGATTTACGGCTTTGAATGCCGAAATGGCATCCCAGTGCGAAGTCATCACCGAGAAAAAAGAACCATTGTGTGACTAACGGTTCGCTTTGGGTGATTTTCAGTGCATTCAATAGCACTAGATCTTCGATAGCACTAGGTCAATGACCGACGAGACGCCGGCTCGATCCGCATCGAGCTGGCGTTTTCTCATGCGCTCCTCTTGCGCTAAACATCTTTGGCCAAATCGGCTTGTTCGGTCGTAACGGTCGTAACGGTCGTAACGATTCTCTTAGCAACTCGCTGCGGCAGGATGCAGCGGAACGCCTAACCGGCCACGCAAATCCGTCGTCTTAATGCTTTCCGACCTAGTCTTTAAATGAGTCTAGGCTCGTTCCCCTCTTCACTTGCTACGTTTCGCGCGTCGTTTTTCACCTGCGCGAAAAGTAGACAGTTGGCGAGAGCTTCAGCACTCGCAATGCCTGCTTCCCATCCAGCGGAGGGCGTTGGACCTTCCCCCAAGTGAATTTATCGAGTCATGGTTACTTCACGAGAAAAACGCACTCGACGCGCTGCTATCACTCACCCAGCAACTACGCGTCGTGGCGCTGCTGCTACGGAACTGGCCGTTTGCTTGCCTATTATCACGCTGGTCGTGTTTGGCTCGATCCAAGCTTGCGGTTTGGTTTACCTCAAGCACACCGCTACAAGTGCAGCCTACGAAGCCACCCTCGAACTTGCTAAACCAAATGCATCAAACGCTTCGGTATTGGCCCGCGCCACTCAAGTGCTCGCCGCAATGAACGTCACTGGGGGCACGGTGGAGATTCTTCCGGAGAACACCAACATCGCCCAAGCGACTGCAGGTGATGCGGTTAGCATTGTTGTTACCGTACCCGCGTCTCCCAACTTAGTAGTGAATGTGTTCTTCATGAATCCTGATCTCGTCATTGCCCGTCTGGCCGCAACAAGGTAGTCCCCTATGAATGCCCACATAGCTATCACGAAAACCAAGTCCCAGGCCAACCGGCGTGGCGCCATGCTGCCCCTGATTGCGTTTCTACTGCCCGTTCTGCTAATCTTCCTCGGCTTTGCTGTGGATTTGGCCTACATGCAGAACACCCGCATGGAACTGCGAGCGGCCACCGACGCGGCGGCACGTGCCGGTGCCACAGAACTTTCACGCACTGAAGACATTGCCGCGGCACGCATTAAAGCACTCAACGTAGCTGAAGCTAACTCGGTTGCTGGTGCACCCCTGAAGCTGGCTCCCTCGGACGTTGAAGTGGGGCGCGCTTTGCCTGACTCGAATGGTAAATGGGTGTTTACTCCTAACGGCACACCTCCCAACTCAGTGCGAGTAAATGGCCGTCGCAACCAAGGCTCACTCAGTGGCACAATCCCGTTGTTCTTCGGCAGGATCGTCGGTAGCCAGGACTTCGAGCCTGTACAACTAGCGACCGCGAGTTTCTTAAACGTTGATATATGCCTTGTGCTCGATCGTTCGTCATCCATGAAACTGAGGGATGACTCGAATGAGAGTGGCATGTACCTGAGTGATAGTCGATTCTGCAGCGCCCCGTACAGCAATAGTCGCTGGGTGGCCCTCGACGGAGCGATTCGAATCTTTACGCAGGCACTTAGAGACACCGACGCCGACGAAAAGGTTGCCTTGGTTACGTACTCCAGTGATTTGTCCTACTACAACCCACCCTTGTGCGGGGCCTATAGCGATCCGAGTAAGCTCGATTCGACACTCCATACGAACCTTAGCAGGATCGAAGGAAAAATGGACGATTACCGCGACGGGGTTTGGAACGGAAACACCTACATCGAAGCTGGCATGAGAACTGCGCTCACCGAACTACAGCATCCGACGCGCTCCCGCGACTTTGCAGACAAAATCATGATTGTGCTCACGGATGGCCATCAAAACGAGGGCGACGCATTGGATGCTGCCAACGACTGTTCCGACGCAGGAGTTATTGTTCACGCGATCACCTTCAGCAGTTTCGCCGACCAAAATACGATGCGAAACGTCGCCAACGCTGCTGGTGGGCGGCACTACCACGCTCACGACGGCATCGCACTCGGCGACGTCTTCAGAGAGTTGGCCGCTCAGATTGCCCGACTTACCGAGTAATTCGTTCCTTCAGGGCTGCACCTGATCATCTCCATCGGACATCTCTTCAATCAAATATCGCGACCTAGATAAGGCCACCCATGAACACACGATCGCAACACAGCAAATTCACGAGAAGCAACTGTCGCGGTGTAACGACCGTGGAGTTTGCGCTGACCGCACCTATCTTGTTTTTGATGGTGTTCGGCGGAATTGAGCTAAGCCGCGCGAACATGCTCATGCACACGAGCAGCATTGCTGCGATGGCAGCTGCCCGTCAGGGAATTGTCCCTGGTGCGACCAATGCTGAATGCGTTGCTGCCGCTCAAGCAGAGCTAGACATTGTGGGCATCACCTCGTTCAATCTCGAGGTGAATCCAACGGTGATGGACAACGGGACAACTCAAGTGATTGCTAATTTGACGGTTCCTGTAAATGGCAAGAACGGTTACTTTCTTCCGCAATTCTTCGTGGGTCGATCGATCTTCAAGACTGTCACTTTGCAGCGTGAAGGCAAGCACGATGCCATCGACAACGAGACGGAGCAATCTGCTAGCGACCCAGAGGACGCCTACGATGGCGAATCCGGCTACTACAACAACAGTGGCCACGCTGGAAACGGCGAAGAATCTGAGGGCGAAAACGAAGAGGACGAGAACCTCGGGAACTACGGTAACTACCACGGATCTGGAGATGGATCTGAAAACTCAGACAGCGGAAACTCTGGAAGTGGAAACTCTGGAAGTGGAAACTCTGGAAGTGGAAACAATGGAAACCACTACGGCCACGGAAATGGAAACTCCGGCCATGGCCATGGAAACTCGGGCCACTGAAACAACGGCCATGGCGAGAGTCGCCACTAAATCATCACCAAGCTGATCGGACACACAATTTGCCGCAGGGCAGTTGCTCCGCGGCACTTTGTGTATCGTTTCGCTTAGGGTCGTGCTAGCTCAAGTCACCGCTACTTCAAATCGACGGACCAGTAGGCCGAGTCGAGGAACGTTTTCCAGCTAGCGTACTTTGGATTGCCCAGTTTGATGGTCATCATAGGGCTACGCTTAGGGCGTATAGGCTCGTTGGCGAGTTTCATGCCAGCTTCCTTGGGAGTGCGACCGCCCTTGCGGACGTTGCACTTCACGCAAGCGCAAACCAAGTTCTCCCAGGAAGTCTCGCCGCCGCGGCACGTTGGCAACACGTGGTCGAGACTCAATTCATTCGTGGGGAATCGCTTGTTGCAGTACTGGCAGCGATTGGCATCGCGTGCGAACACATTGCGACGATTCAATCGCACACGCTGCTTAGGCAGGCGATCATAGTGGAGCAATCGCAACACTCGCGGAACGCAGACCTCGAAGTTGATACTGCGTATCCAGTCCTCGTCGGGGCACTCTTCCTTGACTTCCGCACGCAGCTCGCTAATCTCGCGCCAGGAGTCGAAGTCGTAATTGCCGTAGACCCCGTCTTCGATGTGAATGACTTCGGCGATGCTATTGATCAGCAGGCCAAAAGCGCGACGTACGTTGATCACGTGAACCGCCATATACTGACGGTTCAATACTAGGACACTGGCATCGAGGTTGCTCGCTCCGTTGTTTAACATACGACTGAACTTTCCTGAGAATAATGTTCCTGAATGATTGCGGAGATTTGTGTTGATAAGTGTTCGGGTGCTCTAATACTCCAAATCTTTTCTCTGAATCAATGGCTAAACGTTAGCCGCCAATTATCAATGCCATGTGAGGGCGGCGCTGCCCGATAGCGATGAGACAACGCCCCATGCCCGAAAGGCGCACGCAAAGCGTCCCTCGATTCGCAGCGCACTATATGGCTACACGGCGAAAGTTCCGGGATCTCACCGGTTCACACCCGGGCGTGTCGCCTGCCTGTCAGTCACAGAGACTCGTCGACCACAAATGGTTCGACTTGGCTCCTGGGTTCTATTCTATGCGCACTAGAATTTGATTTCCAGCACGGAATTTTGCATGCAGAGTGCTATAAGGCTTCGATTTCTTGTGTTTCTAGATAGTTCTTATCGCGCCAGCTTACCCATCATTGACGGTTGTCTGGCATCGACGCTAACACTTTGGAGCAAGTAACTTATAGCGATTGGTGGCAGGCGCTGATGTTAAGCGACCTCCCTTTTGGCACCGTTTGCTTGTCGAAACTTGCAGCGAGTGATTCATCTGAAAGCCCCACCAGTCGCTCTAACTCAGTAAAAGCAGGGCATGCGATTTGCTGGTCAGCCGAACTACGATCGAGGACGCAATTGGTCAGACTCTGCTACCGGCTGATCGTCGAAGACTAGCCAAGTTTATTTGTTGAAGAGAAGTGATTTGTTGAAGAGAAGTGCAAGTTTACCTTGCGACCCGGCTTGCTTTGTCGTTAGGATGGAACTGTTGGAGGTTTGTTACAGCATGATTGATATTGCGATCGCAACCTTGGAGCAGGCAAAGGAAATGCCTGACCTGTCGTATTCGGCTTCTCACGGAGTCACACGATGGCAACGGATTCTCCTCATCACCCAGGGGCGGGTAAATGATTCATTACACTTGCGACTCATGTAAGAAACAGATCGATCCGGAGCAGGATGTTCGCTATGTTGTACGACTTGAAGTCTACGCTTCGCTGAACGGCGAGGAGGAGAGCGACGACGATCGTGATCATCTCGAAGAGATTCAAGACATTCTAGAAAGTCTTGATGTCGATGAGGACGAGATTAGCGAGGAAGTGTACCACAAGTCACGTTACGATTTGTGCAGTGTCTGCCGCGAACGCTATCTCCGCAATCCACTGGGCTGCATTGTGCGACAGCAAGTCGGTTTCAGCAAAAACTAGTTGCTGAGTTTGGGGTCTTCATAAGCCGTCAGATTGAACGACTTGCAACTGACGCTAGACGGCTTACACCTGTCTGTCAGCTTAGCTCGCGTTCTGGCTTAGAATCTGGCTGACCTAGTGCCTTGTCACACCGCCAGCAGGTAGTCTCTGCACGGGTTGCGTCGGCTGTCCAAGCTGTTGCACCTGGATGGTTGGCTCCTGCACTGGAGTAAGTGACTGCGCCGGTGCAGGAGAAATGGAACTTGGCAAGCTGGCCACTGTCGCTGCGGGTGTTGGGCCGTACCAGTCGGCACCGGAAAGCTGTCCGCCGACCGTCGCCGGTGCTAATCCTCCAGCTGCCCTGCCCAGGTCCATCAAAGGTACGCCTTGCGGTTGTGGCATCGCCCAAAGCTGAGGTGATGCCGCGACTTGGTTAAGTACCACGGTGCCCATGTCAATCGTCAGCGATAACTGAGCGGCTGGCATTTGCACGCTGATACGCTGCGGCAGCGACACACCGACCTCTGGATAATACCTGTGTGATTCCGCGACTGTGCTGGCGAGTAGCGCCCCTTCCGACGTATAGACATGCTGCTCTAGCACTTGAGCCGTTGTGGAATTGACAACGGTATTCTTCGTGAGTTGACCCATCGGCGAGTTGACGACGGAACGAATCTCCACGGTGCCCTTACCGTGGGGCGTAGGACCTTCGTGGAAGTCGCTAGGCTTGAATTCAACGAAGCCGAGAGCGTCGAGCAGCCACTCCGGCTGGATCGGCATCATGCGCTGAGCAGCGCTTCCAGCGAACTGATCGTGCCGCGAATAATACACGGCTGGTGGCTCGTTGCGTCTCACCCACAGCCAGAATAGCTCGTCGTTGCTACCCAAGTCGACTTCCGCACCCGTGAGTGCCGTCGAAGCTTGAAGCCGAATGCGCCCCGGCCGTTCCGCGGCAATATTGCCACTCAGCGAGGGAATGCCGAGCATGCCAGGTACAGAGATTTTTGCGTTGTTGGTTTGCAAGCTTCGCAGCTTTACCGAGTTTTGATTTACAGCAGCCATGACTTGATCGAGCGACATGCCAGGAACGAGAACCGCCGGCGCAGGCGGACCAGAATTGCTGAACGGATTGCTCCAAGTCGATCGACAACCAGCCAGCAGTATGCAAGCCACTAGCGGTAAGGCGAGCTTCGATCGAGTCGTTAAGTTGGTTTGATTTCTCAGCAAGGTTCCATCCACAGAATGATTAGTCGCTGGATTAGTGGCTAGCCCGCGTAGAGCAGCTCATCGATCTTTTCTTGCAAGGCGTCGGCTTCTTGGGGATGGGGCAAGGCGACTTTCAGGTGGTACTCCTCACCGCGGCCACTACTTGTGAGCACCAGTACTTCGCGGCCTTCGTTTTCGCGTGTTTCTTCTAAGCGAAGTACTCGCCGACGCACGAGCAGCAAACCGAGGACGTAACGAAAGCTTTCCTGAGAGCGTTTCTCCGCAAGTTCTACAAACAGACTTAGCAGTACCTCGTTAGGCGCGAGCTTCGGCTCGTCGTCACCTGTGGGCATTCGGAATCGCCACCATCCGAGCGTTTCGGCAAGCTTCTCCTCGGACGGTTGCTCCCAATGGGCGGCCGAATAGTCAACTCGAACGGTATCCAGCCCCTCTAGCTTCAACACGGAGTAGCAAACTTCACCCGGCTTCAGCTCGACGCCTGAATCGGAGCAAGTGCGCGTACAGCCCTTTACGTCGAAGTCGTTTAGCATGGGTAGCCTTTCTAAACTCGAAGTAAGCTTCGATTTTGCAGCTTTGGTACGAAAGCAACCTAGGGACCACAATCGGCGCGAAGGGTAGGACAATTCCCTCCTAGCGGCAAGCGAATCTGACGGTGCTAGCGTCGCTCAGGGAAGCTTCACTTGGCACTGCGGGCTGATTTATCTACGATTCCACATCAAATGTTGCAGGAGTCTTGATTGCAGGAGGCCTGGCGCGTGAACCCATACGGAAACCAACTCGACCTCTCTAGCCCGGCAAGCCCGCCGCCGGCTACGGTGCGCGATAGTCGCCGCGAGGCGACTCGTTTTCTCGGCATCCACTTCGCCTGCTGCGAGGTTTACTCGCGGGTTTACATGAACTCCAGTGGCACCGCATACGTGGGGCATTGCCCGCGGTGCGCTAAGCGGGTTTCCTTCCAAATCGGCTCCGGCGGCACCAGCAGCCGCTTCTTCACAGCCGGTTGAGCCGCTCGCGGCTCGGCCGAAACTACCAAAAAAACCCGAACCTTGACCCGCGCCGCTGCGTCGTCTAAAACAGAACTAGACAAAAGTCCCCTACACCTAGTGAAAAACCGATGCCGAATTTACTACTCAGCCTGCTATTACTATTGCCGCCGTCTAGCAGGCCCTGAGGTTCGTATGCAATTCCAATAAGCAAATAAGAACCCTGAGGCCCGCCAAGGCTTCAGGGTTTTTTTTGTTTTCCGCTACTTTCCGATCACTACTCCATTTGCAGTTGAAGCCATGCCCTCCTCCGACAAGCCAAGTTCCGACCAACCGGTCGTTATTTTCGACACCACTTTGCGTGATGGCGAGCAATCGCCTGGCTGCAGCATGAATCTCAGTGAGAAGCTCGAGGTGGCTCAGGCGCTGGTCGACTTGGGAGTCGATGTCATCGAAGCCGGTTTTCCAATTACCTCCGTCGGCGACTTCGAGGCAGTCTCGGAGATCGCCAAGATGGTGGACGATGCTACCGTGTGCGGCTTGGCTCGATGTCGTGAGCAGGACATCGATCGAGCGTGGGAAGCCCTGCAGCATGGTAGCAACACGCGCATCCACGTATTTTTGGCAACGAGCGCGATCCATCGTGAATTCAAGCTTCGAATGGATAAGGATGAAATCGTCCGCCGTGCAGTGGCTGGAGTGGAGCGGGCTCGCAATCTTTGCGACAACATCGAGTTCTCTCCGGAAGACGCCGCTCGCACGGAAATAGATTTCCTCTGCCGCGTCGTGGAAGCCGCCATCTCCGCTGGTGCCACGACCGTGAACATTCCCGACACAGTCGGTTATGCTACGCCGGCGCATTTTCAGCGCGTGATCGAAATGCTTGTGAATCGCGTTCCCAACATCGATCAAGCGGTTATTAGTGTTCATTGTCATAACGACCTTGGGCTTGCGGTTGCTAATAGTCTCGCAGCGGTTGAGGCCGGTGCCGGTCAGATTGAATGTACGATTAACGGTCTGGGTGAGCGTGCCGGGAATTGTTCGTTGGAGGAAGTCGTCATGGCGATGCGCACGAGGAACGACTACTACGGCAAAGACACCAACATCAACACGCAACGCCTCGTGCCTATCAGCCGCTTGGTTTCCGGCATTACGGGTATGACCGTGCAGCGGAACAAAGCGATCGTGGGCCGCAATGCATTCGCTCACGAGGCGGGCATTCACCAGGATGGCATGCTCAAGGAGCGTTCCACCTATGAAATCATGCGCCCCGAGGACGTCGGCTTTACCAAGACCGACTTGGTCTTAGGAAAACACAGTGGCCGTGCCGCTTTAGCGGACCGGGCGAAAGCCTTGGGTTTTCATCTCGACGGCGAACTCCTCGACGCCGTGTTTGCTGATTTCAAAAAGCTCGCGGACAAGAAAAAGGAAATCTACGACGGCGATATTGCCGCCTTGATCGAGCAACGCAACACACAAGTTGCCGACCAGTGGCAGTTGGAGTCTTACGAAGTGCAAGCCCACAGCGACGGTACCCCCAAAGTGACGGTGACCCTCAACCGCGGCGAGCAAACCGAGTCCGCCACCATTACTGAAGGCGATGGCCCATTGGATGCCCTGTTCCGCGCGATCGAAACCATTACGGATCGCTCCGTTGTAGTGCGCGACTTCCGAGTACAAAGCACTTCCAAAGGCAAGGACGCCCAAGGCGAGTCGCTTATCGAAGTGGAACACAACGGCAAACTCTACCGTGGCCGTGGCGTTTCCACCGACACGGTGGAAGCCGGCGCCCGCGCGTTTCTCAACGCAATCAACCGCGTGGAAGCAGGTTTTGGGCAACAAGTTGGGGAGCCTGTCGACGCGGTGTGACAGCCACGCTTTCCTAACCCCGACTGCCTACGCATCCTTGCTCATTCGGAATGACCCCGCTTGCCACCACTCCCTTGATCAATCATCATTCTTAAATCACCGACCTTCGATGAGTAATCCACTCGGCCGAGTGGCGGAATTGGCAGACGCTCTGGACTTAAAATCCAGTGGGGGGTAACCCCCGTACCGGTTCGAGTCCGGTCTCGGCTACTTGTACGCTTGTACAGATATGACTCAGCACGACAGGAGCGGCTATTCTCGCTGTTTTGCTTTCTGTTGTCATACACTGACCATCGCTTGCCGGCGCTGACTGCGTCGCATTTTGCGTCGCTTTGCTGAAGTGGTCGTCGGTTACTTGCAGATAGTGCTTCGCGGCGACGGCTTGGCTGTTGCCGATCCATTCGCAGACGACGTGTTGCGGGAACTTTTCAGCTAGTTCCGTTTGTCGCGTGCTGCGTAAATTCTGAAACAGTTTGGGCCACGGTTCCAAACCAGCACGTTCGATGATCCGGCTTAGTTGCGTTCTCAGGTTCGAGTTGCTGCCTCGATAGCGGCTGATGACGTGAACACTGCCCGCCGGTGCCGCGTCGAACACTTGCTCTAGGCGTTCTCGCAATTCGGGGAACAGCGGAATCGTGCGGCTTGCCTTGCCGGCATGGTGTTCAGTTTTCGGGCTGACGATTCGCAGGCGGTCGTTCTCCCAATCGACGCAATCCCACGTCAAAGCTAGGTGCTCGCTGGGGCAGCGTAGGCCGCCGTAGCGACTGAGGGCGAAGATCAGCCGCCACTCGGCATCGGGGCAAGCCTCGATCACTTGTGCGGCCACTTCTGGCGTCACAAAGTGGAATCGATCGGGGTTAGCTTGAATCGTCGAGCGAAGATCGGCAAACGGGTTGGAGTCGATCAGCTTGCTACGGTGGGCGGCTTGAAAGAATGTCTTGGCAACGGCAATATGCTTGCGAACCGTGTTTTCGGCGCGGGTTTCCTTCAATTCGCGACGCCATTGGTCGGCATCGCCAGGAGTGATATCGCGTAGCGGTCGGGTTGCTCCGAACTGCTTCACTAGCAAGTCGCGTGTGGTGTGGTATTTCTTAACCGTCAGCGGCTTCACGTCGCTGCGGCTTTCGATGTAGTCGTTCAAGTAGTCGGCAAGCGTCGCCGATGCTCGCTGACGCACCAGCCCTGCCCTTGCGAGCCGGTCAGTCATCACATCGTCGAGGGTCGCTACCCAGCGGGCCGTATCGGCATCGACAGGTTCGCGGCTGATTTGAGCATTCAGCAGATACTCGATTCGCGTCTTAACGGCTTCGGCTGCTCGCTTGGGGAGTTTCCCAAGGCGCAACGTCTGCCGCTTGCCGTTGGCGTTGGTGAACTGAACTTTGCGGGTGCCGTTTGCTGCGGTGGATAGGCTGGCCATCGGTTATCGCTTTCGTTTGCGTGGTTGTAGTTCCAACTCAAAATAAGCCGCCAGCTTGTCGGCAGCGCTTAGCAGCAAGCCGGTTTCGCCCCGGGCAAACTTCATAAGCGATTGCCGTAGCACGCCCGTTTCTTTCTCTAGGGCTTGGAACGACAGCTCGCAGTTGTTCACCGCGTCGCGGAGGGCTTCGGTAATGGGTTCGTTAGTGTTTTGTTTCGGTGGCATGTAATGCAGGTTACACTATTGGGCGACTGTTGCCAAGCTGTTTCCCGTCACTACCCGTTCTGCCCCGGCGGTCGCCGTCCGCGTAGCGGACAAACGGCGTGCCGCTTATGCCCTTTATGGGATGGGGGAACCAATAGGTTCCCCAGTAATTGCACCTAGAGTGCCCTAGTGCTTGGGAACTCATTAGTGCCCTAGTGGTTGGGGTTATCGATAGGGTCGTCAGGCGTAGGAATCACTCGGTAACGCGACGGGCCGCGATTCAGACCGCCGCGATAAACCTGCTTAAGCAGGCCCTGCTTCTCCAATCGCCGCAACACTTTACCGACGCCACGCAATGACAACCCGGCACGCTTGGCAATGTCAGTTCGTGCCGTGCGGGCCGTACCGTTGCGGGTGTCGCGGTAGAGGATCATCCAAACGGCGATGTCGCCACGGCATAGCGTCGCTAGCGTTTCGTCGATGAACTGGTTCAGTGTTGCAAAGCGACCGGCGGTCTGCTTGCGGTTGCGTTTCGCCTTCGGTGTTGGCGGTTCCGTCGCTTGTCGATTGCCATCGTCGATCGGTGGTAGTACGCGGCAGCCGTCGAGTTTCGGGAGATCGAGCTTAGGCGGTTGGGCGTTGGTGCTCATTGTTCGCCCCCGCTGTTATCGTCATCGGGTGCCGCTTCGGTCTGGTTCCACAGATTTGCGAGCGCGGCTTGCAGTTTGCCGTCGGGCTTTGCTGGCGGCGTTGCGGTGGTGGGCGTGAACGATTGCCGCTGGCGGTCGAATCGCAACAGCACGTCGCGGGGTTGCGTGTGCCGTGCTTTCAAGTGCTTCATGTGAACCGTCTCGGCATCGTTGGCATCGGGTGCGAGAATGAACGCATCGTCGGCCCCGAACTCCAGCTCGCTACTCTCACGGAAACTGGCCAGCGACAGCGAATCGCCCGCATAGCTGGAACGCCCTTGCTTGTCTTTCTGCCGACTAACCGCCGCGACAACCACCACGGCAACGCCCGCGTCGGCAAACTGCCGTAGGTAGTTCATCGTCGCATCGACACTGCCCCGGCGGTCGCCATGCTGACCGGGGGGCGTAATTCGTTGAATATAGTCCAACGTCAGCACGTCGGCCCCGAACGCATCGCAAGCCGCTGCAATGTTGGCCAGGTCAAACGGCGGACGCACGAAGCACAACCGGTCGGCAATCGCTTCGAGCGTGTTCAGCGCTTGGTCGAGCCGGTCGGCATGGTTGCCGTCGAGCCGCCGATAGCGAATCGATTCCGCATCGATGCCCGACAGTCGCGCTAGTTGCCGGTCGAGTAGCACGCTAGGCGGCATCTCGATATTGCAGACGCACCACCGCAGCTCAGGATTCAATCGCAGCCCATCGACGACGCATTGCATCGTGAACGCGGTTTTCCCCGCCCCGGGTGCTCCGCCGAACAACGTCACCAGCTTAGGGCCGATCTCGATTTGCGAGAGTTCCCCTTCGCCTACGCGGTAGAGCGTTGGCGGCTGGCCGGTTAGCACGTCGTCGCGCCAGGTGGCGAACACGTCCGAACCGGATTGCCACTTGCCGGAATTATTCGCCACGGGTTGCGGTTGGTTATCGGTCATGGCTGCCCCCTTCGAGCGATGCCCTGTTCAGCCCGCAATCGATCTGCCGTCGCACTTCGCTAGGTGACAATCCCGAATCGAGGGCCGATTCCGTCAGCAACGCATGGGCCAGCGCCGCAGAACAGCGGAACTCGGCAAGGTTCGCCGCCGCGCTGAACAGCAGCCGGTGTCGATCGCCTTTCGTTGCGCCTTGGCGTAGGAACTCCAGCGTCGCCCGGTTCAGCGTGGCATCGGTCGCGCCGCTGCCCACCGCTTGCCGACGTTCACGCATCGCTGCCCGTTGCTTGGCTACGTGGTGGTCCGCCTGTTGCCAGTCGCTCGCAGCGGTTTGATTCAGCGCGACCGGCTTGGTGGGCACGTCGAACGGTTCGGGCGTCGCCGCTAGCTCTACAAGTCGCGTTGTTTTCAGGTGCAACAGTTCGTCGAACTCGAAACGCCGCTTGTGCAGCCCCGTTTTCGGGTGGCGGCTATTGGGTGCTCGAAACGCTCGCACGGCATCATAAACGCCCGTGTCGATGTCGATTCGTGCGAGTGCCGCGACGTGTTCCGCGAATTGCCGAGCTATCCGGTGGTACGTCGCCGATGCTCCCGGTGTGAAAAGTGCGGTCGGCAGCCCGACGTGAAAACCCTTCGAGCCGCTGAAGAAAATCAGCAAGGCATTATCGTCGAGCTTGTAGCGTTTGATCAGCACCGCACAGAGCGACCTAGCCGCGTTGTGTGCGGCAGGAATATCGTCAGCGGCGTCGATGTCGAACCATAGCCACGGCGACCAGGACGGGCCACTGTAGCCCTTCGTGCTGCCGGTGTTTGTCAGGTGTTCGCGGAACGCATCGCCGAACGTGAACGCGGATAGGTACGCTTCGCGTTCTACTTCTGCTAATCCATCGCAGCGACAGTAAGCCGCGAAGGCGACTGGCCACTCGACCAGCCGCCGCTCGCTGCGACAATCGCCAACAATGCGAAACCCGTAGTGGGCAATTGTCGGTTCAGACATCATCGCCCCCCTTCGCGTCGTCGCTGTCGTCGTCTGTCTTGCTGCCCTTACCAAACTCGAAGCTATCGTCGAGATCGTCGTCGCTCTCAGCGTCGTCAGGGGCGAACGGATCAGCCTCAGGCGTATCGATGCCCAGCACGTCGAACCGCACCGCGCTATTGAACTCGCTGCCGTCGTCGCCCTTACGCAGTGCCAGTTGAACGCGACAGCGGATCCCCAGTGGCAACGGTTGCTCAAGCTGCTCTAGCGAAGTCACGCCCAGCTTGGCGAGGTCGCGTTTAGCCATTGGTAGCGCCGCAGGCGTCAGCCAAATGTCATCCCAGAACAACCGGTCTACGTAATCGAGCGACTCGCCCGGCCCCTTCACTACGCGATGGGTCAGCTTGTAGCCGGGCGTTCCCCGATTGCGGCTGCTCTCCAATTCGCCACTGGCTATGTGGGTGATATACTCGCCCGGCGGTAGAGGGCCGAAGTCGCCCGCTGCCCCGGTCAAATTCCATCGATTGTTGATGTCGTCGAAGCCGCCATCGCCTAAAATATCTGTTAACTTACCCATTGTTAGATTCCTTTCGTTTCTTAGTTTTCAAGACTGAAGTCGAGGGGGTCGAAGCAATAGAAGCCCCGGCTGTTCCAGCAGTCGGGGTTTCGCTTTTCTTGGCGTCAAATTTGTCGAATAGTAGTTGGTCGCCGGTCGTCAGTTCGGGTAGCGGCTTGTGGCGGTCGAGCCAAAGCTGAGCTTTCACGGAATCAACCAATTCCCAAACTGAAACCGTGCGAGCGTGAGCGATTGCCCGCGCCGTAGGTGTCCAAGTTCGACGGCGAACGATGCCCGCCCGTGCGAGCACGCCAGGAATCGCCCCGAACACTTTCGGGTTCATGCCATCGGGCAAAGTCACCACGGCGCGAACGTCGTCGATGGTTGCCGTGCCGTTGTCGAGCAGAGCTTGCAGCAACACGCGACGGGCTTCTCGCACGTAGCTTTCAAGTCGCACTTCGAGCAGCACGTGGGCTGCTTGCTTGCGAGCTTCGCCGTCGGCAGGGGTGCCGTTTGTGGTGTTAGGCGTTTTCATTGTTGGCCCCCATCATTCAGAGGAGGAGGACAACCGGGCTTGGTCGGTTGTGCAACGCTGCTGGAAGATTGTTGGCCCCCATCAATCAGCGGAGGGCAACCGGCGGCAATCCAATCGGCAATGCCGGTTGTCGGATCGCCAGTGTTGAGGGGCCAACGCACGAGCGCACCGAGCTTGTGAGAGGGCGGTATTAGGCCAGCCGCATCGAGCCGCGTGACGTGCCGTTTAGAGCAGCTAAGCATTGTCGCGACGACACAAACGTCGCCCATTTGAGCCGCATCGTTCGCGGCAGGGGGGAGGGGGTCAGGCATCGTTAGAGTTTCCGGTATTACATTCGCCAGGCGTGCCCAGTCACGTCGAGTGACCGCCAAAGCACGCCCGCTATAGACCAGAGACCGGATACCGACGGGGGCGAACCGGATACGCAGGCAATTGTAGAATACGCTGCAAAAATAGGTGTTTTGCGAATGACGCAAAGCAAACCGGATTTTTAGATAAATCCGGTTTCATCCGGTTTGTAGTCAACCGGATTTCAGATTTGATCTTCTCTGACGATGCTACTTCCACTTTCGCGGCCAGCACGCGGAGAGTATTTCTGTTCGCCCAGCGCATTACGTGCTTTGCTTAGGTAGCGAGTGTATGTCGCAAAGGCGGGGAGGCTATAGTCTGCCAGACCGAGCGCATCTTCGCAGCCGTGTTCTTTTAGCCAATCGTATGCAGGTCGATCTTCCAACTGCTGTTCCTTTTTACTTTCAGCAAACTTGAAGGATGCATAGGCACTGCGAACAGCCGGGGTAAGCGAATCCAAAATTACTTCGCGTTGTGTGTCAGTCTCTTTGGGAGGATCCGCTGGAGGCACTTCAATCGACTCAACTGGCTCCTGCCTAGTAGTGATAGAACTAGAGTTGCCTTGCCGCTCTCTACGCAATCGCTCGACATTGTTTCTTGGGTGCGTTTCGCCCATCATCGTAATCAGTGCGGCAGCATCGTCACGCGACAGACCGCCCGAAACAAGCGTGCCAGCAATTGCTAAGGCGATACCGCGCGACATGGGATCTTGCTTGACCTCGTTACTCTCAGGCAGCCACGCTAACCACTGCGAAGCCCCGGCTAGCCTTCCCGTTTCCACCAGTCGATTGACGGCATCGACCACCCGGGCAGCGTCACGCGACCACAGCTCACCATCCAAAGCGTTCCAGGCCGCGTCGTAGGGCTGCACGATCGTTTCGTAGCGATCGTCCGATTCGCGCTCTTTCCGAGCCCTATCTTCGCTCCGTGCTTGCTGTTCGGCTGATAGGATTTGCAAAGCGTTGGAATGTTCGTTGGTAGGATGCCCGCCTATTTCGGCAAGCCAGCTACTAAGTAGATCGATGGCAACAATCGATGCTTGCCAGATATTCTCGATCCACGCATACCAAAAATTAGGCGGATTGCCGACGTGGTCAATCAACTCATTGAACATACCCCCGAGCGCGTCTGACGCTGGCGGGCTGTCATCCCAGTGAGCTAGGGGCAGTCTTTTGTTCAGGTGCCAGGTCTTACGTCCAATCACTAGCCCCGACGCGTTATCGGCTTGGAAACCTAACTCGAAAACTACGTTCGTCCATAAATCTTGGATTGGGCAACTCTGATAGCCGTACGGCCAAGTTTTCCAAATGCGTTTGCGTATCGTCTTAGGCAAGCTTTGAACAATCTGCCCTAGCTGATTGGAAGCATCCCAATACTCAGCCAAGCTTTCGGAATAGCTCACTTCAGAACTGCCAGGAAACTGAACGCCGTAAGGGTAGTATTCTCGCTGAGCACCGGGGTAATCAATCTGCGGCTGCCCCTGCGAGTCCAGCAATGGAACTCCGTTGGAGTCTTCTCGTAACTTGGCTTTCCAGGAGGGACCGCCGCCGACGGTGAGCATGTGCTTGCCTTGCGCCTTCGGTACTTCTGGCAGATAGGGCTTCGCTTTCGATCCCGTTTTCGTGCGATGAACAAGTAAGACTGAGATGCTACGGAATTTTTGTGCGGCAGCCTCCAAGCGTCGGCAATTCCTCAGTAGCGATGGAATCAATAGCGGATTGATTGCCGGTTCACCCTGGGAGTCATGCTCTGGAGAAACAACAGATTGGGTGGTTTCTGTCTGGTTTTCTTGCGTGTCACTAGCCGCCGTATTTGCTGGGGCGAGCCAATCGGCCAGTTCCAGCACACTTTCCCCGGTGGGTTCGCTGTTCAGTGATCGTAGAATGTCGTCGTGAGCAAAGCTGCCGTGTCCCAACTGCTTAGCGATCGCCATTACGAAACCATCATCGGCATAAAGTTCGCCACGAATCTGGGAGCTTTCAATAGCCTGTAGCACAAGCCGCTCTGCCCTATCGCGGTATCCGTTCCGCCGCTTGTCCCACTGCGTTTTCTTATTAAGCAACTCAATTTTCATAAATCCCGACGGCCAAACCGGCTCGTCTCGAAAGTCTTCAACCCACTGGCTGCCCACTTCGCGTAGCTGCTCAATCGGGTTGGCATCCGAGTCGAGCAATCCGTCCACGCTTGGTCCTAATGGTCCACTCTGACTGCTGAAGAACATCGCTGTATCGATGCATCGCTGGAATGTTTCAAGCGGAGCGTCACGCCTGAACATCGCTTCCGAGATATTGCCTTGGTGGCTGTTGATGAGGTTCTCACTGAACTTGCATTGCTGGACGACAAAACGCCAGAAAACGGCAACCAGCCCGTAACCCGCCTGCGGTGGCGAGACTATCGGCTTCGCACGTTTAAGAGTGTTGGTCAAATGAGCGTAGGCGGCTTGGTACGAAGTCTGTTCGTAGTTGCCCTGCTGCTGGCCTGCCCGCAGGACAGCCACAAGATCGTCCAAAGGGGACCGAATCGCACTAGCGATGAACAGCGGGGAAGGCTTTTCAGGCCACTCTGGTTCTTCGACAATCTCTATCTGATCTACGAACGACATCGAAACCGATTCCCGTAGCCGGTGTGCAAGAATCCCGAATTGAAAACAGCGGGGAAAGCGGTCGGGAAACCACGGTTCGGGCCGTCGCCCTATCCCCGTCGTCGTGTAGTGTACCGCTGTTTAGCAACGTGAGTCTAGCCAAGGCGTTCGAGGGCCGCCGTCGTCGCCCAAAACGATAGCTCTAATTCGCGGGATAGTGTGCGCAGCGTCGGCTATGGTCCGCACGCCAAGCACGTGTAGGAATCGACCCGCCCCCCCGTCGATGTCGCGCCAGAGAGTTGGTTCCCGCAGCACTTCAATGGGGTAGCGAGCCGTAGCTGGCCAGCGGAGGACCCTAATGCCATCTAGGTGGAACCTATTTGTCGTTTCGCATTCTTCTGTCCAGTCTGAATCCCTTGACCAGCCAGGAAGGACCCGCGATCGATGCAAACCGACATTCTATCCCAGAGAATGAGCAGGTGAGGGAAGTGACTAGCTAGCTCCCCAGTCGAACGGTTCCGCAGCGTTTGCCTCTGCAAACAGATACGCTTGCCGCAGTGCTTCGTATTCACTTTGAGCCCGCTTCTCGCAGATCTGCCCGTCACGTTCCAAGGTGCAACACCAGCCAGTTCGCCCGCGTTGGAGAATGACAGAGAAGCCTTGTTGCTCGATCATCTGTTGGAAGTCCATGCCCGCTAGAGTAGCGGCTGGAATCTCTCTGTCACGCTACCAGGCTATCTTGTGCCGTGCGCAAAAAACCTGCATCAACTCGCCAGGTCACGGGCCTATTATAATGAGGACCCTCCCCAGCGAGATTTGATATGTGAGGGGCGTTAGACTGCCAAAGCCCCGTGCGTAGCACGTTGGCCGGAAGGGACCCGACCGGTTCACGGGTTAAAGTACAGCTCATGGCAAAGCATCTCTAACTCTACTTCGTTCACGAGGTCGTCATCCACCACGGGGCCTAGGCGGGCCGTGTACCACGCATCCAGCACGCCACGGGCAAAGAACAGTAGCCGCTTGCCGTCTCGCTTCACGTGCTGCTCTGTCGCGTGTCGTCGCACTTCACGATCGAAGTAGTTGACGGTCACGTCCAGTACGCCGGCCATCGCTTGTTTGGTCAGCCACGCATCGGGCCGTGTGGGTTTCTTCGGATCTGCCATGTTCCTACTACTCGCTTGTCTTGTTGATGACCCTAAAAAATTCCCTGCGTAAGAAAACGCCTCGATCGCTACTGGCGTAGCCCCTGTGGGAGTACCCCCGGGAGAACCTAGATACCGGGGGGCTAACCCGTCTCGCTAACGGGTTCAGTAAGCAGTGCCGCCAATTGCTGCGTCTGTTCTGCTGTCAGTCGCTGCCGCAGTTCCGTACCGAATAGCCCCAACGCGGCGCGATTTGCGTCGCATTCTGCGTCGCCCTGTTGAGAATTGCCACTCTTTCCCGCGTTTTCCGAGAGTCGTTCGAGTCCGGTCTCGGCTACTTACTGTGTAACGACTTACGGCGATTTGACGGCATTTCAAATAGGTACTCCAAAACTCGCTCGGAACGAATTCGGAACAACCGGGCGTTCATGTGGCATTCGTATCGATGGTCTCTCGCTGTTGTGAAACCTAGGATTCTCTTGCTCAATCGCAGTGGTGCGTGCGGCGAGAGAATTCTACCATGGCAAGCGTTCACAAAGACCTGAAGTCGCCTAACTACAGCGTACGATTTCGCTATGATGGTCGAAATGTAAATCGAACTCTAGGCACGTCGGACAAAGGCAAGGCGGCTGGCATCTGTTCTCGTATCGAAGAAACGCTTCGCCTTCTTGAAAGCGGACGAATCAATGTTCCCCTTGGCGTCGAACCTCTGACTTTCATCTTCTCTGATGGAAAGGCCACCGAGAGAACTGCTACCAGGAAATCGCTGGGACTCACCGAGTTCTACAAAACCTACAAAGAACAGCTCCCAGAGGGACGCAAAGAGCCGACGACTTTAGAAGGGGAGGGAATCCACCTCAAACATCTTAAGCGACACCTGGGGCCTCACAGGAAAGTTCAGGCTATCTCGAAGGCGGACCTGCAAAACTATGTGACAAAGCGGCTCAAGGATAGACATCACGACAAGCCTATTCAGCCTGACACGGTTCGCAAGGAACTAGTGACATTCCGCATGCTTTGGAACTGGGGTGTGAACGAAGGACTTCTCATGGGAGTTTCGCCAACTAAGCACGTCGTGCTACCCCTCACTGATGAAAAGCCACCGTTCATGACCCGCACTGAAATCGAAGTTATTTTTTCTCGCGGCGGTCTCAGTAAGCGAGAAAAGATGCAGCTTTGGGAATCGGTGTATTTGGGAACCTCGGAGATCAACCAAGTTCTAGAGCATATTCGCAAGTCGGCTCGCTATCCGTTTATCTATGCGATGATGGTCTTTGTCGCCCATACTTCAGCTCGTCGTAGTGAAATGGTGCGTTCACAAATGGATGACATCGACTTCAATTCAAGAACGATTGCTATTCGGGAAAAAAAGAAAAGCCGAACGAAAGCCATGACTTACCGTCGCGTCGATATGAGCCCGCTGCTTTTCCAAGTCATGCAAGAATGGATTGAAAACCATCCCGGTGGACAACACACATTCTGCCAATTGCGTGGCTTTCATAAGGTGTCTCAGCTTACGGCAAGGCAAGCGCATTACCACTTAGAGAAAACGTTATCGAAGAGTGATTGGCAGTCGATTTCGGGATTTCATGTCTTTCGGCACTCGTTTGCTCCCAATCTCGCAGCAGCCGGAGTCGGTCAGCGTGTCATAGACGAGTTTATGGGGCATCAGATCGAAGAAATGCGACGCCGCTATCGACACCTGTTCCCAGCTCAGCGAAGGGCCGCAATAGAATCGATCTTCGGAAGCGACAGTGACGCTGTATCGTTCACGAAAGCAGGGTAGGGGAAACGCAGGACTAACAACTGTGTTTTGAATCTAGTGGTTTCAACTTTCTTGACTCTTTACTTGGATGGAAATTGCACTGTGTTTGCGTTGGAAATCGCTTGTCTCACTGCGTTTAAGGCCGAGTAGTATGGAAATCCTGCGGTGCTTGAATTGTATCCGCAGGTGAGTTGCGTGGCCAGTAACTGCCCCAATTCTGCCCCCAGTTTCTGAATGCACGAAAAGCAGAACAGTTCTCTGTGCTTGGCGTTTACGGCTGGTTTCTGCCACTCACGAAAACCCTTTCCAACGAGAATAGTCGAGTAGCTCAGAAATCTCCTGAACTACCAATTCGCAGGGCGCTGGCAGGAGGGTGAAATATTGCGACAAAGCTGCTCCAGTTGATGAGCAATCTGTTGGATCTGTTCGGCCGAGTAGACGGCTTGGCCTTTCAGGAAAAGACCCTCGGCTCGGAACGGATTGATCACCCGCACGTCGCACTGCCCCGTGCGCTGGATATACCAACCGGGATAAGCGAGTACCGGATTCACTTTGACTTGCCAGCCTACAGCACTGCTCAAGTAGTGGTAGAGCCAGCGTGCTTCACCTCGTACTTGGTCACCCGGGAGTGGAAATACACCGTTGGGAAAATGCAACTTCTCGGTTGTGAAGTCCACTTCGAGATTGGCCTTGCCCGCCCCTTTCTCAGGCTTACCTCGCATTTTTGTATTGATCGAGTAAACACCGGTCGGGCTCACGACCACATGATCGATATTTCCATGATCGCAGGGAAGATCGTGGTAGACCCGGCAACCGGTGAGCATGAGCTGGTTGAGTTCTTCACCAACGAACATCTCGCCATCCAGACCAATTTGCAACCGATGCACCTTACTTAGAACTAGATAAGAATTGTGACCCAAGAACGTCGCTGCAAGTAGCGTCAATAGTCCATAGCTCACATCGTGCCACCACGCGGCCGGCCCATCTGCTGGAGCGTTCACGAAATACATTGCTACCATCGCGAAGGGGAGTATCAGCAGCATGGCCAGGTACCCGCTCCAATCGAGTTCTAATTCGCTGAGTTTCAGACGTAGGCTATGGCCGGGTGGTCTTAACAAATCTCTTGTTAGAGGAGTAAACCTTCCGCTTTGTTGAATTGCCCGTTGACGCAGTTTCACAATCACAAAGATCAGAAAAAACGAGAGTAGCAAGCAGGCCAAGGGAAAGAAGACAGCTACAATGAATTGCTTGAGAAGTGGCATCGGTATGGCGCAGAGAAGTGGGCTCGGTTGTTGGGATCAGGTCAATCGAGAATTGCAATGATGGTTCGCACTGGGTGATTTACCCTTTTTCTGTCGAAACATATCTGCTCAATCTGCTCATGGTACGATTCACGAATGACATTATTACAGGTAATAAACAGATCGTCCACGACGGCCTGTTCTGAAGTCGCTGCCTTGGTGGGAAGCTCCAGTTTTGCAACGGGCGAACTTATCCTACCGGCGCAGGTGGAGATCACCGAGGCGTGTCAGTTCCGTTAGTCAACGCGAGTCAACAACATCAGACGAAAATCCATTACTTTTGATCCGGCAATCTCAAGAGCACGTAATTGAAGCGTGCCCTCGCCTTGCTTTAGTTGGATCTTGCCGAGGACCTTGCGATTGAAATTCTTCACATAAGATTCCTTCCGTTTGAAGCGATCGTGCTCCATGCCCATTAGCGGTGGATCATGAGGCTCTGTGATTTTCCCGGTGAGCACATTGCCACGAAAGCTCAGTTCTATGGTTGATCCGATGTCGGCTTTCGGGCAAGTGTAGAAGAGCTCTACGAGATAAGTTCCGGTTTCCCCCACTTCACAGTTCCACGTAATGGAATCGTCCAGGCTGGTCCAATTCTGAAAGTAGGAGTCGTTGGGAAAACGGTTGGAACGAGTAATATTTCCGTGACCGATACCATCTCGTGCTGGGATTTGCGTGAATATCGAATCCGAGTGGCCAATGACGAATGGACGGTCGTCAAATTCCTTGCCATAATTCACTAGCATCTCTGATCGGAATTTGTCGGCGACCTTTCTCATTGCATCAGCGATTTCTGGCACTTTGTTATTGACAGCCTTTGTCTGTCCGGGATCTTCCGCAATGTCATAGAGCCTGCCTTCGTGATCTAATCGGTGCCGTTGTGTTCTGACGGAAACCTTCCCCTTCCAATGATGCACCAGCGTCCTCTCTTTCCAGTCACTGGAATTACCGTAAAGCAGTGGTGCCAAGCTTACCCCGGCCAGCGGCATTTTTTCAGCGACCTCAACACCGGCCATCTCCGCCAGCGTCGGCATCAAATCTAATACTGAGCAAATCTGCGGAATCTTCGTGCCGGCTTCTATTCTTGCTGGCCAGCGCACAAAAAGCGGCGAACGCACACCGCCCTCATCGGTCGCGCCCTTGCGGCCGCGCATTCCGCCATTCCAGCGATCGCCATTTGGGCCATTGTCGCTTAAGTAGAGTACGATCGTATTGTGCGCCAGCCTCAGTTCGTCGATCTTTGCGAGCAAACGTCCAACATTCCAATCGATATTCTCACACATCGCCAGCGCCGCGCGAGTGTGATCCACCTTCTCGAATTCTCTCTTGGGGTGATCCTGCGTCAGTTCCAAATCCTTGAACTTATTCCACCAACGATCGGGGACCTGCATCGGAGAGTGCGGAGTGTTGTACGGTAGGTAGACAAAGAATGGCTCATCCTGATGCTGCTCGATATACTTCATAGCTCGCTCAGTAAAGTCATCGACAACAAAGCCGTTGCCCTCAATGATTTGTCCGTTATGTTCGAGAATCGGGCTGAAGTAGTTGCCCCAGTGGCCGGAGCAGAAGCCATAGAATTCATCAAATCCGCGTGCGTTAGGATGGTATGGGTATTGCATGCCGCTATGCCACTTGCCAAATGCCGCTGTCTTGTAACCAGCGCGTTTGAATAATTCGCCGATCATCATTTTGTCAGGGTTGACCCGTTCGCCGCCTGCTGAGGTGTCGTAGACGCCACAGCGGGTATGATGCTGCCCGGTGAGAAACTCGGCGCGTGTCGGCGAACAGACCGGGCTAACGTAGAAACGATCGAACCTCGCGCCTTCCTGCGCCATGCGGTCGATGTTTGAAGTACTGAGCGCCTTATTGCCGTGAATACTAAGGTCGCCCCACCCCTGGTCGTCGGTCAAGATCACAATAATGTTCGGCTTGTCTGCAGCCAGTACTGTGCCGTGGGCCAAGGCTCCGACCAGCAATATTGAGTACCATTTCATGAAACTCTTGCTCATTCTATATGTTCGTGCTTCTGACCTGCGAATCAGTCCCCTAAGGAACAATCTCCTGCGAGTCGTGTTGTCGAAATGGTTCTTAGTCCCGTTCGGCAAGGCAACCGTCCATTTGACATCCAACGGTGCTTTCATGTGCTTAGCCAGTGGCTGACTCACCTAATCAGATTGGCCTTGTGCTGATAGACGAACTACTCAGCAGCCTAGTACTGTTCCGTTTCCAACCTTGGCGATGATTTTCTCTACACGCTAGGCCGTAAGAGTTACTTTCTTAGTCGGCGGGTTAAAAGCTGTAGCCACTCGCAACCCGATTTAGTGCTGCTAATGAACTATCTTTTCAAGCTAGGACTAGAGGGAGTCTGCGAATGGTGAGGCTGTGGCCGTACGCGTGGCACGGTGGCTGCCGTCAGCACGCGCACTTGGTTGATTTGATCGGAACCGGCAGTCAGCCTAAGCGTTAACCGTTTGGAGTTCTGCGAAATCTGGCATGCGTGTTTAGTGATTGCATTTGGTAGGGCGATTCGTTGTGGGGGTGAATCAACCGACGAAAAGACAGGCTCCGCGAATGCGAGATAATCGCTCTCTTTGAGGCGTTCAGGCGACGAGAGGATTCCAACGATGGGGTCTTTGAAATCTAGGACTACCTCAATCGACATTTGCTCCGGCGAGTCAGGCGGGTCGAAATGCACGAGAAAGCTATGAGCAACTTGACCCGCTGGAAGCTTTTTCAAAGGGAATGCTCTCCTGTTTGCGTCATGGCCGGGCATACTCACTCCGTCCGATAGAATCGGCGTTTCGAGCGTGGCATATTGTCGCTCCACGAACACTGTTGCCCGATCAGCATGCTCAAATTGCCCCTCGACAATTTGGTAGCGATCTTCGTAGTCCACCTCTCCCAGACTATTGATTACAACTTCGCTAGGTTCCGCTGTCACTTCAACATCAGCCTCGACCTGTGCGTTTCGAATGGGGAAGATGCGAGATTCGAAGTCAGCGCCCTGTTTGCTTCGCTCGCAACTACTCAACCACTCGTCAAGGCGATCTCGAAGCACCTTGCGCTTTATTTGGGCTTCACGTGTCGGGCCTTCCCGTAGAAGGTCGCATTGCTCGGTAGGATCATCCAAGATGTCGTACAGTTCGTAACTCTCACCTTTGTCGGTTGAGATTAACTTGTGCTGATTATCCATTGCCATGCGGTGTGTTCGAAATGCAGAGCAAAACAGATAGTCTGGCGGACGTTCATCAGCTTCCTGATCGATTATCGGTAACAGAGACTTGCCATCGATCGGACGGTCATCGGGCATCGCAACTCCCCAAGCCTCAAGCATGGTCGGCAATAGATCGTTTGTAGTCCCCATGGCCATGCTTACGTAGCCGGAGGTCGTACGCCCTGTCCATTCCAGCAACGTCGGCACGCGGATACCGCCTTCATAGAGCGATCTCTTCTTGCCGCGGAGGCCGCCAGTTGAGCCGATCTTTGGATCCTGCGGACCATTGTCTGAGGTAAAAACAATCAGTGTTTGCCTATCGATCCCCAACTGCTTCACACGCTCGCGAATCTTTCCAATCTGCCGATCCATCTGGGTAATCGCTTCGCAGTAGCGTCGACGGGTCGGTGAAAGTCCCAATCCGTCGTAGCTCGCATCGGGCGTTTCCATCAACGGAATATGAGGCGTAGAAAACCACACTGTAGCAAGAAATGGTCTAGGGTCGGCAGACGCGGCATCCAGGAAATGCAAGAACTGGTTTGCGATGATTTCCGACTCGTGGCGGTCATCAACACGCAGGTCATTTGGTACGCGAGTAGTAAGCAGAGCGTCACTCGGGCCAGTGAAGTAGGCTGCTTGAACGACTCGATGGTGAGGGAATACATCGTATGGATCGTAGGTTGGCATCCAGTTCTCGGATGAAAACACCGTGTCGTATCCATTGCACCAAGGTGGCGAGTAGTCTTGCGAGTTACCAACACGACCTCGCCGCATGTCGTAGGTGTGCTTGGTGAGCGATCCCACATGCCACTTGCCAAAGTGACCGGTCATGTATCCGAGCGATTTGGCAATTTCTGCAATCGTCAATTCTCGATTCCGAATTTTGCCGTGGTCGCCATGCATCTGAGGTCCGTTGATGCCGTGTCGTGCCCCGTGCCGACCAGAAAGCATGCTGGCCCTCGTTGGACTACAGACAGGCGACGCCGCGTAGAAACGATCAAACCGCATGCCTGCGGCGGACATTTTCGCCAAGTTCGGTGTTTTTAAAATGGGATCGCCTGAGTAAGTATTCCCAGCAGATCGGTTCATAGGATACTCGACGTCCCCCCATCCCAGGTCGTCAGCCATCAGTACGATCACGTTCGGCGTCATCGAATAGCCCGGATAGACCAATATTCCCAATACTGCAAAACTATAGAGATAGGATTTCATTGACTTAGATACATTCCCTTCGCAGGTCTTGCAGCATTTCGGCCTGTTCGGTTTGCTCGTCTCCGAGATATCCGAAGCTGAATGCCTCTATCTCCATCTACGGGAGTAATTTCCTCACCCAAAACAGTGCCGTTCTCGATATCGTCTCCTAATGACTCCTTGTCCGAAGTGACTCTTATCCGGTAGAGGCCGGTCTGGACGCCACGAACGATGCCGCGGAGTTCGCTTGGTGTATCGGACTCGCTTAACCCCAACACCGCCCTTCCGTTATGGTCGGTAGTTCCAGTCGCAGGTGCTAAGGAAGCCTCCATGGACTGCTCTGGAACCAGTGTGATGAGTGCGTTTCGAAGAGGTCGCCCGTCGAGCATCACATTTGCATGGAGTTGGAAGATTCCAATACGATCCGAATAGATGTTGGTTAAACGCCGGCTGATTTCCTGTTTATCGATGCTGCCGTTGCCGTCCTGATCATACTTGCGTTTGCTGCTTGCTATGGCTGGACAGTTGGATACTTCGTCGTCGGAAAGGGAACCGTCAGAGTTCTCGTCGTACTGATCCATCAAATTCTGTGCAACTTCGTCCGGAACAACTTCTGGCGCATCAACTCTAGATGGACCGGACGAGCAACCGGTAGCAATGACAACACAGATAGTCGCCAACCATCTAATGAGCATCTTGTAAGAGTTTTTGGATCGATACATCCAATTAACACTGCATGCTGGCTCAGAGTCCACTGACTACCTCCTCTCCATTTCGCGATCCAATCGCGACATAAACGGCTTCTTCAACATCGTAACTTACGAAGCGAATTCCACCGTCGATAAACGCCATTTGCAGACCGCCAGGGTGAGCGCTTCCAAACCTTCTGCGAAGATCCGCACCTGGTCGATCCTGCGCAGGCGGCCAGAAATCGGGATGGGTCGATCGATACAGATCGGAGTCGACTCCACAGAACGGATTTTGGTTATCGCCAATATCCTCACCATTCTCGTACATATCAGGGTTCACAAACTTCTCGCCTATTATTAGCGTGTGGCTCGTGCCATCCGTTATTTGCCGGAGTTCAACGGCACTGCGTTGGTGGATCACACCATTTCGTTCTGCATCAATATTTCGCCAGCTAAATCCCTCGCTAGCCGCATAACTTTTTGGGAACGGCGCATTGGATGACCATGGAAGGCTTCCACGGTTTCCTGCGTAGTCGCTCCTTGCGGATTCATTGATTTGCGTCCCGTACTTCCTGTAGTTGTAAGTATCAGGAACAGTAATTGGACTACGACGTGATGGGCAGTAAAGGGACGCTACATTGGATTTCGCGAGAACCCTCGTCGCGTCAACTCGATCTTGGCCATCAGTCCCTGCGCCTAGATCGAAAAGTGACTGATTTTCTACGTAGGGCAGAATCGTGAAGCGCCATCCCCCTGGCTGATCTGGGCCAAATCCGCGGTCCGCATCGCCAATCCATCCGTAACTCCAGCCACCCGTTGGTAGGTGCCCCAAAGCTGATTCGTGGTTCAAACACCCAATCGACAACTGCTTGAGATTGTTCTGGCATTGCGTGCGGCGAGCAGACTCCCGAGCAGCTTGCACGGCCGGTAACAACAGAGAGACTAGAACGCCAATGATGGCGATCACGACGAGCAGTTCTACTAGAGTAAACGCTCGATCAAGTCGAATTGGCTTACGGCTTGTGACTTGCATTGTGCCTCCGAGTGGATTTATCAATCCCGAAACCTCTCGCGATCGCAACAGCCCTTGCAAGCTGACTATTCGTAAACGATTCATCGATAAGTTCCGAACGGGTAGGATTGCTGCGTCAATTTGAGCGCAAGCGATTCAGTAGAATTTCAAAACACGGTGGCTCATTCAAACGAACGCTGAACGGAAGAGCTGCTCCATACGGTGGCGAGTGTATTTGTCGCTTTCGAAGTGATTCGCGTTCATCACAGACGAGCAGCTTAGTTAAGTCGATCGCTCGCATGACCTTAGAAAAGACTTGAATTTCCTCTTGGAGTATTGATCAAGGTGCTAAAAGTTTAATGGAGAGGGATTGCAATGATCCCATAGGTTCCAAAGTCCTCCTTCGCATTCCGAGCCCCGAGCGTTAGCGAACTTGGACAGCTTACTTTTCGTCTCCAAACGGAAAACGTAGCGTCAATGCGACGTCCCGGGCCCTTACCTAACCTCATTCGTGAATTGCCGCTAGCTGGTTTCGCATTTGATCTTTTTCTCGTACGATCAAGCCCAACCGTATGGACAGTTTTCTCGAAGTCGCGTAGTAGCCAATCAGGAGGGTTGTCTAATTGATTCAATAGTAGAAAGACAAAACACGGGCGTGCCAGTCGCACTTCGACAAGTAGTCTGCGATTAAGTTTGTCGTCAAATGGCACCTTGACGTAGTCACCACCGACGAGAAAGCTTGGTAGCCCAGACTTGCTGACGCCGTTCCACTCGTAGCCTCTGTCAGTAGCCGTCGGTGCGTCTTCTCTGAATCCACCAGGCACCACTTCATATACCAGGCCGCTGTTGGACGACACACCCGAAATGGTCATCCCGACGCCGCTACTGTACTTCTCAAGCTGAGCGACATTATCAAGCGGGATTCGAGCCATGACGGTCTGCCCATCACTTCCCTTAACAGCGCGGGCTGCCTGGTTTTCGACCAGGACGCATTGCTCCATTCCCGAGGTGGTGTTCTTGGCGTAAAGCTGAACACTACCTCTTGCTACAGCAACATCAGTCGATTGATCTCGTCGGACTGTGACACCAAACTCTGTTCCAAGATCCTGGACATCAATCAGGGGTGTTTCTACCACGAAGCCAGGTTGCGAAACCTCCGCAGACATTGTGCCATTCCAAACACGACACCGGTCCGTTCCGAGCACGCTTAGCCGAGCTGGAGCGTGAGCAGTTCCGATAGTACCGTCGCCGAAGCGCAGCTCAACAGTACCATCGTCGATGTGTACACGCTCGCCAGGGCTTATCTGGTCGCCAACAAATAGCCGTCGACCAACTCCACTGTCTGACCGGATAAGCGCTTGATACGAAGCGGCTGTAATGACCGCGCCAAGCGGACTCTGGCGAGTCCTTAAAAACAGACCAAGAACACCACACAACGTCGCGAGAAGTAGTACGCACGCCACGGGAACTCGGGCGTTACTGAGCCACCTAAGCCCACCCCGCATGAACCCGTCGCTAGGCAACTCTATTCGCCTGACTCGCTGCCCCATCTGAGAAAAAAGTGCCATCAGAAAGAGGACGCAGGAGTTGGCATAAGTGGTAACCCGACGTCGATAAGTCGGGACGTTCGAAGTGGCGTGTTGCTCCAGGGCACGATTGGCGACCTTCTGTGGGATTTCTTTTAACTGGGCTTTGCAACTCGCACTTGCATGGGCATCCCCTACAGGGCATTCAGACGCGGCGTCTGCTTGACTTGCAGCAGCAAGTGTGATGACTCGAAGAGCCACGCTGTCGTAAGCGTACGAAGCGAAAACTTCCGCTGCGTCGTCACTCGACACGAGCAGCTCTTGCAGTTCTTCGCGCTCTTCACCCGAGACAACTCCATCAAACAACTTGCAAGTAAGCGTCAGGCAGCGATCAGCTTCAGCGTTGGTGTTTTTAGATTCCATCGATTCCATATGCCAAGTTTCTGTCATTTGTTTGTAAACGTCACTGCATCCTTAACTTTGAAGTGACACACTTTGTCAACGCTCTACGTAACCGCCACAACATCTGATGCAAGGAGTTGGCAGTCCGATTCATTTCGGTGGCGATTGTAACAATCGATGCCTCGGCCATGTACCGACGCTCAATCAGATTGCGATGCTCTCTTGGTAATCCTTCAACGCACTCTTGCAGTGCAGCAATCCGCTCGCTGCTTGTCACGTCTCCTTCCAACAACTTGGCCTCAACACGCTCTAAAGCGTCTCCACTTAGCAGCATCTCCTGTCGTCCAACTCGGCGACGATGCCCGAGCACCTCGTAGCGCGCAATCGCGAACGCCCAACTCGTGAAATCAGTTCCACGCTCGAACTTCGAGAATTGATCCCATAGCTTAAGCCTCGTTTCCTGCATCAAATCATCAGCAGACGCAATACGCCCTGTAGCGCTCAAGAAAAACGCCAGCAGGCGTCGCTCGCAAACGCTCAAAAGCCGCAAGAACTCACTTGTATCCTCCGGCGACATGCAACGCCTTTGATTGCTTGTGGAAGGTGGTTGAGCAGGGGGATGTGTACGTGCAGATGAATTCATCGGTGAGGGGGTACCATAGCCAGAAGCCACAACAAGTAGCACACAAGAGATAAGCGCTTTCGCAACCTAATCTTACGCGCAAATTATTGCTTCCCCCAAAATATTCTTTTTACCTTGAAATATACGCAACTATGCAAGTTCGCCGCTGCAGGACTGCGTAGAACCGATAGTCACGAAGAAGTTATCTGCGGAAACGCCGCGGACGGGGCTATTTCGATTCCATGCTCAATTGTTTGAATCTCGAAGACTGCACGATTTCATACCTGCAAGTAGAGTAAAGAAGCACTCCACATCGCTTTCATCCTTGCACTAGCGACCGAAAATAGTCCGAGAAACTGAAAAATGGCCCGTAAGTTTTAGCCATTCCAGCGCTTCTCCTAAGTGACAGAAGATATTTCTCGTTTGAAAGCTCCCTGGTTGAGTGAGGTCAGTCAACTCCGCAATGTCAATAATGTTGAGGAAGTAGATACTATCGGACTGTATCACTCGATGTTGTCAATCAACGACATAACGACAGGTCGTGGCCAACCGACGCTGAAACTTTTCTTTTATTCTATGGAGACGAAAGTGATTAAATGCTATCGATTCACAGCTGCATTGCTTTCTGCTGTGACAGCAAGTCAAGTATTCGCACAGACCGCTAGTTTCGATTTCGGAAGGGACGAAGAGCCAACTGCCTTTCAGCAAGTTGGTTGGACGCAGTTTGAAGTGGAACCTTCGCCAGTAAATGGGTCACGGACTTCCCCGCCAGACGCAACTACCGGCTGGACGGTCACAGGCAATCCAAACGAGTACTTCACTCCCAATGCCCCCAGGAATCGCGACCCTTTACTCGCTACGCAAGGTGGAACGTTCACGCTTGCCGATGTGTACGTCGATTTCCTGACAGGTCAGGAGAGCCTTGCGATCGTCGATCTGACTCCGGGCGAAACGTACGATGTTCAGTTCATCATGTATGACGCCGATGGAAGCGATGGCCGTACTCAAACGGTATTCGACGTCACCAACGGTGCCAACGACTTACTCGGTACGTCTACAGGTCCCGGCGGGGGGCTTAGCCTGAATAGCGATCTGGATTTCTCGGTTGTTGGGACAGGGCTTTCGCCCGACAGCAATGGCGAGCTTCATTTCTTATTCGAGAACAGCGAAACGGGCAACCGGTCGCTGGTAAACGGCGTGGTGGTAACTGGAGTTACAAGTTTGCAGACATCGAGCTTCGATCTTGGAGTTGAAGACGACAACAGCGCATTTCAGCAATCCGGATGGACACAATTCGAACTGCTCGGAGGTGCCGATGGACCGCAAACCTCCCCGGTTGATGCAGAGACGGGTTGGTCGCTTCAATTCGCTCCTCCGATAGCTCAAGATGAGCTAGCTGGCCGAAATCGTGACCCGCTGGATGCAACAACTGGTGGGACGCTTACGCTTGATGATGTCTATATCGACTTCGTCACTGGACTCGAAACATTGTCGATCAACAATCTGGACCCAGCCAAGCAGTACGACGTCCAGCTGATCATGTTCGACGACAATGCGAGCGACGGTCGTACGCAAACGGTCACAAACATCACCGACAGTGCAAGCGACCTACTCGGCACAGGCACAGGTCCCGGCGGCGGGTCGAGCTTGACGAGCGATCTCGATTTTTCAGTCTTCGGGACTGGGCTATCACCTGACAGCAATGGCGATCTTACTTTCTTATTCGCCAATAGCGATACGGTAGATCGGTCGCTGGTGAACGGACTGATTATCACCGAAGTCGAGTCCCTCGCCTCTGCAGACTTCGACGGTAACGAGGATGTTGATGGCGCGGACTTACTGACTTGGCAACAAGGCTTAGGGTTGGCGGGACAGACTGATAACACAAACGGCGACGCCAACGGCGACGGCGATATCGATAATGCTGACTTAATCATCTGGCAAAATCAGTATGGCACGAGTCCTGGAACGCAGTCTGCGTTCACTGTCGTGCCCGAACCTTCCTCCCTTGCACTGTGCATCGTGGTGGGGATGACTGTGGCGGGCTTAAGAAACCGCAGGGAATGACAAAGGCTCTTTGGCCGCGGTCGGCGAGTCTAGGGCAGTTGCTCGCCGTCCGCTGCCGGTCGGCTCGGAATTGTAGTGTCATGGGTGAGCTTCAATTGCAGGGTTAACTCATGCGTCGGCACTTGTCTGCATTGAGGACAAGTTGCCCGCAACCATTACCTTGGTTCCGAAAACCGAGTTGAGTTGATTGGGCTGAGTGCGTTCTTGCGTCATTGTACTTATTCATTTTCATTACTACAAAAAGGGGAGGCTAATGATGTTAGTTAGAAATACAGTATGTTGCGCGTTGGCAATTGGTATCGGGCTATTGAGCAGCAAAGGACTTGCCCAAACATCGAGGTACGATTTTGGTCGGTCGGACGATAATGCTGCCTATGAACAATCTGGATGGACTTTGTTCGAGCTCGATAGGAACGGTCCTCCCTCCCCACAAACATCGGAGACAGACGCCTCAACGGGTTGGGCAGTGACACTGGAAACCGCAGATCCTGATGACATAAATGGTCGCAATCGCGATCCGTTGGATGCTGTAACTGGCGGGACTTTTACGCTGGACGATGTTTACGTCGACTTCCTCGTAGGTTGGGAAACTTTGTCGATCAACAATCTGGACCCGACCAAGCAGTATGATGTCCAATTGATCATGTTCGATGACAACCAGGACGACGGTCGTACGCAAACGGTCTCCAATATCACCGATGGCGTAAGCGACCTCCTTGGTACTTCCCCCGGACCCGGCGGTGGGTCGAGCCTGATGAGCGATCTCGATTATTCGATCTTCGGGATTGGGCTATCACCTGACGGCAATGGCGACCTTACTTTTTTGTTCGCCAATAGCGATACGGTCAACAAGTCGCTGGTGAATGGACTGATCGTCACGCAAGTGCCGGAGCCAACGTCGATCGTACTCCTTGGACTGGGAGGAACGTTAATCTTTCTGGCTCGCCGAGCACATTGACGCTGTGTACGTTTGCAATCCGACCCCAACGGCTGTGGTGATGGTGTAGATCAATCATCGCCACGGCCTTACTTTACACCTTAGACTGCGTCCAAAATGAATTTGTCTGACCGGATACGCCTTCCTACACACTGCATGCGGCATTTCTGTGTTCTCACAAATTTCCTGAGAGGTCCCTTGCCGACCCCAGACCTGCGCTTGCTTCGCTTTGCCGCGATCAGAAATTGCCGATTCGTGATGTTTGCTGTTGCCCTAGTGCCGATCTTGGCAAGGGCGGAGAAAGTCAACGTTTTCTTGATCGGCGGACAGTCCAATGCCGATGGTCGTGCGGCAATCAGCGGGCTTCCAACCGAGCTACAAGCCGTGCAAGGGGATATCGCTATTCATTGGGCTACCGCCGGTAATGGTTCTAGTAGTCTCAATCAGTCGGGGTACAGTTTACTAATGCCTGGATTCTCTAATTCGTCAGGCAGCTTTGGCCCAGAGGTGACCTTCGGCCGAGCAATGGCAGATTTCTACGCGGATCGCGGAGAGCACGTCGCTCTCATCAAACACGCCCAGGGGGGGACGGGGCTAGAGACCCATTGGCAGGCGGGTGGCGACGCAACCCAAGACAATGATGGTTTCGTCTATCGCCTATTTCAGGAAGTCGTCGATACGGGCATGACAAACATCCAATCCGCCTTCCCGCCTGAGGGAGGGGGGCAAATTGAGGTCTCGATTGAGGGCATGATCTGGATGCAAGGCGAAAAAGATTCCAACACAACGGAATCCGCGTTGCATTACCAAGCAAACCTGACGGAGTTCATCGGCGATGTTCGGAGTACCTACGGCACGGAATTACCCTTTGTGCTCGGCCAGCTTTCCGCAAATCAGATCGGTACGGGAGGTGGTGCGACCAACCGTGAGCTAGTTAGATCGGCGCAAGGCACTGTCGCGACCGCGTTGTCAGCTACCGAAATGGTCGTTACGGACACATTCGGGCTAAAGGCAGACAACCTTCATTTCAGCGCGTCTGGCCAGCACGATCTAGGCTTTGCATTTGCGAGCCAAATGCAGAGCCTGTTGTCAGCCACCAATGACTTCAAGTCAGCGAGTTTCGATTTTGGTGTATCGGCAGACGGTAACGCTTATGAACAAGCTGGATGGACTTTGCTCGAACTCCCTCAAAGCGGTGCTCCATCCCCACAATTATCTGCTGCAGACGCCTCTACGGGCTGGACGGTTATGCTCGAAACCGCAAAACCGGACGACCTGCGTGGCCGAAATCGTGACCCGCTGGATGCAACAACTGGTGGGACGCTTACGCTTGATGATGTCTATATCGACTTCGTCACTGGACTCGAAACATTGTCGATCAACAATCTGGACCCAGCCAAGCAGTACGACGTCCAGCTGATCATGTTCGACGACAATGCGAGCGACGGTCGTACGCAAACGGTCACAAACATCACCGACAGTGCAAGCGACCTACTCGGCACAGGCACAGGTCCCGGCGGCGGGTCGAGCTTGACGAGCGATCTCGATTTTTCAGTCTTCGGGACTGGGCTATCACCTGACAGCAATGGCGATCTTACTTTCTTATTCGCCAATAGCGATACGGTAGATCGGTCGCTGGTGAACGGACTGATTATCACCGAAGTCGAGTCCCTCGCCTCTGCAGACTTCGACGGTAACGAGGATGTTGATGGCGCGGACTTACTGACTTGGCAACAAGGCTTAGGGTTGGCGGGACAGACTGATAACACAAACGGCGACGCCAACGGCGACGGCGATATCGATAATGCTGACTTAATCATCTGGCAAAATCAGTATGGCACGAGTCCTGGAACGCAGTCTGCGTTCACTGTCGTGCCCGAACCTTCCTCCCTTGCACTGTGCATCGTGGTGGGGATGACTCTCGTATACCGTCGAGCGTCGAGCGCCGAGTTCGGGTAATTACTGCTGATAACACTTCCTCCAAGGGTACCCGTTTGTATTATTCCTGATCCATGACTAATCCTTTTTTTGTTCGCAGTGCAATCCTGCGTAACAACTTTGCAGGATGCCACCCACACCTTTTCCTACTACAGTCTGACTTAACATGAGACACAAACTAACTCGCCAGGGACTACACCATCCACAGTCGCGTTCCTTTCGGTTCATCGAAACTTCCTGCGCTCGGAAGTTGTGCGTCGAGCAATTGGAAGATCGCCGCATGCTGGCGGTACTGGATGTTAACTCGATGGCGGACAACATCACGTCAGATACTGAACTCACGATCCGAGAATCAACGCTCTTGATCAATAATGCCGGCGATTCCAATGCGGCACTGGGGCGTGCGCTGACCGCGGGTGAGTTGGCACAAATCGACGCATCAACCGACGCGTTCGGAACAAACGACACGATCACCTTCGACACCAACCTGGACGGAGGCGTGATCCGATTGGCCGGATCACAACTTGACATCAGCACGCCGACCACGATCGACGGTGCTGACTTAGGGATCACGATCACAGCCGACGCAAATGGCGACGACGTGCTGGTGCCGGGGACGAACATCACCGATGTGACGGCTTCCGACGGCCTGCTGGGCGACAACAGCCGGGTACTGCAGATCACCAGCGGCGGTGCGGACACTACGCTGATTGGCCTGACGATTACGGGGGGACACTTGACTGGCACCAATGGCGAGGGCGGTGGCATTAGGGCTACCTCACCGCTGACCTTGACCACCAGCACCGTTAGCGGAAACTCGACCGCCACCTACAATGGTTCTGGCGGCGGGATTAAGGCCAACGACCTCACAGTCACCAGTAGCACGGTCAGTGGGAACTCCATCACCGGCCGCTACAGTTACGGTGGCGGGATACGCGCTACCAACCTCACGCTCACCAACAGCACGGTCAGCGGAAACTCCACTGCGGGCAATTATGGTCATGGCGGCGGGATACGCACTACCAACGCTACGCTCACCAACAGTACGGTCAGCGGAAACTTCACCACCGGGATCTCGGCCGACGCCGGCGGGATACACGCCAACGACCTCACGGTCACCAATAGCACCGTCAGCGGGAATTCGACAGTCGGCGCCTTCGCCTCGGCTGGTGGGATGCGAGTCTTAAACGTCACACTCACCAACAGCCTGGTGACCGGCAACGTGGCGGGCAACGCCATCTCTGATCAAATCCATGCCGTCTACTCGGTCACCCGACAGGGCGGAACCATCGAAGGCGACACACTCCGCGATGGCAGCATCGAGGTGCAGTCCGGCGTGACCGCTGCCGACATCTTTGACGCGACCACCGAAGTGATTGACGGCAACGGTAACCCGACCGGCGTCTTCACTGGCGTGCTCGATGATAATGGGGGGGCGACGGCGACAGTTGCGATTCTCCCCAACGGCCTCGCATTCGATACCGGCGACGCCACAATCGGCACGCCCATGGCGTTCGATCAACGGGGGACGCCATTTGTCCGTATCGCCGGTGCTGACATTGACATCGGAGCGTTCGAGCTACAATTGCCGGTATTCACCTCTCCCGACGCTGCCGACGTGCCTGACAATACGCTGCTCGTGCACACTCTCTCAGTGATCGCAGGGGTTGGTCAACTGGTCGATTTCCGTTTACTCGACCAGGTGCCGGTGGGCGATTTAGGACCCGGACAGTCACTGGAAATTGGCGAATCGATTTCGTCGCCCGACGGCATGTCAACCCTTTACATGCAGGCCGATGGCAACCTAGTTGCCAGCCAGAACGGCGTGCCGACCTGGGCTTCAAAGACCAATGGCACCGGCGCGGTTTTTGCCAACATGCAACTTGACGGCAATCTGGTGGTTCGCACCGCCGATGGAACTGCGGTCTACGCTTCGGGCTCCGTTGGAAACATCGCCTCATTCGCCCGTTTGCGGCTGGATGACTCGGGCATTCCTAAGATTGTCCGCGTTGACGGAGAGATCCTGTGGCAAGGAATGCTCGGTAACACGAACGGCGCAGGCACGGTATTTTCTCCTGAAGAGCTTGATCCGGCTTTCACTAAGGCCGTCGATACCGATCTTTTCCAGATCGCAGGTAGCGATCAACTACAGTTTGTCAGCGCACCGGACTTTGAGATGCCGGCCGATGGCAACATGGACAATATCTATGAAGTCACGGTGTTGGCAGACGGCGGCAATGACGGCGTGATCCCGCAGACAATTCTTGTGACGGTAACAAACGTGGTGGAAGTGGGAGACGCTGATTTTGACAACGACGACGATATCGACGGTGCTGACTTCCTCGCCTGGCAGCGCGGCTTCGGTACGGAAGCCCCTAACGCAACCAAGAGCGACGGTGATGCTGACAACGATACCGACGTCGATGGCAACGACCTTAGCATCTGGGAGTTGCAATTCGGTGAGCCTGCGCCGCTGGCATCTGCTTTGAGCACTTCAATCAGTAGAACAATCGCTATGGAGAGACAAGCGGAGGACGCAGTGTTGAACGAGGAGTTAGTCGATGCCGCGATTACGCTCAATCATTTCCACCGATTGGGCATTAGCAAGACGTCTCAAGTTGTCCTTAAACCGACCGTATCGGAACACCTATTCGTTCGCGCGGTGCCGCAACCTTCGTTGTCAACAAGTAGCAAACTAAGCTACGTCAATTCGGTCCCTATCGGTGAACTCGAGAACGACGCCAAGGAGCATAGTTGGCTGGCGGAAGAACTTTTGGAAGCAGTTTTTGGTCAGTAGGCTGCGGCGGACAGTGGGCATCAATGCAAACACCTCGTGCGTTTTCTACTTACATCGAATCGCTCCGTATAGTCAATCTTACGTGAATTGCCAACCAGGCCAGTTGGTGCAGGAGACGTTCTTCGAGGCGAGTAAAGTGTGAATCGTTTGTTCTAATTGACAAAAAGCACAGTTGCTGAGACCAACGAGTTAGCTCCTGTCTTGATGTCAGCCTGACCACCTCAATCTGTTACGCAAAGACGTGGGCAGCTAGAATAGATGCATCACCCCGTCTCCCAACGTTACTCGAATATTAGTAGCTGGTTACTGCAATCGGGTTGTAGGGAGTTCGCAATCTACCTTTAAGAACGATTTACCCAAAGGCGTTCTCACTAAATCGAGACACTCACAACCTGTAGAATTGCATAGATCGTAGCATCCAGAAGTCGTGGCCCATTTTCTAGCAGACACAGCAACCATGAATACAAATTTTAAAGGTAGTGTTTTAGTCATTCTCGCAACGGGATGGCTCGCCCTTGGGGGCACTGCTCTAGCGGAGCAATCGCTGCCCAACATTCTTTGGCTATCAGCCGAAGACATCAGTCCGCATCTGGGTTGCTATGGCGACCCGCACGCCATCACGCCGCATCTCGATCAATTGGCAACGCAGGGTGTGCGTTACACTCACGCGTTCACGACCGCGGGGGTTTGTGCCCCATGTCGCAGCGGGATTATCACCGGCATGTACCAGACAACGCTCGGGACCCAACACATGCGTTGCCAAGCGACATTGCCGAGTCACATCCAGCCGTTCCCCGCCTATCTGCGCGAAGCAGGCTACTACTGCACGAACAACTCGAAGCAGGACTACCAATTCATTACGCCACCTGAAACCTGGGACAAGTCCTCGTCTAACGCACATTGGCGCGGACGGAACCCGGAGCAGCCTTTCTTTGCGGTATTCAATTTCTCGGGCTGCCATGAAGGCGGCATCGCGCGTGACAAAAAGTACGAACAGGTCACTGCCAACCTCCGCCCCGAGCAACGGCAGGACGCCGCCAAGCTCACTACGCTCCCGCCCTACTACCCCGACACACCGATCACTCGCGAAGATTGGAAACGCAATTACGAGTTGATCACTGCGATGGATGCCTGGGCGGGGAAGCTCATCGCACAACTGAAAGACGATGGTCTCTATGAAGACACGATTATCATGTTCTGGTCTGATCACGGCGTGGGGCTGCCTCGGGCGAAGCGCTGGTTGTACGACTCTGGAACGCACGTGCCGTTGATTGCACGCATCCCCGAAAAATTCCGAACCGGCGAGCAGGACGCACCAGGCACCGTTGTCGAGGATCTAGTGAGCTCCATCGACTTTGGTCCGACGGTACTGAACCTAGCCGGATTGGAAGTGCCCACGTACATGCAGGGCCAACCGTTTTTGGGCAAGAGTTTGCCGCAGCCACGTAATTACGTTTATGGTGCACGAGATCGCATGGATGAACGCTACGACATCATTCGCATGGTTCGCGACAAGCGATACAAGTACTTGCGAAACTATGAGCCACAGAAGCCGTATTACCAGTGGATGGAAACGCCCGAAAAGGGAGCGACCATGCGAGAACTGCGTCGCGTTCACGCTGAGGGCAAGTTGCCTGAAGCAGCAGAGCTGTTTTTTGCAAAGACCAAGCCGGCTGAGGAACTCTACGATACTACGAATGATCCCCACGAGCTCAATAATCTCGCTGGCGACCCACACCACTCCGACGTGCTGCAACGTTTGCGAGCGGCTCAGTTGGCATGGGCCGAATCAACTCTGGACCTCGGCCTAGTCGCTGAGCCGATTCTCGCCACCCGCGAACAGCAGATCAGCAGCCGCTACGAAATGTTGCGCCAAGCAAACGGAGCGGAATTAGCTGCCCGCATTCGTCAGGCAGCCGTCGCGGCATCGCTAGGCGAGTCGGCAAAGGCAAACCTCGCTATTGCAGCGATCGACGCTGATCCGGCAGTCCGCTACTGGGGAGCCATCGGTCTGGGCAATCTGAGCCAAACCGATGACGAGATTCGTGGCCAGCTTAAACGGCTGCTCGACGACCCGTCAAACGCTGTTCGCTTAGCTGCGGCACGTGGGCTTTGCCGAACAGGGAGTTCCTCAACTGCTCTGAATAGATTGGCCGAAGTGCTCACTGAAGGCTCGCAGTGGGAGCGGTTGCAAGCGGCCATCGCGCTGGACGAGCTAGACCAGCAGGCCGCTGCTGTAGTGGAACCTATGCGAGCCGCGCTCACACCGCGAACAGAGCTCTACTCCAAGGGAAAATATACAGTCCGAGTGATCCATCGAGCGCTAGCTGAACTTGAACCCGAAGCACCCTAATCCACGAGCAGATCCATGAAGCTTGCCCACGAACACACTTCACTTTCAAATGACTACGTTTCTGCCGTTCAAATAGGTTGTCATTTGAAAACATCTTGCTTTGCAGCGCAGAGGCATCGTCGATATTGCACTTGCAGTAGTCTTGTTGACGTCTTCACTCTCTAGAATCGTCTACAAGCTACCCCTCGGTGGGATAGAACTGGAGAAGTAGAATCTGGCGTGTACTCGCATCGGATGATTTCACCGACGTGGGATCTGCGCGCTGCTTCATGCCGCAGCAGACGTCATCTCCGCATGATGAATTTGATTCGCTAAGCCACTGAAAACCAAAACTGCAGCGAAGTCAGAGCGATCTCATTCTCTCAGTGTGTTTGAACCTGTTACGTGGACTATGTCATGCTTAGACATCGTTACGTGCAATAGTGGTCATAGATCTGACAGTGGGTACTGCAGTTCGCTTCGGTAGTTGGCCAGCTAGCCAAGAAACAGTTCTTCTGGGTCGATTAGCGATACGTGCTAAAGGCCGGACATGCGTGTGAACGCCACCTTCAGCGTCCGCCGCTTGGTGGTTTCAGTTGAGCAAATCGAGTGCTACCCTGCCTGGTGTTCGTCCAATCTCGGAGCAGGTGGAGTGAATTGTTTCGACGTCGTAAGTATTGAAAGTGGCCCCTCGGACACGGTGTCCGGGGTAGTCCTCTTCCGTAAGTTCCACAGCGTATCGCTAGCCCAAGCTTGTTGGTTCACTAACAATAAGCGAGTCACTTCTAAAAGCGGTCGCCATAGGCGATCCGTTTTCCGTTGTTGTACAGCACCCGAGCGTAGGCGATCTGACAGGCTCGTTCGATGCGCGAGATTTGAGCCCAAGTTACCCCGGGGTCTTTCCCATCCAATCGCCATTGCGTGGATTCACCGGGTGGTGGTTCGTTTGCGATCGACTCCATTTCGGCCAGATCTTCGGTCGTGAGGTAGCTCTTCCACCCCTCCTTAAACCCGGCTGGCCAGCGGTGGATGTGCCACTGAACAACGCGTCTCTTCTCTTCGTCGGAAAGCCAACTCTCGTCCACCACGAGTGGCTGATACCCATGGAGCGACAGCCCATAAGATTTAGGTTTCATGGCAACCTCTTTCAACTTCCTGTGTCATTTCAGGTTCGCCAGCAGCGCATCGCTACGGACTGCAGTTTGGTACGTGCGCGAAGCTGCTTGGTATCGCGACTCAGCCTGCTTCAGGACCTTTTGGACCGCAGGCGAGTCGAGGTCATCGATGTGTCTGAGCTCTAAGACTTGGACGAAGAGCCAGTACATGACCAGCCGGGACGCAGTCATCTGCGTGCACAGCGAGTTGCTCTCGTTGGCTAGCTGACGCCGCATTTCTGAATTCCGTTTCAGGAGCGACTCTAGTCTTAGCGGAGACTCCGTACCGCACAGCGACATTCTTTTTCTCAACGGTACGAGAGATATCTCCAAGTCGTTGCCACATGTAAGGTGCTTCATCCAGCTTGGCCCTAGCAAGTCCAAGGAGCCAGCCTCGCCAGTGAGCACAGTATCTGACAGTTTCTTAAGCTGCCTATACTCCCTCTGATCTTCCCGTACAGTCCGATAGGTAGATCGACGGGGGGGTGAGTCGCCCTGTTTCTCCTGTAGTCCTCCAGATGACTCTGCCCGCCTTGACGCGGAATATTGCTCGAAAGGTGACTATTTACTAAAAGATTCTGTTTTACTTTTCAGGCTTTCCATAGTGGTGGAACCTCCATTGTCCATGATGTCGGTTCGCTCCGTTGGCAGCCAGATCTGCGAATAGAAGCCGGTCAGTAGCATGAGCGAGCTCGTCTAGGAGTTGGTGGATTGGCTTCAACGCTTCGAGCTGCTCTTGCTGGATACGCTTCTGTGCGGCCAATTACTGACGGCGTTGCTCATCTTCTGCGGCAGCACGCTCGGCTGCCTCACCGCTACCTAAGTATTCCTTCACTGTGCGTCCGTCGACACGGCGTCCACGGTAGTAGTAGCGATTGTTGTTGCCGCGATTTTCCCAGGCCATTTAGAACCTCCTCTGCTGCCTTCATTGTGCAACAAATCGCCCCTGGCCCCAAGATTAGATTCGGTGGCATCGCCAGGCGGAGGGGGCAAGATGAAGGTAACCCGTGCCATGATCGAATAGCGCAGACGTCAAAACGAATGCGTGGAACTAATTTGAATGGACCGCAGGAACGAGTGATTGCGCAACTAGGCAACCTCAAACGACACCGGCAGGTGAGGTCAATATCTCGTTAGACGGCAAACTTCCTGCCGCCAGTCATATCGAGTCACAGCTTCAGCAATGCAGTTCAGCAACGCCGTCCACGTGTCAGGCGAGACTCCCCAACACACCTCGTTGATCGGACCGTGGGCTGTTCTTGCTGAGTCATGTGGGCATTTAGACTCTTCGACGCTGGCAGCCATGATGCTGGCTGCGGGGGGAGTACTCGGCAAATAGCTACATTGCCGCCTCCTAACGCTTGCTTAAAGATATCGGAAGCCGTGCCTTGGACCAGAGCACGAACCGCCGAACACTTAGCCCTCGCGCGAACATTCATGTCTACTGCATTGAGTCCAGTAATTACTCGTCGGCGGCCAAAAAGTGTAATAACAAAGCCCTCATCGTGAGCCTGTGCAAGCAATCACGGCATATCCACTAGTGAGAGACTTGGGGCCGGTCTTGAATGCTTCCTTGCAGGTGAGTCGTAGCAGCATAATAATAATTGAGGAGTTCTTGCCGATTCACGTCCACCCATCAGCCTCAACCCCAGCCTCAACATGGTTCACGCACTCCAAAATGTCTCACACGTGACCATGGTAGTGCGTGTGCTCTGCCTTGCTTGTTGTCTCTCACACCCATTGCTATCCGGTAAATTCTCCAGGGCCGACGAACTCAGGGACCTTCAGGCAGAGGCCGTGTACACTAAAAAATGTGCGGCTGCACACTGGGGGCCAATCGCGGGACAATACAGCTCCTGGAAATCGCACACGAACCGGCTCATCCCGGTCTACACTTTTGGCACCAAGGGTGGCGGCGATGGTATCGACCTTTCCAACTACACCGGCGAGAACAGTCTTTACGGCGATCGCTCGCAACTCCAACGACTCTATCGCTCCAACATCGAAGATTCGCTCGACCCCGCTGCGCCCTACATGGATCAGACCAACATTTTTGATCTACAACTTGCAGCGCTCAACGCCGGCCGCAAACACATCTTCATCGTGGTATTCGACGGGATGGATTGGCAGACGACACGGGCCGCGTCGATCTGGAATTTACAACAGGTTGTCTATGACGAAGGACGAGGCCTTGGCACACACTTTCAAGAGTACCAAGCCTGTGGAACCACTCAGTTCGGCTGGATGGTCACCAGCGCGTTTCGAGACGGCATCCAAGTGGACGTCAACAAACAGCGCGTCAAGAATCCTGGTGGCGGCTTGCCTGGCGGCTACAGTGCCAAGATTGCAGGTTACTACCCTTGGAGTACACCGACCCTCCCCAAGTATCTCGTGGCTCAGGCCAATGATGACGATGACCGAGGCGTACGCCACGCATACACCGATTCCGCATCCTCCGCCACCAGCATGTTCTGCGGCGTAAAAACCTACAACGGCGCAATCGGTATAGATGCTGATGGACGACCCGCAATTAGCATTGCCCACCTCGCACAAGCCGATGGCTATCTTGTCGGAGCGGTAACGAGTGTCCCCATCTGCCACGCAACACCGGCCTCGACCTACAGCCACAACGTCAGCCGCAACGACTACCAAGACCTCTCCCGAGACCTACTCGGGCTGCCGTCAGTCAGCCACCCTGACAAACCATTGCAGGGACTCGACGTACTGATCGGCTGCGGCTACGGAGTCACAGAAAAACACGATAGCAGCCAGGGAGAGAACTTTGTGCCCGGCAATAAATACCTTACGCAACAAGACCTACATGAAAGTTCTATCTCCAACGGCGGCCGCTACCTGGTTTCCCAACGCACTGACGGAACAGCGGGGGGCGAAGCACTAAAGAACGCCGCCAAAAACGCGGCCGAAAGTGGCGTTCGGTTGATCGGCTACTACGGTCTCTTCGGGCACAGTGACTCCTGCAACGGCAACCTCCCTTACGCCACTGGTGACGGCCACTTCGACCCGGCACCAGGCATCGACGGCAAAACAATTGAGTACACGGAAGCTGAGCTAAACGAGAACCCCACCCTGGCTGAAATGACCACCGCCGCCATCACCGTTCTCTCGGCCAAGGACAGCCCCTTTTGGCTAATGGTCGAACCAGGCGACGTCGACAAGGCCAACCACTCCAACAATCTGGACGCTTCGATTGGAGCCGTAAACAGCGGTGATACAGCCGTCCGAGTCATCACCGACTGGGTAGAGCAACACAGTGACTGGCAGGAGTCCCTACTGATTGTCACAGCTGACCACGGCCACTACCTCACCCTCGACCAACCAGAACTTCTCCTCCGACCGAACAAGAATACCAGCCAAGACAGTTCGCCGTAGCGCCTCGAGCTCAATTGGTTTGTCTCAGAAAACATCTACAAGGGAAGCGTCTGACTTGGCCAATTTGATCAAAATCAGCGCAGGCAATCGTCGCACTGATTCTCGAATTGGCAAGTCATTCAATCGGATGTCGAAGGAGATTTCGATCTCCGCGTAGCAAAACGGTGCGACATGGGAATCGATTGAACTCATCGCCATCAAGCAGCAAGCCTATCGCAATGCTTGAGTACGCCACCGCCCGTGGTGTTCAAGAAGTTTTTGTCGCGTCAGAAACACCCTTGCCACACTGGCAATTGCACCCAAAAGCCACACCACGCAACACGACTGCCCGTTGCGCCACATATGCGCCACAATCGTGTATCGGGGGGAGTGTTCTAGCGCTAGAAAAGGGGCAGGCAAGTGCCAAAACCCCTTGTTTTACAGAGTACCGGAGGGGGGACTTGAACCCCCACGAGGTTGCCCTCACTGGATTTTGAATCCAAATGTCTCAACTTTCTTGACTCTTCACATGGATGGGATTTGCATTGTGTTTGCGTTGGAAACCGTTTGCTTCACAGCATATAAGGGCGAGTAGTAAGTAACACTCGTCTCATTTGAGTTGTATCCGTGTGGGGCTCGCACGGCCAGCAACTGCCTCAATTTTGCCCCCAGTTTTAGGCTCGCTTCAACGTCCCGACTCACTTCGTGCCCAGCTTCTTGAGTGCTTTGCTCAACGGTAAGAAATGTGATTTGGGAACGCGCGTGAGTGGCAAGAAATTAAAATGGTCATAGAATTCCGCTGCGCTTTTGTCCTTGGCGTCAATCACGATAGCAAGTGCTACAATCTCGGGTCGGCCGTTTTGGCAATCGCGTCCGCCAATAAGCTGCCGCCTAAGTCTTGGCCCTGATAGTATACGTCCACCGCCAAGCGTCCCAATCGTACGATCGGCACTTGCGGGTAGCGAGGCGGCTTCTTCGCGACGCTCTTAGGAATATCTGGCAACTGAACGCTGCTCATCGAGAGAGTGTAGTACCCCGCAATGCGATCATCCTGTTGGTTGATGGCAAAAACAGGTCGTGTTGTCTCGCTTCACATCCTAGCTGACCTGCGTGTGGAAGTAAGCGTTCAGCTCCGGCACTCCGCAGACGAAGGCTAAGTGGTCTTGCTTGCCTAATAGCTCAAGCTGAAACGCACCTGTACTCATGAAAGGTCAGCAGACGCCCGCGGTTCTTTATCGCCTTGCGCAGTACACGGGCCACCGATGGTGGATTGATGAGCGCTTCGGCGAACCGCTTTTGTTCCGCTAGTGATAGTCGGATTCTATGACTGCGAGCAATCGCTTCCTCAGCGGCCTCCCGGGCAGAAGCGACCACGAAATCGCTAAGCGTTTGGCCTTGTAAGTCGGCAGCCTCCTTGAGCAAAGTATGGATTGCGGCAGGAAGACGCGATCCCAGTCTGGATGTCTTCCCAGTGTTGGCTTTTTTAGCTTCGAGCATCATAGGGCTCCCTTCTCTACTGTTACCATACGGCATGCTGCCGTGCACAATCAGCTTTTTTCTGACACTGTTGGCTTGGTCGTCGTGCACACAAGAAGTGATGCAAGACGTTGCTGGCGGGGAAGCATTCTTGTTTCCGCAATGCCATAGTGACAACGCTGATTGGCGGTTTGGATCGACTGCGCTGCTGAATAACCAGGACTTGTTGACTTTTCTAGCGCCTGCATTTGATCCGAAGAGACCAGTGAAAAACCATGGTTGGATTACTCGGTAGAGTCAAGCCGCGTAGCATGCCTCATGATGGTCCAAAACTGATGCAATCAGCCGAGAATCGGTGGCGAGCCTTCAACGGCTTAGTCTGCCTGCCGGAGGTGATTGATGGAGTTAAATTCATCGACGAAGTTAAGCAAAGCAAGGATGCCGCCTGAAATTCTCATACACAGGTTCTTGCGATATCTCGCACGCTAGGACAGCTGCCTGGTGGGCCGTGCTCACTTGGAAAAATAGGCAAATTCTCATGCAAACAGCCCCTCTTGAGGCAGGCTAGCTGAGCGAAGCCATCCGCAAACACTAAACCGCAGCTCGAAAGCACGCTAAGTTTAGCGCGGTTGGTTTTTTCGATAGCGACACGGCTATGATTGTCCTAACCCACACACCCATTTGCATGCAGATTGAATCTTCGGTAGAGGCAGGGATCATAATCTCAAATGCTGATTTCGATGGACGTCATCCGATGAGCACTGCTCGCAGATTCAGTGCCCCAATCGCTGGGTGCAAGCGGCGATGTTAGTCAGGTGGGGGCACGGCCAATTGAGTTGTTATTTGCACATTAAGCAGCTATTTTACCATATTGCTGGCTTTTCCCAGCAATGTGGTTGACTAGCTGAAATCACCCAACTAGATTGCCACTAGAGCCACTCGGTCGACATCTCATCGGATTTAATTCCGCACACTCATCGGAAACGGAGCCTATTATGGGCCACCCCATGCAACTTTCTAATACGAAGCCGAAAATTGTGCGAGTCAGAGATTATGTTCTGGGCGAGCTGGCAAATGGCAGCCTGTCCGATGGCGATGCTCTGCCGAGCGTAAGCGAATTGGCTAAGAAGCTGGAAGTCGGAGCTCATTCGGTCCGTGAAGCGATCGGTGAATTGGATCGATCAGGCATTGTTCAGAGAATCCAGGGCAAGGGTACCTTTGTGAGCCAACAGAGGGGGGCAGATGCCGATCCCGGCAAAAAGTTGAGCGTCTATGCACTGGTGTTGCCCGAGAAAATCCTTTCTGGTCTGTACCCTTCGGTCATCAGGGGCTTTGGTCAGGAGGCTAGAGCGTCACGCCGAGAACCGCTCATGGCGGAAACCCAAGGTGACCTGGGGGCACAAGGTGATGTGATGTTGCGATTGTTGAGCAGAAAGGTCTCGGGGGTAGCAATCGTGCCTGCGTACGAACCGATGCCCGATCACCAGCTTGAGGTTCTTCAAGAGCACAATATTCCTGTCGTATTTTGTCATCGACACACCGCACGCTTAGACGCGCCATTGGTCACTTGGTCGGGCGAGCAAGTGGGCCGAATAGCCGCAGAGACGCTGGCCGATCTGGGACACACAAGAATTGCATTGCTCTCTTCCGCTCTTTGTGACCCTGTGCCGGACTATGTTCAGGGGATGCGGTCAGAACTATCGAGTCGCGGAATCGCGTTTTCAGACCAGCAAGTCGTTGTCGGTAAAAAGACCCTTCATCACTCAACCGAACAGGATTGGAAAGAGTTGTTGAGCTTTGTATTGGATGCACCCGATCGAGCGACAGCCGTTTTCTGCGCTGACGACTTCATTTCGGAACATCTCTATCTTGCGGCCATGGATCGAAGGATTCGTGTCCCAGAAGATCTTACGATCGTCGGATTCGGCCCGAAGTGGCGGGACGGCGCCATGCGGAACAGGCTGGCGGCAGTATGCATCGATGAGGTCGAACTTGGATGTCAGACCGTGCGGCTACTGAATGAAATGCAAAAAGGCATTCGTCCGATCAACAGTAACGAGGTAGTCACTATGCCTTTGGGACTATTCGAAGGAAGTTCTCTGGGGCCACCCGCTCCGTAATCGTATCGATCCTGGCATAGTCAGAAGCTTCGCTAGTATGAAACTTGCATCACTTACTGCTGCTGCACAGTGAGTAGTTTGGTTACGTGATTGAATTCAAAAACAAGAGGGGACATGCGGATGAAAATTTCCAAACTGATATTAGCATTTTCGGCAATGTTGGCTCTGACCACGGGCATTGCACAGGCGTATACGGTCACCCATAGCACGCAGGGAGTTTTGTTCTCAGACGACATGGAAGGTGCCTTCAGTGCTGAAATCGGTACCTGGGGAACGACGAACGATGGGGCCAACTTATTGTCGCTTTCGAGTATGAATACCGGTCCAACGGTAGACGGACCGGCAGGGGCTGCTTTGGGCAATGATTACTTGCAACTCACGCGCCCTTCGAGTCCCTCCAAGGAAAGATTTCAGGAGGCCATTTTTACCGAATCGGTCAGCACTGGAACACTTGACATCGCGTTCTCGTACTGGATCGACAACCGCTGGGGGCAGGTGGTGACACTTGATGACGCCGTCGGCACAAACCCTGGTTTGACTGGCAATCTTGCCAGCGTTCTCTGGGGGGGGCCAAATACGCCAGGCGGTGGTAGTGACACCGTCTGGTCCGACTGGGCTAACGCCGGCTTAACGGATGCTTTGCTCTCGCCAGCTCAGTGGAACCTGTTCGAAATGCACGTCGATCTGGATGTGAACACCTACCAGATTTCAGTGAACGGTATTCCAGGTGCCGTAGTGAATACGCCTTCGGGAACGGTCAGCAGGATTGGCATTGAGTTTCAGGATTTCGACAAGACCCTTTTCTTGGACGCCCCTATTGAGGCGCCGCCAATCGATCCGAATCGAACGTGGGCGAACACCGCTAGTGGTGATTGGAATGTTAGTACCAATTGGGATGTTGGGGTAGTTCCGAATGCGAACAACGTATCCGCCATTTTTGATTCCGCAGTTACCTCACCGGCGACGGTCTATACCAATTCAGCGGTTACCGTGGAGTCGATCCAGTTTGGCACCTTGGACGACAGCGGGGAAACCCAATCTTACGCGATCGTCGGGCAAGGTAGCGTCACTCTGGACAGCAGCGCCAACACTCCCAGCATCAACGTGATTGACGGCACGCACCAGTTCCAGGCGGAGGTCAATTTACTCGACTCGACTGACGTAAGCGTGGCAGCCGGTGCGTCGCTGGCGTTCAACAACGCGCTGAACTTGAATGCTAATACCCTGACCAAAACCGGCACTGGCACACTGAGCATTAACAACCAGATTGGAGTTGGGGGGGGGGTGGTTACTGCGCTCGCGGGCGTGATCGGCGGATCGGGTACGATCAGTGGCGACCTGAATAGCGATGGTGCGACAGTCGCCCCAGGTAATAGCCACGGCAAGCTAACCGTCGCTGGCGACTACCTGCAAACGGACGGTTCGCTTGAGATCGAGATCAATGGCGCGAGTGCCGACGACATTTCCGGAAATCGACAATACGACTTGCTCAGCGTGGGCGGCAGCTTGACCCTAAGCGGTGGATCGCTTGACATCGTGATGGGATTCCTGCCCACCGTTGGCGATACATTTGACATTCTAGACTTCAGCTCTATCGACTTGTCGGGCGCGACGTTGAATCTGGGCACGCCCGGTACGGATTTGCTCTGGGACAGCTCGCGGTTAGCTGTCGACGGTTCGTTGACGGTGATTGCTAGCTTGTTGGGTGATTTTGACGCTGACAGCGATGTTGACGGCGGAGACTTTTTGACCTGGCAACGCGGTCTTGGGACGACTTACCTGGCGAGCGATCTAACGAAATGGCAGAACAACTACGGCCGGGTGGTGGGCAATAGCCTGTCATCAGCCACAACCGTGCCTGAACCAATCTCAGCCAGTTTGCTTATCATCTCCCTGGGGGCGTTGGGCTTGAGTGATCGCCGTCGAAAATGAGTATTTGGTTGAGCGGTGAGCAATTGTTTCATAGCTTCGCTAGGACCCATGATTTTGTTACATGATTGATTTCAACACTAAGAGGGGACATGCGGATGAAAATTTCCAAACTGATACTAGCATTTTCGGCAATGTTGGCTCTGACCATGGGCATTGCACAAGCGTATACGGTCACCCATAGCACGCAGGGAGTTCTGTTCTCAGACGATATGGAAGGTGCCTTCAGTGCTGAAATCGGTACTTGGGGAACGACGAACGATGGGGCCAACTTATTGTCGCTTTCGAGTATGAATACCGGTTCAACGTTCGGGGGACCTGCAGAGGCTGCTTTGGGCAATGATTACTTACAACTTACACGTCCTTCGAGTCCCTCTAAGGAAAGATTTCAGGAGGCCATTTTTACGGAATCCGTCAGTACCGGAACGCTGGATATCGCGTTCTCGTACTGGATCAACAATCCCTGGGGTGGGATCGTGACGCTTGACGACGCCGTCGGCGCAAACCCTGGATTGGCTGACAATCTTGCCACTATTATGTGGGCGGGCTCCTCGGCGCCCGGCGGTGGGACTGACACCGTCTGGTACGATTGGAGCAACTCCAGCTTAACGGATGCTGTGATCTCTGCAGCTCAGTGGAACCTCTTCGAAATGCACGTCGATCTAGACGCAAACACTTACCAGATCTCAGTGAATGGTGCTGCCGGAGCCTTAGTCAGTACGCCTTCTGGGACGGTCAGCAGGATTGGCCTTGAGTTTCAGACTTTTGACACAACGCTCTTCTTGGACGCTCCTCTTCAAACGCCACCAATCGAACCAACTCGAATATGGACCAACAGTGCCAGCGGCGATTGGAATGCAAACTCCAATTGGAACAGTGGGGTGGCTCCGAACTCAAGCACTGGAAACGCTATTTTCGGCTCCGCAATTTCTTCACCAGCAACGGTCTTCACCAACTCAGCGGTGACCGTCGAGTCAATCCAGTTTGGCACCTTGGACGATAGCGGGGCCACCCAATCTTACGCGATCGCTGGGCAGGGCAGCGTAAGTCTGGCCAGCACTCCCAGCATCAACGTGATTGACGGCACGCACCAGTTTCAGACGGTGGTTAATTTACTCGGCTCGACTGACGTAAGCGTGGCGGCCGGTGCGTCGCTGGCGTTTAACAACGCCCTGAACTTGAACGCGAATACCCTGACCAAGACCGGTGCTGGCACACTGAGCATCAACAACCAGCTAAGCAGTGTGGGGGGCGAAATTTCCGCCCTCGCTGGTGTGATCAGCGGATCGGGTTCGATCACTAGTAACCTGAATAACGATGGAGCGACGGTCGCCCCAGGCAACAGTCCTGGCATGCTCAGCGTTGACGGCAATTACACACAAACAGCCGGTTCACTCTCGCTCGAAATTGGCGGCACCAATGATGGCTCGGTCGCAGGAGTTCGAGAATTTGACCAACTCAATGTAATCGACGATTTGACTATTAGCGGCGGTTCGCTTGTTGTATCGATGATCAACGGATTCGTTCCCAAGCCGGGCGACAAGTTCGACATCTTGAACTTTACCACAGCCGACTTGTCGGGCGCGACTTTAAATTTAGGCACGCCCGGTGCGGATCTGCTTTGGGACAGTTCGCAGTTGGCAGTCGATGGTTCGCTCACGGTGATTGCAGCAGCAGTGCCTGAGCCCTTGTCAGCCAGTCTTATGGTCATCGCTTGGAGCGCGTTTGCCCTAGTTAGTCGCCAGCGAAATGAGCGTTTGTGAAATTGCAAATGAGCCAGAGATATTCCGCTATCGGAGTCACAATCAGTAAGTCAACGTGCTCAAGCATGTGCGTCGGCCTGCTAATGTTTTTTAGAGAAGGAAACAGGGCAGTTCCCCTAAGAGCGGTCGGCAGAAATGCAGACCGCTCTGCCGGGTTCTCCACGAAAGACCAGCTCGACGCACAGGCCGAACTTCAACGCTTCGTCGAGCATTATCAGGAGGAAACGCTTATGCTCGCAACCTAGGCCGAAATCTTCCAAGAATTTACTGAAGATGTGCTTCTTATCCATGAAAAGCTTCTTATCTATTAAAAGGAGGGCTAGTGATGAAACTTGCACGAGTGATGGTGATTCTGTTGGCGCCCGTACTAATGCTTGCGGTTACGTCAAGCGCGTGGGGCACTGTGCTATTAAGCCATTCCGGAGCCAATGATCCTTTTTTTGAAGGATGGGATGAAATCATCGATGCGGGGGCAACCGTCGCGCCAGTCATCGATGACATGGGTTCCGGACTCGACGCCTGGGAAGTTAAAAATTCCTCCGGCACCGGCAAAGGATACTACTCAGGGAATGCGGCGCTGGATGCTTCAGCACTGGCCGATATTGCTACCGGTGGCTGGTCGATGCGTGCGACTTTGCGAGTGGATGACGTAATAGCCAACGGTTATGACGAGTCGCTGTCTCCCGCCCCAGGGTTACACGTCAGGCTGGTTGAAGAGGAACACTGGATGTATTTGTTTCTCTCGACTGACAGCAGCGGCAATCCGATCGCCCAATTGAAGGGTGGCGCCGGACTTTTAAATGTGTCGGACGAGATCAACATCAGCGGCAGCGGCTACCATACTTATGAAATGCGATCGCAGCCGATGACCACGCTTGCTGATTTTTATATCGACGGCACGAAGGTGATCAGCGATTTTGAAATCGGTAACACGGTCGATTACGGAAATAGAATCGAGTGGGGGAATCCGTCTACTGGTGCAGACGGCGCCGGCTACTGGAACAGTCTCGAGTTTGAGACGGCTCCTGCTCCGATTGTTGTCTCCGGCGACTTCGATGGCGATGACGACGTCGATGGCGCCGACTTCCTGGTTTGGCAAGAAGACTTGGGCGATGAATCGAGTCTATCGACTTGGCAAACCAACTATGGTTCTGGGGTAGGGCTGAGCGTCGCTGCATCGGCCGTGCCGGAGCCGTCCAGCTTAGCTCTATTGATTCTCACTGGGCTGAGTTGCCTTGCTCCTCGCAAGTGCCGGTCGAATTCTTAGTTGGATGAAAGACAGCCTAATTACCGCTATCTCCATCATTGGCGGAATAGAGTCACAACGGAGATGGTGGACGCTGCAACAACTTTTTGGGGGCAGGCCAAGGTGGGCAACTGATCGATTTTCTATTCCGATTCTTTAGTTAAAAGGGGAGCTAGTGATGAAACTTGCACGAACGATAGGGCTGCTGTTGCTGCCCGTGGCAATGCTTGCGGTTACGCCAACCGCGTGGGGTGCCTTAATCTTGAGCCACTCCGGAGCGAATGATCCAGCGACGGAAGGGTTTGCTGCAACTGTCGATGCTGGGGCAACCGTCGCGCCAGTCATCAATGACATGGGTTCCGGACTCGACGCCTGGGAAGTTAAGAATTCCTCCGGCACCGGCAAAGGATACTACTCGGGGACTGCGGCGCTGGATGCTTCAGCGCTGGCCGATATTGCTACCGGTGGCTGGTCGATGCGGGCGACTTTGCGAGTGGATGACGTAATAGCCAACGGTTATGACGAATCGCTGTCTCCCGCCCCAGGGTTACACGTCAGGCTGGTTGAAGAGGAACACTGGATGTATTTGTTTCTCTCGACTGACAGCAGCGGCAATCCGATCGCCCAATTGAAGGGTGGCGCCGGACTTTTAAATGTGTCGGACGAGATCAACATCAGCGGCAGCGGCTACCATACTTATGAAATGCGATCGCAGCCGATGACCACGCTTGCTGATTTTTATATCGACGGCACGAAGGTGATCAGCGATTTTGAAATCGGCAACACGGTCGATTACGGAAATAGAATCGAGTGGGGGAGTGCGTCTACTGGTGCAGACGGCGCCGGCTACTGGAACAGTCTCGAGTTTGAGACGTCCCCGGCTCCGATTCCGGAGCCTTCGGCACTGGCGATTCTGCTACTAGGTTCCGTGCCTGTGGCTCTCAAGCGGGGACGCCGTCTGGAGAGTTGAATTGTGTGCGAAGCGTCCTCGCATAGCCTAGAGATGCTTTGCGAGCGATCAATCGCAGGTGCATAGCAAGAGAAACAGGCGTCACCTTTTTTTGAGGTGGCGCCGTTTCTCGGCATGCCGCAGTGCATTGCTTGGTGGAGCGCTGCTTGATGGAATGATGCGATTAGGAACACGAGTAGAATTTCTTTTAGGGGAAACTGATGCTGATATCGAGAAGCGTACGTTTTATTGGCCTGATCACGTTGAGCCTGGTTCTTGTGTCCGGAACCATTCGAACTACCCAAGCTCAAACCTTGCCGAGAGTGCTGATGATCGGCGACTCGATTATGCAGGGGTACTTCCACCGATCTCAAATAGAGTTGGCGGGCCAGTTCGTACTATTTCAACCTGACCCTGGTTCCGGCGACACCGATCGTGCCACGGTCTATATGCAAGATTGGCTCGACGATGGTCCCTGGGACGTGATCCACTTTAACTGGGGACTGCACGACCTCTACACTCAGAACGTGAATCACCCGGGCGTTAATGCGATTCCCATCGAGGATTACGAATCGAATCTTCGATCCCTAGTACCCCAGATGGTGGCCAGCGGTGCCGATTTGGTATGGGCCAACACCACCCCGGGGGTCGATCCGTTGTTCCCCGTCAACGATGTCCTGGCCTACAACGCCGTGGCCGCGCAGGTCATGAGCGAGTACGATATTCCGATCAACGATCTGCACGGGTTACTTGAGCCCGTTCAGGAGACTTATCAAGCGACACCGGGCAATATCCACTACAATACGGCTGGTTCCGCGCTCATGGCCGAGCAGGTGGCCGCCTCGATCTTGAGCGTCCACGATCCGGGTAGTGAACCTGGTCCGGGCTCGTGCGGAGCCCTCTTGTGTCATTCCGGAGCCAATGATCCGTTCTTGGAAGGATGGCTTAGCACGATCGAGGCTGGGGCAACCGTGGCACCAGTCATCGATGACATGGGCTCCGGACTCGACGCTTGGGAAGTTAAAAATTCCTCCGGCACCGGCAAAGGATACTACTCGGGGGCTGCGTCGCTGGATGCTACAGCGCTGGCCGATATTGCTACCGGTGGCTGGTCGATGCGGGCGACTTTGCGAGTGGATGACGTAATAGCCAACGGCTATGACGAATCGCTGTCTCCAGCCCCAGGGTTACACGTCAGGCTGGTTGAAGAGGAACACTGGATGTATTTGTTTCTCTCGACTGACAGCAGCGGCAATCCGATCGCCCAATTGAAGGGTGGCGCCGGCCTTGCGAATGTGTCGGACGAGATCCCCATCAGCGGCAGCGGCTACCATACTTATGAAATGCGATCGCAGCCGATGACCACGCTTGCTGATTTTTATATCGACGGCACGAAGGTGATCAGCGATTTTGAAATCGGCAACACGGTCGATTACGGGAATAGAATCGATTGGGGGAGTGCGTCTACTGGTGCAGACGGCGCCGGTTACTGGAACAGCGTCCAGTTTACAACGGCCCCGGGTTCGGAGTTTGTCCCTGGCGACTTCGACGACGATGACGATGTCGACGGTGCTGACTTTTTGGTTTGGCAACGAGACCTGGGCGATGATCCGAGCATGTTGAGCTGGGAAACCAACTATGGTTTTGCAGCAGGCGCGTCTGCCGGCGCAATGACCGTGCCGGAACCGTCCGGTTTCGTTTTATTGATTCTCACAGGTTTGGGTTGCCTTGCTTTTCGCAAACAGGAGACCAACGATGATTCCAAGACGTAGCAGCCACCACGTAGAGCTTCCTGTTCGAGATCGAAGAAAAACCAGCCGTCCCGAGCAGCACATTGCTTGCTTCTCTCGGCCTCGACAAGGTTTCACACTGGTTGAGCTCTTGGTGGTGATTGCAATCATCGGAGTGCTCGTGGGGCTGTTGCTACCCGCTGTGCAAGCAGCGCGTGAAGCGGCGCGACGGATGCAATGTGCGAACAATCTCAAGCAAATCGGCCTCGCCCTGCAGAATCACGACAGCTCGCACGGCGAGTTCCCCAAAGGCGTGCAGTCCGGTCCGGCTCTTTCCTCGAGCCACAACCCGGTTCGGACGGGCACAAACTGGAAAACGTTTATCCTTCCGTTTTTGGAACAAGGAGCCCTCTACGATCAACTCGATCTCGACTTCGAACGCGCGGTATTCGCCCCCGACTGGTTCGGCAATGAGGTGCTCGAGAACAAGGTAGTCTCAGCCTACAATTGCCCCTCCAGTGGGGCAGATCCGTTGCTCGATGGGGATTTTGGAGCCAGCCCAACAACTGATGAGGAGGGGGCTCAAAAGCACGACTACGTGGGGATTGCAGGCGCCTATCGCGATCCGGCACAACGTAGAGAAGTCTGTGCCAATGCAAACTATGGGCCGATTTGTAACAACGGCGCGTTGCTCGTGAACGAAAGTAGGGCCATGCGGGGTATCACCGATGGGACCTCCAACGCGATCTTGGTCTCTGAGCAGTCAGGCATGATCGCAGTTCTCGACAACGGTTCGATGGTCAAGCATCACGTCCGCAACAACTACGCTGGCGGTTGGGGCGGTGCCTTTAAAGACTCCACGGTGGAAAACCTGAGCTCAGGCCAATATCACCATGGCTTGACCACCGTCCGGTGGGCGCTCAACGCTCCCACGGCCGTCATTGGATCCAGCGACGCTGCCTATAGAAACAACACCGTGCTCAATTCGAACCACCCGGGCATTGTACAAGTAGCGTATGCGGATGGCAGCGTTCAAACGCTCAATGATGGCATGGAGCTGGAGACCTTGCTCCAGCTATGTACGGTGGACGATGGCTTAGTGGACAACTTACCCTAATCGGTCCTCGGGGGCCTCACAAACACTAGGACAAGTTCGGTAGGAAATAAATCATGCTGAGTACAAGAGTGCAGGTGTTTCTCGGACTTGTTGCTTGCGTGTGTGGAGGGTGCGGACCCCAGGGACCACCGATGGGCTCGATCTCAGGAACAGTGACCTACGAAGAGCAACCGCTCAAGGCCGGGGTCGTCACGTTTGTTAATGAGAAGATCGGGACCGGATCGAGCGCCGAGCTCGACAGTTCGGGCAACTACCATATTCCTTCGCTTCAAGTCGGAGAGTACACCGTGGCCGTTCATAACTGGCCACCGCCGCCTGGAGGCAAGTTCGTGAAACTCAACATCCCGCATAAGTTCCAGGACCTTGAAACTAGTGGGTTAACTAAGAGCGTTGAGGAAGGCGAAAACAAAGCCGACTTCAGCCTCTAACTCCCGCTGATGGGATGTATTTCAGTCTGGAGTGGTCCCAGACTCAACCCAACTGGGACATGTTCAAACGCCTTTACTTTTGGAAACCGGTAACAAAATGATAACTGCTAAAATCCTCCCCAGAAATATACCCTTGATTCTCGTTACAGCGCTCCTGAGCGCTAGCGGGACGACGGCAGCTAATTCTGCTGAACAAATTGAAATCGGCGATCGCAACCAGATTTTTATTGACGGTCGTTTTCTCGATGCAACTAAGAACGTGCGTATTGAGGTCTGTCGTCCGATCAAAACAAACGAAAAATGCCTCACGGGTAGTTTGGGAGGATACTCTTCAATTATTAAACCGGACGAGAACTATCGCTGGTACAGTGCGTTGACCAAGGATGGGATCAACTGGCGGCGTGTGGGGGGAAGTGTCAAACCTGAGTCGGATGACATACTCGGCGCTGTTTTCACCGGTGCCACCGTCTTTGCCGATCCCAAGGCTCCGCCGGAAGAACGCTACAAACTTTTCGATGGTATGAAAAACTCATTGCGGGCTTCCAGCGATGGTATCCACTGGAAGAAGCACGGTGAGAATATCTTTCCAGCTAAAGCTTGCTACCCACGCGGTATGGACAGTCATAATGTCTGTTTCTACGACACACGGATCAACAAGTACGTTGCCTACGTACGAATTAATAAAGTGTTCGAGTGCCCTCCTGAGCGGATTCCCTACTATGGCAAGCTTGGAAAGCAACGATACGGCGGAGAAAATAAATACTCACGCCGAACCATCGGACGCGCGGTGAGTGATGATCCGACAAAGTTCCCGATGCCTGAAGTTGTTTTGGAACCTGATGATCAGGATCCAAATTTCGGCGGGGTCAAGGTGATGGACTTTTATTGTCCACAAGTCGTGCAGTACCCAAATGCACAGGACGCTTACTTTCTGTTCAACTGTCGCTATCGTTCCTATGAAGATTGGTACCTTCCGATTGACATGTCGCCTTTCCAGAGAGGCGCCAAAACCGGTACTTACAATTGCGGCGTAGAAGACATCGAGCTGGACGCTAGTCGCGATGGTATCAAATGGAATCGCTACGACCGTAAGCCGTGGATCCCACAAGGGAAGCCCGGAAGCTTCGACGCGCTAACGATGTACATGTCCCGCGGGATGCACATCGTAGGCGATGAAATCTGGATGTACTATATCGGCATTGACGATCCACATACCGGCGAGAAGGAAGCGATGAAGAAAGCGACTCTCAGCCGGGTGGTACTGAGGAAAGATGGCTTTACTTGTGTCGAAGCTGATTACGCAGGCGGAGAATTCACCACGCCGCCACTCAAGTTCGATGGCAAAACGTTGCAGTTGAATATCGAAACTTCAGCGATTGGCCTGGCGCGGGTTGAAATCCAAGATGCCAGCGGCAATCCGTTGCCGGGCTTCGCTCTGGAAGACTGCGACCGGATTCACACGGCGAATTCCACCAGTCAGACAATCGCCTGGAACGAAAACTCAGATGTATCGAGTCTGGCTGGCCAGCCGGTTCGCCTGCGATTCGAGTTGCAATATGGCACGAAACTCTACGCTTTTCGTTTTGCAAATTCGGAGTCACAGCCTCAAAAATAGAGATGAACACTATTCGTCGAAGTTCGATGGAAACGACCATGGTTCCATTGAAGGCAACCTGCGGCGGCAAATTGAAAGATCAAGCACTACACAATCAGCGGATGGAGTCGCGACATCGGACGAAACCCACCTAAACTTCGCGGAATAAGTGCTGCTTCCAGGTGCGTATTTGTTGCGGCAAAACGGTTGACTAGTTTGAAACACCCTTACATACTACCAATTGCGGCCAGTCGGCCGACACTCATCGGATTAAATGATTCAATATCATCGGATAACAGAAGCCTTCTACTGGAATTCCAACTCCGAAGAGTTCGTTGCCGTTTATCCGCCCCGTACTCACGAAACAGTGGAACAAATCTTGGGGAGACAGGCCAAGGTGAGTAGATGATCAATTCCCGAATTTGCTGCTTTAACTGAATGGGAGCTAGTGATGAAACCTGCACGAACGATGGGGCTTATGTTAGTGCCCGTGGCATTGCTTGCGGTTACGTCAACCGCGTGGAGTGCCGTGATATTAAGTCATTCTGGGGCGGACGATCCTTTTTTTGAAGGATGGGATGAAATCATCGATGCGGGGGCAACAGCGGGACCAGTCATCGATGACATGGGTTCCGGATTCGACGCCTGGGAAGTCAAGAATTCCTCCGGCACCGGTAAAGCAGGCTACTTTGGGACTGTGGCGCTGGATGCTACAGCGCTGGCCGATATTGCTACTGGAGGCTGGTCGGTGCGAGCCAATTTGCGCATCGACGACACAACAGCAAATGGCTTTGACGAACTGCTGGCTCCTGCTCCGGGGTTCATCATGAGGCTTGATGAAGCCGATCACTGGGTGCTCTTACAGCTAACGACTGACAGCAGCGGCAATCCGATCGCCCAATTGAAGGGCGGCACCGGACTTCAGAATGTGTCGGACGAGATCAACATCAGCGGTAGCGGCTACCACACCTATGACTTGCGATCGCAGCCGATGACCACGCTCGCGGACTTGTATATCGACGGCTCGAAGGTAATCAGCGATTTTGACATCGAAAACACAGTCAGCTTTCCAGATCAATTTGTCTGGGGGAATTGGGCCACCGGTCTGTCCGGTGCCGGTTACTGGAACAGCCTCGAGCTTGAGACGGCTCCTGCTGTGATCATTGACCCCGTTGTGCCCGGCGATTTCGACGACGATGACGACGTCGACGGAGCCGACTTCCTGGTTTGGCAACGAGATCTGGGCGATGAGTCGAGTCTGTCGACCTGGCAAACCAACTATGGTTCTGGGGTAGGGCTGAGCGTCGCTGCATCGGCCGTGCCGGAACCGTCGAGCTTCGTATTATTGATTCTCACTGGGCTGGGCTGCCTTGCTCCTCGCAAGCACCCCTCAATTTCATAGCGGGTTGCAACACCTCACGTGGAGCGATATCTCCACCGATTGCGAGATAGAATCGCCACTGAGATGATTCAACGCGAATTCCCAATTCTTGTCCATCACGCCAAGCTCATCGGATAATAGGAGTCGATTCTGCGGCGCTGAGTGAGGCTGAATGGGAGAAATTGCCTATCTTCGCGAATAAGGCCGAGACGTGCCGAGGAATTGCGAAAGCATTGCCACTCTCTTAATTCCTTTTTTTGCGGCAAAACTGTTGACTGGTAGAAAACACCCTACCATACTACCCGATACGGCCAGTGGGCTGAAACTCATCGGATTAAATACGACACTATCATCGGATGACTTAAGCCTTTTTAGCCTTTTGCTGGGTCGCTCAAGTGAAGTCTCGTGCTGGAATGCCAGCCCCCAAAGACTTCGCCGTCGCGTACCCAACCCGTACTTCTATAGACACTGCAACAAATCTGGGGGCAGGCCAAGGTGGGCAACTGATCGATTTCTCTATTCCGATTCTTTAGTTAAAAGGGGAGCTAGTGATGAAACTTAAACGAACGATAGGGCTGCTGTTGCTGCCCGTGGCAATGCTTGCGGTGACGTCAACCGCGTGGGGTACCTTGATCTTGAGCCATTCCGGAGCGAATGATCCAGCGACGGAAGGGTGGGCTCCAACTGTCGAAGCTGGGGCAACCGTGGCACCAGTCATCGATGACATGGGTTCCGGATTCGACGCATGGGAAGTTAAGAATTCCTCCGGCACTGGCAAAGTAGGCTACTTTGGACATGCAGCAGTGACCCCTGCAGTAGAGGCCGATATTGCTACCGGTGGTTGGTCGGTGCGAGCCAATTTGCGGGTCGATGACACGACAGCAAATGGTTATGACGAAGCGCTGGCGCCCGCCCCAGGATTCGTCATGAGGCTGGGTGCAATCGGGCACTGGGTGTTATTGGAGATGTCGACTGACAGCAGCGGCAATCCGACCGCCCGATTGAAGGGTGGCACCGGCCTTGGGAATGTGTCGGATATAATCACCACCAGCGGCAGCGGGTACCATACCTATGACTTGCGAACGCAGCCGATGACCTCGCTCGCGGATTTGTATATCGACGGCACGAAAGTGATCAGCGATTTCGACATCAATAACACGGCTACTTTCCCGAATCAATTCATCTGGGGGAATTGGGCCACTGGCTCTGACGGCGCCGGCTACTGGAACAGTCTCGAGTTTGAGACGTCCCCGGCTGCGGTTCCGGAGCCTTCAGGGTCGGCGATTCTACTATTAGGAGCCGTGTCACTGGCTCTCGAGCGCAGACGCCGTCTCAAGAGCTGATTCTTCTTGCGAGGCGGCATTGCACAGCCTAGTTATGCTTTGCGAGCGATCAATCGTAGGTGCATAGCAAGAGAAACAGGCGTCACCTTTCTCGAGGTGGCGCCGTTTCTCGGCATGCCGCAGTGCGCTGTTTGATGGAGTGATGCGATTAGGAACACGAGTAGACACTTTCATTCGGGGAAACTGATGCTGATATCGAGAAGCGTACGTTTTATTGGCCTGATCACGTTGAGCCTGGTTCTTGTGTCCGGAACCATTCGAACTACCCAAGCTCAAACCTTGCCGAGAGTGCTGATGATCGGCGACTCGATTATGCAGGGGTACTTCCACCGATCTCAAATAGAGTTGGCGGGCCAGTTCGTACTATTTCAACCTGACCCTGGTTCCGGCGACACCGATCGTGCCACGGTCTATATGCAAGATTGGCTCGACGATGGTCCCTGGGACGTGATCCACTTTAACTGGGGACTGCACGACCTCTACACTCAGAACGTGAATCACCCGGGCGTTAATGCGATTCCCATCGAGGATTACGAATCGAATCTTCGATCCCTAGTACCCCAGATGGTGGCCAGCGGTGCCGATTTGGTATGGGCCAACACCACCCCGGGGGTCGATCCGTTGTTCCCCGTCAACGATGTCCTGGCCTACAACGCCGTGGCCGCGCAGGTCATGAGCGAGTACGATATTCCGATCAACGATCTGCACGGGTTACTTGAGCCCGTTCAGGAGACTTATCAAGCGACACCGGGCAATATCCACTACAATACGGCCGGTTCCACCCTAATGGCCGGGCAGATAGCCACCTCGATCTTGAGTGTCCACGATCCGGGTGTCCTGCCTGGCCCGCCCCCGTGCGGTGGCCTCTTATGCCATACCGGTGCAAATGATCCATTCTTGGAAGGATGGCTTAGCACGATCGATGCGGGGGCAACCGAAGCACCAGTCATCGATGACATGGGCTCCGGACTCGACGCTTGGGAAGTTCAGAATTCCTCTGGCAGCGGCAAAGCAGGCTACTTTGGGACCGCGTCACTGGATGCTCAAGCCCTGGCCGATATTGCTACCGGCGGCTGGTCAATGCGGGCAAATGTGCGAGTCGACGATTTAATAGCCAACGGTTATGACGAAGCGCTGGCTCCCGCGCCAGGGTTCGCCGTCAGACTAGATGAAGCCGATCACTGGGCGATATTGTTTCTCTCGACAGACAGCAACGGCAATCCGATCGCCCAATTAAAGGGTGGCGCCGGCCTTGCAAATGTCTCGGACGAGATCCCCATCAGTGGCAGCGGCTACCACACGTATGAAGTGCGCTCGCAGCCGATGACTACGCTCGCGGATCTGTATATCGACGATACGAAGGTGATCAGCGATTTTGACATCGGCAACACGGTCGATTACGGAGATCAACTTGTCTGGGGAAATTGGGCCACCGGTTCAGACGGCGCCGGTTACTGGAACAGCGTCCAGTTTACAACGGCCCCGGGTTCGGAGTTTGTCCCTGGCGACTTCGACGACGATGACGATGTCGATGGTGCCGACTTTCTGGCTTGGCAACGAGACCTGGGCGATGATCCGAGCATGTTGAGCTGGGAAACCAACTATGGTTTTGCAGCAGGTGCGTCTGCCGGCGCAATGACCGTGCCGGAACCGTCCGGTTTCGTATTAATGATTCTCACAGGTTTGGGTTGCCTTGCTTTTCGCAAACAGGAGACCAACGATGATTCCAAGACGTAACAGCCACTACGTAAACCTGCCTGTTCGAGATCGAAGAAAAACCAGCCGTCCCGAGCAGCACATTGCTTGCTTCTCTCGGCCTCGACAAGGTTTCACACTGGTTGAACTCTTGGTGGTGATTGCAATCATCGGGGTGCTCGTGGGGCTGTTGCTACCCGCTGTGCAAGCAGCGCGTGAAGCGGCGCGACGCATGCAATGTGCGAACAATCTCAAGCAAATCGGCCTCGCCCTGCAGAATCACGACAGCTCGCACGGCGAGTTCCCCAAAGGCGTGCAGTCCGGTCCGGCTCTTTCCTCGAGTCACAACCCGGTTCGGACGGGCACAAACTGGAAAACGTTTATCCTTCCGTTTTTGGAACAAGGAGCCCTCTACGATCAACTCGATCTCGACTTCGAACGCGCGGTATTTACTCCCGACTGGTTCGGCAATGAGGTGCTCGAGAACAAGGTAGTCTCAGCCTACAATTGTCCCTCCAGTGGGGCAGATCCATTGCTCGATGGCGATTTTGGATCCAGCAAAAGTGATGGGGCTCAGAAACACGACTACGTGGGGATTGCGGGCGCCTATCGCGATCCGGCACAACGTAGAGAAGTCTGTGCCAATGCAAACTATGGGCCGATTTGTAACAACGGCGCGTTGCTCGTGAACGAAAGTAGGGCCATGCGGAGTATCACCGATGGGACCTCCAACGCGATCTTGGTCTCTGAGCAGTCAGGCATGATCGCAGTTCTCGACAACGGTTCGATGGTCAAGCATCACGTCCGCAACAACTACGCTGGCGGCTGGGGCGGTGCCTTTAAAGACTCCACGGTGGAAAACCTGAGCTCAGGCCAATATCACCATGGCTTAACCACCGTCCGGTGGGCGCTCAACGCTCCCACGGCCGTCATTGGATCCAGCGACGCTGCCTATAGAAACAACACCGTGCTCAATTCGAACCACCCGGGCATTGTACAAGTAGCGTATGCGGATGGCAGCGTTCAAACGCTCAATGATGGCATGGAGCTGGAGACCTTGCTCCAGCTATGTACGGTGGACGATGGCTTAGTGGACAACTTACCCTAATCGGTCCTCGGGGGCCTCACAAACACTAGGACAAGTTCGGTAGGAAATAAATCATGCTGAGTACAAGAGTGCAGGTGTTTCTCGGACTTGTTGCTTGCGTGTGTGGAGGGTGCGGACCCCAGGGACCACCGATGGGCTCGATCTCAGGAACAGTGACCTACGAAGAGCAACCGCTCAAGGCCGGGGTCGTCACGTTTGTTAATGAGAAGATCGGGACCGGATCGAGCGCCGAGCTCGACAGTTCGGGCAACTACCATATTCCTTCGCTTCAAGTCGGAGAGTACACCGTGGCCGTTCATAACTGGCCACCGCCGCCTGGAGGCAAGTTCGTGAAACTCAACATCCCCGAGAAGTTCCAGGACCTTGAAACTAGTGGGTTAACTAAGAGCGTTGAGGAAGGCGAAAACAAAGCCGACTTCAGCCTCTAACTCACGCTGATGAGATGTGCGAAGAGATTTAGGAAGACACCATTTTCAAGCCGTTAGCGTTTTTAGCGGCCTTGGTGATCTATTGGTGTGCTCAGAAAGTATTACGGGGAAGAAACGGACACCCCTCCACGACTAGCCCTCTCTACAAATCACAAAACCGAAAGAGACTAGACCAGTGCCTCGCCTTGAACATAGCAGAATTAATGCAGTGGCGACTACGCATGGGATCTTGTGCATTCTCTTCCTTGGAGTACCGAGCCATGTCCAAGGCGGAGAAGGATCGGACTGGAAAAAACCGTTTTCGCCAGATCCAGATACCGTCGTGCTCTACCATTTCGACGAGGGCAAAGGCGACGAAGCTCTCGACGCCTGCGGCGACGAGGCTTTAACGCTGCATGCCCACAAGACGGCTGCGTGGGGCTCGCATCCTGGTTTCGGAACCACGGCCCGCTTCGCACGTAGAGCGGACGATGGCGATCTTCGAGTAGGACCAACAAACAACGATAAGCTCGATCTGAGAACGTGCACCAAAGCCTGGACGATTGAGGCCTGGATCCGTTACACCGGCCCAGGAGGTCAGGAAGCAGGGGGACGAACGTACGCTAGTATCTGCAGCACCGACGACGAAGGTTTCGGGCTTCCGGGATGCGCACGTGGGGGTTGGACATTTTTCTTTAATGTGGGTAAAGGTGGCGTCGGCAATCTCAAGGACGGTTTGCTCCCAGCAGGAAGATTTATCGGAAGATCTAAAACAGCGGGAAATAGAGATACCAGTATCTTTCTCTTCCCTGAAAACTGGCCAAACAAAGTTAAGGAACGCCAAGTTACCGACCACGAATGGCACCACGTGGCGTGGCAGTTTCGCCACAGCGATCAAGTGAATAGCTTTTTTCTCGATGGATCACTTGTCGGTAGAGTATCCCTCTATGAAGATCTTAAGTCCCCTCGAATCATTGTGAATGACTTTGAGAACACCTGCTTACCGTTCGTGGTTGGCGGATGGATCCACTCTCAGGACCCACCTTTTTTCATAAAATCGGGGAATTTCGAAGGCGAAATCGACGAACTGCGGATATCGAAAATACTGCGTTATCCAATGGCTCAGGAACTGGCCATCATCCACCAGAAGCTACCTAAAGCTTGGCTCAATATTCCTTACTTGGCTAAACTGGAAACCGAGGCGCAACATGGCGCGGTTGTCTGGGAGTTGTTGGACGGGAAGCTGCCCGAAGGCCTTGAGCTCGACAAGAAGCAAGGCATTATCCAAGGCATTATCCAAGGCGATCCACAGGAAACAGTTGCAGATCGGTCTCTCACAATCGGAGCGACTGACGAAGCTGGGCAAACCGATAAGTACACTTTCTCGCTTTCGGTGGTACGTGGCCAAATGGTTACCGAATCGCTACCTGTTGCGTTTGTCGGCTTGCCCTATCAAGTCGCGATGAAGACGTCAAATATGGCTGCTCCGACGCAATGGAAAGTTATTTCTGGAGATTTGCCTCGTGGCGTTGCGTTCAGCAGTAGTACGGGCCAATTGGAAGGCGTTCCTACAGAGAAAGGTTTCTCACGGCTTGTAATCCAAGTTACCGACGCTAACGGGCTACAGGATCGATGCGAGTTGAAACTCTCGGTGCTCCCGCGGGAACTTCACGTGATCGAGGCGGACGAAAACACCGTCGTTCTCTACGACTGGCAGGGTCCGAACGGAAAACTCATCCGAGATGTCATGGGCGATGATGAACTGACCCTGACATGGACAAATATGGGAGGTGACAAGCGAGTTTCATGGCCGGGGAGAAAGGGAGTATTCCCGATGGACAACGGTCGCGGAGAGCATGGCTGGGCGACTAAAGGAAAAGGCATCCCAAAACTTGACTTGAAGACTTGTCAAGAAGAGTGGACCGTGGAAGCTTGGGTTCGACGAGCTGGGCCGATCTGTGCGTACGGTGAGAAGGTGGACACAAACCACCAGCCATTCGACTATGGCCACATCTGCGGTACGTACGACAACTCTAAACGCGGTGTCTGGGAACTCTATTTGTCGGACCACGATTCGGCCGACGGGAGCATGGCGCCTGGAGTCCACTTCCTCGGCGCCGAGCCTGACGAGGCGCTGATGGATCTACATCCTTGGAAACGTCCCGATGCTATCGTTGGCAGTCCGGAACAGGCAGGGATTCGAGACACCGAATGGCATCATGTTGCTTGGCAATACAGCTATGCGGAGGACTTGCATCAGCTATTTCTGGACGGGAGGCTAATCTGGCAGATGGAGAGCCCTGACGGAAGAAAGCTAATTAATAACCGCCAGCACGATGCGCAATTCAGTGTCAGCAGCCGGCTGAGGGGCTATTCCCGCTACGGGGGAGATTTCAATTTCCGCGGCTTCGGAAACTTCTTCGGGCAGATTGGCGAAATCAGAATCTCCAACAAGCGACGGTACTAGCTTCAATCCGCGCGTCGCAATCAACCGAAGGTGCCACAATATGTGTGACGGCGTGTGCAGACAACTTCAACATCGATACGAATGCCAATAGATTTGTAAAAGGAGATAAAAGTGACTTATTGCGATACTATCCATTGTGAGATCCGCGGAGTTCTCAAGAGCGGGGTACAGATGCTGTGCGGGATAAGCTGCAGTTGCGCACTAAGCCGAATAGCTGTGTGGCTTGTCATCGCAGGCTGCTGCAATACCTGCCTGGCCGGGGAGTTCGTCAATGTGACACTCCCCGCGGTTCCTGCTAGCGGGGGTACGTTGAAGAATGCCAAGGCTGCTTGGGCTGATTATGACAATGATGGTTGGGTTGATGTTAGCGTAGGCGGTACTTTGTTACGGAACAATAGGAACGGCACGTTTCACATTGTCCAGTCTACGGGTGGTGATTCAATTTGGGGTGATTACAACAACGACGGTCTCTTGGATTTATTCCAATACGCTGCGGTGGGAGGCAGCGGCGGCGTTGTGTGGCACAACATGAATGGGGAGAGTTTCGCCCCTGCGGCACCTCTGCCCGACATGCCTCCAAACTCGCGCGGAGCAACTTGGGGAGATTTCAATGGCGACAAGTACTTAGATCTCTATGTAGGTGGCTACGAGAACTTTCCCAGCGCTTACTATTCCGATGTGATATACACGAATAACCAAAACGGCACGTTCTCCCAGACGTGGGAGCAAGGCATTGATTCCCGGACAACTCCTGGCCGCCCTCGTCCGGCTCGTGGAGTGGCCACAGCCGATTGGGATCAGGACAACGATCTAGACATCTATGTATCCAATTATCGAATCGAGCCAAATGCCCTTTATCGCAACGACGGTAGCGGGACTTTCGTAGATGTTGCTAGCGCAAAAAATGCTCTAGCCACATCGCCCGGCTACTACGGCGGACATTCGATTGGATCCGCTTGGGGAGATTTCGACAACGACGGTCTGATTGATTTGTTTGCCGGCAATTTCTCTCATCCCGGCCAACCCCAGTCAAGGTTTCTCAAGAACAATGGTCCGGACGCCGATTTCACATTCACGGACAAGGGTACCGGGGGAGTATCTTATCAAGAGTCGTATGCTTCTCCCACCGTAGGAGACTTCGACAACGATGGCGATCTTGATCTCTATCTCACCACTGTGTACCCCATCGCCAGCGGCGGAGTGGCCAACTTTCCGACCTTGTATCGAAACGATGGAAATTTCAATTTTGTGGATGTAACCACCGAGTGGGGACTGCCCAAGTCAGGTTCCATTTCAACGTACCAAGCTGCATTTGCTGACTACGACAACGATGGTTATCTCGATCTTGTAACTGACGGCAAGCTTTATCGTAATACGGGTGGTGAAAATAACTTTCTTAAAGTGCGATTGCTCGGTGCTCCCCTTTTCGACGCTACGGCAATCGGCGCTCAAGTACGTATTGCTCTCGGCGACAAGATAATCACACGGCAGGTCGAAGGGGCTGTGGGTGAAGGGAACCAGAATGATCAAACTCTTCACTTTGGACTCGGCGACTACACCGGTTTGTTGAATATGCAAATTACTTGGCCAAACGGCGCCACGCAGTCTGTAGATGTGTCAGGCGTGGACCAAATTTTGACAGTTGCACCTACACCCTTTCATAACGCTACTTCGAACCCAGAGACATTCCAAGGTCATTCGAACGGCTCCGAACTGACGACGGCCGACGGCTGGTCATTGGATGAGGCGGGTGTCTTGTTCTCGCAGGTTGGCAATCACAGTGTCATCTCTTCAGACGGCAGTAACGCGTTAAAATTGGTTGACCCCAAAAACCAAAACACCACCTTGTATTGGCAAGAACCGATTCTGCAAGATCAACGCCAGACGCTTTCCTACGACTTTAAGCTGGTAGACACTCTCTCATTCCCAGAGCGTTCCCAGGTGAGCACAGGGAGTGGAGTTACCTTCCTAGTGACTGCGCGTCAGAACCATGAAGACCCCGCATTAAATGGAATAATCTTGGATGGGACGACTTCCGAGATGCTCTTGCCGGCAAATGAATTGCTTGATGACACTTGGTATACCGTCGAAGTTGACTTGGACTCCGATACCGATACTTTCCGAGCTCGTGTTGGGCTACAAGGTGGTTCTCTCGGCGAATGGTCACCAGTTTTGGACATGCTCAATGCCACCGACGGCTTGCCAATTAGATTCCTTGCTAACGACACGGTGCAGTATGACAATATTTCACTGAGTGCCGCGTCGCTTTCCACCACCGCATTACTTTCCGGCGATTTCAATAGTGACGGCATGGTCGACGGGGCGGATTTTCTCACTTGGCAGCGAGGGGATTCCCCTAGCCCGCTGAGTTCCGACGACTTGAGCGACTGGCAATCAAACTACGCCATGCCCTCGGGTAGCAGCCTAGTCACTGTGGTGCCGGAACCTGCGGTCCATTTATTGCTTGCCTTGCCTTTGTTTTTTCGACGGCGAGCGGGACTGCGCCAGTCTTGAAGTCGGACCTTCCCTCGGTTGTTGATGAGATATTGCATTTCATCGTACGTGACAGCTATTGCGATATCCGCGAGGATCTTCGTTGGCGTTTCCTCTGGTCGCTCAAATTAAACTAGTCGCAACACGATCACATGCAAACAAGGAAGAAGCAAGACTGAGAGTGCGAATCTTGAAGGTTATTGCCCAACTGCCACAACCGGTGGTACCACAGCGACCCCATCTACCTTCCTACTGATGGGGGGGGCACCTCAACGAACGGAAGGTCGCTTCCTTAGTGAAGAACCAAGTCAAATCAACAGAAAATTCTCAGAGAATTATTCATGAATCTTCAATGCACAATTGCTGGTCGCCTGCCTGCCATCCTTAATCAGATTGCATCCAACTGCCTCCTTACAATTGCTCTAATCGCTACCCCCTCGGCTTCTGCGTTTGCTGCCGAACCTCCAGCGCCATTTGGCCCACTGCCTTCGAAAGAACAGTTAAAATGGCATCAGTTGGAGTACTACGGTTTTTTGCACTTCACCGTTAATACTTTTACAGACAGGCAGTGGGGAGCGGGAGATGAATCCCCCGCTGTATTTACACCCAGCGAGCTTGACGTATCACAGTGGACTCGTGTTGCGAAATCTGCCGGTATGAAGGGCCTCATCCTTACCACCAAACATCATGATGGCTTCTGCCTATGGCCAAGCAAGTATACCGAGCATTCGATCAAGCATTCTCCCTACAGGGATGGTAAAGGGGATATTGTTAGGGAGCTCTCGAAGGCATGTGAAGAGGCTGGATTAAAGTTCGGAGTGTACTTATCCCCCTGGGACCGCAATCACGCGGACTACGGTAAGCCGGAGTACATCGACTACTATCGCAATCAGCTTCGGGAACTGTTGACCAACTACGGAGATATTGCCGAACTCTGGTTCGACGGCGCTAATGGGGGATCTGGATACTATGGAGGAGCCAACGAGGAGCGTCGAATTGATCGTGAATCCTACTACAAGTGGCCTGAGACGAACGCCCTTGCTTTGAAGCTGCAGCCGCAGGTGGTCATCTTCAGCGACGCGGGACCAGGGTGCCGCTGGGTTGGGAATGAAACGGGTCACGGCTCTAGCACGAACTGGGCAACGATGCGTCTCGATGGCATGTACCCAGGTGGCACGTACGGAGATCGCCTTACCCATGGTGATCGTGACGGAACACACTGGGTTCCGTCTGAAGTCGATGTCTCCATAAGACCGAGCTGGTTTTACCTAAAGCAGGAGGACGACAAGGTAAAAACGGTTGAGGAACTACTGGAAATTTACTACAGCAGTATCGGACAGGGCAGTAACTTATTGCTCAATATCCCGCCCGACCGGCGCGGGCTCATTCACGAAATCGACGAACAAAGGCTAACCAAATTTCACGAGGTTATTCAGCTTACGTTTGATGACGATCTTGCCAGAGACAAGCGGGCTACAGCAAGCAATACTCGTGGCAATGATGAGGCTTTCGGACCGCAACAGATTACTGACGGAGACCGAGAGACTTATTGGGCCACCGATGATGAGGTCACTGAAGCTGAGTTGACGGTGGAATTAGGCAAGGCAATCCCCTTTGACCGAATTCGCATGCAGGAATTTATCTCGTTGGGTCAGCGCATTGAGAAGTTTAGTATTGATGTCCGGGTAGCTGGGAAGTGGCAGGAAGTGGGCTCTGGAAATACGATTGGCGTCAGGCGAATCCTGCGACTGCCTCTGGTAACGGGAGATGCGGTTAGACTACGCATCGAATCTTCACGTGCATGCCCGACTATCTCAACTTTAGAGGTTTACCGATCGCCACCGAATCTCGGTACAACCGACGCTGGCAATTGAGCGTCACTTCAACGCTCGTCCGAACCACCTCATCGACATGACCGCGAACCTTCGACTGATCGACTGCGATTACGTCTCAGGTTTCACTTTTCATCGTGGCAGCCTCCTTCGCTTGGTCCATATTGAACTCTCTCAAAAAGCAATTCCTACCAAGCAGGGGCCGCCCATTGAAGTGCGCAACAATTAGGACGTTACACCCTGTCAATCGCTGTCTATCTTCACATCATTGAATAAGAATGGGTTGTCACTACGTCTCAGGTCCTTGCCGCTGGCAGTGGTCACATTTCTGAGAATGACTTCCTTCGTTCTGACGTGGGGAAATGTTTCATGGTAGAAATCGTCGGTCATCTGAGGATTGAAATCACTAAAAATGACGGGGCCCCGGTAATCTTCGGTATGATTAGAGTCATCGATACGAAGGTTTTTGATGGTTATCCGTTCAGGCATATAGCAGGTATAGCCGAAGTCATGCTGACCGGAATTGGAGCCGCCGATCAGGCTAGCGCTCGTCGTGCTACTTGCGGCGGGCACGACGAAAGTGCAGTTGCGGATAACAACTTCTCCCTGCCACGTGCTGCCATAATCGCTGCGAAGATTGACAAAGGTCCTGCCGTAGAGAGTGGATTCCTCCACGGTTAAGACCCCCGTGCCTATGGCACTGATTCCCATGTACCCCAGGGTCGAGTTGCGGATGGTTGCGTTGGCAACTCCCATGTGTGCGTCGAACCGGGATAAGGTGCAATTGTCATAAAGAAGGTTTTTGCAGTAGTTGGAACCCATGATTCCCCAGAATGTGCGGTCGTTTATGTCGTTTGTCTGGCTGCAGTTCACGAATGATACATTCAGGGCGCGGGTGACCTGAATATCGTAAGTCCCCATACCGACGGGTTTCCCAGCAGGCCCAATAGTGCGATATGTTTTGTGTCCGCTCAGGACCGTGTTCTTTACGGTTACGGTAGAGCAGTCACGTATACTTATAAAGCCGCCATAGGGCGCGCCATGGTCTCGTTCGCCGGTGACGCGATGTTCCAAGTGGTCCACTACGACATTGGAACGCATGATCGCGATATTTCGGCTGTAATAGTCGTACTTCGATTCAGCTCTATTTGCGATTGTGGTGAAGCGCCCTCCGGTAATTGTCAGCGTCCGCTCGTCAATGGGAAGCGCGGTGATTCCCGTGATCTGATCGAAGTCCCAGATGATTGGAGCATCCCTATCCAAATTACCGTTCTTATCGACGACGAAGATATCTGTTTGCGGAGTCCCATTGGTTTGGTTCAGGCCATAGCGTATATAGCGTCTTTTCTTGGAATTGGTGACGGTGATCAGGCAGGGGCCTGGTAGGGGGACGTCAATTTTTTCCTGATTTCGCTTGAGGGACGTTATCCCCTCCAGCTTGAGCGGTTGCAAACTGGATCTGACCATGAAAACAGAAGCTTTGTGATTTTCGACTTTGGTATCGTCAATGACGAAGGCCGCCGTGCCGAAGTCGGTGTCGGTCATAATGATCGCGGTGCGTGCCTTACCACCAATGTAGTATGTGGACTCATCATCGGCTCTCACCAAAAGGCCATGCTGGTTAGCGTAGGCATGGGTCGCAGCGATCGCGTCTATGTCATCAGTTTCACCGTCGCCTTTGGCTCCGAAATCACTGTAGCGAACCAATCCTGCCGCTTTGAATTTCACGGCATCCTGTGGGGATACATTTCCTTCTGATCCCTCGTTTTCATTGGTATCTTCTTGGGAATTCGTACTGTTAGATGTTGTCTTTGGGTTTTCGAGCGGGATTTCAGCCTTCCCTTGTGACGCAATCACAGAGGAGAGAAGCAGAAATAGTATGGGTATATATTTCATTGCGATCGTGTTTTGGTAGGTAAACGGATAGGGATTTGAATTATACGTAGTCTATCAGGACGATCCACTTACACTAGCGATATGGGGTCTATCTGAGCACAGAAGGAACGTCAATGATCGCAAAATATAACTTGATCGCGAAGCTTCTGCACACCGTCCCATGCCGACGCATATCAGTGATGAATAGAGGCTTAACAGGAACGTGTTGATATCGACGTAGGTGATCCTTTACTTGACGTAAGCTGACTTCGATGACTTCACACGAGGGGTGGTGGGTTGTTAGCTGCGTGGGAGGCTGAGCCTAGTCTCCATGTCGTTTTCGTCATTCCGAACCGTCAACTATCATGTTGCTCGCGGGACTGGTGGCCATCTGCCTACTCACCTCACGGAGGTTCAGGCAAATCACTCCTCCGCTATAACGATTTGGTCGCGGCTACAGTTCCTGCCAGGCACTTCGCTGGCTAATTCTTCTTGGTTTGCTCATCCTGACCAAACTGATCACTCGGTTTTCGCAACCTCTTTGGCATATGGTTCCGCAGGTGAGTCAGACTCGCGTGACATGTCGTATTGGTACACCGGTTAGGGGGATGACATCAGCGCACCACAGCCGTAAAATTGTTAGATGTCAAACGAAACGAGAACGCCGCCCCGAAATTCAACAGGCGAACGCTCAATCAATGATGTGGTGCATGCTTCTATTTCTACCCAAGAAACTATTTATGGAACATCTAGTCAGCCGTGCTTTTTGCATCAGTATTTCCGCAATACTCGCTTCGACGACGTTGTCGCAAACTGTATTTGCTGACAAACCCTCCGCCAATTATGACGAAGCGAAGGCGCCATCATATACCCTACCTGATCCACTGATCGACAACAGCGGCAAGAAACTTTCCGACGTCTCCGAATGGAAATCGCGACGGCGGGAAATCCTCAACCTCTTCGAAGATCAAGTCTACGGACGCATTCCGGCTGAAGCGACCACGTGCGATGTTGAGGTGCGTGTCGTCGAACAGACGGACGACGCGTTGCAGGGCAAGGCTCGTCGCATTCAATTTGAAGTGGCGCCGCTCAGAAATGGTAAGCCGCTGTTTCGCATTGGCGTTCTCACCTACCTGCCATTGACCGACCATCCGGCTCCTTGCTTCCTTGCGCTGAATTTTTTCGGCAATCAGTCAGTACATGCCGATCCCGAAATCTTGCTCAACAAGAACTGGATAGGCAACAAGGTAGACGGCGTCGTTGATGGGCGAGTCACCGAAGCCGCCCGCGGAGTTCGGTCCACTAGGTGGGACGTTGAAGAGATTATCGGGCGCGGGTACGGGCTCGTGACAGCCTACTATGGAGACATTGATCCCGACCGCCATGATTTTACCGACGGTGCACATTCCTACTTCTATTCAGAAGGTCAAACTGCTCCGGCGGCGGACGAGTGGGGATCGATTGCCGCTTGGGCTTGGGGACTAAGTAAGATACGCCAAGCGATCGGAGAAAACCCTAAATTGCTTGCTGAAATCGATTCCGAACGCATGATTGTCTTCGGGCATTCGCGACTGGGCAAGACGGCGCTTTGGGCGGGCGCTATTGACCCGAAATTTGCGATGATTATTTCGAATGATTCAGGCTGCGGCGGAGCCGCGCTGTCGAGTCGGGCCTTTGGTGAAACCGTCGGACTAATCAATCGTCAGTTTCCCCATTGGTTCTGCGACAACTTCAACAAGTACAACGAGAATGAATCGGCACTGCCGGTAGATCAGCACGAACTCATCGCCCTTTGCGCGCCGCGTCCCGTCTACGTCGCAAGCGCTCAAGGAGATCGCTGGGCAGACCCACGCGGTGAATTTCTTGCCTGCCTTCATGCCAGCCCAGTCTACGAACTGCTAGGCGTAGCCGGACTTCCGGCTGACAAGATGCCTATGGCTGGAACCACGATGTCCACCGGTCGACTCAATTATCATATTCGCCCAGGCGGGCACGACGTGCAGGCGTTCGATTGGCGAGCCTACCTCACCTTTGCCGATCGACTGCTGCCAGAACGTCGTTAGCAATATGCTGCAATCCATAATACGCATAACTAGAGTCGCCAGACTTCAGCTTCACTTGAACGCGCTGAAAGCTGGCGACTCCAGCTACCCTAAGAGCAACCTACAGCGGACTACATTTGCCTTCCCCACTAACGACATCTCAACGGTGAACGTCCGATATGTTCGATCCGATGTCGACGATCTCCTTCCCAAACCCGTGACCAACAACCATCGGCACACCGGTGGACTTCTCGCCTGCCTGCGATTCTTGCTGGGCAGTTGCTTTCACTCGTGCGAGCTGCTTTCAACTTGATCGAGCAGTTTCCCATGAATATGCTGAGAACTGGTTGGTGATACTCACGTTGCTTTCGCTAATCCGCGGAGCCGTCTAGCTGCAAGCGAATGACTGTGGCGATTGCATCAGGGGCGGCTTTCGGCAGTTCGAGAACGACATCTGCTCCGGATTGAGATGCAGGGATTTCTACGCTATTGCTGAGTAGAGTCGCCTTGGCAACTGCCCCAGGAATTCCCTCGACGGTAAGTTTGCCGTCACTCGGCCAGTTGAAGACGTGTAAGTAAAGCGAGTTGGTCTTCGTGTTTTGGGTGACGCATCCCCAAGAGGGCTTACCAATCGGGCTAGCCGTCGAACCGTAAATCGATTCACCATTGACATCCATCCAGCGGCCCATCGCTGCGAGCCGCTCAACACTCTCCGCGGGCACCGAACCGTCGCCCAAGGGACCGATGTTGAGCAAATAGTTGCCGCCTTTGCTGGCGATATCGATCAACGTACGAATCAGCTTTTCGGGAGATTTCCACTGAGCATCGTAACGGCTGTATCCCCAGGTCGTGTTCATTGTCATGCAGGTTTCCCAATCGACGCCGGGCAGTCCGTTCTCTGGGACGTGTTGTTCAGGCGTAATGAAATCGCCATATTGTGAGTCGAGTTGCGGAATGCTGGCCTGCATGCCCTGACCTTTCCAGCCCGCTTCTGGAATGCGAAACAGTCGGTTGTTCATGATCACCTGCGGCTGCTTGTCGCGGACGTTGGCCATCAGGTCGAAGGCTCTCCATGCTTCATCGCCCTGAAAATCGACTCCACTGTAATCCCACCAGAGGATATCCACCGGGCCGTAATTGCTGACCAGCTCGTCAACCTGCTCGTGCAGATACTCGACGTACCTTCCGTGATCACGTTCGCCGTTCGGATAGGGTTTCGAATTCCCGGGATGAGGTAGCTGTTTCGATTCGAGGTAGCAATACTGGTCATGATGCCAATCGATCACTGAGTGATAGAACCCGACTCGCAAGCCTTCTGCCCGACACGCGTCGACAATCTCCCGAACTAAATCGCGATTGAGCACTGACCCCGCATCGAATTCAGTGACCGCAGAATCATGCAACGCAAAGCCATCGTGATGCTTGGTCGTAAACACGAGATACCGACAGCCTGCCTGCTTGGCGAGTTTTGCCCAAGACTGCGCAAAACCCGGCGTGGGTTTAAACAGCGGCATCGCGCGTTCAGCATAGGTGTCGGTGTCCGCGCGAACGCGAAACTGTAACCACTCCATCCCACCTTCTTCCCCAACCGGCTTGTTCTCCCAGGTTCCGGCCAAGCCTGAATAGAGTCCCCAGTGCACAAACATCCCAAACCGTGCCTCTCGCCACCACTCCATTCGCTCTTCGCGCTCCGGAGAGGTCGACGTCTGAGCCTGTGCGCTACAGCAACTCACAAGCGAAAATAACGCGACACAAACTAGAATGAGTGTTGTTTGCTGCAATTTTTCCATGCTCTTTTCCTACTACAGAAGTGAATGAAGTGTGTAACTCGCCCTGTTTTATAAACTACGCAGAAATCCATGTGACTGCATTTTCTTTTGGACGCAATCGGTCGTTAAAGGTCGAATGTTCGATTGTCTCATATCTCCACGGCGTTCGGACTAAGAGACTCTCCAGCCCGCTAGGCAGAGGAGTCGCCTCCTGCTCAATGAGTAGCTTACCGAGCAGTTTTTCGTCCACAGCATCCATTCCAGCATCGCTACGGAATTTGCCTTGGTATACCTGGAGTCCACCCTAGAACCCCACCCATGCTGGGAGTGGTCCAGGCGAAGGTGAATTGTAACATGGCGAGGTAGTTCGCGGCATTCTTTTCCCAGCGGACATGAAGTCTGAGGAATTAATTGACCCAAAGGTGCGGTCGTTCGACGCCCCAGAGTCGTGCCTTGAAACAGAAGTTCTTCCTCCGCCGTACCACTTCTTGGCTACGCCATTTGAGGTGAGGTTCATAATGGCTTCAGCGGAGGAACTGGCGAACGTTCTTCGAGCGGTAGTCTTTGTCGAGACACACGTGCGGATGCCGATCAGCGGCCGGCTGAGGACGGTCAATGGGAACGCTACCGAAGGTCGCTTTCAACAGAGTGATATCATCCGTGTTTTACCGCTTACCGCCCCCCAAGGACACGCCACGGCCATCGGATTCGGCCGCTGGTAGTTCAGTGTGTCCTTCCACAATTGCGTAAGCCAAGAATGCTTGAAACAGCATTGGTTCTTGAACTTGGCAGTTGCGACCGAGAACATGGAGGCTTGAATAATCGTCTACAATCAAGTTCGGCCGCGCAAGAGTCTGGGTGGTCAGACGCCCATGGAGTACGCAGCTTCAACCCTTTCCACTAGCCAGAGAATTGAAGCCGAGAACTCACACTCCAACTTGACCTATCTTTCTAGATAGAAAATCGAAAAAAGTCTGGGAAGGAAGCAGGGCCTGCTGTCTCTGCTGCGGCGGACGAACTATAATCGCGAGACAGGCTAGGAAGACGTCTACCATGCCGACCGCTAGTGAATCGATCACGAGATACGACATATCCTGGGTAGCAGGGCCATCTGGAGCATCACGCGGCTTCGGTGAGTGATGTTGTGCGGCTCGAAACGTAGGTTCTCACGGCTTTGATGCACCTCACAGGCAAGCAGATCGACTAGGACCGGGCGACATCCACTAAAGCAATTAAGGAGAGATCGATTGCCAACACAAGAGTGGTGAGCAGGTCGGCGAACGAGGAGTTTGCTTTCGGCTGTTACCCCCGACCCTCAAGAGGTTGACAGTTACGGTATCCGTCCTTCGCAGTCAACGATCAGCGAGCGGAACAAGATCGCCACAGGTGTCATTCCCTCGAACTCAATTCTGATGATTTGCTGCTCCTCCTCGAAGCCTAGATGCTGCTTGTAATCATGGGAGCTGACCTTTATGATCGAGCACTGACCGCATTAAGAGGTCATGCCCACTGCGGCGATGGCACGCGTCAAGAGAAGGCTTCACATGCTCCACACGGGGACGCAAGTATCGATAGTGGCCACTTTCAATGCCGAGAGTGTTGCGAGAGCCAATCGAAACTGAAACTTTTGAGTTACTCCATAGAGTGAGAAAGTATATGAGAGAAAGTATATGAGAGAAAGCAAGACTCTTAGTCGTTTGAAAACTGGTAAGGTAGTACGGATTTGCGGCCTAGGACACTTCCTTCCTTCTTTTATTCGCCACGCTGCGCACTTTGGTTTTGACTGTATATGGCTCGACCTGGAGCATCGGTCATTTGATTATCGCGAGGTACAGGCCCTACTGGCATACTGCCACTTGTACGATATCGATTGCCTGATCCGTCCCCCCACTACTCAACCCACACAGCTTTATCGTTACTTGGAAGACGGTGCGGCCGGCTTGATGATTCCCCATGTAGCGACCAGCGAAGAAGCTCGGGAAATTGTAGACGCGATCAAGTTTCCTCCACTAGGTAACCGTGGGGTCGATGGGGCTGGCTTGGACAGTGACTTCATGTTGCATGGCGGCCCTTCTTATCCCGGACGTGCTAATGAGGAAACCTTTCTTTTGGTACAAATAGAATCACCTCAGGCAGTTGATCAGATCGATTCCATCGCTGCAGTAAGTGGTGTTGATGGGTTGTTCATCGGCCCAGGCGATCTAGGATTGCGGCTCGGCAATGAGGACGCTTCCTTGTCTGTTGCCCAAGCTATTGAGGCCGTTGCGGTGGCTGCAACCCAACACAAGAAGGCTTGGGGATGTCCGATGGCAACGGTTGAAGAGATGAGAGCTTTGACCCAACGCGGGGCTCAACTTGTCGCTCATGGTAACGACTTCGTAGGGCTCAAATGCCACTTGGAAGCGATGGCAGGAGATTTTGAGAACGCTGATATCCGTTAGTACTACATGCAGGCAAATGATGATGCGGTCGATGATACTGACGAATTTCTCCAATTTGGGCATGGCCAAAACTACATTCGTCGATGGTAATCTCTTCAGCGAGGTTAGCCAGAACGACCTGGCAATTGGCGTTCGCACCTATCCAGCCGGAAGGGCAGTTTCTTGGGCTCCAGCAGTGCGAACATCGCAACGGAGGAAATACTGGTCCGCCGATTAGGCAGTGCCCTACCTCTTCAGCACGCCCTCAAGTTCCTTCATCCACGTTTCTTGTCCACTACGAGTAATGTGCACTGCATCTTCGCTCATGTTCTGATTGAGAGTGCCATCACCATTTAGAAAGTGTGATCTTAAGTCTAGATACTGGACACTCGGATCTGAAGATAGACGGGCAATTATCCGATGAAGATCATCAACTTCTTCTCGTAGTGGATCGGAGGGCGTTTTTCCAGTTGGAAAGCACCCGCACAGGATGATCTTTGAATTGGGCTTGTGGTCACGCAACCACCTAACAATTTCAATGGTACCTTCTGCCGTTTCTTCTCCGGTATGCCGTGCCGAGTTGATATTGTTGACACCAATCATTAAAACGACAAAGTCGGGAGTAAGCTCCGCAAGCTGACCATTCTGAAGGCGCCAGAGAATGTGTTCGGTCCGATCTCCGGAAAGACCTAAGCACAGAGCTTGTTGGTTTCCTAAGTATCTATCGACGGCTCGTGGTCCGTCGGGCTGAGCCATTCGGAGGTTGTGACCGGTAAGTCCTTGGGTAATTGAGTCTCCAAGCAAAACAACCTTACTATCTGGCTTAGCTGCGGCGACACGTTTCAGATACCTGAAAGCAGTTTGCCAGTCCGATCCCCAGCCGGCCCCTGCCCGATACTCTACGGAGGGAACGGACTCGACGGCGGGGTTTTCCATGAGACACACAGTGCGCATCAAGTAGCGACGGAGAGAATCCGGAGGGTGCAGGCCATGGGGGTGATGCCCGCTTCCGGGCTTTCTCCAAATCTTGACACGCCCACCTAGCTTTCTGTATTCACGGGCCAGCGGGAGCGCATTGTCAGACGGAGGCACAGTTGTATCGGCCATCCCAAGGACGAGCGCAATGGGAACCTTCGCTTTGGCGATCGGTTCAAGGATCTCGGCGTGTCGCGGCTGGGGAAGTTTCTCTGCCTGATCCTCCACCACGCCATATGCCTCCAGGAGTTGCTCCCAATTTTCGCTCGAACGAGTCCCATTTTGTCCGCCTGGCCAGGAGAGACTATTGCACACGGGATTGTCGCCGTAGATTGCGGACACTTTTTCTGGATTTCTGGAAGCCCAGAGGAAGATCGGAAGACCACCTCGTGACATCCCTTCGAGAATAGGCTTGTGAGAAAGGGAGAGTTCATTAGTGGCAAGAGCATAAAATTTGTCCCAGCGAGCAATTGCTTCCTCGGATCCATAAAGATTGGCAACGTCACAGTAAGCAACATGAAACCCTCGGTCGAGCAGCGAAAGGTCTAACTCTGGCTCGTGGCCGAAAAACCTGGCTCGCAAAATCCACTGTCGATTCTTCGCAACCTGATGCGGTGATACCAAATGGCAAGTTGCTTTCCCTAAGGCGAACGTGAATCTCCGAAAACCGTGCCAATGGTCCTCCCGGACAGAGAGGTTCAACGAAGCCAGTTTCGCCTCTAGACCACAGGATTCCTCATAGGCGATTACCAATCGATCGTGGATCTCGTGTGCCAGCGACTCGTGCCCAAAGTTGTCGGGATGAACGCCATCGATGGTTGAGCTAAAGCTCCGAGACAGATCGTGATAAAAGACTTGCGGCTCTTGGAGAGCTAATTGACGATAGACTGCTGCAATCTCTTTGATTCGTGCAGCCCGAACTTTCAGCCGTTCAATTGTCTCATTATCTTCCATGTTGTCGGGGAACACAGGAGGAGGACCAAGTAGATGTACCTTGACTTGTGCATTATTTGCTCGAAAAGATTGAATGAGGCGAAGAACATCACCTTCAAGATCCCCGTGATGTTGCCAGTTGTCCCGAGGCTCCGAGATACTGTCGCTTGTGCCGAGCATGATCACAATGACATCAGGAGCCCAGCTTAGAGCTGCTTGATACTCCGGGGTTGAAATGTAAGGGAGCTCTGCCTTTTCTAAGACACCCACGGAAGAGCGAGCGAAGTTCCGAGTTTCGTATTCTGGAGCTAAGAACTGCGCCAATAGAGCAGAATACACATTCAAATCATTTGGTTTAGCAGCAGCATCAGCAGTAAGGGAGTCACCGATAACCGCAAGTCTGATAGGTTCTGCTGCCCCTATGAGACCGGAAGTTGAAAGTAGAAAGAATGTCGAAAGAACAGTGGCACGAATGAGGATTTGCATGAGATGTAACCTATTCGTATTGTTTTTCATTTGACAATCGATCCCACTCCAATGATGAAAAAGTTGACTGATTTTTGACATGCATAATACCTTGTGTAGATCACCCGAGTTACGAATTCTTGCCTTCAGAAAGGCCTACTTTGACCAGTGTTCCTATAGATGACATACACTGCTTCTATGGCTGACACGAACCGTTTGAAGGCAAATCTCCTGAGCAGCTGCTTCTCAACTCTTTCTTGCAATTGGCTCTAGCTATCAAGGACTCAGCATTCTTAGAAAACATCCTTTCTATCGAAAGTCGATCCAAAGCTAAATCATCGCAGCCAGACTTAAATGCTTTTAAAGCTTCATACATGTAAAGTGTGTAATTCGCTTCAATCTCAGGGGCTTCTCGCTGTTGATTGAAATGAAATGGGTAGTTCGTGTAATTCTTATAAGTTGCTCCCGACCAACTTCGCCTGCCTCGCATATAAAAAATCGGGTTGTCCGTTCCATAAAGAATCCGTTCCGGCTCCACTGTCTCCAAAGCGAATCGTAAGACTGCTGGATTAAGAACGGCCGAAGTATCAAAGTACAACCCGTGGTCGTTTGCTAGTTGAGGCAACGCTTCTTTGGCATGCTCTAAGGTGTAGCACCTCCCGAGATGAGCGATAACTAACGCAATATCAGGGTATTTCTCGCGAATTGTCTGTACTTCACGAATGTTCTTGGGATCACACAACCGACCTGCCCGGGGAACGTGAAGGGTGACCCAAGCTTGCCTCGTATTTAGTAGTTCTAGTTGGTGGTGGGGTAGGAAATCAAAAATACTAGCCTCTAAATGCTTGTCGCGGCTAGTTGGGTCGTGGCTGATTAAAGCGTAGTACGGTTTGGCACCAACAACACTTGGTCGATCCAATTCTTCCGAGAGCTCAGCTGCTGACATCGATGGAAGAGTTACGGCAAGCGATTTCCACCCTCTTTCATCGGCATCGGAAGCAAGTTGTTTATTTCCAGCTTCTACATCAAATTCCAGACTGGGGACACCAAACGCAAGGCATGAAAAACTACGGTCTGGAAAGACTTGCTCGTAGCAACGCTGCGCATCTGCTGCACTTATGGGCTCGAAAACTTCGTTTACCCAATACTGCTTCCGCATGGCATCGGTCATAGAAATGATTCGATGCTGCGGCTCTTGCACATGCGTATGGGCATCGAAGATTCGTTCGGGCAGCCATGCTTCAAGATGTTCTTCCCAGAATTTACGATCGGTGTTGCTGTAGTCCCAGACGTGGTATAGCGGAGTAGCAGTCATGTGATCCCTTGCGTCGGTATCCTAGATAAATGCGATTTAGTTCTTCAGTAATTCTTGGTAGAGCGGAAAGTCTTCATCTCGACGGACTACTATTGATTCGGGGGCTAGTAGTTTGGCGCATGCTTTCAAGTCATCACCTACAACCAAAGACCGTGCCAACACGGCCGCTCCTCGTGCGCTAACAAAAGGTTCTGTTACACAATTGACCGGCATACCTGTCGAATTAGCTATGACCTGCCGTGTAACGGGGCTATGTGCTGCTTCTCCACATAGGACCAATTCTTGAATCAGCATGCCGGCCTCACGGAGTCGCCCTATGTATCGAGCCAATTCCAAAGCCAAACCCTCTACCACAGCGCGAAGTATGTGTTTGAATGAATGGTGCAGCGAGATTCCGGTTAGACTAGCACTGGTATCTTTTCTCTCCGATAAATCAAGCAGCAGTGAAGGCTGGAAACGTAGACCGTCGCTTCCAACGGGCACTTCTGACAAATACTCATCGAGTTGTTCGCGATTTACTGGGCTCTCATTTGACAAGTTCCACGCCCACTCAATGGCAACACCTCCCGTGCCCATAGTGAGCAGTTGTCCGTAGAGTTCCTCAACGAGATGGCGACATACAAACGTACTAGGAATAACTGGCTCAGTAAGCGCTTCGCAATTCGCCAACAAGACCCACGAAGAACCAGTTCCTACAGAGACACTGCCGATTTCAATAGAGCCAGCCCCTAGTGCACTTGCGTATTGGTCGTGAACTGCTGGAGAGACAGGTGTTCCATCGGGTAAGCCTGTCGCCTCTGATGCAGGACCGCTCAGCACCCCTGCGATCGAACTTGCGGGTAAGAGATCTGGGAGTTGTTGCTCGGAGAGAGACAATCGCTGAAGCAGCTCAGGATCGGCAGCCTGAAGCCAAGGGTTGTAGAGCATGGCAATCGCTAGCGAAGTAGCATCGTGTGCTCGCCGACCGCACAATCTCCCGGTAACTACATCGCCTACAAATGCAATATGGTTGTCGCGATTCAACATTACCGGCGAAGTGCTCTGAAGTCGCAAAATTTGTCCTGCGGCCAAGCAGCTCTTTTCGTGGCCAAGCCTTCCAGAAAAAAATTGGCTGCCTAGCTCTTCAGTCAACTGCTGGTCGTAAAGGAATCCACGACTATCGAGCCAGCTGATAACTTTGCCTAATGGCTTCTCAAGAGCATCTAAGACTTGTATCGCAGCACCCTGACTAGAAACGCCTACAGCTTGAATAGTGTCTCCGGCAACTTCACAGGTGGCTTCTCGAATACAATGGCAGGTAGCATCCCAAATCTGCTCAATATCCTGCTCAACACTTCCATTGGTCGACCTCTCTCGATCGACAGGGCAAAGATGGCGAGCTGCGACTTTGCCATCCTCATTGACGACAATCACTTTGACATTCGTTGTACCTAGATCTAGTCCTAAATACATTCGTTAGCTCGTCGGTTCCAAAGTATGACCAAAAAGAAAATCGAGCGTATTGCTATTGGATACCTTGCGGCGTAGAGTCGGTGACAAGGCGTTCAGAGCACCCACTTCATCCTCGTAGCGACCCTTTAATCCAAACTCCTGAAAGATGCCGTCCCCCTGTTGTCTTCGACAATGATAGGTGTAAGCAGGCGCATCTGATCCCCAAAGAATCAAGTCGGGGTACTCTTCGCAAATATTGACCATCACCTCGAGGTGGTCTGAATAGTTGGCTTTTAGCAAGGAGTCTCTGCTTATCATTCCCTCAGCAACACACTGTAACGCTAGGTCAACTTGAATTTTGATGGCTGAAGTATCAACCCAAACATTTGCAGCCGAACTAGCTGCATCTAACATTTGTCGATTGAATATCAGGCAGTGGGCTAGGCAAAAGCGTAACTTTGGCCTTTCGGCTGCGATGTGCAGCAGATCGCTCGCCTGCGAATACTCATCGTTAGGCAAAGTGGTCGCGTGAAAGAGGAACGGAATATTACGCTCCTCAGCAAAATCCAGGAACTTGTTCCCCGTGCTGAGGATTCCTATGGCATGCGACAAACAACCCACGGGATGAATCTTAATTCCATAGATTGGATAATCATGTTCTAAGTTCTTGAGGGCACGGAGTTGGGGCTCCACGTCTCTAACAGGATCCAAGGAGACGAAAGGAATAAAGCGATTTGAAAGTTCGGGGCAAAAATCGAATATCTCACGCATCAACATGAGATTCTCTATCGAGTAGGGCGGATCGGAGAGCGGGCTTTGAACTCGCACTCTTTCACCGTGCTTCATCTTTGCCAAGTCGAAAGAAAGGTCAGGCAGCAAGGGGAAGACAACGTTAACGTCAACCTTGCCAGCTAGCTGGCGGTAATAGAGACTTTCGGCCGACTGAGCATAGGGATACTCTCCGCAAATATAACTGCCGACCCCCACGCCGACATGGGAGTGAACGTCGATGGTCTTGTTTTGCAGGTCTTTTATCTTGAGATGCTTGTTGGCCATTTTAAACCGTCGATCTCGATACCTAAACGGATCGTTGCTTAACAGTGAACCATTGTGTCAAGTAGAAGCGAGAATGGGTCGAGAGAGTAACGCAGCCTGGTAGGTTCACTTGTTGCGCAGGACATCCGTTAGCATTAGATAACCATCTCAGTACGTCTTTCGCTCGTTTCGGTACTGCAATCAGCAGCTACCGAGCCTGACAAAATCAATTCACTGTTAATCACCTGCAAAATACTTGCCGGTACCAAAGGAGTTACCGGGCCATGCGCGGCTAAGCGGGTGATGTATCGTTGCCATACCGACTCACCTGCACCAAAACCATTCCAGAAGCTTACTAGCTTGGAATTCTTGAGGTCTTTGGGGCCAATAGTAGCAGCTTTAGGAGGTACCCAGGACCAGTCTCCCGCGCTACCTGCATCAGCATACAGACTGTTTTGGCACACTGTGATCGGACTCAAATCGACGATCCTACTACCCTGTTCCAAGTAGCCATCCAGATCATCGGCGAATTCACGTCCTAAATGCGGTTCAAAGAATGCGATGTGCCCACACCACCCGATACCACCATAGCAAACGTCTGCACCGCCTTTGTCTTCCAACATCTTGCTATAGTCGTTGACATTCTTGTCATTCGGAAAATGTATCTGCTCGTCAGGCATTCGCAGTTCGGGACGGATTCGGTCGAACAAGTCGTGATACATCCAGTACTGAAAGCCCCCTTTCCAGTTCTTAGGGGCTGTCTTGCCATCTTCGTTGGCATATTCATCCATGTTAAAAGTATGCACATGATGGCAAGGAATATTCAAATCATTGATCATCTTAGCGACGAAGGCATAGTTTGGGTTCGGCGCTGGAAGAATGAGGACATATTGCTTCGAGCCTTCATCCAAGGCTCGCTTTATTCCGGAGACAATGTCCATCAAGAAGCTAAATTGGAAGGCAGTCTCATGCTCTATCACACGGATCTTGAGCTTGTCGGAAGGCGTATTCGTTATATCTTGCCGCTTGATCTGTCGCACACGTTGGCAGACTTCCTTGTCGCGAAACTCTAGATATTGTGACAGCTCATAATCAAACGAATTGGCCATAATGACACTTCATCCCTTTTCTGTTCACTGCTAGTTAATTATTCCGATTTGCTCACGAATTCCCCGTATTGCCGCAACTTCACTACGCCGGCTCTAGGCGAGTTTATGCTTGTTTACGACATCATCTACCTCAGCTGAGTCCTTCACTACCTCACATAAGGCAGCTTGAAATGACATTGGACTCGGGACTTGAATTGCATTTCGACCGAATACCACCCCTCGGGCCCCTGCCTGCACTTCGGAAGCAGCAAGCTCCAAAGCCTCTCGCTGTGTAGAGGTCTTTTCTGCCCCGAGTCCAAAAACCGGAACGGGACAGCTACTCGTCACTTCTTCAAATTTACAAGTATTGAATGTTTTAATAGCATCGGCACCTAGTTCAGCGACAACTCTACTCCCAATCAGAATGTCTTCGTGCAATTCTTCGCTGGACATATTCGCGTGACCTGTAGGGAAATACTCACCTATAACTGGAATTCCTAGTCGGTGACAAGCAGTTGTCAGCGAAGAAAACACTTCAACATTGGCTGCGTCTCTTTCCTCGGATCCGGTCTGCAAGGTTAAGGAAACTAAGGCAATATCCATTCCCTCTCGAAAAGCATCCTCTGGCGAATAAGAATAGACACTCTTGGCGCTGAGGTAGTTGAATTTGAAGCAATAAACGGTATTCCAGTTTAAGCGGACCACCGATAGGGGACGTTTTGGTGAAGCAAAAATGCTGTGGCAGTGCCGCAACATTCCAGGTGCAAGCAATACCGCATCCACTATAGGATTAACGTTTGCAGCAGTCTTTCTTAAATCCTGCATTCCCGGAATGGGGCCATCGAAGAGTCCATGGTCAAAAGCAATGATGACCGCCCGACCATCGCCCAGCATGCGTTGCAACCTAATTTCACGTCCATCCATTTGAGCTATTTCCCTTAAACTTTTTTGATTTTCAAGCCTCGACTCGTCAATTGCCTTGCCACGTTTCGATTAACTTTCTTGTCGGTAATCAAGAGATCGATATCGGACAAAACTGCATATCGTACGGGGCCATTTCGACCTAGCTTTGAACTATCGCATACAACCACGGCGCGATCGGCACACGCCACCATTCGCTCAGCGATACGAGCAGTCTCCAAGTCACCAGCAAAACTGCCTCTAGAGGCACTAACACCATCGCTTCCAAGGAATGCCACGTCCGCAGTTATTTTCTCCAACATCAACTCCGTCAAAGGCCCCGCCAAGTCTGGATTCCCCCCTCTGACTTGACCGCCGAGCAGTTGCAATCTCGTATTTCCTCTCGCCCACAACTCGCTTGCTATGACTAAGCTTGCCGTTACGACTGTTAACTCCATGCTTAGATTTGCTAACACCCGTGCCAATTCAAGTGTCGTGGTGCCTGTATCCAAGAATATCGTTTGGCCCGGTTCGATCTCCTCAACAGCCGCTTTGCCAATACGCTGTTTTTCAACGAGGTGAGAGCGACGATGCTCCTCAAAATCAAATTCAAAAGTAATTCGTCGGGCCACCATCGCCCCCCCATAGCATGGTAGGGCAATGCCTTCCTTCTGAAGCTGCTTCAAGTCACGCCGAACGGTCATTTCACTAACATCCAGCTGAGACGCCAACTCGGAAGTTGAGACATTCTCGTGGTCTTCTAGCAATTTGGCTAGAATTAATCGACGTTTCTGACCATCCGCTGAACTACGAGGCATTGTCCTTGATTCTCCCATTGCTTGCGTTGTGTTCGATTATGGTACAATACAACATTACGTCAAGCCCCCCGCTCGCGCCGTTTTGTTGAATCGCCTAGAGGGCGTTAGTGACAGGAATAAAATGCACTGAAGAAATCCTTCTGCACACCAGCAGTCGAACACATTCGAGTTTGACAGCAAGCCACACCGCATTGAGCGATAGAGGCAAATCAGAATCGAAAGACGTTACTTCTTGTTTCTCGTATCTGGAAGGAGGCTCAGAAGCATTCCTGTGACGATTCCCGCCAAGAGAGAGCCTGGCATGATCCACAGGAATCCTAGGTCAAAGATTCCGTAAAACGCGATGCCGATGGCCGTGGCAGTGCTCGCTCCGGCAGCTAGTAGTGTACCGAGCGACGTAGCCCAGGGAACGAACATGGCCATGAAGAACAACACGAAGAGCGGAGCGACCAGCAAGTTGGCCACCTTGAAAGTGGCCTCCAACAAATTGCCTGGAACGAGGCCGGCGTAGCAACTCAAGACGACGACCGCCGCCCCTACCAGCCAAGAGACATATTTGGCCAATCGCACATGATCGGTCTCCGATTTTTTGTCTCTCCGAAAACGATCGACGAGATCGACGGTGATGACCGAGCAAGACGAGTTTATTCCAGAGGAGAGACTACTCATCGCCGCAGCCAGCAGTGCGGCCACGACAAGACCACTGATACCGACTGGTAGCCCTAGAAGAATGAAGCGAGGCAAGAGCATATCGGCGCTGGACGCAATTGTTTGGCCGTCGGCAAGCATCCATGGACGGCTTTGAAAGTAGGCCAGCAAAGCAAAACCGAGAATCCCCAAGAAGGCGGTAACCAAGCCGCTCGTGCCCACCGAGATGGCGAACATTCGTCGTGCCGCTTTCACGTCCCGTGTCGCAAGATAACGCTGGATCGCCATTTGATCTGAGCCGGCGGTGCAAATGTACCAAGTAAATGAAGCGGTAAAAGCCGCTGCAATGGTAACGCGCGATCCGGGATCGAACCAGAGTTTCGGAGGATCCCAAGTGGCTGCCCACTCGGTTGGCCACCAAGCGTCGACCCCACCGAGATGAACTGTGATGATCACCATCGTCAGTACTGCACCGCCAAACAGGATGAAGGTCTGCACGACGTCGGTCAACACGACGGCCCGAATTCCACCCATCGACGTGTAGATTACGGTCACGACCCCCAGCACGGCGCATGCGTAGGGAATGGCAGACGGATCCCAGCCGAGCAATGGAATCAGCACCTTACTCGTGGTCGCATAGATGATCATCGCCATCCACATGAGCCGTAATGATAGAAAGAAAAACGAGCCGAGGAGACACACACCGGCTCCCAATCGCAGTTCCAGGATTTCGTAGGCGCTGGTGACTTGAAGCTTCATGAAAAAGGGAATCATCAGCCATCCGACAACGAGCACAATAAACGGGTAGGCGGCGAGCTGGGCCAGGATCATCGGTCCGTGCTGAATCATCTCGCCCGGCATGGCTAGATAGGTGAGCGTACTCAGCAGGGTGGCAAAGAGCGACAGGCCGACTGCCCACGGCTTCATAGTCCTTCCACCGAGCAGATAGTCGTCCGTCGTCTTCGTTCGGCGTGAGTAGTACCACCCCACACCGATCATCCCGAGGGCATAGCCCGCAATCACCAACCAGTCGAGCGCGGTGATACTGTGGCCGACTCGACGCCCGATACGCAAAATGGCTGCAGCCGCCGCCACGCGCACATCAGGATCGGTGTCATCCAGTAACTCGACCAATGTGGCCACATCTGCCATCGCCCCCCCGTGGGCCAAGCCATGGCAGACCTCCGCTTTTTCATTTGGCTCCCCCGTTCGAGCGATCTGGATCAGTTCCTCTCGAAAGCCTTCTCTCTCATCCTCTTCCACCGATGCGATGAAAGCAGAGCTAAGTAGGTAAGCCCGAGCGGCTGTACCATTAGGTTCAGCCTTGGTGGCATCGATTAGCTTATTTCGACTATCCGCCAACAGATCGGGCAAGAAACGGAGGGCATAAGCAGCGCTTTGCCGAGAGAGTGCATCCTCTGCCTCAATCCGCTGTACGAGTTCCGCCCGATGCTCGCGGTCAGCCGGAGAACCTGCTAGGGCCCAAAGAGTGCATACGGCCAGCGCCGCATCTTCTGATTGGGTCGCCTCTTCAAAAACAGGTCGCATCTGGGGCTCGACCTGATACCCGAGTTTCCCCAGTGTCTCAGCGGCGTTTACTCGGTCGGGACCTTCCAGATCGAGAAACGCCTCGCGGATTTTGCCAACCCAAGACGGACGTTCCTCTTGTGAACTTGTTTGGGCAAGCACGCGCCAGATACCGATGCGATATCCAGGCTCTACTTTGTTGATCTCTAACTCTTCTTCGAACGCCTCACGAACGCCCTGTGGATAGCCAAGTGTCAATAGGGCTTCGGCCGCATGCACTTTGGCCCAACCACTTTCTCCCTCTAGGCCGATCCGCAGTTGGCCGACCGCCCGCTCTCGCAATTCATCGGAAAGAACCTCCCCTTTAGCCTCTGCTCTACCCACGCAGGGCCAAGTCAAAAAAAGAAGCAACAGGCATGCCAGAAGTATGGATCGTTGTTTACGCATAATTGCCTGTTGCGTCCATTCGCAAATGGTATGCAGGGTAGGTAAAATCGCTCGATGGTGCCGACACGTGATCAGGGGGGCAATCAATAATCCCTCTTAAGCGGCCCGGCGGACAGCGTAGTGCCAGAGAACACTGCACGCGCGGAGCTTTCGTAGTTCGCCTCACTCCAGCAGTTCCTTCCAACTCGTATTCACATGGCGCTGGAGTAACTCTTGTGGGCAATCGAACAGTGCCTCATGAATTCCACCTGCTGGTACAGCTAGGGGCCTTCCGTCATCCACACTCATCGGACGTTCACTGGCAACTACAGTATTCATGTTCGCGACCACATCCATTAAGGCTGCCCCGGCAGGTCTGCTATGCCTGTAAGCAAGCGAATGCTTCTTCCACCGAAGCTTCTTCGTGCAACAAAGCCATGAGTGCTTTGGTGATGCCGGCAGGGTTCTCGTGCTGGATCACGTTGCGGCCGTAGACGATGCCCGACACTCCTTGTTCAAGCAGGCCTTGAGTTCTTTCTAGAATTTCCTTATCCGAAACCTTCCCCCCTCCACGTACAAGGACCGGGATGCCTCCCGCCGCTTCAACCACTTTGTGATAAACTGAGACATCGTCGGTTGGGTCGGCCTTGATGATATCTGCGCCCAGCTCGACGGCTTGGCGAACTAGATGCGTGATCTTTGTTTCATCTCCATCTACCATATAGCCACCCGCCTCATGATTGGGACGAAAGACCAGCGGCTCGACCATCATGGGCATTGCATAGTGGTCGCACTCAACCTTGAGCTGGTTGATATTAGCCACACACTGATGATTCACGTCAGGTGCACCCGGGATGAGAAACAAGTTGACGCAGACGCATACCGCATCAAGCTGCACTGCTTGCAGGGCGGCATTCGCGACGATTTCGCTATAGCGGCAATCAGGAAGTTCGCTCCCATAGATATTGGCTGTGTCGGTCCGCATAACTAACGACGGCTTTTGGCGGCCGGGCATCGACTGCAGATGTCTAGCCTGGCCGATGGTAAGCTGAATCGCATCGGGGGCGGCTTCAACGAGCGTAGGTATCACCTTTCGCATGTCTTCAATGCCGCGGAGAAATCCGGGCTGGTTGAAGAATCCGTGGTCAATCGCGACGTCTAAACAGCGGTTCGACTGGGGGTGAAACAGACGATTCAGTCGGTAGGTCTTTGTCATTGTCTTTTAATAGGGATTGGAGATTGATCGTTCACACTTAACAGGCTGCTACATTCCAAGCTCTCGGGCGGTCTCTCCGATTGATTCGTCAATGATGTCGAGCCCCTTCAATAGAGCGTCGTCATCCATCACGACCGGCGGGCTCATCCTGAGAATGTGCCCGGCTGGAATCCACGCAAGTCCCTTCTTAAACGCCTTCTGGTAGACCATTGCTCCCGCTTCGTTGAACGGTTCTTTCGTCGCTTTGTCTTTGACAAGCTCGATGCCCATCAGGCACCCTTTGGCTCGCACATCTCCAACCATGGCGTGCTCTTCTTTCATGCGCTCCATTCTTTCCAGGGCTAATTCGCCCAAGTACGTTGCACGCTCAAGTAAGTTCTCTTCTTCGATAACTTCGGTGGAAGCGAGAGCGGCAGCACAGGCCATCGGATTGCCTCCGTAGCTGCTAGATGCGGAAATAGCCTCGAACGATTCCTTGTAGGGCTCGCGTACTGCTACGCAGGTCACGGGAAAACCATTGCCAAATCCTTTACCAATGGAGACGATGTCGGGAACAACATCCCAGTGCTCCATGCAAAGCCATTTTCCTGTGCGCCCCCAGCTGGTGAGCACTTCGTCGGCCATCAGGAGAATCTGCTTTTCGTCGCAGTATTGCCTCAGTTTTGGGAAGAAGTCGTCGGGGGGCATGATCGAGCCACCCCATCCCTGAATGGGTTCCAAGACAAAACCAGCCACCGACCCTACCGTTCCTTTGTCGATGTACTGGTCGAAGAACTCGATGTATTTGTCCGTATCGATCGTCCCGTCGCCCTTAACCCACATCGGTCGATACGCATCCGGACGAGGGACCATGTGCATGCCTGGTGCCCGCACGGGTCCGTAGACGGATGAACGGATGTGGCCAAGAGAGACTCCGCCATAGGTCTTGCCATGATAATCGTAGAAACAGGAAAGCATCTCGTGCTTGCCGGTGGCGGCGCGTAGTACCCGTTGCCCTGCTTCGACGGCAGTTGTGCCGGAATCGTAGAACTGAAAACCATTGAGATCCCCAGGTAACACCTCGGCCAGCTTCTCTACCAACCGCGTCTTGATGTCGGTTGTAAAGTCATGGCAATTCATCAGAGTTGCCGCGGCTTTTTGTACCGCTTCGGTCACTTTCGGGTGGCAATGGCCGAGGGTTGTCACGTAGATGCCAGAAGAGAAGTCGATGTATCGGTTGCCATCGACATCGGTCAGCTCGCAGCCTTTTCCTGATTCAAACGCAACGGGAAAAAGCTTGACTTGACCGCTCAAGCCCTTGAAGTATTTCGTGCAGCGTTCGTGCAGCTCTTTGGACTTTGGACCCGGCGGCTCGACATTGATGTGGGGCGTTCGTTCTGGATCGATGGCTGCCCATTGAGAACGATAGGCAGGGCGTGTAGTAGTTTTTAGTTCAGGCATATTCAAACCATAAAGTGTGGTAATCTGTTTCCAACTACTGACGTCATGTCCTGCAGGTCAATAAAGCTAAACATGAATCGATTTCGCGAGGCATCACAAAGAACCTTCTCTTGACTTTCCGAGACTCTGGTAATCTTCATGCGCGTATTGCAGGGCAGTCACTCCCGTCATATATGTGGGATTATGTTACATTACAACATTATGTCAAGTAGCATGACTACGACTCTCCAGTAAGGACCAGCAGGACCGACTTCGATAAGAACACGGAACATGTACTTCTGTAAAGCAGCTAAGCCGAGGGAGTTGGCATAGGTGCAGATGACATTAGTTAACCTTGATTAGTGAAAGAACTTTTGAGCTAAGCCTCTCAGCCTTTTCAGGCTGGCGGTTTGGCTACTGTGCATTTCAGACGACCTTTGATGGCACTGTTCGTTACATCAATATCCTTTGTCCCAATCGGGCTGGATGTCGGCTGCGATGGACTCGCCAATGAAGCAATCGGTGCGCAGTTCTTGGTGAATCGAGGATGGAAGTTTTGGGGTGACTGGACCGTGGTAGCAAAGCCGCGCAATCATGCGTTGCCAGCTAGTTGCTGTGCCATGCACGCCAATGGCAGCGACTTCCCAGCGGTGCTTTGCGGCAATCACTTCTTTGGGGCCGACCGTAGCTGCCATAGGGGGCACGGCTGCTAAGTTTCCACTCATGCCAAAACTGCCGTGCATTGAGTTTTGCGCCAGCGTAAAAGGGCTTAGCGTACAGACTCGAGCTCCCATTTGCTTAAACTCTTCCAGAGAACCAGCAAACTCCGGGGCGTCAGGTTCTACAAAAGCTAAGTGTCCCGTCCAACCAGGGCCCGTATAGCTGATGTCAACACCACCCGCTTCCTGCATGAGGTCGTAGTAATGGTCAATGTTCTGCTTGTTGGGTCCGAACACTTGGTCTCTCAGGGGACGCAGCTGCGAATCTATTTGGTAATAGAGGCTATTGAGCATCGAGTGCATAAAGCCAAGCGGCCACTCTTCAGGCGCTATCTCGCCATGTTCGTTGGCGTATTCATCGAGCGCAAAAAACCAGACGTGTTTGCAGTCCAGGCGAGTAGCGTTGATGAGCTTCGCCAGGGGCTCGTAGAGCGAAGGGCAAGGATTAGGCATCATCATGACGCAAGGGCGACCTTCCTCACCTGCTTGCTTGATTCGGGTATACATGTCCGTTACCCACATGAATCCCAGGTCGCTTTCTTTCACCACGCTGATGCGAAACTCCGAGTTGGGATGCTCTGCAATGTCTTGGCGGCGAATAGCGCGACAGCGATCGATTTCCGCCTTGTCGCGAAAAGGTACGTGCTTGGAAGGGCTGTAGTCAAATACTTCGGTCATTGTGTTTCACCTTCAATCACTGGTTGCACCTTGGCGTCGAAAACACAGTTCCCGGCTACCCAAGTCTTAAGGGGGCTTGGTCCGCTCGCTGAATTCTTCCAAAGTACTAAATCGGCATCAGCACCAACTCGCAGGTCACCCTTGGCTGGCTGATTAGCTACCTTTGCTGGATTCGTGGTGCCCATTGCCCAGACCTGGTATTCCGGAAGATCCAACCACCCCAAGAGATTGCCGATCGCTCGGTCCATCGTTAAAGAGCTACCAGCCAGCATGCCGTGTTTGGGATGATCTGCATCAGCGACTCGCGCAGCCGCAGCATGGCTTACTTCAACCGAGTAGCCCCAGGGCGTTTCGTAAACTCCCTCATCCAGGCCGGCGCCGATGTTAGCATCGGTAATTGCAATAATTTTTTCCCAACCTTTGGCTGCCAGTGCGGCGCTGATTGCCATCGGATGAGCGTGCACACCATCGCAAATAAAATCTACTGAGCAACGACTGTCAGCCAGAATTGTTTCGACGGCACCAACGGGTCTCACGCCAGGATCCGTTTCACCCGGAACAGGAAAAACATCGTAGAAGTGAGTCGCATGGCGGGCTCCTGCCTCGATGGCAGCTTGGGTTTGCTCTACCGAGGCGCAAGTGTGCGTGACGAAGACCGCGATGTTCTGTTCGCAGAGTCTCTCTATGACAGGAATAATGTTCGGCGTGTCGGGACTGATCGACATCGCCACAATTCGCCCCTTGGATGCTGACAGAACTTCTTCGAGCAACACCAAGTCACCCGGAACCGTTTCTGCCCCCGCTCCAGGTAACGCCAAGAAAGGACCTTCTAAATGAAACCCCGGCATCGCCGCTCCAGAAACCAGGGGAAGCTGTTCACTCAATTGCTCTAGATGACTGAGCGACGAACGGTTCATGACCGTATAAAGCGTGGGTAAGACACACGTGGTACCAGTGCTCGGTAAGACCGCTGAGGCGTTTTGAAACTGTTCTGGACTAGCTTCATAGAGATATTGGTGAATTCCATGGCAATGAATGTCCACCAAGCCGGGGGTCAGCAAGGCTCCCATTGCATCAACTCGAACTACGGAGCTGTCAATCTGATCCGCTTTCGGATCAATGGCCTTGATGACGCTATCCTTTATCAGGATGCTACCTGCACGGCTCCAGTGACCTGGGCGTACTAGCTGCGCGTTCTCTATAAGGGTGGCCAACATCGCGTTTACTCCAGCCCATTTTCGCTAGACGACTGAAGGCGAAATGTCGAAGTAAGGCGGAACAAATCGCTGCGATAGTAACTCGTGAAAAGTCCACACGCTTCGCCTGATGCAAGAAACATCGTGCTGACTTCCTTGAGTAGCGGGGCACCGACTTTGCCTTTGAGTCGTTTGCGATGCGCTGTTTCGGCGGCTATTGCTTCCACACTTTGTGTCAAATAGTCAATGTGGATCGACTGGACTTTTTGCCAACGTTCGAGGAATCGGATGTCGCTAAGATCTTGCTTGTCCAATTGATCAGCCACCTGTTCGGGAAGGTAAACTTCGTCGAACGCAACTGGATCATCCTTGAGTAGGTCAATCCGTCGCGCGAACAAGACACGCCCGTCAGATTTCATCTGAAGTGATGTGGCGACGTTGTCTGGAGCAGACTGCCATCGCCAAGTTTCCAGACGTCGCCCAAGCTCAGGCGCATGTGCGGCCACCGAACCACTAAAATCCGTGCCAAGAATCGGAATTCTGCGAGAAGGAGTAGGGCTTACAAAAGTACCACTGCCATGCCGTCGCTGAATGAGCGTTTCATCCGCCAGGATCTGCAAAGCGCGCCGGATCGTGATGCGAGATGCAGAGAAATTGCCACACAGTTCTCGCTCGGTTGGCAGGCGCTCACCAGCCTTGAGTTCGTTGGCTAGAATCCGTCGTCGCAGAATATCCGCTACGCTCTTATAGGCAACTTTTGAACTTGTGGCAGTCAATTGGGGCAATGACCTCGAAAGTGGCAAAAAGGGGCTGCAAACCCATCACGCAAAAGGTTATAACCAATATGGTTTGATTATGACCACCTCGCGCAATGTGTCAATCCCTCATGAGTAGCAATTCCAACTACAACGCCTACCTCCACCGAAAGGCTGGGGCGGCCCAAGTGGATGTGACTCCGGACACTCCGCAATTTCTATTTGGGTATCCGCACTGCGAACGAACTAGCACAAGTGTTCATGATCCACTGCTCGCTTCCGCGATCTATCTGAGTGACGGGCAGAGTGGCACTCTATTCGTGGCCGTGGATGTGATTTTCCTGACAAAGGAGCAAGTGGCTGAAGCGCGCGGTGAAATCAGTCAGCAGACGGGTATGCCGGCTGAGCACATCATGATTACTGCAACGCATACCCACTCCGGTCCGATCACGATGAGTATGCTCAGTAATTCTGAAGATAGGGTAGTCCCTAAGCCCGATCCGACTTACCTAAGAAAGTTGATAAATGGAATCGTCGACGCAGGCACTCAAGCATTCAAGTACGCTCAGCCAGCGGAGGTGGGACTGGTCGTTTCTGAAGTGCACGGACTAGGGACAAATCGCCACAATCCCGCAGGGCCTTCGATCCCTGAACTGCCGGTGCTTGTCGCCCGCTCGACTCAAGACCAAAGCTTGATAGGCCTGATGTGCATCTGCTCCATGCATCCCACCGTCCTGCATGAAGATTCGACATGCATCAGTGGCGACTTTCCGTCTCTTGCAAGACAATATCTACAATCCCAAGAGGGGCTCAACGACTTAGTCGTGGTCTACCATATGGGGGCGGCAGGCAATCAAAGCCCGCGGCACGTCACACGCTCAAATACCCTAGAAGAAGCAACGCGATTAGGAACCATTCTTGCTGTCTGCGTCGCATTTTGCGTCACTTTGGTGAAGTGGGCGTCGGTCGTTTGTAAGTAGTGCTTCGCCACGACAGTGGGACTGTTGCCGATCCAATCGCACAACGTGAATTGGGTAAGTCTCAACCATTTCCGTTTCGCGAGTGCTGCGGAGATTCTTCAAGAGCTTGAGCCACGGTTCTAGGCCTGCACGTATGGTCATTCGACAGAGTTGCGTGCGCAGGTACGTGTTTGTATCGCCGTAGCGACGGAAGAATTCCTGACACCGTTCCGCCTCCGAAGTTGGTTGAAAAGTACCTGTAAATCACGGTTCAGTCCCTGGCAGGAGGGGGAGTCAGAACTACTCAAGACATTTGCTCAAAGGAGTTCGAGTTGGAGGTCACGGACAATCCACTCACAAAGTATATTTTGGTTGGAGGCCTCGACCTCCCTGCACTCCTTGTTGTACCCAAATCTCGACTCCCGACACTATTAAGACTAAAATGTCGGTTTGTACACAAGCCACTCTGGCCTTCTCATGCTGACAATGCCCCGTAGAATCCCGTCATCTATCGGATTTGCCCTTGCAGCGGGAATCCCGTCTTCGTTTGTTTATTCTGCAATTGTCTTATTCACCACATTCGTCTTTACGTCGAAAGCGAATGCTGGGCTGATGCACAACGTTTCGACAACACCGGAGTCTGCATACCTTGAATACGCTGACTTCTTTCCAGAAGTCGGTTGATTGGGAACGGTCGATGGAGGAGTTGCAACTTTTGGTGGAAGTAGTGTCCTCATTAACGAGCACTGGGTATTGACTGCCGCTCACGCATTGATTGCTAACGATGGCAAGCTCAAGAGTTTCTCTGAAGGATATCGCGTAGGTGTTACGGACAATTTCCTTAACGGTCTCGGAGAAAATCAGCACGCTACAGAATGGTTCCTTCACCCAGATTACCTTAGCATTGGGAACGGACCTGATTTAGCACTCCTCTACTTCAGTAATCCATTTACAACTGTTATCTTAACTCAAATGTATGAGGGTAGCGTCCAGGTTGGCAATGCCTTGAGCATGGTTGGCTATGGTCAGCCTGGAACTCCTTCTACAGGGTTGCTACCCATAGACGGCAACCGACGTGCTGGAGTGAATAGTCTATCTGGCATCGATAGACCTATTGGATATATCGAGGCAGAGTTTCGAGGGCCTAGTGAATCGGGGTTTTAAACGCTTGGCATGCTTGGGGCTCCGGGAGATTCGGGCGGCGGATGGTTCGTAGATGTAAGTGGCGTTTTCCAGCTGGCAGCAATAACTTCCTTTGCCAACATCTTTCCAGGCTATGGTTCAGATACGGATGCCACGTTCTTAAGTCCAGACAACCTTAGTTGGATTGAATCAACAATCGCACCTAGGCCAGTTGGCGATTACGATTCCGATGGTGGTGTCGATGGGCAAGATTTTCTCACCTGGCAACAAGACTTCGATATGACCGGTTCAGGCCTAGCCGCTGATGGAAACAAGGATGGCTCTGTAGACGCTGCCGACTACACTATCTGGCGAGATAACTTCGGTATGGGAGTTCCTGCGGCCTTTGCTTCGACTACCGTGCCAGAGGCTGCCAGTTTGGTTTTGTTACTGATGGCACTTGCTTGTTGCAATTCGAGTCGCTCATTCCGTCGAGCGCATCGCCAAAGGTGAACCTCAAGTGTTTCATATCATCGGACTGTCACTTCACGCGACACTAACAGCAGTGTTTTGACTAGCCATATCAGCGTGGACGATATGACCTTCCACAATTCTCACAGTTCGGTGGGCCATCTCAGCAACCGCCGGGTCGTGCGTAACGATGACTACCGTTTTGCCCTCGCGGTTAAACTCTTCGAAGAACTCTAAAATTTGGGTGCGCGTGTCGGGATCAAGATTGCCTGTTGGCTCATCAGCGAGAATGATCTCCGGATCATTTGCCAATGTTCTTGCCAGTGCCACCCGCTGCTGCTGGCCGATGCTCAGTTCGCTTGGCTTGTGGTCCATGCGTTCGGCGAGACCGACGCGTTCGAGCAATTCACTCGCACGACTAACCTGAGCGGGGATAGGTTTGCCCGTCAGCGTCAAAGGGAGCTGAACATTTTGCAGCGCTGTAAGGTACGGGATGAGGTTAAATGTTTGAAACACGAAGCCAATTTTGGATCGCCGTAATTGCGTTCGACGAGCGACGCAGAGGTCGTAAACGGAAGTGTCGTCCACGAGAACACGGCCGGCGGTTGGGGACATCATTGTGCCCAACATAAGTAAGAGGGTGCTCTTGCCACTGCCGCTCGGGCCTGTCAACGAAATGAACTCTCCGCTGTTGATAGTCAGGTCGATGCCGTTGAGGCCGACGACTTCACCTTGGCGGTGGCGGTAATGTTTCGTGACTTGTTCGAGTGTGATCATGACTAAACCTCCTGTAAGCAAATGCATGGGTCAAGATTGGCTGCGCGGCGGGCAGGAAAGTAGCTCGCTGCGAGGGCGATGAGTAGTGAAAGCCCCAAGGCCCATCCCATTAAAACGGGCATCGGAAGTACGGGCACGCCCGCGAAATGTGGGCCTACTTTCATCGCCAGCAAAGTCCCAGCGGCATAACCGGTAAGCCCGCCGACGATTCCTAGCAGCGCTGCTTTGATGAGCAACATCCGCAGCACCTGAGAGGGTGTTGCGCCCAGTGCCATCATAGTGCCGATCTCTCGGCGACGTTCCGACACGTTCGAGTACATGTAGTTTGCGATGCTGGCGCCACCGACAACTACGATAATTCCAATAAAGGCCAGCGAGACTTTGCGAAGCATTTCGTTGATCGTGACCTGTGCCTTCGCGATTTGCGTCACGGTTACGACCTTCGCATCTGGAAGCAAGGTGTTGATACCGTCGACCAAACCGGCGGCAATCTGCTTGCAACAGCCGACGACTTCGATGGCATTGACGACTTCTCCCTTGCCCGACAACTCTTGCACGGTATGCAAGTGCGCAAAGACTCGCGAGTCGTCGACCGTACCCGTTTCGGGCAAGACTGCAATTACCTTAAAGGGCTGGCCAAGCAGTTCTAGCGAGTCCCCTTCGCTGATGAGTGTCGCTGTTGCCACCTCAGCTCCGAGAAGCACTTCGTCAGCTTCTAGGGTCTCGATCACACGTTTGCGAATGAGTGTCTGCTTGTCTTCAGGCTGTTCTTCCAATCCTTCGACAACACCGCATCCCAACGGGCGACCGAAAATACCTGCTCCTGCCCAGGCGGACTTCGCCCGGAACTCACTTTTAGGCAGAATTCCCGTGAGGGTGAAATTTCTGTCGCTGAGTTCTACGGGTACACAGAGTTTGGGCGAGAGGTTGTCGACGCCCTCAATGTCCGACATCGTGAGTCGTAGGACGTACTCCTCGGGAATCACTTCGTCATGAAGATCGGCCGAGTAGTAGTCTTGCAACGTTACCGCTTTAGGCAAGATCAAGACGTTGGCACCGAGCGTGTCGAGTTCGCGTTCAACGGCTCTCTCCGAAAAATAGCTGATGTTCTTAATGGCAACCACAGCGGTAATCCCCAAGAAGATGGCGATGAAGCTCATCATCATCTGACTCTTGCGCTCAAGAATTTCACGCATGACAATATCGTAAATTCGCATGATATTACTCTGCTCTCTTTGGGAGTTAGGGAAGGACGGCTATTATTTGGGGCAGCAACCGTTCGGCCCACACGTACCGCCTGGGCAGCAAGCAGATTTCAAAGCGGTGAGAGTTTTGACAAATTCGGCCTTGGTTGTGCTTCCGACGAATTTGCCGAGCGTGGCCCCCGAAGGTGCTACCATCACCGTTGTGGGCGAACACGTCTGCGGATCGATCTTCAGCTGCTTCAAGAGTGTGCCTTCTTTGGGATCAACTGGATCGACGTGCACTAATTGCGTTACTTTGCGGTAGTTTTTGTCCGCAGCGAACTGCTGCACACCTTCAAAGGCGCCATCTTTGGGGCTGGTTCCCTGGCGATGTACGCAGACGAACACAATCTTGCCGTCCTGCATGCCCTTCAGGCAGTCAGCCGACGCGGGACTCACGATGGCCGCGGCAAGCTTTTTGTCATCGAGAGGGTGCATGATGGCTTCGGTTACCGCCCCATTCGGGGCAACTGTCAATACAAGCGGCATCGGTGCTCGGCTGACTCCGTAGTGCTTGACGAGCTTTTGAGCCGCTGGATCGCCCACGCGGATATCAGAGACGATCAATTGCCCGACTCGTTTCGCAGCAAACGCATCCAGCGTCTGTCTGGCTTGTGACGTTGCGGCGTCTGCCTGTTTCCAAAACAGTAAGAACTGATAGCGGGTTTCACTTGACGTTGGGTCGAGATCAGCCGTGTTGACGGCTAAACAATCGCTCGCCAACATCGCGGTCGCAAGAATGCCCAAAGAGAGAAATCCTAGAGAGGTACTTCGCTTACCCATGATCGTCATACTCCTTCCGTTGAAATGACATGAGGCTGGACTAGATCGGTCTGTTGATTTGTCAATCATTCGACCGCCTTTTCATATTCGTCTATCCAGATATATTGAGATCAGCCGAAGTAGTCAACGGGAACGAGATTAAGAAATGGAGAGGAACTGGAGTGCGTAGTCCGATCATTTGCAAGGCATGGCAACTTTCCGGCATCAAGTTAGAATGCTATGAATCGACTTGACGGCAGTCGTTCTGAGCAGTAAGAATGACATATATGGGAAATCGAATATGACAGCAGCGATAGCAGATTCCACAGAAGTGTTTCAGGCGTTTGCAGATGCCACTCGCTTGAGACTGCTAAACTTGCTTGTAGAGCAGGAGTTGTGTGTTTGTGATCTGTGTGAGTTGCTCGAAGAGGAACAGCCCAAGGTCTCGCGTCATCTGGCCTATCTGCGTCGAGCCGAGCTCGTCACGGTCCGTGACGAAGGGAAATGGAAATATTATCGTGCTACTCGCGGCGCGAATGGACTACGGAAAACGCTATTGCGTTGCGTCAAATCATGCCTGCGAGAAATGGAACCGTTGCAGACGGATCTCCAGCGCCTGACCCAACATGAGTGCGACGAGTGCTGTTAAAGTGACTCTCCCTAGCTCTCAGGTCAATAATAGCGAATCGATCAGGAACCTCGACAACAGTGCTTAAAATACTCTTCCTCTGTACCGGCAATTCATGCCGTAGCCAAATGGCCGAAGGTTGGGCGCGGGAGCTCAAATTAGATGTGATCGAGGCCTATTCGGCGGGAATCGAGACACACGGGCTCAACCCAAATGCAGTGAAAGTCATGGCCGAGGCAGGCATTGACATTACAGGCCAGGAGTCGCAGCACGTCGATGATTTGAAGCTCGTCGACTTCGACTACGTCGTGACCGTGTGTGACAACGCGGCCGAATCGTGCCCTGTTTTTTCTGGCAGTGCTAAAGTGATTCACCAGCCTTTTGATGACCCGCCACGCCTTGCCCGCGATTCCGCGACCGAGGAAGAAGGTCTTGCCCACTACCGACGGGTCCGCGACGAAATCCGTGATTTTGTTGCCTCACTGCCTGCCACGCTGGAGAGTGCCAATCATGGATGACGTCAAAACTGCGGGAAGTGAGTCGCTCGGTTGCCCCAATGGCAGGCTCGGTTTTCTCGATCGTTTTCTCACGCTCTGGATATTTCTGGCCATGGCCGTTGGCGTAGCCGCCGGTTATTTTCTGCCAGGGACCGAAGAATTTATTAATCGATTTCAAGTCGGTACGACAAACATTCCGATCGCCATCGGACTGATTCTGATGATGTATCCGCCCTTGGCAAAGGTGAAGTACGAGGAATTGGGCGACGTATTCCGCAATTGGAAAATCCTCGGACTGTCGCTTGTCCAAAACTGGGTGATCGGCCCCGTGCTGATGTTCGCATTGGCAGTGATGTTTTTACGTGACTACCCCGAGTACATGACGGGTCTGATTCTCATTGGGTTGGCCCGATGCATTGCGATGGTCATCGTGTGGAATGATCTGGCCAAAGGCGACACGGAATATGCCGCTGGACTAGTTGCCTTCAACAGTGTCTTTCAGGTGCTGTTCTATAGTGTCTACGCTTGGTTTTTTATCACATGGCTGCCACCACTATTGGGGCTTAAAGGGAGCGTCGTGATGGTCAGCATGAGGCAGATTGCGGAGAGTGTACTTATCTATCTCGGCATTCCATTCCTTGCAGGAATGCTCACACGTTTCGTGCTCCTCAAGGCGAAGGGCCGCCAGTGGTACGAAGAGATCTTTATCCCGCGAATTAGTCCACTGACTTTGGTGGCGCTCTTATTCACCATTCTAGTGATGTTCAGTCTCAAGGGAGATCAGATTGTACGCATCCCCTTTGACGTACTGCTGATCGCTGTGCCACTACTGATTTACTTCGTCGTGATGTTCTTGGTGAGCTTTTTTATGGGCCAACAGGTCGGAGCGGACTACTCGAAGACCACAACGCTGGCCTTTACGGCGGCGAGCAATAATTTTGAACTGGCGATTGCGGTAGCCATCGCAGTATTTGGTATCAATTCTGGAGTGGCGTTTGCTGCTGTCATTGGTCCTTTGGTGGAGGTCCCGGTGATGATTGGCTTAGTCGGTGTCGCGTTGCGATTTCAGCAGAAGCTGTTTGGTATCTCCCTATCGACATCCGACTAGCATCCCCAAGAAGTCCACGGCGTTGGCGCATCCAGTAGTTCGCGGCAGAATTCTCACCTCAAACCGAAAGGAGGCGAAATATGGAGACTCAAGCACACAAAGCGAATTATGAAACGATGCTTCCCGATGCATTGCATTTCCGCAACAACGAGCCTCAGGTCGGCAAGTTGTTTTTTGTTTGAACTTGATTGCACCGGCGGCATGAGAGCTATTCACTCGGCCCGCAAGTTATCCGCAAACATCGACTAGGTTTTGGGGAGCAGGCCACAATCAAGAGGCGACTAGAAGTGAAACGGACGAGTCTCAACTAATTGGGCAGACGCTCCAACTTTGCTCGGTTTCGCGCTCTGACTGTTTGGTTCAGGTGGACGACTCAAGTCCCCGGGTGGATTGTGGTTAGACTATGGATGTATAGTTTGACAATATTTCCTTGGTGCGTTATTCTGTGTTTAGTCAATCCTGATAGGCCCGAATTGAAGCCTTCTTGGCGAAATTCCGGCTCAAAACGATTTGCCTGACTTTCAAGCTGTAAAGCTTAAGAGGGAGTAGAGTTGTTATGCGTCGCACATCTAGCTTGGCAAGCCGAGCGTTTACTCTCGTTGAACTCTTGGTGGTGATCGCAATCATCGGAGTTCTGGTTGGGTTACTTCTGCCTGCGGTACAGGCTGCTCGCGAAGCGGCTCGAAGGACGCAGTGCGTCAATAACCTGCACAATCTTGGCTTGGCAGTGCATAACTACGCCAGTGCCCGAGAAGCATTGCCACCTGCAGACGTTAGAAGAGGGGATATGAGCATCTCACCCTCGTCGCGCGACGTAAAAAGCGTGCTGAGTTGGGTAACGTTGTTGATGCCCTACATTGAAGAGACCGGTGTGGCTTCTGCAACCGATTGGAGCGTCCCACACTTGGGCCGATTCAATCAGGGGGACAAAGCACACCACCTCACTCTTAATCTGTTCAGCTGTCCTTCGGAAGCGTATCAGCCGGCCGAGATAGGTATTGTCAACGACTTCTATGGTGCACGAGGAAACTATGTAGCCAATGCTGGTCGCGGATTCTATTACGCCCAGGACCTCTCACCGAGTGAAGCATTGAGAGGGTGGGAGGCAGAGGTTGCCGGCAACTCGAGCGCCAATCCGTTGTTAGTTCGAGGCCACCACAACGACGCGGCTGTGCACATGACTTCGCTCGGAGCGTTTGTCGTTGCCGGCTTGCCGTCAGGGGCAGGGGACTCCGATGACAAGCCCATTACCGGAAATATTGAGGGACGGTCTTTCGCTCAGTTTACCGATGGAACGAGCAACACGGCAGCAATCTGTGAGTTGAGATTAGTCCCTGAAACGGATACTCGTGGAGCGATGCACTTTGGGCCGGCTGCCTTGTATATGCACGACTGGCCGCCGAACATGCCATTGCAAGCACGAAACCCGTTTAATCCCGCGTGGAAGATCGAAGATTGGACACGGTATTGCGATCGGAATGCTGCCTCGGAAATTTCTCCCTGCCGAGGAACCTCGGCGGGTAACTGGAGCGGTGTCTGGCAGCAACTCGCGCGCAGCTACCACCCGGGTGGCGTCAACTTGGCCATGGCGGACGCCTCCACTCGCTTCATCAACGATTCGATCGACCGCGACGTATGGCATGCCCTAGCCACCCCTGATGGTGAGGAAATCGCCTCTTCTGGCCAGTTCTAATTTTTTAGCTTGGCAAATGGTCAAAACTTTATGGTGTGCGATAGGCTTCTTCTTTCAGCAAAGTTTCTAACCGTAGTCATGGCCGTTTGTCCGCTGATCGGATGCGGTGGTGACGGTGCCGAGGGTCGGTTTGCCATCAGCGGCAAAGTCACTTTCGACGGCCAGCCGGTAACCAATGGGAACATTGGCTTCGTTTCCACGAAACCTGGCACAGTTGAGCCGGCGGGTACTGATGTTGTCGACGGCCAGTACAGTGTTCCTCAATACGAAGGTCCTACCGAAGGAACTTACAAAGTCGTCATCTACGCCGATCGCCCCAGCGGACGTAAGATCGAGGCCGACGAGGGTAGCACGGAAATGATGGATCAGATGGAGCAGTACATCCCCGAGGTTTACAATGCTCGCTCGACGTTGACGGTAGAAATCTCAGGCGATCGCGATGATCTGGACTTTGATTTGAAGAAACAGAAACAGACAAGACGTCGCCGTCGATAATGGCATTCTTTACCGTGGGGAATCGTAGGTCTGAAGCGATTCCTGGGGTTACTCACGCCAGCGCGGAAAGTGAGGAATCAGCTGCGATGCCGTGGATCGTGAGAAAGCTCACAAGCCCAACGTGTTGGTATTCTTGACGGCACTTGTCGCGGCGTTGGTTATTCGAGCTCACACAGATGCGCCCGTGACAGCTCCTCCTCGACAACAGCCCGACACACATCTGGCCAAAGTCCCCTTGCTGATCTCTTACTGCCTGCAGTGGCTATTGCGGAAGAATGCTCTAACGATCTCCTTGAGAACGTGACAAACGAAATCCTACGTTTGGCAATGCTTGATCTGGACTAACACCCAAGCGGAATGAAGGGGTTGCTGTAGAACGTTCAGTATCCCAGCCCCCCCCTCGAATGACCTTCATCGACCCATCGGAGGGGCCGGTCGGATCATGCAACTCGTTACCCGCTTCGGGGTAACCAGCAAGCCAATCCGTGGTCCACTCCCAGACGTTTCCCGACATGTCGTAGCAACCGACGGGCGACTTGCTTTTAGCAAAAGAGCCAACAGGACATGTCGAAGGCGGAACGTAATTTTCCGAAATATGCCCGCTGTTCATCAACGACGCTTGAACAGTCGACCGGAAGCCTGGCATCGAGAGCCCTGTGCGGAACGGCCGGCTAGTTTCTGCTTCCCACCCCGCGGCCTTTTCCCATTGGGCTTCACTCGGCAGTGATGCGTTGTTGGCTTTCGCCATCGCCATCGCGCCATGCCAGGTAACGTAATTGACGGGATGGTGCTGACGGCCACTTCTCCAGGTGACTCGATTGGCTTCCTGTTGGAGCATGGACAGCACACCTTGAGGCCATAACACACACCAGAGCTTTCCATCGGTTTTGCTAAGTACTCTCGCGTCTCGAATCTCAGCTTGGCCAGTAGCGAGCGATCGATTGACGAACGCAGCGAATTCGCCGCATGTGACCTCGGTTGTCCTCATCTCATAGGCACTCAGATTGACCCAATGTTGCGGTCGTTCGATGCTCCACCCCTCGTCTCCTTCGGGCGCGCCCATAGCAAATTCGCCTGTGGGCACCGTGACCCATTGGTCCGAGTCATTCTCAGCAGCTGCTTCAGGAGGAGTCACGGTTTGTCGACTGAGACTAGCCGTCAGGATGTCATCTCGTATGACTTGCATGAAGTTGCCTAGTACTTGTGATGTCCGAGGTCGAACCGAGGGATTGATTCTCATGGAATCTGGAGACTCAATGTGAATTCCGCGGCTAGCAACATCGCTGGCTAGGACGCCATAAACTCTGGCACCCGAGCCCGAGTAAAAGAAACTCGTTGGAATCCCTGCAACCTCATACTCGCGATCTTCTGGGAGGTTCCCCCAGTAACTTGGTGGAGCAGCATCGCCGTATTCTTCGGACACGCACTGATCAAAAGCCGCTTTGAGCAAACGCACTTCTTCCTGGCTAAAGCCACGGGCCATGCATTCGAAGACATTGCGGTAAATGCTCTCACCCGCATCAGATTTAACGGTAAGGTCGTGTCCGTGAAAGTCGAGGTACAGTTTGAGCGGAACGGTCCCTTCTGCCAGATCTGGTTGCCGGCCGACGCGTAATACGTTTTCCTGAAACTCAGAAAAGATGGATGCGGCTTCGGTAGTCCAGTCTCGGTAGGGCAAGATCCCGAAAGAAGACTCATTCGGTCGACGCTGCAGCGGGCGGTTGACATCGATCCATCGCCCGAGAAAACTATTCCGCGAACCGTAGGCGCAGACTGACGGAACTTTGCGAGATTGGGTTACCGCTTCAACAATTTCACCGGTGTACATGTCACAATCGCCATGGGGTGCCCCCATGGCAATTCCAGGCCACTGTTCTGACGAACCTGCGTGAGCTTCAATGCGGATATCAGTTCTGATGGGCTCTAAGGTGCGTTCGCTTAGATCCAATAGGCGCAGCGAAATGTTTGCTTTGCCCGGTTCGACTCCCAGGCGGTCTCTCAATGATTTCTTGATTGAGACCTGTTCCTTGGCCCGATTGATTGGATAAAGAACCACCTCGATGCGTTTTTCTCCGCGAGACAATTCAGCGGCCTGACCTGGCTGGACCGCTAGGCTCTTGAGTACCTCGGGAGCCACGAGCGCAGCATCCCCTAACTGCAGGGCACTCAAGGGGGCCATTTCAACCGAGTTGAAACTGTGCGAGTCGACGTCCTCTTGCGCCCGCAGAGGTTCTCCCAGCACCAAGCACACGCAGAAGGTAGCAAGCAAGAGAGTTGAGTGAGACTTAATTCGTATCATGTGAGACCTTTGAATCTGTGCAAAGCTGCCAGACAATGCTCCATTCGCTGACTGGCTTGTAGTAAACAGGCTCGAGCTTCTTCGCCGGCACCGTCTGCCGACGCCGAGAGAGTCCGGTTCATTGCTCGCTCGACACTGGCGAAGTGTATCATCAACTCTGCGAAAAATTTGAACCCGTAGGCATCGAGAAGCGATTGCCGAAACCGGAGAAAGTCTCTAGCTGGCGGCTGTGTCGCCGCTTGAACCAAACCGTGGAATCGTGTCATGTCCTCGATGGAAATACACTCGCTGACCGTCTGCTGTAAGGCAAGGTGAAGTGACTTGAGTGCCTCCAAGGCCTGGCGAATTTCTCCGTCGGCCGATCCCGCCAAAGCGTCCTTCCGTGCACTGAGGCGTCGCATCACCACGCCGAAAGTAAGCAGAAGAAGGGCAGCCCCAAAAAGCAATTGGAAAACAAGCGACGTAGCAAGCGGACCTGCCGCTAGGACCAGCGCCAATACGGCACCAACGGTCATCAAAACGTAACTGGCGATTGGTGAGTTCATTCGAGTACTCCCAATACCGTTAACAACGCAAATAATAGTGTTGTTAGTCCATCTCCGACAATGAGTCCCACGGCCAAGGGAATCCCTTTGGCTTCACACCACTCGATTCCCTTCGCTCGTTGAAGCGTCTCTCTGGCAACGGCGCCAACACCGTAAGGAAGAATGATACTGAGCCCTAAGTACATGGAGATGCCGACGATCACTCCAAGACCGGGTAGTCCGCTCAGCGAGAGCAATCCTCCCACCATCGCTCCAGATCCATAGCGGACCCAATCCATTTGCCCGGTACGAACCTGTTCGATAACGGCTCGCAGCGCATCTGCCTGAGGCACAGCGATATCCGTCCCTGGACCAAATCCGCCCTGTCCACCGGGGCCCGTTTTCCAGATCAGCATCATGACACTCATGGCGACAAGCGGACCAAGCCCACAGAAAACAAGTTGCACCAGCTGTTGGCTTGCCGGTCGACTGCCAACCAATTGTCCGGTCTTGAGGTCCTGCATCATATCGGCGCTCAGCGAACAGGCCACACTGATGGCCGCACCTACCACGATAGCAGGCACTACGGATTTTCCCGTCAAGTACAACAGGACGACCACCGCCAGCAGAGCCAATCCAGAAAGCGGAGTCCAGTCAGTCATGCCGGTTGCCTGAGCAATAATGACACCGGAAAACCAGAGCCATAGCGAACCAATAATCGCGACGACGAGCGAGCGAACTATTGCAGCGATCGGATCTTCGCCTAATCCCAATCCTGACAGCGTCACAAAGAATAGTACGACGAGTGCCAATGCGACGGAGGTATATAGCACTCCGATTGGCATTTCTTCACGTTCGCCTGCAACGGCTCCCTCTCTGTCGCCGTTACGCTGCGAGGGTGTGCTCTTCAAACTCGAGAGTGCCGCCTTGATCGCGGGAAACGTCAACACGACGCCCATCAATGCGCCCCCCAGCAACATACCTATCCCAAGTGGGCGTGTCGTCTCAGAGTGAATCATGTCGCCAACCGTAGCTGGATCGAAGGCGCCGCTTGCGGGCCCCCAACCGAAAGCAACGACTAGTGGGGTGATGACCCAATAGGAGACTGCACCCCCGGCAAGAACAAACAGCCCGTTTCGCCCAGCAATAAAACCAATGCCCACTGCAAAAAGCGACAACGACACGGTCATTGCAATGTACGGTGGCAGATGCAACCAGCTTCCAAGATCAACCGTACCGGGCAACGACTTGCTGATGCCGGGGAATTTGTCCATGTTCTTGAGGACAAGAACCAGGGCGGAAAAGAGTGCTCCAAAAAGCATGAGACGTGCTTTGGCAATTCCTTCGGTTGGCGAGCGCAGAATCGTCGCCACGGCCGTGCCACTGGGGAACAGTAGTCGCTCGATGTCGATCATTTGTTTGCGAATGGGGATCACAAATCCGACACCGAGAATTGCTCCAGCCACGCATGCCGCAGTAACTTGCCAGAAATTGAATTCCACATCGGGCAGGAGCAGCAGAACCGGAACGGTGAAGACGACACCGCCCGCTGTCGTGTTGAGACTCGAGGCAATGGTTTGGACAATGTTGTTCTCAACGATCGTTCCGCGACGTAGCAACCCGCGCAAGACTCCCCAGCCAAGAATGGCTGCCACCGTCGAGCCGCTCGTGGAGAATCCCAATGTCATGCCCGCGTACGTAAACGTCGCGGTCATTCCCACTCCGATCAATACACCCGAGACGATCGCGGCCAGCGTCACCTCACGATAGGGTGTGACGGTGTTGGATGACGATGGAGGCTGGAGCATGATTCTTCATCACGGCTGTTCAAGAATGACTGGGGCGGCAAGATCGCTTTCCTGCGCTTCACCAGATTTCTCGGTAATGTATTGGTGCAACGTTTGATACATCGGCTTCAACGCCGTAACGTCCAGCCATTCATTGTCGGTATGGGCTCCGCAGCCGGGCATCCGCAGGATGAGTATTGGGATTCCCAGTGGCGCAAACCACTTGGCGTCGGACGAGCCATTATCGGCGCGGATACCAATAGGTCGCCCCAATTGTCGCTGCCACAGATCGCGAAGATGCAATAGATCGGGATCGCTAGGCGAAAGGTAGACACGTTCCGCATCGACTCTGCCCGTAACTTTGAGCGGTTGAAACGCCTTGCGTGCTAACTCGATGACCTCTGCCCCGGTGTGATCGTCAGCCCAATAAACACGGATCGACGCGCTCGCTTTCCGCGGAGGGAGACTACCATTTTCCTTCGTTTCGACAGATAAAACACAGGCAGTCGAACCCCAGTTGCTTTCTTCGGCGAGCTCATTTTGTTGAGGGCACAGTTGTTGCAAACCTTCACTCACGGTACGCAACAAGACGTCTGCAGCCCCTAAACCGTTCCAAGGAGCGTAACGCAAACCTGGCTCAACGAGTGCCTCGACGGTGAGCTGAATGATCCCTTTTTGCGCAAAGGTGACAGCGTCGCCGTAGCCACCATCTCCATTGATAAGTTGCTCAGCGGACCACCCTTGTTGGACCAAGTGTTTCGCGCCACATCGACCGCCCACCTCCTCGTCGGTGTTGATCATCAAGCCCACGCTTGGAGGATACGGGCTAAGGGCCAAATCACGGATGACATGCATCGCTACGGCCACGAACCCTTTCATGTCCACAGCCCCGCGCCCATGAAGACGTTCGTCGGTGACTTCTGGGCGGAATTGCTCTGGCTTGCCGGGCACCACATCGACGTGGCCGTGCAGCATGATCTTGGGAGACTTCGATGCGCAAGTTGTGATGACGATAGAAGGATATCCGCCAAATTCTTCCTCGTGCACTTCCACGGGAACGTCGTGAAAAAACTCGCGGATTCGTCGCACCACTTCTTGAAGTGCCGCCCGATCTCCGTCGATCGAAGGAACCTCGATCAGAGAATTGCACGTCTGCACAAGTTCGGCTGCCGTGGGTGTCATTAAACTCGCACTCCCCGCCTGGGATTTGTATCGTAGTAGCTTCGCTCGCTGAAGAAGCTTGCTGAAGTAGTCTGGAACCTATACCACTCGATCAATGTCGCCGGTGGTACGACCTTATCTCCAATTGTATTTGAGCGATGATTGTATGGGCAAGCCATATTCTTATGGAGATACCAAGATTCGGATATTGGCCCTCTCCCAGAGCTGCTTTCTCGCCTCTAAGGGAGCAGGTTATTTGCAGTGCTGCTATTCAGGTCCCGACTAGGCTGACGAACCGCACTCGTCGGCAATGGGTACCGAATTGAGCTGCGATCCTGCTTTAGCCAGGGTCTTTTGGAGAAACCGGATGACTTTGCGGCGCTCGTCGAGGGCATCAGGGTGGCTACGGAAGCTCTGGATTTCGCGAATGAAATGCTGCACGAGGTTGGCGTGGCTTTGCCTCATGAAGATATGCCCTAAGTCAAAGACGATGATTTCGCGGTTGAGAATCTCGTAGTTGACAAGAAAGAGCTGTCGCGGGATGAGTGTCAGCTCAAAGCCGATCTGATCCTCCCGAAGCCGCGTGATGATTGCTTCGACAAACTCTTTAATGAGCTCGAAATCCAGTCGATCCCATGGTGGACGCTGGAGGATAAAGTCCTCAACCTCTTCTTTGACAACCACTTCGAGTCGCCGTCGCTCATACTCGTCAATGGCTTGCCGGCGATGAATGAATGCGTCGAGTGAGACGTTGATTTGCTTCTTGGGCAATTCATAGATCCGCTTGAGCACTTGCTCTCGCAAGCCAATCGGCTGGTGAACGATCGAAAACCCGCGCGACACGCTCAGCCGCTCGCCGTTTCCCTGGCTCAGCCAAAACTCCTCGAGGTCGGCATAGCTTTGGCTCTCGTGCCCTAGCTCGGGCCGGAGATAGAAGGAATCGCTCTCGATGTCGAGTAGCCAGTCGACAGACAAATTGAGCACCCGGCAGAGCTGCCGGATCTTATCGAGCGACGGCAGCTGATGGCCATTCAAGATGGAATAGACGGTACTGACGCCAATGCCAGATTGCGCTGCCAGCCACTTGGGGGTCTCGCCTGTTCGGTGGAGAGCACCGCGAATCTTCCTGCCCAGCGATTCGGCATCGATTCCGTCGTCAGATGAGTCGTTCATGCCCATGATTTCCTTGAGAAGATGCCGATTTGATGGCAGGAAGCAATTCGTGGTGCCACCATAACAATATAGTTTGACGGCAGGGGGGCGTCAATGATATCGTGAATGTCAGCGCTAGTATTGTGCCCGTACGGGAACGCTATGTCGCACACGAAAACCTAAGTTGATCAGAGGGATTCAACGATGATTCTTAAGACCGCCGATCTCAAGACCGCCTGGCTGTGCCTAGCGGCGATGCTCACTAGCATGGTGCTGCTCTCGCGTCCTGCTGATGCAGTACTCGTCACTTATACCACTGAATCATCGTGGCTGGCAGCAGTCTCTAGCTCGACTCTGGAAGACTTTGAGAGTGCGGATATCGGCAACGACGGCGACGATAACGGAGGGGCAGAGGATCTAAATTTTGGCTTTTCGGATGTCACATTCGGTGAATTCGATGACCTGATATTTTCCTCAAACGCCGCAAGCTCTGCCGGCAGTGCTGAAATAAACAATGGACAAATTGACGTCCGAGATTTCACTAATGTTAGAGGTGGTATCAACGGAAATGTTGTGGTCGATATCAATTTTCTCAATCATGGTGACGAGTATGTCGAGGTGACTTTTCCAGCTGGAATTTCGGCAGTTTCATTTATTTATCGAAATGGCGATAGTGTCGGTGATCCGACTTTGCTCAGTGTCGATGGTGTTGCCGTTTCTGATTTTGACGCAGAGGACCCACGCTATTTCGACCCCGCCGACTCTAGCAATATCCCAGGAGGCGGTACAGGTACGGGGCCCGGTTTCTTCGGATTGGTGAGCGATACTGGAACGATTTCAACACTCCGTTTTGCGGCAGCTGACGGAACGCTTGAAGCAGGCGGTGGCACTACCTCGTTTGGCTCATTCGACGATGTTCGATACGGCGTCGCCGCAGTCCCTGAGCCCTCCGCGTTCGCTTTTCTGGGCTTAGTATCCACACTGGGCTTAGGTGTAACCGGCCTGCGGCGTAAATGGAATCGCACTGAGCAGCCCCAAACGGGAAATCCCGAGTAAGGGCGGTCTTGTGATGCGGTTCTGGATTCTTAGCGTCACGATTTTGCTCGTGGCGGGGGGGGAGGCTGTTGCGCAGCTGCCGCCTTCAAGCTATTTCACCATCGTGCCGGGCGATGTGCCCATTCTTCTGACGGCGCCGCACGGTGGAACGCTTAGCTATCCGTTCCCTCCGCGATCCTGCACGGGCAGCGAGACTTGCGTGCTCGATACCAATACACGCCTGCTTGCACCGCAGGCAAGTGACGACTTCTTTGCTCTGACGGGTAAGCGACCTTACCTGATCGTTGCCCAAGGGCACCGCGAATACATTGATCTCAATCGAGACAAAGCGGCTAGCCCCAACAATGCTTTTAGCAACCCAGCGGCTGAGCCTTTTTACGACTTCTATCACGATGCCGTCCAGGGGTTTATCGACGATATCCAATCCCAATATGGGCGCGGACTGCTGCTAGATATCCACGGTCAATCCGCGCAGCCGGGTGACATCTTGCGAGGCACGAAGGATGGATTGACAGCCTCTGACTTGATCCAGGAATTCGGCTCTGATCCTTCCTTGAACGGCCCCAATAGCATCCTCGGATCGCTGGATGCACTAGGCTATTCCGTAGATCCGGACGCCAGTATTCCGTTTGCCGATCAAGTCGAGGTTCCAGGGTACAACGGTGGATACACGGTACAAGCGTACGGAAGCCATCAAGCGAGCGGCATGGATGCGATCCAACTGGAGTTCGGAATTGACTATCGAGGTGGGAGCGCTTGGGAGGCCACGGCTGCTGATCTGGCAATCGCGATGAGAGATTTCTACGGGGCCTACCTCGCACAACAGCCGGGCGATTTCAACGGAGACGGCGCAACCGATGGGAGCGATTTCCTCACCTGGCAACGCGGCTTCGGGCTCTCTTCTGGAGCGACAATCACCGATGGCGATGCGAACGGCGACACCCTGGTCAACGGCGATGATCTTCCCATCTGGAAGAACCATTTTGGCAGCTCTGCAAGTGGCTTGGCGAGTGCCGCCGCTGTCCCAGAACCAAGTTCGCTGGTTCTCTTGTTCTGTGGGCTCATTCCCAGCCGGCAGTTCGGGCGAAGGAATTTGCTGCCAAGTAAGCTAGGGAGAGGGAAATGATCTACAAAACGATCATCCGTAAGAGCGTTCCGGCCGCCCTCCTGGCGATTGCGGGAGTCGCGCTATTGGCTATGCCTTCCTATGCCGCGATCGAAACCTTTACCGACTTGGCTGCGTGGCAAGGAGCGGTTTCATCCTCCACGCTGGAAGATTTTGAAGGCGCACCCTCCGATAGTTTGTTTGGACTTGCCTACCTGCCGCGAACCAGCCCCAACGGCGATCTTGGGTTGTTCGCCAACGCCAACTTGCTTGACCAGGCATCGATCGATGCTTCTCCTTTCCTCAGTTCCGGCGCAGGAATCAATGGAAATGTCGTTATCAACATGCGCTCGATCGATAATGGAAAAGGTACCAATTCTCAAGAATCCGTCATTGTGACCTTACCTGCCGGCATCACAGCGTTCGCATTCGAGTACAACAATTACGATTTTCAAGGCGATGGAACGTTCCTTAGCTTTGCTGGAACCAACGGCCAAAGGGTTGTCGATTTTGACTCCTCAGCTGATGGTTTTTTCGGTGTGATCGATACGGGCTCCGAGGCGTCGATAGCATCGTTCTCATTCACGGGCGATCCAGCAACAGGCATCGGGAATAGCGCATTCGGCTCGTTCGACGATGTTCGGTATGGCGTAGCCGCACCGCCAATACCAATTGGCGTGATCCCAGTGCCGGAACCAGCAAGTACTCTACTACTTGGAGCGGTCGGCTTTGCGGCTCTTCACCTGCGAAGAAGGGCCGATTGAAGCCATGCTTTCTCTACCAGCCCTACGGCTCCGCGCAAGATTGTCGGATTGTGGTGTCACCACAGAAATATAGTTTGACAGTAAGAGAGTTCCGTGAAATCATGGCATGTAGGCGGCCGGCATAACTGTACATAGTGATGCGCGTTGCATCGTGAGTTACGTTTTTTTGTGAAAAGGGAGAAAGTCTAATGAAGAAAAGAAATTCGAAGCGAGCAAACGCCCCAGGCGTGCTGCTAGCGATTGCCGTTCTAGCGTCAATGGCGATGCCAACGTCCGCCGCTGTGCTGACATTTACCGATTTGCCTTCTTGGCAGGCAGCAGTCGCCAGTTCGTCACTGGAGGATTTTGAAGGTGCGACAGCTGATGATGACTTCACGTTTACGGCCATAACCAGCCCGAACGGCGATCTTGGGTTGTCTGCTGTTGAGGAATCTACCTTCACAATCAATGCGTTTATCGATGTCGCAGACGGACTCGGAAACTATGAATCTATTGGTGCCGGAATCAACGGAAGCGCCATCGTCAGTATGCGTTTCCTTTCACACACTTCGACTCCACCCGATTCGGTGACGGTCACCTTGCCTGCTGGATTATCGGCATTCGCTTTTGATTACAACAACTACGATACTCAAGGCGATGGGGCAGAGCTTAGCTTTGCAGGAACCAACGGCGCAACAGGGCCAGTATTTAGCACAGGTACCGGCTTCTATGGTGTTGTCGATACCGGCGTTGGAGCGACCATCTCATCGTTCACGCTGACTGGTCACGATGCAGGCGGTGCTGGGACGAGCGCGTTCATGTCATTCGACGATGTTCGATACGGCACAGCAATTCCAGAGCCAACCAGCCTGGCACTGCTTAGCTTGTTTGGACTCACCGTTCTCGGCACGCGACGAAGATGAGTATTGATTTGCTGAGGTCGTTTAGCTGACCTGATGGTGTTCGGGGCAGCAGTCTGGCGGCAACTGCGACATTGCATTGGTCGTAGATAAGCTGATCTCAGGACGATTCCGGGGCTTCGCCCAGTATTGCGAAGCCCCGGACTTTTGACACACATGAATTGTATGACTCGTAGTTTCAAAACCTCTCTCCACCGCCAACAAAGTAATCAGAGCAATGGCCGCTGCTGGTCTCTCCGAACTCCTTCCCAGACGGGGGAAGTTTTGACACAACTGCAGGCCTTTTGGGAAGTTTGTACCATGCGCAGAACTGTCCGTTCTACGTTCCTATTTCTGTTTCTAGCCATACTGCTGGCTGGGCGGGCGACGACTGCCTTTGGCACGTCTCAGTTCCCGGCGTACATCGATGGCGTTCTCGATTTGGGGGACGACACGGCTCAGGCACCCTATGCGCTTGCCGACACCTTCAATCTCGATAGTAGTACCACAGCGTCCAAGACCATCTATCTCGACTTCACCGGCTATCACAGCGTCAGTAACTCGTGGGGACACAACATCGTGTTTCCCGCTTACGATCAGGACGGAGATGACACGGTTTTTTCCGACGGCGAACTCGAAGAGATTCAGAAGATCTTTCAAAACGTTGCCGAAGATTTCCTGCCTTTCAATGTCAATGTGACCACTGAATTTCCTGGCGCTGGAGCGCTGCAGAATTCAGGTGGCGCGGACACCACCTGGGGAGTGCGGGTGGTGATGACCCAACCGACGGCTGGGTTTGGCGTAGGCATTGGTGGCAACTCGGGTTCAGCCGGATTCGACGACGCTGGTGACAATCCTGTGTTTGTCTTTAACAAAGGAAATCGTAAAGCGGGTATGACGGCTTCCCATGAGGCCGCCCACACCTTTGGTCTGACGCATGACGGGATCAGCGGCGGCGCAGACGAAACCTACGACGGCACAGGCTCTGGCTCTACGAGTTGGGGGCCGATTATGGGATCTCCCTTTCAAGCGAACGTCACTCAATGGAGCGATGGCAACTACACCGGAGCGACAAATTTTGCCGACGATATTGACTTTCTTACCAGTCGAGGGTTTGGCTTCCGAAGCGACGACTACCCGACAAGTGTTACAAGCCCTCACGTGTTGAACGAGGTGAATAGTTCGATTTTTGAGTGGGGAATCATCGAACAGCAAACCGACGTGGATTTCTTTCAGTTCACTTCCGCTCCTGGCGAGGTATCGATCGATGTCAGAGGCTTCGGTCAAGATCCAAATCTCGACGTGAAGTTGACGCTTTACGATGGTAGCGGAGCGGTAGTGGCCGTGGTCGATCCGACGGTCACCGTGAACGCTCCACTGAATATGATCCTAGAAGCGGGCAGTTATGTTATCTCGGTCGAAGGAGACGCAGGCCCCGGACATTTTGACGACTATGGCAGTCTTGGCTTCTATACGATCGATATCGAGGTTCCACTGTTTGCAGACCTGAATAATGACAGCCAACTCGACCACCTCGACTGGCAGCAATTCCTGGCTGGCTCAGGAACTGACTTGAGCGGATTGACATCGCTTGAGGCCTACCAAGCAGGCGACCTTGACGGCGATGGTCTGAATAACGCTGCTGACTTCGGCTTGTTTAAAGACGCCTATATCGAGGCATTCGGTTTGGCCGGATTCGAGGCACTGTTCGTACAAGTGCCTGAGCCCACTTCGCTTCTCTTGGCCACCCTAGCTCTGACCGCTTGCCTCAGACGAAACAGATTTATTTTGAATAATCAACCATCTTGTGTTGGAGAATGAGATCATGTGCAGAAAACCTAGCCTAGCGATCATGACACTCGCGGCAGTCGCACTGTTGTCTTGGAGTGCGAAGCCTACCCTCGGCGCCGATTTGGAATCGTTTGAATTCGACGACCCAAATTTCACCGAATTGCTTGATGTGGCTAACACGGCCAATCCGTTTAACCAGTGGTCCATTGGGGAATTCACTGGGGGCGGATTCACGTTGGTCGACTCATTCGTAAACAATGGCGTCTTTGATATCAGGAAGTTCAGTAACTCCTTCGCACCTAGTTACTTGGACGTCGCCGATATCGCAGCGGGCAAACGCTACTTTGTTGCGGAGATGTCGGGTTGGGATATTCGTGCAGCCGATGCAATCAATAATCCTGAACAGATTCGTTTCGGATTTATCGACGAGAATGTTGACGGAAGCACCGTAACCTCGGGAAATGCGGTCACTGCCCAAATGCAAATCACCAGTAGAGATCTGGGGGATGGTCCTATCGTGCAACTTGAGGGAAGTGCCTTAGGGGCCGGCTCAACGAGCTTGGTGCCTGCAGTCACTCTCAATACCGTGCAGACTGACCCGTTCCTTATGGTGCTGGAATTGGACAAGACGAACAACCGATATGAAGTGTTCTACAAGGACGGCACAAACCCATCCCAATCTTTGGCCCAAGGTTTCGTTTCGCCTGATCGCGATGGCAACTCAATCCGGTTTGTCGCCAACTACAACTTTGGATCAAGCAGCTTTGATCAAGAAGGAGTCCCCGTAGCTGATCCAGACGAATTCTTCGCAATCGAACGTCTGGCACTTACGACCACCAATCCGCTAACCGATCTACTGACCGTGGAGGTCGATCGCGACTCAGGTCACATCAAACTGATCAACACATCGGGCGAGGCACTTAGTGGGCTCGAGTCGTATTCCATCACCTCCTCTTTGGGGGCGTTGGATTCCAGTGGCTGGAAACCGATTACCGACAACTACGACAATGTTGCCGGCCCAGGGAATGGATCGGTCGATATGGACGATGATTGGATGATCGACTCTACCTCAACGTCCCTTTTGAGTGAGTCGGTAGTTGCTGGCGATGGCGGTGATTTGAGCATCGGCCAGGAAGTTCTGCTCAGCACCGGCGGTGGGACCTGGATCAAGAGCCCCACCGAAGACCTCGAAGTCGAGTTGAGTTTTGCCGGTGGTGTGACGCGACGTCCCAGCGTTCACTTCGTTGGCAACGGTGGCTCACAGTTCGCCGTCGCGGATCTGGATTTTGATGGTTCGATAACCGTTGACGACTGGACAATATTCGTTGCCGGATTCAACGCGGACCTTTCAGCACTATCGGCTGCCGAAGCTTACCAAATGGGCGATTTGAACTTTGGCGGTGTGAACGGGGTTGCGGACTTCGCAATCTTCAAGGCTGCCTATGAGGCTACGAATCCGCCCTTGTCATTCGAAGCAATGATAGCCGGCGTCCCTGAGCCGGGAACCTGCATGCTGCTAGCCATCAGTTGTTTGGGGCTGGTGTCAGTCCGACACCGTCGCAACACGCCTTGTTAATTTGCATTCAACATACCTTGCCTCATTTAGTTTTTGTCACTTAGGGATTTCCCAAAAAAGAGGAAGCTTCCATGCATTATAGAATTAAACAACTAGCTATTCGTCACGGCCTAGGGACGAAAAAAGAGCGGAATCGAACTAACTCTCGGGTCGCTCTGCTTGCGGTAGCGATAGCCATGCTGATGACGACCCCCTCGTCGGCTGTGATACAAACCTTTACCGATCTGGCGTCGTGGCAAGCAGCGATATCCGGTCCAACTTTCCTGGAAGACTTCGAAGGGCAGGTTGAGGATGATTTTTTTGGTACCGGGTCTGCGACTAGCCCCAATGGTCAGCTGCAGCTGTCAGCGAATGCAAATTTCAATGACAACGCGATCATCGATGTCTCTCCTTTCGTTAGTACGGGTGCTGACATCAACGGAAATGTCGTAGTCAATATGCGTTTCCTCGATGGTGGTGCCGGTGCAAATCCCCAAGAGACAGTGACGGTTGGTTTGCTTCCTGGCATTTCGGCTTTCGCCTTTGAGTTCAACAATTACGATTCTGCCGGCGACGGGTCTTTCCTTAGCTTTGAGGGTACCAATGGCGGTACCGTTCCTGCTTTTGACTCGACGGTCAATGGCTTTTTTGGCGTCGTCGATACAGGTGTTGGAGCGACCATCGACTCGTTTTCCTTCACCGGCGATCCAGCAGTGGGAACCGGATTTAGCGCGTTCAACTCGTTTGACGATGTTCGCTACACGGAGCCTCACTTGCTGAAAGCGCGCATTGATATCGGCACGGGATTAACAGAAATCGTCAACGACTTCGCTACTTCTCAAGACTTCGACTACTACAGTATCGATAGCACAACCGACGATTTGAATTTCGCCAGTTGGAATAGTTTCAGCGACCAAGCGATTGACGCCATCGATGGGCCTGATCCTGACGCCACCGTCGGCAACGGCACGGGTGAAAAGTGGGACGAAGCCGGAGGTGCGGACGACGGTGCCCTATCAGAGTTGTTCTTACTAGGTAGCTCTGTCTTCGGTGCGAATAGAACTGAAACTTTGGGCAACGCGTTCAAAGTTGGAGGTGATACGGATTCGCTCTCATTCGAATATCGCAGGGCGAGCGACGGAGCATTATTTGATGGAGTGATCGAGCTTGTAGGCACTGCAGCAGACGCTGATTTCGACGGCAGCGGCACCGTCGATGGCAATGACTTTCTCACGTGGCAGGACAACTTTGGCCTTGCCGGACAAACAGACAACAGCAATGGCGATGCAGACGGTAGCGGCACCGTGGATGGTCTCGACTTGGACGCCTGGGGAGCGCAGTACGGTAGTCCTTCATCGTTGGCTAGCTCGGTGGCGGCAGCAGCGTCGGTGCCGGAACCGACAACAGGGTGCCTACTTTCCCTGGCGTTGGCCGCCACAATGCTGAATACACGCAGGCGTGTGACTTCGTAGGATGCAATTGAAGACCCTGTTGTACTGCATTTCTTATGCAAACATCCTGTTCGAATAGATTGTCGCATTCATAGAGGATTGATTGTCGTCCTCAATCCACTTCATAGTCTACATGGCATCCGTCGGCGGGTTCGATCCGTCGGCGGGCTAGATCTGTAAAAATATAGAACTAGTGTTTACTCACTTCGGTCGATGTTGCCGAGTGTAGATAAGATTCTTCAACAGAACTGCTTTCATCCGCGAGAGCTCAGTTTCTCATCCGGTTGGGGTATCGATTGCGTTGCGGGTTTAGTGGCACTTTCCGGTCAAGCATTTCCTGAGACCCAATCCATAAAGATCAACCTTCAGCAGTATGTCCAGATCTCGATTCGACGCTACGGATTCCATCTGATGAGGTGATCGCCAAGGCTGGTTGTTGCGCAGAGTAATCCGAAGAGGAGGCAAGGCAACCGAATCGACGTTCTCCATGTCGCCTCGATCGCCGTTCGGTGAGCCTAGCGATTCCTGGTCCCGCTTGCACAACCTCCCGTTCTATAAGCGAGGGCAACCTGTTGACGGCAACCCTAACTTCGCAGCAGCGGAGAAGTTGGGGGAGAGGACCTACCAGCAAGGGCAGACCCTAATAAATGAATGTGCGCAGGCTGGCGGACACTACCACTTACTGCAGTACTTAGCCGAATGTCAAATTTAGCCCGCGGCTGCCTGCATCGCCGCGACTTAGCACGCAGAGAATTCGTTGTTTCCAGCGACGGTGGCAATAGCCTTTTCTGCTCCCTTTTCTACTCTAATACCAAAAAAACAAGTTTATTCCCACATTTCTTCGTAATTGCGGCATAGGAGCACGGATGTCTACTGCGGGAGTAGATCCGTGAAGGCAAAACCGTCGGTGGAGCCAATCAAGCAGTTAGCTCACTATCCTAATGTTCTTATGAAGTAGGGTCCAAAGAATATGTCGACTTCTTTGAAGAGTCTTCACCGCTCACCTTTCACAAGCCGGGCTGTCTACACAATCCTGGCCGTTTTCGCGCTGCTCCTCTCTGGCCGGACCACACCATCCTTCGCACAGTTTGGCATTTGGAGTCCTGATAATGGTGGCGGTGCGGGCTCCGGCACGGGTGATTTCTTAGATCCCAACAACTGGGACAACGGCGTTGTTCCTATTGGTAATAACAGGGCACCGGCGATTCGAGGCGGAGGTACGGTGATTCTTGATGATCCCAACGCTAACATCGATACGGAAGGCTTACACCTTGGTGATGATCCGAATACCTCCGGTACCCTGCAGATTGATAGTGGCTCCCTGACGGTTTATGACGCGGCCAGTTCGGTTCTGGGGCTTAATGCCGGCTCAGAGGGCACGCTGATCCTCAATGGCGGAAATCTTCAGTTCGGCAATGTCGATGGCAATGGGCCAGGATCGGGAGGCGAGAAAGATTTAGTGATCGCTAATGTACCTGGCACGACCGGCAGGCTGGAAATGCACAACGATGCCGTGCTTCGTAGCTTCGCAGGATTTCAATTTGCCAACGGCAGCTCATCCGATGTGGCTCAGGGCACTACGGGTCTGCCTGCGATTACGGTTGTCATGGATGGAACTTCTCAGGTATCCATGGCAGGTGGCATCACTCTCAGAGGGGGTAATATGAGCATGAATCTCTCAAACGATGCGGAGATGACGCTTGGCAATAGTCACGGACCAGCGGACCCGAACGGCCAATTTGCCGTACAGAATGGTCACTTCAATGTCGGCGCTCGGTACGGAGCTACAGCAGATATCGTCGTGGAGGACAATGCAGTCTTCAATTTGGATGCTCTCTACAACGAAAAGTCGGAACTGACACTTACCGTGCGAGACAATGGTGAATTCAATATTTTTAACACGGCTACTGGTGGGACAGAGACAGATTTCGGAATGCAGAGTTATCTGTCGCGTGAAAGTCACGGCACTTTTGGACCGTCCAGCAGCATCGTCACCCTGGAGGGCTCTGGCAAGTTTACGGTTGATAGCCAAGCACAAACGTTTAGTGTACCAGGCAACAAAGATCATGTTTTTCCAAATGGGCATGCTGACTTGATATCTACAGATGGCCTGATCCTATCGGGTGGAGACTTATACCCCATCACGTATTGCGGCCAGGCATGCAACGGGCGATATAGTGGAGGCGAAGCTTTAGTAGATGTTAAGGATAGCGCTGAGTTCTCAGTCGTGCAGACGCTCTGGATAAATTTAGGCTCACGTTCGAGTTCTACTGCCACCTTGAAGATTACAGGACCTGATGCGACGGTTTCGGTTGGTGACTTGGTGATGGGAGAAGCGATTGACCAAGAGGTTGTGGGTGGGCCGACTGGTAGCGTTGTATTTGGCAGCCCTCTGTGGATAACACGCCCCGGCACGGCAACCTTGCATAGTGTCATCACGGGATCGAGCCATTCGATAATCCAGGTGACCGACGAAGCCCGTATTAGCAATGGCGAGCTGGTCATTGAGTTAGATGGCTATAGCCCCGTGTCTGGAGACAGCTTCACACTGTTGCAGACAGGCAACAGCAGCGGTGTTGACGGAGAGTTTAAGGCGGTCGATCTTTCCCTCGCACCATTAGGTAGCGGCTTGTCTTGGGATCTGGCGTACAACGCGGACAGCGTAGTCTTGTCTGTGATCGGTGGCTTGCTGTTTGCGACGGCCGATTTTGACGAGGATGGCGACGTCGACGCAGCCGATTTGGCCGCTTGGGACACCAACTTTGGCCTCACTGGCAGCGCTGCGAAGTCGCAGGGGGATGCCGACCTTGATATGGACGTCAGTGGTTCAGATTTCCTGACTTGGCAACAAGAATTCACAGGACCTGCATCGACAGACGCGAGCATTAACGCCGTGCCTGAGCCAGGGTGTTTCTTGCTCGCTTTGATTGGCGTCCTCGGCGCAGGGAGACGCCACCGCGAGTTACAGGCGGCCATTTCCAGCTAGCTTAGCGTTGCCCAAATGGGCGTGTAACGGTATCCATTGGCTCTGTTCTCCTCTCTTTTCATTGCGAACTAAACGATGTTCATAAGCCTAGATTGAATGTGTATCCGGGAGACCAGATTCCGACTTGCTTCATGAAAATGCGAAAAAATCGTTGCCCTATGCCTCTCGCCTTCTCGTCCAACTCATCAGTTTACCGAGGCCTGTCTATATTGTGCGCCGCCTGTCTGCTAGTTGGTGCTGCAGGATGTGGTTCTGGCACGCGTGGTCTGGCGCCAGTCTCGGGGGTCGTCACTCTCGACGGGGAGCCAGTCACGACGGGACGCATTGAGTTTCATCCCAGTTCAGGTCGACCAGCCAGCGGAGAGATCAAAAGCGATGGCCGCTACCAGTTGACGACATTTCAATCGCACGATGGGGCAAAACCTGGGAAGTATCGAGTGACGATCACTTCGCAACGGATTCCTGAAGTAGGCCCTGTCTACAAGAGTTTTGAAGATGAATTGGCTGGCAACATGGTAGAGTCCGGCCAATCGCAGCAGTCCGGCAAGCAGTCGACTCAGATTACCTGGCTTGTGCCGCAAAAGTTCTCCATTGTGTCCACTTCAGGCTTGGAAGCTGAAGTGGGTGACGACGGTGGAGAGATTGATTTCGAGTTGCAAACGAAGCCCTAACGACCAGCCAGGGCATAACAGTATGGAGAGACATACAATGGTTACTTGGATGAATACAGATCGCGGAGCAGATGCGGTTCGACGTCGGGGGTTCACTCTGGTCGAGCTTCTGGTCGTCATTGCCATTATCGGCGTACTGGTTGGTCTCTTGCTGCCTGCGGTTCAGGCAGCGCGTGAAGCGGCGCGCCGTAGCCAATGCACGAACAACCTCAAGCAAATGGGGCTGGCTCATCTCAACTATGAGGCGGCCACTGGCCACTTCCCCGATGGGATGACCCTCGATTGGGAAGGCGTCTGCAGGTTGATGCCCATAGACGGCTGCCGCGGCTGGAGCAACATTCACCACACACTGGCCTACTACGAACAAGGGGCGGTCTCGCAGCAGATCGACTTTGACTTCGACGGCGGTTGGCTCTATTTCTTTCGGTCGTTGTCTGCTGCTGAACGCGACATAATCGAGAATGCAGAGATCTCCGTGCTCATGTGTCCGAGCGTGGTCAAATGGGAGAAAACCAACCGTAAAGACTACTATGGATGTTTTGGCGGACGCGGGCACAGCGAAGCGCAGCCGCCACTTGGTCAGCCAAATACCGGGGATACTTTGCTCCCGGCCAGGGGCGCCTCCAGGGTCGCTGATGACGGCGTCCTCTACGCCAACAGCAGCACGAAATTTTCGGAGATCACCGACGGCTCCTCCAACACCTTCCTGGCGGGTGAAAGTGTTCACGGGAACCGGATCTCCTCGCCTGGCTACAATACCTGCGAAGGGGGTCAACCCGAGTGGTACGTAGGCGGGCGATCCTGGCGTAACGTCGGGGACTTGTCCTATAGTCGTATCTTACGGAGCACCATCAATCCCATTAATTTCGAGTTCGAGTGCCGGGAGTCAAGGTACGAGAACGAAATCCCATACGGCAGCGAGCACACGGGTGGTTGCAACATGGTGTTTGCCGACGGCCATGTCGATTTCTTGTCCGAGGATATTGATTTCACCCTGTACCAGTCGCTCTCCACGCGGGCGTATGGAGAAGTCGACATAAGTTACTAGGATTTCCACAACGAACTTTTCACCCTGGGCTCCCAGCCTATGTCGGCTTCCTTCAGTGATTTGCTGCTGGGACAGACTTGCAGAGGGGCTCTATGAGCTGTTCGCTCACTATCCTGATGTTCTCATGCCTAAAGTTCTCATGAAAATGGGGTTCCAGTAGTAACTAAGTCTTCTTTGAAGAATCTTCGCCGCTTTCCCTCCACAATCCTTGCCGTTGCCGCGCAGCTTCTCTCTGGCTGGGCCACACCGTCTTTCACCCAGGTGCTTGCTTGGACTGCTGATGATGGTGGCGGTGTGGGTTCCGGTGCGGGGGATTTCTTTGATCCCATTACTGGAGCATCGGCGTTGTACTTATTGGTGATAACACCGCACCGGTGATTCGTGGTGCTGGCGCGGCTTTTGTCACCGCCGCCGGCACAGGAGCTTACCCTGGTGTCCATGCAGCTCTTGGGGTCGGATGTCGTTTGCCGCGTAGTTCAAGCACTCAGATTGTATTCAAGGTTGCTCAATCGCTAAGCCTAGCGAAACTCTTTGCGCGAGGTATATTTGAAGAAGTGGTTGGTAACCTCTGGATGTCCAAGAAACAAAGTGAGTTCGATAATGAAAATGAGCGACGTTCGAAGTCAACTAAGACACAGCCTCCCTAGCGTCAGCCTCACTATCACATTGGCAGTTGCCGCGCTTGCGGCATGGTTACCAGCAACGGCAATCGCCGCTGAAGTTGGTGACAAGCTGGTGCGTACCGGCGATGAGATTATGGTGTGCGGACAGCTCTTTCACACAACAGCTCCCGTGGTGCTGTGGACTGATCCCAAGGGCTACGACGCCTACCGGGTCGAACGGCGATTTAGCGAGTATGAAAGCTCCTCGTGGGAAAAGTCAAAGCTGCAGAATCCTGGGCTCGACACGCCCAATCGCTATAACTTGCGAAAGGACAAGCTCACCAAAGAGCAGATTGAGCAGGTACGCGGCGGAGGTTGGACACTGCCGTTGTTGGAACAGGTGGTCGACCAGTTCGTCATGCATTACGACGTGTGCGGTGTGAGCCAGCAGTGCTTCAAGATTCTGCACGATCATCGTGGGCTGAGCGTGCACTTCATGCTCGATATCGACGGCACCATCTACCAGACGCTCGACCTCAAGGAACGCGCTTGGCACGCGACGATTTCTAATACGAGGTCAATTGGTATCGAGATCGCCAGCATTGGTGCGTATCCCAGGGATAATAAAGCCGTGCTTGACCGCTGGTACTCGCACAAGGCCGAAGGCACGATCCTGCATCCGCCACGTAGCCTGGGGCATCTCGGGCTCCGTAGGGATCCGTTCCAGGGCCAGCCCGATCGCCCTGAACCTGTGGTTGGTACCATTCAAGGAAGGGAGCTTACTCAATACGACTTCACGCCTCAGCAGTACGACTCGCTCATCAAGCTCACAGCAACGCTGTGCCGCATTTTCCCCAAGCTCGACTGCAAGTATCCCACCGACGAGCAAGGCCAGCTGATCCCCCACAAGCTGACTGACGAGCAGTGGCAGGACTTCGGCGGCGTATTAGGGCATTATCACGTGCAACTCAATAAGATCGACCCCGGGCCTGCCTTCAACTGGGAGAAGGTTATCGGCGGGGCCAGCGAGTTATTAGAGAAACAAGTGAGCAAGCAGTAACGCGCTGATCGCATTTAGCATTTCAGGTATAATGCGCGAAACAGAGAACTACCTGCGCTCAGTTCGCTTCCGGCTTGTAGTCCGGTGGGCTAACGTGGAGTAATTCGTCCAAAAAACCGTCATCCTGAGAGAGATCCTTCATGTCACCAACTAGACCATGTGGCTGGTGCTACGCTGTCCTAGCCCCCCTTTCATTAGTCCTGGCTGGCTGTGGCGGCCCGGAAACATTATCGCTACCCAGCTATAGCCCAAGCGGTTCTGCCGCTAAGGCGATGGAACTCTACGACACGAACAGCGATGGATTCGTTGGCAGCGAAGAGCTCGAGAATGCGCCCGGTCTGAGGGCGGCGCTGAGGAACTTGGATCAAGACAAAGATGGGAAGGTGTCGGAGGAAGAAGTGGCTGAGCGGGCGCAGTCGTGGGAAGACATGCGTATCGGCATCATGAGATTCAATGCAACGTTTCTACTAGATGGCAAGCCGCTTGGGAACGCAGACATCGTATTCGAACCTGAGGAGTTCATGCTAGATGCCGTTCAGCCCACGGCCGGACAAACCGATCTAGGGGGTTATATCACCCCGAGGGTTCCTAAAGAGAAGCGGCCCACGCCCGACACGCCTCCTGGGATGCAAGCGGGTATCTACAAGATCAGGGTTTCGAAGGTAGAAGCAGGCAAGGAAACAATCCCAGCTCGCTACAACACGGATACTGTCCTAGGTCAAGAAGTCTCTTCTGACGACTATGCAATCGTGAACAAGAAAGTGATCTTCAAGCTAAAAAGCAAATGACACCCGGGTTGCTTCTACTCGGCAATGACTCTTCCATCGTTGCGGCTTGCTGAGTAGCTATGCGTGAAGGGATCGACATCGTAGCTGATGTTGTGAACCGATCCATCAGCATAGACCATCTGGAAACCACCAGGATGAGCGCTACCAAATAGCTCGGTTGCTGGGTCTCCTATGGTATCACCTTTCGGTTGAAAGTCCTCTTGCGTGCTCTCCGAGCCCCAGCGAAAGCTCCAGGCTACTTTCTGGTTGTCCCACTCGTAACCGCAATAGGCAGCTTGGTTCGTATTCAACGAGAGCTCTGGGTCGCTAGTGCTTGTCCCTCCCGCGTACTCATCGGGATTAATGTGTTTCTCTCCAACCAGATAGGTATTCGAGGTACCATCTTCAATTTGCTGCACTTTAACTTCGCTGCGTACGAATGACATACCATCCTGGCAGCGTTTGATCTTGTTGAGGTGGGACCCACTTGTTGGCACCGAGTCGCAGATATCTATCGGTAATACCGCGATCTTCGATTCGTATCCAGCTTCGGCACCTGAGTAGTCCCCGTTGAGCGCTGATGTCGCACCGCCGAACCAAATGCTACCATCGTAGTAAAATGTTGTTCCGGAGTTCGCTGCGTAGTCGGTACGAAAGAGTCCCTCGGTTTTGCCGAGTGTATCCACCCAACTCCCTAGATTCTTAACCGGACTATTCCAGATAGTGAGCACAAGATTTGGCGTGCCACGGGAAGGACAGAGGTACGCGGGAACTGGCGTCTGCAGCAGTTGAGTCAGCGCAGCCTGTCGCTGACTAGATCCGTAGGGCATACCGCTTCCCAAGTCACGTAAGTTCTGCAATTCCATGTACGGAAGTAGACTGTAAGCCCAGCCAGCTGGTTGGTCTTCTCCAAATCCGCGATCTGGATCCGGTCCCCAATCGAAGGTCCAGCCCCCCGTTGGATAAAAACCATGTGCGCTTTCGTGACTCAGGGCAGCTAAACCCATTTGCTTGAGATTGTTTTGGCATTGAACGCGGCGGGCCGCTTCGCGGGCTGCTTGCACAGCTGGGAGCAACAGGCCTACGAGCACACCAATGATGGCGATCACCACTAGCAGTTCGACGAGGGTAAAACCAGCTCGACGATGTGGTTGGCCAAGAGCTGTTGGAGGGCTGTACTTAGGCACGATGGAACTCGCTGGAAGTGAAGACAATATGGATATTACATCTTTAATATTAGCTGCTACCGGAATATCGGCAATGCACGTAAACGCAACTTTTACTCGGTTTCGCGCACGGTCAATCAGTGTTGTAGCTACAGAGCGAGGTACGCATTCGCTCGGGAGGAATTCTTGACGACGCTACGGGACATCAGGCATGTTTCGATCGAATTCATATTACTACAAGAGTATCAAAAAAAAGCGACTCAGACCGGGCCGAACGCCAGGCCTGAGCCGCCAATGTTGCAACACAATCTTCGGCATCCCATTGGACACCGCCGGTCAAAGATTATCGTCGACGACGCAGGAGTGCGACGCCACTGAGGCTCAAGAGCAGCAAGGAGCTAGGCTCAGGGATGCTAGTGACGAGGACATTGTCGATTAACGTAACATTCAGTAGCGAATTGTTGGGGTCGGACGATGTACTGCTATTCGTATCACTGTGTCCGAACAGGATATTGCTTCCACCAAGCCCAAGGGTCAGCCCATTGGTATCGATCGTGCCCATAGGCAAGCCATCGATTGTCCATGTAGCAACACCACCAACGACATCGATCGTGACCTCTCTCCAGGCAAAGCTGGTTTCACCGCTATCGGTCGTGCCCGTTTGACCTGGGAACAGAGTCAACTGATCTCCGGGGGCAGCTTCACTACCGAACTGGTTGTAGTAAGCGTCGCTGCCATTCTTGCCAGCAAAGTAGTTAGCGCCAGCAGCGTAAGAGCCTGTCGCATCAGGAGAGTAGACACGTACGTCGGATGCCGAACCACCGTCGAGGGTGGTGGCGAACAGCGCGCTATCAATCACGCCTGGGTAGTTGACGGAGCTTCCTGAGGTGCCAATTGCGGCGTACGAAACTTGTGTCGTACCACTGCCTCCAGGCCCAATTGGACCGACGTAGTTTTGCCACATGTTGAAACTTAGTTGATAGTCGCCGGCGAAGCTCTCGCCGGTTGGAGAAACACTCAATCCGCCAAATACACCGTCGGTATTGTTAGCAGTCATCTTCAGGCCAACTGTGCCTGCGCTACCCGGTGCGGCGGGTACTCCAATTGCTGAATAGTCGTAAAAGAAGTCAGCGATCCCATCGGTAGGTCCGGTGTTTACCGTCCAGTTAGCCGTGTTATCGACGTCGAAATCCTCGGAGTACAGGACTCCGGCAAAGGCTGGTTGGCAGACAAGCACTGCGAGCATCGCAGAGGCTGCCAGGGTTAGATGTTTCTTCATTAGTCAAAAACCTTTCCAGTGAAATCCAAGGGTGAAGTGAGTTGTTGGTCCTGAGTTGTAATATCGAAAGCTTTTGAGATTAAATGAGTCGGCTCCGGCGGATACCGGCAAGAGCAGTGAGACCAATCAGAGAAATTACCAACGTGGTTGGCTCAGGCACTGCACCAATAGACGCAGGCACAGGGCCGTACTGGTCTTGCCAAATGGTCAGGTCGTCTCCGTTGACGAATGTATCGCTGTTCGCGTCACCATCGGCGAGCAGGGCATCGACAGCGCCGTCGTTAGCTTGCCACGTGAGGAAGTCGTCGCCATCAACCACGCCACTACCATCGAAGTCAGCATTGTCCGCACCAGCGGTGATTGCATTGACTTCAATGTTGTCGATCAGTGTAAACAGGAAGTCCACTGCTTCGTCGACACCGGAGGAGCCATTATTAACGTCCTGGTGGCCAAAAGAGATATTTCCGCCTCCCAGATCCTCTTTGAAGGGAGCGGTATCAACATCAATTAACTTGAAACCATTGACGTACCATTCGACCAAATCTCCCGTTTTGCGAATCTCATGCTCCTGCCAAGCGAAGCCAGCAGCTCCCGATTGAAGCGGTCCTGGGAGAGCTTCTGCTAGTGGCCATGCGAGAGCAAGTGCATCTTTCATTGCTTGAGGCGCTTCGTTGGCCGTGCCTACAGCTTGTCCATACAATTCACCGGGAGCATTGCGTGTGGGGTCGCCATTGACGTCAACAGCATAGTGGGTTGCATTGGGCTCGGCGGGCACGGGAGGGTCTGACACATTATCGGCCAAATTATAACTATCCGACTGATCGACTGAGTAAGCGCGGTAGTCAGCGCTCGAACCTCCGTCACTCGTGTAACTGAAGAACACGCCGTCCGTATTGAGTACGGCGTTGCTTGAAGTGCCGGCTGTCAGTAAACCAAACGTCGAGAGGTTCGTTCCACCAGAATTTATAGTATTAGACCAAGCATCGAACGTCATCGAATAATCGCCAGTAAGGTTCAGACTGTTTGGCGAAACACTGAAGCCTCCAAAGAGGCCAGTAAAGAGATTAAACTGCAATTTGAGTCCGACAGTCGTCGCGCTAGAGGAGTTGGGAGCCAGAGGAATGCCAACCGTGCTGTAGTCGAATGCGAAGCCCGAAGTATCGTCGGTAACACCATCAACGCCAGTAAATGGTGCCGCGTCAAAGTTCGTATCTATGGGAGTCGCTGCCCCTGCAGCCCCAACTCCTGCATGTGCTGTCCAGCGAGTGGACGCATTGCCATCGTCGAAGTCTTCTGTGTAGAGTTGAGCCGATGCAGTACCGGCTGCCAGAGCGACGAAAAGCGTACAAAGGACGCTGCTTCTGATAATTCTCATACTCATGAGTCTTTCCTTGAGGCGGACGTATGGTTGCTGATTCACGGGAGAGTCCGAAAACGCTCAGCTACGTGTCTCGCCAAGTTGCACAGACTTGCCCGCTCGGTATTCAGCGGCGCAAGTTCTTGTGACTGTTAAGCCATGGCGGTCGTAACGATGAGATTGTTTAGCAGTACCCTCTCACCCTATGTTAATAAGGAAATGCAAAAACGCCAATTGTTGGAGCGCATAAAACCCTCCGATTTGCGCAGGCATTTGCAGTATTAACTCAAGTTTTGAAGCCTGCCTGGGAATCTCCGACTATGTGGCGCAACACAGGTTTTCGTGCAAGAAAAAGCGTTATTACAGCGTCTCTTACACCTCGATACCTGCCACTTCACCCAATAGGAGCCCGCTAGGAATAGTGAACCTAGGCATGCCGCTTCGGTGATCCACACCCTCAGGTTGAGTCAATTTACAAAGAGCGCCGAGGATCGCAAACCCGCTTCAGAGATAAGGTCGAACACCTGGTCAATAATTTCTTCAGGCGAAGAGACTGAAGCTCCAACGCCGTGAATTACCCGGATTGAGGGGGCTTGGCCAGTGGCCGATTCGAACACTTCGCTCTCTCGAGGGTGGCCGTCCTGAAGGGTGGAGTCGGCAAAGAATTCATGGACTGCGATCAATTCATGATGCGAAGCATTACCGGATGAATTGCCAGTTAAGTAAAACTGCGTCGCTGCCTGTGATAAGGCCGATGCATCTGCGGTGGTAAGTTTGCTCGCAGACGAGGGACTCATAGCCGCAGCGACAGCTGCAACTGAGGAGTCGGTAGTGCTGCCATATTGCGTGTTCCAGATGACTAGATCCGCGGCGTCAACAGCTTCATCGGCGTTGGCATCACCCTGCGGTAGGTCGGCCCCCGAGGTAGTGCCGAAGCTTTGCTGCCAGGCAAGGAAATCCAGCCCGTCCACAGCGCTGTCTGAATTGAAATCGGCGTCGTCGGTGGAGGGGGCGGTCAGCACCACTTTGACGGCATCGGCGATGACAACCGATCCGCCGGTACTTGCCGCGGCATCCAGCACCACGGAGTGATTGCCTGCTGTGAAATCGAACGTTCCTAGCGAAACCCAGATGAGGCTATTGCTTGTCTGATCGACACTGGAGGACTCAACGCCGTTGCCGGTGTCGATTTGGAACGATGTATCCGTGGTGCGGTTAGAACTGCTTAGGTACTGGGCAAAGACTTCCCCTTCGCCCGCGTACGGTAGGCTGAAATCCCACTGGGCGGTTGCTGCGGTGCCTGCCACCGCGAAGCGATAGGTGCCGCCGTTGAAACCAGCGCTGCTGGAAGTAGTCCAACTGCCTGTTTCCGAGTAGACCGAAGGGCCGTCGTCGTTGTCGAGGATCAGTTCGACATCGCTGAGAGTTACGTCATATTCGAAGAAATCAAGGACGCGGCCGAAGACGGCATTGCGGGTGGCTTCGTCGACAATAGTCTCAAAAGGAAAGCCAAAGTTCACCACCTTGGTTGAGGCGCCACTATCGTATTGCACCGCTGCCGTGCCGCCGGTTCCGCCGACATAGCTCAAGGCGCTGGTCGCTCCTGCCGAGGGGGCAATGACATCGGGAAAATCGACGTTATAGAACTGCGAGCCGTCGTCGAAGCTCAGCGATAGCCCCTCGAAAATCGAGCCGGTAACCCCCTGAGCATTGTAAGTACCCGCGTCGTCCGATGAGTAGCTGGCACGCAGTGAGTTATTATAAAACGACTCCCCATTGCTTAGGGCGTCGAGATCCCAAGCGACTTCCGAACCAGAGAGGAAGAGTTTGCCCCCGCCAGACAGGAAGCTAGCCACCAGTGATTGTTCTGTCGAGTTGAAGGTGTCGTCGGCAGAAGATTCCTCGCCAAGAATCCAAACGACGCTCTCGTAATCGGTGAGCTGTATGTCGCCGGAAATAATCATCTCGTTGGAGGCGGTATCAACGACCAAACCTTCCGTGTTCGCCTCGATGGCGGCACCGACCTGGGCAGCATAGTCATACGAATTACTTTGGCGCGGTCGCACGCGATCCGCACCAGCTTGTACAGGGTTTTGCGATTTCTCGAGTCGGTCGAAGCCGTTCACGATCAGGATGTTCTTGTCGGTACCGTTAGGCAGCACAGCCACCACTTCGGAGGAAAGTGCTTCTCCCCCCGCATTCACGGCAGCCACTTTGAAATAGTAGGCTCCCTCGTTCGGATCGAGTCCGTGAAAGGTGTGGTTGGTAGTTGCTCCGCCGGCAACGAAGGTACCTCCGTCGAAGCCATAGCCGTTGGTCGAGCCGTAAACCATGTAACCTGTGGGTGCATCGCCATAAGCGTCGCTTACTAACGGAGCGCTCCAGGAGACCGTGGCACTGCCCGAGCCGACTGCCTCGGCACTTAGCTCACTTATTCGACCGGGAAGCATCACGACGGGAGTAGCCCCACCGTCAACGCTATTGAAGTATTTCACCGTGCCCTGATAGGTGGCACGAGCCAGAGCGTCCCGGACCTTGGGGTCACGTAACAGGTCGGCATCCTGGGCATTGTCGTGGAAACCGGTTTCGATGATCGTGGCGTCGAACTCGTTGTTGATGCGTGAGTTGTTGATCTCGCCGAAATCGATATCACTGCGGTCCAGCGTGACAATCGAACCGCGATCGAACCAGTTGTGCTCGAACTCGCCATTCTGATCGACGAGATCGTCGTTCACTTCGCGAGCAAGCGTATCGGCTAGCAGGAACTGGTTGGGAGTCGCTCCTGAGGGGCTGTTGTAGAGTCCTAAAACTCCACGGTTGCTGCCCGATCCGGCATTGGAATGGAAGCTTACAAACACGCGGTCCGAGAGAGAACCGCTCTGCTCGCGATTCATATATTCCGAGTAGCGAGGTGAGAGCGAGACGGTCGCGGTTCGGTCGTCACTGGACGATCGATATTCACTGGAGGAGATCCCTTGGGAATGGTCAACGTGCCACTCAACCCAGTAGAGGCCCGCTTCGTCCGTGCGATCCCGGCCAGTGATGGTACCGCTTTGCTGGACGTCGCCCACACCGTTACCAAAGCGAATCATATCGGCAATCACGACAGTTCCTGCGTCGTCCGACCGGTTGCTGATGTCTACTGAGCCCGCGGTGCCGGCCTCGAAGTGATAGGTTCCCAAGTAGACGGTACCGTTGCCCACGCGTGTGTGGTCTACCGTCACCTCCGTAGTACCGCCGGAGTGATTAATTTTATAGAGAAAATCGCTTGCGCGATCCGATCCATAACGCGTCCAGGAATAGACTGGATAGAAGCCGTCCTCTGGGATGTCGGGCCGGTAGTTGGCCGTGGCGGTTTCGGTGACGGAGGTGCTGGCAAATCGATAAGGCACGTCGCCTGGATCGCCGAAGTAGATCGGGGAGGAACTGTCGCTCCATGCACCTGTGAAAGTGACCTCCGTATCGTCGTTGTCGAGGACAACTTCGTTGGGTTGGTGACCCACAGGCCGCAGCGGTACGACCGTTGCTCCGGCTTGAAACAAGTACTCGCTGAAGAATGTCATCTGATCTTGATTGCCAAGATCTTCGATCATGTTGAGCAGCAGGGGGCGCTGGAAGCTCCAATCCCCCGCATCTGGGTAATCACCGGTGATGCCGTGGCCGCCGTGGGTATAGACGATCTTCCCGGAGAGGGCCCCCTCAGGCTGTGTACCGACATCTACCAAGCCGGCCGCTGACAGCGCAATGCGAGGCTCGAGAGGTTCGTAGGACAGCGATTTGCCGCGGGCCGGGCGCTCCGCGTTTTTACGTGCGGACGGCAGTAGACTTTTCCAAATGCTCTTCATCGGTTCCGTTAAGAATTCGCCGCACGACCAGAATCGTTTCTCGCGAGGAATAACACGCAAGAAACGTCAGCGGCTAGGTATCTGTTCTCATAAGTCGGCCTCTCGACCAACCTCTATTCTACACAGACGGCAACAATTCTAAGTAGACTTTGGCGCGAGTCTGCGCGAGGTAGAGAGCACTCTGCGCGAAACCGATGGAATGCGAGGGTATTAAGGATTGTGGTCTTCCACGACGAGAAATTGCGAGTCTGGGTTCGCCAGCCACTCCAAGCACTCTGCTGCCATCTCACCGTTGCTCACCTTCGTAACAGGACCGGTCATGGTAGCGGCGAAATCTGCATCGAAATCAATCGCCAGCTGCCCACCTGGCATATGCACTGTGATTTTAGAATCGCAAAGACCCAGCCGATGGGCCACTCCTGCAGCGGCCGTGCTGCTGCTCCCCGAAGCAAGCGTGTACTCAGCGCCGCGTTCCCAGATTTCAATGCGAATACTATTGCGATCAATGACTCGCATGAACTGGACATTCGTGCGTGCAGGGAATCGCGAGTCGACTTCAATCAATGGGCCAAAGCGATGAGCCTGTGCAGCGGAGGGGGCCTCTGAAAGAACTACACAGTGCGGGTTACCAACGGTTGCCGCGCAAAACTTGAACGTCGCGCCGTCGATCTCCATTTTCTCGTTGAGCACTTCGCGCGGCGGACCCGAAACAGGTATTGCTTCGCTATCGAAGCGAACCTTCCCCATCTCGACTTGTACGCTCTTGCCCGCACCGCCGACCTGACAAGTAACCATGCCGCCAGCCGTTTCGACGGTAAAAGGCTCTTGCGCTACGAGCTGCTCGTCCCACAGAAATCGGGCGAATATCCGCAGCCCGTTGCCGCTTTTCTCTGCTTCGCTGCCGTCTGGGTTGAATATCTTTAGGCCGAACTGGCAAGAACCGCTTGGTAGGGGACCTAAGAGAATCCCGTCCGAGCCTAACCCGTAGTTGCGATGGCAAATCCGCTGGATACTCTCCGATGTCAATTCCTCGGGCAGGTCCTCGGGGCGAATCACAAGGTAATCGTTGCCGAGGGCATGGTACTTTGAGTAATGCATATCGTGTCCGGGCTAAGGGAATAGCAATTGAAGCCGTTTGAGACGGTGTAGGCGAGCAAAGCTACTTCACGCTAATCTAGCTACTTATCAATGATCGATACAATCGCCCTTTATAACCAGCTGCCACTCAGCAGTGCCAATGAAAGAAACTCGCAATGACCGCTTCCGCCCGAAATCTCAACTTCGGAACGCTATCGGTATTTCTTGTGGCATCTCTCGTCGCCGCGCTAGTTGGCCAGATGTGGGGACCCACTTGGACGGTAGAAACCACCCCACTTGGAGTACAGACCGACGAAGACGGTAAACAAAGCATCACTTTCGACGGCGAACCCCGTTCGCTCGAGGACGCCATCCCGTTGGAAGAGATTCAACTAACCCCAGAGGAGCTCAACGACTCAAAGCTAAGGTGGGAGGCTGAGCCATTGAATCAGTTGGGCTTTGAGGATAACGGAGCGAGCGAACGTAGTTTCTTTCAGATAGAGTCCCAGCGGCATTGGGGCGTGTGGTCGTTCCTGCCCGCAATCATCACAATCGGGCTCTGCTGGGTAACCAAGGAGCCGATTTCCTCATTGCTGGCAGGAATTGTCGTCGGCGCGCTGCTCATGGGGCAATTCGATATCCTTGGCGGCGTTCTGATCCCCTCGATCAGCACGACCACAGCGGCAACGATTCTCATCCTCTACCTATGGCTGCTGGGTGGACTCATGGGAGTTTGGGCAAAAACTGGAGCATCGCAAGCCTTTGCCGAATACATGGCCAAGAACTATGTACGTGGCCCTCGCTCCGCCAAGTTCGTTGCATGGCTACTGGGCGTGATTTTCTTTCAAGGCGGCACGATCAGTTCGGTGCTCGTGGGAACAACGGTCAAGCCGCTGGCCGATAAAGAGCGAGTTTCGCACGAGGAGCTCTCCCTAATTGTCGATGCCACATCTTCACCAATCGCCATATTGTTAGCCTTCAACGCCTGGCCAATTTACATCCAGGCATTCCTGGGTGTTGCCGGAGTGTCCTATCTAGCGACTGAAAAGAGTCGATTAGAGTTCTTCTTCGGTGCCGTGCCGTTGAGCTTTTATGCCGCTTTTTCTGTGTTAGCGACACTGTTACTAGCACTCGACAAGCACCCGCTGATGCCGCGTAAGCTCAAACTGGCTCGACAGCGGGCGCGAGAAACAGGCGAGCTGAACGCTCCGGGCTCTGAACCCCTGGCAAACGAAGCCTTTCAAGAAAGCGACGTAACAATACTTCACCCGGCGACCCCGCTCGATTTCTTTCTCCCGCTGATCGCACTACTAGGGATCGCTATCGGAACGTACAAGGCACTTGGTTCGCCCAACGTATTGTGGGCATTTGGCGCGGCACTTCTTCTAGCTGCGTGTATGGCATGGGTTAAGGGCATGACGCTCAGAACAATAATCGGCGCAGTTTTGGAAGGGCAGAAGAGCGTCATCCTCGGCAGCGTGATTCTCTTGCTTGCCATCACGATAGGAAAGATCTCGCAGGACGTCGGTGCGGGGCACTATTTAGTGTCGTTGCTTGGTGATTTTCCTTGGCATTGGGCACTGCCGGCTGCGGTATTCTTGATTGCCGTGGTCATTGCGTTTTCAACGGGTACGTGCTGGGGCACCTATGCCGTGACTTTCCCGTTGGTTATGCCGCTCGCCTACGCGGTAGCCACAAACCAAGAGCTAACTCACCCCGATCTCTTCATGGCGATCTGTTTCGCCGCTTGTCTCAATGGGGGCGTGTTCGGCGATCAGTGCTCGCCGATCTCCGACACGACGATTCTCAGCTCGATTTCTACCGGGGCTGACCTGATGGATCATGTGACGACACAGATCCCCATCGCCTTGCAAGCCGCGGGACTCGCGCTCGTGCTGTGGACAGGGATGGCGTACTACTGCGCGTAACATGATCTGCCGCTTGCGACTTAGCTGCAGATCTTTGCAGTTCCATCACTCCAAGCAGGTGTTAACTCGCTGCAACCCCGAACTCAAGGTTCAGTTTCCGGCGGCAACACACGCAGCGCAACCGCATCTGCATCAACCTCCACCATCCCGCCCAGTGGCAACGTGCAGTTTGCCCTGTGATGCCCGATCGGAAAATTGATGAGCACGGGAATTCCAAGATCGTCGAAGTACTGATGCAAAACGCCATTCACCGAAAAACGCTTGTCGTCTGTGAGTTGATCCTTCTCGCGATCATAGTTCTCGGTGAACTGCCCTAAGACAGCGCCACGCAGCGTGTCGAGCTTACCCGCCAATTGCAGTTGGCAAAGCATACGGTCGATACGATACGGCGCTTCTCGTGTGTCTTCGATCAAGAGAATGGCATCACGGGTATCAATCTCGTAGGGCGTACCCATCAGTGAAACTACCAGCGAGAGATTGCCGCCCACGAGTTGCCCCTGTGCTTTCCCGCTGCCAATCGGCGCTGGCTGCGGCACGCCATCGGGGACTTCGATGATGTAGCCCTGTTCGGGTTCCTGCTGCTGTTCTACCACGCGGAAGAAATACTTCGCTGCAAACTTGGGGAGGTGCTTCGCGTCGTCCGAGCCCCAAGTGGCATTTGGCGAGTGGAGCGTCACGAGCTGGGCCTTCTTGTTGAGTGCCATATGCAGGCAAGTAATATCGGAATAGCCGGTGACAAGTTTGGGGTTCTTGCGGATGACTTCGTAGTCTAGGAGGTTGAGCATGCGCATTACTCCATAGCCACCACGGGCCGCAAAAATTGCGTCGACCTCAGGGTCTTGGAAGGCCTGCATAAGTTCTTCGGCTCGTCGTTGGTCGCTGCCCGCCAAGTAGCCGAGCTGGCTAAACATATCGTCCCGCATTTTCACTTTGTAGCCGCGCTGCTCAAGTCGTTTCTTGGCGAGCATGATCGAGCTGCGTTGGACCTCACTCGCCGACGCGACAATCTGAATGGTGTCACCAGGCTTGAGTTTTTTTGGCCAGATCATTTCAAGCTCGGCTTTGCGTGCAGCCTCTTTGGCTTGCAATGGCATCAGTGAGAAAGCAAATAAAAAGAGGAATGAGAGCGTATAACGGATCATAACTTGTCACTTTTAGGGGTTCATTGCTTGAAGTTCCACGACAACGATAGTCTATTGGATTTTGCTCACTATAGTGGCAAAAGATACGCAATTTATGTTTCATGGTTTTACGCGAGAGAGTCTTTAAGATGCGCAATCCCTCTTCCTTCAATGCTCTAGTCACTGGGTTACTTTGTGCGTTCATGGCGACACCCACCCTAGCTGAACAGCACAAATGCGTGGTCGCCGCCGTTCAGCCACTTGCCGTTGATGCGGGGGTGCAGGCTTTTGAGAGTGGTGGCAACGCCGTCGATGCGGCGATTGCTACAGCGCTCACTTTGGGCGTGGTCGACAATCATAACTCAGGGCTTGGAGGTGGGTGCTTTATTCTCATCTGCAAGCCTGATGGAACGATTCTTGCCATCGACGGCCGCGAAATGGCACCTGCCGCGGCTACCGCGGACATGTACATATTCGACGGCAAGGTCGACACCCAAGCCAGCATGCGCGGTCCGCTGGCTGTGGGCGTTCCCGGAGCGCTGGCCGCTTACGACAGGGTACTCAAGGAGTGCGGTAAAAAGAAATTGGCTGATCTCGTGCTTCCCGCTGCTGAAATTGCCGAGCACGGCTTCCCGATCGACCGCATCTATGCACGCAAGCTCAAAGACAAAGCGCCCGAGTTGGCGATGTTTCCCGGCAGCAAGGCCGCTTTGCTGAAAAAGGATGGAGCTCCCTACGCGGAAGGAGAAACACTCCGACAGCCCGATTTAGCACGATCCTATCGCAAAATCGCCGAGTACGGGCCGGAGTGGTTCTATCACGGCGAGTTCGCTGAGACCATCGGCAAGTGGATGGCAGAGAACGGAGGGATTCTTACGGCCAATGACTTCGCAAATTATAAGACCGTGCAACGTAATCCGATCGTGACAACTTATCGCGACTGGCAGATAGTCGGGTTCCCGCCACCCAGTTCGGGCGGCGTGCATGTGGCCCAGATGCTTAATATTCTCGAGCCGTTCGATCTCAAGCAGGAGTTTGCGGAAGACGAAACTCGCGGCACGCACATTGTGATCGAAGCGATGAAGCTTGCGTTCGCGGATCGCGCGTTTTGGCTGGGCGATCCCGACTTCGCCAAAGTACCGAGGGGACTCGTGGCGAAAACCTACGGACAAGAACTCTCTTCGAAGATCGATCCCACGAAAGTAACGGAGGTCGCCAAGCACGGAGAGCCACCTGAGGCAAAGGCTTCAGTTTTCCAAAGACACACTACGCATATCGCAGCGGCTGATACCGAGGGCTATTGGGTGGCGATTACCGCGACGGTCAATACGTCGTTCGGTTCGAAAGTTATCGTGCCGGGCACAGGCGTCGTGTTGAACAACGAGATGGACGACTTCTCCAGCGCCCCGGGCGTGGCAAATGCGTTCGGCCTGATCGGCGATGAGAACAATGCCGTCGCCCCGGGTAAACGCCCCCTCTCTAGTATGAGCCCAACTATTGTTCTGGATAAGCAAGGAGAACCCGCGCTAACGGTCGGTGCAGCGGGTGGACCGAAGATCATCACCCAAGTATTGCACGCGCTGATCCGCACGCTTGATCTTGAGCAAGATCTAGCAGCAGCTATTGCCGGGCCACGCTTTCATCATCAGTGGCGGCCTGACTCGGTATTACTTGAATCGGCTATGGACGAGAATGTCATTGATGGTCTCAAGTCGCTGGGGCACAAAATCACGACCGTCGAAGGCAGCGGAATCACCCAGGCGATTGAGCTCGATAAAGACGGGACGCTGCAAGGTGTCCACGATCCGCGAGTGCCGGGCAAAGTGGGCTACGGCCAACGAATCGATTGACTGCGACCCAATCAATCGCCGGTCATGTCTTCTGTCTTCTTACCGAATGTCATAACGATGACGACGAGTGCAACCACTTGTAAAGGCAGTAGCAGCCACACGCTCACACCCCAACCGAGTGGTAAAGTACCGAGCAAGATGCTGAAGCCTCCCGCGACCAGTGCATACGGCATTTGCGTAACCACGTGTGCCATATGATCGCAGACGCACGCCTGGGAAGAGAGGATGGTCGTATCCGAGATCGGCGAACAGTGATCACCGAAGATTGCTCCAGCCAGCACGCCGCCAACGCAGGCGAGTAAGATGGGGTCCGTGGGCGAAGCGGCACCCGCGGCTGCATTGAGTAGCGCATGTGTTAACGGAATAACCATCGGCAGCATAATGCCCATCGTGCCGTAACTCGTTCCCGTGGCAAACGCCAACATGGCTGCCAGTACAAACACAATCGTAGGCATCAGCCGCAGCGTCATCGTTGGCGAAGCGGCCTCTTCCTCTGTCAGTTCCCCTGCCGGAGATTCAACCGAGTTGCCCAGTATTTTACTGGCTAGAAAATCACCTGTGTACAATCGATGGTCTTTGAATTCGTAGGGTGTTTTCGTTGGCTCGCCCTCGACCGACTTACTGCCCGTCATACGCGACAATGAGGACGCGCACCACAGGATCGCAATCGCTGGGAGTACCATCTTGGCTCCCTTGCCGGCAGCCTGTAGGAATTGCGTCCAGCTCATCAGGCGTTGTACCGCCGAGAGCAAACCGGCAACAATCAGTCCGACCAGGGCACCGTACTGCAGACTGAGACTCGAACTAGCCGCACCGAGAATGTTCCGCAAGGGGAACGGCTCCACTGCGCCCGAAGACTTTAGGTTCTGCAGCCCAGTCGAATACATGAGCCAAACCACAACGCCGAGAGTAGCGAAAATCGGCAAAACGGCGTTAAACCAGCGAGCGGGCACATCGGTAGGGAGCGCATCTAAATCGGCCTCTTCGATTGTCTCTTCGGCCTTGGTCTGCTTGAGTCGTCGACGTTCGGCGCGGAGCATCGGACCGAAATCGCGCCCGGAGAATGCGATCAGCGGAACCAACACGAGCGAGGCCAACACGTAGAAGCGATAGGGGATACTTCCCAGAAACAAGTCGATGGCACTCCAGCCTTGTGGATTGTTCAGCGCCTCGATTCCCTGGTTCACGTAGTCGATTTCAATGGCGACCCAGGTGGAGAGCAACGACAAACCGGCCACCGGTGCGGCGGTTGAATCCACCAGGTAGGCCAGCTTCTCTCGCGAAATTTTCAAACGATCGCACAATGGTCGCAGAGTACCTCCGAGCAAGATTGTATTCGCATAATCATCGAAAAAGATCAGCAGCCCCAGCAGCCAGGTGGTGAGCTGTCCTCCGCGGCGTGTGCGTGCCAAGGGCGAGATCAGCCCGATGAAGCCCTGCATTCCACCGCTGCGACAAATGACACCAATCATGGCGCCCATAAGCAGAGTGAAGCTAAACACTCGCAAGCGGCCTTCGTCAACGAAGGTAGGCCACATCTGGACTTCGCAAGTATCGTATGTCGCCTGCAGCAGGCTACCACCTGTTGTGAGTAGCGCGCCACAGAACACACCTGCTAATAGCGAAATTGCTGCCTTGCGTGTGACGATGGCCAGCGCAATAGCTACCACAGGTGGCAACAGGCTCAACCAGCCGTACGGATGTGGTTCCATTGAGCAATTTCCAAAAGAGAATGTGCGGAAGATTCATCAGGTTATGCGCTTTGAAGATACCCAAGGTCAGGATATTCAATAATGGGTCACTCGCCATTCGCCAATTGCTGCCATGCCCAACGATAGAGATTCTTTGAGTCCGCATAGCGGGCGTCGGTACAGCAAGAACCAAGTACGACGACAATGAGCGAGCGACCGTCGCGCGTACCTTGCGACACCAAGCACGAGCCAGCTGCGTTCGTCGTACCAGTCTTCACGCCGCCGTAGCCTTCGATCTTCAGCAGCCGATTCGTGTTTTTCCAGAGCAGATTCCGCTTGTAACCGCCCTCGCCGGTCACGGTGCAGCCGTGCTGCGGCGTGGAAACAACCTTGCGAAACAGCGGTTGCTGCATCGCGCGCGATCCGAGCATTAGCAAGTCGGCAGCCGAGGTATGGTGATTCTCTTCGGTCAAGCCGTGTGTATTCTTAAATTGCGAGTGTTTCATGCCAAGTCGATTGGCTGTCTTGTTCATTGCAGTAATGAAGTGATCGTAAGAATCGCCGTCCTGGGCTTCTGCTAAGCGTTTGCCAAAGTGTTCGGCAAACGCCACTGATGCGTCGTTGCCCGAGGGGAGTAGCAACCCGTACAGCAGTTCATTGATGGTAAGACTTTCTCCCGCACGAATACGCGCTGACGAGCCGCTCGTTTCGTCCGCTCGCTTGGAAAACGTAATCGTCTCATTGAGCACTTCGGGGTGCTTTTCGGCATAGCTAGTGACGAGGAATGCGGTCATGATTTTTGTCGTACTTGCCATATCAAGCGACTTTTCCGCATCGTGACCCCAAAGTAGTTCCCCCGTGGTTGCATCTCCAATAGCCCACGCTTTTGCGGTCACGAAGGGAGGCCCCTGTAGATCGTCTGCGGGTTGCTTCTCAAAGACTTCGGCATTTACGATCTCTGGGTTGGGAACAACCTCTTCCTCGAGAAGTGTCCCAAGCGCCTGCCAAGTCTCTGGACCAACTTGGCCTCGCTCGGTTAGATTGTTGGCCGTCTGAAAAGCAATAATCGCCTTCTGGGTTCCCGGACCGTAGTCTCCATCGACACTAATGCCGACCGAGGGATTGGTCCTCGCATTGAGCGTTCGTTGTAAAGCTTCGACTAACAGGCCGTTGGCACCTTCCTTCAAGACCTTCTGATCGTCCGAGGTCGGCTGCTCATCGGGATTGAAAAGGTCGTAAACTTCCTTGGCAATGTGGGAGCAAAGCATCTCGCCAGCATTGTCGTCGGCCCAGCGTTGGTCCTTATTCTTCTCGGTCAGCACACACAGCGCAATTGGGCCGTGGGGGCTGAGAATGATACCGGCGTCGGTACGAGCCGCGGATACGGAGCCCGTCTTATGAATGAGCTTCACGCCGTCGGGCAATAGTCGCGGAAACTTGGCCTGAGAGCCGATGGCTGACATCTGTTCGCGCATCAGCTTGCTCGCTTCCTGGCTAACCAGTTCGCCGTTTTGCAGCGATTCCAAAAGCTTTACCATCTCCGCTGCCGTTGTGCTGCCAAGCCCATATCTCTGGCTGCGCTCCGGGGCAATCGAGGTATCGCGGCGGAAGACCTTCGCATGAAGCTTGGTATTTGGGCAGCCAAGTGACTCCATTAAATCGTTGGTCGCTTCCAACCCCAATTGGTCGATTACCAAATTGGTAGCCGTGTTATCGGACACGGCCATCATCAGATGAATCGCATTCTTCAAGGGCATCTGCGTACCTGCCTCAAAATGCTCAGTGAGGATGCCGGAACCAGGGACTTTGTCTTCCTCTTGGAGAGTGAGCTTTCGGTCGAGTTTCAAGTCGCCTCGCTCGATGGCCTGGTAAGTGGCGATCATGATCGGGAATTTAATGAGACTCGCCGTCGGCATGGGCTCGTCCACACGGTGGCGAAACTCGACTCCAGTTTTGAGGTCCTTCACCATGACGCCGACCACCCCTTGGTGGGCATCGATGAGCGGCTGCAACTGCGCGGCAAGGGCGGCTGAAACTTGCTCGTTTGCCGGCTCCTTTGCGGTTGTTGGGGAACTGGCGCAAAGTACCGCAATCGTCCCCATAGTTAGCGCAAGAATGGCTAATTGCTTTGAACGTGGGTTGAGAATCATGACAAAGCCTGTTTCGATAGATTGGTTAATTGTTGCCAAGAAGTGTCACGCCATTGCCTGGTACCTTGGGATAATGGCAGACGCCGTCCTCGACGGCCGCTCCCGCAGCAATGTCTTTCGAGAGCAGTGCTGCTCCGTCCATGTCCACGTAATCTAACAGTGGTAGCAACTGGGCGATTGCGGAGATTCCTACCGACGACTCGGTCATACAGCCGACCATGACTTTCATGTTTAGCCGACGTGCATGGTCGATCATGCGGCGGGCTGGGGTGAGTCCCCCGCACTTTACGAGCTTGATGTTGATCCCGTGAAACCTGCCTTTGCACTGGGCAACATCCGCCTCTGAAATACAGCTCTCGTCGGCGATCACTGGCAATGCCGATTCTTGAAAAACCTTGCGGGCTCCCTCGACATCCTCACGGGGGAGTGGCTGCTCGATAAATTCAACACCCAGTTTCTTTAATTCTTGGGAATTTTGGATTGCTTCATCCGCTGTCCAACCGCAATTGGCGTCCACTCGAAAAGTTGCCCGCGTGTGTTTGCGCAGTTGCTTGATGATCTCCAAATCGTGTTCGGTTCCCAACTTGATCTTGTAGATCGGCCAGTCAGGCATTTCCTCGAGCTTCTCGACCATCACATCGATCGAGTCGATCCCAATCGTAAAGTTTGAGTGTGGCACTTCCTTGGTGTTCAGCCCCCACAATTCATAGACCGGCTTGCCCTGCTGCTTGCCCCATAGATCGTAGGCCGCCTGATCGATTGCGCAGAGTGCGAAGGGGCAGTCAGCTAACGCCACAGCGAGCTCTTCCCAGAGGACGCGTGGTTGGAGTTCGCTGGTGTTCTCCACGATTCCGCGTACCGACTCCAGCGCGGCTTGCATGCGATCAAGCGTCATGCCGTAATAGGCATTCGTCGTGGCCTCGCCATAGCCAGAGTGCGTACCGTCTGTCAATTCGACGATCAGTGTAGGCTGAACGTTGGTCGACTCGCGAGATATCGTAAAGGTATGACGCAGCGGTAAGTCGAATGTATGAGCAATTAGCTTCACGAAAATCTCTTATTTCATCAGCTTGAGTTATTGTTTGACCAGTTGCTGTCTGAGATTGATGACAGCCTCAATCAAGTCATCGGGTCCATGTCGAATCACGTCGCACACGGGCACGCCTAGCTCGGCCCGCACGCGTTCACGTTCTTTCTCCGCCTCTTCAGCGGTCACCAAGCGGCTGTTCATTGCTACGCCGATCACTTTGGAAGGCAGCATTAAGCCGGCTACGTGTTCGTAAGTGTCGCGAAGTTCAGCAAGCGACTTGAGCGGCACCTGTTGCATGTGACTTACGGAAGTGCGGCCTACTTCGTAGCACAAGATCATGCCGTGGGGCCGACAGCCGTGCAGAAGTCCTAGTGTGACGGCTGAATAGCGTGGATGCGCGAGACTGCCCTGTCCTTCGATGAACATAACGTCGTGGTGCTGGTTGGCCAGAACGAGCTTTTCAGCTGCTCCGCTGATAAAATCAGAAACAACACAGTCAATCGGACATCCATCCCCTTCGACCAATATGCCCGTCTGTCCCGTGGCTACAAACTTTGAGTCGACTCCTTGACGTTTCATCGCTTGATCGAGCTCGATACACACGACCATTTTTCCCACGCAGCAGTCTTGTCCCACGGCGTGAATGCGCAAGCAATCTTCGCTCACACCTTCCCAGTTAGCCACATCTCGCTCTGAGTTCTGTCGCACATCGATTAGATTTGCGTTGTGCTTCTCTGCTGCCGCAACGAACTCAGCATCGTCGGAGAGGAATTGGTGCAACCCGGAGACCACGTCCATGCCTTTTTCTAAGGCCTCCAGAACAATCTTCCGCCAAGCCTCGGGCAACTTTCCGCCGGCCGGCGCGATGCCTATCATCAGGGCGTCTGCACCTTTCGTCTCTTTAAGACTGGCAACAAAGGGCGTCTTGCCACCGACGGCTAACACTTGGTCGGTGGTCTTACCAACTTGCGTGGAGTCGATCAGCGCGACGACTTCCTCGGGGCGATAGCGCAATACACTTACCGCCGTCTTGGCAGTAATCGGCTCGGATTGCCCCTCAGTGAGGATCACGAGTTTGCGAGTTTCGGTTGCCATATGCTTTTCTTCGCTTCGGAAACTGTGATTGAAGTTTGCGCTAACACGAGTGCATGAACATGTAAGTTCTTTACTCGTCAGTTTATCGTGAACACATTCGCTTGAGAAGTTGAAGCGATCAACTAATCAGTCGCGCCGCCTAAGGAAAAAGCCCCTCGGGAATTGCAAACCGTGTGGGTTCAGCAATTGCCCAAGGGGCTTGGATGGTTTCGTCTAAGAGCTGTCTAGTCAACGCGACGACGTGTTACGGCCAGCGCGCATCCACCTAAGCAAAATAGCAAGAGGGAAGTAGGTTCAGGTACCGCCAATTCCCACATGACGCCGGCGAGGCGTTGGGAGACGAAGGAGTTCACGTTGGCTTCTACCGATACCGTGTAAGTATTCCCAGCAGTGAGGTCGACCGTACCGACCAAGAGCCAAGCATTATTCACACCACCCACGAAGGCGGGACCCGAGTCTAGATCGGCTCCTGTACCACCGCTATTAAAGTTAACCATGGGGGTGATCACGGGGGCACCGTCACCGGTGACCGTAACTCTCGAACCGGCTGCATTCACGTTCAGCGATTCTGGCGCTGTGATGTAGACATTGTAAGTCCCCGAGCCACCACCGACTTGTCCGCTGGCTGTCTCGGTGCCGAAACCGGTCGTTGAACCCAGAAGAGACCCAGCAGCGGGAAAGAAGTTGTCGGCATCAGTGCCTGGCGTATAGGACATTACATATGTGTCGGGAGCTGCAACGCCGTCACCTCCGAAGAGACTATCATGCTCGGGCAGACCTACGGCAAAGCTTTGTCCGCTTTCGCTGGCGGAGGTAGTATCGCCACCGTAGCTAAAATTCGGATTGAGCGATCCAGGAGTGGTGCCGGCTTCAGGATCGAGATCGACCGCTGCGGTGAACGCTGCGTGGGCGCTCCCACTCAGAGAAATCGCCATGCAGGCGACTGTTAAACCAATGATTCGTTTCATGAGACTGAACCCTCCCAAACTTATAGTGAAAAGTTCGCAGGCTACGATCGCGCGCGACAAAAAAACAGAATCTAGGCAACAGAAGCTCAACGAACCCTGCTGCCCTATCCACCTATGTTAAAAAACAGCATTGAGTTTGCCAATGAAATCGGCGCAGAAAAGTGTTGATTCTGCGCAACAAACGCTCATTTCAATTCAAAGTTGACTTCCTGGACTTCCGATTGCTTGGCAATACTAGCCTTGAGGCCCGATTTCTTGTGGAGTTGGTATTTCACAGGCACCGCGTACGGATCGGGCGGAGGGAGTGGGTCTCCTTCTTTAAAACCCTCAGGCAGATTCGAGCTGGACTGCACTGCAACGGTATAGTCGCCCGCTGGAAGATTGGCCTCGTAGTGCCCTTGGTCATCAACGATGCCTGCGATGGGACGACCTCCCGTGGCAGGAAAAAAGTTGACGACACCGCCAGCGATGGGTTTGTCTCGGTAGGATGCTTGCCCTGATACCTGAGTTGTCTCGACCTCTGCTGCGCAGCCTAGCGTGAATACTCCGATTGCCAGAACCAACGTCCAGCGATGCCGATAGTGATCGTGCGTCGCACTATTCATTAACAATCTCGCCCCCATTGCGCGAAGCCAATGCAAGATAAGTATCCGTATCGATTGACTCTTGAAGGTAACTCACACTCGCGTCACCGCGTGCGAAGTTAACTCCTCCTGGGTGTCTGCTGGCAAAAGGAAGATCGTTAACGGAAATGACCTTCGGGGTGGTGTCCGCGATCTCAGGACGATCCCCTTCGGCATTGCTGTGAGCCTGGTAGGCTCCTGCGTGGGGATCGTGGTTGAGCGGGTATAAGTCAGTGACATTCTTGCTAGAAAAATGAGCCGTAGATGGCTGTGGTCCTTGGGGGGGGACAGCCGCTTGTCCACGGACTTGAGGAGGAATCGTACTACCCGTCCAATAAGCACCGATCATCCAAGCACGTATTTGATAGGTTCGCTCGCCTAGTAACAGCGTATTGGTTTGCCCATCGGAGGCTTCTCGCAGCTCAACACCCGAACCTTGAATCATTAGTCCGTCGTAGTTGTTCGGACCGAATAGACCTGTAGTGCTGGTTGCCACACAGTAGTCGTCGGTGTCTCGATTACTTGGGCAAAGTCCTGTACGAGCGAAATAAGATCCTGCCACTCCAGAATAACTCATTCCTTTGCGATCTGCGTTGCCGAACTTCTCTTGCTGATCAGCAAGTTCTGGGTCACTAGGACAGAGGTACATTGGCTGCAGTAGCTTGTTCAAACCGTCCATTGCTGAGCCGTAGGCATCTGGGTCATCACCCTGGTCATCGATAATGGCTAGGGCTTGTTGATTGACAGCGCCTTGTTCAAGGTAAGGTAAAATAAGCACCGGCCAGCCGAGGCCACTACGTTGACTCTTCAGAGCAAGTGTCGAAGAAGGGGGCAGCTCACCTCGTGCGGATTCGTAGTTGAGACACGAGAGTGCAATGTTCTTCAGGTTATTTGTACAGCTCAGTCGGCGTGCCGACTCACGGGCTGCTTGAACGGCCGGCAACAGGAGCCCCACCAGCACACCAATGATGGCGATCACCACGAGTAGTTCGACGAGCGTGAAGCCAGTGGTAGACTTTTGTTTATTTCCTGGCTGACTGGTGAATGCCATGACTGTTCTCCGGCTGAGAAAGCGCTGAGTAGATATTTCCATAGTAGGAATAAGCGGCAGAAAAGCAAAGTAAAAGAAGCGCAGGTTTATCTCCGTGTTGCGCAAAGCTGTGATATGCAAAATGCCGCGTCACGTGCTGCCCCGCAACGTGACACGGCATGGTTTCTCGCGTGTAGTTGCTTGAGCTAGACCACTGGCTTGCTGCTTCGACCGAGCGAGCAAGCACATAGTGCGAATAGCAATCCCAAGACAGCAGTCGAAGGTTCGGGCACCGCTGCGGCACTAGCTACAGCATTGGGGTTGGTGCCGTACTGCGTTTGGAATATCCCAACATCGAGATCATCAATGAACCCATCTCCGTTCGCATCGCCATCGGCGAATAGAGGGTCAGCCGTGCCAAAGTTCTGCTGCAAGGTGAGGAAGTCCTCTCCATCGACGAGGTTGCTTCCATCGAAGTCGGCGTTGTCACCGGCGACGACGAGATCGATCAGATCGATGCTAATATTGTCCACGACCGACTCGTTGTTGCCAGACACACCAGAGGGGCCACCGATTCGTAGGCTGTTGAAGGGATCGTAATCGAAAGCGTCGGTGTCGTTTCCGTCTTGAGGGGCAATGGTCCAAGTAACTGAAGAGTCTACTCCTGGTGTGCCCACACCTTCGGTGGCCTCCGTATTGGCCAAGCCATCGCGAAATAGGTCAAGTTCAAAGGTGACAGTGGTTTCGGTGATCGTCGCCGTGTAGCGATGCCAGCCAACTCCAATGTCGACGGGAGTGACCAAGCCGTCTGGATTGGGCTCTGCTGCCGAATCCTTCGTATCCAAGATGGGATCAAGCGGAAAATACTGCCAATTTGGCGTCTGAATCAGGGGAGCTCCAATACTTGAGCTGTCAAACAAAACCACGCGATACGCGTAGCCGGTCACATCTGAAACAGGAGTTCCATCGGTTGGGTCAGTCATGCTCTCTACTGAATTCCAGTGGCCTAGTTCGATGACGTTAGTTGTGGTTGGGGTGAACACATCGCGATCGTACACGCTACGCAGCCCAATCGAAGCCCGCTTGTTGCCCGCAGTATCGTCGAACATGTCTCCCGACAAACGCACCGCTTGAGTGCTACTGGGGACGATCTCAAACGAGGGTGTTTGAAAGTCATTGTCAGGGTCATGTTCATTGATGTTGTCCAAAATATTGACACCTTGGCCTTGTATTCCCGGTGGGTTGTCATTGGGAGGGTCGATCACTAAAGCCGTATTTGGTACCAACAATCCCTGGGTTGGTAATGTAACTTTTCCCGATCCGTCAGCCGGTCGCCACACCGCTTCAAAGGCTGCCTGATCAGGATCGTTATTTACACCAGTTACATAGCTGTCGAAGTTTTCGCTCAGAATGTTCGTATCCGCTCGCAGGTCTGTGACCAACAAAGTCAAAACAACCAGCAGGGGAGTTAGATAAGATCGCATGGCCTTTTTCCTCAATGTTCGCTAAGTGGTGACTTGCCAATAAGAGGGGCTTCAGCCAAATGGCTTAACAAGCCCAACGCGAGCGCATTCGTTCACTCTGCGTAGGCCTACCCTTCTTTTTCCATCGTAACGAGAGAAAGTCGAATAGCTGCGTAAATAGTGCGCATTATTTTGTCGGTTAAGCGCAGAGAGCGTGGGTCAAAACTGGTGGTTCTGCGCACTTCCCCTTGGACGGAATGGAACGTGCGGTCCTCAACCCAAGGAGGGTCAACCCTCAAACGTCTGCTTGCGATAGGAAAGTGGCGTTTGACCTTCGCGTTTTCGGAACGCCACGCCAAACCTTGTCGCGTTGGCAAACCCGCAAGCCGTGGCGATTTCTCTAATCGACATCGTGGTTTGCGATAGCAATTCTCGCCCCTTCTCTAGTCTTACGCGGCGGATTTCTTCAGCCGGTGAGCGGCCTAGATAGTTTCGGAATTGAATTTCCAGGCAGCGCCGCGAGACGGGAATCTCTCGCAAGATGTCTTTCACGGCAATATCCTGAAACGCGTGAGCGCGAATAAACCTTAACGCTCGCACGACCGTCTCGTCATCGATAGAGAGGATGTCCGTAGATTGCCGGCTGGTGACTCCCTTGGGCGGTATGAGTCGTGGCTCGGGGGAAATTTCCTCCCCCTGGGTGAGTCGATCCAACAGCGCCATCGCCTCGTAGCCAATCCGCTGGCCAGCAACGGCTATCCCCGAGAGCGGCGGCGTGGACACGTCGCACATGAGCTCGTCGTTATCGCCGGCTAGGATTGCGATTTCGTCCGGTACGCGAATCTCTCGCAGGTGACAGATCTCTGCCAGTTGCCGGCCCCGTTGAGCATCTGCCGTGAGGATAGCAACGGGAAATTCCAGAGAATCGAGCCAACTGCTTACACGGCGTTGCTGTTCTTCCCAACCGATCTTGCGTCCTACCCGATAGCCTGGCTTGTACTCCTCGCAGGGGAATCCCGCCTCACGCACAGCCGCGACGAATTCCAGACCGCGTTTCGCAGAGTACACATGGCTAGGAGGTGCGAAATAGGCGAACCTTTCGAAACCGCGATCGCGCAGATGCTCCAGCGCGAGTTGGGCGCGGGCAGCATCGTCGGTTACGACGTCGTAGATACCCTCTTGCTCCTCATAAAGGGTATCCACATTAACAGTGGGCAATTTTCGCTTGCGAATCTGTTCCAGTTGTAGGCGGCTACCGATGCGTGCGATGATGCCATCTCCGGACCAGCGATCAGGCAATGCCGAACGCAGCTCATGGTCGCGAGGGTCGATTAAGAGATGCCAATGGCTGTAGGTCTGTGCGTAATCGGCGATTCCGCGGATCACGCTGGCTTCCCAAGTTCCTTCGGTCTCTATCAGAACGGCAACTTGTCGGACTTGAATTTGATTTGTCATGGCCGTGTCGCATTTCTAGTTTTTATCTTTTACCCGGATGGTGTCCTGATGATGACCTTTTTAGTATAGTCTGGGAATGCGCAATTCCGAGAAGATTTAATGCATTTTTGCCTACCTCTGTTGATTACACTTAGGAAGCTTAGAAATGCTTTAATGCGTAGTTCCCACACATTCCCCCCTGCTTGAGCCGCTATTGCCACGCCGCTATGTTGTGTTGGAGCTGTTGCGCGGACGGTTCAACGAACACACGAATCCCCCCCCCCATTTCTCAGAAAGCTTTAATCCACTGTGAGCGCTAGCATGAAGCGAAAAGTTGCGGTTGGGCTTATGAGCGGAACTTCCGGCGACGGGGTGGATGCGGCCCTGCTGAACACCGATGGCGACAGCAAAATTGAGTTCTATGATGGTCTCACGCATCCCTTTGATGAGGATTTGCGAAGCCGCCTTCTAGAGGCTTCGCACCACGATGTACCGACTTCAGAGCTGCTGCGTCTGGAGAAGGATGTGACTCTGCATCACTCACAAGCGGTGAGAATTCTGTTAGAGCGACACGCCAAGGAAGCCAAGAAGGTGGAGGTTATTGGTTTTCATGGTCATACGATTCGCCACATGCCTGGCGAAGGAATCACGATGCAAATTGGAAATCCCTGGCTGCTGGCCAGAGATTTCGATTTACCTGTCGTCAGCGATTTCCGCCGGTGCGACATGGCTGCCGGAGGCCACGGCGCACCGCTGGTGGCTCTCTTTCACCGGGCGCTGTTCCTGAAAGAACCACATCCGCTAGTTGTTTTGAATATTGGGGGTGTGGCCAATGTAACGTGGCTTGGTGCCAAGGATGAGATCATTGCAGGCGACACGGGCCCCGGATGTGGTTTGCTGGACGAGTGGGCACAAGCCATGGCCGATTTGCCCCATGATCGCGACGGGCAACTCTCGTCATCAGGTACCGTTCACGAAGAGACAGTCGAGAAAGCACTGGCCGCAGATTTCTTTGAGCAGCCGTTGCCCAAGGCGGCCGATCGCTACGACTTCGACCACGTGGATGTTTCGCGATTGAGTATCAACGATGGTGCGGCCACCTTGTGCGCAGTGACCGCCGAGGCAGTTTACCGTGCGGTGAAAAAGCTCCCCAGTATGCCCAAGAAAGTGTGGGCTACAGGGGGAGGTACCCATCATCCGATTCTCATGAAGATGTTAGCCGACCGTTTTGGTGAAATTAGCAACGTCAGTGAGATGGGGCTTAACCCTGACACGCTGGAAGCAGAATGTTTCGCCTGGCTAGCTGTGCGGCATCAACAGGGCTTACCGCTTACGATTCCCGAAGTGACAGGCTGTGAGAAGCCTGTCGTGGGTGGCGTGCTGGCACAATTCAAGTAAGTCCCATCGCAATTGCGATGGCCTAGTACCCTAGCCGAGTTCTTCACAGGCTACCTTCAAGCAGCCAATTGAAGGCTCTTTGACGTACTCAAGCGAATTGGGCTCGATAGCTAACTCACTCAGCCTTTGTGCGAAATCCGTGCGTACGACCTCACTACCGCAAAGCACTCCGCCAGCCAGTGCCAAGGGAAACCCGCTTCCTAAGGAGAGCTTCATTGCGGTTGCTTCGACGAGCTTCGCCAAGTCTTCGCCCGCTTGCTTCGAGATTTGCATGGCGACTTCATCACCAAGCTCTGCTGCGTGAGTGACCTCTTTCGCGAGCTTCGCGATCGCGTATCTCGTGCCGTCGGCTTGTGAAAGAGCCGCTAACAGCCCGCGGGGATCTGTCACTTGCACCTGCTCGAGGAAAACCTGGGTGAGTTGAGTTGTCGGGCCTCGACCATCGGCTGCCTGCGTCACGGCGCGGAGCCCTGCCTGGCCGATGGCGAAGGCACTTCCCTCATCCCCAAACCAGTAACCCCACCCCCCCGTCACCTCAGTCTTGCCCTCGATGTTTCTGCCCATCGTGACCGAACCGGTTCCCGAAACTAACGCCACACCGATACCCTCTGGAGTACCGGCAGCGAGAACCGCTTCCGCGTCGTGAATAAACCGCGGCCGTTGAGCGATCTCTTGCTGGATAGCCCAGTGGGAAATTTGTTCTTGGACTTCGGTGAGCGAGGCTCCTGCCAGGGCAAAGATGGCCGCATCGACTGCTCGGGCAGCTATGCCCGACTTGGCCCAGGCGGCCTGGATGGCTGACTTGAGATTAGTGGTGGCAGTGTCGAACCCGACGGCCATGACATTCGCAGACCCAGAGTGACCCCGCCCGATTATTTCGAAGTCGCTAGGAGAGGTGCAGCGTGCCAGCAGAGCGGCTGTTTTTGTGCCACCACCGTCGATGCCAAGTACCAAGCGATCTAGCGACTTGCCTGCGACAGGTGGTTTCGACTCACTCGGCACAGTTACTTGAGCCCGTTATTTAAGGCATTGCGGAGATGTCCGCGGGCGGCAGCGAGATGCTGGCGCGCGACTTCGGGCTTCTTGTCGAGTCGATAACTCACGATCGCCGTTTTCAATTCCCCATCACATTGAGTGAGCAAATCGTCCGCTTGTTCTGGCGACAGGTCGGTAAGATCGCAGACGATGCGTTTCATGCGTTCAGAGAGCTTGGTGTTAGTCGCTTGCAAATCGACCATGAGATTGCCATAGGTTTTACCCAGGCCAACCATCGCCCCGGTGGTAAGCATATTGAGAACCATCTTTGTGGCGGTTCCCGCCTTCATACGTGTCGAGCCGCTCAGCACTTCTGGTCCTACGACCGGCGTAATGTTCAAGTCGGCTCGTTCGTTGAGTGCAGCGTCAAGATTGCAACTGAGGCCAATGGCATAGGCGCCTTGGCTGCGAGCATAATCAAGCCCGCCAATCACATAGGGGGTTCGCCCGCTGGAAGCAATTCCCACGACGACATCTTTCGCAGTGAGGTCAATGTTCTGCAAATCCTCAGCCGCCAAGGTGGTGGAATCTTCCGCGCCTTCGACCGCTTTGAGCATCGCCCCGGGCCCACCGGCGATGATGCCAACGACTTGTGATGGGTCAGAATTAAATGTCGGCGGACACTCTGCGGCGTCGAGGACGCCCAACCGCCCTGAGGTGCCCGCACCGATGTAAATTAGTCGTCCACCCTCGGACAAGCGGTCGGAAATCACCTCGATAGCCTGCGCGATAGCCGGGGCCTGTTCACCCACGGCGGCAGCAATTTTCGCATCCTCAGCATTGATCAGCTCGACGATCGCAGCCGCGCTGAGACCGTCGAGTCGTTCGGAAGCTGGGTTGCGCGACTCAGTGGTAAGATTTTCCAACATATCTGCATTCTACACGCCATCGTAGCAATAGACAGTTTTGTTGCGCGAAAGAGAGAAACAACTGCGCTGCCCATTTCGGTTGAGAATACCTCTGGAGTCATAGTATAGTTCAGACTCCGGATTTTGGTTTAGTGCTGTTGTGGACACAACTTGCGCGGCCATTCCCCATAAGGAATATTGCTATTCACCCAATCGATTCAGGCATCGTCGTACTTTATCTACTTAGCGCCGTCGGTCTGGGGCTGTGGGTAGGCCGTGGGCAGCAGAGTACCGTCGAGTACTTTTTGGGGGGGCGATCTCTGCCCTGGTGGGCGTTGCTACTTTCGATCGTTGCGACCGAAACAAGTACCGTAACTTTCCTGAGCCTCCCCGGGGTTGTTTTCGCTGCGAATGGCGACATGACCTTTTTGCAGATTACACTCGGCTACGTGGTGGGGCGCGTGTTGGTGGTCTACCTGCTACTCCCGTTATTCTTCCGCGGAGAGTTCTTTACGTCTTACCAAGTGCTGGAAACTCGCTTCGGGGTCACCTCGCGTCGCGCGACTTCGCTGCTGTTTTTAGTCACGCGCAACGTGGGCGACGCCCTCCGGCTTTTTCTCTCGGCACTGGCATTGCAGGAAGCCATCGGGTTGAGCCTTACTACCTGCGTAGTAGGTTTGGGGATTATCACGATTGCCTACACCTATTTTGGTGGCATGAAATCAGTTGTTTGGAACGATTGCATACAGTTCGTTATCTACATGTTAGGTGCCCTTGTCGCACTCGCCGTGATCGTCAATCGCTTGCCCGGCGGCATGGAACAGATCCTGCAGTTTGGTAGCGAAGCAGGCAAGTTTCAGGTATTCGACTTCGATACGAGCCTCACCACATCGTCCATGACCTTCTGGGCCGGACTCGTTGGTGGGCTCTTTCTGACAGCTGCCACTCACGGCACCGATCAGATGATGGTGCAGCGTTATCTCTCGGCCACTTCGCAGCGCTCTGCAGGTTTGGCGATCGTCTTGAGTGGTGTGCTTGTCATGGCCCAATTCGCGATCTTCCTCTTCATCGGCGCGGCATTGGCTTGCTTTTACTCAGAGTTCCCCCTCCCTGAGCATCTAGCCGATAAGGGCAACGACCGCGTGTTCGCCTACTTCATTGTGAATAGTTTGCCCGTGGGTGTCGTCGGACTCACCATTGCCGCGGTGCTTGCTGCCACGATGTCAACACTTTCAAGTTCGTTGAATTCCTCCGCCACCGCGCTCATAAACGACATTTACCTGCCGTTAAGAAAACGCGAGTTGAGTGAAGCGAAGCAGTTTCAATTCAGCCGCATAGCGACCGCCGGCTTCGGCGTACTGCAAATTGCAATCGCCCTGCTGAGCAATCAGTTCGGGGCTAGCACGAGCATCGTGAATAAGGTCCTCGCGGTTGCTGGCTTTGCATTGGGACCTATGCTGGGTCTCTATTTTGTCGCCGTATTGACCCAGCGTGTTTCTCAATTCTCGGCTCTCTGGGGATTTGCCGCTGGAGTTGCAGTACTGACGGTTGTCACAAATACCACGGCCCTGTACTGGCCGTGGTACGCGGCAGTCGGAGCCCTCTCGACATTTGCAATTGCTTGCCTCATGAGTCTTGTGATTGATGTCGAGCCAAACCAATCCCTTGAAGATTAACTGGAGCACCTGATGCCCAATCTGAAGCAGATAACCCTACTGTTTGTACTTGTACTCTTGGTGAGTACGAGCTCGCTAGCCAAGGAAACTCCGTCCACAATAGCGGCACCCTCGCCTAAGCGATTGAAGATGGATGCCAGCCAACTTGAACGCATTGACGAGATAGTCAACCAACAGATTGAAAAGGGGAAACTTCCCGGTTGCGTTGTCGCAATCGGCCGCCGAGACGGCATTGCGTTTGCTAAGGCGTTCGGGAACCGACGACTTGAGCCGTCTAAGGAGAAGATGACGCTCGATACCGTCTTTGATATGGCATCGATCACAAAACCGGTCGCGACGGCGACTAGCATCATGATTCTCGTCGATCGTGGTCTGATCCGCTTGCGTGATCCGGTGGCCGAGTACCTGCCTGAGTTTGGCAAGAACGGCAAAGCGAAGATTACCATCGAGCAACTCCTTACGCACCAAGGAGGGCTCGTTCCTGATAATCCGCTGGGGGACTACCAGCATGGAGTCGAGCAGGCATGGGAGAATATTTGGGAACTCAAGCCGAGCGACGCGCTCGGGAAACGCTTTGTCTACACCGATGTTGGGTTTATCGTACTAGCCAAAGTCGTAGAGAAAGTCACCGGGCAAACCGTCGCAGAGTTTGCAGCTAAGAACACTTTCCAACCCTTAGGCATGAGCGAAACGGGTTATCTCCCCGCCGAGGCTCTCCGCGCACGTGCCGCCACGACCGAGCAACGTGAAGGCCGCTGGATGCGGGGTGAAGTCCACGACCCGCGTGCTTACTTGCTAGGTGGAGTGGCGGGGCACGCCGGGCTGTTCTCTACGGCAAGCGATCTTAGTCGTTACGCACGCATGATGCTCTGCGCTGGTAGCTTCAATGGGTCGAAAATCCTCAGCCCGGCCACTTACCAGGAAATGATCAAGCCGCGCGACATCGCCGGGCAACTTCGCAGTCTGGGCTGGGATAGTCGCAGCAAGTATTCCAGCAACCGCGGCGAGAATTTCAGCGCGCAGGCTTTCGGGCACGGCGGATTCACCGGCAACGCCCTGTGGATCGATCCGCAGTTAGACCTGTTCGTGATTTTCCTTTCCAACCGCGTTCACCCCGACGGCACAGGCAGCGTTAACGGACTCGCTGGGCGCATCGGCACGATTGCCGCCGGATCGATTATTGGTAAGCCCTTAGCAAAGGTACACGGGGAAGTTTCTGCTCGACCAGTGTCGGAGGTGCTCAACGGAATCGATGTACTCGAAAAGAGCGACTTCAAGCAATTGGCCGGGAGTCGAGTAGGACTGATCACGAATCACACCGGATTGAATCGCACAGGGGTGAGAACGATCGACCTGTTGCATGCGGCTGAGAACGTGGAACTGGTTACGATCTTCAGTCCCGAGCATGGACTGCAGGGCAAGCTCGATATCGCGAACATCGACCACACGACTGACTCAGCCACCGGCTTGCCGGTTTACAGTTTGTACGGCGAGTCCCGCAAACCGGCGAAAAGTCAGTTGCAAGAGATCGACACGCTCGTGTTCGATATTCAAGACATTGGTTGCCGATTCTATACCTACATTTCGACGATGGGTCTCGCCATGGAAACGGCGGCAGAACAGGATCTCCGCTTTGTGGTACTCGATCGGCCGAACCCCCTGGGCGGTGTGATTCTGGAAGGACCGCTGCTGGACGAAGGAAAGGAGTCATTCGTCGGGTTCCACACCATACCATTACGCCACGGGATGAGCGCTGGAGAACTGGCAACCATGTTTCGTAAAGAACGTGACTGGGGACTCGATCTTGATGTCATCAAAACCAAGGGCTGGCACCGCCAGGACTACTGGGACCGCACCGGACTGACCTGGGTGAACCCTTCGCCCAACATGCGTAGTCTCACCCAAGCCGTGTTGTACCCCGGTGTGGGATTCTTGGAGACCACAAATGTGTCCGTGGGACGCGGCACCGATACACCTTTCGAAGTGGTCGGTGCGCCCTGGATCGACGGTCAACAACTAAGTCGAAGACTCAACGAAGCACATCTGCCCGGTGTGCGGTTTGTGCCCATCCGGTTCACACCAGACTCAAGTAAACACGCTGGGCAAGAGTGCGAAGGCGTGAATATTATTTGCGTGAATCGCCAGGTATTCCGTTCGGTCCCTGTGGGACTCGAATTGGCCATCGCGTTGCACGAGCTTTACCCTGAAGATTGGGACACAGCTCGACTCGACCATTTGCTCAACAGCGACCGCTTGCTGAATGCCATTCGCGAAGGAAAGAACGCTGCGGAAATTCGCGAGCTCTACCAGGCAGACGAGAAGTCGTTCCGATCGCGCCGTCAGCCGTTCCTGCTTTACCGCTGAGTAGTGGACTCGATTGGTCGCTCAATCGATGAGCCGCTTGCGGCTTAGCAGCGTTGTGCCGGCGAGAAGGATCATCGCCAGCGAACTCGGCTCAGGAACCGCGTTCGACGCTGCTGTGCTCGATGTGAGGGCGTAGTTCTGCTGCCAGATGAGGAAGTCCATGCCATCGGAATCGTCATCGTCGTCTGCGTCCGAATTGCCGTTTACGCCATAGTCGCCTTGCCATTGGGCGAGATCGTCTCCGCCGACGTCGCCATCTGCGTCGAAGTCCCCCGGAGTTGGCGGGACGAAGACTGCCTGGGGATTCCAAAACACATCGTCAAGGAAAATCTGGGCATCACTGGACCCAAAAAACTGAATCGAATCAATCGAGACGTTCTCACCATCGATCTGGCCGTTGCCTCCGGCGATCCATGATTCCCAATCGCTGTCTTCATCGAGAAACCATTCGTACTTGTGCCACAGGTTGTCAGCGATCACGGAGCGTTTGCTGCCCCGATCGGCCGTGGTGGGATCGTCGATAGCGATGCTGACCTGCATGTCAGGGTCGTCCGTCTTGAGCCAGAAGCCGACCGAGCCAATCGATTCGAATTGCAAATTAGCGATCCGCGAAGCGACATTGGTGCTGCCTCCGAAGTCGCTGTATTGGGCCCCCGAGATATGCCGCACAAAGAAATCGGTGCCCGACTCTTCGTCATAGGTGATATCCAATAGTTGCGAATGCCCTCCCGAGTGGGACTCGACATTTGACCGGACAGCTGTCGACCCGCCGACGTTGGCAGACGTACTGCCAGAAAAAGTCGGTGCCCAGCCAAAAGTTCCTTCGTGGCCGGAAAACGTGGTCCCCGAGCGATCGCCGTAGTCGTCGAAGTCCACTAGCGTCTTCGTGCCGAAGGCAATGCCCGTGCCGGTGGTGGTGGCGGTTCGCAATTGGATATCCGCGCCGTAGTAATATTTGAGGATGTCGAGATACGAGGTGCTATTGTCTGACAGATAGTCGGCACCGTTTTGGCTCTTCGCTCCTCGGTTGGGCCAATTGGGGTTACTGACCGTCCCATTAAATCCCAAGGAGGTTCCCGTATTGAACCCATCCACCAGCCCATCGGCGTAGGTATAGGTGACGAACCTTTCGGTATTCGTCGGGTCATTGTCGCCCGGATCCACAATCACCCCAGGATTCGCTGGATTGAACGGCCCCGTGGGGATGGCACCCGCGACATAAAACGAGGCGATCAGCACGTCTCCCTGGGTGGCGCCAATATTGTCGAAGACATAGAGAATTTCCCCTTCGGTCGCTGCTGCCGCCGCCTGTTGGAGTGAGCCGGCGCTGCCTGCACACGAATAGACCTGGTCGCTGGTGCCATCGTTAATGAACCCTTGCAGATCCATCTTGTAGTACGCAAAAGTACGGGCCGCCACAGCCTGGGCCTTCAAAGCCTCGAAGCTGGCTGCCCCATTCTCACAGTTGCACACATTGGGCACGTAATCAGTCTCGGTCGCCACGTTCCCAGAGCCCGTGACATTGATCGTCGACAGAGCCGTGAACTGCGCCCAGGCCGGCGGACCAGCGATGCCCAGGATGATAAGGGAGAAGGCAAGCACTCGTCGTGGTAGGTGGGGCATGTCTTATTCTTGGAAAGGGCAATTTGATTCAGGCATCCTCCCGGTCGCAACGGCGTGCGAGTCTCCCGGGCGGAATACATTATAGACACAATAAACGAATCGCGAGCTGTCCCAGCACGACGATGCGGGTAATTGATGATCAATCAATCTTCATAGTTTGGTTGTGGCTTCTGCCAACCGGCTCTGCCATTGCCGGTCGCTTGGAGGCAGCAGGGGCAAAACGGCCCCTAAAGCCCGCGATGCACTTAGAGAAGTGCCGAGACGGGCCACTCAAAACGAGATGGTCGAACAAAGAACCGTAATTGGTGTGCTGCACGCCACCTGCCTCAAGCAAGCGTTATTTGGAACTCTTCCGCGCCACGGAGGACGAGCTTGTTGAACGTCTACCCAGGAACGAATGAGAAAAGAGCATGCCAACAAGTTACTGACTACTGAGATAAGAATACCACGCTAGTTCAGCTACTCAAACGCAGCCCGCGACTGACTTCCGCTTTTGGGGGTGTTAACAGGACGCATGGCTACCGTCCGTTTCGTTCGGCGGTCAGATGTACCTCCGCATCGAAGCAAAAGCCAGTTACTGCGTGAGGTCATCGACACCGCCGGTAGTAAATCTGCCCAAACCGCAGCCAGTTTCGACGCACAGGACGATGAAGCTGACGCAGTTTCGGGAATTATGCGATATCCAGAAATTAAGCACTCAGTCGCAAGAAATACCATGATGCTTTCCTTGAATTAACGCGACATCGGCAACTAAAATAGGGAGGTCGAAATGTCGTTCAAAGAACAAGTTCCACAAGGGACAGATAATGGGCTGGAAGGCTAGAGTCAAAGAAATTGCTGACCGAAACCCTAACGCGGTACCTCCTGAACTGCTAACGGATTCCTCTAAACATGATTCTCGACGTTGGCCAGAAACGCTGAAGAACGTAGCACGTAACGCAGTCGTCGCGGTGGTATCGATTGCGACTATCTTCTACGGTTTGCACATACTTTCCGTCAGCTATGAGTTGGATGCAGCACAAATACGCTATGCTCTCGCAATAGCTTCATTCTTGTTTGCTAGTCTGTTTTGCCTGATGAGTGAGTCACTAATCGAAGACGGCGTAAAAACAGTACTAGTTTTGGCTATCGGTTTGACTCTCGCTTTCTCGATTCCACTGCCTTGGTGTGTCATGCCTGGGTTTGGTGCTGCCGTGGGTAGCATTGCAAATTGGACGGTCAAAGCGACGATGGGACAGCATTATTAGTCATTCAGTCCGAATTCGCGTCACCATTGCATGCATAGTTGTATGCGTCGGACGATGAATCGAATGGCACGTAGATTTCTGTAAGTGTTTACGCCGAACTGACCTAGGCAAAAAAGGCCTCACTTGCACAGATGGTGTTGTCTAACACAACCATCGCTAGCAAGGAGGCCTTCTGATGGGCAATTTTAACCAAGATCGTTTTCGACAACAGGTCAGTTTTCTGCGACGCCAGTTTCTTCAAGACGGCGACTTGCCTTTCACGAACGTCCTCTCGGAACAGATTGTTTCGCAAGCACTGACAGCGTCCAAGGTCGTTTGGAACGATAGCATCTACCCACCACTAGTAACGCTGTGGGTTTTTTTGAGCCAAGTTTTGAGTGCCGATCATTCCTGCCGTGCAGCCGTCGCGCGCTTACTTACTCATCGCCTGTCTCAAGGTCAAAGCGAATGCTCGCCAGAAACTGGCGCGTACTGCCAAGCGAGAAAACGGTTGCCGGAGGAGTTTTTCTCCGATGTCGCACAAGAGACAGGACAAGCCCTTGATAAGAGTGCTCAATCGGACTGGCTTTGGAAAAACCGTCGCGTGTATTTGTTCGATGGCTCTACGGTAACGATGCCCGATACGCCTGAGAATCAGAATGCTTACCCCCAACACGGTTAGCTTCAAAGGAGCTCTGCAATTCCTTGAAGAGTTTCAACGGCTGATTGATTACCAAGCGTGTCGAGGGGGTGCGCACCGAATGATCCTTTATCAACAGTTGCTGGATTGCGTCGCCAGCCATCGTGTTGCCGATCGACCCGACCGATTCGAGCCACGCCTATTAAAACGAAGGCCCAAGCACTTTGCGTTTCTAAGAAAACCACGTCACGTGATCAAAAGCGAAATGGTGAAAGGAGTTAGGTAAAGCTACGTGCCATTCGCCGATGAAGCTGACGCAGTTTCAGCTGTGCTGTAATTTTTTGGTCCGTGTGTAACACTCCCCATAGTAAAGTGCTGGCTGAAATCAACAGTTTTTGCCAGCACGGACCGGAATAGTTACAATGCGGCCTGTCGGAGAATTGGCGATTTAGCCTGTTTCTCGCATGAAACCTGTTAGACGGTAACAGCTAAAAATGATTCGAATAACTACTTTTGCGATTCTGGCGGTGGTTGTCGCAACGGGACTATTTCTTCTTGCCCATACTGACGGCAGCGTAAACGTGCTGCTATATGCATGCCTACTTACCGCGTGGATAGGTATTTATGATATGTGTGACCGTGGTCGATTCGCAAACTATTTGGGAAAGGTTGACGAGGAAACCAAACAGCTTGCTTGGCCCAATCGTATACAGCTACTTCATGGGGTTAAGATTCTCGTTTCCCTAATGGCGATATTGATTCTTGCATTCGGTTGCATTGACACACTCATCGCGTACCTCCTGGGTATTTGAGGTCATGTGGACCGACCGTCGCAAAGGCGTGAAGTTACGATTCGTCAGAGTAAAGATTCGACGCGTCGAACGATGAAGCCGTTCCTGTAAGAGTCTGTCAAGTTAGAAAAGGAAAAAGCGGTTTCCTCTCAGGTTGCTGCGTACGGGGAGTGGTTTGCGTAGTCGCCTGTTTTGTGACTTCAGTGGTGGTTTCTTGTGAGTAATTGCTTAATTTGATTTGGCTTGGTCGTCGTTGCCGCTACGGAAAGTTGCGATCGTTCTTTTCAAAGGCGATTGCTCCCAACACATTCCTTCGCGTGTTTACCGCTCACGTTCACCGTAAGTGGCTCTGCCCGGTTGTGGCAGACGCTGAATTATCTAGTGCGAATTCCTCGCCGCAAGGCCACTCCATTCAACGCAACGTGCGGGCCGACATGAGCCATGCTCATGTCACCGCATCCACGGGTTTATTCGAGTTGGCTCTAGCGAGAGGGATCTCGAGTTGCCGTAGGCAACTCGGATCGAACAACCTTTGCCGAATCGTGCTCAGGGGTCTCCTGGGTGAAAGTGATTGTTTCTATTCGTTTTCGTCGCCTCAGCGACTACTCAGTCGGTAGCGAATGCTCGACACTCAGCATACGTTTTCTTCTTGGTCAGCATATGCCAGATGAGCGTGGCTAGCTTGCGCATCACCGCCACGCGGGCGATGCTGCTGCCTCGTCGGCGTTTGATTCGCTTGTACCACTCCCGCAACTTCTTGTCCTTCTTCAAGGCCTGGTGAGCCACTTGCGCTAGTAACCAGCGGGCCATGCCGCTGCCCGCTTTGGTGATACTGCCCAAACGTTGGCTCTTCTCACCACTATTGCGACAGCCTGGAGTAAGCCCCCAATAGTTGGCCAGACTTCGGGAGCGAGGGAAACGTTCCACTCGGCCAACCCGGCACGCTAAGGCAGTGCCACTGTAGTAGCCAATGCCTGGCATGGAGACGAGCAACGTAGCTGCTTCGCTCAGGCCGCACCGCTGGGCGAGCTTCTCTTCCAATTCACGCATGCGCTGCTGAGCGTGTTCTAAATCGATGAGTAGGTGATTCATTTCCAACTGATCGATCTCGGGCAAGACCAACTTCTTCAGCCAGGCAATGGCCGCTTGGGTGGGGAACGTCTTGGTTGGCAGCTCCCATTGCAGATTGTGACGCCTGAGCATGTGTTTGATCATGTTGATGATGCGTGTTCGTGCTCGACCGGCGTCTTTGCGGAGTGTGGTCAGTCGTCGGTTTTCTTGATCGCTGGTGGAAGAGATATCGACCTGCCGGAGCCCACGGACCGGCTTGCCTGCCAGCAGGCGATCGCGGTTGACCCAGAGCAGTTCGCTCAGAGCTGCGGCGTCTCGCCGGTCCGTCTTCAGCTTTTTTCGTTCTTCCGGTTGGATCAGAATCACCTTGTGGCAGCGATAGTCGCGGAGCATCTTGATCAACCAATCGTTGAAGCCGCACACTTCCCAAGTAGCGACGAACGATTCGTCGCCACCCAGTCGCTCGCGGGTGAGCCGTTCAAAGAATTCGTTGATCTTCTCCGGCTGCGTCGAAACCTGTCGAGCGAGCACTACGTCGCCCTCGTCGTTACGCAGTGAAATCGTAAGCCGACGTGCATGTTGGTCGATTCCAAGGTACAACATAATCGTGGTTCTCCCGTGGTAGTGGGAAGTGTTGAACAGCATCCCTAAGCGATAGGAGAACCGCTTCTTCTTTTCAAGCCTTCAAGACTCTTTCATAGATATCAACGCGTTTTCGTGCTACGATAATTTCATGCATTCTCATCTCTTGTTTTTGTTGCACAGTGACCGCTCAGCTCGTATTTGGGCAGCCGCGAATATGGCCCTCTTGGCGACTTTCCAATCGGTCGCGATTGTCGCTTTGGTAGGTTGCAACCCAGATTATCAAACCTCTGTTTCGATTGACCACTCACTCAAACGAGGCGTACTTAGAGCAAAGTATGCCGTCCCCAGGGATAGTGAGCTTGGCGACTATAGTGTTCTTGAAACTTGGTGCGAGATAGACAATGAGTCGGGTGAGGAGCAAATAGTCGTTCGACTGAAAGGTCCCCATCACGGTGAAGAGCCTAGAGTCAAAATAATTGAACCTGAAGGAATGCTCTATCGGTCAGTTTGGTCTCAACGCGATGGGCCTCCCTATGAAGTGTGGGCTGCTCCAGTCCCTCTTCCTGACGTACTCAAGTTGCGGAGGGGAAATATGGAAATCGAGTTACTACGTCGCCATGAATAACGCCTTCTAGGTGGCAGCTAGCCTGCGTTCGGAGTGAATCTTCGACGCGTCAGCCGATGAATCTGACGCGTTTTCGTGGTAGGCTGTATTGGCAGTCGGGTGACTCAGTTTCTGACTAGAACCAGCCTGTTACACGCACAGGTTCCGGCACATGAGATTCCAATTCTCCCTACTCCGTCTATTCTTAGCGGTGGCAATGTTCACCGTTCCGCTCGCACTGCTTCGTTCTAATGAAGCTGTCGCATTGATAGTCGCAATTCCGTTCGCAAGCTTGGCATTGACCGCAGATAAGGAACAACTTGGCTCTAATTTGTGGAGCGTCCTTAAAGCCTTGTGCTACCTAATTCCGCCCTCGCTTCTTGCTCTATTTCTATCAGCTGGTTTTCAAAACGCTACACCACCAGGTGGAGTGGCCTGGCCTTACTACGTTTGCATGCTGCCAATACCCATTGCTACCTACTGGTACGCAGTAAACCTGTCTTTTGCAATTTGCTATGGTTTTACCTGCGGTATCTTTCTCGCTCGGCCTATCTTCATTGATGGCCGAACAGGAATGCGAATAGTATACGGGCTGGAGTCCGAAGCAGAACTATTGGCGAAGATTCTTGCATTTGCAGTAGCAATGACGTTGGCATGCATGCTTGGCTATCGCCTTCGTCTGTGGCGAGAACACCGCTTAAGAGAGCATTGCAACAGACCGGCCTCATAGTCTAGACGACTCGGATTGAGTGAATGGAGTTGGATATTTTTAGTAGGGCACATCGACCGACCGAAGAAATGGAGTGAAGCTACGACGCGTCAGCGTGAAACTTTGACGCAGGCTAGGAAGCTAGCGTCAGCCGATGAATTTGAGGGAATTTAGGCATTCAAAGCTTCTTACGTTTCAATCTGAATTGTAGCGATTCCTCAGGTCGACCAGTGAACCAATGAACGCCCCTGTAGCAGCAAAGCAAAGGACCAGTACGAGACCAGCTATAGGAGCCACCATATAGACTCTTGGCCTCGGGTAGTTCAGAAGGACTGCTGGGACTAGGCCTATCACACCCAATGCAATTGCGAGTCTCCGGCAAAACAGATAGCTGCGTGCTACCCGTCTGCAAATAAACTCAGCCGAGATACCCATTGCGAATGGGTAGCATACGAACGCAACAATTAAGAGAATGCTCCTGGTATCCGGTCCAAGCAGCCTGGGAAGAAAGGCTGTAGCCAAGGCAAGCAGCACGCAAATGCCAGTTACCAACAACAGGAGTCCTTTAAGACTAACCTGCGGATTGGATGGCTCAATTGAACCGTTATCGTTGTCTGCCATCCGCTTATTGTACAATAAAATTTGAGCGTTCGATGTCAGTTTCAGGTTACTCCGAACTCCCTTAAGGCTGTCAATCCAGAGGCTGAAAGGCAGATTGCTACGACGCGTCGGCGTGAAACGCGAATGGCACTTACTTTTCTTTAACTCCTTTGAGCATATCGAGTTTGGCCTCGTTCCTTGGTTTGTCGAGGAAGTCGTAGAGCTTGAATCGCCGTTTTCTTTTTCGGGGTTCGAATCGATCGGGTCGATCAGCAACTCGATGGCTGGCAATGCACTGCAGTAGCTGGTCGTAGAGTTCCTGGCGCAATTCTGCATTGCGTCCAACCATGAATTCAATGACCGGTTGAAACGCCTCCAGAGTCTGCATGGCTCCTTTGAAGCTGATTGTTCTCGGCTGAATGTCGTGCTCACTTGCCGCTTGAGCCATGACTGTCCGGATGAGATTGTAGGCCAGCACATGCGTCCAGATCTCTTTACGAACGAGTTCCGGAGTTTTGCAACGCAAGTCGTGCATTTGCATCGTCGATTTGATAGACCTCAGATCGAGCTCATTATTCCACCTCTGGCGGTAGATAAAAGCCAGATCTGGTTTGGTGGTTTGCTCGGGGTCAAGTAAAGTTGTGACGACGATAATACTCTTCGTCCTAAAGCCTCGTGTTAGAACGTGAATGCGCGTCTCTCGCACGGTGATGAAGTCAGGAAGCGACTGATAGGTCGCCCGATCCACCGCTCGAATGGAAGAAGGCTTTTTCCAGCGAACGATATGATCGTCTTTGCCCAGTCGTTCTCCTTTGCGAAAGTCGGCTTTACGGTTGGCTTTGTTGAGCCGGCTAACGAGATCGAGACCACGTTGCTGGAGCATCGCGATGTTGGCCCAATTGGCCATCAGCCGATCACCTAGCAGAATGTCTCCGGGCGACAGGATATCCCAGAGCTTGCGGAGCAAACTGACTTCGCCCTGTCCCTTGCCGGCGTAACGGCATACCCCCAGACCAACAATTGACCCACAAGAAAGAGAAAGGATTGCTCCAACCCTGGCGATCGGAGATCCTAAGCCAGCCCTCTGGGTTGGAATCTGCGGATAGGCCTGTTGGTTCGCTGGCGTATCTGCCATGGTGACCGTCGTCCCATCGAACATATAAACGCGGCGTCCCTTCCAAAGCCACTTCGGATCCACCTGAGAATCTAATACGCGGCCAACCTGGCAAGCCACCGCTGAGAAGAACCTTTCAGGCAAACGCCTTCGGGCTCGGCAGTAGCTGCCGGTAAGAGCCGAGCATTCGCTCTGTCCGTGAGCAAGTCGATGAGCGATGAGTCGAGCAACGGCCCCTCGGCACGAATGGTCTTGGCTGAGCACTTGGCTCAGGAAGACCCAGAGGGTAACCAGCGGCGGGTAGACGCGGTCTTTCCAGGTCACTTCCGCGTCTGTCAGTGCCTGTGAAATGTGCTCCATCGACAAAATATTCGTGAAAGGTAAACCGCCTTCTTGCAGAAACTGTCGCTGCAGAAATCGGACTTGTCGACGAATGCATACTGGATTAGAAAGACACATCGTAAGGCCTCCTTGCTGGTGATGGGTTCTTTGACAAAACCATCTGAGCAAGCGAGGCTTTTTTTGACGACGTCAGTTCAGCAAGGACTAAAGAAAGCACTGCTGCGATAGCGATGCTTAGGAGTTGGGGTGAAAGGACTTAAAGAAAAGTAAGTGCCATTCGCGTGAAACGCCGAGGGGAGTTAAGATGCGCCGGTCTCTTGCTCTCCGCAGTTTAGCGGCCCGCGGTTTCGCCGTCGGGTGATGCAACCGACGGCAGGTCGGTGTTCGTCAGCCGGCTTTCCGATAGCGGGCTGACGGGGGATCGCTTGCCACTGTCCGGCTTGTCCAGTAGAGGACAACAAGTAACCGATTCACCCTGGGTGGACATGCCTTCGCCGCCATCGCCCGCCTGTTACAGAAACCCCCCGTTTTAAATGGCCCCCCTTTCAACGGGCTGCTAGAATAGGACAGCAAGACCACGCACAGCCCAAAGTGTATGCGTGCGGCCTTCTCAGACGTCCTTTAGTTTCAGGTAGTCCCTTGATGTTTGCAGCACCGGTTAGCTATCGAGTTGTGCTATCGCAGCTCATTACGATTGTCGCAACGCTGCTCTTTTGTGGTGCTGTCCAAGCCCAAAGTGTCTATTGCTCGGGTTCCATTCAAAGTTGCATGGATGCAATGTCAGCGGCTGGCGGTGGCAGCGTGATCCTTGAGGACAAGACCTACTTCCTCACCCAATCGATCATTCCCAAGAGTAACGTCAACTTGATCGGACAGGGCACGGATACGGTGATCACTTGGGCCCCGTCGGTAGCAGATTCAATCAATGAGCCAATGATTGTCGACGACGGGAACACCGCCTTGGTGAATATTGGTTTTTCCGATTTTCGGATGTTAGGCACCGTTGACACAAGCGACCCGAATGACCGCGACCGCAGCGACCACATGGCAATCTTCTTCAATGGCCCCGGGGACCCCGCGGTTGCCAGTTCCCTACGACACCATAATATCACAGTCGCTAACCTTGAAGTCAGCCAGTTCGGTGGCACGGGCATTCACATCAAGGGATCGAACAACCTCACGACGTTCGATCTGAATATGTACGATAACGGTTGGTTTCCGACAGACTTATTTCACAATCTCTACCTTCTGCGTGTCCGCAATGTGACAATGATCCAAACAGATTCAGATGCAGGCTTTCGCGAGAGTCCTTCTGGACACGGGCTGCGTATGAGCTCTTTGGAAAACGTCTACTTCGAAGGATTGATCGTTGAAGGTAACGCTGACCATGGCATCCATATGAACAACGTTACCAACATGACGGGTTACGACATCACCTCTGAGGACAACTGCCAGGATCTACTGGGATCGTGTGGCAATGTCAGGTGCTACGGGGACCAGTGCGATTTCGATTTCAATTTGTCTCAGCCCCAAGACCCGTACTACTTCGCTGAAGTGCAAGCGCCTTTCATGGCCCATCAGATCCCAGGGGTGATCGAAGCGGAGGCGTTCGACGTTGGTGGCGACAATTTTGCCTACAGTGATACAAGTAGCGGGAACAGTTTTGGCGACGGCGCTGGGAACCGCAATACCGACGTCGATCTCGTCGAGCTCAACGCAGGCAACTACAAAGTTGGCTTTATAGACGATGGTGAGTGGCTCGAGTATACGACGGATCTTGACGCGGGAAACTATCGCGTTGATTTCCTTGCTTCATCCAACCAAGCGGCAGGCGGTGAAGTCGAGCTCGTGATTGACGGGATCAGCTACGGTACGACCGACATCTCCTCGACGGGAAGTTGGAACAACTTCCAAACGTTTTCCCTAAATGATGTAACGATTGCGAATGACAGCACATCGGTGATTCGTCTCAATATGGGCGGAGACGGTTTTGATCTGGATAGCTTCACCTTTGTGGAAACGTTAGCGGGTGACTATGACCTAGACTTCGACATTGATGGAGCTGACTTCCTCATCTGGCAGAAAGAGCTTGCAACGGAGGAGGGTCTCACTGCATGGCAAGGTGGTTACGGCACCGGAGCACCACTAAGCGCGATTCAAGTGCCTGAGCCCATGAGTGGACTACTGCTTCTGGTAGTGGCAGCTTGGTGCCAATCGGCTCGTATTCCACGAACGGCTACTTGCAGTCGGTGACAACGGCCGACGGCTCGAACCGCACGTCGCAAAGTACATCGCTACCCACACCAGCCGCTAAAACGGAGCAACGCTAAGTCGCACGAGCGTGAGACGCCGAGGGGAGTTAAGGTGCGCCGGTCAATGATGCCGACGTAGATTCGGATTCTCCACATAATGCGTCGGACTGGTACGCGAATGGCACTTACTTTTCATTAAGTCCTTTGTTTCTGCGGGGGGATCACTGGGTATACGAGCCTCTTCGAAAACCGTGCTTGGATTGCGGATATTACCTCAAGCGTCCCGGAACCTTCGTCACTGCTGTTGGCTGGTCTTGCTGGACTACTTTTTGGCTCCCGAAGACGCCGAGTTTAGGTGCGGCGGCGTGCACAGCCGACGCCAGGAACGGACTGAAGCTAACCCGCGTCGGAGTACCAGTCCTTATAGCATCGCCCGTATCTCGGCTTTGTGCGTCTGGCCAGAACGAAAGCCTCTTCGAGGGTCTGTAGTTTTGGCGATGTGCGTTCGGCGAGAAACGCCGAGGCAGATTGGCGACATTAGAAATCACCCGCCAAGTGACAGAGATTGTCCAAACCGCTGTCAAGTAGGGCAGCTAGCCTAGTGCTGGCGATGTTCCCGCCCGACGGTTTGAACCACAGTTAGTAGAATCAGGTCTTGCGACAATAACGATTCGATGGTCAATCGACTCACTTAGAGCGATTGAATGGTAGATTTTGCATGACGAACAGCCGCTGCTCGTCCGTCTCCACCGATTCAAGCTGGTCGCCAAACTCCTGCATGATGCACTGCCAGCGTTCTTCCCGTTCAAACTCCTCTTCTGTCTGAAGAACTTTGGGAAGGCTCTTGCGAAGCTCGACCGCTTCATGGAACAGGTACTCAATCCACGAGTACTTTGCCGTGTCAGCTCCCCAGACGTTTTCTAAGTGCCACCGCCAGCCGCTAGAGCAGTCGGGCGAGTGGCGTGGATTGTTCGCGACGCTCTTTGAGGTTTCTTGGTAGAGTTGCCAGAAACGGCCGCCTGTCTCCAAGTCGTTTGGCTTATAGTCGTCCAATTGGGAGCCTCGTTTCTATGACGCGTTTTGGGGTCGGGCCACGGCTCGGAGGACCGCAGGCGGCAAATCCGAAGACTAGTACTACCGGTTAACACAATTTTCCTCGTAGTCACTCGAAAAGGCAAGCTTTATTGGGGCTGCAATCAGTGAGCCCTGCTTCTCGGCAAGATTGTTTTTCGTACTGTAACCAGACAAAAGCGGCAGATTGCTGGCTTCCTCGGGATTCGCAACAGGCCACAAGACAACGAGGAGCTGTGCTTCTTAGTGTTTGGTAAAGTAGGTCAAAGACTCGCTGCTTGGCAATCTGGCGAATAATGGTTCTCGCTTCAGCGAGCCGCTCCTCCGCATTGGAGTAATTGACAACGATTATGACCTTGTCGAGCAGATAGAAACCTACATAGCTTCCTGACCTCTATCCCCGGCTCGTTTCTTGAAATTCTCTTCGTGCGTAGGGAGTGCCCGACTTGGCCAATAGATACAGCTCCCAAAACCGGGCCAATTCACCGGGTTGCATATCGGGGGGCGTATTTCGACGTAAATTCTTGTCGAAGCCGGTAAGGTCTGCGGTTGCTGTGACGGATTCTGTACCATGGTACGGTTTCACCCTAAGAGGAAAGCGATGACCCAATTTTATAATCTCCACCGCCTCCAATACGTAATCTTTGCCACCCTGTTCTGGGGAACCGCAAACCCCTGCTTGCTCAGGGCCGAAGGCACCGTTCATGTGCGCGCTAATCAAGTGGGATATCACTTGGCGGACAATAAAGTTGCGATTGCCTTTTCCCACGAGCCGGTTGAAGGAAAGTTTTCATTGCTGGAGGTGCCCTCCGGCAAGGTGGTGTTTTCAGGGCGAATTGCTCCCTCGGAAGCACCAAGCTGGGGGACTTTCGAGCATCACTATCAACTCGACTTCAGTAAGTTTTCAACGCCCGGGCGCTATCGCTTGAGAATAGACAATTCGGGTGATACTTCACGCTCCATTACCATCGGTGATGATGCCTACGGAGACTACGTTGAAGACTTGATGCGGTTCATGCGACAACAGCGGTGCGGCTACAACCCTGTACTGGACATGGTCTGTCACAAGCGAGATGGTAGAACTGCTTTTGGACCCAAGCCGGCTGGAACTTTTGTCGATGCCAGCGGAGGATGGCACGACGCGGGCGATCAACTGAAATATTTGCTCACTGGAAGCAATGCCACAGCACGTATGTTGCTGGCGTACAAACTCGAACCGGACAAGTTTGATGATCGCACCGATCGGCTCGGGCATTCCTTACCCAACAACATACCCGATGTGCTCGACGAAGCTCGCTGGGGCTTAGATTGGCTGTTCAAACTGCATCCTGGTCCTGATGAGCTCTATCACCAAGTTGCCGACGACCGCGATCACAACGAGTGGAAGATGCCTGACAGGGATACCTCCGACTACGGTTGGGGCGCTAACAGCTATCGGGTTGTTTATGGTGCCGATGGCAAGCCTCAAGGCTTGCGAGAGTTCAAGAGCGAGTCCACGGGCCTCGCGAACCTCGCTGGTCGATGTGCAGCCTCCATGGCAATGGCCCACCAAGTCTGGAAGCAAGATCTAGACGACCCGACTTTTGCCGAGCAATGTCTTCAGGAGGCTCGAGAATTCTATGCCATGGGAAAAGCGAAAGAAGGCGTCCAGCAAGGCAACTCCTACAAGGCGCCCTATCGCTACGCCGAGACAACATGGGCCGATGACATGGAGTGGGCTGCCGCTGCGCTGTACGACGCTACTGGCGAAGAGTCGTATCTAACCGACGCGATCCGCTATGCTCGCCTTGCGAAAGACACCTCTTGGATGCCTCTGGAAACCGCCGGCCACTACCAATACTACCCATTCGTGAATGTAGGCCACTTTGCTTTGTATCCGCATGTCGACACGGAGTTGCAGCAAGAGTTGACAGGCTACTATCGCAATGGGATTGAAGCCACGATTGCTCGAGCCAAGAAGAATGCGTTCGGTGTTGGAGTTCCATTCATTTGGTGTTCCAACAACCTGACAGTGGCGCTGATCACGCAGATTTTGCTTTACGAGCGGATGACAGGAGACCTGCAATATCACGACCACATGCTGGCTCAGCGAGATTGGATCTTTGGCCGCAATCCTTGGGGTACCACCATGTTCACGGAGATCCCACACGATGGCGAATACCCCGAAGATGTACACACCGCGATCTGGAAACTCACTGGCCGCGCAGTAGCAGGGGGGCTCGTCGATGGCCCAGTCTACACCAAGGTTTACGAGAGCCTGCTAGGTTTGCATCTTGAAAGCGAAGACGAATTCGCCGAATTCCAGAACAAACATGTCGTCTATCACGACGACATCGGCGACTACTCGACCAATGAGCCGACGATGGACGGCACGGCCGATGCTATCTTTATGATGGCCCATTTTGGCGTCGCACCCGACACGATCAGGCAAGTTGCAAGCCGTCGGGTACCCAACCCCTCCGCAGATTTTGAAATCGATGCAGGCGCGATCCGTAGAGCGTCCCTCACTGAAAAGAAGTTAGCTCTCTTGTTTACTGCTGACGAGCATGTCGACGGAGCAGGATCGGTTCTCAATGCGCTGTCCGAGCACAAGGTCCCCGCTGCTTTTTTTCTGACGGGCAAAGCACTTGATGCTCCCAATATGCGTCAGTGGACAAGGCAGGCCGTGGAAGCTGGCCACTATGTCGGACCCCATTCCGACGGCCACCTGCTCTATGCTCCCTGGGAAGATCGCGAGAAATCTTTGGTTTCGCGGGAACGATTCCAAGCCGACTTGTATCGCAACCTGGCCGAGCTTGACGAGTTGGGTGCCAGCCGAAGCAAGCCCATTTATTTTGTGCCTCCCTACGAGTGGCACAACTCGGAGCACACCGCATGGGCCAAAGAACTTGGCTGCCAGATGATTAATTTTACCTCCGGCACAGGTTCCAATCGTGACTATGCACCTGAGGGGCATAAGGCTTTCGTGCCAGCCGAAGAGATCATCCAAGATATTCTACAACACGAACAGAGTTCTGAGTCGGGACTCAACGGGCATCTACTCTTGTTGCACCTAGGCACTATTCGCAAAGACAAAGTCTATTCTAAGCTCAGCGGCTTGATCGAAGAGCTTGTTGCACGCGACTATTTAATCGTTGGCGTTGAAGAACTTCTGAGTAAGAAATCAAATCAATGATTGAATTTCGACCGGCGACAGCGAGGCATGAGCGTGAGCCCAATCAGCAGCGCCAGCGTACTCGGCTCAGGAACTGTGTTCGCAGCGGCTGAACTGGACGCGGGAGCGTAGTTCTGTTGCCAGGTGAGGAAGTCTAGTCCGTCCGAATCGTCATCGTTGTCTGCATCCGAGAGGCCGTTCACGCCGTAGTCGCCTTGCCATTGGGCCAGGTCGTCGGCATCGATGTCGCCATCGGCGTCAAAGTCCCCTGGGCCCGCCGCTGTTAACCCTGCTAGGTAGCCATCCGGGTTATGCGACACGGAATCCAGGTAGATCGTGGCATCCCCTGCACCGAAGAATTGAATCGAGTCAATCGTAACGGTCGAGCCCGTGATGCTGCCCTCTTCCGAGGCCCATGCCTCCCATTGACGGTCATCTTCGAGATTCCACTGGTACAGGTGCCACTCGCCATCGGCCTGCACAGGCTGTAAGAAACCTCGATCCGCTGAGTTGGGATCGTCTAAGGCGATTTGCACGGTAAGGCCTTCGTCTTCAGTCTTCAGCCAGAACCCGATGGAGCCCGTGGACGCGAACTCTTGATTTGCGGCTACTGAGCCTCCGCCGGACAAGTGACGCAGAAACCAGCCACCGTTGCTGCCATCGATGACCAATTCTTGTGAGCCATCACCGGCTTGAGCCTCGGTTGTAACCCGCTGGGCGGTAGCGCCGTTAATTCCCTGGTTCGAGCCAGAGAGCGTAGGCGAGGAGTTGAAGTGTCCTTCATCGGCATCGAAGTTGTCGATGGAGCTACCCGTGGAACTAGCATTGGCGATCTCGTTGAACAAGTCGCGTATCGACTCCCGCTCGGCATTGTTGTAGGCAGGGTTGCTATTGGTGTCGAAGTAAGTCGGGAAATCATAAAAACCCACTCCATCGGCGCCCATGAAGTAAGCCCGTTCGATTTGGCTTCGTGTTAGCGCTGCCCCACCTCCGCCGCTCGCCGCGTGCAAATAGGTAGCGAAGGTTGGCATCACACGTGAATCTGTCGACGTGCGCATCGTATTCAGTAGATTGTCATTGAAATAGGTTCCGTCATTACTCGCACTCAGATAAATCATGGGCATCACAATGTCGAGCAGATCGTTCTCCAACCACGTGCGATAATCTTGCATATAGTCGTTCACCGCGACATCGGGGTCGCGCCAAACGCTGGCTGAGAACTCCATAGCTCTGCCAGTGCTCGTCTCCGCAGCATCGACCGTTTGCCCAACGGAGCCCACTAAATCAGTAATCCGGCTCGCGATGTAATTCTCGTAAGCCGCAGCGTTGGAGGGATTCGATCCGTCTAATCCCGTGGCCGAATTAAACATCGTGTGCGAGAGCGTATCGTGCGGCAGGCGATCGAAATCCGACGTGCCGGGAATGTAACGGATGTAGTCGAGATGGATGCCATCGACCGCATAGTTCGCGGCAACGTCGTTCACTACGTTGTTGATGTGAGTGTGAACCTCCGGGAGGATAGGATTCACGCTCGAGTAGCTACCCCAGCCGTCCTGCGGTTCTAAATTGCCGCTCAACTCTTCGAGGCGGAAGCTGGGATTCGTATTGTTGAAGATGTGGCCACTGGGCGGGTTCAGATTGTTTGTATTCCAAAGCGTTGTCGAATTGAACCAAGCGTGCACCTTGAGACCTCGCGAATGCGCCGCGTCGAGCGCTGTTTGCAACGGATCAAATCCTGGAGTGAGATTGCTGATCGCAGGCTCGAAGTTACTGTTGTACAGGGCATCGCCGCGCCCGCGCACCTGCCACACGATATCTGTGAACCCCTCGTCGGCCGCACTCTGCATCATGCCATTAATCTGGTTGGTCATCGTGCTGATGTTGCCGGAGTAGTTAAAATCATACCGATCGACGAAGATGCTGCGTCGCTCGCTGAATTCCGCCGAAGTGGAATTCGCCAGCGAAAGCGCGAAGATCGCGGAGAGCAAACAAAGGGAAACCTTGAGCATGGGCCAACTTATCTGTTCCAGGAGACGGGGGACGTTTCTCATTCATCATAGGCACGCATTGGTAAGTGAACAACTTGCGGAAGAAGGTATGTTGCCTGACCAGCGGCACTGCGCTAGCGGTTCAACGATAGCGGTACGCAAAAGCGCTACGAGTTTGCGCAAGCCCGAGGTGTCCACTCTCCATCTTCACCTAGAATCGGCTATTGGCGCGGAGGTGCCCATAGAGGGTCATCTCGCAACGGATTCATTCCAGGAGAACCAAGTGATGCAAGTCAGGAAGCAATCGATAGTGAAAAGCAGCGGCTTTACGCTGGTCGAATTACTGGTCGTCATTGCGATCATTGGCGTGTTAGTGGGCCTACTTCTGAGCGCAGTGCAATCGGCTCGTGAAGCATCGCGACGCATGAGTTGCCAGAACAACCTCAAGAATGTATCGCTGGCATGCCTGTCCTACGAATCGGCTCGTGGAGCGTTGCCACCTGGCTCTACGATCAATCGCGTGCAGCAACGCAATGGCCTGAGCTGGCATGTTAGTTTACTCCCCTACGTTGAGAAGAACGCCCTGCTAGGCACGATTGACCGACAGGTGCAACAATTCCGTCGCGACGATGCCCAACACCAGCCTCCAAATATTTATGATCTCGAGCAGGTCAACGAGGTGCGTGTTGAACTCTTTAGCTGCCCGAGTGATGGTGAGGGTGTGGATAATCGCAACGGGATAGACCTTGCCGCCGCCAACTACGCAGGAGTCGCGGGATCAGCAGCCAGCCGAGAAGTCCAGGACCAGTTTGTTGGTGAGGAGGATACGCTGTGTGGAAAGGCCAACTTGGACGGGGTGCTCTTCCCCGGTAGCCGCGTGCAACTACGGCAAGTCGAGGATGGCACGACTTCGACTTTGCTGATCGGTGAGCGGTGGTATCAACTCAGGGCTTGGACGGCCGGAGCATTCGTCCCGGTAGGGACGGATTCTACCCCTGCAAATCAGCCAGTCCCTGATACGTGCATGACCGCGTTGAAAAACGTGAGCGCCGCAACTCCGCTGAATGCTTCGTTCGCAAATGCTGGCTACTATAAAGACCACAAAGTAAACGATCGCCCTGGAGAAGCACCGGCGGAGCTGAAAATAATCAGCTACAATGATCTTCCCTTCGGGAGCTTCCATCCTGGTGGAGCCAACTTCAGTACCGTTGATGGAAGCGTCCACTTCATGAGCAATGACATTGCGATCAAAGTCTATCTGGCAATTGCCTCACGCAATGGTGCTGAGATCAATGATTCGCCTTGGAATTAGATATCCCCAATCTGCGCGGCAGTAAGGCCAAGAGTCATCGGCTGTCAATCGCTTACAAGAACTAGCACGTCATGACGAGCAAGCCAACGTTTATGTCTCAAACCGGATCGCAACTAGTTGCTTCACTGCTATTGATTGCGGCTTTGGCAAACAATGCGTACTGCCAGCAATCAAAATCTGAGACTCCTGCACCGCGTCGTGAATTCCGCGCCGCCTGGATTGCTACCGTCGCAAACATCGACTGGCCCTCGAAACCGGGGCTCAGCACGCGTGAGCAAAAGGAGGAGCTCCTTTCGCTGATCGAACGCGCTGCGGAGTTAAACTTGAACGCTATCGTGTTTCAGGTACGACCCCACTGCGATGCTTTGTACGCCTCGGAATTGGAGCCGTGGTCAGAGTATCTGACAGGCACGCAAGGCAAAGCGCCGGAGCCTTTCTACGATCCGCTGGAGATGGCGATCGAGGAGTGTCACCGTCGGGGCATCGAATTGCACGCCTGGTTCAATCCCTACCGGGCTTCGCACCCCTCGGGCAAGAGCGAGCTCTCCGATAGTCACATTAGTAAAACGGTACCAGAGGCAGTTCGGGAATACGGCAAGCACTTATGGCTCGATCCGGGTGACAAGTCAGCGGCTCGTCACTCGTTGGAGGTGATTCTCGATGTGGTCCGCCGCTACGACGTCGATGGAATTCACTTCGACGACTATTTCTACCCGTATCCTATCAGCGACAAAGAAGGCAAACCGGTCGATTTTCCCGACGATGCCAGCTGGCAAGCAGCCCAGGCCGCGGGAGAGAAGCTCTCGCGAAATGATTGGCGGCGGCAGAATGTCGATCAGTTTATTGCCCAAGTCGGGCAAGAAATCAAAAAAGTGAAGCCGTGGGTGAAGTACGGTATCAGCCCGTTCGGCATTTGGAGACCTGGGCACCCAAAGTCGGTTGTCGGGTTCGATGCATACGAGAAACTGTACGCAGATTCGCTCAAATGGTTTCGCGAGGGAAGCGTCGACTATCTCACACCGCAGTTGTATTGGCGAATGAACAGTAGCGGCCAGTCGTATCCGCGGTTGCTGAATTGGTGGCACGAGCAGAACGAGCAGGGACGCCACCTCTGGCCGGGGCAATACACGTCCAAGCTTTTCGCAGGCGGTTCCGCCCGTTGGCCGGCCGAGGAAATTGTCGCGCAGGTTTGGGCAACCCGCGCTCAAGAAGGCGCCAGCGGCAACGTCCACTTCAGCATGAAAGCTCTTGCCCGCAACAGCGGTGGTATCGCTGACGTGTTGAAAGCGGGCCCCTACCACGAGCCGGCCCTTGTGCCGGCCAGCCCGTGGCTTGCCCCATCAAGTGAGGCGCTGGCAACGCCGGTCGTGTCAGTAAAACAAGATGGCGAACTTGCTGCTATCAGTCTCTCGTCCGACGGTGGGCAACTGCCTTGGCAATGGGCTCTGGCTGCGAAGTATGGCGAGCATTGGCAAATCGATGTCCTTCCCGGGCACGAAAAGAGCACGCAAATTCCGACGACTCTTACTCGTCACGGAGTGACCTACTCGCTGGAGAGCGTTGCCCTTTCCGCAGTCGATCGTCTCGGCCAGCAGAGTGACTACTCAACAACGAACTTTCCCTTTCCGTAGCTCACAAGAGCTCAGCGAAATTTGGCTCCCTTGTCCGAAGCAACCTCAACGACCCCAAGTGAAGTTCCACCTGGTGGCACGGATTCCCGCGGCAAACCTTGGTACTGGGTGCCGAGCCTGTACTTTGCTGAGGGCATTCCCAACGTAATCGTGGTCACCGTTTCGGTGATCATGTTCAAGAAGCTTGGCATTTCAAACACCAAGATCGCGCTCTATACAAGCTGGCTCTATCTGCCGTGGGTAATAAAACCCTTCTGGAGTCCGTTAGTCGAGCTCGTGCGCACCAAGCGTTGGTGGATCGTGTCAATGCAGTTGCTCATCGGCGCAGGTCTAGCAGGAGTAGGCTTGACTTTGCCCAGTGACAACTTCTTGCAATACTCGCTTGTGTTTCTTTGGCTGCTCGCCTTTAGTTCGGCAACGCACGACATTGCGGCAGACGGATTCTACATGCTGGGCCTCTCCGAGCACGACCAAACTTGGTTTGTAGGCATTCGCAGTACTTTCTACCGCGCGGCCATGATCACCGGCCAAGGCTTGTTGGTTATTCTTGCCGGCAATCTCGAAGGACCACTCGGCATCGCGTCTGCTTGGGCGATGACTTTTTACATAGCAGCCGGCTTCTTTCTTGCTTTGGCTGCGTACCATGGGGTCAGTTTGCCAAAGCCTGCGTTAGACCAGCCGAGAAGAACAACTGAAGGGGGCGACTTCCTTTCAGAGTCTCTGGAGACTTTCGCCGCCTTCTTCCGCAAGAAGGAGATCATTTCAATTCTCGCCTTCCTGCTACTATACCGGTTTGCAGAGGCCCAGCTGGCAAAAATGGCGTCGCCCTTTTTACTTGATAAGCGATCACTTGGCGGACTAGAACTCGGAACCACTGAAGTTGGTGTCGTCTACGGAACCGTCGGCATCGCCATGCTTACGCTTGGTGGAATCCTCGGGGGGCTGGCAGCTGCGCAGAAGGGCTTGCGATTCTGGCTCTGGGGAATGGCTTTCGCAATCAATTTGCCCAATGTCGTCTACGTTTTCTTAGCGTACGCACAACCGGAGAGTCTTGCCGCTGTCAATCTGGCGGTAGTCCTTGAGCAGTTCGGCTACGGTTTCGGCTTCACGGCGTACATGCTCTTCTCGCTATACATTTCTAAGGGCAAGCACGAGACGGCCCACTACGCACTTTGCACCGGCTTTATGGCTCTGGGGATGATGTTGCCCGGAATGGCTGCAGGCTGGATTCAGGAACGGCTCGGCTATCAACATTTCTTTCTCTGGGTCATGCTCTGTACGATCCCCAGCTTTGTTGCGTGTTGGTTCATAACAGTTGATGCCTCGTTCGGGCGACGAGAAGATGCGGAGCAGGCTGCGTGATCCGTTTCTCTCCACTTCATCCCAGGGACACTCCCGAGCTACTCGAACTTTGGAATCGCTGTGCTCCGTACGATCCGCTTACCGAGCAACTCATGCGGGAGAAAGTTTGGGGGGACTACGACTTCGATGAAGAATTGTCGCTCCTTGCTTTAAATGGAGATGCTCCGGTCGCGATAGCCCATGCTGTGGTGAGGCAACTTTCCGCCGAACGCCGGGGTTACATGAAACTGCTGGGCGTCGCTCCTGAGTTCCGTCGGCAAGGAGTGGGGCAGGAGATTGTCCTCAAGCTGCACGGAGCGCTAGTTCGCAGAGGGGCCGAAACCATTCGCGTGGGAGAATCGGCCCCCAACTACTTAGTTCCCGGTGTGGACACACGTTATGACTGTGCAGCAAAGTTTTTCGAGTCACTCGGTTATACCAAGATCGGTGAGGCGACCAATCTGACAGCTCCGCTTGCCGGTCGAGACTTCACTACGGACATCTCCGACAGCGCTCTCGGTGCAAACGGGTTGGCTATCCGACGCGCCGATGCAAACGACAGAGAATCACTGGAGAAGTTGCTTAAAACCTACTGGCCCACGTGGAATGCTGAGGTAGCTACCGCCATGTCATGCGATCCACGTGCCGTACATATTGCACTGAAAGGCAACCAGGTGGTTGGCTTTTCCGCCTACGACGGCAACAATCGAGGCACTGGCTGGTTTGGTCCGATGGGCACTCACCCAGAGTTTCGTGGGCTTGGCATCGGTAAAATCCTATTGCGTTGTTGCTTGCACGACTTGCAATCGCAAGGTCACGCCCGCGCGATCATTCCTTGGGTAAGTCCCACCGGATTGTATGCCAACCAAGTTGGAGCCACCGTAGACCGCACCTTCAATCGCTACGAGTTTTGCCTCGGTGAAAGAACCTCAACTGAAATGTCCCAGAAAGCGACTACCGAATGACGGACGCGAAGCTTAAGAAGCGACCAACAGAACTGCGAGAGAAACTTGCACAATTGATGTTTGTGCGGATCGGTTCTAATCTTTCCCCAGTTCGCACCGTCGGAGACGATGCCGCCCGTATTGAGAACCTGCTCAAGGAGTGCCCCGTTGGCGGGCTGATACTCTTCAACGGGCGCCGGGGAGAAACTGCCCAAACACTCGACCGTTTGCAATCGCTCAGCGAGATACCTTTGCTCGTTGGCTCTGATATCGAGCGCGGCGTGGGGCAGCAGTTGCTGGGGCACGTAGTATTTCCTCACGCCATGGCGTTTGAAGCGATGGGCGACCAAGCCGTACAAGCGGTTCGAGAATTCGCTGAGGTCACGGCCAAGATGGCACTCGCCAACGGCATACACATCACCTTCTCTCCCGTGGCGGATGTAAACTCCGAGCCACGCAACCCGATCATCGCCACCCGAGCCTATGGTACTACTCCGGCCCGCGCTGCAGAACTTGTCAGCGCCTTCGTCGAAAGTACGCAGGCAGCTGGGCTACTCTCGGCTGCCAAACATTTCCCTGGTCACGGTGATACACAAGACGATTCGCATAGCGACCTGCCCGTTGTTGATAAGTCTGCGGAAGAATTACATGCGTGCGAACTGGTGCCATTCAAGGCGGCAATTCGGCAAGAGGTCAGCCTCATCATGACCGCACATGTGCAGTATCCACAGCTTGATGATAGCGGGCGACCGGCAACGCTTTCTCAGCCAATTCTCACCGACCTTTTGCGCAAAGAGATGGGCTTTGCTGGGGCTATCATTTCAGACAGCCTGCTCATGGAAGGCGTCAAACAACAATCCACAGACGAGGGCTCCCTGGCGATTGACGCTCTCACTGCGGGCGTTGACATTTTGCTCGACGTGGCTGATCCCAAGGACACGCTTGATGCACTCGTACAAGCGGTAGGCGACGGCCGGCTCACGACTACACGTGTGGAGGAAGCGTTTGAAGTTGTCTGGCAGCTGAAAGAACGCATTTTTGCTAAACCGGCAATCGCTGCACAAGGAACACCAACAGATCGCGGTGAGAGCCAGGCAGAACAACTCGCTGCAGACTATGCTTCGCAAGCAGTGACACTCGTCAGGAATGATAAGACTCTGCTGCCGCTGAACCCTGACAAGAGTTTGTTGGCCGTGCTCCTCAAACCGTTTACCACCAGCCTCGACGATCCAGAGCAAGCACTGGCCGGTGCATTGAGAACGCAGTTTCCGAGTCTGAGCTATTTCGAGCTTGGCCCTGAGAGCAGCCAAGTCGACAACGAGACTATCCTCCAGCAAGCCGCTGCGGCAGAACAAGTGCTAGTGGCCATGATTGTCAAACCGGCGGCTTGGCATCGATTTGGGCTGAACGAGCGACACCAAACGCTCGTACAGAGTCTCTCCGAGCACCAGCATTGCGTACTTGCTTCTTTGGGTACACGCGAGGCGCTCGACCCGTTCAGCCAGGCTAAGGTGCAAATCTGCACCTTCAGTGACGTGCCGGTCTCCCAGCGTGCGTTGGTCGAAAGAATCGTATAAACAGCACCCCTTTCGTGAGATGGAAATGAAGAGACATTTTCAGTCGCAGCGTTTCTCTACTGCCGTTTCCTGCGTAATCCTCTTTTACGGCCAGGCAACAATCATCGCTGAAGAGACCGTCCTAGCTGCCGAAGAATCCAGAAAGCCGGTCGTTCTCACTGAAGCGGCCAAACGAATCCATTCCACGGCAATTCTCATCGATGGTCATAACGATTTGCCTTGGGAGTTGCGCAAAAAGGGATCGATTACTTTCGACAAACTCGACTTAGCAAAACGTCAGCCAGGCCTGCACACGGATATTCCTCGCTTGCGCGAAGGGGGCATGGGTGCTCAGTTCTGGTCGGTCTATGTTCCCGCTAGAACAGCCGGTGAGGGCAAGGCTCTGCTTATGACCTTGGAGCAGATCGACATGGTGGAAGCCATGGTCGAGCGTTACCCCCAAGCCTTCGAACTGGCCTACACAGTCGACGACATCCTGCGCATACAAGCCGAGGGAAAGATAGCCTCGTTGATCGGCGTCGAAGGGGGCCATTCCATCGAGAACTCGTTGAACGTGCTACAACAATTGTACGAGCGTGGCGCCCGTTATATGACCCTCACGCATTCAGACAACGTCCCCTGGGCGGACTCCGCAACCGACGATCCTGAATCCAACGGTCTCACTCGATTCGGTGAAGAGATTGTCGCAGAAATGAATCGTCTGGGAATGCTCGTCGACCTGTCTCACGTCTCCCCAGCGACGATGAAGCACGCATTGCGAGTCACCAAAGCCCCCGTCATTTTTTCCCACTCTTCGGCCCGCGCAGTAGCCGACCATCCTCGCAATGTTCCTGATGATGTCCTCAAACTGGTCTCTGAAAACAACGGGGTCGTGATGGTCAACTTCTATTCGTCGTTCATTGAACCCACGTCCGCCGCTCGTGATGTCGAGCGTAGCGCCTACCGCAAGGAACTACAAAAAGTAGTCGAGGACTCCAACCAAGTCGATGCGAAAATGCGTATCTGGGAAAACCGCCGCCCGATAACACCCGGCACCATTCACGACGTGATCGATCACCTAGTGCACATCGTCGAAGTCGCTGGCATCGATCACGTGGGAATAGGTTCGGACTACGACGGTGTTCCTGTGGTCCCCAAACAGCTAGAAGACGTGAGTTGCTTCCCATTGATTACTCAAGCCCTGCTTGATCGCGGCTATGATGAAGAGCAAATTCACAAAATTCTTGGTGGCAACGTCCTGAGAGTCATGAGGCAATCGGAAGAGGTTGCCGCAGAGCTGCAAAATAAGAAAAGGCAATAATTCGCTTGAATGCGACTTGGCAGAGAGAATCACCGCCGACTTCAAGTTTTGACGGGTGCAAGCTCATCAAAATGAGTTCTCGAAGTTGTCGGCATGAATCGTTTCGGTCGATTTCTGCAACGATTCTTGGCCGATTGATCGGATGGCGCTGGGGTGGCTCGCAGGACCACTCTAACCATACGCTTGGCTAGTGCTTGCTTAAGCAGACGGCGTGTAGCGCAACACGCTGTTAGCTACCAGTCATTCGTTCGGCCGTCATGGGCACGGCAAGCTCACTATCTTCCTGAGTCTTAGGTGGCATTGCGGCCAGTTCGTGACTTTGGTGAAGCATACATGGCTTCACGCGGTGGAGCTCACCCAGTCGATGAGCCGCACAGCAGCAACACACCCATCTTCTCGTGGCATTCCTTATACAACTAATGAGTGTCAGTGCTACCCGATCGCCGCCCAGTCTTAGAGATAGGCAGGAGTCATCGTTCTACAGACTAGTCCCACATCTAGAACAAAAGATCGCGGCTGCAAGAGGATTCTGTTCGATGAGCGTCTTGCCACACGGATCATAAAACTTTGTACTACCCGTTGGATACTGGGTCCACAAGCTTACCCCGCAGGTAGTTAACTTCTGCCGAACAACTCGACTCTGCCCGCTCTCACGAATTTGGTCAAGCTCCGTAACTTATAGGCGAGCACACGGCTGAAGGAGAGTGCGCATCAGTGAATCGTATGCCGGCTGCGGCTATGGCATCGATGTTAGGCGTGGGGATTTTCGACCCGGGGTTGTAGCACTCTGGGTCGCCAATACCCACGTCGTCCGCCATGACGACGACAGTATTAGTTCACTGTGTGGGGATGTTCGGTGGTTGATCGGCAGAAGCTGTAGGCAGTCCCAATAGCAGGGCCAGAAATAGCGAGGCTGAGAGGAAAATTTTGATTGCCTGCTAAATCTCGCGATACGAGCGTTATTCATCCTGAGTAGCCTCTATGGCATTGAATGTTAGATCGCTAGGCTTCACGCCTTTGCGGAAACCGTCGAAGCCATAGTCAGTGGGCTCGTACTTGCCGACGACGCGCACATTTGCCTTTTCAGGTACTTCGATTTCCAGTCCCCAATACACGCCGTTCACGAGCAGGCGGCGGAAGCTTTCGTCGAGCAAATCGGTGGCGGCGCCCATCGTTGTGCAAAGCACGCGATTGTTCGTGCCGTCCGGATTGTCGTGAGTACGCGACCAAACAACCGGTTGCAGGGGTTCGTTCTTTCCGTTGGCTTCCAACGGCGAGTCGGGCTCCATGCCGGCAAGAACTTCGCCGAACATGAGAATCGTTGAGCCATCCATGGGGTTCGCCTCGTAAGCACCACTGTAAGCGAAAACTTTGCCTACTCCGCGCAGTAGTGGGTTGCTCAGTTCGCTTTCCACGGGGACCGCTCGCGTGGCCTCTTTGTGATTCTTGCCCAAGTGACCGGCCCACGTTTCGCCGAGCACCTGCCGCCCGAAGCCCCCGGGCCATTCCTTACTGTTGTGGGAATAACGAGCGAAGTTGGACTTCGAATTCTTGCCGAAGTTGAAGGCATGCGTGCTAGTGCGAACCGCCACAATGGGAATGCCCCTGTGAATCGCTGCCTCGAAATGCTTCATGATCGCGTCAGGGTATTTTCGGAATCGCAGCCCGATGACCAACGCATCGGCTGTGCTGAGTAGCTCAGCCCCAGGAAGTGTGTTGCTCACCTTGGGGTTGATCGTGCCGTCAGTCGGATCGATGGCAAACAGCACGGTTGTGCGAAATCCGTGGCGGAAAGTTAGTATCTTTGCCAACTGCACAAGTCCCTCTTCGCTGCGATACTCCTCATCTCCGGTGAGTAGTATCACGTGCTTCCCGATGCCGCTATCTTGAGCCGGCTCGTAGACAACGTACTGCTCAGAAGCTTCGTGTTGCGTGGCGAAAGCCGCATCGGCCGCACCGAGAGAGATCCCTCCAAACGCCACGAGTATTGCGACAATGGAGTAGATCATTTTGGTAGAATTCGAATTCAAACGTCGCATAGCTGAACTGCCTCCTTGAGGCCTTCGAAGGGATCGCGGGTGGGCAAGTACTCTTGGCCGACGTAACCGTCGTAGCCGAGTTCCAGGAGTTTGTGCATGACGGCCGGGTAGTTGACTTCCTGTGTAGCATCGATTTCGGCGCGGCCAGGGCAGCCGGCTGCGTGGATGTGGCCGAGGATATCTTTGTTTTCTTCCAGGCGACGGAGAATATCGCCATGCATGATTTGCACATGATAGACGTCGAACAGCAGTTTCAAGCCGGGCGAATCAACGCGGCGGATGATCGAAGCCACATAGTCTAGATCGTCGCCTTGGTAGCCAGGATGACCTTTCATGGGGTGCGAGTCGTCTCGCGTGTTGAGATGCTCCAGGCAAATCGTGACGCCCTGCTTGGCTGCGTAGTCGGCCAGTTCCTTGAGGCCCTGTACGCAATTGTCGGCACCTTCTTCGCGGGAAAGTTTTTCGCTCGTCGGGTCCTCCGCATCGCGATATTCGAAACCTGTGAAGGCGATTACATTCGGAAAACCAGCGGCGGCGTGTTCGTCGATTGCTTGGGTTGTGCGCGCGGTTAGCTCTTCATGATAGATCGGGTTGTTGTAACCCTTCACGAATGGGGCGCCCTCCATGCCGATCAAAGACAGGGCGGATACGAGGCCGTGTTTCTTGAGGATGGGCCAGTCGCTGGGTTCAACGAGTTCTACCGAAGGGCAACCAAGCTGATTGGCCACCTCGCAGGTTTTCTCGACATCCCACTGATCGCCTGCTGTGTTGAAACACCAGTAGGCGATGGATTGCTTGATTCGACCCTTGGTGGCTGCCATTGCTGTGTGCGATTGTGTAGAGGTTTGGTTGGTCAAGTAGTACGCCCACATTCTAGCAGCTCGGCTCATGCCGTTCTATTGCTCTCAATCGTCCGCACGGCGTCGTTCGAAAGCGTTCGTTGACCCAGCCGAGTTGCAAGAAATGCCTGTCCCGTGCGAGAGAACTGGAAAATCAGCCTGCCATCGACTAGAACAGTATTGTCAGCCTTCTGTGACCGTTGTCCGGGTGAAGGCATTTCTTTTGTCGAATCTGCCCCTCGAGCCAGGTATGCATCGAACTCTCCAGACGTTTGCCATTGTTCTCACTCTGCTGGGAGCCAATCTAATCGGTAGCGGCTCTGCAACTATTCAAGCACAAGCCGCTAATGGCACTGCCTTTGAGTTTCACAAGGGTGACCGGATTGCCATTCTCGGCAATGGGATGGCGGATCGTATGCAGCATGATGGATGGATGGAGGCGCACTTCCAAATGCGATTTCCTAAGGACGAGTTGGTCTTCCGCAATTTGGGATTCACAGGCGACGAACTTACCATTCGTGGGCGCTCGGCCGGGTTTGGCAGTCCGGAGGATTGGCTGAAGCGAACCGAGGCGTCGGTTGTGTTCGCATTCTTTGGTTACAACGAATCATTCCGCGACGAAGCCGGGATAGAGGCTTTTAAGAAAGACTTGACCAGCTTCATCAAGCAGACAAGAAATCCGAGTAACGATGCCACTGCTCGCCGGCTCGTGTTGTTCTCGCCGATTGCCTACGAGGACTTGGCCGACCAGTTGCTACCGGCGGCTAATGAAATGAATCGCCGATTGCTGGCGTACAGCAACGCGATGGCGGAAGTTGCAAAGCAAAATGAGGTGCCGTTTATTGACTTATTCCACCCGTCGCTCAAGGCCTACGAAGAATCGCCCGAGCCGCTAACGATCAACGGAGTGCATCTCAACGAACAGGGCAATCACGCGATTGCTCAAGCAGCGGCTGACGCTATGTTTGGCGAGCACGCTCTTGATGCCGATGTGCAGATCAATGAAATCCGTCAGGCAATCCAAGAGAAGAACCATTATTGGTTCCAGAGATATCGCGCGACCGACGGCTTTTCCATCTTTGGGGGACGGAAAGGCATGGGCGGTAGTCAGTGGACGCCGAAAAACGAGCCCGTCATGCTACGCGAGATGGAAGTTTTGGACGTGATGACGGCTAATCGCGACCAGCAAATTTGGGCCGTCGCCCAAGGCTTGAGCTACAGGGTCAACGATTCCAACGCACCGCCACAGATTCCGGTGGCCACGAATCGCCCCGGCCCGTTGTCTGACGGCACTTATCCGTTTCTTGGCGGGGAAGAAGCGATCAGCGAGATGACTTTGCCCGAGGGACTAGAAGTCAATCTGTTTGCCTCGGAGGAGCAATTCCCTGAATTGCAGAATCCGGTACAAGCGTCGGTAGATACGAAAGGCCGGCTCTGGGTGTCGGCTTGGCCCAGCTATCCCCATTGGCGGCCCGGCGATGAAATGAATGACAAGCTGCTCATCCTTGAAGATACTGACCACGACGGTCGTGCAGACAAGTGCAAAGTCTTTGCTGACGGGCTGCATAATCCCACCGGGTTTGAGTTCTACAACGGAGGCGTTTATGTAGCTCAGGTGCCGGATATCTGGTTCTTTAAAGATACCGACGGCGACGATGTGGCCGATATCCGGCAACGGGTGATTGGTGGAATCGACTCCGCGGACACGCATCATTCGGTGAACAGTTTTGTCATCGGCCCAGGCGGCGGACTCTATTTTCAGGAAGGCTTGTTCCACCACACACAGGCGGAGACGCCCCATGGACCGCCGGTTCGCGTTACCAATGCAGGCGTGTTTCGCTACGATCCTGTCAGCAAAGCTTTTGAGGCACATGCCGACCATGGTTTTGCCAATCCCCATGGGCACGTGTTTGATTATTGGGGCGACGACATCATCCACGACGGCACCGGGGCGGTTCCGTACTTCGGGCCCACGATCTCTGGCCGCACTGTTTATCCCGCCAAGCACAGACGCGGCCCCACGGTTTACAGGCAACGCACTCGACCCTGCGCGGCGACGGCAATTCTTTCCAGCGAACAATTCCCTGAGAAGTATCGCGATACGTTGCTCGTGTGCAACGTGATTGGCGATCAGGGCGTGTTGCAGTATCGGTTGAACGAAGAAGGGGCAGGGCTGAAAGCCGAAGAAATTGAGCCTCTAATCATGTCGAGCGATCCCAACTTTCGTCCTGTTGATTTAGAAGTGGGCAGCGACGGCGCGCTGTATGTGCTCGATTGGCAGAACCCCCTTATCGGCCACTTACAACATAACTTGCGGGACTCGAGTCGCGATCATCGCCACGGGCGCGTGTACCGAATCAAAGCCAGCGACCGTGAATTGCTCAAGAGTCAGAGTATCGTTGGCGAGTCAGTCGAGGCGTTGCTCGATTTACTCCAAGAACGCGATAACAGCGTGCGATACCGTGCGAAGATTGAACTGAGCAGTCGCCCGCGGCAGGAAGTGCAACAGGCTTGCGAACGTTGGCTGGAAGAGCTCGATCCAAGCGATCCGGACTACGAGCATCACATGCTAGAAGCACTGTGGGTGCATCAGCACCATCACTTAATCAACGAATCGTTGCTGCGCAAACTGTTGGAATCTAAGGATTACCACGTACGCGCCGCAGCAGGGCACGTGTTGCGAGCTTGGCGGGAGCAAATCGCCGACGCAGATACACTGATTGGTAAGCTCGTGCAAGACGAGCATCCCCGCGTGCGACTGGCCGGCGTGCTGACCTGTAGCGACATCGATTCCCTGCAGGCGGCGGAAATGGCCCTGGTGGCGGCCAAGTTTCCTACGGGTGAGTTTCTAGATTTCGCGATCAAGGAAACAACTCAGACTCTCGAGCCCATTTGGAAGAATGCACTCGCCAGTGGCGAAGTGATTTGTGCTGACAATCCAGCGGGGCTTGCCTACTTGCTGAGGTGCACTAGTCCTGAGGAGTTGCTCGAACTGGCTCAGCCTGATCCCTATCTGGTCGGCGTCATCAAGTTTCCTGAGACAACAGACCGCCTGCGTTTGAGCACGCTCAAGAAGCTAGCGAAGCTTCGCAAACAGGAGTCCGCTCAGGTGTTGATTGATCTCGTGCAAGAGGCGGACTCCCTAGGTGAAGAGATCGTTAGAACACTTGTTGCTTTGTTGCAGGATATTGATAAGGACGCTTTGGCGAGTTCCGAGGACAAATTCCTGAGCCTTGCCGCGAATGCCAAGAGCCGCATTGTCCGGCAGGCTGCCCTTGCTGCATTGGCGAGGATTGATAGCTCGCCAGACCGTGTGTGGCAGTTGGCCGGTTCGACGAGCAAAGGGATGAGCGATTTATTGGATTCCGTCGCCCAAATTCCGGAAGCCGCAACGCGAGGTTTGTTCTACCATCGTGTGCGATCGATAATGTTATCACTCAATGCCGATACGCACGAAGCTAGTCTCGCAGATGTTGCGCCGCGAGCTGTGGCTGCGATGGCACATATTCCAGGACATGAGCCAGAGAAGCTGGAAGACCTGCTTGGCCTCGTAGACGCAAATCTGTACCGCAGCGAAGCAGTTGACGCACTGAGCAAAGTTGCCAGGAAGCACTGGCAGCCTGCGCATAGCATTCGAATGGTTGCCGCCACGATTGCTCGCGCGACATCGGCAACTGCAACCGAACGGAGTTCGGCCGATCTGCAAGCGGAATTAAAATTTGCCAGCCGCCTAGCTTCTCAGCTACCCGACGAGCAGCGAGCAGGAGCGCAGGCTACGCTTGAGGGCTTCGGTGTTGCCGTGTTGCACTTGGGTACCGTGCCACATCGCATGATTTACGATGAAAGCCAGCTGGCCGTACAAGCAGGCAGTGCGGTGCAATTGATTTTCACCAACACGGATAACATGCCGCACAACTTTGTGTTAATCCAACCGGGACAGTTGGAAAAGCTTGGCATGAAGGTGGAGTCGGAGGCTAGCGATCCGGCAATGGTTGCCAATGGATTTGTACCCAGGGGGAGGAGAGTGCTGGCTGCCAGCCGTTTGTTGCAGCCCGGCGAAAAGCAGGTCATCGAATTTCGGGCACCCAGGAGCACGGGTGTGTATCCCTATGTGTGCACCTACCCCGGGCATTGGCGACGCATGTTCGGCGCCTTGTACGTAGTGAATGATGTGAGTCAATATGCAGCCAACCCCAAGGCCTATGCTGCCGAGCACCGTCTCAAAGCCAGGGATGCTCTCTTGAAGAACGATCGCCCGCTCAAGAATTGGACCTTCGAGGAACTCAAGCCGAGCCTCGACCAGCTGGCCGAGGGGCGCAACTTCGACCGCGGGCTCCGGCTATTCCAACGGGCCAACTGCATAACCTGCCACGACCCCCAGCAAGCCCCTGGAGCGAAAGACAACAGCCGCTTTGCACCCGATCTGACCAAACTCGACCCCAAACTCAAGCCCTCAGACATTCTGCAAGCAATCCTCCAGCCCTCTAATACGATCAACGAGCAGTACCAGACCAGCGAGTTCTTCATGGACACTGGCAAGACCATAGTGGGTTTCGTCACTGAGGAATCCGACGAAGATGTCACAGTAGTGATCGATCCGCTGGTGAGCTGCGAGCCCATAAAGCTCGCAAAGGAAGAGATTGAAGAGCGGGCAAAGTCGAAAGTCTCGCTCATGCCCGCTGGGCTGCTGGACCGGCTGACTGAGGAAGAGATTCTTGAGCTTTGTGCGTACCTTGTTGCGCGGGGTGATCGTGATGCGGCGGTGTATCAAGTGGAGTGAGTTGCCCACGTGTGGGGTTGAACTCTGGGCTAAGCATATTAGTGGACTTCGCTGCGAACTCGCGTGCTAATCGAACCAAAGAACTCATCGGCTATTCGATTGAATTCTTCGGGAGCCTTTTCGTACATCGTTTCTAGCGTCAGTATTTGAAAACTATATACTCGGTCCTCCTCTTGGTAATAGTGACGATGGACAACTACTGGCATGTCCTTCCTAAGCTCGTCAGTCCGACCCCCGGGCATCACAATGCGTTCTGCCACTCCCGGTAAACCGTAAAGCATGGTTGTTTTGCGAGCAATTACCTTGCTGCCCGGGCGCTTCCGAAGCCCACCAACGGCTAATCCCTTGAGAAAATCTCCGTCATTCTCGGAAGCAATACTTTCTATGAATCCATCTGTATACGTATTGACGCTTACTGCATAGCAAACGAATGTCGAGCTGCCTGAAATTGTCTCTTCAGTTTCATACAGTTGAATGCCAACGAGGCCGAGCTCTGTGTTTGCCACCAAGTGCTCAGCTGTAGGCTGTTTTGGGAGCATTACTGTTAAATTAGATTCCGGCACATCGAATGGAATCAGGGCTTTTGCGTTACTCTCTGTGGGTTTTCTTTCAAGGCGCTGAGGACTTGAATTTACGGCCTTAGTCACGAGCTCTATGCCTTTACCAACACCGACACACAGAACAATCAAAAGAATTGACTTAAGCCAATGCCCTCGCCACCATTGCCGTGCTGAATAAATGAGCACTAAGCCAACTGCGACGCCTCCGAACATTGTGGCTACCCCCTGGGTGTCAACCCTAGTTGGCCCGGGCTCGTATAAGGGCTGCCCAGTCATGGCTATGTACGCCATGATAAGACCCGCAAAAAGTCCTAATCCAAGAGATAGGCAACCAACCAATCCAATGAAGCTGACAGGAATCAGTTGCCACCGGAAACCACGGAGCATTGGTACAGTAGAGGTTTTATCTTGCTTCAAAATTGCATCATCAGGAGATTGTTCGGTCTCTGTGTTCAAGATAACTCTCCTCTCGATACGCCCAGTTGACAAATCTCTCCCTCGACGGCGTACACTTCCTTAGCGCTCGTCAAGCAACGCACGCCGATCTCCGTCGACCAACTGGCTCCCGACTCTAGCATAACCACTCGGCCACTCTGCGCTTCCACGTTGCGCGTGTTCGGGAAGTTGGTGCCTGGCTCCATACCAGTTACATAGCCGTCTTCGCTGGCTGCCGGGTTCTTCCAGAGCGTGAAGCAGGGCAGCGTGTTGGTGTCGAAACTTACGGCCGTGCCGGCGGTTCCTGCGTTGTGTTTGAGCAAGACTTGCGAGCGGCCAGAGTCATCAGCGGCTAGATCCATGTAGTAGCATGTCTCGCCTTGGCCGGCGACCGGTGGCCCGTAGGTGTCCCAGCCGCTAGCTTGGTCGTCGCCGGTTCGATCATCACGCGTACCCTCTCTCAAGGTGCGGTTGCGGACCGGCGCAACGAACTGGTCGCCTGGCGCCAGGCGTGGCTCCCCAATGTTGATGTGATAGAGCATTTGCATTCCGGCAGCGGTGCCACCATAGTTTTCCACGCGGTCGTTGAGCTTGAACTCGGTTGAATCGAACGCGGTCGTGAGCGAAGCTTCTAGGCGGAGTTTCTGGAAGTGGAAACGCGTCTCTTCCACGAAACCTCGCACGCTGATCGTTTGCGCTACATCATCGACGGTCACATCAACAAAATAGGCCGGGCGATTCGCGATGCGACCGTGAAGCGGATAACGCAAACGTCCCTGATCATCAAATTCTGGCGCACCATTGCTTTCCAATCCACAGCGCACAATGAACTCGTCGAATCCCTCCAGCCAGCCCAAGCCGCTTGGTTCAAATAGTGGCACATGGCCTGGATGCACGGGGCCGCGTACTGGGGACTTCCAGCCGATGACTGAATCATCTAGCTGCGCCTTCCAGACGCCCATGCCGCGTGTTGGTAGTACAAAGATGCGCAACCGACCGTTGTCGATTTCGATGAGGTCAACGCCGTCGCTCAGTCCTCCGTGCAAGGTTCGCTGTGTGACACTCCACTTGCATGCTGTTTTTGGCATATCCGCGGAAGAAATACGGCATGCACTTTCGTGAGTCATTGTGGACTTGTCAGTGAGAGTCCAGGTCTTGATGGCCATAGCTAATACGTCACTAGTAGGTGATAAATCGACTGATCGATTGGTGCAGGTAACTTGAGCATTCGCTATTCCGGATTGCCCAAGAGACAAATCTACCAAAAGCGGGCGGCACTTTCTCTCATATTTTCGCGGCACCTCGTCGAAAACTCTCCCCACTTTTGCTAGTCTCTGAGGACTCCTACAATTGAACCAACGGAAACCTTAAGAACCTAAGGAGCGATATGAGCACGCAGGCAATCGCCAACAAGGCACTAGACCAAGGGCAGGGCGTGGTGCGACTGACACCTACTTGGGTGCCGCGTTCGTTCTGTATCCCCGGTAAGCGAATCAAGCTGCATCCGGACGACTACTACGCTTTGGGGGGCAACCGGGGTGGTATTGACGAGCGCTGGTTTTCTTCCACGACACCCGCAGACAATGGACCGCTCACCAGCAAGAACGAGGGACTGAGCCACGTTGCTGTTGAGGATGGCGGTTCGACGGAGATGATCACGTTACGCGACGCGGTAGATGAGCTGAAGGGGCAGATTCTTGGCGACGACCTGTGGGACGAGCACCAGTGCTGGCCCATGTACTCTAAGTTTTTCGACAATCAGGGCGCGCTGCCATTTCACATTCACCACAACGACGAGTACGCCGCACGCGTCAATGCCAAGGGCAAGCCAGAGGCTTACTACTTTCCCCCGCAAGTGAATAACCACGGCGGTGATTTTCCCTACACGTTCATGGGTCTCTCGCCAGGAGTGACCAAAGATCAACTCCGCGACGCGTTGGTGCGCTTCACTGAGGGCGACAATCGCATCACGGACATGTCAGCCGCGTATTGTCTGACGCCCGGCACGGGGTGGGATATTCCGCCAGGCGTTCTCCACGCGCCCGGAAGCATGTGTACTTACGAGCCGCAACGGGCCTCCGATGTATTTGCCATGTACGAGTCGGTTTCCCATGACAAGGTGATTCCCGAAGAGTTGCTCTGGAAAGATACACCCAAGGACGAAGTCGGAAATTTTGATTACCTGATTGAAGTGCTCGACTGGGAGCAGAACGTCGACCCGAACTTCAAAGCAAATCACTTCATGGAACCGATCCCCGTGAATGATCTGAAACAAATGCGTAGCGAAGGTTACGAGGACAAGTGGATTTGCTACCTTAGTGACGCTTACAGCGCTAAAGAGCTAACCATCCTCCCCGGCAGCACCGTCACGGTTAAAGACAATGGTGCCTACGGGCTGATCGTCTTGCAAGGCCACGGCAAACTGGGCGTTTGGGATATCGAAACGCCCTCACTGATTCGTTTCGGGCAACTGACGCACGACGAGTACTTCGTTTCAGCGAGCGCTGCAAAAGAAGGAGTCACGATATCTAATCCCAGCAAGACCGACCCGATCGTCATGCTGAAACATTTTGGGCCAGGCGTGAATCCGACGATGACTCCTGGAGTGTAAGAGCCTTTCTAGGAAATCTTTAAACCACAAAGGACACAAAGTTTGAGCGATTTAATTTTGTGCTCTTTGTGTCCTTAGTGGTAAAAAAGTTCTGGCTTTCAGTCCCTCACGCACAAATTCTGATCAACACTGCATTCAAGATAAGTAAGCTCTAACCATGTCAAACAACTACCCAAAATTGCACAACGCCGCTTGGCCCGGGATCGTGGGCAAGGGGGACGACAGCGAGCCGCCAATCGAGTTGGACGCTCTGCTTGATCTGACTGCGGGCGCCGAAGTGAACGGCACCAAGTTTGATGGGATCGACTTGATTCTGAGCGAGCCGCACGTGGGCATCGATTCAACGCCTGACCAGTTAAGTGCCTTGGCCGAAGCTGTCACAAAGCGTGGGCTGGAGATCGGCTCGCTCGTCGCACCCGTCTGGCCGCCGCTGGGTGGTGGCTCGTCTATGGGCGATGAGAAGGAGTGTGCAGCATTTCTAGGCCAAGTCGAAAAAGCCTGCCAGATTGGCGCACAATTACGTGAGCTGGGCGTAAGGCCTAACGGTGTGATTCGCATTGATTCCGCTTGCGATCCGGGTAGTTGGGCAGCGGACAGGGAGAAGAACCAACGCGCCATTGCCGATACGTTCAACAAAGCATGTGACATTGCCAGCAAACATGGCGAACGCTTAGCTGCGGAGGGGGAAATCTGCTGGGGAGGCATGCATAGCTGGCGCGCGATGGCCGAACTGTTGGAGTTGGTCGGTCGCCCTGAGACGCTGGGTTTACAGGCTGATATGGCTCACACTTTGCTCTATCTGATGGGATACAACGCCCCCGACGATGCGTTGTTGCCGGCTGACCACGATTGGAGTGACAAGGCAGCATTTTACGAGCAATACAAGAAGCTTACCGACACGCTGCGCCCTTGGACAATTGATTTCCACGTGGCTCAGAACGACGCGACCGTGTTCGGCTCAGGCTCGCACGACAAAACGGGGCGGCACTGCCTGCCGGACGATCCCAACGGAAAGCTCGACATTGCCGAGGCAGCGGGCTACTGGCTGCGAGACGAGTCGGGCGAATTGACAAAAACGTGTCGCCATATTTGTTGGGATGGCTGCATGTTCCCCAACGAAACGATGCTCAACCAGGAAACTTGGAACAAGGTCCTGTCCGCCATGGTTAGTGTGCGCGACGCGCACGGCTGGCAGGAATAGAATTGCGAAAGTCGTCCGAACCGCAAAAACAATGAACAGGGAGTCGAAGCTGTGAGTCAACCGTTAAGAATTGGAATGATCGGCTACGGCTTCATGGGCCGGGTTCACACGAATGCTTACAAGCGGGTGAACGATTTCTTCCCAGAACTAAAGTACCGCCCCATTCTACAAGCCGTCTGCGGACGCGACGAAACGAAGGTGAAGGCGTTCGCCGAACAGTGGGGCTATGCATCTCATGAAACCGACTGGCAGCAGTTGGTTGCTCGCGAGGACATCGACGCCGTCGATATATGCGTCCCCAACAATTTGCATAAGGAAATTGCCATAGCAGTCGCCAAGGCGGGCAAGATGGTGCTGTGTGAAAAACCGCTTGCCATGGACGTGGCTGGAGGCGAGGAAATGTGTCAGGCGGTTGAGGACGCCGGCGTAGCAAACACCGTGTGGTACAACTACCGCCGGATCCCAGCCGTTTCACTTGCCAAACAGTTGGTCGACGAGGGTAAGCTGGGCCGCATCTATCATTACCGCTCCAACTTTCTGCAAGATTGGACCATCGCCACGGATGTGCCCCAGGGTGGTGCGGCAACGTGGCGACTTGACTCCGCGGCAGCCGGTTCGGGCGTTACGGGCGACTTGCTTGCGCATTGCATCGATACCGCAATCTGGCTCAATGGCTCGATCAAGGACGTGAGCGCCATGACCGAGACGTTCGTGAAAGAACGTATGCACGCGGAGACTAAGAAAGTTGAATCGGTGGGCATCGACGATGCGTGCGCCTTCATGTGCCACTTCGAGAATGGCTCGCTTGGTCTGTTTGAATCCACGCGTTACGCACGCGGGCACAAGGCGCTATACACCCTGGAAATCAATGGCGCGAATGCATCCATTCGCTGGGACCTCCACGATTTAAATCGGCTCGAGTATTTCGACCATGCCGACGATTCCAACGTACGGGGTTGGCGCTCGATTCACATTACTGAAGGCGAAATGCCCTACATGGACAAGTGGTGGGTCCCCGGCTTGTCGATTGGGTACGAACACAGTTTCATTCACCAAGTGGCCGATTTTCTTGCCAATCTGGAAAGCGGACAACCGACCAGCCCCACCTTCCGCGAAGCGCTGGAGACGCAAGCGGTTTGTGATGCCGTGCTCAAGTCGGGCAGTGAGCGCGCCTGGGTGAATCTGTAGGCGACAACCTCTCCTTGCTTCGAGGCAAAAAAGCGATGACAAACCGATTGCCAAACTGTTGTCCATTCCCAGGCGTCGGGCTCGCTGTGGCGATTTCTCTCCTGTTTCTTAATGCGCCGCTAATTGCGAAAGGGCAAGAGAGCGCCACGGCAACAGAGGAGAGGGCGGAAAAGCAGGCGGCAGAAAAGAAGCCGTCAGCTAAGAAAATTGAGCTGTTCAACGGCAAAGATCTAGCGGGTTGGGAAGGTGATCCCAAGCTTTGGTCGGTACAGGACGGGCAGATCGTGGGGAGCACGATCGGCACCAAGATTGAGAGTAACACGTTCCTTATCTATCAGGGCGGGGAGTTTGCTGACTTTCGCTTGCAGTTCAAGGCGCGCCTCGCAGGGGACAACAACTCGGGAGTGCAATATCGCAGTCAAGTGACCAACCCTAAGATGTGGGCTGTAGCCGGCTATCAAATGGACATCCATGCCAACCCACCTTATACCGCCATGCTCTTTGGCGAAGGCACCGGCCGGCACATTATCGCATTGCGCGGGCAGAAAATGGAAATCGAGGAGGAGAAAGTCGAGAGCCCACTGAAAGAGGGAGGGAAGCTCAAGCCGATTGACCTGGCAAAGTGGCATCAATACACCATAGAAGCCCGCGGTAATCGTCTCGTCCATAAGCTGGATGGCAAAGTGACGGTCGATGTAACGGACAATCACAAGAAAAAGTGCGACCGCGGTGTAATCGCCTTGCAAGTGCACCAAGGTAAGCCGATGACCGTGTGGTTCAAGGACATCTTGCTAGAACCCCTCGATGGATCCAGCCCATCGAGGGACAAGCCACCAGCGGAAAGTGAAGTTGCCGAAGATTAGGGCTAGCGAGGAGTAGCCGCGGTATAACAAGAGCTTCCCACTTGAGCCAGCGCCGTTGTCTCAGACTTGTTCCCACATAATTACCCGACTAGACTTGAGACTTCAGGGAGACTCTGCATGGGCTCTCAGTGAATTCTCTTCTCACAATAGGTTGCCCGATGAATCGGCTCCATAGTCTACTTCTTATCGTACTACTCGTCGCTCCGTTGGGTTGTTCTAAGAGCGGTCCCACCGCAAGTTCGGGCACCAGTGACAAAAGAGGCGATAAGCCTCATGTAGCCTACATTACCAATGGCGTTGCTTCGTTCTGGGTCATTGGCGAAGCAGGGGCCAAAGCGGCGGGCAAGGAAGTGGATGCCGAGGTCACCGTACTTATGCCTTCTGAGGGCTTGAGTGATCAGAAACGCATGGTCGAAGACATGATCACCAAAGGCGTCGATGGCATCGCAATTAGCCCGATTGATTCGGAAAATCAAAAGGGGCTTCTCAACAAAGCGGCCAAGTACACAAAGCTCATCACGCAGGACTCCGATGCCCCGGGGAGCGACCGTATCGCTTACATTGGCATGGACAACTATCTCGCCGGTCGAATGTGCGGCGAACTTCTTGAGATAGCTCTACCCGAGGGCGGCAAGGTGGCAATCTTCGCTGGCCGACTCGAGCAAGACAATGCCAAGCGCCGCCGGCAGGGACTGATCGATCAAATTCTCGGACGAAGCCAAGACGATTCACGCATCGATCCAACCGATGAGCGAATCAAAGAAGGGAAATGGGACATAGTGGGAACGTACACCGACCAATTCGATCGCGCCCAAGGCAAGGCCAATGCTGAGGATGCCATGTCGCGACACCCGGATCTCGCCGGCATGGTAGGGCTGTTTGCTTTCAATCCTCCGCTCATCTTGGAAGCGCTCAAGCAAGCCGATAAATTGGGTGAGATTAAAGTCGTGGGCTTCGACGAAGCGGACGAAACGCTGCAAGCTATCAAAGAAGGGCACATGTACGGCACCGTTGTGCAGAATCCGTTTGAGTACGGTCGGCAGTCGGTGCTGGTGCTTGCGGGGATAGTCCGCGGGAAATCGCTCGATGAGCTCGGCTTTGGCAAAAATAAATTCATGGACATCCCAGCTCGCAAAATTCGGCAAGACAACGTGGACGAATTTTGGACCGAGCTTAAGGCGAACTTGGGGCAATAGCTCTCCCTTATCTTCATGTCGACCATTGACGCCCCTGCTGCGCTCGCTTTGCCACTACTAGAGGTACGTGGCGTGACGAAACATTATTCGGGCGTGTGTGCTCTCAAGGACGTGGACCTGGACATTCGCGCTGGAGAAGTACACGCCGTCATAGGCGAGAACGGCGCCGGCAAGAGCACCCTCATGAAAATACTGGCAGGTGTGCAACTGCCGGACTCAGGGGGAGTGTTCCTCCACGGTGAGCCCGCTGTGATTGACTCCGTGCATACAGCACTGGAGTTGGGCATTTCGATGATTCATCAGGAGCTGAATCTTGCCGACAACTTGAATGTGGGTGCGAACATTTTCTTGGGACGCGAACCGCATCGACGGGTCTTCATCGACTTTGCAAGCATCAATCGACAATCGCAAGAGTATCTCGATTTGATCTCGCTCGACGTGTCGCCAAAGACTGTGGTTGATCAATTAACGATTGGCAAGCAGCAGATGGTCGAGATCGCCAAGGCGCTCTCAGCGACGGCGAAGATCCTGATCATGGACGAGCCCACTTCGAGCCTCACTCAGCACGAAGCGGAACAATTGTTCGCCGTTATCAAGCAGTTGCGCGATCAGCACGTGGCGATTATTTACATTTCGCATCGGCTAGGCGAGGTCAGCGAGCTTGCTGATCGAGTGACCGTGCTGCGTGATGGCGAAATTGCTGGCACTTTGCAGCGCAACGAGATCGATCACGACAGCATGGTGCAACTCATGGTGGGACGTGATATCTCGCAATTCTACGCACGCGAAGATCACGACATCGGCGCTCCACTCTTGGAAGTGACGAACCTGCGCACTACGACTTTCCCACAGCATGCGTTGCAGTTTTCGGTCGCAGCGGGAGAAATCGTGGGCTTGGCGGGGCTTGTCGGTGCAGGGCGCACTGAGGTCTTATGCGCGCTATTCGGCGTGACTCCAGCCAACTCGCTGGAAATCAAAGTTGCGGGGAAGCCAATCGCAATTACCAATCCACGCGATGCCATCGATGCTGGGTTGGCGCTGGTCCCTGAGGACCGCAAACAGCAGGGGCTGTTCCTGGACATGAGTATCCGTCAGAACATCGGCACGCCCGGGCTAGCGCGACACCAACGCCGCTTTGGTTTTCTAAACACAACACGCGAGCGAGAAGATTCCGCCCAGATGAGCGAAGAGATGCACATCAAGAGTACGGACGACCAGCAGCAGGCTCAATATCTGTCCGGTGGGAATCAACAGAAAGTTGTGCTCGGGAAATGGCTGGCTATGCAGCCGCGTGTGTTGTTGCTCGATGAGCCTACCCGCGGGGTGGACATTGGTGCGAAGCAGGAAATCTATCGCCTGATGGAAGAACTGGCGGAGCAGGGTGTTGCAATTCTGTTTGTGTCCAGTGAAATGGAAGAGGTGCTGAGCATGTCCGATCGGGTGCTCGTGATGCACGAGGGACAGATCACGGGGCAGCTTGCTCGCGACCAACTCACCGAGGAGGCCGTCATGCAACTTGCCACAGGAAGCTCACCGAGAGTCCCCGCAACCGTCCCCGCAAACTGAAACCCAATTCACTGAAAAACCACTGTGAAAAAGAACCTCGGAATTTTTGGCCTGCTAACTTTTGTGTGCGTGCTCACAGCTTTGTTTTCAGAAGGATTCCTCAGCGACTTCAACATTGAGAATCTTATCCGTCGCACGGCGCTGTTCGGAATCATTTCCATCGGTGTTGCGCTGGTCATTATAACTGCGGGGATTGACCTTTCGATTGGATCAGTCGTGTGTTTAGTTGGCTGTTTAGTGCCCTGGCTATTAGTCGACCAAGGCTGGGGCGTTCCCCTTACCTTGCTCGTGATTCTGCTGGTGTCATTGGGCATTGGCCTACTGCACGGGCTGCTGATTACGAAGTTAAAGCTCCAGCCGTTCGTCGTGACGTTATGCGGACTGCTCATTTATCGCGGTGTCACGCGCGGATTTCTAGACGATCAAACGACCGGTTTCAAAGGTCAATTCGACGGACTGCGACAGATTGCTCTCGGCGTGATCCCCTTGCCCGGCACCGAGATCGGCATTCCGGTGCCGTGTCTTATTCTGTTGGTCGTCGCAATCGGCGCGGCCGTGTTTCTCAATTTGACGATCTATGGGCGGTACTTGTTGGCATTGGGACGCAATGAAGAAGCGGCCCGTTACAGCGGCATCAATACCGATCGCATGATCATCCTCGCCTACGTTCTTTGCTCGCTGCTGGCCGGGTTGGGCGGCCTGTTGTTTGTCTGCGATGTAGGCTCCGCTCAACCGGTCGACTTCGGGAATTTCTACGAACTGTATGCGATCGCTGCCGCGGTGCTCGGTGGGTGCAGCTTGCGCGGGGGGGAAGGATCCATACTTGGGGTCATTCTCGGCACGGCGGTGATGCGGGTGCTCAAGAACTCGATCACCATGATCGATCAGATTCCTAATAAGATTGAATTCGCCGTCATTGGGCTGGTCATTCTTGGCGGGGTTGCTGTTGACGAGCTTCTCAAACGCTATGCCGCACGGCGGCGTGTTATCGTACAGGCCCGAGCGGACACGGTTCCATAGTTTTTTGCGAATAGCCCTGACAATCCCCGGCGAATTCTGAAGTACACCCCAAAGACGCTCGGTAGCTTTGTGCTTATAATGTTAGCGTGCCACTGCAAGGAGGGGAGAAGGGCCCTGCTGCAAATTAGTAGACCCCCTGGTTTCATATGCGTTCTTAGACTCTTGGGACGATCATGTTTCGACAGAATTCAATTGCAGCCTTATTGCTTGCGACGGTTTGGGTATCATTCGCCGCTGCGGAAACTCTCGAATACAATCGTGACGTTCGACCGATCCTCACGGAGAATTGCTTCGCGTGCCATGGTGTTGATAGCGCATCACGAGAGGCAGACCTCAGACTCGATCAGCGAGAGGCGGCGCTGGAGTACGGCGCGATTGCACCGGGCGACTCCGCGGAGAGTGAGCTGATCGCACGCATCTTCACCGACGATCCCGATCTCCTGATGCCACCTCGAGAAACGAAGAAGCAACTTACTCCCAAACAAAAACAACTGCTCAAACAGTGGATCGATTCCGGAGCAGAGTATGAGGCACACTGGGGCTACATCCCGCCGAGGAGTGTCGTGCCGCCAGCGGTCGAGCACCAGTCGAGAGTGAAGAACGCTATCGACAGTTTGGTGCTTTCGCGTTTGGAAAAGGAAGGTTTAGCACCAGCCCCCGAAGCAAACCCGCGAACCCTGTTTCGTCGTTTGCATTTGGACATCATCGGCCTACCACCCAAGCCGGCAGACGTGCAGAAGTTTGTGGCCGACTACCAAGCACGCCATGACGGAGCGCTCTCCGAGTGGATAGACCGACTCATGGAGATGCCTGCCTGGGGAGAGCATCGTGCGCGCTATTGGCTTGACGCAGCCCGCTATGCCGATACGCATGGTCTGCACTTCGACAACTACCGCGAGATGTGGCCCTATCGCGATTGGGTCATTCGCTCGTTCAATGCGAATCAGCCGTTCGACCAATTTGCCGTCGAGCAATTGGCGGGCGACCTGCTTCCTAATCCGGATACCGATCAGCTAATCGCTACTGGTTTCCAACGCTGTAATATCACTACAAACGAAGGAGGCACCATCGCCGAGGAGAACCTCGCTCTCTATGCGGCTGATCGCGTGCAGACGTTCGGTTGGGTATTCCTTGGTCTCACAACTAACTGTGCCCAATGCCACGATCACAAGTTCGATCCGTTTTCCACCAAGGAGTATTACTCTCTGGCTGCCTTCTTCCGCAACACCAAGTCGCCCGCATTGGATGGCAATGTGAAGGGTGGCAAAGGGCCAACACTCACGGTTCCTAGCGAAGTAGATCGCCCCCGTTGGAATGCCTTGCCGGGTGAGATTGCGGCAGCGAAGCAGCACCAAAAACAGCGGGCCGAACACTCCGAGGGCGACTTTCAGAAATGGCTGGCCAACGCTACACCTGACTCGGTTGGGAATATTCCGAGCGACGGTCTAGCGGTCCAGGTGCCGCTGGATGAAGGCAGCGGCACGGAAGTGCGCGTCGACGCTTCTACTGTTTCGAAAGTAAAGTTCAGTGGTCCCGTCGAATGGCATGACGATGGTGCTCTGGGACCGGCTCCAGTATTCCGCACGGGCTCGACACTCAACGTGGGGAACTATGGCGACTTCGAGAAAAACCAAGCATTCAGCTACGGTGCCTGGGTCAAGACGACCAAGCAAGGGGGCAATGTGGGAGCGACGGGTGCCATTCTTGCTCGCATGGATCAGGACAAGGACCACCGTGGCTGGGACTTGTGGCATAGCGGCAATGTCATCTCTGTGCATCTCATCGATTCTTGGGATAAGAATGCCATCAAAGTATCGACCGCGCAGAATGTTATCGAACCTACGAAGTGGCAGCATTTCTTCGTGACTTACGACGGCTCGGCGAAGGCTGCTGGCATTAAGATTTATGTCGATGGTCAGCCCACAGGAATGAAAGTGGAAAGAGATTCTCTGACGAATGATGCCACTCTCCACACGGATGTCCCACTGTTCATTGGCAAACGTAGCAAAGGCCAAGTGTTCGATTCAGGCATGGTTCAAGATGTGCGGATCTACGATCGCCAACTCGCCCCCGAGGAAGTTCGCTCTCTTGCCAAGAGCACCGTTGTGGGAGCGTTATTGGCAAAATCACTCGAGGAGCGAAGTAAGGAAGAAACGGCAGTCCTTCAAGGCTACTATCTCGCTGAGCAAGATCCCCAGTACCAAGCGATTGCTAAGCAGCTCGGACAGCTTGAGGCTGAAAAGAAAACCATTGAGGGGCGATCCCCAATCACGCATATCCAAAAAGAGAAGCCAAATTCCCAGCCGGTGGCGCACGTACTCATGCGCGGTGCGTACGACCAATTAGGGGAAGAAGTCACTGCGGCTATTCCTGCATCGCTCCACCCCTTTCCAGCAGATGCGCCACTGAATCGTATGGGCTTGGCGCAGTGGGTGGTCGATCCGAGCAATCCTTTGACGGCTCGTGTAACCGTCAACCGCTTCTGGCTGGAAGTGTTCGGCCAAGGCATTGTAAGCACGCCGGAGGACTTTGGCGTTTCTGGCGCGCTACCGAGCAATCAAAAGCTGCTCGATTGGTTAGCAATAGACTTCATCGACTCCGGTTGGGATGTGAAACGCTTTTTCAAGCAGATTTTCATGAGTGCCACTTACCGTCAAGCGGCTGCGACCACGCCTGAGAAGCTGGAGCAAGACCCCGACAACGGGATGCTCTCAAGAGGACCCCGCTTTCGCATGGATGGCGAAGTGATTCGGGATAGTGCTCTCTCCGTGAGTGGGTTGCTTTCCCCCCGCATGTACGGGCCGGGCACTAGGCCCTATCAGCCCGGGAATATCTGGGAGATCATGGGTCTGCCCGGCGGTGACACGCGGAACTACACCCAGGACCAGGGCGAGGGACTTTATCGTCGTACGATCTACAACTTCTGGAAGCGCATGGCCCCATCGCCGAATATGGAGGCCTTCAACGCACCCAGTCGCGAGGTTTGCACGGTGCAACGCGAGCGTACCAATACACCGCTCCAGGCGCTGGTGACTCTTAATGACCCGCAATTCGTAGAGGCCGCGCGCCACCTCGCACTTCATGCCCTAGAGACAGGTAAAGGCGACGACGGAGCGTTGACTTATATAACGCAGCGAGTCCTTGCCCGTAGGTGCACGGAAGACGAACGCTCGATCCTCCTCGGCTCCAAAGAAGACTATCTGCGCCACTATGAGAATAGCCCCGCGGATGCGAAGAAGCTGATCGAAGTGGGCGATTCGCCGACGTCCGAACGGTTTGATGCACCGACTCTAGCCGCTTGGACGATGGTTTGTAGTCAGGTCATGAATCTAGATGAAGCTCTCAACAAGTAGCTTGGCATGTAGCGAATAGTAGGCGAATCATGAACGACCATTTCACTCGACGGCAATTCCTGGCAAGCGGCAAGCACCTGCTAGGTGGGGCCGCTCTCGCCATGTTGCGTGGCGATTCTGCGTACGCCTCTACCGGTGGTGGGCTGCCGCTTGAGACGCACTTCTTGCCGCGAGCGAAGCAGGTGATCTATCTACACATGGTCGGCGGGCCCTCGCAGATGGATTTGTTCGACTACAAGCCCGGCTTGGTCGACTACTACGATCAAGACTTGCCCGATTCAATTCGCAAAGGTCAACGACTCACAACGATGACGAGCGGGCAAGCTCGGTTCCCGATCGCTCCCTCGAAGTACCAGTTCAAGCAAGCCGGTAAGTGCGGCATGTGGCTCAATCAAGAAATGCTGCCGTGGCTTGCGAAAAAGGCGGACGACATCTGCTGGATTCGGAGTCTCCATACCGAGGCCATCAATCACGAGCCGGCCATCGCCGCCATGCAAACCGGCAATCAAGTAGCCGGTCGCCCGTGCTTGGGCGCATGGGCGTCTTATGGCTTGGGAGCAATCAACGAAAACTTACCGGCTTTTGTCGTGCTGGTGGCCATCCCCAGCAATCGGGAGCAGGAGCAGGCGATTTCGTCACGGCTGTGGAGCGCCGGATACCTTTCCGGCGAGCATGCCGGCGTTTCATTCCGTAGCCAGGGCGACCCGATTCTCTACATCAACGATCCACCGGGAGTGCCCAGAGAGCTTCGTCGTCGCTCGATCGACGGGATCAATGCGCTCAACCAAATCAACTACCACAACCTGGGCGACCCGCGCACACACACACGCATGCAGCAATACGAAATGGCTTTTCGCATGCAGGCAAGTGTCCCAGAGTTGACCGACTTGAGCAGCGAGTCCGATCACACATTCGAGATGTATGGCGGAGAGGCGAAGAAGCCCGGTACCTTTGCCAACTCCGTACTCATGGCGCGCCGCCTCACAGAACGAGGCGTGCGTTTCGTACAGATTTACCACAATAATTGGGACCACCACTCGAACGTTGGCGGCCGTCTACCCGATCAGTGCAAAGACGTCGACAAGCCTTGCTATGCACTGCTGGAAGACTTAGAGCAACGCGGCATGCTGGATGAGACGCTTGTGATTTGGGGCGGCGAGTTTGGCCGTACCATTTATTCGCAGGGGCAGCTTTCACCCACCAATTACGGGCGCGATCATCACCCGCGTTGCTTCAGCATGTGGATGGCTGGGGGTGGTGCGAAGGGGGGCACGATTTATGGAGAGACAGATGATTTCTCCTACAATATCGTAAAAGACCCGGTCCACATTCGCGACTTCCACGCCACGATCTTACAATTGATGGGATTCGACCACGAGCGATTCACCTATCGTTACCAGGGATTGGATCAAAAGCTCACTGGCGTGGTCCCCGCGCACGTAATTCCAGAATTGATTGCCTGATGCAGTTGAGCCATCGCTAGGAGGGCACTTCCCCCCTTTCTGAGATGCTCGCATAGCCAGTTGGTGGCACGGCTACTTCTTACGGCTTCTGAGCCTCCCAATCGCAAGCGATTGGCTAGGTTGTGGCAAGTTGATGGTACGTGTTTTTTCTTTCATCCGGCTTCCCGCTCTTCACTTCTTCTCGAAACTGCTATGATTGGAACACTGCTCTGATGGCAGAAAAAGTGGGCGTTAGCCAGCCGGGGCTAGGCAGAAAAGGCCGACGAGAGCCCAGCATGTCTCAATCGTTTGAGGAGAATCCTATGAGGTTCCTAGTTTCAACGGTACTCGTTTTTTCATTCGGGTTTGCTTTAGTCGCACCTTGTGAAGCCGCTGAGAAGCAGATTGCCACGCCCGAACAGATCGAGTCATTCACTCTAAAAGACTTCCGTGGGAGAGCTCACAGTTTGAGTGAAATAGAAGAGCAGCTGGTGGTCGTTGCCTATTTGGGGACCGAGTGCCCACTCGCTAAACTTTATGGTCCGCGCTTGGTCGAGTTGCGGAAGAAGTACGCATCGCGTGGCGTGTCGTTTCTTGCGATCAACGCTAATCTTCAGGATTCGATTACCGAGCTTGCTGCCTATGCGCGCATTCACCAGATTGATTTTCCAATACTCAAAGATGTGGGCAATCAAGTGGCCGACTTGATGCAGGCCGAACGCACACCGCAGGTATTTGTGCTGGACCAAGATCGCAAGATTCGATACAGCGGTCGTATCGACGACCAATATGGTGTTGGCTACGTGCGAGACGCACCGGAACGGCAAGATCTTGCCATAGCCCTCGACGAACTGCTGGCCGGCAAATCGGTTTCAACGCCAAAGACAACTGCCGTAGGATGTAAAATCGGACGACAGCGCGAGCCAGTGGCCGACGCGGAAATCACTTACTCCAATCGCATTGCTCACATTTTTCAGAATCGCTGTGTCGAATGCCATCGCGAGGGAGACATCGCGCCATTCGCACTAGAAGATTATGATGAAGTTGCTGGCTGGGCGGAAATGATCGAGGAAGTGGTGCGCGAGCAACGTATGCCCCCCTGGCACGCAGATCCGGCTCATGGTGATTTCACGAACGATCGTCACCTCTCCGACGAGGAGCGACAAGCCATCTACCAATGGGTTGAAGATGGCGCGCCGCAAGGCGATCCGGACGATCTCCCAGAGCCGCGAGAGTTTGTCACGGGTTGGCAGTTGCCACAATCCCCCGATGCCGTCTACACGATCCAGAAAGAACCTTTCCGGGTTCGGGCTGAAGGTGAAGTGAAATACCAGTGGTTCCAAGCGAACCTAGACTTCGATGAGGATAAATGGGTATCGGGGGTCGAAATTCTTCCCGGAAATCGAGCAGTGGTCCATCACATTTTGGCTTTCGTGCTCCCGCCGGGCGATCTCCGCACATCGGGCGCTGGTAGAGGGTTTTTTGCGGGCTACGTGCCAGGCCTCAGGGCGAAGATGCTCCCAGCTGGCACCGCAAAATTGTTGCCCGCGGGATCGAAGCTGATCTTCCAGGTTCACTACACGCCCATCGGCTCGGTGCAATTCGATCAAAGCAAGATCGGTTTGGTCTTTATCGATCGCAAGGATGTGACTCGTCGGGCAATCTCTTCGAGTGCAATTACCAACCGATTCGCGATACCTCCAGGAGATAGCAACTACCGCGTGGAGGCTGGCTCGCGCAGCGTTCCATGGGATGCCGAACTGCTCTCGATGTCGCCTCACTTGCATCTTCGCGGCAAATCGTTCCGCTACGAGGCGATCTTACCGGATGGTAGCAAGCAGGTTTTGCTGAACGTGCCCCACTACGATTTCAACTGGCAGACTGAGTACCGTCTGTCTCAGGGAATTCCCATGCCTAAAGGATCTCGAATCCATGCTGTGGCGCATTACGACAACTCCACGGCCAATCTAAGCAATCCCAATCCGGATGTCACCGTGCGCTGGGGGGACCAAAGTTGGGACGAAATGATGATCGGCTACTTCCTGATTTCTGTGCCCGTGGACGCGCCTGTCGCACTCCCTGAGTCAGAACTTCGTTTGCCCAGCGCGACGGCGAAGAAACGCGTCAGCCGAATCTTCCTCCGCACGGATAAGAACGGAGACGGCGAGATTTCACTCGAAGAAGCTCCCACGGTGCTTAAGAAGGGGTTCGCTCAGGCAGACAAGGACAACAGCGGTGGTGTGTCTCCTGATGAATTTCGCGCTGCCTTGGACCGCTACAGGCTTGGGCGCTGAGTTGCCTCGCAAGGATGACTCAATGTCGCTGCGGGGACAGTGGTAGCCTCGCAGGATCTCTACCCTAGTAGCTGCGCGACGCAACAACCGTTGCGTTCCTTGGACGGTTCTTCCCCCCCTCGCTGAAGTTTCTGCAAAAAGTAGGGGATGGCATCTCTTCCGCTCGTAACGGTTATTCCACTTCGCAAGCTCTCAGACACCTCCGCCTGAGCAGTGGGTTCTCCTATTATTGGCTTGTCCCTCGTGAAAAGACTGTTTTTTGCTCTTTATGAGCTACGTTTGCCAGAAGAGCGAATCGACTCCCAGCCCGCCTTGAAGATTCGCTAGGCCACACGGAATGCCGTTTCGGAGGCAATTGCGATGCCCTGTTCCTCAATGAGAGGAACACTGATGCGCAACCGTTCCAGCGACCAGTCACTGCTAGCCTTTCTGGGCTGGCCGTGTTCACTACGCGTCGCACGGTTGTAACCCCCAAACCCAACGCTCAAGGCAATTGAGATGATAACTACTGAAACGCGGATCCTGCTAATCGATGACGATACAGGCGATGCCTTTATCACTCGTGAGTCGCTATCACGGATCGGAGGTCGTCACTACGATATCGATCATGCCGCCAGCATGCGCCAAGCAAAATCACGGTTGGGCAGCTTCGAGTACGACGTGATTCTGCTGGATCTCAATCTGCCCGAGTCTTCCGGCCCGGATACACTTCGCCGATTGTGCGAGTTAACGGTCTCCAAGACTCCTGTGATAGTGCTCACCGGGCTCGATGATGAGGAAGCTGCCTTGCAGATGCTGGCCGAAGGCGCTGCCGACTTTATCTGCAAGAGTGATATTCGAGCTGAGACGCTATCACGTTCGATTCAGTACACGATGCGTCGCCAACAACTACTGGTAGAGTTGCAGTCGGCCAACACGATGCTGAGCGAAAAAAACCGCCGATTGAATCAGCTCTATAAGACGGCCCAACAGTTTGTGGACAATGTGTCGCATGAGTTCCGCACACCACTAACGGTGATTCGCGAGTTTACCTCCATCGTTCGCGATGGACTGGATGGACCCGTCACGGAGCGTCAGGCGGAGCACTTGGAGAAAGTGATTTACCGCACGGACGATCTTTCGCTGATGGTCGATGACATGCTCGACATCAGCAAACTGGAAGCTGGCCTATTGGCCGTGTGGCGACGCCCTTGCGCTGTGGAAGAGCTGGTTCGTAATGTCGAAGGAATCATTGCCAGTCGGGCGAAAGCGCGTGGCATCGAGTTCACCATAGACATTCCTGCTGACTTGCCGGAAGCGTTCTGTGACGAAGAAAAGGCCCGTCGTGTGTTGATCAACCTAGCGATCAATGCCATTAAATTTACACCCTCGAGCGGATCGGTGAAGATCTGGGCGAAGAGCAATGCCGATCAGGCAGAGATCGTGCTCGGTGTTACTGACACGGGTTCTGGTATCAGTCAAGAAAATCTCAGCAGCATCTTTGGCCGTTTCCGACAGGTCGACTCGGGTATTCACTCCAGCACCAAAGGCTTTGGCCTCGGTTTGAGCATTGCCCGCGAGCTAGTCTATTTGAATCTGGGCGAAATGGATGTGCAGAGTCAGATTGGGATAGGCAGTACTTTCACTTTTACGCTGCCGACGAATGATCTTGCGGCGATTGTTGACCGCTATCTGGAAAGGATTGAATCGAAACGCACTGAAGGCACTTCGATCGCCCTGGTGCGTGCTCGCGCTGAAGGAGTCATGGCCAAGCAGTCCGAAGCGGTTGTTGATGAATTCCTGCAGCGTGCCGTCTGCGGTGGCGACCTTGCTGTGCGGTCAACAGATCAGCAGTGGCTGATCGCCAAGGAAAGCACCGAGAGTGAACTCAAGGATACGCTCGCAAAAATCGAGGGTGACTGGAGTGCATTTAAGCGCAATTGTCCAGGGGTCGAACTCCCTGGCATTCGTTTTGAACTTGATCGGGTTCTGCCAATGCCTGAATGCCATTTCGAACTTCGCCAGGCGGCACTCAACGGACTCAATACCGAACGACATCAGGAGACGAGTGAACCGACGAGCGATCACCGTACCGTTTTAGTGGTTGACGACAACGAAGACGTTAGCCGCTGCTTAAGCCTACGTTTGGAAGCCGCTGGCTACGAGGTTACAGCCGCCTACGACGGAGAGGCTGGGTACAACGCAGCCGTTGCGAATCGCCCCGACGCGGTCGTGCTGGACGTATGCATGCCCAAAAAGGATGGCCTCACCGTGTTGCGAGAGCTGCGCCAGAACCCGCTCACTAAAAACACGCCCATCGTCATGCTCTCAGCGAGTATCCGCGACCAGCATGGTGCCTTAGAGAGCGGCGCCAACTTCTTTGTACAGAAGCCCTACGAGTCCCATGAAGTGCTGTCCGCCATTAAGTCATCAATGGATCAGCAGTCCCAAGCAAAAGCAACTGAAACAGAAGAGCTTCTACTAGAGTGCGTTTCCTGAGCTACCTTCTTATTAAGGCCCCTGCACTAGCGATCAAAGAGTGTTCCCATGTTAGAAAACAAAAAAATACTTCTCGTCGACGATGACGATGATGCCCTGCAAGCAATTGGCGCTCGCTGCCGTAGCGTTGGTATGCAAGTGTTTACCGCTCGCAACCTCTTAACTGCTCTGGGTCAGGTCGAGAAGCAGCGTCCCGATGTCGTTTGCGTCGATGTGCAAATGCCCACCGGCAACGGTATTGGCTTTTGTGAGATGCTTGCAAACGATCATTCCACGGCTCATATTCCGCGAATTCTGATCACCGGCAATGCCACAGCCGAAACTCAAGACTCCGCACGCCGTTTGAACGCACCACTGATTCCTAAGTCGATGAATGTGTGGGAAACCTTGTTGCCATTGTTACAGCAGGTAGCTGGGGATTCGCCGCAGACTACATCCAAGGCACAATCGCCCAAAGCCAATTTACCCAAAGTCGACTTGGCAGCGACTCGCATTGTTCTCCCACTTCCGTTGGCACCAAAACAGAGTGACGCCGAGCCTGAAGTCGCTAGTGCAGCAACGATTGAAGCAGATCAAGAGCTTCTGCTAGACAGCGTGTTCGCCATGCTTGGTTCTGAGTTAGGTGAGGATGAGGCCGAGTTTCAGACCTACGACTCTGGGCAAGAAGAAACGCCACCTTGGGTACTTTGCATCGACGACGATGCCGACTTTACCGACGCACTGCGGTGCCGACTGGAATCGCACGGCGTTGCCGTCGTGCGGGCCTTCGATGGCATGGAAGGGTATCGCACAGCGTTTGCTCAACCTGCTCGGGCCATTATTCTTGATTTCGAGATGCCCAACGGTCACGGCGACTATGTGTTGAGACGTTTGAAAGAGAATCCGGTCACAGCCGATATTCCCGTTGTCATGCTGACCGGGAACAAAGATCGCAACATTCAGCGACGCCTCATGGCGTTGGGTGCGGTGGCCTACTTCAACAAGCCGGTTCGCTTCGATCAACTGCGTGGCGAGTTGTCTAATTACATTGAAATCCTTGATACACCGCTAGTGAGCGATTGAGTGTGTGGTGGGCCAAGGATAGAAGTCCAGCTTTCTCAGAATCGCAATACTCCATGATTCGCAACTCTGGAAGAGATTAGCACGCTCCCAGGTCGTGTGAACAATCAATTTGAACTCAGAACACGCCATCACTGTCTTGGTTGTTGAAGACGACTCAGTCGATATGCAATCGGTTGAGCGCGCGCTTGACGGCTCGGCGATGGCATTTCGTATTAAGCAGACTAAAACCCTTTCGCTGGCCGTGAAGTGTCTACGGGAGGCGAGCTTCGATGTTGTCCTACTCGACTTAGGTTTGCCAGACGGCCAAGGTCTCAGCAATCTCGCGGCCATTCAGGAAGCAGACCCGAAGGCACCAGTCGTAATACTCTCTGGCCTTGTCGATGACAATATTGCTCTTGAAGCTGTCAAGGCAGGGGCTCAGGACTATCTCTCGAAGGCCGAGCTATCAACCGAGTCGGCGGTCAAAGCGATCTCTTACTCCATCGAGAGAAAACTCACCGAGACACGTCTCCGAGAAGGTGTGTCTGAGCTCAAGCATGCCGCCCAAGTCGATCCATTGACCGGGTTATTGAATCGCCGCGCATTCCTGCAACACCTGCAACGGATTCAGCAGCGCAGAGTCTCTGATAGCTATGCGGTAAGTTGCGCGATGCTGGACATTGACTTCTTCAAGCACGTCAACGATACCTACGGCCATCCGGCAGGCGACGAAGCCTTGCGCTCCGTAGCGAGCTTGCTACTGCATGAGTCGCGAGCCGGTGACCTTGTGTGCCGCTTTGGCGGCGAAGAGTTTTGTGTTGTGCTCGTAGATACCGACGAACGCGCCGCCTTCGGCTGGGCGGACCGAGTACGTTCTTCATTGCAAAATCGGGTCATTCGCACCGAACGGCAAGACTTACAACTCACTGCTAGCCTTGGTGTCGCTCAAGCTTCCAGCGAATTGAAATTGCTAGAAGGTCTTATCGACCAAGCAGACCAGGCGCTCCTCGCCTCAAAGCAGAGCGGACGGAATCGCGTTACCGCGTTCTCTTCCCTACGCGACGAGCAGACAGCGCAACAGGTGATCGATGGGGAGTCGTTGGATAACCCGAAAATGACGCTAGCCGATTTGTCATTTCCACCGATTCGTTGCTTGTTATTGAGCGATGAAATCGCCGATGCTGCCAATGAACTACTCGATCAACGCATGCAAGCGCTGCCCGTTGTTGATGACGCCGGGCGATTTGTGGGCGTCGTAACGGAGAAAGAGTTGCTGCAAGCCATTCCTGGTGACGGCGCTTGGTGCGGCACCGTCGAGGAGATTGTGGAACGCACTGCGATGGCATTTCCTAGCGACGGCACCGTGGACCTGGTGCGCGAGTTCATGACGCGCACTCAAACAGCCCAGGTAGTTGTCGTGGAAGACCGTCGCCCCCTAGGTGTGCTCCATCGCGCAGACTTGCTGCGACTGCAACAGCAAACCAGTAATGCTGTGCCGGAGCAACTTCTTTTATAATCCCCCCGCAGTTTCTCGGCAGCACTTTTACTCGTCAGAAATGACGAGCGTCTCAATCTTGTCGCCTTGTTCGATCGCATTGACGACTTCTTGACCATCGCCCAGCACTTTGCCAAACACGGTATGTTTGCCGTCTAGCCAAGGCGTGGGCACATGCGTGATGAAAAACTGCGACCCGTTAGTGTTGGGGCCGGAGTTAGCCATGGAAAGGACCCCCGGTGCGTCGTGCTTCAACTCGGGGACAAATTCGTCCTCGAAGGAGTACCCAGGTCCTCCGGTACCGGTGCCTTGTGGGCAACCACCTTGAACCATGAAGTCCTCGATGACGCGATGAAAATTCAAACCGTCATAGAACCCGTCATTGGCCAGCTTTTCGAAGTTCGCCACGGTCTTGGGGGTTTGCTCGGCGAAAAGTTCGAGGCGGATCTCACCCTTGTTGGTGGTGAACGTGGCGGTCTTCATAGCGGGCTCCAAAAGGACGGGGCAATTTGCATGGCGGTAATCACACAACATCGCAAGCCAAGCCCTGTAGTTCAACCCCCGCAACCGAAAACCACTGGCCGGAACGCTTCCGCGCCCCGGTTTTCAGCGTGCCAGGTGGTGGCTTCTCCGGTTTTCGGTTTAAGTTCGCAACGTCTGGCTCATCGCAGCAGCGACAGGGATGAAAACCAACAGCGGTGCCCAAGCGGCCAGCGCCGGGCGAACCATGCCGAGATCGCCGAGCGAGCGGCAGGCGATGGTCGCCAGAAAGAACAGCGTGGCAACGACCAGGCAGATGCCAATCGAGAGGAACACGTTGCGATTGCGTCGGGAGAACATCAACGGTAGCCCGAGCATGAGTAAGGTGCCATCCAGCAACGGTTGCACGGCTCGTGAATGGACGGCTACTTGCACGTCCGGGCCCAGGTCGGTGCTGGGATGACTCAGCTCCGCGATGAGTTCAGTAGTCGAGGAATAATTCCGCCACGTTGATCCGTTAGCTAGCATCGTGAATGACAGTTCGGAAGCGACAAATAGCTCGTCTTCTTTCAACCAAGAAGCATCGCGCGGGGTGACGATGATAGGCTTTTCCTCTAGGTACAACGACGCCTTCTCAGCAATGTGTTTGGGAGTGGAGACGTTTCTCAGGAAGTATCCTGATGGCCGCGTACCCTCAGCAGGGGCGTAGACTGCACTCTCTGCAACGAGGCGGCGTCCGTATTTGGCGAGATCTCCTTCGAGAATGAACGTGGGCCGCAAGATTCGCTGCTCAGCGACCACGACTTTCTCGCCACCAATCAAGATGTCCGTTTGGCTATCGAAACGGGCTTCCAAGGAACGAGCACTCACGCCGCCCAAGTCCTTACTGTCGCGAGTGAGCTGATCGCGGACCTGCGGAATCACCCATTCTCGGTTCGCGGCGGCGCACAGGCTCACTACTCCTACGGAGACGATCAGTGGACGTAGTATCCGAAACTTCGAGATCCCTGCCGCCAACATGGCAGTCATTTCATGGTGCCGTTGCAGCCAAGTGACCGTAAACATCGCGGCAATCATGGCCAAGATGCCGCTGGTGCGATCAAAGAAGTCGAGACTTCGATACGCATAATACTCAGCAACGATAGCAATCAGGCTGCCATGTTCTTTGGCATGCGAGGAGAAGTGATCGAGATGCCCAAAGGCGTCTATCACAATGTAGAGCCCGGTGAGGCTCAAGAAGCAGATCGCAAAGATTTGTACGAACTGCCGCAGAAGATAGCGAGTGAGGATAAACATACTCGTCGAAGAGTACCTATCGGCCCCAGCGAAGGAAACGGCATTTTGGCGCAGGTATTTCAATCGAGTAGAATCTAAACTGCTAGCACCCCCCCCCGCCGAATGCCACCAATTTCCTCCATCGTCGATTGTCTCCCAGCTTGGCTGCAAGATTTGCGCGGTCGTGCGCTCGACTTGGTGTTCCCGCCGACCTGTCTCGCCTGCGAAGCCGATCTTTCGAACGTCACTTGGCAGCAGCTGGGTGGCATGTTTTGTGAGTCCTGTCGAGAGTCGCTCATTCTGCTGGAGGAACCGATCTGCCCGCGATGCGCATCGCGCGTGCCTGAGGTACATGGAGTGCGGCTCGATTGCGGCGTTTGCCAAAAGCAGGCATTGCGAATAGACCGAACAGTTGCCGTTGGGCCCTACGACGGCTTATTGCGAGATCTCATCCTGCGGATGAAGACCGACACGCGACGATTGCTGGCTCACAATTTAGTCGATCTTGCCTGGCGGGCATGTGGGGCACAACTTCGTGATTTAAAGGTCGATGCGATTGCCACGGTGCCGACCCATCCCCTGAGGCAGCTTCAGCGCGGGGTGAGTGTCCCGCATGCCCTAGCGGGAGCTCTGGCCAGAAAGCTGAAAGTCCCAGTTGCCTCGCGGCTGCTGAAACGTAAGAGCAATACACCGGCCCAGGCGGGATTGAGCCGGCCGGCAAGGATCAAGAATGTTCGCGGCGAAATCCTTGTGCGGCAGGGTCACGTCGGAAGCCTGGGGCACGTTTTGCTCGTAGACGACGTCCTTACTACAGGCGCCACGGCAGACGAAACGGCCCGAGTTTTGAAACGGGCAGGGATCGGCAAGGTTTCGGCGTTCGTTATGGGCCGCACACTCGACATGGGTTGAGGGATAAACTCGTCGGAAAACAGCCGCTTCCCTAAGGGTTCGCCTTGTATGATGGGCGGGTATTGCGAGAATAGGGGCCGATGGAAGCCAAAGACCTAGCACTGAAGAACCTGCCCGACGGCAAGAAACGGCCCATGGACCCGTTTCGCCGAGCGGTGGTGCGCGGATTAGCCGTGCTGCTGCCGCCGCTGCTGACGATCGTAATCTTCTTGTGGATCTTGAACACGGTAGCCAATTATCTATTGCTGCCGCTGGAAAACTCTACCCGCTGGGCATTGAATCGCCAATTCGAAAAGAACATCGTTACGGAAACAGAGCTGCCTAAGGATGCTTCTATCGACAACAGCGGACAGGTGCTTGTCGGAGATATTCTCTACAAGCGCACGCCCGAAGGGAAATTCATTCCCGAGCACCACTATGACTTTGTGAAGCGACTGCGTGGCGGGAAAGCGATGCCCGAGACCGCTGCAAAGATTTATGAAGTGTACGTCGATCAGAAGTTTCTGCGTCGGCACATCGTCATCCCGATCTTCCTGCTGCTCTTTTTGCTGATTCTCTACCTGCTCGGTCGGTTCATGGCAGCCGGTGTAGGCCGGTTCTTTTGGATGCAGTGCGAGCGGGTCATTAATCGGCTACCGATCGTGCGAAACGTTTATTCGTCGGTCAAGCAGGTCACTGACTTCATGTTCAGTGAACGAGAGATCGAGTACACCCGGGTGATCGCCATCGAGTATCCTCGCAAGGGCATTTGGTCGCTTGGTATGGTTACCGGCGAAAGCCTGTTGGACATCAGTTGCGCCGCCAACGAGCCGGTACTCTCTGTGTTGATACCCACTTCACCCATGCCCTTCACGGGCTATACCGTGACGGTTAAGAAAAGCGAAGCGGTCGACTTGAACCTCACGATCGATCAGGCGTTCCAGTTTATTGTGAGCTGTGGAGTGGTCGTCCCGACAAACCAAGTAAGCCAGGCAATCGCAGCGCATGAAGCCTCACGCTCGATCACCGAAGCGGGGAGCTAGCAGCTATGTCAGCCTCTCTCTTCCAAAGCGACTCGCCGTTGCGAATCGGCACACGCGCTAGCAAGCTGGCCCGCTGGCAGAGTGACTGGGTTGCGGCTGAGCTGAAGAAACATGGTCACGCCGCTGAAATCGTGGAGATCAGCACTCAAGGCGATACCCAACAGAGCGGCTCGGTCGCTTCGCTCGGTTTGCAAGGTGTATTCACGAAGGAAATTCAGTCCGCGCTGCTAGCTGGAGAAGTGGATATCGCGGTTCATAGCCTGAAGGACTTGCCCACGGAAACGATCGCCGGTTTAAGGCTCGCAGCCGTGCCACGACGGGCTAACCCGGCTGATGCGCTCGTAAGCAGTGCGGGTAGGCTCTCCGAACTCCCAGCCGGTGCGAAGATAGGCACAGGTAGCACGCGTCGCCAAGCCCAGTTGTTGGCGGCTCGTCACGATCTTAATGTCGTGGGGATCCGTGGCAATGTCGATACACGGCTCCGCAAGCTCGACGACGGCGAGTACGACGCCATCGTGCTGGCAGCTGCGGGGCTCACCCGTTTGGGCTGGAAAGACCGCATCACCGAACTCCTCAATCCACCAACCATGCTGCCTGCGCCAGGGCAGGGTGCTTTGGGGCTGGAGTGTCGGGCCGACGACGAAGGAGTTATCGCGGCACTGTCCCTACTCGATCACGAGGAGACCCATCGGGCGACCACCGCAGAACGAACCATGCTTGCTGTGCTGGATGGTGGGTGCTCCGCTCCCATTGCTGCGTGGGGCCGGCTTGAAATGGATGACGACGAGCAACCTCAGCTCAAGCTGGATGGTTTGGTGGCGAGTTTGGATGGTACCGAGGTCCTGCGTGCTAGCACCTCCGGCAGACCGGGGCAAGCTGAGGAACTGGGTCGCATTGCGGCAGAACAATTGCTCGATCTTGGGGCGGCAGACATCATTAGGGATGCTCGGGTTAGCGACTAAGCCGCAAGCGGCAATGAAAATAGCCGCGAGCCAACGGCCCGCTGGTGTCTCGTGTTGGGTGCTGCAATTCTTGCCGCTCGTACTCTCAAGTGGCAACATTCGCCGATCACAAGAAATGCTAGCGGCGAATTCTGCCGGTGTGTAGCGCTCCGCAAGCGGGGCGGCGAAATGGAGTTCGCTTTGTAGGCCTTTGAAACAGGGGCAAAGTATGCGACGGGTGTAATTCGCCCCGATTTGGCATGCGGCGTGCATAGAAAGACCGTCACTGAACGCAGGGGGGCTACCTGCGATCCACTGACTCTTCTCATGCCATACGGAATGTACATCTCGGGCGAAGGTGCCCGCGTGCAGGCCCAACGCCTGGAAGTTATCGCCAATAATCTGGCGAACGTCGAAACTCCCGGCTTCAAGCGGGACGTGCCGATGTTCCAGTCGCGTTTCGCTGAAGCGATTCAGGACGGAACTGACTACCCAGGTAGCGGATCGCAGAACGACGTCGGTGGCGGCGTCAAGATGATCAGTACGGAGACCGACTTCTCTCGCGGCGGCATCCGGCAAACCGATACGCCCACCGACTTTGCTATCAATGGCGAAGGCTTCTTCAACGTCCGCGGCGGCGACGGGCAAGTATATCTCACGCGGGCCGGGAACTTCTCGCTCGATGCGAACGGCCGCCTACAAACCCAAACTAATCTACCTGTGCTCGACGAAGGTGGAGCGGAGATCGTGATCGATGGCACCCGTCCTTGGAGTCTCGACTCTGGCGGACGTATCACCCAAGAAGGCGATTCCAAATTGCTGGGGATGACCGAGCCACAATCGCTTGGCGATCTCGTGAAGGTAGGTAGCAATCTGTTCCGCTCGCTTGGCCCCACAACTCCCGTCGCAGGACGCGACGTTCGCCAGGGTTATCTCGAACAGTCTGGCGTAAATCCAACACGCGAAATGATGGCCATGATCGAAACGTCACGTGCGTTCGAGGCAAACACGAAAATCATCCAACACCAAGACAGCATGATCAGCGGGTTGCTGAGTCGCGTGCTGTCGAACTCGTAAAACCAAACAACATAGTTAAGTATGGACGGGCTCGGGACGAGCCGGCTCGCAACTAAGGACAATAACATGAGCGTACAAACACTTTATACTGCCGCCACTGGCATGGATGCTTTGGAAACAAAGCTCGACGTTATTGCCAATAATATGGCAAATATCAACACCACGGCCTTCAAGAAAGACCGTGCGAACTTCGAGGACCTCTTCTACCGCCAGTACCGTGCCCCTGGTGCAGTCGATGCGGATGGTAGCATTACGTCCACAGGCATTGAGGTTGGTCTTGGTACCCGTGTTTCCAGCACGCAAACCAATTACGGGCAAGGCTCGGCTCAAACGACCAATAACCCGCTGGACTTCGCAATTGAAGGACGCGGCTTCTTCAAGGTGCAGGATCCCAACGGCGGTTCGCTTTACACGCGTGCAGGCAACTTCGGTCTCAATGCAAATGGTCAGTTGGTGCTTGGCTCGGCGAATACCGGATGGATTCTTGAGCCAAACGTCAACATTCCTGACAACGCGACCAATGTCGTCGTGAGCTCCGACGGCAACGTCCAGTACAGCACCTCGGATGCTCCCGGTTTAAACAACGCGGGCCAAATCACGTTCACCAACTTTATCGATCCGGACGGTCTGCTGAAAATGGGTGACAACCTCTACAAGGAAACGGCCGCCTCGGGCAGCCCGATTGAATCCAATCCTGGTACGGCTGGTTTCGGTGTTATCCAGCAGGGCGCTCTGGAAGCCTCCAATGTCGAGCCAGTTCAAGAGCTCATCGATCTGATTACCACGCAACGAGCATTCGAGCTGAATTCACAAGTCGTGCAAGCGGGTGACCAAATCATGCAAGTCGCTACGCAACTTCGTCGTTAATCATGAGCTGAGCCGCTAACCTCCTACCAACTGTTCACCGACTGATTTTATGAAACACACTGCCCTTACCATTCTGACATACGCCCTCGTCGTGGCATTCTCGGTGGCTACTGCCACAGGTGCCGAAGTCAGACTACGGGAATTCGCCGCACCGGAAGGTAGCGTATTACTGTTGGGCGATGTGGCCGACATTCACGCGGCAACGCCTGCTCGTCGCAGCGAACTAGCAACGACGCCTCTCATGCCGTCCCCCCCGACTGGCCAACAGGTGTTTTTGAGGACGGCTCAAATCCGTGACTTGCTGCTCAGCCGTGGAGTTGATCTTCGCGGCGTGGTCTTCCTCGGGGCCAGTCGCATCTCGATCGGAGATGCTCCCGCGAATATCGGTCTTGATCGTAGCGAGCGACTTTCGCCATTAGAGCTTCGCGAAAATCTGCAAGCGGACCTCACCGCTTACCTCACTCAGCAATCGGGCTACGACCATTGGGAAGTGCAGCTCTCTCTGGGGGGAGACACTTTGCAAAAGATTTCACGCCTGCGTGGCACACCAAGCATTCGGGGCGGAAAAGCACCTTGGATCGGTCGCCAAACTTTCGAGCTATTTACGGGCGAGCAATCTCACATCGTCCCAGCAACTGTTCGTCGCAACGAGATGGCTCTGTTCGTGGTGCACAACATCGAACGCGGCATGATCGTTGGGCCTGGCGATGTAGAATTGCGAGTCACTCAGAATCGCCTGCCATCGAACGCTTGTAAATCAGTTGATGCCGTGGTTGGCATGGAAGCACGGCAGCCGTTGCGAGCAGACACGTTGTTATCGGCAGGTCAACTCGTCGCTCCACGGCTCGTGGAACGGGGCGAAACAGTAACCGTATTCGCCCGCACGGGCGGAGTTCTGGTTCGCACGCTAGGCGTTGCCCAGCAGCACGGTGCTCAGGGCGATTTGGTTCGCGTGGAAACTCTCGACGGCGACGACCGGTATGCCGCACGAGTCACTGGTCACCGCGAATTAGAAGTGTTTGCCACCGGAGTGAACGCAGGCGATCTTGCTCTACGCAATCGTCCCGCGACGCAATCGAAGACAGTCATTCGATAGTCAGAAACACACGTAACCCAGTGAATACCATGATCAGTACGCTTAAACCAACTGCCCTGGCATTGTTGCTCAGCCTGTTGTTTTCCAACAACGCGGCCACAGCTCAAGACGCCAGCCTTTTTAATCAAGGTGGCGGCCAGCAGCCGCTGACGGTGCAGGACTCTTCGTTCATTTTCAAAGAGCTTCCTCCCTCCGCTCGCCCACGCGAGCTGCAGAAGAACGACATCATCACGGTGATCGTCGACTACAACACGCGCATGCTAAGCGAAGGTGACGCTGAGAGTCGTAAAACTTCTAGCCTATTGGCAGTGCTTACTGACTGGATCCGCTTCGACGGCAAGTCCATCCAAAGTGCTTCGCAGGCAAGCGGCGATCCCTCGGTCGGTGGTACTTACAACAGCCAGTACCGTGCCGAAAGCGATGTGGAACTTCGTGACTCGCTGACCTTTCGCATTGCCGCCAAGATCGTGGACATTCGTCCCAACGGCAACTTGGTGATTGAGGCGCACTGGAACATTCAGAACAACGAAGAGCATTGGCGAATCTCGCTCACTGGTGAGGTCCGTCGCGAAACGATTCAGGCTGACAGAACCGTCACTAGCGATGCGATCGCGGACATGAACATCGTGAAGAAGGAGATGGGCCAAGTTCGCGACGGCTACGCACGCGGATGGTTCTCACGATGGTACGACACTTATAAACCGTTTTAGTTGGGTGCTGGTAATTGGGCGCAAGTCGCTAGTTTTTATAGCTGATCTTTACACGAGACTCACATGTCTAAGAAATCGTCGTTAGTTGCACTCTGTATCGCTTTGCTGTCACTCAGTTTTTTCACTGAGCAAGTAGAAGCACGTACCGCCCTCAGAAACATTTGCCGCGTGAAGGGGCAAGAAGAGAACGTGTTGCGTGGGTTAGGTCTTGTGACGGGCCTCAATGGCACGGGGGACGCGGCCGATCCGGCTACCATGCGGGCACTTGCTCGTGCGATGGAAATCATGGGCAGCCCGGTTCCCGAAGTGGCTCTCACCGCCAACGGCAAGAGCGATTTATCAAAGATCAAGAATGTAGCAATCGTGATGGTCACCGCAACCGTGCCTGCAACTGGCGCACGTAGCGGCGACAAGTTGGATTGCCACTTGAGTGCGATCAGCGGCAAGAGCCTCGCTGGTGGCCATCTGGCATTCGCTGCCCTGCAAGGCCCAAACACACGCGACCGTCGCGTTTATGCGTTGTGTGGAGGAGATATTCAACTGGACGATGCGGCACAACCACTTGTCGGTCGTATCCACAACGGCTGTCAGATGGAAGCGGACGTGTTTACACCCTTTAAGCAAGATGGTTACATCACGCTGATTCTTGATCGTCACCACGCCAACTTCCAAACGGCCACGGAAGTCGTTGAGTCGGTTCGTCGCAGCTTCTCCGACGAGAACGAAGAGATGGCCCAAGCGGTAAACGCGGCGAACATCGTCGTGCAAATTCCAGTACAGTATCGCACTGAGCCCGTTACGTTTCTGGCAGACTTGTTGGATATCAACGTGTACTCCCCAGAGCCTGAAGCTCGCGTAGTGATCAACGCTCGCACAGGCAGCATAGTGATTAGTGGCGATGTTACCATCGGTGAGGTAGTCGTATCACACAAGAACGTGGTGATCGAAGTCACCGAGCAGGCCCGCTTCGAGGCGATAGGCGACGAGCAAGCTCCCAACACGCGGCTTGACGCGTTAGTCACCGCTCTTGATTCCCTGAAAGTCCCTGCGGAAGACGTTATCGACATCATTACGGGCATCGAACGCAACGGCAAACTGCACGGGCAGTTGATTATGCAATAACGAACCGGGGCGTCCCCGACCCAGATAGGTCGTCAGAGTGAAGAAAAGCCAAATCAATTAACTAAGCAGCATCATGGAAATCAACCCAACGCAATTATCTTCCGTCAAGCCGCTACGTGCGACGACTGTAGATTCTGCTAGCAAGGGCGACCAGGGCTTAGAGCGGGCTCAAGAGTTGAAGCAGGCCTATGGCGATTTCATCGGGAAGACTTTTTTTGGCCAGTTGATGAAGTCCATGCGATCGAGTGTTGGCAAGCCGGCGTACTTCGACGGTGGGCGTGCGGAAGAAGTATTTCGTGGGCAGCTTGATCAAACTCTAGCTGACCATATGACAGTCGCCAGCTCGGATCGCATCGCAGACCCCATGTTCCGACACCAATTCCCCGAGCAAGCAGAACTACTGGCTGCTGCGGAAGAACAGAATAAGTCGGACCTTACTGATTTGTCCGCACTACGTCGTCGCTAAACGATAACGCACCAATCATTTTCGATTCTCAACGCCATAGGCAAACAACGACCGTGACCGAATCTGACAACGCTACTCCACCTGCTGAGACAACTTGGGACACCGCAGTCGCCGGTCTCATCGAACGGCTCTCGACGGCTCAAACCGGGCTGCTCGACTTACTTGCTAGCAAGCGTGAAATGCTTCAGCGGCAGGATCACGAAGCGCTAGCATCGCTAGCGCCGGAAGAAGCGGCCCTCGGGGTCGAATTAGCCGCATGCCATCAAGCGCGCGAAGCGTTGCTGACGCGGGCGGCTGGTGAGGGACTTACCGGAAAAACGCTTGCTGAGGCGAGTCAATCGTTGCCAAGCGAGGCTTCCGCTGCCTTAGTTGAACCGCTAGCAGCAGCCAAAAAAAGGTCGCAACTTATTCGTCATGAGTGTCTTGCCCAGTGGGTTGTGGTCCAGCGAACTGTGCTGCATTTGTCCCAGATGTTGGAAATTGTCGCTACTGGAGGCCGTAGTAAGCCGACTTATGACAATGGGTCGACCTTGGCGAAGGGCGTGCCACAGGCCAATAGCGGATCGCTAATGGACCGGGCCGTCTGACCGTCTAGCTTACCCGTTGACGTGTTTCAGGCTTTTCTTTTCTCACCATTTCGTTGGCAACGATGTCGCTGTTCGGTTCCATCCAGCTTGCAGGCAATGCGCTCAACGCCATGCAAATCGGTTTGCAGGTGGTTGGCAACAATATTGCTAATGCGAACACGCCGGGATACGTGCGCGAGAAGGCGATCTTCTCGCCCGCTCCCACACAGCAAATCGGAAAGCTCACGCTCGGCCTGGGTGTGGAGGTGGACGCCATTGTCCAACAGATCGACCGCTTTGCCGTCGATCGCCTCCGAGATGCGAGTGGCGATCGGGCAAGCGCGGACATTCAAGAGAAGGTGTATCGCGACATTGAGGCCATACTTGGCGAATTGTCTGATACCGACATCAGTACCGAGCTCTCGAACTTTTTCAACAGTATCGATAATGTCTCCGGGGAAGACTCCGTCCCGGTTCGAGAACTAGTCGTAGAGCAGGGCGTCACGCTCACCACAAAAATTGCAAATCTCCACCGTCGCGTCTCCGTGCTCGGCAACGATTTTAACCAACAGGTTGAGGATTTGGCGAGTGAGGTGAACACGCTCGCCGAAGAGGTTCGCCAGTTAAACCTCAATATCGTAACTATCGAGGGTGGCGAGGCTGGCAATACCGAGGCTGGCGGTTTACGTAGCCAAAGGCAATCTGCCTTGTCGCGCCTCTCTGAGATTGTGGACTTGCATGTGACTGAGGGAGCCTCGGGACTGGTCAATCTTTCTGTGGGCGGGCAGTTCTTAGTGTTCGAGGGAACTCGCTCCAAAGTGCAGGTAGACTATTCCACCGCTGATGGACAGCTTCAAGCGAAGCTTGAGTTCGTGCAAGATGGTAGCGATCTTCAAGTCTCCGGCGGCGAGCTCCATGGCATCTATCAAGCGCGCGATGGTATTGTGGGTGAGTTCCTTGGCCAGCTGGACCGTTTTGCTGGCGCGCTGGCCAACGAGTTTAACAAGCAGTTTTCCAGCGGGCAGGGCATAAGCGGCTTTCGTACGGTCACCGGCACAGAAGCGGTTTCTGACGCTGGATTCGTTCTAGATGAAGCGGGGCTCACTTTCGCACCGGTGAATGGTAGCTTCGATCTGCTACTTCATAACAAAGAGGCCGGAATCAATGGCCAGTCGACGCCGCACACGATTCAGGTTGATCTCAATGGGCTCGACGGCGATGACACTCTGACAACACTAGCCGCTAAGATCGACGCGATTGAGGGTGTAACGGCTGAGGTTACCGTCGAGAACAAACTCCGTCTATCAGCCGATTCGGCAGATGTGGAACTCGGGTTCAGTAACGACACGAGCGGAGCCTTAGCCTCGCTGGGCATCAATACCTTCTTTACAGGAGATAGTGCGGCGACTCTGGGCGTGAACCAAGAGTTGCAGAACGATGCTTCCAAATTCGCGGCGTCGAACGAGGGGATTGGCGATGGCACCGGGAATTCCGTGGCATTGGGAGCATTTCAGTATCAGGGGCTAGAGTCGTACGAAGGCAACACTGTTACTGACCTCTATGACCAACTCATTAACAGCACTACGCAAGGATCGACCGTTGCTAGCGCTGTAGCCGACGGGCTACGTAACTTTGAGGCAACACTCGATGCCAGCGTGCAATCGTTGAGCGGCGTGAATATCGATGAAGAAGCGATTGACATGATCCTGTTGCAAAGAACTTATCAGGCTTCGGCGCGGTACTTATCGACGCTGTCGGAGTTGTTGGACGTATTGATCAATATTTAAGTTAGCATTATCCGGGACCAGGACGACCCGGCTCTCACGAGCAAGTTGTATTAATTCCACCTCCATCCTTCCGCTTTCTCTCTTGAACTATGGCCGGCTCGATTCCTATTCCGACGACGCGTGCTCCGGGCATTCTTGCTCAGCAGCGTTTGGTGCAGCAGTTGCAAGCCGATCAGCTTGCACTGTTTCAGGTTCAGAATCAGATAAGTACTGGTCGTCGGATCAATTTGCCGAGCGACGACGCCCCCGCGGCCTTGCGGGCGATAACTTTGCAGCGGTTGATTGAACGCAAGGAGCAGCTGGATACCAATATTAGCACCGGGCGCAGCTTTCTAGAGAGTACGGACGCAACACTCAATTCTGTCTCGGACAGTCTGATCAAAATCCGCGGGGAGGCCTTGGGCGTTGCGGGGACCGATGTCACGCAAAGCGAACGTGATAGCGTAGCCACACTTCTTCGCCAGGATATCCAAGGGATCCTACAGTCAGCGAATACCAATTTTCGTGGTCGATATCTGTTCGCCGGGGCCCAGACTAGCTCACTGCCCTTTGAGCGAATTGACGATTTTGTCGCCTATCAGGGGGATGGCGGGGAGCTGCAAAATTATTCTGATATCGATGTGCTGTTTTCCAGCAATTCGGCAGGCTCGCAAGTCTTCGGCGGCTTCTCATCACAAGTAGTGGGCAGCACGGATCTGAATCCTCAGCTCACCGCTAACACGCCGTTGAGCAGTCTGCGGGAAGGGCGCGGCATTACTCCCAACGGCTCGATTGCCGTGTCGGATGGCACTAACATTTCGGTCGTCGATCTTAGTAGTGCTTCGACCATCGGAGATGTCGTTCGGCTGATTGAAGCCAGTCCGCCGGATGGGCGCAAGGTGAGCGCAAGCTTCAACGCCACCGGCCTGAGCGTGCAAATTGACTCGGAAGGAGGAGGCAATCTTACGATCTCGGAGTTCGTCGGCGGTCGAACGGCGAGCGAGCTAGGCATCCTCGAAGTCACGGGAGTCGGTGTGGCTCCCATCGTAGGTGGCGATCTGAACCCTGTACTCCGGCAGACAACCCGACTGGACGACTTGCTCGGTGCGAAGGCTTCTGCACGATTGATCTCTCCGGGTGACAATAACGACATTCTGTTGGAAGCTAGCGTGAATGGGGCTTTGCTCAATGGTGCCTCGATTCAGCTCGTTGACGACGATCTCCTACTCGCGTCAGCGGGCGTAGGTGCGGGAAGTGAATTCGCAGACTTCGACACCAACGCACGAGCTTCCAGTGCCTCGCTTCGTTTGAACGGAGCGGGTGACGACCTGATCGTCACGGCCAACACGCCGGGCTCTGCTTTCAACGATGTGAAGATATTCATCAATGGGCAAGCTGGCTTAGGGAATTCGGCGTTAGCTAACTACGACTCAATCAACAAACGCCTCACGATTACGATCGACGATGCAGGGGCGACTACTGCTCAGGAAGTGGTCAATGCCATCGATGGTACGGGCCAGTTTACAGCGACACACGACAACAGCGTGGAAGGTGCTTTTGATGGGGCCGCGTTACTCGACCCGACAAACATTGCTAACGTAGTGGGCGATACTGGCAAGAGTGGTGGCGACGCGAATACGTTGTATGTCCACGTGCAGAAGAATGCCACCACGGCTAACCAGGTGGTGACTGCCATTAATACTGAGGGCACATTCACCGCGCAAGCCGATCCACTCGACACGACGCTCCTCGCTCAGCAGGGCACCGGACTTGTTACCACGGGAACGGCAACGATTGCGACTGGGGGAAGTGGAGAGTCGCTCGATCTCACCTCTGGCTTACGAGTGGTCAACGGTGGGAATACCTTCGACATCAACTTTACAGGTGCAGAGACTGTTGCTGAACTGCTCAACGAACTCAATGCGGAAGAGTACGGACTCCGAGCGGAACTCAACGAAACTCGCACTGGCATTAATATCAGCACGCGCTGGAGCGGCACCGACTTTCAGATCGGCGAGAATGGCGGAACCACAGCCACCCAACTGGGAGTGCGTTCGTACACGGAAGATACCAAGCTAAGCGGCTTGAACTACGGTGTTGGCGTGCCTGCGAAAGACGGCGATGATTTCACGATTATTTCGCAAGATACCGGCGGACTAGATGTAGCATTGACGTTCGACGTATCGAGCGCAAGCTCCGTAGGAGACGTGATCGACCTCATCAACACGCACCCGGCAAACAATACCGCTGGTGTTGCCCTGAGGGCTCAGCTTACTGCTACTGGCAACGGAATCGAGTTGGTTGACGAAAACCCCACAGGTGCGGGCACCCTAACGGTGACTTCCGAGTTTGGAAGCGAGGCAGCTGAATACCTCGGTCTGACTGACGAAACGGGAGACCGAGTTAGCACTACCGGCACGCTCACTGGCGATGACCAACTATTCCTGGAGGCCGATAGCGTATTCAACACGCTCGTTCGTCTCGAGAGAGCGCTCACGACCGGAGACATTCAGGGAATCGGTCGCGCACTAGACAAGCTCGACGACGACATTGATCAAGTCGCTTCCGCACGTGCCAATGCAGGTGCTCGCGTTCAAGGACTGAACGTGACTCAGATCAATCTTGAAGATGAAGAAGTCCAACTACGTGCGGCATTGTCTGAACAGATTGACGTGGATTTGGTGGATGCTATCTCACGACTCACGGCACGTCAAACTTCGCTGCAAGCATCCTTGCAGACAACAGCAAATCTCCTGCAGTTGTCGTTGTTGAACTTCCTCTAGAAGCCTTTCGCTAACCGCGGAGAAAGTTCTCCAGAGGCATACCGTATTTGTAAGCCGCCGAGCTTGCTTGCCGTGTATGTTCGCGGCAAGCAAGTTCGGCGGTTTATAAAACATTACCACGAGAACGACATATTCCCAACTGTTGGACCAGATTGCCCTTCCGGTTAGGTAAACTTGTTGGCTGGTAAGGCGTAGGTTTCGCGTATCGGGTGGAACTTTACTCTTTTCGCTGGCCAATCTCGATCGCCGGAGACGAAGAACACCAACGGAGGCCCCAGATAGGTACAAGTTGCCTAGTCGACGGCTCCTACGATGAATACCGTGGAGAGAGTTAACTGATTGATGGGCAAACCAGGAAGGTTTGGGCTGAGAACATGGAAGTAAAGACCTCACGATTTGGCGTGTTGCGGGTACTGCCGCAGGATCTGATTACCTTCGAGCAAGGAATCGTTGGATTTCGCGAGTTGCGGCGTTGGTGCCTGCTCTCGGATGCTGATTGTCCGACGCTGGGTTGGTTGCAGAGCGTTGATACTCCCGAAGTAGCCATGGGCATTGTCAGCCCGCGACGATTCGTGCCGGAGTACCAACTGCGAGCGGCCCGCCAGGATTTGCAAGATTTGAACCTGCAGGCCGAAGGCGACGCCCAAGTGGTGGTGATTGTCAGCCGGCACGAGGAGGGCTTCAGCCTGAACCTGCGTGCCCCGATTGTAGTCAATGTAGAGAATCGTCGTGGATGCCAAGTGGTTTCCCGCGACCCGTTGCCCGTCCAGCGATTGCTACCTGTTCCCCAGACAGTTCTACGCCGGACGGCCTAGAGAGCATCGCTACCGTTACCCATTCACAAACATCCCAAGACTCACCAACGAGTTTTCCAAATCAACGCGGCCACAACGGCTGCCAGGGCGGTTTTGCCATGTTGGTCCTATCCAGACAACGCGACGAGAGCATTATTATCGGTGACAACGTAGTCATCACGATTGTGGACGTGCGCGGCGATAAGGTGAAGCTAGGGATCGACGCGCCTCAGGAAATCCCCGTACATCGTCGTGAAGTGTACGAAGCGATTCGCCGCGAGAACGAGCAAGCCGCCAAGCTGCGGCCTGATGAAGTCCGTTCGCTGAACAAAATCCCTAAGGATCAACGCTCGTAAGTTGCTTGGTCAAACACCAGCACGAAGCGCAAGTTAGTGAATGTTGTCACGGTACGCAACTTATTCACTCGCTGGCGCTTCGTGCTCGTATTGCCAGAATGATTCGCCAAGGTGGGCAAACCCCGCCGTTCTCAACGGGCAACCGCCATTCCCTGCAGCGTTCAAAGTCGGGCTGTAGCGATTCTATTGGTTGCAAGTTTGTCTCTGTGGAATTGCTGGCAACTTGGGCCGGGTCGCCCTAACGCTCCTATCTTGCCGTGTCGATGAAACACGCTAGATGATCCACTTTTTGCTGTGGTGCTAGCTCTTCCCCAGGGAGCTACTTTGAGCAGCAGTGGGGCTCAAAGCGGAAAAACTGATTTTGTATCACGCCTGTCGCCTGTTAGCGACCTACGGTTTGAAGTCAGATTCTCCGGCAACAGCCCCGCAGAGGGCGAGGATGCCGAGGATCATCGGCAGTGACATATCGATTTCGGTGAAAACTGCGAGGCAAGGTCCTCGGCGCCGTAGAAATGTCGCCCACAGCACTTGGACGAGTGTTCCCGACACCAACAAGTCGCTACGAGTGACAAACGATTCAAATTTCAAGACAGGGGTGTAAAACACAATGTCAAGAATCAACACTAACGTGAGCTCGCTCGTTGCCCAGAATACTCTGAGTCGTTCGAACTCCGGCTTGAACGAAGCTCTGACGCGTTTGAGCACAGGCCTTAAAATCAACACAGGCAAAGACGATCCAGCCGGTTTGATCGCTAGCGAAAACCTACGTAGCGACATTACTGCGATTCGTCGTTCGATCAGCAATACGGAGCGTGCCACTCAGGTCATCGCTACCGCTGACAGTTCGCTCGGACAGGTCAGCTCGCTGCTGAACGACATCCGCGGTCTGGTCACTGAATCCGCCAATGCAGGTGCTCTCTCCGAGGAGCAAGTTGCTGCTAACCAGCTTCAACTTGATAGCTCGTTGGAAGCACTTAACCGCATCGCTCAAACTACTACTTTCCAGGGTCGCCGACTGTTGGACGGTTCGTTGGACTTTGTTACCTCTGCCGGTACCAACTTCTCAAACGTATCGGACCTTAAGATCGATCAAGCGAATCTCGGTGCGACGGGCTCAGTGAGTGTTGACATCAACGTGAGTGCTGCTGCTACGCAGGCTCAGGTCGATGTGGATAATGTACCTGTCGAGATCGCCGGTGTTACCTCCAGCGATGGTACCTTGACCTTTGCCACCGCTGCCGTTGCTGAAGTCCTTTCCACTGGTACCTTCACTGTTGGTACTGGTGGGTCGGACACAATCACTGTAACAGCAGTCTCTGGTGGCGCTGCTGCAGGAACAGCAGGTGATGATATTGATGTTGTGATTGTTGACGATAATGGCACTGCCAACGGTGTCGACTCAGTTACGTTTGCTGCTGGCGTGCTTACCGTCAACGCTGACGTCACTGGTGGCGTTGGATCCGATGACATTGCTGCCGCAATTCAGGCATTCAACGGCGGTGCTGACTTTACGTCAAGCTCTAGCGCTACAAACAACCTGATCGCTGGTGATATTGCAACGAACACAGACGTCACCAGTGGCGGTGTTGATGGTGTTGACGAAGTCGACGCGCTAATCACGATTGCTGCTGCCAATGATGGTACCGCATTTGATCGTGCAATAACCTTTGTTAGCACAAATGATGAAGGTGCTGGAGCGTTTTCCGTTACTGACGACGGCACGACTCTTGCTATTAGCGTTGACGACGATACCGCTGTCGATCTTGCCGATTTGGCTGCTGAGATTGAAACGCAGCTGAACGCAACCGACGACGACGTTCAGTTCACAGCAACCCTCACTGACACGACAGGCGATGGTCAGTTTGATACGACTGTCGATACAGATCCTACACTCGTGAATGTAGGTGCAACGACTGCCGGTGTTGACTCAGGTGGTGGTATCGCGAACGCAGTGGTTCTTGAATTGTCGGGGTCGAATGGTTCGGAAGTTCTGAGCTTTGGTGCCAACACCTCCATCGACGACCTGGTACAAGGTATCAACTTGGTCAGCGACGCGACAGGCGTGACAGCAACTGCCAATGGTACAACTCTTGAGCTTACTTCCAGCACGTACGGTAGCGAATCGCTCGTTGACATCAATATACTTAGCGAAGGAACGGGCACGACGGCTGCAGGAACATTCACCACAGCAATTGCTGATGGTGAACGTGCCGAGGGTTCGGACATTGTCGCAACCATTAACGGTGTTGAAGCAACTGGCAAAGGCAATGAACTATCGATCAACACCGCTTCACTCGACTTGCAAGCAACGTTGACTGCTGATTTTACAGGGACAGCTAGCTTCACCATTGACGATGGTGGTGCCTTGTTCCAACTCGGTCCAGACGTGGTGAGCAACCAACAAGCTCGCCTCGGCATCGGTTCGGTAAACACTGCCCGCTTGGGGGGTGCTAGTGGCAAGTTGTTCCAGCTAGGTACCGGTGGTTCGGCTGAGCTTAGCACCGACGCCAATACCGCTGCGAAGATCGTAGAAGAAGCGATCGACCAAGTGACTGGCCTACGTGGTCGTCTGGGTGCTTTCCAACGTACGACTTTGGAAACCAACAAGAACGCCCTGAACGACACTTTGGTCAACCTGACTGAAGCGGAAAGTTCGATCCGCGACGCTGACTTCGCTGCCGAATCGGCCGCGCTCACACGCTCGCAGATTCTGGTTCAATCCGGTACGACGGTCCTCTCGATCGCCAACCAGAACCCACAAAACGTCTTGGCACTACTCCGATAAAATCGGCTCGGTAGTCTCAAGCGTCTAGCATACCAACGACTAGCCGGCTCGATCCCTTACGGATCGAGCCGGCTTTTATTGCTTGGTGACTCCCAGCTCAGCGGCAAAATCCCGCGTCGCACACCAGATAAACTGTAGCGATTGGGTAGCTCTCGCCGATGAAATCGATAGGTCCTGGATTTGACCTCAGGGAAGCCTTGCGCGCTCGTAGCGTCACTGCGTCATTCTGCAACCTACACTTGTAGTGGCCGCTGTACTTGCACACGGTTCCTACCCGAATAGCTGCGTCATGTCCCTCCTTGCAGTTCCAACACAATAGCCCACCTCGATAACCCCCACCCTATGGGTCGAATTACTTCCAATGTCGGTCTGATTACCGGTCTGCCTATCACAGACACGGTCGATCAATTAATGGCCGTGGCTGGTCAGCCGCGTGACACTCTGGCAAGCCGTACGCAGGGCTTGCAGTCTCAGCAGTTCGCGCTCAACACCCTGGGCACGAGGCTGGCGAGTTTTCAGTTCTCTGTGAACAAGCTGGACTCGCTGGACGTCTATAACGCTCGGCAAACGACTTCCAGTAATGAAGATGTTCTCACGGCATCCGTACCCACCGGAGTAACGCCACCGATTGGCGAGTTTCTTATCCAGCCAGTTCGCGTCGCCTCAACACAGCAGCTCATCAGTAGTCAGTTTGAAAGCCTGGAGAGCGACTTTGGTACAGGCACGTTCTCATTTCAATTCGGCGGATTCGTCGACAAAGGCGTGTCGCTGGATTCGCTCAATGGTGGAGCGGGTGTTCAACGAGGGAAAATCAAGATCACCGATCGCAGCGGCGAGGATGCCGTCGTCGACCTGAGCTTCGCACAATCCATCGACGATGTGGTCGATGCGATCAACGCGGACACCACGATTGACGTCACGGCCAGCGTTTCAGGCGACGCTCTCACTCTAACGGATAGCTCCGGCGGTGGTGGGAATCTCACTGTCCAAGAGGTTGCCGGCGGCACGACCGCGGCCAACTTAGGGCTGGGTGGCATCGAGATTGCTGCCGATACTATTACCGGAAATGACATTTTCACGTTGTATGACAACGCGAAGCTCACGTCGCTCAACGACAACAACGGCGTGCGGCTGTCAGCAGAAGGTGCTAACGATCTTGAGATCACCCTTACGGACGGTTCAGCAACTCTCAATATCGACCTCGGTACTGCGACAACACTTGGCGAAGTCGTTGATCTGATCAATGCCGCTTCACCAGGAGATGTTTCAGCAGCAATTGCTGCTGATGGCAACCGACTGGAGATCACAGATCTTACCGGTGGCGGGGGAGCTTTCGTCATCGAGAGCTCCGAGGGCAGCTCGGCTGCCGAAGATCTAGGCATCGTGAACAACGCGGTTGGTGCTACGGTCTCTGGCGAACGATTAGTGTCCGGCTTGGCAGGGACGCTGCTATCGACCTTGAATGCCGGCTCAGGCTTTGACACTTTGGGAACGATCTCCATTACTGATCGCGACGGAACCGTTGATAACTCAATCGATTTGAGCACTGCGGAAACACTCAGCGACGTTGTTGATGCGATCAACAATTCTACAGCCGACGTGACCGCTTCAGTAAATTCCGCTCGCAACGGCATTTCGATCGTTGATAACACCGGCGGCGTAGGCAACCTTACGATTGCCAATGCCGACGGAAGTACATCGGTTGAGTCCCTGGGTATCCAAGTTGACGATGCCGTTGACTCCGTGAACAGTGGAACCCTCAACCGGCAAACACTCAGCGAGGCCACATTGCTCTCGTCGCTCAATGGTGGCGAAGGAGTCAAACTTGGTGACATTCGAGTTACTGATAGCGATGGCGTTGCTTCGGCTGCCGATCTCAACGGCGCGGGCAATGAAGCCGTGACAGTGGGCGATGTGATTGATGCAATCAATAGCCTCGCAGCAAGTGTGACAGCTCGAATCAACGACACGGGTGACGGCATTGTCGTAGTTGACGAAGCGGGCGGCGTCGGCTCCCTTGGAATCAGCGACATCAGTGGCAATATCGCGCAGTCGCTGAGGTTGACAGGTGGCAGTGAAACCATTGATATCAATGGCACGGACACACAAGTCATTGACGGCACGGCCGTGCAAACCATTGACGTGTCGAACCTCACCTCGACAGGTGAGTCGGTCTTGCTTTCAGACTTGAATGGGGGGGCGGGTATTACTCGGGGTACTTTCACGATTGCCGATTCCAATGGTGGAAATGTCATCGCGATTAATCTCAACGGTTCTGAGGCGGGCGTCTCGACCGTGGGTGACCTGGTCGACGCGATCAATCAGAAGGCATCTGACTTCAACGTCGGCGTCACCGCTTCAATCAATGAGGCAGGTACAGGGATCAAGCTTACTGATAACGCAGGTGGCTCAGGCGACCTGACCGTTACCGCGATCAACGAGTCTAGTGTCGTAGAAGACCTGAAGCTTGATGGTAAGGTCAGCACTTCGGGCAATGTGCAGACCATCAACGGAGCGGGCACCTTTGCGGCTGGCACCTCAGCCCAATCAGGCTTAGACGCCCTGGCCGCACGGATCAACGACCTCAACGCAGGTGTCACTGCGTCGACCGTTTTCGATGGCGTCGGCTATCGGCTTTCCATCGTGGCCGATAAGTCGGGTGCCGCAAACGAACTACTCATAGACAATGGCGAAACCACGTTCTCCTTCACGGAGATTGCCAAGGCGGAAGATGCTTTGCTTGCCTACGGCAATGTGACCGTACCTGGTGGCAGTGTATTAATCAGTTCTGCGGACAACAAATTCGAGGGCGTCATTGGTGGTGTCGACGTTACCGTGAAAGCGGCTAGCGATACCCCTATTGTGGTGTCCGTTGCTTCGAGCGATACGAAACTTGTGGACACGGTCCAGGACCTCGTGGACGCGTACAACGCGGTCCGAGACGACCTCGACACGTTCACCGATTTCAATGCCGACGACCTCAGCACGGGTTTGTTGTTTGGCACGAATGAAGCTCTGCAAGTCGATACACGACTTTCGCAGGTGCTTACGCAGCGATTCTTCGGCGTTGGAGATTTTCAGTCGCTCGAAGAAGTCGGCCTTGCAGTCAATTCGGAGGGGAAGCTGGAACTCGATTCCGCGAAGCTCCGAGAGGCGTTCAGTGACGACCCGAGCAGCATTAGGGAGCTGTTTACTAATGCAGAGAGTGGCGTCGTCGCCAAGCTCACAACAGAGGTCGAACGACTCGCTGGCGATGATAGCTCGCTGCTCGACCGTCGCAACGATACGTTGCAACTCACGATCGACTCGAACAACCTACGACTGGAAGATTTCGATGCCTCGCTGGAGCGTCAACGCGAGCGTCTGTTGCTCGAATTCTTCCAACTCGAACAAATTATCTCCAACCTGCAGCAAGGCCAACAGGCTCTGGCTAGCCTGCAGCCGATCGCTCCGCTGTGATCAGGAGTCGATAGCGAGTCAGCCATTAAGTACTTCCCGTAAGATCCCTCGAAAGCTTCGTCCATCATGTCTCACAACTCCCATTCCCAATCGCAGTACCTCACATCGAAAGTCACAACCGCTTCGCAGCCGGAGTTGCAACTGATGCTGCTCGATGGTGCCTTGCGCTTCGGTACGAAGGCACGACAGGCATGGACGCAGACGATGGACTTTAGTGAGACAGAGCGATTTCTCGGGAAGGTCCTCGATATTCTGGAAGCGATTGTCCTAGGCGTTGCCCAAAGCGACCACGCCATCGCCAAGCAACTGGAAGAGCAGTACGCATTTCTTTTTCGCGAAATCGCCGCCAGCAGAATTAACAACGACTTGAAACGGTTTGATAAGTCGATGACACTGCTTGCCTATGAGCGAGAGACCTGGAAGCTCGCTTGCGACCTGCTTAGCGCGGACACGACTTCGCCGGAGCCCACGGCTACCTCGAACGCCGGGGTTCCTGCTCCTCATGTCTCAGCGGCACCTGTTGCCGCGAATCACCTAGTCGAGAGCTTCTCTTTCGAAGCTTGAATCCAATGCGGTTCTTTCATTTTCCGCTTCAAGTGTGCTGATTCCTTGCGATTTGGGTGAAGGTTCGTAGCTCACTTGCGGTTCTTGTCGAGCAGTCGTCAAGGCGATGTCAGCTAAGCCGCAAGCGGCTGGCCGTTTGACGATCCTTGCCCCGCTGTCGTATGATCGTCGCTGTGACGAGTCACATTCTGCGAGTCATATCTACGCCTACCAGAGAATAGTGAGAAACACCGTGTCTGCCACCGAAACGAAGCAATTGATCCGCGTTGGCCATAGCCCCGATCCTGACGATGCTTTCATGTTCCACGCCTTGGCGAACGATTGCATTCAGACCCCCGGCTATCACTTCACGCACGAACTTGTAGATATCGAAACACTCAACCAGCGAGCTTTTACAGGCGAGTTGGAACTCACTGCCATCAGTATCCACGCCTATGCGTTCCTGCACGAGAAGTATCTCTTGTGCGCGTGCGGAGCCAGCATGGGCGACGGCTATGGGCCCATGGTTGTATCACGCGACGCGTGCAGTGTCGAAGATTTGAAGACTCGCACCATCGCTGTACCAGGTAAGCTCACCAGCGCGTTCCTTTCCTTGCGCATGTGCCTGGAACAAGACTTCGATTACGTGCTCGTACCGTTCGACCAAATCATCGAAGCGGTTGCAGCGGGCGAATTCGAAGGCAAGCAAATCGATGCCGGGCTTATCATCCACGAGGGTCAGCTTACTTACGGCGATCAAGACCTGAAGCTTGTTGTAGACATGGGCGTCTGGTGGGGCGACCTCACCGGCGGCTTGCCCTTACCGCTAGGAGCCAATGCCATTCGCAAAGATTTGGGCAGTTCCGTGATCGACGATGTGCAGAAGCACTTGTACGACAGCATTAAGTATGGTCTTGATCATCGCCAAGAGGCGCTTGACTATGCTCTGCAGTATGGTCGCGATCTTGACAACGCCAAAGCGGACAAATTCGTGGGCATGTACGTCAACGACTGGACACTCGACTTTGGACCCAAAGGACGCGAGTCGGTTGCGAAATTCCTGGCCATGGGTCACGAACAGGGGATTCTTCCCGAACTAGTTGTTCCCGAATTCGTTGATTTGTAAGATAGTGGGCTGTAGCACAATGATGGAAAGCCATCGCTGTTTCAGCTAAGCATTCCTCATTCATTTGCCAAAAGAATTTTCGAAGATGCCCGACCATTGGCAACAAGAACTGCACCAACATGTCGAGGACATCGCGGACGAATTGGTTGAGCTTCGCCGACATTTCCACGCGCATCCAGAGCCTAGTGGTGAAGAGTTTGATACGAGCCTACTGCTTTACCAGCGTCTTTCGGAACTCGGCCTCACGGTAGCAATGGGGCCTGAGGGCTGTGGAGTGGTGGCCGACAACTCCTCACCCGCTCCCGGGAGTGCTCGCATCGCTGTGCGGGGCGACATCGATGCCCTGCGAATCCACGACGAAAAGACGGCGCCTTACCGCAGTCAGAACGACGGCATCATGCACGCCTGCGGACACGATGCCCACGCCACGATGGCCTATGGCGTGGCCGCTGTGCTAAGCCGGTTAGAGAAAGCGGGCCAAGTACCTTGGCCGCTCGCCTGGCGAGCGATTCTTCAGCCCGCAGAAGAAACTGCAACAGGCGCTAAAGCGATGGTTGCCGCCGGTGTGATGGACAATGTAGCGGCTATATTTGCATTGCATGTCGATCCTAAGCGACTTGCAGGCGTCGTAGGAATTCGCAAAGGGGCCCTCACTGCCAGTTGCGACGCCATCAAATTCACGGTCATCGGCCAGGGGGGGCACGGCGCTCGGCCCCATGAGTCGAAGGATCCAATCGCGGCAACTGCCTTGCTTGTCAGCTCGCTCTATCAGTTTGTGCCTCGCGCCAACGACAGCCTCGACGGCACCGTGCTTTCCATCGGCCGTATTGCCGGCGGTGAAAACGCCAATGTGATCCCTGAGCAAGTCGAAGTCGAAGGCACGCTCCGCACACTTGATGCGCAGGTGCGTGCCAAATCGATCGATCACATTCGTCAAGTGCTCCGCGGCGTCGAGGAGATCACCGAAACACGTATCGAGATGGAAATTCCAGCCGACACGCCGGCAGTTCTGAATGACCAGACAGCGACTGAATTGTTAAGAAAAGCTGCCATACATACGCTAGGCAGCAAACAAGTCGAAAAGATCCCTCGCCCCAGCATGGGCAGTGAGGACTTCGCAGTTTATCTCGAAGAGAGCCCCGGGGCTATGTTCCGCCTCGGTGTCGCCAAACCGGGAACTGAGCATACGTTGCTTCATACTTCGCTATTCGATATCGATGAGTCGGCTTTGGCGCATGGAGTAGAGATACTCGCTCACGCTATCGTTTTGGCATGCAGTCCTGAATGTGAATTTCAGTCCAGATGACGAAGTTCCACCACTTGGGTAGTGACAACTCAGATCTCAGGGGTGATTCCCAATATGGCCAAGCTTTCGTTTACATCGAATCCTGAACCAACCGTCGGCATCGAGCTCGAACTCGGCATCGTCGACGAGAAGTCGATGGAACTATCTAATTCGTTCGAGAAGCTCGGTAGTCGATTGCCCAAATCGGCAGGCGAGTGCTTCAAACCCGAGTTGATGCAGTCGGTCATGGAGATCAACACCGACGTTTGCCAGACGATTGCTCAGGCGGAAGCCGACCTGCGCAGGAAATTGCAACTTGTCGAGCAAGCTGCTGATGCAGAGGATCTCCGTCTGTGGTGGGGCGCTACCCATCCCTTTTCGCGGTGGGAAGAGCAAGCTGTTACTCCGAACGAGCGCTACTACGGGCTGGTCGACTCCCTGCAGGAGCTAGCCCGTCGTTTGGTTACGTTCGGGCTTCATGTTCATGTCGGCGTGGATTCGGGCGATAAGGCGGTCATGGTTTGCGACCGCATTCTGCGACACTTGCCTGCGTTATTGGCTCTCTCCAGTAGTAGCCCCTACTGGGAAGGCCGCGACACGGGGCTGCACTCCTTCCGCTCGAAGGTCATGGAGGGCCTCCCGACGGCTGGTCTACCTACGCTTATGCGCAATTGGAGTGAATACGTGTGGCTTGTGAGCCACATGGAAGAAACAGGCTTCATCAATACGATTCGCGAAATATGGTGGGACGTTCGTCCGCATCATAACTTCGGCACCGTGGAAGTGCGCGTGTGCGACATGCCGGGTAATTTAGAGGATACGCTCACAATTGCCGCGCTTATCCAATGCTTGGTGAAAGCCCTCTCCGAGGAAATCGACGACGGCGCTTACCAGCACGATTGCCATCCCATGATGGTCGCTCAAAACAAATGGCGTGCTGCACGTTTTGGGCGCGACGCAAAACTCGTGGATTCGTACTCCTTCGAGGTGCAGACCGTTTCGCAAGTCGTCCAACAGCTCTACGGAGAACTCGCCCCCATCGCGGACGAACTCGGCTGTTCCGATTACCTAGCCCGTTGCCCCGCTATGGCAGAAAGGCCCAGTTGGGCGAGTCGCCAACGCGAACTGAGTGAGCAGTTGGGCAGTCAAGAGGCCATGGTCCGGCAGTTGACTGCCGATTCGCGTGTTACTCCCGTCAAAAGTTAAGAAGAATCTGACCGAAGCCAATCAACCGAAATAGTCGGGCTCTTCCCCCGGCTTCCACTTGATGTTGCAGCCGAGGCTCGCGATTTGATTCTCGGGAGGCGATTGACCAGACAGCAGTGCAGCTATCGCACCGCGCAAGTCCTCACCCGTTACCGGGATGCCGCTATCAGGGCGGCTGCTGTCGAGTTGGCCGCGGTAGTAGAGCTTCTGATCGCCATCAAACAAGAAGAAGTCTGGCGTGCAGGCGGCGTGGTACGCCTTCGCGACTTCTTGCGTCTCGTCGTAGAGATAAGGAAACTGGTAGCCCCGCTCTTCGGCCTCGGCCACCATCTGCTCCGGTGAATCGGCCGGGTAGTTCGCCACGTCGTTGGAGGCGATGGCCACCACGGCGATACCCTTCTGCATGGTTTCCGCCCCTAACTGTGCCAAATGGTCCGCCACGTGTTTCACGTAAGGGCAATGGTTACTGAGGAACATGACCAATAGCCCTTTAGAGTCGGCTAGGTCCGCTAGCGAAACGGTCTTGCTATCTACGTTGATCAGTGAGAAATCAGGGGCAGCGGTGCCAATGGGCAGCATGGTGCTAGGGGTACGTACCATGGTTGAAATTCCTTGAGAGCGGAGATTTGGTTTTAGCGTGGTCTACGCATGATTATTACGCGTCAGGGATTCTAGGCAATTCCCCTGCGGACTCTACTAGAATGGACACCCTAAAGGTGCGATTTCGGCCGCCTCACTCGTTGACAGGTCCTCCGAACTGGTGCGATAATCCTTCTATTCTGCCGGGGTAACTGGGGTATCCACTAAGCGGGTGTCCCGGGATGATCGTTCATCTTCGATCGTGGCGAACCTTTCCCTGCGGATTTCGTACCTAACTGTAACAACGACGGTTTTTTGCTGGCCAAGCATGCTGGCTCGTCGTTGCCAAAAGATTTTTTTGAGAAAGAGGCCAGAAATGGGTGTATTGGAAATCACCGACGACAATTTTGAGAACGAAGTCACAAAATCTTCCGAGCCAGTCCTTCTAGACTTTTGGGCCCCGTGGTGCGGTCCTTGCCGTCAGATAGCCCCCGTGGTTGAGGAGCTTGCAGGCGAGAACACAGGTTCAGCGAAAGTCGCCAAGCTCAACGTAGACGATGCACCGAATGCTGCTCAGAACTACGGTGTGAGCAGTATTCCGACAATCATGGTCTTCAAGGACGGCGAAGTGGTCGACCGCTTCGTAGGCGTCCAGCCGAAGGCTCGTCTGCAGGAAGCAATCGATGCCGCCAAGGGTTAAATCCCCTCAGCCATCTACTAGCAACGCAAGCAGCACCGGACACAAGTTCGGTGCTGCTTTTTTATTGGTCGAGCGCTCCGTATGTCCAAACTCGCTTCGCGACTTACGGCAATCTAACCTGCTAGCACTGCCTGCTGGAAAAAACGTTGTAATCAGCAAAGTTTACCAGCCCCGCGCGACGATACTTCTCTACAAGGCAACCACTGCGCAAGCGGTTGCGCAGGGTGCGCGACATAGCAACAGAGCTGTACTGCAGCGAGAAAGCTTCGATGGCAAGTGACCAACAACAAGCCGACGAAATCAGACCGATAGATCCCCTCGAGCTGCGCATCGACGATGCCCACCCCATGCGCCGCGATGGCGATGAGGAGCGCGCGCCGCAGGCTTCCGTCTTGAATGCACCTCAATTTGCAGCGGTTGGCACCGGAGCTGAGTTGTCAGCGGGGCTTGCCCCTTTGCCACTAGAAGGCCAACAGCTTGATGGCCTTCAGGAAGGACGTCGACCCAAGCTGGTTGGCTCGCCTCAAGTGCTGGCACAACATGCGGCCGATCTCGCTGAGCGTTTACAGACACAACTTAGCGAAGTGGACCGTCGTGAGTCCCGTCTCAACTCGCAAGAGGCAGAATTCGACAGCCGCATTCGCAATGCTCGCCTGTGGATCGAAGAACGCGAAGGAGTACTCTCCGAACGCGATCAGCAATTGGCTGAGCAGGCCGAATCGCTGCAGCAAGAGCGGGAAGCGGCTGAGGAAACGCTCAGTGCCGCCGCAGGACTCGCCGAACGATTGGCCGAGGTTGAGGCACGCGAGCAAGCTGCCACGCGAGTGCAGTTGGAGCTGGAGATCGCCCTCACCGAACAGCAAACTAAGAACGATGCACTCGACTTCCAACGAGCGACTTCTCGCACGCGTGAGGAAGAGTCAGAAGCCGCTCGTAAACAGTGCGAGCAGCGGCAGCGCGATCTCGATGAGCGTGAAGCGGCTTTGTATGTCGAGCAAGAACGCCATAGCGAGCAACGGCTCGCCTTCGATCGCCTGCAGGAAGACCATCAGATTAGAGAGTCCAACCTTACCAAGCGTGAAGCGATGCTCGCTGAAACTGAGGAAAAGCTCTGCGAGCGAGCCAGCGAGTTAGAATTCGAACGGGCGGAACTGAATCGTAAAATCGATCAGCAACAGGCTAACAGTCGAGACTTCGAGGAACGTAAGTCACGCTTACTTGTGAGACAACGCGAGATTGAGACAGCGTTAGAAAGATTCCACCGGCTTGGCGTTGTCGAAGAGTGCATGGACGATCTGCAGCAACAGGCCGAAGAGTTCGCACAGCGAAGCAAATATCTCGACAATGCGGAGTCCCTGCTGGCTGAGCAGCAGAAAAAGAATTCTGAAGATCAGCGGGCGATCGAGCAGCAGCGTCTGGAGTTTGAGAACCAGATTGTTCGAGAGCGTCGCACTCTCAATCGCGAGAATGAAGCCCGTCAACGTGAGCAGGATGCCCGCGCTGCGGACTTAGCGCGTCGGGAGGCGGAACTCGACAAGCACCAACTCGCTTGCGACCAACTCACCAGCGAATTACGCGACGCCCAGCGTGAAGCTCTGGAAATGCGTTTGGCCACGGAAGAGACTTGGCAGCAGTTGCAGGGTGTGTTGGCGCCGGCAACGCTTAGCCGTTCGATCTCGATGGTGCGGGCACGCATTGCCGATCACTACAAATTAGCTGCCGAAGAAGTGAGCCAGCAGCGCCGACAGCTGGAAGCGGTTCGCTGCGATCTTGGCGAACAGCACGACCGCCTCTCCGAGCGATCGCGCGAACTACAGCGCTGGTCGCACATGAGGGAGAAAGACCTCGAAGAACAAGCCGCCCGCTTGGTCGCTCGCGAACAAGAATTGAGCGAGCAGGCACGCGAGTTCCAGCGTAGGGAGCAGCAATGGCAGGCCGATCGTAGCGAACAGCAGCAAGAGACTCAGCAGCTACTAGCTGCCTTACGCCGCAATCAGTTGCCTGCCGCAGCTTAGCACGTTACCAGGTTGGCACTAGCCCGCAGGCACAGGATAGTTCGAGTTGGCTCGCGCGGTTTTTCAACTGCTAAAGTGACTCGGGCTTTTCTAGCTAACTGCTTCCACCGTGACTTCGGAATCCGCAACCTCAGATTCGGCTTCTACCTCGACCTTAGCTTCTTCAGCTACTTCGCCCGGTGAAGTTTCTTCCAGTTCCCCTGGCGATACCTCTTCAGTCGGTTTCCGCAATGACTTTCTCGGCGTGACTTCTTGGCCGTAGGTCATTTGCTTCGCTCGCTCCGCAATGGCAACCGCGGCGCGGATCTGGTCGTTGCTAAAGTAAGAGCTCCGAACCGCATGGCGTTTTGTGCCGGTGAGTTTGGCCGAGAGTTCTTGCCAGCTCACGTCGTTGTTGAGATTCCAAACTGCCGCTTGAGCAGCCGCAGCAGGGAGTTCGCCATTGGCATAACCCTTTACAACGGCAATAACTTCTGGGCGATCGATGTAATTCTCGATAGGACGGATGTCGTAAGGCTTGCTGGAACTAGGGTCCTTCTTTCCATGGTCCAAGCACAGCAGAGGAACATCAACTCGCGTGACTTTCTCTGGCGGCAAGTTGAATCCGCCGCCTCGCCCGCCTCGCCCGCCGCCGCGTCCACCGCCACCGCGTCCGCCGCCACCGAAACCACCGCCGCCACCACCGACATTCTGCTGTTGGCCACCGCCACCGCCACCGAAACCACCGCCACCTTGCCCACCCCCACCAAATTGGGCGAGTACTGGAACGCCAATGAAGGCTTCGGGAAGTTTGACGTTGAGTGGCTTATCGGTGCGATTGGTCATCACAATACGACCCTTGCTCGCGCTTCGGGCGACGAACTTAACGTCCACCAAATCCTTGTCCATGGCGTCGAACAAATCGACGAGCGCTTCCTGGGCCGCTGAATCTGCTGGGGTGCTGACGGCAGGGTCCGCCGCAATGGCTCCACTAAGGAGTAGCTCCGCGTTACCGAGCACGCCAGTGCCGAGGATCAGTGCAGCAACTGCTGCATAAGTGAAAAGTCGTTTTAGCATAGGATTTACCAAGATCATGGGATTTACCAAGAACGATAGGTGTTTTGAATCAAGGAAGTGGCCGGAACCGTACAGTCAGCTCCATACCATTTCCGCAGCGGCCGGCGAGTTGACTTTCTAGCAGCTGCATTCTCCAGCAGCTATGTATCCTCCAGCATAAACGGAGCAGGTCGGAAATCCAAGCAAATAGGCCGGTTTCCCTTGCCCTGGGTCAATCTCGCCAACGCCCCGGGCCGTTAGTGAGTGTCATAATGGTTAAGTGACCAGATTTTCCCCGTTTCCGCTATGAATCGCCCGAGAGGCTGACCGCCCCGTGTCCACCGCCGTTCCCAGTGCTGAAAGTGCCGCGCCGGAGAAAATCGGCTCGTCCTCACCGGAGGAGGCTCCTCGACGGGCGTGGATTATCTCTCCTGCCTGGGACTTGGCTTACCTAGTCGCGACCCCGTTGGTGATCGTACCGGCCGTGCTCCTGGTCGTACGCAATTGGGTATCGCCTGAAAAAGTCGCCCTGACGGTCATTTCATTCGCTTCGTTGGGGCATCATCTGCCCGGGTTCATGCGTGCCTACGGGGATCGCGAGTTGTTCGCTAGGTTCCGCTGGCGGTTCCTGCTTGCTCCACCACTACTATTTCTGCTGGCTCTGCTGTTCTCTCCACCGGCTTGGCTTGCCCAGCGGTTGGATTTGCCGTGGGGGCATCTGCATGGTTTGGAACTCATTCTGCTTGTGTGGGGTACATGGCACGGGTTGATGCAAACTTATGGATTCATGCGCATCTACGATGTGAAACTCGGCGAGACAAAGCCGCGCGAAGCGCGACTCGATCATGCGTTGTGCCTTGTGATGTTCATCGCGGGCGTAGTGTTTAGCGATTCCCGAGTGTTCGGTATCGCTACTGCCATGTGGCAGGCGGGGCTGCCGGTATTCGGACCGGAGTGGCTTACCACGGTGCGCTGGACCGTCGGCTTGGCGGGTACGGTTGTCGGGTTGCTCTACGTCGTGAACCTCTTCGTTCGCTGGCGCGAAGGTCGCCCAGTGAATGGGGTGAAGCTGCTGCTCGCGTTGAGCACCGGTTGGTTCTATTGGTACACGGGGCGCCTCTCCACCAATTTACTGATCGGTCTCGCCATGTTCGAGATTTATCACGCGGTGCAATACTTCGCGATTGTGTGGATCTACAATCGGAGGCTCTTTGAGCGTGCCGGCGAGCGGTTTGGCTGGCTAGGCTTTCTGTTTCGTGATCGTGCTTCGATGCTCGGCATCTACTTGGCTTTGATCGCGGCCTATAGTTCGATTCGCTACTTCACAGGCGACGCCAGTAGCTACATTTTTACTTCCGGTGGTAACGATGCCTACCAGTGGCTATTTGCCTTGTTTGTCACTTCCTCGCTGCTGCATTTCTATTTTGATGGGTTCATCTGGAAGGTGAGCGACCGTCGCACACAGCAGAATCTGGTCGATTCGCAATCCAGCGCTTCACGACTGGAACTCTCCGTGCCAGCGATGAAGCACACAGCGAAATGGGCCGTGTTTGCGGTGTTGGCCTGTGGCTTGTTACTAAGTGAGCGAAAACTCTTGAGTGGCGAAACCGGCAAGCGGGAGGCTGAGATTCGAGAAGGACTTGCCGAGCTAACACCCGATTTACCCGAAGTACAGCTATTGCGAAGTCGTGCGGAACTCCTAGCTGGGAATAAGGTAGAAGCGGTGCGGCTTGCTCGAGCAGCCGTCCGTCTGCGTCCCAACGCTGCGAACATCCATCTTAATGCTGCGGCAGTTCTGATGGGCTCTGGGGATTTGGAAGCGGCCCGCGAACTCCTAGAGCCTTTAGTCGCAAAGAATTCCAAAGAATTCCAACCTGCCGCTGATTTGGCTTTCGTCTACGACCGCCAGGGCAACCCTGAAAAAGCGGACGCGATGTACCGCGAAGCAATTCGCCGCCAGCCAAGTCTAGCCGAACCACGTCAGCAGCTTGTGGAGTTCTTGCGTAGACATGATCGCCCGATCGAGGCGCTCAAAGAAATGCAGCGAGTCGCTCAGCTCTTGCCAAAGGACTACCAAACGGCTTTAGCGTTGGGCGATGTGCTTAAAGCCACGGGTGAGTTCGACACAGCTGAGCAAGAATTCCTACGCGCTGCTTCCTTGAAGCCCAACTCTTCTGAGCCGTACTACCAGCTAGGGCTACTCCACTTAAGTCAGCAAGCGCTGCCCCAGGCGACTTTGGCTTTCGAGCAAGCCATTGCGCTAAAGCCCAAGCGATTCGACGCGCAGCGACTGTTGGGCGAGTGCTACTACGAGCAACAGGCGTGGCCCGCCGCTATCGAGACCTTCAAGGAGTGCCTGCGATTGCGCCCTGAGTTGGAAGAAAACTATATCAACCTCGCCAGCGCGCACGACCAGAATGGCAATCTCACTGCCGCACGGGCGGTTCTCCAGGCGGGAATCAAACGGCTGCCTGACGCTCAGCAGCTGCAACGGGCGATTGAGTTGTTGGCGGAGTAGGTGCGAGTCTCTGGCAGGATTTTTGGCGATTTGCGGCTATAAAGGGAGTTGTTCAACGAATACCCTTCAGAAGTTGCTCCCGTCTACTAATCACAGGAACCCATGATTCGCGTCGTCAACCTTACGCAACATTACAGTGTCCGCCCGGTACTGATCGACATCTCTATGGAGATTGCCACGGGCGAGTTGGTCACCGTGCTTGGCCCGAACGGAATGGGCAAGAGCACGCTCATCCAGGCCTTGGCGGGAATCCTCGCTCCACAGGAGGGGTATGTGGAGTTCGACGGTGTCAGGCGCCGCAGCTCTCCCGAGGGAGAACTGGCGATCCGCAGCAAGGTCGCCTACTTGCCAGACAAGCCCTGGCTGCCAACTTCGTGGACCGGGCGCGACTTCATTCTCGCTGCCGCTCAGCTCTACGACATTCCGGCCAGCGGTGCGATGGACCACGCGGAGCGACTGCTCAAGTTGTTTCATTTAGAGAAAGAAGGTAACTGGCCCGTCAATAGCTACTCTGCCGGTCAGCAGAAGAAAATCGCGCTGGCCAGCGCGCTCATCACTGAAGCACCCTATCTATTGCTCGACGAGCCATTTTCAGGAGGGCTTGATCCAGCTGGCATCCTGGCATTGAAGCGAGTGCTCAAACGGCTAGCGCAAGATCAAGACGTGACCGTCGTTATGACCACTCCGGTGCCAGAGCTAGTGGAAGAGCTTTCCAGCCGCGTGGCGATCATCCGCGAGGGGCGACTGGCGACGTTCGATACGGTGGAGAATATCAAACGCGCCGCGGGTGTGGGCGAGAGTCTCGAGGAAGCCCTACAGAAGATGCTTGATCCCGATGCGCTGGCCAATATTGAGAGCTACTTTGAGGAGCTCCCATGAATCACCTAAGACAAGTTACCAACAGGTTCCTAAGACAGCACCCATTCTTGCTTGGGTACCTTGTTTTTCTGCTCTTGGTTATTGTCGTGGAGACATTCTGTGCCCACGTCGTCACACAATGGTACGGAGTTCCTTGGACAGGCGGCTACCTAGTTGCCTACCGTTTCTTTCTTCTGCTCGGATTTTTCTTCTTGGGAATCAGTCGTGCGGTCCAAGGGAATCCAGCCTACCAAGACGAGTATCGCCAGTGGCTGTTGACGACTCCCTGGAGTCCCGAGAAACCCTTGCCACTTGGTCCGGTCCGCTTGACGGTACTCGACCTCGTGTTGTTGCTCGTTGGTACTGTGGTCAGGCCTGTGGATAGTGCACCTTGGGCGGTCGCGCTGGCGTTTCTGGGCACCTATTCTGGTGTGCTCATTGCGACCAACTATCGTAGCGGGCAAGACGGCGCGACTTTTTTCTGTATTACTACAGCATCGCTTTTGCCGTTGGCAATTTTTTACAGCATCACCGATTCGATCGATTGGCCAGTCTTTGCCCTACTTTTTGTGATCACTGCCGTTTGTCAGTGGGCTTGGCTGAGAACGCTAAACTCATTTCCTTGGGAAAACTTGCCGGGATGGAAATTCCAGTTCTTGGGATCAAAAACCAAGAGACCAGAGCGACGCGACAACCTGTGGCCTCGCGTTCATCCATGGGAAGAGTTTGACGTCCAGACGCAAGTCACTCCGAGACAAATCCTCTACCTCGCTTGCCTGTGGGGTTGGGTGGCAGCAATGACTGTCTTCACAATCCAGGAAACGATAAAGTCTGCCGTTGGCGATTACAGCGAGGAAGAATTCGCACTAGTTGCCAGTTTGGCGTGGGGCATTCCGCTAGTGGCGGCGGTTACGCTCGCCTTGATGCGTTTTATTCGTTACCGACCGCATTGCTCGCCTCCGCTCAGCCTATGGGCTAGATTGCGTACGGGGCGCTGGCTGCTTTCTAAGCACGACCATGTTTATACTGCGCCCCTGGCAGTTCTACTTGGTGGACTAATGGGGGCAGGAGTGTTAGCACTGCTGCCATTTCACTTAGCTCTGGAGGCGTTTATTGGTACAGCTATACCGACTGCTCTCGCCTTCGGCCTGGGCCCGTCGCTCGCCGAGTGGCGGCTGACCGGTGGCTATCGCATGTCGGTCGCTCCGCCAACTGAAAACCGCACTCAGTGGGGCAAGGGAATCGAGCAACCAAGCAGACCTCCGATGAGCGTCCATTCGCAGTAGAGATTGGCCACCTAGGATGCCGCCTGATGACGGTCGGTGCTATGGATTCGCTGTGGACCAGCGAAGTTCTCACCCTCAGGGACGGTCCTTGTGAGCCTGCGCTGGCGATTTCTAATCCGGTCAAGCAGGTTGTAACACTTACGCCGCCCACTACGGACTCTCTCCTCTCGCTCAGTAAGCTACGTTTTTACTGTGCCTCCCTGCGCATTTTGCGCTAAGGCTGCAATGACCAACGAGCTTGCAAATGAATCCATCGAGTCTTGTATCAAGAGCTCAGCGCTCAAGTACCCGTCAAATAGATCGCCAGGGATTTACGTTGGTCGAATTAGCGATGGTCCTGCTGGTCATGGGTATCCTTGTCGCTGTGGCAGCTCCGAAGTACTGGACAGCGATCACCCAATATAGTTGCGACTTAGCGGCCAAGGAAATGGAAGCGGATCTCGCTTATGCCGCTGGTGTCGCCCAGCACACAAGCCAACCCGTTACTGTACAGTTCAACACCGCCAACCATAGGTACCGAATCCTCGGCGTCGACGATCACGATCACCCTGGGCAAGTTTTTGAGAGGAACCTCTCCACCGGCTCTGCCGGGGGCGTCACGCTGCTCTCGGCTGATTTCGCGGGGACCCAGGAAGTGACTTTCGACATCCACGGCCGGCCCGATTCCGCCGGTGTCGTAGTGTTGGAAGCTTCTTCAGAGCAACGCACTATCAGTGTGGATGTTACGGGCAGATCGGTTTCAGCGGTGACCGCAACTTATAATACCGGACCTTAAAAGGGTTTTCTTGTAGCTGCTTCGCTGAAGGTAACAAAGACTGTTCCGAGAACACCATGATATCACGTACTCCAGCACGACGCGGCTACACGCTAGTTGAGCTCATGCTCAGCTCGGCGATTACCGCCGCGTTGACAGGTGGGTTGGCGTCTTCGCTATACATCGCTTCCCAGTCTTTAGACGTGGCCGATGGCGAGTGGCAAGATACACGCGAGGCGCATCGCGTGCTCGCGACACTGAATCGCGATGTGCAGTCGGCACTGTCGTTTTCTGAATTGACGTCTACTTCTGTCACGATGGAAGTCCCCGATCGCGACGGTGATGACGCAGCGGAAACCATTCGCTACTCCTGGAGTGGCACGGTTGGCGATCCGCTCACGTATCAATTCAATGGCGGAACCGTGCAGACCGTTGCTGGAGATGTGCAGTCGTTTTCCTTGGAATGGGTCTCCAGGTTGATCGAAGGAGTGACACGTGGGTCTTAGAAGTTTACTCGTAGCTAGTGCGCGGCATCCTCAGCGCCGCGCTTTCACCATGGTCGAAACCGTTATTTGCTCATTGCTGGTGGGAGTTGTGATTACTGGGGCTTTGGCTTCGCTAGGGGCCTCAGTGCGGACCCAAGTGGAGATGACCAGTCTGATTGATGGTCCGCTTCTGGTGGATCAGCTTCTGGCCGAAATTATGGCGCTTCCCTACAACGACCCAGAGAACAACGGGAATTCTCTTGGCACGAACGCTGGGGAGAACGAAACGGACCGTACCACCTTCGACGATGTCGATGACTACGACGGCTGGTCGGCCAGTCCCGCACAGAACCACGATGGCACGGCTATGGTGACTTACTCAGGCTGGTCGCGTAGCGTGGACGTGGCATGGGCCGCGCGAACTAATGGTGGTGTATGGGGATTTTACGATACCGGACTCAAGCGAATTCGCGTCACCGTGACTGCCCCGGACGGTACCAGTACCGAGCGACTTGCCTATCGCTCAGAGGATGGTTCCCTGGAGCAGAAACCCGCGGTTGATCGCACAGCGGTTACTCAATTACAAGGCAAACTTCAAATAGGCAGTGGTAGTGCTGCTCAATGGACCACGAACCTCCTGAACCACGCGGAGGATCCCAATGCGAGCTAGGTGGATATCCCGCAGGATGCGTCGGGGATCAGCATACATCTCCGTCGCCGGCGTAGCGATGCTGGTTTCAATGATCAGTCTGACCTCCATGCATTTGTCGCGTTTGGAGCTTCGTGAATCCGTATCTCGCAGCGACATGGCCTATGCGAAGTGTTTAGCTCAATCGAGTGTCGAATTCGCTTTGGGTCGAATGAGTTATTATAGCAACTGGAGAACTCGCTACGCACACGATGAGACGATCAGCGTAAGTCCTCCCGACTCCGACGCAACCCTGAGCTATCGGTTGCTGGACGAGGACGGGGATCTGGCTGATGATGTTGATGATCCCGTCGAAATTCAGGGGATTGGTCGCTTCGGAACGGCAACCTACCTCCACAGTGTGACATGTGCGAATCGTAACACTCAGACGAAAAACTTGGGGCCGCAGGAAGTGAAAAGCTACGATGAAGGTTACAGCACCAGCGCGCCAATCAGCAATAGCAACTATCTTGGACAGTACTTCAAGCCAGTACTTCCTCCTGATGCATTAGATTGGAGAGTGAGTAGCGTCGAAGTTTATGCCGGCAATCAAAGCTTGGCGATTAGAGTGCTAGGAGTGAAACTCTATGCAGCTGATTCGAGCGGCATGCCTACTGAACAACTCGATTCGGACAATGTGGTTCTCGTTGCGTTGACGGGCCACGCGTGGCGCACCGCGACATTTGAGAATCACTCAGGGCTCGATCCCGAGGGCGGCTATTGTATCGGTCTGGAAGGAGACTCTGGGAATACAGCGGCTGACATTCGCTACCATACCTCCGTCTCGCAAACAAACGCCCACCTTCTGCGCGGGGGCAATAATGTTTGGTGGTCAAGCGAACCCACCCAATCGTTATTGTATCGGGTGTACGGCGAGTACACGACCATTGATGGCGATGTCAATGAATTCCAGATCGAACCTGGCAGCTGGAAGCGCGTCGCTGCACCTTAGAGGTGTCGATTGCTCTGTTCGCCTGCCCGCATGCTAGTAGTTTGCGACACTGAATCTACAGCTCGCAAGGTAGCCTATTTGCCCCTTCTTCGTATATGTTAGTAGCAACTGACTACTAGGTTCTTTCACGGAGACGTGTGTCAATGAAATCGCTAATTGTCGCTATCTGTTTGCTCGGATCTCTCTTGGCAATGCCCTCCCGAGCAGCCGAGCCCCTCAAAGCACTGATCATCGATGGCCAAAACAATCACGAAATGTGGCCCAAGACCACATTCATGATGAAAAGGTACCTAGAGGATACGGGGCTATTCGAAGTGGACATCGAGCGCACGAAGTTTACTTGGAAGGGCGAGTCGCAATTGCCGGACTATCCGTTGGAGGGCATCGAAACACAGGTGGTCGGCAAGCCGAGGACCGACCCTGATTTTTCGCCTACGTTTTCCGACTACGATGTCGTCATATCCAACTTCGGCTACAACGCTGCGCCGTGGCCTGAAGAGACGAAGAACAATTTCGAGGAATACGTGCGCACAGGCGGCGGCTTTGTGGTGGTGCACGCGGCCGATAATTCCTTTGGCGATTGGACCGAGTTCAACCAGATGATCGGGCTGGGAGGCTGGGGCGGCCGCACCGAGAAGACAGGCCCCTATGTGTACTACAACGACGAAGATGAAATCGTCCGCAACACTGACCCGGGTAAAGGTGGCAACCACGGACCGCAGCATGAGTTCGAACTCGTCACGCGAGTCGAAGATCACCCTATCACCAGCGGCATGCCCAAGCGTTGGCTACACACCAAGGACGAGCTCTACGAACGCCTGCGCGGTCCGGCCGAGAACATGACGATCCTCGCAACCGCCTACGCGCATCCCAAAAAGAGAGGCAGCGGTCGCCACGAGCCCATGCTCATAACCATCGACTATTATAAGGGACGCATCTTCCACACGCCCTTGGGTCACGCGGATTACTCCATGGAGTGCGTTGGCTTTATCACCAGCCTACAACGCGGCACCGAATGGGCCGCCACAGGTAAAGTCACACAAGAAATCCCTGAGGACTTCCCCAACGAGGAAAAATCCAGCGGGAGGAAGTACGAGCGGGAAGCCGTGTCGCAGTGATCGGTCGGTGACTTCAGCTTCGCTTTAGTGATCCTCGTGCTCGTCGTGATCATGCTTGATTTCGCCACGATATTGCTTGCCTTTTATCGTGAGCACGAGCGTAGCTTCGCGGCTTTCAAGATCCTCGGCCAGATGCACGTCTGAGGATTCAAATCTCGAGGAAGTTTCGGCAGGGTCGGTCGTGTCTGCATTGGCTGTTAGTGTGAATTGCTCTGCTTCGCCGTCGTGGCTCAGGTTGACGGTGACCTCGCTCGCCTCAATCGCGACGGATTCTTTGGCGGTAGAATCTAATACATAGATCGTGATGCTGCCTGCAATCTCGTCGTGGATCAGCTCGGCATGGTACTCCTCGTTACCCAACTCGATCAGTTCGCCCTGATGAGGCCCTTCGGTGGGATGCGCATCAACCACGCCAGCGCCACCATTACCCGTATCTTCTCCGCCAGGGCTTGCGTCTTCGCCGGAACAGCCAGCCAGGATCAGTAGTGCGAGGCTCAAACTCGCGGATAAGCCAATAGTTGTCGCGTGTGTTTTCATCGTTCGTCTCCTCATCGATTTAATAGAATTGCCACAGGGGCGTAGGAATATTTCCACTCCATCGGGTTGCATCATAGGTCAGGCAATCGCACTCTCCGCGACGAGTTCGACTCGTGCGCTGCCCCGTTCAAGCGCTCGTTGCGCGGAAGCCATACCTAGTTGCCAGAACAGGGCAGGGCGGACAAGAAACTCCAGCAAGGTACTCGTCACGAGCCCGCCGATAATGACCGTTGCGACGGGATAAAGAATCTCTTTGCCCGGCTCGCCCGCGGCCATAGCTAAAGGCACGAGCCCGATACCTGAAGTCAGCGCCGTCATTAGTACTGGTGCGAGTCGATCCTTGCCGGCCCGCACGATCATGTCGCTCGTCCACTGCTCTCCTTCGTGCTTTACGAGATGGAGGTAATGGTTGATAAGCAGGATTCCGTTACGCGAAGCGATACCACATAGCGAGATGAACCCGACCATACTGGCCACGGTGAGCGTTTGGTTGGTGAGATAGAGCGACGCCACGCTTCCGATGAATGCCATGGGCAGTGCCACCATCACCTGGAGGGCAAGATTCGCCGAGCCGAACATCTTGAAGAGTACTAGGAACATACCCACTAGCGAAATGGTAAATAGAATCGCAATCGCGCGAGATGCCGACTGCTGACTCTCAAATTGCCCGCTAAACTCAATAAAGTAGCCAGTTGGCAGTTCTTCGCGCACCCGCGTTAATCGCGTCTTGATGTCGCCCACGACATCCACGAGTCCTCGACCCGATACATTGCATTGCACCACGATGCGGCGGCTGACTTGCTCGCGATTGACCGTGTTAGGACCGCCTGCCTTGTAAATGCGAGCGACGTCTTCTAGCTTCACGCTGCCACCGTCGGGCAAGTCGATGCGCAGGCGTTTGAGGGCTGCCATATCTTCGCGGAACTCCTCCTCCAGTCGCACCAACAGATCGAAGGAACGTTGCCCGTGAAGGACCTGCGAAACGACTTCGCCTTGCATGGCTGTTTCGACGAATTCATTCACATCGCTGCGCCTCAGACCGAAAGTCTTGAGCTTCGCTCCATCGGCCTCAATGCGAAGCTGGGGCACGATGGTTTGCTGTTCGACTTGCAGATCACGGATGCCGGGAATGTCTGCAATTGTGTTCTTGATTCCCTCAGCCTGACGGCGCAATTCGTCTAGGTCTTCGCCAAACAGTTTGATTGCAACCTGTGCCTTCACGCCCGAAAGCATGTGCGATATCAAGTGCGCAAGCGGCTGCTCGACCGAGGTGACAATGCCTGGAATGTCTGCCAGCGCTTCGCTGATCTCTTCGAGTACTTCTTCGCGAGATCGCTCGCTGTGGGGGTCGACGGTCGCGATAAATTCTGACACGTTCACGCCCTCGGCATGTTCATCGAGCTCGGCTCGTCCGGTCTTGCGAACGAAGGCGACCAAATCGTCAATTTGTGCGAGGCGCTTCTCGACTCGGGCTGCCACTTGGTTGGAAGTTTCCAGCGAAGTCCCCGGAGGGAGCAGCACATTGATCTGCACAGCACCTTCATTAAACGGTGGCAGGAAGTCATTCTCCAGCTGCAGCAACGCCCACCCAGCCACTGCGACAGCCAAGGCGGCAGCGGCAAGGATTGGCCACGCTACTCGCAGGCTTATGCGAATCGCAACCTCGGCGATGCGTTTCAAGCCGCGTAGGAGCAGGCTGTCGCGTTCTTCATGGCCCTCTCCTTTGCGGTTGAGTAACCAGTAGCTCAGCACGGGAGTCACGGTGAGTGACACCAGTAGGGACGAGGCGATGGACACCAGATAGGAAATGCCCAGCGGCGTGAACAGCCGGCCTTCCATGCCTGAAAGCGCAAATAGCGGGATAAATACAATCATGACGATCAGTGTGCCGAAGACAATCGAGTTCCGTATCTCAACGCTTGCTTGGTACACAACCAGTAGCGGGTGCTTCGGGCTCTTGCTTAGCCGATTCTCACGCAGCCGGCGAAAGATGTTTTCTACATCCACGATCGCGTCATCCACTAGCTCGCCGATAGCAACCGCCAGGCCGCCGAGGGTCATCGTGTTCACCGAGAGCCCGAACGCAGCAAAGACGAGCGCCGTGATCGCTATCGACAGCGGAATTGCGGTGAGGGTGATCAGCGTCGTGCGCAGATTCATCAGGAACAGAAACAAGATAATCACCACCAGCACGGCACCGTCGCGAAGCGCTTCACTCACGTTGTCGATTGCCAGATCAATAAACTCCTTCTGCTGGTAGAGCTCGGGGTGGACGACGACATCGCTTGGCAAGGCGGATCGCATCTCCTTGAGCGCGGCAGTCACTCGATTAGTGACGGTCCGCGTATCCGCTTCCGGCTGCTTGAGAATCGTGAGCAGTACCGATGGACCGCCGATCATCTCGCCTTGTTCGTTTCGTGCGAACGCGGAGCTATCTCCCCGTTTGACTTGGGCGCCTTCCTCAATGCGGGCAATTTGCGCAAGCGTGATCGATTGCCGATTCCGCTGCTTCACCACGATGTCGCCAATTTCCTGCGTGGTGCGGACGCGTCCCAGCGAACGGACGAGGAACTCATTGGGACCCTGCTCGTCAAGGTAGCCGCCAGCGGTGTTCTGGTTGCTGTCCGCAATCGCCTGCTTCACTTCATGTAGCGACACCCCAAACTGCTGTAAAAGATCGGGATCGACCAATACTTGGTACTGCTTGCGATCCCCTCCCATGACAATCACCTGAGACACGCCGGGAATTGTTAAAAGACGCTGTCGCACCGCCCAATCGGCGAGCGTGCGTAGCTCCATTGCAGATGTATCCCCTTCGGCCGTCATGCCGATGATCATAATTTGGCCCATGATCGAGGAGATTGGCATCAACTGAGGAGAGACGTCTTCGGGTAGTAGGTCGCTAGCAAGTGCCATGCGTTCGGCAACGACTTGCCGATCGTTATAGATGTCCGTGCCCCAGTCGAATTCCACGTAAACCACTGAGAGCCCAATGCCGGAGGAACTTCGAACCGCTTGAACGCCGGTAGCTCCATTAAAAGCCGTTTCCAGCGGGAACGTCACGAGGGATTCAACTTCTTCAGGCGCCAGCCCGTGAGCTTCGGTCATGACCACAACGCGGGGCCGGTTGAGATTCGGAAACACGTCAATCGGCAACTGAGTCGCCTGCCACGCTCCATACCCAAGCAATGCCAGCGCAGCTGCCGCCACAAGTAGCCGGTTATAGAGCGCAAATCTGATAATGGCGTTGAGCATGGAGAGTCTAGAGTTGAGGGTCTAGAGACTAGGGTCTAGAGGTTGGTGGTTGGTGGCGTTCAATTAAGTTGTGGCGGGTCCGAATCGCAGCCAAGCTCCAATCGTTGCGCTCGCTAGGACGATTCCCAACCCAAAGCAGGGCCAAAAACTAAGCCCGAGCTGCTTGCTAAATGCTAACGGCACGAAAAACGGCAATCCCAGCGGCACGAGAATTAACGTCTCTCGTGCAAGTCGTGAGATGGTCGCCAAGTCGCGATGTTCCACCCAAGTGAAACCGAACGCGAGTAAGCTAACGATGGGAAGACTCAACAACAGCGCTCCTAGTCGAGGCTGTTTCTGAGCCAGCGTGGAAGTTGCTGCGATGAGCACGGCCGATATAATGACTTTTGCAATCTGCCAGTACATAGTTTTCAATCCCTCTAGGTCTCAGTGATTGTGTCCGGCATGTGGGTCGATAGCTCCGCCGGACTTGTTCTTCAGAGCTAGGTGCATTTGATACGCGCCCTTTCCAGCGATCACATCGCCAGGGAATAGTGCGCCATCATTGGCAACCACGATGGCGTCCTGTTCGCGATGTAACACATGCACTGCGATTTGATCGAAGTGGTCGCCATTCTGGCGATACACGTAGTTCTCTGCACCTTCCTCTGCGAGAGCTGTGGGGGGCAATACAATTTGATTCTCCCAGGTTTCCACAGGGATATGTATTTGCATGCGCTGTCCCGGCTTGTATCGCCATTCGAGAAATCGCCTCTTACCTTTGCCATTACGATCAAGGGCCACCTCATTAGGAAGGCGGAGGTACGCTTTCAGTGCCCGTGAGGTTGGGTCGATTTGGTCGGCCACGTTGAGCAGCTCTAATCCTTTGACGGTTGCCTCTTGCGTATCTCCATTTAGCAGGCGGGCGCTCACTTCTTTGCCAGATTTCGCCGCTGCCCGGATCGCTGCTGCATCGTCTGCAAAACCTAGCCCCTCTACGTGGAGCTCACAGTGGTCGCTCAAGACAGCCAGCTCTTGCCCCGCTTCCACCTGTTCCCCTCGGGCAATTTTCAAGCGTTGGACAGTGAACAAGTGATGGCCTTCGTCTATTGCCTCCGTATCGCTGTGCTGTGGCGCGTGGACTTTTAAGCTGCGAAACAATCGCTGCGAGGTTCGAATGTCAGCAATTTGCTCCTCGCTCAATCCGTGCAGCAGCATGGCTTGCTCATCAGCTCGCAGTGCGACCTCCAGCTTCTGCTTCTCGTACTTTTGCTCCAAGACTCGTTTCCCGGCTACAACTCCTTCGCCAAGGCTTTCCAATCGACTGATTTCCTGCTCGGCTATCTTCAGATTGGCAAGTGTCTTCAGGTAGTCTCGCTGCGAAACGACCAACTCTTCGTGCGTGAGCTCTAGGTCGAACAGCTCATCCCCGGCATCTACCGCTTCGCCATCGACGGCATGAATGGCAGAGATGTTGCCCGTAAACGGTGCCGTGATGTGAATTTGCGACCGGCCTGGTCGTTCGACAACAATTGCCGGCAGCGTGAGACTCCTCTCATAGTCGGACGCCTCTACGGTAAACGGCACGAAGCCAATGTTCTTGAGCCCCTTATCGCTCAAGTCGACCGAGGCAGTCGCGCTCGCTGCGCCGTGATCGTGCCCAGCATGAGGGTCGACGTGATCAGTTCCTCCGGTCGCAACTTGGGAGCTACGAACCAGTGGTAGCCAGCGATCTTGTGTGAAGTAGCCAGCGGCAGTCAGCAGCACTAAGCCAACGATAATAGCAGGAGTAACGGCCCGCCGCTGCGATGGTGTCGTCTGCGACGAGTTTTGGGGGGGCGTGTGCGTAGTCATAGAACGGGGCTCCCAACCAGCAAGCGCTGCACAACGGCAGGCTCGGAGGCAATGGGATACGATGAAGGCTAAACAACAGAAATCAAGAACCACAGAGAGGAGCAATAACGAGAAACGCCGCAGCAAGCTTCAAGACGCTCAGTTATCGCCAGTGGCTCAGATGAGTTGTACGTTCAGCGCCAGATGGGTGCGCACCGGTGGCGCCGGGCAGAGTCTGACCGAAGCAGCAGCTTCCGATGTAAATGTCGCGGGTAAGCAACAACCAGCGAGATCGCCAGCTGCTTCCAGCGCATTTAGCCAAGTGCTGTCGAGAAGCAAGCTCGGCAAGACGCTAAACTCACCAGCCGTCCATAGGCAATTGCGGTGATCGCACTCGGTGGGAGCAGCCGGCTGAGGGATCGGCTCTTCAGCATGCTGGCAAGCTTGTGGGCACTTGCGGTGATGAGCGTGTTCCAGGCTCTCAGTTGGGCAGCAAGAAGCGCCGGCCGCATGAGAATGATGCGCGCAGCAGCCAAGCGATGCGTGAGCCAAGATGGCTAAGGCAAGCAGGCTTTTGATAACTTGCTGCACGGTCAAATCGCAATGGGGTAATAGCAACACTGGGTGACGTCATTATAGCCAAGACCTCGTGAGATGGCGACCTCGTTATTCTCCGGAGACGGTCGCCAGGCTGTTCTCGAGTAGCAGTCCATCGATGCGGTTCTTACTTTGCCAGAGGGACTTTAGGGCATCGAGATACGAGAGATTCGCCTGTGAGAATGTTTGCTGGGCCGCTAGCAGGTCAAGGTAGCCCACTTCGCCCTCTTCGTAGCCTCTCTGGACTAGCGAGAAGGTTCTTTTCGAGCGGGGTAGCACCTCGTTCTCGTAGGTGGCAGCGGTGACTCGAGCGTCGGCGTACTGGCGAACGGTGTCGGCCAGTCGCCGCTGTAGATTCAGCTCTATACGTTCGACATTTCGCATTGCCTCGCTGATCTCTGCCTGCGCTTGGCGAATGCCTCCCTGGTTGCGATCCCAAATAGGCAGCGGAATGCCCACTTGCACACCGGTGATCGTGTCGCTGGTCGAATCGTCATACTGCACGCTCACCTGTGTGCTGATGTTGGGCACCGACTCAACGCACGCTCGATTGAGCGCCCGGCGGGCTCGCTCGACCTGGGCCATCGCGATGGCCAGCTCGGGGCTTTCTGTTTGCAACCGTGCGAGTTGTTCCTGCCAATCGAGCGCCTCGGGCAATGCGCTCACATCGCCGGTCAGTTGTTGAAACGCGAGTTGGCCATTTGCAACCACGGCAGACAATTCGCGCCAGGCTTGGTCTAATCCATTTTCTGCGGTTCGCAGCATTACCCGAGCGTTCTGTTGCTGGATTTCCGTTTGCAACAATCCGGCCAGGGGTATCTCTTCCGCTTCGAGCAACGACTTGGAAGCGCTTGCCGCTTTGGTGGTCACTTGCACGAGTTCTTCAGCCAACTCAACACGTCGTTGGGCAAGCAGCGCGCCATAGTAGCTTTGTCGTACGTCGGTGCGAACTCGGGCCTGCGTGGCGGCAAGCTGCTGCTCTGCTCGGTGTATTTCTGCCGCGACGATTGCTCGATTGCGTTGGAGCTTCTGCGCCGTAATAAAGTTCTTGCCAACAAACACTCCCTGCTGACCGGCCGCCCCATCGTTACCAATTTCGCCAGCGGTGTAGCCAACCGTCGGATTGGTCGGCAGCCCCACTTGCACCCATTTGCCGCGCAACGCGCAGATACGTGCTGCCTGTTGTGCGATCGCCGGATTGCTCTCGAAAGCCAACTCTTGAAGTGCCTCAAGCGTCAGTGCACCAACGCTTTCGCTAGCGATTGCTGGCAATCGTTGTGGCTCTGGTAGTGCGGCCTCGTTCTTAGTCTCATCAACTGCAGAGGGCTGCAGCAGTTCCGATGAATCGGGCTTCGTATTCTCAGTCGAGCCGCTATCGACATTAGCGATATCAGCAAATTCAGACTGCTTCTCCTCGGCAGACTCTTGATAGCTCGCCCGAGTAATTGCGGCCGAACCGATCATTGCAGGCGCACGCAACGGAGCAGATTTGTGCGCATCCGACGCGCAGCCGACTGCTAGCAGTAACGCCAACGGACAAAGAAAATTAGTTTTGATCATATTGTTCCCCTTCGTCCCCCGTTATCGGCGTTCTCGGGAGGGAGACTCAGGCAAGACATTGCGCGACCCGGAGACCTTACCTAGCTTGGCCATTGTTTTTCCCTAGGTGGGAACGGAAAATAAGCGAATTCCTCAGCCTCTATAGGGCCTCTATGCGTCAATTGGCCTGGGCCGGCTGCACGGGAGCAGTTCAGTGAGTACATTGGCGTGTGAAGCGATTCTTAAGAAAAACAGAAAACACGACTTCGATATCAGAAAAATGGGAGACCAGATGAACAACGAATCAGTCACACGGCGCAACTTCATAAGCGGCACGGTAGCTGGGGTCACGTCGCTGGCCATGAATACCAAGGCATTGGCGGCGACCACGGGTGCTCAGGGGAATGCGAATGAACGTTTGCGAATTGGCTTCATTGGCGTAGGCGGGCGTTGCAACGCACATCTGGACAGTGCGATCGCGATCTTCAAGAAATCGGGAACCGTTGAGCTTGCCTCCGTATGCGACGTGTTCAACCGTCGCATAGAAGAAGCGGCTACCAGAGTCGAGCAGGGCACCGGCAAGCGCCCCACCACGACGAGCGACTATCGTGAAATTCTCGCTGATGACTCGATCGACGCGGTGGTCATCGCAACGCCCGACCATTGGCACGCGCGGCAAACGATTGACGCCTTCAACGCAGGCAAGCATGTTTACTGCGAGAAGCCGATGACGCACAGCGTGGAAGAGGCGCTGGAGGTGCATAAGCAATGGAAGCAGTCTGGCAAGGTCATGCAGGTGGGCGTGCAATCGACTTCGCTACCCGTTTGGGACCACCTGAATCTGGCGATTCGCGAAGGCAAGATCGGCAAGGTCATGCAGTACCAAACGGAGTACTTCCGCAATTCAGATATGGGGCAGTGGCGCTACTATCCATTGGCTGAGGACATGACTCCCAAGAATGTCGATTGGAAGATGTTCCTCGGAACTGAATTCGGACTAGCCCCAGACATGGCTTTCGATCGTGCGAAGTTCGCCCAGTGGCGTTGCTACTGGGCATTCGGCTCAGGCATGTTCACGGATTTGTTTGTTCATCGCACAACGACCATGCTCAAGGGTACTGGACTGCGATTTCCAGGGCGTGTTGTTGGAGCGGGCGGACTATTCCTAGAATACGATGGCCGTCAGGTTCCCGATGTGGCAACCGTGGTTGCCGACTTTGACGAGGGTGTACAAGGACTAGTCACCGCAACTATGTGTAGCAACAATACGCCAATCAAGCAGGTCATTCGGGGCCACCACGGGGCGATGGTGCTAGGATCGGGCGATGCATTCACCGGCTACGATTTTGTCGCTGAACGCCCACAGGTGACTCACGACAGCTCGATTGTTGACGAACGAATTGAGTTGGGCAGAATCGGAAATCAATCGCTCGCTCACTTCCAAAACTTTGTCGATGCTGTTGCTAAGGGTGATCCCGAAGCGGTCAATTGCACTCCCGAACTGGGGGCTGCCGCGATGACGGTGGTGAAACTCGGCACGCGAAGTTACCGCGAAGGCAAGGTCTTCCACTTCGACAAGGAGAGCATGCAAATCTCCGACGGATCTCCAGCCTGGGCAAAAAAATGGGAGCAAGTGTCAGCCAATCGTGGCACACCCAATCACGTGCCCGGCTGGACAGCCGGAGACACAGGGAGTGTCATGCACCCGCAGTCTTACCAACGCCTAGAAGGTGAGTGGAACGACGGCGTAGATCCTGCGAAGGTGAGTTGAACGGGGAACTCGATTGGGGACCCGAATTTGGACTTGCAAAAAAGATCCACTGGCCGGGGTGTTCAAGAACCCCGGCCCATAGGTCTGAAACGGCCCGCATACCTACCGGAGTACGAGCCGTGCTTCTTTGGAAATTGAAGCATCATATGGAGCGGAGAGGACAGGATTCGAACCTGCGGACCAGCGTGAACCGGTCACCGATTTAGCAAACCGGCGCTTTCGACCACTCAGCCACCTCTCCAGGTGGACGGGATAAACCCGTGGGCGGAACACGCGGGGTGTTCCTCTGCGAACATAGATTCTAAGCGAAACGCGGAGGTTCGCAAGATTGAAAACTTTGCCGGCGAGCAGGAAGCGTTAGCGACCAGAGTATCTAGGCCTTGCTCGCACGGTAGCTACCCGGGCGCTTACGCTTCCGGCTCGCTTGATATCCTCCTTAAAACAGCCCCCAGGCTTCTAGGCTGTGTCTTACTACTAGTCCTGCGATTACCACGCTGGTCATGCTCATTAGCTTGATGAGGATGTTCAGGCTCGGGCCGCTGGTGTCTTTGAAGGGGTCGCCCACGGTGTCGCCCACAACGGCTGCTTTGTGGGCTTCGGTGCCTTTGCCGCCTTGGGCTCCGGCTTCGATGTACTTTTTGGCGTTGTCCCAGGCACCGCCCGAGTTAGCCATGAAAATTGCTAGGCAGAATCCTGTGGTGAGTGTGCCCATGAGCAAGCCGAGCACGCCAGCCACGCCGAGGATGAGTCCCACCACCAGCGGCAGTAGCAATCCTAGCAAAGCGGGCATGACCATTTCCCGTTGGGCGGCCAGTGTACTGATCGCTACCGGGCGCTCGTAATCGGGCTTGGTAGTGCCTTCCATGATGCCGGCTATTTCGCGGAACTGGCGGCGGACTTCCTCGACCATACCCTGCGCTGCACGACCCACGGCTTTCATCGTCATGGCACAAAACGCGAAAGTGGCCATCGCACCCAGGAACACACCGACAAGAACCTTGGGGTTCATGAGCGTGGCGTCGTAATATTGCGTGAACTGTGGCAGTGTGGCTGCGGATACCGGTAGCAGTTTGCGCCCGGTGGCATTGAAGGCCAACTTGTCGTCGGGTAATTCAGTTAGTCCGTTGGTGACTTTGCCGACGGGAATCTCCGCATTCAACTCCAATTTTGGCCATGATTCGCGAAGCTTTGGTGCACGCAGTAGCTCTGGCATAATGAGGTAAGGAGTGGAACTATTGGGCTTACCTTCTTCCGTGGATTTGTCGACACGTACCACGAAGCGGTTCGTTACTTTGTAATAAGCGTGATCCTCTCCCTCGGCGACCACGGTTTGTTCTGCAAACGACTCGCCCCAACGCTCGAAGCCGACACGCACGCCTTCCACGTAGGCAGCTAACAGGGCGAGTGCTGTGAGCGCGGCCGAGCCAATCGCAAAGCCTTTGCCCGTGGCGGCTGTTGTGTTGCCGAGCGAATCGAGTGCATCGGTACGTTGACGCACGATCTCTGGCAGACCAGACATCTCCGCATTTCCGCCGGCGTTATCGGCGATTGGGCCGTAAGCATCAGTGGCGAGCGTGATCCCGAGCGTGCTCAGCATTCCCACTGCTGCAATTCCCACACCGTAGAGTCCCAGTGAGAAGTACGTGACGTCTTGGAAATTCCATCCGCTGGCGAAACCGAAGGACATCATGGTCGCTAAGCACACCAGCAGCACGGGCACCCAGACGCTAGACATGCCGTCGGCGATGCCGCCGATGATGACTGTGGCCGGGCCTGTTTCTGCCTGAGCGGCGAGTCGCTGCGTCGGGCCATATTCGTCGCTAGTCACGTATTCCGTCCACCAGCCGATCAGAACGCCGGCGATCAGGCCAACCACGACACTCACTCCTACGCCGGGGATGCCGAAGCCGATTTCCGTTTCTGCGGTAGATGGCATGAGCAGCCGTGCGGCGATGATAGCACCCACGATCACGAGCCCCGTAGAGAGGTTAATTCCCTTGGCCAGTGCGTGTAACAAACTCTTTTGCGAGGCTTCGTCGCCCGTGCGAACGAAGTAAATGCCAATGATCGAGCAGGCAATGCCGATGCCGGCTACCACCATCGGCAATAGGAGAGCGCGGAGCTGTGCTTCCACCTGGGTCATGCCCTCAGGCAAGATCGCAGTCGCGCTGAAGGCAGCGGCACCGAGCGCGGCGGCGGCGAGGATCGAACCAGCGTAGGATTCGTAAAGGTCGGCACCCATACCGGCCACATCACCCACATTGTCACCCACGTTGTCGGCGATGGTCGCCGGGTTGCGTGGATCGTCTTCGGGAATGCCGGCTTCCACTTTGCCGACAAGGTCCGCACCCACGTCGGCCGCCTTGGTGAAGATGCCGCCACCCACGCGGGCAAACAATGCCTGAGCGCTGGCACCCATGCCAAAGCAAATCATGGTGGCCGTGATGTTTACCAGACTCAGCGGCTCGTTGCCCATCGCAGGCCAGATCCAGTAAAGGAACGCAAACCACAGAGCGATATCCATGAGCCCGAGGCCTACGACGGTGAGCCCCATGACCGCACCGCTGCGAAATGCAACTTGTAGACCTTGATTGAGCGATTTCTCTGCCGCGGCGGCGGTGCGACTACTTGCGGCAGTGGCCGTTCGCATGCCGAACCAGCCAGCCAGGCCGGAGAAAAAGCCACCGGTCAAGAAAGCGAAAGGAACGAACGGGCTTTGCACTTTGAGTCCGAAGGCAGCAAAGCCGAGCAGGATGGCAATGATCACGAAGAAAATTGTGACCACTCGAAATTGCTGATCGAGATAGGCCCGTGCACCATCGCGCACGTAGCCAGCGATCTCGCGCATGCGCTCGTTGCCTTGGCTGGCCCGCTGCATTTGAGCGTAGAACAGTCGTGCCTGAATCAGCGCGGCGAGTGAGCCGATAAACGCGATCGACCAGCAGATGATGACTAACTTGTCGTAAGGTTCTGCACCGCTATTGCCAGCCTCAAGCGTGGCATCGGCTGCAGACTGCGCCATCGCACTGTTGGCAGCGAGCCAACCAGTAAGCGCCGCAATGGCAGTAAGCAATCCCTTTACGCTGCTAAACTTGAGAAACTGATGAAATGCTTCCCGCCTAAACGTTCCAATCATTACTTCGTCATTCCTTAAAGGCTTCGTCGATCGAGGCTTCGCTGGGTGATTCAAGTTAACCGAGAATGGCTCGAATTGCTCTTCTCGACAGCAACGCAAGCCGTGAGTTTACGCTAGAGCGGCAGGGTGGGGAACAGCGGAATTGCGCTGGATTTTCTTAGAAATCGACCGTCGCTACGTGGGCCGCTGTTGCAACTCGGCGAGGTCGTCCAGCCAACTCTCCAGTAGCGTGCTTTGGTTGGCATTGCGGCTCAGTTGCTCTTCAGCTTCCAAGCAACGATCTAGCGCCGCCAAGGTGACCCCAGGGTCGTAGCCAGAGTCCTGTCCGGGTGTGCGAAGCTGGTGCGAGAATTTGCCGATTGCGGAAGAGAGGAGAGTGCGAAACCGCTGTCGACGTGCTTCCGCATCCTTCCCAGCCGAGGTGATCACGTCCATGAGGTCGGATGAAAGTCGTGGCACGTCCATGTTGGGACTGGTGAGTTGGGTAGTGAGCCGCTGCTGGGCGTCTCGAAGCTGCTCGTCCGCAAATTCGCTAGCCTTACTAAGGCTTCCACCGGCAGCAGCTGCGAGTTGCTCAGCCGTGGTTGATTCGGTTGTCAAATCCTGTTCGATGAGCAGAGCTGCCAAATCAGCGTTGGGTAGCGGGTTGAACCGCACGATTTGCGAGCGTGAGAGAATCGTTGGTAGCTGGCGGCTACGGCTGGTGCCGATCAGGAAGATGACGGCTCCGCGTGGCGGCTCCTCAAGAGTTTTTAGCAGGCAATTGGCACTTTCGGGCGAAAACCAGTCGGCATCTTCGATGATAGCCACCCGTCGCCGACCCAGCAGGGGACGCATCGCGATATTGTGACACATACCTTCCTTATTGCGATGTTCTCGATCGCCCAGGAACAGGTCGATTGGCAACGTGCGTTTCCCCGGGGGCCGAGCCACGCGGTCGACATCCGGGTGATTGCCGGCAGCGAACATTTTGCATGATTCACATTGTCCGCAGGGCGAGAGGGCGACTTCGTCCGGGTTGGCGCACAGCAGCACTGCAGAAAGGGCTTCGGCGAAGGTTCGTTTCCCAATGCCATCGGGACCTACGAAGAGATAGGTCGACGCCAAGCGACCACACGCCAAACTCTGGCGGAATCGCTCGGCAATTCGGTCGTGCCCTCGAACTCCTTGCCACATGGTCGTAATTCCCAGGGAATTGTTGAGTGTTACGGGCCATAATAGCGAATCGAACTGTGAGAAGGGAGTGTGGCAGTGGAAACTGTCTAAGATGGTGCATCAATAGCCTGCGATCGTAACTCTGTCAGAGTTTGGCTCCAGCGGCGTGCGAAGGAGGTAAGGCGCGCCGGCTAAGCTGTAAGCGGCCCAGATCGCGGACAATTCCTGAATTTTCTATAACCAAACGCATGTCTTCGACTGGACCACCTCCGGAGTACACTTCCTTTGGCTGCACGCTGTGCGGCACGCGACTTAGCTTTCGAGTGAAGTATGTGGGTAAAAAGACCAAATGCCCAGACTGCGGCAGAGTAAACGTCATTCCTCCACCGGAAGTGAAGCGGGCAGTGCCCAAGCCGCTTGCTATGGAGGGTGAGCAGTTCGAGCTGTGGGGCGTGGACGAAGCACCCTTGCCAGCGGAGCAAATTGCCAAGCAGCCGACGTTAATTCCCGTGAGCTGCCGGCTGTGCTACACGCTGATGTACGCTCGCGAAGCGCATTTGGGCAAGCAGGCGAAATGCCCAGACTGTGGAACCAAGACGCTGATCAAGAGACCGGCGGCTGAGCCAACAAGCGGACCGGTGGGCGTGCCCGATGGGCAAGAGTACCAGCTCGACCCGACCTCTGCCCCCACGCCGCGGCCTGTGCCCAAGCCAGTTGCGGTGCGTCAGGCGGAGATTCGTGAGGCGGAGCGGAGGGCCTACGAGGAAAAAGAAGGAGGAACTAGTGACAGTGATGCGCCCAGGAAAAAGAAGCGGAAGAAGAAACGGGCCGCATTGCGAGAACAGCCGGTGAAATTTCCGCTGGTGCAGCGTGTGCCGGCCATGTTGCTTACCGCTCCGATCCTGATTCGGTGGTTCGTGCTGTCGGTTTTTCTAGTCGTCGTGAGCAGTTTCGGAAGTTTTGGGGCGGGCGATGCCGCCAGCAAGTTTCATGCGGTTGCGATGGTCTGCTTTTTCGTCATCAGTTGTATCTTAGGGATCTTGTGGCTTGCGGCGGCATCGGCGGTGTGGCTAGCGATTCTCACGGAAAGCGCTGACGGTCACGATGAGTTACACAACCCACCTAGCACGGATTTCGTGGAATGGATTGGCGAGGCAATGTATTTTCTCATTTCGGCTGTGGCCAGCGCCGTACCGGCTGCACTCATCGGAAAAGCGATGACCCAACTCGCTGAGTCGCTATCTCCTTCGGTCGCGGACCTCGGTCCAGTGCTAGCAGGCACGGGTTGGCTATTGGCATTCCCGGTAGCAATTCTCTCATCGCTAGAACAAGGTTCCCCGATGGCCGTATTCTCACCTAAGATCGGCAAAAGCTTGCTGACCTGTCTGCCCACGTGGCTGCTCTACTACGCGGAAACCATGCTGCTGATCGGTGCTGCAGCGGCAGGTAGTGTTTGGCTGATCGGCAGGCATCCTCTGCTGGGAATGGCCGCTGCACCGGTGCTGTTTGCTGCCACGCTCCTTTATTTCCGCCTGCTGGGGCGATTGGCTTGGCAGTTGAGCGAGTTGACTTCGATTGAAATCGAGGGTGCTGAGTAGGCCATGCAAGAATCACTGTTTATTCAATGCTTGGTCAGAGGGCGCACCCCCTGCGTCGTAATCCAATGATCCACGATGGCCCCGAAGACGACGCCCACCGTGTAACACGCCAGGTCACTCCAGAGAAATCCAAATCCGAGAACTAGTCCTCCCAAGCGAGTCGCACGGAGAGAGTCGATCCACGGAGCGTGGTAGAGCTGACTCGCTTCAATGAGAAACGCAAAGCTCAAGGCGACTGCCGCTCGCAGAGCAATCTGCCGACAGGGCCAGAGGCAACTCACCAAAAAGAATACCATCAGGGCCCACAGCGAGTCTCCGGCATAGTCGGCAAGAAGAGTCGGAAGTGAGCTTCCAAAGTGACGCGAAGCCAAGCCGAGAGTAACTACGATTAAGGTTGCAATCAAATAGGCGAGTCTTCTCTTCCACGTGGGCATTCCAGAGTCCCTGCAACTCAATCAAAATAGCGCACTGCGTTCTTGAAAATTGCCAGTCCTGCGCCCTCGTCTCCATCCTTGGATTCCGGTAGGCGAGTCCACTGCGGGTGTTGCGTACGATCAACGAATCGCTCGGGGTGTGGCATTAGCCCAAATACTCGACCGGATGTATCCGTCATCCCCGCTACGTCTCCAGCTGCGCCGTTTGGATTGTAATCGCCGCTTGCGCTGTTCATTTCTCCTGGGTTGCCCTCATTCGGTACATAGCGCAGAACCAACTGCCCGGAGTTCGCCAGTTTTTCCAGTGTTGACGAATCCTTCGTTGCGAAACGTCCCTCGGCATGAGCGATGGGCAGATACATACGCTCGATGCCACTAAGGAAAACACAACGCGATGAGTCTGCTTCGAGATGCACCCAACGATCGATGAAACGCCCTGATGCGTTCCAGTCGAGTGTGGATGTGGGGCCCTCAGGGCCGTCGTTGTCAAGCAGGCCGCTCTTGATCAGTACCTGAAAACCGTTGCAAATGCCAAGGATCAGCTTGCCCGCTTCGCGAAACTCAGCGAGCGCGTCAGCTAGATGGTGACGCAACTGGTTAGCGAATATTCGCCCCGCGGCCACGTCGTCGCCGTAGCTAAAGCCTCCGGGCAGGCAGAGGATTTCATGATCCGCAATGCGGGTCGGCGATTCAAGCCAGCGATTCAAGTGAACCACACTCGGGGAACTGCCGGCCATTTGGAAGGCGTGGGCCGTCTCAGCATCGCAGTTGGTGCCAGGAGCTCGGAGAACTAGAACGCGGGGAGACATGTCGCTTAGGAGTAAGGATGAGGGAGGAATGTGGACGTGTTAAGTGCTTACCAGTCGAGCGGTGCTTGCCATGCGGCTTTCAATTCACTCAGCGAGCAATCGACTTGTCGCTTAGCAGATTCAGAAATCGTCAACCGATCTGTTTCGTTGACCGCGCCAACTTGAGCGTGAGCAACTTCAGACATCGCGGCCTCGAAGGCCTGTTGTTTCTCTGGCGGCACTTCGCACAGGAAGCGGCTGTTGGACTCGCTGAAGAGCCTTGTCGTTGCACAGATCGAATCGCCCTCGGCGGGCACTGCAGCGAGCGAAATCTCTGCACCAAGGCCACCAGCAAAGGCCATTTCGGCGGCTGCTACAGCCAAGCCGCCTTCGCTCAAGTCGTGACACGCGGCTAGGCAGCCTTGATTGATCGCGTTGTGGATGGCGTGAAAGGTTTGCAGTGCACTCTGCGTGTTTACCTGTGGCGGGCGGCCGCCTTGGAGATCGTTCACCAAGGAAAAGTGCGAGCCGCCAAGTTCGTCATCGGTGTTGCCCACAAGATACAACAGATTGCCGGACTGCTTGAGGTCCATCGTGACAGCGCTCGCCACGTCGGCGATTTGCCCCATGGCGCTGATCAAAAGCGTGGGCGGGATTGCGATGGTTTCTTTCTTGCCGTCTGGGCCCGCATAGCTGAACTCGTTGTTCAGGCTGTCTTTGCCGCTAATGAAAGGTGTTCCGAATGCGATCGACAGGTCGTGGCATGCCAGGGCGGCACGTACGAGCGAGCCGAGCGTTTCGTTGCGTTCGCAATCGCCCCAGCAGAAGTTGTCGAGAATCGCGATACGCGTTGGGTCGGCACCCACGGCCACGCAGTTGCGAATCGCTTCGTCGATGGCACTGGCGGCCATATGGTAGGGGTCGTAATCACCGTAGCACGGGTTCATGCCGTTGCTAATCACCACGCCACGCCGCGAAGTGAGCACGGGACGAACGATGGCCGCATCACTCGGGCCGTCGCTGGCGACTCCGACCAGCGGTTTCACGACGCTGCCACCTTGGACTTCGTGATCGTACTGGCGGATGATCCATTCCTTGCTGGCCACGTTTAGCGAGCCGAGGATGTTCAGCAAGTCGTCGTTGTGATTGTCCCGTTCGGGTAGTGAAATAGGTTTCGTGGCGAGAGGTTTGTAGTTTGCTTCACGAATCACCGGCGGACGACCGTTGTGGAGGAAGTCCATCGACAGATCGGCAACCGTTTCGCCGGCGTACTTTAATACGAGGCGTCCGGTCGGTTCGAACTTGCCGAGGATCGTGGCTTCCACGTCTTCGCTCTCGCAAAGACTACAAACCGCCTCCCACTTTTCTTCTGGTACGCTTAGGACCATACGCTCTTGGGCTTCGGAAATCCAAATTTCCGTGTAGGTGAGCCCGGCATACTTGGTAGGCGCCCGCTCCAGCCAAACTTCCGCGCCAAGTTCCTCGCCCATCTCGCCCACGGCACTGCTGAAGCCACCAGCACCGCAGTCGGTAATGGACGTGAACAGGTTTTGGTCGCGGGCGGCGAGCAGCACATCGAGAACTTTTTTCTCTTCGATTGCATTGCCAATTTGCACGGCACCACCGGATAGGCTCTCGCTCTCGCTGGTGAGTTCGGCACTGGAGAAAGTTGCCCCGTGGATGCCATCGCGACCAGTGCGACCGCCAACGGCGACAATGAAGTCGCCCGGCTGCGGCTCTTTGAACGACTTGTCTTTGGGAATGAGTCCCACGTTACCGCAGTACACCAGCGGATTGCCGAGGTAGCGGGAATCGAAGAATACGGAGCCGTTCACCGTGGGGATGCCCATGCGATTGCCGTAGTCACGCACGCCTTCCACGACGCCGCGCATCACGAGTTTTGGATGCAGCACGCCTGGCGGTAACGATTCAGGCGGGGTATCGGGCGGTGCGAAGCAAAACACATCCGTATTGCAAATCGGCTTGGCCCCGAGGCCCGTACCTATCGTGTCACGGATAACCCCGCCCATGCCCGTGTTGGCACCGCCGTACGGCTCGAGCGCCGAAGGGTGATTGTGCGTCTCCACTTTAAAGGCCAGATTGAACTGGTCGTCGAAACGCACGATGCCGGCGTTGTCTTTGAACACGCTCACGCACCAATCGTCCTGGGTCTCATCCTTGGCCCACTGGCGGCGCAGATGTTGGGTTGCCTCGAAAATGGTCTCTTTGAGCATGTTGTCAAACTGCCGCTCGCCGTTTTCATCTTTATAGGCAATTCGCCCGGCAAGCGTTTTGTGACTGCAGTGCTCGCTCCAGGTTTGGGCAATGGTTTCTAGCTCGATGTCCGTCGGATCACGCTGCATGTCCGTGTACAGTTGCCGAATGGTTTGCATTTCGGCAAGTTGCAAGTAGAGCTGCCCCTCGCGACTCAATCGCATGAGGCCTTCATCATCTAGCTCGCGGATCGGCGTGGTTCGGATCTCAAATTTGTAGTCCCCCCCCAATTGCAACCGATCAAACGGGAGCGGGCCGACGACCACTTGCTCGATGGCATCGTTGGCGAGCAATCGCGTGGCGAGCTGCTGGGCTTTCTCCTCGCTCAGTTTGGAACTGTCCTCACCAGCGATCCAGTATTTGCGGAGCGTACGCACGGCGTCGATCTCCAGGCCAAAATCGCGGGCCGCGGCTTCGGCGCTTTGAGCAACGGGGTCCATCACGCCCGGCTTAAGCAGCACGTGGACCAATTGAGCGTTTTCGCTTGCTTCCAGCCGTTGCGGAGTGGCGTGCAGCGACGCGTCGCCAATGGGCGCGACAATAGCCGTCTCAACAACCGGGTCGCTGAATAGTTCGCCGGCAAGTTTCTCAGCAGACTCCGCATTGAGTGCTTCGCCCTGCACGAGATAGCTACGGGCCGAGGCCGCTTGTAGCGGCTCGTCCCAGTGCAAATCGGCAGCGTCCGCAACAAGCTGTGCCGCAGCTCGATCGTCTTCCGCGTGGCGGGGGTGGAGGTCAATCTCCCAGAGCATTTCGAATCCGTTGTGCGTTTTGCAGGTGTTTTTCGAGAGTTGACCAATCCTGCTGTTCGCAAGCCTGGCGCAACAAACCCAAGTTATCCTCGTAACGAGTGAGCGCGTCGAGGAGCGCTTCGCGATTGGTGGCAAAAATTTGTCGCCAGAGAGCCGGATCGCTGGCGGCAATCCGTGTCGTGTCCGACCAGCCTGTGGCGGCTAGCGGCAGGAATTCTTCCGGGGTAGCACCTGAGAGGGCAAAAGCCGCCAGATGAGGTAAGTGACTCGTGGCGGCGAGAGCCTGGTCGTGCTCGGCGGGCGTCATTTGTTTGACAATTGCACCAAGAAGCCTCCAGAAATCGGAAATCTTTGCCGCAATCTCCGGCGGAGTTGAGGCGAAAGGAGTGACCACGACGGTTCGAGCTAAGAGCAAATCACCATCAGCATGTTCGGGCCCGCTACGATGTCCCCCGGCCAGTGGATGACTACCCACAAAGCGGCTGGCCAACTCCGGGTCTGCTGAAAGGATGGACTCGCAAATAGAGGCCTTTGTGCTGCCAGCGTCGGTGAGTAGCGATTCAGGAGCCGCCTTTGCCGCGGCGAGTGCTAGTGGTGCAATTTGATCTACCGGTGTAGCAACGACGATCAATTCAGAGCCGGCGACACCTTCTTTCAGATTGAGGGTCGCACGATCCACGGCCCCGATTTCGAGAGCCGCGTCGAGGCTCGATTGTCGTCGGCCGATGCCGACGACTTCGCTCGCCAGCTTACGTTGACGTATGGCTTTTCCAATGGAGCCCCCCAGCAGCCCGACTCCGATGATCGCAATTCTCTGGTAACGTGGCATGGGGCAGGGCAGGGTGTGAAAATTGGTAAGACCGTGGAGTCTACCAAATTCACCCCACCTGCGGCATGGGGCGCGTTCGAGTCGAATTTCGGGTGTCCATTCTGAGGCGGTAGGTCCAGATTCTCGAAGCCGGATTCGACAACGTCCCCTCTGGACTTTGCGGCTGCGGGGGTGGTGAAGAGGAGGAGGAAGAGGAAGGAGAGGAGGAGAGCCTTGCCGGCGGTGATTGGTCTGCCAACACCACCCGAGAGCTATCCGACAACAACAAGGGCGTTGACCACCCGGCTGACATAGATGGCGATGGCGACTTCGATCGCGCCGACCTGGACCTGTGGGGCGAGGAGCTCAAGTCGCTGGAGTAGCCGGCTACAGAGTGGCTGCGAAGTCAGGTTCCAGGGTAGGCCGCTATCAAATAGGGGCAATCCTCAGGTGCGCCGTTTGCCGACCAGTGGCCGTCTCATTCCAGAGAGAATCAATGCAGCGAAAACTAAGGCGGCTGAACTAGGCTCAGGCACCGCACCCACGAAGCCAAACCCGGGGGCCAACGACCAGTTACGCTCCCGCTGAAAAGCGAGCAAGTCCGCGCCGTTGACGGTGCCATCGCCTGTGATGTCCCCGGTGCTTCCCAGAGTGCCAAACTCCTGCGACCAGAGAGCCAGGTCGAGTCCATTTACACCCCCGTCGAGGTTTACGTCTGCCGGTGAATCCTCGGGCGGCGTACCCCATCCGAAGGCGAGCGTGCGGAAGCGAACTTGGCTGGGCCCGGCGGGACCCTCGTCGCCAAACTTGAATACGTTGGCGTGGTTGCCGATGTTTGGTGCCCAATCGGCAATAAACGCACCATCAAAGTAGAGTTGTCCATCGCCACCACCGGGAGCAGCACGAATTTCCAGCGTGTGATATTCCGTCCCGCTACCGTCGGTCGTGAGCGGGACGAATTGCTCCGTTTCTCCGAATAGCCGAGCCTGTAGATTATTGGAACTATCCAAATCGACGTAGGCGAAGTAGGCACGGTTGTTGAAATAGACGCTCATGCCGGTTGTGGGATCTGCGGTATCGCCGGGCAAACGAAAATGACTGCGGAACCACCAGCCCTGGCTCGTCGCGTTATTCAGGAAGTCTGAATAAAGATAAGCGTAGTACTCTGAGTCAAATAGCCCAGGGCCGCCTGTTACGTCCACTTCCCAACCGGCGTAGCCGGGACCCGCGTCATCGGGCACGGCACCGACCGACACCTGACTCCCAAAATTTGTGGAGTGAAAAAAGTTGCCGTAGAGCTGCGGATCGAAAGCCGCATTCCGGTCGCCCACCGCATAGTAGCCAGCAACCTCAGCACGGCAGGACGAAGTGTCCAGCGCCGCTAGCACTAGGCTGCACCTTGCAAAGAAAAGTATCAGCTGCGGCGCGTCCGCTAAAAATGGTGAGTATCGCCTCATGTTCGAGCTTTCTCTGAGTCCTGGAGAGCGGTTGCATAGAACGCCTTATCGTTACTATGCAAATTGCTGTTCCCATGATCCGCGAAAACTGGGAAAAATCACTTGAAAATCGTCCAAAGCTATGCCCTTTGCGGTGTGCCGCGGTACAATTCCGAAAAGAAAGGCATTTTGCCGTCGGTGTTTCACTAGGGAGCACCGCTGCCCGAGCACGATACTTGGAGCAGTACGACATTGAGGACCGCGTTGGCAAGACGAATTGCGAGGCGGCGACGGCCAATTCTCGCGAATTGGCCCAGCGGGGTGCATTGCCCCAAGGAAAATAAGATGCTTCAAGTAAAAACTATCGGTCTGACGCTGCTGCTTACAACGCTTTCTGTACCCGCTTTCGCCCAGCAGTGGGCGGAGCAAATGTTCGAGAAGCGCGAGCATAATTTCGGCACCGTCGCTGCCGGATCGGACACGGTCTACAAGTTTAAGCTTACCAACAAGTACAAGCAAACAATGAATATTGTGGGCGTTCGCACCAGCTGCGGCTGCACCACGCCGACTATCGAGAACGGTACCTTCAAGACACACGAGTCCGCTTACATAGTATGTCGATTCAACACGCACTCGCACTCAGGGCAAAAGGGTGCCACGGTAACGGTTACTTTCGGTGCCCCTTATCCTGCAGAGGTGCAGGTTCGCGTCCATGGCAACATACGTAGCGACGTGGTGTTTTCGCCCGGTGCTATCGAGTTCGGAGAGGTGGCGGAGGGGTCAACCCGCGAGCAAGTGATCAACGTGACCTACGCAGGCCGTGAAACATGGGAAATCTTAGATGTAACCAACGATAACGAGCATTTCGAGGTGGAGCTCAAGGAAAAAGCTCGTGGCAATGGGCGCGTCTCCTACGCTCTGCTCGTGCGTCTCAAGGACGACCTGCCAGTTGGGTATCTCAAGGACCAGCTCACGATCTTAACAAACGACGTCGGGGCAGACGCCCAGCGCATTCCGCTTTTCATCGGCGGCAGGATTCGGCCCGAGTTTTCCATTACCCCAGAGAACATCGTGCTCGGCACAGTCGCCCCTGGACAGGATGTGGTCAAACGCATCGTAGTCCGCGGTAGCGAGCCATTTAAGATCACCGAGGTTAAGTGCGAAGACAACCATTTCGACTTCAAAGTCGATCCTGCAAGCAAGCGGGTTCACCTCGTGGAAGTGCGATTCAAAGCGGGTGAGCAGGCTGGCAAAATGCGAGCCCCGATCCGCATCTTGACCGATCGTGGCAAGAATCGTGGCGCAACTTGCGTAGTTTCCGCCATCGTCGTCCCTGATTTGCAGCCGGCATCTACGTTCAGCAAGCAAACCGCTGCTAGCACTCCTCGCTAGTCTCCTACCCACTACTGGGTGCCATTTGGTTGGGCGTACGTAGCTAGTCCGCTAGCGGTACGCACGTAGGCTCCGATTGACGTGCCGCACTCTCGCTGGCATACTCCGCCACCGCATCCGGTTCGTGGTGCGTCTCGTTCTGCGCTAAATTCTTGAAGTCGAGCCCATGGGACAACTTTTGCTCCGTAGATTCTGCCTGATGCTGCTCTCGTTGGCAGTATGGTTGGAATGTTGCCCGTGCGTTGCCCAGCAGGCACCGTTGCCTTCGCTAGTATCTGGGCCCGAGATAGTACCCTACGAAGAGAGTGGCTACGAAGAGCCGGGCTCCAATGAGCAGGACGTTGAATGCGTCGGCTGCGACTCGTTTGGCGATGACTTTGGCTACGACGAAGAAATGGCCATGCACTGGGACGAACCGCTATGGCGACCATTTGATGTACTGCGCGACTTGGGATTCCGGCATTCCTCCACGCATGGCCGGCATATTGGCCGAGGTGTGCCGTTGGAGCGTTCGAGTTGGCTCAATCGTCCGTACCACGTTGATTACTTCATCGGACCACTGCTGAGCGACGATCTCGTAGCAGGTAGCGTGGGGCAATCGGACGGCGTGTTTAGCGGCTTTCGCATTGGCTGGGACTTCGACTACTACTGGGGTATCCAGGGGCGATTGGGTTGGTCAGATCCAGAGATTCAAACTCCCGACACGACAGCCAATCCACGCAGCGGAAACTATTTTGTTGGAGACGTAGACCTGCTGTACTACCCGTGGGGCGATACCAAGGTGCGTCCCTACATGCTGTTGGGCGTAGGCATGGCCGAGGTGGGATCGATCAACAACGACGGCACGGGCAATGAAGTGACCCTGCTTGGCATGCCGTTCGGCGCAGGAATCGAATTCCCTCAAACACCGTGGCTCGCCTGGCGACTGGAAGTGCTGGATAACCTTGCGTTTGGTGACAATGGAGTGTCCACCATGCACAACATATCACTTACTGCGAGTATGGAACTACGTTTGGGTGCCCGCCCCAGGTCGTACTGGCCCTGGCGATCTAGTCGCAACGTCTGGTAGAACAGAAGGTGCTATGGCTTGTTGCGCCACGGCCATTCTTTGTCTTTAGTTCTCCGCGATTTTCCGCCGTGTCTCCCCATCCCCCCCAAGATCAGTTTCAGAGTGGTAGGCCATTGCGAATTGCCGTCGTCGGGGGCGGTATCAGCGGACTGGTGGCTGCGCTTGAGGTGCAGCAGCAGTTGCCTGAGGCAGAGCTGCACTTATACGAGGCATCTCCCCGGCTGGGCGGTGCCTTGAACACGTTGCACGCGGGTGATTTCCTCATCGAGCAAGGCGCGGATAGCTTCATCACAAAAACGCCCGCCGCTTTGGACCTGTGCCGCGAGCTGGGCCTGGAAGATCGCCTGATTCCGACCAACGAGCAGCATCGTCGAGCACTGATCGTCCACCGAGGCCAGCTCGTGCCGGTTCCCGCGGGGTTTGTCCTCATGCGGGCCAACAATCTTGAGTCGATCAAGCAGACGCCGATTCTTAGCGACCAGGGGAGGCAGCGACTGCTGGAGGAAGAACTTGTCCCGCGCCACCCCGACGCAGACGATCCAGACCACGACGAGAGCGTGGCCAGCTTCGCGAGACGTCGACTAGGGCAAGAAGCCTACGAACGGCTCGTTCAACCATTGATGGCCGGTATTTACGTCGCCGATGCCCAGAAGCTGAGCCTGCGTGCCACGATGCCAGATTTCCTGGAAGCTGAACGCGTTCATGGCAGTTTGGCCGCGTCCGTCAAAGTAGAGGCGGCTGCCAACTCGGATGAAAAGCAAGCGAGCGGTGCTCGCTACCGTGCCTTCCTCACGCTACCAGGGGGCATGAGCGAATTGATTGATGCGTTGCAAGCAGCGCTGCCCGCTGATGGAATTCACCTCGGAAGCGGAGTCATAGGAATTGAGCAATCTGACCAGGGGCGGTGGAAGCTGATTGTTGATAGAGCAGAAGACACGGCGAACTTCGATGGCATAGTCCTAACTACTCCAGCTCAGGTGTCTGCCGAACTGCTACGTCCGACGGACGCGAAACTTGGCGAGTCGCTTGCTGAGATTGAGTCTGCCAGCAGTGTTGTAATTAGTTGCGCGTACCCGTTGGAGCGAATCAAGCGCGAACTAGACGGGTTTGGGTTTGTCGTTCCGCAGATCGAAGGTCGTCAAATACTCGCCGGCAGTTTCTCCAGCGTGAAGTTTCCAGGACGAGCGCCCGAGGATGCTGCCCTCATTCGTGTGTTCCTAGGTGGTGCGTTGCAGAGCGAACTTGTTGAGTTAGACGATGCGAAGCTCACCAAGATTGTGCAAGACGAACTCGCCGAGCTGCTCGGTGTTGAGGGAGAGCCTCTATACGTAGATCTGGCCCGCTGGAACGCAGCCATGCCGCAATATCATGTGGGGCACCTGGATCGGGTCGCCAGAATCGAAGAACTCACGGACCAGCACGCGGGACTCGCTTTGGCGGGCAACGCCTATCGCGGTGTGGGCATTCCGCATTGCATTGAAAGTGGAAGATCAGCCGCGAGAAGAGTTGTCGCCTCACTAGTATGAATCACGGGCAACATCAATTAGCCATGGTGCCAAGCACCGCTGATCTTCATCCCGTCAATCAACTCACTGCTGGTCAACACATCGCTCGCCGACGCCCCTTGCCGCATCGCTAAAAGTGGGAATCGGGCAAGTGTAGCATTCCTCGGGAGTGGCCTCGTCGCCACTGAGATAGCGATTGCCGAGCGTCACATCGACCGCTATTCCTAGCAGCAGAACCAAGGCAAACAGTAAGTAAAGACGACGGTGCTTCATATCGCCCCATTATAGGCTGAGCGTGCTGGTGAAGCAATTCTTGCCCGGAGCGTCATAGGAGAGCTACGATCTCAAAATCATGTCATTCAGAAAGGAGTCGAACGACTGAGGCAAAATATTCGATACTGGCTGTTCAAACTCTAGTTCCTACTGCCAATTTCAAAAACTTGGCTCGGGCGAGATGACATGACGCGACTACTCAGCCGTTTCCAGCCAATGGTTCACGTAGCCCTTGAGAGCCGCTTGACGGTCTTTCAGCAGGCGGCCTTCCATGCGGTGCTGTGTCGCGGAGCTCTGCCAGCTTTGGGCAGATGGACCAGACAGTTTAGCCTGGGCCGTATCGGTAAGCAGGTCCATGGCTCGGCTGTAGAGCCTCACACCATCTAGGTTCCACTGCTTCAGGCGAGCGGAATAGGAAACGACGCGGGAGTTTACTCCATGGGTGTCTAGCGGCTCGAGGCTTTCAAGAGCTGCGACGTGGAGCTGCTTTTTTTGAGCGAGCAGGTCGTAGAGTTGCATATTAGCGATTTGGTTCGCCGCTTGAGCCTCAGCCACCTCAGCTTGCTCCAAGGCATTGAGCAGAACTTTCCAGTATTGGCCAGTGAGTTCTTTCTGCACTTCGATGGGAAGTTCAGGGGGCATGTGATCATTGACAGCATTATTAATGGCTTCCTGCCAAGTGGGCGTCGCGGCCCCCTCTGTGGCTTCAACCGAATCGCTTCCACCTGAAAGTACGAGTCCTTTCTCATCGGTAGCTGAATCGCTTGCAGTATCGCCGCTGAAGGATTGATCTACTTCGCCAGCAGGCGTTTCGATGAGCTTGGATTGCTCGAGCACGCTGGTGGCGATGCCCTGCACATCGATGCCTAAGTACATGGAACCCAGCACCACACCGCCGGTCAGCGCGAATAGGCAACCAGTGAATTCAAAAAAGGAAAGACCGTTACGTGTAGCTGCAATACGCTGTGCGAGAGGAAAATGCATCGGGATGCCTGCAAGTTATGTGGGATCGCTACTAGTAGCTTGATGTTGCTCAAGATAAGGCATGCAGCAGTAGAGATTGCAGGCCTTGAGCAAACATAGCTCTCAGGCAAATTGGGGCAGGAGAAAAGATCGTTTTCTCGGTCTTGCGGTACTTTCGTGCGAGCGCAGCGATGTGTGCGGATTGCTTTGTAGCGACTAAAACGATTGCGCAGCGAAGCGATTGCGAAGTAGATGATCGCGCAGAGAAAGGAGTGCACCCAGAGAGATGCCCAATAGCCGCGACCTAACAGGTTGCCGGTGCCCTCTCGCAAGCGTCGCACTACCTAGCAAATTCCCGGCAGACTGTTAGCCTGCGGCTATTGAGAGGGGAGAGGGGGAGTCGCTTGCTTCTAGCTCGACGCTTTTTTGCGTGCCTCTCGGCGGCGTTCAGATTCAATGAGCAGAGATTTACGCAGGCGGACCGAATTGGGGGTCACTTCGACCAGTTCGTCGTCTTCGAGGTACTCCATGGACGCCTCGAGCGACATTTGCCGCACCGGGCGGACCTGGGAATTATCGTCTTTGCCGGAAGCCCGCATATTGGTGAGTTTTTTCCCGCGGACCACGTTGACGACCAGATCCCCACCGCGGCAGTTTTCACCCACGATTTGGCCCTCATACACTTGGTCGCCTGGCTTGATAAAGAAGATTCCCCGGTCGTACAGCGCATCGAGGGCATAAGCCGTGGCTTGGCCCGTCTCGTTGGCAACAAGCACGCCCATGGCCCGTTGAGGCACCTCGCCCTTGACCGGCTCGTAGCCTAGAACGGTATGGTGCATGATCGCTTGCCCCTGTGTCGCGTTGAGCATGCGACTCCGTAGGCCCATGAGCGAGCGAGCCGGTAGTTTGAATTCCAGGTGCACGAAGCCGCTGGTCTGCGATCGCGAGCTCATCTTTACCAGCTCTGCCCTGCGGTCGCCCAGTAGCGACATGACAGCGCTCTGGCAGCTATCAGGGCAATCGACGACCAACTGCTCGATAGGCTCGCACTTCTGGCCATCGATTTCCCGCAAAATCACCTGCGGTTTGCCGACGCAAAGCTCGAAACCCTCGCGACGCATGTTTTCGATCAGAATCCCCAAATGCATCAGCCCACGTCCGGAAACGCGAAACTGCTCCTGCGAGTCTCCTGGCTCGACACGCAACGCCACGTTGGAACGGAGCTCCTTTTCCAAACGCTCGCCGATTTGGCGACTCGTGACGAATTTTCCATCTTGCCCGGAGAGCGGACCGTCACTCACGCGGAACACCATGTGGAGAGTCGGCTCGTCGATGGGCGTCGATGGCAGCGCGACAGGCGAATCGGCATCCGTCACGGTATAGCCGATCTCGATGGGTTCTAAGCCTACCAGGGCACACAGGTCGCCGGCGGCGACTTCTTCGACTTCAACCCGATCCAGGCCCTCAAACGCGAGCACTTGGCTAATTTGTCGAGAGCTGGAGGAACCGGAGGGATCAATGACTTGTACTTTTTGCCTGCGGCGAACTACTCCGGCGTGGACACGCCCAATGGCTACGCGTCCTACGTAGTCAGAGTAGTCCAGTGTCGTGACCTGCAGTTGTAGTGGGTCGTCCATTCGGCTGCCATCGTGTGGCGGGGGGACTTGCCCGATAATTTGATCGAATAACGGCTGGAGGTTGTCGTTCGGCTCGTCGAGATTGAGGGTGGCCCAGCCTTCGCGGGCAGATGCGTAGATCACCTGGAAGTCGAGCACGTCGTCGGGCGCGTCCAGGTCGACTAGGAGGTCAAACACCTCATCGACGGCTGCCTGAGGCCGTGCATCGGGCCGATCGACTTTATTCACGACGACGATAGGCTTGAGACCACGCTCCAATGACTTTTGCAGTACGAACCGCGTTTGCGGCATGGGGCCTTCGTAGGCGTCCACGAGTAGAAGCGTGCCGCTAGCCATGCCGAGCACGCGCTCCACTTCGCCGCCGAAATCGGCATGGCCTGGGGTGTCGATCAAGTTAATGCGGTAGGCCTCACCATCGGGCGTAGTGTACGTGACCGCGCAGTTCTTGCTGGTGATCGTGATGCCACGTTCCCGCTCTAAATCGTTGCTGTCGAGAATCAGCCCGTGCTGCCCTCCAGCCAGTTTAGTGAGCTCTTCCTCGCGGTAGAGGCCCGACTGGTAGAGCATCTGATCAACTAGCGTGGTCTTGCCGTGGTCGACGTGGGCGATGATTGCCACATTTCGCAGGTGGGCGGCATCGACAATGTTTCGGGTAACAGTCATAGGGCTGATCTAATGGATATTGGGCTGCGGGAGCTTAGGGGGCCTGCGGAGAACATCCTAGGTACGGTTGGGTCGCTTTGGGTTTCGACCTGCGGCGGGGCGTCAGATTCTACGCGATTATTGCTTCCGGCGTTAGCGGGGCCTGTAAAACTTGAAACTGTCTCCGAGCAAGAAAACATTGGAGAACTTTGGAAAAGTGGCAGAGTTGTTGTTCCAAAAAACGATCTTATACTTACAGTAGCAATAGAGGGATAAGTTGAGGCGTGGAGTAAGAGAGCCATTGTGCGGCATCACGCTAGCAATTTTCCCAAGAAATTTCCCATCGCAGGGCCCTGACGGACCTGTCCTGCGATCTCTGAGCGTTCCAAACACAAGCTTAGAACCACGCCGTGCCATCGGGACCGACTTCCTCTGAGCCCCAGTCTACGGAAGCGAGCAATGCCGCTTCCCCTACTCGGATTCTCTACCTGGGTGGCTCCAGTGATTCCCTGGTCGCGCTGAGGGAAAGATGCGGCGAAAAGGTTGAGGTCGTCGAAATCGACTCCACCTTGAAAGCTTTGGCCCTCGTCGCACGCCACAACTATGCTGCCGTGTACGTCGATGCGGAGTACTTTGCCGACGTCACCAATGTTGGCCAACTGCTCCAGAACGATCGTATACTACGTAGCATGGCCGACGGGGTCGTCATGCTCGACCGCGAAAATACGGTAATGTGGTTCAACGATTCGTTTGAGGCATGGTGCAAAGACGGCCAGCAAGTCATCGGTGGAAATTTCTATCGCGTGCTGGGCGGGCCGGAAATTCTCGGTCCTGACTTTTGTCCGTTTCACTCAGCGTTTGCTACCGGGGCCTGCAGCGTCTCGACACTACGCACCGAAGACAATCGCTACTTCAAGATTCACGCCACTCCCGTCTCTAAAAATGGTCCTATCGAAGATGTCGCTACCAAGGATGGATTCAGCAGCAGGCCTGCCAAGTCCGAGCCTGCCAAAACTGAACACCTGATTGTTACGGTCCACGACGTGAGCGACGAAGTCCTCCAGCAACAAAAACTTGCGGCCATTCATCAGGCGGGGACTGATCTCGCCGACCTGCTTCCCGACGAAGTTGCTACGCTCGACTACACCGAACGGGTCGACCTGTTGAAGGAAAACATCCTGCATTGCATGCAGGATGTTTTGCAATTAGATGTGATTGAAATTCGCATGCTTGACCAGCAAACACGCAAGCTTGAGCCCGTGATGGCTGTGGGCATGGCACCGGTGGCTGTCGAGCGAGAGCTGCTTGCGGATAGCTCTGGAAATGGTGTCACAGGGTTTGTGGCTTCAACGGGAAAAAGTTACCTGTGCGGACACACGACCGAAGACCCGTTGTATCTCGAAGGTGCGGAGGGAGCACGCAGCTCATTGACCGTACCGCTTATGCTGCACGACGTCGTGATCGGGACGTTGAACGTGGAAAGCCCCGAGAGCAATGCGTTCACGGAGAGCGACCTGCAGTTTTTGGAGATTTTTGCCCGGAGCGTAGCGGCGGCAATCAATACGCTCGATCTCCTGGCCGCCGAAAAGGCGAGTACCGCGGCTGCCAGCGTCGAGGCAATTCACAGCGCCGTGGCCTTGCCTATAGATATCATCCTGAACGATGCTGTGAATGTCATGGAGAGCTACATTGGGCACGATGAGCCGGTGCTGGAGCGTTTGCATAGGATCCTGCAGAACGCGCGAGATATCAAGATGATGATCCATGAAGTGGGGCAAAGCATGGCCCCTGTGACCGCCCAGGTAGGGCCGGACACCGACGAAAAACGTCCCATACTGGCCGGTAAGCGGATTCTCGTGGTCGATGATGACGATTCGGTTCGCGCGGCAGCTCACGAGTTGCTCGACCGTTACCATTGCGTACTCGAAACGGCACACAACGGTAACGAAGCAACCTACATGGTTCGAAATCTTTCCGAGAACGAACGCTACGACATCATCCTTGCCGATATTCGCCTCCCTGATATGAGCGGCTATGACCTTTTCATGAAACTGAAAGAGTTTCTCGATCCCGTGCCGTTGGTGCTAATGACTGGTTTCGGCTACGATCCGGGTCACTCGATTGTGAAGGCACGACGCGAAGGCGTACGCTCGGTACTCTACAAGCCGTTCCGTCTCGACCAATTGATCAGCACGATCGAAGATAATCTGCAAGCGTTTCAGGCGTAGAAAGCCCCGGCGTGAACTGGTTTACTTACGCGATCGCTTTTATTGGCCACGGCTTCCTATGGGTTGCGATTGTCAATCGCGTACACGCTTTTCCAATTCCGCGTCCCGTGCTGAAGAGCTTTACGCGAGTTTGTGTTTCGTTTTTTGTCGCAATCCCTGTGATGATAGCTCTCGCTCCGCTAACAATGGACTTTATTGTTCCTGAAGGAGGAAGCCAGTCTCTAGTTTTTGCCTTGGATGTTTTAGCGAAGAACTACGTTTGGCTATGCTGCCTTGTTGCCGTGTGCTCGTTGCTTGCAAAATGTTACGAGGCACGCCATCGATATGATTCCCATGTGGTCCTTGAATCAACTACGGAGGAGTTGGATTTCACAAAGGACCTTACTGAGTCACCTTTTCACGGCAAGTTTTCCGCGCGGATCGAGAAGATTCCTGGCAATCAGACTACTAAGCTCGCCATTGAAAAAAGAAGTTTACTGCTGCCAAACTTTCCGCCTGACCTGAGCGGTTTGAAGCTCATTCATTTGAGCGACCTCCACATGACCGGTCGATTGGATCGCAGCTACTTCGAGCGACTCACCGAGGAGGTCAACCGTCAGCAGCCCGATGTGATTGCTCTCACCGGTGACATCGTAGAGAAAACCGAGTGCTGGCCCTGGTTGGAGTCGACGCTAGGGGAAATGAATGCGCGGCTCGGGCGTTACTTTATTATCGGCAATCACGATCTGTTCATCGATCACGGAGAATCGATTCGTAAGTTAGAGCAACTCGGCTGGACCTACCTCGGCGACGATTGGCACGCTACCGTGTGGGATGGTGTGAACGTGGCCCTTGGCGGCAACGAAATGCATTGGAAAGGCCCGCCGGCGGAGCCCCCAGGGAAGCAGCAGGGCGAGTTCCGCCTCGTGCTGACCCATTCGCCCGACCAATTCCCTTGGTGTCGCGAAGCAAAAGCCGACCTAGCCCTGGCAGGCCACACGCACGGCGGGCAATTTTGCGTGCCCGTGCTGGGCCCGATCGTCAGCCCCAGTGTGCACGGCACTCGCTATTGTTGCGGCGTGTTTCGCTTTGGCGAAACTGTGCTGCACGTGAGCCGAGGTGTCAGTGGGAAGATGCCTTTGCGCTTGAACTGCCCACCAGAACTGGCCGTACTAACACTAACGGTTGACGATTAGAGATCACCACAAAGGACACGAAGATCACAAAGATTTAGTTTCGTTTCTTTGTGCCCTTGGTGGTTCCAAAATATAGTGGTTTAAACCTTCTCAATCTCTACACAAATGCCACCGGCACGAATTGCCTGGTGCATTTTGGTGAACCAAAGTTCTTGCTTCCACTTGAGGTTCAACTTCTCGCATAGTCGCATGAGTTCCGCACGATTGTAAGTCCGGCAGCACCACAGGCGGCTTGTCCAAGCGCCCGAGAAGTTGTCCTCGGTCGTGAGTAAGAACATTCGGCCGCCCTTTTCCAACACGCGAGCCATCTCGGCTAGGCCCGGCTCGGGGTCGGGCAAGTGCTCCAGCACGTAGCCACAGGTAATGCAGTCAAACGCTCCATCGCGAAATGGCAAGTGCGCGAGGTCCGCTGTCACGAATCGGGGGCTACCATCCTTGAGGCGATTTCGTGCTCGTCGTAGCATCTGCCGCGATAGGTCGGTGCAGGTGAGCTCCGCTTCCGGATCGGAATAGCGTAGAACATGCCCGGCAAGTTGCCCGGCACCGCTACCAACATCAAGAATCGACCGGCAGCCGCGCAGGTCGAATTTTCTGTTACGGAAGATTCGCTTGCCCAGTGGGATGTGCAGAGAGAGTGTGCTGCAGGTTGATAGCAGTGCGCCCTTGGGGCCACTGTAGACGCGTTTCACCTTGCTACGATAATCGTCGCCGCTAAGTTTGCGGATCGCATCGTTCTCGATCAGCTTTTGCAGCGAACGCTTGCGAGGCTTTTTTCCACCGCGGCTACGACGTGGCACTTTGGATGGGCTCGATTTCAGGGCGTTGGGCATACTGGTTCCGTCTCACAGTTTCCGTTTCACAGGCCGCTATCCCCTAAGGACAACGGTACTACTCTTTAGGCCGAGAATCGCAGGCTCACACGTACACGCGACGATTGTATATGTACCATTCCAAGACCAGCACGGCCAGTACCGCTACCAGCAGCCACTGCCAAAGCTCCTTACGGGCAGGGCTTTCCCGTTGAGCGGCGTCAACGTCTACGTAACCGATAGAAAGCGACTCGACGGTCTGTACCTTGTCCTCGTCGTCCTGACGTACTCGCAGGGGCACATCGCTCTCCTCACGGTCGAAGAGGTTCACCGCAAACCGCCGCACCGTCTTCCCACCGGAGGTCACCTCGTAAATGCCAAGTTGATCAGTCTCGTGGAAGGTGAATTTGCCTTTTTCTGGACGCTGTCGTTCACGTTGCTGGCCGTCGGGTAGGGTGATCGTGACTTCCTTCTCGACGCCCACGAGATTGAGTTCCACGCTTTTGCCGGGACGGAAACTGGAGTCGCGCAGCTGTGACGCACCGCCCAGATATTCGATCGTGTTGAGGCAAAAGTTGGGGAAGCTGAACGAGCGCGGCCAGTTCGTATTCACATTCACGTTGCCCTCTTGATCGACGCCAACTAATTCGAATCCTAGCACGGCATCCTCGAAGGCACCGCGGGGAGCGATCGCGGCAATCGGTCCCTTAGTACTGTCAATGAGTATCGTTCCCCCCGGCGGCGGATCGACCTCGATCGTGTCGATGATCTGCACGTTGCCAAGTTCCACAAGATTGAGCAACGGGTGGCTGCGCTGCCAGTCGATGATCTGCGGACCGAACACCGGCTCTTTGCCAGACTCCTCCTGCCAACCGGGCAGCGGCGGAATGCGGCCGATGAACAGAGTGTTGGAGGGTGGCATTTGCTCGGGAGCGTACTGATCGTAAATGATCAGGTCGAAAACCTCCGCCTGAATCTGGCGTTTCAACTCTTCCTGCTTGAGCTCCTCAGGCGTCACTACCTTGATTTCAGCGAGTCGTTGGGTGCGTTCCGTGTTCAGAGCGATTTCTAGCGTAGTGTTGCCAGGCGTGACCAAGAGAACTCTCGTGTCGCGCACCGGATCCAGCACGGCGTAGGCGGTGTTATCGAGATCGAGTGCATCTTTGAAGGCAGCCGGCGCGGTGAGTTTGGCCTGCAGAACTCCACTGGCAACTTCTCCAAGACGAAACGTATACGAAGTGCTCTGGCCCGCAGGGCAGTCTACATCGGCTGCGTCGAGCAACGTACCATCAAGCGTGACCACCACTTCCGCCGATGTGTCTTGGGAGCTTGCGTTGGCAATTTGAACGAACGCTTGGCGCTCGTTCACGGAGTTCTCACTACGCCGAGTATTAAACGCGGTAATCGCCAGGTTTTCTGACTCTGGCGAGCCAATGGGCAAATACTTGGGCTTGAGATTCCCCAGAGAAAAGCCTTCGACAGGTCCAAATCGCCCGTCGCTGAATAGGAAAAGCTCGACCGGCTCGGGAGCCGCAGCATCGAACGCAGGGCCGTTCTCCTCAACGATCACTTTCTCCGGGTTGGCGAACCCGTCGGCCAATTCCAATGCTCCGCGAATCTCAGTCTGCCGCGCGGTAGGTTCGATGCGTTCCAACGCTTTGCGAAGGAGGCGGCGATTGTCGGTAAACTCCTGAGCCAAGTTGGGCCGGTCGGAGAAAGTGACGATCATAGCGGACATGTCGGACTCAAGTTGATCCACCAATGCCGCAACTTGCTGCTTTGCTGCGTCTAGCCGCGTTGCGTCATCAGCGTCTTCGGTATTCATGCTCGCCGAGTTGTCGATTACGAAGATAAACTTCTTTCCTTCCAGCCGTTGTCCTTGCCAGCCGGGTCGCAGCAGTGCAAGCATTGCCAGGAGTACCAGCAGCAACTGCAAGAGCAACAGCAGGCTCTGCCGCAGTCGTTGCCACAAACTGTTCACGCGTAGGTCTTCAATCACTCGATGCCACAAGTACGTGCTTGGCACTTCCAGCGGCGTGCGCCGCAGCTTCAAAAAATACAACGCAAAGATCGCCGGCAGCACCAATCCAATGGCGGTCCAAGCAGCAGGGCCAAGCGTGTTACGGAAGATGTAATCCATAAGGGTAAGTGCTTTTTTTGAACCACAGAGGACACGGAGGTTCACAGAGAGTGTTTTATGGGAGCCGCGGATGAACGCAGATCGGACGGATTATCTACATTTCTGATTCCAGGGTGATCCTCTAGGGTTCTTTCTACATAGCCAAATTGCAAGACTCTCAATCGATCTGCCTGAATTCGTCGAATTTGCATACACCCGCGTCCCATTCTTCTGTTCCCTCTGTGAACCTCCGTGCTCTCTGTGGTTCAAGAACAAAGGGCTTAACGCACCAAGCCACGTCGTCGCAAGTGCTGAGCGACCAACTGCTCCACCGGCGTCTGCGTATTGGCCAGCAAGTAGTTCATCCCACGACGGTTGCAAAATTCCTGCACACCACCAGTGAAGGCTTTCAGCGTGCGATCGTAACGGGCCAATAGTGGGGCGCTCACAGTAATTTCGGCCTCGTCGGCATCCTCACAATCGACCAGCTTCAAATCGCCCTTCACGTCCGGCTCCAGCTCTTCCTGCGAAAGGATTTGAATGACGTAGCAGTCCATGTCGTGCGACATAAAATAACGCAGAGCCTGCTCGTAGCCACTCTTATCCATCATGTCGCTCAGCAGCAGTACGATACCACGGCCCGAATTCCGCAGGCAGAAATTCTTCACGCCCTCCGCAAGCGTGGCCGTCTCGCCAGCTTCAATGTTCTCTAGCTGCTCCAGCATGCGCCAAACATTGTGCCGCCCACGCAGCACGGGCGTGCGCTCACGCGCTTGTTGGCCGAGCGTTTCAATGCGCACTCGGTCTGCCCGCACGAGGCCAATGAACCCCATTGCGGCGGCCAGTTGTTTGGCGTATTGCAGCTTGCTGGGATCGCCAAAGTCCATCGACATGCTGGCATCGATGAGCGTGTAAAAGTGCAGGTCCTCTTCTTCCTGGAACAGCTTAATGATCAGCTTGTCGAGCCTTGCGTAAAGATTCCAATCCAGCAACCGTAGATCGTCTCCAGCGACGTAATTGCGAAAGTCAGCAAACTCCACGCTCTGCCCCTTGCGCTTGCTGCGGCGCTCTCCTTTGAGTTGCCCGCGGAATATCTTACGCGTGACCAACTCCAATCGCTCGAGCTGATTAAGCAGCGCGGGGGTCAGCAGTTCAGATTCGGGGGCAGTGGGCATAGTTCTACAAGACTGAAGCTCTAGTTATTTGAACCACGGAGGATACGAAGAGCACGAAGTTCGGATTAATAATTTACACACTGAAAAACGCGGTTGCGGCGGATTGGCCTCGATGTCTATTTAATAGAGCTCATTCTTCCTCCGTGCTCTCCGTGTCCTCTTTGGTTCAAAGCTAAACGGTCTCAAAGACCGTTAATCTAAGCTGCTGAGGCATCGTCCGCTTTCTCGGGCACGTGCTTGAGGATGTCTATCAGCACGGCATCTGTCTCGATACCCTCGGCTTGGGCCTCAAAGTTGAGAATCACGCGATGACGCAAAGCCGGCAGGAACACGCGGCGGATGTCGTCGAAACTGACGTTGAAACGGCCGGCGAGCAGCGCTCGGACTTTCGCGGCCAGCGTGATCGTCTGCGCACCGCGTGGGCTGCTGCCCCAGCGGAGGTACTTGTTCGTGGCAGGCTGTGCGAACGGGCCTTCGGGGTGCGTGGCGAGCGTGAGCCTCACGATGTAATCCTGCACGTGCGGAGCGACGATTACCTGCCGGACCAGTTGCTGCCACTCGACGATCTCTTTGCCGTCCATGACTTTCTCTGGTTCGATTACTATGCCGCGAGTAGTGCGATCAATGATCGTGGCGAGTTCTTCTCTGCCAGAATAACCAACGATCAGTTTGAAGAAAAACCGGTCGAGCTGCGCCTCAGGCAGCGGATAGGTGCCCTCTTGCTCCAGCGGGTTTTGCGTTGCCATGACGAAAAAGGGCGGCTCCATAGGAAACACTTTGCCAGCGATGCTCACGCGTTTTTCCTGCATCGTTTCGAGCATGGCCGATTGGGTCTTTGGCGTGGCTCGATTGATTTCGTCCGCCAGGCAGATCTGCGTAAAGATGGGCCCTTTTTGAAACTGGAACTCGCGACCTCCCTCGGGCGTTTCGACAACCATATTCGTGCCAAGAATATCAGCCGGCATCAAGTCGGGCGTGAACTGGATGCGCGAGAAGTCGAGATCGAGCGTCTGCGAAAGCGTCTTCACGAGCAGAGTCTTCCCCAAGCCCGGCACGCCTTCCAGTAAACAGTGTCCACCCACAAACAGGCAGGTCAGCACGCCGTGGACGATGTCACTGTGGCCGACAATCACTTTGCCGATTTCTTCGCGCACCGCTTTGTATCGCTGGGCAAACTGCTCGGCTTGTTGTTCAAGTTTCGCTGCGTCGCTCATAGGTTTCTCTTCAGAGTTATGCGTTGATAGGTAGCACCCGGTTGTTTGTAGTTCCGACTGAAGGTGGGACTACGAACAGATAGCTGGATAAACTTCTTTCGATAAATGATTTACCTGTTGTCTTTGTCCTGGTCACGATCCCGCCAAACTTGCTTCTTCGCTTTAAGGAGTCGCTCAGTATACGAAATTCCCTCGTCCTCTTTTGAATCTTGCCCCATCGCTTGCGGTTTCGCCGCGGCGGGCTTCAGAACCGCTTCAGTAGCTTGAGGGCCTGTGGAAGCTGCTGTTGCCGATTTGTCCGCAGCTTGCTCGCTCTCAGGTTCCTCAAATCGCGTTGAAGCTTGTCGGCTAGCAATTTGTTTACCGACTTCCTGCTTGCGACTTCTCAGGCGGGACATCGTTTCAGGCACGGGCGCCTCTACTTGGCGACGGAGCACAAAGTTGGTGACCTTCAGCCATACAGGTTTCAGCCACTCAAGGTTCAGCTGCACACGGCGGATGAAGATGTCGCTCCAGAATAGGCAACTCCCCAATACAACAAGCCAGGGCCAGATCGATTGATTCGCCACTGCGGGCGGTAAGTCGAACCTAAATGGGTTAGGCGCGGAGCCATCGTCGCTACTCGTGGAAACATCGTTGAGCCCGCCCTCGAGGAGTTCCCCCACGGGGCCGTCTCCAGCCTGGAGGTCTGCGAGCGACTCTAGCAGCGTGAGGTTGGTCTCTGTGTCGCGATACTCGGCCGAGTAGCCGATGTTTACGCCGGTGCGAATCGGCGCTTTGCCTGGGCCCGGGTTCACAACCACTAGGTAGCTGCCAGCTTCTTCGGAGTCGAATTCGCCAACATAGCGGCCGGGGGCAGTCTGTTCGATGCGCACGGGTAGCGGTTTGCGATCAGGCGTGACTACCGTGGCAGACATCGATTGATCGTTGAGGAATTCCTCTTGGGCATCGAGCGCAGTGACGATGATCTGCGTCTTGCCGTCACGAACATCCGTGGCCACGTTGTAGTTGCCCGTGTCGCCGGTAGGTCGCATGGCCCAACGCACCGCTTGGCTGAACAGTTTGTCGTAGCCGTCCCAGGCAGTCCACTCGTCTGTCCACAGTGCCCCAGCATCAGTGGTAAGCGCCACGGAGCGGCCCGCGCCGTAGGTCCAGCTAGCAAGGACCGTAGCGTTTTTTTCCATCTCTGGCTTGGGCGCGCGCAAGATCACTTCGACCAACGGGTTCTCTTTGATGGTAGTCAGTACGTAACCTTTGATGGGCGGAATCGTCGTGATGTCGATTCCCTTAAGTATGTCGTGTTGGGTGACTTCGTACGGCTGAACCGGCGGCTTGGGTTCGTAAACCAACGGACGAGAAACGCGGCGAGCTTCTTTCTGATAAATCTTGGGTAGGGCTTTCGCGCTGCTTACGGCGTAATACTTGCCGCCGGTTCGCTTGGCGATGTCTTGCATGGTCTTGCTACCTAGAGCGCCGTGCGAGCGAACGGCAACCGTGGTAACTTTCGCCTTTTGTTTGATGAGCGCCTGGATGGTAGAGTTTTTCGGCGGTGTAGGATCGCCATCGCTGATGATAATCATATGCTTCACGGAGACTTCCCCCGGGGGTAGCCCTGCGAATCCTTTGGCAGCCATCGCCATCGCGCCATCGAAGGCGGGCATATCGCCGATGGCCATGCGATCGACGCGGGCGAGCATCATTTTCCTGTTCGGGCCGGTCCGCAGCAGGCCGCCCTTGGACTGGCCCCACAGCCATTGGTCGCTACCGTTCCACTGCACCATGCCGCAGAAGTCGCGATTGCCGAGCAGTTTGATCGACTCCACCGAGATGCGTTTTTGCCAGTAGTTGCTGTCGGGCATTTCGCCGGCGTGCATCATGAGCACCAACGCCCCAACGGGCACCACCTTCGCGCTCTTGATTTGAAAATCGACCGGCATGGCCTTCTCCAGTTCCGTACCGTTCCAACCGCCGGCTCCGTAGGTATCTGGTCCGCCGATCATGACTAGTCCGCAACCCAGCTCGCGTGTATTCCTCACGAGCATTTCAATCTGATCGTCGCTGAAACTGGCCACGTTGTCCGCATCGGAGCCCGAGCTGCGCGACACATTGCCGAGAATCACTGCGTCGTAGCGTTGTAGTTCTGCAAGCGAAGTGAACAGCCGGTCACTGCCGCGTAGAGTCACCTCGATATCCTTCTCTCGCAGCCGATTGGCCATCGTGTCGAAGCCGCCAGGTGTTTCCCAGTTTTCGATCAGCAACACGTGTCCTTTGCCCCGCACGTGTGAGAATGCGGTTGCGCGATTGTTTTGTGTCATCCCATCATCGGCAGTATTTTCAGGCGAGAAGCGCGCTGTGTACGTGTAGAAATCGGGTTGGTCGATCTTCTCTGAAATGGAGAACACGCGCTTGCCGGGCGGGATCTCTACGGTGTCTTCAGTGACAATTTCAGTGCGATCGCCCGCGCTGCGCGTGATTATCAGCTTGCCCCGGACCGGTTTGCCACCACTGCCAGAACCTTCGGTTGATTGATCGTCGTTACTCAGCACGACACGCATCTCGAAAGGTTGCCCACGTCGCACGCCTGAGGGCAAATCGACTTTCTCGACAGCCACTTCACTCCGCGGGGCGATCATCACAGGCACGACCCACAGGCTTGTGCCAGCGTCGGTTGCGGCTCGCGCTTCGCGATACGCGTCGCCCAGGTTTTGATTTCCGTCGGTCACCAGCACAATACGACGAGCAGCGTCATGAGGGAAGATGGCTTGCGCACGCTGAATGGCGGTGCCGACGTCAGAGTATTCTGGATCGAGCAGGCTCTCGACGCGACCGATCGGGATGTTCACATCGACCAGCGGAACTTCGACCTCTGCGTCTCGACCGAACACGACCACTGCGTAGCGATCGTTTCGGGCCGTGTTCCGATTGTTCTCTAGCGAAGCCTTCACATAGTCAAGCATCGCCTCGCGCTGTTCGCCGGGGATGCTCAGTGATTGGTCAAGAAGATAGATGACTGAGAGACGGTCGCTACGCCGTTGGTACTGCACATCGGCCAGTGCGAAGATGATCAACAACGCGACGAGCGTACGCAGCGTTAGTGCGGCCCAACGTCGCCAGCGTCCCAGCCCTGCCAGGCTGCGATATCCTAGCCACCACATCAGCGGAATAACCGCTAGGAATAGCAGATAGCCAGGACTATCGAAGGTAAGACTATGCTCGAACATGTGCGTCTATTGTAGCGAACTTGCTGGCAAGTTGGTGAACGCTCTCAGCCTGTTTTTAACCGCCAAGGATGCAAAGATCGCCAAGAGATTCAGTAGGCGACCGTCTCTCACTAAAATGCTGAACATTCTGCTGACGTAAGAACAATGCGGAAGGGTTGGAAATTAAAGCAAGAAATAATGAGTGACTGCCGCCCGCAGAGCTATACAAGCTCACTCGGCCAATACTCGATTCGAATCTTGGCGGTCTTTGCATCCATTGTGGGGTAATTGGCCTCTAGAAACGGATCCGTTGCACTCGGTGATTGTTGGAATCAACGACGAACAGCCGCCCCTTTTGATCTAATGCTAATGCCCACGGATTGTTTAGTTGACCAGACTCACGCCCGTGGGTGCCCCATATGCCGAGTGACTTGCCCTCAGGCGTGAACTTTTGCACGCGGTGATTGCCGTATTCGCAGATGTAAAGGTTGCCCTCGTCGTCGAGAACTAAATCGTACGGATAATACAACTCGCCCGGCTTGCTGCCCTCGGTTCCCCAACTGGTGAGCAATTCCCCTTTGGTGTCAAATGCTTGCACGCGATGATTGCAGGCATCAACGACCCAGATGCGGTCGCCCTCGGGCGTGCCTATTTGGACGGTTAAGTTTTGCGGGCGGCGGAATTGCCCCATTTCCTCGCCATGCCCGCCCCACTGCAGAAGAAACTCACCCTCGGGTGAAAACTTTTGGATGCGATCGTTCGTGCCATACTCGCCGACATAAAGATTGCCCTGGGAGTCTTCCACCGCATCAGTCACAAATCCGAATTCACCATGCGCTTCTCCCTTGGTTCCACCGAGGGTTTGCTCCTCAAGTAGTTCTCCGTCGGGCGTGTATTTGAGAACTTGGAAATAATGGGTATCGGCCACCAACAAGCGGCCCTGGTGATCGAAGCTCAACCCAGAGGGGCGGCCATTTATGGACGCGGGTGTCTTCCAACCTCTTAGGAAATTGCCTTCTGGATCGTAAACCTGAATCCGGGCAGTCATGTCCACGAGGTAGAGATTCCCCGCGGAGTCGATTGCCGCGGCTCGCGGTTTCTGCAAATCGCCCGCAGAGATACCCTGCTTTCCCCAAACTGCTTCGACACGGCCGGTTCCGGGCTCGCGCTCGCTTTGAATGCAGCCGCCCAAACCAACAATGACTAACGCCAGTGCCCAAATTGCGCAGCTTCTCTTCGATTGACTAGCTGGTCCGGTAGGGCATTTAGAGTTCACTTCGATCAGCGGCAACGCGTTAGCGTCCGATTTTGGGGTATGAGGAATGGCAGGAACCGTAGGTAAACCTCTAGCGGCTGATTCAAATTTTTAATCTGTGGTTTGATTGGTAGGTTTCGGCTACTGCTTGACCGTAAGGAAAAGCAGCCGATATATTCAGGGTCTCGCCTAAGCTTATCAGAGATAGGTGGATTAGGCCTGCAAGTATTGTTGCCTGAGGTCCACTGGCTGTCATCTGACAGACACTTCCTTTATTTCAGTAATCGTTCGTCGTCTATGCCGCCTTTGGTTATCAATCTACGGAAGGCGAGCGATCGACGTGATCTGGTACATCGCGCCGTCCAGACGCTGGCAGAGGGGAAACTGGTGGTGTTTCCCACCGAGACCGTTTACGGTGTGGCCGCTAGTGTGCAGTGTCCAGCGGCTGTAGATAGGATATATGCCGCCAAGGGGCGCCCACGGGACTCGCCGCTGGCACTGGCGATGAAGAGCTACGACGATGCAATGGACTATATTACTGGAATGTCTGGCATAGCCCAAAGGCTAGCTCGACGTTGTTGGCCGGGCCCGATTACACTGGTAATGTCCCACGGTGAAGATGGCAGTTTAGTTCAAAATCTTCATCCGCAGGTTCTCCAGGCAGTTTCCTCGGAAGGCCGCGTGGGCATTCGAGTGCCGTCGCACCCAGTGATTCATGACGTGTTGAGGATGCTATCCGGCCCGTTGGCATTCACGAGTGCGAATCTCAGTGGACAGCCAGCAGCCGTCACTGGAGAGGAAGCAGCAAAGAACCTCAGCGATTATGTTAGCCTCGTGCTGAACGACGGGCCGTGCCACTACGGTCAGCCGAGTACCGTGATCGCAGCGGATGCGCATGGTTGGCGGTGTTTAAGAGAGGGAGTGGTCCCTCAATCGGCTTTAGAAAGATACTCTAGCATGCTCATTCTACTGGTTTGCACTGGCAACACTTGCCGAAGTCCGATGGCAGAAGCTATTTTGAAGGGACTGATAGCCAAGAAACTCGCTTGCACGGTTGAGGAGTTGGAGTCTCGTGGTCTGAGAATTGGGTCGGCTGGGGTAGCAGCCTCCCCGGGATCCGCCGCTTCTCCCGAAGCGGTAGATGTGCTCAAAGGGCAAGGAATGGACATCTCCGGTCATCGGTCGCAACCCTTGGTTCAGGACTTAGTGAACGAAGCAGATTTAATCCTCACGCTCACCAACGTACACCGCGAGGCAATTCTGCGGACCTGGCCTCAAGCCGATTCCAGAACGAAGACCCTACGAGTAGACGGTGGCGATGTGAGCGATCCGATAGGGGCGCCTCTGGATGTTTACCGTCGTTGCGCAGCACAAATTGAACAAGCTTTGGGCGAGCGAGTCGAAGAAATCGTGGCGGAGTTGAGTTAGCTAATCCCGTCTCGACGGATATCGGTTTCACCGAATCACCAAGTCGAAAAATTACTGTAACACTGAGCTTCAACCAAATTATAGGGAGGTCCACGCCATGCGTTTTGTCATCGGAAGCGACCACCGAGGATTCCATTTAAAAGAGAAACTCACCGCCCTTCTGCAATCCAAGGGACATGAGGTAGAAGATGTTGGCACGTGCTCCCAGGAGGCGGTCGACTACCCTGACTTCGCCGTTGTCGCTGCCAGCAAAGTGAGCGAGGGGGAAGCCGATCGCGGCATTTTGATTTGCGGTACGGGCATCGGCATGGCGATTACAGCCAATAAATTCAAAGGAGTGCGCGCCGCGACCTGCACTGACGAGGTGACTGCTGAAATCAGCCGTCGCCACAATAACCTTAATATGCTCTGTCTGTCGGCCGACATGCTCAGCCCACGTATCGTCGAACGTATGGTTGAAGTATGGGTGGAAACTGAGTTCGAAGGAGGTCGCCACCAGCGGCGCATTGATAAAATCACCCAGGCTGAGGCAAGTAACTGTTCAAGCAGCTAGCTACTTCGCAGGAGCGACAGCCCGGGCAGCTTTCAAGAGGGCCACACGCAGCTCTTTTGATTTCACAGGCATCTGAAGCAGAATACGGTGCGGCGCGATTTCGACTTCCCCAGCCCAATCGGCATGTTGATCGCCGAGCAACAGAACTGCCGGCAGGCTTTTCGTCGCCGTTTCATGCCCTATACGATTGAACGCATCGAGCGACTCTCGACCAATTTCGCCTGTGCAAATCAGCAGTAGGTCGATACTACTCGCGTCGTTGTAGAGGCTCTCAAACACGCGATCAGGCGAACTCGTCACGAGCACGCGATATCCGCACGTTTTGAATAATTTTCGAAACAGGTTCTGCATTTTCACGTCGGATTCGACGATCATGAGCTTGCGACACTCCCCTTGGTCGTCATGCCCCTCGAGTTTCTTGCCTTCTTGTTGGTTGGCAGGAGAGCTACCGACACCATCCTCTACCCTCTTATGGGCCAGTTTCAAGTCCGCCAGCATCTCGCCAGGCGTTTGGTAGCGGCGCGAGGGTTCAAATTCCAGGGCTTTGGAGACGACGCGTGCCAAGGCGATTGGCACATCGGGTGCCACAATGCCGATCGCTTTAATGTCTTTGAATCGACTCTTGCTCAGGCGTTGTGCCCGTTCGCGAGTTTCACTCAGCGCGGCGACCCCACTTAGCAATTGGTAGTAGATGCTGCCCACGAAGAAGATGTCGCTGCGAGCATCGTCCTTGCGCACATTGGTAGAACGCTCGAGCCCCGCGTAGTCGATCGTACGCGGATTCGAGTCTTCGGCGTCCATACCCCCCTGGCCTGCCAGGCCAAAATCCAAGAGCTTTGCTTGTCCATCGCTCGAAAGGATGACGTTGGACATCTTTAAGTCACGATGCGACACGCCCTGCTGAAAGGAGTAGTGAAGCCCGGTAACCATATCGATCAGGATGCGTGTTGCTTCCAGTGGTTCGAATTTGCCGCGTACCTTGTAGAAGTCGCGCAGATTGCGGCCTTCGACAAAATCCATGACGAGATAGTGGACGCTTCCTTTCGAGAACACCTCGTGGATCGCCACGATGTTAGGATGTTTCAGCTGCATGCCGAGTTCTCCCTCGCGACGGAATTGCTCGGCCTCATCGGGGATTGAGCTGTAGCGTTTGCGAAGCACCTTGATGGCAAACTGTTCGCCCGTAACTTTGTGCGTTGCACGGAACACTCGCGCAAACGTGCCCGCTCCAACTCCGTAGAGGACTTTGTAGTCGCCGTAATAGAAGCCGGTGCGGAGTCCTTCACACAGTCGATCAAGCTGATAATTCGTCAGCAGGCCGCTGCGAAGTAATGATTGCTTGAAGGGTTCAAGCTCGACATTGCGCGTGCCGAATTCACTCCACACGTTCCGGAGGTCGGACTCCGTGACGACATCAACGTCGATCGCACGTTGGGCAAGTTTTTCAGCCGTCAGTGTGCCCATAGCGTGCTGCAAGTCCCACAATAAGCCTGCCTGTCAGCTCACTACTCCCCCAAGGCAAGGTGCTGGTCCTGCCTCTGTTGAGAACTTAGGCGAATTGAATTCAAAATCAGTAAGTGAACAATCAAGGATACCATACCGAAGCTACTCTGCCCTAGCGCCCCATACTCACCAGCTAGGGAAGGTAGTAGATACTGGATACGTCGCTGCTCAGTTTTCGGTATCTTCAAGCTTCACGCGATACTCGTCGCGTTCTCGGCGAGTCGCTTCCAAATCGAACATCAAGTATTTCATATCCAAGCGAAGCTGGCTCAGAGCATCTTGCACTAGTGAGAGTATCCGGCGGCGACGTTTTGTGCTTTCAACGACAGCATCCACCAAGGGAGCAACCTGGCTAGCGTACGGCTCGGGCAATGCCTGAATGGCAGCGGCAAGTTTTTCGAGATCGGCTGGCACCTGAACTTCAGTGGCAGCGGACGAGGGCATGTGACTCATGGTGCTTCTCCAAGTGACGAGTTTTGATGTTGGCTTAGAAAAGCACGCCGCGTACCGAAACCCGCCCTAGCTACTCTGTTTCCCAACGCAACTCATTGTAACGTAGTGACTTGCATCATATCAAGCATTTGGCAGCCGACTCGCTTGTGTTTACTACCAATGGTGAGCTCACGCCTCAAATTGATCTGGATATCGGACGCAAGGCTTGATACAAGCACGACTTACGAGAATAACGAGCTGCCTCAGCCATGTTGCAGTAATGCAACGTGGGTAACTACTAATGGCTACGCAGCGCAGCGTAAGATTGTTCCCAACCGCCTTTTGTGAAAAGTCGCCTTCGAAATGGGCCAAGCGAAATCCCAGAGTGACGCTTCGTTGCGATTCCTCACCACAATCAGTGGTTGCTGGTCTTCATTGATCGGCAAGGTGGTGGTTGCTGTGGGAATGCTCACGGCAATCTCCGTCAATCAGGTCTTTGCGGATTCGCCTGCACTGCTCGACGACATGGCGGGCAGTCGACCGACGCTGCGATTGGCCAACGCCGATGAGAACGTGCGACTACTAAGCCAGAGCCTTATCGAAAATGGCGGGCGAAAAGATAGCGTCGCCGAACGGATTCAAATATCCGCCCCGCCCGGCCAAACCGCTGAGATCGTTTATCAGCTGCCGCAGGCGACGGTCATCGATGAATTAGCCATTTCTGTATGGCTGCGTTGCAATCGACCGGGCATAAGACTGGCTGCAAGAGTGACATTGCCGCGCACCAAGAACCCGGAGACCGGCAAACCCTTCCAGCTGCTGCTCGTGGGGGAAACGCATTCTCAAGGGCCGTTTTGGGAGCGACTAGAGCTGCGCGACCTATCGCGAGAGCTTGCCCGCCAAGCAAGAGTTTCGCGAGCCAAGTATGGGCAGCTGATCGACGAGCGTGGAGCGGTGTTGCAGCAATTGGTGATTCTCACACCAGGAGCAGCCGGCGCTACTGAGCTAGTTGTGGATGAAGTCGCCCTTTATGGCGTGCTCAAAACGCGCCCCGGGGTGACGGCGGATACGAGTCGAGTCAAGCTAGCGAGCCACGGGGAAGCAATCAGGGGCGAATTGCCCGCGCGACCAAGCATTCCGCGGGTACTCCAATGGCAGGGCGAACCGTTTCAGCTAGTTCGCTCGCTAGGTTTCGATGCCGCCAGCCTCGATCGACTTCCCACGTCTGACGAACTGAGCGAAGCGCGTGAAGCAGGCCTGTACTTGGTTTGCCCGCCTCCTTCGATTGGTGAAATGACGCAGCACGGGATCACCAGTCGTTACGATGGCGTCCTCCTTTGGGATATGGCCGACTTATCGCGCCGCGACCAGATCGATGCCCTTGTTCAGCAAAAAGAAGAACTTAGCCGCTTTGAATCGCTTGCAGGGCGAGAAACTCTTTTGCGACCGCACACAAATTTGCGGCAGGCGAGTCGCGTTAGCGATTTACTTTTAGTTGGCCATGGCCAGGCGGGCTCTACGTCGTCGCTCAGTGATTTTTCATTGCGGCTTAACGGACAACAACGACATGCTTGCCCGGGAAGTCGTTTTTGGTTGAAGCTCAACACGCAGTACGCCGAAGGCCAAATGAAGCAGTTGACTGCGCTCAATGGGTCGCAGGGCGGGGCGGTCGACTATCGTGAAATGACCGAAATAGCATTCGCCTCACTAGGCTGTCGTCCTCGGGGCTTCTACTTCGAGTCCAGGGAAAGCCTCGCGAGTGCATCGCCGGAAACGAAAAAGCGTGCTGCCATCGTGGAGCTAGCCAATTTACGTCTCGGATTGGCAGAGCCCTGGCTGCGCTCAGGCAAACCTGGTTCTGCGCGTTCATCGCAACCAAACCTTAGTGCGATCACTTTGGATACCGAGCGATCCTACTTGCTCGCACCAGTTCATTGGAGCGGACGACTCGACAGTGCGCCGCCAGTGAGTTCTCAATCGCCTGTTTCCTTCCTGGTGCCTGGAGTGCCGGAGTCGATTGATGCTTACTTGTTGGATTGGAGTGGCCCGAAAATTTTAAGAACGCAGCGCGTGACTGGCGGCGTACAAGTCACGATCGACTTGTTGCCCAGCGATGCCCTATTGCTGATGACGCAGGACCCACGAGCGGTCGCACAAGTCGGCGGCTATCTGAGAAAACATGCCGCGCGCGCCACAAAACTGCGACTTGACCTCGCGCGGCTTGAACTTGCAGCAGCCACGCGAGCAATTCACGAGTTGCCGAGAACGGTCGCCGACCCGCGGGCTCTGCAACCAACCTTGCAGCACATTACCACGCTCGTCACACGCAGCGACACACAGCGGCAAGAGAGCAAGTATGCCACTTCGCTGGCTTCGTTGGCGCAGGCAGAGAGCCTGCTACAAACGCTAGCCGATCAGCTTGCGGGACGCGTCACCGGCGAGTCGCCTACGGGCGAATACCCTTGGCTGCCACGCTGGTCGACTCTCACCGCGATCAATCAGCTCAGCCGTTCGGCGAGCACTGCTACTGCAGAACCTCGGCACTTACCGGCCGGCCAGTTTGAGAGTTTGGAGGAACTGATGGGCTCCGGGTGGAGGCATCTTCAGCACGAGAGTGAGGGTCTTACGACTTCGGTTCGCCTTTCGGGTGAAGCGCCTGTCCAAGGAAACTACTGTCTTGAGCTGGAGTGTCGTCCAACACTGCCTGAGAGCCAACTCACCCCAGCCGCAACACCACCGGTCTGGGTTACTTCTCCAGGCCTGCCGATTCGTGGGGGGCAGTTGGTGGAGATCACCGGCAGGCTCCGCGTGCCTCAACAACCGCTGGGGGTGCAAGCGGAATTGCTGATTTTTGATTCTCTGGGAGGCGAGAGCTCCGCACTGCGCATCCAGCAGAGCCCTTCGTGGAGGGCTTTTCGTATCTTGCGTGTGGCACCTGAAGACGGCCCCATGAACCTCACCATAGCACTCGGAGGGGCCGGAATGGCCCAAGTGGATGACCTGAAGATGCGTGTGCTCTCTCAAGCTACGCCCGCAGCGGCGTCACAATCGCTACCCAGTGCCCAAGCTCAGCCTCCGCGCCAATTCCGACGAAGGTAAGCCGATTAGGTGCCCTCGCAGGCCATCTTTTCAGCGGCTCAGTCCTCGGGGCATCCTTGTTGAGTGCGATTCGAGGATTTATACTTGCCAGGAAGAGAATTGTAGGCTCCGACTGGACCGCATGACACTGAGTTGCGCAAGTGATTTCAACACAGTTGTGTGTTGCCGCAAGCAGAGTGGTTCCCTTGTCATGCTCACTGGGAATGCTCGCCAGTTCTCCTGGATGGCGTCACGCTGCGACATTTTCGAAACTACATCAAAGTACTCAAGCAGATTTGTCTCACCCACCACTTGATCGAAGCATCCTTATGAGTGAAGCAACCAGTGCAGAGACCGCCGGCGCAGAAACCGCCAGCTCAGAAATCGTCGTTCAGACGCGCGCCCTGAGCAAGGTGTACCGCGATTTCTGGGGCAGACAAAAAGTGCGGGCTCTCAAGTCGCTCGACCTCGAAGTCAGGAAGGGGGAAGTCTTCGGTCTGCTCGGGCCCAATGGTTCCGGCAAGACAACCACCATCAAGTTGCTGCTCGGCCTGTTGTTTCCCACCGAGGGCGAAGCATTGCTCTTCGGCAAGGACTCTTCTGACGTAAGTAAGAACGAGCGGCTCGGCTATCTCCCTGAAGAGTCGTATCTGTACAGGTTCCTCAACGCGGAAGAGACGCTCGACTTCTACGGCAGATTGTTCGATATGCCGGCGGATGTACGCGAGCAGCGTATCGACGAACTCATCAAGATGGTGGGACTCGATCGGGCACGCAAACGCCAGCTACAGGAATACTCCAAGGGTATGACTCGCCGCATCGGGCTGGCCCAAGCGCTGATTAACAATCCCGAATTGATTCTCCTCGACGAGCCAACCAGTGGCCTCGACCCCATTGGTACACGAGAGATGAAAGACATGATCTTGCGACTCAAAGCGGAAGGTAAAACGGTTGTGATGTGCAGCCACTTGCTGGCTGACGTGCAGGATGTGTGCGATCGCATTGCGATTCTCCACCAGGGTGAACTGAAGGAACTGGGGCGAGTCGATACGCTCCTTACCGTGGCGGATGTCACTCAACTGCGTGCGAAGGGGCTCACTGGCGAGTGTCAGCAAGAGTTGCGTGACGTAATCGCCCGGCATCACGGCGAGCTCTTGGAGATGAACAATCCGACGACCACCCTCGAAGACCTGTTCCTAAAGATCGTGCGCGATAGTGAGGCACGTCCAGGTCGTCGAGCGAGTATTGAGGGGGCCGATGACAACAAGACCGGCGGGGTCGCAACCGCCGACTAGCCTGCTTCACTGATTAACTCGTCCTACCACACGCTTATTTTTAATACGTTGTCTTCATGGTTCTCGAACGCGAAATTTATCCGTACCTCCAGTGGCTGCTCTGGGGCACTGGCGGCAGTAACTTCGGGGCGTTGCCACGATTCTTTGCCGTTTGCGCCGGCTTCGCAGTTCTCGCCATCTTGTTGGGGTACGTGGTATCTCTTCTTAGGGCAGAGCGGCGCGGAGGGTTCTTCACAGGCCTTCTGCAAGCTGGCGATCGAGTTTTTAAGACGCTCAAGAGTGGCATCGCCGAACTAGCTGCCACCTCCCCTCGACGCGTGTGGGCACTCGCCAAGCTAGCTATGAAGGAAGCCTGGCGACGGCGTATTCTCATCGCGCTGGTCGTGTACGTAGTTCTGCTGCTGTTCGCCGCTTGGTTTCTGAGCGTTGAACACCCCGACCCTGCACGCTTATATTTAAGCTTCGTGCTTTCTGCCACAACGGGCCTCGTGCTGCTCATTGCACTGCTCATCAGCGCCTTTAGCCTGCCAGGTGATTTTAAATCGAAAACCATCTACACGGTTGTCACCAAGCCGGTACGTGCTGGTGAGATCATCCTCGGTCGCATTCTTGGTTTTACGGTGGTTGGCACATTTCTTCTGGTAGCCATGGGATTGTGCAACTATGTCTTTGTAACACGCTCGTTGGGCCACGTGCATCAAGTCGAAGCCGATAGCATCGAGCGGCAGACCAGTACCGAGGGAGAAGACGAAGGCCGTACGGGCCGCACAACAAACACCGCTGGGCATCGTCATCGCATCGAGGTCGATAGTGACAATCAGGGTATCGCCCTCACAGAGAACGGCCATTATCACCCCTTGGATATCGACTCTGAGGGTCGAATCACCGTCCGGCCTGCTGTCGGTTTCCTCAGAGCTCGTCAGCCAGATTACGGCAAGTTGCGATTTGTTGATCGCACAGGCGTAGAGAAGGCTCGCGGCATTAGCGTTGGTAGCGAATGGACCTACCGCAGCTTTATCGATGGGAACACACTCGCGACGGCTATCTGGACTTTTAGCAATATCTCGGCAGCGACATTCGAGGAGTCGAGGAACGACCAGGGCGAAGCATCTGGGGAAGTGTTGCCGATTGCCTTGAAAGTACGAGTATTCAAGACGCACAAAGGCACGATCGGACAGCCCATCTCTGGCACCATTCAATTTCGCAATCCGGAGACAACAGCGGTTAGCGACCCCGAGCCGTTCTATGCCAAGGACTCGCAAATCGACGAAATGTTCCCTTCGAGAGCGCAGGTGACGCCGGAGGGCGAGCCCATCGATCTGCTGGACGATCTCACTACCGAAGATGGCCGCCTTGAGATACTCGTGAAGTGCGCCGAACGAGGACAGTACTTCGGTTTCGCACAAGCGGACCTTTACATCAGCAAGCCAGACGGCTCTACGCTGATGAACTTCATCAAAGTTCATCTGAGCATTTGGATTCAGATGGTCATTGTCATCACTGTGGGCGTGGTGATCAGCACGCTCGTCAGCGGTCCGGTGGCGATGATGTTCACAGCCTCTTTCATTATTTTGGGAATCTTCCGCGAGAAGTTTCTAGAAATTGCGACCGATCAAGCCTACGGCGGCGGACCGGCCGAGGCGCTAGTGCGAATGGGTACGCAGGCGAATGTGGTTTCGCAGCTCGACCAAACCTGGGGCGTGATGATTGTCCAGTTCATTGATACTTTCATATCGAGGCCTTTGATGTGGGGCGTCGGGCAAATTCTTCCAGACTTCCAGTATCTCGATTCCTCCAATTACGCCGCCGAGGGGTATAATCTGCCCTGGGACCGTATTTTTCAAGACCTGACCATCTGCGGCGGTTACGTCGTGGCGTTTTCCGTTCTCGGCTACTTCCTGTTGAGAACTCGTGAGGTAGCTCGATGAATCGACGTAGCTCTTTCTATCGCAAAGTTGGTTATGGCTTGGCAATCGCCATGCTGTTGGTTCCCATCGCATTGTTAGGTGCTCCCGCGGTAACCTCGCAGGGCAATCGTGGCGGAAAACTGGCCCAGCTTCGCGATGAGTACGATCTCGGGCAGGCAGATCTCGGCGAGATTGACCCCGCTAGCGAAACCATTCGCTTAGCAACCCTCGGCATGCGGGGCATTGCCGTCACGTGGCTGTGGAACAAAGCCAACGAGTACAAGAAAACCGAAGACTGGACCGCACTCAACGAAACGCTCCGACAGTTGGCTCGCCTGCAGCCCTACTTTATCTCGTTCTGGCGCTATCAGGCCTGGAATATTACCTACAACGTCTCGGTGGAAGTCGACGCGGTTGAGGACCGCTACTACTACGTAAAACGCGGCATCGATTTCCTCAAAGAGGGCATCCATTACAATCGCGATAGCCCCTACCTCTTGGACGAAATCGGGTGGTTCATTGGCAACAAGATCGGACGAGCGGACGAGCATGTGCTTTATCGCAAGCTCTTCAAAGCGGACGACGACTTCCACCCCGAAGATCGCCCGCCGACCCAGCGAGACAATTGGCTCGTTTCAAAGACTTGGTACGAGAAGGGCGTTGAAGCCGTCGATGTGAAGAAGCAAAGCCTGGGTCAAAAGAACCCGACGACGTTCTTTGAGAAACCGGCTCGCTCGCAAATTAGCTATGCCGACGCCATCGAGGAAGAGGGCGTATTCGGCCGCCGTGCGAAGGACGCTTGGGAAAAAGCATCTGAGTTGTGGAATGCTTTCGGTCGCAGGGAGATGCGCGCCTCCAACGGCATGCTGATCAGGCTAGCGGATTTGGAACGCTGGGAAGAGGAGGCCCAAGATCTGAGCAAGCAACTTGATACGCTCGACCCGGGCTTGCCGCAGCGTATGCTAAAGGCCGCTCAAGATTCGTTAACCGACGAGGAGAAGAATGCGCTTAATGTGAATATCGAAGAGCGCACGCCGGCTCAGTCGAAACTCGCTGATGCTGCAAACCAGCGATTGAATATTACGTACGATAAGATCGCTCAAGAGCTCGCACGCACCAACCCTGAGAAAGCCGCCGAAGCCCGCCGCCTGGCTGGTCGAGTCGCTGAAGCGGCGACTCGCGCGCGTTACATCAGTACCAACCGCGATGTGGTTCAGTATGAGTTTTGGGGCGCACGAGCTGAGTTCGAACAGGCGAAGGAAGTGCTAGAGGCCCGCAAGTTAGCGCACGATGCTGAGAAGGCGTTCGCTGAAGGTTCGCCTCCAGAAGCGAGGAAGCTCTACGAGCAGAGCTTCGACCTGTGGGCAACGGCTCTCGACAAGCATCCAGAAATTGAGCCCGACTCCGCGTTAGGTGGCGATATCATGGAGTACATTGAGAAGTACAACAAAGTGCTGGCTCAACTCGACAAGCAACTTGGCGATCCAGAGATTGGGGATGCGTTTCCACTTTGGGACATCGTCGATTCCAATGGTAGTAACAGCGATTTCCGCGACGCGTATGCTAGTTATGCGACGCGGCAGGCAGATGTAGAGAACTTGCCACTGGAGCAGCGTCCCCTCATCAACCCCGCAGACGCTCACTGAGTGCCTCCTCATTGCCCCATTCCAGGGGATAGGGAGTAAATTGGAGTGCGCTGGTAGGGCTATTCCCCCTGAGACCACCGGTCGAGATAGCAAGCATCGCCAAATGTGCCTTTCGCCTAACCTACCGCATGCGTAGAATCAGCGACTTCCTGAGGTTCGCAACGTCGCGAAAGCTCTCCCCCCGGTTTGATGAAGGCTAGCGATGCGAATAGTGGTCCTTGGTGCCGGCACGGTCGGAAGTTCTATCTCTTCGTTGCTGTGCCTTCACCGGCACAGTTTGACGATCATTGATACCAATGCCGACCGCGTCAAGCAACTCAATGAGACAATCGACGCTCGTGCGATCACTGGCTCAGCCTCGCAATCTTCGGTACTGTTTCAGGCGGGTATCGGCTCTGCCGATTTGGTACTCGCCGTCACAGGCGACGACGAAGTAAACATCGTTGCCGCTAGCATGGGGAAGGCGATGGGTGCCAAGCGTGCTGTCGCACGCGTCTATGCTCCCGTATTTCGTGACCTAAGCACCTTCGACTATCAACGACATTTCGGTATTGATCGGCTGCTGAGTCTTGAGCACCTTACAGCGATGGAACTCGCCCGTCGAATCCGTCACCCCGGTTCGGTTGCTGTAGAGAGCCTCTCTGGCGGCGACCTGGAAGTTCATGAGTTGCTTGTGTCTGATTCGGGAACTGGCATCGGCAAGTCGCTCAAAGACTTGAGCATGCCCCGCGGAGTGCGCATCGGATCGATCGCACGAGACGGACGTACGTGGATTGCTGGTGCCGGCGACGAAATCCAGGCGGGTGATCGTCTCACGATTCTCGGCAAGCGAACTGAAGTGGAAGATATCAAGGAACTGTTCTGCGCGAAAGCAAATACCAAGTTGGGCGTTGTGATCGCTGGTGGTGGGGAAACGGGTTACCATTTGGCGGCTACCCTAGAAGGCCCGCGGATAGCTGTAGTGCTCATGGAACGCGATCGGGAACGCTGCGAATTTCTTGCCGAACATCTCAAGCACACTGTGGTGGTTAATCGCGACGCCACGCGGCGCGTGAACCTCGAAGAGGAACGAGTCGGAAGTGCTGACGTCTTTGTTTCCTGTACGGGTGATGACGAAACCAACATCGTGGCGGCCGTCGAAGCACGAGACGTTGGTGCCAAAATAGTGATGTCGCTCGTCGGCAGGCCGGATTACGCACACGTGGTTTCCAAATTGGGCATTGATCACACTGTCAGTCCCCGTGAAGTTGTTGCGAAGCAGGTACTCGGATACTTAACGTCGGGTGCCGTCGTTTCAAAAACGCCGCTCAGTGTGGATAGCCAACTGAGTATCCTCGAATTGGAAGTTGCCGAAGGGTCACTCGCCACAGAGCATGTGCTCGCCGGGTTGAATCTTCCCGAACAGTGCTTGATTGCCGCGGTCATACGCGAAGGTTATGCAAGCGTTCCCGGCGCGGACGATCACCTGCAAGCCGGTGATACCGTGGTGGTGCTTCTGGCCGACGAGGTTCATTCCGAGGCGGTCGCCCTGTTTGAGTAGGCTACGCTTGAGTAGGCCGCTCTCGATTCTTGTGAGCATCTTCAAGCTTTGAGTTTTCAGCAGTACTCTTGAATATTCCGAACAACCAACATCGTCTCGTATGAACTTACCTCTCGTTGCCCGCTTGCTCGGAATGGTTGCTTGGCTGATCGGCGCTACGATGGCGTTCAGCCTGCCGTGGGCATTCCCGGCTTTCGGTGCCGGCCAAGATAGATTCGAGAAAGACGGCTTTCTGGCCCTGGTAGCTTCGATGTGCGTTTGTGCAATTGTCGGGTGGGGCTTGCGAAGGTACGGAGACGACAAGTCGGACGACCAGAGCCTGTTTCGCAAAGAAGCCATGGCCGTTGTTGGCTTAAGTTGGGTGCTGGCGACCATCTTGGGTGGGCTACCATTCTTGCTTGGTCGGGTGGCGTATCGCAGCGACGAAGGGAAACCGGTCGCGATGGGCATCGCGGATTGTTTGTTCGAGTCGCAATCTGGTTTTAGCACAACCGGGGCAACGGTGCTCACGGCGATTGAAAACCCAGACTGGGTTCCGCGATGCCTGCTCTTCTGGCGTTCGAGTACACACTTCTTGGGCGGCTTGGGCATTATTGTGTTGTTCGTGGCGATCCTCGGACATGGTTCAGCGGGCAAGGCAATGATGCGCGCTGAAATGCCGGGTCCCAACAAGGAGGGCTCCCAGGAGCGTATGCAGCACGCAGCATGGACGTTCGCTGGGATTTACGTTGCGCTCAATGTCCTCCTGGCCGTGCTCTTGAAGTTGGAGGGCATGACTTGGTTCGAAGCCACGTGCCATTCTTTCGGCACGATGGCCACCGGGGGCTTCAGCACCCTGGATACCAGCCTAGGAGGATTCGAATCGCCACTAATCGAGTACACCGTTATCCTGTTCATGTTGTTGGCGGGAACGAACTTCACGCTGATCTACCTAGCCTGCCTAGGAAAACCAATGTCGCTCCTGCGCGACGTGGAGTGGCAGACCTACGTCGGGATTATTCTGCTTGCCTCGGCAGTGATCATCGTAGCCGGAATGTGGGGTCGCAGTGACTTCGCACCCGAGGATACTCTTTCCACCGGTGACGAGCTTGAACTAGCGTTTCGGGACTCTCTCTTTCAAGTGGTATCGATTGTCACCACTACCGGTTTCGGCACGAGCGACTTTGATCTCTGGAGTGATACTTCTCGGGCGATCTTAATTTTTCTGATGTTTGTTGGCGGTTGCGCGGGCAGCACCGGCGGTGGGATGAAAGTTATTCGGCATATTCTGTTTGTGAAAATCATCGGTCGCGAATTCGAGCGCGCTTATCACCCCTCGGTCGTGCGACACATTCGCCTGGGCGGGGAGTCAATCACCGATCCAGATCTCACGCGGCAGATTCTCACTTATGTTGGACTCGTGGCTATGATTTTCGTGACAAGTTGGATCGCCTTGGTGGCGATAGAACCGGCCGAAACTTGGCGGGCTGCCCAGCAGCCTGAGGCGAACGAACTCATCGACTCTGCCGGCGCAGTTGCCGCTACGCTGCACAACATTGGCCCGGCCATCGGGATCGTCGGACCCACTCGCAACTATGCGTACTTTACCGCTCCGGCAAAGTTACTCTTCACGTTCCTCATGATGCTGGGGCGCTTGGAACTATTCGCAATTCTCGTCCTCGTGCTGCCAAGTTTCTGGCGCGTTCGATGACCTACCCATGCTTGGGTGGGCAGATTTAGGTCTGCTTGTAACGAATGGGCAGCCTTTGCTGGTTCATGGTGGTGAGTTGGCGTGATCTTGTGCCATTGCAACTTGGCTGCGCTCAGGGTTTGCGACGATAGTGGACGTAGGGCCTGCAAGCTTTGTTGCTGTGCCCTTTCGTTTTGCCCTTCGCCTCGCAACTGCGGTCTTTGCCACGTGAGTCTCCATTCCCGATCTTGTTGGAAGTCACGTCGCTGTCGCTTCGAGTCGTTGGAACCGAAGCGCCTCTTGGCAGCCGATCTGGCGAGTGCCGATATCGCCACGGCGAGTCTTGCGGGTCGAGTTCATCTGACAAGTACGCCAACCTGTCAGACAGATCACCAACAAGGGCTTGCCGAGGTTACGCTGCTCTTGCTCGATGAGCAGGGGCAATCGCTACAAACAGCTACCTCCGATGAAACAGGCGCCTACGAGTTTACAGGGCTACAGCCAGGGCTCTACGCGGTACTACAACGACAGCCTGAGGGCTTAGGCAACGCGGGCACTCACGTGGGTTCAGGGGGTGGGCAAGTCCTTGCGGCAAATTTAGTGGGTGAGATTGAAGTCGCTGCGGGGGATTCGCTCACGGGATACAATTTTTGCGAGACGAACGACGGCACGGCGAATAACGACGGGCCGCCCGTGCTCACTCAATACTCAACCACTGCACTCACTGTTGGTAGGAACAATACCGTACTGCAAGTCCCTGCTTCGCGTAGCGGAGTTGCCGCCTCGGAAATCCAACTGCAGACGATCGCTGTTTCGGTTTCGGCTCATGCAGATGTTGTTGCCCAGGGCAAGAGCGACCCACTGCTGCAAAAAACGGTGTTTGACTCCCAAGGTTTCAGCAAAGCAACTTCACGTAGCACGCCCGCGGAAGCCGAAGATTCTGAGGCTCGCGGCGATCTGTTCGGCGCTGCACTTCGAACGGTACGCAAGGCCACGATGGTCGACGAGCTGTTTGAAAGCGCCAGCTGGCTGGATGCAGACTGGCACAACTCCGTGATTGATCAGCTAATGTTGTTCGCCCCGAAAACGCCTACCAGCGCCGCGGCCGAAGCCGAATCTGCAGAAAGCCAGCCAGCACCCGAAGTGGAAGTCGCACGACTACCCGAGCAGACTGCCGAGGTGGCAAAGCCTCACGCTGGGCAAGTCTCAGCCGTCGAGGCTGAAGCGGCCGCAGGCAAAGCTTCCAGCTAGCTCGATTTCAGCTCCGCCATCTCGGCCTTGAGCTTCTCGATCTCTGCTTCCAATCGAGCCGGTTCGTCAGGATCGTCCGGCTGCTCCTTCGCCGCGGCTAGCAGCACTTGATTGGAGGTGATTTTCTTGCGGATGACTTCAATACGTTTCTTGGCTTTCTTGTCCATGTGATACCTCTTCAGTGTTTCTACACTCGGTTGACTTTTATGAATCTAGGTCTCGCGCAGAGTCGCGGAGTTATCTAGTTGCATAATAAGAATTCGAAACGACAGTTAACACTCATTGTTTTGTAGGATTATTCTGCCCGTTTTTATCTGATTGTAAATCTCTGCGTCTCTGCGTCTCTGCGCGAGACATTGTCGTTATTAGAGCAGTGGCACGCTCAAGCTACGCATCACAGCGGCAAGTACCACGATTGCCAGCACAGCCGCCCAACCGAGGTTCAGCCACTTTGGCATCGCTGCGCGGAACTTGTCTGCCGCCTCCGTTTTGCCAGCGAGAATGGAACCCACGAACATAACGAAAACCCCCAGTAGCGCTTTGATGCCGAACAGCATGTGATACGGCTTGGGTAGCTCTGCCCCGTCAGCCTTCACGGTGCTGTTGATCGCCCAGAAGTTGTATAGCCCGGTGACGATCAACAGCAAGCTCGCAATGCCAACCCACTTGGCCCACACGCCGCGGCGATCGGCAAATGCACCATCGCTTTTCTTAGAAAACACCGTCTTCAGATAAAACAGTCCGCCGCCCAGCACGATCGCCGAGAGGATGTGCAGCACGCGACTGGTGATGCCTAGCATGTACTTCGCATCGACCGTGGGTTGTAACGCCTCACCGGCAGGCGCGGCACCGTTGGGGTCGATCAACTCTGGCGCGGTTTGAGCCAGAAGTGCGGGGACGGCGTCCAGCCAAGTCATGTCGAGCATTGTGGGTTTCCGGATTGTTCAGGGGGGGAATACTTTTGCTTATTGCTCAGAAAACACGTTTTAGAGAGCAAAAGTCCGTATTGCTATTGCTGGTAAATCGTCGCAAGCTCTTTATCGGTAGGGGTTTGTCACTTGCGATGTGATTTTTGCCAGCCGACTTTTGCTTGCAACAGTACCTGGGCAGTTGTCTCGATGAGAGTGGCGCGAATGCATCCATTCGTGCTGCTTCCCGAGGCAGTTCCATTCTAGCGGATTAACTGACTTTTTTCAGTCGTGAAATCACTGTTTCCTCTCGCAGCTTTCTCACGCTGCAGAAGCGAGACGGTGGATGACGATACCCACCGCCGTTAAGCCGCAAGCGGCTAGGGTTGATGCCTTGCGATCCACTGGTCGGCGGCAGTGAGAGAGTCCGCCAGCGTGTGAAGCCGCCCCTCGAGCTGTTCGTCGCGCAAGAATTCCAGCAGCGTAGAAAAGTGCTTGCCAGGTGCGATGCCGTGCGAGATCAGGTCGTCGCCGGAGACCAACGACGGCGGATTGAGCTGCTCGGGCGGTAGTTGCAGCAATTCTTGGCAACGACCTAGCCCCCTATGATCCGCTGGCCAAGTGGCGCTGGCTAGTTGCATCAGTTCCTCACTCCCGGGAGCGGTGAGAATGCGTTGCAGTTTGGGCCACGAGAGTGCTTCCGCTTGGTCAATCAGCGGCAACTGTGCCAACAACCAAGCCGTTTGATCGCCCTCTTGATTGGTGAGCCGCAAACGCCGGCAGATGGCTTTTGATTCTAGTGGTGTTACGGTACCGGCCAGCAACGCTGCAAGTACCGTTGGCAGTGACTGGGTCTCCAAATATGAAAGCACTTCCAATAGCGATTGCCAGTTGGATTGCTCGGCAGGCAGGTTGGCCAGCTCGGGGAGGGTAGCGGCAAGCAGACGAGTCTCAGCGAGTAGCTTCACTCCCCGCGCTCGGTTATCGTGCGTGAGCAGTCGTTTCAGCTCTGCACCGATACGTTCTGCACTGACGACAGTCACCTGGTTGGCCATCTCGTTGATCGCGTCACGCGTGACCGGATCGAGTTCGAAGTCGTAACACGCGGCAAAACGCACGGCGCGTAGCAGGCGGAGCTTGTCTTCTTCAAATCGTTCGTGCGGGTCGCCAATGGCGCGAATCGTACGCTGCTGCAAATCTTCGCGCCCGCCGACGTAGTCGACGACTTGCTCCTCTTCGTTGTCGGCGAGCGGATCAAGGAACATGCCGTTGATGGTGAAGTCGCGGCGCTCGGCATCTTCCTCGGCTGTGGTGAACACCACTTCTGCCGGTCGTCTTCCGTCGACATACGCTCCATCGCTGCGGAAGGTGGCTACCTCGATTGGGTCATGGCCCTTTTTGCCGAGCACAGCAATCACGCCGAATTGCGCACCCACGGCCAAGGTGCGGCGCTTGCCGAACAGTTCGCGCACCTGCTCGGGCGTGGCGCCGGTTGCCACGTCATAGTCCTTGGGCGCAATACCCAGCAATTGATCGCGTACGCACCCGCCCGCCCAGTAGGTCTCGTAGCCCGCGTCGCGCAGCTTTCGCAACACATCGAGTGCCAGTTCGCGTTGGGTATTGGTGGATTCCAAAGGAAAGTCTAGTGTTGAGATGCGTGTGCTGCGAACAACCGGTGACGAAGCTTACTTGGTCACATCATTGAGCATAGCGATGGTCGATTCAATGCGGTCTCTGATTTCGCCTGTCGATTGTTGATCAAACTCATAAGTGTGTTCGCTCTTGTTGGATAGGAAGCAAAGCGTTGCCTCCTCGATTGAGACATTCAGGGCCGATTCGCACGCCTGCTTGTACAGATACATCTGCATGGCGTAGTGTTCGACCAATTGTTTGCGATCATCCGCTGAATCGATGCGGTTCGACTTGTAGTCCAACAGCTTCCATCGTCCCTGAGTATCTTGATAAAGGCAATCGAGATATCCCTGGAAGTAACGTGGCGTGGGCTCGCTGGTAGGTTCGAGCTCGCCAACAGGTTTGGGCCAAGGGAGCAGGAATTCGATTTCTTTTTGCAGCACTTTGGCATTCGCCAACTCCTTGCCTCGGGGAGATGCAACAAAGTGTGTGACCATTTCTGCGGCCGCGGCAGTATGCTTCGTGGCGTTGCGTGGTGCATGGAGCTGAGCAGCGAACTGGCAAAGTGATGCGATTGATTCCGGGGTAAGTGATTCGGGCGTGCTAAAGTTGAGCCGTTCGAGTACCCCGTGAATGAGTGTGCCCAAGGCGCGGGCATCCGCTTGGCTTTGGGAACTAGCTTTGCCTCTGCGTCCCGAGGAACTGGCCGGGGTGAACACGCCGGAGAGTCGCGAGAAGGAATATCGCTGGGGTCCGGATGCCGGCACTACTGAGCGGCTGAGAGTTGCGGGCGTTGGTATTGGCTGAAGGTTCTCAAGCTTGCTGCGAGCTTCAGAAAGTACTGCCGTCAAGTCTGCACGATGGGTGCGACCAATGAGCTTCCCGCCGAGCTCCGGTTCCTCAGAGATCACACGAATTTGTGGTGTTGCATAACCCTCGGGCAACGGGTTGGTCGTTTCGCCGGTTTCTAGATCGAACCGAGTGGAGAGCAGCTTGAGCGGGTCCTGCTCGGGTTTCTCTAGGTTTCTGACGCTGCTCGAAAGAATGAGAAAGTCGGCAGCCCGCGTGCAGGCGACATAGAACACGCGGTCGCGCTCCTGCTGTTCTTGCCGCTTCAAGTGGTAACGGTATAAGTCGAGACCCACGGGGAATTTGTCTCCGTCCTCGTCCAAGTTTTTCACCAACGGGCCAAGCTGGCGGTCGAACACAGGGTCTCTGCTCACATTGGGTACCTTTCGTTCGAGATCGGGAACCACCACCAGTGGGAACTCCAATCCCTTGGCGTTGTGGATCGTCATAATACGGATGACGTTCCCCTCAGCCTGGGTTGCGGCCAACGGCTCTTTGGGCGCTCGGACGACGAATTCGCCCAGCTGGGTGATAAAGCCTGCCAAGTCGCCGGGCGAGGTGCGATCGTGCGTACGGGCTTGCTCGACGAGTTTTTGCACGTTGGCCGTTTTGCGATGACCGAGAAATTCACTCAGCAGCGAAGCATCGAAGCCGGTGATCTCGATCGCTTCGAGCAAAAGTTCTGCAACCAGCGTTTCGTTTTTCTGGGCTCGAAGTTGGCGCAAGGTCTGGCCGACGCGTCGCAGCTTGGCTTGCTCTGCTGGGGAGATTTCCGGTGTGAGTCGCTCCGCGTAGAGCCCCTCGTTGAGTGAACCGTGTTTTTCGACCAACCAAAAGAGCGTTTCGTCTTGCAAAGCAAAGAACGGGCTACGGAGCGCACCGGCCAGGGCGATTTCGTCGGCCACGCTGTCGACAGCCTTGAGCAAGTTGAGCACATCGTAGATTTCCTGCTGAGCGTAGTAGGCGTGCCCACCGGCGAGGTAATAGTCGAGTCCGTGCTGTCGGAAGGCCTCCTCGTACACCGCCACATCGCTGAGCGAACGCAGCAGCACGGCAATATCGCCCAGTTCGAGCGGACGGGCGGCTTCGGGATCGTCTTTACAACCGACCAACGACTCGCCACTTTCGAGGAGCTGAACCAATCGGCGAGCGATCCAGTGCGCTTCCCTCTGGCGCGAGACTTCTTTCGCCTCCGGTTTTCCCGCAGCATTGTCTTCAACAGGCGACCAAAGAAACTCGATGGCCGGCTCGGGGGTAACCTGAGGCCGATTCGCTATGAGTGGCTCGTACTCCTCGCCAAAGGCATCGACGAAAAGAGCATTGACAAAGTCTAGGACAGCTGGCTGGCTGCGGAAGTTTGTGGTGAGCGACAGTCGCCCCTCGGGGGCCAGATCTTTTCGGAGTTGGTTGGATACCTCTGGCTCCGCACCGCGGAAGCCGTAGATCGACTGCTTGAAGTCGCCAACGACAAACAGCTTTTCCTCCCGCCAGGCGTCTCCGCAAAAAGCCTGCACGATGGCCACTTGTAGTGGATCGGTATCTTGGAACTCATCGACCATCAGCAGTCGTGTATCTTGGGCCAATCTCTGGCGAATAGCCGAGTGCTGCGGATCGGTAAGCAACCGATGCGCCAGCTCCAGTAAGTCGTCGAACTCCAGCTTGCTCTGTTCACGCTTGATGTCTGTGAAAGTCTGCGAAATCGAGTCGGCCAGTGCAAACAGGTCGAGCCCCCGCTGGGCAGCCGCTTCGGTGTGTTCGTTGACGGTGAACGTGCCGAGGAGGCTCTTCTTGATCGCGTCGCGAACTTTGCTGCAAGCTGCCTTATACTGTTCATACTCCTGGGGGGCCGCCCAGTGCCGTTTCGCCATCACGGGACGTGCTTGCGCCAGATTGCTTAGTTCTTCGAGCGGAGCTTCCGTGGGAGCGGACTCCTTGATGGAGTGAATCGTCGCGTGGATGTCGGCAAGCCGCTCCCGTAGGTCGTCCGTCTCAGCAGAGATCGTCGTGCAAAGCGTTTCCAGCTGCTCCAATTCGGGGAGGGTCAGCAAATCTGCAATCAGCAAAGGTGCCAACTGCAAGCTGTACGCTGCTTGCCAAGTCTCAATGAGCTGGTCGGCGCTCACGCCGCGCCACTTCTCAAACACGGCAGCTGGGGTGTCGCGGATAAGTTTCATCAGATGCCCGCGCAGCGGGGCAAGCCCGAAGCTTACGGCCAAGTCGAGAGCCGTTTCGTTGCGATCGATCAGCAGCGTACGGAGTGCGTCGTCGATGGTTTCGATACGCAACAGATCGGCCGCGGCCGGTTCGAGCTGCTCGAAGTGTGGATCGAGTCCCGCTTCGACGGCGTGGTTGCGTAGCAACGTGCCGCAAAAGGAGTGAATCGTGCTAATTCGACTAGAATCGAGAGCCCGCAATAATTTCTGCCAGACGGCTGCCTCCTCAGCGGCTGGGCCTTGCGCTTGATGGGCACTCCTCAGCCGCGACCAGCAGCGTTCGCGAATGCGTTTTCGCATTTCGCGCGCCGCAGCATCGGTGAAGGTGATCGCCACCAACTGGCCCAACTCGGCTGCCGGTTCCGGGACACGCGGATCGACGTAGGAAAGGAAGCGTTCGGTAAGGACGAACGTCTTCCCGCAGCCAGCACCCGCGGCGAGCGAAACGCTGCGGTCATGTGCGTCGAGCGCGGCTTGCTGTTGTAGGGTGAGTGTGGTTTCCAAAATAGGGCTCATCTCGCGTCCCCGCTACCTTCGGTTGACGCGGTTTCTTCGATCTTGGACTCTTCAGGGGGCGGCCATTGTTTATCGAGGCTTCTGATCTGGGCGATGCGGCAGATGGTGCTTAGCGAACAGAATTTTGTGCAATCTTTGTTGTCGTTGAACACGGGGAAGTCAGCTTGCCGAATGCCGGCAATCAGTTCTGTAATTCGCTCGACAAGCTGGCTTTTCGCTTGCAGCCACGTTGCTGTGACCTCTAGATTGCCGTCGACCTCTTCACGCATTTTCAGTTGCGGTGTGTGTTTGCCCTTGGCGGTTGCCTTGCCAAAGCCGGCGCCTTGTACGCTCCAGTAGCCGGCCTCCCAGGCGAGTGCCTTCGATTCACGCATGAGCAGTTCTTCAGCCGCGAGAGCATAAATCGGAAGCTGCAACTGTGTGCCGGCACTTAGCTTCGACAAGTCAACCTTCTGTGATTTGCTACTCTTGTAGTCGATCACGTTGAAAACTTCTTGTCCTTCGATGCGCCCTACATCAAGCCGATCAATTTGGCCGGTGAAGCGAATTGTCTCGCTGCCCCCGGCGGCAGTAGGAATGACTAGCTCGTAAGCTTCGCTGCTGGAAAGTTGCGATTCGAGTTGCTCGTCCGCATGGCGACTCCCGGGTCCGAATCGCACCTCGAAGTGTGTCGGCCGCGGCGGAACGTCGAAGTCGTTCCACATGCGTTGATAGTTATCCGTTTGCCCAGCTAAGTTCTCCCCCCAGTTGGCCAATTCGCGCCGCTGGATTTCTCGCAACGCGCCAGGCAGGCCGTAGATCTGTTGGCTGGCGGCGATTTGTTCCAGCACTTCAATAAAACGCTCTACGATCTCGACGCGTAGCGTCTCGCTGGGCGCATTGAGCATCTGCTCGTGTACTGTGGCCAGTGCTTCGTGCAGCAAACTACCGCGATGCCGCACATCGGTTTCCAGCGTGAGTTCCGGTAACGGCTCCAGCTTTAACGCATGCTCGCCAGCGAAGCGGAAGCCGCAGGCGGCGTAGGATTCCAGCTGGCTGGGGCTCCAAAAGTGCTGGGCTCCGAACTGTTCGGCGAATTGCCGTTTCGAGGCATCGCTTGTGTAGAGCCCCTCCCACATGCCAAATTGCTCGCGCCGGCTGCGACTGTTGATCATTTCTAGTGCTGCCAGGATCGACTCTCCGCATCGCTTGCCGCGCGATGTGCCGGAGAGTTGCACGAGCGGTCGCGGCTTGCCCTCCAGCAGTGCTGACACGGCATGGCGACGCCCGCCGCTGCGCGAGAGCGGTGCTGTTGCATCTTCACCGTCAGCCAGACTTCCCAGTGGTAGCGTCGTGGTCGGTACTTCGGACTCGCCGAAAGCCCGCCGCAGGTCGGCCAGATAGGGGCTCGGCTCCAGGGGTTGGGCCTTGGCATCGAGCGCCGGGTAGGAAAGAGTGAGCGACTCTGCAGGCCTGGTGACGAGCTGGTAGAACAGAAGCATCTCATCCGAGCTGTGCTGCTGTTCTGCGTTGCTTGTTGCTCTCCCGCTGGCCGCAAGGCGGTCTAATTCGCCAACACTGAGAAGCGAATCGCTCTGACCTGGCGCAGGGAAGGAGCGCTCGCCAAGGCCGCCCAAGAAGAGGTGACGCGGATGGAGGTGACGAACATTCTCTGCGCTAGTGGTGAGCACGCCACTATCGCCGCTTGAAGTCTCTTGACGCTGGGATTGCGAGGCAACGTATTGCACCGCAGAGAGAAAATCGGCGAGTGACCAACCCGTAGAGTCAGCGGGCTTCGTTGCTTCAGGCTTTACCACTTTGGCATTCAGTAAGTCAAACCGTCGCCAAGAGTTGCCGAGACGCTCCAGGCCAGCGACCAGCGTTTCCCAATCACTCTGCGCGCGATCCTCTCCTGATTTGCCTTGCAGAATACCCAACGCTTGTGCAAGTGCTTCACAGCTTTCGATCCACTGCTCGGGTGTGGCGCGGTTCGGCAAGGTTTCTAGCAATTCGGCTAGGCTGCGAAGTACGGCAACTGCTTGTTCGGTGGGAGAGCTCTCTGGTTCGACGATACCCGCGGCAATCTCCTCAGCTTGCTCATGCTTCGCCCACGCGGACAACTGTTCCAGCAGGGCACGCTTGCCACGGGGGAGTTGGGCGGAGCGAATTAGTCGCTCCAGAGTGCGTCGAAGTTTGGGGAACGTATCAGCACCCTTGTCGACAGCCTGCGGAGTCAGGACGATGCCGCTATCCCCGATAACACGTAGCAAGTCGCGATACGCCCAGTCCTGAGTGTGCAGCGAGAGCAGCAGCACCAAGCGGCGCACTGCTGGCGCGGTCGCTAGTGACCGGCGCGTCTCGAGCTGCACGGGTATCGAAAAGTCGGCAAACACGCTGCGCAGCCGATCGGAAACATCGCCAAGCGAGCGGAAGCAAACGACGATGTCCGCCGGCAGAACGCCCGTTTGCAGGAGCCGCTTCACGCGGGTGGCAATCGCCTCCACTTCCTGCTGCTCGCTACTAGCGGCCACGATTTCAATGTGCCGAAGTCCGGCAATCGCCTGTTTCGAGGGTGGCTTAACGGCGGCGTAGTCTCGGAAAAGATTCGTGAGCAGGTGCTCACGAGTTTCCCAAGTGTTGTTCTGCGTCTGGTGATCCGTTCCATCGACTTCCGGCTGGCCTAAGTTGGCTCGAAGCAGCGCTAGCGTCCGCAAAGGTTTGGCGAACAGGTCGTTGCGACTGGATTGATCACCTGGTGATTGAACACTCGCCGCTGAATCCAGCGGCAGGCTGATGTGCGTCGAATCGCAGCGTGCGGTCAGCAGCTTCAGAATGTCGTGCTGTGCGGTGGTGAAATCGCCGAAGCCGTCCACGTGGATGAGTTGCAAGCCGGTAGCCAGGTTTGCATTGTTGGTAAGCGCTTCCCTCGCCGCCCAGAATCGCCCTTCCGCATCGTAGAGATTGTGCTCAATGAGGTGCTCTTGATAACGCGCGTAGAGCAGGCCCAGCTCGCGCTCACGGACTGAGCGAGCAGCCTTAGTAAACTGTTCCGGCCAGATGTCGCGCCGTTTCAGGTCGACGATCAAGCCCTCCACCTGCGTGGCAAAACCGGTGCTCGCTGCGATGGGAGCAAAGTAGACGAGTTTCTTTTCCGCCAACGCCTGCTTAGCAAGCTGACCGAGGACCCAACGACGTTCCAGGCTAGAAAGTGGCAAGATTCGCTGATCAGCTTGCACGAGCAACGCTTCGGCAAGCTGCGCGAAAGTGCCAATCCCCGGACTTAGCAGTGCCCCAGGCGAGAGTTGGGCCTTGCTAGGCTCTCCTCGCCCCGCGGCCAAATGTGCTTGCAGATATGAAACCGTATGCTGCGACGCGCAGATCCAAAGCGCCCGCCAGCGAGAATGACTGGCCGCGTCTTGAGCGGTACCATGTTCTAGGACGTTGTCTTCTAGGACGCGGCGGTAGTCAGCGATTCTCGCTTGAAGGCTACGAGAATCGCGGCTGCTTGAATCGGAAATGGCCAATCGGAATGAGGGCATCGACAGATTCTAGAGTACCAAGGGATGTCAGTCAGTAGGCCGTAATATTTGGCCGGTCAGTTAGAGACCACTCGATCATTCGGGTAGCACCGACACTTACTCCGAGAAATGCGCAGCCATACTCTTCTAGATGCAAGGGAGTTGTGTCGGTGTGCGCAGCACAAGAGGCGATAAGGCATCAGGGGCAGGGGTTGATGGCCTCTTGCCGCAAGCGGCGCTAGACACTTGTCCGAGCAATCTGCCAGAGCAGGCATTCCTTGAAGTGGACGAAGTGTCGCGGCTATCCAATTGCACGGCATCAAAGGCTAGCTACTCTTTGTCGTTACCGGCACTCATGCGTCTCGTTCTGGCCTTACTGACGTGCGTCAATCCACCTAAACCACGTAACCGACAGCACTTAACGCTGCAGAAGCCCGCAGAATATCGTTTCTTGGCGAATTGACAGCACTTGCCGTTTATGTCTACACTGTAGTGTCCCGCGACTCTTATGGACTAACGCCCTCGGCAGTGCGAAAGCAACCAAGGGCGTGTCGAAAAGAGCCTGGGAAGTTGGGCGCCCGTTGGCGTGCAACGAGTTTGGATGTGTTGACGAGTGTTTTATTCCAGCCACTCTATTTATTTCGCTGTATCTGGCGGGTGGCTGGGCTTTTCATCATTCCCTTTTTTTTCGTTTTTCTCTTGAGAGGAGACACAAAATGGAACGCAAGTGTCAGAGTCCCAGACGAGGTTTTACCCTCGTCGAACTGCTGGTGGTGATTGCCATCATCGGTGTGTTAGTCGGCCTATTGCTGCCGGCCGTGCAAGCGGCCCGTGAAGCGGCCCGGCGTAATTCGTGCTTGAATAATATCAAGCAAATCAATCTGGCGATCCAAAACCACATCAGTGCGCAACAGGATCGCATCCCACTGGCATCGACCGCAGCTTACGATCCGACGATCCAGTTTGGGGGATCCAATGACCAGAGTCTTCGCGACCCTACAGGATGGACCGATGGCGATGGTTACAGCTTTCTGTACCAGTTGCTGGGATTTATGGAAGGTGACACACTGGTCAATCGTGCCGACGCGGTTTCGCTGAAAGGCAAGATCGGGCCTTTCCTGCCAGCCTTGGCAGCACCGAATGATCTGATCATCGGTCAAGATTCCAGTGGCCAAGATTTGTATGCCTATTCGCAGAAAGTCCCCGCTTTTGTATGCCCCAGTTTCCCTGGTGCGGAAGAAGTGAAGTCGGCAGCCGACTACGGAGTGTCCAATAAACCTGCCATTGGCAATTACGTTACTGTGGCTTCGACGCACTTCGATTCCTCGGGTACTGGTGCGGCAACTGATAGCGCCGGTCCAGAATTTATCTACCCTAGCAAGGGCCAAACCGTTGGTAATGGTGCGATCGTGTTCGCAAAGGCTCCAACGACTGCTGGACAGCGCATGAAGGGTGCGACCTTCGCTAGTATTGCTCGCGATGGTTCCTCCAATACGATTGCTTTTACCGAGTCTCGCGAGGAGACTTACGGCTCCTGGATCAGTGGTTACTCGACTTACGTGGTTGGTATCCTGCCAGGTCAAGGTCAGGTCGAGAAGGTTGCTATCCCCGTGGGGCAGCCTGCGACGCTACAACCCGTTGATGCCACAACCGTGGTTTCCCTGAACGTTGGTAGCGACTATAAGCGTAGTCCTACTACCGCCCTGGTATACCAGCTGGCTGCACAGAACCCGCACGGCTCGAAGGAGCGCATCTTTGGTCCAAGTAGTGCTCACTCCGGTGGCATCGTGCTGCACGGGTTCATGGATGCCCACGGTACGAGTATCACTGACGATATCGACCCAGCGGTCTATATGGCTCAGGTCACTCGCAACGGTGGCGAAGTGATTCCTAATAACTAGGCCGAAGTTGGCTTAGTTAGCGTAATAATCGAACCGTCGCGGTGGCTTAGGCTGCCGCGGCGGTTTTTCATTGGGCGCTGGTTATTGGGCGCTAGGCGCTGGTTCTCAGCCTACAAGCCAAAACCAGCGCCTAGCGTCCAGTCGCTAGCGCCTTAATTACGGGAGCACTTTAATGGCCGGCTATCAAGAGCTTGACGTCTGGAAATTAGCCATGCACTTTACCTCAGCAATTTATCGACTCACCGCGTCGTTTCCGAAGGACGAGCAGTTTGGTCTTTCCAGTCAGTTGCGTCGTGCTGCGGTCTCTATACCCTCAAATATTGCAGAAGGCCATGCTCGCAGCTCAAACAATGAATTGAGGCGCTTCTGCACGATCGCGCGAGGCTCATTGGCTGAGGTTGAAACACAGTTAGTAATCGCAGAAGATTTGGGGTATTTGAATCCGAAGGAGACAGAGCAGGCTCACGAAACAACCACCAAACTCGGCAAGATGCTGAGCGGTCTGATACGATCGTGTAATCGATAGCGGCCAAATCGCCATGAAACTTACCACCAGATAACCAGCGCCAAGCGCCCAACAACCAGCGCCCCAATGAACCAACTCCCCCTCGAAGTTACCTGCCAAGACGTCAAACAATCGCTCGACGCTAGTGAGGACTTTGTGTTCCTGGACTGTCGTGAGGCAGTCGAGTATGAAACGGCCAAGATCGAGGCGGCCACGCTGCTGCCCATGAGCGAGCTCTCTGAACGCGTAGGCGAGCTCGACGGCAAGCAGGGTGAACGCATCGTCGTACACTGCCACCACGGAGGGAGGAGCCTCCAGGTCGCCAACTGGTTGCGTGAGCAGGGCTACACGGGCGCCCAGTCGATGGCCGGCGGGATTGAGGTGTGGGCACTGGAGGTGGATGTGAGCGTGCCGCGGTATTGACAGAAAAGGGAAAGGGGAGGTGTCAGTTGGAGTACGGAAAACAGCCGCGACCTAACAGGTTGCCGGGAGTTTGCTCGCAGGGCACCGGCAACCTGTTAGGTTGCGGCTATTTTAGATTTCCCGATGTACTCCCCTTTCGGCATTCCCCTTTCCCCTTTTTCAAAACGCTTCGACACTGGGAAATGCGTTCCCCTTGTGCGCACGCCTCCATTCTGAGAAATTGCCTGATAGGCCCGAGTGGCGGAATTGGCAGACGCGCATGGTTCAGGTCCATGTCCACGCAAGTGGGTGGAGGTTCAAATCCTCTCTCGGGTACTTAGAAGAGTCCAGCGGTGAGAGTTGAGGGACTAGAGGAGAGCTCAAGTGCTGAGCTTTCCTCTAGTCCCTCAACTCTCTCCCATCTGCTCGTTGATCCACACTTCCAGCTCTTCCCAATCGACTGGTGGTAGCTTGGAGAGATCGGGCCGCAGCCGCTTCGCTTCTCGCACGTAAACGTGTTCGATCTCCGCCTGCGGCTTCTCCGTATTCCAGTGAATTAACACGCGAATACACAGTGGCAAGCTCCCCGGCACAGTCATTTCGTGGCTGCAGATCAATGGTACATCCAGCCATCGCATCTGCCGGGCGGCTAGCGCCGGGAATTCCGCGTCGATGTCCGGCGTGGTGGTGAAAATCGCACTGGCGATGTCTTCGGGAGCCATGTCGTTCTGGCGGATCAGCAGCGCCAATAGCTGACGCGTCGCGATGAGGATCTCCTCGCGATCGTTCTTCTCGATGGTAGTGGCGCCTCGAACGCCGCGGGTTGGCATAGGTTCTAGTATAGAGTGGGCAGTACGCAGTGGGCAGTGGGCAGTTTGAGAGCCAGGTTGTCCCGATCCCGATACCATCTCTGCTTTTAAAGAAAAATTTGCCTCATTAGGATTTCCCTCCTAAGTTGAACTCTTGAGAGGAAGGAACGTACACAGGAGAGCTTTTCCGGGGGGGGGAAGCCTTAGATCAGAGGACGTTCGCGATGAAGCTGCGCATATTTGGTATAGCGATTCTTTGGCTTTCCAGCTGGGTCTGCAACGGCAGTCAGGCTGGGGCTTTCGACTTCCATGTCTCCGACAACTCCCAGTTCGCTTCGGCGTTCAGCAACGCTTCTCCGGGGGACAACATCCTCCTTCAGCCCGGCAATTACAACGGTGGCCGCTACCGGTTGGGGCTCTCGGACGTAACGATCCGCAGCGTCGATCCGGCCAATCGGGCCGTTATCCAGGGCGGCACCAATGGCATCCAGCTCAGCTCTGCCCAGTCAGTCACGCTGCAGGACCTTGTTTTTGAGGGTCAAGCGGCCAATGGTGTGAATATCGACGATGGTGGCAACATCTCGACGCCGTCGACGGACATCACGCTCCGTCGGGTCACGTTTCGCGATATCGGTTCCTCGGGCAATCACGACGGCGTGAAGCTCTCCGGCGTAAACGATTTTCTTCTCGATCAGGTGGAAGTTCTCAATTGGGGCAACGGGGGGAGCGCCGTGGACATGGTGGGCTCGCATCGCGGGGTGATCCAGAACTCTTACTTTTTCGATCCAGGAACGACGGTCGCCTCAGCCGTGCGGCCTAAAGGGGGCAGCAAGGACATCACCATCCGCGGCAACCGCATCGAGCTACCCAGCGGGGCAGGGCGGGCTATCCAGGCAGGTGGTTCTACAGGCACACAGTATTTCCGCTTTCTTGATGGAGATTCTGGCTACGAGGCTGATGAAATCATTGCCGAGGGGAACGTTATAATCGGCGGCGTCTCAGCGTTTTCATTTGTGAACATCGACGGCGGGCTGTTTCATCACAATTATGTCCAGCGGCCAAGGAACTGGACGGTTCGCATCTTGAACGAAAACCAAGGCAACCCCATCGTGGACACACAAAACGGAGTCGTGCGAGACAATTCCATCGTGTTCAGCGATACGCCTGGTGAGTACAGCACCGCGGTAAACATTGGTCCGGAGACCTTGCCAGAGACTTTCACGTTTGCAAGGAACCAGTGGCTCAACTTGGCCAACCCCACGTCCGCTGGTTCTACGCCGCAACTGCCGGTTACCGAAGCCAGCGGAATCTACGGTCAAGACTCCGGCATCGATCCCGATGAGGTGATCGCCTGGGACTTCGAGTGGGGCGTATGGCTTGTGAATGCGTCTAGCCAGACTAATTCGTTCACGGTGGCAAATCCGGACGAATACCAAGAAGCAGTAGTGCAAGCCTCGGGCAACTTTGTGCCGAGCGGAGGAGATCCCTTCGTTGGGGCGTGGCAATATACGGACCTCACAAGCGGCCAATTACAGTTGGAGCCTTTCTCGCAACTGGTCCTTCGACTCAACTCGGACTTGCCTAGTGCAGACGCGAACGACGACGGCCAGGTCGATGGCAGCGACTTCCTCGATTGGCAAGCCGGCTTTGGCACGAGTTCTCCCGCGAAAGTCGATGGCGATTTCACTGGAGATAGTGAAGTCGATGCGAATGATTTGGCGCTGTGGCATGATCAGTATGGGAGCGGAGTCGCTTCGTCCTTCAGTAGTGCGATAGTACCTGAGCCAACTAGCGTTGCGATGTTCGTGCTGGGTACCGTGTTCTGTGGTCGGCTAAGCCGCAAGCGGCACTGACTCCTCGTTTGCGTTTTCGACGTCATTCCTCCCTTCAGCTTGCCCAGGCGGTAAGGTTCTCTTTGGCAAGAGAACCCTTTTTCCAGAAAAACGAAGAGAGCTGTTGACTCTTCTGGGCCGATAGCTATATTTCCTACTTCTCACGTGGGGCCGACGGCTTCAGCCGCCAGACTCAGGTGAGATTTTTCTTTTGAGAATCGGGAAGCTAGCACTTGTCAGCCTCCTGATTCGATGTAGAATACGAAGCTCGCATCAAGTCACGAGAGTGAAGTGAGCGAGAC
>NZ_CP036263.1:2047500-5996859 GCF_007741515.1 Adhaeretor mobilis
AGATGTCATCGAGAAATCTTGCAGGAATTTCCCGTGTGACGGTTCACCTCTACGGGTCACTTGCCAAAACGGGTAAAGGCCACGCCACGGATGTTGCCGTGCAGCTAGGCCTTGCAGGCGTCGACCCAGAAGCGATCGACCCGGATGATATCCCAGCAAGAATCCAGGAGATTGCCTTCCAGGGATACATCAAGCTATTAGGACAGCAAGTAGTACCGTTCGAGCCCTCTAGGGACGTTATTTTTCACAAAGGGGAGTCGCTACCGATACACCCTAACGGAATGCGTTTTGTGGCTGCCCTGCCCAAAGAGGAAATCATCCAGGCAGAGTTCTACTCAGTGGGGGGTGGTTTTGTCATTTCCGAAAAGGACGAAATAGGCCAGCAGAACGGAGTGGAACTGCCGTATGAGATCGATTCGGCAGGCGATCTTCTAGCAAGCTGTCTGGCAATTGACGGAAAAATTTCCGAAGTGGTCCGACGCAATGAACAGACATGGCGCACGGATGAAGAGATAGATGATCGCTTGCAGCAGATTTACGACACCATGTTGCACTGCGTCTTCCGTGGCTGCCATACCGAGGGAGTCCTGCCCGGCGGACTGGGGGTAAAACGACGTGCGGCTGCGTATGCTCGTACTCTGCATTCGCAAACCCAGGCAGAGCATACATTCGGTTGGTTTCAAGAAATCGAGAAAACGGCGCAGCAGAGTAGTGGCTTCTCCGAAGTGATCGACTGGGTTACCTGCTTTGCCTTGGCAGTTAATGAAGAAAATGCAGCCCTAGGACGTGTGGTCACCGCGCCGACCAACGGATCGGCCGGCGTGATTCCAGCGGTGCTGCTTTACTTCAGAATTTTTTGCGGGGCTGACAAGCAAGCCATCTACAATTTTCTACTTAGCGCTGGCGAGATCGGCTGCTTGTTCAAGAAAGGAGCAACAATCTCGGCCGCGATGGGCGGATGCCAGGCCGAGATCGGTGTTTCGTCAGCGATGGCTGCCGCAGCACTGGCTGAAGGGCTGGGCGCGACACCATCTCAAGCAGCGATCGCGGCAGAAATAGCCATGGAGCATCACCTCGGCATGACCTGCGACCCCATCGGTGGATTGGTACAAGTGCCGTGCATCGAACGTAACGCCTTCGGAGCGATGAAAGCAATCACGGCCGCCCGCATGGCATTGAAACGAGATCCTGTTGACGCTTGCGTCTCCCTGGATGGCGTCATTCAAACGATGTGGGAGACGGCCCAGGGTATGCATGAAAACTACAAAGAGACTTCCGATGGCGGACTCGCCGTGCTCATCCCAGTGAGCATGAGTGAATGCTGAGCCAGTCCGCCATCCCAACGTGACTGGCAAGTTTGCCCGTCGTGGGGTTCTAAGAGTGGTATGAATCTGGGCGCCGGTCCAAGGGCTAGCCACCTTAGGTTGTTTTTATGCGCTGAGGGATTACAGCAATCGTCCCACGCAGAGGCGCTCAGTACCCAGTTTATTGCTGGAATGTGCTCTGGGAGCTCCACGCTCGTGTGTCGGGCCAAGGGTCGTAGTCCAATGAACAATGCTACCGGACGAATTTTTCAATGAAATCACGATCCACGGGTGTCAACTTTCAATTCCTCGCGCGATTGCTTGTTCGATGTCGCACAACTCTTACCACATTGGGCAAATCGTGCAGACCGCCCGGATCCTTGCATGTGAAGATCGGCAGACGCTCTCAATTCCTCGTGGTAAATCGGAGTAGTACAATCGCGAGCGGTGGGGGAGGGGGTGAAGGAATCCAGGGCAAATGGAATCAGAATAGAGACTGATCTGAGGGTTAGCCTCCTCAGTTCGGTTTTCTTATCCGCTGAGATTGAAAGGCCCCAGAGAGATAGACGCTGAAATCGTGGAAATTCGCTGGCGTGAGTAGTAGCCGGCGAGCCACGCCTCGCCCGGTAGCCACCAGTGAAGGGCAAGGTGTTACAAAACACCTCCGCGCCCTCAGAAGCTCGCGTGTTATTATGGGAACAGCGATTTCTGTAAGCACTGCCGAATTGTTAGGGAAGTCTGATGGCGAAAATAGCGGAAAAGAGTCCGAGGTATCGCAGCAAGAAGGTGATTTGTAAGGATGTAGCAGAAATCATGGCGTCGCAATCGCTTCACTACGGGACAAAGCATGTTGTTCTTGCGCAAACAGTTTGGGCTTGGTCCGAATTTCACGGGAAGTATGAGGGCTGCCCATTTTGGTCTGAGAAGGCTCTTGCTAGCGATCGAATAGCGACAGAATTCATACACGAGCATGCTGTTCCCAAATCCGTAATAATCAAAATGCTTTTTGATCTTAAGAATCCAACGCCCGAGAAGGTTGAAGATATCTTGAGCAGTTTCTGCGTGGGCGTAGTAGTTACACGTGAAGAGGACCGGACCCTAAACCAGAATGGACTTCGTTTAAAGATGCCAGAGGACTGGGACGGTGATGATCGTTGGGCCAGGTACCAAAAAGTAGGGATTGTTCCCAAAAAAATGTAGCCCCATCTAGTGAGTGCACTTGATCTGCCATCTTGGCACAAGTTCAACGAGGCGATCCTAAAATCCCCTCATCAATTGTGTGAGCCCGGACCTCGAAGCTTGGAAACCGATCTCGGCGCGGGCCATCCGCTCGGAGCTTGTAATCTAGCAAGCCTAATGTCCACGCGCTCCGCTAGCGAGAAATTCGAGCTCAACTTGTTGCCCACCTCGCGCCGAAGTATACTGGACAAGCGTTTAGTATTTACTGGGTCCGTTTCAGCAGCACGATGCCTCAACTCCGCTCACTCTTCCTCGACATGAATTCCTACTTCGCCTCAGCGGAGCAGCAGCTTAATCCTGCGCTGCGGGGGAAGCCGGTGGCGGTAGTGCCTTCGCTGACCGATGCCACCTGCTGCATCGCGGTGAGCTACGAGGCTCGCCCCTTTGGCGTTCGCACAGGCACGAATGTGGGCCAAGCTCGACGCATGTGCCCAGGTTTGCAGCTCGTAGAGGGGCGGCATGAAAATTACATCACGCTGCATCACCAGATCATCAAAGCCGTGGAAACCGTGCTGCCAGTGGACGAGGTTTGCTCGATCGACGAAATGCACTGCCGCCTCTCACCACAACATCGCGAAGTGGAAGCTGCTCGCGGCTTAGCGGCGGAGGTGAAACGAGTCATTGCCGAGCAGGTCGGCCCCTACCTTCGCTGTTCAATCGGCCTCGCTCCGAATCATTTTCTGGGAAAAGTGGCTAGCAACATGCAGAAGCCAAACGGCTTGGTGGTCATCACACGCGACGATTTGCCGAACCGGCTCTACCAACTCGAACTTGATGATCTACCTGGCATTGGTCGCAACATGCTGCGCAGACTACAAAAGTGCGGTATTCGCACGATGCAGCAACTTTGTTCACTCTCGCGAAAAGAAATGCGTGAAGCCTGGAAGAGCGTGGTGGGCGAGCAGTACTGGCTCATGCTGCGCGGGGATCAGTACTCGAGTCGAGAAACCACCCGGCGAACCGTGGGACACTCACATGTGCTGCCACCGAAGCTTCGCACCGATGGAGGGGCTTACGCCGTACTCGTGCGTTTGCTGCATAAGGCCGCTGCACGGCTCAGGACCATGGGTTTTCTAACCAGCCGCATGGCAATCACTATTAAATACGTGGGCGAAATGCCGAATTGGACCGTCAAGCCGTATGTCGGGCAGGTCCAGGACACTCCGACATTGCTGAATCATCTGAATCGCCAGTGGAGCCAGCGTCCTCCCGGGGGTCGGCCTCTCCAGGCGGCTATTACGCTGTTGGATCTAAAACCGGCCGGTCAGATCTCGTTGCCATTATTCGAGGAAGACCGCCGCCCTTGTCGCGCTACCGAGGCGATGGACTTGGTCAATGAGAAGCTGGGCCTCAATGCGCTCTATTTCGCTTCCATGCACGATACCCGCGAGGCAGCCCCCATGCGGATCGCTTTTACGAACATCCCCGATGTGCAGGCGGAGATGTCTCGACCCGTCGACAGCTAAGGCACTTTTGAGTTTGCGATTGCATTGATCTACGAAGACCTTTAGCCCGTGAGCTACGCCTCGCGCGGCATTCAAAGCTGGTCTATCTGGCTTTTCCGAGGCTTATGGTCTACTTTTATGGCCTGAGCCCGAGCAAGGAGTCACTCGATCCAATGGTGCAGCCATGGCGATTTTGAAGCGAGATCCGAACAAGAAAAAACGCCGCTGGCGATTACGGCATCGTGTGAAGCCGAATACTCGGCCCGGTACGATTATTGTTCCAGAGAAGGCCGCTCCGACGCGTCTTCATGCCACTGCCTACGGCCCCGATGAGATTGTCGAAAAGCTCGATTGCACGGTCGCACAAATCAAGAAACTCATCGGCAAGTACCCGGTGTTGTGGATCGATGCGGTCGGCCTGAAGGAGGAAAGCGTTATTCGGGAGTTGGGCGAGCTACTTAAGTTACATCCGCTGTCCTTGGAGGACATGAGCAACATACCTCAGCGGCCCAAAATCGAGGGCTACCCAAACCACCTGTTTGCTGTCGCACATACGACCACATACAAAAAATCACTGGCAATTTCGCAGGTCAGCTTTTTCGCGGGCGAGGGGTTCGTCGTTAGTTGGCGGGAACGCACGAATGATTGTTTTGACTTTCTGCGCAAACGCTTGGAGGTCAAGGGTGGCACGACTCGTTCTTCAGGCGAGGACTATCTGCTCTATGCCCTCATGGACGCGGTGATCGACACCTACTTCCCCGCACTCGAATCGTTTGGCGACAAACTCGATGACTTGGATGATCGTGTCGAAGCGGGGCACAGTGGCGACATTGTTAAGGACATCCACGCCACGCGGCACGAAATCCGCCTGCTGAGACGCATCGTATGGCCGCTGCGTGATGCGGTCGACGGGCTTATGCGAAAGCACGATTGGTTGATTGGCGAAGAAGCGATCATTCACTTCCGCGACTGCCACGACCACGTTGTGCAAGTCTTAGATGCACTAGAAAGCTATCGGGATGCCTGCAGTGATGTGCGAGATCACTATGCGACTGCGGTAAGCAATCGCATGAACGAAACGATGCGGTTTCTCACGATCATCTCGACCATTTTCATTCCCTTGGGATTTCTCGCAGGACTGTACGGCATGAACTTCAACCCCGAGGCGTCGAAGCTCAACATGCCGGAGTTGAATTGGCCCTGGGGGTACCCGATTGCCTTGGGGCTCATGGGAACAATTGCCCTAGGGCAAGTATATTACTTCTGGCGGCGAGGCTGGCTTGGTGGAAACGGAGAGAAACCGAAGAACGCTTCTCCCCAACAGATGAAGCCCCCTAACAAATAACCGATTAGCCATGAAAACACTTATACGCGGTGCCCAAGTCGTACTGCCCAGCGGCATCGAGCAAGTGGATGTATTGCTCACTGCCTGTAAGATCGCCTCGATTGATGCTGCCGTTCACACCGATGCGGACGAGACGGTCGATGCTCAAGGTTTGCACCTCCTGCCCGGTGTGATAGACGATCAAGTCCATTTTCGCGATCCGGGTCTGACGCACAAAGAGGACCTGCGCACCGCCACTCGCGCTTGCGCGAAGGGCGGAGTCACGACGTTCCTGGAGATGCCCAACACGATCCCCAATGCGACCACGCAGGAACTACTCGACAAAAAGCGCAAGCTCGCGTCGACCAAGTCGCTTGTGAACTACGGCTTCTACATTGGTGCAACTCCCGACAATGTGGCGGATCTGGCCAAGGCTACGAATACGCCGGGCATCAAAATTTTCATTGGTTCCAGCACGGGGGATCTGCTCGTTGACGGGCAGGAGGCGCTCGAGCGCATCTTTGCCGAAACGACTCTGCCTCTCACAGCCCATTGCGAGGACGAATCGACCGTGCGTGCCAATGCCGAACGCTATGCCGGGACGACGGACGTTGCCGATCATTCGCGAATTCGCGATGTGCCTGCTGCGGTTATCGCCACCAAGCGGGCCATCGATCTTGCAAAACGTCACAAACATCGATTTCATGTGCTGCACGTTTCGACTGGCGACGAAACGGACCTGCTTGCCGATCATGAGAACCTGATAACGGCTGAAGCTTGCCCGCATCATCTCTTACTTAATACGGGAGATTACGAGCGTCTCGGTACGCTTGCCCAGATGAATCCTTCGCTCAAGAGTGCCAAGGATAATCAGCGAATTTGGCAGGCACTTCTCGATGGTCGAATTCAAGTGATTGCGACCGATCACGCGCCGCATACCTGGGAAGAAAAGCAGCAGCCCTATCCGCAGTCGCCCTCGGGGATGCCGATCGTCGAGAATAGCTTAGCGTTGATGCTCAACCAAGTGAATGCAGGACGCTGCTCCCTCGAGCAGGTCGTCCACTGGATGTGCGACGCACCGGCCCGGGTCTGGGATATTGTTGACAAAGGAAGGATCGTCGAGGGCTACGATGCGGACTTGGTGTTAGTCGATCTCAACAAGAAGCATGAGATTCGCAACGAGCAGCAGATCACCAAGTGCGGCTGGAGTGCTTGGCATGGCCAAAAATTGATCGGTTGCCCCGTAAGGACTTGGGTCGGGGGGCGTCAAGTATTCGATCGAGGGCAAGTCCTCGCTGAGGAAAGGGTCGACGAGTCGACGCCTGGCCAAGAGGCTCTCTTCGACCATGCTCGGGGCGGATATTGGGCCACCGAGGGTTAGACAGCTAACACTTGAGTAGCCGAGAGTATGGAGCTCACCAGCTTTGTCATTCACTCGGAAAGTTATCAAGGATAAGATAAGGCATTACCAAGTAGCCTCGCGTGCGAGGATCAACACCACAGCAGCAAAGCAAGCATGTCTGAACGACTTTGGTTCTTGAAACGTTGCGACCTCTTCCAGCGATTGCGACCCGAGCAGCTTCACGAGGTCGAGTTGCGTAGCCGCTCACGCGAATTTCCCAGAAATACTCCTGTCTACTTGCCGGCTGATCAAGCCGACGGAGTCATGCTATTGGTGCGTGGACGGGTGAAAATTGGGAGCTTCACCGAAGAGGGCAAGCAAACGATTCTCGCTTTCATCGAGCCGGGTGAACTCTTCGGCGAGCTCTCGCTGATAGGTGCCGTGGAACGTGAGGAGTATGCGGAAACGGTCGAGAAGTCGACCATCGTCATGATTCCCCGCGAAATAATACAGGAGCTCATCCGCCAGAACCCTGAAGTTTCCCTCGGCGTTACCAAGCTCTTTGGCTTGCGAAGGCAACGCGTCGAACGACGACTCAAATACCTGCTCTTCCATTCCAATCGTGAACGACTCGTGCATTTGATGCTGGAACTTGCAGAAACCTACGGACGGCGCACGCCAGATGGCGTCGAGCTGAAGATCAAACTCTCGCATCAGGACTTGGCGAGCGTCATTGGCAGCACGCGCGAAACCGTGACCGTGGTGCTGGGCGAACTCCAAAGCGAAGGAAAACTCAAATTAGGGCGCAGGAAGATCATTCTTACCGAGCTTGCAAAAATGGCCGAGAGTGTTCATCAGCCCGCCCCGGCCATCGCGTCAGCCTAGATAGACAGCAAACAAATACGGATGAATCACGACAATATTGGTTCCGTAAGCATCGCTTTTGCTGGCATTGTGCGTTGTTTTACAGAATTTATCCTCAGAGAAGACGATAATACGACTGTTGGGGTGAAGTTTGGCAGACTTTTCTTGCAGACTTTTCTCTCAGACGAAAGAGACCAACCATGAGTAGCCATTCGAAAAACAATTCGCAGCGAGATGAGACGGTGTGGGACAATTGCCCTGCAGGCGTGCTCGTTTCGATGGCTGACCGATTGAATGCCGCCAAGCGTCGCAAACAAACGCTGCGCGGCATTGCTGCCACAAGTGCCGTCCTGCTCGTAGGCGCCGCAATGTTTGCGGGAACTCGATCTGGTGACAACATGCACGGCGGCATCTCTTGCTCGCAGTGTCGTCCGCACTTGGCCGCTTATCAAGCTCAGCTTAAGGGTGTGGCAGTACCAGAGGGCGAGGTTCTTTCCCCCGATTTGTTGGAGAAAGTTCGTCTCCACCTAACGAAATGCGCCAAGTGCGGAGAGAAGTTCGAAGGGATGTATCCCGGGCTGCTCACCTTGCAGAGTTCTCCGGGAGAGCTGCGTTTTTCGGCACAATGGCTTGCCAAAGTGAATCAGAGCGATTCCGTAATGCGTTTGCGTTTGCAGTTGTAGTGCTGGGAAGTTTCGATTCGTTTTGGACGCCGACGGATAATTTGTCAGCTTTCTTGTCCCGCTTTGTATTCCGGACATATCGTTCTGGCGAGGCGAGGAACTTTTCCTTCTCATCTGCTCCAGCCATTAGATAAAGCTGGCCTTGGGATTCTGCCGCGTGATACACACTTCCTAAGACTCGCCGGCCCATTTCGTGTTGTGTGACCAAGCAGTTGCCCTGCGCTGCCGGGGCAAATCGCTCGGGATTTTCCTCGAAGGTTCGTTTCGCTTCGGAACTTGCAAAGTGGAAGTTGTGGCCTTGGAAGGATGCCTTCTGAGAAGGCAAGCCTCGCTTCCAAGCCCCTTCGGACAGCAGGCTCACAGGGCAGAAGCCATTCATTGACACCGGGCTCTGCGTAGAGAGTCGAGTGGGCGAGTCTGGTTGATCGGTGGATTCGGGTTTGGATCCGAACTCTTCAGTCGCTGGCTCAATTCCCAAAGCTCGTTGAAACGGCATGGGATCCGCGAGAAACCTGGCGCGAAGTTGCAGATCGGCGAAGCGATAACGTAGGCCGTTGTGTGATACTTCTGAAGCAGGCAAACCGGCGATTTCTCGCTGCTCGGTAAGGAGTGTTAGCGGGCACTTTCCAGTGAGAACGAGATCTGCGTCGAGATAGCTCTCCGGCGATTTCTTGAATTGTTCCAAACGCTGCACATCAGCGAAGAACAAGAGTCGTTCGCCATGTACAATGCCGTAGCGCAACTCCCCTGGGGTGCGCTTCCCCCCCTCGGCATAGGTGACTACGCAATCGCCGCTGAGGGCTGGGGCGTATCGACCAGGATCGGCAGCAAAGATGGCCTGCTTGCGAGCGTCGGCGAACTTGTAGAGGTGCCCATCGTACACGGCATGGAGTTTCGCCTCGCCAGGTAGCCAGTTGCCTTCGTTGACGAGCGAGACAGCGCAGTAGCCCGCGCAAGCCAAGTTCTTTGGCTGGGCTTTTGAAGTCTGAGGCAAGAAGGGATTGGGCCGCGAGACATCAGCCGCCCCTGGCCTGGGCATGCCTCGGCTACTACTCTGCGCGTATGCGTACGGGCCTGTGGCTAGGCTTAACAAGAAAGGCAAGAGTAGGAGTCTGCGAACCATTGCTCGACGGTTTGGTTGCGGAGGCTTATCAAGGAGAACTGCAGAGAATACCACCTGACGCCTCACTAGACGACGTCATTGAGAGGAGTGCTAGCTACCTTGAAGAAAGCATCTAATCCGCTATCAAGTTTGCTGTAACAAACCTGCAACTGCGATCCGGTAGCAACTCTAGGCAGGAAATCGCTCCGTCGAAGAGCCCTAGATGCTGAAGGAAAACGGTGCGTGGCCGGCGATTCAATCGATGGGGCTATGCGGTCCCTCATCAACAGGTTGGGGTTGGGAATCACCGCCGGCCACAGCACCTCAGGGGGCAGGAGGGCAGCTTGCCCCCCTCTATGATAAGAGTAGCCGCTGGCGTGGTAGCTTTCTGTACGCAGCTTCACACTGATTTGAGCGTTGCCAACTTTGACCTTTTATTCGCTGACTGGGCGAAGAACCAACTGACCGCCAGTACCGAGAGTAGGATGCCGAATTCGATCCAGGGAATGATGAAGTAAAAAAAGTATTTGCCATCGTAGGCGGTGCCGGCGACTCCCGGATTGGGGAAGTGCGTTTCTAGCCAAAACCTTAAGTAGTACAGCAATAGAAGGGCTGCCATGGCGTGCCAAGCTCGATAGCGCACAAAGGGCAGGAAAGGGAGCGTCCAGCACCAGTACCAAGGGTTCTGAGCAGGAAACAAAAGCCAGAACCATGTCAGCGTGAGAAACGCGGCTCGGACGACCTCGTCCGCCGATCGCTCCGGATGAGTCGCCCGCCAAGCCAGCGTGCAGGCAATCACCAGCGTCGCCAGTCCCATGATGACGCGAGTCAGTTCGAACGAGATGTGAGAATATCTAGGCTTCCCATTTTCTAGTAGCGGAATCTCCGACTTGAGGAGCTTGGACTTTGCTGCTGAGTAGCTGTCGAGCACTGAGCGCGACCAGCTACTTGGGATCACGTCAAACCAAGGTTTCTTTCTGGCAGGAGTATTGTCCTGCGGCAGCAGGTTCTCGCGCACGCACATGAACAGCAGATCGTTCATTTCCCAGCGCGCGAGGAACGATTCGATGCCGCCATCCTCCTGAACCTCTTGCTTGTGTGGTCCAAACCATGGTGCAATTTGTGGGCCCAGCGAAGCCAAAGCGATCGTACCGCAAATCATGCTGCCCAGCGCGACCTTCAAAGTGCTGCCGCGCCGTAGCCAATAGGTAGCAAAGAGCGGAAAGAGAACAATGGGATAGATCTTTGCTCCGATCGCAAGACCTAATAGCAGGCCTGCAATGAGCGGACGACCTCGTGAGTACGCTGTGAGTTCTTCTGTGCGATAACTCATTCGAGAAACCAAAGCCCACACCGCAGCAGTTGAAAAACAGATCGCAATCGAATCAAGATGCCCGCCGTTGGCGATTTCCTTGAGCAATAGGGGGCACCAACCGTAGCATAGGCTCCAGCCGAGGTGCTGCCCGCAGCTTCGTAGCAGACCTATGACCAATAGGAGCGTTACCAGGTCGAAGCAAGTGAGCACCGCCTTCATGGTTGTGACACGCTGGTAGCTACTCGCCTCATCGGGCGTGATCTTCGCGGCCAAGGCAAAGACAAGCTGGCTGATCATCGGGTACGGCGAAGTCAGCTCGTTGTAGTGAATCGTCTCCAAGCTTTCCTTGAGTGATTCGCTCCGTCCGCTAAGTTCGACGAGTTCAGCAAGCCATATTTCCTCAGGCGGCATTCCAGCATCGGCTTGCTCTATGGCCTCCAGTACCTCACCGGGAGCGTAGCTATGGGGGCTAATTCCTTCGGCCAGCACGGCACCGTCCCAGATGTAACGCTGGTAGTCGATCTCTAAGATGGGTGTGGACGGTACCACGACGAAACGAAACATCGCTGAGGTGCAAACAATCGCTACAGCAAGCATTCGCGTTGAACGCATTTGCAGCACGAGCCACAGTGCATGCCAATAAACGACAAACAACCCGAGCAAAAGCACCAGGAGTCTGATGGTCGGTTGTTCAATGCCGTTTGATTCATCAACGTAGAGTGCGCTCAATGAGAGCAGATGCCAGTATCCGACAAGGCTGAGCAAGGTCGCTAGGCCCAGCAGGTGCCAGCCCCAACTGCCAATGAAGCCCTTCGAAGGGGTAGGCCGTTCAGGCATCTGAGTTTTGTCTCGCGACATCACAACGCCCGATCCGCTACATCCATTGCAGGTGAGACGACTTCTCGCGGCACTTCAGCAGAGCGACCAGACGCAGGAGAGTCGCGACGCACAGCGTACTTGGCAATGGTGTAAAGGATTTTCGCCCCTGCAGATACGCAGCCCCGCAAGGTTCCTGTGATCTTGCTCTGTCCGATGCGGCAACGATAAGAAACGGGTACCTCCAAGTATGCCAGCGTTGCTTGAGCGGCTTTGATTTGCATTTCGATCGTCCAGCCGAAGCCGACGTCGCACATGTTCAAATCTCTTAGGGCTTGGTACTGAATCGCGCGGAACGGGCCGAGGTCTGTGTAGCGAATGCCGAAGAGTACGCGCATGAGAAAACAGGCAAGCGTATTGCCGTAGCGACTTTGCGGCGGCAGAGCGCCCTGCTCGCGTTTGCCTAGGATGCGTGAACCGATGACGATTTCCGCCTCACCGTCGAGAATGGGCTCGACCAGCCGTGGCATTTCTTCCGGGTGATCGCTGTAGTCGGCATCAATGAACGCCACGACTTTGGGTGTCGGCAGCTGGCCTGAAACAATCAACTCTTCGAGCTTCGCCAAGCCGGCCAAGCAAGCGGAGCCGTAGCCGCGGCGAGGCTCGCGGACGACGATCGCACCTGCAGCCCGTGCCTTGCTGGCGGTTGCGTCCGTCGATCCGTTGTCCGCCACGATGACGCAACCAACCGGCGGCAAATCAGCGAGCACCTTCGGGAGCGATTGATCCTCGTTGAGCGCTGGGATCACCACGATTGTGTCGCTGTAGTCGGGCGTAGCCATCCGGAATCGTGGAGTTTGGGGAAAGTTCGTTTCATCATGTTGCACACTGCGGCACACCCCTGGCAGCCTAACTCTTCGTTGAGGTTATGGCAAACGACTTGACCGAACGAATTTTCCTGTGCAAATCTGCCTCTTAGCGAGTACCGCTTCCCGATTGCATCCCCCCGCCAGCAGGTGCGGGCGCACTCGGCTGGTAAGAGTGTCCTGAGTAGGGGGCCACGGATTCACCCGGGTAATTCGAGGTGTCAGAATAGCTTTGCGGGCTCCCAGTATAAGCTGCTTGAGGCGAAATTCCACAAGATCCGCCGCTGCAGGTGCCGCAGGAACCGCTAGCGCAAGATCCGCTACTGCATCGTCCACCTGGGCAGCCGCGCGGCGACTGGCAGCCGTAGAGTAAGAAGCTCGCGAGAATCAATGCCAGTGAACAGGTTTTCGTAGAGGCCATAGGAATCCTTCCAATGGAGAGTGAAGATAGTTGCCGATTTCCTATCACTAGTTTCGGCAGGCGGTTACGTTTGGCAGTGTGAAACAGTTCACTCACGACTGGGGAGACTCATTTTCTGTTCGTTCAGATCCCAGCTGTAGGGAAGATAGTTGACCGTTATCTCATCTAGATTAGCCAGGCTTTTCTGGGTTGTTCCTGGGAAATAGGGTTCAATCAATCTAATGCGTTGCTGCTGGGACTCTCCAAAATCCTCCGAAAACCATTTAATTATTGGGGAGAGCGAGAGGCGGTTTTCCTTCGCGTCGTACTTCAACTTGGATGGGTCCGCGAAAAATCGACGGGTGTTGGCTGAGAGCTTTTCATCGAGGCTCTCCGGCTGGTAAGCCTCATTCAAGAGGGGAGGGCAGCCAATCGATGCGCAGACGATAGCAAAGTGAATGCGTGGCTCGCCCATTTTACGAAGCACTTTATGCTCCATTTCATTGAGCGAGTAGGCCTTATTGCCGACCAGCAATAGTAGATCATCCCAAATATTGTAGCCAAGGAGTTTTGCTGTGTGATCGCGGATCGATTTGGTGGGGTACTCGCGCAGAATGCCCTTGATGGTGGCTGCGTTGTACGCGTTGATCCAAAAGGCGAGTTGCGCAGGTCGTGTGGATTTCGCTTCTGGGTTGTAACGCGACAAGTTGCTAAGGTATTTGTCGAGCCTCGCGGTGTCCTCCGAGTTGGCCTTCCAGCCACGGTAGTCGACCATGCCGTTATTGTCGACGTACTTCTTGAGCAAGCGATCCCAATCGTCGTGGTCAATCTTCTCAGCAGAAACAAGGGAATTCTGCGCGTGCTGGACGCCCACTGTCCAACGGTCGCCAGCAATTGCTTCGTAGGCGAGGAAACCAGCTAGTAGGAAGGCCGCTCCAGCGAACAAGAGCAGAGATCTTTGGGTGGACTTCATGTCGTAGCCATCATGCTGAGGATTTCGCAGTGTGCTCGATGCCGTCTGTCTGGCATTGTTCAGTGGATTGAACCGAAGCAAGAGACAAGCTACGGATAACACCGTGGTGAGTCTGTGAGATCTCTCACCCCCCAGCCGGAACCAGAAAAAAAGATTGCTTGCAAACTATTTGCGAACCATCAGAATCAGGTCTTCGGAAGTCGCGACTGCAAGAGATAGCTAGTTCAGTAACTTCTGCACTTCAGCCTGATCAAGTTGCTCAATCGCCTCGGGGAGTTTCGGATCGATAGCTTCAAAAGCGCCGCGACCTTCTTCCAGGCGTGCCTCGACAGCAGCTTTCAGTTCTTCGGCATCGATTTCCCAAGCTCTCTTTTGCAGCTCTTTGGTGAGCGGCTCAAGTGGGCGGATCACGCGGAAGCCGACGCCGCCGGCAGGATAGATCTCCGTGTACCACCAAGGGCTCAGGGGCAAGTTCGGATCGCTTACTTTCCATTCTAAATCGTCAGTCTGGAAACGGGCTGCCGAGCGCAACGCTGGGGCTTCGTCCAACCAGCTGCCACCTCGCACGACGCGTGGAAATTGTTTCTCCGGCCAACGGATCGCCTTCTCGGCGCTGGCTTCGGGTAGCTCTTTTAGGGCAGCGTAAGCGTCTTGAGCGTACTCGTCGAGGACGATCTCCGCCACGTTACCGTGCATGTCGTACAAGCCCCACGGGTTAGGCTTCTTTTTGGCAACCGCATGGCTGCGATCATCGCTATTAGAATCTAGCCAGGCGTAATCCTCAAGGTTGTCCGTCTTATCGCCGTGCGAGTAGGCGGTGCTCGAACCTGCGCGGGCAGCATATTCCCATTCGACTTCCGACGGGAGCCGATAGCTTTGCTCGGTGATCACGCTGAGCCACTTCGTATATTGTCGAGCCGCGTAGGGGGTCATCGTCACCGCGGGCTGATCGGGTTCATTGCCCGACTCGTAGGTGACATCTGGAGAGTAGAGCGGAGTCGGGCTGGTTACGGCATCCACTTCGCTAGGGGTCGAGGCAACTTGATCTCGCAATGCGGGCAAGCGCTCCAGCACGTTCATGGTAGCATTCTTCTCGCCAGGATCGATTTGAGTCTGCGAGCGGAGTGTTTCAATTTGTTTGAACTGATTGTAGAGCCTTAGGAACTCACCATACTCCGCCCAGGTGGTTTCCGTTTTTGCCATCCAGTAGGGTGGTACTTCCACTTCGACTTGCGGTCCCTCATCGGCGTTCCGATTCGCTTCCGTTTCAGGACTGCCGAGTGTGAACTTGCCGCCTGGAATTGGGATCATCTCGAACTCGACTTCCGTGCCGGGCAGCATTTGCGAGTAAGGCACCATGTAGCCGTGATCAGTCTCGACATACACACCCTCGGGCGGTTTCTTTTTTTGCAAGCCTGGGGGAAGCACGTGCTCTTCGGATTCGGTCTGCGATTTGACTTTGGCGGGGCTAGCTTCTGGCGTAGGCTCTTCGTCAGCTTGCTTACCTTGCTCTACCGCAGGCTGAGAATCTTCTTGTGCAGCTTCCGTCTCTTCCGTCGTGGCTGATTCACCCGTCTCAGTTTTGGTCGCGACTTCCGCGCCTACCGTTGCGGTCGGCGCAAGCGGAAACCCGGCGACAACGAGTATAGTGATGCCGATCAACATCCAGCCAATCGGGACCAAGCCAAAATCGCTAAGCAAGCGTAGATTCATACGTGAACAATCACCAGAGAACAAGGTTGAGCCTTCAGGAGCGAGCCACTTGCTACACAACTGCAGTCTTGCCAGGGACTGGCAAGGGATAGCGGCCATTGCTGTCAGGCACGACCGGCGGCGTATCGTCGAAGGAATGGAATTCATCGACCGGCGAAACAACCAGTTCTGAGGCGAGCGCGTCCTTCATTTGGATCATCTTGCCAGAGTACGTGGCCATTCTTCCGAGTATGGAGGTCATGGTGCTCATAGCGCCGTATTCTGCCTCGTTAGGGATTTTGCCTGCCCGTAGAGAGGCGAACAAGTCGTGATGTTCCTGCTGATGTCCGCCGCGACCTCCTCGACCATACTTCCACGCACTCTTGCCTGAAGCGTCGTAAATCTCTCCTGCACCCACATCGGCACGGCCATTGGTGCCTTGCACGGTTTCGCCAACTTTTGACCAGCAGTTGGGAATGTGGCGGCATTGGCTAAAGAGCTTCGAGTCGTCCGCATAGGTGAACTCCACAAAGTGATGATCAAAAATCTGACCGTGATCAATGCCCGTACGAACCTCGCGACCGCCCATGCCTTGGGCACTCACTGGGTAGCTGTCTTTAATCCAATTGATCACGTCGAGATTGTGGATATGCTGCTCAGTGATGTGATCGCCGCATAGCCAGTTGAAGTAGTACCAATTCTCCATCTGGTAGGCCATTTCAGACTGCTCCGGCTTGCGTGGCCGCACCCACACACCGCCGCCATTCCAATAGGCTCGTGCGGAGACGATGTCGCCAATCTGGTTGTCTTCTCGAATTCTCTTCACGGTATCGATGTAAGCTTGCTCGTGCCGACGCTGCAGCCCGACAGCTACGGCCAAGTTCTTCTCTACGGCGCTCTTGTTGGCTTCCAGCACACGACGGACGCCAGTGGCATCGACGGCAACCGGCTTTTCCATGAAGATGTGCTTGCCCGCCGCGACCGCAGCTTCGAAGTGCAGCGGACGAAAGCCGGGAGGCGTTGCCAAAATCACTAAATCGCAATCTGATTCCAACACCTTCTTGTAGGCATCAAAACCAACATGTTGACGTTCCTTGGGAACATCGACTTTATCGCCATAACTGCTCAGCTGCTTCATGCAAGCTTTCAGCCGATGTTCAAACGCATCGCACACAGCGACAAGCTTCGTGGGGCCTTCGGTGTTCATGGCTTGAGCAGCTGCGCTGGTGCCACGTCCGCCGGCTCCGACAAGGCCAATCTTTATTTCATCGCTTCCTCCTGGGTGCGCTGCCCGCGCGATTCCCATCGCTCCGGTTAATGCACCGCTTGCCGCTAAAGCGGAAGTCGTATGGAGGAAGTTACGCCGCGAAGTGCTTTGTGACGGAGAAGGTGAATCTTGATTGTTGCTGCCCATGAATCTCTCCTGGTAATATTGTGCTTCGGTCAGTGTCGCCTGAAGATTTTCCTGCTAGCGATCAGCGGTCTGGCATCCCAAAACGGTAGTGCTTGCTCGCAGTTGAATTGTGACCGTCCATTATAGTCACATGAGACGTCCCGGTCACGCGGTCCCAGGGAGGGTTGGCCTGAGCGGGAGGAATGGCGGAAATTGCCAGGTTTTCATGCGGTCACGGGAAGTATGGGCTTTGCGTTGACAATTACCAGGGGCGGCACAGAGGATTCCCCGCGTAATCCCTCCAAATCAATTGTCTTGCCAACGACCTCTCTGGCAGGAAACGTCGAGATCGCCCTTATCTTCGGTAGCCCACTCTGCGCTAGCTCACGACTTCCCCGCTTCCCAGCAGCGGGAACTATCGCAGATCGCATTTCTGGCATGGTCTTCGGCACCTTTTGTCGATAATGCTCATCGTTTCGCGCGGCGATGCGTTCGACTTGCGTCTCCGGCTTGAAGCTCGAGCCCTCTGCGGGAAGGGCACCAATAACTGAACTACCACCGACTTCAGCCGGCGGTAGTTCAGTTCCGAGTTGAGATGCTTGCAAGAAACCGCTATTTTTGGCGACATTTATTAGCGAAGTAGTAGTTCAAGCTGGCAAATCCAGTCGCATGATTCAAGAAGTTCTTCCGCGACAAAGTATTTGAGACTCCAGGGCAAAGCCCCCGCTTCCAGAGGATCTAGAACCCGTTGTTGCCGATGACTTCGGCATACCACCTAGCGGAGTCTTTCGGAGTACGTTGCTGGGTCTCGAAGTCGACGTGAATTAGTCCGAAGCGTTTGTCATAGCCGAAGGCCCACTCGAAATTGTCCAATAGCGACCAATGGAAGTAGCCCCGCACGTCGAATCCTTCGTCGATCGCTTTGGCTAAAAACTTTAGATGTCGTCGCGTGTAGTCGATTCGCTGTGGATCGTGGACGTGGCCGTCGGTGTGAACCCAATCGACATTGGCCATGCCGTTTTCGGTAATCACGATGGGCACTTGATAACGTTGGGCATGGAAGCGCACGCCCCAGTAGAGCGAGTCTTCTACAACCGGCCAATCAAACGCGGTGCGCGGCGTACCGGGGGGAGTTGGCTGATCGCCAGGATCGCCCGCCTTCACGTGTTGTGCGGTATAGATATTGAGCCCAAGGAAATCCACAGGCTGTGCGATGATTTCCATGTCGGCGGCAGTAAACTCTGGGACATCTTTGCCGAAACGCCGCAAGCCGGGTTTGGGATAGTGGCCGAGGAAGACCGGATCGTTGAACCACGTGTTGTTCCATAACGATTTAGTGGGCACATCCATCGTTGCTTTCTGAGCTGCTTCGATATCTGGCTGCGCTGGCGACGCTGGCGCTTTGACGACTCCCACAGGTGCCCAGCCAATCGTTGGTGGAGTCTTTGCCCGCTCGCGAATGACCTGCACCGCGCGGCCATGTGCAAGAAGCGCATGATGGGCCGCGGTCAACTGCTCTGCCAGAGGTAGCTTCAAGCCGGGCGCATTTGTGCCGTCGCCGTGACCATAACTCAAGAAGCATTGCGGCTCGTTGAGTGTGATCCAGTGGGACACGCGATCCGAAAGCCGCTCGATGATCACACGCGTGTAAACTGCGAACCAGTCGACCGTTTTTGGATTAAGCCAACCTCCCTTTTCGCCACTTTGTTCAAATAGCGCCTGCGGGTAATCCCAATGAAACAGGGTCACCCAAGGCGTGATGCCTGCGAGGAGTAGTTCATCGACAAGTTGTTCGTAGAACGCCAACCCCGGCTCGTTGACTAGGCCTTCACCGGTTGGCATAACACGCGACCAAGAGATCGAGAAGCGATAGGCACCGACGCCGATCTGTTTCAGCAGTGCTACATCTTCGCGAAAGCGATTGACGTGATCGCAGGCCGTGCCCCCGTGGTCACCATTGGACACCGTGCCTTCCTGTTGGCAAAAGGTATCCCACACACTCGGCCCGCGGCCCCCAGTGCTTGCGCTACCTTCAATTTGATACGCGCTGGTGCCTACTCCCCAGTTAAAATCATCTGGGAACCTTGTTGTTGGAGACATGATTGCTGAGCTGGGGTATGCCTGTTTCGAGTCGGTCATTGGCTAGATTGGTTCAGTCTAGGAGCGGCAGGAGGGTTGCCGTCACAGGGAAGTGATCCGAGGGATAACGGTCTCCCACGTGAGTTCGGACAATGCCTACGTGCTGAGTTTGAAACTTGCCGTTGTGCAGGATGTAATCTATCCGGTGGCCGTTACTCCGTCCTTTGAAGCCGTTGAAGCCGTTGAAGGTTCCTTCCTCGACGCGATGCCCAACCTTACTGCTTGGCGTACGATCCGAAGTTTTGGGTTGTGGGCAGATTTCGCGAAAACTATCGATGAGTTGCCAGTAGGGCGATTCAAAGTTTCATGATACCCAGCTTGGCGAATAGCTTATCGACTCGGTAAGCGTTTTCTCTGATAGCACCGATGAGGCTGGGGACTTTGGCTAAACGGAGCAGATTGATAGCCGCATTGCGGAAGCAGGCTAAGTTTTGGCTTCCACGGTGATGACGGACCCCACAACGGTCTTCTTGCCAGAGGACATCACGAACCCAGTGCAAACGGTTTTCAATGCCCCAATGGCTACGCCAGATCTCAAGCAGCTTCTCCGCATCGGCACGCTGCGGAGAGAGACTGGTGATGGCATACTGGAACTCGGTGATCGTCTCGTTGTTGCGACGACTCGTACGCTCTAAGCGAATCACCTGCCGAAGTCCGGGCCAGCGAGAGAGGTGCGGAACGATCCGCGTGCTGGCCTGAAGATGCCGCGTGATAACGCGACCATGCTCTTTGGTGTGCGTCCGGACCTCGGTTTGGAACGCCTCTTTTTTACGCTGACTGGCGGGGGGAAAAGGCCGGTAAGAAATCACCGGCGATGTCTTCTTCTAAGTTTCCCTGATTGCCTTTTACGACAATCAGGAAGTCACCGCCCGAATCGGTAATGGTCCTACAAATCTCGGTCTGTGCGAACATCGCGTCTCCGGTCACCACACGTCCTTCCAAGACAAGCGTCTGGAGAATTTCGGGGTGCGGTCTTAATCTCGTTCGTCTTTCCCGGGACAGGCATTTGGCTGAGTACGCAGCCGGTCTGCTGATCAAACAGGCTCAAGAGATGGACCGACTTGCCGTACCGATCCAGGGTCTTACAAAGCGTCTTTCCATCAATGGCTAGGCAGGCCATTGCTTGGGGGTCGACTTCTGCGTGAGGAGTGATCCAAGCACGCAAGGCTTGTTCGAGTTGCTCCGGGTCCATCATGTTCAGTAAGTAACGAAACGCGCCTTCTTTGGGCAGCGTGCGAAAGTACCCCAGCAGATACCAAACGCTCTTCTCTTGAGCGTGAATCCACTGGGCAATGGCTTCATAGCCTCGCGCACCGCACAATACGGCACAGGCAACGGTGGCCAGCATGGCCTGCAATGAGTGGCGCCTTCCTTTAGCCCCACGCGGGTCGGGAATCTGCTGCAAGTGAGCTAGCAGACTCTCCGCGTGAGCGGCATTCACAGTAAAACCTCCTGAAATTAAGGACGAAACGTTAGTTGCTCTAAAACACGTGCGCAACCTGATCTACACAGGTTCATTCTTTGCGTAGTCCTGTTCGCACAAAAGTCACTTCATAACTCCCCACCCGCTCTTGGCCACCCAAACGGCTACAATGGTATCCACTGAACCAATTGCCGCAGTCGGCACGCCCTGAGTAACGCAAACACTCGCCAGCCTCAACTCGGGGTAAGAGCAAAGCGCTACCGCGTTTTCCACTACTCAGGCCGATTTTTTCTCTTCAAGTGAGTGGCCGGCTCAACAACCAGCCTGAGTAGGTCGTTACGCGGCATACGTTGTTAAAACGCAATCAAGAAATCTGGCTGGGGTTTTTGCTCCAAGAAACACGTTTGGAGCAGAAAAGGCAGACGAGCAACAGGGAACGCCACTTGAGGCGTAGCGCGACGGCTAGAGGAGAAGATTGATCGACGCCAAGCAAGTGCATCCATCAAACAAGCTGAGAGCTGACAGCCCATGGCTGAAAGCTAAATAAGTGGGCGATGAGGGACTCGAACTACCCCCACGAAACCCGGGAAAAACGACACTTCCCGATTCAAGCGGCGCAGAATGCGGCGCGCCTGGCGCACAATCGGGTGTGGTGGATGCCGAGCTGGCCGAGCTGATTCGACGCTGGGCAGACCTCCCCAAGGCCGTGAAAGCGGGCATCCTGGCGATGGTGCGGGCGGGGGAGTGAGGCCCCCCCTGCTTAGGTTCTCCGCTGGGGTGCACCGCGGGGGCTACGCCAGTAGCGATCGAGCGGATTTCCTTCCCGCGACACTTTTCAGCGATCCTAGTAAGAAAGATACGATCGCCTCCATCACGGGTCCTCCGCTAGCCGAGCATTTCCTACGACGCTTCGAGTTTCCCTCCGAGGTCACGAACCAAAATGCCGAAAGTGCATCGGCCATTTTGACCGACGCGACTTAAGGAAGTCACGCTAAGTGGCCAAGTGACAGATTTTGCGCCCATCTTAGAAGTTGAGATGTCATCGGATTGAGGCATTTTCTGGACCAGCCAAAGCGATCTTGGCGTCCTGTCAAAACTGCGTGCGGTGGGCGTCACCGACGCGCTATAGCAAATCGTTGGGTCGACACGGGTGAAAACCACCTCGCGCAGTTCGTGTGGATTTCAAGACGCGGCGTCTTGTCCAACGAATGGCACTGCACTAACTGCAGTAAGTCGATTTTCCCAATTGTGAAGAGCGTTCGAAAATCGCTGCATTTCGACCGCCAAGCGCCGCACTTTTTAAACGCTATTCACAGGTGATCACCTCATTCGCTTAGCTGCACCAGTCTCGATTCAACGATTTGGTGGATGGACTGGCATGTAGAGCGACAGAGTCACCGAATTGACACAAGCATAGAGCAGGCTGGCAATTCAAGAGTGTCAGAATATCAAGGTCGTCGATTCAACGTATCTACTTGCTTCACTCACCGATTGCTGCCAGAAACTCTTGTCGATCCTTGCCTTTCCCCCGCGCGAAACGGTGATAGAGTTTTGCGTCACTCGGGGCTGGTGTCGCATAGCCTAAGTTGCCGAGTTGATTCTCGGCCAACAACTCGAATTTTGCAGGTGTCGCCCTGAATACAAATGTGGTCCCTGCCTGATTGGTCACATAAATGCGATCACCGACCAAAAGTGGTGAGGAACTGTATTTTCCTCCGAGTCGGCGCTTCCACATTCTCTTTCCATCAGAGCCACGCCAGCAGAAGCCGACCCCACTATCAGCCACCGCATAGACGAATCCATCGACGACTAGCATCGACTGTTCGTAGCATTTGGTACTGTTTTTCCAAACGATTTCAGGATCGCCATCGAGTCGCACTGCAACTGTCTGTGAGGTGGGATAGCCGCCACTGGCGAATGCTAATCCTAATGTTTCGTCCCAAACTACCGTGCCGCACGTTAGCGCTGTCGTAGCGGGCGTGACCCAAAGTTCGTCGCCACTTGATGGCTCGTACCTCGCTACATGACCAGCTCCGCTCAGCAACAGAGTATTTCCGGCTTTAAGCCTCGCAATGGCCGGGGTCGAAAATGAGATGTTTTGTTGGCGGGGGGTTCTCCATTTTTCTTCTCCGGTCTGGGTATCAAAAGCAGCAAGACAGCTTCCCTCGCCGTCATATTCATTGGCAATAATGACCAGTCCATCCACCACGATTGGTGAACTACCGTGTCCGAAAGAAAACTTAACAGGAGCAAAACTTGCGACACGCTCTTGCCAAAGTTGCTCACCTTCGAGATCAAAACAAGTTAGCCAAACAGCTTGGTCGTTGTTAAAGAGCGTAAATAGCCGACTGCCATCGCAAGCAACGGTCGAGTTGGCATGGGTATTCGCGTGATAGATCTTCTCAGCCAAATTGCCTTGATGCACAACTTTCTGCTTCATCAAGTTGCCATCGCGTTTGTCAAAGATCAGCAACGACTGCGTTTGCTCTGTCGCATCCGCCGTAGTGAGGTAAATTCGATTGCCCACGATAGTTGGAGATGAGTGGCCTCGGCCTGGCACCGGGGCGACCCAAGCCAAGCCTTAGTCGTCACTCCACGTCAATGGTGCGATTTCATCGCTCGGAGCGTGATTGTCGCCAAACGGACCACGCCATTGCAACCAGTCCTCGGCACGAAGATCTGCAGTTGAGGATATGAATAGCGTGAGACCAAGTAGCCATTGAATAGAATTAGGCATGTAAGAGGGTGATTCCTGTTGCACTCAATAAAAGAGAAGAGATGAGTACCTGTGGCACTCACCTCTTCTCGGTTAGGTGCGATCTGTGTCGAAAAGCCGTCGATCTAACGACGCCTGAACCCACAAATCGCAGCTGCCCACATAGCAAGTAATAGACTGCTTGGCTCCGGCACAGCATTAATTGACGCAATGCCAGAGACGCCGTTGCCGTAGTTATTTTGCCAATCGGTCAGACTACCGACGTTGTTGTCGCGTTGCCACTCCAGAAAATCGGCACCATCGACCTTCGTGTCATTATTAAAGTCACCAGGAAGACCTCCGGTGGATTCGATATCGATGATTGCTTGCAGTGCGGTTGCGTCGCCACCGAAGTTGCCGTTATTGTTTACCGTAAAGTCAATCGTGTCGCCTAGTGCAAGCGTAATCCCAGTCAGATTGAACGTACCTGTAGCTTGCAACAAATGGCCAGTGGTTCCCGCCGCTGTTGCCCCACCGGTGGCATTGAAAAGCGAGCTTCCGTTATGCAGTACTTCGACCATTACCGATTCTGAAGAACCATGGGATGGAGCTGCATTCGCCCTTCCAGCGAGATCGCGAAAACTACCGGCAATGGTAGCGGAAGTGCCGGCCGATAAGTCACCTGCCTGAATCGTGTATCGGGCGATGACCACGGGGTCGATGGGGACTGGGGGCTCGTCTTCGGTTTCGGCGCGGCCAGGATGAAGTAGCAGGTCGGTGCCAACGACGGCTTCGTTGCCTTCATTAACATTCGCATTCGTCGGGTTGCCATCAAACCCGTCGCTAAAAATTTCAAACTGATAATCTAAATTGTCCACAGGGTCTTCGGTAAGCGTACCGAGGACAGCCGCTGTGCCAAACTGGGTATCAATGCCTGCAAAGCCCGTGTTACCTGCATTGCCGAGCGCCGTCTCAGCCGTCAGGGCAACTTCGGTTCCGCCGCTGGCAGCAGTGGAATATAAGTAGCTCCATCCAGAGGGGAACGCAGTGGGGGCAGTGGTAGCACTGGCAGCAGCAACGTAATCACCAGCCGCGTCAGCAATCACGATGGCAGATGCCGTTGGCAGCATGCTAGCCGTAAAGAAGCATGCTATAAATGACGACAGTAATACATTTTTTCTCATGATAAGCTCCTCTGGGTTTCAAATTACAGTGTCTCTAAACAAGTAGAACACACGATCAAAAAGTTCAATTCCATAAAAATACCGAGAGATCCTTTTCGTCTCTGAGTGGTAACTAACCAAGGGTCCTAGCGTTGTTTCGATTCATAAATAGACCTCTTTCTTTTCACGGGTTAAAACGCAATTGGTTGCATGCAAATTACCGGGCAGGACGGGATTGACGCCTAAAAAATCCTTGCCCGGCGAGTAAGCTGAATATCACCAACACGATGGAAGCAGGCTCTGGTACGGCGACAGCAAGCGATGGTGAGGTTCCGCCTGCTCCGTAATGGTCTTGCCAGTCTTCGAGATCGCTAGCGTCGAACATCGTCCCGAAGCCACGTTGCCAGGCTAGAAAATCTACTCCATCGATGTCGAGATCCGCGTCAAAATCACCAGATGTCACGTACTCAACTAGGCCCGGCACGACGGAACCATCAGCTAGTCGATACTGGAAAGTCAGATCTCCATCGTTGCCCGCTCCAAATTCTGTTGGGTCGAATGCACTGCCTATTGAAATGCTTGAGTCAGCAGCGATGACGGAACTTCCTGTTAAATAAGCTTCCGTCAGCACCGTGTCACCACTGCCCCCGGATTGCTCCCAGCCATTACCAGTGCCTGGAGCACCGTTGCCCTCAAAGTCTTGGTCTTCAAGGCTGTTCCAGCCATCGAAGTTCAGCGCCACCCCTAGACTCGCAATTGAGTAAAAGTCGATGTCCTGTGGTTGTGAGCCATTGATGAGACTCACATCCCCCGAAAGCGTATGGACCTGTAGTGTCAGCAATTCTGTTGGCTGAGTTTGCTCAACTTCAATAATTGCCTGCAGCGCGGTCTCGTCTGCGCCAAAATGGCCGTTGATGCCTACCACAAAGTCAATCGTATCGTTTTCCGCAAACGTCAAGCCCGTCAGGTTGAACGTTCCTTCAGCTTGGGTCAATGCGTTCGCGGTCGACTGGTTGCCAGTGACAGAGAATAGGTTGTTCGTGTTGTGGTAGATGTCGGCGGAGATAGAGTCGACCGCTGCACCACCACCGATAATCAACTCCCTAAAACTGCCTGAGATGGAGCCAGTGCCGGCAGCAGCATTTGCGGCATCGGCAGTCGAAATCGTATAGCGAGCGATAACGAACTCATCAGCATTACCACCCTGCCCAGGGTGGAGAAGCAAGTCCGTACCAACCACAGCGCCGTTGTCCTCCCCATTGGAGAAGATTTCGAACTCCAGCGAGCTAGCGGTGTTAGTCCCATAGACGGCTGCCGTTCCGGCGGTAGAACCACCCACGAAACCTTGATAGGACGCACCCTGGTTACCCACATCACCAGCGGTAAGTGATATCTCAGTACCACCGTTGGGCATATCAGCACCGAGATAACTCCAGCCAGTCGGTGGTGACAACGGTGCAGTCGAAGTGCTTCCTGCGGCAGCAAGGTAGTCGCCAGCAGCGTCGGCAATGGTAATCGCACTCGCGCTACATGCCATGTCGGCCAAAACAGCTGCGGCCACGCACGCCCTCAAAGGGACTTTCGCAACTACAAAACGTAGCGATCCCTTAAAACTGTTAAAAAGGGTTTGAAAAATATAGAAACAATTCAACGGAACCTCCCACTTCTCTACACCACTAGAGCCTGCAAACTACTTGACGTATCCAATTGCACTATTCATCGACCAGCTTCAACACGAAGTGATTGTCCTCTTCTTTGACTTCGCCTGTGAATCCTGAAGTGTCATAGGAGGTGTATTTCTTGGGGATTTCGACGTACATGTCACGAGCACCGTAATACATGGAATCGGTTTCAATGGATATGACAACCGCTCCCATAGGGACGTTGGTGATAATGAAAGTGCCATCAGGCTTGATTAGCCCCCGCGACTTGCGACGTCGGTTGTCCGCAACCGCAAAACTAGCACTTCCACCGGTCAGTGGCTTCCCGTTGTACTGCACCTCTCCAGTAACGAGGACCCGGCCGTTAGGGTTTCGAACTTCCTCGGCGCATCCGCCGAATACTGCCAAGAGTAAGGCTAAAGCAGCAAACTGCCCGCACCCCAAATAAGATCCTTTAGCTATCATGCCGTTAATGTACCCCAATTCCGTCTACTGCTAGTAGTTCGTTCAATTGCCTAACGCATTCTGTCCAGCGATGCGATTTCTTTCCACTGCAACCATCGCCGAATCTCTTAGCTCGTCCCGCTCAATCGGAGATATTCAAAAACTCCAGCGATCCTCCATCGTCCGGGAAAATAAGGAATGCCCACACATCTTCGTCGACATCTCCCCCAACGGATTGGACACTGCCATCCATGTGAACTGTATTCATTACGTTGTGAGCCGCTTGTGCTGTGAACGGGTTGCAAGCCTCAGCCGGCGGTGCAATCTGCGGGGTCGAGATTACGGTTTCCGTCGGGCCACTTGAGCCGCTCTGGTAGACATCCCAAGCAATCAGAGGATCGTTTTGCGAGGGAAGCGTGCCTAACCAAGCAGTCCGGCCCGAACTCGTTGCGAATGGTGCCGGGCACGCGGAATACCGTTCGCAAAAAATCATGGTATTGCTAGTACCGTCTGTAAAAATCCTCAAACTTGCTTTCGAGTCTCCTCGCGGCTGTGGGGCGCGTTTGTTGTTACCAGGCCAATAGTGTCCGAAGGCTTGCACATTCGCAACGTAGTTGGTGGTTCCAAATATTTTCCCAGCCAAGCCTCCGGATGGCCAAGTGACTTGGCCCGGCACGTCCGTGCTGGTTTCTGAGGGACATAGAAAATCGTCAGGTGGAAAAGCATACTGGTTATCTGGAAAAAAAAGCGTATTGGTTGCTTGTGTTGTCCCTTGCATGGTCATGTATTGAGCCTGCTTTTCCATGTAGGGGAGCAAAAAGTAGTGGATGGAACTGAGGTTTGCTGGCGGAGCAGTTGATAAGGTTGGTCCGTCGCCAGGGAAGTAACCTCCCGCGTGTGGCAAAGTATTGTGAGCGTCATGGCAATTGATGGTCGCGAGACCAATCTGCTTCAGCTTATTTACGCACGTTGCCCGACGCGCCGCTTCGCGGGCAGCCTGCACTGCCGGCAGCAACAGACCGACAAGGACACCGATGATGGCGATCACAACGAGGAGTTCCACCAAGGTAAAACCATCTCGTCTTCGGTTACTAGCTTTCTGAATCGGCTTGGTGGACATAGTATTAATTCCTTGGGGAAAAGTCACGCTTCTCTTCTGGCATGAACGTCGACTGCTATTTACCCACTCAGGCATGCATACCTGAGTGACGATTGGTGTCGTAGCCGAGCTGCTCAATTCAATTAGCCCACGTAGCGAGAGCCGATAAGCGAAGCTTACGCACCCCAGCACCATCGGAAATATATCCGATCATGCCGTTGGTAGAGGGGTCGCCAAGCTGCCCCTATTGGCGATCCGATTTGAATTCAGCAATTCATTCACAACTCCTCTTTATTCGGTACATCAAAAGTTAGTCCTCCTACGGAGACAAATTTATCTGCTAGTCGGGCGTGGATTTTGACGACATCTCCCTTCTGAGCGCGATTGATGTCAAAGAAGTAGACGTCTCCATCTAAATCTTTGCTTTCCATTTTCACCTCGGCTTCTACATCGTTAATACTGACACGAATCGATTGAGGCACAGTTTCAGGTAACTCACCATTGTCTGTGAAAACACCGAGTCGAAAGCCTGTTGCAGGTGTTTCCACACCCAATGCAAGGCTGCACATTTCAACTTCTGATCCTCTTCGAGCCCTTTGGGGATTTAAAGGTCGGCCTTGCAACTGGGTCAGCGGGTAGGATAGCACCCCTGATTTGATGACGCTGGTTCCTTGACCTGGTGAGAGACGTGGATCACTGATATTCAAATAGCCCGGAAGTCCTCCCACAGAATAGACTCCCTCCCCGGCGGCGACACCTTCATTGAATCCAGGGCGATCTTCAACAAAACTTGGTTTTTTAACCAGCATGCCTTGGAGAGGAACCGCATAGGTTGGTCTCGCTTCGGAATGCCCGGCGTTGAAAAAATAGTAGCCGGCTGAACCAAGAACATGATTGCCGTCTGCATCCAATGGCTTTTGGGTTGCCGCTGTACGCAGCTCCGCCCCCACTCCTTCGTGAATTCCCACATAGTCAATCGTGGTGGGCATAAAGCGGACGAAGCGATCGACTTCGGTTTCTTTGAGGAAGGCTTTATTCTGGTTGTCCACCAAGGCTGCCTGTCCAGCGATCAAGCCGAGAGACTTACCAGTGCCGTTTTCGCCTTGCTTAAAGCCATAATTCATGGATACTTCCCCGCCAAATACATGAACTTCCATGGCTTGCTGTGCGGGAGAAAATTCAACCCCAAACTCAGTGCCGAGGTCAACGATCGTTGATGTGGGTGTCTCAACCGTGAATCCGATCGCCTGCGGTGGCACTTTGCCGACCAACTTGCCATTGATGAGAAGGGCTTTGTTGGAACCAAGTAACTCAAACTCACTCGGCGCAGCAAGTATCGCCTGAGCACCGCTATCGAAAACCAGCTGCAATAGACCATTGGTGAGCACATAATGACCGGCAGCGAGTCGCGTTCCGGTTGTTATTGTCGCAGATTCCGTCTTGCTGGGAGCATCTTCACTGGCAATCACTACGGACAGATCAGCGCCGATGGCATCACTGACTGTGACTACCTCGGGCTGAAGGCTGCTTTCAGCCGGCGAAACAGTTTCGCTTTGATTCGGTGGAGCCAGAGATCCAGTGAACATGAGCAAAAACAAGACGGAAGCAGCTGCCATTAAACCTATCGCAGTGTAAGGCAGGCGATTAGTTTCAATGTGCTGAACACTGCGACGCCGCAATTCTGCTTGCTCCAATTCCAAGGCAGCCTGCTCTGCAGCTTGCTGTCTTGCTTCTTCGATGGCATGCTGCTGCTCTATTCGTTCTGACTCTTCGATAAGCTCAAGAACCGTTGCTGGGTCCGGTTCAAGGCCTATGAGTGCATTGCCATGAAGTTGACTACTGCCCCAATTTCGCAGCGCTGACGTCTCGGCAATGTACATCAAGTAGATTTGCTGTGCCCGAGGGTTGCCTGCCAACAAGCCTTGCAATCTTGCCATGCCCTCAGGAGACACATCTCCCGGTAAGGTCGTAGAGAGAGACTCATGAATCTCACGAAATATCGCCTGGTCTTCCGATGACAAATCTTTCATCTCTATATCCTATCCTCGGATTGGAGACGCCGATGTATGCAACTGTGTAGTGCCTTACGGCTGCGGTACAAAGCCTTGCGTGTACCTTCAGCGCTCATTTCTAATGACTTGGCAACTTGCGCAACGGACATGCTGCTGCTATAAAGCTTGCCGAGGAGCGTTTGATATTTCTCGGAGAGGAGTTTAAGGCATTCTTGTAAAGCCTCGAAACGGACTTCCATTTCTTTCTCATGGTTAGCATAACTTGCCTCCAGAGAGTTGATAAGCTCCGTGGAGAATACCACTTTCTCGCGACCCTTCTTCTTGCGGTAAGTTAGTACCTGAAAGTATGCGATGCTTTTTGCCCAAGCATCAAAGGACTTGCTCGGGTCATAATCTTCAAATTGCTCCCAGAGGCGGATCTTTGTTTCTTGCAATAGCTCGTCTGCATCGGCAAAATTTGGCACGATTGCAAGCACAAATCCAGCGAGTCGGCGCTCGCTTGCTGCCAACAAGGCAACAAATTGAGCCGTTCGATCTGAAGAGTTCGAGGGTGAGGACATGTTGGTATACGTACTTACGGCACTCATTACTGGAGCGCAAGAAAAGTGATATTATTGCAGGGGCAGGGAGGACCTCCTGTACAACCTATGGGCGCAAGAAAGGCGTTGTGGGACAAGAATCTTGTGCTTTTTTCCATGCACGTAGTCGCGCGGCACTCAAAGCAAAAGTTTTTCTTGGATAATTTGTCCCGCTCGGACAAATGCAAGCCTATTACCTGTGGACTGAAATGTACCACAGTAGCGATTGAAGCCTTGTGATGCCATCCGCGCACTCAGGGGCGTGTATAGTCCTTGGTGCCGATTCCAACTTGGCTGTTATTGCCCTTTTTTGCAAGGAAGTGCTTCTGAGAAACAGGATTGCTGTGCTCAGCCTGGGGGTGGTATGGGAAGTTCCGAGTCTTTTATTCGTCTTTTTCGGGTCTTTAAAAGGGGAGTTGTTCTAATGAAGAAAATGTTCAAACAAAAGTTCTTGTCGGCGATGCTCACGTCGGGCATTCTGATTGTGGCGTCTCATGCGACGGCTGCTGTTATTGCCTGGGGGCCTGTGACTGCAGTCACAGGAGATGAGGCTGCTGAGGTGAGCACTGCCGGGGTATTCGAGCAGGGTTACAATCTGTCCGGCGACGGCGACACGAGTGTCGTAGTAATCAACGGGGATGCTTACGTTAACAGGGACGATTTTCTACCCAGCAACGCTGGTACATTCGATGCGTACCCAGCCAATAACGCAACGACGACCTCTTACGAGGACTTGTTGTCAGACGTTGATTTCAGAGGCGGTAGAGATAACATCGGCGACGTGATTACACTCACTGACCTTAATCCTGGTGACGAATACCTCCTACAGCTGTGGTACTCTGATGACCCAGCTCAGACCCGCGAAATCCGAGTTGCTGGTGATGAAGGATTGAGTACGACTCCGTCGTTGACGAATCCTTCGTACGTTATCGGGACTTTCGTTGCTGATCCTGGTGGAGCGCAAGATCTGAATCTGCTAGCCAATGATCGGGGCGCACGTCTCAACGGCATTCAGCTACGTAACACTACGATTCCTGAACCGTCGACGCTTGCCTTGCTTGGCTTGGCATTCGCTGGCTTGGCCGGAAGTCGTCGTCGGTCTGCTTAGGACTGCTGCCAGAATGTATCTCAGTTCATGGCGCCCCCTGCATTCAGGGGGCGCTTTTGAACTTTTTGTCCAGCGTCGTAAGCAGTAAGCCTAGGCGAAGTACCAGAATAGTTTTCAATTCGATACCGCAGTCTGCCATGCAGGCTGCGGTATCGCTTGATATGACTCTGAACATGGCGTGTTCTGAGTTGCTCCCCGTATGCCAGCGGAGTTCTTTTGTGAGGTTTTCCAGTCGCTTCGACGACCAAACGTGCCTGGATATTTAGTGGCTGCGGCAGGGTTCACCATACAGCAGGACTTCTTGGCTCACATGCATTACCTCGTTCAACTTAACCTACTTTGATTCGACAACTGGAGAGTGGATGGCAACCTTCCGTACGTTTTTGGTGCTGTTTAGTGCCCTGTGTTTGGCTCGCATTTCCATGGCGGTGGATCTATCTGAAGTTCCTGGGACAGATAGTTTTTCTAGCGACTTTCAAAACCCAACCGTCCTAGCACTCGAGCTGGGCAGCAATCTGGTTACGGGTGAAGTGGGCCAAGAGCCTGGCTCGGGAACCATCCTGGGCGACGGCACAGACGCTGGTACCGACGGCGACTACTTTACGATCATCGTCCCTGCTGGGCATCGCTTGGACCAAGTGTTTGTGAATCGCTACAACGATTTCGGACGTGGTTTTGCTGCGTACGCCGTAGGGGAACAGTTTGCCCCGGTCCAGGACCTGGGCGGCGGCAACTTTTTCTACCCGTTTGCCGACGCAGCTTTGTTTTCAGGAGCAACCGACTTCGAGCCATCGCCGCCGGAACCTTTGTTTATTGGTGGCAGTGTGCCCGTTGACCCTGGCGATGGTGGCCTCAATGTCGATTTCCTCGCTGCTGGGTCTTACTCATTCTTAATCCAAGAGAATCAGAATCAGGCAGTCGACTACGTTTTCGATTTTGTCGTGACCGAAATTCCTGAGCCGACAGCCATCATGTCCGTATGCATTCTGCTTTTGACGTCGGCAAGTTTACGGCGGCGATCTGCCTTCGTTGCCAATGACTGAAAGAAGCCGGGCCGTTACGAATTGAGACCGCCTCGTATCATGGATGATGCGATCTCGCGTTTATTTCCACCGAGGCGCGCACAAAGATAACAAGAGGAACTCCTAAATGATTGCCGTGAACTCGATGAATTCAGCCGTATTTTGCCTTTTACGCACCAGCGGCCTTCTCGCTTTGATTAGCTTGGCCAGTGTTTGCGTGGCCGAGCGTTCGCTTGCGCAAACGCTTGTCAACGATCTCAATGGCACACTTACGCTCGGCGGATCGGTCACTAACGGCTTAACTGGTATCGTCGGTCAAGTTGCCTTTGCCCCAGGAGACTCCCAGCATGCTTATGTCGGTACCTTCGGAGGCGGGGTTACCCGTTTCGACTACGATCCGACTTCCGCCAATTTCCTCTCCAATCCTGTCACCGCTGTGCCGACTTCGATTACAGAACTTGGCGGTGTTATTGGTACGGGCGGTACCGACGGAGACGGCGGTTTTAATGGCACGCTAGGACTTGCTTTTCACCAAGACCCGACTTTGGGGACTGTCATGTACCTAGCTCCCGCTGTTCGTTTTCGAGCACGCGACATGGAGCCTTTGCTGCAGCCTATCGTGCGCGTCAATGACGCGAATGGGGATGGAATTTTTGGCAACGGTGGAGATCTCAACCAATCGATTGTTTCTGGTATCGCGGTGACAAGCGTCCATCAGGTCAATCAATTCCAGATACGTGACGACTCTCTCTACGTGGGTGTCGGTTCTCGCACTCAAAATGGTGGCCAAACGGCCGCTCAGCATCAAGCGATTGGGGGCACGGGTGTCGACCAAAGCGACCCGGGAGAAACTGCGTACACGGGTTCGCTCAATTTCATTGAGGATTTGACAACCCTGACAGATACAAGCACCTCGAACGTCGCGGGCTTTACGGTTTCTGATCTGACCGGGGATAGCACGGTCGATGACGACGATGTCCGCGCGGATGCCCAGCCATTCACCAGTACTTCGCCAAGCAAACTCCGAGTCTTCTCGACTGGCTTTCGAAACAACTACGGCTTGGGAATCGATGACGCAGGAGAAATCTGGGTAAGTTTCAACGAAAACGAGAATCCGAATATGCCCGACGAGCTACATCGGAATGTTACCTTTCAGTCGGACCATGGCTTCTTCAAAGGCAACGACATTGTTGGCGATTGGAAAGTTTCGGGCGACGAAGATGGATCATTGCAAGTCAACTCTTCGCAACTGGCGATCGATGCGGGCTATTTTGTTCCAGCCAACAGCGTTGCCCCATTTGTGACGGTTGGTAACAATGTCGCCGCAGGGGGGCTCGACTTCTTTCAGCCCGATGTTGCAGACCCGTCGCTTGCTGGCGACGTTCTCTTAGCTCGCAACTCTGGTAGCGGAAGGGATGTGCTCTACATTGACCGTGAAACGGGCAATACTTCCGTCGTTCTTGAAGGCCTTACTTCAGCACTCGATGTCACCCGCGACCCTTTTGGTAATTTCCTGGCAGGCGGAAATGGAGCGATCTCTCTGCTGCGTGTCAGCAACAATAGTGTCTTGGGTGACCTCAGCGGCAACGGCGAAGTAGGTGTGGAAGACTGGGTGATATTTCGGACGAATCTTGACTCCGATGTATTCAATGACGCCTTCTACGAAGCGTTTATGAAAGGCGATCTCGACCGCGACGCCGACATCGACATCGACGACTTCGGTTTGTTCAAAGAGGCTTACGAGAATGAGAACGGGCCCGGCAGTTTCGCAGCGCTCGTTGCTGTTCCTGAACCGACCAGTCTTGGTTTGGCGCTCCTGGCATGGTCTGTGTTGAGATTGCGGAGACGCAGCCGCCGGGGGCTAGCCGTTTGAATTATCAAAGAGTGTGTGGGAATGAATTTAGGAAAGCACTCATGAACACTTTACGAGGTTACGTTTGCACGGCGCTGTTGGTGCTGGTGTATGCGCCGATTGCATCGGCCGAGGAACAGCTCGATGAAGTCGTATCGTTTGATTCGATGCTGCGAGAAATGACGAACCGCGACGAGGTTGCACGTTTCCCCCAACACAACTTCCGGCTGAAACAGGACAGCAGCTATAACCGCGCTTCCACAGTGCTAGAGCCGCCGAGAGACAAACCTAAAGGCTGGTTTACCAACCACGACTACAATTCGAGCGACAAAGATAAAAACTTCATCCGAATCGAAGAAAACGGGGGGAGAAAAGAATGGGTGCTGATGGAGGATGACGGACCCGGTGCGATCGTGCGGTCCTGGATGCCGTGGAGAGGACAGAATAAGTCCACCAGCTCATCGATTATCCGCATCTACCTCGACGGCGAAGTAGAGCCGGTCATTGAGGGGAACGAGTTTGAGCTGTTCCAAGGCGAAGGGATAGTGCCGTTTCCGCTCGCCCACAAGTCGCTGCGGTCGGCGGTTTCGTTTTTGCCAATCCCCTACGCGAAGGGCTGCAGAGTAACCGTATCTGAGCGGCCCTTCTTCTACCAATTCACCTATCGGGAGTACGATGAGGGAACCTCGGTCCAGACCTTCCGGATGGAATACTTGCAAACAAACTCTTCGCTGGTGCAAGAAACGTGCTCAGCGCTGCTCGCACCGAAAGACGCTTCCTCCTCGAATGAACAGAAGCTTGCGGGCACGCTCGACTGTGGGCAAGAGATGTCTGTTGATCTGCCGGAAGGCGCTGCGGCGATTCGCGGACTATCGGTTCGGCTTGGCAGCTATGAAGATCCTAGCGTGACCCGGACTGTCGTGCTGAAGATGGAATTCGATGGCAAGCCAACGGTGTGGTGCCCGCTGGGGGACTTCTTCGGCTCAGGGATCGGTCTGAATCCATTTCAAGGTTGGTACCGCACAGTTGCCGAGGACGGCACGATGTCCAGCCGCTGGGTTATGCCTTACCGTGAGTCGGGCGCTATCTCGATCGTCAACTTAGGAGCGGAACCGGTTGACTTCGAACTCAATGCCGCGGTCGGTGCCTGGGATTGGGACGACCGGTCCATGTACTTCCATGCTGCATGGCGCGGTCAGTACCCGGTCCCGACTCGACCGTTCTCGGACTGGAACTACGTAACACTAAAGGGGCGTGGTGTGTACGTCGGCGACACGCTGACAATTATGAACCCGGTTGAGAAGTGGTGGGGAGAAGGTGACGAGAAGATCTTTGTGGATGGCGAGAGCTTCCCTTCTATTTTTGGAACTGGGACTGAAGACTACTACGCGTATTCCTGGGGTGGTCGCAGCACAGACTTTTACGAACATCCCTTCCATGCGCAGACGAGATGCACTGTTTACAACAAGCTAAATCGCAAGACCACAGATGAACGCAATACCCAAGGCTTCAGCACCGAGACTCGCACCCGCGCCTTAGATACCATGCCATTCGAGAAATCACTGCAGCTCGACATGGAAGTCTGGTCTGGAACAGATTGTAATATGGGGTACGCCGTGGGGGCGTATTGGTACGGCGATTCTAAAACCGAGTCCAACCGAGAACCCGATCCTGACGGAGCGCTGTCAATACCACCGCTTCCAGAGGAAATGAAGTGACAACAGCAATTAGCTTTTGGGACCTAGAGAAGGCACAGAATGGCGTTTATCAATTGCAAGACCATCACAGATACACTTAGCCGATTCGCTTGGCTGGTGCTCGTCATAATTGTTGCGGCAGCACATACCAGCACAACGAATGGTCAAGCAGTCACGATCGATTCGCTCCTCGACGACATCCTGGATCGCGATGCCATCGCTGTTCATCCGAACGCGGACAAGAGCTTCACGCTAAAGCAGCGTAGTAGCTACGACCGTGGGTCTGTGGCACCAGGCCAGTCAGGCTGGTTCGCGAATAGCGATTGGTCAAACTATATCCGCTCGGAAGTCAACCAGGGGCGAACCGAGTGGGTGTTGTTCGATGAAACAGGCCCCGGTGCGGTCACGCGAATCTGGGCCGGCGGAGTCCCTCAGCAGCCCGCCACGCTCCGTTTTTATATGGATGGCAGCAGCACTCCCTTCTGGTCTGGCACAGCTGAGGACTTGATAGGGAAGAACTCACAATTTGGCGATTACTTGTCTTGGCGATCGGTTGATGCGGACCTCACGGCAGCAGGCAGATCGCCGGGGCAGAACCTTTATGCCCCGATTCCCTATTCCAACGGCTTGAAAATCACCTTCGACCACACGCCTGGCGGCACCGGGGATGGGTTGTGGTACGGCATCAACTACCGCACGTATGAGCCCGGCACAACTGTCACCAGCTTTACTGCCAGCACCCCTACGGTACCCGCTACCGCGGCCAAGCTGGCAGCGGTGAACGCGCAGCTGATGAGTCCCGATACAGCGCCGCGCGGCACAGGGAATCAGCAGCACAACACGTCGGGAACTCTGGGCAATGGCCAGATCTTAAGCCAGACTCTTTCGGGAACTAGCGCCGTCAAGCGACTGAAGCTCAACCTGCAAGCCACGGATATGGCGGCGGCGATCAAGGACACAGAGTTGCATATCTCGTTCGACGGCAAGACGACCGTTCGCGTGCCTGCAGGGTCATTTTTTGGCTCAGGCACCAACCAAATGAATGAGGTTGAAGACTGGTACCGAACCGTAGACCCAAATACGGGCGACATGACCTCTTATTGGACAATGCCATTTCAGAATGCGGCAGAAGTCCGAGTCGTCAACAACGGAAGTCAGAACGTTACGGTTGGATTGGAGGTCGAGACCGGCGATTGGACTTGGACGGACGATTCCATGTACTTCCACTCGAACTATCGACCGGGGGAAGAGTTTGAGAATATCAACGAAGGGCGAGACTACAACTATGTATCGATTCTTGGTGAAGGTGTCTACGTGGGAGATACTTTACAAGTACATACGACAGACGGCTCAGCAAAATGGTGGGGCGAAGGCGACGAGAAAATCTATGTGGATGGGGAAGAGTTTCCCTCGCAATTCGGGTCAGGGACCGAAGACTACTACGGATATGCTTGGGGAGGCAGGCACCCTGAAACCTTCAATCACGCCTTTGTTACCCAACCCGAAGCCGGAGCGAACAGAGCGACTGGCACAACGGTCAACGGGCGTGTGCGCGCACTAGACACCATACCGTTCAACGAGAGTCTCCATTTGGATATGGAAATCTTAAATATCACTGGCGGAGACTATGAATTTTCGGCGGCGACCATGTGGTACGGCAAGCCCGGTGCGTTTGCTGTTAGCCACGAGACGATCGGTGATCTTGATTTCAATGGGACGCTTAATGCACAAGACTGGAACCTATTCCGTGCTGGCCTGGATAGTGATGTTTCAGGACTGTCTGAAGCGGAAGCTTATGGGCAGGGAGACCTCGATATTGATGGTGACGTCGATATCTACGACTTCGATTTGTTCAAGCTTGCATACGAAGAAGCCAACGGCTCGGGATCGTTCGCTGCATTGCACCTACCAGAACCGGGAACGCTTATGATGGCTGCGGTGGCGTGCCTGTCTGTGTTGGTGAACGTCCGATTCCAAAATGATTGACGCTTGAAAACATCTTCTGTTGTGACTTAAAGAACGACGTTACTATCGCAGATGCAGCGGATTGAATGTCTCTTTCAAGCCCTAATCACGGCCAACTCCTCCGCTCCAGCAGGGCGGAGAGATTCCCCAGTCCCTACTCTCATAAGCTGTGGTACAGGTTTTGGGGGCAGGTCAATTCCAGCCGCTACTCTAGCGGGCATGGACTACCAACAAATGATTGAGCAACAGGGCTTCTCTGTCATCCTTCAACGCGGGCGCATTGGCTGGTGCTGCACGCTGGAGCGTGATGGCAGATCTGTGAGAAACGGGCCGAGAGTGAATACGAAGCCCTACGGCAGGCGTATGAGTTTGCAGAAGCGAACGCGGAGGAACCGTTCGACTGGGGAGCTAGTTAGCCATGATCGGCGGTGGAGGGATGGTACGTTATCACTCGCTATCGCGACAAGAACACCAACCTGCGACCCCAGTTGCAACGCATCATTAAGCGAGCGGGGCTTGAAGCATGGCCGAAGCTGTTCGCCAATCTGCGAGCTAGCCGGGCGACTGAGCTAGCCGCAGAGCATCCTGCCCACGTTGCGGCGGCTTGGCTTGGGCACAGTGTCGTCGTGGCCAATAAGCATTATCTGCAAGTAACCGAAGCCGACTTCAAGCGGGCAACACTAGCGACAGCGAGACAGAGCGATGAGACCCCAGAAGGCAGCGCGGCGCAGAATGCGGCGCAGTCAGTGCACGAACCGGGTAGAATCGGCTTGCATGAAGAAAATGCCAGTTTCGAGAAACACCTAGAATTACAGGGAGCCGCGAGTGAACGCGACTCCCTGCAATTGCAACGTGTGGGCGATGAGGGACTCGAACCCCCGACATCTTCGGTGTAAACGAAGCGCTCTAGCCAACTGAGCTAATCGCCCTTGAACTCTCTGCTCAAGAGATAAAATAGTAACCCCTGACCGCGGGCATTGTCAATCGGTCCTCAATCGTCCACTTTCCTTTCCCTTGAGTCCGATTTGTTCACCGTTCTGCTCCTGGCCTCTCATTTGATCGCGGTGAACTTGGCCTGCGGGCTGCCTGTACTAGGTTTGCTGCCTGTTTGGCAGGGGAGACGCCGCGGAAGTGACGATTCTACCGAAGCTACTGTTGGCGATGCTTGCACGGCGATTGCGGTTGCTAGACGGCTTATTTGGTCTTCGCTCTTGGCACTCTTGATAGGGATAGCCCTGGGCGGGGTGATGTTCGCGCTGGGCGACGAAGCTATGAAAGCCGCTTGGCGGCGGCTTCCGGAGCGGGCCCTGTGGTTCGCGTTGAGCGAGCTGGTTTTTTCGGCCGCGTGTATCGTGGGGCAAGGGCTGCTCTTGAGAACGGGGGACTCTCGAGGATTCACCCGTGGAAAGTCGTGGGCAGCTCTCGCCCTTGGTTTGCTTGCGTCAACCAATCTGCTGTACCACTTTCCGCCCCTGATGAGTGCCCTGGGGAAACTTACGGCAGATCCTACTTGGTCGCGCGCTAAAGAATTACCCCGGAGCGAACTGCTTAAGCTGATGACCTCTGGCGAGATACTCGCACTGAGTGCGCACTTTGCGTTTGCTTCGCTGGCGGTGTCCGCAATTTTTGCTATGTGGATTGTGGCTGCGCAGAGTAGCGAAGGGCAATTCGGAAAATCGATTCGACGGCTGGCACAGGTTGCTCTTGGTGTAACGTTTGTGCAAATCGGCGTTGGCGTTTGGGTGCTTGCCGCCTTGGAAAGCGGTTCAAGGGATTTAATCTTGGGGGGCGATTGGATAGCCGCAAGTTTCTTAGGCTTAGCCGTTTTGGCAACGTTGAAGCTCTGCGAAAGGTTGGCAACACTATCTTTTGGGAAGTTCGACGGAGGTGCTCCAACGCGGGCCGGGTGGCTGTTGCTTGCGATTGTGCTACTCATGACTGCGGCACTACAACGCATGCGAACTGGAGAGCACGCCAACGGCAATGCAAAGAGACCGCAACAACAGGGTGTTGCGGTCTCGATGACTCTTGACAGGATATAGTCGCGACTAAGTTGCCTCGCCCTCTTACTTTTCGTCGTCCTTTGCTTCCTTGAAAGGTTGCTTTTCAGCTTCGGCGCGTTCCTCAGCTTCTTTTTCAGTGGGTTCCTTCTGCAAAGCTGCCAGATCGCCACCGGGTAGTTTGCTTTTCTCGATCAGTTGAGCGTACGTTGGGCTCTTACTGTCCTTTGGATCGGAGTGGAGCTTACCGACGCTTTGGATTGCCTTCTCGATACGTTTGACGGTTGCCGGATCCTTGAAGTCTTTGTCCTTCTTCTTGTCGAGGATTCTCGCGAGTTGTACGCCGTACAGGTTGCGTGTTACTTTCTTTTTTCCTTGATGGCAAACGAGGCATTTCACCTTCTTCTTCACCGTTTCAGTAAACTCTTGGTCCTTGTGTTCATCGATGTAGGTCGTCAGAAACACCTTTTGAAAGTTGGGGATCGCTTGGGCCGAGCGAACTCCAGTAGAAACAAGAATTGCGATAATGAGTGGACAAATCAACCGAGGCATATGGGTAGCTCCTGGAAATGAGAATGCAGAGGGGGCGTGATCATCGAATTCGTGGGTATCAGGTAGGGTCGCTGGGGGAATGTCAGAACAAGCTGATTTCAGCACAGCGAGGCAGGCGGGAGTTCGAGCCACTTTTGGCCCGAACGGTGTATTTAGTAGAACGGCCGAGCTAGCTGGTGTCAACAATTCTCCGCCAAGCCACCCCACTGACAGGAAGCTGTCGCTAGTTAGCTTCTGGCGGAGTTTCTTCCCAGGACCACTGAAAACCATTCGCGTTTTCTACCGGATCTCCCAAGGCTTGGGATTGATTTCCGGGACGGATAGCCGAGGTGGGAGTTTCCTCAGTCGGGTCTGCCACGATGCGAAATGTCACCGAAGATAGGTTGACCTCTGGTGCCGTAGCCGTATCTGCAATTTCACTAGAAGTCGTAGCTGAATCCTCGGTAGAGCTAGGCAAGGGATCTGCTGAGCTTGGGTTGGGCACGGGTTGGGCACTTTGTGCTGTTGATACAGCTTCGTCTGTTTTCTTGATTGACGGGTTCGTGGGGCTAGGTGACGCGGTAGTTTCCACGATGGGCAGGAAAGTCACTGGCGGCGCAGCAGGGGAAAGCAAGCCATTGAGCAGTGGCACGGCCGTCAGGAGAACCGCCACGGGAAGAATCCATGGCAAATGCGTTCGCCAGGCTGGGGGTTGCACGAACTGAGCGTGCCACTCGACTGGACTCAGCTGATCGCTGACTGCCGAGCCGAGGTCAGACAGGATTGCGCGGATTCGCTGAGCTAGTTGGGCCGGATGCTGCGGTCGATTGGCGGGTGACTTAGCAAGCATGCTTCTGAGCAGAGCATTTACGGAATCCGGAATGTCACTACGGAAGCGTCGCAGTTCGGGCGGTAGCTCGGATTGATGGAACATGATCTTCTCGACCATCGTTCCTTTGCTGAACGGCGCTTGTCCTGCGAGCATATAAAATAGCGTGCAACCGAGTGAGTAGATGTCGCTGCGTGCGTCGGCAGTACGCGGATCGCGTGCTTGCTCGGGAGAGATATAGTCGAACGTGCCAAGGGTCATGCCGGTGGCGGTGAGTTCGTGATCGGCCGGCTCGACTTGTTTAAGGCGAGCGAGCCCCATGTCCACAATTTTCGTTTGGCCCTCTGGCGTGACGAGAATGTTCGAAGGTTTTATGTCGCGATGCACGACGTCGCGATCAGTGGCGTGCGACAGGGCATGGGCAATTTGATAGGTTAAAAGTAGCGCATCATTGAGCGGAAGCATACCACGCTGGAGGACATAGTCACGCAGGTTGGAGCCTTCGATATGTTCGAATACGATGTAAGAGAGCCCGCGAGCCTTGTTGACTTCGTACACTCTCGCAATATTGGGATGGTCGAGTCGTGCAGCAGATTGAGCTTCGATGATAAAGCGGCGCTCGAGGTCCTTCGTACTGATTCGTTGCGAGGCGACCACCTTGACGGCAACTGTGCGATCGAGGCGCGTATCATACGCCTTGAACACCACCCCCATGCCACCGCCACCGATAAACTCTTGCAGCACGAAGTGCCCGAGTGTTTCGCCCTGCAACGCATGAGCCAACTCGCGCGAGGTGATGCCTGCAGGATACTGTTCAGGCGTAATTGACGACGCAGGTGTCACAACGGTGATTTCGGAGCCGTCCGGCGAATGGGGGGCGTTGGATTTCAGCGCCGAAGGCGACTCGGACGGTGCATTCATGTCGTTGTCGCTAAGCAAGGTAGGACTGCGGGAAGAGAACTCGATTGACCTTCCATTTTAAGTAGCGGAGGGGAAAGGGTCAATTTTGGGCTGTATTTTGTGTGTTTGAGGCCTTTTCGCTCACTCGCGCACACTATTACTCCGCTCGCACACGATATTCCGTTAGCCGCCGCCGTCCCGGCACCGCATTGAGTTCGCCAGTACGGCGACGGCTAACGGTCGCCACTTGAGATTTGTCAACAAGCACTTAACCCATATGCTTGATGATCGCCTCACCGAATTCGCTGCATTTCACTAGCGTGGCGCCATCCATCTGGCGTTCGAAGTCGTAGGTGACAGTCTTCGCACCGATGGCACCGTTGAGGCCGGTGATGATCAGATCTGCCGCTTCGGTCCAGCCGAGGTGGCGGAGCATCATTTCGCCGGAGAGAATTACCGAACCGGGGTTCACCTTGTCTTGGCCAGCGTACTTTGGCGCAGTGCCGTGGGTGGCTTCGAAGATGGCGTGCCCTGTGTCGTAGTTGATATTTCCGCCTGGTGCGATGCCAATGCCGCCGACGCAAGCCGCCAGTGCGTCAGAGATATAGTCGCCATTTAGATTGAGCGTAGCAATCACATCGTATTCAGCCGGGCGAGTCAGGATTTGTTGAAGCATCGCGTCGGCAATGACATCCTTCACGGTAATCTGCTTGCCCGTCTTTGGCGACTTGATCGAACACCAGGGGCCGCCGTCGATTTCTGTGGCACCGAAGTGGTCTTTCGCACACTGGTAACCCCAGTCGCGGAAGGCACCTTCGGTGAACTTCATGATGTTGCCCTTGTGAACCAGCGTTACTGATTCGTGATCGTTGTCGATTGCATACTGGATTGCGGCTTTAACGAGTCGCTCGGTGCCTTCTTGGCTCACTGGCTTGATGCCAATGCCGACGGTGTCTGGGAAACGCACCTTTTTCCAGCGTTCAGGGAACGTCTGGCTGAAGCCTTGCTTAAATTTCTCCAGGTCTTCGCTGCCGGCTTCAAACTCAATGCCCGCGTAGATGTCTTCCGAGTTCTCGCGGAAGATGACCATGTCGGTCAATTCAGGCTGCTTGACGGGTGAAGGTACGCCCTTGAAGTATTGCACCGGACGCAAGCAGGTGTAGAGGTCGAGGATTTGTCGCAGCGCGACGTTTAATGAACGGATGCCGCCACCGACTGGCGTGGTGAGCGGGCCCTTGATGCCAACCAAGTATTCGCGGAATGCGTCGAGTGTGGCATCGGGCAGCCACTCCCCCGTAGCGTCGAATGCCTTCTGACCGGCGAGCACTTCTTGCCAATGGAGCTGACGATCGTCGCCGTAGGCCAGCTTGACCGCCGCGTCGAGTACTTTCACGCTGGCCGCCCAGATGTCGGGCCCGATGCCGTCGCCCTCAATAAAAGGAATGATCGGGTGGCTGGGAACTTGCATCGTGCCACCCTGCATGGTGATCGGTTCGGCGGTAGCGTTGGACATCGGAAGCCTTCCTAGATTGTTTCAGTGGCCCGTCAGGCGCAAGCCGTCGGGCAGTGTTGGTGTTTGGTTTGCCAAGTGAGTAAGGAGCCATTGTCTGATTCTGGCAAACAGGGGTCAATGGGCTGCAAGCGTCTGCGAATTTGCCAATCGAGCCCGCTGGCGGTACATTCGTTTCTACCGGGCCTCAAAACCCAACATCTCCCGCCAGGACCCATCAGACGGATACGAAATGCCAAACGACACTGATCGATCTTCAAATCGACGAGATTTCCTAGCCGCAACTGCCGCGGCGACCGCCACTGGACTTGCCCTCCCATCGCTTGCCCAGGAATCCACTGAGGAAGAGCCGCTCTTCAAGATTTCTCTCGCCCAGTGGTCATTGCACAGGACCCTGAGCATGGATCCATCTAACGAGGGCAAAGACAATCTTCGCTTCCCTGAAATAGCAAAGAAGCAGTGCGGGATTGATGCGGTGGAGTACGTAAACGCATTCTTCAAGGAAAAAGCAAAAGATAAGGCGTATCTGAAGGAGCTAAAAGCTCGCACTGACGATCTGGGTGTGAAGAACGTACTGATCATGGTCGATGGCGAAGGAGCCCTGGGCGACGCTGACCAACAGAAACGCCAGCAGGCAATCGACAACCATAAGCAGTGGGTCGAGGCGGCAAAGTACCTGGGGTGCCACTCCATCAGAGTGAACGCCCAGTCGAGTGGCACACCTGAAGAGCAGTCTCGGCAGGCCGCCGATGGGTTGCGACGGCTCTCTGAGTGGGCCAAGCAGCACGACATCAACGTGATCGTGGAAAATCATGGTGGACTTTCCAGTAACGGCAGCTGGCTGGCTGGGGTGATCAAGAGCGTCGATCTGCCAAATTGCGGTACTTTGCCAGACTTCGGCAATTTCAAGCTGGGACAGACTGTGACTGAGGCAGACGGCGTGAAAACCGTGTGCGAGAGGACCTACGACCGCTACCGAGGCGTTAACGAGCTGATGCCTTCCGCCAAGGCAGTAAGTGCGAAGAGCCACCAGTTCAATCAGGATGGCAATGAGACTGGTACAGACTATTTCAAAATGATGAAAATCGTACTCGATCACGGATATCACGGTTATGTGGGCATCGAGTGGGAAGGTGAGCACCCTGGCGAGATGGAGGGAATCCGGCTCACCAAGGAGCTCTTGGAGCGAGTCCGCAGCGAGCTTGCTTAGTTGAGCCGCCACCGCGTAGTTGACTCGCCCATGGCAGGGGCCCTGCCGCTTGCGGCTTAGCTGCCAGTTCTTTGACTGCTCCGGTTCTTTTGGTTGCCGGCGGCGCTACTCAGCCGCGAGCGGCGGGGGGGCTGCGCCCGGTTGTTTACCATTTCTTCTTTAACTTATTTCGGCCAGGACACCTGGTTTTCTGGGAATCGAGCCGTGCCTAAAAAGTGTGCAGTGCTCGAAATGCCGGGTGATGCAGTCCCTGCCCGAAAATAGGCACGCCCCGGAAAACGCCGTAAGTGCAGTCACTGCAAGTACCTAAGTGATGCAGTTTGCCTGCTAGCGGATGATGGAGGAAATGCTTGAGGACCGGTGCCAGCTTGACGCAGGTTTGCGTCTGTAGCAGCGGTGCCCTCAGTTCCAACCACTATCAGCTGATTATGAAGGAGACTTCAGCCATGCTCACTCAGGACAAGGAAAAGTACAGGGAAGTCCTACAGGTCGCCGAGAAGCTCAATCGCCAAAACCCAGACTGGGTTACATTCTTCCGAGAAGTCCTAGGAATCGAAGGTGTCGTACGTACCGCGTTCCCGACACACGACGCACTCGCCGAGTTCGAGCAAAGTGAGGAGTTCGACGCGATCCAGCAGATCCTAGTCAAGCTTCGCGAGAAGCGGGCTTCCGCAGATGCGGACAACGAACCCACCCGCGTGATCACGGTTCGGCTCCCCAAGAGCATGCATGAGTACCTGCGCACGGAAGCTCACGATTTGCGGACCAGCATGAATAAGCTCTGCATTTCGAAGCTATTGCAAGTGATTTGTGAGGACAAAATTCCTAACGAGCGTTCGAGCGGCACTCCAAGCCGTGCGGCTTCTCCCCCATCCTCAAACGGATCGCTCTCAGGCGAATCGGTCTCGAACGGTCTTGCTGGTGGTCAAACGACTACCGACATGAGCCCGTTCACTCAGCCGATTCCCCAGCAGAAGCAAACCCCGCCACCCTATAAGCCAGCGAACCCTAGATTCTAGACTAGCAGCCTGCTGATTTAGAAAGTTCACAAACACTGAAGGCCGGGGTGCTTAGCACCCCGGCCCTGTGTTTTGGTTCTGGTCTAGAAATTCGCAGTTCTTCTACGGCTTGAAGTACTCAGGGTTGTCTTTGCTGAAGTCGATATCGGTGAACCCGTTGTTGATCTTCAGGTTAACATAGGTATAGGCTTCTTCCAGAGGGGCTTCTCCGCCCTCCTCCGTAGGCCAAAGCTTGGCCACATAGCGGATGGGTACACGTAGCTCGTTGTCGATATAAACCTGCGCCTTGTGGAAGCGGAACGTATTTGGGCGAGGCACGGGGTGCGTGACTTCGATGAGCGTTACTGGGCGTTTGTTATTGCGTGGTCCGATGGCGGTCTGAGCGGTGCGGACGTCGCATTCACCGTACTTTACATCGTTTGAAGCCACAGTAATCAGTTCCTTCGTCAGCTCCCGGACTCCTAGCTTCGTGATCGGGTACTTCTGGCCGCCCATGGCAAGCCTGCCGTTGGGATCGAGCGAAAACACACCTAGACGCTTCTTAAAACCGCAGTCACGGGCATTCAGCTTGCCGATCGAACCGTCTGGCATGTCGCTGTAAACAACCTCGCGACCCTTGTTCTGCTTGGAAAGGAAGAACATATACACGCCAAACGGCTGGTGGCGGACCTTGATAAACGCCACTTCCTGGTCCAGCAGTTCTCCACCGATGCGTTCCTGCTTGTAGAGAATCGCCGAGTAGTCTTTGATGTTCTTGTCCAAATCGATCAAGCTTTGCTGGGCGAAGCGGAGCGAAGGGTTCAGCGGATGCTCGCCTGGTCGCTGCGTAAGGTTAATCCCTGCGGGCAAGGGAGCGGAAACCGTCCGCGATGCAATTTGGGTAGCGGGCGTTTCACCTGCGGGCTCTTCGTGAGCAACCCGGTAGATCGGCTCCGTGAGTCCCGTCGATTGCTGTGCAATCACGCTCTGGACCGAGAGCGTCGAGCAGGCAAGAATTACAGGTGCTGCGAGCAGCATGGCCAGCCTAGTATGTCTTGCTACAGGGTATAAACAGTTCATAAATCAACTCTCCCGGTTAGCCGGCGGTGCGGGGGCCGGCGGGGTGCTCTAGCGCGTTCTCGGTTTTGGCAGCCTGGGGGTCTCGATAAAGACCGTCTTCGTCCCATTGTGAGTCTTGGTACAAGAGGGCGGCTATCAGTGAACTATCGCCCTACTTAGGCGAAACAATTACAATGACTCTTTCGATACTAAAATTCTCGCTAATGCGGAAAAACTGACTAACCCGATTAACTTACCCAAAGTCAGCTTGTTATGGGCTCAAATTATCGCGGTGGCACACGGGAATACGCAATGGGTTCCGGGGAAGTTCGCCCTACCAGTTGTCAGTCTCGACTGGCGGCAAATAGTAGTAACTGGCCACAGAATTGAAAAGACGGAATCGCATGTCAAACCAACAGAATCCTGCAGGCGTTGCTAGCACCGCGAGCGTTGAGCTGAAGTTCCTTACCGTGACCTCGCAGCTGTTTGAAGAGAATTGCTACGTCGTGTATCGCGAAGGCAGCAGTGCTTGCGTGGTAGTCGATCCTGGGCTGGAGCCCGATCGCATCATTGCCGCGATTGAAGAGGCGAAACTCGTGCCGGAAGCGATCTTGCTCACCCATGGTCACGCCGATCACATTGCTGGCAATGCCGTCATGAAGGAGCACTGGCCCGAGTTGCCTCTGATCATTGGCGAAGGCGACGCACCAAAGCTGCTCGACCCGGTGGCGAACCTTTCCGAAGGATTTGGCGTGGGCTTCACGAGCCCACCAGCAGATCGCACTGTTGTAGAATCCGAAACGCTCGAGTTCGACGGCGTCGTGTGGACCGTGCTGGAGACGCCTGGACACAGCAGCGGACACGTCGTTTTCGTTGCCAAGGGAGCGAGTCCCATGCTCCTACTTGGTGGCGACGTGCTGTTTGCGGGCAGTGTGGGAAGAACGGACTTCCCCGATAGCAACCCGGCAGCGCTGTTTAGTTCGATTCGTGAAAAGCTCTACCCGCTGCCCGACGAATCGCTCGTGTTGCCAGGGCATGGTCCGCCGACGACGATCGGGCGCGAGAAAAGGACGAATCCGTTTGTGGGGGTGGCAGAGTAAGAGCCCGAGCCGATGGCTTGCGTAGTAAACCTACCCCGAAGGGGTTTCGCAACATAGCCTAGGGTTGGTCAACAGCGAGCTTCAGCGGCTTTGACCTACCCTCGGAGCGTGGTCCACAGTCTTCATCGACCGAGCAACACGCATTGGGTATCGACAGGCTAAAGTCGAGGTCGAAAGGGCATCGGTAACACCGCCTCGTTGCGACCTCGGCCATGTGTCGCCGGTCATCAATGCGATTTGCTCGGTCGCATTTCCTATCTTCAGTTTACCCAGGGTGGCGATCCTCCTCGCTTAGGCTCGGATGGACCTTATCCTGGGCTATGGGATGAAACCCCTTCGGGGTACTCCTACACGCAGAGCGAAGAAATGATCCACCGTCAGGCCTTTGCGTTCTTCGCGTTCTTTGCGGTTCAAAATTTTGCCCGCTCAATGCAACGAAGAGTCGTTCACCAAGTCTTCCGGCTCGGTTGACTCAGTAACGCGCGGTTGAATTGGAAGATCTTCCTGTGGGGGCTCGGCCTGCACTGTGCTCGCAGGGAACTGCAGCGTGAAGGTGCTGCCTTGACCCGGTTGGCTCTCCACCAAAATATCGCCACCATGTTCTTTGAGGATTTTCTGGCTCACTGGCAAACCTAACCCCGTGCCGCGGCCGCCCTTGTGAGAAACGAACACCGTGAAAATGTTCTCTAGCTCCTCGGGGTCGATTCCGGCACCGTTGTCGCTGACAACGACCTCAGCGGTAGAGTCCTCAGCAGAATATTTCGTTTGGATCGTGACCTTGCCCTCCTCAGCTTCCTCACAAGCGTCAATGGCGTTGGTCAAGATGTTGAGTACCGCTCGATGAATACCATCGGGGTCGAACATCAGTGTCGGCATATTGGCTGCGGGTTGCCAATCGAGTTTCGTATTCTGATCCTGGGCATGGGTGGTCATCAGTTCCACGACCTCATCTACCACTTCGTTGAGGCTGCTCGGTTGTGGTTCGGGCTTACGTTCTTTGCTGAAGGTGAGCATGTCTAGCACCAAGGCAGATATGCGATCTTGATTGCGTTCAACAATCGCCCAGCCTTTGCGAATGGTATCCACCGCTTTGGTAGCGGACTCTTCTTCGCCGGGCTGCCCGTTTACCTTGTCGTGATCCTGCAGCCCTAGTTCAATCAAGTAACTGCCGCCGCGCACGCCTTGCAGAATGTTTTTGATGTGATGCGAGAGTGACGCGATTGTTTGACCAACCGCTGCTAGGCGTTCTGCCTGCACGAGTGCTTTGTAGTAGGACGTATCCTCTACGGCGAGTGCTGCTTGGTGCGCAATGGCGATCATCAGTCGCAGATGCTCTTCGGTAAATTGGGGAGACTTACCTTGGTTGAGCAGCATGCGTTGTGGGGAAATGGATGTATCAATATAAATGACGCCCATCGTGTGGTATCGCCCCTGCATGGGCACGCAAATCGCTTCTCGCACGCCCTGGCTCACGATGCTCTGTGCTGGGTCCCAGCGCTCGTCTTCGCGAGCGTTACTGGTGAGCACACCCTCATTGTGCTCGGTAACGTAGTCGAGAATCGTCTTACTAATCGTGAGCTTGTCGGTGTCTCGCACGCCGCGCCGCTGACGGCGCACTTTAGGAGAGAGCTTGCCTGTTTCGAAATCTTTCAGCATGACACAACCGCGGTCGGCATCGACCCAATCGAAAATCATCTCCATGATGCGATTGAGTAGCTGCTCGATATCCATCGTATGGCTCACGGCAAGAGCCGTGCGATACATAATCTGCAGATTGCTTCGCGCGTTGGCCAACCAAGGGTCGGAAGATTCACTCGCGCCCGGCATCAGCCATTCGCTTCCGCCCGATTGGCTCAGCGAGGCAACAATGCGAGAGCCGTCGTCGTCAACCCGGGGCAAGATGTCGATCTGATCGGAAAGATCTTCCGCACTACCCTCCATCAGGCCGGTAAACAGCAGCAACGAACGTCCGACTTGCACCTGATCGCCGCTTACGAGCCGATGCTCGGTAATCAGCCGGCCATTTACGAATGTGCCGTTGGAGCTACCCAGATCGCGCAACAAATAGGTGTTGCCGCTCGTGGAAAGCTCGGCGTGTTCGCGGGAAACCTCCGTATCGTGCAGACGCACAGCGTTACTGTGCGTTCGTCCAATGATATAGACGGGGTCTTCCAGAGGGAATCGCGTACCTTGATCGCGTCCCTGAATGACAAACAAAGAAGCCACAACTGAAGAGCCTTTAGAGCAGACAAGATTGGCGGGAATAGGCGATCTGTCGACAATGCCCTCTGGCAGCGCTGGGACATAGTGCCACTGATAATTCCCTCAATTACCTAATCTTACGGCTCCCATGGAAGATAGGGTACCCCTGGACGAGGGCCATTCGTACCGGGGGCCCCTAATTAATGCGATTCACGCTCCGATTGCTCCGATTGGGCCAACCCGACCGCTCACGGCTTAGCCGCCGCCGCATCTTGACTGGCTATTACTAGGAAAACCCACCATTTCCCACCAACTTTCGAACTGCTCTTTACGCACGAGTGTCGACTCGGCACAATACGCCCCGAATTCGACCCAACGCCCCCGCCCGTAGTTTTTTTGGGGTGTGCTGTCCTCTGTTGGACGGGTCCCCATCACACCGGTCATGGATGGCCATTTTCAGCAAGGAGTGCTGACGTGAGAACGCTATTGCTCTCTACCCTCGTATGCGGCCTCGTCGCATCTCAAGTTTCCAGTGTATTTGCCCAGAACCCAGCTGGTGCCAAGGCAAAGCAGTTCGGCGTTGCCGTGGTTGACGTCAGCTACGTCTTCAAGGAATACCCTCGCTTCACGCAGCAGATGGAAGGCATGAAGAAAGAAATGGAAACCGCGGAAGGCCTGCTCAAGTCTGATCGCGAACGCATTCAACAGCAGCAGGAACAACGTGATGCCAGCAAGCCTGGTACCGACACCTTCAAACGCCTCGATGAAGAACTAGCACGCTCCAAGGCGGACTTCAACATCAAGGCGGGCGGCATCCGTCGTGACTTCCTCGAAAGAGAAGCCAAGGTCTACTACCAGACCTACCTGGAAGTGAACAACGCGGTGAAGTCCTATGCTGAGGCTAACAACATCGGCTTAGTGTTCCGCTGGAACGGCAATCAGATCGATCCCACTAAACGCGATGACGTGCTGCGTGCGATCAGTCAACCGATTGTGCACCAGAACTATATCGACATCACGCCAGATATCCTTGCCGGCTTGCAAGCCGGTGGTGGAGCGATTGCTCCCACGGCTCGCCGTACCACGAGTGCGCGTTAGTCGATGCGTTGACGAATTCGCCCGACGTGCCTCGACGGTCTTCAACGACCGTCGAGGTATCGTCATGCGAGTTGTCTGAAAGAGTGATCTAGCCGAGTTATCAAGACACTGGAAAAAGTAGTTGGACCCTTCTTAGATGATTGCAGCTCGCTGTCAAAATACGATTGCCAGACCTTCGGCCGTTCACGGCTTTGGTTACTGGAGCGGTGAAGACATCACCGTCGAGTTTCGGCCTGCACCGCCGAACTCAGGAATCACGTTCGTCCGGCAAGATCTCGGAGCGGACGCTCGCATCCCCGCGCGTACGGACTTGCGAGCGGAAGTTCCGCGTCGCACGAATCTAAAGTGGAATCATGCCCAAGTAGAAATGGTCGAGCACGTGCTCGCCGCTCTGGCTGGGCTGCATATCGACAACTGCGAAGTTTGGGTTGATCGGCCTGAGATGCCCGGTTGCGATGGCTCCGCGTTACCTTTTGTCGAAGCATTACAAGAGTCTGGGGTCGTGGCGCAAGCCGCACCTGCCCGTCAGCTGGTGGTTACCGAATCGATCAGAATCTCTGATGGCGAATGCTGGATCGAAGCGCACCCCAGTGAGGATGAGGAGCTGAGCATCGAGTTTCAGCTCGACTACCCGCACAATCCTCGCATTGGGCGCCAATCGGTGTTCTGCGTGGTCACACCGGAACGCTTTCAATACGAACTGGCCCCCTGCCGCACGTTTATTCTCGCCAGTGAAGCCGAACAACTCACCCGCCAAGGCCTGGGCACGCGCGTCACGCCGCAAGACTTATTGGTGTATGACGAGCAAGGTCCAATCGATAATCCGTTGCGTTTTGCCAACGAGTGCGCCCGGCACAAAGCGTTGGACGTCCTCGGAGACCTAGCACTCACGGGTTGCGACATTACCGGGCACATTGTTGCCTACCGCAGTAGCCACCGCTTGAACTCCGCGTTGGCGAGTCTTTTAGTCGAACGTTTCGCACTCGAAAAAACTCCGTTGAAGATTTCCGCCTAACGACGCACCCCAGGTACCGACTCTTACCACAAGAGCGACCCCTGCTGTCAGAAAAGAAGCTTAATCATGGCAACCAGCATCGCAGCCAACGCGTGGGTCGACCCCCGTGCCGAGCTCGACGACGAGGTAGAAATCGGACCGTTCTGCACGATTGGTGCCGGAGCGAAGATTGGTCGCGGCACGCGTCTGCTGAACAACGTTACGCTCATGGGCGACGTCACGCTCGGCGAGAACAATGTTCTCTATCCGAATGTCGTTGTCGGCGCGGAACCCCAAGACATTAGTTACCAAGGTGCCGAGACTTCGGTCATTATTGGCGATGGCAACTTGTTGCGTGAAGGTGTCACCATCAATCGCGGTAGCGAAAAAGAAGACGGGATCACTCGCCTAGGGAATCATAACTTCCTGATGGGCAACAGTCATGTGGCCCACGATTGCAAGCTGGGTAGTCATATCATCATCGCCAATGGCTCGCTACTTGCCGGTCATGTGCATGTCGACGACTACGCTTCAATCTCTGGAGCCTGTGCCGTGCATCACTTCGTGAGCATCGGCAGCTACAGCTTCATCGGTGGCTTGAGCCGTGCCCTGCACGACGTGCCACCCTACATGCTGTGCGAGGGCATCCCTGCCCGACCGCGTTGTATTAACATCGTGGCACTCAAACGAAACAATTTCTCGAAGCAGGCCATCGACAGCCTCTCAGCCGCTCATCGATTGCTGTACCGTTCGAAAGTAGGACTGGATCACGCCACGGAAATCCTCCGTGGCAAGAACCAGAGCACGCCCGAAGTAGAAAAGTTGCTCGGCTTCATATCCGGTCAGCAAGAAGGCAAACACGGCCGCGGTCGGGAATCAAGGAGAGCCGCATGACTAGCAAACTCACTAACAAATTACGCCTAGCCGTCGTCGGCGTTGGCCATTTGGGACGCATCCACGCGCGACTTGCTGCGGACCTCGAAGAAGTCGAGCTCGTAGCGGTGGTTGACCCGTTTGAAGAAAACCGCGAAACGAGTTCCAAAGAAACTGGTGCGAAGCCGCTGGCCGACTATCGAGACTTGTTCGGCGAAGTTGATGCCGCTGTCGTGGCTACACCCACATTCACGCACCGCGAAGTCGCCGGCGATCTACTGCGCGGCGGAATCCATACGTTAGTCGAGAAGCCTCTGGCCCCGACTGCTAGCGAATCTGAAGAACTCGTTCAACTCGCCAAGGCCAATCAGCTTATACTGCAGGTCGGTCATGTAGAACGCTTCAACCCTGCTTACGAAGCTGCACAGCAACGCCTGAGCGACCCTAAGTTCATCCAAGCCAGTCGTCAGAGCAGCTACACGTTCCGCTCCACAGACGTAGGCGTGGTGCTAGACCTGATGATTCACGACATTGATGCCGCCTTGGCGTTGGTGCGCTCGCCCGTCGTGAAGACGGAAGCCCTGGGCATCTCCGTGATGGGCGATCACGAAGACATGGTCAACGCCCGCTTGCAATTTGCTTGTGGTGCCGTTGCCAACTTGACTGCCTCTCGTGTGAGCTACCAACCGCAACGCACGATGCAGGTATTCACCTCGCGTGGTTTCGCGTCGATCGACTTCGCCACCAGAAGTGCTACGATCGTTGATCCGACCGAAGGTATCCTGCGGCGTGAATTCAACGGCGCAGATTATTCGCCGCAAGAAAAACAGCAGCTTCATCAAAACCTCTTTGAGGAATTGCTCGTGAAAGAGCCGGTTGAAGCTCCCGAGTGCAACGCGATTGTCGAAGAGCTACGAGACTTCGCCGGAGCCATCACTTCTGGGGAAGCACCAAGAGTGACCGGAGCCGACGGCCGCGACGCGGTCGCCGTGGCGTCGATGATTCTCGACCAAGTTGCCGAGCACGCCTGGGACGGCACCGAAGGAGGCCGCATCGGCCCGCTCGCCATGCCAGCCTTGCCATTGCCGATTGCCGGCTCGTTTGAAGCGGCGACCGAAGATGTTGAGGATACGGTGATCTATCGCCAAGCTGGGTAAAGCGGCGAAGTACGGCACCTCAGGCCCGAAGGGCCGACAGTCAATAGCCAGGGACGTGAGTCCCTGGTTGCCTATACGACGCGCCCAAAAGCCCCGGAGGGGCGGCAGAGTTTTCAATATTAGATTGTCTCAAACGGATTGCCTAGATTACGAAGGCGGGTGTCAGGATTCAGAGGATGATCATACTCCGCCCACCAAATGACGTCCCGGTAGTCGCTGCAAGCTGCGATAAGCAAGTTATCGAGTTTCTCGAAGTCACCATTGGCAAGTTGTAGAATGCAGCGGGCGATTCGAGGTCGGTCGCGCAAGTTCGGTGGGATCTTATCGAGCTTAGTTACAACAATATCCGACTTTTCTGGAAAGCATTGCGCAATCCGATTACGAATATCGATTGGCCAGCTGTTCATCTACATTTAGTTCCTCGATATCCAAATGGTGCTCCGAAAGCCGGGCTACCATCTCCCATTGCGACCTCGGTCACGTTTCCTCATAGGCAACAGGACTTGCTCGGCCGCCTTTTGATGTGACTATGTAACCCAGGCTGCGTCCCAACTCGCTGTCGCTCGCTGGGCCTTGCCTGGGGCTATGGTAGTGTCGCCCCCTCCGGGGCTATCGAGTTGGGGCTCTCACAACCAGGGACTCACGTCCCTGGCTATTTACTTTCGCCGCTTCGCGGCTGTTTTATCGGGTCCTTCCCCCTATTCCCTAACCCCTATTCCCTCGTCCTACGCCAAGTCGCGATCTTCAAACAAAATCAGCGCCAGCAGCATCGCCACTACGCAGTACAGCAAACTGTACCCCGCGGCGTAGAGTAGATAGATCCCGGGCGCAGTCGATGAGCCCGCGATGGCACCTTCGATTTCGAAGTGGTCGAGCACCGGTAGGATCACCGCCAGCAACTGGCCGATGAATCTCACGTACACAATGTCGCCCACGCTGGAATTGACGATCAGAGCGGCCAAGTGGCCCAGCACATAGATCGAGCCGCAGATCACCAGGTTGGGGATCATCGGCAGCCGCGTGGACACCGCCACGCTAATGGCGGCCATAATGACCGCTTCGTAAAATGCCAGCAGCAGTCCCGGCAGGATTTGAATGACTTCGCGATAGCAATCTTGCCAGATTGGCACCGCCTTGGAGGATTCTCGCGCGTCGTACACCACTTTGAAGGAAACTAACCCCACGAAGAAAATGCCCAGGATGAGGAACATTAGGGCGATCGGCCACGCGATGCCCAGGAACTTGCCGATGACAAACTGCCGGCGACCGACGGGCTTGGAGAGTACCGTTAGCGCGGTGCGCCCTTCGATTTCATCGGCGATCGTCACGCTAGCAGTCCACAGTGCCATCAGGATGGCAAACACCTTGATGGTCGTCATGCCGGTGGTTTTCACCATCTTCACATCTTCGCCGAATGTGTTGTAAGGAATCCACACGTACACAAACAGCAGCGTTGCCGCCCCGACCAAGAGCAGCAAAAAGATCGGCTGGTTGATCGTTTCCTTGCTGGTCGCTGAGGCGATGACCGATACCTGCGGCGCAAGCCAGCGGATGAGAAAGTAGACCGTCACCAGCCCCATGATCGCGAGGGCGGAATAGAGGATGACTCGCACCTCGGGCATTTCGACATCGCGCTCGAACTGCATCGTCACCTGAGTTGGCTGATCGCTTTCGTTGACGAGAAAAATCTTCTCGATGTCCCCCTCGAACTCGCGTGAGCGCATCCCGCCGGGCGACCATTTATAGGGAGTTTGGGCTTCGACAGTGAGCAGTGGATCTGCGTACCCTTTGCCGGCCTCAAGGTTCACTACGATCTCTTGCTCGCTATCAAACGAGTAGGATTGCAACTCGCTCGACTTGAACACAAGTGGAAGCTCCTGCTCTGAGCCTTCCTCGACGGTGATGGTTTTCTCGACGGTGGAAACAGAAGGCAACCGTTTCAGCGACTCGATAGCCTCTTTCCAAGGCATGGTCGGCGTCGCGAGTACTGCTAGCAACGCGAGGCCTGCGACGAAGTAGGAGAGCGGTAGCAGCACGCCTTCCCCGAGGGCTTGCGAAACGGCCCGTCCCGCGGGACGGTTCACCGCACGGAGTACCAGCCATACGAGCAATAGAATCAGTGCGCCAACGGTAACGCCGGTTGCGATGAGCCAGATGGGCGTTAACCAAATCGGAAGGTTCGACATGTCTTATCTTATTGAGGTCTTGTTGGGTTTTTGGTCTGTGGTTTCGATCTGCTGTTTCGAAGCAGAAGTAGGCAATCTGCTAGCGCCGGATTGTGAAATCGGCAAATCGCTCTGCCGCACTGGGAGCCACCTTCTGGATGCTTGATTCCGTCTTTTCTATATTACCAGCCATTCTCTCCGCGATGGCGGAAATCAGCTGGTCGAGTACTTCTGGGTTGCCGTCCGCGATCAGGTGAACGCGGCCATCGGGCAGATTCTCGACGTAGCCGGTCACGGGCAGCCCACCGGCGAGCAAGCTCACGGTGTACCTGAAACCAACTCCTTGGACTCGTCCCGAGTAGAACAGCTCTCTCCGCTGGAGTCTCTGTCGCTGAGGGCTGTCTGTTTTTGGGGCATCCGGCGACATGCCAGCAGTATATCTGGCCGAAGGCACCGCTTCTAGGCTTGCCCCGGCCCGACTTGCCCCGACTAGGCTTGTACACCCGGTAGGGCATTCCTACACTCCCTAGCCATGTTGCCCTCAAAATCCGAATGCTCTGCCCGCTTGCCCTGCTTGCTACTCCTACTGGCGGTAGGGCTGACAGCCTGCCCGTTGATGGGTGCCACGGAACCAACTCTGTTTGCGGACAAGCCGGCGGTGGCAGCAGGAATTGAGGGGCTGCTGGTGCTCAACAATGGCAGCGTTCTAAGTGGCAAGGTGCAGCGATCGGGCCAGTGGTATCGGATATCGCAAGCCGACCACTCGCTCATGGAAGTAAGGGCTGAGCGGGTTGATAGCTTCTATCGGACGCTCGCTGAGGCCTACCAAGCCCGCTGTCCGCAGGAGCTACAAACGACTCCGCGGAAACACCTGGCCGGGGCCGATTGGTGCCTCCGCCAAGGCTTGCTGGCGGAAGCTGCCGAGCAACTCCAAGCGGCGCGTCGTCTTGACTCGCAGCATCGGGAACTCCGACGCTTGGAAGGCTTGTTGGAGCTGAAGAAATCTAGCGAGACAAAACCAGTGAAGCGGGTAGCTAAGGAACCTAGGTCTGCTCCGATTGCGCTCGCGACACACCAAGAGGTCGCCAAGGTTACTGCAACGGAGGAGTTCTCTCTAGAATCGCGCCGCGAATTCGTGCGCAGCATTCAACCCATGCTAGTGCAAGGCTGCTCAACAAGCGGTTGCCACTCTTCGACCGGGACGCCTAGCCAGGGGTTTCAGCTAGATCGCTCTGCATTGAACGGCACAGGCGATGCGCGACTCATTCAGCAAAACTTCGCATCAGTCGTGGCACAGCTCGACCGACAAGATTTAGAGAAGAGCCCGCTGTTGCAACTTGCCAGCAACGCCCACGGGGCAAGCAAACACGCTCAGCCTGGACTTGAAAAGCCCTCAAAGCCGATGACGAGACACCAGCTTGAACTACTGCATGATTGGTCCCAAAGCGTCGTTGGTTCGGACAGCTCGGTACAGGCCGACACCGCGGAGAATGGGACCACAAATAATAATGTCACTGCTTCCGAGCAAGAGCCTCAGTCGCAACAAACGGTTCGCGATGAGTTCGACCCGGCGATCTTCAATCGCCGGCATGCCGCCGATAGCCGCTAGAAACTGCCAGCGCCACTCTCCTCCTTCACATGCTGCTGCAACTCCGTCAGGAACGCAGCGATTTCTTCGTGGACTGCTTGCGTCTGAGAAATGGCCAGCAAGTTGCTGTTGAGTTGCGAGATCACCCCTTCGCCGGTGCCGTTTTTTTGCCAAGCATCGGAACGTACGGTTTCTTGCAGGGTTGTGCTGAGGGCCTCCACATCTATCTTGAACTCACCCGTATTGTAGATGCGTGTTTCGAGATGTGCATTGGCTTCATCCTTACTAGTAATCACCAGTACATCGTCCCTGACGATGTAGGTGAGGTCTTCCACTTCTCTTAGCAACAACTTAAGCGCCGACTTCAATGGCAGACTACTCAGCCTAATGGTGATCTCTGTTTCTGGATTTATGGCGAGTGCTTCGAGTGCCTGCATATCGAAGACGATCTGAATGTCGTACTCCTCGCCAATCGCTTGAATGACTTGGTCGAGTGGAGCATCCCGGTACTCCAACGGCGAATGTTGTTCACGCGTCAGAGCTTGGTAGATTCTTGCTTCGTAAGGGCTTTTCGTCTTCGGTAAGTAGTCTGAAGAGGCAGCTGAGGCCTGCCCTTTGTGTGCTGTGAAGATCGTTGTTTCGCTGGGCGACGCGACCGCGAGCTGCACGGCAAAGTCACGCAGCGTCTTGCTCTTGGGTGACTGGTCGTTTGAAACCTCTTCAGTCAAAGGTAGTGCATCGGCATGCTGCTTGCCAGTGCCGGCTTCGTTCTTGGTAATACCGTACGCAGCACCAGCGACAAGAATCACAGTGGCTAGAACGGCAGCGGGTGCGAGCGAGAGATTCATAGCAATGACCTCGGGGCGTGAGAGTGTGAGCGCTTTTTGCGAGAGGGTACCCTGAGAAAGGGCCGCAGCTTCCTTGCCGCTAGCCAGTGAAATACTGGCCTGAACTGTGGTATCAATGAGTGCTTTCAACGGGGCTGCTTCGATCACTTTGCTTGCCGCGGACTTTGTCGCCACCGCCAACGGCAGGCTCACTTTTCGTAGTGCGAGCCGACGGCGCAGGCGTTCTTTACCCCGCCGCTGACGTCCTTCGACAGTGCGAATCGTGAGCCCCAGCTCGAAGGCGATCTCGGGGTTCTTCTTGCCCAGCAAGTACTGCAAAACCAAGGGCTCGCGATATTTCTTGGGCAGCCGGTTGAGTTCTTCGTCGAGCACCGCTCGCCAATGCTTGTCGGCCAGATGGTCGAGCATGTCGTCGCCAACGGTGAGGCTCCTCGCCATGACATCCCCCGGGAGTGAACTTTCTCTGCGACGAGTCCGCCGCTGCGCCGCACGAACTGCCACGCGATACGCAACGCCGTACAACCACGGGCCAATGGTACCGGCGACTTCCAATTGATCCGCTTTTTGAGTGAGTACCAAGAACGTTGCCTGAAAAGCCTCTTCGGCATCTTGCCGATGGCCGAGCACCCGCGTGCAAACCCCAAACACCAACCGGCTATGTCGCTCGACCAACTCTCGAAATGCCTGCTCGTCGCACGTTTGCACGAAACGCGCCAGCAAAAGCGCATCGGTTACAGCGGTAGTGTCTGAGGGCGGCAACGGGTAGTTCCCCGGGATGAGTGCGTTGGTCGTTCTACTATGATAATCCCGCGAGAAGAGAAACTCCGCCGGAAATTCTTGAGGGAATTAGCTCTTCGCAAAATAGTAGCTCGGCCATGTTGGCTGAGTAGGGGGAATCCCCTGCCATAGAGTCATTCCAGACCTTTCAGCGGCATGAAATGTAGCCCTGTTTCACTCAGGCTGAAGGCAGTGATCTGCATCGCTTTGCCCAAAAAGGGGAGCCAAAACGGGCGAACTTCATGTCGGTACTCGCCTGCTAGGTGTGTAAATTCCCGTGCCGGGTACCCTACTACTGGGCATGTTCGCCAGCAGTGCCGTGATGCTGCAGCGCAGGCGTGTACTGCGGCCCTTCGGGCAACTTAAGAGGGAGTGGCCCCTCCGACGAAACTCTCACGATCTGTTGGAATTGTGAGTGTGCCGCGGTTCTACTCAGGCCCGATGCACCGAGCTACCTAGCCACCGAGCTACTTGCTGAAAAGCGGCGGCAGCTTGGTAACGGTTGGTTCGTTAGGAATGGCCGGCTCAGCAGGAGTCACTGGCAACGGTTCAGCAGCCACTTGTGGCTTAGCCGAAATCTCTGACCGCATGGCTGCTGCATTTTTTGCGAACGTCTGGAATGTGACCGGCTCAATTTGCAAATCGTAATTGAGCGGAGTGCCTGTGACCTCAGGAACTGTTTTTTCGTGAGAAACTTCCAGTTCTTCATGAGAAGCTTCCAGCACGTGAACTTCCCCTGCATTCTGCTGAGAACCGCCAGCAAACGCCGAGCCGGCTCTGCCACGTGTTGAAGAGTAAGGCCCCGGTGCGACGGGCGAACCGTAGTCGTAGCAGTCGCTACACGCGCGGCATCCGCCACTAGCGGCCAGGATTAGCAGCAAGCAAGAAATCCGATGCGTCACGGTGTGAGCCATCCTAGAACCTTTTGACCACGGCATTCGTTGTGAAAACCAACGCCCATCATTAAAAGTAGTGATGAAAAGTAGCGACGAACCGCGAGCCAGATGCGGGTAGTCCCTACAATTATCGGCAATCTTGAGGCCCACAATTCACTGAAACCGGCTCTCAAGACGCAAGCAGTCATGCCGCCTGCTAGCATTCTCAGGTGAGCGATAGCGCCGCGAATATCCGATCGTCTGCTAGCGACTCGGCCATGAACTTCACGCCGTCGAAGGTATGCGTGCTACTATGCTCGCTCGGTACGGCAACGCAGAAAGCGTGAGCGGCAATGGCGGCTCGACAACCGATCTCGCTGTCCTCGAGAACCAGCATCTCTGTGGGTTTCACGCCGTGTCGCTCTGCTGCTAGCAAGTAAACGTCGGGTGCCGGCTTGCCGTGGGTGATGTCTTCGGCAGTCAGGATGAATTCGAACCGTTCTCGCAGGTCAGTGAGCCGGAGGATGTGCTCCACAAACACGCGGCCGCTACTAGTGGCAATGCCCTTGGGGATCTGCGCCTTCTCTAGCGAGGAAAGCAAATCGAGCAGGCCGGGCATCGGCTGGAGCTTTTCTTCGAGAAGCGAGCCGAAGACCTCTGCGGATTCTTCGGCCAGCTGGTCGGTGGTGTCTGGCAATTCGTGGTAGTCGATCATTCGCTGCAAGGCATCGGGCGCTTTGCGACCCATCATTTGGTTGCGTAATTCCTCAGTGAATTCTTTCCCCCGTCGCGCGAGGACCGTCACGCCTACCTCTTGGTAGACGTCTTCGGTGTTGAACATTAGGCCGTCGAGATCGAAGGTGACGGCTTTGATCGCTGGTTGGTTTGGTTCTTCAGACATCGCTTTGTATTCATTTCTTGCTGATGCTAACGGTCTAGTTTGTAGACCGCATAGGTTGCGTTTTCGTAGACCACGGGCAATCGAAGATTAGGCGAATTGCGTGTGATGGCGTGAGTTGCACGGTGGTCCCTCGCCAATGTCGGGATGCGGTGGCGCGCTTGGTTGGCCAGCGTGCCGACAGCGCGCTCGCTGCCGCCCGGATTGTAAACATTGCGACAGCGTGCGTACCAGTCAATAATTCCCACGGCATCTTGCGGGATGTCCTTCCAGTTTGCCACATCTCCGCGCGCTGCGTACCACTTGAAAGATTGAGCCTGGCGATCAACCAGGAAAATTGCATCGGGAGGCGTCTCTTCGCGAATCCAATCGCAGGCGTCTTGCCAATCTTCTAAGGTTGCCATCTGCCTAGCGCCAGGCGGTTTCGGGTTCTTCCAACGGTCACCAACCGAACCCACCAGATGCCACCCCGCGGTGAACATTGCCGCCAGCACAACGCAACTCGATAACCAACTCGGGGAGCTACGGGCCGGCGACTCGTCGGCGATCCTCCTCGACAATTGTCCTGCGAGCAATGCAACTCCCATGGCAGTTGCCAGCGGCACGGCAACATCTGCTTGTCGGAACCAGTAGTAACGCAAGAGGCTGGCACCTTGGTCGGGCTGATTACGCAGCAGGAGTTCCAGCCCCGCTCCTACAAGACTCATCCCGACCGAGAATGCCGCGAACACGACTAAGCATCGCAGCCCTTCTCTCTGAGTTACGCCTTCCTTTCCGTTGACTATGTCACCCTTCGTTTCGTCCTTGCCGCGATTCACAGCCAGCCACACTCCGAGCATTGCTGCGAGCAACCAAGAAAAACGCATGGCTTTCCACGAGAGTTCTTTCGGATCGAGTTCCAGCATCGCCAAGTGGTGGGGCAGTCGTTCAAACACATAGATCCGCGCCGCTTCGTGCTGCTCCGCAGTTGGCGTGCCGGAGTTGAGGAGCAGGGTCGGCACCAAACCGGGCAAGGCCAACAGTCCGCCCAAGCAGAGCCCAATGCTTGCCTCGCGGAAGCTAGGTCGCGCTGCTCGCTCAACGGTGAGCAGAACAAACAAGCTTCCCAATACGGCCCAACCGCCAACCAGCGGGTGAAAGGCCGAGGCAACTCCCAGCCAAATCCACGTGGCAGTCCAGCGGCTCTGGACCATTGCCGTCATGCCGAGCAGGAAGAATCCGTAGGCGAAGCACTTCCCTTCGATACCGCCGATGACCCACTCACCGGCGAAGTTCCCCCAGTAAATCAGTGCCGGGAACAGGGCAGCAGCAAGCGGCGCTGCCCAACGCGATGGCGCAATCTGCCAAGCCAGCCGCTGCCACCCGAAAGCAAGTAGCAGCCAGGCAGCGATACGGCCGACCCAGGCGGTGGTTTCGAGTGAGAATATCCGCGTGAGCCAGCCCACGGTCCAGTAGAAAACCAGATGGGCGTCAGCCGTATCGAGAAACGAATCGCCCGGACAATAGCTGGCGTCCCAGTAGTGTTTCGCCTTGGCCAGATACTGGGTTTCGTTCACATGAGGCGCAGGGGCACCGCCAAGGGTAAAGAAAAGGAGAAAAATCAGCGCTAGCTCGAAGTACCGTGCCCCGCGGTGAGGTTTCAAGTGATGGTGCTGCAAGTTTTGTTGCTCAATTTGCCTCATCCCTTTACATTAAGCCAACCAGCGGGGGTATGACAGCCCCGCGAACAGTTGCTTCCGGACAAAATAAATCTAACCAACGGATTGATTTCGCTATGGAACTTTTCACTCTCGACGGTGTCTTCACGATCGAAAGTCTCTTCACCCTCTTCATGCTCATCCTGCTGCAGGCGGTACTGGGTTTTGACAACTTGCTCTACATTTCGATAGAGTCCAAGCGTGCCCCAGTTGAGAGCCAGGCGAGCGTGCGTAAGTGGGGCATCCTGTTAGCAGTGGCTCTACGGCTAGTACTGCTATTCGTGGTGATGAAGGTGCTGAAACTTGTCGCGGAGCCACTTTTTGGCTTGCATTGGGAGGGCATCCTTGAATTCGAGGCTACTCTCCATGCAATCATCGAACTCATCGGGGGCATTTTTATCCTCTACACCGCCTTGCGAGAGATCATGCACATGCTGGCGGTCGAGCACTTGGAAGGGCATGGGAAGCAGAAACCCAAGTCGGTAGTCAGCGTGGTGACTACGATCGTGATCATGAACCTGATCTTCTCCTTCGACTCAATCCTCAGCGCCCTTGCTCTGACCGAAGTGTTCGTCATCATGGCAGTGGCGATCGTCATCAGCGGTATCATGATGGTATGGCTGGCCGACCATGTTTCCGACTTCCTCCGGAAGAACCGCATGTACGAAGTGCTCGGCCTGTTCATTCTATTCATCGTTGGGGTGATGCTGATCTCCGAGGGAGGGCATCTCGCGCATCTGAAGTTGTTCGGCTACGAGGTGGAAGCGATGGCCAAAACGACGTTCTACTTCGTGATCGCCATCCTCGTGGTCATCGACGTGGTGCAGGGCCGTTACCAAAAGAAGTTGCTGGCACAGCGTGAGCACGAATTGGCGCACTCGACCGATACGGCACCGGTGGCTTAATCGCGTCCTCTATGTGGAAGTTGCAATATCGGATGCTATAATGCAATCTAGCTCCCAATCTTGCGTATTGCCTGTTTGTAAGAAGGTGAAGTCATGAGCATCGTCCCCTCCAACCTCCAACATGCCCCCGACTATGCTTGGGAGGTAGCGACACTCTTTCCCCAGCAAGGTTACTGGAGTGAGGAAGAGTATCTTTCGCTTACCGATTCTACAAACGCACGTGTTGAATTTGTTGATGGCCGGTTGGAGTTCCTGGAAATGCCTACTGAGATTCACGAAGAACTCCTTGAGCTTCTTTACGAGGCACTCAAAGCCTTCGTAACCGATAGGCAACTAGGAAAAGTGCGATTTTCAGGCATTCGTGTGCGAACACTTCCCGGGAAGACTAGGCGACCCGATGTGGTGTTCCTCAGTAAAGATAACTTCAACTTACGGCATAACCGCGACTGGGACGGCATCGACTTAGCAGTGGAAATAGTGAGCGACGATCCCAAAGATCGCAAACGCGACTACGAGGAGAAGCTTGCAGAGTATGCGGCTGCAGGAATTGCTGAGTACTGGATCGTTGATTACCAAGACCGAGTTGTCACCGTCAATAAGTTAGTCGGCGACCAATACGCAGAGCAATGCCGCTTTACGTCTGGCGATCAAGCGACTTCGGTGCTGCTTGATGGATTCTCGATTGATGTTAAAGAGCTCTTTGAAGCTGCCGATAAATTGGCCGATTAGGTCTCGCACATTCACTCGAACCGATGCTTGAGATCCCCGTACAGACTTTGAAACTCGGGGAACAACTGGTCGTACTGCTTGCGGGCTTTCGCGTTCGTCTTCGTTTTCTCTGCCGTTTTGACGGTCGCCTTGCACGCCTCTTCAATCGACTTGTACTCGCCCGCACCAACGGCTGCGAGTAAGGCGACTCCGTAAGCGGGGCCTTCGTCGGCGGTCATAGTGCTCACCGGCTTGCCAAACACGTCGGCCTGCATTTGTCGCCAGAAGGGGTTCTTGCTGCCGCCACCTGAGCCGCGGATTTCCTTCACGGGTACATTCAAGTCCTGCATGATCGCCAGACTGTCCCGCAGGGCAAAGGTCACGCCTTCGAGGATAGAACGCACGATATGCCCGCGCCCATGAGCAAGGGTTAGCCCCACGAGTGCACCGCGAGCGTTCGCATCCAAGTGCGGTGTGCGTTCGCCCGCCAAGTACGGCAAGAACTGAAGCCCTTCCGCCCCGAGGGACGTCTTCTCAGCCTCACTTACGAGTTGATCGAACGACACGTTCTTACCCTTGGCCCCTAACCCCTGACATAAGGCGTCCTGAAACCAACTCAGCGCGCCGCCCGCGGTAAGCGTGACGCCCATCATGTGCCACTTGCCACGCACCGCGTGGCAAAAAGTGTGCAAGCGCCCGGCCGGATCGTACTCCGGCTGATCGCTGTGCACAAACATTACACCGCTCGTGCCTATCGAAGTACTCAGCAGGCCTGGCTTCACAATGCCGTTGCCCACGGCTCCCGCTGCGCAGTCGCCTGCGCCGCCAACCACTTTGCATGCGGTCGTCAGGCCCAGTTTCTTGGCGGCTTCTTCCGTGAGCGTGCCAGTAATTTCTTCACTCTCCACGCAAGTCGGCAGCAAGTCCGCATCGAGATCGAGCTTCCCGAGGAGCGGTTTAGACCATTTTCGCTTGACCACGTCCAACAGTAATGTGCCGCTAGCGTCGCTCACCTCGGTAGCAAATTCGCCGGTGAGTCTCAGCCGGACATAGTCTTTGGGGAGCAACACCTTGGTCACCTTCGAAAAGTTCTTCGGCTCGTTATTGCGAAGCCAGAGGATTTTTGGAGCGGTGAACCCCGTCAGTGCCGGATTGGCAACCATCTTGATGAGCTTCTTGCGCCCTCCAGCTCGTTCTTCGATTTCATCGCACTCCGCAGCAGTACGTTGATCGTTCCACAGCAGGGCAGGGCGGATGACTTGGTTCTTCTTGTCCAGAAATACCGAGCCATGCATCTGTCCCGAGAGGCCAATCGCGCCGACATCAGCCGGCTTGAGTTTGGCTTGCTTGACGACTGCTTTCACGACTTTCTGCGTCGCTTTCCACCAATGTTCAGGGTCCTGCTCGCTCCACAACGGCTTGGGGTGCTCGCATGGGTACGCGGTGCTCGCTTCGGCTAGAATCTTCCCGCTAGGGGAAACCGCCAGAGCCTTGGTGCCCGAAGTGCCGATGTCAATTCCGAGGAGGTTGCTCATATCGCTATTGCTTTTTTGCTAGATGGAGTTGTGGAAAAGTCGCAGGACAAGAATCAGCCACGCATCGCGAAGTATAATCCATACGCCCGCTGATTTCAGCTGGGACCTCCTAGGTTGAATGCTTGGACCTCCCGCGACCCCAGAGTCGTAGTCTCGTCAATCGGTATAATAAGACCTGCTATTCGAGTGCGAATGCCCACCAGTTATGCACTCAGCGGGTTGCCTAAAGGGCCCTTAATCACTACTGTTAAGCGTTCGCCCAACCTTGGCAAATCGCCCTAATAGGTCGTCGACGGCAGGCCTCCTTTGACCGCGTCTGGCAAGTTATTTAGCAATCCGTCTCTATCTATCCGTCTTCCACTTTCCGCCCTCCACTATGATTCGTAGCCTCCAGGATGATCAGCGCATCGTCATTACCGGTATTGGTTTGACGAGTCCCAACGGTAATTCGTTGGCCGATTATCGTGAAGCGCTACTGGCTGGCCGTAGCGGCGTAGACAACTATCACATTCGCTACGTGGGTGACACACTGGCCGGGGAGTGCGACTACGACGAGCTTCGCTACCAGAAACGCCGCGAAGTGCGTCGCGGCACGCGAGCCGGGAGCGTGGGCATCTACTGCGCGAACGAGACGATCGTCGACTCTGGGCTTGAGTGGGACAAGCTCGATCGCAGTCGCGTCGGTGTGTACGTCGGTGTCACGGAACACGGCAACGTCGAGACCGAGAACGAGATCAACGAGATCAAGGCGTTCGACTACGACACGAAGGTTTGGTCGCACCATCACAACCCACGCACCGTTGCCAACAATCCGGCGGGCGAGATCACGCTCAACATGGGCATCACAGGCCCGCACTACACGATCGGTGCCGCGTGTGCCGCGGGCAATGCGGGGCTCATTCAAGGTGCCCAAATGTTGTTGCTCGACGAGTGCGACGTGGCAATCGCCGGGGGAGTTTCGGAAAGCATTCGCACGTTCGGCATCTTCGCAGGATTCGCCAGCCAAGGGGCTCTCGCTGCGAATGAAGACCCAACGCGCGCTTCGCGACCATTCGATATGGATCGAAACGGAATCGTGGTGTCCGAAGGGGGATGTCTTTACACCTTGGAGCGTTTCAGCGACGCATCAAAACGCGGCGCGAAAATCTATGGCGAGCTCGTCGGCCACGCCATGAATAGCGATGCCAGCGACTTTGTCATGCCCAACCCCGTGCAGCAATCCAAGTGCATCAATCTTGCGCTCGAGCGTGCGGGGCTGAATGCGGAGGACATCGACATCGTCAGCACGCATGCCACAGCAACCACCAGTGGTGACATTCAAGAGTGTACCGCCCTGCGGAGTGTGTTCGGCAACGCAAAGAAAACGCGGATCAACAACACCAAGAGTTTCATCGGCCACGCCATGGGCGCGGCCGGTTCGCTGGAGCTTGCCGGCAACCTGCCCGCCTTCAACGACGGCGTGTGCCATGCGACAATCAACGTCGAACACCTCGACGAGCAGTGCCACCTTGATGGACTGGTCCTCAATCAGCCCCAAGAAGTTGGCGATGTCCAGTACATTCTCAACAACTCTTTTGGTATGCTGGGGATCAACTCGGTCGCTATCATCAAAAAAATATAATTTTCAAATCAACCCCAACCGCTTGCGGCTTAGCCTTCAGCGGCATCGAACGTAATTTTGGAGAACCCCCCCGGCCATGGACCGTAGTGAAATCAGAGAAGAAGTCCTCGACATCCTCAAGGACATCGCACCGGACGAAGATCTAAGCGATCTGAAGGACGAGCAAAGCTTTCGCGAGCAAATGGAGCTCGACAGCATGGACTTTCTCGACATCGTGATGGAATTGCGGAAGCGCCATCGCATTCAGATTCCTGAGGACGACTACGTGAACCTCGCGAGCATGAACTCGACGGTCGAATACCTCGAGCCGCATATGAGCGATATCGAAAGGGTCTAGTGTAGGGTCCGCTGTGCGGACCAAAACATTGTCATTGCCCATTCAATGCTAATAGTTGGGCATCGAGTGCTCTTGTTCTACACGATCGAGCTGAGCTTCACGTCCGCACAGCGGACCCTACACCATGTACGACACGATCATCATCGGTGCGGGAATGAGCGGCTTGGCGGCGGGGATTCGCCTGGCTCACTATGAGCAGAAGGTTTGCATCCTCGAGCGCCACTACACCATCGGCGGGCTGAACTCTTTCTATCGCCTGCGCGGTCGCGACTACGATGTGGGCCTGCATGCACTCACAAACGTCACGCCCAAGGGCACACGCAAGGGACCGCTCGCCCGGCTGCTGCGCCAGCTGCGCATGTCCTGGGACGATCTTGAGATCTCTCCCCAGGTCGGTTCTGAAATTGTCTTCCCAGGCAATCGTCTGAGATTTGATAACAATCTCGATCTGCTGCGTAGCGAAGTGGCTCGCGAGTTTCCCAAGCGGGTCGATCAGTTCGAACAATTGATCAGCGAAATCGTCGATTACGATGACCTGGATGATACGCATGCCGCCATGAGTGCCCGCGAGCGGCTCACCGAACTGCTCGACGAACCACTACTCATCGAAATGCTCTTCTGCCCGTTGATGTTCTACGGTTCGGCACGCGAGCACGACATGGACTGGGGGCAATTCTCGATCATGTTTCGTAGCATATTCATGGAGGGCCTTGGCCGACCACAGGCGGGTGTGCGTTTGATCCTCAAGCATTTGGTGCGCAAGTTCCGCGGCCTCGGTGGCGAATTGAAGCTTCGCTGCGGCGTGAAGCAAATGAAGGTGGCTGATGACGAAGTGAAGACCGTGGTGCTGGAAAACGGTGAGGAAATCACCGGACGGCGCATCCTTTCCTCTGCCGGTTGGTGCGAGACGATGCGACTCTGCGACGATGGACAGCCCGTGGTCAGCCGCGCCCCAGGGCGGCTCAGCTTTTGTGAAACCATCGCTGCGATTGATCTCGAACCAAAAACGCTCGGGCACGATCGCACGATCACTTTCTATAATGATAACGAACAGTTTGCCTGGACCCCGCCCGATACGCCGTGTGATCTGCGCAGCGGCGTGATTTGTAGCCCCAATAACTTTGAGTACGGCGAGCCACTCGAAGGACCCGACGGGGGCGGAACGGTGCGGATCACGGCACTGGCGAATTTCGATTATTGGAACGGCCTGGACGAAGAACAGTACAAGCTCGAGAAGCTACGCTGGTACGACGCGATCACCGACTCCGCCGTGCGATTCATTCCCGACTATCGAAATCGCGTTGTCGATACGGACATGTTCACGCCCACCACTATCGTAAGATTCACCGGCCACGACAACGGCGCCGTCTACGGTGCGCCCGACAAACAGGCTGATGGGCGAACGCATTTGAAGAACCTGTTCATCTGCGGCACCGACCAAGGGTTCGTCGGCATCATCGGCAGCATTGTAAGCGGCATCGGCATGGCGAACATGCATTGTTTGCGGGATTGATGTGTGCTCTTTGTGGTTCAAGTTTATTCCCCCGCCAACTCTTTCGCTCGACGTACCAGCGTTAGGAACTCCGCCCGATAGCCGTGCTTGTCTTCCGCGGCACCATTCTCAGCAATCTCTAGCACAGCGGCGTAGCTCGTATCGCCGCGATGCTCGGAGTTTCTTAGTACCATGCCAAAACTGGCAACTGACGCGGCAAACTTGAAGTCGTCTGAAGCTTCCGCAAACGAACCGCCCGCGTCAGTGATTGGGAATTCCAGCTTCGTGCTCGTGTCGCCATCAGGTTGTTTGTAGCGAAGCTTCAGTGTGAGCAGTTCCTCGCTTGGAACTAGGTCCTCCTTATTTTCCTCTAGTCTCTGGTCTCTAGACTCTGGGCTCTCTTGATACTTCAGGTCATCGACATCAGTCGAGGTAATGCTTTGTCCGGCAGGCACAATCTCATACAGCGCCGTCACCGTGTGCCCCGCGCCGATCTCGCCGGCGTCCTTCTTGTCGTCATTGAAGTCCTTTGCTTCAAGCATGCGATTCTCGTAGCCGAGTAGCCGATACCCGGCCACTTTCGCGGGGTTGAACTCGACTTGAATCTTGACATCCTTGGCTATCGTCATGAGTGTGCCGCTCATTTCTTCGACCAGCACTTTGCGGGCTTCGGTTTGGTTATCGACGTAATAGTAGTTGCCGTTGCCTTTGCCAGAGATCGATTCCATCATGGCATCGTTCAGGTTGCCACGACCAAAGCCAAGCACCGTCAGGAACACGCCCGTCTCTTTGGCCTGCTCTTCTGCCAAGCGTTCGAGGTCTGCGGTATTCGTGGTGCCCACGTTAAAATCGCCATCGGTCGCGAGGATCACGCGATTGGTACCCCCTTCGATGAAGTTCTCTTTGGCAACTTGGTAAGCCAGTTGAATACCGGCACCGCCGGCGGTCGATCCGCCTGCTCGTAAGTTTCCCAGGGCTGCGAGTATTGTTTTCTGCTGATCGCCGCGTGTGCTGGGGAGCGCGAGTCCTTCGCTACTCGCGTAAACAACAATCGCCACGCGATCGTTCTCGCCAAGTTGCCGCGTGAGCAACTTCATGCCGGACACCAGCAGCGGCAGCTTGGCAGAATCGTTCATCGAGCCTGACACGTCGATCAGGAACACCAGATTCGATTGCGGGCGCTTCTCTCGTTCAATCTCGCGCCCTTTAATGCCAATGCGAACCAATCGATGCTCAGGCTTCCAAGGGCACCCGGCCACTTCTACGTGGGCGGTAAATGGAGTGTCATCAGTCGGAGCGGTATAGTCGTAGTCGAAGTAGTTGATCAGCTCTTCCAGTCGCACCGCATCCGGTGGTGGAAGCTGCCGCGTGCGCATGAGAAACTGCCGCGTATTGGCGTAGCTGGCCGTATCGACATCGATGGAAAACGTACTGAGAGCTGCTTCATCTTTGGCTTCGATGAAGGGGTTTTCGTAGATGCGCGTGTAGCGGTCGCGAGATTGGGCTTTAAGTCGCTCACGTAGAGCTGCAATTCGCGCTCTCGGAACAGTGTCTATCTCAGCCAAGGCTGCTTCTTTGTTCCGTTGATTGGCGATCAGCTCATTACGAATCTTCTGGAGCTTGGGGTCCTGTACGTTTCGTCCAACACCACCTAGCTGCCTCAGTTGTTCTTCCAACGCCTGCTGCCTCATGCGGTACTCGATAAGAACTCGCTGCTTTTCATTTTTTGGGCTATCTTCAAGGGCTTTGATTTCAGCGAGGGTTGCGTCGTAAGAATCCGATCTAAGGGACTCACGATCCATTTTTTGAGCGACTGATAGAGCAATTCCTTTACTAGGTGCATAGTGAGGGCTAAAAGTCTTGCCCTGCCCAGGGGCTCGTTTGGGGGAACTATTCGATGGCAAGTTTTCCAACTCAATTTGGTAGGGATATTTAGACGATGGCTGAGCAGAGACGCCAAGTTGCTTTGTTCCTACGTAAACTTCATCGATGGTACTTTCCGAGCCCACAGTCTGCGACGGTACGGATACAGGAGCCGACTCTGTGGGTTTTTGTACGCCAGACGCATCGGCCGGCCAGAGCTTTCCATTCTTACCGGGGAAACTCCAATTGGCACGCATCTCCTCAATTGCATCAACGCCTCCATTTTCAGACTCAGATTCCAGCTTTCGAATCTCGCTCATCTTAGCTTGCGCCTGAGATAGATCTTGCTCTACTTCGTCTCCTCTGTTGAGTGCATTGATTCCATTTGCGGAAACGAATAGAAAACCACCCATCGCGATCAACAAGCAAGCTGCCGTTGCGAATGAGAACCACGCCCGCTTGCTGCGTTTTTCCACTTCAGGAGCAGACAGCGCGTACTCCACCAATGTTGACCTAGCATCAGCAGCCGCCAGAATTCGCTCCGTCAAATCGGGTGGCGTTTCGCCACCGACGATTTCGCGAAGAGCTTGGTCGATGAGTTGATCGTGATAGTCGTTGGGTTGTTTATCGTTCATGGGTATTCTCAAAGTTCGATACAAGTTTGGGAGATTGCTGCGACCCTTAGTCCTCAGAACCCCCTAGCCCCCAGCCCGAGCTGGGGGTTCAATAACCCCTCAGCTTGCGCTGAGGGCTAGGGGTGTCAACGCGACATTCCTCACTCACTCGCGTTGCTTCCGCTCGATACACTCTCGCAACGCATCGCGCGTGCGGCGTAGCAAGGTCTTCACCCCGTCGGGTTTCATGTTCAGGGCAGCGGCAACCGCTTCGCGGCCTTCGCCTTGTTGGTAAAAACGGTCAATGGCCGAGCGTGCGCGGCCTTCGATCTTCTCTAGGCATTGCTTCAGAGCGGCGAGCAGCCCAGCGAAGCCATCGGAGGCAGCGCCGTTGGGCTCGGTGATGTCCGCCCAGGCGGTTTCAGCAGCGGCTAGATCGACCGTGTTGATCTTATTCCCATGAGCCCGCCGCCACATGAGGAACTGATTCCTGGCGACCTTGCGCAGGTACGCGGCAGTTTCCGCTCGACTGCGCTCTTCGAAGGTGGCCAGCTCCAAGGCGAGGAAAGTCTCCTGCGTTAGATCCTCCGCATCGGCACTACCAGCCCCCAGGAAACGCAGGTAGCGCCAAATGTCCGCCTGGTGCTCTCCAAGGAGCCGCTCCAGATTGTGGTGTTCCAATTTGACCTCAACGGACTGGTCTGGTTGGGGGTGGGTAGCTTTGACGACGGTAGTTTCGAGCATGGCAGTCATGCCCTCTTTAGTGCAACGGAAGCTGGAAAGGGTTCAAGGAATCTTGGAAATGCTTGAATTTCCCTGGAGTAGTGCCCTCAGTGATATCACAGGCAATCGTCGCACATTTCGCCCCAGTGCTTGCACCGTGAGTTAATTGATTCGCGACACGAACTTAGAAAACGCTCTGGAGGTAAGCAGGCTATGCTGAAATCACCTACTCAATCTAGTTAGAAACTCTCTCCGCGCTACGGCGTTGAACTTATAGACTAGGCGGACCCATCTGCTGACACCGCAGAATGGACCACTCATGCACAATCGACGGACACTTCCCTGCGAACCATTTCTGGGGCTCATCGTGGTCGCCGGCCTGGCGTTCCGTCATATTCGGCAAACCTCAAACTGGCTCAAACGACATCGCTATGTCGAATAGGTCCTGACGTGAATGGTCGGATACAACTTCGATCCAGGTCCCATCTTGGCAGAATCTGAGACAGATCATGCCTCCTTCAACCTCAGGGTCTGAAATCTCAATCTGTCGGCCAGCCACTTCGACTTCTTCCCATTCCAACCCCTCGTCAGATTCAGGTTCAGGCTTCGCCCGTAAATGAAACCACACGCTATTTGATCCGTCTCCAAGGTACATGACGAACACGCTCTCGCCGGCACGCTCATTTTTGCCAGGTTCGTAGTGCAGATCCGGGTTTCCCTCGCCAACTCCTCGCTTTGGAAGTAGCACAGTAAATGGCACTTTCGCAACCGCAGTCTCTAACGTGACCCGCTGAGTCACTGGTTCTGTTGAGCGTGTTGACTGCCCTGCAAGTGGTTGGCAAACAAAAGTGCTTTCGTCGATTTGTTCGTCGAACGCAATGTCAACTACCTCAATGTGTTCAATGGTCTGGCCAGACAAGAATCCTGTAATAGTTAGTAACGATGGGAAGCCTAGATCGGCGGCAAACTCGAACTCGTCTGCCTCAGACGGAAGCCAATGTGGCCAAATGCTATCGCCCGGTACAGGCACCGCACGTATTCGCACGCAATCTCGCCCAGCAACCTGGCACGCACCAGCATCCTCAAGAACAAGCGAAGCAAAGAACTCCCGGATCAGGCTGCGGTCGAAATGACGACGATAGTTTGTAGGAAGAGATCCTCCTTCCTGCGCTCGCCGCCGTGACCGCACTTTCTCAACTTCGACGGTACCGTCGGGTGTTCGCTTCAATGACTCACCGCCCCTAGTGATTTCAACAGTGGATTCAATCTTCCCGTTCTTGGTTCGGGCGGAATCCACGCGAACTTTGTCAGGTAGGACAGCCCAGAACTCTGAGTTAACAGTGGTAATGTGGGCGGCAGAAGGAGCCTTCTGCTTCCCAATTGGCCGCCGGCGAGAAGTTTCACCTTGTGTCGCAGGTCTGCATTTTTGTCGCAGCTTGCCCCGCACTGATTGGAACGTCTGACCGCTACCGTAGAACGATTCAAGAAAGTCGCCGAGAAGACCCATGCTAATGCTCCTGTACTCCAGGTGATGGTCTAACAGGCTGTCCAACCTGGCTGTCATTTCGATTATAAGCGATGTAGTAAAGTCGGCGTAGGCGGCAACCATATACCGGTAAAAAAAGGGTTCTTGGAACCTTTTCTCGGTTCCTTGACTATCCGAAAGGAACCTACGCCTACTTCCTGACAGAAAACTGGCCTGTCGTCCCGCGGTTCTACCGTGGCACACCGTCAGAAAGCTTCCGCCGCCGCGGTAGACCTCCAGGCGGCGGCCCACCGAGAAAACGGAGTGGTCCCCCAGGCGGACGCCGAGGCCCACCGCCGAGAGACGGTCGTCGGCCACCACCGCGCTAGGCCAGCTTTTCGGCTGCTGGGAGAAGAGGCTCCGATTGATTGTTCTCTATTGCATCGTCGGTTAGAATAGTGCTTGTAACCGACGTTATTCTATTCGATGACTCTTCGCAGCAGACTATTGGGATGCCCCATGGCTTGGAGCAGTTTCTGGCGAGTTACTACGCTCACGTTGTCAGGCCTGTTGATCGTGAGAATGGTCTTGCTCACAGCAATGGCCACTGCGCAGTTCGATGCGATCTACAACCTGCCGGGTGACACACTGCCGGCAATCGTGGGGAGCAACTCTCAAGTCAACGTTGGCGAGGGTAGTGGCACGGGCGTGATCCAATTTGGTGAGACCAACTCCACCAGCACGAATATTGAGCTGAACGTCCAAGGAGGAACCGTTACCAGCGTTTCGAATTCCTATGGTGGGGTCACTGTCAATCTTTACGGATCGAACAATGGCAACTTAAGGGCGTATGAGGGAGTTGTCGCGAATTACCTTACAGGCGTCAATGAACTCGTGATCATCTCTTACGAAGGCTCGGAAGTGAATGTGCTGGGTGGTCAAAACGAGAGAGTTTCGCTAGTCGGTGGTACTGTGAAAATCAGTGGCGGAACGACTGGATATATGAACCTGGGAAATGCTGCGACGCTTGGCGAACTCTATGTCACCGGTGGCTATCTTAATGATCTGTATGCCGACGAGCCTTCATTAGTCCACCAGACGGGCGGAGCGATTAACCGTCTCGTGAGTACCGATGACAACCAATCTACGATATTTGGTGGCCGTATCGGGTCGATTTGGAATACGACCTATGGCGGGGATGTCACAATTATAGGTAGTCAGTTTGAGCTGGACGGCGTACCCATAGCAGGGCTGGAAACTGTTGGTAATGAGATTAGCTTCGTACAGCCTACAATCGGTGGCGTGCTGTCAGCAGTCTTGGAGGATGGCAGCACGATCGCAATTGGAGTGAGCAACTACGATGGCGAGGTTGCTCACGACCCGCTGGTCCTGAGACGATCAACAAGTCCCGCAGCATCACCCTCTCCCATCAACTTGCCTGCCGATCCAACTCCCGCTGGCTTGCGGGCAGGGCAAGTATTGACCGTCGGTGCAGGAGCGACACTCCCACCGATATTCGCCGCTCATCGCGGGAGCGTTGTCAACCTGCAGGCGGGTGGGGAAATCGGACACGGCTTTCGTGCCACAGCTGCTACGGTGAACGTGAGCGGCGGCACACTCGGCCCGCAGTCTCAAGTCCAGCCGGGTACCGTGGTCTACCAATCAGGCGGGCGGATTGGTAGCGAATTCACAGTCCTGCCTGGGGGCACATTTGCCATGTCGGGCGGCACGATCGCCGATGGTCTTCAGTCGTTTACTACCTATGGCGCTGTCCGTGGGCAAGGTAACGTGGAACTCTACGGCGGCGATTTCGAGATCAATGGCGTGCCTGTGGCTGGGCTCGATCAGCCGGGCGCTTCTGTAGAATTACGCTTGACCATCAACGAGTGGTTGACAGGCGTGCTCGCCGACGGAACACCTATTGCGCTATCAGACATGGATTCCTCCGGATTCGGCGTTTCGTCTCATGGAATAGTCACACTCGTTTCGCAACAGCCCGCTGCTCCGGTCGCTAGCAATACCATTTTGAATCACTACGCGCCTGAGTTGGTAGGCATTCGTGGTGATCAGACCATTCAGGTTTTATCTGGGGGCTCGCTTGGCGAAGACTTCAATGCGGGTGTCGGTAGCATGATCAGAGTGGACGCGGGCGGTAGTGTGGGTAACAACTTGGAAGTCACCGGTGGGTATGTCCATCTGAACGGCGGTTCAATTGGTCACGAGGCCGACCTGCTCAACGGAAGTCACCTGCAACTGGACAGTGGTTCGATCGAGTACAATCTTCATGCTTACAGCGGCAGTTCTATCGAAATTCAAGATGGCAGTACTCAGTCAATTCAGCTCGGCAACGAAACGACCGCCAGCGTCTACGGTGGCTCTGTAGCTGTACTAAGTGCCACAGCTGGAAGCCTAGCGACGATCAAGGCAGGAGCATTTGGTTCAGTAAGCGCGGACAGCGACAACATGACCGAAGACGTACCGGCTGAGGTGAACCTAGTGGGTGCGACCTCAGGCCGCTTAACTTCTTCTGATGGCAGTATCGTTCGCATGATGGGAGGGCTAGTCGATGGCCACGTTGGTGGTAGCAAGAGTGAGATAAGTCTTTCCGGTGGGGTGTGGATAGACGATACCTTCGACATTCGGGACACGGAAATTCGCGTATCCGGTGGCATAATACTCGGGCGGCTCTACCTTCGCGATTTTATTTCTGCGCCCATCCCGAAGCTCTTGCTGTTTGGCACAGAGTTTTACATTGACGGCCAGCCCGTTAACTTGGCAGAAGGGGAGTCGCAGAGCATTACCGAGCGTGGTATAGAGCTTTCCGGCGTGCTTTCAGACGGTTCGACCTTCGAGTTCGATCTTAGTTCACAGCTCTTTGTGGACGACTACCTTAGCCAGACCGGTGAACTCACAATTACACGTGTATCGCGCAGGCAGGGCGATTTCAGCGACGATGCGGCAGTCGATGGAGAGGATTTTCTGAGTTGGCAAAAGGCGATGTCCACCGGTTCGCTCGATGCAGATGCAGATCACGACGGCCTGGTCACCGAGCACGATGGCACAATATGGGGAGTTCGCTACGGCACGGACTATTCTCGTCCAGGTGATCAGAACCATGACGGAACGGTCGACGGTGGCGACTTCCTAAGCTGGCAAGCAGACTCGCAGGCCATCGCCAAGTACGACCGCACTTTCCTTTGGCATGAGAATTTCGGTGGTACCTATGTAGCCGAAAGCGCTGCGCATAGCGTTCCTGAGCCGTCCGCAATGGTTGCGGCACTGTTGGGGGGCATGACGCTTGGTACTACTCGGAGAATGAGGCGTGGCGTGTCGCGTTGATCACCACGTAGCAACATACGGCAGTCGCTGCTAGAATCGCACGTTGTGAGCTGTTATTCGCAAAGCCCGCGTAGCTCAGGGGATAGAGCACGGCTTTCCTAAAGCTGGTGTCGCAGGTTCGAATCCTGCCGTGGGTGCTTCTTTCAGCGAAGAATGATTTGTGTAGGGAACGCCTTGCTTGGCGTTCCCTACGGATCATCATCCTGCAACTCCCAGACGCTGTGGTACGCCTCCTGAGTTTGGAAGTAATCGAGCAGCTGAGCATAAAACGGATTTCCGCAAAGCGTGGCGCTATCGCCAATGATGCGCAGCGCACGTTTCGCGCGCGTGAGGGCTACGTTCGTTCGCCGCGTGTCTGACAGAAAGCCGATTTCTCCGGTCGTATTACTGCGTACGAAGGTGATGATCACCACTTCTTTCTCGCGTCCCTGGAAGCCATCGACGGTATCGACTTCCAGTCCTTCAAGTTGTAACCGGTTCCGCAGTAACCGTACCTGAGCGGCGTAGGGTGCGATCACAGCAATTTGGCTTGGCTCGACTCCCGCTTCGACAAACTGCTGCACTTGCTTCACAACCCAGTTGGCTTCTTTCGCATTGAACTTGCTCATGCCGTCGGTCTCGATTTGCTCGTCCCAACTGGCCCCCGCGGTGTCCCAGAATTCGATGATTGGCGTGTCTGTGAGTTCTTCGGTCACAATGGGCAGGTCAGCTAATCGATGCGATTTCACCGAAGCGTCGGCGATGAGCTGGCCGTCATAAAACTGGTCACTAGAGAACCGCATGATTGACTCGTGCATGCGATACTGCACCGTAAGCCGTCGGAATACTTGATCTCCAGCCTGATTGATAAGCCGCTCCATCGGGCTAGTGGCAAATCCTTCGCGGGCGGCTGCTTTCGAGATGATCGTGGGCGGTAGCTGGCAGTGATCGCCAGCTAGTACCAACCGCTTGCCTCGTAGCATGGCCTGCCACAGGGCCGGCTCGGTGGATTGGCACGCTTCGTCGATTACCACGAGATCAAACTCCCGGTCGCCGAGCAGCTCTTCATCGAGCGTGAGCGTCGTGCAAATGACATCCCCGCGATCGAGCACCTGCTGAACGAGATGCCGCTCCAGGAGTCGTGCTTGTTGGCGCAGGCTTTTTGCTTCTGCGTAGAGCTCACCCTTTCGAGTGTACGCGTTGCGTGAACGCGACGATTTTGAGGCACTACGCATGAGCATTTCCGCTTCGCGATACATTTCTTGCACGATAGCCGTCGACTCGTCTGCTTCGACCAGTTCATCGAGCGTGTGCCCACGAAGCCATTCAAGCACGCGGGCTGGGTGTCCCACGCGGATGACCGACGGCAACTGGGTAACGAGCCGTTCTAGCAAGTTATCAACTGCAGTGTTGCTAGGCGCACAGGCGAGAATTCTTTCGCCATTGCGAACCGCCTGCAAGATCACCTCCGCAAGCGTGGTCGTCTTGCCCGTGCCAGGCGGACCATGCAAGATGGCGAAGTCGCGAGCGGACAGAGCAAATCTCACCGCTTCTTCCTGCGGCGGATTCAAGTGCGTGGAGAACTCTACCTTTGGCGGCTCATGAAATCGCAGTTCCTGAAGGCCGAGCAACCGGTCTCGTAGCCGCGCTTGGCTGCCATTGAGTTGGCGAGCTCGACCGATCGCGGATAGCTGCCTCCGCCGAGTTCGTTCATCGGGGGAAAGATCCAAGCGAAAATGCCGAGCTTGGGGCCATTCTTCGAGGGCGACTTGCACCGACGTTGCGGTTCGCTTGCTCACCACGCCGGGGATGCCGCTGCTGTCGGGCTGGTCTTCATCGGAAACCACCACCGGCGCGCCGACTTTCAGCCGGTTCATGGGCAGCCGCTCTGCCGCGGGCTTTGCGAAGTCAATCAGAAATCGCCCGGCTAGGCCCGACCGATGATCCACAAGCCGCAGATTCACAATCGTCTCGCCAGAGCGTTCGGGATTGCCCGTGCGCTTCTGCTGCCGACGCTCGACCATGCGTTGCCGCTCAGCCTCGCCCTCCATGTCTAACCAGTGTTCGAGCTGGTCGAAATACTTGTCGGCCGTGGCCCAATTCATGAAGTGCTCTCTGTAGGAATCGAACAACTGCCGGAAATCCCTAATGATACACTCATCGCTGCCGATGGCGGCGCAAAATGCGGCGCCTGGCGCACAATTGGCCCCGTTGGACGCGGACCTAGCCGCCATTGGCGAAGGTTGGGGCTTGATACCCGATGCCGTGAAGGTGGGGATCTGCCCCCCACGTGTGGAACATAAGGGAAGCAGTCCTTTCGGGCCAGCCCCGCTCGCTTGCTAAGACTTAGCCGAAGCGAGGTGCGCTACGTTCCCTTCGCGGCAGCCATAATCACTCATACTGCCACATGCCCGATGAAATGAAAGAGACAAGGTCAACTATCTATCGGGTCGGATTGACTACCTGCGGGGCGACCTGTTCTTCGCTGGCGAGGTATGCCAAAAGGTCGCGGAACTGTTCATCAGTCAACGTATTTAACATTCCATCAGGCATCATCGAAACGTTGGATGTGAAGACTTCGTCAACGTCTTTCATGTCGAGTTTTACTGTCGTGTCCTGCGTGCGAACGGTAATCCTGTGATCGTCCTGCTGGACGATGAATCCGCTAAAGAGGCGGCCGTCAACGGTAACGACGATTGTCTGCCGGTAGGTCGCATCGATCTCCTCGCTGGGGTCGATCAGGTTCCGGATGACATAGTCGGCACTTTTCCGACCGGAGCCCGTCAGATCGGGAGCAATCGTGCCTCCCTCACCGAACAGTGTATGGCACTTGGAGCAGGTTCGATCGAAAAGTGTACGACCCGCAGCAACGTCGCCTGATCGGAGATAATCGGCTGACATGACCTCTTTGAGTCGAATGATTTCGTCTGCCTTGAGGACTGAGGTGTCATCGTCGGCCCAGATTCCGACAACGCGCTGCTGAATATCTGAGTCACTGAAATTTCGTAGCTGCTGAAGGGCGAACGCAGAGACATCCGACCGTGACACCACACCATTGCTGATGGCCCTCAGGAGAGCTGCCGCGAATTGTCTACGCGTCACGAGTACTGCAACCGCGCTCCGTTTCTCTTCTGCGGACAACGTTGAAAACTGCTGCAGAAGGATTTGTGCCGTTGTCCTGTCGCTGTTTGCGAGCAGTGCCTCCAGGGCATACTTGCGAAGGTCGGAATCCGTTTTGACGAGGTCATGAAGCAGATCTATCGAGAGGCCGTTATCAATTTTCAGAAGTGAGCGAAAAGCACTGCAACGCTCAGCAACGTTTCCGCTTTTATCGATGACAACCTGCCGCATGTTGCTGATGACGTCTTGGTCTCCAAATAGGACGGCCAACTGTACTCCCACGGATCGAAGTTCATCTGAATCGGCTTTTGTTAGTTGGGCGTAAAGTTTTTTCCACGATTTGGGTTCCTGCTGGCTGCCGCGAGATGCCAGCGATTCATTCATGCCCTTCAGCAAATCGGCAGCGATCTGCTCGTCGTCGGTACTGAGAGTTGCCCTGACGATGTCTTCAAGAGGAGGTGGCTGAATGTCAGCGATTCGCCGCGCGATGTACTTTCGAACCAGAGGGATCCGGGAGTCCAATGCAACCTTAAGTGCCTCAGCGAGGTGCTTCTCAACGGCCGGTTCGAGGCCGTACCAGATCATCAGAGGAAGGTAGGGGTCGGTGGCGTCCTCGGCGTGATTCAGTAACCGAGATGCCAAGTCAAGACGGTGAGCTGGGTCCAGGCGTTGAAGAGCAGACGCCAGTTCGAGACGAACTTTGGCAGATGGGTCTGAATCGGCGGACGAAGACAATTGTTCCAGATAGTGTGAGGGGATCCAGTTTCTTGTTACTCCGTCGGAGAAGCTCGTGTCGCAATTGCTTCTGTCCGTGACAAGTCTCAGCGCCCATCGCCGGATGTGTTCGCTGTCGTCACCCTTGCGGAGCAACACCTCGCACAACTGTTGCTGGTCGAGCGGGTGCAGTGCCCACAATGCCCTGAGGCGATGGAGTTCGTCTGCATCGCTCTGAACAACCGAAATCAATTGATCTCGTGCGTCGGCGACGTCCACACCACGGATATGTCGTTCGTGGAGAATTCTTCGTGCGCGGCGTACAAACCATTCGTTGGGATGGCTAACAAGTTCAGCCAGTTCAAGGTTCGATTTCTTCTGCAGATTGATCGTTTTGCGCTGCGGGTCTCCATACGTCACTTTATAGATGCGTCCGGTGGTGCGATGACTGCCGTCGCTGTCATGGCATTCGCCGTAGTCGTGCCAGTCAGAGACGTAGACACCGCCGTCTGGGCCATACTTGATGGACATCCCTCGAAACCACGGATCGTTCCCAAACAGGAAGTCGTCGTCATGTTCCCCGACGTACGTTGATCGCTTCGGAATCAGCCGGTCATTGTTGACGCGATTTCCGTGGAGGTTGTTAGTAAAGAATGTCCCGTGATATTTCTCTGGCCAGTTATCCCCAAGGTAAATCATTGCGCCGCAGTGGGCGTGTCCTCCACCACTGACAGAGTGCGAGTGATACCCTTCGTCATGGTCGTGATTCACAACTGCGGCTGCTTCGACGGTCGCACTATTTGCTTGCTTCTTAATCTTGTGACTGCTGAGATTTCGAGAACTTTGCCAGGTTCCGCCGCCCCAGTGCAGGTGATTCGTCACAGACTGAATGCGACTATAAGCGAAAGGGTTGTCGCGCTCAGCAGCGCGGCGTTCACAGTACATACCGGGCACGATGTGCCACAGATGAGCGATGACCGTATTGGCGGTGAAGAGGTCCCCGAATTCGTTGAAGTCAGCGCCCCAGGGGTTTACCATTCCCTCCGCAACCTTCTCGAAGCGGTGCGAAATGGGATGAAACCGCCAGATTCCCCTTGTGATCGGTGTTCGTTGCTCTTTGGGTGTATTTGGTTCTCCAACTAGTGACTGAGTCGACAGACCTATCGCTCCGTAAAGCCAGCCGTCGGGGCCCCAATGGAAATTGTTCAGGACGTTATTTGTAGAAATTTGAAACCCGTCTAGCATGACCACGGGATCGCCATCCGGAATGTCGTCCTTATCTCTGTCCGGGATAAATAGGAGTTCCGGTGTGTTCGCCAGCCACACGCCGCCGTGTCCCAGTGCAATCCCAGTTAAGTAGCGCCCTTGATCCCAGAACACTTTCCGTTTGTCAAATTCGCCATCATGATCGGTGTCTTCCAATATGATGACTCGGTCGGTGGCGTTCTCTTCCTTCCAGTGCGGGTGAGAATAGTTCTCCACGACCCATAGCCGGCCTCGGTCGTCGAAGTCAAAGGCAATCGGGCGGCGGATATCCGGCTCACCAGCGAACAGTGTTACGTGAAACCCCTCGGGAACCGTAATGCGGCTGAGCGAATCCTGTGGCGAGAGCGAAACGTCATTGGGATTCTGGCTGTTTTCGACACCCTTGGGCAGATCATCAGCCATAACCGTACTGGCCAGCAGTAGAAACGCAATTAGTCGCATACCGAATTTCATCGATCACTACCTGAATGGCAAGCTCCGGGACGATCACTTACGTAGACGTGTCAGAACGGATTCGTAGAGCTCGTGACCCTCCAACTCGTTTTCGTTCTGCAGTGCCTCAAGATGTGTAAACTTAAGTAAGATGGTGTCTTCCACCCCCTCAAGACGCCCACGTTTGACTGCCACAACATCGTCTCCTTTGCCCTCCAGGACTTCTTCGAGGTCGGCCAATGTCGCGTCTAAGTGAGGAGTGAGTAGGCTGGTCACTTCGCTTTGTGATTGAACTGATTTGAGTTGCTGTCGATAATTCTCCAGGCGTGCCTTGGTAACCCGAGCGCCAGTCCCGAGGATGATAGAGTAGCTAATGTTCGGATTTCTTGGTCGAGCGTTCAGTCTACGCAAAAAATGTGAGCCAGGTGTCAAGTCGACTGCAGCCTCGTTCATTCCATCTGCGACTGCGGCGTACCATCGGGAGACATCGCCTCGCTGCGGGTCTGGCGACGCATGGTCGAGGACATCGATTCCGAAAGAGTAATTCGCAAGTAGCGAGCCGTGGGTTGGCGGAGCGATCATAATCAGTTTAGTGACATTGCCAGGATCAAGCTCAGGGTCCTCGACGGTAGCGCGCGCAACAAGTCCGCCCATTGAATGGGTCACTAACGCGATAGCCCGCTTGGGATGTTTTGCAGCAATCGCTTTCAACTCGTTCGATAGCAGCAGCGCAGAGTCGACGATTGGTTGGTCATCTGGATAGCTAAAAATCCCGCTGTTGAATTCCGCTCTCTGAAAGGTATCCACAAGTTTTCGAAATCGCAACGGTGACGAATTGAATCCGTGGATGACAATGACCAATGCCTTGTTATCGTCGGTCTGCTGCCATCCCTCTGAGAGTTGTAGTCCGAAAAGCTCACCTGCGGGGTCTCTTAGCTTTTCGCGAATTTGCCGATTGAGATTTCGCCGCTTTTCTCGAATCGCCGCTTGATCGATCTTCACAAGCAAATGCGCATTGTCTTGGCCTGCATCTCCGGGAACGATACGCATATTAATGTCAGGGCTTAAGAAGGCGTTGATGCCAATCAGAACGAATCGGCTGGAATCAAGATTCAAATCAAGCGTGCCAGAAGGCAATTTATCCTTCAATGCGCCGTCATTAAACTGCCCGGTTCGCACCATGGCTCGCAAAATATCGCCCCAGGCAACTTGCCCCTTCTTCGCTGCTATTCGGATCTGCAGGATCTCGCTAACTTCGGCAACCTCCATACTTACATTGTCCGCCGGAGCAGCTGGTTCTTGACCGTTAGCTTGAGGGACAAGCAGCGCTAGGCCAATCACTACTGTTGCGACCCAATTTCTGACTCGGACGATTGTCTTCATAGTCATTGCTACTTTCTTGGTCACGCCGACCCTTTTCTAGATGCCTATGCGGCAAGTTTCAGCGGTTAGTTTCTCAAACCCTAGTGTAGCAGAGGAATTCGTGTCACTCCGATTAGAAATCTCACCAAATGTAGTTAGAGTCCAGTGCAAGGAACGAAACGTGGAGTCGCCCGTCTAAATTTGGGCGCACCAATGCAACCTCTTCTGGCTCATGCCTGCGACATCGTTCGACGTCACCGCTAACTCCCTTCGGTCGTAAACTGCTAGTACGTTGGTTCCGAAGAGATCTCCGTCTGAGGTCACATCGGGACACCGTGCATAGTGGAGAGTGTCTTAGGAATCTGAGACGTAGGTTTGGTGTTCATCTCTCGAGGGACGTCTCGAACTCTCGAACCCGCATAGAAGGGCGTCACCTCATGCAAGTCAGAAATTGCCGTTTCCAACCCGCAGCCAAGTCGTAGTTACCTCTCCTCGCGTCGAGTTTCAACTGCTGGTGAGCTTCTATTTACTGATGAAAGCAATTCTTCGGAATTACGCCCTAAACGTTCGCAAATCGCCGCCGTCTCATTGAAGTCGGTGTCGAGTTTTTGAATCCGATTGGGCTCTACAAGCGCTACCGAACCAATCCATGGATCGGGTGATCCCGGTAAGTAAACAATGACAAGCTCGCTCTCAGTGCGACCCGATTCGTACCCGATTCGGGTCATGTCGTCGAGTCGGACCGTGACGGGGATAAGGGAGGGAGTCAGCGTCTCGCCACCGATGTTGCCAGCAACAATGTCTTTATAGATGGCGTACTTGGGGAAGACCATCACAAGCTGTTTCTCGATAGCTTGAGAAAACTTCCGACCAAAAGCACGCCGCGCTGCTAGACCGAACAGAAAGCAGAGGATGAGTAGAATAGCTACAGCGATCAAAAATAAGAGTGTCAGGCCATAGGCGGTGTGCACCGGCATGTACTCTTTGAGTGGATCGTAGATCACCGCCACAATATTATAGACGTATCCTAGCAACGCTCCGATTACTGCAACGGGCAACAGAAAGATCAGTCCGCCGACTGCGGTTGTCTTGAGGAAACCATAGGTCTTGGATGGTTAGTATTTCATTCGGAAACTCCAGAGTCAATTACCTTCACCACAATGCCCAATCGGAGAAAATTTACGAGCCAACTCGACCAGAACCGCTGAGGCGGCATCGTTGGTGATCTCGATCAGGATACAGCAAAAAAAAGGTGATTCCATCCGCTGCCGAACAGGCTACCTGGACCCACGTCGAAAACCGCCTGTCCCGTTTTGCCGGCTAGGGCACAAAAACAATTGTCGTTATCGCGGCGGCGTGAACATGTGCCGCTGCAATTTCTTGTTAGCAAAGTGCCGTTGGTGTTCCTGTACCGAATGCTTGAACCTTAGAAAGCGAAATCGGCTTTCGAGCGTGATGTCATGGATGCCGTCTGTGTAAACAAACGATTGAGCAAGGCACAGAAATCGTTTCTTCAGACTAGTGAAATGACTAGTCGCATTCGGATTCAGTGATCTGCCTCATAAGATTCCAACGAGTCGATGACAGGCAATTCGAGCTTCTCCGATTGTTGGACTACAAAAAACCAGGCATCAGAAGCGTCGAAGTTTCGGTCCGATTCGTACGGCGCGCAAATACGACGACGTAATTTGGCATGTTGTCGTTTCTGCTGTCGGAGGTGAACGCTGCGGAAGGATGCGTAGCCACGTCTTGATGGCATGCCTCAATCCCTGAAGCCGATCAGCCAGGTGTGGAGAGTTATCAATTGGACCGTGAAATTTCCTGCCCCGCCGGCCGGGCACATTTTCGCCAGTCAAGTTGGGACCGCGGCTTTTTCAGCAGCAGTGAACGGGGGGACGCTAGAGCGTTAGGTGGCACTACGGAAACGGGTAACCAGCCATTCAGGTTTGTTTCATGCTACTTCGAGCCGCATTCGAGCTCTAAAGCCAAGATTTCATTATCCTCCCACCCCAGGAAATCAGTGGGATTTAGAAAAAATCGTATTTCCCCCCTGAGAAAATGTTGCAAACCGCAATTTATTTGCTTAGAACTAGTCAATGGTCGCCATGATCTGTATGGCGGTGTTTCGGTAACCTCTTTCATATTGGGGACTGGATTATGCGATCGACAGCTCTTCTGAAGTTGACTGGTGCGGCGACTCTCGTTGCGTTGATGGTCACAAGTAACGCCTGGGCTACGATTCCTTACGGATCGGTAACCCCGGGACTTCCAGCACTCGGGCCGGGAATTGCGCCTCCAAGCACTGTGCCAGGAAAAGAATACTCTCACGACATTGATGAGGAAGTAACCGCCGTCGGCGTTGCACCGGATCCGAAGCAAGTGATCGCTTGGGATGGCTCTGGTGGCGTGGCCAATGGGCTGGATTTCTCGCCGCCTGTCTTTCCGACTGTGCTAATAGACTTTGAGATCGACGCTATTGCGAATCACGATGACTTCCTCTTCAACCAGTTGCTCTCCGACGATGCTCACTTACTATTCTCGCTAGACAAAGATTTTGTTTTGTACACGCCAGGAGGGCCAGTACCTTCGATGCTGCCACCGGGCACCCCACCCGGAGTAACGTTGGCTAACGGCAATGTCGTTGGGGGCTCAGGTGAAATTTCTTATGAACTGGGTGTCTTTGGCGGCGCAAATGCACCCGACACGCAGGGCCTTTGGGCAAGCCAGGCCGCGATTAATGGTATGCCGTTTCCCGATGACCTGGACGGACTGGAAATTTGGGGGCCCGAGCCCGCACTCACTGCCGATACCGATAAGCTTTCGTTACGGCTCGACGCTGCGACCGGGTTTGCTGGACCTCCGGTATCAGTTTTCAATGGCGACGGCACACCCTACATCGATCTTCCCACAATCACTGCTGCGGTGACTTCACTGCTAGGCCCCCTCCCCACCAGCATTGAGCCAGATCGCCTTAACCTCGACGCGTTGATGGTGAAAGATGTTTTGGGCGAAGACAGCAGTTTTGATGGCGACCCTACGGGCGGCGGTGCTGACCCCGACCGTATCATCTTTAGTATCGACCAGATCCCCGATCCGGCCGACCCTGATGGCTACTATGCTACGGGTAGCGAGCTTTTTGTCCTCGATGCCGCGGGGGGCGCGTTCTTCCTGGCTCACGGAGGACACCTCTGGGACCACGGCTACGCGCTAAGTACTTTTAGTATCGGCATGCCCGGCCCTGATCAAAACTTTGGCGTGTTCGACATCGATGCCATCGAAGCAGTTACCGCGGGCGTTGTACCTGAGCCTACTACTTTAGTTCTCGCGTTCAGTGTCGTTATGGGCGCTATGCTGTTCACCCGGCGACAAACCGCATAGCAACCTGCTAGATCAGAAGGCTAGAGGCGGCATTCGAGAATCAAGCTTCGTGGGGCTACCGCAGTGCTTCGGACTTCAAGCCGAAGAGCGCACGCTCGCGGCTTGATTTTTATCGTTCGAATTATCAAGGCCACCCACTCTTCCTGCCAGTAGTTTTGCCGTAGGTTTCTATTCTGCACTAGGTGTTAGTCCCAACGCATCAGGACTTGAATTGGCGGGCCTTGTTTCCGCCCCATGCTAAGCACACCCGACTGAAGAATAAGACGGGACAACACAGTAGCGCACGTGAGGGTGCAAATACCCGTGTTTGCGAAACGAAGCCGAGAAAGGTTTTCAGGATCGACAGTTACCGATCACTCCAGATTTTACTGAGTGGCTACTTCTCACTCCCTCAGAGCGGAGGATGGGGAGTGTCTTTGTTGTTGCTGAGCAGCAAAAGAGGCTTGATACTGTTAGTAAGACGATTACTAAGATAGGCAAGGAATCGCGTGTCGTTGTAAATAAAGAGCAAAGTAAGTTTGCTTCTGCCCATGACCTGAGGAGAGCTTTTGGTACGCGTTGGGCGGCGAGAGTGCAGCCCGCTACTTTAAGAGAAATCATGCGGCACTCGTCTATCGATACGACAATGAAATTCTACGTTGATCTGAACGGAGAATCGGTAGCGAGTGAGCTGTGGGGAAAAGAAACGCCTTCTCAGGGTGGTGTGAATTCAAAGCTTTTCCTTGGGCGCTTGCATACCTAGGGAAGGCAATCTGCTGGAATTTTGTTTGTCGAGCGACTACTCCTGAACAACTGGATTTTTCGGCAAGGAAGCCTATGCATGGTGGTGGCGTTCTAGTTGCATCGAATGCCACATGCTAGTATGCATGGATATTCAAGCAGCCCTGCATTCGAACCGCTGAAACACGCAATACGCACGACGAGAACAAGGACGAGATTGATGATAGCAAGTTTAGACGAGGTGTTTGACTTCGCCAAAGAACAGTACAAGCAGGCAAAGGAAGGGGCTGACAAGATTGTCTTTCCAGTTGAGAAGTATTCACGCGAATTTAGCATGAGCGAAGGCAAGGAGAGGGGAGGTGTTACTATTAATGCTTCTGGACATAGCATCACCGATTTGCCTCAATATGACATCCTTAAGAATGCAACAGGTCTCTCAGCTTGGGCTGCCATACTCAACGTTGACCTTCGCTATTCGTCTCAGATAGCAATGGAATACGGGGCCGAGAAAACGTTTCTGCTGATGCATACCTATTTACCAACCATGGCTTTCCTGGTGGAAAAAGGCGGTGGCAATACGGTTGGCTTGCGCGGAGATGGTCTATTTGCTGCTTATGGAGTAACTGAGCTGGATGGGGAGAAGGAAGTTGTTGATGGTCAGGCGGCGGCAAAGGCAGTTCAAGAAGCCACGGATAGCGGCAAGGCAATGATCGAAGCGGTCGAGGATGTCCTATCTGCAGTTCTGAAAGATGAGCGGCTGGGGGATCTGAAGATCGGTGTGGGCGTTGACGTCGGCAGTGTTGTGATTACAAGAATAGGTCTCAAGAGCGCAAGTGAAGTGACAGCTTATGGCCCGACGGTCAATCGTGCTTGTAAAAAACTTGCAGCAAAGGCAGTAAATAAAATTCATGTATCACAGGCTGCGGAACGCATGTTTCCGCAGTCAAAAGGGGGAAAGGTCAAGTTCACCAAATTTGATGGTTATTTTGAGATGCACTATCCCTCAGATGTGCGTATGCTCGACGGAGAATCAGACAGAAGATCGGGGAGTCGAAGATGAGCGAAAATACAGACGGTTTTTTGTGGAGCGTTCACGGATACTTGAATGAATACATTCGGTTTGCAGACACGAAGGCATCAGCTGTCATTGCCTGGTCAGGAGCTTTCCTTGGGACGCTCGTTGCAACGGATTGCCATGGGCAGATTTGGGGCGAAAAGTTCTTTAGCTATTGGGTGACATGTATGACGCTCGGCGCATTCGTGCTACTAGGACTTGCGTTCATATTTGCAATAGTCGTTGTTGCCCCTAGCTTAAGTTTCGACAAGCAGGCCAAGCAAGGCTTCATCTACTGGGAATCGATACGGCAGTTCGAGTCCGGTATAACCTACTCAGGAGCAGTTAGCAGTTGCAACGACCTTGGTGAGCGTGTCGCACAGCATAATTACGAGCTAGCGGACATTGCGAGGAAAAAGTTTCGCTTGGTCAATTGGAGCATTCGGCTAGCAGCTGCGGGCTCGGTTTTGGGCGTCTTAACTATTTTCTGTGCATAGCTACGAGGCCTGCCAGGGTAATTCAAGTGAGCTTGGGTCTAGCCTGTGAGATGTGGCACAGGGTGACCTGTGCGGTGACTCTCCCCACTGGGAGAAGAAGCATGACACTCAAGAGCGTAGCGTAAGTGTCCTAGCTGCAACATGTTACAAAGTGCTCCCTGTAGGAATCGAACAACATCAAGGATTACCGGAAGAAACGGCAGTTTCCGATTCAGGCGGCGCAGAATGCGGCGCAGTTGGCGCACAATCGGCCAAAGTGGATGCCGATTTGGCCGAGCTAATCGACCACTGGGCAGACCTCCCCAATGCAGTGAAAGCGGGCATTCTGGCAATGGTGCGGGCTGGGGAATACATAGATAGCTCCCCATTATAGGTCCTCCGCAGGGGTACACCGTGGGGGCTACGCAGAGAGCCGAGCATGCGTGATATCGATCTAGAAATTTGTCGGTCGTTTCCCAACTTCATCTCTGTTCGTGAGTGCCAATCCTGGGTAGACGACCCCGAATTTCGCTATCGGTGAAAGATCATCGTTACTGCGATGCTTCCGTGTGAAGTCTCGGCTACCGATCTGGCCGGCCCGTACTGTATGACGTGAAACAATCACACGACTTCTCGTCATTGAAAGTAACCCAGCAAATGGACATCTGGCGGTGCAAGACTCTATAGATTGTTCGCGAAGCGATCTGGACGCGTTTGCGTACAACCTAACCCTCACCATCACGAGCCGCTCGAGTCACCGAGCAGGTATGCTTCCCACGGAGATCGGCTTTGAAGCAACGGCACAAACTCTGAAGTTTTTCAGACGTTCATTGATACACCGAACTGTCGCAGTCATGACGATCGGCTAATGCTGTGTGAACAACGCATTTGTAAAGTGCCAAGCGTTGTTGCAGCTGCTAGCAGGAAGGCACTGTACAAACTTCAGGAGGTCAGCTTTTCCAACTGACGAGATGAAATCCAGAACTGGATCAAGGAATGTTCCTTTCGAGCCAAGTCCATCTCACCAAGGCGAGTTTTGATTCAATTCTGTGTGAGATGAGCGAGGTCAAGCGTTCAGTTAGTTGTCACTGTCAAAATGGCTTTCGGCTTGGGATAGTCCGGTCGAGTCAAACTGATACCAATGTTGGAGTAGCGATTGAATTACCGACGATCCCAGCGCAGGAAGTTATCACCGACGCGGGAATCGTCGTTGGATGACTTGCTGTAGATCATGCACCCTCGCTGACCGCGAGAACTCGCCATGTCTCGATTCCTCAGGAGATTGCATCCTGACATATCTTGGAAATGGGCTTTGCGATAGCCCACGACTTACGGACAGCTACTGGTCAGATGCTCCAAGTAGGTACCTCTACTCATGACATAGATTGACTACTGCTATAAGAACATTGTTCTTGGCAACTGTAACTTCCGTGCCTGTCAATTCGTTTTTGAGGTTACTGGTTGTACAGCAGCTTGCTGATCGAGACTAACGCAGAGGCTGAATGCCCATGGACCTTGTCCGTTTTCGACGCGGTACAAGATCTTATTTAATCCTGCTTGGAATCTTACTCGCCGCATCCCCTCATCGATTCGCCATACTTTCAGCGTGTCGGAACTGGACCAAACGCGGATGTCGTTGATCCAAAGGTCGGACCGGTCGTCGCTTCCGACAGCGATCCAGGCATCTGTCGCCGACTCGAAATGTAGCTCCGTCCAGGCGTAGTAGATGACGTAATCGCTCTGGAGATGTCGTGGTGCAATTTTGGCTTTTGTACTTTGATAGAATTCCCATCCGATGAGAGCATCGCTGGCCGAGGAGCGATACTTGGCATCCAGATCAACAAGGCTCTCGGGCGGAAATTGCTTATGGATATTGGCTCGACCGGCATTGTCAAACGGTCCCAAGATGTACCACGTATCCACATACGTCCAACCGGAGCTTGGCACGCCACCCTCGCCGCTGAACCGTCGCGCGGGCACCGCTCGCGCCATGTCTCGCGGTGACGGGGGTGCCTCCTGTTGAGCGGCGCCGATAGTCGTGGATTTGATCTTCGCTGGAGAGTCAGCCCCGCCTGCCCCCGCCAGTTGCGCGGGTGGCGACGGAGACTCTGCGCCCTGCCGCCCGCTGCGTTTTGCCATCACGGCTGTCATGTCGCTGACCGCACCGCCTTGCTCTTCGGCAGATTGGTTATTCTCTCGCGCTGCGTCCTGCTGTCTATCGGCCAATGAGATCTCAAGTCCTTCTTGCTGCACACCGAGAGCTTGGGCCAGCAAAGACTTGGCAAAGTCGTCCATTGTCTGTGCCTGCTGGTTCGCCTGGGTCAAAGCATCGAGATTGCGCTGCATCGCCGCTTGTGTGCGAGCATTTTGATCCAGAGATGCCTCATCCAAATCAGCACGTTCAGGAAGTGCAACACTGACCATCTGACGCGCCTCGCTGGGTGTCATTTGTTGCACCAAAGCCAATTCCGCCGCTCGAATATCCTTGAACCGCTCTGCAACTTTGCGTTCGAGATCACGTGCGAGTTGGAATGCTTCCTGCGTGGTTGCCAGGTTCGTGGTCGCGGCAGTGCTGGCGGGGGGGGCCGTCAACTCGAAGGCTTGACTCGCTGCAATCGCTTGTTGCTGAGCCGCGATTGCGTCCGCCAACTTTTTTTTGCTTTGTTCCCCTGCCGTAGAAATCAACGCTCGCTGTCGATGGATCTCCGACTCTTGGGGCACCGCCTTTCGTTGCTCATTAGCTAGCGCGGTCTCTGTTTCTTTTAACCGCTTTTCGCTGAGACTGATCCGTCGGCGTGCCACTTCGGCTCGGTGCTCCGCGGTCTTTATTGCGTTCTCAGCGACTTTGGCTTGATGCTGCTGCTTCGCGATGTTTGTACGACCGTTTTGTTGCTGGCGCAACTTGGTCTTTTCGTTTTGAAGTGCGGCAGACAAGGCGTGCTGGGCAGCAACCTGCTGTGACTTCACGCCCCCCTGACGAGCCTCTTGCAACTTTGCTTGGGCCGCTTGAACATTCTCGCGAGTCTGCTCGACGGCCTGACCAGCCGCCTGGTGTGCGGCGTTTGCGTCGGCGAGTTTCTCGGTCTGTGACTCCTGAGCTTTCTTAACCGTCTCGATTCTGGTCTCTGCGGCTAAAAGCTCTTGACGTCGTTGCTCTAACTCTTTCGCGATCGATTGCAATTGCTCCTGGCGTCGTTCGATTGATTGCTGGCGATGTGTCACTTGACCTTCAGTTTGACGAATCCCCTCGCGCGCCGCGGCCACTTCTTGGGCGTTCAGACGAGCTGCGGCCAACTGCTGACTGGCGTTCACTTGAAGTTCAATTAGTTGCTCGATTGCTTCAGTCGGGCCACCAGCTAGAACCTGGGCCGTTGCCATCTCAGCTAGGGCCTTTTCTGCGGTCAGCTGTTCCTCGATTGCCTCATCGCGTGACTCGGTGAGTTGCTGGGAATCGTCAGCCTCAGCGGCTGCTATCGCTTTCTCTAGCTTTTCATTCGCGTCCTGTTGAGCCTGCAATGCCCGTTGATGTTCTGCTGTGAGGTCGTCTGCAGCGGACTCAGTCTGTTCAGGATACGCCTCACGCAACTCTTGGGTTTTGGCCGACGCCAGCTCTTCAATCTCGACGAGCGTATCTTCCAGTGACTCAACCGTTCTATTTAGCTCCCGTGCCTTCAGCTCACGTACCTTGTTGCTGAGCTGTTCCATCCGCTCCACGCTGGTCACACTGGGCGAATTTGCTTTAGTGATTTGCCGTTCGCTCCTAGGCCGCAATAGGAACAAAATGACCAACAGCAAGCAAACATGGAGGGCGATCGATCCAACGAGCCAACGAGGCGACGAGGTGCCGCAATAGTGGCTACGCGATGGCTCCTTCGCATTCATGGTTTCCTCCGGGATAGGAGAGAGCGTCAGTTTGGGTCTGCAACATGAACCGCGACATTGGGAATCGAGCGCATTTTCAATGCCTCCAGCACTTTAACCACATGCTCAAACGGTGTTTTCCGGTCTGCGTCGATACGCACCGGTCGTTCCCGCTCGTTCGCAGCGAGCTCGTCAAGTTGGCGCATCAAGACACCCGGCGTCGCTGCGTTTCCGTCGAGATACGTGCGACCCGTGATGTCGACCGCAACCACTAGGGTTCGAGGATCTGTAGCGACTTCAGCTGCTTGCATTGCGGGCGGCAAATCGAGGGGCAACTGTCGCTCCAACTTTTTCAGTGTCGTGGCTACAAGAAAGAAGATCAACAAGAGGAATACACAGTCGATCAGTGGTGCCATTTGCGGTTCGACCGATTCTTCTTCGGCAAGTTCGGTTCTCATGGTACGTCCTCGTTGGGAGAGGTCGTAGCCTTGGCAATCGATTCTTTGGGGGTTGGAGATGGCTCGGCAGGGCTCAGTAACATCCAATCGCTAATCAAGCCGCTGGCTGCTTGGTCCAAGGTCGCGCTGCCAAAGCCGATTTGGCTCTTGAGCGTCTGGTAGATGAACACGGCTGGAATCGCGATGATCAGTCCCACTGCTGTCGTGACCAAGGCCTTGGCAATGTCATCAGCAAGAATCGACGCATCGCCCATGGAGCCGGCGACCGCGACGGTTTCAAACGCACCAATCATCCCTAGCATCGTTCCGAGCAAGCCGAGCAACGGCTCCAGCGTAGCTACGAGCGCGATCGGAAATAGCCGCTGCATGTGCCGGCGAATTTCACGAGCCGCCACATCTCCAGCCAACTGCGACACAACTTGGTAGCCGGCAGTTCGGTGACGGACGACCTCTTCGATGACGAGCCCAAAGAGACTGCCGTCCTTTCTTGCCGTTTCGATGAGCTCGTCGTATTTTCCTGCCTTCCATAGTCGATCCGCTTGAGCGACCAAGGCGGGCGGAACCAACGACTTGCCCCGCAGATGCACGAACCGTTCCATCGCCACCGAAAGTCCAACGATCGAAAGTGCGATTTGCAAGAAGACGGTCACGCCACCCTGGCGGAGCTTGTGAACCAGCTCATCGAGTGTGCTGGCCTCCCGTTCGCTCTCCTCTTCAAGAGAGGAATCTGCCGTCTCGTCAGCCGCAACAGACTGAGACCATGCTAGGGGCGCTGACAAGCTCCCAATCAGTATAAAAGCAGCCAGTAAGCCAACGAAACGCATCAGGATCTTCCAGGAATGGTGAACTAAAACGATAGGCAATGGTGTAGCGTCAGCGATCATGTGGAGCGATCCGCATGAGGTCAGATCGCCGAGCCGAAGCCTAAAACCATAGAAAACAGCTAATACCCGAGGGGCTTCCCTTGCTCATACAAGGCTTCTATTTCTTCGTCTGCGAGCGCTGCATTGTAAATCGCTAGCTCATCCACCATGCCCTGTAAATTACGTACCGAAAACCAAGGCGTCTTGCGAAAAGGTTGCCCCCAGTTGCCGATTTCGGCGGGACCAATTCGGAGTTTTTTGATGTAGTATTCGTCGGTAATCTCCTGGCTACTCACCTGCTCACCATTCAAATAGTGCGAGACTTCCCTGCGGGCTGGGTCATAGACCGAGGCCAAGTGAATCCACTGCCCACTCATAGTGACATCCCAAATAGGCTCGCTGTAATAGACCTCATGCAACCCGGCATCCTTGACTTTGGGTCGTTGGATTTCTTGCGTGTCGTCGACCATGACAGAGAACATCAGCCGACCGTCATCCAGAACTTGCCAATGCGGCTCGCCATTTTCATAGCCGTCGGTCAAGAACAACGCATTGTAGCGATGCTCTAGGCTATCGATTTTGGCCCAGCATGTGAAGGTGAAGGCCGAATACTCGCCATCGATCATGACTCGCACCCGAGAGCCTGGCCGATGAAAACCAAGGCAGGGCGAGCTGGAACCGAAACGACCAGCAGACTGGCTGACCATGCCAACCAACGCTCCATCGCGTTGCTCGTTGTCGGACGCAGCATTGCGGATCATACGCCCCTCGGAGAGCTCAGGGATTGGGTAGTAGGCGATCAATCGCTCGTCCAAACGGCGTTTCTCGGAATAAGATTTCCATTGCTTGAAACGTCTTTGCTTGGCGGCCTCGCTGAGCAACCGAAAATCTTTGACCGTACTAAAGGCTTCGAGTGACTTTTCGTCGCCCTCGCCCTTGAGCCAACTCGACTGACCTGTGACAAGATGGTTGCCATGGTGCTCACCACCGCGAAGTTCCACTTCACCGTTAAGTACTTCCACGCGAGCATGCTCGCTATCAACGTTTAATGAAAACTCTGTTCCCAGGTCGAAGATTTCCGAATCAGCAGTTTTCACAGTAAAACCGCGGGCTGCCGGTGGAACATTGGCAAGCAAACGGCCTTTCAAAAATCTCACCGACCAGTCCGATTCCAGTTTCATCTTTGCGGGGCCTTCCACCAGCAGTCGTGCGCCGCAGAAGAAGTCAATCTCGACAATTCCTTTCTCAAACTCCAGAATCCCAGCCGACAAGACATCTCCGTCGCGATAGGAAGTCGCGCCGGCGGACCATTCGATATCTACGGAATTGCGGAGGGTAGCGTAGCCAGCGATTGTTCGTTCTTGGTCTATCAGCTGATAGTCGTCGTTAGGAGTGAGCTGAGCTGTGTGCTGCGAACCCGAACCGTGACCAAGCGTGAAGGCAATGCCACCAACCAACAAGAGGAGAGAGGCGGCTAGGGTAAGCCAGAGAGCCGAAACAGGCAGCGACCACGCATTCTTACTTGGCATCAGCACGGATCGGTCCTGCTGCCCCTCACCGCTAAGAAGCTGACCACGTTCTTCGGTCGCGAGTTCTCCAAGGATCTCACTCAGATTCAATGCCCTAAGATACTCATTGCGAACGAGGTCATCCTTTTCAATGGCGTCTTGCAGGCGATCAAAGTCAGCAGGCGAGATCGACTGGTCGATTGCCGAAAAAATAAGATCGTTTAGGTCTTTGTTCATCCTTGGTCCCTCGCAGACATTTGTTGCTGCACACACTGGAGTAAGGATTTTCGCAGGGCAACTAGTTTGCTGTACAATCGCCGAGCTTTCTTGTTATTCTCTCTGGCGATTTTAGCAATGGAATCGCCTGGTAGGTAAACGCTCATAATCAGCCGTCTGTTCTCACTGCTCAATTCCTCAAGGCAATGTTCGAGCGAAGCCTTCTCCGCTTCATAGTTGCCAAGCTTGCTCATCGCGGCATCGGCCAATTCATTGACAGCACTTTCTCGAAACACAAGCCGGTCTCGCGAATAGTCTCGCTGTCGACTGAGGACTTTGTACCTAGCGATGACGCAAGCCCAACGAACAAACTCCGTGGAGGCGCTCTCTGAATCTTGGGGCTTGAAATCATCAAACTTCTTCCAGCATTCCAGTGCAGTATCTTGCAGCACATCGTCCACCTCGTCCCAGCCAGGCATGAGTGATCGCACGAAACGCCGGATTGAGTGATCGTTTCGGGCAAGCAAGCCGACCAATTCGTTGTACTGCTCGTCCTTATCTCGAGGTGTGTCCATTTGTCATGTCAGCCTGCCAGTTTGGGTCGCTCCAGCCAATGCGGATTGGCAATCGTCTAGTGCCGTGCAAACGCACTGAATCCCTCCGCTAACTATATTCCAGAAATTGCGGGATTTACCAAGGAATTCTACGCTCTAGGCTGCTGAATAAAAGAGTGTTGTAAGAAACACGCTCTAACGAGTACGTTCTCGCCGGACTTCTCGTATATCCCTTGCTACCCGATTGGGTTCAGTTCGAGCTATCTGCTCCTTCGCACCGCCCCAGACAGACAAACCAAAAGTGCAAGCGAGGACATACCCAATGTGGATGGTTCAGGTACATTCGCGGCACTGGCGACGGACGGTCCGCCGTCGCCGTATTCAGCTTGCCAAGCGCTCAGAGCAGTCGGCGTTCCGATGGAACGTTGCCATTCGAGGAAGTCGGCGCCGTCCACGTCGCCATCGTTGTCGAAGTCGCCCGTCGGATCTCCGGTTGAGGCTGCGGTCACGCTAACGTTGTCGATATAGGTTCCCGGGTGGGACTGTGAGAGAACGAAGAAGTGGAGGCCAACATAGTCATATTTCGAAATATCATTGCCATCTGTGCTAAGCCCGCTAATATCGAACGTCGTGGTAGAGTGTACAGCAGAACCATCTGCAACCCCGAGAACACTAGGATCATCGAGATCCCACTGGTTGAAGAATCCTGCTGGGGATTCAAAACCGTTCGTGAAATCGACCAAGCTTGCGTTACCTTCTAGGTTGCCAAACTTTCCCCCAGTCGTACCGGAGAAATTAAGTGCCGAGGTGGAGATTCTATCGGTTGCTGCTCCTCCAGCGTCACTGTGGTAGCCGAAAACATTGTACGAGAGCGTTAAATCATCGCCCGTTGCTCCGATGGCCGTCCAGTCGAAGGAAACTGTTATTTGGTTGCCTGATTCTCCGTCTCCTACAGCTTTTACGATTGCGACTCCCTTCTGCTGGTTGCCGGTAAGGGCTTCTAAACGGCCGTCCTGAATTGCCCAATCCGCAGCGGCTCCACCGTCCCGGGCTGTCCAGTTGCCGATGTCCTGACGTTCATATCGATTCGAGTCCAGAACTCCAATAGCTCCGCTTGTGAAGTCATCGTCAATCAATACGCCAAACGATGTTGCAGGCATCGATGTAAGTGCCACGGCAGTTATTAATAGTGCTTTTGCAGCCAGGGCAAATTTGAAGTATCTCATTTTCATAGTTCCTCATTTAAAAAGGATGTACGATCAGAACCGCGGCGCCCAAAAAGCAAGGCAACCACTACCAAAAAACCTGGCCGATGATGAACTGGATCAATAGACCACAAGCGTCACACTTGGATATTCCTATTCCAAACCAACTTCTCTCAATAAACTTTAATTTCCTCGCTTCACGGTCGGCAATGTAATCAACAATCAGCTGCACTACGTCGCATGGCACTCTTCTGCAAGAACGTAATGCTACGCTGGAGACTGCTAGATAACCCCCACCGGGCCAACCTCAGGGGAGGAGTTCGTTGGCTTGGGAAACTACTGAGACACGCAACCAGCGACAACTTGAATGCTCAGCAAAATACATCGGGCGCTCGTTCTTCCATTAGGATTTTCCCCAAATGCTTCCTAATCGGAATACGAAGCTCACGCCAGAAGGCTTTGCCTCAAATTGTACTTCTCTCCAGCGGCTCCTTTCCTCGAAGTTTCCCCTTAGCACGCTTTGGGGGTTTCTGTAGTCTCAGGGGCATGCCGACGCTCTAAGCTGCCTGCTGCTTCGCCCAGCCCCAGACAGACAAACCAAAAGTGCAAGCGAGGACATACCCAATGTGGATGGTTCAGGTACATTCGCGGCACTGGCGACGGACGGTCCGCCGTCGCCGTATTCAGCTTGCCAAGCGCTCAGAGCAGTCGGCGTTCCGATGGAACGTTGCCATTCGAGGAAGTCGGCGCCGTCCACGTCGCCATCGTTGTCGAAGTCGCCCGTTACCGGGAGTGGAGTCAAGGTGTCGTAGAGAATGAAATCATCGATCACCGCGCCGGATGCCGAGTTCGCACTCCAAAACCCAAAGGCGCCCGCCGCGTCTCCCAGACTTACTTGCCCAGCAGACGCGGTAAACCCTGAATGGACATTTGTCGCATCCCCATCGACGATCCAGAAGTATCGATTGCCAGCGACGTTGCCACTCCAGCCGCTCGGCGTCTCAAAGTCTTCGGCTGTCCCACTATTGTTCCAAATGAGCTCGTAGGTTCCTGCCCCTTCGTCAGCTAGACTGAATCGTGCGATCGCATGGGCGGAATCACTAAACTTCGTATTGCCGATTTGAAAGTTCCCACCGATCGGAGTCGAACCATCGGCTGCTACGGTGAACGAGGCATAGCCAACCTTACTGTTAAGTATGCCCGCGTTATCGCCCCCGGCTCCCCAGCCTGAACCGTTGGTGCTCAAGGTCACGTTCTCGTTAGTGTTGTCGAGTGAGAATCCCTGGCCCGTATTCCATACTAAGTCAATCGTTGGTTCGCTGAAGTCGTCTTCGAAAACAGCCCCACTGAGATTCGGGCTCGTCGGAGAATGGTGCCACACTCGGATGTAGTCGATTTCGAAATCTTTGGGCAAGTCAGCTTCTGCAGGTACTCCGTGCCAGGGAAAGGTTGCCGAAGAGGTCCATATCTGTAGAGGGTCGTCGATCGCCCAGCCTCCTGGGTAGGCTGTTTCGATCTCTGCCTTCGTGAAGCTATCAAGGAGCTGGCCATTGACATGAAACTTCAGATAATTTGCGTCCCATTCAACGCCATAGACGTTGAAATCGTCGGCAACCCGGAAAGGCAGTTGTCGGCGTGTTGTCCAGGTCGAGACGCCTCCAGCCCCAGGCGACCAATCATGGATTGAGGACCACATCTCTGTCTCAAGATGGTCGATGTTCGGCAACGAAGGATTACCCAGGTGTTCAAACACATCAAGTTCTGACTCATTGCCCAACATCCAGAACGCACTGGAAACCGAGGCGTCTGCCGCCTTGGCTCTGATTTCCATATAGCCGTGGTGAAACTGGCGTTTGCCAATCACAGCGGCGGTTGTGAATTTCTCGTAAGGATTGCCATTAGGATCAACACCTGAGTAGGGGAAGTTGGGATCCCATCTGGTTTCTAACTTGAGGTTCCCGCCTTCCACACGCACGTTATCCGTAGAGAACGCAGAGGGCGCAAGGCCCCGCCAATTTGAGTAGTAGTGACCATTGGTACCTTGGATATGCCACTTCGAGGTGTCGAGCTGAGTCCCGGCGAATTCATCGCTAACCGACCCGTTGAGGAACCAATTACCACTATTCGAGGGATCATAGGCGGGCAGTTGGGCGTGCGCATTTTGGCCATGCTGAAAGAATGCAAACTGGCCTAAGCAGCCCACAATGACGACCGATGTAATCCGTGCAAGTAGCGGTTTCCAAGTTCGACACATAAAGTAGATCCACCTGCACTGTTAAGAACGCCTGGGGCTAACACCAAACGATGCCAATATCATCCTCGGTCTTCTGCCGCATTGTGAATGCGGTTGCCAGTGAAGAACAGGCGGCATCAGCAACCGGGTCTGCCCCGCCCGGTCACTGAAGCTGCCTACACACCTGGTGGAACTTCGAGGATAATCCTTACCGTCGACGTCTGCGGGCCAATGCCCCCAGTACAGCTGGAAGCGCCAAGTACAGCGCCGCTGGTTCCGGTACTGCCGAAATCGCTGGCAACGAAGCACTGGTGCCATAGTTGTTTGCCCAAGCGGTCAATCCAGCGGGCGTTTCGTCATCAAGTTGCCATTTGAGGAAATCGGCACCATCCACGAAGCCATTGCCATCGAAATCTCCTGGAAGGCCCGCTTCGGCCTCGAGCGTATCCCAGATGACTACATCATCAATCACAGCATTCTGGTCGTTACTGTTAATCCAGAATCCAAACCGATTGGCTGGATCTCCTGTGTCGATATTTAAAAACGCAGTTGGCGTACCCCAACTAGGGTTGCCGACGTCTCCGTCTTTGACGACTGCCCATGCATCTCCGCCGATCATTCCGGTCCAGCCAGGTATGGCGAAGCTCTGAGAGACGCCGCTGTTATTCCAGATGACCTGATAACTTCCAGCGCCAGAACTGGCTAGATTAACCCGTGCGATGTTGTCGGCCGTATTGTTGTAGGTGCCGTTCCCGATTTGAAACCATCCTCCAATCGGATTCTCGCCATTATCGGTAGCCGTAAATGAAGCATATCCAACCGTGCTGTTGAGCCCTCCGACCCCAGTCTGGTCCCCTTTTGATCCGAAACCTCCGCCAAAGGTACTCAGTAAGACGTTTTCATTGGCGGCACTGTAGAAAAAACCTCCCCCATGGCTCCACACCGCAGTATCAAGTGAGCCACCACTAAAATCGTCGTCAACAACGACAGCAGCCGTCGCCGTTGTGGCGACCCAGCCCAAGAAAATTGATGCTAACAGTAGCTTCTTCATTGTTCCACTCCCTCGTAGTAATAAGGCTTCAGGATGGCGTGGCGGCTTGGCAATGCACAACCAAAACCGCCACGCTCAATCAAGGCGGATTAGCTCCAGAGTTTAAACACGTCGACGGCCCACCAGCAAACCAACCATCCCGAGCCCGAACAGGGCGATACTCGCTGGCTCTGGGACAGGATCGAATACAAACGCTTCGTCACGGTATTGAGCGTTATCAATGAAAAATGCATCAACAGGAGCATCGACCGTCCCACCATTGTTTACCCATATATAGAATCCGTCGAAATTACCGGAGCTTAATAGGTTCCCTCCATCTACGTCTTTGACGCCATCAATCCAGACGTCAAACTGGCCGTCGGCAAGGCTGCCTCCATTGTAGTTGACCGCACTGCCAGAGACATTGCCGACAATGTCAAAGTGGACAACGGCATCGTTGCCGACAGTGCTAGGCAGGATGTCATAGAAGATGGCGTCCCCGCTCCGACTCAGACCGGCCCGCAGAAAACCGTCTGAAGCGGCTGTAGTGTCGGCATAGAAATCAAACGACATCGTCGCGATGGTTGAAGGCGTCTGCGCGGGTCCATTTCCGAAAGTCCACGGATTCCCAAAGCCATTCATCCTCAAATACTGATTGCTCGCACCGAACGGGTCCCCTGCATCCTGTACCGAATGAGAACTCGCGGCACCGCCAGTCCATGCTGGGGTAAGAGACCCCGCATTGTCCCCGACGCTAGCGCCTTCGAAGTCTTCGTCATAGATGAGTGCCGCCTGTGAAGTAAGTGCGTTTAGTGATAGTGCAGCAACTACAGCTGCAGCCAAGCTAAACTTGACGTATCTAATTTTCATTACTCCCTCTCTTGATAAGAATGCATGGTCAGAGCACAGTGCCCAAAACAGGACAACGACGCCCAAGATCCGGTCCGAATGACGAGGCTATCCAAGGGACTATTGGCCTCTCACCTGTATATTCCGACTCCTATCGAATTTCCCAAAAAATCTTGGGATGCTTTCGACAACCTGCTGGCAGCGTAACATCTAAAAAGCCCAGTCGTAGCCGTAAGGGCTTATCCGAAAACAACTTACAGGTGACAGTGAGCTGCTGGGAAACTTCTAGCTGGGGGTGTAATCTGCCTGGATAGGTGAATTCCTAGATGTGCTTCCAGCACCTACCTGTATACCGCTTCCATGAATCGGTGTAAAATCAAAAGAGCTTGGAAGCTCTTGGTAGAGCGCTATCAATCACTCTCGATGTCAACTAGGAGATCGGAAGTGTTCGGCGTGTCACATAGGCGGCATGCACGGCTAAACTCGTAGGTAATGCACCTATGAAAAACACCGCTGAAGGAAGCACAAGTTCCTGGGCTTAGCTCTCTCACCTTCTGGCCTTTGCACTTTATCGCACGATTGCTTGGTAAATCTCAATTCTTCAGGAATATCATTGGGAGCTGCATTCATGGCAAGCACCTACCAATAAGTAGCAGCTGGTGAAGAACCAAGAACAGTCGAGGACCTATGATTCTGAGCATGAACAACCCATGGCAGGCAATCTTTCTCCCCTTGCTGGTAATTCTGGCGTCAGTGGGTAATGCCGTTGCGGATCGAACTCAGCCTAATGTCGTCATCATCTATGGAGATGATGTTGGGTATGCTGACGTAGGAGTCAATGGGGCAACAAAAATTGCGACTCCCAACATTGATGCGTTGGCTGCCCAGAGCTTGAATTTTACTGATGGGCACTGTTCCGCTTCGACTTGCACTCCCTCGCGGTTTTCTTTGCTAACGGGTGTTCATGCTTTTCGCCAAGGAGTGCGAATTGCTCCCCCCAATGCATCGCTCTTGATCTCAACAGAGGCATTTACCCTTCCCCGGTTGTTTGAGCAGGCAGGTTATGAAACAGGTATCGTGGGAAAATGGCACTTGGGATTGGGAGAAAAGGGACAAGGCCCAAAGTGGAACGGTGAACTCAAACCTGGTCCTCTGGAATTGGGCTTTGACTCTGCTTTCCTGTTGCCAACAACCAACGATCGTGTCCCCTGCGTTTATGTCGATGGGCACCGTGTCGTCAATCTTGACTCCAACGATCCTATTCATGTAGGCGGTAAAGCAAATGACGTGAACAAGCCAGGAAGCACGCAATATCCCACAGCAAAAAAGGATGCCTTTTATAGCAGCATCGTCAATGGCATTGGACGAATTGGCTACATGTCTGGAGGGAAGTCGGCGCTGTGGGATGACTACACGATGGCCGATGTATTTGCAGAGAAGGCGGTAGAGTTTATCGCAGAGAACAGCGACAAACCCTTCTTTCTGTTTTTCTCGTCACAAGATATTCACATTCCCAATGCCCCAAATCCGCGTTTCCAAGGCAGCACGAATCTCGGAGCTCGAGGCGACGCAATGGTACAACTCGATTGGACAGTAGGAGCGATCATCGCCGAGCTCGACAAGCAGGGCTTGACCGACAATACCATCGTGATCTTTACCAGCGACAACGGACCGACCCATCACGATGATACTTGCGAATCGACCAAAGAGGTTCGAAGGTACTCTCCCAAGAGCGGTGATGGTCACGATGCGTCAGGGATATGGCGCGGAGGAAAATATGAAATTTACGAAGGGGGTACCCGTGTGCCCTTGATGATACGCTGGCCGCACCAGATCGAACCCAGCACATCGGCAGCGATGGTCAATCAGATCGACTTCATCGCTTCCTTTGCAGAATTGCTAAATGTTGACCTTGCACCTCACCAGGCGAGCGATAGTCGAAATACGCTCGCTTCCTTCCTGGGAGAAGACCGTAGAGGCCTAGCGTTCATGCTAGAGGAGTCCCTTGGGGCAGCGCTACGAGTAGGGGACTGGAAGTACATCCCAGGTTCGGTTTCAATCCGACCTGAAGGATTTTTTCCAGTTGAAGACTGCCTGTACAACCTAAGCGACGACCCGAGCGAGCAAAACAATGTGGTTGCACAACATCCAGAAAGAGCCACTGCCATGGCTGCCCAACTGAAAAAGTTAGTTAATTCCAAAGGCATACGAAACCAAGAAATAGAAAAGGAATCGGTGTTTTCTGGACTTCAATAGCTTTGAACTGAATCGTGAAAAATGGCCTACCACTACGACCGCTAGAAGAGAGAATCTGGCCCCAGTAACCGTTGGTGAGATCAATACCTTGAGTTTGGTCGGTTAGGCACCTGTGATTTAATTTCTGAAACTCAAACAAGCACGAAGCTATATTCATAGTTTCGCGACGCTCACTTTCTTATCAGTAGCCTCAAGAAGAGAAGGAAACCGACCATGGTCAGTCGAACGCCGAGATTTAGCCGCCCAAGCATACGATGCGGTTTTACGCTTGTTGAACTATTAGTGGTGATTGCCATCATCGGCGTCCTAGTTGGTTTATTACTGCCAGCCGTGCAAGCAGCAAGGGAGGCGGCACGCCGAGCACAGTGCATTAGCCAAATGAAGCAAGTCGCACTGGCCATGCTCAACTACGAAAGTGCGTTTGGTAATTTCCCAGAAGGAACACGGACGAACCTCATTTCCCAGCCAGAATATGGCGAACCGTTCCCTGGATTCAAGCCCGGCAACAAACACGACCAGTGCAGCAATGGCCCACCCTGGACCGTGCTGATCCTACCCTATATTGAGCAACAGTCACTTTTCGATCAGTTTGAGATCGCAGTTAATGAACCGCTCAAAGCGTTTCCATCCCTTTACGACAATTGCACTACGAGTGTGAATCAGCCACAAGGAGCGAATCTTGGCGTCCAAACTCCGTTGAATATATGGCACTGTCCCAGTGATCCTATTGCTCAGTCCGGTACGCTGCACAATTGCTACTTCGCTTGCACGGGAGGAGGTGATTGGGAGAATGCTGCCACCGTTACTCCAGAACTAGGCTTTGCTACGACTTCCTTTAGTGGAAATCCAAACTATCGGATCTTTGTAAACGGGATCACCAGCTACGATTCGAAGACAAAGTTTGGTCAGATTGAAGACGGTTCCTCGAATACTTTTCTAATAGGTGAAAGTCGCGTGCACTACCTGCCAGGCTCTCATCCGATGGGCCCTCAGCGCTATGCTGGTTGGTCTAGTAGCTTCAACTCCAAGACCGACTTCGCCATTCCAAACAATGCTGCGGCAGCTTCTCGCCCGATCAATTTCGATCCGAACCCTGGAGCAGGGGACGAGATCGTGTGGAACAGCCCTGGCTATATGGCAGCAACCTTCGGAAGCAACCATCCCGGAGGCGCTCATTTTGCGTTTGCTGACGGCTCAGTCGCAAATATCTCCGAGGATATCGACGAGGAAACTTATTGGCAGATGGGCCGAATGGCTGATGGATTGCCCTTAGGAGGTAGCGAACGATGAATCGACGTAGCTCTTTGGCAATCACATTGCTGTGCACCATACTGGCATTGGGGTGCAATGACGGTGGCCTGGAACGCCACGACCTCTATGGGAAGGTTACTTTTAAGGGAGAAGCAGTCCCATTCGGAACGATTTCCTTTCGCCCCGACCGCAGCAAGGGAGGCACTGGCCCTGCCGGATTCGCACGAATTCTAGATGGCGAATATAGCACGAGCAGCTCTGGGAAAGGTTCCGTTGCTGGTCCCGTCGTAGTGCTGATTGAAGGATCGGCTGAGAACAAGCCGCTGTCTCCCTCACTGTTCCCCAACTACAAAACCAACATTGAAGTTTCGGGCGACAGCTATGAGTTCGATTTCAACGTCCCCGAGACCGCGCCTCAGAAGGTCCCCAGGAGTAGGGGCAAAAGATAAGACGCGGCACTTGCCCGCACCTTTCAACATTTTTCGTCAAGGTTAGAAGGTTGATCGGTGAAAACGTCCCTATGCGCCTTGAAGGTCGCCACGATAGGCATTGGTACTTCCTTGCTTCAGAAAAATTTACACAAATAGCCCGAAGCTTCAGCGGGATCGTCACCGGCGGCTAGCATAACCGAATTGGCAACGAAGTCTCAAGAAAACAATAACGAGAAGTCTAGACGAGGCTTCGCTCCGAAAAATACGCCGAAAGACGAGCCTGCGCTGCTGAACAAACAGCAAGCCGAGAGTGCATACGAATAGACGACGTACAGCGGACTCTCTTCTACTTATTTCAATCTGACCTCCGATATCCCATGGCCTAGTTGCGAACTCGCTGGATTTGAATATGCTTGGTCGTATTACCGTGGACTCAAACCCGCTGAGGAAGATTTCTTCGATGCTGGAACGTGAACTTTACAAACACTGATTTAGTTCACGACTACCCGGTGTTGCGTCCAGTAGAGTCTTTTAGATCAGTAGCATCTCTGATACCGCGCCGATCGAAAGCTATCCTGAGCGCAAATCGTCTTGAGAACGGCTTACAACTAAGGCTGGATCTCGCTTAGAATTGACAGATCCTACAACCAGCGGTGATCACCGCTGGGAGAATCGTCTTTACGTGAAATGCTGTGGATCACTCACCCTCGCTAACTGTGAGTAATCGTCATACATCGACTCCTCTCAGTGAGAATCCCGACATATTCTGGAAGTGGACCTAGGGGCCAAGAATGAGCAAGGCCCCACGCAATGCATATGTGCATTACAATGCGCTGCGGTAATTTGGACCAACAATGATTGCTGCTCTTTCGTGTTCCTTAAGTGGCAAGAAAACAGCAATAAGGTCCAGAATTGCCTTAACCTCACGCAGGAGGATGCGCAACAAAGCATTCGGCTACACCATGACTTCCTTCACGACCTGTCCGTGGACATTCGTCAGCCGACGTTCCAGACCGTTGTGATAGAAGGTCAGCCGCTGGTGGTCGAGGCCCATGAGGTGGAGGATTGTTGCATTGAAGTCGTAGACCGTGGTCTTATTCGTAGCTGCTTTGAAGCCGAACTCGTCGCTTTCGCCGTAGCTGATGCCGCGTTTCACGCCAGCGCCGGTGAGGAAGCACGTGAAAGCCGACGGGTTGTGATCGCGACCGGTGCCGTTGGCTTGTAGGAACGGCATCCGCCCGAATTCAGTGGTCCACACGACCAGTGTCTGTTCGAGCATGCCTCTTTGCTTGAGGTCGGCAATGAGAGCGGCGGTTGGCTGGTCCATGATCTCCGCTTGCATGGCATGTGTCTTCCGGATGTTCGCGTGCGAATCCCAGTTAGTGATGCCGTTGCCGCCCGAGGGGTCGCTGCCGTTGAAGAGTTGGACCACGCGTACTCCTTGTTCAAGAAGTCGCCTGGCAAGGAGGCAATTCCTGGCGTAGTGGCCACGCAACTCGCTTCCACCTTCGACGCCATAAGCTCGCAGGGTGGATTGACTTTCGCGCGACAAGTCCATCACACTCGGCACGGAGGTTTGCATCTTGCCGGCCAGCTCGTAACTGGCAATGCGACCGGCGAGGTTGGCGTCTTCGGGGTACTGCCGAAGATGTTCCGCGTTGAGACGCTGGAGAAGCTCAACCGTTCTGCGGTCTTCTAGCTGAGAGAGTTCCGCGGGCCGCTGTAGATTGTTTGGGGGATGTTTCGCGCTGAAATCAGTTCCCTGAAACGCAGCCGGTAAGAAGCCGTTCCCAAAATTATTCTTGCCGCTTCTGGCCATGCCTCGGGGGTCGTTAATGGCAACGAAGGCGGGTAGTTCCTGGTTTTCCGTACCTAAGGCATAGGTAACCCAAGCACCGAAGGAAGGAAAGCCTTCCATGGTGAAACCGGTATTCATGAAGTTCTCACCCTGAGGATGAGCGCTGGTCTCCGAAGTCAGGGCATGAAAGAAGCAGAAGTCGTCCACTTGCTCAGCGAGGTTTGGCAGCAGGTCGGAAACCATCTTGCCGGTCTCGCCGCGGGGAGCGAAGTTCCAAAATGGTTTGGCAATGTTTCCCGAAGGACCTTCGAAGGTAACTGCAGGGAGGCCGGGCGGTTTTTGCCCGTGGAATTTGGCGAGAGCCGGCTTGTAGTCGAAGGTATCAATGTGGCTGACGGCACCTGGGCAGTAGATCACAAGCACCTGCTTGGCAGGCATCTCGAAGTGTGCGTCGCGTCTCGCGTAAGGATTGCTTGGGTCGATGCGGGGTCGAATCGGTTGCTTGCCACTGACCGTTCGCGTTTCGTCCGCCAGCAGTCCATCCGCTTGCAGCATGCTGGCCAACGCGAGGCCAGCCGTCGACAGGCCAGCCGTGCCGAGGAAGTTGCGACGATCAAGCAGTCGCCTGCCTAGCGGTGTGAGACGTTCAGCATTCATTGTGGAAACTATGGAAGAAAAGCGAACTCGTTGGAATTGATTAACGCACGGCAGACTAACGACAAACTGTTCTCTTTCACCACGCGTAACGCATCACGTCGCTCGACCTCCGAGGGATTTCGGCCGAGTATCAGCTCGAAGCAACGGTCGAGTGCCAGCGATTCTTCGCCGTCAGACTCTCTCATGGCTCGTTCCGCAATGCGTTGCGACTGATCGAGCACGAACTTGCTATTCAGCAGGTTGAGTGCCTGTAAGGGCGTGGTGGAAACAGGGCGCTTGGCACGGACTTGGCCGCAGTCGGGGAAGTCAAACGCTGTGAACATTTCGTCATCGACACGCCGCATGCGCTCTTGGTAGATCATGCGTCTCCACGTGTGAGGGCCGTAATTATCCGTGACCTCCCACTGCGAGTATTTTTCTTTCACGTTGTGAATTCGGTAGCTCGGGCCACCGATCTCAGAATCGAGAACGCCCGACGCTTGCAGGATCGAGTCGCGTATCACTTCGGCTTCCACCCGCTTTGGAGGAAATCGCCACAGCAGGGCAGAGTCAGAATCCTTTGAGAGACCCTCCTCTCTAGGCAAGCTCGATTGACGGAACGCTCTCGACATCACCATTGTTCGTATTAGGTGTTTCATGCTCCAGGGCTGCGGCTTCAATGAAATGGTTGAAGTCGTGGGGAGGACAAGCTCCGCTGCTAGCCAATCGAGGAGTTCAGGGTGGGTAGGCGAAATTCCTGCTGCGCCGAAATCGCTTGGCGTTGAGACAATCCCTTGCCCGAAGATGTGATGCCACAGTCGATTGACTGCCACGCGAGCCGTCAGAGGATGTTCTGGTTGGGTGAGCCATGCAGCAAACGCTTGACGGCGTTTCGGCCCAGGCGCGTAGGGCTCGACGGCAAGTTCTCCGTCAAGTTCAGCGAGCCCTGAGGGGAAGACTTCATTGCGTGGATTTTCAGGGCTGCCTCTACCGAGGACGTAGGTCTTCGTCGGCTGGACGAATTTAGCCAAGAAGCTAGGCCTTGGTCCCTGGTCCCTTAGCTGTTGAATTAGCTCGTGTAATTCGAGGAGTAGGTCGGAACGGCGGGAGGGTTCCTGGTCGAGTTGCTCGCGTCCTTGGTAGGTAGCTACCTTCTGCCAATTTCCTTCTCCATCGCGGGCTTCGACTTGGAACTCGCCGAAGCCCATATCGTTCAGCTTTTTGAGGTAGTCAGTTTGGAAAAAGTCTTCGCGGTTGGTGCTCAGGCGAATGCGATTGACCTGCTGCGGTTGTTCGAATGTGAACTGCACAAAAGGTTTCGTTTGGCTATTTCCGGGAGGCCGGGCAATCCAGGCATCGCTGCCGAAGACTCCATCATTAACGTTCTCCACAGGGAATCTTGAGATCGATCCTTCTTGAGAGCTTGCGACTGTTGTTCCCTGAGAGGCGAGAGCGATATTCTTGTCGGCCTCCTCAGCAGCAAAGATTTCTAACTCGTCGATCCGAATGGTCTGCCGCTCGAAGGTAAGGCGGACTGCATCGGTTTCGACGGGTGTGAAATGAACCTCTTTGAAACCAATCCAGTCTTCCTCCCACGGGCCTAGCTCCTGAAGTTGTTCCCTCTTCTGACGTATCCTACGCTGAAGTTCTTTGCCGCGGAGGTTCCGAGGGTGGGCGGCTGGCAGTTCGGGGAATCGACTGCCGAATTCGATGCCTTGGAAGACCGCAGACACGGAGTAATAGTCTGTGATCGAAATTGGGTCGAATTTGTGGTTGTGACATCGGGCACAGCCGATCGTCAAACCGAGTGCGGAAGCGCCGACGGTCTGAAGTATCTCATCCATTCGATCAGCTCGCGCCTGTCGGCGGGCGGAAGGTTCCTGACCAACGGTCGCGAGCGGAACATGCGGACCGGAAACCAAGTAGCCGGTCGCTTCCCCCTGCTCCATGACATCGCCTGCGATTTGTTCTCTAAGAAACTGATCGTAGGGCTTGTCTTCGTTGAAGGCCCGGATGACATAGTCGCGATAGACCCAGGCGTTCTTGCGGTACATGTTGCTTTCGCTACCGTTGGTCTCCGCCCAGCGAATCACGTCCAGCCAATGTTGAGCCCAGCGTTCGCCGAAGTGCGGGGAAGCGAGAAGTCGCTCGACGAGTTCAGCGTAAGCCCGCTCAGGGTTCTCCGAGCACTTGTGGGCGAATGTCTCGATCTGTTCAGGCGTCGGTGCGATGCCGATTAATACGATCGATGCGCGAAGGATCAGTGAGCGCGGGTCTGCTGGTGTCGAGAAACTTAGGCCTTCCTCTGCTAAGCGTTGGGCCAAGAAGGCGTCGACAGGATTTGAGTTGAGATCGTTCTCCGCAGTTTCGGGGATCTCAGGAAGCTGCACCGGCTGAAAGGACCAGTGGTCGGACTTCTCACGAGTAGCTTCCTCCATCTGGCCCGGCCACTTGGCGCCTTCTTTTATCCAATGGGTCAGTAAATCAATTTCGGACTGAGGAAGCTTCTCGTCATCGGGCGGCATCGCCATGTCTTCGTCGACATGGTTGACCACTTCAATTAGGTAGCTTTTCGCTGGTTCGGCCGGTACAACCGCAGCCAATCCCGAGTCACCCCCCAACAACATGTTCACGCGGCGATCTAGCCTTAGTCCAGACTCCTGCTCGTCTTCGCCGTGGCAATGCCAGCAACGAGTTTGTAGAATCGGGGCGATGTCCGTGAAGAAATCGACCTCGTCGGCTAAGCAATTCGTGCCAACACTGACGAAAACTGTGACAAGTATTGCCGCTAGTCTCAGAGGTGTGCCGGTAATGAATCGCATGATCAAATACTCGAATTCCAGCACTACTCAGGTGACTCGCCAGCTATCTTCACCAATCGGTTTAGCTTGGAGACGGTTTGCTGAACCGTTTCGCCGATCGTCCATTCGACTTTGATATCAACTGGGCCTGTGTTCTCACCTAAGCCAAAATGGATCAGCGTGTTGCGGCCGAGCGAGTAGGCGGCTGAGGTTGAGCCAACTCTTTTTGTTTGCGTAATACCGTCCGCCGTGACCTCAACCACAGCCCCAAGGCTGGTGGCATGATTCGCCTTGGAATTGGTGATCTCGATCAAGAGATAATTCGAGTCGCTACCTGATGTGAGCTTGTTCTTGAACAAGTGCCATTTGCCTCGTTCGTTTCCAATTAGAATGTCGAGCTTGCCATCTCGATTGTAGTCGAGGACTTCAGTACCCAAGCCAATGGCACCTAACTCGGGAGAAACAATGTTATGGTCGTCCACCAGTTCAAACGTCTTGTCCCCTTGATTGAGATAGAGAAGTGACTGGTTAGTATGAATCAAGTCGCCACGACGGATGACCAATAGATCTTGGTATCCGTTGTTGTCGAAGTCGCCGACGGCAACACCTGTTGTGTGATCCTCGTGGCGTATTCCCGAGGGTAAAGTCACTTCGGCGTACTGTCCGTTTTGATTCTCAAGAAGAACGTCACTCAAACCCTTCGGGTGATCGTATGCGGGGTACGAGCGTATGCCGTGCATCACCCCCGTGGTTGGCGAGAAGATATCGCCCGCGAACCGCCATGCCTCATTGCCCACGTAGCCAAGATAAGCCGACTTGGCTTCGACCTTCTCAGGCCAGCCGAGCGCATCGCTGTTGACAAGTCGGATGTCTCGGCCTGAATGCGTTTCACCAGGAAACTCGTATTCGTATGCGGATTCGCCAATGCAGAGCTTCTTGTTGGGCCACTGTGCCTGGTAATTTTCAATCTTGAGAATGTCGCCAACGACAAGGTCTTCAAATTGAAAAGCTCCCCGGGTTGTGTAGAAGCCCCAAGTCTGGGTTTCTGAGTCGTAGAAAGTTTCCCCGGCTGTGAATTCCTTGCCTCGCGTACAATAGAGATCGACATCGCCGTCGTTGTCGTAGTCGATTTCTACAATGCTTGTGACGTCGTTGATGTGACTACGTAAGACAGTGTCTGTAACCTCGTCGAAGGTGAGGTCGCCCTTCCCTTGATTAGCTTTGACGTGGCCATGTCCATAGAGCAACAAATCGAGAATCGAATCGTTGTTGAAGTCGGTGACGAGCGTCTTTTGGCCATTCATTTCGATTTTTGGCAATACTCCCACAAGCTCAAGGTGGCCTGTGCCGGTATTCTCGTAGATATAGTTTTCGCTCTGTTTTCTCTTTTCGCGGGAAGGAAAAGCGAAATTGAGGAGATCCAAATCACCGTCATTGTCGCCATCCATGAGCTTCACGGTCCGACCTCGCATTAACTTCAACGGGACTTTGAATCCTGGCAGCTTCGTGAACTTCCGCTGGCGATCAACGCGGTAGAGCGTGGCATTCCGGGCGTTGCTCCCCGAGCCACCCCCCGGCGAGATCACAAGTTCAAGGTTGCCGTCTTGGTCGAGATCGCCCACAGTGATGCCGTGTAAATCCCCCATGACGAGGTCGTAAGGCTTAGCAAAGCGTCCTTTGTTATTCCAGCAGATCCTGACTCCGAAGCCGTGATCGTTAAGGATCAAGTCGAGGAAACCATCCTGATCTAGATCAGCCACAATGGGCGCGTCCCATTTGCGTAGGTTTTTCTCTTCGCGTGGGAAATCCTTTTCTGCTTCAACAAAATGAGGTTGGGCCTTCGATGGCTTATCGTCCGCGATGGCATCGTCGCGCTGTGCAAGGATGAACGCCAGCAAACTGCCAACAAAGATCACGAAATATTTCATAGCAAGCCACATCAATTGGCCTCTTGGTCAGAATTGGATGGATGTGGTTTTCCAGCCCCCTTGCGCATTAGCGTTTGAAGCTCAGCAAGATGATTCTTGTAGACGTCCCGCGGTGTGCAATCGCGTGTTTTGCAAACAGACGCGGCCATGCCGACGATTTCACCCATCATTCCGCAGGTTCTCATCACACGAACGGCTCCCAGGCCATCGTGAGAGACGCTAATATCTCGGCCAGCCATGAAGAGGTTGTCGATATTCCGGCTGTATAAACAGCGGTAGGGAGCCCAATAAGGTCCCTCATACTGGTACTCTTTGCCTCGCGTAAAGGTGGAAAAGAATGCGTCTTCATCGCCTTGCTCAAAGTAGTCGGGATGGGGCGAATGGATGTCGATATGCCAAGTGCAAGGGACGGCAGCATCCTCGAATTCAGTTCCGTCCCGAAAGTCTTCTGCTGTGACCACGACATCCCCCATCAAACGGCGCGATTCCCGCTTACCGCCGATAAAGGCGGCCCACTTCAGACGGTGGTTGGGAAACTTGCCGTCAATATTTTTGAGGACGTCCCAAGCACCGTACATAGCTCGTAAGTTGAGATCGCGAATCCATTCCCCATCTGCAATTGGATCCTTGTTGAATCCTGATTCCCAGAACCAAGTCCCTAACTGCTTCGTTCCCGTTAGATTGAAGGTCTTTTCTCGATGTCGACCAGGGAAATCAACGTCACTAAGGTCAACGGCCCACGAGCATCGTGGAAAGGGTTGGGGCTGTGTGGCAGCTGTGAAATTCAACGACAGTTGTTCCTCGAAGTCCTCACAAAGACACTTTAACTCGTGCTCGGTTTCGTTAGTTTCCCCGAAGTCCCAGAGATTCGTCGTGCCCATGTGCCCTTCTTCGGTGTATTCATAGTTGGCACCGACAAGTGCGCCGAGCACGCCATCACCGGTGGAGTCGAGGAACCAGCGTCCAGTGAGTCTGACCCTACGACCGGAACGTGTATGCTGCGCGACGACAGATTGGACTGCGTCATTCTTGGCTTCTGCAGCGTTGACACGATACTCAAGCAGCAAGGTGATGTTGGGTTCGGACTCCACTAAGTCGAGTTTGCGCTGGTCATTGAATGCCTTGTACCCCTTCGGGTTGGGGTGGTCTTTGAGTTTGCTGTACGGTTGAAACTCTTCAACAACATCACCGATGCGAGGGTATGGGGCGTGATTGGTGAAACCTTCCGGCCAAACTCGTACTTCGCTACTGCCGTTGCCGCCGAGCACCGGGCGGTCTTGAATCAGGGCCACCGTTAGCCCCATTCGTGCGGCTGTGATCGCAGCACATGAACCGGCGAACCCCCCGCCAACGACCACGAGGTCGTATTCGCCGCCATCCTTTGGCTGGTTGTCCCAGCCCAGGAGTTTCCCTCTCAGAACAGCCAACTCTTTTCCGCCATCCGGAGGCGTACTGTTCAGGTCGGCTGCTAAAAGAATCGCGTCACATCGTCCCTCGAAGCCCGTGAGATCGTGAAGTTGCAGTTCTACTTTCGCGCTAAGCTGGACAATGCCACCATCCTGCCAATGCCACTGGGCACCTTCGGTACCGAAGGTCGTTGAGAGCGGCTGGCCATCTACGAGTAGTTGGAACTTGCCAGGGGCGCCGGGCGCCTTCCACGGCGCGACCCAATCGCGTGTTCGGACCCAAACTCGGTACTTGCCAGGCGAGGAGACTTGAACTTCGGTCTTGCTATTCGGAACAGGCACGCCCAGCCCGTGAGCGAGCATGTAAGGAGAGCCCATCTGGTCCATAAACTGTTGATCAACAACCCAGCCTCCGACATCATCAAAGGCCTCGGCCTCGACGAGTATTAAATCTGTATGCTCATCATCAGCGTAAGCAGACAAACTTAAGTGCAAAGCACAGATGGCTAGCAAACAAGCTAATAAGGTATTTTTCATGATATCCAGCTCTTCAATCATCGTGGACTAATAGACAAGGTGTCACAGTGCTGCTTGCCAACCTTCATTGAGCTGCTTCACGAGTAAGTTAACAATATCTGGGTGATCTTCGGCGATATTCTTCGTTTCCTGCGGGTCGGTTTGGTGATCGAAGAGCTCGATGAAAACCGGTTCGGCCTTCTGATCGCGATAGTCACGCCAGACCACTAGTCGATAGCGATCCGTCCGCATCGCGTAGCCCATCAGGTGCTGCTCGAAAAGTTCACGATCCCATTTGTTTCCCTGCTGCGCGATGATTCGCTCCTCAACATCCTCGATCAAGGGTCCGAAGAACGTCTCGCGCATTCCTTTGGAGAGCGGGTTAGCAGCCCACTCACGTAGCGCAGGCGTTGGGAATTGGCTAAAGGCCGCCTTCTTCCAGGTGCGCTCAGGTTCGTCGAGCAGCGGTGCAAAACTATGCCCTTCGATATGCTTGGGGAGTGGCAGGTCGGCCAGCTCACAGAGCGTCGGGTACATGTCGACCAGTTCCACCAGCGCATCGGTGGATTCGCCGCGCACTTGCATGTCAGGCGTCCAAATCATTAGGGGTACCCGGGTCGCGATCTCGTAGTTGGTCGCCTTGCCCCAGATTCCCATATCACCAAGGTGCCAGCCGTGGTCGCCCCAGACGATGATGATCGTGTTGTCGCGCAACCCCTCCTCTTCGAGGGCCTGTAGCATGCGGCCTACCTGCGCGTCAACGTAAGTGACACACGATAAATAGGCATGCTTGAGTGTTCTTGACAACTCAGAATAGATTGGGCCGCTTTTAGGAATGCCGTCTCTCACCCGCAACTCAAAGGAAGGATGCAGTCCCATCTCCGCACCGTTCACAGGGCCGTCTCTGTGCTCAGCCAAGGGAATCTGATCACGGTCATACATGTCCCAATAGCGTTTAGGGGCGATAAAGTTGAGGTGCGGTTTGTAGAATCCCAATCCTAGGAAGAACGGCTTGTCGCTGTTCTCAGCCATGTCCTTCATCGTGGCGATGGCAAGGTCCGTGTTGTAGCCATCGCGATAGGCTTGATCCGGTACGTCGGCGGACTCGTACGCGGGGCCTTGTACTAGTCCTGTCTTTCCGATTCCCTTGCCGTACTTGGCTTCTAACAACTGTAAGTTTCTCTTGAGTATTTTTCGGTTCTCAGGAAGAGCAAAAGAGTCTGTAGGTTTCGCCAAGTCCAATCGATCAAATGCCGGTTTTCTGCTCCACGAATTCTCTAGATCAGCGAAGTCGTCTTTGTGGAATATCTTCCCGCAATATGCCGCTTCATACCCGTTTGCAATGAAGTGCTGCGACAGGGTGGTGATGTCCGGGTTCTTATCGCGAAAGTAAACAGAATTTTCGATCACGCCGATCGTATCCGGGCGTGCCCCTGTCATGAGGCTCGCACGAGATGGACTACAAATCGCTTCCTGGCAGTAGGCTCGATTGAAGAGCAACCCTTCGGCTGCCAGCTTATCCAGATTGGGGGAGATGGCGATTTCTGAGCCGTAGCAGCCTAGTTCTGGGCGAAGATCATCAATCGCAATGAAGAGGATGTTCGGTTTGTCGCCTGCCCTGAGGGACTGTGGTGTCAGCGATAGTAAAGCCAAGAATAGTATGCGATACATAGATGCTGTTTGGGTTTGAGGGCAAAAAATGGATCAATATTTGTTCGACTACCAAACCACCGGCATAAAGACGGTCATCTCGGCGGTGCCGCGATTGCTCCAGGCGAAATAAGGAACGAAATTAGTCTCGTAAGACTCCCAACGCGGTTTCTCAACGACACGATACATGCCTTGGCCGTCATCGGTGCGTAGCAGCACGTTTCCACGGATCGTGGTGACGCCACCCAGAAACTCTGGTTGGTGAGTAGCTGTTAGCACAGCATCGCCTTGGAGATAGACATCCAAGGTTTTTGTGTTCTCAGGCAAGTCCGGAGACTCGATGCAGTAAACAATAGGTCCGCGCTTAATCGCGACTTGGTTGCGAGCTTCTTCAATCAGGGGATGCCCTTCGATGAAGTTGATAGCCATGGGCATATCTAGGGTAATGCTATCTCCCGATTTCCACGCTCTATCAACACTGGCAAAAGTGCCCGGCTCGACGGCGACCCCGACGTCCTGGCCATTGACTTGAATCTTTGTTCCTTTAGACCAACTGGGGATTCTCAACTTGATCTCGAAGGGAGAGTCCTTGCACTCGTTGATCGTTAGTTTTACTTTTCCGTCCCAAGGGTATGTCGTTTCTTGATCAAGTTTGAGCGTTGAGCCATCGAGCAAAGTCGTGTCGAGACGATTACCTCCGTAGAGATTCACCGCGATTCCGTTCTCCGCCAAGCTGTAAGCCCAACCTGAAACTTTTGCGATGGTGCGTACAAGATTCGGCGGGCAGCAGAAGCATTCGATATACGGTTCGCGGTCTGCGGACTCCGTGCAATCGCGATTATCTTCGTATTCCCGTTGTCCTCGATTCATCCGCAGCGGATTCGCATAGAAATAGTTTTTGCCGTCGGCACTGATACCTACTAACGCACTGTTGTAGAGCACCAGCTCCATGACATCTGCGTATTTTGAGTCTCCCTTGATGCCGAGCAAACGCCAGTTAAACATTGCGTTAGCGATATTAGCGCAGGTTTCATTGTAGGCAGTGGAATTCGGCATCAGGTACTCTTCAAGGAACCCTTCTTCGATCTTGTCCCGGCGAGTTGATGCGCCAAAGTGAGCTTGTCCCACGGCACCGGTGACATACATTTTCTTGTTCGCGACGTTGTCCCATAGTCGGTCGAGTGCCTCGATGAGTGCTTGCTCACCGGTTTCTGCATAAACATCGGCAGCACCGGCATAGTAGTACAGAGCTAACACTGCATGACCAACTGCTTCGTTTTCTTCACGTAGGGGAACGCGTTCCTGCACCATGTCCCCGATCGGATACCCTTCGGTGCTGGCATCTTCGACAACCTCGGACTTGCCGCGGTTGTTGATGAAGATTTCTGCCAGTTCCAAGTAACGCTTGTCGCCCGTCGTGCGATAGAGCTCCGCCAAGCCCATGATCTGAGACTGGTTGAATCCGAATCGCGAGAGTTCCTTAGGCTGTGGTTCGAACAGCTTGTAGAGCAAGTCCGCATTCTTCACGGCTATGTCTAGGAAGTTGCTCTTTCCGGTCAGGCGATGGTGTATCGACGCACTCGTGTACAAGTGGCCGCAATTGTACATCTCGTGGTACTTACGGTTGGAGAAATGCTTGATGCCGTCGATCTGGATGTTCGTGTGTAGATACCCGTCCTCCTCCTGAGCCTGGCGGATGATCTCGATCACTTCGTCAAGGTCGTTCAGGATCGTTTCGTCTTGGTTAATCGCGTAGACATAAGTGGCCGCTTCCATCCACTTGAAGAAGTCGCCGTCATGCCATGCAAAACCTTGGTGTTGACCTTCTTTGAGTCCGGCGGCGACCTTAAAGTTGTTTAGGCCGTGGCCGATGTCGCCCTTGAGTAGCGAACCCATGTAGGGGACCATCACCTCTTCACAAAGCTTGAACTTGTCTGCCCAGAAGCCTTCGGTCCACTGGCAGTCGCCAAAGTTGATACTCTTGAGCTTTGCGTGAGGACTCTGAGAGTTGTTGGTGATGGCGCGAGTGTGGGCAGATGAGCTTTTCATGTTGAACTCTAGTCACAATTCCTAGACAGCAAGTTGCATCTACTTGTGCTATGCCAGCCTATTCTGTTGCTTCTGATACTAGGCGTCGGGAGTTAGGGCTGCTTGTATTTCTTCAATGCTCATGTTCTTCGTCTCCTTCAAGGTGAAGAACAAAATCACCAAACCGATAGCTACCGTCCCGGCATAGAAAAGAAACGTGAAACTCATTCCCATGTTCTCCATTTGCCAGGGGAAAAATTTCTGAACTAGCCAACTGGTCAGGCTCGTGACAATGGCAAAGAACGGGATTGCCATGCCCCGGACCGATGCGGGGAAGATCTCGGAAAACAAAACCCACATGACCGGGCCTACCGAGAAATGGAACGCAGCAATAAAGCTGAGTATCCCTAGTAGCACAAGCTTCGCATCAATCTTGATAGCCGCTTCTAGCAGCGGATTAAAATACTTGGAAGTATCTTCTTTGTCGATTGATTCATCGAGCGCTTCCCGGAAAGCGATATCGCTTTCTTTTTCAACACCAGCCAGCGAATCTAAACGACCAATATCAAATGCTTCGGTTACTTCTCCTTCCTCGGCAGACTTGCTCTCAGCCTCTTTCACGCCCTTCGCAAACTCGGCAATCGCCTCCTCGGTGAGCGTGTACCGAGCTTCATGGAACGCGTACGAGCAGAGTCCCAGGCTGGCGATGATCCAAACCATGCCCCAGATAATTAGCGGACGTCGCCCCAGTTTATCGACGAGTAGCAATCCGAGAATCGTGAAAACGACGCTCGTCAAGCCCACCCAAATTGCCTGCACAAAAGCGGCGTCCGTCCCGATGCCTAACTGTTTAAAAATGGTTTGAGCATAAAAGAGAACCGCGTTAATCCCTGAAGATTGTTGGGCAATGGCAATCGTTATTGCGATGATGAAAATCAAACGCATCGGTTTGCTGAAGATGATCCTCAGTTCCGAAAGAGAAGAGCGATCCTGAGAATCTTCCTGCAGACTCTCGCGAATTTCGCTCACGTGAGCCTCAATTTCCTCTGCAGGCATCAGTTTGCTGAGCCGTTGTTTTGCTTCGTCAGGACGATTGCGGTAAACAAACCAGTAGGGGCTTTCGGGAATGAACAGCAGTAGCCCCATCCAAAGCAAACAAATAGGGATTTCGGCTCCCAGCATCCAACGCCAACTGTTTTCGGGGGTAACTCCTAGGGCCTGCACCCACTCGATCCCAGCACCCGCCAAGTAGTGAATGAGATAGGTAATGAAGTAAGCACCAAACAGGCCCACAACGATATTGATCTGAGTCATTGAAACCAGCTTGCCCCGCCACTTCGGTGGAGCAATCTCGCCGATATACATGGACGCCAGCGAGATGGAGCTCCATCCTACGCCACCCAAGAAACGGGCCGCAGTTAGCGTCCAATAGTTGGGAGCAAAGGCGGATGCAATGGCTGAAATCAAATAGAGGACCGCGATAGTCAGGATCGCCTTCTTGCGACCAAACCGGTTGCAGACATAGCCGGCGAACGGCAATGCAAGTAAGACTCCCAACGCGGGAGCGGCTACCGCGGTTCCTAACTGCTCGGAAGTCAGTTGGAACTCGGCCTTGATAAGATCGACACCGCCGGAAATCAATGCGGCATCCAACCCAAACAGAAAACCGCCCATGGCGACGATCGTCGCATAACGGAAAGCATTTGCGGTATGGTCGTTCATTCCGTTTTCTCGATGGACAAGTCGTCAATGTACAATGCTTGACCGCTGCCCGAGACATCCTCAGGCTGAACGACGACGCGTATGCGATCCTTCGCGCTCGAAGGGTCGCTGCGCCGGAACGTCTGGGATATGGTTACCCACTTGCCTTTTTCAACACCTGAAAGGTCAAGTGGCTTAAGTTCCAACCAGGGTTCTTCCAGTACGATGCGAACTCTCTTGACGTCGCATTCCGGCTCAAGCCAAGCCTTCATCGAGAACTCATATCTGCCCGGCTCGAGATCGGAGGAACCGTAGGGCGCAAAAGCGGTGACTTTTTCTTCTAAGGGGCCCGAGTCAGAAAATTTCAAGGATTTGCTGCCGCTGGCGGCTTTCTCATCGACGATTGCCAAATGTTTTCTGGATGGCTCCGTCATCCACCAATCTTGCGACTTCTCCTCCAAAGCAAACGGTCCTTCGAAACTGAGCGGTATATTACTGGTGAGACTCTTCTGCCAGATGCGGATGTATTCGATTTCAAAGTCGACCGGCAAGTCGTTCTTCTCTGGAATGCCGTGCCAGGGAAAGGTTTCAGAATCGACCCACACCCAGAGCGGCTTGGTGATGACCCAGCCCTCTTCGCCGACTTCTTGCCGCGTTACGCTCCTCACCAACTTGCCGTCGGCGTGAAACTTGAGGTAGTTCTCATCCCACTCGATTCCATAAACATGAAAATCGTCAGCTACTTTCCAATCGAGCTGAAGGCGGTCAGTCCAGGTGGTTTTCCCTTTTCCTTCCGGCGACCAATCATGGATAGAAGACCATAATTCCCTAGGCAGTTGTTTCTTATGGGTTTGTGCTGGACGGGCGAGAAACTCGAAGACGTCAAGTTCGACGCCGTTGCCCGTCATCCAGAAGGAACTTGTCACCGAGGCATCAGCCGCTTTGCACTTAATTTCCATGTAGCCATAGAGAAACTGCTGCTTGCTAATGACGGCCGCAGTCGTGATGTTCTCGTAGGGTCGCCCCTCGGGTGCTTTCTTATCCGACTTGTCGATCTTCTTGGAGAAATCAAAGTCCGGTTCCCACTTCGCTTGAAGTTTGAGCTTGCCGGCTTCGATCCGAACATTCTTCGTCGAGAATTGAGAAGGGGCTCTCCCGATGAAGTTCGAACGGTATTCTCCATTGGTGCCCTGAATGTGCCACTTTTTTTCGTCTAGTGTTGTCCCTTCGAACTCGTCACTGACGGCATCATTAAGGTGCCACTCACCTTGGTTTTTAGGGTCGGCTACCGGGTAAACAGCAGGCTGGGCCGCAGCAATTGTAGACCCCGTGGCAATCAGACAAGCGGCTGTGAAGATAGGTAGTGAGTTCATCATTTGTTCCCTATTGCGATGTTGTCGATGTAGAGTGCGCCGGTGCCCTCTGGGATTTGTGCCTTTAGAAACCGTAAACGCAGGCGGTCGCCTTCTCCTGAAGAGGAGTCTCGCTTGAAGTCCTCTTTCAGGGTGATCCAGGTACCTTTTTCAACTTTTGTGAGATCGAAAGTCTCGAAAAGTATCTCAGGATCAGCGAGGCTAACATTCAGTGCTTCCACATCACAGTCTTCAGTGACGAAGACCTGTAACGAAAGCTGATACTCTCCTGCCTGAATGTCGACAGCCCCAGCCGGAGACACGATGGCTACATTGCCGAGCACTCCCTTGGGAGTGAACTTCAGACTCTTGATTCCTTTAGCGGCTTGCTCCTTGGAATACGAGAAGTGGGGCAGCCCATGCTCACCAATCTGCCAGAACTTTTGATACTCATTCACCTCACTGCTCTCGGGGACAAGTGTCAGCGGAATGGGATGATCATCGTAGAGAATCGGACCTTCAAAGCCGAAAAATTGACGGGCGAGCAGATTGTCTTGCGGTTTCTGCCAAACCCGTACGTAATCGATTTCATAATAGGAAGGAAGTTCCTCCTTATTCGGCAAACCAAGCCAAACGAAAATCTCACTGTCGAAGTAGAGTTCGAGTGGGTTAGTTAGCACCCAGTTCTCACCCTCTTTCTCTTGGGTTGTCTCATAGTATAGTTTGCCGTCAAGGAACAGCTTCAGATAGTCCTCTCCCCATTCGCAACCGTAAACGTGAAACTCATCCGCCACACGGAACGGCAATTTGGTCTTGAGTCCAAAACGACGTGTCGGACGCTTAGCAGGAGGTGACCAGTTATGGACTGAAGCCTTCCAGGTGTCTGGCTGAATGTCGCCCTTAATCTTCGCCGGTCCGATTTGCTCGTAGATATCGACCTCGGATTCATAGCCAAGTGCCCAAAAAGCGCAGATCATGTTGGAATTACCTGCCTTGGTGCGCACTTCCATGTAACCGTTCAGGAATCGCTGCTTACTAATGATGCCACCTGTTGTAATTGGCATGGGCTTGCCCTCCCACATGCCATAGCTATCGTTGCGATCTCCATCAGCATATGCGCCTTTGTAGAACGAGAACTTCGGCTCCCATTGAGAGCGGATTTTTAAGTGGCCATCTTCAACGTACACATTATGAGCAGCGTACTGCGAGGGCGGACGCCCTTTCCAAATGTAGTAGTCCCCGTCGGTTCCTTGGATGAACCATTTGTCGTCGTCGATTTCCGCAGCGTCAAACTCGTCGCTGACTTCCGGGTTCAGCGTCCAGTTTCCCTGGTTCTCTTGATCGGACAACGGCAAGTCGTCCGCTTTCAGAACGGGAAGGGTGGCTGTCAGCAGCCCTAGAACTGTGAGCAGACGAAGCCCTCTCTTATTACTAATTCTCATATTGATCGGTACTCTCGCGCGAGGGTGAGGAAAACTAGTCGATGGTGAATGTCTCTTCAAAGTTAGGCATATCGGTTTTTACCCATTCGTCACGCGCCTCAAGAGCATGAAACCAGCGTGGCGGGGTGTGACTCTTGCTCCATGCTTCAGCTTCGGCGACAAGCGACTTCATCAACCCCGGTTGCTTGTTACTCAGGTCGTGCTGTTCGCTGATGTCTTCATCAAGGTTGTGGAGCTTCCATTTCTGGTTGTAAGCTCGACATGCTTTCCATTGATCGCGTCGCACGGCAACGTCGCTGAAGCCATTGCGATGACGCAGCGCCAAGATGCTTTTTCCTGGACGCGCGCTACGACCCGCCTGGAAGTCTTCCCAGATGTCCGTACCATCCAAGTCCTTCCCTTCGGGGATCGAAGCGTTCGCAAGATTCGCAAAAGTTGGGTAAAAGTCCAGCGTGGTCACCGGGTGATCATAGCGTTTCCCTGTGGCAACTCTGCCCGGCCAATGAAAGAACAGGGGAACACGAAAGCCTCCCTCGTAGGTGTCTCCCTTGCTACCCTTAAGTGGCCGGTTCGTTGCTCCGCTATGTAGTTGCCCCCCGTTATCGCTTAGGAAGACGAGCAACGTATCATTCAGCTGCTTCGTCGACTTGAGAGCCTCAATAAGTTCCCCAACGCCACGATCGACCGCGTACACCATCGCGGCATAGGTCTTCCGTTTCTCATCTTGGATATTAGGAAATACCTCCATGTCCTCTTGTTTTGCTTCCAGGGGAGTATGCGGTGCATTGTAGGAAAGATAGAGGAAGAAAGGTTGTTCCTTCTGCGAAGCCTCATCAACAAAACGGACTGCCTCTCGGGAGAGTGCATCAGTGATGTATTCGGTCTCGTCGACTTCTTTTCCGTTGTGCTCTAAGGGCGTCAAGTAGTCCCAAACAGACTGCACACCTGCCTTGAGTTGCCGTTCATAGATTGGCTTGTATTGCTTTGGGAAATACTTATGTCCACCGCCGAGGAAACCGTAGTAGTCATCAAAGCCACGGCTATTGGGGTGATATTCGGGCTCGGTGCCCATGTGCCACTTTCCGATGGCTCCCGTAAAGTAGCCGGCTTCTTGTAGGACCGTGCTAATGAGCGTTTCTCCCACATCGACACCTTGCCGATAGTACTCTTCATTGCCTTTGCCACTCTCGGGGAGATTGAAAGGTGCGCCGAATTCATGAGGATAACGCCCTGTCATGAGTCCCATGCGACTTGGACCGCAGAATGGATGCGCAGCATAGGCTGAGCTAAATACGGTTCCCTGTTTCGCCAAGCTGTCTAAGTTGGGGGTGACAATGTCCGTTGCCCCATTGAATCCAACGTCGGAATAGCCGAGGTCGTCACACATAATAACGATGATATTTGGACGGGCAGCCCAGGCCGGTGTCGTCATCAAAAACATGGATATTGCAACAAAGAGTTTCATGGTTTTTACCTAGTAGTCAGCGGCAGGTGGGGCACGGAACTCGTCCGTTCGACGAGCGGACCAGCCTTCTTCTTGTCGTCGTAGCATGAACAGCGGCCGCGCTAGTTCGAGCTCCCAGTCAAATTGCTTCTGGAAAAGCGTCTTCACTTTCTCTGGATGCTTACCAGCCAAATTGTTCTGCTCGGCGGGGTCCTCGGCGAGGTTGTAGAGTTGTGCGGGGCGATCCGGAAAACGCAGCAGCTTCCAGTCGCCATCACGGATGGCGGCGCGGGTTTCCATTTTCCAATGCAAAGTTTGGTGGGGACGCTCCTTGTTCTTCCCTTGCAAGAAGGGCATCATATCCACGCCGTCGAGTCGCTCAATCAAAGTCGGATCGCCACCACCGGCTTTCACGAAAGTTGGGAGTAAGTCGAGCGTTGTTAATGGTCTCTCGTAGACTGTTCCCGTGGGCAGCTTTCCTGGCCAAGCAACAATGCCTGGTACGCGAATGCCTCCTTCGAGTTGCGTCCCTTTCACTCCACTGAAGGGATAGTTGCTCGATCCGTTTCGATCCATCGGACCACCATTGTCGTTGGTGAAAACAACGATGGTGTCCTGCTCCAGTCCGAGGTCCTTGAGCTTCTCGATGATCTGCCCACAAGCGCGATCCATCGAGAGCATCATTTGAGCTGCCGTGCGACGTGTCCCTTCCAGCTCGAAGAACTGATCCTTGTCTTGAGGGTCTGCTTCCATAGGCGCATGGACTGCGCTGAACGAGACGTAGGCAAAGAACGGTTTCTTCTGGTTGCGCTCAATGAAATCACAGGTTTCATCCGCAAGGACTTGGGTGAGATACCCGTCATGCTCTTGATAGTTGCCAAAGTTTCGCTCGATGAGATTCTCGCGAGCTGTCGATTTGGGATTGGCGTAAGCGAAGAAGCTCCTAGCTCCACCGCGAAAGCCATAGAACTCGTCGAAGCCTCGCTTGAGGGGATGATAACGGTCGGCCACGCCCATGTGCCACTTGCCGAAAATGCCGGTGTGATACCCATGTGCTTGCAGGTGGTCGCCCATTGTTTTCAGATCGGTCGGCAGACCCATCTCGTCGCCGAGCAGCTTGCTGCTTTCGCTCATGATCCCAGGCACGTTGATTTCTTCGTAGCCGAAACGTTGTTGGTACTGCCCTGTGAGCATCCCAGCACGAGACGGTCCACAGGTAGCACCACTCACATAAAAATTCGAGAGGCGGACACCGCGTTTGGCGAGTTGATCGAGGTGGGGTGTCTTGAAATGGTGGCTGCCGTGGAAACCAAAATCCCCATAGCCGGCATCGTCGGCGAACAAGAGGACAATATTAGGTTGCTTCGCGTCGGATACTTCAGCCGCTTCGCTTTGTGAGGCGAATGCGACCAGCATCATTGAGAGGACGAATCGGTTCATCTATCGCACTACCCTTCCCGAAGCGGATCCGCCCATGAGTGATTCCACCTCGCTACGCGTTGAGTAGTTGAAGTCGCCCTTGATGGAGTGTTTTAAACAAGAGGCAGCCACGGCGAAGTCCAAAGCCGTTTGGGGATCGCTCAATTCGGGAGTTGTGAGCGAGAAAATGAGGCCAGCAGCAAACGAATCTCCGCCCCCCACACGGTCCACAATATTCTTAATTTCATAGGGACGGTAATTCCCTTCTTCATCCTGTGGCGCAAAGAACGGCTTATCCGCACTCGCATCAAGGAGCATGGCTCCCCAAGCGTTGTGCGAGGCAGAATGACTCTCGCGTAGCGTAATGGCAACCTTACTGACATTAGGAAATTGCTGGACAACTTGCCGTGCTACATCGGGATAACGCCCTGTGTCGAGCGAGCCGCTATGCACGTCTGATTCGCCAGCACGAATGCCGAGCACGTCGGAGCAGTCCTCCTCATTAGCAATGACGATATCGACGTGAGGCAGAATGGTTCGCATCGTTGCCTGGGCCAATTCTCGCGGTGTTTTGGGCGGATTCCATTTCCAGAGCTTCCCCCGGAAATTCAAGTCGATGGAAACCTGAGCACCTGCCTCTTTCGCTTGCTGGGCAGCTACTAGGGTGGCCTCGGCTGCGGTCTGAGATAACGCGGGAGTGATGCCGCTTAAATGAAGCCACTGAGCATCGGCTAAGATGGCATCCCAGTCGTACCGATTCGCTGCGGTAATAGAGACTGCCGAATCAGCTCGATCGTAAATAACTTTGCTGGGACGTTGATTGGCACCTGTCTCAAGAAAATAGAGCCCCAGTCGGCCTTCGTCAGTTCGCACAATGTACTGCGTATCAACACCAACGGCACGGACGGAATCGACAGTGGCATCGGCGAGGGCATGCTTGGGCAATGCGGTCACATAACGCGCTGCCCCGCCAAAGTTGCAAATCGACGCGGCTACGCTGGCCTCAGCGCCTGCGTAGGTGACATCGAATTCACGCGTTTGGCGTAAGCGCAGATTAGCAGGAGGCGCTAACCGCCCCATGATTTCCCCAAAGGTAACAACAGGTTTCATTCTTTTCCTCGATGATGTTCCATCGTGATCTGAATCAGAGTTGCTCTTAAGCGGGATTAGCAAGGACTTCTCGTTGAACTGACGACGATCCCTCTAGCAGGCTCCGCACTTCGGCAGCCCTTGAAGCAATGGCTGCCCAGTTGTTTTCAGCGACGAGACTTTCCTGGACAATCCAAGAGCCCCCAATCGCAGCCACGTTAGGTTCGCTTAAGTACTGCACCATATTCTCGGCATTGAGGCCTCCCAACGGGAAGTATTCAATCCCCAAGTGCTTGTACGGGGCACCCATGCTCTTCAAGTATTGGATTCCACCAGCCGCTTCGGCGGGGAAGAATTTGACGAAGCGACAGCCCAACTCAATCGCTGCCTCAAGTTCGGTGGGGGTTGATATACCTGGCGCAAAAGGTAGCCCGATAGCGTTCGCTTCGTTGACGACTCGAGGGTTTAACCCCGGGGAGACACCAAAATCCGCTCCGGCTGCTTTTGCTTCGGCGGCCTGTTCGGGTGTGAGGATTGTGCCGACACCAACTAACATCTCTGGCACTTCAGCAGAGATCGCTTTTACCGCTTCAATACCGGCATCCGTACGTAGCGTTAGTTCAATGACATCAATGCCTCCGGCTAGCAGAGCTTCCGCTACAGGAACAGCGAACTCAACTTTTTCGACGGAGAAACCAGCGACGACTTGAGCTGTCCTCAATCGCTCAAGAATTTCTGTTGGGAAGCAGGTAATCATTCAAGTAGTCTCCGGGTGATCATCAAGCGGCATGGTTGCATTCTTTCTAATGGTCGATGAGTACTGAAACACGTTTGAGCGTGAGGTACTCTTCTAGGCTATAGCGCGAGCAATCTTTACCAACGCCACTTTGCTTCAAGCCGCCATGGGGAAGTTGCACGGAATAGTGAGGCTCGTTAATGCAGACGCTGCCAGCCTCGATGTCGCGAGCCGCTCTCAAACCGGTCGCCAGATTTGAGGTGAAGACATAAGCTGCCAAGCCATACTCCGTGTCGTTGGCCAGGGCAATTTCATTATCAGCATCGGTGTACTTGATGATGGGCAAAACGGGGCCAAATATCTCGTCGTGCGCCACCTTCATTCCGGTAGCCACGTTCTTGAGAATCGTTGGCTCCATAAAATAGCCGTCGCCTTCAACGGGCTTGCCTCCAGAAACGAGTTCAGCCCCTTCAGCGACGGCCGATTCCACGAGGCCAAGGACATACTGCCTTGCATCGTCAGAGATTAATGGCCCCATCTCAACCGATTCAGCACGCGTTTTGGCGTACTCAACGAACTCGTCGTATACGGACTCGTGGACGAAGCAACGATTCGGCGAGACGCAAACCTGCCCGCAGTTCGCAAACTTCAGATCGACCACTTTGTTGGCAGCGTCGCGAATGTCCGCGTCGGGATAGACCACTACCGGTGCGTTACCACCAAGTTCTACGGAAAAATGCTTGACGCTCGTGCAGGATGCATTCATGACCTCCAGCCCACCTCGGGTTGAGCCGATCATGGTGACCATTGCTGGAATATCGCTTTGGAGTAATGCTTTGGTAACCTTGTGGTCGCTGCTGGTGATCATGTTAATCACCCCATCGGGGATGCCGGCCTCTTTGGCTAGGTGAGCCGCTTCGAGCGATGCGAGGGGAGTCAGGCTAGAGGGCTTGATAATGACACTGCACCCTGCGGCAAGAGCCGGGCCGATCTTATAGCCGACGTTAAGTAACGGAAAGTTCCACGCCAGCATCCCTACCGCCACGCCAAGAGGCTGGCGTAGCGTGTAATGCAGGAACCTGCCGTCGGGATCGTGCAACACTGCCTGATCGAGCCGCTCAAACTCTTCGACAAAAAAGCGAAGGCAGGTTGTCAGCATGCCGAAATCGTATTCTGCGTTGTCCTGCGGCTTGCCGGTTTCAGCACGTAACAGTACTACGATCCGTTCACTGTTTTCTTCCAACAGATCGGCATAGCGAAGGATCAATTCCTTACGTTGGACGGGTGGTGTTGCTGACCAAACGCGAAATCCCTGCTGAGCAGCCTCGAGTGATTGCTCGATCGTTTCGCTGTTCGCCTCAGGCACTTGGCCTATCGACCATCCGGTCGAAGGGTCGACGACATCGACTGTCGCATCGGTCAGTCCAGACTGCCCATTAATAAGCATGGGGTAAATATTACTTGGCACTGTTTTCCTCCGTTGTTTCAACGCAGAAGCGTTCCATCGCTGCTCGGTCTGGCTCGACGCCGAGGCCGGCAGCGCTCGGCACTTTCATCACACCTTCAGTAACTTCTAGCCCGACCGCATACATTTCATCACGCATCGGATTGGCAGTACGGTCGACTTCTAACAAGGGTTCAGCAACCTCCGCGCGGCCCGGTTCGACGTAAGTGCTAGCGAGAAAATGCGTGGCACACGCTAAATTAAGCTGCGTTCCCCAGCAGTGCGGGACCACATTAATCCCGTGGGATGACGCAATGGCGCGAATCTTGAGGGCTTCGGTCGGTCCACCACAGTAAGCCATATCAGGTTGAACAATCTGAACGCCTCCTTGGGCGAGGAGGTCTTGGAAACCCCAACGTGTTTGTTCGCATTCGCCGGTCGCGATCGGGACATTGACTTTGTCAGCCAACTGTCGGAAAAGGCTCGTATGCTCGGGAGAAAGTGGCTCCTCGAACCAGGCAAAGCTGTGCTCATCCAAAACGCCACCAATTTCAATCGCTTCCCGCAAGTCGTAGGCATGATTCGAATCTGCCATCAGCTGTACGTCCGGGAACGTGCGACGCATCTTCACGATCTGCGCTTTGTCAAAGGCAATGTTCTTGCCGACTTTGATTTTCAGTGCCTGATAACCTTGCTCGACGTATCCAGCCGCCTCTGCCAGGATCGTATCCAACAGCTGGGATTCAGGCTGTTCCTTGAAGTACATTCCCGTGGCGTAACATTGCACTTGATCGCGAATGCGTCCCCCCATGAGTTCGGAAGCTGACACATTGAGCAATTTGCCTTTGAGGTCGAAGAATGCCATGTCCAAGCCAGACATCGCGCCCATCATGATTCCCTTACGAGCGAAATCGAGCGACCCGCGCCAACAGTGCTGCCAGGCAGCTTCATTGCTCAACGGGTTCCACCCTATTAATAGGGGAGCGTAGAAAGAGGCAATTGCCGATTGCGTTACCTCAGCCGGGCCATAGCACTCTCCCCAGCCACTGAGGCCTGAATCGTCAACAATTTCGACCAGCAATGCACTTCGGGTACGGTAGTGCCATTGAGAAAAGCCGAACGACTCCTCCAGTTCATGCTGCAGACGATATGTTTTGATGCTCTGTATCACAGCCCAAGTAGCTTAAAAGAAATGTGGATAGAGGTAGATAAGTTCCAAGCTGGCAGTGTAATACCCAACGCAAATCAGCTAGACAGCAGCATTTATTTCCGTATTTGAATGGTTGGTGATCGAGAATACACCCTCGATCACGTCCCGCTGATGGGACGTAAACGCCCTCTCAAAACCAGTACCCTGAATAGACAATGCAGTATACCAGTTTGGCAATGCCAGTGCTAGTGTTTCCTGGGGAATCACAGCACATCACGCTGAGAGGCCCCTTCTTCTCGAGCGTACATTCTACGACGGGAGAGGTAACTGTCTTACCCCATGCATTTGAACTTCAATCAACTAGCGACTAATTATTGACGGAAATTGTTGACAAGAGACGAGTGAGGCGGTATACCGGTTAATGAGGGCGGAGTTCAGGGAAGTTAGGCTCAGGTCGTTTTAGGAGCCTGATCCTGTGCGCGGCAGTCTCAACCCTGCGTTCCACAAGAAGCTTATAACTAATCGGTTTTTAGGTGGGGCACCACTGTCAGGCCCGCCTTCCTCGAGCAAGAGAACAGAATAATCGGGAGCTCTATTATGGCGAATGAAGGCAACGCTTCGTTCTTGCGGCACGAAGCCTACGTACACATCAAGGAGCAGCTCGTTGCCGGAAAGTGGGGGTTAAACGATCGCATTTCAGAAAAGACGGTCGCCGACGAGTTGGGCATTAGCCGAACTCCTGTCCGCGAAGCGATTCGCAAAATGATCATCGAAGGGCTTCTTTACCAAGTTCCCTCGAGCGGAACATTTGTGACGAAGCCGGATCGACAAAGCATCGTTGAGATGTTTGAAGTTCGCCTAGCACTGGAAGGCATGGCAGTCGAGAAAGCGACTGAATTGATCAGAGCCCCCGAAGTTCGTGAACTACTACGGCACTTCACGGTGATGAGAAATGCAGGTCGAGCTTTCCGCGATTCGGGCGAGTCCTACATGAATGGGGAGATACTTGAGAGGTTTTTAGCCTCTGACAGGGCGATGCATAAAGTGCTTCTCCTGACATCAGACAATCGACTGGCCTCCAACATCGTACAGAACGGTCGGATCCAGACTCTCATTTACGGACTGCATACCTACGACAGAGACTTGCACCATATCGCGATAACGCTGAGGGCCCACGGTCGAGTGTTGCTAGCCATCAAGCAGCGAGACGCATCCTCCGCGAGGCTCTGGATGGAGAAACACATTCGAAACAGTATGTGTGATGCGCTTCGTGCTTACGATCGCCAAGCGAGCGCGGCACATCGCAGTTCCCAAGGAGATCTTTCCAACACCGACATGACCTGAGCCTTGCTCACTCGCTTCAGCGGCGTTCTGACGTTCTAGCGAAACTTTTCACTAATCTCATATCCGAAGGAAGTTCTAAGATGCCTGTACTCATAGGTAGCGTTGGATTTTTGGAAGGCCGTTTTTCTTCCGAACGAAAATCACCGACCGGTAACTCTCGCACGGGCCTCGGTGGTCCCTATTCTGATGGTCGCAGTGCTTTTACACTGGTCGAGCTTCTTGTAGTGATCGCAATTATCGGCGTTCTGGTTGGGCTATTACTACCTGCCGTTCAAGCTGCCAGAGAAGCGGCGCGACGGGCACAGTGTATTAGCCAGATCAAGCAAATTGGTTTGGCAATGCTCAATTATGAGAGCGCACTCGGGAACTTCCCCGAGGGCAATCACAATGACAGGGACCTTGAGTGCGACTTAACGGCAGGTACCTTTTCTGGCTTTGGGAACCGCTGCACCAACAGCGCTCCGTGGACAGTTTCGATATTGCCGTACATCGAGCAGCAAACTCTCTTCGACCAGTTCGACCTTGATCTCCCCATTCCCTATCTCTACAGCGAATGTTCTGGAAATCAAGCTTACAATCTACCGTTCATGAAGACTCCTCTGGGTGTCTGGCAATGTCCAAGCGATATGATCGCCACTCCGGGCACACTCTACTCTTGTTATAATGCTTGTACCGGGGGGGGCGATTGGACTTTGGCCAATCCCGATCCTGAATTTGCCTATGCATGTAAGAGCTTTACGGGGACGCCGGAGTACCTAGTCTTTAACAATGGTATTTCTGGCTACAACTCAAAGACCGAGTTCCGGAACATTCAGGATGGTGCGTCGAACACGATACTCATCGGTGAAAACCGGATGCACTTTCAAATGGGCTCGCACGGTGGTGGCAATCCTGAACAGTACACGGGGTGGTCCTCATCTTGGGACGTTTCGAGCGGGTTTGCTGTCACGCATACTGGTTCAGCAGCCTCCCGTCCCATTAATTTCACGGTAGTCACTGGTAACGAACCAGTAACGGGAAGCGCCTCGCAGCCGTGGTATAGCCCCGGCGAGCGCGCGACTCAGTTTAGTAGCCACCATCCAGGGGGAGCGCATTTTTGTCTCGCCGACGGATCAGCCAGGTTTATTTCAGAGGACATCGATGATTTAGCATACTGGTCCTACGGCCGCATGGCAGATGGTCAAGTGACAGGAGGAAACTAACGTGATGCGAAAGATATCTCTGGCAGCTGTATTGGCCGTATTGCTCTCCACACTCGGTTGCGGAGGCGATGGGCTCGATCGACACGATTTGAGCGGCATGGTGACATTTAAGGGCGCTCCCGTGCCAGCTGGGTCGATCTCGTTTCGCCCCGACCAATCCAAAGGTGGTAGCGGACCGACCGGATACGCAAAAATTGAAGACGGAGAATTTAGCACCTACGGTACCGGCAAGGGCGCAATGACAGGCCCAGTGAAGGTAATGATTGAGGGCGCTGTGTCCAAGAAGCCGATGTCCGCGAGGCTATTCCCAATCTATAAGACTGATATCGAAGTCTCTGGTGACAAGACCGAGTTTGACTTCGAAGTTCCCGAGCAGGCTGCTCGAGTTAAACAGAAGCAAAGGAAGCGCTGAGTGGACTAGTGGAGTTGTTCGCTCAACTCCTGACTTACAGCTTTCCAACGGCTGAGTTTCTCAACATGGCAATTTGCAACGGAACAGATATGAGCATGTTTTACCGAAAATTCGTGAGCGTTCTTTCGCTTGCGGCAGTGGCAGTTCTCAACGCCCAAGTTCAAGCCCAGTCGCCGAATGTCATCGTTATCGTTGCCGACGATGCAGGCTACTCCGACTGGGGTTTTATGGACGGTGTGGACGGGAGCAATCCGACCCCTACGCCCGTCCCGACTCCCAATCTCGATGCACTGGCTAATCGTGGGGTGAAATTCTCCCGCGCTTATGTCGCGCAGTCCTGCCAACCGACACGAGCAGCGCTCGTAACTGGTGGCTATCAAAATCGCATTGGCAATGAGGTTGTCGGCAACAATGACTTCGGCTTGCCAGCTAGTGCAACGACGGTCTGGGATCGTATGAAGTCGCAAGGTTATGCAACCGGCGCCGTTGGGAAATGGCATCTTGGCAGCATCGATGGCCCGCAAGGAAACCGCCCCCAAACGCAAGGTGTTGACGAGTTCTACGGCATCTGGCACGGTTCGAGGCAATACAACGTCGGCAACACGAACTTGCCGCAGACGCAATTATTACGAGAAGCCATTGTGCCGACCAGTGGACCTGTTACTGATACTGTCGTGGAAGGAGCTCATAGCGGCGAATTCATCACCAATACGTTTGGTCAGTACGGTGTGGACTTCATCGCGAATCACGCCAACGGCGCAAATCCGTTTTTCCTTTACCAATCGTTTACCGCGCCGCACACACCACTCGTGAACGGACCCGATTTCAACGACCCAAGACTAGCGGGACTGTCCGGCCTGCGTAAACAGTATGCATCGAACATGCTGACGATGGATGCCGAGATTGGTCGCATGCTCGACCGACTCGAAGATCCTAACAACGATGGCAACACCTCGGACAGCATCACTGACAACACGCTTATTGTATTCGTGAACGACAACGGCGGTGCCGAGGCAGGATCATCATCTCCCAACGGAGCGGACAACGGAATCCTCAGGGCCGGCAAGGGCACGCCGTACGAAGGGGGCATCCGTGTACCTATGATTGTTGCCGGCGCAGGCGTGAATGCATCCGTTCACGGCACGACCTATGACAAAGCCGTTCACGGGGTTGATATTCTTCCCACAGCGTTTGCAGCGGCGGGTGGGACGTTAGGCTCAGGAGACACCGGCATAGATGGTGTCAACTTATTGCCCCACATTAACGGCACAAACACAGCCAACCCTCACGAAGTTCTCGTCAACCGGCATCGCAAGCAATTCACCGTGGTCAAGGGAGATTGGCGGCTCGTCAACTCAGGAGGCAGCTCGACGAACGGCCACCAACTGTTCAACATCGCGACAGACCCAAGTCAAACCACGAACGTAAGAGGTGCGAATCAATCGATGGCTGCTGAGTTAACGCGAGATCTAACGGCTCATGAAGCCGTTTTCGACAAGCAACGCTATGCCATTCTGGGCAACACTGAGGAAGCGACAATCAATACGTTCGATCACTTCACCTTCAGACCCAGTGCTCCCGCACCAGGAGGCACGGCTACCATCATCCAAGGCGCAATAGGTAATGGCGACTTCGAATCTAGTGAACCAGCCAGCGGCGACCAGAACTGGTCGGCCACTCCCAACTGGTACCGTTTAGATGGGAGCGAAACGGGAAACAACTTTACAACGGAAACAGGAAGCGGTGGAAGCTCCCAGCCCGGCTCGAGAGTTGCCTACAATCGGGGTGGCGCCGTCAACATCAATGACACCGGTTACACCGTGACGACTGCCGGCCAAACTTTTGATCTCAGTCTCGATCTGAGCCGCTTTGGCGGAGGCAGCGACTACAACGGGGACGAGCAATTTCGCGGATTCCTGTTCACATCATCTGAGGCCGTGAACGGCAATACCGTCACTGGTGACATTACTGAATTGGGCAATATCTTGATCGACAACCCTCAGCCAAACGACTTTTGGAAGAGTTTCTCAGAGACCGCCTTTTACACAGCTACTGCAGCAGATGTTGGCAAGACCCTCTACTTCGGCTTTGAATTGGTGAACCCAACGGGACCTGCTGTAGAACCGCGTGTCGATGTGATTGAGCTCACGACGGTCGGTGGTGGCTCCGGCGGCTCTTCGACAACGGATTGGTCGGACAACGGAGCGTGGTTTGAAGGCGGTACCAACAATGTTGAAACCATGTTCAACTCCGATGCGTTCGCTGGGGCCGTGCTCGAATTCCCAACGACGAACACGTTCAGCTACATTTCAAACAATGACATGGTTCGAGAAACAGGCTTGGAGTACATGCTGAACAAAGTCGTACTTAGCGGAGCGTTTAACGGCACACAGGATCAGTCTGCCACGATTCAAGGGAACGCCGTGCTGTTCACCAATAATCTTCAGGGTGTCGGTCCACAGATCGCTGTGGAGGCAACCAACAGTGGCAGCTCAAACTATAGCTACGTGATTGATCTCGACGTCATCATCTACCACGACCTGACGATTACCGGCGACGGTGATACGACGCTAACGATCAACGGGGAAGTTAGCAACTACTTCGAACCACGTAGCCTTACCAAGAGTGGTACCAGTACGGTCGTCCTCACTGCCGACAACTCTTACGAGGGTGACACGACCATTGAGGCAGGTACGCTGAGCATCACGAACGCATATTTGGAAGACAGTGCAGACGTTTATCTTGCGACTGGTGCCATCCTCGACTTGGATTTTGACGGTATCGATACCATCGACTCGCTCTATATCGATGGCATCTCTCAAGCGACTGGGACTTGGGGAACGATCGGTTCGGGGGCCACGCATGAGAGCAACCTCTTCACCGGCTCTGGGTTACTTTCCGTTTCGACACTTGCGGCTCTCTCCGGCGACTTCGACAACGACGGCGATGTCGACGGTGCCGACTTCTTGAAGTTCCAGCGCGACGATGGCTCGGCCAGCGGCCTCGTTGCTTTCCAAGATAACTACGGCAGCACCTCGGTAACAGCAAGCTCAGGTGCGGTACCAGAGCCAGCGGGACTCATCATGATTTCGATCGCGCTAGCACTGGCGATATTGAATCGCCGCTAAGAGGACTTGCTCGCGCTGCCCGGCGAGCCCAGGAACTCAACGGCAATCCAACTCCGGCTGCCCCCGCGCAAACTCCTAGGACAAGTATCGGCAGAGCTATGAATAGAATTTTACGTATCCTGGCCGCCTGCCCTGCAATTTTTTTGATTCAAGGTTCGGTGGCTGTCGATGCGCATGCTCAGCAAGCGCCGAACGTCATCGTCATTATCTCTGACGATGCTGGCTATGCCGACTTTGGTTTCATGAATGGTTTGAGCGGATCGAGTTCGGTGGTTCCGACGCCGAATCTCGACGCATTGGCCAACCGTGGTGTTACCTTCTCCAGGGCCTATGTTGCTGCCAACTGCCAGCCAACGCGCGCAGCGCTGGTCACCGGTGGCTACCAGCAGCGAATCGGCAATGAAAGCGTTGGCAATAATCTCTTCCTTCCCGTCGACGACCCCAGCATCGCACAAACAGGATTCGAAGGCGTCCCTGTGGAAACGGAAACGATCTGGGACCGGATGAAGAGCCAAGGCTACACAACCGGCGCAGTCGGCAAGTGGCACCTCGGGCAGCACGCGAACTCCAGCGATGGCCAAGTGCTGGGCAACCGTCCTGAAAACCAGGGGGTCGATGAATTCTATGGCCACTGGCACGGGTCTCGGGATTACACCGTGGGAAGCTACAACCTCAATCAGATCAACAATCCGACGAGCGGACTGCAGACACGCTACTTACGCGAGACCGTCGTTGATCCTCAGGGCAATGTTACCGACACGGTCGTCGAAGGCGTTCACTCGGGTGAGTACATCACCAACACGTTCGGTGACTACGGTGTCAACTTCATCAAGAACCATCACGACGACTCGAACCCATTCTTCCTGTATCAATCGTTTACCGCTCCTCATGAGCCTTGGGACGAAGCGTCACCGGCAGAAAGCAACCCTGTTTTCCTAGCAGCGATCGCAGACAAGAACCTGAGTGACACACGCAAACGAGTCGCAGGCATGATGTATACGATGGACCAAGAGATCGGCCGCATGATGGAAGCTCTGGAAGACCCCGACGGCGATGGAAATACGAGCGACAGCATTGCCGACAACACGATGGTTGTATTTCTCAATGATAATGGCGGGATTAACAGGAACCCAAAAGGTACAGATAACGGGGCGTTGAACCGTTGGAAAGGCTCCCCACTTGAGGGTGGCATTCGGGTGCCAATGATCATCGCTGGTGCGGGCATCGATCCCTCCAAAGCAAATACTGTTTACGATAAACCAGTGCATGGAATTGACGTGCTACCTACCGCCTTTTCGTTGGCAGGAGGACAGTTTGCGCCCGACGAGGACAAGATCGACGGAATCAGTCTTTTGCCGTTCATCAATGGCACGGATACTTCCAATCCCCACGACGTACTTGTCCACCGCTGGCGAGGCAATTTTGCAGTGATCAAGGGAGATTGGAAACTTGTGAATCGAAGAAACGACGACTCCTCGCCCACCCATTACGAGCTCTACAACGTCTCCACCGATGTTGGTGAATCGAACGATGTCATCGGTAGCTCAGCCCATGCTGCCTTGGTCGCTGAACTGAAGCGAGAGCTTACCAAGCATGAAGCCTTCTTTGACAAACCGCGCTACGCGATCCTCTCCAACAGTGTCGAGTCGCAGCCGATCAATCTCTTTGACCATTTCGTCTGGCGACCCGGCGCTACGACAAATCCTGATTGGTCGGGTGGGCCGCTGACCTATGTTCAAGGCCCGGCGAATGGCAAGAAGGACGACTACTATGTTGGCGACAACAATTGGTATGAGGCAGGTACGACCAACGAAGAGTTCCTCCTAGCCACGGATGCATTTGCAGGTGCGATCCTGGAATTCCCCACGGCTGATGTCAACTACACTTCAAATAACGACCTGCTTCGCCAGACGGGAATGGAATTCATGCTCAATAAGATCATTCTTAGCAAGGACTTCAACAATGCCGCCGACCGCTCTGCAACGATCCAAGGAAACAAGCTGCTGTTTACGAAAGACCTCGACCAAGTGGGCCCACAGATCGCTATCGAAGCGAACAGCATCGGAAGTGGCAAATTCTCTTACGACATTGATCTCGACGTGATTATGTATCACGACCTTACAATCACCGGCGATGGCGACACCACGCTCACGATCAATGGCGAGGTAGGCGAATACTTCGAGCACCGCAGCCTCACAAAGAGCGGCAACAGCACAGCTGTTCTGACTGCGGACAACTCCTACGAGGGTGACACTCGAGTCGAGGCCGGCACGCTAAGCATCACCAATGCTTACTTGACAGATGCTTCGGACGTGTACCTGACAACCGGCGCGAATTTCAATCTGGATTTTACCGACATCGATACGATTGACTCCCTCTTCATTGACGGCACATCTCAGGCAGTCGGTACCTGGGGGGCAATCGGTTCGGGTGCCAACAACGAAACAGCCCTGATCACGGGAACCGGCATGTTGTCGGTATCCACCTTGGCCGCTCTCTCGGGTGACTTCGACAACGATGGGGATGTCGACGGCGCCGACTTTCTGAAGTTCCAGCGCGAGGACGGTTCTGCCAACGGCTTAGCAGCTTTTCAGGCCAACTACGGAGATCACGCCTCCACGACGGCAAGCTCAGTGCCGGAACCTGCCGGACTAGCGATTCTATTGAGTGCGATTGTTGCCCTCATGGGAGTAAGAGCGGACCTAAAACTGGCTAAAATAAGCGGTCTAAATCGTTGACAACAGAAGTAACGACCGGTATACTGGTGACTGGTAGCGGTATCCGGTTTCGTGCACTGCAGGATTTATCGAGCGTGCCTGAAACGGGTACTTTCCGGTGCCAAGTTTCACTCATCAAAAAAACTATTCCCAGGGTTTCCCCCTTCAGTTCGCACCTGGATTCCAGGAGGTTTTCGGCGGCAAGACGTAGAAGATTCTCTATTCGATAACTCTCTTTAGATACTAACCCACTAGTCACAGGAGCTGAGGTCCAATGAAGTTCATCACTAGCAGCATCCCCGCAGTAGCGGCATTCTTTCTCCTTCTGCCCATCTCTGCAGAGGCCCAGACCACGATCATTGGCGGCTCGATCGGAAACGGGGACTTCGAAGCCAGTGAGAGCCCGAGCGACCCCGACGCCGTCACGGGGCCAATCTCCTTTGAGAATACCACGAACTGGTTTCATGCAAACAATACGGGTCCCAACGAGACTATCAACTTTACCAACGACAGTCAGACGGGTGGCAGTTCGCAGGCGAATTCTAGGGCTGGCATGCCCTTCCAGGGTCGATTCCAGATCAATGATACTCCTTACACGATCGGCGGAGCAGACGAAGTATTTAATGTGAGTTACGATTTTGGTGCCGGTGGAGGCCCCTCAAATTGGACCGGTGATGAAGTGATGAGGATTTTCCTATTCACATCCACAGCAGCTGTGGATGGCGACACGACCGTCAACGATATCACTGAAATTGGTGGAGACAATTACGACATCGGCCGCGCTAACGGGGATCCTCAGTGGACAACCCGCTCGGCTCCCGCCTTCTATACCTCAACAGCCGGCGATATCGGTTCGACTGTCTACTTTGGGATGGAATTTCAAGACCCGATAAGCACAAACCTACTCTTTCCTCGCATTGATGTAATCAACCTCACTGTTGGCGGAATGACTGGTACGCCTGGTGACCTCGACGACGATGGCGACGTAGACGGAGCCGACTTTCTTGAGTTCCAACGCACCGACGGCTCGGCAGCTGGGCTAACCGCTTTTCAAGATAATTACGGTACAGTCCCCGCACTGGCATCAGTCAGCGCTGTACCCGAGCCAAGCAGTCTCCTTTTGCTAGCACTCACGGCAACAACTGGGCTCACAACCCGCCAGAGATGCCGAGGCTAACACGACTACGTAGAGCAGCGGTCCTGCCCTGGGGCAGCGGCAGGACCGCAGCGGGTATAACAAAGAGACTTTAACAAGAAATCAACTGGGAAGACTCTCTTGTCTGGATGACTAATTTTTTCTTTTTTTGGGAGGTGAGTTCTAATGAAAATCGGAATAACGACTCTTGCACTTAGCCTTGTGCTGTCACTCAGCACACATGCTCAGGCGGCAACCATTATTGGCGGTGCTGTCGGCAACGGTAACTTTAGCGCAGGTGGCGATGTCCCTGCGGGTGCTCAAACCTTTGATGAGACCGCTAACTGGTTCCATGCGAACAATACTGGCGCGAACGAAGGGACAAACTTTACGAACTCAAGCCAGATGGGCGGCAGCAATGACACGTCACCTGTTTCACGAGGTGGTCTACCTTTCAACGAGCGTGTGCAGATCAACGACACTGCTTACACTATCACCTCGGCCGGCGAAGTATTTAGCCTGAGCTACGACTTTGGCGCTGGTGGTGGTCCAGCCTCGTGGGCGACAACTCCGCTTCCCGCCATGACGGCCTTTCTATTCGAATCTGCCGTGGCTGTTGATGGTGATACGGTTGAAGGCGACATGACCATTCTCCCGGGAAGCCTCGACAGTTACTCCATCGATCGCGCCAACGACCCCCAATGGACCAGTCGCTCGACGGCTAACCTCTATACGTCCACAGCAGCAGACATTGGCAAGACCGTCTATTTCGGAATGGAATTCCTAGGGGCGACCAACCTCTTTCCGCGCATCGACATTATTCAACTAGATGTAGAGGCGGGAAATATTCCTGAGCCCTCCACAGCATTGTTAGCTTTTTTGGGTCTGGGCCTTTGCGCAAACGGAAGACGTAAAAGCTAAGGCGCAGTCCGACAACTTATTGCAACCCCACTAGGTCGCCTCGCACTCAGCGAGGCGACCTTTTTGCTTGTTTGGAACCAATCATCCAAGGCCATTGACACACCCAGCTTCATAGAAGATTCGCACATTAGTTTTAGGGGATGCCTTTGCTGGTAGGTCCGCCCCCAACTCCCTAGCAGCGTAGCTGCGGAGTAGTAGGCGACGGGCGCGGCCTACGCGACCGCCTCAGTGCTTTCCTGTTGCTTTCTCTCCTTCTCGGAGGGATCCAATTCAGATCTGCCAGCTTTCCAAGGTGGGTTTGACGCACACTTCGAAGTCTGGTTCAGACCGGATAGCCTTAGCGGTGGCGACCAAGTTGTTCTCAAGCTCGGTGGCAGTGGCAATGGCTCCTACTTCTGCTGGAATACGATGTGCTTTCATTCTACAGCAGGATTAATAACGTTGATGGCCCAACACTTTCAACGACGCTTGCCGAAGCTGAGCGGACGCAAGTGGTCGGCACTTGGAAAGGCACGACCGAGGCGCTTCAACTCTTTGTAAATGGTGAGTTTGTTTCTAGCGGTGTCACAACTGGAGATTTGAATGAACGGGCAGGAGGAACTGCTTGGGGGCTAGGTCAACGTGGCGAATCGGATCGGGACCCCGGAAATGATATTGCCACAGGTGGTCCACTAACCGAAACAGCCGGCACGGATTTCGCCTTTTCTGGCGAGGTTGCAATCTTCAAAATCTATGACTCGGCCCTCAGTGCGTCAGAAGTACAAGACGCGTACGACGCAATTGCAGCAGATGCGGCAACCGGTGATGCCGATGGCGATGGCGACGTAGACGGCACAGTCTTCTTGATCCTCCAACGCAATAACCCACTTGGCATTCCGGATTGGGAACTCAACTACGGCACGGATACGTCGGCAACTTCTTCACTCACCGCAGTCCCGGAGCCAAGCTCCGTGTGCCCTCAGTGGTCGCTGGTCTTGCTACGCTGCGAAGGCGCAAGCAACTTACTAATGCTTAGTTCTGACAGTGATACGCCAAGCCTGTCGCCGAGTCGTCGAATTTGTCGACATCTACCCCAAACATTGTAGAGATGGCCGGATGGCCCGTGAACGCAAAGCTTGCTGGTCACTCGGACGCTCCAATCTCAGTAGACTTCACCGGCAAATATCCGTGCTTGCGAATTGAAGCCGAGGCCGAGAAAGGTTTTCAGGATCGGCAACTTCCGATCACTCCAGATTTCGCTGAGTGGCTACTGCTCACGCCCTCAGAACGAAGGATGAGAAAAGTCTTTGTGGTTGCTGAGCAACAGAAGAGGCTCGATATGATAAGTAAGACGATCACCAGGATCGGTAAGGAAGCTCGTGTCGTGGTCAACAAGGAGCAGGGAAAGTTTGCTTCGGCTCACGATATGAGGCGTGCCTTTGGTACTCGCTGGGCCGCGAAAGTGCAGCCCGCGACTCTAAGAGAAATAATGAGGCATGCTTCAATCGAGACCACAATGAAATTCTACGTCGGGTTGCGAAGCGATGTGATAGGAGAAGAGTTGAAACGAATAACAGAGATAAGCACCGACATCGTGTCAGAAAAGCAAAGATCAACAGGTAATTAAATTTTGTTTGCAAGGAAGCTTGCCGGGCAATGCTCAGGGGCTTCGATAGTCATGAACGGAAGGTGCATTTGACCAGAGTGGTCGCGATAATTCTCCAGGTCGAGCATCATCCGTATATATGCCCTCAGCATTGGGTCTCTGAAACGGTAATATCCAGTTGTAGGCTTCGAAAGCACTTGGTTTCTTTCTGCCCTGACAAGTTGCCCAAGATTGTAACTAAGCGATTCTTTGCGGATGCTGCTGCCATAGAGTTTGTTGATATTCAAGGCAATATCGTTCCACCCTTCCTGCCAATAGTCTTGCCGGAGGTTTCTATTCTGCACTAGGTGTTAGTCCTAACGCATCAAGACTCGAATTGGCGGGCCTGCCTCAGCTCACGATCTAAGGAGAGCCTACGGAACTCGCTGGGCTGCTAAGGTCCAGCCGGCAACACTTCGGGAATGGATGAGGCACTCATCTATAGAGACCCCCATGAAGTTCTATGTGGGCTTGAGGGGGTGAAGATGTTGCTCGCGACTTGTGGGCTCAAGTAACAGAGCCTAGGGCGACTTTGGAAGACATGGAATTTAATGTGCCACTCTCAGAACGATTAAATCAGGCGATCGACTAACCTATTTGGGCTGGCCATGACTAAAGCACCTCGCTTGCGATGGCCGTCAACTTATGTGACAACCATTGCTTGTATTCAGCTACTAGAGTGTCTAGGATGTCCGTCGGATCACCTTCGTACCAAGCAATCTCCTGCCACTCATGTAGAGTGGTTTCTCCTTTGTTGGAGCCGGGTTCAATGTCACACCCGAGAACTACAGATTGTTCATCCCGCGAGGCTATCATGTAAACTCTTCCTTGGTGCAGTTGATGGTGGTCAACCCTTACATGTGCATTGAAAGGTCCTGCGACATAGTCAAGGCTGCCGTCTAGCTTTGGCCCATTCTGGCCCCCTGCTTTCATCGATGAGTTGAAACGCCCTAACTGTTTGCCGATCTGGTCGATCCTTGCAGTAAGTCCCTTAAGGAGCTGTGTAGCGGCAGGCTTGAACTCCATGATTTGAGTTTTTCTATCTTGCGCGCGAAACTGATTCGAGAGTTCGGCTGCTAGGGCTATCGGATCTTGAACATAGCTCTCAGAAGATTGATCAAGTAGAGTCGAGAGTCGGTTCGAGAATTCTTCGATGTTTTGAAAACGACTCATTATCGAAGGGGATAGTCCTCGGCTTAGAATAAGCTCGATTTGCGTTTGACGTGCATCGTCTGGCACCGATTCTTTGACGGTGAAGCCATGGCGAAGATGCGCAAGCCTTCCAGAGGAGTCCTGCAATTGACCTACTTTGTGTCCGGTTAGCAAGTAGTAGAAAATTGCACAGGCCGCAGTTACATCACTTCGTGCGTCTCTGAGGTCGCCGCCCGGAGTGTTCGTTTCCGGTAGGTCGAGAAACTTGTTCTTGAAAGTTTCTAATGTGACCGTCACGTCTTCGTCGTCAGCATTGAACGATAAGCCGTAGTCAACGATGAAGAGGCTTGAGGATTCTGCATTGCTGACAATAATATTGTTGGGCTTAATGTCGCGGTGTAGCACACCCTCTTTGTGGGCGATCTTTATCGTTTCACATAAATTCAACGCAAAGTTAATAGCGTGGTCTACGGGAAGTCTAGTGCGTCCTCCTCGAAACTCTTCAAGAGTATCCCCGGGGATATGCTTCATCACTAAGTAGAGCTCCACCGACGGATCGGCAGAGTACTCCGTGTTGTGGTCCAGCACATTAGGCACTCGGGCTTTCAAAGCAGCAAGCAATTGGAGGCTTGCAACCTCTCGTTTCATCCTAGCTCTTGATGATACGCTCTTGTTATTTCGTAGGTACTTCAATACCCCCTGGCTAGAAGGGTCGTGTTTATCCGTCACTAAATACGTGACTCCTTGACCGCCACTACCAAGTCGATTTCCTTGCAGCCATCTTTCGTCCCAGGGGTGTGCCATCAAAACGCTCCAAGTTGATCAGAAAGTCTGACTTGTTCAGTACCATCGAGGTGGCCGCATCGTGGCTATACAATCAGATGCAATGCTGGGCGTCGAATGGATCAATAGAGGCGAGCGAGTCCAGACGAGTAGGCCGTTGAGGTGCTAAGGTGACCATTAAGGTGACTTTAACGCAGAGTACGGATTGGGTTCAGATGGAGACCCGGCTGCAAAGCCTTTACTGCAAGGGACTTAAGAAGTGCTCCCTGTAGGAATCGAACCTACAACCTATTGATTAAGAGTCAATTGCTCTGCCAATTGAGCTAAGGGAGCCGGCAGACGCGTATTGTAAGCAGTCTGGCGGGGCGATTTCTAGTCCCTGTGGCTGGCAGGAAATGTCGATTCTTGGTCGGCCATTGCCACGAGGCTACTTGATGCGAGACATCTGGCGGTAGAAGTCGGCGGTCAGGGACTCTTCATCCTCGCCAAAGTGTTTTCGAAAGTCCGCGAGCCGCTGCTCCGGGGTGTCCCACACGAGTTGGCCTTTGGAGGCAAGTTGCTCTAGATACGCTACAAATTGCTTCCGATGGTGCCGGATGAGATAGTAGTTCCAGGCCCAGGCCTGTGCGTAGGCGGTGGCGGCCGTTTGCGGATCGGCCAGGAGCTTGTCGTCGGTGAGCATGCGCTCCAGCGAGAGGGTTTTGCCGCTTTGATAGTCCGCGCGGAACTGATTCCAACGCGGTCCGTTTACCTTGCCGATGCCTCTCCAGCCGCGGGAGCTCAGGTCGGGTGTTTCACAGTACAGGGCAATCCCTTCGCTCAGCCAACGGGGATTGTCAGCCAAGCGTGTTTGCAACCCGCAGTTGTAGGCGATTTGATGCGTTGCTTCGTGGATAATGGTTGCAACTTGCGGCGCGGCGGCAGGTGAGGAGAGAGCCGCTGTGATTTGATGCATCGAGCCGCGGCTATTTCGCTCGCGAGCAATCGCCTGATTGCCGGTGAGGTCGTACATCAGCACGCGATTGCTGGTGATGCTGTAGTAACCGATGACCGAGCCAACAGCGGGACCGAGTTCCTTGGCGGCGTAGCGTGCGTAGGACTGCTGATCGCTGAAGATGATGACGACCAACGGATCGGCGGGTGGGGTAATATCCGCATCAAGCTTTCCCCAGTATCCGAGAAATCCCTTATTGAGCCGTTCGAGCAACGAGCTACACCACTTGGCATAGCTTCGCGTGGTATTGAAGGCGATGGTGTAGTTCTTCGACTGATGTACCTGAAAGCCAAGTGGAAGCTCGGCCAGCAACTCCTCGGCCAGCTCATCTCCATCAAGTCGTTTGTAAGGGGTTTTGTCCTGGCTGCGCTTGGCGATTTCCGTGGGCTCGATCAAGTGCAACTCTTGATTGGGCGATTCTAAGAGAAGTCCGCCATCGGCGGCTTCCACAAGTACCCGTCCTGAGAGTATTTGCTCGTGGACATTGCCGCGGGTTTCCACACGCTCGATGGCACTGACCATTGCTCCGGAAGTGAGGTGCACCAGCAGAGCGCACACGAGGAGCGTTAAACTGAGCGGCTTCATTGAGGGAATAGTGTAGAAGGTCATATCGTCGTGAACTACAAGAGTAGGTATCCAAGTTGTCTCAAGGAAAGCTGCAAAGTCAATTCTACGTCATTTCGACCGAGCGACAGCGACCGAGAAAACCGGCTTGAACCCTACGTTGACTGGATTCCTCAGTCGTTCGACTCCTTTCGGAATGACATTGCGGCGGAACTTGCACTTCCACTGCGAGCCGACGGCTAGTGCCTGTCGGCTCGGGGGACCTATTCTCTAGTATAGCTGGCTGCTGAGAGTATGCAGATGCCGAGTGACTCGCGGAGAAGCACGACTTGCGATAAATTAGGGCCATGAGCGAAACTATTCTCGACAAAATCGTAGCTGAAAAACGCAAAGAAGTGGCGGAGAAGTTCGCCCAGGTAACGGTAGAAGAGCTCCAATGCCAGGCGGCTGAGGCTCCACCGGTGCGAGACTTCTTTGCCGCCTTAGCAGATTCCTCGGGAGTTTCGCTTATTGCTGAGGTGAAAAAGGCGAGTCCTTCAGCAGGGATCATCCGCGAGGACTTCGATCCGGCGACCATTGCCAAAACTTACCAGCAGCACGGCGCGTCGTGCATTAGCGTGCTTACGGACGAGCCATTCTTTCAGGGAAAGCTGGAATACTTAACAACGGTTCGCAACGTGGTGGACATTCCCGTATTGCGCAAAGACTTTCTGATCGATAGCCGCCAATTGCTGGAAGCACGAATCGCCGGTGCAGACGCAGTACTACTCATCGCGGAATGCCTAGACGATTGCAATCTCCGCAAACTGCACAACGAAGCAATCGATCTTGGCATGACGCCGTTGGTGGAATACTACGAGCCGGCGAATCGCCAGCGAGTACTCGATGCAGGGGCCACGCTTATCGGTGTGAACAATCGCGATTTGCGAACCTTCAAGGTAGACATCGCACACACACTTCGGCAGAAGGAACTGCTACCCGAGGAATGTCTGCTGGTTGCCGAAAGTGGCATTCACACACGTGAGCATGTACTGCAGCTAGAAGCGGCTGGAGTGGATGCCATGCTGGTTGGCGAATCGCTGATGCGCGAGACCGACATTGGTGCAGCGGTGCAGCGGTTGCTGGACAGTTAACGCGAACTCACTTCTGTAGGCGAAGACCCACCGTGGCGCACCGCTGTGCTAGGGTTCCTGGAATGTCATCTTTTCAGGCTGCACGTAAGAAAAAACGCGGAGCAATCGGGTGATTGCTCCGCGTTTGAAATGCCTCTCACTCTTACGTCTCAACTAGCTGTTATGACGTCGTCGTGCCAATCCCAGTCCGAGTAGGCTCAAACCTGCAAGGGCTAAGCTCGTTGGTTCCGGAACGACCGAATCACCCGAGATGGTTAGCACGCCGGTTTCTCCGAACGCAGCGTCCGTTCCGAACATCGCATCTGTCGAGGTGTAAGCAATACTTACTTGACCGCCGAACTGCTTCCCCATTGGAAGAGACTGCGAGGTTACGGTCCCCGATCCCGTCAAGAATAAGACACCGGGCAGTCCAGGAACGGACGGGCCTCGGAAGGCTTGGAGGTCATCAATCCGAACTCTCAAATCGGTTCCACCCACGAAGAAGTGGATTTCATTGGTGCCAGTCACTGGTGGTAGGATGTCCGTCAAGCCGACTGCGGGAACAGTAATTCCATCTTCAACGAGCCAATCGACTTCAATGCCATCAGCTTTCATCCACTCCATGAGATCGACATTCTCTTCGGAGAAGGTCGCTGTTGTTGCATTGTCTGCAATAGCCCCATTTCCTGGACCTGCGATCGTAAACATGGGCTGAGCAGTATCAAAGATTCGCTCGCCCACGCCGTCAATCTGCACATCGACGCCGGTAGCATTGATCGTAAGGATGGCTGCCTGCGAGCTGGAAGGAAGTGCGAAAACCATGGCTGCGACCGCAAACAAAGTTAGGCTGCGGAACGACCGGCAGGCTTTCGTACTTACCCGGGAGGTAATGTTCATTGTGCTTGTCCTTTTAAGAAAAAATCTAAGTGAAAAATTAAATGAGTATCTACTTTTGTCTCTAGTACTTGCAACGTCAGTAGCTGGCGTGCGTAGCACTTGTATGCAATCGGGTACCTGTCTGTCTCATGGGTTGATCGGTACTCGTTGAGGCCGCATGACGCGGATAGTTAAGTTGGTCTTGGATTGAGAACAAATCTCCTTTCCAACAAGCCGCTGTCGCTTCTGGCCCTGGTTCTGTGGGTTTCTACCATCCGTGTTTCTTGTTGCATCGTTGATGTAGTCCGTTTGCGGTAGAGCCTTTGCGTCGGCTCGATCTGGTTAGTTTTGCCAATAATCTTTTTCTGACTGAACGTCTGACCTTGCGACTGGCATGGACGGAGTCATTCTCAAAATGAGCGGGTTCGTCATAGGGTTTCTTGATCATGATTGCTTTTAGAGGGCTAAGGATTACCCGTTGTTGGTGCCAGCGAGCGGGAATACTCTTCGCACGATTCCTTGCGTGTCAGTGCCTCGCGAGCCTGCTCAAGAATGAACTCAAACCCTTCTCGAGAATCCGCCTCCTGAAGAAACGACCAGACTCCCAACCTGCGTGCCCAGAGCTCGTCGTCAGGGCGGGAACTCTTGCCACAGACAACCAACAGGCTGTCTTGAGAGCAAACGGCCGATTCGGCAGCCCGTCGTAGCTCATGCGACGCGGAATCGTCATCCGGTAAATCAACGATGATCAGCGGGACTCTACGACGGAATGCGCACCGGAGAAACTGGCCGGTGTCGCAGCAAATAATGGCGTCCCAAGCTTGTGCTTCGGCAGCTGCGCGCATAAAGCGTTCTCGCTGACCCGATTTGGTGAGGACGAGGCACTGGAAAACCCCATGTGCCCTTAGACGTGAAGCCTTAGGGGGGAGTATACGTGCTGTACGCAGAGCGCCGAGCGCTGGGCTATCAACAGTGTTCATCAAGGTGTCTCACTCCGAGCAATAGCTCAGTGCCACGGACGCCGAAGTAGCGCCTGAGTAATAGGTAGTAGGTACATTCGTAATCTGCCCTCTAGTGCGATAGCGATTCACCGATGACAGGACATGCTTCCTACCTGCTGGAAAGCCAGGGTCTCCCCGTAACGTTCAAGCTCGTAGCAAACTCGCGATGTCCTGTGTCTCTATATCACTGCGCGCTGCTTCATCGATATCCCTCGATATCCCTCGATCAGCTCGCATTTGCTCCATACGCTTTGTCACATGGAAATCCACGTGACAGCAAGTAGCACCAACCGCCTGATTACCAGGACAGCTTGCGCTTGCGACGGCGATGAATCCCGTTGATCGAGGTTGGCGACTTACCGCGACGGCGACCAAGGCTGGGACGTTTTTCCTTGGATCCGCTAGCAGGCTTGCGGCGAGCAAAGCGATCGCTGCCGTAGTCCATGTTGTCCATCTCGTATTCTTGGATGTGGCTCATTCTTCTCTCCTTGTAGTTGCTGATAGGTCCGCACTTGTCTTTGTGTTAAGACAACCGTGCGAGTATCTGAGTGTGACCACTTCGCCAAGCTCATAAGAAAAGACATTGAGTCGGCGACGCGGCCGAACTCCGCATGTGCGCACGAAGTTCGACAGAACCTATAAGCGATTGGCGTGCCAAGAATCGAGAAAGACACGCTATTGAGAAGAACACCCTGGAAAACAGGAGTTTATTTTTTCCGCGGAGGACAGGTGCTCCACAAAGTACTTTCACCATTCTTGTGAGGTGGAAAGTTGTGTCTTTGTGTAGATGCTTGATGTGCAGAGCTAAATCGCGAATTCACAAACATGGTGAATGATCACTGTTCCTGTGAAAGGCAAGTTGCGTTGGCACAATGGCGCTGCGTTGGTCGCCCAAAGATTTGGCTAGATGAGATGCTGTCAGCACAAGAAAAGCGAACGTACCACCAACACAATGCTTTCAATACGCATACGCCGACTGTGCCGTGTGTGTGAATGTATAGACCGCTCTGCTAGTTGTGCGTGCAGAGAGGAAAACGAGAAGCGATCAACTGAGAATTGCGTCCAGAAGAAAATAGGGCGCGAAGCAGAGCAGCGCGGGCACCAAAAGATCCTACTAGAATCCTCGGCCCGAGCCGGGCTAGCAATTCCGTTACAGCGCTATCAGAGATGGTAAATCGAGTCAGCTGATTGCCGTGCATGCACCGCGACGGTATGCGAGGCATCAGCGTTACCTCACGCCTCAACAACGAAACTTCAACAGTGAACTAGCAGTCAGAAGAACTCTGATCCGCATCCAGTTGCTGGAGGAGTCGCGTCATCGTATTGGGATGAATCCCCAGTAGCTTAGCGGCACGCCCTTTGTGGCCCTGAGTAGCCCGTAGAGCCTGATCCACGGCTGCTTCACGTAGTTTGGCTAAGTCGGTGAAGGGCAGATCGACACTTTCACCGCTAGGTCGTTGCTGCCCTGGTAGCATTGGCTCACACTCAAGGACATAGCTCTGCTCGAGCACGAAGCCTAACTGGCGGACGTTGCCGGGCCAGCTATACTCGCAAAAATCGCGGAGTGTGTCTGGGGAAGGCTTCCACACGGGGCGTTCGTAACGAGCGGCAAACTTGCGCGAAAAGTACTCGACGAAGCGCGGGATGTCTCCTTGTCGCTTTCTCAAGGGCGGCATTTTCAGCTCGACCAAATTCAAGCGATAATAAAGATCTTCGCGGAATCGTCCATTGGCGACTTCCTCTTCGAGGTTGCGATTTGTGGCCGCAATGACCTGCACGTCGATACTAATAGGCGTGGACGAGCCGACGGGAGTCACTTCACCTTCTTGGAGGACTCGCAATAACTTGGCTTGCAGCTCCAGCGGCATGTCACCGACTTCGTCGAGGAATACGATCCCCCGCTCGGCCGTACGAAATACGCCCAAACTAGCGCCCGTGGCACCCGTAAAGGCACCTTTTTCGTGACCGAAGAGTTGGCTTTCCGCCAGAGTAGGCGTTAGAGCGGCACAGTTGACGGGCACAAACGCCTGATCGCGGCGTGGGCCTAGGCGGTGAAGCATGCGCGCCCAAACTTCCTTGCCCGTACCAGTCTCGCCGGTAATCAGTACCGTGCATTCGACTTGAGCGGCTCGTTGTGCATGCGTGGCAATGCGACCTACATTTGGGTCATCGCCAATCAGAAGACTATCGGAATCTTCCGGAGGCAAGCTCGCGAAAGAGTCAACAATCAAAGGAGCAGTAGTTGTCATATCTCAGTTCCCACACAGGCTCAGTAAGAACCTGATCCCTCTGTTTTGCCTGCTATCGTTCTCAGTAGTGAAGTAGCGCCGACCCCTCATGTAGGAATCTACTCAACTTTTTTGCCCCTAAGAACGGCAGATCTTGTCATATCACTAGCGGTCCAGCCTTGTTATTTCCTGCGGTAAAACGAATTAGAATTTTGGTCGCTGATGCATCTGTACCAGCGACCAGCCAATCTGTTCCGTCCCTTCATCCTAATCGCTTTTGAGAAGATGCTCAAACCTTTGTCATAAAAACGATAATGAATTTGGGAAAACAGTTTCGATCAAATCGTTGCTGCGGATATTGCGATATTTACCGGGGTGCGACGTAACATGTTTGAGGGTAATGGTTTGCGCTTAATTCCCTGGTTTTTTCTTATCCGAGGTAGGGGGCATGAGGGCTCCAGCGTTTCAGCCACTGATTCAATCATGGTTTGCTCCACGTTCAACCCTTTGTTTTATCTTCCTCTGCGTTGGCTGCCCAAGGAGCCAGTTTCACCGCTGGGCGCTTCTTGTCCGCTTTTTTCCCGAAAACTAGCACGTGCTGCCAAGGAAGCTGGTCGTACTGCTCAGACAGTACGAAGGCCTGGGAAGTCAGCTCACGGTGAACTTGAGACTTACTCATTTTGTGCAGTGGTCGGATCGGCACATCTCTGTCTTCTTCACGAAATTCGACCAAAACCAGTCGACCATCGGCTTTGAGCGACTTCTTCACCTGGGCCAGAACCGTCGGCGGGTCGGAGAGCTCGTGGTAGACATCAACCATAAGAATAAGGTCGAGCGCTGCGACCGGCAGGCGTGGCTCTTTTGGCTTGGCGAGTATGGGATGAATATTCTTAATACCGCGGGACTCAGTGCGACGCTTGAGCTTATCAAGCATCTCGGACTGGATGTCGACCGCGTAGACTTTGCCGCGCGGGCCGACTCGCTTGGACATCTCAAAGGCGTGGTAGCCGTTTCCGCAGCCAAAGTCACAAACGTGCTGCCCCGCTTTTAGTTTGAGGAAGTCGTACAACTCACCAGGGCGTTCTTCTTGCGCTCGACTACGCCGAGTGAGCCAATCGGCGCCGCTGTAGGACATGGGAGGGGCAATCTGCCGGCCCATGTAGATGCCTGGTTGGGAGAAACCATTCGAGAGCTTCGTCGTTTCATCCACAGCTTCCAGAGCGAAAGCGCTGCGACTCAGGATGGGAAGAACGCAGAGGATCGTGAGCAAGACAGAAGCCGCGCACTGACCGGCCAAGAGAAATCTCTGAAGAGAAAGAGGTGTCGCCACGGGACCAAGCTCCTATCATGGTAGGAATCGCTTAATCATAGTGTAGCCACTTGGGCATAGCTATTGGGCGCAACGCGAAACCATCGCGGTTTAGGCAGCCGTTTTTGTTTGAGCAGCTGCCTCGCCCATGGCGACTACCGTAATGTTGAGTCGCTTGGCGTTGCGTTGAAATTCAGCGGCGTCCAGTAGGATGGTTTGCTCGCTTTGCAGTGCTAACAGGTTGCCGCCTGCTTTGGCGATGGATTCGAGCGTTTGCGTACCGACCGTGGGCACGTCGAAACGCATGTCTTGCCCCGGCTTGGCGACTTTCACGACGGTAAACCCTGAGTGTCTGCACAGATCACCGGCCCGCTGGATGCATTCGTCAGTGCCTTCGATCGCTTCCACGGCAAGCACTGCTTGATTCTTTACGCAAACGGTCTGTCCCACATCCAACCCACCCATCGACTTGGCCAATTGCCAGCCAAATTCCAGATCGCGACGTTGGCGCTGCGAGGGAGCTTTGCCGACGATCAGTCCACTTTGGACAAGTAGTTCTGGCGCGAAGTACGTGGGGGCTTCGAATTTGATTCCCGCTCCGGCAAAGGCTTCCACTAAGGTTAGCAACACGGTATCGTCCTTCCGATCTTTAGTTCCAGAGAGCAACTGCCCGGAGAAAGCTGCCAGACATTTCAGGTCAGGACGATGCCGCCACCACCAGCCGGGGCGAAAAAATTGAGCTTTATGGATCTTTCCCGCCATGACCGCTTGCTTCACGCCGTGTCGCCTGAAGACTCGAATTGCGCGTCCCACGCTGCCGATGCCGATCCACTGGAATTCGTCGCACATCTCCACAAGTGCCGGATCGGCGTGATCGTGAACGCCCAGTCCGATGATCAGTCGTCCTTCCGCCTTGGCGGCTTCGGCAACTTTCATCGGCAACCTTCCCCAGCCGGCCAGCAGACCAAGCGGGGGGAGGCGGTCATTCGATTGGGTTCGTGTCGAAAGCTTCATGACTTTTTGGTCAATGGTGAGAAATGATGCAATCTCTAGGCTGCTTGCTCTCCGGGAGCGGGCTGCTGGTGGGCATTCTGCAATTGCTGGAGTGCGATGACTTGTTTTTGAAGTGAGCGGAACTGGCGACGCATTTCAGGCAGCTTAGCGAGAGCCGCCATCTTGACTCGCTGCTCACGAACAGGTGTTGCCGGAGCTCCCAGCATGATTTCACCATCGGGCACGTCGTGCGTCACGCCGCTCATAGAACCTATGACAGCTCGCTGACCAACGTTCACGTGATCGCGAATACCGGCTTGTCCTGCCATAACTACGTAGTCACCAGTGATCGTGCTGCCAGCCACACCCACCTGCGAGCAGATGAGGTTGTGCCGCCCGATTTGACAGTTATGGGCGATCATCACTAAGTTGTCGATCTTGGTGCCTTCACCAACGAGAGTCGGGCCGAACGTGCCGCGATCGATGGTCGAGGAGGCGCCGATTTCGACGTCGTCACCGATCTCTACATTGCCAAGCTGCTCGGAGATTTTGTGCCTCCCGCCGACTTCCTGGTAGCCAAAGCCATACGCGCCAATGACCGCACCGCCATGCAGGACGCAGCGTGCCCCGATTTGCGTGTCCTCGTAGAGCACCACGTTGGGGAAGAGCACGGTTTGCGTCCCGATCTTGCACCCAGGGAGTATCTGTACGCCCGAATGAATGGTCACGTCATCCCCGAGCACAACATCGTTGCCGATGGTGGCGCCGGGGTGGATTTCGACGTTCTTGCCGAGAGTGACCCGCTCACCGACGATTGCCAAGTCGCTGACGCCCTGTTGCGGGCTGATCCTCTTGGGACGGAAATGAAGTACTGCTTTCGTGAACGCTTCGTTCACATCGTCGACAAGAATGGACGGTTTTTCGCCACACTCGATGTCCGCAGACACAATGGCAGCACCTGCTTGAGACGCCGTGAGCTCGTTCTGGCGATTTTTGTCCGCTGCGAAGGTCACTTCTGTCGGCCCGGCTAAATCGAGTCGGCGAACGTTGGTTACCACCAGACTTCCATCGCCCACGAGTCGCCCGCCGACGATCTCCGCTAATCTAGCCAGTGTTACAGTCATGCCTTGTTCCCCTTGATTACTTCTCTTGAACTCTTCAGACACCCTGTAAGCAGGTAAAACGGGCCGACAAGATGTTGAGATTGATAGTCTCCACGACGCTCAGTGATCGAGAAATCGCTGGCGAGTGGTCGCGGATGGTACCGAAGCGTGGCGAGGGCGCAAAGAGCATTCACTCTTGCGGAGCATCATCGCTATTCGTTTGACGGGCGACTTGCAGTGCTAGCTCGAAATTCTGCTGCAGTTGCAGGAAGTTTTTCAGATTGCCGCCCCGATCTGGATGCTGAGTCTTCACTTTTTCGCGGTAGGCTTCCAGCACGTCTGCCTCACTGCAGTCTTTGGCCAAACCGAGCGCGGTGAGGCAGCTTGGGCGATCACGTAGCGCCCAGTAGGGGATTTTTAAGGTAATATTGTTCGCGATCACTAGAGCCCTGCGCAATGAACGCAGGTATCGACGAAAGTCGAGAACGAGGAAGAAGTACCCGATCGCAGGGACGCCAAAAGCGATTGCCAAGAATGCGAGGGTCACCGTGCTATCAATGCCATCAGGCCAAGGTCGGACTTCACGGCTAGCGATAAGGAGTGATAGCATGGAGTTCTAGTTTGGAGCGTTAGTATCTAAATTGCGGGCTTCGTCATAGCTGCCTTCGGCTTAGTCGAACAGCTATTTAGGCTGGCATTATAGCGATCGCTAAGCACATCCGGTGTGGTACCCCGGCGGTCGGAAAACGCAAGCGACCAATTGCTGAGCGTTTGTCGCAAGACGCCCCGTTGAAGCCAACGACGTGCACTCACATGCAGCGGACCGGGCAAGATCGCTGGGCAATGTTCGGTCCTGCGGAGGCTCCGCATGAGACGCAGGTCCTCCATTAACGGAATACTTGGGAAGCCGCCGATTGACTCAAAAAAGCTGCGGCGAAAGAATAAGCCTTGATCGCCGTAGGGCGTGCGTAGAGTCTTGGCTCGGAAGGCGTTTCCCCATTCGAGCATCCGATAACGAAGCCCGTTCGCTTGGATCCAATGGTGAAACGCGCCGAACTGTGTGTCCGTATTTGCGAGTCTTGCATTCAGTTGATTGGCTCCATCGGGTTCTAGCCAAGTATCTGCATGTAGGAAGAGTAGCACGTCACCTGTGGCGATCGCAGCGCCGACGTTCTGCTGCGGGCCGCGACCACGAGCGGAGCGTACTACCGTTGCTGTGCCTTGGCGAGCGAGTTGCTCAGTCTCATCTTCGCTACCGCCATCAACGACAATGACCTCATGCGGCGAGAGGGCCCACGCGCGCTCCATCGCCGAAGCGATAGTCGCCGATTCGTTGAGCGTTGGAATGATGATAGAGAGATTCACAATTTCGAGTCGAGGTGCGTAAGCTCTCAAGGTAATCGACTGAGAGACTCCTAGTCAAAGATACTCTCACTCTTGGTATCGATTTGTTCGCGATCTAACCGACCAGCGTGAATCCACACTTTGTATCGCAGTTTCAAAGTGTCTCCTTGTTTCATTGTAGCAGCGCCTTGCTTCAAATCGCCCGGAGGGAAATGCTTCTGGCCGAATGGGTTCCCAGCTACTAAGCCGTAGTCGCGTGCGTGCCAGAGGCTCGGGTGTCGAAAGTTTTGTGGGTGGCTGAATATCGTGATGCCGACAGGCGTCGTGTCTTTCTCACCGAGGGGCCCGGTGTTATCGACCCAGGTGGCAGGCTGTCCCCACGCGGCTTTGTCGGTTTGGCCTGCACTGTTTAGTAGTTGGCCGCCGAGCTTTTCATTGACTTTCATAGCGCCAGCCACACGCACGGCGAAGGAGCCCTCTTTCGTATCGCCTAGGATCACGTCGCCCACTGTGGCTTTCAACAGGACGGTGAAGTCAATCCAACGCGAGCCGTCTGCGTCCGCACCGAAAACGATTGTTCGCTCATCCTCAAGTATCTTTTCTTCATCGCTAATCCAATCATTACGTGTGACAATGCGCAGATCTGGACCCTGCTCGGAGAGTTCTTTGAATTCTTGGTGGACGATGTAGCCCTTTCTCTCAATGGGGCCGTTAGCCTCGGGTTCGATCCAGAAATCGATATTGTTGACATCTCCGTGCGTGAACCAAAGCGAGCGGTGATGCGGATGGTCGTCCACTTCGTGATCTAGGAGCGGTCCCAGTGGATAGGAACGGGTGACTGCCTTGCCCGTCGGGCCGATGATTGGCCAAATAACCGGTTGGTGTCCAGAATTCTTGAGATACTCCGTGAATGGTTTGCCATCGATCCGAATCACGGCACCGTTCTCGGTGAGTTCCCCGCGTGTCACGGGCTGATTCTCGCTCTTGCGAACGCCCCGCACCGTAACGTCGTCGAAGTTGCCGTGATCGTCGAATGTCCCCAGGCCGATGCGGCCCCAAGTGAACGTTTTATCGCGAGCGACCATGCGAGGCTTCTTCATGTCATCGAAAAAGATTTCGATGAGTCCCGTCGCGGTGTTGTGTTTGACTTTGGCTTGATGCCAATCCTCGGTCCAGGGTGTCGTGTTCTCGTTTTCCAGAGTGATCGCCTTACGAGCGCTGCCGTCCACGATAAACACCTGGCAAGCGTGGGGGTCGGCCTTCGCGCCTAAATGCACGTAATAGTAGTGAGCCGCGTCCTGCCCGCCCCAGAACAAACACAAATCGCGGTGCCCACCGGCGGTGGGATTCGTATTCTGCAACCGTGCTGAGATTTCAACCGAGCCCTCAATGGTGTCCTTCAGCCAAGCAATGCTGTGCGGGCTGCGGTAGGGAGGCTTGTACGTGCTCTTGCCAGTTACGCGAAGCACATGATTTTCTCGCGAATTGCCTTCGGTGGAATGTGCTACTTCGGCGATCTTCCAAACCTGCGATCCGGCCTTGGAGTCGGTGGTTTCCCAACGATCCATTCCGTTCTCGAACTGTTCGGTGAGAAGCAGGGGAAGCTCGTCAGCGACACTGGACGAACCAAGGGCAAGAACCAGGAGGGACATGGAAAGCAATTTTACAACGGGGAGTGGCATAGGGCTCAATTCGAAAGTAGAGAAAACGGTTGTCCTATTTTAATGCAAAATGACAGCCCCCTCGCCCGACGTCAGTCGCTGGAGTATCGTAGAAGGCCTCAAGCACTACCTCAAATGTAACGAATTTAGCTACCTGGAAGCCAGTATGCCCCGCGATTTTCTTAAAGATGCCAAGGACCGATACGATGTGGTCGTGATCGGTAGCGGACTGGCGGGGCTCACTTCGGCGAATATTCTGGCTCGGCAGGGACGCTCGGTGCTGTTGTTGGAACAGCACTACAAGCTGGGCGGCATGGCCACTTGGTTCAAGCGACCGGGCGGGCACATCTTTGATATTTCGCTGCACGGTTTCCCCTTTGGCATGGTGAAGAGCTGCCGGCGTTACTGGACCAAGGAAATCGCTGAGTCGATCGTGCAACTCGACGGCGTCCGATTTGACAACCCGATGTTCTCGCTGTGGACTAGCTTCACACGCGAAGACTTTACAAAGCAGCTGATCGAGAAATTCAAATTGGAGCCGCAAGTAGTCGATGCGTTCTTCGATACGGCTCGCGGCATGAACTTCTATGACGATCAGCAGATGACCACCGGGGAGCTTTTTGAGAAGTTCTTCCCTGGTCGCGAAGATGTGATCCGCCTGCTCATGGAGCCGATCACTTACGCCAATGGCAGTACGCTGGAAGATCCGGCGATCAGCTACGGCATCGTGTTTAGCAATTTCATGTCCAAGGGCGTGTTCACCTTTCAAGGCGGCACTGACAAGCTCATTGGGCAGATGGAAGCTGAACTAAAACACAACGGCGTGGATATCTGCATTAACTCCAATGTGCAAAAGATCGACGTCGAGCGCGGTAAGGTCACTTCGGTGGAAGTGAATGACAAGACGATTCACTGCGATGCGATAGTGAGCAATGCCAACGTTCGTCAAACCATCTTCGATCTCGTGGGTGAAGAGAAGTTCGATGGCAACTTCATCGACGATGCCAAGGCCGTGCGACTGAACAATAGCAGCACGCAAGTTTACATGGCGCTGGAAGAGGAAGATCGTTTGGATGTGAACGAACTGGGCGACTTACTCTTTAGCAGCGAAGCGCCGTACTTTCGTACTGAGGCGTTGCTCTCCCGCGACGTTACGAGCCGCACTTATTCGTTTTACTATCCGAAGACGCGCCCACACAAGAAGCCACGTTGTTTGATCGTCAGTAGTACGAACGCCAAGTTTGAAGACTGGGCGCCATTGCCAGAAGTGGATTACGAAGCCTCCAAGCAGGACCTGTGCGAGACGACCCTCGATGCGTTGGATAAGTACGTACCCAACGTGCGCGAGCGTGTCGTGCATGTGGAAGCGAGCACGCCGCGGAGCTTTAAGCACTATACCAATCACCCCGCCGGCGCGAGCTTCGGCACAAAATTCGAGGGCTTAGCGGTCAGTCGTGCGCTGCCTAAACAAATCACCGGCCTGTATCATGCCGGCAGCGTCGGCATAATCATGAGCGGCTGGCTCGGGGCCATGAACTACGGCGTGATCGTGGCCAACGAAGTCGATAGCCAACTCATGACCAATAGCTCAGCATCAACGGCCGGCTTTGAAAAGTCGGTGGCTGAAGATGTGGCTTCGTAGGTCTAGACGCAATGCGCAGGGAACGCAAAGAGTCGCGAAGAAACTATTGTTGGCTATTCTAAGGGGGAATCGTCAAACTGCTGACTTGCTATCCGACATTACACCAGAGCGATTGAAGTCATATCTCTGCGATTCTCAGCGCCCTACACGACTTTGTGCCAAATACGAGTAATGAGGTATACATGTCTCTAGAAGCCATCAAAGCCGCCATTCCGCACCGCGAGCCATTCCTGCTCATCGACGAGATCGTTGAGCAGTCCGACGATCGCATTGTGTGCCGCAAGACGTTCACCGGCAAAGAGTTCTGGTACGCAGGACACTTCCCTGACTTTCCGCTCACGCCGGGCGTCATTCTTTGCGAAGCGGCCATGCAGGCTGGGGCTGTACTGTTGGCTAACCATGCGGAGCCGGGGGGCGATACCGTGCCGGTCGCAACGCGGGCTGACAATGTGAAATTTAAGAATATGGTGCTGCCTGGCGACACGGTGGACTTCGAGGTGACACTCGACGAGCAAGTTTCCAGTGCGTTCTTCTTAACCGCCAAGGCGACCGTCCGTGGCAAAGTGGCCACGCGCTTCAACTTCGCCTGTACGCTCGCCCCACGTACTTCAGCCAGCTAGGAGCCGCGCGTGCCTGCCGATTTTCTACAACTCGAGGGACGACGCATAGCCGTGTTTGGCGTGGCGAATCGCAAGAGCGTTGCCTACCACATCGCCAAGCAGTTGGAAGAAGCTGGCGCGGAAGTGGTGTATGTGGTGCGCTCGCCGGAGCGTCACGAGTCAGTCAGTAAGCTCACAGGTAGTGCGCAGGTGCATGTGTGTGATGTCGAATTCCAGGAGCAGATCGACGAGTTGACAAAATCCTTGAAGGAAAAGTATGGAGTGCTTCACGGCTTTGTCCATTCCATTGCCTTCGCCGATTACGACGAGCGGGGGATGATCCCCTTTCATGAAACGAGCCGCAAGCAGTTGCTGCGTACGTTCGATATCTCCTGCTACTCACTCATCGCACTATCCAATGCCCTCAAGGAGATGCTCACCCGTGATGCTTCGGTGGTGACGATCTCCATTTCGACTACGCGGATGGCAAGTGAGAACTATGGGTTTATGGCACCAGTGAAGGCGGCTCTCGATTCGAGCCTTGCTTTTCTAGCGAAGTCGTTTAGCAAATTTTCCGAAGTGCGGTTTAACGCCGTTGCTCCAGGTCTCTTGAAGACCAGTGCTTCGGCCGGTATTCCCGGTTATGTGGATTCGTATCTCTATGCAGAACGTGCCACCCTGCGTGGCCGGGCCATAAAGACTGAGGAGGCCGCCGCGGCAGCTACTTTCCTGTTGAGCCCGCGATCCAGCGGCATTACAGCCCAGCAGATTGTTGTTGATGCAGGCATGGAGGTGAACTATTTCGACGATCGTCTCATTCGCCCAGCGGTCGATTCCCTGGGAGAGTAGGGTATTCGCGGGCGGACGCTAGCTATAACGTCAATCTGGGCTAAACTTTAGGTAGGCCCACGTCGCGAGGGTGAATGGCGTGGCTTAGAAGGAATAGAGCAATCTCATCAGGCAAATTGGCACGTAGCGATTTAGGGTGTGAGGCAAGACGCATTGTTGACAGTGCGCGCTACTTCGCTTATTTGCTGCTGCCCCAACCTCGGCTGACAAGATACAAACGTGGCCAGTGAATTCTTAGATCTCGTACGACGCAGCAAGCTGGTCGAGAAGGAACGTCTAGAAAAGTTCCTTGGCGAGCTTACTGCAAAGCATGACGGCAAGCTGCCAAGTTCCAAAGAAGATCAAGCCCAGGCCCTCATCGGGGCAGACTTGCTGACGCAGTGGCAGGCAGACAAGCTACTAGCCGGCAAGCACAAAGGGTTCATCCTAGGTAAGTACAAGTTGCTCAGCCTGCTCGGCAAGGGCGGCATGAGCCAAGTCTACTTGGCTGAGCACATGCTCATGAAACGCAAGGTGGCGATCAAAGTGCTACCGAAGAATCGGGTTGCCGATTCCTCTTATCTAGAGCGTTTCAGAATCGAAGCTCGTGCGGCGGCAAAGCTGGATGATCCGAATATCGTCCGAGCATATGACATCGACCATGACGGCGACACACACTACTTGGTCATGGAGTACGTCAAAGGCCGTGATCTGCACGTCGTAGTAAAAGAGGACGGGCCCCTGAAGTTCGAGGCGGCGGCGGACTACATCGCGCAAGTCGCTCGCGGACTAGACCACGCTCACGAAATGGGACTTGTCCATCGCGACATCAAGCCAGCCAATTGTTTGCTCGACGGAAAAGGGACCGTGAAGCTACTGGATATGGGGCTCGCTCGATTGATTGGCGACGAGGCCTCGCTGACCCTCGAAAACAACGAGAACGTTCTGGGTACAGCCGACTATCTCGCGCCCGAGCAGGCGCTTAACAGTCACAAGGCAGACCATCGAGCGGACATTTACAGCCTCGGCTGCACGCTTTACTACCTGCTCACGGGGCACCCGCCGTTTCCAGACGGAACTATTTCCGAACGGCTGCTCAAGCATCAGGTCGAGCAGGCCCCAAGTATTTTCAATGATCGACCCGACGCACCTCCCTCGCTGATCAATATTTGTACTCGTATGATGGCGAAGTCGATCGACGATCGATATCAAACGGCCGGTGAAGTGAACAACGTGCTCACGGATTGGCTTGCCGATCGGGGCTCCGAGGTCGGTGGTAGTGGGAAGCGATCTGAGAGCGATTCGGGAGGAGTTGGCAGCGATGTATATCGACGCTTTGCAGCTTCCATGGGTAGTAGTGCAGGGAGCGGATCGAAGGGTTCCGGTAGCAGTGGGAAATCCGCGCCAATCAGCAATGAACCCGAAGAAGACATTGGCCTCGCACCGCTTGAAGACGATTCGCCAAGTAAAGAGGACTCCAGCGACGATCTAGACGATTCGCCCTCCACGCCAGAGACCGATCCAAAGCCGGTGGGCCCGTTGGTTTCGCTAATCGAAGAAGCATTCGCAGACGACGAGAAAGAAACCCGCCGCCCGGTGCGTACGATGAACGACACCTTCGATCCGCTCAACCCACCTGGGTTCTCCGGTCCCAAGTACGGCACGCCCGTTTGGGTGTACCCAGTGGTAGGCGTAGCAGTGGTCGCCGTGCTGGCGGTTATTGTTGCGATAGTTGTGCTTTAGCGTTTGTCGCAGCAAACGGCTCGTCGATGCTTCTACTGGGCTCTCACTTCGCTCGTCTGCGTTGTGAACTCTACCAATTTGTAGAGCTCCGCTGTCCGAAGGTATTGGGCTTCAGCAACGGTCCTTAGCGTAGGCTTTGGGTTCCGTTACTGCTCAAACCCCCATCAAGGGTTATCCAGTATCAACCGGTCTCCCTCGCGATGTACCGCCAATGGCGGCGACCAGGAATAGGGTCGCTCTGCGTTGCGGGTAGAGAAACCGGCTAGCGCCGCACTATTGTTCGACGGGTCCGCCGGAAGAAAAGCCAGGGCGTAGCAGTGAGCTCGCCAGTCCAAGAGCAAATCAGACCCATCTGGTCCGGCTGCTTTCCAAGGACCGTCAATGTCTTTGGCGGAGAAGACCCGAGTCGCTAGACCGGCCTGTTTTTCATCGGGGACGAGGTGATCCTTGCTAGAACAGACGAGGAAGATTTGTTTCCCGGAGAGGAGGATGGAGGGACATTCCATCTGGGTATAGTTACTCGGCAGGTCTAAGGGAGGACGGAGGTTCCAACGCAGGAGGGTATCATCCTCTGCAACGGCATGACCGATTGTTCCCCGGGGCGTATCACCGGTATGTTTCGCACCGAAGAGCATGTGCCAAGAGTTGTCGGCGGGGAGGTTGAAGACATGCGGGTCTCGCCAGGACATGATTACCCCATCAGTGTCCGTGATGTCATAGCCATCTGGGCAAGGTTCTAGGATCGGGGTGGGGTGCTTGATAAAGTCACGACCGTTGCCCGAGAACGCGACACAAATAGTCTGTCGACTCTGCGGGCCGCGGCTGACTCCGGTATAGAAGAGTGCCAGTCCTGTCGGCAAGTCTACTGCCGAACCGCTCCAGACGGCTTGCTCATCGGGTGCCCCCTCCTTCCCTGGAGAGAGGGCCGCCCCCCAAGGTTCCCAAGACGTTCCGTCGGTAGAGACCCAATGCGAGATAATCGCGTTCAGGTGTCTCTCATCCGGGTTTAGCTCACGTGGTGCGGTCAGTGAGAAACGGTGCAGCCGGTTGTCGATCCTCGAGCGGGTCGTCCAATTGTCCCAGCGATAGAGGTGTTCCGGCATTGGTGCAAGCTTGCATTAAAAGGGAGGTGGACTGTTCGGTAAGAGAGAAATGCGCAACCTGAGCGAGGAAACGATTGTCAGCCTGCTTCATCAGGCGTTCCAGAACGCTGTCACCAGAGGCAACATAAATCTCGCAGCCCCAAGGTTTCCGCCAGTCGCATAGCACAGCTCCCACGGTGCTCCTTACTGGCTTCTTAACCGAATTTGGTGGGCAAGTGAATGAAGTATCTCTTCGCTGTTAGAAAAAATACGCCGAAGGCGTTGCGCAACGTAGTCTAGGGTTGCTCAACAGCGAGCCTAAGCGAGCTTTGACCTACCCTAGGAGTTGGTGCCATTTGTATTCATCGACCGAGCACCATGCGTTGCCCACCTAACGTGCGTTGTCGAGGTCGAAACCATCGCTGTCTCGCCTCCGTTGCGACCTCGGTCATGCGGCTTGGTAGTCAACACGTCGTGCTCGGTCGCTGGTTGCGGTTGTGTACAAACCCAGGGCGTCCCTAGCTCGCCTAGGCTCGCGTCGGTTGCCCTGAGCCATGGTATGAAACCCCTGCGGGGTAGTTCGAGATAGGATCTTATCAAAGATTGCGAAGTTACCCACTAAATTCGGTGAAAAACCCCTTACTGCATTGGCTCGTACTGCAATGACTTCGCGTTCCCAACGACGCGGGACTCTTGCCAGCGAACTCCCAGCATTTGGCAATTGATGCCCGATCCAATGCCCAGCATGGCCACGGAATCGTCTCGTTGGAATTGCCCTGCTTCCGCGCCGAGCGCCATCGTGAGCGGCAAGGCAGCTGCTCCGGTATTTCCGAGTGTTTCGAGCGTCGGAACATCGAGCGCTTCCTCCAGTTGCAATTCCTCAAACAGCATTTTTCGGTGGGCGACTCCCACTTGGTGGCACACGGTGCGATTGATGTCCTCCCGCGTCCAGTCGAGTTCGGCTAGGAACGGATCGAACGTCGCTCCGCCAGCGGCCACGCCACGGCGCATGAGTTGCTCGCTATCGGTTTGCATAAAGGTTTCCAGGCCTTCGCTCTGGCACAATTCGTGATGGTCGGTCGAGGCAGTGACTGCTCCCCCCAGAAGCTTGTTACCCGTCTTGCTGATGCTCTCATGGCAAAGCACCGCCGCCACGCTGCCCGAGCCAATCGTGAGCGAGGCAACGAGCAGTTTGATGTTCTTTCGAGTGACGGACTCGTCCTCGTTAATTCGCCGCACGGTATTCTCCACGAGGGTCCGGCCACACTCTGTGCCCATCACGAGCCCGGCTTTGATTTGTCCCAGTTCAATCATATTGGCGAGCTGTACCATGCCTGTCAGTACGCCGAGGCAAGCGTTGGAAACATCGTAGATCATGCAGGACTGCGGCAGGCGGAGTGCATGATGCACGCCACATGCTGTTGCCGGTTCGAGAAAATCGCGACACACCGAGCCGTGGACCAGTGCGCCAATTTCACCAGGATCGAGACCGCTGGCTTGAATCGCGTTGGCAGCGCTAGTGGCGCTCACCGAGCCAGGAGTCGTGCCGGGCGGATAAAATCTCCGCTCGCGAATCCCAGTCATGAGCTCCAGCCGGCCCTCGGGCAAACGAAGTCGCTGGTAGCCTTGAGCGAGCTTGCTCTCCAGTGCGTCGGTGGTGACCACTTCCTCGGGCAAGGTGTAGCCGAAGGCTTCCAGGCAAACTTGGGAGTATTTCATGAGAGTCGAGTCGATTTCGGCAGGCTGAGCGTTCTGCTTCAACGATACCAGCGGAATCTGCATTGGTAAACGAGCCATAGCCGACTACCCTTGAGGTGGTATGAGTTCTCCAGATAACCATCCGCAGAAAAGTCGGGCCGACTTGATCGCCTTAGTCGTCGCGATCGTGCTGCCCTCTTTGATCACCTGGGCCTACTTCTTCAAAGCGGAATCGGCAGAAGCCGGAGTCCAGCAAGCAGTGTTTGCGGTGGCGAAAGTTTTTCAATTCGCTCTCCCTGCTGTTTGGGTGTTTCTCATTCAGCGAAAGCGATTTGAGTGGTTCGCGCGAAGCAAAGCCGGACTCGGAATTGGCCTAGCATTTGGCGTTGTTGTCGCAGTGGCCGGCTTGGCGCTGTTTCATTTCGTACTGCGCGATGCGCCATTCTTTGCCCCGGCTGCTGAGCAAATCCGCGCAAAAGTTGCAGGGATGGGGATGAATACGCCTTTGAAATACGTCTGCCTGGGCCTCTTCTACACAGTTTTCCATTCCCTGCTGGAAGAGTATTACTGGCGTTGGTTTGTCTTTCAGAAGCTCAAAAACTGGGTCTCTGTAAATAGCGCGATTGTGATCTCCTCACTTGGTTTCATGGCGCATCACGTGTTAGTGCTAGGCAAGTTCTTTGGTTTCGCCCACTGGGCGACTTGGGTGTTCTCGCTGGCTGTGGCTACGGGCGGACTTGCTTGGGCATGGTTGTATCAGCGTTCTGACTCGCTTCTGGGACCCTGGTTGAGTCATGCCGTGGTTGATGCAGGGATCTTTCTCATTGGGTACCAATTGGTCGCAAATCTGTTGGTCGGCTAGTAGGCCCAGCAACAGCGATTTCCTGCCATGTTGTGCTAGCAAAAGTTATTTTGGCCCAACATAGCGAATTCCCTTGCAAAGGATTTCGCATAGCTTATTCTCTCCCCCTGACTTGCAGTCCTCCAAGCAACAGACCGCGTGACAACGGTTGCCAGCCAAAAGGAGCTTGAGACCAGAACGATAGGGAAGTCGAAAAATAAACGCGTTTCGCTCCAGATGCAGGTTCCAGGGATTTGGGAACCAGTGGGTGGACGCAATTTGGTCGCCACACATTTTGTATGGATGCTAGCAACAACCCAGGGACTTGGGAGCCGCAGTATGTTTGCCACTGTTCATCAGTCGTGCAGACAGTTAGTTCGTAGGTTGCACCCTCCCCCCCCAAAAAATGTCCGATCCTCTCGGATAAAGTGTGCGTTGGCAGTCCGCTAGTCGTAGTGGTTTATTTCGATGGTTTTCTTCACGCACATTGTGTGTGAATGGGCTTCTCTCTTTCGCATTGGTCGTCATCGCACCGGTTGGGAAATACGGCTTAGCGCCAATGATGGCGTGGGAAGGACTGCGAGACTATGTCGAAGCCTTTAATTGGAATTAATGCAGATTACCGTCAGGCGAGTAACGATTCGTCTGCTTTTACCTATGTAGCCTCAGGCTACTATGATGCGATTCTTAAAGCCGGCGGGTTGCCGGTTGTGATTCCCCCCTACGACGACGAGCAAGATATTGCCGACATGCTAGACCGGCTTGACGGTGTGATGCTAGTTGGCGGTGCCGATCTCGATCCACGTCGCGACGGTTGGATGCTTCATCCGACAGTTCGACTGCAGAATCCTCGCCGCGAGTCGTTCGACCGCTGCCTCATGCGACTCGTCGCTGAGCGCCGCATGCCTGTGTTCGGCGTAGGTTCGGGTATGCAACTGTTAAATGTTTCTCAGGGCGGCAATCTTATGTTGCACATCCCTGAGGACATGCCGAATGCCTTGCCTCACCGCGATCCATTGGATCCTTCGCATCGCCACACTCTAGAATTGGCCGCTGGTTCGATCATGGACCGCGTCTACGGTGATGGCGAACTGCGTGTAAATAGCATGCACCACATGGCCGTCGACGAAGTCGCTCCCGGCTTCATGGTCACCGCCCGTTGCCCTGATGGGATTATCGAAGCCATCGAGAGCACTCAGGAAGACTGGTTCGCTTTCGGCACTCAGTTCCATCCTGAAGCGGAAACCGCCTCAGCTCTCGACCAACGTATCTTCGAAGAGTTCATGTGCGGTGTCCATGAAATGCACAGCCAAGTTCGATTGGTTGCGTAACTCAGAGCCTTACACGCTTGCGGTCTATTGGGTATTTTACCGCTAATCCGCAGGCAGTTTGAGTCCCGTACGCGGCATGGACTGCCTGCGTTCTTGAGGGCAGGGAAGCCCTCATTTATTGATCGAGTACGGAAGCAAGATTAATAGAACCCGGCGTTGGCAACGGATGCCAACGCCGGGTTTTTTTGGTTGTAGGAATCGGTTCCAAAAAGGCCGATCTCTTAAAGAGCGATGCCTAGCAGGCGCGCAAACTCACGCATCCAGTTCGCGTTGGCCGGCCATGCAGGGGCGGTCACCAGATGGCCATCTACATGCACGCTATCTAGTCCCTCGCTGGGCTCGACCCACACGGCGCCAGCCAGTTCTAACTCGGGCCGCAGCGTTGGGTACGCCTGGCACTTTTTTTCGCGCACCACGTTGGCTGCCGTCAAGACATAAGCCGCATGGCAGGTAGCCGCCAACGGTTTCTCGTGTTTTGCGAAATCGCGCACGATTTCCAGCACTCGCTCATCGAGTCGCAGGTACTCTGGAGAACGTCCGCCGGGAATGACGAGGCCGTCGTAATCGGCCTCTTTAACCGATTGCCAGTCCGTATTCACGGCAAAGTTATGGCCACGCTTTTCGCTATAAGTTTGCTCGCCCTCGAAATCGTGAATGGCCGTGGCGACCGTTTCGCCGGCTTTCTTGTCGGGGCAGGCCGTGTGAACGGCAACGCCAAGGGTCTCCAAGATCTGTTTTGGGACCATCGCTTCGTAGTCTTCGACATAGTCGCCGACGATCATCAATACCGTCTTATTGCTCATAAGTTACTCTAGGATTTCCATCTATACCCACAGAGCCCATTCTCTGAGGCACTGCTCCGTGTACCTCTGCGTCCTCTATGGTTCACTGAATTGTGGACTGTATTAAGAAGCCGGATCGCCACTTTCGACGTCCACGAAGAATATCTCCGGCATGCGGCGCATGTTGCCGTTCCTGTCGATGCAGGCGAGTGTGCTGACACCCTCAGCAAGCAACTCGTTGCCACGGAACACTTTGTAGTCATGTTCCAAGCGGGCCATGGTGATGTTGGTCACACTTGTGTGTATCCGCAGCCGATCGCCGAACAGGGCAGGGCGGTGGTAGCGGCAGGAGATGCTGTGGACGACCAGCAGAATGCCGTCACGTTCCAGGTCGGCGTACTCATGGCCGTAGGCTTTGAGCATTTCCACGCGGGCGAGTTCGAAATACTGAAAATAATTGGCGTGATGGACCACCCCTTGGCCGTCTGTTTCGTAATAGCGAACTTCCAGTTCAAATTCATGCTCGGCCATAGCGTCATCCTTCAGTAGTGGTAGTCTGCAAGTGGTGGCAGCTTCAAGGACACTGTATCGTAGATTATGCGAGTCCGTTCTCCTAGATACTGATTGCTTGAACTAGAGCTGCTGCCGTGAGATGCACTTCACGTTGCAGCGGCTACGCGGTGGGCTTATATTGTGTGCGACCCGCGGTTTGGGTAATTTAAGGCTGGCAATGTATTGCCGCAGTTCTAGCAAGCAGGCCGCCAAGGAGGATCATGCAATGTTGGGTTCTGATGAAGGCGAGGGAGTCGATCTACTCACCATGCGTGGGCGGGGCTATCCCTCTATCCGGCAGTTCACCGTCTTTCTTGAGAACCGCGTGGGCCAGCTCTTGGAAGTTGTCCGGCGGTTCGAAGGCAGTAGCGTGCGGATCGTGGCGCTGACGATTTCTGAATCCACTGAATACGCTGTCGCTCGATTCTTGCTGAGTGATCCTGAGCAAGGGCGCGAAGTACTAGAACGGGCTGGGCTACCGATTGTCGAGTCCGACCTCATTGGCGTGGAATTGCCCGATAGCCACCAACCGATGTTGCAGGTTTGTACCGCGCTGCTGCAGGCAGAGATTAACATCACGCAAGTCTATCCACTGCTGCCCGGCCCCAATGGACGTCCGGCGGTTGCCCTCATGGTAGACAATATTGACATGGCGTCCGATACGCTCGCCAACAAGGGATTCATCGCACTCACCGAAGACGATCTCAAAGCGTATGAGTAATGTCGTTTCAAGATTGAGCCGTACTCGCTAGCGTCGGGCACATCGGAGCAGCAGCGGAATCCTGGTGGTTTCGTGCTCGATTCCCCGGGCGCGTCGGTTGACTCAGCTCCCACTGCTGTCGAAACTAGGAGCTCCACTCTGAAACGCCTTCTCTACCCAGATCCCTTCTCTTCGCAGAGCCTACCTCATGCCGATTAATGTAATCTGCCCTAAATGTCATACACGCTTCAAGGTAGGCGATCAGCACGCTGGCAAGACGGGGGCATGCCCCAAGTGCAAAGGCCCCATCGAAATCCCTGCGGCCGGTGATGAGGTGATCATCCATGCGCCGGAGCTCGAAGCGGGCGCCAAGGATTCCAAAGGTCGCTCGGTTCTCAAGCCGATCGCTCGTACCGAGACGAAGCTCGGCATGAATATGCTAGTGGTGATCATCGGCACCGTAGTGATGACTCTCGCCATCGCACTGCTCGCCCGCTTTAGCGACCTGGGCGAGATGACTATCTACGTGCTCACTGCCGGGGCGATTCTGCTTGGGCCACCGATCGCGTACGCAGGCTACTCATTCCTGAAGGACGATGAACTAGGCAGCTACGAAGGCTCCGCACTCTACATCCGCTGTCTATCGTGCGGCTTGGTTTACGCATTACTGTGGGGCGTGTTCATTTTTGTGGGCGGTCAAATCTTTGACGAAGATTCTTGGCAGACAGGGCTAGAGATGGTGCCCCTGGTGGGGCTGACCGTGCCTATTATGCTCATGGGTACATTCGCCGCGTTTGTGTGTTTCGATCTCGAACCCTTTTCAGCCTTCTTTCACTACGCCCTCTACATAGTGGCAACCGCGCTGCTGCGGCTCATTATGGGGTTAACTCTGTTGCCTGGTATGGACTGGCCAAGTGGCATCTTGGGCTCATGAACGGCATCGATAAGATCCCGGAGGTTGTTGCGCTGCGGGGCGGAAGCAGCGTCATTCGTATTCCGCCCGAGACCGATGTGCCTGTCACACCACGCGTGCAACGCTTAATCGACACGGCACCTTTCCGCCGCTTGGCTTCGATCAGTCAGTTGGGTCTAGTAGGGCACGTTTACCCAGCTGCCCGGCATTCGCGATTCGAGCACTCCCTTGGCGTGTATCGCACGGCGTTGCAATTTCTTGACCGTCTGTGCCGCGACGAGCGTTTTTGCAAAGTGGTCGATGAGCCGATGGCAGAGCGTTTTCTGGTTGCCGCATTGTTGCACGACCTTGGACACTGGCCGTTTTGCCATCCGATTGAGGATATCGGACTGAAGAACCTGCCCAGCCATGAAGAAGCAGCGGCTACGCAATTGGAAGAAGCCGGTCTCACAAAGGCACTCAAAGAAGACTGGGGAATCAGCCCGGGCGAGATTCTGCATCTACTCAGCGGCAAGCCACGAAACGCGGCCGAGCGGACGGTAGGTAGTATGCTCAGCGGGCCGATTGACGTGGACAAGATCGACTACCTGCGCCGCGACAGCCTGCACGCGGGCGTGCCCTACGGGCAGAACTTCGACTCGCGACGGCTGATGCAAAGCCTGTGTATGAACGAGTCAGGCGAGAAAATCGCGATTTCCACGAAAGGGAAAACCGCTGCCGAGATGATGGTCTTTGCCCGCTATGTGATGTTCAGCGAGGTCTACTGGCACCATGCAGTACGTTCCGCCACTGCGATGTTGCAACGCGGGTACTACGAGGCCCGTGAACACGCCGCCCTGAAAAGCATGCTCACCCTGACCGACAGTTCCATGACTGATGCACTGCTGGCCGCGACGGCTGGCACGCCGAGCGAGGCGCTCATCGACGGCCTCTTCGGCCCCCAACGCCGTCTCTATAAGCGGGTCGCTCAATATAGCTCGTTCGATTCCCCCGAGCTATTTCAGAAAATTGCGCACCAGCCGTTCAGTGAGTTGGTGAAGTCTTCACAGCGATTGGCTGAGCGGCTTAGCAGCAAGCTGGGTTGCACGATCGAGCCGCACGAGTTGTTGATTGACGCTCCTCCGGTTGAGTTAGAGGTGCAGTTCGAAATGGAAGTCTTCGATGCGAAGTCAAATTCCTACCGGCGGTTAGGAGATATTTCGCCGGTCGTAAGGACGCTGGCGAAGGAGCAGTTCGATGATCACGTGAAAATGGTACGGCTGTTTGTTCATCCGCGGTTGGCGGAGGAGGTACGTGGCTGTGGGGATTTGCCGGAAATCCTGGGCGAGGTGGTGGAAGGTTAGCGTGAATGAATGCGAATACAATCTGCGAATTTCAGGAGAACCGAAATGACCAATTACTGCATACCTAGTTATCCCTTTTGGTGCCTGCTATTAGGCTCGGCAGTTCTAAGCCTCGGTTGTGGCCCCAAGGGGGAAACGGTTGCTCAGAAAGTCGTTCAGCCGGTCAACCCCGACCATTTCATTGCCGATAGCCTGATCGAGCCTATCAAGAAGGAAATGCGAACGCTTAGCGACGGCAGCAAAGCCGAGTGCTACGTCGTTACGACGAAGGCTGTTCCCTCGGATCACGAGATCGGCCCGTGGGCGCCCAAGCATGTGACCGACGGCAAGGAAAAGGGTGGCATTTGGATCAAGGACGGCCATGTCTACGATGTCTCTGGCGAATTCGTTGCTCACTTGGACGAGCTCTATGACGACCCGCAGTGGAATCTCGTGCGCGAAGATGGCAGTATCAAAGTCACCGACACCAAAGAAGCGTTTGATTTGGCCGCGCGACCCAACGTTGATCCTCGCTACCACAATCACGCTGTCGAGTGTCCCCCTGATGTTGTTGGGTGGAAGAGCAACCATAACGTTTACGTCATTCCTGTGAATCCCGTTTATCGGTCGATCGCGACCGATCCCCATCGAGTCGGCGACGGACATGGTCCTGTGGGGGTAGCGTTCAACGGCGTCAAGTACGATCCGCCAGCGCCCATTCACATGATCATCAAAGCTCACACGATCGCCCCGTTTGATCATTCAGGCGGACACGTCAATCCGCACGCCGGATATCACTACCATGCGGCCACTGGCAAAACCAAAGAGATCGAGCAAGCAGACGGTCACGCGCCGTTGATCGGCTACGCTTTGGACGGCTTTGGCATTTATGCCCACTTGGACGAAGACGAGAAAGAGCCCAAAGGCTTGGACGAGTGCAGCGGGCACTACGATGACGTTCGCGGTTACCACTATCACGTGAGCGCAGCAGGGAACAACCAGATCATCGGCGCTTTTCGCGGCATCGCTGGCTCAGCAAGCGTCGTCGAGCCTAAGTGAGCAGGCTAGCTGCTAGAGTGCCACTGCTGGCTTGCCCCAACAGTGGCACACGCGAGACCCGTCGGTAGGCCTTGCCGGAACTCGTTTCGCCCATTCCAGCCACATCTCCAACAACCGCCCGTCAACTTTTTGCTAGCATTTCACATGTTAATCTGGAGTGACTGCGCAAAGCGTGCCGATGTCTTCTTTTAGTCAAGGCGAGCGTCCTTGATGGTTACGCGACGGATTTGCGTCTCCGATGGATTGTCCCACTGCTGTTGCTCCCAGGGACTTGGTGAGCAAGGCGTATCCGCGAGACATCGCCAAACTTCCTCCCCCGGCTATGCAACTCGCCAGACTGGGCGAAACACCGATGATGACCTCCCCGACGCATTACCTGCTCTTCTCCGAAGCGAGTCGAGATGAACAAGACGTAGCCATTTGGAGGTTTGTCCTTCAGGACGTGCTGACCAATCGACGCTTCTCCGCCAATGGGGTCGAGTCTACGGCTTGTCCTGAGAGACTTGAGCTGTTAGCCGTCGTGCGAGCCTTAGAATCGCTCGACGGCCCTGCCAGAGTGACACTAGTCACTAAGAGCCGCTACGTGAGCCGAGGCCTCAAGCGAGGCCTGCCCCAATGGCGAGAGCGGCAGTGGAAGTGGGAACGCTTCGGTAAGCTGCGCCCGGTGCGCGACGACGACTTGTGGCGGCGAGTGGACGGTGCCCTCAAGTTCCATGACATGGATTGCCGACTTTGGCAGTTCGGCACTGCATTCGATGCGGCGGGTGAACAGGCCCCAGAACAGGCCGCTACAACCAGCACTGAGACGACAGCCAAGACGCCCCAATACAAGATCGCCGCGAGCGTCGCTGGAGAAGTCCCGGTACGAAATCGCAGGACTCGGCGTCAGAGGCGGATCGACTCGCCTCATAGCCCAGGACTCGTGGTGGCTGCTAAAGAGCGATTGCGAAGGGCCTCGGAGAGCCTCGGATCAATCGCAACCTCAAGCATGGCAGCGAATTAGGGAATATTCAAGCCAATACACTTCAGGAGCTCGGTGCGGGCGTTTTGTCCCTCCGAGCCGATTTTCAGCAGCATTGACGCTGCTTTTCCAGTACAACAAGCATTCAGGATAAGTCGTCGTGCATACTCAAGTTGACGTTAGCGCTCTCGGATCAGTGATTCACGGGTACAACGCGAATCCGCACGCCGTGTTGGGGCCTCACGAGGTCACCGAGGGAGGACGGCAGGCCCTGGCGGTACGAACCTTCCAACCCGATGCCCAGCAGATGTGGCTGGTCGATCCCCACGAGGGCTGCTCGCAGCCTATGCGGCGCATCCATCCCGCGGGGATTTTCGAGGCAATAACCTCGCCAGAAATCAACAATCAAGCACTTGGACTCAATTACCAACTCAAAGCTATGAAGAATTCCGGCAAACAAGAGACCTCGCACGACCCCTACGCGTTCCCGCCCCTGCTCACGGATTACGATCTGTACCTGTTGGGCGAAGGTCGCCACTGGCAGAGTTACGACAAACTTGGTGCCCATCTGCGCGAAATAGACGGCGTCAAAGGCGTGAACTTCGCCGTCTGGGCCCCGAATGCCGAGAGTATCAGCATCATCGGCGAGTTCAACGACTGGGACCGCCGCAAGCATGCCATGCGGAAGCATATCCCCACGGGCGTCTGGGAGCTATTCCTGCCGGGTGTCGATGTGGGGCTGCTTTACAAGTACTCGCTCAAGAACAATGGGAACATCCTGGAGAAGTGCGACCCCTACGGCTTTGCCGCAGAAGTTCCGCCCCGCACAGCCAATATCGTCACATCGCTCGACGACTACCAATGGGGTGACAAGGAGTGGATCGACACGCGTGCCGAAGGTGCCAACGCTCTCGACGCGCCACAGTCGATCTACGAAGTTCACTTAGGCAGTTGGCGAAAGAATCACGAGGGCACAGGCAATGGCGACGGCCAGTGGATGAACTACCGCGACCTAGCCCACCAGTTGGTTGACTACTGCAAAGAGTTGGGCTACACGCATCTTGAGTTGATGCCCATTAGCGAGCACCCATTTACGGGTAGTTGGGGTTATCAAACGGTCGGCTACTATGCCGCCACCAGTCGCTATGGCACGCCTGAAGACTTCATGTACTTTGTCGATCACTGCCATCAGAATGGCATCGGCGTGCTCATCGACTGGGTTCCTGCTCACTTTCCAAAAGATGGCCACGGGCTAGCAAATTTCGATGGCACGGCCCTCTACGAGCATGCCGACCCACGCCAGGGCGAGCATCCTGACTGGGGCACCAAGGTATTCAACTACGGACGCAACGAGGTCCGCAACTTCCTGACCTCCAATGCACTGTTTTGGCTCGACAAGTACCACATCGATGGGCTGCGTGTGGATGCGGTCGCCTCGATGCTCTACCTCGACTACAGCCGAGAAGATGGTGATTGGGTCCCGAACCAATACGGCGGCCGCGAGAACCTGGAAGCGATTTCGCTGCTCAAGGAATTCAACGAGCAGTGTCACTTGCAGCATCCGGGCACGCTGACCATTGCCGAGGAATCAACTGCCTGGGGTGGCGTCTCGCGACCGACCTACGTGGGTGGATTGGGCTTTAGCCTCAAGTGGAACATGGGCTGGATGAACGACACGCTGCAATTCATGCGGCACGAGCCAATCCACCGCCAGTACCATCACGACGAGCTAACCTTCTCGTTGATCTACGCCTTCACGGAAAACTTCACTCTGCCGTTCTCGCATGACGAAGTGGTCCACGGCAAGGGCTCGATGCTCGACCAAATGCCTGGCGATCTCTGGCAACGTTTTGCGAACCTGCGATTGTTGTACGGCTACCAGTGGACGCATCCCGGCAAGAAGCTGATGTTCATGGGCGGCGAGATTGCCCAGTGGGAGGAGTGGGACTGCAACAGTGAGCTGCAATGGGACCTCTTGGAGTGGGAAACCCATCAGGGCGTGCAGAAGCTCGTGGGCGATTTGAACCGGGTGTATCGTGAGGAAAAGTCGCTGCACGAAGTCGATTTCGAGCACACTGGCTTCGAATGGCTCGACAGTCATAATCATGCCGACAGCATCTTGGCCTACGTGCGGCGTGCGAAGGACCCCAACGATTTCACCGTCGTAATCCACAACTTCACGCCTGTGGTGCGAGAGAATTATCGCATTGGTGTTCCCTCAGGCGGATGGTATCGTGAGATTCTCAATACCGACTCAGCGTACTACGGCGGCAGCAACGTGGGCAACTACCCAGGTGTGACCGCCGACGACATGGAAAGCCACAGCCGACCATTCTCGCTAGAACTAACACTGCCGCCGCTCTCGACGATCGTCTTGAAGCCTGATAATCAGGGGTAGGCGATGGGGCCGTTAGCCGACGACCTTGGTCGCCGCGGGTGATCCAACCTGTTGGGGACTCCACGTCGAGCAAGCTCGGCGGCTAACGGTGACGTTGCACGTGTGGCTCGTTTCCCGGCAAAGTATGAGTTTTTCTGCTACTCGCGTTCGTTCGCCTGTTCCATCCACTCTTCGTTGAATTCGAACCCGATGCGTTCTTTGATTCGCTCTTGAACACTACTGGTGAACTTTTGGCGATCGGCCTGCAGCATGGAGTTCTGGCCCAACCAGCTATTTGCTTCGATCAGGTACATACTGCGAAGCTGGTCTTGGGTTCGCTCACGGCCGTGGATCTTAACCACGTACGCTGCTGAGTGGTCGTGATTCATCGTGGCAGCGGCTTTTTCGTCTTTTAACGAGAAGACGGTTTCCATGAACTCTTCACCGGCGTTCTCGATGCCCGGTACCTCGCTAATCACCGGGGGGCGTCTACCGGCCGTGTTGGGCTGGAATGTCAACCACGCGAACGGGTCGGTGGTTTCTACGGCAATCTTCTTAGAGTCAAAGAACTCGAAGAAAGTTTCTTCCGACTTCTCGTAAGCTGCGGCCAATTCGTCGGCTTTAGCCTCGGCCAGTTTCATTGCCTCGTTGCGTTTCCAGGCATCTAGGACCTCTTCACGAACGTCTGCGAATACGGGTTCCTCGCGTAGTTCTTCCTCGACGCGTACCACGAGGTAGAAGTTGCTATACATTGGCTGGCTGGTTTGCTCGCTCGTCATGATCGGCTCGTAGAGATCCGAGCCATTGAAAGCAAACAGGGCTACCGGGCGTTGCTCGCCAGACACCTCACGACTAGGTCCGACCAGCGTATTCTCTGCCAGCTCGGCCTGGGTCATCATGGCGAGCTTCTCGAACTCAAGGTCGTACTTTTCACCTAGCGGCTTCATGTTTTTCAGAAGCGATGGAACCTCGGGCGGGTCTTCGCCTTTTTCTTCAGCGGTCACTCGGGCAATGCCGTAGGAAATGAATTGATTGGAGAGCTCTTGCTCCGCATTCTCCATGGCGGTTTGCACCGCCTCCGCTGCTTTGACACCAGCTAGATATTCGCGAATTTCGTTTCGCAGTTTATTGTCGAGTGCCACATATTCCGTGGGTCCATAGCGGCCGTCGCCCTGTTCAGTGTCGCCCTCTGTGGTTTCAACGTCGTCGCTAACTTCTTCAGTTTCCGAGGTATCAGAGCCTGATTCCACGGTTGTCTCTTCGACTACTTCCTCTTCCTCCTCCTCTTCTTCGCTCACGGATTCATCAGTAGCAGTCTCTATGGTTTCTGTGACTGTCTCCTCGGCTTCGGACTCGTCTGTGACCGTTTCGCCGGAAGTCGTTTCCTCAGATACGGTTGTGGTCTCTTCGGCGTCTGACTCCTCTTCAATTTCTTCAGATTCTTCCGCTTCAGATTCCTCGGACACACTCTCTGGCTTGTCTTCGCCGTCGCTATCGGCTTCGTCTACATTAGGCATGGCGACATCTTCTTCGGAAGCTTCGTCTTCGGAAGAGTCCTCAGAGGTTTCCTCTTCTTCGTCGTCGCTGCCTGCGGGCTTCACAAATTGCAAGTCTTTGTTGTCCTCGTAGAACTTTTCGACATCTTTGTCGGAAACTTCGTCCAGGAACTTTTTACGCCAATCCACGGGGCTCGCTTTGAGCGTATGCAGGCGCACCCGCGGTGCGGAGGCGAAGCCCGGCTCGCGGGCTGGCATGATGCGGCCCTGCACCGAGTCGCGTACATTGGAGTTGCGATCCTTGTACTGCTCGAAGTAATCCTTCAATTGACGATCAGTCGGCTCCGGCACATCGGCCAGAAAGTCCTCAATTGGCAGGACAGCAGCTTGTACGGAGACTTGCTCGTTCACCCGCCGCCAATTGTCCCAGCGATCTACTGGCAGCATGACGAGCGAGGGATCTTCGTAGCTCTTACGGAAATGGTAGCTGAGAAGTAACTTTTGCAACGTGGAGTACACCACTTTTTCTGTAGTCCGCCCGCGCCCACGGCCTAGGCTTTCGAAGATTTCCTTAATGCGATCGCTGTCCGCACGACCACGACTCCAATGCTGGATATACTGCGTGACCATACCGGGGGTGACCGAGAGTCCTGCTTTCTGAGCCACTTCACTCATCACTTCCAAATCAATAGCCTGCCCCTGCATTTGGATGGCGGGCATGCCCTCGACGTTCATTAGAAATATCGGTTGAGGCGGAGACTGTTGTTCTTCAACTTCCGTGGTGGTGAAGTAGACGCGACGCAGGAATTCGTTGGTGATATTTCGTTGCTCGACGAGGTTTTGCAGCCTGTTTTCATCGATGCTGCCCTCATCCCAAGTGGCCACCACCTGGTTTGTCGCACCTCGCCCACCGCTCGAACCGCTACCGTCTAGCGCGCTGGCGAACACAAAAATAATCATGCAAAGCACGGCCGCGATGGCCATAAAAACCTTCTGGTGCTTGCGGAAAATACCAAACGAGCTCGCCATGTGAGCATCCTAATTTGAAAAATCTGGTCGGGCGAAGGGTTGACAATTCGCACCGCAGCTAAGTATTGATTGATCAGTCCGGTTTACGATGCAAGCTTGCTCATAGAGCTGGCTTAGCTTGGTGCCGGTAATCGCGTGATTCTAGGTGAGATTGACGTAAATGCAATCCCAATCAGTAGTGTGGGCGATTTCAGAAGTCTCGAATAGTGGCTTCTAGGTCCAATTTGGTGCCTCGATAGTTGCTCGCACGAGCACTGTTGGCCTGAAAGGCATCGCGATTCGATTGTGAGCGAACGCTCATATGGTTTAGACCGATGACGCAAGCTAGGGTGACTTCCCTCACGAAAGCAGCCCTGCCAATCAGATAATACTGAGAGCAGCCAGATAACAGATAACACAAACATGGGCAGCAAACTAAGCCAACGCAGAACATAGCAGAGCACTCCCTAAGACCCTCAGCACACCCCTCCCAATAGTTATGGCGAAGAAAAAAGAAGCATCCTCCGGCCAAGCGCTTGTGATCGTAGAATCACCGGCTAAGGCGCGCACCATTGGCAAGTTCCTGGGCAAGGGGTACCGCGTGGAAGCGAGTATCGGCCACGTGCGAGATCTGCCCCAAGGCGCCGCCCAAATTCCCGCCAAATACAAGGGAGAGAAGTGGGCCAGTCTAGGCGTAAATGTGCACGATGGCTTCAAGCCCATTTACGTCGTGCCGCCGGGCAAGACCAAACACATTAAGATGCTCAAGGATGAACTGAAGAAATCCAGCGCTTTGTACCTCGCGACAGATGAAGATCGCGAAGGGGAAGCCATTAGTTGGCATCTGCTGGAATTGCTCAAGCCCAAAGTTCCGGTACATCGACTCGTATTCCACGAGATCACCAAGAGCGCCATCGACGAAGCTCTCGCCGAGCCGCGCGAGGTAGACCAAGGCCTAGTGCAAGCTCAGGAAACTCGTCGCATTCTTGATCGGCTGTTCGGTTACGAAGTCTCGCCGCTATTGTGGCGAAAAGTGAAGCCACGGCTATCTGCCGGCCGTGTGCAAAGCGTCGCCGTGCGGTTGATCGTTCAACGCGAACGCGAACGCATGGCGTTTGTGTCGGGTAGTTGGTGGGATTTGCTTGGCACTTTCGCCAAGAGCGACAAGCAACAACTGGAAACGACGCTCGTCTCGGTGGACGGCAAGAAAATCCCTGCCGGTAAGGATTTCGATTCCAACACTGGCAAGCTGAAGTCGGACGACTTCCATCACATGGACGCGGCAGCTGCTCAAAGTTTGGCCGAGAAAATCCGCAGTGGTGAGTTCCGTGTCACTAAGGTCGAAGAAAAGCCTTACAGTACGAAGCCCTATGCGCCGTTCACGACAAGCACACTCCAACAAGAGTGCAATCGTAAACTCAACTTCACGGCACGTCGCACGATGCAGGTGGCGCAAAGCCTGTACGAAAACGGTCACATCACTTACATGCGTACTGACTCGACCAACCTTGCGAAGGTTGCTATCGAGGATGCCCGCAAACTGGTGGACGAAACCTACGGCAAGGACTACTTGCCTGCAGAGCCACGGATCTACAAAGGCAAGGTCAAGAACGCTCAGGAAGCTCATGAAGCGATTCGCCCAGCCGGCCACCCGTTCAGCTTGCCGGAAGCGATGAAGAGCAAGCTCAACACGGATGAGTTCCGTCTGTTCGACCTCATCTGGAAACGGACGATCGCCAGTCAGATGTCGGACTCTCGCGGCCGCAGGATTGCGATCACCATCGAGGGCGAAGGCTGCAAGTTCACCGTTAGCGGCAAGACGATTGATTTCCCCGGATACTTGCGAGCTTACGTCGAGGGCTCTGACGATCCCAACGCGGTGCTTGCCGATCAGGAAAAAGTCTTGCCAAGCGTGGAAGAAGGCGAACTGCTGAGCTGTGTGAACCTGGAAGCCAAAGAGCATATCACCCAGCCGCCCGGCCGTTACAGCGAAGCGTCGCTTACCAAGGCGCTTGAAGAACGAGGCATCGGTCGCCCGAGTACCTACGCGTCGATTATCGATACGATTCAAGCACGCAATTACGTGTTCAAGAAGGCCAGCGCGTTGGTGCCCACCTGGGTGGCATTCTCGGTGGTTCGCTTGCTGGAAGATCACCTCGGCGGGCTCGTGGACTATCAGTTCACCGCTCAGATGGAGGACGACCTCGACTCGATCAGTCGTGGCGAAGAGAAGCAGCTGCAATATTTGGAGAATTTCTACTTCGGCAACGGCAAGCCGGGCCTCAAGAAGCAGTTAGAGAATAAGATCGACGAGATCGATCCGGCCGCAATCAGTCGTATTTACATCGGCAAACCGGAAGATGGCGAAGACATCTACGTGCGCGTGGGTCGCTACTCGCCGTACATCGAACAGGGCGATCGGACCGCCTCGTTGGTGGAAGATACTTGCCCCGATGAGGTCACCATCGAGATGGCTCTCAAGCTGCTCGACCAAGCTCAGTTGGCTGACGAGCCGATGGGCGTGTGCCCAGAAACCAAAAAGCCGGTTTACCTGAAGACAGGTCGTTTCGGGCCCTACATCCAACGTGGTGACCCCGACAACGAGGACGAGAAGCCGCAGAACGCGTCACTGCTCAAAGGCATGGAGCCTGAGAGCATCGATCTCGAAACAGCGCTCAAGCTGCTCACCCTGCCACGCGACTTAGGCAACCATGCCGTGGTGCCGCCGGTGAAGGACAAAGAAGGCAAAGAAAAGCCTGACACACGCAGTGGCCAGCCGATTCTAGCGCACAACGGACGGTATGGACCGTATGTGAAGTGTGGCGACGAGACTCGCTCACTCCCTGAGGGCATTTCCCCGCTGGACGTGACATTCGAAAAAGCGGTCGAGTTGCTCTCCCAACCCAAAACACGTGGCCGCGGTGCAGCTAAGAAACCGCCTCTGAAAGTGTACGATAAGCCTTCGCCAGTAACTGAAAAACCGGTGCAGATTCTCGACGGTCGCTTCGGCCCTTACATCACCGACGGCACAACCAATATCTCACTGCGTAAGGGCATGATGCCTGAGGAAATTACTTTCGACGAAGCGGTGGACCTGCTCGCCGAAAAGGCCGCCAAGGGACCTGCCCCGAAGAAAAAGAAGAAAGCCAAAAAGAAAGCTGCCAAGAAGAAATCGACGACCAAGAAAAAGACTCCTGCTAAGAAAAAGTCGACGACCAAGAAGAAGGGAACAACTAAGAAAAAGGGAACGAAGAAGGGGACCTAACGGCCCCCTCCCCCGTTGTAATTCGTTGGTTGCAGCAAGCGGTCACTCGGGGCGACGCTGACGACCCTCACGGCCCTCAGGACCCCCTGCACCACGCCCACCACCCTCTGCTCCGCGGCGTCGCTGCCCCATTTTCTCCATGGCGGCTCCTAATTCGGCTGCGTCGAGAGAACCATCGCCATTGGTGTCGCTACCTTGCAGCATCTGGCGCATCCTCTCAGGCACTTCATCTGGAGTGAGGCGACCATCGTTGTTGCTATCGCTACGTTGGATCATTTGCTCAGCCGCCTGACCACGATCACCGCCTCCTTGTCCTCCCCGCTGACCTCCTCGTCCGCCGCCGCGTCCGCCTTGAGCTTCTGCGATGGCAGCAAGCTCTTCGGCGTCGATCGCCTTGTCGCCATTTTTATCGCCGCCTTGGAGCATCGGTAGCAACTGCTCCGGGACTTCGTTCGGTGTGAGCTTGCCGTCACCGTTCTTGTCGTTCTCCATCATACGCGTGACAAATTGCTGTGGATCGCCGCCACGCCCGCCGCGCCTGCCTGGACCACCTTCGGGCGTAACCTCGGCTAGCGTGATCGTGCCGTCTTTGTCTTTGTCTAGCTTCTTGAGTGCCGCTGCCGCTTTGCGAAGCTCAACCGCTGAAATCTCCCCATCGCTGTTCAAGTCGAGCGCTTCGAAGATCAGATTCTGGGGACGGCCACGACCTCGGAATTCCCCCCCTCGGGGGCCTCCTTCGCCGCGACGTTCTCGTCCCGCTCCCTCCTCATAGGTTCCACCAGGACGATCACCAGGACCCCTGCGGTTGGATTCGCCAAATTCGTCGTCCCGCGACGGTGGCTGAGCAACGGCACCTTGGATAGCCAAGAGTGTGATTGCAAGGAAAGCAGTAGCACTTAATGTAATGATTCGCATGTTCTTTCGACTCCACAGGACTCGTAGGAGGGGGAGTTGGCGCACGCCAGCGGCGTATCTGTAGGCGATTCTAACCCTGCGGCGCTGGGAGAGTTCCGCGAACTCCCAAAATTCTTTGAGAATTATTCCTCACGCCCCACCAAGTAAGACCGCCTCTAAATGCCCGGCGCTCCTTCGGCCACGGCCTGTGCGGTGGCATAGTGGCGGCTATGGGAAATGCTGATGTGCATGGTCTCGATACCCAATTTATCGGCCACTTCTCGAGCTCCGCCGTAAAGGCGAATGGTTGGCCCGCCGCTGCTGAGGTTTCGCACTTCCACATCACGCCAACTGATGCCTTGCCGCCAACCCGTGCCCAGCGCCTTGAGCACTGCCTCCTTGGCGGCCCAGCGCCCTGAGTAGTGCTGCAAGGCGGCCTTCTTGGTGACGCAGTAGTTGATCTCGTGCTCGGTGAATACGCGTGTGATGAACAATTCGCCGTGCCGCTCGATCATTCTGCCGATGCGGCCGCATTCGGTGATGTCGGTTCCGATGCCAATGATTGCCATGAGAAATCGATGATTGACGATTTGCGATTGAAGACTGAATCCACCCCCTAGCCCCCGGCGCAAGCCGCGGGGTTGGAAGCGGAATCATTTCTGTTGTTCGAACCCCACGGCTTGCGCCGGGGGCTAGGGGATGTGGTTTGTTTCCTTTGCGACTAACTCAGTTTGAGGCCGCAGGCTTCTTGGGCTCTGTGCAGCACTTCGCCCGCTTTGGCACGTGCTTTCTTCGCTCCATCGGCAAGTACATCTCGCACATCGTCGGGGCGAGACTCCCAATCTTGGCGACTTTCTCGGGCTGCGCCAAAGTATTGGTTTGCTGCTGCCACGATCGACTTTTTCACGTCTCCATAACCAAAGCCACCTTTACGGTACATGGCGGCCATCTCCTCGCGTTCGGCATCCGTCGCCACCAGCGAATACAGTTGGTACAGCACGTCGCCTTCAGGTTCTTTGGAGTCCTCCATCGGACGCGAATCACTGGCGATTCGCATGATCTTTTTCTTTTGCGGACCTAGCTCCTCAAACACTTCCAGGGTGTTGTCGTAGCTCTTGCTCATTTTCTCACCATCGAGACCCGGCACTTTGGCAGAGCCGTCGAGCAGTTGCGGCTTCGGCATCGTAAACACTTCGCCGAACTTGTGATTGAAACTACCGGCGAGGTCACGGCAGACTTCGATATGCTGCACCTGATCTTCCCCCACGGGCACAACATCGGCATCGTAAGCCAGAATGTCAGCTGCCATGAGCACAGGGTAGGTGAACAGTCCCGCGTCGGCTGCCATACCCTTTGCCTTCTTGTCTTTGTAGGCGTGGCAGCGTTCCAGCAAGCCCATTGGTGTGCCGGTCATCAGCAACCAGCACAGCTCGCTTACCTCAGGAACGTCGGACTGCACGAACAAAATCGCCCGAGCCGGATCGAGTCCTAAAGCCAACAAGTCGAGAGCCGCATCGTAGGTGAGTTGGCTCAGATGTTCCTTGTCGCGAATCGTGGTGAGCGCGTGCAGGTTGGCGATGAAGTAGTACGCTTCGTCCTCGTCCTGCAGGGCGATGTACTGTTGGATAGCTCCGAAGTAGTTACCCCAGTGAAATCGGCCGGTGGGTTGGATGCCGCTAAGTACGCGCATGGTGGGATTTTAGATTTATGATTGAAAATTGATGATTGTTTTGATGTTAGCCGCGGTCGTCCCGACCATGTTTTATTAGACCCGAAGCGTGCCAACAATTTCAGCGACGCTCTTCGCACCAAGTTCCGCCAGCGCTGCGGGCAGAGCATCGAGCAAAGTCATCGACACGGTTGGATTGTAGAAGTTCACAGTCCCGAGTTGAACCGCTGAGGCGCCAGTAACCAGGAACTCCATCATATCGTCCAACGTGGCGATGCCGCCGATGCCGATGATCGGCGTATCAACTACCTGGGCGGCTTGGTAAACGCAACGCAAAGCGATGGGCTTGATCGCCGGGCCGCTGAGCCCGCCGATGACGTTACCCAGCATGGGTTTTCTTCCGCGCCAATCGACGGCCATGCCTTGGCAAGTGTTGATAAGGGAGAGGGCGTCTGCCCCGGCAGCTGAAGCGGCACGGGCCATGTCCTGGATGCTGGTGACGTTGGGCGTGAGTTTGGCAAGGATCGGCAACTCGCACGCTCCGCGGCAGGCTGCTACGAGCTGCTCGCACATGTTTGGATCGGTACCGAAGTCGACTCCGCCGGAAACATTGGGGCAAGAGATGTTGAGTTCAATCGCAGCCACACCCGGCACACCGTCCAGTTGCTGGCACATTTCAACAAATTCATCTTGGGTGCGTCCGGCAATGCTCACGACGATGGCAGTGCCCAACGTGGTCAAGTAAGGCTGATGGTTTTCGAGAAAGGCGTCGATGCCGTCGTTGTCGAGCCCAATTGAGTTGAGCATGCCCGCGGCAGTTTCGATGGTGCGCCAAGGAGCGTTGCCTTGTCGCTCCTGTTTGGTGACCGTCTTGGGGAGAATGCCTCCCAGACGTGAGAGGTCGACCAGATGGGCCATTTCCCGCGCATAGCCAAACGTGCCCGATGCGACCATGACAGGGTTAGTCAGGTGCAAGCGCCCGAGCTGGACGGACAGATCAACCTCGGGTGGTGCGATAGAGTTCGTGTTTTCGATGGCCGTGTTCAAAAATTCAATCCAAGTTCAGTGTCTGTGTCGTCAACCGACCTTTGCTTTTTGCACGTAAGTTGTGTTTTTGTGAGCAAAAGTCCCCGAAACTATGTGTGCGCATTGTTTGTTAATGCTGGCCGAATAACGACTTATGGCAAATGGCCCACGAGTGCTCCGGCGACTTTTGCTCAGCTGTAGTCGCCGCCGAGCAAAACTCTGCGGTACGAGTCCGTCTTCCAGTGCATGGGCAGAATGCGCCGGAGCGAGCTAATTTAGCACACCAATTCTAACAGATTTGCTGGCTGAAATCGCGTGGGAAAGTAGCTCGGCCTTCCAGGCTGAGTAGGGTTGATGTGCCGCTCTAATCAGCTGAGCCACTGTGCTAGGCAAGACTCCTGACCTTGTTGTTAAGCGAACCTGTGGTGCTCAGGCCGGAGGCACCGAGCTACAGCGCACAGAAGCAGCCAACGGTTTGCGTACCGCTGGCTGCTCGTTGGTAACTCTCGGGTTTATGTTCAGACAGTGCGACGGCGACGGACCAGAGCCAGTGTGGCAATCGCCAGCAATGTGGCCGTTGTAGGTTCCGGTACGCTGACTGGGTTGGCTGCGGTGAGCCCGGTGGCGTCGGCGAAGCTGGCAGTGAATGTATTCTCAGCATTCGCAAGGCCACTGCGGCGGACGCTCGTGCTGAGGCCGGCTATGACGTAGAAGTTGTCTCCGGGATTCACGGTGAAGACCAGTTCGCCGGGCTCGCTATGATCGCCCACCGTGTTGATGTACGTGCTAGTCATGCCCAGATGCTGTTCCTCCGGGACGACTTCGAAGAAAAGGGTTCCGAAATCGGTGTAGAATTCGACATTCGTGCCGAGGTAGGCACCGACTCGCGCGGTTGCGCTGGCTTCGCCGGTTCCTGGGTCAACCACAGCGTCGAGCATGTAGTTGAGCGTGATCTCTTTGGGACCCGCTCCTTCGTAGGTAAAGCCCTGAATTCCGGAGGCGCTAGCTCCGCCGCCACCGCTGGGGCTAGCCTGCGCGTACGCTTTGAGTACTGGGAGGTAAGTGTCTGCAGCGCTATAGTAGCCCGAAGCTCGCATGGTGCCGTAGGTACTCTCTGAGACACTAGCCGCAGGAGCAAACTCGCCCCCATCGTTGGCAAACTCAACCGCGCCGCTGCAGTAGCTGGGGCAATTTTGGTAGTTCGAAGCGCCAGCCCGCACGCCGAAGCCCGAAGTGATCGGTCCCGAAGGGCCCACTTGGGCTGGTGCAGGAACTGCCAATAGGACTGATGTGGCGAGGGACAGTGTGAGACATCGCAAGGTGGGCATGGAGCAATCCTGGAGAGATTTAGAGGGAGGGGTAGAGGCAGGAATCGTTGCAAGCCTTGAGCGTTTGCAATCAATTTTTATCGAGTCTCACACGGCTGAGATCTAGCGTCAAGTGATAGTCGGTGCTTATGCATTCAGCCGTATCGAGTTGTGGCGAGTTGTTGGTCTGCCGGTCCTGGCTTGCGGCCAGCGCACAGAAGCAGCCAACGGTTTGCGTACCGCTGGCTGCTCGTAGACTACATGGTTGGGCAACACGGATCGGGCCAACAGGGCCCGACTGTGGCATGACTTAGCTACCTGCTAGATAATGCCGCCGTGCGTGCTGTGTGGCGTCAGGTGCGTCGGCTGGTCGAGGAACCAGATGCGTTCCCATTCGTCCAGGAAGGCACGCAGATTTTCTGACGTGTAGAAGAGCTGCTTGCCGCGTCGGACTGGATCGCCACTATAGATGGGGATCATGCAGCCAACATTGCTGGCAAGCGAAATGGCAACGAGAGTTGAAAGGATCCATTTTCTCATCTTGGTAGCTCCTCCTTGAGCTGCGTAAACCAAACTCACGTCAATGCGACTTAAGTCTAGTGCTGGTCTCTGCTTAGCGAGCCTGTGGCCCATTCTGCTTGTACATGTCTCGTTGCTGTCAGAAAGCTGAGGATCAGCCGCCGGGCGCTAGACCACGGTTCTGACCTCTCCTCGACACCAAAACCGGACGCTAACGCGTTGCGGCTGATTTCTGTTAACTCTGCTCAGGTTGCTGAGCGTGATTCTGCTTCGTAAGCACTTGCCCCACCTAGGGTTCCGTTCGCTGAGGGTGCTCCGTTGGCCGAAGGGCCGGGCGTTGTTGGACTGGTTGGCCCTGTGGCGGCATTCTCTTGGGCGACCGCTGCGGCTGCTTGTTCGTTGGCTTTGCGTTCGAGTTCGCGAACGCGTTCTTCCATCTCCTTGCCGGGCTTAAAAGTCACGACAAACTTCTCTGGCACAAACACTTTCTCGCCGGTGCGAGGGTTCCGTGCCTTGCGAGCAGCCCTCTTTTTCACTTCAAACACGCCGAAGTTGCGAAGTTCGATCCGTTCGTCCTGGACGAGCGTGTCGACAATCGCATCAAAGGTCTTCTGGACGATTTCCTTCGTCTTCAATTGGGTCAAACCGATCTCTTCTGAGATGGTCTTTACGATCTCTTTTTTAGTCACGACGAAGGTCCCCCTAGAGCACGAATCAGTGCGGGCGGGGCAGGCGAATGAGCCCCGGATTGTGTCCGCCTCAATTGCTCCAAGTGTAATTGGGGTAAGCATTAGTGTCAAGAAATGGCCCTTCGCTGGCACTCAGGGAAACACCCCTGAGACGCCTTTGATGGGCCCTCTTGGACTCTCTGACAGCAAGTTTTCAAAGATCATCCCGGGACGACTCTTGCCGATCATTGCTCGCTTGAATCCGCGAGCAGCAGCGTAGCAGGATATCCCGTACTGAAGGGCATCGACCCGGAAAGGCAGCAAACTTCATCTAATCCGCAAAAACTACCAAAATCGCTAGTTGTCGAGGATTTTTGCCGTTCGGAGTGCTAGCAGATGGCTGCCACCTAAGTACCGAATCGTTCGCCCACGAGCTTGCCCGCCGTGGAGTTTATAGCGGTTTTCCAGGTCGACAGCGTGGAATATCGAGTCTGCAGATTGAATGATTGGCGGAGGATTGCCGGAACTGGCAATCGCGCGGCGAGCACGGTATTTGCAAAATTGGCGTCGGCTAACGGTAGCGTTAGAGCGTGTGCAAGCTTTTTCTGGAGCTTCCTAAGCACCCTCAGACGTGCACCACTGCCGCTTCGCTCTGAATGTGCTCTAGAGAGTAGAGCTTGCCTTTGCCGGCCCCTGGGCAAGCCTCGCAGGTTTCCTGCCAGGTCTCAGGCGATTTGAGGTTCGAATCCCAGAAGGGCCACGTACGGCATTGGCGAGGGCGGGTTGCATAAACCTCGCACTTGCGGGTTTCGGCATCAAGAAATACGCAGTCGTAGCTCACGGGTAGCTCTTTGAGACTGCGGCGGATTCCGATGTTGCGGACATAGCGCCGCTCGAATTCCTTGGGAGACAGTTCCAACTCGCCCGCCATGGCGTCGATCTCCGCCTGATTGAGCCAAACGTACCCAGGCGAGCCGGTGCAGCAGTCGCCGCAGCCGGTGCATTTGAATTTCAAGCCGTCGGCGAACCAGGGCTGCTCGTTTGATTTGTTGGTGCTCTTGGCTTTGCCCATGCGTGTGACTTCTCTGGAGTTACGTTCCGACGACTGCCGCGATGACGGCAAGCGCGGCTTCGACTTGCTGGGGAGTGGTTGCCCAGCCGATGGATAGTCGCACCGTTCCGCCTGTCTCGTGCGTGCCGATCGCCTGGTGCATGCGTGGGGCACAGTGCAGGCCTGCGCGACATTGCAAACTGGCGGCGGCATCCACTGCGGCTGCCAGTTCTTGTGGATCATACGCTTCGGCAGTGAAGCTCACAACGCCCACCCGCGACATGCCGGCTGGCGGGCCATAGACTCTTACGCCAGGGATTGCTTCTAACCCGGTGAGCAATTGCTTTGTGAGTTCCTGCTCGTGGGCGGCGATTCTTTCTGTTCCTTCGCTGATTAGGAATTCGGTGGCAGCGCCTAAACCGGCAATCGCGGGCACGTTGAGATTCCCAGCTTCGTAGCGCTCGGGCATCTGGTCGGGTTGCTGTTTCGATTGGCTATCGACGCCGGTGCCGCCTTGGCGTGTGGGATTGAGCCTCGTCTCAATTCCTTCGCGAACGTAGAGGATGCCAGTACCGAGCGGTCCGAGTAGACCCTTATGCCCGCTAGTTGCGAGGAGGTCGATGCCGAGCGCTTCGACATCGATTGAAACGTGCCCAGCGGTTTGGGCGGCATCGACTAGGAGTAGGGCGCGGGAGTTCTTGACGATTGCGGCAATCGCTTTCAGCGGTTGCAGTGCACCGGTGACATTCGAGGCGTGCGTCACGACGACGAGATCGGTGCTGTCGTCGATCGTACTTTCTAGCTGTTTGAGATCGAGGTAGCCTTGCTCGTCGCAGTTGACGAATTCGACCGACACGCCGAGTTGCTCCTCAGCGGAAGCAAGTGGCCTAAGCACCGAGTTGTGTTCTGCGACCGTCGTGACTACATGATCACGTTTGCGGAGAATCCCGTGCATTGCCAGATTCAGTGCATCGGTTCCGTTGGCGGTGAAGACGATGCGGTCGGGATCACGGGCGCCGAGTAGCTTTGCACAACCTCGACGAGCGGCGCTGACGATGCGCTGAGCTTCCACGGCAGCGGTGTAACCGCCTCGTCCTGCCGCTGCGCCGACTTCTCGCTGGTAGCGATCAATCGTCGCGTACACGCAATCCGGCTTGGGCCAGCTGGTGGCGGCGTTGTCGAAGTAGAGGCGGTTGGACATGGGTGAAGATTCTGTTAGTTGCACATACAGTCGCGAACGTATGGGGCCAAGAGACCGGGTAGCCGCGACACTTCGTCCGGATTGTAGGTCGCCTATTCTAGCGGCTCGCTCGGACAAGTGTCGGGGCCGCCTGCGGCAAGAGGTCTAAAAACACTACACTCAATCTTCGAATCCTCTTGTGCTGCGCACACCGACTCTTCTCCCTTGCAGCATTCCACAAAAAAGTGAAGCGAAACGAGGAGAAAGTGTCGGTGCTACCCAACTTTCAAACTTGTATGTAACTGCATCGGGGAAGACTGCGGGCTAGCCGCCAATTTGGTACATGGCTCGTGCGGGTTGCTGGAAGCCGGCTTCGCTAATGCCGTGGGCTTTGGCTTTTGCGCCGATTGCGCTTCGTACTAAGTCTTGGATTGCCGGTTCGCGCTGTGCGGGTTCAAGCTCACTTCGCAGCACCGCTCGGGCGTCCCATTCTTCGTGGGAGAATAGGCAGTTGCGGATTTGTCCCTCGGCTGTCAGACGCAGTCGATTGCAAGAGCTGCAGAAGGGTTCGCTCACTGGGTTGATGAAGCCGACACGACCACCACCGTTGACGAATTGAAAGTCGACTGCCGGTTGGCTGGGATCGTCGCGGTGCACGGGCGTGAGCTTTCCGAATTCTGCTTCTAGAGTGCGACGAATTTCAGTGCCAGTGAGTACATCGGACTCTTCCCAAGCTCCGTCTGCATCTAGCGGCATGAATTCGATGAAGCGGAGTTCCAAGCCGTGTTCGATAGCAAAGCGGCCCAGCGGCACTATTTCGCTCTCGGTGAGGCCACGAATGGCGATGGCGTTGAGGCGGATGTTATCAAAGCCGGCTGCTTGGGCAGCGGCGATACCTTTCAGTACCGCATCGAGTCCCGTGCGGCGGGTGATCTTTTCGAAAACTTGTTCGTCCAACGAGTCGAGGCTGACATTCAAGCGATCGAGCCCGGCTGCTTTCAGGCCGGCTGCCTGCTCAGCCAGCAGAATGCCGTTGGTCGTGAGTGCAATGTCGTCGAGGCCAGGGATCGTACGTAATTGCGAAATCAAACTTGCGAGGCCACGGCGCACCAAGGGCTCGCCACCAGTGAGTCGCAGCTTGTTGATGCCGAGTGGGACGACGGCTTGAACAAACTGCACCATTTCCTCGAAGGTGAGCAGTTCTACACGCGGGCGGAATTGCACGTTTTCGGCCGGCATGCAATAGAAGCAGCGGATGTTGCAGCGATCAGTCACGCTGAGCCGTAGATTGGTGTGGCCGCGGCCGAACTGATCAACGAGCGGGCCAGTCGAGTGGCTAGCCGAATTTTCTGGCGAGCGATTCATGCGTCACCACCAGTCACAGACGATGAGGGAGCACCCGGGTGGACCCATTCTTGGCTGCCGTCGGCCCAGTGTTCTTGTTTCCAAATGGGCACGTGCTCCTTGAGCGTATCGATGAGCCATTTGCCTGCCTCGAATGCCTCGCCGCGATGGGCACTGCTAACCGCGACCGCAACGCTGGCTTCTTTGAGCGGAACAAGTCCTAAGCGGTGAACGATAGCGCACTCGACGAGCGACCAGCGCTCGCGGGCTTCTTGCTCAAGGCGCTCGAGTTCTTGGGTAGCCATTTCTTGGTAGGCATCATAGTACAGTTCAATGGTCTCACGCCCGGCGGTGAACTTTCGAGTCGTCCCCAAAAAAAGCACAACGGCACCTGCCTCCTCATGCTGCACGTCGGCAAGCAGGGCGGTGGTGTCGATCGGCTCTTGAGTGAGTTTAATCATTGGGGCGAATCGTGTAGGTGGTATCGTATCGGTTCTAGCCGCCGCTCACTGGCGGGATGAGTGCGAGCGTGGAACCTGCCGAGACAGGTGTGTCGTCAGTTGCGTATTGAGTATCAACGGCCAATAGGGTATGTGGCAACAGCGGGGCAAGCTCGGGGTGTGTCGCGACGAGGGCTGCTTTCAAAGTGACGGCAGTTGTTGGGAAATTCACTTCCAGAGTGACCTCCGCCTGGCCGACTAGCTCGCGCGCCCCTGCAAACAGCAATATCTTGGTCGTGGCCATACAGGCTTCATCTTACTCGCAACCGCTCGCTGGGCCTACTCAGCAGATCACGCAGCTCCGGCATGATGTTGTAGGCCAAGGCCAAGACTTTTACGGGGTGGAGGGTCGGTTTGGCGGCGCCTTGTTCCATTTGAATGCGGCAAGTGCTGCACTCGGTGACTCCGGCTTGGAATTGTCCGTCGCGTAGTTCATTGAGCAATGGCAAGCCCATCCGCAAGCTCCGACGGTAGTTCTTGCGCTTGAATCCGTACAGGCCCGCCATGCCGCTGCAGCCTTTTTCAATGCGTCGCACACGCACGCCGGGCACCAGCTCTAACAAATTGACCGCCGGCGTGCCCATGTTCAACGCTTTTGCATGGCACGGCATGTGATAGCCCACGGTGAGATCCGTCGTCTGGAAATCGAGCTGCAGTTTGCCGCGTTGGTGAAAACGCCACAGATAGTTGCACGCTTCGAAGGTGTGTTCGGCAAGCATGTCCGCGTCGCTATCGCCGCCAAGCAGGCTTGAGTACTCGTGCTGAATGGCAAGCACAGCCGAAGGTTCGGGGGAAACGATGGTGTATCCTTGCCGAACTGCTTCGGCCAACATGGCTACGTTGTGCTCCGCCAGCTCGCGCGCCGGGGCGAGCACGCCCTGGGAAATCATAGGCATGCCCGCTTCGCGTTGATCGTTGGGCACGTAAACGGAAATGCCGTTGTGCTCCAGAACGGCGACCAGTGCGTTGGCGAGCTCCGCATCGTAGTAGTTCGCGTAGGTATCTACGAACAGCAAGACTTTTTCGCCCGTGCTACGGCGAGGACGGTGCAGCTGGCGCGACTTTGCCTGTTGGAGGAACGAACGACGTTCCAAGTAGGGTAACTTACGCCCCTGCGCAATCCCGAATGACTTTTCCAGCGCCCAACGCATGACACGATTTCCCATTGCCCAATTCACGAGGCGGGGGAGCTTGGACGCAGTTCGTGAAAGCCCTTCGATGCGAGTCATGGCCCACTCGCCAAGCGGAAGGCCGTTGGTTGCCACGTGCGCAGCTTTGGCTTCTACCATCAGTTTGGGAACGTCCACTTCGGCGGGACACTCCAGTCGGCACATGTGGCAATGAACGCATAGGTCGGCCACTCGTTTGGTTGAGTCTTCTAAGACGGTATCGGGCGACAGCGAGCCCGTGAGGATGCCACGGGCGAAATTCGCCTTTGCCCGTGGAGAGGCTTCCTCTCGTGTGGAAACATGGAAGATGGGACACATACGCGTGTCTTCCGCCTGCGTGCGACACGCAGCGCAGCCGTTGCACATACGGGCGGCGCGGGTCATCTCCTGCGGCTGCCAGTCAAGTTGTAATTCGATCCTCGGTAGAGTGGCCTGAGTAGAATCATCGCCCACCACGACTGCTAACCCTGCTGTCTCTGGTGCTTCTCCGGCCGAGTCTAGGCGACCTTGCAAGCGGTCGAGCAACGGGTAAGCGACATGCCGCAGATTCGCGCTGATCGAATTTGTGCTTGGAAAGACTTTCTTGCCGGGGTTGAGGATTCCTTCAGGATCAAACAGCTGCTTCACGTCCCGGAAGGCATTCATGAGCAGCCCGTGCTGCTGCCCTAGGAACGGCGTGCGGCTGAGCCCATCGCCGTGGCCGCCACTGATCGTGCCGCCCACTTCCCACACTCGCTCGTAGAGTCCCTCCGCCAGAGTTTGCATCTTCTGTACGTGCGACAAGTTGGACAAATCGAGGAAAGGGCGGATGTGCAGCTGCCCGTGTCCAACGTGCCCAAAAATCGATGCGGTGATTTGGTGCTCTTTGAGCGTCTGCTGAGTGTGGCGAAGAAATCCGGGTAGCGCCATCGGTGGCACGGCGATATCTTCAACGAATGGAACCGGCCGCGTGGTGCCCTTGAGCCGATAGAGCGTTGGCACGTACTGGTGCGCCAATTGCCGGAGCAGTTGGTGGTCGTGTGGATCGCTCGCAATGTAGGAACCTACGGCGAGCGACTTTTGGCTGATTAGAAAATCGTTGATCCCAGCAAGCGACTGTTTCAACTCGCCGGGTGAATCGGCAGCCTGTTCGACCAGCAGCACGGCCTCTGCAGCGGCAGGGATCATCAGCTCGTAACGCGGGTCTTCCTGCCGGGCAAGGCTCAGGTGACGACGGTCCATGAGGTCGCACGCCATAGGAGCTAACTCGGAGATTGCCGCAGCTGCCTCGGCAGTTTTATCAATCGAGTTGAAGAAGAACAGTACGCTGCCGACATGTTTTGGGAAGGGATTCGTGGCAAGCGTCAGCTCCGTGATTAGCGCCAGCGTGCCTTCGCTGCCTGCCAGCAAGTCGAGAAGATCAACGCCATCCTCGTGAACGAGTTCCGAAAGACGGTAGCCGCTCCGATCCACCAGACTCTTTGTCTTCTTCTTTCCTTCGGCAATCGCCTGAGCATGTTCGCTCGTGATGCGCTGGACCCTATGTGCAAGGAACCCTGCGGGGTTGGATTCTCGATCGACCCCGGGAGCCGGCTTGGTTCTTCGAGCGAAGCGAACGACTTGCCCATCGGCGAGCACTACTTCCGCTTCGACAATCCTCTGCCGCATGGAACCGAAAGTGCGCCAGCGACTTCCGTGAGCGTCGATGCCGGCCATTCCGCCCATGGTGGTGACTTCGCTATTGCCGGGGTCAGGGCCCAGGTGGCGGCCGTTGCGGGCGAGTTGGCGGTTGAGTACATCCAGCACAACGCCGGCCTGCACGCGAACGGTATCCTCCGTTTCAGCAACAATGCGTTTGTAGAAACGTGAGAAGTCGATGATCAAGCCACGGCCTAGCGACTCACCGGCCAAGCCCGACCCACTGCCGCGGGCGTGCAGCGGGATTTCGTTTTTTGCGGCATAGGTGACCGTGGCGACGATGTCTTCAAGCGTACGGGGCCGCACGACGCCCAGGGGGCGAACTTCGTAGATGCTGCCGTCACTCGCATAGAGTTGCACGAACAGATCGTCGCAGCGCACTTCGCCTTCGAGCTGCCCGCGGAGGTCTTGCTCGATTCGAAGGCGGTCGGCGTCGAGAGGCATCTGGCATGCGCCGCAGTTAGCGAGCGTTTGTAGTTGTGGGATTGCAGCGTAAGACTACTGCGTGGGCTGCGCTATTTCTGTGTTATTGGGCCAAGCGTGCATCGATTTGCCGATAGCGTTCATGAGTTTCCAAATCAAATTGGCCGTGCGAATCCATTTCGTCCACGCCGCGATATTGCGCCCCGCAGCGGTAGCACATGAGCGCGTCGCCCACCATAGCATAGAGCAACACGTCGATCAGTGCCGTGGCGAATAAGATGCCGAAAGTCCAGTCGAGTCTCGTGTAGTACCAAGCGATGGAACTGCCCACGATTCCAATCACGACGAGCAGCACGCCCAGCTTTTGTGGGAAGTCCTTGCGAATAAACAAATCGTGACTGGGGCAAACTAAGCACTGGGTCACTTGCTCGCCCTGTATTGCCCCGGCAGGGGTGTCGATCTCTTGACGACAATGCGTGCATGAGAGCGATTCTGTTGAATCATTGAACTCGATGCGACTCGCTTGGTCGCACTTTGGGCAGGCAAAAGTAATATTCATATCGGTTATCCGAGAGCCGGGTTGTCCCGACCCCGACCAGTAGTAAGCAAGAACTGCACGCAAGCGAAGTTCATTATATCGGGAAGGTGGACTCGGCTGACAGTACCAGGGAAGCGATTTCGCCAGTGAAGGCGCCGATCACTGCCACATAGAGAATGCCTGTGGCGCTTTGGGTGTTGGGGATCTTGAGTGTTTGCCAAGTCATATAGGTGAGAAAACCGATGCCCACGAGGCAGGTCCAGCGGAGCACGACGAATAGCCACCACGAAGAAGGAAGTACTTCTTGTGTCCGATACTCTGCCGCTAGCCCGGTAGCGCAGACTACGGCATGGATGAACAAAGCTAATGTGATGTACTTCAGCAGCTTCTGCAGTGGCTCCAGCTTCATGCCGGGCGCGTTGAGATACCAATGCCCGAGGAGCATCGCCGCCATGACAGTGCCTAAGAGCATTGCCGAGGAGATCGGGTAGATGGAATTTAAAACGCCGCTTGCCGGCTTAGCAGTCGCGAGAATGAGGCCAGCCGTAGAGAGGCCTGCAGCGATCCACAGGGCAGCCTTTCCAAGAACTGGCCGCTCATAGAGCCAACAAACCGCCCCAAGGTAGCTAACCACCGCCACACCCGCTGCCCACCAGAGCGCAGCTGGAAGCGCAGAAGGTGAGAGCAATGCGGCCAGCGTCGCCAGGCCCAGCACCACGTAAAGGTGATTGCGGAAATAACCACTCGAAACCTGCGAGTGCGGTACGAGTGCCATGGCGGCGGCCATGCCGAGGCAGAGACGCAGCAGGAAATCAATGAGTAACGCCATCGCGTTTTCTACCCTAAACTTCTGCCTGACTGAGTGAGCAAGTGCCGCGTGAAAGAATCTAGTGGCGACCGCCGTAGATGAGCGTCATGATTTCGGAGCGGCTGGAGAGGTTCGAGCGGAACAACCCTTTCATGGCCGAAGTCACGCACAGACTCCCCGGCTTACGCACGCCGCGGATCGACATGCAAGAGTGAGACGCCTCGATGACCACGGCCACGCCCTTCACATCGAGCTCGCTGACTAGCAAGTCGGCAATCTCCTCGGTCATGCGTTCCTGCACCTGCGGGCGATGAGAGACTTCCTCTACCACGCGGGCCAACTTGCTGAGGCCCACGACCTTGCCGTTGGGCACATAGCCGATATGCGCCTTGCCAATGAAGGGGAGCATGTGGTGTTCGCACATGCTGTTGAAGGAAATGTCACGCACGAGCACCATCTCGTCGTATTTCTCTGTGAAGTACTTCTTCAAGTGAATGCGTGGGTCGGTATGCAGGCCACTGAACAGCTCCGCATACATGCGGGACACGCGGGCAGGGGTTTCCACCAGGCCTTCGCGGTCGGGGTCTTCGCCTACTGCGATCAGAATTTCCCGGACGGCCTTCTCAATACGGGGCAGATCCACCTCGGGCGGTACGGGTTTGGAAGATTCATCCGCCTCGCCAGAGATGCTTCCCTGATCGACGGTTTGTGAATTATCTGACATGGATATCGCTTGCGCGTTCTTAGGGCTATATCGTGAGACTATGAGCGAAGTCCCCATGATAATCGCCCAAGCAGCGCAGCGGGAGGGGCGAGCAAACAGCGGGTGGCATGGGCAGCTTGCTGCCCTTGTTGTCTAGCTTGTCTAGCCCTGGGGTTTCAACTGCCAGCGCGGACAACGAGACTACACGTTCAGAGAGGTTTCAAGGGCAGCAGGCCTGCCCATGCCACTCCTAATCTCTTTTTTTGCAACCCAGCTCAGTTGCTACTGAAGGGCGGCGGGAATCCGTTTGCTAGCCTCACCGCTGCTACGTCTTGGCAGGCTTTCTTGAAGAAATCGGCCTGGTCTAGCTGTGTGCTGGAATCCGCAATCGATTCCGTACTCGGCTCGAATTGCCCACAACCGGTAAGTTCCGCGAGCAGCTGCTTCGCTCGCACTTCGATATTGCTCTCGCTGAGCATGGCGAGCTTCAGATCGCAAGGCAGGTCCAGTGCAAAGCTCACAAGATCGGTGAGCACACCCAGCGGGATTTCCTCAGCGAGTAGTTCACTGATGGGTTCACTTGCAGCCGAACCCGAAGCCAGCGAACCTGCAGGCAACGCTTCACGGAAGGCTTCAGTGAGCTTTGCCTGCAGGGCCGCACTCTGAATTTCCGAGAGTGTCGGTTGGCAATCTTCGAGGACTTCCACACGCGCTTCGCGGAATGCGCTGCGTTGGGGAAGCTCCTCAACGATGCGAATGCGCCTTTGGCCGAGCAGCATCAGGTTGTAGCGGCCATCTTCCAGCCGTTGATGCGTGACGACTTTCCCGAGACAAGCGTACGGCGCGAGTTTCGGGCGTTTTTCCTCGTCGCGGAGTAAGTGAGGATCGAGCACGCTCATGGCAATCAAGCCGTCGCTATCGAGTGCCTGGTGGAGTAGGTCGCGGTATCGTTGCTCGAAAATGTGTAACGGCTGTACCACATGCGGAAACATCACCAAGTCGGGCAGCGGGAACAGGCGGACAATGCCGCGGAATCGGTTCTCATCGAACGAAAGGTCTTGGGCGTTCCAGGGAAGCATGAGAATGTTAGGTGTTGGATTAAGGGTTGACGATGTGGGTGCCGAGTCGTGTCACGTAGCACCACTTAGGCTTCGACTAGATCAGGGTTAAGGTGGATTTCGGGGATGGTTTCCGCATCGATGTCGATCTTGGGGAATTCTTCCGTCGAGGAGAGCACGTCGGTGAAGCAGTTCTCGTATTGTTTGAGAAATGCTTCGAGATCGAGCCCCTGGCGACTGGGGCGATATTCTTCGAGATACTTGCAACTTGAATCGTAAACCTTCTTTGCACCACGGATGTTGCCGTTGCCGAAGTGGTGCAGGGCGACTGCCACTTGAATCATGCCCTGGTAGAACTTGCGGTCCGGGCCGCGGTACTCGGTCCATAGTTCTTCCCAAACTTCGTGGGCTTCGAAGAAATCGCACTCATTGAAGTATTCAATTCCCTTGAGGTAGAGCGGATCGAAGAGAGCTGATAGATCGGTAGCTGGCTCGCCGGACATGGATCGACAGTGCAAAGAGAGTGTGATTCGAGAAAAACAAGTCGCGTTCCGAAAGGAAGTATAGGCGTGCGATGCCCATTGGGCCAGGATGGCCGAAACCCTAGCGGGGACTTTCCATCGCGGCTTGACACCCTGGTGGCATCGGCCAGAATACTCGCTTGGTCTTCTTGTTCAACTTGCCCGCCGCTCAGCCCATGGCCAAATCGAAAACTGCGAAGCGGCCCAAAAACACCGGCACTCCCCCATTCGCTGATGCAGACTCTTTGAAAAAGCAGGCATCAAGCGTCCTGCGAAGATTGAAAGCCGACTATCCCGATGCCCACTGTGCGCTGGACTACGATTCGCCGTTCCAGCTGCTAATCGCCACGATCCTTTCCGCGCAGTGTACTGACAAACGCGTGAACCTAGTGACGAAAGACCTCTTTCAGCAATTTCCCGAGCCAGAGGACTTTGCCGCTGCCCCGGTCAAGAAAATCGAGAAGGCGGTGCAGAGTACCGGCTTCTTTCGGAACAAGGCGAAGAACATCAAATCGTGTTGTGCCGATTTGGTAGAGAAGCATGGCGGTGAAATTCCGCAAGACTTGGCTTCTCTCACCCAACTTGCCGGCGTGGGCCGTAAGACGGCCAATGTGGTCCTGGGCACAGGGTTTGGCTTGGCGACCGGTGTGGTGGTCGATACGCACGTCGGAAGAATTAGTCGGCGGACGGGGCTCACCACGAATACGGATGCCGTCAAGGTCGAGCGCGACTTGATGCCATTGATTCCGAAGCGGCGTTGGGTCCAGTTCTCGCACCAAATGATCGACCACGGGCGTGCGATTTGCGACGCAAGAAAACCGAAGTGCGATGAGTGCTCGATGAAGAAGTTTTGCCCGCAGATCGACGTAGGATGAGCTGGAGAAATTTCGGTTAATTCTTTATTGAACCACAGAGATCACGGAGGTACACAGAGAACCCTTTGCAAGTTTTTCCGATTAGAGGCTTCGAGTGCTCCGTTTAGGTCTTTCAATTTAGGTCATCAACAAAATAGGTACCTTAGATTCATTAATTACAGCACTTACTTGTCGTGCAGTATGATTAAGCTTTTCGACCTCAATACACCGATCCAGTTCTTTGTGTACCTCCGTGCCCTCTGTGGTTCCATTTTTTGCAGTTTCAGCTAGGTGCCTTTATGATTCTTTCAGGACGAGAAATCGAACGTCGCATGGGTGATGACATTGTCATTGATCCTTACGACCCGGCGAATCTCAATCCCAACAGTTACAACCTTTCGTTGCACGACGAGCTGATGGTGTACGAAGAGGTTGTGCTCGACATGGCCAAGGCGAATCGGGTGCGGCGGATCGAGATTCCTGAAGAGGGGATCGTGCTTAGCCCGAACCAGCTGTACTTAGCCCGCACGGCTGAGAAGACCGCTACGAAAAACTTCGTACCTCAGATTGAGGGCCGCTCGTCCATTGGCCGACTGGGGTTGTTCGTTCACGTGACGGCCGGTTTTGGCGATGTGGGCTTTGCCGGGTACTGGACGCTAGAAATGTTTGCCGTGCAGCCGGTACGAATCTATGCCGGCGTGCCAATCTGCCAGATTTTCTACCACGAGATCACCGGCGAGTTCGACCCGTACGACAGCAAGTACCAACATAATCACGACATCCAACCGAGCTTGCTGTTTCAAGAGCTCGACCCGGCGAATGAGAACGACCCGCAGCTGGCACTGGACTTTGGGTTGGAACGCTCGCATAAGTGATGGCGATATTGCAACAGAATTCAGGGGGCGATTTTTTTAGCCACGGATGTCACTGATTTGCACGGACTGAGCGTGGCAATTTCGCCGAAGTCTTGTGCACGCTTGATCACCGGGCGAGGTAGCTCGCCGGCTACTGTACCGCTCGAATGCCATGCGTGCCAAGCATCAAACAGCCACCGCACCGCCGGCAACTTCGCGGATAGCTTGCACATCTTCTTGGCGGCCGGCACAGATCACTACGTCGCCCACCTCGAAGGTTTGGTCGCCGCGGGGACGCATGAATAGCTGGCCGTCTTCGCGTTCGACGGCCACAAATACCAGGTCGCCGGCTTGCTTGCCGTACTCCATGACGGTTTTTTCGAGTAGCTCGGAGCCCTCTTCCACGACAGCTTCGCCGAGTGTTAGGCGATCGTCTGGGTTATTGCTGGACTGCATGGCGGAAGTGAGCCGGGGGTGCAGTACCGCGGAAGCGACGCTTTCGCCGGCCATCATGTGCGGTAGTACGACAAAGGTGGCGCCGGCGCGCTCCATCTTGCGAGCGGCGCTCGCACTTTCCGCGCGGGAGATAATCGAGCACTCGGGGTTGAGGTCGCGAGCGCTGACTACGGCATACATGTTTTCGGCATCATTGGTGACCGCGGTAATCACTGAGTTGGCCCGCTTGATACCGGCTGCGACTAACGATTCATCTTCGCTAGCGCAACCATGCACGGCAGGAAAGCCGTTCTCCATGGCAAGCTCATAGTACTCCTGATCGTCCTCAATCACGACACAATCTTTGCCGCCTGAGCGGAGTTGCTCGCAGATTGATTGCCCCATGCGGCCGTAGCCGCACACAATGACGTGACTTTCCCAGTCCATGGTTTTCCTCAAGAGTTTGCGTGCCTGTGCCTGATCGCGATTGACGGTAAGTTGCACTAGGTTGGTGATTGAATAGGTAAAGCCGCCAATGCCGCCGAGCAGCATGATGGCGGCAAATTTCTGTCCGGTTTCTGAGAGGCCCTGGTCGCCGTAGCCAACAGTCGTGATAGTGATGAGCGTGAAATACAGCGACCTCCAGAGGGTCCAGTCGGTTTCAGTGACCCAAAAGCCCCAAGTTCCAAACGTCACGATCCCGAGCAATATTAAGACGCAGCGGAGTACCGCGACATCGATCCCTAGCGAAAGGGCTTTGTTTTGCAGGGTGCTCATGTTGGTTCGTTGTTGGTGGGGTTTTCCTGGACTCGACTGCATCGGGACGATGCGGGTAAAACGTCAGGAAGAAATCTTGTCGGTAGACATCTCGCTTACATAATTGCGAAGTAATTCTCCACAGCGTAGTCGATGTACTCATGTGACATCTGGGGCTGCTTGTCGATGTAGCGGCAGTAATTCACCACTTGCAGCAGCAGGTCGCGTGGCTGGCAGCAGCGAAACGGTCGATTCATCTTCTTGTAGTGATCTTCGACTAAGTAGTTCACGCACTCCGCGTCGTAGGGAATGCCCACGATTGGTGCCATAATTTCAAACAGCTTGCGGAATTCTTCTTCAGACGGATCGCCGACTTCAATCTTGTAGGGTATTCGACGCAGGAACGCATCATCGACCAAATCCTTGGGCTCCAAGTTGGTCGAGAAGATAATCAGTTGGTCGAACGGCACCTGAATCTTCTTGCCGTTCACGCATTGAAGAAAGTCGTAACGTTTTTCCAACGGTACGATCCAACGGTTGAGCAACTCATCGGTGGTCATCCTCTGTCGACCAAAGTCGTCGATCACTAACGTGCCACAATTGCTCTTGAGCTGAATGGAAGCTTCGCTCACGTTGCTGCCACTGCTGGCCTTGACTTCCAGTTCGTTCATGGTGAGCTCGCCACCCACCACGATCGTAGGGCGGCGGATTCGCACCCAACGTAAATCGACAGCCTGATCGTTAAGCGGTCCGCTCGTGTGCTCCAAAGGAGCTTCTTCGTGGAGGCCTGGGTCGAACACCCGCATAATTTCGCCATCGATCCCAATCGACCGTGGTACCCAGATGCAATCGCCAAAGGCGCTCGTAACACGTTCGGCGATACTTGTTTTACCATTGCCCGGCATGCCGTACAGGAAGAGTCCGCGGCCGGAATTCACTGCTGGGCCCAGTCGGCGGAGCATGTCGGGGTTGATTAGTAGGTCAGAAAATGCCCGCTTGAGGTCGGTCTCGGTGGGATGCAATTTGGCGATCGATTGTTGCTTGACGCTATCGATGTAAGCCTCGAGGGTTACCGGAGCAGCACCGAAGTAGCTGCACGTTTCGGTGAGTTTCTTGGCGCGTTCGCGGCCCATGTCGGTGGGCTGATAGATATAATCGTTCATCGGTGCCGAGCCGCGGAAGGCAACCAATTGGGCAGTCTTCATGTCTTGCAGTACGGGCTCAACAAGGCGGAAGGGCAGGGCGTGCTGTTCGGCAATACCGCGACCACTGATGTCTCCACAGGCGGCAAGCGCCTTGAGCACGAGATGCTCCAACTGCCCTTCACTCACGCCGGCAGCATCCAGCGTGTCTGGTTCGAGGGGTTTCCAATCATTCCGGCCATCCTCGACGGGGGGACTGGAATTAACTGAAGGAGCGGCTCCCGGACGAGACGAAGGGAGTACCTCTTCGTTACCACCTTCGTTGGAAGTGGGGGGGATTGGTGCAGACGCAGTATCTGGGGCAGAGGTTGAAGGTGACGGAGGAGTTACCGAACTTGTCGTTACCTCTTTGCCTGCTAGCTGATTGATTCTTGCCAAGAGCGATTCGAGATCAGTTTGCGAATCAGCGTCGGCAGATGGAGATTGGAGTTCGTTCATCGGAGGCTCGTCTAACTTGTTTGTCTTAGTGTTTTCGGTGGCCCTTCCCCGCGCATGATGCCGGAAACAGCCTGACTGCGGCCGATCAAGCGGCAACTTAAGTTAGGTTGCGGAATGCCACCCAGCAAACTTCAGTCGAGAAGCAACCCATCTGGAGAGCGGTCGTACCGGATGTGACAAATCTGCGGGGCATTTCCATGAGTGCGAGCGATTTGGCGGTGACTCACAGCACGCTGGCAACTAACTTGGAGTATTCGCCCAGCTAATGCACCACTTACGCAGCAAACGAATGCAACTGATTATTACCGCCGTTGGTCCCGACAATCGTGGGCTTGCCGATCCGATCGTCCACTGCGCGACCGAGCACGGAGCGAACATCTCGGAAATCCAGATGTACGACCACGATGAGGAGAGTGTATTCTCCATGCTCACACGCGTCAGCGTGGAGCCCGAGCAGGTCGAGCCACTCCAGGCTGACATGGTGGAAGTGAGCGAACGAACAGGCCTGTCGATTCGCACCTGGTCGCCTCCCCAGGGCGTGCGGCGACCTCGGTTGGCAATCTGCTGTACTTACCGCGACGAAACACCGCGGGCAATTCTGGAAGCGATCGCCGACAACCGCATTGCCGCCGACGCAGCAGTGATGATTAGCAACCGCAAGAAGTGTAAATCGTTGGCTGAGGAGTTCGATGTGCCATGGTTCTCAATTGGCGACGACGAAGGGCGAGCCAATGACGAACGCCTGATTGAAATATGCGACGAGCACGACATCGACTACATCATCCTTGCCCGCTACATGCGAGTGCTACCCCCGTCGAGCTGTTGGAAGTATGCCGGCGGGCGAATCATCAACTTGCACCATGGCCTACTACCCAGCTTCCCCGGCATGCGGCCCTATCATGATGCGTTTGCTGTACGGATGCTTACTTTCGGTGCAACGTGTCACTTTATTGTGCCGGAGCTCGATGCAGGTAACCAAATCATCAACCAGACGACATTTACTGTAGCGCCTGGTACCTTGCGCGAGGAGATCATCGATCGAGGCCAAGCGGAAAACGAACCGGTTTGCTTAGCTGAAGGCGTGCGGCGTGTGGTTGATGGTGAGGTGGAGTTGCACTTCAATCGCGTCGTTGCGCGAAAGTGAGCGTGGATGAGGCCTATTCCACAGATCAAGAGGTAACCAGATGTTCTCAGCTCAGCTTACCTGCTCTGAGTGTCAGTGGCGGACTGTTTGTGGTGAGGAGCAAGTTGCCAAGCGATTGAGAAAGCTCGGGCTACTGCGACGAGCCGCAGAACCGCCGGTTGAGATGCTGCAGGAATTGCTGATCAGCCATGGCAGCCAGCTCAAATGTGACCAGTGTGAAGCTGTTGGGCTCGCGGTAAGCGATCCAGCGGTTGACGAATTTGACGAAGCTGGTGATTGGCAGCAAGCGATTCTTTGTGAAGTTTGTCGCAAGCCAATCTCCGAGGAGCGGTTAGAATTTATGCCCAAGGCGACCCGTTGTGTGAAATGCCAGTCGGCGGAAGATCGCGGTGAAGTCGAGGAGGAGTTCGATTATTGCCCCAAGTGCGGATCGCTCATGGAGTTGCGAACCAGCCGCGGTGGTGGGATCACGCGGTACAAGCTGTTCTGCACCGGCAGTCCTAGTTGCCGCGTGTAGTTTTGATTTGTGTCGAATAGGAGATTGTTTTGTTGATTTCTCGCAAAGACGCAAAGGCGCGAAGACCTGGATTGAATAATGAAACAACAAAGCGCACAGACATAGCTTCCATCCCCAATGAGAACCCAAAGTAGAAAAAGAGAATAGGGATTTTAGCGCCTTTGCGAGAAATTCCTTATCCCGCATGATCTCCGTGTGCTCCGCGCCTCCGTGGTAAATAAATGAACTTAATCGCTACCGCTGCTTTTGGACTCGAAGCGATCGTTGTGCGCGAGTTGAAAGCGTTGGGCTACGAAGCAAAGGTCATACGTCCTGGGAGGATTGGCTTTCAAGGGGACGCTTCGGCCATCGCACGGGCAAACCTTTGGTTGCGCTGTTCAGATCGCGTGCTCGTAGAGCTAGCTAACTTCCCTGCGGCAGACTTCGATGCGCTGTTCGACCAAACCAAAGCTTTGGATTGGGAAACCTGGATGACTGCCGACGCGGAGATCCCAGTTCGCGGGCGCTCGCGCAAGTCGCAACTCACCAGCGTGCCAGCGGTACAGAGAACCGTGAAGAAGGCCATCGTAGAGCGTTTGCAATCGCAATATGGCAGCGAACTCCCCGAGACGGGTCCCTCGGTGCCTGTGGAAATCTCCATCGTTGAGGATCAAGCTTCGCTCGATATGGATACCACGGGCCACGGACTGCACCGTCGTGGCTATCGCAAGCTGGCTGCTGAAGCGCAGTTGCGCGAAACGCTGGCGGCGGCATTGGTGCAGTTGAGCTTTTGGAAGCCAGGACGCCCGCTCGTCGATCCTTTCTGCGGCACGGGCACGATTGTGATTGAAGCGGCCATGCAAGGCCGCAACCTGGCGCCGGGCAGGAATCGCGATTTTCTCGCAGAGCAATGGCCGGCGATTTCCGGTGAAGTTTGGAAGGTGTCCCGCGAAGAGGCCGCGGACCTCGCTCTGCCGAACCTCGAAGAGACGATCATCGGCTGGGACAAGAATGCAGAAGTGCTCAGCTTGGCCAGATATCATGCTGAGCAAGCCGGCGTGGCTGGCGATATTCATTTCCAGCAAGCGGAGTTCATCGACCTCACCAGCAAGCGTGACTACGGCTGCCTGATCACCAACCCGCCCTACGGCGAGCGTATGGGTTGGGACGACGAGATCGAGGCGCTCTATGAGTCGATGCCTGAGGTGTTCCGCCGGCTCAAAACTTGGTCGCATTACGTGCTGACTTCGCGCTCGGATTTTGAAAAGCTCCTCGGACAGAAGGCGGATCGTCGTCGTAAGTTGTTCAACGCCCAGATCGAATGTACGTACTACCAGTTCTACGGGCCTCGGCCGCCACGAGATGGGTCGGCAACGCCTGAGACAAGTAGCGGCGAAGACGCAAGCGAGAGTGTAGGTCGTAGTCCCAGGGTGGATCAAGATGTTGGCGAGGAAGTAGGCCGCGATGCCAATGCTGATCAAACCAGTCACGAGTTACGGCACGAAGCTGAGGAAGCACGAACTCCACCGTCGCAACCAGCCCCGGCGTTCGGTGGCCTGCCACCGGAGGCGAAGCGCCAAGCTGAGGAGTTTGCCAATCGCCTGAAGAAGCGAGCCCGGCACTTGCGGCGCTGGCCGAAGCAGCGGGGCATCGGTTGTTATCGATTGTACGAGCGCGACATTCCTGAGATTCCGCTGGTTGTTGACCGGTACGAAGATGCTTTGCACATGGCGGAGTTCGAACGACCTCACGAGCGCACTCCCGCAGAACATGCAGACTGGCTTGACTTGATGGCCAAGACCGCCTCGAAAGCCCTGGAAATCGAGCGTTCCCAGGTTTTCATGAAGCACCGTGCGCGGCAACGTGGGACCGACCAGTACCAGCGTGTCGGCAATCACAGCTTCATCAAAACGGTGGAAGAAGCGGGGCTAAAATTCAAGGTCAACCTGTCCGACTTTCTCGACACGGGGCTCTTCCTCGATCATCGAGTAACACGCTCCATGGTGCGCGAACAGGCAGAAGGTAAGCGGTTTCTCAATCTGTTTGCGTACACCGGTTCCTTCAGCGTCTATGCGGCAGCCGGTGGTGCGCTGGAAACCGTGACGGTAGATCTCTCACAGAACTATCTCGACTGGGCTGCTGAGAACATGCAGCTGAACGACTTCACAGGACCACAGCATCAATTCGTTGCCGAAGACACGCTTGAGTTTCTCGATCAAACGATCGCACGGGGAGACGAAGAGCGTTTTGGTCTTGTGGTCGTCGATCCGCCAACGTTTTCCAACAGCAAACGGTTGGATCGCGACTGGGACGTGCAGCGTGATCATGTGGAACTGCTGCAAAAGACGATTGCCGTTACAAGTCCTGGCGGCGTGATTTACTTTTCTACCAATTCGAGACGCTTCAAGTTCGATGCTGCGGCAGTCGAGGGCGCCACTTCCCGCGAAATCAGTAAGCAGACCGTGCCGGAGGACTTTCGGAATAGGCGGATTCACCGTTGCTGGCGGATCGTGAAAGGGTGAATTCCCTGAGAGTGTTAGCACGCATCGTCCCGATGCCGTTTAGTAGCGTTGTCGTTCATGAGCATCAGAGGAACGGTCAGGGGAAGCTGGTACAATAATCTCACTCTTCCGCTGCCAATCAAACCTCATTTCCCTGGGCTGACGAGATGATTATCATTATTCTCTTGCTTGTGGTAGCACTACCTATCGCCTGGTTTATATCTGAATTTCAACCGAGTCGAGGCCTCAGAGTAGTATTGGGCGTCGCTGCACTTTCGATGTCGTTTGGTGTCGCTTGGGTCGTTGGTTCACTTGAGCGGTTAAATTTGAATTCTCTCTACGGCGCAGCTAGCAAAGATCTCATCGAGAATACCATTGTTGAATTGGAAAACGGCAATACGGATCGGGTGATTCAGGGAATGCGCAAGCTTCGTTCAGGGTTTCATCCGAGCTATGAAACACACGATGACTTCGACAAAAAGGTTGACGAGTACTTGCAGGCTATTTCGAATTCTCCCATACGGCATGACCCTGGCGATCCAAGTTGGGCTGGGGAGTAGCTTCCTATCTCGCTTGAGATACGGGAAAAAAAGACGCTCGCCGTAGCAAGTCACGGCGTTAGTCGAGAGCGCCAGTGTTCGAGAAATCAGCAAGCAGACCGTGCCAGAAGACTCTCGCAATAAGCGAATTCACCGTTGTTGGCGGATCGTGAAGGGATGAGCTCTGGGGTGGCATGGGTAGCACCGACACTTCCTCCTCCAATCGCATGAGGATTACTAAATGCCTGCAAGGGAGGGGGGTCGGTGTGCGCAGCACAGGAGGTTTTAGATAATCCTGAAGTTGGGTTAGAAGGCCTCTTGTCGCAAGCGACCCCGACACTTGTCCGAGTAATGCCTTACAGGAGGCAATCCGTTCTGCGGACGAAGTGTCGCGGCTATCCTCTCCTATTAGCCCTTCCTAGCACATCTTTGCCAAGTACTCCCGCAACTCCGCCAGTTCACGTTCAAACCCGCTCGAAAGAATCGGGAACCGGCACCAAGTTTTCGGATCGAGGTTCTCATCATCTAAATGGAACGATGGCGCGTAACGTTCACGCTTCCATTGGTTGCGGCACCAAAGCGTAAAGAAACGTTCGACCCAAGTGCCCAATTGTTCCCTTGAATACTCACTCAACTCTGGCTGCAGTTCCTTGAACACCTCTAGCGGCATGAGGCGGTCGCGGATCGCCGCCCGTTCGATGGCGTCCAGCACAGCGTAGGGCATGAGGTCGGCTTCGTCGGTCTGTCCTTCTGAGGGCGGACGCAGCTCAGCGGTGGGAGCTTGCTTCGTAACTGCAGCGAGTGCCGGGAGCGGACCAACTCCTTGCGGGCCGGTCGTCTCCATCCAGCTTAGCCAATCGAGCAAGAACGCCTTGTCGATGCCGGCAATGGGAGAAAGCCCGCCGCACGTGTCGCCGTCCATTGTGGCGTAGCCAACAGCCGCCTCACTGCGATTGCTCGTGGCCAATAGCAACGCACCGCGAATGTTTGCCAACAGCCAAACGCTGGGCCCGCGAGCACGAGCTTGGATGTTTTGCAGCGATACGTCGTCGGTTTCCCACGTCAGTTCACGACCGATCGCCTTAGAGACGGTCGTTGTGTAACCTTCAACGAGTTCATCGACGCTCCAGTGCAGGAATTCCGCCTCGAGTGCGCCGGCAACGCTCTCGGCAGCGTTGCGAGTGACCTCGCCGCTATTCTTGGTGGCTTGATAGACACAAGTGAGCAATCCTCTAACCGGCAAATGCGATTGCTCGCTGGACTGCTCCGCTAGGTATTCGAGTCGTTCGACGAAGCCAGCTTCGCCCAGTTCGTTACTTGCAAGCTTCACCATAAGCCATACGAGCGTCGCCACTGCGGATGAGTCCGCACCGCCACTGAGCGAAACAACAAACCCGCGCGAGCGGCTCTTGCGCAGATAGTCGTGCAAGCCCAACGCCACCGCCCGAGCGAACTCTTCCTCTTTCGGTGGCGGCGAAGCATCCCAGGGACTCATTTGCGTAGCCGGAATTGAATCGACAGCGCTCGGAAACTGAAACTCACACGCCACCTCTGCTTGCGGCTTCGCCGCGCACAGTGCCTCCAATCGCTTCTCACGAATCGTTTCTAAATCAATATCTGCTGTCGCCATCGTTGAGTCAGCAAACGAGAGTCGCGGGCCCTCGGCAACGATTCGGTCACCGGCAGCGATGAGCGTACCCCCATCGAAGATGGCGCGTCCCGACTCATTGCCCAGTAAATTGCAATAAACGAACGCCACGTGGAACTCGCGGGCGGCCTGCTTGGCAAAATTGCGGCGGATTTCTTGCTTTCCAAATGCAAAGTGACTTGCGCTGGGGTTGAGAAGAATATCGATGCCCCGTTTCGCGAGTTGCATGCCGGGGCGATTCTCGACCCACGCGTCGCGACAGATTTCGAAGCCTATCTTTATGCCCTGACAATCAAAAACAAGGTCGCCGACAGGATAGCTCTTGCCCTCAATCTCGACTTGTGAAGTTTTCCCCTGCGGCCACGGATGGAACCAGCGCGGCTCGTAATGAATACCATCGCCGGCCAAATACTGCTTCACAGCGAAACCGACAAGCGTGCCGTCGGCAATCAATGCGGAGGCGTTGTACAACACACCGTCTACGACCAGCGGTAGACCGACGGTCGTTACCATGCCGTGGGTATCTGGCAGCAGCTTGAGCAACACTTCTAGTGAAGTCTGCTGGACTCCCTTGGCGAAGAAGGTATCTTCGCACCCATAGGCGCTGATGCACAGTTCGGGGAGGCAGAGTAGAGCGGCGCCCGCTTCTCGCGCGGCATCGAGCGCAGCGACGATTCGTAGTCGATTACCTTCCCAATCGAGCGGTATCTGGTTCAGTGAAGCGGCTGCTAAGCGGATTTTCGGCACGTGTTAGTCGCTGTCGGTTAGGTCTCGCGCAGAGACGCAGTGTTTCAAATGGTATGCTGTAGAACTGGAAAAAAATTCACACCTGCCTTTTCAGGACATACACAGGAGATAGTCCCCATTGTATCTCTCTGCGTCTCTGCGTCTCTGCGTCTCTGCGTCTCTGTGGCGAATCCTAGTTACCAAGATTCTATTTTACTTTACCCAGCAGGGTGAGCCGTAATGTGTTCATTGCCTGTTTCGCAGTGCGGGCTCTTACGATTGCCGGATGCGAGGAACAGGCAAAGCGTGTTTTGCGAGTCCCCTCGGCACTTGCTACAGCTGCAAAGACATGAGCTTCCGGAGCATTTCTGTCAGGCGGAAAAGCAGAGACCGCTAGGCCATAGTCGGCACCGGTTTGCAAGCGTATCGCTTCGGCAAGTGCTTCGGCCAGTTGGGGACTGTTGGGCTCAAGAACGGCTGCAACGCCCAAAGAGGACGAGGCCTGCTTGAGCGATCGTATGACCGCTCCGCCAACAAAGTGATCTTCCTCGTCCGCCAGTTCTAAACGCTCTGAGAGCAATCCTCCGGTTGCCCATTCGGCTACGGATAACGTCTGCTGATGTTCTTTCAATAATCGTAGCACGGCATGCTCAAGCTCGTCGTCTTCCTGGCCGTACACGAGTGTGCCGAGCGAGTCGCGAATGATTTGCAGCGTGGGCTCGATTTTCTCCAGGCAGGCCGCTTCGTTGGGGCCGCTGGTGGTAGCACGCAGCGTGATCGTGGCATCACTCACGGTGATTCCCACTACGGGGTCGCGACCGCGAGCAATCAAGTCGGGCAGCATTTCCTCAAGGTGGCTTTCGCCCGCGCCGAAGCACTTCAAACGCCGGTGCACGGTGATCCTTGGCTCGGACTGAGAGGCAATAATCTCGGGAGCGATCGAGCTAGCCCACATCGGTTTCAGTTCTGCGGGCACGCCTGGCAACGCATACAGCTGACAGTTGCCACCGCCAGTTCGCTTGACCAACATGGCGATACCCGGTGCAGTGCCATGCTCGTTGGGAATGGGGCTCGCTCCTGCGGGAAACTCAGCCTGCAGGCGATTTCGCTCTGGCATTTTTCTACCGCGACTGGTGTAGAGATTTTCGATGTGCCTGAGTGAGTCCTCGTCCAAGACGAGCGGCACGCCGGCAGCTTTTGCAATCACCTCGCGGGTTAGATCGTCTGCCGTGGGGCCCAGTCCGCCGGTGCAAACGATGATGTCGGCTCGTTGGATGGCAATACGAAAGACGTCGATGTTGTTCGCCAGATCATCCCCGACAGTCGTGTGGAAGGCGACCGTCGATCCGCATTCCAGCAGGCGTTCGCTGAGCCACTTGGTATTCGTATCGAGCCGTTGACCGGTGATCAGCTCATCGCCAATCGCTATGATTTCTGCAAGCATGGTTGCAGTGTGTGCAGGTAGCAAGAAATTGAGAAGGGCTAACGAGCCAACTCAGTTCGCAATGCTACTTTGTCACACTAAAGCCCCAGCTCACTCGGCCTCGAGGGCGTCCGCGATGATGGTAACCGTAGCGATGTCGCGGTCCGTAGCCAGGTGGCGGGCCGTAGTAGTGTTCCTCGACGATAACTGGAGGTCCGGGGGCTTGGGCCACCTGCTGGGGCGCTGGCGGGTTCTGCATCATCTGAATGACCTCCGTCGCCACGCCGTTCTTGTGCAGGTAGATAACATCGGCGGCCGAGGGTGGCGCGGCAACTCCGGAGGTGCTCACGTAGTTACTGATTAGCCGAGGATCGACGCCTTGTTGGCTCATCGCGACCACTTCCTCCATCGTGGCGGCGCCGGCGGGGACTTGGCGTCCGGTTGCCGCGGCAATCGCAGCGCGATTCTCGGCCTGCATTTGATCCATGCTGTCGCCTACTGCGGCACCGGTCAAAGCTCCCAGTCCAGCACCGATGAGTGCGCCGGTGCCTGCGTTCCCTCCGGTGGCATCGCCAATGATGGCACCTGCCCCAGCACCCGCCAACGCGCCAACACCTGCGCCACGATCGGCGTACTGGGTCGAGCGGCAGCCGGCCGACCAACCCATCGAAAGGGCAGTTAGAATAACGAGTGAGGCGTGCTTTACCGACGGACGCATGCTAGGTCTCATGGGGAACAAGTGACGCTCGCTTGGCGGAGATTGCTCGTTAGGCGGAATGGACAGGCGAGCCGGCGGGGGCACCGATAGTCTCAAACCGGGAGTTGACGGGTCAATAGCAGTGCTATTGGTGCGTATCCTATCCGGCTTTTCGGCTATTTCCGCTCTGACGCTTGCAAGTGCTTACTAGCGGACGTAAACTTTAACTAACTCGGGATTTGTGGCCGCTTGCAGCCGAAACTGCTAAAGAGCCGACGTCGTACCGCGTCTCCCTTGTCAGCAACTTTGCAAGCTCGCAGGGTTAATTGGCAAACGCGGCACACTCAAGCTTTCAAGCAGAATCAGTAATGGGCCGCATTCACCGAGCGTGACTGCGGTTTTTTTATTGCGCGGTTCAAAATTGCACCGGCGCCTGAAGTTAGGAAAGCTCGAAAATGAGTACCATCGAAATGGCAGAACCCACCAAGTCAGACTCTCCCAAGTCCCCAAATGCCGATGCTGCGCCAGAGCCGTCGCTAGCGACGCTAGCAGTTCATGCCGGTGAGGCACGGCAGAAGCCGGGCGACTCGATCACCGATCCCGTCTTCTGCGCTTCGACCTATACGTTCGAAAACACGCAAGCGGTGATCGACTTCATTGAGAAGGATCAGCCTCGCGAGGAGTACGGTCGTTACGGGAGCCCGGGAATTCGCATTGCCGAGAAAAAGCTCGCCGCCCTGGAGGCGGGTGAGGATGCCGTGGTCTATTCCAGCGGCATGGCGGCATTTGTTGGCTTGCTCATGGCGAAGCTCAAATCCGGCGACGAGGTGATCTTTTTCGACGAGTGTTATCATCGCAGCCGTGAGTTCTGCGCGAAGCATTTGGCCCGGTTCGGGGTTGTGACTCGCCAAGTGAAAGCGTGCGACTACGACGCGATGGCCGCGGCGATCGCGCCGAACACGAAAATGTTAATTAGCGAATCGCCCACCAACCCGCACATGAGCTGCGTAGATCTCGACCGCTTCGTGGAGATTGGCGTGAGCCACGGCGTGGAAACACTGATCGATGCGACACTCGCTACGCCGTACAACCTAAGGCCTATCCCGGCTGGTGTGGATTACGTAATGCACTCCGCGACGAAGTATCTCGGCGGGCACAACGACTTGCTGGCCGGTGTTGTGGTAGGCACGCAGGAAAAGTTGGAGCCAGTTCGCAAGTTGCGCGGCATCATGGGCGCGATCAACGGGCCGCAGAATATCTATCTGCTGCTCCGTGGACTGAAGACCTTTGAACTTCGCATGCAACGTCACAACGCGAACGGTTTACAGGTAGCCCAATTTCTTGAGAACCATCCGCGTGTAGAACGGGTTTATTACCCAGGGCTGGAGTCGCATCCCTATCACGAAGTTGCTAAGCGTACCATGCGTGGCTTTGGCGGTCTGGTGACATTCCTGGTTAAGGATGCCGACTGGCGGGCCACGGGAGATGTGATCGATGCGGTGAAGATACCACGCATTGCTCCGAGCCTGGGCGGCGTGGAATCGTTGATCGAGCAGCCGTTGGTTATGAGCTATTACCAATGCACACAGGCAGAGCGTGATCAATTTGGCATCCCCGATAACATGATTCGCATGTCGTGTGGAATCGAGAGCGGGGACGATCTGGTGGCCGATTTGGCACAGGCTCTGGGTTAACCACGGAGTCACGGAGGCTGGCAATTTAATGAATCTCTCGCAAAGACGCTAAGGCGCAAAGATTCGAGAAATTCCCTCAATGATACAGTTCGAGTGCTCAATAATTATGTTTAGAATTAAAGCGTGCGATGTCGACGAGTGTTCCTCGCGACTTAGCGCCTTTGCGTACACAACTCGACGCAATTTATTCTCCGTGTCCTCCGTGCCTCTTTGGTAAGTAATGCATTTTCGAACTCGCGCTATTCATGTCGGCAACGAAGCCTGCAAGCAAACTGGAGCCGTGGTACCACCATTGCATGTTGCTTCGACTTTTGTTCAACCTGGCGCTGGCGACTGGGGTGAATTCGACTACTCGCGCAGTGGAAATCCCACGCGGAAGCAGTTTGAGACGACCCTCGCATCGCTGGAAGGGAGCGTTGGAGCTCTTGCATTCTCCACTGGGATGGCGGCGACGCATTGTGTTACCTCGATGCTCTCCGCGGGCGATCACGTCGTTGCGGGGAGTGACATCTACGGCGGCACGTATCGCCTGTTGCACAAAGTTGCCAGTCGCGCCGGCGTTGAAGTCACGCTCGTCGACAGCACCGATGCGGCCAATGTCGCAGCGGCAATCACCCCTCAGACGAAGCTCGTCTGGATCGAGAGTCCCGGCAACCCAAAAATGACGATCACGGACATAGCCGCGTGTGCGGAAATTGCCAAGAAGCACGACGTGCTGCTTGGCGTTGATAGCACTTTTGCAACGCCCGTGCTCACGCGACCGTTGGAATTGGGGGCCGACATCGTGATGCACTCCGCTACGAAGTACATTGGCGGGCATAGCGATCTCATGGGTGGTGCGTTGGTTGTGAAGGACAAGCAGCTGTTCGATGATCTTTACTTCGTGCAGAACGCCACTGGCGGGATCATGGGACCGCTGGAGGCATTTCTTTGCTCGCGGGGTCTGAAGACCTTGGAGCTGCGCGTGCGTGAGCAGTCGCGCACCGCGTTGGAATTGTCCCAGTGGTTGAACGGACACGACCAGGTCAAACGCGTGTTGTATCCCGGATTGCCGCAGCATCCGGGCCATGACGTTGCTAAGCGGCAGATGCAGGGCGGCTTTGGCGCGATGCTGAGCTTCGAGCTGACGGGCGACTTCGCGGCAACCAAGAAATTTGCCGAATCAACCAAGCTGTTCCAACTAGCTGTGAGCCTGGGGGCCGTGGAATCGCTGATCGAGCAGCCGGCCTCGATGTCTCACGCCAGCTACGATGCGGCGGATCGCGCGAAGCATGGCATCAGCGATGGACTCATTCGGCTTTCCGTTGGTTTGGAAGCGGTTGAGGACTTGCAGGCTGATCTTGAGCAAGCGTTTAAGGCCATTGAATAAACCACAAAGAACACGAAGGACACAAAGGTTTGTTGGATTGAACTTACTGCCAGGATTGGCATGCCCACCCTGTTATGTTCTCTTGGATTGCTCCACCTTTTTCTTTCTTAGTGCCCTTCGTGTTCTTTGTGGTTCAAGTTTACTTTTTCACATGAAGGCAGTTGTCGTTAGGAAAAGCTATGCAACTAGGATTCGTTAGCGCCATCTTTGGCGACATGTCTCTGGAAGAAGTCTTTCAGCACGCCAGCACCCTGGGTTACGACTGCGTGGAGGTCATGTGCTGGCCGCCGGGGGGGCCGGATCGCAAGTATGGTGGGGTTTGTCACCTCGACTGTACGGACTTTACTCAATCGCAGGCCGACGATACCCGGGCATTGAGCGAGAAGCACGGCGTGGCTATTTCCGCCTTGGGGTATTACTCGATTCCGCTCTCCGCACAGAAAGATCAAGCAGATGCTTCCCGTGGGCATCTTCGCAAAGTGATTGACGCTACGGCCCTGCTGGGGCTACCGACGACCAACTCTTTCGTTGGCGCGAACCAGAACATGAACCTGGAAGAGAATTTTCAGCAGTACGAGCAGGTTTGGCCCGACATCGTGCGCTATGCAGAGGACAAAGGTGTGCGCATCGGCATCGAGAATTGCCCGATGTTGTTTGACGACACCTGGCCGTTTGGGCTGAATATGGCCCGCACGCCGGCGATTTGGCGGCGGATGTTTGAGATCATTCCCTCAGAGAGTTTTGGGCTGAATTACGACCCCTCGCATTTGCAAATGCAACTCATGGACCCGATCGCGCCAATCTTTGAGTTTGGCTCGCGGATCTTCCATGCCCACGCCAAGGACATGCGTATTGACCACAACACGCTCAACGAGGTCGGATCCTTGGAACCGCCCATGCAGCGTAGCACGGCCAAAATTCCCGGCTTCGGAGATATTTCGTGGGGAAAATTTATCGGCGCGCTCACGGATGTGGGCTTCGATGGGCCCGTTTGTGTGGAGGTCGAAGACGAGGCCTTCGAGGGAGACGTAGAACGCCGGCGTCAGTCACTGCAGATTAGCCATAGTGTGCTTCGGCCGTTGATTGCTTAGTGTTGGGTGGCGTGCGTAACTTGTTGCCCTTGGATATCTTGTGCAGCTTGCTCAGTTTCAGAGTTGTTCCTAGGCGATCCTCACTGCCGAGTTCCAGCAAGGGTAGCAAGCTAACCATGCCACCCTCTGAATGCTACGAACAAAAGCTGACTGGCAAATCGACTAGCTGCTCTAATCGCTTAAGGTAGTCTCTTCGCGGCACTTCAATCGCGCCCAAACTACCCGTATGATCAGTCCATTGCTGAATGTCGAGCATCTGGTATCCACGTGCGTTGAGATGTTCGATCAGACGATAGAGGGCAACCTTCGACGCATCGCGAACCCGGTGGAACATGCTTTCCGCAGCGAACACACCACCCACAGCAACGCCATACACGCCGCCAGCCAACTCTCCCTCTTGCCAAACTTCCACGCTGTGAGCGTGACCCAATTTGTGCAAATGCACGTAAGCGGCAAGCATTTCCTCGGTGAGCCAAGTGCCGCCCTCGCGGCCGGGGCCTACGGAGCAGGCATGAATGACCTGCGCGAACGCTTTATCGACCGAATGCGTAAATTGATTGCTCTTGAGCCGCCTGCTGAGCCTACGAGAGACGTGCATGCCCTCCAGCGGCATGAGGGCCCGCGGATCGGGCGACCACCAGAGCATGGGGTCCTCAGCATACGTGGGCCAGGGAAAGATGCCGTGACGGTAGGCGTCCAGCAATCGATCGGGCGTCAGGTCCCCGCCGATACCTACGAGGCCATCAGGGGTTGCATCTGCAGGGTCTGGAAAGTACTTGGACGTCATAATCGTGTCAATTAGCGGCAGAGAACGTGGGAAACTGCACGATTCGTGCTAGTTTCGCATTTACTGCACGCCGCTACAAAATTGCTAGAATAGAAAATTGGAAGCATGGTGAGGCTGGTCGCGGTCATCAGGCCAGCAACAATTCTAACAAGACAAGCTCCAAGCGGAGCGCGCACCTTTTACAATCTCCCTCACAGCCGAGACAGGACTCACGGGTATGACGGACGAATCTCAACCTTTAGCAGTCACCCCTTTGAGTAGCACTACGAACACGCCTGTTGCTGAGCAAATAGGTGGACAACCGTTCGAGCGCCATTCATCAGGGGCCTATTCAGATATCAATGCCGAAGATCAGCAGCGTCTGGGGAGGCTGCTACGAGTGTTTTTTGGGCTCTCGATCTTGCTACTCTTGGGGTTTGTCGTGCCCTACTTTGCCGGTCGCGTTCAATACAGCATGACGGCCGCCAAAGAACGTGCCCAGTTGGACGTAGCGCGCGAGAATCTGCGAGATTTCAAACTTGGACAGCAGGTCGAGGCATACACGCTGCTCCCCCAAGCGGTGAAGCCAAGCGTCGTGAGCATTCGCACGCACCGTCGCACGCGACGGGGAAGTGGTAGCGGGCAGGGCTCTGGAGTTATCGTCGATGAGGAAGGCTACATCCTGACCAACGATCACGTGGTGCATGGTGTCGACTCCGTGGAAATCGAACTGAGCGATGGTCGAATTGGCTCGGCAAGTGTGGTGGGGGTCGATCCCGACTTTGATCTTGCCGTCCTAAAAACAGAACTCACCGGGCTGACGCCTGCCATTTGGGGTGATAGTGAAGCACTAGAAGTCGGCGAGCCGGTGTGGGCATTTGGTAGCCCGTTTGGTCTGCAGCAATCGGTTACATCGGGAATCGTGAGTGCCACAAAGCGGCGGGGCATCGTGCAAGGTCCCTACAACGAGTTCCTACAAACCGACGCCGCGGTGAATCCCGGCAACAGTGGCGGTCCGCTGGTGAATTCGCGTGCCGAAGTGGTGGGCATCAACAACATGATTTTCGGCGAGAGCTATCAAGGTATCAGCTTTGCAATTCCTAGCGAATTTGCCCGGGATACCTATGAGAAGTTGCGCCGTGATGGCTACGTAGAGCGAGGATTTCTCGGCGTTGAGCCCTCCAATGTGCCGGATCAAGCCGCTCGACTACTCGGTCTCGAAAGAGGTCAGGGTGTGTTAGTCTACAAGCTCACCAGGGACACGCCGGCATTTAACGCGGGTATGGAGTCGGGCGATGTGATCCTGAGTTGGAATGGTCAGCCTTACAACGATCCGACGCTACTCAGCCGAGCGATTGCGGCGACACCGATTGGCAATAAAGTACCAGTAGAAGTCCTTCGCAATAGTAACTCGGGTGCGAAAGAGCACACCTTGGAAGTTGTTGTTGGTACTCGGCCTCGAAGGTAGATACACCCTTGTTCCCACGCTCCTGCGTGGGAACGCAATGGTACGTCGCTCTGCGGCGCTGAACCCTTCGCACAACAAACCACTGTTTAGGATTCAGCGCCGCAGGAGCGGCTGGATAGTTCTTTCCCACGCAGGAGCGTGGGAACGAGGGTAGTGAATTGAAGAGAGATTCCACAAATGTCGTTAGCTGATATGCAGGATGCAAAAGAACAAGTTCGCCAGGCGGTCGACATTGTCGAGCTCGTAGGCGGATACTTGCAATTGCGCCGGCAAGGTCGGAACTTTGTGGGACTGTGCCCGTGGCATGATGATTCGCGTCCCAGCATGCAAGTGAATCCGGAACGGCAATCGTTCAAGTGTTGGGTATGCGATATCGGCGGCGATATTTTCACGTTCCTCATGCGGATCGAAGGCGTCGAGTTCCGCGAAGCGCTGGAAATGCTCGCCGAACGTGCCGGTGTAGAGCTCAGCCAACGGCCTGCCAACCAGTCGCCGACTGATAGTCAGTTCGAACGTAGCAATTTACTGAAGGCGCTTGCTTGGGCCGAGCAGCAGTTTCATCAGGCGCTGCTCAAGTCGCCCGCTGCGGAACCCGCCCGCAAGTACCTCGCTGATCGTGGCATCAACGACGAGAGCGTCGAGAAGTTTCACATCGGCTTTTCTCCGAACGAGTGGGAATGGCTTACCAAGCGTGGAGCGGCGGCCGGGTTCTCGCCGGCGGTGTTGGAACGCGTCGGGTGCGCCGGCAAGCGAGATAGCGGTGGATACTACGACCGGTTCCGTGGGAGATTGATGTTCTCGATTCGTGATGTGCGTTCGCGACCCATTGCGTTTGGCGGGCGCGTGTTGCCCGAATTCGCTGGCGAGCGTGATGCGAAGTACATCAACAGTCCGGAGACGCCGTTGTTCAGCAAGAGTCGCGAGCTTTACGCGCTGGATGTGGCTCGCGATGGTGTATCGCGCGAAGGCGAGGTTGTCGTCATGGAGGGTTACACCGACGTAATCATGGCGCACCAGCACGGCATCGACCATGCTGTCGCCGTGCTGGGAACCGCGTTGGGCGAGCAGCATGTGCCTTTGGTAAAGCGTTTTACCGATACGATTACGCTAGTACTCGACGGCGATGAAGCGGGCCAACGCCGCACGATGGACATCCTCGACAACCTGCTAGCACTCTTCATTAAATTTGAGATAGAATTAAAAGTTTTGGGGTTGCCTGAAGGGGCCGATCCATGTGATGTTGTTGTATCGCAAGGAAGCGACGCGTTTCGCGAGCTGCTCGCCAGTTCAAAAGACGCACTCACTCACAAAATGGATTTTGTGATGCAAACTTTGGCTCAACAATCTGGCGCGTCTTCGACGCATGACTCGGCGCAAGCCGTCGAGTCGATTCTCGCCACGCTCGCCCGCGCACTGCCCGGCGGGGTTAGCTCTACATCTTCGGCACTGGTTCGCGAACAGCAGATGGTCGGCCGCATTGCCCGCCAGTTTGGCCTTGCCGACGATACACTCCGCACACGCTTAAAAGCACTCCGTAAGAGTCAGGCGAAACCGCAAGCGACGCGGCCTACGCAATCGGCAATAGCGAATATGACTGATGACGAGGAAATGCCTGATGAATCGGCATTCTCCTCTGCCCCGGCCACGAAGCCCACGGCTTGGGACCAAGAATTGATCGAGCTGATCCTCTTGCAGCCAGAAGCGATGACGCTCATGAGCACGCAAGTGAGCGGCGACGATGCCACGAGTGAATCGGCCAAGGAAATTTTCCAGCTCGCTCGCGATCTGCATGAAGTGGGCATCTTACCGACTTACGAGCAGCTGATGCTCGCGACTGATGATGAACAAATCAAGAGTTTGCTCGTCGATTGTGACGAGCGCAATTCGTTGCGTGATACTAGCGATCCCCAGCTACGGCTGAGCGACCTATTCGCTACGGCCGCTCGTCGACGCGAGGAGGCGCGTCACCAGAATCAGTTGGCACAACTTCGCCAACATAAGCTCGACGATGACAGTGAAGACGAAGTCCTTAGAAAATTATTTGGAGACCTAGAACGCGGACAATCTGGTTCCTCGCCCACGGAAGGGTGAGAGGTTTGATTCGTGAACGTCCTTTGGCGAGCTCCCGCGCTCGTCATCGTGGCAAACTTCCATTTTGCACACGATGTGCAGAGAGGATTTAGTGATGACCCAGCAATCCCAAGCAGCCCCATCCAATAGTCAACTGTTGAAGAGCCAACTCCAGTCCCTTGGCAACCTGGCCAAGGAGCAAGGCTATCTTACTTACGATCAGACGAACGAATTTCTGCCAGACGAAGTGAACGACGCTCGTCACATGAATCTGCTGCTCGACTTGCTTGACGGGCAAAACATCAAGGTCGTGGACGACCCAAACTCTCCGATGAATTACAACTCAGAGAAGCCTGACGGCGAGCCTGAGGAAGAGCCCGAGCAACTCGCAGCCGCGGACATCCCCAAACTGACCGACGATCCGATTCGGATGTACCTGTCGCAGATGTGCAAGATCCCGCTCTTGGCCCGCGAGCAGGAAGTTCATCTCGCGAAGAAAATTGAGATTTCTCGCAAGCGTATGCGACGCAGCATCCTTCGCTCGTTCTATGCTTTGGAAGCCACTGTCGAAGTGCTTGAAAAGGTGCACGCCGGCGACTTGCCGTTTGATCGCACCATAAAAGTTTCACAGACCGAGCGCCTCACCAAGCCACAAGTTGCGGCTCGCATGCCGAACAACTTGAAGACACTTCGCTGGTTGATGCAACAGCAACGTCGTGACTTTGCAATCCTCACCGGCAAGCAGCTACCGCAGGAGCAAAAGAGCGAGGCACGCGAGCGTTACATGCGTCGCCGTCGCAAGATGCTTCGCTTGGTCGAAGAGCTGAGCCTACGGACTCGCCGCGTGCAACCGCTCATGGATGCTCTCTCGGAGATGTCCCGCCGCATGGACTTCTTGAAGAGCCAGCTCGATGAGCTCAAGGCAGAAGGTGCTACCGAAACTCGCACAAAGCCAGTCCGCGAAGAGCTCCAGAAGCTTATGGAAAAGACGCTCGAAACTCCCGCCAGCTTGCGGAACCGTTGCGAGTTTCTTAAGGCGGAACTGGAAGAGTTTGAGCGTGTAAAACGCGATCTCTCAGGCAGTAACCTGCGTTTGGTTGTTTCGATAGCTAAGAAGTATCGCAATCGCGGCATGAGCTTTCTCGACTTGATTCAGGAAGGCAACACGGGTCTGATGCGTGCGGTCGATAAGTACGAGTACCGTCGCGGTTTCAAATTCTCGACCTATGCCACTTGGTGGATTCGTCAAGCGATCACTCGTGCCATCGCCGACCAAGCCCGCACGATCCGCATTCCGGTTCACATGATTGACGTGCTCAGCAAATTGCAGCAAACCGCCAAGCGATTGCAGCACGAGCTGGGCCGCGTGCCCACGCACGAAGAGACGGCCATCGAAGCGGGCATTAGCCTCGAAGAAAGCCTGCACGTGCTTGATATTGGACGTACTCCCGTGAGTCTCGACCGCCCTGTGGGCGAGGGAGACGATTGCAGCTTTGGCGAATTCGTGGAAGACGCCCACGGTGACAACCCGTTGAATCTCGCCAACAATGGCCTGCTGCGGGACAAGATTAATGAACTACTGAAGACACTCACCTATCGCGAGCGCGAAATCGTGCGACTCCGCTACGGCTTGGCCGACGGGTACTGCTACACGCTCGAAGAGGTTGGACGGATTTTCAAGGTCACACGCGAACGGGTTCGTCAGATTGAGGCAAAGGCAGTCGCCAAGCTGCAAAACCCTGTGCGAAGCAGCGAACTTGCCGAGTACGTGGTGGATAGCCCCGTGATCGAGGAAGATGTCACCTGGGAAGAGCAGCCAGGCGATGTCGCCGGTGAGGTGCCCACGGAAGCGACCGTCGAAATGCCCAGCGAGCCTGTCCTCAACTTTGAGGAGTTTCCTGCAGCCGCCTAAAGTGGTACGCAAAAGCGAGATTAGTCACTATTTAAGACCCCGCAGCGCCTCAACGGGCTTTCCCGTTGGGGCTTTTTGCTGCGCCGCATTCAAGTGCCGGATCTCAGCAACGGCTTCTGGCGACGTTATTACCACGACCGCCTTCATACTCGGGAAATGCCCGCTACAATAAGGAATTCACCGAGACCCTACATTCGATCTCTTTCCCAAATGGAACCGTCAGCTATGGCAGTCACTGCCGAACTTTTGCGAGAATTGCATCGCATGCACCAACAGTTGGCCGATCTTCGGGAGCGGCTGGAACGTGGTCCGCGTCAGATTCGGGCTCGCGAGCTGAACGTGGAGAAATTCAATGAGCAACTGTCAGATGCTCAGACCACGATGCAGAAAACCAAGATGGCAGCCGATCAGAAGCAGTTAGACCTGCAAACGGGCGAGAACAAAATTGTAGACCTCGGGGCAAAGCTCAACACGAGTAGTAGCAACAAGGAATTTCACGCTCTGCAGGAACAAATTGCCGCATCGAAAATGGCAAACAGCGTATTGGAAGACGAAATCCTCGAATCGTTCGACAAAGTGGAACTGCTTAAGCAAGCGGTCGCAAAAGCACAGCATGAAGCGAACGCCGGGAAAGCTGAGCTAGAGAAGTCCCGCGAGAAGGTCGCCGCGGAAGCGGTGCTGATGAAGGCGGACATGACGCGACTCGAAGGAGAGTTGGCCGAGGCAGAAAAGGGCCTAACTGGCGATTTTCGCGAAGACTACAACCGCGTGATTCGCAGCAAAGGTGCCGACGGCATGTCCCTCGCCGACGGTCGCATTTGCACAGGCTGCGGGCAACAGATGACCCTCAATATGCATAACGACTTGCTGCTATCGAAACCCATTTTTTGTAAAGCTTGCGGTCGGATGTTGTATATCGGCGAAGAGTAGACCGAGGAAGAGGCTTTACACAGCAAGCCGTAGGCGAAATAATAGAGCATGAAAGCGACGGGTCTCCCACAGGGAGGCCCGTCTGTTTGTTTAGCCACGTTTCTCAGGCAGCGTTGACTAGATAACAACCAACTCAATCCAAATAAAGTCGCACAACCACAGCAACGCAGCGAGGCGAAGATGACTGACAGCACTCCGATGACCCGCAAGGGCTATGACAAACTCAAAGCAGAGCTTGCGCACATGGAAAATGAGCTTATGCCCGAGATTGAAAAGCGCATTGCTGAGGCGCGTGCCGAGGGTGATCTCAAAGAGAATGCAGAGTATCACGGTGCGCGCGAAAGCCAGGGGATGCTGCAAGCGAAGATCAACATGCTTAAGAGCAAGCTCTCGACCGCGGACATCATCGACATGTCCACCATGCCAAAAGACCAAGTGGTGTTCGGTGCGACTGTGAAGGTGAAGGATCTCGACTTCGGCGACACGGAAGAATTCACTTTTGTTGGCGCTGGCGAAGAGGATTATGACGAGGGGAAGATCCTCGTGACTAGCCCACTCGGCCAGGGCCTGCTAGGGAAGAAAGTCGGCGAAAAAGCGGTGATCGAAGTCCCAGCAGGCACGAATAATTTCGAGATCCTCGAAATCCACTTCGACGAGTAGTAGACCAGCTCTTCATGAAGGTTAGCCGTCGAGCTTGCTCGGCGCGTGTTAGCCGAAGGTGCCCCGCGCCGAATAAGTTTGGCGGTTTACGAATCTCTTACACGAATTTGTATTCGCACACGTGTTCGTAAGTTTCCCCCGGTTGCAGCAGGGTTGAGGGAAAGCTCGGCTGATTGGGCGTATCGGGGAAGTGCTGAGTCTCTAAGCACACTGCCGAGCGGTATTTGTACTGCTTACCACCTTTGCCGGTTTGGCCGTGCAAGCCGTTGCCGATGTAGAGCTGCACGCCCGGTTGATCGGTGCTCACCAGCATCCGACGAGCGGAGCTGGGATCGAACACCTCGGCAATTTCTCGCACCGAACCGGTTTGTCCGTTGAGTACATAATTATGATCGTACCCGCCGGCATCAGGTCCCGTGAGTGAGTCGAGACGAGTCCCAATGGTTTGCCGCTCGCGGAAATCAAATGGGGTGCCAGCGACCTCGGCGATTTCGCCCGTAGGAATCGCCTCTTCATCTACTACGGTGTAGTGGTCTGCGTTGATGCGGACCTCGTGGTCCAGTACGCTCTCTGTGCCGTGTCCCGCAAGATTGAAGTAGCTGTGATTCGTCAGGTTCACGTGCGTTGGCTTTGTCGTGGTGGCTCTGTATTCGACTCGGATAGCGTTGTCGTCTGTGAGTGTGTACACAACCGTGCAGTCGAGATCGCCAGGAAAGTTTTCCTCGCCATCGGGGCTTACGTAATGAAAGCGTACGCCCTTTCCATCGGGGCCATCAAATTCAGTGCCTGCCCACTCGACTTTATCGAGGCCGCGCTCGGGCCCGCCGTGCAGATGATTCTGACCTATATTGGTCGCCAGTTGGTACTCACGGCCCTCGATTGTGAACCGGCCTTTGGCGATCCGGTTTGCATAGCGGCCAGTCGTACAGCCAAAGTGCTGATTCGCCCCGGTAGCGTAGCCCGCTTCTTCGTCAAAGCCGAGCACGACATCGACGGTCTCGCCGTTGGCGTCGGGCACATGCCATTCTGCCAAAGTAGCCCCGCGGCTGATGAACTTTGCCCGCATGCCATTTGAGTTCTCAACGACGAATTCCATAGTCTTGCTCCGCGAATATTGTCTTCTTGATTGGCGAGAAGGCGAATTATCACGGAGCATTGAGAGATTGGCAACCAGCTATGTAGCGATAGGCTCGATTGATTAGAGTATCCAACTGTAGAATCGAGTTAGCTCGCATCTTCCCAATGCCGCTTCATCGCTCACCAACCGCGAAACTCGTCATCGGGACGATGCGGGCTAATAAGATGAAGGTTCGTCAAGAAAGCGAGAGACTCATTGCTGAGTCTCCCGCTTCGTCGATTCCTCGCTGAGCTTCTAGCTCACGGTCCTTCGAACACGATGTCCTCGGGGTCTTTCTCGACGCTATCATCGCCGTCGATGATAAGGAAATCGACTTCGCCATCGAGGGCGTCGATCTTATCGGCCCCCGGTCCGCCGAACAGGATATCGCTACCGGTACCGCCAACGAGCTTATCGTTGCCGATTCCGCCAAGGATAATGTCGTTGCCGCGACCCCCCAGCAACTCATCGTCTCCAGCACCGCCGTCGATCCAGTCGTTGCCTCCGGCGCCGAAGATCGTGTCGTTACCACGACCACCTCGAATGGCGTCATTCCCAGATCCACCGGAAATGCGATCGTTCCCACGACCTCCGATGATGCGATCTGCACCCAACATGCCGAGGATCGTATCGTTGCCACCGCGCCCGTAAATGAGGTCGTTTGCAGCAAAAGCAAGGTCCACAGCATTCACAGCAGCGACCTCAGCACCAGCGGTGGGCGCATCTTCGACGGGCTCGCCCTCGAGATCGATCGAGCGGAAGAGTGCGTCTGCGTTGGTGATATCTTCGCGAACGATCTCTCCGTTAATCTCCGGATCAGCGGGAGTCGTAGAAAGGTCGACCGGATCGCCGATCATCAGATCGTCTCCTTCACCGCCATCCATCCAGTCGGAACCACGACCGCCCAGCATGTAGTCACGCTGGTCGCCACCAGACATTCGGTCGTTACCACCGTTGCCGAGCAGGATGTCTACGCCAGCGCCGCCGCGGATGCTATCGCTAGCTTGTCCGCCGAGGGCCACGTCATTCCCGTCGCCTCCGGAAAGCGAATCCCGACCGCTGTTGACGTTCGCATAGCGGCGAGCGTAATCATGCAGCCCGGCATAGTCGTCGGGCACTTGGTTAGTACCATCGCCGAAGAGCCAGTCGTTGCCAGCATCACCGCTCAGTCGATCATTGCCGGAGCCGCCAGCCATGGCATCGTTGCCATCGCCGCCGCTCAACCGATCGTTGCCGGCTCCGCCGAGTAGGGCATCGTTACCGACCCCACCAGAGATGACATCCGCACCGAGACCACCCACAATCAGGTCGTTGCCAGCGCCGCCGCGGATGCGGTCTCGACCATTACCGCCGTCGATGCCGTCGTTCCCCGAACCACCCTGCACGCTATCGTTTCCGTCGCCGGCTCGGATGTGCGTCCACTGGTGCACTGAGGCGTCCATGCGGATCAGGTCGTTACCATCTCCACCAAAGACGACGATGCCGTCGATTTCGTCGCTGTTGTAAGTGCTTTCGTCACCGTTCACGACTACGTGCAGCCGATTGTTGTCATCGACAAAGGCGTTGATGCGATCGACTTCACTCGTTCCCTCCGCAACGACGATACTTGTCTGCGGATTCACGAGATCGATGTCGTCGAAGTTCGGCAAATCCACAATCGCTATATCGGCAGCCAAGAGGGTGCGCGACTCCAGCGATTCCATACGAGTTTGCCGACCGAACTTCAAAGATCGTTGCATCCTCTGCTTAAGTAATCTCTTTTGCTTTCTAGATTTCGACATTGCTAAGCTCCGTTCACAGTTGATGAGATGCCCCACTTCACTCGCTCGCTTTCGTTGGCGACTGACTGAGTGCGCACCTTCCACGCAAACGTGCAGGCACTTTTTCGAAACAAACGTCTTGAAACGAATGTTCGCGAGAGTGCTGCTCGTTTTGGAGCTTGGAACTCAACTCGACGTGACCGTTAGTGCGCACTTTGGGTGCGTACCGCGAGCGCAGTCAGTTCTTTTGCTTTTAGAAGATTTGCAATCCTTGCAATGCAACCTTTGCATTGAATAGCCAGTCGCCCCCGATTGGCCCTTACCCCGATCCGACCCTTAACCAAAAACACTCTAGGAAATAGGGTGTCCCAGTGCCAACGAGTAGTAGCGTCGCTGGCACCTTCGGTTGGCTCGAGCCCCCCGGCCCGATTCCGTACTTACTGCCTTTAGCTTGTGCCCCCCAGCACATCTGGCCTGCAGATGAAAGTGAGGTTGAAAAGACTATTCATCACCTTCAACTTGCAACGTAATTCACTCAACGAAAAGTGTAAAGCGAAATGTGACCAACAGTGCTGAGGAAGTGCTCAAGGGGCTTCGCCAACAGAGTAACTAAACACGAAGTTACGGATGAGGTTTCGCAGAAAGTGGGAATGCTTTCGATTCTGCGGACACAATCGTGTGTTTATCTGCCCTTGCCAGCTCCCTGGGCGATCTTATCGCCGATCATGGCAATTTTTTGATCCCGCAATCGCTTCTCATTTAGCCAGTACGGGCTGGTGATCTCCTTGAAGGCGTAGATCGCTGCCTGAATGCCTTCAGCCCACGCGACGGCTACGAGCTTAATATCGCCATGCACATCGCCTACCGCAAAGATGCCGCGACGGCTGGTTTCAAAGTAGGGGTCGATAGCAATGCTACCGTCGTCATTGAGCCGTAGGTCAAGCCTCTGAAAAGTTTCCTTTGCGGAAAGAAAACCGATTTGCACGATGACGTAGTCGGCAGTGAGTGAAGACTCGTTAGTCAGCTGTAGACGAATCAAACCCGCATTAAACTCGGCTGAGGCGATTTCCGTACCACAGTGGACGCGTCCGCCAGAAGCAATCAAGCGATCTACGGAATCGCTTTTTGCGATGGGTGTGTCTTCGCGAACGACGACATCGACTTCTGCTTTGCGGTCGCGCGCCATGACAGCGGCATCGAGAGCTGAGTCACCACCGCCGACAATGACTACTTGACTATCATCGTAGTCGCCGATTTTAGGGATCTTGTAGAACACGCTCTTGGACTGCAATGCATCGAGCACCGGTAGTTTTCTGGGAAAGTGCAACAGGCCGCAAGCGAGGATGACCTTTCTGCAGAGGTACTCGCTTTGTTTCGTGACGACTCGCTTGAGGAGGTCTTCCTTCTCGACTTGCTCGGTTTCTTCAACCGTGACCAATTCTTCGTTAAACCGGAACTGCACGAGTGCGTCCACGGCTTGGCGGTAGACACGGGAGGAGAGTTCTTCGCCACTAATGCCGTCGGGAAAGCCGGGGATATCTACGATCTTTTTGTCTGCGTAGAGGAACTGGGGCTGGCCGCCTGGTAGGTCCTTTGCTTCGATAACCAGTGTGGTGAGACCGCGGTGGGCAGTCGTGAGGCTGGCTGCTAGGCCAGCGGGGCCGGCTCCGATGATGACAACGTCCCAGTAGGGTAGGTTGCCGAAGTCGAGATTTTCGTCCAACTCGGTAACTTTGAAATCGGCCATGATGCGGTATGCTTCGCTGTGAGGGGGGATCTAAGAAGTGCAGGCGTTCGCTCTGAGTTTTAAGCGTGCTGCGGTCCCTCTGCAATGAGTAAGACCGACGAGAAAGTGAGAAGTTCTCGCACGATGCCGGGCAACTGAGTACAATGAAACGAGTTCTGTGGGCCACCTGTCACCGCGAATCAGTAGAGCTAATTATGCGAACTTGTCACAGCTTTTGGATGACCTTTGGCGTCCTTGCACTAATTTTCTCACCCGCAGGTGCGCAGGCCCAATTTGGACAGCAAAATAACTTTGGTGGGCAGCAGGGTGGCTTTGGGCAGGGAGGCTTTGGCGGCCAGGGAGGCTTTGGCGGACAAGGAGGATTTGGCCAGGGCGGATTTGGCCAAGGTGGCTTTGGTCAGCAAGGTGGCTTCGGCGGTCAGCAGGGGGCGGGTGGATTGCGAGGTGGGAATATCACTAGCCTTCGCAACAATCAGCAGGAACGCTTCAACAGCGACGGTTTCGTCGGTCGCGACGCGCAAGATGTGCGTAGCACTTTCGACCAACAGAGCAGGCAGCCCGATGCACGAACAATTGCTCGTGAGATTGAAGACCTTAATGATCTGCGGCGACAACGGCGACGCGATCGCAGGGATCGTGGGGAGCAAACGCCTGCCGTGCGAGTACGCCTTATAGCGGAGTTTGACTATGAGCTGCCAGCCGAAAGCCAAACGGAGTATTCCCTCAATGCGAGCCTCACACGCGGAGCAGTAGCACACCAAATACAGACGCCGAGTATGGAACTATCCGATGGCGTAGTAACCCTCCGTGGCATCGTCTGGACTGAGCGTCATCGCAAATTGGCAGAGCAATTGGCTGCTATCGAGCCGGGAGTGTCGCGCGTAGAGAATCTCTTAGAGGTTCAGCCCGCAGCGAACGCCGGCCCGGAGCTTTCAGCTCCGTAGTTGGGGCTGGTTGATCGGCAGTCGGCCTGGCCGGTTCATCGACCGGGGAATGCGCGGGCAACATCGCTGCTTGTCGAAGCGGTTTTGCCTGCTTGGCATTGGCCAGCTTGTCGCTCAGACCCTTGGGCACCTGGAAGGTAGCGGTATCGAAACGTTTCTTGGCTTCGCTCATTTGTGTCTCTTGTTCTAAGCTGTCGCCCTCCTTGTAGCTCGCGAGTTGGACGTCTTGAGATTGCTTTTCCTCGGCCAACATCGTTTTCTTAGGCTGCAGATCAGTACCAGGTAGCAGGTTCTTGGTGGGCTCGCCAATGACGAGCGCTCCATCAGCGGGCTCGAATCGCGTAATCAGCGTGATGTTCTTCCGTGGGCCGCCCACGTCATCCCACGGCAGCCACACGCTGTAGGCAGAACCAAGCTTCGTGGTGCTTTCGTGGCGGACGAACTGTTCTGGAGGGAAGATGAACCGCTTGGTGGGATGCGTCTCATGCTCTGCGCGATCGGTCTCGTCGAAGGCGTACACCACGAGTTGGCCCTCCACACGCACGGGAATATCAGATTCACGACTGAAGAACACAATCCGACCACCAAAGCCACGCTTCGGCTGAGCGCCCCCCGAATGATGTACAGCCTGCGTCCAGCTGCTCACCAATCGAATAGGTGTCTGCGGTGGTTCTGGTTTATCCGATTCCATTCCCACGGCTTTGCGAACGTCCCAGCCTTGGGCGAACTTCCACTCGTCGTTCTTGCCGCTTTTGCAACCGGTAGCGGCCAACATCGCACAGCTCACTAGAGCGAACAGAGCAGGCCTAAGGCAAGGATTGTGTTGTGCGAGTAACATTGTAAGTTCGCGTAGGGATTAGTTTGTGTGTGCCAGTAAGCCGTTAAAAAACTACGGTGTGTAACTCGTTGGTGGTAGAGCCATGTCCGGCTGGCCGACGGGCATATTCTCTACCGGAGGTCCCTGCATGTAGGATTCGCCGGGGCTGAGGTCGCTTGGGTAAACCGTCTCAGCATTTGCTGCACCCATGGTATCTTCAACGCTTCGCAATCCTGATTGGCCTGACCATTCGACTACATCGGACAAGCACCAATTCATTCGGGCTGACTCAACCTGCTTGAGCATCTCTGCCTCGTGACGATTTCGCACGATGTGCGGCGTGAGAATGATTAGCAACTCGGAGCGAACCGTGGAGGTCGTGTCGTAACGAAACAAATCGCCGAGCAACGGAATATCTGCAAGCAAAGGCACTCGACGATGTAGAGCAGAGTCGCTTTTGGTGAGCAAACCGCTGAGCACAACTGTTTGGCCATCGAGCGCACTAATGGTAGTTTCCGCTTGGATTTGGTTAATACGTGGTACGCGTATTGCGTCGCCGTTGGGTGCGACAGATATCGGCAGGCCTTGGCTGATCGGTCCCAGCTCGCTCTTTTCCGCGTAGACTTCCATCACGACGAGGCCGTCCGGGCTAATTCTTGGACGGACGAGCAGTTCTAGGCCAACAGGCACTTGCGTGGTAAAGGATTGCAACCGGCCAAAATTGTCCAGTGCTGTCGATTGAATTATCGGAACCGTTTCGCCCACGAAGGTCCGTCCCGTTTGGTTGTCGAGCGCCATGATCTGGGGACGGCTCAGCACTTCTAGACGCCGTGATTCTTGCAACGCACGTAGCAGCATGCTCACGCTTTCGCTGCTGGCCGATAATACTAGCCCTCCGAAGCCCAGGTCCGGGCTCACACGACCAACGGCAAAGCTAGACAGACTTTGTGCTGCTACTTTACTAGCGGTGGCTAGTGAAGCGGCACTACCTGCGTTGCCGAGCGCGCGACTGGGGTCGCCGAATTCAAAGCCGGGGGTAAACCTAGCTGAGTCGATCACTTGGTTCTCAAAAGTCGTGGAACCTCCGCCAGGATCGTTGACGATTGTGGTATTGGTGGAGCGATCGATATCCTCCAGCAGACCACGATCAAACAGCAGCGAGTCTTGCAGTCCAAGTTCCACGCCGAACTCGTCGGCGTCTCCCAGGCGGACTTCGCCAATAAGTACTTGGATCATGACCATGGGCGCCTGCTCATCGAGCTGCTCGATGATTTTGGTGAGCTCCTCGTAGTATTCCGGCGCGGCCGAGACGATCAGACTATTGCTGTTAATTTCCGGCACGACTACGACTTCGCGCTCGATCTGCTGGAAGGGACTCACGACTCCGGGAGCTGTCCCCTCCACATTACGTCGGCCTTCGAGCCAGTCTTGCAAGGCGAGCGCCACCTGTTCCGCATTGGCGTTCTTGAGTTTGTAGACTCGGTTCTCGCGCTCACGAGCGTTGCTTGAGTCAAGCCGCAAGAGAATCGCTTCGACCAGGATCAACTCATCCTGGCTGCCCGCAGCAATGATGCTGTTGGTACGCTCATCTACTGAAAAGCGAAGCTGGAACGGACTGCTGCCCTCCCCTTGATTGCCTTCTTCGCCGGCTCCCAGGAGTGTTTCTAGCATTTCGGCAAGGCTTACCGCATCGCCGTTGTTGATTGTGAATACCTTCAGCTCGGCTGTGTTGTCTGGGGCCTTATCAAGTTCCGCGATGAGTGCCGCAATTAACGGCAGAGCAGGGCGGGGCGCGCTAACAATCAGGGAATTGCCGTTTTGGTCAGCAGTAATCTGTGCGTTGGAGAAAACGCCCGATTCCAGTTGCTGGCGGCCTTTTTCATCAATGGTGATCAATCGCAGTACGGCAGAAGCACGTTGGGCCGCGTCTGAATCCCCCACTTCGTTACTGCCGGTGAGTGCTTCTCGGATTACGGGGGCTAGGTCGGTTGCGACCGAGCTGCGCAGCTTGAATATCTGAATGTCTACTTCAGCTTCTCCGCCGGGACGATCAATCTCATCGATGAGAGCTTTCACTTCGGCCATATCGCGAGGACCGGCGCGTACAATGACTGCGTTTGTGCGTGAGTCAGCGATGACTACCGCTTTCGGACTGAGTGTAGTGAGGCCCTCTTGCTCCTCAGTGCGAAACACGTTCTCGATGACTTCTTGGGCCCGCTCGGCGTCGGCAAATTTTAGACGGAATACTTCAAATTGAGTCAGTGCCTTGCCTGGCAGATCGAGTTTTTCGATTAGTTCGCTTGCCTTGCCCACTGACAGTTGCGGCCCAATGAGCAGAACAGCGTTGGGTTTAACCAGCGGCACCACCAGTAACGATCCGTATATGCGATCGAGCGAGGCTCCACTCGTGTCAGAATCGAATGTGCTTTGCACCAATCGAGCAATTGCGGTCGACTCGACATGCTGAAGTGGGAACACGGTGATCTGAGGCTCGGCAACTTCACTGAGATTTTCGATCTGCTGGATGATCTGCTCGACGCGGGCGACGTCTTCCGGCTTACCCCGGATGATAAGGTACCGAGTGCCCTCGATAAATTCGATCTGCACAGGACCAAGCAGGCTACCGAGCGCGCTAGCGGGGTTCTGCTCCCCAGGACTTGCGGCATTTGAGTTTGTCGCGTCGCCGTTTGGGGGCGAGTCAGAGTTCTCTGCATTGAGTTGTGTGTTTTGCGCCAGCAGCAGGTTTACGACTTGGCGAACCTTGGCGTCCGATTTGCCGCTGGTGGTGACCATGGCCGTTTGCTGCGTCCCTCTTGCTGGCGAGTCGAGCGCTTCGATGATCTGCTTCCAAGAGCGCACCTGATCGGGCCGACCGGCGAGACGGAGTTCCCCAGTCTTAAGGTTGCCCGTAATGACTACGGGGGGGGCCTTGGCTCCGCCAGGTTCAATGACTAGTCGAGCCCATGGTTGTTGGGGATTACGAACCAGAGGTAGCTGCTTGCCGAGAGTTTCTTGCAAGCGATCATGCAACTTCTCAACGGTCAGGTTGTGCAGCTGAAGTCGATCGTTCTCTGTGAGTGCTTGTGGCGATTGCAGTTGCGGTGCCTGCTGTTGGAGGGTTTTATTTTGATTTATTTGTGGCCCGCGCGCTTCAGGAAGAATGTCTGCCTGAGCAACATAGCGTGGCGCAACTGGCGTTTGCGCTCGCTGTTGCGCAGCAGCCCGGTCGGAGGGCCGTAGCCACAGCGTGAGCCCTGTGACCGCCATCAGGAGGACAACGAGCCAACGGGTGAGGCGAGGGCTGAAGAGTTTGAGCTTGGACATGATGTTTAATCGGTCGGTCGGAGCTTCCTGAGAACGCAACGCTCCGTCTGCGCAGGTACGCAGGGAGGCGGCATAATCGGAATAATCGACAAACTTTACCAGCCGCGCCAGCTAATCAGTTCACAGAGAGCAAAAAAAGAAAGTGCTAGCAAGTCATGCTAGCGCATACGCCGCCTTTGGCGGCCGGCGCTTTCACCGCTAGCAACGTCCAGTGGGCGCGCTTCGGAGAAGGTATCGCCGAGCTCCAGCTCAAACTGGCCCTCGTCGGTCTTGTAAATGACGCGCTCGTCATTGAGGTCGATGACACGACCCGAGATGCGACCAATCTCCAGTTCGTCCCCAACTTGGTAGTACGTCACGTCGCCGGACTTCTGCTGGCGTACCGCCATGGTCCAACCGTTGCCATAAGTGATTTGGGTAAACCGCGCATCCTTGGCTGCCTCATCTTCTCGGGGCTCGTCGCTCTTAGCAGTGCTAGCGTCACCTGCCTTCTGCTTGGGTCTGTAGATGGCGAAGAGATCGCGGCTTTCGAGTCGCTCACGGTATTCAGTCAGCGTGTGGGCAAGCTCGGCCGTCGCGTTTTCTGCGAGTTGATCTTCACGAAGCACTTCAGGCAGAATTAGTGCATCCACACTCAGACTCACGGTGAGCTCCTTTTTGCCTTCCTGCGGCTTGAAGGTTGCTTTTGAGATACGTTGCATGTGGCCCGCACTGTAAAACTGATGCAGGAACTTGGTCACCTGTTCGAGGGTTGCCTTGCCGGCAATTTCAAACGACAGCTCTTTCATCTCGTCAGGGCGATCGGCGAAGGAGCGAGCGTTGGTCTTATCGAGCACCGAGGCTTCCGTGAACCCGCTGTCGCTGGTCGCCTCACGCAGCCAGTCCTGATAGAGCGAACGGGCGATATCCGGATTCGTCGGCAGCGAGCGTTGTCGCCACTTGCGTAGCTCGCGTTGGTCACGCTGGGCTCTTCTCAAGAGAGATTTTGTCTCTTGTAAGGATGACTCAGCGGCAAGCTGTTGATCGTCGCTCTCGTCGAGTGCATCACGATAGCGAGTAAGTCCTTCGGTGCCTGCGTACAACAAGCCTGCTATGCCTACGAGGCCGACCAAAGCTTTTTCACGTTGATTCATGGCTGGCTCTCCGTGGAATCATTGGCCAGTTGTATCTTCTCCACGACTTTCAACGGATAGGCTTTGTTAATCGAGTCGTCCTTGGTGAGCGATTGTCGAGTGACGCGACGGCCTTCTTTTCGTAGGCGATCTTCCAGTGGCTGCACTGCGCTATCGTTGGGCACCGCGGCGGTCAGTGTCCACTCGTCTCCTAGCAACGAAAGCTCTCCCGTGAGCACATCCTTGTCCTTGGGGTACGCCTCGCTATCCAACGGTACCGGGCGAAGTTGCTGACTGAGAGCGTCGAGTTCGTCGAGTAAGTTGACTGTATTCTCGTTCCATTCACTAACCTTGGCGTGCTGTTGTTGATCACTGGCCAGTTCTTCTAGCGTGGCTTGGTACACAGCCTGTTCTGCCTCAGCTGTCTCAGCTGCACGCAACGGTGCGTTCACATTTTGGTAAGCCTGATAGCCGACCATTGCCGCGAGCGCCGCTGCCGCCACTCCGGCCAACGCCCAAGTGCGGCCCTTACTGGGCGGCGCGACCGGGCGGCGCGGATTCAGTAGATCGAGCGGCGGCTGCTGGCCACGCGCGCGTTGAGTCGCTAAGCCTGCCAATGGAGCGATCTCTTGCAGGTTCAGTTCAGTGTCGGAAATGTCCAATCGTGAAGCAATGTCTCCACGTTGGATGTTCTCGGGCAGGAATTCTGCAACCGAGCGAGCCTCAGGTGTCGAGAAATCAAACCAAGCCGTGATCGTTGCCGGCGATTCTCCCTTAGGCTGAAGAGTCATCGCTGTGCGTTGAAGCTCGCCGGCGAGCAGCTTCGCACGCGACTCAGCCGCCGTGGCACTAGGCAGAGGCAACGCGCGCAGGCGAGTAATTTGCCCATCTTGAGTGGCCCACATGGTTGCCGAGTCGTTTTCCACAGCCGCATGAACGGCAGCACCTCTGTCATCCGTTGAAAGCAGGCTCGCCCAACCCAACGGGCGAGCCGTGAGATGCGCGATACGCACGTTGGCCTCTTCGCAAAGCTCAAGCGTTTTGTCGAGTGTTTTCTGATCGACACTAATTCCCAAAACACGGTGCGGGTTGTCCGCGTCCCCTTCGAGCGGTAGGAAATCAAAGCCTTTCTCCGCGCCCGCCAAAGGGTGATCTCGCATCGCCTGCAACGATACCAAGTCAGGCAAGTCTTCGACCGGGGCGGGGGGGAATTGGTAATTCTGCCAGTGCAGGTCTGCTCGCGAAAACATAACGACTGCCCTTAGACGATGGCCACCGCAGTTCTCAATCGCTGCCGAGAGCTCATTGCCCCGAGTTTCCAAGTCAGACGCAGAAAAGTGGACCGTGCTAGCGGCATCCACCTTCGGCAGATCGCCCGACGTTTCAACCACTGCTACGGTGGCTTGGTCGTCACTAAGATGAATGGCGAGTGACTTGGACATGATTCGAGGTGGCAGGACTAAATGTTTGAAGGCGGGCTAACGTAGGGCGGGATTCCGCTAGTGACTATTGTAGTCACATTCTGTGACGGGGTCCGAGTTTTATTATCTGGCGATAGGTCCCGTTCAGCGCCTGCGCGCGGAGCCCTTTCTTGACAAACTCGCTAAGGTTCCATCTCCGGGCTGAGCGTAGCGGGCGAGTAGCCGCGGCCCAGTGAGGAGAGATCGCTCCAATCGATTAGCTCCGGCTTCGGTCCGCGGGCGTCGATCCGAAACTGTCGTCGGGCCACGACATCGATTTGGGACGGCGATTCGCCCGGTTTGCCGGACTCACTGGTGATTTGGCGGAAGCCCACGGCTTGGCCGCTGTAAACGCACCCGCGGGTAGTGATGTAGGTTTCCATTTGTTGAAATTGCTCACGAGTGACAAGTCCCTCGATGAGCAGCCATAGGGGCGAACGTTGATCACTGAGGGTCATGTCTACCTCGGGTTCGCGCCGTGCGAGGATTTGATCGGCGAGAGCGTAACTCATACCCGGAATCGTGCCCAACACGGGCCGCGAAGCTACGTTAATGTTGATGCGCCCGGCATAGGTTGGACTTGAAGAAGTCGTGGCAGAGTCGTAGAGCTTGAGCAATCCTTGATAGCCGGCCGGCGTGTCGGGCCAAGGTGACTCGACTGTTTGCGATTCTTCGTCTCCGTCGGGCTCACTTTCGTCGTCTGAGTCGGAACGCCCCCTGTTGCGGTTTCCCCCTCTCCCTGAGCGAGCGCCGCCACTCTCTTCCTCGGAAGTCACAGTCACCGTGGTGCCTACAAGATCCAGAAGTGAGTTGATGCGTGTGGTTGCCTGTTTCTCGAAATCAAGCTCTACATTTGCCGGTGCGCTGGCAGGTTGGTTTTGGTCACGGCTTTCGCGTGCATCCTGCTGCTGGCCGCCGTATTGACGATACAAGACGATGAACTTTGCTTCTTCGGCTGAGAGTTGGCTGGAAAGTGATGTATGCAACGTATTAAGAGTGGGGAGGTTCAAATCAATCCGCGGTCCCTGCTCGGTGATCGTGCTCTCCGCACTGACGACTGTCAGGTATTCTGCCATGCCTAGGTTAAGAGTGCCCGTACTATCATCAGCTTCTAGCAGCAACCCGCGCGGCGCTTCCCCTGCATCGCCTTGATAGTTGCGATTGTGATCGAGTCCGTAGAGTAAGTCTCGTGACATCCCACGAATCGAAAGCAGTTCCTCCAAACTACGTAGAGGTCCGTTGCGGGGCGCGTAGGGTGGATCGAGCTGGGCGTAGTAGTCCGCCTCCGCTCCGAACTCGCGTGGCAGATCATCAGCGTCAAGCCAATCCAGAATAGCGTCGGCCAGCTCGACGTTCATTCCTGGGAGTGCCATTAGGCGTTCTCGTTGCTGGTTCAATTCACCAGCCAATAAGCCATTGACGTGCAACTTGCTCGATTCATTCACAAGGCCATAGCGAAGCCCTGATAGCGAGCCGTTGGACATGCCAGGTGAGACGATGGTCATGAACCACTGAATCTGCGGATCATCGCTCTCGTAGAGCGGCAAAGCCTGGAATAACGCTGGATTGTCAACCAATCCGCCTTCGAGCTGAACTTCTGAATCCGGTCGCGAAAGCAAGGCTTGCACGTAGGCGACGCAGGAGGCGGCAGTCGCGTCGGCTTGGCCTTGCAGTCCGTGATAGCGAACCGCGGTACGCTCGTTCTGCATAAGCGTCATATAGCTGGCCGCACCGAGTGAGAGTATCGCTACGACGACGAGCACCAGCAGCAAGACGCTGCCACGGTGTTGTGGCAGCGTTGGAGCAAGTTTTTCTCTTTCGGGTGGGCTAATCATCGGAAGTCTCCCCGGTTGAGGTCGATTCTTCACCGGTCTCTCCACCCGCTCCACCATCACTGGTTCCCTGTCCTGGGGAGCCGTCACCGGAGCGATTAGTCGTCTGCTCAGGAGGCCCCACAGAAATTGGCGTCTGCGGCTGCGCCTTCACGCCGGACAAGTTCACGTAGCGCCGATATTCGACGATATCTTTTTCGGAATAGCGCTCCGTAGTGGTGTTGCTCTGTGCGATTGCTTCTTCGTAAGGCACTTCCAGCACGCGCAGGCGAATCTCAACTGCCGCAGGAAGCCCCTCCTGATCGACGGAGTCCCAATAGTCGAGCATTTCATAACCATCGAAGTAACTAAACTCGATGCTAACTACCTCGGGAGCCAGCAGCCTTGCACGTTCTGTGGGAAGGCGGCTTGAAGAGAACTCAGTATCTCCCTCTTCTTGGATGACAGCACTCGGCAAGTTCTCGCGATACAATCCGGCAATGTCCGTGGTGGGCTCTGCTTGCAGGGCTCTGCCGGCCGATTCGGGCGATGCGACTCGTTGGCCGTCTTGGTAGGTGTAGAAAACGGTTTGCGGCAGCTCCGGGTCGGGCAATTCTGCCGACGGCTCGTCGCCCATTGAGGTCCGAGTCGCACTATGCCAGTCGTAGGTAGCCGTGTTGTCGATTCGGATGAGTTGTGCATCGCCATAGATGCCGCGAACGGTTGTGGCGTCGATGGGAATGAGCGGGCTGCCTGTGCCGCCTCCGAGGCCAGTGCCGCCCCCGACAACGTCGCCACCTCCACCTCCTGCAGGACCATTGGTTGGAGGGCCTCCACCGGAAGGCTCTTCTCCCTCGGAAGTATCAGGAGGGGGCTCTTGATCAGTTGCTGTACTGGTTGGAGTGCTGAAGTAGTTGGGGGATTCGAAACGGGTGCTTTGCAGGTCGTTTGCAATAGAGTCGAGTACCGCGCGGGCGACTTGGCTCGATTCGACCCTGGTGCGACTACGATCGACGCGGTGCAGATGCAACTCAGTAGCCATCATGACTAAATACAACAGTACTGCGGAGAGCCCAAGCGCCAGCACGATTTCGAGTAGTGTAAAGCCAGAAAACAGATTGCGTCGCACAGGATGGTTCACAGCTGCCCTCCGCCTAGTAAACCCGTGCCTGAAGTGGCAGCTTCTGGACTCATCGGGTCGGCTGCCGAAGATTCGGAAGCGGCTGAAGGAGGAAGGATCCAGCGGATGAGACGCTGCTTCGCGGGGTCGAATTTCGCTTCGAGGTCCTGCTGCACCGTGACTTCCACGATTTGCACTTCGGGCACATCACCCTCTCCGATCACCACGGAGTAAGTCCAGCGTACATCGGCGCTCGACTCGAATTCGCTTGCTTCAAACGGTTCGTCTTGCTTGTCGATCAGCTCGATCGCGCCACTGACGAGTTGGTCCATGACACTCTCGGCCAGCAGCTGGGCGCGCGTTTCAGCGTGAGCCTTGCTTCCTTGGCGATCGGAGAGGCTCATGATTTCACCTAGCACAGCCAGCGAGCCTCCCAGAATTGCCAGCGCAAGAATCACTTCTATCAAAGTGAATGCTGGTTTGCGTTTACCTGTACGCTTGGGACGCTTCATGAAGGAATTTGGGGTCATATTAGCGCTCCTGTGCCTCGTCCCATTCGGACTGAGACATCACGTTGCTCTTCCGCCCCACGCCAGTCAGGCCGCGCAGGCGAATGCGCAGGTACTGGTTGCTCGCATTCTTGAGAGCTACTGTGGCATCCGAGGTGGAACCGTTTGGGAAGAAAAGTAACGGTTGGGACCACGTTTCTTTGCCCCGCCCTTTGAGCGATACCACTTGCCGCTGGCGCGATGTATCTCCAGTTATCTGCTCTTCAATAATGCTGCCTGCATGAAAGACGATCTCCTTATTCAAGCCGGTCTCACTTTCGGCCGCCTGCTCGGCTGCCGGTTCCTCGGGCTCCGTCTCCTCAGTGGTAGACCATTTGGCGACGCGATAGGTCGAGCCTTCCACCTGGAAGAGAAACTGTTGCACCTCGCCCGAGCGAATCGCCTCGGTGCGTGCTTCGGTCCAAGCGGCCAGCACCTCGTCTCCGGCGCGGCGCAACTTCACCGAGGCAAAACTTCGCCCAATCGAAGGCGTCGCCAAGCCAGCGATAATCGACAGCAAAGCGAGCACAAGCAGCAGTTCGATGAGGGTGAGAGCGTCACGAAACGCAAGCGAACTTGGAGCCCCAGAGCAAGCCTGCGAGCGAGCTCCGCCTTTCCCCTTCCGCCTTCCCCCTTTGATACGCTTCATGTCAGCAGACTCGTTTGAGATCCCATGCTCACCTCGCCCTACTCCCAATTCCCGATGTCATCTTCCGTGCCGCTCTTACCGTCGGGGCCATTGGACCAGAGATCGTACTTGTCCGAGTTCTTTTTCCCTTCGGCGAGATATTGATATTCGTTCCCCCAGGGGTCAGGCTTCATCTTTTCTAGGTACTTGCTGCCCCACTTTTCTGCCATCGCTTGATCGCTGGGCTTCTCCCATAAGTCGGCAAGTTTCGATGGGTATTTGTTCATTTCCAAGCGGTACTCGTTGATCGCTCCACTGACGATCGAAAGATTACTCGTGGCGGCTTTGATACTTGCTCGATCTTGCGTGCCAATAAACACGCGCGACGCAAGAGCACCGATAATCACTAAGATAATCAGCACCAACAGCACTTCAATCAGGGTGAACCCATTGCGGGTTCGGTTTTGGGTAAGGCTTCGGCGGGACTTCATTCGTTTCTCTCCTCGTGAGTATTTGGTTGGTTCCAAAATGGGTTGCGTTCTACATGTGTATGCCTACATCGTCATCGCTGTCTTGAGGATAGGCAAGAGCAGGGCGATAACGATCACCAGCACAGCGGAAGCAAGAATGACGAGCATCACAGGCTCTAGTAGTCGGACAAACAAGTCGAGCCTGCGCCACGTTTCTTTCTCTAGGGAGTCGGCCACGTTCCCCAACACGGTCTCCAGCGTATTCGATTGCTCGGCCACGGCAATCATTTCCACCACGTCCGTAGGAAAGTGACCGCTCGCGGCCAGCGGTTCGGCCAGTGACTCGCCCGCAGTGATATTCTCAGCTGCCTCGTTCACTGCCTCGGAGAGCACTCGATTGCCCGTCGAGTCGGAGCTGATCTTCAGCGACTTAACAATCGGCACGCCGCCAGCGAGTAGCGTTCCCAGCACGCGGCAAAAACGCGAGACGGCCAGGTTGCCGTAAATCTTACCCGCTTGCGGGATCTTAAGCTGCCAGCGATCGAGCCACAGTCGCCCCGCATCAGTCGAGAGTTTTGCTTTAGTGAAGAGGTAAATACCTACTAATGCCGCTGCAATAATCAGACCGTAGGAGCTGAGCGTATCGCTCAACCATAGCAGCATGTCGGTAACTGCCGGCAGTTCGCCTCGCTCGCGCAGCCTAGCGAACAAGCCTTCGAACTTAGGTACGAAGAAAATGACCAAAATGGTAACGATGGAAACACCGAACACCGCGAGGAAAATCGGGTAGGCCATCGCGCCCAGGACGCGGGCCTTCAGTTCCGCCTGTTGATCGGCAAACTTGGCGACCCGTTCGAGAGCTTCTTCCAAGAAGCCCCCCTCGCCACCGGCCCGGACGATACTACGAGAGAGCTCGTCGAATGCCCGCGGATGCCGGGCCATTGCATCGGCTAGGGAATCGCCCTCGCTGATGCGGCTATGCAAGTCTTTAGTGATTTCTTTGAGTGACGGGTTGCTGGACTGCTTCTTGAGAACATCCAGTGATCGTAACAACGGTACACCGCTACGTAGCAGTCCTGCTAGTTGGGTATAGAACCGCGACATCGCCTGCGGCCGCACCTTCAACCCGCCACTCTTGCGAACGTCTTTGCTGGAGGCATTGACCTTCAGCGGGAAGAGTCCTTGGGCAGACAGACTTGCCAAAACATCGCGCTGCGAAGCGCCCTCCAGCACGCCCTCGACGCGCTGTCCGGTTTCATTTCGAGCGATGTAAGCAAAGTCAGGCATGGCTGATGGAAGGGAGCAGGCGGAAGGGGAAATCAGTGATTCGCATTTCCACTTTCGCATTTCCCATTTTAGACAATGTCTCCTTTGGTGACTCTCAGCACCTCTTCCACGCTTGTGGTGCCGCCGAGGACTTTTCGCCATGCGTCCTGGCGGAGTGTGAGCATGCCGTCGGCAATTGCAGCTGCGCGAATATCCCAGCTGCTGGCGCGGTCGTGGGCCAATTGTCGCACGGCATCGGTGGTGGGGCACATTTCGAAAATACCTTGGCGACCTGAGAAACCCGCCCCACGGCAAATACGGCAGCCACTTGATCGATACAACGAAGCTCCCCCCTCTTGGTACTGTTCCCAGGGGAAGTCGTCCGGTAGATCTTCACGTCTTGGTTGGTACGGATCGCGGCAATGTCGGCAGAGGGTGCGCACCAATCGCTGGGCGATAACTGCCTCGATGGTGCTCGCCACGAGAAACGGCTCAACGCCCATGTCTACCAGTCGCGTATACGCACTGGGCGCATCGTTTGTGTGTAAAGTACTGAATACTAGGTGACCGGTGAGCGAAGCCTGAATGGCGTTTTCTGCCGTTTCGAAGTCGCGAACTTCACCTACCAGGACGACATCCGGGTCGTGGCGCAAAATGGCTCGCAACGATTGTGCAAAGGTGAGTCCAATTTTCGAATGTACCTGGATTTGGTTAATGCCTTCGAGTTGATACTCGACGGGGTCCTCGGTGGTGATGATCTTGGTGCCTTCGCTCTTAATATCTAACAGCGAACTATAGAGTGTTGTGGTCTTGCCCGAGCCTGTAGGCCCCGTTACCAGGATAATGCCGTGAGGAGCGCGGATCAGCTGATCGAACCGCCGGCGTACGTTCGCCTCCATGCCGAGTTTCTCCAGCGAGAACTCCATGTTGCCCTTGTCGAGAAGGCGCATGACGATGCCTTCTCCGTGCAGCATCGGAATCACCGACACACGCACATCGACTTCGCGGCCGTGAACTTTCAGCTTGATGCGTCCATCTTGCGGAAGGCGTTTCTCGGCAATGTTGAGCCGTGCCATGATCTTTAGGCGGCTGATGATCGCGGCTTGAAAGTGGTTGATCTCGGGTGGCGTGGGTTGCCGTTGCAAGATGCCATCGATGCGATATCGCACTTTGATGCCCGAGGGTTGCGATTCGATATGCACATCGCTCGCCCGGATGTCGATTGCCTCGATCAAAATTTCGTTCACTAAGCGGACGACTGAAGCCTCTTGGACTTCGGCTGAAATCTCGGCGTCGTCGACTTCGAAACCATCGACAAGTTCTAGCTCGTCTTCATCTTGGCGAGCGGCGATGAGTCCTTCGACCGTTTCGCTACCCACGCCCAAATGATTCTTGATTCGTTTAGCGATTGCTTCCGGCGTGGCAAGTACAGGGATCACGGGCAGTCCCAAGACCGCGGCCACTTCGTCCAGTGGATCGAGGTCCAATGGATCGGCCGTCGCAACCGTGACCGTGCCAGCCTGTTCGCTCACGGGGAAGATCGCATGCCGATGAATCAGTTTTTGTGGGAGCTTACCCAGCAAACCGAGATCGACCTCGGCTGCCTCTAAGTCGAGATACTCCACACCCATGCGTGCTGCCGTGTGGCGCAACTCATCCGCTTCGAGGTCGAACCCAGAACCTTCAATTGGGCCATTGCTTCGTCCCGATTTAGACCCGTTGCCCAGGGCCATCTCGGCTTCGAGACGCTGGTCCTCAGTCAGTAGACTTTCGTCCTCTAATTGGCTTCCTGAGTCCATAGAAGCAGACACCTTGGCGGGAGCAAGTTACGGATGGGGGAGTAGGGAGGGGATCGGGGTACTTTTAAACCCGTGGCGGGAATCCATGATTATGAACTGGGAAGCCTCGGACCGCAAATCAGTTGTGGATGCCGAACTGCCATTTGGAGACCTATTAGCCCGCAAAAAGGAGTCGCTGACAGTCTAGCATCGCTTTGGGAGGGGATTTCACGCATAATTAAGGGTCGGAGAAACAAGAGGTAGGACGAAGCTACTTAGTTTCAACCCCGCATAGTCAACTACGGACCAATAAATATGCCAGAATCCACGACTAATGGAGTCATTACCCCTGAGGACCTCATGCGAGAGGCCATCAAGGTTTGCCGAGAGGGCCTCGCTGCCGGGCAAAGCCCGTTTGGGTGCGCTATTGCTATCGATAGCAACATTATATCCCGCAGCCACAATACGGTCATGGCGTCGACGGATGTAACCGCTCATGCAGAAGTCAACGCGATTCGTGCAGCGAATCAAGAATTGAGGAATGTGTTCCTGGAAGGGGCCATCGTAGCGACAACTTGCGAGCCGTGCCCCATGTGCATGTCGGCACTGCACTGGGCGCGGGTCGATACGGTCTACTACGGTGCCACCATCGCCGATGCCGAAGGCGCTGGTTTTAATGAGCTGCAACTCCCTGCGTCTGAAGTTTTGCGGATTGGGCAAAGTACGCTCAAGCTGAAAGGCGACATGCTGAGAGAGGAGTGCAGTGACCTGTTCCAACAGTGGCTCGCGATGCCTGAACGCAAAGTATACTAGAGATGAACCACCGATCCCTGCAAAATTGATTTTTGGTTGGACACTTAAGGCATAGATAGGTTTGAAATGACGCTGACAAAAGTTGATTTGGCCGAAAACTGGTTGCCTCGCTACACGGGTATGGAGCTGGAAGAGTTCGGCGATTACATCCTGCTGACGAACTTCAGTAGCTACGTGCGCAGTTTTGCAGAGCGATTCAACTGCAAGATCCGCGGCGAAGATCGCCCCATGCAGGCCGCCTCGAACGACGCAGGCCTCACGATCATCAACTTTGGCATCGGTTCGCCCAACGCCGCCACGATGATGGACCTACTGTTGGCGAAGCACCCCAAGGCAGTTCTGTTTTTAGGCAAGTGCGGCGGGCTGAAGCACTCCACGGAGATCGGCCACTTTATCCTGCCGATTGGCGCAATTCGCGGGGAAGGAACCTCCAACGATTACCTAGACCCGTTGGTCCCGGCGCTACCCTCCTTCAAGTTGCACAAATTTGTCTCGGAGAAACTCGTCGGTCGTGGGTTGGAGTATCGCACAGGTGTCGTCTACACGACCAATCGTCGCGTCTGGGAGCATGACGAAGATTTCAAATCGCAGCTAAAAGAATACACCCCCATTGCGATCGACATGGAAACGGCCACGATCTTTGTGGTCGGTCATACCAACCAAATTGCTCGTGGCGCGTTGCTCCTAGTGTCTGACCTCCCGATGACTCCAGAAGGGGTGAAAACGCAGGCTTCAGACGACCAGGTGACTACAGATTGGGCAGAAGCCCACCTAGACCTCGGCATCGAATCGCTCACCCAACTGGGGGAAGAGGGCGAGGAAATCAAGCATTTCACGTACTGAGTGCTCCCGGCGGCATAGCTCGACGGTTTCCTCGCCCGCCGTGTTCTATTCGTAAACTCACCGATCATCATAGTTTACGTCACTTCGACGATCCTCTTGGTTTTCTGCTTCTGAATCTTACCCAGAAAAGTTACGTGCTTTCACTTGGCTGTGCCGCTAAACTGCCCCATGCAGCCAAGGATGCGGCAGGAATGGCACTTGCAACTTCATTGGGATAGCGATGACGATGAATCGACACCGTTGGATTGGATTCGTATTGGCAACTCTCGTTACTTCGCTCTCTCTGAGTCCGGCGATTGCAGAGACGGTTGTCTTTGATCTTCGCGCTCCTACGGATGGCATCAACGCCGGCAACGACTTGGAAGATGAAGAGATGATCACCGGCAACATGCATACTGCCGGTGGCATCACCGTCACGGCTAGTGCTATGGGTGGCGCGGTCAATGGCACTGCCGCTGGCATGGGAGTCAACGCGGACGCCAACAACGACGACCGGGATGCTATTGAAGCCGCTTTTGGAGAGTCTCTCAGCTTCACGATTAATTTTGCCGGGTTTACGGTAGATTTAGTTTCTATCGATTTCAAAGAGATAGGGCAGGAAGACGATTCGGCAATCATTAGCATCAACGACGTGACGGCAATTGAACTCCACACCGGAGTAGACGATTTTAATGGGACTTCGGATGTTTGGACCCCGGCCGAAACAGTACCCCTAATAAGTGGCGACAAGTTCACCTTTTCGGCCGACATCGCCTTTGCGCTCGAAGAGATCACGCTCGAAACAAGTCTCGCTGGCGCCGACAACGCTAACTTCAACAGCGATGCCGGCGTCGATGGTCATGACTTGCTAATTTGGCAGCAAGGGTTCGGCACAGGCAACACCCTCGCCGCCGGCGATGCCAACAGTAGTGGCGCGGTGGACATGGTCGATCTCTTGGTTTGGGGAAATCAATACGGCAGCAGCGGAGTCTCGATTTCTGCCGTCCCCGAACCTTCTGTGCTACTACTGGCATTTCTGGGGACCAGCTTCACGCTATTTCGACGACGAGTCATTTGCTGAAATCGCTCTCCGAAGCAAGTCCTCAACGCTGCTAGGTAGTATCCACATCTAAGAATTGCCTCGTGCAAGTGCATGGGGAATGGGTTACGATGCGGGTTGTCGCTCGCTGTTACTACTACTTCCCTCAGGTAATTCCTCACGATGCGATCCCTTCAGATATTCAGTCTCGCTCTAGCATGTGTCTTGAATCAGTTCGCCACACCGGCCTCTGCCGAGACACCGGTACGTATCGTGACTTTCAACGCGGAAATTCTCACCGCTCCTGGCATTCGAGCCGGCAACTTGGAAAAGTATCGCTGGGATATTGCTCGGCGTGCTCAGTTCGAGCGAGTCGCCTCGATTATCGAAGTGCTCAACCCGGACATCCTCAACCTTGTAGAGGTTACCTCCAAGGAAGGAGTGGATCTGCTGATCGAGATTCTTCACGAAAAGGGGCTGACCGATTTGCATGGTTATCACGTGGAAAATAACGATTCGTACACCGGCATGGACGTAGCGCTCATCACCCGGTTTGAGCCTGTCGAGGTAGACGGTGCAAGGATTCGAACGCTCAACTCGGAAGAAAACGACCCCACGTGGCGGCAGGCCTTTCCCGCTGTAAGTCGCAAAGGGAATAAGTACCAGGCAACAACATCGATTTCGCGAAATGCCGTGTACCTGATGGACATCGACGGTCACAAGCTGGGCTTTCTTGGCTTGCACTTAAAGAGTAACCCAAGTGACGAATACGCGAACGCAAAGCGATCTGCCCAAGCGGAGATTGCCAAACGCGTGGTCCAACAGGAGATCGTCAGTCGAGGCTACACGCCGATCATTCTTGGCGACATCAACGATTACGACCCGGACGTGCCTGATCGCGATGAAACTCGCGATACGGCGACAACGGTGCTCAGTGACTTGAAGGATTTCGACCCAAGCAAGCCGGGCTCCGAGCTGTTCAACGTGGCGAAGCTCATGCCGCGGCAAGCAGATCGCTTCACTTCGCTATGGGATCGCAACGAGAATGGCGTGATGGACCCGTTCGACGTGATGACGATGATCGATCATATTTTGCTACCGCAGGCGTTCGAGCCTTACGTGAAACGCGCGTTTATCTTTCATTCGATAGACTTGACGACGACCGATCACCTAGCAGTGGTGGTTGATTTGTTGCTGCCACGTAAAGTGGCCGTGCCGGCGACGGCTGCGGTAACGCAATAGAGTACCCAAAAGAAATCGCTGCTAAGCCGCGAGCGGCCCTTCTCGGATCACAAGACTTTTCCCTTTTCGACTTTCCTCTTTCCCATTTCGTGCTATGTCTGTTGTTTCGCTAATTGACCACGCCGTTCTTAGTCCCACGCAAACTGAGGCCGACCTGCGCGAGGCCTGCGAGTTTTGCATCGAGTTGGCCGTCGCAAGCGTTTGTGTGAAACCGTCGATGGCAGCACTGGCGAGCGAACTGCTTGCCGATTCGCCCGTCGCTGCGAGCACCGTCATTGGTTTCCCCCACGGCGGCACGAGCACCGGAACCAAGGTGCGCGAGACGGAGATTGCGTGTAACGACGGCATCGTGGAGGTTGATATGGTCGTGAACCTTGGCCACGTGTTTGCGCAGAACTGGCAGGCGGTTGAGCAAGACATTCGCGAGGTTGTCCAAGCCGCTAAGGCAGGTGGAGCGATCACAAAAGTGATCTTTGAAACAGGCCTGCTTCCGAGCGACGATGTGAAACGCCGCCTGTGCGAAATCAGCGAAGCCGCCGGAGCCGCCTTTGTGAAAACCTCCACTGGCTTTGGCATGTTGAAGAATGAAGACGGCAGCATGCGTTCCACGGGTGCCACCGCGCACGACATCAAGCTTATGCGAGCGGCGTGCAGTGATGCCGTCGCCGTGAAAGCGTCGGGCGGTATCCGCAGTTACGAGGATGCCGTCAAACTGGTTGAGTTGGGCGCTACCCGTCTTGGCACGAGCGGCACCAAAGTGATTGCTGCGGGTGAAAGCGGCGAAAAAGTGGTTAGTAAGTTGGATTATTGATTTTTGAACAGAAGGAAACAGAGAGAGCAGAGTTGGTGGACGATCTGATCGAAATTCAGTAGGAAAATAGCTGTGCATCCTGACTTTGAGGGAGCTTCCAGCCTAACCGGCGGAATCATTAACGCAGCGATAGAAGTCCACCGCCATATGGGGCCAGGTCTCCTTGAATCTGTGTATGAATGGTGTTTGACGAGAGAGCTAGAAGACAGCGGGCATCACGTCAGCTCACAGAAAAATGTTGTCATTCGCTACAAACATCATTCACGTGCTGAAGAACTGCGTTACGGCCTACTAGTAAACTTTCACCAGAACAAGCTTACCGATGGTGTCTCCCGGTTGATACTTCCCGGTGCAAATCGATAATGTGCATCGACTCAGTTCTCTCTGTTTCCTCCTGTTAACAACCTTTGTAGAAGAAAAATAAAGTGCTAGAACTCTACGGACAAATCGAAGAAGCAGTTGCCTTCATTCGTACGAAATGGGATCAAACACCGGTTGCTGGCATCGTGCTGGGAACCGGCTTGGGAAACTTGGCTGCTCAGATCGAGTCGCCGATCGCGATCGACTATGCGGACATTCCGAACTTTCCTGTGAGTACCGCGACCAGCCATGCGGGACGTTTCGTTTGTGGCATGCTTGATGGCGTACCTATCGTGGCGATGGAGGGGCGCATCCATCAATACGAAGGTGTGCCGCTGAAGCAAATCACCTTGCCGATTCGCGTGATGAAAGCCCTGGGGGCGAATCTGCTCATCGTTTCGCAAGCGGTTGGAGGCATGAATCCGCAGTATGTGGCCGGCGATGTGATGATCATCGACGATCAAATCAATCTCATGGGAGATAACCCGCTGGTGGGCGTGAATGACGATCGCCTCGGCGAGCGCTTCCCAGATATGTCTGCACCCTACACGCCGGAACTCATCGAAGTAGGCATGGAGATTGCCCGGCAGGGTAACTTCCATGTCCATCGCGGCGTAACAGTTGCAGTCACGGGCCCAAATTTAGAAACGCGGGCCGAGTACCGTTTTCTGCGCATGATCGGTGCTGATGTGGTCGGCATGTCCACCGTGCCCGAGGTGATTGTCGCCGTGCATGGCGGCATGCGGGTATTTGGCCTGTCGGTCGTTACGGACATGTGCCTGCCGGACGCGCTGAAAGTAGCAGTCACCGAGGAAATCATTGCCGTAGCAAACGCCGCTGAACCGAAGTTGCGAGCCCTTGTGCTGGGCGTTCTTGCTCACGAAGCGAAACGCAAGGCCTAGTTATGCTCGAACTTGCTAGTCAGATGAAAGAGGCAGCCGCGGCGGTCCAGGCTCGCTGGTCTGAGCAGCCCGTTGCTGGCATCATCTTGGGGACCGGCCTAGGCCGGCTTGCCGATGAGATTGCCGATTCGGTAGCGATTCCCTACGCCGATGTTCCGCACTTTCCGCAATCGACTGCTATCGGACATGCTGGCCAACTGGTGTGTGGGCAATTAGCTGGCCGGCCCGTCGTGGCATTCCAGGGCCGATTCCATCTCTACGAAGGCAACAGTGCCCAGCAGGCTGCGATGCCTGTGCGGCTGCTCCAAGCCATGAACGTTCCCGCGATGATCGTGTCCAACGCTGCTGGCGGACTCAATCCGCACTACCGCGTGGGCGACTTGATGATGATCGAGGATCAAATCAATCTGCAATTTGATAATCCGCTGATCGGCGTGAACGACGATAATCTGGGCCCACGTTTCCCTGACATGTCTGCACCCTATGACATCGAGTTGCAAACGCAGGCCGCTCAGATTGCCCAACAGGCAGACATCGAATTGCATCGCGGCGTTTACGTGTCGGTACTCGGACCGAACTACGAAACTCGTGCCGAATATCGCATGGCCCGCCAGTTGGGCGGCGACGCAGTCGGCATGTCAACCACGCCAGAAACTACCGCAGCCCGTCACGCCGGCATGCGAGTGCTCGGCTTCTCCACCATCACGAACGTGGGTTCGCCGGACATTCTTAGCGAAACCGATGGCCACGACGTGATCGCTGCTGCAGACGCTGCGAGTGGCAAGCTGCGGACGATCGTCGAAGGCGTCGTGAGCAGTTTCTAGCTTCGCTCACATTTCTTCAGGTGCTGTTAGAGCGTCGCCTGCCGAATTCGTTCCGGGAATGCCTCGCCGTACTCGGCCAGTTTCTTCTCGCCCACGCCTACGACCTCGAACCGCCATTGTCAGGTGAGTATATTGTCGGTCAATACACTATTGAAGCTGCGTTAGATGCGTAGAAATATTTTTCGAGAGTGCATCCACCAGCAGATCATCCACAGGCAGAGACCGACCGAGAAGTTTTCTAGTAGCGGTGTGAAAGCATCTCCACAAACCTCGAAGATAGCTGTTCCGAAGTGCGTATGGAGCGTAGAAAGTATCCAACCCGCGACCATGTAGATCATGCAGTACATGGCAATTGAGTTGCGCCCAACAATGATCGCCGGCCAAGCCCAGCGCTGCCATTTGAGGAGATCGATCAGCGCGTACAAGAATCCCAGGCAGAGTAAGCAAAGTCCTGTCGAAAGCAGCCCGAAACTGGGCGTCCAAATCCGCTTCACGATCGGGCACAACCCAACGGCTTGCAGTACCCAGCCAATCGCAATCGACAGCAGGCCCGCAGTGATCAGAATGTATAGGTTTGTTTTCATGTCGTTACGATGGCGCAATAACTCGCCAGCCATAAGCCCGAAGATCATTGTTGAGAGCGATGGAATAAAGTTGAGCGTGTTGTAACCGCCATCGTTTGCAACGAAATCTGCCTCACGCGGGAAGAGGTTCAACAGCCACTGATCGAAATAGTGACCTGGGTGAGCGTTCTTGTTCCAATGTGCGAAAAAACCCTCGTAGTAAACCTTTCCATCGACGATCGCATAATCGTAATCACTTTCGGGAAGTGGCCAAAAAGCGAAGAGAGCCCAGTACGCAAACAAGAGCCCGAGGGCAGCGAGCAGTTGGATTTTCCATGGTTTGTTCCACAGTAGAAATAGGCCCACGTATCCTAAGCCAATTTGTGAGACCACATCCTCTAAAGTCCAGTAGGTACTCTCGCTTCCCAACGAGCGCAGAAGCACTCCCAGCAGGACTAGCACGATCGCACGGTAGCAAGCGTGGCAAAGCATACACGCATAAGAATGTCCTTGGCGCTGGCGAGAGGCGTAGGAATACGCCATCGACACACCAACCATGAACATGAAGGATGGCTGGATCATGTCCCAGAATGTGATTCCTTGCCACTCGATATGCTCGAATTGAACCAATAGGCTTCCTAGCCAAGGCACATTTTCGTAGGCATTCTCGATCGGGACCATCCAACCCCAATGTGCTGCGGTAAACGCCAAGAGTAGCATTACTATCCCTCGGTAGGCGTCCAAGGAAAGTAGCCGGTCCGACTTCAATCGAGTTGCAGGACCGTTGGTAGAGATGGTTTCGCTCATGGTACGTGAGTTCCAGCTATTTCGTCACTGACCGCAAGCTACCTGTGGCAGGGGTCCAATCGACGGTCACAACTTGCCTCAGATGAATCTGCGAGAATTCGGGATTAAAAAGAAATCAGCTCCCCGGCGGAGCAACAAATTGGTCGAGAGCTCTGACGCTAACATAGGGGATAAAGCCCGCTTCGCGTTGGCGATCGTAGGAATCTTGTAGACTGCGTGGCGCCTTGGCATAATCGACGCCCAACAGCAGTTTACCCTGGGTTTTTATAAATTGAGCATTGGCTCGATTCTCACGGCACCACTTCTGGTCGCACGGCTTGTCATGGGCAAGGTAGAAGGGCGACTCAAGAGCCAGGCCGTCAATCGCGCGCAGGTAAGTGTTGTTCGTATGAGGTTCCCAGAACGACCAGGTTGCCAGCTCTGGGCAGTTTTGCGCGACAATTTTGAAGTCGCGATTTCTTGCCTTGGCAAACTTCGAGATGCGCGCTAGCAAGGCAACCATTCGTTTGGCACGTTCTTCCGCACTAAGCCCAGTGTCGGGAATTTCCTCGTAGGCGGTAATGAGGTCTAAGTAGATTCCATCAAATCCGCATTTCAGGGCAAGTTCAATGCGAGATTGGACCACCGGCCACCAACGCTCGTCCCAGTACTTGACGTATTGTTCTTTGGGCCAGCCCTCTACCTGTCCTGCCATCAGGTCAGTTGGAACGGCAGACCACTCGGGACGGTATCGCTCAATCGCGCCAATCTCAAAATATGCCAACACTATTTTGTCAGTACTCTTAATCGTACTTACTTCGTCGGCCGTGAAGTATTCGGAACCACCATCTCTCGATAAGTCGATCACCAGTAAGTCGACCGGAGCAGAGACCAGAGAATCGAATCCCCGCCCTTCGTACCCCGTCAGCTGGTAACCCCAAGAGGTGACTTGATCGAAGGCTGGCGGAGCGGCCAGTGTGCTCTCATGTAACAAGGACACCAGTATTGATATCAAGAGAATCTTTATGCACCTAGACTTTTGCACGGACGACTCTACTTGTTTGAGTATCTAGGTGCTTGAGTATTCGGAATTTATCAAGAGAATACACCCCTGACTATCGCTGCCTAAGAGCTATCAGTGAGAGCAAGTAACCGACAACACCCAGGCAAACACCGTGTGGCTCGGGGACTGCTTGAAGCGTACTGGGGGGTGTCGAAGCAACGCCAAAATTGGCTTGCCAATCCGCGAGATCGCTCAATTGAAACGTGCTACCCATTCCAAGTTGCCATCGAAGAAAATCAGCTCCATCCACCTTGCCGTCGGCATCAAAATCTCCAGCCAGCAGAAGCGAATTAGGATCGACGACTTCCTCAAAGGAATCTCCTACTTGGTAGCTAGTGCCATCAGCACTTTGTGAAATTTGCAGGTCCGTCTTGAGAACATTGATGCCCGTCGTCGCATCCCAGACATTTTGGTTAGCAAAGCGAATCGAGTAGCGCACGTCGTCGTCTAGCGAATCTTCAAGGTCGGGCATCTTGATGCCAACCGTATAAGTGCCTTCCGCCATGTCCGCCGGAATACTCAGCACGGCCTGCACATCATTGCTTGTGCCGCCACTCCAGAACCGGGGATCAATCTGGAGTGGGGCTGAAACGATTTCACCGGAACTGTTATTTTCGAGTGTTATTTCAACTTCTCGAGGATTGAATAGCTCACCAAATCCTACGTTATCTATTTCAAACTCAATTTGCAGTAGGCCGCTCGGTTTCACTTCGTCGGGTAAGGCTGCCGTTTGCAGTTCGAAGCGATAACCTAACCGTTGCGATATTTGCTGGTAGCTATCGCTGTATCCGTCTGCCGTGTTGCCGTCGTTTTTCCAACTATTGAGAACGTTGGTGTTGTAATCGATGTTGAGGTAGTCGGTATGTAGTTGCTCCATTTCGTTAACGGCATTGACGCCCGTTGAGAATGCGCTGTCGGCACACGTTTCTCCGCCGTGGGGTGCATACTTGCTTTCAGCACCGATATAGTCCAGTTCATCTTGCCGAGTGAAACCTGGAGTAACATACGTGCCAAAGTCACTTGACGAAGCCAAAAAACAATCGTTCAGATGCCCTACTCGCGATAAATCGGAACCATCAAACGCATTGGCCTCGGTAATCGTGTTGGTCGTGCTGGCGGCGGAACCGTTGAAGATCTGGCGTTTGAAATGGGGTGTCCGGATTCCCACCATGCGATCTTCTGGTAGTGCGTCGAGAATAGCAGTAAGAATTTCGGTACGATCTGCGGCGTTGTCGAGTCCGTTAGTCGAGCTATGCCACTCGCCCCAGCCACCGATAAAGCCGGCATCCATATGGTAAATGACGTCCTTGTTGGATTCCCACAGCGGCTGGAGTTGCTGGATATGGTTGAGAATCACCGACTTAGGTGCATCGGCACCGCCATTATCGTTGTAAGCAACACGCGGTTTTACCTTGATTCCTGCCGAGCGTGCCGCGTCGAATCCAGACTGGATATCGTCAAGGAACGACTGGCTAAACGGAGAGTTGCGAAACTGGTCAGCGAGAATTCGACCATAGACCAAAGTCTCGCCGCCCGAACGAACATCTTGATAGAACCAAGGATTGGTCAGGTCGGAGAACTTGAAGAATCCGCGTTCAGGATTGAGGATGTCGGCATTGGAAGACTGGAAAGTGATCGTTTGTAAGGGCGGTTCAGCTGCGGAGGCCAAACTCGAAGTGAAACCGATCCCCGTCAGAAGCGTAAACGCAATCAGCGTTCGAGACAAAAGGTGGTGCAATCTGAGCGATCTTTGTATTCGAATAACCATCTCAACTCGATTCCGGATAATTAAACCACTGAAACGGTCGTCCACATGTGTATGTGCAGGCAACGTGACCGCAAAGGCTCTGCCATCCAACTTTCATCTCTCAAGCTGCTGCCGGCAGTGTGCGAAAGCACAACGCCGGCAGGTGCATACTGCCCTGATGCACCGCAGCTTAAGAATCAATCTTAACGTCGGCGCCGTAGAGCCGAGGTCAAGAGCCCGACCATCGCGAGAGCAATGCTACTTGCTTCAGGCACAGCTGAAATGCTAGGGATCGATCCAGTCCCGTAATGATCTTGCCAATCAGTCAAGTCGTCGGCATCGTAGGGATTTCCAAAGTCTTGCTGCCACTCTAAATAGTCGGCTCCGTCGACTACTTCATCGGAGTTGAAATCACCAGGAGTGCCTGGGTTTGGATTCTCAGCAAAGGTGTAAACCAGCGATTCGAACTCGAACGTTGTCCCGTTATTTAATATGTCTCCAGCTCCAACGTCGGTATAGGTCATTAAAGTAAAAGTATCTCCTGTGAAAACGGGCGTTCCAGGTGCATCTGGGCCTATCGCTAGGCTTCTGGGAATCGCCCACTCCATCTGTGTGCCAGTGGGGGGACCACTCTCATCGAAGAAAGGAAAGGTGACTCCAAGGCCAATAAAGTCTCCGCCAAAGTCCACAACCCCATCGACTCCAGTGTTAAAGTTAGTAATGTCTTGCACGAATGGAAAATCTGTTTGATATCCTAATTCCGATCCAATTGCTCCAAGGTCAAATATGTCGTTGCCTGTTGCAAGATCGTTATCAAGGTCGAACGCAAGGTTCATCGTCGCGAGCGAGGCCGACGTCGTGTTTAACAATGTCACTCGTATGTATAAATTGTTATCGTCGTTAGCAATCTGAACCGTGTCGAGGTCAGGGAAGCCACCTGGATTGTCTGCTACACCTCCGTTGTCCGTGTAGGCGATGGGTATCCCTGCCCAGTCGTCAAACTCGGTGCCTGGATCTTCTCCCTGTACCTGGAGCCCCGATGCAAATGTGCTTGGGGCGATAACGCCGTGTGCTTCTCTTACGTTCATGCCGGCTATGGCCAACAGCAACGCTAAGGAAAGACCTGGAACCAGTAACCGGATAAAAGGCATCGCTAACCTCCTCTGTTTGCTTCTCACATTGCGCATCACGATACATTGCGCTAGTGTATTGAATTTAATAGAAAATTGTGGTCGAGCAGTTATCTGCCGAACAAGCGGCGGTCGCGGTTGCCTCGCGACCGCCCTTGTTCAGCGAAATCCTTATTATCGACGCCTTGTGAAAACTAGGCACCCAGCCATGGCTACGAGTAGGCACGCAGAGGCAGGCTCAGGCACGGCAAGCGTGTAATTGATCACGCCGCTGACATCTCCGTTGCCGGTGTCAGTCCAGAAAAGTAGGCGGACAGTATCGTCGGGGAAAACTTCGCCCAATGCCGTGGGCGGATTTCGCAAGATGTCAAGCGAAATGGCAAGCTCTCGCTCATTGGAATCGGCGAAAGCATCAAGCAGTGCGGCGCCACTACCAAAGAAGTCGCCGGTCATTCCTTGTCCATCGTTAAAGATGCCGGCGCCAGACAAACCGCCATTAGACGAGGTGAATGGGAAATCGTTTTGCCAGCCGGAGTCTTGACCAATCAAACCCAAGCCAAAAATGTCGAAGCCGGTGGCAACGTCGTCGTCAACGTCAATACCAGTGAACAGGCCGAGCGACACGCTGCTGTGAAATGTGTTGCGGATGTAGAGAAAATTAGCGTCATTAGCAATCTGCGTCTCCGCGATATCGATAGAGCCCACATTGTCGGCAGCGTCGCTGTCAACAACGGGAATACCAATCCAATCTGAGTGATCGTCGTCAATGACGATGGTTTTGAAGGTGCCGGCGTTTGTGGCGGTACCCACCAGTGCTACCAAGGCCCAAATCCCTGCAATCTTAAGCGTGTATCGAAGTCTCATTAGTTTCCCTCCTATCAAAGTTTAAAACGGACATCAAAAAACTAACTAAAAATTGAATGCGGAACACGAGTCTACATCCGTCTGCAAATTGACTATCTGGCGTCTGGTCTCGTTCATTATGCCTACTCGTTCGCAACTATGCCATCGGATCGGTGACCACGCGTACGGTGGACATCAGGATCGATGTCAAAGGAAACAAACCGCGTCGAGGCATCGCAAAAAGCCATGTTGAACCCGGAGGTATGCGCAGAACCAAATTTCAGCTCGTCTCCAGTGCTTTGACCGGATTTGTCAGAGGACAGCTCAACAGGGCGGTTAAATTTGACCCGACTTGCCGTGATCCGAAGCGTATCGGCATTCGCCCCACTAAAGCCCGGTTCGTTGTCACCAATATCCAGGCCATCTTCGTAGTGGTCGGTGGACATGTACTTCTCACCTACCATATATACATTGGATGTACCATCTTCCACACGGCGAAATGCCACTTCCGATCTCGTATAGACAACTCCCGTAGCGTCTTCAAGAATAATGACTTGGTTTTGGTTCGTTGGTTCTCTGGAGTCCCAGCGAGGTTGCCAGGCATACTTCTTTCCGGTGAGATAGTCATTTTCCCCATAGGGAATGGCTGAGCCTCCCCCTGTGGGCTCAGCGACGAATACGTCGCCCGCGTTGGCGGCGTAGTCCGACTTACTACAGACATCGATGGGCGTTTCGCAATAGGCATAGGGTAATGCCGTGCTAGTCAGTGGAAATACGTTGGCAGTCCGTCGACTGGGGCAAGTCATTCCTTCAAATGGCGATTGCACACGTTGTAGCGTCGCGGCTTCCCGGGCGACTCCAGTAAGCCCGTTACCCAAGTCGTGAAGACTTTGTTGTTCAATGTAGGGCAAGATGTTGTAGAGCCATCCGCCAGGCTGATTCTTGCCATAGCCATATTCGGGATAACCTAGCCAGTTGAATAACCAGCCACCTGTTGGCAGATGATTGTGGGCGCCGTGATGATTGTGGAAAGCCAGCGCTAACTGCCGTACTTGATTTGCACACTGAGTCCTGCGGGCGGACTCTCGGGCAGCTTGAACCGCAGGAAGCAATAGTCCAACCAGCACACCAATGATGGCTATGACAACGAGTAGCTCCACCAAGGTAAACGCCCTGCATTGGGATTTCTTGTTGGGATCCGTATTGGGTGTCTTGAGCATCGTTCTCATTCGTAATTCGCTATTCGTAGTCATCGCTATTGAATGTTTCTCGATCCGCCCGTCGCGGTCGATGCTGCCAACTCATCCTATTTGCCGATTGCCCACTACCTGCTGCACTCTACCCTATTGCACGACATCAATCCATTTATGGCTGACTCGCACCTCATCTAATGTGGCCATGGTGCGATCGTCCATTTCCCAACATCGGATTGCAATCGCGTCCGCGCCTGGCTGGCCCGTGTCGCGGATGATTACTTTTTTGGGCGTTGATTCATCGGCAAGCGTGGGGTTGATCCAAATGGATAGTCGCTCTTGATCTCCTACGGCGTCCATTTCCAGCTTGCCGACTATCAAGTGCCGACTCCCCTTCGCGTACTGCCCGCAGTCGCCAACGCTTTGCTCAACTTCAGGGGCTCCAAAGGGAGCAAGTCGACCAGAAAATTGTCCGTCGGTAATGCCAATGACCGCCAAGTTTCCATCTCCATTGCTCCAATAATGTGGAATGAACTTGAAAAGTTCTAGCCAAGCGGAGCAGCGGTCATCGGGTCCATCAAGTTGGAATTCAGCTGAAAAATAGAGTAGCTCTGCAGGAGCCAAACTAGGACCGAGACGCCGTTCCACTACGCCATCGCCCGAACCACGAGATATCGCTCCATGGCTACCAAGCATGAACGAAACACTATTGCTGTCAGGCGTATTAATCCACGAGCCACTCCAACCGAAGCCGCCGTTTCTGCCCGTCAGCCGCGTACCAGGGCTGCCTTGCCCGAACGAGTCGATTGCCATACCGTTGAAGCCGCCAGCGAGCATTTTGTCTTTGATTTGAGGGAGTGAACGAGGGAACTGGTGCAAAGGCTCAGTAATCTCACTCACGCGCACTAGCGAGCTTTGCTCGTCAATCACCATTTTTCTTGCTGCCCCAGCCACAAGGCCTATTGCTGCCGGTTTCTGTCCTGTCGTCGATTGCTGCGCTGCCATCGGTTGCTGAGACGTACGTCGTTCAGGATGCAATTCAAGTTCCCCCTCAAAGACTTGCACCTCGATCTCATCGCCAACGTTGACACCAAACGCGGTGCCCAAATCGACCACCCGCCCTAAGGGAGTATCCACAGTAAATCCCTGAGCTACCTCCGGTACGACCGCCGAAAGTTCACCGCCTGAGAGGAAGCAATCCATTCCTGAGTCAATCCGCAACTTGGCGGGGCCGCGCACGATGATCTCCGCGCCACAATCGAATCGCAACTTAGCCAGGCCTTCGAGGAGATTTAATTGATCTTTGCTTTTCAGCATCCCACCTTGGATCGACGCGACAGTTCCATCACCCCAGTGGCAATCGTCCTGCTGAACGATGCTTGCAACATAATGCACCCGGCTGCGGCCAAATGGAGTTAACACACTATCGCCAGTGGAGGAAAACAGCACCCAGGCGGCGATGCAGGCGACGATCGCTGCTACGCTGGCTGCGAATCGTGGTCCTATCCAAGATTTCCAGCTTTCACTACGAAGTGTTACCGGGGGGGGCGACTCGAAACCCTCACCCATTTTGGTAGAGCTCACCTGGGCAGTAGGACCCTGCGAATAAGCCACACTGGCATGCATGTGGAGATACTGAATGTAGGTACTGCGAGCTTCTTTCGAGCGACGCAACAATTCATGCAATTTATTAGCATCCGTTTCATTCAGCATTCCGTCGCACAAAGAACTGAGCAGGTCGTTGAGCTGTTCTTTTTCAGGAGAATCTAGAGGCGATTCGTTCTGCCCATACTGATCGCCGCCAGCCGAAGATTGCGGGTGCATGTTCTCGGAGTTTTCTCTCGGGATATGTTTGTCCATGACAATCTCGTCAAAGGGCGGCCAGCTTTATAGTCTCTTAGCTTAGACCTCCTGGTCTAAGTCGCTTGTTGTACGCAATGCAAGAGTGCACCTCGGATACGCCGGAGTGAGTTGCAAATTGATTCCACCGAACGGCCGAGGCTGGTAGCCAAGGCACTTGTGCTTGACCCATGCAGGTAACGTGAGCGAATTAGCTTTTGGTCGTCGTCACGAAGCCTCTTAAGGCAGCCTTGAAGGGCTCCGTCCTGGCTGTCCAATAGGTCGCTCATCTCTATTGCTTGCACGGCAAGTTGCTCAAGCACCTCGTCGCTTAGGAGTTTGTCGGCCTTCTTTTGCCGGTCGCGAAATTTGCAGACTTCAAAACGAGCCACTTGTGTTGCCCAGGCGCGATAGCTGGTTCCCGGTTTAAAACTTGAAAACTTACGCCACAGAACCAGAGAAGTCTCCTGCAGGATTTCCTCCGCATCGGTCCAGTTGGGTACAAGTGTAAGAATGAATGAAAAAATCGCACGCTGATGGCGGGCATGATAGGTGATGAACATCTCTTGCAAATCAGGAGTTGCCATCTGAGTACCCTTTCTCGTCGCGTGTTACTCTTGCCATAGTCTTTCCAGTTACGCAGTTTCTCTAAGCTTCAAAAAACAAATTGCAGCCTATAGTTAAACCCTGTCGGTTGGAGAAAACTCACTCTTCTTCTTGTAGAAACTCGTAGGAAAGCTGTAAGTCTTTCCTGTCCCATGAGTTACGGAAGGAGGAAAATGATTGGCATTTTCCCGCCCGAGCGAGCCCCCGAAGGCGAATTGGGCAGCGCCAGCACCCGCGAGACTATCAGGAGGGTGTGATCTTCGCGTCAATTTAGCCCCATAACAACGAGGTAAGTCCCTCGAAGCAGGAAGCTGGTGTCTTATCTCTATATTCTCGAAAGAGGTCGGTCTATTCATTCTGTTGACTGAAATTGGGAATCTACTCGGCGAGCGTCGCCTGCCGAATTCGTTCCAGAAATGCCTCGCCGTACTCGGCCAGCTTCTTCTCGCCCACGCCGACGACTTCTCGTAGGCTATCTTCCGTGTGAGGCTTACGGCGGGCCATGTCGCGGAGGGTGCGATCGCCAAACACGATGTACGCCGGCACGCTGCGCTGCTGGGCAAGGTCGCGGCGGAGGTTTCGAAGTTCGGCGAAGAGATCGCGATCCACGTCTTCCCAGTCGTCGGCGTTCTCGCTCGTGGTGCGTACAACGCTGCGTTTCGACTTCGCCGGCTTGAGCAGCAATGGCTGCAACTCGCCCCGCAACAAGCGCTCCCCACGTTCTGTGAGTGAAAGCGTGTTGTATTCCCCAGTCTTCTCCAGAAAGCCTTGCCCAACGAGCTGCTCCGTCCAATCTCGCACGGCTCGAAGCGGATGCTCTTCCATCAGGCCATACGTGCTGAGCGTTTCATGTCCACGTTCGAGGATGCGTTGTTCGTTGGAACCGACGAGCACCTTGGCTGTGTAGTCTGCACCGTAGCGTTGCTCAAGTCTTATCACGCAGGACGCGATTTTCTGTCCGATGATGGTTGCATCTTCGACGAGATCGACTTCGGCAAGGCAGACATCGCAGGCACCGCAGTTTTCTCGGTCGAACTGTTGCCCGAAGTGTTCGACGATCGCACGGTGACGGCAGATGGCGCTTTGGCAGAAGGCCGACATCGAGGCGAGTGCCGTGAGAGCTCCCTCTTGACCATTCGCTTCCCCGTCCGCAATGATTCGCCGCCACAATGGTGCGTCGCCGCCGGAGTGAATCAGCAAGCACTCTGCCTCCAACCCGTCGCGCCCAGCTCGGCCGCTTTCTTGCTGATATTGCTCCAGCGACTTGGGCATGCCGAGATGCACTACATAGCGCACATTCGACTTGTCGATGCCCATGCCAAAGGCCACCGTGGCTACGATGATATCGACGGCTTCACTCGCGAATTCTTCCTGGTGCTGCCGGCGAATTTCAGCGTCGAGTCCAGCATGATAGGCACGCACTCGGCATCCCCAACCGGCAAGGGCTGCGGCAGTTCGCTCGACTTCCTTGCGACTGATGCAATAGACGATGCCCGCCGAGCCAGCGTGTTTTTCCACAACAGCGCGGACTTGTTCTAACGCTTGGTGCTTTCGCTTCACGCGGTAGATAAGATTCGGACGATCGAACGAGCCGACAAGCATTTGGGCATCTTCGAGGCCCAGTTGCTCGGCCACATCACGGCAAACTTGCTCAGTAGCTGTTGCGGTATAGGCGTGCATGCCGACACCAGGCAATGCATCTTTCAGAAGACGCAATTGGCGGTACTCTGGGCGAAAGTCGTGCCCCCATGAGCTAATGCAATGGGCCTCGTCGACGGCCACTTGCGAGACCTGAACCGACTTTAAGAATTCTACCGTTCGCTGTTGCACGACACGCTCTGGAGAGCAATACAGAAGCTTCAGCTTGCCGGAGCGAATGTCTTCAGCGATCTGTCGCTTCTCGTCGGGCCCGACCATGCTGTGCACGCATGCAGCGGGCACGCCGCAGTCGGTGAGTGAGTCGACTTGATCTTTCATCAAAGAAATCAGCGGCGAAACGACAACCGTGAGCCCCTCAAGCACCAGGGCAGGAGCCTGGTAGCACAACGATTTTCCACCACCAGTGGGCAACACCACAACCGAATCGCGATGTTCTAGTGCGAATTGCATCGCCTCTCGTTGAAGCGGACGGAACTGGTCGTAGCCCCAGTACTTCTTCAGCGCGGCGCGCAATGACTCTTGATCGGGTGACTGAAGATCGGTTCCGTCCTCAGCGGTCATGCTCTCGTCGTCCGCAGCCATAGCAGGCACATTTTAGCGAAGGCTGCGAGCTTGGGTAAGCGGTTGCCTAAGCTGCCACACGAGGGGCCAAGCTGCCTGAGAGGTGATCGCAGATACTTCCCGCGATCTCCGAGGCGGCCTGGGGGCGGGCCAGCTCTTGCATTTTGCCGGCCATTCTCCCGCGCAGCTCTAAATCGCTAAGTAGCGGGCTGAGTTCTCTCGACAAAGCGGAATTCAGCGCACCACCCTGTGAGCTTTCATCAATCATTCGGCTAGCTCCAGCCGCGGTAAAGACCTTCGCGTTCGCAATCTGGTGATTATCGACCGCCTGCGGATAAGGAACCAACAGTGCGGGCACGTTGGCCAAGGCCAACTCTGCCAGTGTGGTTCCGCCAGCGCGACACACGACCAAGTCGCTCTCAAAGAGGACCGACGCGATTTCGTCAATGAACGTGACGGCCAGCGCCGAGACTCCTGCAGATTCGTATCGAGCTTCAGTGGCTTGCAGTTGTCCTTCGCCTGTTTGGTGGACGATTTGCCAATCGGCGATTTGATCTTTGAGCTTCGAGAGTGCCTTGGGCATGTTCTCGTTGAGCGAGCGAGCACCTCCCGCACCGCCGAGAATGACTAGACGCTTGCGTCTGCCGTTGTTCTCTTCTGAGAAGCGTGCCTTGCTCGCTCCGGAACGTCTGTTCATCTGAGCGTAGAGCTTTTCAAACGCTGGACGCGAGGGGTTACCGGTTACGGTAACGGGTGCCTGTACATGCAGGTGGGGGCGCACTTCGTCAAATGCCGCACAAACAAGCGCGGCTGAGCGTGAGAGCCAGCGCGTCGTGCGACCGGGAATTGCATTTTGCTCCAGGAGAACCACCGGTATGCCACGAGCTACGGCTGAGCGCACCACGGCTGAGCTAGTATATCCGCCCAGCCCTACGACCATCGACACGCGTTGCTCGCGCAACATCCAACGTGCAGCACAGTACCCCATGGCATTATCAGTAAGAAATCTCAAAGCCTGTATAGGCGAATGCGGAGTCGGCTGAGCAGGGATCATCGTGTAGTGATAACCGGCGTTCCGTACGATGTGGCGTTCGCGTACTTTGCCGGAGCCGGCGAAGGTGATCATCGTCTTGGGAGCACGTCGCTGGAGATGCTCAGCGACTGCCAGGCCAGGAAAGAGGTGGCCAGCTGCGCCGCCACCGGCGAACAGCACATGAGAATTTGCGGGCATCGAGGTGTCCTCAGCTCAGGCGGTCTTCAATGCAGTCTTCAAAGCGTTTTCAGACTTTGGGGAGGCCGGCTCGCGGAGAACGCCCTATCGTGGCGAACTCCGCGACGGCTTGGATCCGCTGGGCGTCAGAACCTAAAGCTCTGACGCCCAGACGTAAGCCCCATCGTGAAGCGTTCGCAGGGCAAGCAACTGACCCAGTAGCTGCTCGCTCGCGAAATCTTGTGCTTCTACCCCAGGGAGGGCGGTTTGCTCGACCCCGCAATCTTACAAACCAACGATGAAGCCCGAAAATTTAATCCTCAATTTCAAGTGTAGGGTTTCTCTTTGTTTTTTTCTTTCCTTGTGATTCGTAGCGCATGACTCACGCCGCGGCCATCGGCTGCCAAAGTTGTTTCAGCCAACGTTGCAAGGCTTGCGAGGCCACGCTGGAAACTTCATGCAAAAGAATGGCATCGCCAGGGGCAAGCCGCTCGGTAAGCACTTGGCAAGCCGTTGCTTGGTCGGTGCAAACGACGACATTACTGAGAAACAATCCTGCGTCCCTCGCTCCCAGAGCAACTTCCCGTGCGTTGAATCCCGTTGTGAGGAACAGATCGACGGAAGCCTCGGCAGCAAACCGGTGGCCGATTTCTTTCCAGTCACAGTTCGTGTCGGACGTTTGTTCCGCATGAAGCCAGACGAGACGACGTTGTTGTGCTCCGGCACTTCGGAGCGAGGCTAACGAACGGTCGATCGCTGCTGGAGCATACCCGCTGGTTTCCACCAGCAAGGTCAGCTCTGACGCAGTCGCTTGCGACAAGTCGTCGTTCAAAATGTATGGGGCCGGACCCTGATTCGCATCCTTGCGAATTTTTTGAGCCGGCTTCTCAAGCAGATCCATCTGCTTTCTTTCTTCTTAAAATTGAGCTCGTGAAGTTTTAGCTTGTCTTTTTTCGAATAGCTTATTTCTGAAACATTTGTTTCTGAAGAGACGCGGACAATAGCGACCTAGCCAACAAGCCGCAACACTGATTCGCCGCGGGCGTAGAGAAGGTCGCGAGCGATATCGACATCCGTGGTTTTTTCACCGCCAAAAGCGAGGGCCGGCCCCAAGGAGCTGCCGGCAATCACTACTACGTCGCCCAACTCAGCCGCGGAAACTGCCCACTGAATCGCTTCTTGGCGATCCTGGGCAATCTGTGTGTCGGTCTCTTCATCCTTGCGCTGCGGCCAGCTCTCGCTCACCAAGGCAAGCTCTTCAGTGACGATGGCCACGTCTGCAAGTTTGCAAACGATGTTCTGGATGATCAGATTCTCATTCGTATTGGCGCTTGCTCGATCGCCGAGCACGCAAATGACTTTCCCAGTTGCCAACTTGCGAGCAGTGCGAAGCGTCGCGAGTAGGGCATCAGGAGTGCTAGCGGCATCGACAAAAACAGGGAAATCTTGCCCACAGTCCACACGTTGCATGCGGCCTGGGAGCGAAGTGAGAAGCTCAATACCACGGGCGATGTATTCCAATTCCACGCCGTGCGCCATGGCAACGGTCGCTGCGGCAAGGCAGTTTTGGATGTGGTGATCGCCAAGGATGCTCGTCCTAACGGCTGCCGATTGACGACCGGCGGTCAGTAGGAATACTTGCTCGCAAGCATTCTGATGGAGCACCTCGGCACCGATCTGCGATTGATCACCCAAGCCAAAAAGAAAGCTCGGTCCGCTAGTCTCGGCGAGTAACTGGCAACAAGTTTGATCGTCGCCGTTGACAATCGCAACACCATCTTGCGAAAGCAGGTTGAGCAGGCGTCCTTGACCATCGCGACGGTCTTGAGCTGTGTGAAAGGGTCCGTTGGCTGCATCGGCTAGGTTCGTCAAGCAAATCGTATCGAAATCAATTCCCGCGAGCGAATTTTCAGCGATCATCTCGGCGGAAACTTCCAGCAACAAGTGCGAGCATCCAGCGGCATCGGTGTTTGCCAACTTGGTCGCTAGAGAGGCCGGAGTGGGTGTGGCGCTCATGGCCGGACCTCGCGCCATGCCGTCGTAGGTTTTGAAACCGCTCATGACGCCTACGTCTTTGCCGGCGGCATGAAAGATGGATTCTAGCAATGCGATGGTGGTCGATTTGCCAACTCCACCGCTCACGCCGATAACTTTCAGATGGTGCGAAGGATTGCCAACGAGTGCTTGGCACACTTCGCTGTAAGCAACACGGCTATCTTCGACTTCGTAGACGGGAACTTTGAACACAGGGACTAAACGCTCGCAGACGACGGCAATCGCACCGCGAGCAACCGCTTCGCGAGCATCTTCGTGGCCATCTTGCTCGCCATTGTCCAGAGCGACAAACACATCGCCTGGCTTCACGTGACGCCAGTCGCTGGTGCAACCTTTTACGTGCGTGCCAGCTTGGCCTGTGAGTTTGGCCTCAGGGAACAGGCCATCCAGCGAAATGCCGACTTGCCGGCGCGAGCCACATTCGCCCGTGAGCTCGTGTTTGGCGGCCCCAGCAGATAAGCCGCTGGAAAGAATCTGAGAGTCGTTCTTCTGAGCCTTGAAAGACATAGCACCAGGCCTCCTTGCCTGAGACGAATCGACAGCTTCAATAGGGACAGAGCCCTTGCGGGTTGGAACTGTGATTCATCATCTTGGTTCGCGACGCGAAAATCCGTTTTCACGTCCTATCTTGCAGAGCAAAACAGCTTCCTAGCTGTTGTCCCCAGGGCCATTCCCAGAGGGACCTGCTCAACAAGAGCGGACGCAGTTGAATCCTTCTGAAAGGGTGAGTCAAGACGAGATTCCACAGAAAGTGGAAAGGGGGAATGCGAAAGGGAATGCATGCTGTTTGTCTGCACTATGGACACGGTCTAGTCGCGAGTCGAGAATGGAGTGCTGGAGTATTCCCCTTTCCACATCCCCCTTTCGCCTTATCTGACAATGGAAGATTTCGACCTTGCTAGCTTAGCTGCCTACTTACACCAAATGCCAGCACAGATAGCAAGACTGGCCGAGCGCGGTAAGCTGCCGGGGCGACGCGTAGGCGGTGAGTGGGTTTTCTCTCGTCCGGAGATCCACCATTGGTTGGAAGATCGCATCGGCGTATCTGACGATGAGGAGCTCGCCGGCATTGAGACAAATCTCGAACGAGCCGACAAAACCGGTGTGGAAGTCACGCTAGGCGAGTTGCTACCCCTCGAGGCAATCGCTATCCCGCTGCAAGCCCGCACGCGCAGGAAAGTGATCACGGCGATGTGTAATCTTGCGGCCGATACAGGCATGCTGTGGGATCCTGAGAAAATGGCCGAGGCGGTAACAGCTCGTGAGAATCTCCAATCGACGGCCCTCGATATTGGCGTCGCGCTGTTGCATCCGCGACGCCCTCAAGCTTCGATTCTAAGCCAAGCGGTTGTGAGCTTAGGGATTACCGCGGCAGGAATCCCCTTCGGCGGATCGCATGGCCAGTTGACGGATGTGTTTTTCTTGCTTGGCTCGACTAGCGATCAGGAGCATTTGCGCCTGCTCGCCCGGCTCAGTCGCGTGATTAGTGACCCGGATTTACTGGCCGAACTTCGCGCTGCCGATGATCCCCAAAAGGCCCGAAGGTTGATCACCGATCGTGACTTGCAGTTGAGCGAATGAACAGTTCACCTCCAAACGCTGCTGTTAGCGTGATGCTCGTTGGTGATTGGTCACAAGGCGAATTCGCAACGCTACGCGAACAACTTCCAGCTAGTTCTCTCTGGCTCCAGGCCAACAGCTTAGCTGATGCGTTGGATGCCATTGCTCCAGCCGCGGACGCAGTTGAATCACTGCCAGTCGAGCAATCGCCACCCGAGCTCGCACTGGTCGCTATGCCGCGGCCCGGCAGCGCTCGGCAGAGCGAGGTCGATGCACTCCAACACGCATCCCCGCTGACGCGCATCGTGACGATTGCCGGTACATGGTGCGAGGGGGAGCTGCGCACCGGCCGGCCGCTTACCGGAGTGATTCGCCTCTACTGGTACGAGCTTGCCGCTTGGTGGCACTCAGCCCTAGAGTGCCTTGCCAAGGGCGCCAGTCCACCTTGGTCGGTGGCTTTGGGCGATGTGAGAGCTGGGCAAAATATCGCAGAAACTCTGTACAATGATCCGCTGACGTATCGTGAAGTCATCATCGATGCCGTGGACTATTCCGTCTTTACGGCATTGGAAACCGCATTGACGCCGTTGCACTTTACTTGCCATTGGGAGCCGCGGCACCGCCCTGAATTGTGGAGGGAATCTGACGAGACCCCCAGCCGTGTTGCGATTTGGGATGGAAGCCAGCTCGATAGGCTTGAACTAGAGAACTTGCAAACCTTCGCTCAGCGAATGAGGCAACGGAACGCGCCCCTAGTTGCCCTGCTCGACTTTCCACGGGCGGAGCATATTGAGATTGCAGCGAGTATCGGAGTGACGGAAGTACTGGCCAAGCCGTACCAGGTGGCAGCGCTGGTTGCGTTGCTGCAGCGGCCCAATCCATTGACTTAGGCCATTGGCTTAGTCCGGCTTGCAATCTTTCGTAGCGTCCTACTAATCGCAACCCGACGCGTAAGCGAGGGAGAATCCTGAAAGAGACAAAATAGCGGAGCCTAGTAAATTCTTACGAGCGGAGCTGATGGTTTACGGGAGTCAAGACAAGCTCACTCCAGCCAATTAAGCTCCGTCCTGATAATCACGCGCCGCCAGCTGTCCTCGAAAACGGGCCAGGCACGAACGCTTTCCAATTCATCTGGCAAGCAACTCGATTCCACGCGAATGGTCTTGCCGCGATTGTGACACATCGCTTGAGCTTCGACTTCGGCACGAAGTAACTCACACGGCACGCCGACGCGGTTTCCGCGCCGCCAGGTAAGTTCCCCTTGATCGAAAACGCTAATCATGACCGCCGCCGACATGTCGAGCATCCGTCGGGCTATAAGCTCGTGACTGGCGGTGTAGTAAAGCTTCTTCAGTTCCAAGAGTTCCCAATCGTGCGCACTACCATCGTGGCGATACCACTGGAGCGGCAAGAGCAAACTGGTAGCGAGACGATTGGCAAGCGATTCGCGGGCTGCGGGAAGCGCATCGGCGGGGTCTGCCGCCAACTGCTCGAACACCTCCACAGCCAGGTGCTCCCCAATCTCGTGAGCAACGGCCCATTGCCGGCGCTCGGGTCGCGGGTCGTCTGCCAGTAGGATGACGCCCTGGGACGAGCCATCTCGCGACAAGGTTGCCGCGGGGCCAACTTCTACCATGCGCGCACGCGAAGCGGCCGAATTATCACGCAGGATGGTGAGCCCCAGTCGCTGCGCAACAACAAACGCGTCAATCGGAGGGCCGACGACATCAGCAAACGCCAACGTTTCCCGAACGATCTGCTCAATCGCTTCGGTCAGCTGCTCGTGATGGATTTCAGGGAGCATGAGGGGGAGTTGCGGAGTGCGGCAATGAACATGCGTATACTACATTCAGCCTGCCTCCTGATGCAAGAGAAACTTCACAATCATTCCAAATCCCCTCCGAGAGACATCGATTGATATGAGGCAAAGACTACTGACACGCCTATCTGCTTGAACGGAGTCGCGTGGAACGTATGCGAGTGTAGGTGTCCGCTAGATTACCCAGCGCCGAGGGTCTATTTTGTATTTCCCCAATCAAGCCGTACTTCATTGGGGAATTTCCAATGAATAACAAGTTATTTGGATGAGAGATGGCGCCCCACTGACTCCCGATTTTGTGACGAGGGCAATAGTGACTCGAGAGCAGTTCGACATGATCAAGGAGAAGCACGGTCAGTACGCCAGCTGGGCCGTATGGGCTGCGGCTGGCGATACCGCCACGTCAAACATCGGGGATATCGGCGTCCTTGATCCTGCGCGGAACCCTACGCTCCTCGCGGCGTTGAATCCTAAGGTAGTGATGCTTGGCCTCAATATCTCACGACCCGTCCTCGAGCCTCTAAGCAACTTCCACGACAAGAAAGCCCAGGCAAAGGACTTCAAGATCCGACATGCCTTCACGGGGACGCGCTTCTACGGTGCCTACATGACGGATGTGCTCAAGTTCTTTGTAGAGGTTGAGTCATCGAAAGTCATGTCGACCGTGCGCAAGCGCCCCGACATACTGCAAGACAGTGCAGCGATACTGCGTGAAGAGTTTCGGGACCTCGGTGTGTCTCAGCCCGAGCTCATTGCGTTTGGCGGCTATGCCGCAAGCCTCGCCAAAAAGGTACTCAGTCCAACAGACTACTCAAGCCTAGTGCGAGTAACTCACTACAGTCACTTCGTGGGACAAGACAACTACAGAAGCGAGGTTCTTTCGCAATGTTCGTGATTGATGTTGCAAGTTTCATGCGGCCGTCTAACGAAGCGTTGCACCTTATCTTTGAATCCTCATGTCTTACGAATTTCTTGGGGTAGCTCTACCCACGGCTCCACTCTGCGAGACTATTCCCTACAGAACAGCTTTGCAGACGTCTCGTTTTTCGATTTCGCGATTTCGCTAACCGTCGTTCGTGCGGTCGGGCTTTCTCACCTCAGACGCTAAGAAGGACGCGATATCTCGCCCAGGTCGATGCCAGAACGGTGTTCGCTCAGGTCCCAGCTGGTTGCCGTCGTTACTCTCAATCGAATTCTATTTAGGCGAACGAACTCTTCTAGATGTCAACAAATACCAACGTACTTCAAAGACCTCGACAAACTTGCTCATTTCCTAACTTTTTCGCCTATTTTCAACGGCCTGTGGGCTGATCGCCTCACTTGATTAGCACTCACGAGTCTCCTGATTTATACCGGAATAGACCGACTGCAGAACTTTTGCCAGCTGAGAAGGTTTGGCCGATGGGGGCAAATGAAGAATCTGGGAAAAAAAGCTTGACTCTCATTACCGGAGCGAATATTTTCAAGAAAGTTGGAGTCGAGGCACCCGAAAGATGGTTTCACTTTTCTGCTCTTCGAGCAAGCCGTAACCGATCAGTCACAGGGATCCACGATCATGCTTTGCACCACCAGAATCTGGGTAGCAAGTTTCTTGCTAACGCTCACCTTTTCAGTTGTTTCGGCCACAGCCGATATAGTTATCGATGAAGGCCCCACCTATTCTCCTCCAGGTGCAGGTGCGATAGTAGGCTCTGGAACCGGCAATACATTCGCAGGTGGTAGGACTTTCACTATCACTGGGACTGATTTAGGACAGACTGCCAATTTATATCTGGGGATCAAGAATGATCTCTATTTGACCGGCTTTTCTATGGATGGCGGAGGAATCTCAGGCTCCGAGATATTTCGTTTTGATTCCGTCACACTTAATTCGATTATCTACACAGGCGACACGTTGATGCAGTTCTCAGATAGTGAGCCTGACTTTACTTCTCCCACGCGCCTGACGATGACATTTGGAGGTGCAGGCACGATCATTCAAGATGGCACTACCGCAGCTCTCAGTAATACCAATGCGGATGTAGGCGCACTGTGGCGCGTTGAAGGAGATTTCACCGTAAATTTTTTGATAGAAGCCACGGTGCCGCCATTTGCTTCAAACGCAGGAAACTACGAGCCTGGCAACGATTTGTTTAATCGACTGGATACTACCTTGAATAGTACTGGCACATCAGTTGACTTTGGCTATTACTACGAGACAGCTGCCGTTCCTGAACCGAGTGCGTTTTTATGTTTTGGTTTGGTTGCAATGGGATTTGTTGTGCGTAAAAAAATCCAGGCAGGTCACGCCCAACAAAGTGAGGGAGTTGCTTAAGCCGCTCTGACCCAAACCAGCCAACATCGAGCGTTACCATCGATGTAAATAAGCTTCTCACTTGTCCATGGGCTAGTGTTTTCTTTCAATAAATTTCTTAGTGTCGGCGGTTCGGAAAGTTTGCCCGAGCATTACTTTTCTGAACGGTGAGTCTATTCGCCCGTTCCAGATGCGAATAATCGAAGCCGGTGACAACGAGTCACTGATGGATTCGGCGGTACTCACGCCAGCAGTTGGAAGCGGAAGTTTCGAAACCGCACAAGATTCATCCTCCGATGCGTCCAATTGGCTCTCTTTTAGAGCCGAGTTTCTAGCTTGTCTGTCAGTGACCGCCATCTCGAACCGCCCCCCAAATCAAGTCGGCTAGAGCTGCTCAGATTTGAGAGCACGTTACTCAACGCAAGCCCTTCTTGACCTCAGTGCTTGGCATGGGATGCCACTGACGCTCTTACCTTGGTGCCGTTGCACCCGATCTTTGAATCCTCACGAATTCCTTGGGGGCAGCCTTACTCACGGCGCCATTGTGTGAGGCTATTCCCAATAGGGTAACTTTGCAGCCGTCTCGTTTTGGTGAGGCCGTGGCCGGCGTGAAATCGCGTAATTTGTGGAATTCGTTGGGAAAAGTGCGGCGACAGCACGGAATGCCACACGCATTGAGGCTCAGCGAGTTGGCGATTCACCCTAAGTGCCGTACAATCACAAGATTAGCAATACCGTTTAGGGCTACGCCACTCAGGCGACCCTGCACCGTTCACTATGGGCACAGCACTGTGGCAGCCACGTTTACCGACAACATCCAGCAAGCGAAGTCTAAGGGCCGTTATGCCTTTGTGAGTCTTGGCTGTCCGAAGAATCTCGTTGATAGCGAGCGCATGCTTGGCATGTTGCAGCTAGACGGCTACGAGCTGGTTGATGACCCCCAAGGTGCCGATTTCGCCATTGTGAACACGTGCGGCTTCATCGAGCAGGCTCGCACCGAGTCGTTCGCGGTGATCGACGAGATGCTCGATCTCAAAAGCCGAGGCGACCTGCGCGGTGTGATCGTATCTGGCTGTTTGGCAGAACGGCAGAAAGAAGACCTGCTGGTGGATCGCCCAGGGATCGATTCGCTCGTGGGAGTTTTCGGTCGCGAGGAAGTTACCAAAGTAGCCGACCGGTTAGTGGGCGGCCTGGAAGAGCAACGGGCCATTTTCCAACCGGCACCAACGCATCCGTTGCCTGATACCAGCCGGCTGCGAATCACGCCCAAGCACTTTGCTTTCTTGAAGATATCTGAAGGGTGCGACCGGTTGTGTACGTTCTGCGCTATCCCCAAAATGCGCGGCAAGCATGCGACGAAGCCGATGGAAGAAGTGATTGCCGAAGCGAAGGAACTAGCAGCCGACGGTGTGCGAGAGCTGGTGGTCGTCGCGCAGGACACCACCTATTACGGCAAGGACCTCTACGGCGAGACGCGCCTTGCTGAGCTGCTTGGCCAGTTGGACCAAGTCGAGGGGCTCGACTGGATTCGCTTGATGTACCTCTACCCGATGTACTTCACCGACGATGTGATCGACGCCATTGCCAACAGCAAGCGCATCGTGCCGTATTTGGATATGCCCTTGCAGCACATCAACGATACGATGCTCAAACGCATGCAACGTCGCGTGAATCGTGCAGATACGGAAACTCTCCTCAAGAAACTCCGCGAGCGCGTACCGAACCTCGTCATGCGAACCACCTTCATCACCGGCTTCCCTGGCGAAACCGACGAGCAATTTGAAGAACTGGTGGAGTTTGTCGCCGAACAACGCTTCGAACGGTTGGGCGTGTTCACCTACTCTTACGAGCCTGATACGCCCGCGGCGAAGCTGCCAGATCACTTGCCCGAGGAAGTTAAAGAGGAGCGTCGCGAACGGTTGATGGCCGTGCAACAAGAAATTGCCTTTGAGTGGAATGCCGCTCAAATGGGGCAACAAATGGAAGTGATCATCGACCGAGCGGTTCCTGGCGAGCAAGGCGCGTGGATTGGTCGTTCCTACGCCGATGCACCCGACGTAGATGGCGTGGTCTATGTGACCGGCGAGAATCTCCAGCCCGGGCAAATTGTGCCTTGCGAAGTTGTTGCCTCGCAGGAATACGACTTGATCGCAGTGGCCGTCTAGGCGACACGATAGAACACTTTTTTCGTAGCCCAACTGTAACGTCTCGCACGCTGAATGTCTGAATTCCCTGCCACGCCCCCCGATCTAAAAAATCCGCCCCGGATTTGGAACGTCCCTAATCAGGTGACCATGGCCCGCGTCGTTTTGACGCTCGTGCTGTTTGTGTTACTTGGTTTCAATTGGTATGTCGCCGCACTGGTGGTGTTTCTAGTCGCAGCGGGGACCGATTGGGTCGATGGTTACTGGGCTCGCAAGTATGGGCAAGTCACGCAACTGGGGCGCATTCTTGATCCGTTCGCGGACAAACTGATTATCTGTGGCACGTACATCTACCTCTGTGCGTCTCCCATGCTGGCCAATGGCAAGCGCGCCTCGGGGATTGCCGTGGGCGTTGCCGTGTTGATCGTCGGCCGAGAGTTGTTAGTCACCGCGCTACGCAGCTTCGTGGAAGGCATCGGCGGAGATTTCTCCGCGAAGTGGGCCGGCAAATGGAAGATGGTTGCGCAGTGCGCCGCCGCAGCCTTGGCCATTTACCAGCTGAGTTACTTAGCGCCGACAACTAGCGGAGCCATCGCGAGCTGGCAAACTGAGCCGCCTGCCTGGCTCTCCACCAGCCTGACGATAACCGTGTGGGCCACCGTGCTGTTGACGATCTACACGGGACTCGACTACGTACGCGATGCTTTGCGGTTCTTGCGTGCCGAGTAGGTAACCAATCTAGGTAAGGGATGCATCGATGCCAGTCGAAGAAGTCTCGTCCGCCTCCCAGGTGCTCATTCCCGCGGTGGCTGCTGCGAGTATGGTCACGATTGGCTACTTGGCCAATCGACTTGCAAGCGGCAAGCCGCTGTTGGAGTATCGCCCTCGCGTTAGCGTTCCCTGGCCGTTGACCGCTGTCTTGTTGTTGCAAGTCCTAACGCTCGTGAATGTCATCTCGGCACTGGTCAATATGGGACGTGCCACTGAGCTACCCTCGAATGAGACTTTTATCATGAGTGTGTGGAGCGGCGCGTTCACCATGAGCGGGGTGGCTATTGCCACGTACTTCCTGCTAAATATTCTTGCGGGCGCGAACTCCTCCGACCTCGGACTCCCCAGTAGCACTCGTGAACTTTTTGCCGATGTGGGACTCGGGATCGTTGCCTTCTTTGCCTGCATCTTGCCGGTCTCGCTGCTCGATGGGTTACTTCATCTGCTGGTCCCGTCCGAGACAAAGCACCCATTCATCGAGCAAATGTTGCAGGGCGACTCGCCTGGGATGTTCGCTGCGATAGCCATCGCGGCAACCATTCCAGCACCGTTGTTCGAGGAAACTGCCTTTCGGCTCGTGTTGCAGGGTTGGTTGGAAAAGTGGGAAGATCGACTAACCGGTTTTACAGCAACTCTGCGGCGTCACGAGCCGATGCGACCCGAAGGCATTCTAGAACTGGACTCCCTGTCGAGTGCATCGGCCGACATTGCCGCGGTTGAAGTGAATGCTTCACCGCAACGCCGGTTGGTTACTTGGTTGCCCCACGGTTGGCTGCCGATCATCGTCTCTGCAACGATCTTCGGCCTGGCTCACTTGGGCCACGGTTGGGCACCCGTGTCTTTGATTCCGTTGGGACTTGTGCTTGGATATTTGTACCAAAGAACGCACCGCATTGTGCCCTGCATGACTCTCCACGCGGTGTTCAACGCCTTCTCGATGATCCGGCTGTGGCTTATTATTTCAGAACCATGAACATTCAACGTAATCCAACTCGTGCCGTTTGCATCGGCAGCGTCACCATTGGCGATGGTCACCCGATTGCCGTGCAGAGCATGACGGCCACCAGTACGCAAAATATCGATGCCACCGTCGCGCAAGTGAACGCATTGCACACCGCCGGAGCCGATGTGGTTCGCGTAGCGGTGGATAGCACGAAAGATGCCGAAGCGCTGGCTGAAATTCGTAAGCAGAGCGACGCGAACTTGGTGGTCGATCTGCAAGAGAATTACCGGCTCGCGGAAGTGGTTGCGCCCCACGTGGACAAACTTCGCTACAACCCGGGGCATCTCTATCACCACGAGCGAGAGAAACCGTGGCAGGAGAAAGTGCGCTATCTTGCTGGCATCGCGGCGGACAACGACTGCGCGATGCGAGTTGGCGTAAACTGCGGTAGCGTCGATCCGGCCAAGGCGGACGCGTATCCTGCTGAGGATTCTTTATCGCCGATGCTCGACAGTGCCGTCGATCATTGCAATTTCCTGGACGAGATCGGATTCACCCGGTTTTGCGTGTCGCTCAAAGACTCCGACCCGCAAAAGGTGATTGAAATCAATCAGCGATTTGCCGACGCTCGGCCGGATGTTCCTTTGCATCTAGGCGTCACCGAAGCGGGCATGCCGCCCGAGGGAATCATTAAGACGCGCATCGCTTTCGAGCAACTCATCAGCCGTGGTATCGGCGATACGGTGCGTGTTTCGCTCACGGTATCCAACCCTCGGAAGCCGGAGGAAATTGCCGCGGGTCGTGATATTCTGGCTGATATTGCCGCAGGGCGGGTGCGCAGTGTCGTGGATTACGGGCTCGACACGCTTAACATCATTAGTTGCCCCAGTTGTTCGCGGGTGGAGAACGAGGCGTTCATCGACCTAGCAGAGCAAGTGAAAGAGATGACCCGCTATGCCGCCGATCACGCCCTAACCATCGCAGTCATGGGGTGCAGGGTGAATGGCCCCGGCGAAACGGACGACGCGGACCTCGGCCTGTGGTGCGGCGCTAATCATGTGAATCTCAAGAAAGGTAGCCAGTCGCTCGGCCAATACGCCTACGACGAAATCCTGGGGAAGCTGAAGAGCGAGCTCGATTTGCTGATTAGCCGGGGCTGATTGTTATGTCTCGCGCAGAGACGCAGAGACTCAGAGTACACAGTGAAAAACAGCTAGCAGTCAGCGATTTCATTTTCAGCAGTCTCTCGCTCTGTGCGTGGAGGCTAGAATAGGCCCTCTGCTGTCTCTGCGACTCTGCGCGAGACTTTGCTTCTACGCTCACATCCATTGATTTTGCAATTGGGAGCATGGCAAATACTCACTATGATGATTCGATTCTAAAACCTCCCCAGGACGCACGGATGCGACCCCATCTTCTGCAACTACTGCTACTAAGCCTCTGCCTCACCGGATGCCAAGGTGTAGGCTCTCGCTCGTTGGACGCGGGCCCCACAGCCGATGAGGTGAAAGTGCGCCTCAACGATGACGGTCCTCCAGCCACTGTGGACTCGCCTGCAATGGCCACAAGTGCGTCCAAGCAAATTGTGCTGCATACCGATCATCCGTTGGAGAATCGGCAGCGGCTGCTCGAAGACTTGTCTGAAGAGCGTAGTTACATTGCCGAGCGACTGAACCTTGCACCGCCGGCCACTCCCGTCCATATCTATCTATTCGCGAAGCAAGCGGCCTATCACGATCACGTGCACGCGAAGTTTCCCCAGTTCCCGACGCGTCGGGCAATTTTTGTCTCGGCAGACAACCAGCTTTCTGTGTATGCCCACGGTGGCGATCACCTTGTGGAAGACTTGCGGCATGAAGCGACGCACGGTTTCTTGCACGCAGCGACGCCCAACTTGCCGTTGTGGCTAGACGAGGGGCTTGCGGAGTTCTTTGAAGTCGGCCGCGGGAGGGAAGGTTTGCATCGCGGGCACGTCGATTACTTGCTAGGTCAACAAGCCATCGCCAATTGGAAGCCCGACCTAGAGCGGCTTGAACAGATCACCGATGCCGCTCTGATGACCCAGCTCGATTACGCCGAAAGCTGGCTATGGGTCCACTTCCTGTTGGAATCGGCAGGCGACAAGTCGCCCGTGCTGACTGCGTACCTTGCCGACTTGCGCAGTGGCACTGCGGAAGATGCACTCTCGGTACGCCTCAGCCGACGAGTGCCCAATGCCGGTGATCAGGTTGCAGCGCACTTGGGTAAGCTGCCACGGTGAGTTTGCTTTTCTCTTCCCGTACCATCCGAGCCGTTGATGGCAAAGGCTAGATTGCTGTTTGAACTCACGGGTAAATGAGGTGGCCCAGACTTGACGGGCGCGTCATCCCTTAAGTCTGGGCCACCTCAAAAGACGCTAAGAAGTAGTTAAAAAGACTAAGACGCGTTGACGGCACTGTAGCGAAAGGCAGCTGCCTCAGCTTCGTGATCCGGCGCAGTTTAGTTGCCGGAAGAACGAGCGTCCCTTAAGTCGATTGGCTCCAAATCCCCGTTAAATCTTACTCGCATCCTGAATCGCTCCCACGTAGAACGAAAACAAGCGGAAGATGAGTAGGATGATGACCGCCGCTACAACGAGCCACACCGCATAGCCAAACACATTGGCAAGAATGCTAATCGCGCTGGCGGCTTTTTCGCGGTATTCCTTTGCCTGACGTCGCATGGTTTCGGCCAACATGCCGCTTTGCTCGCCTACGGCAATCGCGTCGAGAAAGTCCGGCGGGAATACCCCCGTCTTGGAGAATGCCGTCGCAATGTCGTCGCCGGCTTGAACGCTTTCAGCAATCGCTGGGCCGTGCTGGGCGTAGTGATTATTGCCGGTTGCTTCGAGCGCTAGTGGCAATGCTTTTCGCAAGTCCATCGGCGTGTCGAAGACCAATTGCAATGCCCAAGTGAGTCGCGAGAGGGCAAGCGTCTTCAGTGCGCCGCCAATCGCGGGGACTTGCAGTGCTATCCGCTGGAGTGCTTGTGTCCAAACGGCACCCCGTCGGGCCGATTCGAAGATCAGTATCAAAGCGGCGCCTACGAATGTCAGAAAGGTTAGGTAAATCATCAAGCCCCGCGTGCCGATGAGCCCGAAGCCCAGCAGATCGATACGCGGGCTATTGGGACCACCGCTGGGCATGAATCCCATGATCCAGATCAGCAGGCCCACCACCATTGCTGCCATGCCGAGTTGTAACAGCGGCCAAGCCATCGCGGACCAGAATTCGCGTTTCGCTTTGAGTGTGCGGTCGTAGTGTTGAGCTAACTGCTTAAACGTGAGATCAAGTCGCCCGGTCATCTCACCCACTTCGACCAACTGGCGAAACAGCGGCGGGAAATAATCGTCGGTCCCGCGTAGCGCCTCCGGCAGCGAAATATTCCTGGCAAGTCGATCTGCCACCATGCCCACGTGCCGTTGTTGAGCACTATTGCCGCGGGCGCTTTCGTCCCGCCAGATGCGTTGATCTTCCAGCCCGGCAGAAGTAGCCGTGCCCAAGCGATGGCACAAGGCGGTCAGCGGTTTCAGATGGATGCGAGGAGAGAACATGAGAGGAAGTGGGCGGTAAGCAGGGGGCAGTCGGCAGTAATTTAGTCGAATAGGTTCGTCGGTGTGTTGATCTCAGCTAAGTGATCGTACCATCTCCACGACGGGCATGAATTATACACTGCCCACTATTCCCCAATATCCTCATTCCACAATTCGGGACAGTTCGCAATGAATTCACGCATGAGATCGATGCACTCTTGGTCGTCGGCGATTGTGACTTCCACGCCGCGCTCACGAACATAGCTCTCCGGACCTTGGAAAGTTTGGTTCTCACCCACTACGACGCGAGGAATGCCATACAACAGTGCGGCCCCACTGCACATGTCGCAGGGTGAGAGCGTGGAGTAGAGCGTCGCCCGCTGGTAGCTCGCCGCGGGCAACCGGCCGGCGTTCTCCAGGCAATCCATCTCCGCATGCAGCACGACACTTCCGTTTTGAACACGCCGATTGTGGCCCCGTCCTACGATTTCATTTTCGATCACCAGAACCGAGCCAATCGGGATTCCCCCTTCGGCAAGGCCGAGTCGGGCTTCGTCGATTGCTGCTTTTAGGAAAGGGTCCATCAAGAAAGAGTCCTTGGCTATGAGTAGTAGTGGGGACTTTCATGTCCGACAGAATTTCCGATTATCAAAAAAAAAACCGCAAAGAGCGCAAAGAACGCTAAGAGTCATCATTTGTGCGTTCCTCTGTGATGGCACGAATCTCATTTCTTTGCGCTCTTTGCGTCCTTGGCGGTTCCAAGACTTCTTGTCAGAAAGCTTTGCCACTTACAGGCCTTGCCATATCGAACAGAATTCAAACTTGCCGCCGTCGAACAAGCCGCGATCGCTGAGCTTTAGCTCCGGGATCACCAATAGTGCCATGAAGGAGAGCGTCATGTAAGGTGCCCGTAAAGGCGAACCCCAAGATTTCACAGCCTGGTCGAGTTGCTCGTAGGCGTGTGCGATTTCTTCGGCCGTGCCAGTACCCATGAGCCCTGCGACGGGTAGCGGCAACACGTGGCGGATACCATCCTCGTGGCAAACGGCACTCAAGCCCCCTTGGGCATCCATGACTGCGTTAATGGCTGCGGAGAGGTCGTCATCGCTGACGCCCACAGCTATCACGTTGTGACAATCGTGAGCCACGCTGGAAGCCATTGCACCGCGCTTCAGACCGAAGTTTTTCACGAAAGCAATTACCGGGGGGGCCTCTTGATAGCGATTGACCACTACCATTTTCAAAATGTCACTTGTCGAATCGCTTTGAACGCTGCCTTCGACAATCAGTGGCTCGGCGGCAATCGAATTCGTGATGAGTTGCCCATCGAGTGCTTCAATTACCCGTAACTCAGCGGCGCGCAATTCAGATCCAGTGTTTTCAGGTATCAGCAGGTCCTCAGGGGCTACATGCTGCACTACAAACCGGTTGGCTAGCGTTGGCTCGACGTAGGGCAGGGTGGTCTTGCCATCTTGAGCTACGAGCTGCCCGTCGATCCACGTGCGCCGAACATTAAAGTCTTCCAGTGAATCTACTTCAATAAAGTCAGCCGGGTCGCCCACTCGCAGTTGGCCGACGTGGAGCGAGTAATGCTCGATAGGATTTAAGCAGGCTGCTTGGAGAGCATCGTAGACATCGATGCCCCGCTCGACGGCACGGCGCACGAGCAAGTTGATGTGCCCCAGCAAGAGTTCATCGGGATGCTTGTCGTCGCTGCACAACATGGTCTGGTCTGGAAACTCGCCCAGCAGCTTATACAGAGCATCAAAGTTGCGAGCGGCTGAGCCTTCTCGAATGGCGATCTTGCAGCCGGCGGCCACCTTGTCGAGTGCTTCCTCTTTCGTGAAGCATTCGTGGTCGGTGGTCATGCCTGCTTCGACATACGCCCGCGCGTCTTCACCACACAAGCCGGGTGCGTGTCCATCGACCGGTTTGTTGCGCTGCTTGGCGGCGGCGATTTTTGCGAGGCATTCCGGGTCGCCCCCCAAGACGCCGGGGAAGTTCATCATCTCGCTCAGGTAGCCGATGCGCGGATCGTCGAGCAGCGCCTCGACTTCGGCAACAGAAATAGCGGCCCCAGCGGTTTCAAACGTGGTGGCCGGCACGCAGGAGGGGGCACCGAAACAAATTTTCAGTGGTGTCTTTTCCGCATCAGCAAGCATGTACTGAACACCTTCAACGCCCAGCACGTTGCCGATCTCGTGCGGATCGCTCACTGTGGCTACCGTACCGTGAACAACCGCAGCCCGCGCGAACTCCGTGGGCACCAGCATCGAGCTTTCCACGTGGATGTGAGCGTCGATGAAGCCGGGTAGCAGATAACCCTGGGCCTCTCCACCAGAAAGTTCGGTCGGCGTGATCGCTGTGATCTTGCCGTCGACGATGGACACTTTAGCGGCATAGGTTCGCCGCTCGCGAATATCGACCAGCTGACCACGGACTTGAAACGTCCGTGCTTGCGATGCCGCTGCTTGGGATTCTGTTGCGGACATGGTTCAGACTCCTCGAAAACTTCCAACGATATGCCGCACTGCATTAGCGTCCGGCTTTGGCGGGCTGTTGCGCTTGGAATCGTGAGCTTACGCTCGGCGGCTGATTTCAGGTTGCTGCCGAAATAATGGCTTAGGAGGAAGAGCTCTGGCCACGGCCCCGTCCCTTACCGCCACGTCCGCGTCCGCCGCGGCCTCCTCGTCCGCGTCCGCCGCTGGGGCGAGAGGGAGCGTTCTTGCGCGATTCCAAATTTACGTCTACCATAACGCTAATGGCTTCAGACCAAGTAGGAATGTTGCGATGCGAGTTGCGACGCCCTCTCCCACTGCCTGAGGACTCTTCGCCGTCTTCGTCATCGTCCAGATCGTCAGCCGATTCGCTACCATTAGCCTCTGCGGTGCCGCCCTCTGAGGTCTCGTGATCGGCGGAACGTTTCCGGCGTCGCCGACGCTTGCGTTTGGGCCTCTCGCCGTCTTCGCTGGAATCTTGGTCGTCACGTTTGGGACGCTCCACGCGACTTTCTTCGTTGACGTCTTGCTCACTGTCCTGCTCCTCGCCTTCTTTAGCCGCCTCATCGCCTTTTGCACGACGCCGGGAACCTCGACCTCCGCGACGGCGTCGCCGGCGCTTGGGGCGTTCTTCCTCGTCGCCTTCCGTAGCCTTGCTGCTTTCGGATTTCCCTGTCTCGTCTGAAACTAGACCCGCCCCGAAATCGTCGGTAGCTGAAGTCGCATCCGAAGTCGCATCGAGTTCGGCAGCTTTAGAATCGTCGCCCAGGTTTGCTGCGTTAGGCGTTGCCGTGGGCTCTTCGGCAGCCGGTTTCTTGCGGCCACGGAACAGTGCGGCTCCGCTTGCGAACAACGCGTCGAACGCGCTACGAGCTGCATCGCCCGAGAGTGAAGGGCGCTTGGCCGGTGCCTCTTCGGTAGCTTCTTCTTCGGTAGCTTCTGCTGCTGGACTTTCCACTTCATCGGGCTCGTCGAGATCGGGCTCGTCGAGGACCGTCTCAGCGATGGGCTCGACTTCCTGTTGGAAAGATCGTTCCACTTCTGTCTGGGAATCTTTGCGAGCCTCGGTCCGTTTTGCAGTAGGCGGTTTATCTCGACCAGAGTCAGCACTGGCTGGCTCAGCCGGTTGTGCAAACGCGGCGAACATTTCTTCGAGTTCAGGATCGACGACAGCTTTTTTAGCCGAGTCGATGCTCTTGGTTCGCTTGGTTTTTGCTTCCGGAGCGTTAGTGGCTCGCTCAACGGTAGAGGCGGGTTCCGCTGCTGGCGCAGTTTTCTCTTGAGAAACGGCGGGGGGAGATTCGCGTTTAGGTACATCGAGGCCGAGCTCGCCGGCCAGAGAATCCCAATCGCCGGCCTTCGGCTCTGGCGGTGGCGGAAGCTCACGAGCACGCGGCGGCGTCGGGGCCGGTTCTGGCGGCTTGGGCCTCTCGGAGTCCGCAGCGGGCTCAACGCCGAGATCCTTAATGAGATTGTCCCAAGGCGACGCGCCTGCTTCAGGTGATTGGTCTTGGGGAGTTTTGTCGTTGTCGTCGCTCATTTTGCGAAGCTTGGGTTCAGCAGGCTTGTGGTAGTGACTTGGCAGATCTCGATTCTAAGGCAACCAGTATAAGGCTAGTTTTCCTTTACTGGAAGGCGTCCGATAGCGGCAAACCTGAGGCCGCACAACGGTTTACGTCGTTAAGAGCGGACCAGAGGCGTCCGCTTGATGACTGCCTGAAACTGCGCTACGTACAACAGCGCAGTTCGCTACACCATTTCAGAGCCTGCTGGCGGTGTTTGCTTCGCCAACGCACTAATTGCCTTGAATTGCGGCGTACCGGCTCGCTCGCACCACTCGAAAAGTGCCGCCTCCGTGGTGGTAAGCAGCACGCCGCTGGCCTCCATCCTTCGCAGAGCGACCCCGTGATCGACTTTGTAACGAGAGCCGACGGCATCCACGGCCACGAGCACCTGAAAGCCGGCCGCCAGCAGATCGAGTGCTGTTTGCTGCACGCACACGTGTGTTTCGATGCCGGCGAGCAACACCCGATGAATGCCCGCTTCAAGCCAAGCGGCGAACACTTCGCCCCGCTCGCCGCAACTAAAGGCGATTTTTTCAAGCGCCGGCTCGTCCGTGCAGCTAAGCAGCACCTTAGGAGTCGGGCCCAGTTTCTCCGGATACTGCTCCGTAATTACCGCTTTCACACCCAAGGTCTTCGCACCGTCGAGTAGCCGGCGGCAATTCCACTCGATCCTCGCCCCCTGCGGTTGCACGGCCAGCAGACGCTCCTGCACATCGACTACCAGCAATGCGGTGTCGGCGGCACGCATCATTTCAGGACTGCGAGGAAGTGGCTGGCTCATGCCACGAAGATAAGGTCACGGGCAAGCGATTGCCAGGGGAGGGGATCCAACCGTTTCTCTCGCCCCTAGCCGATTTTCGGCAGTTTGCGACAATGTAGACTAGTTCCCACCAAGCCTTCCCACCCGCTTTATCTCAAGGTTCTGCCATCGATATGCCCAAGTTTCGCTCCACGACCATTCTCACCGTTCGCCACAAAGGTAAAGTTGCCATTGGGGGCGACGGCCAAGTCACCATGGGGCAAACGGTTGTCAAAGGCGACGCTGTGAAGATCCGTAAGCTCATGGACGGCAAAGTACTTGTGGGTTTTGCCGGGGCAGCGGCCGATGCGTTCGCGCTGATGGAACGCCTGGAGGCGAAGCTCAAGGACTACCCAGCCAACTTGCCCCGGGCTTGCACCGAACTGGCCAAAGATTGGCGCATGGATCGGGCGTTGCGCAGGCTCGAAGCACTCGTGGCCGTCGTGAACGCTAAGCACACACTGCTGGTCTCCGGCACCGGCGATGTGATCCAGCCGACCGACGGCATCCTGGGCATTGGTTCCGGTGGCAACTACGCGTTGAGTGCCGCTCAAGCCCTGGCAGCTCACAGCGAACTCGACGCGGAGGCTATCGTTCGCAAGGGCCTGGAAATCGCCGGCAACATCTGCGTGTACTCCAACGGCAACCACACCATCGAAGTGATTGATGCCGAGTGATGACTCAGATTGAACCGCCAAGGACGCAAAGAGCGCCAAGGTTAGATTCAATATCGAAATGTTAGATAAGCGTTTCCCCTAGCTAATGAGTTTTCATAGTTGAGATATTAAGATAATCCGTCAGGCACTTGGCGCTCTTTGCGTCCTTGGCGGTTCAAACATAAGCGTACCCCTCAAATAAGCTGTAATCATGAAGAACCTTACCCCTCGCCAAGTCGTTTCCGAACTCGATCGCCACATTGTTGGCCAAGCAGATGCGAAAAAATCAGTCGCTATCGCCATTCGCAATCGCTGGCGCCGGCAACAATTAGACGACGACCTGCGTAAGGAAGTCAATCCGAAGAACATCCTCATGATCGGCCCTACCGGCGTGGGCAAGACCGAAATCGCTCGCCGACTGGCGAAGCTCACCGAGGCACCATTCATCAAGGTCGAGGCGAGTAAGTACACCGAAGTTGGTTACTACGGTCGCGACGTGGAGAGCATGATTCGCGAGTTGGTCGAGAATGCGATCGGTTTGGTGCGTGAGCAGGAGCTGGAGTCCGTGAAGGAGGAAGCCAAGCAGCGAGTCGAGGAAAAGCTCGTTGATTTGCTCGCTCCGCAGCCCGCTTCATTCGACGTGGGAGTTGATTCCTCCGATTCACCAGAGCGATACGAACGAACCCGCGAGAAAATGAAAGCCATGCTGCTGGGCGGGGAGCTCGAGAACCGGAACGTCGAAATCGCTACCGAACAAAAAGTACAGGCGATGGTCATGCCCGGCATGGGTGGCCCGGGGGGCGATCAGATGGATTTCGACTTCCAGGGCATGCTAGAGAAGATCATTCCCAAAAACGTTGTGCGCCGCGAATTGACAGTAGCCGAGGCCCGCAAGGTGCTGTTCGACCAGCAGTGCGAGGCGCTCATCAATCAAGAAAAAGTGAACGCCAAGGCAGTCGACTTGGCGGAGAATACAGGAATCATCTTCATCGACGAGCTCGATAAGGTGGTTTCCAGCGAAGGAGGTCGCGGCGCGGACGTTTCGCGACAAGGTGTCCAGCGCGACCTGCTGCCGATTGTCGAGGGCACGACCGTGCAAACGCGTTACGGTTACATCAAAACCGATCACATTCTGTTTGTCGCCGCCGGTGCATTTCACACCACCAAGCCGAGTGAACTGATGCCTGAACTGCAGGGGCGGTTCCCGATTCGCGTGGAACTGAACGACCTGACCAAGGACGACTTCGTGCGGATTCTCTCCGAGCCGAAGAACTCACTCACACGTCAATACAGTGCCCTGCTGAATACGGAAGGCGTGAAGCTGGACTTCACCGAAGATGCCATCGAAGCGCTGGCTGAATTCGCTTACCAAGTGAATCAATCGACTCAAAACATCGGCGCGAGACGCCTGCACACAATCATGGAACGCCTGCTAGAAGACTTGAGCTTCGAAGCGCCCGACATGGGCAGCGGCAAAGTGGAAGTGAATGCCGCGTACGTGAAAGAACGGCTAGAAGAGATCGCCCAGGATGAGGATTTGAGCAAGTTTATTCTGTAGGGATGGGTACCGCCCACCGAGAGGCATTGGTCATGTGGCGCTTCCTATCAAAGTATTGGGTTGGCATCCTCGCCGCCACGATTGCTGTGGCATTGCTTGTAGCGATTGGTATCGCAGTGAAGGCCGCGCTCTTTGCACTCGACTGCGAGCACAGTCTCCACGCCATGCACAACGTGCTCACAGCATGTAGAGCGTATGTCGAAGAGCATGAAGGAAATTGGCCTAAATCTTGGGATGAGCTTCAGCCACTCTATACCTATGAAGGGGATGTTGCGGCAGAAACCAAAGAAAGAATCGCCGTAGATTTCGGGGCCGATCCCGCAGAGTTAGCAACTCAAAGCATCGAATCATTCACAGGTATTAGGCCCAAGGGCCCGATATTCGAAGCCTACGATGGGCGATTGCAAGAACTCATCGACCTCTTGAAGAAGTATCATCCCCCGGATCACCGTCGGGACGACGACGGCTAACACTGTACCCCACTGATTGCGATTTTTGGGTCAGTCGAATTGGCAGATTGCCCAGGATGAGGATCTGAGCAAGTCTATTTTGTAGGGCGGATCGGAAGCACACGAACCCTGCTTAATTGGCTATTGGAGTTGGAACCACGCCAGTTCTTTTCTGAAGAACGCAACGGTCCGCTCCCAGGCCAGCTTCGCAGCCTCCTCGTCGTAACGCGGCGTGGTATCGTTGTGGAAGCCGTGGTTCACGCCCTCGTAAACATGAGCCTCAAACTGTTTGTTGTGCTCTTTCAGGGCCGCCTCAAACGCGGCAACACCTTCGAGAATACGTTTGTCCAAGCTGGCGTTATGAATCAGTAACGGAGCCTTAATCTTAGGGACATCGCTAAGCTCAGGCTGCCGGCCATAGAACGGCACCCCGGCGTTAAGGATTTCAGGGATGCGAACGGCAAGCTGGTACACCATACCGCCGCCGTAGCAGAAGCCGACAGCACCGAGCTTTCCCGTTGAATGCTCATTCGCGTCCAGCCACTCGGCAGCGGCAATGAAATCTTGGGTCATCTCTTCGCGGTCGCGCTTCCTCTGCATGGCCCGCCCCTCATCGTCGTTGCCTGGGTAGCCGCCTAGCGGCGTCAATGCATCAGGGGCAAGGGCCAGAAAACCATCCACGGCTAATCGTCGCGCAACATCTTCGATGTAGGGATTAAGACCGCGGTTCTCGTGAATGACGAGCACTGCCGGAAACTTGTTGCCCTTAACGGGGCGCGCGAGCAGTCCTTTCATTTCGCCACCACCCTTGGGCGACTTGTAGGTAACGATTTCCGTCGTGATGCGTGGATCGTCGGGTTTGATCTGCTCGGCCCACGCGTAATTGGGGCTCAGGCTTGAGAGAATCCCTTCCACCGTCAACCCACCGACTGCGAATGCCCCAAGCCGGCGGACATATTCGCGTCGTGTCAGACGCCCATGGGCGAAGTCGTCATATAATCCAAGGACTTGTGGATCAAAGTCGGTTGCCTGCTTGCGTTCCATTTAGATTCTCCGGGAAGCGAATCACTGACCATACAATTCCTACTGGTCAATTCTTACCGGCAAGTGGATCTAACGCAACTCTAGCCGCAACGACGCCTGCGTATCCCTAAGAATCCAGTAGTAGCAAGGATCAGAAGCGCGGCGGAACTTGGCTCGGGAACGGCACCAGCGAGGTAAAACTGAACTCTGTCGAACGCGGCTTGTCCAACCAACGTACCAAGCTCGCGGCCAAAAAGATCGCCGTCCTCGAAGTGGATTCCGCCGTACAAGCGTGAAAGTCCGGCTTCGTCAGCCGCGGCGGTAAAGGTAAGCCACTCCAAAGTTGTCTCCAGCGTAGGGGTCGTGCCGGGTTCAAAGCGTGAGTCTCCGGGATCTAACGTCACGCTAAGCCCCAACGTCCCATCCCCTAGAATGAAGTCATCGCTACCGGTGATGAGCCGAAGCACTTCCGCAGCGGCAGCGCTGAAAGCGCTGTGGCCGGAGGTGAACTCCGGAAATGGGGGGGATGGATTTGCGCCGGGAGTCTGATAGGTGACAAAATCCGTGGCGAGTATCGTTTGCGTCCCTTGTCCAACACCGGCGTAGGCCTCGATCTCAAACTCTCCCTGGCCGTTTTCGGTGCCGATCAGCCCGAGTTCACCCAATTCGCGGATTGCCCTGACTGGGCGGGTATATTCGTACTCATACTTTGCTTCCCAGGTGGCAATGCCTGCGTCCATGACCGCATTGCCTAGACTAAAGAAGGTAGTGACATCGGCGTCTAGGTCCGGCGTTGCGGACTCTCCCACCTTCTGGCCAAAAAACATCCAACTGCCAGGAGGATAGGGCGTGCCATTAGGATCTTCCCAAAATTCAGCAACGAGCTTCTGCTTGTCAGTCAGGTGGGCGCTGTAGTCCACCACTTGCTCAGCTTGTGCAATGAATCCTGGGTTGATGTCCGTTCCAATCAACGCTTTGCTAATAGGTACGACCGTACCGTTGGCACGCGTGATAGTCTTCGCTGCGAGGTCAGCCGAAGCGTTGGGATCGAGCAGGAATGGCTCCGGCGCGGGTGGCGAGAATTGGTTACTCGCAGCGAGTGCAAAGGGAGTCACCCCACCCCACTGCGGATGCAGTGCCGATTGGGGAGTACCGGTGGTACTGTCTATCGGAACGAATTCGGGAGTCCAACCTGCAATATCGACGACGTTTGCGGACGATGAATTCACCGGGGTGTACCCGGTTGTGTCCGCGTAACCATTGAGCTGATTGGAGCCATCATTATGTCGAGACGTGAGTAGGTTGTTGGCCATGGTCACACCGACCGTTGCTGCGGTGCTGTTTGCGTTGTCGGGATCGTACCCGAGCGAGGTCATTTGATTGCGGAACGATTGTTGCAACCCGGCGTCGGAGAATAAGTCGTTGAGTACCGTGTAGGCTGCGTAGCTGATCGCCTCCGACTTATTGACTGCCGTATTGCTCGCAGCAGGTTGTTGAAGCGTGTCGCCTAACACGGTGCTAGCAGGCGTCGCTTCGTACGCCGACCAAGCGTCGTACATCGTCGTGCCGAGCATGCCATAGGCCCGCGATGCGCCCGTCGGGCCCAAACTCTGCCCAGCTGGGTCGCTGATTGCCAACAAGGCTTCGCTCACCCAGAGGCTAGCGGTGCTCTGTTTGGTCGGGTCAAGTGGGATGTCGGCGATCGCCGTTTGAGCGACTGCTAAGCTAGGAGTGGCAAGCAACAGGAGGGCAAAGAATGATAGATAACGAACACTCATCGGCAGCATGCGGTTGCTCCTTGGGCGATGCAAAAAGGTACATCGATTGGCTAATGATAACTGGTTTCACTACTCTCTTTTACTGTAATTGCAGTTGCTCCCCGGGCAACCGTTTCAAAGTTTGAATCGATCGTGATTAACTTTATGAAGTTGGGGTCAGCCCGGCGAGGATTGCAGTTGTGGGCCAGGACAAAGCCACCAGGACGCAGCATCGGTACAATCGTAATCTAATAATCGTTGTCATCCTCTTTGGCTTCGACATCCGAGCAAGCCAGTGAGAAACTACGTAAATGCTGAGTCGAATGTCTCACCGCGTCAGATGCTTAGTCATTGGTGAGTACCGTCGCCTGCGTATCTGCCTTGGCTAACTAGGCATGTTCACAATCACGTCACTCAATTGAGCCGAGGTGGCGCTAATCATGAATCGGCGCTCTGTTTCACCAAGAACTTCGATCTCGATCCGCACGTACTCTTCCGGTAGGCAGTCGGCTACTCTATCGGCCCATTCCACAAAAGTTAGCCCGGCCGATTCGAAATATTCCTCGGGGCCGAGCTCTAGAAATTCATCGTCATCGCGCAGGCGGTAGGCGTCGAAGTGGTAAATAGGTTTGTCGCCTTCGTACTCGTTGATCAGCACAAACGTCGGGCTATTCACTTCGTCGCTGGGAACACCCAGAGCTGCGCCCACGGCTTGAACGAGTCGCGTCTTGCCCGCACCCAGTGTGCCGATCAATGCCACCGTCGTCCCCGCGGGCAGCGCACCGGCAAGCGCGGCGCCGAGGTGCTCGGTATCGGCTTCGCAGTTGGCTTGAAAAATGATTGCCATCGTGTTCGCTCACGTTAGCCGTTGAGCTTGCTCAACGTGGAGTCGGCATTCTCAAACGGGTGAAGAATGGAAACCACGCGGCGAGCAAGCTCGACGACTAACGAATCCTATCAGGTCAATGCAGGTAGCCCCGCGGCTTTAGTGGCTTCAGTTCGTCGTTGTGCGTCTGCCACAACCCTGGCTCAGCGACGCAATGACCGACTTGTGTGATACCGACTTCCGTCGGTTGGTCTGCCAGAATTTGCGCTGCTGAGTTCGGCGGTGCGGCGAGGATAAGCTCGAAATCTTCGCCATCGCTCAAGGCATGGTCTATCGCATCGCGACCACTGCGGGCAGAGCGTTTGATCGCAGCCTCGGCGATAGGTACCAATTTGAGATCGAGTGCCACTCCGCATCCGCTGGCCTCGGCCAAGCGCGACACATCAAGCGAAAGCCCATCGCTGATGTCGATGCCGGCATGTAAGTCATAACGTTCGTTGAGTAGTAGAGCTTCCAGACAACGTGGTTGGACAGCCAAGTGCTTCCCAAGAATACTGCCACCGAGTTTGCCGGTGACGAGAATCGCATCGCCCGCTCGCGCACCTGAGCGAATCAGCGGGCCGTTGGTAGTTGTTTTTCCAATCGCAGTGACACTGATTACCAGCGGTCCGTCCCAGGTGTTCGTATCGCCACCGGCTATGGCCACATCGAACTCTTTAGCAAGCGGCAGCAGCCCCTCGTAAATTCCAATTGCAAGTTCCAAAGCGGAGAGCGCCTTATTCCCTTCCCGCGGCAACACCAGCGACACCACTGCCGCTTGCGGCTTAGCCGCAAGCGCCGCTAGGTCGCTAAGATTCACTCCCAGTGCCTTATGCCCAATCGCTTGCGGGGAAGCTTCGTCAACTAGAAAATCGACTCCGTCGGTTAGCGTGTCGGTGGTCACGACCATCCCAGTGTCCGATCCAACCGCCAGAATGGCCGCGTCGTCACCGATGCCTAGAAGCACTTGATCGCTTTGACGCACGTTGGCTTTTAGCCATTGATAGAATTCGACTTCCACGATGCTTTCCAAAATGGGTGCCTAAACATCGCAGCTTACGCATTGTCGCTGTGTTGGCAATTGTTCCGCTAAAATGCTTGCATTTGCTAGCACTCCGATCTAGTTTACCGAGTGCGGGGCTCGGTGTCTCGTGTGGGGTATTTTCGTGTGGGGCTCGAATGTCCGAAGCGTGAAAAGGAGTTCACAGAATGCTTGTCATCGCCAGGAAGCCCGGTGAGCGGTTGCTCATTGGCGACAATATCACAATTACTGTCGTGAAGCTCAGTAGTGGCGGCGTGCGGCTGGGAATCGAGGCACCGCCTGAGATGGCCATCATGCGACAAGAGCTGGCCGACGCGCTCCAAGCAGCGGAGCAGCAAGCCATTAATGACGCCGAGCAGCAAACAGCCAACGAGCCGGCTACTTCGTAATCTTTGCGTCCTCGCTCGATTTTTCTTTCTTTGCGGTACGGGCGACGATGCGCTCGCCGTTTCTCACGTCCACAATTTTCGGACCCCGCACGGAATCTAACGGGCCGGTCCGACGGACGCAGCGATTCAGCCGTTGTAGTTTCTCTTGAAAGTCCGACTCGCCGGGCGGGTTATCACGTGGAGCGGCTCCCCATACGATGCGCGTGCCACCACGCGTGATCAAGTCATAGAGAAAGTACTGTCGCGGGCCGTTGATCTCGGGCCGCGGCGAGGGCAAGATTTCCGAGAGGTAGAGCCGTTCCCAATCGGCCGTCAAACGCTCAGCCAAATCAACGGCACCCGCTACGCGGGGATCGTCCCAGCGCTGCCCCTGCGGCGGTTGGCCGACGATGCCCATGATTCGCGGCAAGTAACGCAGGCCCACCCCGGGTACGTCTTCAGCTGGAAGATGGATGCCGTGCCGATCCACCGGCAATAGCAGCACTGAATTGCCAGCAACCCCTAACCGAGAATCCCGCACCGTGGTTTCCACAGCCGCCACGGGGCGACGATAGGTCAGCTCCACATGGATCGCTGGCGGGTAGCTCTTCTCGATCTTGCCGACCGACTCGACCCACGGGTGCAGGGCAAAGGCGTTTTGAATCTCTTCGATGAACGAATTATCGACTATTGAAATTCTCCGATCGAGCCCCGCGTTCTTCACCACTTGGCTAAGGACATCTCCAGTGATCCACTCGGGTTGGTCGGTGGCGGTAATCGCTTCGGCCGAGAGCAGGTAGCGATCACGATGGATCACCTGCGGCGAAACAGATTCCCAGAGCTGCTGCCCGCCCCAGCCCAGGCCAGCAATCGTAGCGAGAATCAGCGCAACGCGTAGCCGGCGGAAACGCCGAGGAGTAGGAGCGGCGAGACTAGCAGAGTTCTTGACGCCCTCAGAACCAGTCTCCTCGGACCGGGTGTCGTGCGGTCGTATTCGCTTGCGCTTGGCCATGGTGACGCCTCCATGCGTTATTTGAGGCTGTTGGCTATTAGCTATTGGCTCAATCAAGAATAAGCCGATAGCTAACAGCCAATGGCCGATAGCCCAATTACCAGATCTCTAGTTCCGTCTCGAGCTCTACGCCAAGTCGTTCGGCGACGCGGCTACGAATCATATCGATCAAGCGCAGCACATCCTGGCTGGACGCTCCTTCGACGGCTTCGATGAAGTTGGCGTGCCGTTGGCTGATCGCCACGCCGCCAACGCTAGTTCCTTTGAGGCCAGCCTGCTCGATGAGCATGCCGGCACTCATGCCGCGAGGATTCTTAAATAAGCAGGCAACGTTCTCATGTGAGAGCGGTTGGCCAGCCTTCTTGACGATCCATTGCTTTTGCATGCGCTTGGTAAGTTTCGCGGGATCGTCGGGCTCGAGTTCGAACTCCGCGTTGAGAATCACTAGCTCGTCGAGGCTGCTTTGACGATACGCGAACACGAGGTCTTCGCGCTGACGCTGGAGGATTTCTCCCGCACGGGTCATCACCGTTGCGCGGCAAGCCCACTGACCGATGTCGCCACCGCGGCTGCCACTGTTACTGTGTAGGGCGCCGCCAACGCTACCGGGGATGCCGACTAGCGGTTCGAGTCCGGCTAGGCCTTCACGGACTGTCTCGCTAATCGCATGCGCCAGCTTCGCGCCACCACCAGCGATGACGGTGTTGCCCTTGATCTGAATAGAGGAGAACGCAGCGCTCGAGAGGTCGATGACCATGCCGGCGACGCCTTCGTCGCGTACGAGCACGTTCGAGCCTGCACCGATCAGACGAACGGGGACTTCCTCGTTCGCAAAGCGTCGCACTAGGGCCGCCAATTCGTCGACGGAGTTGGGCGTCGCAAAGAACTGGGCATGTCCGCCCAGGCGCAGCCACGTACGCTCAGCCAGCGGCTGGTCAGCCTGTACGATTTTCTCAAAGCCTGAAACTAGGGTCATCACGGAAATACCTCTTGGAGCAGCCCACTATCTTGACTGCTGGCAGTGCGAGCGTCAATTCGCCCCCGGCTGCGGAAATTCTTGTTTTCAGTTGGTCTCGTAAGATTTCTGAGCGTCGGCGGTGCCCAGGTGTCGTGGGTTTGACGGCAGTTGTAGCGTTCTCGGGCCTCCGACATCCCCTGTAGGTGCATTTCTCGGCCACTGCAAAACCCGCACTTCTTTTTGTGCAATTTGCGGGCCAGTGCTTACTCGGCTAGTTTCGACTTTCCACCTGAGGCAGGATAAGTGTACCTTGCCAGGTACCAGTTCGGCGGCTGCTGAGAGCCAAATACTGGTCGAATCTGCCCAGATTTACCTATTTCCGCTAAAGCCGCCTGCGGCCTAGCAGATTAGGGGGAAGTCGTTGGGAACGTGTCACTGAATACGGCGCCGGCTAAGCCGCAAGCGGCACCGACTCTACCCACCCCACTGCCGCAAGCACTCGTAGGTCAGCACGGCAACGCTGTTTGAGAGGTTCAAGCTCCGAACCTCGGGTCGCGTGGGTATGCGCAGCCCCCGGTTGGGATCGCGATCGCGAATCTCCGGCGGCAGGCCCTGGGATTCTCGTCCAAAAACCAGCACGGTGCCGGGCTCGAACTCGACGCTGGTGTACTCGCGCGTAGCGAACTTGGTGAGGTACCAATGCCGCTCGACCGGCAGATTCTCGAGCAGTTCTTCCCAGTGATCGACGACTTGCCAATTCAGATGCTGCCAATAATCGAGCCCCGCACGCTTCAGGTGGTGCGCATCCACCCGAAATCCCAGCGGCCGCACCAGCCACAGTTTGGCCCCCACCGCCACGCAGGTTCGCCCCACGCTTCCCGTGTTGTAGGGAATCTCGGGCTGGTAGAGCACGATGTGGAGGCGTGGCTGGTACAAAATAATCTTTCCAATTGAAAGCGATGTCGGATTTTCGGAATCGGCCTGCCCGCTGTCCCAGTAGCAAAGGCCCCGAATTCAAGCATAATAACAGCCCGCTGGCTTGAGGTTCTACTCGTCGGCAGGTCGTTCATCGGAAACCAACACCCTTTAGGAATAGGCAATTCTCCATGGCACTCGGATTTGGCATCGTCGGCACAGGCATGATCAGCAACTTTCACGCGAAGGCCTTGGCCGACGTACGGGGGGCGAAGCTAGTGGCATGCTACGATCGCGCACCCGGACGGGCGGAGCAGTTTGGTGAGGAGCAGGGCTGCGCGGCCTACGATTCGTTGGATGAGATGCTCGCCTCCAGCGATGTCGACTGCGTAGCCGTTGCCACACCCAGTGGTGCCCATATGGAACCAGCCGTCGCTGCGGCCAGGGCTGGCAAGCACGTGTTGATTGAGAAGCCGTTGGAGATCACGCTCAAGCGTTGCGACAAAATCATCAAGGAATGCGAAAAAGCGGGCGTGAAGCTGGCGGCCGTATTCCCGTCGCGTTTTCACGATTCGTTTGTCGCACTCAAGAAAGCAGTCGACAAAGATCGCTTCGGTCGGCTCACTCTCGGCGATGCCTACGTGAAGTGGTATCGCACCCAAGAGTACTACGATAGCGGCGCGTGGCGCGGCACCTGGGCCTTGGATGGCGGCGGAGCGCTCATGAATCAGGCGATTCACACCGTGGACTTGCTTACGTGGCTGATGGGCCCCGTCGTAGAAATCCAAGCCCTCATCGATACGCTTGCGCACGAACGCATTGAAGTCGAGGATGTAGCCGTCGCGACGCTACGCTTCGAGAACGGCGCACTTGGTGTCATCGAAGCCACAACCGCTGCGTACCCGGGCTACTTGAAGCGTATCGAGCTACACGGTTCGCAAGGTAGTGCAGTCGTTGAGGAAGAGGACATCAAGAAGTGGGACTTCGCCAAGAAGCTCAAGAGCGACGAGGCGATTCACAAGTCGATGAAGGGAAAGAAAAGCACCGGCGGCGGCGCGGCCGATCCCAGCGCCATCGGCCACCATGGCCACGCTATGCAAATTGCCGACTTCATCAAAGCCATCAAGAAAGACGGCACACCTAGTGTCGACGGCTACGAAGGGCGCCGCTCCGTGGAGATCATCCAAGGCATCTACAAAGCGGCGATGACAGGGAAATCAGTGAAGCTGCCGCTCAAGGGCGAGCCTAAGCATGGGTAGGTTTCAGCTACCAACTGTTACCCTCCTGTTGGCACTTCTAGTCCACTCTAGCACAGTCCGCGCTCAAACACTTCGAGTTGCGACGTACAACGTCAACTGCGGCAACCATCAATCGAAGCAAATTCTCGACGCAATTACGACGGCCAACGCAGGAGTAGTTTGCTTGCAGGAAACCACTCTTAGTTTGGAGCAAATCCTTACGAGAGACTTGGCGAAAGACTATCCCGAAATCCATTCATTCGGCCACAAGGCGCAGATTCCTGCCGAGCGATTCACGATTGTTTCCAAGTGGAAACTAGAGGAGTTAAAAATCCATCCGCCGCAAGCAGGTCTATTTGGCTTTGTTTCTGCGAAGTTTGATCTGGGCGAACATAAGGTGCACTCGGTGAACGTCCATCTCGCTCCGTTCCGCATCAAGCGTGGAGCCGGTTTTCGCAGTGCTATGGCAACCATTGCGAAGACCGAAGCACAGCACGAGAAAGAAATTATATCGATTCTCAAGATAGTCGATGCGGAAAAGCCGACCCTCGTGGTGGGAGACTTCAATAGTGCTTCTACCTTTCGCGCACCGGGGTCAACTCAGAACAATCGGGCTAGTGGACTCTTTCGCAGCAATCCACAAGGACCCAGAGGCCCATCCCACGTGGCACTGGCCGACCAAGCCGGTGCCGCTGAACCTGCGGATCGATTACATCTTCCATTCCAAGCACTTCAAGACGCTGCAATCCAGGGTGGTTCAGCGCGACGGGTCAGATCACAGTCTAGTGGTCTCGGAACTGGAACTGATTGGGCTTGCTGGTGCTCGTTAGCACATAAGCATGCCTAGCTCGAACAGTTTTTCTTACCTGGCTGAGCGCTCCGGCGAGTCGGCAGCATCGCCAAGAGTCCCGATACCACCACCAACAAGTCCCCTGGCTCTGACGCCGCATGAAACGCACTCATCGGTCTCCACTCGATCTGCGTGTTTTGCAAGATCACATCGGACACCCTCGACTCGGCCAAATCGAGAGGGCCTTTCCCAGCTAGCCGATGGCTGTAGGTCACCGCAACTCGTGCACAAACCGCAGTTTCTCAATAACGGGGCGTGAGTAGACTTCCGGGACCAAATCAATCAGCCCCATTTCGCGGTTCAACTCGTTGGCGAGGATGCCGACTCTTGAGTATTCATTGACCATCGCGTCGAAGTCGTTGCCGTCGATGACATTATTCGCATCAGTGGTGAGATCAAAATCTTCGCTGGTCATGAGTACTGCTACCATGTCGAGGTAGGCGGCGAAGGTTTCGGCGAAGTCTTCCCAGGGGTGCATCGTTGCGTAGGCAGAGATGAACGAATTTTGCCAATTCGGCAATGGACCATTCTCGTAGTAGGCGTCCATCGCATCGGCGTAGGGTGGGCTTGTTTCGTTGCCGAATAGCTTGCGGAATTTCTCTAGCCGGGTTGGGTTCACCAGCAAGTCCCAGTAGTAATGTCCCAGCTCGTGGCGGAAGTGGCCGACAAGAGTGCGTTGCGGCTCGCCAAACTCCACTCGGGCGATCTCTCTCTTCACGGAGTCCGCTTCCTTGAGGTTGATTGTGATGCATCCGTTGGCGTGGCCGGTGGCGATGGGCTCTGCCTTCTTCTTGTCCTTACCCGGCTTCTCTCTATCGGCTTTGAACTCGAAGGAGAGCTTGGGTACCCAGTGATTCTCTGGGGTGCCTATCGGCAAGCCAATCTTCTCAATCGCGTACAGCACACGGTGCTTCGCCCATTCAAGCCGCGACCACTTCTCGAGATTGCCTTCAACATCGAAGTCAGGGATCACGGTCGTCAGCCGGCAATGCGAGCACAGGGTCTCCTCAACTTCGTCTACGGAAATCGAGTTATTGCAGACCCCGAAGTTCCTGTAGTTCGCGCAGAGCTTAAGTTGGGCCTGGCACTGAATGTTTCCGCAGATGCCAAGGTTGTCGCCGTTTGCCTCCCAAGCGGTTACCTCTTGGCAAACGGGGCACAACGTAGTGGGTTTTTCACACTGGACGCATTGTGTGCTGTCGAGGAAGAGTGCGTTTCCGCACGAGCACTGGAAAGTGTTCAATGGAGATCTCTTATGGGCGGAAGGCGTGGACGGGGTAATCTCACCGATGAGACGCCGCCGAGATCAGCATCGAGTTTCGGAAAGCTGTCCAGTTTAACCAGCCCTACGCTTCCGAGAAGTGCCCCCGGCGATAGCGATCAAGAACATCGCCAGCGCCCCGGGTTCCGGCACCGCGTGGAATGCACTCATCGGCATCCAATCGATGTCCGTGTTCCTCATGATCACATCCGAAAGCATCGAGTCGGCCAGTCCCGGGAACAGGGCAAATGCGTCTGAGTCAGTCTCATAGAAGAAACGGTCGCCATCGCGTAGGCGTGTGAATTGATCGACGAGGATCGAGTTCAGCAGTTCACCTACCAAGCTGTCGGCCATGGCATCTTCGGCGATGGCTCCGATCCAGAGATCGACATCTTCGATGGAATCATAAATCGATTCAAACGCCGTAGCGATGCCTGGGTCGGAAGTGATTTCACTGAAGGCGGTTCTCGCGGCGAGGCCCAATCCGCGGCGCATATCGTTGTAGGTGGGCAGGCCGTGATCTCGACCGCGTTGGATGTTGACTGCTGCAAGGTCAAGCCCGCCGTTGCCTTCCGCGAATAGGAAGCTGCGTACTTCGTCGATCACCATCGCGTCGACATCTTGAGACATTTGCATCGAGAGGCCCTTGAGGACCGTTTCGATGCCGTTGTCTTTGGTGAATTGCGGGTTGAAGTACGCATCTCGCAGGGCAACCTCACCGATGTTGCCCGTGCTATCGTACAGCTGAACCATCGGCGAGAGCATCGTGTGCCCTACACGATAGGCCGCGTTGGCAAATTCGTTACTCAGCGTGGCATTCACATTGCTGTCGTAACCGGTATATGGCGATAGCGCATCGCCAAGCATCATGGGCAGGAATTCCTCGTAGGTGATCCGCTGGATCTGGGCCCCCACGGCTTTGCGGCTCGTTTGGTAAATGTACTCATCCACATCGGTCGCGTCGGCAGCATTGAATCCGGCTGAAGCAGCCAGCGTGGGCAAGTCGGCACGTCCGGCGAGACTTGTGGCCAAGCGGTTGTGCTCTCGCACGAACAGTGTGTGCACTGCCGTCAGCCCAATTTGCTCATTCGCTCGTGCATCACCCGCAATGAATAGCTGGTCTGCCGCAGATGGTGTGTCGCCGGGTACGACCGGCGGGTTGGCATTGGGGAACGGATCGATGGCTCGGTTCATAGGCAGCAGCATTTCGCCATTATTACCGACGGACGTTTTCAGTTGTCCGCCGCTCATGGTACGCAAGAAACTTGCGCGTGCGTCGTCGGAACCGTATACATTGGAGCCGTCAATATAAGTCGTCAGCGCGTTGGTTTGTTCGCGCGGCGTGTTACCGACGCCAGTCCCTAAAGCAGGGTCGTTGCGCCGGAACGGAATGAATGGGAAATGCTGGTTGTGAAGTGTGTCGCCGGAATCGAGCACCGGAATCATAAACGGATCACTCGTTGACGTAGGTTCTTCGAGCGCAATGTCGTGATCGATGAACTGCCCCCACTGCCATAGCCAGTCGCTGGCACCTTTGGGGTTGAGAACCGATAGGCTCCCTTGAGAAACGACGGCGTTGCTGATCTGACGGGCATTGGGCAATCGCGATGCGCCCATGCCAGTTACTGAATCGAACGCAGTCATGCCGGTCGGCGTGTTGATCCCGTCTTCGTAGGTTGGCATGAGTTTAGACGAGTCGAACCCAGTGGGTGGGTTGACGATGACGTCGCGCATTCTTACGAGCGGTGTGTCCGCGCGGCCTTGGTTCGGGTTGGCTATGTTGTTGCCAGAGCCGTCGATCGTGCGGTATTCAACGGCAGTGGCGGGGCTATTTGATTGGGTGAGCACACTGGCAAACAGCAGTGCGAATACGTTTAAGAGTTTCATCCGAGAGAGCCTCTGCAATGAGAACGAAGGTTTGGGAATGGGAATATGAAATAAACGATCAGGCACCACGCTTCCGGTGCCTAATTCGAAACTATTCTCAGTCTGGTCGTCCTCAGTAGGCTCCTCTCAGTGGCTTAGAAGTTAGTTGGCATTCTCTAGGATACACGCGGCGACGGTCTATTGCAAAGTAAGTGAACATTGCAAGGAATGCGACTAGTGCTAGCCCAAGTGTGCCAAGTTCGGGAACTGCTGCAACCCCAGCAACGGCAGACGATTTTGATTCGCCACCTGCCTGGCAGTGAAGCCGAGTCCATCGACATGCCCATCGCCTTTGACGGTTGCTGCTCCCGTGGCCCTCCCGTACCTTTCTCCAATTGGACAGGTCAACATGGTCGACTGTGCCATCACCATAAAGGTTGCCTGGCATGGTGCTCGTAGTAATTGCGAAACTGGCATCGCTCACGCGGAAGTCACTTGAACCGCCATTTTCTTGCTCCACGCTTACGGCCACTCCTGGCTCAGACGAATATTCGCTCTATCAGACTTTCGGAAAACTGACCTTGCCGAGAGATTGGTGCGTTCTTGGATCAACGATGACGTACCAGTCTTAAATCCACTTCAAACTCATCTTCTGCAAACGCATTGAATAGCTCGTTTGTCGCTTTGGTTCGCTTCGACAGTCGGTCGAGCCTAACATCCTGATCTTCATGGTCGTAATTGAATGAGTAATAAAGACCTCGCACCTCGCTAAGCACACGGTCTGAAATATGCTCTACGCCATATTCCTCTTGATGCACAGAGGGCAACTTTTGCCGCAACTGCTTACCGCTACGGCGGAAGATCTCATCAACCAGTTGGTCATTTAAGAACGGTGACCGACCCGACTCAGCTCCGACTAATGCCGAAACCGAACGTTCCTCGCTAAACTCTGGCCCCGCGGCAACGACAACTTCGACGGCCGTCAAAGACTGTGCCGCTTCGACGGGGTTCGTGGCCTCAACCGCCACCAAGGCTGCTATCGTCGGTGCCGCTTGGCCAAACTGTGTTTGCCAAATGCCGAAATCGGTGTCATCGACGGCCCGATCCAAATTTGCATCGCCATCGAGCGGAGTCGCTGTCGGCGTCGGTGTGCCTGAGCCAATCTGCCAGTGCAAAAAATCGAGCCCTGTGACGAAACCGCTGCCGTTGAAATCGGCGGATTGTGGCGAGGCGAGCACGTCGCCCAGTGTTACCAGCGGTACGCCATAAGCGTTGCGCCAAATAAGGTAGTCCTCGTTGTCGATACGACCGTCGCCGTTGCCATCGGCGTCGGGGTTCACCGGTGGAACCGCGCTGCGCCAAACTGTGTAGTCGGCTGCATCGACCTTGTTGTCGTGGTTATAGTCACCAGGTACGTTGGGCCCTGTGAGGCCATAATGATTGCGCCACACGAGGTAGTCGCCGCTATCGACCCGGCCGTCGCCGTTGCCATCGAAGGCGAGATCGTACACAGGCAATGAGTCGGCCCAAACGGTATAATCGCCTGCATCGATCACACCGTTCAGGTTGTAATCGCCTGCTACGGTTTCTACTTCTGCGAATAGCGTTAGCTTCTCTTGCAATGAAGAGTGAAACCACCGGACGGCATCGGCGTCGTCCGCTGCCCGGTCCGCATCGGTCACCGCCAGTATCGGAAGGAGGGCCGACACGCCATTGCCGGATCGATCGGACCAGTTAAGTTGATCGAGGTTGGTGAGCGACGCCGATACGGATACGCTTGGCTCGCTAGTGATTGGGGCGTTCGATCCGACGCGCGCCCGAAGCGTGAATTGACCGGCGTGGAAGGAAAGAAGCAGATCGGCGATGTCGCCACGGAGTAGGTTTGTCGTGAGCCGAGCGACGGCGACGTCGGCGGAGCCGTCGTAGAGCGTGGCGACCCATTCGGTATCAGTCGTGGAAATATTCTGCGCAGTGATCGTGACCGCGGTGCCGCCATCGCCCACCAGTGAAGCGATCGGCAAGATTCCGTTGCCGGTTAGCGGTGCCGCCTCGTCCCACTGGAACACGAGTCCCGCCGTCCACTCGTCGCCGAGTGGCGAAACGGCTAGCGAAGCGACCTCATTCGGGCCAATCGCCCCCGGCGCCAGCGGGTAGGCTGGAGTGGGTTGGGAGCCCAGGTACGACGGCGCCCATAAGAACCGAACGCCGGGAGACGGTTTGAACAGCGACAGGTCGATAGCAAGCCGCCCACTGTCGGGTGTCGAGTCGCGAAGCACGCCCATTGCGACCCACTCTTCGGTTGCCGCTGAGGTTTGCGAGCGGAAGTCGCTGTTCGAACCCACCTCCGCAGCTGGCAGGAGACCTGCCCCGAGCGACACGGTCTGGTCGGCTAGGTTTGCCACCCAGAAGTCGAGGTTCCAGATGCCTTCGGGCGCTACGGCGTCCACTTCCTGCAGCCACCACTGCCCGAGGTCGGTGGCGCCTGATGAGACGTTGAATTCGTAAGCCTTTGTGACACCGGGACGCGGCGGCATGGCCTGCCGGTCAAGTGGCACGCCGGTATCTGCGTACACCCAGGCGCCTGCCGTATAATGCACCTCGCGCATCGTTACCCCGGCGGCGGGCGCATCGGCGGGCTCCAGGGTCGCTGCCAATGCGTTCGTTCCCCCCGGCGCCACGCGGAGCGGCGTGACGACCTCGATCTCCGGGAGCGGAGCGGTCCACATTTGGTGGTTGCTGTCGAGCGCCAGCAAACGTTCCCCAAATAGCCATAATCGGCCGTTAACCCCCTCCGGCGGCCGGACCGAAGCCCAGTTCTCACCATCGAGTGAGAGGTGCCAATAGGGCTTCACTGCGCTGCCCGATACATAGCCTACTCCCTGCAGCCACTGTAGGTGCAGGATGTCGGCGTCTTTGTATCGCGTTCCGAAGGTCGTGCGGAGCGGCTTATCCACAACGGCATCGACTTCCAGGCGGGTTTCGCCAATTGCGATGTTGTCGAAGCCGATCACCATTTCGCGTGTGAGGTCACCCGACGCTAAGTGGCTACCGGGCTCTGGCCCCGGCGCCGCGGAGGTCGGTTGCGGTCCGTCAATATAGTTGGTCGCCGTGGGGTCGTAACCGCCGAGGGCCACCGTCGTCGTAATCGGGGCGGTGAGGTAGTTGTCGAGGTCTACCGCGTGCAGCAGCGATTGGCTGCGGTAGCCGACGTCGCCCCAGTGCGAAACGACGCCCGCGCCAGTGACCGCGGCCGTGTGGGCGTGCAGGCCGCCCGAGTCGTCGGGGAGCCATATCTCATGCAACACTCGATTGGGCTGCACGACCCACGGGCTATTGGCGTCGGCCCGGGTCGCTCGAAACAGACCGATCTGTCCTCCCTTGGGGTTGTCTTGCTTCTGTAAGTAGTCAGCCCAAGGGAACCAGACGTCGTTGGTTTCATCGAGCCCACCGGCAGGAAACGGGTTGGTGAATGACCACACGCGGCCTCGTGTCAGTCCGTCTGCCGCGCCGCCGGCGATGCCCGGGATGTCGCCCCCACCGATGTCGGCCACCACGTCAAGCGTGGCTCCGTAGTCCTGCGTTGTAAGGAACGATGTACCTACTGGCACGAACTCGCCGCCGCGTTCCTCGTGGCGTTCTGTGCCGATCACGACCAAGCCGTGGTGGATGACGGCTGACTGCGGGTAGTATTGGGCAGCAGCCATCGATTCGCGGATCAAGCCGAGGTTTGAATAGTTAAGCGAGGCGACCGACTCAAAATTGTAACCCCTGTAGATTCGGATCGTGTTCGCCGCGTTCGAGTTAACGACCACGAGTGGCGTGACGCCGTCAGCGTCCCAGCCCGTAGCTAGGACGCTTGAGATACCTTGGCTTGCGACGGTCGGGCCATCAGCGGTCCAATCGGGCAGCGGTGAGTGGGCGACGGTCGGTCCGTAGCGCGGCGTGTCGTCGCCGATCGGCTCGCCGGATGGGTTGAAAGTGGCCGCGTCGCGGTCGAAGTCGGCCACAACCGTGCCATAGGTGGCCGCGTTGTAGTAGATGAACTCCGCGTCGCCTACGTGCGCGAGAAGCGGGTCGGCGCTGAGCACTTCACGCGGCTCGAGCGACTCGAAGACAAGTCGCCGACTCGTGATGTGGTGAGGCGGAGACATGTCGAAACGCGGGAGAAAGTGATGTGGAATAGCTGGAACCCCAGTCTCAATAGTAATCAACTATTGGGTGCTTGCCAACGTTTCTGAGGCCCTAAGCCGTGATTTCCCGTTCGGGTTGAAGTGATTTGAGCCTGGACTCGCTCCAGTCGCATGCGGTCCTCCGCTTAACATCGCACTCCCCACCCCTTTCTTGTGTCTTGTCAATTCTTGGGCATTTATTCGCCGCTGCGGAAGTCGCAGCTACCGGCTGAGTAGCCGCAAGACCCTCAAGACCGGCACAAGCAAGACCAAGGCGCCCGCCGGGTCCGAGTTCACTTGCGCCGCCCGTTAACCGACAACGCGCCGCATGACAGGGTCGACCGCTAGTCGCTTGGCATCATTCACATCTCAGTCGCATGCTAGAATGACTGTCGCAGCATCGGCACAGAACCATGTTGTTTGTTCTGGCCCAGGCGTGCATCGGTTGGCACCTCTGCGGCCACTGTCGTGAGACTGAGCAATTCGTTCAGTTCGTGGTAGCACAACAGACCAGCATCGGTGGTGATCTAGCTTCCTACGAACTTCCCGCTTCAACCGGCTGTCGAAACCGGTCCGCAAATCGTCCTTTGCCTCCTTGAAAAGAATATGCCTACAAGCAGGGCAGTGAGTGTCGATGGCTCAGGTACAGCAGCAAATGAAGCTGAACCTATAAATGGTGCGCCATAATTCGCTTCCCAAAAAGCCAGGTCTACCGCACTTGGAGGACCGGAAACCTCATCATATTGCCATTGGAGAAAGTCACCGCCATCGACGCGAATATCTCCGTTGAAATCTCCTAAGATCACATCGGTCACATCGCTTGAGGTAAAGACGCTGTGGTTCACGCCTTGCTGAGCAAGGATTCCATAGGCATCTATGGTCCCTGTACCTCTGAACTCGACTGTGAGGAAGTCGAAGACGCCGACACCCAAGCTACCCGTACCGAATGAAGCAAAGATTTCATTGGTTGAGATGTTGTCTAGATTGAGCCCACAGGTGACGGTGTCAGTAAACGGATTGTGGCCTAGATTCTCGACATCAAAAATTGCGGGGTCGGCAAGGATGACGTTTGTGAACGTGAGGTTCCCTGTGCCTACTAGGCCGCCCTCCTCGGTGGCAATTTCGGTGGCGATTGGGCCACTGGCATCCGTGACGACTTGTAGTGTAAAGCTAGCGTTGCCGTTATCGACGAGATTGAGTGATGGTTGGGCCCGTGTCGAGGAGGCAGTCACAGCCGCGACAACAAGCGTAAGCAGAGTTGCTGTCCGGTTCATGATTAGCCTCCAAGTAAGAATGAAAGAATGAGAAACGCGGTAGAAAAAGCCCGCTGAGTACCCATAAAACGACATTGCCCATTTGGGGTGTGCCTGGAGCTGCTCCAGACCTAAGTCGCTTCTCCATCTTAACATCGCGCGCGCCTTGTCAAGCAAATGGCGGTTTTTCCACTATTTTTATCGTCTATTGTGGCATTCGGCGAAATTGTTTTGTGGGACTCTGTGGGTGAAAAAAAAATTTCTGGCACGAAAATCACTCAATAGGGGTAAAAAAAGATACTGCCACACTGTCCTGGGGTTGAGAATAGTGATCAGTTTGGCCGTCGCAGAAACCCTGTATACTATCATGGAGGCATTCTTGGGCAGCTCACCCCTTCTGGCGAGCACATCGTGATCACGATCGCAGACTAATCCGACCCGATTCGGGCGAGCCAAAGAGCGGACAACTTTCAAAGGGAGGCTCAGACATCGCCTACTCTTCTACCTAAAAAGATCCACCGTCGCGCAGCTTCGGTTCCTACTCGGTGGGGCTTCACGCTCGTAGAGTTGCTCGTTGTTATCGCTATCATAGGCGTGTTCATTGGGTTGTTGATTCCGGCTGTTCAAGCTGCGCGCGAGTCCGCTCGGCGCACCTAGTATACAAACAATTTGAAGCAAGTTGGCCTGGGCGTGAACAACTACGAAAGCTCACGCAATAAGTACCCTGCTGGTAAGTTTTGGTCCGGGCCTCGAGACAAGCCGGAGACGTACTCCCTGGCCTGGTCGGTGGATTTGCTCCCCTATTTGGAGTTAGCCACGGTCTACGACCTAATCAATTTCTCAGCTCCGCTGGACCATCCGACGAATCTCGCTGCCACGGGACAAGTGCTGACGGTCTATTTGTGTCCTAGCACTTATCGGCTCGAACCTTTACGCGGGGAAGATCACAGGCTGTTGCCACTCGCCGGTGGCTTGCCGGGGGCGGGGATGGCCTGCATGGACTACCTTGGAATTTCCGGCCCCGACAAGGATGCAATCCACCCTGACACTGGTGAGGAGTACGGTCGCCAGCGCGGTATTTTGATTGGCACAAAGGGCCTACCCAACGATGACAATCTCATTGAGCCGCCCCCAATGAAACCGAAGGATGTTGCCGACGGTACCTCTTACACTGTCTGTGTCACAGAGTGCGCGGGGCGTGGTGTCGATATCGACAACGATGAGATTGATTCACTCAATGGCATCTGAGCTTCAGGCAGCAATGTAGGGCATCTGGAGAAGAGTCCCAACGCCAGCAAACTTCCTAAAGCGTGGTACAAGGAGAGTATGCACTCCGATCATCCGGCGGGAGTCAATACACTCATGGCCGACGGGAGTGTCAATTTCTTTACTGATTCGCTGGAAGGAGTTATTGTCACGAGTATTTGCTCTCGCGATGGCGAGGAGCTGATCGACGAATCGCAGTTCTAGATCCCTGGCTCGTGATCCGTTGCTGGGTGCTATTTACGCCTCTCTGTCACGGCGCACAACGGCTACCTCGCCACTACTGTGGGCAGACTGTTCCTCTGGATAGAAGAACAGGTCGATTCTAATCGTATCGCGCAAGAAGTCGATCTGCCCCAACTCGATGCGGCTGATCTTCAAGCCGGTGCGTTCTTGCAAGTCAGCCACAAGCTGATCGTAGTTTTCTGGCTTGATGAGGTCGATCCGCTCGTAGACCACGCGTTCGCTGAATTCCTGTCTCAGCAGAGGCAAACGCTCCAGAAGTTCCGCCAATGCTACGATCATGACATTGGTGAACGCCAGCTCGACGTAGCTCACCTTGCGATTCGCGAGCGAATTGATCACTGCGATGCCAATTACTATAAACAAATAGGTCATTTCCTTGATGGGAATGGCATCGGTTCGGTATCGCAAAATGCCAAAAATTGCGAACAGTCCCAGAGCCATCCCCATCTCCAATTCCATCTTTTTCAAGGTGAAACAGATGAAAAAGACCATGAGGTTGATCATGAAATAGGTAAACACATAATCTTTGTTGCCCGTCTTTCGGTAGTAAACGATCCCCACGATGACCGATACAAAAACCAAATTCACGAGCAAACGGAACGCCAATTTGTAGAGATCGTTATCGAAGAATGGAACGCCAAGAAACTCAAACTGGAATGACTCGAGTGTTGAAGTTATGGATTGTGCAAGAGCGGGATGCATGGTGCTTAACCTAAAGGGCAGACTGTTTAATAGTCTATCGGAGCGGAACTCAAACGTTGGCAATCTTCTGCAAGGATCGCAGTTTGGCTTTGAATCGGTTGTGTTTGAGAGTTGGATTGAGCATCGCGCTACCGACACAGTACTTGCTAATGCGTAGCGGACGGATGCCTCTGGCGCGAAATTGCTTGCGAACGGGGGACTGACGATCGTCGCCCGGTTGCTTGACTTCCGCGATGATCACCCCAGGGAGCTGCACGGCACGATCGCCTTTATGGAAGCTAAGGCAGGTGTCGATGGTGACTCGCTCCGCAATGTTGTTGTGGACTAGAGTCATTCGCAGAAAGCGACTCCAGAGCTGAGGAATCAGGCCATCGAAGCTTTGGTTTTGAAGATCGGGAGCGATAGAATCGAGGAAGCCAGCGTGTGATTCATCGATCGAGGGCTGGATGTCTGAGAGCGACATCCTCTGCTTGTCAGTGCGACCCTTGCTGTTTTTGAGCTTCACCTCCAAAAAACAAACGCCGTTGGCATCATACCGACGCATACGGTACTTCCGGCGATTGAGCTTGCCATTGTGATGAGCCTTGTAGCACACCAAGTCAGGCGTATCGAAGTAGAGAGTACTATAAGGAGAAAGACGCACTTCCTCCACTTCCAAGGAGCGATAGTTGCCCCGCAGTTCGGGCAGGGTTTCTAGGAGGTCGTCGCTACTCAGCAAATACTTTGTGTCCGTGCGATTCATCAATTCGAAGCCCGACAACTCATTCAACTGGACCGGGTCGAAATGGCCAAGGAGGTGCTGAAGCTCCCTGTTTTGCTGCTCTATAACAGGGCCGGACTCGAATTCACCAGGGCTACAGAGACTGTTCGAGGCAACTGACATAGCTTACATCTTAACCAAGTCTTAATCTTATGTCTTTCCAGAGTTGTTGCCTGAAAAGCTTTTTTCTCCTGCTAGGTGAGCCCCTTCGGATATCTTCTGGTTACGGCGACCTAACAAGCCCTGCACAATAGGTTGCTTTCCAACTTTCCGAATCGACCAACCGCTAAAGCCCCTGAAGCCGTAATGTTTCAGCAGTTATCAGATTACTCCGCTTATCTCGCCGTACGCTTAGTCGTGGGGCTGGTGCAGGCGCTGCCTTTGAAGGTGGTTGACGATGCTTCCGCACCGCTTGCCCGGCTGATGTGGCGGGTCCTGCGGATTCGCAAGAAAGTTGTCCAGCAGAATCTGCAGATCGCCTTTCCGCAGGCATCCTCTGAAGAGCACGAGCAGATCGCTCTCGGAATGTGGCGGCACCTGTTCTTAATGATCGCGGAGATTGCCCACGCTTCGCGCAAGGTGCATCGTACGAATTGGCGAGAGCAATCTTCGATACCCGACATGCCTACGCTCGTTCGACAAATGCTCAGTGGTCGTCCTACGGTGATTATCTCGGGGCACTTGGGCAATTTCGAGTTGGGTGGTTACCTACTTGGGTTGCATGGATTCCCGACACACACGATTGCTCGCAAGCTCGACAACCCGTACCTCGATCGTTGGGTTACCGAATTTCGTGGCAAGACGGGGCAGCACATGCTGCCCAAAAATGACAGTAGCCGTCAAATCGCTCATCTACTGGAGAGTGGCGGCACGCTTGTCCTGCTGGGAGACCAATACGCAGGCGATACGGCTTGCTGGGTCGACTTCTTCGGCAAGCCGGCCTCCACGCATAAAGCGGTGGCGGTGTTCACGCTCAGCGGCCAGGCTCCCACCGCGATTAGTGCTGTACTGCGAAAAGGCGGCCCGTTGCATTTCGAGATGTGCCTAGCCGATCTTGTCGACCCAATGGTAGATGACTTTCAGAAGGGGACTATTCCCGCCCTTACCCAGTGGTACACCGATGGACTGGAGCAACTCGTGCGCAAAGCGCCTGAGCAATACTGGTGGGTCCACCGTCGCTGGAAGGGCACGCCTACTGACCGCCGCGAGCGGCGTCGCAAGCGCCGGGCAAAGCCGGCAGCCTGAGGGCTACTACGAAATCATATTCCCAGTTTCCTTACTGGAATAATTGCCGCGGATTGGCGATCCACTGGTACGCTGCTCCTTGAGTTTGACTTACTTTTTGAGCTTTCGAGCAGGGAATTCCGGCGAAAGGTTTCCGACGACCCGTTGGCTAGCCTCTGTTCAGAATGACACGAGTATCTCGCTTGACACCCTCCCCGCTGATGCACGGCTCTGTCATACTTGTGTGCTTGCCCTTCCGTCACTGAGTTTCAGCCCCGTGGTCAGCTTCGCACGTGTACCGTCTTCGGCCGTTTGAAAATTCGGACCCCCCGCATCTCGCGGAAATCTGGCGCAGCCAACCGCCCCAGCGCGGTTTGCTCCAGCCGGTCTCCTCGATGCTCTTGGAGTACGGCGTCCTCTCGAAAATGCACTTCGATCGTCAAGGCCTGATCGTTGCCACGCACGACGAGCGCCCCGTCGGCTTTGTTCACGCAGGTTTCGGACCCGATGACGCAGGCATGGCACTGGACACGAGCTTTGGCACGACGCATGTCCTGATGTTGCACGCCTCGCATCAGAGTGAAGCTCTGGCCGACGAACTACTTGCTGCCAGCGAAGCCTACCAGCGTACACGCGGAGCCAAGGTGCTTTACGCCGGTGGAGTGCAGCCGTTGAATTCTTTCTATTTGGGACTGTACGGCGGCAGCGAAATTCCCGGCGTACTACCGACAGACCTCACCTTCCACGAGGCTTGCCAGCGCGCCAACTACGATGTGGTCGATCAGGTTTGTATCTTCCAGGCAGATCTCGCCAGTTTCCGTCCGCCAGTGTCACGTGAGATTCGCAATCTCAAACGCAACACCAAGATTACCGAGCAACTTGATCCCCGCTCGAAAACTTGGTGGGAAGCCTGTGTGTGGGGCGGCTTACAGCGCAATCGTTTTCAGTTGATCGATAAATACAAAGACGACATTCTCGCTACCGCTTCTTTCTGGGACGTGCAACCACTCTCGACCGGTTGGGGCATGCCGACGGCTGGGTTGTTCGAGCTGATGGTCGCACTCGATTATCGTCGGCGCGGCGCCGCCAGTTACCTGCTCGGCGAAGCCGCCCGTCTGTTGCGTCGCCGCGGGATCGCCACCTTCGAGGCGCAAACGATGGCCAGCAACGAAGCGGCACTTAAGTTCTACGAGAAGCTCGGCTTCATTGAAGTGGAACGCGGAACAATCTACCGCAAACCGGGCGGCTGATGTTCCTGCGCTCTCATCGAGCAATCTCTACCTAGTTGTCGAGCTGCGCGTCAGCCGGAAGAAGTGGGGCAACGAACTCGTAAGCCCCGCTGGTCTTCACTGTACCAACTCTGCTATGCTGGGGAAACAACCTCAACTCTCACCCACTCTCCCATCGGAGGATCTTGCTCGTGGCCACTGCTGAAATCATGCAAGAAAAAGTCGCTCACCCTGAAATCCGTCAAACTCAGTGCTTTATTGGCGGCAAATGGTTGCCCGCGGCCAGCGGTAAGACCTTTGAGACGATCCATCCTGCCACGGAAGAAGTGATCGCTCAAGTTGCCGAAGGAGACAAGGCAGATATCGATTTGGCAGTGGACGCTGCTCGCGCGCAGTTCGATGGTGGCGAGTGGTCGCAGATGGACGCGCGCGATCGCGGCCGGCTGATGTACAAACTGGCCGACTTACTCGAAGAGAATGCCGAAGAGCTGGCCGCGCTGGAAACGTTAGACAACGGCAAGCCAATTCGCGACTCACGAGCAGCCGACATCCCGCTGGTGATCGATTGCATTCGCTATTACGCCGGTTGGGCAGATAAGATTGAAGGGAAAACGATACCCATTCGAGGCAATCATTTTTGCTACACACGGAGCGAACCGATCGGCGTTGTCGGGCAGATCATTCCTTGGAACTTCCCGGCCCTGATGTGTGCTTGGAAGTGGGGCCCCGCGCTCGCTGCTGGCTGCACCATTGTGATGAAGCCGGCAGAGCAAACGCCGCTCACTTGCCTGCGGATGGCACGCTTGGCCCAGAAGGCGGGCATCCCTGATGGCGTGATCAACGTGGTTCCCGGCTTTGGCCCCACCGCTGGCGCGGCGCTGGTCGAGCATCCGAGAGTCGATAAGATTGCCTTCACCGGTGAGGATAAGACTGCCAAAATTATCCAGCGTGCCGCGACGGACACCATGAAGCGGCTCACGTTTGAACTGGGCGGCAAAAGCCCCAATGTGATTTTCGCCGATGCCGATCTCGAAGCAGCCGTCGCCGGTTCGCACTTCGGCTTGTACTTCAATCAAGGGCAATGCTGCACTGCCGGTAGCCGGTTGTATGTGCAAGCAAGTGCCTACGACGAAGTGGTCGACCGTTTGGCCGAACGCAATCAGGCTCGTCAAGTCGGCGACCCGTTCGATCCCGCTACCGAGCATGGCCCCCAAGTGGATCAGGCGCAGTTCGACAAGATTCTTAAGTACGTCGAGTACGGCAAAGAAGATGGCGCGAAGTGCATTTCCGGTGGCGAACGGCACGGCGACCAAGGTTACTTTGTTCAGCCCACTTTGTTTGCCAACGTGACGGACGACATGCGCATCGCCCGCGAAGAAATCTTCGGCCCTGTGCTATCCGTCTTGAAGTTCGACGACGTGGACGAGATCGCCCGCCGTGCGAACGATACCAACTTTGGACTTGCAGCGGCCGTCTGGTCACGCGACATCAGCAAGGCGCATCTCCTCGCCTCGAAAATCCGCGCTGGCACCGTGTGGGTGAACTGCTACAACGTGTTCGATACCGCAGCCCCCTTCGGTGGCTTCAAGCAAAGCGGTATCGGCCGAGAACTGGGCGAAGCCGGCTTGGCGGCGTACACGGAGAACAAGACCGTGACAGTGTCATTGGATTGAAACCCAATGTAGGTGTTCAACGTTAGCCGACGACCTCGGTCGCCGCGGAGTCGAAACCCACGGTAAACGTCGCCGTATGAATTGACATTAAACCAAGGGCCAACCACGCGCCGAGCAAGCTCGGCGGCTAGCGGCAAGGTTTGCTTGCTCCACTTGGCCTCACCGTCGCGAGCTTTCCTTCTCGCCCACCGCTAAGTGCCCGAAGAAGCGTTCTTCGCCACGTACGATGTCGAACCGCACGGTGCCCGTCTTGGCGAGCGACTCGCTGCGGCTCATCACGTAGCGGACGTCTTGCTCGTTGGTGGTGTACCAGCGATGCACACGGACGAGGATGTCGCCGCTTACGACGCCCTCTTTCTCGGCCGAGCTGCCACTACGCACGCGAACCACTTGCATGCCTCCCTGGAAGGGCAGGCCTCGCTTGCGAAGCGTCGAGCGAGAGACGCTTTTCAATTCCAATCCCAACTTTTCCCAAGTCGATCGCGAGAACGAACCATTGGGCTCCGTGGGCGTGCTAGAGAATTCGACGGGCTTCGACGCGATGATGCCCGAGCCTCTTGGGGGGCTCGCATCTCTGGTCGAGGAGCGGCCCGGCAAGCGAGACAGCACCAGATCGACATCCACGAGTCGGCCACTACGGCGTACCTGCACGGGGACGCTCTCCCCGCTGCGGCGTCCAAGCAGTGCTCGCTCTACATCCAACGGACGTACGATGAGAGTGCTGCCGATTTGTTGGATCTCGTCGCCCCGTTGCAAGCCGCTGGTATCGGCCGGGCTATCGCGACTGACCTTAACGAGAGTGACTGGGCCGAGTAGCCCGTTGGTGGCTAACGGGGTCATACCATGCCAATTGCGGTCGAGCCGCTCGATGCTAATCAGCCCGGTGGCGATATCGAGCGCCTTGTCTACAGGAATGGCAAATCCAATACCTTGGGCACCAGCTCGTACAGCAACGTTTACGCCGATCATTTCGCCTTCGATGTTTAGCAACGGCCCGCCAGAGTTGCCCGGGTTAATGCTCGCGTCGGTCTGAATGAGATCGAGGTACTTCTGCGTTTCGTTTACCTGCACATTGCGATGCAACGCACTAATGACGCCTGTGGTCACGGTATTCTCGTATCCAAAAGCGTTTCCAACAGCCACAACCGATTCGCCAGTGAGCAAGTCGCTAGAGGTGCCAATTCGTAGAACGGGCAGCGGCTTCGGAGTGCGAATGCGTATCACAGCGAGGTCAGTCTCGCGGTCGTGGGCAATCACTCGAGCGGTGTAAGTCTGTCCGCCAGAAAGTGTCACGTTGATCTGGCGAACACCTTCTACCACGTGATGGTTTGTAAGAATGTAACCGCGAGGGTCAATCACGACACCAGTGCCCATACCGTTCACCTGTCGCGTGCCGACACCTGGACCGCCGGCTTCGCCAGTAGCCGCGACCGACTTTTGGCCCTGGATGTTGACGACAGAAGGACCAGCATTTCGCACAGCTCGCACCACCGGAGTGAGCCGAGCTTCGCTGGCGGCACGTGCTTGCCCAGCAGCTATTGCTCCACAGAACAGTAGACTGAGAGCAATAGGAAGGCGGGACATTCCGAGGCGGCATGGACCGCGCGAGAACTTCGTACGTAAAGGGTCGCACAGACGCGAGTCGAGCATCAGCTGGGTCGTCCGAATAGGAGCAAGTCAAATCGAGCGTTGACCATGTTTGGGCAACGCTCGAGGCGACGCGAGCGCGGGGAGACTTCTGCAGTGCATGCAAGCGGGGAGCGCACGCGGAAGAAGTCACTAAGAGGAGGGATCGGCCACCCGTTACTATGTGCTTAACTCGCACAAATCGCAGCCCGCAGAGTCGGCCTAGCTTGACCGTATTGCTAGCAGAAAAGAGTGGTCAGCAGTGGCCATGCCACCCCAATGAAGGAATGAGACTCTTCGGATAGATTCGATCAGTCCCGTCCAGGGAAAGTCAGCTGCGGCCCGAAGTTGCGCTCGACCGAACCTCGCAGCCGCATTGGCGAATCGCTAGACACGTCGGTAAACGCTGGCTGCGTAGGCACTGGTAAGAACTTGGGCGGTTGAGGTGGCACGTAGCCCACAAGCGGTGGCGTGTTCCGTTTGCGTTGTGGAGGCTCGGCGACCTGTAGCCCGCAGTTGCCTGCTTCGTCGCAGTAGACGACCTGCCCCTCGAGCTCCGATTCGTGGCAGCCCAGATCACATGTGGGATCTAATTCGCAAGACGGTTGCGCTCCGCACTCCTCGACGTAGGGTATCAGCACACTATCCAGTGCGATGGAGAAGAGATTCTCGTCCAGAATCGCACCGCAGCGGTCGGTGTGCAAATGCCGCGCGCAGCCGCTGGCAGCTAGAGCTGTTACCGCCAGGAGGGCCAGGAGCACGTTGTTGAAAGATCGAAGCATGGATCAGGGAGAGATTCTAGGTGGCGTAGCGCAGCAGCGCTGCAGTTCTCCCCCCGGAGAAGTTGTTTGCCTCTAGTCACTGGATCGACCGACCAAGACGGATAATCCATCTAAACGGCAAAGTTTAGCGTATTTGCTAGCAGTCGCTCAGTGACTTCGGCCCGAGTCCAGAGGCGAGACTTTTCTAGCGAGAATAGAATTCTGGCAAGAGTTCTCCCCAACAAGAACCGCAGCGCGGAAACCAGTCCCGCTCAGCCCGGGAGGCACCGAGCTACTTTTTGGCATAGACAATTTTCGGCAGCACTTGCAGTCCCAGGAAGAGGGCTAGCAGTACCAGCAATGCGTGCGGCCAGTATTCGGCAACCGGAATGCCAAATAGCCCAGCGATCCAACCCACCAGCAGTAACAGCGGAGGTAGCACCATCAGGACGCCGCAACCGAGTGCCGCCATCGTGCCCTTGAAGGCTAAGTGCTCTGTGAGTTGTTGGTGGTGTACGTCGATCATGCGCCCGCGACGTAGGCTGATTTCGATGGAGTCGGCCAGTTCCATCGCCTGCAGGGCTGCCGGCCAAGTGGATTCGTCGGTGTCCGCCTGCAAGCCGTTCACAAATCGAGAGACGGCGCTCACAGCAGGATCAGTAGACTCATGGGATTCCTGTTCCATGCGAAGATTGCTAGCGTCGAAATGTTCGGTCACTCGCCCTCGCTCTCCCACCAGTTCGATCTTCAACCCGGGTGAGTCGCTCACCGGCCCCACCGACCAACGCACCGGCACCGCCTGCTTGCCGAGTAGTTGCACGCTGAGTCCTGCGTAGGCGGCATCGTCATTGCCGGAGCCCAACGCCCCTATGCGATCGAGCGGTCCGGCTATGCGGATCAGCAGTTCCACATCGCGAGCAAAATGGTCGAGTACCGCCTCGCGAGTTCGATGATCGAAAGTGCGTTCGGCGACCACTTGCTCGATCTTCCCCACTTCAGGATGTCCGTCGGTGATCCACTCGGCGAGCCTCGGTAGAAGATTGCACTCGGTGAGCGGATTGTAGTGCTGCAGCAGCGCCTGAGTCTCGCCGCGGGCCATATCGATTTCGAAATAGGCCAGCACTTCTGGCACTACCGGATGAACGGCAAGTACGGGCAGCCCCATTTTCACCAGTTCTTGGAGTTGCTCACTACGCGGCGAGCCTTGTTCGTCGGAAGGGCCAACCAACACTGCGTCACAGGTCCCGGGGTCGGGTGCGCCCCGCCACAAATCGTTCTCCTGGTCAGACGCCTGCTCCTCGCAGCGAGTCACCTTGTGCCCGAGCTGTTCTGCGGCAGCTGCTAGGGCCAAGCAATCCGGGTCATCGCCGAGGGTGGCAAACTTCATGTAGGGCTCAATAAAGTGAGGGATCTGGGGGCGGCGGGGTGGTTCTCCGCTGCGTGAACAACGGCCTCTTCAGAGCGTAATTCAACCGGCAGTAGGTAACAACGGGCTGCCCAGAAGTACGGTTTGCCTACTTTAGCCCCTGCATTTTCCGTCGAGAGATGCCCACGAAGGTGTTATAATTCACTAGTGAACATAGCAAATCGCCCAGAATTGTCGAAGTCTCAGCACCGCCTGCTATGTTGCGGCGTCTCGCTCTGCGCGCTGGGCCTATTTGCATGCGGCGCGGCGTCCTCCCTGGCCCAGGATTCAGTCGGTCCTGGCTTGGAAGGTCCTAGAGCTGCAGCCGCCGATCCCTCTGTCAGTGAACTTGCCGAGAAGCGTATCGCCCAATTGATCCTTCAATTGGATGACGATCGGTTTATCGTTCGCGAAGGTGCCCAGCGAGAACTTGCCGCCCTCGGCGAGCCCGCGCTCCTGCAGGTTGGAAAAGCAGCCCAGAGCGAAAGTCTGGAAACTTCAACGAGAACATTGAATATCCTCCTCGAGTGGTCCGGCAACGATTCGGACACTTTCCGACTTGCCACGCTCGGCCAATTGGCCCAACTGAAGAATCGCCCTGCTGAGGCAAAGATGGCAAAGAATGCACTCGATCGAGTGCGTGAGCAGGTCGCACTGACCTATCTCCTGAAGTCCGGTGTGAAGATACAAAGAGACTTGCGTCGCAACTTGGTGCGTTCATCGCATTTTAACCTGCAGGTGGTTCTCGGGCCCGATACGAAAGTCGACGAGCAGGTACTTACCGCAATCGCCGACGTACGTAGTGCCACGATAGTGAGCTTTCACTCTGCTGAAGTGTCTGAGGAGTTGCTGAAAACCCTAGAGTCGGCCAAACAGCTAACTCGCTTGGAGTTTTACGGGACTCCTGTTTCCAAGGCGATGCTAGCTCGACTCAAAGAGAAAATGCCCCACTTACAAGAGATCGACGTTCGCAGCGGGGCTCGCTTGGGTGTGCGTGGTGACCCTGTCGTGCAAAACGGACGCATTGGGGACGTGGAAAAGGGCAGTGCGGCAGATCGAGCTGGTTTGCGGAAAAACGACGTTGTGACCCATGTCGATGGCGAAGCAGTGAAGAGCTTCGAGCACCTCATTCGGCTGGTCGCTAAGCACAACCCGACCGAGACCGCGCTGCTAACGGTTGAGCGCAGCGGCGCGCTGAAGCCGCTGGAGATTGAGGTGACCTTCGACCGCTGGGGCGAGGAAGACCTCACGGATTCGAGAAGCACGCAGATAACGCTGCACGATCTGCGACAACGCTCTTCCCAAGATCATCAGATATTGCAGCGCCGGCGGTAGCGTGGTTATGGCAATGCATCGCCTCTTCCAGCGCAGCGAACAGGCTGGCTACCCGATGGGCAGCCAGCCTGTTTCTTCCCCCCTGGTTATCTGAAATTCGCTGTGAGTCGCTGGCGGACAAGTTTGTTTACCGAACCTGGTCGATAAACATCCAGCCGTTGTCAGCTACGTTGAACAGCGGACGGAACCGGCTCTTGCAGCCGCTGCGAGCTGTCTTGCCCCAGTGCCAGACAAGGTTCGTACCGACGTTCCAGGACTCTTCTCGGGCACCAATTGAGCCGGCTGCGGCATCGGTGATTAGGTAGTTAAACCCTGTTTGGAGTGACCAACGATCGTTGAGCGACACTTGGAAGTCAGCACCCACAAGGCCTTCTTCGTCGTTGGTTCCACCGCCCCAGATCCGACCTGTGTTGCCGTTCTTAAAGTGCCAGCGGTAGAAAATCGCATACTGTTGTACCGCTTCGTAATCGATTCCCCCGACAACCGCGTTATTGGTGGCTGAGGCACCCCAGAAGCCAACCTCGCGACCTTTCGGGCTCTTCAGGCTCACCTCGTAACGAATCTGGTGGAAGTCTTCCTCCATGATCAGGTCATCACGCATGAAATCGAACACGGCACCGAACTGCAAACCAACCGGCACGCGACGGAAGAAACCACCGGTTACGAAATGTTGGCTGCGATCATTCGCGTCGCCATTGGAAGTTCCCGAGAAGCGGCTCTGAACGCCTTGATAACCGAGCTGGTAGCTTAACTCAGGGAATAGGAGCCCGATGAGTGGGGCGCGGCCGCTGATGCCAACGCCTTCTTGGAACCCGAAGTTCGCGTCGCCAGGGCCGTTACTAAAGCTATCGCGTGGACCTTTGAACGCGTGCACGCCACCCCAGACCTGAAGAGTCTTGAAGCGTGGGATACAAATCGGGATGCAGTCGTAGTCTTGGTCGTCAACGCACGAGCCACAGCCAACGCCATCGCCACAGCACGCGTCGCACCCACCAAGGGTATCACACCCGCAGGCAGGCTCGGCGACTCCGCAGCTTGGGCCGTAGTCACAGATTCCGCAACCCGGCTCGGCACAGCCACAGCCTTGCTCGACAATACCGCAGTCCGGTTCGTAGATGCCGCACCCTGGTTCAACAATTCCACATCCAGGCTCTACGATTCCGCAACCTGGTTCGTAGATGCCACAGCTCGGCTCGCCGATTCCGCAACCGGGTTCACACGTACAGCCACCGAGACAGGTGTCGCACTGTGGCGCAGGAGACGCATATCCGCCCGGACGCTGATAGTGTCCCCGCATGGCGAGTCGTTCTTCATTGGAATAGCCCGCGGTGCGGACTGTACTATCGCGATAAGACTTTTGAGTGCCTCTGGCATTTGCTCTACGCTGCAAATCAGCAGCACGAGCATCAGCTACATAGGCTGGCGTTCTCTCGACGGGCGGTTGCGATTTCGCAATTCGTTTGGTTGTTATCTCTCCCGACTCGGCCGACGTACGCCGTACTATTTTCGTCGTCGATCCTCTTTTGGCGATAGGCTCCTCTGCCTTGGCCGGGCTTGGGCTGGACGCAGAGCGTTGAGCATTGACACGATCGTCGTCAGCTCCAGATGGGCTCCGAAATGTCACGCCTTCACTCGAAGACGATTTCCCAAGGTTTGGCTTTTGGAAGTGAATATGCTGGGCACCTGTGTGGTGAGCTGCCGCGGCTTGCGGAGCGATTCCCACGGCTATCAATGCCAGCAACGCCATGCCAGCAGAGGCATGGTTGTAGATATCGGAGAGCTTCATAGTTCGATCCCACGGAGAGACGTCACCGACGCCTCTTCCGCCTTGGAACTCGAAGTCGTTTCGCAATATTGGAGCGAAAACAACTTCTTGGTAGCCCCCCCGGGAACCAATACGTACAGGCAGTATCGTCATGGTGGGAATCAGGACTTTCGGAAAAGTCCTCTCAATCGGAATATTTTGCCACTCGGGGCTGTTTCAAGCTTCGTTACCCCCAATAGCCGCGGGCCAACGGCCTGCCGGGAACCTGCCACAAACCGCAACTTTGGGATTAAGCTCGCTAGCACTTCTCCGGCGGGCCGTTGGCCCGCGGCTATTCGGGAATGTCTTGCACTGAGAAGTCAGGCACCAAGAGCATTTCGAGGGTAAGTATTTCGGTGCACCTTCGCACTTTTTCACGAAGTGCCCGAACAGTTCGAGTTGCCTTTCTTGCAACTTGTGCTGATACTTGAATTAGCAGCGCAAGCGAATGTTCGCTCCCCAAGAACGTCGCTGCCTGCCACGCAGGTACCCCACCTGCTCAGAGCAATCTCCCTACCGCTCTTTGCCAACCTTCGCTTTGGGTCTCTCCCACCCCCGGCGTCAGCAGTCGCTTTGTAAGCTGCTCACGCACACTCTGGGTGCGTCACCGCTGAACTTGCCACCGCGGCTTTCCATTCAGACAGATCGTATTCAGGCTGATGGCCAGCTGGACTGATCGCCAGTCTTGGCAGCCACGTGCGGCTTACTTCAGTGTTGGTAGTCCCGACGAAGGTTCAACGGAGCAACCGTTTGCAACAACATTGACCAGACAACTTCGACGCGTCCATTCCTTTTCACGAAAAATGAACTGAACCCACGACAACGAGAGCGATCTCTCTTAGAGCGACCAATGTAGAAAGTCAAAATAGCAAGCCAGAACAGAAATACCACGAAGCCAAGCATAAGTCCGTCCTAGTATCAGTGCATCATCCGATCATTGAATCCCATGATCTCATTTGGATCGAAGAGGAGCAAAAGGCCATGACGACCGGTAACGACATCATCTCCCTGGTTTCCGAGCAACAAGATCGCGACAAATTTCGACGCAAAAACTGGGTCGGCACGTTCGCTGAGTATCTAGACATCGTGCGCACCACGCCGCAGGTCACACGCACTGCGTACCAGCGCGTGTACGACATGATCCTCTCGTACGGCGTAGACGTTGAGAAAAACGGTCGAGAAAAGGTCTATCGCTACCGTTTCTTCGACGATCCCACTAACGACGGGCGCGACGCCGTGTTTGGCTTGCGCGAGCCGCTCCACAAGCTGGTCAATGCGTTGAAGAGCGCAGCCTTTGAGTACGGTATCGAAAAGCGAGTCCTCCTACTGCACGGTCCAGTGGGTAGTAGTAAGAGCACAATCGTACGGCTCCTCAAGCAAGGCTTGCAGCGCTACTCCACCACGGACGAGGGTGCCCTCTATACGCTCGGTTGGGTGGATGAGGAGAATCGAGAGGAAGTGCATTGGTGCCCCATGAACGAGGAGCCCCTGCACCTGATCCCCGAGCGTTTCCGTGCTGACGTCATGGCCCAACTCAATAGGGACCGCGGGCTAGACGACTTCAAAGTGCGCATCCGTGGCGAGCTCGACCCGTTCTGCCGCTTCATGTATCAGCAACGGCTCAAGAAGTACGACGGCGATTGGACTCGCGTGGTCGACGATATTCGCATTAAGCGCGTAATCCTCAGCGAGAAAGATCGCGTGGGCATCGGCACGTTCCAGCCTAAGGACGAGAAGAATCAAGACGCCACCGAGCTGACCGGCGATATCAACTATCGCAAAATCGCCGTCTATGGCAGCGATAGCGACCCGCGCGCGTTTAACTTCGATGGCGAGTTCAACGTCGCCAATCGCGGGCTCATTGAGTTTGTAGAAGTGCTGAAACTGGACGTAGCCTTCCTCTACGACCTGCTTGGTGCAAGCCAAGAGCACCGCATCAAGCCGAAGAAGTTTGCCCAGACCGACATCGACGAGGTGATCATCGGACACACGAACGAGCCCGAGTATCGTCGGCTTAAGAACAACGAGTTCATGGAGGCGCTTCGCGACCGGACGGTAAAGATTGATATTCCTTACGTCACGACGCTCGAAGAGGAAATCCATATTTACGAGAAAGATTACAACGAGAAGACGGTCGCCAATAAGCACATCGCGCCGCATACGATCGAGATGGCAGCCATGTGGGCGTTGCTCACACGGCTTGAAGAGCCCAAGCACGCGGGGCTGACCCGTTTGCAAAAGCTCAAGCTCTACAACGGCAAAACGCTACCCGGCTTCACCGAGGAGAACATAGCCGAGCTGCGCGAAGATGCAGTTAACGAAGGTCTCGTTGGCATTTCGCCGCGCTACGTGCAGGATAAAATTTCCAACGCGCTGGTCGCGCACCCCGATGCGCGATCGATTAACCCGTTTATGGTTCTCAACGAGCTGGCTTCCGGCTTGAAGCACCACGGCCTGCTCAACAACGAGGACACAAAACAGGAATACCGCGAGCTGCTCGATGTCGTCAAAGAGGAGTACTCAAACATTGTGAAAAACGAAGTCCAACGGGCAATCGCCGCCGACGAGGATGCCCTTTCCAGACTGTGCGGCAACTACATCGACAATATCAAAGCGTACACCCAGCGTGAGAAGGTTAAGAACCCCTACACGGGGCAGTACGACGAGCCAGATGAACGCCTCATGCGTTCCATCGAAGAGAAGATCGATATCCCCGACAGCCGCAAGGACGATTTCCGACGCGAAATCATGAACTACATCGGTGCTTTGTCGATCGACGGTAAGAAGTTCGACTACAAGACGAACGAACGCCTCAACAAAGCGCTTGAGCTGAAGCTGTTCGAAGACCAGAAGGACTCGATCAAGCTCACGAGCCTCGTGTCGAACGTAGTCGATGCGGAAACGCAGCAAAAAATCGATGTCGTCAAAGGCCGCCTCATTCGCGACTACGGCTACGACGACGAAAGCGCCACCGATGTCTTGCAGTACGTAGCAAGCATTTTTGCCAGGGGTGATACCAAGGAATAGTGGGCAGTGGGCAGGGAGCAGTCACCATCATGTCATTCCGACAGGAGCCGAGCGACTGAGGAATCCGAGTTGAACTCTATTTGGTACTCAACCTGGATTCCTCGGTCGGCGAGCCTCCCGTCGGAATGACATAAGCTCTGGGCTAGAAACCGAATGGACATCAAACGCGATCAACGCCGGTTCAAACAAATCGTCCGCGGGCGAATTAGGGACAATCTGCGCAAGTACATCACCCACGGCGAAATGATCGGCCGCCGGGGGAAAGACTTGGTCAGCATCCCCGTGCCTCAGTTAGACGTGCCGCGATTCAAGTTCGGCAAGAACGGCTCCGGCGGGGTAGGGCAGGGCGATGGCGAAGTGGGTTCCCCTGTCGGCAAGCCGGGGCAAGGTCCCCAGGGGGCCGGAGGTGCGGGTAGCGAACCGGGCAGCGGTCACCTGATGGAAGTCGAGGTGACGCTCGACGAACTGGCCGAAATGCTAGGCGACGAGCTTGAACTCCCCCGCATCAAACCTAAGGGCAACGCCAGTGTCGAAGCGGAGAAGAGCAAGTACAACAGTGTGCGACAAACGGGCCCCGAGTCGTTGCGACATTTTCGACGGACTTATTTGCGAGCGCTGAAGCGGCAGATTTCCACTGGCGTGTACGAACCGTTAGAGCCCAGGGTCATTCCGATCAAAGCCGACAAGCAGTACCGCAGTTGGAACGACGTGCCCATACCGCATGTGAACGCCGCGGTAATTTACATGATGGATGTGTCTGGCTCGATGACCGACGATCAGAAGGAGATCGTCCGTACCGAGTCGTTCTGGATCGACGCCTGGTTAGGCAGCCAGTACAAGGGCGTCCAGCGACGTTACATAATCCACGATGCCGTAGCCAAGCAAGTCGACGAACACACTTTCTACCACACCCGCGAGAGTGGCGGCACGCGCATCAGCAGTGCCTACCGTACAGCAGCTCAACTGATCGATCGCGAATTTCCCGCTGAACTCTGGAATATTTACTGCTTCCAATTCTCCGACGGCGACAACTGGGGGGATGACAACCGGCAAGCGTTCGAGCTGCTCACCGATCGCTTGCTCCCCCGTGTGAATCTCTTCTGCTACGGTCAAGTGGAAAGCCCCTACGGCAGCGGCGAGTTTCTCGACTCGCTAGAGAAACAGTTCGCAGGAAACGAAACATTGGTACTGTCAGAGATTCCCGACAAGGATGGCATTTATGAGTCAATCAAAACTTTTCTCGGAAAGGGACGTTAGTTTTGAACCACAGAGGACACGGAGGCTGATGTTTTTGCTCGTAAGGGCTCAAAGTCGCAAAAGACACGCCAACATGATTCACTAAACCAAACTCAATATAGAACGTGAAACAACCAAACCTATCTTCTATTGACTTCTTCGTGCCTTAGCGCCTTTGCGAGAGCCTACCAACAAACCTCCGTGCTCTCCGTGTCCTCTGTGGTTCAACAATAATTACGCCGCAAGTAATCAAACATGCCCCTGATTCAATCATCCAACCTAACGCCCGAGTTGGCCGCGATGCAGGTCGAGGTCGAGGAGTATGCGCGCGGGCACGGGCTGGACTTTTACCCCACGATCTTCGAGCTCATCGACGCCGACGAACTCAATATGATTGCCGCTCGGGGCGGGTTTCCGACCCGCTATCCGCATTGGCGGTTCGGCATGGAGTACGAGTCGCTCAGTCGCGGCTACCAGTACGGTCTGCAGAAGATTTACGAGATGGTCATCAATAACGACCCCTGCTATGCGTACCTCATGCGCTGCAACGGGCCGATCGATCAAAAGCTCGTCATGGCCCACGTATACGGGCATTGCGATTTCTTCAAGAACAACCAGTGGTTCTCGCACACCAGTCGCAAGATGATGGACGAGACGGCCAATCACGGCACGCGCATTCGTAAGATCATGGACAAAGTGGGTGTAGAAACGGTCGAAGAGTTCATCGACGCGTGCCTAAGTCTCGAAGACTTGATCGACGTGTACTCGCCTCATATCAAGCGCCGCGCCGATCGTAAATCTTCGACACTCAATGGAGAGAGGGAAGAGGAAGCGAAGAAGCCGCGCCGTTTCCGCTCGAAGGACTATATGGATACGTTTGTTAATCCACGTGAGCTTCCAGGGGAAAAACACGATGTCGAGCCTCGGAAAGTCCCCGAACATCCCGAGCGCGATGTGCTGTTGTTCCTGCTAGAGCATGCTCCGCTCGATGGCTGGCAAGCGGATGTGTTGTCGATCATCCGCGACGAGGCCTATTACTTCGCTCCGCAAGGGCAAACCAAAATCATGAACGAGGGTTGGGCTAGCTATTGGCATTCCAAGATCATGACGACCCAGGGGCTAACGACTGCGGACATCGTGAACTACTGCGATCACCACAGCGGCACCCTAGCGAGTAGCCCCACACAGCTCAATCCCTACAAAGTTGGCATTGAAATGTTCCGCGATATTGAAAGCCGTTGGAATCGCGGCGCTTTTGGTCGAGAGTACGAAGAGTGCGATGACGATGCCGAACGTCGTCGCTGGAACACCAACGCCGGTCTTGGCCTGGAGAAAATCTTTGAGGTGCGCCGCATCCACAACGACCTCACGTTTATTGACGAATTTCTCACGCTTGATTTCGTTCGCGAACACAAGCTGTTTCGGTTCGGCTACAACCCGGGCAGCGAAGCCTATGAAATCGAAAGCCGCGAGTTCCCGCAGGTCAAACAACAATTACTGTCGAGCCTTACTAATCGCGGCAGACCGCTAATTTCCGTGACTGACGGCAATTTTCGCAATCGCGGCGAACTATACTTAAAGCATGAGCACAGTGGCGTGGATTTGCAGATCGATTACGCAACCGACACGCTGGAGAACCTCCAGAAGCTGTGGAATCGACCCGTGCACCTTGAGACCATCGTTGACGATACGAAAACGGTACTCACCTACGACGGCGAAGAACACGAATGCGACTATGGAGAATCACTTTCAGATTTGTTTGATTTTTCTGAGGATTCAGAGGATTAGGAATTCCCACTAGTTTTTTTGAACCACAGAGAGCGCAGAGGAACACAGAGGACAACATGAGGCTTGAAAAGCTACTCCAAATTTCTCTGTGAATCTCCGTGCCCTCTGTGGTTCAAGAATGAATTAGGTCAAATGACGCTAGCCCAAAAACTACTCGCTGGATTGCAAACCTCGCTAGGGCAAACTAGTGTCGCCCTAACCGTCGATGAAGGTGCGCGTGAAGTTAATTGCAAGGCGTTGCAGTGCGAGCAGTTGGCGGTAACGGTTACTGACTTAACGCTCGAAACCTCCGAGCTCGCTGGCATCGATCTGCCACGTATTCAAGCCGCCAGTCAAGCCTTGTGTAGCCGCGTGAATTACTTGCTGGAGCCGATCTCCCCGATCGAGACCGACGCCCAAGGTTGCACGGTGCAAATGCGTAGCAATCCGCCTCAGCAAGACGACAACGGTTGCCGCTACTACGAGCTCCTCCTCCGCCGCGGCGGCTCGGTCGCATTGCACCGCTACGAAAAACAACCGGGCAAAGCGCGCGTCCGCGTACCAGCGGTACTGACTCATGAAGTGTTGGGCCGCTTAGTGGATGATTTTTCTCAAGCTGTGGATGGAATCTAAATGGAAGCTATCCTCGGCACCTACGACCAACTGCTCGACGATGATCTAAGGCTTGCTTTGAGTGAAGGCGGTAGGTACTTCGAGAACGAGAGCGAAGTCCACAAAGCACTAAGAAAAGTTGTTTGCCTGCTCGGCGAACTAGGTATCGAAAAAGTTCTGGCAGGTGCTTTGGCGATATGCATTCATGGGTACAGACGGATAACGCACGATGTCAACCTAATTGTCACGCGAGAAGGGTCAGAACGCATCCACTCGGCGCTTAAAAGGTTGAGCTATATCCGCCTCATTACAGGTAGAAAAGCGTTGCGAGACGCCCAAAGTCGTGTGAAAATCGACTTTCTCACGACGGGTGATTATCCTGGAGATGGTAAGCCTGCGTCGGTCGCCTTTCCCAATCCGTTGGATGTAGCCAACGATTTAGACGGCCACAAAGTCATCCAGCTTGCAAAGCTTATCGAGCTAAAGCTTGCTTCTGGGAAATTGAAAGCTCGCTGAACGATATTGACCCATCGCTGCAAGAAAAGGACATCGAGCTTTGGCAAGCAGTAAACGATTTGCAATCAGACGAATATTGAAACGAAATCCATTCCCATCAGCCCAATCCGCGTCCCATTTTCCCGGTTCCCGACTATACACCCCACCAAAGCAAGTTAACCAAAGGCCACGTACTCCCACTCCTAGGCACTTCACCCCGATAGGACGATTCACTAACATGCGAGAAGACTTCACCCGGTTCCGCCGTTTGCTTTTAAGTTGCCTCCCAGCTCATTATGAATCGTCCCACTTCAGGTCGTCCGCAGGCCACGCCGGCGGAAATTTCTTTGGTCCCCAGTGGGGGCGGCTGGCATACCAGCCATCTCTATTACACGTGGGATCGTCAAGTTCTCGCTCAGCTGCCCAGCGAGCAGCTCTCAGCCGGGCGAGCTGCGCTGATCGAAACGCTCGATCCCACTGCTGAGCTGCCCAATAGTCAGGCGCAGCCCACAAGAATGCAAACTTCCGTCGTGAGCGGTCACAAGGCGGACTTCTCACTCATGCTTATGGACCCCGATCCATTAGTGGTCGATAGTGTCCACCAGCGGCTCATGAGCAGCCCATTGGGTATCGCACTGAAGCCTGGCTATTCGTTCGTTTCTGTCACAGAGATTAGCGAGTACGTGCCCAGTGTCGAGCAATTTGGCGCACGGTTAGTAGCGGAAGGCGAAGAGAAGGACAGCCCCACCTATGCGGCCAAGTTGAAGGGTTACGAGGGGCGACTTGAGGGAATGAACAAGCAGCGGCTCACGCCCACGCTGCCCGACTACCCAAGCACTTGCTTCTACCCGATGAATAAGAAGCGAAAGACGGGCGAGAACTGGTTCACGCTCGACAAGAAAGAGCGTAACCGCATGATGAGCGAGCATGCCCGCAGCGGCATGGCGTTCGCCGGCAAGGTATCGCAGCTCATCACCGTCGGACTAGGTTTCGACGACTGGGAATGGGGCGTCACCCTCTGGGCGGCCAACCCTGAGTATCTCAAAGATATCGTCTATCGCATGCGCTTCGATGAAGCGAGCGCCCGCTACGCCGAATTCGGCCCCTTTCTCATCAGCTATGTTTCCAGTGCCGAGGAAATGCTAGATCATTGCCGAGTAGGCGTTTAGCCTAGCAATCTTCACTCTATCGTTAGAGTCTGCGAGACCCCAATAAATTAGTGGGCAGTCGGCAGTCTTGTTGGAATCCGGAGCGGAACTGCCGACCGCCCGCTGCCCCCTGCCGACTTTATTTCTTCCCAATCGCAGTCTCACCGCTTAGACTGCTAGCAGTGGAGGTCGCCTTTCTTTTTCCGTGAGCTTGTGAGCATGGCCAGCATAGTGGATGCAATCCCCCCTTCAGAGCAGCAATCGTCCGCCAAACCTAAGGGCGGGGTCTACCAAATCAACCACCCTTTGGTGCAACGACACATCACTTGGATGCGCAATGAAGAGACGCGTCCCAGTTCGTTCCGCCACTCGGTCCGTCGTCTTGCCGTGTTGATGGCCTACGAAGCTACCAAAGACTTGCCCATCGAGCCGGTCGAGGTGCAAACCCCGGTCGCCATGGCCGAAGGCGTAAAGATTCAAGGTCGCATCGGCCTAGTGCCTATCCTACGCGCCGGCCTTGGCATGGTTGACCCCGTGCTCGATCTCTTGCCCATGGCAGAAGTTTGGCACCTGGGGCTCTATCGCGATGAAGCGACCGCCCAGCCGGTGACCTACTACGACAAACTGCCCAACGAGCGCCCCGTGGATGTCGCGCTCGTCACTGATCCGATGCTCGCCACCGGAGGTTCCGTCACGGCAGCGCTCACCGCGCTCCGCGAGTGGGGCGTGCCCCATGTGAAGGTGCTCTCCCTGATTGCCTCGCAAGAAGGCGTCGATATGGTTGCCGAGCAATTCCCCGAAGCACAGATCTACGTGTGCAAGATCGATCCGGTCCTCAACGACCAGAAGTTCATCGTCCCGGGCCTCGGCGATGCAGGTGATCGTATCTTCAACACGGTTGATCCTACCTAGATACCGCACGCTCAGAAACTACACGACTCAAACCTTCGGTGTCTATGCTCGCCTATCACCCGATTCTCGCCCAGGCAGTCGATGCAGCTGAAACTGCCGAGGGCGTTGCGTCTACTGGCACAATCCAGCAGCGTCTAATTAGTCTGCTCGGCTTGTTCGTGATGATCGGGCTCGCTTGGCTGATGAGCTCTCACAAGCGGAAAATTCCGTGGCGTATCGTATTTGGTGGTCTGGGATTGCAGCTTGCGTTTGCACTTCTGATCCTTCGCACGGACACCGGGCAAGCGTTGTTTAAGTGGCTTGGGAACTTTTTTAGCGCAGTTGTAAATACGACCGATGTGGGATCGGCGTTTCTCTTCAACATTTACCCGCAGCCTGGCGACGCGGCTTTGCCGCCTACGTATACGCTCTGGCGGAGCTTTGCCTTTGGTGTGCTGCCGACCATTGTATTCTTCTCGTCGCTAATGGCCATTCTCTATCATTTGGGAGTCATGCAGCGTGTCGTGCAGGCGTTTGCCTGGGTCATGCAGAAAACCCTCGGCACCTCAGGAGCGGAGACGCTATCTGCAGCTGCCAACATTTTTGTTGGGCAGACGGAAGCGCCACTGGTGGTTCGGCCGTATGTCGGACAGATGACCATGAGTGAGTTGAACGTCGTTATGGTCGGCGGCTTCGCGACTATTGCAGGCGGAGTACTAGCGATCTTTCTGCGCATAGGAATTGACCCTGGGCACTTGATCACCGCTTCAGTAATTTCTGCGCCGGCCGCATTACTGATCGCGAAAGTCATGCAGCCGGAGACGGAAGAGCCAAAGACTGCCGGTAGTTTGAAGCTCGATGCAAAGTCAACCAGCGTAAATGTTGTCGAGGCTGCCGCTGAAGGAGCTTCCACAGGCATGCAACTGGCGTTGAACGTTGCGGCCATGTTGATTGCGTTTGTAGCATTAGTGGCACTTGCCGATTTAGGGCTCGGCTGGCTCGGCGTTCAGTTTGGGTTCAAAGAGGAAGCGGCTTGGACGCTCAACAAAGTCTTCGCCTTCTTTTTCGCACCATTCGCCTGGCTGATGAGTATCCCCTGGGAGGAGTGCGGCGCGGCAGGAAGCTTGCTGGGAACGAAAATGGTGGTCAACGAAGTCGTGGCCTACATCGATCTCGCTGCCGTCTCCGAGAAAGGTCAGCTGAGCGGGCGCTCCGTCGATATCATGACTTATGCCCTCTGTGGCTTTGCGAATTTTAGCTCCATTGGCATCCAGCTCGGCGGTATTGGTGGCATTGCCCCTGAGCGTCGTGGCGATTTGGCCAAGCTAGGCTTCCGGGCCATGCTGGGCGGCACCCTGGCCGCATTCATGACCGCCTGCGTTGCCGGAATTTTGCTATGATGGACCTTACTGAGCGATTTCGTCCTAGCCCGCGAGCTACGCCTCGCGCGGAAACCCTTCTCAGGATCACCGCGCGAGACGTAGCTCGCGGGCTAGCAGAAACAAACCACTAACCTCAAACCCTCTACCCGAACTACCCTCCCCATGAAAACACTCTATTCCGAACAAGAACTTCATGATGGCGTCGCTCGTATGGCCCGCGAGATCGAGGCTGCCTACGAAGGGCGCCAACTCACGATCGTGGGAGTTCTCACAGGGAGTGTGGTTGTCGTGGCCGACTTGATCCGTCACATCGACCAACCGATGCGTGTCGGCGTCATTCAAGCGAGCAGTTATCGCGGTGCCACCACGACCCGTGGTGATCTGGTGATCAACAGCGAGCTGATGCTCGACATCTCCGGTCGAGATGTGCTACTGGTAGACGACATCTTCGACACCGGTCACACTCTGGAAAAGGTCGTTGCCAAGTTGGCAGACTTCAACCCCAACTCAGTCGCCTCAGCGGTGCTGCTCCGCAAAGAGGGACGTCAAGAAGCGGAATACGAGCCCGATTTCGTGGGCTTCACTATCCCCGACGAATTCGTCGTGGGCTATGGACTCGACTACGAGGACATGTATCGCAACCTGCCGTTTCTCGGAGCGCTTGAGGAGCAAGACCTCAAGGAACATGCCAGCCAAGCGGCAGAGAGTACCGTAGGCTAATTCTTAAGAGGAAACTCAAACTGCCTTGGCAACAACGTGTCGAGTGAAGTCTCGTTTACGTTCGTTGGGTCGTCGGAGTCGATCAGCAGCACGGTCATAGCGCCACCAAACTCCGCCAAGAATTGCCGGCACGCTCCACAGGGCGAGTGCCCACCAGGTGTGGCAACCGCCACTGCGGTGATCTTCTTTCCGCCGGCGGCCACGGCCGCACCAGCGGCAATGCGTTCGGCGCAAATCGTGAGCCCGTAGCTGGCGTTCTCCACGTTGCATCCACTGTGGATTTCTCCCGAAGCAGTCAGTACGGCCGCGCCGACGTGGAATTTGGAGTACGGCGCGTAAGCATTCGCCCTGGCCTCAACGGCAGCGGCTACTAGCGATTGTTTCTGTTGGTCATCCATTCTGGCAAAGCACCTTCCTTATTCAAATCGCTCGACAATCAGTGGGTTCCGCTTGACGGGCTCCTCGGAGATTTCGATCGCGTCTAGCACCGCCATGCGCACATCGTCGACAGCGCTACCTTTAGCAAACACACGCACCAGTGGCTGGTCGGCTTTCACTTGCTCGCCCAGCCGTACAAGCATTTCGAGGCCTGTCGAGTGATCGAGTGCCTCTCCCTGCTTCTTGCGCCCGCCCCCGAGGGAAATGATGGCTTGCCCTAGTTGTTCCGAATTAATTTGCGACACGTAGCCGGCTGTTTTCCCCACAAGATCGTTCGGCGGGGCAACGACTCGCGGTGCTTCGAGGTCGCCACCTTGGATGGTGACCATCTCGGCAAATTTCTCTCTCGCGCCGCCGCTGTCGATGGTTTGTTGCAACTGTTTGCGTGCCGCGGTAACGTCACGAGCAGTTCCGGTCGAAACAAGCAGTTCTGCTCCTAAGGCGAGTGTGACTTCCATGAGATCGCTCGGCCCTTCGCCTTCCAAAGCAGCAACGGACTCATCGACTTCGACCGCGTTGCCAACCATGCGGCCCAATGGCTGGTTCATGTCCGTCACGAGAGCAGTGGTTGCAACGCCCATCCGCTTGCCAGTATCGACCAGCGACTGCGCCAGCTGCCGTGCTTGACTGAGCGACTTCATAAACGCTCCGCTGCCATACTTCACGTCCAACACCAACGCATCGAGACCCTCGGCCAACTTCTTGCTCATGATACTGCCGGTGATCAAGGGAATCGAAGGCACCGTGCCGATCACATCGCGAAGTGCGTAGAGCTTGCGATCTGCCGGCACAAGTTCTGGAGTGGCGCCGCTAATCACACAGCCGACCTTCTCGACAACTTGTCGCATCTCATCCATGGAAAGATTCGTACGGAAGCCACCAATCGATTCCAGCTTATCGAGCGTACCCCCCGTGGAGCCCAGTCCGCGACCGGAGATCATGGGTACTTGCAGATCGCAACACGCGAGCATCGCCGCCAACGGCAATGAAACCTTATCGCCAATACCACCGGAAGAGTGCTTGTCGACTTGCTTCGCATCTCCCGACCACTTGAACGTCGCCCCAGAGGCAAGCATTTCTTGCGTGAGATTGGCGGTCTCTTCGGTCGTCATCCCGTTGAGATAAATGGCCATCGCCAACGACGCCATCTGGTAGTCGGGGATCGTTTCGTCGGCAAAGCCAGCGATGAAATAGGCAATCTCCTCTTGAGAGAGATGGCCCTTGTCGCGTTTCTTTTCAATAATCCAAACAGGGTTCATACTATTTCACTTAACAAGATTTGAATTTAGCCACGGATAAACACAGATTATACAGAGGTTCTATCGACGGAATCGAATCAGTGCAAAAATCGCTTCTGATGCGTGGCCCATTCTATCACATATCCTTTGCCAATCCGTGACTTCCGCATCTATTTTTGTCTCGTGGTCAAATCATTCCTCGCCACTCAATAAGTGCCCCAATGATCGCTCGGGATTATCCAGGAAGTTGCGATTCACGCGATAGTGCTCGGTATCTTGGTACTCCATCCGCTGCAAGCCCGTGCTCGTCGATCTCCGTGGCCACGTTGTAAAAGCTTTCCGCTCGCAAGAAGAATCCACCGCTGCGCCGCTTGCCCCGCGCGCCGCGTCCTAGCTTGATCTATTTATAAAGATCAGCATGGGTGTCTCTAGTTGTGTTGCTAAAGTTCCGTGTGCCCCCTTCAGGATTAAACCCATCGGCCACCGCAATCGCTTCCAGCAGTGTTGACTTGCCTGTGCCGAGTTCGCCTATGAATAACGTCACATGCGGGTGCAAATCGATGCGCTCGATTGCTTGGATGGCTGGAATCTTTGCGGCGTTTTCGCTCTTGAGTAGGAAGAGTCGCTCGAAGCGCACGTAGTCGACATGGGGGTGGTAGGGGGGCATGGGGGGCATTGTTTACTAGTCAGGCGGCTTGGGCAACTCACGGAAGTTTTCGGCTATCATGGGTACGGACCAGCATAGGTTTGCGGTGCAAAAAGAGATTGGGTATTCTTGTGTGAAACGAAGGTCGACCCCAGCGATATCTTGTTCGCAGGCTAGACGCTCACAACAAATCACAGGCCGACGATGGATGAGCCGACACCCAAAGAATTGTTTCTCCAAAGCGTAAGCCGTTGTGTCGGCATCGAGGCATTCATCCCGTCGTTTTATGATAGGTTTCTCGCTAGTTCTGAAGAGATAAGAGCGAAATTCCGATTCACGGACTTCGAAAAGCAAAACAAGATGCTTGCGCGCTCATTGGAACTATGTGCGTGCGCAACCGCCGGCGAAGCTGAGTCGCTTGCAGAGATCAACGAACGAGCGACGACGCATAATCGCGATCACATGAACATTGAACCTCGGTTGTATGACACTTGGCTTGACTCAATTGTCGAAACGGCTAGTGAATTCGACGACGAATGGACCGACGCTATCGAAGCGGCTTGGCGGAGGATTCTCGGTCACGTCGTGCAACGTATGGTTCGTAAATACTGACGCGGGCGTGCGAATGGCCAGCGAACAATTGTGTAAACCGGAGCGGAATGCTCGTAGTAGTTCCCGACACCGGTTGCACTCCTCTGGTCGTTCCGCCGGGCTCGAATCCAGGGGAACTTTGCGGGCAATGGGAGCACATCAATCCAAACGACTAACAAGGCGCTGGACACCAAGACCTGACCCGCTACGAGACGAAAGCGCCATGAAAACTCCAACCATTAACCAGCAATCAACGCTCGCCCTCAGTTCAGGTCTGGGTCAGCTTTGACGTTATCCGACTAAACCCAATCCATGTTTTGGCCTCTCATCTTGCCGTTTCAAATAACCTGCTGCGTCTTGCTCGTCGCGGTGGTGATGCTCACGGCATTCGCCTCTCCGAAGGCTTGGAGTCGTATCAAGACGTTTTGCCTATACTCAGCGCTCGCGTTGCTTGCTTTTGTGCCTTCATGTACCGGAATCATGATCGCAGTTGACGCCTTCCGTTTTGGCGATTTCAGCTACGCCTCGTACAACGATATTTCCGACTTCCGCTCACAACGTTACCTGCCAGAAGCCGCGACCGATATTCAAATGCGAAGACATGGCAACGGATACTTCGCACGCTATAAGCTTTCATCCGATGAATTCAATTCGTACCTAGATAACCTTTGGCAAAAATTCGGTGAATACTCTGCTGTTGAACGCGGTGGGTTCTCCGACGAGGGAGAATCTGTTGATCCAGAATCGTTTGCTATGACCTTCGGTGATCTTGGGTGGGATTGCCCACCAGAAGCCATCGTTTACTATAGCCCTAGCGAAGGAGATGGTGGCGGGGCCACTTACTATGTCGATTCCAATTCTGGACTCGTCTTTCAACGCACCGGTTTTTGGTAGCTCATTCGTCGGATAACAATGTGATGCACCGAAGTCGCCGTCGGTGCGGGAATTGAAGCAATGATCACTCCGGCGACTCGGTGATCACTGTCGTTCTGTCTCGGGAAACAAACCTTGTACGACCAGCGATCGTTCTTTCTCGCATTTGCGCCAGAAGTTCGGCTTTGAGTTAATGTCGCGTTGTAAATGCGGTTTTTCTCTCGGCGACTTCCGCAAACACTGTGATCGCAAAGAATAATGAACGATAAATCAGTTGTCATCGCCGGAGGCAGCGGTTTTCTAGGTGTTTCACTGGCCTATCACCTTCTGGAATCCAACTTCAAGGTAACGCTTCTGTCCCGAAACCGTCCCAAGGCAAATGGGCATTGGGATTTCGTCGAGTGGGACGCTCGAACGTTGGGTAACTGGCAGTCCGTCATCGATGGTGCCGCCGCAGTTGTAAATCTGGTTGGCCGGTCTGTGGACTGCGTAAAGACACCTGGCCATTGCGACGAGATTCTGCGTTCGCGGGTTGAGGCCACCCGAGTGTTGGGCGAAGCCATGCAATCCGTAACAACGCCACCTCCGGTCTGGGTGCAAATGAGTACTGCCCACATCTACGGCGATCCACCCTCATTGGTCTGCACGGAAGGCTCTCCGTTCGGTTATGGATTGGCACCTGAAGTTGGCAACGCATGGGAATCACAATTTGCACAGTCAGTTCTCAATGAACAGCGTGGCGTTGTGCTGAGGACTAGTTTCGTCGTGGGAAGAGACCGTGGGGCAGGAGGTGGCGCACTTTCTCGTCTTCGCTTAGTAGCTCGTATAGGTTTGGGTGGCAAGATTGGTTCGGGTCGACAGGGCATGAGTTGGATTCATGAAAAGGATATAAATCGTATTTTTGAGCGGGCGATTATCGATTCGTCAATGCAGGGGGCTTACATAGCAAGTTCTCCCAATCCGGTCTCCCAAATGGACTTCATGCGATCACTCCGTCGAACGTTACGCGTTCCCATTGGTTTGCCTGCTACCGAGGCAATGGTGCGTTTTGGGGCACGCTGGATTCTCGGTACCGATCCAGAATTGGCCCTCTATGGTCGCTACGTTGTCCCCCAACGCCTAATCGAGTCCGGGTTTTCGTTTGAATTCCCCGACTTGGATCGTGCGCTAGTCGATTTGCTATAGGTTGGACAACGCGGTCCTTCGGCACTCGTTCTCTGTTTGTTCCACGCCGGCCCGTATGGTAAATTCGCGACTGGTCAACGGTGGCCCAACTGGTAGAGTCGGTTGGTGGTACTTGCGACAGAACAAAGCCGTGAACCGGAGCACTCAATCACGCGGCAACTGAAATCAAAGTCTTCCGTTCGTGCCCGGTTACGGCAGGCGTTAGGGCCTTCAGATGACGCGGAGTTGGATCAATGGCATCCATGTATTCATTTGCTTGATTCTCGGGGCTGCGGTCTGGGCTGCACGTTGGGTCTGGGCGGGCCTTCAGAGCGAGTACGGGCGTCGCGGACCCAACGGAGAGTATCTTTACGACCTATCTGATCCAGGCACGGTCCTGCAAGTTAACGTGACCGGTATCGCGGCCGGCTTGGTTCTAATATTGCTTTACTTGTTGATTGTCTGGCTCTTCCGAAGGTTGGGCCCTAACTACCGGCTGCAGTTGACCGGCAGCGTCCGCGATAGATAATGTTGTTGTCGATTGAACGCCCGCTCCCGCGGGCGGCCGGCAACTGAGCCTTTTATGTTAGCTTTATCACGTGAAGCGCAAAAGATTACAAACAGTGAGCATTCTGGATGACACTGAGCTTGCGAAGCTTACGGAATCAAGATTACGCGCATACCGCAAACGGGTCTTGGCCGTGTGGGACAGCCCCGACCATGTTGACCTTACTTCTAATCAAGTAACTGCCTTGGATAAATCCAAAATTGCATTCAAAACCGACCCCCGGTGGAGCGATCTTCACACTCGCGTCAATCGGCAGCTTGAACTTGTTTCAAAAAGCTAACCAGCGGCTGCAGTTGACCGGCGACGACCGCGATGGATAATTCAGTGGTCGGTTGGACGCCTGCTCCCGCGGGCGACCGGCAACTGAGCCTTTTACGTTAGGTGCCTCATGCAATCTTGGCGAAAGACCTGCACAATCTTTGGCTTGGGCACGATGGCTTTGTCGGCGTCCCTGCATCTCTGGTGGAAATATAGGGCTCTACAAGACAGCAACTGGTTCTTTGTGCCGTTGGTCTTGGGGATTATCATGGTTTTTTCAGCAGCCCGCTATCAACGGGCCGGCACCTAACCAACCGCTGCGGTTGACGAGCGACGCCCGCGAGTCCTGATTTTCTTTGAGTCGTCCGTTTACCCCCGCGGGCGGTCGGCAACTGAGCCATTTACGTTATGCCCGCACACTGAATGGATGCCTGCGATGTCTCCGAGTCAAAAGGAATCGCTATTTGACCATTACCGAAAAAGCCTTGCCGCCGCCGATCTTAAAACGACGCACCAAGATTCCCTCATTTGCCCACTTTGCTGGCAAGAAACTCGGTTCGACGACTTGTCACTTGAACATATCATGCCGGGGTCCGTCGGCGGAAAACGTTGCATTTTGACATGTACTCAATGCAACAATGAACACGGAAGTTCGTTCGATTCACATCTTGCTCAGTTTCAAAAACTTCGTGATGGCTTCAAAGGGCACGGGACCATCCCCGCCAAACTCAAGGTCCTCGGCAAGGAAGTCGTTGCCAATGTTGAATGGGGCGATGGCTACAAGAACATCAACATCGTGGGCAAGGCATCAAATCCCGCCGAAGTATCAGCGATGCAAGATGATGCCAAGGCTGGCAACGTTGGCGAACTAAACCTCACGTTGCTTTACGGCTATAATAAAAACAATTTTCAAACTGGTTTACTTCGGTGCGCCTACTTGGCCGTTTTCAAATGTTTCGGCTACGAGTATGCCAATCATGAAGTTGTGCAGGTCATCCGAAGGAGAATCTGTGATTCCACGCTTGAACATCCGCGCCTTGAGTCGTTGATCGGTGAACTCCGCGATGGTTCACTTCCGTATCGCGATTCCTATGTAATTGTGCCGGGCAACGTCAACGGCGTCGAATTCTTCCTTGTGATCCTGCTGCTCCGCAAAGAAACGGTCACAAACCAATTCGTCTATATGCCTGTGCCCGTTGCGCGCTGCGATGAGTTTTGCGATATGATGGAACGGTCGTCGAAGGACAACGATGGCAAGAAGCTCACGATTCCCCACGAACTTGTTTTCACGTAAGGTTTGTCCCGATGCAGAAATGCCGTATAACAGTGCGACGCACCGGAGCGGGCTACGTTTTCGGTTTTTCCACGTCGTTCGCTTCGTTTAACGTTGTTTGTTTTTCCACGATCACTCGCGTTGTTCCGCCCGCCCGGTGATCTTGGACGTTATGTTGCAAACACGAATCCGCTTCCGATAGAGCACGACGGTCTCACCACACATGCCATCACCGACGCCCAGCGAATTCATCCCGTACCTCAGCATCACTGATGCCACCAAGGCAGTCGCGTTTTACACCGATGTGTTCGGCGTTGCCCCATATCTGCTGCTCAACATGCCGGACGGGCGTGTGATGCACTGCGAGTTTCGCGTTGGCAACGCTCGATTCTTCGTTAGCGAAGAACTCCCGGAACATGGAGGCACCCCAAGCCCCACGCGTCTTGCCGGTACAACTGTCGCGATTCATCTTTACGTCGATGACTGTGATAGAATGATTGAAGCCATGAAAACCAATGGTTCGACTGTTCTCATGGAACCCGCCGATATGTTCTGGGGTGAACGATTTGGACGCGTCCGTGACCCATTCGGCCACGAATGGGGAATCGCAACTCAGCTCCGTGAGATGTCGCCGGAGGAGATTCAAATAGCGGCCGAGAAGATGTTCGCCGACATGTCTGAGTAGTGGGCTGACAATCGCGTCCAGTAAGACTGCGCAAGAACAAGACAGTGCAACACAGAGAACTTGGCCGTTTCGCCAGCGGATTATTTTGCTTCATGCCTGAACCCGATCCAGCGAAAATCAGGACCTTCCAGTCGCCGAAAGATCTCGGTCGGTGGCTCGAAGTGAATCACGCCACCGAAAGTGAGCTGTGGGTGAAGCTATTCAAGAAGAAGACTGGGATTCCGAGCGTGACTTGGAACGATGTCGTGATTGAGACGCTCTGCTGGGGCTGGATCGACGGCATCAAGAAGTCAATCGATGAGCAAGCCTATCTCCAACGGGTCACCCCAAGAAAAGCGAGAAGCAACTGGTCAAAAAGGAACAGAGCGCACGCGGAGCGTCTGATAAGCGAAGGCCAGATGATGGAGTCAGGACTCGTGCAGGTGCGCGCCGCCAAGGCGGACGGTCGGTGGGAGAACGCTTCTGCAGCAAGTGAAATGAAAGTGCCAGCGGATTTCCTGGCAGCACTGGAGAGTAAGCCGGATGCGAAGGAGTTTTATGAAACGCTCAATAAATCGAATCGCTATGTCATCGCGTACGGTTTGATAAGTGCAAAGAAACCTGAAACCAGACAGAGGCGTTTTGCTAAATTCATGGACATGCTTGACCGCAAAGAAAAACCGGACTTGGGTTTGAAAAAGACGAAAAAGACATAACGGAAAAATGGACCGGCGCCCCGAAAGCGGGTCCCTTTGAAAGAGTACTCGCGTCAAATGGACAAGAACCCATCGCTGCGCCGCTTGCCACGTGCGCCACGTCCTAGCTTGATCCAATTATAAAGATCAGCATGGGTGTCTTTAGTCGTGTTGCTAAAGTTCCGCGTGCCTCCCTCGGGATTGAACCCATTGGCCACCGCAATCGCTTCCAGCAGTGTGAATTTCCCTGTGCCATTCTCGCCAATGAAAAACATGACATGCGAATGCAAATCGATTCGTTCTGTTGCGGCAATGCACGGAATCTTGGCGGCGTACTCACTGTTCAGCGAGCACTTTCGCTCGAAACGCACGTAATCGACATGAGGCTGGTAAGGGTGCATGGTAGAGTTGTCCCCTACCAAGGCGGCTCCGGCAACTTGCGAACTGTACCGGGCACAACCGGCACGCCCCGCTGGGCGCTTTCGATGGCTGCGAAGCAGAGAGCCAAACTGTGCAAGTTGTTGCGGGCGCTATTAGACGGCTCGCGTTTCTGTTCGATCGCACACAGCAGCTCACCCATCGTGCCGTGGAAACCGTCCGGGAACCACATCCCTTCGAGCACGGGCGAGAACGTGCCACCCTGCTTGCTGAACTGCACGGTTTGGCGGTTCTCGTCGATGCCACTGCTGCGCAGGGTCCCCTCGGTGCCAGAAATAAAGGTGTGATTGTGTTGGCCATGTTCGGTGTGCCCGTCGAACACGAGTGTCGCTTGCGCGGTTGGATACTCCACGGCCACCTGGGCCAACAGGGCGGGCTTGATCTCCTGCGTGGGTGACTTTGTCGTCGATGCGAATACTCGCGTTGGTTCTTCCCTATTGTTCCCATCGCCGGCCATGATTGTTGTCAGGAAATCAAACCAGTGAATAGCGAAATCGTAGAGCATCAAGTGATAGATACTCTCGAACGGCGTGCCCTTCACCCACTCGTGGTTCCAATGCACACCGCAATGCACGGATGCGACCTGGCCGATCTCGCCTGCCCAGACCGCTTCTCGCATATAGCTGAAGTGTGGTGCCCAGCGGGCGTTCTGATTCACCGCCAGTTTCACGCCTTTTTTTTCTGCCAGCTTGGCGAGGCGTTCTCCTTCATCGAGATCCAGCACGAATGGCTTCTGGCTTAGCACGTGCTTTCCTGCCGCGATCGACTCCTCGATCAACCGACCGCGAACCTCTGGGTGGGTCGTGACATCAACCACTTCGATCTTCTTGTCAGCAAGCAGCTCGCGGTGGTCTGAAAAGACTGCCGCATCCGGGAAAAACTCGTCTCGTCGGGCCGCGGCAGCCTTCACGTCGAGGTCGCACAGGGCAGTGACTTGATATTCGGCATTCTTGTAGGCCCGGAGGTGGTACTCAGTGATCGCCCCGCAGCCGATCAGGCCGATCGCCGGGTGATATGTCTTTGGGTCCTGCGGCTGGTAGGCAATATCGGCGAACTGGGCAGCCGTGTTGGCGGGTTTCTTCATGCTCGAGGATAGTTAAAAGGGGTTCAGGGAAGGTCAAACGGAACGCTCAGTATCCTCCTACCCTCGTTCTGCGGCTAGCGTCGATGCCACAGACGGTGCCAATATGGCGAAACACCAAGGCTGCCGACCGACTCCCGGTTGAAAAATCCCCTCTCCTGGGTAAGTTGGGGGACTGCTGATTTCCGCAATTTCACTTTGCCAGCAGCGGGCTCCCGCCGTGGTGGGTGATCATCATATTGAGAAATAAAGACATGGCTAAGAAAGCAGCTTCCGACGAGTCAAGCAGCGCTAGCAAGCGAATCCTGCTCGTTGATGACGATGCAGAAATCATCGAGTCTCTCCGCCTGGCGCTCGAGGCCAACGGCTACGAAGTACTCATCGCCCGCGACGGCAACCAAGGGCTCGCTCTGATCGAGCGCGAGAGCCCCGATCTCGTGATCCTCGATATGATGATGCCCAAACGCAGCGGATTCCTCGTTCTGGAGCGTCTCAAAAAGCTCGGCGAGAAAAAGCAGCGGATCATCATGATCACCGCCAACGAAGGCAACCGCCACAAAGCCTATGCAGAAATGCTAGGCGTGGACGATTACGTGCGCAAACCGTTTCCGATGGATCGATTGATTCAGAGTGTGCAGAGGTTGTTAGGGGATTAGGCTGTAGGCTGTAGGCTGTAGGCTGTAGGCTGCAGGGATCCCGTGCTAGCCATCTAGATATGCGTGACCATACACAACTTCGTGCTTTTGAATTAGCCGATGAATTGGCACTGCTCGTGTATCAAGTGACGAAGAACTTCCCGAAGGAGGAGCAGTTCGGACTGACTTCGCAACTCCGTCGAGCTGCTGTGTCAGTTGCCTCCAATATCGTTGAGGGCTGTGCCCGGCCAACGCAGGCTGACTATCTGCGATTTCTAGGTATCGCATATGGCTCTGTTAGAGAAGTCGAATATCAACTCTCATTGGCTAAGCGACTGGGCTTTCTTCGTGCTTCAGATGTCGAAAGAGCAGATTCTCTCGCTTGCGAAACGAGCAAGGTTTTGGGTGGCCTAATTAGGTCACTTCGGAGAAAACCTTAACTAAGAAGCCCTAAAGCCTACAGCCTAAGTACCTAAAGCCTAGCCTAAAGAAATCGCCCGAGACAGTGGCTGCAAGATCGCCTCTGCCGCGTAGTTGTCCACAACCTCTTGGCAAACTTCCCACAGCCGGTTGAGCATCTCCACGTAGCTCACCCCGGCTTCCAAGCTGCCGTAGTGGCGCGCGGTGATGTAGACGCTCAGCTGGTCGTCGGTGTATTCACCGCTGCGGATTTGGTACTCGGTCGTGCGCGACTCAAAACCAATACGGCATTGCAGACGACAATCTTCGTCGAGCGCCACCGTGAGGCTCGGCTCGTGATGAATGAGTTTCGAGCCGGGGATGCTCGCCAATTGTTCCATTGCGGGCGAAACACCAAGCGTTTCAGCCAAGAGCTGGTTCTGATTGCCCCGATAGCTGAAGTCGAAGCCCATGAATATGTCCAACGCCTCGCAATCAAGTGGGCTGAGCGAAAGTGCGTAGGGAGCGATGTCCAAAATGTGACGGTGTTGCTTGAGTGCTTGTTCGGGCGTTTCCGGATTCACTTGGCCTGAACATAGCCGGCGCTGCTCGACGGAAGCCCAGCAGTAGTCGCCGCGATCTTTGTCCTCTTCCAACAGGAAGCTGTCTTTGTCGCGCGTACTGAAGTTCCGCATTTGCGGGTACTTCTTCTGAACCTGCTCAAAATAGTGCAGCACTGGCTCCCGCCCCTTCGGCAGCGGCATCTCAGTGGTGAGATTCAAGTTCAAATAGTAGTCGTCAGAAAGCTGTGCGTAAGGATTCATAGGCATTAGTTAGGTCACGAAGTGGCGAGCCGGGTCGTCCCGAGCTCGTTCAAGTGCGATAAGCTTGTGCGGTAATTGCGAGGCGCTCCCCGAAAGTATAAAGTTATCAGCTAGCGAGTGTCAAATTATCAGCTAGCGAGTGTCAAAGACGAAAGTAGCAACAGCCCTCGCTAGCGAACCCACTCTAGGCAAGTCCTCGACTCGAAAGAGCATCCGAATGAGCACGAATCTTCTCGCAGAAGTCGAGATTTCTTCAAAGACAACCCTCTTGGGGGGCATGGCCGTTGGCGTAGCGGAAGGTGCCGTGGCAGCGATTGCTTTCGGTCACAAGTCGGCTGCCGCCGCAGAGAGAGACGTTCGCCGGCAAATGCGCGATCTTCCTGAGCCGGCTGGAGGCACCCAGGGCAACGTCGCTGCAGACGAAGTCCTCGAAGTTCTCACCGACTATGCCGCAGGCGAAGCGGTCAACTTCTCTAAAATGCCAGTTTATTCGTACCCAAGAACAAGTTTCCAGCAACGTGTGATCGCCGCATGTTGTGCGATTCCCCGCGGCAAGACGCTCACTTACGGTCAACTTGCTGCCAAAGTGGGCAACCCAGGGGCAGCACGTGCCGTGGGCTCGGTGATGAGCAGCAATCCATTGCCGCTGGTCATCCCTTGCCATCGCGTACTAGCAGCAGGCGGCGGCCTAGGAGGCTACTCCGCCCGTCAGGGCCTAGCGATGAAGCGTCGGCTCCTGGAGATGGAAGGTGCAGAATTCTAGTCACCCATCGCACTGCTTACGCTTCCTAGCACCACCATTTCGCCGCTGAGCGTGCTCAGGGCTCTACTTTATTAATCTGGGTGGATTGTACCGATCGTCCGGCCGATAACCAGAGATAAGGTGCGCCCTCGTTGCGCGCTCGTCCTCGTGGCGATTCGCTTCGTGATCAAGTAACCGCTCATGCCACTGTCGATCAAGGAAGATCGCCATGATACACTACATCGAAGATACCTACGAAAGTTCGGCCAGCGGCCCTACGCTATTGGGACTTCATGTCACAGGACTGAGCGCATTGTGGCCTGTGCTCATCCTGTCGTTAGTGCTGCTCGTTGGTTGCAAAAACACTCCGCGAGTGGCCGAGACGGCGGATCCCTTTTTGCCCACCAGAACAGTTGCCACGCCTGCAGCTGTGCCTGCGTCAAGCGAACTTGCCACGCAGCCTCTCGCGCCCGCTCAGCTGGCGCCAACCTCTGTGAAGCAGGACAGCCAAGTCCTGAAAGTCGGCTACCAGCCAGTTCTCAGCGAGCCCCTTTCGGCAGGCGAATTGTCTGACTGACGAGGATTCGGCCGAAATCGACTTGCCCTTGGCCAACCTGAGGCCCTCTAGCAAACGATGTCATTACCGCTGCCGTCTGAAAATGTTGCTAGCGCGACAGCTAGCAATGTCACGGCTAACCGCAGCGTACTGCGTCAAGTAACCGGCCTTTTCTGTTTGCACACTTGGCTGCGTGTTTTTCTGCTGCGTCGCGCTTGGCAGATCGTTGCCTCCGGGCGAGTTCCTGCCTAAACTGCGAGCAAGCCAAGAAGCATCTTAAATGGCTGCCGGCTCGGGGGAGCCAATCGAGTTCGTAGCTGGCAGCATCATCGGAACCGAGGGGAACGAGAATGGATTTGCGATTGAGAGCGCGCGCGATTTGCGCAAGGATGAGCTGCTGCCTGCTTGTAGGATTCTTAACGTTCGCAAGTTTGGGAGACGTCGCTAGGGCTATCGACATCAACATCGATTATACCTATGACTCGAGCAGTTTCTTCGGCTCGGGCAATCCCGACGGAGCAGCTTCCGGGACGCTGGCAAGGAATGCTCTGGAAGCTGCTGCAGATTACTTTTCTGGGATTCTCAACGACACGTTTGAGCCGGTAACGATTCCCGAACCATTCGTTGGAGCTGAGTCGACCTTCACATGGTCCTTCAACTTCACCAATCCATCGACAGGGTCGGGAGTTGTCCTAACCGAGGGTGGTGTCGTCTCGGATGAGTATCGCATTTATGCTGGAGCGAGAAACATAGGTACACTTGGTATTGGAGGACCGGGCAGTTGGGCAAGATCTCTCGAAGGATCGGGTACTTTGTACGGCAATGAAATTGCTGAGTACAACGCAAAGAAAGATTCTTTTGAGCCAGTGGTATACACAAGAGGCGATCCGGAGAGCGAATTTGCAAGTTGGGGAGGACAGGCAACATTCGATACCAGTGCGAACTGGCACTACGACCACACCGTACCGCCTACTTCCAATTCTCAGAACGACTTCTTCTCCGTTGCCCTGCACGAACTTGGTCATGCACTCGGCATGGGAGCTTCCCCAGAGTGGAACGCTCTTGTAAGCAACGGATTCTTTACGGGAGCGGCCTCATATGTGGCTAACGATGGAGCAAGCCCGGCGGTTTCCGACGGTCATTGGACACCGAATACGCAGAGCACCGTCTACGGTACAAGCACACTGCAAGAAGCAGCCATGGACCCTAATATCACTACGGGGACGCGAAAACTCTGGACCGATCTAGACGCGGCCGGACTGACAGACATCGGTTGGAGCGTTGCGGCACCACCCACGCCTGGCGACTTCACCGGCAATGGCACTGTCAACGGTGCCGACCTCACCCAATGGCAAGGAGACTTCGGCCTCAACGCTTACAGCGATGCCAACAGCGATGGAAGCTCCAACGGCCTGGACTTCCTTATCTGGCAGCAGAACTTTGGAGCCGGCGAAGGTGCGACTCCCAATTTCACTGCCGTTCCAGAACCGACGACGCTTTCAATTTGCGTGCTCGCAGTGGTCGCCATTGTCTGCATGGCCCTGCCACGCAAGCGACAATCTTGAGAAGGCGAGTTTCTGTTGGGTGGGTCCTCGAACGCTCGACGCTAGCCTCTTCACGCGGCTTCTAACGGTCGCATGTGGCCGGCATAGTCGATCCACTCGGCGATCTTGTCCCGATTGGGTACCTTGCCATCACGCAAGATACGCTGGCCCGCTGTCGTGCGGCTGAAACTACGGATCTTGCGGAACAGCTCTTCCTCAGTCGCACCAGCAATCTGCTTTGGTTCGGTCAACCCACAACCTACAAGCAACTGGGCGCCGTAACCGCGCAGCTCGGGAATACAACACACCAAGCGTGCTTGATGCTGCCAAGTGGCGATGGTTTCCGCCTTGATGTGGCTCACGTCGAGCTCCTCAGCCGTTGAGGCAGCGTCCGCATGGAGCAAGTCGGCCACGCTGCGGATACCAACCGATGCTAAGCGTTCGGCTGTCTTGGGACCGATCGACGGCGCGTCGGCCACTTGGCTCGATCTTTCCAAGAGGAATCGCAACTCTTTGGCCGGGCGAGTGGTCCGCTTCCGGCTAGAGCTTGAACGCGTTGATTGACGCTCTCTACGCTCCCCTTTCTGGCTACTTTGTTCAGTACTTCGTTTGGAACGACGCTTGCCTTCTCGCTCACTTCGCGAACGTCGTGATTCCGAACGTTGGTTGTTCCAGCGCGACGTGTAACGCTCCCAATTGCTGCGACTGCTCCGTGAATTGCTTTGCCAATTGGATAAGCTTTCGCGCGAGTAGCGCCGCCGCAGCGCGGCATAGCGCCGCCCACGTTCGCTGGTGAGGAACCTTTCGATGAGCGTCGCAACCGCATCGATATCCATGCCACTCAACTCGGCCGGGCTGTCGATGTCGCAGGCGGAAAGGACCTGGGCATCGTCGAGCGCCACGCCAGCCACAAAGCACATGAGGCTCATATGCGATTGCCAAAGCCGTACTGTCTTCGCGGATACGTGCGGAAGATCGAGCTTGGCGGCAACCCAGTCACAATCGGCTTCTAGCAGTTGGGCAACCGTCTCGATTCCCAAGGCAGAGAATTTAGCTTGCGTATCTACGCCCAGGACGGGGAATTCCGTCAAGGAGGCATCCGTTTGCAAGTAGTAGATCTGCTGAGAATCGTCCGTCTGTGTCCACTCACTTCTGACTCGCAGCCGAGGGCCCGACTCAGCACTTAGGGTAGCCGGGTCGACTGACTCGCGAACGATGTGTCGCTCCAACTTGGTTTCAGTTTGCTCAGGTGTTTCAGTTCGCACGGGTCTAGCGACAACAGGCTCAGGTCGTGCGGATTCGCGTTTCTCAGAGAGCGAACGTACTGATACTCGTAGCGATTCGAAATGACGAACCGCGTCGCGATCGCCAGTAAACACCACGATTTGATTCCCTCCGCGAGCAAACTCGTCGAGCACGCTTGCCATTGCGATGGTGTCGGTGGACGATTGTCGCAAGAACGGCTCGTCCAATAGCAAAGGTAGGTGAGTGCCGTCTGCGCTATGCGAGGAGATCATGGCCAACACTATCGAAAGTGCCACCTGGTCGTGCTCCCCGGCGCTCAGTTCGCTCAACTGGCGAGTTTGGCCGGTGCGGCTAACTATGGTCGGCTGGCTACCATCGCGTGGCAAGCGGATCTGGTTAAGTCGTCCGTTGGTGAGTTGAGCCAAAACGTCCGAAGCACGCCAAACACCCGTACGATGGGTGGCAAAGTCAGCAGGGCGGCTCAACGTGTTTTTCAATTCTTCCTCACAGCGACGCAATTCTTCGCGGAGGGCATCGACGGACGTTCGGCCGAGGAGCGCTGCTCGTTCTTGTTGCAGAGCATCCCAGCGCTGTTGCAAGTCGGCTCGTTCGCGAGTGATGCGCTGCAGGCTACTCTCGACATCATCGCAACGTCGGCGCAATTCGTGACGCTCCGTCTCGGCAGTCTCCTCAAAGCGTCCCCGCTGGGAACTCCCCAGGAGCATGGCTTCGCTCTCGCTCAGGAACTCACGATGGTGCTCACACTGGCAGTGCTGCTCCACCGGCGACTGCGGCAGCAGCATCACTGGTTGACCAGCCAATTGCGCCTCGTGAGTTAGCTCTTGCCGTCGCTCTAAGAGATGTTCTAGCTGCTCGCTCAAATCGCTTTGCGAACGCGATAAGTGACGAGACTCAGCATGCAATTGACGACGTCTTGCGGCACGTTCTTGCTCGGTTAGTTGTCCGCACAGGGTATACATTTGCTGACGTAGTAACTCCGCTACCGGTGTGATCCGTGCGTGAGCTTCGGGAGCAATGCAGCGTCCCGGCTCATGTGCCCGTGCCAGCAGGGCCGTCTCCGCATCAAGGTCGTCCATCAGTCGTTCGAGCACGCTCAAGGTCACGCGTTGATCCGCAAGACTCGCCGCGTTGTCCGCGGTGCCGTCGGCATGCACGGTTGCCAGATCGCGTCGCACGACCGCTTCGCGCGATTGCAAGTCACTAAGCGTTGTCCGGCAGCGAGCGATTTCTGCATCGAGCTCCGCCAATTGTGCCTGATGCTCAGCCGAGTCGATTTGCGGCCCACGGCGCAGGGTCGCTTCCATAGAGAAGTAGCGCAGACGCGACTCAACAGTCGCCAGGTGACCGGCCAATCGCTGCAATTCGCCGCGTAGTTGATCTTCTTGGGTTTTCTTCTCACCCAGCACGCGATCCAACTCCGTCAGCTCGCGTTCAATTTCTGAGCTATCCCGACGTCCCTCACTAATTTGTTTTTCGATCTGCAGAGCCAACTCGTCGCGACGCACAACCAATTGGTCCACGAGGCGGCGGTCGATCTCTGTCGTGCGAGTGCCTGCCTGAGAGGTGGGCGTGTGGTCACGGCAAACGGTGTTTGCCGTCCTTGGGCCCGTTTCTCTGCGGTTGGTTTCAGTCCGATGTGCCTGGCTAAAGTCGCTTGCAAATTGACTACTCAGCAGCGGTTGAATGTGTGCACCATCGGCGAAGTCAATCGCATAGAGTTGCGAAAGTAACTGCGGAGAAAGCCCTGCGAGCAGATCGCTCATCGTACCCTGATCTACCGCGCCGCCTGTCTCAGCTGAGAGACTTAAACGCCCTTCTCGGGTTCCATCGTGTTCCCGGCGAAGTGTGAAGTTGCCCCGCTGGCTGGAAATGCTGAGCGAACCTTCGACCAATCCACTATTGAGCCCTGTAGAGTGGGTTTCATAAGCATCGCCGCGCACCTCTCGCCGGCCGGAGTAACGCGACCGAGCATCAGGGTCTTTCCCAAACAGCAGCGTGGCCGCCAAGTCGAACAACGCGCTCTTTCCCGAGCGCTGCGGCCCATGAATGGCCGTGAGCTGCGGCGAGAAATCGCCCAGTCGGTGGCTTTGCGTTTGAGACGAACCGAGGGCTTCGAGAGCGTTAATCTTCATCACATGCGTCCTTGCACAATTTGCGGGTGGCGCTGTCGCCAACATACCGAGTCCGCAGAGTACCCCAAACCGCCAGAACTACGCAAGATTGATTGCGGTGCTAGCTGCGGTGAGTCGAGAGACTAGCAGGAAACGTGAACGCACGAATCAAGCCAAATAGCCGTCGAGCTACGCCTCGACCGGAGCCCTTGAGGGGAATACCTTTGCTCGCTCTCTGCATTTTTCCCTTGCACACCGGCAGCTCGTTGAGCCGCGGCTATTGGGGTGAATCATCGGGTAGGCGCTGCTCGAGGGGTTTGCCGGAACGCTGGTGCGAGCAATTCCGATCCAAGATGGATCGGCTATAGCCGACCCATCTTGGGTCGGAACGGTGGAGCTTGGGTCGGAACGGTAGAATCCTGAGCAAACGCGGCCTGCGATTCCAGGAGAAGACACGCTACTTGAATGCCGGCTGCTCGCGCCAAAAAGGCTTGCCCGCCTTGTAGGCTTCCAACTGCTTCTCATAGTACGGATTCTTTCGTCCAAAAAGTTTGATCAATTTCTCCTGTGTTTTCACAGCCGCCTCGAAATTGCCCACTTCTACGAACGCCTTCGCCAGTCCACGCAAGGCATTCATATCGTTTTGGTCGATTGCCAAAGCCTTATTAAACGCCTCAACAGCAGCTTCTCCGTAGCTCTCGTAGCCCCGTTTGATGTGCTGCTGCATTGCTTGCATCGTTGCCTCGGAAAACACGTTGATCTTGGCATCCAAAGTTTCTCCTGGAGGCACTTCTAGCATACGATCCGTGCGATACGAATCGGAGGTGCTTCGGTACAAGTAAGTACGAGTGCTTGCTAAGCCCGCATCTATTGATCGCACAAAAACCATGACACTGAACTTTCCTGGCGGTGCGGGAACTTCAAACCGCCCGTCATTACTCAGGGATACGTTGCTTGCCGAGAAGCCTTGATAATTATCTTCCAATTGCAGAATGATGGTCACATCAACTACGTTGGGATCGAGCTTCGGTGGCTTACCCGTCTGGACATCGATCAACTGCCCGCGAACGGTTCCACCTAGGCCGATTTTGAGCGGCTCGACCTCCGTCGTCTTGCCTGCCTCGACTGCAATAGCGCCTCGCTTGTGGCCGATCCACTTGGCTTTGGCAATTTCGAGGGACTCGACTGCTGGTACGACGCTATATTCCCCAACGGGGACGTTTGCAAAGCGGTATCGCCCCTGATCGTCAGTCTTTGCGGTCGTAAGATAGGGAGAAAGGCGATTTTGAACTCGCGCTCTGCGATCTTCCCTTTTCGCCGGTGCCCCGTGCCACTCGCCTTGGATTCTGACAGGAATATTCTGCGCAGCCTCTCCATCGGCCAGTTGCACGACTTTACCAGTGACAACGCCGCCGCGCTTTAGTGTTGCGTCGTAGCTACCTGGAATGTCGCCCGCGATTTCATGCGTTAACGCATAGTCGGGATGCGTGACGATGATTTGCGAGCCGAACAGATCCACCTTCTTCTTGCGCGATTGCAAAGAACGTGGTGGTGCATCGTCAGCTAGAAAGTCTAGGTTCCCTCCAGTATCTTCATTTGCTTTCAACGCCGCCGCCATGTCGAAGCTCGGCAAGTTCTCGAAAGCGTATCGTCCTTGCTCGTCGGTCGTCGTCTTGTTGAATCCTGGTAGCTGGAAAGCCCTTGCCCAACTTCCGACAGAAACGGTTGCTCCGGGCACCGGCTTACGCTGTTCGTTGAGCACTCGCCCGCTGAGTTTCGCGGCTGGACCTATTGTCAGCTCTTGGCTCACGCCTTGTCGCGACAAATGAAATTCTCCGCTGCCCGTCACCTGGATCGCTAATCCCTTGCTCTCGACAACAATGACGTACATTCCACCCATCCTGGCGGGGAAATCCTGTTCCTGGAATCGTCGTTTCCATTCTTTCATTGCTTCGTCGGAGATGAAGTCAGAGAACGCAACAGCGCCGTCAGCATCGGTTTGCTTCGTAGAGAGTTTCTCTTGCGTCCCGTCCACTGAATCGTAGCGGTAGAGCGTTGCCTCAGCACCAACGACCGGCTCGCCTCTCTCGTCCTGGCAGGTCACGACGAAGCGGTTGGCGGTTTCTGAAGATTGCTCATAGGTTATTGTCTTCGCATTCGCATGAGGAACGAAGTCAAGGTTGCCGGGTCTGGTAGCGGCATTGTCTGGCTTTACTTTGTTGGACCTGTATTCGCTAGGCTCCTTTTCCAGTCGTGCCTTGTCAGCTCTTGCACCAGGCTGCCCATCGACATTAACTCGAAGCACAAGCGGGTTTTCACTAATGACTTTAGGTTCGTACTCGATGTCCTCGAAATCGTACTCGTCCGACCAATCACGGAAGCTGGCTTGCCAAACGGTCGGCGGAACGGTTTCAGGTACCAGTCCGCTAAACTTGCCGTCCTGGTTGGTGTGAACGCCTGCAAAGCTGTTCATCACCGCATCCCGTCCTGGAAACCCGGAAACGGACCAGCCAACGAGCGGCTTGCCAGTGCGATCAACTAGCTTTCCGGCAACCTTTACGGTGGGAACTAACTCTATCGGGGGTAATTCAAATTCTTCCACATTGCTTGGTACCTCGTGCCTATTTCCTTGAATCCCTCCAATGCGTTCCTCGTTAGGTTTCCACCACTCGACATGCTGATAGTCCCTGGGCGAACTGTGCAAAACCGTCTCGACATACCCTGGTAAAACATAAGCTTCGTAGCGCCCGTCTTTCTCGGTCTTCAAGTCAATCGATTGAGCAGTGCTTGATCGGCCACGCTTTGAGAGCCCAGACACGATGGCCAATCGAAAGCTCGGATAGCCCTCGCCAGTGTCGCCTTTACGAATTGTGCCGAAGACCCGCGTGCCACGAATGATTGGTAGGTTGATCGAATTCGTTTGATTTGCTTGAAGGTCATATTTTTCGAGAGACGCAGTAGCTTCCATTCTCCAAGGTTGCGCCAGGTCCAGTTCGGGAGTTACGCCTAGTCGCCCAGCGGCGATTGCAGGAACCTTGAAGTGCCCCTCGACATTAGGTATGACGGTAGCTAGCCCATAGGCACCTCCGAAGAACTCCCTTCCCTCGATTTCGGTTACTAATTCAAGAGTAGGCTGGTTGGGAGCTGCTTCTTCACTAGCGGTAATTCTTCCTTCTAATGTTCCTGCCTCGGGCACAGGGATTACGTGATGAGGTCCCTCCCTAGCCGTTTTCGCATTGAGGAAATAATTATTGTTGAACTTGACTGTCCCTATCTGAGGCGAGATAAGCTCAATTTCCTTGACGGACTCAGGTATCGTCGAATTGATCGTGGCGAGACCGTCGCTGTCAGTCGTTGCTGCGAACTCCTCGGACCAACTACTTGGAATCAGCCAAGCGACGCTTTCCGGTGGTTGGACTCGCTTAACTTTCACGCGAACTCCGTGCACTGGTTGCTTTTGTTCGTTGATTAATTGGAAGGTCGTTTGCTTTGCAGGGATGAGCGCTATTACCGTTTTGCTTTTTTCGAGACCAACTATCAGCCCCACACTATTTGGCCGCATAGGCGAGTAGCCCTCTGCATAGGCCCAAACGGTTCCCAACTCCCTGCGAATGGCCGGATCATAGGAGATCGAATACTCCCCCTTACCATTGGTGGTTGATCTACCCCGAAAATCGGGAGCAACATTCCAATTGTCATCCTCGTCAATGACAAGCCCGACTTTTGCTCCTTCAACAGGCTCGCCATGCTGGTCCACGATCCTGCCGTGTATCGTTGGTTCTGCTTTTTTGGTGGTAGCTTCGGCTGAGTTCGATTGAGCTGTCTCTGGTGGACTTGGCTTAGCATCGCTCGCCTCAACCGCCTTCTCAGCCACCGCTTCCTCAGCCACCACCTGCCCCGGTTCCACCGTCACCAGCGACAGCCCCACTGCCGCCAGACCAACCAGCCCCGCACACACCATGCGCCACCTGCGCGAGCACTCTCGCAGCACGGTCAGCTTTTCGTCGAGCAGCACCGCGATCCGTCGCGTGAGTTGCGATCGCGTTTCCCACAGGCCGACCGCTCCGGCGAGCCGGGGCGTCTTCGCCCCCGCTCGGGCTTTCTTCTCGCGGGCCAGCACGACTAACTGTTCTGCATACTCATGCCGATCAGTCGCCTCAGCGGCTGCCGCGTCTGCGAGGGTTTCTTGGTCGAGACGCATTTGCCGACGCAACACCCAGTACAACGGTTGCGGCCACAGAATGACCAATAGCCAACGACTAACAGCCAACAGCCACAAATCGCCACCGGTGACGTGGGCTAGTTCGTGGGCAAGAATCGCTATCTTGTGCTCGATGGGTTTTGCTTCCACTGAGCGGGGTAGCAGAATCGTCGGTTGGGCAAGTCCCAGAGCTACCGCGGTATCGATGTTGTCAGTCACACGCAGTATCGGAGCGTCTGATGCGCCGCCGATGTGCTGCAAAGTTTTCTGCAAGGTAGCTGAAGCCGCCTCGGATTCGCTACGCAACCGATGAGCGACAATCATCCCCCCGCCAAGCCACAGCACCACGAGCACCGAACCGGTGAGGTAAGCAATTCCAATCCACGTGGTCCAGTGAGTCGAATCGGCAGCAGCTTCAAGCTCTGGAAGTGACTGTGCAAGGTTTGGTTGGTGATTACCGGTCGAATTCAAGGTCGTCGGCATTTCCGACAAGCGAGAGTTGCGACCTAGAAAATCGGAATTCTCTGCGCTTAGCGGTTCAACAAGTTCCGCCAAGGGAGTTACAGCCGCTTGCGGCTTAGCCGGAGCTTCAAGCAGATTTACCACCGACCATCCTGGCAATGTACACAGCACTGCCAATAAGCCCAACGCCGCCAGCGTGGGTCGCACGATTGCCAAGCGTTGCGATGATTGCTTCAATATTCGAATTGTTACGAGTGCAGCGCACAGCATACCCAGAGCCAACAGGTGATAGTCCGCCAACCAAATCATGAAAGAATCGTTCATCGGGAACCTCCCTTGCGCTGGCTATTCGTGGTCTTGGTGGTCGCTTTCTTACTTCCTATTGCTGGCTTAGCAGTTCGCCTTGCCTCGGCGATCATTGCATCGAGTTCATCGAGCTCGTCGGCACTCAATTTGCGAGACTCCAACGCGTGGACGAGATACTCATCGACGGCACCATCGAAAACGCGCTCCAGAAAACCGCCGGCGAGTTGCCGGAAGGTGCGTTCCCGCTTGATCTTTGCACGATAGACGTGGGCTTTCCCCTCTTTGCGAAAAGCGACGAGTCCCTTTTGCTGCATCACCTGCAACAGAGAAAGCACCGTGGTGTAAGCGAGCCCGTCGGCGCCCGTGTTTCCTCCAGCATTCATCGCTTCAAAAATTTCGCGGACGGTCGCTTCTTCCCGCTCCCATAGGACTTTGAGCGCTTCGAGCTCACGCTCGGTCGGTTCAGTGGGGGGCATCGCAGTTCTCCTCAGCAGGAATTCGTTTCGACAGGCTAACTACGGGTCAACCCGTAGGTGCTCCGCTCATCCTACTGGTTGACCAGTAGATGTCAAGAAGAATGTTTGAGGCTTAGGACGATTCACAGGTGCTGTAGGGAATGTCGAGCGGAACTGCTGGAAACCCTGGCCAGCCTGGGCCGCGCCCGCCAACTCGAAGATGGCCGTTACCTAGCCGTGTAACGCACCGAGGTGTCGTAGGGTACTGCCGAGCTCCGCGAGGCATACCGAGAATTGCCAATTTGGTATGCCTCGCTCCACTCGTCAGTACCCTACGAAAGCACCCTACGGGAGGACACCAGCAGAAGTGGCCAAAAATCGTTGCTGAACCGCACTTTCGAATTCGCTAGAATGGCTCTCGTTCGACGGCGGCTTGGCGGCAGGCAGCGGCGGGCTGCGAAACGTTGAGGAACTCAATTTGAACAAGGCAGTTGGCGATCGATCGCTGCTTGTTTCCCGGGAATTGAGTACCCCATCGGAGTAGCAGTGATCGCGGAACGCAGCTTGCCCAGGCCGACGAAAGAGCGGAAGCGACGGATCGTGCCGCTACCCTCGAATGATGGACGTCCATCTTTGTTTTGATTCAGTAGCGTCGGCTGTGCGTACCAGTTCTTAAGGTGCCATCGGATTACGTACCGCCACCCAATCGTGTCGTGTAGAACCCAGGTGCGTACGTACCAGAGAATAGGGGTTCGGTGCGCCTCAGGGTACGCCTCGTGGAGCTCTACATACCCTACAAGCGGGGACGAACTCGCGGTGGGGTGACCCAAAAAGGGCAGGCCAACTAGTAGTAGGGATCGAGCCCCTCACTCCGGCAGCCCTGACTCGGGCAGCCCTGACTCGGGCAAGCCGCATAACTGGCACGCTGCGGCGTAGTCGCCGATGGCAGTGCTGGCTCCAAGTCCGGTAACGCACATGGCTCCCACGGCCGCTGCCAGCCGACCTGAACCCTCAAAAGAAAGGCCCCTTAGCAATCCAGTTAACAAACCGGCGAGAAAACTATCGCCGGCACCAGTCGTATCCACAACTTCACCCGGAGGAGCGATCGCAGCGATGTCCAGGAATTCATCGGAAGTAGGACTGAGTAGCGCGCCTTGCTCGCCGAGTTTCACGCCGAGCAGTCCCGTGGCGCCTGCGTCGCGGAATGCTTGGAGGATTTCACTCGGGTCGGTCAGTCCCGTTTGATGTCGCGCTTCACCAAGACTCGGAACGAATAGGTCGAGATGCGGAAGTACGGGCGCCAAGTCACTCAGACTTCCCCCATCACCGGCAGTGTCGAGTGCCGTTACGCAACCTGTTTCTCGTATCGCCTGCAGTACTTCGGGGAGGTCGTTCAGCAAATTAGGGAGGAGAGGAAAGTACCCCAACAGCATCGCACGGCTTCGCCCGAACAGGTCGATGTGATCGAGAAACGCGTGCTTGTTGAGCTTCTTCGGTGCGCCAACAGCGTGCAAAAAAGTTCGTTCGCCACCCTCATCGATCAGAACAACGGTTGTGCTGGTTGGTGCCGTTTCGTGAGTGAGCAAGTGCTGTGCATCGAGGCCTTCGCTCTCATACCGCTGGCGAATGATATCTGCCCAGTCATCGTTGCCGACATAAGTGAACGCGGCGGGTTTCATGCCCAAGCGTGCGAGTGCAACGCCAGAATTCGAAACAATACCGCCAGTGGCCAGTTGCATCGGATCGCTGCGCACCAAGCGTCCACCGCCAATAGGCTTGGAGAGATCCACCGGTCGAACCAATACATCCACCACGCAGGAGCCGCACACAATGCAGTCGAAATCACGCGCGCGGGTTTGCAGTAAGCGGTCATCGATCATGGTGCAATCTCGTAAGCTTCGCGTTCAAAAGGGTTGTCACGATAAGCGTCGCCGCCCCGCAAGCCAATGACCAACGAGCAAAGCAAGTAAGCCGGCACGAATAATGGGCCCCAGCGTTCGTACTGGCGAACGTGTACCAGTTCGTGTTCACGCACTGAGTCGAGATCGGCTCCGGTTTGTCCCACCACGACGTGCCCGAGGGTCATTGCACTGAACGAGGACCCGCCCGGCAAGTGAGTGAGAAACCAACGTAGAAAACGCCCATGAAACTCAATGATGCCCCGACGAGTTTGCACCCGGCCGCCACTCGCCAAAGCAATCACTCCCAGCGACAGGCCGAAAGCCGTCCAGGGAGAAGCCCAGATCCAACCGAGGGGACGCGGCATTGACTATGGGGAGGGTTGAGAGTTGCGAGGAGGAAAGCAGTCGGAGAGGGAGCACTTTAGGGGGGCTTGGGCGTCGGACCTCCGGCTTCAGACTTCAGAGCTCGTAGGTTGTCGGCAAAATACCTGAAGCCCGGAGTCTAAGTCCTGAAGCCGTCCACCAACACGTTTCGGTTTCTAACTCAAAAAAACCGCAGAGGGCCTGTAAGCCGGGTTCTGTACTCACACGCGAGGTGCAAGCGACGATCATTCCTCTACGACGACGATTGCTCGCACGCCTCTAGCAGCCCACCCGAGAGTCGTAACGAGCCGGACCGACTCTGCTCTCTGTTTGGCCTTGCGCCGGACGGGGTTTACCTAGCCAAGCGAGTCACCCCGCCTGCTGGTGCGCTCTTACCGCACCATTTCACCCTTACCTGTGAGGCTGTTGGCCGCTGGCTCTTGGCATCTGGCTCCTGTGTGAAGGGAACATTCCCCCCAACAACAAGCTAAAAGCCAAGAGCCAGCGGCCAACAGCCCCCATCGGCGGTATCTTTTCTGTGGCACTATCCCTGGTCTCACGATCGGTGGACGTTATCCACCGTCCTGTCCTATGGCGCCCGGACTTTCCTCCCGCCTGCAGTTGCCTGCAAACCGGCGATCGCCCAGCCCTCTGCGGTAAGAATATCGTACTCGCTAGAGCAGCACCGGGCGAGGCGTAGCTAGCCGGCGAGCTACGCCTCGCTCGGTGCCCAGGGAAAGATCAAATCCAAATCATTGACAGATACTGAACGTACGTATACCATTGGTGAAGTCGAGGAAAAGTATCTCTCAATAGGAGTATTACGGCCATGCCTTGTTACTTGTTCACCTATCACGCACATGGAAGCTGGCTCTCCGATACCTACCAGGCGTCAAGAGATGGCGTCTATCAGCGAGCGCTATTTGCTGATCAAGGTCGCGCTGAGCGGGGTCGAATCGCTCGAAGTCAGTCGCGGAGACCCATTCGGAGCACCGGGCTATTAGCTGCAGAGCAAAAGCTTGCGATCGAGGGACTCACGCGTGCGGCTCAGTTTCAGAATTGCGAAATTCATTATGTGGCGACTGATCGCACGCACGTTCATGTGTTGGTGAGCTGGCAAGGCGCATGCCATTGGAAGGATCAGCGAGCGAATATGAGAAAAGCTATCGTGGCAAACCTTCAGAAGATGCGCGGCCGAGAGACTTGGCTCTCTGAAGGCTCGTCGCGCAAGCGGATCAAAGACAAGCACCATTTCCAGCAACTCATGACGGAAACCCTGCCTAAACATCGTGGGCTGAAGTGGAGTACGCAGCGCGAGGTGCATGCATGATCGGTGCTTGAACAGTAGGACGATACTTTCCGCGCGAGGCGTAGCTCGCGGGCTACTGGTGTTAAAGACTTCGTTTGGCGTTTGATCTTAGCTAGCCCGCGAGCTACGCCTCGCGCGGCGCGCCTCGCTAAAAAGTTGCGTTTGGCAGTGATCGCCACAATCATTAGTGGAGTCTAAATCATGCCTTGCTACTTGTTCACCTATCACGCTCATGGAAGCTGGTTACCCGATCACCCTCGTGGTTTCGTCAAGCGTGGCAAGGGATATCTGCCAAGTGATCCGCAACTTGCAGAAAAGTATCGAGGAAATATGAAGGAATCAACGGTGGTTCTTAAGTCGCCAGAGCAGCGGCTCGTGATCAGCGCTGTACTGGAAGCAGTCAAGCACATCAATTGCCAACTGCACTACGTAGCCACAGATCAAACACACATTCACGCACTTGTCAGTTGGTCTGACAACACCGCTTAGCAGAAGCGACGCAACAGTCTTAAAAAACAATCACGATTAACTTGAAAGAACAGCAGGAGAGAAAGACCTGGCTCTCCGAAGGGGCGTCAAGGAAGCAGGTTAGTGAGCAAGAGCATTTCGATTACCTGATGACGATGTATTTGCCAAGACATCGTGGATTGAAGTGGAATGCGGATAGAGGGATTCACTCTTGAGAGGATTGTTGCGTTTTTCCGCGCGAGGCGTAGCTCGCGGGCTACTGACTCTTAGAGAATCGCAAGGTTTGAACCAACTAGCCCGCGAGCTACGCCTCGCGCGGATTATCTCAGTTCACATCGCCACTTGCAGAGTACGACCGCCCCTGCCACGTATTCCGGCGCTCAAACTCCGCCTCAATTGCGCACTTGACTGCTGGTTTATCGAGGCACCACTCGGGGCCAACGAAGTAGTCCGGCGGTGCGTCGCCGCTAGTCCGTTCGACAACCATCGTCGGAGGTAGCAACTCAAGAAAGTCGACGACTGTCTTCACGTAATCATCCTGTTCCATAAGCGTTACTTCGCCAGCGGCGACTTGTTCGGCGAGGCGAGTGTTTTTTACGCAGTAGAGGTTGTGGATTTTCACGGCGTCGAGGTTCACTCGGGCAAGCTCTTTGGCCGTGGCGAGCATGTCCTCGTGAGATTCACCGGGTAAGCCAAGCATGACATGGGCACACATCTCGAAGCCGCGCCCGCGACTTCGCTCCACAGCATCAAGAAACGAGGCATGATTCTCACCTCGGTTCATCCACTCCAGAGAGCGATCGTGCATGGTTTGCATGCCGTACTCGATAGAAAGATTTGTCCGTCCGGCGAACTCCTCTAGCAAGTCGAGCACGTCATCAGGGACACAGTCACTGCGGGTGCCAATCGCCATGCCGACGACTTGAGGGTGGGTTAAGGCATCTTCGTAAAGCCCGCGCAGGCGTTCAACTGGAGCGTAAGTATTTGTGGCGGGCTGGAAGTAGGCGATAAAAGACTTGCAGTTCTTGTATCGGTTTTTCATGCGATCAATGCTTTGCTCGATTTGTCCGTAGATACCCGCTCTTGGCAACCGGCGGCTGGGGCTGAAGCTGCGATTGTCGCAAAAGGTGCAACCTCCTTTGGCGACCGTGCCATCAACATTTGGGCAGGTAAATCCGGCGTCGAGGCTAACCTTTTGAACCCGCTCGCCGAACTGCCCCCGAAGGTAGTGATTGAGGGAATAATAACGCAGCCCGGCAGCCCGCCACGTCGGTTGGTCATGATTCGTCGTAAGCTGCTTTGTTGACGACACTTGTGCGAATGCTTAGAGTAGAGGTTGGCCAGACTGGAATTTATCTGCGGGTGCTCACAGTAGCGGTTGTGGGAGCATTTGTAATCATAGTTTCAGATCATACTTTTTGGGCGATAAATTTCCTAGCGAGTCGCTTCAAGCTTGTTATTGCTTGGATCTATTTTTCAGGGGCAAGGCTCAACCGCATGAGCGATCAGTATTATGAATAACATTTACGGTGAACTAGTTCCTAAGGGGGGCGGAGACCCTGTGCCCCTTCAAAAGAAACAACTTCTTATTGGCCGGCGAGAAAGCTGCGATATCGTGCTGCGCTTTGCCAACGTTTCGGCACATCATTGTCGCCTGATGATCAATGGGGGCTACTGGTACGTTCGAGATCAGAACAGCCGTAATGGTGTGAAGGTGAACGGCATTCGGGTCCAAGAAAAACGCGTTGATCCGGGCGATACGCTTTCCGTGGCGAAACACCACTACGAAATGAGCTACTCGCCTTCGGATCTTGGCGCTGTTGGCCCACCACCAGCTGATGACTTGCCGAACGAGATCCTGCAAGAGTCGCTCCTGTCTCGGGCCGGGTTGCAGTCGGATAAAACGGGCTCAGGCGACAAACGCAGCCAGCCGAGTTCCTCCCGTTACAATGTACTTGACGACGGTGCCGGACAGATCAAGACACCCGACGATCCGGTCTAGCATGTACAATCTTGATCGACCTGACCGCTGGAGTTCTCCTTGCCTGGGGGCAGCGTCGTTTAGAGCAGCGACTGTGAGTTCACTCTGATGGCGGGCAAGAAGAAAAAGGTCCGTGCTAACTTCCGCAAGAATCGAAATGTTCGCGTTCGCAAGAACGATTGGACGAGCGAGAAGGGCAAGACCGACGCGGAAGATGCCGCTAGTTCTCAAAGTGTCACCGGTAAGGGCGAGTTCACGCGCAAGCGGACCGTTGCCGGTGCGGAACTCGTTGAAGATGCCTCTGGCGAGGAAGTGCTGTTGCTGGATGTGGATCAAGAGGCGTGCAGCTTAGGCCGTGTGCTCCGAGTCCAAGGGTTGGTGAGTGTCGTCCAATTGGCCGACGGAACGCTGAGAAATTGTGCGACGCGACGCCTTCTGAAGACGCTCAGCACCGACCAACGGCATGTCGTCGCAGCCGGTGATCGAGTCTGGGTGCGGCCAGAGGGCGAGGATGAAGGCTTTATCGAGCGCGTCGAACCTCGCCGCGGTGTCATTAGTCGCACGAGCCGCGGTCGCCGGCATGTCATTGTGACTAATGTCGATCAGGTGCTCATCGTCGCGAGCGCTGCTGAACCTCGCGTGAAGCCGAACCTCATCGACCGCTATTTGATTGCCGCGGAGAAGTATGGCATCGAGCCGGTCATCTGCATCAATAAGATCGACCTGATAGATCCGGCTGAGTTGCAACCCTTAGTGGGAGTTTACGCGCAACTTGGGTATCGCGTGCTATTGATTTCAGCGACCACCGGCCAGGGAATGGAACGATTACGAGCAATACTCGCAGGCAGACAGTCGGCCGTCGCCGGACAATCGGGCGTGGGAAAGTCCAGTTTGCTCAACTCTCTTGAGCCGTCGCTAGGGCTGCGAGTGCAAACCGTAAGTACCGATAATGACAAAGGCCGGCACACCACGACAACGGCAGAAATGATTCCGCTGGCCAGCGGTGGTTACGTAGTCGATACGCCAGGCATTCGCCAATTTCAGCTTTGGGACGTTATCGAAGAAGAACTCGACGGCTTCTTCCGTGAGCTACGCCCTTACGTGAGCCAATGCCGCTACCCTGATTGCACTCACGACCACGAAGAACCGTGCGCCGTAAAAGACGCTGTGGCTGATGGCTACATCAACCTTCGCCGCTACGAAAGCTATCTGCAGATGCTCCAGAGCTAAGGTTGCAACCTGGCCTGAGGATCACGAGTCGTCCTCTAGCCTGTCTCCTTTGAATCCTTTGCCTCTTTGGCTTCCTTCGCATCCTTTTTCTCTTTAGCAATCTTCGCCTGGCTCGCTTTCACTTGGGCCGGTGTGATGCCCGTGGGTATAGTCGCCTTACTATCGGGTGAACCAATTGAGGGCTTCTCAGGCTCTGGTTCGGGATCCACAACTTCTGGCATCATGCGAACTTCTAGAGGTCGCCGCGTATCAAGGTGCATATCGCGTTGCGGGAAGGCGATCGTGATTCCCGCTTCGCGGAAGAACTGATCGATCATGAAACGCACGTCGCTTTCGATACGCATTCGCTCGGAGAGTGTGCGGACAACGATAAAGAAATGCAGTTCAAAGAGTAAAGCGCTATCACCAAAACCTGTGAACCAAACGAAGGGCTCAGGTTTCTTACGAATGATGCCGTGCTTCTCGGCTGCTTGCTTGAGCCATCGAGCAACTTCACGCGTAGGCGAACCGTAAGCCACGCCGATCTCGACTTTGCAGCGAATCGTCGAATCTGAGAGCGTCCAGTTTTGAACATTGTTCTCTAGGAACGAACTATTGGGTACGATCATTTCTTGATTCATCTGGGTGCGAATCCGTGTACTCCGCATCCCGATGCTTTCCACAACACCTGTCAGCCCAAGCAATTCCACCAAGTCGCCCACGCGCACCGGTTGCTCGACGAGCAAGATGACACCGCTAATGAAGTTGTTGAGAATATTTTGGCTACCAAAACCGAGGCCAATCGCTGCTGCACCAGCCAGGAAAGTAAATACGGTGAGTGGAATCTGCACAAAATTTAATGCCATCAATGCAGATGTGAGTACAAAGGCATAAAAGGCAAGCGATTGCAGAGCTGCTGCTGCCCCCTCGTGGACGCCAAATCTGGGTAGCAAGCTTCCACAGAGCCAATTGCTCAGACGTTTAGAGACCCAAATGCCAATGACCAGTAGGAAAATGCCCTTGATGAGTGTGCTTATTCGAATCGCCTTGGCGCCTTCCCCGGGGGACTCAAGCAGGATGTAGTTCCATACGCTAAGCAGGCCATCCCAAGCGCTGGACAGCCACTCGTCGAGATGGAAGTTTAGTCGTTGATCATCGATTTCATCAGTAAACTGCGTTGCCAGTCGCTGGATGGAGTCCACGCTCGCGTTGTGGTCGCTGATTGCGTCGATGTGCGAACGCAGGGTTTTTTGACTGGCTTGAAGCCAAGGTAGTGTTCCTGCGGTCTGGGCCTCTTCCGACTGAGTTGCACGTTGAACCTCGACGAGCTGCTTGCGAAGTGCTTGAAGTCGTGGTTCAAGTGATTGCTTCTCCGCGTCTAGATCTTGTTGCAGGGCCTCCGAGGTTTCTTCCCAATCCTTAAGGTCTTTGCGTGTATAGGCGTGAGTGGCGATATTGTATCGACCTGTCCACATCTCTTTCGACATTCGAGCCCAAGTGAGCTGCTTGCTGAGCAGAGCCACTCGGTTGATGATGGATTGGGATTCGCGATGGTGAGCTTCGACCTCTGCTTCGAGAGCCTTGTCTTTCCCGCCTGTACGTTTGAACTCTCGATCTGCATCTGCAGCTTGATCGGCCAACCGCTGGGCTAGTTGCTCAAGGTTTTGCATTTCAAGCGTGTTGCGTTCAATCTGCTTGTCAAACTCATCAAGGCGAGTTTGCAAATCTTCCTCTGAAAAAACGGTATTCGGCTCTACTATCGACAACTTCTCTTCTAGCTGTGCAAGCTTCACCCGAGCAATGGAGTTAGAAAGCTTGTCATTCCTGAGCTCTTTCAGCCGAAGTTCAATACGTGCTTGGGCAATTTGAACTTCTAGTTCGGCGAGCTTCAACGCCAAGTTCAGGTCGGACTTTGCCGTAACCTCCTTGTTACTATCGATGGCTTCTTTGGCATTGATACGAGCGGTCTCTTTTTCCTTTGCGACTTCCTTAGCGCGTGATAGATTCTCTCTTGCTGCTTCGGTGAGGTTCTCAGAAGCCTCAACTTGTTCGGTTTGCGTTTGCACCGACTCCGACAGGCTCTCAAGGACTAGAAACGAGTAGGGGGGCGTTTCCTCCAGGCCCTCGGTCTTCACCTTCTCAAGCTCTGCAGAGACGCTGGCTTCTTCTGCTTTGAGCTGCTCGGTCCGTTCAGTAACAGCACTTTGTTGCGCGATTAAGTCGTTGAGTTGCTTGAGGAGTTCTAGCTCTCGACTCGATTTGCTGCTCTTGGGTTTCTCGTTGTCAGGTAATTTTGCATCCGCGGCTTGCTCCGTCTGCTTGTCATCGAGCTCTTTTTGAGCGACACGGATCCGCTCGTCTACCTGAGTCCGCTTCTCATCCCAAGAAGCCTCGCCCGCTGGCAATGCCGTTGTCGGAGGTTCGGCTTGATTTCCTAATTGCCAAGGAGCGCGCAGAGTTGGGCCACTAGACGTTTCCTGTGCGCATGAATCACTCCCCAGCAGGAGAGCCGTTGCAAAAAAACAGAAAAGAGAGAAGCGTGAGCAGCTCATAATTCGTTGGGGCGATCAGATAGAATCGCGTTCCAAGAGTCAGGGTGGGCGCGCGCGAATCGTGATTTTCGCGCATCGCCACTAAAGGCACGCGGAAAATAGGAAGACGACGCAAGAGCGTCAAGGCTCGTGCGCCGTCTCAGAAAGTGCTTGCAGCGGAGTTCGATTTACCGCCGATGCCAGGCCTAGCCAGGTATGAAAGCGCTGGCGTCAGCTGGCAGATTTGCTGCGAAGCGTGCTAGCAATTCCGCGGATTGATCGAGATCTTCTAGCGAAATCATCTCAACCGCGCTGTGCATGTAGCGATTTGGAATGCTCACCAGCCCGGCAGCTACGCCCGCGCGGCTGCGTTGAATTGCATTTGCGTCGGTCCCCGTGCCGCGACCGATGGCTCCCCACTGGCACTGGATTTCACCTTCTTCGGCAACGGTTCGCAGGCGGTCAACCACTTTGTGATTCATATTCGGGCCTCGATAGATAACCGGTCCGCCCCCCAGGCGAACATCGCCTTCCTGCGTCTTGTCAATCGAAGGGCAGTCCGTTGCGTGAGTCACATCGACGGCGATTCCCACCTGAGGGTCGATTCCAAAGGCACTGGTCGTCGCACCACGTAGTCCGATTTCCTCTTGTACGGTGGCAACGGCATAGAGCGAGACTTCTAGGCCCATCTTCTTCGCCCGCCGCAATGCTTCGAAACAAACCCACAAGCCGGTCTTGTCGTCCATGCCTGGGGAGTTGGCTAAACCGTTGCGCATTTCCTGGTAGCCAAGTTCCAGCGTCACTGGGTCACCAATGTTGACCAATTCGGCTGCCTCATCACGATCCTTGGCGCCGATATCCAGCCAAAGTTCCTTGGTCTTCACAACTTGCTTGCGCTCTTCGGGTTCAAGCAGATGAATGGCTTTGCGTGCAATGACCGCAGGAATCGGCCCGCTAGGCGCATGGATGGTCATGCGCTGACCAATCAACTGCTGCGGGTCCCAACCGCCTATCGTGTTCGTATAGATGAAGCCCTCCTCACTGATGTAGGTCACGAGTAGGCCGATTTGATCGGCATGGCCGGCATACATGACCCGCATCGGAGCACCAGGATTACAGCAGGCGATCACATTGCCATGTAAGTCGGTGGTGACTTCGTCGGCAAACTCTCCCGCGTACTCGCGGACCAATGCCTGGACGGGCTCTTCGTAGCCTGAAGGACTAGGCGTCTCAAGGATCGATTGGAAAAACTGTTTGGCTGCGGTTTCCATGAATGTCTCTTCTGGGAATGTTTAAATAAACGAGTGTTCGGCCGGTCCGACATTTTCGCCGAAGCGAGGTAGTTTGACCACCCACAATTAACGCGAGCGCCGTCGCAACGATGGTTGCTAAGAGTCGGGAAACATCGTGAGTGGTTCGGGCCACTCTCCCAACTCCAGTACATTTCCATCAAGATCGCGGAAGAACACCTGTCGGTAGCTGTAGTCTGGCAACACTCGCTCGACAAATGCGACGGCATGCTCAGTTAGTTGCTCAATGGCTTGATCGTAGTCAGCCGTTTGCATCGCAATGTGAGATGTACGCGTGTTAATTGGCTGGTTCAGTGCGGGAGAATGGTCGGAGTCGTGGATCAGGTGAATCATCAGCCCCGTCTCGCGATTGAGCAACCAGCTGCCCCGGAATGAGAAATTAGCGCGAGAAGTTTGCTCGAAGCCCAGCACATCGCAATAGAACTCCGATGCTCGCTCGGGATCAATAGTAGGTAGAGCTAGGTGGTTAAGTGGACCAACCGAAAGAGGGGCGGGCATGGCGGAGTGAATGGGGCGAGGTAGGAGTTTTGGATGGAAACGCGAATTACCAGCGTGCTAGCAGGGGAGCTGCGGCTTGCGTAGATTCTACCGATTTCGCAAAAGCGGTACGAGCCATTTGGTCGATAACTCTGATGATATTCGAGCGTTTGAACAAATACGATTCGTCGAGCGACGACCTTTCCGGGGGGAAATGATGAGAAACTCTGCTGCGCGCTATGCGCTTCTTCTGCAATTGAGCCTTGCCCTGTGCTGTCTGTCCAATGTGGGCTGTTGCCTGATGGGTTCCAGCGGCTCGTCATGCTGCGACGACTGCACGGCGACTTGTGGAGTACCTGAAGCGAGTTGCGGCTGCGAAGACTTCCCCACTTGTGGTTGTCCAGAGTCCGCGGGCTGCGGTTGCGCCGACGTAGATTGTGACGCCACTTGCGGTTGCCCGGGGCCGTCCTGCGGCTGTCCCGACGCCTCATGTGGCTGCCCGAGCGATTGTGGTGGAGGAATTGGCTGCGGCAGTTCTTGCTCCAAGAAGTGTTGCCCACTATTAAATTGTCCTCTGCTGAAGGGCCTCTTTGGCTGCGGCGGATGTGCCGGGTGCAGCAATGAACTCTACTGGAGCGAATGGCACAACGACCCTCCTTGCGACTGCGAGCCATGCGATTGCTACGGCAACTACACCGGGCAAGGCGGAGGGTACTATCGGGCACCTTATCAGCGACGGAACGGCGTTGCCGCGAACGCTACTCAGCGAGCTGCGAGTGATCTAGAGCATCGCCCTCAGGAGGTTGCCGGTATCCCTTCGCCACCTGTCTTCTAACGCCCGTCTCCTAACAAAGGCCGAACAAACCACAGGCGTTTGATGTGGTCGCAGCTGCCAGTTCTTTCAATGGTATGCCGCGTGCTTTGGCGATACACTCAGCCGTGTGTTTCACCCGAGCTGGCTCGTTGGGGCGCTTACCCCGCAGTGGCTCCGGAGAAAGGTAAGGGCAGTCGGTTTCAACGAGCAGTCGATCTAGCGGAACCGATGCAGCACAATCTCGCAAGTCTTGCGACTTCTTGAACGTGACCATGCCGGCAAAGCTAATGTGCATGCCCATGGCAACGCATTCGGCAGCCATGTCTGCGCTACCGGTGAAGGAGTGCATGATCCCTTTGAGTGGTCCCCGCTGGTAAGCTTCACGAAGCATGACGAGGATGTCTTCGTCGCAGTCTCGCATATGAACGACGAACGGCAGTTGGTGCTGTTCGGCCAGTCGCATGTGGCGATCAAAGTAGTCCTGCTGCATGTCGAAAGGCGAATCGTCCCAGTGGCGGTCGAGCCCCGTTTCCCCAATGGCGACTACGCCGGGTACCTTGGCGAGTTTCTCGATTTCCTGCCAATCGTCTGCTTTTGCCTCAGCGACGTAGTTCGGCTGGATGCCCACGACGGCAAGCACTTCGTCGTATTGGTTAGCTAGATGTACGCACTGCTGACTGGTTTCGACAGAGACTCCGACGGCAGCCATGCGCGTGACCCCTGCTTCGCGTGCTCGAGCGACAACCTCATCTCGATTGTCGTCAAAATCCTTTTGATTCAGATGCGTGTGCGTATCAAAAAGCATTGAGCGACGCGGATAGTAGGAGGATACAGTGCCCAAGAGACAGCGGACACACAGCAGAAAACTAGCTGGCGGCCGACGTTGGCAGCAATTCGCGCAATAGATCCAGATGGCCCTTCGCCATGCCGAGCGATTCTTCAGCAACTGCTTTGGCGGCAGGAGAGGTACTCAGTTGCTGTACCAATGAGTCGATGATCTCAACGTCCTGCTCTTGGTAGTTAACGGCGGCGTTCAGGAGAAAGTCGATGTTGAGATCGTGCAGGTCGGTGAATTCCATAGGGAAGTCGCCCGTGCGAGTCCAGCCGTTTGATTCCTGCAGCATGTGACTAATTCGATCGGCAATGGCGTCCTGATCTGCCACGATCGTCAAGATGGTTTCCATAATCTCTTCGCGACCGCGTGGTACGTAAGGGCGAGACCATTGCAAGTACTGCGGAAACGATCGGCACTGGATGGCCAACAGTCGGTTCAGGGAAGTGATAGATTCGGGAGTCATTCTTTGAGAGTTGCGTTTTCCAAGCGAGCCGTAGTTACGGAAATTGATTTTCTAGAACAGATTGTCAGCAGCTTGTTTTGCCCAGGCGGCAATACCGTTGGGCAGCAAGCCGAAGATTAGGACTGGTAGGGTGATCACCAACACATAGGCCCATGGAAAGAAGCCGATAGCAACCGGGCGACTGGTGTCGGGCTCAGAGTCTATGCAGATGGTCTTCGCTACACGTAGGTAGTACACCAGGGAAATGGCGGTATTCAAAGCGGCAGTGACTAACACGGCGATAAGCAAGGGACCACCCGCGGCAAGCAATGCTTGCAGGACACGTAGCTTCGGCCAAAAACCGGCCAGCGGTGGTAATCCAACAAGGCTGAATAGAATGACTGTCATGCAGACGGCTAGCCAAGGAGCCTTGTTGATGAGTCCTGCGTAATCGCTGATCTCTTCGCTTTGCATGGAGTTGCGCAGGAATGCAATGATCGCGAAAGCTCCGAGATTCATGAACAAGTAGATAGCCACGTAAAACAGCATCGCAGATACGGCATCGCTTGCTTCGGCGGTACTGTGACCAGCCAATGAGACGGCTGCTGCCACGGGCATCATCATGAAGCCGGCGTGAGCAATGGTGCTATACGCGAGCATTCTCTTTATGTTTGTTTGGCCGTACGCTGCTAGGTTTCCGAACGTGCAAGTCACGATAGCAATTAGCGCGACGACTGTGACAAAGAACTTACGAATGGGAGTGAGCGGTGAACTAATCTCGCCCGGTGCTTCCTCGCCAAGCTCATCGGCGACTCCATCGGCAACCAAACGAATCGTTGGGGGAGTGGCTTGCTCTGCAGCTGAAGCGATTGCCGTCACTTCAGTGCGGTTTTCCACGGCAGCGAGTTCGGCCTCGGGTGAATAGCCTAGTCCCAAACCAACGCGAAGTAGTAGTGCCAACGCAGCAGCCTTGGATGCTACAGAGAGGAAGCCATCGACCTCAGCCGAGGCGCCTTCAAACACATCGGGGCACCAGAAATGAAACGGTATCGCGGACAGCTTGAATGCGAGGCCCACGCCCATCATGAGTCCGCCGAGGACTAGCACGATGAGCGGCTCAACTCCCTCGCCAGCAGCGAGACTGGCGGGAATGTCCATCTCTACCAAACGTTGCGCCATCGTAGGAATATGTGCCGAGCCGAGCACTCCGGAAAGCAGGCTGATGCCATAGAGCATAACGCCGGCGGTACCTGCACCGTAGATGCAATACTTAAGAGCCGCTTCGCTACTACGCTGGCGACCCTTCACTATGCCGGCCAGGACGTAGGAGGGCACGCTGGCCATCTCTATCCCAAGGAACAGCGTAAGCATGTGATTCGAAGAAGCCATCAAGCACATGCCAACGATCGAACCGAACACAAGGCTGTAATAATCTTGCCCGTCTTCACGATCAGCAATGCCAGTGAGCCGCGAGAGCACCACGAATAGTACCGCGAAGCTCATCAGGAAGACCTTCATGTACGCCGTGACGGAATCGTAGACGAGCATCCCGGTGAATAGCTCTTGTCGTTCTAGGTTGGCCCAAGTGGAGAGCCCTTCCAGCGGTAGCGACGACCACAGAGCAACGACGGACCCGACCAATGCCAGCAAAAACGGAGGCACCTTGTCCAGCAGCGGCAAGACACGAAAGAGCAGCATCACGACAATCGTGACGCACAGTACCAATTCCGGCTTGAACAGCGGAAGGCTGGTGTTAACGGTGTCGCTTACTAGCGAGTTGATAATGGATTGCAGATTCACTGCGCGGGCTCTGTCGATGAAAACTTGAGTGTAGTATTGGGCAGAACATCAGAACCAAAGATGCCGTCAGGCAGTCGGGGCTGCGCTCTGGCGATTGCCACTTCTTCGGTGCCTTCGAGTTCCTGACGGGCCTTTTCTTGCTCTTCAAACCCTTCGGTCAATTCAGCCAGTCTTTCGACTTGGCGATCGACACTCGGTTGCATGTAGTCAAGCAGGACGCGTGGATAAACGCCGAGCACGATCGCAAGTGCCAACAGCGGGGAAGCAATGGCTAACTCTCGCATGGTGATCGGTACGAGTGCTTCGGGGTGCGGGCCTTTGTACTCAGCACCCAAGTAAACTCGTTGGATCGCCCACAGGATGTAGCCGGCCGTGAGGATCACTACTGAGGCGGAAATGATTGCGAGCACGTAGCTGTATTTCCAAACCGAGAGGACGACCAACACTTCGCCGATGAACCCGCACAGTCCAGGCAAGCCCAAACCAGCGAAAAAGATGCCGACAGCAAGGCCGCTGTAGACGGGCATTTTTGCGAACAGTCCGCCGAACTCTTCCAAGTTGCGGTGATGCACGCGGTCGTATACGACGCCGACCATAAAGAACATACCGGCGGAGCTAATGCCGTGAGCGATCATTTGGAACATGGCTCCGTTAACGCCCATTTCCCAATACTCGGGATTGTAGCCGTTCGAGCCGAAGGCACTCCACACGGCAAAGCCAAGCACCACGTAGCCCATGTGGCTAACGGAACTGTAGGCCACCATGCGTTTGAAGTCTTTCTGTGCGAGTGCGGCAAATGCACCCCATACCATGCTCACCACACCTAGCAGGCAGACGAAGTAAGCCAGATCGTATCCCGCGTGAGGGCAGATCGGGTAGCAGATTCGGAGGATGCCATAGCCACCCAGCTTGAGCAGAATGCCGGCAAGGATCATGGAGATCGGTGTGGGAGCTTCGACGTGAGCGTCTGGCAACCAAGTGTGGAATGGTACGCCAGGTACTTTGATCACAAAGCCGACGAACAACATGAGGAACGCCCACCAGCCGACCGTCTGCCCGAAGAGTGCTGTCCCTTGGAATTGCGAAGTATTCTGGCCGATCTGCTGCAAAGCCAGGATGTTGAATGTGTGTAATTGTCTGCGTGTCGATTCATCCGCATTGGACTCGTTGGCAGAATTGACCGCGGCGTATTCCTTTGCTAGGTCGGAGTCTCCTGCAAGCCACTCGTCCATTGCAGACTGGGCATCGCCCTCTTCAGCAAAGCTGATAATTCCGGTATTGGCGAGTTGGGTGGCGTTCAACTCGGTAAGATCGCTGTTGAAGTACAGCATCAAGATTGCGATCAGCATGAGCACACTACCGAAGAGTGTGTATAGGAAGAACTTGATGGCGGCATACTCGCGTCGCGGTCCGCCCCAGACGCCGATGAGGAAGTACATCGGTAGCAGCATAACTTCCCAGAACACGTAGAACAGGAAGAAGTCGAGCGACACAAAGCAGCCGAGGATGCCCGTTTCCAGCAGCAAGAACAGGATGCAATAGGCCTTCACATGCTTGTTGATCGGCCAGCTAGCACCCATGGCGAGTACGCAAAGGAATGTCGTGAGCACGACCAACGGGAAGCTGATGCCGTCGATGCCCATCATGTATTGAATGCCGAAGGAGGGAATCCAGTCCAAGGCAAACAGGTTTTGCATCTCTGCAACGCCCATCTCGAAGTCGATCCCTGCGCCTTGGCGAAAGAGACCAAGCGAGAGAATGAACGTGAACATCGTAACGCCCAGCGTGGCAAACTTGAGGACTTCCTCTTTACCTCGCGGGAAAAAGGCCAGCACCAACGCGGCAACCGCCGGCAGGAAGACCAGGAAGCTCAGATAAACTTTAGGTTCGCTAAGTGACATGATGACGCGTTTAGCTGTTTAGTGACTGGATTTTTGGTGACTGGCAATTGGAGGGCCTGTTTGGGCCTGACTAGTTAACTACCAGCGATGACGATTGTAAAGAATGCGGACACGAACAGTACCAACGCTCCTACGACGATGAATAAAATATATTGACGCAGACTACCGGTTTGCAGTTTCTTGAGCATCAGGCCGAAGTCCCAAGTGCCCCGAGCAAAGGCATTCACCGACCCATCGACGACGGTGCGATCGAACACAGCATCAACCACACGAGCGCCACCCTTGGCAGTCGCTGCTGTGCCGTGCAGGAAGGTATCGATAACTCCACGATCAAAGCTGGAAGCCAGTTTGGCAATCATCATGGTCGGCACCACAAAGATCGCCCAATACAGCTCGTCGAACCACCATTTGTTCCACAGGAAGCTGTGAATCGGCCTAAAGCTTTGCTTGATTTCTGATGGGTTGAGTAAGTTCCATAGGTAGATGATCGTGGCGAGTAGCAAACCAGCCGCAGCGGTACCAAATGCTGCCAAGCCTGCGGGAATGTAATAATTATGGGCGTCGTGCTCGCTGGGGATGGTCAGGTTTTCGAGGAGCACACCTTGGCTAGCAGCCAGCGTGCCTACGGGGCGAGCTTGCTGCAGCATGTTCGACACGCCTACGTCGGTAGATGGGATATTCCAGCCGACGGCCACTGCGAATACGGCCAAGATGATCAGCGGGGTTGTCATCGTACTAGGGGATTCGTGGGCATGATCGTAACGCTGCTTGTTACGCGGCTCGCCTGCGAACGTCATGTACCAGAGGCGGAACATGTAAAACGCCGTGATCATTGCACCCAGGACAGGAGCAATGAGCAAGACAATGTGGACGGGGTTTTTGTCTGCAAAGCTCCACGCATGCTCGATGATACTGTCCTTGGAGTAGTAACCGCTAAGCCCCATCCCCACCAAGGGCACTCCAGCCCCAATAATTGCCAGGCAACCAATCAGCATTGTGTAGGCGGTGATCGGCATTTTCTTGCGCAATCCGCCCATTTCGGTCATGTCGTTCGTGTGCACGGCATGGATCACTGAGCCGGAACCCATGAACAACAGCCCCTTAAAGAAGGCATGCGTAATCAGATGGAACATTCCGGCCATCCAGCCGCCCAGACCCAACGAGAGCATCATGTAGCCGAGTTGGCTCACGGTCGAATAAGCGAGGACACGTTTGATATCTGTTGCGGTAATCGCAATCGTGGCTGCGATGAACAGCGTGATGGCTCCAACGTAAGCAATTACTAGCAGCGCTTCTGGCGTGAATACGGGATAGAACCGCCCGGTGAGATAAACACCCGCGGCAACCATCGTGGCAGAGTGAACCAGCGCGGAAACAGGCGTGGGGCCTTCCATCGCGTCTGGCAGCCAAACGTGTAGTGGGAATTGGGCACTCTTGCCAATGCAGCCGCAGAATACTCCGACCCCGGCTATCAGTAGCAACCAAGAGCCGGCCTTGGAATCACTTTCACTCGAACCATCAGCTTCCACCCAAGCGAGTCGCTCACCGTCTTTGACAATCTGTTCGGTGGGCACGAGGTGGTGGTCGTTCTCGGCAGTGCGAAGTTGCGTGAACAGGCCCGGGTCGGCGATTTCGCCAGACTCGGTCACGAGCGTCTTGCCCGACTCATCCTGCATATCGCCAAAGGCAAACGTGCCGACACTGGCCCAGAGGGCCATCATGCCGATGAGCATGCCGAAGTCGCCCACGCGGTTAACGATGAACGCTTTGTTGGCAGCGGTACTCGCACTGTGGCGTTCGATGTAAAAGCCAATCAGGAAGTAGGAGCAAATGCCCACGAGCTCCCAGAACACAAACACCATCGCAAGATTGCCAGCGATCACGATGCCAAGCATGCTGAAACAGAAGAGCGATAGATACTGGAAGAACCGCCAGTAACGTCCAGGCCGTTTCAGATGGGCACCGTTGGAGAGCGTAACTTCGTGGTCGGTGAAGTCGTGTAGCTCGTCATGCATGTAGCCCATGGCGTATACGTGAACGCATGTCGCAATAAGCGTGACCATGCAGAACATGACGACGGTTAGCGTATCGATGTAATAGCTCAGCACGAGCTTGAGCGAGCCGAACGAGGCAAGCGTGTAGTACTCGCCGGTGTAATATGGGGGCGGATCGTTGTTGGAGTGAGCTGAGTGGTCTTCCTCGTGGCTATCTTCAGCGACTAGTGCGTAGCTGGCCAGTTGGTAGGGCGAGCTACCGACCGAGGCTGCTTCCTTCTCGTGCTCGTGCGGATCGGCTTCGTGGTCATTTTGGTGAGCATCACCCTCTTCATGATGTTCAGTGCCGTGGGAAGCACCGTGGCTGACAGCTTCGACCGGGTGACTTGGTAGCCACACACCAAACAGGGCGATCATGCTGAGCAGGCAACTCGTGCCTATCGACAACGTCGCGACGTGACCAGCCAACTTGCCGTGCGGGCCCATGTGTTTGCCGAAGAACACGATCACCACGAACGACGCCAGTGGAATCAACCAGGCGGCGGTGAGCAACGACGGCAGTAGTGAAGCTGGGTCCATAGTTCTTTGATGGGAGCAAGTGCCCCAGATTACTTAACCTTGAGGTGGTTAACCTTGGAGTTGCTTGGCACGGTCCACATCGACCGAGTCGTGGTTGTTGTAAAAGTTCAGCACAATTGCCAACGCGACGGCTGCTTCTGCAGCAGCAAGCACGATAACAAACAGGGCGATCAACTGCCCATCAAGGCCCAATGTGTTCGCATCGTTGCGAAGGTACTTGCTGCCGAAAGCGATAAAGTTGATGTTCGCGCCGTTAAGAACCAATTCGATGCCCATCAGCACGCCCAAGGCGTTGCGTTTTGTGGCCATGCAAAGGGCACCACACACAAACATGACGGCACCGACCACCATGAAGTGGGCGACTCCGATTGGTTCATTCAGTAAGTGGGCGAGGGGAAGTTGAAGCATGGTTTATCTAGTATCAAATGCTCTATTTCTTAGCGGGCGAATTGTTCTAATGGGTTTGCTTGCCAGATTTAAATTGGCATGACGTCTAGGCTATTTTGGTAGGGCTGCACCGGGTTCGACGTGGGAGGTTCGTTCGGCGGCAGTGCCTCGTGATATTTTCGCACGAGCCAAATAAGCGGCCCCGACGAGTACGACTAGCAAATGTACGGACACAATTTCAAAGAATAGTAAGTAGCCGTGCTCGCCACCTTCGTCTGTGCGCGCTCCAAGCAGCCCCATGGCCAGCGGGGCGACAGTAGGCTCGACTTGGAGTTGCTCAGCCGCGGCGCGATCGATGCCACGCCACGCGGGGACGCTGAAAGCCACCCAACAGAGCGTAACCAGCAAAGCGCCACCGGCAAGGAATCCAAAAATCCAATCACCGGCCATGGTTTTCATTTCTACAAAGCGTTCTTGCGAGGTGAGCATGACGCCAAAGATGAGCAGCACAAGTGTGCCGCCCACGTAAATCATGAGTTGCATCGCGCCGACGAAATCTGCACCAGCGAGGAAAAACAGCCCCGAGGTCGCAGACAGCGACATGATCAAGTAGAACGCCATGCGCACGATATTCGTTGCTAGGAGCACGGCTACGGCGAAACCGCAAGCGAGCAGTCCGAACAACAGGAAGAAGAATGAGGGCCAGTAGATTGCGTCCACGATTAGTTTCCTCCTCGTAGGGCGACCGTTTTGACTACTGCTTCTGCGGTGCGTGACTCGACTGTCTCGTCGAGGTTCTCACTCTGCTCAGCACCTTCAATGTCTTGTTCGAGTAGAGCCTTCTCCTGCTCAGCCTTTGCTTTTTCCAATTCCCAGCCTTCGCTCACGGCGTAGGTTGCGGCGGGGCGATCTGATAAGCCGAAGAAGTTGCGATGGGGGAGGTTGTATTGCCAAAGGACCGCGCCCAAGAACATGGTGGCGGCGATGGGTGTGCAGTATTTGAGGCAGGTGGCCATGACTTGGTCGATGCGTAGGCGGGGCAGCGTCCAGCGAATCCACATCATCACGCAGACGCCGAAGGTTGCTTTGCCTATTAGGTTGGCGGCACCGATCAGGCTTCCCAGGTACCAGGAAAGCGTACCGACTTCGCCGGTTAGGCCGAGCCATTCTGTGACAGGCAGCGGGCCATTCCAGCCACCGAGGAACAGGATGGCGGCGAGCAGACTCACCGAGAACATCGAGCCATACTCTGCCATGAAGAAGAAACTCCACCGCAAGCCGGAGTATTCGGTGTGGAAACCGGCGACCAACTCGCTCTCTGCTTCAGCAAGGTCGAACGGGGCGCGATTCACGCTGGCCAGGGCGCAGGTAAAATAGACCCAGAAAGCAATGAAGGTGAATGGATCGTTGAAGACGAGCCAATTCGTGAATAGCCCTGCCTGCATGTCGCCGATGTAGACGAGGTCCAGTGAACCAACCAGCAGGACAGGTACGACAGCGCACATGCCAATAGGAACTTCGTAGCTAACCACTTGGGCCGCTTCACGCATGGCACCGAACAGCGACCACTTGGACGCTGACGAGTAACCAGCGAGGATCGTGCCGAACACTTCCAAGCCAAGCACTGCAAGGACAAAGAAAATACCCGAGTTCACTCGCAACGCAGCAAACGGATGGTCACCGCCTGCAAAAGGAATCGCCAAGTAGGCGGCGATGGCCGCACAGAAGCTCACGTAAGGAGCAATCTTAAAGAGCAGGCCGTCTGCCCCGGCGGGCATTAGGTCTTCTTTCGTTATGAGTTTCAATCCATCGGCGAGCGTTTGCAGCCAACCGAACTTACCGCCGACGCGTGTTGGGCCGAGGCGATCTTGGATGCGGCCAGAAATCTTGCGTTCCAGCCAGATAAAGACCAGGGCACCGACCGCCACGATGTTGATAATCAGGGCAATGTGCACGAGCGCGGCAAGGACATAGCCGAGCAGGCTATCACTAGCCAAATAGCCTACGGACATTCCGATCCAGGATAGCAACCAATTCAGGCAGCCAATCAGCCAGTTCAGAACAATGATTATTATTTGTGCCACAGCCTAATATCTTTCGCGAATTCGCTGATTTCTATTCTTCGCTGCTCGCTATGTGTGAGAAGTTCTTGCTGAAACAGCTCTGAACAACACCTCAACTACACTGCTGAGAAACGCTTCCTTGGGGTATGGGACGGCAAGCCGGAGGCCGTGCTATCATGCCCGAATTAAGATTGTGAAATATGGCACAAAGTCCAAAAGGTGTATAGGGTTGCCCGCGGAAAACGCCTTATAAACACGTGAGGTGGCGGTTCAAATCCGGCATGCTCGCGCTAACGGTCAATCTCGCCCATGACGACATCGAGCGAGCCCACAATGGCAGGCACATCGGCAAGGAGGCAACCACGACTGAGCTCAGCTGTAACCGAAAGGTTGCAGAAGCAGCTACTACGGGCCCGTACTCGCCAAGGGATCGCGCTGCCGTCGCTTACCAAGTAGAAGCCCATCTGGCCACGTGGTGCTTCGGTCTCAAGATAGACCTCGCCCTTAGGCAGTTTCGTGTTGAGCTTCATGGGTTCGCCATAATCGCCCTCGGCGGTGCGGTAGCGTTCGATTGCTTGGCGTACGAGGTCGATCGACTGGATGACTTCGAGCATCCTCACATAAAAACGATGCCAGCAATCGCCCAGGACTGCTTCTTGCGGTATTGCCGGGTAGGAATGGTCCTTAGGGTAGTGGCCGTCCTGCTCGGCGATCACTTCGAAGGCGTACCCATCGTACATGGCGGTGTAAATTTCTTCGCCATCGCGACGCAAATCGTGACTTACACCGCTGCCGCGAAGCACGGGGCCGCTCGTGCCGTAGTTGATTGCCATCTCGGGCGACATAATGCCGATGCCGGCTGTGCGTTTGATGAAAATGGAGTTCGTCGTGAGTAAGGCGTGGTACTCAGCGATGAGCGGCTCGAACTGATCGAGAAAATCTTCGCATTTCTCCACCCAGCCTACAGGCAAGTCAGCCGTTGCACCGCCGGGGGTGAGGTAGCTGTAGGTGAGGCGAGCACCGCAGGCTTCCTCGAACAGGTCGAGGATTTTCTCTCGCTCACGGAAGGCGTAGAGGAACGGGCTGAAGCTGCCCAGGTCGAGCCCGTAAGCGCCCATGCCGACCAAGTGGCTGGCGATGCGACCCATCTCGGAAATAACCACGCGCAAATGGCGGCCCTTTTCGGGTGGCTCGTATTTCATCAGCTTCTCGACGGTGAGCGCCCAGCCGAGATTCATGTTCATGCCCGCGAGATAATCCATGCGGTCGGTGTAGGGAATCCACTGACGCGGTGTGAGATTCTCGCCGATCTTCTCTGCGCAGCGGTGGAGATATCCCAGGTGAGGGGTAACTTCCGAGACGATCTCGCCATCGGTACGCAACACCAGCCTCAACACGCCGTGCGTGCTGGGATGCTGCGGTCCCATGTTCACCAACATTTCGTCGGTGCGGACGTCGAATTCAATGACTCTGGGGTCGTCGACTGTAGTTGACATGCAATTCGAAAGTAGGAGTGTTGGGTAGTTCTCTTGAGCAGGAGAAAACAGAGTGAACTGAGTAAGCTTCAGGTCCTGGCTCTGCTATCTCTTGTTCGATCTTAACTGTTGCTTGCCAATTTAGCGGCCACGGATGCCGTGATATTCCAGCGGCATCTCGTAGTCTTTACGTAGTGGATGGCCGACCCAATCTTCGGGGCACAGGATGCGTCGTAGATTGGGGTGATCTGTGAAATGTACGCCGCAGAGGTCGTAGGCTTCGCGTTCGTGCCAGTCGGCGGTGCTCCACAGGCCTGCCACGCTGGGCAACTCGGGGATTTCGCCGGGGGTGTCGTCTTTCCAGCGGGGCAACATGACTTTCAGTACGAGACTGTGTTTGTGCTGCATGCTGAAGAGGTGATACACCACTTCGGTATGCGGTTCCCAGTCCGCCTTCGCGGCCTTTTTCTCATCGGTGTGCAGATAATCAACCGCGGTGACGCTGTTGAGATAGTCGAACGCAAGACTTGGCTCGTCGCGCAGGTGCTGGCAAACGTCCAGCAGTCCGTCTGGTGAGACCTCAATCCAAGGATCGACGTTCTCAAAGTTGGAGCCAGTGATGTGGTCGCCAAACTTCTGTTTGAGTTGGTCGACAAATGCTTGTCCGCTCATGCTGCTGCGCTTAGAAAAAAGTTTGTGTAGCTGGGCAAGCGCCAGCTTGATGGGTTTGATTTTAGGCGGAGAGAATCGAACCAGCGGTACGCGCCGCCCGATCGGTGGATTGGGTGGGCGGAGCACGCTCGACGACTTGCCCCTTTTGGCTTTCGGTGGAGTGGACCCAGTTGAGGTCGCCCCGTTTCCAGACGTACGCAAAGCCGACCATAAGCACGGCAAAGAACACGCTGATATCGAAGATCGAGGCCTTCGCTAAGGTTTGGGCCGAATCTCGAACTGCCGCTCGTGCTTCGCCGACTGTGCCGGGGACGACGCCAAGTTCCTTCGAGCGTTCGGCGCTCAGAGCAGGTAGCTCTGGTGATCGGAGCCCCAATTCTTCCAGTCGAATAGTGGCCTGCGGGGAAAGCTTGTCGTCTGCGCCGCCTGGATCTAAGTCGGCCATGACCACGGGCATATTCGGAGAGGAGAGTTGCGTTGCCTTTCCGTAGACGCTCGCCCACGGAAAGAAGAAAGCGACTTCCACATCGAAAATGATGAACAGCAGAGCGATCACGTAAAAACGGAGATCGAACTGTACGAAGCTCGAACCAATGGTCGGCTCGCCGCACTCGTAGATTTCTAACTTTTCCTCGTTGGGCAGATTGGGTCGCAAGAAGCGCCCCACAAGCAGGTTCACAAACAGGAAAATTCCAGCGACGGCTGCGAACAGACCTAAGTACGCGACGATGGCGGTAGGCGTGGCCATTATTGGTTCGGGCCTCCATGCACGGGCTCGGTAATAACTTTTGATTGAGCAACAGCCGTCGGGTTGATTGCCGAGCGACCCCAGGCGACATCCAAGGGGAGTCGTGAGAAATCGACGATGCAGCCATCGCGGCTGTAGCAGCTCAGGTCGTGGCTAGCACCCATGAAAATACAATCCACTGGGCAAGGCTCGACGCACAACGCACAGAACATGCACTTCGTGTAATCGATCGTGTAGCCAGTGATCTTGAAGCCTTTGCCGCCCTCTACCTTCTCTTTGCCAATGTAGATGCAATCGACTGGGCAAGCTTTCGCACACTGATCGCAAGAAATGCAGGTAGTGAGATCAAATCGGTGAAACCCACGGTAGCGCGCCGCGACAGGCACAGGCAATTCGGGGTATTCAAATTGTTCGGTGAAGGTTTTGCGATCGGGGCGATAGGTTTTTACCGCCGTTCGCAACGTGATGAACATGCCGTGACCGACGGTATAAATAGCTTCGAGGACATTACCCAACCAAGGGAAGACACGTTTGACAGTTGCAATCATCGGCTTCAATTCACCACTTAAATCGAAGTGCTAGGTTCCGCTGGTTAGCAGAGCAGGGCACAACGATTGCGACAGTTTCAGTACTGCTTGACAGCCCAACGGCAAGAAAGGGACTGGATCTCCTCCACGGTTGTAGGCGGAGAACCCTCAAGCACAAGATAAGCTCGGATTATAGAACGGCGCGCTAGCACCGCAACCGGCAACCGGTTTGCGAAGTTCATTTTGCAAGGTTGATCCTGGACATCTTGAGATTGTTCGTTCGAGAATTCCGATCAGGCAAACGCTCGCTTCTGTGCATCCAGTCCAATCGCACTCTCAGATTCGCATTTGTGCAATTCACTTTCTAGACGGTCGTTGTGAAATCAGCGGGAGCTGTCCTGTATTGCAGCGAGTGTGGTATTGGAAAGCGTCAAGTGTATCGCCCCAAGAACTACGAAATGATGATTAGTGTCGTGTGTACAAGCTGCTTCCCGAGGTCCCCATCCATTAAAAGCCGAAAATCGCTGGAAATTTCGGGATTATGAAGCAAGCCGCACCCTTAGCGCCCCGTCCAGCGACATAAAGCGTTTTGTAGTAGTGATTTAGTGGTCATCGCCATGCCTCAATTTGTCGATTCTGTGTGCTAACAGCTAGCAAATATGCGGAAAGCCACCATGTTCGTGCCGTTATTCTGCGACTTCCCGGGGTCCAATAGGCCAAGAATCAGGAGCTATTTCTTGACTCTGGTACTATGTCACGTAGAGTGAAACAAGGGGCTAAGTGCGTGGCACGCCATCACTTAGCGATTTTTGGGTTGCTGCACTGGCAGGAGGCCAATCTTAGGACAGGCGACTGACGTGCCTATGGAATCGTCAGCTAGGAAATATGAGAAGGAATCGATCATGCTAGTTCTATCCCGCAAGAAGAACGAGAGTATCGTCATCAACGATGACATTACGATCGTTGTTGTGGAAATTCGCGGTGACAAGGTTCGCCTTGGGATCGAGGCTCCTAAAGAAGTGCCCGTGCACCGCAACGAAGTTTACGAAGCGATCCGTCGCTCGGCTGAAGCAGCCAGTGAGTCGGCAGAACCCAATCCCTCTTAGCCTGGGCTGATAGACAATGAGAACACTGCGCTGAGATCCAGGTTTCTCGCATAAATCAAAAAGCATTTTCAGGCCGCACCTAATGCGGCCTGTTTTCGTTTTTGTGGACCTTTTCTGGCATCCGAACCTCACTTTTTATGAGGTTTCGTTGACTGGTGGGCGATGAATAGAGAGGTCACTAGAGGAGTTGTATCGCAATCGCTTACCGAAGCCGCCTTGACGATTCAGCGAAACTCGCCACAATTCCTGTCTTGTAGCTTGGCGAAGCGAATCACTTGCGCCACACTAAGCTACTGCCGCGGCCCCTTCGTCTAGCGGTCTAGGACTCCGGCCTTTCACGCCGGCAACACGGGTTCAAGTCCCGTAGGGGTCACTTTTCGATACAATCAATGGCCAAGCCTTGATGATCAACGCAGACGGATTGCGGTTGGTTCTCAGGGTTTGGCCATTTTTTGTTTTTGGGAATTCTTAAGACTATGTCCACCAGCGAGCAACCTGCAAACGAACAAGCCGAAATACATCAAGAAACGGGCTACGACGCGGTTCTTATCGTGTCCTTCGGAGGTCCTGAGGGCCCCGACGAAGTCTTGCCGTTCTTGGAGAACGTCCTGCGAGGGAAAAACGTCCCTCACGAGCGGATGCTTGAAGTGGCTGAGCACTATCAACACTTCGGCGGTGTGAGTCCTATCAACGAGCAGAATCGTCAGCTAATTGCTGCGCTGGAAGCGGAACTAGCCGAACACGGACCGCACCTGAGAGTTTACTGGGGCAATCGCAATTGGAATCCTCTGCTGGCGGATACCTTGCGGAAAATGCGTGACGATGGTGTGCAGCGTGCGATTGCCTTCTTCACCAGCTCCTTCAGTTCCTACTCGGGCTGTCGGCAATATCGTGAAGACATCATGCGTGCTCAAGAAGAAGTTGGTGAAGGGACTCCGCAGGTGGACAAGCTGCGTGTGTTTTTCAACCATCCGGGCTTCATCGAGCCGTTAGTCGAGTCAGTCAAAGAACATCGTAAGCAGATCTCACCGGAAGCCAGGGACGATTCTCTGCTTATGTTCACGGCGCACAGCATCCCACTGAGCATGGCGCAGAACTGTCGATACGAGGCGCAACTGCAAGAGGCTTGTCGACTTGTAGCTGAGCAATCTGGGCACAGTCGTTGGGAATTGGTCTACCAAAGTCGCAGTGGTCCCCCTCAACAACCTTGGCTCGAGCCTGACGTTTGTGATCGTATCACTGCATTGCATGAGGCAGATAAATTGAGCGACCTCATGATTCTGCCGATCGGGTTTATTTCCGATCACATGGAAGTGCTGTTCGATCTTGACACGGAGGCAGCTGAGCTTTGTGAAGAACTTGGTGTGTGCATGCAGCGACTTCCCACCGTTGGCACCCATCCCCGCTTTATTCGGATGATTCGCGAGTTGATTGAAGAACGCGTAAATGAAGACCCACAGCGACAAGCACTCGGAGATTTGGGCCCAAGCCACGACGTGTGTCCAGTGGACTGCTGCCTTTATACGCCCAAGCCGCCACTGCCAGCAAACGCCTCCTGAGTCACTTAATCGCTACAATCAACGTAACCTTCAGTCATTTCAGGGGTTTCGATGACGGGTGGCTCTCTCTGCCCCGGGACTTTTCCCTGAAAGCTAGTTAAGATAGACGGTGGCTGGGCTAAGTCCGCCGAAGTTAGGCGGTGGCCTTCACGATTCAAACTAGAACAATTTGAGGAGTAGTAAAAATGAAGATTTCGAAATTGATGTTAGCCTTGTGCCTGGGTACGTTCACGTTCGCAGGTTGCAGCGAAGCGACAGTTGATAGCATGAAGAAAGATGCAGACAACGCTGCTGAGAAGATGGAAGAGGGAGTCGAAAACGCCAAAGAGGGCGCTGCTGACTTGGTAGAAGATGCCAAAGAAGCCGCTGATAACCTAGGCGACGACATCGAAGCTGGCACAGACAAGGCCGTTGAGAAGGGCAAGGAATTGATGAAGGAAGGTGCCGATAAGATGGAGGAAGGCGCCGAAAAGCTCAAAGAAGCCGCTGAATAGTTGGCCTCGGCAATCGCTGCCGAAGGATCGACTTATGAACGAGAATGGCCGCGGAGACGGGTGACGCCCGACTTCGCGGCCATTATGCTTTTGGTATGAACAAACCTACAGAAGCAGCGCCGTCCGAGCTAATGAAAGTCGACACCCCGGAACTTCGCCCCCTGGGCGGATCGGGAGTCGAAATCACTCCTGTCTCCCTGGGATGCTGGCCGATAGCCGGAGTGAGCACTCTGGGAGTGAACGACAAGGATAGTTTGGCAACTGTTCAGCAAGCACTCGCCTCGGGAATCAATCATCTCGATACGGCCTACTGCTATGGCGCGGCAGGTGAAAGTGAAAACCTGATACGCAAGGCGTTGAATCTTTCGTCAGGGAGCGATCGCGGCAACCTCACCATCGCCACCAAGGGTGGCATCCACTACGACGCTAGTGGCAGCCAAGCACAGGACGCCCGTCCAAAGACCTTGCTGAGCGAGTGTGATGAGAGTCTCCAGCGACTGGGTGTTGATCAAGTTGAACTCTACTACCTGCACTCGCCCGACCCGGAAGTACCCATCGAAGAATCGGCCGGTGCGATTGCTGAGTTAGTAGAGTCAGGCAAATCTCGCAGCGCAGGTGCCTCGAATTGTACGCTCGATGAGCTGCAAGCTTTTCATGCTGTGTGCCCACTGTCCGCGGTGCAACTGCCGTACAATATGTTGCAACGCGACATCGAGAAAAAAACACTCCCTTGGTGCCAAGAAAACAACATCGCCGTGGCTGTCTACTGGCCCCTGATGAAAGGCCTGCTCGCCGGCAAGTTGCCGGAGGACGGTCAACTGTCTGAGGGCGATTCGCGATTGAAGTATCCGATGTACCAGGGCGAAGAACTGGAAAAGAACCAGGCGTTCCTGCGACAGCTCCGTGAAATCGCTGAGGATGCTGACAAGACGGTTGCCCAACTAGTAGTGAACTGGACGATGCGCCAGGCGGGCATTACTACCGTGCTGTGTGGCGCAAAACGAGCTTGGCAGATCGAAGAAACCGCTGGCGCGATGGGGTGGAGCCTCACTGAGAAGCAGGAGTCGGACATTGCCGAAGCCTTGGAAGCCCGTGGTCTGGCAGAGGCGAAGCGGCGGTTTGAGTGAGACAGTTTTTGTGCACCTTGGTTGACCCTATGGGAATCGATAACAGAATCTAACTGCCCCCTGCCCACTCTTAGTACGGGGTCGGGACGACCCAGCTCGCTAGAAATTACTCCCTATGATTCAAGTCGAGCACCTGCGGATGGAGTATGGCGACAAGGTCGCGATCGAGAACCTTTCGCTTGAGGTGGAGCAAGGCGAGGTGTTCGGGCTGATAGGGCCGAACGGGGCCGGCAAAACGACTCTTATTCGTGTACTCGCTACGCTCTTGGAACCGACCTTCGGCAACGTGCGAGTCGCCGGGATCGATGTGCTGGCCGATCCGCTGTCCGCTCATCCCCGCATGGCGTACATGTCCGACTTCTTCAGCTTGTATGAAAATATGCTGGTGTGGGAATATCTGGACCACTTCGCTCGCTGCTACGGCGTGGAAGCCGATCGTAGGGAGCGTCTCATTGACGAAGCTTTAGAACTCGTCTCCCTTGAAGTCCGTCGCGATGCTGAGATCTCCGAGTTGTCGCGTGGCATGCGTCAACGGATTTGCTTTGCGAAGAGCTTGCTGCATGAGCCACAGGTGCTCTTGCTCGACGAACCTGCTTCCGGGCTCGACCCGGCAGGGCGGGTTGAGTTTCGCGAGATGATCAAGAGCCTGCACGCCATGGGACGCACGGTGCTAATCTCAAGCCATATTCTTACGGAGATGACCGAGTTTTGCACCTCGATCGGCATCCTGGAACAGGGGCAGCTGCTCGCCAGCGGCAAGGTGGGAGACATTCTCAGCCAATTAAAGTCCGGCTTGCAGCTGAAGATTGAAACGGTCGCTGGGGACGGTAACGTCCAGCGGCTGATGGACTTGCTTGACGCATGGGATCAAACGGAGCAGCTTGTCGTGGAGGACTCTCGCATTTGCTGCACCTGGCGGGGCGAGCGTCTCGAATTGCCAGCGCTACATCGCGCGATCGTCGAGGCAAACATTCCGCTCATCTCTTTGGCGGCGCAAGAGGACGATTTGGAGGATATTTACATGCGAATCTCAGGACACAAGACGAGCTAGGAAGGAAGTTGGAGTCGTATGGGCGAACTAGCGTAGGGACTGAATTCCTCTGCCGCTGAGACGTTTGCCGGAATGACACGGAACAATGCCATGCTTGATTTTTGGAACAACCCGATGGTCGTCACGGCGCTGCGATTGAAGTTTCGCAAGGGCTCGCCCGGGCTGTGGTGCGTTGCGTTAGTGCTGGCATTGCTATGCTTGGCGGCGATTCTGGCCCACAATGCTGACGGCCTCTCGGTTCCGCTGGGACGTATGTTTTTTGTGTGCATGGTAGGCGGAGTGACGGCATTGTGTGGCATCATTAGCCTGTCCACCGTCAGCGCTTCCATACGATCAGAAGTTACCGAACGAACGCTGGACTTTCAGCGTATCGTATCGCTTTCGCCCTGGCAGATTTTTCTTGGGAAAGCCATTGGGGAGCCGACGGTTGGTTACTTCCTGATTCTTTCGACCGTCCCGTTCGCCGTGGTGAGCTGGTACTTCGGCGCGGCATCGGGACTAGCAACTTGCTTGTTCTACGTGAATATGCTCACGTTCGCGTTCATGTGCGCGGCGATCGGGACTCTGCACAGCTTGAAGGATCCAGGACAGTCAAAAGTAAGACCGGGGCAGTCGGGCAGTGGAGTGGGTTGGGTAATCTTCGTGATGATCTTCATGGTTCCGAACATGATGGCCAACGGGGCAATGTCGTCCAACAGTTGGGGGGCGGTACCGCTGGGATTGTTTACACCTGCCCTCGGGCTCTATCACTTATTTCACGGCAATGTATGGCGAGCTGTGGTGCCCTTTTGGGAGCTGGAGATTCCTGCTCTGCTCGTGGCACCGCCGTTCCAAGTGGCGGTGGCACTGCTGTCGATTCGACTCATGGCGCGCCGGTTGGAAAGGCCCAATCGCCCGTTGCTGAGCAAGCCGATTGCCTACGGCCTGTTGGCGTGCTTCGACCTGCTTCTAGCGGGAGTCGCTATGCACGAGCGCGTAGCAAGCCAAGCTGCCAACGATGTATTGTGGCACTTCGCGATAGGGCACCTGCTATTCTCATTTGTGCTCATACTCATGACCACTCCCAGACAAGAAATGTTGCGAAGACGAGTCTGGCGAGTACAAGCTCGTCGGGCAAGTGGCAAAGAACTTCTCTACGCAGATCGAACCCCAATCAATGCGATGCTGCTCGTAGTGGCGTTCGTCGGCTGTCTGGTCGCTATGCTGGGGATTGTGGCACCTGCGGCAATTTGGCCTACGACGTTGGGCCCCCCCATCAGCTGGGAAGCCCTGGTAGAAATGGTCGCGATCGCAACGCTTGTCATCCTGAGCTACGGGCAATTGATCCAGATGTTTGGGGCCTTGGTCTCCTCCGGCGGCATCGCCTGGGGGGCAGTGATTTGCCTAGCTGCTGTAATTGTACCCTTCTTGGGTGCGATTATTTGGACCGAATCGGGGCTGGCGTTCCAAGACTCGGGACTCGCAGATGCCGTCTTCTCCCTGAGTCCTATGTCGTATGTCGTTAGCAAGCTCGATGATGTACGTCGGCTTGATTTGCAGTGGCCGTTCTTGGTTGCCATCAGCGTTATCTACTACCTGTTTTCTTCCCGTATCCTTGGGCAATGGCAAAGTGCCCAGCGGCGTCAGGTGCTTGCCAAGCTCACCCAAATGGGCGTATTGGCCAATAAAGCTGAGCTGGAATCGATCGCTACGCCAGACTGACGTTTCCATTTCCGGCACGTCGAGGTCATACTAGCACCCATGACGAGAATCCTACTCACCGCATTTGACGCTTACGAATCCTGGACTGAGAACGCCAGCTGGCTGCTTGTGCAGCGATTGCTTCGCGACTTGCCGTCTCATGCTCAGGTTACGACAAGACTCTATCCGGTCGAATTCAGCACGATGCGAGAGCGGCTGGCGAAGGACTTGCAGGACAATTACGATGTGGTCCTCATGCTGGGGCAGGCACCCGGGTACGGTGGCATTGAGTTCGAAGCCATCGGGCTGAACATCGCGCTGCCGCATGGCACGCATCGCGACGAGGCGGGGCTGCTGGCTGAGGATGGCCCGGTGGCGTATCGCAGCGAGTTACCTCTGGGCGATTGGGCTCGCGACTTGCGTCAGCAGGGCGTACCCGCGCAAGTTTCGTTTCACGCGGGTTCGTTCCTTTGCAATGCGGCACTCTATTTGGCGCACTATTACATCGAGAAATTCAGCCTGCCAACAGAAGCAGCCTTCATTCATGTGCCGCTGGACGTTAGCCAAGTAGCCGGAGAAGTGAAGCCGCCTGCTTCGTTGCCCGTGGAAATATCTGCCGCGGCAATTGGCTGGGTCGTTGAGACGCTTGGTGCTCGGACAATTGCTTAGGTGGCATCACCGAGCCGAAGTCTGCCTCGGCTGCGCCCGCGCTGCCTGTTGCTTGGATGGCGATTGTGCAGTTTGCAATTTCGGCACAATTTGCGGCGCCACCCGGTCGGCGAACTCGTTGGGTGGAACGTAGCCTTGTATCGCCTCGAGTACCTTGCCTTGCGGAGAGATTACCAAGGTTGTCGGAAAAGATTGAATACGCATTTGCTTCAAGAGGCTTGGGTATTTTTCAGCATGAGCAAGTACAGTTTCTGAGTTCTCGATGAGGAGCCGCTGAATACCGGGATGGCGGTAGGTCTGCAAAAGCATTTTTTTGCAGTAATGGCACTGGTCGGATGTAAACATAATGACCAGCGGACGTTGTCGCTTTAGGGCAGTTTTCCAGGCATGATCGACACTCGCGTGGTTGAAGATTTGTGGTGCCTTGGCTGGTGGAGGCTGCGAGGGGCGGAGAGTCGCCACTGATTGAGCTCTATTTTGTTGAATGGGAACCCGGGCCTGAGGCGTAGCTGCTGCAATGGCACCTGGGATGAATCCCATTGCCGCAGACAGAAGGGAAAAGCAGAGTGTCTTGCGATCACAAGTCATGGTCGATCCTCAAAGAGGTGGCAGGGAGCTCACGGTAGAGCGTTGTCTGCACTCTTCATCGACCTAACGGCCCCAATTCAGTGTGAATCGCACTACAGTAAGGCCGACATGTCAAGAAATCCAAAGCCGCTAGCCCTACTTGCGTTCTGTCTTTGCCGCTTCGGCCAGTTTGCTTTTCTTGGCGGCGCTGGCGAGGCTTGTGTGGATGCGGGTGGTGAACGCGTTGGGCTCGACATAGCCTTCGATCTTTGCGACCACTTTGTTGCCAGGAGTGACGACAATCGTTGTCGGGTACCACTTGATGTTCAGCTTCTTGACCAGTTCGGGCTGTGCGTGGCGATCGACGTAAACTGTCTCAAAAGAACCCGCCACGAGCTGGGTGATGTGCTTTTGCTTGTAGGTGCCTTCGATCATTTTTACGCAGTAGGGGCATTGCTGCGAAGTTGCGAAGATAAGAATTGGGCGGCCGGTCTTTTGGGCTGCCGTCCACGCGGCTGGGTAGCGAGTGAAGCGAAACACGCCGTGTTGTAAAGGGCGCGCCTTGCATCGACCATCGCTGATCGCTGCTGGAACAACCGTCGGCTTGGACTCAGCTGCAGCCGCTTGAGAGGGTGCTACCGCTGGAGCTTTCCCGTCAGGTGTCGCCTGAGTCGTTGCAGGCTCTTCAGCTGTGGCGGTGGTGACTGCCACAGAAATGACTAAACCGGCAAGCCCACTTCTGACGAAAACATTCATTCGACTACTCTCCAACACCAAGCGATCTGACCTCTTGCAGAGTCCAGTGCCTCCGCTAAGGAGAGTATCGTCCGCTGCGCGGGTGCTTGGCGGCATCCTTTTTGCTAGCCCAACTTAGCTGGCTGGATTCGCGCGATTTGCCCCTTCGGAAGTATCTCCCTAGGCCGCAAGGTCGAATAAATTTGCGGTTTTCTGAGTGGCATGGGTAGCTTACTGCCCTTGCTTGACAGGGAGCCGACCTAGCGACGAGACTTCGCAGCTCGTTGCCTGGGGTAGGTCTTAACGTGCGCCGTAAACGCGTAGATTTCGACAAGCTAAGGGAGATTCCAAGGGTAGCAAGCTACCCATGCCACCCTGACATGCGATCAGACGGCCGCGCCCATCTCGCGAGCCTTCTGCACGCCTACGAAAGCTTGACGAGATTTGAGGCATGTGTGACGAAAGGGCTTTGGGTTGGGCACGCCAGAGAGGCGGAAGGTTTCAATCTCCCCGTTCTTAAACACCAGATCGCCCGCAGGGTACCACTCTTGCCCTGGTAGGACATCCAACTCGATGGAATCAAAACGGTCTAGCGAAACGCTTTGCTCTTCCGCACCCGTGTAAGGGCGCTCCACAATCACGCGCCGATTGGTCAGGCGATAGCGGAGGCAAAGTGGCGAACCGGGCAAGAGGGTCAGGAAGTAGGGCGGCAGGATGAAGGGAATCGACACGAGCGCCATCAAACGGCCCAAGGTGAAGGGAATCCCGAACAGCGTGATGCCCAGCTTATTGGCGAATCGGCGCCCCCACCAACGTCCCACGCCAAACGCCCCCAATGTGGGCCAGGTGGTCATGACAGTCGCTTCACGTTCGGTAGCGGGGACAACCCCGGCGATGGCTTGGGACATTATTGAAAGGCAAAAGGGGAGAGTCGAAAGGGGACATACCTAAGCATGGGAATCTAGCAAATCGTATAATTTACGGCTAGTGGCTGGATCGACGGCGACCTCTCACAAGTAAGAGAATCCCTAGTGCGGCGGCCAAGCTGGTGGAAGTTGGTTCAGGTACGACCGTAAGGCTGGGCGTGGCGGTAAATGCTCCACTGAAGCTGGGCAGGCTTGAGCCGTACTGCAGATTCCAGACTTGGAGGTCGTCCGAGTCAATTATGTCGTCGTAGTTCGCGTCACCGGCAAGTTGGAGAGCGGCAGGGTTACTCTCACCCAGGCCGCGCTGCCAAGTCAGAAAATCGTTGCCATCGACAACCAAATCCCCATCGAAGTCGGCGCTGAAGTCGGGTGCGAGCTCGTCGAGATTTGCATCAGACCATTGTTGAGCTGATGTCAAAGCGGCGGTCGTCGAGCCGGGAGTTCCAAATAAGAAGTAGAAGGGTTTCGACCGATCGAGGCCTTCCATCCGGGCTCGAATCGAGAACAAATAGATACCATCTTGGGGATCTACACCAAGATCGCCATCACCATCGTCGAGGAAGAAGAAGCGGTGCCGATGGATCGAGCCGATGGAATCGGTGTCTTGGATGACTCCGCCCTGAATGAGTTGGTTTGACCCATCGGCAGCGATAAAGCCTGATTTCGACTGCAAGGAGAGCGCATAAGTTGGAGCTGGCAAAGCGCCGAATTGTACGTTGCCCGTGCCGTCCCAGAAAAAAAGGTTGGCTGCGGTACCGTCAATCTTGAGTGGCAAGAAGTCCCAGCTTAGGTCTGTATTGGCAGGAAGTGCTTCCGCTCCGTCGGGTAGATCGGGCGAGCCGGTGCCCAGTGCGTTCCAACCTGGATCGTTAACGGCGAAATCGCTATCGAAAACTTGGGAGTAAATGCGTGCTCCCAGGGTCCATTGTCCCGTGTCGAAATCGGCATCGCCGCTAGTCAGTCGATCGCCAACGTCTTGGATCAATATATCTGTATGTTGCGCGAGGCATAAATGCGCATTTGTTACCAAGCAGCAAACGACAATCGCCTGGAGTCGATATGAAATCATCTGTTTCCTTTGCTCTAGGGGATCAAGCAAGTCAAGAAAGCAGCCTCACCCGGTGCGGGCGAGGCTGCATCTTGAGATTGACTCCCTAGCTCGTCATTTGTCTACGAGCGTTGCTTACGGCCAGCGAGAAGCATTCCAAACGCCGCCAGGCTCAGCAGTGCTGTGCTTGGTTCGGGAATAGCGAACGTCTCTTCTACAAATTCCACGGCCTCTTCGTAGAAGGCGAACTCCTTGGTGACGCCGCCTCCGAAATCGACGACTGCATCGGTCGTGAGACCCTCCTCAAGTGCTTCCAGGGCCTCTTCGACTGCTTCTTCGTCATCCTCATCGACGATCAATGCGTCAGCCAGTAGCACCGAGTAGAAGGGGTCAGAGGTTGCTAGGCCATCGACATCGACCGTGGGGGAGACTAGATAGACACCGTCGGCAGGCAGTCCTGAGGAGGCATCCAGTTGATAGACTGGGTGCCCGTCCATGTCACCGTTGGGCCCGGTGGTCTCAAAATTCGTGGCCGGCGAGTATGAAAAAGTCGTTCCCGCAGGTGCTGGGGTAAAGTTTACGCTGCCTTGTCCGTCCCAATAGAAGAGTGTGCTGGTAGCACCGCCAATTGAGAAAGAAGAAGCGCTGACACTGACCCCGGCATTGCCTGGAAGGGCACTGGCACCGAGGGCGGCCAGTTCAGCTGCGTCGCTTGTGCCATTGAGTGCAAAGAAACCGGGTTCCTCGGACTCGTAATCGGCTGGTGTTGGTGGCTCGAAGCCTGGCACCATGATCGTTTCGAACACAATCGTTTCGAGATCGAACGACTCATCAGGGTTGCCAATATCCGAAGCGGCACCGATGGCGACCTGGCCACCCACGTTGGTAACTAACACATCGCTATGCTGGGCAAAAAGTGTTGCCGGGTTAATAGAGGAACCGATCAATGAGATCGACAGTGCAAGGGTAAAGAAGAACTTATTCATGGTGAAATATCCAATTATTTAAGAGTCATGATAGTAAGAATAAACCGTCGCAATATTTACTGCGGCGGGATAGCAAAGTTATTCCCCGCGACGCACCAATCGGCGATTTCGTCGCTAGGAATCGCTCGTACGTGGCCGTCTGCATAGAGGTAGTTGGCGGTCGTCCCTTGATGACGATTCACTGCAACCTCAGCCTTTACAGCCTTAAACACGGCATTCGCCGTGCCGTTGTTGCTGAGATTCGATTCGCTGAACCACTTGTCTGATTCCACATGGTCGAAAGTGGTAGCAGCAATGAGCCCCGTCACTTCGAACATGACCATCGTCGTATGAGTCGATGGCAAATCGTACAAGCTTCTGATGAACCCCTCGCTGGGGTCGATCACCACACCGTTTGGCAAGGTGACCGGCGGCTCTGGCTCAGCCAGGTAGCCGTTCATCGCGTAGCTCGAACCGGGGAAATTGGGTGTTTTGGCCTTCTCTTGTAGCTCGATATCTTCCGGGCAGAATCGCATCTCATCCACGTTTTCCAACCACGGGGCGAGCGTGTAGATCCACGACTCACTTCGTTGGTGTTGGTGGGTGGTAAGCGGGAAGTCACCAGAGTGAACACCCGCATACTGATGAATTGCCAGCCCGATCTGTCGCATGCCGTTTGCGCACTGCGCTCTACGAGCAGCAGCACGTGCCGCCTGCACAGCAGGAAGCAGTAAGCCGATCAAAACGCCGATAATGGCAATGACCACCAATAATTCAACTAAAGTAAAGGCCGCACGCGATGAGTTCTTCACGCCTGCGCAACCGGGCACGCTGCAACAGCGCGCACTGGGAGTGAGCATGGGAAGCTCCCTGGAAAAAATTGTGAGCAAAGAAAACCAACCTCAGACGGTTGGTGGCCCACGTGCAAGAGAGAAGCTTACGAAAAGCTGTGGGGTGGGAAGCTCGTCGATTTGACGCTCCCCGGGCAGGAATGCAACCTGTGCAATGTCGCTAGAATGTGCGAGTGGGGATTGAGCTTGGGCTAGAAAGGCGCAGATTGGGCAGCTAGATGGTTCTGCAGCCAAGGAGGGGTGCGGCCGAGATCGCTTACCTTCGTGAGAAACTACTCCGGTGCGCCCTGTAGTCGGCACTGTGGCGTGCTCGTGCTCATGGCAGCAAGGACAGCTCGCTGCGGTTGCCAAGTCGCCAGGATCCTGGGGCCCAGTTTCATAAGCGTCAGCTTCACAAGTTCCGGAAACGCAGTGCTCGCAGTCGAAAACCGTGTGCAGACTGTACCTAAACACGCCCGTCGTGCCGTAGGTCAGCAATACCAAGCCGGTAAGGCTCAGTTGCAAAAAGCTCCAGAAGTGACGGCGGGGGCGCATTCTACTGCGGCTATCGGACAGCGGTTGTGGGCTACGAAACGATCCTGCATCGTACGCAGGCAGCATAACCGTGTCCAGCGAAATGCCGCGGGTTTGCCGGAATATCACGCTAGAATCTGGGCAATTCCTTCGAGAGTTTACAGAGCAAGTGCTGCTCTGTCCGCTCGCAAGGACCAAAATTCGCAGCAAATACGAACGAATACCCCTTCGCGAACCCTACGACACGGGCGCTTCGTTTCGTTCTCGCAAGGCGCTCAAATACAGGATCGTACTATCCGAGGCTCGTGGAGGAGCTGTCTTCACAAGCTTCATCGCGGCATGTAGCACGTCGCGGCGGCTGATTTGGCCAATGAGTTTTCCCTGGTCGAGAACGGGTAGCCGGCGATAGGGTGTCAGCAAGAACACCTGTGCGATGGTTAGCAACTGCGCGTTCGGCTCGATGGTCTGCGCTTCGCAATCCATGAAGGCTTCCACACTTGCTGAGGGCAACCCATCGTAAGCGGCATCGAGCAGGAAATGCATGCAGCACTTCTCGCTGAATACGCCCATGAAATTTCCTTCCGGGCCGACGACCGGCGCGCCGGAAATACGATTCTTCAGTAAGAGCTGTACGGCCTTGAGCACGTCCATCTCTGGTTTCAGCGTTACGAGCTTCTTGACCATGAAGTCGCGAGCAGTGAGTTGACCCATATTACTTGCCCTTATAGAAAAGCCACCGGGTAAAGTATCGAGAAGAGTTGGGAATGGGACCTACCATGGTGATATTCCCTATGAGGCAAGTCTATCATGCCAACGGGCGGCGGCGAAGCAGATTCGGGGCTTGTGAAAAGATTCACACGGTTTGCTTGTGAAAGTTTTCACGAGGTTTCGGGAAGCTTCTGAGCCTTCTAGCTTCCCTAATCGTGAATCTCAACAAGAGCCGCGAGCCAACGGCTCGCCGGGGCCCGGAGATGGTGGGTGATTTGCTAGAGCTTCCCGGCAGCCCGCTGGGCCGCGGCTAGTGTAGATTGAGTGAATTCAGGCTGAGCTTCGACTGATAAGAATAGATCCCTTAACCGGCACAAACTATCAAGTAGCTGAACACTTCCTGTGGATGCTCACCAACTTCTCAACGCCCTCAGCGCCTCGTTCTTTGCCTTATTAGGCATTTGGGCGGCCGTGGTACGCCGGCACTGGTTTCTGCGTTTTGGCGTGGTATGCGTTTGCCTGCTGTCGGCACTGTTCATCCCTGCGTACGAAGCGGTGATTGAGTTCGGTCTGCTGGTCGGCGTGATCGTGGCCGGGGTTTGGTTGGCAAGAGGTCGCAAGAACTGGCGGCCGCAATTGTCGCTGGAGACGGCGCTGCTCATCACGGTGGTCGTCGCCGTCGTGGCTGCCGTGGTGGCGAAGCTGCCGGAGCTGAGCTATCACGATTTCGCTTGGATGACGGTCAACGGTCTGGCCCCGGCGCTGCTGGCGCTGGGGTGCTTGTGGTTGGTGTTCGGGCGGGCGAAGTTGCGAACGCGGTTGCTGTTCGTCGGGCTTGGGTTTGTGCCGTTTATGGCGTTTTATCATTTCTTGCGAGGAGTAGAGGAATTGATTTCCTCATGGTACTTGTGGAACGGACCGCCCTGGTCCTGGGAGAATTACTACTCTGGGCACAAGGTTGTGCGATGGCTACAAAGGAATTTGCCGACGATTGGCACTTCGACAACCATTATTCTTGCCGTGCTAATTGCCGCGCGCGGCAGCGGATGGTTTACGAGTGATGATGAGGGCGATCCGGCAGTCAGGCGGGCCGGTCAGCTCGTATCACGTGCCATATTGGCTGCAATAATGGTGGGAGTGATCCTCCCGCTGACCTATGTTTTTTACTGTTTACTGAACCCGCCAACATTTCCAATAGCACAAGTGCCCCCGTCGAACGGCTACGACGACTTCTTCGCGGCTGGGGAGTTAGTAAACGAGCAGAGCCAAGTGCTATTTAGCAACTGGCAGAGCACCAGCACAAAGCAAAGGCGTGAACTAGTTCTTGGTTGGCAGTCCACGATAGAAAGGATCGAAGCGGGGCTGGAGAAACAGTGTGTTTGGCCTTTGCAACCAGGAGCGAGTCTGCAAACAGAGAAGGCGCAGCAGACGATAGAATTCCTACGACGTGACGGTGTTGTACTCGCGTGTGCCACGGAATTCGAAGTCAGTTCCGGTGACCCCACGCGTGCTCTTGAACTCGTGTTGACCTATTACCACTTTGGGCAAGTTGTTGATTTTACGTTCCTCTACGGCGTCGTCGGCTATGATCCCACAATACTGCTCTCGCAAGTGAACCTACTGCTTCCCAGTCTGGATGCGGCCTCCTGTCGCACCCTGGCAAAGCATATTCGCAAATACCGTTTGGGCGATGAAGACTCGCTCCGCCAAGTTCTCCAGACGAAACGCATTCGAAATTCAAACCGCAATTGGCAGTCCCACTTGTACGAGTTACTCAACGAGTGGTCTGGCGTGGACGTTGTACATTGGGAGGAACGACACTTCCGCAATTGGACGGCACACACCCGTTTGCTTGCGATCCAAGCTTTGCTACAAGCTTATTGGTTAGAGAGCAACTCGTTGCCCGAGTCGCTGCATGAACTGGAACCAAGAAACTTGTCAGAAGTTCGACTCGATCCCTTTTCAGGTGAGCCCTTTCAGTACGCTACCAATCTCGACCGGAGAACGTATAAGTTGTCGAGCGTCGGACGAGATGGGAAAGCCGACGTTAAAGCACCGAATGAAAAAGGGTACTCTCTGGGTTCTAGCGACGACATTGAAATCACCGGGCCGGCCAAACTTAAAGATCGACCGAAGCGTTAGCCGTGCTTCGTCCGGACGCTATGCCAACGCGACAGCGGGACGTTGACGGTTAACAACCTCTGCCTGGTTACAGCCCTTCATTAAGTCCTTGCAGGTCCTTGGGCACAAAGTGGCCATCTTTACGGAGTAGCTCGTCGTCGAAATAGATTTCGCCGCCGCCGTAGTCCACGCGCTGGATGAGTACGAGATCCCAATGGATTTGGCTGTTGTTGCCGTTATTGGCCTCTTCGTACGCTTGCCCAGGCGTAAGGTGGAAGCTGCCGCCGATTTTTTCGTCGAACAGTGTGTCGAGCATCGGATGGCGCACGCGGTTGTTTGTCCCCATAGACCACTCGCCGCAGTAACGGGCACCCTCGTCGGAATCGAGAATCGCGTTGAGGCGTTCGGTATCGCTACTTTCAGCACGGACGATTTGCCCGTCTTTGAATTCAAACTCAATGTCGCTAAACACGGTGCCTTGGTAGCGTGACTGCGTATTGAACTTGATCACCCCGTTGATGCTGTCTCGCACGGGTGCGGTGAACACTTCTCCATCGGGGATGTTGCGATCGCCATTGCAGGGGATCACCGGGATGTCTTTGATTGAGAAAGTGAGCTCGGTTCCGGGTGACACAATTCGCACCTTATCGGCCGCTTCCATACGTTTGACTAGCGGCTCTTGCGCACGGCCCATGGCGGCGTAGTCGGCCGTGCAGACATCAAAGTAAAAGTCTTCGAAGGCCGCGCTGCTCATATTCGCCGCTTGCGCGAACGAGTCGGTCGGGTAGCGCAATACGACCCACTTGGTGTCCGGCACACGGATGCTGCCGTGCACGGGCTTCCACCAATGCTTCTGGAACAGGTCCATGCGCTCGTGTGGCACATCGGCAAACTGGCTGCTATTGGCCGCGCCGCGAATGCCGACATACGCTTGGCAGGCGTTCATGCGGGCACCTTCGAATTCGGCATTGGCCTTCATGCTTTCGTCGGTAGCCGTCTGGTAGAGCGATCGCAGCACGGCATTTTGTTTCGTGGTGACTAGCGGAATCGCACCGCGTTCGGAGGCACCTTCCACGAGGGCGCACACGAGATTCGGCTCTGGGAGGTCGAATGCTTCGATGAGAATCTTCTCGCCCTTCTTGATTTCACAGCTGTGGTCGAGCAGCAGGTTGGCGAGCTTGGTGATGCGAGGGTCGTGCATTTAAGAGTCGATAGTCTAGGGTTTAGGATTTAGAGACGAGAGGAAATGTGTCGAATGATTCACCCGTGCTCACATTGCAGTGTCCAGCTTCTTCTGGATCGCTTCGGGAAAGGGCGTTCGAGCAGTTGACTGATGGAAATCCTATAGATTCAGGCGAATTGCTTGAGTTCATTTTTACAAACCCCCTGTCTTGCAAGCTCTCGAGTCTCTTTGACATGTCCTGCGAGTAACACAATCGTGGGAGCGCTAAAGAGTAGTGCAAATAAAGCGAGCCAAGGCAGTATGTTTATACGTTTATGCGTCTAACCTCTTCGGGCTAACAGGAAATCGCTAAATAATCTTAAAGTCAACGCAGTCGACAAACAACGACCAAGTGGTAAAGGCGCGGTATAATTGAGAGAAAGCTCTCCAAGGCAGCGGTTTTGAACGCGTCGTTGCCCGCACACGAAGGATCTGAAATGGCTACTGAAACCACACCACCAACAGACACGGACAACGAAGCCTCTTTTGCGGAAACCGCCTTGAAGTTGGGCGGGAAGAGCGATGACGAGGCGCGTCGCACGGGGGCGATCGACAAGGCGGACGATCAGGTCGAGTCGCTCTTTGCTCCTCAGTACCAGACGGTGAACAGTCCTGCGCATCGTGCTGTGTGGGAACGGGGAGTGCCGGTTGAACTGTTTGCTAGTGTCGATCCGGAGACGCCGGCTGACATTCGCAAAGTGATGGACGATTCGTTGGCCGTGGTGCGGCGGCATCGCGACGCGAAGACAGTACTGGACGACAAGGGCAAAATCACCGAGGAGGTGATGCAGGAATTGGCAGCTGTCGGCTACTGGGGCTTGCTGGTCGATAAGGAACATGGCGGCAGCGGGACGCCCTTCGCTTCCTTTGCGCCGTTTATCACCGAGATGGCCATGCTCGATCCGACGATCGCGGGTCTCGCCTCGGTGCATGGCTGTATTGGCGCGGTTGATCCCGTGCGCACGTTCGGCACCGACGAGCAGAAGCAGCGTTTCTTGCCCGATTTGGGGAATGGTAATCGCCTGAGTGCATTTGCATTGACCGAGCCGTGTGCCGGAAGCGACCTGACGGCACTGCGCACGACGGCTGTGCTTGAGGGCGACGAGTTTGTGGTCAACGGCGAAAAACTGTTTATCACCAACGTTGTGCCCGGCCGAACCATTGGCCTGGTGTGCCTGGTTGAAAACAAGCCGGCCGTGCTAATTGTAGATCTACCGAAGAAAGAGAATGCAAACTTTCAGCTTCGCAAGTACGGCCTGTGGGCACTCAAGCATACGTACAACCAGGGCATCATCTTCAACGACTTTCGCGTCCCCAAGGAAAACTTGCTTACGCCGACCAAGGGTGATGGGTTGACGATTGCCTACCACGGACTGAACCTGGGGCGTGTTTCGCTTTGTGCGAATGCCGCAGGCACCATGCGAATCATGCTGGCGAGTATGATCCCTTGGGCGAATTTTCGCGTGACCTACAGTGCGGCTATTGCGAAACGCGAACTTGTGCAACGCCGCATGGGTGAAATGGCTGGGCTCATTGTCGCCTGCGACGCGCTCACTGCTTGGTGTGCGGGGCTTATCGACCAAGGTTATCGCGGTGAAATGGAATGCGTGATCGCCAAGATTTTCGGCAGCGAAGCGCAGAAGCACGCTGCTATCGAACTGTTCATGAAAACCCACGGCGGTCGCTCGTTCCTGCATGGGCATTTGCTGGGTGACAATGTGCATGAATACCTCGCACCATGCATTTACGAGGGCGAAGGCGAGATGCTCGCGATGGCGTTCTTCAAATCATTGGTCAAAGACCATGGGAAGACGTACTTCGAGCCGGTTGGCAAAGTGCTGGCCGCCCATGGAATTAAGAAGCCTAATCCGTTCAACCCAGCTCACGCTTGGGCACTCAAGGGAGTGGCACTGCCGTATTTGAAATGGTTGGTCGGTCGCAAGCTGCTGCCTACCGCCAAAAGCGAACTACCAGCAATGTCGGGTGAGCTGCGCAGCTATGCTGAGTTTGCCTGCACGAACATGCAGAAGATGTCGGTCGAGATTTCCGACACGATGATGAAGTTCCAGTTGTCGCTGGCTGATCGCCAATGCCGCATGGCTGAGTTGAGCCAGCGCTGCCAAGACTTGATCACGATGTTGTGCACAAGTTTGTACGGTAGCCGCCACCCCGACGAGATCGTGCGCCAGGCGGCCGAAGTCATGTGCGAGCAGTTCCAGCAGAAGTACACCGGTCGGCGACACTCGAATCGCTACTACAAGAAAGTCACCCAGCTTGGCGGCGCGATTGCCGACGGGGCATTCAAGAGCATCGCGGGGCTCGACCCAGATGAGATTTTGATGCCGTATGAGCAGGCGAGTACGGCTGAGCAGGCGGACTCGCCGGAACATGTGGGTGGGCGGGCGAACTAGTAGCGGCGCTCACGGCGAGCAAGCTCGTCGGCTAACGGGGCCGCTTAGTCAAGAACCGACTCGATAGTACCGATTTCATCCTCGCTGAATTCGAGCTTGTCCAAGCAATCGAGATTTTGATCGAGCTGTTCTACGCTGCTGGCACCAATCAGCACCGTGGTCACCTGCGACTTCCGCAGCACCCAGGCGAGAGCCATTTGGGCGAGCGACTGACCGCGCTCGCCGGCAAGTGCGTTGAGTGAGCGAATTCTCTCCAAAGTCTCCTCGGTGAGCTGATTCTCCTGCAAAAAGCCGTGCTCTTTGGCGATGCGAGAATCTTCGGGGATGCCATTGAGATAGCGATCGGTGAGCAGTCCCTGTGCTAACGGCGAGAAGGGGATACAGCCCGCGCCCACCTCTTCCAGGGTTTCCAGCAGCCCATCCTCCTCCACCCAGCGGTCGAACATGGAGTACCGCGGCTGGTGGATTAATAGCGGACAACCCATTTCCTTGAGCAACTTGGCCGCTTCACGAGTTTCTGCCGCTTTGTAGTTAGAGATTCCGGCGTACAGCGCTTTGCCCTGCTTTACAGCTGTGGCGACGGCACCCATGGTTTCTTCGAGTGGCGTCTCGGGATCGGGGCGGTGCGAGTAAAAGATGTCCACATAGTCGAGGCCCAGGCGTTCGAGGCTTTGGTCGAGGCTCGCCAGCAAATACTTGCGCGATCCCCAATCACCGTAGGGACCTTCCCACATGTGATAGCCAGCTTTGGTGCTAATGATCAGCTCATCGCGATGCGTGCCCAAGTCCGCGGCGAGCAGGTTCCCGAAGTTCTCTTCCGCTGAGCCGGGTGGTGGGCCGTAGTTATTCGCTAGGTCGAAATGCGTGACGCCACGATCGAACGCGCTCCACACGATCTCGCGAGCAACACTTTGCTCGTCCACTCCACCAAAGTTATGCCACAGACCAAGAGACACCGCAGGCAGCTTGAGGCCGCTTCGTCCGCAACGGTTGTATTGCATCGAATCGTAGCGAGTTCCAGAAGGCATAAGAGAGTTTTCTGTTTTCAGTTGTTAGTATTCAGTGCGAACATCGCCATCAAGAAATAGCCGTGAGCTAGGAACTCGCCGGTGCGAAAACGTAATCGCGTGAATCCTTCTTTCAACCTTCAAGCTCCTTGACCATCGCCTGTACCCGTTTACGCAACTCTTCGCTGTTGAGGCCTCTCTTCTCGGCCTCTGCGAGCATGCGCCTCTGTTGGGCGGACGGCAAACGGGCTACCGTGGCGTGGGCGCTCCAGGACAGATTGGGACGGCGGTTCTCGGGAGGCACTCTTCTGGCGATAGAAGCGTAACGGCTGACCATCTCGGTCGAGAGCGTATCGCCGCAGACTTCGCCGAATTCCTCGCCGAACATGTCTTCGCCGGCGTTGATCATATCGCCAATCCACCAAGGGCTAGCTCGCTGGCACCACAGGGCAAATTGCAGGGGTCCACGCCATTCTTCGAGCTCAGGCTTGCCGCGCATTCTGACCGCGGCCGGCTTAAAATGAAACGGACCGAGTTGGATTTGCGGTTCGTCAGGCATGGGAAGTGTCAGTTAAAAGGAAACGGCACCGAGGTTCCCATAGATTTTAGGTCGCCGGCATTGGATAATGGAAGTGTACTTTAGGAGTCCTTTGCGGAACGCCAACGGACATTTGAGAAAAGTCAAACGTAAGTAGTAGTGAGCATGTCGAGCGATCAAGACAGACTGAGCAGTTCCTTCCCGACAACACGTATGCGCCGAGTGCGACGACATAAGTGGTCTCGTCAGCTAGTGAGTGAGCAGCAGCTCTCGGCCAGCGATCTCATCTGGCCACTGTTTATTCGCGAGGGTGAGAGTCAGCGGGAATCAATCCCCTCTATGCCGGGTGTTGAGCGGATATCGATTGATTTGCTTGTCGAAGCCGTCGGCGAAGCGGTTGATCTGGGCCTCCCTGCTGTCGCATTGTTCCCAGCGACCGATCCTGCCTTGAAGACTCCCGAGTGCGAAGAGGCGATCAACCCCGGAAATCTTGTGTGCCGCGCGGTGCGTGCCGTGAAGCAGGCTCATGGAGATTCGATCGGTGTCGTCTGCGATGTGGCGCTCGATCCCTATTCCAGTCACGGGCAGGATGGGCTCGTGCGCGATGACTATGTGGTGAACGACGAGACTCTCGAAATGCTGTGCAAACAGTCGCTCGTGCAAGCCGAAGCAGGGTGCGACGTGATTGCTCCCAGCGACATGATGGATGGCCGCGTGGGTGCGATTCGCAAGGCGTTAGACGAACGCGGCTTTCTCGACGTACAGATCATGTCGTACGCTGCGAAGTATGCGTCAGCCTTCTACGGACCCTTCCGCGACGCGGTCGGTTCTAGCGGTAATCTGGGTGGCGGCGACAAGCATACTTACCAAATGGATCCTGCCAATGGCGATGAGGCACTCCGCGAAGTGGCCCTCGATATTGCCGAAGGGGCCGACAGCGTGATGGTCAAGCCGGGCATGCCGTACTTGGATATTGTGCGGCGTGTGAAGGAAACGTTCGCCGTGCCCACGTTCGCGTACCAAGTAAGCGGCGAGTACGCGATGCTCAACGCTGCAGCACAGAACGGTTGGTTGGATCGTGAAGCGGTGATGCTGGAGAGCCTACTGGCGTTCAAGCGAGCCGGAGCGGATGGCGTGCTGACATATTTCGCGCGGGATGCGGCGAAGCTAATGCGCCAGCAATAGCCGCGGTGCGCAGCCCTGCGACTAGGGGGCAATTATCGCATGGAGTTGTTTCCAGAAAACGATCTGAAGCATAGATGCCAAGTAGAAGTCAGAACCGAATAGGCGCTGGCGAGTGATCGGTGGCTTTGCTACTCGAGTTCCGGCCCATAGGATGGCAACACATGCTACGGTTAATGCAGTGATCGTTGGGAGAACTCCGAAACCAAGGAAGGCACTTGCAGCAGCAAATAGGAAGTACGAATTCTTGCGACCGGTCGAATCTTGACCAAAGAACCAAACCAGTAGAAAGGGAAGTAAGACCACTGCTAGGCCGGAACTCTTTGGCAATTCATCGCTCATAATTGGCTTGGCGTCATAGTACGTCCACTTGGTAAGGATCAAGAAAGCAAATATCAGGGGCACGATCCAAGACCACGGAAATCGCACCCCATCCAGATCGACTAGCACTACGCACATCAACACACACATCAGCGCGCAGTGAAACGCATAAACCCTTAGTAGCGTCCAATGCGGCTCAAGAATATTTTCTAGTGCCCCACGTCCCTCGGTTAGCGGCCCCGTGGGCAGGTTTGCTCCGCCGCTGAAAAGCTCCGCGTACGCCAACACGATAAACGTGAGCGCCATCACCGCTTCTACGATTGCGTAGCGCGGAGAGATGGGCTCGCTGCACGAGCGGCATTTGCCGCGTAGCCACAGCCAGCCCAGTACGGGCACGTTGTCGCGAGCGAGGATCGGCGTTTCGCACTTTGGGCAGTGCGAGGGCTTCCAGATGACGCTCATGCCCAGGGGCATGCGATAGGCCACCACATTGAGGAAGCTACCCACGCACGCGCCGATGATGCCGAACCAGCAGGCGGTGAGGAAGTCGATCAGCGGTGCGTATTGCTCTGGAATAACGGGGGTCCTTGTCCGCCGCTTGCGGCTTAGCTGACATCACGAGTAAATGCTGCCAATGCGAGTGAATGCTATCTGTCAAGAAAGCTCGAAATACGGTGCTCGTGGGCTATTGTAGTGCCCATAGACAGCGCGTTTGCTAGACCAAGATCGTAGCCCTATATTGGATTGCTGCAAAGCGAGAGTATTACCGATCTCATTCCTCCTACTTAGGAACTGTCTTCTATGCGTTTTCGTCATGCCACGGTATTGAGCTTACTTACCCTATTTACTCTCGCCACTTTCGCCCATGCCGACGATCACGAAGGCAAGAGCGAAAAGAACGATAAAAAAGAGAAGGGTTTTTCGGCCCTGCTCGGGGAAGATGCGGCCCAGAAGTGGATTGGCTATAAGACGCAGGAATGGCCTAAGAATTGGAAAGTCGAAGAAGGAGTTCTAAGCCGCACTGCGGGTGGTGGCGACATCATGACATCAGAAAAGTACGACAACTTCGATTTACGCTTTGATTGGAAAATCTCTGAGGGTGGCAACAGTGGCGTGCTCTATCACGTATCCACGGGCGACGCTCAGCCGTACAAGTCGGGCATGGAGTACCAAGTTCTTGATAACGAGTCTCACAAGGATGGCGGGAACACCATGACCTCTGCTGGCTCGCTCTACGCAATGTATGCCCCGACCAAGCAGGTTGTGAAGCCGGCGGGCGAGTGGAATACGGGCCGGATCGTCGTTCGCGGAAATCGGATCAAGCATTTCCTCAACGGCAAGATCGTTGTCGATGCGGAGCGAAACGGTGAAGAATGGAATCGCAAGCTGGCAGCCAGCAAGTTCGCCACTTGGGAGAAATTTGCCAAGAACAAGAACGGCCACATCAGTTTGCAAGATCACGGCAACGACGTGTGGTATCGCAACGTGCGTATTAAGAAGCTGAAAGCCGGCAAGCAAAAGGCTGACAACTTGAAGTAAGCCGGTTAGCTCTAGGTATCGCGGGCCTCCAGGGTTGTCAGTTGCCCACAAGTCATCGACATGAACTGGCCGAGTCGGCTAGCCGCGACACTTCGTCCGCTGAGAACTTTGCCGGCTCTGGCGGCTCCATCAGACACGTGTCGGGGTCGCTTGCGACAAGAGGCCTACAGATCAAGCATTTCGCACCTTAACAACCTCCTGTGCTGCGCACACCGACACTTCTCCCTTGCGGTCTTTGCGAGCTGGTCAAGCGAATTGAGGAGGAAGTGTCGGTGCGAGCCAATTTCTGATTGGTGAGTAAAAAACAGGCGTAGACCTGATTGGCTTGCTAGCACCCAGGCTGAGTAATTCCTCTTAGCCAGATTCCCTACGGGAATTTTCTCTACGGTTGGGGGCCTCCGATTGCCGAAGAAGTTTCCGTGACCGGCAAAGTTTTACACTTTGCTGTTCGGATCCGCTGTTTGGATCGATGTTAGGGGGGGGGATGATGATAGCACTTCTGCGCCCAGGGTATGGGCGAATCCAAATACCGTTGCGCACGCTGTGCGACTTATTAGCGATAGGTCTCGTTGCGTTGGGACTGTGCGCTACGACTCTGCAAGCGGCAGAAAGTGGCTCGTCTGCCACGACTTCTGACGAGGCTCGCAATGAGGCACGACAAGCGATCCCACTTGCGCGCATTCATCGCGACCATCGCGATAAGGTTAGCATGGTGCTCAGCGATCCGAGTCTGTACCGCCGCCTACCGACGGACGTTGTGGATTGCCAGCCGGAGATGTTCACGTTCCTCGCGCAGAACCCAGAGGTGTTGGTCGAAATTTGGCGGAAGTTGGGAGTGAGCAACGTACAACTGATTCGCACGGGGCCTTACACATTCGATCTTACCGACGGGATGGGCACTACAGGCACCTTGGCCATCGTGGAGCAGCTTTGCGAAGATCGTGCTCAAAACCGTGTGGTGATGTACTCCGAGGGAAGCTACGAGGGGAGACCCTTCAAGCGTCCAGTCACTGCGAATTGTGTGCTGCTATTGCGTAGCGGTTCGATGACTGAAACCAACGGTCGTCCCTACGTGGCCGCAAGGCTGGACACGTTTGTGCGGCTCAATCGACCCAGCATGGAGCTGCTCGCCAGGGCGGTGCATCCGTTTGTTGGCAAAACAACCGACCGCAATTTTGTTGATACCATGAACTTTGTCGGTAACCTTTCCTACGCCGCAGAACGCCGGCCTGAGTCGATCGCCCAACTTAGCGATGGCCTGGAGAATATTGGTCCGGCACGCCGGCAGAAGTTCGTGCAAGTCGCTCACCAATGTTCGCAAGCTGGTAGCCCGCTTCGCGAAGCTCGCGCTGACAGCAAGACGGCGCAACGGTAGCGAGTTTACCACATCACGGTGCAAGCACCGCGGCGAAATGGGAGGCGTCTGTAGGGTACCGCCCACATTCGTGTAGTATTGCACTACAAGCGACCCATGAGGGTCACTCATGTGTTAGATAACTTGCTGCCCAAACTGACAGCGGATTGGACAACCTCAGCGAGTAAGCGTCGGACGGAATCTGCTGATGTTGGTCCACCCGACTTCAATTTGGCTCTCCTCAAAATGCACGCGGTCGTGGTCACCGAAGCGATATAGGACTCGCGTTGCCTACGAGCCAAACACGCGTTCTAAGAGTTCCTCGCTGAGCCACTCCTGCTGAGCGGTTTCAGCTTCACTTTCGCCGCTCACGTAGAGGTCGGCGGTTTCTGCATCGGCGGCTGGTGTGAGTGCACGACTGTCGATAGCTGGGGCTGCTGAAGTTGTCTCCGAAGGCGCCGTTTCGTCGAGTAGGGCGGGTTCTGCAGCTTGGTCTTCCTCGTCCGACCATAAGAAAAATGCCCCATCGGTAGGTGTCTCGTTGGCCGAGACTCTGGAAGCAAGGGTGTCGTCACTCGTCAGTGCTGCAGAGAAAGCGTTTGTCGCTGCTGCCGAAGATGCCGCTGGATTGCCATAGTTGTCTGACCAGTCTTGTAGATCGTCGGCGTCGTAAGTGGTGCCAAAGCCGCGCTGCCAAACGAGAAAGTCAGCGCCATCGACATCACCATCGATGTCGAAGTCACCCGTCGGTGGCGTAGCCAATGTATAGACCTGACCGATCGCATCGCCGTTACTCGTGCCTACTCCGCCCAGCGGAAGCGGTGCGGGATCGGCAACTGTGTCGATAATCGAATCGTCGTCCACCAAGTTCAAACCGATCGTGCCCTCGCCTTCGATGTTGTCGATCTCGACCAAGTACGAACTGGGCAGCAGCTCGGTGATCGTGCCAATCGTGCCACTGGCGGTGTCGGTCGTCGTGATTTCGAAATCAGAAGAATCGACGCCGATTACAGACTCGTTGAAGTTCACTAAGAACCTAAGGGGTGCGCCGTAAACCGCCTCGGCGTCGAAGCGCACAATGCCCAACACTTCCGGTGGTAGGTGATCGAGTGTGTAGACCTCGCCTGCAAAATCCCCATTGTTAGTTCCGGTTCCGCCAAGTGCATTGCCAACGAGGTCGAGAACCGAATCGTCGTCGTTCAGGTCGAGCCGCAGCGTGCCTTCGCCCACGACGTTGGCAATCGTGATGGTACGAACCGTACCGCTGCCGGTGACAGACTGCACGAATCCCGACACGGTACCGGTGGTGATCAGCTCAAAGTCCGAGTTGTCGACGGCTTCCACCGGCTCGTCGAATGTCACCTCGTAGGTGAGCGTCGCTAGGCTTGTCGCCGTCGGCATCGTAGTAACGATGCTAAGCACACTAGGACCGGTGTTGTCGATCGAGAAAAACTCTCCGGCAAATTCACCATTGCCGTTGCCTGCGCCAGCTAACGGATTCAATACCGAGTCTATGATCGAGTCGTCATCGACGAGATTAAGTTGCAGGGTACCGTCACCGCTGATCGAGTCGACAGTCACTCGATATTGGTTCGCCGTAGTCGCCGCGACCTCCGAGATGTTTCCGGCTGCAGTTTCGGTACTGGCGAGCGAAAAATCGCTCGTGTCAACACCGCTGACCGCCTCACCGAAGTTCACAAGAAAACTCACCGTATCGGCGCTGGTGAGGTTGGTTCCTTCTAACAGGATCGAGGTCACCAGCGGTGCAACGCGATCGACCTCGTAAGCTTCGCCGATGACTTTGCCATTGCCTACGCCGTAGGAACCTAACGGTTTACCACCGGTGTCAAGAATGGAATCGTCATCGACGAGATCGAGCCGTAGCGTGCCAGCACCAGTCACCGTTCCGATGGTCACCTCATAGCTAGAGGGGGTGATTTCGGTCACCGACGAAACGCTTCCAGCGGCGGATCCGGTGGTTGCTAGGGAGAAGTCGTCGATTCCGACGCCTGTGACCTCGTCACTGAACTCTACCGAATAACGCACCGCAGATGCGTTGGTAGGAGTGGCATCGAGTTGAGTTAACGAGGCGGAGAGAATCGGAGACACCTCTACCACTGAAGAAGGTGTGTTCGGCTGAGCGAGGGTCAGTAATTTCTCGTCAGAATCAGCGTAAGTGATGAGGTTGTCGTCGACGTCTCCGGTGATGTGAGAGACTCGGAACTGATTCTGAGGTAGGGACTCAGGTTCGGAAGGTAGCGAAACAACCACGAAGAAAGACTCGCTTGCCGAGGCAGTGACCTCCCGATTGGGATCATCATCGGCAAGCAGTAACGATAGCGCCCCATCGGTTAGCGAGAAGGTCTCGGCAGACGCAATGAGGCTGTCGGCGCCGTTGAACACGCCATCGCCATCGTCGCGATAGAGTTCCAGCCGCTCGATCAAGCCCTTCGCTAGACTGTCAGAGAGGGCCGCGCCATATTGATCTTCAATGCGAAGGGTTATGCTTTCCCATTTGGCTGACGGTTCGCCAAGCTGCCCAAGGTGAGCAAAGTCGATACGGAGCAGGGCAGCGGTTGCTCCTGTCGATATCTCTGGAGGAGTGATGTCAGTGGTGGTCAGCCGGGCTTGCTCTCTGCGGTTCTCCCACCAAGTAATACTGCTCGCTTCAAATGCCGCCGCAAGCACGTCCAGGTCGCCATCTCCGTCGATGTCCGCCGGAACCACTGAGCGGGGGCTAGTGAAGTCGCCATCAATCGCATGAATGGCCCAGACGGAGCCATCTCCAGACGTGTTCTCCCACCAAGCAACGTCATCGAGACTCTGTCCTGCTCCGAGCACATCGAGATCGCCGTCTCCGTCAAGGTCCGCTGTGCTGACCCAAATGTCGCCACTAAAGTTACTGCCGATTGTGTACTCGGTCCAAACAGTGCCGTCGCCAGCCGAGTTCTCCCACCACACCATCTCACCGGAAAGTGCTGCTCCCAGCGCATCAAGATCACCATCTCCGTCGACATCGGCTGTGCTAACCGAATAGACGCCAGCCAAGTCGTTGTCGATTGTATGTTCGTTCCAAGCGGAGCCATCCCCAAGCGTGTTCTCCCACCAAGTCACCTCCATGTCCCAGGGCGCTAACGCGAGCACATCAAGATCGCCATCCCCGTCCACGTCGGCTGTGATGACCGAGCGGGCAAAATCAAACGAGCTGTCGATCGTATGCTTGGTCCACGCAGAGCCATCTCCGGACGTGTTCTCCCACCAGGCAACGTCATCGTCATTCTGTGATGTCCCGAGAACATCAATATCGCCATCCCCGTCAACGTCCGCCGTATTGATCGAAGAGGCTCCAACAAAGCTGCCATCAATCGCGTGCTTGGTCCAAGCGAAGCCATCCCCAGACGTGTTCTCCCACCAAGCAATTTCACCGGCAAGCTGCGCTGCCCCGACCACATCGAGGTCGCCATCGCCGTCAACGTCTGCCGTGCGGACTGATTCAGCCCCGATGAAATCGCCGTCAATGGTATGCTCGGTCCAAGCAGAGCCATTTACCGACGTATTCTCCCACCAGGCAACGATATTGAGACTGAGAGACACCCCCAGAACGTCGAGATCCCCATCTCCATCGATGTCAGCCGTCGTCGCAAAAATAGCGCCATAAATGGTACTTTCGATCGTGACTTCCGACTGATCGTTGATCGTGTGGGCGGCATGAATCGCCATGTTTCGCCGCCACACACGACGATTATCGCTGGAAGAGACATACGAAACATCCAGATCGCCATCACCGTCAATGTCGGCGATTGCCACATTCTCGGCGCCATTCGCGGCGGTGGTTAAATTGTGACGCACAAACATCGGGTTGGCAGCCCCATCGTTCTCGTACCAAGCGATGGTGTCGCCCGCTGTGCCAGACGCCAGCAGGTCAAGGTCGCCGTCTGCGTCGAAATCGCCAGCTTGCACGTCGAACGCGCCTAGCAGCGAGTTGTCGATCGTTAGCGGGCTGGCGCCGCCTGCAAAGAAATTGCCCAACGAACTGTCGTTCTGGTACCAGAGCAGGCTGCCATCCCCTTCGGACGTGGCGACCACGTCCTGATCGCCATCACCGTCCAGATCGATGGCGACCAGATTACCGGGGTCATTGACCGCGACCACCGCAGTTCCTGCGGCCGTGCGTAGCACGATTTGGTCGTTGGCGACATCCGCCGCGACTACATCGATCGAGCCATCCCGATCGAAGTTTGCCGTGTCCAGATAGTTAATGGCAAACGAGAAGTTGCCATCCGATGAGAAGCTACCGGATCCGTCGTTGGCGTAGATGTCAACGCTGTCGCCGTTGGCGAGCACGTCGAGATCGCCGTCAGAGTCGTAGTCCACCAGCTCGACCGACGCGCCGACGCTCGACTGCCCCGAAATCAAATTCCTAGCACCGAAGTTTCCCGAGCCGTCATTGGCCCACCAACCGACAGCTGAATCGGTGACAGACGAAGCCAACACATCGAGGTCACCATCGCGGTCGATGTCGCCTACCTCGATATCGCGAACGTTGACGGCAATCTCATCCACGATCGCGTCAGCGATTGTTTGCGGGGCGCCGAACGTGCCATCGCCGTCGGTGTTCTCGTACCAGAACAAGCCATCGTCACCGCCGACCATATCAAGATCGCCATCGCCATCGAGGTCAGCGAAAGCGATCAGTATGTCCGACGCCTCGTTGGTATCGATGACGATCTCGGGACCAAAGGGCACGGCAGTCAGTAGGTGGCGAGCTTCGAGTTGTTCGAGGCCCAATCGACGTAGGGTGCGAGGCAGATTGATAGAGCGGCGTGTCATGGTGTTGTACTTGGTGTCCAATAATTAAGAAGTGTGCCCTGAAAAAGATCCGCAACAGCATCCCGACAGTCAGGCCACCCCCGGCATGTCGAATTCTGCTTGTCACGCAAGACGCTACATTATGCTCAAAATTCACTCATTTGCGAACAAATGGAGGCAGTCTGAATAGACTGTTGCCGCTTTTTTTCAGTGGAAATAGGGCTCAACGTTGTTCGCCCAAGTTCAAGACCGCCATGTTTTTCGAGAAATGCACCGTGCGTGAGGTTGCATCAGCCGCTGCGGATGGCGGTTAGTGCTAACTCCCGGCGGTGTCGATGACCGCTGTCTCGAACGGCAGCCCCAAAATCGGCCCAATTCATCGTTTGAGGCACAGATTTGGCCACCTCGCTAAGTGACTAAGGTGGCATCGATTGCGTCAAGAAAGCTTGGGAAAGGGGAATGAGATGTAATCTACACCTTTGAAACCTTTCATCGGAATCTTGCGGGCGAGAACCCCGTCCAGTAGAGCTTGACCAGTAACTGGAAGCGAGTCTTGCGTGGTGTCGGGCAACCGCTACTGCGAAGCGTAGACAGCGAGTCCGAAAGCCATGCTATTGAGCGTCGAAAGACCCAATCGCGGGAGCCTTTGCCTTTCGATGACCAAGGGCCACGCTACTGCACCGTAATGGTCTGGTGCAAACAGTCCTGCCGGCGTCGGTTAAGAACATGGCAAACGGATGATTGAGATTCCCCAGGAACTTGAGAGATCCTGTTGCTTCCTCGGCAACTTCCCGGTCGGAGACACCGGGTAAACAACTCCAGGCCTTGGCGGCGCACTCGTCCGTCAGGGAACGAATAACGAGTGCAACCGAGGTATCGCCAAACGAAGGAAACGAAGTGCGGCGAGATGGGCAGCAGGAAGTCATAGCGTCTTGATAGTACCGCTGAAGCTGGCGAACTTCACCCCGTTGGAGCCAGTGGAGGGAAGCGAGACGTCGAATCATGGAACCGTTTTTGAGAAACACGACGAATGCATCGAAATTCGACAAGCGTGTCCACGAAACAGAAACGGATAGCAGTGTTGGCGAAACAGTCACCAGAGATGGCCTTCACCTCGCTTGCCTATCTAATGGACATCGACTGGCTCAAGGAAGCGTATCGACGTACGCGTAAGGATGGTGCCGTGGGTGTCGACGGAGTGAACGCGGAACAGTACGAACAGGACCTGGAGAACAACCTCCAGAGCTTGCTCGACCGTGCGAAGTCCGGCGACTACCAAGCACCTCCGGTGCGACGAGTGCACATTCCAAAAGGCGGCTCCACTACGGAGACACGCCCATTAGGAATTCCCACGCTGGAGGATAAAATTCTCCAGCGTGCGGTAGTCATGCTGTTGGAAGCGATCTACGAGCAGGACTTCTTGGACTGTTCCTGCGGCTTCCGACCTGGCCGCTCGGCACACCAAGCGCTCGACTCCTTTCGCGAGCAGACGATGAACTGTTGGCCAAGAGGCAGCATGGTGTTGGAGGTCGATATCCGAAAGTTTTTTGATAATTTGGATCATCAATACCTGCGGCAGTTTCTCCGACTGAGGGTGCGTGATGGCGTGTTGCTACGTCTGATCGACAAGTGGTTGAAAGCGGGCGTGATGGAAGGCGGGGACGTTAGTTACCCCGATGCCGGATCGCCCCAGGGTGGTGTCATTTCACCGTTAATCTCGAACGTGTTCTTGCACTACGTGCTGGATCAATGGTTCGAACAAGAGGTGAAGCCACGCCTGACGGAAAATGCCTTCCTCATCCGCTATGCGGATGACTTCGTGATCGGGTTACGCAATCAGCGTGACGCCGCACGTGTGATGGAAGTCATTCCCAAACGATTTGGCAAGTATGGGCTGACCGTCCATCCCACCAAGACGAAACTCGTTCTGTTTCGCCCTCCTTCGTCGCGGACGAAGAAGGGCAACAGTCCTGATGACCGTCCTGGTACGTTTGACTTGCTCGGATTCACCCACTACTGGGCTGTGTCTCGAAAAGGTCACTGGGTGGTCAAGTTGAAGACCGCTGCCGATCGTTTCACCCGTGCCGTGTGCAGCATCGACAGATGGTGCCGCGACAACAGGCATTTGCCGATTGCAGAGCAGCAACAAAAGCTAAATCAGAAGCTCCGCGGGCACTACGCGTACTACGGCGTCACCGGGAATTCGAAAGCGTTTGCAAGGTTTCTCTGGGAAGTCGAACTTCGATGGCGTAAGTGGCTTAACCGCCGCAACAACATCCGCTCGATGACCTGGCAGAAATTCTGCGCACTGCTTCGTCGCTTCTGTACGCAGCGAAACCGTGATTTGAGGAACCGTATGCTCTAATGCGGGCACGTACGGGTCTGTGGGAGCCCTGGGTGAGAAATCACCCAGGGCCACCTGGTCCTTCGAGCCTAAGGCGGGGCACTCATTTGCTGAGAAACAGACTACCGTTCGCTGCTCAGGACAAAAATGTACTGTGTCATAAACGTCGACCATAGCTGGGCGCCAGATATCCGTTTGCCATCAGCCGGACTACACAATTCTTTGGCCTGGTACTGCGTTCGGTTCGTTTTGAGCAGCAACTCATGAGGCCAATTCGTCATCACATCGAACTTTGACCAGACCTTTGTCGTTCTGCAAGTGAGTGCGTCAGGCGCGGTGGTAGTAGTCTCAATACGACATCAAACAAACTTGCGGCGGAAGCACGCCGCAGAGATCGCGGCCAGAGCCACAAGGCTGGCCATATTCGGTTCCGGTACAAAGTGGCCACGGTCGCTGATGCTTCCGGTCAGGCCTAACGCCTCGAACGGCTGACCGGCGTAGGCACCGGTCAGACTGATGGTCAAGTCGGCTTCGTGCAACAACTCACCGCTGGTGGGGTCGGTGGTATAGTTGTCGGATCCCGCGATCAGCTCCAACAAAAGGCCGTCGGCCGCCAGGTCGATGTCTCCCCCGCCCCCGGGAAACGAGATCTTTAGAACCGTCACGTGCCCACGAAACGGTGGCTTGCGGCCGCTCACCATCCCGTACCCGGGGTCGCTGGAATCGAATACAAAAGTTGTCGGTTCCGAGACGATTTCAAGGTTCGATTGCGCTCTGGCGACCGGCGATTCGCCCAATAAAGCTGCGAAGTCGGCGTCGGGATCGATGTCGGTGAATCCGAGATCGAATCGCAGGTCGATCGAGCGGTAGAGGTCAAACTCAAAACCGTCGGCGCCGCCGGGCCCGGGTCCCGCTAGCATGTCGGGCGCGACAATCATGTCGGGGGCGACGATCATGTCAGGCGCGACCGTCGAGTACTGCCGAGTCGATTCAGAGCCTTTCGCCAAGTTGAGCGAGATCTCGGTCAGCACCCCGGCGCCGCCGGGGCCTAAGGGCAGCGTCGCAACGCCACCAGCCGATATCGCCTCGATGCTCGACCGAAAGAGGATCGGCGTGCTCTTATCGATTTGTGCGAACGCGTCGTGTGGCGTTAGCAGGCAAGCAAGTGTAAGGGCCACCGGCGCTAACCGCGGGAGCGACCTAGAAAAACAGGTGGCGGCGCGCAAGATCATCGTGCGTAACATTAGCGGTCTCTGGAATGAGGTTGGTCAAAGATGAGAATCTGCAGCACATCAACGAAAGTCGGCTACTGCTGCTGATATCGGTCAGGAGCCTAAGTTTGAATATAGTTCGAGTGAGTGCGGGAATCAACCGATTGCCTCTGGCAGGCAGCCCGTACTGGTAACACCCGGGCCAGCAAACCTCGGAGGAAGCTAGGCCATTGACGGAAACCGAGCGAAGGGCGCAAAGACGCAAAGGATTGCCAGGACCGCCGAGTTCGGCTCGGGAACTGAAACGCCATCGTTGAGGGCGTGACCTAAGCTGCAGGAAGTTGGGCCAATTGCTCTCTTGAAAGGTCCACTCAAACTACAAGAGGTGGCGAAGACCTCAGAGTCGGTGGTGTCAAATCTGCAACCCAACAAAAGGTGATGGGGAGCCACCACAGTCTTCAGTTTTGTGACAAAGGTGAAAATGTTCTGTGTCATTCAGCCAGATCGCCTTCGCAACACGTGAGGCATCGACCTGGGGTAGATAATGTCCCAATAACAGACGTTATTGGGACTTCTCTGACTAAGCACCTCGCACCACGACTTACGTCGATGCTGGCGTTCCGAAAGCCGTCTCAGTATCAGAGTTCCAAAACGTGACAAGCCTGTAGCTTTTGGGACATTCTTAAGTGCAAAATTATACAAATGTGAGCGGTACGCGTCTGTGCGACACGAACCACATGAAAGCGCATGTCTCGCTACTTGTCTCCAAAGTTTTCCCACGCCAAGTCGCTGATGCCTTTGAGGTCGAGTTTACCTGTGCCGAGCAGCGGGATCTCCTCGACTTCGAGGAAGCTGTCCTTGCCAGGGATATAGATGTTGGGCAGCCCCAAACTCCGGAGATGTTCGATGATTTGCTCAGGCGTGTAGTTGAGCTTCTTGTGAAGCACGATCAGCCGCTCGCCTTTCCTCTCGTCCGGCACAGAGGATACGACGACGAGCACTTCGTCCTCGTTGCCGTCAGCCACAAACTCAGCGATGGACTCTTCGATTTTGAGATGGGGGACCATCTCGCCGCCAATTTTTGAAAAGCGGCTCAAGCGGCCGGTGATCTCGATAAAGCCATGCTTGTCGATCTTCGCGAGGTCGCCGGTGGTGTACCAACCGTCGCGCATCACCTCGGCGGTCTTCTCGGGCTGGTTCAGGTAGCCCTTCATGACGTTCGGGCCCTTTACCATGAGCATGCCCGCGGTATCGATGGGTAAGTCTTCGAAAGAATCGGGATCGACGATCTTTGCAGCGACACCAGGCACGGGGCGACCCACGGTGCCTTCTTTGAGATCGATTTGCTCGTGATGCGAACGGCTTGGCGGCACGTTTACGGAAACCAGCGGCGATAGCTCGGTCGTGCCGTAGCCCTCGACGGGTCGTACACCGAATTTCTTCTCGAAGGCTTCGCAAAGCGCGACGGGCAGCTTTTCGGCACCACCCACTGCGATTTCCAGTTTCTCGAAGTCAGCCGGGTCGCAACGTCGCAGATAGTTTCTCAAGAACGTGGGAGTCGCGAGCATGACGCTGGCGTCCCATTTCTTGGCGAGCTTGCCGATCTGCTTCGCTTCTAACGGTGAGAAGTGATACGCTGCGCGAACGTCCAGGCCCATGATCGTCCACAGCGTGACCGTGAAGCCTAGCGAGTGGAAGAACGGCACGACGCCGAGTACGGTATCGTTCTTGGTAAGGTGGATCACATGATCGATCGCGTCGACGTTTGATCCCACATTGTGGAAAGTCAGTACAACGCCCTTCGGATCGCCTGTGCTGCCGGAAGTGAAGATGACGGTGAGTTCATCGTCGCCGGTGAGTCGATTGAGCCCAAGAATTTGATCGAGTAGCGCCGCCGGCGTTGCGTACGCCATGGTGACACCAGCAAGTTTGTCTGCGAGAGTGACTTTCTCTTTGAAGTCCTCCAAGAGCACGATCTCAGCATCGATCTTCATATCGAGCTTGTCGAGAACTTTCTGCGTGGTGAGCACATGCTTGATACCTGCCTTCGCAATGCAGCGATTCATGATTTCGGCAGACACCGTGTAGTTCAAGTTACAGGCAACCTTGCCGCAGAGCGTGACGGCATTGTTTACTACAACTGCGCCAGTCGAGGGCGGGATTAGAATGCCGACGTACTTCTCTTCAGCTGTAAAAACGTCTCGCTGCAAGAGCCGTCGCAGGATGAAAGTCTTCAGCAAGATCTGACCACCGGTGAGCGACACGCCGCTCGAGTCGGCTATTTTCCACCGGAACATCGACTTGCGGCATTTGCGAATCATGGCGCGCGGCAAAATCATGGTGTGTTGCTTTCTTGCTGTGGCCGCCGTGGCACTCAGTTGCTGGACGGCGTCACGGACCTGATAGATATTCTTTGGCGATTCGATTTGCTCGCCAAACCAAATGGACACGCGACGAGGAAGCAGCTTTGTGGGCCACTTCCAGAAAAATCTGCCGCCACGGAACGTAAAGATACTGCCCCATAGCTCATCCAGGTAGACCGGCAGCACCGACGCGTTGGTTCCTTTCAAGATTTCCAGCATCCCAGGGCGGAAAGGCTGGAGCTGCCCGCTGCGAGTGATCGCCCCTTCCGGGAACATGCAGACGAGCTCGCCATTGTTGAGCGCGTCGCGGGCAGTGGCAATTGCCGAGCGGGCAGCCTTCGGCGAGCGTTTGATCGGAATCGCCTGCATGATCCTCGCAATGCCATCCGACCACCAACTACCCAACATGCTGCCCGCCACGATCATGCGCACTGGTCGCTGCGAAATGGCTACCAGGAGCAGCCCATCGAGCCATGACACGTGGTTGGGCGCGAGCAGCGCGGCACCTTCCTCAGGAAGGTTCTCTACTTGCTTGAGCTTAATGCGATAGAACGTATGCGTGATGAGCCACGCGAGGAAGCGAATCGTTGCTTGCGGAATCGAAACAACGATGTACGCGAATACGGGAATCGTAAGCACGCCGCACAGCAGGAAGATTTGCCGCGCACTCATAAAGGGATGGCCGTTCACTTCGTCGTAGACCTTGTCCACGACCCCGGGATGCGCGGGGTAGCGTTCCATGAAGGTAGATTTATCGAGCGGCAAGTTACTCTGCTTAACTTGCAACATTTCTTCCCAGATGAGCGTTGCCTTCTCATGCTCTACCGATTGAGATTCGTATTGCTGGGTGACGTTTTCCAATGCTGCGTCGCGGGTAGGTAGCCGGAACGTCATGAATGCGAGCGATGCCAGCAAGATGCCCGAGAAGGTAATGAAGTTGCTTGCCGCGAGGATGGAGCCCCGTTCGTTCGACGGACTGTATCGCTGCATGTAGGAAGCTAGTGGCACATCGAACAAGCCGCCGGAGAAACCGAGTAGGAACAACAGCACGCTGGCAGCCACGTAGCTAAGGGTCCAGCTTCCGCTAGGAGCGAATAGTTCGCCTTCCACTGTGAACAGCATGAGTCCACAGAACGCCAAGCCTCCTGCGCCAAGGGGCAACATGCCCAGCTCGACACGCCCTTTAGACCAAACCCCTGCGAGCACGCTGCCCGCACCAACGCCGACCACCAGCGCGACCAGCAATCCTGCCATTTGACTCTGTCGACTGCTGCCACCTTCGACGGCGAATTGATCGATGTTCAAATTCGCTAGGCCCCCCAACGACCAGAAGAAGGCGATGCCAATGGCCACTCGCAACATGCCGGGCGTTTTGGCGAGGGTTTTCAAATCGCGAAAGGTTTGCTGCCACGCGTCCCAAGGGAATCGACGGTCAGGGGCCGCTACTGGCAGCGGCTTGATCAGGAGGCTCGTCCCCCAGCCCGCTCCGGCAACTCCGAGTAGGACCAGCGCGGAGAGCCACCAGCCTTCTTGTCCGAATGGCCCCGTCACATCAGCCAATACGCTTCCCACAACTGAACCCACGGCCGTGGCGATGACCGTCGTAAGACCGATCAGCCCGTTGGCCGCGGAGATGCGGCTATCGTCGAGCATCTCGGGAATGCTACCCAGTTTTGATGGCCCGAACAGTGCGCTCTGCGCCCCCATGAGTCCCAAAACTGCGAGTAGTAGCCAGACTTCGCCCACAAGGATCGCGCCTACGGCTAGAGCCATGATGACCATCTCGGCCAACTTGCAGGCTACGATCACTTGCCGTTTGCTAAAACGATCGGCGAGATAACCTGCCGGGGCGGCTAGCAGCAGGTACGGCAGCACAAAAGCGACGGTGCCTGCCGCGAGGATCATTCCCACGCCAGACTGCTCGACATGCTGCTTTCCGACTCCAATGATCAGCCAGCGCAGGATGTTGTCGTTGGAAGCCCCGAGCAGCTGCGTGAGCAGGAGCCCCATGAAACTTGGAGACAGTAGCGACCGGTCACGCTCGACGGCGGCAAAGTGCTTGCTGCCAGCAGTGGGGGAAGCCGCCATCGAAGAAGGGGTGCTCGTGACTGGAATCGAAATGGTATATGCCAGGGCGACGATCGCCGGAAACTCATGCCTCCCTTTACTTTAACTTGCCCAGGGGCACGAATCCAAGGCTGATCTTGCCGACATTTGGCTGTTCCCAGAGAATCCGCCCATGAGCGGTCCAATACAAACGTCAAAACAAGCGCCAAATCAAGCACCTTGGTTCGATAAAGCCGAAGCTCTTCGCTTGGCGTTCTTCTTCGCGGTGGTGGGCTTCGCGTGTCTACTTTGGATTTGTGTACCTCGGGTCGTCTCTTGGCAGCAGCAGAAGGTTGTTGTGGCACTGGCCCAGCGAGCAGAAAGCGAGCAGGCGGGCGTTGCTCAAAAAGCCATTCGCGATCTGGGCAAGCTGGGCCGTCCAGCCATCGCGGAGCTGACTCGTTTGGCTTCCTCGCAGCAGGTCCCCTCCGCAGGAGCTGCCCAGAAGCAGTTGTCGCTACTACTAGCGCACTGGGAAATGCTCAGCGAAGAGGAACTGGCCACTGAAGAGTCTGCGGCGGGCATCGTGGAACTGGGGGATTCGCTCGCAGCGCACTCTCACCAACTAGGCCCGGCTGGGAAACGTTGGGCCGAGCGGCTTACGCTGCGATTGCTTGAGCAAGTCGCCGAATTGCCGCCGCATCTCGCTGCCAAGCTGCTCAGGGCGTGCGATCAAACTCTGGTTGCAATACCTCCCCAAGGCCCGCGTGAGGGGAGCTTTGTTACCGAAGTGCCGCCTCTTGAAAACGTTGCTGTGCCACTCAAATCGCCGGGGATTGATGTTTCGCTCCTTGCCGATCAATCCGTCGATAAAGCGCCCCTTCGCTTCCGCGAACCCCAGGCGGCCTTCCTACCTGCTCCGTTGAGTCCCTCAGAAACGCCATCCGAGCTTCGACCGAACTCCGACCTCAATTGGCAGGGGCGCACTCCGATCTCTGCGGCTCCGGTTCTTGAGGGTGAGGGAAGTGTTCCAAAAGGTGACGTAGCGACGTCCGCAAGCGTACCGAAGGTTGTCGCCATAATTTCACCGCAGCAAGCTCGCCAATTGTTGAGAGAATACTCATCCTGGGAGGCAAGGGAACTCATTCTCGAACTCCAGCAGGTTGATCGTTACCGCGGGTCGATCATCCGCGAAGCCTTACAGCGACGTGGTTATAGCGAAGCGGAGCTTACCTTGTTCGGCCGACTGGCATCCCCTGAGCTGGCAGATCGACAGAAACTACTTGAACTGGCGGGCAACCTACCGCCGGATTCGGCGCGCCGCTTACTGGTCGCACTGATTGACGATCCCGCCCCGGAGGTGCGCCTAGCGGCGCTGACTGCCTTCGCCACGACCGGTGATCCACGAGTTCGCAGTATTGCGGAGCGACGGGCCAAGGTAGAGACCGATGAACGCGTCGCGAAGCTGGCAGGTCGGCTGTTGAAAGAAGAGCGGTAGGGGTAGAGTGGTAACGGAGCAGAAACGTGCGCATACGGCCATGAGTGACCAAGAGAACGTCACCATAGATTTATTACCAGCCGACGCAGCCCAAGAATCCGACTGTTTTGGAAGCCAAATTAGCTCCCAAGAAACTTGCCCTTCGAGGCCCAGGGCGATGCCTCATGTGTCGTATAGTAAGTGGCCAGATTGGGACCTTGCGTAATGAATTTGACCGATCTTGGGGCTGCCGTTCGAGACAGAGGTCATCGACACCTCTGCGAGTTAGAACTAGCCGCCATCTGCCTCGGTTGATGCAACGAATGGCACGTAGATTTACCTAACTCCTTTCACCATTTCGCTTTTGATCACGTGACGTGGTTTTCTTAGAAACGCAAAGTGCTTGGGCCTTCGTTTCAATAGGCGTGGCTCGAATCGGTCGGGTCGATCGGCAACACGATGGCTGGCGACGCAATCCAGCAACTGTTGATAAAGGATCATTCGGTGCGCACCCCCTCGACACGCTTGGTAATCAATCAGCCGTTGAAACTCTTCAAGGAATTGCAGAGCTCCTTTGAAGCTAACCGTGCGCGGCTGAATGCCATGCTTACTTGCTGCTTGAGCCATGATCGTGCGAATGAGATTGTAGGCGAGGACGTGTGTCCAGATTTCCTTGCGGACCAATTCGGGCGTCTTGCAGCGCAAAACGTCCATCTGCAAGGTCTGTTTCACCGAGCGCAGATCAAGTTCCACATTCCAGCGTGCTCGATAAAGTTCCCCGATGTCTTCTTTGGTAAACTCCTTGGCATCGAGTAGCGTCGTTACGACAACGATCGTCTTGCTGCGAAAGCCAGCTTGCTTGATATGAATACGACATTCACGGACCGTGAGAAACTCGGGTAGCAGTTTCTGAGCTTGCCAACTGAGCGAGCGTATCTGCGGTCTGGGCCACTGAACAAGGTGATCTTCCTTACCCAGTCGCTTTCCTTTTCGGAAGTCGGCCTTTCGCATCGCCTGCAGCCCAGAGACCGAATCGACGCCTCGCTGCTTGAGCGTGCATAGCTCTCGCCACGTGCAATAGAGCCGATCGGTCAGCACCACGTCGCCAGGGCGAAAGAAGTGCCAGAGCGCGCGAAACACGCTCAACTCGCCTTGCCCCTTACCTGCATAACGACAAATCCCCAGGTTAATGATGGCGCCACAGGAAAGTGAAAAGATGGCGGCGACCCGTGCTAGTGGAAAGCCGAGACCCGGTTTCTGCGAATCATGTTGGGGGTAAGCATTCTGATTCTCAGGCGTATCGGGCATCGTTACCGTGGAGCCATCGAACAGATACACGCGACGGTTCTTCCAAAGCCAGTCCGATTGAGCACTCTTATCAAGGGCTTGCCCTGTCTCTTGTGCGACATCGGAGAAAAACTCCTCCGGCAAACGTTTTCTCGCTTGGCAGTACGCGCCAGTTTCTGGCGAGCATTCACTTTGGCCTTGGGATAGGCGATGCGTAAGTAAGCGCGCGACGGCTGCCCGACAGGAATGATCGGCGCTCAAAACTTGGCTCAGAAAAACCCACAGCGTTACTCGCGGTGGGTAGATGCTGTCGTTCCAAACGACCTTGGACGCTGTCAGTGCTTGCGAAACAATCTGCTCGGAAAGAACATCGGTGAAAGGCAAGTCGCCGTCTTGAAGAAACTGGCGTCGCAGAAAACTGACCTGTTGTTGAAAACGATCTTGGTTAAAATTGCCCATCAGAAGGCCTCCTTGCTAGCGATGGTTGTGTTAGACAACACCATCTGTGCAAGTGAGGCCTTTTTTGCCTAGGTCAGTTCGGCGTAAACACTTACAGAAATCTACGTGCCATTCGTTGATGCAACCGCTGCGAGTTTGAGTAGCGATGAATTGCAATCGGTGGGGCGACTGAAGTAGCGTACGATGCCGACTCCCCGCACTATCGATCGATAGACTGTGCTCCGATTTAAGCACTTTCAAGCCTCAGAAGACTACATCGCTAGGTAACCGCCGCGAGCACTTCAACACTCAGTCCCAGTCCCTGCCTCTCATTGCTGATTGCTTGTAAGTAGTCCGTCGTGTGGGCATAATGAACGCTGGTCTGGGACATCGATCGTCTTCTTTTCTTTTTGCTGGTCAATATGAGGATCCCATGATATCGCGCAAATCCTCTGTCCGTGTCGCAATTTCTGTACTTACCGCGCATGCTTACTTGCTGGGTAGCTGTAGCGAGGGGCAGACAGTCCACAATTGGAACAATGCCGCAGGCGGGAACTACAACTTCTCCTTCAATTGGACGCCCGGCAATGTTCCCGATGGGACGTCTGAGTCTGCACGATTCAATCTCGCCAGTACCTATGACGTGTTTCTATTCGGCGATCGTACGGTGAGCGATCTGTTGGTCAACGACGGCAATGTTCGTCTCACTCGACCTGCCACAGCGACCAGCGGCGTTACCTATACGGTCGATGACGATGCATTTGTGACCGGTGCGACGTTCGCGCTAGAAAAAACTTTTTCGACTCACAGCATTATTCTTGATGTGAGCGATCGCTTGGAGGTACATGACACTGCATTTTTCAACGTGAGCGATGGGGCCGCGATTATCGTGAACGGTCAGTTGCGGGTCGGTGCCGATTCTAGTGGCGACGGTGAGCTTTCGCTCACGGGCACAGGGACGACGCTCAGTACTTCTGCTGCGGACACAGCGGTTATCGGAGGGTCGGGAAGCACGGGGACTTTGAACCTCAAGAATTCGGCAACAAGCACAATTGGTGGGGACCTGCATCTCGCGCAATCCAATGCAACAGGGTCCGCCGCTGAACTAAACCTCAGTACGAATGCCACCCTGGATGTCGCAGGCGACTTAAACATGGTCAGCGGCGGTAGCAATAACCAAGATGGCGTGTTCAACGTCAACTCGACCGCGCTGTTCACCCTCGATGGCAACACCAACATCGGTGCTGGGACAGGCACCACGCAAACCACAGCTGTCGCAGTAGGTGGTACTTTTACGCAAAATGGCACTTCGACTTTCAACCTCGGCACTAGCACAGGTGCGGGAAACTCGTCGAGTTTCGTGGTCGACACGGGTGGCGTAGCAAGCACGGGAACTGGAAACATCTCAATTGGCGATACAGGCGCGCTCAATATTCAAAACAACGGAACGTTCAACGCAAATGGCCCGCTAACGATGTCTGCGGAGAGTTCGCTAACACTAAGCGGCAGTAACAGCCGACTGAACGCCAATGCCGGACTCGACAACTCCGCGGGGGGAGCACTTAATTTTTCTACCGGACGGATGACAGTCACAAATGGGGCATTCGTACCCAACGCGGGCGGGGCCGGCGCTAGCTATTCTCTCAACGGAGCTGTTCCGAACTTGAAGCTCAGTACCGGAGCAACCGCAACGTTCGGCGGCACGCTAAGTGTTGCTGATAGTGCGGGCAGTCAAGTGATTTTTGCGATTGAGGACGGGGCAGCCGTGTTAAGTGGCGACGCCATACTTGCCAATCAGGATAATTCAGCAGCAATTGCCACGCTCACTGGAGCGGATTCCACTTGGAACGTGACCAATCAGTTGATCGTCGGCAACTCAGGCTCCGGAAATCTGGCGGTACGAGACGGTGCGATGCTGCAGAGCAACTCGGGGATTATCGGTAACAATGTGCTTAACTTTTCTCCCCAACTCCCAACCGTAGTTGATGTTCGAAATCCCGGATCAACGTGGAATGTCACGGATTCCCTGATCGTTGGCAACGCCGAACGGGGAAAGCTCACCATTGCGGATGGTGGGCGGGTTTCCAGCACGACCGGTTTTGTCGCCTTCTCAGCGGCAGTGCTTTCTTCTTCGGTTGACATCACCGGGCAAGATTCGGAGTGGGAGATTTCTGCTGATCTCTACATCGGTGGAAACACAACCAGCGCGGGAGGCACAGGCGCCCTTGCGGTCAGCGAACAAGGCAAACTTCGCGTAGGCGGAGCGCTCAAAATCTGGCAGGCCGGCTCACTAGTTATTGATAATGGTACAGTCATCGTGGACGGACCACTGGACTTTGCCGAGAGCAGCATCGATTTCACGAGCGGGCGACTCGAACTGAACCATCCCTCGCAGTCACTTATTGTTTACCCCACGGAACTACGTCTCGGCACGAAAAACTTGCTTAACACGACCACCTTGGATGCAACACGCGAATTGGCGGTTGGCGGGGAGTTGCTAGTCACTCCGGTCGCGACATTGACGATTGATGGAGGAAACGTTGAAGCGGGCAGCACGAATTTGCTGGGCGGTAGTCACCTCCGCTTGCAAAGCGCTACCTTCGCGAGTGGGCCCCTGCGTGCCGCCAGTGGATCGCAAATTCACGTCACAGGTGCTGGCGTGGACCTGGGCGATGCTTCGGCAGTCGACGGCGTATTTATTGAAGGCACGTTCAGTTTGAACGGAAACGACGTCGTTCTCTTGGATGCCAACGATGCTGTGTTCGATTCTGGTGCTTTGGTCAACCTAGGTGATTCCGACGGAACTCTCACCGCCGCCAACGGCCTCACGCTTGATTTCGGCGGGAACATAACCGGCTTTGGCACCCTCGAGACTCCCAACGATTCAGGCAAACCACTCATCAACAACGGCCATATCCGTGGAAATTCGCTCGCCGATGCAGTTTTCCTCACCGGATACGTCAAAGGCGTCGGCACCTGCGACAACTGCGTCATCACCGGCACCGATGCACCGGGATTCTCACCGGCTAGTGTCAATCGTGGCAGCGTCAGCTACAACGGCACGTTGGAAATAGAAATCGGCGGATCGTCGACTAGTGACTTCGATCAACTTCATCATGTCTTCGGCGCAGGCATCGCTGATTTGGGTGGCCAGCTTGATGTGGATCTAATTAATGGCTTCTTACCATCAGCGGGAGAGTTTTTTGAAATCATCACAGCCGCGCAGGTGCAAGGGCTATTTGCAGTTCAAAATCTACCAGCGCTTGCGGGTGGATTGCGGTGGCAAGTTGACTACCAACCCACCAGTGTCGTGCTGCGAGTCGCACTGGGTGGCGACTTTGATTTCGATAACGACGTCGATGGACGTGATTTTCTGGTGTGGCAACGCGACTCCGGTGTAGGTAGCTTGGCCGATTGGCAAACGAACTACGGCATGGTGGTCCCTCTCTCGGCCACATCTGCCGCCATACCGGAGCCGTCCACCTGGGTGCTGCTCTCCCTTGCTGTCTTTGGAACTCACCTCACTAGCCACAAGCGAATCGTCGAGCGAGTCATGACAACTCGTTAATCCGCGAAACGGTCAACAACCCACCGTTTATACGCACATCAATTAATAACTCCGCAGCTAGCAACACTAGAGAGCAGCATTTCTCTTGAAGTATCCACGTGCTAGCGACGCGCGGATTTCAATTGAGATGCGTATAAGATACTTCGCTTACAAACTTTAGCGCGCAGAGGCGTGCTCCTCCTCTTTCAGTTTGGGTTTCCTGGAACTGACCGCAGTTGGACCAACCGCTGTCAATTAGGGCAGCTAGTTAAGTGCAAGAGGTGTTCCTGACCGCTGTTTCTAAAGAGCACCAAATGATCTAACCCATGAGTGACCCACCTTGGCTGCATGGCGTGATATTACACGAATGTGGGCGTTGCCCTGGTAAGAGACCTACCGTCGTTGCACGCCACCCCGCGCGTTCACGCGACTAGTAGTTATGTGAGCCCGTTCGTAGTCGGGCATGTGCGTTTGCCTTGGACACCACCCGACGGCCCACAAAGCGTTGCAGGTTGACATCGGGTGTGGGTGTTGCGAACGAGACGACTTCCCCTGCTTCGGTCACCGCCGCCCAACTCGCGTCGGTCACGCGGCGGAGGGAGTGATGTATTAGGCCCGTAGCGTCGGTAGTCGCTCAGGCGGTTCCCGGCACTTTTGGTATTGGATCGGTAGGAAGAGACGCGGGGGCACATTAGCATATAATGTGATGTCGCGGATTAGCATGGCTTTCGCCCAGCATTCTTCGCCATAATAGTGGGGAACTCGCAGCCACCTTAGGAGGCCTCGCCATGAATCCAACTCTGTCACAATTTGCTTGCGTCGTCTATTTGGCAAGTGCATCTCTCCTCGCACCCGCGCACGCCGAATCGGTGGAGAAAGCAGATCCCCTAGAGATCCGCTCGGTTGAGGATCGTGTTCTTACGTTGCCTAGCGACAAGCGTCACACACTTTGGGTTGCGGGAGATTACGAACCAAGTGACGGGGGTGTTGACGTGTTGGTGCACTTTCATGGTTCGCCGCGAGTTGTGCGTGAGAGCACCCACTCGGCGGGGCTGAATTGTGTCGTGATTAGCGTGAACTATGGTGGTTTGTCGTCGGTGTATCGTCGGCCCTTTAGTAAAGATCGAAAGTTGTTTCAGTCGATCCTGTCCGAAGCGCTCATTCAACTGCGTTCTCAATCGGATTTCGCTGACGATGTGAAGTGGCGACGCGTGGCGGTGAGCTCGTTTAGCGCAGGGTTTGGTGCCGTTCGCGAAATATTAAAAACGCCAAGGTATTTTGAACGTGTCGATGGGATCTACCTTGTCGATTCGTTGTATTGCGGCTACGTGGGCGATGGCACCGATCAGGTGGAAACAGGTCTCGTGCATCCCGGATTGATGCAGGACTTTGTGCGGTATGCACAAGAGAGTGCCAACGGCGAGAAGGTGATGATCGTCACGCATTGCGACGGTCCGACGCCTGGCTACGCTAGTACACGCGAAACGGCCGACTACTTGCTGGAAAAGCTGAAACTTGAGCCGCAGTCGGTGGACACGATTGTGCCTGGCCGCTTGCCCACCCAGGTGGATGATTTTCGCTTGTACCGCCAAGCGTCACGTAAAGGTTTTTCACTCTACGGCTCGCCAGGAGGCAACGAGACAGACCACGTCAAGCATCTACAGCACATGGACTATTGGTTACCCAAACTTCCGCTGGCAAAGCAGCAACAAGACTTAGCACAATAGCAACGCCACGTAGCATGACGAATCGCCGTTGCTGCCTGGAACTGCTCTAATTCGAGAATTGCTTGCGCAGGCGAATGTCGACGTTTTCGACGGTTCTCTATAAAATGAAAGTTCAAAAGTTAACCGCGATGTAAAAAAGTGTGGCCTTTCAAATTTCGGTGCCAGCGTACCGTTGGTAGCGATGGTGAACTCCGTGCCCGATCCGACGACCCGTGTGATGTTACTGCTGGGGTTGCCAATCGTATCGCCCAATCGCAAAGCTGCCAATCTTGGCTAAGGAAAAGCGTGTGCAAAAACTTGCAAACATTAGTTTCCTACTGTTGGGAATTTCTTGCACGATACTTACCGGAGCTCGCCCCTTGAGTGCCGAGCAGCCTATGCCGGAGGGGTTCGTGGATGTTTCAAAAATAGTGCCCCGACTGGTCGTCGATTTGCGTTATTTGTCTGACGAGAACTTTGTCGGTGGCCCGATTGACGGCTATCTGAAACCGAGATGCATCCTGACTCGCAAAGCGGCGATGGCACTTCGAGACGTGCAGAGCGAGTTGGCTGAGTTTGGCATGGGCTTGAAAGTGTTCGACGCGTATCGTCCGCAGCAAGCTGTCGATCATTTTGTGCGGTGGTCCAACGACGCTTCAGCCATGAGCTCCAAGGCGAAGTACTATCCTCGAGTCGACAAGAACAATCTATTCCTCGACGGCTACATTGCAGCCAAATCGAGTCACAGTCGTGGCAGCACGGTCGACCTTACCATTGTCACCTTCCAGAATGATGACCAACCGCCAGTGGAACTCGACATGGGCACACCATTCGACTTTTTTGGACCCGAGTCCTGGGGGAACCACTCCGAATTGAGCGCTCAACAGAAGTGCAACCGACTGCTTCTGCGCGCCTTGATGCAAAAGCACCGGTTTCGTCCATATGCTAAAGAATGGTGGCATTTTACATTGGACGACGAGCCTTATCCGAAAAAGTATTTCAACTTTCCAGTGCAATAGGATATTCAAATAGTATGTGGAAGCTAACTATGTTACTCGCGATAGTGTTTCTTTTGCTGTTCTTGCCCACTGGTCGGGTCGAGGCGAAACCCAAAGTGGTTGCGCCCCCGGCTGAAGATGATCGGCTAACGAATCTTGCAAAACAGATCGAGCCCGATCTCGAGGGACGCACAGAACGACTGTCACAATATGTTGAGTTCTTCAGGTCTCAGCTCGGCAATGACACGCGTCTGTTCGCGTTTAGCGTGACTCCGCACGTGACCGATGCAGGCGAAGTATCGTTATCGGGCTATGTCGAGTTTTCGCAGACTCGTACGGGGCTCGTCGGCTTTTTGGAAGCCTTGGGGTTCAAGGTGATTGATGAGGAGTTAGATAGTTTGCCTGCAGAGGACCTTGGTGCAAAGGCGTTCGGATTCGTTAAGACTACACACACACTGAGCTACAGTCGGCCGAGTGAACCACGCAGCGTGGTGACCGACTGCTTGCTGGGCGAACCGCTTTACCTTCTGCGGGAGGAGGGCGATCATCTCTTGGTGCATAGCGGCGAGGGGTACCTTGGGTACGTTGCGTCTGCGGATGTTTATCGAGTCAACGCAAAGGCGTTTGATCTGTTCCCGACGGAGTCTGCCGTGCGAGTGATCGCGAATCACACGCTGGATTCCGGATTGGTTGTCCCTGCAGGAGCGTTGCTCAAGCAGCTTCCAGATGAAAGTGGAAAAGTCGTGTGCGCCTTACCCACGGGTGAGGTCGTCGAGCTTCCTTCAGATAGCTGCGAGCCGACGACACCGCCCACCGAGGATATCGAGCAGGCAATCGAGGTCGGCAAACGCTTGCTCGGGACTCCTTATCATTGGGGCGGCAAAACGTCGAGCGGTGTCGACTGCTCGGGACTTGTGCAAGTGGCATTTTCAACTTGTGGCGTGCACTTGCCGCGGGATTCGAACCAGCAGTTCTTGCTCGGTCAGTTGACTGCCACGCGATGGCACACTTCCGGTTTGCGTCGGGGCGATACCTTGTACTTTTTGGGCTCGAACGGTCGTATTCGCCATACGGCACTCTATCTTGGCGACTCACGTTTTCTCCAGGCAGAGATGCCGGCGGTGAATGTCCGCAGCTTTAACCCAGAGCATGAAGAATACGACGAAAGGCGCGTCAAGGCTTTCGCGTTCGGCAAGCGGCTTTGGCAGTGAGCCTAACTTACCATACGGCACAGTAGTGCCGTTGCGTAAGCAGCAAAATTCCCCACCGCATAGCCAATCAGTGCCATCAAGATGCTCGCCGGCACCAAGCTTTCTTTGTGATGCGACGCGACCACCGGTGCAGAGGCGGCACCGCCGATGTTGGCGGCGCTGGCGATCGCCGCTGTATGCACGTCGACTTTCAATAACTTGGCCCCCAGCAAGCAAAACGCGCCATGGATAAATATCCAGATCAAGGCCCCGGCGATAAATGGAAACGCTTGGTCTGCCACCTGCTCCAGCGCGGCGGTGGCTCCCATGCGTGCCACATAAAGATAGACAAACGCCATGCCCATTTCGTGACTGCCGGGTATCTTGCCCAACTTCGTGAACGACAGACCAATACCGATGCTTGTGATCAGCAGCATTCTCCAAGTGCCGACATCCAGATAGGGCTTTCTGACCGGAAGTAGGTTGGCAGCCAGATCGGCGAGCCAAGTTGCCGTGAGCGCGATACATAGCAAATACAAGACATCAACAGTCTTGATTGCTCTTGTTTCAGAAAACTCTGCGGCGGCCGCTGCTTCCATACGTTCTATCCGATCGTCTGCGACACCGGTGTAAGTGGCAAACCAGCCAGCAAACTTTTTTGAGCCGAGCAGGATCGGTAGCCATACGATGTAGATCGTCGAGTCGCCAATGACCGCCAGGCCGATATCAGCGCCGCTGGCGTCAATCATTTCACTAACGGCGGCCATGTTGCCAGTGCCGCCAATCCAACTACCGGCCAACACTCCAAAAGCCTTCCAGGCATCTGGACCTAGCCACCCTTTGACGACCCATAGTCCGATTGGCGCTCCGATCATCACCCCCAGAGTGCCGAAGAGCATGACGCCCACGCCTTTGCCTAGCACCCGCAAGGCCGCGCCGATGTTGACGTTCAGCAGCAGCAGGATCAGCATCATCGGCAGCAACAGGTTCTTCATCTCGGTGTACACTGGCGAAGAGGTGGGAAGTACGCCGGTGTTCGACAGGATGACAGGTGCCAGGTAGATGAAAATCAGCGGAGGTAGATACTGAAAGAGCTTCCATCCGGTGCTTTTTTCGAGCCAGAAAAAGAAGGCACAAATGCCACTCAAGCTTGCCAAAATTCCGACGGCACTTGTGATAGGCAACCAGTCCATAGAGCTTACTTTCGAGGTGAGACAAGCGGGGAGCAATGATTTCGTAATAAGTCGGTCCACGCCAGAGCGTGAGACTTTTAGTTCGCGGCCAAAGAGCAAAGTTGAACGCTCTTACTAAATCTGCCGGATATTGGCTGAACACTCAAATTGAATGGTTTAGCGCACATAGCCAAATTATTGTGCGATTGCCAATCGACGAGAACCGGAAATAGGCGAGAGAAGCTATTAAGAGTCGCAGGCCGGGCGTGACGACGAAACATGCAGTAATGGGACGGGCAGGGGGGAATGGAACATGCTTCGTTGCTTTGCCGAACTCTCTACCAATTTGCCTACGGTCAACCCACTGCAATCTTGACTCTTTTCAAACCTGTGGAGAGGTAGTCGAAAACGATAGTTCTTTGACCGAGTACGCGGGTTAGCCCAGTGCCGTTCGAGCCTGCGGTCATGGGCATTGCGCCAAGCAAAGCTAGGGAAAGGGGAACGAAATGGAACTTGCAGCTTTGTAACCTTTCGTAGGTGTTCTACCCCGTACGGTTGTATTCTTACCGCCTGCTTTCGGCGGGGCGATTGGACTAACCGCAGCAGATTTCTGCTTGCAGGAATCGTAAGGGGTAGCGAAGTCCTCTGAGGTTCTGCCGTCAATAAACGACACAGCATCTTGGTGATAGATTCCCCTCAAAGGTTCTACTCTCGCCTCTGGTGTGCGAATGTCCCGAGGTATTGAGCCAAAACACATTTGTACTGCATGTGGCATTCGAGTGTCCTGCATGGGGCACCTGCCGTGCAGGATTACACGAATGTGGGACGTGCCATCGATAGAACCCTATCGTCGTTGCACGCTACCCAATGGATTCACGCGGCTAGCAGTTACGTGAGCCCGTTTGTAGTCGGGCATGTATCCGCGTTTGCCTTGGATACCCACCCGACGGCCCACAAAGCGTTGCAGGTTGACATCGGGCGTAGGTGTTACGAACGAGACGACTTCACCCACGTCGTTCACCAACGCATAACGGGGTGCTTTGGCACGTCGCGAGACGACCGGCTTGAGTGTACCTACGGCGTCGTATTTTGCTTCCTCAGTTCCGATTGGTTGTTGGTTTACCGAAGTCTGACTCGGTGTGGAATCAAACGGATCAACCTGTGAGGCCGCAATTGATCGCGGAGCTGCGACTGAAGCTGGAATGCTTCGCTGAACCGGCGCCGTACCGAGGTCTTCCTGAATGCGCGAACGAAGAGCGGCCGTATCAGGAGTGAACAGCGGAGGTCCTGTTGTTGTCGTTGAACCGGCAAGTCCTTCCGGCAATTCGACATCGGGTATCTCGACTTGATCGGCATCCACTGGAATCGTCGCTGCCACGCCATTCGCCTGCGATGCAGGCAACGCTATAGGGGCTGTTTGGAGCCCCCCCGCCGTTTGCGGTTTCGCGGCAGCAATCGCACCTGGAAGTGGTTGCTCATACCGTTTCTGAACCTGCTCAAACACAGCGATGCGTTCCAGCAGTTCGCGATATTGCTCCCGCGCTGCCGGTTGCTGCTCGTTTGCCAGTAGTACGGCCGTTTCTTCACGCAACGCGACAAGATTCCACTGCTTAGGAGGCTGAATGACGGTTCGCGATAGGCGAACCTGCAGTTCGGCAATTCGTTGATTCTCTGGCAGCGTGGGGGCCTCTTGTCGGAACTTGATGCGTGGTGGAGTGCTTCCTGCGATAGGTGGGTTCGCAGCCGGATAGTTCGGTTGCTCTGCGTTCGAAGCAGGTTGAGCAGTTCCTGAGCTCTGAACACCGGCGGCATACAGAGGCGGCGCTGCCGGACTTGACTGGGCCTGCTCGAGCTGGGCCTGCTCATATTGGGCATGCTTAAGCTGTGCCTGCTGCAACTCAGCCGGTGAGCCCTCGACGATCCGAACTTCCTCGCTTGAGGTATCTTGTAGAGGCAGTTGAGTTGGAATTGCCGAAGCCGGTAGAGGATTTGTTGGAGGGGCAGATTGCAAATGGGTAAATGCGTCTTGGAGAGCATCCGCTGGTGTCGGTGAGGTGTTGTTTGAGCCGTTGCTGCTTGCAGCGTTGTCACTTCGCCAAGGCACCTTAGGGACGCCGAAGTGCGACGCTGCCGTCAGGGAACTATTGACATTCGGGGTCGGTAGCGGTTTGGCCTCGAACGGGGGCTGCAAGGAAATGTCTTTCGCAGCAACCCAACGAAACTCGCCTGAGGGGGGCGCAATGCGCGCCCACTCATCGCCACTTTTGATGGGGCCAAGCAGGCCGATGCGTTCTCCCCGTTTCAGCATAATTTGCACCGCTTGTTTTTGTGGCGAGAGTTGACTCCCCACACGTGCAACGGCGTCGTCGGAGATCACTTCTGCTGTGTTCTGATCAATGACACGCAGGCTTCGCGTAGCGACTAGGCTGTACGCGCCGTGTGGTGGACGGACAGCGCACCAACCGCCCTGGTCGTGGCGAAACACTTCGACTGCGGCGCCCGATTTCAAAGCGCCCGTTGGGTAATGCCGTTCGCTGGGACCGCTACGGACATACGCATTGTCCTGGTTGACAAAAGCCACGTAGGGGAACGCTTGCCCAGGTACGTTTTCCAGACCTTGAGCCGGTGCAGCAGTAGCTGCGAATGGATAGACTACTGCAAACGCGCAGGATCCTATGAGGAGCCTTGTAAGTGCAAAGTGAATGTGAATTGAACAACGTCTATCCATGACGGTGCCTCGTACCGGTGGGTTCTTCAAACAGAGAATCACGCGGACTTGTACGAAAAGCAGCCCAGGCTAGCAAGGCAATCCGAGGTTGCTAGCTGTTGAAAGCGTCGGTTGTTAGACTAGAGGAAACAGCTCCCCGTCGACCTGCTGCTTGCCACCTTACCTAACACCCCTATCTAGCCGTTCTCTTCGAGGCCTTCTATGGAGATCCAACAGCTGGGCCCCTACAAACTGATCAAACGTATCGGCAAAGGAGGTATGGGCTCGGTTTATGAAGCCATCGAGACGGAATTTACTGAAGGGGGGCCTGGCGAGCGTGTGGCCGTAAAGGTGTTGAGCCCTCAACTGGCCATGGCCGAAGGGTTTCGTGAGCGATTCGAAGCTGAAATTGAATCGTTGAAAATCCTCCAGCACCCAGGCATTGTGCGCTTGCTAGGATATGGAGAAGACGGTGGCACGATTTTCTACTCGATGGAATTGGTCGATGGACCTAGTCTTGAACAAGAGCTAGCCGCCGGTCGTCGATTCGATTGGAAGGAAACGCTCCAGATCGGAATCCAGGTTTGTCGCGCACTGAAGCACGCTCATGATCATGGCGTAGTGCATCGCGACATCAAACCTGCCAACCTGCTGCTGGCCGAGGGCGATCAGGTGAAGATTGCCGACTTCGGTATCGCCCGGTTGTTCGGCTCGACACAACTCACCACGGCCGGAGGGGTCCTCGGCACGGCAGATTACATGTCGCCCGAGCAAGCTGAGGGGAGCCCAGTGACCGAGAAGTGCGATCAGTACAGCTTGGGCTCGGTCATGTACGCCTTGCTATCGGGCCGACCACCCTTCCGTGCGAAGAGCATGCCCGAAATGCTGCAAATGCAGCGCTATGCAGAGGCAGAACCGGTCACTCGTTACGCACCGCGAACACCCGCGCATCTAGAAAAACTAATCAATCAACTGCTCAGCAAAGAGCCCGATGAGCGATTCCCGAATATCATGGTGCTCGCTCGGCACATGGAAGCGATGCTCAAAGCACTTTCCAGGCCAAAGAAGGAAGAGGCTGCACCAGAGGCAAAGCAGGAGAGAACTCCCTTAAAAGGCAACACTCCAGCAGGTGGCACCGCTGCGAGCCAGACGGATGTGACGATCGCTCACGAGAGCGGAATCCTTGCTACCGACGATTCTATCGATTTGCTTATCCCGGAAGAGGTCTACAATGCCGCGACGATGGCCGACTCCGGCGAACTCGAGCTAGCCGACCCGCCACCCGGAGTGCCCACAACCGCAGGCGTTACCTCGGCGACTCAGCAGGTAGGGACGAGTCCGGCTAAAGTACAGGAACCAACCAAGCGTTTTACGACTGTAGACGAAGAACAGCGTCTCCGTAAACGAGAGCAGGGGAGTGATCGATTAGCAGTGGGTGCTCAAGTCGTAGGCTTGCTCGCCGCCCTTGCTGCTGTGGTGGGCACCGGTTGGTGGATGCTTAAGCCACCCACAGCCGATGAGTTGTTTGCGACGATTGAGTCGACATTCCACCAGAATGGAACCCGTGGAATTCGAGACCTGGCAGACGAGTTGGAGCAGTTTGGAGAGAGATTCCCCAATGACCCACGCCAGGGGGAGCTGAAAGATCTTCGTTCGGAGCTAGAACTCCAAAGGCTGGGACAGAAACTTCGTGCGCAATCAAGATTTGCCAAGATTGGCTCGCTGCATCCCATTCAGCAACTTTACAGCGAAGCAATCTCGCTGGAGGAGCAAAATCCGGCCGAAGCGGCTGCTGTCTTGGAAGATTTACTGAGTTTGTACCCCCGGCCAACTGAGACACTCGACGAGGAACAGGTTCGCTGGCTTGAGCTAGCGGAACGGCAATTCATGAAGATGCAGGCAGCTACCGATGAGATAGCGGGTAGTCAGCTCCCAGAATTGAAGGCTCGATTAGCTGAAGCCGACAAGCTAAGCGAGATCGCACCAGAAGCAGCGAGAGAAATCTATGCGGCGCTGGTCGGACTCTACCAGGATAAGCTTTGGGCGAAGGCCATTGTCGAAACCGCGAAGCAGCGATTGCGGAAACTGGCCAACGAATAGGTTAGTTTTTGCGTTATTACTAGCCATGGATTGTACGGATCGGAGTTCAGAAAACGATCAAATCAATCCGTGGCTGACTTTGTTTTTCAACTTGTGAAAGAAAGCTACTTAAGTTCATGAATTCCCCCCTCATTACAAATCACAAGAACAGCAAAGCACAATTTGAACGCGCTCAACATCTCATGCCGGGTGGCGTGAATAGCCCGGCGCGTGCTTTTGGCGCGGTGGGTGGCACGCCTCTGTTCATCGAGCGGGGCAACGGGTCGTCCATCTACGATGTGGATGGCAATTGCTATCTCGATTACATCGGCTCCTGGGGGCCGATGATTCTTGGGCACCGTCATCCGGAGGTGATCGCCGCGCTTGAGCAATCTTTGGCGACGGGGACGAGTTTTGGAGCTCCTACCGAAGCGGAGAGCCTCATCGCGGAGCAGATCATCGATGCTGTGGCATCCATCGAGAAAGTACGCCTGGTCAATTCCGGCACGGAAGCCACGATGAGCGCTGTTCGACTTGCCCGCGGATTCACGGGGCGTGATCTCATCGTCAAGTTTGCAGGAAACTACCACGGACATGTCGACAGCTTGCTCGTTTCAGCGGGTAGCTCGGCTGCGACCCTGGGCGTGCCTAATTCGCCGGGCATCACCGCGGGTGCTTCCAAGGATACGCTCGTCCGAGAATACAACGACGTTGCGGGCCTTGAGCAAGCATTTGCTGAGCACGGCCCGCAGATCGCTGGTGTCATTCTCGAACCGGTGGTCGGCAACATGGGTGTCGTCACTCCAACGGATGCGTTTTGCAAAGCACTGAATAGCCTTACGAAACAGCACGGTGCGCTACTGATTTGCGATGAAGTCATGACCGGCTTTCGCGTTGCGTTTGGTGGAGCTCAATCGCTGTTTGGCTTGCAGCCCGATCTTACTACTCTGGGGAAAATCGTAGGTGGTGGCCTTCCCGTTGGTGCTTACGGCGGTCGCGAGGAGGTGATGAACTATGTGTTGCCGGCTGGCGAAGTGTTTCAGGCCGGCACGCTCAGCGGCAATCCGCTGGCTACGGCTGCCGGTAGCGCGACCCTGCGATTACTCAAAGAGCAGCCGCCTTATGAGCAGCTCGAACAATCTGGGGCAAAGCTCGAGGCCGGCCTGCATGAAGCTGCCAACAAGCACGACATTCCGCACACCATTGCCCGGGTGGGCAGCATGATGACCTTGTTCTTCAACGATCTAGACGTGGGCGATTGGTCAGCCGCCAGCCAAAGCAATACGGAGCGCTACGCCAAATACTTCTGGGGCATGATCGAGCGAGGCGTGTACCTGCCTTGCAGTCAGTACGAAGCACTATTCATTTCGACTGCGCATAGTGATGACGACTTGCAGCACACGATTGATGCTGCTGAAGAAGTATTCGCGATTCTGTAGTTCAATTTCTGTAGAGCAGCAGCTCTGTGAGAAGGATTTGCTAGGCTCCGCCATTCGCTATACAAGCACGACGCGCTAGCGAGTGGATCGAAACGTTACTCTCGCGGAACCGGTATCTCGTTGGCAGGTTATCCACTCGCTTGCGCCTCGTGCTTGTATTTGTTGCCTTCTGTTCAACCTTTTTTGCGCAAACATGTCAGCTATCGGCTTTTTCTTCCGCAGCGCTGCGCCTGCCGTAGCTCGGAACTAGCTGAAGTGGATCGACTGTGCGTTGTTCCAGAAATAACTCATAGCCAAGCATGCCCACTGCGGCAGCTTGCGGAGTATTCTGAGCAGATTCGCAGGTAGTGACGCCCTCTGGTAGCCTGCCCTGCAATTTCTCGATGGGCTGGCCACAGACCCAATCGTCGGGAACAAGTCTCTCTAGGAATGCGTCGGTGGTAAGCAAATCTGCCGTGGCTTCGGCCTGGCCTGCTAGGGAGTCACGCGATTGGAAATGTGCCGTGAAGAGTTCCCTCCGCTGGGCATCCAGGACGCACCATAATCGCTGGTAAGGCTCTTCGACTCCAGCTGCTAAGGCGGCCAGCGTGTTTACGCTCACCAGCGGTGTCCTCAGAGCGTAGGCCAGTGTCTTGGCAGCCGTTACGCCGACCCGGAGTCCGGTGAACGAGCCGGGGCCGGTTGCTACGCAGATGAGTCCCAACTCTGCTGGAATCCAGTCTTGCTCCGCTAAAACGTGCTTAATTGCGGGAATGAGCGACTGCGCTGATCGGATCTCTTCAGGTAGCCGTATTTCGGCGCTCAGCACCGCACGCTCATCATCACCTTCGAGGAGTGCGACCGAGCCGGTCTTTCCGCTTGTTTCGAGTGCAAGAAGCTTCATGGCCAGCGGAGTGATCTCGGGGGTAGTTGCTTGAATCACGAGGGGGTGTAACCCATTCTCAATGAGTAGCGAGCAGCCGCCAACCGGTAGGGCGTGCTTGACCCCCTATTCTCAGGCATTTAGACTGGTGTGTCAGCGTAGTTTCCGCAGATCAAGCTCTGTCAAATCAATCTCCCCAGCTAGCCAGTGCCCCGAAGTAGTCTAGTGTCCTGCATGAGCATGGCGTAGCTACGGGCCAAGCAAGTTCGAACTCAGGTAACCAACACCGTGAAGCGGGCAATTATTAGTGATATTCACGGTAACCTTGAAGCGGCTCAGGCCGTGTTGGCACATATCAAGGAGCAGAAGGTCGACGAAATTTTCTGCCTGGGCGATACCATTGGCTACGGACCCAACCCGTGCGAATGTCTCGACTTAGTGATTGAAAATTGCAAGGTGGGGCTGCTGGGCAATCACGACCAGGGAGCTATGTTCGACCCTGAAGGCTTCAATAGTGGTGCCGAGCGAGCAATCTTTTGGACCCGCGATCAGTTGGAGAAATCCACCGGCGACCGCGCTGGCATCGACCGTCGCTGGGATTTCCTCGGCACCTTACCACGCATTCATCGCGACGATCCCTGGCTGTACGTTCACGGATCGCCTCGCAACCCTGTGAATGAGTACGTTTTCCCGGAAGATATCTACAATCAGAAGAAAATGGAGAAGCTGTTCGCACTGGTGACGAAAGCCTGTTTTCAGGGTCATACGCATGTGCCTGGAGTTTTCCTGGAAAGCATGGAGTTTGTGTCCCCCGATCAAACCGACCATGTCTACAACATTGGTGATGAAAAATTCATGGTGAATGTGGGCTCAGTCGGGCAACCACGCGATGGCGACCCGCGTTCCTGCTATATCGTTCAAGAAGATGACAAGATTTCCTTCCACCGCGTCGAATACGACATTGAGAAGACGTCGGAGAAGATTTATCAAACGCCCGATCTTGATAATTTCCTGGGCGACCGCATCAAGGAGGGGCGCTAGCAGCGGTTGTCGGAATAAGCCGACCTCTACTGTTGCGCACGCGATGCGTTCTCTCTCGCTCTCTAGTTTCTCTAGCTCTTACGGGCCTAGCGAAGACTAACGAGCGAACCGCAAATCACCCCGATTTGCGACCGCTACCTAACTATAAGGACCACATGACGTGGATCGTCGATTTATTCTCTGGTTGGCCATTTCGTTCTTGCTGATATTATTGTTTGCAAAGCGACCAGAGCCACCGAAGGAAGAACCCAAAGACAAACAGGCTGCCAATCAGCTTGCCGAAGGCGAACAGCCGCAGGCAGATCCGGCCGGTGCCGAAGGGCTCGCGGGGCAGACTGATGAACCGCCTGCTGGACAAGACGACCGGGAAGGGCCGGAGGATGAGCCAGCGGAGCAAGAACAGCAGGTAGTTCCCCAAAAGCTCACGCTCGGCACGGTCGATCCTGATTCCAACTATCGCATGTTGGTCACTTTAACCAACGAAGGTGCAGGCGTTGAGCGCATCGAGCTGGCGAGCCCACGATACTTAGATCTCACTGATCGGGGTGGTTACCTGGGGCACTTGGCTCTCAGATCTGCGAAAGAAGGCGGGTTCGAAGTTCAAGTAGTCGGTGCAGGCACGCCCGCTCAGCAGGCGGGTATCGAAGTAGGCGATCGCCTGTTGGCCGCTGGCACAAAAGAGTTGAAGCCCATCGAATCGATGGAAGCGTTTCGGAAGTTGTTAGCGAAGACCAAGCCGGGCAAAGAACTGAAACTACAGGTTGCTCGCAGCGGCAACCAACGAGAGCTTGTCGCGAAACTTAAGCGCCGGCCGCTGGAAGTGACCCGACCAGAAGTGGAGAACGTGCGCCTGTGGGCAGAGAAGCTGCCAGCCGGTTTGCGTTCGCCTCCGTCCTTTCAAGTCACCTTAGAGCAAATCGATTCTCAAACGCTTTCCGGGAAGAATCGACAGCGTCTCGAAGACGAGTTACCACTGCTCCAAGAGTTCGACGGTTTGGAGCTGCGCAAAACTCCCTGGGAAGTCGCCGAGCAAACTGCCGATTCGGTTACTTTTCGCAAACACTCCGTGAAGTACGGTCTCACCTTTGTGAAACGTTACCAATTGGAAGAGATTCCCGAAGGGATGAAACCTTCGGCTGACTACCCTGCCTACAATCTGACGCTCGAACTCTCCATTGAAAACACGGGCGACGCGGACCGCGAGCTTGCCTATCGACTGGACGGGCCCAACGGCTTGCCGATCGAAGGTTGGTGGTATGCTTACAAGATCGGCCACGATTGGGGAGCAGTCGGTCTGCGAGACGTGATGTCGCGGACTTTCGATGCGGAAGTCCAGCAGTTCGCACCCGCCACTATCGCCACTGGGGAAGTGGAAGCGTTAGAGGGGAGCCCACTGGCGTTTATCGGCGTCGATGCCCAGTATTTTTCAGTCATGATGATCCCACAGAAAGAGTCGGCCGACGAGTTGTGGATTGAGAGCACCGAGTTCGTTTCCCTCAGCCCCGAGCCCAAGAAACGCAGCAGCGAAGGCAAGTACGTGAACGCCACGTGCCGGTTGTTGAGCGTTCCCAAAACCTTGGAGGCGGGTGGAAAGCGAACCGACAAGTACACGCTGTTTGCAGGACCGAAGCGGCCCGAGTTGTTGGCGGAGTACCAATCCGTAGACAGCCCGCAGTACAGTCTAGGCGATCTGATCACCTACGGCTGGTTCAGCCGGATCGCCAAGGGCATGCTATGGATCCTGCATTTCTTCTACGACATCGTAGGCAACTACGGCATCTCGATCATTCTGTTGACGGTTCTGGTACGCAGCTGCATGTTTCCCATCAGCCGCAAGCAAGCACACAGCATGGCGAAGATGCAAGAGCTGAAGCCGGAGATGGATCGCATCAAGGAGAAGTACAAGTCCGACATGCAAAAGCAGTCGCAGATGACACAAGAGCTATACCGAAAGCACGGCGTGAACCCGTTGGCCGGTTGCCTACCGATGCTCATTCAATTGCCTGTGTTTGTAGGGCTGTATCGTGGGTTGGCAGTAGATGTTGAGCTCCGCCAAGCCTCGCTCTTTGGCGAAGGCGTTCGCTGGTGTTCCAATCTGGCAGCGCCCGACATGTTCTGGGATTGGTCCGCCTACATGCCTGAGTTCATCAACCGGGGTGAGGGTTTCTTTGGACTGGGTCCTTACCTGAATGTGCTGCCGCTAATCACTATTTGCTTCTACATTCTTCAACAAAAGCTCTTTATGCCACCTCCGGCCAACGAACAGGCCGAGATGCAGCAGAAAATCATGAAGTACATGATGGTCTTCATGGGGCTATTGTTTTACAAAGTCCCTAGTGGCCTGTGTTTGTATTTCATCGCGTCGAGTGCTTGGGGCATTGCCGAGCGGCTTTTGTTGCCCAAGCCGACCCCTGCCGACAGCACGGTCGCACTAGCAAGTTCTGCGGACAAGCCATCGACAGCCAGTAGCGACCGAATTACCAAAGAGAAGAAACGTTCCAGCAAGAACGGTAAACCGGGTGGCAAGCGGGGCGGCAAATCGAAACGGAAGCGTTAACGGCACGCTGCTCGTGGCATCATGACCTACGACATACAAGATGAAATCGTAGCCGTGGCCACTCCATCGTCCGGTCACGGTGCGCGGGCTATTGTGCGCGTTGGTGGTCCGAGAGCGGTTGAGTTGCTGGCCAATTGTTTCACCGCGACTGGGGCAGTCGAGCTAGAATCGCTCAAGGCGTCGCAACGCATCCCGGGGCAACTGCGGCTCAGCTGTGACTCTTCTAAGCCACTGGCCGTTCCGTGCAACGCATTTGTATGGCCCCACGATCGTAGTTACACCCGCCAGCCGCTGGTGGAATTGCATCTGCCCGGGGCAGCGCCTCTGTCGAACGCCGCCGTTGAAACACTCTGTCGAGCTGGCGGAAGACTTGCTCAGGCGGGCGAATTCACTCTCCGTGCCTTTCTCGGCGGTCGCATCGACTTGACGCAAGCGGAGGCTGTCCTGGGGGTGATCGATGCGAGCGACCGGACATCACTGGATGCCGCGTTGGCCCAACTGGCGGGTGGTCTCTCAAAGCCGCTTGATCTGCTTCGGAATCAACTCTTGAACTTGCTGGCCGAACTAGAGGCGGGGCTCGACTTCGCCGACGAGGACATCGAGTTCATCAGTCGTGACGTGCTCGGCACTGCACTTCAAGAAGCGGAGGCAACCTTACTGGAATCGCTCCAACAGCTTACTACGCGAGACACTTCCAGTGAAACTCCACAAGTGGTACTCACTGGCCCACCCAATGCGGGCAAGAGCAGCCTTTTCAATTTACTAGTCGAGCGTTACTCGAGGGAAGCTGCCTCACCTGCGGCGCTAGTTTCGGAAGTCGCTGGTACAACGCGTGATTACTTATCAGCAGCGATCGAAATCGATGGCCACTCGCTAAGGCTGATTGACACCGCAGGACAAGAAACGCTGCGGGCTGTGCCAAGCGATATCGAGACGAAGGCGGACTTGGGTATCGCAGTCGCTTCGCAGGCGGCGGGCAGCACGCAAAAGCAAACGGCCGCGTTGCGAATCGAGTGCTCTCCCGCCGGCGAGCTGCGAGGCTCGGCCCCAAGACGTGAGGAGAAAACTTCAGTCATCTCGCTACTCACGAAAGCTGATCTTGCTGCCGATCCGACACAAGAACTCCTCACTTGCAGCAGTTTTACAGGCGCTGGGATAGAGCGGCTGGTACAAGCGATTCTCCAGAAGCTTGATGCGGGCGAGCCGACTGGGGAGGGAGTCGCTTCCACGGCACTTCGTTGCAGGGTAAGCCTTGAGCAGGCTCACGAAGCCATCATTTCTGCCCTCGATTTGTGCCATTCGGGCGGCGAGGGACAATTAGGTGGTGAAGAGCTAATATCCGCCGAACTACGCACGGCCCTCGATCGCCTGGGCGAGGTCGTGGGAGCGGTCTACAACGACGATGTCCTGGACCGCGTCTTTAGCCAATTTTGCATTGGCAAATAGGATGTCGCACATCCGCAGATAGAGCTATTCCTACTCGTGAGGGTTGCGCGGACGGCCTGAGCTTGGCTGCGGGAATTCGCCCTGAATCGTCGATGACTCCTAGGAGAACTACCACGCCCACCTGATTCTCTAAAGTACATGCTCTCTAACCTGCTCTTGTCTCGCGCATCTCACAGTCGTAGCGAGCGTTCCCGAATTGCCATCACGTCGATCAACACCTGGTGGAGCTTGGCCCTAGGGCTTGCTGCATGCATTGCCACGTCGGGCACGGCCAACGAGCGCCGTGCCATGCTCGATTCGGCCATGGCATCTGTGACGGTCGATGAGATCCGCGATCACGCAGGCGTGCTGGCCGGAGATGCCTTTGAGGGGCGCGAAGCGGGTGCCCGAGGCGGACGTGCTGCTGCCGGATATCTCCAAGAGCAGCTGCAGCAAATCAGCGTGGCTCCTGGCGGTCCTGGTGGGGGCTACTCTCAGCCTTTCAACGGCAACATGCAAAACCTATTGGCCGTCATTCCTGGCACCGACGAGCAACTAAGCGAGGAATACGTGATTGTTGGTGCCCATTACGATCATGTGGGCTATGGCTCGCGTCAAACCAGCTATGGGCCCTACGGCTACATTCACAATGGTGCCGACGACAATGCGAGCGGTGTGTCCGCACTGTTGGAAGCATGCGAAGCGCTCGTCGCTGCCGGCTTTCAACCGCGACGTTCGGTGCTCTTTGCCCTGTGGGATGGAGAAGAAAAAAATCTACTCGGCTCGCGGCATTGGCTTAGCAATCCTACCGTGCCTATCGAACAAGTTCGCATGCTGGTGAACATCGACATGGTCGGCCGCATGACCGACGGGCGACTGCAAGTGGCTGGCGTTCGCACGGGAGTGGGAATGCGAAAACTGTTTAGCAGCCCGCAACTTCCCGAGGGCATGCATCTCGATTTTTCCTGGGAATACAAAAGTAATAGCGACCACTGGCCATTTTTTGAGCGAAAAATCCCAGCCGTCTACTTGCACACGGGGCTGCACGACGACTATCACCGTCCGAGCGACGACGTGGAGAAGCTGAACCTGGCAGGTGTACGTCTTACGTCGCAATATCTGGTGCAGGTTCTCATGCAACTCGCTGACTCGGACACGACGCCCACCTATCGTTCCGAGGCCCGCTACGAAAACGTCGCCGCTCAGGCTGTTCTTGAGCAACCCTTGTCCCCGTTGCCCAGGAATGCTGTGCGTCCACGACTGGGACTCTCGTGGAGAGCAGATGCTGCCGAGCCGCAGTCCGTGTTTGTGACTCGCGTTGTCCCAGACTCTCCAGCGGAACACGCTGGAATCGTTTTGAATGATCGTCTGCTCGAATTTGCCGGCAAGCCCATCGACGATCGTGATGCGTTATTAGTGCAAATCAGCGAGGCACTAGGTTCAAACGCAGCCGCTCTCAATTTTGTTGTAGAAACACAGGGCCGAATCCGTCACGTGCGGGTCAATTTAAAGGCCGCTGACGACCCCTCGCTATAGTGGGCCTGCTTTTTGCCCCTCTCAGTCAATCCCGGCAGCCAATTCCTGCAGTCGTTTCCAGGTGAAGAGTCCGGAATTGTGTCCGTCCGACCAGCGAACTCTAATGGCGTAGCTGCCTACCAGTTCCATCGACTCGATCTTGATATCCTGTGGCACACTTGCCGGGTCAAGAATACGCTCGCCCGTCCACTCGTTAACGCATTGCGCGCATTGGCATTGACCACGGAGTGCTTGCAAGTTGAACTCATGGCGAGCCTCGGCCCACTCAACGAGCAGGAGGCCCTGCTCGTTCAGTGCCTGCAGATTGGTAGGGACATCGGTCAAAGGGGATACTCTCGTAGTGGTCGGTGGCGACTGTTGAAATGAAGCAGGATCGCCAGGATAGGGCAATTCCGGGCGCCTGCGAACCACTTCCAGCCCAGCCCTATCCATTTTGGCCTGTCCTGCCCAAATCGAATCCCGTTCTGTCCAATCATGCTACCCAGGCAGGGTGAACCCTGCCTGCAAAAAATCAAGTCTTTCCCGAGGCAGGATCGAATGCTAGAATCCGTGCTCAACGAGAGCTTCTGGGGGCGTGGCGGAATTGGCAGACGCGCTGGATTTAGGTTCCAGTTCCTTAACCGGAGTGCAGGTTCAACTCCTGTCGCCCCTACTTGATACTCTTAAAAGACTTACGTCGATTCGGCGTGAGTCTTTTTTTGTGCCTGAAGGGCACTCGGAACCAATTCGGGACAACCGGGCGTCTCTGTGGAAGGGGCGCGACTTGCAGTTCGATGACGACCAAGTGCATATTTAGTGGTGACCAACTGAAACTCGGTTACACAATGCGGTCACGCAATCAATTGTGTAGACACGCTGCTGTTCGAGAGTCGTGGGCTATGAAAATGCAACTGCCGTAGGGAACTGCCATTGCGAGTTCGATATCATTTCGTAGGGAGGAGCCCCGCTCAAGTTTGCTCAAATACTGATCGTCAAATTCAGGGCTCTCAACGCATTTGGAAATCATGAAACTACAACCCTTGTTTTTCGCGCTAGGATGCACAATTTCGGCATTGCTCTCTGCCTACAGCGAATGCTCGATCGCGAGCGACCCGCCAATGAATATCCTCGTGCTCTATGCCGACGACTGGCGGCATGACACTTTGGGAGTCGCCGGAAATCCGGTCGTTCAAACGCCCGTGCTAGACGAGTTGGCCAGCCAGGGCATGCGGTTCACGCAGAATTGCGTTACCACCTCGATTTGCGGCGTCAGTCGGGCAACACTCTTCACGGGGCAATGGATGTCACGCCACGGCAACGAAGCGTTCGGGCCTTTCAACACGCCTTGGTCTCAAACTTATCCAGGGCTGCTTCGCGAGCATGGATACTACATCGGCCATGTGGGCAAATGGCACAACGGAAAGTTCCCCGCCAAGAACTTTGATTTCGGTCGGTCCTACCATGGCACTCACTGGATGGAGTTGCCCGATGGCTCAAAGGTTCATGTGACTAAGCGGAACGAGAATGACTCACTTGAATTCCTGCGAACGCGGCCGAGTGAGAAACCGTTTTGTTTGACGGTCGCGTTTTTTGCTAACCATGCTGAAGATAGAAACCCGCTGCAATTCCTGCCACAGCCAGAAAGCATGGAGTTGTACAAAGACACCCTGATTCCAGTTCCGCCGAATGCAACAGACGAGTCGTTTCACCGCTTGCCGGAGTTTGTTGCTACCGAAACGAATGAAGGACGCAATCGTTGGCACTGGCGTTTTGACACGCCAGAAAAATATCAAACAATGATGAAGAACTACTATCGATTAGCCACCGAGGTAGATTCAACTTGCGGCCGGATACTTGAGGAATTGAAGCGTCAGGGAGTCTTCGAGAACACACTAGTCATATTTACGACGGATAACGGCTACTACCATGCCGAACACGGGTTAGCCGATAAGTGGTACCCCCATCAGGAGAGTATTCGAGTGCCACTCATCATTCGTGACCCGCGAATGCCCAAAATGTGTCACGGCGCGTCCAACGAGGAGTTCACGCTGAGTGTCGACTTGGCACCAACGATTCTCCAAGCAGCTGGTATCTCAGTCCCGAAATCCATGCAGGGTCAAGACATAAGTCCCTTGTATCTTGCAGATACAAAGCCAGCATGGCGCGAGGAGTTCTTCTACGAACATCCAACCTTACGGAATATCGACTTCATCCCGTCTTCCCAGGCGCTTGTTCGTAGGGGCTGGAAGTACTTCTACTGGCCTGATTTCGATCGAGACCAATTGTTTGATTTGAAGTCCGATCCGAGAGAAGAGCATGACCTAGCCGCTGCCCCAGAGCAGTCCAAACGATTAACCGAGATGCGTGCTCGTTTTGTTGAGCTCAGAGCCGCAGCCCGCTGAGTCAAACCGACAGGCTCTAGCACACTCAATAGTTTAATTGACAGCAGATTCGGGTGAGGAGACAAGAATTAGCGGCACAGCGCAACTTGAACCGGACAGTTGAACCGACCACCGGTTCACTGACCTGCTCGCATTCTCAAAGCAGAAGGGGGACGGCTGAGTGTCGATTAGGTATTCTACCTTCCCCCGCACTCCTGAGTGCCTCTAAGTCTGGAGAGTCCACGGCAAGCCGATTGGTCAATGATCATTGTAGATCACTGGCATTTGCCCTTTCCATCTCTGCCATGTGTCAGCGTCGGTAATCAGATCGGCCATGAAGTGGGCAACGTTGATCCGACTGGTTTTGCCCGCGTCAAAGATTGCACTTCGAGTAGGTGAAGGATACACCTCGTACGCCGTCACTTTTTCATTGTTGATTAGGCTATCTGGGCGAACCACGGTCCAATCGATCGCTTGACCGTCCTGACCAATTTCGACTCTTAGATAGTCCGCAGCCTCCTCGTTATCGGCGTGCGGTGGCACTAGGATACGAATCAGACCGATGATGCACTTCTGGGCAAATGATATTGGCTCGTGGAGGTCACGGTTGCGATTGCCAGTCGTATTCATCAGCACAAACTTTGTCGGCTTCATTGAATTGCTTGATTTGATTGCGTAACACAACCGTCGGACAGCATCGGTTACGAGCCTTCGCGGTTGACCAAAGATGCCTTTCAAACTTAGGTTGTGGCCAAGGCAGGAAGCTACCGCGTCACAACCACCGACATGCTGGGCCAACTCAGCGTCACTGAGTTCTAAAACACTTGCTATTACGACGGTTAGCTTGAGGTTGTCAACAAGGTGGTTCGGTAGAGACTCAGGTGAGCGTACGATAGCTATGACGTAGTGACCACGATTTAGCAATTCTTCTACCAGCAATCGACCGGTCGCCCCGCTTGCTCCAACTACAAGTATTGTCACTTCAGAACCTTCAGTGGATTTGAGCGTTTTCGATTTCATCTATTGCGAGATACGTTGCGGCAAGGCTCCCGCCCGAGAGTTTCCTTCTCCACGATGGAGCGGATGGGTTGCCCGATCTCAGAGCGCCCCAGTACAGCCACAGCGAGACAGCCAGGCCGACAATTCCGATGACTAACGACGGCAGAAGAGAGTTTCGGTGCAACACGACGGCATCGAAGCCGACGGCAACGGCGATCGGAATCCAAAGCAACCACCACGCGAATCCGAGGATTGGGCCCAGGGAAATGCGGAGGGATCGGACATGATCAAGCTTGTTGCGAATCTCGTCAACCGGTTGCGAGTAGTCAACTTGCTTGATTCGCACACAGACAGCGATGGCCGAAATAATCACCATTACGCCGTAGATGTGCACGATGACTCCGCTGACAAATCTGTGCGGAACCTGCGTGTTCTGTGCCCAGCACTGCGCTCCGAGCAAAACCAGCGCAACGCCAATCAGCACTTGCAGCACCTGTCCGCGGAATAGTGGCCGCAGGGAGCTTTCTACCCGTTCCATGAGTTGGCGTCGTGTCAACAACATCCGTCCGGCGAGCTCCTGTTGTGCCAAGTTCACGGGTGTCGCCGCTTCGTCGTTCTGAGGCTGCGCATCCCATGCAACAGTCGGCTCGTACGCCGAATTACTGGTCGAACTGATCGATTGCACGTCAGACTTTATCTGACTCGCATGCTGATACCGGCGCTGAGGCTCCTTCTCAAGCGTACGTAGGACGACTTTATCCAGGCGGACGTCAATCTCGACTTTCTTCGACGGGGCTGCGAAACGTCCGATCGGGAGTTCGCCAGTTAGCATTTCGTAAAAGACCACTCCAAGTGAATAGATGTCTGCGCGGTGATCGACGCTGTGCGAACTTTCCAACTGTTCAGGAGCCATATACCGAGGTGTGCCCATGACTTGATGGGTTCCTGTGAGAATCTCCTGTTGGCTCTCGTTTCCTAATATCCGCGAGAGCCCGAAATCGGCGATTTTCACTGAACCGTCAATGGCAATCAGGATGTTATCGGGCTTGATGTCACGGTGCACAATTCCTTTGTCGTGTGCGTACTGAAGTGCATCGCAGAGGTGCGGCACAATGGCCAACGCTTGTTGGGGCGCGAGTTGGCCAGCCTTCACAACATCTCGGAGCGTTGAACCATCAACGAACTCCATGAGGAAGAAATAGGTGTCTTCAACCTTTCCGAATTCAAATACAGACACGATGTTGGGGTGACTTAGTTTTGCCAGCGTCCGAGCTTCTCGTGTGAAGCGTAGGGCAAATTTAACATCGTGGCCAAATTCTTCCGGCAGAATCTTTAGCGCAACCAAACGGTCGAGTCCTGGTTGGCGAGCCTTGTAAACGGCGCCCATGCCCCCTGCGCCAATGAGTTCGAGGATTTCAAGCGACGGAAACAGTTCAGCTAGGCGCCCTACGGTCGGCGGTTCAAACGCGCCCGTCCGTTGGTCGCCTTCGCTGAGGGCGTCGTTGATTGCTGTAGAAGCATCCGGAAAACGGTCGAGGTACTCCTGGTTGGTCGGTGTTTCACCCCGCCGCCGCCGGTAGTCGACGTCGAGCATTATCAGTTCAGCAAGCAAGACGTCTCGCTCGATTGGTGAGACATCCTCGGAAAGCATGACTTCGATCGCCGGTGGCTCGCCGGATTGCCACTGGCGTTCAAAATCAGCGCAGAGATCATCTATCCGCTCCAGGGCTGCGATCGGTAGTTTTTTTTGACGGAAGTTCATTGATTTCGACTCATTTCTTCAGACATTTTTTCTCGTATTAGGTGCAAACGACGCTCTATCGTCCGCTCAGAGCATTCAAAACGCTGTGCGAGTTCCGCGTTGGAATACCCCTCTAATTTGGCACCCGCTAAATCCCGGAGCTGCCCGACACCTAAAAGAGAAAAAACCTGTTCCACTGATTCCTGCATCATCAGTACCATTTCCGGGGACGGATCGTCGCCGATGGCTTCGATGACCCTGCCATCATGAACCACGCCCTCGTCACCAGCGTGATCCAAAGAATGAAGCTTGACGTCTCCGCCACGTCGCTGACGCAGGTCGCGCCTTCGTTTGTCGACCACTTTTCTCGCCGCCATCCGCATCAATAGCTTCCAAAGATCGTCACGATCGGACAAGTCGGGAAACCGTCCATTTTCGGCTGCGTCGTAAAAGCTGTCAAATACGCTCAGCACGATATCTTCCTCGTCCGAGACGGCTCGGTTTTGTCCCATCAAGCGGCCTCGAACGGAGCGCACGAGGCGGTCGAAGTAATGCTGCCAAATGCGATTTGCAGCGGCCGAATCACCGGCCTTCACCAAATCAATCCAGTGACTGACATTCGTGCTTTTTGACATGTGTGAGGGTCGACAGATGCAAATGGACGTGGGAACAAGGGCTCGCTCATGCAATGGTACCACATCTCCCTTAGTCATCGATCTCGGAAGTTGCACGGCCGAATGGAGTTCGTGAACAATGAGTGAGTGTCATGTGCTGTTTCTCGTGCCCTCTGCTTCGCTTGGATCGAGTGACTTTAAGTGGTTAGAACCGTCACGCCGAGGTTGAGGTGGTAGTTCTAACCGCTGCGATTTTGCATACCATTGAACCCGCCGAAGAAGATGATTCAACATTAGCCAATTTGGCGGATGTTGTATGAGATCGATATCATGCCTTGCGAGACTCGACGAAGTTCCCTTTCGGCTAGCGGATAACTGTAAAGCCGAGAAAAGGTTAGTATTGTCGTGACCTTGTTGGTGCCCTGCTGGTAAATTCTAGAAACTAGCAATTCCTTTCGAGGCCGGCTAAACTGGTTTGAAATGGTATCTACTGCTTTTCGAGAGCTGACTACGTCATGAAGCGCCCCTTCGTTAATCTTTCTGAGGGCACGTCCAGCAGCACTTCCTCGGAGATGCTGCGCCAGGCGCAGGCCCATGATCAGGACGCTTGGAAACGTCTGGTCGAGCTTTATAGCCGACGGATGTACCGTTGGTGTAGACGCTCGGGGCTACAACCAGCGGATGCGGCCAATGTGGTTCAAGATGCTTTTGGAGCGGTTGCACGAAAACTAGTTGATTTCCGCCGTGATCGACCTAGCGACACTTTTCGTGGTTGGTTGAGGAGAATTATTGAGAACAAGATTCGCGACCACTACCGCGTCTCGAGTCGAACCAATGATCAAGCCGTTGGTGGGACAACCAATGGTCAATTGCTGGAGCAGATGGTTGATAGCGATGCCTTTCAAGATGAAGCAACATGGGACACCTCACTCGTACAACAAGGCAACCTAGAGACAGGCCCCGTGGCGGCAGCAGCTGCGAAGGTACGGAACGAGGTCAGCACGCGCGACTGGCGTTTCTTTTGGCGGGTAGCTGTCGACGGGCAATCAGCTGCGGACGTGGCTCGTGAATTCGGAGTAACGGCTAATACCGTACGAATTGTCAAGATGAGAGTTCTCAGGCGGCTCAGAAAACACCTGTCGAATCATCCGAGTGCTGAATCGTAATGCAACCTTCCGACTCACAGCATCTCCGTTCAACCTGTCAATCGGAGGCTGAGCTACTAGCTTGGGTCAACAACAGATCCAGCACATCGAATGAGGCCGTCGAGCAACATCTTAGGGTATGCTCAACCTGCTTGGAGCAAGTACTGGAATGCGACGAACCAAGTGATGGTCTTGTTCGAGCTCTCTCAGTGGGTCTTAGCTCGTCGGACGACGAAACCGCATTTCAAGAATTGAATTGCAAGCTGCTTAAAATGCAGCCAGAAATAGACTCGCAAGTGCTAAGTACGCAACTCAGGAATGAAAAGAGGCGGCTCAGGGACCCATTTGCCGGACAGTTGCCATTCGACCTGGGAAGCTATCAGTTATTGAACTGCATTGGCCGGGGCGCTTCTGGAGCTGTCTATCGCGCAAGGCACCGAAGCTTGGAGCGAGATGTTGCCGTAAAAGTGCTCGCGACGGGTTCGATGGTTGGGTCTCGTGTAGATCTATTTCTAGACGAAATCAGGCATGTAGGGAAGTTGAATCACCCCAACATTGTTCGCGCTACCGACGCTGGGGAGTCTCATGGATTTCACTTTCTAGTAATGGAATACTCCGAAGGGATCGACGCTTCTCAGCTACGGAGAATGCATGGGCCACTAGCCATCGCAGAAGCTTGCGAAATCTGCCGCCAGATCGCATTAGGTTTGCAGTTTGCGCATGACCATGGGCTTGTTCATCGCGATGTCAAGCCGGCCAACATCCTTTTGACTGCTCGTGGCGAAGTCAAACTCATAGACCTGGGGATAGCAACGCATTGCGAATCTCAGCTGAGCGACAGCAATGCTCCTCGTCTGGCAGTCGGCACTGCTACCTACATGGCTCCTGAACAGTGGGCGAGAATGGCAAACGTTAGTGCCTGCACGGACATCTACGGACTCGGGTGCACCCTGCTGAGGTTAATTGCGGGACAGCTCCCGGCTGTTAACTTCGCCGCCGACCAGACCCGAGAGAGTCAACTACGACATCTCATCTCAAGTCAGTGCGGTAAGGTGCCCCGAAGACTCAGACAGTTTATGCAGCGCATGGTATCGGACGATCCTCTTCACCGCCCTTCTAGTGCAGCAGGAGTAGCTGACACGCTAGGCAAATGGTCCCGCAATGCCGATCTCCCCGCTCTGGTGAGTACCTACTGTGAAGAAACCGGGCAACCTACCGGATCTCAGTCGCCAGCTATCAGCAAGAGGGCTGAAGAGCAATGGACACGCCGTGCTGTAATTACCGCTGGAGCAGGGATAGCACTCGGAAGTGCAGGGATACTGCTGCGAGGTTGGGATGATTCGCCACGACTGGAGAAAAAAATGTGGCGCAGTCTCAGTTCCAGAGAACCACGGATATTGTTCTCGCTTGAGGACTCCAAGCAGATCACATGCCGAGCCACCACCGCGGGAATCGCAATCGACTCAAAGCAGCTAGCTCTTGTTTCACTCGGCCGACCTGTGGCCAGTGAGTTTACTATGCGAGCAGATCTCAAGCAGGCAAACTGGACAGGAGATTTAGGCCTGTTTTTTTGCGGGGGGCAGGCTGACTCCCGTGGGGCTGCGAGTGAGTCCAGTAATACTTGGTCCTTTCAAAGTATCGATTTGCGTCCTTCTACAGAAGACATTCAGTACGATTCTCACCGATTGTTGTGGAGTGAGTGGCGAATCGCAAAGCAAGGCGGAGAATATTCTGTCAAGCGCGAACCATGGGCTGAAGCCCGTGTCGAAATTGAAGCGAAGTCAGCTACGCAAAGCCTCGTCGTGCAATTGGGGCGAAACGGAATGCCCGCTGTCGAGTGGAACGGGCAGGATATGCACGCGAATCGATGGCGGTTATCGACCGAAGGTCGCCGCAGGTTGAGCCTGTCTGCCGACCGTCTACAGATCGCCTTTCTTGGCCAACTAGGCCTGCTAAATCTGAGCGGTGCAAATGCTTTTCTACAACCCCAGTTGGCTTACTTATGAAGATGCGCCGTGCGAGTAAAGTCTCCAACCTTCGAATGCCCAACGGCTTCACACTCGTTGAACTGCTGGTTGTGATCGCTATTGTTGGAATCCTAGTTGCGCTCGTTTTGCCAGCGGTACAGAGCGCTCGTGAAGCTTCCCGCCTCACAGCTTGCAAGAACAATCTTCGGCAGGTAGCCCTAGGTCTTATTCGCTTTAGCGATTCACACGAGGGACACTTGCCTCCTTTATGGCATACCGATCGGCCAGAACCCTGGGAGAATTTCTCATGGCGAGCCAAGCTATTACCCTTTGTCGAGTCAACAGAGCTTCACGACCAGCTTCAATTTGACCTGGCACCGCTAGGGTCCACCAACTTGGCCCTCTCGCAAGTCATCATCCCTTTGTTTCAATGTCCCTCTACGCCCAATTCACTTCGTACTGTGCCGAAGCTTGGCCAGAATGGAGATTTTTCAGGGGATCTGGAAGTAGGAGCCTGTGACTATTCGGCGGTACATGATGTAGCTAGGCCGGACAGTGGGATTCCACTAGCTGGCACTTGGCAAGCAGGAGAAATAGCTAGCGACATTGCCGGGAATCCTAATCAAGTGCCAGTTGATTTGCTCAACCCGCAAATTCGTACCAATGCAGCCAACATGCGTTTGGTGAGCGATGGGCTCTCAAACACGGTTCTGCTAGTTGAGCAAGCTGGAAAACCGACCAAGTTTGACCAGCAGAGGAATTCTGACTCGGCGTCCCCCAAGGAAGGGCCCTGGGCGACGGCCGAGTATTCATCCTTCTATGCGGCAGGCGTCAACGTAGACAGCCTGAGCGGACTCTATGGTTTTCACTCTGGGGCATGTGTCGCTATGGGCGACGGGTCGGTACATCTTCTCGATCAACGGATCGAACTGGAAGTCGTCACTGCCTTGCTCTCTCGTAGTGGTGACGAAATCATAGACGCGAAGGATTGGAAACCCTAATTAGGGCAAGCGTCGTAGTTTGCTTGATTCGAGTCATGGAATCGGCAAGCCGCATTCTCGTTGCGTTGTCGGGAGCAGCAAACCAAACCGGTTGTAGCCAATAGGATGGCGAGCACGGCAGTACTAGGTTCCGGAACTGTGGCTACGAATAGTACTGCCGATGAATCTCGCACGGTACCGTATTCCACTTGCCATCGCTGGATATCGGCTGAGCTTGTTACTCCGGTCCCGGTCATGTCAGACGTAACAGGAGCAGGCGAGGCTGCATATCCCCGCTGTAACTCCAAGAAATCTAACCCGTCAACGATATCGTCGTCTTCTGAATCGCTTCCTATCAACATCCCACTGACAGAGAATCGCACGTCCGGCTCTAGCGGTGAAGCGGCAGACTGCTCAATTCCGCCGGTCAGTTCCAAAGACTTGCCGGCGTCGGTGATGTTGACGAAGATTTCATAAGCTCGAAGCATGCCACCCATCTCTGTCGGGCGAAATACCATCGAAACCTCGTCATCGTTAGTTGTCGTCAGATACTCCCCCTGCAGCAGGTCGAAATTGGACCATAAATTGGGACTGATCACCGGCCGGCTGCCCGGCACCTGTGGAGGAAGCAGAATGTCCGATGTGAGATTAAGTAAGTACGGGGCGTCGGACTCATAACCTACTTCTATCGAACCGGTGATCGGGAGTGTGTAGCAAAAGTTGTCACCATCGACACACTCATCAACGGTGCTAGTCTCTGGACCGTCCCACTCAAGATCGAACACACTGGCTTCTTGTGACCAAACCTCACCCAATCCTAGCAGGGCGACCGCGGTCGCGACGACGTACATTTGACTGTGTCTATTGAATGATAGCAACATGGGGATGACTCCTTAGCCCAGTGGAAGTTGACTCGCGGCGGCACATCTGACCGCCTTCACAAGTACTAACGCTAGAGCATTTCAAGCTGTTGGAGCGTCTGATTCGGCGCAACTGCTTGGGCGGCGATTGTACCAAGAAGTCCGATAGACGGCCAACATATGAACTAGACTCAGATTTGGCCAATTCCCGCTAGAGCGGGAGGCATATCCACCGCCTCATAATCAACCGCCTCTGCCGTTTAGAGCATGAGCATCGGACATCGTTTCGCGACCAACGAGTGCATGTAAAGTGCCTAGGTCCGTGACGCCAAAGTGAGAACATCTACGTTCACCGGTGCATGGTGGAGGGCCTTCCTGCTTTCAACCGCTTTTCAATGGGTAAGCGCTTAAGACTACGCTTCTGATTCGACCGAAGCAATCGGTGCTTCGATTTTGTTGTCCATGGGAAGTGCTCTCGTGAGTACTGTGGGGCATGTCTCCTCAGAGCCGCACTCACTACAAGCGATGCGGACGAGGTCGGAGCTACTGAAGTGAAGTCCGTGCTCTTGGCAGAGGCGGTAGAGTTGTTTCAGGTGAGTGCAAGCCATTCTAATTCCTTCGATGGTGGTTACCTAGTCAGCTGGGCCTCTATCTACCCAATATGTTTTGTGCATTAAGTCGTGCTCTTCACTCTCACGGTGCATGAGTTACTTTCTTAAACCGTGAAACGCCGGGTAGACTACTTGCCGGAGGCGAGTACGGACGGAGCACGCGTTCGCTTGAGCTGAGAGCGATCGGGCCTCAGGTAGCATCGTTGTGTGTTCGCGGATCAGCTTCTCAGGCTGCAGAGAAAAAAAGGGGGGCTTGTTCTGCGAGCTCTGTTAAGAACCCGCAGTCCTCTTCCGATCGGAAGATGGCTCTCCAGCATTCCACAAAGTCTACGCGGTTGTTCTCTGACTAGTAAGATTGGTGAAGCGGGAGTGGCCAAGCTCTTGTGAATGGTGCCGAAAAGCTCACGTAACTCTGCGTGTTCTCGCTCGACTTGCTTTGAAGCATCAGACAGTCCACCTGCGGGAATTTCCATGGCACATCTCCTACGGGTCAGTGTTTGGAGATTATGAAGTCAATGCCAGGTTCCATGGCAGCCCTCCACTTATGCCCCACATCTTCTGAAAACTCTGGGTCATGTTCCTGAACGGCTTCACATAATGAGTCAAGCCAAAGCGCGTACAGTCGCGCAGGGATATCAACGCCAGTGCGATCATGCCGCTTGGCAAGCTTCGCCATTTCGTCTCTGACACCAACAGGGTCCCGACTAAACATGACCATCATGAGCAGCGATTCTCTTAGCATGAGCTTTTGATGGTCGAAATCTGTCGCGATAAACTTCTGAGCGACTTCTTCCGATTTGGCTAAGAAAAATTTGTAGAATGTATCTATGAACTTCTCGCTACTCAGGCAGCGATGGTAGCTGGATGTCACAGCGTCTAGCTCGGAAGGTAGCACAGGCCCTACTCCGTTTCGCGTTATCCCGTTGATTGCCAATGCGACCGTTTGGGGTCGTGGCCGTACTTCATTGTTATCGCACAGCATAACTTGATGTCAAGGTACGGTTGAGGCTAGTGGGGTTCCCAGGGGGGATTGTCGTTTAGGCTGACTTTCCGGGTAGAGGCAACTGGGATGCAACTCTCCGCTTTCGGAGCCGAATAAATAGGTAAGTAGCCAAGCGTACTTGCGGGTTCGGTTTAAGGAGAAGGTTATCGTGGTTAGAAGGCTCTGTCTGTTTCTGGCAACTGGGCTTTCGTGCCTCATCTTGCATCCGGGTACAACGGTTGCGGATAGCCCTGGTTGTTGCTTCGAAGCAGTTCCCTGCGGCAACGCCATTTCCTGTGGCAGTGGATGCGGCGCTGAGGGCAACCAGGCCAGTCCATGCTCCACATCCCACAAGGGACTGTTCTACAACAATGACTTCAGCTACCTGAACGATTGCTGTTACCAAGGTTCCTGCCTGGGAGATTGCCTGAAGCTTATGCCTGTCGCCGGCGGAGACTTCGGCACTCTCGACATCGGCGGTCAACTGAGAATGCGCTATCACCACGAACGTGGCATGGGGCAGTCTGATGGGCTAGGAAGATTCAACCCCACGGAAACCGACTTCGCACTGACTCGCTTAAGGTTGTACAGCAACTGGGAAGTCAATGATCGGCTGCGGGTTTATGCGGAAGGAATTCTGGCAGACGCATCGGACGATGGTGGCAACTACACACCACGCGGGATTGATCGCAATTATGGTGACTTTCTCAATCTGTTCGCTGACTTGAAGCTCACTGATGGAATGAGCGTTCGTATTGGTCGTCAGGAGTTGCTCTATGGCAACCAGCGGACGATTTCGCCACTTGATTGGGCCAATACGCGGCGTACGTTCGAGGGCGTAAAAGTCATGACTAAGGCGGGCGATTGGTCGCTCGATGGGTTCTATACGCACTTGGTTACCGTTATCCCGAATAAACTCGACGAAGCGGACTACAACCAGTCGGTTTATGGCTACTACTTGACCTACGGTGGCTTCGAGAACTTTTCTGTCGAGACTTACTACATCGGTTACGACAACGAGAACGCCGGGCCGATTACGGGCGACTTCTCCCTGCATACGCTAGGAGTTCGAGTCAACGGCGGCATCGACGACTGGCTCTTCGAACTTGAAGGAGGCCCACAGTTCGGTCGACAGAGCGGCCTTGGTCTCGACCAAGAGGCAATGTTTGCCACAGTCGGTATCGGATACAAGCTAGGCTCGACCATGCCGTGGTCGCCCACAGTTTGGTGCTATTACGACTACGCTTCGGGTAACAACGTCGGCGGCGACTTCAACCGCTTCAATCAGCTGTTTCCACTTGCCCACAAGTATCTCGGTTTCATTGATGCCGTGCAACGTTCTAATATCGAAGCTCCCAACGTGCTGCTGACGATGCAGCCCGCCAAGAAGCTTAGTTTGCTATTCTGGTATTGGCATTTCATGGCAAATCAGGACACCGACATTGTGCCGGCTATCGGAGGAACTCCGCCTCAAAGCACCAGCAGCAAGGACTTCGGCGACGAGTTGGATGTGATTGCCAAGTACCAAATCGGTTCAAGATCGAATGTATTGTTTGGCTGGTCACACTTCTGGCGTGGCAACAAGATTCTCGCGCCAAACGACGCAGACTTTTTCTACACACAGTGGGAAATGAACTTTTAGGTTTCCTTGCTGCTGCGGTTATACCCACAGGCCAACCTGCACAAGCGTTGTACGTTGTTGTATACTTCACCAGATTACGCATGCGGAATTGTTGGTGAATGCTGAACATGGCAAAGAAACTGAATAAGACAGCTATAAATTTCTGGTTGGATGCCTTTCTGCTTTGCATCTTTCTGGCACTCTGCTGGAGTTCCGTCGTTGTGCGCTACGTGTTTCCGCCGGCTGCCAACAGCGAGGGCTGGACGCTGTGGGGAGGAGATTATCTCGCTTGGACTGACATCCAGTTTGTGACGTTGTGCCTGATGGTCGCGGCAGTGTTGCTGCACATCATGCTCCATTGGACTTGGGTCTGCGGGGTGATCGCCAGTTGGAATCGGAAGCGGCTTGGCAGCACCGAGAAACCTCAAGCGGATACTGGAAGCCGCACGCTCTGGGGCGTAGGTCTATTGATTCTCATTGTCAACGTCTTGGGCGTCGCTATCGCAGCGGCAGTGCTGACAATTCAAGGCCCGATCTGATCGCGAGCGGACGGTACCGTCTCTTCAAGGCAGAGTGGGCACGGCTTGACGTCACTTAGCCCGCTGGTCTGCAACTGCGCAGTTCCTCGGGCGATAGAAATGCCACCGGTAAGCACGATGCACCAAGCGGCAATCTGAAATAGCTTAGATCGGCCACCAAGCGATAACACCTTGCCCCCGTAACTGATCAGCACCATCAGGGGGATGGTTCCCGCTCCAAAGACTGCCATGGTCAGCCATCCCTGCCAAACACCGCCGGCTGCACTTGCCTTGAGCAGAAAGGCATAGACAAGTCCACAAGGAATGAAGCCAGTGAATACGCCTGCCAGCAGTGGGCCCGTCCAGTTTGATGAGGAGAGGAATGTCTTCAGCCAGGTGGCCGCTCCGCACGGGATTCCTGTTAAGAGGCGAGTCATCGGCTTGGGCAGCACTCCCGCGGTAATCAGCCCCATCACCAGCAGTGCAACTCCGGCCACGATGGCCAACCACGCTTGGGACGAAACAAAGCCGCGAGACTCCGCGGAAATCCACGCGCCACCAAAACCTAACAGCGCACCGCAAAAACTGTAAGTGAACAAGCGGCCCAAGCTAAACACGAGTTGACGTTGGAGCAGGCTGGCACCGGCAGGTGAATGGGCGCTTAGCGCAATCGCCAACGGTCCGCACATGCCGATGCAGTGAGCTGATCCGAGCAATCCGCCCAAAAAAATTAGAGGAAGTTCAATCATGATGCGACCGCCGTTGGTTCAAGTTCTGGTGCGCCAGTTGACTGGTCGCCGGTCGGCTGGATATTGGACACCAGCAGGGGGGAGTGTGACTCAGCTGCCGTGGACCCCTCGGCAAGAGAAAGCTCTAGAGGGAAGCGGCTCAATCGCAACGAATTGGCCACCACGAGCAAGCTGCTGACTGCCATCGCAAGTGCCGCCCAGATGGGATTTAGTCGACCGGTTGCGGCCAAAGCGATACCAAAGACGTTGTAGAGGAACGCCCAGAAGAGATTCTGAGTGACAATTCGAGAGGTCGTGCGAGCAAGCTCCACAGCCCAGGGAAAGCGACGTAAGTCGTTGGCCAATAGGCACACTCCTGCTGCGTCTCGGGAAACATCGGCCCCGCAGCCCAGTGCTACGCCGACATCCGCAGCGGCAAGCGCCGGTGCGTCGTTTAAGCCGTCGCCGATCATGGCTACTGGTCCCTCAGTTGAACGCGCTCGAATGGCAGCGAACTTCTCCTCAGGCAGCAGGCCTCCACTCGCTGGCAACGCGAGCGCCCTACCGATGGTGGTCGCACGGACCTCGGCATCTCCCGTCAGCAATTCTACAGGTAGCCCCAGTTGCCGGCAGGCCGCCAGTGCTTCAGCCGCCTCGGGTCTGACCTGCTCTTCAAAGCAGAAGGCTCCTTTGACTTCTCCCCCCCAGCCCAAGAAGACCAGTTGCGAATCCGAACGCTCGGCGGCTTGCTCATCCAGTGACGCTGGCAGGTGGAGTTGAGACTCAGTCAGCAGGCGGCGACTTCCCAGCACGACATCGCCCAAATCAGGCAGGTTTGAAATTAGCCCCTTGCCCGGCAGTGTGGAAACGAGTGCCGCTTCGTGCGGAGCACCGCCGGCGATTCTGTGCTCCGCGAATTGGGCGATCGCCTGAGAAAGCTGATGCCTTGAGCCAGACGTTACTGCTCCAGCTACCTCCAGGATTCGCTCGCGTTGCAGGGGATCGGCAACGATCAAGTGGGTGGCCTCGGGTTGGTTCTCGGTAAGTGTGCCTGTCTTGTCGAAATACACGTACCGTATACGGGCGAGTTTCTCCATTACGAGACCGCTGCGAAACAGCACGCCGTGCTCAGCCGCCCTGCCAAGCGCGGTCCAAACGGCCATCGGCGTTGCTAACCCCAAAGCACAGGGGCACGCAATGAGTGCAACGGCTAGACCGGTGAGAATTCCTTGATCGAGTCCGTTGAGCGTCCCTTGCCACCAACCGGCAAGCAGAGCAATTACGAAAACCGCCGGGACAAACCAAGTGGCAATCCGATCGGCAAGTCGTTCGTGGCTGCCTTTGGTACTGCGGGCGGATCGTACTAGCTCGATCAATCGCGTGAGCGTCTCCTTGCCGTCTTCGGACGTAACTGCAATTCGCAGGTCTCCATCGATGTTCAGCGTGCCTCCGAAGACTTGGTCTCCGACGGTCTTTGCAGAGAATCGGCTTTCGCCGGAGATCATCTGCTCGTCCACTTCCGCTACGCCTGTCTGGATAATTCCATCGACGGGGATTCGCTCACCCGCCAGCACGCGGAGCACATCGCCTGAAGTGATTTGTTCGCGCGGTGTCTCCTGAAAACTTCCGTTGGCGTCGAGCCTTCGTACCGTCTCGGGCAGCAGGCTAGCCAGGCGGTCGAGTGACTCGTTGGTGCGGAGTTTCCCCTTCGCTTCCAGCCATCTGCCTATCGAGACGAAGACGAGCACCATCGATCCGACTTCAAAGTAGACATGTCCTTCGCCGCGAAGCACCGACACGATCGAGTAGCCATAAGCAGCGCTGACTCCTCCAAGGATCAGAAGATCGGTCGTGATCGAACGACGTCGCAGCGATTGCCGAACGCCTTGAATAATCGGGCCACCGAGAAGCCACAGCACGGGCATCGCGAAAACCAAAGTTGCCCAGCGGAACACGCTGCGCAGCGAGGTAGCCAGCGGATCGGCAAACGACTCTTCCGGGTAAAGGTCGCCGCTCCATAGCGCCATGGTGAATACCATGGTATTCATCGTAAGGAAAACTGCTAAACCTAAGCGAAGGAGCCCTTGGGCTGCTTTTCCCTGTTCTCCCTGGGCCTGTTCGACAGTGGCCACACTTCGGCAGCCCGTGCAGCAATAGTCTTGCTGCTGTTCTGTGCTATGACTACCGAGTTGGAATCCGCTGGGCAGGGGTAGTCCGCAGAAGGCGCAAAAGGCGTGCCTATCTTTGGCGTTCACGACGTCGGCGTTCACGGTGGCGACACTATCTCTACTTGCAACGCGGGAAACAGGTAAGCGATGGTGTAATAGATGGCAAACGCCCAGAACATCAGCCAGAGGAAGCGGACATACCAAGGTATGCGATTGCCCACGTAGCTGTGCCAGCGGCTCTCAACATCTGCCGTAGTGTTCTTAGGCGGAATGTCCTCAGCGGCGGTTTCGAGATAGTCTGACATGGTGGAACGCTGTCCTTACTTCATCACGGAATTACAATACTGAAGCTCATCGGTCGCGGAATCGAGATCAGCCTCGGTTTCGAGCATGGTCTCTTTGGGTCCCTCGATATCACTGAACATGCCCTGCGTAGCCGCCCAACCAAGCATGCAGAGGAAGCCAGCACTGGCCAGCAGATAGTTAGCCAACGGAGCTACCGCAAAGATGCCCTCTTGGGCTGCGTCATCATCAGCCATCACCAAACGAACAAATTCGATGAACTTGCTTCCGAATCCGAATGCACAGAAACCTAAGATAATAACTGAGAGGACAGCAATGATCTTGTTCTTCATGGCCAATTACTCCAAGGGGTTCTGCATTTGTTCTTCGAGCGGTACGAAATCTTCGTAGAGAGGATACTGTTCCAACCAGGAACCAAGCCATTGGACGTAAGTGATGATGGCGATTCCGCGCTTGTTGGGCTTGCTGGGATTGTTATCGTCGAAGAACCACGGGTATTTTGGCATCGGCGAACTGGGAGAGAGTGAAGCGGGATCGAAGAAATGCACCGCATGCCAATCGTTGCCGCGGCGGCCCCCTTCGCGGCTCAGGTCGGGCCCCACACGCCTCGTTCCCCACATGACCGGGCGATTAAGAATGTTTTGGTATTCCTTGGACGAGGAGACTTCCCCCCAGCGGGCGCTCTCGTTGGACACGGGACGAACAAACTGGCTATGGCAGTGCCAACAACCTTCTCCCACGTAAATGTCGTGTCCCAGTTGCAGGGCTTCCGCTAGGCTCTCTTTGGTGGGCTCGCCGTAGTGTTCTTGAAACTCCTCCGGATAGCGAAGGCTTAAGTCTTCAAACTGGTATATCAAATTCTGGTTCTCAACCAATTCTTCGACCGACTGCTCCGGCATGTCCCGGTAGAGCAAGATGGGTACCAGCGCATTGGAAAGGAAGGCGAAGAGGAAGAATCCTAGCCCACCGATCAGCAAGATTCCCGATTTACTTTCAAACATTAGTTTCTTTCAAACTCTGGTTTATAGCATCCATAAGTCATTGCTAGGCGACTGCTTTGGCTCGCTTGGAGAGGCGCCAGGTCATCCAAAGATTGAACATGAAAGCAAGTTGCCCGCCAATAATGGCGAGTCCGGCAAACAGGCGTGTCACCCAAAACGGCTGCGACCCCTGGACCGAGACATCCCAAGGCTGTAGCGAGGCCCAGTAGTAGCCTTGGAAGACACCCGCGAGAGTCAGATCGATGAACATGACGAGGAGTCCACCAAGTGATAGCCAGTAATGCCATTCGCACAACGAGCGGCTATACCACGATTGCTTCAGCAGTCGTGGAAACAGATAGGTCATGATTCCGAAGAGCCACATGCTGAACACACCAAACATGACCAAGTGAGCGTGGCCGACAACCCAGTCCGTAAAGTGAATCAGCTTTTGGAACGTATGCGTAACTTGCATCGCACACTGCGCGCAAGTGACGAAATACAGAACCATGCCCGTGTAGAACCAGCGAATGGGTAAGTTGGTGACAACCGCTCGGCCCGATCCCCAGATCGTTCCGAAAAAATTGATGATGACAGTCGTCACCACAAATTCGACCGCAATTGTCGAGACAATCGCTCCGTATTCTAAGAAGTCGGGAATGGGAGTCAGCAGAAAGTGATGTATTCCATTGAGCGGGTAAAAGAATGCCAAGCCCCAGAAACCAACCAGCGAGAGCCCGTGGCTCCAGACCGGCTTTTGCAACAAGATCGGTACGAAGTAGTACATCAACCCCCAGCCCAAGGGAGTCACGAACAGCCCCACCAAATCATGAATGAACAGGCCGCCGACGGCCCCTGCACTTGTGCCGGGTACGAAGTACTCCGGCACAAAGTTGCCCATCGCGTAGGTCAGGAAGGTCCAGACAAAGGCGGCCACGAAGTACCATAACGTTACATAAAGAGGGCCCTCAGTTCGTACGATGGGTGCCATGAAGTTAACGGCCACCAAAGCGAGACCCACGAGCGCCAACGGATCGATCCAGGTGGGCGTCTCGCCCCACTCAACGCCTTGAGCGTGGCCCATCATGATTCCGATGGCTGTTGCACAAACGACAACCTGCCACGCCACAAAAATGAAGTAGGAAAGCCCGCGATGCAAAACAGGCTTGAGCGTTAGGCGAGGAATAGCCCAATGCAATGCCCCTAGGAAACTGTTGGCAAGGAACCCATAGGCGATCGCATTGGTATGAATCATCCGCCATCTGCCCGGCGAGAGGTACTCAATACCTTGCAGCGGGTTCCATTGAACCAACTGCAGAGCCATCAACAATCCACCCGTAAGCGAAATGAAGAGGTACGTTAAGGCCGCCACAAAATACCAGCAAACCAATCGCTCGATAACGAGGTCGCGGGGGATCGCCGCTGAGGAATTGCTTTGGGTCGCGTCATGTGTCTCTGCTACTTCACTCATTTTTGCTCCGACACACGTTCATATGGTATAAAATCTCCGAGTGGGTAGACCAAGGCGAGTGTCCAGCCAAAGATCAGGTGCGTGGCAGCCGCGACCCACCACGGCACGCGATTAACAATGAGGTTTTCCTCACTCATTTCGATCACCGCGGGTTGCAACCAGGAGAGGATGCCGTAGAAGTTAATGACCCAGATAATCAAGGAGACCACTGTGGCGACAGCTAGTTTCTTTGATAACGAACTGCCAGCGGCCCAACGTGTCAGCGCCAGATAGACTGGTATGCCCAGGACCATGCCAGTGCCGATATACAGGCAGCAGCCGATTGCCAACATGAGGCCGTTTTGCGCTTCTGGAAGTGCAAACACTTGGTCGCCCAGCGGAAAGGTCAGGTAGGTGCGGATCAACTCCAACGGGTGTTTGCCAGTGAGTACGGAGCCAACCACGTTGAATAACAGGCTGGCCATTGCGCCGATGCTACCAAGCATAAAGCCCGTCGTGGCGTAGTAGGCGGTGTAGTAGCCGGTTGGACGAAACGGTTTGTGCTCCGTCTCGGCAGCGATTTGCGCTTCGAGTTCGGTGACCCGCGCTTTGAGCTCGGCCAGGTCAGATTTTTTTGATTCAGTATCCATAGTGTTTGGCAATCAGGCAGCTTTCTTCTGAACGTCTTCAGATGGCTCACTTTCGCCTTCTCTTGCGTCCTCTTCGACATCGGCTTCCGCGTCGTCCTCAGAGGCTTGCTCCACGCTTGGTAATTCCGTCGGAAGGTCCGCCTCGCTGAGGGGTGGTTTCCCCTGGCGACGGCGATTGCCGGTTTCTTTGACGAAATGCACAAGGTGCCAGATCGCATCCGGATCGTCCTCGAACATTGATGCGAATGCTGGCATCGGCGTGCCGTTGATCCCTGAAGTGATGCGTCGATAAATATCAACGAAGCGATCTCCTCCTCGGAACATACCCGAGGAGAGGTCCGCGGCAGCCGCGTTATGACCCCATACGTCCGTACCAACATCGACACCCCCCGCCAAACCTCCGCGGCCATATTTTCCGTGGCACTTGTTGCAGGCTTTCGTTAGGAAAATCTCGTGCCCTGCGGCAATCGTTTCGGGAGTCATCGGGGGCATCGGTGAGGCTGGCATCACGATTTGTCCAGAAGCTTCCGACCAGGGCTCCAGTATCCCCGCAACAACATCCGCTAAATACTCTTCATCGGGAAGCTCTTCTTCGTCGTAAGCGATGGCCGCCAATTCACTCTCGAGTTGCCCTCGATAGGTTAGTGCCAATACATAATCAACAACTGCTTCCAACTGCTCTGGGGAGAAACGGTCAAACGAAGGCATCGAGGTGCCCGTAACTCCCCGTTGAATCGTCTTCATTAAATCAGATCGACGTGGCTTAGAGCCATAAGGTGTTGAAGTAAACTTAAACACCCCCATGGTGTAATTGCGCGGTTTTGGATTCAGATGCTCTGCCACAGGCCCATTGCCGTCTCCATTAACGCCGTGGCACTGCGTGCAGTAGTTGGAATAGACGGCATAGCCGAGCTTCAGCTTGTCGCTCGTCTTCTCCGTGCCGAGCAGAATGAGTTTCTCTGGAGTACCGGTAACCTGTCGCATCTTCACTGCAATCTGTGATTGCAATTCTTCAAGAACTTCTCGTTCTTCTGCGTCCTCGACCTCAGCCGTAAGTTCTTCGACTGCAGGCCCAGGCGCGAAGGACGGTGGCGTGGCCCGACGACAACCACACGGCAATGCGATCAACGCAAGAATCAGTAGCGGTCTGAGAGTTAAAAAAGACAATGGATATGGCTCCTCCGGCCATGTCGGGTTCCTCACGGAATTCATGGACGGGACAACTGCCAGGGTCTACAATGAATGAGCGGGGCAGCTTTCGCGATTCGTTTGTTGATGGATTTTGAGTTTATCGGAAGCAAACTGCATGTCAAGCTACTGTTTCTAAGGCGAGTCGAGGTGCACCCTGTTTTCACAAACTGCCGAATATGCGTTGCGAGCGGTAGCCCATCTGGCCAGTCGCCCCGACGGGATGAGTACGATTCCAGAAATGTCTCGTGCAATCCAGGTGAACGCCCCGTACCTGCGCAAGGTACTGGACAAGCTCCGCGAGCAGGGAATCGTAGGTACTCAACGAGGCACCGGCGGAGGAACTCATCTATCAGTTTCTCCGGATGATCTGACAATCCTCGATGTGCTTAATGCAGTTGATTCACTACAGCGAATTACGAGTTGTCCGCTAGGTTTGCCCGGGCACACCAAACTCTGCCCGCTTCATTCTGAAGTTGACGAAGCGATCGCAACGGTTGAAAAGGCTCTCGGCTCACGTACGATCGGCGAATTGCTTTCCGCACGCCGCAACCCGGGAGGCTGTGAATTTCCTAAGGCGGCAGATCTCTACCAGCTTTAACTTTTTCTGGGACGAATGAGACTACTGTCGGGCTTATCGGAGTAGACCGCTTGTTCACCGGTCGTTCTTCAATTGCCTGCTCGAACCGAGGTCTGCATGACCCAGTTTTCGAGGTCCAGGGCCTGCAGAATTAGATTCTGGGATACGCTGCTAGACCCCTCTTGCGAAGTAGTCGAACGAGTTGTTACAGTACATGAAGGTGCGGTTTGCGATATGAAACCGATTGCCTGAAGACTTAGCAAAGTATTCGACAAGCAAAGTCGCACTCGCTCGCTCTTAGGAGTAGTATCTGGGCTCAGGTCTATTCTCTCGGGCGGGGCTTCTATGGCCTAGCGTGAATCCCAAGGGTGCCACGCCCATTGGCGATCGACGAATTGGTAGTGACATATACGAATAGAAGATCAGGAGTAAGGTGGGAGTTGATTTTGGGGTTGTTCGCGAGCCCATTCTTTTTGGTGGCCTTTGTGCGGCAGTTTCCAGGTACTTATCATTTATTTTGAAGGACTGGTCTGATGGCAACGATCCATGCAAAACCTAATGAAGCCGTCGATGTTAAGCCCTATGGGGCGGAACTGGCGACAGCCAAAACTACCACCCTGTTTAAGACCGACCAGGTCGAACTCATTCGGCTCGTTATGAACGCTGGGAAGATTATTCCCGAGCACGAGGCACCGGGTGAAATTATCGTGCAATGCCTGGAAGGCCACATTGAATTTACCTCGGCGGGAAAAGCCGTAGAGCTCACTGCTGGGAAATTGTTGTACCTGAACTCAGAAGCGCCCCATGCAGTTCGCTGCATTGAAGACGCATCGTTCTTGGTAACCATTTTATTGAATCGCTGATTGACGTTCGCCTGATGTGGGTTAGGATCAGCGCTTGGTCTCGCGTCACGGAATGGGATACCGATGAAGCCCAGGATCGCAAACTTCCAGACTGTGCTAGTAGCCGCAAGCTTGTTGGTCGCCGCCGGTCTTGTAGCCTGGGCCGTCCGCCATGCACTGGCGAGCGATAGCCCACAAGACGGGGGAGTTCCTCAGCGAGATTCCCATCAAGCGACTAGTTCTGGCAAGGCGCAGCCGCAGGCTACTCCCCACAAGTTTCCAGTAACCATCCGCAAGCCCTCGGGGCCGCCGCGATTAGATTTGGGAGCCGTTGACTCGCAAGGCAAACCTGTCACAGTTGCCTGCTCGACATGCCATACAACGCGGCCGAGTAATCTGGCCATTCGTTCGCCGACTGATTTGAAGGAATTCCATCAATCGATGGAATTCGCGCATGGCAATGTCAGCTGTCTTTCATGCCACAATCCTGAGGACTACGACTCGCTACGCTTGGCCGATGGCAGACGGGTTGAATTCACAGAAGTAATGACCCTCTGTGCGCAATGTCATGGAACACAAACTCGCGACTACCGCCATGGCGCTCACGGTGGAATGAACGGCCACTGGGATCTGTCGCGTGGTCCACGAGTGCGTAACAACTGCGTTGATTGCCACGACCCCCATGCACCAAGCTTCCCGTCCATGAATCCGACTTTCAAGCCGCGAGACCGCTTCCTGGAAAAAGCTGACCACGTGGAGACAGAGCACCATGAGTAAGAGTCTGCCACCCAGTAGCCCAGACACGCCCATGACAACGGAATCGGAGCCGCTGTTGCCCATTCTGAACAACGGTGGTTCCTCGCGGCGGAATGTCATGAAGGGAGTCGGGTTGACGCTCGGTCTGGCGGCGTTTGGTAAGGCCATCTCGCCACTGGCGACGATCCCCGACAATGTTTCCGTCGATGAGTTCCTCCAGCAGCACTACAAAGAACTGACGGACGACGATAAACAAGAGATCTTGGCTCGCCTAGAATCCGAAGCGAAAGAGGACTACGGCGCGGACGTTTCCATCACCGACCACCGCCCCATCCCGGGGGTCAAATTTGGTTACGCGATCAATCTGAGCAAGTGCAACGGCAACGGCAAATGTGTTGAGGCGTGCCACAAGGAGAACAACCACGATCGATCGACTGGCGAGTCGTACATTCGAGTTTTGGAAATGGACAAAGGCTCGATGGACATGGAGGCCGGCAATACGACCTACGACCATACGGTTCCACAGGATGACAAATTTTACATGCCTGTCCAATGTCAGCAGTGCGATAATCCTCCTTGCGTAACGGTTTGTCCCGTGGAAGCAACTTGGAAGGAAGAGGATGGGATCGTCGTGGTCGACTACAACTGGTGCATTGGTTGCCGCTACTGTGAAGCCGCGTGTCCTTACCATGCACGCCGGTTCAACTGGGAGGAGCCCACAATTCCTGCCGAAGAAGTGAACCCAGAACAAAGCTACCTTTCCAATCGAATTCGTCCCCAAGGCGTGATGGAGAAGTGCCACTTCTGCTTGCACCGCACACGCGAAGGTCGGTTGCCAGCGTGCTTGGAAGCTTGCCCTACTGGCGCACGCGTGTTTGGTGACCTGAACGACCCGGAATCAGATATCGTGTGGCTTCTCAAGAACAAACGTGTGTTCTTGCTCAAGGAAGAACTAGGCACGCAGCCCAGCTTCTTTTACTTTTTTGACAGTTAAGCAATACATCTCTGCATGAGTTCATCGAGCACGACCCTTGGACAGCCCAGCGCAGTTGCCGAGCAACTGAAGCCGGAGGTGCGCAACTACCCTCGATTCCTGTTGTGCCTGCTGGGTATCGCTACCGATGGCACGATTTGGTTCTACGCCTGGATGTTCGTGCTGACAGCCGTGTTCCTGGTGGGAGCCAACGCCTGGGCAGTGCAAGTTGCTGATGGCATGATCGTCACACACATGACCGATCACGTCAGTTGGGGCTTGTACATCGCCAACTTTACCTTTGCGGTGGGAGTCGCTGCTGGCGGCGTGATGATGGTCATCCCGGCCTACCTCTATCACAACAAAAGGATGCACGACGTTGTCATCGTCGGTGAGCTGCTCGCTATCGCCGCGATTGTCATGTGTCTCATGTTTGTGACCGCCGATCTCGGTCGCCCCGATAGATTTTGGCACATGCTACCCGGGCTAGGGCGATTCAATTTTCCGTTTTCGATGCTCACGTGGGACGTCATTGTGCTCAACGGGTACTTACTGCTCAACTTGCACATCTGCGGCTATTTGCTCTACATGCGATACCTTGGCCGTCGCCCCAGCCCCAAGTGGTACGTGCCATTTACGATGCTGTCGATTTTCTGGGCAATCTCCATCCATACCGTGACGGCGTTTCTCTATTGCGGACTGGGAGGCAGACCTTTTTGGAACTCAGCACTTCTGGCGCCACGCTTCTTGGCAAGTGCTTTTGTTTCCGGTCCAGCATTCATCATTGTCACACTGTTGATCCTCCGGCGCATCCTGGGAGAACGCATCTCTTACGAGCCCGTACGCATCTTGGTCAACATTGTGCGCGTGACGATGGTAATTAACCTTATCATGGTCGTGTCAGAGGTCTTTACCGAATTCTATTCCGGCGGCAGTCATACCGCTTCTGCCCGCTACTTGTTTCTAGGGTTGCACGGGCATAGTGCGCTCGTGCCGTGGATATGGACGGCCATCATTGGGAACCTAGTTGCCGTTTGTCTGTTTCTATCGCCGATCGTATTCCGTCGCACGGGTGTACTGGTAATTGCTTGTGTCATCGCGTTCATTGCGGCTTGGATTGAGAAGGGGATGGGCCTGATCGTGCCGGGCTTCGTACCCAGCACGCTGCATGAGATTGTGGAGTACCAGCCTAGCTTGATGGAGTGGAAGGTAACGGCCGGCGTGTGGGCATTCGGGCTCATGATCTACACCATAGGTCTCAAAGCGGCTATTCACGTCTTCGCAGAAAGTCCTCACGAAAAGTTAGAGGGGGACGTCGCATGATTAGCGGACTCGTAGCCCATCTGACTGCGGAGGCAGGCCTTGCCCAGGCAACGGTCAGCGCGATTGCCGAGCAACCCAACCTTGAAGTAGGCGTCCAGCAAGAACTGCGGCTACCGTTGGTGCTCGAAACGACCACTTCCGTCGAATCACAAGCAGTGACTGACTGGCTCCATGAGCTGCCAGGTATCACACATGTCGATGTCGCCTTCGTTCATTTGGATGAATGCTCGCCTGAGGAATCGGTACCTGCCTCGCAGGCTACCAGCTGTTCGGAATTGAGGAACTAGAGATGCAACAAGATCGCCGTAGCTTTATTCGTTCGACTGCCATGAGCGCCGCGACAGCAATCGCGTCGGGGACGGGTGCTTTTTCTTTGCCGATCCTCAACGCTGCCGAGACGTCGTCGGTGGAGTGGAACAAAGCGCCTTGTCGATTCTGTGGCACGGGTTGCCATGTGCAGGTCGGCGTCGAGAATGGCAAGGTCGTGGCAGTTGCTGGTGACAAGGATGCCGAGGTCAACAAAGGCCTGTTGTGCGTCAAGGGCTACCACGTCGGCTCAGCACTTTATGGCAAAGATCGCCTCACGCAACCGTTGCTCCGCCGTGGCGATAAGTACGAGGAGATCACTTGGGATCAGGCACTTGATGTGATCGCCGATCGGATCGAAGGAGCGCCGGAGCGATTCGCCTTTTACGGTTCGGGGCAGTGGACCATACCCGAAGGCTACGCAGCCCAAAAGTTCATGAAGGGCGGTTTGGCGAATAACCATATAGACCCTAATGCGAGACTTTGCATGGCTTCGGCAGTCACCGGATTCCTCGCTACCTATGGCGTCGATGAACCGGCGGGCTGCTACGACGACCTCGACCGCTGCGACGTGCTGATCATGTGGGGCAACAATCCGGCAGAGATGCACCCCGTGCTGTTCTCACGAGTCATCGACCGTCGTTCGCGCGGAGAGAAGATCGAACTGATCGACATCGGCACTCGCCGCACGCGCACGACCGAGCAATGTCAGCACTATCTTGAAATGAAAGGTCACGGCGACGTCGCAATCGCTCTCGGCATCGCGCACCTGCTCATCAAGAACGATGCCTACGATCACCAGTTCGTTGAGTCCTTCTGCAATTTCAAATCGCCTGATCCTGAGAACCCCAACCTGCATGGCAAGTCGATCTCCTTTGAGGAGTACAAGCAGTCGCTTGAGCCTTACACGCCCGAATACGTGGAAGAACTCTCCGGCGTGCCTGCTGAGAAGATTCGCATGTTGGCAGACTTGTTCGCCAATCCCGACATTAGAATCACCTCGCTGTGGTGCATGGGGATGAACCAGCACACGATGGGCACCGCCATTAACTCGCTGGTGCACGGAGTCCACTTGCTCAGCGGGCACTTTGGCAAGCCGGGTGACGCACCGACCAGTTTAACCGGGCAGCCTTCGGCCTGCGGTACGGTACGAGAAGTCGGCACATTAGCCCACGCCCTACCGGGAGGGCGTGTCGTGGCTAACCCGGAACATCGCCAGCAGTGCGAAGCATTTTGGAATCTCCCCGCAGGAACGATCAACCCTCAGCCCGGCTACCACACGGTGGAAATGTGGGAGCAGTTTTGTACTCCGTCGGACGAGGGAGGCGACATCGATACCATTTGGGTCCAAGTCACCAACCCAGGCCAAACGCTCCCGAACTTGCGCAAGCTCTTCAATGCCAAGGAAGGCCTCGAGGACAAGTTTCTCATCGTTTCCGATGTCTACCCCACTGCCACGACACGACTGGCCGATTTGATTCTCCCGTCGGCCATGTGGGTGGAAAAGAATGGTGTCGTAGGCAATTCAGAACGTCGCACACAGCAGTGGTTCAAGATGGTTGAGCCCCCCGGAGACGCACGTGACGACACCTGGCAAACGCTAGCCGTGGCCCGGCGACTGTTTGATCGCGGATATGCCGGCATGAGCGATAAAGATGGCCGCTTCCTGTTCGAGGTGGTCGACGAAACGGGCAGCCCGGTTCCCGCTTGGCAGTGGGAGCATTACTACGACGTGAACTTCGATAAGCACTTGTTCGAAGAGTACCGTCAATTCTCACGCCTCAAACACAAAGATCTTGCGCCGTACGACGAATATGTGAAAGCTCGCGGCATGCGCTGGCCCGTTGTCGAGCAGCCCGATGGAAATTGGGAGGAAACGCGTTTCCGCTTTGTCGAGAAAGACGACCCCTACGTAAAAGCGGGAACAGGCATTCAGTTTTACCATTCATCAACTAAAGACGATCGTGCTCAGCTGTGGTTCCATCCCTACGAGCCGCCAGCAGAGGTCCCCGACGAGACCTACCCGTTGATGATGACCACGGGTCGCGTACTTGAACATTGGCACTCCGGTTCGATGACTCGGCGAATCCCAGAACTGAGCCGCGCGATGCCCTCAGCCTACGTCGAGATGAACCCTGACGATGCTCGAGACCGTGACATCCGCAACGGCGATCTCGTGTCCATCCGTTCCCGACGTGGCGAATTGCAACTCCAAGCATGGTTGAACGGCCGCGGCCGACCGCCGCGTGGCACGGTGTTTGTACCGTTCTTCGACGAGACGCTGCTCATCAATGAGCTGACACTCGATGCGGTCGATCCTTTTTCCAAACAGCCGGACTATAAGAAAAGCGCCGTAGAGATTGTGAAAGTCTAGTCCCCCCCTCGAAGCCATACTGTTAAAACCGACCATGTCGTCTTCGCCTAAGCAAATAAACCGTGTGAACGAAGCTGCACCCGCGCCCCCCGGCTTTGCCCAGCGGTATGCTGTGTTGCTTGTTCTCGTGTTGATAGGTACGGCGACGACCGGCTATTTCATCGGACTGACCTCGCCCATGACGGCAAGCAGCGGGCAGCCGTCTCCCACAAGTGTCGCGGTGCATTTAGCCGAACCGGCTCACGCAACCTCGAAGGTTATTCCGGCAACCGCCTACGCAGACATGTCCGCTGTGCGAGCGCAACGATTCCGGCAGCAAGGTTTGCCACTTGCAGCACTACGCAAGCAACCGGAAGACCCGTTTGCTGAAATCGAGATCGATGAATCGAAGAAACTTGACTCGCTTGCTAGTCGTGAAGAGATAAGAGCCTACAACGGTGCTCCTCCTACGGTACCTCACCCGATCGACCAGCTTGACACAGCCGCTTGCATGGCATGTCATGGGGAAGGTCTTAAGAGTGCGAGCTTGCGAGCGAGCAAAATGCCGCACCCGTACTATTCGAATTGCACGCAGTGCCACGTCGAACAGCAGGCGAACTTTGTCTTCGCTTCTGCAGTATTTGAAAACAGCTTCACGGGATTGAAGGCACCGACAAGCGGAAGCCGTGCCTACACGGGTGCTCCGCCGGTGATTCCGCATAGTACGTGGATGCGCAATGACTGCCTGAGCTGTCATGGACGTGTTGCCGCCCCTGGAATGCAATCGACGCATCCTTGGCGAGCAAACTGTTTGCAATGTCACGGTGAATCGTCACAACTCAATCAAGATAAGTTCGAGGAAATCCCTCAGTTCCTGGCAGTCCCTGTACTCTTGGACATCAATGAGTAACCAGCAACCACAAATGTCGCGACGCGATTGGTTTCGCCTACGCAAGCCTGTTGCCCCTCCCAAGCCGCATACGAAACTCGGCGACCAGCCACAAATCCCCCTGGCAGCTGCCGAGGAGCCTGTGAATCATGGCGGTGTGGATCTTTCCGCGCTACCGCCCATGCACGAGGCTTTGCTCAACGCGGGCGAAGTCACATCGTTATTCTCAGATCTAGCTCAACATGCCACCGCTGTGCAACTCATCACGCGCCGCGGTGCCGGGGTTACACCTGACCAGTCGGAAAAGCTCGCTGCCGCCCGAGATCAATTGCTCGACGGCACGGTTCGTAAACTCCAAGTTCGATACCAGTGGGACAGTTCGCGCTGGATCGATACGCTAGAACGCCGGCCAGACGGTTTTCGATTGGTTAGAATTCAGCATGTTTAGTCTGGGCTCAGTCACGTTTGGCGATGCCGTATCAACAACGATTGGTTAGGCACCTCGTCAACACTCCAGAAGTAGTCGAATATTGAAAGTGTCCGTTCCGCGAATGGCACTCCTGTTAGCAGCGTCAACGCCGGAGCAGCCCTCAATTCGAAGCTGGGAGCTTTACAGAAAGCGCAACGAGAAGCCGTTCGTATTCGCCAACTCCCCGACGGACGAGTACGCTACTATAACGCAGAGCGCGCGCCGAGGACGCAAGGTCCAACTCGTGGCATTGCGTATGTGACTGAGTGGGACCCGGCTACTGGACGCGTTCGTTCTTGGGCGGAGAGCTACGATCACACGGGCAACGTGACTCGTGTGCATCCCAAGATGATCAATGGCCAGCAGATCATCGGCCCACATTATCCACCGACGGGGAGCGAACTGGGGCAATGACATACACTGATCAACAATTTGGCACTGAGTTGCTGGCGGAACTCGACCAGGGTTACGATCCGTTACGGATTGCTCGATGGGCGGACCGCGTGTTTTTCAACACGCACAACGCCGAATGCTCGCCTGCCGTCAGAGAAGCTCTTACTGACATCTTCACGATGCAAGAGGGAGAAGAGTTTTACATTCCCGAAGCGGAACTGCGAAAACGTGCTCAGGAGTTCGCCTCTTCGTGATGTGTCATCGGCTCCGCTGCGTCCTCACGTTTCCACTCGTCCGGCAGGAACTGTTTCAAGTCGCCGTTGTGCGTTGTACCGATCTTGGCCAAGACACTGGTGAGGTAGCGCTGTGGATCGACTTTGTGCTGTTCGCAGCTAACGATCAGCGACCAGAGCCTGGCGTGGTTCTCAGCGGCCGCGTCGTTACCCGCGAAGAGCCAATTCTTGCGCCCAATGGCGACGCGCTTGAGCGTCCGCTCGCTGGCGTTGTTGTCGATGTTGAGGTAACCTTGCGTGGTGTACGTGGTGAGTGCTTGCCACTGGTTCTGCGCGTAGGTGATCGCTTTGGCCATCGGACTACGTGGTAGCACGAGCTCTTGCTCGTTGTCGAGCCAAGTCTTGGTGCGGTCGAGCACCGGCACACTACGCTCTTGGCGCAGAGCTAAACGTGTCGCGTCGTCAGCGTCCTTCACTTCACGCTCGACGGCGTACAACTCGGCGATGAGCGCGAGCATCTGCACAGCCCGCTCTTCGTCGGAGTCCTGCGCATCGTAAAACTTCCTGCGCGCATGCGCCCAGCACGCAACTTCCGTCACGTTCTGCGAATGATAGATGCCGTCGTAACCACCGTAGGCGTCCGCTTGCAAGTAGCCTGAGTATCCTGCCAGCCACTTCGCCGGGCCATCGCGTGAGCGACTAGGCGTGTAGTCGTAGACGATGTACGGGTTGGCCTCGTCGCCCCAATAGCACCAGATGCGGCCCTTGCGACACTGTTTCGCTCCGTGTGACTGGATCGGCACGACCGTGTCGTCGGTGTGAATAACTTTCGACTGGCGAACTCGCTCGATCATCAACTCGACGAGTGGAGTCACAAGCTCCCCGGCACACCGCATCCAGGCACACATCGTGCTGCGGGCAATATGCACCTTCTGCCGCTCGAAGATGCGTTCCAGTCGATAGAGGGGCAGATGATCGCCCAGCTTGCTGGTGATCACGTGTGCCAGCAGGCTGGGCCCCGGCAGACCTTTCTCGATGGGCTGCGGAGGTTTTTCAGCCGTGGCGATGTTTGGGTTGTAGCCGTCGTGGTCGCACTTGCTGCAAGCGTACTTGTGGCGAATGTGCTTGAGAACTTTTAAGCTGGCCGGGAAGCATTAACGTTGCTCGCTGATCTCGGCACCGATCCGGCAACGCTCATTCCCGCAAGCTGGGCACACTTTACTATCGAGATCGTGTTCGATCTCTATTCGCTCTAGATGCTCGGGCAGTTGCTGGCGACCGTGCTTGTCGCGGTTCTTGACCCGACGAGTGACGAGCGGTTCGCCCAACTCGTCTTCGAGGCTCGCCTGATCGAGGTTGGCTCCGTCAATGCGTTGACCAAACAACAGCAGTTGTCGCGGATCGAACTTCTCCGAGCGAGGACCGTAGTAACGTCGCAGGATGGCAGCGACTGCCGCCTTGACTGCGGCATCAATTTCGCCTCGATGTCGCTCTTGCTGCTCAAAGATGATTCGCTTGAGTGAGGCGACATCGTTCGGCAGTTCTTCCATGGCAACCGTCATGCAGCCCGTTGTAACGCATGATGCAGGACACGCAAGACGAGTTCTCAAAAATGTTCACGCACACTTACGCTGCGCAACACTCATCCCAGAGAGTAACTTGATCAGTTGCTCGCAACTGATCTCGAAGGCAGGTTTATTGCTGCGTGGGAACTGAAACTCGCCACGCTCCAACCGCTTGTAGTAAATCGCCAGCCCATCGCGATCCCACCACAGCACCTTCACCAGGTGACCGCCCTTATTACGAAACACGAACAGACTTCCCGAGAGTGGATCGTGACCAAGAAACGAGCGGACCACTTCCGCCAGCCCATCAAACGACTTGCGCATGTCCACCGGCGTGGTGGCGATCCAAACCTGCACGTTCTGAAGGTCGGTGGCAATCATGACCCGCCTCGCGATTGCAACGCCTGCACGAGTTGAGCCACCCGCTCGGTAGGAAGCGATTGCGGTAGTTGCAGTTCCAGGCCACTCCCCAGCATTAGAACAAGCGGTTCATCCCGGTCAGCAGCGCCATTGATCACGGCTGGCACGAAGGCAGGCTGAGTGTCGACACCCTTGTCGCGGTCACTGATCGTTCGCCGCCAAGCGTAGAAGGCCGATTCTGCGAGTTGCTCGCGTCTACAGAACTCACGGACACTCAGCCCGCTCGCAGCAAACTGATGCAGAGCCTTTCGCCAGGCCGCCTCTTTCACGGGGTCTCGTTGCTTGTTCGCCATCGCTGCTCTCTGCGGTGAGAAAACCAGCAGCTTGACGCTTCACCCGCTCAGTAAGAAGATGTGTTTAGCGGAACGGACACAAATTGACAAGGGAGAAGTATTAGGGTTGATGGGCCCCAACGTCGCCGGGAAAACCACGCCAATTCGCATCCGAGCGCGGCTTCAGTTCTGCTTCGTTGTTCTTACAACTGGAAGAAGGAGCAGCCTAACTCTCGGTGTTGTTGGGAACGAACCATCCTGCTTTATCGTCCAACGGCCTGATCCATACGTTCCGGAATCGGACCTGAGAATCATGGTCTTGCAGGTAGAGCGGACCGGTCTCCTCAAGTAATATCTGTTGATTCACTTTGGCTGTGTAGGGCGATACTTTGAAGGTCATCGGCGCGTACTTGGAACGTGGCTCGGCGAACTCAGTTTTGTGTTGCACGAGCACTCCATTGAGCAGCGCCGTAACCCTACCCGACTTTATGACTTTGCCAGTCTTGTCTCGCCGAGGGGCAGTGAACAAGACATCGTAGGTTTGCCATTTGCCAGCGGATTTACCTGCGTTGACGAGCGGTGCTGCTATTCCATACAGGGCGCCGATCGTAAGTTCTGGGGACTCCGCCTTTTCTCGCGAGGCGTAGATTTGCAATTCACAGATGCCATGCAGATAGAGCCCGCTGTTGCCATGTTTCCGGTCTTTTCTCGGCAGGAGAAACTCGACGTGTATCTGGGCGTCCCGGAAATGATAAGTGGTCCACACACCGCGATTTGTCCGCTGGGCACCGGGCACGACGAGTTCGTTGTGCTCGATCAGCCAGTCACAGGGCGTGCCATCGCATTTCAGCAGTTTGTCCGTGTCGCTGCCGTCAAAAATAACGACAGCGTCAGAAGGGGCCGCATTATCAGACACATTGACGACAGGCGTCTCAGCAGCAATTGCTGAGGATTGAAGAAAACTGTGTACGACTGTTAGCGCCGTAAGAATGACAATGCCAGCTGGCAGAATTCCCGACGAAACAACGGGTTGCTTGTAAGACATAAAGATCTTGCCTTTCTAAAATGATGGGTGCTCAGTGGATGTACGCGCGTTGGTGAAGGAAACAGGGCAGGAATTTCAAATCGCTAGGGTTGCGATTTTCGCCACATTCACACGAGAGCCTAATCTAGCCAGTCCGGCTCGCAGATTGCCAAGACCAGACGTTTGTAGTCGTCTGCTTCGTAGAGGCATCCGATACGCCCATCGGGCAAAATAACTAGGCATGAGTAGGCGCTCGAACCGGGGTAAATTTGCTGGGCGGCCGGCCAACTCTTGCCCTCGTCGAAGCTGGCGCGGAGCGTCATATTCTTACGGCCCTTCTTGCTAGCCGGATTGGAAAACAAGAGAACGCCTGGTCGGTCGCCGTCTGCCCAACGATAGCGGCGAATGCTTGCCTGACAAATCGGTTCGATCAATTCTTTGGCAGGCCGTTGATCTTCCCAGGTCTTTCCGCCATCGTCACTGAAAGTGACTTGACGGGAGTGTATACTGCGGTCGTAATTCCGCATATTGAGCATCAATCGGCCTTGGGGAAGTTCGACGACTTCGCATTCGTTCTCCTTGCCGCCGGAGGAGGAGCCTCCAAGCTGCCACGTTTTGCCGTGGTCGTCGGAGTAGATGACGTGCGAGAAGTAATCGTTTGGCGCCTTGTCAGGTGTCTTGTGGTCGCAGGGTATGACAAGTCGTCCGCAATGTTCCCCGTGCTCTATTTGAATCCCAGCGCCCGGTCCAGTGGCATACCAGGTCCAGTTTTTGTTCTTCACTTCGGAGGTGATTTCGCGAGGTTTGTCCCAAGTTTTGCCGTTGTCTTTCGAGCTCGTCAAGAAGACTCGTCGGGAGTCAGCACCAAATCCTGGCGCAATTTTTTTCTCGCCGATCTTTCCGGAATTCCAAGTCATTGGTAACCAGATCACGCCTGTTTCGCGATCGACGACAGGGCAGGGATTCCCACAGGTGTTACCCGCATCGTCCCAAATCACTGTCGCATCTGACCAGTTCTTGCCTCCATCGGTGGATCGCTTGAGGAGGATATCGATGTCTCCAGCGTCTGATCGGCTATGCTTTCGCCCCTCGCAAATAGCCAACAACGTTCCATCTTTGGCGACGACGATCGCAGGGATGCGATAGGTGTCGTAAGCCCCCTCGCCGCTGACGAACAGGTCGGTCTCTTCGCAATTGGCCACAGGTGCAGCCTTAGCAGCCAACGCTAGCGAGGCGACAAATGATGTCAGTAACACCAAGGATAGAGTGAATGTCAACAACAAGTGCTGACGGCGTTTGAGGACATACTTCATAGTGTTTCTCCGTAGTCGGATTTCGGTTTGAAGGAAATAGGTCAGTCAATAGCAACAGGGTGTGCTCGCTGTTTCCGTCCAACGAGCTATTCAGGATTCACTGCGGCGCTGCAAATGCGTACGAAGTCGATCTCGCCATAGAATTGCTTGTCGCGACCATGATTGAACGCCCCAATGAGGAGATCGCTGTCGTTACTGAGATCGTCGTGGGTCACATCATCCTGGCGGGCTGCCAGACGGTCGTCGACGTAGAGGCGCAGCTGCCAATTCGCTGTGTCTCGGACGGCCGCTACATGATGCCACTTACCATCGTTCAGCTGCTTGCCTCCTAAGATGCTCACAACGCTTTCGCCGTCGGACACAAGAAATTTTGCTTGCCCGCCTTCAAGTCGAAGCCAGTACGAAGGCGAGTTGGGGCCTTTGTCTTTGCTGATGAGCGCCCCCTGTTTCTTGCTCCTTTTTTTCGAAGTGCGAAAGGTAATCTCCAGCGTAAAGCTGTCTTCATTCTCAAAGTCGAATATTTGGTACTCTTCGTCGCAGAGTCGAACGAATTCACCGGGGGCGTTGAACTGCCAAGCCATACCGTCAGTTCCAACTGCGTCGCTAGTCGTCCGCTTGAGATAGCCCTCAACCTTTGCGGAAAGCGGGCGTCCTCGGGTCGATTGAATTGCTCCCTGTTCAGGCGGTTGTGCAAAATCGAACTGCACTTGCGTAGGGTCGTCGAGCCAGCCTGCAGGCCAGGAGGCGAATCGTATTCGTTCGTAGCGATTTTGGCATCCATGCTCATAGAGTAAGCCAGCCGCCCCGTCGTTTAGTTCCACGAGGTCGCTATAGGCTGAGGGTCCGCGGTGGATCAGTTTCCCTTTGTTCCATGTTTTGGTCTCATCAAAGCTACTGCGAACGGTCAGCTTGCGACGAGCATTTGTATGTGCAGGATTGGAAAACAGTATCTCGTTGTGGTCGTCTCCTTCATCGACGGCTGCGACCCGCAGTACCGATCCTTGAACTCGAGGGTCGATTAATTCCGCAGCAAGTCCCGTATCGGGGAAAGTAGCGCCGTCATCGCGACTGTAGGCAATTACCCGCTGGCGTTCGTGCCCGCCGCGATTACGGCTATTCAGTTGGATGCTGCCGTCAACCAGCTCAACCGCAACGCTCTCGCTAGGACGCATGTTTTTCGCTGATTCGACCCCATCGCCGCGTTGCCAACTCTCTCCACCGTCGTCGCTAAACACGGCAAAAGCTCCGTTGCTGCTCGGTCCATTCTGAACGGCACCGACAAGGAGTCGTCCGCGATGCTCGCCGCGGGTAAGTTGGATGCCGTGGGCCGGCCCGAAGGCGAGCCATCGCCAGTCGGGTCGCTTGACTTGAGCAGTGATCTCAACGGGGTTCGTCCAGCTCTTTCCGTGGTCGTCACTGTAATTTACCCAAGCTGTTCGCGTGCTTTCAGCGAGCCCCGCCTGAATCTTGCCTTGTCCATCCTCAGCAAGATTCTGATTGGTCAGCATGACGACTCGACCCGTGCTGCGATCGACAATCGGCGAGGGATTGCCGCTCGTGTGTGGTCCGAAGTCTGTGGCGATAATCAGCGGTCCCCAAGTTTGCCCTCCGTCGGTGCTGCGTTTGAGAACCACGTCAATGTTCCCCGTATCGGCAGCACTGTTCTTGCGTCCTTCGCAGAATGCCAATAAGGCGCCGTCGGCTGCGCGTAGAATGGCCGGTACGCGATAGGTATGATAACCATCCTCGCCGCTTTCGAAGACCGTGACCTCCCGGAGAAGCTGACCGTAGACTGGCCTCGCAAGAAAACATGTCGCTAACAGAGCGAAACAGACTAGAAATGGCGACGGTCGAAAACGCTTTCTGTTACGGAGTATCATTTTCGTTACTCCCTTCGAGCAGCCAGGCCAGATTGAACTTTGCAAAGGTCAAGTATTTCGGTGCAAATTCCCCTGGGTCGTCATCGATGCCGCCCCGTTCGTAAACGCAGTAAATCATCCCCTCTTTGTCGCGGGCCAATTGGCTATATCCTGTGCGGCCCGAGTCGAGAACCCGAGAGACTGGCCACGTCTGGCCGTCGTCGTTACTTAACCGAATGGTCAAATTCTCGCGACTTCTTGCCTTCCACTTCAAAAGCTGCTCTTCATTCGCACTGCTATCGGGATTGCTGAAAATCAATTGACTCGGCGAGTAACGCAATAAGCCCGCCTGACAGATGGGGTCAAACAACTGCTCATCGTAAGCGGGCTCCGTCCAACCCGCGGCGCCATCGCTGCTGAAGCTCACTGCCCGTCGATACTGTGGCGACTCGTTTCGAAGATGGGCCATCACTCGCCCATCGGAGAGTTCCATCAGCACCGTTTCGCTGGGGTTGCTGATAGCGTCTCCATCCCGCGCCACTACCTCGCCGGCGTGCCAAGACTTCCCGCGATTATCGCTATAAACCGTTGTGACAATCGAAGGGCGATGACGATGTTCCAACGCTAGCCACACGGGCACAACAAATCGCCCTTTGTGAGCGCCCTGTTGCAGCACAATTCCAGGGCTCATGCCAGGAGCGACAACGGTCCAGTCGTAGCCTTCCCGCTCGCGATAGGTCTTGAAGACCTTCGTGATCTCATGCGGGGCAGACCAACGTACGCCGTCATTGGTGCTCGTCCGCCAATAAACCCGTTCGTAATTGATAGCGTTCATTAAGTGGAGCTTGCCGGTCTTGCTATCGACAATGAACGTGTTGTTGTGGACGGTATTTATGCCGTCATCGACAATCGTTCTGGGGGCTTTCCACGTCTTTCCGCCATCGGTACTGCGGCGAATTATGGTGTCGATGTCCGACCAGTCGCCAGCGCCATCCTTGCGCGCCTCGGTAGAAACAAGTACAGTTCCCTTAGGACTGATCAGAATCGTAGGCACACGGTACGTCAGATAGCCGCCCTGGCCTCCCTCAAAGAGGTCGATCTTCGTGAAGAAAGGCTTTTCCTGTTCAGATTCTGCTTGAGCTGCCTGAGTCAGCGCTGCTAATGCGAAGACCCCGAAGCTCCAATTCGCTATGAGCCTCCACTTGGATTGCAGAATTTTTCGGTCAGGACTTGTCATGGGTTTTTCCCTAGATAGATGAGGTATTGCATGACTGTCTATGTCATTCTGGAGTCGGCTTAGCACAAGTCGCCTGCGTGAAAAACCAGTCGCGCGGGATCACTGCGCATTGCAGTGAAAGCGAGGGCCTTTTTCTCTCCCATGCCGGTCGGGCTGCTGAATAAGTGACGATCGCATTGCCCGCTTGAGTAAACGTGCAGTCCAGGTTAGTGAACTCGGCATCGGTGGCCGTCTCGATATCGCCGATGTGTTCCCAATGCACTCCGCCGTCGTCGGACCTTGCCGCGGAGAGAGGAGTACGCTCGCCAAAGTGATGGTGGCCTTGCTGGTATTCGCTGCCATTCCAAAACAGAACTAAAGTATTCGTTCCGGGAATCCGGCGTAGGCACGTCGAGGATTCTGGACCAACCAGTCCGCTCGGTTGGGCTGCGGTCCAGTTCTCTCCTCGATCGTACGAACGCGTAATGAACGGTCCACCCAATTGAGTGCGAAGCGACATAACCAATTCGCCGTCTACGAGCTCAGCGAGAGACGCTTCCATCGCTCCGCGCATCGGCAGAACGATTGTTCCCTCTGAGCGATGCCAGGTGCGGCCTTGATCGTCGCTGATCATGCACCAAGCGTCATTCTTCTGATTCCCTTGCGTGCCAGTTCCGCCGTGTATGCCAAAAATCAACCGTCCACTTTCAAGCAATAGCAATTGGGAGTTGCCGCCTTGCAGCCATTGTCCTTTGCTTTTCTCCCAGAGCGACTGGTCTAATTCCCATATTTTCCCATCGTCGCTCGAGCGATAGAGTTTCATCGAAGTACTTGCTCTGCCGTGGGCATGATTGGCGAGCATGAGGAGCTCTCCATCGGTCAAGCGACAAAGAGCCGGCGCCTGGACGTTGATGTCTTCTTTATCGGAAGTGACGATTTCGCGGGCTTCCCCCCAGGTCTTGCCTCCGTCTCGCGACTCTTGCGACCAAATCGTACAGTCGCCGAAATCACTTCCTCCATGCTCGCTATCGCGAAACCGATGGTAAGCCATCAGCAAATGGTCTGGTTCGATCTCGACGACAGAGGCAGTGTCCGAGCGAGGAACGTCCTTGCGAGCTTGCTCAATTGTCACGCGCTGGATCGCGCCATTGGAGAAATCGTGAGAGAGGATCTTGGCAAACTCTTTCCGAAGTACGGTCGCCTGTCGCATAAAACCAAGGTCGGTTGGATGAGAACTGTCGATGGTTGCTTCCCCATCGTTGCCCAGGAGCTGGCCTCCTTTGACGTAGAAGAGGCGTTTGACTCCCTCAGCTTTCAGCCGCTTGTATGCTTCGCGATACGCTTGACGATTGGTGAGGTTTGTTACTCTCCGGCCCTCTACCAAAAACGAATTGCCGTAAGTACGATCTTCCACCATGAGGATGGGAGTCGCCGGATGACTTTTCCGCAGCCGATGAATGAATGGCTCTGTTCTCTCCGTCAATTCAGACGCATTCATGTTAGGAAGGCAATCCAACACATAGACGGCCGGGTCGAGTTCGGAGAGTAACTCAGCAAGTTCCGGTTCCATTTCACCATTTCCGGAAAAGCCAAGATTGAGCACCGGGTATCCTAGCTGCCGCCCAAGAATCGCAGGATGACACATGCCAGGTCGCGAGGCCGATCTCCCTTGAGTAATCGAAGTTCCGTAGAAAAGAATCGGCTTCTGTCGATCGTCGCGTCTTGCCGGGGCTTTCTGCAATTGCGCCGCTTTCGGAATCCCAAGCTCTAAGGACTGAACGCCGTTGTAGAGAGGAAAGTATAAAAGGTACTCTCTTTTTTCCTTGGGGATTCCTCGCGTCAGGACGACGCTTGTGGTTTTTCCTTTCGGTGCGCCAATCCCCAGCCAGTGCCAGTCTCCTGAATTCGTTTTGACATATAAATCCAAGCCACTGGCGCCGGTCGCAGTCATATTGGCAGGCGCCAGTTGGTCGAGGGTGAGCGTCCACCGAGCGCGGAGTTCCGTCGCATCGGTAACGAACCGTACGCAGACGCCCGCCGACTGTTGAGACAACCTCCAAACCTTGCTGCGAACCTTTTTTTCTGCTTTCGCTGGCAAACGATCGAAGGGCGATTTGGTATCCGACCAGCCCATTCCTTCGATATCCAGGAGATGAACGTCGTACCAAGCCGTGTCGTCTTTGGAGTCGGGAGTTGCCAATTTTGGATCTACCGGCTCGCCTGCCGCGTACACGTGCGATGCAAAGAGTACAAGGCATACAATCGCTTGGGCAATTCTTGGAAAGTAAGTTGCGAGGGAATTGCAAGTATCTGAGTAGGGCCGCCGTTTGGTATTCATAATCCTTGGAACCTCTCCTGGATGATTAGGAACAAAAGCTTGCAAGGAAATAGGGTCAGGGCTTCGCCGAGCTGTCATGCTATTCACTTTTTCGTTTCAGAATTATTCTTCGATTGGAGGTTGCTGAAGAAATAGTCTTCATAGGTCAACTCCACCCGCTCTTTTTGCGGGTTGCCATCGACCATGGAAGCGTCGATCTGCTCCTTTAATCGCTCCAGATTATCTCGGTTTAAAAGGGGGTCGTTTGTCCTATGACGCCAGGCGTCGAGTTTCGACTTCAATTCGTCGAGCACCGGAGACTGCTCAGCAACTGTCGACAAATCCTCGAATTCGTAGGGATCACTTTGCAGATCATAGAGCTCGTATTTCGGGGGCGACTTCATAAGCTGATACGCTGCTCGAACAATAGGCGAAGCAGAATCAAGCTCATTTGCCAATTCGGGGATGAAATGATTAGCGGTAAAGTCGTAACCCGGGTTTTCTCTTCCAGCCATCAAGTTGTGGACCAATTTATAGCGGGCGTTGCGGACGGTGCGTTGCGGATAATAATTGTGAGCCGAATGCGTGTGAAACTCCGTATACAGATACTGTCGCCACTGGGTCTCCTCGTCTCGCAAGAGCGGCAAGAGTGAACGTCCAGGAAGATTGGCAATTGGCTCGGCTTTCGCCGCAGCTAAGATCGTGGGCATCAAATCCAAGGTAGAAACAAGCTCTTCTCGAACTTGTTGAGTTAGAATCCTCCCAGGCCAACGAACAATCAGCGGAATGCGGACGCCTCCTTCGTAGGAAGTGCGTTTGCCGCGCAGAAGGTCGGCGCCATGATCGCCGAGATAAATGACCAAAGTATTGCCGGCCTTTCCCGAACGCTGCAAGGCTGCCAGCAGTTGACCAATCAACGCATCAAGGCGGCTCATGCTATTGTAATAGCTGGCTGTTTCTGCTCGCAGAGCAGACGAATCGAGCCCCATGTAGGCCAGCGGCTTAATATCTTCTGCTTTTAAGGGGTGCTTAGGCAAACCAGCGACGGAGTCGAGGAAGGGTCGATGTGCGTCGGGATAGTTGACGGAGAGAAAAAAAGGCTTGTCCCCCTGTTGGAAGAATTCATTGGCATATTTCGCGTAGTCGCCTAGTTTCTTCCGTTTGAAATTCGACGAGGGAATCTTATGGACGTCAAATGGAAAAGCCGACTCTGGTTTGACGTGTAGCTTGCCAATCATGCCAGTGTGATATCCGGCAGCTTTGAGGCTCCGAACCAGATTAGGCGCATCCTCGCGATACATGTGAAACTTCCAGGTGGCCAGGCCGATCTGTCCGTTCTGATGGGGATAGAGCCCGGTCAGTAAGGCTGCCCGCGACTGGCTGCAACCTGCCTGCGGAACGTACGCATTCTGGAATCTCACGCCTTCTTCAGCAAGTTTGTCGAGGAAAGGCGTATGGACGTAAGGATCGCCGTAACAGCCAAGCTCAGGCCCATTGTCTTCAGAGACGATCATTAAAACATTGGGGCGCTGAACCGCATGGCTTTGGGCCGCGATTAAGCACAACAGAAAAACACAAGTAGTCACATGCTTGCAGTAAACAAGTAGGGAGCATTTCCTTGCCGAAAAAATGCCTAGTGGCAAGCCATTCGAGAGTAGTGGCCTCTGCATCAGTTTGGTTAAAGTGCGGGAACAGTTCATTAATAGCTCTCTTTAGAACTGACTACGGTCTGGGAGGATTGCGGAAAGACGTAAGATGCCAACAAGCCGACTGCTAAGCAGGAGCCTACCGAAATCGCTCCGTAAAGCAGACCGTTCGCGCTGGTTGAAGTTTGTACATAGGCCAGCAGCGCGACGCTGGCGATGGCTCCCAACCAAGCGTGTACCGTGTTGACTCGTTTGGTGAGAATTCCCAGCGAAAACAATCCCCCGACTGTTCCCAAGAAGAGTCCAAGAATCGATTGAAAGAGATCCCATAAGAAGCGGATATCGACGGTCGACATCAGCATGGCAGACGCCGTCCCAAGGATTCCCATGAGAAGTGTGATCCAACGAGCAAAACGAAGCGACTGCGCGGGGGTGCGGCGCTGACCAAAGCGGTCGTGAAAGTCGGTCGTCACAACGGTAGCGGCAGAGTGCATGCTGGAGTCAAGGCTTGACATGGCTGCGGCAAATACGCCGGCGATGACCAGACCCGCCAGGCCGGGCGGCAACTCTTGGGCGATGAACCAAGGGAATATCTGGTCTGGTTTGCTGAGTGGAACCAAATTTATAGGGTGTGTTCGGTAGAAGGCCCAGAGTGCCGTTCCTACGAAGAAAAACAGCAGTGTCGCCGGGATGCACATTAGAGCGTTTGTCCAGATGGCTTTACGAGCCTTGGCTTCATCGCGAACGGTCAAATAGCGTTGAATGATTGCCTGATCGCTCGTATACGGAATGAGATTAAGGAAGAACGCTCCCAACAATACCACGAGAATGCCGTCGTTAGACCAGCTCAAGTCGTGGAAATGTGCTTCGCTAACGATGTCAAATTTTCCTTCTGCAGAAGCCATCTCCATAATTGCCGGCAAACCGCCGTCCACATCGAAGGAGATTACTGTTAAAGCCGCCGCTGCGCCGCCCAGTAGAACAATCACTTGCACTACATCGGTCCAGATGACGGCTTCAATGCCTCCTAGGACCGTGTAAAGGGTGCTTAACACTCCCATGGCGACAATGCTCAAAGTCAGATCGATACCAGTGACCGCAGAAAGAGCCAGCGCCGGCAGCAAAACCACCACTCCCATGCGGACAAGTTGGTACAGAATAAATGAGACGCTGCCAAACAATCGTAGACTGACGTGAAATCGTTGTTCGAGAAAATCATACGCACTTGCCGCCTGCACCTGAAGAAGTTTCGGTAGGTAGACGAGTATCACGACCCCAGCGACAACTGGGATCCCAAAATTAATCAGGGACCAACTCCAATTCGTGGCATAGCTGCGAGCGGGAATCGAAAGATACGTGATCGCGCTGAGCGAAGTTCCGAAGATACTGATTCCGGCCGCCCACCAAGGAATGCGACCGCCGCCAAGGAAAAAGTCATCTTCACCCGACTCGCGTCTTGAAAAGACGAATCCAATGCCGACCAGAATGCCAAGATACAACGCCAGAACGATCCAATTAGCTCTACCGAAGCTGCGGTGAGCATCTCCGAGAACTGCTGACCAAACTTCTGGGGTCCGAACGCCCGGATACCTCTCGCCAGTTGGAATGACAATCTGGCGGTTCCAACGCACCACGTTGGTCGTGACGGGACTCGAAAACGGCAATTGAGAGCTGTTGGCCCAACTGTCGGTAATGATGTTATACTGCAGGATATCTTTACTGAAGCCTTCGTGATCGTCGTAGAGGGCATTTGCCTTTTGCTGAAGCTCTTCTGCAAGCGCGTCATCCCCCCCTTCTGTCGCTTGTGCGATCTTCCTGGGCAGAACCTGCTCGCCCTGCAGGAAAACGTCGCCGCGGGCGCCGCCAAAGACCAGCACGGTATCGTGCCCAACCCCAATTCCTGTGCCAGCCATGACGCATCGAGGGTCTTCACCAGGAGGTGCAATGTCGGTCAGCCTAGTCCATCCATTGCCGTAGGAAGCAAAGTTGATTTTCTCGTTGCTGTACGACTTGGCGCGCGTCAACTCTCGAGCATAAGCGTGCGGGTCAAAGGCATGTGCGTCCGTGAGGATTTCGAAGCCACGCCCGTCTTGGCGATTCCGCCCACTGAATAAGAAGAACCTATCAGCTTGAACGACGCCAATTGCTTGCGAGCGTTGCGGACCGTTCCAGCTTGGAAGCTCTTCCCACGCCCATGATGCGGCGGAAACCGCCTCGGGATCGAGACTTAAGCGCAGGAACTGGCTACTGCCGCCTTCTCCCGTATCACCGCCAGCGAGATAAACATAGTTGCCGATCCGGCCTCCGCAGGCAGCGGTCGTTCCTCGTGGAAGCTTAGGTAAGGGAAATCGCTGACCGTCGCGTTCCCACTCAGTCGAGAGAGTGACAGATTCGTCTTCGCGATTCCACTGTAGCAAATAAACTTGGTCGGAGCGGAGTGTCTTCGATGGCGCCTCGGCGTTATCTTCTGTTCCCGAATCGCCGACGCTATGCTCTTGCCATTCGCCACCGATACAGAGCAGTCCTTGATCGGTTGAGACGGCGACGCCATAGGCCATTGGGCCGCTAAGAGTTTGCTTTACTTCTAGCCATCGGCAGTTGCTTACTTCACCGCCGAGTTGCTCTGAATCGGGCTCCACTGAAAGTGAATCCTGGCTGAAACTTCCAGATTCACCGCTTAGCAGCACATAAATGCGGTCGCTATATTGTTTCAGCGATTTCTTGCCGTCGGCGGTGGGATGCCAAGGCACTCCGTCCGGAAAGTTGGCTCCGCCTGCCACGATCAGAGCATTGCCATCGACTCCCGCAAATGCCCCCGCAACTCCAAGCGGGTCTGGAAAGTTTGGCAGCCGATTCCAATCGAGGTAGCCTAGCGGTTGGCTGCCTTCGACAGCGGCGCTTGCCGAATCCGTCGCCAAGAATTGCATGGCTAGCAGTGCAAGAAGCAGAATTCGTTTCGTAACGACCGAAATGGCTTGCGAACTATCCATGGAAATACCGTGCTACGTGATTGCGTCAAAAGAGTTCTCGTCGGGAATCGCTTCTGCTACTACTACATTCGGTCGGTTATCTCAGCTTGGCTTTTGGCAAGCTGGCCGAGATGCGAAGGAGGAATCGCAGGATGGGGGCCGGAATGCTTCTCCCCATTGCAGCTCTTGACGGAGGTCGCCTCGAAAAGCCATTGACTCATGCCAGTGCTATCCAACTCTTGATGGAGTTGTTTCTCTTGATCAGAAGTAAGCGAAGTCAGAGGCAGTCGACAGCCTCCACAATTGATGCCGAAGCGAGTGAGGATACTCTTGATCGATGCGTGAAACGGGTACTTCAAGAGGAGATTGATCATCTGGATCGATTTCAATTGCAACTCTCGCGCTCTGTCTAAATTCCCTTCTTGAAAGGCGCTAATCAGTTTACGGTTCAGCGGAGCGGCAATGTTGTAAGTACTGCCAATTGCACTCTGAGCGCCAACCGCCAGAGCGCTCAGCAGCATTTCGTCGGTTCCCCACACGATATTGAATCTACCGTCCATTAACTCTTGGCAGGCTTGGAATTCATGAACCATCGGAGCCGTGTATTTCATGCCGGCAAGGTTGGGGATGCGTTCATCCGCTAATTCAAGAAACCGCCGCATATCGAGCACCGCCCCGGTTAGCAGCGGCATGTGATAATAATAGAAGGGAAGTTCAGGAGCTGCAGCGGCCACTTGAGCCATGCAGTCGACTAACATCTCGACGGAATTTATCTTGTAGTACGAAGGCGCCGTTGCTGAGATAACGTCAGCTCCGACTTGCTGGCAATGTGCTGCTAATTCAGCGGCTTCGGAAAGTGAGTTATGCCCCACATGGATCACCGACTTAAGCCGCCCCTTAGCACTTGCGACAAATGCTTCTGTCAGTGCTCGCCGTTCGTCGGAAGTCAGCGACATTCCCTCGCCAGTGCTGCCGCACACATAGATTCCACTCACGCCGCTTTGCTTCAAGTAATCCGTCATCTTGGGGATTTCCGCCAAGTTTAAGGATCCGTTGGCGTGCATCGGCGTGTAAGTCGCCGCTAGGAGTCCGCGCAACTTATAGTCCATGGTATCAGCCTTTCTTCGTTACTTTAGTGCGTTGGTCAGCTGCCAGCCTTGGTTGCCAACCTTGTCTAGTAAAATATCTTCACTGTTCTGCGAAATGGGGTTAGCTGGCAGCTTCCGCGCCCTTGAAATGGAATATCCAAGGCTCCTTTACCGGTTCTCTCCACGGTTGAGTCCATCGAAAGTTGGCAGAAAAACCCTTGCTGGAAGTTGTTTGTAGCCCGGAGGGGCTGCCGTGGCACTTGCTTAGGGACGCTCGCCGAGAAATTCCCGAAAAACCAGTAATATATCATCGACAAGTATAACCAGATCGATTAGGCTTGCAAGCAGCATGCGAAAGATTGCTTCCGCAGCCAGGAATTCAAGTCGGTAGGAATTGCAAGCCTGATCGACCCTTGTCAATTAACTAATTGGGACTTTCTTATGGCAGGCTCAAGGACCAGAACGCCGCAAGTAATCGATTTGGCAGAGCAGCTCATCTCGGATATTGAATCGCGGGAATTGAAGCCTGGCGATCGATATCTCACGACGGCGGCCGCGTCGAAGATGCTGGGCGTCGGCAATGGCGTCGCCAATCGTGCTTTGCAATTGCTTGAACGTAGACAAATCATCACGCGGCAGCAGCGTCGCGGCGCCTTCGTTGCCAACTTGCCCGGAGACGGCCCGATGCCTCCGCTGCGTCGCGTTCATTTTTTAGTCCACCAAAACTATCTTGTGACCGAAGGCGTCGGAAGCGATCTCGTGATGCTTGGCATGCAGGAAGAGCTGCCCGGTGTCCATGTGCAAATCAGCTTTCTTCCGAAAGAAAACGCCGAGGGCTATGTGGCCGATCTGATCGATCAGTCACTCACCGCCAAGGCACGTGACGGCTTTATCTTGGTCCGAGCTCCCTATGAGGTGCATCAGCTGGTCAGCAATAGCGGCGTGCCATGTGTCGTCTACGGCGGAGTTTACCCAGGCGTTACCCGGCTGACTCGCATTGACCGTGATATGTCGGCAGTTGGTTCGCTGGCGATGGATTACTTGCTGGATAGAGGGCACAAGCAAATGGCCTTTCTCTCCCGCCAGCAATCGCTTCCGGGGGATCACAACACCATGGACGCCATTCGTCAGAGGCTCGGTGCCCGCCAGTTCTTGGCAGATAACCTGACTGAGCGGTTCTTGCCCACAGCGAGTAATGTTTGTGAAGCCGAAGTAACACGTTTGTTGAAGTCGAAGAATCCACCAACAGGTTTTATTTGTCGGTCACAACGTTTGGCGGACGCCGCTATGAGCGTTTTTGAAAAGCAGAAATTGGAGCCCTTCAAGGACGTCGATCTGGTGCTTTGCGACTATCACCTCCTTGCCGGGCATCGTCCGCAGTACATCTATCCTCGACCGGCTTATTCGCTAGAAAAACAGGGCAAGCATATCGCAAAAATGCTCGCAGGACATGCGCGTGGAGAAGTGGTTCGGGATGAGATTATTCCGGTGGAGTTAGACGATTCAGCGGCGCCCAGAGGGTGACAGTAGTAGAGCTCAGGCACAGAACTATCAAGTGGCAAGCATTCTCCTTGGCAGGGCGATGCGGAAGTAAAAACGTACTGAGGCAACAGTTCGTATGAAGAAGCTGTTCTTAAATCTCGCGATAAACACTTGCTGGCTACCGCTTTTGGCATTGCAGCCTGGGGTGTGTGGCCTGGGGCAAGCGTACGCTGCGATTACCGAAGTGAACGTCTACACTTCCGGCACAGAAGGCTACAACATATTCCGCATTCCTACGATCGTGAAAGCGGCGAATGGGGATTTATTGGCATTTGCCGAGGCGCGTTCGGGAGGCGACGCTAGTTCCATCGACATTGTCGTCAAGCGATCCGTCGATTCAGGCGCCACTTGGGGCGGGCTCAACGTTGTGATGGACAACGCCGATTTCGAGCAGTATTTTCCCTCGGGAAACATTCCAGAAGTCACCGTTGGAAATCAGTCTCCGGTCGTTGACCTGCTCGATCCGGTTCATCCGGGCAGGATTTGGATGCCGTTCACGCTGGAGAACGACCGAGTTTTCGTGACCTATAGCGACGATAACGGCGCAAGCTGGGCACCACAGGCTGAGATCACCTCAACTGCCAAAGACCCAAGTTGGGGCTGGTACGCCACTGGGCCAGTGCATGGCATTCAACTTGAACGAGGCGACAACGCAGGGCGATTGATTATTCCCTCCGATCATAGTCTCAGCGGCGTTGCCTCCAGCGGCGCTCATGTATTATACAGCGACGATCATGGGCAATCGTGGCAACTCGGCGCCGTTGAGACGGGCATCACAGCCTCCTCCAACACCTCACCCAATGAAAACGTCGCTGTAGAGTTAGTCGATGGCCGGGTTTATTTTAATGCTCGCGACCGGAACAGCGCCAACCCTGGTACGCGAAGCGTTACCTACAGCAGTGATGGCGGATTGACGTACGACGGCAGATTCAAACATGAAACAGGGATTACTTCGCCTGTGGTCCAGAATTCTGCGTTACGCTTTCGCGCCGTCGATCAGGGAGACGACCAGAACATCATTTTGTATTCGGGGCCCAGTCATCCTAGCAAGCGAGTTGATTTGACCATCCGCGCCAGTCTGGACGAATCAGCAAATTGGACTCAAGAAACGATAATTCACTCGGGGCCTGCCGCCTACTCAGATTTGGTAAAGCTCAATCAAGATCAGTTTGGCGTGCTGTTTGAAGCAGGCGATTCCCTCTACGACGAAATTTTGTTCGCGACTGTGGATTACAGCGATCTCAATCCGTCTGTTTGGAATGGGATCCAAGGCGACGTCAATCAGAGCGGCGCGCTCGATGCGGCGGATTTGCCTTATTTTGTGAGCGTGTGGAATCCGGCGCCCGGCGTGACTTATGAAGGTCAAGAAGTAAGTTACCTCCACGGAGATCTCAACTTCAACGGGCATAATGATTTAGAAGACGTGTTCTTGATGCGGCAAGCGCTTCTAGCGGCAGGAATTCCTCCTCGCGCGCTCGGCGCGTTGTTGCAAGTGCCCGAACCGTCCGCAGGAATTTCGTTAGGTATCTTCTTGTTTTCCATCACAGCTTCGCTGTCTCGGCGGCGTGGCAAAGAAAGACAGGACAGAGAAAGGCACAACTGAGATTGAAGAGACGCCAACGAGGCAGCAAGCTGTCGGCAAGAGTTTGATTTTTTGCGACAGCTTTAGTTTGGCGATTGTTTTGAGAAAGGCTTTAGCGAGTTCCCGCCATCCAGGACGCAAGTTGTTTGGAAGCATTTCTGGAGGCTTAAGGAGTCGCTTGAAGCCCGGGCAGTGAAATAGGAGAAATCTTCAAGGTTGAACGGTAAGTCACTTTTCACAAACCACTTAAGAGGGGGGATTTAATGAGCCATTCAGTTCTGAAGGTTATGCGTGATCCATTAATCGAGGTTTTGATCAGAGGAACCGATCAATTTGCGGTTGCTCGCTACACGACCATGACAGGAGTTTGCAAGACATACGATTCCGCTGTGCCAGGCACACGGTCTTGATATGGCACTTTGCGATCAGGCTTGACCTCGGTCTGGCTTGGCGAGTTGTCAATTGAGCAATCTGGCAGCATGAGCTGTCTTATACAACCTTAGATGTTCCAAACAGAAGACTTTGGAATCTTATCGGCCTTCATTGGCCATCACTTTTCGAGGAGGAAACGATTGATGTTGAAACAACGACAGAAATACCGCCCCGCGATGCTAATACTGGGGGCGCTGGCGGCGTCATGTGCTGCTCGATCTGCGATTGCAGATCTGGTGGTGCATTTTGATCCGAACGTCTTGTCAACGCAGTTTTTTGACGGGAGTACTTCCGGCGGGAATATCCCCGCAATTATCGGCGACACGGTAGGTTTTATGACCGATGTTCGCGCTACCACTCCTGGAGCTGCAGGGGCTGGTGACGGTTGGGTTGATGCCGAGGGAAGCATCACAGGCCTGCAGTCGAGGCCGGAAATCGTTCCTCATCTCTCCCAAGGCACTGTTTGGTCGGTGACCGGAGGACAAAGGCTGCTGGGACGAATCGGCGCCTCGGGCAATACTGACGGCGTGGAAGCCAACTTTGATCAAAACACCATGTCGGCAGTCGTCGTCGGGCGCGTTGACGCTTCGGGTAGCGGCCAAGGCTATCTCTTTGATTTCCGCGACGATGCGGCGACAGGCGGCGGGTCGAACGCCAATGACGGATTCGCTTTAAGGTACGACTATGCTTCAGGCATGCTCCAAGGTGTGGCAAAGCAGACAGTGAACGCCTCGGTTGCTATGCCGACAGGCGAATGGTTTGTCGCAAGTTACGCCTGGGACGGGGCCGCCGGAACGGCGACTGTGAACGTGAATACCATTTCTGGATTTACGGCCTCCAACACGACCGCTGCTGAAACTGCAGCGCTGGCCCCAGATCGTTGGCGACCTGTCGCGGATGCGAGTGGCAACCAAGGGTTTTACGGAAAGACGGGCGATCTGATGCTCTACAACGACGTGCTCGATCATAGTGCCGTCGCTAGCCAGTTAATAGCCGACTACTTCAATGTCCCGGAGTTGCTCATCAATCGCGACTCGGGAGAGATTACCATTAGCAATGCTAACGGCGCTAATTTGACAAACGTAGTCGGCTACAAGATCACTTCCGAAGGGGGCGCCTTGAACCCTGCCCAATGGACGTCCATCGCAGGCAACTACGATGCGGGCAGCCCCGGCGCAAGCCAGGTCGATCCGGACAACAACTGGACTGAGTTAAGCGGCCCCGCCAACCGGACCGACTTGTCGGAAGCCACCTTCGAGAGCAACGGCTCGCCGAGTTCCGACGGCGCCGACTTCCTGCACGGCAACGCCACTAGTTTGGGAGACGCTTGGTTTCAATACTACGATGAAGGCGGCATCGCCGCCGAGTTGCTCTTCGCAGACGGCGACGTTGCCCCCTTGGACGTGCGTTTTACTGGCAATGGCGGCAATCCCTTTGCCTACGGCGACTTGAACTTCGACGGCGTGATTGACCAGGCTGACTTCAACGGCGTGTTCTTGCCTAACTACGGAGCAGACACCTCGTCGCTTGTCTCGAACGTTGAAAAGTATCGCGCAGGCGATCTCGACGAAGACGGCAAGATCACGCTCGAGGACTTTGTCCGATTGAACAATGCCTATTTGACGGCGAATCCGGGAGCGGCGGCGTTATCGCTTGCTGCGGTTCCTGAACCGTCCAGCCTGCTGCTGTTGTCGCTGATTGTCGGCGGGGCCGCGTTTGGCCGTCGGCGTTTTGCTTGAGCAAGCGACATCCTGATCCTTTTCCATAAAAAATCAATCTTATGATTCTATGAAGGAGACTTATTCAATGACTTTCTCGCGATATTACTTAATGGCCCCGGTGGCAATTGCCTTGCTTGCGACGACCGCGCCGCGATCGGCGGTGGCCGAGCTTAAAGCGCATTTTGACCCGAACGTCTTAGCGACGCAATTCTCTGATGGAGACTACGATGGAGGTACGGTGCCAGTAACCGGCATCGGCGATACGGCCCGATTCGTTTCTGACGTCCGGGATCCCAACCCGGGTGCAGCCGGTTATGGAGCCGGTTTTATTGATCTACAAAACAATAATGGGCCCCCAATCATTGCGCATCCGACTCAGGGTTCGGTGTGGGAGTTTTCTGGTGGCAACGCTTACTTGAGTCCCAGGGGCTCAAGAGACAACACCGATGGATTTGAAGATAATTTCGACTCGAACACGCTGTCGGCGATTGTTGTCGGTCGTTTTGATGCAAGCGGAAGTGGAACTCAGTATCTGTTTGATTTGCGCGACGACTCGCCCATTGGCGGTGGGTCGAATACCCCCGATGGATTTGCTTTGCGCTATGACTACAATTCCGGCATGCTGGAAGGCGTCGCCAAACAGAGTGTCAACGCTGCAGTACCGCTTGCAGTGGACAGTTGGTTTGTCGCCACTTACGCTTGGGACGGTGCGAATTCCACCGCCACGCTGAGCGTCGACTCTTTCTATGGTTCGAATTCGTCCAGTTCCGCCGCGGAGACTGCGGCACTCAACCCGGACGCTTGGCGTATCGGGGTAAATGGGTCCAATACTGGTGCCACCCGTCTGCATGGCAACATGGGCGATGCGCTATTCTATAACGACGTCGCCGACCACAGCGCCGTTGCCAATCAACTGGCCACGGATTATCAAGCAAAGGTGCCGTTCGAGCTTAACGTGGACCAAGTCAGCGGGATGGTCACGCTTAAGAATTCCGCGAGCGCCGGCTACGACATAGACGCTTACCGCATCACCAGCAGCGGCGGCTCGTTGAACTCCTCGGGTTGGAATACACTGGATGCGCAAGGCTTCGACGGGAACGCCTGGTCGCAGTTGGATGCGGATTCGAGCATCATCTCGGAAGGCTCGTTTGGGACTGACTCGACCGTCACCGGCGGCGGGCAACTCCAGTTGGGGGCCGCCTTCGACACCTCCGTCGGCGTGGAAGACTTGGTCCTGGAAGTCCACCTGGCAGGTGACGACGCCACGAAGTTTGTGCTCGGCAACGTGAACTACGTCACCGGCACGGCCAGCGACGCTGATTTCAACACCGATGGCAACGTCGATGGCCTTGATTTCCTCACTTGGCAGCGAGGTTTCGGCAACTTTGCCGGCACGGCCGGCCAGTCCGATGGCGACGCCGACGGCGACGGCTTTGTGAACGGTTCCGACTTAACGGCTTGGAACTCGCAGTATGGCTCTTCACCGAGCCAGAGCGCCGCCGCCTCGGCCGTGCCCGAGCCGACGACTGCGCTAATGGCGTTGCTGGCCGCTGTTGGCCTAGTCTCAGTAGTCAGACCGCGACGCCTAGCATCGCGGAACACGACGCTGGCCTGCTGCTTGACGTTGACCTTATTTGTGGGTTTAACAAGCGAGGTGAACGCTACCGTGTTTGTTGACCGCGACTACACATTCGGTGACGAGGCTGGTGAAGGAGGAGCGACTGGCAACGTGTTGGGGTCTGGCAACGGCTTCGACAGCACCTGGGACAGTGCAGGATCTCCAGGTGCAGGAGATTACCAAGATCTCTTCGTCGTCAATAATCCCACATATATTGCGGTTGGAGTCGGTGCTCTGAACGCACGACCGGGGGCTGCGAGCGGCTCCTTGGGAGTATCTTTTGACGGTGTGGACGACTACGTGTCCAGCCCGATCAACTTGGCGAGGCCAAGTGAGGTGTGGAACAACACGTTGTATTACCCCTCGGAAGACTTTCCCCACAACTACGATGGCATCAAGCTGCAGGGAATGCAATTGTGGGTCAAGCCGAATGGCGCCACCCAAGCCGTGAGACAGGATATTATTAAAAACAGCGGCGAGCACGGCATTTCAATTACAGAGAATAACACCTGGGGTCTAGTCACCGACTCGCCGGATCCGCGCGACACGGGCGCGGCCGTCGCCTACGACCAGTGGACGCACGTGGAGCAGGTGAGCGGCGTGCCCTTTATTACCAAAGGCAGTTCGCAATACGGCGGCGTTTTATTCGTCAATGGCGTTGCCGTCGGGGCGCACACTGCCGCCACTGAATTTTACGTTAACCAGCCGCTGACAATTGGCGCCATGCAGCTCGAAGGCAATTTAGACGGCGCGACTGCTTCAGCCCCGGAGAATTATTATCACGGCCTGGCCGATGATGCGAGCGTCTTCCTGTGGGGAAGAAGCACCGGAGGCGACAATTATGGCACGTTCAATGCCGGAACGGATAACGAGTGGATCGCCATGCAGTTATCCGGTTTTGACGCCGCCGATATTAATCTTGACGGCAGCGTTTCGGGCGACGGAACGGGATCGTCGTCCAGTGACGACGTGAGCGCATTAATTGAAAATTGGTTGACGGTACGCACGGTCGATGACGTTCAGATTGGCGATTGGGTCAGCCGTCAGGCAGGAGACCTGAATTTTGACGGCGCCGTCGATTTGAACGACGCTTTCCTGCTTCGCGACGGACTGGCCGCGTCGGGGTTGGGAGCACTCAACTTTGGTCTGCTCCAAGCCGTTCCCGAACCGGCCGCCGCGACGCTGGCGGCAATTGCCATGCTGCTCGGGCTCTCCGTGCGGAGAAAACAGCAGTAACCCTTTACAAGCACGCTGCGTCGCTGACGGAACTGTTTTGCGGCTTTCAATGCTTCTCTTTCAAAACGAGATAAGGAATATCCCCATGTTAAACAATCACAATCTCATTGATCGATCGCCAAGAACGTATCGCTCTGCCTTTACGCTAGTCGAACTGTTGGTCGTGATCGCGATCATCGGCGTCTTGGTGGGGCTGTTGTTGCCGGCGGTGCAAGCCGCCAGAGAAGCAGCGAGGCGATCTACCTGCTTGAATAATTTCAAGCAGGTAGGCGTGGCACTGCATAATTTCCATTCCGCAATGGAGCACTTTCCACCAGGGACCGAGTATCGCGTACCTAACGCAAAAAGTAGTTGCCCGTTTGCTCCTGACCCGTCAAGTACCAAGGGCAGTAACTTCCCAGGCTTCGGTTGGGGGGCGTACCTCCTGCCCTACATGGAGCAGACTTCAATCTACAATCTTCTGGAATTGGAAGATTTGCCGTCAGGCCAAGGCGACGGCGTGTTCTTACGCAACAATCCTACCGACAACTGGTTTGTCGAAGCGGTTGTTTTAGATGCGTTTATCTGCCCGAGTGAAATCAACACAGAGAAATGGGTCGACATGGCTTCGAATGCTGGGCACTTCGGAGTGGATGGTTGGGACATGCCGTTGAGCAATATGGCAGGCGTCGCCGACAGTCGGCTCGGGCATTGTTGGCTGTATCAACCGCGCGCCGACGGAAATGGAGTCTTGTTCAACTATAGCAAAATCAACGCTGGGAAAATCACCGATGGACTCAGCCAAACCTTTATCGTGGGAGAAACGACTTCTGCGAAAGGGAGTGACGCTAAATCGGTCGATGTCTGGGTAGGCTCTACCTGGGTGACGCGCGGCGTGAACGACGTTCATCATGGCATCAATAGCGCAGGATCGTTGCCTGGCGGCCGGGACGATTCGATTGACCCGCTCGATGGCGACGGCGGGAACCGCCACGATGAATACAATCGCGAAAACGGCTTTGCTAGTTGGCATCCGGGCGGGGCGCATTTCCTATTTGCCGACGGTAGCTCTCGGTTCTTGGGCGAGGACACTGATCAATACGTCTTGTGCGCTTATGCGACTAGGGCCTTTCAAGAAACCGTTAGCGATGGAACCGCTTCCGATTCGGGCGTGTGCGGACCTCCTCCTGCACCTGGCCCGGGAGGCCGCTAAGCTCAATGCACTGCTAATCAGTGGGAACGAGTTCCCGCAGCTTAAAATCACCTACCTCCATAAGGACAGCCTATCGTGAGTACGTTGTTATCCATTAACCAAGTTTCCGTTGGACATGCTTCAATCGGCCGAGCCTCTGTACTCGGAGCTGTGCTTGTTTTGGCGTGTTGCGGATGCGGCAACCAAAATGTCCTAGGCAAGGTCGTCGTGGAAGGCCTCATTACTCTCGACGGTGAGCCAATTCCTAACGGCGAGATCCGCTTCTATCCCTCTGGCGACACGCACGGTCCCGTTTCGGGCGCCCCTATTAAAGACGGCAAGTACGTCGCGAAAGGAAAGGGCGGTGTACCCATTGGAACGCATCACGTAGATATTCGGGCATTCCGCGCCGACAAGAATGCCGCCGCCGATCCTGAAGGGGGGCCGGCCGAACAGTATTTGCCGGCTAAATTCAATACCGAAACGTCGCTCACAGCAACGATCGAACCCTCCACAACAAGCTTGGATTTTCCGCTGAAGAGTGAGTGAGCAGCGGAGGCTTCCAACTGCCCCCATTGATGCGTCGTAGGCTGTGCAGGGTTCCAGCTTCATTAGTCCACTATCGTTGCCTATTCGATCGAGTTGAGCGTGACGCTTAAGAAACACCTGCTGTGGCCAATCGTTGTGGTGGCATTTTTTATCGGGAACGGAGCACGCTCGCGAGCGGAGGTAGAGTCTCCCCGGCCCAACGTGTTATTCCTAGCCGTCGACGACATGCGAGATTGGGTCGGCTGTCTGGGCGGCTACGAGGGGACAGTGCATACTCCCCATTTGGATCGATTGGCGAAACGCGGTATACTCTTTGCGAATGCCCATTGCGCTTCGCCCAAGTGTGCGCCTTCTCGAGCAGCGATCATGACGGGAATGCGCCCTTCAACGACGGGGCTCTACGAAAATGGACACTGGTGGAAGCCGAACTTCCCAGACATTGTCACGCTCCCGGTGAACTTTGGCAGGCATGGATATCAAGTAGTCGGGTCGGGAAAGATCTATCATCACACGGCAGGTAACGATCCGCCGTACCAGTGGGACGATTTCTTCCGCCTGACCTTTCGCAACGACCCTTGGTTTCGCAGCGACAAGCTGAACTATCCCTGGTCGAAGTCTGGGCCCTACCCGAAAGCATATCCGCTAAGCGGCGTGAAAGGCCTAGGCCATGAAAACGATTGGGGATCGCTTGATATACCTAATAAAGACTACGACGACGCGTTAAGCGCCGACTATGCGGTTAGATTTTTGAAGCAAGAACAGAAACGGCCGTTCTTTCTGGCATGCGGTTTGTTTCGGCCCCATCTGCCGTGGTATGTTCCGCAAGAATACTTCGACCTCTATGCCATCAATGAGGTTGTCCTACCGCAAGTCAAAGACAACGACCTGGACGACGTTCCGGATGGGGGGAAGAAGCTCGCGAAGAGTCACAGGGAGGATTTGAATACGATCCGCAAGGCAGGCCGACAAAAAGAAGCCGTACGCGCCTATCTAGCCAGCATTAGCTACGCCGATGCTCAACTCGGCCGAGTTCTAAAAGCCTTGGAGGAGAGCTCTGTTGCAGAAAACACGATCATTGTGCTGTGGTCGGATCACGGTTGGCACCTGGGGGAGAAGCAGCATTGGCACAAATCAACTCTCTGGGAAGAGGCCACGCGCGTTCCGTTGATCATCTGTACCCCTGAAACACGGCCGGGCGTCTGTAAGCGGCCTGTCAGCCTGCTCGACCTCTACCCCACCTTGAATGAGCTTTGCGATTTTGAGCCAATGGAGTCGCTCGACGGGGTCAGCCTGACGGGCTTATTAAAAGACCCGAACGCCGACTGGGATCGTCCGGCGGTTATTGAATTCAGGCGTGGGAATGCAGCCGTGCGAAGCGAACGTTTCCGCTACATTCGCTACAGCGGCGGCGGCGAGGAGCTGTATGACCATCGATCCGACCCGCATGAGTGGAACAACCTTACCTCCAGTTCCAAGCATCAAGGCGTCAAAGAAGAGCTAGGAAAATGGATTGTAAAGAAGTGGGCTCCGTCCGCACTGACGAAGAAGGCGTTTGAATTCGATCCGGAGAATTATTCGTGGACGAATAAGAAAACTGGCGCCAAGACTTCCGGGGAGTAATGCATGAAAAAGCAAATTGAACTCTTGATTTGTCTGTCACTGATAAACTTCGTCACTTTAGCAGTTAAAGCTCACGGCGCGGAACCATTGAAAACTAACGTCGTCTTGATTTTGGCCGACGACTTAGGCTGGAAGGATCTCGGCTGCTACGGCAGCGATTATTACCAGACGCCTAATATCGATCGCGTCGCCTCTGAAGGCATGCGGTTCACTGATGGGTATTCCGCTTGCAATGTGTGCTCGCCAACGCGGGCAGCGATTATGAGCGGTAAGTACCCCGCACGTTTGCTCCTCACGCAGTGGCTTCCAGGCGGGCGCTGGAGTGCCACGAAGAATGAGCTTCGCGAGGGACGCTATATTTCCAATTTGCCATTGGAGGAAGTGACGATCGCCGAAGCAATGCGCGAGGCCGGCTATCGAACAGCGTTCATGGGGAAATGGCATCTCGGCGCGGAAACCTATTATTATCCGGAGCATCAAGGTTTCGACATCAATATTGGCGGTCGGGATTACGGCGCGCCGGGCAGCTACTTCTATCCGTTCGAAGGAACCTGGAAGATTCCTACTACCGGTAAGACGCTTTTCAAGGACTCTCCGTTGCCAGGCAAAGAGGGCGACTATCTCGTCGATCGGCTCGCCGAAGAAGCGGAGAAGTTCATTCGCCAGAGCGCCGACAAGCCGTTCTTCCTGATGCTTTCTCACTACGCGGTGCATACGCCGCTGGAAGGCAAGCCAGATAAAGTGGCTCGCTATGAAAAGACGCCCAAAAAGCAGCGGCAGGGAAAAGCCGCCTACGCAGCGATGGTTGAAAGCGTCGATGATAGCGTCGGTCGCGTGATGCGAACTCTAAAAGAGCTCGATCTCGATGAACGCACGCTCGTCATATTCGCCAGCGACAACGGAGGTTTTGCGAAAGTGACCGACAATGCGCCTCTGCGGGCAAATAAAGGTTCCAATTATGACGGGGGGATCCGTGTACCAGTCATTGTAAAGTGGCCTGGAAAGACAACCCCCGGTTCAGTATCTCACGAGCCAGTCATTAGCACCGATTTTTACCCCACCATTTTGGCGGCGACTGGCCAGCCATTACGGCCGCACCAGCATATGGACGGCAAGAACCTAACGCCAGTGCTAACCGGCGAAGGCAAGCTGGATCGCGAAGCCCTCTATTGGCACTACCCACACTACAATCAGCACCCTTCCAACTTTCCCTCCAGCGTCGTCCGAGCAGGCGATTGGAAGTTGATCGAGGATCTCGAGACCGGCAAAGCCCAGCTCTACAACCTCGCCGAAGATATTGGCGAAACACACGATCTCTCGACTGAGCAACCGGAAAAAGTCAAGAGATTGCAGGGAAATCTCAACAACTGGCGGAAGGATGTAGGCGCCGATCCAATGACGCCCAATCCTCAATACCAAAAGACGACGAGTACCAATGTCAATAAGCGGTCCGCCAAACCCAACGTATTGTTTCTTGCCGTGGACGACATGAACGATTGGATTTCGGTGTTCGATCCCGATGCTCCGATTAAGACGCCGCATATTGAGAGTTTGGCACAGAGAGGAACGTTATTTACCAAAGCCTATTGCGCGTCGCCCGCTTGCAATCCCTCGCGAACGGCGACGTTGACCGGGCAGCGGCCTTCGACAAGCGGCGTTTACGGCAACAAAACCGATTGGCGCAAGGCTTTGCCAACGCGGAAGACAATCATGCAACAATTCATGGCAGCAGGATACGATGTACTTGGCGCCGGGAAGATATTCCACCATCACTACAACGGCGCTTTTCATGATGCCGCTTCGTTTCATGACTTCCAGCAGATGAGACCGCAAAAGTACCCGAAAGAAAAGTTGAATCATGCGCCTGAGTACGGCTCTCAAAATACCGATTGGGGAGAGTGGCCGAATCGAGTTGAAGACTCCATTGACTTTAAAACAGCCAATTACTGTATCGAGGCGCTCAACGAACCAGTTGGCGAGAAGCCGTTGTTTCTAGCCTGCGGCATTTTCAAGCCGCACTCGCCGTTTTTCGCACCGAGCGAGTATCACCAGCTTTATCGCAACATTGACTTGCCGCTACGCAAAGAGGACGACTGGAAAGATCTTCCAGAGGGCGCCGACTCACTGATGAAGAAAACAAGATGGTTTTGGGGAGGCATGATGCAAGCCGAGCAGCAGAATGAAGGCTCGTATCATGATTTCATACGCTCGTATGCCGCCTGCGCCGCATTTGCCGACGCCCAGGTTGGTTGCGTTCTAGAAGCATTAGCCAAGAGCACGCGCCGCGACAACACGATCATCGTCCTCTGGTCGGATCACGGATTCCATCTGGGCGAAAAGGACCACATTGAAAAGTTCGCCTTGTGGGAGAAAACTAACCACATCCCGCTGATCGTCGTAGCCCCAGGGGTGACGACGCCCGGAAGTCGCTGCGAACGTCCTGTCGATCTGACTGCGCTCTACCCAACCTTACTGGAACTGAGCGGGCTGCCTGCCGACGAGTTATGCGATGGCAAGAGCATCGTGCCGCTGCTGCGCGACCCGACTAGGAAGTGGGATCAACCGGCCTTGATGACTTACTTGCGAGGCAACCACGCCGTTCGGAGTAACCGCTGGCGCTACATTCGCTATGCCGATGGCAGCGAGGAGCTCTATGACCACAAAGTCGATCCGAATGAGTGGGATAACGTCGCAGGCGACGAACGCTTTAAGGAAGTGATTGCCCGACTCCAGGAATGGTTACCCAAGCAAGAAGCCAAGCAGGCGCCGGATATGCCGAAGCCCAAGTCGAAACGGGACGCCGCCTAAAACCAAAGGCGAGGTTGATAATCAAGCTGGTTGTCTACCACACTTACCGGGGCGGTGACCCTGTACTCAGATTTTCTTAGTGGTAATCCATGGGCAATGTCCAACTTGACAAAGGAAAAGAGATGAACGCAGAAAGAATCAAGAGGCTGCTTGCCGTTTTGAGCCTGACGGTTGGCCTTGGCAGTCACAGTTTCATTAGTATCACAGTTTGCGCTGATATTGTTTCTGAGAACGGATCCAGCAGAGCCACTGGCTATGTGGAGTCGAATAAGATTATCACGCACGGCGATAAGACGCATGTTTCTTGGCTCGATAGCTACGAGGATGAATTTCACGTTCAGATAAAGACTCTCGACCGAACGACGGGTACGTGGTCGGAGACTTATACGTTGGGCGATACCCGCGACAATCATGGCGGGCCTGCATTAACGGTTGATAGCGAAGGCTATCTGCACACCGTTTCTTATCCTCACCACAATCCATTTCGATATCGTAAGTCGCTCAACCCTAACGACGCCTCAGCTTGGACTGAGGAGACGCTGGTCGGCGATGACCTTACTTATCCCTCACTGGTGACCGGTCCTGACGATACGCTCTATCTTATCGCACGCAGTAGTGAAGGGCCTTCCTCAGAACCCTGGGGAGTCAATCTCTATACCAAACCAAAAGATGGAGATTGGTCGGGCCCCACAGAGATCCTTCAAGCAGGCGAACCGGACTACTCGCATTTTCAGGCTTCGCTTGCTTGGGGGCCAGATCATCAAACGCTTCACATGGCGACGCGAATGTATGGAGACGATCCCCGCTGGGGATACGAAATTGGTTATATGAAAAGTACAGATTTCGGACAGACATGGCGGACCAGCATTGGCACGAGCCTCTCGCTACCGGCGACCAAAGCCACCGTGGATGTCATTGAGTCGATCGATCCTTCCCTGCGATCTTCCTACGGTAGCGCATCAGCCTTGCGCGCAGGATCGATTGCCGTGGATTCACACAACGTTCCGTACGTGGTCTACAACACATTAGGCCCTGACGGATCGACGCCTTTGCAGGCCTGGATTGCAACCGCCAACGGGCATGGCGGTTGGGAAAAGACTTCTCTTAACGAGAAACTCGATGCGCTGCCGGAAGGTTGGGGGCTGGGCGTACCAGGCGGCATTTCTTTCACTGAAGATGGACGCATGGCACTTGTGCTGACGGCCTATGAGAGCGGGCTCAGTTGGGGCACTCCAGGCACCGAGGTCATCGGCGCGGTCTCCGACGACGGCGGCGCCACCTTTACCTCTAAATTCATTTCGACGATCGACCCCGATACGCCAAATTGGATGCCAAGCATTGAAAGAGCAACTGGCTTCAACAATCTAGACTCCGTGGCCGTCTTGTACACGAGCGGCGAAAAAGGAAGTGACAATCATGAGATCATTAGCAATCAAGTGATTTTTCAGCAGTTGCTCGGTTCCTCTTGGAACAAGGTTGGTGGAGACGTAAACCAAGACGGCGCGTTCCTAGGCGACGGGACCGGACCGGCTGCTTCCGACGACGTGTCTGCATTCATAGAGCATTGGAATGCAACCAATCTTCCCGGGCTATTTGGCACTCATGAAAGCGTCACACATGGGGACTTAAATTTTGACGGCGTTACTGATTTGCACGACGTGTTTTTACTGAGAGAACTCATGAAACAATCAGGGGTACCTACGACTGCTCTTGAAAGCCTCGGTTCAGCGGTACCCGAACCGAGCAGTTTCATACTGCTTGCCGTGGGGAGCGTTTACTGCCTCTTACAGCGAAAGAAAAGAGCCTCACTCGGACTTGCCAGCGGAGAAGTATATCCCAAATAACCAATGCACTTGCTGGATGTCCGGTAGAACAATCCTCTAATCCTCCCAATGTTGTTAAATTCCAGCCGAGCGTTCCTGGGGAATTCTGCTTTCTACCAATTACGAGCCTTCAAGGGACTATTCAATTCTCATGCAATTAAACACTTTTTCATTTGCCAAATGCTTGATGCTCAGCATTCTGTCTTTTTTTCTATTGTGTGGCGGCTTCAATATGCCAGTGGTTGCCCAGCAGCGACGCCTTGATCAAGTGCAGTCGCAGAGTCTTTATGCCTCAGCGCCACTCGATAGCATTGCTGTTGCGGACAAGCAGCCCCATGAGGGCAGCATCGCTCTCGATGAGGAGTCGAGAGCTAATACCAAGCTTGATTATACAATCGAGACTGAGCACTTTTTCCCTTGCCCAGCGGATCAATTTTGGTTTCAAGCAAGAGCGGCGGCCATGCCTGCTTCAGCGTTTGATTCCGATCGATCAACGCCGCGCGTGATTCTTACCATGCAGCCTCACGGGATGAAGGGTACGCACAACTACAAAGGAATCGTGAGCGCTAAGAGCGACGATATTGGCAAAACCTGGGAAGGGCCAACTATGCAACCAGCTTTGAATTTGCGTGAAATGAAGGGGCGTGAGTCAGGGCGATTCTATGAAGTGCCCGTCGATGCGACGCCGCAGTATCACCCGAAGAGCGGTAAGTTACTTCTGATTGGCGCCACCTTCAACGTTGACCGCAAAACCAAACGCGACGTCCCTGGCGGTCAGAGTAATATCTTTTACGCGGTCTACGACCCTCAGACTGCCCGCTGGGCTCCATGGAAAACCGTTGACTTCCCCAATTCCTTCCACTGGCCTTACAAACGATCAGGCTGCGTGCAGTGGTTAGAGGAGTCCAACGGAGAAGTCTTGCTGCCGTTTTACTTTGGCGAGCACAACAACAGTATCCATTACAGTGCCATCGCACGCTGCAAATTCGACGGCGAAACGCTCTCCTATGTCGAGCATGGCAGTGAACATAAACTCGACACGGGACGCGGCATGAGCGAGCCCTCGTTAGCCAAGTTCAAAGACGAGTATTATCTCACCATGCGAAATGACGAAGCGCCCTACTTGAGCACCAGCCCCGACGGCCTTCACTTTAGTGAAGCCAAACTATGGCGATTCGACGACGGTGAAGAGCTTGCCAGCTACAACACTCAGCAACACTTTATGACGCATTCTCAGGCCTTGTTTTTGGTTTACACCCGACGCGCCGCCGATAACGGGGATGTCATGCGACATCGCGCACCGCTCTACATGGCTCAGATTGATCCCAAGATGCATCGGCTTCTGCGGGCCACCGAACGCATTGTGGTTCCCAAAGAAGGCTCCGCCGCAATGGGTAATTTTGGCGTTAGTGCGATCACACCGCAGGAAAGTTGGGTCGTCGTCGCAAAGCGCACAAAGACCGCTGGCGAAAAGAACGTAATCATTTCAAGGATACGCTGGAACACTCCAAACTCGCTGGTGAGCGAGCAAGCCAAGCCGCAATAATTTGCCATCCTGCAGGCAAAGGCAAGTCTGAACATGCCGAATAAAAATCCCCCAGTTAGATACTGAAAACCGCGCCGAGCCCGCGCGATCGTTACTCAAGAAACCTCAATTATGAAAATCACTGACGTCAAATGCATCCTACTCAGCGCACCGTATGCCAAGGCAGGTGACGATGAACGTGAAGGGAAAAGAGAAGAGCAAGAAGAGGGCCAAATCATGAGAACTGAGCAAGAACACGACACTTACTTAAGGGTAATCTGCTCTTTCGTTGCAGCCACCTTTTTCCTGCTGATGTCGGTGGCCGCGACGCGCGCTGCCGAGGTATCGAGGACTTCGCCAAGACACAATATCCTGTTCATCGCCGTCGACGACCTGCGTACCTCGCTGGGCTGCTACGGCGACCCTCTGGCCAAAACGCCCAATATCGACCAGCTCGCCAAAGCATCGCGCCGGTTCACTAGAGCTTATTGTCAGGAGTCGGTATGCGGCCCTTCGCGGACCTCGATTCTCACCGGCCGGCTTCCCGACAATACACGGGTCTGGCACAACCGTAATCTGTTCCGCGATACGCTGCCCACTGCCGTAACGCTGCCGGAGTATTTTAAGGACCAGGGGTACCACACCCAGTCGCTCGGAAAGGTGCTCAGCGGAGAAAACAGCATGGCGGCGCAAGATCCCCAATCCTGGTCGGTGCCTCCGCTGTTGAAGGGCCATGGCTGGACCAACTATGCCTCGAAAGAAAACCGCGGTAAGCGCGGCAAAGGCCCGGCGACGGAGCAAGAGGATCTGCCCGACGAGGGCTATCCGGACGGCAAGCTGGCGGCCCTAGCCGTTCAAACGATCGAGGACCTCTCGGAACGGGATCAGCCGTTTTTTTTGGCCGTGGGCTTCTTCAAACCGCATCTGCCGTTTTGTGCTCCCAAGAAATACTGGGATCTCTACGACCCGGCAGATTTCGAGCCTGTCGGCAAAACGCGGCGGACGAAAAAAGCACCGGACGTGGCTTACCCGGACCATCTCGAACTGGGAGGCTATCGGGACATTCCAAAGGACGAGAACGTCACCATCGAGCAGGCACGCCGCCTACGACACGGCTACTATGCATGTGTCAGCTATGCCGATGCCCAGGTGGGAAAACTGCTGGACGCTTTGAAACGGCTCGAGCAGGACGAGAACACGATTGTTGTGCTCTGGGGCGATCATGGCTACTCCCTGGGCGAGGCCGACCATTGGTGCAAGGACACGAATTTCGAAATGGACACTCGCGCGCCGCTAATGTTCCGTTTCCCGGGTATGCCGGAGCCAGGCGTTGCGACCGAGGCGATGATCGAATACGTGGACATCTATCCGACCGTTGTCGATTTGGCGGGCCTCCCGCCGGCCCCCGACCTGGACGGCGCCAGTCTCGTGCCTATCCTGAAAGACCCCCGGCGCGAAGGCCGTTCGTTTGTGCTCAGCCAGTTTGCCCGACCCTTCAAGCCGAGTCTACCCAAGGTGATGGGCTATTCGATTCGCACCAAGGCACACCGCTACACGCGCTGGGTCCAGTGGCCGACGAGGGAGACGCTCCAGGAAGAGCTCTACGATTATGATTCCAGCCGCAGCGCGGTTCGCGAGGGCGCATTTCTGATCGAACGGGAAAACGTCGCTGCCGACCCGGCCTACAGGGAACTGCGCGAGCGATTGCACACTTCCCTGGACGAGTCCTTGCGTACGCGAACAAACCTGGAGGCACTCAAGCATCCAGTGAAGGAAAACTCGTCGCGAAAGATGAAGGGCAAGAACCGCCAGGAGTCATCCAAGTGACCTCGAATCTCGTTCGATACAGCCTGCCGTTTGCCGTCGTGCTGCTGGCGCTCACACGTCTTTCGGCCTCGGAACCCTTTCTCGAAAAGACCAATCTCTTCGAAGAAGAAACAGATGGCTTCGTGTGCTACCGCATCCCAGGAATTGTCGTCACTGCACGTGGTACGGTGCTAGCCTACTGTGAAGCCCGTAAGTTCTCGACTGCGGACCGGGGAGAGATCGAGATCCATCTTCGCCGCAGCACCGATGGTGGTCGCTCGTGGGATCCACCACAGCAAGTGGCCCATATCGGGCCACGTTTGCCGCGGAACCCCTATATGTCAAAAAGTAAAAAGCACAAGGAGTTGGGTGGGCCAAATGAACAGACAGTCAACAACGCCGTTGCAATTGCGGGCAACGATGGAATAGTGCATTTAATTTATTGCATCGAATATATGCGCTGCTTCTACATCCGTAGCAAAGATGATGGAATTACATGGTCCAGGCCGGTTGATATTACATCTACTTTTGATAATTATCGCACCGATCTTGAATGGCAGGTTATCGCCACAGGTCCGGGCCATGCCATCCAACTCAAGAGTGGACGACTCGTTGTGCCATTCTGGATGTCAACTTACAAAGAAGATGTGAAACTAAAAAAAGCAGTGGGTGTGATATATAGTGATGACGACGGCAACAACTGGGAACGCGGCGACCTTGCCCTTCGCAAAGGCGGCGAACCCAACATTGCCGAACTCGCTGACGGATGCGTTATGATAACTGCCCGAAATGGGGATCCACGAAATCGTCGCATGGTCACTTTCAGCCGCGACGGCGCTACTAGCTGGTCGAAACCCGAATTCATCGAACCGTTGCTTGAGCCAGGATGCATGGCGGGAATTGTAAGTCATCCCGGAACAGTGGAATCGAAGCCCCACCTACTCTTGTTCTCGAATCCAGATACGACCAACCGAGCCCACAAGAATCGCGAGAACTTGACTATCAAACTTAGCGAAGACGGCGGCCGCACTTGGCCGGTGAGCAGAGTCTTGCAGCCTGGACCAAGCGCCTACAGCGATTTGGCGGTGCTCAATGACGGCACGATTCTGTGCTTCTATGAAAGCGGCGATCCTCAGACGCCACGAAAGCACGGTCGCCGTTGGGCCTACTCATTCCTCACAGTCGCTCGATTCAACCTCCAGTGGCTTACAAATGGCAAACACCATGAGGGCGAATGATGCGGCATAGACCCGGATTTGAAATTAGCAGAAGCACCTGAGTCCCTTTTGCATTCATTGGCTGATTGCTTTCAGACCAAGGGGTTTGATTCGCCAGCTTTACAGGAGTATCGCAACGATTTCGTTATCCAATAGCCGCCAAGTCAGTCCATCAGCGCAGAGCGTGGAGTCGATATGCGGAACCTGGTTAATGGGATTTTCTGTCTCAATTGTACGCGCTGTCAATCATGGATGCTGCCCCACAAGTACGAACACTGGAACACGACCTTTGGTTACTACAATCGATGGCGTAGGAAAGACACCAGGATCAATGCACGCCTCAATCGCTCAAGCACTCTCCTCAAATAGGATATCGTCACCTTGTCGAAGATTGCCCCCGGCAGGTAAGTTCTTAACTTCCGCTCGCCGAAGCTGTAAATAGAGCCAAGTTGCGTGCCCGTTAAATAAGATCCTCCCAATCATGAAAATTACTGACGTCAAATGCATCCTGCTCAGCGCACCGTATGCCACTGCTGGAGACGATGAGCGCGAATTGCACCTCAAAACGGGATTGCGTTCCGCCAGTCTCATTAAGGTTGAAACTGACGCAGACCTCTACGGGCTTGGGGAGGTCTACAGCGGAGTCTATGCCCCCGAGGCAGTGGCGGCGTTAACTGCTCAACTTGCAGATGCCGTTGTCGGTTGCGATCCCAGCGAAATCCTGCCGCTTTGGGATCGGATGCGGCTCGCCAGCTATTACTGGGGACGCATGGGACTCTCCCAAAGTGTGATCGGCGGCATTGAAATGGCGCTGTGGGATTTGCGTGGAAAGCAGCTTGGACTTCCCGTCCATGAACTTCTTGGAGGCAAAGCGCACGAAGCCATCGCAGCCTACGCCAGCGGTGGCAACAATAAGCCGGCCGACGAGTTGCGTGCGGAAATGCAAGGCTATGTCAAAGCCGGGTTTTCCGCGGTCAAGATCCGCATCAACAACCTGCCGAATATCGAGGCAATCGTTCAAAAGGTAGCGCTCTGTCGTGAAGCGTTAGGAAGCGAAATCGGTCTGGCGGTCGATGCCGCGCAAGGGTTGGCGAAAAATCCTTGGACAGTGAAGCAAGCCATCGAAACGGCGATCGCGATCGATCCATACCACATTCTATGGCTCGAAGAGCCGGCCGAGGTAACCCACTATGCCGGCTTTGCTGAAATTCGTCGCAACGTCTCCATGCCGGTAGCCGGCGGAGAGACGGTCACGAGTATCGTAGAAGCTGAATCTTACCTTCAGGCCGATTCGCTGGATATCTTTCAGCCTGACGCATCCATCATGGGCGGGATTCACCTCCTGCGGAGAGTTGCAGAGATGTGCCAGCGTCGCCAAATCCCTATCGCGGTGCATGCCTGGAGTTCAGGCGTCGGGATTATGGGCAACTATCACGCGGCTTTTGCTTCGCCAAATTGCATCATCCTTGAGCTTCCTACGGTTCTTAATCCGCTTCGCGAGGAGCTGATTCTTGAACCCCTCAGCTTAGTTGACGGTAAAGTTCGTGCGCCGTCGAAACCGGGCCTAGGAGTTTCGCTGCCAGAGGACCTTGAAGAGAAGTTTGCCTATCGCCCAGGATCTTATTATCAGATACTCGGCGCGTATAACGAAAGAGGATAGCTGTTTTGATTCGAGTATTGATTGCCGTAAACGGTTTCAGCGAAACCAATATCGTTCGCATTCGGGAGGCAACTCGCGGCTGGGCGGATTGCGTGCGGATCAACCAAGAGGCGCCAGCAGCCGAATACCACCAGCAGCTTTCTGAGGCCGATGTGCTCATTGGTTGGCCTGAACCGCAGTGGTTGTTGGAATCTCCGTTGCTCTACTTTCAGCTCGCCAGCGTCGGTTACGATTCCTATCTCAACCTAGGACTGGGCGAGAAACAGGCGTTTACTGCCTGTAATATTCGCGGGGTACCGGCGATTCCCGTCGCCGAACAAGTGCTCGCTATGATGTTTTGCCTTGCTCGAAACCTGCACTGCCACGCGATAGATCGAACTGAAAAGCGCTGGCAACGCCAACTCAACTATTGGGAAATTACTGGCAACACTATCTGCATTGTCGGCATGGGCGGAATTGGCAGCGAACTTGCTCGGCGTTGCAAGGCCATCGGCATGAACGTTGTGGGAGTAGGGAGGAACCCCGACGCTATGCCGCACGAATTGCTCACCGCCGCCTTTGCTTGGGATGAGATGTCCAAAGCTTTTGCTACAGCCGACCATGTAGTGCTCTGTTTTCCTGCGACAGCGGAGTATCAAAACATGTTCAATAAAGAGCTGTTTGGGTGCATGAAAGCAGGAGCTTGTTTTTACAACGTGGGGCGGGGCAGCGTGGTCGATGAGACGGCGCTGGCGGATTGCTTAAGATCAGGCCATTTGCGAGGCGCAGGCCTGGACGTCTTCCAGGAAGAACCGTTAGCTCAGGATCACCCCTTTTGGGGGCTAAGCAATGTTATACTAACGCCCCATACCGGGGGGAGGTCGATTCACGAATACGAGCGCATCTGTGGTTTATTCGTGGAAAATCTCCATCGGTTTCACCACGGTCTACCATTAGGAAATGTCATCCAACTCTAAATGTCGCATAGGCACTTCAAGTGATAAATCCAGAACTACTTCAAACAGAACGCGGTAAATGTTTTGCACGCCTACTGCCAATGCTAGTCGGTTGCTTGTTTGTCGCTAACGGGACGGCGCACGCCGATTCCGTCGTAATGCTAAAACGTAGCCCTGTGGAAATCGTCTATGATTCCGAGACTCAGAATACCTACGAGACTTTTAGGATTCCTGCACTCGTCGAGACAAGCGACGGCAAGTTGCTGGCATTTGCTGAAGGCCGGGTGGAGAGTGCTCGTGACGATGCCGTCACCCATGTCCTCCTGCGCACCAGTGCCGATTTAGGGAATAGCTGGTCGGAACTTGCCGTGGTGCAGGCTGACGGCGACCGGACGATTGGAAACCCAGCTCCAGTGGTTGACTGCGACACGGGAGTCATTTGGTTGTTTTTCTGCAAAGACAATCGAGAAATCTGGCTTACGTCATCTACGGACAATGGAAGTACCTGGAAGGAACCCGTCAACATGACGCAAGAACTCACACGCCCCGAACATGGCGGCTTCATCGCCACCGGACCAGGCCACGGCATTCAACTCACGCACGGCAATCGCGCTGGCAGGCTATTGGTCACCGCCTACGGCCATCAGAATGCGACGGCGACGAACACTGCTGGGAGTAAGAGCTTCTCGCTCTTCAGCGATGATCATGGAGAGACTTGGCAAGTCGGAGAATCCACCCAGGAGCAAGCCCCAGGGTTGCCCGACGGCAATGAATGCATGCCGGTCGAGTTAGGCGATGGAACCATCTACCTAGCAATTCGCAATAACATGGTCAATGCGGGGCGCGCCTTTGCTCGCAGCGACGATGGCGGCACAACTTGGGACGTTGTACAACTTGAGAGCAGCCTACCCGCGCCCGTTTGCCAAGCGAGTATTCTCAAACGCAACACTCCCGATGGTCAGACAGAGTGTTTTTACGCGGCGCCGGCTCGGCAGGCGACCAGTCGAAAGGACAAGTCGGCGCGTCAAAAACTCTCACTCTGGCGTAGCAGAGACGATTGCCGCCACTGGAGCAAAGTAGGGGTGATCGATCGAGGGCCGTCCAGTTATTCCGATCTCGCTGTTTTGAACAACAACGAGCTCGGCTGTCTCTATTCTGCTGGTGAAACGAAATATTTCGGTCAAATACGCTTTGTCCGTTTGCAAATCAAGTCATCCAATGAGGATAAATCTCAATGAAGGACGTTCGCACCGCAAATGAGTTGTTCGGCCTTTGGGCCGCTATCCCCACGCCGTGGGATCGACAAGGCCGTCTCGACGAGGGAATGCTCCAACGGAACGTCGAACGCCTGGCCTCCGTTCCTTGCGACGGCATATACAGCACCGACAGCGATGGCGAATTCTATGCCTTCGAATTGGAAGACTTTTGCCACTTCGTACAGTTATTCTCGCGCTCAATGTCGCCTACCGATTGCGCAATACAAGTCGGCGTCACCTGGACCAATACGCAAGGCATTATCGACCGGATGAATGTCTGCCTCGATCACGGAATTTCCACCGTCCATATTTGCTACCCCTACTGGATGCCTCTCAACGAGAGTGACGTCAAGCATTTTTGGCACGACTTGGCCGCGGCGGTGCCTGACGCTCGTTGGGTGCACTACAACACTCCTCGCGGACATGTTCCGATGGAGGGCAAGCATTATCGTTGGCTTGCCGCGGAGTTCCCCGAACAATTCATCGGTACGAAGCTAGGCACGCAAAACTTTCTCCATCTTTCCGACATCATCGGATCCACGCCTCAGATTGCACATGTCCTGACCGATTACACAGTCGTTCCAGGCATGATGTTAGGTGGACGCGGTGCCTACAGTTTTTGGGTCAATACGCTGCCCGACTGGCAACGCCGGTTGATCGATCTGTGTTTCGAGAAGCAATGGGACGAAGCGATGTCGATGCAGCTTAAGCTCAATGGTTGGGAGTTCGAATGCATTGAGCCGCTCGTCCGCGAGGGCTATTTGCATGGAATCGTTGGCAAAGCGCGGGGTGCCGTTACGAACTTCCTGGAAGATTCTGGTCATACGCGTGCTCCCTACCAACCGGTCCCCGCGGAAAAGGCTCAACGTCTTACTGAGCAATTCCAACAAGGCTGGCATGAAGAAATCGCCGAAGCAAGCATGCACGATTCAGTACATTCCTGAATCCTCAGCAGTCTACTCGGCATTCTATCACTTGATTGTTGTTCAATTCGAGAAGTGCGTACCCACAGAACCAAAACTAAAACTTTCGAGAAAATTAGACATGCTGAGCAATTCCAAATCAATAGACGACCTGCTACTCACACCTGGGTATGTGGAGTCGCCCTATGAAGTCTTCGACCTATTACGCACTGAGGCGCCCGTTTACTGGAGTGAAAAGTGGAACGGCTGGGTGCTTACCCGCTATGACGACGTGCTCAACGTCCTCAAGGATTTCAAGCGTTTGTCCAATGGCGGGCGTTACACCGAGTACCTCTCAACACTGGCGACTGACGAGCTCGCGCAGCTAACGTACCTGCAGAACCACTACGAACGAGGCGGACTCGTCCAAGCCGACCCGCCCAGCCACAACAGGCTTCGTAAACTCATTGGCAATGCTTTCACTCCTCGAATGGTCAATGAGATGGGAAGATTGGTCAGCCAAATTTCCGATGATCTGATCGACTCTTTTGTTGGAATGCCCGAAGTCGAGTTGATCTATAACTTTGCGTTCGCCTTACCCGCTACAGTGATCGCAGGGATGTTGGGAGTGCCAATCGAGCAACGCGATCAATTCAAAGATTGGTCGGCGGCGATCCAGCGATTCCTAGGTACAGGGAAAGTAGATTTTCAATCTGCCTTGGAAGCCCAGGAGGCATGGAGGAATATGAATGATTTTTTCACGCAACTTCTCCTGGACCGCACGTCGCACCCGCAGGAAGATCTGATTAGCGGCTTCGTCCAATCTTACGAGGAAGGCGAACGCCTCACCAAAGAGGAAATCATCGGCACCTGCGGCGCAATGCTGGTGGCTGGGCATGAGACGACGACAAATCTCATCTCAAATGCGATCTGGTTGTTACTCCAAGACCAGGAGCAATTGAAGCAACTCAAAGAGAATCCTTCCCTATATCCCTCAGCTATCGAAGAATTTTTGCGATACGAATCTCCTTTCCAATGCTTACCTCGGACGCTCCGTGAGGATGTCGAAATTGATGGCATTCGAATGAGAAAAGGACAACTCGTCTACGCTATGTTAGGCGCAGCGAATCGGGATCCTTGCCAATTCGATAATCCTGAACAGCTCGATCTTCACCGCGAGAACAATAAGCATCTTGCTTTCGGGTATGGCGTCCATTTTTGCCTTGGGGCTCCCTTGGCGCGGTTGGAAGCCCACATCGCGATCCAAACTTTGCTCGAAAGGCTCCCCCAGATGCAGCTAGATCAGAATCGACCGCCCGACTGGAAACGTAGCATGGTTCAACGAGGCATGGAGTCGTTTTGGCTCTGTATTCGATCATAGGGGCACACATTGGCGAGCAACCTCCCGTTGGCTTTTGAGGGGAGTCGAAGTTGAGCAAGCCAATCGTTATATCACTGAACTTAAGGGAATATTACAGGTCGTGCAGCTTAAGACGAATTCGCTCTCTTATTCCCAACTATATGTCTTTTAATTGAAAGGTCGAAAATTGAATGACTGACATTGAATTCCTCAGCTCTCTCCGCGCTTGCGATCCTTTGTTTGGGACGCTAATCGTATCGACAAGCCCCGTCTGGCCAAAGGTTATTCAGTCGATCGGACTTGACTACGTATTCCTCGATACCGAGCACATCGCGCTCGATCGCAGTTGCTTGTCGTGGATGTGCAGAACCTATCGGGCTCTGGGCATCCCTCCAATCGTGCGCATCACTTCGCCTGACCCTTACCTCGTGACCGTTGCCTTGGACGATGCAGCGGCAGGCGTCCTCGTTCCCTATATCGAGTCTGCCGATCAAGTTCGCGCGTTGGTCGGAGCTGCAAAGTATCGCCCACTCAAGGGCCAGAAACTGCAAGCCGTGCTCAACCAACAAGAAACTGTCGGCGGAACGCTCGCCGAGTATCTCAAGAAAGCCAATGCCGGCAACAGCTTGATTCTGAACATCGAGAGCGTCCCTGGCATGAAGAACTTGGACTCAATCCTTCGGGTTGATGGAGTCGATGGCATCATCATCGGACCTCACGATTTGTCCACGAGCTTGGAAGTGCCCGAGCAATACGATCATCCGAAATTCATTGCCGCCGTCGATGAAATCATCGAGAAAGCCCGCGCGGCGGGAGTGAGTGCGGGAATTCATGCAGGCTTCAACCAGCAGATCCATACCGCGGCTCAAATCCGCTGGATGCAGCGAGGGGCGAATTTGATTTTGCATGCAGGCGACATCATCGCCTTCCAACAAACCATGCAGCGCGACATTGCTACGCTTCGTGAAGGCTTAGGCCAATCCATCGCAAAGGACGAAGTCCTGGTTAATATTTAAGTTTACAGGGATCAGTACTAGCAGCCACAAATTGCTTCCATCACCTCTATTGATTTAATTATTTCGGTAAACCATGTCTCGACCTAAGATTGTCGCCCTCGATGGATATGCTCTCAACCCCGGCGATTTGAGTTGGAATCGCCTGGAAGAACTGGGGGATTGTACCGTCTACGATCGTACGACTCCCGATGCGGTGGCCAGCCGCGCTCTAGGCGCTGAGATCGTGCTCACGAATAAGGCCTTGATATCGGGCGAGACGATTTCCGCACTTCCGGAACTTCGCTACATCGGCGTACTGGCCACCGGATACAATGTGGTCGACGTCGCGGCAGCCTCCAAGCAAGGAATCGTCGTAACCAACGTGCCAACCTACAGCACTGATTCCGTTGCACAAATGGTTTTTGCTCATCTCTTGAATCTTACTCAAAGGATTGGCGATCATGCCGCAGCGGTTCGTAACGACAAGTGGGCCGCAGCAGAGGATTGGTGCTTCTGGGATACGCCTTTGATAGAGCTATCTGGCCTGACGATCGACATTGTTGGCTTCGGACAAATTGGTCGAGAAGTTGCCAAGCTGTCGCACGCATTCGGCATGAATATTATCGTCGCCACCCGTTCCATTGAGGAAATGCCAGGCTACGTGCGGGCAGTCACCCTCGATGCGATCTTCGTGGAAAGCGACGTCATCAGCTTACACTGCCAGCTCACCCCAGAGACCGAAAGGTTGGTCAATACCGCACGAATTGGACGAATGGAACGAACGGCGTTTCTCATCAATTCGGGACACGGCGGGCTGGTCGATGAAACAGCACTTGCCCACGCACTCAATACAGAGCGGATTGCCGGCGCCGGGCTTGACGTTCTGCTTCGGGAACCCCCTCCAGCTGAACATCCACTAACGAGAGCTAAGAATTGCTTTGTGACTCTTCATATCGCTTGGGCGACTAAAAGCTCCCGCAGTCGATTGCTTGAAACAGCCGTCAAGAACTTAGTTGCATTCTTTGCAGGTGACCCCCAACACCAATTGACCGCGTGCCCATCCAATGAGTGATTGGCAGAACCTATTATTACTACCCTGGCACAAGGGAGACTGAAGCGATGTCGATTGATAGCTCCTATTTGAAAAAGCACGCCGCGCGAATTAAAGCGGAGTTCGAACTGAACGGGTTTGTTCACATACCTCGCTTCGCGACAGGCGCGGAGTTAGAGACAATCCAGAAGAATATGCAGCGAGTTCTTCAGGAAGTTGTGCCAACAATGCCTGCGACTCACGTCTATTACGAAGACTTGGCAGATAAGACTTCTTTGAAGCAACTGCAAGAGCTGTATGAATACGACGCCTTTTTCAAATCGCTCATGATCGACAGCAGGTGGCAAACGCTGGCCGAAGTCTGCCTCGGCGAAGCTGCTACGCCCCAAAATATGCAGTATTTTAATAAGCCCCCCGGGGCAAGTCTGCCGACGCCGCCGCACCAGGACGGTTTCTACTTTCACGTCAAGCCAAACCATGCAATAACTCTCTGGATGGCTTTGGAGGAAGTGGAACCCGAGCAAGGCTGCGTAAATTATGTTCAGGGGTCTCACAAATACGGCATGCGTTGGCACGGTCAATCGAACACCCTAGGATTCTCGCAGGCAATGCTCGATTTCGGGAATCACTTTGATCGTACCAATACGCGCAGCTTCCCCTGCCAGGCCGGAGATTTGATTGCTCACCATTGCCTGACCATTCATTGGGCCGATGGCAATCACACCTCAGACAAGACCCGCCAAGCTCTTGGCTGGATTTATTTCGGCGCAACTTGTCAGGAAGACGCTGAGAAAGCCGCTTCCTACAAAAAACAGCTAGACTCGCAACTCATGGCAGCGGGGAAAGTGTGACAACCGCCTGTTGCATCCAAATTGTCTACTGACGTGACGTTGTGAAATCTTAGTTCGCGCCAGCCCGTCGTGCTCCAGTATGCCCCCCTGCGGTTATCCATCCCACGCTTTCTGAATTACTTGCTTACGGGGCGTATTTATTATCTCTCTACATCAATCATTCTAGTTGGAACTGCCGCATGCTTCTCCATCGTATATTACTGATCGTACTAGCAGTGAGCCTTCTCGGCGTTACCGACAACGCCCGCTCGTCCCAGGTTTACCAGGCAGAAGTTCTTGTCTACGGGGGAACCTCCGGGGGCGTGGCGTCGGCCGTTCGCGTCGGTCGCGCCGGCAAGTCGGTGATCCTCGTCGAGCCAGGTAGGCATCTAGGCGGAATGACGTCGGGCGGACTCAGCTGGACTGACATTGGCAGTTCTGGTGAACGCATCCGAGCCGTCGGCGGCATTGCCCAGGAGGTGTACCGACGTATCGGAGCGCACTACAAGATGGCGCCTGGGACTGAGTTAGAGCCTCCGCGAAGCGACGATCCAACGCGCTCAGGCGTCGACTTCGCCAAGCCGCCATCGCTCGCGTTCGAGCCCAAAGTTGCCGAACAAGTTTTTAACCAACTTGCGGCAGAAGCCAACGTAGACTTACGGTTCGGTTCGCATTTGGTCAGCGTCGTCAAGAAAGATAACCGCATCCATGAAATAGTCTTGAAAAACGGCAATGTCTTTCGGGCTCGCATTTTTATCGATGCCACCTACGAAGGAGATTTGCTTGCAGCAGCCGGCGTTAGCTATACCGTCGGGCGCGAGGCGAATGCACTATACGACGAAACGATCAACGGCGTGCAGCCTCCCGCAACGAATCCGCGAGGCGGTCAGTTTCAAGCCAAGGTGGATCCCTATCGAGAGCCTGGGCAACCAGCAAGCGGAGTACTTCCGTATCTATTGAAGGATGAGCGGCTTGGCAAACGCGGAGTCGCGGACAATCGCGTGCAGAGCTACAACTATCGAGTAACGCTCACCGATCAGCCGGAGAATCGACTGCCTATCGAACCTCCTGAGAAATACGACCCTGCACACTACGAGTTGTTAGCCCGTTGGATCGTCGCCCGCGAAGCTGCTGGAAGAAAACTGACGCTACGTAGCTTCTTGAAATACGACCCTCTCCAAAACGGCAAGTACGATTTCAATAATCGCTGGGCGATCTCGACAGACTTCCTCGGTGGCGCCGACGAGTATCCGAATGCCAATCCTCAGCAACGCGCTCGGATTGCCAAGCAGCATGAGGATTACTTAAGGGGCTTCTTCCACTTTCTCGCTACGAGTGCTCAGTCGCCTCCGCAAGTTCGTCAGGAGATGCAGCGATTTGGACTCTGTCGCGATGAGTTTATCGACAACGCCGGTTGGCCTCACCAATTGTATGTTCGCGAGGCCCGTCGCATGGTCAGCGACTTTGTGATGACTGAAGGTCATGTCACTGGCGAGCAAGTGGCCCCGCAAACGATTGGCTTGGGAACCTACAATGTGGATCTCCATGCAGTCAGACGCTTGATCTATAAACAACAACCGGTAAACGAAGGAAGCATTGGCGTCGGCGTAAAGCAACCCTACCCAATCGGTTACGGGGCAATCACACCTCGGCAAGAGGAATGCGACAATCTCTATGCGACGTTTGCCGTCTCGGCGAGTCACGTCGCATTCGGCTCGATTCGTATGGAACCTGTTTTTATGACGTTGAGCCACTCAGCCGGAATTGCAGCCACTCTGGCAATCAATGCGGACATCCCTGTGCAAGAAGTGGACTATAAGGTTCTTCGCGAGCACCTATTGCAAGATAAGCTGATTCTCGAATGGGAAGAATAGATTTGTTGTCCTGCTTATCAGCCTCCGCACGAGTAGCGAAAGGTCTTCCAAAACCATCTCTCTCTCAGCATGGTGTGCCACTCAAAACTAGTACCACTAGTCATGAGAGCTTAACATTACCCCACATTTACTTCGAAATCCGCGTGTTGCTCGTAGAGCAATGTGGAGTTTTGTGAACCCACGCCATCGTGTTGACCTGCCCCCACTTGTGAAACCTTGGCCTGCTCCCCAAAACCTAGTCCATGTGTGTGAGAGTCTAACTGCCAATTTTGGCCAGGAGACTCCAGATGTCCCAGAAACGCAAGAAGCGGCATTCGCCGGAGCAGATTGTCAAGAAGCTACGCGACGCCGACGTGATGCTCAACACGGGCAAAGACGTGGCAGCGGTGCTGCAAGCCTTGGAGATTAGCGAAGCGACCTACCACCGCTGGCGTGCTCAGTACGGCGGTATGAAGGCCGAAGAAGCGAAGCGACTGAAACAGCTTGAAGACGAGAACAAGCGTCTGAAAGAGATCGTGGCTGAACAGCAACTCGACATCAAGAAGCTGAAGCACCTGACAGAGGGAAACTGGTAAGCCCTGCTCGGAAGCGTGCGGCCGCCTCAGAACTTCAAGAGAAGTTCGAGGTCTCCCAACGCAGGGCTTGTTCAACGGTCGATCAGCCGCGTAGCAGCCAGCGTTACGCGGCGAAGCCGCGTGATGATGAATCTCAACTTCTCAAACGAATGCTGGAGCTAGTCGGCCAGCATTGCCGTTACGGCTACCGCCGAATTACGGCGCTACTGCGAGCGGAAGGCTGGCAGGTGAATCACAAACGTGTTTATCGCTTGTGGCGAAAGGAGGGCTTGAAAGTACCTCAAAAAGAGCGAAAACGACGCCGTTTGGGCGTCAGTTAGAATGGCTGCTGCCATCGTCGTTCTGAGCATCAGGACGACGTGTGGGCTTGGGATTTCATTTTTGATCGGACGACCAACGGCAGCACGTTGAAGTGCCTGTCGATTGTCGATGAGTACACACGAGAATGCCTCGCTTTGAAGATTGACCGCAGTATCACTAGCGAGGATGTCCTCGACACGCTGGCCGAGCTGTTCGCGATACGTGGTGTGCCGAACCACATCCGTAGCGACAATGGTCCTGAGTTCATCGCGAAGTGAGTACAGGAGTGGCTTGCAAAGCTGGAGGTAGAGACACTGTATGTCGCGCCAGGTAGCCCCTGGCAGAACAGGGCAATCGCATCTAAATGACGGAATACATCGATCTCTGCGTAGAAGTCATTTCAGCGGTTGGGTCAGAATCTAACCGCCGATAGCATTTCTAGCACGGAGGTCGACGTATGGCGATTACAAAATCCCCTGTCATTCTTACACACTTCGAGGAACTTACCGATCCTCGCATGGAACGGACCAAGCGACATCGGCTCAGCGACATCGTGGCTATCGCCTTGTGCGGCGCAATCTGTGGAGCCGACTCGTGGGCCGATGTCGAGCGATTTGGCAACGAGAAGATCGACTGGTTCCGCACCTGGTTGCCTCTGGAGCATGGCATTCCCTCGCACGACACGTTGGGTCGCGTATTCTCGCTGCTGGACACCAAAGAATTCTACCACTGCCTAGCGAACTGGGTTGCCAGCCTGCAACTCGATCTGCAAGGCCAGACCGTGGCTATCGACGGCATGACACTTCGCCGGTCTTTCGACCAAGCGTCCGGCACAGGAGCCTTGCACCTGGTCAACGCGTGGGCCAGTGATCTTCATCTCTCGCTCGGACAACTCGCGACGGAGCAAAAGTCCAATGAAATCACTGCCGTACCACGGCTTTTGGAGATACTGGCCATCGAAGGGGCAGTCGTCACGCTCGACGCGATGCATTGCCAGAAGCAAACTGCTGAGAAGATTCGCCTAGCGGGTGCTGATTACGTTTTGCAAGTGAAAGGCAATCAAAAAAAGATGCATGAGCAACTGCTCCAGTTGTTCATTGACTACGGCGATCAGGATTATCGTGGCGTGCGTCGGCATGTCACGGTGGAGAAGAATCACGGCCGCGATGAGCGTCGCGAGTATTACGTCGCTCCCGCGCCCCCAAAACTGTCTGAGCAGTGGCGTGACCTTCGCTCGGTTGGCATGGTTTTTCGCTATCGTAAATCGGGAGAGAAGCTGAGCGAAGAGACTTCCTTTTTCATCAGCAGCCTGCCCCCCAAGGTCAGGTCCCTAGCAGGACATGTTCGTAACCATTGGAGCGTGGAGAACTCACTGCATTGGTCGCTGGATGTAACTTTTTCAGAAGATCAAAGCCGTCTTCGGAAAGGCAACGGCCAAGAAATCGCTGCCGGAATGCGTCGCTTGGCGCTCTCCATTCTCAAGCGAGACACTACGCTCAAAGAAAGCCTGCGCGGTAAACGACTCCGCGCAGGTTGGAATAACCAAACACTGCAAGCCATTCTCACGAGTATTCAAGCGTAATTAGATGCGATTGCCCTGCCATCGCAAGATGCCTTGCTTACGCTCCTTGGCGTCTCCCTTGACGGGCTCGGGATTCGATTTCAGTAACGAGACTTTGATCTCCGCATCTTCGGCCGGAGGGAGACGATCGTACAAACGAACAGCTGCCGCGGTGTCGCCAAAGTTCTCTAGCAACAAACGGTAATCGAACTGCGCTACCTGATTGCCACCTTGCATGCGGTGATGCTTCTTGACCAACTCACGGGTCACGCGAAGCGATTCGTCAATGCCCAGGCCGATAGTTAACGATTCGCCGATGGCCACCGTTGGCACAGCACCACGGCCGACGAAGCGGTCGCCCGAGAACGTGGCGGCGGGTCCTGCCAGCAGTACAAAATCGGTGTCGTTCACAACGCCCGTTTCTTCGATTAGGAGTCATTTTGCGAAGATCGAACGTTGGCACCGCGAAGCAGAAGAGCAAATATGCCAAATAGAAAAACGCCAGTAATCAGAGGCCCACCGATTATCAAGAGTCGGCTGATTCCTGGCTGAGGCGTTAACGAAGATTGCTCGGCAGCCGTCGGTTGGGGGGCTACCGGTTGGGCATCTTCAACGAGCGGTTTACTGGCCGTAGCAACATCGGCCGCACCAGTTCTGTCCTGCTTGTCGAGATCTTTCACGGGTTCAACTTCGGTGCTTGCGGATTTCTCGGTCCTCTTTTTGCCGCTGACTCTGGCCAGCAGGCCAAACGCCATATAGCTACGTGCTCGTTTCACCGCCTGAGGGTCTAGTTGCTCCAAGTCGGCCAGCGCGGCAGATGCTCGCTCGCTGATCTCGTTGTGTTGTTCTGTGGCTGCCAGCAGGTACGAAATTACCGGCTGTCTAACCCAGGCATCCTCCTCCGAGGCCTTAAACATTTCAACTAGTTTATCCATGACACTCCAGTCCTCCCAGCGTGCCAAGTCGCGAATCACCTGGTCAGCGATTTCCTCGTTGTCCAACAGTAGTCGAATCGACTGTAACAATCGCTGACGAGGGAGCGAGTCGGTTTCTTCGCCATGAAATCGTAGCGCCATCATCGCCGCATAAACATGCGCGTATTCGGCAGCTGGGTTGGTAAGAAACCGCTCTTCAATGAGCTGCAAGCCGTCAGGTCCACGGAGTTTCAGGTAGGCGGCGATTAGTGCGTCGAGGCATTGTTGCTTGCGGCTCACATCTGCCTTGACCATCTCGTTGAGAACCGACGCGCCGAACGCTGGCCCCGTATTGGACATCATCGCCAAACTGACAGCGATGCCTGGCTTGAATTGCTGATCGTCGTACAGCAGCAACGATTCTAAAATTGCAATGTCCTCTGCCTGTCCACAGGTACCAAGCATCGTGAGATAGAGTCGTCGCCGCGTAGGGCCGACCTGACAGTCCTCGATCCAACGGATGAGCTTCTGGCGATTCATCTGATCGCCAACTTCTACGACGTCCGCATATGGCGCCCGGCCAAACTCGTCGTAGGCGTCTTGGGCCAGTAGTGGATCCTCGTCTTCTAAGTGGTTAAGAAAAAAGGCTAGCCGCTCAGCTCCTTTTTCTGGCAAACTGCCTAATTGCCTCACGTACTCGATGCCTCGATTAGTCAGCGGCAACGAAGTCGTCCAATCAATCTGACTACCTGCGATGCCGCTGATCAAAAAACTCTTCTTCTGTTCGTTGCTCCCAAAAAAAACAACCTCGATCGTGCTGCCCGCAACTGGCGGGTTGTCGCCGCGGATAGCTTCGACGACTTCAAATTCCGCTATGCCCATGTCTGGATCGTCGAGGTCTAGTCCTGCGGGATCGTCGCTGTTGGGGTCGGCTTCGACCGGCAAATTGACTAGCTGCGCGATCACTACCACGTCGGCTTCAGCGATTTCTTGGCTCAGCGTCTGCGATACCGCACTACAAAACGGGCAGGCGGATGCGCTTGCTGACCAATTCGCGAGAAAGAGGCAGAGTACCAAAAACAATCTGCAGATGGGCATGGGGTAACCATCGGTATTTTACGGCCGGCGAAGGCTTGTCAACGAGCTGTGAGGTTCTATTGTATTGCGAGTTGCGTGACCTTGGGAATTCGTGTTTTTTTCTGGGGATGTCCCATTGATAGTTAAAACGTGGCCTCGCTCTTCAGCCAACTTAGCGTAGCGACGTCAGCTGATCAACTCGGCGGCGTCCCGACGCAGGACGATTGCAAAGTCGCGTCTGCGATACTACCTGAGCATTCCGAACTCGGTGACACGATGGGCTTTAGCTCAAGGAGCCAGCTATGCCTGCACCTACCGTTTTGCCATCCCTGATGGCCGCCTTGTCCCAAGTGAGCGATCCTCGCCAACCGCGCGGTGTTCGACATCCATTTTCCGCCATTTTGGGACTAACCTTGCTCGGCTTGGGCTGTCGCACCAACGATTTTGCCGGGCTGCATCGGTGGGCCAAAGCCCATTGGCATTTGATCGGTAAGACGCTTGGTTTCACGCGTCGCCGCCCGCCACACCCCACGACGCTCAGTCGCACCTTGGCCAAGTTTTCTTTGGCAGAACTGCAAGATGCTTTTCCGAGTGGCTGAGTACGATACTCGCTGAGGTAACGATTTCGGCAGCCGTCGATGGCAAGACCAGCCGGCAAGGATTCGATAGCTGCCAAGCGTTCCCTGACCGTAACCTTCATAAGGGGGGCACTACCCAGCACGGATCGGAGTTGAGTAAAAAGTGCAGTCTAGATTAAACTCCGGTTGTGTAACAGTATCCCCCCACGACCGGAGACTTTGGGATAATTGCGATCAAGTTCACGGAAGTGCAAGTCGAACAGTTGGCTTACGAGCGATTTCATCACCCCCATGGAAATGCCATGGCAGCCGCCGCAGGCTCGACGCGAACTGGCGTACCCACCGTCAGATCTTTAGCCACTAATGCACGAAACGACGTCTGAGCATGAAATTGTCTGCGAAATAGGTGCAAACACACTGAGAAATTAAATTCGCTTTGATCGCACGGCAGTTTTGGTTTTCAGTCACTTTGCGAATCAAATAGTTTCATGCGGAGATGACGCCTGGAGCAGCTTGTGAAGCAACGCTCAGATCCCGCGTCGGTGAAATCATTCGAAGCGCGCAACCGCTAGGTGAGGCTTCGGGGAAGAATTTCCGTCATCACAGTGCTGTCCACTCTTTTTGCTTGGAAACGACAATTAATGGGATAGATTCCATATAGCCATCATGGCCCGCAAACTACAAAACAGGATGGTTTTGTGCGACTATTTAATTGAACAGGACGTAGGCTCGAGAGAACAGCCTACTGATGACTCACCTCATAAGAGATCGTGACGTACTGTGACAAACTTTTTGCACACGACGGTCCTAGTGAAAATATGCCGAGCCCAAAAGCGAGCAGATATAAGCTTTTTGGCTCTGGTACCACGTGAACTGGATCTGAGGACAAAGGCTGGAGAATAGAGCTTGCACAGTATTGCGAATTCCAAAGGCGCAAATCCTCCTCATCCACAGCTCCATCATCAGTGACATCACCTTGAGACAATGTCGCGCCGTTGTTGATTCCAAACCCGCGTTGCCAGATTAGGAAGTCGGAGCCGTCGACATCAGAGTCACTATCGAAATCGGCTAATTGCACCCAGCTTGAAGTCATGTCCATGGCTCCCAAATAAAAGAAACCTGCACTGTTAGTGTTGTTCGGCCCTTTCTGAATGGTGAGAGTGATCTCTCCGTTTGGGTCCGGAATGATGTCCAATAGCTGGGCGATGTTGTTTAGGTTCTCAGCTGGGTTTAGGAAAGTCGTGCCGAGATTGTCTCCGGCGACATCGTACTGCGTTTCGCGATTGTCCGACGCTCCGAGTCGAGACGCAAAAAAGGTGAAGTCGTACGACTGATTCTGGTCAAGGCCTGAGAGGGTGTACTCAACCAGGGAACGTGGCTCGCCAACGTTGAAGTTGGAGTCGTGCCCAAACAGACTGTCTGCGGTCGCGTTGAAATTAAAAAAATCACTGGCTGGTGAACCAGCACTGATCGTGCCGCTTGGGTTGTGACCGGCTTCGTTAAAACCGGCGGTAGAGGAAATGGTAAGGCTGATGTCGGTTTCCACACCAGTTACAAAATCTATGGTTTTCTCGATATCCTGGGCATTCCAAGGCACAACGTTGTACTTTGGATCAGGGCTTCCCGTCTCACCAAAGTCGAATTTGAGCGTTACTTGGTCTGGTGGGGCAGGCGGATCGGGTGGAATGAGCCCATCAGTGATACTAGTGAGGAATTGGCCTTCGTAGAGGCTGAGTCCCAGTTCCCCCAAGACGCTGCTCAAATCGATTCCACTGGTCTGTTGTTGGTAGATAGTGGAGTAGATCTCTAAAGAGGCCAGCAAAGTACCTCGGTTCTGGGCATGGTATAAATCATCGGAGTGGAGATTGTCCCAATTAGCATCCTCCCAGCGAGAGCCGACCTCAGCTATGCGGGCGATTCGACCGCCGGTGGACACGTCTATGTCCTGGGCTGCAAGCAGATAGCCGTTACGAAGTTCGGCTTGCATCTCGGACGGACCGCCCGGAAAGTCGGGCACTCCACTGGTATAGTAATTATGCCCGGGAGCACGGGCCCAGGTTTCGTAGAGCACTGGGGTGTGGCTGGGGCTGTGAGCGGCAATCTGTTGATACAGCGATACCGAATCAGCCCGATGTTGCGCGACGTTTCCTAAGTGAGTGGGTGTTGTCGAAAAGTTTTGCAAGACGGCGAAATCCCATTGCTCGCTAATCGGCAACCCACTGCTAATGACTCCAGCGTTGTTGGCGAGATGCCACGTGAAGCTGGAGCCGTTGTTGGCGGCGTTAACCACGGTTGGAGTTGTATGCCCCGCCGCGGTGGCAATATCTCGCACTAGATTCGGCACACTCTCTGTGCTGCCGAGACCGTTCGTAAAGCTATTGCCATAGAACAGGATGTTGATCGCCTGCAGCTCGCCACCCCACAGTGCGAGGTAAGCGATTAAAATCGCTCTTAAGTAAGTCAAAAAATACTTCATTAAATGCTGCGCCTTGGTCTGGACCAAAATCCCAGTATAAACGCGGAACTAGTGAGCAAGAAGAGCGACGAAGCCTCGGGAATGGTTGATATTTGGGACGCTGCGGTCCCATAGTTCGATTTCCAAGCGACAAAGTCTTCGGAGCTTTGCTGGTTGGGTGCCCCGCCACGTTGCCAGAGGAGGAAATCTTCGCCATCGACATCGCCATCTTCGTCAAAGTCGCCAGGAAGGGGCTCCATAATTGGTGCAAGTTGGATGGTGAAGAATTCGTCCGATGCGTAGCTCCACTCTTCAAGATAGGGAGAGTAGCTTTTCACAGTCACGGTCTCGCCGTCCGGAGAAAACTCAAGGAGTCGAATCCAGCCATCACCACCGTTGGTTCGATTCTGTTGGTTGACAAGCACTTGATAGACGTCTTTACCCTCATTATTTTGAGTTAAGAGATAGGGGTAACCATCGAGCTCGTCGAACTGATGTCCGGTAATCACAAGTGATAGATTTTCCCGTTCCTTAACCAGCTTGTCCCAGAGGTCTTTGCCGTCGTTTCCGTCGGAAGCCCAGCTGTATCTCCTGGGGTTGTAAATCGACTCAGTGTGGTTTACTTCGGAGTCGCGAATCTGATCGAAGGTGCGCCCTTGAAGGTCGTTGGGATCTACGGTGTCGTCGAACCATTGCCCACCATCATACATATAAGCGTGTGTCAGTAGTATCGCACGATGGTTGGGAAGCGAGTCTGCAATCGATTCCGCCCAGTTTACCACGTCGTCGCGTGGGCCGAACTCCAATGCAAGCACCAGAAAGTCTTGTCCGTTGGCTTGGAAAGTGTGATACGTGTTGGTGCGGCTATTTGGTTCGGCGGGATAGTAGCCTGAGAGAGTCGATTGTCCGCCGTAGGCTGAGCTGGGACCGAACCGGTCTGTCTGATTGAATTGGGTAAGCGCTCTATTGCTAGAGCAATCGTGGTTGCCTGGCGCGATGGCGTAGTTCAGTTCCCCATCGAGGGTATTCATGGAAGTGGCTGCAACGTCCCATTGGCTAGTGTTGTCGATGTTCACGACATCGCCTACATGCAACACAAACTGAATGTTCTGCGAACACTTGTTGTCGACCAGCCACTGCGTCTGCATGTCGAATATGTTGGGGTGTGACTGGCTGGAGTTTTGCGTATCACCCAAGACAGCAATGGTGTATGAACCGGGCTCTACGTAACGCGGGTCTTGCAACGTCTGCCCCGACGTTGCAAGACCCGCCGCATGCGTACCGCCAAGCTGAAAGATATCGTTGGCGGTCATCGCATAATCTTCAAAACGAAAGCTGCTCAAGTAACCTGGCTGGGTTTCACTGTTATTGTCAGTAAACAACAGATAGCTGGGATCTAGTGAGAAGCCAGTACTGCTGGCATCTTGTTCGCCGACGTAGCCGCCGTTGATATACTTGTTCCACGTGCCTCCAGCATCTCTCGTGAGCGCAATGCGATTCCACTCTCCCGGCTTAATCGCTCCGTGATATTGATTGCTGATGCGAATGGCACGTAGATTTACCTAACTCCTTTCACCATTTCGCTTTTGATCACGTGACGTGGTTTTCTTAGAAACGCAAAGTGCTTGGGCCTTCGTTTTAATAGGCGTGGCTCGAATCGGTCGGGTCGATCGGCAACACGATGGCTGGCGACGCAATCCAGCAACTGTTGATAAAGGACCATTCGGTGAGCACCCCCTCGACACGCTTGGTAATCAATCAGCCGTTGAAACTCTTCAAGGAATTGCAGAGCTCCTTTGAAGCTAACCGTGCGCGGCTGAATGCCATGCTTACTTGCTGCTTGAGCCATGATCGTGCGAATGAGATTGTAGGCGAGGACGTGTGTCCAGATTTCCTTGCGGACCAATTCGGGCGTCTTGCAGCGCAAAACGTCCATCTGCAAGGTCTGTTTCACCGAGCGCAGATCAAGTTCCACATTCCAGCGTGCTCGATAAAGCTCCCCGATGTCTTCTTTGGTAAACTCCTTGGCATCGAGTAGCGTCGTTACGACAACGATCGTCTTGCTGCGAAAGCCAGCTTGCTTGATATGAATACGACATTCACGGACCGTGAGAAACTCGGGTAGCAGTTTCTGAGCTTGCCAACTGAGCGAGCGTATCTGCGGTCTGGGCCACTGAACAAGGTGATCTTCCTTACCCAGTCGCTTTCCTTTTCGGAAGTCGGCCTTTCGCATCGCCTGCAGCCCAGAGACCGAATCGACGCCTCGCTGCTTGAGCGTGCATAGCTCTCGCCACGTGCAATAGAGGCGATCGGTCAGCACCACGTCGCCAGGGCGAAAGAAGTGCCAGAGCGCGCGAAACACGCTCAACTCGCCTCGCCCCTTGCCTGCGTAGCGACAGATCCCCAGGTCAATGATCGCGCCACACGAAAGCGAAAAGATGGCGGCGATGCGTGCCAGCGGAAAGCCGAGACCCGGTTTCTGCGAATCATGCTGGGGGTAAGCATTCTGATTCTCAGGCGTATCGGGCATCGTTACCGTGGAGCCATCGAACAAATACACGCGACGGTTCTTCCAAAGCCAGTCCGATTGAGCACTATGATCAAGGGCTTGCCCTGTCTCTTGTGCGACATCGGAGAAAAACTCCTCCGGCAAACGTTTTCTCGCTTGGCAGTACGCGCCAGTTTCTGGCGAGCATTCACTTTGGCCTTGGGATAGGCGATGCGTAAGTAAGCGCGCGACGGCTGCCCGACAGGAATGATCGGCACTCAAAACTTGGCTCAAAAAAACCCACAGCGTTACTAGTGGTGGGTAGATGCTATCGTTCCAAACGACCTTGGACGCTGTCAGTGCTTGCGAAACAATCTGCTCGGAAAGAACATCGGTGAAAGGCAAGTCGCCGTCTTGAAGAAACTGGCGTCGCAGAAAACTGACCTGTTGTTGAAAACGATCTTGGTTAAAATTGCCCATCAGAAGGCCTCCTTGCTAGCGATGGTTGTGTTAGACAACACCATCTGTGCAAGTGAGGCCTTTTTTGCCTAGGTCAGTTCGGCGTAAACACTTACAGAAATCTACGTGCCATTCATTGCTGATGCCGACGCCTCCCCAGGGAACGTTCCGAACAAAGAAGTCTGCATCATTGCCATTGGTATCAACAGTTTGCATCATGGCACGCCAAGCTACGTCGCTCGATTCAGGGTAGAGTACGTCCCACATCATCGTGTACTCGTCCACAGCGGCGCCCGCATTGTGGGCCACGGCGTAGCCCTGAGTCGAATCCGCCGCAGGGAACGCCATGATTTGCTCTGCGTCGGTATTACCGAAAAGGGATGGCAAACCGAAACTGGCAGGTGTGCCAAACTGAGTCACCGTCGATGTGTTGCCCCGATAAGTCATCACTCCACTGCCCAGCGAGGCACCGAGGTCTCCTTCGAAATCCCAAATAGAGCCAGTTGCCGAGACTGTGCCGAGGTTCGCACCTAGCCACACAACAACAGCCATGAAAAGCTGTTGATTCTTGAGTGCAAATGCCACGCGGGTTTTACTCCCTGATCGACGAATAAACAAAGTCATCGACAAACTGTCCCGAGTAAACGTGTAGTCACAGACTTATGCTAAGGAAGCTCTGGAATACAGATGTCTTTACTGCGATGACACTAGGAACCTCCGACGAATCTAATCACTTGCCTACGACTCTGCTGGTCATCGTCGTTCCACGCTTAGCGTTTTCACTTTGGAATACGTTTCATGAAAGCTGACAAAAGTGCAAGGAGTGTGAGCGAACTTGGCTCGACGACTGTCGTCGCGACCGTTAGCGAACCGGTGTACTGCCGTTGCCAGGCAAGGAAATCTTGACCATCACTGTCACCGTCGCTATCGGCGTCGGCCAGTGCGTCGACACCATATGAGGATTTCCACTGTAAGAGATCGGCATCGTCGACATCGCCATCGCCATCGAAGTCTGCCGACGGTCCGGTTGCAGGAGCAATCGGATCGTCGAAGCTGATAAAAGCCCATGAAAAACTGGAGTCCTCAAGTATCAGCCCTGATGCGTCGACCGAGTTGATCAGAAAAGTATCTGAGAGTGTCGGTTCGTAGCTCAAAAGATTGTTGTTTGGTGCTGTGATGGAGCCATCGAAGTATTCGTCGCTGATCGTCAGTAGGAGCATGCCCGTTTCGGGTGTTTCACCGAGAATGGTCAATTCATACTCTCCTGTGGACAGACGCGACATGGTAAAGTCGCCTGCCGAAGAGATGTGAGAATCGGTCGCTCCGTCGTAGAGTCCACCAATCATCCCTTCGGTATCGTAAGGGAGATAGATAAAGCTGAAGTTGCGATCCACCCCCGTTGCAGAAAAAGCGGCCCCGTTGTGTTGGACGCGCATGTCCCAGCCGCTTCCATCGGAGTATGGCGCGGTCTGGACAACAGTATTACTGTTGTTATTGCCAATGGCGAACAAAAGCCCTTCGGATTGCGAGTTGACGCCAAGGTCCAATGAGTACCTTCCTAGCCCTTGCTTGTTAAGCATGGATTGCTCCACTTCATTGAAAGCATCGGTGGCCAAGGTGCCGTTGGAATTCACATGCGCTCCTTGCCAACCTGCCTCGAAATCGAACCATGCCACAGAGTTGTTAAAATTGACTTCGGTGACGCCTGCGAGCCCTGCTTTGGTAAGAGACAACGCCATCAATCCCCCGCCATAGCTATTGCGTCCTGCTTCAACGGTTGCGCGATGACCATCTCGCAAGTTCTGAGTAATCGACGCAAGTAGTATGCCACGCTGATAGACGAGTCCACTTCCGTCAACGGAGATTTCGTAATCTCCCCGATTCAATTGCAAGGTGCCGACTCCGGGTAGAGAAGACTGGGGCACAGTGATCGCTCCTACAGTATTGCCTCCAGGAGCTGCATCGCCGACAACGAGCAGATTGGCTACTACGGCGTGTTGGTTGATGGCCGGTGCCAGCGGTTCGTGATACTCGTTCAGTCTGAGCGTGAACTCTTGGTCGTAGCTTGCGTCGTAACGATCAAGCACCGGCGAATAAGTGCGAACGACAACTGTTTTGCCATCTGGCTTGAATTCCAACAGTCGCATGTCGCCATTGCCACCCTCTTGTTTGAACTGATAATTTGCCAGCATTTGGTGAACTTCATTCCCCATGTCGCCAGTACTGCTGAGAAAGCCGGTGCCATCGCCGATGACATGCCCACTAAAGGTCATACGGAAGTTGTCATGCTTTGAGACGAGGTCGTCCCACAGCTCTTGACCGTCGTTGACGGTTTCGGCAGGATTACTTCCCAGCGGATAAGAGTGTGGGTTCCACGACTGGCTGCCCCCTTTAGTGGCCCAGTCGTAGCGGGTTTCGTCGTAGTACATGTAGGCGTGTGTCGCCATCATCGTTAGGTGGTCGGGGTGATTTTGAACAATCTGATCGGCCCACACCACAACCTCATCACGTGGAGCCCACTCCAAAGCCAAAACTAGCCAGTCTTGGCCTCCGGCGTTGAAGGTATGGTAGGAATTATCTGTCTTGCCTGTTTCGAAGAAGCCACCGACTGATGCCTGGTTGGCGTAGGGAGATCCTGGCCCAAAGTAATTGGGATCGTTGAACAAACTATCTCGGTTTCCGGAAAAACCGCTCGGGCCATGGTCGTGATTACCCGTTGCAATCGCATAGGGAACCACTCCATTGAGTAGATTCATGGATGTGAGTCCACGGTCCCACTGGGTTACAGAATTGTGTTCGGTGACGTCTCCCTCGTGAATTACATACTTGATATTGTGGGACACGGCGTTGTCGGCGATCCACTGTGTTTGCGTAGTAAAGTGAGGGTAGTTGAATTCGGTATAGTTTTGCGTATCTGGCAAGACGGCTAACGTCCACGATCCCGGGTCGATCGGTAACACCTCGCATGCTGCTTTGCTGCAAGAGAATGCCAATGGAAGCAAAATCGCCAAGCGGTAGACTAGCGCAAAAGGCCATTGCTGAAGTATGGTGAAGCGAATGTGGTTCATCATTGGGTTCCAGATCTGCGATTATCAGTCCGCTAGAGAATCGAATTGGATATTTGCAGGAAGAACGCCCGGCAACGGGGAAGCAATTCTGTTGTCCAACCCGGAATAGTCGAGTCCCAACAGAGCAGCCACGGTTGCGGCTACTTGCCCCTGACTGGCTTCTACATTCTTGCGCACTCCCAAGGCAGGCGTATCGGGGCCTAAAACGGCAATCCAAATCCGCTCGGACCCGGGAAGATCAGCACTGTGGTTCTTCCAGCCTTCGCGTCCACTTCCACGTCCGTGGTCGACGGCCACGACCAGCGAGGTTCGGCCTCGATACCCCTCCGAATTCTGTGTGAACTCCCAAAGTTGGCGCAAGAAACGGTCACAGCGATTGGCTGCTTCCAGATACAGATCGTAACGACCCGAGTGGCACCAACTGTCGGTTTCATCCAGCGACAAGTAGAGGACGCGGGGCTGATGCTCACGTGTGTATTCGAGGGCACCAGCAAAGGTCAGGTAATCGAAACGAGAGTTTTCCCAATAGTGAGGTGTCTCGCCAACCGCACGATTGAGCATTTCGCGTCGGACCGGATCGGCCCCATGTTTGAACTCTTGCCATCCGGAGTTAACATGGATTCCGCTCCGCTTAGAATTGATGATGTATGGCAGTGTATCCCAGGAAGAAAAAACGGCGACCTTACCTGAAAATTCAGGCCGATCGTGAATCCATTCCAGGACATTCGTGTTTTCGTTGTAGATTTTGTCATTCGAGTCGATCGCCGCGTCTGGAAAGCCGCAAAGCAGTTCTTGGTAACCGGGATAGGAAAAGTACTTTCCGTTTCTCACCCACACTTCGCAGTCGTCGTCGGACGAACCGAATATTTGCCCTTCGTTGGCGATAACGCTCCACAGAAAAGGCATGAGTCGCTTGCGTCGAACAAGCGGGTCTTCATGCCAAAAGGCTTTGCGAAGTTTTGCTGGATTGCTGACGCCGCCAATATCCTTGTCGATCAGACGCTGCTCGGCGCCAGAGAACAGTTCTTCCGGTCGCAATCCGTCGAGAGTAACTAGAATCACATTTTGGGTCTGAGGTACTGTCGCCCAGGCTGCTTCGCTAATGCAAAGCAGAGCGAGCGTCAGGAAAACAGCCCTCCAATAAGATTCCCCCATTGAAATTCCCCTTCTGCAGAATGTGACACTCTGTTAGCTGTTGTAGAAATCATCAATAGCCGCCTTCGCTGAGCAATGACAATCCTGCAAATCAATATTCTGTGCATCGTTCTGTGAGCAATTACCGCTCGCAGTTTAATACCTCTCTCTTTCTAGGCTCAAATATCGAAGCCTCAACCTAAAGGCGGAATCTTCTCCCCCAAAAATGAAGGGTCGAAAGAAGTAGCAAGAGACTCGTGGGTTCAGGCACTGACGTTGCGGAGGCAAGGAGCGTCGTCCCGTACTGGCTTTCCCACACCGCCAAGTCTCCACTGTCCACGACACCATCGAGATTGGCGTCGCCTTCTGCATGAGTCGTGCCAGTTGCGACGCCCCGCTGCCAGATGAGAAAATCTTCACCCCCGACACTCCCATTTCCATCGAAATCCGCATCATCCAGGTCGGGCATCACATCGAAAGAGAAACCGGAAACGCCCGAAATGCCAAAGACTCCGGAGTTGGCCTTCACGCCGAAAGCAAACGTGTCGCCGTCTTGGGCATCTATGATGTCGAAGAAGTGCATGTCGACAAATCGATTCCCAACCAAGGTGCCCGAGCTTACTGAATCGTAGGTGGTGCCATTTCCTAACACAGAAACGTGTCCCAGAAAAACCTCTTTTGGTGCGAAGCCTCCATTATCTAGGCCATCGGTCATCACACCTACACGAATCCTTGAAGGCACATCAGAGCCAACAGTAAACCCCCAACGACCCGCAGGAAGAGCATTCGGATCTGAATTTGCCGGGTCGTGGCCAAATTGGTCCCAGCCGTCCAAAATGCCTTGCTTGACATAAGGGGCTTGCGAGTGGGCAGGGTTGGCTGGGGGCGACTGTGTATCTCCCCAATTGAAATCCCTGTATCCTGCGGTAAGTGCTGGGTCGTCAATTAAAGCATAGGGATATCCGCCAGCGACCTTGCTGGATAAGACCTCTGAGTAAGTGACGAAGTCGGGTAGATCGACGAGATCCGGAAAAGCCAAGGGGAAGAAAGTATCCTCTGGATGGGCACTCGCGCCTGAGGTGGCATTGGCGTTTGGATAGTCAAACCTAGTGCCGAATAGGGCATAGCCATCTCGGCCATAGTAACGCTGGCCCGAATCGCTGGAAGCACTGAAGGTATTATTTGCTGAATCAGAACGCCAGGGAACAACAACATAGCTCTGCACGTTGGCCGGACCTGCACCTGGGAAAAACGTGCCGCCAATATCATTATGCGAGCCCGCAAAGCTCAGGTCCACTGCTTTTGCTGCATTGGAAAAATTAAACAGTAGGCCACTGAATGTTATCAGGAAGAATAATGTCTTAGCTGTTTTCATGTTATTGCTTCCTCAGGGAATCTTGGATGTCGAGTATCTCGGGTACTTATCTCTTGCAGGTTAAGAATCTATTGGATTAGAGACTACCTACCGTTTCGCCATTACTTCGAGTCGAAATAGCACGCCATATTTCCAGTTCGGTATCTTCGGTAACGAAATCAACATGGCCATCACAAAACGCCACCGCCACACCACCGGGATGCTGGCTGCGGGAGGTCTGCGACATGGGGCCACGCGGGAGATCCATATTGCTTGAGTCGCAGGGAGCAGCAGGGTTGAGCTCTCCCAGAGGATCATCTTTTCCAGAAGGCCGATCGCCGCAGAATTCCAATCTGTCGACCGCCGGAGTATTGAGTAGGTATTGGTGAGAATAGAGACAGCTTGCCAAATAGAGCAGTCCGCGCGAGTCCTCCCCGGGAAACTGTCGACATTCCCCTAGCATTACTGTATTGCTTGTCCCGTCGGTGATCTTTCTCAACGCGACACCTTTGTTTGCCATCCCATAGACTTTTTCGAACGGGCCCCGTTTGTCGATACCCTGATTACTTGGGTCAGAAGTTCTGTACAGTTCCAGAGTATTCTCAGGCAAGCCCTGCCACCACACCCACCAGCCCTGGTTAGCTAGATAGTTTCCGTGAGCAAAACAGGCGGCAGTCCCAGTATGAATGCCTGTCGGTTGATCGGACGGGCATTGGAATAGGCTAATTTGCGTGTAAGTCCAAGGAGCATCGTTGGGGCATGTCTTGCCGGCCTCCTCCCAGGGTTGGAAGGAGGGGATGGAGAAATCTATCTGACCGAAAAGGGCAGCCTGCTCGAGGTACGGCAGTGTATAGGAGGCCCAGGTATGGTTGACGTCGTTGGAGGGGACCGTGGTAAAACCAGCCGGTAACCGCTGATTCACACCCTCATGGTTCAAGACGCCCAACGAAATCTGCTTCATTTTGTTCAGGCAAGAACTGCGTCGAGACGCTTCACGTGCCGCCTGAACCGCCGGCAATAACAAAGCAATCAGAACGCCAATGATGGCAATTACCACCAGGAGTTCGACTAAAGTAAATGCCGACGCTTTACCAGAACTGCTATGGGCCGATTTTCTTGTCATGCTCTGCTGATCCTCTTGCTGCTGTAATTAGATTGTCTCGCTCCGAGAAGAACAAAATCGCGTGCATGCGATCTCTCTCAAGCGGTCACAATTGTCTCGTCGATCACAAATTCCCCGATGGGATTGGCACTACAATAAAACTAATCTGAAATCTGGAACTGACCTATTCAAAATTATGATCGGAACCCTCAGGCCCTATGAAAATAAGGTTGTAGTAACATGACAAGGGGGACAAGTCGTTAATAGGCGAGAAGGCATCCACTCCCTCTCTCTAGTAGATCTTCAGCAAGAACTCACAAAACGTCAATTGAAAAATGCTAACCATTTCCTGTGTAAAATAACACGGTTCGCGTGGCGATCAATCGAACAATAATAGCGCGGCAAGGATCGAAATCGACTATGGCGAAGCGGGATAAAATGAATGTTATGGCATGTTATTTTTCACGTCAAATTATTAGCAAATTTCAATAGATTAATCGGGGGGCGCCCAATAGCATTGTGGATGTAGGGCCTGATCTTGTTATTTGATCTTCGGAGATTAGATCTTTCGAGATTGATTTTTGGCTGACAGCTCATCTTGATTCGACGACTTTTTCTACATCTTTTTTGGAGGAAAGCTCATGAAGTGTTTGGGAGGAAAACTGATGAATAAGAAGCAATTCGTACTAGCCGCCTGTCTCTTGGCGGTAGCAAATTCGGCATCGGCGGCGGTGAATGTTCCCTCGGGGGTCACGGGGTTGTGGCTATTCTCGAACGGTTCTTCAACGCAAGCAACCATCGGCAATGACGTGACGAATGTCTATGGTAATCCCGGGACCGGATTTACGGGGCCGGCGGTACAAATTGGAACTGAGTCTGATCCTTTTCTCTGGCAAGACTCTGGTAATATCCAAATGTCAGACTGGGGAGCCGTCGCTGTTCCGCACGGCATCTCACCCAATGGAGGCGGCAGCAAGGTTAATGAGTACACGATACTCATGGACTACAGGCAGACGCATAAATTTGGTGATTGGGTAAGTATGTTCGATACCTATGATGGGGATGTTAAAAGCGCAGGAAACTCAGATGGCGACTTGTTCAAAAACACTTCCAATCAGATTGGCACCGGCGCTACGGGCTATTCCACTCTGACCTATGATCCATCGGTCACCCACAGAATCGTCATCTCAGTCGACAATGGATCCTCTTTCCAGGTTTCCGTCGACGGTGTGCTCTTCTTGGATGGTACGGCCCAACCCGTTGATGGCAGGTTCTCCCTCGCACCTGTAGTCCATTTACTGGTAGACAATGCCTGGGAAGCGGCATGGGGCCATCTTGAAACGGCGATGATCTGGGATCATGCTTTGTCGCCGTCTGAAGCGGCTGCTCTGGGGGCTTTTTCAGATCCTGGCAATAATAACTTTCCAACACCGTTGGTCTTTGCAGATCCGATTCCCGAGCCGACTTCGTTGGCTCTGATTGGTCTTGGATTGGGCAGCCTGGCAGGTGTTCGCCGAAAGAAGTAACCAACAACTACCTATCGAGTTTATAGACGGTGGTCCTCTAGTTGGGGGGCCACCGTTTTTCATTGTCCGCCGAAGATAGTACGAACTTGGATCGGTGCACTAATACTCCGGGCCTAGGGTCTCGTTTCACTACGTTACACCTCGGTGCACTACATCTATGTGGCTAAGCAGAAGTGAGGCTACGAGCGAAGTATAGCTACGAGAATGGAACCGATATTATTCACCGGTGCTGTGAGACAGGTAGTTGGATTGAAGCCGTGGCCGACTCCAATCAAAGAACCCGTGGTTACTTCGCCATTAGACGTCCCAGGCTGACTGGCCGAGAGAGATCGTCCAAGCCGTGACTACGCCTCGCCAGGTCCCTCTGTACCTCCGGTGAACTTTTCATCCTCTGCTTTGTGACCGACAAGCACTTCCACCTTGTAGCCTCCTTGAGACTTGTAATAGAGAATCAAGCCGACATAACACACAAACATAATTGCAGGCAGATAGGCGATTTTGGCTAGTGCGTGTTGTTTGGTCTCGCGTTCGATACCATCGAGCGTCTCCTGCTGCCCCTTCAAAAAGGCATCGTACTTGCTCTTGTCGATAAATACGTAATCGGGGAAGAGACCCGTCTTGTCTTGTGCCACTTGATCGTGCATGTCTGACGCCTGCGCTTGTACTGCCTGATTGAAGTCTTGATCTTGAATCGTGCCGATGTAGGTTGCCCCCAATGTGCCAATGGCGATCATGCCGACCCCACTTATGGTGTTCAGCAGCAATGCTCCGCCACGCGGATACTGCTCCGATACCACGCCTAGTGTGGTCGACCAGAAGAAGGTCTTGCCAAAGCCATAGAGAGTTGCCGCTAAAAACAGGACACCCGCACTGGTGCCAGCATTGCCCAGCCAGATGAGTCCGATAGTCGCCAACAGTGAGGAACAGGCCGGTAAACCCAGCGGGGAAATGCGATGCACAATAGGTCCCGCAAAGAAACGCAAAACAAACATGATCAGCAGAAGCAGTAAAAAAACAGCCGGTCAAACTTGCGAATCGCAACGGCATAAATGGCCGCGGGAATCACAGCAAACGCCAATGCTCTCTTCCAATGGATAGGTTCATAATTGAACACCGTCAGCACCTGGCTGATGCCCATGATGATCAGAAAGGAAACGATATAGGCACTTCCCCAGCCGAACTCTACCAGCATAGCTCGATAAGAGACCCCTGCCTCAACCCGCTCTTGTGTCGGAAATTTAACACCGTACAGGAGAAAGCCATAGGCCAAGGTGGGGAGTAGCAGGATGGTCATTTTCCACCGCCACAGCTCGCCAAGCAGCGACTCTCCCAGGCTTCCGCCTGCCTTCAAGATGACAATGGCCAGCAGCCCTCCCAGTACGAGTCCCCCTGGCCAGCCCGCATGGAGGACATTGAGCCAATGGGTCTTGTTGTCTTTGTAAATTGTTGCCACAACTGGATTGATCACAGCTTCGACGATGCCGTTGGACAAAGCGTAGATGAACGTGGCGACATACAGCACCTCATAACTCGGCGCAAATATTGTCAGCACGGTCGAAACGATATGACCACAGAATGCAATGGCGATCGAGGTTCCGTAGCCAATGCGATCGACAATGAGACTAAACAGGATAATTGAGATCGCGAACGGATAGAGCCCAACGCCGCTGATGATTCCCTTTTGTTCCTCGGTGAGGCCGAAATGGCCTCCCCAATCGCCCTAGGCAGCTGCACGCACGGCAAATCCAAACGCGGTGGCTACCAACCCAGAAAACAGCCCAGGAACAAACGACGATTGTTATCTTGCGTCATGATAACCTTGTGATCAGGAAGTACAGGAAAAAGCTATAGAAAAGATTGAATGCGGACTGATTATGGGTTGAGAGACTCAGCTAGAAAAGAGCAGAGTATTAGTTTTTGGCACTCTATTGTGCCACTCAAGTCGCCCCTGACGCTGCTTGTGATTTTGTAGTTGTTCGAAAACGCAAAATCTAAGATTTCTGGTTGAGGCTCAGTCTTCGCTGAGGTGAGATCTGCTCGGTTTGGATGATTTACCTTTTTCGCGGTAGCTGCGGGGCGTCATTCCCATGTACTTTTTGAACGCCACCGAGAAATAGTCTGGACTTGCAAACCCCGCGCGGTTGGTAATCTCCGAAAGAGAGAGCGTGGTTTCGCGTAAGAGTCGGCAGGCCCGAACCATGCGAATGCGTACAATCTCAGCATGAGGGGTACGGCGCACTAGTTTTTGAAAGCGATGTTCCAACATTCGACGCGAAAGGGGTACTGCATTCAGAACATCAGCTACGGTAATACCCGTACAGGCGTTCTCTCGGATGTACCGCAGCGCCCTGACAATATCCTCATCGTCAATCGCATAAACATCGCTTGACTGACGCTCGGCGATACCCAGCGGAGGAATTAGCATTGCCTCGTCTCTCACCTTCTTTCCCCGCATCATCTGATCCAAGAGTTGAGCTGCCTCGTAACCCGTCCGATGTGTGTCGGGAATTACACTGGAAAGTGGTGGCGTACACAGCCGACAGAGTCGAACATCGTTGTCAACGGCGACCACTGCCAGTTGCTCTGGGATAGCAATATCCAACTCCCGACAAACGTCGAGCACCTGCTGGCCGGTGAAGTCGTAGCAAGCCATTAAACCTGCTGGCTTTGGTAGTTTTTCCACCCAGCTGGCCAAACGCTTACGCTCTTTGGTCCAGGAATAGTCCTCATCGCCACGAGATTTTCCAGAAAAAACATGACACTCACAGCCAGCTTCCCTGGCGAAATCTTGAAATCTCTGCTCTCGCCAGCGCGACCAACTAAAATTGGGTTCGCCACAGAAAGCGAGGGTTTCGAACCCGCGATCTACAAGGTGTTCGACGGCCAGACGGGATATCTCTCTGTCGTCGGTTTCCACCCAGGGAATACTTTTTATCTTTCGAGCCGCACTTACATCGACCACTGGAAGCTTCGTTCGGCGAATAACTGAGGCAATCGCTTCGGTTTCAATTCGGGCGATGATGCCATCGCCCTTCCAATTTTTGAGCCAAATTGGTGGCTTCGCACCACGATCTTGTTCTCCAACATAAATTGACCACAGCTCATGCTCCCTTTGGTACGCGATGATTCCATCCATCAACCCGCGTGCATAGGCATTGGAGGTTTCAATTAGCAGGGCCACAGAGCGTCTATTGCTCATTTTCTTTCCCATGATTTGTTAACAGTGCATTGGAACTTCGATTCAGCGAATTCCGCGCATGTGATAAATCACAAATGTTATGCGCTAATTGTCATTCTACAGTAGTCCTCCTCGGCTAGAATGGAAGAGGAGAATTTGGAAAAATGATCGGTATGACGGCGTTGGTAGACAAGCTCGCTTTGTCGTAATTTACTAGCGCTGCGACGTTGCCATTTACTAGCGCTGCGACAGCTCAATCACATAGGAAGTAAACCTAGCCATGACCAATGTACGTCCATTGAATGCAGCCATTGTTGGCTTGGGGTTTGGCGCTGAGTTCATTCCGATTTACTTAAAACATCCCGACGTTAACGTTTTAGCAGTGTGTCGTCGCAACAGATTGGAACTCAATAAACTGGGCGACGCATTTGGTATCGAGCGACGCTATACCGAATTCGACCAAGTCTTGTCCGACGGAGACGTCGATTTTGTGCACATCAATAGCCCGATCGGTGATCACGCCTGGATGAGTATCGCTGCTCTGGAAGCAGGCAAGCACGTGATGTGTACAGTCCCCATGGCTACCACAGTCGCCGAGTGTGAGAAGATTTGTCAGCTTGTTGCAGAGACAGGCCTGAAGTACATGATGGCCGAAACTGTGGTTTACAGCCGCGAATTTTTGTTTATCAAGGAACTCTACGAGAAGGGCGAGTTTGGAAAAATCCAATATCTACAAGCCTCGCACCCTCAGGACATGGATGGCTGGCCTGAATATTGGCAACGGATGATTCCAATGCACTATGCTACACACGTAGTCAGCCCAGTGCTTGGATTGACCGATGGCCGTGCAGAATACGTCTCTTGTTTCGGCTCGGGCAGCGTACGAGATGAAATTCGCGAACTTAGCGGTTGTCCTCATGCGGTCGAGTCATGTCACATTAAACTCGCCGAGAGCGACATCTCTGCCCATATCTGGCGGTTTCTCTATGACACAGCCCGACAGTATCGCGAAAGTTTCGATGTCTATGGTTCAAAGAAGTCGTTTGAGTGGTCTTTGGTGGAAGGCGAGTCGCATATCATGCACACGGCAAAACGTCCCGAACCGGAGATCGCCGAGCAGGTTGAGATTCCCGATTTTGCCCACCGATTACCAGAGGAAATCCAGCCATTTACTCGATCCATTGTCGATGCTGATCATCTGTCATTTCTGCAAGGTGCAGGACATGGTGGTTCGCACCCGCATATGGTGAACGAGTTTGCCGAAGCTTTGCGAACCGATCGCGACCCATGGCCCAATGCCGCAACCAGCGCCAACTGGACCTGCGTAGGCATCCTGGCTCATGAGTCCGCCATGCAAGGCGGAAAAATTCGGCAACTACCGGAATTTACACAAGCAACCACGTTACGGGTCGATGCGGCTGAAAGTGGTGTCCGCCCCCCTGCCATCACTAGCCGTACCGGAATACCATCTCCACACATAAACTGAGCGTTGATCGAGGCAATTAGAGAATGATCGTGATGAACATGTGGCGAACACTGGCTTGTGTATTACTATTTCTGTCGATGGCACCTGTTTCGCTAGCGGAGCCTACGTACCAGTTACACTCGTTTCAGCGATTACAGCTGACCGACCAGTTCTATTGTGAGGGGGCCTCAGCGGCTGACCTTAATCGTGATGGGCATGTGGATATCATCTCGGGCCCCTACTGGTATGCTGGACCAGATTTTACTGAACGCAAAGAGTACTATGCAGCCAAGCCGTTTTCTATCGATGGCTACTCAGACAACTTCTTTACTTTCACTTTCGATATCAACGGCGATCAGTGGTTGGATATCCTGCTTATCGGTTTTCCAGGCAAAGAGGCATACTGGTACGAAAACCCTCGTGGTGGATCGGACCACTGGACTCGTCACCTGGCATTTGCGTCTGTGGACAATGAATCACCTTCTTTTGTCGATCTGACGGGAGATGGCAAACCTGAATTGGTTTTCCACACAGCAGGCCGTTTTGGATACGCTGAAATCCCTACCAACGATCCCAAAGAGGTGTGGGAATTCCAGCCGATTTCTCCCGATCGGGGTTACGACCGGTTCAACCATGGCTTGGGGGTGGGAGACGTCAACGGCGATGGGAAAGCTGACCTCTTGGAAAAGGCTGGATGGTGGGAGCAGCCGAGTTTAATCTCGGGGTCGGAGTGGACGTTTCACGAAGTGCCGTTCGCGGCCGATGGAGGCGCTCAAATGTTGGTTTCTGATCTGGATGGAGACGGGGACAACGATGTCGTCACCAGCAAGTCAGCCCATGGTTATGGCTTGGCCTGGTTTGAAAACGTTTGCCAGGATGGAGTTTGCGAATTCGTCGAACACCCAATCATGGGTGAACACCCCCACGAAAACGACTATGGTGTCGTCTTCTCACAATTACACGCACTTGCCCTGACGGACATCGATGGCGATGGCGTTAAAGATATTGTTACTGGAAAACGTTTCTGGGCTCATCAAGGGCATGATCCCGGTGGCCACGACCCGGCTGTCAGTTATTGGTTTAAGACAGTGCGAGAGCAGGGCAAGGTTCAATTCGTTCCCTATTTAATAGACAGCAATTCAGGTGTTGGTACGCAACTAGTCGTAAAAGACGTAAATGGCGACCAATGGCTCGATCTCGTAGTGGGTAACAAAAAAGGCACCTTTGCACTATTACATCACACGAAAGAAGTTGATCTGAAAGAGTGGAACGAGTCGCAGCCAGTTCCGCTGGAAGACAACGAGCATACTGCCGCTAATGAGTCAGATCGATCCGAGGACGGAATTGTTGCCAGAAACGTCGAGGGGCATCCCCTGAACCTCGATTTCGAAAAAGGAGATTCCCGAGACTGGATAGCAAGTGGTCCAGCCTTTAAGGGACAACCAATTTGGGGCGACACGGTCCATGCCCGTCGACCTACCAGTATCAGCGGACATCAAGGTGATCGGTGGATAGGTACCTTCGAGGTGGAAGGCGACGCACCGACAGGCACGATGAAATCGACTAGCTTTCCCGTGTCCCATCAGTACGCTGCATTTTACGTGGGGGGAGGCAGCTCTCATCTAACCCGTGTTGAAATTGTGCGCCAGGACACGGAAGAAATAATCTTTGTTGCCAGTGGTCGCAATTCGGAACAGATGCGGCCAGTGACAATCGATTTACGCGAACAGCAGGGACAGGAAATATTCATTCGCATTGTGGACGAAAGCAGCGGTCCATGGGGGCACATCAATTTCGATCACTTTCGATTCTATCAGTACAAGCCACAGATATCGGTATTAGAGCAGCAGCAAATACTACCACTCGACGAGTATCCACATGCCGGACTACCGGCGTTGCGGGCGGCTCAGGAAATGATTCTTCCCGAGGGATTCCACGTAGCTCCGTTTGCCAGCGAGCCCGATGTGAAGCAACCCATTGCCATGGCACTGGACGATCGTGGTCGCATATGGATAGCCGAGGCCTATGAGTACCCCCAGCGTGTCGAGGAAGGCAGTGGTCGAGATCGGATTTTGATTCTTGAGGACACTGATGGCGATGGGCGGCTAGATACGCGGAAAGTCTTTGCTGAAGGCTTGAATCTGGTCAGCGGATTGGAAGTTGGGTTTGGTGGCGTGTGGGTTGGTGCAGCTCCCTATTTATTGTTTATCCCAGATCGCAACGGCGATGATCTGCCCGATGCTAAACCGCAAGTGCTACTTGACGGTTGGGGATATCAAGATACCCACGAAACACTCAACTCATTTATTTGGGGACCTGATGGTTGGTTGTACGGTTGTCACGGCGTGTTCACTCATTCGAGAGTAGGGAAACCAGGAACGCGCGATAACGGACGCACCCCACTAAACGCTGGGATTTGGCGGTATCACCCAACGCGGCACGAATTCGAGATATTCGCTCATGGCACTAGCAATCCCTGGGGAGTTGATTTCGACGACCACGGCCAGGCAGTCTCTACCGTTTGCGTGATTCCTCACCTGTTCCACATAATTCAGGGCGCCCGTTACCACCGTCAGGCTGGCGAGCACTTTAACAAGCATACTTACGACGATATCAAGACCATTGCCGATCACTTTCACTACCTGGGGAACACCCCGCATTCTGGCAACGAAAAGTCGGACTCCAACGGAGGTGGTCATGCACACGCGGGTGCGATGATCTATCTTGGAGGGGCCTGGCCGCAACGTTATCGCAGTCAGATCATGATGAACAATATCCATGGTCAAAGACTGAATGCAGATATCCTCTCGCCAAGAGGATCAGGATTGGTCGGTAGTCACGGCGATGACTTTCTGCTCACGCAAGATCGCGCTTCTCAGATGCTTGCCATGCGCTACGGCCCCGACGGCCAGGTGTACGTCATTGATTGGTACGACATGCAGGCCTGCCACGATGGGAACGCATCCGCCCATGACCGTAGCAACGGTCGTGTATATAAGGTTACTTTTGGCGAACCGGCTCCGATCGTTACGGATCTAAGCAAGAAGTTGGATCGCGAATTGGCCGAGTTAGTACTTAATGAGAACGATTGGTATGTTCGGCACTCCCGACGACTTTTGCAGGAGCGTTCCGCCGAGAGGGGCCTGAAGGCAGCTGCCCACCGGCGTCTGGTCGAGATTGCCACAACTCATGCAGACGAAACTCGCCGACTACGAGCGGCTTGGGTCCTTCATGCAACGGGCAGCTTAGAAACACATGTGGTCAGAAATATGTTTGCCGATGAGAGTGCCTACGTGCGAGCTTGGGCAATACAGCTCTCGTTGGATGGCGCAACAGCTGATGCAGACCTCTTAGAATGTTTCGCAAGGTTGGCCCGAGAAGACCACTCGCCGGTGGTCCGACTCTACTTGGCTTCGGCTCTACAGAAGATCGCTTATGAAAATCGCTGGACGATTCTAGAAGCCTTGGTAACTCATCAGGAAGATGCTACAGATCATAATTTGCCATTAATGTATTGGTACGCCGCGGAACCTCTTGCAGAAGTGGACCTGACGCGGTCCCTTGAGTTTGGGCTTTCGTGTGGTAATTCAATTCCAATGCTTCGCGACTTCATGCTGCGTCGCATCGCTAAATTGGCTTCGCCGGAGTCTCTGGCTACTCTTGTCAACGCCTTGGGTAAGTCACAGACAGATAACGAACGACTTTCCCTTTTAGCCGCAATTCGAGATGCCTTGAAAGGGCACCGTCGAGTCGAGTCACCTGCGTCGTGGTCTGGTGTTTATGCAAAGCTGGCTAATGCCAGCCAAGATGTGCGCACTCAAGCAACTTTTCTCGGTGCGAGCTTCGGAGATTCGGTCGCGCTATCAGCGCTTCGGAAGTTGATCCGCACAAACAGCTCAGATATCAATGATCGGCGCGAAGCTCTTGAAACGCTGCTGGAGATAAAAGACCCTCAACTTGTTGACACTCTCCAACAGATGCTTTTGGAACCGACGCTGCGCGATCTAGCACTCACAGGCTTGGCTGCCTACAGCGATCCTGCAACACCGACAGCGGTGCTTGCGGTCTACGATTCGTTCTCGCCCAGTGAAAAAAGGCAAGCTTTAGCTGCGCTTGCCTCCCGTTCCTCGTATGGCAACGAATTACTTCAAGCAGTGGCCGATGGGATTGTACCGAGCACTGACATGTCTGCCGACTTAGTTCGGCAACTTCACAGTTTAGGAGATGAGAAGCTTAGTACTCTCTTAAATGATCTTTGGGGTACGGTTCGCAGCACGGCCAAGGACAAGACAGAGCAGATCAAAGCGTATCATGAACTTCTCAACAGCCCAGCGGCAGCCGATGCTGACCCTGAATTAGGACGAGCTATTTTTGCCAAGACCTGCCAGCAGTGTCACACTCTTTATGGAGTGGGTGAAACCATCGGCCCCGATCTCACAGGCTCGAATCGATCGAACCTCGACTATCTGCTGTCGAACATTGTCGATCCAAGTGCGGTGATTTCGAAAGAATATCAGAATACGGTGATCCTGACTGATGGTGGACGAGTGCTCACTGGCATTGTGTCTGCTGAGGACGACCAAGCAATCACCTTCCGCACCACAACCGAAACTCTTGTGCTTTCCAAAGAGGAGATCGAAGAACGGACACTTAGCGAGTTGTCGATGATGCCTGACAACCAACTGAAGCAGTTTTCTCCGCATGAAGTGCTCTCACTCGTTGCTTATCTTAGAGGACGACTGCAAGTGCCACTCTTGGCGACTAAGGACAACGCGAGCATGCTATTCAACGGTCGTGACCTTACAAACTGGAAAGGCGACAGCAATCTTTGGTCGGTCGAGGACGGAGAGATTGTTGGACGAACGACGGGCCTCGAAGAGAACTCTTTTCTAATTAGTGAGCTCACCGCAGAAGATTTCGAACTATCGCTAGAAGTGATGCTCAAAGAAAACGCAGGCAACAGTGGGATCCAGTTTCGAAGCCGCCAGCGCAAAGGATTCAAAGAAATGCACGGATACCAGGCGGACATCGGCCCCGGATGGTGGGGAAAGCTCTACGAAGAGCATGGCCGCGAGTTGCTCTGGGAAGAATCTGGAGAAGAGTTCGCGCAAAGTGGCCGTTGGAACAGCTACAAGATTCGTGCTGTGGGAAGTCGAATTCAGACTTGGCTGAACGGTCAACTTTGCGTTGATCTTGACGACCCGACCGGCGCCCGTAGGGGTGTCTTTGCTCTACAGATTCACTCGGGAGGGCAGACGGAAGTGAGGTTCAAAAATCTCCGCCTCGAAATCTCAAGCGGGGGCTCTGACTGAAGGCTAGAGTAAAACTGCGACGACCTCGAGGTTATGAGCCGTTAGATCTCAAGCTACTGAAACCACTGTAATTGCAGGGCGAAATAGAAATTATTTCCTCGTTTGTACTGTTGCTATCGCGTTCAATTAGCTTGTCATGCAGAAAATCGCTTCTGCTCTTGACTGAATGGTTGCCCTGCATCGCATGCATACCACGAAAATTGTCATGGTAAAGAGTTGGCTGAACTACGGTTGCTTTATCGATTTGTGACCGAGATTTGACAAGCCTCGTAGCGTCTCGGAAAGTCTCAATTCATAAATCCTCACGCAGCGAGCCGTTCGCAGTGCCTGAGCACTCCACCAAGTCGAGTCTTGCAGACGACCTGCTCGTCAAAGCCGAGCGGCTCATGGACATCGGATCAAGAACCCGTGAGCGGACGATTGTCTTTGCGCTGATGCGGTCAACTTTCGTTATCAAAATCGGAGAATTAGAAACGATGTGGTCGATGTGCCTCAGCCCAAAGGTAATAGATTGGTTCCAGCATTCGTAGCGCAGCGAGCTAATCCACCTTGCGACGTAGGCGTTTTGGTTAGCCTTTCGAATTCGCGCAGGCGCCATCCCTCTCACTTATTGGAAACCCATTAGTGTGTAGAGATGCTCCGGCGCGAGGTAAGAAGTTAGCGGCTTGCTTGTCATGGCGAGACCCTCGCTGATGCGGGTGTTTTCAAAACCTGTACCGTACAGGTTTTGAATTCATGAAAACTTGCGAGTACCTCTATAACCCAAGAAACAACGCACTTATCTGCAATGGTTTGGAATTACTGCAAATGACGCTAGCTTGGTATTATTCCCCGTGTTCTCGAGGGTTTTACGCTGGCATGGGTAGCGCCTCATAACCTCAAGGTCGTCGGGCCGCGACAATTGTGTTGGCCATCGTAGTGCGAAACAGTGGCCTGCTGCGAGGGCTGTTTACCGACGACCACCTGCACGACCTTGGGAAACTGCTTCTCGGCTTTAGCTGCTTTTGGATATACATCTGGTTCAGCCAATACATGCTGATCTGGTACACGAACATGCCTGAAGAAACGTCCTATTACCTCTTGAGAACTAGCGGGCCCTGGGGACCGATCATGGTCGTCAATATCCTACTCAACTGGGTTGTGCCGTTCTTTATGTGTCCGTTCCGCTAAACACATCTTCTTGCTGAGCGGGTGAAGCGTCAAGCTGCTGGTTTTCTCACCGCGGAGAGCAGCGATGGCGAACAAGCAACGAGACCCCGTGAAAGAGGCGGCCTGGCGAAAGGCTCTGCATCAGTTTGCTGCGAGCGGGCTGAGTGTCCGTGAGTTCTGTAGACGCGAGCAACTCGCAGAATCGGCCTTCTACGCTTGGCGGCGAACGATCAGTGACCGCGACAAGAATGTCGACACTCAGCCTGCCTTCGTGCCAGCCGTGATCAACGGCGCTGCTGACCGGGATGAACCGCTTGTTCTAATGCTGGGGAGTGGCCTGGAACTGCAACTACCGCAATCGCTTCCTACCGAGCGGGTGGCTCAACTCGTGCAGGCGTTGCAATCGCGAGGCGGGTCATGATTGCCACCGACCTTCAGAACGTGCAGGTTTGGATCGCCACCACGCCGGTTGACATGCGCAAGTCGTTTGATGGTCTGGCAGAAGTCGTTCGTAGCTTTCCCGGTCACGATCCACTGTCGGGCAGCCTGTTCGTGTTTCGTAATAAGGGCGGGCACTTGGTGAAAGTCTTGTGGTGGGACCACGATGGTCTCGCGATCTACTACAAGCGGCTTGAGCGGGGTGAATTTCAATTCCCACGTACCGGCAAGCCGGTGATCGAGATCAGCCCGGAGCAGTTGTTGCGGTTACTCTCGGGTCTCAACGTGAAGGCCCCGAAAGTCGCGTAAATTTTCGCCACCTGGGATGGCGCGATCTGCTCGCAACTATTACAACAGGAAGCATGACGCAAACCGATGAATTGCCGAACGATGTTGAAGTGCTGAAGCGAATCATCGTCGAGCTTCAAGAGCAGTCGGCGGCGGAGATTGAACGCTTCAAGGCGGAGCAGCAAGCGGCAATCGACGAAGCCGTGAAAGCTGCGGTCGCCGCGATCCTGCGTCGCTACTACGGCCCTCGCAGCGAGAAGTTCGACCCGCGGCAGCTCTTCCTGTTCGGTCAGCAAGTGGTCGACTCGCCACTCGATGCTGCGAGTATCAAGGAAGAATCAGGCGAGCCGCTCACGACGCGGCGACCGCGTCACAAGCACGGGCGTCAGCAGTTGCCCGACCATCTCGAACGCATCGAGGTCGAGCACGACCTTGATGATAAGGCGTGCCCCGCGTGCGGCAACGAACGCTGCCGGATTGGGGCCGAGGTCTCGGAGCAGCTCGAATACTTCCCGGCTAGCTTCAAGGTCCTGCGGCACGTGCGTCACAAGTACGCCTGTGCCAAGTGCGACCACGACGGCTACAACCCGAATATCGAAACGGCGAAGAAGCCGCAGCAGCCAATCGACAAGGGCCTGCCCGGACCGAGCCTGCTGGCACACGTGATCACCAGCAAGCTGGGCGATCATCTGCCCCTCTATCGACTGAAACGCATCTTCGAGCGGCAGAAGGTCCACGTTGCCCGCAGTACGATGTGTGCCTGGATGCGATGTGCCGGGGAGCTTGTGACTCCACTCGTCGAGTTGATGATCGAGCGAGTTCGCCAGTCGAAAGTTATTCACACCGACGACACGGTCGTGCCGATCCAGTCACCCGGAGCGAAACAGTGTCGCAAGGGCCGCATCTGGTGCTATTGGGGCGACGAGGCCAACCCGTACATCGTCTACGACTACACGCCTAGTCGCTCACGCGATGGCCCGGCGAAGTGGCTGGCAGGATACTCAGGCTACTTGCAAGCGGACGCCTACGGTGGTTACGACCGCATCTATCATTCGCAGAACGTGACGGAAGTTGCGTGCTGGGCGCATGCACGCAGGAAGTTTTACGATGCGCAGGACTCCGACGAAGAGCGGGCTGTGCAGATGCTCGCGCTCATCGCCGAGTTGTACGCCGTCGAGCGTGAAGTGAAGGACGCTGACGACGCGACACGTTTAGCTCTGCGCCAAGAGTGTAGTGTGCCGGTGCTCGACCGCACCAAGACTTGGCTCGACAACGAGCAAGAGCTCGTGCTACCACGTAGTCCGATGGCCAAAGCGATCACCTACGCGCAGAACCAGTGGCAAGCACTCACCACGTACACCACGCAAGGTTACCTCAACATCGACAACAACGCCAGCGAGCGGACGCTCAAGCGCGTCGCCATTGGGCGCAAGAATTGGCTCTTCGCGGGTAACGACGCGGCCGCTGAGAACCACGCCAGGCTCTGGTCGCTGATCGTTAGCTGCGAACAGCACAAAGTCGATCCACAGCGCTACCTCACCGGTGTCTTGGCCAAGATCGGTACAATGCACAACGGCGACTTGAAACAGTTCCTGCCGGACGAGTGGAAACGTGAGGACGCAGCGGAGCCGATGACACATCACGAAGAGGCGAACTCCTGAGCACGTTTTCGCAGTTCCGCTTCGGGAATGTAAAACTCTTCTCCCTCTTGCATCGTGAAGATGTCAGTAAGAGCTTCTCTGACGGCAGGCGAGCATTCGGCGTTGTGCGTGTTGAAAAACACGCGGTCCGCCCATCGAGCAATCCGTAATGGATCGTAACCCTGGTCGAGTTCCGCCAGCAACTCAGTGCCAAATTGTTGATCAGTGTATGTCATTGCCCCAGTTCGCTCCCCGTCGGTGGATAATGTGGGCCGATGATCTGCTGGCCATTGATCATCTTGGGATGCACACGAGTCACGTTGCCCGTGTGATCGTAGCTCTCCGCCCAAGAACGAACGCGTCCAGTAGCCGGGTCCCACTCAGTCACATACGCATTGCCACGAGTTGGACCTTGCGTCCTCGGCGCGCGCTCTGCGTTATAGTAGCGTACTCGCCCGTCGGGGAGTTGGCGAATACGAACGGCTTCTCGTTGCGCTTTCTGTAAAGCTCCCAGCTTCGAATTGAGGGCTGCTCCGGCGTTGACGCTGCTAACAGGAGTGCCATTCGCGGAACGGACACGTCAATTTTGAGCGACAGATTGTCCAGAGCGACCGTACTGTCGTACTCCATGCGGAGGTTTGACTTGAGTCATGGATAAGTGCTCAGCTTTTAGTCAGGCAAATGTTCATTCTTAATCCCCCTATCAGGAGAGCGCTGCTAGCGCATTCGAAATGCCTGTGGGCGTCGCATCAGTCACTCAATTGAGGCGCGTCAAGATCCTTCAGGTAAAGCAGGCCTTCTGGTACCCAAGTCTGCGGTTTTGACCATAGCTTGGGATTGTAGTAAGCAGTTCCTGTTGTGCGTTCTAACTTTGCCAACTTCTTGGGATCGCCGAGCTCCTGGAGCATCGGATCCTTGGGATTAAACCGATTCATCAGATATATGCCATCTACGCCCGCTTGCCAGGCGTTGTAGGCTTCGCCCCGCCAGACTCTGATGTCTGCCTTGCTTTCAGGGTTTCTATTTGCTTCAATCCGACGTATCGCGAAACACGCATAGACCGGCACGTCGTATTTCTTGCCGGTAGCTACCAGGTTCTCCCACGGCTCCAGCTTGAAATAGCCAGCGCCGGTGACGATATCAACCAGCCCCTCCTCTAACCATTTCGGCACGTCGAGCCCCATGGCCTTGCAATAGTCCATCGAATCAGGAATTCTGATCGCGATCAGTAGCGGCCGCCCGCGTTCCATCCCGACTTGAGTGGCCATCGAATTGATCCGACGTAGCAGCCCCGTCATCATGTCTAACTTTTCCTGTGGCGTCGGCTGACCTTTCAGAGGCTCGGTAAAGAAGGCCGGATGTCGGAAGAAGTCGAGCTCAATTCCATCGACGTCGTAGTTGCAGCAGACCTCTTCGATGACTTGGAAGACTCGATCGCGGACTTCTGGCTGGTCATATCGCATCATGGACCAACTCTTTGCTCCGCGTTCGAAGTCCTTAGGAAGGCCCCCTTCCTCTGTGCCCATCAGCAGTTGAGGATTCTCGCGCTTCCAATCCGTTACGAGGTACTCCCAGCGGGAACTAGAGTCGTGCCGATCATTCATCCGCATCGACCAAAAGACCTCGCGGTCGTTTTGCTTGCACCAATCGACGACAATCTCCAGAGAGTCGGTGTCCATCTCATTGAATGCTGCCACCCATCCCTTGCCAGGCACGTCGGCGTGATCACCGACTCCCATTTGTTCTGCAATACGGCTCCGATGGGTGTAATGCATAGGTACGCCCGTGCAGTAAAAGATGCTATCGACTTGCGCGTCCGTCAGCGCGGAAGTCCGCGAAGCCAGAAAATCCTCGGGGGTGTACGGAGGCTTCGCCTTGTCATTGCCATCGTTATTCACGATAATTCTGCGGCGGCGGAATCGCGCAACGCGTCTTGCCGCACGGTATTCCTCCCTACTCATTGATTCTCGTTCGACTACTGGCTCTGCCGCTTGCTGCGCGATTGCCGTCGAACTTCCGAGGATTGCCGCGCCAACTACCAACGCTATCGCCCAACATCTTTGTATGATTCTCATCATCCCTCACCTTTCGCCAGTATTGTAGAGCAGGGCTGCAACATTCGACAATTGGTTGCAAACGCCAACACTTACGCCTAAAGAGATAGGCAACATTGTGAAAACAGAGTATAAATCATCGCTTGCCGAATCCGTCGCCAAGAATTGCATGGCTAGCAGTGCAAGAAGCAGAATTCGTTTCGTAACGACCGAAATGGCTTGCGAACTATCCATGGAAATACCGTGCTACGTGATTGCGTCAAAAGAGTTCTCGTCGGGAATCGCTTCTGCTACTACTACATTCGGTCGGTTATCTCAGCTTGGCTTTTGGCAAGCTGGCCGAGATGCGAAGGAGGAATCGCAGGATGGGGGCCGGAATGCTTCTCCCCATTGCAGCTCTTGACGGAGGTCACCTCGAAAAGCCATTGACTCATGCCAGTGCTATCCAACTCTTGATGGAGTTGTTTCTCTTGATCAGAAGTAAGCGAAGTCAGAGGCAGTCGACAGCCTCCACAATTGATGCCGAAGCGAGTGAGGATACTCTTGATCGATGCGTGAAACGGGTACTTCAAGAGGAGATTGATCATCTGGATCGATTTCAATTGCAACTCTCGCGCTCTGTCTAAATTCCCTTCTTGAAAGGCGCTAATCAGTTTACGGTTCAGCGGAGCGGCAATGTTGTAAGTACTGCCAATTGCACTCTGAGCGCCAACCGCCAGAGCGCTCAGCAGCATTTCGTCGGTTCCCCACACGATATTGAATCTACCGTCCATTAACTCTTGGCAGGCTTGGAATTCATGAACCATCGGAGCCGTGTATTTCATGCCGGCAAGGTTGGGGATGCGTTCATCCGCTAATTCAAGAAACCGCCGCATATCGAGCACCGCCCCGGTTAGCAGCGGCATGTGATAATAATAGAAGGGAAGTTCAGGAGCTGCAGCGGCCACTTGAGCCATGCAGTCGACTAACATCTCGACGGAATTTATCTTGTAGTACGAAGGCGCCGTTGCTGAGATAACGTCAGCTCCGACTTGCTGGCAATGTGCTGCTAATTCAGCGGCTTCGGAAAGTGAGTTATGCCCCACATGGATCACCGACTTAAGCCGCCCCTTAGCACTTGCGACAAATGCTTCTGTCAGTGCTCGCCGTTCGTCGGAAGTCAGCGACATTCCCTCGCCAGTGCTGCCGCACACATAGATTCCACTCACGCCGCTTTGCTTCAAGTAATCCGTCATCTTGGGGATTTCCGCCAAGTTCAAGGATCCGTTGGCGTGCATCGGCGTGTAAGTCGCCGCTAGGAGTCCGCGCAACTTATAGTCCATGGTATCAGCCTTTCTTCGTTACTTTAGTGCGTTGGTCAGCTGCCAGCCTTGGTTGCCAACCTTGTATGAAAAACGCCTTCTCCGCTCCGCCGAACTGGGTTGAATTGGCGGATCTATTATCTCGCCAAAATGGGGAACTCAAGGCTCCTGCACCTGTTCTCTCCACGGTTATGCCAATCAAAACTTTGCTGAAAACCCTTTGCTGAAAGCGACTTGCGGCCCCGCCTTACACGCCGCTTGTCGAGAAAATTCTCAAAACGCAGTAATATTACATCGACAAGTATAACCAGATCGATTAGGCTTGCAAGCAGCATGCGAAAGATTGCTTCCGCAGCCAGGAATTCAAGTCGGTAGGAATTGCAAGCCTGATCGACCCTTGTCAATTAACTAATTGGGACTTTCTTATGGCAGGCTCAAGGACCAGAACGCCGCAAGTAATCGATTTGGCAGAGCAGCTCATCTCGGATATTGAATCGCGGGAACTGAAGCCTGGCGATCGATATCTCACGACGGCGGCCGCGTCGAAGATGCTGGGCGTCGGCAATGGCGTCGCCAATCGTGCTTTGCAATTGCTTGAACGTAGACAAATCATCACGCGGCAGCAGCGTCGCGGCGCCTTCGTTGCCAACTTGCCCGGAGACGGCCCGATGCCTCCGCTGCGTCGCGTTCATTTTTTAGTCCACCAAAACTATCTTGTGACCGAAGGCGTCGGAAGCGATCTCGTGATGCTTGGCATGCAGGAAGAGCTGCCCGGTGTCCATGTGCAAATCAGCTTTCTTCCGAAAGAAAACGCCGAGGGCTATGTGGCCGATCTGATCGATCAGTCACTCACCGCCAAGGCACGTGACGGCTTTATCTTGGTCCGAGCTCCCTATGAGGTGCATCAGCTGGTCAGCAATAGCGGCGTGCCATGTGTCGTCTACGGCGGAGTTTACCCAGGCGTTACCCGGCTGACTCGCATTGACCGTGATATGTCGGCAGTTGGTTCGCTGGCGATGGATTACTTGCTGGATAGAGGGCACAAGCAAATGGCCTTTCTCTCCCGCCAGCAATCGCTTCCAGGGGATCACAACACCATGGACGCCATTCGCCAGAGGCTCGGTGCCCGCCAGTTCTTGGCAGATAACCTGACTGAGCGGTTCTTGCCCACAGCGAGTAATGTTTGTGAAGCCGAAGTAACGCGTTTGTTGAAGTCGAAGAATCCACCAACAGGTTTTATTTGTCGGTCACAACGTTTGGCGGACGCCGCTATGAGCGTTTTTGAAAAGCAGAAATTGGAGCCCTTCAAGGACGTCGATCTGGTGCTTTGCGACTATCACCTCCTTGCCGGGCATCGTCCGCAGTACATCTATCCTCGACCGGCTTATTCGCTAGAAAAACAGGGCAAGCATATCGCAAAAATGCTCGCAGGACATGCGCGTGGAGAAGTGGTTCGGGATGAGATTATTCCGGTGGAGTTAGACGTATCGGCGGAAGAATAGGAACACGTGCTAGTGGGCCAAGGGCTCTTGAAGTACGAATGTCACAAAAATAGAAAGGGGCAATATGCCAGAAGCATTCACACGAAGTCGACTCATTACACCCCTGTTGATCGTGGCGGCGTTCGCTACGTGCCCGTTGCGATGTAGCCATGCGGCCATTACTAAGACAACCGTCTATACATCGGGTACCGAGGGGTATTTCCGCTATCGGATTCCAACGATCGTCAAAGCGGCAAACGGAGATCTTTTAGCTTTTGCCGAAGCTCGTGCTGGCGGCGACGCTAGTGATATCGACATTGTCGTGAAGCGGTCTGTCAACTCTGGAGCTACCTGGGGTGCCCTGCAAGTGGTGATGGATAACTCCGACTTTACATCCTATCTCCCTCCCGGAGCCCAAAATATTACGGTTGGTAATCAATCTCCAGTCGTCGACCTACTCGACCCGGTCAATCCCGGCAGGATTTGGATGCCGTTTACGTTGGAGAACGACCAGGTTTTCACTACCTATAGCGATGATAATGGGGCTACCTGGGCAACTGCAACCAGCATCACCTCGTCAGTGAAAGACTCGGGCTGGGGTTGGTACGCAACAGGGCCTGTCCATGGTATTCAATTGGAGCGTGGACCAGATGCAGGACGGTTAATTGTCCCTGGCGACCATCGGGGAGACGGTGTGGACACCCGTGGAACCCAAGTGCTCTATAGCGACGATCATGGAGCGACCTGGCAGTTGGGTGCCGTAGCAACCTATGACAACGCAACCAGCATTGTAGCGCCCAACGAAAATGTTGCAGTCGAGTTGGTAGATGGTCGGGTTTACTTCAATGCCCGTGATGGCCACGTCCCCAGCCTCGGTAATCGGAGTTACAACTACAGCGAAGACGGCGGCCTGACCTACATCGGTAAGCATCTCAAGGAGGACAGGATATCTACGCCGGGCGTCCAAAACTCGGCCATGCGTTTTCGTGCTACTGACCAAGGTGATAGCGAGAATATCATCCTGTATTCCTCTCCCGGCGACTTCGATAATCGAGTCGATTTGACGATTCATACAAGCCATAGTGAGACGCTCACCTGGACACAGGAAACCTTAGTCCACTCGGGCCCCTCGGCGTATTCTGACTTAGTCAAGATCAACCAAAATGAATTCGGCGTGTTATTTGAAGCCGGTGCATCGCTGTACGACGAAATCTTGTTCGCCTACATGGACTACACGGATCTGGCAACGCCCGACTGGTCAACGATTCAAGGGGATGTCAACCAAGACGGTGTACTGGACACGGCCGACCTGCCGTATTTCGTCAGTGTGTGGACCCCCGTCACTGATGTCGTTTACGATGGCAACTATGAGAGCTACACAAACGGCGACCTCAATTTCGATGGCAAAAACGACCTGGCTGATGTGTTCTTGATGCGAGAGGCCTTCATCGATGCGGGGCTCTCCCTCGTGGGCTTGAACGCTCTATTTCAGGTTCCCGAGCCCTCGTCGGCTGTGTTGGTAACTATCGCAGGACTCGCCCCGGTGTTTCAGCGTTACCGGCGGCGAAGGCCAGGGATGAACGGGCGTGAGCGATGAGTGCTGCTTGCTCGTCAGGTTGAACTGCCATCCTGCCGTTTCCAGGGCCGTGGGTAGGCGGCGCGTCGACACAGCTCTCGTAAGGCGAGCACGCGACTCCTAGGGAGTTGTTAATCCCGTCTCTTGCAGAAATCGATTCAGTCCAACGCCATGACGCATCTAGTTCTGAAACTATCTGTAGAAACACAAGTTGCTAATCAAATCGGTCTTGCCGAACAAACTAGCGACATTCTCCGTAGAGATAGAGAACGGATTTCACTTTTCTCACTCTGACGGAGCATATGTAAGGTAGCTTCTTCTCTCAAGCCGTGTTACAAGCTTAGCAATTGGCGAGCCTACAACAGATCTCTGGTTTCTCGCGGTGATATCACGGTGTGGTTCGACGAAGACGTAATCGACCAGTGGGAGCATGATAACGTCGAAGTGCGTGCCGGTCATCCGTTTGTTAACAGTGATTTGGCGATTGAAACGCTGCTAATGTTACGCGAATTGTTTCGCCTTCCCTATCGCCAGACCGAAGGTTTCGGCCGAGCGTTAGTGAAACTGATGGATGTGGACGTAGCCATCCCTCATCATACGAGTCTGCAAAAACGAGCCGCTAAGCTGGGCATCACGATCGAAGTTGCTCGGCCTGAAAGTTCGATTGATCTGGTAGTCGACAGCACTGGCCTGAAGGTTTACGGCGAGGGCGAGTGGAAAGTCAAAAAGCACGGTGCCGATGGGCGGCGTACTTGGCGAAAGCTCCTTCTAGCAGTCGATCCAGACACGCATATGATCGCCGCTCAATCGCTGACTGAAAACCGTGTCCACGATGGCGATCAAGTCGGACCGTTGTTGGAGCAAATCGAATCGGACGTCGGCACTTTTTATGGCGATGGCGCTTGCGACCAGTGGAAAGTACATGATTCGCTGGCAGAGCAAGAAATCGAAGCGGTTATTCCACCACGCAAGAATGCTAAAATCAAGCAGCATGGCAACTCCAATGAAAAGCCTTTACCCCGCGACGAAGCGATTCGCGACATTCGCCTGTTGGGGAGAAAAGAGTGGAAGCAGGACGTCGGTTATCATCGCCGCAGCCTGGCAGAAACCGCCATGTTCCGCATGAAAAACACGTTTGGTGGGAAACTCAATAAACGATCGCTACCAAACCAAATCACCGAAACGGCGTTTAGGTGCAAAATACTCAACCTCTTCGTTACCCTGGGAATGCCCGCATTTTTATGGAATTAGTGCGTCCTTCGAATAGCTCTAGCGCGCTCTAGGCAAGTTAGTTAATCTAGGTTTACCAGTAGCAGGAGGTAAACCGATGTTAGCTTATTCAAAGGAATTTCGCCGTGAAGTCTTGGCCGCTTGTGATGCGGGTGGTGGTACCCGTGAAGTGGCATTACGCTTCGATGTATCCGAATCTTGGGTACGTCGGATCAACTAGGAGCGGCGTGAACAAGGGAAGTTAGCCCCAGCGACTACCCGCAGGCGTCAGAAGAGTTGGGAGCCTTATGCGGATTGGATTCTCGCCAAGTTAGATACACAGCCGGATATCTATTTGCGTGAATTGGTAGCCGCTGCTGAGGACGAACTAGACTGGGAAGTCTCTGATATAACGCTTAGCCGCGCATGTCGGGCATTGAAGCGTACGCGAAAAAAAGACGCTCCTCGCCGCAGAGCAGAAGCGGGAAGACGTCGTAGAAGCCCGCCGTCAATGGGTGGCCGAGCAACTAACTATTGTCCCAGATAAAGTGGTTTTCCTTGATGAGACCTGGGCCAAGACGAATATGACGTGTACTTATGGCCGCAGTCTGCGGGGAACGCGTTTAGTGCAGTATGTACCAAATGGTCGTTGGCAAACGAACACGTTCTTGGGAGCAATGCGTTCTATCGGTTTTGTCGCACCTTTATGTGTCGAAGGGGCAATCAACGGCCGTGTCTTCTTGGCCTGGGTAGAACAACATCTGGTTCCCACGTTGAAGCAAGGGGACGTGGTAGTGATGGACAATCTCTCCAGTCACAAGGTGAAGGGAGTCGTCGAGGCGATCGCAGCCGTGGGAGCAGAAGTGCGGTACTTGCCACCCTACTCGCCAGATCTCAATCCCATCGAATTGGCGTTTAGTAAGTTCAAAAAACTCTTACGCGATGGGGCCCGGCGAACCGTCGAGAAACTAACCGAACTCTGTGGAAGAGTTCTCGATTTGTTCACCGAACACGAATGCCGAAGTTACCTCCGACATTGTGGGTACCGCTACAATTAAACGTCGACGAGACTAGTTGCTCAGCAAAGCCAATCAAATCGACAAATTACAGATATTCCCCAAAAAACCATTTGCAGAAGTTACGATCGGATATACAATAAATCTTACAGTTCGCCAAGAAATTTATGTTGTTCGGGCGGGAATTTAACTTTTCTTAGGAGGAATGCTCATGTATCGGTCGAGTCTTTTTGGCAAGTCAGTAATTGTTCTGGCAGTTCTTGGGACGGTTTTCACTGTCGCTTCAGCGTCCGCAGCGGCGGTAGACATCAGTAGTGCTTTTAATGTCGATTTCATCGCAACCAGTACCACCGAAGATGGCCAGGGGGCAGGTAGTTCAAACTCGCTTTTCGCCAGCCAGAGCCTTGTGGACAGCCAAACTACCGGCGCCCCCGACAACAGGGGTTTTCCCGATAGTCTTTCACTTTCGGACGGAACCCACACATTCGCCCTAGGGCCTTACAGTGATGGTCTTGGTGGCAATGCCAACAACATGATTGCCAGGGGGCTGCCGAGTAGTTCTTACGGCGGCGCAGGGACAACTGCCACCGTCGATATCGCAAATGCTGCTTACGATGATCTGACTCCCTTGTTTTTTTGGTCTTCGTGGGGGAGTAGTGGGCAGGACGCGTCGTTCACCGTGAATTATACGACGGGGGCTGACGACGTATTTGTCTGGGACACCGCCGACTTTGGCAGTGGCGGAAATGGCACCGCAGTCTTAGGTAAAATCAACAGATACACAGGATCGACGATGACTGTTGAAGCAAGCAGTAAGCGGAATATCTTCAAGCAAACGTTTGATGTCGATGAAGGTCGCCTCGTGGACACCATCACTTTCGGCCCTGGTGTTGCCGCAGATAGCGGCGGCAACAACGGCTATTACGGCGTCTTCGCCGTAGATGGGACGGTGATTCCAGAGCCAGCCTCTCTTGTTCTCTTGGCGCTTGGCGGTTTGTCGTTGCTTGGTCGTCGGAGTTCGTAGCGAACATATGAGAGGTAAGTTGTATAGCATGTGTTTCTAGATGGCATTGCAGGAGGGGGGAGGGGGGATTGCCCCTCCTCTGTCCCGTAGTGAATTACAGGAACATGCGGGGATTGGCCAGGTGATGTTGGCCTGCTCCCCAAAACCTAGTCCATGTGTTATGAGAGTCTAACCCGCCAATTTTGGCCAGGAGACTCCAGATGTCCCAGAAACGCAAGAAGCGGCATTCGCCGGAGCAGATTGTCAAGAAGCTACGCGACGCCGACGTGATGCTCAACACGGGCAAAGACGTGGCAGCGGTGCTGCAAGCCTTGGAGATTAGCGAAGCGACCTACCACCGCTGGCGTGCGCAGTACGGCGGTATGAAGGCCGAAGAAGCGAAGCGACTGAAACAGCTTGAAGACGAGAACAAGCGTCTGAAAGAGATCGTGGCTGACCAGCAACTCGACATCAAGATGCTGAAGCACCTGACAGAGGGAAACTGGTAAGCCCTGCTCGGAAGCGTGCGGCCGCCTCAGAACTTCAAGAGAAGTTCGAGGTCTCCCAACGCAGGGCTTGTTCAACGGTCGATCAGCCGCGTAGCAGCCAGCGTTACGCGGCGAAGCCGCGTGATGATGAATCTCAACTCCTCAAACGAATGCTGGAGCTAGTCGGCCAGCATTGCCGTTACGGCTACCGCCGAATTACGGCGCTACTGCGAGCGGAAGGCTGGCAGGTGAATCGCAAACGTGTTTATCGCTTGTGGCGAAAGGAGGGCTTGAAAGTGCCTCAAAAAAAGCGAAAACGACGCCGTTTGGGCGTCAGTGAGAATGGCTGCTGCCATCGTCGTTCTGAGCATCAGGACGACGTGTGGGCTTGGGATTTCATTTTTGATCGGACGACCAACGGCAGCACGTTGAAGTGCCTGTCGATTGTCGATGAGTACACACGAGAATGCCTCGCTTTGAAGATTGACCGCAGTATCACTAGCGAGGATGTCCTCGACACGCTGGCCGAGCTGTTCGCGATACGTGGTGTGCCGAACCACATCCGTAGCGACAATGGTCCTGAGTTCATCGCGAAGTGAGTACAGGAGTGGCTTGCAAAGCTGGAGGTAGAGACACTGTATGTCGCGCCAGGTAGCCCCTGGCAGAATGGTTACGCGGAGAGCTTTCACAGTCGCGTGCGCGATGAGTTTTTCGCGATCGAAGAGCTAGAGAACCTAGCGTCGGCCAGGCAACTGGCTGCCGCTTGGAAAGAGAATTACAACCACCGTCGTCCGCACAGTTCGCTAGGGTACGTCGCCCCGGCGGAGTACGCGGCCCGCCCTGCTTCCGCTCCGGAGTTGGCTTCGGCTACGCCTCAGCCAACTCCTCCGCTCCAGCAGGGCGGAGAGACACCCCAACCCGTACTCTCATAACCTGTGGTACAGGTTTCGGGGGCAGGTCAGCGCCTCGAGACAAAGCGGCTCGGCGAACGTCTCTGCCGGTGGCAGTTGCCAGTTCACTCGGAAGAGCGACGGTAGTCGCACCATCGGCGACTTCGATAACCGGAGTGCAAGTTCACCTCCTGTCGCCCCTACTTTGCGGTCTAGGTCGCAAAAGTGCAGGAGTTTAGAGAGTACAGAGGAGGATCCTTCTAATTGTATCTCGCTTCTACGGGTTGGTGCCGCGAAAAAAGCTCTCGCGGTCTATTCACTACTCAAGTTCCTTTTCTCAATTACTCGGCAAGCAGGTGCAAGACGGCGAACCACTCTTTTGAGTCGGTCCACACTTTCTCAAGTCGCAGACCGGCGGATGCGGCCATCGTGGTGAAACGTTCGACCGTGTATTTGTGCGAGCTCTCTGTGTGGATGGTCTCGTCTTTGGCAAAGTCGAAACTCTCGTCGGCGATCGTCACTTGTTGTGATTGCAAGCTCCGTAGATGCATTTCGATGCGATGAAGTTTGTCGTTATAAAATGCAATGTGTGCGAACTGGTCGACTGAGAAATTCGCTTGCAGTTCACGATTGATGCGGTTTAGCAAATTTAGATTAAAAGCCGCGGTCACGTTTTGCGAATCGTAGTACGCCGGCTCTAGAACGCCGAGGTCTTTCTCCAGATCAATGCCGATGACCAAACCGCCACCCGTGCCGACCAACTCCGCTATGCGAGTGAGCAGTTGGGTTGCCTCTTTAGGGGGAAAGTTGCCAATCGTAGAGCCGGGAAAGAACACCGTTTGATGTTCGCTCGCAAGGGATTCGGGAATCTCTACGTCTGCCGTGAAATCGGCAACGACTGGTTCGATCGATAGTTCCGGCAACTGAGTACGCAACGCGGCCGCTGTTTCCAATAAGTGCAACCTTGAAATATCGACAGGTACGTAAGCCGCTAAATTGGGAGAGGCCTTCAGCAGCGGGACGGTCTTGGTGCTACTACCGCTGCCGAACTCAATGAGCGTGGCTCCCTCGCCAATGGCCGCTGAGATTTCAGCCGCGTACTTATTCAGGATGGAAGCCTCGGTGCGTGTCGGGTAGTACTCTGGCAGTTCGCAGATGCGATCAAATAGCTGCGAGCCCTTCTGGTCGTAAAAGTATTTGCAGGGTAGTGTCTTTGGAGTGCGTGACAATCCTTCCAAAACATCAACAAGAAACTCCTCATGCGTTGCCAAGGGATGGGAGAGGATCGCAGAATTAGAAGACACGATAAGCTTTCAAGTTGGGACGCCGAGAAGTCAGGCTGTAGATTTAATTTGAGAATGGGCGAGTGGGGGACTTAACAGGAGCCACCACTGAGGTTGGAAGCGGAATCGCCTCCTTCGATGACTACGCCTTTCCAGAAGGCAATCCGCCCGGCGATGTTGGCCGCCTCGTCCTTCGGTTGAGCGTAGTACCAAGCAGCCCCCTCGTTTGTTTGGCCGTCAACGACCACGTCGTAGTAGTTGGCCGTGCCTTTCCAGCCGCAGACGGTCGTTGTGTCGCTCGCTTGCAATTTTGTCTGATCGACCGATTCGAGCGGGAAGTAGTGATTCCCCTCGACAACTATCGAATCTTCACTCTCGGCTATGACCGATTTATTCCAGATTGCACGTACCATGGATTCTGCTTTCCTGTGGTATTTGTACTACAGAAGGCAACAAAGTGAACGGAGTTTCATCTGCGTGAAATCTAACCCAACGGGCTCTGTTTTCTCTGTTACCTCTTGTTCAAGATGTGAACTCTAACAAGACCGTGCTAAGCGTATTCCAGTAAACTGCCAGCGTTTGCTTGCGTGGAAGAAATTACGATAAGTCGGTCGGCGATGAGACGCTGGCGTGGCACAAGAACTACCACGTAGCACGTGCTGGTTGCACATGAACTTGCCGTTGTACTCCCCCAAAGCGCCCGCCGCCGCACGATAACCAGGGTAGGGCGTGTATTGCGAGCCGGTCCATTGCCAAACGTGACCCATCCATTGGCGATCTTCATCGTCGAGAGCGGCTTGAGGGTGCCATTGCGGTATAGCCGTCTCTTTCTCGAGTTCGATCTGTGCTGCGTGTTCCCACTCTGCCTCTGTGGGCAAACGGCAACCTTTCCAGCGCGCGTAGGCATCAGCTTCGTAGAGATTTACGTGGCAAACGGGGCTTGCTAGATCGATTGGCTGCCGTCCGTGCAGCGTGAAATGGTGCCAGGCATTTTCCGTTTCTTGCCAGTAAAGCGGCATCTCCCAATCATTTGCCTGCACCGCATCCCATCCCTCTGAGAGCCAAAACTCGGGACGTTCATATCCTCGGTCATTAATGAACTCCAAGTATTCTCCACAAGTGACCAATCGCGAGGCAATCTCGAACGGCTCGAGAAACACCCGGTGCCGGGGTAGTTCGTTGTCGAAACAAAAGCTACCGTCAGCGTCGTGACCGATCTCGACGACATTCTCGTCGAAAGGAATCCAGCGTGCTTCCACGGTCTTCATATTCTTGGTCGCCAGCGGATCGGTAACGAGTGCCGGTTTGAGCAGATTCCTAGAGAACGCATGCTTGATGTCCGTGAGCAACAGTTCTTGATGCTGCTGTTCGTGATGCAAACCTAGCTCGACAATGCTCAACCATTCCGTTGCAGGTTCACTCGTCAAGAATGCAGCCATCCGCTCGTCCGTTTCTCGACGGTAATTCCACACCTCATCCATCGATGGGCGAGAAAGCAAGCCCCGTTCGGCCCGCGGGTGTCGCTCGCCCACTGCGTTGTAATAGGAGTTGAACAGGAACGAGAAGTCTTTACTGACTGGCTGGTAGGCAGGATCGTTCTTAGCCAGGACAAACGTCTCGAAGAACCATGTCGTGTGGGCTAGATGCCACTTGGCCGGGCTCGCGTCAGGCATCGACTGCAGCAGGAAATCTTCCGTTTGGAGGCCCTCGACAAGCCGTTTCGACCAACCACGCACGTCAGCATAGCGTGTGACTAGGGAATCAGCCTGATCGGGCGTTTTCATGCCCGCGGGAGTAGAAGAGGTAGCAGCCATAGCGAGCATTGTAGGCATTTACTGCCTAGAAGTGAAATCAGCATGCTCAGAAGTGAAGTCGGTTGTGATTCTCACCGCTTGCGGCTTAGCCGCCGTCTTGTTTCAAGCGATTATTCTCAAAACACGTTCGCTAGCCAACTACGGGGCTGACGCAGGTCGAGAGATGCTATTCAAGACTACACCTAAAGGCGATTATCGGCTCTGTGAGATAATCTGCTTTTCTTGTGTAACGCTGAAGAGAGTAGCACGCTTAGCCCATTGAAGAGTCCTCTGGCAAGACCCATTTCATGGTTCGAGCACACCCCAAGACAAAGGGATTTAAAGATGGATGAGAGTAAATTGAACACTTTAATTGGCCGGTTTCTCAACGACTTAGGTGGCGCTTTCAGTGTGCCGTTAGTACAGATCGGCGAGAAGCTTGGAATCTACGAGGCGCTTGATCAGGCTGGACCCAGCACAGCGAGATCGCTAGCTAGCTCGACAGGGCTGGACGAACGCTATTTGCGGGAGTGGCTCTGTGCTCAAGTCACATCCAACTATATCTCCTACGATGCCGAGACTGAGGCTTTCTCGATGAGTCCAGAGCAAGCTTACATCCTAGCAGATAGAAACAGCCCGTTCTATCTAGCTCCGGCATTCGGTGCAGCGGCCGCCTTTCAAAGAAACGAGCCACAAGTACGTGAGGCGTTTAAGACCGGCAAGGGTGTGTCGTGGGGGGACCAGACCGAATGTCTCTCGTGTGCCGTCGCAAGATTCTTTCGCCCTGGTTACCAAAATCATTTGGTTCAGGCATGGTTGCCCTCAATCAAGGGGATGACTGAAAAGCTCGAGAACGGTGCTCGTGTTGCTGACGTTGGCTGTGGCCACGGCATAACAACAGCACTCATGGCACAAGCGTTCCCAAATTCAGAGTTCATCGGTTTGGACTTCCATGGAGGATCTGTTTGCGAAGCCCGTAAGCACGCAAAGACACACAACCTGGACAATTTGAAATTCGAAGTTTGCTTAGCGAAGGAGTTGCCCGGAACATATGATCTTGTGACCACCTTTGACTGCCTGCATGACATGGGCGATCCGATCGGCGGCATGAAGCACATTCGCCAGTCCCTAAACAAGGGCGGGGCCTGCATGATCGTAGAGCCCATGGCAGGGAACTCGCTTTCGGAAAATCTAAACCCCGTGAGTCGACTCTACTACAACGCATCAACAATGGTGTGCATTCCAACGTCCTTGGCTCAGGAGACTGGTGCTGCACTGGGTGCCCAGGCAGGTGAAGAGCGTCTCAGGGAGGTGGTCGTAGAAGGAGCAGGATTTACCAGTCTCAGCCGCATTGCAGAAACCCCATTTAACCTAGTGCTTGAAGCTCGCGTTTGAGAAGCCTTCGCTGGATTGACACCAAGGAGAATTTATTGAGCAAGGGTAAGGGCCCCGGCGAATGGCGACCGCCGGGGTATTTCCTCGGAACCTACTACCGTTGAATCCAGAGGTATGGACCATTCACACTGCCACGATAAGCAACTTTGTGGTCCAAGTCTCGGCTGATGGTACACTAGATATGGATCTGACCAGCCTGACCAACTACGCAGCTACCGTAGCGGCAGTACAAGTCACGCTCGTCTAGCATTTTCCCGCGACTACTTTGGCATACGATTGATTTCGCAACCAGCATTTGGTAAGTCCTCTAGAAAGCCTGACATGAAGATACTCCAAGTAGCCCGTGTTTTGTCCATAGTAGTTGCGTTCGCAATCACGACAGCCGCCAGTGCGCTGCCACCGTTGGGTCTCACACTGGTTGGCCCTGCTGGGCCTGACTACCAGCAAATCGATATCCTTGGTGACAGCGCCTACCTTGGTCGCCCAACCGGCATCACCGTGGTCGATACTTTCGGGAACGTCAGTGCCGTCGATCCGACACACTCGACACTGGGGACACCCTTTTTCTTGCGTCGCCCGATTCTGGCAGATGATGGAGATGTCTACTATGCCGCCAATTTTCGCGCCTTTTCAGATGCAGCGGCCCTGTATCGGATAGATCAGCCAGCCACGCCAGTCACGACGTGGTTGGGTGGTGCTGTCATTGGCGGGGTGTTGCCGTCGCTTGTTTCTCTGGGATACAATGGAAGTCATACAGTCCGCTATTTCCCCGACGGCAGCTCAGAGCCATTCCCCGTATATTTAGACGCTCTGGGCGAAAACCCTGGAATTGGTGAAGTAACTCCCAATGGTATTATGGCCGGAGGCGCTGACATAATAGGAAGTATAGGCACGGAATCCTACTTATGGGACGCTAGCGGTGACCTGATTGGTTTTCCTTTTGATAACCCCTTGTCGCTTAGAGATCGTGATGACGGCAATGGCTTTGCCACCGACTTGAATAACACCCCGGTGGTCTACACCAACAATGGGACTTGGTCGCGGTTTATTACGTCAATCGATTTCAACGAACCAGCAGTTTTTCAAACCAGTTGGGTAGTTACCGGCACAGACCTAGTCTTCGGCAACAGTTTTTTCAACCGACACGGAGTATCCTGGTCACCACTGCTCGAAGCAACTCCTGAAAACCCCTTGGTACTGCAGCCGCTGCTAGAGGTGTTCCCCGATTTGCCACCGATGGTCAACTCTCGATTAATCGACGCCGACACCATCGATGGTCGTTTCTATTTGCTCTTCGAGACCGACGGCCAAACCTACCTCTACGGCGGGATGGACCCCTCGGTGGTTCCAGAACCGACCACACTGGCCTTGGGCTTGCTTTCCCTAGCGATGGCCGTCTTTCAGAGCAGGCGACGGGCATAGCAAATTGGGCTCACGCTTGGCTCACCAAGAGGCAGCACTTTTCAAACGCTATTCACGAGTTGCTTCAGTTCGAACTGCGATTCCTGAACCATCGTGAATTGGTCAATTCTTAAGGACATAAACCTTCTGCCTACGAACGGTCCTGCTGACACTGCCTGATTCAAGCAACCAGCATACCAATCCAGTGGTAAGCAACGCATCTCTGAATCGCTTTAGTGGCAAAGTCCAGAAACGAAAAAAGCCCTGCAAAGCAGGGCTGAAATCGAATGAGCCGGGAGCGATTCGAACGCTCGACCTACGGATTAAAAGTCCGTTGCTCTAACCAACTGAGCTACCGGCCCTCATTTTTCCTAATCGTCACAATGCCCATGACAGGGGTTCACCAGAGTCATGACCGCTAACCTCAAGGGCAATCAACCAGCCCGTGAGGTTCGGTCAGAACGACAAAGTGACGAAGTGAAGCGAGGCATTCTACGCACTTTCCACCCAGAATGAAGGGCCTGAGAGCCGAATTCAAGAGAAACACAAAGGGGTAGTGGTCGGTCCCCTGATTCGACGCCCTGCGACAGTAACCGCCACTTGCAGAGATGCTACTTCTCGCGAACGAAGTGCCCGAAGCCGGTGCTGATTTCCCGCACCCGCGGGGTACCACGCCAGATGATCTCTGCTGGTTTTTCGTCAGTCTCATCGGCGTCGTGGATCACGACGGTCCCTTGCAGACTGTGCCAATTGCGTCCTTGGACCTCTTTCAGCATCTTCACAGGTACGGCGAATTCGAGATCGTAGCCGTCGTCGGTGAGCTTGGATTTCGCCTGCACGTTGCCATAGATGCGGTTGTTGCGAAAGCGACGCGCATCGATCTTTGTTTCGCCTGCCTCGTTGGGAGCGTACGCACTGATTGTGAGCCCGCTGCGAGCATATTGAGGCGTCGTCGTACGAACACTCAAAGGCCGCGGATCGATGAGCAGTTCCACGCGATCGGCGCTTGAGATGACACGATCGTCGACGACTCGAACCCCAATGTAAACCTGCTCACCTTCAGGCACATAGCGGGCAAAGAACTTTGCGGAACCATCCCCGGGACCTTGCCAGCTAAGAGCGTTGCCAATGATCAAAGGTTTCTCTGACGTAGCGTTGCTGCTCTCCGGCCAGTTCTGAATCTTGCCATCAATTTCAGGTAGCTTCGCGATCTTAGGGAATTCGAATCGGCGGTCGATCACCACGGGAATGATCCGTTCGCTTTTGAGTTTCCTGCTAGTTTTGGAGTCGCCCGCAGTGTGAATTTGGGCCACGAGTGACGTGCGAAAGAGGCTTTCGTATTCAATCGGATCTGAGAAAGCGACTCGCACCTTTAACTCGGATGTCTTGCCTGGTTGAGCCTCTAGATCGAAAGTTCCAGGATCGACGGTCAGTCCACGCAGGGGTAGGCCTTCGATAATTCCAGAGAGAGAAATCGGTTCGGTGAATCCATTGGTGAGACGGATCGCGACTTCGCCTGATGAGAACTGCTCGGTAGAGTCTTCGTCCAGCAGAATGGGAGCGACTTCAACCGATGTTTTTGAGAGGAACTTGTTGAACCTCTTCGAGCCCTGCTCCGTGACCACATTTGCAGGCAAAATTCCGTCGAGGCGTAGGTTTACCAACTGCGGCCCGCTCTTTTCCATGGTCAGCCACATGACGTGATCGAACTCGCCGGCTTGGTTGCCGCGTAGTTGCGATCCACCGCCGGTTGTGGCGAGCGCGTAGTACTCCTGTTCGTTCCGTTGATACTGTACGTAATGATGCACGTGACCAGCAAAGACGGTGTGTGGCCTATCTACCAATAGCTGCTCAGCCTTTTTCCAGTTCGTGCGGTCCGGCTTACCGGCAGCCAGGTCGCGTTCCGCGTAAGTCCATAGCGGCTTGTGAATGAAAACCAGCGTCCAACGAGCGTCCCCGTGCGCTTCCAAGTCCTTGCTGAGCCAGGCGATTTGCTCCTCGCTCATACGGTCCACTGGTTCCTCGCTGCACAGACAAACGAAGTGAACCTGCTTATAGTCGAACGAATAGTAAGTCGGCCCAAAGTGCTCTCGCCACTTCTTATGCAGCACTTCGTTGGTTACATCATGGTTGCCCGCCACGAAGAAGAACTTCATGTCGAGTTGATCGATGAAACCGAGGAATTCTTTCCATTCCTGATCAGCCCGTCTGTGAACTTTGTGATACCCCTCGATAAGATCGCCCACGGACATGACGAACTCAGGTCGCAGTTGGTTGAGCTTGCGAACTGCATCCATCCAAACTCCCGGTCGGTGTCCTCCTGTGCGGTCGGTCATGATGGCGATCTGAAACCGCAGGGGGTCGTTCAGTACCGGCTTGTCCGACCAAGGCTGAGGCCCTTCTATGTTGGGGAGAAGGATGCCGGTAGGTACCTTCGCACCGTCGATTGATTCAACTAGCGATCCCTCCTCGGGATGGCAGTGAGCCTGTTGGCATACTGCCAGGAAGCAAACGCTAGCAAGTAGGGGCGGCGAGAAAATCTTGAGAAATGCAAAGCACATGGAAAATGGCCGTCTGGGAAACTTCGTGGGATTAGTATCCCGCGAGTTTAACAGGCGAGCCGTGCTTGTGTAAGCAAGCAGTGCATGAGGGTCGCAATTGCGAGTTTCGGTCTACGAATCATGCTGACTGCAAACGAGATTCGCGGAACGAAGGCTCGAGAATCAGCTCTATGGCTCCGGAACGTCAACCGGATCGTTGACCACAGTACCCGAGGTGGATACGGTGCCCGTGTTGCGTGTTGTGACATCGGCAAGGCTTTCGACCTCGAACGAGCCGTTGACTTGATTCAGTTCGTAGCCATCGTTGCCGGCGTTTGCTGGTGTGGAGGTATTCGCGTCGAGGTCGAGATGCAGGTTGGCTCCCGCGTTGTCAACTTGCACTCGTACCGGAACGCCGGTTGCTAGATCGGCATTGGCAAAGTTGTTGTTTCGGATCGTCACATTGACTACGCCCTGACCTTCGGCCCGAATGTCCGCAGCGAAGGCTGTCGGGTCGTCATTATTGAAGGTATTCCCTTCGATGAGTGTGGTGAGAGTCTGCGGGCTTGCTCCGGTGGTCGTGAGTAGGAAGGCTTCTTGCCCATTGGAATTGGCTGCGATGTTATCGGTCACCGTGACAGCTGAAGTGCCGTCGCCGTTGAAATTCAGCGCCATCGCTGCTTGGGCGGTGTCGTCGATGTTGTTGCCATCGAGAATCAACGTGACTTGATCTCCCGCGGTCGTATTGAAGTCGATGCCGGAGCCGGTGATGCCAGTAATCCTGTTATTGGATACTGCGGCTGTAAAATCGGCGGGGCTGATTCCGCCCGTATGGTTGAGGTCAATACCATCACCCACGCCGTTTTCAATCCGCACTGCGTTAATCACGACATTCTCTACGTCGGTAATCGTGAAGGCTGTGCCAGTAATGTTCTGTATCAGGCCACCATCGCCAGCGGTCGTTCCGCCGGCACCTAGGTTGACTACGCCACCCGTCACGTTCGTTAGCACAACGGCTTGGGCGGCTCCGTCGGCATTGATGGTTCCCAGATTTATTCCGGTAGCGGCCACGACTGAATCAGTGATCCTCACGGCTGTACCCGTGGTGGTAGTGATCGTGTTGCCTATGCCTGTGGCTGAGACGCTGCCGGAAGTATTGTTTTGGACGGTGAATGCATCATTTGCACCAGTTTCCAAACTAAGCGTTGCAGGCAAACTGACGTTGGTGTTGGTATTATTTTGCACAAGGACACCTGTAGCACCGTCCGTGGTAGTAATCGTTCCGTCGATGACCACGTCGGCGTTGGTGTTCGACTCAACTACGACAGCACGACCCGCATTGTTGGTTATCGCCGCGTTATTGAAAGTCACAACAGCAGACCTCGCAGGATCAACGGCTGTGTTACCGCTTATGACAACCGCGTCTCCGGTGGGGTTGGTAATCGTCGCATCGGTGAATACAAAGGTTCCCGAGGAAACATTGACGATATCAATGCCGGCATCTCCGCCGTTGAGCGTGCCTGTGTCATTGAATACGTACGCCCCGTTGGCATCGTTAAACTGCAGGCCATCGCCATTGGTGACATCGAACACACCAGCATCGGTGGTCGCTTCGTTGAAGTTGAGCGTGCCTGTATGATTGCCGGAAACGGCTAGCGCCGTGGCGGCATTGCTCTGATTTACTATGCCGGTGTAGCTCAACGAGCCCTCGCCACCGTCGATGTTGATCGCCGTACCGGTGGGGTCGGTGATCGTCGCATTACTGACCGTTAGGGTGCCGTCGGTGCCATTGAGGAAGTCGATTCCTGCATCGCCGCCAGTAAGTTCAACAGCCCCGCTAAGGTTATAGATGCCGTCCGCATTGTCGAACTGCAGTCCAGTACCGTTTTGTGCATCAACAATCAGATCGCCGGCTGCTGCGTCGAAAGGAAGCTGCATATTTACGGTACCGGTGTGCTCGCCATCAACGAAAATGGCAGCTGTGTCCGTCGCGGCTGCTCCTTGCACGATTTGGCCAGCAATATTAACTGTGGAATCGCCGCCGCTTACTTTCAAGCCTGCTTCGCCCGCGGCATCACCAGCATCGGTGATGGTTACGTCAATCAGGGTATGTGTCGCATTCGATCCGACAACTTCCACACCGTGACTACCCGTGTCGGAGATCGCCACGTTCCCAACGTTGAGCGTTCCTGTTCCCGTTGCTGTGGAGCGAATGCCCACGTCGCCACCGGTGATGTCAAAGTTATTGACCTCGATACTTGTGGCATCAGCCAAAGCAGCGGTCCCAATTTGCACGCCGGCGATGGTCGCTCCATCGATGACAGGAACGGAACCCGAGCGGGCACCTACAGCCGTCTCGGGTAGCTCAACCGTATCGAAATCCAGCGACTGGATCGTATGGACGACGTCGCCCCCTTCACCCAGGAAGCGTTGCTCCGTTTGCAACACGGCTGACTCGCCATTAAAGGTGCTGCCCGAGTGGACGAGTACGATGTCGTTCTCGTTGGAATTGGCGAACACATCGTCGAGGCTGGTGAGTGGATTCTCGAAGGTACCATCTCCAGGGGCGGTGGCTGTGCTATCGACGTGAACCACACGAGCTATGTCACCATCCTCGTCAGTAAGAGTAGAGGTGTTTGTTAGGAAGGTTCGTTGTTGTGTGGCGACGTACATCGGACGATAGACTGGCTCGCGCATGCGGTCGTTGATGTTGTGCACGCACTGTGTTGGTCGCGAACTGACGCGGCCTGGTGTCCACACGACTTGGAAGGTAGCCAGTGTTCCAAATTCGTCGTCATCGCTCACGCCGAAGTCGAGCAGCAGATCATCGTAGGCGTAGCCGCGGGCACCCAGTTTGTAGCCGCCGGTGCTCACGTTGTTTCCGTCGAGTGCGTAACCCCCGCCATAGCCCCAAAGGTTCATGTCGGGCACGCGCAGAGCGATTTCGCCGGTTACGTTGGAGAGAGAAACGTCGCCGCGAGTTCGCTCTAGCCTCTGAATGTTGTTGCCGGTGTAAAAGAACTCTCCGACATCAGCCGGGCCACTTACCTTCATGCTCTCGCCAGGGAGGTTCGCGTTGAATCGAAGGTCAACTAGGTCGCCGAGCGATTCTAGGCTGACGCCACCCTGGTTGAAAAAGTTATCGAGCACCGTTTGTTGGCCGTCGTACCAGCCGCTCACGCCGAAGATGCGGGTCGCGTTGGAAAACGGATCTGCGTATCGCCAGCGGTAACCGCCGCCAAGATTTAGGCTAAACTCGCCGCCATTGGATTCACGGAACTGCCCATCGAAGAAGTAGACGCCCAATTCGTTGGGAACGGCATAGCGTCCACCGATGGCGGTTTCGCCATCTTCCTGTCCGTAGGCACGTGTACTGTGCCAGATGCGCAATGGGGTCGTTCCCAGGTTGATTCTTCCTGCCCGACTCGTCGAGTAGGGAACGCCAGACTGAACGTCGCCCCCTTGGCCGCTGGCGTCTTGAACGAAAAATGCTCCGACGCCTACCGCTAGCAGTACGGCAAGGCTCGGTCCACAGAGCGCTCTGCCAATCGCTGTCAGTGTTTGAAATCGATGGGTCGACACTTGGTAGCTCGCTCGTAGGTCGTTGGCCGGTAAGGAGACAGTCGTGCCCTTGTAGGGATCAATAGCTGTCAATTCAGCGGCTGAAAATTCTGCGCAATGGGCAAGGTTTAACAGGCTCCAGCTATCGGTATCGGTAGCTCGATGGCCCTGCCTTGAGAATTCTGCCCGTAAAATCGCTAAAAGCTGCCCAGTTTAACATGCCCTCTCGACTGCACGGCCAATCGACCTTTCGTGCCGCGGACACGGCCCATACACTCCGCTCAGACTGGAGCAAGACTCGATTCCTGTCATTTCGACCGAGCAACTGCGATCGAGAAATCCAGTTTCAATCTGAGTTGAAACCCATGCAGTAGACCACCAAGAGACTATCCACCCATGCCAAGAAGAACCACTGATTTCGACACAGCTCTAGCACTGCTGCTGGGCATTGGGCTCGCAATCACTACCGGCTGTGGTCAGCAGGCAGCCGAAGAGCCGGTCGCTGCGAGCAGCTCTCTCCAGGTTGGCAACGTAGCCGTCATCGACCTGGATCGCGTGGCACAGCTCTTGGGGCAAGATAAGCGAATCACACAGACGTTAACCGCCCAGCAGACGAAGCTGCAAAAGCAACTAAGCGAGCTCGCCTCAACGTATCGCCGGCAGATTACACAACAGCAACAGGTCCAACGCCAACAGGCGACGAGCGCTGAGAACCCCAAGCAGGGAACAATCTCACAAGGGGCAGCCGAACAGGGGGCAATTCAGTTGGCCAGCTTTCAGCAACAAGCAAACGCTCAGCTCAACAAAGCTCGCCAGCAGGTGACTCGTGATTTAGCCACCCAGCGGAGCCAGCTGATCACGGAGTTTCGCAATCAGATCAAGCCTTACGCCAGAGAGGCGGCACGCGAACGTGGGCTCTCGGTAATCCTCACCCACAACGATAGCGTGATCTACGACTATGTCGCTTCGGTCGACATCACTCAGGATGTGGTCGATATGATCCTCCGCCAACAGCAAACTGCTCGGGCAGCGACACCCGCATCGACTCAGCAGGCCACAGTACAGCAGACCACTTACCAACAGACCACGATTCGGTAAACCCAACTCAGTGGTACGCCCGACGCCTGCGCACCCCTGCCAAGCCAGCGCCTGCTAGTAGAGCGAGGCAAAAGGCGGTCGGTTCAGGGATACCCGAGACAGCTGCCGAGCTGCTTGAGGAAGAACTTAATGCCGAAGCGGCGGCGCTGCTCGAAGCCAAGTTCTCAATACCCAACGCTCGTTGGATTGGCCCAACAAACGAGAAGTCTTCGTCTGCTTCCACGATTGTGACGTCTTGGACAACGACGAAGCGAGTTTCATCAACAACGGGGACGTCGATGAATGCAAGGTTTCCAGGACTACCAAGTGCAGTGCTCAAATCAATTTGCTCCAGGTCTGTGATGGCGTCGAGCGAATCGATAGATTGGATTTCAGCAAATGGCAGGAATTCAATAAAGTTTTCTTCGTTGACGAAAAATCTATCCAGAGAATCAGAGTTGTCACTCAAGTTGATAAAGAAACTGCTGGTGCCACTGTTGGTTGAGTTACTCAAGGCGAGGCTAATGGTGCCGATGGTATTGCTAAGTTCTGACGTATCAAAGTCGACAGTACCGTTGTTGTCGGAATCTACGACTACTTGGGGGCCACTCTCAATTGACTGAAAGGGCCGAGACGTTGTATCGGAACTCCCCGGAAATGCTGAGAACCCGCCCATCTGAATCACAAAGTCCTCGGGAGCGCGGTTGATGGCCGAGTAATGGTAACGCCCCAGGCCTACGTAGCCCAGGAAGTTATCAACATGACCCTGCAAGTTAGGGTTGTCCGTCGGGTTCAGTACGATGTTGAAGCTGCCGACGTTGGTATCAAACCGCAACGTCTGCGCAGTGGCAGGAGCAGTGATAAGAGCAAAGGCGAGGGCAAGCAGAGTCGTTTTACGCATCGAGTAATTTTCCTAAACCAATAGCTAGACGAGTTGATCGATCATCAAGGGGACCGTTTCTCCATGATAATTGGAGACCGCCAGATCCGCACGCAAACGGCAGGTTAATTGGCCCCTCAGGCAGGAAATCGCAATGGGGAGGTCCGCTAGCGAGCATTGTAACGACCCGCAACGCGAAGAATCCGCGCCATCGTTACCAGCGGACTGTTGAGAGTGGACGGACCGGGCGGGCACCCACAGTGCAGGGATCTGGAGCAGCATCCTAAGAGAAAAACGCCGAGCCCAGAGAATCAACTAGTACATTTGATTCGGAGAGTAGATAGACAGCTCCCAATCGAACGGGTGCAAGGGTGCGCAAAGCGTTTAGCGCAAGCGGCAGTCAGATTTGATCGCTCGGCAGCGGCGAGACTAGTTCCCCTCCGAGGGTAGCTCGACGCTTGCGAACATGGTTTGCGCCAAGCACTCCGCAGATCAGGCCGCCAAAGAGGAATGCGGAAGGTTCGGGGACAGCGGTGATGTAACTCTCCGGTGACCCAGCAAATGTGAAATCCTCTTGCCCAATATTTGTAGCCCCAAATCCACTCCCATACCCTTCGTTGGAAGCAAAGCCAAGACTGTTCGATTCACCAAAGGGGTTAAGATACGTACCTACGAAGTCAATCTGTGCCCCACTGCTAGGAGTCAAACCAAGGTCGGCGACGTTGAAAGAGAAGGTAAACGACGCATCAGTCGGTGTGGTGGGGTTACCTACACCAGCAATAAATCCGAGGCCATTATTGCCAACGCTGCCAGTTGGAGAAATGGACCACAAGCCTCCAAAGCTCGCATTAATTGCAATGGCATGGGTTGCCTCGAAACTTAGTGGGAACGTCAATGTTTTCCCAGTACTTGACTCCATGTACGTAATAGAGGAGCGATTGGCATCTGCTCGATCATTTACTTGGGTTCCTATTGTGTTGCGCCCCGAAGCCCCGGTATCCAAATACAGCACAAAATTGTCGCTGAAATTGCCAGCACCCTTTGTGAAATCGACCGTAATTGTCGTTCCGTCGTCGGTCCAATTCATCGTTGAACCGCCGACCGCACCGCCGAATCCGCTGGTCCCCGACCCAGTGTACAAGACTGCCTTCGCGTAGTTGGAAGACCAGATACAGAAAACAACAGCAAGAATGCATTTGCTAGTCAATGAAGTACGAATAGATAGCATTGCTCACCTCAACCCAATCTCAAAAAAGTTCAATGACTGAAAGAGATCTTCAATAGCACCCCGATTGCTGACCTGACGGTGCGGTTGTAGATGCCCTACTTACCCATAGTTAGGCGCAAGCAACTAGATATTGGTATCCAAAAACGCGTAGAAACTTACATTCTTCCCGTGAATCTGGCTGGCACTTAGGGCGCACTTGACGTAAGTGCCACGAATTCAATGGCTTATGTCTGCAGGGGACCGTTCAGCGGCTGACTGAGATATCACATCAATATTACGTCTCGCAGGCCCCGGCGGATTTCCGCAAGTCGCTAGTTTTGGGGAAACGTGGGCCCGAGGACACGTGCCGACGGAGGAGCAATGGCCGTCGCACGTTCTAGGCGGCACCACTTGCGAGCGGCCCAAGGGCCATTCTTGACGGGCTTGGAATCGTCCTAGCCGAAGCAGAAATGCCGGGAGGGTCACCTAGAAGGTACGCGCGAGAGCCGTGCTATCACTGCGGTCGTGCCATTTCGGTCGGCGTTACGCTCCGCCTAACCTGACAGGTTCAAACAACCGATAACCTTTCGCATGGGGGGAATAATCTGCAATAACTGTCTTAGGCTATGCCTTGGGTGGAGCGTCGCATGGTGCGTCGTCACGTCCTTGGGCTGCCGCGCGCCCTCAACGATCGCATTCTCTGAACCGGGAATTCGTAGTTCTCAACAAGTGCTACCTAGCTTGCCGCAGGTTGAACTTTGCAGCTATGTGTCAGAGGGGCACTCTCGAGCCTCTGCGAATGAGTCGTCACCCTTCAAGGGACCTGCGCTGGCCAATGGCGATACTCTCTCAATCGACGAAGCTTTGCGATTTGCATTGGAATACTCCGACATCGCCCGTTCGTTAGATGGAGATGAGGTGGTCCTCGAACAGGCCACCGGCTACGACGCTCCCATTTCCAGCGAAACTGTCCGGCAAGCTCTGGCGGCTTTCGACACCAGCCTTGATACGAGTTTTTCGTGGAATCGCTTTGAAGGTCCCCCGAATTCGTTTTTTGGTCCGGGGATCGACCGCGAAGATCGGCGCGATGAAGCAACCTTTGCCACGGGGCTCTCTAAACTCTGGCAGCGCGGCACCCAGACACGCGTTGGGTACAACCCATCACCCGGGTATCTCTTCTTTCCTGGCGGCTCAACGGGGTTCAATCCAACGCATGTTTCAGCCTTTGAAGTTGAGGTTCGCCAGCCTTTGCTCCAAGGGGGAGGGTTGGAAGTCAATCGAGCTCCGATACTCGTTGCGCAGCTTCAAACAGACCAATCTGCGTGGGAGTTTAAGGAAGCACTCCTGGAGATGGTGCAGAGTGTGGAGAAAGCTTACTGGGAATTGTATGCTGCCCGTGTGGCTCGGAGAGTCTTGGAAGAGCAGTCGCCGATGATCGAAGAAGTCGTGCGTGTCGAAGAAGCCAACATGGCAGCTGATCGCTCGGTGAAGGCGGACGTGGCCAAGGCTCGCACACAACTCTATCGACTCCGGCAACGCAAGGTCGGGGCGGATCGAGTCATTCGAGAAAAAGAGATCCAGCTTGGGAGCCTGATCGGGCTCAGCGCTCATCGACGCGTGTCGCTCGAACTAACTACGCAGCCACCGACCGCGCCCATGCTCTTTGATAAATACGCATCGATCGAGCGCGCGATCAATAATCAACCGCTCTTAGTTCAGCGGAGAATTCGGACGCGAATCCGCGAACTAGAGATTAGAGTTGCGAGCAATCAGTACTTACCTAAACTCGATCTGCAAGCACTCTATCGAGCCAACGGTCTGGAAGACGACCTGGGCAACGCCTTAGAAATGATGGTGGAGCAAGATTTTTACGACTGGCAATTTGGGGCGGCCTTCTCTGTGCCGCTGGGACGAAATGGCCCGCGCGCTAGGCTGCGCGAAGCAGAATTGCAGCTTGCGAGAGAGCAGGCCCAACTTCGCGAACAAGTTCGCCTCACGGTTTTTGAGATCACCGAGATCCATACTCGCATCGAAGCTCTGTATGCTGAGTACCGCGTCGCCAAGGAGCGTGAGAATCAAGCGAAGCAATGGCTGGAGGGGGCTCAGATTCGTTACAAGAACCCTCCTCCCGCAGGTAGAACCGTGAACTGGATGGTAATCGCCTTGAACGACTTGCTGCTAGCGCTACAGGGATCTTCCGATGCTGCTGAAGAGGCGGCCGTGTTGCTAGCCGAATACAATACGGAACTCGCACGCCTCCAGCAGGTTGAAGGCAACCTGCTGGGCAAGTACAACGTGTGCCTGCTGGACGAGCCGCTAACTAACCAAGTCAAAGAGCAGTTGCCTGCAATAGCCATCCCCAAGCAGCAGCCGGCGGAAGAGCTGCCCAAGAACGAGAAGGTCGATAACGGAGGTTCGGGCAGAAACGCATTCATGGCCGTGTCGCCAGAAGTTGCGCTAGATGCCAGACTTGGGCCTTGGTGGCTTCCTGCCCAAGTTGAGCCGATCCTGGAACCAGCGCCGGCCGAGCTAGAGCTCTTGCCTCAGCTCAAGCCGCCGCAAGCCAATGCTAGAATCAAGGGCGTCAGTCCCGTCAAGAATGGCGAGCAAGTTGGCTGGACCGTACTTCCGCCACTGGTGAGCGCTTCGCCGGTTGTACCCACACCGAAAGTTCCTAAGGCCGGTGTGGTCGACAATCCGTACGTTACTTCCAGCATCAGCACAGCAGTACTTCCAAGTCAGGGCGGGGAAGCGAGCTCCCCAGAACCGCCGCGGCATTAAGCGTTCGCATTAATTTACCACCACCAAAACTCAGTTCTTAGATAGCGCCTTGCACGATCAAGTGTAATTCCGCCTACCGATCTTTCTTTGCCATAGATGCGCGCGTAGCCGGTCATCCCCGACAATAGTTGCGCATCCTCCTGATTGAGTTTGCAGTACACGACAACTTTGCCTGGTACGACTGCATTGGGCACGGTAGGTGCGCCGGACGCCGTGGGAGCGGTTGATAATTTTGCGGCAGGAGCGGTTCGCAGCACTTCCGTTTTGAAAGTTCGCATGGGCATGCTGCGTGCGCGTAGCTCGACGAGTTGCCCTGGCTCTACTTTCAAGACATCCGACTCAGAAATGGCGATCTCTGTCGCCAGATCAGTAAGATCCTCGACGACACACACAACGGTTCCGGTAGGAACGTGCTTACCGTTGAGCTCGTGCATGTGTGGTGTGGTCACAATGCCGTCGACAGGGCTCCGCAGCACGACCCGGCTTTTCAAATGCTGGAGATACTTTAGTTCCTCATTCAATCTTGCCAGACGGGCACTCTCTGCTTCCGCCTCTTCGGGGCGACCTCCCGCTTCTAGCAAGGTCAGCTTCGATCGCTCGTCAGCAAGCTCTTTTTCACGCCGGGCTAGTTCCGATTCAGCCTCTATCGTACCTTTTGCTTCGCGCGAGCGCAGCTTTGCTTGAGCGAAATCGTGTTTCAATGTCGAGATCCTCAATTTTGTCTTTTCGCTGAGTAGCTGTTCTCCCGAGAGAGCCTCCTGCATGTGGAGCTTTTCTGAATGGGAGAGTGATAGCTCGCCAAACTCCACCTCTGCTTCATGCTGAAGGATCTCGTGTTCGATCTGTATGATCTCTTCTTCATACGCCCTTTGCGCGCTATTGAGATCTTGGTTTCCTAGCTTCACCCAATTCACGACGCGTTCTACACGCGACCTCTGCTCAGCGACTTCTTCTGGGCGGGGCCCGACTTGAAGGCGGCGTAGGTTGGCCTTCGACTCACGAATCTCTGCATGCTTCTTCGTGAGGTTCATTTCGAGATCGGGGATTTCAATGTGTGCGATGACGGCACCCGCTTCCACGCGGCTACCTTCAGAGACAACGATGTTTTTCAAGAACCCCGCTTCCAGGGCATTAATCTCAATTCGCGTTGAGGGCCTAACTGCAAAATTCCCGGATACTCGATCTTGCAGTGGAACTAAGCAGGTAACGGCTGGAATTCCTAAGATCGCGAGCAACCAGACCAGGGCTCTTCCTCTTCGTTTCTTCAACATCTTAGTGAACTCCCCTGCGGAAAAACCGCGCAATAGATTCTTACCAATGACCAATGGCATCAACACAGCAAAAACAATCCCTACCAAACCCAATCCCGCGCTCCCTAGGCTTTGCAGCTGTAGCAACCCGTACACCATGCCCCACAGGATCGTGGCGATAAACAACCAACTTGCCATTCCGTAGTAGAACAAGAATCGTCCCTGCGTCTCCGGCTTCGGGCGTCGTGCGCCCCACAGCAGGTAGCGAACCGTTTGCACAAACCTCTTGCGACCACGGTCGAACAAATTGGGCAAGCGAGTCGCGTCGCTGAGCAGGTAGTACCCATCTAGCTTAATCAACGGATTGAAGTTTAAGAAACAACGTCCTCCACAAATCGTCGCTGCCATCCACGCAAAGTAGTTGAGAGAACTCTCTGGAGCGGAAACACGCCACAACAGGGTGGCTAGAGCCCAAATGACTAGGTCGCAGTACGCGCCCGCTGCCCCTACCCAAAGTCGCTTTCGTCGCTCGCGAAATAGCCAAGCGTCAGACACGTTGCAGTAGAAACAGGGCATAAAAAAGAGTGCCAAGAACCCAATCTCATGGACTTCACCGCCGTAGTGTTTACACGTAAGCCCATGGGCGAACTCGTGGATTAACGTGACCAGGAAAATGAGACCCCACACCAGCGCGATCGTCTTCCAAGTAATTGCCTCCGGAAATGCACTGATCCAATGGGCGCGATTCGCATAGGCGACTGCGGTAGCAAAGACAATAAGCCCTAGTGTCAGGACCACAAAACTGCGAGTCCAGATAAAACGCAGCTTCGGCTCTAGCCAATTTAAGATCTGGTCGGGATCTAAGAAAGGGATTCGCCAGTTCAGCCAGGTTTGTTTTTTAGCCGAATGTTTGCGCTTGTTGGGCTTCGAGCTCGGTTTGCCATTTGGCTTGAGCTCCGGCGACAAGTCGGGGCCGTCTAGCAAGCCGCGCCGCGAAGCAAGATCGACAAAGTCTTGCAAATCTTTTTCGGATAGAGGGGCTTCAAACCGTGCCTCGAATGAGGAGCGGATCTTGATGTGGTCGCTGTGACCGTCTAGTTGCGAGAAGAGATAGTGTTCTTCTTCACCAACGTGAAAGAACTTTCCCGAATCCAAGTCTTTGACGACATAGGTACCCGGCATTGAGTCTTCACGGATGATCAGCCCAGGGCTTAAGCGAGGAAGATCTGGCGGTAGCTCGATTGTCGGCGACGACATGGCGACATCTCACAAGTCTATTCGTCTTCGTTGACCTTCGTGAAGGATTTAACAGGCTTGCGAATGAGAATGTCTTTGCTTTCCTGTTCAGTCAGCACGTAGGCGAAGTAGGGCTTTTCAAGTTGCAGGCAACGCGCGGCGCGGTGATTGCCGTCGATCAGGACATGGGCATGTATATCATCGCCATCGTCAGCCTTTGCAAACACGTGTGCGATGATGCCCGGTTTCGTCGGATCGACGTGCGTAACATGCACATCGTCAATCCAGCTGTTTTTCACGCTAAGACGTACGCTTTCGTCCTCGACCTCTGTCGGCTCGCGCCCATCCTGGACCAGTTCCATCGCCCGCTGGACGTCGAAGATATAGTTCTTGCCCCAGTATTTGTAGGTTGCCCCGCCTCTTTCTTTGCGACGACAACACTTGGGTAGTTTGTCTTTTTTTTTCGTCTTCTTCTTAGAAGTAGATTCTGTCGTCTTCGACATTGCCTGAGCCTCAGTAGGAAAAGTCTTAAATCAAAAACAATCAAAAAACCAGCACAGGGATCACATGGATCCCTGTGCCGGGTGCTGTTAAGCAAACGGTAGCATTGATGGACTTAGACTAAGCCTGAGCTTAGTGTTTGCCACCTCTGCCACCTCTGCCGCCACGCCGACCGCCAGAGCCACCGCTCTTACCGCCGGAGCCGCCACTCTTGCCACCGCTTCCGCCGCTCTTACCGCCGGAGCCACCACTCTTTCCGCCGCTACCGCCGCTCTTACCGCCGGAGCCGCCACTCTTGCCACCGCTACCGCCGCTCTTACCGCCGGAGCCGCCACTCTTGCCACCGCTTCCGCCGCTCTTACCGCCGGAGCCACCACTCTTTCCGCCGCTACCGCCGCTCTTACCGCCGGAGCCGCCACCGCTACCGCCGCTCTTACCGCCGGAGCCGCCACTCTTGCCACCGCTACCGCCGCTCTTACCGCCGGAGCCACCACTCTTGCCACCGCTACCGCCGCTCTTGCCGCCGGAGCCACCACTCTTGCCACCGCTTCCGCCGCTCTTACCGCCGGAGCCGCCACTCTTTCCGCCGCTACCGCCGCTCTTACCGCCGGAGCCGCCACTCTTGCCACCGCTACCGCCGCTCTTGCCGCCGGAGCCACCACTCTTGCCACCGCTACCGCCGCTCTTACCGCCGGAGCCGCTCTTGCCACCGGAGCCGCTCTTGCCACCGGAGCCGCCGCTACCGCTGCCGCCTTTGCCGCCACTACCACTGCCGCCTTTGCCACCACTGCCGCTACCGCCGCCTTGGTGTCCACCCCATTTACTTGGAGCGATTCGCTCTTCCAAGCGAGTGATTTTGAATCTTCCCATTGCAGTTACTCCTGTGTTGAAGGACCCCTGTTTCCACTACATTGCGGAAACCTCCCAGGGTGCCATTCTCCGCACTCCCAAACGCCACAACAAGGAGATTGTGCGGAAATAGTCTATATTACCTACGCTTTGCAAAGCATCCAAAGATTGATTCGATTGACCGATCCTATTTTTCGTGTCGTATGGATTAGTCTTGAGCCCAAGGCTACGAGTGGGCAATCGTTATCTACCTTCCACCAAACGATTTAAGGCGACCTGCGGGTAGTTCACTTTCGATATTCCGCTCTCAGTCCCGCGGCATTCTGCGAGCCACTTGTACGGTAGGAACAAGGCAAGAGGTTTCAGTAACCGAATCGCTCGGAGCTGCCGCTTGCCTACTGTGAAGCTAGATGTGCGGGAAACACTCGGTTGCTGCATTTGGTGGCCTTGCACCTTGAGCACGAGCCAAAACCCTGTTGAGTTTCGGGACGGGGCAATCATCAGCCCTGGCAATTCGCCGGGAGTTCTATCCTTGGGGAGCTCAACAACTCTAGGTAGCGACTCGGTGTACCAATGGGAGATCAACGACGCACTTGGTGCAGCTGGCGAAAGTCTTGGCTGGGATCTATTGCAAGTAGCGGGCGATCTAGTCTTCGAGTCGACCGAGCAAGAGCCGTTTCATTTGAACGTGATTAGTCTGGATGACAATGGAGATGAGGGTGCAATCGAAAACTTCGACCCGACCCAAAATTACGAGTGGCTCATCGCATCGGCAGCTTCGATATCGGGTTTCGATCCCACTGCTACTCGGATAGATACCACAAAATTCTCGGCGGAGAGTTCACTTCCCTATCAAGAGAGGCTATCCCTGCGAGTTGAAGGTGGAGACTTGATTCTGGTCTACCAAGTACCGGAGCCCTCTTCCTGGTTTCTGATCGGCATAGGGCTGAGCGGGTGGATATTTCGCCGCAAATACAACTGCGAATAGCAAGGTTGTATCAACCACAAATTGGGGAAACCCACGTAGTGGCCAGTGATACATTCTGCTTGGCGATCGCCTCACACAGAAAACAGTAGAAAAAGCGGACGGAGAGGGATTTGAACCCCCGGTACTCTTGCGAGCACGCCGGTTTTCAAAACCGGTGCGTTAAACCAGACTCCGCCATCCGTCCGACGAATGTGACCAAGAAGTGTGATCTGATGAACGACTCTACGTTTGTAGGGCGTGAGTGTCAATTGCTTAGCTAATAGTATCTTCCAAGCGAGCTTCTGCGTTGACGTTTGCCGCCGCCGGCGTTAATAATGGCGAATTGCGAAATCATCGCCCACCCTTCACAGAGTCTATGGAGTCCCCGATGCCAGGTAGCGAACGCCAACGAGAATTACGCCGTCGCCGCAAACGCCGCGAGCAGTTGGATAAGATGAAAGCCAAGCTTCCTAAGGCGACCGCCAGTGAGAAGATCGAAATCACTCGCAAGCTCCGCGAAATGACCCCCGGTGCCGATACGCTCATCGAGAGTTGGGAATTGGCTGAAACTGAGCGGTAAGACGCAGGGGCCGCGCAGCGGACCCTACGCGGCTTTGAAGGTGAATTCTGTGCCGTTGTGATCGACTACTACGGTCGCGCCTTCGGGGAATTCGCCTCGTAGGAGTTCCGTGGCCAGTGGGTTCTGGATTGCTTGCTGGATGACGCGTTTCACTGGGCGAGCACCATAGGCGGGGTCGTAACCATCGGCGGCGATCTGGGTTCTTGCTGCATCGGTCACCTCTAGGGCTAAGCCACGAGCGGCGAGCAGTTTTTCCAAGTTGGCGAGTTGCAGGTCCACAATCTTCGCGACTTGTTCGCGCTTCAATGGCTCGAACACAATCGTTTCGTCGATGCGATTGAGGAACTCCGGTAAGAATCGCTCTTTCAGGGATTCTTGCAGCGACTCGCGAAGTTCTTCTTCACTACCACCTTCGGTGGCGATCTGCTGAATCAGCTGGCTGCCCACGTTCGAAGTCATCACGATGATCGTGTTCGTGAAGTTCACCGTGTGCCCGTGGTTGTCGGTCAGACGACCATCGTCAAGCACTTGCAGCAGGATGTTGAACACATCGCGATGGGCCTTCTCGATCTCGTCGAGCAAGATCACCGCGTAAGGCCGACGGCGCACCGCTTCGGTCAGCTTGCCACCTTCCTCGTAGCCCACGTAGCCGGGAGGCGCACCGATCAGGCGGCTTACAGTGTGCTTTTCCATGAACTCGCTCATGTCGATGCGCACCATGGCGTTCTCGTCGTCGAACATGGTCTCCGCGAGTGCCTTGCACAGCTCGGTCTTGCCGACGCCGGTTGGACCACAGAATAGGAACGAGCCAATCGGTCGCTGCGGGTCTTGCAGTCCGCTACGACTGCGGCGCACGGCGTTCGCCACGGCTTCGACGGCTTCATTCTGGCCTACAACCCGCTGATGCAGACGCTCTTCGAGCACTAGCAGTTTCGCGCGCTCAGTCTCGACCATTCGAGAAACCGGCACGCCGGTCCAGGCGCTGACGACCTCCGCAATTTCATCGGGGCCAACTTCCTGGCGAAGCAAGCGCTTCTTGTCCTCGTCTTCTGTGGGATCCTCGGCCTGACGTTCTTCCTGTCCCTCAAGCTGCGTCTGCAGTTGCTTGCGGCGCGAATCGAGATCGTACAGCGATTGGTACAACTCTTCGCCGATCATCTCGCCGAGTGACTGTTTTTCCTTGAGCGTCGCGGCCAGCTGCTCGTATTCATGCTCGACTTGCTGCAACTGCTCGCGCACCTGATGCACGTCGCCCATGCCGAGCTTCTCGCTCTCCCACTGCTCGCGCAGGTCGGCCAATTCGCGTTTCAGCTCCGCCATTTCCTCTTCGATATCGGTGAGCCGCTGTTGTGCATGCTCCTCGGTTTCCTCAGCCAATTGACGAGCGGCTAATTCGAGCTGCATGAGCCGACGTTGGACTTGGTCGATTTCTTCGGGAACGCTTTCGAGTTCCATAGCCAGGCGACTAGTCGCTTCGTCCATCAAGTCGATTGCTTTGTCAGGCAAGAAGCGGTCAGCGATGTAACGGTCTGAAAGCTCAGCTGCTGCGACGAGCGCACTGTCCTTAATCTTCACGCCTTTGTGATGCGCTTCGTAGCGACCTTTGAGCCCCCGCAGAATGGCGATGGTATCTTCGACCGTAGGCTCGCCCACGAAAACGGGTTGGAAGCGCCGCTCGAGGGCTGCGTCCTTTTCAATGTACTTGCGATACTCGTCCAGTGTCGTAGCGCCGATGCAGCGTAGCTCGCCACGCGCAAGGGCCGGCTTTAAGAGATTTGCCGCGTCGTTGCCACCTTCGGCGGCGCCCGCGCCGACTACGGTGTGCAGTTCGTCGATGAACAGGATGACTTGGCCTTGGGAATCCTCGACCTCGCGCAGGACCGCTTTCAAGCGATCTTCGAACTCGCCGCGGAACTTCGCCCCAGCGATCAGTGCACCCATGTCGAGCGTGACGACCCGCTTGTTTTTCAAGCTCTGTGGCACGTCGCTGTGAACAATTCGCAGCGCAAGCCCCTCGGCAATGGCTGTCTTTCCTACGCCCGGGTCGCCGATGAGCACTGGGTTGTTCTTGCGCCTTCGGGAAAGCACCTGAATAACGCGACGGATTTCCTGGTCACGACCAATCACCGGGTCCAGCTTGCCTTGCTCGGCCCGCTCCACGAGATCGATGCCGTACTTTTCGAGCGCCTGGAATTTGTCTTCAGGGTTTTGGTCAGTCACGCGAGCACTACCTCGCACCTTTTGCATCGCGGCGAGCAGGTCAGCCTCGGTAACTGCGTTGAGTTTAAGCGTGTCTTGCGTCTTCGATTTCGTCGTGGTGAGTGCCAGGAGCAGGTGCTCGGTCGAGACGAACTCATCCTGCATCGTCTCAGCAGTCTTCTGAGCCGCTTCGAGCACCTTATTCAAATCGCTGGACAGTCCGGGTGGAGAACCGCCGCTGGCTTTGGGTAAGTGTTTTAGCTCTGCATCGACCATAGAGCGTAGTTGCGACTGGTTGATGCCCGTCGCCTCTAGCAATGGTCGCACAACGCCTTCGCCCTCATCCAACAACCCGGCCAGAAGGTGCAGCGGCTCAATCTGGGGATTCCCCGCCTCAGCGGCGCGTTCTTGCGAGCGTTGCACCGCCTCTTGGGCTTTTTGGGTCAATTTTTCGAATCGGAATGGCATAGTAATTCTGTGGGCAGTAGGCAGGGCGCGGTTGGCAGTGAATTTCCTGAGCCGAGGAGCGTTAGCTCTCGGGTAGAATTGGTAGGAGTTAAGACAGCAGGAGGCAAAGAACTGGCGTTTACCGTGCTAACAGGAGGACTTCTGCACCAATCTTGCTCGCCCAATGCGTCATGATCCGAGCCTTTTTGAATGGCACTTCAATCTCGACAGGGCAGCTCAGTGGTTCTTTCCCCAGGAACTGTACTATGAACTCAGCGCCCTGAGTGTTGTCAGGCAGTGATCCAATTCGCAGTTTCGTATTCGTGAACTCGGAGCTGTCTAGCAGTGTTGCATAGAGTTCGCTTAGATACTCTGGCTTAGCGTTCTCGATCACTTCGTCCGGGATAAATACAGAGACAATATTACAACAAATCAATTCGAACTGGCCTAGTAACGCATCCGCTTCGCTGAGGCCATGCTGCAGTACGAAAGGGCTAGCGTTCCCCAAGTTCTCTTTGGCAATCCAATGTGATCCTTGGCAGATACGCTCCACAGCCCGCTGGGCTCGCTCTGACTCAGCATCGTTGCATTCGAGGACGACTAGCGAAAACTCAGCGATATCTGAGGGGGCTAACTTGTTAGGAGGTTCCTTGCTGAGCAGAGATTTCGTTTCCGTGTCGAGCCAAGAACTCATAGTTTTCCCCTTATCTCAGCTACTCGATCCTCACCACGCTGAGAATTGTCACCATGCGATCCGCGATGCTCGGCTTGTAGAAATATCGTAGCGGAGGCGCTTCGTACATCCACAGGTTGCCACCGAGGTTGGCTGACTGCGTAAACGGATCGTCGGCTAACTGGCTCTCGACGTGATCCGAGGCTGCTGAGACGGCATCACGATCAGTGGCATCCATCCATAGGGATGCCAAGTCATCGGTTGCTTCATCCAGGCTGACCACGGTGAAGTTCTTCATGTACCGTATTTGGCTTTCAATTCCTGAACGACTTCTGAAAACAATCGAGTCGATCCGGTAGAAGCCATCCGACGACGTGCCTCGGCGATGATCTCATCCTCTTCTTTTTCACCATCTGAGGCAGCCTTGGCAAAGCGCGCAAACCTAACCATGATCTTTCCATCGTCATCAGCGATGGCGATCTCTTCGGTTTTTTTCGTCGCCTCAGCAATCAGCTTCATCTGATCGCTGTTCAAGTTAATTTGAACCATAGCAGTCTCTCCATTGGGGAAGCGTATGCCACTATTCTAAGGGCTGAGGCCGATATCTCCAAATATCGCCACTAGCTCTTCACCTCAAACTCCGCATCAATCGCGTCGTCGTCGGACGTGTCGGAGCTAGCCGTTTCGTCGGGTGATGGGGCACCCTCCGCCTCGGCCGTGTCGCCGGTGTTCTTGTACAACGCTTCGCTCATAGCGTGGCTGGCTTGTTCCAGTTCGCTGATGGCCGTTTTGATGGCGGCCGGGTCTTCGCCCTTGGCGGCTTCGCGGACTTTGCCGATCGCCGCTTCCAGGGCGGTCTTGTCGTCGTCCTTGAGGTTGTCACCTTGCTCTTTGATCAGCTTTTCAAGCTGGTAAGCACGGCTTTCGCCTTCGTTGCGGGCTTCGACAAGTTCGCGTTTCTTCTTGTCTTCCTCGGCATGGGCAGCGCCATCCTCTTGCATGGCTTTGATCTCTTCCTCGCTGAGGCCAGAAGATTGCTCGATCTTGACGGTTTGCTCCGTGCCAGTGCCAAGATCCTTGGCCGAGACATTGAGGATACCGTTTGCATCGACATCGAACTTCACCTCGATCTGCGGCACGCCACGTGGTGCTGGTGGGATACCCTCCAGGTTGAACTGGCCGAGGAGCCGGTTGTCCGCGCACATTTCGCGTTCGCCTTGGAACACACGTACTGTGACAGCCGTTTGGTTGTCGTCGGCCGTGCTGAAGACTTGCTTCCGCTCGGTTGGGATCGTGGTGTTCTTCTCGACCAGCTTGGTCATAACACCGCCGAGGGTTTCAATGCCCAGCGACAGCGGGGAAACGTCCAGTAGTAGGATGTCCTGCACTTCGCCCGAAAGTACGCCGCCCTGAATCGCAGCACCGATGGCCACCACTTCGTCCGGATTGACGCCCTTGTGGGGATCTTTGCCGAAGACATCCTTCACTAGCTCCTGCACGGCAGGAATGCGTGTGGAACCACCCACGAGAACGACTTCGTCGATCTCCTTAGGGTCCATCTTCGCGTCTTTGAGGGCCTGGATCACAGGGCCGCGGGTACGCTCAACTAAGTCATCCACCAATTTCTCGAATTGAATGCGAGAAATGTTCATCTGCAAATGCTTCGGCCCACTGGCGTCGGCAGTGATGAACGGTAGGTTCAGGTCAGTCGACTGAGCGGAGCTAAGCTCCTTTTTGGCCTTCTCGCAGGCTTCCTGCAAACGCTGTAGCGCCATCTGGTCGGAACGCAGGTCAATGCCTTGCTCCTTCTTGAACTCGTCGGCCACGTAGTTGATGAGCGCTTCGTCGAAGTCGTCGCCACCGAGGTGCGTATCGCCATTGGTACTGATGACACGGAACACGCCATCAGCAACTTCTAAAATCGACACGTCGAACGTACCGCCACCGAGGTCGAACACGCAGATTTGTTCCTGCGTTTTCTTGTCGAGACCGTAAGCGAGCGAAGCAGCGGTGGGCTCGTTGATGATGCGAGCCACTTCGAGGCCGGCGATCTGGCCAGCGTCTTTGGTGGCTTGGCGCTGAGCGTCGTTAAAGTAGGCGGGCACGGTAATGACCGCCTTGTTCACTTTGTGGCCCAGGTAGGCTTCGGCCGATTCTTTGAGCTTACGCAGCGTCTTTGCGGAAATTTCTGACGGCGTGTATTCCTTGTCATCGACGCCGACCTTCACGTAATCCTCAGGTCCTCCCACGACTTTGTACGGGACCATCTTTTCTTCGGAGGCGACCTCGTTGTGACGGCGGCCCATGAATCGCTTTACGGAGTAAACCGTGCGGGCCGGGTTGGTGACAGCCTGACGGCGGGCCGGTTCGCCTACGAGAACTTCGTCCTTATCGGTGAACGCAACAACGCTCGGGGTGAGGCGATTGCCCTCAGGGTTAGGGATGACCTTCGCTTCTTTGCCTTCCATCACGGCAACCACACTGTTGGTGGTTCCGAGGTCGATACCAATGATTTTTTCGCCAGCGGCCATAATTCTCTCCAAGGTTTGCCCGCCGGGTGGGTTCTAGGTGTGGCGGGGAGTGATGTTTCGTGTATTAAGTGGAAAGCCCATTGTTCCGAGTGCTGATGCTTCACGGTTCGCGGGGCAGGTGTTTTTGGTGTCTTAAGGTAGAAAGCAAAGTGCGTGCCGAGTTCTACCCTTGCAGGTGAAAATTCCTAAGTCATTTGCTTGTAATGACTTAGGGGATTTGGTGGGTGGCGTAATTGAGCGTCGGATTGGCATATCGCTGTCAGATTGGCAGTATGGAGGTCTGTCGTGACTTGTCGCTCAGGAGTCTAGTCCGCCAAATTGACAGTTCGTCGGTGGAGTGCCCATTTCGTCGCGTTAGCTTGCTCCGCGATCAGTCACCAGCGCGGAGCAAGCTCACGCGGCGAAATAGGGGTGACCACGAGGGGGACGTTTATGAGGGTTCACCTCGCGGAAGAAACGCATCGTTTATTCACACATGCCCTTGGTGACATTCCGATTGCGAGCATACTGAGATCATGCCCAAGAAGAAATCATCGTCTATTGAACGCGTCCCAACGCCCAAGCATCTGGCGAAGCTCGATCGCGAGATCCTTGCGCTGCTGAATGAGCGTGTGGAAAAAGCCATCGCGCGGAAGGCTGCGAAGCCCGAAGAAAGCGATACGCTGAAGGATGCCCGCGAAGCCATTGAGACGCTCGTCGCCGAAAGCAAGGGCCCGCTGGGTGGTGAAGCAGTGCAGGCCGTGTTTCGAGAGCTTTATAGCGGGCAGCGAGCGGCAGCGCAGAAAACTCGCGTGGCATTCTTGGGACCTGATTTCACATTTAGCCACTTAGCGGCGATCAAACACTTCGGGCAAAGCGTTGAGTTTGTGCCGGTGAGTTCCATTGCAGCGGTGTTTGAATCCGTCGAAAGGGGAACTGCCGAGTACGGGCTGGTGCCGTTGGAGAATTCGACCGACGGCCGCGTGACCGATGCGCTGGATGGTCTGTCTAAGAGTACCGCAAAGATCTGCGGCGAAGTGCCGTTGCCGATTCGCCATTGCCTATTGGGTATTGGCGCGCGTGGCGACATTCGACGGGTATGCAGCAAGCCGCAGGCGCTCTCGCAGTGCCGGAATTGGCTGAGTAAGCACCTGCCCGAGGCCGAGGTCACTCCTGTGGCCAGCACCGCTGAAGCAGCCAGGATGGCCGGCGCGGATCGCACCATCGCAGCGGTAGCTAGTGCCGAGGCAGCGGCAGTTCACGAGTTGAAAGTGATCGCCCGCAGTATTCAAGATCAAGCGGACAACGTGACCCGCTTCGCAGTGATTGGTGTTTCGCCCGGCGAAAAAACGGGTAACGACAAAACGGCCCTCGTGTTCGAGGCCCCACACGAGCCGGGTGCCCTGGCTGACGTGATGGCGATTTTCAAGAAGCAGCGGCTGAACCTCACCTGGATCGAGTCCTTCCCGATCCCTGGGGCGCGGGGTCGCTACCTGTTCTTCCTGGAGTTCCAAGGCCACCCCAGCGAACTCCGTCCACGTCGTGCGTTGGCATCCCTGGAGAAAAAGTCCCTAAGACTGACCGTACTGGGCTCCTATGCACAGGCGGAGCTGATCGATTAGACTGGTAGATTCGAGTTTATTCGGCAGGATCATCCAGTTAGGGTGGGCTATCCATGAGCATCAAGCAAGCTTTGGCCATGGTCGTTGGTTGCTTTGCTATTGGCGTTACCGCTGGTGGTGGCATTGGCTGGGTTGTCGGTAAACTCTCACCCGAGTTAGCCTTTGCGTTGCTGCCGCTCCTGGATGATACTGCCGACGGTTTGGCTGTTTGCACGAGCCTGGGGCTGATCAACGGGGCATGGGCAGGCATTGCAGTTGGTATCGCAGTAACTGCAGTCGTCGCATGGTTCGAGAGCCGAAAACTGAAACACTGACCGTCGATTCAAACCAAAAACTCACGCATTAGATCACAACCATAAATCATGATTATTATCCTCAATGAATCCGCCAACGACGAGCAAGTCGACCACGTGGTCGCGAAAGTCGCCGAACTGGGCCTCGACACGACGGTCAGCAAGGGAAGCTTTCGAACCGTGATCGGCGTGATCGGCGACGAGTCGTTGATTCAACCAGATCAGCTGGAAGCAATCCCCGGAGTAGCACAAGTGGTCCCCGTCATGCCTGCCTACAAATTGGCGAGTCGTGAAGCGCATCCGAAGGCTTCGACGATTGAAGTTGGTTCAGGGAAGGTTAGCCCGGTGAAAATCGGCGGCGGTTATCTGGCAATGATTGCTGGTCCGTGTGCTGTGGAATCTGCAGAGCGCATGGACGCGATTGCTTCTTCGATTCGCGATTCAGGTGCGAATATTCTCCGCGGAGGTGCTTTCAAGCCGCGTACGAGCCCTTATTCCTTCCAAGGTCTGGCCGAAGAAGGGCTGGAAATCCTTCGAGACACGGGCGATCGCTACGGCATGCCAGTGGTGACTGAAGTGGTCGATCCTCGCCTGGTGGATCTCGTTTGTCAGTACACCGATATGATCCAGCTCGGTGCTCGCAACATGCAGAACTTCGTGCTGCTTACTGAAGTGGGCAAGACGGATAAGCCCGTGCTGCTCAAGCGAGGCATGAGCGCTACGATCAAAGACTTGCTCATGAGTGCCGAGTACATCATGGCCCAGGGCAATTCCAACGTGGTGCTATGCGAACGAGGCATCAAGAGCTTCGATCCAGCGACACGCAATCTGTTCGACATAGCGGCGGTTCCTCAGATTCAAGAGCTTTCGCACCTGCCAATCATCGTCGATCCAAGCCATGCCACAGGCCGCCCAGAGCTGATCCCGCCGTGTGCTCTCGCAGGAGTAGCTGCCGGTGCCGATGGCGTGCACATCGAAGTCCACAACAAACCCGAAGATGCTATGTCCGACGGCCCTCAAGCTTTGCTGCCTGAGCAGTACGCTGAAGTCATGGTGCAAATCAGGAAAGTGGCCGAGGTCATGGGGAAGCAAATCAGTAAACCCGCCGCGGCCACCGTTTAGCCGACCATGGGGAATCAGGAACACGATTGGCGCAAATCGGTGTTCCTGACTCACTTGAAACACATTGAAATAACAGTCTAGGAATTAAGGAACTGAATTCATGCGACGCCCACTGATTGCCGGTAATTGGAAGATGAACACTGACCGATCGAGCGGAACCGACCTCGCGTCGGCGATTGCTGGTCGCGCTGGCGACGCAGGTGATGTAGATCTGCTGGTGTGCCCACCAAGCGTTTATCTGGCGAGCGTCAAAGAGTCGCTCGGCTCGGCGGAGGTAGCCCTTGGCGGGCAGAACATGTACCACGAGGCGAGCGGTGCATTCACCGGCGAGACCTCGGCAGACATGCTCAAGGATGTGGGCTGCAAGTACGTAATTCTCGGCCACAGCGAACGACGCCACGTGATGGGCGAGAGCGATTCCGACGTTAATAAGAAGACTCTCGCCGCCCTCGACGCAGGCTTAATTCCCGTGGTTTGCGTTGGGGAATTGCTTGAAGAACGCGAAGCCGGCAACACAGCCGCTGTGATCAAGGCCCAGTTTGAAGGCTCACTCGCCGGGCTTACCGCTGATCAAATGGCCAAGACGGTCGTCGCCTACGAGCCAGTCTGGGCGATTGGCACCGGCAAAGTGGCTTCCCCTGAACAAGCCGAAGAAGTGCATGCTGACCTTCGCAGTCTGATAGCAGATAGCTACAATGCGGAAACTGCCGAGCAGGTACGTATCCTTTACGGCGGTAGCGTGAAGCCAGGCAATGCGGCCGAACTACTTGGCCAAGATAACATAGACGGCGCCCTAATCGGTGGAGCGAGCCTCAAAGCAGACGACTTCCTAGCCATTGCTGCGGCCGGCGCGGCTACGGTGAACGCCTGACACTACGAGAGATTCGCCTAACCGGCGAGCTACGTCTCACGCGGCGCGCCAGGCGAGGCATTGCTCGCCGACTTTTGTTCCCTAACAAGTCAAACCAGAAACAACTTAATCGCAAACGAGCGACGGAGCCCATTGTGACTACTCTTGCAACATCCTGCCTATTGGCCTTGAGTATGAAGCCCGTGTACGGCTTGCTACTTTCGGTCACAGCAATCTTCATGATCCTACTCGTGCTGGTCCAACGTGGACGCGGTGGCGGACTTGCCGGAGCACTCGGCGGTGCCGGCGGTTCTAGCGCTTTTGGAGCCAAGGCGGGCGACGTGTTTACACGCATCACAATTGGCGCTGCGGCATTCTGGATCGTATTGTGCATTGCAGCTGCTAAGTGGGGCGGCGAAGGCGAAAGCCTCGTCGGGGACTTCGGAGCGAAGAGCGCCGCGGAATCTCCAGCCCAGCCTGGGCTCAGTGCCACGGAAGACGACGAGGAGGCCGAAGCTCCTGCCGAGACCGAAGCCGGTGACGGCGAAGGGGGTTCCGACACGGAGCCTGATACTGACGCATCTGATTCTGAGTAGGCCTCTGCAAGATTCGGCCAAGGCCTCCCATGACGCTACTTAGTATGACCGGTTTTGGCGAAGCTCGCACCGAGCAAGCCGACCACGCAGTGAATATCGAACTGCGCACGATTAACAGTCGGCACTTCAAGCTTAGCCTGCGTTCGACCGACGGCTACGGCTCGCTCGATGCGCGTATCGAAGCAATTCTACGCGAATCAATTCGCCGAGGCACGGTTCATGCGAACCTGAAAATAAGACACCTAAGTTCGCTGGATGATTTCCGCATCAATGCACAGATGCTGGAACGTTATGTCGACGAGCTTCAAAAGATAGCCGCCAAACGCGATCTCTGCGAGGAACTACGACTGGAGCCCCTGGCATCATTGCCCGGAGTCGTCGAGCAACTCTCCACCGAAGCCAGCGAACCCGAAGACGTGTGGCCGGTCGTCAAGGCAGTTGTTACTGAGGCGCTGGAAAAGCTCACCAAGATGCGTGCCGAAGAAGGTGAAGCCCTAGCTGCTGACCTTACTGAACAATGCCAGACGGTGGCCAAGTCGCTGGACATAATTGCCCAGCGTACCGAAGTGGTTGTCGATCATTATCGTCAGCGACTGCTCGAACGCGTCGGTGGCGCCCTCTCGGAACTGCAGGTCACGCTCGAACCGGCCGACCTCACACGAGAGGTTTGTCTGTTCGCGGAGCGCTCGGATATTTCCGAAGAGGTGGTCCGCCTGCGCAGTCACTTGCAACAGTTCGAAAAGACGATGCAGCTACCGGAAAGCTCTGGTCGCAAGCTGGAATTCATCTGCCAAGAAATGGGACGCGAAACAAATACCATTGGTTCCAAAGCAAACGACGCGGAAATCTCGGCCCAGGTCGTGGAGATCAAGACCGCCCTGGAGCGGATTCGTGAGCAGATACAGAACGTCGAGTGAGTTAGCCTGTAGGTAGTGAGGCTTTAGGCTTTAGGGCTCGTTTTCCGACGGCATCCTAGTACCTAACCGAATCCCCCAATCCCGAGCACTATGTCCCCTCCCCGCCACGGAAAACTGGTTGTCCTCTCAGGCCCCTCGGGTGTGGGCAAGTCGACCGTGGTAAAACAGGTGCTGGCGGAGTGTGGCCCAGGGCTCAAGCTCAGCGTCTCGGCCACAACGCGTCCGCCTCGCCCGGGCGAAGTCGATGGCGTTGACTACCACTTCCTCAGCGATCAGGAGTTTGCCCGGCGGCGTGAGGCTGACGAATTCCTCGAAAGCGTCGAAGTTTTCGGCCGGGGGCACTGGTACGGGACCCTTTGGAGCGAGGTCAGGTCTAGTCTGGCAGGCGGTAAATGGGTTATCCTGGAGATCGACGTCGATGGAGCCGAGGACGTGGTTCGGGACTTTCCCGCCGCGATCACCCTTTTCATCCGTCCCGATAGCCTGGAGGAATTGGAAAAGCGGCTCCGCTCTCGCGGTACCGAGAGTGAGGAAGCGATCGGACGGCGGCTAGCCGTGGCGAGGCATGAATTAGCCCTGGCAGATCGCTATCAATACAATGTTGTTAACGACACAGTCGATCAGACAGTCCAAGAAATTTGCGAGATACTCCGCAGCAACGAATTCGAGAAAATAGGCACATAGAATGATTGATGCACTCAAAGAAGAAGAAATCGTGAACAAAGTAGGCGGTCGGTTCAAGCTCTCTACCTTGATTCAAAAACGTCTTGCCGCCATCAACGCTGGCGCGCGTCCTCTGGTGAATTTCCAAACTGACGACAAAATGGAAATCGTCGTGCAGGAAATTCTCCAAGACAAAATCTTCCTCGATACTTCCAACGAAGTGAAAGTGGTTGCCGACGGACCCGAGTCGGGCGGCCCACCAGAGCTCGATCTCTCGGCTCTGTAGCCACAACTTCTAAGGCCTGCCGATGAAGGCTGAAATGGTCGTTGGTGTCTCTGGGGGAATTGCCGCCTACAAGTCTGCTGCGCTCGTGAGTCAACTCGTGCAGGAGGACATCGGCGTCACAGTTGTCATGACCAAAGCCGCCAAGCACTTCGTTGGCGAGGCGACCTTTGCCGCGCTGTCCGGCAGACCCGTTGCCAGCGATTCCTTCGAGCCCTCGGCGTACCCCTTAGGCGCGCACATTGAACTCGCTCGCAAAGCCGACTTGCTGTGCGTTGCCCCGGCTACTGCCAACTACCTAGCCCAAGCCGCCAGCGGCTTAGCTGACGACTTGCTGAGTACGCTAACTCTGTGCTTTACCGGCCCAGTTCTCGTCGCCCCTGCTATGAACAACGAGATGTGGACCAAACCCAGTGTGCAGCGCAACGTGGAACAACTACTAGCGGACGGAGTTCACACGATTGGCCCCGGCGAAGGTTGGCTCAGCTGCCGTGTACAGGGCGCAGGCCGAATGGCCGAGCCTGCGGAAATCGCTCAGGAAATCCACCGGCTGCTCGACGCCATCGACGACTGACGGTTTTTACAGCCGAAACAGAAGATCAACTGCTGGGCATAAACCATGGTGCTTGCTTCTCACGGTTGCCTTCAACTCCGCTGCCAAGATCGGACGCTAACGCGTTGCGGCTGATGTTTGAGGAACACAACGAGCTATGGCCAGAATTCTAATCACCTCCGGACCAACCAGACAATACATCGACCCGGTTCGCTATCTCACCAATGCGTCGAGCGGGCGCATGGGCGCCGCACTCGCAGCGGCTTGCTTGCGACTTGGGCACGAGGCCGTGGTAGTCAGCGGTCCCGTTGAGGTTGAATATCCTTCAGCAGCACGCGTCATCCCCGTGATATCGACAGAAGAAATGTTGGTTGCCGCGCAGGATGCATTTGAGAAGTGCGATGGGCTGATCGGCGCTGCCGCGCCGTGCGACTATAGGCCTCAGCAGGTGAACCCCAGCAAGATCGCTAAAACGGGCGAGCCGCTTTTGTTGGAACTCTACGAGACCGACGATGTCGTAGCGACTTTGGCAGCGAAGAAAGGCAAACGCTGGGTAGTCGGATTCGCTTTGGAAACTGAAGACCACCGTTTGCGCGCATTGGCAAAGCTGGAACGCAAACGCTGTGATCTAATGGTTTCCAACGGGGTCGAGGCAATGCACGCTCTCGACAACCAAGTCGAAATCCTTGACCCGGTGGGCGAGGTCATCCAGCATGCGAGCGGTCCCAAAGAGTCCGTTGCCGAAGAAATCCTTCAGATTATTCAGCAACGGCTCATTAAGGTTAATTAGAATCGACGCCCGCCGGACCGGCCTGAGCTCAACTGGCCCGCTTAGTAGCTGGCGGCACGTCCGCGGAGCTTCTTGAAGAATCGCAGAATCGGGCCACGCGGCGTTTCGTGGGCCTCATCCCGAGAGATTTCTTTGCTGAGTTCCTCGGCGGCGGTTTGCCAGTCGTCTTGGCCATCGCCCTCAGGGCAGCCGCGCGACTCCCAAATCTTGTAGGCCCGCTGGGCGATTTGGTCGTTCGTGACTTGGGTCTTCGGTTTTGCGATACTCATGGCAGAGCTCCTCTATTCCTTGGCTATATGGTCGGTGTCCGTACGCATCAATTCCTGCTGCCGCCACGCTCATTGTATCGCTGATCGCCTCAGGGCTGCAAGATGACGCTCGTAGCGGCTATGTGAGACCAACGAACCAGGTGGCTGGTAATTGCGTCTTGCAAGCTAGCTTCAGCCAGTGGTAAGCCGTCATCACGTACCCTATAATCTTCAACTCTCGGCAGCCTTCTCGACGGCTGCTGAGAGGCATCCCCTTCGCCCGTAATGCACTTCGTTCCGCTAACGGATAAATCTATGATCCGAGTCGCCGTCCTTGGTGCTACCGGCTATGCAGCCAGGGAATTAATCGCGCTGCTTCTGCGCCATCCGGAGGTACAAATCACCGCCCTGACCACTCGTCAGGAGGACCAGCCTCACCTGGGCGATGTGCATCCGACCTTGCGTGGTCGCCTCGATATGCAACTACAGAACCTCACCACGGCAGAAGTCGCCCACAGTGCCGACTGCATATTTTGCTGCCTGCCACACGCTGCCAGCGCCGCCGTCGTGAGCGAACTGCTGGCTGCCGACTGCCGCGTCGTTGACTTCAGTGCCGACTATCGCTTGAACGACGCCGATGTCTATAGCCAGTGGTACGGCGTTACCCATCCCGATGCCGACCGCCTTGGCAAAGTTCCTTATGGCCTGCCAGAGTTGTATCGCGAGCAACTTCAGGGAGCTAGACTCGTAGCGAACCCTGGATGCTATCCTACGGCCGCCATCTTGGCGTTAGCGCCACTGTTGAAGTCGGGCGCGATTTCGCCTGAGGGAATCGTGATCGATGCGAAGAGCGGCGTTAGCGGGGCAGGGCGGTCTGCCAAAGCCCATTTGCATTTCCCGGAAGCCAACGAGAACCTACTCCCCTACGGCGTCGGCACACACCGTCACACTCCGGAGATCGACCAAGTCCTCAGCAACTATGCCGGCGTGACGACCGATGTCGTGTTCACCCCGCACCTCGTTCCGATGGACCGCGGAGAGCTAATCACCGCCTACGCCAATCCGGGAGCTACCAACTCCGGGAATGATGGTCTTCAAACGGAAGAACTGCTAGCCATCCTCAGGCAGCACTACGCTGACGAGCAGTTCATTCGCGTCATCGAAGGCATCCCCGGAACGAAGAGCGTTGCCGGCACTAACTACTGTGATATCACCGTCCGTCGTGTCCGCGGTAAGGTGATCGTCATTAGTGCGATCGATAACCTGATCAAGGGAGCGTCCGGGGCGGCGGTGCAGAATTTCAATTTGATGTATGGATTTGAGGAAAGTGCAGGCCTCTAGTCTCTCGCAAAGGCGCGAAGACGCCAAGAACAAACGTAAGGTATTCACGAATAGAACCGACATTATTTGCGCCTTAGCGCCATTGCGAGAGACCACCAAACTATGCCAGACCGACTCCCACAAGGCTTCACTGCTGCCGGCGTTTACACGGGCGTAAAGCGAAATCCTAATAAGAAGGACCTTTCGCTGCTCGTGTCTGATCGACCCGCGGTGGGTGTCGGGGTTTACACCAAGAACGTCGTATTCGGTGCGCCGGTTCAGCTCAATCGCGAGCGAACCCCCAGCGAATCGATTCGAGCAGTCGTCGTGAACTCTGGCGTCGCCAACGCCTGCACAGGCGAGCAGGGCTACCAAGACGCTCTGATGATGGCTGAGAAAACCGCTGCCGCTTGTGTCGCTGTTGGTCAAGATTTTGCGGGGCCCGACGTACTGGTCATGTCCACCGGCATCATTGGGGAAATGCTCCCCATGGAGAAGATCGCCAAAGGCATCGACGAAGCGTCCAAAATTCTCGCTTCCGACGAACAATCGCTCATCGATGCCGCTCGTGGCATGATGACCACCGACACGACGCACAAGATTCGCAGCCGCAGTTTCGAGATCGACGGCACCACCATCCAAGTTACTGGCATGGCGAAGGGTGCTGCGATGATTGGTCCTAACATGGCAACCATGCTAGGCGTCATCATGACGGACGCGGCGATTAGGGTTGAAGATGCCAACGCAGGTCTCAAGGATGCCGTCAACGAATCGTTCAACTGTATCAGCGTTGAAGGGCACATGAGTACCAGCGACACCGTGCTGTTGTTGGCCAACGGAGCAGCTGGTGGCCCGGTGCTGGAAGGGAAGGCCCTAGCGATGTTCCAGGCGACGCTAGTGGAAGTTTGCGAAGACCTCGCCCAGAGTATCCCCGCCGATGGCGAGGGCGCGTCGCACTTGATTACCGTGGAAGTCCACGGCGCTGCCACGCGAGAAGATGCCGTCAAAATAGCCCGAACCATCGCCGACAGCCCGCTAGTGAAAACAGCCGTCGCCGGTGCGGACCCCAACTGGGGACGAATCGTCTCTGCCGCCGGCTATGCCGGTGTGGAGTTCGATCCCTCGAAGGTGTGCCTGCATGTGAATAGCTCGCTCCTCTACGAACGTGGCGTCCCCGTGGAGTTCAACGCAGAGGAAATCAGCGCTGCGATTCGAGAAAACCGCGATACGCATCTGGTTCTACTTCTCGATGAGGGCCACGCGTCCGCACGCTTCTGGACGTCCGACCTCACTGCTGAATATGTACGCCTCAATGCCGATTACCATACATAAGATCAGTTGCAGCGCGTTAGCGTCCGGTTTATGCAGCAGTGAAAGGCTAGAACCGTGGGCCAACGTCCGGTGGCAGATGTTGCCGCTCGTCTCTCGATCCTAGACTCTCCATAATGACTAACACCTTCAGGCGAATTCAACGCGGCTGCCTGATGATTGCGGTGGTGTTTCTGTGTTCGGTCATGGGGCATCATCAGCTGACCGGCAGGCCGATACTGGAAGGTGCCTACTGGACGGTTATCACCGTAGCGGGCGTTGGCTACTCGCAAAACATCGATCCTGCCACAACGCCCGCGCGCCAACTGCTTTCGATTGCGGTCATCTTAGTAGGCATGGTTTCGGTCGCCTACACGCTGGGCGTTTTGTTGCAGGCGGTGATCGAAGGTCAACTTGAACACGCAATGGGAGCTCGTCGGATGATTCGACAAATTGAAAAACTGAAAGATCATGTCATCATCTGCGGCTTCGGACGCACGGGGCAAAATTTGGGAGCCCGGCTGAAGCGGCAGCAAATGCCGTTCGTGGTGATCGAGTCCAACGAGGAAGCCATCGCCGACGCCATGAACAACGAGTTCATCGTGCTGGAAGGGGACGCCACCGATGAGGAAGTGCTGCGGCAAGCAGGTATCGAACGTGCCAAAACGATCGTGATCGCGCTGCACAACGACGCGGAGAATGTGTTCCTAACGCTTACCGCCCGCAACATGAACGCAGCCCTCCGCATCATCGCCCGCGGGGAGTTGATTGCCACCGAGCGCAAGCTCCGCCAAGCCGGTGCCAACGAAGTGGTGTTGCCAGCGGTGATAGGCGCTCATCGCATGGCCGATATGATCGTGCGTCCCCATGCGGCCGACCTGTTGCAACGCGTCGGCGACCTGAACAGTAGCATGGAGGCGATCATGGCGGAGATATTCATCGCCGAGGGAAGCCCTCTAGCGGGGAAGACCATCCGAGAAGCAGGCAGCGATGTGCAAGATCGGCTACTCATCGTGTCCGTACGCCGTATCAACGGGGAAGAGGTCTTCAACCCACCCGCCGACTACGAATTCAGCGACGGCGACTGCCTAATAGCCATGGGCGAGCCAGAGCATATTAAGAATTTCCGGGAGAAGTTCCAGGTGGGGTGAGGGTGTCGGTTAGTTCGCTACAGCAATTGTTCAGTCGAATCTTCGAGGAATCCATGACTTTCAAACCAAGCAAGAGTACCTGATTACTGAAGATAAGATTGGATTCGTGATGTCCAAAAAGTATGCAGATGACGATGTGACCCGATCACCATATCAACGCAAGAGTGTTTGGTCACTGAGAAAGAAACAAGCTCTGATAGATAGCCTTTTTCGTCGTTGTTGTGCCGATGATCATAGAAATCAGCGCAGCTGGCATTTTGCGAGAATTCTCCTATTACATGGTGCCCAGCAAGCTAGCAACTCGCTGTTCTCAATTAGAATGCGTATCATGCGTATTTTTTTATCGACGATCTACCAGCTAGCTGCTGATCAGGGAAACAAGCCATGTCAACATGCCAGGAATCTGCCTCAAGAGTCGAAGGCACGTTGCTTGTCGTCCCCAACAAGACGGCGTTGCCAGAGCGATGCATTCGAACGAATAAGCATCTCAGGTCCAAACAATGCCGGGTTAGAGACATCCCCTTTTACTCCAGACGCTTCAAACTATTGCTGTGTATTGCCCCTGGGTTGGTTCTATTCGCTCCGTGGCTTTCTCAAAATCACTGCATGATAAAAGTCGGCTACTCCTCGCAAGTCAGTCGAAGGTACATCCTCAGAAAGCTATTGTGCTCGTTCTTGATAGCAAGCTCTTTGCTAGTTCCACCTATTGTTATGACTTATGCCGATCCTGCCAACGCAATAGTTGGCGTCCTCTATTTTCCACTGGCCTTTTATGGTGGGTTTTTTGGGTTGGCGTTCTTTTGCAACCCCCTGAAAGTCGTTGCCTTCAAGAATCAAATGTACTGGATAGCAGGTTGTTCATCAGAGTATTTGGCGAGTCTGCAGGCAATGGAGCCAGCAATGCCTAAGAACTAAGGCCATCGGCTGTAGGCTTGATGTTCCGGGCCCATCAAGTCTGCTCCCTAAACTTTGGTCACTTCTGAGCCGCAATCAAGAACGCCGGCCGCAAGGAATCAAACCGCAAACGCTCCAGCTGTTCGCCTGCTCGGGCGACGTTGACCATGAGCACATCGAAGCGAGAGGCTTTGTCGGCGAGGGCGGCTCGCATTTCTAGCAGGCCGTCGACACTTACCACGTTAGCCACGAGATGGCCGTGGGTCTGTAATCGCTCAAAAGCTAACTCGGAGAGCTTTGCGATTTCGCGACCGCTACCTTCCAGGAACACAGCGGTGGGGTCGGGTAGATCGGCCCAGCAGTCGGGGGCTCGGCCCACGACAGGCGTGACGTTGGAGACGCTGAATCGCTCCGCATTCTCGCGGATCAGGTCGGCATCTTCGGCATCTTGCTCGATTGCATAGACATGGCCACCCACAGCCAGTTGGGCCGCTTCCACACTGACTGAGCCGCAACCTGCTCCCACGTCCCAGAGAATACTTCTTGAGCCGAGGCTCAACTTGGCAAGGGCAATGGCACGTACTTCGGAGGTCGTGAGCAGGCCATGCTTGGGTTTCGACTGGACGAACATGTCGTCCGGGTTACCGAACAGGCTGCGTAGAGCTGATATGCGGGGGCGATCAGGGGTTTCCTCACTGCGTACTAGGATCATGACGTTCAGCGGGCCGAACTCTTGAGCAGCGATTTCGCCCAGCGTGCCGCGGGTGACAAGCTCGTTCTTCGCGCCCAGGTTCTCGCAGACGTAGACGGTGAAGTAATCGATGCGTTTCGCTAGTAAGGCTTCAGCGACTGCTGCAGGACCGCACTCTGGGGTTGTGAACAGGCCCACCTTCTCAGCAGCACCGATTCGATCAACGACGGATGCCAGCTCGTGATTTGCGAGATTCGTGAGGTACGCCTCGTCCCAGCTCTCCTTCACCCGGGCGAACGCCAATTGCATGCTGCTCACATGCGGGAGGATTTCGCAACGATCGCGTCCCAGTCGCTCACACAGGAAGCGGGCTAAACCGTAAAAGAGTGGGTCGCCGGAGACCAACACCGCTACGGGGCCATCTGCCGCGGACTCGATAGACTCGGCCGTCTCCTCGATGTCGGCGCTCATCGTGATTCGGCTGTTCGGCGTTTCGCCCACGAGCGACAGAACGCGCTCGCTTCCCACGAGGGTTTCCGCTTCTTGGACCAAACGGCGTACAGACTCACTTGCCGCGGCGAGGCCATCGTCGCCAATGCCGATGATCGAGATCGTGGATTGATTACTGCTCATAGTGGAATTGTCGTTCCGTATTTAAGATTACTGCCGAGGACTGTCCTCGGCAGTAATTCTAACTGGAAACGTACGAATCCACTACAGCCTTCGCGGCGAGCAGGCTTAACGGTTAACGTAACTGCGCACTTCTACGCCACGTAGCACATTAAGGTGTGATGAACGAGCTTCAAATGCCCTGAGGCTGGCAAGGCAGGGCCAGTGGCGCCTGGGTGAACATCCTCAGGGGCTGCCGCCGAAGTGTCCAACAGCTGCTGCCAGGGGAGCTTGCGGAGGTGCTCAGGAATCGTGAATCGCTGCGAGTCTTGCCCAGAGTGCATCAAGATCATGACGTTCTTGGCTTCTGGGTCGTCGAGGCCATGCGTGCCGTAGACGCAAATGAGGCTGCGCGATTGCGAGTTCCAATCCACGGGCTTGCCGGTTGGGCCGTACCACGTGACATCGGGTAGCACTTCATTTTCGGTAGGCTGACCTGTCAGGAACGTTTGCCGGCGCACCGAGGGCTGATTGATGCGAAACGCAATGATCGCTTGTGTGAAGCGAAGCATCTCCGCATTACGCTCTACAAGCTTCCAATCGAACCAACTGATGGCATTGTCTTGGCAATACGCATTGTTATTGCCGCGTTGCGTTCGCAGGATCTCGTCGCCCGAGACAAGCATCGGCGTGCCCTGGCTGAGCAGTAGGGTTGCCATCATGTTTTTCGCCTGACGACGCCGCAGTTCGACGATGAACTTACGGCGCGTGGGACCCTCCACGCCGTAGTTGGCGCTGTAGTTATTATTGTCCCCATCGCGATTGTCTTCGCCGTTGGCCTGGTTGTGCTTCCGCTCGTAACTTACCAAGTCGTTCAGTGTGTAACCGTCGTGCGAAGTTACAAAATTAATGCTGTGGTACGGCTTTCGAGTACCGTTCTGGTAGAGATCGCTGGAGCCGGAGACTCGCGTTGCGATTGGGCCCAGTCGTCCCGCTTCCCCTCGCCAGTAGCGGCGGATGTCATCACGATAATGACCGTTCCACTCTGCCCAGCGCAGATCGGAAAACGAACCGACTTGGAACGCACCAGCCGCGTCCCACGCTTCGGCGATCACTTTCGTGTCGGCCAGCATGGGATCTTCGGCAATCAGTTCTACCATCGGCGGATTGGGTACCAGCTCGCCATGCCTGTTGCGACTGAGGATCGAAGCGAGATCAAACCGAAACCCGTCGATGTGATAATTGTAAACCCAATGCCGTAGGCAGTGGAAAATCATTTCGCGGCAAATCGGGTGATTGCCGTTCACTGTGTTGCCACAGCCGGAGTAGTTCTTGTAGGTGCCATCATCGTTGAGCATGTAATAGACTTGGTTCTCCAAGCCTTTGAAACTGAACGTGGGGCCCAGGTGGTTGCCCTCGGAAGTGTGATTGAACACCACATCGAGAATTACCTCGATGCCGGCAGCGTGCAGTGCCCGGACCATTTCCTTGAACTGTCGGACTTGGTCTCCCGCTTTTGTGCCATGCTGGTAGCCGCGATGTGGCGAGAAAAACGCCAGCGAATCGTAACCCCAGTAATTACCGCGATCTTGCTTTTCGCCATTGGTGGCATTGATCGGAAATTCGTGGATCGGCATCAGTTCTACTGCCGTAACGCCCAACGACTTCAAGTAGGGAATCTTCTCAATGACGCCGAGATAGGTCCCCGGATGATCGGTCTCACTAGCCGATCCGCGCGTGAAGCCACGCACGTGCATTTCGTAGATGATGGTCTCAGAAAGCGGTCGACGTAGGTGGCGGTCGCCTTGCCAGTCGAAGGTGTCGTCTACGACCACGCACTTAGGTGGTCGGACGATGCCATCATCGGAGGGCTGAAACCGGCCTGCCAAAGCACGAGCGTAGGGGTCGATCAGTCTCGCCTGAGGATTAAAGCGATGGCCTTTCTCTGGTAAATACGGTCCGTCCGCTTGGTAGTGATAGAGCTGGCCCGCCTTGAGATCTGGAACGTAGATACTCCAGATGTCGCCCCAGCGATCGGTCGCCGGGTCGAATTTGATCACCTTGTACGGATCGCGGTCGCTGTGACGCTTGTACAGCAGCACGCTCATCGCTGTGGCACTGCGACTATATACGGCAAACTGCACGCCGTTCTCTTGCAGGATCGCCCCATAGGGAAGCGGATACTGGAACTGCATAAACGGCTGCTTCGAGGCCATGGCCGGAGACTCGGGTTCGATATCAGAGGTGGACGGGGCAGGCAAGGCGAAGTCTGCGGGCTTGAAGTCTGTAACAGAGTTTAGGTTAGTCAGCGCGGAGGGCAACCATTGGGAAAGCATCGGGGCAAATCTCGATCAGGGCAAGGAGAAGGAGCTATCTACACGACGTAACCATCTAACGATGGAGCTGGTGCAGACGTAGACGAACGTCTAGTGTCTTTCGGCCTAACAGAGATCGATTCTTCGGCGATTTCCCCATTGCTAGCAGAGCTTCACCGAAAGGCGCAAACAGGTTAGCCGGATCGCTGAGTACAGTGAATACCAATGCTTTAGTCCCGAGGTCGTGAGCATTAGCCCAGGTTTCGCCAACCGGAACCAGCTGCCCCGGGGACCCAATCCCAGTCTTCTCGATCCCTAGCATTGGCACAATTGGTAGCAAAGGGAAGGGTCGCTGCCTCAAGTGTCTGCTAACCACCGCGTTGACACTATATTCTCGCCACCCGTACAATCTGGCTTCCTAGGCCCTCCTATTGGGCTCTCTCACGCGGTTCGGAAGCTACATGGCCAAACTTACTTATAAGGACTCAGGCGTCGATCTCGACACTTATGAGCAGTCGATGGCTCGCCTTCCGAAGCACCTCAAGCGGACGCACTGCCCACGAGTGCTGCCCTGTGAGGGTGGGTTTGCTGGGCTGTTCCAGCTCGATTTCGCTGGTGGGCTCTTTCGCCGGAATTATGAGGATCCCGTGCTGGTTTCCTGCACCGACGGCGTCGGCACGAAGCTGGCAGTCGCGAAGCTGGCTGATCGGCACGATACGGTGGGCGTAGACCTCGTGGCCATGTGCGTGAACGATGCCCTCTGCTGCGGGGCTGAGCCACTGTTTTTCCTCGACTACATTGCCATGGATCGCGACGATCCCGAGCGTCTGGAACAAATTGTGCGCGGCATCAGCCAAGGGTGTGCCGAGAGCGACGCCGCGCTTGTAGGTGGCGAAACGGCCATCATGCCCGATTTGTATCGCGAAGGCGACTACGATCTGGCCGGCTTCTGCGTAGGCATCGTGGAACGCGCGAGACTAATCGACGGAAAAGCAATCGCACCGGGCGATGTGGCCCTCGGCGTGGCTTCGAGCGGGTTGCATTCCAACGGTTTTAGTTTGGTCCGCAAAATTGTATTTGATCACGCAGGCCTATCGATCGACGATCATGTTGATGAGCTGGGCATGACGGTTGCCGAGGCACTGCTCACGCCAACACAGTTGTATGTACGATCAATGCGCGACGTCATTGAGCACTACAAAGTGAAGAACGTCTTGCACGGCGTGGCCCACATCACCGGCGGCGGACTGCATGAGAATCTCGCCCGCATCCTGCCGGCTGGCGTTGATGTTGAGATCCAGCGCAATAGTTGGGATGTGCCACCGATCTTCTCTTGGCTACAAGGTCTTGGCGATGTAGAAGATGCCGAAATGGCCCGCGTATTCAACATGGGGCTTGGCATGGTACTCATAGTAAGCGAGTATTATGCGGAAAGCGTCCAGAAGCAACTCGCCGAACACAATCTTGCGAGCTGGAATATCGGTAGGGTGCTCGAGGGCAACGGCGAGGTGCGTTGGAGCAGTTAGGAAAGCTCCACGATCTCTACTAGGATCCCAGCTAGCCCGCGAGCTACGCCTCGCGCGGGATAGTTGCTATCGGGTAACAGGATAGCGCTTCGAGACTTGCGCCCCATCGCTGCCGGCTTTCGAAGGTCCGGCCTGATCCAAGGCATCCAGTACGTCCTGTTGCGAGAGTAGGTCAGGCAACACTATCGGCTGAGGATTCTCAGGTGGGTAAACGACTAGGAAGGGGATGCTGTTGCTGTTCAGTTCCTCCAGGGCAGCTTTGATAGTGTCGTTCTTGTCTGTCCAGTCTGCAAGCAGCGTCACGACCTCATTCTCGTTTACTTTGTTCAGAACGTCTTTGCGATTGATCGCCACTTTGGAATTCACCTGGCACGTCGGGCACCAGTTGGCTGTGAAATCAACCAGAACGGTTTTCCCTTGGGCTCGGGCTTCAGCTAAGACTTTTGGCGAGTACGGTTGCCAAGGCAATTCGTACTCGCTAGGTCCAATCAATCTAAACGCGAGGAAGCCTATCAAGGCGGCGGTACTCAATCCGCCGATCCAGGACGTCTGACGCTGACCAGGCGAAGCGGTTAACGGTGTGCGGCCAATCCACCAGCAAGCAAACCAAATCCCCATGCACATCGTGAGTGTGGCGATGAAGTACTTTGCGTTGATCGTAGAGAACATGTACACAACCGTCCCCAGCAGAACGAACCCCATGAGGTTCTTAAAGGTATCCATCCAGGCGCCTGGCTTGGGGATCCAGCTAATCAATGATGGGAACAGACCGATCAATATATATGGAAGCGCCATACCTACGCCTACCGACGCAAAAATCAGAAAGATGGTTGCCGTCGATTGGCTCAAAGTAAAAGTGAAGACCGGTCCTAAGAAGGGACCACTGCAAGGAGTCGCCAAGAGGGTCGTAAAAACGCCCATGCAAAAGGCTCCGCCAGGGCCCTCTTTGGCGGAGAGCTCGGTCGCCTTACTGGAAGTCGCAAACCCAGGGATCGGTAGTTCCCAAATGCCTAGAAAGCTTAGCGCCATGGCAAATACAAAGCCGGTCATTCCGACTTTGAACCAAGTGAGAGTAAATAGTTGGCCCCATTTGAGATTATCTTCGCCAATGCCAAGTTCACCGAAGCCGAGACTCAACAAGACTGTGCCTAGCCCCGTTTGGACGAGTGTCGCCAGGACTGCAAGCAAGAGGAAGACCGATAGTAAACCGGCTGCGTAAGCCAAGTTCAAACCCAGGATGTGACTGCGGTTTTCGCCACCTTGCTTGGCAAAGGACATTAGTTTGAGGCCAATGACCGGGAGCACGCACGGCATTAAGTTCAAGATCAGCCCGCCGAGCAAAGCGTAACCCAGAATTCTCGGCAACGACGTTTCAGATCCTGCAGCAGTCTCAGCGGTAGGCGATTCCCCGAGACCCGTTGTGGGCACAGGTTCGACCTCGCCAATCTGCGCAGTAAAAGTTTCCGTCGTGGGCATCAAGCATTGTTGCTCCTTACAGGCCTGATACTCGACTGTGCCGCGAATCGATACCGTCGCGGGATCGACCCCAGGTGCCCACTCGATGGGCGCATACCAAATGACACGGCCGAAGTGTTCACGCAGCGCGAGGTCGTTCCAAATCTCTTTGTCGTAATGCACTTTCGGTGGGGTGAGTGCCTGCATTGGTTGTGTCAGGCGAAAAGCGTTGCTCGAATCGATTTCAATCTTCGTGCGGTTCGGCCCACCATCCGTTTGGTCGATCGCATAGATGTGGTAGTCGGGGTTGATCGTGGCAATGATCTGCAACATGGCAGGCTGGTCGGCCGTTGCCTGAGAGAACGTTGCCTCGAAAGTAACTGGGTTTGCAGGCTCTGGAGCTGATCCGAAGTCACTGAACCCGAGATCGTCAGAGCCGAAGCTACCGAAATCGGGGGCAGCAGGCTGGGCAAACGCCAGCGGGGCGATTGTACTGCACAGCACTACAGCACATAGGCAGAGAATTGGAGGGCTGAAAGCTTGGGGCAGTCTGGTCGAAATGGCACGCATGGCGAATCCTGGGCGGATTTTTCTTAAGGGCAGGTTCATTTACAATGAATGGCAAAGCTGGTAGCCAGCGAGGGTAGGGTTTCTTAGGCGGGCTCGATTGTAGAGATTTTCAGCGCTCGGGCCAACATCGCTACGGTACTCTCAGGTTGCCTCTTTCCGCTATTATTATTCGGTTTGCCTCCTATTAGGCTCTGTGCGAAAGGATACTGAGCATTGATTCGCACGCGGATTTCACCCCGCTGGCAAGACACCTGCACGTCCTCGCTCGATCATTGCTTCCAAACGAGTGGTCAAAAAACAGAGCCTTTCCTGGACAGCCGAAGGAGCGAGATGGGAAATCTCCTCATCTGAAACCAGCAGCCAGTGGAGCCAGCGATTGGCCGCCACAGCAACTCCGCCAGCATCAAAAGCTGCCATTGTCGCCAGTTCAGATGGTGAAATCCTGCGAATCAGGGTGTATGCCGTAAGCCCAGCAGTCCATTTCTCATGGTCATCCAGGGTGGTGCTGCCCAGCAACCGAGCCACATCCGTCATGGGGCTGTCCACGCGAACTGCTCCAAAGTCGATGAGGCCTGTAACTTCGTTTCCGGTGAACAGCAGGTGCTCTCGGTGCACATCGCCAAGAATCCATCGCAGCGGGAGAGGCATTTGGACCACTTTGGCAACTTCCTCTTGTATTATCGGCAAGCAGCTGCGAAGAGCTGCGAACATGCGTTGGCAACGTTCGGCATACAGCGAGTCCGAGGTAACGATCAACTCGGCCATTCTTGCTTGATAAATGTCTTGCGAGAGTCCCTTGAGCGTGGAGTCGCGAACCTGGATACCTCGAGAACCCCCCGAACTCACTTCCGGACTTGTGCGAAGTGAATCGGCAAGAATGTGAACGGTTGCCAATGTTTCAAGTGCGGTCTTGGTTTGCTCTCCTTGCAAGTCTTTTACGGGAAGTGCCGCGCCAGGCAGCCATGTGAGTAACTCCCAGGCATGTCCATTCTCGAAGATATGTGTCTCTCCCCGTAGGGTCCGCATCACGCGGGGCGTGAACTGGCACTGTTGCGATTGCAAATGGTCGAGGAATCCGTGGATCTCAGCGAGACGTTCAGCAGGAGGTCGATCGGGCAGTTGACGCAGGCAATACGATTGCTCTTGGTAGTCGATTTTCCAGAGGCGCGCGCCACTTAGTCCGCCATGACTACCCAGCTCCTGCACGGATCTTCCCCTGGAGGGAGGCAGCCACTGGGCAATGACTTTTTCGAGATGCAACTCGGGAACGAGAATCATCAGTTCAAGTTTCAAAGCGATGGTAGGTAGCTAGTTTGGCTCTTAGCATTCTACGGGACCGGCAGGCTGGAAGTTCCAACGTAATTGGCCATTTTCGATAGGGATTAAACAGGCGGAAACCGGAGGGAACCGAGCGAAGTGGGGTATTCCCCTAGGTACTCAGTTCTCTCTGTTTCCGCTTGTCCAAGACACTTCACACTGTGTGGCACCAAACTTATCCTGTAAGCTGTGAGCTAATAAATAGGCGATTCCTCCATGAAACTCATCATCGCAATACTTCAGCCACCCAAGCTAGAGGCGGTGCAGCAGGCATTGCAGCAGATTGGGGTGCTGCGTATGACCGTCTCTGACGCGATGGGCTACGCGCGTCAACGGGGCCAGGGTGAGCTCTATCGCGGCTCGGAGTACAAGTCCAACCTGCTTCGTAAAATTGCTTTAGAGATTGCCGTGAACGACGACTTTGTTCAGAGTACTATCGAATGCCTTGAAAAAGTCGCTCGGTCTAGTGGCGAAGGAGCAATCGGCGACGGTAAAGTTTTTGTACTGCCCATGGACGCGGTCTACCAAATTAGCGATGGCCGAGACGGGCCCGGGGCAGTTTAAACATGGAAGACGTTATGCCACTAGTGATTCTCCTGAGCGGCGACCTGATGTCTTCTTCCCGCCTCGAGGGAGCCGTACGCAAGCAGAGTGCCAGGTTGGCCGTTGCATCGTCTCCCGAGCGAGCCTTAGAACTGGCTGCCGACGAGCAGGCACGGCTCGTGCTGATCGATCTTACGCTCGGTGGGCTCGATCTTGCTGTGTGGCTACCCAATTTGCGCGAGCAGTGCGGCGAGCGTGTGGCGGCTCTCGCCTATGGCCCGCATGTTCACGAAGCCAATCTGCAGGCGGCTCGCCAAGCAGGCTGCGATGGGGTGGTGAGTCGCGGGGGGCTGGATCGCAAAGTCGATGAACTGTTGGCGGGATTCTTGGCGTGATCGCTCAAGTTTCTCATTCAGTGCTTACTTTCGCCGGATCATCGAGTGTGACTTGATCCATCTCTGCTGCGTCGATCTCGCGCCGCAGCAGCAAGTAGATCGCTACCGCCGTTGGGAATAGGAAGGCCATTGGGAACGACTTGGCGATGCCCATGAACGATCGTTCCCAGAAAAGTCGCACTTCATTGAACCATGAACCACTTCCAGCTTCCACCAGCAGCCACTGCTCGAGGACCTGCTCACCTCCGCTGAGGCCTAGCAAATGGTAGCAAGATTCTGAACCAAAGTTCAAGATCGCAAAAAGCAACCATTGTGCGAGAATGCCAAGGATGGTCGCGAATGCAATATAAAAAAGCAGGTGCAACGGGCGCTGGAAAACGTACGAGTAAGATCGGCTCACCGCGTCGAACGCATCGCTGCGTTCCACAGCTACTGTGGACCACATGAGTGGCCAGCCCAGTAGCAGACCGATGGCCGCGATCGCGAAGCCGAGACCCATCAGCAGCGGTACAATCATGAGCAGCCCTGTCAGCGCGGCACCGAGTTCCAACCGCGTGATCAGGCCGATCAGCACTAATGGTAACGCCATGACCACGAGGCCAACGAACGTAACTGCCGGCGCACCGAATGTCGAAGTCCAGTGAGATGCCGCAGCTCTTAAGGCTGCGAAAGGCCCAAGAGTTTCTTCGCGCGTAAGATACAAGGCGGCAATCCGGGCAATTGCTCCGCCGAAGAGGCTCCAGGTGACCATCGTCCAGAGGCCTAACACGCTATAGCCGAGAGCCAAATTAAGAGTCGTTGCTTCGCCGAGACGTAGCAGGGGGCGTATCGCCCATTGCCAGCCCTGGATGAGTGGTCCGAGGTTCTTTGTCGAGAGAAAGTCTTCATTTCCTGGCATGGGGGCGTCGCTTAACTCCCCCATGAACCATCCGTTGGTGCCCAAGAAGAGGTATTCAAGCAGTCGCCAGCCTGCTTGGGTCAGGAGCACACCGACCAGTGCCAGCAGTAGCACCCGAACCATCAGCGCCACGCGGGTCGCACGGGCAAGAATCAACCAAGGGCACAGTTCGTTCCAGCGAATGGTGTGCAGCGTGCCGGAAGAGAGGTTCATATCTCGGCATCCTTGGCCGAGGCGATCTGTTCGGGCGTATCCCACGGGGCATCCGGCTTTTCATCTGCCTCGGGGTCGGGGATATGAGGCAGGCCGTAGTCTTCGCCCAACCAACGCCCCAGATCAATTGTCTGGCACCGCGCACTGCAAAACGGCATATGCTTTTCGCTGTGCGGCTCGAACAGTTTTTCGCAGGTGGGGCACTTCATCGAGTCTAGTTTTCAGTGAGCAGTTTTTGAATCGTTACCACGCTCCTGCGTGGGAACGCAAACTTTGGCCGCTCTGCGGCCTTTTATCTTAGAACAGATTTACATTCTTGCTTGCGGTTTCGCCGCGGAGCGGCTAGATCTCCCGTTCCCACGCAGGAGCGTGGGAACGAGGTTCAATGGAGCTGCGGAATCAACTCGCTACTCAGTCTTTTTTGGCTTGCTCTTGGAGTCTTTCTTGTCCGACTTCTTGGCGTCGCCGCTCGCTTTCTCATTGGACTTCTTTTCTTTCTCCGCACCCTTTTTGTAGGACTCGCTACGATAGTCGGTTTCATAGAATCCTGAACCCTTGAAGACCACGGCGGCACCGGTGCCAAACAATCGACGGAGCTTGAGCTTCTTGCACTCGGGGCATTTGCGCTTATGCGCATCGTTGATCGATTGGAATAGCTCGAACTCGTGGCCGCAGGCGTCGCATTCATAATCGTATGTAGGCATGGCGTTATTCTATCCGAGAACAAGCATTCGTTAAGAGCCGCAACGGGGAGTTATTTACAGTGTCGCTGATCCAGAGCTGCGTTTACTGTTCGGGAGGACCCGAGGAGACAATCACCTGTGAGGCTCGCACCACGCGGTCGTGCATGCGATAGCCACACTGGGTGACCATCATGACGTGATTTGCCTCGACATCTTCTGACGGCTGCTGCAGGATCGCCTCGTGGAATTGAGGGTCGAAGGGCTGGCCAAGGGCGTCAATCGGTTCGCACTGATGTTGCGCAAGCACCCCGAGTAGCTGCTGACGTACGAGACGAAAGCCTTCCAGCAGGGGTGTTGCTTCGCCGCTCTTGTCGGCTGCTTCGATGGCCCGGTCCACATTGTCGACGACTGGCAGCAGGTCGCGGGCGAGCGAGAGCGACGCGTACTTTCGCTCTTCAATAAGTTCACGGGCACCGCGGCTGCGGGTGTTTTCCAGCTCAGCTGTGAGACGCAGCATACGATCCTTGAGGTCGGCAACCTCGTCCACGACGGCGTCGGCTTGTTCGACGGCGGCATCGATTTGGCCCGCAATGGCGTCAGAATCAGGCGATTGGTCTGCTTCTCCAACGGGAGCGTCATCTTCAGCAGGTGGTTTCATGGGCATGGTAGTGACCTCAATAAGTAGTTAGCCGCCGAGCTTGCTCGACGCGCGGTTGCAAGAGTTGTCTTCGCGCCGACCAAGGTCGGCGGCTAACGGTGCGTATTTGGATTTGATGAATTTGCGAACGATGTCGAATATTCAAACAGCATCATCGATCGCCGTTTCGTGAATAAAGTACTGTTTCATCTTGTCGAGAAAACTCTTACGTTTTGGAGCCACCTGGGTGTGTTCCAACTCGGCAAGTTCCCGTAGCATGATTTCCTGTTCGTCGGACACTTTGGTCGGCACGTCGATTAATACTTGTACGTGGAGGTCGCCACGGCCAGAAACACGTGGGTCGCGCATGCCTTCGCCGCGCAGGGTGAATACGTCAGCGTGTTGCGTACCAGGCGGAATCGTGACTTCATCGCGGCCATCCAGCGTGGGTACTTCCAACTGGCAGCCGAGCACCGCCTGCGGGTAAGTGATCGGCACGCGGCAAATCAAATGCTGGCCTTCGCGATCAAATAACTCATGTTCTTCGACCGTGACCACGCAGTAGCAATCGCCGGGGGGGCCACCGCTGGCACTCGGTTCGCCTTCGGCGGTGATGCGGATCTGCATATCGGTGTCGATACCGGCCGGGATGTCGACATCCGCTTCCACGTTCTTCAGCAGCGTGGCTTTGCCTTTGCAAACACCACAAGGCTTGGTGATCGTCTTTCCTGCTCCGTGGCACGAGGGGCAAGTGGTTTGCATGCGGACAATGCCCGCCTGTTGAATCACCTGACCATGCCCGCCGCAGTAGGAGCAAGTTTCCACCGCTTTCGGATCAGCCGCGCCGGTGCCTTCGCACTTCTGGCAGGGCTCTTGCCGTTGGAATTCAACGGTCTTGCAAACGCCCTCAGCAGCTTCGTGCAGGGTGAGCGTCACATCGCAGCGAACGTCGCGGCCCTTGCGAACGCGCCGTCGGCTTCCACCACCTCGACCCCCGCCACGCCCCCCAAAGATGTCGCCGAAGACATCGCCAAATGCACTGAATATGTCTTCAACGTCGGAAAAGCCGCTACCTGCATGGCCTTGGCCGTTGACTCCGGCATGGCCGAATTGATCGTAGCGGGAACGCTTGTTCGGGTCGTTGAGCACTTCGAACGCTTCGCTACATTCTTTGAACGCGGCGATCGCTTCTTCGTCACCCGGGTTCTTGTCTGGGTGGTACTTTACAGCGAGTTTTCGATACGAGACCGCAATCTCGCTGCTAGAGGCTGTGCGCGACACGCCGAGCGTTTCGTAGTAGCAGCGTTGGGTTGCCATGATGGTAGTAGCTCAGCCTTCCAGGCTGAGTCGAGTGAGTTGGAGCAGATTCTAATCTTATCAAGCGTTGTACTGGCCTTAACCCGAAGCGTAAGTGAGGAAGAGCTGCCGTAAACAGTTCTCTCTCGCTTACGCTTCGGGTTAAGATTGCTTTACCAATCTGAAAACGTTCTAGTAGTTTCAACCATTACGAGTCGGCTAGGCAAGTTCAAGACACCAAGTGCCAAGAATTCGGGCTGGAAACCCCTTTGATCGTCCTAACAAACGGTATACAAACCGGGCCACTTGTCTCTCAACGAAGTGGCCCGGATATCTAATCTTAAATACTCAAGGACTAGCGAATGCTGCCGACGACGGCTCGCTTGTCTTGGTCATTCGCGTCGAAGTTTGTTACCAAAGCCTCGGTCGTGAGGATCAACCCGGCGATGCTCGCAGCGTTGGTCAGCGCGGTCTTCACGACTTTTGCAGGGTCGATGACGCCTGCCTTGAACATGTCGACGTACTCGCCATTATTCGCGTCGTAACCAATCGAAGCGCCTTTCTGACTGACTTCGTCGGCAACCACGCTGCCATCGAGGCCGCAGTTATCGGCGATTTGTTTCATCGGGGCATCCAGCACTTTCGCTACAATGTCTACGCCGATTTTCTCTTCGCCCTTGGCACCGCTGCGAGCTGCCTGGACGGCTTCCTTGCAACGGAGCAAAGCCACGCCGCCACCAGGGAGAACGCCTTCTTCGACGGCTGCACGAGTGGCGTGCAGGGCGTCTTCAACGCGAGCTTTCTTTTGCTTCATTTCGGCTTCGCTATTCGCACCCACTGAAACGATTGCAACACCGCCAGTAAGCTTAGCCAGACGTTCTTGCAGCTTCTCGCGGTCGTAGTCGCTGGTGGTATTCTCAATGCCGGTGCGAATTTGGTCGATTCGCTTCTTCACATCAGCGTTCGAGCCAGCGCCTTGTACGATCGTCGTGGCATCTTTGCTCACGCTGATCTTCTTGGCTTGGCCCAGGTGCTCGGTGGTAACCTTATCGAGCTTGAGCCCTAAGTCTTCGCTGATGAGCGTGCCACCGGTGAGCGTGGCGATATCGCCCAGCATCGCCTTACGGCGATCGCCAAATCCGGGGGCCTTTACCGCACAAATGTTGAGAACACCGCGGAGCTTGTTCACTACCAAGGCGGCGAGCGCTTCGCCTTCGACATCCTCAGCAATAATTAGCAGCGGCTTGCCGGTGCCGGAGACTTGCTCCAAGAGGGGCAGCAAGTCACGCAGATTACCAACCTTCTTTTCGTGTAGCAGGATGAAGGCATCCTCAAGGACGCACTCCATGCTGGCGGTTTCGTTAATGAAGTACGGCGAGAGGTAACCTTTGTCGAACTGCATACCTTCGACGAATTCGAGGGAAGTGTCGGTCGATTTGCCTTCTTCGACCGTGATGACACCATCCTTGCCGACCTTCTCCATCGCGTCAGCGAGCAGGTCGCCAATCACTCGGTCGTTATTGGCACTGATGGCACCAACCTGGGCGATTTGCTCTTTGCTACTGACCTTCTTGCTCATCTCGTCGAGCTTTTCGACAGCCGCGTCTACTGCACGTCGGATACCGCGCTGCACGGCAGTAGGGTTGCTACCGGCAACAATATTACGAGCACCTTCACGCAGGATCGCACGGGCCAGTACGGTGGCGGTGGTGGTGCCATCGCCAGCAAGACTCGAGGTTTTGTCGGCCACTTCGTGAACGAGCTTGGCGCCCATGTTCTCGAACGGGTCTTCCAATTCGACTTCCTTACTAACGGTCACGCCATCTTTGGTGACGGTCGGGCCGCCGAACGACTTGTTGATGATCACGTTACGGCCGGTGGGGCCCATCGTGACGGCTACTGCGTCGGCTAGTTTATCGACGCCTTTGAGCAGCTTGGTGCGAGCCGCGTCGTCGAACATAAGTTGCTTAGCCACGGGATTCTCCGGGGTAGAGTTTGTTTACGTTGGGATATTGTTATGAGGGTTGAGCGAGGCTCGATTTGGTAGCTGGGCTTTAGGCAATTGGCTTTTTTTGCTGCTAGCCACGGGCCAACAGCTAGCTCACTACTTTTGCCAGGATGTCGCTTTCGCGAAGAATCTTCAGTTCGTCGCCGTCGACTTCGATTTCCGAACCGCCGTACTTGCCGAAGATCACTTCGTCGCCCACAGCAACGGAGAGCTCGCCACGATTACCGCTATCGAGCAGTTTGCCCGCACCCACGGCAACGACTTTGCCACGCTGGGGTTTTTCCTGAGCCGCATCTGGCAGTACGATACCGCCAGCGGTAACTTGCTCAGCATCGAGTGGCTTAACAACGACACGATCGTCCAGCGGACGTAGATTCAATTTTGGCATAGTTGGGGTTCCTTTGTGCTTAACTTGGATCGCTTTGCAAAGCGGATTGGTTGTTTGACTAATTCTGATCTCGGGTAAGGCTATCGACTCTCAGCTTTCGGCCGTTGGCAGTTCTGGATGCTATTAGCCAAGAGCAAAAAGCCCGAAGCCAATAGCCAGCCTTCTTACATCATGCCGGGCATTCCACCCATTCCGCCCATGCCACCCATTCCTGGCATGCCGCCACCCATTCCTCCCATGCCACCCATGCCACCCATGCCGTGGTCATGGTGGTCGTGCCCGCCGCCGTCCTCTTCCTCTTCTTGAGGAATGTCGGTGATCAGCGAGTCAGTGGTTAGCAACAACGCGGCCACGCTGGCGGCGTTTTGTAGGGAAGTTCGAACGACCTTGGCGGGGTCGATGATGCCGGCGGCAACCATGTCACCGTACTCGTCCTTATCCGCGTTATAGCCTTCGGTCTTGCCCTTGAGCTGGCGAACGCGATTTACCACGACGGCACCATCGATGCCAGCATTCTCTGCGATGTATCGCAGAGGGTAATCGAGAACCTTGCGGATGATCTCAACGCCAAAGGCTTCGTCGCCTTCGAGCTTGAGTTTATTAAGGGCCTTTTCTGAGCGAAGCAAAGCAACGCCGCCGCCGGGGACGATCCCCTCAGCTAGCGCTGCTTGCGTTGCTGCACGGGCATCTTCGAGCAGGGCTTTCCGCTCTTTCATTTCTGTTTCGGTCGCGGCACCGCATTTGATTTCAGCTACGCCGCCAGCGAGCTTCGCTAGGCGTTCTTGCAGCTTCTCGCGATCGTAATCCGAGTCGGTCGAATCGATCTCGCGGCGAATCTGATCGGCACGGCCAGCAATGTCTTCCTTCTTGCCACCGCCACCAACCATTGTGGTGTTGTCGCTGGAGATGATCACTTTGCGGCACTTGCCGAGATCGGAAACTTGTACCGCATCCAGTTTGATGCCTAGGTCCTTGAAGATTGCAGTGCCACCGGTCAGCACGGCCAAGTCGCCGAGCATCGCTTTACGGCGATCTCCGTAGCCAGGGGCTTTCACGGCACACACGCTCACGATGCCACGCATCTTGTTCACTACCAGCGTGGCGAGCGCTTCGCCTTCAATGTCTTCGGCGATGATCAGCAGCGGCTTGCTCGCCTTAGAGACGGCTTCAAGGATCGGAACGAGATTCTTCGCACTGGAAATCTTCTCTTCGAATACTAACACCAAGCAGTTGTCGAGTTCGACGGTCTGGTTGGCTTCGTCAGTGACGAAATGTGGCGAGAGATAGCCGCGATCGAACTGCATGCCTTCGACCACTTCCACGGTGGTCTCGTTGCCGCGACCTTCGTCGACGGTAATGACGCCATCTTTGCCGACCTTGGCAAACGCGTCAGCCAGCACGCTACCAATGGTAGGGTCGTTGTTGCCAGCGATCGTGGCGACCTGTTGGAGGCTTTTCTTGTTCTTCACGTCGATTGGATCGGCGAGCTTCTCGATCGCGTCGGAAATGACTTCGACGGCCTTAGCGATTCCACGACCCAGGGCCATGGGGTCGGCCCCAGCGGCGATCATCTTCAAACCTTCGCGGAAAATGCCTTCGGCCAGCACTGTGGCCGTGGTCGTGCCATCGCCTGCGACGTCGTTTGTCTTACTGGCGGCTTCTTTGACGAGTTGGGCACCGAGGTTCTCGTAAGGATCATCGAGCTCGATGTCCTCAGCCACGGTGACGCCGTCTTTAGTCACTTTGGGCGAGCCCCAGCCTTTGTCGAGTACAGCATTGCGGCCGCGCGGGCCGAGTGTACTGCGGACTGCCTTGGCGAGCTTGTGAACGCCGGCGGCCAGGGGCTTGCGGGCGTCGTCTTCAAATACCATCTGTTTAGGCACGGGGAGTCTCCTGCGTGTTCGTTTGTGGCGGGACTTAGCTAATGTCTAATGTTCGTTGCGGTGTTTTATAACAGCCGAATTTCATGGGTATCGCCAAAGGTGGCGAGAGCTTGCTTATCTTGAGATCGCACGGCAGGCGCAAATGGCAGGCCTCGGGCGAAGCAGCATTAGAAAGCAAGCAGCGTGCCAAGCGACTGGAACAGGCATTGCGATGCCACTAACTCCTGTTAAACCTAGGCAGGCAAAGTACTTGTGGCTAGCATTCAACGAAGCCAGGGAGGCAACCATGACGTGCCATTCTGGCAGGGGGAGGTTACTGGAGTGAACGGGCAAGTTGTTCCCCCAAATGATTTGTACTGATCGAGCAAACAGTGGCAGCGAATCGCTTCTCCAAATTCTCTTTGATAAAGATATGTGGATTGGAGCCAGAGGACACACTAGGTTGGAAGTTGCAACGGCCTAGCAACTGTGCCTTGTCGAGCGATTCTTGCGTGGAAGTCTGTTGAACGGACTTTCTTCTCTCAGTCTCGGAGTGGTTTTGGCCAAACGTGCGAAAACCAAGGCCGAAGCCAAAGCTTACCAAATCGAGTACTGGAGAGCGTATTTCGAGGCGTTCGGCAGGCGAGACTTGCTGGAAGGAGATGTTCTTAGCGGCTGGGAGCACGAGAAGCTTGGGACCAAAGTCGGCCAACCCTACACCCCCACAGCGACGCAATAATTTGCTGCCTAATCTGCCGGAGCCGACATATGCGGTCTTGATTGCGAGAGCGCTCGGCAATGGGCTAATGTCTGGCCGACGGTAAGGGTTGCAACGGTCGTACCACGCGTTTCCGCCTGATGGTGGAAATCCCCACTCCACAGGCGGTTCTACGTAATTCTGCGAGCTACATTATTTACTGGAAAGAACCACGCAATTGTATGCGTGAATTAAATGCGGGAATTGGGCCTACGGGCCTAAGTTTGTCTCGATGCCTAACCAGTTGCTTTCCGACTGTGACACGCAACAGCCCCACCTTACCCCCCCCTCTCCTACTATGCGTATTAAACAACGCAAGTTCCTTGTTATTCTGCTGATTGTGAGCCAACTTGGCTGCATGCTCTTCGGTTTGGCCTCTGCCTCCGGTTGGTTGAATCGTGTGGTGACGGAAGTTATCGCTAGCCGCGTTGAGGCGGAAGGGCGCTCTTTGGCACACGAACTGGCCACAAAAGCTGGCGAGTTGGATCTCGAAAGTGTTGAGCCGGGCACCAAAGACTGGCAGAGACTACAAGATTTGTGCGCATCGATAGAGATTCCTCACGACGGGGCCGCTTGCATGCTTAGGCTTGATACGGGAGCGATCATTTGTCACTCGAATCTAGAAGACGATCCTGCGTTGCTAGGGAAATTCCCCGGCAGAGCGCTGCTGTCCACCGGCACCACTGCTGCTCCGATCATCACGATATCTGTAGAAGCAAGCCAACTTGGCCGGCGGCTAATCGCTGGCAAGGTAGAGATTGATGGCAAGCTGCAAGTCTTTACAGGCTACACGATGCCGCAGATCAACGCTTTGCTGGCGATCTATCAGTCAGACGCGAGTATCGACAAAGCCGTCGCCACTTTGGTGTACCCCGTGACTCAAGTCGGCTACGTGCTGACAGCTTTCATTATTGGTGCTTCGAGCCTCTTGACGGTATTTCTGGTGGGTCGCTACGAGAATTCGTTAGCCGAAGCCAATTCTAGTCTGGAGCGCGAGGTCGATGAGCGTACCCAGTCGCTGCTGAAGACTCGTAATGCGGTAATCTTTGGACTGGCGAAGCTGGCAGAGTCGCGAGACAAAGACACAGGTGCCCACCTGGAGAGAATCAGCTCATACGTAACTGTTTTGGCGACGGAACTTGCTAGCAATAATCGCGATATTACTTCTGCCTATGTAGCAAATCTGGCGGTCGCTTCCTCGTTGCATGATATTGGCAAAGTAGGCATCCCTGATGGCGTACTGCTCAAACCGGGACGGCTTACGCCAACCGAACGTCAAGCTATGGAGATGCACACGACTCTCGGCAGTGAATGCCTGGCAGCTATTCAAGAACGACTCGGCGAAGACGACTTCCTCCAACTCGCCCAAGAAATCGCAGCCGCTCATCACGAGCAATGGAATGGTACTGGCTACCCCAATAAATTGCAGGGTAAGTCCATTCCTTTGGCTGCCCGCATTGTTGCCTTGGCCGACGTCTACGACGCACTCACGACTCGCCGCCCTTACAAGCAACCGATCGAGCACAGCGAGGCTCGTGAGTGGATCGCAACCCGCTACGGTACGCACTTCGATCCTGAAGTCGTTGAAGCTTTCGTTGCGAAAGAAGCAGAGTTCGCTCGCATAGCAGCGGACTATTCGCAGTCGCACGCGAACGAAAACCCTAAAGTCAATATCTGCTCGCCGACCACAGACACGTTGCTACGAGCTGAGCAAAATAGGCAGCAAGACCGCATTGCTGAACCGCAAGTCGGCATTGAGTTATCGACAACCGTAGCCCCCGTTTAAGTCACTCAAACAAACGCCGTGCAGGGTTTGCTTACTGCTGGGGTTACTTGTCGTCGAAGTCAGGGTCGTCATTGAAGGTGGACGTCTTCTTGCCGGCTTTCTTCTCTTCTTCTACGTCCGCTGTTTTCTCTTCTTCGGCGCCGCCAAAAGTATCAGGGAACTCATCGTCTTGAGTGAGATCGTCTTCCCAGTCTTCTTCAAAATCATCGTCGAAGTCGTCGTCGAAGTCGTCATCCTCGAAGTCATCGAACGGATCGTCCGCTTCTGCGGCAATCTGCGAAGCGCCGGCTGGGTTCACCTCGGATTCAGATTCTAATTCCCCGAGCGATCGCTTCGGCGAGAGAGGTAGCCCTTCACCAAAGCAGGGAAGCCCCTCTTCAAAGAATTGGCTGCTGCCGATTGGCGAAAAATTGTTCTTCCTCAGCCTATCTTCATCCCCTTCTTGTGGTGGATGAGTAGTCGAGGGGGATTGGGGGGGGGATACCATTGTGGCGAGACGCTCTATGCTAGCTGGAGATTTGGCGACAGCCATTCCGGGCTGGATTCATTGGTAATACTTCTGGGGCTTCGTCGTGCTGCCTGGCGACTAAGCCGTTATCTCGTTTTCCAGCAGTTTTTTAGGCTCACCGCTGCTAGATGTCAATGCTTCAGGTGGGGCGAAAGCCGGCGAACTCAGCCAGCATTTCCAACTAGCAGGCCCACTGCGGTGTCGTAGCCTACCAGACTACTTAATTATGCACCGATGCCAGCAAGGTTCTCTAGGCTGTTTTTCGCAGATTGAGTAAACTGGCCCCAATGGGGCGATCTGCCAAAGCTCGACAAATCGGGCGGAGGGGTCGCCATGAGAGGCAAAACGTTCGTTTGTAGGGATGTTTGAAAGCCCTTTTTAGGGCTTGCCCGCAAGCTGGAGCGTGATGCCTTGTGCGTCGCTTGAAAGGATTCTCCCGATGGACACAGCCGCTTTGCTGATGATGATTTCTAGCGTAGGAGCTACCTGCGGTTGGCAGCCTATGCCTGATGGTTCCGCTGGCTATGAAGTTATCGTGCAGGTCACTGAATCGCAATTGGCCGACGGCACGGGGGCTGTCGATCTCGATTTGCCTGAGGAGATCGCTCCGATTGGCCGCGTCCGTTACGTGACGCAGAGTGGAAAGGCTCAGGGCGACACGCTGCCGCGCATTCGCACGATGACAGCGCTCAAGCCGTTGTTGCCTGCTAAATTGGCGGCCGTCGAAGACGACGACTATCCCAAGCTCTCTCGCGATGGCATCAAGCTCACGCAATACAATGGCCCTGTCGCCGGTACGGCGGCAGGTTCTCGGTACGGAACAACGTCAACTGGAGTCCAGTCGTATCAGCCCCAGGACGCGTCCTTCGATCCGTACGCGAAGCCCCAGGCCATTCCCTCTCGCGTAGCTGAGCCTTCGCAGCGCAACCCCTTCCCGACCCAAGAATCACTATCCCAGCAAGCGCGCAACGCGTCGAGTGGGCTTACGCAGTACACTGACGAACAACTGCGCCAGCTACAGCAGCAAGCGGCAGCGGGCGTCGACAATACGGTGCGCGATGCGCATCAATCCGTGAATGACACGTTTCGCAGTACACAGAACTCACTCCCCAATGTGCAAGCCGCAGACCTGTTCGGAGGAAGCCAGCAGAGTGGGCAACAGAGAGTTGGCGACCGATTGCGAACTGCCGCGGAGAACCTCAGCACAGGCACGCAGCAATTGTTCGATCATCTCGGACGGCCGATTCGTCGTCTCACTGGAAAAGAGCAATCACAGGCGCAATCGTCGAATCAGTTCAGGTCTCTACAGGGCGAGCCTCAATATCCAGCTCGACAGTCCCCAGCGGCCCAGCAGGCCACGCCCCCCGTAGCTCAGCAGTACGATCCGCGCCTTGCTGAGACTTATCGCGACCAAGCTACAGAGGCCGCCCCCCGCACGCTTGCTCAGCGAGATGCCAACGGCTTCCGAGCGGTCCGCAGCGAACGGCATGACCAACCAATCGACCCACAGGATGCAGGGCGACTGGCTCTTCGGGATACCGACCCACGTTACAGCAACACGGATTTTCGCGATCAGCCGCGAACTCAATCGCCACAAACACAAGCATCGCGAACCCAGCCCAACGGTTGGAACAACGTGGCAGACAATCGTTCTTGGCCCAGCGATCGAACCGCGCAGAACCCTAAGAGGACCGATGATCGTGGCAACTTCGACGGGTGGCCGCAGTATGACCTCGCCGACCCAAATGACCTAGCCAATCGTAATTCAGAAACAGACTCCCGCTTCACCGACACCTCAGCACCGCGGAGCACTACCGATCCTTGGGCCAACTCTGGGCAAACCTCTTCTGGGGCAATCGATCCTTGGTCAGAAAAGCCACAGGGCCCTGCCCCCGAGTTGCGCAAGGACATGTATGCCGGCAACAACGGCCAGGCGGAACGTGATCCATTTGCTATCCCAAGCAATGTCGGAGGTCAGGCCCCCCCCGCTTACGACCAATCTGGCAGCCAGCCTGGTGATATCAATAGGAACGTGGGCTACAACGGCCAAGTTGACCCTCGACAGCAGCAGGGCTTCGATCCCGAAGAGAAGAAGGATCTGTTTTCGTTGATCCTTTCATGGGTTTTGCTTAGTGGTTCGATCGCCGGCAACTTGTATCTGTTCTGGAGTTATCTCGACGTTAGAAGCAAGTATAGCAATTTGGTCCACCAATCGGGCCGAGTGCTAGGGAGACACTTCTCGCCCGTTTAAGACTGACAACACCATTCACTATCAGTGCCACTGTTGTCGAGATTTTCGTGTTACCCTTAACTGGTAGTTCAACGTTTATTTGTAAGACCCGTACGCAAGGAGGCGTCGATGTCACAACCGCCGCTCCGTTTTCTGCACGCTAGCGATTTTCATTTAGAACGCCCCCTCGGTGGCGTGTCTGAGTTACCCGCCCACTTGCGCGAGGTGTTCCTCGAAGCGCCTTACGTGGCGGCGGAACAAGTTTTCGAAACCGCATTGGCCGAAGGTGTCGATGCGTTGGTCCTTTCGGGTGACATCGTCGATCTCGACTTTGCTGGACCACGGGCGATTGTTTTCCTGAGCGAACAGTTCGAGCGCTTGGCCGCCCACAACATTGCCGTCTACTGGGCCGGTGGCGACATCGATCCGCCGGACGCTTGGCCACCGAACTCCCCGTTGCCAGAGAATGTACATGTCTTCCCGGTAGGCCGTGTGGAAACTCTCGAACACCAGCGCGACGGTGCCGTCGTCGCCCGTGTGCAAGGGGTTAGTCGAAGTCAAGGCAAAGGAGTCGACGATAGCGGCTTCCATCGCGATGCTCACGGTCAGTTTACGCTTGGCGTGAGCTACGGTACCGCCGCCGCTCCGGGTGAAGAGGGCGATCGTGTTCATTACATGGCCCTTGGCGGACACCACAAGCGGCAGACGGTGGATCAATCGCCAGGCATTGCCCACTATAGCGGCACCATCCAGGGTCGCTCTCCTGAGGAATCGGGTCCTCACGGCTGCACTCTGGTGAATGTGGACGAAGCGGGCCACGTGAAGACGACATTCGTTCACACTGATGCCATTCGTTGGGTTTCAGAAACCATCGAAGTGACTTCCGGTGCGGACGAGTCTGCCATGATGTCACAGATTCGCGAGCGTATCGCCAAGCTGAAAATCAAGCATTCTGGTCACGAGCTACTAGTGACCTGGAGAATCGAGGGTCGTGGCGAACTGGTGAATTTCCTGCGTCGGGGTGGGCTGAGTGACGACTTGCTCATTCGGCTCCGAAAAAGATACGGGGAAGATTCTCCGGTTATCTGGAGCGTGGCCGTCGAGTGCGAAGAGGAAATCGATGTTCCTGGCGAATGGTACGACCAAGAAACCATCATGGGCGACCTGCTACGTCAGTTCCGTCAATTGCGCAGCGAACCCGACACAGACTTGCAGCTGGAAGAGTTCATGCCAGCTGCCCTGCGAGAAGGCGCAGTCGCCACCCTCGCGGAAGTGAAGCCCGAAGATCGCGACACTTTGCTCTTGGCGGCGTCGAAGTTAGGCATCGAAATGCTCACTTACGACGACGAAGAAGACGAAGATTAAGGCCGCTGATTTAGTTCAACAAACCTACATAAGAATCGTTAGCCGCCGACCTTGGTCGACGCTCGGTTTGTCACCAAAGCCCGCGTCGACCAAGGTCGGCGGCTAACGAAACTCTTCTCGAAATCCTGAATCAAATACAGCGACACAGAAAATTATCGCTACACAATTGAGTCACTTGTTATGAAAATTACCGATCTGGAAATTGATGGCTTTGGTGTCTGGCACGACCTGAAGCTCAATAATTTGTCACAACGCGTTACGGCATTCTACGGTGCGAACGAAGCTGGCAAGACCACGGTCATGCACTTTGTGCGATCGGTGCTCTACGGTGTTTCCTCAAAGCGAAGGGCTCGCTATCTGCCGCCGATTGATGGCGGACGGGCCGGTGGTACGCTTGGCATTACGGATACGGATGACGTATTTCGTGCTTCTCGCTATGCAGATCGCGGCGATGAGGACGTCGGACGTGTGATTTGCAAGACGCCTGACGGTACTGAGGGTGGCGATCGTCTGCTGCGTGAGTCGCTCGCCGATATCGACGAGAAAACCTACAACAATGTGTTCGCGATCGGCCTGCGCGAGATTCAAGAACTTGGTACGCTCAGCGACACGCATGCCGCCCAATGGTTGTACCGGCTTACCTCGGGACTGGACCGCGTAAGTCTTTACGACGTTATCCAGGAACTGCGCCAGACCCGTCGCAGCTTGCTTTCGGCTAATAAAAGTAAAAACCCATCGAAGATAATCAAGCTCACCACAAAGCGTGATAAATTGCGTTCGGAGATCGATCGTCTGACTCAACAAAACCGCCAGTGGTCACAAATGGCGGTCAAAGTCTCGGAACTCGATGGCCAAATTGATGCCGCTACCGACAAGGTGAGAGATTGTGAACGTCGCGCTCGCACGATTGAAATTGCGGTAGGTCTCAAGGAAAACTGGCGCCGTCGTGAGAAGTACAACGACCAGCTCGCCGCATTTTCCGGTCGAGTCAACCTCGCAGACGATGCATTGGATCGTCTCGACGCCCTCACCAGCAAGACCGAACAGCACCAACGCCAGGCGGACATTCTACAAGGGCAGCGTCACCAGTTGCGCGACGAGTCCGAACGCCTTGGAATCAATGAAGCGATCGTGCGCAACTGCTGCCGTATCGATGCCTTGGGCGAGCAGCGAGACTGGCTGGAATCGCTCGGTCGACAGATAGACGATTTGGAGAAGCAGGCGGAGCAGTACGAAGGCCGAGTGAAGAATGAGCAGCAACGCCTTAGCGATACTCTTGGCATGTCTCGGGGAAGTTCACTGCGTGAAATCAGTGAAGAGGATCTCGAAAGCCTGCAGCCGCAGATTGAATCGATCCGTGTGATTCAAAAGAAGTACGAAGCGGCCCAGCGTCACATGGAAAACCTCACAGCGAACGAACAATCGCTTAGGACGCAAATTGAGTCGGCCATCGTGGGTGGCGAGCAGCACGGCTTGCCGATGGACTTGCAAGAAGCGAGCGACTTGGTCGCCAAGCTCCGCAAGCGTTTACAAGTCGAGCAACGACTTGAGCAGGCACGTCAGCACGAACAAGAGCTAGAACACCAGGGCCAAGAGTTGCTCGACGATCAGGTCCTGCCGCTTGCCACATTCAACTGGCTATTGGCATCGTTTGTAATTGGTGCCTTGTTCATTAGCATCCGGGTCTTGGTGCCCGAATCACCTTTCGGTAAATTCGGCGGACTATTGGCACTGCTTGGGGTTGCTGGTGGATTTTTCAGCTGGGTTTTCAAATTCTTCACCGAAGAGGCAGCTGCTGACAAGCTCGACCAATGCCAAAGGCAGATGGAAGTCCTCACTCGACAGATTGCCGATACCGAAGCGGAGAAGGAGCAGCTCGATGCCGAGCTACCTCTGACCGACGGCTCGGTGGTCTTGCGTATGCAAGCCGCCGAACGCCACTTGGAAGAACTCGAAAGCGTGTTGCCCGTGGAGGCTCAACGCAAAGTTGCCGGCAACGAAGCGGCCGAAGCGGAAACGCGAGTTCGCCAAACCAAACGCGAGCTCGACGGCGTGCTTGCTAACTGGAAAAGTACGGTCACTGCGATGGGCTTGCCAGAGTCGCTCGATCCGCAGCAATTGATGAAAGTGACTGATCGCTACAGCCAGCTCAGCGAGCTGGAATCGCGAGCCAGATACCGTCGCGAGGACGCAGCCGCACGCGCTCGGGAACATGCATCGCTGTTGCGACGTATCGACGAAATTTCTGAAGAGGTTGGCCTCGAAGTCCTTTCCGAGGATGTCGATTCGCTCAGTCGGCTTGATTCGCTGATGGGTGCCCGTCGCAAACAGTTGGCTGCTGTTGAGCAACGCGAACAACTGCGTGAGCGTGCCAAAGAACTCAAGGCAGAGGAGGGCAAGCATCGTCGCACAATTGTTGGCTTGAAGCGACGCAAGACAGCACTCTTCCAAAGTGCTGACTGTGCTGACGAACAAGAGTTTCGTCGTCTGGCCGCAGAGCAGGAAAAAGCGGCCGAGTTGAAGCGAAAGAGAGATGCCATCTCCCGCGAGATCACTGCCGCCATCGGACGGCACGATACGGAAGACAGCTTCGCCACGATGCTAGCTCCGGACTCGATCGGACGGTTGGATCAATCATGGGAAGAAATGACTGCCGAGTTAGACACCTTGCAGGAAGAGCTTACGGAACTATCCGAGCAGCGAGGTGCCCTCAAACGCGAGCAAGACGAATTGGCAAAGGACCAATCACTGGCCGAGTGCCAGCTCGATCTCAGCCTTGTGGAACACAAGCTTGCAGCTGCCCGCCAAAGCTGGCGTGAGCATGCCGCCGTGAACCGCATCCTCGAACGCATCCGCGCCCAATACGAAACGGAGCACCAGCCGGAAACCCTCGCCGAAGCGAGCAAGTACATGAGCGAGCTCACCGGCGGGCAGTACAATCGGATTTGGACGCCACTGGCGAACGATATCTTGCTCGTAGAAACCAATGAGGGGGAATCGCTGCCCGTGGATGTTCTGAGCCGTGGCACGCGAGAGCAATTGTTCCTAAGCGTTCGAATGGCACTTGTGGCCAACTTTGCTCGGCGAGGTGTGAATTTGCCTATGGTGCTTGACGATGTACTGGTGAATTTCGACGCCATTCGCGCCAAACGAGCCGCGGAAGTGCTTTGCGAGTTCGCCGCGGGCGGTCACCAGCTGCTGATTTTTACGTGCCACGAGCACATGTGGGAAATGTTCAAGAGCCTCGACGCCGATTGTCGTCGTTTGCCAACGCGTCGTGGGCAACCGGAAGTGATTGCACCTGTCATTGAAGAGGTTGAGGTCATTGAAGCACCTAAGCCAAAACGCAAAAAACGTCGCAAGCCAAAGACTGAACCTGTTGTCGAAGAAGTAGTAGTCGAAGTTGAGGAACCGGTCTATGAAGAGGCCGAAGCTGAAGAGCCCGACAACCTCTACGAGTATCCCTTTGTTGAACGCTTGGTCGAAGAACGTGTAGAGGTTACCCGTGAGGACTATGAAACCGAAGTGCTTCCCAGAACTTCAGAATTCCATGAGTACACCTTCGATATCGAGCCTGTTGAGGAGCCTCGCGAGCAAGACAACGCGCTGGCATATATAATCAACGATGAACGAAGTAGTGATCGGCGATACCGGCAGGCGTAGTAGTTCAGGCCTCCTGGCCTAAGTTGATTAACAACGCTACCCAGGCCAGGAGGCCTGAGCTACTTCTTGCCCCGTCGCTTCTTCTTCCCCTTGGGAACCTGCTTTGCAGGTGGCTGCTGAGTTCCCGTTGCTTGATCCGGCTCTTTCTTCGTTTCGTGTTTATTCCTACCGAGCGAACCGAGCAGGGCATCGGCCTCAAAAGCGGCAGCCTCGGCTTGGACGGCCACGGCAGGGTTAGCCGCGAGATATTCAGACTCTTGCTTGTTCGGTTCGTTGCTCATGAGCCGCAGCTCTTTGTTGAGCATGTTTAAGAGTGCTTGGATGAAGGCGACTAGCATGGGACCGACGAGGATGCCGATCGGCCCTAGGACTTGCACGCCGCCCAGCACGCTCAACAGGGCCAGCAGCGGGTGGAGATTCGACTGTCCGTGCAGCACGTAAGGCTTCACGAGGTTGTCGGCACTGGAGACAATTGCCGCCCCATAAATGCCCAAACCGACGGCTGCGCCAAGGCGTTCGTCTATGAAGTAGAGCCATAGACAAGTCGGCAGCCATACGGCGGCGGCACCCACAAAAGGAACGATTGCCAACGCCATCGTGGCAGCCGTAAGCAAAAATACGGGGGCGTCTGTGTCGAGTACAAAGTAGTAGCCGATACCGGCTAGAATGCCTTGAGCGACTGCCGACAGTAGGGAAGCCAAAACAACGGCACGACTTACATTGGCGAACTTATCGAGCAGTTCTCGCTCGTAGTCGTCGTCCAATGGAGAGAGACGCATTAGCGTTTCGATCATGGCGTCGCCATCCACGAGGAAGTAGTAGAGGGCGAGAACCATGATCGCCACTCCGAATAGCAAGCTGATCACCAGATGGAGGCCACTAGTGATGGTTCCCAAACCCCAGAAACTCACCTGCGGGAGTAGTTTCTTCGTGTCGAGTGGTTGCCCAAGGGTTTCTTTGTACCAGTCTAAGAGGTGCCCGCCACGTTCTTCGAGCATAGCAATCAGTTCATTGCGCTGCTTTGTCGCCTCAGGAGCCTCATGATCACGTTCGATCAAGAAGCCCCACTGGTCGTTGAATTCCCGATAGCTGTTCATTCCCAGCCAGGTTGCCGGGCCGAGCACCGAAACGAGGATCACTGCAGTTGTTGCGAGCGCAGCAACCTTGGGTTTGCCCGGAAGACGCTTCTGAATCCATTCATGGAGCGGCTTAAACACCACCACTAAAACGGAAGCTAAGAACAACGGCACTACGAATTGCAGCATGACACGAAAGAACATCGAGCCGATTAAGAGCAGGATGGCGACCAACACAATGAAAGACACGACTCTGGGCACGGCAATAGTCCTGGTGGGGGAATCTGGCGTTGTTTGAACGGGATGCGACGGGTTTGCGGGCATTGTAAGCGGCTGGGAAGCTCCTCCGAAGTCGTATTTCTGGTTTCGGCGCTAACCTCTGCCAACTTCGTTCTGATATAATGGGATCAGACGCCCCACCAATAGCTCCTATTATTCTCCCCACCTTGGAGCCGGTCACTTGAATCAACCAGACAAGCCTATGTCCCCAGTGCTGCCGCCCCCAGTTTCGCCACTGCTTAGTATCGTGATCCCGGTGCTCAATGAAGCACCGACTCTCAAGCAATTGCATCAAGAAATCGATGCCGTAGCTGGGCAGAACGGCTACTTGCTGCAAGTCATTTACATCGACGACGGCTCGACCGATAGTTCCTGGAAAGAAATCGAGGAAATCGCCACACAGGATCGTCGCGTGTTGGGTATTCGGTTTCGACGCAACTTCGGCAAAGCGGCTGCACTGAGTGCAGGCTTCGATGCGGCTGAGGGCGAAATCATCGTCATGATGGATGCCGACCTACAGGACAAACCAGCCGAAATTCCGCGGCTGCTCGCCAAGCTCGATGGTGAAGAAGCTTTCGACGTGATCAGCGGCTGGAAGGCCGAGCGGCACGATCCTTGGCACAAGCGTTGGCCTTCGCGGGTGTTTAACTCACTGGTGGGCTGGCTTACGGGCGTAAAGTTGCACGACCACAATTGTGGCTTCAAGGCCTTCCGGCGCGATTTGATCCACGAGATCCGCTTGTACGGTGAGCTGCACCGCTTCATTCCTGTGCTGGCCGCTGCCCGCGGTTTCAAAGTGGGAGAGACGCCCGTGGAACATCGCCCGCGCACTCATGGCGTTTCTAAGTACGGTATCGAGCGCATTCCCAAAGGCCTGCTCGACTTGATGACCGTACAATTCATTACCCGATTTGGCCAACGTCCCCAGCACTGGCTTGGTTCACTGGGGCTGCTGGCCCTGATGATTGGTGGATTGGGTATGACTTACTTAGCGATTGCTTGGTGTGTGTCGCGACTGCCCGGATACGAGCCGATTCATTTGCACGAGACAGCAGCATTGTACTATTCGCTGGTGGGAGTCTTGCTTGGTACGCAACTACTGGCGATTGGCTTCGTGGCGGAAATGATCGCGTCGCTCGTTTCACGCGAGCGCGACGCTTTCTCGATCTCGCAGCACACGGCCCCGCAGCGCAATATTCGTGCACGGCCGGCGCCGGAAGTAGTTGGCGACGAAGGAACTCCTAGTGAAGGCAGCAACGAATGAGTGGCAGCCAACTTGCCGTGGGCGACGATCCCACGCAAAAGCTCCGCTGGGGAGTGTACTTCATTCTCATTGCGTTGGCCGTTGGCAGCATGACAGGCCGGCTGTTAGCGGTTAATTCCGAAAACCGTGCAGATAGCGAGCACAAGTTCATCCAGCTTCGCATGCGATCACTCGAAGAACGACTCCGTGCGCAAGGCCTTGTCGAAGATGCTGTGCAAGAACGCCTGAGCGCTGAGCGTCCCCAGATCGAGGCAGAAGAGGCTAGGCAGTTTCCTTTCTTGAGCAGCAACGATCGAAGCCGTTGGCTAGCGATCCGTGCGTTGGTAGACCACGGCACGTACGAGATCGACGAGATTGTCGACCGCAAGCGTTGGAACTCGATCGACATGGTCCAGCACCGCGGTAGCGACGGTGAACTGCATCTCTATTCGAGCAAACCGCCGCTGCTCTACACGATAATTGCAGGCGAATACTGGTTATTGCAAAAGCTCACTGGCTGGACGCTCGAAGAGAAACCTTACCACGTGGGTCGGGCTATTCTCCTCACAGTGAATATTCTACCTTTCGCACTGATGATGTATCTGCTGGCCAAACTCGTCGATCGATTCGGCCAAACTGATTGGGGTCGCATCTTCGTTATGGCGTGCGCGTGTCTTGGCACGATGCTCACGACGTTTGCTGTTGTGATGAATAACCACACGATCGGGGCCGTTAGCACAGCGATAGCTTTGTATGCCTTTGTTCAAATCTGGTTCGCCGAGAATGAGAATGAGGGCAATCATCGCATCCGTTGGTATGCCCTATGCGGACTAGCAGCGGCATTCACTGCTACCAATGAATTGCCCGCCCTCTCGTTCTTCGCGCTCGCAGGCTTGGCGTTGTTCTTCAAAGATCGACTGGCCTGGTTCAAAGGTTTCCTGCCAGCCGCAGTCGTAGTGGTCGTTGCCTTCTTCGCAACGAATTACGTCGCGCACAATAGCTTGCGACCTCCCTACATGCATCGCAGCGACACCGACCCGGAAGACAACTGGTACGCTTACACGTACACGGTCGAGGGGAAGCAAATAGAAAGCTATTGGCAGAACCCTAAGGGCGTCGATATCGGCGAACCGTCTAAAGCCACTTATGCTTTTCACGCGCTCGTGGGGCATCACGGCATCTTTTCGCTTACGCCAGTTTGGCTGATGACGCTTACTGGCCTAGCGATTTGGCTCACTGGGGGCACTCTTCAGCAAAAGCAAATGGCCGCCGGCATTGCAGCACTCTCGCTCATCTGTCTGGTGTTCTACTTGGGCTTGCGCCCGCAAGAAGATCGCAATTATGGTGGCATGACTAGTGGTTTCCGCTGGATGTTTTGGTTTGCCCCGCTGTGGTTGGTGGCGATGGTACCCGCGGCCGACCGTCTATCGGTTTCACGATGGGGCAGGGCACTGGCATGCCTACTGCTGGCTCTCTCGGTACTCTCGGCCAGCTACCCGACGTGGAACCCCTGGTCGCGGCCTTGGATCGAAGTCTGGCTCAACTCGTGATATCCGCGTCACTTGTGGCTAATGTTTTGATCGAACTCCGAGAATTGAAACTGCCCCCAAGTCACCGGCAGCGGGGCCGTAAAGTGCAGCGGATCGTCATTCATCGGATGCGTGAACCCAAGCTCCCGTGCGTGTAGAGCTATCGGGCGATCTCGCATTTCTAGCTCAGGCGGTCCAAAGGGTTGCTCGCTGCCGTATTGAGAATCCCCCACCACTGCGTGACCACGCGAAGCGGCTTGAATGCGGATCTGGTGGGTGCGGCCTGTTTCGAGTTCGATCTCTAGCCATGTCCAGTCCGTACCGCGATGCCTCACGCGATAGTGCAGCACGGCATGCTTAGCCGCGGGGTGATCTTCAGTGACGACTTCCGCCTGGGCCATACCGTGCCGTTTGTGAAGGTAATCGGTCCAGGTACCTTCGTCGTCAGCGACTGTTCCGGCGACGCAGGCCCAGTAGGTTTTGCTGACGGTGCGCTCTTGAAACTGCTTGGCCAACTTCCGAGCGGCTCGGACGTGGCGTGTGAATGCGATAGCGCCAGACACGGGGCGATCGAGCCGGTGTACAAGTCCTACATAGATTTTCTCTTCTGCTGTTTTTTTATCACGCCGACGATAGTGGTCGGCAATCAGCAGTTCCAGGCTATCGATTCCACGGGGCGCTTGAGTCAGCAAGCCGCTGGGCTTGTTCACAATCAAACAGGGGCCATCTTCGTAGAGTATTTCTAGAGTGCTCACCGGGCCGTGTCCTCGGTGCCCGCTTCTATGGCATTAGATCCTGCGGCTGCACGACCGTATTTCTTCATGATTCGATCCACAAGCCCCGGTGCCAGACGATTGGCCGTAACGAGTAGTCGCCCTCGCCAGTTTGGGAATATCTCACGCCTGCGCCTTCGCAACGCAGTTACGATTTGCGCTGCAACCGCCTCAGGCGGTATTCCCTTCGAACTACCCCAGGGTAGTTTGGCTTGTTTCTCAAGCAGATGGTCAAAAAATGGCGTATCGGTTGTACCTGGACTCACGAGCATCACGTCGATTCCATCGCTGGCGAGTTCTGCCCGCAGTGCTTCGCTCCAGCCGCGGAGGGCGAATTTACTAGCGGAGTACTCGCTGTTGAGCGGCGCCCCGCGATGCCCGAGGATCGAACTGACATTAACGATCGCAGGAGTGCGCCCTATGCGTAGTAGCGGCACGGCCAATCGAGTGAGTTCTGCCGCGGCGAACAGATTGACCTCCATGATCTGGCGGAAAGTCTCGCTGGCATTATCTTCAAACTTACCGTGGGCGCTTACGCCTGCGTTGTTGATCAACAGATCGAGGCCACCCCAGCGTGCTTGGGCGGTAGCAATGGCTCGCTCTCGGAGCTTGGGGTCGGTCACATCGCCGACCACTAAATCAATGCTAGTCGTTGAATCGGCTTCACATTCCTCGGCTAGCTGTTCTAGCCGGTCGTGGCGGCGAGCAACCAGAATCAGGCGGGCTCGCTCTTTGGCAAGTGCGCGGGCGAGCGCGGCGCCTATTCCGCTAGACGCGCCCGTGAGAATAACCCGGCTATCAGCAATCAATCGCTGCAGCATAGCGGCCGGCTAGGCGACCTCCCCAATGGCGTCACCACCGGCCGCTTGCGGCTTAGCAGCCGTACCAGCAACGTCCGAGTTCTCCTTACCCACGCACTCATTACGCTGGCGAATCTCAATGCCCGGTGTATCCTCAAGCTGGCCCAGGTACTTCCGATCAAGGCGGCAATGTACCGTGGTGTTTTCTTCGGAATACGTTTGGCTTTTCACATCGCCAAACTTGGCGAGAAACGCCGTTGTACGGCCATCACTAACCGGTAGTACGATCTCTAGATCCAGGAAGTCGGAACTAATAGCTTCACTGACTGCTTGAGCCATCTCGGTGAGCCCCGTGCCGCCGCGCGCGCTGATTGCGACCGCATTGGGGTAGCGATTGCGAATCGCTTCCAGTGCCATTGGGCTGGCTACTTGATCGACCTTGTTGAGAACCAGTAGTGTGTCTTTCTCTTCGATCTGCAGTTCTTTCAGCACACCGTAGACGGCTGAAATTTGCTCGCTCACGGCTGGGTTGCTGGCATCGGCTACATGTATTAGCAGATCCGCCTGACGTGCCTCTTCGAGCGTGGCCTTAAAGCTGGCGATCAACCTATGAGGAAGGTTCTTGATGAACCCAACCGTGTCGCTCAGGAGCACGGGTCCCCAGCCAGGTAGTCGCCACCGACGGGTGCGCGTGTCGAGCGTGGCAAAGAGCTTGTCTTCAGCCAGCACGGTGCTGTCCGTCAGGGCGTTCATCAAGGTGCTCTTGCCGGCGTTCGTGTAACCAACCAGCGAGACGGTCATGCGGTCTTTACGAGCGCCGACTTCACGTTCTTTACGTTTGAGAATTTGGTCGAGATCGCGTTTGAGATCGCTGATGCGTTTTTCGACCAAGCGGCGGTCTGTTTCTAATTGTTTTTCACCAGGACCACGCATGCCTACGCCCATTTTCATGCGCGATAGGTGAGTCCACATGCGCTTCAAGCGTGGCAGCGAGTATTCCAATTGGGCTAGCTCGACAGCGAGGCGGGCTTCGTGCGTCTGCGCGCGGCTGGAAAAGATATCGAGGATCACCTCGGTGCGATCCAGTACCTTCACTCCAAGAGCTTCTTCCAAGTTGCGCACTTGGGCTGGCGACAGGTCGTTGTCGAATATCACCACATCGGCGTCGGTCGCCTTGACGATCAGCCCGAGGTCCTCGACCTTGCCACTCCCGAGATAAGTGGTCTTGTCAGGCGCCTGGCGATTCTGTGTGAGCCGCCCGACGATTTCCGCCCCGGCGGTTTCCACAAGCCCGCCTAGCTCCTCAAGAGGATCTTCAGTAGGCGGGTGCTCGGGCAGAAGGACGCCCACGAGAATGGCCGATTCACTTTCGACGCTTTGGTTGCGATCAATCGTAGTAGACACGAGGGTTGAGTTGCTCTCCTATCGCGAATGAAACGAACCGCCGGCAGTGTGCCGGGGCAGGTCGTTGGCAAAAGCCCTATTATAGACATACCCAGGCCGTAGAACCTAGCGGTTTGACGGATTCGGCACAGGATGCCCATGAGAGGCGCCGCAAGAGCCTGGGGTGCTAGGCTCTTATTACGCGTCACTAGGTAGGCTTCCCAACAGGACAGACAGTTCCTGTGTAGGGTTCGCGATCCTCCCTTTTGGGGTCTAGCTTCTTGGGCCTTCGCGTTCGCTATTCGGAGCTCACCAAACGTATTCGATTCCAGCGTTGAAGCCGTGGTACAGCGCGTCGCCTTGCGTATTGACGCTGTTGGTGATCAAGTCCACCGAGTCGATGTTATTCGCCACGTTCACCAGGCTGCTCATATACAGCACTTGGTAACCGGTCTTTAGCGAAACGCTTGGCCAAATATCAGCTACTAGTTGGGCACTCAGGTCGCCCACGAAGGCAACTTGGTTTCCTTCAGAGGTAGTCGAACCACCTCCAAAGTTAGTCGCGTTATTAAACTTGTAGCGGTTATTATAGATGCCTGCTTTGGAGTCGATTCCAAATCTTAGTCCCTGGCGAAGTCCAATCCACATATCTCCACCGGCTTGGGCTCCAACGAGGTCATTCTCGCTTTCCCAAGTGACTTGCCCACCGGCCGTGGTGCCAGAAGCAGTGAAAGCCAGATCTTCAGTCGTGCGAACGTAGCGGAAACCAAGCAAGTAGGTGCCGCTGAATCGTGGACGGTACCCGACCCAGTAGCGACGATAACTTAGCTCGGTGCTATGGAGTTCCGACTGGTAGTCGACCGTATGCACTTCTGCCGCGTCGAGTTCTGGAATCAGAACGGCGCTGGCGTCTGCCGAAGCGGGCGTGAACAAGAAGTCTGGGGTGGATACTCCCAGCAAAGCTAGGGTGATATCGGTGGAGACCAGCCGGTTACTTACTGCGATATCTTCCAACCCCATGTAAGTCGCTTCGAAGACCGACAGAGGGCCGAGGTCCAGTCGTCCGGCCACACGGAATCCGGGCTCGTAGTCGGTGGACATCTGGTTGAGGCTATTTAACCGAGGTGAAGCAGGTCCAATGCCCACTGCTGTGAGAGCCGGTGCATTGTTGAATCTTTCTTCGGGAAGAAGGAAAATCGCATCAACGCTGAAGTCGAAGTAGTGAGGCCCGATTTGGTCTTCACCGTATCCGCCGAAGTCGGCGTACACACCGTCTCCCATTCCTGGGCCGCAAGGCGCGCCATCTCCATAGCCACCCCCTCCGCCGTAACAGTCACCGCCCTGGCAATAGTTGGTTTGGAGAATGATCGGCTTGCCATGGGCGTCTACGAACTGGCTGCCCACTGCGGCATTCGGTCCACCCGCCAGTGGCGAGGCGGCCATCATCGGGACCTGCGGTCCCTGGCCTGGGCCGTAGCCCATGGTGCTCGGCTGTCCCGGACGTTGCCCGTGAGCCACGGTCGTGGTAGAGAAAACCAATAATGCTGCTCCAGTGAGCAGCAGCGTGCTTCGCTTCATCATCGAACCGTCCCCCGGCACTAGATTGTTGCAACGTAGGGCTCAAATAGAGCCGTACGAGGATTACTAAGTCGTTTCTTTAGCTCCCGCCTCAGCGGAGTGCCCGCTGAAGGGCAACTCTCACCACCTAGCGACTTCCTGGACCAGGGGTTCCTAGTACAGGGCAATTGCCGCCGGGAGGCAAAAAGATTGAGCTTCGGTGGATTTATCGGACCGAACCAGGGCAGAGAACCAGTATTTCCGTCATAACAATCAGTTTTCGCCGAATCCGCACCCCTTAACAGGAGTCACAAGTCAACACGCGTGACAAGTCGGCTACTGTCCGGCCCAGCGCCATGTAGGATCCCATGTAGGATCTCCGGCGACTGGGATCGGTTAGCGAATTGACACAATATTTGACGGATTTGCTACTCGTGACTAATATCGATGGTGATAATGGGCTCTTGTGCAAGCGTTGGGGCAATGAGTTATTAGATTGAGCAGCACAAGGCTCCTTTTGACAAAAATCCACAACGAAAATGCTGCCTTTCCGACTGTGGCTTCGGTTCACGAAGTTCACCCAGAGGAGCCGCAGCGTTCTCAGAATGGGCATCGTGGTGGAATGATGCTAGTTGAGGGGTGAGGTAGGTGGAGGGGAGCTCAGGCAGATAAGCCTATGTATCCTCATCCGCCGCTTTTGATTTCCCCAGAGCTTTGCTAGGCCGAAGTTCTGGTTGGGGAATCCTACTACGGAACATATTCATTTTCTTTAAGAGGTAAGTGTGTACGGTCACAATCCAAATTCGCATCGTGGGCAGTCCCCTTCCCGTCGCAACGGCAAGCGACGCCCCACCGGCGTGAGTCGCAAGCAAAAGCAGCGCCGCCTGGGCTTCGAGACACTCGAAGAACGCCGAGTCCTCTCAGCTGCTTCGGCGGTTGATGTGCAAGATCAGCTTGCCGCTGATGTGATTTCGAAGATCAACGCTGAGGTGGCCAGTTCTTTCCAAGCAGCAGCTGATCTGGATCAATACGCACAGGGTCAACTGAGCGAGGCAGAGAACTGGGTAGTACTTGCAATTGCAGGAACCACCGCTGGGCAGTTGGAAGCGGAGACAGGACTGACGGTCGTCACCGATGCGGTTGGCGTTGATGGTGGTTTCCTTGTAACGCGTGGCGATGCGGATGCATCGGGCGTGGTTGATACCCTGAGTGATTCCTCATCGGTCCGCTACTTCTATCCCGATATTGCTAAAGGCGGTCAGCAGCGAGCGCTGCCGAACGATCCCTATCTTGAGAAGCAATGGCACTTGATAAATTTTGGTCAACAGATCGGCAATCCCGACTTCCAATTTATCTACGCCACTCCCGACATAGATATCAATATCGAGGAAGCTTGGGAGTCAGGTATCACTGGTGATGGTGTCGTCATTGGAATTGTGGACGACGGGCTTCAAATCTTGCACCCCGATCTCGCTGCCAATATCGCCCCCGGACTAAGCTTCGACTTCGTTCAAAACGATACCAACCCCTCGCCCGCGCTCGTGCCGAATGGCGATGGACACGGGACCGCCGTGGGAGGTCTTGCTGCGGGGGTCGGCGACAATGGTATTGGTATCACCGGCGTGGCCTACGAAGCGAGTTTGGCCGGTTTGCGTCTCTTGGGCGGCAATCAATCGGACTTTACACAGGGGCAAGCATTATATCACTTGCCACAAGAAATCGATATTTACAACAACAGTTGGGGCCCAAGCGATGCGACTCGCCTGACGGAAGGTCCAGGACCACTGGCAACTGCGGCGTTGCGGAATTCGGTCTTCTTTGGTCGAGGCGGACTCGGCACAATTCACGTGTGGGCGTCTGGCAACGGTGGCCCTAGTAGGGACTCTTCCAACTACGACGGGTACGCCAACTCGCGGTATACGATTAGCGTGGGCGGTATTGACCACGATGGCACCGAGGCCAATCTCGACGGCACATCAACAAACTACCCGGAAATAGGACCTTCGGTTCTCGTAGTGGCACCCACAGGTTCCAACCCGCAAAACATTTTGCGCGATCGGGACGACGGCGTTGGTGGCCTGTTGGGTGCTGGCCTTACGACAACGGACCTGACTGGAGAAGCGGGTTACAACACAGTACCGGGCGCGATCATCGACGACCTGGAGACCGATAACGATTTCTTCGAGGATCTGGATTACACGACTGGTTTTAACGGCACATCAGCCTCTGCCCCAATCGTTTCGGGCGTCATTGCTCTTATGTTGGAAGCAAATCCTAATCTTTCTTACCGTGACGTGCAGCACATTCTCATCAGAAGTGCCTCGGAAGTAAATCGGACGGACGGCAGTTGGAAAGTGAACGAAATTGAAGTGTTTCGTGACCCCGAAGACACCGATGATTTTCCACTTCAGGTCACGTCGACTCCTAAGCCAGATAATCTGTTTGCGACAGGTGCCGGTTACACCGTAAGTCACGATCGAAATGCATTCGCTGAGAGTGGTTATGCCCACGGTCTGGTCAATGCATCTTTGGCAGTTGAACTGGCAAGTAATTGGCGAACTGTTGGTAACCAAGTTAGCGAACGAACTTACACAGGGGGAGGTTCCTTCCCGGTACAAGCAGGCGTAACCCTCGGCAACGATACCGGCAATATCTTCATTCCCGGTGGAGCAAACAGCCAAGAAATTGTTCCCGAGTGGTATTTAGGAACCTTTCAGCTCGGAACCGATCCGCCGGACCCCGGTGCCGACGACTTCCCCGCATCGTCACAGCGGGGCCCTTCAGCGAACCCAATCTTTGTGCCCGACACCAACTTGATGTCCGTGGAATGGGTGGAGGTATCGGTCACCTCAAGCATCGACCCCAATCTGCTACGCATCGCTTTGGTTTCACCTGATGGTACGCATTCTGAATTGAATGATTTCAGTACGCTAGGGGGGAGCAGGTCGCATCCCAATGATATGGGTACTACCCCGTTGATCCCTCCTGGTACCTCACCTGGCAATTTCAATAGCTGGACTCTCAGCACTAATCGTCACTGGGGCGAACGTTCTGATCAGATCATAGACCCGGACACCGGTGATGCTAAGTCTTGGCAGTTAGTTGTCGAGAATTACAGCGAAGCTGCGGGCGATTTTAGTTATAGCTACGCGTTTCACGGTTCGTCGATTTTAGAATCAGGCCGGATATCGGGTGCCGTTGGATTGGATGAGAATCGCGATGGCACGTTCGATAATTTCGACCGTCGGATTGAGGCTACGGACCCGTTCACCGACGAAATGATATTTGCCACCAATCCCGATCAAGAACTCTTCGCTGAAGGAGTGATCGTTTACGCAGAATTGGTCGGTGGTCTTGGCGACAACGACATTCGTGACATCTACGAACCGTTTTTCCAGACGGGTTACGACGGCAACTTCTACTTCGACCTCGCACCAGGCGAATACGAGCTGAGGATCGATACCAGTTCGCTTGATGCTGGTGTCACGATCATGGATTCGCCGCTGGGCACCTTCACTATTGACGCTGTCGGCGATCGATTAGGAGAAGGATACTTTACGCTTGATCCGGGCGTCGATTTGCCAGCTCCCGGTTTTTCGGTAAGCGGTAACGTGTTCCTAGATTCCGATGCGAATGGAACAAAAGACGGCGCCGATGTAGGTCTGGCCGACCAAATCGTCTACTTCGATGCAAATCAAAATGACGTGTATGACGCAGGACTTGATCCGGTCGATTTCACCGATGCGAATGGCGATTATTCGTTCATGCTTTCTGACTTGGTTGATGGCTTCTACGATGTTGGATTGATCATCGATGGACCTTGGGAGCATTTTGCACCGGTCAGCGGCGAGCAGTCTCTTTTCCTCACGCAATCAGATGTTGAAATCGGAGTGAACTTTGCCGTCGTAACACCGGGTACACCTGGCGGTGGCGGTGGCGGTGGTGATGGTGGCGGTGATGGTGGTGGTGATGGTGGCGGTGATGGTGGCGGTGGTGACCCCGACCCCAATGCTCCTGGTGCGATCTCTGGCATCGTGTTTGAAGACTTTAACGGCAACGGCGTTCAAGACACCACCGAAGGTGGTGTTGCGTCAGTCGTCGTTTACGTTGATGCTGATAATAGCAATACGCTTACTGCGGGAGACTCTCAGGTGACGACGGGCCTTGGCGGCGGGTTCCTTTTCCCAAGCTTGGAACCCGGCACTCACGCGATTCGTCTTGTGACTCCAGGTGGCTTTGATATTACCACGCCAACGTCCGACGAACATCTCGTGACGCTTACCGCAGGCACTGTTGACGCCGGCAATAAGTTTGGCGTTCGCAACCAGGCGTACCTTGATTGGGGCGATTTGCCTAGCGAGTTTTACCCGACCTTGAGTTCTCAGGATGGCCCGCGACACGTACTCAGCTCTACGTTTTATCTAGGTGCCCAGCGCGATGGCGAACTCGACGGCAACCCAACACTTGGAGCCGACGGGGACGATCTCACCACAACCGACGACGAGGACGGAATTGTCTTCGGCACCATCATCGCAGGCCAGACTTCGACCGTAACTGCCACAGCCAGCTTCAATGGTGGCTACTTGCAGGGCTGGATCGACTTCAATGGCGATCGCGACTTCGACGACATCGTCGATGGTGTTAGCGAGCGTGTATTTACGAACCGTCCGTTAGTTGCCGGTGCCAATATTCTGGGTGTCGAAATCCCAGATAGCGCAGTGGAACTGCTCTATGCACGATTCCGCTATGGCGAATTTGGCATCAACAGCGTGACCGGTTTTGCCGCGACAGGCGAGGTTGAGGACTACGCTCTGATGCGTGCTCCTGCGGCATTGCCACTGTCGACCGAAATGAGTTCCGACTTTGAAGAAGACGGCGATGTCGATGGGTTCGACTTCCTCATGTGGCAAGTTGGCAACACGGCAACTCCAGCACAGCATACCGATGGCGATGCTGATGGCGATGCCGATGTCGATCAAATCGATTTGGCGCTGTGGCACCAGGACTACGGGCAATCGAACCAAGGTTCCGCGTCCGTGGCAGCAGCAACGGCTCCGCTGAGTAGCGGGCCATTCCAGCCACTCGAAACATCCGTCTCAAGTAGCAGCGTGGGTGGAGGCAGCCAGTCCGTCGGCGCTCAGGGATTGGGTGCCCGCAGTATGGGTGCGAGCAGCCCTGCTGAGCAGGCACCAGCCGCGGAAGATTCTCTTGACGAGGTAACGCCCCAGCAATCTCAGGGCCGCAACTTCACATCGCTTGCTAGACGTGTTGCCGCAGAGGGTGGCCGATTCGCTCGAAAGCTGTCTGAGGAGATTCGCTCGCACGCTTCGGTTGACACGACCGTGAGCCACTCGATCGACATTGATGACCTCGGTTCAGAGCGTCGTGATGCGATCTTCGAGCGACTTGAACGCCGCACCCGTCGCCTGGCTGATCGCGAATTGATGGAAGTCGATGGGCGTGAAGAGGAATCGACACGTGAATCGCTTTTTGCCGCCCTGGCTGATGGGTTTAATTGGCGTCAGATATAGTCTAGCTGAAGAGAATGCCCTCAGTGGTATTCCGATTCTTGGTTCTAAAAACCGGGCCGCGTGACGCATCAAATCGTCACGCGGTCTTTTTTTTTGTGGACTGGATCATTCTCACGAGCGCGCCGAAGTGATTTAATTGCTTTAAGGCGTTCTGAGCCTGCTGTAGCGATCCTTTGCTGAAATAGCCCGCGAGCTACGGCTCGCCCGGTTTGTCGAGCTGCTACCGCGAGTTGGGATTTGTTCTAGCCTCAGCCATCCGTCTATAAACCTTAGGGCACGCAATGAACTATTTGATCACTGGCGGTCGTATCATCACTGCGACAGACGATTTTTTTGGCGATGTCTTAGTCGAGGGCGAAACGATCACCGCAGTCGGTCCCGCACTAGAGGCTCCTGATGGGGTCGAGCGCATTGACGCAACGGGCAAGTATGTGTTCCCAGGATTCATCGACCCGCATGTGCATGTGTACTTGCCATTCATGGGCACGCAGGCAGCCGATACGCACGAAACGGCTAGTCGCGCGGCGCTAGTGGGCGGCACGACGACATTCATAGAAATGTGCTGCCCAGCCAACAACGAGCAGCCGCTGGAAGCCTTCGAGCTGTGGCTGGAGAAAGCCCAGACGTCGTCCTGTGACTACACCTTTCACATGGGGGTGTCGCGCTTCGACCAGGAAACTCGCAAGCAGTTCGAAGAGATCGTCAAGCGGGGCGTCGCGTCGCTGAAAGTTTTTCTAGCTTATAAGGGGGCCTTCTCGCTCTCGGAAGAAGAACTGTACGAAACGCTCACGTTCGCCAAGCAGTACGGCCTAATCGTGACTGCCCACTGCGAGAATGCAGAACTGATAGCCAAGCGTCAAGCGGAACTCATCGGCCAGGGGAAAACGGGCCCCGAGTGGCATGAACCCTCGCGGCCCACTTACATCGAAGCGGAAGGCGTCGGCCGACTGATGACGTATGCCGAGACTACCGGTGCCCACGTGTATTGCGTTCACACTTCTTGCAGCGACGCACTCGAAGCCGTGCAGACCGCGCAGCTTCGCGATGTAAACGTGTGGGTGGAAGTGGTTCTACCGCATTTGGTATTCGACAGAAGTTACGCGGAACTCCCAGGCTTTGAAGGTGCGAAGTTCGTAATGTCTCCACCACTGCGCGAGGCTCGCCACCAAGAGGCGATGTGGAATGCGCTGCGTTCGCGACTCGTAAGCACCGTAGGAACCGATCACGCGCCGTTCAACTTCCAAGGCCAAAAGGAGATGGGCCGCGACGACTTCACGAAGATCCCCAACGGAATTCCTTCGATCGAGAACCGCGTTGAGGTGTTGTACTCCGAGGGAGTTGGCAAAGGGCGAATTGATCTCAATACGTTCGTCGATTCCGCCAGCACCCAGGCTGCCAAGCTATTTGGGCTCTATCCGCGTAAGGGGACAATCGCGGTGGGCAGCGATGCGGACGTTGTGATCTTTGATCCCAACGCACAGCGAGAGATCTCTCAGGCGACTCACCAAATGGCGGTCGATTACAGCGCCTTCGAAGGTTGGCAGCAGCAGGGGGGTGTGGAGCACGTGCTACTCCGCGGCACGGTAAAAGTGCGGGACGGAAAATTTGTCGGCGAGCCAGGAACCGGCGAGTTCCTGACTCGTGAGCCGACTCACTTCTAGGTTTATCGGAAAGTTCAGCTGGGCTACTGGGGGCATCGGAACAGAAACCTGTAGGGAATGTCCTCCGTGACATTCCGATGTTCTATGTTCGATGCCCTACTGAGGTGTCGCTTCCGGCTCGCCCTCTTCCGCGTGACGATAACCGCCCTTGGCCCTAAAGCCGAGGATCATCAGCAGATAACACACGGCCATAGTCGCGGGAATGAGTGCCGTGAGGCGGATGGCCATGCGACTACCATGGAGGCCAGCGGTATCAACATGTTCCGCATCTTCAGCGGCAAATTGCTGATTTGCCTGCCACCAGTCGTCTAGCTCTCGCTTTTGCTTGAAGGTGTCGGTCTCCCAAACCTCGGCTTGCTGGGCGATTTCTTTATCACGGGCTAGAGCGACTCCGCGCTGGCCCGCTTCGCTCTTGTCGAGTACTACCCCCACCTTCTGCCCATCAAGGCCTCGAATTGGCTTGAAAATCAGGAAACCATTTTCTTCGTCGGCTTGGTACCTCTGGAAAGTAGGTTCCGAAATCTCTTGTAGCTTCTCGGAGGCATAGCGATCTTGCTTATAGCCGATGCCAGGTCCGCCGAGGGCACCGGCGGAAGTCATCCCAGCAAAACCTAGCAATGCCATCGCGACAGTTGCACTTCGAGGGTACTGCTCGCCAACAACACCAAGCATCGTGGGCCACAGGAAAGTCTTACCAAGTGCATAGACGGTGACGGCCAGGAGCATGTAGCCCAAGCCTTGTGCATTGCTGATCAAGTAAAGGCCCAGAGCGCCTAAACAGGCACTTAGAAGCAGCAAACCGAGGGATGAAATTCGGTGTACGATGGGGCCAGCAAAAAATCTCAATACGAACATTAGCATGGAAGTGTAGATGAACAACATGCCCCCATACTTGGCATTGGCCAAAATGCTGCCGGTAATTTTCGAGATCCAGCTATCGGTGCCCAACTCCACGTAGCCGACCATGGCTTGTACGAGTAGCAAGAAGATAAAGAAGGGAGTGACGCAATTGACGAACATATCGCCGTAAGAGATCGTTCCCTTTTGAGCTTCCGTTTCTGGGAACTGCTCTGTTAGTGTGATGTAGCCATAGAGCAACGAAGGAATCAAGAACGTCGCCATAAGTAGTTCCCACTGGATGCTTCCCGCTAGTAAAGCGACAAGCCCACCAAGCACTAGCCCGCCGGGCCAGCCTGCGTGCAAGATGTTCAAGTAGTGCGTCTTTTCTTTGGGGTAAAGCGTCGCGACGAGTGGGTTGATGACCGCTTCGCAAATGCCGTTGCCCACTGCGAAGATGAACATCGAGCAGTACAGAATGTAGTAGGTTGCATCGCGACCAGCTGAATTGAAAATCGGTGTTGCGAAGAACAGCATCACCGCAGAAACCACGTGGCAGAACAGGGCGATGATCAGTAGCTTTTTATAGCCCAGCGCATCAATCAGAAATCCGGCGATAAGAATGATTAAACCGAAACCGAGGAGTCCGCCGCCGGTGATTGCCCCGAGTTCGGTGAAAGTAAACCCGTAGGTTTTCGACCAAACCGCGAGCAGACCGGTCCGCACGCCAAACCCAAGTCCTGCTGCGATGAGTGTAAGAAACCCAGCAATTAGTAATTTCTTGCGATTTTCGATCATGTTGTCTCCAGAAGAGGCATCGGTAGAGAATGTAGCCGACAGGGTTCTCCCACCTCAAAGCCTATGATGAGAGGCTTCAAGCACCGTGGCAGAGTTGCACCAGCGAAATGAGCAATGCTAGCTAAGCACAGTTATAACCAGTGAGCTAGACAAGCGAAACACTTAGCTAGGCCTCAAGCGATCGCTTGAGGCTTTAGAAACACTCACCCAACCTGCTTCCTGTGGCGAGCAGTGCCGATTGCATGGTCTTTGAGGGGAAAACCTCGTTTTCCCTGAGCGACCTAATCCTGGTAAACAATCGCGCTGCCGGTCCGCACACGCCGTTGATGTGGTTGGTATTGCTGACGGATTTTCACGAAATCGTTGACGATCTCCAAGAAAGAAGACACGATCTCCGGATCCCACTGGGTTCCAGCACCATCGGTAAGGATTCCTACTGCCTTTTCGTGAGGCATGCCGGCGCGATACGCGCGATCGCTGGTCATGGCGTCATAGGCATCTGCGACAGCCATGATGCGAGCGTCCAACGGAATGTCGTGGCCGCTGAGTCCGTCGGGGTAGCCAGCGCCGTCGAACCGCTCATGGTGATGCAACACTCCCGGCAACACGTAAGCCAACTGGCGAAGTTCGCACAGGATTGACCAACCATAATCGGGGTGCTCTTGGATTTCTCCAAATTCTTCGCGTGTTAGGGAACCTGCCTTGTTAAGCGTAGCATCGCTAACGCCGATTTTGCCGACATCGTGGAGCAGACCGGTGAGGTATATGCGCTCGGTGGATTCCTCATCATAACTGAGGTGCTGAGCAAGTCGCTTGGTGTAGAGAGCGACCCGTTCACTATGGCCGCAAGTGTAAGCGTCTTTGGCTTCGACCGCGGAGACTAGCGAGCGAACCACACTGACCAACAGTTGCCCTTTCTCTCGCAAGTGTTCGAGATTGGAAGCGTGTGAGGCAATCACCGAGGCAGCAGTGCTCAGCAGCGAGGCTTCCCACGTGCCAAATTCGTGCAGGCTGGCGCACAATAAGGGGGCTTTGCCATGCTGCGTGAAACCAGGGCCGCGGTTGATTGCCATGAACCAGCCAAATTGTCTGACGCTAGTTTGCACAGGGACGATCAGCAATTGTTGGGAAGTGCCCTGGGCTTCTTCTTCAGTCTGGTGGATGAGATCGTTCCGTACGAGAGGTCCGGAAGTGACCTGTGAACAGAATCTTTGCGCAAGCACATCACAAGCGTCTTGGCTGACTTGAGCATGCTCGGTATCGTCTGTCTGGCGGATGCTTGATTTGGGTTGACCGGCCTCGTCCAATTCTACAAAGCACAGGATCTCAGCACCGAGAATGCCATGCAACATTTCGAAGGACCGCGTGACCACCTCTTTAATCCCTAATGAGGTGTCACCCACAGCTAGACTATCGGCCATCGTGCGTAGAAAAGTCATTTCTTCAAAATCGTCGCCTACTTGTTGGGCGAACTGAGCGTTCTCTGATTCTAATTGCTCGGCTCTCAGTTTCTCGCGTTGGTAGTTGAGCGATAACGAGGCTAACTTGGTTATCGATTCTCTTTGGTCGCCCGAAACAGTTGTTATGGCAACCGAATGTAAATTACCGTAGGGACCTAGCAACGGCGACACGACCCACCATTGGTTAGGGTCCGACTGTTCACTCTGGATAGACTGTTCTCCAAAAGCTTTCTCAAACAGGTCGAAGCATGTCGGATGAAAAGCCATCCGAGCCGAGTGGGCTTCGTCCAGTTCACAATCGTCGGAGCTATTTGATTCAACCCATTTGCTAGCAGCAATGCGAGTCCACAGATTCCATGCGACTCCGGTAGCTGATTGCAGCTCGTGGAGCGCAACAATCGCTGGGCTGTCTTTAGAGTTAGTGGTTTCTGGCGGGGATGACAAATTCATGGGGAAATCTCTGTTCAGGAGTCGGTGTGCTAGCGTCAACTCTCCTGTGGAGTTGATCACCCAGTTAAAAGTTAGCTCGAAAAACAGCGTCAGGAACTCATGCAAGGGCAACCTGAACTTTCGACGAGGGGGTAGCCAGAGCGGCCCCTTGTGCAGGTTATAGCGATCCTTTGTCTTGTGATGAGCAACCCCTTCGATCTGATTGGGCAATAGAAGCATTTTTCGGCAAATGGTAGGCGCTTGGGGCCTTCGCTCCGCATTGTTTGAGCTACAGTTTCATGAACAGTCTCGGCTAGTCCCGAGGTAGAAATTCATTTACCCGTGGGGGATGCCTTCGCAGGCTGCTCCCAGAGTCGCGTATTAAGAACATTGGAGACAGTTGTGAACAATCGACGCGGATTTACGCTAATTGAACTCGTAGTGGTTATCCTTATCCTTGGCATTCTGGCAGGCGTAGCAGCTCCCAAGATGTTTAGCGCTTCAGCCGAAGCCACGGACAACGGATTGAGACATACCCTGAGCGTCGTTCGCGACGCCATTGAGCTCTACAGTGCCAAGAACGGCGGGGCCTCACCTCGTTTCGACACAGTCCCCAATTTCAAGGAAGACCTCAAACCTTATTTGCGTGGCAACTTCCCAACTTGCCCGGTCGGTCCTACAGCAGCTCAAGATGCGGACGTCGCATTCGCCACCGGCACGACCACTACGGGCGATGCAGCACCTACCGTCGGCTGGAAGTACAACTCCGACACGCGTGAATTTATCTGCAACAACAGCAACGCCACCGCCAGCGTCTCTACCGTTACCTACGATCAGCTGTAGAACACTGCACGAATGGAAAAAAGGACACCGTTGAGATGAGCACGGAAGAGAGCACCTTCGATACCTCCAGACGACGCTTGCTGATTGTTGACGACAACGTAGCGCTGGTTCGGGTAACTCAGTTTGCCTTCGATAGGGCTGGCTTTGCTACGCAAACCGCGGTTAACGGTGCGGATGCATTGGAGTTGGCACGTCAGGAAGTTTTCGATCTCGTCATTACCGATCAGCAGATGCCGGTCATGTCGGGAACGGAACTTTGCGCGAATCTTCGCTTGCTCGACAACTATCGCGACACGCCGATCGTCATGCTAACGGCAAAAGGATTGGAAATGGAAATTGAACGGCTGAGGGAAGAGTTCGCTGTCCAAGCGCTCTTCCCAAAGCCATTCAGTCCTTCCGCAGTTGTCAGTGCGGTCGAGAAAATGCTTGCCGTTGCTGTCTAGCCGAGGCGTTTTCTGCCTATTCATTATCCATTTTGCTTGCCAACCGAGGGAGTGCTGTGATCAGTCAACGACAACATCTCGGTCTACCCCGGCAAGTGGTGGCCTGGTACCTGTTCTTCTGCCTTGCGGCAGTTTGTTGGTTGGCGACCGGACTGCTTGATGCAGCGCACGGCGTCGTTACCAAACGCAACGCTACGGTAGCCATTGCACGATTGCATCGTTCCGTCGCTGCTATCGAAACAGCGCATCGCGCGAACGAACAGCAGCCAGACCCCTGGTCGGGTATGCAAGGCTACTTAGCTCAGTTGCGTGGCGAAGGAAGATTCGTCTATTGCTCGTTGCTAGATCTCGAAGGCAAATCGATTGCTGATACCCGCGAAGATCGTATTGGGCAGTTTGCAGTCGAGCTCGCAGGCACCCCGGTTGAAGAGGCAGGCGTTTGGGGCGTGCATGCGTTGCAGCCGTCTGGCGTCGATTTGACCGAATATCGGATTCCGCTGAATCACGGTGGCGAGCAATTCGCAACGCTTTCGGCAGCTGTTCAGTCAGACAGCTCGTTGGCATCCATAGTAGAAACCATCAGTGCGGCCCCTAGCGCGGTTGTGCTGCCTTTGCTTCTGATCGTCGTCGGGGGTGTCCTGTTGGGTCGCCTCACTCGATCCGCTGCGACAGTCGAGACTCAACTTAGCGAGATTGCCCAACTTCCGGCTGGGGAGCCTCCGGAAATGTTCACCGTACCACCGGGGGACCTTGCTGCCCTCGGTTGGAATCGCGTGGTCGGGCACTTAGACAGCGTTCTGCAACAGCGAAAGACCGGTACTCTCGATGAGCGGATTGCTGCCTTGGCATCCGGCAATTCGAACGACCAACTGGCAGAAGCACTCGGTTCACTAAGTGAAGGAATCGCGTTGACCGATATGGAGGGTCGACTGAGATTTGCTAATGCAGCCCTTGCGGCACTGCTCGACACCGATGAAAAGGCCGCGAAAGACATTGAATTTGAAAAACACTTGCTGAACTGTGTTGATCAGCTATCCGACACAGAAGTTTTCTCTGAGGAGAATGACCGTCGTCTCGTCACTACGGAAGCGACACGCGAGGTGAACGGCAAAACGCATATCCTGCGTGTGGTTCGTCAGCCTAATAGAAGCGGGCAGGAGAGCGGGCATGTGTGGACACTTCGTGATATCACCCAACAGAAGCTTGCAGAGCAGACGCGAGACCGTTTTCTCGACGCTGCCACTCATGAGCTTCGCACTCCGCTGTCCAACATCAAAGCGTACGCAGAGACTCTCGCTAGTGAAGATGAGCTAGAAGTTGAGAAACAAAAGGAGTTTTGCAACGTCATCAACAGCGAAGTCACACGGCTTTCCCGCTTCGTTGACGACTTGCTAAGCATCAGCAGCATGGAAGTCGGTTCGTTGAGTGTTGATTTACGACCCACGGAAATGGAACGCTTGTTTGAAGAAGTGTTAGACAAGGTGCGCCCGTTACTCGGTCAGAAAGGGCACACGCTTAATGTGCAACTGCCTGAGAAGCTGGGGGAAATGAAAATAGATAAAGACAAAGTGGTGGCCGTGCTTGTAAACCTACTCGGCAATGCCGCCAAGTACACGCCCCGTGGCGGACACATCGGGTTCAAGGTCAAGCGGGAAGAAGATGGGCTTCGCATCGCCGTGGAGGATACCGGTGTGGGGATTTCGGAGGCAGAAGCCAGTCAAGTGTTTGACAAATTCTTCCGCAGCGATGACCCGCGCGTCCAGGCTGAAACTGGTTCGGGCCTAGGTCTTTCACTGGCCCAAGAAGTCGCCCACATGCACGGTGGCGAGGTTACCTGTGAAAGCGTGTTGAACGAAGGAACTACCTTTACACTGCACTTGCCGGAGGGAAAGGAGGCCGCAAATGCTCGCCGTTGAGGTCCAAGGTGCCATCGATGTTATTGGTGTCGATGTTCCATTTGACAGCCATCTTGCAGAAGAATTCTCTGCGACGGTCGCTGATTGTTGCGCTGCTGGACAACCTTCGATCGTACTCGATCTACAAAAAACTCCCCTCATCGACAGTGCAGGGCTTGAAGCTTTAATCGATGCGAAGAGAAAGGCCACTGCCCGCGGTGGCGTACTGAAGTTGAGCGGCCCCAACTCACTGTGTGCAGATATTCTTCATGTTAGTGGTGTAGGCGAGCAGTTCGAGATCTTTGAAACAGTAAAGAGTTCCGTCGGGAGTTTTGCCGGATGAGCATTGCACTCCCCCCAGAGCCAGTCTCCCGCGATCTCGAAGACCTTGTGGTCTTGAGCCGGCAGGACCAAGAGCCCGTCGTGCGCGGTCCGTTAGGACAGCGCCTTATTTTGGCAAATTTGCTCGGGCACGACGAACTCGAAACCGCACTCAGTCACCAAGCCGAAAGCGGCAAGAAACTCGGCGAGACCCTGCTGGAGCTAGGGTTTGTCTCTGACGAAGAACTACTCCCATTCATCGAAGCTCAACTCGGAGTTCCCGCCGTGCGGCTTCGTGACGGCTTGCTCGATCCGGTGGCGGTACACATTCTGCCACGTTACTTGGCAGAACAGCTCAATGCGCTGGCATTGTTTCGTGTCCACGATGAGTTGATCCTGGCCACAGACGATCCACAGGATCTACACGCAATCGATCAAGTGGAAGAGGCGACCGGGCTCACGGTTCGTCCCGTGTTTGCCTTTGGTCCTTCGATTACACGCTTCATCGGCCGTGCATATGAGGAAGACTTTCAGGTTGATGCAGTCACGGCCGACCTGGACGATGCTGCGCTAGAACTGCGCAGCGACGCTTCGGACGTCGACATCGCCTCAGTGAACGAGTTGGTCGATGGCAGCCCAATCATCAACCTCGTGAACTACTTGATGCTGCAGGCCGTTCGCAAAGGGGCCAGCGATATTCACATCGAACCGGGCAGTAAGTCTGCGACAGTTCGTTTTCGCATCGATGGCCAACTGGTGGAGATGCTGCGTCCTCGCCGTGATATCTATCCGGCGATCGTTTCGCGTATCAAAGTAATGGCTAGGCTGGACATTGCCGAGCATCGCCAACCGCAAGATGGCCGGTGTCAGGTAGTGGCCGAAGGAAAAGAAGTCGATCTGCGTATTTCAACGCTGCCAACGGTCATGGGTGAAAAGGTTGTGATGCGTGTGCTCGACAAAGGGCGCCTCACCTTCGATCTCGACAAACTGGGCATCGGCTCAGGTTCGCTTAAAACTCTCAAAGGCTTGCTGAAAAAACCACATGGTCTGATGCTCGTCACGGGCCCTACTGGCAGCGGTAAAACCACAACGCTCTACTCCGCACTGGAACTAATTAAGTCAGTTCACATCAACGCAGTCACGGTAGAAGATCCGGTTGAGTACCAAGTTGAGCAAGTCAATCAAGTGCAAGTCGATACAGCCCGGGGAGTAAGTTTCGCAGCTGCCCTGCGGTCGATCCTTCGCCAAGACCCAGATGTGATCATGGTCGGCGAAATCCGCGATGCCGAGACAGCGCAGGTTGCCGTACAAGCCGCTCTCACGGGGCATTTGGTTCTCAGCACTCTGCACACGAATGATAGCGCCGGTGCGATCACACGCATGCTTGATATGGGTGTAGAGAGTTACAAGCTTGCCGCCTCGCTGGTTGGTGTAATGGCCCAGCGTCTCGTGCGTACCATTTGTCCGCAATGTCGAAGTTCGCACTACGCATCAGCAGAGTACCTAGCGTCACTGAACTACACAGGCGACACGCGTCGGAGCTTTGCCAAAGGTGAAGGTTGCCGCGAATGCTTTGATACCGGCTACCAAGGTCGAACGGGAATCTACGAAGTGCTGCCCGTCACGAGCGAATTCCGCCGCATGGTTGCCAACGATGAGAGTGTGGATGTGATTCGCAAATGGCGTGACGACCAAGGATTCGACTCCCTGTTAGACGGTGGTCTCCGTTTGGCAGGCCTTGAACAAACCAGTCTCGAAGAAGTCGCTCGTGTGGCGTTCTTTGATTAAATCAAACCTCTTGAACTACCAATACTATGTCCTCAACTGCCGCAAGCACGCCGGATTGGATGACGAGCGAGTTCGCTCGCCCGACGCAGGCTGCGCGTAGCAAATCTACGCGCTGGGGTAAGCCTCGCGTAGCGAAGGCCGATTTAGCGGATTTTCTCGACCAATTGTCAATCATGTCTCGCTCGGGCATCGACCTCGCAACGGCCTTGGAGTCACTCACGAGTCAGTGTCAGAAACCGCAATTGGCTGAAGTGCTGGAGCGTGTCAGCCAAGCAATAGTTAGCGGCACCACTCTTTCGGATGCCTTAAAACAACACCCTAGTATATTTGACAGTGCATTCGTTGCCACGGTATCTGCCGGTGAAGCCAGCGGTCGGATGTCGGAAGTGCTTACTCACCTAGCGGTCGTCTATCGCAGTGAAGTCCGTTTGCTGCGAACTATGAAATCGCTCATGACTTACCCGGTGCTGCTGTCAGCAGTTTCTTGTGGGGTCGTGGTTGCACTGGTGTTGTTCGTCTTGCCGCGTTTCGCCGGCATCTTCGAGCAGTACGACATGGTTTTGCCCGTGTTGACGCAAATGCTCATCAGCCTCGCTGACGGCCTACGAAGTCAATGGTGGCTATGGTTGCCGTTACTGGCACTGTCCGTCGGCGGAGTATATGCATGGCTATCTACCGAGGTCGGCGCCCACTGGTGGAATCGTGTTTGCGTGAAGGTTCCCATCCTCTCAGGAATTACCCAGCCGTTTTGTACCGGTCGCATCTGTCAGATGATCTCGCTGATGCTCACCAGCGGTGTGCCACTGGTTGAAGGTTTGCGGCTTACGGAGCAATCGATCAACAATCGAGAATACAAAGGCGTCTTGCGAGACATGACCGACGCGGTTGTAAATGGTCGCTCGTTGTCGAGCGTGCTCTCTGAGGCAGATATCTTCCCGCAATCGGCGCGTGATATGATTACTACCGCAGAAGGTTCTGGCAAGCTGGAGGAAGTCGCTTCGCTCTTGGGCTCTTACTACGAAGAAGAAGCAGAAGCCAAGATGCGCCAAGCGCTGCGTATTTTCGAACCGGCAATCACTGTCGTCATGGGAGCTGTCATAGCCTGCATTGTGCTGGCTGTGATGCTGCCCGTGTTTGATCTCTCCAGCATCCGAAATCACCACTAATCAGAAGAACCCCCATGTGGCTTCGACAAAAAACAGGATGGATTGGCGTTGATCTAGGCGGATCGAGTGTCAAGCTTGCGCAGCTGGTGTGGCGCGAGGGACGGCTAGTTATTGGCAGTTCAGCTATGGCCTCGCGCACCAAAGCATGGCTGCCCGAAGGAGGAGCTCGCCAAGTAAGCTTGGCCCCTGCTTCTTCCCATGCAGAATTACAAGAAGCAGCTCTACTTGGGCAGTCGTGGCAGGGCAAGTCTGCCGCCGCAGCCGTGTCGATGGCGGTCTGCGATAGCTATCAATCTCCCTTTCCTACAGAGGTTACCGATCACACCTTGCCCGATCAGGAATTTCAGAAATCGGCACTCTATCCTTTGCAACTCCGTCAAGTTGGTTGGTGGCCGGTCTCCGTACACACCAAAATGCCGCCTCATGCTTTGGTCGTGACGCTACCGAAATCATGGTCGGAGCGAATTAGTACCGACCTGGGACAGCAGCGGTGGAGTTGTCGTGCCATCGATGTTCTACCATGGTGTTTCTCACGAGCCGTGGGCCTCATGCAAGCCGATGGAAAGCCAGCCCTAGCCCCACAAGGCTTACAGGCCGTTATCGATTGGGGTTATTGCAAGGCAACCTGTGTGCTGCTCCGAGACGGAATCCCGATTATGGTCCGTACGCTCAAAGATGCGGGGTATTCTAACCTGTTCGATGCAGTGAGTTCTGAACTTGGGACAACGCCGTTAGAAACCCGACAGCTTCTGCACTCCTCCACTGTGGCTAGCGGAAACTCAACGAACTCGCCTGCAGAACAGGTTGTTAGGAGAATAGTCGATCCGCTCTTGAAGCGATTCGACAGAGAATTACTGCGAACCTTCGAGTATTGGAGTTCGCAAACACGTGGAGAAGTCATAGAACGCACCACCCTGTTCGGCGGTGGTTGCGCATTAGGTGGAATTGCTGGAAGAATCGCCCAACTCACAAACGTACCGGCCGAGGAATGGACTTTCCCACGAGCTAAGGATAACGGCGCTGGTATTCCGGCGTTCATGTTCGGGGCAGCCCTAGGCATGTCGGCGCTTGCCTGGGAGCAGTCATGAACAGATCTGTGAATCTCATGACCGATGCAGCGCTTCGCGACGTAACCATCCGCCGACACCGGCGGGTCTGGTTAGTTGTTCTGCCACTGCTCGTGGCAATCGTCGCAGTGCCTGTGGGGATGCGATGGAAAGAAGTCCGCCCCTTAGCCAATCAACGAGTAGCGCTTGAGCAACAGTATGAGCCAGCTCGACAAACGATTGTGGAGAACAAAAAGCTGAGTTCTCAGGTCAATCACTTGCTTACTGACGAGCGACTATCGATCTTGCTCTCAGAACAACGCCCCATATCCGCTCTATTAGGAGTCGTAAGCCATGCCGCGAGTGGCGAAGGAATGCAGGTGCGAGTTGAGCAATTTGATCTGCAAGAGCGCACCCCAGACGATACACTGCAAACCGGCCGCCGTGGCACCCTCCAACTACGTGGCTTGGCGGCTAGGGGTGAGGATGTGAGCCGCTTTGTCCAAGCCTTGCGTCAACCGCCATTTCAGTCGATACAGCTCGAAACCACCGAGAAAGTAAAGCTGCCTTCGTTCGATCTCGAATCCTTTTCCATTCGCTGTGAATACTAGAACGGTCACCTCGGATCAACTTATGCGACGTCAACTAAGATCACTCATCTGGACGGTTCACCTGATCGGTAGCCTCATTGCTGCCGTGACTTTGGTAGGGGTTTGGTATGGCGTGTATCAGCCTCTGAACGACCAAGCAGCGAGCGACGAAGTTCGCATCGCACAGCTCGAATCGCTGCTTGCACAGCCCAAAACATGGCAAGGCGAGAATAGTGAGCTACGACGGCAACATGTCAAATTGACCGGTGCCGTGGAACTTGCCAGTGAAAAGAGTGCGGGAGGAGCCCAAGACGATCTTTTCATCCGTGAAGCAGGCCAGCTAGCAGAGTCCCATCACCTAGAAGTACTCGACTGGAAACTTGGTGCAGATCGCCAAGTGGAACGGTTCACCGAAAGTTCCGTGCAGGGACACTTCCGCGGTAGCTTTGATAGCGTGTGCCGGTTCCTTGCCGCGATCAACCAAATGCCCCGAATTGCCAAAATGACCAAGCTCGCCCTGCACTCAGACGGTAAATCTGGCGACTATCCGGTTTACGCAACATTTGCGTTGTACTCGTCCACCCAACGCAACGATACAAGAGAGAAGGGAGGCGCTCTGTGAGGCATGCTCACCGCAAGAAATCCAATCCAAGTAAAATCGGTGCCACCCCAGGCAAGCTAGCAGTCGTTGGTTTGCTGAGTATTGTGCTAATTTTTGTCGTATTCCGAGGGGCAGGCAAGAATTCCGCCGTTCGACCCAGAGCAGCCTTGGCAGCTTCAAGCCTGAGCGAAGTGGTCGTGAATCCTCAAGGATCGAAGCCTAGTGAAGAGAGGAAAGCGGACGTCGCACTATTTAAGGGAGACTGGCCTCAGATTGCGATCGACAACGTTGTTGCGTTCGATCCATTGGGAACCGTGCTTCCTGGAGACGACGAGCGTGCTGCACTGGCAGGTGGCCAGCAGGAAGACACCGAAGGAGATGCTACGTTAGCGGGAATCAAGGAATCAGGCAGTGCAATTGTACTTCTTTCTGGCGGTGAAAAAATCGCCCGCTATGGAACGCTAGAATTGCGAATCGGAGACAAAGTTGGTGATTATCGCGTTCGCGATATTTCATCCGAGGGAGTTGTTCTGTCAGAGCACTAAGCAGCCGTGGTGGCTGTGGACTGACTTTGGCAGTTTGGATTCGACTGAACAAGGATGGTTCATGGGACGCAACGTGTCACATGCTTTGCTGCAACAATCGCACTATCGAGGACGGCGATCCGTGATTGCCACCACGGTTCTATGCTGCTTGCTGGCGTTGCAGATCGTCGTGGCGAATCCTCTGGCCGCACAGGAATCCCTTGAGAAGCCCCTCTCGCTGCAAGAACTACAGCACCAAGCAGCTGATTCGCTTCGGCACATTCAAAGCGAAGCCCTCAGAGACAGCACTGCTCCAACCCGTAGGTCTCTTCCGCCACAGTCCGCCAGCGCTAGGCAGAGTATCGGCCAGGGTTCCCTTCCGCAGAGGGCCAATCCACTGAAAGCCAATCCACTTACCACTGAACCGCTACCCCAAGCTGTCGTTGTTCCGCTGCAGCCCGCACCGGCTGCTGACAAGATCGCTATCCACGAAGCCGAGGGCAACATCTCGCTCATGGTGCGCGACGGATCTCTGCGTCAAGTCGTCTCGATGATTGCCGAGACCCAGCGATTGAATCTCGTGTTCGCTGGCTCGGTAGATGTGCAAATCACGGCCACGTTTGATCGCGTTCCTTGGCAGCAGGTTATGGATGCCATTCTGAATGCTTCGGGGCACACCAGCACATTTGCGAACAACGTGATCTTTGTTTCTTCAGTCGATTCGGCTGATTTTATTCCTCCAGGAGCTGGCGGGCGCGTTGTGCATGTATTCGAACTCGACTTTGCAGCCGCTGTGGACATCGACCAAGGCGTAGCAGGGCTGCTTTCTCAGGCCGGCAAGTCGTGGGTGTTAGAGAGCAGCTCGGTCGATAACCGCCGGACACGCGAAGCCGTGGTCGTCGTTGACTACCCGGCCTACCTGGAACGCATCCAGGATTTCATTTGCCAAAGCGATCAGCCGCCACGTCAGGTCATGATCGAAACGCACATTTTGCAGGTCGAGCTTTCCGACACATGCCGCAATGGTGTGAATTTCGAAGACCTCATTGGCTTGGGCTCAGGTAACCTGTCACTTCGCTCTACGGGTTTTGCCAATGCAGCCGCTTCGCCCTCGTTTTTTATCGAGTCCACAGGCAAAGCGCTCACCGGTTTAGTCGAGCTTTTGAAAACAACGACTGATGCTAAAACTCTCGCGTCGCCACGCATTAATGCGATCAACGGGCAAGAATCTCGCATCCAAATCGGCGAGCAATTGGGCTTCAAGGTTACGACCACTACACAAACCAGCACTCTGGAAAGCATCCAGTTCCTCGACGTAGGTGTCGTGTTGAGAGTAACGCCGCGAATCACCCGCGACGGCCGTGTACTCATGCGGATCAAGCCGGAAGTCTCCACCGGCAATGTCGACCCTGTCTCGGGCCTACCGTCGGAAGAAACCACCGAGGTCGAAACGGATGTGATGCTAGCCGACGGGCAAGGCCTTGTCATTGGCGGCCTGATTCAGGAGAAGGACTCGAACATTCAGAACAAGGTTCCACTGCTGGGCGATATTCCTTATCTAGGCGTGCTCTTTCAACGACGTGTAGTCGAGCGCTCTCGCTCTGAGATCATTGTGACGTTGGTGCCAAGAATCTTGCCATACGATGCGATTCGCCAAGAACGCAACGACTTCGACTTGCAGCGCACCCTCGATCCGCTCACCCAAGGAGCAATCTACTCGGCCCCGCGACCTTACGAACCAAAGATGGGCGACCCGCTCAGCAACCCGTATCGGCCCTTTCTCGCAAGGCGTTGCAGTGCTGAACAATGTGTCACGCATGGTACAGAGGAATTGCAGCCTCTTCCTGCTGTAGAAAGGGCCTATGAGACGCTGCCTCCAGAGATTGAGCTCGCCTATCCCACAGACCACATTCCGCTAAATTTACCTCAAGAGTAACTTCGTTGAGTTCGCGAAAGATTGGAGAGACGATGCCTAACCGAATCGAAGTCCCGGACGAACTGCAATCTCTTATTGAAAAGCGAGAGGGAGATGAGCGTCGCAACGAGACTGAACAAACCTCCAACGCACCGAAAGAAGATCGCCGCGAGGGCAAAGATCGCCGCAGTGAGAGTGAATAATCTCATGCCGAGAATTCTGCACGCTAGGAAATGCGGTATCCTATGGCCAAGCCTGCCACAGGCCATCGGTGCGTGACGTATTCTTCCTGCCAATAACTCCGGGTAGTTCCCTGGGCAGGTAGCGATCGCCGACGGCATGCTGCCTATGATCGCGATATCGGTCGTACGGCCGCACGCAAACGGGCGTGCTCATGGCAAAGTTGCCTGCGCCAAATGCAGTTAGTCGTATCGTCAGTTCGGCATCCGGTAGTAGGTCGAATTCTTCCTGCGGTTCCAAATGACGAAACTTCAGCTGCACCGTCATTACGCCGTCGACAAACTCATGAGGCCGTACGGCCTGAGTCCAGGTCTCGTCACGCCGAAACCGCTCACGCTCCGTCAGGCGTGCTTCATTCCACGGCCGATGCTCTGTCCAAAGCTGGGCATACAAGCTCCCACGTACTGCTACTGGTTGCCCATACTGATCCAGCAGGGCGAGACTCAGTAGGAATCCATCCGGGGCCGCGTCGCGATCTAGATTCGCCAATTGCACATCGATTATCTGTAGTGATGTTGCCCTAGCGCGTCCTGAATTTTCACCTAGTAGCCGCGAGCCAACGGCTCGCCGGTACCTCTGAGAAATCGCGTCGGCACCCACTGAATCGACGCTCGCTGAACTGACGCCAGGAGAAAAGTCGAACTTTGCTGCCGTCACGTACGCATCATGTTGTTCGCGTAGGGTTACAAGATCAACAGCCTGTCCTTCGCTTTCGACCGTAACAACTGCATCCCAAGAGACCGCCGAAGTCAATGCGATCCCCGCAGCTTCGCTGCGCACCCAAGCCGTCTGGTCATCGGTACGTTCGTCAAGTTGGCCGACCAATTCTCGCCCATCAAGAGTCGAGAGGATCAGCTCTGCCGCGCTGCAGTCAGCGTGGGCAAACAGAAGATGGGCACAGCACAGTAGAGTTAGTAATCCAATACGCATAATTGCCAATTTGGAGAAGTCGAGAAGTTCCGCGGCTATAACTATCCGCTCTCTCCATCCTGATTGGCTAAGTGATACATTTCTAGCAATTGGGCCCGCTGGCGGCAGGTTAGTGCAACTAGAGACCGCACATCTGCTATAAGCCGACTCCCAGTGGGTCATCTTGCGGCCGCCACTTGGTCGGGAGCCGAATATCCCGCGGACTCACGCCTTGCACTCGCGCTAATTTGCGTAAGTCAGGCCAGCGAAGCCACTTAGGTCCCACCAATTGCAATCTTCCTCGCGGCCTGCATAATGGTGTACAGGCGTATCGTAACGGCAGGCCGTTTTGTGAGATTTGAGGTATTCGATGTCAAACACCAAAGCTGCAATGCTTGCCATCCTCTTCAAGCAGGAAAGCTACCAACTCATCGGAGCCTGCTTCGAGGTCTACAACCAAATGGGCCACGGCTTCCTAGAGCCCGTCTATCAAGAATGTCTGGAGTTGGAGTTCGGACTGCAAAAGGTTTCATTTGCTGCGCAACCAAAATTGAAACTTGAATACAAAGACAACGAACTAGAGGCAATCTGCAAGCCAGACTTTGTCTGCTACGAAAAGATCATCATTGAGATTAAGGCGATAAGCGAATTTCATGATGTGCATCGAGCTCAGGTTCACAATTACCTCAAAGCAACCGGCTATCGGCTTGGGTTGTTGGTGAATTTTGGCTCCGCGTCGAAACTGAAATATGAACGCATAGTCAAATAAATATTACATTCCACGAATCCAACGAATATCACGAATATAAAGCGAGAGGTTTAAACCAGTAGCGATGCAACAAACATTCGTGAGATTCGTACAATTCGTGGTTCAAAATAAGACCCTTTAAGCAGGTCGAATTTCCCATGTTAGCCAAACTACAAACCTACTCGCTCCTTGGCATCGACGCATTGCCCGTGGAGGCAGAAGTCGATGTATCGCCTGCTGCCATACCGAAGACGGTACTTGTCGGATTGCCTGAGGCGGCCGTGCGGGAGAGTGTGCATCGTATTGAACGGGCACTGGTGAACAGTGGTTTCGTGCGACCTGATAACCGCGTGGTTATTAACCTTGCCCCGGCAGAACTTCCCAAGCAGGCCGCTTCGTTTGATTTACCTGTGGCGTTGGGCATGCTTGCGGCCAGCGGTCAGTTCGAATCGGATTTATTGAGCCGCTATGCCGTGGTGGGGGAACTTGCACTCGATGGTAGCACACGAACGGTTAAAGGGGCGCTCTCGATGGCAATGGCGGCAGTGAAACAGGAAGGGATCGAGACGCTAATCGTCCCTCACGAGAATGCCGCTGAAGCAGCTGTGGTCGAGGGTCTACAGGTGATTGCCGTAGAAAGTCTCACCCAGGCAGCTACTTTCCTCTCTGGAAGGCTAGCGATTGAGCCCACGCCTTCGCGCGTCGAGAAGATGTTTGAGGAACTCGACTGGTACGAAGAAAACTTCGCCGACGTGCGAGGACAAGAGCTTGCTAAACGCGCCGTCATGCTGGCCGCGGCCGGTTCGCACAATTTACTGATGGTAGGACCGCCCGGCGCGGGCAAGACGATGCTTGCCAAACGCGTGCCTACGATTATGCCGCGACTCACGGCAGAGGAATCGATCGAAACCACGCGAATCTACAGCGCCATGGGCAAGTTGCCAGCCAGTCGACCGCTAATGGTGCGACGACCGTATCGCGCACCACATCACACGATTAGCAATGCGGGACTAGTGGGTGGCGGATCGATTCCTTCGCCCGGGGAAATTAGCCTCGCCCACAACGGTGTGCTGTTTCTCGATGAACTGCCGGAGTTCAATCGGCAAACGCTGGAAGTCCTGCGGCAACCGCTCGAAGACGGGCAAGTATCGATCAGTCGAGCGTTACGCTCTACCGACTTTCCTGCGGACTTCATGCTGCTTGCTTCGCTTAATCCGTGCCCTTGCGGCTATCGCAATGATCCGCGCCGTGATTGCCATTGCAGCGGTCCGCAAGTCGAACGTTACATGAGCAAGATCAGCGGTCCGTTGCTCGATCGCATCGACTTGCACCTGGAAGTAGCCGCCGTACCCTTCAGCGAGCTTGCTAACGGCCGGCCCGGCACAACGAGCGAGCAAATGCGCGAGCAAGTGGAGGCGGCCCGAGAAACACAAGCTACCAGATTCAACGGCACAAACATCCGCAGCAACGGTCAGATCAGCAGCCGACAATTACGCGAACTGTGTCCACTCGACCAACCAGGCAAGCAACTCTTAGAAACAAGCGTAAACGAGATGGGCCTATCTGCTCGAGCTCACGACAAAGTGCTGAGAGTCGCCAGAACGATCGCCGACGTCGAAGCAAGCCAGGACATCAAGGCCGAGCACATCGCTGAGGCAGTAAACTACCGAATGCTCGACCGGCAGTTTTGGACGTGAATGGCGAAAGCTGCGAAACAATTTGGCCACGGATGGCACGGATAACACGGAAATTGACCGTGGGAAAGCTACTGTTCGAAGAAATCACCGGAGCGATCATTGGTTCTGCATTTGAAGTACATAAGCACTTGGGATATGGATTCCTCGAGAGTGTGTACAAGAGAGCGATGCAAGTCGAGCTACTTGAGCGAAGACACAAGTGTGTCACCGAACACCAAATGATCGTGAGGTTTAAGAACACAGTGGTTGGTAACTTCTCTGCGGACCTGCTTGTCGATGAGCTGGTCCTCGTTGAGTTGAAAGTTGCAAAACAACTGAACCCACTGGAGGAGCCTCAATTGCTCAACGAGCTGGTGGCAACAGGCAAGAAAGTTGGCTTGCCTATCAACTTTGGAAAAGAGCGGGTCGAATTCAAACGCATGGTCAACTAAGCCGAAAATCGATCCGTGCTATCAGTGACATCCGTGGCTAAGCCTAAGGTTTGGCCCGCTTTCCAGTTTTTCGCTGCTTGCTCGTAGATTTGCTTGATTTCTTCGCATTCTCCGCCTGGCCGGTCATTTCGTACAGGAACCGGCTAGGCGTAGTTTCGCGTGGCTTTCCCCACTTGCGTCGGGTGAGGGCGAAACTAAGTGTCAGCTTTTCCTGTGCGCGGGTAACGCCCACGTAACACAGTCGGCGTTCCTCATCGATGGCTGAGGCTTCTACCGCTTCGAGTGATCGACGATGCGGAAGAATGCCTTCCTCCATACCAACCATATAGACGTAAGGGTACTCAAGCCCCTTCGCAGAGTGCATGGTGAGCAGCGCAACCGCGTTGCGAGCCAGTTCCTTTTCCTTGTCATCCCCCAGGTCGTCGCCTCCCACAGCCACGTCGTCGAGGAATTCTCGGAGTGTCGCTTCGTCGTTGCCGTCGGAATAGTTGGTGGCTGCGTTGATCAGCTCTTCCACCGAGGCGCGGCGTGCTTCGCGATCATTGGGATCGGGATAGATGCGATCGAGCTCTCGGTGATAGTTGGAACGATCAACCACTGCGTCCGCCAGCTTGCCAGGAGGCAAACGCTCCGCAAGCTCTTGCAGATCTTGGATGAGCTTCTGGAACTTCTGTACGGAGCCAGCTGCTGCGGCGGGGAGCCCGCCTGTGGAGAGCACCTCAGGAATCGCTTCCCAGAGTGGCTTGCCGCGTTCAACCGCCGCGGCCATGAGTGACTTGACGGTCGAGGCGCCGATTCCTCGGGGGGGCGTATTGATGATCCTCAGCATCGAAGATTCATCAGTCGGATTGCTGACGACTTTGAGATAAGCAACCAAATCCCGGACCTCCTTGCGATCGAAGAAGCTCATGCCGCCCAGCAACACGTAGGGCAGTTTCGCCTTGCGAAGCTCGGTTTCAAAGATGCGTGGCTGCTCATTGGTGCGACATAGGATGGCAAAGTCACCCGCTTTGATGCCAGGTTGTTGCAAGGCAAGCTGAATGCCAGTAATCACGGTCTCCGCTTCCTGAGTCTCGTCCTGAAGCTGAAGAATCTGAGGCCGCTGGCCGGCACCGCGCGCGGGGCGGAGAATCTTGTCGTGGCGTTGACTGTTGAAAGCGATGAGCGTGTTGGCATAGTCGAGAATCGCGCCGGTCGAACGGTAATTCTCCTCTAGCCGCACGACCTTGGCCTCTGGCCAATCCTTAGTGAACCGAAGGATGTGTTGTACCTCCGCACCGCGCCAGCCGTAGATTGATTGATCGTCGTCCCCCACGACACACAAATTACGATGTCCCATCGCCAGCGCCTTCACAATGCGATACTGGCTGCCGTTGGTGTCTTGATATTCGTCCACAAGAATCTGGTCGAACAGTCCCGCTTCTTCACGGCGAATCGCCGGATGCTTGGTCATAAGCTGTTCGGTGAGCAGCAAGAGATCGTCGAAATCGGTCGTCCCGCGAAGCTTGAGCTTGCTCTGGTAGCGTCGGTAGGCAGCAGCAGCCAAGTGTTCGCGATCACTTTCCGCTACTGAGGCCGCTTCCTTTGGCTCGATCGACTGGTTCTTCCAATTGCTGATGATTGCTAAAAGATCGCCCGGACGGAGTGTTTCATCGGGGACGCGGATTTCACGAAGCGCGGTGCGGGCGATGGATTCCTGGTCGCCACGGTCGCAGATCGTAAATTTCTCTGGATAGCCTAGCTGATGAATATGCCGACGCAGGATTTTCACGCACAGACTGTGGAACGTAGAAATTAGCGGGCGAGGTTCCTTCTTCTTGCCACGCTTCCTTGAGGCGCCCTTTTTACCTCGCGAGAGCAGCACCGCGGCTCGCTCTTGCATTTCGCCTGCTGCTTTTCGCGTAAAAGTCACCGCAAGAATGCGCTCCGCAGGAGTGCCACGGCGGATCAGCTCGGCAATTCGGGTCGTCACCACACGCGTCTTGCCGGTTCCAGCCCCCGCCAGTACCAACATGGGGCCCGTAAGGGTCTGCACGGCATCTCGTTGTGCGGGATTCAGGCCGGCCATGCTGAGATAAGGGATTCGCGTTGACTAGGTTTCGGGGGAGCAGCGCTACTGAGAGTAGTGCTGCCATGCGGTGTTGTCGTTCGGTGCTGCCATGAAAGGGGCAATCGGGGTGATTGGCAGTGTAACCAGGATTGTTGGCTTCACGTAAGGCGTCCCAGTACAGGAATCGCTACGAGCTCCCGCAGATCGTCTCCGCTTGACGCAAGTCCTTGCCTAGCCTTACACTTCGGTCTTAACTGGTGCTCTTTTGCCATGAGTTTGGTCCGCACCGACAACTTCAATACCTTATGGCCCGCACAGGGCGATTCACTATGAAGACTGAACATCGTCACGAACTGGAAACCAACGATCTGGCCAAGCGAATGGCTGTCTGGATCGAGGCCGTAAAGCCCTACAGCAAGTGGATCCTAGCCAGTTTGGGACTGCTGCTGGGCATGTATCTTGCCACGAGCTACTGGGGTGCTCAGCGAGCTCAAGAAGAACGCGATTTCTGGGAAGCGTACCAGCCTGCCGTCTTCGAGGGGACCACTTCGCTAGATTATGATGCGGTGCGCCTCGTTGCTGAGAGTGAGGACTTTTCCGTAAACGGGCAGGAATGGGCCTATTTGACTTGGGCAGATCGTCAGCTATTTCTCGCTTCCAGGGCCTACCTGATGAATCGTGATGTAGCCTTAGAAGAAGTGAACTCGATCTTGGGGATCTACGAACAACTTTCCACATCGGCCAGCAGTGCCGATGCACGTAATCGTGCTCAGTTCGGGCTCGCCCGCTGTCTAGAACTACAAAACAAACCCGATCAAGCGGCCGATGCGTACTCGAAAGTTCGCGGAGCATTCCAAGCCGTTGCGCAAAAGCGGCTGCAAGCTTTGGATTCCAAAGACCGACAGGCGGCCATCGAATGGCTTGCTACTGCGGAATTGCCATCGGCGAATTCGCTGGGTGGCGGAATGCCGGGCGTTCGTCCCGGCTTTGCTGCTGACTTACCTCAGGCCGACCCTGCCGAAGAGGATCGCGTATCCTCAGGTTCCATCGAGGAGTTATTGGGGAAAATCGAAGGAGATGAAGAGGGCGACGTGAAGGATCGTTATGAAGAGGATCCCAAGGAAGAGGCGGCAGTAGGAACTGAGGCCGAGAAGACTAAGGCCGAGAAAACTGAGCCCGTCGCCACAGAAGAAGTGCCGAGCAATGAGGGGTCTGATGAAGTTGAGACTGAGACTGAGGAAGAGGACGAGCCCGCGGCTGCGACCGAAGAGAAATGACCGCCGCCAGTCGATCTGACGATGGCGAATATTCCAGTGGCCAGCCTGCCGGCGAGGGGCACTCGATCAAAGTGCCTACGGAGTGTGCTGGGCAGCGACTGGATGCGTTTCTGGCCTCCGAACTCTCTCACTTAAGCCGCGTGCAGATTCGTCGCGGAATCGACGCAGGCGAGTGCTTAGTAGACGGACGAGTACGCAAACCGTCTTTCAAGCTCTCTGGCGAAGAGTCCCTTGATCTGCAATTGTCTGCACCTGCTCCAACCGGGCCGGAGCCGGAGCCGATCGACTTGGACATCCTCTACGAGGATGATCATCTTGCTGTGGTTAACAAGCCGGCTGGGATGGTCGTGCATCCTGCAAAGGGCCACTGGGCCGGTACCTTGGCCAGCGCGTTAGCGTTTCGCTTTCAGAATCTCAGCAGTGTTGGTGGCGAGACTCGCCCGGGGATTGTGCATCGGCTTGATCGCGACACTTCGGGCGTGATCGTAGTGGCAAAAACGGATGTCGCGCATCGTCATTTGGCGAAGCAATTTCAAGATCGCACAGTGAAGAAGGAATATCTGGCGATTGTCTCCGGCCGCCCTGATCGCGATCGCGACCAGGTAGACTTCCCGATTGGCCCCCACCCATCGAAGCGGGAGAAGATGGCGCTCAATGCCGATCACCCCGATAGCCGACAGGCTCAGACGTTCTATGAAGTCTTGGAACGCTACCCTGGTTTCTCGACGGTTCGCGCTGAGCCCAAGACGGGCCGAACGCATCAAATCCGCCTGCACATGCTGCACGCGGGGCACGCAATCTTGTGCGACAAGCTGTACGGTGGACGATCGCAATTGACGATGGGCGATCTCCGATCGATCGTTCGCGTGAAGCATTTGCAAGACAAGACGGCTGACGAAGTAGTTCTTCTCGACCGGCAAGCCCTGCATGCTCATCGCATTACTATCACCCATCCAGATTCGGGGGAAATCCAGACCTTCGAAGCTCCCATTGCCCCTGATATCGCAGCAATGCAATCCCTGTTGCGAGAAATCGCCAAAGCGCGGTAAAACGCTCGCCATTGCTGGCACCTATCGGGGGAACAGCGATTCATGAGGCAAGAGGCTCACCGGTGCTGCGCCATCTCGGCGGCGTTACCGATTTACTCAATTTGGAGAGGGCATTGCGATGGGAATGATCAAGGAATTCAAAGAGTTTGCTATGAAGGGCAACGTCGTTGACATGGCTGTTGGCATTGTGATTGGTGGTGCCTTCGGTGGCATCATCAAAGCACTCGTGGATAAAATCATGATGCCGATCACTGGCGCTTTGACCGGTGGAGTTGATTTTTCTGATCGAGCATACACGCTTAGTGTGCCCGGCTTGGCAGAAGGCACTGCCGCCCCTGAGATTGGTTGGGGAGCGTTCCTGCAGGCGTTGATTAACTTTTTGATAATCGCCTTTTGCTTGTTTATGGTAATTAAGGGAATGAACTCTTTGAAGAAGACAGAAGAAGCTGCTCCAGCTGAGCCACCTGAAGAGATCAAGCTCCTTCGCGAGATTCGCGATAGCTTAGTAAAAGCCTAGGAACGATAAGAATCGCATGGTAGTTGGCTGTGCCCCTGCCGTGGGATTTTTCGTGCGCTGCTGATTGGCTACTACAAATCGGTTAGAGCGTCGTGTCCGAGGGTGGCGAGACAACTACGTCACCAAACACCGCCCCCATGAGATCACGCGTGCCGAGCGTGCGCGGGCTCACGAACATTTCCCCAGCTTCGAAGCCAGCAGTTTGGCCGAGCATCTTCGCCCAAGATTCTACACGGGGGAAGATACTCTGCTTCTCGGGGGGGAACTGGGTTGCGTAGCAGCGAACAGCATCAAGTTTTGTGTTTAGAGTGTCGCTAATATCACACACGATCTGTCCAGGCCCGTCCATGGGTGTTGCGCTGTAAAAGGCGAGCGTGTAGTAGAGTTGTGCATCGATTTTGTGAGTTGGCAAACCGTCAAAGTGCTCGTCCCATTTAGTGAGTCGCGAATAAAAGATTGCCGCGTCGGTGATCTGCATCGCCTGCCAGTGGTCGGGCGAAGCGAGCGGCGTTTTCTCGCCGAATCCGAGGACCAATCGTGGGCGATACTTGCGGAATTCAATAGCCAGTTGAACGCGGGCCTCAAATGAATCAAACAGCCGACGATTTGGCAAATCGAGTGTGATTCGCTCGTGAACGCCTAGCATTTCAGCGGCTCGTCGCGCTTCCTCAAGCCGCACTTCAGGCCCAGGAGAACCGGGGGTAGGCTCGCCGTCAGTGAGATCCACAATGCCAACCCGGTAACCTTGCCCAACGAGTCTGGCTAAGGTACCCCCGCAGGCGATTTCCACATCGTCAGGGTGCGCTCCGACGGCCATCACATCCAGCGGTTGGAAGTCGTCGATGTTCATCGCGTTACCGTTTCCCCTTGGTTATCGTAACTCGGCGATCTTGTAGTTTTACTTTGCCCGCGGCCAATAACTTTAATACATGAGGGTAGGCATCCTTTTCGGTTTCGAAAACTCGAGCCGCCAAAGTCTCGGCGGTGTCGTCTTCAAACACGGGAACAGGCTGCTGCCAGATGATCGGTCCGTGATCGTATTGGTTATCGACAAAGTGTACCGTGACGCCTGTTACCTTTGCCCCGTAATCGATGACTGCCTGATGCACACGCTGGCCATACATGCCTTGGCCGCAGAAGGCCGGGATGAGCGAGGGGTGAATGTTTACCACACGGCCAGCAAAATCATCCGGCACAGGAGCGAGCTTGAGGAACCCGGCCATTGCCACGTAATGGACTTCCGCCTGCCGGCAAGCGTCGAAAACTGCCTGGCCATAGTCCTGATCGCTCGAATAGCTTTTCCTGTCGATTACCGCGGTCGGTATTCCCGCCTGTTCTGCAATTTTCAGCCCACCAGCCTTTGGATTGCTAGAAACAACTAGCTTAACCTCCACCGGGAGGTTTCCCTCTGCAGCCAGTTGGAGCATGTTCTCCAAAGACCGACCCCCACCGGAAATCAATACAGCAAGGCTAATTTGTGACGGAAGTGATGACATAGTAGTTGGCTGCAGAACGAGTGGTGCCTAAGTGCGACCCGGGAAAACTCTAATCTCTCCGTTTCCTCCGGATCAATGAGAATGGCGACTGACTACCTTCACGAATAGCTTGGTGGCATGTTCTCCAATCTTGATGTCGGTCGCTTCTACATCAGGCAAGGCCGTTGTTAGGATTGAATTGCTCAAGGTCTCGCCAGCTAGGTAGTCTTGAAATTCACTCAGAGCCTGTTGCAGCGGCTTCGATTCTGTGACGGCGCCTACTTCGATGCGATCAGTAAACTCGCAACCCAATTCTTTGCGTCGATCTTGAATGACACGCACCAGGTCGCGGGCTAGTCCCTCAGCAACAAGTTCGTCGGTAAGCTCCGTCGCGAGCACGACGACCACTCCGCGATCGTTGGCGGCTGCCCAGCCTTCCTTGGCGGAGAGGCGCACCTCGATCTCATCGTCGGTAAGCTCGACCGATTCGCCTTCGACTTCCAGCGTGACTTTGCCATCGCTCTTCATCAAGGTAAGTAACTCCGCTCCATCGGATTTCCCCAGGGCCTGCTTCACCTTCGGCATGAGCTTGCCGAGCTTCTTACCGAGCAGTTTGAAGTTGGGCAACACTTGATAGTCGACATACTTCTCCGGCTGGTCGCTGAATTCGACTGCTTTCACGTTCAGCTCTTCCGCAATGACATTGGCGTGCTCCGCCAGCCATGCTTGGTGTGTGGGATCCGCAAGAATGACTTCAACTTTGGCGAGCGGCTGGCGCACTTTGAGCTCAGCACTCGTGCGAGCGTTGCGACCGAGTGAAGAGATCAGCCGTACTAAGTCCATACGCTCTGAGAGCTGAGCATCGACTACCGTTGTGTCGCTCTCAGGATACTCGCAAAGGTGGACACTTTCCGGAACAGCTGAGCCGGCAAGTGGCTGTGCGGAAAGTTGTTGCCAAAGATTCTCGGCCAGGAATGGCGTAAAAGGCGCGATCATCTTCGTGGTAGTGATCAAGCACTCGTACAGCGTCCAGTAGGCATCGAGCTTGCCGCGATCTTGTTTGTCCTTCGCCCAGAACCGATCGCGACTTCGCCGCACGTACCAGTTGGAGAGCGCATCAACAAAAGCGATGATCCCCTGACAGGCGTTGTAGTTGTCGTACTCATCCATCCGCTCGACAACAATCGCTAACGTACGATGCAACTCGCTAAGGATCCAGCGATCCAGCTCGCCACGTTCCGCAGCCGGTCGAAATGTTTCGTCGCTTGGAGTCTTCACTCCAAAGCTGGCCGACTGGGGCTCAAATCCATCGATATTCGCATAGATCGTAAAGAAACTATAGACATTCCACAGCCGCAAGAGGAACTCCGGCACGCTGTCCTTGATGGCCTGCTCGCTGTATCGGATGGAAGTCCACGGCGGTTGGTTCGCGAAGAAGTACCAGCGTAGGGCATCCGCGCCGTAGAGATCGAAGATCTCACTCGGCGCACGGTAGTTCCGCTTGCTCTTGCTCATCTTCTGCCCGTCTTCACCCAGCATCAGTCCGAGCACGATACAATTCTTGAAAGGATGGGGTGCCGGCTGATTGTCTCCAAACAGCATGGTTGAAATAGCAACCTGCGAGTAGAACCAACCTCGCGTTTGATCGAGGGCTTCGCTGATAAAGTCAGCGGGAAACTGGCTCTCGAAGCGTTCTCGTTCGGGGCCGTCCTCTTGGCCACGGTAGCCCCATTGGGCGAAGGGCATCGCGCCGCTGTCGTACCAGCAATCGATCACCTCAGTGACGCGCTGCATGGTGGCGCCACATTCGCAGCTAAAAGTAACCGCGTCGATGTAAGGTTTGTGAACACGCAGGTCGTCCGGCAATTCGGGATTCTTTGCCTTGGCCTCGTCCCAAACCTCGAACCCCGCCGCTTGCGGCTTAGCCAAAATCTCCTCAAAATCCCCCACCGCTTCCTTCCGCCCACAGGCCTCGCAAACCCATACGGGTAACGGCGTGCCCCAAAATCGTTCGCGACTGAGCGCCCAATCGACGTTCGACTCCAGGAATTTTCCGAATCGCCCGCCTTTGATGTGCTCGGGCAGCCAATTGATCTCCGCATTGTTGGCGAGCATCGCGTCCTTGAACTCAGTGGTTTTGATAAACCAACTCTCGCGCGGGTACTGGATGAGCGGATCTTCTTCGGCACGCCAGCAGAACGGATAATCATGCAAATACTGCTCTTGATGGAACATCAACCCGCGCTCTTTCAAGTCGCGATTGATGTCCTTATCGCAATCCTTTACCCAGCGCCCACGAACAAATTCTGGCGCCTCGTCTGTGAATTTGCCGTCGGGGGCAACGCAGTTAACGAGTGTTGGACCTTCACCCGTGGCAAATCGAGCTTGCTCAGCAACAAGCACATCGTAATCGACTTCACCGAAAGCGGGGGCCTGATGCACAATACCAGAACCACTCTCAGTAGTCACAAAATCCGCAGCCACAACGCGCCAAGCGAGCCAATCTTCCGTTTCGCTGGCCTCAGGGTTGTCGGCAAGTTTGCCGCGCTGGGCGCCACCCAGTTTGTAAGGAACATCTCCTGCTTGATCACGTAAAGATTGCCGATGCTGAGCACCCGCCAAAGTGTAGTAGGTGTCGAAGGGTGGCACGTAACGTCGACCAATCAACTCTTTGCCAAGGCACGTTGAAACGACTTTGAGATCGCGCTTGATCTTGGTGGCCAGCGTCTCGACGAGATCGCTTGCGAGCACGAGCCCCTCGCCGGTTTCCGCGTCCTCAACCGTAGAGTACTCGATCTCTGGATGAACGGCTGCAAACTGATTTGAGGGCAACGTCCAAGGAGTTGTCGTCCACACGACGAGCGAGGTCTTCGTGACTTGCCCATCTTCCAGGAGCGGGAACTTTACAAACACGCTCGGGTCGGCCACTTCGCGATAGCCTTGACCCACTTCGCCGGCAGAGAGCGCCGTGCCGCCTTGGGCCCACCACCACACGATCTTGTGGCCTTGGTAAAGCAGCCCGCGATCGAACAATTGTTTGAGGCTCCACCACACGCTCTCCACGTAGCTTTGATGGTAGGTGACGTAGGCCTCTTCGAGATTGACCCAGAAGCCGAGACGTTCGGTCAGGCGTTCCCATTCCTGCATGTAACGCCAGACGCTTTTCTGGCAGAGCTGGATGAATGGCTCGATGCCGTAGTTCTCGATGTCCTCTTTGCTATGGATGCCTAGTTCTTTACAGACTTCCACTTCAACCGGCAAGCCGTGCGTGTCCCAGCCGGCTTTGCGTTCGCAGCGGTAGCCGCGCATCGTCTTGTAGCGAGGGAATAAGTCTTTGATCGAGCGTGTGAGGCAATGCCCTGGGTGCGGCATGCCATTAGCCGTGGGCGGGCCTTCGTAGAACACAAACGGCGGAGCTTCCGCGCGCGCGGCGAGGGTTTTCTCGTAAATGCCGTTCTCTTTCCAGAAATCGAGAATGGCCTCTTCACGCTGAGGAAACGACTTTTCTTTATCGACAGGGGGGAACATAGCTAACTGGGAAAGTGGAAAGGGTGTAGGCAACAACCGCTTGTGGCTAAGTGGCAGTAACGAATCTGATAGCTTACCGAGAAACGAGACCATTCCCCAGGGGCATCGGTTCACGAGACTCGGTATACGCCTAAAGTTGCCGGCTAAGCCGCAAGCGGCGTGGTTTAGAATGGCGTGGCCTAGAGCAACTCTCCGCTCACCACATCCGTGGCATCGAGCTTGCCGCTCTCTGCACCAAGGCCTTCTTCCACGTCGTGCAAGGTTTGATCGATGCTGCGCCTGGCGCTGAGGTAATAGATCGCTCCGATGGACGCCACGACGTAGGTCATCGCCCGATAGGTCAGGGCCACGAGCGTGCCATCGCCTTTGGCGCAGCCCACCGTTTTATAGAGGATTTCCATCGTGGCCTCGAACGTGCCCAGGCCGCTGGGGGTCAAGGGCAGGGCACCGGCGAACAGGCTGAGTGGGCCGATCAGTAGCATGCTGGCGAAGCTGGGAGCCTCTAGCGGCAGCCCAGAACCGATCGCCCACAGCCCAGTCGCAAGGAGCAGGTGGGTGCCAATGCCGAGCAGGATCGTTGTGAGTACGACGCCGCGTTGGTCGCGGTACTCACGCGCAGCATCTACTAATTGGGCCAACGTCGACCCGATTCCCGGCACAACGGAAGCTTGGTTTCTGATCGCATCGCTGGTCATTGCAGGGATAAACAGGGCAATCAGCGCTCCGGTGCCAATCACCGCCGCCGCCGCGACAATCTGGGCCATCGTGCGTAGGCCCTCGGAGGATTCGCTCAGCCCGCCGGCGATCAACAAGCCAATGCTTGCCACCAAGATCATGGCGTAGAGGCCCACAATACGATCGATCACGACCGTGGCCACCGCGTGAGTTTGGTGCTCTGGCTGCTCGCGGGCAATGACGAGCGCCTTGAATAAGTCGCCGCCAATGCTGCCAAGCGATACTTGGCTGAGTAAAAATCCCAGTGATCCAAGTCGGAACGCGTCTTTCAATGAAAAGCTGATTCCCAGTGCCTTCACGAGCAGATACCAGCGGATGCAGCTAAGCGAGAAGGCTGACAGTATTGCTACTTGAGCTAGCAGCAGACGAGACCACTCTTTAGGCTCGCTGATGAGGCGCGTGAATACATCATCCCCACGTAGTCTGTAAAGCAAGAAGCCGAGAATACCTACTGCCAGCAGCACCTTGGCAGTGGCGATGAGTCGATGTCGGCGTTTTGCGGCAGAGTCTGGCATGCGATAGGGACTATGGGATTTGGGGGCTAAGTGAGCCCTTTGCGTTGACAATCCTCAGTCTCAGTGATAGTTTCACTTTTCGACTCAACGGTGTCTGCCCCGCGAGCCGAATTATCCCAAGTGCTACGTTTTTAGGAATGCCTAGGCAAAGCACGAGGTCCTACGGGGGATTAGCTCAGTTGGGAGAGCGTTTGGCTGGCAGCCAAAAGGTCACCGGTTCGAGCCCGGTATCCTCCACTTTGATCGCGTCACAGGCAACCGTGCTGTTGCTGACGGCGCTGTCGTTAGGCAGACTAGCGGGCCTGAGTCGGCGACTACCCAACTGCCAATCCCGAATTGGCGTTGTCGTCCGCAGAAGCCTGTCTTTCCACATCTAGCTGGCTGCGAGATCAACAGGCAACCCTGTGGACTTGTCCACTAGGCTACTTCCTAAGGCCAGAATTGACTCTCAGTTATGGCCTCATCAGTGTTAGAAGGGGTCGAGCCCGCTGGGGGGGCAGCCCAGCCCAACCCGCCCGGTTCTAGCTGGTTTAGCCTTCGCCGCAAGTTGGCTGTGGGAATGTTTCTCCAGCACTACAGCTTGGGCCTGTGGTTCGTTACGCTTGGCAGCTTCATCGCGGCCAATACTGGTGATCTCGGGCTGGGGATCTTTACCGCTGGTTTTGCAGGCTTTGCAGTCGGGGCAGCCTCGATTGGCGCGATCGCTTCGCCGTTTCTAACCGGCTTGCTAGCTGATCGCTACATCCCCGCAGATAGGTTGCTCTTAGTGCTGCACCTATTGGCGGCAAGCATGCTAACGGTAGCGGTGAATGCAGCCTCTCAAGCAACATTTCACACGGCGCTCGTTGGGTTCTTTATCTGCTACATTCCCACAAATTCGCTGACAAACGCTCTCGTATTCCATCATTTGCCCGATAACACCCGAGAATTTCCCATCGTACGAGCTTGGGGAACCATCGGCTGGGTTTTGGCGGGCGTGACGGTCGGCTGGTTGTGGCCGAGTTTCACCGGGCATTCGATCGAGAGGGCGATTACCCCGATGAAACTGGGTATTGCGGCGGAAATCCTCTCCGCCGTGTATTGCCTTTGCCTGCCCCACACGCCACCTGCGAAATTAGGCCAAATCCGACGTAAATCGACTTTAGCGCGTCGGCTATTGAGTGGGGAAACGCTTGAATTATTGAGTGCACCGACCATGGCGCTTTCGCTAGTAGTGGCATTCCTGGCGGCCCTGCCAACGCAATTTTACTACGGCTACGGCAATCTGTACTTCAACCACCTAGAACTCGGCCATGCCGCTGCCAAGATGACTCTCGGGCAGATCGTCGAAGTGGGCTGTATGCTCCTGCTACCCCTTCTCTTAGTTCGCGTTGGCTTGAAAGCGGTGCTGCTTGCCGGCGTAGGATGTTGGGCTCTGCGGTACGGTTTCTTGGCGATTGTTGCCGGGAGTTCGACCGAGACTGTAAGGGTGGTCCTCATGTACGCTGCAATTCTATTGCATGGGGCAGCCTATACCTTCGTGAGCATTACTCTGCAGGTACACGTGAATCAGGTGTCCGGCAGTCGGTTTCGCGCGACCGCTCAAGGCTTGTTAGTAATTTGCTCTTCGGGATTGGGGCACTTAACGAGTTCTGTTCTAGCTGGGATATCTGAACGAACGCTGCTCACCAGCACAGTTGGAGCCGTCGATCCAGAACGCTGGCTCCAATTCTGGCTCGTTCCCGCCGCGATCTCAGCAAGCTGTTGGATTCTGATCGCAGTGGGATTCACTCCCGGCAAAAGAAGGCAGATTTCATGAGCAAACACTTCAGAAGTTCGCGTAGCAACTACAGAAATCTGACTGATTCCGGCTGCCAGGTGAAAGTAACGCTGCAGAATAGTTGTTCTGAACCCTCCCGTGGCGGGGTGAATTCCAATTGCTCTGAGCCGTATCTATGTTGTCAGCGATGTTAAAAACTGCCGATATTACCCAATCTTCGTTTTTTTGTGTGCCGATTAGTTGCATTTCATCGTTTGCTTGCTTAAAATGCTTGGGAGTGGGAGGTCTTTATAGGTTCGTCTGGGCAGACGGTTCCTCCCTCTATGCTTGTGAAGCCTTGGGTTTTCCATGCTTCCCGAGTGGGCCAGTTTTTTTCACAAAGACTTATCTCAACTTACAACTGGAACTGGGTAGCCTAATGACTTCGAATAGATTGTTCTCCAAGGCCTTTGCGGCCTGCGGTCTTGCGATCGCTGTGATCTGCGCGCACAGTGCGGATGCGGCATCTATCTCTTACCCGGACGTTTCTGTCCCTTCAGCTGGAGTCAAGTTCACTGATATCAGTGAAGACTCAGCTACCGATCCAACGCCTCTTTACGGTGCTCCCGATGGTTTCATAGTCGGTCTGGATTTCGACCCATCAGGATTTGCCGCCTTCAGCGCGGGCGGTGGTGGCGACATTACTGACGGCCAACTCAACTTCAACGTAGAGACTCTTCCGGAAGTCGGTCTAACCTCCATTACCGTAAAAGAGAATGGACTAACCGTCCTCACTGGCACCGGCACAGCTGCCACAAATGTATCGGCCGTGGCCTACATTGAAGTGAGTATTACGGCTCTCGATGGAATTGACCTAGGTGCACCAATCAACCTACCTGCCGAGATTGTGAGCTACTCAGCGGACTTGCTAACTGATCCAGGCGGGTCGGCCTGGGATCTAGACGCTACTGTCGGATTGACGGGCCACGGAGGTTTGGTTACGAAGGTTGAAGTCGTAATCAACAACAATCTGACTGCAATCAGTGAAGCCGCGTCGAGTGCCTTCATTGAAAAGAAAGAATTTCAAATCGTCATCATTCCTGAGAATGATCGGAACGAAGTCCCTGAACCAGCCTCGATTGCATTGCTTGGACTGGCCCTTTGTGGTGCCGGCCTCGCTGGTCGCAGACGCTAGACTTCACCCTGGGGCGGCAACGCCCGAGCGAGGAGCTTTCGACTAAGAGAGAGAGAGCCCTGCCGACTTCGGTGGGGCTCTTTTTCGTAGCGGACTCTTTTTTTTAATACGCCTACGTGAATTCAGAACCGACAGGGCGAAGCTGACGCAAATGGGGCTCGTCAAGTATCGCAAAGCGACTGCTCACGGTCTCGATCCGCTCGCCTTGCTGGCGGATCATGCTTTCTTCGGTTGGGCCGAGACGGTTGGGGGCGATACGTAGATAACTCACAGCTTGGGGATCGAGTTGCATGATTCGAGCTGCAGTGGCATCGACCGAAGGTAACGACTGCCCAACTAATACCAGACCCATATGTTTCACGCTGCCCATAATGGGGCCGTCTCCCTCCATGCAGTCGATGCCGTCTACGATCGCCAGTGTGTCGGGCAGCGTACAATTGATATCGATCACGGTTTGAGGAATGCCATTGTGATGGAGCACATTCTTGGGCCAGCCGTACTTGATTCCCGGCAAGACGCCGTAGAAGTTCTTCATGGCACATGTGAGTCCGACCCAATGATGGGTTTTCATCTTGGGCATGGATACGACTAGGTCGGCTGTTAGAACGCTCTGCGGGAAGTAGATTTCTCGCAAAGGACTCAGCCCACCTTTGTTTCGCTTTGCCTTTGCCGCCTCGTAGTTCAAGTCGGCAAAATCGAGGCCCCCATCGCGAAGTGCTTCTCCTACGCCCGATTCGACTAGTGCCATTTCCGTGTCTCGCACATGGCCCGGGGCTTCTCCCACGGTTACAGTCGCACCCCAACGACGAAAGACTTCCGCTGCTGCGACCACCATAGAAGGGTGAGTCGTCATGTGAGGAATTTCCCTCGACGGTTCCACGAGATTGGGTTTTAGTAAGATGCGTTTGCCGCGATAGCGCTTACCGTCAAATCCGCAAGCAGCGAGTCCGTCCTCAATGGTCTTCACAAGCCCGCCGTCATACGACTGGCCGCGCGCTATGAACACGTCTGCTGTGCGAGAGGGCAGGGCAGGCAAAAACTTTGCTGCTGCTACGCTGGCAACGCTTGCTGCGCCTACCGAGAGTACGGTTCGTCGGCTTGGTCTCCATTTGGGGAATTCATCGTTCATCCGGCACTCACGGTCTGTTCGTCTAGGTTTGCAGCCACATTCCTCTTCGGAACAAACGGCTGTTCGTGGGCGGCCAGCAGCAATAGCGACAAGGGATAGGTTGCTTTCGACCCAATCTCATCGAGATGTTTGAGCTTCCGCAGCACGAGCTCATTCGCCTTGCTGGGACGCTGGTCATGGGCAGTGAGCCCTAAGAGGGCAAAGGAAAGCGAAGCGGCTGAGGAATCCGCTTCGATCTTTCTCAGGAGATAATCCAAGGAAGCAGTCACTCGAGGGTCGTCGGTTGGATGATCGGCCAATGCCCACATGGCAATGCCTGTGGGCTGAACATGGGGGAGCAATTCCTGACCCAGTACAAATGTGTTGCCGTAGTTGCATCCGCCGGCAGGTAGCAAGCGATCGACGATCATGCGAACGCCAGTCTGGACGCGTGGGTGTTTTGCTAAGCCCAACTGTGTCAGAGCTTTTACGAAGAAGCAGGTCGGCTCCATCCAGGAGTGTGTGTCAGCTGCCCACGACCAACCAGCCAGTGTTGTATCGTGACCAGCCTGGCGACTTACCGGGCCGGCGCGTCCGTGGTCCTGGAGAGTCCATTCGGTAGCTTTCTTCAGGGGCAACTCGAAATTGTCGGCTTCGTTCCATTGATCGGCAAAGTACCATGCGAGCATCGCCAGGCTGGTCGGCCAGCGTGGTGTTTGTAGTTTCCGGCTGACTCCAACTGCACCGTTAGCTTGTTGCTGTTCGGCCAGCCAGCGAGCGGGTCGTAAAGCTGCTAGACGGTCTCCATGGCTACCTAGCGCCAAACTTGCCCAGGCAGCCGGCTCGGTAGCCGGTTCGAGCGTATTTCCCTGGTAGCACCAGATGGTTGCCTCATGCAGTCGTCGGAGGTGTCGGGAAAGTTCCATGAACTCAAACCATGAAATCAAACTTGGTTGTTGGGGATGACGCCCATCTCGTAGCAGTTACTACGGGACGACTTCTCCTTAAACTTAGGTTGCAAAAACGCAACACAGGGGCCAGTTCACGTTGCATCAGCAGAACAAAATGTGTTCAAGGGGCAAGGGTTTCCGTTTGTAAGGACTGGGCACCTGGAGAATCCCGCAGGATTCTCCAGTCTTGCTTTGACACCTGTGGTAGCTGACATAGGTTTCAAGTGGAGTCGACGACCTTCACTGGCGTCAGCTTCGGTGGTGAACGCTGCAGGCGTTTACCTGCGAGTTTGTTCTTCTCCTGGTCTCGTCCGCGATTCTCTCACGGAAGTTAAAAGCGAAGAGCATTGCTCGCAAATGAGCCTGCTGTGTACTCATCCTCGACAAAGGCAACCTGACCGAAAGGCTGGGACGCAAAGCTAGAGACGGAGTCTTCATGACAGGATCCTCAGGGATCCTATTCGTGAAGAATACGAAAGCTCGGCTGCCGAAAGGATGCTTCGTTACGGCGACGCAGCACTGCGGCGAGAGTGGATGAAACGCATTAATTTGAATTTACCTGGCCCTGTCGCTCGAGGAGTGCAGGCTCGCGATGCCCGGAGTCTTTAAAAGCTTGGGGAATCGTCGCGGGTGATGGAGTCGAAAACCGAGAGCATTCCTCTCGACAACCATGTAGGGTGTCCAGTCTTGTGCTGGTCATCGAAAACCGGAGATTATCATGAAGAAATTTGCTCAGAAGGTACAGAATTTTTTGGCGTCGGAAGACGGTCCAACCGCTGTTGAGTACGCTGTGATGCTCGCTCTGATCATCATCGTTTGCTTGACCGCTATCCGTTCAATTGGTACTAACGCCAGCGCTACTTTCAACGCTGTCGCGACTCAATTGAGCACCACGACTGGTAGCTGATCTGTGAACGACGCCCTACATGGATTGATCTAGGGATTTACGATTACGACCCCCGGAGATGCAATAGGCGTCTCCGGGGGTTTTTTCTGCTAAGAGTGCGGGAAAGATCGAATTGTCGCGGTGAGGCAATAGTCACCAACACCTGCCGATAAGGTTTTCCCGAAAAACAGACCATTCTGTCTGCGTAATTTATGCCGGAACCGAAATCGTAGGCTATTTTTGCTTGGCCGCTTTGTTGAATGAGATTTATGGAGCAGCCATTAACAAGTGATGAAACCCCGTAATTCCTGGAGTGCCGACCATGATTAGTCTCATGCCGGAAGAGCTCATCAAGATTGCATGCCATCTGGTTTGCTACGGATTTGCCTCTGTATCAGCCGTGTTTGCCGTCCTGTTCATGCCTCGTTGGTAGGCCAGCGCTACAGCGAAAACGACCAAAACTACTATCCCCAAACGCTTTTTTGGAAGCTCCCTCATGTTCGATTTCCAAGCATTCTTTGCCGGTCTCGGCGAATCCTGGCCCGTGTGGGTCGTCACGATCACCTTGGTGGTTGCCGCCGTGATAGACGGTATCAAGCTGAAAGTTCCCAACGCGATCACCTTTCCGATGATTATCAGCGGTTGGGTTTACAGCGCCACGCTGACCGGATATCCCCCCATTGAGGGACTTTGGTGGAGCATAGTTGGGACGGCAATAGGCCTTGGCCTGTTGTTGCCTCTGTACGCCATTGGTGGAATGGGTGCTGGCGACGTGAAATTGTTGGCTGGAGTGGGTGCTTGGATGTGGAGCGAAACCACTTTTTACGCCTTCGCTTGGACTGCCATCGTGGGCGGTGTCATTGCCTTCGGCATGATCCTCTACAAGCGTTCCTGGAACAAACACAAAGACCAGTTCTGGGGAATCCTGAACGAGATCGCCACGGTCAAAGACCCGGAAAAGTTGGCTGAGATTGCTGCCGAACGTAAGCAACGCATGTTCCTGCTCCCCTACGGAATCCCCATGGCAATCGGCACGATTGGCTACTTTGCCTGGGAGGGCATGCTTGTCTGAGTGATTGCACTTGAGTAAGAGGGCATTTCTGGTCCTTTTGATTGGACCGGTTATGCCGGGCGTGCCGAAGATAGCGACTAGGCCCCGAAGCCCGTAACCAACCGGGCTGCCAAAGGCCCAACAAGCGAAGCAAGCAGAATCAAAACTAAGTTACCAGATCGCCGCTGGCAAGATGGCCCGCACCTTCGAGTGCAGGCGGCACGAGAGGCCAACCTTTTGGCCCTTCACCAACCATAAGACAAGTTGAGAGAAACTAGCCAAGCCGGTTCAAGAAGAACCGACCCAAACTGAGAGCTCTCGCTTTACCCCGGGGGGGTGTGATGCGTCCCAAATCACTCGTACTACTAGCTCTTGCGCTCGGCTGCGGCCTGGTCGCTTCGATTGGCATTAGCCAAGTTCTCGATAGCAATGGCAAGCCAGCTCAGGTTGAAACTGTGCCGATCTACGTCGCAGTTCAAACCGTGAATCTAGGCGACCCGATTGACGAGACACTCGTCACGCTCGAAGAATGGCCCAAAGAGAAGGTGCCCGTCGGAGCAATCGCAGCCTGGGAAGACTTAGAAGATCGTCGCCCTCGTGCCACGATTTTGCAAGGTGCACCGATTCTCGATAGTCATCTGCTCGCCAAGGGGCAGCACATCGATACCCTCGGTGCCATTCCGGCTGACATGCGTATCAAGACCATCTCGGTCGATGCCCGTCGCAGTGCCGCCGGCTTGATCCTGCCTGGCAACCGAGTTGATCTTCAAATTTTTATCTCGCGCAACGAACGAGAAGGAATCTTCACACCTCGCACGAAAGTGTTCCTGCAAAACATTCGAGTTTTTGCAGTCGACCAAAAGGTCGAGCGTTCGGCTGATGGCGAAGAGTCACGCACGATAGCGAAAACCGTTTCGCTCGTTGTAACTCCTAAACAAGCCAACACGATTACCCTTGCTGAGAACCTTGGCGACGTGAGCCTCATCCCGCGTAACGCCGACGATGAGGCAATCATCAGCGATAACGAAGTGGACATCGACTCGCTCCTAGGTCGCAGCACTAGTAACAATCGCGAAATGGAACGTAGTACTGTTGAAGCGATTGTTCCTAGCATTGAGGACATGCAGAGCAGTATGGCCCCAGTGAAGCCACCGTTCTCCATGACGATCATTTACCCAGACGAAGTCTCGAAGATAGAGTTCACCGCGGCAGGTGATCCGATCCTATCGGGTAACAACTCTGCTTTGTTGCCCCCACCCATCGGGGCACCGATTGAAGATTCAGAGCCGATTGAGAACGATGCCGATGCCGATTTTCCGATTGATCTTCGGATCAAGTAGACGCTAGCAAGACCAGTAACCTTTTCAATTTCCCGCAATGGTGGTCAGGCAAGGATGCCCTGGCTTGTTTTCGGCTGGCTGAACCCGCTCAGTCGTCGGACTTGACCCAACAAGGAAGTACACGGATGTACCACTCTAAATCGCTTTTCGCCAGGCTTCTACAACGTACGCTCTCGCTAGGCGTTGTCGGGCTTCTCACTTCCATTGCCGTGGTTACGCAGGCACAAGAAGTCTCCTCTGTCATACGTGAGATTTCTCAGGCAAACGATCGCCTGGAAATGACGGTCAATACGAGTCGCATTCTCACTCTTGAAACGCGTATTCCGCGTTTAGTGGTAACCAATCCGGAACTCGTTACGGCTACGCCGATCAGCGAGAACCAGGTGCAAATAGCAGCTCGCAAACCAGGCGTCACTCAAATCAACTTGTGGGATGAGAACGGCAAGGTTTACACCGTGGATCTCATGATCTTTGGAGACGTCCGCGAACTCGACCTAACGCTCAAACGCATGTTCCCCGAATCGACTCTCAAAGTAGTTAAGCTCTCACAGAGTTTGGTACTCGAAGGTCAAGTAGATCGTCCAGAAATTGTCAGCACGATCCGTACATTGGCAGAAGATTACGCACCCAAAGTAATCAATAACATCAGCGTTGGTGGCGTTCAGCAGGTGTTGCTGAAAGTGAAGGTCATGGAAGTCTCGCGGACAAAGCTACGCTCACTCGGCTTCGACTTCGCTCAGTTCAGTGGTGCCAACGGCATTGCCTCGGGTGCCGCTGGGCTCATTCAAGCAGGTTCAGCTGTGGTCGACGGGACCACCACGCTCACCGGGGGTGAAACTCTTGCCTTCAGTGTTATCAATGGGAACGATTCCTTCTTCGGATTCTTGGAGGCACTCCAGGAGAACGAGCTCGCGAAGACATTGGCAGAGCCGACGGTTGTTGCTGTGAGCGGTCGTCCTGCAAAGTTCCATGTAGGTGGTGAGGTGTTCTTCGCCCTGAGCAATGGCGTCGCTGGTAACTCCGTCGAGTCTGAAGAGTTCGGTACCACGGTTGACTTTGTACCCATCGTCTTAGGGAACGGACGCATTCGGTTGGAAGTACGGCCTGAGATCAGTGAAATCGATTTGAGCGGCCAGGTACCTGGCTCGCTATTCACCACCAAGACCAGTCTCGTTGACACCGGCGTAGAAATGAACGCTGGTCAAACGCTTGCTCTTGCCGGTTTGATCCAAACCCGCGTCATTGCTCGCCAACGCGGCTTGCCGTTCTTGGCCGACCTGCCGTACGTCGGGGCCGCCTTCCGCAGAGTTGAAGAGCGCGTTGAAGAGATCGAATTGCTAATTATGGTCACTCCAGAGTTCGCTGATGGACTTGATCCTCACGAAGTTCCTCAATGTGGTCCAGGCATGGAAACGGTTTCACCTTCGTGCTGCGAACTCTATGGCAAGGGCTACTTGGAAGTCCCTGCCTGTAACGGGTGCGGGGCAATGGGGGCCGGTTGCTCAAGCGATTGCGGTGTCGGTGGTTGCAATGCAGGCGGCTGTGTTGCTCCTAGTGGTACCAGCAGCGGTTGTGCAACAGGTGACTGTGCAGTTGGGGAACAACCTCCTGTAGGCTACGAAGCGACCGATGGTTACGCCGGAGCACCTGCTCCGGGAGATGGACCTTTCTACGGATACGTCCAAGAAGGCGATCAACCGATGGAAACTCCGCAGCAGCCACAAATGACCCCACAAATGAACGTGGAGCCCTCCTACGAACCGGCTCCCGTGGAACCAACCAGCAGTACCGAACCTGCCCAGGAGAGTTACCCGCAACAGCAGTATTCGAATGAGCTGCAGCTGAACGACCAGCCGGCCAATCAAGATCAGGGGCAAGAGCAGTTGCCTGATCCTTCCGTGCAACGGTTCCGTTCACAATGGGCTCAGCCCCAGGCTTCAGCTGCCGGGCCTCAGCAACCTGGCCCTGAACAGGCCGCCACCCAACAACAAGGCGGTCAGGTGGAGAGCAGTCAGGAGAGTACGGTACAGTCGGGTATTCGGAATAATCCTTACTATCGTACCGCTCGCCAGCCAAAGCCGCAGCGCAGCACGAGTACACCCGGATTGATTGGACCGATTGGTTACGACGTTCAGAAGTAAGTAGCTTCTTCGTGAGCTACGCTTGCACACCGGGCCTATTCTCATAGGCTTGGCCCAACCTGCCGCCTAGGCCAAGGTTGGGAGCCCAATCAAAATTAAGCATGAGTCTCGGCACGATTCGCGCGACCTAGCGTGCAACCCGGTTGTTACCCAGTTTCGCGACCTGATACGAACATCACATGGCCAACGCACTACGCATCGCTGTTGTCGATCCCAACGACTCTTCACGGGAAGCTATTAAGAACACACTTCTTGAGCTAGATACTATCTGGCTAGAAGCAGAGTGCTCTCGATACGACTTCTTCGTAGATGTTGTCGAGCAAACTTCGCCAGACATCGCACTTGTCGCTATGGATAGCGATCCAGAGCGAGCCACCGAACTTATCGGTGAAGTAATCGCCAAGTCGCCCGATTGCTCGGTCCTTGTGGCGAGCAGTTCTGCCGATGGTCAACTCATTCTCAAGTCGATGCGTGCTGGTGCAAAAGAATTTCTCACGCAGCCATTGGGTTCAGAGGAACTCACTAGCGCACTAATGCGCGTCAAAAACCATATTGGGGGACAAGCCCCTGGCACCAAGGGCGAGGGTTGCAAGATTTTCACCATCGCTGGTTCGACCGGAGGTGTTGGATCGACCAGCATTGCCGTGAACCTAGCTTGCACTCTTGCTGCGGAACCTGAGAATCTTGTGGTACTACTAGATCTCGATCTGGCCCTCGGCGATGCGGATGTGTTCTTGGACGCCATCCCTGAGTACACCCTGGCCGATGTGGCCATGAACGTCGCCCGCTTGGACCTTACTCTACTGAAGAAGTCGCTTACCAAGCACTCTTCGGGCGTTCACTTGCTGCCGCGGCCGATTCAGTTAGAAGATGTGCGCTCGATCACTCCCGACGACCTGTCGCGAGTCATCGGACTCTTGAAAACCACTTTCACGCACATCGTCATTGATACCTCCAAGGGCTATGGCGATCTCGACATGCTCGCCCTACGACAAGCGGACGAGGTCCTGATGCTCACGCAGCTTGACTTGCCCTGCTTGCGTAACGTCGTGCGATTGATGATGTCTTTCGATGCCGAGGGCGATCTGCGCGACAAAGTACGCATCGTGGTAAATCGTGTCGGACAAGAGAGCGGTCAGATTAGCTTGAAGAAGGCCCAGGAAACCCTCGGGCGTGACATCTTCTGGCAGATACCGAACGACTATCGCATCATGGTCGAGGTGCGTAACAACGGCGTACCACTCATCGAGCACGCCCCCAAGGCTAGCATCACCCGCGCCATCGGCGACCTGGGCGATGCCCTCTGTGGAAAAGAGCACGTAGAAGACGAAGCCGGCGAAAGCCGCGGCCGCGGCTGGTTGAACTTCTTGCCGAAGCGGTAGCAGTTCGACGCTATTTGTCCTTTCTATCCCACGGCGTAGCCGCGGGTGAAATCAAGATTGGGACCACCGCCGCTATTGGCTTGGAAGATGAAGAAATCAGTGCCAACCACGAAGCCGCCCTCCGTTGCCAACAGCGCCCGTTCCGGTGGCCAGATCCTACGTGCCAAGATGACGGGCAAGGTATTCTAGACCGATGACGTACCTCCTGGCGCTGAACCTGGGTGAACTAGCGATATGAACGCCGGCTCGGCTGAGAATGTCCGTGCCGCTGGTTCTAGCCTGATTGGGATTGGTTCGCCAGCACTTAGTCGCTCGAAGTGTCAGTGCAGGGGAGAGTGCCCACGCCCCATGGCTCAGCCAGGTTGGCCGAGCTACTAGGATGCGCCACTGGCTTTTACTCCAGCGGTTGGCTCCCTTCTTGCCGGTGCATTCCGCACATTCGGCACTTCTTATCGGTCAGGTGGCTCCTCCCTAGGGAAGCTCCGTGAACGTTGCGAAATGTGAGCTATGTTTGCATGACGCAACATACCGCGATTACGGTCGCAATGCTGTTTGCGTCTGAAATATGACGTAGAACTGTAGCCGATTCAAGGCCTGGCGAGGCGTATCTTGTCGGCTAGCGAGTCGATGCTACAGCGACCATTAAGATAAGTAACGCGTAAAGCAAGCAAAGAGCCACTTCCCCGCAGCGAGCCCCATCCATGTCCTCTGTATCTACCCAGTTGCCCAAGCCGGGCGAAGACCGTGCCGCTGAATTCGACAAGCTCAAGCAACGAATCCACTCGAAGCTGGTGGACAAGCTTGATATGTCTCACGTGAATGATCTCGAGGGCGACGTGCTGCGTCGAGAGATTCGCCTTGTGGTTGAGCATCTTTGCGATAGCGAAGACACGTTCCTGAATCGCAACGAACGCGACAAGCTCATCGACGAAGTCCTGGACGAGACTTTCGGCCTTGGCCCACTGGAAATGCTGTTGAAAGAGCCCTCGATCAGCGAAATCATGATCAACGGCCCGAAGAACGTGTTCGTGGAAAATGGCGGCCGCCTAGAGAAGGCGGATTGTAAGTTTCGCGACAATAAACACCTCATGCAAATTATCGACCGCATTGTGTCGAAGGTCGGACGTCGCGTTGATGAAGTCTGTCCGATGGTGGATGCCCGCCTGCCGGATGGTTCGCGTGTGAATGCGATCATCCCGCCGCTTGCCCTCGACGGCCCGAGCGTGACGATTCGTCGCTTTGGTTCGAACCCGCTCAAGCTCGAAGACCTACTCAACTACAAGAGTTTGACGCCCGAGATGGTCATGCTTCTCGAAGGTGCCATGAAGAGCAAGCTGAACGTTATCATCTCTGGTGGTACAGGTTCTGGTAAGACGACACTTCTCAACACACTTTCAAGCTTCATCTCGAACGACGACCGTATCGTCACGATCGAGGATGCTGCTGAATTGCAGCTTCAACAAGACCACATCGTCCGTCTGGAAACTCGCCCGCCGAATATTGAAGGCAAGGGGAAAATTTCAGCGACGGATCTCGTACGAAACTCGCTGCGTATGCGTCCTGATCGGATCATCATCGGCGAATGCCGTGGTCCAGAAACGCTCGATATGTTGCAAGCGATGAACACGGGGCACGATGGCTCGCTCACTACTTGCCATGCGAATACACCTCGCGATGCGATTGCTCGCTTGGAAACCATGATTATGATGGCCGGCTTTGAAATGCCTCTACGTGCCATGCGAGCTCAGATTTCCAGTGCCGTAGACATGATCGTGCAGGTAAACCGCCTTTCCGGCGGACCGCGCAAGGTAACTGCGATCACTGAAGTGATGGGCATGGAACAAGACACCATCGTCATGCAGGATATTTTTAAATACATCCAGGAGGGTGTGGATGAGAACGGCCGATCGGTTGGGGACTTTATTTCCACCGGAATCCGCCCGTCGTTTATCCCACGGATGGAAGCCAACGGTGTTCGCCTACCATCGAGTGCTTTCCGCGAACGCGTCATGCTTCGCGACTAGACGACAGACAAAGAGACCTATTTCCATTCAATAGAAGTGGCCTGTCGGGGAATCTGGAGGGGGAACCCCGGCAGGTGCTTTTACTACGAGAGAAGTTTATTGCGATCCAGCAGTGTTACAAATTAATCAGTACGGATGGGATTGAAACGAAGCAAAGTTCGTTCACCGATCCGCTAGCGAAATCCTGACCCTTGAGTCAATCATGCTACCCACTTATCTCATCATCGCCCTTGTGTTTGCGTTTGTTACGCTAATCTTCGTTGCCGTTGCAATGATGATGCGTGACCACAGTGTTTCGCAAATGGAAGACCGCCTGAATTCGCTTACGAGTGCTAGTGGCAAGGGCGATCCCGGTAGTTTATCGGAAGTTGCCAAGATCATTGCGGAGCAACGTGGTCAGGGAAAAGGCTTCGTTGAAGAAGTGTTCTCTCGCACGTTCAACTTGCCACGCCTATTCGAACAAGCCGACGTGACGATGAGCGTTACGGCGTTCCTAGGTGTGTCGGCTGCCGTGGGTATTGGTGCTGCTCTCTTGGTCGGCTTTGCTGGCTTAAATCTGGGTCTCGCCCCGATCGTTGGAGTGTGCTTCGCGGCCTTGCCGTTATTTTGGCTCACGTTCCGCCGCAAACGCCGCCTCAGGAAGTTTGCTGCCCAATTGCCAGACGCCTTGGAACTCGTTGCCCGCGCCCTGCGTGCCGGCCATAGCCTCGCGGCTGGTTTCCGACTCGTATCGTCCGAAGGTTCCGATCCGATTGCCGCCGAATTTGGTCGCGTGTTCGAAGAGCAAAACCTGGGTATTCCATTCGAGGAAGCCTTGAATAGCCTGTGCGAACGCGTCCCCAACCTCGACCTGAAATTCTTTGTTACTGCTGTTGTACTGCAACGCCAGACCGGTGGTGACTTGGCCGAGATCCTCGACAAGATTGGCCACCTAATTCGCGAACGCTTCAAAATCTGGGGCCAAGTCCAAGCTCTCACGGGCGAAGGTCGCCTCTCTGGCATCGTCCTATTAGCGTTGCCACCGATGCTTTTTGTGGCTGTATACCGTTTGAATCCTGAATACCTCATGGTGCTATTCACTGACGAATTGGGCAAGAAAATGCTCATTGGTGGTGTGTTGATGCAGCTCTTTGGGGCTCTCGTAATTCGTAAGATTGTTAACATCCGAGTTTGACATGACTATTCTCCTTGCGGGAATCCTAAGTTCCAAAACCGTCACCTTCTTTGCGATCTTCGGCTCAGCTGCCGCCGGCGCTTGGTGCCTGCTAGATTTCTTCGCTGCTAAAAAGCCTAGAGCGGAAGAGCGTCTGGACGAATATCGCGAGCCCAACGGTCGCCGCGGCGATCCGCTCAAGGGCGCAAAGTCTAAAAGTGGCGCTATGAGCCGCGCCATCGACAGCGTTGCGCCCGCGCTAGCCAAGCCTTTGCAACCCAAGACGGAAGAAGAAGTTAGCAAGGCTCGTGAGAAACTAAACACAGCCGGATTCCGTAGCGAGAACGCCCCGCAGGTGTTCTGGTCGCTCAAGATATGTGGCTTGATGGCCGGCTTTGTGATCGGCGGGGGGGCGGTTGGATTTTCCAAGGGTTTCACTATCGATACGCTTACTTATGCGGGTATGATCTCCGGCGTCTGTTTCTATTTGCCAGAGATGATACTGTTCTTCGTTCGCAAGAGTCGGCAAGACAATATATTCTACGGCCTGCCCGACGCGCTCGACCTGTTGGTCGTGTGCGTGGAAGCTGGCCTAGGTCTCGATCAGGCAATGCGAAAAGTCTCTGAGGAGATGGCGAACAGTTATAAAGTGATCTCCGACGAGTTCTCCCTAAGCAACTTTCAACTGCAAATGGGACGCGCTCGCAACGACGTACTTCACGAACTAGGTTCGCGCACTGGCGTTGAGGATCTGAAGTCGCTCGCAGCCATTCTCATCCAGGCAGACAAGTTTGGCTCCAGCGTTGCTCAGGCACTGCGTGTGCAGAGCGACTCGATGCGAACGAAGCGTAGCCAAATGGCGGAAGAAAAAGCCGCCAAGACGGCGGTGAAACTAATCTTCCCGCTGGTGATCTTCATTTTCCCAGCGATCTTCGTGGTCCTTGTAGGCCCTGCAGCGATCACCATGGTCAATGAGCTGTTCCCGTCGATGAATCCTTAAGCTTCTCGGATTCAGTTCTATCTGAGCAAGGATTCTGCCAGCGTTCATCTCGCCACGGTTCTTACGCTGAGGCCGTTATTCGCTCTCCCAATGGGCGATGGAAGATAGCCTAGCACTTCCCCTTAGCGGCTTAGCGGAACGCTTACACGAACTGCTAGCTTAAAATGGGGTGTCTAGGCGGGATGTTCCGGTACTTTAAAAAGTAGCGCAGCGGCCCGCGCGGTCGTGTCGATGCTAACGAAGGTAGGGCCAAGTACACAGCTGCGGCAATTGTTTCCGCTTCCGACTTTGGCCTCCCGCAGTTCCTGAAGATCCGCCGCAAGCCTCGTTAGGACGTTGTTGCTATGAAGACGCCAGCCATTGCTGCTATTACTTTGTTCGCATCTCTGATGGCCTCTGCAGCTAGTGCTCAGTGCCAAGATGCCACGGCGGGTTACACTTACAAACAGTCATACATGGCTAATTCTATGTGGCCGTCGCAGTATATCCCTGCAGCCCGCTCAGGGATTAACAGTGCGTTCTGCGGCATGGTCAACAACGGTTGGCGTCGTCAGAATTTGATGGGGGATTACCACTTCAAGAACGATTCGCAAGAACTCACTGAGTCGGGCCGCCTGAAGGCCGAATGGGTGCTTTCGCAGGCTCCAATGCAGCGTCGCAACTTGTTCGTGCAACGAACCGGCGAAGAAGAGCAAACCGCACAACGCGTCCAATCGGTGCAAGAGTTTGCTGCAAATATCACGACCGACGGCAACCCAGCTGTGATTAACGAGACCGAGGTTCGCGAAGTCGGAAGTCCCGCGGCCTTGGTGGACAAGACTTTCGTCGGATTCAGCGAAAATCGTCCTCTGCCCGTGCTACCAGCACACACCGGCGGACTTAGCGGCAATTAGAGTTCAATTCGCGACTGAGACTAGATAACAAGTGAGATAGAGGTTTGGGCAATGCTCCGTTGTGAGCATCGCCAAAGACAGCGTCGCCGGGAGGGGCGACGCTGTAGCTTTTCTTCTGAGGGGGAGACTCAAGTGCGTAAGATTTCATACACCATGCTCGCATTGGCGGGTATGTCGGTCGGTTGTACGGCTACAGGACCTAAAACTGCCGAGCTAGCTCCCACGAGCGGCTTCGGGCTTAACAAGCAAGAGCCGACGGCCCTTGCCAAAGCACTAGGCCCTGATCATGCCGGGGCAGTTCAGCAGGTGAGCTTTACGGAGAAGGTCACTACCGCGCTAACGACCAATCCTTTCGCGTCGAAGTCCCAAGCACCGGAGGCTACCGAGCCTCTCGTGCAAGCCGCCTTTAAAGACCCTGTGGAGCCTACGCCCGAGTTGTTCGTCTCGATGGCCGAAATGGCAGACCGTGGCGGCAGCCCTGAGCAAGGACGTCAGCTCTATGGTCGTGCTCTGGCGATCCAGAGAAACCATCTAGGAGCTCTGCTGGGACTCGCACATCTTGAGGACCGCGAGGGGAATCTCGACGAGGCACTGCGGATCTACCACCAAGCTGCCGGCGCTCACCCAAATAGTCCCACTGCGTTGAACGACCTTGGCCTGTGCTTTGCACGTCGGGGCGATCTGCAAACTTCGCTGCGGGTGCTCGACCAATGCGTACGGCTTGAACCCGGAAAAGCCCTGTATCGCAACAATGTTGCGAAGGTGCTGATCGAAATGAACATGATCGAGCCGGCGATTGCTCACATGGCTGCCGTCAACCCACCTGCAGTTGCTCAGTACAACGTTGGAGTGCTGCTGAAAGAACGTGGCCGCACTGCTGAAGCAATCCAACACCTGTCGATCGCAGCCAACATGGACCCACAACTGCAGCAGGCTCGTCACTTGCTCGCGGAAATTCAAGGTCGCCCGCAAACGGCGGCCCCTGCAAACGGGCCAGCGCAGCAGGTCGCTCAGCGTGGCGCCGTCCCACAGGTGGCCCGCTTCACACCGCGAGCCCAAGCTCAGCCAACATACCAACAGCCTGGCTACATTCAACAGAGCCCTGCCCAGCAGAGTTACCCAGCGATGGCGAATCCGACGGCACCGTACCCGCACCAGCAGCAACGCCCAGCGGTTGCCGTACCAGGTCAGCAAAGCCCAACACCTATGGGACAGACGACCGTTCGCTAGAGCAAATTTCGGGGCGCCGCGGTCGTGGAGAACCGGGCGAGGCGTCGCCCTCTGACTACTGTTGAGTGCTGTCTAAGAAGTTTGCCGGAGCCACTTCGCTGTCCTGCTGGAAGAGTGTTTCTACATCGACTTTGCCAGCGGGATTAACCGAAGAATGTTCACCCGAGGTTGCTAGCGATTCTTCGCTCACCTCGGGCGATAGCACCACGGTTGGAGTCGGCAAAGTTTGCGGTCCCGTTGAAGGACCAGCCAAGCGATAGACTAGGCTGCCGCATAGAGTCACGGCTAGCAAGCCTAGCACACTCAGTCCGATCGCAGCATCGCTGCGTGGGATGGGGCGGTCGTCAGGAAGTTTCAACGGCTCAGTCATTCTGCTCTAGTTTACTCTGTGCGTTCCGCTATGCGAAGTTTGGCGCTTCTTGCCCGCGGATTGGCGGCTAGTTCTTGGTCAGTGGCTTCGAGGGGGCGGCGCGTGATAACGTGCAGTCGCTCGTCGTCTCGAAAGGCCCACTTAACCATACGATCTTCCAGGGAGTGAAAGCTAATAATTACCATCCGTCCGCCCTTATTTAGGCAATCCGGCAGGTCGCGGAGGGCGATTCTCAAGGCTTCGAGCTCCTGATTGACTGCGATCCGCAACGCCTGAAACGTACGGGTGGCCGGATCGATTCGACTTTTCACTTTCCCCGGGATGCACCGACGTACTAGGTCCGCTAGCTCTCCTGTGGTGCGAATTGGGCTCTCTTCGCGACGCTGGACAATTTGCTTCGCGATTCGACGGCTGAAACGTTCCTCGCCGTACTCATAAATGAGATTGGCGAGCGGTTCCTCCTTCAGTCTGGCTAGCAACTTCCACGCAGGCTCACCCTCTTCGGTGTTGAACCTGAGGTCGAGCGGTCCGTCGCTTTGAAAACTAAAGCCGCGCTGGCTGTCGGCCAGCTGGTCACCTGAAAGTCCGAGGTCGAGGAGAATGCCGTCGACGCCGGTGATCTGCTTTTGGTGCAGGTAATCGGGCAGGTCGCAGTAATTGCCAACGGCAAAGTCGACAGGGAGCGAAGCGAGCTCTTCCGGCTTACGCGTGAAGACCTCGGGGTCGCGATCGAGTGCAATGATCCGACCGCCGGGCATCACCGCTTTGGCTAACAACAGCGTATGTCCACCACCGCCGAAGGTGCCGTCGATGAAAAACTTGCCAGGCTCGGGGGCAAGTCCTTCGAGAACTTCTTGAGTAAGAACAGGGATGTGGCATGTCTCGTTGGTCATCCACTTCAGCATAGTCGCTGAGGTGGGTCTCCCGCGAGAGGCCCACGCCCCAAACCAGAGAAGTCAATCCATGACTTCCTGGCGATGGGGTCGGCTGGCCTGCGGACGTTGCCGGAGCAAAGTCGCACAAGAGCAAGGGCAACTCTCTGAATATCCATAAGCGAGTTGCCCCGTTGGGTTCTACTCAACGCGGCGCCAACCTGTGGCCGTGCTGGCGCTGGTAGAGCAGAACGCGGGCTTCGATGAGACTTCTCAAACTCCTTCAGGCAGGTTTACTTCGGCTGCGGCTTTAAGGGTGCTTCCAGCGTTGCCGCCGTATCGGCTGCTATTTTTGTTGGATCAATGGCAGGTTGGGGAGCAAATGCCGTTACGGCCAAGTCTTCGTACTGCTGATCTCGGCTGGCTACAAATTCCTCCCACCGCTCTCCCGACCAGATCTCAAGGTGGTCGCGAACGCCCACGACGACGGCTTCAACGGAAACATCTGCCCAGTCTAGTAGGGATTGCGGAATACGAATTCGACTTTGTCGATCAATCTCCACACACGAGGCTTGTGAGTAGAAAAGACGGCTGTATTCACGAACTTCCTTTGCTGCCGGAGATCCGATTGCCAACCTTTCAGCCAGTGCGGCAAAGGCCTGTTCAGGGTACACTGCTATGCACCCATCAAGTCCAGGTGTTACATACATCGGTTCAGATTCTAACACCTTGCTGCGTAAGGGTTTAGGCAGTGCTAAACGCTGTTTGTCATCCAGCGATCGTCGGTAAAGCCCAGTAAGAACCATTTTTCTCCAAAACTCCCCATTTCCTCCCACAGGCATGTAACATAGTCGTGACTACCGATCGGTCAACATGACGTTTTAGGCCGATACCGACCGTCGAAGTTTTATGTTTCTGGCCCATAACGACTTCGAGCGATTAGCAACTTTCAAAAATTTTTTTGGCTTCAGATTTGCTGAGGCCAGATCTTGCCCGAACCCATCGCGTAATTTAGCTCGGCAAGAACCCTCACCAGTGTGAAAAAGTGAAGAGGACGACTTCGAATTCCAATGGAAAAAGCATGGATTGATTACGAGCTACCTCAGGAGCTAATCGCTCAGGAGCCGGCACAAAAACGCGTTGACGCTCGTCTCATGGTCATAGATCGCCAGCGGGAAAGCATCGAGCATTTCTACGTGCGCGATCTACCGGAATTGCTTAGTACAGGCGATCGACTGGTGTTCAATGACACTAAGGTCATTCCAGCGCAGCTGCGTGGTATAAGAGTAGGCACAGGAGGACGCTGGCAGGGGCTGTTTCTGGGGGAAACCGCAGAGGGCGATTGGCGACTTGTTTGCAAGACGCGAGGGCGACTTAACGAACCTGAACCGGTCATGCTGTTGGATCGCGATGGACGCGAGACGGCCAAGCTCTGGCTAGTCGAGAGAACCGGGAACGGCCAGTGGCTAGCCCGACCGGATGAGAAAGTGCCCACTGAGGAGTTGCTCGCTAAGGTCGGGCAAGTTCCGTTGCCGCCGTACATTCGTGGTGGCAGGATGGTGGACGACGATGTGCTCCGCTACCAGACGGTCTTTGCAAGGCATCCTGGGGCCGTTGCGGCACCGACCGCGGGACTCCATTTCACAACGGACCTACTGAAAGCCCTCGCCCAAACGGGCGTCCGTACCTCAGCCGTGACACTGCACGTCGGTATGGGCACGTTTCGTCCGATAGCTGTGGACGACCCCGCGGAGCATGACATGCATTCGGAATGGGGCGACTTGAGTCAGCCAGCTGCTGAAGAGCTTAACATTACGCGAGCAGAAGGGGGCCGCATTATTTCCGTGGGCACCACCAGCACACGTGTCTTAGAGAGTGCCGCGATCGCTCAAGACATCACTGCAGGTCAGTCGATCGAGTCCTGGCAGGGCGAAACGAGCCTCTATATCCGTCCGCCTTACGAGTATCGCTTAGTAGATGCCTTGTTGACAAACTTCCATTTCCCAAGGACCACACTCCTCCTGCTAGTTCAAGCCTTTGGTGGAACCGGGCTGATTCGCGAAGCGTACGAACGGGCAATCGTCGAGGAGTATCGCTTCTATAGCTATGGCGACGCAATGCTCATCGTGTGAGCCACAATTGCCGATTTGGCAGGTCAGAGTTGGCTTTAAGCGACAGCCCTAGGAACCAAAAACTCCGGTTAGTTGGGCAGCAGATTCGTCGTAGCTGTCGGCCGTGCTCTGTGCGAGTGTTTTCACTGCACCAATGCACGCGATCACGATAAGTGCGAGAAGGACAGCGTATTCGACGGCCGTAGGGCCATCTTCATCGAGCAAGAGTCGGCGAATGAAGGTCGGCATGGTGATGGACAATTCAGGTGTAAGAGACTGGTGGCTGGTCAGGAAGCTGGGGCGGGCAATTAACAAATGGGCTATTGAAAATTTAGGCCTGAATCGCCTAGCTGAACGGCGCTATTTCCGTTGCTAGACACAATGCGATTGAAGTTGCAGCAAGCTGAATGCATTAATTAGGTCGTGCCGGTTATTCCGGGTACTACAAAAAGCAACACGAGCCGCTCCACCTAAAGTAGACCGACTCGTGCTTTGACTTGTTTGAGCTTTCCTAGTGTTAACTCGACTCAACTAGGCTTGGAACGAGCTGCCGCAGCCGCAGCTCTTCACGGCATTGGGGTTCTCGAATGTGAAGCCGCGTTTGTCGATGCCTTCGTAGAAATCGACTGTGGTGCCATCGAGGTACAGGGCGCTCTTCTTGTCGACCACCACAGGCACGCCGTGGAATTCGTGTTTAGCGTCCGCTTGGGCGTCGTAGTTTTCGCCCTTGTCAAAGCCCAGGGCGTAGCTGAACCCGCTGCAGCCGCCACCGGTGACGCCGACACGCAGGAAGGCACCTTCGCCGAGCTTCTGGTCTTCCATAATTCGCTTCACTTCCGAAGCTGCTTTTTCAGTGATGAGAACGCTCATTTCGGGTACCTCTTCAGTCAAGAATCGTTGGTAACTTATGGCCTAGTTGAGACCCAACAGTGGATCAATTTGGTCGATTGGGCTGCATTGCAGCTACCACTAAGGATATACCATCGGGCCGTCTAGGGAAAGTCGGAAATCAGCTTCCAGTGCTGCTCTGTAGCTGTTTGAGCCTCGCTACAGCGGCCGCAACCTGCTCAGCAGCAAAGTCGATTTCCTCCTCTGAATTGAATCTTCCTATTCCAAAACGCAGCGTGCTGCGGGCCGCATCTTCCTTCATACCGAGGGCCATCAGTACGTGGCTAGGCGAGGCATCTGCCGATGAACAGGCCGCTCCGGAACTAAGTGCTAGATTGGGCATTTCCAGTAGCAGGGCTTCGCCATCGATTCCAGGGAAGGCGAGGTTGAGGTTACCAGGCAGGCGTTGTTTTAGCTCGTTTTTCGTCCGATATTCCGGCCCGCAGAGCATGACGCCTTCAGTCCCGAGGCGTTCGACAAGATTTTCATGAAGCCGCAGACGCAGTTGAGTCAGCCGTGTAGATTCCTCCTCCATTTGTTCAATAGACAGCTCCAATGCACGAGCAAAGCCCACAATCCCAGGCACATTGAGCGTGCCACTTCGGCGGCCCGACTGTTGACCACCGCCAACAATTTGTGGGCTCATTCGCAGGGCAGGGCGTTTGCGGCGCACGTAGAGGGCACCGATCCCTTTGGGCCCGTACATTTTGTGCGCAGTGAAACTCATCAGGTCGATGCCCAGTTCATTCACATCAACGGGGATCTTCCCGACCGCTTGCGTTGCGTCGCAATGCAACGGGATGCCCCGTTTGCCACATAGCTCGGCAATTTCGGCCAGCGGCTGGATTACGCCGATCTCGTTATTCGCCAGCATGATACTCACGAGCGTAGTATCGTCTCGCAGCGATGACTCCAAATCGGCTAAGTCGATGCGGCCCGCTTCTGAGGTGCCGTGCTGAGCGACGCCCAGCAGCGAGACTTCAAACCCCTTTCCTTGCAACTTCTCTAGCGGCTGGAGCACTGCGGAGTGCTCCGTACGCACACTCACAAGGGGGTCGCCGCGCCGGCGCGGGTGCTCGGCGATACCGCGGATTGCAAGGTTGTTACTCTCGGTCGCACCGCTCGTGAACACGATTTCCTCAGGCATTGCCCCGATGCTCGCGGCTATCGCCTCGCGTGCCACATCGACAGCCTGAGCTGCTTCCTGCCCAAAAGCATGTCTGCTATTGGCATTTCCATATTGCTGCGTGAAATACGGCAGCATGGACTCGATAACCCTCGGATCAACACGAGTCGTGGCGTGGTTGTCGAGGTAGATAGGCAGATCTACGGGCATAGCTGCATTATACGAAGAAGTTTGCCCGACGGCTTCGATAACTAGAGGAATCGTGTCGCTTGCGGCTTAGCAGCGTAACCCTAACCGTACATCGCTCGTAGTACGATCTGTGACCAGCTCTCGAAACCGTCGATGTCAGCGAGAAGTTCTTCGACCGGTTTGAACCCTGCGTCAGTGATGTCGTCCTCGCGTTGGGCAACACCCGGCGACTCGACTACACAAAGGTGGACGACCCCTAAATGTACTTTACCCACCTCGGTTTCATCGTCATTAAGGAGTCCTACGCAGTGTTCTTGGTAGGGGGTGTTGATGGCGATCTCTTCTTCGATCTCCCGTCGCATGCCTTCGCGATACACGTCGTCGGCAGTGCCCGCGCCGGCGTCGTCCGAGGAAATATGCCCCCCTACGCCGACGCTGCGCTTCGCATGGAGACGTTTCTCTCCCCCGCCACCGCCGCGAGCGTACTGAAATACGTGTTTCACGTCCGTCGAATCTGTGAATTGGAACAACACATAAGGAATGAGTTGCTTGAAGCTGGGATCTTCTTCCATCTCCCCACGTGGCCGATACGCCAGATCGTCTCCTTCGAGCAGCGCCGGCAGGTAGCGATCCACCTCGCTCGAGAACCCCTGGAAGTGTCCCAGCTTGTGGAACTTTGAGGTGGGTACAACAAGAACCTGTTCTTCGGCAACTACTGGCATGGCGTGAATCCTTTCAAGGGTCGAGGCTCTAGCGATTCCCCGCAATATAATCCCTCTAGCTGCGACTTAACAAGTCGCTGGAGATTTGTCGCACGGCACCGGTAACTCGTGGGACGCGGCTAGTGAGATAATTCAGTCCTTAATCCGCAGCTTAAACTCATCGCTATTGGCCTTCAATTCCGGAGCGTACATAGCGGACACCTCGGTCGGCAGTGCGCTGAATTTTCCGGGGATCTCCGCCCGCAGTCGGTAGCTCACGCTGTGCTTGCCGCGGGCCAGTCGCCGGACGAACAGGTTGACGCGCTCGTCGCGGTACTCCACGTAGGCCCCCAATGCGTTGCCGTTGTATCCGCTGCGGACTTCCACCGCCTCGCAACCAGCCGGTTTGCGATCTTCGAGCAGGATGTACTCGTAATCGTTCTTGCTATCGACAATCAGCTCGACCTCCACAAGATCGCCACTGGTGAGCTCCTGGAGGTTCACGATTGGCTCGCGCTCGTACTTCTCAACCCGCTGGCTGACGGCTTGCCCGCGATTGCCAGCCACGTCGATTTCCTTTTCTACGGGTACAAGCTTGAAGTAGTTACGCTGGACCTTCACTTCGAGTCCAGCCGCTGCAATCGGGTCTTCCAGGGTGAAGTTGGTAAGGTAGCCGTTGAAGTAAATCGGCCCCTCGCCCTGCTTGCGAAGCTCGACGGTATGCTTGCCCGTTTCGAGTTCTGCACCTTCAAGGACCAGCTTGTTGTCAAACGTGAACAGATTGTCCGAGTTGATCGTGACGGTTTTCTTCTGCTCGCCATCGAACCAGACCTCTAGCTCAATCTCGCTGCGGCCCTCACCTGTTGCCGCCAAATAATCGGCAAACGCTTCGACAACCAGCGCTGTGTCGCGCGTGCTATTCCAGTAGGTCGCGTGTTTGCGATTATTGAGCAGGTACTTTACGAGGCGCGGAGTAACCTCACTCTTAGGATTCTCAGCGACCAGTAGCTTCAAGTAGTACGCCTGGGCCTCGTACTCGCTGCCGTACCAGTACCACCAGTAGCCGCCGGAAATGTCTAGCCAAGCGGTTTGGTTCTCATCATCCTGCTTCACGTACTGGCTCAGGTTTCGCATCACCATGGCGAGCTTTTCGTCTTCGTCTTGCATCTCCAGGGCCAAGCCGTAGGTAGCCAGCGAATAGACGGCCAGATCAGTGCGGTCGGTGTAGAGATAGTCCCGCATCTTGTTGCTCTTGGTGGCCTTTTCATTGCGATCCGCTTCGGCGAGCACCAGATACACCAGCGCATCCAAGTTATCGGCACGTCGCTTCGCTGCCTTACTCTTGTCACGCTTGGCATCCTTCTCGCGATCCCAATTGTCGAGCTGTTCAAGCTCGTTTTTCTGATAACGCAAGAGCCAATCGACGCCGCGGTCGATCACGCCGGGTACGATTGCTACGTCGTTCTTCTGAGCAACCAGTAACCCGCGCACGACCGTAGCCGTTGTATGGGGGCTGCTGTGTTCGCCCCACCCGCTGAACCAGCCCCAGCCGCCGTCGGAAAGCTGCATCGCGGTGAGCTTGTTCACGCCCGCCTTGACCATCTTGGTTAGCTCTGCATCGTCGAAAACCGGATTGCGATCAAGGTGCTTCCAATCCTGCGCACGTTCCACGTCATCGCCAATCTCTTGGGCGTTGAGATTCGTGCGCTTCTTCTCGATATCTGCCAGATCGACACCCATGCGAATGAGTGTTTGCTGCGTGAGTACCGTCGGTAGGAAGCGATTGAGCGTTTGCTCCGTGCAGCCGTGCGGGTAATCAGCCAAGTAGGGTAGGGCGTCAATCATCGCACCGGCGAGCGTGGGCGTGTAACGCAGCTCGAAGCGGGTTTGCTCGGGACGGCGCTCCGCGGGCACGGTGAACGTGAACTGGCCCTTGTTCTCGTTCGGCTTGATCACATTGGTGAAGGCTACCATCTTCAGCATCCCGTGCACATAGGCCGGGAAGCTCATTTGCATGGCGTCGGATTCCTCATCCGTGAGCGCACTCATGCGCACGACGGCGGTGCCTTCGCCGGTGACTTTCACACGCCAATCGACGCGCTGCTCGCCATCGGCGGGCACTTCAATCGTGGTTTCCAGTTGCTCGGGACCTTCTAGCACGTTGCCTTCCAGTTCCAACTTCACGCGAACCTGCTTCGACGTTTTCAGATAGTTATGCACGTTGGCAGACAATACGACTTCGTCCTTCTCGACGAAGAATCGCGGGGCTTGCAAACGGATAATGAGATTCTTCCGCGTCACGACATCGGTAGAAGCTTGCCCAACACGTGTGCCATGCCCCATACCCCACACCGCGATCTTCCAAGCGGTGAGGTTTTCCGGCATATCGAATTCGACTTCCGCAAGACCGTCGGAGTTGGTCTCCAATGCGCCGCTCCAGAAGGCTGTGTCGGCGAAGTTTTCTCGTACGGTTGGCTCAACGTACTCGGGCGCTCCTGATCCCGAATCATCACGCTTATCCCCGAATTGACCAGGGCTAGATTCTTCCTGCGCCCCTTCCATCATGGGCATGGCAGCAGACATGGGCATGGCATTATCGGCGATGCCAGAAGACCTCGAGCGAGACGACATGCTTTTGCTGAGCCTTCTAGGTCCGTACTCCCCGCCCCCGAAGCCACCACCACCCCGACCCTCACCTTGAGCGGTCGAAGTGACGAGGTCTATAACACTCTCGCCAAACACGCCCAAATTGTTCATGTGGATTTCGTTGTGTTTCACCAGCGGCGCTTCATGACGGGCGAGATTGGTCTCGCTACGTGGGTTGTGATTGCGCCGCCACTTCCAGAAGAATTCCTTTATCTCTGGCACGTTGCTACCGCCGGAGATGTACTCCAGCGACTTGTCGTACACCGTCAGCACCGTGCTACCGATGAAGGCATTTCCATCAGTGTCAGTAAGCTTCAGCTGCACGGTCGCTTTTTGTCCAGGAAGATAGCTAGTAGCCGAGGGGACGACCTCGACCTTGAGTATACGGTCTGCCGGCGGCACGTAGATTTCGCGCACTGTTTCGTGCATGCGTCCGTGATGAACCGTGACTGCCTCGACAAAGAAGTTGGGCATGTCCTTGGCAGATACTGGGAAGGTTACGACCGTGCTCTTGCCTTTCAGTTTCACGAGCTTCGGTGGCAGGTAAACGCCATTCGAGGGGCGTAAGAAGAGTAGCACGGCAGCACCGCTCTGGTTGGTGCTGATCTGCAACTCGACCTTGTCGCCAGGGGCGTACTTCTTCTGGTTTGCGACGATTTCGATATCGTTGAACTGGAAGTCACCGCCGTCGAAATTGTCGCCGCGAATGGTGAGCACCTGCGCGCCCTCGATCGAACTGCCTTCGGCATCGGTGAGCTGGTAAGCCAATCGATACTGCCCGGGCTCGGCCGCTGTGATTTGTAGATTGGCAAGGCCCTGCTCGTTGGCAGCCAAGTCCCAGGTGGCGACTTCGTTTTCAACCGGTTTGCCATCTTCGTAGGCGATTTTCAGCAAGCGCAGCTTCCCCTCGCCGGGAACTGGCTTACCGTCGAGCGTGCGGGCGGCGGCGCTCACTTCGATAGTATCACCACTACGATAGAACCCACGATGGGCCCACAGGAATACCTGGAACGGTTTGCGGGCAACCAGCACTTTTCCTGTGGCGACGACCGTGCGGCGGGATTGGTCGACCACCTCTGCGGTGATCTCGTAGCGGTGGTCCGTGTCGGAGTGGAACTCCTTGGCGAGTGCCGTATCGATCTCCACTTCGATGGTGCCGTCTTCGCCGATCTCGGCTTCACGCTCTAGCACCACTTCCGGCGGTGTTGGCTGTCGCCAAACCCACCAGGGCCAAGGTCGGCCACAACCCCAACGCGACCACCCAGGATACCAGTGGTAATCGGGAGTGAACCACCAGTAGCCGCTGCCGTAGAGCCAATCCCAGGGAGATGGTGGGTACCACTGCTGGTTGTAATCGCTACGCGTGACCTTCAGCTTGACGTTCGCTTCCGTGACGGGCGAGCCGAAGTAGTACTTTGCACTGACAGTCGCAGTGACTTTGTCTCCCAGAGAGATCGGCTCATCTGGCGCGTCGATTGTGACTTGGTACTCAGGCTTCTTGTACTCCTCAACACGGAAGTTTCCTCCGCCATGGTGAACGACCATCAGGTTGTATCGGCCGAGCGTGGCGTCGTCGGGCAGGGTCCACTCACCTGTGAGGCCTCCGTAGGCATCAGCGGTGACCGTGGTGGTGTGAACTTTCTCACCCTTGGGATTGCGAATCTCAATCTGAAAGCTTTGGTTCGCGAAGCGCGAGGGTTCTGCGACACCATTTGCTTTACCACCTTCACTCTGTTTATCAAAATTGGCCTTATCGTACTGAGCATTTCGCACCCAGAACTTGTACTGCACCTTGTGGCCAGGACGGTACACTGGGCGATCAGTGACTGATAAAACTTTGACCTGCTTGTACTGCTGGTCATGGTAATTGGCCGACCAAACTCCGCTATAGCCCAAGAAAGCAAACCTCCCTGCTTGGTCTGTGGCTGTCGCGATCCACTGATATTGGTTGCTTTCCTCTTGTACAGGTAGCTCAACAAAGCCATTATCGTCGGTGAATTCGGCAAATTGTTTCGTAAGCACTTCATGGCGATTGTTCTCGATGTGCTTGTTCCAGTAGCCAAAGAACTCGACGTTGCACTTGGGTAACGGTTTGCCGGTGACTGAATCCGCAACGTAGTATAGTGCCTTGCCCTCAAGTGGCTTCTTCACAATCGCCGTGTCTGTGAGCCACACGATTACGCGGTGCTCGTTGCCGTCTTTCAACTTAGCGGTAATGAAGTACGCGCCGGCTTTCTGCAGCGGCGTGGAGATTTTTTCTAGACGATCGAAATGGTTGTCGCGCGGCTCAAGATCTACCGACCAACGGGCCACTTCCTCGCCGAGATACTTCTCTTGGCCTTTCTCAACAATGCGGTAGCCAAGATTGGCAATCTGAACTTGCTGCCAGTCGAGTTTGTTCGGATTGCTCTTGAGGTGCGCTTTGACATCGGCGAGCAGTTCTTGCACCTTGACCTTCCGCGCAGTGAATTCCACCTGTTCCCCATTGCGAAAGCGGTACTGCAAAGTCGCGCCACGCCCAGCCGGCTGGGTGACGGTGTAACCAAGCCGGCCCCATGGTTTGACGATTTGCTCGTATTGTTGACGGTAATGATTGTTAGGCTGCGGCTTGGCTTGGTCAGCGAGCACTTTGAGAAATTCGGCAGCTGTCGGGAACTGGCGACGGTTGGAAAAGACGCTAGCGAGCTGAGCTGCAGCAGACTGATAGTTACCCGCACGGTGCTCTTCGTCAAGCTTCATAACTTGGCGAAACAGGACGATGTGGTTGTGCTCGTCGGGCAACTCAAATCGTTTCACTCCGGTTGCGAGTTGAGCAATCGTCTCGTTCTCTTTGAGTGTGTGCAGTGCGTAGGTTCCTTTCATAGCGTCGGCATCTTGCTGGCGGCCGAACCACGAGTAACTCGCCATCGTTTGCACGCCGAACTGCGATTGCAGGAATCGCGCTCGCTCCAACAGCACACTGGGTGCCGTGCTAGGCATCCAGCGGACGCGCTCAGCGAGGAGCCACCGCCAGCGCTCACCGTCGTTAGCGGATGCGTCCCAGTTGGCAGGCTCTTGGTAGTAGATGGGGTTGCCATTGGCAACAACTGGGGCGCCAGAATTGTTGCCATGGCTGGAGTTGCTCTTGTCGTAATCCGGCAACTCACTGAGATCGGTCAGCAGTTGCATCCGCCAGCCTCTTCCTTGCTGCATAGCGTTGGCGTAGTGCTGTAGGAAATTTGCTACGTCTTGCAGGCTTTCTTTGTCTTCAGGTTTGTCGCCGGAGCGGAGCAAGTTCAGCGTTTCGCCATAGAGTTGCAGTTGCCTCACCCGATCGCGTTCGGTCGCGTTGCTCCATTGCCCGCCCCCGCGATGGTGGCCACGTCGGAACTCGCCGGCGATCAGGTAGCCGTAGTGCTCGACGTTGCGGTAGCTCTCGGCCACCGCGGCAAGCACTCGCCAATCTTCATCGTGCTGTTTGGCTACCGCCTCTCGGTAGCTATCAATTTTGTGAACTTCGTTGAGCTGGTGATAGCACTGGACGGCGCCGCTGAAGGCTTCGATCAGCTGTTTGGAATCAGTGCCTTCATTGAGCGTACTCGCGCGGAACGCGGCGAGCGCTTCCTTGTAATTTCCATCCTGCATCAGCTTCTTCGCCTCCGGCACGCTCTTTTGATCTTCAGCCACAAGGTGCGAAATCGTAGCGGTAGTGATGGCGAGTACTGCCACAGCACAGGTCAGCTTCTTAGAAACTGCGGTTCGTATAATTCTCATTCCAAGACGCCTTTTCTCTCTAACTGGGTCGTGAGCCTGCGTGTCTGTTCTACGCGGTAGGGCTAGCAACGGTCTAGGCGAGCCTCAAAATCGCCTAAAATAGTAGACGCAAGCGCATGCAAATTGGTTCCAGAGCTTTCCAAAAAGCTGTGCGGCAATCTGTTTGTAATTCCGCCTCTAGACGGCCTGAACGCTCGTTCAAGTCGCTGATGGTTCAAGGCGGAACTACGAACCTAGGTCAGTAGGTCTATCCCACTGGTCCCGCCAATTGGTCCGACTGTGTGGATTGTAGCTTCTCTAGCGGAGCAGAAAGGGCAGTCTCTGGTGCTAACGGAAAGCCGTGCTAGAAGGAGAATCCTAGACTTTTCAGGTGGATACTCCCCACGAAAACAAAAACCGTTCTGAATCGGAATCCCCTCGGCCGTGTTTAGCTCCAGCCAATTTCAAGTTCGCCAGCATCGCTCGCTCGTTGATGTCACGTATCGCCTGCTCGATGCGGCAGCGATTCTCGCCTCGACTATTGCTGCGACACGATATTCTGAACTGGCTCATGTCGAGGCGCTCATCGTAGTGGGGGCCACGACATGGCTGCTGCACATGGTGGCGGTGGAAATCAGTGGGCTCTACCGAAGTTGGCGCGGGGCACGCCTCTCCAACGAGCTGTGGTGCGTGCTCGTCAACTGGCTCTATTTGGCACCTGCCGTATTGGGCGTGGGTTTGCTGACACGCTACAACGTCGATTTCAGCTATCAAACCAAAGTCGTTTGGCTAACCCTCACTCCAATCGCCATGGCCAGTGGCCGTGTGCTACTGCGGTTTGTACTCCGGAGTCTGCGTCGGCGAGGACTAAATACCCGTCAGTTTGCCATCTGTGGCGTAAACAAACTGGGCGTGCAACTTGCCCGCAATGTGAGCAACTCGCCCGAACTCGGTTTGGGTTTCGCCGGATACTACGACGACCGACCCGAGGCGCGCACTGCCGAGCAACTCGACGAAGCTCGCGAGCATCGCGGTGACCTAGCCGAATTGGTCCACGCAGCGCGAGAGGGAAAAATCGATATCATTTTTATTACTTTCCCGATGCGGGCTGAAGACCGAATCCGTGACTACCTCAACAAGCTGGGCGATACTACAGCCAGCGTGTACATCGTGCCCGACTTTTTCGTCTTCCAGATGCTGCACGCCCGTTGGAGTCAAATCGACGGGCTGCCGGTAGTTAGCGTCTTTGAAACTCCCATCAGCGGAATCGATGGGGTGATCAAGCGGGGATTCGATCTCGTGGCAGCGAGCGCCCTATTGGTGCTCTTAACGCTTCCAATGCTCGCGGTCGCGGCGATGGTGAAGTTCACTTCACCAGGACCTATCTTCTTCCGGCAAAAGCGTTACGGGCTTAGTGGCGAGGAGATCCACGTCTGGAAATTCCGCAGCATGCGCGTCCATGAAGAGAGCAATACGGTTCGACAGGCAACCAAAGGGGACGACCGCATCACGTCGGTCGGAGAAGTGATTCGTCAGACTTCGCTCGATGAGTTGCCCCAATTATTTAACGTACTCGAAGGTAGTATGTCGTTGGTTGGACCTCGGCCGCATGCCACGGCTCACAACGAGCAATACCGCACGCTCATCAATGGCTATATGCTTCGCCACAAAGTGAAGCCCGGCATCACTGGGCTTGCTCAGGTAAACGGCTGGCGGGGCGAGACGGAAACGCTAGAGAAGATGCAAATGCGTGTGGAATTTGACCACCGTTATATCCGCGAGTGGTCGCTGTGGATGGACCTGAAGATCCTCTTTAAGACTGTCCTGGTTGTTCTCAAACAGGAGAACGCCTACTAGGCTCGTGCCAGTTAGGCTCCCTCTTCTCATGCTAGAATCCAGCGAACTAGCTTCGGCCGAATCGTCCTGCGAGGGAGAAATACCCCTGCGCTGGCAGGCGTTCCTGGTTGTCGCCTGCTTCTGCCACGCCGCATCGACTCTACTGGCGAGCGATCTGATTCACCAGTCGGGCGGAAACTGGTGGTAGCGTCTAGCCGCAGCGACGTGAGCTAGCGAGAGCTCGCATTGAGAGTACCCGGCTTATTGGCGTACATGGCGCGGTCTGCCTTGTGGACCAGTTCGGCCATTGAGGAACTCTCGCCGTTTCCAATCGCGACGCCAATCGCGACGCCGACAGAGAGTTTCAGATCGCCCACTCTGATGGGCTCGTTAAGGGCGCGCTGAAGTCTCTCTACGATGGGTAGCGTAGCGGTCAAGCTTTCGAGTCGTGGCAGCACGAACACGAACTCGTCGCCTCCATAACGCACGAGCAAGTCGTCGTCGCGTATAGCTTCCTGCCAACGGCGGGCAATCTCCTGCAACACCACGTCTCCGGCTGCATGACCGTGCTGATCGTTCACTAATTTGAAGTCATTGAGATCGGCGAAAAGCACAGCGTATGGTTGTGCTTCTTTGAGTACTTGTGCAGAATCCAAGGCCGTCCTGTCGAGCAGGCCCGTAAGTGCATCGCGGTGAGTTGATTTTTCGACAGGACCTTTAATCTTGATCGTAGCCAGGACGAACTTTCGATCCGGTTCGATCTGCAAGTGGCCCTGCGAGAGCCCCTGACCCAGCGGTGCTCCCACCGCAGGGAGTCCCCTGAGTTGTACAAAGTCGATTTGTAAAATTGGAACTAAGTCACCCATGTTTAAGTGAGTACTGAGTTCAAGAGGGCAAGGATTAGACCTAGTGCCGGGGCTCAAAAGTGCGTTCGCATAAGCATTTTGAACCTCCTCAGCAGGGAGCAGGCCGTCGAGTGTAGCCCCGGCTAAATTGTAATCAGGCGTCCCCAGCCACGCTGCCGCCAGCTCATCGATTGCTACTAGTTGTCCGTTTTTGGCGTCAAATAAGCAGTGGGCCTCGCTCGCCGACGTGGCAGCTGGGGGTGTCGCTTCCATTACTTGGTCTGACTTGCTAGGAGTCATAAAGGTCGGTTCTGTAGTCAGTTAGGTCAGATTACTGGAGTTCGATAGACGGGGGCAGCCAGTCCAGTCTTGGGGTCTGCCCCTTCTAGGATATCCACGGGAACGGGCGGTAGCGAACTAGCTCCCATAAGTCATTGATACAACCCGCAATTCCGATATTTCTGGTAAAAACACCTCGATTGTGATAGTACGCAGATTATAATCGCTCCGTGCCCAAGTGCGGACGAATACCCTATCAGTATCATACGACTCCCCCCGAAGTGCCCCGTCTCCATGCGAAGCGATGGCGCAGCTGCAGCGCGAAATGAATGGACTCATCCGGCTTTGTCGTCTGGATAGAGAAGGCGTCTCACCTATTGTGCAGTCCCTCTAGTTTACCCATTGTTCGTTTTAGTTCACGCTTTCCTACGATCCGCAGTCGCTACCGACGGTGTAGCTTTCCTTAGGCGCTCGCTACCCTCGGCGCGCTTTTTCTAGAGGAAGCTCACTCGTTGCGTCTTGTCCGGTCCTCGTTAAGCAGGCAGCACGATCACCACACACTTTGTCCATGATCGTTTTTCAGTTTCGTTGTAGATGTAGCGGGCCCCGACAAGATGTTGTTGCCCTTTGATCAGACAGAAAGACTCTCCCTCCCTTGAACATTACATCATCATGAAGACGCCAGGTCAGGCACAGAAGTTCCATACACGTATCCTACGAAGACGCAAACGTAAGTCAGATAATTTCCTGCTCAACGAAACCGACTTTCGCTTCGCCGCTGACTGCGAGCGCATGCGTGTCGATCGTAATCGGTCGGTTCTTTCGCTGCTATTGATTCGACTTCCAGAGACGCACTCCGCTGAAAAGGATGTTGCATTTTTGTCTCGAGTACTGGAGGGTCGCCTCCGTATCACGGACACACCTGGTTTGTACGAGAAGGATTGCGTTGGCGTACTATTGCCCGACACCCCTGCCGAGGGTGCTTGGAAGGTGGCCGAGGATGTGAGCGAAGTCTACCCTCCAGGGCCAGATCGTCCACAATGTCAGGTACTCATCTACCCGGACCAGCACTTACCTCGAAAGCACGAAGAAGAAGGCGCCACGGTGGGAGCACGAGATTCCAGCGAAGTCGATAAAGACTCGAGTGACTGGTTTTTCTCCGCGCCCGTTCCCGCTTGGAAACGGCTCGTAGACCTAGGTGGGGCTTCGGTGGGACTACTACTCGCTTCGCCACTAATTCTTGCAGCTGCCGCGGCGATTAAGGCGAGTTCCCCCGGTCCCGTGTTCTTTTTCCAGGAGCGAGAGGGTCGGGGCGGCAGGCGATTCAAGATTGTCAAAATGCGCACCATGCGTACCGACGCGGAGAAACGAAAAGCTGACCTGAGACCCCTAAGTCATCAGGACGGCCCCGCTTTCAAATTGCCTCGCGACCCCCGCACGACCACGATCGGTCGCTTCCTCCGTTGGACGAGCATGGACGAGCTCCCCCAGTTTTGGAACGTCCTTCGCGGCGAGATGTCCCTTGTGGGACCTCGACCTTTGCCCGTTGATGAATCCCAGGCCTGCCTAGGCTGGCAGCGCCGTCGCCTAGCGGTCACGCCGGGAATGACTTGTACTTGGCAGGTCAGCGCTCGTGGCAATGTGTTGTTTGACGATTGGGTTCGCATGGATCTTGCCTATGCAGACCAACAATCGCCCGTACAGGACGCCAAGCTAATCGCCATCACCCTTCCTTCACTTCTGCTCAACAGGGGCATGCGGTAATCAGCTTTGCCAGGCGTTAAGCTGCAATTGCGTAGATAATTTTAGAATGCACCAATTTACCTGAAATCCATGACTCAACGGACGCCATCATCGAAACGCACGCGACCGCGCGTCTTGCTACTCACGTATCACTACGATCGTGCAGCATCGATGGAATCGCGCCTGAGCTGGCGACGTGCACAGCATGCGGCTGAAGATTACGACACCACGGTCATCTGTGCTGAAGGCGAGCAGAGCGACCGCCTTGATAGTATCCAAATCTCAGGCGAGCCTCCCATTGAGGTGATACCCATCCCGCTCAACAAACTCGAACGTTTTGTCATGCGGCTTCCATGGGGGTTTTATTTGGCCTACCGACTGTGGCATCGACGGGTGCTCAAGCGAATCAGTCGTGTGCACAGCCAGCAGCCCTTCTCCTTGGTCCATCATGTGAGCTTCTGCGGCTATCGCGAACCGAGCGATGGCTGGCGCCTCGGTGTACCATTTATTTGGGGACCGATCGGAGGGACGCACAATTTTCCAGGTCGTTTCCTCAGCCAAGTTCACTTCATGGGCGGAGCGCGAGAAATAGCTCGCAACGCACTGAATTCCTGGCAATTACGCCATAGCCGTTTGGTCAAGAAGGCATTGAACTCGGCAGACATGGTTGCCGTAGCCAGTGAAAGTGCCAGAACAGCACTCTCCGGCTTGGCCGACCACACGCCTCAAGTATTGCTGGAAACCGGCGTTGATCCAGTTTCCGTACGGCGGACTCCTCGCGACACGGCGAAGCCACTGAAAATCCTTTGGTCTGGTCGGCTGCAATGCTGGAAGGCTTTGCCATTGCTGTTACGCGCCATGGCAGAATTGCCACTGGACTGCTGCGTGCAAGTCCGTGTGATGGGAGAGGGCCCCCGATTAGCGGCGTGGCAGAAGCTTGCCGAGCAACTCACAGTTGCCGACCGAATTCAATGGATCGGCTGGCCCAACTATCAGTGGCAATTGCCCCAGTACCAGTGGGCAGATGTGTTTGCATTCACGAGTCTCCGCGACACCTCAGGAACGGGGCTTCTCGAAGCGCTCGCTGCTGGAACGCCCATTATTGGGCTCGATCACCAGGGCGCTGCAGACATCATGAACTTAGAGTGTGCTGTTCCTGTACCAGTCACAAATCCCAAACGAACAATCACAGCAATCCGCGACGCCATCGTTGATCTCTCGACCGATCCCAGCAAACTGGCAGAGCTTAGTCGCGGGGCGGTTGTGCGAGCAAAGAAATACACATGGGAAGGCCAACGAGTAGCCATGAAGGCAATCTATGCGACAGCATTGCAAGCCGCAGGGAGTACGGGACAGGCCCCGGCAGAAGATGAGCAAGAGGCTCAAGAACTCAGCTCCCGCGAGGTTCCTTCGGTAAACGAATCACACGAAGGAAAGCCCGCTCGCGGGGTGCTGGTCGGTCGTTAAGTACCGGTGGGTCAAGAGGAAGTTGTTAACAGGGATGACGGATTAGGAAGGTAGTAGGAAACTTATTTTCACAGGAATGTCACTTCGAGGTTGTTATGGGTATTTCAAGGGGAGCCGGCGGTATCCGGCAGGTCATCGAGGCGCTTTTTCGTCACAAGAAGAAGGCGATCACGCTAGCCATGGTTGCGTTGGCCGTAGGTACGCTCGCGGTGTTCTTTTATCCGCGGAAATATCGCTCTGAAGCGAAGATGTTTCTGCAGGTAGGGCGGCAAACCGTAGGCATAGATCCTACGGCAACAACGGACCAGACCATTTCGCTCATGCACAACGGTCGCGAAGAAGAAGTGAACAACGCAAAAGACCTGATTCGTAGTCGCGGGCTTGCTAAAAAAGTCGTTGAACGCGTCAGTTCGGATGTCATCATGGGGAGAGCCCCGTTGGGTGATATCGAAGAAAAATCGAATCCCATGTCAGACTGGTTCCGAGGAATCCTTGGCTCTGCCTTAGCCGCTGCTCAATCGATCGACCCGGTGGAGGATGAGGAGCGGGCGGTTATTCAGTTCGAGGGAAATCTCGACGTGGACGCTCAGCGAAACTCGACAGTACTCGTGCTGACCTACGACGCGAAATCACCTGAAGTCGCTCAAGCAGTTCTCGCCGCAGTCGTTGAAGTCTACCAGTCAGAACATCTACGTATCCACCGCAATCAAAAGTCGAGCGACTTCTTCGGTGGTCAAAACGATATCCTTCGTATCCGGCTGAAAGCAGCAGAAGAGAAGCTTCGCGATGCTAAAAGCGAGCTCGGCCTCGCTTCAGTGGAAGTCCGGGCCGCAACGCTGGAGGGCCATTTGCGTAGCATCGACGATGATCGTAACTCGACTGAGCAAGAGCTAGCAACCTCACGGGCTCGCATGACCGAGCTTCTCGAGCAGCTGTCTGACACGCCCGCTCGCCTGATATCTTCCCAAACGAGTGTGCCCAACCAGGGTGCCGACTTGCTCCGCGACCAGCTCTACGAGTTACAAGTTAAGAAGATAGACCTTGAAGCACGGTACAGCGAGTCGCACCCCCTGGTGAAATCTATCAATGACCAAGTGAACCAGGCGGAAGCGATTGTCAACAAACAGAAGTCAAATCGTCAAGAAACTACTGACGACGTGAATCCGGTTCACCGGCAGCTTTCGCTAGACTTCAAGACGCAACAAGCCACGGTTGCCGGTTACGAGGCGCGGCTCAAGAAACTGGTCTCACAGCGTGAGCAGGTACGCAAACAACTCGTGAAACTCAATAGCGACGAAATCCGCCTGGCAGAGCTAAGCCGCGATGTAACTCTCGCCAGCAACAAGGTGTTTCAATACGAAGAGAAATTTGAGCAAGCTCGCTTCGACCAGGAATTGGAGAGTGAAGAGGTTTCCAACGTCAGCATCATCCAAGATGCCACGCTCGCGCGTAAGCCTGTCAGCCCTTCAAAAGTATTCATTGGTTTGTCCACAATTCTCTTTTGTACCGCTGCTCCACTAGCCTTGGCGTTAGGACTGGAACGATCCGATGATCGCCTTCGACGCGAGTCTGATGTCGAAGAAGTACTCGACTTGCCCGTACTTGCCTCGGTACCAGAGTCTTCGTTGCATAGTCGACTACTACCAACAACGGGAATCGTAAGCGGCACTGATTACTAGCGATCCTTCCCATTGTAGACAGGCAAACTGATAGTCACTAAACCACGTTTCGAACGATTTCAATTATGGCAGAACAAGTCTACGGTACCCAGCAAGCTTTAGAAAACGCCAACCCCTTCATGGCCAACGGCGATTCGGCGTTACGCTCACAGCTTTCGGCAGATGTACCGCATCGCCGCGGCTCGGAAGTCTATGACGCCGCGCTGATGCGTCTGCGCGTACGCATGGATTCTACGCACGGCATGGGCTACACAGTCGGTATCACGAGCTGCGAACGCGGCTCCGGCGTGAGCACGTTAGCCGCCAACATGGCGATTCGGGCCGCTGATTTGCAGTTTGGGCCTGTACTGCTGGTCGACGCCCACCCAGGCAAGAGCAGCGTAGCTACCGCTTTTGGTGTGGAAGCCGGGCCAGGCTTGGGGGAAGTCCTCTCGGGTCGAGTTCCACTGGAGGACGGTATTCAGCAAGCGGCCGTCAACGGCCTCGACCTGATGACGCTAGGTGGTAATGGTTTGTTGGAACGTGCGAGCGTCGAGACGGAGCGAATCGAGAATCTCCTCAAGCAGCTCCGTGCCGAGTACCCAATCGTGTTTTTCGATTTTCCCGATGCAGAACACATGATGCACACGTTGGCACTTGGACAACTTATGGATGGCGTCCTATTGGTTGTACGCTCCGAAAGAGTACGCAGTCGTCGAGCAGCCGAATCGCTCCGCCAGCTTCGTTCGGATGGCATGAATGTAGTTGGCTCCGTGATGACTCGTCGTCGTAACTATTTACCAGCTTGGGTTGATCGGAAACTGTAAGAAGTCGGCAAGATGGACGTTTGGGACCGTAAGCGTACGGCATAGTAGGGTACTTTTTAAACTGCGTAGTTGAAGTTTTGGTAAGGCAACCAAGTGTCGTTAACGGTAAAATCACAGCCGACTGTTTATCCCACTTCAGGGAGTGCTGCGCCCCCTGCGTTGGACACCACGGCATCCGAAGACTTAACAACCAGTAAAGCTGAGAAGTCTCCTGAGCAAGTATCAAGCGAGAATTCTCGTCTGTGGCGACGCCTTGCGATTGGAGCCTCGGCACTACCGGTGCTCGCGATATTCGACCAGGGTATAGTGAGCGGGGGGAACTTCCTCACGACTGTCATTCTTGGCAATTTCTGCACTGAGGCCGATCTCGGCGTGTATGGGAAGGGCATGACCATCGTTGTTATGCTCGTGAGCCTGCCGATGGCTCTCATCTGGACGCCGTATAACGTGTACAGCTCCGACATGTCTGCTCGACGGCATTCGGCATACAAGGCGAACTCACTGCTTCATTTGCTAGTGATTATCGCGGTCGCAGCCGTTTCACTTAGCATGGCTGCATTATTCTCAGCCTCCCAAATCGTCGGATTGTTGTTTGCACTGTCTGCGGCAGCTGGCTTTCTCTTAATTAGAGAACACGCAAGACGGCTCAGCTTTGCTCGGATGGATATGGCCTCAGCCATCAAGCTCGATGTGCTTGTCACAGGGCTGCATCTCACTCTGCTTGGGACGGCTGCATGGCTAGGCTGGCTCTCGGGGGCCCGTGCATTCCTGATCCTCGGGTTGGCATGTCTGTTAGGTATCGCTTTGATGACACATCAATGGGTGCCCAAGACATTTCCACGTCGTCGCGGAGTGAAGCTCGATTTCTTTCGCAACTGGAAAATGTCGAAGTATGTCTTCGCCGGGACGATTCTTTTCACGTGCAGCAATGGAGCCTACCCGTGGTTGTTGGGGTATTTTTACGGAGATGCCGCTGTGGGGAGGCTCACGGCAGCAGGAGGAGCAATCTTTCTGGCAAATCCGTTGCTTATCGCCGCGACCAACTACTTCGGACCCGCAATGGTGCGAAACAATCGCGAGTCTGGGGCCGCGGGGGTCTACCGGACGGCGGTCGCTTGCGTCTTAGGCATCGCTGCGTTGATGCTGCTCTTCTGCGGCGTGATGTACTTCTTCGGCGGGTGGTTCGTCGAAACCGTGTTTAGCAACAGCTACGCGGGCCTCGACGCTCTAGTGATGTCTCTTGCATTCGCACAGTTAGTCAATGCAATGCTGATACCGTTGCGCTCGGGACTGTTCGCTCTCGATCAAGGTCGGCTGATGATTCATGGCGGCGTGGTTCGAATGATTTGCTTAGCGACAATCGGTATCTACGCCGTGAGAGTCTGGGGCCCGGTAGGCGTGGGGATCGGTATGCTTAGCGGCGATCTTGCTGCGGTGATGATTAAGACTTACTACCTGCGAAAATTAGCTTTGCAGTCCGGCCATGCACAATCAAGCGAGCTCTCCCCTGAGCGAGTGAACGCGGGAGGCTCGGATAGATGACACAACAGCGCTACTACAGCATACCCCCAAGTGAAGAAGATGTTGCCCCTGCGAGGCGGCCTTGGGCGCTCATGGCGTTGCTGGCGGTGCTGTTTTTTATCTCAACTCCGCATAGGCTGGATGAGAGTTTGCGATTCAATGAGGCCGCCCGAGCAGGCGACGGTAGCGAGGAGGAACTCGCAGCCAGCGTCAATGCCGAAGCGGTCTCCTCGGGGAGTCAAGCACGACGATATTGCCTGTTCTTGCTTGGCATGGCGGGGGCGGCAACCCTCGTGAATTTCCGTGGGCCAGAGTTGCGTTTGAACGGTTGGCTAGGAGCCTTGAGTGTCGCCTTCTTGCTCATGATGTTTGTCAGCATTGCTTGGTCGGGGCAAAGTTCACTCGCCTTGCGGCGCGTTGTGGCAGTTGGTTTGCTACTCTTCGGAGCCGTTACCATGGCGCGACGATTTAGCATGCAGGATTTGCTGCTGTTCGTGGTTCTCACTACAGCGGCCTACTTATTCATTGGCGTGCTAGCGGAAATTCGCTTCGGCAACTTCAGGCCCTGGGCTGGAGGATATCGTTTCTCAGGAACGTTACACCCCAACCAGCAAGGTATGAATTGCACGCTCCTACTGCTCTCAGCGTTTGCCCTTGCCGCATATGCCAAGCGAGGTCGAGCTCTTTTGTGGTCGATTGCCGGTGCAGCACTACTTTTCCTGATTTTAACCGGTTCTAGAACTTCGCTGGCTAGTGCCCTCTTCGGCTTGGGGGTTTTCGGCGTCCTGCGTTTTCCTATTGCTGAATCGTTACGATACGGTGCGCTACTCATTACCGGCGTAGCAATGTTGCTTGCGATCGGGGCGATGGTCACAGGGGAACGCCTTGATGAACAGATGCAATCAGCCCTGCAACTAGGGCGTGAAACTGAAGCAACTGAATTAGGTTCGCTCAACGGACGCGTTCCTTTGTGGCGCGAGTTGAGCGGCTACATGTCAGAACGCCCCTGGCTGGGTTATGGCTACAAGAGTTTCTGGACGCCGCGACGGATCGTCAAAATCTCTCACAACCAGGGCTGGTGGATGATGCAAGCGCACAATGGCTACCTGGAAATGGCGCTCAGTCTTGGTTTGATTGGTGCTAGCCTGTTTATCGGGATCCTGAGTTTGTCGATTAAACGGGCGCTAGAAATTTTCACCGAAACCAAGGCAGCCAGTGCTGCATTCGCCGTCGCACTGCTGAGCTGGGTGGCGGTCAACACCCTATTAGAAGCTTGGATTGATGAGCCGGTGCTCCCTTCCTTCATCGCACTAACGATCATCGCTTCCTTAGCGGCCTTAGAGACGCCACTCTGGCAGCGCACTCAACCCGAGCCAGAGATAGCACAATCTGTACAGCCACTCCGGCGATATCCGGCGACGGCGTTGGTAACGTGAGACTAAAGAGCTGATATAGAACTACGAGAACTTGAACACTTAGAACAGATCCCCAGCAACTGATTACCAAACTATGTCTTTACCCCTCATCAGCATCCTGATTCCTACATACAACCGCGCCGATTGGTTGGCCACAGCGTTGCAGTCGGCAGTTGAGCAAGAGACAGCGGGGCGATTTACGTTGGAAGTGATCGTAAGCGATAACGATTCGTCCGATCACACGCGCGAGACGGTCCACGAATTTGCTGCGACGACAGAAGTGCCGGTTAAATATGTGCACGCCACTCGCTCCGGTGATGCTCAAGCACGCAACGCAGGCTTACCGCATTGCGAAGGAGATTGGATCGCATTCATGGACGACGATGAATTGGCGAAAGCCGATTGGCTGCAGAAGTTGCTTGAAGTTGCTTTGCAGGATCACGCGCAGCTGGTTGGTGGCGCCGTGCATCTCGATTTGCCACCGGAAGAGGTCAACCAATTGTCCCTCGATGTCAGGCGCTCTTTGCGCGAGCGCAGCCCAGATACTTGCCAGGGTGGCACCCGCCCGTTTACCGAGCGAGAGGTCCCCGGCATGGGCAATCTGCTCATTGCTCGTGAGGTGCTCAATCACTTGGTGGAGTTCGATGAAACAGTTGTTAGCTCCGACTACGATTTCTTTGTGCGGGCGAGGCGAGCCGGTTTTGCCAGTTGGTTTGCACCGGAAGCAATTATTTATCACCGTACACCAGAAACGCGACTTTCTCAGGAATTTATCGATTGGGATTCTTACCGTTCCGGCGCAATGTTGGCGATCTTTGATGAAAAGTATGGCGGCAGACGGAAGTTGTTGAAGTGGATGCTACTGAGGGCAGGGCAGGGGGCGCTGGTTACGTTTCCGAAATGGTTGCGTGCGAAAATTACCGGAAATACCCAACTTGCTGTCGATGTGCGGATTCGCGGGCAACGGTTGGCTGGCTATACTCGTGGTTTTTTTACGCTCATTGCTCCTCGCTGGTTTTCCCAACACTCGCTTGACGAGCGAATTGACTTTCTCAAAGGCCGGCTGATTGGGAAGAATACGCCTGCACCACCTGAAGCGGTCGCTAAAGCATTTCAAGAGCCTGCGGTCCAGGCTCAAGAGGTGGGCGTATGAAAGTTCTACAACTCTATAACCAGTATCGCAGCCTGCACGGCGGTGAAGAGACCGTTGTTCTGATGACCGACGCGCTGCTCAAGAGGCGCGGCCACGAGACGCAGCTACTCATGCGTTCCAGTCGTGGGCTAGATGCTTCGCTCCTCGGCAAGATGAAGGCCTTCAAGAGCGCGTTCTACAATCGCGATGCCTACGCAGAAGTCGCGGCGTCCTTGCAGGCAGATCGGCCCGATGTTGTCCACGTACATAATCTCTACCCGCTGTTCTCACCCTCGGTGCTCGATGCCTGCACGCATGCCGGAGTGCCCGTGGTGATGACCAACCACAACTACTTACTCACTTGCCCCACCACGCATCACCTGCGCAATGGCAAGGTGTGCGAGAAGTGCATCGGTGGGAAGGAAATCCATTGTGCACTCAACAACTGCCGGGGCAGTTGGGCGGAGAGTGTCGCGTATGCAGCCCGCAGTGCGTACGCACGTCGCAAACGTTCGTTTTCGAAGAACGTATCGCAGTTCATTGTGCTCACGGATTTTGCAAAGCGCCAGCTACTCCGCGGCGATTACGACCCTCACGACATTAATGAGCAAAACGTCCACGTCCTCCCGAACATGGTGGAACTTGATGACACGGCAGTCGATCCGTCGCAAAACAATTACTTCGCTTACTCGGGCCGTATGAGCTACGAGAAGGGTGTCGACGTGCTCTTGGAGGCAATGCGAAGCTTACCGGACGTAACGCTCAAGCTCGCCGGTCAGGGCCCGCTGCTTGACGAACTTCGGGAATCTGCGTCTGAGAACTGCGAATTCCTTGGGCAGCTTAACTCGGAAGAGATGCGAGAACACTATCGCGGCGCCCGCGGAGTCATCATCCCAAGTCGCAACTTCGAGGGCTGCCCACTGGTGGTATCGGAAGCGATGAACCACGGCATACCACTGGTCGTTTCGGAAATCGGTGGGCTGCCAGACCTCGTCGGTAGCAAGTTGCCTGAGGGACAGCAATGCGGCCGGTCGTTCCCTACGGACGATTCAGCAAAGCTTGCCGCCGAGTTGCGTGACCTCTGGGACCATCCGGAGAAGAGTCGCCAACTAGGCGAGTCGGGCCGCAAGCGAGCGTTGTGCCACTTCAGCGAAGGCGCGTATTATCAAGGTCTCATGAAAGTGTATGCAGCAGCAACTGGTCGCTCGGTGAATGCCCTTTCGCCTCCCAACGCCACGAAAAATGTAGGTCACATTGCCGCTGAGTCACTGAAAGTGCAGGAGCTAGCTGTTGGTAATCTATAGATCCATCAACGAATAAAACGCCTCACTCCCCATTAAGAATCATTTATCAACACCAACCCATTTGATAGAGAGCGATAGGAGCTCAAGCATTTGCAAGACGCAGCATCATTGGAATTATCATCAATAGAGAAAGCACAATATGAGTGTAGCCATAGTCACCGGCTCGGCCGGTTTGATTGGCTCGGAAGCCTCGAGATACTTTGCAGATAAGGGTATGGACATCGTCGGAATCGATAATGACATGCGTCGGCGCTTCTTTGGAGACGAAGCTTCGACCTGTTGGAATCGCGATCGTTTGACGGGTGATCTGGGAGATCGCTACACGCACGAGTCGATAGACATTCGTGACGATTCGGCAGTCGAATCCCTGTTCGCTAGGTACGGTTCCGATATTGACCTAGTCATCCACGCTGCGGCACAACCCTCACACGATTGGGCCGCCCGCGAGCCTAAGACGGATTTCACGGTCAATGCCACCGGCACCTTGAATATGCTTGAAGCCACGCGCCAGTTTGCTCCAGAGGCGGTGTTCATCTTCACCTCGACAAACAAAGTCTACGGGGATACGCCCAACAAGCTGCCTCTTTTCGAGCAGAAGACTCGCTGGGAAATCGACCCCGACCACCAATACGCTGGTGGTATCCCGGAGACAATGTCGATCGATCACACGATGCATAGCCTGTTTGGCGCTTCCAAAGTTGCTGCCGACGTACTCGTACAAGAGTATGGCCGTTACTTTGATATGCGAACGGCCTGCTTCCGCGGGGGGTGCCTCACCGGTCCCAGCCATTCTGGAACGAAGCTGCATGGCTTCCTGGCGTACCTGATGAAATGTGCCGTCACAGGAGATGCCTACACGGTGTTTGGATACAAGGGCAAGCAAGTCCGTGACAACATCCACAGTCACGACCTCATTCGCGCGTTTGATGCGTTCTACAAGAAGCCCAGTTCTGCAGCTGTTTATAACCTAGGTGGCGGACGTCACAGCAACTGCTCGATGCTCGAAGCAATCGGCCTTTGCGAACACATTGCGGGTCGCGATATGGCGTGGACCTACGCAGAGGAAAACCGCGCTGGTGACCACATGTGGTGGGTCAGCGATCTCACCCGCTTCCAAACGGACTACCCAGATTTCGAGCTCGAATTCGACGTGCCCGAAATTCTACAACAGATCTACGATGCGAATGTCGAGCGCTGGATGGAGATTGCAGTCGCATGATCGATCAAGGAAAACACAACATACTGGGGGTCGATGTCAGCGTCGTGGATTACGCGGGCGCCGTGAATCGCATTGTCGAAGCCGCCTACAAGCGTCAACCGTTGGCCGTGTCGGCACTGGCGGTGCATGGCGTTATGACGGGCGTGGCCGATCCAGAGCATCGTTATCGCCTCAATCAATTCGACCTAGTCTGCCCCGATGGCCAACCAGTGCGCTGGGCCTTGAAGGGTTTGCATGGCGTTGGACTAGCCGATCGCGTCTACGGACCGCAGCTTATGCTCGAAACTTGCGAGGCCGCAGCCGAGAAGGGCTTGCCGATCTTTCTATTCGGCGGAAGCGACAAGTTGCTCGATAAGTTGCAGTCGAATCTGTTGACCAAGTTCCCCGAGCTAAGAATCGCCGGGCGGCGTGCCTCAAAATTCCGAAAGCTCAACTCCCAGGAGTGGGACGAGTTAGTTGACGAAGTTCGGGAGAGCGAAGCCACAATACTTTTCGTTGGTCTTGGCTGTCCTCGCCAAGAAGTGTTCACCTACGAAATCCGCGATGCCGTTTCCATTCCCACGCTTGCCGTAGGAGCTGCGTTCAACTTCCACGCCGGAGATCTACCGCAGGCTCCGCCGAAGATGCAAAGGCTAGGTCTGGAATGGCTCTACCGTTTGATTCAAGAGCCGAAGCGCCTCTGGCGTCGCTACTTACTGTTGAATCCTGCTTACGTTTCACTGCTAGCGTTGCAGAAGCTACGGCTTTACCGAGTACGTCGCGACGACCTTCAACCTCCTGAGAGCCAGATCCTGTACGGATAGTCGCTGTTACAAATCACAAGAAGAACTCCCTCCTACTGCGTACCTATGCCTTCAACTTTTACCACTGCCGACGAGCCTCTCGATGTTGGGATCGACGATGTGCCTCGCTGCGCGAAGTATGCAGTGAGTGTCGTCGTGCCGATGTTCAACGAGCGGGAATGCCTCGACAGCATGCTCGAATTGCTCATCGATTTATCATCGCAACTCGACGGCGAGTACGAACTAGACTTCTTACTCGTTGACGACGGGAGTAGCGATGGCACCGGTGAGATGCTTAGAGAACGCGTTGAGCAGCGTCCCGATTTTCGCGTGATCCACCACGAAGAGAACCGTGGTATTGCCGCGGCAATCCAAACAGGCATCCAGAATGCCACACATGAGATTGTCGCTTCGATTGACGCCGACGGCTCGTACGATCCGGCCCTCATCGCGGAGATGACGCCGTTGTTGGTAGAAGGAGTCGATGTGGTTACCGCTTCTCCCTATCACCCCAAAGGAGCCGTAGAAGGCGTCGCCGCTTGGCGAATTATACTTTCCAAGGCTGCTTCTAAGCTCTATCGCGTGGCAACCGGCAATAAGTTGTTTTGTGCCACGAGCTGCTTCCGTATTTACCGTCGTGATGCCGTTCTCGAAAACACCCCAGAGAACCTGGGGTATGTCGGTGTTGCCGAGTTGCTCTGGAACGTTCGAAACGCAGGGGGTGTGATTATTGAACATCCGGCTACTTTGCGCGTACGCACAGCAGGACAATCAAAAATGAAAATCGCTAGCGCCGCTCGCGACCACTTGCGTTTGATGAGCCGCATCGTAGCTCAACGCGTTCTGAAGCGATGAAGATCTATTCCACTTATTGATGCCAACCAGCGAATAACCTTTATTTAGAAACACTATTAACTCATTCAGGTACTGAAAGAAAAGGCAATCCTATGGCAACTGATTTAAAGAAACCTGTCAAGAAGATGGAACTCCCTTCGGACCAAGATTCCACGGGCCGTGATATGGGTGATGATGAGATGCTTCTACTGGGGGAAGCTATCGCCAGTGGTACGCTCACCAGTACGAAGGGAAAGTTCGTCAAACAACTTGAAGAACAATTCGCACAGTATCTCGGCGTTGATCACTCGCATGCGGTTAATTCCGGGACAGGTGCTCTGCACACAGCGGTCGCCGCGATTGATCCTGAGCCGGGCGACGAGATCATTACCACCTCAATCACCGACATGGGTGCCCTCACACCCATTATCTACCAGTCGGCAATCCCCGTATTCGCCGACGTGTGCCCTAGCACCTACAACGTGACGCCTGAGTCCATCGAAGCGGTGATCAGCGAGAAGACCAAAGCAATCATGGTCACCCACTTGTTCGGCAATCCCTGTCGCATGAATGAGATCATGGAAATCGCCCGTGCTCGGAGCATCCCGGTGATCGAAGACTGCGCCCAATCCTTCGGGGCAACGATTGATGGGCGGTATGTCGGCACCTTTGGCGACATTGGTTGCTTCAGCCTGCAACAGGGCAAGCACATTACCACGGGCGAAGGTGGCCTTGTAACATCCAGCGACGAGGCGCTCGCCCGCCGTATGTACTTGTTCATCAACAAGGCATGGGGCTACGGCGATGCTAAGCCAGATCACTACTTTTTGGCTTTGAACTATCGAATGAATGAACTCACTGGTGCAGTCGCTGTTGCTCAGTTGGCGAAACTGGCGGAGTTTGTTTCCCGTCGCACAGAAATCGCTGCCGCTATGACCGCGGGCCTCTCCGACTTACCGGGAATTCACACTCCCGCTATCGCCGAGGGCATGAAGCACACTTTTTGGAAGTATTGTCTCCGCGTCGAAAGCGACAAGCTGAAAGGCGGGCTTGATGAACTAGCAAAGCGATTGAAAGAACGCGGCATTTTTTGCGGACCTCGTTACATTCAAAAGCCTGCTTTTGAGTGTGAAGTGATCCGCGATCAACGCACGTTTGGTGATAGCCGTTTCCCCTTCAATTTGGCCCGTCCTGAAGCTGTCGACTACAGCCGCGATAAATTCCCCGGCACATACGAAGCCTTGGCTAGCGTGCTTGTGCTACCACTCAACGAAAAGTACGAGTCGCAACACGTCGATTACGTCGTGCAAAATATCCGCGAAGTTGCCCACAAATTGGCCAAATAGTCTTCACGAAACCATCAACCTCTTCCCGGTAAGGAATTTAACTGTGAGTGAAACACTAACTCCCGTCCGCTTCGGCCTCGTCGGAGCCGGAGCCATCGCGCAGGCGTACGCGCAAGCCTTTGCCAGTTCCGAACAAGTTCAACTTGCCGCTGTAGCCGATTGTCGTATCGAAGCCGCCGAAGCTCTCGCTGAAACTGCGAGTGCAGCTTCGTTTAGTAGTGTCGAATCGATGGTCGAGGAAATGGATCTCGAGGCCGTGATCGTCTGTACGCCACCCGTCACGCATGACGAAGTGTGCGATGTGCTATTCGCCCGCGGCATCAACGTTCTCTGCGAGAAACCACTAGCAGTTGACTCAGAAACGGCCGCCCGCATGGCCGCGTCTGCGAAAGAGGCTGACGTCATCTTCACGATGGCCTCGAAGTTCCGTTACGTAGCCGATGTGGCGCAGGCCAAGTCGATTATCGCTTCCGGCGTGCTTGGCGAAGTGGTTCTGTTCGAGAACATTTTCACTGGCCGCGTCGACATGACACAACGCTGGAACTCCGACCCTTCCGTCTCTGGCGGCGGAGTTCTGATCGACAACGGCACGCACTCGGTGGACATCACCCGCTACTTCCTAGGCGAGCTTGTCGATATACAAGCGATGGAAGGGCACCGCATCCAGGAGCTTCCGGTCGAAGATACCGCCAAGATGTTTGTACGTAGCCGTAGCGGCGTCTTGGCGAGCATTGACCTCTCTTGGAGTGTGAGCAAAGAATTGCCGTACTTTATCGCTGTGTACGGTAGCGCTGGGACATTACTGGTAGGTTGGCAAGAGTCGAAGTACCGTCGCAGCGGTGATAGCGATTGGACCGTGTTCGGTAGCGGCTACCAAAAAGTAGCTGCTTTTCAGCGACAACTGGAGAACTTCGCCGGTGCCGTACGCGGTACGGAATCGTTGCTCGTTGAACCGGCCGATGCGTTGGCGTCTGTGAGCGTGATCGAAGCAGCCTATCGATCTTTGGCCAAGGGAGATTGGGAACCCATTGTCGAGGTTTCCGCCAAGAAGGCTTCAGCCATCTAATGACGTTGGAATCATCAATGAGCGAGTGCTCGACACAGCTGATCCATGAAACGGCCCGCGTTCACGAAACGGCGATGGTCGAGGGAGGGGTGCAACTCGGGCGTGACACTTCCGTGTGGGATAACGCACACATTCGCAAAGATTCAGTTCTCGGCGACGAGTGCATCGTGGGAGGGAAGTCTTACATCGCCTACGAGGTACAAATCGGTCACCGCGTGAAGATCAACGCGATGGTCTACATCTGTTACGGCGTCACGATCGAAGACGGCGTCATGATCTCTGCCGGCACCATTTTTACCAACGATGTATTCCCGCGTTCCACGACGCCCGACTTATTGGAATTGCGTTCGTCCGATCCCGATGAGGAGACGCGGCGTACGGTCGTTGCGGAGGGAGCAACGATCGGCGCGGGATGCATCATTGGTAGTGACTTGAAGATCGGTCGATTTGCTATGGTCGGCATGGGTAGTGTGGTTACACGGGACGTGAGTGACTTTCACTTGGTGGTGGGCAATCCGGCCAAGTCCGTCGGCTGTGTTTGCCGTTGCGGCAAGCCTCTTTTAAAGTGGCCAGAAGGCGCCCCCTCAGGTAGCAGGGTGGTCGGCTGTCAGAACTGCCAGCGCAGCTACAAGATCACAGATGGCCAAGTCAGCGAGCAACTCGCAAGCGAGGGCAGCTGATGTCTTCCGACTCATTGCAAGCTGGAAACGACCTATCGCAAAAGCATTGGGCTATCATTGGTGGTGGCATGCTGGGGCTCACGCTCGCGCACAATCTGGCGAAGGCCGGCCAGCAAGTCACCCTCTACGAAGCAGCGTCGGAGATTGGCGGTCTTGCCGGATCTTGGCACGTAGGGGAAATTCAATGGGACAAGCACTATCACGTTACGCTTCTGTCCGACCTGCGGAATCGAGCCTTGCTCACTGAGCTAGGGTTGGAAAAAGACATGCGTTGGGTAGAAACCAAAACAGGGTTCTTCACCGAGGGCAAGCTCTACTCGATGTCGAGTACGCCGGAGTTTCTGCGATTCCCACCGCTACGAATGATCGACAAAATACGATTGGGCGGTACGATCTTTATGGCGTCGAAACGACGCGACTGGCAAGCACTTGAGCGAATCCCAGTGGCCGACTGGCTCAGTAAATGGTCAGGTCGACGCACGTTCGAGAAAATCTGGTTGCCACTGCTTAAAGCCAAATTAGGCGACACCTACAAGCGTTGTTCCGCAACTTTCATCTGGGCAACCATTGCTCGCATGTATAAAGCTCGGCAGAGCGGCTTAAAGAAGGAAATGTTCGGCTACGTCCCAGGAGGCTACGCCAAGATTCTAGAGCATTTCGCTGCTTCGCTTGCGACGCGAGGTGTCGAGATTTGCACTGGAGAACCCATCAAGCAGATCGTATCTGACCAAGAAGGCCTCGTGTCAGTTCAGACCGACCAGGGCGCACAGCATTTCGATCGCGTGGTGATGACTACACCGTCGTCCCTACTGACGAACTTTTGCCCGCAACTCTCAGACCACCAACGCCAACAGCACGAACAAGTCGAGTATCTGGGTATTCTGTGTGCCTCAGTCGTGCTGAAGAAGCCTCTGGCCAACTACTACGTGACGAACATAACTGACTCCGGAGTACCTTTCACGGCTGTCATCGAGATGACCACTCTAGTTGACCCCAAAGAACTTGGTGGCAACACGCTAGTGTACTTGCCGCGTTATGCGGCTCATGATGACAAGGCTTGGGAGTGGTCGGACGCGCAAATCGAAGAGCTCTTCATTGGTGCGCTCGTTGATATGTATCCAGATTTTTCACGAGATGACGTACTCGCCTTCAAGGTTTCGCGAGCCCGCCACGTAATGGCGCTACCGACGCTAGAGTATTCAACGAAACTGCCACCGATGGAAACCAATATTCCCAACGTGTTCGCCGTGAATTCGGCTCACATCGTCAAGGGGACGCTCAATGTGAACGAAGTGGTCGAGCTGGCGGAAACTGCGCTCAGTGAAACCCTTTTACCCAGTTTGCAGAATGCATACCAATCGAGTTCCGCCTTGCCCGAATTACCCACGACAGACTCCCTCTTAGAACCAACCACTCAGCCGGTAAGTGCTTAACGCACTCCAATGAACCAAGAATAAGCAACGAATAGCCGTATCCATGCCCAAAGCACTCGCCAGCCTGTCACTCGACCTCGATAACAAGTGGTCTTACATGAAGACTCATGGCGACGAGGGCTGGGAGGCCTTCCCCAGTTATTTGGACACCGTGGTGCCGCGTGTTCTTGACTTCTTGAAGCGTCGCGATTTGACGATCACATTCTTCGTCGTCGGGCAAGATGCCGTTTTGCCAGAGAACGGTGCAGCCTTAAAATCGCTTGCAGACGCGGGTCACGAGATCGGCAATCATTCGTTTCACCACGAGCCCTGGCTGCATCTCTACAAACCCGAGCAAATCGAGGTAGAGCTCGCCCGCGCCGAAGAGGCAATTCTCTCCGCAACCGGCAAACGTCCCACCGGATTTCGCGGACCGGGGTTTAGTTTCTCGCCGCAGCTATTGAAAACGCTCGCCGCGCGCGGATATGAGTACGACGCATCGACCTTCCCGACATTTCTTGGTCCGTTGGCACGGCTCTACTACTTTTTCACGAGTGACCTCACACCGGAAGAGAAGGCGGACCGCAAGCAGCTGTTCGGAAAACTGAGCGAAGGCTTCCGTCCGCTGCGGCCTTACGTTTGGCCGGATGTGGAGCCGCCTCTACTGGAAATTCCTGTCACGACAATGCCACTCTTCAAAGTGCCGATTCATGTGAGCTACCTGCTTTACCTGGGGCAGTTTTCGCAACTTCTAGCGATGACTTATTTTCGGATGGCGTTGCGCTTGTGCCAGTTAATGAGGGTAGAGCCATCGTTGCTACTGCACCCCTTGGACTTTATGGGCGGCGACGACGATGCCGACTTGGCGTTCTTCCCCGCAATGGGACAGACGGCTGAGAAGAAGATCGATTTGGTTGGCAAGGCAGTTGACCTGATGGCCTCTCGGTACGACGTAGTGCCCATGCACAAGCATGCGGCTAAGTTCATTGGTGAACTTCCGGCAGGAAGCAGTCGAGAGTCAACATCGAAAGTTCAGCAGCGCGAGGCGGCTTCCGTATGAGTCGTGAACCGGAATCCATCGGATCTAAAACATCGAGGCGTATAAGTTACGGCAATTTTGCAGATCCGTTTGGGCTAATATGGCGAATGCTAAGTGAGGGAGGGCGCATCGGCCTTTCGACACTCACGATCGAGGCGATCTCCAAGATCGTGAAACCTCTCGATTGGGCGCTGCAAGGCCGGGAACAAAGATTGCGTGAGAGTGCTCCCAAATCTGAGCAGCCGATTGTGCTCATCGTGGGACCGCCCCGCAGTGGCACCACGCTAATCTACCAGGTGCTCGCGAAACATTGGGATGTTAGCTATTTCACCAACCGCAACGCGATGTTCCCCCGCAGTCCGGTCTCCGCCGCCAAGTTGTTCGAAAAGAGCTTCGTACCTCCCGACGGCAACTACAATAGCTTGTATGGCAACACGTCGGGACTCGCTGGCCCGAATGACGGGTTTCATATTTGGAACGAGTTTTTCGGAGAAGATCGCTACGAAATCCCCGACCAATTGCCGGAGTCACTACAGATTTCCATGCAACAACTCTTCAACGCTTGGGCGAAGATCACGCAAAAGCCGATGCTCAACAAGAACAACAGAAATACAGTCTGCATGGCCGCCCTGGCTGATTGTTTGCCCATGGCGAAGTTTATCATCATCGAGCGCCACCCTTGGTTTGTAGCGCAATCGCTCATCCAGGCTCGCAAGTGGGTACAAGGAAGTAAGAAGCTTGGCTGGGGCTTAGGCGCCGAAACCGTGCAGGGGAAAGTCGATTCGTTAGACTACGTTGATTCCGTTTGTCACCAAGTCTCCAAGTATCACTTGCAGTTGCAAAATCAAATAGCACGCATTGATCCTCAGCGAGTATTTCAAACTTCTTACGAGGCTTTCTGCGAGCGACCAGCACAGTTTGTCCAAGAGGCCAGTGCTTGGTTGCCAGCGATACCCAAGCGTGATGGGGAATCCTCGGAGTCTCTCCGGCCATTCCGCGTTTCTGATAGCTGGAAGCTCGCTGAGGAGATTGTCGAGAGGATCCAGCTTCGTTTGCCAGAGCCCAGTGTGTCGAACACGGCGTCCTCGAGTCCCTTGAGTGGACCGAATTTTGGGCGATCGTCCCACGCGGATAGTCAGAAGCGAGCTTCACTGTGAGTGAAATCTCCCACATTGAGGATTCTTCACGATCGGGGCGTATCGGAACGCTGCTCACGCTTGGGGCTGTGATCGTCACTGCTCTCGTGCTTCGCGGCTATCACCTAAACGCGCAGAGCTACAGCATGGATGAGGTGATCGAGTTGTCGATCACGTGTTCGAGCGCGTCAGAGATCATCCTCGAGCCGGATGGTTTTCCGCCCCTCTATCACTTAATACTTAAGGCATGGAATGCCTGTACGGGTGACATTCTCTATAGCCGTTGGCTATCGGTCCTTGCTGGGCTAGCTGCTGTTCTGTTTACAGGAATGCTGGGTAAAGCCGTTGGTGGAACTCGGGTTGGGCTTGCCGCAGCCGGCTTGCTTGCCGTGTCCCCGCTGCACATCTTCTTCTCGCAAGAAACTCGTGCCTACTCGCTTTACGTCGCTCTTGTTACTTTAGCCTTGTGGCTCTTCTTTGAGGCTTGGAAGACTGACGCCAAACGCTATTGGGCAGGATTTGCCGTGGCCATCGTTGCGGCCTGCTTCACACACTATTACTCAGGACTGCTTGCAGCCTTTCTGGGAGTGTTCTTTCTGGCGTGCAGAGGCAGTTGGAGTGAGAAGCGGCGCGGCCTCATCGCATTTCTGGTGGCAGCGATTGCCTGCTTCCCTGCAGTTTGGCTCTTACGCATCGATCATTCGTTTCAGTCCATCGGCTGTATGTACACGCCCTTCGATTGGCGTGCATGGGGTTATTCGGTGTATGCATCGCTCGCAGGGTTTTCGCTGGGGGCGTCTCTTAGCGAAATGCATGCCTTGGCACCCATCGAGATAATGCGGCAAGCCATTCCGTGGATTGTTTCAATTGCATGCTCAGCTGGCTGGCTGGGGTACGCTGGCTGGAAGGAACTTGCCGGCGCGCGATCTCGGTTGGCGATCTTGCTACTTGCGCTGGCCGCAATCCCGGTGATTGGTTTCCTAGGCGAACTTGCGAGTGTCGGTTACAAGGTACGCTACGTCAGCTGGACCATCGTACCCCTTTGTGTGCTCCTCGGGGCAGGCATTGCTTCAGAAAAAAAGGCTGCAAGAACTTTGACCGTTGTGGCAACCTTGGTTCTAGTTAGCTTGCAATTGCTCTCGACGTATCAGCGTGCCCACAATCCGCGCTACGCGAATGAAGAGATCTCCGCGGTGGCCGACCACATGAACTTACAAGGTTCACAACGAAATAACGTTTTTGTGCTGTCCGACTACATGTACGGACCAGTGAAATTCTACCTGAATAACAAGCTTATTCGTGATCCTCAAGAGGCAAGCGATTGGCCAATCTACGAGCTGCCGCAATCGAGTGAAGGCCGCGCCTCCCTCGACAAGAGAGAGCCAATCGACAAGGCAATTGCGGACATGAAACAGATCGCTTCGGCAGGGCCTTTCTGGCTGGTCTACACAAGAAGCTTCCATGGCGATCCCCAGGGCAAGTTCCTTGCGGCACTACAGGCAGAAGTTGAGCTCGAGGAAACGCAGTTCACCGGTGCCGTGCTGTACCAGGGTAGATTCGCTCCTTCGAGTGAGCAGCAATAAGCTTTCTACGACCCCTCCGCTTCACTCTCCAGAGGTTCGCCAGCGCATTCGGGGCTAGGGTCTGTGCAAGCGTCGCAAATGGTACGTCCTTCGGAGTCCTTCATGTTGGCAAGCCCGCCACAGCTTCCTTGTATGCGACGATTGCTCACGATGACGCCGACCGCCATAGCTGCAACGGCAACGACGAACACGATCACAGTGATTAGAAGGGTCCAGAGCATCTAGTTGTCATTCTAACCTAGCAGGTTTGCCTGTGGGCGCGAGCTTGTCAAATGCTGATGTCGCATACGCCTTCGATGGACCGTCACTAGTGCGGTGTTGGAAGAGTGCAGCCACGCCATGTTCCTCACACCAGGGGGCCCCCTTTTCTTGCCCCATGACCACCAGGGCTGTGGCTAAGGCATCGGCCTCCAAGCATGTTTTAGCAAGCACCGTCACAGAGACTCCACGATACGCCAGTGGTCGCCCAGTTCTTGGGTCGAGAATGTGTGTGTAAGCAGCAGGGCCTTTGCCTCGGAAGTTACGGTAATCGCCAGAAGTAGCCATCGCGTAGTTTGCCAACGGAATGACTCTCGTTAAGTCACGCTGCCCAACTTGCGGGCTCTCTACGCCAATCCGCCAGGCTTTTCCATCTTCTCGGACTCCACTGGCACGCACTTCGCCACCAATTTCAACCATGAAATTCACAATGCCCAAACCGTTAAGCACTTCGCACACACGATCTACCCCGAAACCTTTGGCGATGGCCGAGAGGTCGATTTCGAGCCTGGGGTTGCTCTTACTCAACATGGGAGGGCTCGTTTGGACCGCCAACTTGTCGATTCCGGTGCGCTCACGCGCTTGTTCAATCTGGTCGTCCGTAGGTTCGATCGGTGATGATTTCGGATCGTTGAGCTTCCAAAGTTTTACGAGAGGACCGACCGTGACGTCGAATGCTCCGTCGGTCTGCTGGTGGATCTCAACTGCTTCCCCAACAACGTAAGCCGTGGCGGGCGAAACACTTTGGCCGTTGGTCGAGTCGCTGGAATTGAACTGCGAAAGCTCTGACTCTGGCAAATATGTGGACATCTGCTGATTGACTTCGGAGAGCGCTGCGTCGATTTGCTCGTGCACCTTCTCACTAGAGATGACGCCATCCCCGTGGTACTTAACGCTGTAAGTGGTGCCCATCGTGCGGCCACTGAGCTTACCCATCGAGGATGCGACTGGGGGGGGAGCGCAGGATGAAGCTGTGACCAGTAAGCTAATACACAGATACGAACAGAACCGTTGCACAGATTTATCAGCGGCCTGTTGGGCCGCGGCTAGGGGAAGTGCGTCGCTCGTTGCTTAACCACCAAAGTCATCGTAGGCGATGCTCTCTTTTTCCACGCCCAGGTCATCGAGCATCTTGAACACTGCCGCATTCATCATCGGCGGGCCGCAAATGTAGTACTCGATGTCCTCAGGTGCCGGGTGGTTCTTGAGATACTCGTCGTGCAGCACTTGATGGATAAAGCCGGTGTAGCCGTCCCAGTTGTCTTCGGGCTGTGGCTCGGAAAGGGCGATGTTAAACTTGAAGTTCGGGAAGTCCTTCTCGATCTGCCGGAATTCATCCACGTAGAACAGTTCCCGCAAACTTCGACCGCCATACCAAAAGGAGACTTTTCGCTTGGTCTTGCGTTCCTTGAATAGCTCAAAAATGTGGCTGCGAAGCGGGGCCATGCCGGCTCCACCGCCGATGTACACCATTTCGGCGTCGGTGTCCTTGATGAAGAACTCGCCGTAGGGACCGGAGATCGTGACCTCGTCGCCCGGCTTCAAGCTAAAGATGTAGGAAGACATCTTTCCAGGTGGCGTTCCTTCAGGGGCGCGTGGCGGCGGGCTCGCTACGCGAATGTTCAACATGATGATGCCTTCCTCGCCCGGGTAATTGGCCATGGAGTAGGCGCGAATGACTTCCGCATCGACCTTTGATACGTACTGCCAAATGTTGTACTTGTCCCAGTCCGGGTGATACTCCTCCTCAATCTCAAAATCTTTGTAAGCGACTTCGTGGGGAGGAGCTTCAATCTGGATATAACCACCTGGCTTGAAGTTAACTGCCTCGCCAGCGGGTAGTTCGAGAACGAATTCCTTGATAAACGTCGCCACGTTGCGGTTGGACTTGACCTTGCACTTCCACTTTTTGGTCTCAAATGCTTCGGGCGGAACCTCGACCTTCATGTCTTGTTTCACGGCTACCTGACAGGAAAGCCGGCAACCCTCGCGGGCTTCTTTGTTATTAATGTGTGCTTTCTCGGTAGGCAGAATATCGCCGCCACCTTCGGTGACTTTCACCTCACATTGGGCACATGTACCGCCACCACCGCAGGCAGAGGAAACGAAGATTCCCGCATCAGATAATGCCCCCAGTAGCTTCCCGCCAGCGGGTACTTGAATTGTCTTCTGTCCATTGATTTCGATTGAAACATCGCCACTGGCCACCAACTGTGACTTAGCCGCCAAGATAACGCCCACCAAAGCGAGCACCACCAGGGTGAACATTCCTACGCCTAGGAGAACTTCAATCATTTTTAGCTCTTAGCTGAATTCGAAATATTGAACAGGAGGGAACGGAGGGAATAAAGATTCGTATCTGATGTACCTTGCCGTCAATCTACATTCCGCCGAATGACATGAAGGCTAATGACATCAGCCCCACGGTCATGAAAGTGATTCCAAGTCCCCTCAGGCCATCGGGCACGTCACTGTATTTTAATTTCTCACGGATTCCTGCCAGGGCCACGATGGCCAGCGCCCAGCCGAAACCGCTACCAAAACCAAACACGCAGCTTTCGGCAAAGTCGTAATCACGTTCCTTCATGAACAACGATCCACCCAAGATTGCACAGTTTACGGTAATCAATGGCAGGAAAATGCCCAGCTCGTTGTAAAGCGCTGGAGAAAACCGATCGAGCGCCATTTCGAGGATCTGCACCATTGCGGCAATGGTTCCGATAAAGCTAATGAGCGATAGGAACTCAAGATCGACCGTGGCAAAGCTTGAGTTGACCCAAGTGAGCGCACCTTTCTTCAGGAGGTGCTGGTAGATCAAGTTATTCAAGGGAATGGTGACGAACATCACCAGTACCACTGCATAGCCGAGGCCCAACGCTGTCTTTACTGATTTTGAGACAGCCAGAAACGTACACATGCCAAGAAAGTACGCGAGGGCCATGTTCTCTACGAACACAGACTTCAGGAAGATGTCGAGGTAATGATCCATGGCGGAAAAAGTGGACAGTGGGCAGTGGGCAGGTTTTTGCTTATGCGACTCTTGGTGTGGAACCGTTAGTGGGCCTCTTCGACCTGATCGGGTTTAAAGGTGCGGAGCACCCAAATGAACGTACCAATGATAAAGAACGCACTCGGCGGCAGGAGCATCAAGCCGTTAGGAACATACCAACCACCTTCGGCAACTGGCTCGAGTACGGTAAAGCCCCAGAGTGTTCCTGAGCCAAGCAACTCACGGAAGAAGCCGACGACAACAAGGATCAAACTGTAGCCTAGCGCGTTACCAATTCCATCGAGAGCAGAAATCCACGGCTCGTTCTTCATCGCAAACGCCTCTGCACGTCCCATGACAATACAGTTGGTGATAATGAGCCCCACGAATAGCGAGATCTCTTTCGCTATGTCGAAGGCGTAAGCCTTGAGGAACGTGTCAACAACAATCACCAGCGATGCGATGATCGTCATCTGTACGATGATGCGGATGCTGCTGGGGATGTAAGCCCTGATGAGACTCACCGCGGCGTTCGAAAAACCAAGTACAACCGTTACCGAAAGCGCCATCGCGACCGAAGTAGACAACTTATTGGTCACTGCCAGTGCAGAGCAAATCCCCAGAACTTGTAACGCAATGGGGTTGTTATTGAAAATTGGGTCGAACAACGCATCTCTAGGGCTCTTATCAGCCATTTGTTCCTCCGGATGCCGGAACTCTTAATACCGCAGCCTTCTGTGAGTCACTATTAGAGCTATTCAAATTGGAGCGGAGTGTATCAAGGTAAGGTCCAAAAGCATTGGGTCCCAGCCAATAGTGAATCATGTTGGTAACGCCGTTCGAGGTGATCGTCGCCCCAGAGAGGCCATCAACTTGGTAAGCCGCTTGATCGCTGGTCGAATCGACGGCGCCCTTGATGACAGAGAGTTCGACCTGGCCATCATCATAGACAGACTTGTCAACCCATTTCGCCTGCCAATCGGGATTCTGGATCTCTGCACCAAGACCGGGTGTTTCGCCATGGTCGTAATAGGTAATGCCGTCGACTGTGTTGATGTTTTTTTCGAGTGCGATGAACCCGTACAACGTCGACCATAGCCCCTTGCCGTAGATGGGGATGACAATTTGATTCAGCTCGCCGGATTTTCCGACCACTTTGTAAACGTAGGCGTATTTTTCGCGGCGTTTGATGCCCGCATCATCTGCATCTGCAGGAATCTTCACACTGAACTTGGGGTTCTTGGCAGCTTCGCGAGGGTCGTAGGTATTCAGATCGATCTTAACTTCATCGAGGTCGACTGGCTTGCCTGTCTCCAGGTCAATGAGCTCCTTGCGGATCGTTCCACCTTCGGCAAACAGTTCGTTCACCCTCTTGGCAGTCAGTTCATCTTTCTTCAGCAGGCCCGCCGCCATCACTACGTTCTTCTGGCGATCAAGGGTTTTGTTTGCTTCAATTGTACTCTTCAATCCCACCGCGGCGCCAGCAACTACTAGCGAGCAGGTCACGCACAATACGGTGGCCACGAGGATGGTACCGGGTACGGTGTTGACCTTTTCGCGGAGCGATTTCTCACTAGTCTTGTTGTCAGGCGGCATAGCGAGCCATCCTTCGTTTGATGTTCGCTTGGATCACGAAATAATCGATCAGCGGTGCCATGACGTTTCCGAATAGAATGGCCAGCATGACGCCTTCGGCAAAGGCTGGGTTGATCGAGCGAATCAAAATGGTCATGACACCGACAAGCCCACCGTACCACCAGCGGCCGGTTTCGGTCATCGAAGCGGAGACTGGGTCAGTCGCCATAAATACTGTGCCAAAGGCAAAGCTACCAATCACCCAGTGCCAGTGCGGCCCGAGGTTGGTGATCGCATATTCAGGGTTGCTGGAGAACATCACAAGGAGTGAAGACATCGCCGTGGCACCCAGAAAACAGCCAGCCATGATTTTCCAAGAGCCGATCCCCATGCCAATGAGTATGGCAGCCCCGATCAAGCAAGCAATCACTGATGTTTCACCCATCGAACCGGGTATGTATCCCACAAAGCAGTCCCACCAGGAGAAATCGGTGAGCGTTTGGACCGAAGGCAGAAACCCTTCGGTCGCGTCTTGAACTTTGAAAGTGCCCATCGCTCCCAGCGGTGTTGCGCCAGAAACTCCGTCAGCGGCCGTCCACACACCAACGCCTAGCTCCTCCGTGCCCGGTGTGGGAACGCGCTTCACGCCTGACATGTACGTGGGAAATGCGAAGTACAGAAACGCCCGCCCCGTGAGTGCCGGGTTGAGGAAATTCTTTCCTGTTCCGCCGAAGATTTCTTTACCGATCACGACGCCAAACGCAATTCCCAAGCCGGCTTGCCATAGGGGCGTGCTAGGTGGGAGCGTGAGCGGGAACAATGCACTTGTAACCAGGAAACCTTCATTGATCTCATGCCCGCGGACGATGCTGAAGATCGCCTCCAGTGTGCCACCTACTGCTAACGTCACCAAGTAGATCGGCATCCAAAACAGGAATCCGTAGAGGAAGTTGCTGAGGAAGCTCTCAGGGTCGTGTTCCAATCCTAGCGACGACATGACCGGCTCACGCCACGTTTCAATCGGCTGAGCATCGGCGGCAATGGCTAGGTTGGCTTGATAGCCCGTATTGTGACATGCCATGAAGAAGCAGGGGAGCAGTGCGATCACTACGATCGACATCATTCGCTTCAGGTCCATCCCGTCGCGCACATGAGCAGCCGTATTGGTGACGTCACTGGGCGTGTAGAGGAACGTATCGATCGCCTCATACGCAGGATAGAGCCGTTCGAGCTTGCCGCCCTCGCTGAACGTTGGATGCAGTCGGTCGAGTAATTTGCGAAGCACGGTGAGCATTTATCCTTCGTGTTCAATCCGAGTGAGGTTTTCACGCAGGATCGGGCCATACTCGTATTTGCCCGGGCAAACGAAAGTGCAGAGTCCAAGGTCTTCTTCCGCCAACTCGAGGGCACCAAGCTGTTGAGCATTTTCGGTGTCCTCAACAATGAGCGACTTTAACAGTGGCGTTGCGATCAGATCGAGCGGCATAACTTGTTCGTACATGCCGATGGGCACTATCGCCCGTTGGCTGCCGCCGGTGTTCGTCGTAAAGCGGAAGCGTTTTCCTTCACCGCCAGTCCAAGCAGAGGAAAATATCCGGCGGATGGAAAACTTTTCTTCGCCCGGCAACATCCATCCGACGAACTCGCGCTGGTTGCCTTCGGCTAACAACGCTACCTGGTTCGCAAAGCGACCGAGATAGTTGGCTGGCGACGTGGCCGTCCGACCTGAAAGCACGGAACCGGAGATCACCCGAACTTGCTGATCCCCAGGCAACTCGACTTCGCCTGCGGTGAGTTCTGCGAGTGAGGCCCCCAGACGCGTTCGTACTAGGCGTGGGTTCTTCGCTACAGGGCCGGCGATTGCGATTGTTCGTTCCGTGAAAATCTTGCCGTGCAGGAACAAATGTCCGGCGGCCACCACGTCTTGATAGCCGATATGCCACACGACTTTGTTGCGATCTACCGGATCGAGCAGATGGATGTGAGTTCCTGCGAGGCCCGCGGGGTGGGGGCCGTCGAAGGCGTGGAATTCCGCGGCAACTTTGCTTTCGCCGGGGATTTCGGAACCCGCACGTCGGCACACGTAAGTCTTGCCATCGGTCAAAGCACTCAACGCTTCGATGCCTGCGATGAACTCAGCCGGGTACTTGGCGAGCATCACCGCCGGGTCAGCAGCCAGCGGGTTAGTGTCCATGGCTGTGATAAACAGCGAGTGGGGAATGCCATCGATGGCCGGCGTCTTGTTGTAGGGACGCGTTCGCAGGGCGGTCCACAACCCGGCTGCGACCAGCTGATCGCGGACCTTGTCTCGCTCCAGGCGAGCAAGATTATGATCGGGAAAGGTCGGGAAAGTGACTTGGCTCGTTTCAGAGGCCCCGTCTCCGTCGACCTCAATCACCAGGGACTCGAATTTGCGTTTTGCCCCTCGATTGATTGCCACCACCTTGCCCGCGGCAGGAGCGGTGAACTTCACGCCGGGCTGCTTCTTGTCCTCAAAAACGATCTGACCTAGTTTGACGCGATCGCCCTCAGCCACAGCCATGGTGGGTTTCATGCCCACATAGTCGTCGCCAAGCAGAGCCACCTGCGTGATGGTGGGCCCATCGGAAATCGTCTGCTCAGGCTCGCCAGCAATGGGCAGATCGAGGCCTTTTTCAATACGCGTGACGGTCGTCATGACGAGGGCGGGGGGAAAGAACGGCTAGTGTTATGGGGTTTTGGCGGTTAAATAGCCGCCAAATGCCCTAGTTTTCGACTGCGGGCTGACCTTGTGAATTTTTTCACAATCCGTCACGCAAGTCAATAACCTTTTGCCAAGTAAGGATTTCGGGAGAGTGCTTAGGGCTGGCTGGTCTAGAGCTGGGGTAGAGAACCGCTCAGGACACGAAAAGGACAAAGTTGTGTTTCCAATACGCTAGCCAAATGCAATCCGGCAAAGGACCGAAGAAACTCACACCTTGGTTTTGTCGAGTTTGGATTTGCCGAACGGTTGGCCTTGGCCGAGCCGCTATCTGCAATGGATAAATCCACATGGGATGCGTTTCATTCCGACTTCTTTATTTCTTAGCGTTCTTTGCGCACTTAGCGGTTCAAAAAACAGTGCGACTGGCGCTATACTCCACCAAATCACCAGCCGGTTTGTTTATCACGAGTGCAAACACGATGAAGATTCATGAATATCAGGCCAAAGAGCTTTTCCGTAATGCAGGCATAGCCGTTCCGGAAGGCCACGTGGCGACAACTCCCGAAGAGGCAGCCGCTGCCTACAAGCAGCTCGGTGGCGAAATCGCTGTCGTGAAGGCACAGATTCATGCCGGAGGTCGCGGCAAGGGTACGATCAAAACTAATCGCGACCAGCGCGGCGTACAGCTAGTGCGTAGTGCAGAAGAGGCCTCTTCTGTAGCCGAAGCCTTGCTCGGCAAAGAGCTGGAGACCATTCAAACCGGTCCGGCCGGCAAAAAAGTCAAGCAAGTATTCGTGGAAGCGGGTTGCGATATTGATCGCGAACTGTATCTCGGCATCGTCGTCGATCGCGCATCTGGCTTGCCTGTTCTCATGACTTCAGAAGAAGGCGGCGTGAACATTGAGGAAGTCGCCGAAAAAACGCCCGAGCTGATCTTCAAGGAGGCGTTCCATCCGGACCAAGGTTTACAGAAGGAGCAAGTTGAAAGCCTCTGCAAGAAGCTGAACATCACTGGCGACAGTGTTGCCAGTGCGAATGACCTGATGACAAAGCTCTGCAAGCTGTTCGTGGAACTCGATTGCAGCATCGCGGAGATCAACCCGCTAGTCGTGACGAAATCGGGCCAAGTGATGGCGCTCGACGCGAAGGTCAACTTCGACGACAACGCCTTGTTCCGTCACAAGGAACTGCTCGAGTTGCGAGACCTCGACGAGGAAGACCCCGCCGAAGTACGCGCTGGCAAGGCGGGACTCAGCTACGTGCAGCTGGAGGGCAACATCGGCTGCCTCGTCAACGGAGCGGGCCTTGCCATGAGCACGATGGACCTTATCAAGCTGCATGGTGGCGAGCCGGCCAACTTCTTGGATGTAGGTGGCGGAGCGCAGACCGAGCAAGTCACCGAAGCGTTTCGTATCTTGTTGGGCGACAAGAATGTGAAAGCCGTGCTAGTGAACATTTTCGGCGGTATTATGCAATGCACCACGATCGCCAATGCCGTGCTGGAAGCGTACAAGCAAGTTGGTTTCAACGTGCCGTTAGTAGTCCGATTGGAAGGCACGGAAGTCGAAGAAGGTCGCAAGATCCTTGCCGAAAGCGATGTAGATATCATCACCGCTGAAGGCCTGACTGACGCCGCTGAGAAAGTCGTCGCTGCCGCGAATGCTGCCTAGCGCGTTGGCGAAGACAAGAATAGTAACTCAAAAAACCACGGAGGCACGGAGGACACCGAGATCGTATTCGGTTGGGAGTCAAACCCTCCGTGCTCTCCGTGCCTCCGTGGTTCAAAAATAACAAGAGCGAGCAAATGTCGATTTTAATCAATAAAGATACCAAACTAATTTGCCAAGGCATCACCGGCCGTGCGGGCGAGTTTCACTCCAAGAACTGCCTCGAATACGGCACCAAGCTTGTCGGCGGTGTCACACCGGGTAAGGGCGGCCAAGAAGTGCTCGGCCTGCCGGTTTACGACACCGTGAAAGAAGCCGTCGAGAAGGACGGCGCTGATGCGAGCATGATCTTCGTGCCGCCTGCTTTCACGGCCAATGCGATACTGGAAGCTGTCGACGCGGGCATCAAAGTGATTGCCGCAATTACCGAGGGCGTTCCGGTGCTCGACATGGTGCGCGTCTACGACAATATTAAGGATCGCGACGACGTCCACCTCATCGGCCCCAACTGCCCCGGCGTTATCACTGCCGACGAGTGCAAAATGGGCATCATGCCGGGCTACATTCACAAGAAGGGTATCGTGGGCGTGATGAGTCGCAGCGGTACGCTCACTTACGAAGCCGTTTGGCAACTCACGAACCTGGGCCTCGGTCAAACCACCTGCGTTGGGCTCGGTGGCGACCCAATTGTCGGCACGTCGTTTATCGATCTGCTGAAGATGTTCCAAGAAGATGACGAGACTGAAGCGATCATGATGATGGGCGAAATCGGCGGCACTGCAGAAGAAGAAGCCGCCGCATTCGTGAAAGAACACATCACCAAGCCAGTCGCCGCCTTCATAGCGGGCCGCACGGCACCCCCCGGCAAACGCATGGGCCACGCCGGCGCAATCATCTCCGGCGGCAAAGGCACCGCAGAGGAAAAAATTGCCGCGTTAGAAGACGCCGGTATCGAAGTCGCCCAAAGCCCTGCCGACATGGGCACGGCGACAGAGCGGGCGATCAAACGGTCGAAGGGTTGATCGCAGGCAGGATCGGCTGTTGGTAGGCGGCACGTATCTACTCTGAAAGGTACCGTTTGCCGGGCCTTCCCGAGGGAAAACACACCATCGCTGTGGTGCTTCATGGGAACGTGCATGAAATGCTGACAGTCGATGGCAAATCAATCGAGCCGGTGACCGAGGTCACGCAGAATCAAATCGCTTACTTCCTTTGCTTCATCAATTGTTGGATCAGCTCTTTCACGTCCGGCTGGACTAGTTTCACGCCGCCGCTGATGGTCGCCTTCGCGATCGAGCCGGCAATCAAGTACAAGAAGCACAGGCAACCGTAAGCGCCTACGCGAAACAGGTGGGGAGACATCTCTGCTCTGTTGCCGTCGATTTCCACTTCAAACGGCTCTCCGTCTGCAGGGGCAATTCTCTCGATAAGGGCTGGTGCCTCTTCGGCAGAGATGACGCCGGCAATGGAGATCAGCACCCACAGGGCCACGCAAACTCCAACGAACAACAGCGTCATGCTGGCGAGCAGGCGGAAGAGAGTCACCGCGTTGAGGTCGCTCGAAGTCGAATTGTGCTCGTTCTCTCGCATCGATCTCAATGCCTCGCTGTTGGTGTTTTCTATAGTCCCTTTCAATTATAGCACGAGAATGAGTGCTCTTAGGAACAGCGAAGGCGGGCCATTCGTGCGGAGATTGCACGGTTTTTTTGTAGGGCGAGAGTCTAATCAGTACGATATGCCTGCACGCACAAACACCGTGTCGTCGAGCTGGGTTTCAATCGCTGGCCGTTCGAATTCGAGCTTGCGGTAGAACACGTACCCGAATTCCAGGTGGTGGGACAAGCCACCGATGACCTTGCGCTCGATTCCCGTGATCAACCGTAAGTCACTGTAGTTAGCCGTGTCGAGCATACCGGTCGAAGGCCGCGTAATCGACCAGACGCCGCCACCGAATTCCCCGCCAACGTAGAACCATCGCTGGTCATTGGGCTGGCTGCCGGCAAGTTGCCAGGCGGCACGCGGACGGGGGAAAATCAGCTCGTACTTGGTGGCATCGTCGGGCGTGTAGATCAAACCGGCAGCCGGTAGCAGGTTTGTGCCGGCCCGATTGAGGTACACAGCACCAAAAATCCACTTGGCAGCCGGTGACGACTCGTAAACGCCGAGCAATCGTCCGTTTACGCGAATGGCATCGCCGGAGTCCTGATCGAAGTCGCTGTAGTAGCCCACGGAAACGGCCGCATCCATCGCCCAAGGGCCAGCGCCAAAGCGTCGCAAGTGTCGGAACTCGGTAGACACATCATAGACGCGGCTTGGAAGGTCGTTGCTCGCTGCGTTATCAAAAAAGTGAATGCCGAATCGTGGCGTCACCAGCAATGGAGTATCGATTCTCAGAAACGGAAATCCCAGCACGACACTCGTGTCGAGGTCCGTTACGCCGAGGGCGTCTGGATCGTCTGTCAATGTCGGTGCCCAGGTGCCCGACATTCGAATCTTCTGGAACACCCCATTGCGAGTGCCTGGTGGCAACTGTGAGCCCGGAGTTTGGGTCGCTTGCGGATCGACTAGCTCAGTACCGTTAGGAATCGTCTGCGTATTGAGTGAAGCCGTTCGAATGGGCGTAGTGTCTAGGGGAACCAACTCATCGAGCATGATGATCTCGCTCGTCGAGGTCACCCCAGTTGGTGCGGTGCGAGTCGGCAGTACGGATTGTCCAACCGATTTGTAGCCCGATGCGCTCGTAGCACGAACGGCCGAAGTCCCCACCACCGGATTGCTTTGCAAGAGCGTGCCATGCGTAGCGCCCGGAATGACCTTGGGCAGGTAGCTCCCATCCCAACTCACGTTGGAGTCGTCCTCTTGAGCAATGCAGCTTCCCGCTAAGCCATTTGCAGTGGCTAGCGCAATCCACAAGACGAATCGTAGGAGGCGTAGGTGAGACTGTTTGGTAGGCAAGTCGATATCACAAAGTAGGGTACTGCCGAGCGGAGCGAGGCATACCATGAACGAAGGGCGTGGTATGCCTCGCGGAGCTCGGCAATACCCGACAAACACTTATCTTAAAAATCGACCCCTGCACGGACCATGATCGTATCGTCCAAACCATAACGGGCAGGCGCCATCGTTTGTGCGTAGAGAATCTCGCGATCAAACACATAGCCTACTTCTATGTGTCCGCGGGCTTGCGTCTGGGTTTCCCATTCGAAGCCGAAGATCACGCGGATGTCGTTGATGTCGATGTCGTCCGGCGAACCGTCGGCTCGTTGGATTGTCCAACGTCCTCCGCCGTACTGGCCGGCGAAGTAATACCACCACTGGCTGGAGCCAACGTTCACGAACCGCTTGCGAATCTTCGGGTTGGGAAACACGAGGTACGCGTCCCACTCAGAATTGGGCCGCCAGTGGACACCACCGGCAGGCAAGAGCTTGATGTCGTTCCGATCGATGTACCAAACGCCGGCCAGCAGCTCGAACTGCGGTGAGAACGAGAGAACGCCCAGGCCGCGACCCAGGTAGCGAACTGACTCGCTATTCACCTCTTCAAAATCAGTCCACACGCCGGTACGAAAACCCAGATCGAGCGACAGCCAGTCGGTCAAGCGGGGAAGCCAGGCGGTATCGAGGTAAGCATCATAAATCCGCGGAGGCAAGTCGGCAGAAGGGGTGTTCGCGTCGACGGGCCCTTCCAACCAATTGAAGGCAAAGCCGGGAGTCACCAGCAGTGGCGTGTCAGGATTGTAGAAAATGGGAATGCCGAAAGTCGCGGAAAGCTCCGTGCGATTGATTTCGAGTTCCTGCGCTGCGTGCTCGCCGACGAGCCAAGTGTGTTCGAAGCTAATCTGCTGCAAGAATCGCTGCAAGCGTGCAACACTACCGTCGGAATTTTGATACTCGTAAGATCCCGATTGCCAAGCCACTGGCGGGTTGTTGCCGAAGGCCGAGCCTGTAGCCTGGGGCTGTCCGTAAGGGGTCGGTTGCCCGTAGGGTGCGGATGGTTGCCCATAGGGAGCCGCGTTGCCGTAGCTGTAAGGAACATCAGCAGGAGGCGGACCTAGTGAGGAATTATTGTACGGATCGAAGCCCTGCAACGCAGGCTGAGGCGTAGGCGGATTGTAGGTACCTACCGACGAGGGGAACTGTACGCGCTGCGCAACCGACAACCCAGCCAGTGGCATCATCACAAAGATGGCCGTAAGCAGCGCGATCAATAGCAGCGGTATTCTTCTCTGAAACCGACTCACAGATTGCCTCATGCAGCGAAGTCTGACAACAGGGCCCGACGAAAACATTCCCACCGCAGGCACGCGCTTCCGCCTGCCTGCGGAGCAAGTGAGTACCAAACGGGCGAGCTGCCGGTCAAGGTTAATCCGGTTTTTTCGAGACTAGGAGAACGCTGGGGATAGTAGGACGAGGAGGTGCTAGCTACTGCATCTGGGGTTTGGATAGTCAAGCTTTCGCGGAGTGCAAGCTCATACGATCAGCGAATCTGGAATCCTCCTGATGTCATACTGCTTTAGGCTTGGCTTATTTGTCAAGTTTGACAGCAATGTCTAAATCGAAGTTTCTTCCTCGGTCATGCGGCTTGGTAGCAAACCTGCGGGGTAGTTCGAGATAGGCTTGTATCAAAGATTGCGAGGTTACCCATTAAACTCGGTGATAGCCCAGAGCTACAAAAGGGTTAACGGCGTAGGGTGGCACCTGGCGAAAGCAGGTATCACAGGAATGCCAAGAGATAAAATACCCAGCCGGTGACTGCTGTGAGGAGCATGTCTATAGCAGCAAGCCTTGCCCAGAAAACATGGCTTCGGCTATGGGTGCTAGGTGCTGGTTTATCGGGAAATCGTCGCAATGCGCGGTAGGTCACAACCGGCCACAAACATGCGCTGGAAATCGCGAATATCAAGTGCGCGTAAAGCGCTTTCCACACTGTCGGGGTGGCTGATCCGCCAATACTTCCGGCTGAACGGTCTTCCCAGCCATAAAGTCGAATATCAATTTCAAAAGCAGTCACCGTAATAAGCAAGATAGCTGCCAAAGTAAGTTGTATCCGCTTGTGGAGCGTGTAGCGTTTACGGTACCGAACCTCGTAGATGCTCCAGCACAGCGCTGCAACAACGAAGAGCATCGCCACGACAACCACATCGAGCATGAAGGAAGCTCGCGAGCCAAGAAAGCCATCGTAGCCTGGGAAGTCCATTGGGTGCTGCATCAAAGGTTTATTATTGGAGGCATCGTAGTGGCTTCCAGCATTCTAGCATCAGCGTAGAGCTCTTGAGTATGCCTCGCTCCAGATTCGCCAAAGCAGATAACTGAATTTGGCGTTGCCAACTTCGGCAGGCACCGCCGAATTGATTTTCCGAACTGCCGTTTGTGAGCAAGATCATGGACACCGCAGGCACGAACGGAGGTGCACTGAGCGACCTAAGTGGGTCATTCCTGGGTTAGATAGATTGGTGCCCAATCTGACGACGGTTTGGACAACCTCTGTCACTTGGCGGGTGATTTCTAATGTCGCCAAACTGCCTCGGCGTTTCACGCCGAACGCAGTTTCGAGCCCCAGGACGACGCCACCTGTGCAGGTTAGTGGTACGCGTTAGCGAATTCGCTAACGCGACTTTTTCGGTGGCATTTTGCCGCACTACGACTTCTCAAGGGATTCTCCAGTAGGGCTAGTTTTCTCAATGCGAATCGTGCCATCGCCCAGATTCAAGTGGCTGACTTCTCTTTCGGTATAGATCTTCAACCTTTTCTCAGTCTTGTCGCCCCACTTGGCAAGAACTGTAATCAGTTCGTCGCGATGCAAATCCGGCATCTCTGTTTCGTAGAGCCATACACCGACGAACGGACCTTTTATGGGTAAATCCTCGCAATGTAGCTCATAGGTCTTCTTGCCTTTGCTGGCTACCAGACGATGGCAGTACATATGGATGTTGGCCCAGAACTGAATGGACCATTTGCCAATCGAGTATTCCTGATTTCGAGGTTTGCTCATCTGATAGCCTGTCCAATGAGTTCCACGGCCAAGCGTCAGATTCGACGCTCGCAGCGGGTCTCTCAGCATACCGCCAACTGCGAAAGGTGTGACCCTCCTGAGCGTCGAAAAGCATCTTCCCAGCCAGCGTCAGCTTCATCGGCCGACGCGTCGAAACTGGCTGCGATTTGGGCAGATTTACTCCCGGCGGTGTCGATGACCTCTGTCTCGAATGGCATCACAAAATCGGCCAAATTCATCACGCAAGGTCCAAATCTGGCCACTCGCTAAACGACACATGTGGCATCGACATGTGCTAGAAACCGTAAATTTTTAGGTGGTTGAAGTGAGAATGACCTCGGGCTCGAGCATCAAGATACCCAAATGCTATTTGGCGTTGGATGCCAAGCTTAGCTCAAGACTCCTGCCCATGCGGCCCGGGTACAGAAGAGTGCGGCGCATCCACGCGGTGGCGTTTACTAGTTGCACGCCCCCGGCGTTGCAACCTGCGTTGAGAACGGTTGCGCAGCGCTACGAGGCAGATCTCCTTGCCATTAAACGCGAGCTGCCGCAGGCGAACATCTTGGTAGCCCCACGACTTCACGCGCTCGGTGAGGGCTGGCAACTCCTCGGCGAGGTCCCAGTTGGTGAGCTTGAGCGTGAGGATCATGCCTCGTATCGTGCTGCTGGAATGGGTGACGATGTCTTCGACGGCATCGAGCGTGTAGGTCGGAGTGGCATTCACATCGGCGAACAACCAGTGGGAGTCGCTGAAGGTCTTCCGGCGCACGTCGCCAGCCCGTTTGCGAATGTGTGTAAAGGAAGGATGCGCTAGGACGCTATCGTCCATTGCTGCTGGGTCGACGCCGAGCACTTCCAGGCCAGCTTCGAGCAAGCGTTGCGATGCGCCGCCCGGAGAGCTACCGATCTCCACGCAGCGGTCGTCACGCGCGATTGGTAGTGCCGACCACTGGAGCGCTTCGGACAATTTCATGTAGGCACGGCTCACGGGGTCCTCGGGGGATTGCAGGTCCGGCACGCCCCCCGGCCAGCACGCGGTGCGGTGTTCCGTGCGATGGCAGCCGATCCACCACTCGCCCGGTTCAACTAGTACGACATCCAGCACCCATTGGTTGCGTGGTGCAGGACCGACGGGCTCAGCAGTGCGCTGGGTTATCGCTTCACAAGTCGATGCTTTGCCAAGTTGCTCTCGCACTTCCGTGGCCAGCGCCGTCGTGCCGGGCTCGAAACCTCGCTTACCCGGCGTGGCGGCATCGCGTTGCCAAACATGCAAGTCGACTGGCGAATTGGTCTCCAAGAAGGCGACCACCTCGGGCAGTTGCCACACAGCAGCCGCCATTTCCGTCGCCTGTGCGCCTTGGACTTTGCCAAGTGAAAAGCCGGAAGCTCTCGTGAATGGCGAGCGGGGCAGGGCGGTTTGCCACTCAGTCGACTCCTCCGGCAGTTTGAAGGTGATGAACCCAGGCCGGGAAAACGCCAGGCGCAGCTCCGGCTGACGACGCGCCATCTCGCTTTTTACCACGACTTCAGCGCCATATTGGCAGGAAGCAAAGACAAATTTTGGGCGCCAAGAGTTTTCCATGGTCCCACTATAGCAGAAGCGGGAGTTGGTGCTTGGGGTCGAGAACCCCTCCCCGGCCGTGCAACGTCCGACCCTCCCAAGGGGAGGGTAATAGACGACCTAAAAGTTATCGCGAGAAATCACCCTCCCCTTGGGAGGGTCGGCCTCTCAGGGCCGGGGAGCGATGCTCAAGCTCAGTGCAGAGGTTTTCTCTGCTTGGCGTGCTACTTCCCAGCCACACGCAACGGCGTGTAGGCCAGCACGTAGCGTTTTTCACCGGCGGTAGCGAAGCGAATCGTCGCGCGGCGATTGTCCCCGACCCCACTAAGCGCCACGATTTTGCCCGGCCCGTGCTCGGGATGCACCACGGTCATACCTTGCCGGAATGAATCGGGGTCAATGGTCGGAGCGACTTGCTCCTTTTTACCCGAGAGCTTGGATGCGGTAGTGATTTGCGCCGCAGCGACCCTCAAGCTCGGACGCGACTCATCTAATTCCACCGTAGCTTCCACAGGCGTTGCGGTTTGATCGTACTCATCGAAACTGTTCGACTCGTCCCTCTCAGAGCCGCCTTCGCCAAAGTTATCCCAGTCCATCGGGTAGCCGAGGGAGTCGTTGTTTGGCTCAATCAGTTCCATTTCTTCACGCGGCAATTCGAGCAGGAAGGGACTTGGCACCGTGCGCCGGCGCTGGCCGCGAAAGTCGCGGTGGACGGCATAGCTGAGTTGCAGTTCTTGCTCGGCCCGCGTGATGCCCACGAACGCTAGGCGACGTTCTTCTTCCATTTGATCTTCGTCGTTGATGCTACGTTCGTGCGGCAAGAGACCTTGCTCGACGGCAACGAGGTAGACGACCGGGAACTCTAGCCCCTTGGCGGCGTGCAGCGTCATCATCGTGACTTTGTCGGTATCGTCCTGCCAGTCGTCGGTTTCGTTCACCAGCCAGGCGTTCTCAAGATAAGTCTCCAAATGGCCACCGCCAGGGTTTTTCTCATCAAACTGCCGGGCGTCGGTCAGCAATTCTTCGATGTTTGCCAGTCGATTGAGGTCTTCCTCAGATTCGCTCTCGGCGAGTGTCTTGCGATAGCCGGTTTCTTCGAGGATCGTGCCGAGGATTTCTTCCATCTCTCCAGCCGCCAGTTTACTGAGCTTGTCGACAAGCTGAACGTAGCCGAGCGCCTTTTTTGCCGAGCGCGCCGCCAAGCCCTGTACTTGAACCGCTTCACGCGCTGCGTCTAGTAGCGGCAAGCCGTGGATGTAGGCGTATTCCGAAATGAGATCGACTGTCTTGCGACCAATCCCACGGGTGGGCGTGTTGATCGTGCGGAGTACGGCTTGATCGTCGCGTGGGTTGTTGATGAGCTGGCAATAGCCGAGTACGTCTTTGATTTCCTTACGCTGATAGAACTCCTGCCCACGAATCATCTGGTATGGCACGCCGGCCTCGCGCAGACCGCGTTCCAAGGATCGAGAGAGCGCGTTCACACGATAGAAGATCGCAAAGTCGCTGGCGGTACGCTTGCCAGAGGCAATTTGCTGAGCGATCGACAGGCCAATCTGTTTCGCTTCGTCGTCTTGGTTGGTGTATTGAGCGAGTCGCACAGCAGCGCCTTCGGCTTGCTCGGTGAAGAGCGATTTTTTCTTGCGGCGCAGGTTGCATCGAATCAGTTGGTCTGCCACACGCAGCACATTGGGCGTGCTACGATAGTTTTGTTCCAAACGCACGACATTTACTGTGGGGAAGTCGCTTTCGAATTGCAAGATGTTGTTGATGTCTGCCCCGCGCCACCCGTAGATACTTTGGTCGGGATCACCGGTGGCAGCGAGATTGGGATAGTCGACCGACAATGCCCGCAGCATGACGTACTGAGCATGATTGGTGTCTTGATACTCATCGACCATGACGTAGCGATAGCGTGAGTCGAGAGTCGCGCGTACTTCGGCGTTCGTGTAGAGCAAATTCGCCACGTGCAGCAGGAGGTCGTCAAAATCGACCGCTGAGCTCGCCAATAGTCGTTTCTGATAAGCTGGATAGACTTCGGCAACGATGTGGCTCAGCGGGCTGCCGGTACGGGGTTCGTAGCGATCAGCCGTTACAAGCTTGTTCTTCGCGCTGGAGATTGCCGCACCGATGCGTTCTGGCGAGTAATGCATCGTGCGGAATTTGCCTGCTTCGATCACACGTTTGAGCGTTTGCTTTGCATCGCTGGAATCGTAAATCGTGAAGTTAGGTGTGAGCCCCACGTACTCTGCATGTTCGCGTAGGAGTCGTGCACCAAAGCGGTGAAACGTGCTCACCCAGGTACGACCGCCAGGGGTGAGCTCTTCCACTCGCTTCTTCATTTCCTCTGCGGCTTTGTTGGTAAAGGTGAGCGCGAGAATATGGGAGGCAGGCACGCCTTCGCGGATGAGGTGCGCGATGCGGTGCGTGACCACACGCGTTTTACCGCTACCCGGGCCTGCCAGCACGAGCATCGGCCCTTCGACATGCTGGACCGCATCTCGTTGTGCCTGATTGAGGTGTTCCAGCAATCGATCCACAGTATGCCCTTCTTTGACTATCTAGCTTGCTTGCCTAGCTTGCGTGGTTTCCAAGGGAACTTGGAGTATTTTCTCCAAGCTTGTCTCTCTTGCCCCCATCGTAGGCTCTCGATCAATAGTTCGGCAATGCTAGCAGTGGTGGAGTGGGCTGAGAAAATCACACTCTGCTTTCACTTTTTGTAGGCAGTACCAACATTCTTTTTGTTATACTTCCGGAAACGGGCGAACTATTCGCCTGCCGACTAACTGTCTTATCTGAGGAAAGGAATCCCCATGACACGCATCCCTCTTAATCAGGCTGAACTCGCCAACCAAGGAATGAAAGACCGGTTGGAGATGAGCACCGCCGAAATCGGCCTAGCCGTTCGCACGACCAATTGCCTGGAAGAAAAGGGCATCTTCACGGTTAGCGATCTTCTGCAAACCAGGCGTGAAGAACTGCTCAGCATATCGAACTTTGGCGAGAAGACTCTCGACGAGGTTTACAAATCGCTTGAGCGAATCGGCTTTCAACGCCCACAGCCCGCGAAGCGTTATCCTCGCTAGTTGCGAGTATCGAGTCGCTGTTAGCTTGTAGCCCTGAACACCGGGCAAGGTGTAGCTCTCCGGCTACTTATCAGCGGAGAATCTCGCTACCAAAATCGATAAGACTTTAGCCCACGCGCACAACGTTTCTGTTAGTTGGCTCGTCCACTTTTTGAACCAAGTGTCGCGCTGCGCGCAGACATTCTTTCTCAGTGGAGTGAACGATCTGCGCGTTCAGATCGTAATGAATCCGCCAGCAATACTGCGCGGCTTGCTGTCAAACGGCAACACGCAGTCAGTGGCGTGTTTCGTTTTGGCAACATGTGTGGTTGCACTTCTCGAAACTCTAGAAAAACAGGCAGTCCGCCCATTTTCGCAGGCTACACTGGTAAGAAGCTTCCACTGACACAAAGTCGAAAACGGCCCGTTCGGTCGAGCTGAGTAGATGGTGTGATAGCTTCGCTTGTCCCTTAACTTTTCCTAAACGTCAGAGACTCTCTAAGCTGTATTTGCCAACTTTCGACCTCTTCACAGAAGAAAATGATTGCCAAGAGGGGGCCCGGGAGAGTAAACCTGAAGATAGGTGGGCGCGGTGCGCTTGCTACCCGTTGGGGGTCATAAGCCGTCGGGGCCAGAAGTAAAGCACGGCGACCAGAAGAGACCTACGTTTTTCGAGTTCAACTCTTAAGCGAGAAATTAGATGATTAAACAACTCAAGATTAGCCAAGGTCGAATTACACTTTGTAGTTTGGCACTGTGCTTAGCCGCCTGCGGCCAAGCACAGCTGGCTGTTGCCCAGTGTGATACTTGCGCGACGCCGACGGTTGCCTACCAGCCAGTTCAACCCGTTGCAGTTGTTGCAACGCAGCAGCGCACAGGTTGGTATCCTGGCCGCTTGCTCGACCGGCTGCGCATGCGAACCTGGGGAGCCCAACCTGTTGCAGCTCCAACGTACGCTGCCCCAACTTACACAGCGGCCTACGCTCCAACGACTTACTCTGCCGGGTACAGTCCTTACACCGCCGGCTACGCACCTTACACGGCAAGTTCTACGCCCTATGTAACCGCCTACGCACCGCTGCAGCGCACCACAGTGCTGTATCGCTCGGTTGCTTTGCGTCCAGTCATTGCCGATGCAGGCTGTTCTACTTGTAACTACACACCGGCGACGCCTTGCAGTGATTGTGGCGTATCGCAAGCGGCTTACAGCGCACCCACTGGCGGCTGCTCGAATTGCGAAGCTTCCAGCGGCACACCCAGTTACGCCTACGAGGATGGCGGCAGCTGGCGTAGCAGCGAAGACTACGGCAGTGGGGCATCACCCGATCCAGCAACACCACAACCGGCTCTTGAGCCGGAGCCAGCATCCGAGCGTTCGTACTACCGTGGAGAGTCGCTCGCCAGTGCCAGAGAATTGGCTGCCCTTCGTGATCGCATCGATCAACTCGAACGCGAGCGTGAGGCGTACACTTCCCGCTACCGTGAGGAGAGCCCGCAACGTGAGCCTGAGGAATCGATCCTTCGCAAAGCACCAGCCGAAGAGGATGACTTCGACAGCGGCTTCCCAGGGAAGTTCGATCCCGACCAGTACAATCCCGATTCGGACGAAGGCGACTCCGACGCCAGCTACAACACGCCGAGCTGGAAGCTTCCAGAGAGTAACCAAACCGCTCGTGGCCCAAGCGTCAATGTGTGGAACGCGGTCTATAAGCGTTCGGCCCCTCACTCGCAACAGGTGAGCACTCGCCGCAGCGTGAGTAAGCCTCTTACTCAGGCTGAGATCGACGCCCAAGGTTGGAGTGCGGTTCATCGTAACCGATAGACTGAAATAGATTCAGGAGTTGTAGCAATAGTGAGACCCAGACGCCCGGTTGTGCCTAGCACGCGGGGCGTTTTCTTTTGGTGCAGTCGGTTCTAAACTAGCGCTTATGACGAACCGTGACATTGCAGCCATATTTGATCGTATCGCCGATCTCTTGGAGTTCCAAAGCGCCAATCCATTTCGCGTGCGTGCCTATCGCAATGGCGCTCGCAAGATTGGCGATTTAAACGAACCACTCAGCGCTACGGCCGAGTCAGACGGCGGGCTCACCTCGATTGATGGCATCGGAAAGGACCTCGCCGAGAAGATCGCCACGCTACTGAAAACCGGCAGTCTGCCGATGCTCGACGATCTATTAGCTGACATTCCCGCCACCGTTCTCGCTATTCTGCGTGTGCCTGGACTTGGGCCGAAACGCGCGGCGATCATCCACAATGAACTGGGGGTGAATTCGTTGGAAGAGCTTCGCAAGGCGTGCGAGTCCCAGCAAGTGCGAGACCTAAAGGGCTTCGGTACAAAGACTGAACAGACAATCCTCAAGGGCATCGACATCGCCGCACAAGCCGATGTGCGAACCAAATGGGCGAAGGCGGATGTCGTCGCTCAGGAATTACTTAAGCACATGCAAGGCATCGCAGGCGTGCGACGCATGCAGATGGCCGGCAGCTACCGGCGCGGGAGAGAGACTGTCGGCGATCTTGATCTCTTGATTGACGCTGACGATGGAGGAGCGGCTATGACTCGCTTTGGCGAGTTCCCTAGCGTGAAGGAAGTAATCGTGCGCGGCGGAACAAAAATGTCTGTGCGCTTGGATAGCGGTCTCCAAGTCGATTTGCGTGTCGTGCCGGAACGTTCTTTCGGCGCGGCATTGCAGTACTTCACGGGATCCAAAGATCACAACGTTGAGATCCGTAGTCGAGCGAAGCAGCGCGGCATGAAGGTGAACGAGTGGGGTGTGTTCAAGGTTGAAGGCGAAGAGGAAACGTACTTGGCTGGCGCCACCGAGGAAGAGATATACGCCACATTGGATCTTCCTTGGTTCCCGCCAGAGATTCGTGAAGCACGACGAGAGTTCGAACTCGCCGAAGCGGGACCCTTGCCGAAGTTGATCAAACTGGAAGACATTCGTGGCGATCTCCACATGCACACCAATGCGTCCGACGGTAAAGCCACGCTCGAAGAAATGGCCGAGGCGGCCATTGATCGCGGGTTGGAGTACATCGCCATTACCGATCACTCCCAGCGAGTCAGCATGGCTAACGGTTTGGACGGCAAGCGATTGCTCAATCAATGGAAAGCGGTCGATAAACTGAACGACCAGCTCGCAGAGATAACTTTGCTGAAAGGCATCGAGTGCGATATTCTCGAAGCGGGTGGCATGGATCTGCCTGATGAGGTGCTTGCCCAAGCCGACTGGGTGATTGCGAGCGTCCATTACGGTCAAAACCAACCACGGGAGAAAATTACGGAACGCATCCTCGGCGCGCTGGAGAATCCGTACGTTGACATTGTTGCCCATCCCACAGGGCGGCTCATTAATCGTCGCGAACGTTACGAAGTGGATATCGAAGCCGTTTTTGCCGCTGCTGCCAAGCACAAGAAGATGCTTGAGCTGAACGCCAACCCGGCACGCTTGGACCTAGACGATGTTCATTGCGCCGCTGCCAAGCGGCACGGCGTGCCTATCGTCATCAGCACCGATGCGCATCACACAGGCGGCCTCGATGTAATGCGCTACGGCATTCTCCAAGCTCGCCGCGCAGGGCTCACGGCCAACGATGTCGCGAACACACGAACGTTTGCAAAGTTTAAGAAGCTGCTCGGCGAGTGAACCGCAAAGAGATCGTAGGTCGTAACCAGTAACTCGCACCTACGACCGGCATCGCTACTTGACTTTAGAGGCAACCTGTCGCCGATGCAGTAGTTGTCCAGCTTTGTCACGGGCGGCCGCCAACTCGTCGAAGAAGGTATACGCGACGCTGTAGCACACGGGAATCACTAGTAGCGTGAGCACGGACGCAAACGCCAGGCCGAACACTACCGCCGCCGTCAGGGGCTGCCAGAATTCTGCTCCGCCGGAGATATTCAATAACAGAGGCAGCAGTCCGCCAATTGTCGTGACCGTGGTCAGTAGCACGGGCCGCAGGCGGTTTACTCCAGCTTCGATCAGAGAATCGTACACGTTCAAACCGCGTGCGCGGGCTTGGTTGGTGAAGTCGACCATCACGATGGCATCGTTCACAACGATGCCGGTGAGGCTCACTAACCCGATGAAGGACGCCAGACTAAAGGGAAAGCCGCAAGCCCACATGCCGAGCACCACGCCGATGAAGCTCAAAGGCACGGTAATCATAACGATCACGCCCTGCCGGAAGCTATTGAACTGCCACACGAGAATTCCGTAAATCAAGACCACGCCAATAATCATGCTGTAAAGCAAGTAGCGGAAGTTCTTGTCGCGTTCCTCATTCTCTCCAGTGAACTTGGCTTTCACGCCTTCTGAGGGAGTGGTCGGGGTACCGAGGAACACGACCGAGTCTTTGCTGCTCGTCTCAAAGCCCAACTCGGGCAGAACTTCTTCGCGAAGAATCTTAAAGACGTCATCTGGCGTCGTGGAGTCAATCACGTCGCACTTTGCCACGACCGCTCGATCACGTTCGTAGCGATTGATGCTGAATAGGCTCGTGCCGTGCTTTACTTCGGCAAGACTAGCGAGCGAGGTCATCTGGCCCGAAGGCGTGGAGATCATCACCCGTTCGAGCGTGTTCGAGTACTGCTGGAATTCGGGGGCCAACTGTACGCGTAGCGTAATGTCCTCGTCATCGAGCGTGAGCTGAATCTGCTGATCGCCCGCAATAGCCAATTGCACGGCCCGGGCGATCATTGCATCGGTGAGACCTTCATACAAACCGACCACGCCCGGTTTTGGTTCAATCAGCAATTCCGGATTGTCGGGTCGATAGTCCGTGCTGGCATCGACCGTGCCTCGAACTTTGGCTAGTCGCTGAGAAATTAGCTGCCCAAGTTCTCCTAACCGCTCTAGGTTTTTCCCCGTCAATCGTACCGCGACATCGGCGCCACCGGGTGGGCCGTCTTCGACTTCCTGGATGGAAATCTTCATGCCTGGTAACGGGCGAATATTGCGGCGCAAGTCAGCAATCACTTCTTGCTCGTGGACGTCGCGGTCTAACGGAGAGAGCATCTCGACCATGATCTCTGCGAATTCCGGACCACTGGCCGCATCGTCGTCCACACGTACTGCCATGCCGCCGGAGGAGCCTACTGCCGATACGTAATGCTTGACGACGCCACGTTCCTGCCACTTACGTAGCGGCCTGATGACTACTTCCGACGCGGCCAGAGTCTCTTCAATGCTATAGCCCAGGGGCAGTTCGTATTTGATGGTGAACATCCCGCGGTCGCTGGTCGGGAAGAAGATAAATCCCAACGAGCCAATCAGCTTGCCGGCACCAGCAATTGCTAGGAAACAGCACAGCAAGACTGCCGCGCGGTTGGCCAATGACATTCGCAGCAATCTTAGGTAGATGCGGGTGCCTGGACCCAACTTGGGGCGGATCTTCAGCTTGTCGGTGGCCAAGTCGCCCCTCTTCTCGGCAACTTTGGGGTCTGTAGCTATCGGCTCGGGAGCTTCGGGCTCGTGCTTGCGATACCAGCGGGCGGCCAGCGTGGGGATGATGAAGTGATCCACCATCACTGAACCCAGCAATGCAACACTAACCACTTTCGGCATGACGCCCATGAAGTCGCCCATGATGCCGGGCACTAATAACATGGGGCCGAACGCCGCTATTGTCGTGAGATCCGCCGCTATGACCGGCAGGCCTACTTCTTCAATGCCCACCTTCGCGGCGTCGATCGGCTGCTCGCCACGCTCGATGTGGCGATGAATATTCTCCGCCACGATAATTGCGCCATCGACTACCATTCCCAGTACGAGAATGAAGCTGAAGACCACCATGCCTGAGACCGGGATGCCGCTGGCGTAGAGAAACACCAGAGCCACAGCCGTGCTGAAGGGAATGGCCAACAATACGAGAATCGAAATCCGCAGGCCCATCGACCACGCAAGAATCACCAGCACGAGCATGGCACCAAAGATAGCGCTAGAGCCCAACACACGGAACATCACCCAAATCTCTTTGGATGAGTCGCGGCTGGTGGCGAAATCGATATCAGGGTACTGTTTGCGCAAATCGTCGACGACCGAGTTAATCCCGCGAGCTGCCCCAAGCGTGTTGATGTCCGATTCTTTGTAGATGATGATTGTGGCACATTCACGCCCATCGATTTGTGAGAAGCTCTTGATACGCCGATTTGTGTCGATCACCTCGGCCACATCATCGACCTTAATGGCACGCCCGCCAACGTTGCTAACGATTGCTTCACGAATATCCTTCACACCACGAAACTTCGCTTCGACGCGGACCGTACGGTCGAACTGTGCCGAATCAAGAGCACCGGCAGGAATCTTTGCATTAAAAGCCCGCAGCGATTGCCAGAGCTGCTCGAGACTCAAACCGTATTCGGCCAGCAGGTCGGGGTTTGCGTTCACGTGAATCTCACGCTCTCTGCCGCCGAATATCTGCGTATTAGCAATCCCTTCGACGTCTGCCTTAAATCGCTCTTCGACATCCTCAGCAATTTGCTTGAGAGCCCGATCGTCGAACCCCTCAGGTCCGGTGAGCGTCACAAGCATCAGCGGTATGTTTTCGAAGTCGATCTTGCTCACGACCGGTTGAACTTCGCGCCCTAGAGGCAATTCGTTACGAATGCGATCGACGAGGTCCTTCACCTCGCGACGCGCATCGTCAGGGTCCACACCATCGAGAAAAATGACCTGCGTGATGCATGCCCCGCGCATGCTGGTCGAAGCGATGAAGTCGACGCTTTGCAACTCGCCAAGCACATCTTCCACCTTGCGGGCGATCTCGTTCTCCGATTCGCTGGGCAGGGCGTCGGGGTAGGGGATTGCGACAAGTACGACTGCCTTAGTAATCGCCGGATTATTCTGGACGGGTGTGAAAGTCGCAGAGTAGAACGCCAGCAGCATGGTGAGCAGTGTCAGGACGAGCACGACTCGTGGATGATCGATGGCTTGTGAGCTGAGCTTCACGTTGTATCCAGTTCTCAGAATGCCACAGTGGACATTCCCTACAGTTGGTCGAGGTTACGGCTGAGCAGTCGCATGGGCAGTCGATACACCAGAATTCGTCTGGGGTATTGTGAGACCACCAGTGATACGCACGAGCTGTCCCGTCGAGAGGCGATGCTGGCCACGCGTAATGACTGCCGAAAGCGGGCGATCGATCGCTTCAGCGGGGACGACCACGTACTCGCCTTGATCGACCCAGCTGGGGATATTTACTTTCAAAGCGCGATAAGCATCTACCTCACCCATCGACCAATAAAGCATTTCCAGCTCGGTCGGTTCTTGCTGAACGGTAAACAAGTAAGCACGATCCTGACGAAAGATGACCGCCGCGGCCGGAATGCGATAGCCCTCTACACGATCCACCACGAGCTTTGCCGTAGCAACCATGCCGGGGCGGAGAAGTCCTTCTGGATTGGGAATACGCACCTCCACATCGAATAGGCTCGTGCGTGGGTCGGCAACTTCGGCAATGTGGTACACTTCGCCATCGACTCTCGGCCAGGGGTGGCCAAACGTGTCGCTCCCCTCCAATTCCACATGGACGCGGAATGTGCGATCTTCTTCGCTGGCAGATTCGCTTGCGCTACGACTTTCGATTGCCCTTTGCCGAGCTTCCAACTCGCGGATACGCGACTCGGGAACACTCAGCACTAGCAGCACATCGTCGTTCTCAACCAACTCGAAGGCCATCTGCTGCATCGTTACCGTTTCGCCCGCATTCACCATGCGTTTGGAAATGGTGGCATCGACCGGCGATTTGAGTGTCGCGTCTTCGAGTGCCTTACTTGCGACTTCTAGTTGCGAGCGAGCCATCGCTTGATCCGTCACTAGACGCTGCAGTTGAGATTCTGTCATCGCCATGGGGCTAGAATTGCGGATCCGCTGAGCACGCTTCAAATCGGAAGCTGCCTGTTCCACGCGCGCCACTGCCTCGCCACGCTGAGCGCGAAATACGCGATCGTCGAGCACCGCCAGCACTTGGCCCGCGGAGACACGATCACCTTCGTCCAACGATTCACCGGTCGTGTTCTCACCCAAACTGATCACCCGACCGGGCGACTCGAAGCCGATGGAATAGGTTTCCCACGGGCGAATTTTACCAGCGTAGGTCGCGGTGACCTCGCAGAGTTCGTTCTCAATGGTCTGGATCGAAACGGGGGCCTTTGGCGCGTTGGCCGTGGGCAACGCCCTGACTTGTGGCGGCTTCTCTTGCGGACCAAAGCTGCCGCGGCTGCTCATCCGCACCATGACCCATCCCGCGCAGATCGTGAGGACAATCAGCACCGCGTAATGCAGAAGTTTTTCAGTGAGGCGTTTCATAACAGGCGGAGTTGAAGATTGGCGGGGCTGTTTGGCGGGGCTAATCGCGGTCCGGTCAGAGTGGGCGTGCGGGAGGCGATTAATCAATCATAAATGGCGGCACCCGCATCGACAATGCAAATAGCAAACCCATCGTTCAAAGCTCTAGCCCCTCAAACAAAGCTGAGCCAATTCGCACCAATGTTGCTCCCTCAGCAATGCCCGCCTCAAAGTCACCCGTCATTCCCATGGAAAGTTCACTCAAAGGCAGTTCTTCACTGGCTAGGGAGTCACGCAATTCCCGTAGGACAGCAAAGTTCTTGCGTGCCTGGGATTGACCCCCAGAGCGAGAAGCCATGGTCATCAAGCCTCGGACCTCAGCCTGAGGGTAGTCGTTTAGTTGATCCAACAAGCTACTCAGCGCATCCGGAGTGAGCCCGTGCTTCTCCGCCTCGCCAGACGTGTTCACTTCGAGCAGCACGTGGCAGTTTTTTCCAGTTTGCTCCGCGGCACTGTTGATAGCTTTGAGTAATCGCGGACTGTCCACGCTATGGATCAACTCCGCACATTCGACCGTTCGAGCGACTTTGTTACGCTGCAAATGGCCAATCAAGTGCCAGCGAGCATCTGTTAGCTGCTCTGCCTCGCACTTTTCCCATAACTGCTGAGGACGACTCTCGCCAAGTAGCGTTGCACCTGCGGCAAGCAGTGCAGCAGATTCAGGCACACCGACATACTTCGTAACGGCAACGATGGAGACCTCGTTGGGATCTCGCCCAGCACTCTGAACGGCGGCGGCTACGCGTTCGACGATTCGTCGCCAGTTATCAGCAATCAGTTGCCCTGTGGCTTCTTCCATAGTATTGCCAGCGGCCTATCATTCGCGGCCTGCCCTTAGCGTCCTTCAATTTCAATGAGCTCTTCGGTTTCACCTTCAGGCGAGAGGAACCGTGCCACGAAGAATTCCGAAGAAACATTTTGGCCCAGGAACGTGCGGTTTGCCGGATTAGTGAGCGAGCGGTATGCAACCCATTGGTCCTTGCCGCATTGAACTCGAAAGGCGGCCGCGGTGTCGTGATTGACAATCTCTAGTGACTGGGCAACGGTAAGTTGTCGCCATGTGCATGGTTTCTTCACGCGGCGAGGACTCAGGTCGATGAACATCGGCACACAGACGGCGTTGCCCAGTTGTTGGTGGCGTAGTGTGAGCCGGTTGTCTTGATCGCCTTCTCCCTCGACCGTGAGCGTGCCGACTCGCGGATCAACGCGCCATTCTGGCAACGATGCGGGTATGATCCTCGCCAATAGCTTCTTCTCATCGACGAGGAGTCCTTCACGCGTTTCGTTCTCGGCGCGGAATGCTATGCCTTTCGCCAGCGGTAAGCTCCAGGTGTGCGTGAGTTGCTCCGCACGCGGCCGAATCAAATTATCCGTCAACAGGAGGAAGCCATCGTTGCGAGCCAGCAGGATTTGCCGTTCGAGCGTACCCCCGCCGGCAAGCTCGCAGGAGAGCTCCAGGTAATCGCACTCATCGTCGCTGAACCAGCAGGCTTCTTCCCAGGAACCTTCGATCCGTAGGGCGGTACCGTCCGCTTCCGCGGCAAGATCCCAGTTGCCTGAGAACAACTGGCGACCGCCTGCATTGACCTCCAAGCGGATCGCGTCGGAAGAGAAATCGACGCCCACGCGGGCCGACTTGCGAGACCAATCGCATCGCAAGATCGCCAGTCCGGCCCATTCACAGTGGTCTGCCGACTCAGGTTGTGCGGGGTTGGCAACGCTTTTCTTTCGCGAGTAGAGTTTATTGCTTAGCGATTCGGCAGCCGCAGCACGATCGGCCGCGTCACCAGCAAGATCGAGCATCGCCGCTACGAAATCGCTATCCCAAGCAGCATCGCCCGGTCCGCCGAACACTTGGGTACCGTCAGCTCTCGTCCAACGGAGAGCCTGTGTGACACCCCACGCATATTGAGCAGCCGCTTCAGCAGACCAAGCACTTTTCTTGAACTTCTCACCCATGATCGCGCAGCGAGTCCAGCTTGCAAGCAGCGGTCGCCACACGCTGAGCACGGTACCGTGGCACTGTCCCTCGCCGTTGAGCAAGTCATCGAGGCAGGCCGTCAGTCGCGTTCTTGCTTCGTTGCGTAACGCGTGCAGCGGCTTCATTTCAGGGAACAGCAAGGCCAAGGTCAACGGCAGTTCGCCGGAGATTAGTTGTTGAGCGAGTGTCGTCTCCGGAGGCAGGTCGAGATCAATCTGCCAATTGGCTGCGGCCTGGGCTGTTTCGTACAGAGCGTCGAGCGCTCGCCACCACATGATTCCATCAAGCATCGAAGCGAGATGTGGTAGCAGCTGAGCAACCGCCAAAACCGACAGTGCCGAATCGCGATTTTGCGGAAGCTCATGAAAACCAGCGAGCCATTTTTCAACGAGTCCTGCGACACTTCGCAGCCTCTTCTCTTTCGAATTGCCTTTACCAACAGCTAACACGTGATCGGCAGCAGCGAGCAACTCTTGGCAAGGTTTGCTCAGTTGTGTCCGCTTGATGCCCCAGCCGAGTGCGCTCTGAGTTAACGGGACCCGCGCCAGCTTATGAGCGCTGACGGCCTTTCGAGACGCCAAGTATTTCAGCCAGGTCGAGCCCGCAGCCTCTAGCGATTTGTTCGCCGACTTGGGTGCGCTGGATCGCCAAAAATTGGCTTTGCCGGCACTGGCTAACAGCCCTGGCCTGTCTTGGGGCTCTGAGGCATCAAACATCGAGTTGTTGGGTGGTAGGAGGGTTTGCGACATGTGTTTCTGGTCGAAGCTTAGGAATCAATAAGGTGGCGTCGTTAAGGAAACGGGCAGTCCCTCACTATCTGGGCCAGTAGTCTAGGGCCCAGAATTCTAGAATGAAACGGGACCCAATTCTACAGGGGCAAAACTGGCAAGACTTCCGCTATAATAACCTTCCGCAATAGGCCACTGGAAGCCATTGCTTGAGCTGAAAAACTTTGAGCAGGTAACCTCATGATACCAAAACGGATTCTAGAAGTACTTACAGTTATTGGAGTTTCTGCTCAGGCGATTAGTTTCAGCCCTCCCGCTCTGCTGCTGGCAGCAGAGCAGGAGGGCCCCTTTGGAGTCCAGTTCGACGAGCGTGGTCCCAAGGACCCTCTGCTGGATGCGCTCGACAACATGCCTGCGGAGCGACCTCATTTGCCGCCCCCCGAAGGTGCCATCCGTTTAACGCCACCGACTGCCGCAGATCGAATTTGGATCGACAAGGCAAAGCAGCAGCTGATCGTGGATGGCTATGTCACGCTCCAGGAGGGCTATCTGGAGATGTTCGCCTGTCCTGTTGGCACCAAGGAGCACGAATCAGTCGTGGCAGTCGAGTCGCGGGCGTTCATCATTCACACGGGCCTGTTAGCCTTGGGGGCAAAGCCCGGCAACACGGCTATCTTCATGCCGCAACTGCGGCCCGTGTTGGCTTACGATTTCTTTTTCTCAGACCTCGTAACTCGATTTACCACACCGGACTTCTTTCCACCAACAGGAACGGAAATCGAGGTCAGCGTCCAATGGCGAGATCAGCAAGGTCAATGGCAGCACGCTCGGGCACAAGATTGGGTCCTCGACGGCACTACCGAGAAACCCATGACACAGCCCTGGGTATTTGCAGGTAGCGGCTTCTGGCTCGATGAAAGAACCGGTAAGGAGCATTACCTGGCTGAATCGGGTGATCTGATTTGCGTTAGCAACTTCAGCACAGCCATGCTGGACATTCCCATCGAAAGCAGCAACACCAACGACGGGCTTATCTTCCAGGCTAATAAGGCTTTGATCCCACCAATCGGTACGCCGGTTCAGGTTGTTCTCAGGCCGTTAGTGAAAAAGGCAGCCGAGTAGAACGAGGACTAGGTATTCTATTGGGCGCCTAGGAGGAAGGAGATCCAGACGAACAGTGTTGAGTTCGCTCTAATTTCGGACTAAATCTGCACCCTGTGTGGATACGTCGAACGAATAGAGCAGATCTTGATCGCGTAGGTACATCCGTCCGTTGCTCACGACCGGTTGAGTCCAGATGCGGCCCTTTTTCTTGCGAAGCTCGCTCAAGGGAGCGAGCGTGAATCGACCGTGCTCTTTCCAACCTTCTGGTGAAGGTTCAACGAGCGCGGCAATTCCCTCGTCCTTGGTAATGCAGTAAAGTCTGCCATCCGCGTAAGTGACGGAGCCCTTGCCGAGTGCCTCGCGTTCCCTCCAGGCGGCCTTACCGCTGGAGAACTCTTGGCAAACCCAGCCTACCTTGTCTGAATGACCGTAGAGGTGATCCCTGACGAGCACCACGCTGCCGTGATGGTTTTTCATGACCTTGTTGTCGTAGACAACTTCTACGTTGTACTGGTCGTCGATCGAAACGAGCTTGCTACCCACTCCGTAGCCGCTGCTGAAGTACACATAGTCGTCTTTGATAATGGGCGTCGGAATCACGGCTACGCGCCCGGGCCAGGGCGTTTTCCACAGTAATTGACCGGTTGCTGCATCCACTCCAACGCCCTTGTCGACGAGCAACTGAACGAGTTCCGACTTGCCATTGCGCTCGGTAGCCATTACTGAAGCGTAGTGCGCGCCACTGGTTAGCTCTTTACTCTGCCAAACTAGATCGCCGTTGGTGCGGTTGATCGCCACAATCGCACCTTGCTTGCCCCCCGGAGTTACGATTACGTGGTCGCCGTGAATCAGTGGCGATTCGCTGTAACCCCAAGTCGGCGTCTTGCCGCCAAGCTCCTGCATTGATTTCCGCCAGGCGATCTTACCCGTCTTAGCATCCGCGCAAATCAAAGTCCCTTGGCCGCCCATCGCATAGACTTGCCCCTCGTGAACTGTGGGCGTGCCGCGCGGACCGTTGCCCCAATCATTCTCGTACTCGTCGCCGATATCGGCAAACCAGCGTTCCTCACCAGTCTTCGCGTCCAGTGCTAGTAGCTTCTCCGTCCCCTCGCGAGAGCCCAAGAGGTAAATCCAGTCGCCCACGACGGCAGGCCCGGAGTAACCGATACCGCAGTTCTTTGAGACCCATACCTGAGGTGGACCGTCAGCGGGCCATTCTTGTAGAAGCCCCGTCTCCCGAGACAGCCCATCGCGACTAGGCCCGCGCCATTGCGGCCAATCCTCTGCTTGAAGATTTGCCGCCGAAACCAACAAGTAAACAACGCAAGGCACCAAGGCCTTGCCTAAATGGGATAACGACATGGATACCCGACTCCTGTGATCCGATGTTTTCTCCTCAGCCGTGAAGAGATTTCACGCACTCGGAGAGATCACAGATTAGCACGATTCCATCACTGGCCGCAACGCTAGCAGCCTGTAGGTAGTCTAGATTACTCTTCGTCCTGAACTGTCGCGTCCTCAGGAACTCCCAGGAAGTAGATCGTTTGCGGCCCCGTTTGCGGGTAGGAGAATTTTACGGAGCGACTCGCTTTGTCGGAAGCAATCTCACAGGACAAAGGTAAATGGTTTGACGGATTGAGTAGCAGCTTGATTTGGCAAGTGTCGTGAGGTGGGCTGAGTTGCTGGATCTTCACATTCAATTCCAGGCGACGCCTGCCTTGCCTGTCTTTGAGTTCTCTTGAGGTTTCGGAAATGACGACGACGTCGCCCGACAGCGATTCAGCAGGAAGGATCGCCGAGAGCAGCTGGGCCTGGATATTCCAGTCCTTCACAGTAGAAAGCTTATTGATCGTGACTTTCTTACTTCGTGGAGAGTAATTGCTCAAGCGGCCTAAGGAGAATTCGCGATAGAGCGTTCCCCGCACGCTTTGCTCAGCAGAAATGCGTTGCTGGTTGGATATCCAAAATCGCGATGCGCCTTTTTCGTTTGACTGCGCTTCGACCCACTGCTGGTCCTCAACCGCTTCTAGCATCGCCATCCACTGCTGCGGCTCTTTGTTCTTCGGGAGGAAGATGAACGCCGCCACCAAAATGGAAGCAGCGAGTCCTGCTACTAGGGAGAGTCCTTTCCGCAGTGAGGTTCTCGGACCCGTTGAAGTCCTCGCTCTTGGGGTTTTCGCAGCAGTAACAGAACTAAGGGAGCGCGATTCCCTGAGGGTACGGTCTTCGAAAGCGCGGCCGAGTCTCGTGCCGAGCGAATTCACAAACTCTTCACGCAAGGGCGGCGCGTCATGTACCTCTTGCAAGTCACGCTGCAAGGCCATCTCTTGAAAGCCGTTCAGATCGTCTGTGCCAGTGGAGTGTTTGTTGGTCATGATTCTCAACCGGCGGGCCGGTCTCGCAGTTCTGCGCTGGCGGCGATCGTGGTGAATCCTTCGGTAATCCTTCCGCCAATATCGGGGGCACTGATGTCGGAGTCGTAGCTATCTGTGCGGGGAGCTTTCACACTGTTCTCCAGACCGGCGCTTTTCAGCTCCGATTGCTTCTCAATGCTGTCGAACAAACGGCGGAACTCACGCCGCGCTCGATATAACGTTGCTTCAACCGCCTTCTCAGTTTCTTCTAGTCGCGTGGCGATTTCCTTAACACTCATGTTTTCTACATATTTCAATTCCAACGCCACGCGCTGCCGATCGGGAAGCTCTTCAAGAATCGCCACCACGGCTGCTTGCCGCTCGGCTGTTTCCAAGGGGACGCTAGGTCCATCGGCTGGGGGCGACTGCTTCGCGCGAAGTTCCACCTGATGATACGCGTTGCGTTTACGTTTCGCCTTACGGAAGTAGTCCGCCGACTTATTTCGCACCACGGCCCGCAGCCAAGCAGCAATGGGCGTTTGCTTCAGGTCGACTGCGTTGCCGCTGTTTTCATCTAGGGCGCGTAGCAGGGCGAACATGGTCTCAGCGACCACATCCTCAGCCTCGTGAGCATTGTGCAGCAGCGCATACGCGTAGCGCCAGGCCGTAGGCACATGCCGCGCATACAGCATCTGCCACGCGTCAGCGCAATGCTGCCGTGCCCGTCGCACTAATTCGGCGTCGCTCAGTTCGCATTCCAAGAGTTGTTATTGTCCAAGTCGTGCCCCAGCCGCTCGCGGCTTAGCAGCACCGCCATTGGCCGTTCCAATTGGGGCAATTTCTCCGCTATCTGCCATGCCAACCGTTAAATCGCCGCAGCCAGGAGTATCACGCAACAAAAGACTTGAAAATCGAAGAAAAACTCGCAGCTCCCTACTTATTCTTCTTAGCGTTCTTAAGCGCCCGCTTTTCCTTGGGCGTCTTCTGAGCCTTCTTCTGTTGTTCTTTTTTGCCTTTGTCTCTACTACCTTTGTCACCCATGAGAGTTACTCCGCGTAAAAGGGGGGCGTCGATGCGTTTGGCGACAACCAAACGACTGTGGTCAATTGAGCATGTTTGGTGGCAGGATGCTAGAACATGCCTGCCCTTGCCCTGCCGTAAGCAAAGAAACTGGGCGGTTCTAGCCCACGCATCAGATGCGTGCAGCAATCATAACCCGAAGCGTAAGCGAGGAAGAAGCAGCGTTCGGTATTCTGCCTCGCTTACGCTTCGGGTTGCGATTAATTCTTGAGGGCCAAACTGCCCACTGCCCCTGCAAAGTTGGAAGAGCCGAAAAAAAGGATGGACGTCCATCATTCGAGCCAGTCAGGGCGATCCCTCGAACCTGGCCGTTCGTCGGCCCTGGAGAACCGCGTTCGCGATCACTGCTACTTTGTGCTTGCACGGCAACTCCCGGGGAACGATGTCGATACCAACGGACGAGCTGTTCAAGTTGCCTTGCGAACACGTTTCGCAGCCCGCCGCAGTCTTCCTAAGAGCCGCCGTCGAACTTGTGCCATTGTACGCATATTGGAACTGCGCTCAGCAACGATTTTTGGCCACCTGTCATTATGGTGTGGGGATTTCGTCTAGGAATGCCCCACGCAGAGACGCGGAGGGCGCAGAGTTTTGGGGGGGGCAGAATTGACGATGGAGGGTCGTCTCCTAACGCGTGTCGGTGTCGGCACGACAAGAGGTAAGTTCGGGGTGGGCACCAAACTTCGCGTACTCCACGGCGCTCTCAGGAAAACTCTGCTGGGCAAGTCAGCGAGGGCACCCGGCGTATTATGCCAAATCCCAGCGCCGCTTTGCGGCGCAAAAGATCGATTGGTATGATTGGGTTCCACCAATGTAAATTCCGTCCATGTCTAGTTGTCCGTGTTAATTCATGTTGATTATCAACGATCGTAAATTTGTTCTTGCTAAATTTGATACTGAAGACGAGCTTGAGCGTGTCGTCGTTGCCAACGCAGAGTACATTTTTGGGCCGTCGTCCATCTATCTTCCAAAATCATTAATACGCACCCCTGACGGTACGGGAACGATACCCGACGGATACGCAATCGATCTTGATGGACTTAGTTGGTATATCGTTGAGGCAGAAGCGAGTCAGCACAGCGTATGGAGCCACATCGCCCCACAAGTTGCTAAGCAAATCATTGCTGCTAACAACCCTGCCACGAAACAAAAACTGATCAGGACCGTGATAGACCGTGTTCGCGACGACGAATCATTGCAGGATAAATTCGCCGAACAGAACATAGAGCCAATCGATTACCATCAGGTGCTTGCTCAAATATTTGCAGCGGATCCAATCATTGGAATGCCCATCGACGCCGTGAAGAACGACCTTCGAGAATGGGCGGCAACGCTCAAAGTCGACGTACGGCTTTGAGTCGTCCAGAAGTATGTTAAATTCAATAATCCGCAGAACGTTGTATACGAAACTCCCGAGGAATTTCGTCCTGTTTTTGACGCATCACCCTATGAGTCGAGAACAACTGCACAGGTCGCCTGATACGACGTTTCAATTTCTGACCTCATCGAGGCGAACTTAATTTCCGTTGGCCAACGTCTAGTCATGCCCTGCAAACCGAGGAACAGAGAGCAAAAGGTGTACGAAGCTTTCATTCTAGATGATGGCTTACTACAAGTCTTGGGACGGTCTTTCTCCGCGCCAAGCTACGCCGCATTGTTTGGTATTCAAGACGCTGGTAGTTCACGATCGACCGTCAACGGCTGGACGGCTTGGAGACTCGGCGACGGTTGCACCTTGGCAGACATTCGGGATCAGTGGTTGTCTGATGGCGACGGTCACGTAGACGCTAACTTAAGCTAAGACTTCAATGCACTCGAGCACGCCAAGTGCCTACGCCTTCTCCGTTACCTCAACGCACGGGTGTCACAGCTGGCTGGCACAGTAGTGCGTTAAAGCGTGTAGTTGGTAGCTGAGAGCGGCCTCGATTACGACCCGCGAGTGACTTTCCCCAGCCTCATCGAAGTCGTGTGAAGCACTAGGATGAGCGAGGCGAAATCCACGAGATGAGGTTCTCTTGCTACCGTCGGCTTGGTCTTTTGGAAGAGGTCAACGCGTAGGGAACACCAAAGACCTCTTGTGCTTCGCACACCGACACTTGTCCGAACCATCCGAGTGAAGTGTCAACACCGCAGGCGGACGAAGTGTCGGTGCTATCCGCTGGGAGTGCTGTGTTTGGCTTTTCCTGGGCAGCACCTATTGGTCTTTTCCTCCGAGTCGAGTAGGATTTACTGTCAGTTTGAGATCCAATCTCAATAGCCGCCGCCTGTTTTTGAAGCTAAGGTTTCCCGCCAAGTGACTCCCCGCCTGAAGAGTGGTTCCGTGGTTGATCCCGCACCGCTTTCCGAAGCCCCGCCTGATTGCTTGCTTCGCGTCGTCCGCGTCGAGGTTGATCCCGCTGACATGGGACGCGTGAAAGCCCTCGGCATTTGCGTAGGTCGTCAGGTGACGGTCGTGCAGCGTGGGGACCCGCTTGTGATTCGCATCGTCGGTACCCGCCTTGGGATTTCATCGCACTTAGCATCCGCCGTGTTCGTCAAATCAGCATAGCGAAGTTTTCAGTACTGATATCTACTCACCAGTAGTCCCGGCTGGTGATTCAAGTTCCACAAATTTCCTTACGCACAAGTCTTCGATCTGTCAAATGTCCACCGCCGATATTTATCTTCCTGTGATTGATGCCGACGACATGGGGCCTGGCAACGCATCGAGGGCAGACGATCCACTCTCGGCGGAAGTCACCAAACCGGTGGTCGCGTTGGTGGGAAATCCGAATTCAGGAAAAACCTCGCTCTTCAATCGACTCACGGGCTTGCGCGCTCATACAGCCAACTTCGCTGGAACTACCGTCGAACATCGTCGCGGAACGGTGACCTTCGGCGAGCAGGCGGTCGAACTGGTTGATCTTCCAGGGCTCTACAATCTCGATGCGGACACGCCCGACGAGCGGGTGGCCTGCGAGGTGATCCGCGGTGTGGATCGCTCAGGCAAGAGTCAACCAGCGCCTGACTTGTTGATTCTTGTGATTGACTCGACCAACCTCCAGCGCAATCTGTTCCTTGCGAGTCAATTGATAGAAGTCGCCAAGGAAACTGGCAGCCCCGTAGTGGCAGCGCTCAATATGAGCGACCTTGCCAAGAGACACGGGCTGCAGATTGATGCGGAACAACTTTCCACCGACTTAGGATGCCCGGTCATTCCACTTTCAGCCCGTACCGGAGCTGGACTTGAGCAGTTGAGTACGGCCGTCGTTGAGTCGCTGCACGCTCCGGTGGCCCCCAGCGTGAACACACAATGTTCGTGTTCGGGTTGTCATGGGTGCGGCTTCGCTCAACGTTACGATTGGGCTGAAGGCGTTTCCCAGAAAGTGGTCAAAGAGGGTAGCGACTCCCTGGGACGCAATACCCAACGGATCGACCGCTTCCTAACGCATCGGTTGATTGGCTTGGCTGGGTTTGCCGTGGTGATGTTCTTCACTTTCTGGCTCATCTACAGTTTGGCCGCCTATCCGATGGACTGGATTGAGTCGCTCATGGCGGGAGCGGGCAATCAACTGTCGCGGTGGTTACCTGCGGGTGACATGCTGAGCTTGTTGGCTGACGGAATCATCGGTGGCGTGGGGGGCGTACTCGTTTTTCTGCCACAGATATGCTTGCTGTTTTTTATGTTGGCTCTGTTAGAAGACTCGGGTTATTTGTCACGAGCTGCGCTGGTGATGGATCGGCTCATGAAACGTGTTGGTTTGCCCGGCAAGGCATTCGTGCCGATGCTCTCTGCCCATGCGTGCGCGATTCCGGCGATCATGGCGACTCGCGTAATTGAAGATCGCCGCGATCGGCTGGCGACAATTCTAGTGCTGCCACTGATGACTTGTTCCGCACGCGTCCCGGTTTACGCCATGCTGATCGCCCTGTTGTTTTCCAACCAACCGCTACTAGCTGCCGCTGTATTTACAGGGGCTTACGCCTTGGGAATTGTCGCGGCACTGGCGATGGCCTGGGTTTTCAAGCGTACAATTCTCCCCGGCAACGCTCGACCGCTGTTGATCGAGCTGCCCGATTACAAATGGCCGTCACTTCGCAATGCGCTGTTGCAAACCTACGATCGCTCGATGGTCTTCGTGAAGAATGCGGGTGGGGCAATTCTGGTGATATCCATCGTGATGTGGGCCCTGGCGACCTATCCCAAGACAACGCTGGAGGATTTGTCGCCAAGTGCGAGGAGTGAAATCACCGTACTCCAAGACAATGGCGATACCGAAGCTGCGGAGAACTTGCTCGCAGAGCGTCAACTAGAACACTCGTTCGCTGGTCGAATTGGGCAAGGAGTGCAGCCGCTACTTGCTCCGCTGGGGTTCGATTGGAAAATGAGCGTCGGAGTGGTCAGTTCGTTCGCCGCACGTGAAGTCATCGTCTCCACACTATCGATTCTCTACGGGCTGGGAGATGAAGGGGACGAAGCAGCGCTGACCGGTCGACTCCGAGCCTCGACGGATAGCCAGGGCGAACCTTCCTTCACGACCCCGGTCTGTCTGAGTCTGCTCGTGTTTTACGTGCTAGCAATGCAGTGCCTGCCTACGCAAGTCATCACCAAACGCGAGACGGGCAGTTGGGGCTGGGCCTCCTTCCAATTCGGCTACATGACCGCGCTGGCTTACGTGGCAGCACTGATTACCTTCCAAACTGCTTCAGTCATTGTCGGTTAGGTGATTGAGGAACGCCTTGGACTCTCAGTATTCCTCTTGCCGATAGATACAGATGTCGATAATTACGTTGTTCTAGTGCGACAATTACCTCGACTACCCCGTACCGTCACCTGCATGAGTTCCGCTATGGCCAGTGCTAGCAACCGCTCGCTTCTCACTTTAGTTACATTCAGCATGCTTACTGCGAGCGTGTTCACGACACCGGCAACCGCGCAGCAATACTACTACCAGCCCAACCAAAGCTACTATCGCAACGACACCCGCGAAGGCACGGTTGTGGGTGGTGGCATTGGGGCGTTGACCGGCGCGCTGATCGGCGGCAGCAAGAACTGGGAAGGCGGAGCGCTTATCGGTGCGGGTGTCGGTGCACTCACAGGACGAGCACTCGGCAGCGCACAGGATAAGGCAGACTACCAGCAGACTGCGGTGGGAAATTCCATTGCCAACCAGGCGAACGCCCAGGCCGCCGCCCAAGCGGTCACGAACTACGACCTGACCCAAATGACCGCCGCCGGATTGAGCGACGACCTGATCATCAGCACGATACAAAGCCGCGGCGGGCGCTTCGACATGAGCCCTGATGGTTTGATCGCCCTGAAGCAAGCCGGCGTGAGCGATCGCGTCGTACTGTCCGCCCAGCGAGCGAGCGGCCGTGCCGTGCCCACGCCCGTCAACCCCAGGCCAGTCGTGCAAGTGGACCGACCGGCACCGGTGTATCTGAAACCGGCTCCTGTGATCCACTATTACCACGGCCCGCGGCACCATTATCATCATCGATACCATGGGCGCTGGTAGTGAGTCGAACTTCAAGCGACGCGAGGTTATCCGGAACAATAGTTCTGAGGTGCGGCCAAGAACCATAGGCCGGGGTGCTTGAGCACGACCGTCCGGTAGAAGCGGATGCAACACGGGGAATTCTCGAGAGAAAGTGCAAATCGACGACCTAGTCAGCCGGTCGAAATTTGGTAAAATGCCGTTTCGTGTTTCGCACGGGCTTAATTCTAGCCTTTGCCAATCAAGAGATTTTTCACGCACCCCTAGCTCAACTGGATAGAGCATCGGACTACGAATCCGAAGGTTGGAGGTTCGAATCCTCCGGGGTGTACTCGACTTGCGTCGATTCTTCGTTCTCGGTGTACCTAGGTACGGTCGAGAGCTTTTCTCGAATGACGCCAGCAGAGCGTTGGACTTTCGAGGGGGCGTAATGTCGCCGTGTTGTCTCGACGCTAGCGTGACGCATCACAGCGGCGACTTCACGCTCAGGCACACCCGAGCTTATTAGCCTGTCTGCGCAGCTACGTCTCAAGTCATGAGCGCTGGCGAACTTTGCCGCCTTAGCTCCACTTGCCGGCTGAACGACGACGCCAGCTCGTTTTCCGATTTCGCTAATCACCTTGCCAACCCATTCGGGACTGAGCCGAGCAGAAGACTTATTCCTGCTGTGCTTGCTTCTAGAGCAACTTACCTTTATTCGTATCGACAAATCTGGTAGAAATCCGAGCAATCCAAGGAGGGATTGCCATGCAAGCATTATCACTAGATTTACGAACGCGGATAGTCACAGCTTACGAAGCCGATGAAGGGAGTTATGAAGTGATCGGAGAACGGTTCTCGGTCAGCCCTTCTGTCGTCGGTAAGCTGGTGCGCCAGAAGCGAGACTTAAACACGTTAGCACCGCAGGTTCACTTGCGCGGTCGCAAACCGGCAGTTTCTGGAAAGCTGGAGACGAAGTTGCGTGCTCATTTGAAAAAGCATCCCGATGCTACCGTCCTGGAACGTCGCGATGCTCTGGGGCTGAAGTGTTCCGAAAAGACACTTTGGCAGACGCTGCGTAAGATGGGCTGGCGATACAAAAAAAATCCTCGCGTGCCGCAGAGCAGGACCGCAGCGATGTCGTCGTAGCGCGTCAAGACTGGCACGCGACTCAAGAAACGGTTGATGCGGAGCGTCTTGTCTTTCTGGACGAAACCTGCTTGAAGACCGATCTGACTCGAATCCGTGGTTGGGCCGAAGGGGAAGATCGACTGCTCGAAGCGATTCCCAGCGGTAAGTGGAAAACCAATACCTTGGTGCAGGCGGTGGCGTTGGATGGCACGCGTGCCGCGATGGTGCTGGATGGCCCGATGAACGGAATCTGTTTCACGGGCTTCTGTCAGTGGTTATTAGCTCCCGCCTTGCATGCGGGCGACTTGGTGGTGATGGATAACCTTTCCAGCCACAAATCGGATTTGGCTGTAGCGTCGATTGAAGCGGTGGGTGCGGAGGTGGTTTACTTGACTCCCTACTCACCGGACCTGAATCCGATCGAGAATGTCTTCTCGAAGGTCAAGCAATTGATACGCGGCTTGCGACCACGCAGTCTCAAGAAAATTGTCGAGGCGGTGCAGCAAGTACTTCCACAAATTACCCTCGACAATCTAGAAGCCACCTTCAGGCACTGCGGATATACCGTTACGTAAAAAAGTAAGTTGCTCTAGGGTTGAATGCCCAGCCATCCCGAGCATCTTCTGGTGTCTCCAGAAGAACCTGCTCGAATCGAGGTAACATCGGTATCTCTTCCTCCGTGTCGTTCTTTTGCATTGGGGCGGGTACCGATAGGACGGGATAGGGGCCGAAACCCCAGGCAGGTACGATATATTGCTTGTCAGTCCAATGAACGTTCAAAAGCTCGCCTAGCCTGAGACCCGATTCCCAGAGTCCCCAAAGGACTCGTTTCCATGAGTCGGAGGCTGCCTCTCCAACAACGCATTCGGTTGCTGCCACCATCCGATCAAACTCTTCGCCAGTGATTGGTCGGCCCTTCATGTGTCGCAGCTTGCTCGTCTTAATGGGTATTACTTTGGGGACAACCTCAAGCCATCCCATTATCGCCGCAAAATTTAGGCAAGCACTTACATTTGCCATGTACGTCTTTACCGTATGACTTGAACGCGGGAGCCCAGTTCTACTTTCCTCACCGGAATGGAGTCGATTCTTCAAGTCCTGTAGTGCTTCACTGCTTGCCAGATCCGACAGAGTTTTGGGTTTTAGAATGCGCTCCACAACATCCAGCCGCGATTCAGCATCTCGTCGAGAACTATTCCGAAGTTCCACTAGCTTCAAGTCGGAGTAGCGATCTCGGAATTCCTGCCAGGGCATGTTCGGACCGGCTGCACTTCGCTTGCGCGGCTTGGCATCCTGCCCGAGAAGCAATTTGGCTTCTAGCTCTTTCTTTTGACCTTCAGCCTGCGATTCGTCATGGGTACCAGTCGAAATACGAATCTCTCGGTTTTCGACAGGGCAAGTGTAGCGAAGTTGGATTGGGCGGCCCTTAGGTTTGGCCATGCGAACTTTCGGTGGTTGCTTCTTCATTAGGATTCTCCGAAGTGTGGAAAGGGAGTAGAAAGCCCATTGCCATAGAACCCCTTAAGTTCTCAGGGTCTAGGGCGTTGGACAATCAGAAAACTGGACTGCGCGTGCTTGAACGCTGGGGCTGGCGATCACCATGCTATAGCTTCTGCCGGTCTCTACAGCGAAACGCCTATTTCCGCTCGACGGGATGACCGCGCAGCCATTCTAGCGCGTCGGCTCCCAATACATAGCCTCTCCCTCCCACTCGACGTACCTTGAGCCCTTTCCGGCGTGCAGTCCGCCACGCGTGCCTTCCTAGACTCAGGCGAGCTTGAAACTCGTCTAGGGTGTACGCACAATTCGCATCCAAGAGCCCTTCTTTGTTAGTTGCTTCCATATTCTGTTCTCCTTTGAAATAGGTAATTAAGGGTTCATTATGGGGTTCAGGTTGCGTCAATGACTCGCTGAGACATTCAGCGACCCGCGTTCGCCACCGTACACTGCTAGTTCATACTTGGCGAAGGAATCAAAGAATTTTCGTCGATCCATGTGTCAAGTTCCTGGGGGCAATATCGGATTGATCTTCCAATTTGAGCGAACGGGATATTATCTCGCTTGCGCAGAGTAAAAAGGGTCCTTTCTGGCAGGCCTAAGACCTTCGCTGCCACTGGCCCGTTTATCAAAAGCTTACCGCTAAAGTCGGTGTTTGCAATTTTCATTTCGATTTCTCCTATGAAGTAACGGTTAAATTTGGTGTGGCAATCCGGGGCAGCATATCCCGATGGAATGCCGACGAAAACTGAGGCTAACGGACGCGATGATTGCAGTTGTTTAGAGCACATTTCAACTCGCAATCGCCTGCGACGTTCTGCCACTACAGATTTGCTTGGGACTTGTAAGAAATGCCAGTGTAGTGCCATGATCTGCCTTTGCCTTTGCGAAACTGTTTCCTTGAAACTTTCAAATTACACTTTTCCTTCAGTGTTTTCAAAAACGCAGATCGAGGAACGACTGGGAAATTATTGCTAAGGCAATAGTCGCCGTACCTCACAAGGGTCTCTTTGACTGGTATGTGCTTCGCAGTCGCCTTCTCTAAACAGTCTTTCGCAAAAGCTTTCAAACCTTCCTCCGCTGGCGTGGCAAAGTTGGCGTACTCGCCGGCCAAGACCTGCTCCTTTAATGCCGTTTGCACGACTGGTAGATAGAGCCTGCCGCATGACTCAGGTAAAGGCATGTCAATTAACTTCCTTAGTATTGAGGGTACTTCTTCCTCGATACCTGCCTCAAACGCCATTGGCTCAATCGGAACTAAAATTTGTGGCACGTCGATCATGACAATCCTCACATCCTCACTTTCGCACGGTACAAATCTTGCGTCATTTGTAGTGTGAATGAAACGAGCATAGTTTGTCGCCGTATAGGTGTTAGTCCGCATCTTTCTGATCTGAAGCGAGTGACTGGTTACCATTCGTTTAATATTCGAATAGGCCTTGTTGTCCTTCCCCCTCAAATCGAGTTCTTCAACTAATGCACAGACAGTACCCTCTAGCTCACTCGTATACTTGTCAGTGATTGCTTCTGCGCTGATTTCCACAACTCCAGGACTAATCATCTTAGAAATAGCAAACCCAAAGCTAGATTTCCCCGTGACATTCTCACGAGAAGTTAGAAGCAAGTAGGGCAGGCTTTGGGACGGCTTTTCGAAGAGCAATTTGACCCAAAGCTTTAAGTAATGAGCACCGTCAAGAATTCCAGCACCCGTGCATTCGGGGCACTCGGAAACAGCCTCATCAAGCCCACTCCCGATGTGTTGAAATATCGCGTCCCAAGTTGGGGTGGGGCCCGCCTCATCCGCAGGTTGCTGAGCAAGCTGAGCGGCGTTAAGATTCCACCGTTTTCCGGGCATGTATTCTGCCTGGAACGGCTCAGATACGATGTGGTAGGGATCAAGTCGCATCTCCCCCATCGTCTTTTTCGCAGCCATGCCAAGCGATGTGAGTACCCTGTCAACCTCTGACGAGGTGGTTTGAATCCATTCGCCGGAGGTATTGAGATACCAGAGATCAGACATCGATTTGCTTGCCGCAGCTCGAACCTTTTCAAATGCGAAAATGAGTTCGGCTTCTCGCCTAGCTCCAGAGTTATTTGGAGCTTTAAAAGAGGCCTGCCAAGTATTATTGACCCTCGTCCAACCATCGATGATGTGGTCTTCATCCTTACGATCCACTGTTAATTTCGCAACGCCTTCCTTGAGTCTCACAAAGACTTGCCTGTCACTCAACTCTTCTGGATAGACAAACTCAAAGCCTGTCGCCGCGAGAAACTCTTTCAATCCAGTGCTTGTAAAAGCAAGACCCTTCGTAGTCGAATTCAAAGAGAAATGTTGTAACGCTTTCTCAAATGGCATGAATGCGTTGAGAAAAGTGCACTGACCGCTTGGACCATCTAGCCAGCTCGAATCTTCTTTGGCGTTGCCCCATCTCTTCACGAGGAAGGCACCGTTGTTCAAAGGAATCATGAACGCATTCGGTTTTCCCAGATCACTTCCACTCGACAGGGTCTTAAAGAGGCCCTTGTAGCCGTGTTTCTCAGCTGCCATCTGTAAACCAGCCGTATGCACGTGGTAGCTGCCGAAGTCTGAATTGTAGTAGATTGAAGCGCCTGTCTCAGCGATTTGCTTCTCGATCTGAATATGGGTCTCATCAAGTTCTATTTCAGAAGATGCAAACCCCACTTTCTGTTGCGAAAGCCTTTTCGACTCACGCCATCCGGCTGGCAAGTCGCTTTCTGAGAGTGTCTCTGTGGCTGGCTTCAGTATTTCGTATGCGTTATCGGGCGCATCACTCTTGTATATCCACAAATTCGAGCCTACACAGTCACGGGCTGCCGCGAAGTCGTACCCCGTTTCTCGACACATTCGCTCGACTACCCCTTTGCCTAGAGCTGTCGCATCTTTTCGTTTTTTGATGGAGACTCCCTCTGCGAACTTGCCGAATAAATGAACTCCCTTTCCACCCGATGAGCGACGGATTTCAATCCACTTGAGCTTCATTGCTGAATCTAGTGCGTTCTTAAGTTCCTCATCTTCGATACCAACTCCCGCGGCGTGGCCTTGCACTGAATCTACATCTATCCCAATCTCTTTGTGAATCTTATTTCGCCAATCCCAGAACGCCGTGCCAAGAGCTACTAGGACAGTTCCTTCAGGGACCTCATGCCCTTTGTCGATTAGTTTACCATCCTCCTCTTTTGGATTTCGCAAAGTAGCGTTTCTGCCATCCGGGTACTTGACCATCGCTGTGTAATCACAGTTAACAGGGTCAAAAGTCTGAAAACGCTCATCTCCAGCTTTCGCCTTTTGGTACTCACCAATAAGTTCAATTAGTTTCATCTTCTACTCTTTCAAGAAAGTGTTGTGCAAGTGACTGCGAACCCCGACCGCCGGGCTCCACTTGCCTCAGGATTTGTCTCGGTCGAAATAGCTATTGACCCAGGCGGTGTGCCTTATCCGACACACCGCCTGGGAATTGATCGAATTAAGAAAATTGTCACCTGTCACCTCGATTTTTGCTCCTTAAGCAACTGCTAATTTAAGAGGGAATAATTATCTTCATTTTTTGAAATCGAATAATCTCAATTACCAAAGGTGACAAGGTGACAAAAGGACTTCAGATTCGTAGTCAGACTGCTACGTGATCGAGGACAGCAGAGGTGCATGCCACTTGGCATTCACTAGCTGGCTACTGACTAGAGAGAGTTCCTCTTCCCTTCAACAGTAATAGGGAAGGATTTCCGCGTTTTTAGAATGGATTCTAGAAAAATGTCCGAAATAGTCCAAACTTCTCTGCCCACGACCTACGGCTACCGAGGTCGGAACTAGCGAGCAATTGCCTCGGGAATTCAAACAGCGCCGTTAGTCCCGGTAGCTTTGAAATGCTCCATCACTCCTCTAGGCACATCGCAAACTACTAGGAACCAACAACGAATAAGCCGTTGGAGGTGCCTCAGCTTCTAGTCGCATTGCGAATTTTGAAGCAATCTTTCCCTCTAACTGTAATAGGGAAGGATTTACGCGATTTTAGAATGGATTCTTGAAATATTTTGATATTGGTCAGCCTCGTAGAGCAGCCAGCTGACGGACTATCCGGGTTGTAACGAATATGTTGATTTTGCATGAACCCGCCCCTACTCCAATAACGCGAAAAAATCTGCACGCCCAGGGGTCCGGTCTGGAAGAAGCGACCGCGCAGAATTTAGCCCCCCTACCCCTTTTGTCGAGAGTAGAGGGAGGTGGCAGTCCTTCAAGAACGCTAAGCGTCCCCATGTCCAAGAAATCCGAGTAGCAACGTGAGGGCACTCTCAACAGGGTCAGCAAGGGCAGGAGCAAGTGTTTTTAGCTCTCCACCGATCGCTCCTGCGAGTGCGTCTTTTTCGGACTGCCCTAGGTAAGCTTGCATTAACAGCTTTACCTTACCTATCTCAGCATAGGTGCTCAGCAGCGATTTCCTAAGATCATCATCGAGGACTGAGATGGCACCTGACTCAATCGCTCGCTGAAACTGAGTGTTTGAGAGAGCGGCTGAACAGCGGTTCTCAGGCCCGATGAACTTCTGTTCTATCCCAGCAATCACTGCGGAGTTGAATTGCAACTCGTCGATGAGCGACTGCAATGGGCCAACAGCAATGTCTCTGGGCGTGTCGATTAATGCAGCCGGGTTCTTTGCACAGATTTCTAGCCAATTTTCTTTATGTTGTTTGAGTTCCTTTGGCCTAAACTTTCTTCCCCTGGGGTGCTTATCGTTATAGCTGTGGATTTCAGCGTGACACTCAAAGCAAAGGGGAATCGCGTTAGCAATTTCATCAGCCCCTCCCTCCCCCTTCGGCTGCATGTGGTCCAGCTCGATCTTTACTCCGCAGAAGCGGTGACACACGCAGCACCGACGATGGCAACAAGCGAGCAGATTATTGACTTCCGATTGTTTGAACGCCATAGAAACACACCCATGCCTTCAGCGAAACAGATTCTAACGGATTACAAAGCCTCTACAGCAGTTGGGTAGGAATCCTCGCTTGACTCTTGAAGCGTAACTAAGTCGTCGAATATTCCGGAGAAGATAAGCTCCAACTCTGTTCGCTCACCATTGTCACCATCCTTCATAGGGTCCGAGCATCCGAGAGCTGTATCCCGATCAGCAGCAAGTTTGCAAGCGTGTATAGCTTTGCTTGGCTTGTCTTTGCCTGCCGCAGAGGCAGGGTAGTACTCTTCAACTGCTCCCCTAGAAAGAACATAGATCCTTTCTGCTAGGAGAGTGGAGAGAAGGGCCAGTTTCTGCTCCTCCACTTGGGTGGCCTCCGCTAACATGTTCCGACGAGCATAATCCACCTCTCGACCGAATATTGCGTCAACACTTGGCAAGTCTTCTAGTTCAACTCTTTGGCATTCATGAATGGCTTGCACTGCTTGCCGGAGTTGACCATACTTTTCTTGAAATGTGTAAGAACGAACGATCTCCTTCTTTTGATCCTTCGTAAGATCAATTTCCTGGTGGCCTCGCAGTTGATCCACTGCCTGAAGCAAAGCACTATGTTGTTCAACCGCTGCTGGCGATGCCTGAAGCTTTGAGAATTGGTCCGCGATTGCATCGAGATCGGCGACAATCCTCACTTCTACACCGCATAATTCAAAGAACTCTCTGAAACGTGCGAAATTACCTTTGCCGCGAACTTGCACCAAGCTTACGTTTCTACGTTGGAAATCCCAGCTTGGGTCCAATGCTTTTGCTGCGTGTTGCAGGTAGATGATGTCGCAATCTCCCTCTACGAGGACCACTCTGTCGCAGAAGAAAGCTGCACTGTTGTTCTCGTAGCAGAGCAATTGGTAAAGGTCTTTTACGGAAAGTTTTTCGCAAAGTTGAATGGGCAGCACTTCCGTTATCGGAGCTTTGCCTTCGACTACTTCGCGGGTGGACTTTCGAATTCTCAAGAAAGTGCCAGCGTCGTCTGGCGAGAAAAAATAGGGAGAGTGAGTGCAGACGCAAACCTGATGGCCAGAAGAAATCTGTGTCAACGCGTCGAACAAAATCCGCTGTGCGTTTGGATGCAAATAGAGTTCTGGTTCTTCAAAGAGAAACAGAAAGTGTCCGTGGGTTGACGATGTCTTGTCACCATCTGCCTCTTGCTCTTTCTGTTGTTTGGACAGATCAACGAAGGTCCTTAATAACGCGAATGTGACCGCTCTCTTTATTCCGTCCCCTTTGGTATCAACGTCTCCCGGAACACCGTCATCCAATATGATTCTGGCATTCCGAAAAACGTCTCTGACTGACGGTGGTGGTATCTCTATTGAGACGGTGACATCACGGAATTGCTCACCGACGTATTGACCCACAATTGATTCCATTGACTTCACTTCGTCGAGTCGATTATCTGTGCTAGTTCCGCTATCACCTTCCTGTCGATTTATCATATTATTCAATTTTGCAAATGACTCCTCGATTGCTTGGAAGCCATCGCTCTCTTGAATCATTGACATCAGAATACTGATTATCTTACCGAAGCTTGCACTTTCAGTTGTCTTGAGTTCGTCTCTCACATCCTTGACTGCCGGGATAAAGACTACCTCTGGCAATAGGTCGGTGATGCTCTGTTCGATTCCAGTAGGCAAAGAAGCTTCGACGAGTATCAGGTCGGACTCACCTAGAGCCCCGATGTACTCAGCGACAACTTCCTTGCAACGTTTCTGGGTTAGCTTGCCCTCCCCGACTTCTCCAATGAGTTCTGGGTACTTGCTCTCAAACGAATGTCTCAGTGCGGCCCCTGTCCCTTGGATTGCATCGGCAATTCCGGCTTCAGAAAACCTTTCGTCCCTAGCCGTCTTCTTGTAGCATCGAAGAACTGACTTACCTCCTCCGCTTGGGTACCGCCTCACAAGCGTTACTCGTTCGTCATACACAACCGTGGCTATTTTCTCTCGATGCGACTCACTAAGCACTTGCAGTGCTTGTTGTGAAACGCCCTCCAGTGTAGCTGTAACCACGACATCCTCATCGCGGTCATAAAAGTCACTTGGTTTTAGCGCGCTCCCAGACTTCACAAGAGTCATCGCCATGAGCAAGGAAGACTTACCCGCATTATTGTGACCAACTGCGCAGGCGAATCGTGACAAAGTCACGTCTGCTTCGCTGATGCTTCGAAAATGGGTATCTTTAGCCGTGAATAGTACATCATTTAACCCTTTAGCGAAGATACATTGGCGAAGACTCCACAGGCATTGTCGGCATCATAACTTCACTCACACCCGAAACACTTTCATCACTTCATCCCCCAAATGATTGATCACTTTCACGGCAATACGCCCTGAGGTTGGGTTGTCGAAGGCTCTATCGTGCCTCGTTCTGGTTCGTCCTCGTCGGGAGACAACCCGTGTTGCAGCCCACCACTCTTCAATTCTGGTTCCTCGCCAGAATCTGTGGGTGAAAATATGCAACATCATGACAGTGGGACCTCCGCTCAGGCTCGACAGAGGGGGTCCGCCCCTCGCGCCGTCCCCCTCGCATCAACCCTCAGACGGCGGGGCGCAGTGCTGATGCGAGGGGGACGGCGGAGGGGCTAGCCAACTCTCCTGGTGTATACATTTGTCAGTTCAAACCACACATTTTGAACACCTAAGTTATCTGATGGTCAGTTTGAAAACCCCTTAAAAACACTGAAAAAACTTTATGTTAGCTTCAAATCTCCTGTTTGCCCGAAATCTACCCACAGATTCTGGTGAGGAGGCTCAATTCTATTGTTATCCACTTGAGATAGCCAATTAGCCACCGCAGATACCGCACGCCTTTCCTTCGCTGCCAGTACTCATCCGGCCTTCTTTCGTATTGTTGAAGTGCTTGCGGGTTGAGTTGTGTCGAGCATTGGTAGAAGTATTCAACCAGTACCGCATCACGGGTGCCCGATAGGTCGTGCTGTTGGTTGTTTCGCGTCGGGTCGCTTCAATTCGCCGTTGTGCCTGTAAGTGTTTCTGGCGTGCCCTGTGATCCCAAGGGGAAACAGGCTTGTTAGGATCAGCCCACAAGCCACGCTTTGCTTCTCTAGCGTCGCGTTCAGCCTGTACTAAGTCCAAGTCGTCTGAATATTCGGTATAGTGCCAAGCCCAACCGTCACGGATCATCGCTAGGTTGACCCAAGCATCCTCCGTAAAGATGTTGCCGAGAATACGCCCGTAGTTGTCTTTCTTGACCCACCGAACTCGCACATTCTGGCGGAGTAACATTTTCTTTAGGGCTTTACTGGCTTGAGTCGCGTAGTCTTGCCCCTTTTCCGGCGTATCAATCCCTTGCAGGCGTATCTTATGGATCGTCCGATCCTCTTGATACAATGTCACCGTGTCGCCATCGGCGAAACCAATGACCTTACCTTCCACGACTTCCTGAGTGTTCGCTTTCAGATAATTCGCGTCTGCTTCGCTCAGATAGCTGAGCGGGATCGTGAGCAGCTTCTGTGGCTCATGTTTCAATAGGAGGGCTGATTCATCGTTAAAGTCGAGGAGGCGGGCAAGCGTCGTGAACTTGCCGTTGCGGCTGCTCCACGTTCGATAGGACGGGTCCGGCTCTGGGACAGTCTCGATAACGACGTTATTCGTAGTCGTGCTCGTCGTTGTTTTGATCGTTACCGGGGGGAGCTTGATTGTCGGCTTCTCTACAACCTTTGGGCTCGGATCGGCGACTTGCTCTGGAACAGGTTGATGCGTGGAAACTTGCTGCTGCGTCGGTTGGGAGTTGGAAGGGTCCTTTTTGCCGGTTAGCACACTCAGCAGAAAGACAACCACCACGAAGATGAGCATCAAGGTGAGAATGCTTGAGAAACACCCGCCGGAGGATGCGTCACTGCCGGATTTTGCTTTTCGTTTTCCAGCCCCCCCCCATGAACTTATAGCGAAAACCACCTACTCCGACACTTCCCGTCAAGCCTTTCTTGCTAAGGGTGAAGTTGAACGGGCCAGCCTTCTTGCTCTTTCTGAAACGAAACGACACGGTTGTAATCCTTGGGGTAAAGGTCAGCCTTTATTAGACCCGCCGGATGCTCCCATTTCAAATACTCCTTTTTTGGCCTCTAGGGGCGAGAGGAAGCAGAAGTCTGTAAGGGGTGAATACCTGCCTTGCCTTCCTGAGGGGTGCTCTCTGTGAGTTGGTACTTGGGCCGGAAGAGGACCAGTTCGGGGGAGTTCCTACCAGTTCCTGACACACTGTCATCCAATAGGGAGAGTTTTGACTAACGTCGACGAATTTACTATGCTGACAGCCATGATCGAGAGGAGCCACTGTCTTGGCAGACGATTTCAGTGGTCAGTATTCCAGCACCCAAGCACGAAGTAATCTCCTTGGTAGAAGACGTACCAACTCAACGCATCGAAGCGGTAGCCAAATGTTGGTGCAGCAAGACACGAGCAAAGTTTGGGGTTGTCGTTACTTCCGATACGGGCGAGACCTGGACCGTGCAGCATTCCTTTCTTTGCTCACCGGAGCATGTTGATGCCGCGAGTGATCGAAACAAAAAGATCGGGCAGATTGAGATATCCGATAATTTCAACGGATGCAAGCATTGCAACAACGACACGCTCATCCAGTGCAGCGAGTGCAAAGAATATAGCTGCCACAACACGAAGCGATTTGCGATTTTGAAATCCGTAACGTGCGGAAATTGTGGCCTCAGAGGTGTCGTGTCAGGGATGGCGAAATCGATGAAAACTACAGGCGATTAACTACTACATGGAGAACAGTTGTGGAACAACGACCTTTCGGTGAAGGCATAGTCGATGACCAGCCGGCCTTCGGCACCAATAGTTTTGCGGAGAATCCAGAGCCGCGAGTCCCTTGCGTGCTCATCCTGGACGTATCGAGTTCGATGGCAGGCGATCCGATCAAGCAATTGAACGATGGCCTGATTTGTTACAAGGACGAACTGACCGCAGATTCACTCGCTTCCAAGCGAGTTGAAGTTTCTGTCGTGACGTTCGGTAGCGAAGTGAACACCGTTGTTGACTACACCACTTCGGAGGGTTTTTTCCCACCGAAGTTGGAAGCGAACGGTTTGACCTACATGGGTCAGGCGGTCAATCAAGCCATCGATTCACTTGAAGCCCGCAAGCAGGAATACAAGAACGCGGGCATCTCCTACTACCGACCTTGGATCTTCCTGATCACCGATGGGGCACCTAACGATTCCAATTGGGAGCAAGCAGCTCAGCGTGCTGTCGAAGGAGATAAGGCAAAGTCTTTTTCGATGTATTGTGTAGGAGTTGAAGGGGCCGACTTCGAGACATTAGCGAAATTCTGTGTCCTCGAACCCCTGAAGCTGCAGGGACTACGCTTCCGCGACCTGTTTCTATGGCTTTCTAGCTCCCAGCAGTCGGTCTCTCGCTCGACGCCCGGTGACGAAGTACCGTTGGAAAATCCTACAGTCGGGGACGGATGGGCCACGGCAAGCGTATGAGTGAATGGCGGCTAGTCTATGATTCTGTGAGAGGCACCTCGCACGAGGTTGACGATCTGCCATGTCAAGATAGCTCTCGCGTCCTCACGCATTACACTAACAGCACCAGCATGCTGATCTCGGTGTGTGCCGATGGTGCTGGCAGTGCGAGTTTCTCAGATCAAGGTTCACAAATCGCATGTGAAAAGTTCGCTGAGCACTGCCAGAGCTATTTTGTGGATGACGATGCAATCCGAGGTGTCACCCAAGAGGTGGTTGCCGATTGGCTGGTAGATATCCGCAGTGCAATCAACGATCGTGCGGAGGAATTAGAAACCGACACTCGACAACTCGCGACAACACTCTTGGGCTGCGTGATCGGTGAGCAAGCTTCCTTTTTTCTGCAAATTGGTGACGGAGCAATGGTCTACCGTTCCGAGGACTCGTTTCAATTTGCTTTCTGGCCTCATACTGGCGAATTTGCCAACATGACCAACTTCTTGACCTCGGATAACTTCGAGTCACAGGTGGAGTGGAAGATCGTTGAAGAACAATTGAACGATCTGGCCGCTTTCACCGATGGGCTAGAGCGTTTGGTACTGAAGTTTGAAGACCAAACGATCCATGAACCCGCCATCACACCCATGCTGGAGGCCATCAGAGATAGTCAACCCGAGGAAGACTTTTCTGAGCCACTGCGAGGTTTCTTGACTTCCGAGGGTGTTAACGAACGGACCGATGATGACAAAACTCTCATACTCGCAACTCGGTTGAATTATGGCGAGTCAGATAGTTGATCAATATGGTGCCCCGGTAGCCCTTGGCAGCGAGCTTGGCAGAGGCGGCGAAGGTGCTGTCTATGAAATCTGTGGAAAGAGTGATCAAGTAGCGAAGATCTATCTCAAGCCCGCGGATCACGAGAAGACGCAAAAGATCTCTTTGATGCTCAACTTGGGTGGCGATTCCATTAAGGAGTTTGCTGCGTGGCCTATTGCCTCACTGCATCGACATCCCGGCGGCCCAACTGCAGGGATCGTAATGCCAAAAGTCTCTCAGCCTACCGAGATACACGAACTCTATAGTCCAGCTCATCGGAAGGTGACATTTCCCAAAGCGGACTGGCGTTTTCTTGTTCGCACCGCCTTGAACTGTGCCGCCGCTTTTCAATCTTTGCATACCAATCGCATCGTTGTGGGCGACGTTAATCAAGGAAACGTGCTTGTCTCAGAGCAGGCAACGGTCAACCTGATTGACTGCGACTCTTTCCAAATCAGTGGGAACGCGAAGACCTACCTCTGCAAAGTGGGGGTTGCTCACTACACACCGCCTGAGTTGGACTCCTACAAAGATATGCGGACGGAAAACCACGATAATTTTGGATTGGCGGTCCTGATTTTCCATCTCTTGTTCATGGGGCGTCACCCATATTCAGGAAGGTACAGCGGAGCAGGGGATATGCCTTTGGAAAGGGCTATCAAGGAACAACGATTTGCCTACGGAAGAAATGCTCAGCAGCTGCAAATGGCACCACCACCGCAGTGCTTGTCACTAGGGGAACTCACACCGGTCTTAGGAAATCTTTTTGAGCGAGCCTTCGCTGATCCGCGAGCTGGCAAGCCCCGTCCTACGGCAACACATTGGTGCAATGCTCTCCTAGAGCTGGAAGCGAAGATGCGAAAATGCTCACGCGATCCAGGCCACTTCCATTGCGAAGGGAGTCCCTGTCCTTGGTGCCGGATTGTTCAACAAGGCGGCCCGAATTTCTTTATCTCGGTTTCCTTGAAAACGGCTGCTGCGAGAAGTGCGAACATCAATCTCCACCGCATTTTCTTCGAGATCAATTCCGTTAAACCGCCAGCAAGCTCGCTGAAACGAGCACTGCGAAAGCCAACTCAATCTCTGGCCCCACGACCGTTTGAAGCCGGACCCGACTCCAATAAGATACCTCGCATGCTAGTTGCGGGGATTACTTGTGGTGGAGCAGTCCTCACCTTAATGGGCATCTTCTATTCAGTAGTCGCCTATTTTTCAGTTCCGATTACGCTAGTCTTTTCTCTCTGGTGGCTCATTCTGTGGCTAGCGAGGCCCCTCAAGAAAGAGATACGCCAAAGAAAAGCTACGCTAAAAAATTGCCGAGAAGGATTGCACAAGGCCAAGCAAAATCTCTCGTTTGTCTTGCAGCATCATATCGAACTGTTTGAAAACAAAATCAACAAGCTTGAGGAGGCGAAGTCACGATACGAGAGTCTCGGAGCAAGGCGTGATAGAGATTTTGCCCAGTTACAGGCTTCGGCCAGAGAACGCCAGCTAGAAGATTACCTAGAACGTTGCTTCATTAGTAGCTACAAGATCAGTGGTATCGGTCCCACAAGGGTAGTGACTCTTGAATCTTACGGCATTGAGACCGCAGCGGATGTCTCTTACAAAAGAGTAGAGTCGGTCCCCGGTTTTGGGCCGAAGCTGGCACGTACCTTGGTAAACTGGAGAGCTAATCAAGAGTCGAGATTCACATTCAATGCCTCGCAAGGTGCCCCAGCTTCTGCTGTTCAGAATTTGGACATGAAGTACCTACAAGAGAAATCGCAGATCCAAACCATGCTAGCTGGGGGTCCAATCAGTCTAAGGGCGATCACTAATGGGGCCAATGCTGAGCTTGGTCGCCTCGATGAGAACTTGGCTGAGTTGGAGTTAGCTCTGGCACAGGCTAAGTTAGACGCAACTTTGGATGAGGGTTAGCTTGCTCCTCAATTAGCAAAGTAATTGAGATGCAGGTTTCCGACCATTGGGCAGTGAGCTGTGAGACTTAGATTGACAAGGTCCTCCGATTAATTCTTGGCAGATCGGCTATAGGATAAATGGGGCGTTGAGTCGGCTCAAAGTTGTAGTATTAGGGAAACCAAGCTAGGTTGACGGCTTAGTTCTATCCACCCCCAATATTGTGGTAGTCTTGGCATGCATATGACCACATGTAAGCTTCGGAAGTCTTTGAGTCGATGGACGAGAACCGATTCGCGAGTAACCAGGGTAAGTTTCTAGTTCTCAGCCATCCGAAGCTCGACCTCGTGGATTAGCTGATCGCATCCCAACTGGATTTGGTCGTACAGTTCCTTCCGGGCCTCAAGCGGCTCTAGGGCATTCTCGAAATTCTCCGCATGAGAAGCCCGTGAGACTTCAACTCCGATATTAACCAAGCCTGCGACTAGTCCCTTGCTTCGCGATTTGTGCATTCGAGGCTTCGAATCACGGAAGTGAGCTTTCGTTTCACGGATCTCGTTGGCGTTCTCCTTCTTAGTCATGTTGACCCGCTTCTTAAAGAGTCGAATCGATTTAATGATGAACTTGCCGTCGGAGCAATCAATATCGGGATTAACTCTTAGCTCTGTTTGCATCACTTCAAAGTATTGATCCCTATACTCGATCATACCGTTGCTCGTGACAGTGTAGTCGATCGGATAGTCAAAGGGATGAGCAGCAATCTCCTTCTGAATACGCTGCTCTTCGCGTCTTCTCGCTTCCTCCTGCTTGCGTTTTACGTCGGCGACTTCTTCCTTTTGCCGTTGTTCGAGTTCAAGCTTTTCTTGGGCTTCAGCATCTTCACGCTTCTTTTGCGATTCGATTGCAGAGAGCTGCTCTTTGCCCGGAACTACAAAGGCAGTGCTGCAACTCGGACAGGATATCTGGCAACCAATTTCATCTGGGCCACTTATTAACTTTTCTTCACACGAAGGACATGCGTAACGGGATTGATATTTACCGAACCAGTTCTTCTTGATCTCGGATGGAATATTCTGTTCGGACGGTTGACGCGCTGTAGAGGAGGTAAGTGATGAAACAATAAACACTCCTTTGCAGTTCGGACACTGCCCTTGTTTTCCTGCGTGGGAGTCAGGTGCTTTGAGTGATTTCTTGCAGTGGGGGCATTTAACGTTCATAGAGCCACTTCATATCGAAGGCGATTGAAATATTGCGGGAGTCGCAGATCTACAATTCTGGGGTCGGATGTCAGAACGTCCACTACTTGCAATCGCTTTTTATGTCAACATTTGCGGCCTAAGTCCAGCGGGCATTTGGGATTTCGTAATGGTCTATCGCATGGCGCAAGGCAAAGGAAACCAATGAAGGTTACGCAATGCTAGCTGCACGGCGTAATGACGAGCAGATCGAGTCGCCTACTATACCGCTAGCGGGGGAGTTTTTGAATTGGGGAGTTTTCCCCTACCGAGAGGCTCACCGCTGGCTGACAACCGAATCCAACGGCTAGGTAAGAGTTGCCGGAAGGCATCGCTGCCCTCTGCTCTTAGAATTGGAAAACGACCAAGGAACTAGGCAATGCTAAAAGTGAGCGAAGAAGAACTCGATGCTTTCGAGCAAGACTACCAAGGCGTCAAAAAAATGATTCTGGGGTTCGAGTCGGCCAGCCTTCCCAGCTGTGCGAATTGCGGATCAGAGGATACAGCGTCGGTTCAGGTGGGAATCATCGGGCGGACGACACGAATCGCTGCTGCAACGACCAAAGTTCATTTGCGGTCCAATGGTCGCCCAGGTGACTTCTTCTGTAATAGTTGTCGTGAGTACTTTGGTTAGGACAAGACTAGCTCCGCTACAACTCCCCTGACGATTTCCGGCGTGGCCAAGCATCTGCGAAACCATTCGGACAATTCCTAGGGATGGATGATCGCCACACAGACCGGAGCAGGAAACTCATGTTTGAGTGCCGTATCCCGTTGACAACTTGTCCCACAATAAACGGCGGGGGTCCCACCGTGGCCTTTGTCGCCTATAACTTCCTTCGAAGGAGTCGAGGCGACGTGTTGTGGTGCCATTAGTTGAGGTCGTGACTCACGAACACGCAATCGCCCTTAGCTTAGACGCTCGGTTACCATCTCCACAGCTTGATCCAACCCCTTAACGTTTGACCAATTTGTTTCCGTACGGAAGCTGTCATCGTTCGGAAATCCTTCATAAGTTAGCTTGCAGCCGTTCGCCGTACATCTTGCTGGCAGCAGGCCGTGAATGAAATTGTTGTCAACTTTGCCAACAAACGGCTCAACTTCAATTCCTTCAACCTTGCCATTCACCTGCCCCAAAGTCAGATCAATCAACAGATGGTCATCGTCGTTATATTCTGGGACGACCACTACTAGGTGCCCGGGCCACATGCCAGGCATAGGTTCCGTTCCCTTTCCTAGCATTATTCCAGTATCAGTATGAGATACGTTTACGATTTTTACCCCAACAGTTAGCGGATACGCCTCTGGAAAGTCGTTCTCTTGCAGCACTTTGTGCAAAATTGCTGAGCCCGAAATGCAATGGTCTATACACTGCACTTCAATAAGAACCAACGTGGTAGCCATGATTAGTTCCTGAAGGTCATGCTCTAGTTTCATGTCTTGGTCTCTCGGTTTTCACAATTCTTACCACGGGAATTTCGTTTGATAAATGGCAGAGACTGACACGCTGGCCAAGGCCTTGCCCAGCGATTCGCTTCATTATTGCAAGAATCGATCGGGAAGCTCATTGTAGCCCGATTCACGGAGGTGGTGGCAAAGGCCACTTTTTTTCAATAGCCCAGCCAAGGAGCCTCAGCTCATATTCTGCGTCAATGCTGTACTTCTTATCGAGTTTCTGTTTGTGGGGTCGCTGTGCTGACTTATTGCCAGGAAATCGATCTTCGATTCTCACAAACTCTTGAAAGAGTTTGATCTGAGTCGCTTCAGGTATACCCTTAGTGCCCAGGGCAATCGCATCTAATTACGCTTGAATACTCGTGAGAATGGCTTGCAGTGTTTGGTTATTCCAACCTGCGCGGAGTCATTTACCGCGCAGGCTTTCTTTGAGCGTAGTGTCTCGCTTGAGAATGGAGAGCGCCAAGCGACGCATTCCGGCAGCGATTTCTTGGCCGTTGCCTTTCCGAAGACGGCTTTGATCTTCTGAAAAAGTTACATCCAGCGACCAATGCAGTGAGTTCTCCACACTCCAATGGTTACGAACATGTCCTGCTAGGGACCTGACCTTGGGGGGCAGGCTGCTGATGAAAAAGGAAGTCTCTTCGCTCAGCTTCTCTCCCGATTTACGATAGCGAAAAACCATGCCAACCGAGCGAAGGTCACGCCACTGCTCAGACAGTTTTGGGGGCGCGGGAGCGACGTAATACTCGCGACGCTCATCGCGGCCGTGATTCTTCTCCACCGTGACATGCCGACGCACGCCACGATAATCCTGATCGCCGTAGTCAATGAACAACTGGAGCAGTTGCTCATGCATCTTTTTTTGATTGCCTTTCACTTGCAAAACGTAATCAGCACCCGCTAGGCGAATCTTCTCAGCAGTTTGCTTCTGGCAATGCATCGCGTCGAGCGTGACGACTGCCCCTTCGATGGCCAGTATCTCCAAAAGCCGTGGTACGGCAGTGATTTCATTGGACTTTTGCTCCGTCGCGAGTTGTCCGAGCGAGAGATGAAGATCACTGGCCCACGCGTTGACCAGGTGCAAGGCTCCTGTGCCGGACGCTTGGTCGAAAGACCGGCGAAGTGTCTTGCCGTCGATAGCCACGGTCTGGCCTTGCAGATCGAGTTGCAGGCTGGCAACCCAGTTCGCTAGGCAGTGGTAGAATTCTTTGGTGTCCAGCAGCGAGAATACACGACCCAACGTGTCGTGCGAGGGAATGCCATGCTCCAGAGGCAACCAGGTGCGGAACCAGTCGATCTTCTCGTTGCCAAATCGCTCGACATCGGCCCACGAGTCGGCTCCACAGATTGCGCCGCACAAGGCGATAGCCACGATGTCGCTGAGCCGATGTCGCTTGGTCCGTTCCATGCGAGGATCGGTAAGTTCCTCGAAGTGTGTAAGAATGACAGGGGATTTTGTAATCGCCATACGTCGACCTCCGTGCTAGAAATGCTATCGGCGGTTAGATTCCGACCCAACCGCTGAAATGACTTCTACGCAGAGATCGATGTATTCGGTCATTTAGATGCGATTGCCCTGTGCTAGGAAGGCTAATGCGACACGTCGGGTTGTCAGGGTGGAACTGGCCATAGAATCCATGACTCAAATCTTTTGGTAGGTAGGTGGTATCACTCTGAGCTAATTCACTGGAAGCCACCTTTGTCGTGGCCTGCGCACTTGAGAAGCAAGTGCACGAGTCTCGCCTAGGTTAGTGAAAGAGCCTTTTGGGGATTGAGAGAGGTAAGCATGCATATCGAATCTTCATCGAGATGTAGGTGATTGCGAAGGTTATCAGCACTCGTAGTCATGGTTGCAACCGAACCTGCCAAATGAGATTTGTCACCAGCAATCGATGTCACTCCATACTCGTCAACATCGACCTGTTGCCCTCCGATGGTGTACTGCCCTGGCCCCAGGCCGGCGGCGGAGATCGCATCTGTCACAACAATCGATCGATCAACGCCTGCGACTTGGAGGTAGTTGCCAAGTGCATAGAACGGAATGTGTACTCCATCGGCGATAAAACAGCACCAGAGGTGATCTGCAAAACTGAGTACTCGCTGAATGACATTGTCGTGGCGGTCAATCTCCTTGGGACATCCATTGCCTACATGAGTGAACATGGACAGTCCTGAATCGACTGCTGCTCGCAAGACATCAAGCGGTGCTTCGCAATGTCCGGCTGAGACGATTACTCCCTCCTGAGAAAGTCGTTGAGTTACCTTTAGTCCGCCGTCACGCTCAGGTGCCAGTGTCACTATGCGGGTTAGTCCTTCTGCCGCCTCCAGCAGTTGGAGCATCACCTCGGTATCCGCAGGCCGAACAGAATTTGCCGGATGGGCACCAACATACCCTGTTCGTTCGTTGATGAAAGGTCCCTCAATGTGAATGCCTTGTATGACCTTACGTACGATCTCATCTTCGTCGCGAGCCCGAACAATTCGCCGGAGTCGCGAAACCATGGCATCGATATCATCCGTAATGACCGTAGCCAGGATCCCTTCCACGCCATCGTTCGCTAAGCGTGTACACGCGCGGTGATAGTCTCTACCACTAGCATCGTCGGAATTGAAATCAACGCCGTCGTAGCCGTTGACTTGCAGGTCAAAGTATTGGGGGCCGTTAATCATGGATTCCTTGCTTCCTAGCGGGTGGCAGACATGGATTCTGACAGTTTGCTTGCGGCGGGTGGATCCAGGAAGATGGTCGTTGCCAGGTGCGATTGCAAGATAGATGCAGGAACATCCTGGGTAATCGGCCCTTCAATGACCTTCGCCGTTGCATCTGCCTTCCGTTCGTCGGGAACGCTACAGACAATGGCGTTTGACTTGAGGATTTGCCGAACAGACATGCTAATTGCCTGAGTTGGGATCTCTTCAAACGTCGAAAACCAGCCTTCGCCAAGTTGTTGGCGACGACATGCCTCGTCCAGCGAAACCACCAAGTAAGGTACTTCCGTATCAAAATCGGCAGGAGGATCGTTGAAGGCAAGATGGCCGTTTTCGCCTATGCCTATCAGGGCAACATCAATCGGATGAGCTGTTATCAGATCGGATAGGCGAGAACATTCATCGGCAACTTGCTTAGCCATTCCATCGATAAAATGGAAAGCTTTCAACGGCACCTTGGAAACAAAGCGTTCGCTAAGGTACTTGCAAAACGAGGCCGGGTGATCTGTGGAAATCCCAATATATTCATCCAGGTGAAATCCCGTAACTTGCTCCCAAGGAATATCCTTCTGCACTATCAATGCAGCCAACGTTTCAAATTGGGAGGCTCCCGTGGCAACGACAATATTGGCAGAGCCTCGTTCGGCAACGGCCTGCTTAATCAACTCACCAGCTTTGGAAGCAGCCAGTTCTCCCATTTCTCTTGTGTCTTTTGAAATAACAACGTTCATCTTTCTCGTCCTTTCGCGGTTAAGTGTCGTGGGTCAATACGTGACATATAAGGGCAAATTTGACTTGGTGCCTATCGCATAACTGAACTGACTTTGATGTGGGATTGTACAGAGAGTGGTTGATCACTTACCTGCCAGCACGGAGGTGCTTTCGATGGCAAAGAAGGGAAAATATGTTTACGTTGGGCGGCTCCTGGGCAAGCTTATTGGCAACGAATGCAGCCCATGCTGCCTCGCTATCAGAGAAGTCTAGAAGGTGCGCGGTAGCGAGCGGACTTGAAAGTCGTCGCCAAACGTGACTTATAGGTCCCCAGAACAGGCGTTTAATGGAAAGCAGTCTCACGCGAGTCCTACTCAGGAAGCGCCTTGCATCGTTACTTCCAAAAATAGATCGAAGCAGGCATTTTATGCAAATTGCACAAAGCTTCCCTGCTGGAGCATGACTAACTGAAAGGCATTCAGTGGAATTAGTAAAGCGTTGACGGAGCGATGCCAAAATCGTCTCTGGGTGGGGTGGAGTACCGGAACTAATGCGATGGATCGTGCTAAGCTGGGTGCCAAGCGGTCGATTCCCACAGGCGCTCGCGGCGTTCAACTGGGAGTGAAAGTGAGTGGCGCCAACACCTACGATACCAAGCTTCTGAAGGCGACTCTCGGTAGGCCTCCCATTCACAGCCCTCAGCCTACTGCCCGGCGACATCAGTAAACGCGTCTCGACATCCGATATCAATCGAAGGAAGTTTGCCGATTTTTTCAGCACCGCTACTACCGACCGCAAGTTCAATCGCGTGGGCAGGAGGAATCGCAGCGGTAGAAGCATCCGCAATTCAAGGTGCGACGATGGGTGGTGGAACGCACACATTCTTGGGTCAATCGTTCTTACAAGCTTCTCATTCGTTGGAAAAGAAGTTCAACAACTACTTGGCACTGCTGCCATTCTTATTCACATGGACTCCGCTTAGGATGGCTCGGGTGCTGAGATAGGCTCCTAGTTGCATGCGAGCGATTCAGTCGGATGTTTAGACGACGTAACGCTACCGAGGTCGAAATAGGCAGCGGATGATTTCGGTCTCGGCAGTTTTCCATCGGTTCGCTGTCCGTATTGCTCCACTGATTGTTCGGTTTTCTTCAAACCCATCGGGCTTAGCCGGTGGTAGTCGAGTCAGTTTGCATCTGTATTCACACTGACTTTTCTGACTGAAACATTCAACTTGCCTTGCTTTCGGTAGTGAGCTTCAATCAGTAGTCGGCAGGCCGATCGGATGTGCTCCATCATTGCCAGTCTCGCCCCTTCGGCGTCCTTATTTCGAATTCTCTCTAGAATCGTTTCATGTAGCCCACAAGTGTGACGTAATGAATCGATTGATTCGTGATGAATTTGCAAACCATAGATCCGTGTTCGAACTCGCAAGTGCAAGACTGTCTCTAGAGATCGTCGATTTCCTGCTGCACGCATGATAGTGTCGTGGAATTCGGCGTCTACTCGTGACCATTGGGCAAGAATCGATGTTCTATTTTTGGAGGTTTGGTTTTCAATTAAGGCGTCGAGCAAAGCGGTAAGCTCCGTGCCGCATTTATCGAGAGCCTCCAAGACTTGTGCTTCAGGCGATTCTGCGATGCGCATAACAGCATGGCACTCTAGTGCTTCACGCTGATCGTAGATGTCCATTAGGTCTTCGTAGCTAGGCTCGGGCACGAAAGTACCACCACCATGTCGAGTTTCAAAGAAGCCTTCAGTGTTCAATTGACCAATGGCATCACGCACAGGGATAGGGCTAACACCAATCTCTTTAGCAACAGATCGACCAGAAAGCCGGTCTCCTGGGCGCAATTCTCCATTGCACAGTTTCTGGAATAAATAGGAGTAGGCTCGCTGCTTTAGAGTTTCACTCACTGAATCCTCGAGTCGCATTGCCAAGTTTGAAATTATCTTTGATAGTTGCAGAAACCCATAGACTCCGCCACTATTGATATATCATAATTAATGGCGTCCGAACCGTTTCTCCATGCTGCCGGATCTAGAATGATGCAGTTTAGGCTAATATTGAGATCAGCTCAAGGAGAATTTCCTCTAGGCATGCCAAGCCAGAATGCTGAAGCAACTGGATGGTATATCACCAAAACCAGTCTTCCTCGTCTATGTCAGAGACATCAGAACAGACTGATGAGTTATAGGGCCGAAGGAACAATAGTATGACAGGAGAACAATCCACAGACGTGTTGATAGTCGGTGGTGGGCTTGGCGGATGTGCGGCGGCATTGGCTATTGCGAAAGCCGGATATCGCGTAGTCATGACAGAGCAAACGGACTGGATCGGCGGACAGCTAACGTCTCAAGCCGTCCCTCCTGACGAGCATGGTTGGATAGAGAGGTTTGGTTGCACGGCAAGCTACCGAAAACTCCGCAACTATATTCGCGACTTCTATCGTAATAATTACCCACTTACGGCTAGCGCTCGTAAGCGGGAGTTTCTTAATCCTGGAAACGGCTGGGTCTCTCCCTTGTGCCATGAGCCGATCGTGGCGCTGGAAGTGCTGAGAGCGATGCTGGCCCCCTATGTTTCTAGGAAGCTTTTAACGATTGCTTTGCGACATCAACCTGTTGCAGTTGAACTAGGGGCTGGTGATCGAATATCAGCGGTAACTTTCCGCAATGAAGCCATAGGAACTGACCAAACCATCGCGGCCAAATATGTGCTGGATGCCACCGAACTAGGCGATCTACTGTCATTGGGTGATATTGAATTCTCAGTTGGCCGTGAGTCTCACACTCAGACGGATGAGCCGGATGCTGCTACGGAATCTGATGCGACGGATGTTCAGTCCATGTCGGTTTGCTTCGCCATCGATCATATTGAAGGAGAAGACCACACGTCCGAGAAACCTAGCAGGTATGATTTTTGGCGCGAGTATGTCCCTCCGTTGAAGCCCTCGTGGCCGGGCAAACTGCTGGACTGGAAGGCTTGCCATCCGCGCACAATGGAAACTGTGGAGTATCAGTTCAATCCTCACCACGAAAGTTCACGGGCATTTTCCGGCCTCTGGTCGTACCGCCGCATTCTCGCTCGCGATAATTTTCAACCCGGCACATTCGCCAGCGATATTTGTGCGATCAATTGGCCAATGATCGACTACCTACCTGGTCATCTGCTGAATGATTCGGCTGAAGAAAACAATCGACATTTGGCAGATGCCAAACAATTAAGCTTATCGTTACTCTACTGGCTCCAGACTGAAGCCCCGAGGACGGATGGTGGCCTAGGCTACCCAGGTCTGAGACTGCGAAAGGATGTAGTGGGTACGGACGATGGTCTGGCTAAGTATCCGTATATTCGGGAGTCACGTCGAATCAAGGCGGAGTTTACAGTTTGCCAACAGCACGTCTCCGCGAAGTTGAGGCCCAATGGCAACCGGGCCCAACAGTTTGAAGACTCTGTAGGCATCGGAAGTTATCGGATAGATTTGCATCCCACAACTGGCGGTAAGAACTATCTCGACGTCGAGGCTCTACCATTCCAAATTCCGTTGGGAGCACTCATCCCAGTTCGAATAGAAAATCTCCTGCCAGCGGCAAAGAATCTGGGAGTTACGCACATCACAGGGGGCTGCTATCGCTTGCATCCCGTCGAATGGAATGTCGGTGAAGTCGCGGGCCTGCTGGCGTGCTACTGCTTGAAGAAATCGCAGTCACCGCGCGGCGTATATCGAACAGCAAAGCTCCGCCGGGAATTTCAGAGTTTCCTCGAACAACAAGGCGTCCAATTGGAGTGGCCCTCGGACATCGTTTTAAAGGAAGGGGATCCCCATGGGCACGCACTCTAATATTCTGGTTTGGACTCTATTGTTCGTCTTGGGGATAACCAACCCGATAGTCCATGCGGGAGCGGAGGACTCACAACTTTTGGAATGGAGTAACTTACCCTCACTGCCTGCAGGAGTCGAAGGAGCCTTTATTGGCGAGTTGGGCGGTTTCTTAGTCGTTGCGGGAGGACGTACTGTTGATCTCGAACAGGACTCAGCGAATGAACACTTCAGGGATGAGATTTTGGTGCTAGAGCCAAACGCCGAACAGTGGAAGCTTGCCGGCCATCTTCACGAAGCGCTTGCTGATGGTGCAGCTGTCACAACAGAGCACGGATTGCTCTGCATGGGAGGTCGCGACAACGAAGGGAACAAGGCCGGTGTCTACTTGTTGACCTGGAATTCAGTGTCAGAACAGATAGATGTGGATCAGCTGGGCGATATGCCCAAACCGCTTGCCATGTGCTCAGCGGCACGTTTAGGAGACCAGGTGTTCCTGGCTGGCTGTTGGATTAAGGATGCGGAGCAGAACGAAACAAAAAAACAGTTCTTGTCGCTCAAGGTTTTTTCGTTTGCTGACCTTGAAGCAAGCCAATGGCAGCATATCAAACCATGGCCGGGCCAAGGCTATTTTTTCTCTGCGTTAACAGCCCAGAATGGCAAACTCTTCTTATTGAACGGCTCTTCCACCCCAATCAGTAGCAATGCAAGTCAATCTATCAACTCCGCAGGTGGCAGCTATTGTTTTTCAAGTGCATCCCAAAGCTGGAGTCGACTCACTGATCCACCTATTGCGCTCGCTGCCTCATCGGCGATCGCTTACGGCCCTAGCACCATTCTCTATATCGGGGGGATCGGTAATGACGCTCATTTGGGCGGGGAGTCGGCTGCTTCAGAATCGATCATAAGTTCAAAGATTTTTGCTCACGAGACGATCACCGACTCGTGGAGCTACCAAGGAAAGCTTACTTCGCCAATTGCCATGGCTACGGCAGTCGAATGGCAGGGGCGAATCGTAGTTGCAGGAGGGCATACAACCGACAATTTGCCTACTTCAAGCGTCGCTGAAGCGACCGTCAAGCCATGGCAAAGTGCTTTCCATTTTGTCGATTACACCATGCTAGCGCTCTACCTGCTGGTGCTCATGTATATCGGCTGGCATTTTTCTGAGAAAGGCAGTTCCTCTAGCGACTATATGCTGGGTGGGCAAACGGTCCCCTGGTGGGCCGTCGGGCTAAGCATTATGGCTACGCAGGTCAGTTCAATCGGGTTCATGGCCATACCTGCCAAGGCATTTGCCACGGACTGGGTCTATTTCACAGGTATCTTAACGTGGTTCATCGTGGTGCCGATTGTCGTACGGTATTACATTCCATTTTTCTATCGCCCTAATGTGACCACTGCCTATGAATATCTAGAACACCGTTTTAATCTAGCTGTACGACTCTACGGTAGTCTTTCGTTCATACTTCTTCAGTTAGGACGGATGGCGGTTGTGCTCTATTTGCCAGCTCTTGCGCTCTCGGTAGTTACCGGGATGAATGTCTATGCGAGCATCCTCATCATGGGCATTTTAAGTACCGCCTACACCGTGATGGGGGGGATCAACGCTGTGATCTGGACCGATGTCTTACAAGCAGGTGTCTTGATGGGCGGCGCTTTGCTCGGCATGATTATTGCCGTCATGGGCCTGGAAGACGGTATTGAGGGGTTCCTGAATATTGCCGAAGCCAATAATAAGTTTCGCCTGATCAACTGGGACACTAATATCACTACGACTGCAATCTGGGTCGTTCTTGTTGGCAATGTTTTTCAGCGGACGTCTGACCTGACCGCCGACCAAACAGTCGTTCAGCGTTATCTCTCCACGAAGAATATCCAACAAGCCTCGAGAGCTTTATGGGCCAATGTTGCAGCGTCGATCCCTTGGGCTTTGATCGTATTCTTGTTCGGTACAGCCCTATTCGCATTCTTCAAAACGCATCCTGAAAAATTAAACCCTGCGATGCAAACGGATGCAATTGTACCCTGGTTTGTAGTGGAATATATGCCGGTCGGGATTTCTGGGCTGGTACTAGCAGCTCTATTCGCCGCCGCCATGTCGAGTCTCGACAGCAGCATTCACAGTGTGGCTACTACCATTTCCATCGACTTCTACAAGCGGTTTCGCTCCGATTGTTCCGATCGAGACTTACTACGACTTGCCCGCCGGTTAACGGGAGTACTCGGCATGCTGGGAACCGGCGCGGCATTACTTGCAGCCACCTATGAAATCGATTCGTTATGGGATCTCTTCTTGGAATTTGCTGGATTGGCAATCGGGGGGCTGGCGGGCATCTTCATGTTGGGAATCTTTACCAAGCGTGGCAACAGCCTTGGTGCCATTTCAGGCGCAATTGTCGGAGCAGTTGTCTTGTACTCAGTCAAAACATACACACATATCCATTTCTTCCTCTATCCTGCTCTTGGTGTCGGCTCAAGCTTCCTTATTGGCTACGCGGTTAGCATTCTGTATCCATCCGAAAACCAATCGCTTGCAGGACTTACAATTCACACGAATGATGCCGCTCACGACAGTCCATTCAGCAAGCTTGAATGACGAGATTGCGGCTCGCACTCTGTAATCTCGACCACCGGGAAACAACATGTCTGAACGGCTTGATGATAATGCTACCTCACTGAGTCGACATCGAATCGAAGAGTTGATTCGCGTTTATCGCGACGGACTGCTAGAGGATGTCATTCCATTTTGGATAAACCATTGCGTAGATAGTAAGCATGGTGGTTTCACCATGAGTCTAGGACAAGATGGCACAGTTATTGATGATGACAAAGGCGTATGGCAACAAGGGCGCTTCACCTGGCTGCTTGGGAAATTGCACAACCAAGTTGAGTCACGAGACGATTGGTTAGTACTCGCTAGGCATGGCATAGACTTCATTGATCGATATTGCTTTGATAAGAGTGACGGTCGGATGTGGTTTCTGCTGACGCGTGACGGGAACCCGTTGCGAAAACGCCGCTATGCATTTTCAGAGAGCTTTGCGGCAATTGCCTACGGAGAATTCGCAAAAGCGACCGGCAGCGACGAGTACGCTGAGAAGGCTCGCAAGGCATTCCAGGAATTCATTGATCATAGTTTCAACGGCAAAGGGAGTCTGGCCAAGTTTACTGACACCCGGCCGATGACGGCCATCGGCTTTCCGATGATCGCGATTAATGTGGCGCAAGAACTACGAGAATCTATTGGCCTTGAAGAGGCCGATAGATGGATTGATCGCTGGATTGAAAGAATCCAGACACTTCATGTGAAGGAAGATATCCAATGTGTTATGGAAACGGTCGGTGCAAATGGTGAACTTCTCGACCACTTTGATGGACGCACTCTTAACCCTGGCCATGCTATTGAAGGAGCATGGTTCATCATGCGGGAAGGTAAGCTCCGGAATGACCAAGGTCTTATCCGTCTAGGTTGTCAAATGCTTGACTGGATGTGGGAGCGCGGCTGGGATCGTGATTATGGCGGGATGCTCTACTTTGTCGACGCAAAGGGACTTCCCGTTCAAGAATATTGGCACGACATGAAATTCTGGTGGCCGCAGAATGAAGTCATTATCGCTACGCTACTGGCTTACCAGTTGACCGGAGAAGTTAAGTACGCTCGTTGGCACACTTTAGCACATGACTGGGCTTTTGAGCATTTCCCCGATGCAGAGCATGGGGAATGGTTCGGCTATTTGCACCGCGATGGTCGCCGCAGTGTGTCGCTAAAAGGAAATCACTGGAAAGGCCCATTTCATTTGCCAAGAATGCAACTGAATTGCTGGAAGATCATGGAAGAAATCCAGGAATCACTGCCTGGGATAAAACAATCGGACAATCATTGACATCATCAATAGTTAGAATTGGTTCTTGGCAACCTGGATAGTGAAGACTTTTTTGGGTTCACACGTTCCCCGCTATCTCTTCTATGCATCCACCGTTGAGGTCTAGCTCACAGAGTGTAGCAAACCATAGAAAGAGGAGACAAATGTATCATTCGAAGTCTGGTTCTATCATCTGTTGCATCATCTTGATCTTCGGCATGTACGCCCATGCCGAAGATACTGCGGCCCCTCTAGGTTGGAAAACTAAATCGCCACGAAGAGAGATACGCCCAACGTTTTCTTATGATCCCACGAGTGGACCCTCAGGCAATGGGGTTCTTGCAATTTCAGCGAACGAGAAAGCAGGCCTTGTCGGTTGGTGGGAAAAGGAGTTCGATGTTGAAGGTGGGACATATGTTGAGTTCACGGCACTCTACCGAACCGACAATATCGAGGCACCGCGCCGGGCAGCAGTCGCTCGAATCTTGTGGCGGGACGATTCGGGGAATTACGTCACGCATGATGAAATCTCAGGGGCTTCTTACAACCCCGATTCACGCCCGAAGGCAGAACCTGAGTTTCCAGCCGGGCGAGGAGCTGATGCGAACGGATGGAGTATAGTTTCATCCGTTTATCGGGTTCCGAAATCGGCTACTAAAGCAGTTGTTGAGCTCTCTTATCGCTGGGCTCCGGAAGGGCGCGTCGAGTGGTCAGATATTCAACTGATCCCCACTCTCGCCGCGAAACCTCGCAAGGTGCGTTTAGCGACAGTCCACTATCGTCCTCAGGAGGGGAAAACTTCGCTGGACCAATGCAGGCAATTTCTACCCTTTATTGAAGATGCCGCGAGTAGGGATGCTGAGCTTGTCGTTCTGCCTGAGACACTTAATTACTATTCCACGGGCCGTACCTTTTCCGAAAGTGGTGAACCTGTTCCCGGACCATCCACCGAATTCTTCGGACAACTGGCTGAAAAACACGACATGTACATCGTTGCCGGGTTGGTTGAACGCGAGAGGCATCTCGTTTACAACGTAGCCGTGTTGATCGGCCCCGATGGCAAGGTAGTTGGGAAATATCGAAAAACGACCTTGCCTCGAGGTGAAATTGAAAATGGCGTCACACCTGGCGATGACTTCCCCGTTTTCGAGACACGGTTCGGTAAGATCGGCATGATGGTTTGCTATGATGGATTCTTTCCAGAAGTAGCCCGGGAACTAAGCAATCGAGGCGCTGAGGTAATTGCCTGGCCAGTCGATGGATGTAATCCGTTGCTGGCTGCCGCCCGCGCGTGTGAGAATCACGTCTATCTTGTAAGCAGTACTTACACAGATGTCTCCGCGAATTGGACAATCTCAGCAATTTACGACCAAGATGGCCGAGTAATATCGCAGGCTAAAGATTGGGGCACAGTAGCAATCGCAGAGGTTGATCTAGACCATCGTCTGTATTGGCATAGCCTAGGAGACTTCAAAGCACAGATCCCACGGCATCGACCGTTCGTGAAGCAGGCCTCTCCATAGTTTTTCTATTGATTATCATTGTCAGAACACTGTTGCATTCGCCAAACGTCTGAGAAAAAGGCAATTACAACTGAAATGGTATTTCTCCGAGCAATAGCATTCATCGTTATCTTGGCTGGTGCCAGTCTATCTCAGGCCAAGTGCTTTGATATTTACATTCTCACAGGACAAAGCAATTCACTGGGCACTACAGAGCTTGAAGGTACAGCCAGTGCCCCGGGTACACACCCTGCGGATGTCCATACAGCTTTCTATTGGTCCAACGTTGCGCCCTCTTCTTCTGATCCGAACAACATCACCTTGTACGGTGATTCAGCCGGCTCACTCACCAAATTGATCATGCAACAAGGAGACGGAGTCAATCCGAATTTCTGGGGACCTGAATTTGGATTTTCCCGCAAACTTTTTGAGGCGGGGCGTTCGAATGTTTTGGTCATTAAAGTGAGTCGTGGAGGAGGGGGCAATAGGCATTGGCTACCGACTACTGGTCACATGACCAATCACCTCTTGAAGCAAATCGATATTGCTCTGGCTAGTATTCGAAACTCTGGAGACACATTCAAGATCAAAGGGCTAATGTACTTGCAAGGTGAAAGCAATAACGACGACGAGGCGGCCCTAGCTGATACGCGTTTGCAGACCCTGGTCGATTGCGTGCAGTCCCACATCAACGCAGATTATCCTGGTACCGCGACAAGTATGTACACCGTGGTTGGCGAATTAGCATCAAGCAAAGCTGGTGCTACTAGAGTGAAGACCACAGCTCTGCAGAATTCACTTGCCAGGGGGAAGAGCAAAGTCGGTTTTTGCGAAACAAACGACCTGCCTCTTAAAAGCGATGCAATACACTTCGGAAGAGATGCCAAGCTGGAAATTGGTCGACGTTTTGCCGACGCATTCATCAGCCGAGAATGGGTTGAAAATCCACTCCTGATTGCAGGCTATTCTGCCAATCAAGGAGTTGCATCCCCTCACCCAGTTGCTCAGGGATTTTCTCAGAAAGGCAATGTAACGGGCGTAGTGATGGAGGGTATTGCCGACTCAGGCACTTTAGCTTGGAGGATCCGCAGCGATAATCAGAGGGGCAACACCGAATATCGTAGGACACTAACACCTATAGAATTCCAACGGATGCTCGCCCGAGGCTGGAAGTTCAAGGTGAGGACCAAGGTGCTCTCTGGAAGTGGATCTGTTTGTTGGTCAATTACTAAGTCCAGCGATCCCGGTTGGTCGATTGCCAACTCAGGTATTGAAATCGGGTTTCATTTCACACGCATCAACGACGCTGAACTCGAAGTGCGCATCGGGGGGAACAAGCCAGCAATTAATCTCGTTGTAGGTTCAGCCGACCAATACCACAGCTTTGAATTACGGGGAAAGCGTTTATCGAATCAAATTGACCTCTATATCGACGGTCAATTGAGGAGGGACGAAATCAATCTTCAGAAAATATCCGAAGTATCGAGTTCTGCCGATGCTCTGGTCTTCAGTTGTGGTTCGAAAGATGACGTAGCTTCGGAAGTCTACTGGAATGAAGTTTCAATATTCGTTTTGGATTAATTCATCCAAATACAGCATATCTACCTGTGATATTTAGAACCTGCGGCGTGGTCTTGATATGGCGGACGCTACCAATGGATGTGACCTAGCTTGTGCAGAGCGGGATCAGCGTTGCCGTTTAAACCGTCGGGCACCTACACTCATCGTAAACAGCCCGAATGCCAATATCAGGCCGCCGGAGGGTTCGGGAACATGGGTTGCTGTTGCATCGAGTGACTGGTTTCCAATATTTGCCTGCCAATCGGCCAAGCGACCCACATTTGGATCACGTTGCCATTTAGTAAAGTCTGATCCGTCGACGAATCCGTCTCTGTTGAAGTCTCCGGCCACTCCATAGTAGAGTTCCAATGTTTGATCGAGCGAAAAACCGCTCAGATGGTCTATGTCACCATTGGGCCAAAATATCATGAGGTCTACCAAACCCTCGTAATCACTAAGGCCAAAATGTAGCGTCATATCGTTTTGGTTGCCCTGACCGGTACTGGTTTCTACTTGTCGCATAACAACATCTTCACCTTCCCGGTAAACAAATACTTGAGCTCCAATCGCATCTCGATTGATTGTGGAACCATCCCCAAACAGCTTAACCTTCATCCAGTGATTCGAATTGCCTTGATTGACATAGATCCTGCCTCCAGACACTAGGTCCAGGAATCCGTCGTCATTGATGTCGGCCCATGCAGCCTGGTAATTGATAACGCTATCGAGAGCATCTACACGTAAACCAACATGCGAAGTCACATCGCTAAAGGTCCAGTCACCGTTGTTGCTATACAGCACGGAGTGACCGCCCGTGTAAACGGTTGTAAAGAACAGGTCGAGGTCGCCATCATTGTCGTAGTCTCCAAGAGTCGGCGTGGCGAAAGACTCCTGCCAATCTAGCCCAGCTGAGGCACTCATGTCTTCAAACTCGAATCCACCTTCGGGCCCCTTATTCCGGTAAAATTTGGAGCGGTCTTGATAGGCAGCGGGATGACTGAAGTTTCCTACAAATAGGTCAAGATAACCGTCATTGTCCAAGTCACCCCAGGCCGAACCTATGGTGTGGCCGTAAGAAATGTTTGAGCTGTTGAAGTGCCCTTCCACCCCTCTCGCAGCTGCTTTATTCTCGAAATTGCCATTCCCATCATTGACCATTAGTAGGTTAGCTTCTAAGCGGTAGTTGGAGACGTAAACATCCACGTCGCCGTCCCGATCGAAATCGGCGGCCGTCACGCCACGAGCCGGGTCAATATCTCCAGTCTGCTGCCAATTGATGCTGAAAGATGTACCGCCGTTATTTTTTAGTACGGCGTCGGGTTGATAAGTGTTGGTCGTACTTTCAAAACCGCCGACGTACAGGTCAACGAAGGTGTCGTTGTCAAAGTCTGCCCAGACAGCACCTATAGTGCTCGACATTGGCATTGTCGGTAAGCTTGCATCCACACGTGTGAATCCAGTACCTCCGTCGTTGTGAAAGAGCCCAAACTCTCCGCTCTTAAACCCGAGGGCATCCTGAAATCCGTCATTATTGTAGTCAGCTAATACGATTCTTCCATCATAACCCAGTTGGCTAAGCCCAAAGCTAGTTCCGCCGAGGTTTGTCCAGACCTGGCCGTTGGCAAACAGGTCCGGTCGGCCGTCATTATTTGTGTCGCCTATTGCTGCGAAGTTTTTCCCAAGGGCGTTTGGTAAGAAAGAGGCCGTCTGATCGACGAACGACACTCCGCCAACAGAATTATCTATTAGTCGAATTTCAATATTAGGCGTTCCCCCTACGCCAGTCGTATTGCTCGCTGAGCGAAGAATAAGATCGACCTGAGCGACACTATCCCCGGCAGGAACCGTTGGTAACTCAAACTGGATGAGCGGGTTCCGCCACGTGGATGAATGAGTTCGAAGCTTGAGAGTGTTGCTGCTTGCGAAGTTAGTATCAAATTCTGAAATATCACTGGAAATATACGTATCTTCCAGGAGCAAGGCGTTCAAAATCAATGAGTTTCCAGTCGTGATTCGCAAAACTGGGGCATTGCCAGAACTTTCCCGAGAATAGATGGACCAGCCGAGGCTGCTCGTGCCACTATTGCCCTCACGGGTTGTAAAGCCTAACCCAATGGTAATTTCAGACATTGTCGAGTCGGAAATATTCTCTTCAATTAGTTCGCGTAGGCCGCCTGTGAAGGCGGAGTCACTATAAGTGACTACTTCATCAACACTATAGTCCGCACCAGGAATCAGATTTACGGAAGAATCCCACAAATCAGTCCAAAGCAATCGTGACGTTCCGTCTTCACCGCCAAAGTGAAATGTGGGACTTGCACTGTTGTAGGTAATAGTTGTCAGGTCCGGGATGAGGGACGCCCAAATGCAGGGCGAGCCAATCGTGCAACATGCGGCGGAAAGTAGAAACCGAAAACTTGCACCATTCAATAGAGACAGATAGTTGTTTCGCTTAGCGTTGACCATGAGTAGCTCTGAACTGATCCTGGTAAAAGAAGTCACAACACGACCTTGGTTACACTTGCCATCGTGGCAGTCTCCTTCGCTTGGGGTGGAAAAGTTCGTCAAGACAATCCCTACCAAGCAGGGGCTGCCCATTTAGGTGCGCAACGATTAGGTCGTTACCAAGGATTCAAGAAAACGCATCTTAGTGGCTTACACTACTGCGTCTTCCCTACTTCGAAATCCATCTCAGTGGAATTCGTTGGGAGATCCACTTGGGTCTGGTATCCATCAAAGAGAGGGGATCCCATTGGCATTTCTGGAGCAGTATTCCCATCAAACCCACGGATTTCGACAATTTGTTGCCCGCCGATTGTCCCTCGTTTAGTCAGAGCAGTATCGTATTGCCCTTGCTGAATGAGTGCGTATCCAGAGGGAGCATCTCTGCCCGATTTGCTTTCTGGGCGGAAACGGACAGTGCCTGCAGGGACGGGCGCTCCCTTAAAAGTTACAGTTCCTCGAATGTTGTAGCGAGGAATGCCCTCCTCGCCAACGCACCCAACCAGGGCGAAGACCAGAACTGCTGAGACAAGTCCCTTTCGTAGAGTCAAATAAAATAGATCAACTAGCATCGATCGCGATCCTAAGTTTCTTGCCGTGTTTGACTTCGAGAAGTCTAGATTGCCAGCTTCCAGCTGCTGCAAACTCGGTGTTTTGGGTGACCTCGAAAAGACAATCAGGCAGAGGTTGTACCCGCATATATTGTTGCTTTGCCCGGTGCTAGTAGTTCCAATCTTACTCGAGTGCGGCTACTTCTGAGCCATTCATGCTTGCTAGAGCCTTCAGGACGGATAATTCCGTAGCTTCACTAATGAATCTGGATGAGCCATCGCATATTGCGAAGTGGGTTCCGCCCGGGTGTTCACTGCCAAACCCTCCATCATTGAAGCCGCCCGCAACGAGCCAGTTGCCCGCACTGTCTTGCTCAGCGGGTTCATTGATCACAGTGTAAAGGTTTTTGGAAGAACCCATGTATGCACCCACGCTGGATCCTGACCCCAGCGTGGCACCACGCATCCAAGAGCGATAGCGTGTCCATTCGCTCCACGAGATCTCACCTACAGCAAAGGTATTGGACGTGCCGTCTGTAATCTTCGATAACTTGACGTACCGATCCTTGCCCAGGACTCCTTGAGTTGCGGCGCCACCGTCAGCACCCCAAAAACTCCCCTCATACTCATAGTTCAGGAACTCAGTTGCAAAGTCATTCCTGCCTTTCGGACCCATCACACCAATGTAGTGAGTGGTGTAGGGATCTTCGCCATTGACCACTTCTGTCTGACTGCCTCCTAGCGAGATCTGCGACAAGATCGACCGTGAGATTGGTTGACTTGGGCACAAGAACACGTCGAGTCGATTGATCGCTAACGCATTCTTGCCGCTGCCAGTATAGCTCCCTGCACTAGCGCTGTAATCAAAGCCTTCGTGCAATACTCCTTGTTCAAAGTAAGGAGTAACAAAGACGGTCCAAGCAAGTCCGTTTTCGCTCGTTCCGCCAGCGGGAAGAGTCGTTTGAGCCGACTCGTAGTTGAGGAGTGCGAGGTCGATTTGCCTAAGGTTGTTCTGACACTGCGAACGACGAGCGGCTTCACGTGCGGCCTGTACTGCTGGCAAAAGCAGACCGACCAAGACGCCGATGATCGCAATGACGACTAATAACTCCACTAATGTAAAGCCAGTCGAGCGAGTCCTGCCTCTGGGAGATTGGCGACAGTCAGTGGTTATCATGGATTCTAGCGCCGAAGCAAACCTCGCATGATCTTGCCGGGATTCGATGCAACTGGAACGTCCCATAGCACAATTCCTTTTCTTGTCAAATAATGATTGGAAGCATCTAGTTTGTCTTAATACGAACTGCTGAGAGAGCCATGAGCCCTAATGCTAAAAGCAATCCACCGATCGGCTCCGGAATTGCAAATGCAACCGACTGACTAGGGACCGTCTCAGTAGTGAGACGCAGGATTGGTGCAGTTCCAGAGCCATCGCTTGAGTGGATTGTCCAACCGACGGAAGAGGTTCCATCGTTGCCCTCGCGTAGAACGAATCCCAAACCAAAGTTCACCGTTACCGTTCCAGAACCGCTGATGTGATCTTGAACGAACTTGAGCATCCCCGCTGCACCATCTGTATCGGCATACGTAACGACTTGACCTGTAGTGAAGTCTTCACCCGGGATAACGCTTTCGGTCGAAAAGTCACTCCAAACCCTGGGCGAGTTTGGGGAAGCATAGTTAGCTTCCCAATCGGATAGGTTGCCTATAGTCGCGTTCCGTTGCCAAAGCAGAAAGTCGGCTCCCTCAACTACGCCGTTAGAATCGAAGTCTCCCACAAGTCCTGTCCACAGCAGCGCTGAGGTAAAGTCTTCACCACCCGTTTGCAGCGATGGAGTAGAGTTGACATAGGTGACAGTGGCCATGTCGATGGCCGTCGTTGTAGCGAGCACTTCAATATCGGGAGTACCGCCAATCCCAGTCGTATCTTGCGCCGAGGTGATAATCAGTTCGGCCTGAACAATCTGTTCGCCTGCAGGCAGTACGGGTAAATCAAACTGAATTAAGGGATTGCGCCAAGTAGAGCTGTGGGTCCTAAATTTTAGCACCGCGCTGTCGGAAAAATTTGTCGTGTTCTCAGTAGCATCTGAAGAGATGAAAGTGTCTCCAACCAGTGTGGCATCAAAGACGGCACCACTTACCCTGGGCAACCCGATCAAAACAGCTATCAGTGCCGCGACTAGAAAAGTGGAGGACAGCCGCGGCAGCACCTTGCTCGGATTTGCCCAGGCGATCCCGTTATAATGTCGGTCGAATTTACCGATTCTGTTTTTCGGTATGACTAGCTCATGTCGTTTCATTAGACTGTCTCCCATATAGATTGGTCCTATTGCGAACGCTCGATAGAGCCATGATTCCTAGCATAAAGAGCAGTCCAGCTGTTGGCTCCGGCACTACAGTGGCTGCCGACGTAAGTGAAGCTGTCGAACTTGATGTGCCGTAATTCGATTGCCAGTCAGACAGATTTCCGATACTTGGGTCTGATTGCCACAACAGGAAGTCATTCCCGTCGACGTCACCATCCAAGTCAAAGTCTCCCGACAAGAACAGCCCCGCAAAATTGCTGTTGTTGATCTTGAAGAGATCACCAGTGCCTCCTGGGAGACTAAACGTGAAGGCATTACTGGTTAGAGAGATCTCTTCAACCAGTCCTGTCAAACGGTTCAGTCGCCAAATCGTATCGATAGAGCTATCGAACTCAACTGTGAAGTCCGCAATCAGATCGTCTGGATCAAGGCCAACTCCATGCCACATATTCACGAGCATGAAGTACTCTTCGCCAAGATCGTCCTCAAAATAACCGACCATTGCATCCTTCAGATCGGCAGCAGGACCATCGATCGAAATACTATCAATTTGACCTTGGCCAGCGTTAAGATCCCATGATGGAATAGTGTTAGGCGTAAAGCTGGTGACCCCCCCCCACACATTTCTCCAATCAGTACTTTCTAAGTATCGCAAGGATTCACCGAGTGCGAGTACTTCGGCATTGGCTTGTTGAGCATGTGGGTAAAGTTCGCTGGGAATCCCGTTTTCGTCTAGTAGAGCGTTCTCAAATCGCGGTGATTGATTCTCTAGATCGAATAGATAGTAAGAAACTCCCTTAAAACCTGCCGCGAGCTTAGTAAATAATTCCGTCCTTAATTCCGAACCGCTTGGCAATCGATTGTTGTCATTCGGGTTTTGCTCGGGATTGTTCAGGTCATCAAAGGACTGAATAAAGGAGAAGACCGGAATGTCGTACTCGAGCGACTTTTGTCGCGCCGTCTGCATGTTGTCCAGGTGCGCACGGAGCTTGTCGGTCGTGTTAGTTGCACCCTCCCATGGATAGAATCCGTACATGAATGCATCGGGCTGGATTGTCGTAATGACATCATCCACATAGGTCGGGTTGATACCGGCAAGGCTAACATAGATCAATGAATCGGGATCCACTAATCGGACGTATTCGGCGGCATCGGCAACACCCGCAATTTTATCTTGCGGCACCTCATCCCGCAGGAGCCAACCCGTAACTCCGGCATTGATCCCCCACTGCACGCTGGTGCGGACCTCGTCGGACAGCTCATTGAAGGAACCAAGGAAGTGGCCGGCAATGCCTGGCAGTGCCTCGCTGCTCAGGGCAGTTTGGAAATTCGCGTCCTTATAAAGTTGCTGATCAGCAGGTTTACTCCAGGCACTGATCATAAAAGGATTATTGCGAACCCAGTTCTTTCCAAAGTTAGGGTCTCGGGGCTGAGCAACCGGGCCCTCAGATAAGCTGGCGTTCCAGGCCAGTTCTCCGACTCCGCTGCCGGTTCCGGGTTGCAGTGCTACATCACTGATGCGCAGATCGTCCATCAAGAACTTGCCTGAAAACGTGTCACTAGGATTCTCTGCACCGAGTCTTAACGTATGAGAAGTCGATGCATACGGACCAAAGTTGATCGATGAAGTTTCGAGAACTCCGTTACGGTACATTTTCATGAAGCCGGTAGCGTTGTCGAAAGTAAAAGCCATATGGCTCCACTCTGGATTAGCGTCGTCTAGGAATTGGTTCTCAGTCTTTTTCCGGTCCACAACGCCATTAGAATCTTTTGTGAATATGTCGATCCCCTGTTTTCCACCAACTAGAGGAGTGGCCTGAGAGATAGACCAAGTATCTGGTCCATTCGTCGTCGAAAGAATGAAACGAAGTGTGTCGGTAAGGAGTGGCTTGTACCAAAACTCAACCGTTAACTGGCCTGTTGTACCGATCGTAAACAGATCCGTTGAGGGCGTTTCTAATCCTCGCTGGAAATTGTAGTCGAGCGATAGTGAATCTTGAGGAGCGACACTCGGTACGTCCGAACTTAGGCCGACCGTACCAAGGTTAACGGTCACATCAAAATGCAGATCATTCCCAGAATCATCAAAGAATCGCTCAGGTCCATTCTCGATGCTCCAATTCCTGGCCATCGTGTCGAACGTATACAAGCCTGTTGTCTCTGCATTGGAAATTCGCGGCGCCCACACTGCTAAGAGAAGCGTAGCCAGCGTTAACGGATTAAATGCCGTCTTGCAATACATCAGGGTTGACCTCCACTAAAGTAATTGTGAGCCTACTCTTAAACTCTCCTGGATAATACATTTCCAGCAGTAGGCGTTTTTTCGTGGACATGGAATCTCCGAGAACCTGTTCCGGTTTCTGCCATGTCGATTTTATTGTTCTGAGGCACGCGACGCTCCGACTCCAGGAATTTCAGCACTATCGGTTCCGCAAGCAACTCGCGGCATTGAGTAGTCGTGAGCTGGCGAAATGGACGCGGCGCAAATTGACCAGAGATGCCTACCGAGTTCATCAATACGGTCAAAGCCGAGATCCCACCATGGTCCCGCATTGTTTCAAGCAATAGAGACAGGTCGCTCTGCAAGCGGCAAGCGGCGTCATCGCGACCATTCTTCGTGTGCTCAACGATACCGACGGCCCATTGCGGAGCGAGTGAGTAGATGCCGTCCAAGTGCCTCGTAACACCTACCTTAACTAAGTCATGCAATCTGCTGGGTTGCGCGACAATCACGTGGAACTTCACGTCCGCTTCCGAAACTAAACCGATCAGTTCCCGAGCTTGGTCAAGATCCCCTGAGCACTTAATGCCCGCGATGTTAGGATGTTCCGCAAGCGTTAAAGCGGTGGTTGCTTCGATCTCCACATACGTGCGCTGAGGGAGGTCATAAAGGTAGAGTGGCGACCGCGACGCATCGGCTAACGAGCTGTAATAAGCGATCAATTCTTCCTGGCTGAATCGCAAAAAGTAGGGAGGGAGAACAACGACTCCGCCTATCTCGTACCGATTGAGCAGTTTGATGCGATCCATAGTCCTGGCAAAACTCAGGTCACTTGCCCCGATCATCAGGTTTCCCTTGCCTCGGGTGATATCTACCGCTTGCTCAACTAATTGGTGGTAGGTGGCATCGGCCAAGAGTGGTCCAACACCCATAGTACCAGCGACAAAGACGCCATGCACTCCGCTTGACCACACCCGGTCAAGTTGTGCCGTAAAAGCAGCGGCCTCCAGGCTCTCGTCTACTGCCAGAGGCGTTCCAACGGCTGCAATCAACTGACACTCTGGTGAGATACGGTCCTTCAAAGCTCTTCCTCCAATAGGGTCGGACTAGATAGCCCTGATTATCAAGTTCTTCAAGAGAAGGAACGCAACTTTTTGCTATTATTAAATCTGATTGTTCCTGCCTGTTTCCCCTATGCTAATAGCAACATTTCATTTGTGCAAGCTGACGGCACGCAGAAAGGCACGCATTGTTTGAAAGATATTGAAGTATTGATTGACATTAGTATCACAAGTTGTCATGATAGCTCGTAGCAAGTAGCAAATACTGGATTTGCTATCTCCTCCAGGGTTTCTTAAGAGGGAGATTGGTCTGATGAGAACAATTCACGCTATGACTTTGACTGAGGGAGGGTTGCACCCGCCTAGATTGGGTAAACATCTACTAGGAATCCCGATAGTCCCTTTGCTGACTGCGCTAGTGGTAAGCGTGTCCATGCCAGGTCTGGCTGAAGCTGTTATTGTGGATGCGACGACTATCGAAGACACCTACCTTACGTCTGGCAGCAATACGAATTACTCGGGCGAGTCTACTCTACAGTTCAGGACTTTCTCCTCCGTGTGGCGTAATCCCCTTATTCAATTCGATCTGCCAGTATTGCCTGCTGGAGAGCAGGTAGTGCAGGCCGACCTAATTCTTACTTCGTCGAAAGACCCGACCGGTTCGGGTGGTACACCAGACATTGAAGTGCTCGCTACAACGACGGCCATCGACATGACTACTGTCACCTCTGTCAACTCTGATCCATCGCTGCAAACGGGTGGTGAAGCCTTTACCTCAGCGCTGCTGTGGACAGGTGTTTGGGATGATTTCTCTACCGAGAGTGTCATTCCTGGCGCAGATTTCAGCGTAGGTCAGACTGTCACCTATTCTGATACCGATTCCGCGGCTGGAATGCTAAAGTTTGTTAAGGACAACATTAGTGAATCTACTGCAGTAACGGTAAATTTTGGCTTAGGATTTACTATCCGTGAGGGAAACAGTGGTACGACTAGCGCTGGGTGGGAAATCTACTCGAGCAATGCAACCAATGGTTTCGCTCCTATCCTCAGAATCACGACCGCGAGTGTCCCTGAACCGTCCAGCTTCGTGGTTTTTTCAATGGTCGGCTTAGTAATGTTTGGCTTACGTCGTCAAAATCGCTTCTGAGGCGAGCAATGATGTTTCTGGGGTAGCTTGCACTTGACGTGGCCCAAACATATTTGGGCCACGTCATTGCTAGAATCATTGGCGCTACGGGCTCCGCCAATGTCAGTTTAGAAGCATCCCGTCCCGGGGATTTCGTATTGAACTACCCATTTGCCTAGAAGCCCTTTTATTGTTTCCTACCTAGTTTTTAGATGTCTGCAATGAGCATAGTTGCTACTGAGAATACAAACATTAAACGCCTTGCGTTCGCACTCGAGGATGACATACGTCGTCGAGGTTTGCGGCCTGGAGACCGCTACTTGACTGCTGTGGAGGCTGGTAAGCAGTTTAAGGCTAGCAAAATGTCGGTTCATCGCGCAATGCAATACTTGGCGGAAGAAGACTTTTTAGTGCGTCAGCGGGGGGCGGGCACGTTCGTAGGTTCCAAGTTTGAAGTTACGCCAGAGAGATGGTGCCCCTTGGAAATTGTCCATGTTGTGATGTCGATGGATTATCAACGCATTGCAACGTTTCCTGCTGAGCTATTGGTAGAGCACTTGGGCATCACCATGCCCCAGGCCGTTATCGAGGTAAACTATGTGTCTTCTTTCGAATCACAACGCCACCTTGATCGACTTGTAGGCCGGATAGCGGAGGAAAACAAATCTAAGGAAGGCCTGATTCTTATCCGCAGTACACGTCCTATGCAGCAGTTAATTGAAGAGTCAGGTCTGCCTGCCGTGGTCTTTGGTAGTGTTTATTCGGATGTCACAAAACTATCCTCGGTTGATGTAGACCAATTTGAGATCGGTAGGCTGATGGCCCGCCATGCTCTAGATGAGCGATGCGAACGTCTGGTATTGCTCATGCGAGACGACTGGCGACATGGTGACAACGCTATGCTTGCCGGCATTACTCAGGAACTCTGTGCTGGAGGACTCGGCTTCGATGCGCTGACTATCTGCTGTCTCTCTCCCGAGCGTGATCACATCGTCGAAGAAGTTCGACGCATTAAGTCGGAGCACGAAGAGACTGATGCTTTTTTATGTCGGAATCACGTTTACGCCGATGCTGCAGACGAAGCATTGCAGGCACTAGCAAAACGTGATTCTGTGCAGATTATTTCTGGCGGCGGGAGAAAACCAATTAAGGCCCGCTATCCCTATGTCGCACCTGATGTCGATGAGGATGGACAGATCCAATTGCTCGGTAACATGCTAGTGGATCAAGCTACCCAGGAGAAAACTCAGGTTGAGAACCAAGTGATTCCAGTTCATCTTTGTAAGCCGTAGTTTCGGTTTCTCTTGATAATTAAATACAGCAACGAGTGCGTGACTTTCGGCAATATACTCCCGCCTTAGTGGATTCAATTGTGACTCACCAGGATTCGAGACAAGCAAGCACAGGCAGTGCAGCTAGGCTTTCTGGATTAACAATTCTAGAAACGGGCTTAGCCTATCGAAACTTATCGCCGCATCTGCAATCGATCCAAGCATATTATCCTTCGGCAGTCTTGCTGCAAAACAATCGACTCCTTATGAGTTTTGTTTTGGGATCTGCAATGGAATCTACAGATAGCCAAGTCTATCTGTGTCATTCGGATGATGATGGCAAATCGTGGTCTACACCTACCACTCTTCACGACAAGTTGCCAGCTTACACGGAGACTTGTCGCATCTCCTGCATGAAAGATGGAGAGGTCGTTCTATTGTTGAGTGAATCAGAACGGCTTGATCCCCGTGTAGGCGCAACGAACCCAAAAAACCTTGGTCACGTCCCGACCAAATTGTCTTTGTTCCGATCCAATGACGCTGGCATTATCTGGGACGGACCGGAGATTATCGAGCCGCCACTAGTTGGGCCTACTTTCGAGTTATGTTCTCCAATTGTTGAATTGTCCGACGGACGTTGGTTATTGCCCACTTCGACTTGGCGTGGTTGGGATGGAGAAGAACCCAATGGAATGAAGGCAGTGGCGTTTGTGTCAGAAGACCGCGGGCGAAGCTGGTCGCGGTTTGTCGACGTAATGAATCGCGTGGACGAACGAATCTTGTTCTGGGAGCAGAAAATATGCGAGATCGATCAAGGTCGATTGCTCGCCGCGGCCTGGACTCATGTTGAGACCACAAGGAGCGATCTAACTAACCACTTTGCGGTTGCAAAGCGCGATTCGCTGCAATTTTCAGAACCGGAGCCCACAGCGCTGTGTGGCCAGACCCCAGAGCTTCTTCATCTGGAAGAGAATAGAGTCTTGTGTGTCTATCGGCGCACCGATGAGCCAGGACTATGGGCATGCATTGTTGAAATAGACAGCAAAAATAGGTGGCAAACGGTGTATCAGCAATGCTTGTGGCAGCCGGCACTTCTTGCTGCTCGAAAGGTTGGCCATAGTCTCGTCGAGGAATTTCGTGCATTGAAATTCGGTGCTCCCAGCCTTGTACGACTGGATGACCAGTCGATCTTTCTGTCGTTTTGGTGCGTGGAGGACTGTGTCTCAAATATTAGATGGATCAGATTGCGCTATGATCGCAATGGGTCAGATGATGGCGATCTAAACTGAAGATCATCAATGACTCATTTAAGCCGAAGCTCTTGGGAATAATCTCTGAGATAACTGGTGATGATTTTCGTTTTGACAAGAACTCCACTTTGAAAGTTGTAAAACCTATGTTAACTAGAATCACGTTTTCCATTTTACTTGTCCTCATTGTCTCGATTTCTATACGTTCGGCTCTTGCCGCAACCTCGCCAGAGGAGCGTTTTGACCGGGATGCTTTAGAGTCTCGCTTTTCATCAGATGTCTTTGGATACACCCATCGTGACGGGTTCCAGAGTCGTTACGGGTATCGCATACCGGTTGCGTTAGCAACCAACAATGATACCGTTCTGGCCTTTATCGAACGCCGAAATGGTCTCGGCGATCATGCGCATAACGATATCGTATTGCGTCGCAGTGAGGATGGGGGAAGATCTTGGGGAGATGTCATTGTTATTGCGGATGAAGGAGATCGCTGCCTTTGTAATCCCTGCGCCGTTCTGATTCCCGAGAGTGGACGAGTCTTGATGATGTACCAAGACTACGCCCCAGATCGCCACTCGGTAGACATTCCTCACCAACGAGTTAAGAAAGTCGAACCTGGTTTCGAAGGTGACGATATTGTAAGGACCTATCTGTCCCACAGCGACGACGATGGGAAAACGTGGTCGGTGCCTCGGGATGTTACATCAGGCACGAAACGAGAGAACATTGGTGCCATCGGCAGTGGTCCCGGTATTGGGATTGTCTTATCTACCGGCAAGCATCAAGGAAGAATTGTCATGCCATACAATGAATCTTGGTACGACGAGAATGACCTTAGGCACTACAACGTCTACGCTGCTTTCAGCGACGATGGCGGTGAAACATGGCAGGTCGGCGAACCTGCTCCTTTTGACAAGCGATACAAAGGATCTGGCGGTGAGGTTCAGATGGTCGAATTATCTGATGGCAGCATAATGCTTAATAGTCGGTCGTCACTTGGGAATTTCTACCGTAAGACGAGTGTCAGTGTCGACGGAGGCGTGACTTGGTCGCCCGTAATAGATGAAGAACAGCTACCGGAACCAGTCTGTATGGGCAGCATTCTTCGTGCGAAGTTACCAGGCGAGGAGGACAAGCATTGCTTATTGTTTAGTTGTCCTGCGAGCAAGGAAGCACGGAAGCAGGGTACACTCTACGCGAGTTACGACGATGGCAAAACTTGGTCGGAGTCGTGGGTACTCGAACCCAATGAATTTGCTTATAGCAGCTTGGTCCAGTTCTCGGATGGTTCAATTGGCTGTTTCTATGAAAGCAAAGATTATCGACGCATGATCTTTACTCGTTTCCCTATCGAACATTTTTTCAGAAACGCAGTGGAAAGCGAATGATAGTAAAAGGGCAAAGGCCGTCAGATGTACCAAAAGTACTACCATACTGCGAGCAATAGCATTCAGTCTCACTGGCTTGCCACGTCAACCTTAGCCTTCATGCTGGGCTTGACCGTATCACTTACTGCTGTTGCCAAGGAATTTGAAGAAGTACCTCCAGTATCGCCAACCGACGGTGTTATCCGGCTTTTCAACGGTAAAGACCTTGCAGGCCTGTACACCTGGCTGCGAGATGCTCAATATGAAGATCCACGTCAGGTCTTCACCGTTGACAATGGTCTGCTTCGTATTTCGGGAGACGGTTGGGGCGGGATCTGCACGAAGCAGGCATTCCGGGATTACCATCTAATCTGTGAATTCAAATGGGGATTGCGAACCTGGGCTGAACGAAAGGATCTCGCCCGAGACTCCGGAATTCTAATCCACTGCCATGGGCCCGACGGAGCTTACGACGATACCTGGATGGCTTCGATTGAAGCACAGATCATCGAAGGGGGTGTCGGTGATTTTATCGTCGTTCCAGGACTTCATGACGACGGAAGCCCGGTTGAGCCGCTGTCGCTGACCGCTGAAGTGACTAAAGATCACGATGGTGAGACGGTTTGGAAGCAAGGAGGTGAGCGCAGAACGTTCACTAGCGGACGCATTAACTGGTACGGCCGCGACCCGGATTGGAAAGACGAACTTGGTTTTCGAGGCGCAGAGGATATTGAGAGTCACGAGGGCACGTGGACACGTATGGAGGTGATCTGCGACGGGGGACATATTGTCATTAAGGTCAATGGCACAATCGTTAATGAAGGATTCGACGCTGAACCGACAGCAGGAAAGATTACGATTCAGTCGGAATTGGCAGAGATACTGATCCGTCGCTGGGAACTATGGCCGCTGGGGAAGGCACCTGTGTTGGAGCGTCAGGAGCCCGAGGATAAGACGGGTGTGACATCTCCAAGTTGTTTCCAGGCAGGCGCGTTTGCCATTGACGTCTCGCCTACCGTGTTTCCGGTAGTCGTAAATGGCGGCATGAATGAGAATTCGGCGCAGACTCTCCTAGATTCTTTGCACGCCCGCTGCCTAGTTCTTGATGACGATAAAGAACAAGTAGCCATAGTCGTGGTCGACAGTTGCATGATGCCTCGTGTTTTACTCGACGAGGCGAAGAGACTGGCGCAGCTAGCAACTGGCATTCCTCCTGAGCGAATACTCATTTCCGCCACCCACACGCATTCTGCCCCCTCAGTAATGCCGGTGCTTGGTAGTCGACGAGACGAAACCTATAGCCGTTTCCTGCCAGGGCAAATCGCTAAAGGAGTCAAGCTGGCTCAAGAAAACTTGGTTCCTGCACGAATCGGTTGGGCAATGGGGAGGGATGAAAAGAACGTTGCTAGTCGTCGTTGGTTGATGAAGCCGGGGACCGCCCGAGTCAATCCGTTTGGGGCGACCGATGAACGCGCCCAGATGCATCCTGGGTATGGGAATTCCCACGCGATACGTCCTACTGGTCCAGTTGATCCGGATGTGGGCGTCCTGGCGGTGCAAACCCGCGATGGCCGACCGCTGGCTTTGCTGGCGAATTATTCGATGCACTATGTTGGTGGCCCAGCAGTCTCGGCTGATTATTTTGGTGCGTTCTGCAACGAAATGGTGAAGCTAATCGGCACAGAGCAACCGTCACAACCGTTCGTGGCGATGCTTTCTAATGGCACTAGCGGAGATGCTTGGTGCCTTGACCAGAGTAAGCCACCTCGGAGGTTCAGTCGAAAGAGTGTAGCGGAAGACGTGGCACGAGCGGCATACGAAGCTTACCGATCAATCCAATACTACGATTGGGTTCCACTAGTTATGGAGGAGCAGTTGTTGCAATTGGACGTCCGCACGCCCAACGCCGAGGAAGTGGGTAAGGCCAAGGCAATTCTTGAGGACGCCGCTAGACAGGAGAACAACTGTGCTCCATCTCTTGCCGAGGTGTATGCCGGAGAGACAATTGCCCTAAACCAGTTGCCACCAACACGGGAGCTGAAGCTACAGGCCATTCGAATAGGTGACCTAGGTATTACGGCTATTCCTAACGAAGTATTTGGCAGCACCGGGCTTGAACTTAAGAAGCTGAGCCCTCTATCGACGACTTTTAATGTAACCCTGGCAAATGGCGCTGAAGGTTATATCCCTCCTCCCGATCAACACGCACTGGGGGGGTACACGACCTGGCGGGCCCGCTCAAGTTGCTTGGAGGTGGAAGCAGAGCCAAAGATAAAAGAGGCTGTTCTGAAGTTGCTCCATACCGTAGCGAAACGTAGTCAAAACGAGGAGCCTAAGTTATCACAGGCATCGCATCTGGGGCCTGCCAACACAAGTGCGGATGTACCTGAAACAGTGACTGGCCCACTCACTGCCAGCGAATCACTCGAATATTTTCATTTGCATGAAGGATTCCGAATCGAACTAGTTGCTTCGGAACCACTCATTGTTGATCCGGTGGCCTATGATTGGGGCCCTGACGGAAAACTTTGGGTGGTCGAAATGGGAGACTACCCGCTTGGATTAGATGGAAAGGGCAAGCCGGGGGGGAGAGTCAAGTTTTTGGAAGACACTACCGGCGATGGCAAATTCGACAAGTCGATAATATTCGCCAGTGATATTCCATTTCCCAATGGCATATCGGTCTGGCGGGATGGGGTGATTGTCACTTCCGCACCCGAGATTCTGTACCTGGAGGATACCAACGGAGATGGTCATGCCGATCTGCGGAGGCCACTCTACGTGGGCCTTACGGAAGGGAACCCTCAGTTGCGAGCCAACGGCCTCCGCTGGGGTCTTGATGGATGGCTCTATTGTGCAAATGGCTTGAGTAGCGTTGGGGAAGTTCAATCAGTTCAGACTGGAGAAAAACTTAGCATTCGTGGCCGCGACTTTCGAATTCGACCAGATGAAGGGGCAATCGACCCGCAGTTGGGTAGTACTCAGTTCGGCCGTAATCGGGACGATTGGGGCAACTGGTTCGGCGTTTCCAACGGGAATCCCATGTGGCATTTCGTGTTGGCGGATCAGTACCTTCGACGCAACCCGCACATGGCGACACCCAACTGTCTCCGTGACGTATCCATCACTCCTGGAAAGTCGAACGTTTTTTCTCGTAGTAGTAAGGGAGTCTTTTTCCATGCTTCGGAAGTCGGTCGGATTACGTCAGCCAACAGCACGATCGTATTCCGTGACCAGTCGTTCGGACCAAATTATTATCAAAACTCTTTCGTTAGTGAGCCAGCGCATAATCTGATCCATCGCGAGGTAGTACAACCTGACAGCGTTACTTTTTCTAGCCAAAGGGCACCAGAAGAGCTAGATTCTGAATTTCTGGCTTCTTCCGATACCTGGTTCCGTCCAAATACGATTCGCACTGGGCCAGATGGTGCGCTTTGGATCTCCGATATGTATCGAGAGATCATTGATCATCCCGCCTACATTCCGTCAGAGCAGCATGCGGAACTAGATTTTCGCCAGGGCGAAAATATGGGACGCATTTACCGCGTGTTTCCAGTGAAACAAGAATCTCGCCCGATTCCAAGGTTAGACGAGATGAATGATCTGGAATTAGTATCCCTGTTAGAACAACCCAACGGCACGCTTCGGGATATGGCTCAAAAATATATCGTCTGGAAGAATCGACTAAGTCTCGTACCACTGCTCGAAGAGAAGGCTGCCAGTAGCGATATCGCAGCCTGTCGACTGCAGGTTATGTGGACCCTGGAATGTCTGGGAGCACTTCGCTCCCAGGTGGTCCTTCAAGCACTTGATGATTCCAGCACTGGTGTGCGACGTGGAGCGGTGCGGTTAGCAGAGAAGAAGTTTGAGCAAGCGCCACATCTGGGGTTGAAGTTGACTGAAATGGTTCGAGACGGTGATCCACATGTCCAACTGCAATTAGCTTGCACATTGGGTGAATGGCACGATCCCCGTGCTGCAGAGGCACTCATTCAAATCGGTCTGCAAAATGCTTCTGAACCGCTCATCTTAACTGCCATTATCAGTTCAGCTCGGTCTGACAATGTAGGAGCGATGCTAGATTCCATACTGTCAACTAATGGCGATTTGCCAGAGAGTTTACTTGGGGGACTCCTCGAGGCAGCTATTGGTTACGAGCAGTTAGCCGTGACAGCCAATAGCTTCAGAAAGATTGCCACGCCAGGTGCCAAAGGGTACGCGAGTTGGCAGTTGGGAGCTTTAGTCACGTTGAGCGATAAGTTATGGTCCCGTCAAGAATCGCTCGGAGATCTTATTTCTACAGACGAATCCAACAACAACCAAAGTGTAGAATGCCTCGAACTCTTATACGCAAACGTGCGTCGGATGGCCGCCGATCCAAATGAGTCTACTAGTGGTCGCATTCACGCACTGCAGTTGTTGGGGCATCAGGGCAAGAATATCAAAGAAGATCGTGAGTTGCTAGCCGAGATCTTGGCCCCTCAAGTGCCCGTTGCAATCCAGGCCGCTGCGCTCGATGCATTGTCTCAATTAGGTGGCAGTCATGTTGGAAAGCAGGTCTTAAACAAATGGGAAATCTTCTCGCCTCAACTGCGCAGTCAAGTCCTTGACATATTATTGAGTCGCCCTGATTGGACGGGGCTCCTGCTAGACCGGATCGAGGCAGGAGGCATCTCTGTCAGTGAATTGGATGCCAATCACCGTGGCAGGATTGCTTCCCAATCTGGTCATCAGCTGCAAGAAAGACTGGACCAGATCCTTGCCGACTCTTCGAACACGGATCGCCAAGAGATTATTCGCCAATGGGAACCAGTGCTTGAGCTCCAAGGTAACGCAAATTTGGGGGCTGCCGTTTTCAAGAAACATTGCGCTGTATGCCATCAACCAGACAACCGGGGTCATTCAGTAGGGCCTGATTTATCGGCACTCACCAATAAGTCACCAGAAGCGATTTTAGAGTCGATTCTCGATCCAAACCGAGCCATCGACGCAAGATATATGAACTATCAAGCGTTTACTTCGGATGGACGCAGCTATTCCGGCGTTCTTGTACGGGAATCGAGTTCCAGCGTCACGCTCCTGTCCCAGGACAGCAAGGCATATGTCCTCATGCGGAATAGTCTCGAAGAAATTCAAAGTACTGGTCGATCAATGATGCCCGAAGGAATAGAGAAAGATATGATCCCTCAAGAGATGGCAGACTTGCTTACTTACGTATCAGAAATGGGCGAAATAGGTGCAGAATGATTCTAGTAGTGTCGCGAATAGAAGGATCATCAGGTAGTGAGTGAGTTTGCTCACTGGAGAACTTGGAAATGAGAATGGACATTTCCTCCGACTAACTCGATAGGTCCTGTGTTGTGTACTTCTTGCAGCAGTCCGGGGCTAGGCGCCCTGGAAAGTTCGATGAGCAAGACCACGATCATCTATCAGGCCTACTACTATCAACGCCCCCTTAGAGATTCTCAAAGTGCATTCATGGAATTGACAACGCCAGCATGGCGGTGGGACCGCGCTCGACTTAGAGACTTCATTGCGAAAGCGCTGCCCAGGCGTACCGAATCGCGTCTCTGCCGTGTCGCAATCATTCTAGTACTCGTTACGGATGTTCCGATTCGAGCTGATGGCAAAGGAATACCTATTGTCCTAGATCATCTAGCACAAGGAGTGATCGTAGTTCCGGATGACGCTTCGATCCAGAACCGAAAAACTGCGGCATTGCTGTCAGAATATATCGCAGAATCTACAGCGGCTACGTTGGAAGTAGTACAAGAATCAAAGATTCCCTTGCAGGGCTCTCGCATTTATGTGGGGAGAACGCGATTCGCGGAGCAGTTCAGTTTGCGATTGAGTGAGCTAGACGCCGATGGGTTTGTGATTCATCCAGTGGACGAACAGAACCTTGTAATTGCTGGGGCAACAGATTGGGGAACGGAATTCGGGGTATGCGAGTTTCTTGAAGAACTTGTTGGAGTTAGGTGGTTGCTACCAGGAGAGGATGGTACCCATGTTCCTGAACAATCAGAAATCTTGGGACCAGAGGAAAGCATACGGCAAGAACCGGCTAGTATTTCCCGGTTTATGAGCGGGTTCCCCAATGTAGTTCAGAACGAGTGGGCAAGACGCAACCGCATGCGAAGTCGAATTGGCTTTCACCACAATTTGCTGCATCTTTTTCCAGCTGAGAAATACGTTAAGACTCATCCGCACTTCTTTCCGATTCAGAATGGCAAACGGTATCTGCCTGGCCAAGGAGTACTTGGCGGTTGGCAGCCTTGCCTTACAGCAGAAGGTATTACGGAGGAAGCCATAAAGAACATTAATGAATTCTTCTGTGCACATCCAGATGCGACGTCCTTCTCACTGGCAGTGAATGACAGCGGCGGGGATTGTGAGTGCGCAACCTGTCAATCAAGAGATACGGGAGAAAATAATCACTTAGGTGTCCGTGACGTTTCCGATCGCTACTTCGAGTGGTGTAATCAAGTCGTAACAGAGGTACTCAAGTCGCATCCGGACAAGTACTTTGGGTGTCTGGCATACTATCAAGTAGGGATGCCGCCGACTGAGGTGGAATTGCATGAACGGCTTGTCCCATGCCTCACGCAAGACCGGATGAGATGGTTTGATCAGAGTCTTAAAAAACGTGGTCATGAGCTAACTGAATCTTGGGCAAAAGCCAGCCCAACGTTAGGATTTTACGAATATCTTTATGGCACTCCTTACATGCTCCCACGCATATATTTTCGGCAAATGGCCGAGAACTATCGATATGCAAATCAACAAGGGGTCCGCGTTCATTATGCAGAAGTCTATCCGAACTGGGGTGAAGGGCCAAAGTTGTATCTAGCGCTTAAATTGCAATGGAACCCCGACGAAGATATCGACAAGCTACTTGATGATTGGTACACGGCTTGTGTCGGCAAGGAAGCCGCCCCACTTCTCGCTGAATATTACGAACTTTGGGAAGAGTTTTGGACAAGTTCCGAGCTTGCGAATGGAGAATGGTTTACCTCCTCGAATCGCGAGTATTTGAATTTCTATTCACCTGAGTACATGGAGTTGGTATCCGAAGATATTATTCAACGGAGCAGGGAACTGCTTGAGTTGACAGTTGGCAAAACAAAGACTTCTAAGCAGAAGAAACGAGCCGAACTAATGCTCGAAGCCTTTGAATATTACGAAGCATCGGCGTATTCTTATCTTGCAAGCCAAAAGCATTTGAAGACGATCTCCAATGAAGAGGAGGCGTTAGAGTTTATCGCGATTACCTTGAAAGGGGGAGCAATGGCTGAGCAACGCCAAACGCTGCTTGCAAAGTTTGGTGATCACCCGGTACTGGTTCATCCTCGCCCCATCTCAATAAAACAGCATGAGAGACTGCGATGCGAGGCATGGGGGGTTGGTTCATTGTGGCCCGTCTATCCATGGTTGGATAAGTCAGACCATGTTCGCAATAAGTTAAATGAAGTCTCTGCAACTGGCTGGAATGTGCGTGCCGCACAGGCTAAGAATATTCTCACAAAATGGAGCGCACAACAAGAGCAGTAGTACAAACGACATGTTATTCCAGGTGTCCCTACCGAATAATCCATCCGCCTGGAAACAGTCAAGTTGCAGAGCGCAATTCAGCTCAGTGCGAGCCACTACTCATCAACGCATGGACCAGAAAGTAGACGAGCAACAAGCCAAAATCTCCCGATTTTACACTCCGCGCAGACCGCTAGACAGAACGCACGCTCAGAAGAATGGGCGCTCAAGCAGCCTCGCGTGCGTACCGATGGTGCAGCCCGCCCAAGAAAGGCGTGGCGACGGTTGCGCTTATCTCAGGCGGCTCCCGCGAGCGCCCGTGTGGCGCATCGCCATCAATGCCCTGATGCGGGCGATGCTGATGGAAGCATTCAAAGTACTCGGCTAGCAATCGCTTGAGATGGGCTTCGTTTAGCACAATCACTTGGTTGAGACACTCCCGTCGCACCGAGCCTATCAGCCGTTCGACATAGGCATTGGACAAAGCAGTCGATTGCACCCGATTTGTCTGATGAAGAGCGAACCTTCGCGGTGACGCATCCGTTTCATCCGCTCCAGGGGCGTGAGTATTCCTTGGTCACGTACCGCCACAACTGGGGCGAAGATCGAGTCTACTTCCACGACGACAAGGGCGACTTGTCTGCAATACCTGCGAGCTGGACAAGTGTTGCGCCGAAGGATCCATTTCGCGAAGTCGCCGCAGGCAGATGTTTGTTGCGCTTTGTCGATCTGCAAGGGCTTATCGCGTTGGCACACTAGATTGCTGCCCGAGAAGATTGCTCGGGCGAGGAGGCGTCTGGTTTGTGAATAGCGTTTGAAAAGTGCGTCGCTTGGCGGTCGAATATTGCAGCGCTAGGTAGGTGCGGAGATTGTAACAGACCCTCCCGCTTAGGTCACGATGGCTCCTTGGTCTTCTTTCGACACCTTCTCTGGGCTTACTTGGCGACGGTACTCGACTTGTTTAGCCGCAAGATAGTCGGTTGGGCCATGAGCGATTCCTTAGCGACGCCGTTGGTGAGTGAGGCGTTGCGTGAGGTGGCCCAGACTTGACGGGCGCGTCATCCCTTAAGTCTGGCAGGTTGTCTCGAATCGGTTGGGTGACAGGTAATCTATCGAGGAATGTCGTCTCAGTGCGTTGTAGTAGTTGATGTATTCTTGGATTTCTCTGCGTGCTTCTTCATAGCTCTGGTAAGTTGCCATTTCTAATTCGGTCTTGAGGGTGCCAAAGCAAGATTCCATGAAGGCGTTGTCGTAGCAGTCTCCAGCCCGGCTCATGCTTTGCCGCATTTGAGCGCGGGATAGAATGGCTCGATATTCCTTGGCTGCGTACTGGCCGCCAGGGTCCGAATGGTGAATGAGCCCTGTTGCCGGTTGCCGATTCCCAATGGCATCTTTTAAGGACTTGATCACCAGCGAGGCTTCCATGTTCTCGTCGAACGACCAGCCGACGATCTTTCTCGAGTAAAGGTCCATCAGCAGCGCCAAGTAAGCGAACCGGCTCTGTAACGCCACGTAGGTGATGTCACCTACCCAGACCTGGTTCAATCGATCCATCTCAATGCCTTCGAGTAGCAAGTTGGAATTGTAGCCCAATCGGTGATTGCTCTGGGTCGTACGTGGCTTGAAAGACTTGGGCTGGATCGCAAGGAGGTTCATTGGGTCCATAATTTTACGCACTTTGCTGCGACTACACCGCTCGCCTCGCTCCTGAAGTTCACAAGCGATTCTGCGGGCACCGTAACGCCTGCGATGTTGATGAAATACGTCTTTGATCATCGGCCCGAGTCGCTGGTCTAGTTGCTCGTAGAGGTTGGGCGATGCGGTCTTCCAGCCATAGTAGGCGCTACGCGATACCTCGAGAGCCCCGCACAGATGGTTCACCTCAAAGTCCTCTTCGGACAGCACACCAATCACTGGATAAATCTCGGCTACTCTTGCTGGCTTAAAATGCCCAACGCTTTTTTTAGGATGTCTCGTTCGCGTTGGGTGCGTCGCAATTGTTCGCGAAGCTGGCTCACTTCTTTGTCGAGCGTCTCGGTCACGGGGCCGCTTTCGCTGACCAACTCTGCTTTCCAGCGATAGAGCAAGTCCGTATTGCCAATGCCCAGATTGTCAGAAACCGAGCTGGCCGAGTAACCATCGACCATCATCTGGACGGCTTGCTGTTTGAACTCACGGGTAAACGTGCGACGGGTCCGCATCTCGGCTGAGCGTTTCTTCTTGGCCATCGTGGCCCCCCTAAAATGGGGCTTCAAGGCCTACCATCTTAGAGGTTCACGCGCCCGTCAAGTCTGGGCCACCTCATGTGACCGAACATTCGCAGGGAACTATCGAGCCAAACCTCGCATGATCTTGCCGGGATTCGATGCAGCTGGAACGTCCCATTGCACAATTCCTTTCCTTGTTTAGCACTGATTGAAGTGCATCTAGTTTGTCTTAAAGCGAACTGCCGAAAGAGCCATAAGCCCAAATGCCAAAAGCAATCCACCTATTGGCTCCGGAATTGCAGATGCAGGGACCACCTCAGTAGTGAGACGTAGGATGGGCGCGTTGCCAGCGCCTTCACTGGAGTGAATATTCCACCCTACGGAGGTTGTCCCGTCCTCACCCTCGCGGCTGACAAATCCAAGGCCAAAATTAACGATTACCGCAGTGGAACCACTAATATTATCTTGGACAAACTTGAGCATTCCATCCGCTCCATCGTTATCCGCATAATTAACAACTTGACCCGTAGTAAAGTCTTCGCCTGCGATAACGCTTTCAGTCGAAAAGTCGCTCCAAACCCTGGGCGGGTTCGGGGAAGCATAGTTGGCTTCCCAATCGGAGAGGCTGCCTCTCGCGTTGCGTTGCCAAAGCAGAAAGTCTGTTCCCTCAACTATGCCGTCAGAATTGAAGTCTCCTACAAGTCCTGTCCAGAGCAACCGCGACACAAATGGCTGGCCTCCGGTGTGCAGAGTAGGATTCGAATTTTCATGCGTAACAGTGGCCATGTCGATGGGCGTAGCGGTTGCGAGTACTTCAATGTCTGGAGTGCCACCCTCGCCTTTAGTGTCTTGTGCTGAAGTAAGGATCAGCTCCGCCCCAACCACTTGCTGTCCAGTAGGTAACACGGGTAGTTCAAATTGAATCAAAGGATTCCGCCACACGGAGCGGAACGTCCTGAATTTCAAGACCTCTTCCGACGAATAATTGACATCCTGTGGAGCCTCTAGATACGTGTCTTCGATAAGCGTGGCATCTATGATGGCTGCGCGAGCTACTTGAGGTTCATTCACACTTACGAGCAACACAGCTAACAGACTAACGCCACCGACCACCTTGCATACATTCTTGGGCCAGTTCTTTCCGAACCCTCTAGTCATGGATCCAAAATTGATTGACATAACACTCTCCCATATCTGAAAAAAGAAATGTTGAGCCTAGGTTGTGCCTAGAGAGATAAGGTATCCAGTGCCCAGTATGATGACATAACTTGACACTATTGTCAATCGAAAGTTGCACCAACCAGTTGCATGAATTGATTATTAGTTGCATTATCGCTTTAAGCAGGGAGTTTCCATCTAAAATCAAAGTAACGCAAACTGCCAGGCTGGATGGAACTAAGGCCTTCCTGAAAATAGATAGGGTTTGCAAGAATGTCCTCTAACTGCCGCAGTCGGACACACATCGAGGCCAGCGTCGGATCTCACGCATGATCCGCTCCAGAGGATTGTTCGTCCGAATCCGTATCCAATGTTCGCGTGGGTAAGCCATGTAGCTGAGCGTCTCGCTCGCTTCTTCCTCGACGCAGCGGGCCGCCTTGGCCAGCCTCATCCCCTTCAGCTTCGCAACGACGTCAGTAGCCTTCTTCTCCGCCGCCTCGCGGTCTTCTTGGGCATGGATCGCTTTGAGCATCGCCATCACTTACTTCACCTTCGTTGTCGGAACCGAGATGACGCCACATTGCGATACCAATGCACCATGCAGCGTTGCCAAGCCGCTTCTGGGTAAAATTCAGCCAGTGAATCCACCAGCCCTAAACACTTGTCGCTGGTTACCAGCTGCACGCCTTTTATTCCGCGCTCCTTCAAGTGCCTGAGGAAGTTCTTCCAGCTCTCAGCGTCTTCCTTCGTTCCCTCGCAGACACCCAATACTTGGAGATAGCCTTCCTGGTCCACGCCAATCGCTAACAACACGGCCACGTTCTTGACTTCGCCGCCCCAAAAACGTTTCAGCCAGATGCCACCCAATGCGACATGGGCGTACTCGCCCTCGATCGGGCGATGACGCCACTGCTCAATCCTCTCGTACAGATTCTGATTCAGATCGCTCACCGCACTCGGGGACATCCGAGTCCCCCACAGGGCTTCGGTAACACAACCATCGCATCTAAAACCCTAACCAAATAGGACGTATTGAAGAAACGCTGTACTCCACGCGGCCTTTTTCCTTCTGCCCTTCAAACTTCCTTTGGAAGTGTCTCGTTTGAAGCGCCCATCACTGGCCCTGTTTGAAGCGCCCAATGACAGCCGTTTCGCGGGCGGCTCAGAAAGAAGATGCAATTAGCGGAACGGACACTGACTTGGCCCTCGGCTACCAGTTCTGCCTTTCCAGCGGTACAAGAGATTCGTGTTATCAGTGCCTAAGTTCTTCGACACCGAGCTGGCAGTGTGGCCGTCAAGCAACATCTGCACGACTTCTTGCTTGAATTCCTTCGTGAAAGTTCTACGGGACCGCTTGGTCGATTTGCTCTTCCGCTTCGCCATCGTGGCTCTCCTGGGATACGCTTCCAAGACACCAATATAAGGTGTCGGCGCGCCCATGAACTCTGGGCCACCTCAGAGGCTCATTGACGCAATCAAGAGCTAGAAACACTCGTTGCCGATTAGCTATTCTCTTTCCGGCAGGTCAGCAGATGCATTGTGCTCAATGAAGCTGACATTGAGCGGATCGAATGTCGAGAATAGAATCTCCGCTCGATCGCCCGCTTTCGCAGGCGGCGAAGCCAGCATCGACCCTATGATTACGACCTGTCCCTTTCGGAGGTGGCGACCGTACTTGGGCAACGAGTTGGCAAGTGCCATGACTGCAGCAAGGGGATCTCCGTTCATCATATCCTTAGCGTGCCCCTTGGCGATTTCTTTATTGTTGATCTTTACTCTACTGGATTCCTTTAGAAGATTTGTTTGGCTCAGAGACGCCCATTTTTGTGGCAATATAATGCCACCGTGGGCTACGCCATCGGTAATTGCCAACTCCGTACTTGCCTTGCGACTTCCATCAGCCGCACGCACTCTGACCGAGATCAATTCACTCGTCCCGCCTACGCCAGCGATCGCGGATTCTAATTCTTTGCGATTGACCTTAGGGCCTGGCAGGTCATTGCCGATCCAAAAACCAATTTCAGCCTCAACGTGCGTCGTATTCATGGCGAGACGGCTCACTGGAACAGTACTCCCCGACCGATATTCGTCGGAAGCAAGCACAAATCCAAAGATGGGATCGGGCGTGTCTTCCGGCGTTGTAGTTAGGGTGCCTCCCATCTTCCATCCGATTAGTTTTTCGCCATCAGACAACAATTTATCTAGCAATGCCATTTGGATCATGTAGGCGCGTTCTCGGCTAAGATCACGCAGTTGCAGCGCCAATCCACGCGTAACTCCTGCGTTTCTCCTCGCTTGCAGCAGATGCTCCACTATGGCATCTAAATTGGCGTCAGAGGGGAGCAGTTCAGTGATGTCTCGAATTGGCTCTTCGGCATCTACATAAGCATCACTGGAGGCAATGGATGTCACAGCTATTGCTAAAGTTATTATGAAGAGGCGGCATATATTGTCCGAGGAAGAAACAAGGCGCATGAGATGAAACCAATCATTGTGAGATTTGGAAGCCGAAAATTCGTTGACTATAGTGGGCCAATCGTAGAATGTTTGGTGACAATTGCTAGGATCAAGTTGAGAAGATCAATATGAGCGTTTCTTTTCGATCTGTTGCACCAAGAGATTTGCCATCGCCTCATTGAATCTTTGGAATTCAGAAAGGTAGTGTCCGTCAAAGATGCGCATATTCATTTCGCGATAGCCCACGACTTGCGGACAGCGGGGGCCAGATGTTCTATTATGCCGCTGATGCGGGGTACATTCGGCTTCGAATGCTTCTGGGGTCTTGTAGCCGAGCGTCTGATGCAGACGCTGACGACTGCAAAAAGACAACAGTCTATTTCAACACGTTGGGTCGCTTATTCTCGATGCTGGACACCAAAGAATTCTATCACTGCCTAGCGAACTGGGTTGCCAGCCTGTAACTCGCTAACAATGAACGGATGGGATCCCAGTTCACGGTGAACCAAGACACAACAATGTTGCGGCTTTATCGCACGGGTACTAGCAGTATGTCCTTCAATGCATCAGCTGTCATGCGATGTCCTAGTGCTCCAGGGTGCTGTGCATCAATCAGCAAATCGTCGAGGTTTTGGCCTGGCTGCGCATCGTAATCCAGAAATAACTGCCACACATCGACAAGCATAACTTTCTCGTTTCTTGCAACCTTACGCGCAGCTTCAGCGTATAGCCTTTCTCGATCGAGTCTCCACTTTGGGTTCCTGGTGTACGAAACCGGGCTGGGCGTCATAATAAGTACCTTAGCTCCGTCTGCTTTTAGCGACTGTACGATATCAGTCAGATTGTTTAGATAATTACCTCTCGAGGCATTTGGATGATCAACTTGATCGCCCGCGTCCAATGGCACTCTCGACGGACCTGTTGGAATGCCATCATCGACCCAGCAGTCGTTGATTCCGTATTGAATAATCACAACATCAGGATCTTTAGCTCGCACATCCTTGTTTAGACGCAATCGCGCTTGATCTGTTCGGTTGCCACCGATCCCCTCGTTACTTATTGAGTTCAGGTTGTAGTCGTATCGCGGAAGCTCATCGCGTAGAATGTCGCTGTAGACATAAAGCATCTTGGAGGTGCTGTCGACTGTAGAAACCAAATTGTGAGAAACAGTTGTTGAGCTATTCGTGTTAGCTCCTTGAGTTGAGAAGCCTTGTGGTCGACCAGTTTGCTTAGCTCCAACTTTGCGCGGAGCAGTAGTTGAATCACCTAAAGCAACGATTGTTTGGGAAGCAGCCACAGGAGTAGACATAGTTGCGTGTAGTAAGGTAACTGCTACAGAAAGGCACTGAGCTAAGTTGGCTTGGCTTGCAGAATATTTCACGAAACTTGCACTGCATTTTGGTTGATAGATGTCAGTCTACGCGGGAAGGCCACAACGCCTTCACGCCCGGAATTCATCTCGCATCCCCTCATGTTCCCGAACGAATTCCGACCAGGGCGATAACCCCATACAGGATGCATCCATTGTCAAGTAAGAGTACAGCTTCTACTCTTCAACATTATTGCTCCCTGCATACCCAATTTGATCAAGCTCGAAGCACCATGTTTATTAAGAATGCTTTTGCTACTCATCGGGGTGCAACAGCCAACATCTCGTAGTAGAGGGATCAACCATAAGGTTCACTCGTTTCTCTTGGTCATGCATCTTCGTTTTTCATAAATAGTAGAGTTTAGCAGTTCCAGGCAACTCTTTGTTTCCATCTCTAAAGCAATCAGGTGAAGGGAAGCTTAGGTGACCTGCAAGTGACAAACGGAGCTGTCTTAAAGTGGTTCACTCAGGAATCCGCAACCTTCTTCCTCCACTTGAAACACCCCTCAATTAACGAATCAACTTCCACTCAATTTAGGTTTTGTGCAACTTGGTCAACAATGATTCCCAGTGATCTCGCTCGGGGTTTCCGTACAGCGCATAATCACTTTTCTTGGACGCGATCCGCTCCAACTTCCATACTCGATGTAGAAGGTTTGACAGACTGCCGCTCTTGTCGACTTTCAAAACAAATGTACTCTGACTAATATCATTTTCACTTCGATGGTTAGTAGCAATTCTTTGATATAACTATGTGCAATTCAAACACCGCATTCATGACCAAACTCTCCATGGTGCTCAAAGTTGTGGCAGGCGAACACCTCCACAAGCCTTCTTCTAAATCTGCACACTACTTATTTTTGACAGCGTTCCTAAAAAAGTCTTCCAGGGAAAAGCGAGTAAAAATAATTCGTTTGTATCCCTTGCCTTCGTAGAGACAGCCGATCGACCCATCCGAGAATTGAGTCAGGCAGCTGTATGCGAACTCATGTGGTTGGATGAGCCATGACTCTGGCCAAGTCTTGCCATCATCGTAGCTGGCGTAAATCGTTCCCTGTTTACGTGCTTCCTTGCTAGCGGGATTGCTGAACAATAAAAACTCCTCAGAATCGCCGGGATGCTTTACTCGCAATATACTGCCCATGCAAACTGGTTCCGGCAGCTGCTCCTGATCCACAACGGGAGACCATGTCTTGCCTCCGTCGTCACTGATGCTCGTCTTGCGATAATTCTTTCCCAGGTAAGATCTGCTATTCAGCATGACCCGACCGCCTGATAGTTCGACCATTTGTACTTCACCCCCACTTCCTTGGTAGTTTTCTTCATCGAATGGAGCAGGTTCTCCAATCTGCCAAGTATCTCCTTCGTCATCGCTATACGAAGCATAGACGCGGTATTGCCGGATGTCGTTTTCAACATGAAGTGTCTCGTTAAACGGGATAATAATGCGCCCTGCATGTTTACCCTTACTGAGAACTATCCCAATGCCTGGCCCGCACCCTACGGGACCAATTCCGTCACGTTTTGTGCCTCTTGATATGTCGCGAGGTTCGGACCAAGTCTCTCCCTTGTCGTCGCTGTGGGAGACAAATGTTCTAACGACGTTGTTACCTTCATAGCCAGGCTCTACTTGCTTGACGTGTTTGTGTGGAATATCAACTGAATGCCGATCGGAGGCATAGTCCTGATACATGACTAACACACGCCCAGTTTTGGGGATTAAAACGGCACAAGGATTAACCAAACAGTGGTCGCCACGATCGTCGATAACAATCACTTCGCCCCAGGTCATTCCTCCATCTTCACTACGGCGTAAAACGATGTCGTTTTCACTATGATCCCCCAAGCCGTGGCGTCGTTCGATAATCGCCAGGACAACATCATCTCCAGTCACAATAACTGACGGAATGCGATAACCATACTGACTTTTAAAGCCCTCACGATGCGTATAGCCAAACACTTCGGACGAGAAGCGTGACTCTAGTGCATCGGGATCAAATCGTCTCCCGTCATCAGCGCACGCGTTGTTAGTAAACGACGCAAGAAAGTTAAGCACAGTTGCGGCAATCAGAATGCCATACCTAAATGTCACGATAGACTCCTGTCGAAAAAAGAGAATAAATAAAAAACCAAATTAAGCAAATTTCAACAAAACATAGCCTTAGAGATCGCCATGGAAGTTCTGCGGGTATCATACATTAACGGCCTTGTCTTTGTCGGGGATGTCAAGGCATAGGGAACCAATCCAGAGTTCGTCCGCCTCCTGAGCACAACACACAACACTTTGGCCATTTCGGTACTCTGATGCATTAAGCTTTCACCTTTGCAATGGCATGCTGACGCACTGCTTCGTAGAACAATTCGAAATTGGCTCAAGAGCCTAGTCAGGACGACTGTGACGCCAATCCATTAGATACAGGTTTATAAAATCGCAATGTCCAAAGCCTAAAGATCGGTGACATCTTTTACGCCCGCACCAGTCAGGATGGTCGCCCTCAGAACCAGCTATCAGGTACAAATTGCCATTGCGTTTACAACTATCAGAAGGGTGTAGGTCGGGCATTTGTTTCGCGAGTCAGCGTGTGGAGCACTGCAATGTCGAGAGATTTTCTCTTGAAAATCATGATCGCTGCCCAGGTTCCCTAGGCACGCTGCGAAGGAATCGCACAAATATGACAGTCCATTAATAGCGACGCCGCACCTATAATTAATCGCATCAAGCTCTTGCCATCGCTGAAACAAGCCACCAATGTATTTCGGATGTGTCTTGAGTGGATGTGCAGGTTCGGATTGAGGTAGTAAAGGCCGAGTCTAGCATCAAAATTGTTCTGACTTTCTCTAACAAGATTCGGCTCACATATATCTTATATCTTAAACTAGGACTCAAGTCCTACCTAACCGTGGAGACTTTCGTGTCGCACTCCCTTAAGGGCAAACAAATTGTGCAGGAACTATTTGATTCTTCACCCCTGACTCTGCCTGCGAGGCATGCCCCATAAGCATGCGACCTAAAATCTGAACCTGATCTTCTATACATATTTCAGGTGTGACATACGGATAGCGAGTGCCAATGAGCCTGCGTCCTCCACCTGAAATCAGAAGAACCGAGTCTTTCTTTTTCATTTCATAGATGACTTTCTCTGCAGCATCAGCGTACGTGTGAGTTCGGCAAATCAGTGCAAAAGGCTCACACTCACGCGACAGCACCATCCGGACCTTCTCAGCTATGTAATCGCTTTCGGGCGGGATGCAATACAAATTAAATGCATCAGGTCCAATTCCATCGGCAGCAAGTTCTTGCATCACGCCAGAAAATACTGCATTATCTCCCTCTCGCCAGTCGTCACGCATGAAGAGAATCAATCGCGTGCGACCTGCGTCCAGGGCATGGCGAGCCATGAGTCTGCCGACTTCGAACTGGTTCATGTCAATTGAGGAAAGCTTGGTCACGCCAGGATGAATGCTGCCAAATACCACGGCAGGGAGTCCCGACTCCTCGATCAACAATTGCATTGAACGTGAACTTCGGATAAGGATTACTCCTTCCTTGGGCCTATTTGCCTCAGGTATACCGCTGACAATCCGCTCCAAATGACGCAGGGAATCGTATTCTGGTATATAGTGGATGTCGACAGACACATCTGGCATGGCTAAGCCTAGCTGCTGGACTAACAATTCGGCAGAAAGTGTCGCAATTCGCTGGCAATCCATCGACATAACTACGTGAACAATCTTTAGGGGACATGATTGATCAACGGGGACTTCATATTTGGCTCCCACAAATGTCCCGGCCCCTCGCTGGCGAACTAGATAGCCCTCTTCCGCAAGTAGTTGCATCGCACGATGAACAGACATCTCACTAGCATTGAACTGCTTGCAAGCTTCTGACGCCGTCAAATATCGGTCGCCCGCCCGCAGGCCACGTCGGCGGATGTCATGCTCCAGCGCCGTCGCAAGCTGTTTCAAATTGGAATTCTCGATACCCGCCGAAATCATAAGTTATTCCTTGCTCATATAACTGGTAGCGCAGTAATTCGCGCTAGTGGGCCGATGAATTAGCATGCAATAGGGATTGGATCGATCTCTTTCAAGTGACAGCGATGAAGTTCTGTGCCACAGCAATTAGCTTAGGCTATTGAGTAAAGCAAATCACAGTTCTGCATAGACATGGCAGCTTTATCTCGCCCCCCCCCCTTTTTGTCATCATTATACCATATAGGCTGACCGGGGTGGCCTCCCTCAAGGAAGGCCACCCCAGCCGAAGATGGCCGAATCTGGTATAGAGTACGTTGCTAACTATACGTACTACGAAGCTGACGACTCCTCGGCAGCAGTAGCCCCGCGAACAACGCAAGGCTTATACCAGAAGGCTCTGGGATGGCTTCAGTAGTGATTCGTAGGATAGGTGCATTGCCCGCACTCTCACCTGAGTGAATATCCCATCCTGCGGAAGTCGTTCCGCCTTCGCCTTCACGGCTAACAAATCCGAGGCCGAAATTAACGGTAACTGGATTGGTTCCACTAATGCTATCTCGAACAAACTTGAGCATACCATCTGCTCCATCGTTATCCGCATAAACAACAATTTGACCTGAAGAAAAATCTGCACCAGGGATCACGCTTTCTGTGGAGAAATCGCTCCAAGCATTTGTCCAGAGTAAAGCCGACACCCCTGGCTCGCCTCCTGTGTGAAGAGCGGGATCCGTAGTTACATACGTAGCACTGCTCAAGTCAATCGGTGTAGTGGTTGCGAGTACTTCAATGTCTGGCGTACCACCCACGCCGCTGACAGCCTGCGCAGAAGTAAGAATCAGCTCTGCCCCAACCACTCGCTGTCCCGAAGGTAACGCAGGTAGATCAAATTGAATCAAAGGATTCCGCCACACGGAGCGGAACGTCCGGAATTTTAAGACCGCTTCCGACGAGTAATTGACATCCTGTGGACTCTGCAGGTATGTATCTTCGATAAGCGTGGCATCCATCGTGGCTGCGGCGGCTGACTGAAGCCCCCCCGCACATATGAGCAACATGGCGAGTAGGCCAGCAAGACCAGTCGGCTTACAGGACCCTCCGGATACGCTCTTCTCAAAGCCTCTGGCAAAGCACCCAAAAAAGCTAGACATGACATTTTCCCTAACTTGAAAAGAAGGACAGCTGCAATCGGGGAAAGGAAAGCCCTCCCGACCTTCATCACTGTGACAGTATTCGCTTTAATTGTCAATTTATTATTGCAACATATTTCAACATTTCTGTTGCGTGCCTCGCATGCACCCTATAGACTGCATTAAAAGGTGATAATTTACCAAGTTGCCAATATCTCATTACTTATTTATTACGTTTAATCGCGAGAGGGCCGCTGGCTCCTCTTGTAAGGGGATTTGCTTTGGAAGAATGCTATCTTACTGCTGCAGTTGGCACCCCGCTTACTTCTAGGGAGCGGATTGACCACTCGGGTTTGTCCCTGCAATTCGATCGCCTCTGGTCGGGGGGCGTCGACTGCGCATTCATTGCCGGCACTATGGGGTGCGGGCAACTGCTAGCCGATGAAACATACGATGAACTTGTCGAGCAGTCTGTGCAAATTTCTTGCGGCAAGGGGGCATTGATAGTCGGGGCCAATGATATGAGCCTCTTGCGGACGCAGCATCGGATCGATCGCCTTAACCGCTTTAGTCTTGGAGGTGTAGTTGTCTTGCCGCCGTTTTTTATGCAGTTCAGCCAAGGAGAATTGATCGATTACTATCAGGCTTTGGCGAACGAGTCGCGATCGCCCATTTTCCTTTACGATATCCCGCAACGCACGCATGTGAGAATTGAAGCGTGTACAGTCATCGCTCTCGCTGAACATCCCAATATTGCTGGAATCAAATGTTCGGGCGACCTGCAGGAAGCCCTGCAGCTCCATCACCGACTTGCTTTGGCAGGAATTGACTTTCCTGTGATTATGGCGCAGGCCGATAGCTTGTATGAGCTTTCTGCATCGGGAATAACACAACACTTGGATGGCATATACGCTCTTGCGCCGGCCTGGGCACGGCAGATTGTTCAAAATGCTGGAACCGGTCACCACGAAGAGGCGAAGCGATTGCAAGGCGAGCTTACTGCACTGTTAAAAGCAATGCGAATGCATGGGGGCTTGTCTGCTTTGACGGTGCTGATGAACGCAATAGGAGTCCGGGGTACTTTTGCTCCGCGGCCATTCCGCCAGCTCTCTACCACACAGCAAAAAGATTTGCTTGATGAACCGGTTGTTCAGAGATTCCTGTCATCAGAAACAACGTCAAAACGAAATGGCAGGTCAGATGCTGTTAAGTCCCACGTTCTTGACAATGGCCATTGCTCTCAGCGACATGGTAAGCCCTCTCGCGCGGTGACGCATGAAGGGGAGGCGTTACGAGGGCCATCATTGAATCCAATTAATAGCGAAAGTTCCGGAGGTATGAAATGAAAAACTTTTACACATTATTTGCGTCATTGCTTTTGTTTGCTTCGGGTCTCTTGTCGGAGGCATTGCTATTCCAGCAAGTGTCAGCAGCCACGGTGGGCCTATATGAATTTGACACTCTATCGCGAGACTGGACTCAGGCAAATGGTCCAGAGCGGTTCTTCGATAGTTCCGGCAACGACCTTCATTTCGATGTAAAGGTAAATGAGGGGACTGTAGGTTTGAGCTCGGATGTGCCCAGTGTAGCGCCCGCAAACTCATTTTCACTAAACTTCAACAGGCAACAAAGTCTTGAGACTCCTTTAACTGATCTGTTTACTATTGGAACTACCGGCGAGTTAACCGTCGAGTTTTGGTATAAGCCATTATTAACAGACACGCTTCGTTTCATCCTTTCCACCACCAATGGGCCTGATACTTGGTCCATCACTCAAGCAACACCAGTAGTTAGTGGGACGCAAGGCATCGATATCTTTACAAAGGATCAAGATGGAAACGTCAATAGGAAGAAGACAGAAAACCAATTCCTAGATGACTCAAACCCTGAGTGGAGTCATATGGCATTTACTTTCGACAACGCGAGCGGTGATGTAAAGATGTACCGTGATGGCGCACTTGAAACATCGTCGATCAATTTTGGTCCCTATGCGTCCACCTCCCACACTTTAAGGATTGGAGCAAATAATCCCACTAATACATTTGTCGGCAAGTTCTTGATGGACGACTTGCGAATCAGCAATGAGGTCTTGCTTCCTGGTAGCGGTACAGGCGTCGATGAACTGGCATGGAATGCCAGTCTTTCAGAAGGGCCAACCTTGCAGCCTCGTGCTCCCGACTTTGGAAAGCAGTGGGTGCGAAACAACCCGTTCATGATTAGTTCTTGGAGTAGACCTAACTATTTGGACCTTCACCATGACGCTAACTTCAACACTGCGTTAAGTAGTGAGGCTTTACCAGGGACCGCAGGTCACTTCCGAGGCAATTTTAGCGAACTTAACGACGAAGCTCGCACGCACGTGCAGTGGGGAATCAACGCCGGCGTATCTGCCTGGTTGCTTCGCGATGAATTACCGCCAGACGAAATCGCAGGGATTGCAGATGTAGCTGATTATATCCGCCTCGTAGATCCAGATTCGCTCATATATGTGAGTTTGGGAGGTGTCACTCCGAGCTATGTGGACAACGTGCTGTCCACAATTCAGCCTGATGCATTCATCTATAACTTTTATCCGTGGAAGGGAGCGACGAATTCATCAGACTTATTGCGAGCTCATCTCGACAACATGCAGGTTGCACGTCAAAAGTCCCTCGAATACGACATTCCAGCATTTAATTTTATTCAATCATTTGACGACTTAAATAACCCAGTGCTTCCTCCAGACGAGAGGTATAGACTTCCCAGCGGCTCTGAACTGAGGACAGAGTTGTTCCTCAAGCTTGCGGGTGGATTCAAGGGATTCACCTATTTCTTGTTCGATTTAGACAAACAGTCGGAGCGATTTGAGAAAGCTCTTGTTGATAGAAACGGAGCCCCAAGCGAACTCTACCCTCATGCCCAACAAGCTAACGCAGAGATTCAAGTACTGGGGCAAAGCCTGAGATTCCTCGAGAGTACCGATTGGCGACATATATGGGGGGGAGTCACTGGTTTTACTCCTAACACTGTTCCGCAATGGGATCCGACCGCAGGGCAAGGTCAGATTGTAGACATCGAAATCAACGGTACTGCAGCCGACCTTAAAGATGCAATGGTTGGGTACTTCGAAGATGATCTCGGAGAAGAGTACTTCATGCTAGTCAATATGTGGCATGGGATGGGGCTTGATCCAGATGATTTGATTTCTGAATTTACGGTGACCTTGGACAACTCGATCGACACGATCTGGAGGCTGAACCGCCTGACAGGTCTCGTGGAAGAAATTCCACTAGTCTCAAATGAATTCACCTTCAGCCTTCCTGGCGGAACCGGTGATCTCTTTAAGCTTACTGATGGGGACTTTGCCGGCCTGTTCTTGCCTGGAGATTTCGACATGAGTGGTGACGTCGACGGCCACGACTTCCTGCTCTGGCAGCGTGACCAAAGTATTGGGGTACTGGCTGACTGGCAAGCAAACTATGGCATGTCCAGTAGCTTCCAGTCCGCCTCCAGTAAAGCAGCAACAGTCCCTGAGCCCACCACCGGGCTGCTTCTAGTGTTCGGCACCTGTGTCTTCTGCAGTTTGCTGCCCCGCAATCGCATTGTTTAGTTCTCCCGTTTTGGTCTCTAAATAAGGTGTCTCCTGAAATGCTTTTCTTGAATTACATACCGATCGTCGTGAGCGAAAACAGGTCGCCTGAAGCAGAAAGGGATGCCATTAGCTATTGGAAGCAATTTCGACCAGGAAAGAAGCCTTTGCTAGGCTTTACTTTAGTGGAACTCTTGGTCGTCATTGCAATTATAGGAGTTCTAGTTGGCTTATTGCTTCCGGCAGTCCAAGCGGCCCGAGAAGCCGCTCGCCGTTCGCAATGTCAGAATAATCTTAAGCAAATTGGTTTGGGGCTTCTAAATTATGAATCGTCTATTGGGACTTTTCCAGCTGGAGGAGACAGTGAGACTAGTCTTGCTTGGACTGTCTTCATCACTCCTTATTTCGAGCAAAGTGTTCTGCATGACGGATTCGACTACGGCACGGGAAGCTATACGAGTAGCGGTAAGAACGAGCTAGCGAGCAATCGATTAGACGTCTTGCTATGCCCGAGTCAACCTGTTGTTACATCGATCCTGTCTCAGCTCAATTTGGGAGGTACTTCGGCAGAAATGGTAAATGGCGCAGATCCGTTTACTACACACTACTTAGGTGTGATGGGACCTAAAGGCAACAATGACTATATGAGCGATTGGATCCTCTATGAGGTTGAAGGGAACGCTTGGAGTTCTCACGGGGGACTAGCAGTTCAAGGGGTCCTGGGTAAGGATCGGTCGGTAGAGATATCGCAAATCACTGATGGGACTTCGAATACGTTCGCAGTAGGAGAGCTCTCGTGGGACGAATGGACACGCTACCGATCTTGGATGCGGGGTTCCACTCTTGGTTCTGGAGCATCTAAAGGTTTCTATATGGGAAGTGCAAAAAATCTATTTACCGTTATCAATGAACCAGCCGAGCAGGATGATGCTGGGAATTGGATCGTATCAGGCGGATTTAATGACGCTGGGTTTGGCAGTGAGCATCCTGGGGGAACACATTTTGCAATCTGTGACGGTTCAGCTCGGTTCGTGGGAGAAAATACAGAGCTTGCAGTGTTGAAGGCACTTGCAAGCATGAACGGTTCAGAAATAGTGGGTTTAGAGTAAGTGCGGACGATCAGAATACCGTCAAGTATTCAAAGGCTCGTAGTATAGTCAGTGCTTGGCAAGGCCTGGGGAAATCAAATGAAGAAGCTAGCTTCGTTCTCCGTATTCAACAACTTGGTTAACAGGCCATTACAAAATGGCCTGTTGAGTATCCTTTTAGCATCCTTCGTGACTGGCTGTGCTGATGAGGAGGGCGTTCCACGATATCACATTCGTGGTGAAATAACCTTCAAGGGGGAGCCGGTACCCAAAGGCAGTGTCCGATTTCGTCCGGACAAGTCACGGGGTAACAATGGTCCTTCAGGATATGCCCTTATAGAGGAAGGGCAATACGATACTGCCAAGTCCAATAGAGGAGCAATCGCCGGTCCACACATTGTTGAAATCATGGGCTACGATGGTAAATCAGCTCCCGAAATGGAACTAGGAGCACCACTTTTCAGGGGCTATCAAGCGGAAATTGAACTTCCAGAGGAATCATCCGAGAAAGATTTTGAAGTGCCGACCGGCCGATAATGAATTCGCGTTTCAGCTTTTGGAGCGTTCATTTGCACAATTACTTTTTTTGTGTCTGAGCTTTGTAGATGGATAGCCCTTTTTACCCCCAGCCCCCAGTTCATGCCCGCTAGATTACCAGTCAACCTGATACTTGGTCTCTCCTTCCTGGTTTCTCAAACAGCCGGATCAGACGCACAAGAGAAGTCGTTATTAGCATGGCAAGAATTGCCTGAACTGCCCGTTTCTATCGAAGGGGCATTCGTCGGATCTTCTGAAGGGGTACTCATCGTCGCAGGTGGACAAACTACGACTCAGAAGAACGCGACCGAGAATGGACTTAGCGATGCAGTCTTTGTCCTTCAACCAGACACCCGAAAATGGTTGGAGGCCACTAACCTTTCGAAGCCTCTAGCCTATGGAGCGGCGGTAGAGACAGAAGATGGGTTGTTCTGTTTCGGAGGAACCACCGGATCTGGAGGATCAGATAAAGCGTTCATTCTTCGATGGGATATCAAAACAAATCAGCTCAAGCTCTCCTCTCTACCGAATCTTCCTGAACCGCTATCAATATGCGCTGCGACGCGTCTAGGAGACGAAATCTATGTGGCTGGTTCTCGCTTGTTTGATCTGAAAGCACCGAAAAGAAAAAAGTGCTTCTGGTCTATCAAAGTTTCTGACGAAGGACCGAGATGGAGATCGCATCCTGTTTGGCCGGGAGAGGGATGGTTCTCTCCCGCCGTAGTGGCTCAAAGTGGCGAATTATTCTTGTTAGGGGGTGCAGCTTCTTCTTTGTTAAACCAAGAACCGCAATCCCTCGAATTGGTTCGAGAGGCTTACAGGTATTCGCCCAGTTCAGCCAAGTGGCAAGCTATCGCAGATGCTCCAATTCCAATGGCGGCTACTCCGGCAATTGCCTTCGGCCCTAGTACAATCCTCTGCATCGGGGGATTGACGATTAACGAAGCGAATGAACACCAAGTCAAATCCTCTAGTCGTCAGGTCAGAAATACCCTGTTGGCTTATGAAACGACGACAGACACCTGGTGTGAACGTGGGGAGTATGTGGTTCCAGTGGCATTGACAACAGCCGTTAAGTGGCAGAATCAGATTGTGCTTGTTGGTGGGCGAACAGCAAATAATTCACTTATCGCAAAAGTCATCGGTGGGAGCAATGCTCTTCGAGAGAGTGCCTTTCACCTGGTCGATTACATAGTACTCTCATTCTACTTCATCTTACTTCTTAGCATCGGCTGGTACTTCTCCGCATCCGAGAATACGTCAAACGACTACCTGCTTGGCGATCGGAAGATCCCCTGGTGGGCAGTTGGACTAAGTATAATGGCTACTCAAGTGAGTTCGATTGGATTCATGGCACTTCCCGCGAAGTCTTTTTCAACTGATTGGGTCTATTTCACGGGTGTGTTGACTTGGTTTCTTGTTGTGCCCCTAGTTGTACGCTTCTACCTTCCTTTCTTGTTCTTTCGACCTAATGCGGTGACAGCCTATGAGTATTTGGAGTGTCGCTTTAATCTACTTGCGAGACTATACGGAAGTAGTTCTTTTGTGATGTTGCAGTTGGGTAGAATGGCAATTGTCTTGTATTTGCCTGCAATTGCCCTTTCAGTCGTCACGGGAATGAATGTCTATGTCAGCATTCTTGTTATGGGCACTCTGAGCACTGGATATACCGTCCTAGGGGGGATCAATGCAGTGATCTGGACGGATGTATTACAGGCGATAGTCCTGGTAGGAGGCGCTTTATTAGGGGTAGGGATCGCCATCTTAGAAGTCGACGGCGGTTTCAACGGATTCATATCGATCGCTCATTCGCATGAGAAGTTCCGATTGGTTAATTGGGATACAAGCATCACCACGACCGCACTTTGGATTATCCTAATTGGAAACGTCTTCAAGAGAACTTCAGACCTGACGGCAGACCAGGCCGTAGTGCAGAGGTATTTGACAACCGGAGATCTCCGCAAGGCATCCAACGCCCTATGGTGTTCTGCGATTGCCTCTATTCCTTGGGCAATCTTAGTGTTTCTGTTCGGCACAGCACTATTTGCCTTCTATAAGACACATCCAGAAAACATGAGCCCCTCTCTGCAGCCGGATGCCATCGTACCGTGGTTTGTGGTAGAAAGCCTACCAGTAGGAATCTCCGGTGTGGTGATCGCAGCGCTGTTGGCTGCTGCAATGTCAAGCCTCGATAGTAGCATCCACAGTGTTGCCACAACGATCTCAATAGATTTTTATAAACGTCTTCGACCGGAGTGTACCGATCAAAGTCTATTGAGACTAGCTCGCTGGTTGACAGGGATCCTGGGAGTTCTCGGCACTGCCATGGCACTGCTTATAGCAACCTATGCAATAGAGTCTCTCTGGGACTTGTTCTTGACGTTTGCCGGGCTCGCCATAGGAGGACTAGCTGGACTGTTTGCCTTAGGAATCTTCACGACTCGTGGCAATAGTATCGGTGCCGTGGCAGGTGCAGTGGTGGGAGGAGTGATCTTGTATTTTGTACAGTCGCTGACACCCATTCACTTCTTTTTATACCCGGTCATAGGTGTAGGATCCTGCTTTTCGATTGGTTACTTGGTGAGCTTGCTATTCCCACTCCAACAATGCTCTCTTGAAGGCCTTACTATTTATACATACAGTCAATCCGATTCACCCTTAACAACAACGCCGATCTCATCAGGATAAGTTCCTGCAAATGCCAACTTACTGCAGGGTCATCGCCTAGTGAGGCATCTAGTAGCTAGTAGTGTGCGTGCGAGGGGGCAGAAAGATACTCTTTGGAATATATAAAGATGTCGTGGAATGCTACAGAATGCCAATCACAAAGGCAATTACTTACGGAGAATGGTTTGGTTATTTACACCGTGACGGACGAATCAGCGTTCCATTGAAAGGGAATTATTGGAAAGGCCCGTTTCACCTCCCCGGAATGCAACTCGTCTGCTGGAAGATCATTGCTGAAATCCTTCAATCGTAATTTGAGGCGCATGGCAAAGATGCATAGCTGAAGCACAAGCAACTCATGGAACTGAAATCTCCAAATTATTGCGAGCAGTCGTTAGTAGACGAGGAAATGAGCCCGTCACTCTATCCCTGGGGGGAAAGTGGATTTGTGAGTCTGTGGCCCTCCGCCTATTAATTCTCAAGCCAAGCAGATTACTCGAGGATGTCGATTTACAAAACATTGAAGAACTCTCCATGGTTAAACCTAAACAAGACGCAATACTAGAGAACAGGAAGTAATCGACCGAAAATCAAAGCTGGGTAACCATTGCCCTTTTCTTCAAAAAGAGACGGAGTTTGCCAGAATGACTTTATCTTAAGGGTTCGGTAGTATTGTTGTTCACCTAACCAAGACATGCCACTAAGAACTAGTTTTCAAGATGAGGACATCGCCAGTGAGTGTTGATGAGAAACTGGTAAATGATATTGTCTAAATTAATCCTATCTATATTAAGCAACTAAGCGGCCAGCCTGTGACTTCAAGGTGTTTTTCGCCAAAAATCATTTGGACGCTCCTTTAGCAATTAACGTCCTAGTCCGAGTTATTTAGAAAGTGAAAGAAGAATTTAGATGCCTACCAAAATGGATCGTCGTTGTTTCCTAGGAGCTACTTGTTCTACGGCTCTCGGTGCGGGTGCTCCGTGGGTGCTACCTAGTACAGTCTTTGGCCAATCATCGCCTAGCAACCGAATCAACATCGGAGTAATCGGCCTGGGCACGCGCGGCATACCTGACATGAAGGTGTTCATGCAGAATGAAGACGTGCAGATTCGCGCCATCTGCGATGTCAATAAGGCTAGTGGAGGATATAGGGATGAATCAACAGTCATGGGACTAGAACCTGCCCTAAGAATCGCAAATCAATACTATGCAGAAAAACAGAAGAGTGGAACTTACAATGGAGTATTCACGACCAGCGATTTTCGAGACATACTCGAACGCGATGATATCGATGCAGTAGCCTTAGTGGTACCTGATCACTGGCATGCGACGATGACGAGGATGGCAGCCGAGGCAGGAAAGGACGTGTTCTGTCAAAAACCCCTCACATTGACCCTGGGAGAAGGCCAGGAGATGATCAAAACTGTGCGAAAGCATGGGCGCGTTTTGCAAACGGCAAGCCAGTACCGATCTAACTGTAGAGCTCGGCATGCCTGTGAACTGGTTCTCAACGGACGAATTGGCAAACTTAAGTCGATGCGAGTTCGCATCGGATACAACAACAAGATCGGCCCCGGTCCTGGCTGGGAACCAATGCCTGTTCCCAATGATTTCGATTATGATATGTGGTTGGGCCCTGCACCACGGGCTGCATACCATGAGAAACGATGTCTCTACAAGTTTCGTTTCAATCTTGACTACTCAGGTGGACAAATCACCAACCTAGGTGCCCACGCGATTGACATTGCCCAGTGGGGCAACGGTTCTAGCCTGACCGGTCCGGTCGAAGTTGAGGGAATAGGTGCTAAGTGGCTTCCCGATGGAAGCCTGTTCAACACGGCACTAGAATCAACATTCCGCGCGAGATATGCCAATGGGGTAGAGCTGATTTGCGAAAGCTCCGGCGAAGCCATGGGCGTTCGCTTCGAAGGAACCGAAGGGTGGATCGAGTTCGTTCTCGTGGGAGGCAAGTTTAGGGCTTCTTCGAAGTCCCTTGAGAACGAGATAATCGGATTAGACGAGATACATCTTCCAGTCTCGAATCTTGAACGAACATTTGACAATCCAGGCAATTTCTATGCCGATCATGTCCGCAATTTTCTCGACTGCGTGATCACTCGCGAAGACCCACTCGAACCGGTTGAGGTGGGGCATCGTACTGCCAGTGTTTGCCATCTGTGGAACATTGCCATTAAGAATATTGGCAAGAAGTTGAACTGGGATCCGGATAAAGAGAAATTTACGAATGACGATAGTGCAAACAGCATGTGCACCCGTCCGACACACGATTGGTCCTGAAAGAGCTTGCAGTTTTGAGCTAACTAATTTTGCTCGAAGATCTACATGGTCTTTCCTAGAAGGGCTGTAGGGGAGGTTTGTAGATGACCAAGATACTCAACTAGGAAAAGCCACATGCCTAAAAAGTATTTTTCGAATCCGAAAAAGCTTTCGTCAATGGAAAGCTCTGCTCGATCAAGCAAGGAGTTACCGACGATTCTTCGAGAAGGAACGACAAGTGAGAAGCCTACGGATATTCGCGTCATAGCGTCCAAGGCGTTTCTTTTACCGGTTGCTACACGTGTTCCACTTAAATTTGGCGACCAAATTCTCGAAAGTATCAACTGCCTTCGAGTTCGTATGTCAGTCTGCGACAATAGCGGCCGTACAGCGGAGGGCTGGGGAGAAACGCCACTATCAGTTCAATGGGCTTGGCCCAGCGAGATTACTTATCAGAATCGGCTTGATTCTCTGGTCGAGTTCTGCCAAAAGCTAAAGCAATCTTGGCCAGAACACCGGGGTAGTGGGCATCCTCTCGAACTTGGACATGACTTCCTTCGCAACGTGCTTCCAGCTTTGCAAAGAAATCACAATGCAGGTGCTAGGTCCGGCGAAGAGCTGCCTTACTTGGCTGCGCTCGTTGCCAATAGCGCCTTCGACATCGCCCTGCATGATGCCTATGGGAATCTGCATCAGGTAGATATCTACGATACTTACAATGCGAACTATATGAATCGAGATTTGGCTGCCTTCCTACAACCTGCTGAGAGTCAATCGACAACGATTTCATTCTCAGGTGCCTACCCCGAGGACTTTCTTGTCTTTCCTCCCCCCCAGCAATTATCTGCCTGGCATCTAGTTGGAGGTCTTGACCCTCTATCCTCCAGCGAACTGGGGGACAATCCACCCGATGATGGCTATCCATTGCTGCTAAGAGAATGGATCGAAACAGATGGGCTGAAGTGCTTGAAAATCAAGCTGCGAGGCAACGACATGGAGTGGGACTACGATCGCCTTGTGCAAGTCGGTAAGGTTTCACTTGAGACAGGAGTCGAGGCCTTATCTGCCGATTTTAACTGCTGTGTCCAAGAAACCTCCTACGTCAACGTAGTACTAGACCGGCTCCGCAATGAAGAGCCCGCTATTTTCGAGCGACTTGTCTATGTGGAACAACCTTTTGAGTACGATCTCGAGCAGCGCCGCCTAGACGTCCATCAAGTTGCCAGACGTAAGCCGCTATTCCTAGACGAGAGTGCCCACGACTGGCAACACGTCCGCTTGGGCTATGAACTCGGCTGGACGGGTGTTGCACTGAAAACTTGTAAGACACAAACAGGCGCACTGTTGAGTCTCTGCTGGGCCAAGGCACACGGCATGCAGCTGATGGTACAGGACCTTACGAACCCGATGCTTGCGCAGATTCCACACGTTCGGCTAGCAGCACACGCAGGAACAATAGGTGGAGTCGAAACAAACGCAATGCAGTTTTATCCAGAAGCATCAGCCCGTGAAGCACAGATTCATCCTGGCCTCTACCGCAGACGTAAGGGGCAGGTAGATCTCTCGACTCTATCTGGCTCTGGATTCGGATATCGAATCGATGAAATGAATCCCTCTCACCAGCATCACGAAGTATGAGTTGCAATTAAATGAATAGCGGGAAAACAATTAACGGGCTCTTGCACAGTCTACTTCCTATTGCAATTGTGCGTCGATTTGCAGCGTTGGGTGGTTGTTTCGCTTTGCTGCTAGTAGTCGGGGTTGCGTCATCCCCACTTACTGCTGCTGACGACACAATACGTGCTGGCATTATCGGCTGCGACACTTCGCACGTCATTGCATTTACCGATCTATTCAATGCACCAGACGCAGATGAATCGCTGGCGAACGTAAAAGTCGTGGCAGCATTTCCGGGAGGGAGCCACGATATTGCATCGAGCCGTGATCGAGTTGGTAAATTTACGGAAAAACTTCGCGACAAGGGGATCCAGATTGTTGATTCGGTTGACACGCTCGTGGATCTGGTCGATGTCGTCTTGCTGGAGAGCGTCGATGGCAGAAAACATCTTGAACAAGTTCGCCCGGTATTTGCCTCTGGCAAGAGAGTCTTTATAGATAAACCGATTGCAGCCTCGCTTGCCGATACGATCGAAATAGCAGACCTGTCGAAAGAGTCGGGAGTGCCGTTTTTCTCTTGTTCAGCAATTCGATTCACGCCTGGAATATCAAGTGCCCGCACCGATCCGAAGTTAGGCCAAATCACAGGGTGTGCAACTTACAGTCCATGTCCCGTTGAACCGACCCACCCAGATCTTTACTGGTATGGCGTTCATGGAGTTGAAGCGTTGTTCACTATCATGGGACCGGACTGTGAACGTGTAACGCGAACGCAAACGGAGGATACCGAATTGGTGGTGGGAGTTTGGGGGGATGGGCTCGTTGGAACATTTCGAGGAATTCGCAAAGGGCGTCGTGACTACGGAGCCCTCTTGTTTCGAGAAAAATCAAATGTCTTCATCGAAGGATTTGGGGGATATGAACCGCTGGTAAAACAAATCGCCCAGTTCTTCAAGACAGGTGTTCCGCCGGTGAGTGCTGAGGAGACAATTGCAATCATTGCCTTTATGGAAGCAGCCGACGAAAGCAAGCGCCAAGGCGGCATGCCTGTCACGATCGAGAGTGTGATGGCTAGAGCGAAAGCAGAAGTGGCTGACCGAAAATGAATTCCTCCCACCCCAATCGTCTTTTAGTTTGGTTTCGAAGTATCGGCCCGGCCATTATTGTCGCATCGGTTGTGCTCGGTCCCGGTAGCATACTTACCTCAAGCAAGGTCGGCTGTCAGTACGGCTACTCGATGCTTTGGGTGCTGGTGGTGGCGGTTGTTTTAATGATCGGCATGACGGCCCTGGCAGCAAGACTTGGTGTGGGTGCAGAGAAAACACTTTGCGGCGAGTTGGCGGATCGAATCGGCAGACCTTTTTCAGCGATGGTGGGCATTGTCTTATTCTTAGTGGTTGCCAGTTTTCAGTCTAGTAACAACATGGCGGTGGTTACCTCAATCGAATCAGTCCTAGCCTCTGGCCCTACCACAGACACCTCGGGCTCGACCAAGACGATACTCATCGTCCTCTTAGTTCTCTTCAATATCGCACTCATAGGCACGATGTTTGTCTTGAAGTCTCTCTACAAACCGTTGGAACGGTTAATGAAGTTCTTGCTGGGAGTCATGATACTCGGCTTTGGCGCAAACCTTTGTCTGGCCGGTCCATCGCTAGGAGAAGTTTTCTCAGGCCTAGTGCCAAGTATTCCCTCGGAGCTAGCGGGTGGATTCTGGCCACGGCTAAATACTTCTGGCCACATTGTTGATCCGCTGTGGGCAATTCAGGGGTTGGTGGCAACGACGTTTTCCGTTGCCGGGGCGTTTTACCAAAGCTATCTGGCCCGCGAAAAAGGCTGGACGAGCAGTCAATTGAAACAAGGCTTGGTTGATTCAATCGTGGGAATCTCAGTGCTTGGAGCTTGTAGTGCAATGATCATGATTACGTCAGCCACCATGCTGCATGGAAAAATGTCACCTGATGAGCTGAGGAGTGCGGCTGATGTAGCTGGACAATTGGAACCTCTCTTCGGCCCGGCAGCAACGATTCTTTTCTCCTGCGGCATTTTCGCAGCCTGCTTCAGTCCATTTTTGATCAACGCGATGATCGGTGGTTTGCTGCTGTCCGATGGACTTGGTCTCGGTAGCTCGATTGATTCTCCTTGGTCGAAGAGGCTGACTGTCGTTGCGATGCTGTTAGGTATGTCGATAGCGATCTGGGCCACAATTGCTGGGAACAATCCGGTAGGTGTGATTATTTTTGCACAAGCTCTGACGGTTCTTGGATCGCCGCTCTTAGCGCTTTCGCTGTTGTATATGGCAACACGCAGTGATGTGCGCGAGCGAGTGTCATGCCCCACCTGGATGATTGGGGTATGTAGTCTAGGGTGCATCGTCACTATTGTCTTGGCAGCTCGTACAGCGTGGAAACTGTGGCTGCAAGCTACCTGAGGGTTCTGAGAATCACATTTGGGGAGTCATCTAACAAATCTGTCAACGAATAATCTTACTTGCTTTCGTTTTTTTAAATTAGAAGTCGGTAGCGTCCTCGATTAAATATAAAAAACAAGGAAATTTGACATGATTGAATCTAAAACAAGTTCCATCAAGACGTCCCGCCGCGCATTCCTGGAATCCACAGGCATAGCGACAGTGGCCATGCAATGGACGGCCAAGAGTTATGGCAACATTATTGGTGCCAATGATCGGTTGGGGATCGGCTATATTGGCGCAGGTGGCATGGCTGCTAATCACATGCGGGCATTCAACGACCTAAAGAAATCAAACAACCTACTGTCCTTAGCCGTTGCAGATTGCTGGAAGACTCGGGCCGTTGAAGGGGCCAGCAAAACGGGTGCTTCGATTGCAACCCAAGACTATCGCGAGGTACTTGATAATAAACAAGTCGACTATGTGGTTATTGCAACTCCTGAACATCAACATGCGCGAATGACTCTTGATGCGTTCGATGCAGGAAAGGCGGTCTACTGTGAAAAACCGATGACGCACACGATTCCTGAAGCATTTGCAGTATTGAAAAGGCAAGTCGAGACTAATCTTCCTCTCCAAATTGGAGTACAAGGGATGTCCGATGACAGCTATTCGTCCGCCAATGTAGCGATTCGTGGCGGCGTTATTGGCCAAGTAGTCCAAGCTCAAATCGAGTATGTTCGGCGGTACGGTGAACAGGGACTCTTTTGCGTTCCGGATCTAAAAGAGGACAGGCCAAAACCAGCAGATCTGGACTGGAAAGCTTGGCTTGGGCCGGCACCTGATACAGCATGGAACCCTCACCATTATTTTGAATGGCGAAACTTTTCGATGTACTCTGGAGGAATCGCCAGTGACTTGTTGGTACATCGCATTACGCGAATGATCCGAGCGCTCGACTTGCACATGCCTCGTCGGGTAGTAGGAATGGGAGGCATCTGGCAGTGGCCGGAGAATCGTGACTTACCTGATAACTTTGAAATGATCTGCGAGTATCCCGAGGGGCTGACTGTTTATGCGCTTGGTACGCAGAGCAATCGCGTTGGTTTCGACCATCTCATTCGGGGTTACCGAGGGACGCTTTATTTCACGAATGATGGGTGGGTAGCAAAGGATAAAGACGGCAAAATCCTTGCTGAGCATAAGAAGTCAGGGGATGAAGATGTGAATCTACATCATACGAATCTTCACAATCATATGCGAAATGGGGAACCGTTGAATTGTCCCGTACGTCTCGGATTGGCAGGGATTGCTGCGGCAGCGATGGCCAATGAGTCTTGGCGGAATGGACAAATGATGGGGTGGGACAAAGAAAAGCAAGAAATGGTTCCAAGTCATAGGCTGCAGCACAATCCGCATCCTACCGAGCCACCTTCTTAAAAAGCTCTCACAGATAGGCGAGAAGATTCACAGATACCAGAAACTTCCGTTTTCCGAACTTTGAAACTACAGCCGCGGGGCAATTCAATGGCACGGGGCTAGGCGGAAAGTAACACCGGGTTGGAACAGGAGCGTCTGGGGCTGTTGCGCACTCGCTACCGTCTGATAGGGCTACCGATTCAGCGCCGTCCAAGCATTCTAACCAAACAACTGTTTAGACGTTGACCTTGTATCTTTCAATATCAAGGGAATATTAGTGCATTAGAGACTAAGGCTGTTCCGCGAAGTGAGCGTAGCGAACGAAGGTGCGCTGGGCATGGTCGAGCGATTGGGGGTGAAAGTCCTCTGTGGATCCTAACGGAGGTAACCACGAGGTGAAAGCAACTGCACGAGACCGCGTTTGGACAATGGACAATCGAAGTCTTTCCCGTGAGGGCGTGTGGGATGGAAGCCGGAGCCGAACCGCAGCACTGAACGCAAGTGAACCCTTAGGCAGGCTCCTCGGACCTGGGCAAGCGTGCTCGCCTACGCGACGCCCGATATCCGATCGTGGCCGTGGAGTATTGAGGGCAGCGGCGGCGGGACATTGCTTCACCTTACCCCAAGAGATCTCTCTTAGTCCGCCCTGCGGTAGAAGGGAAGAAGGTGACGACGACCCGTCGATGCTGGGAGAGAAGTCGGATCGCCCCATAGTAGTGCCGAAGCCGAGTAATGTCGGTGGAGCGAAGGGGGCGACAAGTTGTTAAGTGCCGATTCCCGCCAACTGACGTTTGTGTTTGCCGACAACTCGCAAGAGAGCAAGGGCGACAACCCAGCGGACGAATCCGCAGGCAAGGCGTTCCTGCTGCACCAAGCAAGCGTCAAGGAGCCGAACGAATCGGTCACCCGAGCAGAAGACGATACAGGTCGACTGCTAGAACGAGCAGCCTCGGTGTTCAATTTGGCCCGAGCACTGCTCAACGTGGCACGCAATAAGGGTGCTGCCGGTACTGATGGACTCAGCGTAAAAGAAGTTGTGGAGGATGCTCCACGGCTACTACCCCAAGCTGCGACGTGAGTTGCTATCAGGAGCCTATCGTCCTGGAGACATTCGCCGGGTTTGGATTTCCAAGCCGGGTGGAGGTCAGCGGGGACTAGGTATCCCGAACGTTGTGGATCGCGTGGTCCAGCAAGCGTTGCTCCAAGTCCTGGAGCCGCAGTTGAACCGACGTTTCATGACAGCAGCCACGGCTTTCGATAACGTCCTAATAGTTGCGCACTTAAACGGGCAGCCCCTGCTTGGTAGGAATTGTTTTTGAACGATTCCAATACCAACCAAGCGAAGGAGACTGCCACGATGGCAAGTGTAACCGGAGACGTAATTTCAGTCGATGAGTCAAAGATTCGCGGTCATGTCGATGAGGTGGTTCGCACGAGCGTCGAAGAGACTCTCAACGGGCTGCTCGACGCAGAAGCGGACCAGCTTTGCGGAGCGAAGCGTTACGAGCGGTCTGCCGACCGTGTCGACACGCGAGCTGGCTCGTACGACCGAAAGCTGCAAACGAAGGCAGGAGAAGTGAATTTGAAGGTCCCTCGCTTACGCTCGTTACCTTTTGAGACGCAGATTATTGAGCGTTACAGACGGCGAGAATCGAGTGTCGAAGAAGCGCTGATGGAGATGTACCTCGCAGGCGTAAGCGTGCGACGGGTGGAGGATATTACCGAAGCCTTGTGGGGAACGCGAGTTTCCCCCAGCGCTGTGAGCGACTTGAACCAGAAGTTGTACGAGCGAATCGAGCAGTGGCGTAACCGGCCCATTGAGGGCGAGTACGCTTACATTGCCTTGGACGGCATTTGGCTGAAACGCTCGTGGGGCGGTGAAGTGAAGAACGTGGCCGTTCTGGTAGCAATTGGCGTGGACCAGAAAGGCTATCGCCAGGTGCTGGGTGTCTGCGAGGGAACGAAGGAGGATATCGAGAGTTGGAAGAGCTTTTTAAGGCATCTCAAAGAGCGTGGATTGAAAGGCGTGCAGTTGGTGACCAGCGACAAGTGTCTCGGTTTAGTGGATTCGCTGGCCGAGTTTTACCCAGAATCTGCTTGGCAGCGTTGCATGGTGCATTGGTATCGCAATGTGGCGTCATCGGTACCTACGTCGAAGATGAAGGAAGTGATGGCGATGCTCAAGGCGATCCATGCCCAAGAAGACCGCGAGGCGGCGGAGAAGAAGGCTACTGATGTCGTAGCGAAGCTCCAGGTAATGAAGTTGGCCAAGGCGTCCCGCTGCGTCGAGGAAGGGGCGAGCGAGACGCTCAGCTACATGGCTTTCCCTCGCGAGCATTGGACACGGATTCGGACGAACAACCCGCTGGAGCGGATTATGCGAGAGATCCGTCGCAGGACTCGAGTTGTGGGAGCGTTCCCAGACGGCAACAGTGCATTGATGCTGGTCGCCGCTAGGCTGCGTCACATCGCGGGCACGAAGTGGGGCACTCGGAAGTACCTGGACATGAGTCGGCTTGCCGATCAGCAGAAGGAGAGCGAGCAACAGGAAGGGACTGAGGCGGTCGCGTAGGCCGCGCCCGGCCCCAACTCCTCCGCAGCTACGCTGCTACGGAGTTGGGGCCGGACCTACCAGCAAGGGCAAACCCTAAAAACTAATGTGCGCATATTGACGGACACTACCCGGCTTTCGTCCTCACCGGGGTGCACCTACCGCCATCGCCGAAGCAAAGAAGTATCCGGCAGAGGGCTATGTCTGGACGGTCGATATCGACCTATCCAAATTCTTTGATCGGGTCCATCATCAGCGTCTGCTGAACCGCATGGCCCAGCAAGTCGAAGATGGTCGTGTCCTTAAGCTGGTGCATCGCTTGCTGACAGCGAAGGTGGTTCTTCCCGATGGTACGCGAACCGCTGCCGACGAGGGAACGCCGCAAGGCGGTCCTCTCTCTCCCCTGCTGTCGCACATCGTCCTAGACGAGTTGGACTGGGAGTTGGAGCGTCGAGGGTTGTGATTCGTACGCTATGCCGATGACTTTAACGTGTTCGTCAAGAGCGAACGGGCTAATCGTCGGGTGATGAACTCGGTTCGTCAGTTTATCGAGAGGCGCTTGCGTCTCAAGGTGAATGAGGAGAAGAGTTCGGTTTCGGGGCCGGTGAACCTGACCTTCTTAGGCTTTCATCTGAGCAAGAGCGAAGATGGAAGCGTGGCGGTGGCCATCTCTGAACGCACGAAAACGCGGATGGACGTCAGGATTCGTGAGCTCACGCCGCGGAACTGGGGTCGCTCGCTGAAGACGTGCTTTGGAGGTCTGAACCGCTACTTACGCGGATGGATTGGGTACTTCCGGTTGTGTACGGAAGATCAGCTGAGGCCGCTCCACAAATTCGACACCCATATTCGGCGTCGAATTCGGGCGATTATTATTCGCCAGAAGAAGCGTCCCCGGCATCTTTACCGTCACTTGATTGCGTGTGGTGTCTCTCCTCAGTCGGCGGCTCATACCGCCTTTCAGCGTACCGGCGTCTGGTGACGCAGCGTCAGTTCCGGCATCCAAAAGGCGTATCCTAACGCCTGGTTCGCCGCGCAACTGATGGTGCTTACCGACCAGTGGCGTGCGCTAAATCCTGAGGAGCGGGTCTCCATCAAGCAGCAATGCCTGTTTGACGTTTGAGATGACAGCTTGAAGAGCCGGATGTGTGGTCCACAAGTCCGGTTCTGTGAGAGGCCTGGGGGAGCAATCCCCTGGGCCTACTCGACACTCCGGAGCGGAAGCAGGGCGGGCCGCGAACTCCGCCGGGGCAACGTACCCCAGCGAACTGTGCGGACGACGGTGGTTGTAATTCTCTTTCCAAGCAGCAGCCAGCTTGCGTGCTACCCCGAGGTTCTCAAACTCTTCAATCGCAAAAAACTCATCGCGCACGCGACTGTGAAAGCTCTCCGCATAACCATTCTGCCATGGGCTCCCAGGAGCCACGTACAGCGTCTCAATCTCTAACTGCTTCAGCCAACGCTGCACGGCATTAGCAATGAACTCGTGACCTGCCCGTAACCATGCCACTCTGAAAGAACTGGGCTCCATCTGGCTTCACTACCACAGACCAATCAGTCCCAACAGTTGCTTCGAACCCGTTCTGGGAATCGACATACCCTGAGGCGCGGTACTCATTGCCTCCCAGGGAGGCAATGAGTATCCGTACTTAGGAGAGCCTTAGTAGAACAGCTGCTATTCAGAGTGATGCCGGCTTGTGAAGTTGGGGGCGGACTGGTATCGCGGTAAGTGGGTACACACTGAAATGTGTACCCAATTTGGACCTTTAATCGACTCTGGTAGCATATTTGCCGAAACTGAGATTCGGCTGTATCCGCCATTTAAACCCTATTCGGACGCCAATCCGCCTACTCCAGAAAACTACGAATCCGAAGGTTGGAGGTTCGAATCCTCCGGGGTGTACTTAAAAACAAGCGGTTTGCGACGCTTGTCACTCTTTAGAATTCTGGGTGTCACCTGAAATGTCACCTAGAGCCGACCATAGCTCTCTAGCTGTTGTCGCTGCATTCTGGCCGACATAGTAGGTCATGCTCGTTTCTACTGAGGCGTGACGCATTAGCTCTTCCAGTACTGGCGGCGTGACGCGACGTGACCAGCGATAGCCGAACGCTCGTCGCAGATCATGAGCCGAGATGAATTTGCCTCGTGACCTGCCCCCAAAACCTGTACCACAGGTTTTGAGAGTACGGGTTGGGGGATCTCTCCGCCCTGCTGGAGCGGAGGAGTTGGCTGAGGCGTAGCCGAAGCCAACTCCGGAGCGGAAGCAGGGCGGGCCGCGAACTCCGCCGGGGCAACGTACCCTAGCGAACTGTGCGGACGACGGTGGTTGTAATTCTCTTTCCAAGCGGCAGCTAGTTTGCGTGCTACCCCGAGGTTCTCAAACTCCTCAATCGCAAAGAACTCGTCACGCACGCGGCTGTGAAAGCTCTCCGCATAACCATTCTGCCATGGGCTCCCAGGAGCCACGTACAGCGTCTCAATCTCTAACTGCTTAAGCCAACGCTGCACGGCATTCGCAATGAACTCGGGCCCATTGTCGCTGCGAATGTGCCGAGGCACACCACGCATGGCAAACAACTCCGCCAGTGTATCGAGCACATCCTCACTGGTGATGCTGCGATCGATCTTCAATGCTAAACATTCTCGCGTATATTCATCGACGATCGATAAGCACTTCAGCGTGCTACCGCTGGTCGTTCGATCAAAGATAAAGTCCCAGGCCCAGACGTGATTCTTGTGCTCAGCACGACGGTGATAACAGCCATTCTCTTTCACGCCCAATCGTCTCCGCTTCCGCTTCTTTTGAGGCACTTTCAGTCCTTCCTGACGCCACAGGCGATAGACACGCTTGAGGTTCACCTGCCAGCCTTCTTGACGCAACAAAGCGGCAATCCGGCGATAGCCGTAACGGCAGTTCTCACGTACTAATTCGAGCATGCGTATCACCAGCTTCTGTTCATCTTCACGCGACTGTGCCGCGTAACGCTGCCTGCTACGCGGCTGATCGACCGTTGAACAAGCCCTGCGTTGGGAGGCCTCGAACTTCTCTTGAAGCTCTGAGGCGGCCGCACGCTTCCGAGAAGGGCTTACCAGTTTCCCTCTTGAAGATGCTTCAGCATCTTAATGTCGAGTTGCTGATCGGCCACGATCTCTTTCAATCGCTTGTTCTCGTCTTCGAGTTGCTTCAGACGCTTCGCTTCTTCGGCCTTCATCCCGCCATATTGATTGCGCCAGCGGTGGTAGGTCGCTTCGCTGATCTCCATCGACTGCAACACGGCAGCCACGTCTTTGCCCGCATTGAGCATCGCATCCGCATCACGCAGCTTCTTCACGATCTGTTCGGGCGAATGACGCTTCTTTCTTCCAGGTTTCGACATCATGAGTCTCCTTGCCATCATCGGCGGGTGAGACTCTCATAACATATGGATCAGCTTTTGGGGAGCAGGCCATTCGAGTAATCGCTCCAGCGCACGCCGTAGTCTCTGCGCGCGTAAAAACGTGACGGCGAGCGCTATCAGAGCGAGCGCAAGGGCCAGCGCAATCAGTTCCGCCATGGCGGTCTCCGGGGATTGGAATTGCTAAGAAAGTGGCCAAAGAGGGACCACGAGAAAGCTAAGGGGCTTCCTCAACTAGTTATGCCCCGAATACGCACTAGATTTAGCCATTGAATGCTATAGGAATGCACCTTGCGATACTGTCTACCTTCGTTGAGCAAGGGGCTGCAAGTAGATCTTCATGAAACGACATTGGAGTAAGGACCAGCTTATGTTTCATGGCAATACTCATTCAATGGAAGCTTGGAGATTGCATAATCTTGAACATGATCGGAGTTCGGTCTGACGGTAGCTCACGAGGCTAATAACCTCGAGGTTGTCGGCATGTTGCAAAACATTCACGCACGGAGCTGGTCGTGATGCAGTCAGTATTGGCCGTCCGCATTGCGATCTACCTCACTAGGATCGCTCACGCACTCATTCGGCCGTGCCGTGCGGTCGGATCTCTGCTCCAACTCGGTTGGTGAGTTTGTCACCGAGTGCAGCGCGGGCGGATTCCGCTTCTCTTGTGAACCTCGCAACAATCTTTGGGTGCAGATTTGCAACATTCTTTGATTCGCCAATATCACTTTTCAAGTCGTATAATTCCACGCCCGTCCTGAGGCGGCTGTACGCCGTAGGTATTCCGTCAATTCCGCCTGGTTTGCCTTCCAAACTTCGATATGGATGTGGGAAGTGCAGCTTCCATCGACGATTGCGAACCGCGTGCAGTTCGCCACCATAGTAACAGTAGAATATCTCATGAGGACTCTCGGCATTTGGCCTGCCCGACATTAGGGGCCAAATATCTTCTCCATCGATGGTCCGTTCAGGTGGCAACTCGGCTCCGATGAGTTTTGCCACGGTAGGGAGCAGGTCAATCGTGGAAGCCAACTCGTCACATTGTGTACCGGCAGGAATCTTCCCAGGCCAACGCATGATGCACGGCTCTCGATAGCCTCCCTCAAACATCGTACCTTTTCCCTCGCGGAGCGGCTTTGCAGACCCGGCATGGTTGCCGAAATTCAACCAAGGTCCATTATCCGATGTGAAAATCACGAGCGTATTCTCTTCAATTTCGTTTTGATGAATGGCGTCGAGGATTTGTCCCACGGACCAGTCGATTTCCATAACCACATCGCCGAAGAGCCCTGCACCGCTCTTGCCTTGAAACTTGCTCGAGACGAAAAGCGGCACATGCACCATGGTGTGGGGAACATAGAGAAAAAACGGTCGATTAGCGTTGCGATTGATAAAATCGACGGACCGCTCCGTATACATAGTGGTTAATTGCGCCTGATCTTCAGCCGTAACCTCCTCCTTAACAACGCGATTGCCCTCAAACAGGGGAAGGTTCGGAAACCTCTTCTTACGTGCTCCGCCTTCTGCAGGAAGTGCCAGCTCTCCAGGGCGCAGTGGCCACATGTCATTGGAGTATGGCAAGCCAAAATACTCGTCGAAACCATGCTGCAGTGGAAGAAATGGCGTCAGGTGCCCCAAGTGCCATTTGCCAAAGATTGCCGTGGCATATCCCTGTTGTTTGCATAGCTCAGCCAAGGTCAACTCTTTGGAATTGAGACCAATCTTTGCATTGGGATACAATGCTCCCAGGATGCTTACCCGTTCGGGATAACATCCAGTGAGCAATGCTGCCCGCGAGGCAGAACAGACCGCCGTCGCCGATACAAAATCAGTAAACACGCGGCCCTCACCGGCCATGCGGTCCAAGTGAGGCGTGGGGTATGCCACCGCCCCATACGGGCCAATGTCGGCATATCCCAGGTCGTCTACAAATATGACTACTATATTTGGAAGTGCGGGTGCTTGATCGTCAGACGTCGGCGATCCCTGAGATTCTTTACAGGATGACAACGCATCGTAAGATGCCGTTTGGGATTCCTCGCGTTCCGCAACTCGATCGGTGTCACTAATTGCGTGCGTTTCAATTGGTTTCGAGGTACTTGATACCTCAATCTCTTTTTCTGCAGCAATTTGAGTGAATAGAAAAGTCCCCTTTTTGTTGCCGACAACGATATCGAGCAGTCTATCGCCAGTGAGGTCATCGACGACTACCTGTGTGCCAACGCCAGAGTTGCTATCGACCCTGTGGGGGAGAAAGCTGACATCCCGACCGTTGCGTACCGTCTCAAACCAATACAGCACTGCAGGCTCCCGTGAACCAGGGTCTTTTCCCTTATGGGCCCAGAAGCGTTTCCCCGTAATGATGTCATCAATGCCATCGCCGTTCACATCAGCCAATTCAACTGCATGGAGCTGCGAGAATGCGACGCCATGTTTCTTCTCTTCAGCATGCTCCCCCATGATCGAGTGTTCACAAAAGGTAACTTCGCCTTCATTGTCCTTACCCGTGTTTTCAAACCATGCCAAGCCGTAGGCATGGGCTGCCTTAGAGGTTACGACGTCGTTGTCACCGTCGTCGTCAAGATCGTAGGCAAACATTTGGGCGCCACCCAGCTCGGAAAATTTCACTTTGTGGAAGGTCCATGGCTCGCCTTCGGGCACCTCATTCGTAGGCTGTTCCCACCACCCATCTTTTTCTAGCAGATCCATCCGACCATCGCCGTTGATGTCGCCCACCCCCAGACCATGGGTAAATCGTTGAAAGTCTCTCTTCGGAGAAACAGCGTGAAATTGCCAGGGATGAGTCGGAGTGTCCGGTGAGATTACAGCATACCCAATTCGCCCACCACTCATGCAGACCAACTCTGGGACACCGTCACCTGTGACGTCGGTAAGAGTCGGGGACTCATTGTCGGTTACAGCCAATGCCAGGTGACGTTCCCATGGGCCTGACTTGCCTTGCGGATTTTGGTACCAGAATGATTCGGTTCCTGGGTAGCCAACAACCAAAATGTCGTCCCAACCATCGCCACTGAAATCGTAGGCAAAGGTTAAGAAATTATCGGAGTAGTTGACGATATCGAATGGCTGAGGGGAATATAACTCAGTACGTTCGATGAACTCTGGGCCAGCGTACCAGTAAGGGCCAGCGACGATGTCTGCGGAGCCGTCGCGATCTACGTCAGTAAAGGTCGCCCCCTCGCAGAAAAACTGATCGGAGAGCTGAATCTTCTTGAACGTCGCAGCGAGTCCGATGTTTTGGGCGAGCCCCACAACGAGCAAAAGGAAACAAGAGAGGCGAAGGCATGCTTTCATGGTGCTTCCGAGGATTTCTATTGGGCCACTGCGTGATACAATAGGAGCTGGCCTGTACAGCCGGTGTCAAGAACGGAGATGACTAATGAGCCCCCGTAGCACAAGGTAGAGAGCGATGCTTTCCTATGAGTCAACCCTCTTAGCTTGCAGTACAGAAGTCTAATGCCAATCACTACTACGAAAGATCGGGAATAATGAACGGGGACCGTCCCTCACGTCGCAGCAGCCGATTTGCATCGTCATTGTTCGTGAATTGTTCTTTCTGTGGTTCCATTTCCAGCCAAGCCCCCAGTGTTATCGCATCGCTCTGGATGTCGATTTCATTTGCTTCCAGGTGATGAGCCATACGTGTAAAGGAGTCGTTCAATCGTTCCTTTGATTGCAGTTCTTGAGCGATCTCTTGAGCAGGATATCTCGCTCCCAGCCGATGAGAGATATTGCCAGTGTGGCACAAGCTACTTGAGATGTGACCCTCAAGGATATCGGCCTTCAAATCAGTTGCTTTCCGGGATCGGACTGCGCCCAAGAAGTTCTCAAAATGATTGCCCGCTCCAGACCATTCCTCAATCAATTCACCGTCGTTGTCGTACGCTAACGTCCGCGTATAGTTGGGCACAAGAACATACCCTTGCTCACACTGAATGATCACACCGATCCGAGTGCCTCGGTATTTATCCATACTGGCTCCCCACTTTTTTCGGTCTGCTTTCGAGCGAGGAAGTCCGCGTGTTTCAAAGATCAGTGGAGCTTTCTGGTAATTGTGGTAGACGATCTGTGTATTTGGTGTGTCACCCGCATCGTCGTAGCCATATCGACCGCCTATACTCATCACACTCGGCGCTAGGGCCATCTCTCCTAGGAACCAGCGAGCAATATCCATCTGATGGATACCTTGATTTCCCATGTCACCACTGCCCGTGTTAAAATCCCAATGCCAGTCGTAATGCAACTGAGGTCGGTAGAGATCAACCTTTGCCGCCGGACCACACCACAGGTCGTAGTCGATATGGTCAGGTATTGCCAAGGGTGAGTCGAGCTTGCCAATGCTCTTACGAGGCTTGAAGCATGTACCAACCGCGTATTGAATTTTGCCAAGCTTTCCGCTCTGGACGAATTTCACCCCTTCGGCAATGCCAATGCTTGACCGTGCTTGTGTACCACACTGTACAATTCGATTGTATTTACGCGCGGCATTGACCATTTGACGGCCTTCCCACACATTGTGCGAAACAGGCTTTTCGGTATAGACATCCTTTCCCGCTTGCATTGCCTCAATGGCAATTAGAGCATGCGTGTGGTTCGGCGTAGCGATCGACACTGCGTCTATGTTCTTTGTATCCAGCATCCGGCGGTAGTCGGTAAACGTAGCCACCTCGCGGTTGTGTTCTTGCTTGAACTCGTCGGCTCGTTGGTCGAGCACTTGTTGGTCGACGTCGCAAAGCGCCACGACATTTTCGCCAAGGTTTTTAATATGATCCCTGCCACGGCCGCGGATTCCCACGACCGCGGTACCTATACGATCGTTTGCACCTGTTTTTCCCATCACGCTACGCACCGGCATCATCACAGCGGCGGTCGTAAACGCGGAGTTTCTCAGGAAAGTTCGACGTGATACAGTCATTTGATATTCCTCAATCGTGATTTGCAGGACAGGAACTCTTGAACGCTAATGATTCCAGAATAGCGACGCTTAGTGATTCCGCTGCAATTCTCTTGGGCAGTAGGCGATTCCACGACGTGCTAAATGCTATGTGCTGAAAGCAGGGGGTAGGTTATTCAATTTGCATCTTATGTTGCGGTCCATTTGTCGGCATCTCTCACCTTTGTTTGCTCGGTCCTGGCCTGGATTAGCTTCGCGTTAGGATTGTAATTAAACCTCACGGCATAGAAAGGCTTCCAGAACAATACAGAATGATTCCTCACATGGATTTCGTTCACCGCATGTGCCTACCTAGTCAATACACTTTCAACTGCTGCCTGCAGATCCAAGCGTTTGAAATCGATTTTAGTGGCCGAATCATGCACATCGACACCTGTTCTCTTGAAGATGCTCATCATCGCGTCGGGTAACGTATCGCCATCTTTACTCCACTCGTAACCATTTTTCAAAATTGCCTCTCGCAGAACCATCGAACCGCCGGCAATGATTGCATTCGATGAAGAAGTCGCTCTAGCTGGAACCAGTATGTCGGTGTTTTGAAAACGGTCCAGATAGGCAATGTCTGTGCCGGGCTTAGTGGCCCCGATGGCAAAACAATAGGGCTGGCATGCGGGCCACGAAACGCCCTTCTTGTGATTGTTATTACCACAAGGTGCACTGACCCAAACGTTCAACTCCCGCAGACGCTTTAGTTTCTCATCCACTATCGTTGGGTTCGGCTTGGCATGCGCCTCATCGTCTAGAGCCGAGAGATTGACTGCTGTAATATTGTACTTTTCGTAATGATCGATAATCCATTGTAGGCCCGCGGCCATTGAGCGTGTTTCATCCTTGCGAAGATGGACGACAGTAACTCCTCGCACATGGACAACCGAGTTGTTGTAGGCAACTCCACGTTTTCCTTCAAAGTACATCGATGAAGGAAAGCCAACCGATGTGCCATGATAACCGGGTGGCACGGGTGTGGGATCACTATCTAGATCAATACTGTCATACCCACCAACGACCTTGGGCCCCCAAGGCATCTTGGCTTTCCATTCTGGTGCCTCTAAGTTGCATCCGTCATCCAGAATGGCAAGGCACTGCCCCTTACCCCATGTAAGATTGCCGTCGTATTTTTCCCATAGATTTATCAGGCCGATCTGCTTGAATTCGACCGGACGTACGGGATCACCAACAGTAGTACTATGCGACTGGCCAATTGCTAGACTCGCTAGTTGGCTGTGCACGATTGCAAGCACCATGCATGAATAGAGTGGGATTCTTTCAATCATAGTTGCAACTCTTCAAATGGGTGGTAATGCGGGATGGCCTGAAGGTACTCGTCAAGGCTTCCGTCTAGTGGCATTGGTTGATGTTTGGCACGAGCAGCTGACATTTCGTCGAGAGTCAATCGCATCTCCTTTGCGATCTTCGGTATGTCCGGCCGCTCTTCGAGCTCATCATGGCTATCCCCGAGGATGAATTTCCATCCTGACCCCAAGATGGCGGCTCCAGCTTTGACGTAAGCCTCAATTTTGTCCCGACTTATTCCTGCCGTGATCATTAGAGGCATGAGTCGGTGTAACGCAGGTCCCGTCAAAAGTTCCACACGAAGATGCTCTCCCAGGGGGATAGTATTATAGAGTTTGGCAAAGTGCGCGCCGGATTCGAGCACACGAACCATCTCTGTAGGAGTTTCCACGCCGGGTATAAATAGGTGTGTTTGCGAAACCCGCGCAAGTGTTGCCGATGAAATGGGCATTGCGCTTACAAACCCATGGGCGCCCAGGTCAATCAGCTCGTCGATCGAAGGCATCGAAGGGCGTCGTCGTTTGAGAGAATCCATCAAGGGGCCCTCATCAACAACGCTTCCCACCATCACGAGCAGCTCGGGTAGTTCCTTGCGGATTTGAAAAAGCTCCTCACGAATCCTCGCCCGACGGCAAGTCAATTCGACCACTTTGGCTCCTGCCTGAGCTGCAGCCTCCGCCAATACCATCGCATCAAACCGGTCCTCGACGAAGATGGGAAGGAACCCTTGTTGATGAAGGACTCGGTACTGCTGGGCGAGTGTTGCCGTGGACATGGTGTTTCATTTCCCTTTTGCTGGATTTAGTATTACTGGAGTCAAATTCGTGATCAAAGTAGCTAACTAACTTCTTGGCGGTATGGAGGTACGCGGATGTAAGAGAGTCGGTCGTGACACCTCCAATGTGGGGTGTAATAATCAAATTGTCGTGAGCTCTCGCATACCGGATCATGGGATGTTCCCGCATGTTGTCAGACCATTCGTTGGTCACGACGTCCACTCCTGCCGCATGAAGCGGGCCGTGCTGCAGTGCCTCAATCAACGCCACTTCATCTACAATGGCTCCCCGGCTCGTGTTGACCAGTATTGAACCCGGCTTCATTCGAGACAAAGCGTCGTGGTCTATTAGTCCGTGGTTTTCTTCCGTGAGATGTATGTGAATGCTCAGAACGTCGGAGCGATGCAACAATTCGTCAAATGAGACTATCTCGATTCCTTCATGACTGCTCAAATTCTTATCGCAACCGATGACGTTCATCCGAAATGCCCGGCCGTAGTCTGCCATGATTGTTCCTAGACGTCCGCAACCGAGGATGCCGAGCGTTTTGTACGCGAGTTGGCGGCCAACAAACCGATCACGCTGCCACTGGCCTTCGCGAACTTCAGAAAAAGCCTTAGGCAGACTTCTGGCGCTTGCGAGCATTAGTGCCCAGGCCAACTCGGCAGTTGCCGTGATGCTATCGAGGAACTCCCGATCTTCCTTCAAAGACAGAATGGGAATGCCTTGCGCGGCAGCAGCCTCAAGATCTAGGTGGTCCAAGCCCGTGCTTGATGAGGCTATCACCTTTAAAGACGCTGCAGATTGAAGCAATTCCCGAGTCAATGGCACGTTCAATGTTGCCAGGTACGCATCCGCTTCACGCAGCGACTTCCGAAGCATTGCTTCGGAAGGTTCGATGTAGCGAACCTCGAAAGCCGATTCAAGGTGCTCCCTAACTGCGGGGAAATCGCCTATCGGCGCCGCGCAGACAAGTATGGGGCGCTCCATTTTGCACTTTCCTCATGAAGTGAGACGCAACAGAATATGCACATGCATACACTGCCCTAGGCCCCGAAAAACCAATTAAATTATTTAATGCATTTTTGAATTACAAACATTGACATAAACCAGTTGTAGTTTAGCATGACGTGCATGTCCACCGTCTTCAATTAAAATTGGCGGCGGCCGATCCGGTGCCAACCACCTGCAACCCAAATCGAGGTCACAACGTTCTCTGTAGCAACAAGGAAGTGTGGTCTTTCTCTTGGTGCTGATCGCGCCAGCTAAGAAGTGAAACAATAATAGGAAATTGAGGATCGCGTTTGTGAGTCGTTAACACAATTACCCGTAACCTCCTGAGCGCAATTGCTTCAGAGCGTTTCTGAAGCGTTCAACGGTTGCGACCTTTTCTAGGGAGAGTCAGTGATGATTGACAAGAAGAAGTTTTCTTGGGTGTTTTCTGCGATGATCGTGGGACTATTCTCATCGAGTGCTGCAGCCGAAACGGTCGGACTGTGGACCTTCAACGAGGAGTCCGTGGGCCAAGTCGTCCTTGAGGGAGATCCCATCTTAGACACCAGCGGAAGTGCCAATACACACGATGGCGCAATCTATGCTGACTTCGACGATGATGTGCCCTACGTGGCGGGCAATCCTGGTTCTATGGATGGTGCCGCTCTGCAATTCGAGAGAGGTATAGGAGGGGGGTTTACTGAAGGCATTAACGATTCAGTGGAAGTTCCTGGGCACGCCGATTTTCAATTCAATGCGACCCAATCCATGACCTACGAAACAATGATCCGTACCAGCCAGGTCACTGGCGGACTACCTGATACTGACACGCAGGGTACCGCCCCCCTCATTCAGAATGGGTTTGGGAGCTTTTGGTTAGACGATGACCAACCCGGCAAGGTCATGTTCTCAACCGGCTTCGGGGCTAAACGCGATGCAGAATTCGGCATGGTGGACACCCGAGGCAAGACGTGGAGCACCACGGCCGTCAACGATGACCAGTGGCACCATATTGCGGGCGTTTTCGACGCGACCAGTGAAACAATGCGATTGTACATCGACGGGGTGGAGGAAGCCACGACAGATGTTTCGGCTTGGATCAATGGCACGAGTTGGAGCGAAACCATGGGAGTCGGCGAGGAGGAGTACCTGATCTTCGGCAGCAATGGTACGGGCCGTGCGATTCGAGAGTATGAAGGCGAGATGGACTTTGTGCGCATCACGCGCGACGCCCTCGTTCCTAGCGAATTCTATGGCCTACCCGAGTCCCAGCCTCTCCCTGGTGATTTCGATGGAAACGAAACCGTGGATGGCAATGATTTCCTCGTCTGGCAACAGGATCCTCTGGTAGGCGACTTGACTGACTGGCAAGACAACTACGGGGGAAGTAGTAACCTCACAGCTTCCGTCGGAGCCATTCCTGAGCCGCACTGTTTCGTTCTTGCAGGCATGGCTCTGTTGTCGCTAGCTGGTCGAAGAAAACAATAGCATGCCTGGTGAAGTATTAGAGAACCACCTGACCTCCGGTTCTCGATCGTGGGTTGCGGCAGGAAAGCAGGCCTGCATTGCATTGGGGCAGCATGCCTGCCCCTGCCGTGACCTGTGTTTTAAGCTGAATGAGAATAGGAGCCTTGGCTATTTCTCTCGTGCGATCTAATCATAGGTAGAAAAGATGTCTCTCTTCCTCAGAAGTAAGAAATGCGGTTTCACCCTTGTTGAACTCTTGGTTGTAATCGCAATTATTGGGACGCTTGTGGGCTTACTACTTCCCGCGGTCCAGGCCGCTCGCGAGTCCGCGCGGCGTATTAACTGTGCCAACCGTTTCAAGCAAGCTGGATTGGCCATGCAAAACTACCATGCGGCACTCGGGGAGTTTCCACCTGGGACCCAGTACTATCGAGATGACCAATCAAGAAATTGCGGCGAATGGCCAGCCGAATCCCAAACGCGAGGTTGGAGCTGGAGCGGGTTTATCCTGCCCTATCTTGAGCTTGGCACTTTGTCTGAAAGCATCGACTGGAAACTCCTGGAAGAAGGCTCTGAGAAGAAGTGGGGATTCCTTCATAAGCTGAATTACCCAATCGTTAGCCTGCCAATCGAAGCCTATATTTGCCCCAGCGATCCTCAGGGTGGGGAATTCATCAACGCAACTAGTAACCTGCCGCCCGCAGGGGCAGGCGGCGAGTTCGACGATTGCCGTATGTCGAACATGGCCGGAGTGGCCGATTCCCACCAATGGTTCTGCCGGCGTCAATCCAACTATTGGTATCGTCATAAAGATTTAGTCAATGGTGTGATGGGTAGCGCAGAGGGATGTAGGATCGCAGAGATTAGCGACGGAACTAGCAACACGGTGATGATTGCAGAAATCACCGGACAAGGGCCTGGGACCTACGTAGGCCACTATTGGCCGTCCAAGAATATTATTGACACCGACGACGGAATCAATGGCCCCTACTCTGTGCCGGGGTCGGGTAACCCAGATTCCTTCCAGTTGAATCTAACAGGCCCTTCCAGCTATCACCCTGGTGGATGCCATTTTGCATTTGCTGACGGGAGTATTCGTTTTCTGAATGAAGACATTGCACAAATCACTTTAGATCGATTGGCCAATCGCCTTGACGGAGAGGTAGCATATGCACCTTGAACCCCTGAGGTTAAGGAGTCTATTTATCCTCTCCTTAATACCCTTGATTCTGGGATGTGGTAAAGGAGATGACTTCGCACGTGTCGTTGTCAAAGGCGCGATCACTTTCGAAGAAGTCCCTATTGAGAATGGCATGATCCGATTCGTGCCACTCGCCGGTACCTCAGCACCCGTTTCTGGCTCGGCAATCGTAAACGGCAAGTATCTTGTTGACGCGAAAGGCGGTGTGCCGATCGGGCAATACAAAGTAGAAATCCGCCGGTCTGAAACGCTCAACAAACAGGCAGCTCAGTCAGCTGAAGACAACGACTCGCCTAGCACACCTGTGTCAACTCAGGAAATGCTTCCAGTAAAGTACAACACGAAATCACAATTGGAAATCAGCATTGCGCCTGAGAGCGGTGCGCTCGTCAAGGATTTTCACTTGACTCGATAGAGCTGGTTAAATCGATACCAATTGCTCTGTCTCACTCCAAAGCACTCCCAGAGAAAACACCAATGGTTGTCCTGCACAAGCTCCCGGCCTTGTTAACATTAGTCCTAATCGGCCTGCTCCTCGAAGTTGGCCATGCCAACGAACTGCCAGCAAAACCAACTTCGGTCGAGAAAATTTTCGCCGATGGCAAACACAATGCTTTCACCGCCTTCAGGCGATGGAACAATGAGTATTGGCTCGCATTTCGGAGGGGCGGTAGTCACCACGCGTTCAATGGTGAAATTGTCCTCTTGCGCTCCTCGGATGCTGTGAAGTGGGAGGAAGCCTCACGTTTCAACTTCATCACTGACGATCGCGATCCACAGCTAGTTGCCACGCCCGAACGACTGTTTCTTTACAGTCCCGGCAAAGACAAGTCCGACCGGATGTGGAGTTTTGTGACGTACACCGACGATGGCCAAAACTGGAGTAAGCCACAGAAGGTTTACAAGGACCAATATATTTTCTGGAAACCGATCGTGAAGAATGGTCGTTTCTATGCAACAGCCCACAAACGAGCTGCCCCCAAAGAGCGTGAAGTGCATTTGATAACTTCCACCGATGGCATCAATTGGGAGAAGATTTCAACCATCAGTGCCGGCAACTCGGAAAGTGAGACTACTCTCTGGTTTGCTCCTGACGATACCCTCACGGCATTTCGCCGCACGAAGCACAGCATGACCGGTCATATTCTTGAAGCTTCTCCGCCTTATAAGAATTGGAGCAAAGAGATACGTCCAGCTGGCGTCCACTTGGCGGGCCATTGTATTCATACTATTGCCGGCACGAATTATCTGATCTCGCGAACTGATGAAGAACGCACGATGATTTACACCTATGAGAATGGTGCTCTAACGCCTTATGCCGCATTGCCGTCGGGGGGAGACTGCTCCTATGCCGAAGTAGTCCAAGCGGGTGACGACATGCTCGTCAGCTACTATTCCACTCACGAAGGCGACACCAATATTTATCTTGCACGTGTGCCGCTTAAGTCCCGGGTGTCACCGTAGACCAACTGTTAATTGGTTAAGACCAACTCTGCCCTCCACTCCCGGAAAACCCCTCATTATGACGTACAAGTTCCCAGCTTTGTTATTGCTGGCGTTTGGTGGTTTGTTCCTCGAAGGCAGTCATGCCAATGATCTACCAGCAAAACCAACTTCGGTTGAGAAAATTTTCGCCGATGGCAAACACAATGCTTTCACCGCCTTCAGGCGATGGAACAATGAGTATTGGCTCGCATTTCGGAGGGGCGGTAGTCACCACACGTACGATGGGGATATTGTCCTTTTGCGCTCCTCAGATGCTGTGAATTGGGAAGAGGCCTCACGATTCAACATTACCGCTGATGACCGTGATCCGCAGCTAATTGCCACGCCCGAACGACTATTCCTTTACAGCCACAGCAAAGACAAGTCCAACCGGATATGGAGTTTTGTGACGTACACTGACGATGGGCAAAACTGGAGTAAGCCACAGAAGGTTTATCAGGACCAATATCTTTTCTGGAAACCGATCACAGAAAACGGTCGCCATTACGCCACCGCCCACAAGAAAACAGTCCCCAAAGAGCGTGAAGTGCATTTGATAACTTCCACCGATGGCATCAATTGGGAGAAGATTTCAACCATCAGTGCCGGCAACTCGGAAAGTGAGACCACTCTCTGGTTTGCTCCTGACGATACCCTCACGGCATTTCGCCGTACCAAGCACAGCATGACCGGCCATATTCTTGAAGCTTCTCCGCCTTATAAGAATTGGGGCAAAGAGATACGTCCAGCTGGCGTCCACTTGGCGGGCCATTGTATTCATACTATTGCCGGCACGAATTATCTGATCTCGCGGACTGATGAAGAACGCACGATGATTTACACCTATGAGAATGGTGCTCTAACGCCTTATGCCGCATTGCCGTCGGGGGGAGACTGCTCCTATGCCGAAGTAGTCCAAGCGGGTGACGACATGCTCGTCAGCTACTATTCTTCCCACGAAGGCGACACCAATATCTATCTTGCACGTGTGCCGCTTAAGACACAAATTGAACCGTAACCCAAAGGTAGTTCGTGCCAGTTGACAAGACTATCTCTACGCTACAATGGCCTGACTGGCTTGTTATAGCGGCCTACGTATTCACGGTATTGGCGGTTGGTTGGTATTTCTCGAGGAGATCGACCTCTTCCGACGACTACCTGCTCGGTGGCCGGCAAATGAAGTGGTATAACCTGGGCATTTCGCTCTTCGCGACGATGCTCAGCGCCGTTACCTACTTGGCGCTGCCCGGCGAGATGATTCTCTACGGTCCTATTTTCGTTCTAGGCAAAGTGGCGGCTTATCCCCTCGTTGCAATCATCGTTGGTTGGTGGATCATCCCGCGAATCATGGAATTGGAGGTGACTAGTGCGTACGAAATACTTGAGATGCGCCTCGGCTTGAGCGTGCGAATGCTAGGTTCCATCTTCTTTCTGTCGTTGCGGCTAATGTGGATGGCACTCGTTGTCTATGCAACCGCGTCGATTGTATTGGTTCCCCTATTGGGTGTGGAAGAATCGGCCACACCTTTCTTGTGTGTCGTTCTTGGCGCAATAACGATCGCTTACACATCACTAGGTGGTCTAAGAGCGGTGGTGGCGACAGATGTCTTGCAAAGCGTGATTCTCTTTGGCGGAGCATTGCTTTCGTTGGGAGTAATCACCTACCACTTTGGAGGGATTGGCGCCTGGTGGCCAGAACAGTGGCCCACCCAGTGGCCGGATCCTAGCTGGGGATACGATCCCGATCCCAAGGCACGGACCTTTAGCGGCGCACTGATCGCCACACTTGTTTGGTATGTCTGTACGCAAGGTTCCGATCAAATGGTTCTCCAGAGATTTCTTGCCAACCGTGATGTGAAGACGGCAAGACGAACCCTTTTTACAGCACTCGTGGCTAGTGCCGTAACGTGCGGTCTACTTTCCATTGTAGGGCTAGCCGTCTGGTCCTATTTCCAGGCTAACGCAACTTCTGTCGCAGCTTCTGAGTCGCTCTTGGAACGGGCCGACCAACTCTTTCCTCAGTTTGTGATGACCGCCTTGCCGACTGGCCTGCGCGGATTAGTGATTGCCGGGCTCCTGGCAGTGGCTATGTCGAGCCTCTCCTCTGGAGTGAACTCTTCCTGTTCGGTAATCAAGGTCGACTTCATAGATCGCCTAAGGCTCTCGCGCAGGGGCTCCGCACGGCATGAGATTAATCAGATGAGGTGGATTTCAATAGCAGTCGGTGCGATCGTAGTTTTGCTTAGTTCAGGCGTCGGTATTGTTAAAGGGAATTTGTTGGCTGTTGCGTTTAAGGTTTGCAACTTATTAACTGCTCCGCTTTTCGGGCTCTTCTTTATGGCGATATTCGTCCGGGGAGCCACCGTAACAGGAACTCACCTGGGAACAGCTTGCGGCTTAGCAGTGATCGTAGCAGTGAATTTCAGTGAGGAGATCACGGGCCATCCAGGCATCAATTTCCTTTGGGCGATGCCGTTGGGCTTGGTCGTACAAATCACCGTGGGAATCGTCGTTTCTCGGTGTTTTCCAAAAACCTCCTCTCCACAATCAAACGAATAGTCTGCTGAGAAACCCACTCCGAAATAATCAATGCTCCCAAATCACCCCAGCAACGACCTGCCCCAATTACGAGACTTCCTAGGCAAGCACCTGCTCGACTCGGTTATTCCGTTTTGGTTTCAACATGCCGTCGACGATGCTGGTGGCCTGAATACCTGCATTCGTGACGATGGCTCGCTCATTAATCGTGACAAATATCTCTGGAGCCAGTGGCGTGCAGTCTGGGTCTACAGCAAGCTCTATAACCAAATCGAGAAAAAACAACAGTGGCTCGATTTGGCCGAACACATCTACGATTTTGCTTCGAGTTATGGCTGGGACGAGGACTTCGGTGGTTGGCGGCTCCAGCTTGCCTATGATGGCAGCGTTCTGCAGGGCTGCGACAGCTGTTATGTCGATGCCTTTGCCATCTATGGTTTGACCGAATTCGCCAAAGCAAGCGGACGTGAGGAACCACTCGCATTGGCGCGCAAGACGGCAGATAACGCCCTGCGGCGATTGGCACTCCCCCATGACAAAATCCCACATGCTCCCTATCCAATACCGCCCAATGCCCGAGTCCATGGGGTGCCGATGATCTTTGGGCTGATTATCTGGGAGTTGGGCTGCCTGCTCGAAGAACCGCGCTATAAGGATGCTGCTCTGGCGATGTCAGACGACATCTTCAATAATTTCGTCCGTCCAGAGCGGAACCTGCTTCTGGAGCGCATAGGCGCTGACAACAGCGAGTATCCAGCGCCACTGGGTACGGCGGTCGTGCCCGGTCACGTCATAGAAGACATGTGGTTCCAGATCCACATCGCGGGAAGTGTCGGCGATTCGGAGAGAGTACAAGAGGCCTGTCAATTACTGAAACGCCATGTCGAAATTGGCTGGGATAAAAAGCACGGCGGTTTGCTTCTGGCTGTTGACGCAAACGGAGCAAACGAAGTTGGCTGGGAGTTTCATAGTACGAAACTATGGTGGCCGCATACTGAGGCCCTCTATGGTCTGCTGTTGGCCTATGAACAAACACGTGATCGCGAATACCTGGATTGGTACGATCAGATCCACCAGTACAGTTTCGATCACTTCCCTGATCCCAAGCATGGCGAGTGGATTCAAAAACTCGATCGTGCCGGCAAACCTATCACAGACGTGGTCTGCTTGCCGGTGAAGGACCCGTTTCATCTTCCCCGCGCATTGATTTTGAGCCTCGAAGTTCTCGACCGGCTGAATGCTGTGCCGCTTACCAATAAATGAGCAACAATCCGATGAGCACGACTGCACTTCTCGCTGCTTTTGAGTCAGGGGCGAAAGAGGCACGTCTAAATCATGGGTTGGGGGTAGCTTATAAAATCACTCCCAAAGTACCACGATCGACACTCCAGAGACGTATATGCATGCACCTCCTGGGGTGTTACCGTTGAATTACTTGAACTAATTCCGATGCTTTTGAATTACAAACGTTGACAAGCTCTCATTGCAGTTTAGGATGGCACGTATGCCCACGGTCTCTAAAAAAAATGGTCCCGAAGAACTGGCCGAGCAGCTTATTCAAGACATTCGGCGTCGCAGGCTAGGGGTCGATGACCCTTATTATACCGATGCTGAAGCTAGTCGCATGCTCGGTGTCAGCACCACGATGGCGCACCGGGCCATGCGAGTCTTAGCAGACCAGCAAGTGATTAAACGGCGAGGCCGCGCAGGAACCTTCATTTCGGCAGATTTCGGAGGTAAGACACGTTCAAGAATACGCACCGCCTACGTGCTCATGCGAGCGGAATGGGAGGAGATGGGCTATCAGGCCTATGCTTCAATCATCTCAGGTATCCGCAGTTCACTGCCAGAGACGAATGTGCAGTTCAGCTTTGTCCCCGTGGTGGATCCTGGAAGATACACACGGGAGTTAATAGCATCGGCAAAGGCTCAAGGCGAGGCAGTTGGGTTTGTGGCCATGAGTTGCCGCCGAGCTGTCTATCTTGAGTTGGCCGAGTCAGGCATGCCGACCATCGTTTCAGGAATGCTTTATCCTGGCGTTCCGACGCTGCCTTCTTTGGATAATGATCCGAAAACCGCCGGTCATTTGCTTGCAAGGCATTTGTTAGACCGGGGACATCGGCAACTGCTGTTGGTTTATTCCATGGAGATGCGACCGGGAAACAATGCCTTATTCGATGGCATCAGCGAGGAATTAACCAAAGCCAAGCTGCCACACAACAGTTTGCTGCTTCGTTGTGTCCCTAACGATTCTCGAGGTTTCACGGCAACAGTTGCGGAGGCGCTGGCGCGTGATGTTCATCCGACTGGAGTGATCTGCCCGGGCCTATTCGCCGCCGACATGGTAACGGAAGCGATTGCCGGCCTGAATTCCAAGGCGGTAAACAAAATCGAAGTCGCAGCAGTCGCTGCCAGCGTAGATGATCTGGAGAAGCCAAGGCCTTACTGGTACGCCCGTATCAAAGCGGATAAGGAAGAGCGAGCAGGTCTACTGGGGCAAATGTTAGCTCGCGTTGCTCAAGGCGAAATCTTGGAGCCTCATGAACAGAGGATCACTATGCCCCTGATGCTCGTTGAACCGGCATGAGATGCCATAGCAATCGGAACCTGAGGAGAGCGTTTGTAAATCACAGAACATTTTCCGCAACCTATCGAAGGTAATTGTTTCAGAGCGTTTCTGGATATCGGAATGGTTGCGATCTTTTCAAGGGAGGACTGACTAATGAGAAGTAATAAGAGGGTTTTATGGGTGCTGACTGCGATGATCGCAGGGTTACTTTCGTCGAATGCTGTTGCTGCGACGGTTGGGCTGTGGACTTTCAATGAGAAGGCCGTGGGCCAAGTAGGCAGTGACGGAGATTCCGTCCTGGACACCAGTGGAAGTGCCAACGTACACAACGGCACGATTTTCACCGATGCCGGTGATAACGTTCCCTATGTAGCTGGCAGCCCCACTGCTACAGATGGGCCCGCCTTGCAACTAGAGAGAGGCACCGGCACAACCGGCTCCGGCATCTCTGATCGAGTCGAGCTTGCAGGGCATGCCGATTTCACCTACTCGAACTCCGATAGCTTTACGATGGAGATACTGTTTGCAAGCGACCAGGTTGTTGGAGGGGCTGGGGGCAATGGAACAGGCCCGCTAGTAACCGGGATTGGCACTTTTTGGCTTGATGACGACACGGAAGGTAAAATCATGTTTTCAAGCGGCTTTGGAACCAAGGTCGATGGCGATTCAGGCGGCACAGACACCCGTGGCAAAACTTGGAGTACCACATTCGTCAATGACGGCGAGTGGCATCATGTAGCGGCTGTCTTTGACGGTACAGCTCAAGAGTCGCGGGTCTACGTAGATGGGATCCTTGAAGGTACGACGGACTGGTCGGCCTGGGCAGGGAATGCTTCCTATAGTGGGACTCAGGGGACTGGCAATGGTGGCACGCTCTACTTCGGCGCAACCTCGCAAGATCTCGCTATCCGTGAGCTCGATGCAAGCGTCGACTTTGTACGTTTCAGCAATGAGGCTCTCTCGCCAGAGAACTTTTACAACCCTGTCCCCGAGCCTAGTACGTTGATTTTGTGCCTAGTCTTGGGCGTGGCAGGGAATGTCGTCCGTAAACGCGGATAGTTAGATTTGTCCGATCCAGCATATTTCAGCGAGGGGCCGCCCGCCCTAGAGTGTAGGGCGGCGGCTTCTCTCAAGTGGTGCACGATCAGTGTCTTCATCAACGTGTTAAAGAAATACTGTGCCGACTCTCGTCGGATTGCGGCCAACAGGGAGAAGCCTTCTAGTGAAACTACGTAAAATACATTTCAACTTGCTTGTCATACCATTGGTACTGTTCTCCGCTACGAGTACGCATGCCCAAGAGGACTGGTGGGGCCCCTATGCGCCAGCTTCCATTGATCCCGAACTTCCCAATGTGCTCATCATTGGCGACTCGATTTCAGGCGGTGCTCAAGGGTACTTGTATGAAGTACGCAATAACTTGGCCCGTCGGGCCAATGTCTTCCAAAGCAACATCACCAGGCGTACGTCTTATGCCCTCGACGAATGGCCAAATGTTCTGAATGACCATACCGATTGGGACGTGATCCACTTCAATTGGGGGTTGCATGATCTCGAATACGAAGCCGGTTCTTACCATGTTCCGATTGCTGACTACACCGATAATCTCGATGGCGTTGGCAACATCATAGATCGTTTCGAAGGCATCGTTAATGCGAATGGCGAGAGCCCTGTCTTGCTTTGGGCGTCTACCACTCCAGTCCCTTCCGGAGTGTCAGTAACCCAGGGGACAGAAGGACGAAGCAATGACGATGTCATCGCCTACAACACGGCCGCGGCAACGATTATGAACAGCCGAGGGATTTCAATTACAGATTTGTACGCAGGAGTTGATACGCACAGTAATCCGGAGCTTCTTTTTAGAAGCTATCCCGACAACGTGCACTTTACGAATTCTGGCGCTAACTTTGGAAATACATTTCTCGGGGGCTTGGTAACTACAGCCATTGATCCTTACGTGCCCGAAGCTCCTATGCTTATGGAGGGCGTGGTTGGGCTCTGGACATTTAACGAGAAGTCAGTAGGCCAAGTTGGCAGCGACGGCGATCCCGTCCTGGATACTAGTGGAAACACCTACGTACACAACGGCACGATCATCGCCGATATCAGCGATGACATCCCCTACGTTGCAGGGAACCCGGCTGCTATGGATGGGGCCGCCTTGCGGTTCGAGAGAGGGCTAGGCGGCGGTTCCACAGAAGGGATTAACGATTCAGTGGAAGTCCCTGGAGATGTAGACTTTCAGTTCAATGCCAACCAATCCTTTACTTACGAAACGATGATCCGTACCACCCAAGTAACCGGCGGTCCGGCCGGTAGCGATACTCAAGGCGCAGCCCCCTTGGTCCAGGCCGCAACGGGAAACTTCTGGATCGACGATGACCAACCGGGCAAGGTAATGTTCTCACCTGGATTCGGGACCAAGAATGATGCCGAATTCAGTGGGGCGGATACGAGAGCCAAGACGTGGAGCACGACAGCAGTCAATGATGATGAGTGGCACCATATTGCAGGTGTCTTCGACGCGGCTACTGAAATGGTGCGATTGTATATCGACGGTGTAGAGGAAGGCGCTACAGACGTTTCGGCTTGGATTAATGGCGCGAGTTGGAGCGGCACTGTAGGAGCCGGCGCGGACGAGTACCTAACTTTTGGTAGTACTGGTCAGGGCACTGCTATTCGAGAGTTTGAAGGCGATATGGATTTCGTTCGCATCTCTCGCGGTGCACTTCTACCCACCGAGTTCTACGGCCTGTCCCAGCCTGTCCTTGGTGATTTCGATGGAAACGAAATCGTAGATGGCAATGATTTCCTTGTCTGGCAGCGAGATCCGCTGACGGGCAACTTAGGAGATTGGCAAGATCACTACGGGGAGAGCAGTAGCATCACCGTTTCCTCTGGGGCCGTCCCTGAGCCGAGCTGTTTCATCCTCACGGGGATGGCTCTGTTGTCTCTGGGGTTTTCGAGAAAACGCTAGTCTTGCCTGCTGAATACTTTAGGGGTGATGCCGAGTTCTGCTATCTTACCCGATGCCGGTGTCCGCAGGTTTCTGAAAAATAGAAAGCGAAGGTAACTAATGTTGAGAACGAGCTTGCAACTGGCGCTGGTGGTTGGAATCATGAGCGGTCTTGCAGACTGCTCAGTTGCAGCCGAACAGCTTAAGACCAATACACCTCCTGAGGGCTTTCGAGCGCTCTTTAACGGGAAAGACTTGGATGGCTGGAAAGGATTGGTAGGGTCACCCAAGTCGCGTCCAAAAATGAGTGCAGACGAACTCGCTAAGGCTCAAGTCAAGGCCGATGCAAAAATGCGTAAGCACTGGACAGTAGTTGATGGAATATTGGTTTTTGATGGGAAAGGTGACAGCTTATGTACGGTGAAGGACTACCGCGATTTCGAACTCTTCGTAGATTTCAAGCTCCTTACCATGGGAGACAGTGGGATCTATCTCCGCGGTACTCCTCAAGTTCAAATCTGGGATCCTAAAAAGCGGAACTGCGGTTCCGGAGGACTACATAACAATCAGAAACATCCCAACAAGCCTTTGGTCAGGGCAGACAAACCGATTGGCGAGTGGAATACTCTCCGCATTCTTATGGTCGGGGAGTTAGTAACCGTGTGGCTCAACGGAGAGCTGGTTGTTGACAAGACCGTTATGGAAAATTTTTGGGAGCGGGACAAGCCAATCTATCCGACCGGTCAGATTGAATTGCAGAACCACGGCAACGACCTGTACTTCCGCAATATCTATATCAAAGAGCTTGAGTAAAACGGCATCCGAACATACTTAACTGCCTCGCCACGCCGGTAGTTCTCAACTTCATGGCAACTTTCACGAAAATGTAATTGAAGTTGTCAGAGCGGAATTTGAGACAATCAAGATTGTGGCAAAGGGTCGGATGCAGGGCTGCCCGTGAAGCAGCAATCGCTAACTCACGCATCCGATTGCGCGCAAATTGTAAGATTCGAACTGCATGCAAGACGACTGCAGAGTCTTTGCATGGCCATAAAAGCAATTGATAAGTTAGAACGTGACACGTCATCAGGATGCCCTGTTGCAGTTGAACTAAGTTTGCAACGTGAACGCTGTTAGGCACACGGGAGGATGTAAGTTGAGATCAAGAATGAGGGCGAATTATTTGGCGATCTGGCTGGCCTCATGGATGATTGCTGCACTAGCCAGCCCGGCTCCGGCCACGATAGCGATGTTTCGACAGGGAGAGAATGGTTACTCACGTGGCCTCGACACGTTCGTTCGCCGTGACTACAGCCGGCAAGAGTACAACTACGGCGGCGGTGTGGATCTTTCTATACAATCTTCCGGCGGTCCGGTGCCTGTAAGACAGGCCTTGGTTAATTTTCAAGATGTTTTTGGCATAGGGCCTGGCCAGGTGGCCGCGGGAAAGAAACTCACCGGTGCCACTTTGCGAATGAAACTGCGTACCGATTTGATTCCTGGCAGTGCCGCCAAGACGCTATTCGTTTCCCCTACGCTGATCGAAATACCGAATTACGGTTCCAGCTATCGACTTGCCAGCCACGGGGAGGTCACTTGGAAACAACGTGAGCATCTGAGAGCCGGCTGGGGGATTGCCGGGACGGAGTTGGTCAACGGTCCGGTGATCGAAGAAGACTACGATAGCAATCGGACCGTGAGCCAGAGCTATTATAACAGCGATTTGGGCACCTTCATTGACATTGATGTGACAGATATTGTGATGGAATGTTACAACGGGACGCTTAGTAATCTGGGTTTCACCATTCGGCCTGATTCCGGCGGATATGCTGCCGGCTCCTTTCATTCCAATGAGTTTGAGACGGTAGCAGATCGCCCACAACTGGAGGTCTCCTACCTAGATCCAGTCGCCTCGGTTGCGCGTCCTGGTTTCGGGAAGCAGTGGGTGCGTAGGAATCCGTTCACATTGGGAGCATTAACCCAGACGCCCACATTAGTGGATGGTCCCACTTATCGTGGTGCGGGGCTGAACACATTCTTGGCTTGGAAGCGTCCGGACGAACTACTGCCGATTGCCGTCGGTGAGGGGCTGCCATGGCAATTTCATGTCAGTGAAGCAAGCCTTACTGCCGATGTGATTAATGAGATTTCAGAGTCAATAACGAACTTCGCAGGTAACAACGGTTGGCTGGTCAATGACGAACCATCATTCCTCCAAATGGCAGGCACCGCAGACATCGTCAACTACCTAAAGCACAATAGTCCCAAGGCGCTCGTCTATACCAACGCCTTTCCCATTGGCGGAGATTCAGCGACTTATTACGGCAACAATTCAAACCCCGGATATAAGTACTCGGACTACCTTAATGACATCATGACGCGTGTACAGCCCGACGTCCTTATGTTTGACCTGTATCCGTTTAATGCAGCAAAAGTACATGCTGACCTCTACTACAACAATTTGCTGACCATTTGTCACGTAGCACAAACGTACGATGTGCCCTATTGGGCGTTCATTCAAGCCTATGAAAAAATCGATGCACCCAACCTGCGGCGACTATCGAGTGAATCGGACCTGCGATTTCAGATGTTCACCATGCTGACTGCTGGGTTTAAGGGCTTCCACTACTTTGGATATGACCTGGGAGGGTGGCGTGCACTAATCGATTCGTCGGATGGAAGTACGACGTCACTTTACGATGCGGCAGCCCCTGCAAACGCCGAAGTCCAAATGCTAGGGGCTGCGTTACGTTTTCTGGAAAGTACCGATGTACGGTACATCCCGAATAGTGGCCAAACTCCACAAGGAGGTATGCCATCCTGGTCGTTCGGTGCCGGTGACGATCTCCTGATCACAGACGTAGACATCGATGGAGCACCTGTCGAAAAATGGAAAGATGGGGTGATCGGTTTCTTCACGGATGATGACGGCGAGAAGTATTTTATGATTACGAATGCCTTTCACGGCGCTGACATGAGCGCAGCTGATGCGCTGTTGGATTTTAGAATAGAATTTGATCCCGGCGTTACTGAAGTCCTCAGCCTGAATCGTATCACGGGCGAACAGGAGGTCTTGCCACTAGGTGCAGACAATATACTTCGCCTTGCTTTGCCAGGGGGTACGGGAATGCTCTTCAAGTACAACACGGGCAAAGGTTTTCAGCTCAATGTAGCTGACTTTACCAGTGACGGCGTCGTCGATGGAGCGGACCTTGTAGATTGGCAACGCGGCTATGGCTTCAACGGTGATTCGGATGCCAATGGGGATGGAATCTCAGGCGGTGCCGACTTTCTAATTTGGCAACGCAATCTTACCGATGTATCACCGCTAAGCCAGCACGCAACTGTGCCAGAACCTTCCTTGTTGTTGTTCGTTGGATGGTTGGGCTTGGCTATCAGCGACAACCGCCGCAAGTTGACGATCTAACACAACCTCGCAATTTGTCGGCTGCAATAACGGCTTACGAAATGAAATCAATCATTGGGGTATGGGGTATGGGCCTTTGAGAAAACAATTCGCTCAGTTCTTCAAGACGGGTGTTTCAGCAGCGAGTGCAGAGAAAGCGCTCTCTCGTGCAATCTCTATGGAATCCGATGATGTAGGCAAACGGCAAAGTGACATAGCAAAAACGAAAGCAGAAGTGGCTGCCCGGAAATGAATCCTTCCAATCCCAATTGTTTTCTCAAATGGTTTCGAACCATCGGTCCGGGAATTATTGTCGCATCGGTCGTGCTCGGGCCAGGAAGCATTCTTACCTCCAGCAAAGTCGGCTGTCAGTACGGCTACTCGATGCTTTGGGTGCTGGTCGCAGCAGTAGTCCTGATGATCGGCATGACGGCGCTGGCAGCGAGGCTCGGAGTGAGCACTGAAAAAACACTTTGCAGCGAGTTGGCGGACCGAATCGGGAGGCCTTTTGCCTCGATGGTGGGCATTGTCCTGTTCCTGGTGGTCGCAAGCTTTCAGTCAAGCAACAACATGGCAGTGGTCACCTCAATCGAATCAGTCCTACCCTCTGACTCTGCCGCTAGTCCCACCAACGCCACGAAGACGACACTCATCGTACTGCTTGTTCTTTTCAATACTGTAATCATCGCCACGCTGTTCGGCTTAAAGTCGCTCTACAAGCCATTGGAACGGTTAATGAAGGTACTTCTGGGGGTCATGATAGTTGGCTTTGGTGCAAACCTCTTCTTGGCAGGTCCCTCGCTAAGCCAAGTACTATCAGGCTTAGTGCCACGTATCCCCTCGGAACTGGCTGGTGGATTCTGGCCGAGACTTGATGGGACTGGCCAAATCGTCGATCCGTTGTGGGCAATTCAAGGGTTGGTGGCAACTACGTTTTCTGTTGCCGGGGCGTTTTATCAAAGTTATTTGGCCCGAGAGAAAGGCTGGACTAGCACTCAGCTGAAACAAGGCCTAGTCGATTCGATTGTGGGTATCTCGGTGCTCGGGGCCTGTAGTTCCATGATTATGATAACGTCGGCCACCATATTGCATGGAACAATGTCACCCCATGAGCTGAGGAGTGCAGCTGATGTAGCTAGACAGTTGGAACCCCTGTTCGGCCCGGCCGCAACAATTTTGTTCTCATGTGGGATCTTCGCAGCTTGCTTTAGTCCATTCTTGATCAATGCGATGATAGGCGGGTTATTGCTAGCCGATGGTCTTGGACTGGGTAATTCGATGGATTCCCCTTGGTCAAAAACGCTGACCGTGGCAGCTATGCTCTTTGGAATGGCCGTCGCGATTTGGGCCACTATTGCAGGAGAGAACCCGGTGGGCGTAATCATATTTGCGCAAGCACTGACCGTTCTTGGATCACCACTCTTAGCGCTGTCGCTGTTGTACCTGGCAACACGCCGAGATGTGCGTGATCGCGTTTCCTGCCCAGCTTGGCTGATTGGAGTATGCAGTTTGGGGTGTGTCGTCACGCTTGTCTTGGCTACACGTACCGCATGTAAACTCTGGTTGCAAACGGCGCAAGTGCCTGCGGGAATTCACATTGGAGCCAATGTCTAACAAATCTGCCATTACGTCATTAGTACTTGCGGTGACTACTTGTCATCGAATACACCGAAGGTCACACTTGCTGCGCCCTACCATGACGAGCAACTGCGAAATCCCGTCAGTGACAAGAACATTGCGGCACCTTACTGGCCCTTGGATGGCAATCAGCATTCGAAAACCAAGCAATGCAAGATGTGAGCAGCTGGGAACCGTGTTGCGAGTATAAAACCAATTCACACGCAACAACCTGCACAACAAGTCAAGGTTTGACCTACTAAACTTAACCGCGAAAGGACGAGAAAGATGAACGTTGTTATTTCAAAAGACACAAGAGAAATGGGAGAACTGGCTGCTTCCAAAGCTGGTGAGTTGATTAAGCAGGCCGTTGCCGAACGAGGCTCTGCCAATATTGTCGTTGCCACGGGAGCCTCCCAATTTGAAACGTTGGCTGCATTGATAGTGCAGAAGGATATTCCTTGGGAGCAAGTTACGGGATTTCACCTGGATGAATATATTGGGATTTCCACAGATCACCCGGCCTCGTTTTGCAAGTACCTTAGCGAACGCTTTGTTTCCAAGGTGCCGTTGAAAGCTTTCCATTTTATCGATGGAATGGCTAAGCAAGTTGCCGATGAATGTTCTCGCCTATCCGATCTGATAACAGCTCATCCGATTGATGTTGCCCTGATAGGCATAGGCGAAAACGGCCATCTTGCCTTCAACGATCCTCCTGCCGATTTTGATACGGAAGTACCTTACTTGGTGGTTTCGCTGGACGAGGCATGTCGTCGCCAACAACTTGGCGAAGGCTGGTTTTCGACGTTTGAAGAGATCCCAACTCAGGCAATTAGCATGTCTGTTCGGCAAATCCTCAAGTCAAACGCCATTGTCTGTAGCGTTCCCGACGAACGGAAGGCAGATGCAACGGCGAAGGTCATTGAAGGGCCGATTACCCAGGATGTTCCTGCATCTATCTTGCAATCGCACCTGGCAACGACCATCTTCCTGGATCCACCCGCCGCAAGCAAACTGTCAGAATCCATGTCTGCCACCCGCTAGGAAGCAAGGAATCCATGATTAACGGCCCCCAATACTTTGACCTGCAAGTCAACGGCTACGACGGCGTTGATTTCAATTCCGACGATGCTAGTGGTAGAGACTATCACCGCGCGTGTACACGCTTAGCGAACGATGGCGTGGAAGGGATCCTGGCTACGGTCATTACGGATGATATCGATGCCATGGTTTCGCGACTCCGGCGAATTGTTCGGGCTCGCGACGAAGATGAGATCGTACGTAAGGTCATACAAGGCATTCACATTGAGGGACCTTTCATCAACGAACGAACAGGGTATGTTGGTGCCCATCCGGCAAATTCTGTTCGGCCTGCGGATACCGAGGTGATGCTCCAACTGCTGGAGGCGGCAGAAGGACTAACCCGCATAGTGACACTGGCACCTGAGCGTGACGGCGGACTAAAGGTAACTCAACGACTTTCTCAGGAGGGAGTAATCGTCTCAGCCGGACATTGCGAAGCACCGCTTGATGTCTTGCGAGCAGCAGTCGATTCAGGACTGTCCATGTTCACTCATGTAGGCAATGGATGTCCCAAGGAGATTGACCGCCACGACAATGTCATTCAGCGAGTACTCAGTTTTGCAGATCACCTCTGGTGCTGTTTTATCGCCGATGGAGTACACATTCCGTTCTATGCACTTGGCAACTACCTCCAAGTCGCAGGCGTTGATCGATCGATTGTTGTGACAGATGCGATCTCCGCCGCCGGCCTGGGGCCAGGGCAGTACACCATCGGAGGGCAACAGGTCGATGTTGACGAGTATGGAGTGACATCGATTGCTGGTGACAAATCTCATTTGGCAGGTTCGGTTGCAACCATGACTACGAGTGCTGATAACCTTCGCAATCACCTACATCTCGATGAAGATTCGATATGCATGCTTACCTCTCTCAATCCCCAAAAGGCTCTTTCACTAACCTAGGCGAGACTCGTGCACTTGCTTCTCAAGTGCGCAGGCCACGACAAAGGTGGCTTCCAGTGAATTAGCTCAGAGTGATACCACCTACCTACCAAAAGATTTGAGTCATGGATTCTATGGCCAGTTCCACCCTGACAACCCGACGTGTCGCATTAGCCTTCCTAGCACATCCCGACGACGCGGAGATTCTCTGTGCTGGCACCCTGCTACGTCTTGCCAAGCTGGGCTGGGAAACGCACATTGCGACCGCGACTCCCGGTGATTGCGGGTCAGCCTCCTTGCCTCCAGAAGAAATAGCAAAGATACGTCGCGCCGAAGGGGTCGCTGCCGCTCGGGTACTCGGCGCCACTTATCACTGCCTGGAGGAACGCGATGTCAATGTCGTGTTTGAGAAAGAGACGAATCGAAAGGCAATTGACTTGTTCCGTCGAGTAGCCCCCTCCCTGGTCTTCACGCATCCGCGTCACGACTACATGCTCGACCACGAGCAAGTGCATCAACTGGCTCGCAGTGCCGCTTTTGGTTTCCCGATACCCAATGCGTCACCATTGCCTCTTCTGGCAGGCTCGACTATCCCTTGGCTCTACTATTGCGATCCGATCGAGGGGAGCGACCCCTACTCTGGAGAGCTGGTGAAGCCGTCTGTTCGAATCGATATTTCAGAACAGATTGACCGGAAGAGCGAGATGCTCGCCTGTCACGCTTCGCAGCGTGAGTGGCTACGCTCCCACCACGGCATGGATGAATACATTGAGTCGATGAAACGGCACAGTAAGCAGCGAGGCACCGAACTTGGCACCGAGTATGCCGAAGCCTTCATCCAACACCGGGGACATCCGTTTCCTCAAACCGACATTCTGCACGAACTATTAGGAGGCAAGTTAGAACGATGGGACGTCCAATAAGCAAAGTGGCACCTGGCTGGTGGGACTATACGACACTCGACTCGGAGATTCTCAAAGATGCGGCTCGACTAACGGCTGACGATCTGACGGGGCTATCGCGAGACGGATTCGTCGTGACCCTCTACGACACCCTGGAGGAATTCTTCTGCGCCGAAGCACTCGAATACATTCAGGTTTGGCGGCAAGCGACCCCCGACAATCCTGTAGGGATTTGCGGTCCGATTGGTCCGACGGAACAATTGCCTCTCGTGGCACGGATGGTTAACGCGCTCGACCTCAAACTCCATGACGCTCACTTTTGGGGGATGGATGAATGGATCGAAGATGGTAAGCCGGTCGCCACCGATCATCCTCTCTCGTTTGCCAAAGCCGACATGGAACTTTGCTTTAACCGCATTCGACCTGAACTCTTGATGCCCACAGAAAACATACACTTCCCGACGGACTTGGAGGCCTACTCCAAGAGCTACGATGAAGTGCGATGCGCACTGATGCAAGGTGGACAAGGCGAAGTCAAGCATTGGGCATTTAACGATCCGCCTAAGCGAGAAGGCGATTATCAGGATGCACCACCAACACCTGAAGAGTATCGCCAGTTAGGAACCCGCATCACCGACTTGCATCCCATGACGGTCATCCAGAATGCGCGTACCTCAGGAGGGGGCTACGTTCCCCAAGTGCCCATTCGCGCCGCAACGGTCGGCCCCGTAGAGACTTGGAAGGCCGATTGTGTGTCGATTTGGCATCCGGGTCACCACGACAACCCGTTTGGCATGCGATTGAGTGCCTTGATGATTGCGAAACAGATCCCCGATAGTTCTGTACCGATGTCGCTGCTGGCCGATCATCCCCAAGTCCGTTTCAACTTCTATCGTGGTGGAATCGGCAGCGTCGAAACAGAGATGCATTGAAGCAATGGTGACGTAATCAGCACGGTAATAGCACTCCTGTTAGCTTAGCTTTCTGAAAGAACTGTACAGTCAACGATATGCCAGACCATGCCAATAAGACGTTGGATGAGAAGCTAACTCGCATTCTCGACGATCCTTCCTGCGATGAGTTCCTTCTTGCCGACGCTAAGGATGCGGACATGGCCTTCGGGATTGCTGCTCCCGGCAAGAACTTAGAATCGAAACAATTCCGATCGTTGCAAGAGTATCGCGACATCATTCGCCAAAACACTCAGCAAGGTCTCATCGACATCATGCTGATGAGTGCGAGTACCAACGAAGTGCTCACCCTCAACGAGCGTCTGTTTGACCAAAGTCGTGTCACCCCTGCAATTCGTGCTAATGACACGACCGATATCTGGCTGGCACGGGGAGGCATCTACTCGGAGCAACCGTCACGTCCATTTCGTTCTGCCTCGATCGACCATGCCATGTGCGGTAAGGCGGACTGCCAGCGGGAAGAACGTCAGCTTGGAGCAGACCTGGGTCTCTATTCGATCACCTTCAATAACGACACCGTGCTCGATGCACAAGCTCTTTCAGCTTATCGCGAATTCTGTCTGGAAGCCGAACGCAAAGGATTTCGCCACTTTCTGGAAATCTTTGATCCGAACTGCCCCGTCAATCCTATCGCAGACGTAGGTTCGTTTGTTAACGACCATATCGTGAGAGCACTGGCTGGCGTTACGGAGCGAGGTCGTCCACTGTTTCTGAAGATGGTTTATCACGGCGCCGCATCGCTAGAGGAGCTGGTCAGTTACGATTCTTCGCTCGTGGTGGGGATTCTCGGCGGTTCATCCGGCACAACCTATGACGCCTTCCAGCAGTTGTGGGAAGCCAAAAAATATGGTGCTCGTGTGGCCCTTTATGGTCGAATGATCAACAATTCCGAGCATCAACTCACCTTTATCAAGCATCTCCGCTACTTGGCTGATGGCCAGTTTACCGATGCGGCAGAAGCAGTTCGCTCTTACCACAACGACCTAGCAGGTCTTGGCATAAGGCCGTTTCGCACCTTAGAAGAAGACCTACATGCGACCAATCGCTACTTCGACTATTCCAGCAAGACGACCTCAGCCGTTTCGGGGCGAGAGAGTCAGGAAAAAGGGCCCGAGAGGCCGAGGCCTGAAGTCGTTGTCGCCGGCCACATCTGCTTGGACATTATTCCAGAGTTCCCTCAAGAGACCGTTTCAGCGAACACCCTTATTGAACCGGGCAAGTTAAAAGTAATTGGCCCGGCAGCTCACGTTACCGGAGGTTGTGTTGCCAATGTAGGTCTGACACTACATCAGCTTGGCGTGCGAACATCCCTGATGGGAAAAATCGGCGATGACTCTTTTGGAAATGAGATACTCAACATTCTACAGAACACCAGCAGTGACCTTGCAGACGGGATGATTGTTGCTCCAGGTGAGCATGCCAGTTATTCGATCGTGATTATGCCATCGGGTGTTGATCGTTCCTTCCTGCATTTTCCAGCGGCGAATGATACTTTCTCGGCAGAAGACATTCAGCTTGAGCTGCTCAAAGGCGCAAAGCTATTTCACTTTGGGTATCCACCGCTCATGCAGCGATTCTGGGAGGATGGCGGAACAGCAATGGCAAGGCTCTTTCGAAGTGTCAAAGAGCAGGGCCCCATGACATCGCTCGACATGGCGATGCCCGACCCGACTGCTCCGGCTGGAGAAATTAACTGGAGCGCATGGCTAGAACGCGTGTTGCCCCATGTAGCTCTATTTATGCCGAGCCTCGAAGAGGTCCTCTTCATGCTTGATCCCACACGTCATCACGAGCTGGCAGAAGCGGGGCAAGTTGATACCTTCGATCATGACCTGTTGAGTCAAACTGCGGATCGCTTGATTTCGTTGGGAGCAGGTATTGTCGTATTGAAACTTGGTTCGCACGGCCTCTATTTGAAAAGCTCCTCGGACGCAGAGAGGATTACTCACGGATTCTATGATGGGAAACGAGACCTAGCAGAGTGGGTGGCCCGCGAGCTGTATGCTCCGTGCTTCGAGGTGGAAGTTGCCTCCACCAATGGGGCCGGCGATCGAACGATCGCAGGATTTCTTGCCGCGATATCCCGGGATGCAAACCCTGGTGAGGCCCTCGAAAAGGCTGTCGCAGTTGGTGCTATGAGTGTCGAGGCGTCGGATCCGGTTGTTGAAGCTATTTCGCTAGAAGCAATCGACAAGAGAATCTCCAGGGGGTGGAAGCGTCGGCAGATTGAAAGCCATCTTACCGAGAAGTTCACACGAGGAGAGTCAGGATGCTGGAGGGGCAAGCAGGATCAAGTTGCTGAAACGGAAATGCCATCTGCCACGGTTTAACCTCACATGTGCGAAGTATTACTTGGCGTAAACCGTGCAACTCCCGAATGTCCAATAGAAATAGAAGTACGTCACGGTGACTCAGGGATTTTAGTTTTCCGAGAATAGGTAAATTCATGAAACGCATCATCTACGGATCAACAATATGGTTGTTGCTGTTGACCACACCATCACTTCACGCTCAGAAAGTATTAACCGTCGGTCTAGGTGACGCATTCAAGTATAGTAGCCACCGGAACAGTTTGAGAGAAATAGAAGACTTCTATGCATCCATGAAGCAAACCCCCATCAATATAGCTTGGTCAGGACCTTCAATCTGGGAGAATGGAATACTAGGGAATTCCGAAGCGTTGAAATTCTACATAAGCGTGGCCGAAATTATACACAAGAATGGTATCGGCGTTGCCTTAGGAGTAAAACCGAAGACTCTGTATTCGAAGTCTGATGGAGAAACATGGAATGCCTTTCAACTCGATCCGAAAACTGGGCTGAGAAAGATTTCCAAAGGAAGCTGGGATTTATGCAATCCTGAATCCTATAGCGAGCTTTATGACCGCTATGAGAGAATCATGAATTTACTTAAACCGCGAGAGTTGTACTACATTGACGAAACTATTCTTGGAGACCCCGGAGAAAAAGCACACTTCCAGCGAATAAGTACGTACTGGACTAGTCCAACATATTCGGTGGCTGCCCTGGAGTCTTTTCGCGAGTTTCTTAAGAATCGCAGCTATCCAGATGCGGATAACGCCAAGTTTCCAGTAACCACGAAAGTTGTTGCTCCAAACTCAAAAGCCAATATGGGGTTACCTGCAATACCACTTACGAAGCACAATTCTGATTGGTTAGTGCCCGACAATAATTGGCCAGACAGTAGTTTGTGGATGCATTGGTATGATTGGCGTGAAGGACTTCTGGTGAAACTCTATAGTTCACAAATTGAGTTGGCAGAGAAAGTGTTCTCAGACAATCCAAACTGGAAAGGCTCAATGGTCAGTGCGCCAACTTTTTGGTTTTGTCGCGAAACCGGCGCGGACCCAGACAAAATAGCTGGCATACCGAAACTCGATTATTTGGTTGCAGGATATATGACTGGTCACAACCTAATGAAATTAAAGCCAAGTACTAACAAACACGGGAGCAAGCTAGGCGGGATGATAGAACTGACCCGATATGGCAGCCTAAAATCTCAAGATCCTAAAGCGACCCTAAAGCGGTTTAAAGTGCAAGTAGATAACGGAGCCGAATTGATTTTGATCTTCCCACTCGCAAATATGAACAAACACCGCAACTCAAGAGAGCTGGATGAAATAGGCATGAATTACAGGCCTGCTTGCATAGAACTGTGGCGAGAATGTGTTGGTTATTTAGCAGAGAAAGACCTACAGATAAGTCTCGAACCGATGATTAGTAATTAGAGACCGTGAGCAGCTAGGTTGGAATGACTGGTTCAGCAGCTGGGGATGGCCATCTTTCCCAGTGATCCACATTGCATGAGATTCAAGCTGTCAATGGTGGTCTAAAGGAGACTCTCGATGCTGAAACGTGAACGGCTTAGTGCCGAGCATGCGGTGAGGCTTTGAAGTGGGCAAAGAAGGATTCATGCGCCACAGCAGGCCGTCAATCGGAGTGCCAGTACTGGCACTTTGTCGAAGCATTGCGAGTGACGATCATGTGAGCTTGGCAAAGCTCTCGCCTACAGCCCCGAACTCAACTCTGTGATGAAACTGTGGTGATACCTGAGAAGCCACTTCTGCACTAATCTGTCCACAACGATCTCCAAAACCTCAATCAACAGGCCATACCGTCCAAAAACAATCTGCCTAAACCGCGCCTATGTCAAATCCGTACGTGACACTACCCTTTAATCGCGCTGATTCAGATGAGAATGCGTTTAAAAGTTAGCCTTCTTTTGAATGGCATTCTTCATACACTCAGTTTGTCGTGTGAACTACGTCAGGCATTTCTCACACTATTAAACCCATCCTACCCTACAGCAAAGAGTCCATTGTGAAACGCAACCTAGCAGCTCAACGTTGCATATCAAAGAATATTGAGATTGGTGTCGCACTAAGCGACTCTCACTGCAATATTATGATTGGCCTAGCGACGGCGAAGACTACGCGCTACTTTGGACGACGAGCAATGGTGAATTCTTCGCTCCCTCGAATAGCTCTACTACTCGTTACCTGCTGGTCTGCATGGCTATGCGAAAGTAAGCTCGTGCGCGCCGATGGCCCCCGAACAGCGGAGCAAACCGTTGCTTCATTCAAGGTCTTAGATAAGCTTGAGGTTCAAGTATTTGCATCTGAGCCGATGATTGCTAATCCGACGAATATCACTGTCGATGACCTCGGACGCGTGTGGGTATGCGATGTAGTTAACTATCGCAAGAACCAAGGGAAACGAGTTGCTGGTGATCGCATTCTGATTCTAGAAGATAAGGACGGTGATGGGCTGGCGGACATCTCAACTGTATTCTACCAAGGTCACGACGTCAATTCGGCAATGGGGATTTGTGTGCTGGGCAACAAAGTCATCGTCAGCTGTTCTCCTAACATATTTATGTTTACCGACGAAGATGGTGATGGTCGAGCCGATAAGAAGTCCTTACTCTTCACTAACACGGGAGTCTTGCAACACGATCACTCAGCGCATGCGTTTGTTTTTGGTCCGGACGGATGCCTCTATTGGAATATAGGGAACGAGCACCACGGCGTTTTCAAGCCAGATGGAAAAGCCGTAGTGGACATCTTCGGTCGCACCGTGCAAAAGAATGGTAATCCGTATAGACAAGGCATGGCTTTTCGGCAAGACCTATCTGGCAAAGAGTTTGAAGTCTTGGCCCACAATATCCGCAACAGTTATGAGCTGACCGTCGATGCTTTTGGACGTGTATGGTTTACCGATAACGATGACGATGGTAATCGCGGAACACGATTCTGCTACACTCTCAACGGTGGCAATTACGGTTATACAGACGAGGTAAGCGGGAAGAGTTGGCGCACAAACAGCCGAATGGGAATGAGCTTGGAAATCCCAGAACGTCATTGGCATCAAAATGATCCTGGCTCGATTCCTAACGTACTCAACAACGGCAGTGGTTCGCCAGCAGGAGTTGAGGTCTATGAGGCTGACTTGTTACCGAATCGCATTAGAGGGGGAGTTGTTCACTGTGATCCAGGGCACAACGTAGTGCGTGTTTACTTACCTGTTAAGCAGGATTCTGGCTATACAGCAGAAACGATTGAGCTGATCGATGGTCGTAACGATCCATGGTTTCGTCCCGTTGATAGTTCGACCGCACCGGATGGCTCATTATTGATTGCTGACTGGTATGATCCAGGATTAGGAGGGCACCGTCAGGCAGACATCGATCGTGGACGGATCTATCGCATAGCGCCTAGAGGATCCAAATACCACTGCAGTAAGGTAGATTATGAAAACCCAGACAGTGCCTGCCTTGCTTTGTGTAGCGGTAACAGTTCCGCTCGCTTCTCAGCTTGGTCTGCGTTGGCTGCAAAGGGAGTTGGGGCGGAGAAAGCACTATTGAAGCTCTCTCACAATGCTGATGCGCGAGCGCGTGCACGTGCCTATTGGCTGTTAACCCTTCTGCCGGAGAGTGGTGCAAGTCATCTGAAGCAAGCAGCCAAAGATCCGGATGAGCGTGTGCGTGCAGCAGCAACTCGCATGACGACGAATTTGGATATCGTGACTGCTCAGTCATTGCTGGATGAATTAGTCGATGACCCTTCCACACTAGTGCAGCGGGCAGCAGCAATCGCGCTACGACGCTATTACCAGCACAGTTTTTCCTGTGAACTGTGGGCACGGCTTGCTGAACAGTTTGACGGGACCGACCGTTGGTATCTGGAAGCACTAGGCTTATCAGCTGAGATGCAGTGGGATCGTTGTCTAGATAAGTGGCTTAATCGTGTTGGCAGCGAGGCTTGGCGAACACCTGCCGGGCGTAAATTGATTTGGCGATCACGAGGCACGAGAACCTTAGAGATGCTAACAGCTTTGTTGGCTGATCCTGCAACTCCCAGTGAGGAGTTGCCAATGCTTCTTCGTGCTATCGACTTCAATGAGGCAAAGAATCGCAACACACTGTTGTTGGACCTGATAGAAAATAGCCGGGATTTACCTCCTCAGAGGTGGGAGTTGATTGCCAGTGAAGCACTAAAACGGTTATCTCCTGAAACCTTAGGTCCCCGATTTCATCAAGTTCTCTCTCAAGTGCTAGAGAATATCACCCACGACGACACACGCAATTTCCTGGTAATGCAGTATCAGGTTGAGAGTCGCTACATTGATCTGTATACGCAATCTTTGGGCAAGTTTGCTGATACAGGCAAGGGAGTAGAGCTATTGCGTTTCCTAGTGCAGCAAAGTTTTACCGAGCCACTTGAGTCACAACTCAGCTCAGGGGGCATCTCTGGCACGCAGTTAGCTCGAATGCTTGCATTGACGATGGAGCCTAAAGCTCTGAAGCTATTAGAGCCCTTAGTCAATGACTCGAATGTTGATCCTGATTTACGCCGTGAGGCAATTCGGTCAATCGCAACTAGCAAGTCAGGAGCTGAGCAACTTGTGAAGCTCGCTGAGAAAGACCAGCTAGATCAGTCAATGCGAAGAACACTTCATTTTGCATTGAAAACTAGCCCGTGGACAGAGCTTAGTCAGCGCGTAGTTTTGCTACAATCGGAAGGCGATCAGACTGAATCGGAACAATTGCCAATAGCTGAGTGGATGAGATTGCCAGGGGCCCCTGATCGCGGCAAGCAGCTTTTTTTGGGCAAAGCCAATTGCGCGTCGTGTCACAAATTCGGTAATGAAGGCAACGAGATTGGGCCATCACTAGCTGAAATCGGCAACAAGCTCAGTCGCACAGGCATGTACGAGTCAATCCTCTTCCCCAGTGCTGCAATTAGCCATAATTACGAATCCTATATAGCGGTTACCGATGGGGGGTTAGCGATTACTGGCATTCTAATTAGTGAGTCAGAAGAGACGATCACGCTCAAGACTGACAAGGCCTTGGTGCGAGAGCTTCGGCGGGATGAACTAGAAGAATTTGAGAAACTCGATGTCTCTCTAATGCCTAGTGGTCTGCACAGACTGATTTCACCGCTTGAATTGGCCGATCTGGTAGCCTATTTAAGTACGCTTAAGGCAAAGCCTGCCGAAGACTAACAAACTTACTGCTCTCAAGGATCTAGCACTGACCAGTGACCTGCCCTCAAAACCTGTACTACAGCTTATGAGAGTAGGGACTGGGGGATCTCTCTGCCGGGGCGACGTACCCCAGCGAACTGTGCGGACGACGGTGGTTGTAATTCTCTTTCCAAGCGGCAGCTAGTTTGCGTGCTTCCCCGAGGTTCTCAAACTCCTCAATCGCAAAGAACTCGTCACGCACGCGGCTGTGAAAGCTCTCCGCATAACCATTCTGCCACGGGCTCCCAGGAGCCACGTACAGCGTCTCAATCTCTAACTGCTTAAGCCAACGCTGCACGGCATTCGCAATGAACTCGGGCCCATTGTCGCTGCGAATGTGCCGAGGCACACCACGCATGGCAAACAACTCCGCCAGTGTATCGAGCACATCCTCACTGGTGATGCTGCGATCGATCTTCAATGCTAAACATTCTCGCGTATATTCATCGACGATCGATAAGCACTTCAGCGTGCTACCGCTGGTGGTCCGATCAAAGATAAAGTCCCAGGCCAAGACATGATTCTTGTGCTCAGCACGACGGTGATAACAGCCATTCTCTTTCACGCCCAATCGTCTCCGCTTCCGCTTCTTTTGAGGCACTTTCAGTCCTTCCTGACGCCACAGGCGATAGACACGCTTGATGTTCACCTGCCAGCCTTCTTGACGCAACAAAGCGGCAATCCGGCGATAGCCGTAACGGCAGTTCTCACGTACTAATTCGAGCATGCGTTTCACCAGCTTCTGTTCATCTTCACGCGGCTTCGCCGCGTAACGCTGGCTGCTACGCGGCTGATCGACCATTGAACAAGCCCTGCGTTGGGAGACCTCGAACTTCTCTTGAAGTTCTGAGGCGGCCGCACGCTTCCGAGCAGGGCTTACCAGTTTCCCTCTGTCAGGTGCTTCAGCATCTTTATGTCGAGTTGCTGGTCAGCCACGATCTCTTTCAGACGCTTGTTCTCGTCTTCAAGCTCTTTCAGTCGCTTCGCTTCTTCGGCCTTCACACCGCCGTACTGCGCACGCCAGCGGTGGTAGGTCGCTTCGCTAATCTCCATCGACTGCAACACGGCAGCCACGTCTTTGCCCGTGTTGAGCATCACGTCGGCGTCGCGTAGCTTCTTGACAATCTGCTCCGGCGAATGCCGCTTCTTTCTTCCAGGTTTCGACATCATGAGTCTCCTTGCCATCATCGGCGGGTGAGACTCTCATAACATATGGATCAGCTTTTGGGGAACAGGCCAACTTCAGCAACAGAGAGTGACTGACGGACGTTCTAACACCGGTGACTAATCGCCTTTGAATGGCTTCGCTAGTGCGAGAACTAGAGCGTCAGTATCAAGAGCAGCAACAGCGGCTGCGATGCGAGGGCTGCGGTGAGTGACTTTCCTATCTACGCAGAACTTCGTCACTTTGAAGAAACTGGGCCCCGTCTGGCTTCACCACTAGTCTGAGACTCGATACACGTTGCCTCCCAGGGAGGCAACTGAGTATTCGTACTTAGGAGAGCCTTAGGTAGAACAGCTGCTATTCAGAGCGATGCCGGCTTGTGAAGTTGGGGGCGGACTGGTATCGCGGTAGGTGGGTACCCACTGAAATGTGTACCCACTTTGGACCTTTAATCGACTCTGGTAGCATATTTGCCGAAACTGAGATTCGGCTGTATCCGCCATTTAAACCCTATTCGGACGCCGACCCGCCTACTTCAGAAAACTACGAATCCGAAGGTTGGAGGTTCGAATCCTCCGGGGTGTACTTTCTCTAAGGGCTTTCTAGCAAAGAGTTTCAGTTACCTGTCGACGTTCGACAGTGCGGCCCTGTAGCGGTTCTAATATTAGGCCGAACGCCAGGAACGGTAATTTCTGCCCTGAGAAGGATTTCTACAGAGCAGTTGGTGGTCATTATTCGACCAGCAGCTCTCACCGTGGGGTCCGCTAGCCCCTGTGACAGGGCAGGCATAGCGCGTTGGAGCCCCTAACCGGCTCCTGCATGCGACGGTAATCGAGATCCGCAGAGAGTTCGGCTTAGAGGCAGTGCAGATCATCCTTGGTCACAGCGCTGCAGATGTTACCCAAGTCTATGCCGAGCGCGACATTGCCAAAGGATTGGAATTAGCCAAGCAGATCGGATCGGCGTCCGAGGTTGGGAGTCAGGGAAGGCTCCGCAATTCTACGGACGGATACTACTGACGGACGGATGCATCTCATCGCCTCGCCGGTCGCTACCATCAGACGCGTAGCAGAAACGCACCTTGGCAACCCACCTTACGGTTGCTGGGAAAAACCTTGCCGGCGCCCCAACGCCTCTCGGGGATGGACTTCACTGCCTCGTTTCTCAGAAATTGAGTCTGAATCGGAGTTCAAGCTGCCATTCTTGATAGAATGGCTCGGTCACCCTTCGCTAGGTTCGAGCCGAGCTTCTCGGTCATAATGACGTGGTTTCGGCCTCTGGGATCCTTCTAGCACGGACTTCACTGTGAATTGCCATAAGTATTCCCTGAGGCTAAGATAGTTAACGCGTTAACTATCTCTCCGGCAGGGCCCATGAAGTACGATTTTGAGGAGAGTGTCGGAGTCTGGCTGACGCTGGCTCACCAGAGCTATAGCCGCGCAATCGCCGAGCGTCTCTTGCCGCATGGGATCACGTTTCGTCAGGCTCAGGTCTTGGGTTTTCTGGAGTTAGATGGTCCGCAGACACAATCTGAGTTGGCGGGGAAGATGATGATCGAGCCACCCAGCTTGGTGGGGGTTCTTAATCGCATGGAACGCAGCGGGTTGGTCGAGCGGCAGTGTTGCCCCGACGATCGGCGTTGCAATTCAATACATTTGCTCCCCTCGGCCGAGGCACTTTGGCAACAGGTGGCCGAGTGTGCACGGCAGGTTCGCACAGCAGCGGTACGTGGCATGAGTGGCGCGGAGATTGCACAATTGAAACGACTCTTAACCAAAGTGAATGAGAATGTTAGCGATTTCTGAATTCTTCCAACGTCCTCCCATGCTGAAACCAGCGCTGCTGTGCCTAGCAACTCTGAACGTAGCAATCTCAGGCAAAGTGCGTGCGCAGCCTGAGCGGCCCCCTGCGCCGGTGGTTGTTGCCAGGGTCGCCCAGCGAAACGTGACCGCTGCGCAGGGCTTTGTTGGCACTGTGATGCCTAGCAGACACGCCATCATTGGCAGCGCAGTCGATGGGCGCGTCGTCGAGTTTCCGGTCGAAGAAGGAGACCGCGTCGAACCGAAGCAAAAATTAGCGCAGCTACTGACGGAAACCATCAAGCTGGAGTTAGCTTCGGCTGAGGCAGAATTGCAACTTCGACAGCAGCAATTATTAGAGCTAGAGAACGGCACGCGCCCAGAAGAAATAGAGCAAGCCCGTTCGCGCATGGCCGCAGCCGATGCGCGACAACGCTTTCAGCAGGCTCGTGTGGAGCGGTTGGAAACCGCAGCAGAGACTCGGGGAGCCGTTACTGAGGACGTGCTAGCGGAAGCCCGAGCAGTGTTGATTGAGCGGCAGGAGCTCTATCTAGACATGAAGGCGGCTCACGCACTGGCAGTCGCAGGCCCGCGGCCCGAGGTGATCTACCAAGGGAAGGCACAAGTCGCCTTCCAGCAGGCAGTGGTCGAGAAGCTCTCCGATCAAATCAAGAAGCACACGATTATTTCTCGCTTCGCAGGTTATGTTGTGAAAGAACACACCGAAGCAGGTCAATGGGTCAACCGGGGCGATCCGGTGGCCGAGGTGGCCGCGTTAGATGAGGTGGATGTCGTGGTGCAGGTCGTTGAACAAAGCGTGCCGTTTATTCGACTTGGCACTGATGTACGCGTGGAAATCCCTGCCTTGCCAGACCGCGTATTCATCGGCAAAGTAGAAGCGGTCGTGCCGCAGGCGGATGAACGTTCTCGCACCTTCCCGGTGAAAATCCGAGTTATAAACGAAGTCACTTCCTCTGGCCCTTTGGTCCAAGCCGGGATGGTCGCTCGCGCAGCGCTGCCGGTGGGAAAACCACAACAGGCGCTGCTGGTCCCCAAAGACGCTATTGTGCTTGGCGGACCGCGTCCGATGGTGTTCACGGTCGCCGATGCTACCAAGGAAGGCGATTTGGGGAAGGTGCAATCCGTCGTAATTGAACTGGGTGTGGCTCATGGGGACTGGATTCAGATCTTCGGTGCCATCGAGCCTGACGCATTTGTCGTAGTCCAGGGCAACGAGCGATTGATCCCCCAGTCGCAAGTAAGACTGCTGAATATTATTGCCGATCTTCCCACCCAATGACCCCCGCACAAGTTTCGCATGAATCTCATAGACGCCTTTGTCCACAATCCAATTAAGGTAGCAGTCGGTGTATTGCTGTTGACGCTATTCGGCACGATTGCGCTGTTTGAAATGCCGATGCAGTTGACGCCTGAGGTGGAGATACCCACCATTACAGTCACCACACGTTGGCCCGGGGCTAGCCCGCAGGAGGTGGAACGCGAAATTGTGGTCGAGCAAGAAGAGCAGCTCAAGAGTGTGGAAGGCTTGCAAAAGCTCTCCTCGGCCAGTTCCGACTCACAAGGTGTCATCACGTTGGAATTTGCCGTGGGGGCGGACATCGATACCCTGCGCTCGAAGGTCGACGGCCGGTTGAATCAGGTGCCCGTTTACCCGGAAGACGCTGACGAGCCGGTTATTGCGACGAGCGATCCCAACGCTAACGCGATTGCCTGGTTCATCTTGAGCGCTCTCCCGCCGAGCGAAGAGCGGATCGACCAATTGGTTGCCGAGCATCCCGATCTCAAGTCGCAACTCGATAAGGCCCGGAATGCAGATAACTCTGGTCTGTTGATGTTGCGACTTAGAAAGTTGGCCATAGAACACCCAGAGGTAGCCACGCTGTTGCCCCCGCCTGAGTTGGAGATTCCTAAACTAAAGCGATTTGTCGAAGATGAGATCGAAGCCCGGTTCGAACGTGTCGATGGCGTTTCGTTGTCGAACGTGATCGGCGGTCTCGAAGATGAAATGCAGGTCATTGTCGACCCAGAAAAGCTCGCCTCACGCAGCGTCACGCTCGGGCAAGTCCGTGATGTGCTCCGTGGACAGAACAAAGACACCTCTGCTGGATACTTTGAGGAAGGCAAACGGCGGTACGTGGTGCGGGCGCTCGGCGAGTTCAACTCGCCTGAACACGTAGAGAACCAGCTCCTAGCCGTGCGAGATGGCGCGCCCGTTTTTGTGCGCGACGTGGCCGAGGTGCGCCGGAGCTACAAGAAGCCGGACGGACTGGTGCGCCGATTTGGCGAATCGAGCATCGCCATCAACTGCATCCGCGAGACCGGCGCCAATGTGCTAGATGTGATGGTGGGCCTGCGCAAAGTTAACGAGGAACTCAACCGCACGCTGCTCGAACCTCGCGGATTGCAGCTCTCGCAGGTCTACGACGAGACGGATTACATTAATTCGTCAGTCAACCTCGTACAACAGAATATTTTCGTCGGCGGTGCTCTGACGATGGTCGTGTTGATGGCGTTTCTGCACCTGGGCGTGCGCACGCTCATCGCGATTCCTCTGCTGCTGGCCACGGCGTTGGCGGCTGCCTACTTGTCGCCTTGGTGGTTCGTGGTCACGCTCGCCGTGATGCTGAGTGCAGGGTTTTGGTTTGCTCGTGGCGCGATGGTCGTAGGATTGGCAATCCCGATCAGCATCATCGGCACCTTCCTGGTGCTAAACTCGCTTGGGCGTTCGCTCAATGTCATCAGCCTGGCCGGCTTGGCGTTTGCCGTGGGTATGTTGGTCGACAACGCGGTAGTGGTACTCGAGAACATCTACCGCCGTTTCGCGGAACTAGAGGAACCACCGTTCACAGCTGCGGTACGCGGTACGCAAGAAGTCTCCGGCGCTGTGCTTTCCTCCACTTTGACGACTATCGCCGTATTTTTGCCTGTGGTTTTTGTGCAACAAGAAGCAGGGCAGTTGTTCCGAGATATTGCCCTAGCAATTAGCGCAGCCGTAGGACTCTCGTTGATCGTTTCAGTCACGGTGATTCCAACCGCCTCGGCGCGGCTCTTCAAGTCCGGCCGTCGCTCGAAAGAGGAGGGCAACGAAGACGAGAGTGACAAAGCAAAGAGCGCCACTGAGGACATAGCAAATAGCGACTCGCCACAAGATTCAACTTCCAAGGTCCTGCGCGGAGTCCAAACGCTCGGAAGTCGGCTGACGGGCTTTGTGGTTGGCATCAACGACTGGGCACAGCGTAGTGCACTCCGCCGCACTTTGACCATCGTCACTTTGGTCAGCCTGTCGCTCGGACTCAGCTGGCTACTGTGGCCGCGTGTAGAATACTTGCCGACGGGCAATCGCAACCTAGTCATCGGGTTTGTGATCCCGCCGCCCGGCTACAATACCGACCAGTTGATGAGCCTGGGCACCGTGGTCGAAGATGAGTTGCGCCCCTATTGGGACGTTGATGCCACGACGCCGGACAGCGATCTGGATGCTCCCGCGATTGAGGACTTTTTCTTCGTGGTCCGCGGCCGCAGCGTATTTCTCGGGGTGCGGGCACGCGATCCGCTTCGCTCTGCCGAACTGGTGCCGCTAGTGTTTCGTGTTGGGGGTAAGCTGCCCGGTTCGATTGCTTTTGCCCAGCAGACGAGCCTGTTTGAACGGGGATTAGGTGCCGGGCGATCGATCGATGTCGAAATCTCGGGTCCTGACGTAGAGAAGCTGGTTGGACTCGGGCAGCAGGTCTTTGGTCAAGTGATGCAAGTCGTGCCCGGCGCACAAGCGCGACCCACTCCCAGTCTCGATCTCTCTAGTCCTGAAGTTCATGTGCTGCCCAAGTTGTTGCAAGCCGCCGAAATGGGAATTAACTCGGCAGAACTGGGGTTTGCCGTCGATTGCTTAGTCGATGGGGCTTACGTGGGAGACTATTTCTACGAGGGCAAGAAGATTGATCTCACGCTGATTGGCGAGACGCGATTCGCCAACCAAACGCACTTGATTGGTGCTGCCCCCGTGGCCACCCCGATAGGGCAGCTCGTGCCACTCAATGCGCTGGCCGATGTCGAGCTCTCCAGCGGTCCCGAGCAAATTAACCACCGCGAACGCGTGCGTTCGATCGCCATCAATGTCTCGCCACCCCCGGATGTGGCGCTCGAAGATGCCATGAACAATATTGAAAAAGAAATCGTCGCTCCCCTCCGTGAGAGTGGCGCTTTGGGCGAGAACTACGGTATCACTCTAGCAGGCACGGCCGACAAGCTTCGGCAAACTTGGGAATCGCTACGTTTCAACGTGTTGATGGCTCTGCTGATTACTTACCTACTCATGGCGGCGCTGTTTGAAAGCTGGCTTTATCCACTGGTCGTGATTCTGAGTGTGCCCTTGGGAGCCGTCGGCGGCTTGCTTGGCCTGCGCATGCTCAACTTGTTTGTGCTTCAACCGTTGGACGTGTTAACCATGCTGGGCTTTGTGGTGCTGATCGGAACCGTGGTGAACAACCCAATTCTGATTGTCCACCAAGCGCTTAATCATCTGCGTGAAGACAATATGCAACCGCGCGAAGCGATTCTAGAGAGCGTTCGCACACGAATTCGCCCCATTTTCATGACCACCATCACCACCGTCCTTGGTCTGTTGCCATTGGTGGTCTTCCCCGGAGCGGGTAGCGAACTTTATCGCGGGCTGGGTAGCGTAGTGCTGGGCGGCCTGTTGGTCTCCACGTTTTTTACGCTCATCCTCGTGCCTACGTTGCTCGCCGTGGCCCTTGATGCGAAAGCTCTGCTGGCTGGGAGCGAAGTCTCACGAAGCGCGAGCGATCACAAATCGCCCGCTCCAAGGTCAATCGAAAGCAATCATGAGGGGGGAACTGCGGTAAATCAATCCGAGGTTCTCCCCACGACAGCGGTTTCCCGACCTTAGGGCTGCTGAAGGGTGACCTTTCTTGGGATCGCCCAGCTATCCTGCTAACAAGCGATTTTATTTATTAACGAACCACGCGACCCGACGCGCTGCCCTTCATGAGGGCTTCCACTTCCGCTCGGGTTGAGTAATTGAAATCGCCCTTGATGGAGTGCTTCAAGCAGGAAGCAGCTACAGCATAGTTCAGTGCGGTTTGGGGCTCGCTGAGCTCTGGAGTATTCAGTGCAAAGATCAGTCCGGCGGCAAAAGAGTCGCCTCCGCCCACACGATCGACGATGTTTTTTATCTGGTAGGAACAGTAATTTCCTTCCGTATCCAACGGGGCAAAACTAGCCTTGTCACTCGCTACATCAAAGAGCATCGCGCCCCAGTTGTTGTGCGATGCTGAAAGACTTTCGCGGAGTGTGATGGCTATTCTGCTAAGATTCGGGAACTGTTCACCTGCTTGACGAGCTACGTCTGGATAGCGCGAAGTGTCGAGTTCGCCTTCATGGACGTTCGTATCACCTGCTTGAATGCACAGCACGTCTTGGAAATCCTCTTCGTTGGCGATCACGACATCGACGTGCGGCAGGATGGTTCGCATCGTCTCTTGTGCCAGATCACGAGGGGCCATGGGCTCATTCCACTTCCAAAGTTTGCCTCGGTAGTTTAGGTCAATCGATACTTGCGCACCGGCCGCCTTGGCTTTCTGTGCTGCTACGAGGGTGGCATCGGCGGCGATCTTCGAGAGTGCTGGTGTAATCCCACTGAGATGTAGCCAGCCTGCACCGTCGAATATGCCGTCCCAGTCGTACTGGTCAGCTGGAGTGATCGACACGGCCGAATCAGCCCGGTCGTAAACCACGTTGCTGGGCCGTTGGTTGGCACCAGTTTCTAAGAAGTAGAGACCAAGTCGACCTTCGTCGGTACGCAAGATGTACTGGGTGTCAACGCCAATAGCACGAATCGAATCCATTGTTGCTTCGGCCAAAGCATGCTTTGGGAGGGCCGTTACGTAACGAGCCTGCGCACCAAAATTGCTGATCGAGGCAGCGACGCTCGCTTCTGCGCCGGCGTAGGTGACCTCGAACTCACGCGTTTGTCGCAATCGCAGATTTGCTGGCGAGGCCATACGTCCCATGATTTCGCCAAAAGTTACAACACACTCCATTTCAAACTCCGATTAACGCAATTGCAAAGAGATATTCAGATCTGTTTGCTAGACTTAAGAATATTATTGCCTTTGCCAAGTTGAGCTGCCGTCGATGAAGGGGCATGCCTCCGCGGCGCAGGCAACGATACCGTCCCTGGCTTCTCTTTCGACCAAGCTGTGCTTAGCGATCCAGGACCTACGTATAACTGGCAGAATGGGTTCGTTCAAGTACTGGACCAATTCGTTGGCATGCAATCCGCCCAACATGGGGAGGAACGAAGTTCCATCGATTTCCGTTCTGAGAAGTACGGCAGATAGTTTGCCACTGAGATCTCAATGTCAATCGCATCGCTTTGGGATCACAAGACCGTATCTAAAAATGTACTTGAGTAAGGAGCTACTGCCGCCGCCATGGCAAGGCAAAAGGGCTAACGCCGATGGGTGGCGTAGCAATAACGCGCGTGCCGTACAGCAGGCCCAGATCGAGATGCTTTCATTTGGCGCGGCGGTCGTATTTTTCGTGCGGAGTCACCACCCCCTCTACCTGCCACAAAAAGTCATAGCAGAACGTATTTGAGCCGCGATAAAACGTATGTGCGCCTTGGGATATAGGGTCCCCAAGTGCTTCCAGCTTTGGTATTCAGTGGAGAGATTGTTCGTTATCAGGAGAGTCATGAGTTGCATCACCGTACTTGTCCTCGTAGAGTATCAGGGAGCAACCGGGGTCGATGCATTATCGACGCGGTCTTGTCACCTCTGCAAATTCTCCGACACTAAATCTCTGCCCGCTCCTTAGCTGTCACAACGAGGCTTGCGATGGTTTTGCTAGTCGACAACTATGATAGTTTTGTTCACAACCTCGCCCGTTATTTCGAACTACTCGGACAAGAGACTCACGTTGTTCGCAATGACAAGGTCAATGCTGCGAGTGTTCGCAGCCTGAAGGCCCAGGCGATTGTGCTTTCGCCCGGGCCTTGCGCGCCGAGTGAAGCAGGCTACTCGCTGGAATTGGTGCGCGAATTTCATCAAGAAGTGCCCTTGCTTGGCATTTGCCTGGGACACCAAACCCTTGGGGCTGCTATGGGTGCGAAAGTGGTTCGAGCGAGCGAGCCGCGACATGGGCGTACTTCGGAGATCGAGCATGCAGGGCAGGGCGTTTTTCAGGGAGTTCCCTCTCCGCTGACGGTTTGTCGGTATCACTCGCTGATCGTGGATGAGGATTCTCTGCCTGAGGAGTTGGAGATAATCGCGCGAAGCACCGGCGATGGGACGATCATGGGGCTTGCTCATCGTGATTTTCCGACCATCGGCTTGCAGTTTCATCCGGAAGCGATTCTCACTGGCCACGGTTTTCAGCTGCTAGCGAACTTCTTAGAACTGGCGGATATCAAAGTAACTGCGGACCCAACAGCGCTCGCAGCTAGGGAAGATCGCAGTCCGCCGCCTCGTGCAGAAACGGTAGGACTCAGCTCGGCACCTACGGGGCCCATTACTTTTTGAGCCTGTTATTCCTAAGCCCGATTCTTCTTGATTGTGTGGGCTGGTATACTCACGGTATGACCGACCTACCCGTTGAACCTCCTGCTGAGTTACCGAAGCTTGGCGATAGTGGCCGCATTCTTGAGAGTCTCGTAACGACGATTAATGATGACGGCACGACTAACCTCTCGCCCATGGGGCCGATTGTTGACCGGCAGTTCGGTGTAGGGGACGCGCGGCTGATCCATTTTCGTCCTTACAACACCTCAACGACCTTCGAGAACCTTCGCCGCACGAGGCGAGGGGTGCTCCACGTGACCGACGATGCCGGTCTGATTGCTATGGCGGCAATTGGGAAGCTCAAGAAATTGCCGAACTTTCGCAAGGCATCCGGATTCGAGGGGATGATTCTAACCACGGCCTGTCGTTGGTTTGCATTTGAGGTCGTGGGGCTTGATGAGCGCAAAGAACTCACGAACGTCTACGCGCAAATAGTCGAAAAGGGAACGCTACGGGACCATTTCGGATTCAATCGTGCGTCGCACGCGGTACTCGAACTGGCGATCCTAGCGACGAGAATCGAGTACCTTCCCACCGAAGAGATTAGAGTCGCAGCAGAGCGACTTGCTCCTCTTGTCGAGAAAACAGGCGATAAGAAGGACGTAAAGGCATTTCAGCAACTGCAGGGATACCTTGAACAAGAGCTGCCGTGAGTATGCGGCTTCGGGCCAGGAAGCAGTAGCCTAAAGAAGCTATGGAAATAACCTATGCCTGACAAACATCATGAGACTGCGAGACTGCTGAAGCGAAAATGGGTGGCAATTATAGTTGTTTTTTTGATCGTGGCCACGCTGACAATCTTCGACCCAGGCCCAGTGAAGCTCCTAATTGCAACGTGTAGTTTCATTCTATTGTTCTCATTGTCTCGGCAAACTATGTAGATTTGATAGAACACCACAGTCGTCAGGCAGTACTCAGAGTAATGGAAAACATGAATGAGAAATCGTCGTTGAGGAGTGTTAGAGTGCTAGCGCCCTGTCGACTGCATTTTGGACTGATGCGATTCGGAGTAAGCGGTGGACAGCAGCGAAGCTATGGTGGTTTGGGGCTGATGGTTAAGCAGCAGCGGGTCGTAATCGAAGTTGCAAGGGCCAAACAGTGGTCCACTTCCGGACCTCATGGAGAGCGAGTGATTGGTTATGCCCAGCGGGTTACGAAGAGAATCGGCGAGGGTACCAACCCGTTGCAGATCGCTGTCTCAGAAGCCCCACGCGAGCACATCGGGCTGGGAGTTGGAACTCAGTTGGCACTCTCCACGGCTGCGGGGGTGCTTCAGTTGTTCGGGCACGAGGTTCCTCCTGTTGCAGAGCTTGCCCAACTCGTAGGCCGTGGCAATCGCAGTGCAGTTGGCGCACACGGGTTTGAACAAGGCGGGTTGATCCTGGAGAATGGGTTCACGCAACCTGACTCCCTGGGAGAACTTACCAAACGAGTTGGCGTACCGAGAGAGTGGCGGTTCGTCCTAGCAACGATTCCGACAAACAAGGCTATTCATGGCTTAGCCGAACAAACCGCGTTCGATGAAGTTCCTGCGATTCCCGAGACAACGACCGCGACTCTTTTGAGGCTAGCTATCGAGGAGATCCTTCCGGCAGCGGAGCGGAACGATTGTGAACGCTTTGGAGCAGCGCTGTACGAGTACGGCTACAGGGCAGGGGAGTGCTTCAAGAGCGTGCAAGGCGGCGCTTATGCCACTAAAGAGTTAGCAGTAGCTGTGGCTAGACTTCGCGAGCTAGGAGTGCAAGGAGTGGGGCAATCGTCTTGGGGACCAACTCTCTATGCGGTTGTTGAGAACTCAGAACTCGCCGAAGAACTATTGGCCGAGATCGGTCCGATGGCAGAATTCAAAGGTGCCGTGCTTCAAATCATCGAACCTAATAATCGAGGCGCTTCCTTCACACGTAACTAATTGTGGCTGGCAATTCAAAGCAACCCGTAGGCGGTCAACGTTTTCTTAAGCGACCCACGTTGATCGTCTGTTAGCTGAGTCATAGGCAAACGAAGCTCGCCCGTATCGCGACCCAGCATAGCCATGGCGGCTTTCACAGGGATGGGATTGGTCGAAAGACTGAGCATGTCGCGGCAGAGGGGGAATAGCTTTGCATGCCACTCGCGTGCGGTAGTGTAGTCGCCTTCAGTGGCTGCTTTGACAAGGGCGATCATATCCTGCGGAATGATATTGCCCACGACCGAGACCACGCCTTCCGCTCCGACGGACATCAAGGGAAGCGTCAAGCTATCGTCGCCGCTTAGTACCGTCAGGTTCGAGGAAGCCAGTATGGCAGAGGCTTGATCGAGCGAACCGGTCGCCTCCTTGACCATCGTGATGTTTTCTAGCTCGCCGAGACGGGCGATGGTCTCAGGCTCGATGTTTTTGCCGGTGCGGCCCGGAATGTTGTAGACGCAAAGCTGAATGCCGACTTCCTCGGCTAGGCACTTATAATGTTGGTAAAAGCCTTCCTGAGTGGGCTTGTTGTAGTAGGGAGCAACTTGTAACGCGGCATCGGCACCTACGCTTTCCGCGAACTTGGTAAGCCGAAGAGCTTCAGCCGTGCTATTGGAACCTGTGCCGGGCATGACCTTGATGCGGCCTGCGGCATATTCGCACACGAAGCCGATGACCTGCTCGTGTTCTTCGTGCGTGAGCGTAGGAGACTCGCCCGTGGTGCCAACCGGGCAGAGGCAATTTGTGCCAGCCTCGACCTGGAAGTCGATTTGCTGCTTGAATAGCTCGTAGTCAACTTCGCCGTTCTTCAGGGGGGTTGTCAGCGCGACGGACAAACCGGCAAAGCTTGCTCCTTTAGTGGCCATATCATTTAAATCCTAGAATAATCAGCGGCTTTGGGTGACATCCAACAGACTGGGCATGATAAGGCGATCGCGAGCTGCACGCAATTGGCAGCTAAGCCGCAAGCGGCTGGTTAGCGGATGAGCTGTTTCATGTCGCGGACTGCCTTCTCGAGCCCTACCATGATGGCCCGGGCGATGATGCTGTGACCGATGTTGAGCTCGCACATCGAATCGATTGCAGCCACGGGCTGGACATTGCGATAGGTGAGCCCATGACCTGCGTGCAGAGTAAGCCCGGCATCGACAATCTGTTTGCCGGCTGTTCGAAGGGTCTCTAATTCCGCCTCTCCAGCAAAGGTGGCTGTCGCCTCTGCATAGGCACCTGTATGGAGTTCAACGGCATCTGCCCCAAGTTCTTTCGCGGCGTCGATCTGAGCTGGGTCGGGGTCGAGAAACAGGCTGACGACGATACCCGCATCTTTGAGTCGCTTGATGGATTCTGCCACGCGGTCCTTCTGGCCAACGACTTCCAGCCCTCCCTCAGTGGTGACTTCCTCCCGTCGCTCGGGTACTAGCGTCGCTTGGTAAGGCCGGGACTGACAGGCGATTTCGAGGACTTCCATGTCGCAGGCGAGTTCGAGGTTGAGCTTCACGGCTACGGTCTGTCGCAGGAGGTGTAGGTCGCGTTCTTGGATATGCCGACGATCTTCTCGCAAGTGCAAGGTGATGCCGTCGGCACCGCCCAGTTCTGCCAGCGACGCGGCCCAAATAGGATCGGGTTCGTTGGTTTTGCGAGCTTCGCGTACGGTGGCTACGTGATCGATATTGACACCGAGAGAGGGCATGACTGGTTCGTGTGGTGGTTTGAGTGAACGTACGGTTTCCAACCAGACACTCAGCCTACTAAGAATGTTCGCGAGGGCATAGGTGGTCCCTTAGCAACATAGGGATTGGCAGGTGTTGTGGGAAATCAACAACTTACGGGCGTAGAGAATCCCCTGCTGATACAGCCGTCAAGATCGGCAGGAAAATCATTTCTCTAAATGGGTTAAGGATCCAGCTTGCGCACCACCGTGGGCTAGAATTCAGGAGTAAGGCGTGTTTCATCCCAGTCACTTCCCAGACACGCTAGTTCCTTATCTACATAGGCACCGCAAGATAGGCACCGCAAGTCAGCCCACGGAGGTTGATGACCGGTGTCACCTTTTCAAAACATTTCTATTCTGAAGACACATTTGAGGGAAGAACTGACCATGGATTGCCAAACATTAGCTCGCCGCATACAAGACCTTCAACCGGAAGCCACACCACAAGATGTGGCTCGGCTCTGTTTGCTGCTCAGCAATAGCCGTACAGACTTGGGAGTCCTGGATGCTCCCGAGTCTCTCACCGACGCATGGAACGAAACGGGCCTAAAATTGCAGGCGTCAACCGACCAACATGCGGCGATGACTCAAGAGTTGGAAGACCTTGCCAATTCCGATCCGGAGCAATTTTCCCAAGATCAAATTTGGGTACTTATTCGCGCGATCAAAGTGCAGAGCCAAGTCCTGCAAATGTACATTGGTCAGCAAGCTTTGGACGTTTAAGTTTGCCGCTTGCGGCTTAGCCAGCACCGACACCGCCCCCGAGTTCCTCCAGCATGAATATCGCCACGCTCATGTAGATGACGATTCCGGCGATATCGATGATTCCCGTGAGAAAGGGACTGCTCATCAGCGCTTCATCGAGTCCGAGCCGTCGGAAGAGCAACGGTAGCAGTGAACCGACAATCGTGCCACAGATGACGACCGAAAGCAGCGTGATCGGCACCACGAGTGCTTGTTGCGTCGTCAGCTCTGACTGGACGATGCGTACTACAAAGAAGCCCAGCATCGCCAGGAAGCTTCCTAGGCAGAGGCCGGTGATAATCTCACGGCGGACGACTTTGAGCCAATCGCCGGGCACGAGGTCTTTGTTGGTGAGGCCACGTATGACGAGCGTCGTCGACTGCGTACCGCTGTTGCCGCCGCTGGAAATCACCAGAGGTATGAACAGCACCAGCCAAGTGACTTTAGCGAGCGTGTCCTCATAGCCCTTCAGGGCTGCGGCGGTAAGCATCGCGGCCACGAACAACACGGTCAGCCACACGCCCCGCTTCCAGGCGAGCGTGTACCACGGAGTTTCCATGTACGTTTCGTCAAGCGGTTCGACGGCACCTGCGAGATAGGCGTCTTCTTCCGCTTCTTCGCGGAGCACGTCAATCACGTCGTCGTGCGTGATAATGCCGACCAGATGCTGTTCGCTATCCACGACGGGGATGGCGAGAAAGTCGTACTCGGCAACCTTTGAGGCCACGGTCTCTTGATCGTCCGTGTCAGTAACCGTAAGCAGATCACGCTCCATCAGATCGCTGATCAATTTGTTTGGGCGGCCCAGGTTGGTGACCAACTGCCGCGCCGAAACCAAGCCTCGCAGATGGTTCTCCTCGTCAACAATATAGATGTAGTAAATTGTTTCGTGATCTGCGGATTGACGAGCAACTTCCTCCAGTGCTTCACGCACTGTCAGAGTTTCTGGCAATCGCGCCATATCGCTTGTCATTACAGCACCAGCAGTGCCTTCAGGATGCTGGCTGAGACGCTGGATATCGCGGCGTTCTTCCGTGGGGAGCAGCGGCAGGATGCTATCTACCGAGACATCCTCTACCTCCTTGAGCAGGTCCACACGGTCGTCGTGCGGCATATTTGCGATCAGGTCGCTGGCTTCCTGGGGGTCGGCCGATTCAAGAATATCAACTTGTTGCTGCTCAGGTAGATAGGTGAACACATCCACTCGTGTGGTGGCATCCGTTGCCAGCAGTACCTGCCAGGCTTCGGCAGAGCTTAGCCCCTCCATGAATTCAGCGGTTCGCGCAGCGTGCAACGCGGTGCAGAACTCGTTTAAGCCCTGCTCGTCGTCTGAGGCGAGCATCTCGCGAATTTCAGGGAGATAGAGCGTATTAATCATTGCGTATGGAAGTTGACTTCTTACCGACTGACGTGGGGTGACTATTCCCTCAGTGAGCCTAGTAGTTGACATATTCTTGCCAGCAAACTAGCCTACCTTTAGGCCCTTAGGGAAGGGAGTTAACGGGAAGGGAGTTCGGCGGCATCGCACGCCAGCACTGTCCCGTATCGCGTTTTCCCTGCTGGCCTTGACCTACTGATCTGCACACCCCTTGATTTGCGAAGGCTCTGCCGCGGCAGCGACCCCATGTGTTTTCACCTGGGAACATTCTGCCCCAGCATGGCTTCCGCTCCCAACAACCATGAGCACTCGCTCTACGCCTGAGCTTGAAGAAGCTGTTTCTACCAGTCCCTCGCCATCTACGGAGGACTGTTCTCGTCGAGCCGATCTGGACGGCTGCCAGGCTGCCCTAGGCTATTCTTTCAACGATCTTGATCTGCTGGAAGCAGCTCTAACGCATGCCTCCGGAGTCGTACATCGCCTTTCGTCCAACGAGCGTATGGAGTTTCTTGGCGACGCAATCTTAGGGGCAGTGGTTTGCGAGCGGCTGTTCCATCTCTATCCAGAGTACTCCGAAGGCGAGCTAACGAAAGTCAAATCGGTTGTCGTGAGTAGAGAAACTTGTGCTTTGTTGAGCGAAGAGATGGGGTTGGACCAGTTTTTGATTCTTGGCAAAGGAATGGCGTCCGACCCGCAGATCCCCAAGTCCGTCTTGGCAGCGGTGCTTGAATCGTTGATTGCTGCGATCTATCTCGATGGTGGGGGAGAACCCGCGAAGGACTTTATTCTTCGTTGTGTTGACGACAAGATCGAAGCCACTGTGAACTCGGAGTTTGGAGGGAACTTCAAGTCGTTGCTCCAGCAGCATGCCCAACGCGAGCACGGCGTAACGCCCGTTTACGAACTTCTTGACGAGAAGGGCCCCGATCACGCCAAGTGCTTCCAGATTGCTGCTCATGTGAGTAAGCAGCAATACGTCCCGGCTTGGGGGAAAAGCAAGAAGGAGGCAGAGCAACGGGCAGCCCAGAATGCCATTTGTGACCTTCGTGGCGAGGAAGTACCTCACACGAGCGAAGCCTCGCTCGATTAGCGACTGCATTACCGTTGGGAATCAGGTACCATAGTCGCTGCATTCGTTCTGTCAGGTCTGGCTCTCAGGTACTGAAGAGCCATTTCATCCAAGAGGTAGCGTTCATGAATCGTAGCAACACCCGGCTGGGGCTAATACTCTTTGCCGTTTATTTAGTTCTGTACGGTGGCTTTGTGTTGCTGAACGCCTTCTCGCCCGAGACAATGGAATCCACACCGATTGCTGGGATCAACTTGGCGATACTCTCTGGATTCGGGCTCATCATCGGCGCGTTTGTGCTCGCACTGATCTATGGTGTGATGTGCGGGCCGGACGATGAAGTACCCAGCCAAGAAAGGGAGGAGCAACAGTGATCTACCACCCCTCCACCCTGGCCGTCGCTATTTTCTTAATGTTTGTCGGTGTCGTTCTCGGGCTGAGCTTTTATCTCGGGCGTAAGGCGAAATCCTCGGAAGGCTACTTTGCGGCACACGGACAGATTCCGTGGTTTGTGAATGGAGTAGCCTTTGCTGGGGACTACCTTTCCGCGGCTTCTTTCCTTGGTATCTGTGGCATGATTGCCTTCTACGGATACGACGGGTTTCTGTATTCGATTGGGTTCCTCGGCGGTTGGGTGGTCGCACTGTTTGTCGTTGCTGAGCCCATGAAGCGGCTTGGAAAGTTCACGTTTGCTGATGCGCTCAATTCGAAATTCAATTCGAAGGGTATTCAGTTTGTCGCTGGCGTTAGCACCTTGGTGGTGAGCGTTTTCTACCTCATCCCGCAAATGGTGGGTGCGGGTGTTCTCGTGCAACCTCTATTAGGGCTGCCGCACTGGGCGGGTGTGTTGATCGTCGGCGCAGTCGTTATTTTTATAGTGGTAACCGCGGGTATGGTTTCGACGACATGGGTGCAATTTCTTAAGGGCTCGCTGCTGGTGGCATTTAGTGCTGTGCTAACCGTGATGATCTTGCAGCGGGGGTTCGAAGTGCAATCTGAGCCTCCGCAGCCTCAAACGCTAACTGAGCTTGCCGATGGTAGCGAGATCGTAAATGGGCTCCCCAAGGGCGAGGGGGAAGGTGAAGCTACCCTCGCATCAGTTGGCACCATCTCCAAGTTGCCGGATGGCAAGGCAAAGACGGGGCCGTTAGGGCCACTGGAGTTCTTTAGCACGTTGCAAGAGAGCGAAGTGGTGCTGTGGTCCAAAGAGACCGCCACAGACACAGATGGATCGACAACAACCACCTACACCCCGAAACCTACACCTGGAAGCCAAATTCTGCGTCCTGGTGAGAATCCCAAGTTCAAAGGGATCCGAAGCGACAAGTATAGTGACAAGCTCAACTTCCTCTCGCTGATGCTGGCGCTGTTTTGCGGAACCGCATCGCTGCCACATATCCTCATCCGTTACTACACAGTGAAAGACGGGGCGGCCGCTCGTAAGAGTACCATCGTTGGCATCGGGTGCATCGGGTTTTTCTATGTGCTTACGCTTTATCTGGGGCTAGGAGCGATGACCAGCGGTGCGATGGATGTATCGAGCAGTAATATGGCTGCCCCCCTATTAGCACGGAGCATGAGCGAATTACTATTCGCCATCATCTCGGCGATTGCATTTACGACGGTCCTTGGCACGGTGAGTGGTTTGATTCTCGCTTCTGCGGGTGCGGTGGCTCACGATCTTTATGGTTGCCTTTCCAGTCGAGAACTCACTGGCACCGAGCAAGTGCGCATTGCCAAGATTGCCTCAGTTGCGGTCGGCATTGTGGCGATAATCCTGGGAATGAAGTTCCAGAAGCTGAACGTTGGCTACTTAGTTGGCTGGGCATTTAGCGTGGCCGCGTCCGCAAATTTGCCTTCACTCGTGATGCTGCTCTTCTGGAAAGGTACAACCAAGCAGGGCATCATTGCTGCAGTCACGGTTGGTATGACCAGCTCGCTCGCTTGGATATTGCTGAGCGCAGATACCTATTCGGCTGTTTACGGTTGGGACGGCAAGGATGCACTCACGCCTTTCAGTCAGCCTGGCATCGTGACGATTCCCTTGGGCTTCTTGACGTTAGTTGTCGTTTCGCTACTGACGAAGAAACGGGCCTAACGTGAGAGGGCTCGAACTACCCGGCGGCTTACGTCCGTCGCCAAGCGTTGGATGGCCGCAGCCCGCTGAACTCTCATGCCACATCAATTACATAGAGGGGAGCACGCCAACCCGTTGATTCTAACTTTGCTGGATCTGAGGCTGATTCGATAGTATTTTCAACGCCGCTACTACAGGCTTTCAGGTCAGGTTACTCTATTTTTACAATTACAAAAGTCACATCATCGTCCGGACTTAGGGGGCCGCGAAACTCGGCGAGTTCTTTGCGTATATGCTGACTGATTTCCTCTGCTGAACTCTCAGCATGCCTACGTAGCAGATCGTTCACTCGATCTTTGCCGTAAAACTCGCCATGCTCACCTTGAGTTTCCCAAAGACCGTCGGTGGCGACAATGAGGATTTGTCCGCTGCGAACGTCTTTCACAGTATACTCTTCGTAGTCATCCTGCTCAAAAAGTCCCAATGGCAGACTGCCCTCAAACTCGTACTCGACAAATGTGGAAGTTTCTTTGTCAAAGACAATCGGTGCATCATGGCCAGCGGAAGTCCAGCGTATTTCGTGTTGTTCCAAATCTATAGTCAGCAACAGCATGGTCATGAAACGCTCACCACCGGTATCTTCGACAAGCATGCGATTCATGTGATTCAGAAGATCGCTCAGAGATCCCGGTTCTTGACATCGGCTTCGTAGCACTCCACGAGCAGTAGCCATAAGCATGGCAGCCGCCACGCCATGTCCCATGACGTCTCCCAACGCGATCGCAGCCGACTTTTCTGATAGTCCAGCTACTTCCAGAAAGTCGTAATAGTCGCCGCCAGTCTCGTCGCAATAGGTGCTGTGTCCCGCTACATCTAGTCCTTCAAGCTTTGGAGTATCTGATGGTAGTAAACTCTGCTGTACTTCCATTGCAACGGCCAGTGACCGGCGCATACGCATGCGATCACGGAGGTCCTCCGTCATGGTATTGATCTCGTTGGAGAGTTGAACAAACTCCGGTCCATAGTTGAGATGAAGCTGTTCTGTGAGATTGCCCTCTCCGATTTTGCGGACGTGTGACACTAATCTGAAAATGGGACGTACGAACACCGAGGCCATCCCGACGCCTAGCAATAAAGTGACCAATACAGCTACTAAGCCTGAATAAAAACTACGGCGTCTTAATTTATAGACGGCATCCAAGAAGTCATGCTCTGGAACAACAGTCACAGTTAGCCAATTTATGCCAGCATGTCCGCTCAGCGGAGAGACAATCATCAATTGAGGTTGGTCGTCAATTTTGACTAACTTGTGGTAAGTACCTTCAAAGTCGCTCAACGAAGCAAAGTCATTGTTCAACACGGTCGCAGTGGCCGAGATCGAACCGTGTTGAGAAGTATGCGCGGGAATTCTCTTAAGGTCACTGTCGTGGACAGCTGCGTCTACGGAGCTGGCAAGGAGATCGCCCTCGCGATCGATGATGTAGGCCATTCCAGTTCGACCAATTTCTAGTGAGCCAAGAAACCTCGATACATCGTGCAGGCTAATCTCTGCGTCGAGCACACCAAGTAGCTCACCCTCTTGGTTGTAATAGGGTTGAGGGTAAGCCAACCCATAAGTGACTTCTCCCCCATCTTGATTGACCCAGGCATATTCCGTCCAGGCAGCTTCACCGGCACGAATAGCATTCGTGTACCAGGGACGCTTGCGGGGATCGTATTCGTAGTGACCCACCGGATCGGCACTCATTTGGTTCTTGGCATCCATGCGGTATTCGAAAACTTCTTCGCCGGTGTCATCGTCCTTGATTCCAAACTCATACCCCTCTTTTCCAGGGTAGCGAAACATCCATACGGCTTCACCTTCTGCAGAACCCCAGAGTATGCCGCTGAGCATTTCAAAAGCCATTGCTTGCTCATAAAGGAAGGCACGCCAGCTACGTAAGTCGCCTAAGTCCAAGCGATCTTCGTCAAGCATCTGCGCGTTGATACGATTTATCCGAGCAGGCATACTCAGCAAATCGCCAAGTTGTTGGTCGATCCGTTTATGGATCTCTACGATCTGGTCGTTAGCCATTTTGTTCGCTGCTGACCTGGCTTGCCAGAAGGCAATCAGCGATAGTACGGCAACAGCTATCAGCACTGGTAGTGAAAGCACAATCGGCGCACTGATGCGGAGTGGCAACTTGGAGAAAATCGATGGCATGTTAAGTGATCTGCACGTGAAAGTATTGAGTTCGCTGCGGGCCCTAACTATACCAAATCGCCCAAAATATCCCACTGCCCATTATTCTACTGGCCACCGCATTCAAGATTGCATCGGGTCCATGATTTTCTCGACTTCAACGCTGGCAAGTGTGATTGGCCGGTCGGCATCCTTCTCGCCTTGCTGTCATTGAGCTGGCCAAGTACAGTCCCGCACTCTCTCTTGAAAGGTTCTGGGTGATGCTGCGCGTCTCAATGGGCGGCGTGTTGAAGACTGAAATAAAAACGGGGATAGATAGCTGGGGAAGAACATTCTACTGAACGCTTCATGTCTTAGATGGTATCAAAAAACGAACAGCAATCGACCGGCTTCCAGTTTGCGCTGGGTCTGCGCGTCGGTGGTTTTTCGTCGCTGCAATTTGCCAAGGCGAGATGGGGATTGGTTAGCAAGGTTGTGGTGACGACACTCATGTTTTGTGCGGTCGCGCATGGGAGCGACTTTGAGCAGGAGAAACAAGATGTTGGAGATTTGGCAGAACGGGTTTTGGCTCTAGAGCAGCAGCAAGAATTACTGCTGCCGCTTGAGAATCAGCCTGTAGCGATGCCACCTCCTCAGGTACCCGAGTCCTCATTATCTATTGGCGGGGCAATCCGGCTGAACTATGGCTGGCGAGATTATAGTGAACAAGACTCAGACAAAGTGGGCGATTTCGGTTTCGAGTTATTCCGCTTAGATGCGGATGCCGAGTACGGGGATCTTGGCATGTCAGTCCAGTATCGATGGTATGGTCCTTTCGAGGCCGTCCATCATGCCTACTTTAGCTATGAACTTTCACCCGAGTGGGAAGCTCAGTTTGGGATCCACCAAGTCCCCTTTGGTATCCTGCCCTATGCCTCCCACAGCTTCTGGTTCAACGCAACTTACTACTTGGGTTTCGAAGATGATTATGACACCGGCTTGAAATTCTTGTATGACAGTGGGCCTTGGGATATGCAGTTGGCCTTTTACAAAAACCCCGAGTACATCGATTCAAGTCGAGCAGGACGTTACTCTTTTGATCTCGTGACAAGTGACCAGCAGGCAAACGAAGAGACTAATCAGTTTAATGCCCGGTTGGCTTACGACTGGGAATTAGGTTGTGGCGTAACAAACAATCTTGGCGTTTCTGTTGAAGGAGGTCAGATTTACAACACGATCACTGAAAAAATGGGAGATCGATTTGCCTACGCACTTCATGACAATCTCACCTATGGCGACTGGAACTTTCAGCTGCAGTGGATCAACTATCAATATCACCCCGAAAATCCCCCGGGTGTTGACACGGATACCATTCAGGTGGCGGCATTTCAGTTCCCCTTCCTAATCGCGACTGACGCCGACGTGGCAACCATCAACCTTGCTCGGACCTTCTCCGTCGATTTTCGTCTCATTGACACAATCACTTGCTACTCGGACTTCAGCAAAGTGTATCCCAGCACACCAGACTCTCACAGTTCGACACAACTTGTCCTCGGTTGCCTACTGGCCGCCCAGGAGCGACTCTTTGTCTATGTAGATTGGATTGCTGGACAAAACATGTGGTTTGCGGGCGGACCTGGTGTCGGTTTAAATCGACCTGAATCAGGCGAATGGCAATCGCGCTTGAACATCAACTTCGGCTTGTATTTCTGACACACGTGTATCTCAAGGGGTAAGATACTAAAGTACCTCACACTTCGCTTGGTTCAAGAAACAGAGGTGAAGGTCACTGGGCCGCTGGATAGAAGATTCTTTTTTGCAGACATGGAAAAGACGGTCAACACGCGTGAGCCAAGGTGTTTTGCCGGTCAGAACCTATACCCTCCGCCAACTCCGGTGAAGAAGTCGTCTGAATCTCCCGAGAGTCCGACGCCTGCGCGAAAATCGATGACGAAGTCATCAGTCACGTAGTGGTCGATACCGATGTTAAAGATGGACACGACGATCTCGTCTTCTAGTCCATCTGAGTAGAGTCCGTACCACTCTATGTACATAGAGTTAGTTGCAGAGAGTTCCATTCCGAGTACTGCTGACTGGCTCAAGACATTAAAGTTTTCCTGCGTCGGCAGATCTGGGATGAGCCCAAAGTCGCCATTGCCGTTTTGTGCATAGCCGGTTGATCCGGCGAACGTGACTCCCTCGGTAAGCTCCCATTGGTAGATGTAATCAAGGCCAAACTCAACTCCTCCAGTCGAATAGGCCTCACCTCCAGTGGGAGCCGTACCACGTACTTCTAGAGCGCTAGTTGGTAGTAGGCTTTCTTCGAGTTGTCGCGTCATTTGCAACTTGATCGAGTAGCGAAGATCCTCTGAGCCACTTTCATCGGGACTAACATCGATGAATTGCCAAACGTAGTTCCAACGGAGTCGCACCTCGATATCTTCGCTGATGCCGTAACGCAGTAGCATCTCCGGGCCGGTGTGCGAATCTTCGATCTCCCCTTCGGCATCGTTGTAGAAGTAGGAATAGCCACTTTCAATCTGGAAGATGCCACGCCCAACCGTCACAGCCGACTGCGTAAAATCGTGGCGTTCAGTCTCAATTCGCTCATCCCAAGGGTTACGTTGGCAACGGTCGCACTTTGAGAAATCATCACTGAACTCGAACCATTGACCGTGTGATGTTGCCGAACACAGAAACACGAGTCCCAGGAATATGAAATGCTGACTGATGCCGTTTCGATTCCGCATATTGATCTCATAAATGCGTGGAATGTTTGTAACGCCGCAACAGGAGAATGGAACGTCACATTCATCCAGTTGAATCGGACGCTATTAAGCCCCAGAAGGAGTATTTCTGGCTCAACTCGGTCATTCCGAACAACCGGCAGGGGTTTCCAGCGATGTACGATCGCCAATTGCTCGAAGAAGGACTACCGTATCATCCGATTGAAGAGCAGAGTTGGGGCAACAAGATCGCAAACACAGCGCTTGCCGATGACTTCGATGGCTACATTCGACGCGAGCTGACAGCCTAACACCGGAAATAGGAAGCTGACATCCTGGCGGCCAATGATTCGAGAGCGATCACCAGTAATTGAAGCAGGCGATAAGACATCAGTTGTTCAAGATACCCACGTCTCTGAGTAATAGGTCGACTCGGTAAGCATACTTCTTGGTGTTGGCTGGAACGGCCATCTGGCTGAGCACGTAACCGCTGGATTGGTCGAACAGGCTCAGCGGTTGGAGACTGCGACCATGCTCGTCTAGTGTGCTGCAGAGCGTCTTGCCATCGATGGCTAAAGGGGCGATCTCGTTTGCTTCCATCGGTGTGTGTTGCGTAACCCAGCCTCGCAAAATCTCTTCGAGCAGCTCGGGGTTGATCTTGATCATCAGATCACGAAATGCGCCGCATGTGGCCGGTGTTCGGTGGTAGCCCAGCAAGTACCAGACCTCGCGTACTTGGACGTGAATCCACCCGGAAATGTCTTTGTAACCTCGTGTGCCGCACAATACGGCACAGACAACAGTGGCCAGCACGGCCTCAAGAGAGTGGCGCCTTCTATTGGCCCCATGCGGGTCGGGAAACTGCTGCAATTGGTCGGGCAAACTCCCCGTGTGAGCGGTATTCAAGGTGAAACCTCCGTGAGAGCATGAACTTAGGGTGATCCTCTCTAGAGCTCTTCCGCACCAGAGAAGGCCTGGGTTCAATAACTGGCCGGCTCTGACTAAGAAACGGCATTTCTTGACTTTGGATTTTGTGTCAATGAGAATGGGGGGGGCCTTCATCCGTTAGTCTTGCCACATGAAACTTGGAGCATAACCTCATGCCAGCATCACCAATTACATCAGACTTATCCACTTTGCGCGATTCTTGGGGATGGATTCTAGTCATGGGGATTCTCATGATCTTGGGAGGCCTCGCAGCAATCGCAACACCGTTTTTTGCCACGGTTGGGGTTGTCACGTTTCTGGGAATCATGATTCTAGCAGCGGGTGTCGCGCAGATAGTAAGTGCCTTTCAATGCAAAGCGTGGAAGGGTGTGCTACTTAGTACTTTGGTAGGAATCTTGTATCTCGTAACCGGATTTCTAATCCTGGAGAATCCCATTAAGGGTGCTGCAGGCCTAACCCTACTGCTGGCTTTGTTCTTCCTGACAAGTGGCATTTTTCGGATTGTCATATCATTGCAAGAGCGATTCCCCGGATGGGGATGGACTTTGTTGAGTGGTTCGGTAACAGTCCTGCTTGGTTTGATTGTTTGGCGTCAATTCCCGGAGGTGGCGTTGTGGATAGTGGGGCTTTTGCTCGGCATCGAATTCGTTTTCAATGGATGGATGTGGGTAATGTTGGCCTTCGCATTTAAGCAAATCCCCGAGGAAACGTCAGGCAGCGATAGTACGCAAGCTAGCCTGACCAGCTGACCTTCACCCCAACTTGAGTCCAGTTGGATTGTGAATCTGCGAATCCCTGCGGCGTCTGGCCACCCAGGCTGCTGTGCGGCCGGGCTTGTTTGTAGTCGATTCTCTGAGCTTCTACCTTGTCGGATGCGTCTAGCAAGTTCAAAAACCAATGCTGGTTCTAGCACTTTTGTCGAACGCGACCGTTGAACGATTCAACAAACGCGTTGTCTGTAGGCTTTCCCGGTCGACTGAAGTCCAGGGTTGCCTTGTTGAAGTAGGCCCACTAGTCGAGCGACTTCGAGCTGAACTCCGGTCCATTGTCGATACGAATTGACAACTACGCAGATTGGCAGCCACTTGTTTGGTGATGAGCATAATTGGTAAATTGAGCTTGCACAGAGACAATGCAGCTTCAAGGGAACGGGAGAGTTATCTTGCGTTTTTGTGCAACTGGAATTATTCTCGAAATGCGTTAGCATCAATTCCGGCTAACCGTTTCCAAATCCCGTAGTACAAGCCTCTTAACACAGGCTTGTCAGTTGCCATGAGCAGGCCGACGTAGTGCAGTGGCCTCTCCATGCCTTGTTACCACAGCAACGGCCCAATTTCACGGATCGCTCCGGCAATTCATTCCAGCCCAGCTCCCCTTTAGCAAACAGCGAGTTCTCGTGTCCGTTCAGCTTTTGAGAAAACTATCTTGGATATTGCCTCTGGCTTGTGCGTGCGTGTGCTGCGTTGCTAAGGAACCGACGCCTAGTGACGTCAATGCGACTGAAGCGTACTCAACAATCATCCCTGGCTCTGCAGTCTCATTCGAGATGGTGCCCATTGCCGGTGGTGAGTTTCAGATCGGAAGTCCTGCGAGCGAGCCGGGGCATCAGGACGATGAAAGTCCGCAAGTCACAATTCGTGTAAAACCGTTTTGGATGGGTAAGCATGAAGTCACTTGGGCGGAATATCACCTGTTCATGGAGCTGTGCAATATCTTCGAACGGTTTAATGACGCAGGGATTCGCCAAGTCACTTCGGACAACCAGATCGATGCGGTCACCGCACCTTCGAAGCTCTATGAACCGAGCTTCACTTACGATAGTGGCGACGATCCACAGCAGCCAGCCGTATCGATGACTCAGTATGCGGCCAAACAGTACACGAAGTGGTTGAGTTTGCTGACGGGCACTTTCTACCGACTTCCCACCGAAGCAGAGTGGGAATACGCTTGCCGCGCGGGAACGGCCAGCGCCTTTTCATTTGGAGATGACCCCAACTTGCTCACAGAATATGCTTGGTACTACGAGAATGCCGAAGACGACTACGCGACCTCGCGAGTGGGACTGCACGAGCCCAACTCTTGGGGTCTCTATAACATGCACGGAAATGTTTCCGAGTGGGTTCTCGATCAATACGACCCGGAGCACTACGCCAAATTTGCTGGACGGACGGTCGATGCCGGCGATTTCATCAACTGGCCGACCAAGCTTTTTCCGCTCGTACTCCGTGGGGGATCTTGGTCCACGGAATCCGCGGCTGAGTGTCGGTCTGCTGCACGCCGCCAATCTGGCGATGAAGAAGAGTGGAAGAGCAACGACCCCAATACTCCGAAGAGCCCCTGGTGGTTTGCCAGTGACTATGGCCAGACGGTTGGGTTTCGCATTGTTCGGCCAGTAGTACCACCCCCACGTGCGGAGTGGGAAAAGTACTGGGAGGCAGACCTAGAACAAATCGTCAAACACGTCGACCGACGCATCGACAAAGAGGGACGTGGCGAGCGTGGGCTCGTTGATCCCCAGCTGCCGGAGGCCATCAAGCAGCAAGAGCAGGCTCGGTGACTCCCCAGGGCAACCTGCATTGGTTAGACTAGAGCCGCAGTGCTGATCGCTGAGGAATACCTTTACGAGTGATTGCCCGATTGCGTTTCTCGGACGATTTTGGACGAACCAACTGCCCAGCAACGAACGCGTCGTTAGCCTTGTTGAGTCGAGCTAACAAATCACGAGACCATTGAAGACATTTTGAAAATTGGAAGGCGATACTTATGAGACACGCACAGAGTTTGCAGACTTGGGAAAACGGTTGCTCTCGACGTCGAGCGAGGTTGCTGTTGATTGCCATGATTGGGACGTTGATGTGGCACCCGGAGCCCGCGTGCGCTGTCATTCAGTTTCAAAAAGTGTTTTTGAGCGAATACATCGAAGAACATCCCGACGAAGAGTTTGCCAAGTTCGCCAAGCGAAAAGCCCGTTGCTACGTGTGTCATCAGGGCAAAGGGAACAAACATAACAACGTCTACGGCGAGCAGCTGGCAAGGCTGTTGGACCACAAAGAGGACAAGAAGAACGACGCGAAAATCACCGCAGCGCTTCGCAAGGTAGGCGAGCTTCCTTTAGATCCGTCCGACCCAAAAAGCGAAACGTTTGCCCAGCGAATAGCCGCCAGCAAATTGCCCGCTGGTGAATTGGAAGACCTTAAAAAGCCATGGGGCGTCCCCCTCTTCGATGGCAAGTCGCTAGCTGGCTGGATGGGCGCTACTGACGCCTATGAAGTTCGCGAGGGAGTTCTAACCAGTGTGCCAGGCCAGTCGGGGAACCTCTACACAGAATCCGAGCATGCCGATTTTGTTCTGCTTTTCGAGTTTCGGCTTACTCCGGGCGCTAACAATGGCATCGGAATCCGCACACCATCCAAAGGGGATGCAGCTTACATGGGGATCGAGTTGCAAGTGCTGGACAATACTGCTGAGAAGTACGCCGATCTCAAGCCGTATCAGTTCCACGGCTCAGCCTATGGGATTGCACCGGCCGAACGAGGGCATCTCAAACCGGTGGGTGAGTGGAACTCCCAGGAAATCCGTTGCGAAGGGAGCAAGATTGAGGTCGTACTCAATAAGCATGTGATTCTGGACATCGATCTCGACGAGGTCGCACCCAATGGTAAAGCGATTGACGGTAAGGAGCATGCTGGTCTGAGTCGAAAAACCGGTCACATCGGCTTGCTTGGCCACGGTGACGTGGTGGAGTATCGCAAATTTGAAATTCAGGATCTCTCCCCTGAAAAGAAGCTTGGGTCCAGTATGGCCGAAGAGAAAAAGTTCAAGGGCGAACGGACTGAATGATGGCATTCGTCGTTAATCAAGGTGGTGTGCGTCAACCTCCGCACATTCATTTTTAGGGTATGCCTCTGCTGGTAGTCGACCTTCACTCCAGCTGGACTTAAGTAGGGATGAAGGTCAAATCCCCAGATACTCTCACAAAGACTGGTGCATAGGTTCGGGAAAGGCCAATCGAACTGACGAACGGCGAAGGATATCCATAAGATGTCCTGACAAGAAGGGCACAACATGTTTTCTAGAAGCCGGTTTGTTCTTAAAAAGATCATGGCATTGATTCGCACTGTATCGATTGTTCTGATCGCTTTTGTCGTCTTGAGTACGGCAAAAACGTTTGCCCGACCAAATGTGTTATTTATCTCGGTCGATGACATGAACGACTGGGTAGGTTTCCTAGAAGGCCACCCCCAGGTCAAGACTCCTAACATGGACCGATTGGCCAAGCGGGGAGTTGTCTTTTCCAACGCTCACTGTGCCGCGCCACTCTGCGGCCCTTCGCGGGCGGCTGTTTTTAGCGGAAGGCAACCGTTTAACACTGGCGTGGTCAACAACCAGCAGCAGATTCGCAAGCTACATCCGAGTCTTGTGCTGCTGCCACTACACTTTCATGCGCAGGGGTACCGCACCTTAGGCGGTGGAAAGTTGATGCATCGCAAGTTTGCCGATATGTATGACGAGGTATTTTTTACCGAGCAGCGTTGGAGTCCGTACGCCAGTAAGAAGCCACAATCTCTTCAGCAAAATTCGCGCCTAGTGATGCGTCCGCTGAACGGCATGCCCAATGACCGGCAACGGGTCCAACCAGGGAAATTCAGCTCGTTCGATTGGGGAGCCGTCCCAGTGCAAGATGATGAGACGGGCGACGGTAAAGTAACCAACTGGGCCGCGGAGTATTTGCGCAACGAAGCTAACCCGAAGAAGCCTTTTTTTCTGGCGACTGGATTCTATCGACCACACATTCCACTTTACGCACCGCGAAAATACTTCGAACTCTATCCCGTCGACTCCACGATCGTTCCGAAAGTTCCGTCCAGCGATTTGGACGACGTTGGCAGCGAAGCCATAGCCTTGGCCCATTCCATCCAAACCGGAGGTTTGCATGAGAGCGTTCTCCAGCATGGGCAATGGAAGGACGCCGTGGTGGCCTACTTGGCTTGCATTTCGTTTGTCGATACGCAGATTGGTAAATTACTTGACGCTCTAGACAGTGGGCCTTGCGCAGAAAACACCATCGTGATTCTGTGGAGCGATCATGGTTGGCATCTCGGGGAAAAGGAACATTGGGGCAAGACCACTGGGTGGGAACGATCCACTCGGGTGCCGCTGGTGATTGTGCCCGCCAAGGCGGACTCTGCCAGTTACAAGATCGGTAGCCATTGTGAAGAGGCAGTCGGGCTAATCGATCTGTACCCGACATTGATCGAAATGTGTGCCTTGTCGTCGAAGGCAGGACTGGACGGCGTTTCGCTAGTCTCCCAATTGTCCGATCCGGAGACCAAAACGACTCGCGTTGTCGTTACGACTGTCGACGAAGGTATCTTTTCAGTGCGTGATAAACGCTGGCGGCTGATTCATTACGCCGACGGTTCTGAAGAGTTATACGACGAACATAAGGACCCCCAGGAATGGAAGAACTTGGCAGGGGATGAGCGTTTTGCCGCTGTCAGAGAGCGGCTTGGCAACTCGCTACCTATCGAATGAACTAAACGGTTTAGAGTTTGAGTCGCTACAGAACTCAACGTCATAGTTTGACATGACAGGATCAGCAACGAATGTACCGTAGCTAGCCATGCGGTGTTGTACTAGAAAGAACTTGTGGCGTAATATTGCCGCAAACGATTCCAGCTTGCAGAAGGCTAGAAGATCGCCGTGAGTTGAGTTCATCGGCTTCTTCCTGTTGTAAGCTTGAGAGCTGCAGGATGCCTAATTCATTCCCGTAAACCACCAGCTTTGCCGGTGCGTATCCAATGGGCTCCGCCCTTCCCGGAGTATAAAAACGGATCCTTCCGAGTAAGGCCCCTGGGGGGCAGAAGGATCCGTAATAAAGGGCTGGCGCAGCCAATCCCATGTAAAGTGGGACTGCAAGTATCATATTGTGATTGTACCAAAGTATAGGAGACGCAAGTTTTACGGTAGTTTGCGGGTGGAGATTGGGAAGATTCTCCGCCAGGTTTGTCAGCAGAAGGAAGTGGAACTGGTCGAGGCCAAAGCGATGCCTGACCATGTCCATCTTCTGTTGAGCATTCCACCGATGGTTAGCATTGCCAATACGGTGGTGTTTTTGAAGGGCAAGAGTGCGATTCGGATCAATCGTGACCTTGAGAAAGTGAAAGGCAGCTTGTACGGACGTTCGTTTTGGTCACGCGGTTACTGCGTGAGCACGGTGGGGCTGGATGAAGTGATGATCAAGGAGTACATCCAGAACCAGGAGAAACACGAGCGTGACGGCGAGCGTGGATTGTTTGACCTCGAATAATCCCTAACCAACAGGGCCCCTTTTAGGGGCCTTCCTCATACTACCGGCTCTGCCGGTAGTTACTGATTGAATCAGTGAGAAGGTTCATTGCTTGACCGACGTAAGCCTCAACATCCTCAGGGCTGGCCGTCGGTTCGGCAAACCCGGCCTCGGCCGGCCGCCCATCGAGTTGCGGCGCCATCTCGCTATATCAGATTGCCCGCTTGTTCTTGAGGTAGCGCTGCGTGGCCGCCGCCTTGTCAATCTTCCGCGTGAGCTGATGCTCCAGCTCGGCCCCCAAACTGTCTGGATCGGTAGGAGGCGGGAGCTCTCCCTCACGCGTCTGCCGGCGGCAGGTCCTCAGCGTGCTCATCGCCGTGTCATCGGCGCTGACAGTCCCTTTGCGCATCCCCAGGAGTCGGACCAGCATCGATTCGCTGCTTTAACTGTTATTGTTCGACAGAGCTAAGTAGAGCCGGCTTACCACGACCGGGCTTGTCCCTGAGGTTTGCGATTCCCTCGGCGTTATATCGCTGCACCCAATGGTGACAAACGCGGCGAGAACTAGTCAACGACCGGGCAATCACTGGAGCCGTATAACCTTCCAAGGCCAAAACCACCATCTGCAGCCGCTTTGACCGTTTTACATCGGACTCGAAGCGAGCCAATCGCTTCAGTTCCGCCAAACTCAAATGAGGTTCTACTTCCATGCCAAGCTCCTGGTCCAAGTATGTCAGCAGCCAGTATGAGACGCAAAATCGGATCGCGCAATAGCACGGGGGGAATGCGCGCTGAGATTATTTGAGATGCGTATGAGACCACCGTAGGGTGATGATCGCCAAAACGAAACTCGCTGAGGTGTTTCCCTGACGCGAACACTTCATGCGATTGGGCGGACTCGTTCGCTGCTGAAAATGATGCAACCGACCGCAGATTCAGCGCCGCCATAACGCATTTTTCATGTAAGAGCTACCCACAGGGGGGCGCTTGGTTATACTCTCGGAATCCGTCTTCCGGCCTTGATCCTAGTGGATCGAGTCGCCGTCAATCTACCAACTCAATCTCGCCTGGTCGCCAGGTCTTGTTGATCCATGGCTCCAGCGGACCGTACATCCGCAAGATCGTAAACCAGCTCTTGCCCGGAATCGTTTCTAGCCAATTGCTTTCCTTTCCGTCGGGAGCTTTCGGGCCAAAATAGACGTCGTAGGAGCCGTCCTCGTTCTTCTGGAAGCCCTCACTCTGACTGCCGACGGTGGGAAATGTCTGACTGGTTTGAAGCAGTGAGCGCGTCTGCGTGTCGTAGATGGTGACTGCCCAGAAGTTGTTGATGGGAACGTTGGGCGGTAGATGGAGCTTGTAGGTCTTCGAGCCATCGAAGGCGTTCTTGTTGGCATCCAGATAGGCCAGCGCGTAGTCGGACCCGGCTCCGGGGTGGGTCGTTGCCATGGCGGGCGTGACGCCGGTCGCATTGAAATAAAACAGGACCCGTGCATCCAGGTTCATGGTGCCGTCCGCTTCGAACGAAGTGTTCTTATTGGCGTAGGCTGTCGTCCAAGAGCTATCGGTGTCGGGGTAGATGAAGACGCCGCCGATGCGCGGTTGATAGGTAATGGCGCGGGCGGTAGCGTTGCCAAGATTCGCGGCTTCGTTGAGCAGCTTCTTCATGCGGGCATCTGGGCTAAACGGCTTGCCCTTGACGATGCCGATGGCCGCCAGCTGACCTCGCATCTCTGGGCCGATCGCATCGATGGGTTCGACCTGCACAAGATCGTTAAGATCTTCGAAAAAGCTGAAGTCTCGGGCGACGATGGTACTGTAGCTCTTGCCCGAAAAGTTGATGAACTCGGTCGCCGGAGGATTGTTTGCTTTAGCGAGCGGGTAGATATTCAACTTCGACTTGATATTCGCCACGGCTGGGTCCAGCCCCTTCGCGATCGAGCCACGCAGGAACATCAGATTGTTGTACGTGGGTAGCTTGACTATGAAATACCCTTCGGGTTCGTCTCCGGTGTAGCCCGGAGGAAGCAGCAAATACTTGCCACCCTTGCCTTTGTCCGGGCCGATCACGCCAAGATTGCTGACAAAACGGAACCAGGCATCGTCGAGGAATCCGAGCATGCCCGGCGGGAGTTCGACAACCAAAGGTCCGTCGGTCTTCAAGTCGAGGTAGTTCACGGCATACAGAGTCGACGTGTTTCCGGTTAGGTAGAGCGACTCCGATTTGAGCAGCTGCTCGCTGATCGGGACGATGTTGGATGCGGTTGCCCCGATGCTAGCGTTGCCCTTGCGCATGGCATTGAGTGAACCCGCGCCGGAATGGTTCAGGTAGACTTCAACGCCCCGTATTCGATCAAGGTTGTCGTAAAGCTTGTCGATGGTGGCATCGTTCGGCACGCCGTCGAAGAACTCCAGTTCGCCGATCGCCGTCTCGACCTTGTCGGGGATGGCGATGGCATTCATGGCTTCCTTTGGAAGCTGGGCGAATACGGACCCGCTGCCGATCACGGCGAGTGCGCCGATGAGGGCTAGAGTAACGATGTTCGGTTTCATAATTTCCTGTGAAGGGTGTTTGGTTCTTTGTTCTTCAGGTCATTTCACGAGTTCGATGTCTCCGGGTCTCCAGGTCTTGTCGAACCATGGTTCGAGTGGGCCGTAGAGACGGAAGCAAGCGAACCAGCCCTTGCCGGGCACAGTGGCGACCCAGTTGGCTTCCTTGCCGTCGGGAGCTTTGGGGCCAAAGTAGAGATCGACCGAGCCATCGGCGTTTTCGACAAGTTCGTCACCCGTGTTGTTCTTGCTGGGGAAGGGCTGGCTGGTCTGGAGTTCGGAGCGTGTCTGCGGATCGTAAACGACGATCGACCAGAAATTCTTGGCCGGGGCGTTCGCCGGAATGTGAAGCTTGTAGTTCTTCGAGCCGTCAAACGATTCCCCATCCTTGTCGACAAACACGAGCGCGTACTGCGAGCCCTTGCCGACCATCTTCATGGCCATCGCCGGTGTATTCACCGTGGCGAGGTAGAAGAAAAAGGTGCGGGCATCGAGATCACGGCCTGCAAGACCGTCGCCCCCGAGCCAGCGATAGTCGCCGCCGATAAAGCCGCTCGTCCATTGGCGGTCTTTGAAGATTTTCGAGCGTGGATCGCGGTTGCGGAAAGCGATCGCGCGGGCGGTGCCGTTGGCAATCGCAACTCCGTCGGTAAGGATTTTCTTCATCCGCTCGTCTGGGGCGAATTCCTTGCCTTTGACGATGCCGATGGAGGCGGCGATGCCGCGAAGTTCCGGGTCAATGAAGTCGATGGGTTCCCGCTGGATGACGTGGTTCAGTTCTTCGTAGAACTCGTAGGTGTTGGCGTGGATCGTGTTAAAGACTTCTTTCGAGCAGCTGATGAACTCCATGGCCGGAGGATTGTCGGCCTTGCTCAGAGGGTAGATTTTCACCCCGTCCTTGAACATTTTCACCGCGGCGTCTGGTTTCCCGTCGACGAGGAACCCGCGAAGAGGCATCCAGTTCGCATAGCTCCGTGAGTGAGCGACGTAGTAATCGCCTCCGTCTTTTTTGTCCTTGGGCACTTCACCCTCATAGCCGGGAGGCACGATGAGATACTTGCCGCCTTCGCCCCGATCGGGACCAGGCAATCCCATATCGATGACGAAGCGGAAGAAGGCATCATCACAGGTGCCCGGTCCGCAACCGGGCGGGATTTCGACCACTGTTGGCCCATCTTTTTCCAGATCGAGCATGCCGAAGCAATAGACGGTATCTGTGTTGCCGGTGAGGAACAGCGGATTGGAATCCATCAATTCCTTGAAAATGAGCACCTGGTTGCATTCGGTGGCGCCCTGAGAGATATGACCCTGGCGAATCCCTTCGAGGGATGTAGCTGGAACAAAATTGAGGAAGGCCTCGAACGCGCGTAGCGTGTCGAGGTGGTCGTAGAGCTTCTGCGTGGTTTCGGCATCGGGGATGCCATCGGCGAAGTTGAGCGTTCCGATGCTGGTCTCGACCTTGTCGGGCGTCATGATTTCGGCAGGGATCTTTTCGTTGAAGCCCGGTGTGTTCTGCGCGAAGGCAGTACCGCATGTCAGGGCGAGGGCGGCCGCTATTGTGGTTGCAGCTTTCATGGGGTGGGTTCTGGTTTCGTTCTAAATTAGGTGGTTGAAATTCGTTGCTGTATGCGTGGGCCGATTCGAGTAATCCGGCACGCGTGGTTCAGAAATGAGGGGAGATTATTTTACCTTCACGATTCCCGGTGGCTTCCAACTGCCCATACCCGGAGGTAGCACGGAGGGGGCTTCGGTCTTCGGCCAATAGAGGCGCATCACCAGATAGACGGTGTCGTCAGGTGCTGGGAGCCAGTTGGCTTCCAGGTCGCCGCCAGGATTGTCTTTCTGGATGTAAAGGGTGAGAGATCCGTCCTCTCCCTTCTTCATGTTCGGAATCATCGGTGAGTTGATGAGGTAGCGGTCGATCGGGTTTTCGATCAGATACTGGGTCTTGCCATCATACATGGTGACCGACCAGAAAGCGTTCACCGGCGGGTATTGGCCCGCAGGGAAGGTGATGGTGTAGTTGTTCTTGCTGCAATCGAGGGTCTCGTCCTTGTCGTCCACGCGGGTCAGCGGGTAGACGGCCTCGACGGCGCTGTTGCCATAGAGACCTGCTTTGGCGGTGCCGGAGCGCATGAGCCAGTTGCCGTTGTAGTGCGCTTCGTCTCCCGGAAGGGATCCAACCTGCCAGCCATTGATGTCGGTCATGCCCGAGGCCAAGTAGGTGCTGATTTTTTCGTCACCGGCTTTCATTCCTTCGACGATGGCTTTTTGGTGATCCGGCGAAAGATCCTTGATATCGAAGGTCTTGCCGGGGCCAATGCCGATGGTTGCGAGCTTGGCGCGGATGTCCTTATCCCTGTCAGTTTCCGGAACATATTCCAGCGCGGCGTCGAGGTAGCTCCAGAAATTCTCCTTGATGCCGGCGGTGGTAGCCGGACTGAAGTCGATCACCGGGGCGGCGGCAGGCGCAGGTTGCTTGAGGAAGTCCGAAAGCGGCTCCACCTGGTAGCCGCCCTGGACCTTGATCACATTCGGCATGTCTTCGGGGGCGAAGAGCTGGGTGCGGTAAGCGACAAGGGAGAAGGGCGTGGTGGAAGTGAAAACTTTCTTAATGCCTTCGGGCTTCTCGCCGTTCCAATCGGGGCCGACCACCATGTAGCTGCCGGGATCGTTGCCGGTGGCACGGCTGCCAATGTAGCCGTAGTTGTAAGTATTGCCGTCGCACATCATGACAGCGTAGTAGCGTTCCTTTTCGACCGCAGGCACGGTCAGGACGACCGGTTCGGCGCGCAGGTCGAGCCAGGTGAATGAATAGGGAGTGTCGCTATTTGGTGTGATGACAGCGGTGTCCTTGTAAGTGTACACCCGCGGCTCATTCTTGAGCTGGTTGAAGGGTGCCTTGAACTGGCTGCCGCCCTTGTCGATGGCATATTCGTACATCACCGCGTAGTTCATCACGATCGGCAGGCCGTAGATGAAGCCTTCTTCGGCGAGGATTTTGATTTCCTCCGGGGAGAGAGCCGTCGATATTTCGGCGGTCTTAGCGCTCACTTGGCTACACGCGGTGAACGTGAGCGCGACGGCTGCGAGAGCAGCGTAGGCGATGGTGTATGGTTTCATGCTAGGCTCGAGAGGATGATGGACAGTTAGCTGATTCAAGTTCACTCGTTTGGTTTCACCAGTCGATCTATGGCGGCTTCCGGCAGTCAACTTAAGGTTCATGATGAGTACGAGATCGCCTGCAGGCAATATGTTCTGGGGGATAGGGAACCGCCGGCGCAGGGATATAGAGTATAGCTCCCTTTTCTCGCTACAGACATTACCGCCTCCCCACCAGAATCTGTGGGCAGATTCCAACGGATTCAGAGGTTTCGGACTGTGTATGCTGGGATTCCAGTGGTTTTTCGTCGTTTCCAATCTGAGGCGCAGATCTCGAACGAGGTCAAAGCACGCGAAATAGATAGTCATTGGTAAACGGTGCGCGAGGGGCGGACCCCTTCTGTCGAGCCTAAGCTGAGGCCGGAATATCAAAATGATGTCACTCCATACCCACAGATTTTGGTGAGGAACCAGAAACGGAGGGTAGCTATCGTCGTGATCTCGCTACCGCGGCTGGTTGACGGTCTCCCGAAAGACGTATCCCGAACGGCGCAGTCATCATGATCTTGAGTCCTGAACCTAGTGCCATTCGTTGGTCCAACTTCGGCAGCTTAGAGGAGCCGAATTCTGCTGAGGTGACGGGTACCGCCTCGAGGCTTAGATGGCACCATTCGGCTTGTTCGGCAGTGGTTGCTGCCTACGCTCTTCGCACTGCAGGCGAGCCAGCAACGGCACCGGGTGCCGTTGCTGGCTCGAGTACTGAAACTGCTTGCAGGAAGATTCTCATCTTAAATCGACAGTTACTGGCAACCGACACTCAGGCAATGCAGTATGCTGCGGATTCTCCCTGCGGGCTGTTCGGGATAATTGACAGTGCTTACCCAGTAGTTTAGGTAATAGGTTGGCATCGTCTGTATGGAGCCAAGAGTTCTGCCCAAATCAAGGCGATGATGCTTAGACAGTCCAGTCGTCCTCGTTTTTCATCTTTGAAGGGTTCGTGTCTCATGAAACAACACTACCTAGCACTTGTCGTCGTTACGACAATGGCTTCAACCGCCTATTCTCAAGTCAACGTCTGGCTCGATTTCAATACAGACTGGGTCACCGAGATCAACAAGGCGACCTCGGATGCAGGTCAACCGAATTTTGGTGCGATCGAGCGAAATACGATCCAGAACAATATCTTGTCGCAAGTGCAGTCTATCTACAGCGGCTACAACATTAGCTTCTCGCTAACTGACCCAGGTGGAGTGCGGGACCGTGTGAATTTCGGTACCCCTGTCTCTGGCCCTGGGGCTGGTGTGGGTGTCTTAGGTTTCGCACCGTTACAGGTTGGCAATTTCAGCACAGGTGATGAGATCAACATGGTTCCTCAAAACTTTGCGTTCTTTATTGATCCCAGTGACGGCGACCCCAACGACGTGGGCATCACCCGCCCCGAGCAGATCGCGCAGATCAGCCGCGGCTTCTCGGGAACCGTCGGCCACGAACTGGGCCACTCCCTGGGCCTCAACCACCACCAGGCCTACGGCGACCCCGGCATCATCCCCGCCAACTACCTCAATACCGGCGGGCTGCAGAACCAGCACATCATCGCCACCGGCGACACCGGGCTCGATGAGAACGAAGATCTCGGCCGTGAATCTGTTCGTGGCTTCAACCGCTGGGAGCGCGCCACGCTCGATATCACCGGCGGATTCACCAGCACGCCCGGCCTCGCTGGCCTGTCCCTGGTCAACAGCCCCATCGCCGAAGTCGCTGAGGCAGGCGACGCTGGCGACACCTTTGCCGGTGCCACCCCGATCACCTTCGCCACCGGTGAAAGCTCGGGCATGGAACTCTCCCTCCGGACCGGTGACCTCGACGACGTCACGAACGACATCGACTTCTACTCGTTCACCGTCGGTTCCGCCGGATCGTTGATGGCTGAAGTCTTCAGCGTGAACCTCGAAGCCGACCAGTGGAACTCGTTCGACTCCCTACTCACGCTGTACGATACGGACGGGACCACCGTGCTGGCGACCAGCGACGACCTGTTCTATCAAAACAACAACTTCCTCAGTGGATCGACAACAGCCCTGTCTTTCGATCCCTTCTTGGTCAATATCCCCCTCAGCACGGCGGGGACCTACTATCTCGGCCTCAACGGGGTCGCGGATAACCAAGTGGGCGACCAATACGCCCTGCTGACTGGTTTCGTGGCGATTCCCGAGCCGACTTCGTTGCTCCTGATCGCAGTGGGTGCCACTGCGATGCTGGCACGGAGCCGACGATTTGGAAGCTATGCTTGAGTTTCCAATACCTACCGAGGACACCAATATTGAATTGTGGTGTAGAGAGCCACCCGCTTTCGGGTGGCTCTTTTTTGTACATTTAAGGGCTAGATACGGTCCTCACTATACCGACGCCCTCAAGGTTATGAGGCGCTACTTTTGCCAGCGGGAAACCCTCGAAAACACGGGAATAACAGCACTTTAGCAACAAATCCAACTATTGCAAACTATTGTATTGTGTCGCAAAGAATGTCTTTCTATGGCTGTACGTACAGGATTTAGGAATTCAAAAACCTGTAAGGTACAGGGTCGCCATTCCAGACAGCTAAAGCTTGACCCTTGTAGAAGATCATCGAGAATCAGCAGACACCAGGGGTTCAGAAAGTTTGTCACCCCTGCACTCAATCTCTTAGATAGGGATCCAACTCCGATGCGTGACTGTTTTCATCGCTTTTCTTTCTGTTTGCCCGTGCAGATGAGCAGCTTCTGAGACGCCAGATTCTGTTTTTGAAAGCAGAGCTAGAAATGACCCGCAAGCGGGTCGATAAGCAGCGTATCTTCCTAACCAATGAAGAACGGCAAAGGCTGCTCGAGCTGGGTGACGGCATCGGCTCAGACGTGTTGAAGTTGATCTCTATCGTTCACCCAAGAACCTACCGCAGATGGCTGGAGAGGAGAAGTCAGGGGAAGAAGCCCACGAGGAAGATGGGCAGAAAAGGCACGTCCGAGACTATTCGCCAGATCGTGGTTCGCTTAGCAAGAGAAAATCAGTGGGGGTACGGTCGAATTGTCGGCGAAGTAGGCAAATTGCGAATTCGCTGCTGTGGTCGCACCACCGTACGGACCATCCTCAAAGAAGAAGGGCTCCATCCAGGCCCAAAACGTGGCCCTGGAACGTGGGACGAGTTCCTCAAGATTCATGCTGATACGCTCTGGCAATGTGATTTCTTCTCGAAGATGGTGATGACCGGCACCGGACTTAGGCAGGCCTAGGTCCTAGCCTTCTTGCACGTGAAATCCCGCCGAGTTATCTGCTCACCAGCAACAATCAAGCCTGACGACAAATGGGTAACCGCTCAAGCCGAATCGATGCTGGAGCAAGCTCGTGGAATGGAGCTACCGGTACGTTACCTGGTTCGGGATCTCGACTTCAAATACTCCAAGCGATTCGATCAACTATTCACAGACAACGGGGTCTCGATTGAGCCAACAGCACCCAGGGCACCCAGGGCACCCAATCAAAATGCTTTCGTCGAACGGAGGGTTGGGTCGATCAAGAGTGAGTGTCTCAACCGATTCATCGTCTTTGGACTGGGGCACCTCGACCACATCGTTTCCTCTTATCTGGATTACGATCACCAAGTACGTCCGCATCAGCGGAAGGAGAACAAGCCGCTTCTCGGCATCTGGCCAGAGGTCGATGATCCGCCGAACAATAACGAAGAGATTGTCTGCCACGAGTGGCTTGGCGGCGTGCTGAAACACTACGAACGCAAAGCTGCATGACGAACAATTGTGGACCGAGGCTGTCGCATCGAGATGGGCTGCGGTGTGTTTCCGCGCGCTAGTGACAGATCAATCGTGATTCTTGACAATCCTGTACGCTATGTTGAGTGCCCGGAAATCAACATCGACCGCGAATTGGTGGTTGATATCGTGTGACAAACTTGTTGAACAGGACGCATTTGGACGAGTTGATTCAGCACAGCTCAAGGAGCATAGAGATACTAACAGAGGGAGTGTCACAAAGTTCAAGCACCCACAAACGAATCTCAGGTGGCTTCGCAATACTGGCCTGCCGGATCTAGTCATTCGTGAGCGCATTGTTGTGTTGCTGGATTAGTTCGATGATTTGTTGGTCCGCAAAACCCTTGTCCGTAATATCCATAGGGTCCCAAGATCCTTCGCTCCATAGAAATGCTTCAGTGATGGGATTGGTCGCAGTCGGGTGGGCTAGGAACTCTAGCAATGCTTGATGAAACTCGACTCTGAATCGGCTCATGGCCTCGGAGGCCCAAGGATTCTTCTGCGGTTCGTCGCTGCCGTGCCAGGGCGTTCTTGCGGCTTCTGCGGACGTGCTTGCTAGTCCACCCTCGGTTCCCCCGCCGATCCCCACTTCAGAAAAATGAAGCGGCGTCGTGAGTGGTACCTTCGCGCCATTGTCACTCATCTCTGCCAAGAAGGTCTTAACTGCTCGGGCAAAGTCGCTCGGCTGGATAGGCAAATCGAACCAACGGTAGTTCGACATTCCCACAAAGTCGCAGTCGTTGACGAGCAGCTGTGCCTCTTCGCGCTGTTTGGAGGTCAACTCTTGCTTGTTGGCGGCATTATTGAAATTAAAGCTGACACCAACCTTCAAGTCCTGCAGGCGAGTATCGCTGCGGAGATGCTGCATCATCTTTCGATAGGAAGCGGGATGCGCGAACACGCTTTGTCCCATTTCACCGGCAAGGGCTAAGTCGATCTGCATACCTGGTTTGACTGTCTTCTCTAGAGCGTCTGCGATTGAGCCTATCACCGCGTCCTGATAAGAGAATCCCTCATACTCAGTGAGTGGATCGAACTCGAATCGATTACGCCAATCGTAGATTTCCCCACCCGCATTCAAATGAGCCAGAACCGATACATCCATGTCGAGCGCAGCGGCTTCGGCAAACACTCCCTGCAGCGAGAAGCGAAACGCAGCTAGCGACTCTTGCGTAAGGCGACTGTACTCTCTCTTGCGGTTGACAGTCCCAAAGCTGATTACCTCGCGTTGCTCATTGATGTCGCAAAACAGCGTGACCACTAGATTGACATGCTTGCACCCCAGCTCTGCCGCTCTTCGTACATACTTCATCCCCTCGAAATGGTGAGGCTTATGAAACATGAGAATCGAAGGGTTGAGCTGGGCACCATGGCGGACCTTTTTGCTGGGACCAGCAAGAGATTTCCGACCCTCAGAGTATTGGATCTCAACTCGAGAGAGCTGGATCGAGGAGAGGTCTTCTTCCGGCTGACCCGACCCAGCAGATCTGCTGAATCTTAGAAATCGCGGCCTCGCTCCGTCAAACTTCCCAGACAGCAGCAGTGGTTTGAGGTATCCGTAGTCGCCACCCTCAACAGCCCTTGTTCGCCGCCGCACTTTGCATGGTGAAAATTGCTTTCCCTCTGCAGAGCATGCGACTTCCAGATCAATGCTCTCTCCACTGTGATAGAGCATCAACTGCCACCGGTCGATTGGGCCCTCACAGTGATATTCAATCGAGCTGCCAGGTGAAAGTGTCAGGCGGTGGGCGTCCTCTTGAGTTTTACGAGCGTCAGTACTCAATTGTTTCAACTCTCCTTGCGGATTGCTTAGCTGATTCAAGTCCTGATATTCATCGATCAGCGTTTGACGAAGCACGCTAACCGGACCAATCGCATCACACGGTGGCGAACTGCCAGCTTCGTTTCGAGCAACTACGCGGTAGAAATAAGCCTCACCGACTTTGGCAGTTCGATCGTTGAACAGAGGGCGATACTGAACCGCCGCATCAGAGATGCCCTGACCTACAACTTTCCAGGGACCTTCCCCGGAAACCGCTCTGTGAATGTTATAGCTCGACGCGCCGGCAGAGCCTTGCCAGGTAATTTTACTCACGTCACTCGTCGGCAAAAGTTTTGGTGCATCCGGCTTGCTGAATTCAGGAACTGGCAGGCCGCGTATTTCGAACGCCTTGTTTCGCGTGAGTTGGAGAAGTTCACGTTCTTGGTACCGCTCTCCCGAACTGAAACCGGGCCAGTGATATGCTTTGTAATGATCACCGCCAGAGGGCTCAGAGTGCCAGTAGAAGCCGCCGTCACGGTTGTGAAACCGCAAACTCCAATGCAGTCCGCCAGAGATGCCCCGCTCGACGATCGTGTTCATGACTCTTCTCAACTCTTTCGTGGGAGCAAAGCCAAATTCGCCCACAAAGTAGGGCTTGCGGCCGGCAATCTTCTCATGCGCCACAACGATCGCTTTGACGTAGTCTTTGTCGGTGTTTGGATAATGGTGCGTGGTGATGACGTCGATATTGGGATCGTCGAGCGATTCTTGCCGCACGCCGTGCAACGCGTAGCCATCTATGAGCAAGTGCTTCGAGTCGATGCTCTTGATAAACGCGCTGATACGACGTGTCCACGCAGGTGGGCTATCAAGTTCATTGCCGGTTTCCCAGGCAAAGATCGCAGGGTCGTCCTTGTAGGCCACGCCAGTAAGCGTGTTTACGCGGTTGAGCGTAAAGCGGATTGTCTCCTCAAAGTCAGCAATAACTTGTTCATCGGTCCAGAAGTCGTCGGGCTCTTTGCCACGGAATCCTGCGTACTCAGCGCGTCCTCCCCACCAGTGCCAATTATCCACCAGCGGGAGAATGACTCGCACGCCCTTTTCATTGGCAATCTGCAGCACCTTATCGAGGGTTCGAAAGGCCTCCTCATTGAACTGCCCGGGTCCCTCGACGAAAACGTGCTCACCTTGGTCAGAACCTTCGCGTCTGACGCTAAGCACATACATGCGTGTGACTTGCCCCCCCATTTGCCGGATGGACTCAAGTGCGTCAGCGATCTCAAACTCGTTGGGCCAACGCCACGGATTGGGGTCAGCAAACGAGAAGTTGTCTTCAACTAGATGGAGATTGGGGATGTTGAACGACATAAATCGAAACTGTTGATCTCCTTCGTACAGCTGATCACCCTTAGCTGTAATGAAGTGCTTCAGCTGAGATTCGACTGCCCAACACGAACTTATGGCAAGTAGCACTGTGAATAGCAGTGTCGATAGAATTCTCATGAAATAGAACCTCTTTTTGCGTATGCCAGAGTTACTTCGAGGCCGCGGATTCTTGCCCTTCTGCGACTAAGTCAGCAGGGTAGTCCTCCAATTTGTCGTACCAATTGAACTTGAGTACGGTGGATGTCATTGCAATGACACACAGCGTCACTAGCAGTGAGTCATAGTCTTGCAGAACCAGATAGATGCCTGCTGCGGTAAGCGCCGTATGCCAGACCATGCCAATCACGACGTTCGTTGCGTCGCGTGAGAACGAATCATTCGCAGTGACTGCGGGATTGTCTTGAACGACGAGGTTATGGACAGGTTTCCAGAAGCCCCAAGGGCGGACCTTCAAGTAGAAATTCTTGAGGATAGCCATGTCGTCAGGGGGAGTTAACAAGCTTCCCGCCACGCATCCAACAACTGAGAGGGTGAGAATCCATGGGAAACTATAGAGTGCTGTGAGGTCTGGCATGAGACGTGGAACAATAATTGCGGCCACGATGCCTGCCACCATTCCCCAAAAGTAGCCGTAGCTGTTGAATCGCCACCAATACCATTTTAAGAAGTTTGCCGCTGTGTAGCCGCCATAGAGTGCTGCTACGATCCATTGCACGATATCATTGAGCGACTTAGTGTAAAAGCCGATTGCCGTCCCAATCAATACTACTGCGATCGAGACGATATAGCTCATCCAGACGTACTGTTTGTCGGTTGCATCCGGATTGATGTATCGCTTGTAGATATCGTTGACAACGTACGCAGGCGCTGCGTTGACAGTGGCAGCATAAGTTGACATGAAAGCTGCCAGTAGGGCAGAGATCAGCAGTCCCAGAAGTCCAGTTGGAATGAATTCCTTCATTGCCAGCGGCAGCACGAGTTCAAAATCGACATCGCTCCCCATGGCAGAGAGTTCGTCGGAAAAATGAGCGATGGCAAGAATCGTGAGTCCTGTGATCAGCATGTACCGCGGAATGAGCAGGACTAGGTTGACTAACCCGCTCATGAGGGCCGCCTCGCGAGGGGTCTTCGCGGAAAGCACGCGCTGCATGTCGTAGTTAGGGGCGGGACCTGCCATGCTTTGCAGAGTGCCCTTGAAGAGCATGAGCATGAAAAAGAGGGTGAAGAGTTCCCAACCATCATCAGAGATCTTCGCTTGCGCTTCTTGCATGAGCCCCGACCAATCAAGTTCGAGCTTCCAGCCGAAGAAGATATTCCCCCACCCCTCGGGGACCATGGTTTTCAGTAGTTCAGGAGAAACCTCCTGCATGGCTATTATGCCCACCCAGACACAAGCGGCTGTCATGATGAAGAACTGGAGAACTTCAGTAAACACAACGCTAAACATGCCGCCTTTGACAACGTAAATAGTCGTTAAGGCGGTGATAATCAGGCCGTAGAGATTGGCATTCGCGGCTTGGTCCTCAGTCAAATTCGGAAGGAATTCCCCAGCGAATTTGCCGATGCCGACAAACCCATAAGCAAGAAAGCCAATCACATTGATGAGTGCAAAAACGACGACGATAAGGTGGGCCAACTGAGCCCCGCGTCCGTCGCCGAAACGAAGACGGATCCAGGCGGCTCCTGTCATGACACCTGATCGCCTCAACCAGATCGAGAGGAACACCATCATGAAGACCTGGTTAAACGATGGCCACAACCAGGGGATCCAGACGCTCTTCAGACCGTAAATAAACAGTAGGTAAACCATCCACATGGTTCCGCTGATATCGAACATCCCCGATGCGTTGGAGAGCCCAAGCATGTACCAAGGAATCGAGTTGCCACCCAAGAAGTAGCTGTCGATACTCTTCGAAGCCCGCTTCGAAATCCAGAAACCAATGCCGATTGTGGCTGCGAGATAGGAGACAATGATCGCTATGTCGATCGGGGCGAGCTTAAGCATTGTTCACCAGAGAGATCACTTTGCCATGCGTCTGGATAGAGAAGTTGAAGCGACCAAATTTTTGTGGCGACTGCAGGATTGATAAAGCTGCGAGTGTTTCAAGTCGACCTGCATGCAACGATTGTTGACTAGAAAACGACGGAGTTCTCTTTCGTATAGTTGACAAGTTCGCTTAGATGGGCGTAAGCGAGACAGGTTGAGGTGTCGGCTGCGCCGTAGTAGACCGCTAGTTGGTCTTTTTCCTGATCGCACAAGGCTGCGACTGGGAAAACGACATTCGGCACGTGGCCGTAGACTTCATAGTCTGCCTCAGGAGCAAGCAATATCTGAGAACAGCGTGCGATCACCTTCCAAGGTTGTTCGAGGTCCAGAAGTGCGGAGCCCATGTGGTAGACAAACCCGTTGCAGGTGTCCATTACTCCGTGGAAGATCATGAGCCAACCTTCGTCGGTTTCGATAGGAATGGGACCAGCACCAATTTTTGTTCGCTGCCACCAAATGCCCTGTTCGTCTCCACCTCGCCGCATGACTTCCCGATGCTTGCCCCAGTGACACATGTCGGGGCTTTGGCTGAGGAAGATGTCACCGAAGGGCGTGTGGCCGTCATCACTCGGACGGCTGAGCATCATGTACTTGCCGTCGATCTTACGTGGAAAGAGCACGCCATTACGATTGAATGGTAGAAAGGCGTTCTCAAGTCGCGTAAAAGTCTCGAAGTCTGTCGTGGTGGCAATGCTGATAGTCGGACCGTTGTGACCACCGCACCAAGTGACATAGTAGCGGTCATCAATCCAACACACGCGGGGGTCGTAAGCGTAGTCGGCAACGGCGGCTGGTTTGGAGTCTAACGTTTCATCAGCATTTGTTTCAAATACAACCGGCTTGGGTTCGATGTGCCAATCGACTCCGTTCTCGCTCCAGCCGGTATGTAAGCGGGGAAACCTTGTGCGATCTTCCAGGCGGAACACACCCGCGAAGCCGTCTCCATAAGGCACCACAGCGCTGTTGTAGATACCCAGCACATTGGGAATGGGCTGCCGGCCGATGACAGGATTGGTTGTATGCCGCCATACGATATCGCTGGAACCGGCTGGGCGTTGCTGCCAGGGAATCTGCACGCCGCTCACCTGCCCAGGGGCTGAGCTTTTCGTCTTCAAGTCTCCGCTAGGAGTGATAAACGAAGCTCCGTTTGGGGACTCGTCGGTAGGTGTTGAATTTGGCATGTCTTAACTCTCCACGAAGCGGCGATAAAACGGTAAGCCACTCATGCAATAGTTGTTTATAGAGTCAGTCTCAACGAGCCGGGCAGACTGGTCCGCTTCATAGGTCGTTGGAGAACAAGTAGATCACTGGCCCGGCGATCCTCTCTGTTTTTTGACTAGCGATATTTGCATTGTATCATGCATAAAGACCGTGCTCAAGTATTTGACCAACTTCTTTGGTTGTATGTTCGGCTCTAGCACACAATTGTCATCTGGGAGTTTCTGCCTGATGATTGTGGTATGGATTTCAAGTGAGTTTGCCCCACGCCCGAAGGTTATCAATATGTCAGGCTCTTCCGCTCCCAGATTGAAAGATGTTGCCGCTGCGGCCAACGTGTCGCTTAGCGCCGCGTCTAGAATACTACGGGGGGAGCGTGGCCGTTTTGGTGAAGAAACCTGCCAAAGGGTTCTAGAGGCTGCTCAGCAGTTGGGCTGGCGACGCAATCTACTCGTCAATGGCATGCAAACGGGGCGAACCAAGACTATCGGTGTCATGATCCCGCCCTATGATTCGTTCTGGGTCGATGTCCTAGCGGGTATCCATATGGTGCTCGCCTCTGCCGACTACCTGCCGATTACCGTTTGGGTGGGCGACTGCCAGGAGATGCCTCACTTCGAGAAGGACGAAGCTCAGGGCATGAAGCAAATCAACCGCTTGCTCGATCGACGAGTCGACGGACTAATACTCTGGCCATCATTTGCGGTTGCCTATTATCATCACTTCAAGGAATTAATCGAGAGCCGAGTGCCTGTGGTGGTTATTGATCACGAGTTCTCTGATGAGCAAATCGCCGACTCGATTGAAACCGACGAGTTGCGAAGTGCTCGTGCTGTAGCGGAGCATCTGATTTCGCTTGGCCATGAGAATATTGCCTGCTTCTCATCTCGCGAAACGGATTGGCAAGCCTGGGCTATCAGGCGTCGAGTTTCCTTTGAAACGGCAGTTGCTGACCTCAAAGGTGCCGAGGTAAAGAGCTGGCGACTCAATCAATGGGGCACCAATGGCCCGGAAGTGGCAGAAGAGATACTCAGTCAAGAGCCACGACCTACAGCCGTATTCACAGTGACCGATCACGAGGCTCTGTTTGTTTATGAAGCCGCAGCAAAGCTGGGTCTCCGTATCCCCGAGGATCTTTCAGTGGTCGGATTTGCCGACCTCGATTTCTCAGCCACGCTGCAGCCTCCCTTATCAACTGTGAGGCAACGTCCCAAAGAAATCGGTCGCCGTGCAGGCCAGTTGATATTAGATCGGCTCGACGGCGATTTTAGCGAGAGCTCTCCGACAACTATTCGAGTCAGCGCGGAACTCATCGTGCGTGGCTCGACGGCATCTCGCGGCTGACTTTGGCTTGGAAAATTCGCCGCCACCAGCCTATCGATTGCGACGACGTAGGAGCACCATTCCAAGCGATAGCAGCAACAGCGAAGAAGGCTCTGGCACGGCACTGGAAGTCGCGCCGCTCGAGGGACCATTCATCCCGTAATTAGTTTGCCAGTCTGCTAGGCTTCCAACGCCATTGTCGGTCTGCCACAGCAGAAAGTCCGCACCGTCGACTGTTCCACTGCCATCGAAGTCTCCGGCAAGTCCCGTGCTTTCAAAGCTAAGAATACGGAAATTGTCGATGAAGAAGTCGACTGCATCATCTGCATTGGTCGCCAAGGCAAAGCGGAAGTAGTTGCCCGCTGCCAGGCCAGTATCCGCCAGGGTCATGCCTCCGGCTGTGAACTCATTCATGCCGATTTCAATCGTGATCGTGTTCTCAGCATTCGCTAACGGATCACCGGCTTGTTTCGGAGGGGACTGGAAGAAGTTGCCTGACTCATCTGAAATGTTCACAAACAAGCTAAGAAAGCTGGGGCTCGCCAAGTTCATCTGGTCTTCTGGAAAAGTCACGTCAAAGGCAAGCTTTTCAGCTCCGTTGATGTCAGAAATAAGCTCGTTGATGCGAGCCTGGTTCGCCGGATCACCCTCTGTTGGATCGCTATTTAGTTCGAATTGGCTGCCCCAAGTAAAACCACTTGAGGGGCTCACAACGGTAAGCGACGAGGAGCCATCGGTTGCACCAAGCGTGCCAATAGAACGGGTGTGCTGATGCGGCTGATCAGTGAAGCCGTCAGCCCATCCTTCTAATTGCTCGTTGACACCCGGAGTTCCCAGGTCGTCGGGGGTTTCCCAAGAGAAGAGCGTTTTCTCGACAAAGGTTGGTATCTCTGAGAAGCGGATATTGTCGACGTAATAGCTAAAGTTGCCGGTGCCAAAGATATCGCTGTTAGTGCTAATGCCGAAATTATAAAAGGTGGATGCTTGGGCAATGGGAAGTTGGCTCATCGGTACGGTTACGTTCACGGTACCATTGGTTACGCCCGGAGTAGCATTGCCGGCACCAAAAACTTCTTGGAAACCATCGTCACTATTTGCGAACACACCTAGCTGCATGAAGTTGCCGCCACTTCCAAAATTGGTCCAACTATTCGCATCGAAAGTAACATCAAAGTCCAATGAGTAGATTGAAGGATCTCCGGCAACTTGATTGAAAGCGTCGTAGAGTGCGCCCGAACCAGGCAAGTCGACTTGTACGTCGCGACCAAAGCCTGGCCCGGTAACCACCTGCATTGAATTCGAACCATCGGTGGCATTTCCCAAGAATTGTGCGTGGGAAATGTAGTCTGAATCGGCGCCCCCTTGAGGGAGCCAGCCTTCGAGTCCAGTCTCAAAGGAATAGAGCGGAATCGTCGCTTGGGCAGAGCTGTAAGGACTTGCGGAAACTACAGATAGGCAAACGCAAAGAGCACTGATTGAGTGTCGCATGGAGTTCTCCCTCATAGGAATACCGAGGAGTAGCCTAGATGTGTTGGGAAATAGCTTCAAGAGAAGTAGAAAAACACATAGTTCGGCTTGGTAAAGTAGTTGCACTATAGTTGTGAATGTCTGACAAGTCCAGCGTTTAGTCGATTTTATTCGCTTCTGATTTCAAATCTGAATTCGCCCGACTTCCAAATTGTATTCGCTTGCTGAAGTCACGGGGGTTCTTGTTGGAAACGCTACCAGCCGAATTATCCACGGCAATATCAAGGGCATTTCTAGCGTCGAGGTCGCTACAGGATTGCGAGAGTGTTCGCGAGATTCGGGGCACTCTGTGTACTATCCGCGCACCGTGATTGCTATTTACTAGTTTCTCCGAATCTTCGCTAGAATTAGTTGACGGAAGGACTGTGGTCATTACAATACGAGGAGTGCTCAAGTATTTGAGCACATACTTTTCAAAGGTTATTGTGGGCCACCTTGGTACTAATGCCTGTCTCGGTGATCAAAACCATTCGTGCTTCAGAAGCTTTTCCTGTTTCCTGTTTTCGGAGGGAGTTCTCATGAGTTTGTTTAAGAGTTTCAAGCGATTCTCGGTTCTGCAGCGGGTCGCTACCTTGGGTGTGCTGACTGCTAGTCTTGCCATAGGACCTTTTGTCTCGGCTGCCGTCATCAACGACTTCGACAGCGATCTCGAATCGTGGAGATTCGACTTCGGTGGAACCGCACCCCCTAGTGGAATCGTTCATGATCCTGCAGAAGGGTCGCCCGGAAACGCGCCTGGGGCAGCTCGTTTGACTTTCGGATTCCCCGGCGGTGGCATCGCATTTACAGGCGATGTGTTTGGTTCAGAAACTGATCTCACTGGCAGCACTGCGATTGCCTTTGATGTAAAAATTGCTGGCGCCTCTTCGCAGGACGCTTTCGGCAACTATGGCTTCGCACAGTTCGTGTCGCGCGAAACAGATGGCTACAACTGGGGCAGCCAGTCAGGTTTTAATCTCTCAGGCCCTACTGATGAGTGGCAAACGATCACAATCCCAACCACCGCAAATGGTGGTATGGATATGACGGCAACTCGTGCCTTTACCCTGCAGATTTATGGTGGACCAAGCCAGAACATCCCCGGCCCGGTTGCGATCTGGCTAGACAACGTTCGCACAGTTCCGATTCCAGAGCCAACCGCTATAGTACTACTTGGGTTGGCTGGAGTTGGTATTGCCTTGCAACGGCGACGCGATAGCTAACCTTTAGGGCGAGACGATGTGCTGAGAAACCCCTGCTGCTAACCTGAACGCAAGCCTGTTGCTTCAGGTTAGCAGCACTTGGGATTGATTTTGAATTCTGCTGATGATTTCAGCACGACTGCGATGGGGCAGACCGCAGCGTGCCGTCCATTATCTCAGCGCAGACCGAGTATTAGAGAAACCTACAAGGAGAGGACCAGATGAGAATTATTCCATTGCTGAAATCTCCGCGCCCAAGCAACAAACGGCATTGGCAGCCATCTGGGAAATCGCGAGCTTTCACACTTGTTGAACTGCTCGTTGTTATCGCCATCATAGGCGTCTTGGTTGGACTATTACTGCCAGCCGTGCAAGCCGCTAGGGAAGCAGCTCGTCGGATTTCGTGCACAAACAATCTCCGCAATGTGGCCCTCGGTGTTCTGAATTACCACGATAGTTTTGAACGCTTTCCAGTGCCCGCATCAGTACGACCTAACAGCAACGATTCGGTACTTACCGATAAACGACTGTTCAAGAACTGGGCCATTGAGATACTGCCTTATCTGGAGCAGCAGTCTCTGTTTGATCGCTTCCAGATCGATGACACAACTCGCGTCTCAGATGCTATCAATGAAGAAGCTCGTGGCACCGAACTTAGCTTGATGCTTTGCCCCAGTGACCAAGGCCAGGGAAATCTATTTCAAGGTACTTCTGGGAATTGGGCGCGGGGCAATTACGCCATGAACGCGTATCAGTTCTGGGGCAATAGTTTCATTTCTAAAGCGGCTCGTGGTGAGCAAGATCATCCGGTCACAGAATTCCTAGATCAGAACCTTGGTATGGGTGGGGTGGGTGGACCTGACATGAGCATCGCCAAGATTCAGGATGGCACTACTAACACGATCATGCTATCGGAGTTGCGAGTCGGCTTAGGGCAGTCAGATCGACGTGGTGTATGGGCGATGGGCATGTGCGGGTCAAACTATCACTGCCGCCATGCCTCGTTACCAATAAATAGTTGTGGCGGTTTCGACGACGATGTTTACGAATTCAGTGAAGTGATTGCAGAAGTAGGAGCGGAAACACTTGCGGCACAGTGCATGAGCGCTGACCCAGGGGTAAACGCTAGCGGGCAATCCGTTGTGCGAAGTCAGCACCCCGGCGGTGCGCATGCGGCTCTAGTGGACGGTAGCGTCCGATTCCTTAGCGATTTTATCGAGACTGGCGAACTCTCAATCGCCGGTTTTATAGGCGAAGGTGCCAACGACCTCGATCCAGAAGTATTCGGCGTATGGCCCCGGCTTAATGTCTCATCCGACGGGTTTCTCATAGATTCGGGTGCTCTATAGGCCATGTCCACAAATTCAAGCCTGCAAGAAAACGGAACACATGTCTGTACGATTGAGCCTCCTTGCCACTTTCCTGCTCACTATTGCGTGTATTGGATGTGGCTCTGACTCTCCCTTTGACTATGTCGATGCGAAAGGGGCAGTTACTTACGAAGACGGCTCCAAGATACCAGTCGGGGGAATCGAGCTTCGTTTCTACGCTATGAACCCTCCAGAAGCCGGTGGCGCAAAACCGCGACCAGCTATTGCGCATACGGATGCCGAAGGGAAGTTTGACCTTGTAACGAGCTATAAGTATGGCGATGGCTTGATTCCTGGGAAGCATCGCGTGGCTATAATGGAAGCCGTAGGCGAGGACAAGAAACCTCTCATCCCGAAAGACTACTCCAACCCACGCCAGACACCTCTGGTGGTTGATACGGCTGAGCTTCCTTTCCAGATAAAAGTTCCTAAGCCTTGACCAACCTAGTGGTAAGACCAAATGTCGCCTAACTGTCATAGATTGTCGATATCTCGACTGCTGCTAGCGCTGTGTACTTTGCATTTGGGGCAACTAGCTTCCGCTGGCGACCCTGCAGTGTACGAGCCTGGTGTCGATCCGGGCGTCGGATTCAATCTTGTTTCCTGGGGAAATTTTGGCAACGGCACACAAGTCTGGGAAAACGCGGTTCAGTCGGCCTACGATGCGGGCTTCGATGAAGTGTCGCTTAGCCCGATTCGCTTCTACACACCCGGTTCCGGCTCGATCGCCACTACCTCCAGTAGTGGGCCAGAACTTAGTCACGTTGCTGCCGGAGTGGTACGGGCCAAGTCGCTCGGCATGCGCGTAACAGTCAACCCGTTTGTTGAGCCCGTCGGCTTTAGCGGTTGGAGAGGACTCTACAACCCGACTCCAGGCAGTGCCGAGTCGAACACTTTTTGGAATGACTACCAGCAATACATTACCGACGTGGCTACCATGGCGCAAACCAATGGTGCGGACTCGCTCACTGTAGGCACCGAACTACGAGGACTCACTCGCAATTCAGGTAACAATGCGAATTGGACCTCTGTCATCAACTCAGCCAATACGGCATTCAGTGGGTCGATCGGATACGCCGCTAACTGGGACAACTACCACCACCCCAATGTAGCGAGCACCATTTGGGATCACTCAGCAATAGACTACGTGGGCATTGACTCTTACTTCACGAACCTCCTTACCAACTCTCAAGCCGACGCTTCCGGGAGCTATCCCGACGCAGGCTTTATTTCTACCGTTGAGAGTGCCTGGAACAACAAGCTCGACAACGAAATATTGCCTTTTGCTTCGTCGCTTCAGTCAGGTTCTGGATTACCCGTAGAGTTCACAGAGGTGGGCTACCTGCCCCGCAACCGTACCACTGTGAATCCTCAGAACGGTAGCGGAGCATTGAACCAAGACGAACAGAACATGGCGTTTGAGGGTCTTATGCGAGCCCTTGATGGGCGATTGGCAAGCGGCGAATTCCTGGCGACACACATCTGGCAATGGGACATGCAAGGGTCCGGGGGAAGCAGCTGGAATATGAATCCCAACGGTGGGAATCAACCCACGAACCAACAGACCGCTCAGTGGCTATCCGACTTTGTTGGTGGCACCCTCACCGACCATGGCGATCCTCCAGACCATGCTACCCAAGTTCTCTATAGCTTCGAGAATGGTGTGGATGGTTTCTACTATCCGAACTTCGAAACGCAGCCTGCGAGTACTCTCTTGCAAGCAACTTCAACGGGCGCTACTCACGAATCTCACAGCTTGGCAATCACGAAGCCCACAGCACCTTGGACCTGGGATGCTCGGGTCGAAATGGGCGGAGAGCAACTGCAAACCCTGCAGGATGCGCTCAATGACGACATTGATAAATACGTTTTGGAAATGGATGTAACTTATGTGGCCAGCGACCTTCCCGTTGGGTTGGCAGACCTGAACTTGCACGTCTCTTTAGAGACAGACCTCGACGATTGGAATCAGGCCTTCCCCTACGCTGATATTGATAGCCCAGTGGACCAACTCTTCGAAGTCGAAATTCCGCTGAGTGATTTTAACCTGAGTGCCGGCATAGCGTGGGCGAATCTTCATCTTGGATTTGCTGGTGTCTTTTCGGGCGATGCCACTTTCTACATTGATCGCATTGCCCTTACCGACACTACTTTCGTTGCAGAGGATGCAGATTTTAATGAAGATGGCGAAGTCGACGGAGAAGATTTTCTTTTATGGCAGCGTGGTTCAGGAACGGAATCTGGTGCTGCACTGGCTCAAGGTGATGCCAATGGCGATGGCACTGTCGATGCTCTCGATCTCGCGGTCTGGCAAAGCCAATACGGTCAGGCTTCCTCATCTGTAAGCTCTCTATTGAGTGTGCCCGAACCGACCTCGTATTGGCTACTTTTCTGTGCTTGCTCAGTTCTGTGCAGGGTCAGAAAGTCCAGCTAGCGCCCCCCTGCTTTTGGTCTCCCTGGCTTTCGAAAGGTTCAATAATCGCCTTGCCTTTCTTCCGACCAGTCGCACTATCAATGCTGTATTCTCCCAGCATGCCGACTCGATTACTAACAATCGTACTGCTGTTGGCCTCTTGCCCGTTTGTGTTTTTCCAGATGGCGTATGCCGAACCTAACGTTGAGCGTGATGTCAACCTCTACGCTAAAGACAACTTAGTCGCTTGGTGCATCGTGCCCTACGACAACCAAGATCGCACTCCTGCAGAACGGACTCAAATGCTGCAAGAACTGGGCTTCCGTTCGCTGGCGTGGGACTGGCGGCATGAGCATCTCAGCTTGCTCGACAGTGAGATATTGCTGCTTCGAAAAGCACGCATCAAGCTGAAAGCGGTCTGGTGCTGGATCGATGGTAGGTCAAAGAGTGGGCTTGGCGAAGCGAACGAGCAAGTGCTCGCGAGTTTGGAAAGAACAGGGACGAAAACAGAAATTTGGGTGAGCTTCGCCGCTCCTTTCTTCGCAGGTTTGAGCGACGAAGAGAAAGTCGCGAAAGGAGCCGAAATGGTTGCGGCCTTACGAAAGAAAACAAAAGCTATCGGGTGCCGTGTGTCTCTCTACAATCACGGCGACTGGTTCGGCGAACCACGTAACATGGTCAAGGTTCTTCGATATCTGAAAGTGGGCGATGTCGGGCTGGTGTACAACTTTCATCACGCACATTCGCAATTGAAGGATTACCAATCTAACCTAGCCCTTATGATGCCCTACCTTCGCACGGTGAATCTCAACGGAATGCGGTCTGAGGGCCCCAAGATAATCCGGTTAGGCTCAGGCGATCTTGAAGGGACGATGATGAGACAACTCAAAGAAGCGGGTTTCAAAGGTCATATTGGCATATTGGGACACGTCGAAGAGGCCGACGTGAAAGATGTTCTTACCGAGAATCTCTCGGGGATGAAGAAGCTGCTCCGGCGAATGGGAGAAGCTGAGGCATTATCGACTTACTAGTGCCTCTAACTGATAATTATTCGAAACTCACAACTTGGGGATATTTCTCGCGATCACTGAGAAGCAGCAAGAGCTCAACCCAGTCGTCTAGAGACACATCATAATCTTCGGCGAGCTGTTTGCTGACGGGTTGTTGCAAGTGATTAGGAAATAGCTGAACCCCATGTAGGGCACCTACGAACGCGCCTAGCAATTGCGCTGCCGAATCGGTGTCATGGCCGAAATCGAGCACGAGAGCCATCGCTGCTAGTGGATCGTAGTCGCAGAATTCTATCGCCGAGAATACTAGTGCAAGGACAAAATGAGCTTCCCAATAGTATTTCGCCTGGCCTTCATTCTCTAAAATTTCGAATAGGCTATTCGGCTTTCCTTTGGCTCGAACAAACGCATTGTGCGAGAAATCAAGCCAAAGAGTGATTGGACGGGAAGCGTAGGGTACGTCAATGTACCGGTAGGGGTCGGTAGCCTTCATGGAATTGGTAATGGCTTGCCAAGCAGTTTTTCTACTTTGTAAGTCCGTTGGCGTATTTTGCTGCAGCGCGACAGCTAACCCAGCCACGATGGCTGAGTTAATGTCTTTGGCTGTCCCCGTGTCAAAGAAACTCAAGGCATAGCAGGCACGATAGGCCTCTTCAGGCTTTCCGGCATAGAGGGCAGCCACAGGCAACATGGTCATTTGCCCACAACATGTAGGAATGCCAGCCCAAATGCGATCTGTAGGTGCCGCAATTCTGAGGTCGCGACTCCCTAGAACCCAATGGGCTGATTTCCAATATTCCCGCAACGATTCTTCGCAGAGATCGCGATAGTTGGCTCGTTTCGTGATCGCCTCAGTGTCAATAAATTCCAGATATGCCCGGGCCAAATCTTTTTCGGCAACTGGTAATCGATTCTCTTGCATCGCCTTTTGCAAAGCATTCATCAAAACCATTTTTTGGCGAGTATCATCGGTAATCGTGCCCGAGGCAGCTGACGATTGCCATTGGCCATATGCTTCTGGTTCGGGGCGCAATTTTTGATAACTCTGCAATTGAAGTGATTTGCTCATTCGAGACAGATCATCGACAGACAAAGCCCGATCCGCCGACCAGGAGCGATAGCCAGGCATCATAGCTGCAACAGCTTCAGATTTCTGAAACTCGATGGGACCACCAAGAGCATCGCCTATCGCTGAACCGAGAAGCAGCCCTTTTACCTTATCGCCATTTATCCGGCTAGTTGTAGAGACGAGCCTCGGGGTTTCACCACCCATGACATGCTTATCGGACGACCATGTCTGATCAATACCAATCAGCATTGAAGCTATCATAAATTGCCGCCTAGATGTTCTCGATTGCAACATTCGCTCCCAGTTAATTCCAGGTAGTAGCTCACACTTTTTCGCGAATGAACCGGTGTGATCCGATTCTATAAATGCCAACCGACATTGTAACGTTTCATTGTCTTCGTAGTAGCTCTCCGATAACGAGGACTTGCTGCTCGAATCACCTTCACCGCAATTGTCTATTAAATTCATTATCGATTTTCTCCACGGGGGAAACTGGCAAACGTCTCTACCCAAAAGGTCACGTGAGGCTTTTCCAGTACCGCGCTATCTAGGGATCAAAAGGGGGAAATACATGGCCAGTTGCAAGTGCAAGGAACCCATCTAATCAGTTCGTCAGATGAAGTCATTCAGTTGACAGGTGCTGCCACGCATGGGCTGTGGCCTGCTCCCCAAAACCTAGTCCAGAGAATTTTTTGAAAATGGCGATACCGTCGAGTCAGCAGCCAGAGGCTGGAACGCTCAGGTCATTCGGTTGACCGTTAATGCCTCGAGGAAGCCTATCTTAACAGTCCCGAACTGAAGCCCGATGACTTTGACGAGATGATTTTTGCGATAGCCGACAGTTGCGTTGCCAATGGGTTGTACTGCATCGCTTTGATAAAGTTCGTAGACGCTGGACAACGAACCATGAGTTTACTCTCCTCACTCAACAAGCAGAGCCAATCTGGGGCATTCGAGCTGCTGTCCGACTTGCCGAAGCCGTATTTCCAAATCGCACCCTCACGGGGGAGCGCGGATAGAAACCATTTGGTGTAGACCAGCGTTTTGCCAGTTGCTTATCGCTCCCTCATCTGGAACGCGGTTGGAAAAGCATTAACTGGCGCAAGCTGCGAAGGCCGATGCATCGCCTCCTTGTAGGAGGCGGGGATGGACTTGCCTGTCACAGGATAGCATAGGGTTGGGGCGATTGCCCCACGACGGCAAGCTCGGGGCCATTCCATGAAACTCGAATTCGAACCGGGTGCCTCGAGGTTATGAGGCACTTCAAAAAACGTTCAAAAAACCTTGTATTTCTCGACGTTTATAGTGATTCTACCCCCAGGATACACTATTGCAAGTGATTGCATCCGTGATCAGAACAACTCTTGTATTTCAGTCTTTTCGTAAATCGCTACAGTTTTATTTCTGTCAGTGACAGAAACAGAAGTTTTGCTAAAGGCGAAGCAAAGTGGTGATTGACGACAAACTTATTGAACACGAGGGCTGCCTGACGAGTACATCTAGATCTACTTTTGGCTAGTTTGTGAGTTCTCACAACGCATCGTAATGCGCCAGTGACAAATCAGCCACGATTTGTGACTAGCGATTGCGCGGAATCAACGAGTTTGCGAGCACGTCGACCGAGAATTTTCGGTCGACTTTGAGTGACAAATTTGTTGAACAGGACAGAGAGAACTCAATACTCGGCTTCCAACCGTTGCTGGAGGCGTATGAACCCTGGGAAATCCGTGCCCGCCTCGGTAGTATGCCATTGGCCGATTTCGTCAATTGTGAGGAACCCTTCGCGCTTGAGAACGTCGAGTTGGTCGGGAGATCTATTCTGCGCAGCACGTAGTAGCTTATTGAAAAGGAATACGTTCTGTGGCACTTGCCGAGGCCGCTGGTCGGAGTCGAATGCTTCACGCAGAACTCGCCCGATAGCAAGTGCCGGTGCCGCCCGACCAGTAATTTGTGCGATCGTGGGGCTGAGATCGAAGATTTCACAGTACTCGAACCTACTGCCGGGAACTACTCCTGCTCCTGCGATGACAAGTGTCGTCACGCTTGAAGATGCACTGTACGGTTCGTGCCAGCCCTCGTCAGCTTGACCGTGGTCTCCACAGACGAGTATGACTGTACCCTGCCACAGGTCCTCCTTCTTGAGCCAAGCTACAAATTCGCCAAGGAGATGGTCCGCGTGCAGGCATGCTTTTCTATACGGCGAGGTGGAGTGCCAGATATTATGGTACCAAGGTTTGTCAGCGTACTTCTCTTTGCTACACTTCTCTCCTTCTATGCCAGGTCGCTGTAGATGCACACGCATGAATATCGGTTTTGATTCAGTCAGGAGTCGCTTCGTCTCAGCAATGACGATATCGTCTTCGCGGTGAGGGTGAGAGATGTAAGAGCCAAATCCATTACTTACGTCATTGTACGAGTATGCGTTTACGACAAAAGCAGCCTCTTCGGGCTCGAACTGGTGCTGAATCATCGAACTGCGAATCCCCTTAGCCCCGATGAACGGTGTACCTGCCATCAGCATCGGATTAGGCATAGAACATGACCATGGATAACTGGGATCGTCTTTAGGATGCCCGGGCAGCGGCAGGTGCATAACGCTGTACCGGCAGCCCTGTTCAGCAAGCTTTTGTAACTCGGGCATGGGAAGCCGTTCAGGGGCATCCTTAGCCAGTCCATCGATAATAAACAGGATCACTCGCTCCGCACGAGCCGTCGGAGAGGCTACGGTCTCTTGCCCCTTACATGACAAGGGAGTCGTAGGAATCAACAGCGGAATCAGGGCGATCCGGCAAAGCCATGTCTTAACTTCAGACATCAATTTAACCTCTTCGTTTGAGCCATTCGGGAGATCCACCAGCTTCAGACCATAACTCAATTGTTTGATAGTAGGAATCGCCGTTCCAGCGGTTCTCCCCGAAGGAATCGCGTTCGTCTTAGGCAGCCAACGGCGGAGCACCGCCACGACTGCACGATATTACGGGTCACCAGCCAAATTGCTGAGCTCACCGGGATCGCTCCGATGGTCTTATGATTTCTTCGTACCGTCGCGATAGCCGATGTATTACCAGTACTGACCGCAGATCGAATGATTGTTGTTGTACCAGCCGGTCGTCGACGGACGTAACCCGCTCAACATCGAGTTTCGTGAGGCAGCGCACACAGGCGCGTTGCAGTGAGCGTTGGAACAATAGACGCTCTCAGATAACAGCCGATCAAGGTTGGGTGTGATAGCCTGTCGGTGACCACCAAGTGCTCCTATCCAATCGTTTAGATCATCAACGACAATAAACAAGACATTGGGTCGCGAGGTGTTGGCCCGTGGCGAGACTTCTGCCGCTTGCGCGAAGTTCAGTGCCGCAACTCCAGTCATTGCCAATACCAACAGAGGAAGGGTCGCTACGACCCAACAGTGCCAGGCATGCCGAAGCTTCCCTCGACAGTCGATTGCCGCCGGCCGGGCATGTTTCAGAATCATGCTCGACGTTTCCTCTGAAGTGTGTTGCAGTGGACTTGCCGCCGGCGAGCGACAAGGTTGCGCGATAGCGATCCCCAGCGGTAACGCCTGTGGGGGTAGAACACGGATTCTACTATGCCGCGACGACGACAGAATGCGTGTAAAAGCAGGGCAGCATCTCGATGCGCACCGGCACGATCCCCGGGAATCCAATTCCCGGGGGCAAGCGACTTTTCGAAACGCCAAGGTGACTCCTTCACCTAGTTGCGTACCTTAGGATCTATCAAGCCGTATGCTAGGCAATCAACGTTTTCTCCGTAGCCCCCCGGCAAGCATTGCCAATGTGGCTAATACCAATCCGGACGGTTCTGGGACCGACGACGACAAGGCGAAGGAGAAATCTACCGTATGACCTCCACTTATCTTTGCAGCTGCCTCCTCATAGGCTACACCGCCAGGAAAAGCGTTTCCACCAGAAGAGCCGTCGCGTTCCCATTCCCAACCGGGATCTCCTCCGCCCGAGAAACTGAGAATGTATCCTTCTGTTCCCGCAGCGGCAGCGATCGCAAGGGGACTGTCCAGATCAATCCTTGCAACGGTTTCAGTATTCCCGACGTAGGGAAACAGGATGTCTTCGGAAAATACAATGTCGCCCGCGAGAGGCGGTTCGGCATGCGTGGTCGCGTTCACATCGGCAACGGTGAAAATCGTCATCGTGACGGTCTTGTCGCCTGGGGCATTTGTATCGTTCTCATAATACACCCAGATATGATTGAGCGAAAACGCGGTATCTGTCTGAAAACTTTGCCCGAGGACACTCGGCCCGCCGGACCCCGCATCTTGACCAAATGTGGTATCTTCTGGCGGGGTTCCAAGAATCTCAGGGCTCGCAGGGAAGTTTCCCCCGGTGAAGATTGTCGCCGCGTCAACTACAGTGGCGGATGCTACGAATAGCATGCCAAGAAAAACTCTACCAATCCAATCACATCGTTGCCGATACATTAGAACTCCTCCCAAAAAAAGATGCATGAAATCTGTTAAACAACACTCCAGTTTACCGGTGGCGAAAACTCACAATACTTAGGAGCACGCTGACGGCGACCTTTTCACAAATGAAATAACTAGGTGCGGTTATTTTGCACCGCTATTATTCATCGTAATCGCAACAACCGATCCGTCTACCTATTTAGTAATGAGTCTGTAACGTTATTAAATTGTAGTGTCCGTCACAGTAGACTGTCACAAGCCCGTTACCTTGCGCTGGGTGAAACACCCAACACCGGCAGATACGCTACTACTAGTCCAAAGTTGACCCGACTAAGTTTTCTCAAAAATCGGTTTTCTCAAAAATCGCGGACAACGGTTTCTATTAATACTTACTCATTACTCGTAAGAGCCCACTCAACCTTATTGTTTTCCCCTGCCTGTACGTCGACCGTTAGTCCCGACGATTTCCCCTGAGAGTACTTCCTTGGAATAGCGACCCTCTCTCGCTGCCTGTCCCCTTCGTCCCGGGGTACCGGATTTATAGTCACTGAATGGGTGCCCACCTGCACACCATCCGCACTATCATAGGTGCCAAGAACGAAAGTTCCGTCCGGCTGAATAGCGCCTTTCGCCCCCCGCCCTTTACTCGGAGTCACGAACACGTATCCACTCGTTAGCAACTCGCCATCCAGGGTCACGCGCCCGCTGACAGGTGCGGTTTCCAACTCGTGGCTAGAACTGCCGCACCCGAGTGTTGCGATCACAACACCAATCAGCCCTACCCGTTGCGAGACTAATCGAGCAAGCCTGGGCAAGGATTCAATGAAGTACGTTACTGAGGACCGGTCAACGGTAGAATTCTTGTCGGTTACTCTTGTCACGGCACATTTCTCCTGCCACTTTTCATGATCGAGGCCTTGCAATCTTGTTAACCTAGTAGCTTGCCCCATCGCCTACCTGCTCCCCTGCTTGGCGACTGGCAAACGAAAAAAGCACCCTGAGTTCGACGTTCTCGTTGAAGAACTGCACCGACCCGTCTGCCATCGCAAAGTGGCAGCCGCCCGGATGATCTGAGCCAAACCCTTGGTCGTTACGGTTCGCTCCCGGCCAAGTTCCAGTGTTGATAGACCAACCGACATTTTTCGACGTGTAAGAAAAATTAAAGTGTGAGCCTACCCACCAAGGGCGTGTTTTTTGATCGTCCGGACTGCCAAAGGCAGCCTCTCCTGTAATGAAGGTGTTGGTGGTTCCGTCGGAGATACTGGAGAACTTGACATCTTCTTGGCGGATAATAATGCCATTGTTTGCCAGGGGTCCGCCATCCTCCTCCACACACTCAACCACTTGACGGCGAGACCCTCCAGTCACTGTAGACTCCATCGTGTACGGGCTACTCTGATCGTCGCAAAAATATGCCAGGGTTGGGTCCCTTTGGGTATTTGCTCCCATCACGCCCCAATAGTGGCTCGCACTGGGAGAATCTTCGTATTCGACGGTGCCCCCCTCAGCGAGGTTGACCGGCTGCGTTGTGGAATAACTTGGACACTTGAAACCAGCAATCGGAATCTGTCGCAATAGGCTGAGATTCGGCTCAACGTGCCATTCGTAATTGGTATCCAGGGAGTCGCGCACATTACCCTGCTCTATATACGGAAGCAGGAATGCCAGATATCCCCAGCGAGGAACTTGTCCGAGCTCTTCTTGTTTTTTGTCAAGATGCCCGTTAGCTGGAGGGAAATGGCCTTGAGCACCGGCGTAATTTTGACAGGCCAAACCTATTTGCCGAAGATTGTTCTGGCAACTCATTCGCCGAGCTGCTTCGCGCGCAGCCTGTACGGCGGGGAGCAATAGTCCCACGAGGACGCCGATGATAGCGATCACGACCAACAATTCGACTAGGGTAAAACCCTCACTCCGACGATTTCGCATTGTTACAGCCATTGGGTTTAGCTTCCTTTCACCTTATGCGATGACCTAGCCAAGTTAGACTACCATTCTATTCTTTGCTGATTTTACCATTGTCCTGACGAGCAACTCCACCGCCGGAGGTCTCATCAGTTCTCGCCTAATCAAAATCATCTGACCATTGTTCGCGGCCTGCCCCACCCACGAGCGCCACCCCCGATGATGAGAGCGATTCCAGCAAGCAAACAGGCCGATGGCTCCGGAACAGCCGTCTGTGCGGGGATAGCGTTGACGGTCAGGATGACGGAAGTTGCGGTGACTGAATGAGTGACATTGAAACCAGCCAGCGTATTCAACGGGTCAACAATCACTATCGAGTCGAAGTCTCCAGTGATCGAGCCGGTAAGCGCGCCACTGGCCCCAAAGTCCCGTTGGATGGCCAGTAAATCAGCGCCGTCGGTATCCCCGTCACCATCGACGTCGGCTGTCACGTCAAAGTCCTGGTTATCCCCGGCCGCGAGCGTTTGCCCATACTGGCTATCCCATATCGCTATGTCTTCACTACCAACCGTTCCGTTGCCATCTAGGTCAGCTGGCAATGTCTCGGCAACAATGGAGATTATTTCGAACATGTCGCCATCGACAGGAGTATATGCGCAGTCGACGTTGGGATCGCAGGAAACGGTTTGTGAAGGAACACTTGGATTGATCAACAATTCCAAGGTCCCACCTAAGGTCACCGTGCCTTCCGCGGCAATAGTGTCGAACTGGTTAGCGCCGTTGGCGGAGATCTGCATAATCGTCTCGGAGCCCGAGGCCAATGTCAGATCTCCAGACTGTCCCCGCTGAGTCGTCAATTGCAGTTGATAGGGGGCGTGGGTATCGTCCTCTTCGTATCCCACTTCCAAGCTGCCACCGCTGTTTACCGTGACGTCACCGACTCGGGTAGTAAACAAGCTTTCCACGTCTCGGTGTCCGAATTCCAGTCGGGCATTTTGATTTACGACCACAGTGGCCGAGGGAACGTGGTCCCGAATCTCAGCATTCACAAAATTGTTGAGCGTCAGCGTTCCAGAGAAATTGTCGGTTTCAAAATGTGTGGCAGTGGTACCATCCTGGCCCGAGAGACCTATCTCAAACTCGTTGAGCGTTATTGAGCCTGACGTGGGATCGGTGGGAGTACCGGTGACGGTAACGTTGGCAGCGCCATGCAACCCATTATTGAAGAACATTCGCCGCTCATTCCCAGGGAACGTTTGCGTCATATCTACCGAGACATCTGCATTTGCAATGAGCCTGGAGGGTTGTTGAAAACGGCTGTTTACCGCTGCATGAACGATTTCCCCTGGCTGGTTGAAAACGATCGTCTCAAGCAGATTCCCTGGACTGGCATTGAGAGGGTTCAACGAGAGTTTGTTGATACCGGTGGAATTCATTTCCAGAGTCATACCACTGCCAGGCGCCAGATCGTAAAGCACTTCGTCGCCGCTACCGTTGAACTGCAAGGTGCCGCTGAAGTTTTCCCACGATGTGGCGGAGTCAAGATAAAATGTGCCACCTGCTGAGAGGTTTACCGTAGCAGTGCCAGTGCCCGACATGTTCATATCGATGGCCGCATCAGCACCGCCTTCAGCGGTGATAGACAGTTGGCCGTTCAATTCCATATTACCCAACTCGGGTGCGCTGATATTGCCTAGGAAGAACGCCCCGGAATGAGTTTCGGTAACGGTCGATCCGGCACCCACGGTAACGCTCGAAAGTTGTACCTGGCTGGCTGTGTAGGTCAACGATCCGTCGACAATGTTCACCCCCGCCCCGGTGTAGGGCGCAGAGCCGTTGGCAGTGATGGCGTGGCCGCTGACGACGTTGTGAATAACGTTGGGATTTGGCGGAGTGCCAACCGGCGCGAGGCCGTTAACCCAGGTAGTTCCCGCCAGCAAATCGCCATTCATGAAGGAATCGGTAGTAACAGGCAGTTCGGGCTCGGGAAGTGCCACCGAAGAGAGTGCGAAAACGTAATCTACTGAATGCCCTCCGCTCAACTTTTGAGCCGCGTCTTCATAGGCTTGACCGCCGCCATAGGCGCTCCCACCGCTTGAGCCATCTCGCTCCCATTCCCAACCAGGATCTCCTCCGCCCGAGAAACTGAGCATGTAGCCTGCGGATCCCGTATTGGCAGCGAGCGCAAGGGGACTGTCCAGCTGAATCCCCGCGATGGTTTCAGTATTCCCCACGTAGGGAAAAATAATGCTTTCGCTAAACAAAATGTCGCCAACCATGGGTGGTTCGTCATGCGTAAGAGCAAACACATCCAAAACGGAAAAAATTGTCATCGTGACGGACTTATCGTTTGGGGCGTCTGCTGCACCCGTATCGTTCTCATACTCAACAAATATTGATTCCAGTGATAACGGGGCACCTAACTGAAAGCTTTGTCCGAGAGAAGTCGGCGCATCTTGACCGAAAACAGAGGCTGCCGGCAGAGCCCCCACTACCTCAGCACCAGCCGGGAAGAAAAGGGGGTCCTCATCAGTTACGACGAAGGTAACGCCGTACAGTGAAGGCGCGATGGCTAGCGTGATGAGCCATGTTAAGCCAGTGAGAGTCAGCGAGAAAACACGATTTTGTGCTGCCAAGTCAATCATTCTAAGTTACTCCAAGGATTAGACAAGCAGTGTCTCAATACTTGTCGAATAATAGCTACCAGTTGCTATTTAGGGGCAAGGTGCGCTGGTCATCGGGTCGCCAAAACAGCCCTGCAAGGAGCGTGATGGAACCGATAACGGGTGATGTTGATAAGGCCACTGCGCTCACACCGGTAGTGCTCTGCGGGTACCCCGCAAAGGCCAAGCAGGCTTGTTCCCCTACTACTGGCGCGCACTGTGGATTATAGATGGATATGGCGGGATAATCTAACATTGGACGGAAAAACCTTCGAGAACTGTAAAATTGTGTCATATCGAGGCTCACGGAAGATTCTCTTTCTTAATGTGGTTGGGCAGGGCTAGGGAGTTTCTCAACCAGTCCCGCTACGATCGGTAGTAGAGCAAACGGACGAATTCCACGAATCGCCTCAAATGTTGTCCACATAAGCTGTCCTGCGCCATATTCTAAGTAAGGGTGGCAGCTGAGCCCGATTGGATCGTGAGCAGTAGGCATCCTGACTTCAGCTAGTTCAAAAGGAATTTCCGAACACCGTAGCGACACGCTAGAAACCGTATCAGTCGACTATGCCACGAGACCAAGAACGAAGCACATCGCACTACCCCGCGGAAAGAATCGAGTCTGACGAGAAGCAGGAACTGTTTGTCAGACTGTTGATGCAGCACGAACGTCGGGTTTATGGGTACATTCTCAGTCTGGTTCCCAATTGGCATGACGCCGACGAGATTTCCCAGAACACGCACGTATGGTTGTGGAAAGAGTTCGACAGTTTTGAGCCTGGGACCAACTTCGCTGCTTGGGCGATACGGGTCGCCCATTTTCACGTGCTTACCTGGAGAAAGCAGGTGTCGCGAAGCAAGTTGGTTTTTAACCAGGAGTTTATCGATCTCGTTGGCGAGGAGCAGGTGCGCGGCGGTTCGAGGTTGGATGACACACATCGGGCGCTCGGCGATTGCATTAATGAGTTGAGTTGCCGCAACCGAGACTTGCTGGCGCAGTGTTACGCTGAGGGGGCAGTAATCAAGGAAGTTGCAAAGTCTCAGAACCGCACGATTGGATCAGTCTACAAGACTCTGCAACGCGTTCGACTTGCGCTACACAAATGCATCAACAGGCATCTTGCTATTGAGGAAGCGACGTGAGCAAGGCAATCGACAACACCTATGAGGCACTCTACTGTCGGATCCACGATTGCGTGGTAGCCGAATTAGAAGGGACGGCCTCGCCCGAGCAGTCTCGCGAACTGGCGAAACTCGTAAGCAGTGACGAAACAGCGCGTCAGATCTATGTTGCCTACATGCAGGAACTTGCCAGCTTGCGGCAGTCCTATGCCAATCAGCCAATGAACCTGAGCGATCAGGAAACGCACAAGGTGCTAGCTTCGCTAAGCCGAGCTACCGACGATCGACGCTTCGGTCAAAAGTTCCCATTGCATTGGGCAACATTGCTAGCCGCTTCGCTGCTCACGGCCGTAGTCGCGAACTGGCTGATTGTTGGTCGTGGTCAGCAAGCCGTGAAGAATGCAACCTCCGCCGAGGTTGAACCGGTGGATCACTCGGAACGCCCCATCTCTGAGCCTCTGGCCGGGACCGCAGTCGCAACCATCACCCGTGCAGTCGACGCCACATGGGAAGCGGGAACTTTTGCTCCCTCGGACCTTTCTCGTCTGCGTATTGGGCAAACGTTGGAGCTGGAAGAAGGGCAGGTTGAGCTTTTATTTGATACGGGCGTCGAGGTCATCCTTGAGGGGCCAACCCACTTCGAAATCCGTTCTGCAGACAGTGCTTATAGCAGATTGGGTTCTATCTCAGCACGCGTCGGAGAAGAAGCGAGCGGATTCACCATCGAGACGCCGAGTGCACGGGTGATCGACTTGGGAACGGAGTTCGGTGCCTCGATTTCTGAAACCGGCGAAACGGAAGTGGCTGTCTTTAAAGGTATCGTTGACCTAGCCGTCGATCCTTTGACGAAAAACTCGACAGGGATCGCTTTGAAGCGGTTGAATCAAGGTGAAGCGCTGCGCGTGGGTCGGAGCGGAGATTTTCATCGCGTGTTCTCCATCTCCAGCGACCGATTCCCAATGGCAGCAGTGAATCGCCGACTCTACCCTAATCGAAAGCTACTGGTCGCTGACGTGCGAGACAATATCCGCGATCCAGAGAGCCAGAAGTTCTACAAAATCGTCCGCAGCGGACTTCAGGAAGATGCTCCTGCATTTGTCGATCGCACTCACCAGTGGAATGGCATCGACGAGAGTGGGGGAATACCGCCCCATCTGTTAGGCGCCGAGTACGTCATGCCCTTCAACGATGACAAACAATACCGTAGTAGCTTGGAAGTGACGCTGTTTGTAGCCCATCCCGCAACCCTGTACGTGTTTTTCAGCGACGATGTTGATGTACCCGATTGGTTGAAGTCCGGTTTTGTGGATTCGGGCGAGAACATCGGACTGGATGAGGGTCCCTCCCGCTTCAAGAAGAGGCGAAGTGTCAATGACGGAACTGGACAAAGCATCGACACAATCTTCTCGATCTGGAAGCGAGAGATTTCAGCCCCGTCGCAGGTCACCCTCGGCGGTATCGCTCTGCCTAACCGCAAGTCAAAGTCAGGCTACAACATGTACGGCATTGCCGCTGTGCCACTTGACTGAGTCTAATCAAGTGGCACATTGTTAGTCGTCTTCTCTAGAAGAGCTTCACCACAGAGGGTTGGCCGCGCATTGGAGCAATGGCTACTTTCACAGGCAAGTAAGGAGTAGTAATGTTGCGTATCCATTTCTTTCTGGTACCGCTTTCTTTCGCACTGTTGGCGGTAGGCCCCGTCTTGGCTGAGGAAAGAGAGAGGACCGACTCTGACCAGCTCGTGTTGACAGAACTCGCGACGGAAAAACCTCGCTCATCAATCGTCATTGGCCAGTCGCTTGCGGAAGCCAAAAACCCAAAACCTGGAAAACTCCATTCACCATTCGGCGTTGATTTTGATGGGGCGGGCAACATGTTTGTCGTTGAATTGTCAGGGGGACGTGTTCACAAACTGGATTCCAGCGGGAACTTGACGACAATTGCGGGCGACGGCAGCAAAGGCTACTCGGGAGACGGCGGTCCGGCCAGCGAGGCGACCTTTAATGGCATGCACAATGTCGCAGTAACCCCCTCAGGCGACGTTTATATTTCCGACAGCTGGAATCACTGCATTCGAAAGATCGACAGCAAGAGCGGAATAATCACGACTTTTGCTGGCACAGGACAAGCAGGATTCAGCGGTGATGGCGGCCAAGCTTCTCAAGCGACGTTCAATTTTCTGATGTGTGTTTCATTGAATCCGACCCACAACAAGATCTACGCGGTCGATTCGAAGAATCTGAGAATTCGCGTCATCGACCTCGAAACGGGTATCGTCAACACAGTGGCTGGCAATGGTGAGAAAGGGATTCCGAAGGATGGCGCCCTGGCGACCAAGAGCCCGCTAGTAGATCCGCGGGCTGTTGCTCTCGATTCGAGAGGCAACGTCTACATACTCGAACGAAGTGGCCACGCCCTGCGTGTCGTGACACTGGACGGAAAGATTCGCACCGTTGCAGGGAACGGAAAACAAGGCAGAGCAGATGGGTCGGCACTCAAGGCTGCGTTAAATTCGCCGAAACATATCGCCATCGATCATGCGGACAATGTCATTATTGCCGACGACAAGAACAAGCGGATCTGCAAATATGACACGCGACAAGGGGCATTGATCAGCATTCTAGGCAGCGGTGTACACGTTCCCAAGAGAGGCCTGCTTCGACCACACGGGATCTGCGTCCATGACGACGGCTCGATCTATGTGGTCGACTCCGGGCACAACCGCATTATCCGTTTACAGTTGCCCTGAAGGGGAACCACTGCCGCCACGTCAACTCGCATCACTTGTCTCAGAAGAGTTTGAAGATGCAACACTGGACGGAAGGTTCTTGCATGTGGTGTTCACGTCCTACAACGATTTCGAATCGAAGAATCTCAATAGGCTTTGCAACCCGCGACACGACTTAGCCGGTAGGAATCAATTGGAAGTACATTCTCTACAACGTCCGTGTTGTTCTTTAATAGTACAAAGTCACCAAATTCATTGGCGAAACCGTCTACTGCTGATCGCTGCGATACTGCACAAGCCGGCAAGTATGGCAGTCGACGGTTCTGGAACCGGGGTTGCACTTGATATCAGCGTCTGGTTGCCATATTGATCCGTCCACACGGTAAGATCATCTGCATCCACGTCATGGTCATTGTCTGCGTCCCCGTCAGTAATTTGCGCGCCGGAGGTTATGCCAAGCCCACTCTGCCAGACGAGGAAGTCTCGACCATCCACATCGCCATCTCCGTTAAAGTCTGCACTGTCAACTAAGCTCACATCCACGTCGGAAAGCGCCATGACAAAGTCCCGTTCGCCACCACTCTTCTCAATTCCATCCTCGTAAGCCTGACCAAAGTCATACACGGAGCCGGGAGTGCTCACAGTACGAAGCCATTCGAACCCCGGACTTCCTCCGTTTGTCAGTCGCAAGGCATAACCAGCAGTCCCAGTAGTAGCTGGCAGTGAAAATGGAGAATCAAGCACGATCGCTGCTTCTTCATTTGCTGAAAGCTCGGGCATACTCAGAGCCGTCAATACTAAACGTGACGTACCAGGAATTATCGTGCTCGCTCCAACGTCTGCAATCTCAAAGAGTTCCATGTTTATGAGAATATCACTAGGATCAGAGTTGGAATCATATTCGTAATCGAGAAATATCGTTTTCAAATCAAAAGTAGAATCGACTTGGAACGTTTGAGTCAATGAGTTGCTGGAATCATCTCCGAATTTATTATTAGGACCATCAGGCATAGCGGCAATTACTTGCGCGCCCCCTGGCTCGGGAAAGAGGTTTCCAGTTAATACTGTCGCCGCAGGTCCCGCTACAGCTCCGCTGAATTCGCCTGCACCAATATCGGCAGAGCCGTTGGGCACAACTCTGCCCCAAAAATCAAGGCCACCGTTGTCGGCAATCGTGAGCCCGCCATCAATGTATGGGGAATCCGCCGAGAGCATATATCCAGCAAGTGCATCTCTGCCAAATTCCATATCAATGTTGTATGGCTCAGCTCCTGGTGAAACCAACCGAGGATCCGACAACAGCGCGTTAGTTTCTGACGTCGGTGGCGTGATATTGTGATAGACATTGGTGTCATACGCGACATTCGTGCCGTTATCAGCATTGGCACCCGCAGTCCCCGAGCTGTCGCTGTGAAAAACATTGTTATTGAAAGTTGTTTCCAGCGGCGTTCTACCAAGGCTTGGCCCAATGAGCTCGGGGGAGAGGCTGCTCTTGAAGTAATGGGTGTTGTTATAAACTCTCGTGTCCGTCATATCTGAATCGTTCTCGAATCCGTAGTGATAGGCACCGTACAAGTCATTGACACTAAGATTGTATCGGAAGATGGTGTCTGTCATCGGCTTCTTCATGATGCTCCCTAGCCAATGGTTGCCGTGACTGTAATTGTATTGGATGACTGTGCCCTTTGAATAATAGTCGGCATCAAAGCCTCCTCGATCATGGTCTCCCGGGTCGCCAACGTTGCCGTAGGCTTCGTTGTACTGAAATACGGTACCTATTGTCTTGAAATTATAAAAACTATTCCCTGTGCTATGGCGACTACTGTTTGCTGACGTGTTGTATTCGACGACAGCATAGTCGGTGTCGCGCGCGATCATGGAGTTCCTGCCAGTATTCCCAATCCAATTGTGGGCAACATAGAGATTCTTAATTGCATTTTCCCGATGCGTGCCCGTAAAAGTGTGCGCATGCTCGATGTCGGCATTGGAGATGTCGGTGCCAATGCCGACACCACCGATTTGGTCAATCACGTTATTGACTATCCGCACATCGTTATAGGTCGTCGCGTTTGAAGAGGTCGGCGACTTTCCATGAACATGGATTCCGCCTCTCATGTTTTTCTCGACCGCACCATTGACGTGGTGAATATAGTTGTCTTGAAGATAAATATGGTTGAGGGCTTTGCCTTGGTCTTCTCCGAGTACGTAAATCCCCATTAAATCGTCGTCATCCTGATCTCCACCGTTGTTATTGGTGATTTCAAGATTGCTTACTTCCACATATTCCGAGTTGTAAAGAAGTAGCCCAGCTGACACCGGGTCGCCACTGGTGGGGCGACTGGGGTGATTGTGAATGACGCCATTGTTGTTAATGATCGGCTTGTTCCCTGTGCCATAGGCGGAAATAGTAATCACATTCCCAGGCGTACCTACGGCTCTTGGGGCGAACATGCCAGTGAACACTTTGTCTCGCTCAAGGAGGATGTTGTCACCCGGGGAAAAAGTCGCTTGGCGGTAGGTGTCGAAGTCCGCCTGTGTAGAGATATGATAATCTGCGCTAATAGCCACGGAGCCATAGCACCCTATCGACAGTATGCCGCAGAGAAGCGATTGAGTGAATCGTTTGTTCAGTGTGCAACTGCTTTGCATAAGTTTGTCTCGATTCGAAACGATGAAATCTCAACGGAGTCATCGGCGATGAGGGTAAAAAACCGCAGGTCGTGCCAGCAACAACCTGCGTGGCCTGCATGAGTAGCTTAGATTCGCAGATCCATTGCCTGCTTGAAGATTGGGTGTGCTTTCAAATGCGCTCGAATAAGTAGTTCGTGATTTCTCGTTCGTCCAACCGGGTGGCACTTCGTCAAACACCCTTTGATCCATAGGCCACAATACAAATCTCGGTGCGGCTGAACCGATAGCCGTGCCTCTGATCATGCTACGCTATTGTAATAGGAAATGGCTAAGTTAGCTAAATGTGGACAGAATAAATCCACCTGAAGAACTCTTTTCTAGCGAAACGAGAGCCGAAGGCCGAGGTGAAAGTCGTTTAGTGATGGGCTCGGCTGAAGGGGGACAGGTCATGACTTCTGCTGAGGCGTCGGCTGCTGAATTCAGTGTGGCAGGCTGCGTCGAAACAACGCGCACCACGCGAATCGGTTTTTGGCGTCTGTCACGGTCACTAACAGCCAATTTAGTATTCTCTGACTACTCATAATGACCAATCTCAGCTCGCTCTCGGTCGCCATCAGTGAGATGCGTAGCCCAGTCAAGACTCTGGAGAGCAGTCGCAGGGCAAGTCATTCTAGCAATTTTATCGAATCGCTTGTTTGGTTGTCCACAATCGTGGGCTCTATGCCATATACTTTTACAGAGTGAACTGACCGCCATGGAATAGTCAAGCAACTGCTACACGACAGAAATCCAGAATGTGCGCTACTCGAGTTTTTTAGTGTTCGGATCCGTCGGCACCTCGATGTTGGCGCAAGTGAGTCTTCCCCTCTCACCGAATTTCCCTTTGCCATCGTAGAACGCGACAGGATCAATATACGGTAGACCTTTGAAGTTGCTCCCGTGTGGAAGGTACACGTCAGATTGAACGGACTATTTCTTGCAGCAGGCGTCCCTGCCGTCGCGCCCCTTTTCATGTGAAAACAAGAGACCATCGGCGATGGATAGAACCTTCACAAGCAGAATGTGCGTCATAGCCGTATTGGCAGCCTGTGGCCTGCCGATCTTCCCATGTACTGTCGCCAAGGCAGTAGAAGACGTTGTCGCTACGGTAAACGGGCACGACATCACACTTCCCGAATTCCGTCGCAGCCTTTTGGATCACCGGGCCGCGGTGTTCGACTATTTCAGCCGCCAATACGGGGCTGATGAAGTTCAGGGGAAGTTCTGGACGAGTTCTTTCGATGGTGAAGTGCCCCTTAAGAAGCTTCGCAAGTTGGCGCTCGACTCCTCGGTGCGGATTAAGTTGCAACAGCAGCTTGCACTCGAGAAAGGACTGGTACGAGACATCAGTTATGCCGCTTTTCTCAGACGCCTAGCAGAAGAAAACCGGAATAGAAAAAGAGCAGTCGAAAACCATGAACCGATCTATGGACCGGTCGAATACAGCGAGAGCACAGGGTATACCCACAATTTTAGCTTGCTTGTTGTGAGGCTAAAACAAAGTCTGGCTGACGACGATTGCGAGATCACCGTAGCGGAGCTGCGTGACTTTTATGAAGCAAACAAGGAGCAATTCAAGAGGCCGGATCCAGTGACTTTTCGGGGGCTGCGCGCCAGTGATACCGATGCCAAGGAAATTCTTCGCCAACTCGCCAGTCAGCTTCGGGAAGGCGGCGAGATAAAGGACTCGATGCAAAGTAAGCGTGCCGGTTTAGTCTATTTCGAACAAACCATACGTGACACGGCAAGGCGTGGTGAGCTGTCCGGCAGCGTTGACTTTTCCCCAGAGGTGCGCGAGCTACCAATGGGTGCAATCAAGCTTTTCGATCAAGCGAGCGAATTATTCCTGATTCAAGTAGTCGCACGCCGCGACATGGGGTATTACCTCTTCAACGACAAGCTGAAGCGTGTACTTCAAAGGCGCTACATTGACCATGCCTACGAGAGCTCCATTGCACAGCGAGTGAATGAGGCTGAGGTCGTCGTTGACGAACTAGTGTACGGCCGGGTCATGGCGCATTAACGATGGATGACTGTTTGGACAGTGGCAATGTTCTAAATCCCATTAAGATGCGCGAAATCCGTTTTTCGCGAACATGAAATCAAGTCAGGAGAATCAATTGTGAAATCAACACGAGATTCTATTGGTAAGAGTTTGCTCCCGTTATTTCTAGCTGTTCTCTTGCCGCTAGAACTTGCGGCAGAGACTTACCATATCGACTCTGCTGCTGGCGACGACCTTGCCGCAGGGAACTCGATTGACACGGCGTGGCGCACCTTGAAAAAAGTCAATGCAACTACCTTTATGCCGGGTGATCGCATTCTCTTTAAGGCCGGCGGCGCGTGGAGTGGGCAACTCCACCCAAAGGGGTCGGGCAACCTGGACAAACCAATCATGATCGACCGGTACGGGGAAGGACCTCGACCCATCATTGCCGGCCAAGGCGCCACAGAGCTGCCCGGGAGAGCTGCAGTCTATCTCTATAACCAGGAGTATTTCGAGATTGCCAACTTGGAGATTACCAATTATCTGGAAGGAGACAGCGGGGCCAAATGCGGCATCTACGTTCTCGCTGAGGACTTTGGCGCGGTCCATCATATCCATCTTCGCAATCTTTTCGTACACGATGTGAACGGCAATCTGAAAACGAAGTACAACGGAGGAGTCTTCTTGGAAGTCGTTGGCAGCAAGAAGAAGACGTGGTTTGACGATCTGCTCATCGAGGGTTGCCATATTCGCGATGTCGACAGAACCGGCATCTCCAATCAGTCTGAGTGGCGTTTTCGCAGCTTGGAGGATGACGGCAATTGGGTTCCCAACAAGCATGTTGTCATTCGGAACAACATCGTCGAAAGGGCGGGACAGAACGGATTGATAGTTCGCTGTACCGATTCGCCTCTGATCGAGCACAACTTGTTCAAGGATAATGGTGGCAAAGGCACTGGCAACGCAATGTTCACGTACAACTGCGACAATGCCCTCGTGCAATTCAACGAATCCTACGGCACCAAGTTCGCCCCTGGTCAGATCGATGGAGCCGGTTTCGATAGCGACTACCAGTGCAAGAACTCTGTTTTTCAATACAATTACAGTCACGACAACGACCACGGATTTATCCTGGTCTGCTGCCAGGGGCGTACGACTGATTTCAACGACGGCACCGTGGTCCGCTATAACATCAGCCAGAACGACGGGGGGAATGTATTTCGTATCTCTGGCAAGGTCACTAACACGTCCATTTACAATAACGTGCTCTATCAAGGGCCGAAAAGGGAAACACGGGTGATTTGGCACAAAGAATGGGACGACGCTTGGCCCGATGGAACCGCCTATTTCAACAACATCTTCTACAATCTGGGAAGCGGCGGCTATGATTTCGGCATTAGCAAGGACAACCGGTTCGAGAGCAACATCTTCTATGGGAATCACCCTGACTCTGAACCCGAGGATCCACATAAGTTGACTAGCGATCCCTTACTTGTCGCCCCTGGAGAGGGAAAAGTGGGACGGGATTCGCTTGCGGGATATCAACTAAAAAAAGGGTCGCCAGCCATCGACTCCGGCCAGAAGATTTCGGACATGCCACCCGTGGACTTCTGGGGCAACCCGCTTCATCGCAGTCGTGTCCCCGACCGTGGTGCCTTTGAATATGAAGTGGAGCAGTAGATTCATGAGAAATCCGAATGCTTTGCCGTCGGCTTTTTGATAAATCTAGTCCGTCTAAAACCGCACGCACAAACCGGGAGGAGTGAGATTGTCGTCTCGCCAGTTACCGTCGACCCGGAGATTATGCGGCTGCCCTAATGCAATCGAGCTAAGACACTCACCGACGACCTCGAGGTTATGAGAGAGGCCCGGTCGTCCTGAAAAAACCACTGCGTTTACAGTGGTTTTCTGATCTTACTACGGGCTCAAGTCGCTTGAAAGGACATCAAGTATTATCATCGATTAGCAAGCGTTAGCGCTTTTTTGACGCAGCGTGCGTAGTCACTTTGCGAGCGCTACCCGTGAAGAAAATCGGGCGCGTGTTTTGCGAAATCTTGTCTCCACTCAACTACAAGTCGAGTGCCTGATGAAAAGCTACGAGTCGCGGTAATCGCATCGCATCGGATTTCCCGCAGTAGTTATTCCATCCAAGGTGTCAGCTCACTAGGGCAGGCAATCCCCAAATAGCTAAGAGCTTCGCGATAAGAATCGCTCACCCCAAGTGCCATTTTCAAAGCTGCGATCTATCTGCCGCTAGAATAGTAGCCAGTCATTTACCGATCGGCGTCCGCTGATCGCTCTCGTTATCCCCCTCCTCCCAGGCTCTGAAAAGAAATGGAAGGCAAGCTGTTCAGCTTGAGAAACACAGGAGCAAACTTTCTCGGGCTTTCCCGAATCAACGCGAGTCTCTTGGCCTGCCCCCAAAACCTAGTCCATGTGTTATGAGAGTCTAACCCGCCAATTTTGGCCAGGAGCGACGTGATGCTCAACACGGGCAAAGACGTGGCAGCGGTGCTGCAAGCCTTGGAGATTAGCGAAGCGACCTACCACCGCTGGCGTGCGAAGTACGGCGGTATGAAGGCCGAAGAAGCGAAGCGACTGAAACAGCTTGAAGACGAGAACCAGCGTCTGAAAGAGATCGTGGCTGACCAGCAACTCGACATCAAGATGCTGAAGCACCTGGCAGAGGGAAGCTGGTAAGCCCTGCTCGGAAGCGTGCGGACACACAGAACTTCAAGAGCGACGACCTCGAGGTTATGAGGCCCACAAGCCTGAATTGCTGAAACTACAACACTGACAGAGACTCACGCAATTCATATCCCCGCTTGCAAGCTTGCAACCATTAGCAAGGGACCTCAATTTTTAGCAACGATTAGCAAAAAATCGTAGCGCAAGCGGGGATGCCAATAGCCGGTCTAAGGGCCCTCGATTGAGGTCGCAACTTGCGAGATTTCGCCGATCAGCGAGAATCAAAACCAACCCCAGGTGTTCAGCTAGATTGTCACAATGGAATCCTCGGTCTTTTCGCACGAAAGTCTCATGTATGAACAGCTGGTTCTCGCCGTTGCTGTACCTATCGGCAAGCTCATCAGAGGGTGATTTGCGTCGCCACATCGAGTTCTTGAAGGCAGAGAATGAGATGCTTCGACGGCGCGTGCCCAAGCAACGGATTTTCCTGGATAAGGGAGAGCGAGAGCGACTGATGAAGCTGGGGAAAGCCATTGGCCCTGGAGTCCTGAAACTAATTAAGATTGTCCATCCCCGAACCCACCAGCGATTGTACCAATGGCAAAGGGATGTGAAACCAGCCAAGCGAATGGGCCGAACAAAGACTGTAGAGTCGGTTCGACAGCTGGTTATCAGAATCGCCAGAGAAACTGGCTGGGGCTACGGCCGCATCGTGGGAGAATTACGAAAACTAAGAATACATTGTGTTGGTCGCACAACGGTGAGAACAATACTGAAAGAGGAGGGCGTCAATCCTAGCCCCAAACGGGGCAAGGGCACCTGGGACGAGTTTGTGAAGATCCACGCGGACACTCTGTGGCAAGTCGATTTCTTCAGCAAGAAGGTCGTCACCAAGACGGGCTTGAAGCAAGCGTTCGTGTTGGCGTTCCTGCACGTGTAGTCACGGCGGGTAATCTGCTCTCCTGCGACATTTAACCCAATATCCGAATGGATGGTTTCCCAAGCAGAGGCACTGATTCAGCAGGCAGATGCTGCTAGCCTGCCGATCCGATACTTGATTCGAGATCGTGATGGGTGTTACTCACGTGAGTTCGACGAGGTGTTTGAAAAAGCAGACGTCTTAGTCGAGCCCACCGCACCCCGAGCACCCAATCAGAATGCCTACATCGAACGTTGGATTGGTTCGTTAAAGTATGAATGCCTGAATCGGTTTATTACCTTCGGGCTTAGGCACCTCGACTACATCGTGGGCGAATACGCATCCTTCTACAACGAACTCAGGCCACATCAGCGGAAAGATAACCGCCCACTCACTGGCTCTTGGCTAGCAGTTGATGAACCGCTCATTCAAGAAAGCGATATCGTCTGCGAAACACGCCTAGGCGGTGTGCTCAAGAATTACGAACGGATGGCTGCTTAAAAACACATAATACTGACTGATTCTTTGCCAGAGCAATTCGACTATTTGACTGTGTAAGTCGGCAACGACCCGAACTTATTTGATAGGGATTTACAGGTAACAAATGTTATGAATAAAAAGCATCAAGTTAGCGTAGCCGTCTTGATGCGTGTCGCCAGCGACTGCAAGTCAGTCCCCCTAAGCGCGCCTTCCACCAGCTCAGGCAATTTCTGCGGCGTGCAGCCAAAGCAGGGAATTCCCAGACTAGCTAGCTTTTTAGCTAGCCCTTCGTCGTAACTGGGAATGCCACTATCAGACAGGGCGAGAAGGCACAGCACACGAACTCCGGATTCGACCATCTCACTCAGCCGACGCACTAACTGCGCTTCGTTGCCACCCTCGTATAGGTCGGTTAGAAGGATAAAGAGCGTCTCGCCTGGTTCGGTGATGAATTGCTGGCAATAGGCCACTGACTGATTGATATCCGTACCGCCTCCCAGTTGAACTCCGAACAACATATCGACCGGGTCATCGCCACATTGTTCGGTTAAATCGACTACCTCAGTATCGAACGCCACGACATGCGTCTTAAGCGCTGGCAGGCTGGCGAAGATTGAGCCAACCACCGCGCCGTAGACAACCGATTCAGCCATTGAACCACTTTGATCCATGTCGACAATGACCGTCCAATTGTTCGTGCGCTGGGCTCTTGAATAGAAATAGACGCGTTCGGGAATCAAAAGCCCGAGTTCGGCGTTGTAATTCTTGAGATTGCGCCCGATTGTCCATTTCCAGTCGATGCTATTCACATGGGGAATTGGCGAGTGTTCGTTGCGGTTGAGTGCGCCAAGTACCGCCTGTCGTATTTTCTGTTCGAGCGAAAGCTTGATCTTGTCGACTACGGCCCGCACAACCATCCGAGCCGTCTCTTTTGTGCGTTCCGGGATTTGACCTTTTAGCGCCATCAGTGTGCCCACTAACTGGACATTCGGTTGGACATTCTTGAGCATCTCGGGCTCAAATAACAACTGCGTCATTCCTTTACGCTCAATCGCGTCTTGTTGGATAACGGTGACGACATCTTCTGTGAAATATGTGCGGACGTCCCCTAGCCATTTTGCCAACCTAGGGGCCGACTTCTCGAGACCGGCGCCCCGAGACGAAGATTGTTCCGCATCCGTTTCATCGTAAATCGCCGCAAGCGCTTCATCCATTAGCAGTTGATCGGCACTGAGTGCCAGCCCTCCCGAGCTGTAGTCGGAGAGTTGATCTTGAGAGTCCTTGCCTAGAATCAAACGCCAACGGCGAAGTTGAGCGTCATCGATCGCTTTTTCATTCGTCATAACAATCGCCTGATTATTGATTTGCCGATGGTTAGAACTCAGAGATCATCAAAATCAAACTCGTTCAAATCGTCGATGGCCTGTTCCTCATCCTCCAAAAGGGGTTGCGATAGCACTTCGCTGGTCAGGTCTCCACCGACTCCCCAACATTCGCCAAGATTCTCGGAGATCGATCGTTTCTCCTGCGGGCTGAAGCTGCCAAACGCTCTGCGCAGAAAAACCAACGCCCGTGAAAACTGTTCGTCGTCCAACGACTTGACGTAGTCAGCCAGTTGTTCCCATAAAACTTGGCGTGCCAGCAGAGCATAGCGATTCCTGCCGGAAAGGCCTTCAAACCATCCGGCTCCCAAGTCGGCTTCGATTCCAGGAGATAAACGACGCGAAACTTCGCGACCGAGTTGCTCGTTAGTGATCTCGTTGCGTTCCAGCAATATTGCACAAGCGTAACCCGAAAGCAGCGGGTTGTGATCGTCAGCGTCTGAAAGGTTGTGTAATTGCGCGATCCAAGCAGGTTCGTCAACTTGGTCGTGGTACTCCAAGGCGACTTTATTCAAAGCGTCCATGCCACTTGCGATTGGCTTTGCTGCGTCGTTGCCACAATTCGTCGCGTGGAACAGTCCCAGCGTGCCTTGTACGAATAGTGCTTCGATCAAGGGCACCAGAGGCTTCGGATCGAACTGACGCACATCCCCATAGCGGACCACGACTGAAAGCTCCTGAGCCGCCTGCGCAATCGACGGAAACGCCGAAGTATCTGCTGACAGTCTTTGCAAAACGCCGCGTGCTTGGTCCATCGCACGCATCATCCCGCATTCGCACGCTAAGCGGACCATTGAACCAGCGGCACCGATAGTCGTGCATTTTTCCAATTCTGTTTTGAACTTAAAAGCTGCTGCCAATTCGACGGTTTCTCCCAATAGAACGGCTTCGACAAGGCCGATTTCTGCTCCGGGCGTCCAGTGCAAGTGCCAACGTTCGCGCCAGGTGGTTGATTCTTGCTTGTCTGGCTGAGGCGCGGCAAACGAAACCTCCAGCAAGGACAGACGATTAAGGAACGAAGATCGGCTCAAGTCCAGAAACGCGGCCGCTTCGGTTTTCGCCCGTCGGTTCTCGCGTAGATCGAGTGCCAGCTCTTGTTTCACGCCTTCGCGATATTTCGTTAGTTTCAGCCTCTCTAGTTCTCGGTCAAAATCTTCTTGTATTGAGGTCTGACTGACCCCCTTGGGTAATCGTCCGATGGCGGTACCGACTTCCACGCGTGCTAGCGACTCTTGCACGACCGAGCGTTCACCGTGTCCTATCAGTGTGATCGCCGCGTCCTGTAAGTCTCGCAAAGTGGGAGCTAATCCCTCCTTAAGGGCCGAAAGTGTTTTGGCTAAGCGCACGCCCTCGATGACTTCCGCTGTCGAACGGGACGTTCCGGCCTTGCGGAGGTGTCGTGTAACCAACGAGAGGTAACGCGCCGGCAATTGTGACAATTCGTCGGCCTCAATGGCCTCCCACAGCAACTCGAAGTAGGCGGGAGCGCGATTGCCAGCGCCGTAGCCCGACTGCGAGGAAAGCTTGAAATACGAGTAGGGCATCAACGTGAGCTTGCTCGCCAAAGAGCTGAGCGATTCCAGCTCGCTGTCTGTCATGGCAGGCTCGCCATCGTTTAGTACCGGCGCATGAAATGCGCCTACGATCGCCACGACTTTCTCGGCAGGGCAACCGCTGGCAAGGACATGCTGAATCCGTCGCCGCATGTACGCTTCGCGAACAAGATTTTCCGCATGAAAAAAAGGTTCTCGACTGTCGCACTCACGGAGTCCCCGGCCGAATTCAAAGGAGGATTGACGATAGGCATCGGCAGCTCCGTTGTGCTCGAAATTCCGCTCCCAATAGCTTTCGTAGTCGTGTTCGCCGACTAGTTCCGCCATTCGTGCATACATCGCCCACGACGCCTCGGGAGCGCTGTTGTCGCCAAGCGTCTCGCCATTTGCATCTTCAACAGGAGGTTCGTCAGGCCTTCTTTCTCCTTCTTCCTCTTCGGCAGCTATCTCGGCCTGTAACTCTGCCAGCCGCCTTTCCTCCTCGTTTGCTTGCAACGCTAAGAATTTGTCGGATGGCAAGTCAAAGAATTCGACACGTGCCTTGTTTTCCTTAGACCAGGCAATTGCCTGATACTCGGGACTATACTTTGCCAACGGATAAACGAGCGTACGAACCGGCACTTCTTGGGTATATGCAAGAATTGCAATTGGCGGCTGCGTTCCCTTGCGAACGATGTCCGAGATCAAGTAGGTCGCATCCTCCAAGCCTTCCACCAACACGACCCGAGGTTGCACTTCGTCCAAGAACCGGCGCAGCTGCCAAGCTCCCATCGGTGACAGATGGCGAACTCCAAACGTTGGCACCATGGTTTCTGTCGTTTTAGGCATTCTGGTCCGAACAGGCGTTGAACAGTGGCCGCCAGCTCGCCCCTCGTTTTTTCATGACGTTTTTCAGATACTCAGACCAAACGACATGATCTTTTTCTTCGTCTTTTACAACTGAGCCCTGTAATGCAGCCGCGATATCTTCGTCGGTGATGGTCCCTGAGCCGAAGTTGCCGGCGAGCGCCATGCTGTTGGCTAGAAGCGAAATGGCTTCTGCTGTCGATAGTACACCGGATGGCGATTTCACTTTATTTTTGCCATCAAGGGTCTGCCCCGATCGCAACTCGCGGAAGATGGTCACAACCTTTTCTACCGCATCCTCAGTGGGCACTTCAGCCTGGAGGTCAAGATTCGATGCTAGTTGCTCAACGCGGCTAGTCACAATTTGAATTTCTGTTTCGATGCTGGCCGGAGACGGAAGCACGACAAGATTGAAACGTCGCTTGAGCGCTGCCGACATGTCGTTGACTCCCCGATCGCGGGTGTTAGCCGTTGCGATGACCGAAAAACCTTTTTGGGCGGGGATTTCTTTTTCGAGTTCGGGAAGCGAAAGTCGTTTCTCGGAAAGCAGCGAAATCATCGCGTCCTGTACTTCCGAAGCACAACGCGTGATCTCTTCAAAACGAGCGAGTGATCCTTCTTCCATGGCGCGATAAACCGGACTTTTGATCAATGCCTGATCGCTGGGACCGCTGGCAATGAGCATCGCGTAGTTCCAGGTATATCGAATCTGCTCTTCGGTTGTGCCGGCCGTGCCCTGCACCACTTTTGTTGAGTCGCCGTTGATGGCAGCTGCCAGGTGCTCTGACAGCCAGGACTTGGCGGTCCCTGGCTCGCCAATCAAAAGCAATGCGCGATCGGTGATCAAGGTAGAAATTGCGATCTCGACCAAACGCTGATTGCCGACGTACTTGGGAGTAATCGCCAACTTGCCCGAATTGCCACCGCAGATGTAAGTCAATACCGCCCGAGGCGACATACGCCAACCCGTGGGCTTTTCGTGCATATCGTTCTTGATTAGCTCGTCGATTTCTTCTGCGAAAAGGATCTCAGCAGGTTGCCGAAGCATTTTGCCATTGGATTCTTGAGTCATCTTCGGAGCCTGTTTTTTTGCCATGGTACAGTTACCTTGTTTTCTGCTTCAGTGTGACCAGATGCGGCGTGATTTGGTCGATATACGATTCAGACAATCCCTCAAGAGCAGATTCTACCTTCTTGGTTGCTGATTTAGGGAGTTTAGAGATTAGCGGGAACAACCAATAAGAGATTCCGTAGTGGTTGTTCTTCTTTTTAGACGCAGCGATGATCGTTGCCAGCAAAAGTTCGGGGGCTTGTTTGTGCTTCATCTCGATCAACTTTTCAAGGGCGTGCGTACTTTCCCAGCCATCGAGCTTATGGCCTCGGCTTTGCACCCAGCTGACCAGAAAGTCGCCCGCTGTTTTGTGCTTGGCATTGGCCAAACGGCAAACAACCTCCACGTCTTCTGTCTCGATGGCCAAATCAATCCAGCGTGGGTCCCACTTGGCCTTACTAAGCATTTCTTTGTTGACATCGCCGCCATGGCATTCCAGGAAATATCCATATGTGTGGTCACGCGAATCACTCCCCAACAGAGAAGCAACGATTTCTCGCTGACCTTTCTTTGATCTGCGGCTGCCTTTAGTGCCATCGTAGTACCCTCGCAACTCATCGAATGCCTGCTTCGGCGTACGCGTGACCAACACTGCGACCACCGACGATAGGAAAGCATTCGTAGCTTCGTCATCCAATGTTGAGTGGATGTCGGCAACCACCAGTAACAGCTTCTTGTCGCCAGTAGATACCATCACTGAACAGAGGCTTTCCAATAGGGTATCGCCACCGATAATTGCGGTGAGCTTTTCACGACCGTTGAACAGGCCTAGTAGCATGTCACTCGTCGATTTCTCATTTCGGCCATAAAAACAGCTTATTAGAACGTCTAATCGATTGACGAGGCTTTCACGTTTCTTTTTTTCTTTCGCCTTGAGCAGATCGTCGAAACAGGTCTTAGTTTGCTGCTGGGCGATCGCCAATATTCTGGTGTTGCGGGTTTCACGGATTGGTTTCACAACCAAATCAACATCCCCGCTGCAAATCGCCTGTTCAAATACGTTGTCGACCTCCTTGCCCTTGAAAAGCGACAGGCGATCCAAGACTACACGACGAACGTCCTTCGCTTTCGCTTTTATTTGATCAAGCAAATGCGGCAGATCTTTCTTCGAGTCACCCAAGCAACAGAGTGCTGCAATCTTCATTTCCTTCGAGCCCGAGTCGAAGGCTGCTTCGACAATTGGTCGCGCAGTCTCGGGATCGAGTTGATACAGTAACTTCAGACGCCTCACGTTACCCGCTCTGCCCTTGATGTCGATTCGATCTTTGATTTCGGGGAGAATTGCTGGCCCATACTTGGGCAGAACCTTCTCTGCGACAAAATCCGCAAGCTCGGGGTAAACGTCGTTCAAGGCGTTGATGGCTGGATTGATTAGCCTCAAGTCATTGAAAGCACCGCGATCAAACGCTTCTTGCACTGTTTCCAATCGACCAGAACCCGTGGTGCTTAGGGCTTCGAGCAGTGGTTTCAGTACGCGAGACGAAACCTGTGTTGTGCTGATTCCTACTTCCAGGGACTCGATCGCTTTGGTCGCTCCCTTCACACCCGTGGCGCCCTGCGTATACAAGATCGCCAGCAGGAGTGAGCTCAAATCTAATAATGCTTGAGGCGAATTCTTTTCATCGCCGTCAACCAGTTGCTCGATGCTGTCAGCGACTTTCGTGAACACCGGAGCCTTATTGCTCGACTTTCGCAAAGGTTCTACCAGCTTCTTCAGGCGAAAATCGCCAACCGCCAAATTGCTGCCGGCAATCGTGAGGCGTCGCGTTTCGTCGTAAACCTGATTCAGTACTGCAATGCTCATGGTTCTACTGTCTCTTATGGCCGTTCACCCATGCGGTGATATTCGTCACTGAAACTCTCACAATGTCAGTCGGTAAATCTGTGACTTGGTAATAATGCTCAGTGGTTTCACCTTGAGCGTGTGAGAATCGAGATCATGATGAAATCTGGCAATCAAGGTCTGGTCTTTGTGCATTTCTTTTGGCAACAACCATAATAAGTGACAACTGGGCGGCTCTTCGGACAACCCAGACTCGGTAAACGCAATTCGATCCCCTTGTGTATCTTCCACGACCAGCTTGTTACCAACAGTTGCTATTTGCGAATAACTCAGGGCCGCAATGGGGCGCTTGTTAGCCAGTGGCGACTTCAAATCACCTTTGATCTGTTTTACCAAAGCGGCAAAAGTCCTTTGGCCATGGCAGCGGATAGCCTGCAAGTCTTTGCCGTCAATTTGCCGTGTTGTTGCCGCATCCCAACGCACACGCGGATTCACTTTCCCTGGGTAGCGACACAGCTCTGGCACTTGTCTTACTTGGAAAAAGCTGTCCTCACTCTTGATATATTTTACCGCTTTATACGGGCGAAATGTCTGAGTTAACTGGATGACACCAGTTGCAAGATTCATCCAAACGCCCGTGTCAACGAACTCGCGCCGCGCCACGTCGTCGTATGAATTAAATGCTAACTGAATGAGCTCGACGTTTGATTCGACGAGGCCCGCCGTCTTCAATTCGCTCAACTGCCACGCATGCCCCAACCACTCCGCAATGGGCGTGTCTATTTCTGGAGCAAGTTCCGCGTCCGCCAGTCGCTCGGAGAGGTACTTGCGACCCTGTTTCACCAAGGCATTTAACTGAGTGAGTTGGGCCATCGCTTCGCTATAGACTCGCTCGCGATTCTTGGCGGATATTTCGGCATCGAAGTACCAGTCATCTTCGACAAACAACTTCGTGTAGTTGTGGAGTGCAGACTGTGCGCCGGGCAGGTATGCATTGCCGAGTTGCTTGGCTTGGTCTTCGATTTGCCGCGCGAGCTTGGCATTCATGTTGCCCATGCCGGCGCGGACTAGATCGTGCGTTAGCTGTTCGAGCAAATCAAGGCCTTTTAGCTTTGCGGCGATCTTCTTTTTGAGTGCCGCCTTGTTAATCTTCTTGGGCTTCGTAGCTTGCTCTTGTCGTTTCTGCACCCGCTGCTGCGCCTTGGCTCGTTTCTCTGCAATATCTTCGGGGATTCCTGCCGCTTTGAACTTTTTGCCGTCTGCATACGCGTACATCAAACCCAGACAGTGCTTGCAAGGAAATTGACGGCTCGGGCAGGAGCATCGGTAGACGGGCTTTGCAGGATCGAGGAAGTCACACGAACACACATAGTTGGATTGGCCACTCCCCGAGCACTCACCAAAGATTAGTGTGTCGTCTTTGCTTTTATGAAGTTCGACGAACTTGCCTTTTACCAACAATCCGCGGCCATTCTTAATAGCGTTGCTGTTGGGAGCTTCTCCGTCGATAAAATCTTCATTGATCTCAATCACAGTGCACCTAGACTATTCGCAAGACTACAACTCAAGCCCGAGCGGGAGGCAATAGCGTTAATAGATTGTATTGAGAAAACTAGCCTGGGCAAAGAGGAAAGACTCGCCCAGAGAGTGAGTAGAGAGTTGGCTGCTAGTTCAGTTTCTCGGAACTTGGCAGGAGCCGCCTCTGTAGAAACTACCGGCCGTGGTCATCATGTCGTAGAAACCAAAATAGCGTGGGCCACTAATCAAACACCCTTGTAAGTCAGCAATGGACTCAATTCTCGGATAACCCGAGTAAGGTCTCGCTGGGCTTTCATAACTTGCCTGATGTCCTTGTAAGCTGCCGGTGCCTCGTCACGCAGTTTCGTGGTCCGTCGATGGTCGTACCACAGTCCCCCAACCTGTCGAGCAAACTCTTTGCCACCAATTTTCTGTCGTGCCTCAGTGCGACTGAGCTGACGGCCTGCTCCATGCGAACAAGTCGTAAGGGCATCTCTGCAGCCCCTGCCCAGGGTATGGAAACTGGCTGCTCCCATTGAACCTGGAACAATCCCTGGTTCGTTTGCTATAGCAGACTGTGCTCCTTTCCGATGTATCCATCGCCATTCACCGTCGTGCACCTCGCGCTGCACATGATTGTGGTCGCAGTGAATTAGGGAATCCCAGTCTGCTTTGATACCAAATAGTGTGTCCAAGAGCTGAGTAACCGCTGCCATCATGGCAAGGCGATTCTCAGCAGCGTACTTACGAGCCCATTGGACATCAGATAGGTAGGCTTGACCTTGCCCCTCAGCCGTATCTAGCCATTTGAGGCCAGATTCTCCAGTGTTAGCGCTTCTCATGTGACGTTCCATGACCGCTTGCCCGATTGCGCGTGAGCCGCTGTGGATCATCACCCAAAGTTGGCCGCCCTGATCAGACTGGAGTTCCAGGAAATGATTTCCACGCCCTAACGTCCCTAGCTGCACGCGACCCTCCCTGTCAGCGATTCGCTGCAATCGCGCATCACTTAGCTGCAAGATCTCTAAACTTACTGGAAGTTCGCGCAGCTGTTGATGCTTATTAGCAGGTACACACTCGTAAAGTCCAGCTAGTATCTTTGCCGCCGAATGTTCGTTATCGATGGCAGTTGCCTCAACATCGAAAGAGACCGCGGCCATGCCACACCCAAAATCACCACCTACAGCAGACGGGTAAACGAGATCTTTCGTAGCAACTACGGCGCCGATGCAGACATCTCTGGATAGATGCACGTCAGGCATCAAGGCAACATGCTGAACATCGTCTGAACTGCGCAAGCGATCGACTGACCGTGACACCTCTCGTGAGAGAGGCTCCATTAGCCACGTTGTCAAAGGTGCTAAGTCAGCTTGTGTCATTGCTGCACCTCGTTCGATTTTTCATTGCTGGTGCAATCAGGCCCAATAACGTTAAACACTAATGTAGGTGTTTTCTTGCGAGTGATACTGGCCGCAATCTCATAACGCAGCTGCCCATGCCGAACTGCCAATTGCTGTTCGATTGTGTCGCGATCAAAACCCTCGGGATCACAGTCTGCATAGAGAGTCACTAGTAGCCGGGATGCGTCCGGTGCAGGCACAACGCCAGACACGCGGAGTCCTCGGAGAACGTCGTCACTAATCTCGCCCGACAATACTTGGTCGAGAGTTTCCGCCACCTGGCGGCAAAGTTGCTTAGTCTTACGATCATCTTTCTTGTGGATACGACTTGCTTTGAAGAACTCACGAGGGTCGGTACCATCGTCTTCGTGGATTTCACCACAATGCGCAAGCATCTGCTCACGCGTACGCTTATCAAGCGGCATGTTTGTCTCGCTGATTAGAAATGTGGCTGCGCAACGATTGCGCAGACAGACTGACAAAGAAGAATCAGTAGTGAGCGAGAGCCTGGCCTAGCTGGGACCAGTCGAGCGTCCGAGATGACGCGTAGAGGTCCTCAGCAAGAGCACAAGCTCTGAGGCACAGGGATAGGTAGTATCGATTGCACGGTAGAGTCTCCTATGTGACGACCGGTATGCGCTTGCCGTCGTGATAGTTGCAAGTCACCGGAACTCTGCTGGCAGTGACATGGGACGATTCATTAGACCCACTTGAAGGCTGAAGGTTCACCATCTCCTTAAATAGCGAGATTTTCGTAAAGAGCGATTGACGACCCACACGATAGTGTATAGGTTACACTAACGGAAGGGAGTAGCTGACATGCTTGATGAACTCTACCGACCGCCATTGGCCCTGTTAACCGATCTCTATCAGCTGACGATGGCCTATGGCTATTGGAAATTAGGCCGCGCCGAAGAGGAGGCTGTCTTTCACCTGTTTTTCCGTAAACCGCCGTTTGAGGGAGGTTATGCGGTAGCCGCTGGTCTAGGGCCAGCGCTGGAGTATTTGCAAGCCTATCGGTTTAGCGAGTCTGACATCGAGTATCTCGGTACGCTTACTGGTAACGATGGCGAGCCACTTTTTGAGCCTGAGTTTCTCGGCTACTTAGCAGATCTTCGGCTAACGGTAGACGTCGATGCTATGCCTGAGGGAACGGTAGCATTTGGGCAGGAGCCGCTGCTTCGTGTAAAGGGGCCAATCCTTCAGTGTCAGCTGCTAGAAACGCCGCTGCTGAATATCATCAATTTCCAAACGCTCATAGCGACGAAGGCTTCGCGAATCAGCACTGCGGCTGCTGGTGAACCGATCCTCGAATTCGGTTTGCGACGTGCCCAAGGCATCGATGGAGCGCTGGCAGCCAGCCGAGCGGCTTATGTCGGCGGATGTGCAGCAACATCAAACGTTCTCGCCGGGAAGTTGTACGGCATTCCAGTGAAGGGAACCCATGCCCACAGTTGGGTCATGTCGTTCGACACAGAAGTCGATAGCTTTGAGCGTTACGCTGAGGTAATGCCCAATAACTGCGTCTTCCTGGTCGATACGTACGACACCCTTGAGGGTGTTCAGCAGGCGGTCGAGGTGGGAAGAAAGTTACGCGAGCGTGGCCACGAAATGGTTGGAATTCGCCTAGATTCAGGAGATCTTGCCTACCTGAGTATAGAAGCTCGCAAGATTCTTGATGAAGCTGGTTTTCCGGAAGCAGCCATTGTTGCCTCGAATGATCTCGACGAGCATATCATCGAGAGCCTGAAGAATCAGAGAGCAAAGATCGCTGTCTGGGGAGTGGGCACGAAACTTGTTACGGCTTACGATCAACCCGCTTTGGGAGGTGTCTACAAGCTTGGAGCGTTACGAGATAACGACGGCAAATGGCATCCCAAGATAAAGCTTTCAGAGCAAGTGATTAAGACTTCGATCCCCGGTACTCTTCAGGTGAGGCGTTACGAAGATGCTAACGGCCTCATCGGTGATATGATTTTTGACGAGACAAATGGCATCGATGACCGTGGGATCATTGTTGACGCGAAAGACCCAACGCGTCGCAAAAAGATCGCAAGCAACGCGAATGCTGTCGACCTACTTCGGCCTGCATTCCGTGCAGGCAAAGTAGTGGCAGAGCCGGAGAGCTTGGAAGTTATTCGCCAGCGAATGCACGAGAACATCGAGCGACTCCATCCAACGGTCCGTCGTTTTATGCATCCTCACGAGTACCCAGTTGGGCTGGATGTTGGGCTGCACGAACTGCGAGATGAAATGATACTGCAAGCTAGGCAAGTTCGACTGGAGATGGCCCCATGAAGCTAATCCGCGTGGCTGCAGCCGCACTGAATCAAACGCCGCTTGATTGGGACAACAATACGTCGAACATCCGAGCTGTGATTCACACAGCCCGCTTGCGCGGAGTCAGTGTACTTTGTCTGCCAGAGCTAAGCATTACTGGCTATGGCTGTGAGGACGCTTTTTTCTCTCACGCCGTTCAGCAGTCAGCTCTAGATGTGCTGCAAGAGATTGCGCCACTTACGACGGGTTTGGCTGTCGCCGTTGGGCTGCCGCTGCTGCACGCCGGTGCTCTCTATAACACCTCTGCGCTCTTGGTCGATGGTCAGCTGAAGGGCTTCGCTGCGAAACAGCGACTTGCAGGCGATGGCTTGCATTACGAACCTCGTTGGTTCAAAGCGTGGCCGGCAGATACCGTTGCCTCGATTGCTATCGACGGTGAGAAGTATGCAATCGGTGACCTGCTCTTTGATGTAGGCGGAATCCGAATCGGCTTTGAGATTTGCGAGGACGCTTGGGTTGCTGAGCGCCCTGCCAAAGACCATGCCAAGCTGGCTGCGGACATCATTTTGAACCCTAGTGCTAGCCATTTTGCGTTCGACAAAGCGGCGGTTCGCCAGCGTCTAGTAATCGAAGCATCGCGTGCTTTCGGGGTCACTTATGTTTACAGCAATCTGATTGGCAACGAGGCGGGGCGCATCATTTACGACGGGCAGACGCTTATCGGTACCCATGGCGAATTAGTTGCTCGCGGTTCACGATTTAGCTTTCAGCCGGTGACCGTTTGCGACGCGGTTGTTGATATCGATGCCACGAGAATGCGTCGAGTTCAGTCTAGCAGCTATGAGCCGCAAATCGACGTTGATCAAAATCGCGTAGTTGACGTGAGCTATACGCTCGAAGCTGCAGACCCAGAGGCTGCCAACTTAGATTCAAACACTTGGGAACAAAGTAATTGCTTGCAAGAGGAAGAGTTCACGCGGGCGATCGCTCTAGGGCTCTACGATTATCTTCGCAAAAGCCACTCCAACGGTTTTGTGGTCTCGCTCAGTGGAGGCGCTGATTCAGCTGCTGTGACGTGCCTAGTGGCTCTTATGGTGAAGATTGGCTGCGAAGAAGTAGGGATAGGGGCCTTTGCAGGCAACACTGCATTGAGCAATCAGAATGCACCGACACAGGAAGCACTAGTCCATCAATGGCTCACCACAGTCTACCAGGCAACCAAGAACAGCTCTAAGACAACAAAGAATGCTGCACGCATTCTAGCTGAGGCGGTCTCCGCACACCACTACGAACTCGACGTTGAGGACATTACGGAGAGCTATACGAAGAAGATTGAAGAGGCCTTGAGCCGCGAGCTTACTTGGGAGCAAGACGACATCACACTGCAGAATATTCAAGCTCGGGTCCGTGGACCTGGTGCCTGGATGCTAGCCAACATCAACAATGCGTTGTTGCTCGCCACTAGCAATCGCTCGGAAGCTGCCGTTGGCTATGCGACAATGGACGGAGATACTTGTGGAGGCATTAGCCCGATAGCTGGGATTGATAAAGCTTTTCTGCGCAAGTGGCTGCAGTGGGTAGAACGTGAAGGACCTCAAGGCATTGGGCCCATCCCTGAACTAGCTGCAGTCAATCAGTTGCAACCGACTGCCGAGTTGCGGCCGCAGGAAGCGGGCCAGATAGATGAAGAGGATCTCATGCCTTACGAACTGCTGGATGCGATTGAGCATCAGGCAATTGGAGAGAAACGATCCCCACAGGAGGTCCTCACGGCAGTTTCTGCCGAGTTCGACCAATACACTAGTGAGCAACTGGTAGTTTGGGTTCGCAGGTTTTTCCAGCTCTGGAGTCGAAATCAATGGAAACGGGAGCGGTACGCCCCTTCGTTTCATGTCGACGACAAGAATCTGGATCCAAAGACATGGTGCCGGTTCCCTATTCTCTCGGGCGGTTTCCAACGCGAGCTAGCAAATCTGGAATCGCCCAAATAGCTCGATCCTGCTGTACTTTCCCAAATATTAGCGGAGTAATCGTCAAAGCCCTTGACTTAGTGTAACTATCACACCATAATAGTGTCGATAGGACACTAAGTGACATTGATGTTATCTGGAGCTCAATATGGCCCATGCCTACGAATTCGCCCGCCCTGCCTTGACGGTTGATATCGTCGTGTTCGCACTCGACGAGGAAGACCTGCAAGTCATGCTCATTGAGCGTGACCTAAAGCCCTTCGAGGGCCAATGGGCATTGCCGGGCGGCTTTGTGAGAGTTGACGAAACTTTGGAAGAGGCAGCGCGACGTGAACTGGAAGAAGAGACGGGCCTAAAGGACATCTATTTGGAGCAACTTTACACGTTCGGCGACATCAAGCGTGATCCGAGAGAACGTGTTGTCACCGTGACCTATTACGCCCTGGTCAACTTAGAGGGACATGACGTACAAGCCAGTACAGATGCTCGCAATGCAGCTTGGTTTTCTATGAATGATCTGCCCAAGCTGGCGTTTGATCATAAAACGATTCTTCGTGCGGCCCACGAGCGATTAAGGGGCAAGGTGAGATACCAGCCTATTGGATTCGAACTATTGCCAGAGAAGTTTACTCTCCGACAAATGCAGCATCTCTACGAGGTAATTCTCGATCGCGAATTGGACAAGCGGAACTTTCGCAAGAAGGTGCTCGGGATGGAGATTGTGAAAGAGACCAAAGAGATTGAGAAGGACGTCGCACACCGAGCAGCACGTCTCTACCGGTTCGATAAACGCAGATACGACAAACTTACCAAACAAGGTTTCAACTTCGAGATTTAGTCCCCTAGAAGAATCATGAACCGATATCCGCATATCCTTGGATGCCTACTCGGCACAGCCTTAGGCGACGCCGTTGGGCTTAGGCGTGAGGGTCTTTCTCGAAGGCGCGCGGAGAGGATGTACGGTGGTACCCCTCTGGGACCAGACTTTATTCTTGGTCTCGGCTTTTGCAGTGATGATGCCGAACATACGCAAATGGTTGGCCGAGCGCTCGTGTTGTCAGCTGGGCATGTAGCAAAATTCGAGAAGGAGCTTAGTCGTCAGCTGAAGCGTTGGCTAGTAGCACTTCCCGCTGGCATTGGTTTGGCAACGTTGAGAGCTTGTATCAAGTTGCTATTGGGTTTTGGTCCAAAGCGGAGTGGCGTATTCAGTGCGGGCAACGGTCCCGCAATGCGTACGGCTCTAATCGGCGTCTGGGCAGAGTCTGACGACCAGCTCAAGGAGTTGGTTCGAATCTGCACAAGGCTGACACACACCGACCCAAGAGCTGAAGAAGGTGCGTTACTTGTAGCCAAAGCAGCTCGACTGACAGCCAGCGGGCAATATGTCGAACCGACTGAGTTCCTCAGAGATGCAGTAGGCGAGGTCGAGGGCGAAGAACTTCGTGAAAGCTTACAGATGGCAATTAAGGCGTTGGCTGCTAACAAGGCCCCGAAAGAGTTTGCTGATTCGCTTGGGTGGTCAGAAGGCGTGACTGGATATGTCAATCATTCGGTACCTGCTGCTTTGTACTGTTGGGCAGACTCGCCGAACGACTTTCGACGCTGCGTGGAAAACGCCGTCCTCTTGGGCGGCGATACGGACAGTGTTGCAGCAATTGCTGGAGCCATTTGTGGAGCTAACGTTGGTAGCGAAAACTTGCCACCTGATTGGCTCATTAGCCTAGCTGAGTGGCCTCGCAGCAAAAGCTGGATGCGACAATTGGCTGAAGCGTTGAGCAATGAGGCCAAAGTATGCGAGCTACCAAAGCCACCTGGAATGCGCTGGTTGGCGACCGTCCCAAGAAACTTCGTTTTTGCTGCAATCGTGTTGGTCATCGGGTTTAGGCGATTACTTCCACCGTATTAGAGATTTGAGCATGAATTACCTTGAAGCCCCTACTGAATATGATGCCGATGGCCGTGCGGTGTTCTTGGCTGGTGGAATCACGGATGCAGAAAACTGGCAATCAGATCTTATTGAATCACTGCAAGGTGTTGATGCGACTGTCCTCAATCCGAGGCGTAAAGAATTTCCTATGAATGACGAATCTGCTGGATTGCAGCAGATCGAATGGGAGCATCGGCACCTAGCAAAAGCAGACTTGATTGCTTTTTGGTTCCCTCCGCAAACCTTGTGTCCGATAGCGTTGTTTGAGCTGGGAGCTTGCTGTGCATCAAGCGTCCCACTGGTTGTCGGGACTTCTCCGGAGTATGCGAGAAGATTCGATGTCGTCACGCAACTTCGATTACTACGACCAGAGGTGAATGTGCATGACAGCCTGGAAGAGCTGCAGCTTGCCATCATGGAGCACCCCTTGTTCGAGGAGTCTTTGCGATGAAAGCCTTGCTACTGATCGACATCCAAAATGATTTCCTGCCGGGTGGTGCGCTAGCAGTAGCCAATGGCAACGAAGTTGTGCCAATCGCAAATAGATTAATGGCCGATTACGACCTCGTCGTAGCGACGCAGGACTGGCATCCGGAAGGCCATGGCTCATTTGCAAGCCAGCACCCAGATCACGATGTTGGCGAGATTGTGACCCTAAATGGACTCGATCAAATCCTATGGCCCGATCACTGTGTCCAAGGAACTTCTGGAGCTGAATTTGCAAGAGAACTGAACACAGCAGGCATAGACCATGTCATTCAAAAAGGAACCGACAGAAACATCGATAGCTACAGCGGATTCTTCGATAACGCTCGTCGTAAGGCGACGGGTATGGAGACCTACCTACGTGAGCAGCAGGTTGATGAAGTCCATGTTGTGGGCCTCGCAACGGACTACTGCGTGAAGTTTACCGCACTGGATGCAGTCGACCTAGGATTCAAGACATCGATTCTGATGGATGGTGTACGAGGAGTAGATTTGAACGAAGGTGACTGTCAAAGAGCAATAGATGAAATGAAGGCGGCTGGAATAGCCGTCGCATGAAAGAGCAGAATGATGAATCGAAATAATCGAAAACAAATAGGCAGCCAGACTGTAGAGATCGTAGACCGAGGATGGTACGAGCTTGACAGTCATGGTCGTATTGATATTGCTGCACCGGTGAAAAACTGCCTGAGCGATACTCGGCTTTACACTCCACATGAATCGGACGACTTGCTGAATAATGAGTACTCCCGTGCATATGAAACCGTGATTGAAGTCGAGAATGAGACCACCCTGTCGGCTGCAACACGTCTCATCGTTGAGCAGAAACGTCCTAACACTTTGTGTTTGAACTTCGCCTCTGCAAAAAACCCAGGAGGTGGATTCTTGGGTGGGAGCCAGGCGCAAGAAGAGAGCCTTGCACGTTCGTCCGCACTCTACGCATCTTTGTTGACGCAAAATGTGTACTACGAGACCAATCGGGCTTGTCGTACCGCGTTATACACTGATCTCATGATCCTCAGCCCAGACGTTCCAGTATTTCGGGCTGATGAGGGCAGCTTATTGCCCGATCCCTATTTGTTGAGCATTTTGACTTCTCCAGCTGTGAATGCCGGAGCAGTGAAGAAGAATGAGCAGGACAAAGAACCGATGATCATTCCGACTATGACTCAACGTATCGCAAAGGTGCTCACGATAGCGGCTGAGCATGGCTACGAGCATCTCATTTTTGGGGCATGGGGATGTGGTGTATTTCGAAACGATCCAGGTGAGATCGCAAAGCTATTCGCGGAGGCGCTACTCGATGGTGGACAATTCTGCAATCGATTCGCCAGTGTGACCTTTGCCGTTTTGGACGGAACCGATGGTGAGCGAATTATCAGACCGTTCAGACAAGAGTTCGTGAAAGGAGCGTTGAATTGAATAACACAGCAGTTGATCAACCGTCGACTATTGTCACTGCGGGCATTGTCGGACAAGCCGTTGGTGATGCTCTCGGCGTTCCAGTTGAATTTCAATCCCGTGAAAGCCTCGATCGAAATCCAGTGATTGGAATGCGTTCAGGTGGTTCGCATGATCAGCCAGCCGCCACCTGGTCGGACGACTCATCGCTCGTATTCTGCCTTGCTGACAGTATTTGTGAGACAGGCGTTAACTATAAGGACCAGGCGGCTCGTTTTATTGGTTGGTTGCTCCGTGCTGAATGGACGCCGCACGGAGATATATTCGATGTTGGAAACGCGACACGTGAAGCCATCCTCCGACTTGATGCGGGCGTAGAACCAACTCAAGCTGGACCTACAGGCGAATTCAGTTGCGGTAATGGCTCACTAATGCGAATCCTCCCGATTGCCCTCTACCTCGCTTATGCCAATCGAAATGAGCGAATTGAAATAGCTATGAATTGCAGTCGGCTAACGCACGGTCACATCAGGTGCCAACTAGCTTGTGCACTGTTTGTAGAGATTGCAGCAGGCTTGGCGAGAGGAGGCAGTATCGCCACAAGTTTAGCAGTTGCGCAAGCAACACTTCAGCCGCTAGTTGACGCACAAGAGGAAGCAGAAGTACTGCACTTTTCTAGGTTGCTTTCCCCGGAGATCGGAGACCTCGACCGATCTGACATCTCTCGTAGCGGATACGTCATACATTGTTTGGAGTCCAGTTTATGGTGCAGCCTAAATGCTGGCAGTTATTCCGAAGGTGTCTTGGCCGCCGTAAATCTTGGTGAAGACACGGATACAACTGGCGCAGTAGCTGGTGCACTTCTTAGTCTCATTTACGGTGTTGATGGGATTCCAAACGATTGGAAGGAATCCCTAGCCCGCAAGAAGGATGTGTGTGAGCTGTCGCACCGCTTCGAAATTGCTTGTCGGAAACGATGGGAGTTAGACAAATGATCAATCTCAAAACAGTACGCCGAGGCGACCGCGTCGCCGTTTGGAATGCAAAAGGTGAAGTCCGCTTTGTCGACGGACCGAAACGCCTGTTGCTATTTCGCGAACGAATCGAATCCTTGCGACGCTACCGAGCCGAACCACATCAGTATCTCGTCGTTCAGTTCCTGGACGGTCGTACCGAGCACGTGCGAGGGCCAGCTGAACTTTGGTTAAGCCCCGTCGAGCACGATTCGATAGCCGTGCAAGAAGCAGAGGCGATTGACGCCAACCAGGCTGTGCTGGTTTACCAACGACAGGATGACGAAAGTGTAAGCCGTCGTGTGCTGTATGGGCCTGCCCAGTACATGCCGGAGTCCAATGAGTGGTTGCAGCGGTTAGATCCACTGCGCAGACACAACGCTGAGGCGCACCAGTATCTGGTAGTTCGGTTTCTCGATGGTCGTACCGAGCATCTGCGGGGCCCAGCCGATATTTGGTTTCATCCAGACGAGCATGAATCCATTGCCGTGGAAGATGCCACGCCAGTCGATGCGCATCAGGCACTGGTTATCTACCGTCGTGAGGCAGACGAACACATCAGCCGCCGAGTCCTTCATGGCCCTGCTCAGTACGTGCCAGAGGCAAATGAATGGCTTCACCAGTTTCGTTGGCATGGTGCTGACCCCAACGACCCTAAGCACAAAGTGCCCAGGGCGCTGCGGTTCACCAAACTGCGTGTGATCCCTGACCAAATGTACTTCGATGTGGAGGATGTACGGACAGCAGATGATGCATTGCTGGTCGTACAGCTCATGGTCTTCTTTGAGCTCGAAGACATTGAGAAAATGCTTGATCAGACACACGACCCGATTGCCGACTTCATCAATGCACTAGCTGCCGACGTCATTGATTTTGCCGCTAGTCGGTCATTTGAGGAATTTAAGGAAGCGACCAACAGCCTCAACGAACAGAACGAGTACACCAATCTAGTTAGTCGCGCTGAACGCATCGGGTACCGAGTTAATAAGGTCGTCTATCGAGGCTACGTTGCTTCCAGCAAATTGCAGTCGATGCACGACGATGCAATTGAGAAGCGAACAGCCTTAAAGCTCGAAGCCGAAACTGAGCGACAAGCACAGGAACTCGCTGATTTGAAGTTGGAGCGTGAGGCCGAGAGAGAAGAAACGCGACGTGGAATGCAACGTGAGCAAGCTGAGCATGAGCAACGATTGCTACAAGTCCAACATGATGGGGATAGCGGACGCTTGGATGCGGACCAAAAACAGGAGATTGCCCATAAGCGTGAAATGCAATTGGCGGATGTGGAGCACCTGCGTGGAGAAAACGAAGAACGCCTGAGGTTCCTACGTGAGATTCAGGGGCTACAAGTTGATCTTACCCGCTATTTAGTCGCTCAGTACCAGCACCCGGATCGGCTGATCCGAGTAGATGGCACCAACGGCAGTCAACTACACCTACACGACAATTGATGCGAGGTAGAGATGGATGAAAAAAGCGAACTAACGACCGTATACGAAGGTCGACATCTGTCGATGGTCCGGAGGGGGCATTGGGAATTCGCAACGCGTAATACCAAGAAGCCCGCTGTTGGAATTGTCGCCATCACAGACCAAATGAATGTTGTTTTGGTTGAACAGTTTCGTCCACCGGTTGGGCGTAAGGTGGTAGAACTCCCTGCCGGGCTGGCTGGTGACATTCCAGGCTCGGAGAATGAAGCCCTTGTCGAAGCAGCTAAACGGGAATTGCTGGAAGAGTCCGGATATACAGCAAGTGAATGGACGGACCTTGGAAGTGGTTACTCTTCCCCAGGGCTCACGGACGAGTCGATCGTGCTATTCCTGGCCAGGGGCTTAGAAAAGACTGGGCCAGGTGGCGGCGATGAGAGCGAAGACATTATTGTCCATGAAGTTCCATGGACGGGAGTGGTAGCGTGGCTGCAGCGGCGAGAAGCAAAGGCCGATCTAAAACTTCTTGCTGGATTATATGCCGCCTCGCATGCACTAGACAGCACGAAAGGAGCAAACTAAGTGCCACTACCTATAGAACTTTGGTTAATTCATCCTAAACGCGAAGCCACGCAAGCGTTTGCATGGCGTTTCGATGGTTTACCGTCTGTGCGCTGCGTCCAAACCAGTTATGAAAATTTGGAGCCGCACGACTGCTTCGTAACCGCAGCTAATTGCTACGGGATTATGAATGCCGGTATTGACGCTGCCGTAATCGGAGTCCATGGCGTTGAGCTATGCACTAGAATTCAGAACCGCATTCTTGATGAGTACCTTGGTGAACAGCCGGTCGGGACTGCGATCATCGAGCCAACGCGAAGTGCTCGCAACCCCTATGTGTGCCATGCTCCAACAATGAGGATCCCTGGGTCGATATGCGGCACGGACAACGTCTACCGCGCGACGTTCGCCGCCCTGACTTCGATATATCGATACAACGTCTCGCACGATCACCCAATCCATTCGGTTGCTCTACCTGCAATGGGGTGTGGCTTCGGCGGAATGGACTTCTCTGAGTCTGCGAGACAAATGGCAACTGCGTATACACACTACTTGAGTCCTCCCCATCACCTTGACTGGGACAATGTGGTGGGCCGTGAGAAAGCGATTTGCTACGACGGTGATACGAGAATTATTCAGACCTAATGATAACTATGAACGAACAGAAATTGAAAAAAATAAGTAAGAGCCTTAGCTATGTGCTACGGCACCGGCCCGACAGCGTAGGGCTAGAATTGGGCGACGGCGGCTGGGTAGCCGTGGAAGATCTATTGGCCGCTTTCCAGCGATCTGGCAAGACGCTGTCACGAGAGTTGCTCGATGTGGTAGTTGCTGAGAACGACAAACAACGATTCGAGTTTTCAGAGGACAACACCCAAATTCGAGCACGGCAAGGACATTCGGCTGAGGTTGATCTCGGCTATGAGCCGGCCACCCCACCAGATGTGCTGTACCATGGCACGGCTACAAAAAACTTAGAATCGATTCGTCAGAAGGGGCTGATCAAAGCCAATCGACATCATGTGCACATGTCTACGAACAAGGAGACAATGCTCGATGTTGCGAAGAGGCATGGGAAACCTATTTTATTGGCAGTCGATGCCAAGCAAATGCTCGCCGATGGGCATGAGTTCTTCGTCACTGGAAACAGTGTCTGGCTGACAGATCATGTACCGCCGGAGTACCTCTCGCAGGAGGACTGATCAGCGCGATTCATCACGATAGTGGTTACGGCTGTTTACGGCACCTACGAGCAGAGCGTCGACGGGTGAGAATTCCATCTCTCCGCGCAGCCACTACTGCATAGAGCGAATCAGGATCTGAAAAACTGTGTTTTTCGGCCAATACCTGTCTTCTCGCTTCAGACGCCGCTAATCGCCGCTCTTTGTAGTCGCTGAATATCTGCACTTCTCCGTCGGGCCAGCGATAGCAGTTTCTGTCGGCCATGTAATAGTAGACCATGCCGTAGCTAGCTGGGTCCATCTGAGCAATGGTCTGAGCTCTGAGTCTAAGGATCTCAGGAGGGGCAGAGTAGCAGACAAAACCGCCGCATCGGCACATATTTTCTTCAAGCCATAACCGCTTGTTCTCTTGATAATGTACCCAGTCCTGTTCAGTGTTCTCTATGGCCGAATTATATGGGCCGCTTTCCCGTTCTCGCTCTAGCGCCGCATCCAAGCCAAATGTGTGCCATCGCAGGGTGCATTGAGAAGGCCCCAGATACTTCAGTTGGCCGCGTAAGGTCGTGAGGCTTTTTGCGTCAATCTTTGTCAGGTTGCTGTTTGTGATGAGAATCGGATCAGACGGCTCAGCACCAAACGGAGTAGGCTTAATGTGTTCGCCATGAATAAGAATGGCCGTTCCTGAAATCCGCTGAAAGGATAGCCCCCACAAGAGTCGAGCAAGGAGTTTTGCTCCGTACTGGTCACTTACTATGTGCCAAGTGTCGTGGAAGTAATTCGTGCTGTAGGCGACTTCGCTATGTGGGCGTAGCGTGACCAATCGATAGGAAGTTCCGCGCAGCTTTAGCACTCGCAGATGAAGCTTCATGCGATCGCATGCGCTTCTGCGTTTGCCGTATCGTTGGGTTTTGCGGTTTGCTGACATGGGCGCTATGACACCCGAGACCGCGAGATGGTTCGGCCATTTCAGTTGCCAACTCGCAGCTTTACCAGCAATTCATTCAACTTAGCCTTCCCGGTTGCCTGTTCCGGAAGAGTTGATTTCTCCATCGCCACTTCTAGATCGGCAACTAGCCGCTCGTACTCTTGCTCGTGGAACTCTAGGTCAGCTGCATCGAGACGGCCTTTCTCTGGCCCAGCCAGTTTGCGTTCAACTAACTCACCGATGTAAGGCAACTTCGCAGTTTCGTTGAGGGTCAGCAAATTTGCTTCGACTTCACCGGTTTGCATCAGGTGGATACCCGTCAACAGCACGCGGTAGACGTACAGCAGCGGCTTCACCTTGGGCGGATCTTCCTTGCGGAATAGCTTCCACTGCGTTGCGGCAAAGCCCAAATAATGGTGAGCGTGGAATTTGGTGATGCAGTCCTTGGCAATTGCCTTCAGTTCCTCGTGCTCAGGTGTTGTCTGCACAACGAGCGGCGAGAGCAATTGCTCCAACACGTACCCGTTCTTCTTCAGCATCAGGCCAAAGAATTTCTTGGCATCGTGGGTAACCAAGTCCATCTCCAACCCATCGTGGATGCATTCCTTCTCAACGGTCTCTTCGCCAGGGTCGAGACCGACCACTTGCTCCAGCGGCAACAGGTGCACGCCTCGCAGATCGAAGTCGGAATCTGCGGACGGAAAGCCATACAGGTGGGCACCGCTAATCGTCGCGAAGACGAGTGGGTACGGATGGGCGTCCACGTGCTTTTGCAGTTTTGCGTAGTCAATGGTTTGTGCGTTCACTGAAATTCCTCCGTATCCTCTGCAGTTTGGCCATTGATGCTCGCAAGCCGTCTGACTTCCTCTAGATTCGTTCCAGCAGGCAACACGCCTAGCTTTCCACTTAGCGTGATGAAGCGAATACTACCTGCATGAGGTCGAGTCAGCTCTAAGAAGTTGACACCACTTGTCGACTTGAGTTCGTGAATCGAAAGGTCTCTTGGCTCTGCCCATTCAATATCTGAGTTTGTTATTTCTAAGACCAAGATAGGGTCAGACGTGTCTGGTATGACGGATACAGAGATTGTTTGATCGCCAGGAAACAATGTGTCTTCACCGACCAGGACTACATAGCTCGTGAGTGTAGTTCCGTCCTCCAAGCCACAGGGGCACGCAAATCTGCTCTCAGATACCGGCTGGAACAGCCGTTGATTTCTTGAACCATTCCATGGATCTGTCATGTCATATGCCTCGTAGATGCCATCCCCGTCAATTCCCAAGGAATCCAAGTGCGGAAGAATTAGAACCCGCCAACTATGAGCAGCATTGCCATCTGGCCCCTGGAGGAACGGAGGGGGCAATGAGCCGTAAACCGAGTCGTACTCCAGCAGTGCATGACGTAGCTTAAACAAACTCGCATGACACAGCGTTTCATGGACAGCATGTCGTGCGTTTGAGACTAGGAAGGCCAAGACTCCACAAATAATCACTACGATCCCACCTGCCGAAATCAACGTCGACTTGGAAAATCGCTCCTCCTCAGGAACGGGACTGTCTAAAGGTTCGGTTTTCTCATCGTTCACGGCAGCTCCTCCGCAATCGCCGCTCGACGTGCTCGCACCAAGAACTCGTTCGCTCGCTCGTAATCTGGTCGCTCCGGCAAATCAGTCTCTTCCAACGCTTTGTCGAACTCCTTGTGCAGCTCCTTCCGCCACGCCTCGATGTCGCCCCAAGGTATCTTTTCGTTCTTGATAGCAAACAGCCGCTCGCGGTGCTGGCCAACATCGACTGGCACAAACCCCTCGCGGAGCACGTGGATGCCTGACAGCAACAGTCGAATGAGGTGCATCACGTGTTTGGGTTTGATCTTGCCCTGGTTACGAAGGTCGGCCTGCATCCGCTTGAACTGCGACATCACGTAGCCATTGTACGTCTGGTAGACCAGCCGCGAGAGGAATGCATCCCGCATGTCGAGCAGCTCCTGGGCGAGCGGCGAAGCGAACTCGACCAGTGGCGTGTAGAGGCACTCCAGGATGTTCGGGTTCCCCTTCAAAGCCATAATGAGGAACTTTTGCAGCTCCCAGCACGCTTCCTCAGTCTCGTCGTTCTCCAATTGCTCGGGCACACCGTAGAGCGACCAATGCAGGTCTGCGGGTGGCAGATAAATGCCACGTCGGTCAGTGTCCGACTCCTCGGTATCGAGGCCAAACGCCCGCGAGCCGACGACGCACCGATAGATCACGCGGTCGAACAGTCCATGTGTAGAAAGCGTCTTGTTCGCGTCGTTGATAGCACCTTGCTTGTACTCGGCCAGCAACATGAGATTGTTATGGTGCAGTGCCGACTCGAACCCGTCGGGGAAACGGACGCGGTACGAATGCTGCCGATCACGTGGCGAACGGACCACCACCCCCACGGCACCCGCTGGGTGCACAGCCTCCCCGTTGGACCCTTGCACCTGCTTGAGCGCAACGACCTGCGTTCCCACCGAGTAGATGAGGTTCGGACTGTTGTGGACGCGTGATTTCATATTCGTTGATAGCTTGATTCTGCAGGAGATTATACTGCAAATTGAAAAACCGGAGGCCAAGATCACTCCCGGCCTCCGGCGTTCACTACTACAACAGGTTGACGACCCGATCGGCCAGGCCCTTTTCGCCTAGCACGACGTTGAGGTTACCAGTTGTGGCAACCCGCTCCAAAACTTCCAGTTCTCGGAGTCGCATGAGGGTCGGGTTGTCGGCCAGTAGCTTGGCAGTGTTTGCCTGGCTACGCATAGCCGCCGTCTCCTCACGTCGGAAAATCAGGTTCGCCTCAGCCGCCTTCTTGGCTTCGGTGACCTTGTTCATCAGGTCCTTCATGTCGCCCGGCAGGATGACATCTCGGACACCTACCGAAACAACTTCCAGACCCAATTCACCCGCACGCTGGCGGACCTGCTCCTCGAATTCGTTAGTAACGGCATCCTTATCCGTCAGGAACGAATCCAAATCACGAGTACCAACCACGGCACGCAAAGCCAACTGTGCCTCACGGTAAAGCGACTGCTTTGCGCCGTCGGTAACGGTTACGGCCTTACGCGCATCGATGATGCGGTAAGTGACCAGCGCGTTCATACGCAGGGTGACCTTGTCGGCGGTCATGATTTCCTGACCCGCCACATCCAAAGCCTGCTCACGCATGTCGACTTCGACAACCTTCGAATCAGCCACGTTCTTCCAAAACGCGTACTGACCTGGGGCCAATGTCTCTACGTAGTCGCCGTCCTGGAACGACACACCGACGTGGTTTCGCTCAACCGAGCAGATGTCTAGCATCTGTTCAGCATAAGGTGACCGGACAATCGTCTTCAGATCACCATGCTGCAAACGAACTTCGCGGGCGTCGATCACTTCAATACGTACGTCCTTAAAGCCCGTCCAGTAGGCGCATAGCCCTGGTGGCAACACGTGTGTGAAACGACCTTCAATCCAGACTAGTGCGCGCTCGTAGTCCTTCAGGTCAACGACCTCAGCAACATCCGTGAGTGCACCACTCTTGACGATCACATCGAGCTTGTCGTGCGTGATCAATGGTTCTCGCTGTGAGACCACGTCGACGCGGACCTTCCACAGCGGATCGAACAACCTGTACCGACCCTTGGTCAGCAATCGCTGGAATTCACCGTCGCGGAAGTACAAACCGACTCCATAGCTGCGAATCTTTACTCTCTTAAACAACATGAGGTTGCACCTCCTTTCTTGCCGAATTGCTACATTGTTGGAAGTGGGGTGTTCGGCTCGCCACGCACTTCTTAGTAAATCTATGTACAGGGAGTTGAAGACTATTGATTTATGTTCTTGGTTCGCAATAGCGTGAAATAAAAACACCCTCGGGCAGCGGAACGAATCACTTAGTCACACATCCGCACGCGGAGTGCAATTTGAGCGGTCATGTTCGCAGCATCTTTCAGTTGCTTTCACCAGTGAGGCCGTTACGAGCATTGCTCGTTAGGCGACACGTAGCTTCCGCAACCTTCGGACACAGCGTGCGTGAAAGCGGTATCCACACACTGCATAGCGCCGGTCTGTGCTGTCGCTACGCTATCGTCTTACCGAAGTAAGTACGACAACGCGCGGCTGACCAAACAACCGTTCGCTACCCTCGGGCTTCATGGTGACGCTTTCGCGCCGGTTCCCTTGCATAGGGGAGCAGGTTTACAGCCTGCGGCTTGGTACGGGAATCGAACCCGCGACTTCCAGAGTCATGGTCTGGTGCTCTACCCACTGAGCTAACCAATGGTGGTCTTGCCTCGCCTTCGTAATAATCCAATCACGGAACACATCACACCGACCACTAACGTAGGGTGCAATGCGCCGCTGGCCCAGCGACGACAAATCCTTGCTTAAAAGTTCTTGCTAAGAGACGCCGGTGGGAGTCGAACCCACTTCAACCGGGTTGCAGCCGGTGGCCTAGCCGTCTGGCTCCAGCGTCTTTCTTAAGTAGCCCATCCAGGAGTTGAACCTGGCCCTCGACCTTCGCAGGGTCGCGTGCAATCCACCACACTCACAGGCTATAAGTACCGTGTCAGGGAATCGAACCCCGTCCCGCAGTTTCGAAGACTGCGATGCTATCCAGCACACCCACACGGCATGTTTAGTATCTCGACCTGGAATCGAACCAAAACTTGGACTTTAGGAGAGTCCTGTGCGATCCGTTACACCATCGAGATATGGGGCCGACGACTGGATTCGCACCAGCATCAACCGCCGCTCTTTCAATGAACGGGGCAAAACCGGTGCCTAGCTATTCGGCCACGTCGGCAAAGCACGAGTGCAAGGATTCGAACCCTGTCCGTCAGTTTTGGAGGCTGACTGCTCTCCCAGGAGCACACTCGTATTGAGGGTATCCAATGGGAGTCGAACCCATACTTCCTGCTTCACAGGCAGGCGTGCGTACCACGTACACTACAGACACCATATATAAGTAGCTCGACCAGGATTCGAACCTGGAACCTCTCGTTAGAAGCGAGACATGATGTCCGTTTCACCATCGAGCCATTTCATAGAATCAACTTCCAGCGGAAGGCATGGGATTTGAACCCACATGACCTTTGTAAAGTCGCACGGTTTAGCAAACCGGCCCGGCGAGCCGTATAGGGCTACCTTCCATCTTTTTCAGTGGACCCACTGGGAATCGAACCCAGCCAGGTCCCTAGAGAATTGGCCAGCCTGCCGAGCTGGTGTCTTCCCTTTTGACCATGAGCCCTAAAGTGGAGCGTCGGGGAATCGAACCCCGATTGCCTGGGTGCAAGCCAAGCGTCTTCCCGTTGGACCAACGCCCCATTAGTTTTCCTAAATAGGTCCGTCCGGGAATTGAACCCGGTCCTCGTCCTTACCACAGACGTGTGCCGCCGAAACACTTACAGACCAATCATCAAGTGATCCCGGATGGAGTCGAACCATCGCTTTCCTGGTTGTCATCCAGGCGTCTTAGCCGTTGGACCACGGGATCATTAAGTGACTAGGGTGGGAGTCGAACCCACAAAATCATCAGACTCTCGACCTGATCGCTTTGCCAGTTTGCGTACCCAGTCATTTTTTTTGTTGTTCTCCCTTAATGAACGAAAACAAAATCGCATTGACCCAGGCGGATCTTATCCCGCTTGAAGACTTCGAATTGTGCTGGCGGTGGAGAGACCCGCAATACATACTCCTTGCGGACGAAGAACTATCCGAAATCACTCCTCTATGTCCAACTGCGGCGCAAAAGGTCTACTCTGTTGCGAGATCGTTTACCCTCGACTCTTCCTTTCGTTTGTCGTCGTCTCTCTTTCGAGAATGTGTTGATTGCGACACTTCTGGCGAGCCCAGCGACGGGCGAAAGTGGCTCGAAAGAGTCACACGATCATTTGATCCTTCACTGGACATTGTTGTAACGTGGAGCGAGGAACTTGCTGTCGCAACGAAGTTGTGGCTGTTCGTGAAATACTGGGACGACTTTTGCTACCCGATGTCGGATGACACTACGGTGTTTCCAAGTGAATTAAAGTGGGCAATTCAGTATTGGCACGAAGAACATCTTTACTTTGGCAAATACGTTCGACAGTCAGATTGATCGCAATCTAACTCATTCATATAAAGTTGCGGCATCGGGGGTCGCACCCGACGATCCAGGCTTATGAGGCCCGGTTGAGCACTGGCTCACCCGCGCTAGTTTTCTTAGTAGCCCGTACGGGATTCGAACCCGTGCCGCGAGATTGAGGGTCTCGCATCCTGCCGCTAGACCAACGGGCCATGTTGCTTTCAGTGCGCCGGGCAGGAGTTGAACCTGCAAAGCTCGAAAGCGGGTGGGTTACAGCCACTTGGGCTCGCCAATGCCCAGCCGACGCATGTCTTTCATCAAGTAGCACGGGTGGGAGTCGAACCCACAAACAGTCACGAAGGTTTGAGCTTCGTCGCTTTGCCAGTTTGCGTACCGCGCCTTAGTAAGCGTCCCCGATGGGATTTGAACCCACGACCTCCTGCGTGACAGGCAGGCGAGCACTCCAAGCTGCTCCACGAGGACAGAGTTTTTGTTGCAGTAGCCCAGGTGGGACTCGAACCCACAGCATCCCTGGTTCTAAGCCAAGGTGGTCTGCCAATTGCCTACCGGGCCATTCTTATTTATGAAGTAGTCCTGGGTGGACTCGAACCACCGATTGCCTTCTTGTAAGGAAGATGCCTTAGCCGCTAGACCACAGGACCATGTAGCGGAAGTCGAGGGACTCGAACCCCCAAGTCGCCGGGGCGACCAACTGTTTTCAAGACAGTCTCCTCATCCGGCCGGATGACTTCCGTTAGCTGCGGGAGTTGGACTCGAACCAACATCAGAGCGTTCAGAGCGCCCCGTCCTACCGTTGAACGACCCCGCATAATTTGTGTTGCTAGTTCCGGGGGTAGGAATCGAACCTACGGACTCCTGCTTCAAAGGCAGGCATCACTACCAGCAGCGACGACCCCGGAATGAATTCGTTCACTTCGAAAGAGTGCCCTGTGGGAGTCGAACCCACCTCGCCAGCTTGGAAGGCTGGAACCTTTACCGCTCGGCCAAGGGCACGCATAGCTGCGGAGGCAGGGATCGAACCTGCGTCTAAGCGATTAACAGTCGCCCTCCCGTACCAGCACAGGACCCACCGCATCAACTAGTCAGGACGGCTGGATTCGAACCAGCGATCCCCTGCTTCCAAAGCAGGCCCAGCGTTTCCTTGTGAAATTGGGACCAAGCTATCCCACGTCCTGAAAAATGCGCCCAGCCGGAATCGAACCGACACATCCTGCATGGCAAGCAGGAAGGCTGCCACTACATCATGGGCGCAAGCTATTGCTAACCAAATTGTCAAAGATCGGGAACGCATCGACGTTCCATGAGCACCGGGTCGGACTCTCTCGCGACGTCGCCGCTGTACGAGAGCGGAGTCTTGGCCGCTAGACGACCAGTGCTTTACTATCAACATGTTTTGCTGAGTATGCTCAATTCACGTATACTTCGAGTTATGTGGAAAATTGGTCTAATTGCATTTCTCACCCTCAGCTTTATTGCCATCGCAGGTACCGAATTCCTTCGCTCCCACGTTCGCCGTATTCGAGAGCGAGATCACCCAGTTACAGGAACTCAAGGTATTGCCATGTGGGGATCTCTAATCACGGGGATATGCCTCTTAGGAACTTTCGTTTGTGGCATCATGGCTTGGTTATCAAGCTAAGTAGCCAAAATAGTAATCAGTGGGACCAGAGGGACTCGAACCCTCACCCCGCCGGTTAAGAGCCGCCCCGACTCCTGGGTAAATGGGCTGCCGCTAACACCTCAGTCCCAAGTTTTCATTCATCAATTGGCGTGGAAGGAATTGAACCTTCGGCCCGCGACTTATAAGGTCGCCGCTCTCACCACTGAGCTACACGCCAGTAGTCGGGCCGGAGGGATTCGAACCCACACCCACCTGATTAAAAGTCAGGGATGCTTCCGTTACACCACAACCCGATAGTTGGTTGGGCATATCTGTTTACATCGCAGGACAGTTGACATCGTGTTTCTCCTTTCGATTCGTAGAACGTTGAAAGTGGTAGCCCTGGGAATTGAACTCAGCGCAACTCGGTTATCAGCCGCCTATAACAATTGATGCTGGGGGCAATAAGCCCTCGACTACCGTGTAAGTCAGAACGGTCGGACTCGAACCGACGATCTCTTGGTCCCAAACCAAGCGCGATGCCAAACTTCGCTACGTTCTGTTTTTATTACCCCGTGAGGGAATCGAACCCTCATCTGCAGATTGAAAGCCTGCAATCCTTACCAATAGACCAACGGGGCAAACAACTTAGCACACATGCCACGAAAGCATGTGAGCGCAAGGCGTTAGTAATCAAATCTCTATCTGCGTACCGGTAGCGCAAAGTGGGCTGGGAGGCGCTCGAATTCTCGTATGCGGTTCTTCAAACCGCCGCCCAGCTTTTGCAGGGAGACGGGGCATCTCAGCTACCAGCCCAAATTTGTTTTGGGGACCGCCTCTTTGATCGAGAGGAGCCAACAAAAAAAGCCCGGCGTCGCTATGACACCGGGCCTTGTGGCTCATCAAAGAGTAGGCCAAGTGTCATAATCGCCGCCCCATTGATTCAAAAGGGCCGCTGGCGAGCGCATATATGGGCTGTTCATTCACCGGTTGGGCAAATGATTTATCAGCCGGCAAACATGCCGCCAGAGATCGGGCTATGAAACTTGGTCTTAAATGAATCATTTTGGTTACCTCTATCTAAACCCAACTCTTAGGTCATTGGCCCATCAATGGAGCAATGTTTCGTTGGTCTCTCTATAAGAGTGTCAAATCGGCATTTGGTTCGTGCAAAATTCTCAAATTCTTCAAATCAACTTTGTGAAAGCATTCACGAGAGCTACTACATTTCACTACTGCCTTGCGCTCACTTGCCGTTTGGGCAAGTGTGCTCAGTTGCTTCCAATGATTACGGTACAAACTCCTCCTTCTTTCTCTACGCTGATCGGGATACCCAGCAACTGCTGCAAGATACGAATGTGAGTTATTGAGTGCCGGGATAGCGGTAGTGTGCGAAATTGACTTCTCTGCTTGTCTTTCCAGGCAGCAATCCCTAACGGCAGCAGTAGCTGGTCCGCCAAGTAAGGGCCAACTGGAGCATCTGTAGCCAAGTAGTCGCGAACTTGCTTCACCGCATTATTCGCAACATGCTCAGCTTTTACACCAGGTCGTCCAAAGCCCGTGAAGACTTCTCGAACGTTTTCCGAGTGCAGTTCAATCATGACAATGTTGCCCGGTCCAGCTGAGTTATTGACTTCCTGGACATGTAAACAGTTGGGCGCCCAATTTAGTTTGTCTGCTGCCGTATCGATCTCACGTTGGGCAATTCTGCGAGAAAGATTAGCCACAAGAGCTGTTGCAGATCGTTGCAAAATTTCGCCCCGTTTTTCTAATTGGAGCCCCCGGAGTTCAGCAGCGGGTGTAATAGCCACACTGAATCGCCCACCACCTGCGGGATAAAATCCATATTGCTCTAAACCGGCCGTAACGTTTGCTCCCATCTTCCTCAGTAGTGGAAAATAAGCATGCTCCAAAAAATCGTAAGGTGGTGACCACGGATTGTGTGTGCCACCCTCGAGTATTAGCTCTGAAGGCTGCTCCGCAATCATTAGTGCTGGCAACACCGTCTGCAGCACCAACGTGGCACTGCCGGCAGTTCCCACTGAAAACTTGTAGTCTCCTGGCTTGATGGCCTGGGGTTGAAACCGGATCGATTGTGAGCCGATTTCATCGCCGTCCACTTCTGCCTGACCGATTTCCACTGCAGCACGCACAGCCGTCAGATGCTGACGCATCAAACCTGGCTTGTCCCGCCCAGCTCGAATCCCCTCGATCTGCACCGATTGACCTGTCACTAGCGCGAGCGCCAGCGATGAGCGGAGGATCTGTCCTCCGCCCTCGCCTTGAGATCCATTGATCAATATTGCATTGGTAGGCACGAATTCCTTGTCCTCAAACTCAGGTTTTGTATTTGCGATAATGTTTTCTTGCAAGTGTAAATCGCCCGATCCATTTGGATGCAGTTCTCTTGGCTATTGGCATCGGCTCTAGAGCTGTAATTTCTATAAGACTAGGCAAAACTTCTAGAGCCTTATAGGCGTGAAGCTTGTGGTGTCCATCGACAACATGTTGTAGGTAAGCGTCTCCAGTAGTCGCCACTATGGCGATTGGTCGACGACCTCCTTGAATCGATCTCTTGTGTTTTTCGATCGTTTGAGCATTCAGCGAAGTCAAGAAACGTGTTTCTAGCAGAAAGTTATCCGGATAAGGGTAGGCTTCCTGAACTTGGCCACCAGCTGGCATAAGCGACCATTCTTCTGGTGTGAAAAATCGGCAACGATACGGTCCATCTCGGAATAGTTTTATTAAAGGATCAAGCTGCTCGGCTAATGACACGTCCTCGCTCATAAACCCGGAGAGGATCGTACGAATCGCGGCAAGCCTTTCTGCAGCCTCGATTTGGTTATCGCAATTAAGCATGTACTGGCCGACGCTTCCATGGCAATCACACCAATTCATAGAAACGGGCTTCTCATTAAATAACAGAGCAGTATCAAAATCGTCGCCCTGCAGTTCGAGGATACCGTTACCACCAGTAATCTCGAACTCTTCGACCCGTTCGCTACTGGGTAGCTGATTGCGTGGTTGTTCAGTCATCTGCTTTATCTCCATCTTTAATCACAAACCGTGCTTTCAACCTTGCAACTTCGCTAGCTAGCCCAGCCGACTTCACTGAGTGCAGTACCTCATCAAAATCTTTGTAAGCAGCTGGTGCTTCATCGATTGGGTAGCTGCGGCAGTTCGTCAAAATGTCAGTCTCGTCAAACGAACGATCGACTTCAGCTTGATCCAGCGCTCGTTTGGCCGCTTTACGACCCAGTTGCCGACCTGCACCGTGGTTGACGCTGTAGCAGCTTAACGCGGCACCTTCATCGGCAACCATCACTGCGGAACCAGCCTGTGGATTGCCTGGCAGCAGGATTGGATGACCAGTTTTGGCAAACGGCGTTCCCTTCAAAGCGTGATGTCCGCCTGGGAACGCACGAGTCGCCCCTTTGCGATGCACCCACGCTGGGCGGTTATCGACAATTTCCTTTCTCGCAATGTTGTGGCTAATAAAATACACCAACTGACCGGTCGTGCCAGGAATCACTTCCTGAAACGCTTCGAGCACCAGAGCGTTGATCAACATATGGTTGACTGTGGCAAAGTTTGCACCGAGCGCCATGTCGTCGAGGTACGCATTTGCTTCAGCCGTGCCAAGCGGTGCGTAAACCAACTGTTTGTCTTGGCCTGGCAACGGAATATCCCACTGCTCAAACTTGTTTTGCAGAGCCTTGAACTGTCCTGTGGCCAATTGATGGCCAATGCCGCGTGAACCGCAGTGCGACAAGAATGCCACACCACCGTCTACTAAGCCAAATACTTCAGCCGCTTCACGAGAGCGTTTGTCCTCACCCACCTGAACGACTTCGCATTCTCCAAAATGGTTGCCGCCTCCGTAGGAGCCAAGCTGCGACATTTTGTCGGCAAACTTATACATGTTTGGCAGCAGCTTCTCTAGGCGGAGCGCGAGCGAACCGGTCGAGTCATTGTGGCCTACGTGGCTGGCGTCTTCACAGTGGTTGGCCCATTCAGCAGGAATCCCCAATTCCTCGCAAACGCCTCTCGAAGCGCCTTCAACAAGCACTCGCTTGCCCAGAGCTTCGTCAACGTGTCGAGATTTAGGCACATTTCGCTGACCGCGACCTGCACCCGTTGGAGTTCGATCGCAAATCGCTTTAATCAATGCGCGACGCACCTTCTTGTCATCTACCGCGTCGGCTGGCAGGCTGGTCTGCAACAGGCTCATTGAACACTTGATGTCAACGCCTACTGGGCCTGGGTAAACATGAGATGGTGACACCATCACGCAACCTACTGGCGCTCCGTAACCGCAATGCGCGTCTGGGTTGAGAACCAAGTCCGTCACACCCGGTGCTTGTCGCGAGTTAATTGCTTGCTGCAAGCACAGGTCATCGAAGGTGTTACGTATTGCTTCGGTACCGATGACGGTAATTGGCTTCTGCTTTCCGCCTGTTGGCATAATCGCAGTCGCTTCGCCATTGGCGATGATTTCGTGTTTTTGTTCAGTTGCCTGTGTCATTGTCATTTGTACCTACCTACTGTCCCTAAAAGCACGGCGACAAGGGTTTGAAGAAACATTGCTGATGCTCTACCGCTGAGCTACAGCCAACTTTGCAGTTGGCTGACGGGATTCGAACCCGCGACCGTCAGATCGATGTAGTTCCTTCGGCATTCGCCGCAAATGTCATTTCCTTAAAAAACGTGACGACAAGTATTGATGAAACGTTCTACGCGCTCTACCAAACTGAGCTACGGCCCCTTTCTATCAGGTCATTATCCTCGCGAGCAAGATCTTGGCCACGCCAAGTCAAGCCGCCTGATAACAAGTGGAGCCGGTGGGATTCGAACCCACGACCTCGGGATCTAAACCATGTAGTTCCATCCGCATTCGTCACGTTTTTCCTTCTATTATCAAAATCAACGACAAGGGGAAGCGAGACGTCCGGCAATCTGTATTTCAAGAAAACCAGGGAGGGATCGAACCTCCTAAACCAATGTAGTCACGCCAGCATTCGTTGATATTTCCTACTTCGTGATTCAAACGGCCGACAAGGCTGAGACACGTGACATTGGGTAAATGTAGTCCCGACAGCATTCGGCCAAAGTTTCTCTGTGTACTCTCCGTCAGGGGAAGGCGGGCCGACACAGAAATCCCACCTTCCCCAAGTATCCGACTTTATAAACGTTCGCTCTCAATCTCGCGGACCCAGTGGTCGACCGAGTGCTTACCTGCTGCCACGTCGGCAAGCAGCTTGAACACTTGATCACTGAATCCTCCCACGTTAACAATGTCCTCGCGTTCCTTCGCTTGGGTCGTTGTGTGTGGCTGGATGTCAATACAAACCATTCGGGCGTGTGGGTTACGAGCCTTGAACTTAGACCACTGGTTCATGGTCTCGGTTCGGCCACCACCGCACCAACCGTAGTTTGGTGAATCTACCCACGACTCGTTATCCGAGACGAAAATCACCAAGTCTCCTTTAGCACGGCGTCGGTTCAGCTCTGCCAGTGGAGCACTACAATTCGTGCCACCTGGCGAAACGCGGGAGATCCGTTCGGCATTCGTCAAAACCGTGTCACGAGCATTTAGGCGAATGTTCACCACTTGCTCCTTAAACGGAATGACTTCAGCTGATGGATTCTTCCGCAATATCGTCGCGGCAACCAGTGCAGCAACATCCAAGCAACGTACAGCAGACGTCGAACCTTGACGAAAGCCTGTCACTGCCGAATGCATCGATCCTGATACATCCGGGCATACGTAAACCTTGCAATCCACACGTGGCACGTTCTTGATCGCCAGCTCCATTGCGTCCTGCAAGGCGTCTCGCACTTCGTGCGGTACGGCTTGATTGGCATTGGTATAGGCGACCAGCAATTGGTACGGAAAGACTCGCGCCTTTTCGACCAATCGCGGGTTACGCAAGCGGTTCGCAACCAGATTCGCAACCTCGCTACTCTCGAACACCCCATGACGCAGAAACGTATTCAGGTTCATTCGCGTCATTTGCCATGAGGCAGTCCGTGCGATCTGTCGCCAGTCCTTCTCAGTCAGTGGCAGTGAGGTCAACATCTGGAACGGTACATCGGGTACTGCGACTTTCCCTGGGTTAGTGTTGCGTTTGAACTTTTCGTATTGCTGCATCAACTCTGGCAATGCATCGTTGTTGTGCTCGCGACCGATCAAGTAACCGTAGAGTGCCTCACGTGACTTTGTCGTTGGCTTAGGGTGAACCATTCGCAGCACATCTGCCAAGGATGGATCATTGCCCACAGAGCCTATAAACAACTGCGTGTCACTACGTGACTCAAGCCACTGCAGGATCAATCGCTTTGGCAAGGAGCCGAGGCTTTTGCGACCAACTACTCCCGAGCGCATGATCTGCACAAAGTTGCGGAGCATCTTCGGTGAATCAATCACACGGTCGAATACTTCGGCCAACAAGCCAGGCGACTTGACTGACAGTACAGCACACAACAGTGCTGGCATGTCCTTCATGTGCCCTTTACCGCGGGCATAAAGTGCCAAGCGGGCGATGAACTCTGGTTCAACTTTCTCGCAGTGCTCAAGCACTGTGTCGAGTTGCTGGTCAGCAGTGATGTAAAAAGTTGAGCCCAAGCAGCCGGTCGCCGCGAGCTGAGCCAACGCTTGCTTGCTGGTACGAGCGTAGGCCAGTCCGCCAGCCTCGTTGAAGCTATCGGCCGAAGGCGTCAGTCGGCCGCGGATCGAGCTGAAGAGTGTTTTGTTTGCCATGGTTATGTCTCCGTAAGAAGGCCAAGTTTTGAGCATGCCTGTTTTCGATGGGAGGCACTATTGCAGCAGGCGTGCCAATTAAGAAAATAGCTACCAAGAGAGGGACGTAAATCCTTTCCCGCAAGTGGTTTAAGTCATTTCTAGTGCGGCTGGTTTGTGTTTTGCGATGACTGGCTGAGTCATAAATTACGATCCGTTCCGATAAGATGTTATAATTCTATATACGCACTGGATCTCGGACGGGAATTGCTATGAAACAAGTTGTCTTTGGCCTATTGGGCACTCGCCTCGACCGAGGGAGCGCCAAGACCGATCGCTGGCAATCATGGCGGCCTACGGTTGCGCTGTGTCAGCACGAAGATCTGCTCATTGACCGCTTCGAGCTCCTGTATGAGCCCAAGATTGCGGATCTGTCCAATACTGTCGCAGAAGACATTCGCTCGATTTCTCCTGAAACCGATGTGCGATTGCACGAAGTCCATTTCCGCGATCCCTGGGACCTGGAGGAAGTCTACTCAAAGCTGCACGAGTTTATGGGTAACTACTCGTTTCGCCCTGAACAAGAAAAGTACCTGGCCAATATCACCACTGGCACACATGTTCAGCAGATCTGTATGTTCCTCTTAGCCGAATCCAGGCATCTTCCAGGCCAGCTGCTCCAAGCGTCGCCACCCAAACGCAAACAGCCAGGGGAAGGCACCTACAAGGTCATCGATCTCGACCTGTCACGTTACGACCAACTTGCTGCTCGCTTCGCCTTAGAGCAACAAGAAAGTTTGTCCTTTCTTAAATCTGGTATCGAAACGAAGAATACCGCATTCAACCAACTGATCGAACGCATCGAAAAAGTAGCCATCCATAGTCAAGCTCCGATGCTGATCACTGGACCCACCGGCGCCGGCAAGAGCCAGCTGGCGCGCCGTGTCTATGAATTAAAACAGCAGCGTCGACAACTCGATGGAAAGTTCGTCGAAGTGAACTGCGCCACGCTACGGGGCGACCAGGCAACGTCGGCGCTGTTCGGCCACGTCAAAGGTGCTTTCACCGGAGCGACTGGTGCTCGCGAAGGGCTGCTCCGCGCGGCCGAAGGCGGCATGCTCTTCCTCGACGAGATTGGCGAGCTGGGCCTAGATGAGCAGGCGATGCTCCTGCGAGCGATTGAAGAAAAGCGGTTTCTACCAGTTGGCGGCGATAGTGAAACTGGTAGCGACTTTCAGTTGATCGCTGGGACCAATCGCGACTTGCAGTCAGACGTCCAGGAAGGGCGTTTTCGAGAAGACTTGCTGTCGAGAATCAACTTGTGGACTTTTCGACTACCTGGTCTAGCTGAGCGCCGTGAGGACATCTCACCCAACCTTGACTATGAGCTAACCCAGTTCTCCGCAACGACAGGAAGCGTTGTGCGCCTGAACAAGGAGGCCCGTACGCGTTTCCTTCGTTTCGCTGAGTCCGAACAAGCAACCTGGCAGGCGAATTTTCGGGATCTCAACGCCGCCATTACGCGCATGGCAACGCTGGCGGCGGGTGGTCGAATCAGCGTCGAACTCGTTGATGAAGAAATCGAACGCTTGAGCCAGCAATGGAAAAGTAATGATAATAGTAATTCAAGTAGCCTTCGAGAGCTGCAGGGCGTCGTCGACGCCCAAGAGCTTGACCGTTTTGATCAAGTTGCTTTGTCAGAAGTCATACGAGTGTGCAAAGCATCGAGCACGCTTTCTCAGGCAGGCCGAAAACTGTTTGCTATATCGCGGCTCTCAAAGGCAAAACCAAACGATGCTGACCGGTTGCGAAAGTATTTGGCTCGATTTAGTTTGAGCTGGGATCAACTGCAGTAGCCTTCTTCCTTGCAACGGTAACTCAAGCCTTTTAACCTTCTCAACCTGGGCTTTCATTCGCCATACAGGAATCGCTTGATCGCATCAGACTGGAGCTGGTCTGCTTGAATGGTTGTGGTTTCCAAGAAGCGGTTGAGCATGGTCGCGTGATGCACCTTTTTGCCATTGCGTTCTGGCAGTATGCCTGGCACGTCGGTGAGAGCGACGCATCGAGTCAAAGCCATCGCTCAGGAATAGTTTGAAGAGCAACTATTCTTCATCGAACAGATTTCCCCCGCAGACTTCAACGAGTCTCTCAACCGGACGAGGATTATTCAATCCGCGATTTATGAAAAACAATGCCTGCGCTTTATCAGATCGGAGGCATAACAGCTGGTAAGTTTGCCGAACAAAATCGGCATTGATATTGTACTTGCTGCGAACCATAGAGCTTAAGCCTGAGCAGCTCGAAAGGCTTGTACTAGGCGAACTGGGTGGAACTAAGGAAGCCGCAAAAATCTTAAAACTGAGTGTCCGCCGCGTTCATAAATTGGCTTAAGACGGGCGAATTGAAATGAGCGTTGAAGGTCGCTACATTTTTACTCGGACGGAACTCGAGCAGTTTAAGAACATTGAACGTCCGCCTGGGCCACCACGAACAGAATCCTAATCTCATCATTAGGTCAGGGATTGGTCCGACTTGCTTGTGAGCTGATTGGAGTGAATGAAGCGTCCAGGATGTTTCAGTTTAGTGTTTGGCATGTCTACAACCTCGCCAAAGAAGGAGTCAACGTGCTTCCTTAGCTGGAGCTTGAGCAATTCATAAACTCGAACGAAGAGCAGCGAAACATAAAAAAGCAAACAAGCAGTTTCCTAGGTGAACGCTGACGCATTAATCTTCCGTAGCTTGATAGGGCAGGATGGTTCACCTTGGCTGATTGTAGCTTTTTAGCTTTGAACGGGCAAAAGCAGCCCTGTTTCATCAAGAGCTTGGACGCGTCGGTTAGCGCCGATCAAAGGGGGACCCAAGAAGCCGGTCCCGGTCGAAACGCCTAATCGCTTTGAAGTTTATCGAGAAGAGAAACTCGGCATCGCCGTCGGTGACAAGGTCCGCTTTAGCCTCGGAGGCACGGGAGTCGATAACAAACGTCGCATTAGTAATGGGCGGATCGACGAAGTCGCCGGCTTTGATAAAAAGGGCAACCTCAAGCTGAAGAGCGGTTTGGTGGTCGCCAAGGACTACGGCCATCTCGACCACGGCTTCGTGATCACGAGCCAAGCCGCGCAAGGGAAAGATGCCAAAAAAGCGATCGCTGCGATGGGTTCGCAGTCACTCCCCGCCATCAACGCCAAGCAGCTCTATGTGACTGCCTCCCGCGGCAAGGAAGACGTCACGCTTTACGTCGATGACAAGCAGGCGGTACGCCGAGCGATCCAAGGCGCGGGGCAGCAGCTCTCGGCCACCGAGATGGTCAAAGACCAACCGCATGTGCGAAAACCGGCCCAACGAGTTGCCAACCCGATTCAAGAGAAACAGCCACGGCCCAACGTGAAGCAGCAGCCTTCCACAACGCCGAGCCGCGTCCAGTCGACTGTCACTCCACAGACTCGCCACGCTCGTCTTCGTCAATCGGTGATGGAACGGGCCCACGCCTGGTGGGCGAAGCGCAGGGCAACTCGTGGACCGAAGCCCTTGAAGCAGTTCCGTGCTACCGCGCACGTTCCCCGTCCACAACACAAACCCCAGCCCGGAAGGAGTTGATGATGGCCAGTAACTTACCTTTTCCCTCCAACGAAAACCGCCAGCACACGGCGGCCGCACTCGCCAGTACCACGCAGGCCCCCTGGAAACGAACCTCGCCGACTGAGCCTGCGCCGCTCATGTTTCAAGTCTGCTTCTGCCACGGTGCGGCAACCAGTTATGCCTATTGCGACTTACGCGAGATTCGCCTCCGCGATGCGGGCTTCTTGCAACTGGGACTGCTAGGCATGGAGAAGCTGTTGATCTCGATTGTCGGTCGCAACCTGTCCGAACTGGCCGACTTGATCGCCACCGGCAAATTGAAATCGTTCACCGAACTGGGCCCACGCACATTCGACCGCCCCGAAACGAGCCCTTCGATCGACAAGGTCACCATCGAAACGCTCACCGGCCACGACTATTGACTCAGCCACGCATACCACCTGTTGCCAGTTCCCTCACCCCCAACGATAAGGAGCGTTACCGATGAGCTTCCTGCCCAACCCAAAACCCAATAAGCACGTCGCTTTGACGGATGTCCCCGCCCTGTTGCCTAAGCGACGCGGCAAAAAGGTTCACCATTCCACCGTGTATCGTTGGGCAACTAAAGGCGTACGTGGCCGCGTACTGGAGAGCGTCAAGGTGGGTAATGTGCGTTTCACCACGGTCTCTGCCCTGAACCGTTTCTTCGAACCAAAGACATCTCGTGACGGAGACGAACGTCGCACGGCGATCAAACGCGCGCTGTATGGCGATCAATAATATGCCAGTGATGATTGCTCGGAACGGATATCGCCCACAAAGAAAGAGCCGCCCGTTTCCGGGCGGCTCCTGTGGGGTGAGGAGCAGGGCTTACGCCTTGCTCGCCTGGTAGTCAGCTTCTTCTAACTCGCGGACCCGGTCGTAGACTAGGCCGTAGAGTCTTGCCGCTTGGATCAGCTGGGTTCCACTCAGAGACGTGGTCTCGTGGTAGTTTCCAGCATCGTCCTTGTAGCTCCGCTGCACAGCCGAGGTCGTGTAGAAGGGGCGACCCTTCTCGCTCTCGTTCTTCCAGATAGCGATCTGCAAGAGGCCGTCCTTGATACGGGCGACAGGTTCGTTAGAGTTTTTAGTTTGGTTTGTCATGGTCTTTCTCCTTTTCTAGTTAGTTGACTTACGCAGCCGACCAGTCAACCGCCAAGCAGGCGTGTCCAATGTTTGCCCGCAGGGACCACAAAAGAATTTCAAGCGCAGCGCCTTGTGAAATTGTTTTTGGCATTTGATTCGACTGCTGCGGGTGACAGGATAGCGCTACTCAATCTGACTTGGAAAGCAGAAAGTTCTGTAGAACGAAATTCAATCACGAACGGATTCTTCGTACGGAGCAAAGTCGCACCTACGGAAGCCGTTCTCTGAGAAGGGCGTGATCGAGCGGTCGTCTCAAAGACTCGGTCCTTGGCCGCGGTGCTGCCAGGGGCAAGGCGGGAGCGACTGCGCGACCACAGAGGCGTGGTGGTGTCCCGGTTGTTCCAAGTGGCGTGGATCTCGCCGGCTGAAGAACGTGAACGTGAGGTGAGAGGAGGCGTCGGGCAAGAGAGGGAGGTGTAGCTCTTGATGCTTACCCCACAGGGGCTGTCTGGATAGGGACGAAATCTTCTGGCGAATTTACCATGGAACATCAAACTCTCAGATCCCCAAACTGCTGGCTCTCAGGTAAGCCTAGCAGTCATGGAACACAACTCACACCACTGAGAGACCGGCGAAGTGGGCGTAGCATGGTGCCCTTGGATTAAGACTGGACAATCTCCTAGAGCCAAAGGATAGAATGGCTGTCCTATTCGATTGCGCAATAACTGGGATATAGGCTACCTGAGAACACACCCCCATGCTTGGTCGATTAAGGCCTCTCAGGCATCTAAAAGGGTAATCGGGTAACTCCACATTGGGCTGCGGTGAAATCAACCGAAGTCAGTTCGCAGAATTAGCTTCATTCAATGTGACTATTCGAGACCTCCACGAGGAGGGGGCATCCTGAAGCACGAACGGAAAGTACGAACTCGCAGAGGTGCGAATCACCTCACGCATTTTGGTCACTTGCTTCTAGCGGGCGGCTGATGCAACCTCGCTCAGTTCGCAGTCTGTGAAACTCGCAGCGGTCTAGTTGCCTATCGCAGATATTGAGTTGCACCAGGCCATCCAGGCATTTTCTCCTTGGCGCAAGCTGGTCTTGTCGACATGCATGGCAACTTCGTTTGCCACTCCAGTATTCAACGTCGATCAGTGCTACTGCTTGGTTGCCAACGATACGTTTCAACTAGGTTAATTCGCCTGCCATTGGTGGCAAAATCTGCACAGTAGCCAAACGTTGAGCCTTCAGCTTTCACTCTCGTGACAGCCGGTCCGGTAACAACTAAGTAAGTCACTACCCGAGGAGTATTCAATTTGAGCAGAGGCTGATTGGATTTGAGTAGGCCGGTGTTTCCATTTTCCAAATGGTAAGTGAAAGTACGCCATGGCCGCATACCCCTAGTAGGTATATCATGGGGGCTGTAAATGTCACTCCATGCGAGACAACTAATGTCAAAGACAATAGACCCGATTTGCGGAATGACGGTCGATGCCAACTCAGCTCTCGTGCTAGAAATTGAAGGCAAGTCGCACTACTTCTGTAGCTCTAGTTGTCGTGATCGCTTCGCAGCCCAACAAGGTGTCTCCGTAACAGCAGAGACTTCATCCGACCCTGGCGATGCTGCCTGCTGCCAAAGTGACTATGATGGCAAAAGTAAGATGAAGCTGCCAACTGACGCCGAGAGCGGTCAAATCTTCACTTGTCCAATGCACCCCGAAGTTGAGCAGGTCGGTCCCGGAAGCTGCCCAAAGTGCGGCATGGACTTGGAACCGAAGACAATTTCTCTTGAAGAGGAAGACGATGGCTCAGAGTCAGCAATGACGCAGCGGTTCTGGGCAGGCGTCGTACTGAGCCTACCTCTGCTGGTGCTAACAATGGGACCGATGGTCGGTTTACCAATTCGTGAGTGGCTATCGCCTAAGATTGAGGGCTGGCTGCAACTGTTTCTGGCAACGCCCGTTGTATTGTGGAGCGGTTGGCCGCTGCTGGCTCGCGGCTGGCAGTCGATTGTCCACCGCAGCCCGAATATGTTTACGCTCATCGCGATTGGCACGCTGACGGCGTTCTTTTTCAGCCTCGCAGCCGTACTGTTTCCTGGAGTCATCCCTCAAGCGTTTTACGAAGCGGGTCGGCCTCCGCTCTACTTTGAAGCTGCGGCGGTAATCATCACACTGGTTCTACTCGGGCAAGTCTTGGAATTACGGGCACGCAAACGGACGAGCGGCGCGATTCGCGAGCTGCTAGAGCTTGCCCCCGAGACGGCCCTGCGAGTCACAGAAGATGGCGAGCAAGAAATACCACTTGAGCAGGTGAAAGCAGGCGACCGTCTACGAGTTCGCCCTGGTGAGAAAACGCCCGTCGATGGAGTCGTTCGAGAAGGCTCAAGTTCCGTCGATGAATCAATGCTCACTGGCGAACCGATTCCGGTTCAGAAATCCGCGGGCGACAAGATCATAGCCGGTACGCTCAACCAAACCGGAGCGCTACTGATCGAGGCCCAGCAGGTGGGTTCGGATACGGTGTTGAGCCGTATTGTGGACATGGTCGCCGCTGCCCAACGCAGCCGAGCGCCGATTCAGAAGTTAGTGGACACGGTAGCGGCGTGGTTCGTCCCTTGTGTCCTGGTGGCGGCACTGATCGCATTTGCGGTCTGGGCTGTCGTTGGACCTCAGCCCCGTTTAGCGCATGCCCTCCTAGCAGCGATCTCGGTGCTGATCATTGCTTGTCCGTGCGCTTTGGGATTGGCGACACCGATGTCCATCATGGTGGGTGTCGGTCGTGGCGCTCGCGAAGGAGTTTTGATCAAGGACGCCCAGGTGCTAGAGACGATGGAACGGGTCGACACCATCGTGGTTGATAAGACGGGGACTCTAACTGAGGGACGCCCGCGCGTCACGGAAGTGATTGCCACAGGCGAGCTGTCAAACGATGAACTCCTTTTGCTGGCCGCCGCTGTTGAACGTTTGAGCGAACACCCGCTTGCCAGAGCGATTGTCGAAGCTGCCGGGGAGAAAGAATTGGAGATTCTCAATGCCGTAGAGTTTGGCAGCACCACCGGCGGAGGAGTTGAAGCTCAGGTTGAGGGGCAACGTATATGCATTGGCAAGCCCGGTTTCTTGGAGGAGCAAGGTGTCTCCGTTGCCGAGCAGTCGATTTCTAAAGCCGAAGCCCTGCAAAGCGAAGGTCAGACTGTTGTGTTTGTTGCAAACGAGAATTCGTTACTGGGCATGATCGGAATCGCTGATCCGATTAAAGAAACGACGCCTGCCGTCATCAAGCAAATTCATGACCTCGGCTTAAAGCTGGTCATGCTCACCGGCGATGCCCAGGCGACGGCCCAAGCCGTTGCCACCAAGCTCAGTATTGACGAGTTACAGGCGGGCGTCTCCCCCGAGCAGAAGCACGACTATGTTCGTAAGCTGCACGATGAGGGACGCGTCGTGGCGATGGCGGGTGACGGCATCAATGATGCGCCCGCCCTAGCGGCTGCCGACGTAGGAATCGCAATGGGCACCGGTAGCGATGTGGCCATCGAGTCGGCAGGAGTGACGCTTGTTGGTGGCGACCTGCGCGGCGTCGTCAAAGCGGCTGCTCTGAGTCGGGCGACGATGCGCAACATCCGGCAGAATTTGGTTTTTGCCTTTGGATACAACGCACTCGGCATCCCTATTGCGGCGGGAGTCCTCTACCCGATCTTCGGTTGGCTGCTGAGCCCCATGATCGCCGCTGCGGCGATGAGCTTGAGCAGTGTGTCGGTGATCGCAAATGCACTCCGGCTACGCAGTGTGAAGCTTTAAGCATTAGCCCGAGTATGTGGCCCGCAAAGTCAACCTGACTGCCGCCAAGTAGACTTCGCCAAGCTATAATCGGTATTTTCCGCATGCAAGGATGTACCCCCCAGGGGTAATTGGACGATGGAAGCACTAGGAATTGCTCTCAGGTTACATCGGCAAGGCAGCCCAAAGCATGAGTTGGCGTCAGGCATCTATCATAGCTGTGGTTTGCATTGTCGGTCTCACCGATACACGCGCTAAATCTCAGGAACTGCTAACCTCGCCAAAAGTAACGATTTTTAACGCCACCGGTCATTCTTACACAAAGCCTCCCGCAATCCCTTCGTCACCCGACGAGGTAGCGTCAATTGACTCGGCGATGAATGAGGCAGCGTCGACATACGGGTTGGATGAACTACTATCGCTAGCATCGGACAATAACCCAACACTCCGCCAGTCACGGCTGCATATCTCAGCCGAATTGGGTAAGGCACTACAGGCCGGACTCTATCCCAATCCGACTCTTTCCTACTCGGGCGAGCAAATCTTTCTGGACGTCGAGGGAGATAAGGATTCACCGGGTGAGTTTCAAGGCGGCGTGCTTGAGCAACGTTTTGTAACTGCGGGAAAGTTGCGTTTGAGCCGTCAAAAGTACATGCGGCGAGCCCATGTTGCTGAGCATCAAGCGATGGTGCAGCGATTCCGCGTTTGCAACGATGTGCGGATTCACTTCTATCGCACACTCGCTGCCAGCCAGTCGCTCGCCATCCAACGAGAGTTGGTCAAGACGGCTGAGGATTCTGCTGTCACCGCACAAGAATCGTACAATATGGGGCAAGCTCGTCGCCCCGAAGTCCGCCGCGCGAACATCACTTTGCAAAGGGCTCGACTGGCGGTGATGAAAGCAGAGAACGCTCATCGCGAGGCGTTCCGCAGCTTGACCGCCCTTGTTGGAATTCCGCTGACCGAAGGCATGGTCGTGGGCGAGCTTTTGACGCAATGCGATCCACTGTCATTCGACGAAGCGCTCGGTCGTCTATTGGCCGAAAGCCCAGAGATTGCAGCAGCACGTGCGAAGTTGTCGGTTGACAACGCAACCATCCAACGAGAGAGCGTTGAATGGGTCCCCGATGTCGTCGTAAGTGGTGGAACGGGCTACAACTTCGATGCCAAAGAAACAACAGCAGTCGCGGGGATTTCGCTTGAAATTCCTTTCTATGATCGCAATCAAGGAACGATGCGGCAAGCACGGGCCGACTACGCTCGGCAACGGCAAGAAATACAGCGAGTTGAACTCCAGCTCCGCAATCGCTTAGCGACTGTCTATCAGCAGTACGTCACGGCACTACAGCATGTGTATGAGTATGAACGAGTAATTCTCCCTGAGTCGAAAGCTGCATACGCAGAACTGCTGGGTAGCTACAAGGAGAATCGAGTTGATTGGCCTGACGTGTTAATGGCTCAACACGATTATTTTGACGCACGATTGTTGCAAGTCGATAATCTCTTGATGGCTCGTGAGCATGAAGTGCTGATTCACGGCTATTTGCTTTACGATGGCTTAATGGCGGCAGAGGGCGTTGGGCCTCCGGGACATATCGACGCCGTACCAAAGCCTCGGTAAGTCAGCCGACACCGAATAGGCAGTAGCAGTAAGCGTTTCCAAGCGAGATCAATACCATGCAAGAACCGCAAGCAACCCCACCTCGTCGCGACTTCCTAAAAAAATCGGCACTGGCTGCCGGTGGCGCGCTGGCTGGAAACCTGCTCGCCACTCCCGCACAAGCACAGGAAGGCCCAGCGATGCAGGGCATGAATATGCAAGGCTCGGGCAGTCGTCACGACATGCACGGCAGCGGCACTAAGCTACCGTCGCCTATCGGTGACGAAAATGCAGGTGTGCCATCTGGTGTCCAGGATGAGTACGACGGTTTCCGCCGCTTTACCCCGAGTCGCGGAAATAGTCCCGACTCCGACTACTATCTCGGTAAGTTAGTTCCGGGAATGCGCTCTGCCAGTGATGGACCCGCACCATTCGAGACGCCCGACATTCCGAAGCTGCCATTCAAGATGGTAGATGGCGTGAAAGAATTTCATTTAGTGGCAACCCCGGTCGAAGCGGAATTTCTTCCCGGCTACAAAATGAATGTCTACGGATACAACGGCAGTATGCCGGGGCCGACAATTGAAGTCACGCAGGGGGATCGAGTTCGCATTGTCGTCACCAACGAGTTGCCCGAAAATACCTACATGCATTGGCACGGCTTTGAGTGCCGCGTGCAATACGATGGGGCTGCCGAACTAATCCAAGGTCCAATCAAGCCAGGTAAGAGTTTTAACTACGAGTTTACTTTCCACGAAGAAGGGACGTTCTTCTACCATTCCCATGTCGCCATGCAAGAAGCCTTCGGGATGGTAGGCTGGTTTATCGTGCATCCCAAGCGAGTCTTCGACCCGCCCGTCGATAGAGACTTCGGCTTGCTCTTTCAAAACTTCGCCATCGAACCGAGCCAAACCATCGCCGATAGTTGGTCGATGGATTGGAACTGGCATACGATCAACGGACGCAGCGGGCCGTTCAACTCCCCGCTGGTTTGCAAGCATGGCGAGCGGGTGCGGATTCGTATTCTTAATTTCGCTCCTATTCAGCATCATCCGATTCACTTGCACGGCCACACTTTCTGGATCACCGGCCACGAAGGGGCGCGCATTCCAAAAAGTGCCTGGATACCTCGCAACACCGAATTGATTGGTGTCGCGCAAGCAACTGATTTCGAGTTTATCGCCAACAATCCGGGCGACTGGATGATGCACTGCCACATGGTGCATCACATGATGAATCACATGACCCGGCAAGTTGGCCCGAGGGTTCGTCCGAATCAATCGGTGGATGCCTATCTGGCGAATTTGGATCGGGTTCCTGATGTGAATCTGAATAATCCTGACCCAGGGTTCCATACTCCCGGCTATCCCCAAGACATGAAGGGGATGAATATGGCCGCGATGATGGACAAGCGAATCACCGGGCGACGCGAAACGCTGGGGATGCGGCAAGGTTGGCAGATGGCCATCATGGGCCTGATGCTCGCTGTCCGCGTTCTGCCGGAAGATCTGTACCACTTGGTCATGGAAACCGACGAACCTATACAGCCGGGTGCTGTTCTTGCTGAAATCGTGCGGCGATTCGGTGATCCTTCTGATTATCAAGCAGCACCAATGAAGCACGGAATGATGTAGCATCGACGACAGGATACCCCTGGTGGGTATGGGATTTGCTCAGTAACTTACTACTGACAATTCCGTAACCTAAACCCAGGAGTCATTCGATGGTCCAAAACACGTCGTATCAAAATTGTATCGAGGCTTGTCAGGAGTGTGCGGCCGAATGTTTGTCGAATGTCGTGTCTATGCTCGGCAAGAAAAGCGACAACGCCTGCCCTAAGTGCTGCCTAGAATGTGCTGCGATTTGCAGGCTCTGCGTGGAAATGATGGCGATTGACGCCAAATTCGCGTCAGAAGCCTGCCGCTTGTGCGTGAAGGTTTGTGAGTGGTGTGCCGAGCAGTGTGCAGCGCACGACCACGATCACTGCCAGCAGTGTGCCGAGAGTTGCCGCCGCTGCGTCGAGGCTTGCCAATCGGTCGCCAAATAACCAGCTTGGTCTCGCATCGGCTAGCAGGCCCGTTCAATAGGGTCGCACGCCATCAATCGGCACGCTATTATAGATGACCTAGATAGTCCATCTTGTTACACCGATTGATGGCAGCCGATGCTCTCTGACGACGAAAAAACGAAGCTCGCAAACCGCTTGCGCCGAATTTCGGGGCAAGTCTCTGCTGTGCAGAGGATGATTGATGAAGACGAATACTGCGTTGACATTTTGATGCAGATTGCTGCCGCTAGTGGCGCCTTAGGGAAAGTCGGCCAACTGATTTTTGAAAGCCACGTTCACTCGTGCGTGAAAAACGCGATGGTCGATGGCAACACCAAAGAGCGAGACGAGAAACTTGCAGAGCTAGTTGAGCTTTTCCGCAAGTACGCTCGAATTGACTAGGCCAGTACATTTTTCATAGAAGCCAAGAACTTGCTACAAGCATGTTTCTAGTTAACTGGTACTTCCTCGCAGGCTGCCAATAGTCGACGTATCCGATCGACTTCATCGTCTGTGAGTCGATCCTGATTGGTATTGGCAAAAGGCTGCACGCTAGCAATTCGCTCAGGCGAACGAAGCTTGATACTTGGATGTCGCTCACATATCTCGCGAATGATTGTTTGTGGATTCTCGCAGAATGACTCATATGACACATCTGTCCAACGTTCACTGCTAATCTGTTCTCTTTGACGTTTGAGCAGCCTCTCATTGGCAGCAACTTGACGACAAACTGCTTCGACATCATCCATTGGATTTCCAGTAGCTGAGGAATCAACGCTACTTAGCCCCCAGCCTACCTTGCGATTTCCTTGCACCCACTCCCGAGCTTTGAGAAGTGATTGTGCGACGTAAACGGGCTCACGGTGAACGGCAATGAAATGTGCGTTGGGCAGCAGTTCAGAGAGCAAAGTGGTGCAGGCCAGATTGCGGTTATTTTTATTGAGCAGCGGCTTGGACGTAATGTGTGTCCATACGTGAAAGAACTGGCGCATTTTTCGGGCGGTTGATGAGTCCAAGGCAGACATTGCGTCATATCGCTCAATCCCCAAGTAGCGATTCCAAACGTGAAAAGCGTCGTTCACGCCCCTGAATCCACTCGTATTGCCGTATAAGTTTTCTCCAGTTACTGGCCCTGGGTCTAATCGCTTCTGAAAATACTTTGCCGCTGAAAGCGGGGACTTTCTAAACATGGCATTGAAGTTCGTGAAATAACTTACATCCAAACAGGACGCTAAAACTTGGTGCAATAGGCTAGTGCCGCTTCTTGGTGGACCCACGATGAGCAGCAGAGGGAAATCCGTCTTAAAGTCTTGGGCAAGCAGTGAGCGTTCTGACACCTTGAGCCAGTTGTCCAGTGGCTTTACGAATTGAGTGAGTGCTTCTCGGACAACGAGATGCTTGCCTACCGTACCACCTCGACACAAGAGACGAGAGATAAGGCCAACCGGGTCTTTGAAATTACCATAGAACTTGCGATTTGGGCGTTCCGTTGGTTGTACACTCGAAGAAGAAGTTGGCATTGAAGGCTTTCAACGTTTCTTTGGATAAAGGGCGGGGGCGATGGGCAATACCAAACAGTGAGACGAGAAACTCGACGAGTTGATTGAAAACTTTCGGAAGTAAGGCGACGTGATGGATTGACCGCAAACGCCTAGACGCAGTCTCCAAATGCTAGAATCGGGCCTGTCGGTTTTGGGTACTTGCCCACGACCCATCTTCCGATTCCAAACCGCCAGTAGGTTGCCGCCTTGTTGAATCCAGCTCGATGGAAAGCCGACTGAGCAGAGTCGTTAACTATTTCCGTGGTTGCCACTAAGTATTTGATGCCATCGCTCTTTCTCAGAGAATCCGCTGCGCATCCCAGAACTTTCGACATCAGTCCTTTTCCACGAGCATCGGAAGACGTGTAAGCATGGAAAACGAACGTAGCATTGTCCTGTAACAGAATGGGAGTCGCTGTAGACGAGTCCCTGCCGTAGTTCATTCCCGCTTCCGCGGAGCCGAGGTGAAACCACGCAAACGATAGTAAATGGCCGCCTGACTCGACGCCAAAACACGATAGGTTGCGTTCTTCAATTCGTGCCACTAAAGTTTGGCAGTACGGTGCCTCACTGTTGAGTATGTGTTCCTGTAGCGATTCAAGACTTAGCATCCTAGCCTTCTTGTCACTCGCGGTGATTTTCGATACTTGTTCGACGTGCCCAACTAACACCGAGACACCTTCAAGCACAATAAGCCGTTGTAAGCAGCGGTATCCAAATCGAAAAATTCTTTGCAGCGTCATGCTAGAGTCCAGATTGCTATAAAAGGGCGGGGGCGACGGGGCGTTTCGGTACGGAGGACCGTTACCTCCACGCGTCGCCACCCCCGCGAAAGTTTCTTTGCTATTTCACAGCAGGCGGCGATATGCCCTGCTTCGCGAGCTTGGCGAGGTAGCCAGCCGGGTCAGCGTGCAGCTTCTTGGCACAACCGGGGCAGCAGAGGTAGACGACACGCCCTTCCACTACCGTTTTGTACGGACCGCCCATCGCATCCAGTGGCTCGTCCATAACTGGGCAGAGTTTCTGAGCCGAGACAAACTGAGCATCGGCTTTCGTCGCCTTTACGACCTGTGGCTTCTCTGCGTTGGGGAGTGGTGGTAGCTTGGCAAGGTACTTCTGCGGTTCTTTCTCCAGGAACTTTAGGCAACCTTTGCAGCAGAGGAATACATCGCGACCAAGTCCCGTCACTTTGAGCGGTGTGCCCATGCCGCCGAGTGGCTCGTCCATCACGGGGCAGAGCTGTTGCTGCTTGATTGCTTCGGCGTCAGCAGCCGTCGCTTCGGTGACAGTCAGCTTGGCTTGCTGCTGCGGAAAATACTTCGCGGAGTTCTCTTTCACCGCGTCGATGCAACCGGCACAGCAAACGTAGACAGTTTGATCACCAACGGTGACAGGAATTGGTTTGCCCATTCCACCTAATGGCTGACCACTCACCGGACATGTTTTTTGGGCAGCAATGGCAGCAGCCACCTGTTGGGCTTCGGTCATCGGTACCATGCCGTTTGCCGTAAATTGAAGCGGCTTGCGCTCGGCACCTGGGATACCGACCAACTGATAGGCAAGCTCGACTTTGCGGCCAGCAATCTTGGAAAGATCAACGGCAACGGCCAAAGATTTGGCCAGATTGTCTTGGCCTGCCTCGGGAAACAAGTCGTACCGGTATCGCTTCGCGTCGCCTTCGATTTGCAATGTGGCGAGGCCACGGGCACCTTTCAACTCGAGTGGTTGGCCTTGCTGGTCGTAGGTGAACAAACGGATGCCGCCGGGTTCTAGCATCGTTTCGATTTGGAACTGGCCTACTTGCTGGATGGTTCCTCCATGAGGACCAGCAGGTTTGGCCTCGGGAGGTTGCTCTGGCATGGCTTCCGGCATCGTGGCTTGTTGATGCTCAGAATGATCGTGTGCGGCGTGTTCATGCCCTGCATGTGCTGCATGTTTTTCCACTTCTTGGCCCGTTTGAGCCGGGGCAACCGATGCAATAAGCATCATCCCGGTCGCCATTGCTGACAAACTTAAACTTTTCATTCTCGCAGTCCTTTTCTAACAGGAACAAAAATAACACCGAACACGCATCCTTACGCAGTCGGCACGAAGTCACTTGCTTGGCCTGCGGATTCCACACCTTCCCAGTGGCGATCCGCAAAGCCCATCTTCATCTTGAATTCCTTGTAGCCACAAAATATGACTGGCACGACGAACAGCGTCACCAGCTCCACGATCATGCCGCCGAAGACCGGCAGCGCCATTGCCCGTGCAACGTCAGCCCCACGTCCCGTCGATAGGAGAACAGGAATCAAAGCCAGCACAGTGGTTGCGGTGGTCATTAAGCATGGCCGAATACGACGCATCCCGGCCTCAATCGTGGCAACGCGAATATCTTCGACGCTGGTCAACTTGAGCCGTGTAAAGACTTGATCAAGGTAAGTGGCGATCACCACGCCGTCATCGACCGCGATGCCGAAGAGTGCGATAAAGCCCACCCACACGGCGGTGTTCATTTGTGTGCCTGCGATTGCGAGGGCGATCATCCCACCAGCAAATGCCACGGGAATACCTGCGAATACAGCGAGCGTGATTGGCCAGTGCCGGAACTGGAGGTAAATAATTAGCAGGTTGATCAGGATGACTAGCGGCACGAGCCACAGCAGCCGCCTGTTGGCTTCGATCTGGTTGGTGAAAGAACCTACCGCTTCAAGCGAGTATCCGGCGGGTAGACTCAAGCGGTTGGGATCGCCCGCTGGCAATGCTTGTGCCTCACGCAGTGACTTCTCAATCGCAGTAACTGATTCTAAATCACCTATGCGACCGCTCGATGCAAACGCCACGTGGGCAACCAGCCTCGCGTTCTCGCTGTTGATCGCGCCGGGTCCCCAAGTTGTTTCGAGCGTCGCAAGCTCCTGTAACGGCACGACGGCACCGGAGTGAGTGACCACGGGGAGGGTGGCAAGTTGATCGATTCGCTCACGCAGGTCACGGCGGTAACGCAATCGGACCGGATAGCGCTCACGGCCTTCTACCGTTTTGATGAGGTTCATTCCCCCCAAAGCCGTCTCGACAACTTCGTTGACCATCCTGACCGTCATACCATAGCGAGCAGCAGCTTCACGGCTGACGGTGAATTCGACATACGGCTTGCCTAGCACAATGTCAGGATTGACCGTGCCGGCGTTGACGTAAGGCGATTCCTTCAAATGTGCAGCAACGGAAAGAGCTGCATCGGCCAGTTCGCTGAGCGTGTCGCCATAGATGCGGATTGCCATGGGTGCTTTGATGCCGCTTTGCAGCATCACGACGCGGCCTTCAATCGGTTGGAGCGGACTCGCTGGTGTGACTCCCGGCAGAGTTGCAGCAGCATTGATTTCGTCCCACACGTCGCGTGATGTGACACCCTCTCGCCACTGGTCACGCGGTTTGAGCATCACATAAGTTTCCACCATTGACGCAGGGGCCGGGTCGAGAGCCGATTCGACGCGGCCAATCTTGCCCAATACGTCTTTGACTTCGGGAATCTGCTTGATCAGTACGTCTTGCGATTGCAAAACTTGCATTGCCTGGCTAAAGCTGGCCGCCGGGTAGAGCGTTGGCATGTAGAACCAGCTTCCCTCGTCCAGCGCAATCCAGTCGTCGCTTTCCAAGCCAGTAAAGCTGTGCTTGAGATCGACATAGCCCGGCAATTCGTTTGGCTCAACGCCTAGCCAGCCGACGACTTTTTCGGCAGGCTTTAGAACGGTCGGCAAACCAATCCAGCCTCCCAGGCCGACCATCATGATCAGCAGCGGGACGGTCAGGAACGCAGCTTTGAATCGGAGGAATAATTGCAGCGTGGGCACATAGGCTCGTACAATTAGCTTGCTCACAAGCCCTTCTTCAAGAGGCTTCACCCGCTCGCGGGTTACTAGCCAACCTGCTCCGGCACCTAGCAGAGTGGCGAAAATGGTGGAGACAGCGGGTGGAATTCCATAGCTACTCTCGATGGCATCCGCCCACAGGAAGAATACGAGCAGTCCAGCCAACGCGGCCCCGGTAATTGCCGCAGCGATGCTCGCCACTTTTGGCCAGCGTGCGCTGCGAAGCATCAACCGGCAGAGCGCTGGCACTAAAGTAATCGCCACAATCAGAGCCGACGTAATCGCAAAAGTCTTGGTCCAAGCCAACGGACTGAATAGCTTGTAGTCGCGGCCCGTTAAGAAGAACACCGGCAAGAAGCTGACAATCGTCGTCGTGACGGCTGTCACCACGGCAGGGGCGACTTCGGTGGCAGCGTCGGCAATCACCTTCGCACGATTCTTGCTTCCTCCGGTTGAGCAATTCTTCTCCCATTCCGCCAAATGCTGGTAGATGTTTTCTGAAACAATAATCCCCATATCGACCATCGTGCCGATGGCGATCGCAATCCCGGCGAGCGACATGATGTTGGCATCCACACCGAACGTCCTCATGGCAACAAACGACAGCAGCACAGCGACTGGTAGCGTCGAAGCGACAATGAGACTGCTGCGGATATGCAACAAGAAGAGCAAAATCACGATGCCGGTAATAATAATTTCTTCGCGCAGGGCGGTTGTGAGCGTGCCGACCGTTTCGTCGATGAGCCCCGTCCGATCATAAACCGCTTTGATCGTGACACCGTCCAGCGAGGGTATGAGCTGCTCAATGCGAGTTTTCACGCGATCAATGACCGCACGGGGATTTTCGCCATGACGCATGACAACCACACCACCGACCGCCTCGCCACCGTTGTAGTCGAGCGCGCCGCGGCGAAAGTCTGGGCCGAGCTGCACACGGGCTACATCTTGGATGCGCAATGGCACGCCGTCTCGCTGCTCGATGACGGTTTGCTCAATGTCGCGAATAGCTTTGGAGACATCTCCTCCAGTCCCCAAAAATCCTTTGCCTCGGACGATGAACTCCATGCCAGAGGCTTCTATGGTCTTGGCGCCCACATCGACGTTAGAACTCTTAATCGCCATCATCAGGCGGTCTAGCGTCACCTTGTGAAACCGTAACTTGTCAGGATCGACTTCAATCTGATATTGACGAACGTAGCCTCCAATCGAAGCGACTTCGCTAACTCCCTCGACGGCTTGTAACTCGTACTTCACAACAAAGTCTTGCAGCGAACGCAGCTCCGCTAAGCTCTTTCCTTCTTTGGGAGGCATCAAGACGTAGTAGAAAACTTGACCTAAGCCGGTGGCATCAGGGCCTAGTTGAGGAACCACACCATCTGGCAGCTGAGGAGCCGCCGAACCAAGCTGCTCCGACACTCGGCTCCGCGCCCAATAGAAATCAATGCTGTCCTTAAAAGTCACCTGCACAAACGAGTAACCGAACATGCTCTTGCCACGCACGCTATCGGCACCCGGCACCGCGAGCAGCGAAACGCTGAGCGGGTAGGTGACTTGATCTTCAATATCTTTCGGCGACCGCCCCGGCCAAGGCGTTAGCACAATGACTTGGTTTTCACCGATGTTGGGAATCGCGTCGATCGGTATGGTCTGGTAGCTGTACCAGCCGTAAACGACCAATCCGATCGTTAGCAGTAACACCAATGGTGCTTCTTTGACACAAAATCTGACAAGGCTAGTGAGCATGGACGGCCCCCTGCGGCACGGCCGCTTCTTCTCCCGATGCTTTGCCTTCACCTCGCGTTGGGTCCATCAGAGAGGGTTTTCCGCCAAGTTGCATCTGCGAGTCGATGAGGAAATTACCATCGGTCGCAACCGTTTCATTCGCGGAAATGCCATCCAGAATCACCGCCGAGTCATCCGTCATTGCCCCAAGGATTACCTGCCTTAACTCAAACAGCCCCGGCTCGCTTTCGACGTACACGACCGAGTTGTCGCCAGCCATGAGAACGGCACTGCGCGGCACACTGACAACGCCTTGGTCAGGCAAAGGCTCATCAACGTAGCCGAGTTCTCTGGTGGGGACGAGGTCCATGCCGCAGATAGGGCAGTCGCCCGACTGGTTGCGAATAATCTGCGGGTGCATCGGACTAATCCACTTGCCCGCAAGAGCCGGATCGTAGACTTGGTTTCGCTTCACAGCAGGTACGCGAATCGTTGCTTTCGCGTAGTCGCCCGGCTTGAGTCGCCCGTCAAAATTAGTCATCTCGACACGCACGGCAACGGTCCGTGTTTTCTCGCTGACCATCGGGTCAATGAACGCCACGCGGCCCGTGTAGACTTCTCCGGGGAGCGATTGTATTTCGGCTTCAACCTGCTGTCCAAAACGCACTGCCGCTGCGTCGCTGGGATAGAGTTCGATCATGAGCCAGACAATCGACAAATCGACAACGCGATAGATCGGTTCGCCAGTTTTCACATAGTCGCCTTCGACCTTGTGCTTCGCGATTACCGTTCCGCCGATCGGGGATGCGATACGAAGGCGTTTCTCGGCTTTACCGCTTCGACGCAGCTCGGCAATTTGAGCTTCGCTCATGCCGAGTTCTTTCAGGTTATCCAGAGCGATTTCACTTAGTCTCGCACCGCCACCGAGCGCATTGAGTGCAGGTGTGTCGCGACTCGACAAGTACTGGGTCTGTGCCGAGTAGAGTTGCGGGCTGTAGAGGACGGCCAAATCGTCGCCCTTGACAACTTTGACACCGACGTACTCGGCAAAAAGTTCTTCAAGTCGACCATCAATGTAGGCTGCAATCGTAGCAACTTGCTCCTCGTCATAATTGATTGCTCCAATCGTGCGAATCGTGCGATAGACTTCGCCTGACTTGGCATCGGCAGTGCGGATACCCAAGATACGACGTGCGTGAGAGTCGATTGAAACCGAACGCTCCCCGCCACCGGCACTGCTAGTCGCTTTCACCAAGTCCATAGCGCAAACGGGGCATTTCCCTGGTTCGCTGGAGGGATCGGTACACATCATGGGACAGATGTATCGTTCCTCGGTGGCCTGTGCATCGGCTTGCTGGGGCGGAGCCTTCACAGGTGCAGCACCCGGCGTAGGAACAAGTGTCATTCCGCAGATCGGACATTTACCGGGAGCGTCTTGCCTGATCTCTGGATGCATCGGGCAGGTGTATTCGGTGGCGACACTGGCATCGGTGGTTGTCTTACTATTGTCACTTGCCGTGGCGTTCAACCAGCCAACGCGTTGCGCAACACCAACAAGCGCGATGCCGATAATAAGAGTCGCCAGCAGCGCCAGGCATTGCAGCCCAACGCGAAGCAGCCATTGGCGGCTTCCGCTTGTGGATCGTGATGACTTGGCTGCTGCGGAAGATTTCGCGGCAAACGCTGGTTCTGGAGTGGTAGGCATAGGTGCAGTCGCGACAAAGAGTGCGAGTGGGTCAGACCTCGAAAGTTTCGAGGGCGTCACAAGAAACGGCACGCGCAGTACCAAGCGGCTAGCTAGACCGCATCAATAAGATGCGGAGTGGGCGCGTACCTTGGGCGCTAGAGATTCAAATGCGCCAGACGCAAAGCCGTCGCTGAGAGTCACGCGGCTCGAATTCAGGTGAGTTAGAAAGCCGCCCAATCGAGAGGCGAGGCGGTGCAGAATCGATCTCTTCAAAGCTCGTCACGTCCAAGTGCAGCAACTTCACTAGTCGCTCAGTTGTCGAACGATTCGTGCTAGTGGGGATGGCGGGCTGTGACGGACCCGCGCACAAGCAGACGCCATCATACTCGTTGGACGTGTCTCTCTTTGGCAAGTCACTCTTGGGAGATTTGTCGAGCTGGGCTGCGGTAGTCCGTTGCGAAATGCTCGGCGAGCGGTGGCAACATCCTGTCTTTGAAGGCTCAGTCGTTTCCTCATGAACAGGTTCTTGATGCTTTCGCTTGCAGCACCCGCAACGTTCTCCAGATTTGCTGACTTGGCAGTGCCCACAACCCGAACAAGCGGCTTCGTTGCTAGCAGAAGTTTCGCAGTTCGCAGCACCAGCTACCGAAATTCGACCGCTGGGCATCAGTATCGCACCGATCACGCAGAGATTAACGGCAAATCGGATTGATCGGGATTTTAGCACGGATGCTAGCCGATGGGTGATAATGAGGATACCTGCTAGGGGTATTATCAACGCTGGTGTCGCTCAGTACAAGGCTGATGTAAAAGGTTAGCTTACTCCTTGCCCAGACGCAGGGATAAGGTAGCAGGGAGAGCTTGGAAGCCGTGAACCCACGAAAAATGCCTCAAAAAATGCTCGTTCTATTCGTGGGACTCTCCTATCTCGGGGCCGTTGTTGGCTGCCGACAAACGCCCAAGAACTACGCTACGGTGACAGGGACAGTCGTTCAGCCCTTGGCGGAAGAATCGACTTCACTGGTAGTCCGCTCGGGATCGGCAGATAAAAGTGGCGATTCGGTTTTACAAGTCAATTACCAAGAACAGAATGAAGACCAGCAGATTCCTCTGCGACTTCCTGAAACGCTTGCCGCTCCAAAAACAAGCAAACCAGAAGCCGTACCAGCGGAGAAGAACGACGCATCAGCGGAGAATCCAATTGAATCGGTTACTTCGGTCGGCCAATCGGTTGGGTACTTCCTAGGCATCGCAACGGCGAGTCATCCGCGGGTTCGAGCAGCCAGAGCCAGAGTGGCGGCCGCATCGCAGCGGGCGCCTCAGGCGCAAGCGTTGGACGATCCCACGCTCACTAACAGCTTCTATCCTATTTCAGATCAGGCGTTGCAAACGGCTGCTGGACGTGCTGGCAACACGATGTCGATTGCACAGAAGTATCCTTGGCCAGAAAAACGTTGGACCAAGGCGGCAATTGCAGACCGCGAGACGCAGATCGCTGCCGCGAAACTGGCACAAGTGGAACTCGAAGTCGAAGAAACGGTTCGGCTCGCCTACTATGAGCTGTGGTTCGCCGATCGCGCGATAACGATAACCGACGAGAATCGCCAAATCGCCGCCGAGCTGGTGAAACTTGCCGAGGCCCGCTACGGAGCGGGCGGCAGACAGCAAGACGTTCTCCGAGCGCAGTTGCAGCTCGACACCTTGGAAGAACGTCTGATTGGACTGCGACGGCAGAAGTCATTGGCCCAAGCCGACTTGGCAGCGCTCGTCCAGCAACCCGCTATGACAGGCATTGAACCGACGGGCGAGCTTCCGATTGCTCAAGTTCCGCAGCAGCTTGATGCACTGTTTGCCGCAGCCGGAGAATGCAGCCCGCGTTTGCGGGAACGCCAATGGGCCGTGTCGCGTGATCGTCAGAAGCAGCAGCTCGCTTGCCTAAGTAAGTACCCTGACTTTACACTGGGAGCAGGCTGGCAAACAATCACCGAAAGCGACGCCGTCTCACCTGTCGCCAATGGCCATGACAATGTGAACTTTGTGGTCGTCGTGACGCTTCCTATCTGGCGAGACAAGATCAACGCTTCAATTCGCGAAGCATCCGCCGAAGTCGCTGCCTCGTCCCGCGAGTTCAACGACGCCAGAGACGATACGTTTCGCCAAATCCGCCGACTCAGCGAACAAGCCTACGCTGCCGACGAGCAGTTGCGACTCTACAACGAGCGAATTCTGCCACGAGCCAAGCGAACTCTGCAATTAGCCTCTGCTGACTACCGGGGAAAGCTCGTTGACTTTGGCGAAGTGACCGACGGATTTACGGAAGTCTTGATGTTTGAGCTACAAGTCGCGAGAACAAAGGCGACAATTGCTGGAGCTATCGCTCAACTTCATCGAGCAGTAGGTTGTGAAGTTGCTGTTGACGCTGAGTAAGCTCGGTTAGCGTAACCCCTCGGAGATTCCAAGCAATTCCTTGCTTCGGGTTAAGATATTCCAATTATCCCAGTCCTGACGTGTTGATCATGCCGAATTTGCGTAGCGATAGGGTATTTTGGGATGTGAGGACCAGCTTGCTGCCGATGCTCTGTTTGGGAACCGTGCCGTTTGAATCTTCACCGAGCCATCGGAAGGCATGGAATGTCGGCATCAATATTAACTGTCTATCTTCGTGTAGTGCTATCTCTGTTAGCATTACCGATCCTCTCTGTCGGCTGTGCGACACCCCGCCACCCGATGACCAGTAGCGGCTCTACATCGGTGATGGATTATCACTCCAGCGAAGCGATTGCCGCTGGCAGCGATTCGCATGTGTTCAGCGCCAAAAGCCCGCCTCCCGTGCGTATAGTAGCACATCAGTCCGATGAGAACGCAGGAACTGACGAAGCGGTTCAGTTAGCCATGCCGCTCGCGTTGGAACCACTTCCGATTCCAATTGAGACTGAATATGCGGATGGACTATCGCTAGAAGCCATTGAACAAATGGCTTTGGCGAATAATCCAGCGATCAAGCAGGCATCGGCAGCTTCCGCCAGAGCGGGTGGTATTCGGACGCAGGTCGGACTCAAGTCGAATCCGACTTTTGGGTACAACGGCGTTCAATTAGCTGATGCTGGAACGGACCAGCATTCTCTCTTCATTGAACAAACTTTTGTGCGCGGCGATAAGCTGGCGTGGAACAGGCGGGTCATCGGTCATGACGTCAACGCCATGAACTGGCTTGTCGAGACTCAGCGAGAACGACTTCGCACTGATGTTCGCTTGGCTTTCTATGAGGCTCTCGCGGCACAGAAACGTCTCGAATTGTCCCGTGAATTTCGTACTGTCGCTGCAAAGGGCGTAACCGTATCGGAACAGCGCGTGCAAGGTGATGTCGGCACAAGGCCAGACGTATTGCAGTCAGAAATTCAACTGAATGAAGTTGAGCTGGCGATTCAGCAAGCAGAGTTTGAGTATACAGCCGCTTGGAATGAGCTGGCGGCACTTACTGGTGTTCCTGACCTCGGTCAGTCCACACTCATTGGCGACCTAGATTCCACGGAAACTGCTCGAAACGCTGAGAGTGAGTTCGCTCAGATTGTTGCCACAAGCCCTTTACTGGCTGCGGCTCAAGCTCGCGTCTGCCGGGCAAGAGCGAACCTTGAGCGGCAACGTGTTCAGCCGGTTTCTAACTTTACTGGCCAACTTGGAGCTGGTCACGACAACGGAACTGGGCAAGGGTTCGTGAATGTCCAGTTGAGCGTGCCTGTGCCAGTTTACAACAAGAATCAAGGTAACATTCGGGCTGCCTATGCCGAGTATTGTGCGGCAACGCAAAACGTTGACCGAATTCGCGTGAGCATTCGACGTGATTTGGCCCGCGTCATGCGTGAATACCAAGTGGCCAAAGCAACTGTCCAGCAGTACGAACAGATGATATTGCCCAAGGCGAAGGAGGCACTCGAATTGATGCAAGAAGGTCGGAAGGCAGGAGAATTCGACTTCCTGCGTGTTCTGACATCCAGACGCTCCTACTTCGACGCCAACATCAACTATGTTGTCGCGCTAGGACAATTGGCTCAGGCCAACGCTAAAATAGACGGGCTGCTGCTGAGCGGCGGGCTCTCAAATGTCGTGTCTTACGAAGGTGACGACAGTCTGCGTGGTCAGGCTCTCGGCGGACAGTAAAATCGCTGGGGACTCCTCTGCAAAGCGTATTGGGGCTCATTTCCAGATCGAAACTGGAGTTGACCGGACGCCGAACCGAATCTAGCATTGCTAATTGATTTGCTCCCTCGCGCAACTTATGCGTAATAAATGAACCAAACAGTCTCCACAATCCTGATACCCTTTTTGCTGGTGAGCCAGAGTCTATTCTCTGTGCCTCATTCGCACGCGGGGACGTCAGTGAATGAGCCGGATGGTCATGCTGCAAAAGCTCATGTCCATTGGAGTTGGGGCAATCACGACGCTGACGGCGAGTCTTCGCCTGCGTCAGATGACGAGCATGAGCATGATTCAGATGCTGTTTATGCTGGGGACACGCAGTTTCTGAACGATGCCAGGACTGGGAAAGTAAGTCAGCCTGAGTTGTCTATTGACTGCTTTGTATTCGACTCAGCCTGCATTGTAGAAGCTACCACAGCCAGCTCGATTCTTCGCAGTCGGCAGCCCGCACCAGAAACTTTGCGCCCAAAATGCGCGCGCTATTTGCAGCTACTTTCGATTCGCTGCTAACGCCTCCGCAGCTATGTCTCCGAGTTACTCGTGATGACGTGGCTGTCTTCTATCAGGCGTTCTTCATAGGCCCTCACGCAACTCTTAAGATGACGTTGCGCTACTGAGCCTCTTGAAGTCTCTCGCTCGACGTAATACACGACCCACCATTGCTGTGGGCGTGATTGCGATCCGATGTCAGCGTTTCCAAGGTTCCATCATGATGCGTAATTCAGGTTTTCTACGTTCACTTGGTGGCGTAGCTATCGTGGCGATACTTATTGCTGCGGCATTTTTTACAAGCGACCGGTGGATGACGATGTTCTCGTCACCCGAATCGGAATCGCAAGCAGCAGACACTGCACCGCAGGTCGAGGAGCCGAAAGTTCTCAAACTCTCCCCGCAGGCTCGCAAGAATCTCGGACTCGTAGCCAAGCCAGCAAGAACGCAGACCTACTGGCGAACGATCCAGGTTCCCGGTGAGATTGTTGATCGCCCAGGACGCTCTGATCGAGGCGTCACGTCACCAGCGGTAGGAGTCGTTTCAGAAGTGCATGCATTCCCCGGCGACACGGTCCGTCCGGGCGAACGACTCTTCACTCTCAAGTTGTTCAGCGAGTACCTGCAGAACACGCAGAAGGAGCTATTCAGTTCGACCAAGGAAACGCAGCTAGTGAGAGAACAGCTTGAACGACTACGCCCGCTAGCTGACAAACGAGCCATACCAAGAACACAGATCATCGAATTGGAGAATCAGCTCCGTCGACTAGCAGCGGTCATTCAGTCCCATCGACAAGATTTGCTGACGCGGGGATTGAATCCGCAGCAGATAGACAGTGTCTCCAACGGACAGTTCGTGTCGACAGTTGAAGTGGTCGCTCCGCCAAGAGTCAAGGTCAGCGAAAAGCTCGTCTCGATACAGCAGGCATCGTTCCTAGATGGCAACGACAGCGACGAAGGCTTTGCCTTTGAAGTTCAAGAACTCAATGCCGAACTCGGGCAGCAGGTCCAGGCCGGACAGCTACTCATCACTCTGGCGAATCATAGTTCTCTCTACTTGGAGGGTCACGCCTTCAAGCGGGAAGCACCGTATCTGGAGAGAGCGGCTCAAAATAGTTGGAATATTGCCGTTGAGTTCGCTGAAGACGATCCGCAAGGCTGGCCACAATTAGAGCAGTCATTTGAGATTCGATATCTATCGAATTCCATTGATGAAGCGAGTCGCACCTTTGATTTCTTTGTTCCGCTCGCGAACCAGTCGCGTTCCTACGAGAAGAACGGCGAGACTTTTGTTGTCTGGCGGTTTCGACCGGGACAGCGTGTACGACTGCATGTTCCTGTTGAAGTACTCAGTGATGTGCTTGTCCTACCAAGTGCAGCAATCGTTCGTGAGGGACCAGAGGCGTACGTGTTTCAGCAAAATGGCGACTTGTTCAATCGGATTCCTGTGCAGGTTCTCCATGAGGATCGTGTGAACATTGTCCTCGCCAATGACGGCAGCGTTACCCCCGGTCTCTATCTCGCTCAAGGTGCAGCGGCGTCGCTCAACCGAGTCCTCAAAGCACAGGCGGCAAGCGGCATGCGTGCCGACGTACACGTTCACGCGGACGGTACTGTCCACGCATCCCACTAAGGAAAGCACCATGCTAAACGCCATCATCAGACTTTCACTACGTTACCGCATGCTCGTACTCGTTGTCAGCATGGTAATGCTTGTGTACGGGTCCTACCTCGCAACACAAATGCCAATCGATGTCTTTCCTGACCTCGACCGCCCTCGCGTGATTATTATCACTGAATGTCCCGGCCTCGCGACCGAAGAAGTTGAGACGCTAGTGACGCAACCGATTGAGATCGCACTACTAGGAGCCAGTGGTGTGCAGGCGGTTCGCAGTCAATCGACTGCGGGACTCAACGTCATTTATATCGAGTTTGATTGGAACACGGAGATTCGCGCCGCACGGCAGACCGTTCAGGAACGCCTGACAACACTGGGGGGAATTCTGCCGGAGGGAATTCTCCCACAAATGACGCCACCCGCTTCAATCATGGGCCAGATAGTCGTTGCGGGTATTTATCGGCAGCAAGGGCCGGATGATGGCGAGTTGTATCCCATCGGAAAAACAGGCTTGATTGCCGAATTAGTTCCCAGTGGTGAGTCACGACCGACGATTCAAGTCTGGCGACCTATCGAACGAAACCGTGTGGAGACTTGGGAAGCCTTGCAGATCGGGAACATCCAGTGGCAGGAATCGACTCCCAGTGATGAACTGTTTCAAATCAAAGAGTGGCCGCAAGCGACAATCACCATAGACGGCAAACGACATGAGGTGGAGTTTCCCTCGGAAGCGTCTCGTCGACTGTCCCTGCGAACGACAGCGGATTGGATTATTCGTCCGCGAATCCTCAAGGTGACGGGCGTGGCCGAAGCCTTCATTCTAGGCGGTGACCGCAAGCAGTATCAGGTGCGAATCGACCCGACGGCACTACTGGAGTACGAAGTCACCTTGCAGGAGGTCGAACAGGCTCTCAAAGAAAGCAACATCAACACCAGCGGCGGGTTCGCGGTGAAAGGCGAAACGGAGCGGCCCATCCGAGTGCTGGGACGACTCGGACCGGAACCGAGTCGGGTGCTGCACGACTTGCGTCAGATTCCGGTGAAAGCCAACGAGAAACGGTCTGTTCTCTTAGGGCAGGTGGCCAATGTGGTCGAAGGTGCTGAATTCAAACGCGGGGACGGAAGTGTAAGCGGTCGTCCTGGCGTGGTGTTCACTATCGTCAAGCAGCCGCACGTTGATACGCGCGGGCTGACTGAGCGACTGGAAACCGCTTTCGCAGAAGCAGAAGAGTCGCTGACGGCAGACATCGTGATCAATCCAGAGTTATTCCAACTCCGAAACTTTATCGACCGTGGCATCTTCAACGTTGCTGAAGCACTCGTGATTGGTGCTGTGCTGGTCATCATCATCCTGTTCCTATTTCTGCTGAATTTTCGCACGACTTTTATCACCCTGACTGCGATCCCGCTGTCGCTAGTCATCACGACACTCGTGTTTCGATTGATTGGCTTTCTTTCTGGCACGGAACTCTCTATCAACGTGATGACGCTGGGCGGACTGGCCGTAGCGATGGGAGAGTTGGTCGATGATGCGATCGTAGACGTAGAGAACATCTTTCGACGATTGAAGGAGAACAACGCCCTTGAAACGCCCCGCCCGGCGATCCAGGTTGTCTACGAAGCGAGCAAAGAGATACGCAGTGCAATTGTGTTTGGCACCGCCGTCGTAATTCTCGTCTTCCTGCCGCTGTTTGCACTGTCCGGTGTCGAAGGCCGATTGTTCACACCGCTAGGCGTCGCTTACATCATTTCGATATTGGCTTCCTTGCTCGTTTCGCTGACCGTCACACCAGTGCTGTCGTTTTATCTTTTGCCACAATCGAAGGCGGCTCACGCGGAGAAAGACGGCATGTTGCTAAGGGCCATGAAATGGATGGTCAGCCCGCTGATTCGACTAAGTATGTCCCAACCAGCTTTGCTGCTGTTGCTAACTTGGGTGGCGGTTGGAATTGCAGGCTGGCAGATGGCTCAGCTCGGCAGAAATTTCTTGCCGGAATTTGACGAAGGTAGCGTGCAGATAAACCTCACACTGCCACCGGGATCGTCGCTGGATGCGTCGAATCAAACGTCGGGGCTAATCGACAAGAAGCTACGTGAGATGCAGAAGTCCGAAAAGAACCCTGATGGCGCCATCCTCCATTTTGTTCGACGCACTGGACGAGCCGAAATGGATGAACACGCATCACCTGTCAACGCGGGTGAGTACATCCTGAGCATGAATCCGAAAAGTCAACATCGTCGAGAAGATATCCTAAAAACACTTCTCGATGAACTGGGAGAAGAAGTCCCCGGCGTTGCCATCGAAGTAGAGCAACCGCTGGCTCACCTCATTAGTCACATGGTGTCCGGTGTGTACGCTCAGATTGCCATCAAGATTCATGGTGACGATCTCAATACACTCCAGCAGTTGTCGGAGCAAGTCAAAGCGACGGTGCAAAATATCGAGGGTATCACGCCGCCGGTGATTGAACCGATCAAGCATACCGAAGAACTGCACATCGAACTTCGTACCGACGATCTCTCTTTTCACGGTGTCACTCGGGCCTACGTTGCCAACATTGTGCAAACAGCACTTCAAGGGGAAGTTGTGTCGCAGGTTCTGGAAGGCCAACGCCGGTTCGATTTGCTGGTTCGGTTGGAAGAAGACTATCGCACCGACTACGCAAATCTCGGTCGACTGAGAATTGACCTTCCCAACAATCGAGGGCAGATTGAGCTTCGGGAACTGGCCGACATCGGTCCGGGAACCGGTCCCAATGCGGTCAACCGAGAAAATGCTCGGCGTCGGATGGTGATTCGCTGCAACACCCAAGACCGCGACCTCGCGAGTGCCGTGAAGGAAATCACTGAGCGTGTTGACACCCAAATTAACTTGCCGGAAGGCTACTTTATCGAGTATGGCGGTCAGTTTGAAAGTCAGCAGCGAGCGACCCGCACCATTATCGTGCTGGCTGGAGTATCCATCGTCGGCATGTTCATCGTGCTGATGTTGCTGTTTCCGTCAGTCCGAGTTGTCTTGCAGATTCTTAACGCACTTCCTACGGCATTCATCGGCGGCGTATTAGCATTGGTCATCACCAACCAATCGCTAACAGTCGCCAGCCTCGTCGGGTTTATCTCATTGGGCGGAATCGCAGTGCGAAATGGCATCTTGCTGGTAACGCATTATTTCCACCTGATGCAGGAAGAAGGCGAAGACTTTAGCCGACAAATGATTTTGCGTGGCAGCCTTGAACGTCTCGCCCCGGTACTCATGACCGCCCTAACCGCTGGATTCGGACTGTTGCCGCTGGTTCTCGGAGGGCAAGAGCCGGGGCGTGAAATCCTCTATCCCGTCGCTACGGTGATTCTCGGTGGACTCATTACCTCAACGTTTTGCGAGTTCTTGATTCACCCCGGAATCTTCTGGCGTTTTAGCGGCAAAGATGCCCAGCGACTCACGCAACTCGAAGAAGAAGGAGAACATATCGATCCGTAAGCACTCCAGCGTATTCGCAATCGAAACTCAATAATCTCCATTTCACATAGGACCTTTCAATGAAAAACTCTCTGTTTACGCTTTCGTCGGTCACTGCCCTGCTTTCAGTTTCACTCATGGCCGGGTGTGGCGACAAGGCGGCTCAGGAACCAACTACTCAACAGACTGGCACATCGTCGACCACTGAATCCGATCAAAGTCACAAAATTGAAGGCCATGCTCACGGGGCTGGCCCGCATGGCGGAACAATCGTCGACTGGGGCGGTGGCACATATCATGTTGAACTGACTGTCGACCATGATAAGCAAGAAGCTACAGCCTACGTACTTGGCAGCGATGAAAATACACCGGAACCTATCACCGCTGAGTCAATCCTGCTAACGATCAAGGAGCCACAAATGCAATTAGAGCTTATGCCAGCGCCGTCAAGTGGCGAAGCGGGCGGCAAGTCGTCTCGCTTTGTCGGCACAAATGACGGCCTTGCCACCGTCATGGAATACGAGGGCACGATGAGTGCTCTGGTCGATGGTACTCCGTACGCTGGGAACTTTAACGAGGGCGAGTGATAAGTTCCACGACTTGGAGATTGCAAAACATCCATATCGCAGGCTTAGTCCAACATGAATGTTTTTTGGAGTAACTGATATGTGGTGGAGAGCAATTATTGCAGGCATAGTCGTGGCAAGTGTGTCGGAGCTTGCCGACCGCTTCCCACGTCTCGGAGCTTTGTTGCTGACTCTTCCAATCGTCAGCATCGTGGCTTTCATTGCCGTGGGCAACAGAACCAGTCCGCTGAACCGACAGATTCGGCAAATGAAGTTGCAAAGCAGTTTGTCGCCCAATGCACACTCGAAACAACAGCCTGAAAGGAAATGTGATGAATACGCTTATACGAACCGCCCCGCTGATGGCTGCGTGGTGCGTTTTTCCGTTACTCGGTTGTTCTGATAAGCCTTCTTCCGTCACTTCGGCGGCCTCGGAAAACGATGCTCCTTTGTCATATCTGACGGCAAACGAGTTCACTCAAATACTACGCACGTCATCTCAACCCGTGCTGGTTGAATTCAGTGTGCCAGCCGGGTGCCACCGATGCGAGGAAATGCGACCTCAATTACAAACATTGGCTACACAGTTGTCCGGAAGAGCGGAAGTCTGTTCGGTTAACTTTAATAATGAGCGTCAGGTCGTGACTAAACTGGGCATTATCGTCTGTCCGACATACGTGGCGTTCGAGAATGGGAAAGAGCTATTCCGGATGAGCCATCCCACGTCGGGCGATTTACTGCTGGCTCGCTTGGAAGAATCTATGAACGACCAGTAGGCTTTGGATATGCAAGTCGATATCACGCACCATCGACGTTCATTTCAGTAAATAAGCAATCGTCGCTCTATGAGCGGCTGGCCGCGACAGCTTATGGCACGGTTCCCACTTTGTCTGCTGCTCGTGGTCAGTCCGCTCTTTTTTGCTAGGATTCCCACGAGGTAGCGATTCGATGATCATTGGCCGCAAGGGATGACCTCCATGATAGCTACAAATCACGGGACAACAGTTGCTGCAATAAATGAGAGATGCTGCCTCTAAGATGGTCACAAGCGGCTATCCAGCAAGGAGTTGAAGCGGCGACGACGCCGGGAAACTTGGCTATCCACGCACAACAAGTGGATTGCTTATCACCGAGGTTGTAATAGGCAGCCCAGCCTATAAAGAAGGTCAAGCGGCAGGAATGGTTTTGCTGATATTTGACAATCAAGCCGTTACTGAGTTGGAGAGCTTTAAAGCAGCAAGAAAAAAATGCACAGAAAATAAACCAGTGCTCATGCTTGTACTATCTGCTCGTGGTAAACACCTTGTTGTATTTGGGACGTATGATAAACGCTTGGGGAGTTAATAAGGGAAATGCCTGATTGCGGCTGTGATTTTGAGGCGACTAATGACGAGCAACGACAGACCTTGCGACTCGTCCTGGCTATCAATGCGGTCATGTTCGTCGCTGAACTCGTGGCTGGACTTCTGGCGGACTCTACTGGTCTGATTGCCGATTCACTCGATATGCTTGCTGATGCGAGCGTGTACGCGATCAGTCTGTTTGCCGTTGGTCGGGCAGCAAATGTACGCAGTACCGCAGCAACGATCAGCGGTGTGTTACAGATGACGCTTGGTGCCGTAGTGATGATAGAGGCAGTACGTCGATTCTACGGCGAAGCTGAACCGATTGGAGGGACGATGATCGGAATCGGCTTCGTTGCCTTGGTTGCGAACGCAGTGTGCCTTCGACTTCTTTGGAAGCATCGCGGGGGAGACGTCAATTTTCGTGCTTCGTTCATTTTTTCCACCAATGATGTGATTGCAAATATCGGAGTGATAGTCTCTGGAGCGCTCGTTCTTTGGACGGGATCGCAATTCCCTGATCTGGCGATTGGAATGTTGATTTCTTTGGTTGTCTTCAGGGGAGGTGTGAAAATTCTCGGTGAGGCCAGGAGAGAATCGAAAACTCAACCTGAAGATGGAGAGAAACGTGGATAAAGCGAAGATTGAACTGTCACTCCTATTGCCCAGCGTTCCTGACGCTCAGGATCAGTGCGTGCAGCGTGTTATTGAGCAGCTCAAGACGAGGGCCGGTATTAGCGATGCACATATCATTGAGCCAGATGAAAGTCGGCCCGACCAGTTGTGTATCCATTTCGATCCTGCTGCCATATCGCTCTCTGATGTTCGCGAAGTCGCTAGGAGAACGGGAGCAACGCTGGAAGACCGATACGGTCACATGGTGCGTCGAATAGAAGCTATGCACGCGGGCAAAGCGTCCGCCATCGAATCTCGACTTGGTCGCGTCGATGGAGTGCTCGAAGCAGTCGTCTCGCCAGACGGTACGTTACGTGTTGAATACGATCGCCAAATCATCAGGGAGAAAAGTATAGAGGACGCTCTTGGGGAGTGGTCGAAGCAGCCGGAGCGCAAACTCGATAATCATATTGGTCACAGGCACGACGATGAGGGCCACGAGGACGAACACGATCATTCCGGGCACGAACATGCCCACGGCGGGATTTTCGGCCCTCGCAGCGAACTCATCTTTGCAGTACTTTGCGGCGTCTTCCTGCTGGCTGGATGGCTGATGGAGACGTTCACGAAGGTCACTGAGTGGGTTCCGCTTGTCTGCTTCAGCGCTGCCTATCTATTCGGTGGCTACTACACAGTCACCGAAGCGATTGAGAAAATCCGTGCAGGCAAGTTCGAGATTGACTTTCTGATGATCGTGGCTGCTGCTGGTGCAGCCTCGCTTGGAGCATGGGCGGAAGGCGCACTTCTGCTGTTTCTGTTCAGCATCGGGCATGCCTTAGAGGGCTACGCGATGGGCCGCGCAAAACGGGCCATCGAGGCATTGTCTGAACTAGCACCAAGAACCGCTCGCGTCCGTCGTGACGGAACGGAAACGGAAGTTCCAGTGGAGGAATTAGTTGTCGGGGATGTCGTTGTCGTTAAACCCGATGAGCGAGTCCCAGCAGATGGATTCGTCATCCTTGGCGAATCGAGCATCAATCAGGCGCCCATCACGGGCGAGAGCGTTCCGGTCGATAAGCAGCCCGTCTATGACGCAGATGTAGCGGCTAACGATCCAGAATCGCTGCCGCCAGAACATCGAGTTTTCGCCGGAACCATCAACCAATCGGGCGCCCTAGAAATTCAAGTCACTAAGATTGCCGCCGAGAACACTTTGTCTCGCGTAGTCACGATGGTCAGTGAGGCGAAAACGCGGGTTTCGCCGACTCAAAAGTTCACAAAGCGATTTGAGAAATACTTCGTTCCATCCGTGATCGCTCTGGTTCTTCTACTGATGTTCGCACCGCTGGTGTTGGATGAGTCATTTAGCGAGTCGTTCTACCGAGCGATGGCGGTTCTGGTCGCGGCTAGCCCATGTGCATTGGCGATCGCTACGCCTAGTGCAGTTCTCAGCGGTGTGGCTCGCGCGGCTAGAGGCGGGATTCTGGTCAAAGGCGGTGGACCCTTGGAAAGCCTTGGCAGTCTCGACGCGGTTGCTTTTGATAAAACTGGCACGCTGACCGAGGGGGAGCCCAAGGTCACTGACATCCGTCCGGCTGATGGAGTCGAGCAATCGGAGTTGCTGCGAATAGCTGTCGCTGTGGAAGATTTGAGCAAGCATCCCCTGGCCAAAGCCGTTGTCCGTGATGGGAAAGAGAAGCTGGGCGATGTAGCAATTCCCGATGCGGGCGATCTAAAGAGTATCACCGGACGGGGAATTCAGGCGACAGTCGAAGGAGACGTCGTCCATATCGGCAAAGACGATCTGTTTTCCGAGGTCGATGGCCCCGCATTGCCCGAGAACGTTCGATCCATTGTCGAATCGCTAGAGGCGAATGGTCGTACGACAATGATCGTTCGCCGTGCCGATCGCTATCTGGGTGTTATTGGCCTGATGGATACACCTCGCGAAGCCGCCAAGCGAACAATCACCAGACTTCGCGAACTCGGTATTGAGCGGATGATCATGATTTCCGGTGACAATCAGCAAGTCGCCGATGCCGTCGCTAAAGAAGTAGGGCTCGATGAGGCTCGTGGCGATCTGATGCCGGACGATAAAGTAGCAGAGATCAAGAAGCTGCAAAGCGAAGGTGGCGTGGCGATGGTAGGGGACGGCGTGAACGACGCCCCGGCAATGGCGTCGGCGTCGGTTGGTATCGCAATGGGAGCGGCGGGCAGTGACGTGGCCTTAGAAACCGCTGACGTGGCATTGATGGCCGACAACCTCGATCATCTACCCTTGGCGATCGGCCTTAGCCGGTCAACTCGTAGCATCATCCGCCAGAACCTCTGGATGAGTCTCGGCATGGTGGCTTTTCTCGTTCCAGCCACCATCTTTGGACTCAACATCGGCCCCGCAGTCGCTTTGCATGAAGGCAGCACACTCGTTGTCGTTTTCAATGCCCTTCGTCTGCTCGCTTACAAACCAAAATTATAACAGGCGTAGCAGCACGGAGAAGAAGCGAAGCAAGTCTACAGAAGAGAGCAAGAAGAGGATTACAGCATTGAGAATAACATTTGCCAGCCTTACCGGTGCATTGCTGCTTCTAATTGTTGCGATGCTCGTATACTCGATCGTTCGACCATCTAAACGTATGTGGCCGCCGCCAGCGCAGCAAACTTGGCAGTACTATTTTGTCTGGTTGCTGACGCTACTTTCTTTTGGAGGCTTTATTGTGATCGGCTTGCTCGACTGGAATAGCCTCGGTTGGCCTGCCATCGTTCGTTGGCCGGTCGGCTTGGCGCTAATTTTTGGAGGAAACGTCCTTGCCTGGGCTGGAGTCCGGCAACTGAGTATGAAAACAACCTCGGGCAGCAAAGGACCGCTGGTTACGGACGGACTTTATCAATACAGTCGCAACCCGCAATACATTGGTGACATTGCGATCATCGGCGGGTGGGCGATTATGTCTGCATCGGTCTGGGCGATCCCGCTGTGTCTCGGCGGAATGCTTGCGTTCGTACTGACACCTTTCGCCGAAGAATCATGGCTGGAAGAACTTCATGGGGACGACTATCGGGAGTATCGCAGCCGAGTCGGTCGGTTCTTCGGACGCGGCTGCTTGTGATCAGCGGCAAACTCTCCTGCGGCAACGACAGCGGGGCGGCTAGCTTAAGTGGGATGGACCGATTGGTTCGCCGCGGAAGTGGAATCTACTTCGACTTTTTTGTAAGCATAGTATCTCGCGGAGATCACTACCAACGCTGGAATCGTCGACCATCTGATCGTGGCTCCAACGAGTGGTGTCAAAGTGACACTGCTTGGCGTTTCCGACCCAGAAGCCTAGTCGGAATGTGTCACCTGACCGACTGAGATTAAACCCCACTAAGCCGAGGGAAATATCCGCACAGCATCGGACCTGGACTCGAATGGGTTTCCCTATCCAGATTCGAACTCCACCTCGTCGGTTCGGGAACTCGACCTCCTGCAGTTCGAGTTTTTCCTTTGTGCGAGCGGTTGGACCAGCCGATGCGAGTTGATATCTGCACGAATTGCACGGGGTGCGGTTCACCTCTGCAGGATAAGCAGATTGCTTCGTGCTTGCGGTGTCGCCCTCCTCAGGGAGTTGCGGATAGATTCAAACATATCCATTGGTGCAAGATATGGTATCTGAATAGTCGGTCGCCACGAATCCTGCCGCGCATGAGGGCGTGCCATGAGTCATCTAGCCCGAACTCCTGTGTGATGAGTGGCATCGACTTGGGTATTCAGATAGCAGCTAGAGCAGTTATAGTTTGCGGTAAACTCATCCCATCTCTCTGGCCACCTTCTCAGCCAGCTGCTTGTCCCGCTCAGCATAGACTTGTGTGACATCGGCCTTCTCATGGCCGCAGATCACCTGAGCAGCTTCAAGACCGTATTTCTTGCGGATTACAGTGGCAGCCGTGTGACGCAGTTGATTCGGCGTCCAGACTGTGACGCCCGCCTTGTTGCAACCTCGCCGGACCGCTACCCGATAGCTAGAAACCTGGTACCGATTGGGCGCGGTCTTCTGTGTTGTCCCGTCAGGTTTCTTGCGGGTCCAAGGCTTTTCTTTTTCCAGCTGCTGACGCTGACGAGCTTTGGCGATCGACTCCTCGGGAGAAAAGCAGTAGCTCGCTTCGTCACGCTCCAAGTAAGGGGCGAGCACCTCTTGTGCTTGCGGACCAAGGTAAACCTCACGGGTCTTCTCGTGATGCTCCGTTTTGTGCTCGTTAGGCACATAGATCCAGACATCGCCACTGCTATTGATGTCGCAAGGTCGTAAAGCACACACTTCGCCCGGGCGAGCGCCAGTAAGTCGTTGAAATTTTACCATGTCCGCAACGATCGCCGGCAGACAAGGTAGCGTTTGCTCAATATGAGTATCCTCGACACCACGCACGCCAGCCGTTTCACGCGCATCGGTCCGACCTTTCTTGAGCCCCCCGAGCGCTGACAGTTGCAGCGGCACCTCAGCCGCACACATCTCTTTGCCGACCGCCCATTTGAACATCCGGATCAGTCGGCTGATCTGTTTGTTGATTACTTTCCGCGACCAGTCTCGCTCGACAATCAAGTCATCGCGAAAGTTGTCGAGCTGCACCGGGCCGAACTCATCGACTGGCTCGTCGCCATGCTTCTTGCCGAGCAGCGTGGTCAGTTCGACGATCAGCTCGGCTTCGCGGGTCACCTTGCCGTACTTTACGTAGTATGAGCTGGCATGCCGACGGTAGACAAAAATCAGCTCGTCGAGCGTGACAACACCCCCTTCACGACGCTTGCGGCGCAGGGCAGCTGGGTGGAGCGTCTTGGCGAGCGAATTTTCAGTAGCTTGAGCTACCTCAGAATTCTCGACTACGGCCTGCTGTGACCGCCATTCGGCAAGAAAATCGCGATAACGGTCGTGACTTTTGGGGGAGCCATACTTACCGAGATAGACCTCGGTTCCATTGACATATACACAAGCTTGACCGGAGGCTTTGTGACGCCCATATTTGGGCGGTTTTTTCAGAAGGCGGGGCATGGGCGGAATCCTCGTTTACGAAGTTAAACCCGTAGTCGCGAACCCTGTACGGGTTTGGACTACGGTTTTTCACTACAAACGAGCCGCTCTGCCAACCGCTGGCAGGTAACCTAAGCGTAGGTTTCAGCAATACTTACATCAAGTGGCGGGGGCCGGATTCGAACCGACGACCTCGAGGTTATGAGGCACTTCAAGAAACGTTCAAAAAACCCTGTATTTCTCGACGTTTAGCGTGATTCTACCCCCAGGATACACTATTGCAAGTGATTGCATACGTTATCATTTAAATGCTTATATTTCAGTCTTTTCCTAAATCCCTACCGTTTTATTTCTGTCAGTGACAGAAATAGAATTTTCGCTAGAGGCGAAGTGTAGTGGTGATTGGCGCCCACCAACCGATTCGATCAGGTCATTGCTGACAATGGCATCTCCGTTGAGCCGACGGCGCCATGAGCGCCCAATCAGAATGGTTACGTAGAGAGCTTCAATGGAAAGCTGCGTGATGAGCTTCTCAACGGCGAGTTGTTCTTGAGCTTGCCCGAGGCCCGCTGGATCATCGACCGTTGGCGGCTTGACTACAACCACCACAGACCCCATAGTTCGTTAGATTACCAAACCCCAGCGGCATTCGCCGCCAGCAGGCTTGGTCGAGTAGGCCCGGGGGTGTCCGACCACCCAGGCTACTGTGAGGCCGATGTTGATCGGCTGCATGACAGTTGGCGAAATGCTTTACTATTCCGCACTTTCACTTTCCTCAGCTGGTTCAGAGAGGTCGACGTCGTGGCCCATGACGGCCAGGAGCTTGACAATCGTCGCATCGGCTTTATCGCCACCTCGGCCCACATAGTGGATACGTCCCTCGGCATCCAAAATGAACGTCGTCGGCCAACTTTGAACTTGCCACTTATTCGAAATCTGGCCGCGCGTCGCTGCCTTGCCATTCCAAAAACTTCGCCACGTCAGGTTCTCTTCCTTTGCGGTTTTGCGAGCTTCTGCGACATCTTTATCACTGTTTACGCCAATCAACGCGAAAGGCTTGTCCGCCAGTTTCTCAACGAGATACCGCTCGTGTGGGAACATGGCACGGCAAGGCTTACACCAACTGCCCCAGAAAGCGATCATTACGACCTTTCCACGATAGTCGCTCAGTTTGAATTCATGCTCCTCAATATCTTCGGCCACGATATCTGGGGCTATGCGACCCACTGAGAGGTGCTGAATCTTGAACAACCCATCTTCCACAAACTTACTAATATTGACGTGTTGACCAGACTTGAGCACAACGTCTGAGTAATCCTCAGCAAGCGTCTTGTAGAGGGCTTCGATTTCAGAATCTTTCACTGCAAAATTACGGAAATAGTTGGATTCAGCTTCCGAGTACCTCTTGAGCGTATCCGGGGCGGTCTCAACATTCTCCCTTAGACTGCGAGCCCTGTCGTATGTCTTGAGCAAAGTGTAAATCGCGGCTGCTTTGACGCTTTGACTGGAAGAACGTTCAGCAAGAGACTTCAATTGAACCTCGTATGTTTTGGTGGGTACGCGATACGGAATCAAACGCACCATCACCTTGGCCAGTTCTTCTGAATCAGCATGATGGTCAACCAACGCCTGCATCGATGCTGCCTTGTCTACTTTGTCCGAAGTGTTATAGGCTATCCAGGCGTGTGCCGAAGCGGCGATCTCTGTTCCAGGATGCGCATCGGCAAGCTCCTTGAATTTGATGCTGTACTCACTGTAGGACGGGCGTTGCTTCATGATGGCAGCTTTATCTTCTTTCTTGGCATCGCGGTATTCGATCTGCCACGCGAGCGCCAATTTCAAGTGAGCGTCCGCAAGTTCGGCAGCAGGATTTTCAGTAGCCTTATCTGTAGTCGCCTTCTCATCAACCGCCTGGCCTTCACTGGTCTTGGGGCTTGCCGACGGTTGCTCGGCGGCAAAGGCAGCCCTCTTGTGTGCTTCGCAGACTGCCAGAACCAAGCAGAATAGATATACTAGCCATTGATTTCTCATAGTGTTTTGTCCTTGAAATTAGTTGATTTGTCCCATCAGGTTACAGCTAGAAACCAAGTCTGGCTCGAAGCGTCGATATTCTAGTGCCTAACACGCGCGAAATTTTTGCAGCCCCCTTGGGCGTCCCCTGGTGAAACCTGCGCTAGATTGCATATTCCATTTCCTCTGCTTCAACAACTTCGCGGCTCGGAGAGATCCCCAACGCAATGCCGCCGGCGATTTGCCAAGCACCAGACAGGCCGAGTCGCCGAGCGACTTGGGCTGCCTTGGAGCTACGATTGCCGCTACGGCAAATAAAGATCACCTCTTGCTTTTGCGGATTGCTACTAGCAAGAAACTTGGCCAGAAAATCACCAAGCCGAGTCAGTGGTACATTTTTTGGCGGAGAGTCAAGACCCAAAGATGTCCAGTTCTGTGCAAACGCAAATTCGTGAGCTTCACGGACATCGACAATCAAGGAGTCTTGATGCTGCCGAAAGAATTCTGAGAGCTGACTTGAATCAACATCAATGGAAGAGGCGGCTTGGTCTGCTGGGTAGTTCTCAATTCGGCCACATACCAATTCACAGTTTGTTTCGTCTGTGATCTCACTATCAACTTCCTTTTTCGTGGCCAGATAATCCTCAACCGATAACAAAGACACAGGATCTAATATCTGTGCTAACAGCTGGTTGTGCTGTCGCTCTGAACACAAGGTCGTGACAAACCCCATGTTGTAATCATGCGTAGGGCAGATGATGCTGTTATCTGCAATCACGCGAGGCAGATTTCGAAGTGAATCCAGCAACGACTCAGCTGCGCTTGTTGCGAAGTCAGTCCGACCAATCCCACCAATTAGTAAGGTATCACCTGTAAACGCAAACCGAACCTGATCCGATTCAAGCCGCCCGTCTACCGGCTTGCCCACCAAGTAAGCCTGCCCGTCCACGGTGTGCCCTGGCAATGGCGTTCTAGCAATGACTTTTGTCTTCGAGAGATGGATAGCCGCGGCATCGCTCTCATCACTAAGAACAACTTGCCCGTTGGGCTCACTCGGCCACCCCAAGATGTCCGTAGAAGCATGTTGGTCTAGCATGCGACTGCCGAGACGGCTCACTAACTGTTCACGAGGAGAATCATGATCCACATGCTGGTGCGTGTCGAGAACAGCAACCACTTGAAGTTCTTGGCAGTGAACGATGGTTTCAATTCGATCTAGCAGCTCCTCGAAAGGATCAACTATGATACATTTGCGAGTGGTTGCATCACTAAATATCCATGAGCACATAGACCCATTCTTGAGTTGTAGTAGACCCTCGGATACTTGGTCTGAATTCACATGGAGGTCACCGTTTCTTATGATGCATGCCTTGGCTAAGGCTGTCCCTGCCTCTGCAATCCTGGAGCATGCCGCCTCGACGTCTGCGGCTTGGGTTGCTGGCCCAAACGACAAGCGGATCGCACCGTCGCTCCTCCAGGCGGGCAGACCCATTGCCTCAAGTACGTAAGATCCTTGGACCGCTGAGCCGCAGGCCGACCCAGAGCTCACTCGAATCCCTGCCGCATCAAACAGATCTAGTAGTTCCTTGCCCGCTACCCCAGGTACCGAAAAGTTGATTGTTGTCGGCACCGTTTCTTCGCATGCAGCGTTGTACTGGATTTCCGGAAATGCCTTTTCTAAGCTGCCTCGTATGCGATCTCGGTATTTCTCTAGGGTAGCGGGACTGCTAAATACGCCTACGTCTTTGTCCCTGAAAGCTCGGAGTACAGATGCAATCGCAGCAACTCCGGGAAGGTTTTCCGTGCCTCCTCGCGCGCCTCTCTCCTGGCCCCCACCGGCTAGCAAAGGAGTAAATGGCGATCCTTCACGCACATACAAGATCCCGATCCCCTTGGGAGCATACAGCTTGTGTCCGCTTATTGTTGCATAGTCGATGACGGAGTCCGATAAGTTCAGCTCCCGCTTGCCCACCGCCTGCACACAATCCACCAACCAACAGACATGATGCTTGGCTTCGATCACTGCTGCTTCGATGGCCTTCAAATCATGCACGATTCCCGTTTCGTTGTTCACTGACATCGTGCACAGCAGATGCGCGTTGTTGATGTGATCGCGCAGGAAATCCATATCAAGCTGACCGTGACAATCCACAGGCACAGCTAGCACATGGCAATGCAGATCGAGTAACTCATTCCAATGGAGCAATGCTTGTGGAACTGCCTTATGCTCTGTGGCGCCATAGAGCAGCAAGCCTCGATTAAGATTCGATTCGGCCGCTGCAAGTTTCTGTTTCGCTTGGCAAAGGGCTGAGAAGATTCCTGTTTGAATCGCCTCGGTTGCGCCGCTAGTAAATACGATGCGGCCTTGGGAAGCCCCTAGAACATCTCGTGCAACTTCTCTAGCAGACTCCAAAATCTGCCGTGCCTGTAAACCTGAAATGTGCGAACTGCTCGGATTCCCATACAAGTCTTCCATCACTGCATATGCTTCTTTTGCAGCGAGCGGTAGAACACGTGTCGTCGCGTTATCGTCGAGATAGATTTCTTGTCGATCAACCATAGATAGTCACTTCTGCTGGGTTTCGTCAGAAAACCAGCTCCTTTGAAAGCATAAAAAAACCAAACAATAGAGCCAACCAACCAAAACCAACCTTCAGAGGTCGAGTTGAAACCTTACTCACCAACAAACTTCCAAGCAAAATTCCAACCACTGAGGCTAAGGTAAACCGGATTAGAAAATGCCAATTTGCATCAGCCCAAAACATTCTGTCTGCCAACAACCCGGCCAGAGATTTCCCGCAGATGATCGCCAGAGAGGTCCCAATCGCAATACGCATCGGAACCCCAAGCAAAAGAACTAGGACAGGCACGATAACAAAACCTCCTCCCGCACCCACGAGACCGGTCAATACCCCAACCATGAGCCCCTCCGCCACCAAAAACGCGATCTTTGATCGGTCAAGGTTTTTCAATTCCAGCTCTCGCTCTGACGATTCGGTCAAAACTTGTTTCTGAAGGATCATCGCCACTCCGGCAACGATCATCAGTACCGCGAAGAGAATTAATATCACGAGATCTCTAGTGAGCTGAATACTCCCCACCTGACAGATCTGCTCTGGGATACTCGGCAAGAGTACCCCTCTAGCAAGAGTGACCCCGAACAAGGAAGGAATACCAAACGCCAATGCAACTTGGTAAGACACTTGTTGTTTTTGCGCGTGTTTGACAGCTCCTACCAGAGCTGTCACACCAACAATCCATAGAGAATAGGACGATGCCAACACAGGTTTCGTATTACAAAGATAAACGAGGATTGGCAAAGTCAGGATAGAACCTCCGCCCCCAAGAAGGCCCAAAACAAATCCCATGAAAGTTGCTGCAAGATAACCAGCAATCGATTCGTTCATTAGAAAAACGGTGTCTCTCTTCCATGTTGCTGGAAAAGGAAAACTCACGAACAAGCCAAACCGTATAGGTAAGTAGCTGCCACTGAATTAAGATAGAAATGTCGACAATATTGAGATACAATAGTCGGAATAACCATCGACGTATTGTACAAGTAATAGACTTAGATGGCAATTCACGTACAATATTCCTGCACATCTTACACCCACCGAACAATGCGCGACTGACGGGTTTGCTATGGGCCTAGACCGAATAGACTTCGAGATACTTCGTGTACTTCAGGATAATGCTCGGATATCCAACAAAGAACTTGCCAACTTACATGGAATTTCTCCTTCCACCTGCCACGAAAGAGTGCGACGGCTCAAGGATGGAGGTGTGCTCACAGGCTATAACGCCGAAGTTGACCCCAGCGTTTTTGGCATTAGCTTACAGGCCATGATCTCCCTTCGGCTAAGACAACACGACGACATCTCCTTCTCAGCACTGTTCAAAGAACTTTCAGCTAGAGATGAAGTTATCAATGTGTATTTGCTAGCCGGATCGAACGACTTTTTGGTTCATGTAGCCGCAAGGGATGTAACGCATTTGCGCTCCCTTGTACTAGAAGCCTATTCTGCACGTTCAGAAATCGAGCAGATAGAAACTTCACTAGTCTTTGATTTTCATCACCGCACTCATCTTCCCAATTATAGGCTTCCGGAATCCATGGAAGAGAACTTCTCGGAAGGCGAATATATCTAGAATTTTTACGGACATCAAATTCTATTCCGACTGGCCTATCCATCTCAACCTGGGAGGATGTTAGCCAAGAGGGACGACGGACAGTCTGCCTTATCCCGGACGAAAAGCTGGGCTAAGCACGACGAGTCGCGTCGATTGCACAGCGCACCCATTGCACGGCGTACGAAGCCGCCCGTACAAGCAATGCGTCCAGGTTCGCAACTTTGCTGCATCACGTCAACGAAGATCGCCTCCCCCTAGCCTCCTTCTACTTGAAGAAGATGGTTTGGCGAAGAGCTGTCTTTCTTCCAACGTCCCAACGCCGAAAGAATATTTCTCGCATTGCCTACTCGGCAGTGACCGTCGCATCCTTACCCTTTTTTAACTGCTTGAGGTGATCGCCGATCGATTTGATGTACCTTCCTTTGGCAAGAGGCAGTGCTTCCTCTTGAAGCTCAATCGCTCGGTCAAGGTCGCCCCTCTGATGAACAAGGCGGGCAAGAGAATCTAGAACTTTTACCCTGACTAGGCCCTCGGGATTCTCTTCTCGCAGAACCCGTTCAAGCGAGGAGGTTGCTTTGGTGTGCATCGGCTCTTGCACGCCCTCGCCGCTTGCCAAGGTGTATCGCGAGACATAATTGCCAAGTGCCAAGTAGGAACTCGGCGCGCCCTCACGTGTCTTGATGATACTGTCATACTGGTCGAGCGCAGCCTTCTGGTCGTGCTTGAGCAAGCAGGCAAAGATGTAATACTCGATTTGACGTCGTAACATCTCGGTCCGCTGCTTCAGCTGCTTATTTGGGGCATTCTCGATGAGCGATTCGTACTTGGCCCGAGCCCCGTCTACGTCGCCCTCCTTGATGGAATCAAGCATCTCGCCCCTTAAACCTTCGTAGGCAAGTTCAAACTTTTGGATGACCCTCAACTCTTCGGCAAAGGCCTCGCGGTCCCACGTGTCGGAAACGACTTGCTCCAGCGCTTCGCCGAGCCCCAGATGCGGATTGCCAATCCATTCGATGTGGCCATCTTTGCCGACGATGAAGGCGCATGGGATACCTTTCTGTTTGGCAGCCACCATGTAGTCTTTGTTGACCGATCTGTCCGGATCGGCGGTCAGTGTGTACTTTTTCGTGAGTTCGCCGTACGTTACCGGCTCCTCATCGGTGCCTTCTCCCGGAACCTTTCGCTCTAGGAACTTCTCCACTGTCGTTAACGGGTCACTACTGACGCCGATGATCGTAACGTCACGATCGGCGTAGTGCTGTTGAAGCTCGGCCAAGTGAGGCATGCCACGGATACAGGGCGCACACCAAGTGGCCCAAAATTCAATGACATAGACATGGCCGTTGGTGAACTTATTGAAGGGCTTGACCTTTCCTTCGGCGGTGGGGAGCCAATGCTCAATGTCGATCTCGGGGGCGACGTCGCCGGCAGTCAGTAACTTGGAAGTCGTGCGGGCGGGCTGGGCTTGGCCTCTGGCCGGACTACAAGCAAACAAGATGGCGACGACCACCGTAGTTTGCGCAACGAATGAACTCGCAGCTAGACATTTAGCTGCTAAGTATCGGACTCCTGGCGATCGCCCTCGGCTCATGGGTAGCGCAGAGATCAATAGTGTTGCGAGAGGAAATGGGTGATGCATCAGTTCGTCGCTCCATAAACACGGAAGAACAGGAAGGGGATTTCTTCTCAGCCAGCTTAACTGCTGATGCAGTCAAAAGGAAGCAATAAAGGGGCATGCCACTGCTAAGTTGGAAATAGGCAGCTCGATTTTAATGACTAGTCTCCAGGCAATGTCGCCGGCAGCGCCTCGGCCCGAAACCGGTGGATCGCGAGGGTGCCGTTAGCAGACGGGTTGGAATTGTTACTGCTGTTGTTTTCGGACGCTGCCGCCGGTCGAGAAGACCTAGACGTGTTTCATGTCGACGCGTGATCCCTGAGGGTGGCGGCGACGAGGAAGGCAAGTTCGAGTGCCTGGTCCGCGTTGAGGCGTGGGTCGCAATGTGAGTCGTAGCGTTCGGTGAGGTGCGGGTCGTTGATGACGCCGACCATCCACTCGCCGACGTTGTGCAGATCGGCGAGGCCGCCCTGGGCAAGGGCGCGGACGATGTTGAGTGTGGCGGCCGACTGGTTGTGAGACTGGAGCATGCGTTGTGGATCGGGGGCACGGGCGGGTCCGTTGAACTCGATGGCGTTGACGATGTAGCCGCGGTAACTGTGAAGGGATTCGCCGTCTCGGGTCTCCTCTGGTTTTGATCTGGGCTTCACGAGCTGTCCGGCGACGCGACCAACTTTGGCGACGGGCCGACGGCCGGCGAAGGTGAGAACGGCAGCCATCTGGAGGATGACTTTGAAGAGATCACGAATGTTATCCGAGCTGAATTCGGCGAAGCTTTCGGCGCAGTCGCCACCCTGGAGGAGGAAGGCGTCGCTGTTGGAGACGGAGGCGAGTTGGCGTTTGAGGTCGGTGGTTTCACCCGCGAAGACGAGTGCGGGAAAGCGGTCGAGTTGGGCGGTGAGCGCGCGGAAGGCAGCCGGGTCCGGGATAGGAAGGTTGCTGGAGGACAGGTTTGTTGCGCCAAGAGTGGGGGGCCATGGGGATGACATTTTGAAATCTTGGGTATGGGAGGCTAAGGTCGAATGTTGAGATGGAGTAAGGGCGAGGCGTTACGGTTGCTTGAAGACTTCGAGGTGAGGAGTGAATTTTCCCATGGTGGCGGCGGTCCAGAGTTTTGGTCAGTAGCTTCATGGAAATCCTCCCATGCCTTTCTGTGCGTCAGTTTTTCCTTGGTCGACAACCACCCTCGTGATACGATGTTAGAGGTCGCAAAATTAATCAAGTCTAATGTCAGTAAGTGTTGGACAATCTTTAGCCGATCTGAGAAATCGGGTACGCGTTAACGTTTCGTATTGGGCTTAGCGGCTGGACAGTCGATCCGCGCCGCGCTTGCTTCAAGTTCTTCGACGTTGCCAAAAGGTTTGATGGATGGCCTGAACGCCGCTAATATGCTCGCCTGCTGGCATACTCGATGAACGGTGGCGACCGAAACAACCGAATCTAAAGGAAAACGTTGATGCGTCATTCAATTAGTACTCTTGCAGCGCTGGCTATTTGTGCGGCGATGTGTGCATTGATCTTGCCTGCGCCCGATTGCCAAGCCAAGGAGGATGCGGGGGATCCTGCGAAATTTCTTCCTGACGATGGAGTTGGGTTCATCAACGACACCGCTGTCGGACGGCATGTCGGACAGCAGATCAATCGGCTGGTCAAGGGCGACGGACTGACCAAGTGCAGCGACTTGTTCGCTCAACTTGATAGAACGGCCTGCACGGTTTCATTATCACCCGTCAAGAAAGGACCCCGCCCGCTGCCAGAGCTCTATGTGGAAGCGTGCAAATCTACTGTGGCTATATTGATTTCGCAAAAACACAACGGTCGCTGGCACATCACTTTTTGTGCAACGGGCTTCGTCGTTTCCGCCGACGGAGTCATTGCAACTAACTATCACGTTATTCCGGACAGTGACAACTACCTGTTCGCCATGACTTCCGATGGCCAGGTTCATCCGATCCAAGAAGTATTGGCTGGCAATAAATCGAACGACGTCGTCCTTTGCCGGATATCCTCCGACGCATTACAGGCATTCCCACTGCGTGAAGCGGCGCCGGTTGGATCAGCGATCCGAGTCATATCCAACCCCAAAGGACGGGTCAATTCGCTCAGTGAAGGCATCATATCACGGCGATACGCAAGACCGCGCGGAAAGCAACCTCCCCAGGTCGATGAAGGCGACGAGAAAAAGGCCCCGGTCGAAATCCGTGCCGCAACGCGTTGGGTTACTGTCACCGCAGATTTTGGTCGCGGATCGAGCGGCGCGCCGGTGTTGGATCGATCCGGAAACGTCGTCGCTATGGCGAGATCGACCGACGCCGTCGAAGTAGGAGTCGATCCGCGAAAAAGCGTCCAAATGGTTTTCCGCGATTGCGTTCCCGCCGAGGTTATCTTGGAGTTGATCGAGAAGCCGGGGAAGCCTTGACTTCGTTGTCTCACTGACCAGCATCAAATTCTTGCACCACCTCTCCTGAAGGTTTGGGGCAGGGAACACTTGCCATCGAGGCAGTCTCCTTCGCTTGGGGTGGAAAAGTTCGTCAAAACAATTCCTACCAAGCAGGGGCTGCCCATTTAAGTGCGCAACTATTAGGACGTTATCTCAGGCTCCCCTTTTTGCCTCCCTCGCGGACATCAATCAAAACCTTAATCTCTTGCTGTCCCCAGTTCATCTGTTTCCAGTTTATTTGACCGCCGTTTATTTGACCCCAGTTCGTGTACTGTCACTTCTCCGGTGTTAAAATTCTCTCGACTAGGTACCACGACTTCCTGAGATCCAGTACACCCAATTGATAGTGAAGCTAGTGTCAGCAATGGCAATATGATTCTCCTCATCTCATTCATCCTAAAATTTGAGATTGCTCAAAAGCAGTGCAATCATTACTGAAAAGTTACTGGTAGCGGGGAATACGAAAACCGGTGAGAAGAGGGTGCAATGACTCCAGGCAACAACTAAGTAGGAAGGCTAAACAACACGGCTATTTTTTGCAGGCTCGTCTAATCCAAGGAAGCAGAGGTACCATCACCCATGCCTGACAAATTACGCATCGTAGTCGTATCCGCGTCTTCGGGTACAGTACCAGCCGAGCCATCGGCGCGGGCGAAGATTACGGCACCGGGGTGATTTGAATTAAATGAACGAAGTTCTATAGTAGAACTTCCTTCACTTCCCCAATACCACATAGGTAAGTTCACTGTCCCAATCCATGAATAAACTACCCCGTTTCCTCCAGCACCCAACCACCCAGAATTCTGCCCCACAATCTCTCCAAAAAGAAGCGTGTTGCTTGCTCCATCAGAGATGTTCGCAAATTTGGTCTTAGTCCGATTTCCTAATATTCCTTCGTGACTACTCCACACATTTTTGCTGCCTTGAATATCTCCCACCACACCTGCAACACCCGAGTAGTTTTTCACTCCGAAACTGACACCAAACTCATCATTATCAAAAAATCTTATGTTCACCCACTGGGTCGAAGAGGACGTGCTGTTCGGTCCCTTCCCAGCCATCCCTACGAGAGCTACGACCCCTTCGATGGTATCCGATGGACATTCGAAGGCAGGAATTTTGAACTGCGAAACAAAGCGCGTATTAAATTCGCTATTCCCCAAGGGGTCGTACTCCCACCATTCGCCTTCACCATGGTTATCATCCCCTAGTTGGTCAGGGCTCAAACTTGGCTCGACGAGGTCGGCGACATTGCTCATTTCGATGAAAGGAAGAAGATGACAAAGTACTCCCAATCTCTGTGGCTCGACACCTGGTTCGTTGTTGATTCCATTTTCAAGCATTCCTGGTGGAAAATTGCCGTGCGTGGACTCATAGGTTAAAGCTGCCAACGCGATCTGCTTGATGTTGTTTATGCACTGCGTACGACGTGCGGCTTCACGAGCCGCCTGCACAGCCGGCAACAGCAGGCCAACCAGGACGCCAATGATGGCAATCACGACAAGTAACTCAACGAGCGTGAAAGCAGCCCGTTTTGGTAAGTGTTTCATAACTAAAGGGACATCCATTGAAAGCTAGCAGAACTATTGGTAAACGTTTCCGTCGGCAAAGCAATCGCAAGTCGTAGGCGAGTAAGCTTGAGCGGCTTCGCGTGCAGTACGCATGCCCTCGATTCCAGCGAAGGCTCAATAATTCGGCTCCTGAAGTTCCAAAAAAGGGGGGGGGCTAGGACACGTCCTTGTCCCGGCGGAAGAGTAGGCTCACCGTCCCAAGCATCAGCAGGATCCCTGTCGTCGGCTCAGGAACCGCGGTCGCGGTAGCTGATGAAGCGGCAGAGCCGTAGTTCGTTTGCCAATCTGCAAGAGAGCCGACACCTGGATCACGCTGCCAGACGAGAAAGTCGGCACCGTCGACATCCCCATCTTCGTCGAAGTCGCCGGCAAAGCCAGACCCAGACAATGAATAACTGATACCGCTGTAGGCGGTGGGTGTGCTGAACAAAGCGGTAAAAACGTTTTCCACATACACTTCAAGATCATCGCCTGCGGCTAGTGTGACACTGCCAAGGGGCATCTGCCAGGCTCCGACCCCATTTAATCGTACCGATTCAAACTCATCCAACGGGCCGTTTGCAAACACTGGGTGATCTTGAACGGCGGTGTTGTTATCCGGAATCGGAATCATACTGGTCGACGAAAGCCCCGCAGCCAAATTTTGACCGCGATGATGCCCATATGCTGTGAAGATGAAGTTGACATCGTAGGTCCCTGCGGCCAAGCCCGGGACTGTGGTAACAATCTGAGGATCTTCAATCTGGCCAGAGCCTATCTGAGGTTCAGGAAGTGGACCAAATGTCGCATCAGCCCTAAATCCTCCACCATTAGGAACAGGGTTCCCACCTGGGGTGGTTCGCAGCGAGTATGTACCGTCTCCGGTTTCGTTTGATCCGTCAAACCAAAGCCCAATTATTGATCCATTGCCATTGCTATCAGCAGTGTCGCCGGTCCACGGGTCGCCGCTTCCGTCCGACAAAGCTGTATTGGCTAGAGTGGCACCGACAAAGGTACCCTGAATGGTATCCGCATTTGCTGTGGCGACTAACAGCGTACAAGCGGCAATAAACACGAACAATTTGGAAAATTCCATTTCACTGTTCCCATGAACTAAGTGGTTAAAAAAACATAAAAACGGCTTCGTCAGTAGGTAAAAATCCTCAATAGTTCCTGAATTCTCCCCCTCTTGGAAGTATGCAAGAACAAATATTTGTCGAGCTATAACAAAAGCAACCTCAGCAGTACGACCTCCACAATCACCTGAACATGGAATTCTCCACGACATGCCCAATTCTCACCACGGGCAGTATCCTGCTGAACTCAAGCAAGCCACGCTAAAATATGCGGGGGTCAGAGGAAACCAGGTGACCATGCGTTGCTTGGTCCTCTGCGAAATTCATGATTCAGTCTGATTTATCCTCCATACGAGGCGAAGGCTGTCGGCCCTGCTGTGATTAGCGACGACGGACTACGGCCAGGGCGAGACCACTCAGGCCGAGCAGTGCCAGTGATCCAGGCTCGGGGACAATGGTTACGGTTAAGCCCCCGGAGAAAAAGTCTCTGGTATCTCTCTCATCGACTTGGATACCTGTCGCAAACAGATCGACATCAATTGATGAGCCGTCTTGCAAGATCCCAGTTAGCTTAGCGCCACCGCGGTCGGTGATGGGCTGCAAACCAGAGCCAGCGATCGGGACGCCGTCGATGAAGAACGCGGTTCCTGTGAAGTTGGTGTCACCCGAGCTTCTAAAAATGTGGGAGGCGTCGAAAGTACCCCCGCTGATGCTGGTGGTGCCATCGTTGGTGAAGAAATCATCGAATTCGCCGCCGGTGATGGTGACCACACTGCCGGCGTTGGGATTGAAGCCATTGCCGAACGAGCCTCCATTGACAACAACTTCGCTGCCGCTTTCGGCGGAGAAATTAGCACCGAAGTCTCCCCCACCAATGTTAACGACGCTGCCATTTTTGGCCAAAACTTGGCTGAAGTCGCCGCCCGCAATAGCAAGATCGTTGCTAGTCACAATAAGGTTGGTCCCGAATGATCCCCCGCTTATGTTTACGCTGGCAGTACCCGAAATCTTGCCGTTTAACGAAAACATTCCGCCGCTGACGGTGACATTGCTGCCAGATTCGAACTCCCAGAGAGTGCCAAACATGGTCGACGCTCCGCTGATATTGACAACACTGCCTGCTTTGGCATCAAAATTACTGCCCAGATCGCCACCCGTAATAGTAAAAACACTACCGTCTTCCGCATCCATGTGCTGAGAGACAACGCCGGCGCTAATGTGGGCCGTACCAAACACATTAGATGAGGTGCCAATAAAGCCGCCACTCATATTGAGGGTGCTGTTGGCATCGATATCGACAGTTCCCAGTATCGTGCCGGAGATGAGATTGACTTCGGAGTTAAAAAAATCTTGGCCGTAGTTGAGCTCGCTGCCAGCATACAAGTTGGCTTCGACGTAGTTGTAGTCGCGGCCATTTCCGCCGATTGCAGAACCGGCGTTGAAATTGATCTGGGTGAGTGTCGCACCCGTGACGTCGCCAAAGTGCCCGGTAGGGTCCGCATCGGCGGGGAAGTTGTATACGGTGCCAAATAACCCCGGGTCCGAAGGTACGCCGTCATTCAGCTGAGCTTGCACGTCAGTGATGGGGGCTATCGATATAAGGGCACTAGCGATAGCGGCAATTAGCAAGGAATACGTAGGTTTATTCATGAGTTCTCTCTTCGCTCGATTGTTATCTACAGTGGCGCTGCCTATTTGTGTTCCGATCGTCATCTTCCGACGCAAGCGAACGCAATAAACTTCCAACAATTTTTCATCTCAAAGAATCTCGTACAGAATCTCGTTGGCAATACTCTGTCTCATCAGACGCTGCGTGCAAAAAACGAATTTAGTCGGGAGCGTTTCTAAGCCGAAACGCTCCCGGACCATGGAAGAATCAAAAAATAGCGAGTTGAGTCTGGATGACTCAACTCGCTAGTCAAGTCTATCGTAGCCTGAACAGGTATTGTCTAGCGACGGCGACGGCTCAAAATGCTACCCATCGCAGCCAAGCCGAGCAGTGACAATGAACTCGGCTCTGGAACTGCTAGAAGCGTAACAGCGTGGTACCCGAACCATTGACTGAACTGCCCATTTTCAACTCCTTCGGCAACAAAGACACTAATTTCCCCGTTTGAGTCCACTGTTACTTCACCCAAGTTAAAATCATATAAGCTACGAGGGCTTATCCCCCCAGGTCCATCTGTAATTGCACCGTCCACAACACCAGCATTAGAGACTGGAACATCCGTCAACGAGCCCGCACTAAGTCCCACACTAAAATTGGTGTTGAAAAAGCTAAAATTCGAGTAGAGCACGGCCACTTCATATTTGTCTCCAGCGGTCAGGCTCCCGATCGTGGTGACAAGCGTATCAGTGGGAAAATTAGGATTTGCGGGGTGGTTATATCCACCGGGGGTACCGGCCAACGTGTCCGCAGAGGCAGACCAACCACCAACTGCGGGGGTGTCGCCTCCTAAAGTCGCTGAGTTGCCGTTAGCGGCGTAAATGGTGCCCTGAATAGTATCCGCCGTTGCAGTTCCGGCAGTCATGAGTCCCACGCACGCAAGTGCAACAGCATTCAAAAAGTTCTTACAGCTCATTAGTCATCTCCAGTCATGTAAACAAAAAACAAGAAAACAAAAAAAGGTACACCGCGCCTGCAATCACTAAATCTGTTCGATCATCTGGCATCGCGAGAACCGCCTGCGAGTGACGTGCCTTAGAGAGAACGCCAATACTGTTGTACACCAGCGTTAACGCAACAATTTGCCTTCCCCTTTTTTCTCGCTGAACTAAGACTCCACCTCTACCAGACGCCGATTGTCATACTTAACAGAACTGTCGAGCTTAACAAGACGGTGGTAGCAGAGCAAGAAAAACGACCTGTTTTCCGTCTATTTTAGTGCTCGTTGATGGTCATATTGGTGCAAGAGCGATCAGAAGATTCTTAGATATCGTCGCATCTACCGAATCATATGCGACAGGCGGGCCTACAATGAGTCTAGGCCGAACAGACTTCGGGATGCCCGCTGTGCTTCGGAATAATGCTCGGATACGCGGGTGAATGCCTAGGCAGCGGTAACCCACGGAAATTTCCCCAATCTCAGTACCCGCTACTCGAAGCCCTTCTTGGGCAGTCGCGGCAACTGCCAGGTGCGAAGACGCCCCGGAGGTTACAGCTGCCGATCGAGACCGCCGACCACTAGCAGGCACTTGGTCAGTATCGATGAGCCACTCGGCGACGGGACGCTCACAGACAAACGGAAAACCAATTATTTACTGGTGTTTGGCCGGCAGGGCAATCGCATCTAAATGACCGAATACATCGATCTCTGCGTAGAAGTCATTTCAGCGGTTGGGTCGGAATCTAACCGCCGATAGCATTTCTAGCACGGAGGTCGACGTATGGCGATTACAAAATCCCCTGTCATTCTTACACACTTCGAGGAACTTACCGATCCTCGCATGGAACGGACCAAGCGACATCGGCTCAGCGACATCGTGGCTATCGCCTTGTGCGGCGCAATCTGTGGAGCCGACTCGTGGGCCGATGTCGAGCGATTTGGCAACGAGAAGATCGACTGGTTCCGCACCTGGTTGCCTCTGGAGCATGGCATTCCCTCGCACGACACGTTGGGTCGCGTATTCTCGCTGCTGGACACCAAAGAATTCTACCACTGCCTAGCGAACTGGGTTGCCAGCCTGCAACTCGATCTGCAAGGCCAGACCGTGGCTATCGACGGCAAGACACTTCGCCGGTCTTTCGACCAAGCGTCCGGCACAGGAGCCTTGCACCTGGTCAACGCGTGGGCCAGTGATCTTCATCTCTCGCTCGGACAACTCGCGACGGAGCAAAAGTCCAATGAAATCACTGCCGTACCACGGCTTTTGGAGATACTGGCCATCGAAGGGGCAGTCGTCACGCTCGACGCGATGCATTGCCAGAAGCAAACTGCTGAGAAGATTCGCCTAGCGGGTGCTGATTACGTTTTGCAAGTGAAAGGCAATCAAAAAAAGATGCATGAGCAACTGCTCCAGTTGTTCATTGACTACGGCGATCAGGATTATCGTGGCGTGCGTCGGCATGTCACGGTGGAGAAGAATCACGGCCGCGATGAGCGTCGCGAGTATTACGTCGCTCCCGCGCCCCCAAAACTGTCTGAGCAGTGGCGTGACCTTCGCTCGGTTGGCATGGTTTTTCGCTATCGTAAATCGGGAGAGAAGCTGAGCGAAGAGACTTCCTTTTTCATCAGCAGCCTGCCCCCCAAGGTCAGGTCCCTAGCAGGACATGTTCGTAACCATTGGAGTGTGGAGAACTCACTGCATTGGTCGCTGGATGTAACTTTTTCAGAAGATCAAAGCCGTCTTCGGAAAGGCAACGGCCAAGAAATCGCTGCCGGAATGCGTCGCTTGGCGCTCTCCATTCTCAAGCGAGACACTACGCTCAAAGAAAGCCTGCGCGGTAAACGACTCCGCGCAGGTTGGAATAACCAAACACTGCAAGCCATTCTCACGAGTATTCAAGCGTAATTAGATGCGATTGCCCTGCCAATTGCCCGAGGCGGATCTCGGTACAGAGAAGAGGAGCCAGTCCTCCAGCAGGCTGGCAACCAATTCTTGTCGATAACTTTTTCATTGCTTCACTACCCAGACAAAGAATTGCGAAGCTATTTTCTCTTGCGAATCGCCGACGATACGCGTTTGGTGGCGGCCAAACTATCGCCACGTGCCAAACGCCCCAAACAGCGCGGCAGGACTTTTTCTGCATTTATGTCAATACCCGAGTTGAGTCTTTGGCGTTCGATGCGATCCTTTAGGGTAGTTCACGAGCACACAATGATGGTTGCGACGGACGCAGTATCAGCGGTTCACTCACTTGCAGGAATCGCTCTTGGTAGTGGCGAACATTCAAAGTTGAACTGTTCATCTGGCAGCATTTAAAGAGTATTCAGTTGCGACAGCATCACTCGGAAGGGCAGACAATGAGTCGTCAATTTTCCCACGCAGAACCGCTCTTCCCCCTGAAGAATGCAGCCGACTACTTGCCACGGCGTGGGGGCAAGAAGACGCACTATTCAACGCTCTATCGCTGGGCAACCAAGGGGACCCGTGGCCGCATTCTTGAGTCGACAATGGTGGGGGGCGTACGGTACACCTCCATCGCAGCGCTAGAACGATTCATGGCAGCACGCACCCAGAGTCCAAGACCGGCTGAAGACGCCCTCGTCGACGCCGTGCAGCGTGCGCTCGACGACGCGGGTCTCTAGCCAACCTGTCGCATCACTTCGACCGCTTTCTGCAAATCCAGTTCAGCATAGATTTCCGTCGTGCTCGTCGAACCGTGCCCATCTACCGCACGCGCCGCGTCGATGCCAAATCGCTTTCGAATTTCGGTGGATGCCGTATGTCGGATCCGATTCGGCGACCATTTCTCGACGCCTGCTTTGTCACACGCTCGATGAACCGCCCGCCGATAACTGGCGGTCGAGTAGCAATCCTTGGCCGTACGTCGGGGAGTACTAACACGATTGGAGCCGCGGCGGTTACCACAGGAAAGAGGCGTCGTTCGGGCGATTGCTGCTCGTTCCCGACGACGGCGTTCCGACTCGGCAGGCGAGAAACAGAACGACTCGGCTCCGCGAGCTTGGAGGTAGGGCTTGAGAATCTGTTGCGCTTGAGGCCCAATTGCCACAATGCGGTCTTTCTCAAAATGCTCTGTCTTATGCTCGGCCGGTTTGTAAACCCAAACATCGCCTGAAGTATCAATGTCCCCAGGAGACATGCTGCAAATCTCTCCAGGTCGAGCACTGGTGAGTCGCTGGACACGTACCATGTCGGCAACTATTTCAGGCATGAATTCAAGCGTTGCCTTGATATCCGCATCGCTGACGGAGCTAACCTTGACAATCTCACGAGCTCGCGTGCGACCTTTCTTGAGCCCAGGTAACTCACGGAGTGCCGTTGAAAGGGAAGCGTCGATAATCTCTTTCGCCGACGCCCACTTGAACATCCCGCGGAGGCGATTGACTTGTTTGTTGATGTACTTCCGCGACCAATCGAGCTCGTCAATCATCGCCTCGCGAAGCTCGTCCAATGCCAGCGGACCAAAATCGGCTGCATAGGTCATGGCATGATGCTTACGCAGGAGACGCAAGACTTCATCGATAGTCCCCGCCTCTCGGGTGACTTTGCCATGCTTACGGTAGTAGCTCTTGGTGTGGCGCCGATAGACAAGGATTAGCTCACTGATTGTTACCGGTGAGCCAGCCAGACGCTTCTCGCGGAGGGTACTAGCGGTGATGCTGGCGACCGCCTTCTGCACTGCGGTCCGATCGTCTTCGGCCCCAGCACATTGCTCAGATTGCTGCTGATGGCGGGCCGTCTCCCACTTCTTGAGCAGTTCCTGATACCGCCGGTGGCTCTGTTGAGACCCATAGGGTCCAAGATAGATATGCTTCCCGAAGAAGGAGACGACCGCTTGCTTGGTCGACTTATGGAAACGGTACTTCGGTGGCCTGTGAAAAAGTCTTGGCATGGGGTGCTCTTTGCGGCTGTGAGAAGGCGCAAAGAGGGAAGTCTTGGAGACATCCCTCTTTGCATTCCCTCTTTGGCTTCGGCAAAGAGCCGCACCGACCCACAGGGTCGGGTAACCTAAGTCCAGGTTTGGCTTGGGTTTAGAAAAAGTGGCGGGGGCCGGATTCGAACCGACGACCTCGAGGTTATGAGAGACCAGCCCGCGCACGCTGAAACACTGCGTTCGTAGTGATAAACCGATCCTACTACGGTTCAAATTCGCTTGCAAGTCTTAGCAACGATTGTCATCTAATAGCAAGTATTAGCATCGATTGCATTTAAAAACCGTAGTCGCTTGCCAGCTCTTTTTCGGCGCAGAGAATAGAAGCAACACGAGGGGTTCACAAAGGTTGTCACCCCGTGTTTCTTGCTCTGAAAGGCGCTGTCAATGTCGAGCTGGATCTCTCCGCTACTGTTCTTGCTAGCCGGTTCTACTGAAGACCAGCTGCGTAAACAGATCGACTTTCTGAAAGCGGAGAACGAGATGCTGCGCAAACGCATTCCCAAGAAACGCATCTTCCTTGAGGACGAAGAACGAGAGCGGCTACTAAAGCTGGGAGAGGCCATCGGAAGAGGGGTTCTTCAGGTGATTACCATCGTTAGCTCCCGAACTTACCAAAGGTGGCAGAGAGAAGTAAGGTGCGGCAAGAAGCCGACCAAGAAGATGGGCCGTAAAGGAACTCCAGAGTCAATCCGTGAAATCGTCGTCCGCCTCGCCAAAGAAACCGGCTGGGGCTACGGAAGAATTGTTGGAGAGCTGAAGAAGCTGCGCATTCAGTGCGTTGGTAGAACCACGGTAAGAACGATCCTCAAAGAAGAGGGCATCCACCCCGGGCCAAAGCGAGGCCCCGGCACTTGGCACGAGTTTGTCAAGACACACGCCGAGTCGCTCTGGCAAATTGACTTCTTCAGCAAGCCGGTCGTCACCAAGACGGGAATCAAGCAGGCCTTCGTGCTCGCTTTTCTGCACGTGAACTCGCGTCGGGTGATCTGCTCGCCCGCCACATTCCATCCGAACGAGAATTGGGTCGTCAATCAAGCCGAGGCTTTTCTACAGCAAGCTGAAGAAGCCAATCTGCCGGTCCGTTACCTGGTTCGAGATAAGGACTACAAGTTCAGCCGTCGCTTCGACGAGGTTTTCGAGCAAGCCGATGTCGCTGTGGAGCCGACCTCTCCACGATCTCCCAACCAGAACGCATACGTTGAAAGATGGATCGGCTCGATCAAGGGCGAATGCCTCAACCGGTTTTTTGCCTTTGGTTTGAAGCACCTCGACTACCTCATCGAGGAATACGTTCGCTACTACAATGATTTACGCCCGCATCAACGGAAAGAAAACAAGCCGCTACTCGGGGTTTGGCCAGAGGGCCATGAGCCGCCCGATGATAATGAGCAGATTGTCTGTCAAAGCCGGCTTGGTGGTGTGCTGAAGCACTACGAGCGGATAGCTGCTTGATTTTTTTGAACAGGGACTCTGCTGATTGTTGCTGCGCACCTTACGCCCTAGATGTCGTAAGGTGAGTGCCATGAGTTGTGCTGAATCTTCACCCAAATTACCAGCGCACTGCAACGGCGCTCCAGAGCAGCATCGGACGGATCATCGCGGAAGTTGTCGAGTTCGACTGGCCCAAAATCATCGGCCATCTCCAGCCCGTGCTTTTTTCCGAGCAGAGTGACCATTTGGTGGATCAGCTCGCCCTCACGGGTCATCTTGCCGTTCTTCTGGTAGTACTCCCTGGCATGCAGCTTGTAGACGTGCGCCAACTCATCAATGCTCACCTTCAGGCCTTGTCGCCATTTCAGGCGGAGCATGACTGGAGTCACTTGTTCGGCCAGTTTTTCGTCGAGCGATTTCTTCTGTGTGGGCGACGCCTGTAGGTGGCGGAGGGCATTCCACTGGCCCAAGATTTCTTGATACTTTTGGTGGCTTTTCTCGGAGCCATAGGCTCCCAAGTAGGTGGCGACGCCATTTAGGTAGACAATGGCCTGATTACTGCCTTTGTGAAGGCTGTATTTGGGGGGCCGATGAAAGAGACGGGGCATGTGCGAACTCCAGTTTGGAACTCCAAACCAGTAGTTTTCCCAGGCACTACTGCCTAGTACTACTGGTTTGCGCTACAAACGAGCCGCTCTACCAACCGCTGGCAGGTAACCTAAAGCTAGGTTTCAGCAATACTTACATCAAGTGGCGGGGGCCGGATTCGAACCGACGACCTCGAGGTTATGAGCCACTTCCAGAACCGTTCAAAAAACCCTGTATTTCTCGACGTTTAGCACGATTCTACACCCTAAAACGGCTATTGCAAGACATTGCATTGGCTATCAATAGTACGCTTGTATTTCAGTCTTTGCGTGAACAGTGGATTGTCTATTTCTGTCACTGCGAGAGATAGAATTTGCCGCATTTACAGGGACAGCAAGGCGTCCGTGAATGGTGGCTGACTCGGAGATAAGTTAGTCGCCGTGATTCCTCGCACCGACTTGGTGGTGAACTGAAGCACTACGAACGGCTGGCTCCTTGAGGATTCTTGAAGAGAGACTTTCTTGGTCGCTGCTGCGCTGATTGGAAAATCGATATCGCAAATCTACGGCCACGAGCCAAGTCAACTCTTTACCATGACAATTGCCGTGGTAAAACCACGCTGCAGAGCACCTGTATAGACCCAATCAGAAGAGCCTTTTTTCATGACAAGCTATTCGAACACGACGGTGTCGGGCATGTAGACGCCTACATAGACGGCGTAAGTCCCGTCTACTTGCAGAGGGATTTCTATGTCCTCTGCAGTAGTATCGACCGTCGTTTCAATGCGCCATCTGCTGGGAGAGTTTGCGTCATCAACTTTCCACCAAGTGCTGTAATCGACCAACGCACCCCGCACGCCGAATTCGACACCTTGACCGACAGAGCCATGCATTAAGCCGATTTCTTCTCCGGCTAGGCTGGATCCATAGGGGTCAGCGAGTTGCAAACGTGCAATAGGTGAATCAGTGAGGATGGCATTGGAATACTTGTCGGTCTAGCGTATCGCCCTGATTGGCCTCGATCTGCAGCAGATAGTCGCGTCCTTGTCCGCAGATGAGTTCGGCTAACGGGCGTTGGGCAAACATGGCGTCGCCAGTGATCAGTCGCAGCATCGGATAGGTTTCCAGCAAGGCGACCAGGTGCCGGCACAGCAGGGTCGGTTCATTGGTCTTCTCCGCTCCAGTAGACCATTGCCCCACGACGGCTTGGACATCGTGAACAAACGCATTGAGCATGTGCAGCGGACGACCATTGTCGTCGATTCCCTGCTTGGCGGTCTTGCCGTCAACGGCAAGCACGCCGGAAGTCGGCCACGGAACACTTGGCAAGCGTGCGACTAATGGTAGTGGCACAGGGAGGCAGGTCCCGGTCAAAACCAAGCGGTTCTTTGAGTTGATCCCAGTTAACCGTAGCCCACCTGACCAGCACTTCCATCTCACGGATCCGCGCCAGCATGCCCAGGAGCATCAAAACCACGATCCCCGAGAATGGGTGACGAACACCGCGTCGGCACCGGGGGTCGTCCAATTGTCAAACGCATCAAGAAGAGTCACTGCATGCATCTGTCGGCTCCTTCCAAAATGAAAAGAGCCACCCTGTTGCACCCTCTACGAGCCTAGGCCCTCGGTGGTTCGCGGAAATCGACTTTGCAGTTCTCCTGCTTCAAGACGACCACTACGGCACGCGACACGGACCCGTAATCTGTTTGCCAATAGAAGTTTAGAGTCGTTCGTCCTAGTTGCAAGAGCCGGCGAGGAGTGGTTATCAAATGCGATGATTGTCCGTATTTGGAGCTACTGGTCAGTAGTTGTCCGTAGCTGATCGAGCAATCAAATTTCTAGCGAATGTGGTACAGGCTGGAGCGACCTTTGCTGAACCACTACCAAGTGCGATTGAGGCAGTCCAGTGAAAAGGGCCAGCCTGTCGCGGATGGACAGGCTGACCTTGCAAGAGACTAACGGATTTCTAATCACGCAGCCATCTATCGTCGTCGCAAACGTGAGAGGGAGAGCGCGCCGATTAGCAATAGGCTTGCCGTCGCCGGTTCGGGGATGGGTGAAAAACCGCCTGCGGTGAAACGAACATAGTCCATTTCGTAAGTTCCCATCGTGCTACCGCTACCATCGCTCCACCAATGATTTCCTCCTGTTCCCAGCCCCGAGTCGGCAGCGTCGTATTCGCCGACAAGAACTCCATCGATCCAAGCATTGTACCCAATACTATTCTCTGCTTGGGCTATGCGATAAACATGCTGCGCGTCTGTCGTACTGGGTAGTGTCGCTAGCAGGCCAGCTATGCGGCTGAAGACTCTCCCGTCATCTAAGATATCAATGATGTCGTGAGGGTCGTTTTCGTCGCCAATCCGTGTCGTGTAGCGCCCGGAATTTAGCTTAACACTGGCTTCCCAGGTCCAGCCGTCGGCATGGGTTGCATCGGAGACCCAATTGGGGCTTTGGAGGAACACGACCAAGCCAGGGGTGGCGTGAGCCGTGTCGAATGCGACATCCAGAATTCCCGGGCTGGGAGAGTCGCCCGTCAAGGTATACCCGGTCATGCTACCTGAATATCCTGTGGTTCCGAAGGTAGCTAGAGAGGCGGCATCACCCTCATACTTGTACGGGAATGTGGATGAGTCGGCCGGATTGATGATAGCCGCCCAGGCGGGAGCTCCGCACAGAAGCAGTCCGATCATAAAACTGCAAATCCCCTTAACTTTATGCACTCTTGAGCAATTCATTAGACGTATCCTCCCAAGACTTTGACTAGATCGGAGTCAACCCCGCGTGGGGGAAGAACAACTCCGAAAGCGAACTGGAAACTCGAGACAAGAAACAGAGGCCGCAGCATCGGAAAATGCTTTCCACCTCCAAACGCCATAATAGCTGACTAACTCCCCATACCTGTTGCCAGTTCGTGTAGATTGGATGTGCGCATTGGGAAAAGTTGCTTTTCAAGCAACGTAGTGCTGCTAGTTTAGATCGGAAGTGAATGTGAACAATAAAACTCGTCGCTCTATCGGATTGCTCGTCGCTCCCTCTTCGGAAAATAACCGTGGAATCATCCAGGGTGTTCTCAACTACATTCGGGAGAATCCCGATTTGAAGGTCGATCAGCGAAAGGCATTGCCAAACCTTGCCTGGAAGGAGTTGCCCGAATGGACCGGAGATGGCCTCATCGCTATGGCGCATACACGCCAGTATGTTCGAATGCTACGACGGAAAGGCTTGCCAGCCGTTAATGTCTCCTCTCAGGTCAATGACTCGCGAATCCCGAGAGTACACGCTGACGACCATGCAATGGGCAGGCTTGCGGCAGAAGAGTTTCTCGCTGCCGGCTTGCGTCATTTTGGTTTCGTAGGGCACATGAAGTGGCCGAATCATGAGAACCGTCGTGTAGGATTCAGTGAGACGCTTGCTGCAAACGACTTTGAATGCGCAACGATCAACATTCGTATGGTGGAGTGGATATTTGAAGGCACGGAACAAATAGAAGTGGATATTCCTAAGCTGGCCAAAAGACTGGCAAAACTGAAAACACCCGTGGGCATGGCCGCTGGTAACGACCTGTTCGCGTACGCCATCTCCGAAGCCTGCAAACTCAACAAAGCGCAAGTCCCGTTTGATGTGGCGATCATTGGCAATGGAAATCTACGACTCGTGTGCGACTCTACCGATCCGCCGCTTTCCAGCGTTGCTCACGGTGCAGAGCGGATAGGCTTTGAAGCGGCCGCGCTGTTGGACAAGATGATGCAAGGGCAAGGGAATGCGGAACAAGATCTGGTATTGCCTCCTAAGGGCATTGTGCAACGCAGATCCACCGATTTTTTTGCTGTCGAAGATCAACTGGTCTTGAAAGCGCTAAGATTGATCAGAAGTCACATCGGGGAGCCGTTTACAACGATCGAACTGGCCCATGATTTGGCCATTTCGCGCCGTATGCTAACGACTCGATTTCGGAAAGCACTAGGGCACTCGCCTGGTGAAGAGATTCGACGAGCAAAATTGCGTAAAGCCAAGGATTTGCTCACCAGCGGAAACCAATCCGTAGAAGCAGTTGGACATGCTTGTGGGTTCGAAAACTCAAGTGGCTTTGTTCGTTTCTTTCGCAGCGTCATGGGAGTCCCTCCCGGACAGTATAGGCGCAATTACCTAGCAAGCCGCGATAACTCTGCCATAGACAAGAAATAAGAGGCCCTCAATTGTTTTCTGCACTTCTTTACAGTTGCTTCTCTGACTTGTCTGTCGATCGTTCTTATCGACCAAGATTCCGCAGGCGCTCTGATGATCTTGGCGATTGTGGTCGGAAAACTACTAGAACGATACGACTGGGCGCTCGTGGCGGGTGCCAATTGGCCTGGCTTTTACTACTCGCTGGCCTCTGTCTGCCAGTGCGACCTGCCTACTCCGCTAATGCCCCAGACTTAGCTACACAGGCCTCTTCAGAATTCGAGTACTCTTACGAAGGAGACAGTCCACGCATCCGGTTCCGAAATCGCACGAACCTTGGCGCAGGCTATTTCAGTGTGGTCACTCCTCCGGATGGCACTTCACTGCTTAGTGATGGTGAGCATTTGGAATTGCTTACCCCCATCAAGGGAGGATTGGTCCTTTACAACCCGCTTTGGGAAACCGATGCCGAGGATGCAGGAGGTTGGACCTGGGAGGCGCGACTAAAGATTCCACATTCCAGCAATTCGACGGGCCTACATCTACGCATTGGCGATGCGCAGATCGGAGACAACCGACCTCATCTGGGCCTCAAGCTGTTGCCAAATCGGCTTTTGGGTTTCAAGGGAACGGAACTCATTAAAGCCGATTTCACCAGCGAGTTTGTGACTCTCAGAATCGCTCAGCAACCCTCCGAAGATCGATTCCTCATCTGGCGGGACGGGAACCCTCTAGAGGTCGAATTGTCTGACGAACTGCTCACTGATGAAGGTCGGTCCTGGATTGGCGAGGGAAGCTCTGGCACCGCGGGCGCAGCTGTCATCGATTATATTCGCTGGACAGGTTCAGGGGCTTTTGCACCTTCCGCTCACGAACCTGGAGCTGGATTGCGTGATAGTGTCGCCCCCACAAGATCCATAAACCGTGGTTCTAGCGACGCCACTTCCGTTGAATCCCAACCTTCCGATTACCGATCCACGCCACGCGAAATCCCTGATTTCGGGTTGATGCTTAACGACGATGCCGACGTATCGTTCCCTTCTTCTGATCCCGAGTTAGCCAAGCGATACCGCCAGGCCATGATTGATGTATTGGCTGGCACTCCCGTAAAGACACTCATGTATTCGCTGGGAATGGGTTCGGATACGCTCTATTACTCTACTTCTGCTGGCAGCGAACTGGGCTGGAGGAAAACGAAATACGACAAGCACACAGACTCCCCCAAGAATGAAGAACAGATGTGGGCACAGCGAATGCAGAACATTGCCAACGGCATTCGCGCCGGCGTCGATCCGGTTCGTGTTAGTGGCGAGAAAGCCAAGCAATTGGGAATGTACTTTGTGCCGTCGTACCGCATGAACGACGATCACTTCATGTTCGACCCACTGCAGTACCCAATGACAGGAGAATTCTGGCTAAAGAACCACCAGCGGCTGAAGCTACGCGATTCACCTGTACTGAGTGATCCTAGTTATGGCCAACTGCTGGACTACTCGCACGCGGAAGTTCGCGACTATCGCTTGGGAATCATCTATGAAGCGATTGAACGCTACCAAGACATCATGGACGGCTTCGAATTGGATTTCAATCGTGTACAAGTCTTTTTTCCCTATCAAAAGGCAGAAGAACGCGCGCATTTGATGACCGATGTGGTCGCAAAGGTGCGCAAACGGTTGGATGAACTGGGCAAGCGAAAGCAGCGAGACTACTGGCTCTTTGTGCGAGTTCCGCCCACCTTGGAGAATTCCCGCTGGTCAGGTTTAGATTTGGCGACTTGGCTGGAGCGAAATCTGGTCGATGTCGTTATCCCAGCTCAGCTCATGACGCTGGCTCATGACATGCCCGTAAAGGAATTTGTCGAGTTGGCAGAGCCGCACGGCGCAAAAGTCTTCCCGTCCATCTATCCACGGACCGCGTTTACCTGGCCAATCCCTACGAGTGCGACCTCCTCTTCCTACAAGGCGGCTAGTTCACGATTCGCCACGCAGGAACTTTTTCGTGGCGCAGCCGCGAATTACTGGAACGACGGGGCAAGCGGTTTTCAGCTCTTTAACTTTCGAACTGTCGAAATACCTTTCAGCGATGTCCATTATCGGATTATCAGAGACTTAGCCGTACCTGAGGCACTTAGGCTCGCCAACAAGACGTTTGCAATCACTCCCTCTTACTACTTTGATTACGAGGGCACCTATCAATACCGAAAGCAGCTTCCTCTTGATCTTGAAGTGGGAGCGACCCACGAACTGCAACTGATGGTCGGTGAAGATCTACAGCAAGTGCCGAAACCAGATCACATTATTCTTCGCTTCGGCCTGCGCAACACGCCCAAGTCTGCTCACATGCAATTGCATATTAACGGCAGTGAGGTGCACTCGGGAGAGCTGGGCGATTTGTTGATCTCTGTGGTCAAGCCGCATGCTTCAACCGCTTCCCACTTTGTACATTTCCCGATTCAGAATGATCACAAAATAAAGGTAGGGCAGAATAAGATCTCCGTAAGAATCCAGGCGTCGAACGAATCACCCGCTGGTGCGTCTATGCGACTCATGGAGTGCCAATTGGGCACATTCTACGAACCACGACCCCATGCGATTTTTGAACCTTAGTAGCCTTTTCGTCTTATCCTTCCGCGAGTTAACTCCCAATCATGATTGCAAAATGCTCCGCCCGAAGAATCCCTTCCAGCGTCGATGTTGCTCACAGGAGACTCGCCGTGTCAGCCCCTGATTTCTACTTTGCTGTAAATGCCACGGCTCGCCACATCAATGATGCGTATGGGATGGAGAGCCTGATCGACTATTGGAGATCGCTCGGAGAGGAATTTTATCAAAAGCGCTGCGAAAAGTGGCGAACAGGAGGTTTGGCGGAGATAGCGGAAGACTGGCGGCAGTATTTCCTCCAAGAGCCAGGAGCAGTTGTAGAAACCTCGGTCGATGAGTCGGCAGCAAGGCTCGACATACGTGTTTGTCCCGCAATAAAGCACTTGCGTGATAGTGGTCGGGAAATTGTGCCTTACTACTGCGAGCATTGCGACCACACCTGCGGGAGTATGGCAGAGACAGCAGGCTATCGGTTCTCTCGAACCGGCGGCATGGGTGCTTGTCAGCAAGTGTTTACTAAAGCTGAAGATTCCGAGGGTAATTGATCGTCATGCTCGGTTGTCAAGATTTCTGTGGCTACTACGACTGGACGTTTCGCTACCTTCGCAGGAAGTTTGGCGAGCAGGCGCTGAAAAAGTACTGGGCTGAGGCAATAGCTTCAGACTCGCAAGCCCACTACCTTGCTTCGGGTGAACAAGCCGGGCTCCGCGGGCTCTACAGCTCCTGGAGCAAGTCGGGAGAGGATGAACACTGCGACTGGTCAGTCACGCTAGACGAGGAGAAGAATGTCCTTCGTTTAGATATGCATGAGTGCCCCAGCAAGGGCTTCTTGCTGCAAAACGACCTTAATTCTGACGAAGATTATTGCGACCATTGTATCGGCTGGATCGGCCCCGCGCTGACTCAGATTGGTGTAGAAGTAAGTGGCCATGAACACAACCACTGCGGCCAATGCTGGTGGGAAATGCGAATGGTAGACACGGACTCCCAGCCAATCGCGATTGAGAAGGACATCCGCAGTGATTCTCGTTGGAAACACGGCTATTTGCACAGTTATGTCAACCACACGAAGCAACCCTTAGTGGAGGGTTTATCCACGACAGATTCTTGCGAGCTGCTGCAGAACTGGTTCCATAAAGCTGAGCGAATAGTTGTCCTGGGCTCAGATAGTGCAGTAGGCAAAAACGAGTTGGTTTTGCGTCCCGACGATGCTGTCATTGCGACAGGCAAACATTACGCTCTTGGTGCCACGTCTGGATTCGATTGCCGGGCTGTCATCCTGGAGCACGAACCCGATTCGCTCTATGAGGTAGCGAACCGGTACAACAATGAGTCGGGCGAACGCCCGCTGCTGCTGTACTCCTATTTACCCCAAAAGTTGAGGCAAGCTTTTCTCGATAACGACTTGCCACGCCCGCTACCGATCTTGCCAATGCTGATTCGCGAGGGCCAGTATGTCCATCAGCCCGAGAAGACTGCCCCTACAACAGTGGACTTCGCCAAGCTGCTGGCCCATGCACTAGGCAAGCCCGTCGTCGCCTCTGCTAGGAATCTGAAGGAACCTCAATCATGATCCAACACCACATCAAATTGCTCTTGCTCCGAGAGCCACTACCACCGGCGCCAATCGGTTTCCGTACCGTCTGCAAGAAATTCTCACGTTCGCTTGGCAGGATTGCAGCTTTTGGTTGCTTTGTCTTCCTGCAGGCAAACGCCAGAGGTGAAAATCCAACCATCACGAATCAAAATCAGCAGTCAGAAATCCTGCAAGAACGTCTCAAGATCGTCCCGCTGGCACCTGCGTGTGCAGGCGACGAACTGACTGCGATCGTTCACCTTTACAATCCCACTGAGCATCCCGCTGAAACGGACATTGAGATCACCGTGGATGGGAAAGAGTACGCGCGGCAGCACGTTATCGTTCAGCCCTTAGCCAGGGAGCCTGTTCGCATTCGTCTCTACCTAGACAAGCCAGGCGATTACCAAGTCAGCACGGGCAAACTCGAAACGCAGCTTCATCTCTACGCAAAGTCTTTGGACTGGAAAGAAAAGCTTGAGGTCGCTCGACGACGAAAGCGCCGAGCTATTTACAACAACGACGGGGGCGATGCGCTTTACCATAAGAACGTGCACACGGTATTAGATGTCTCGACATCGGGTTTGGCCGGCTCACATGTCGATACCATCTGCTACAGCACTGTGGGAGGCCTTACTTTCTGGCACAACTCCCAAGTAGGCCAAGTTGTCGGTCGAGGCGTTTACGACGCAATGCAGAAGACACTAGGCATTGATCCTTTGGAACTTCAAAGCGAGTTTGCACGGCAACACGGGATGGAGATCTTCTGGTCGATGCGTATGAATGACACGCACGATAAGGTCGAAGTGTGGGACTGGCTGATGCCGCAGTGGAAACGCGATCACCCGGAATACTTGGTTGGTCAAAGCGACAAGAAGTACGACTGGGGGGCGGGGAACTGGACGGCACTGGACTACAATCACCGCCCTGTACGCGACTACATCTTCGACATCATCGAAGACGTCGCCGAGCGATACGACCTTGATGGAATCGAGCTGGATTTCTATCGCGGCGAGCCTTATTTCAAGGAGCAGCTACTGGGGCAGCCGGTTACCGACGCCCAACGCGAACGGATGACGCAACTTATGCGCCGTCTTAAAGACACTGCGGAGAAGGTCAGCAGAACTCGTGGGCGACCTCTCTTACTATCTATCCGTGTTCCCGACAGCCTCGCCTATTGCCAAGATATTGGCTTGGACGTGCAACACTGGCTCGAGGAAGGCATGGCCGATCTCTTGATCGTTGGCGGAGATCATCGCTACGAGCCTTGGGAGAATATGGTTCGATTAGGCCACCAACATCGCCGACCTGTGTACGCTTGCCTTGCCGGCGATTATCTCTCCCAAGAAGAGAGCGATTGGGACGATCACTGGCGTGGTCACGCACTGAATGCGTGGCAAAGCGGTGTGGATGGCATCTACACCTTCAATTTCCTACAGCATCGGCATGAGCTACTAAGACAAATCGGAGAGCCAGACGTACTGAAGGAGACGGACGCCGTCTATCATTTTACGCCCGGAACCCATTGGGGGTTTTTGAAGAATGAGAAAGACTACGTATCTGCCGTGCAAGCCAATCCGCCAAGCGGGCCCATTACCTCTCACCAGCGAGTTGTACTCGATCTACCGTCGCAGTTCGATCACGACATTCGATATACAACGGATGGGTCGCCCCCAACACAAGCAAGCTTGCCTTACAAGGAGCCCATAGCGGTCGACCGGGATGTGATTGTGAAATCCCGTTCGTTCGACAGCGATGGCATTGCAACTCCGATCATGGAAAAGACTTATCGATATTGCCAGAAAAGATACCTAGCAGCAGATGCACCTCTACCGCTCGATTTCTTTGGCCTGCCGAACGGGGCGGAACTCTCTGCGATATTTGAGCTACCTGAATTCGAGGATGAGGCAGAACCGCTGTTGTTTCTTTCGATGATGGACGTAGACGCGCTACAAGAAGCCTTGATCTATATCAACGGGAAAGGGCCGCTTCTTCCTCCCCGAGAGGTGCTAAGCGGCTTGATGACCCGGGACGGTTACCTCCCTCTTCCTCGCAAAATGCTCAAGCAGGGCAAGAACTCCATTACTTTCAAATTCGATAACCTCAACGAGGGAACCTCGGGCTTCCGAGTCTACCGTGCCGAAGTCGTTGTCCCGTTCGCCAATGGGAAGAAGCCAGAGTGAGCCAAGGGAAAACGGCTGTCTCCGCTGGACCCAGGTAACTGAATCAAGAGGATTCTACGCTAGCAAACAAAGAGAGATTCATGCACTTAGAAATTCTTGATTTCGTTGTTGTTGCCATTTATTTTACAAGCCTATTGGCGCTGGGCGTGTATTCTTCCCGGCAGCAGGCTTCGCAAGAAGACTATTTCATGGCGGGGAGAAACGTCCACTGGTTACTGGCGGGAGTCAGTGTCGTTGCAACACTGCTGTCTACGGTTTCTTTTGTCGCCTTGCCAGGGGAAGTGATTCGTAACGGCATTGGCTACTTTGGAAGCATGTTTGCGTTCATTTTGATTATCCCGGTAGTGAATCGCATCGTTATTCCTTCACTGATGAGCATGCCGGTAACCAGCATCTATGATTACCTTGAGTATCGTTTCGGGAAATCGGTACGTACCGTCGGGGCAATTGTCTTTGTTCTGATTCGCCTGATTTGGATCTCCCTGATCCTCTATACAGCCGCGAGAGCTGTCTCGCCAATGACAGGTTGGCCCATCCCAGTTCTGGTTGTCATCATGGGGCTCGTGACCGTCTTTTACACGACTCTGGGCGGAATGAAGGCCGTGCTGTGGTCGGACTTTGCGCAATTTGTCATTCTCCTGGGCGGAGCCATCTGGATCCCCTGCCAAATAGCTCTCAGCACAGGCTCTGGCCCTTGGACCTGGTGGTCCACATTTGCTGAGAGCAGCCGTGCTCAAACTCCGGCTTTTAGCTTCGACCCGACGGAAAGAACGACCTTAGTGGGAATGATTCTCGTTACGTTCATGTGGAATATTTGTACGCACAGCTCCGATCAAGTGGCCGCGCAACGCTATTTGTGCACCGGATCGGCAAAGGAAGCGAGACGCTCCTTCTGGGCGTTCTCGATTGGAAACATCGGAGTCATTATCCTGTTGATGTTCTGCGGGATGGCGTTGTTCCACTTTCGGTATCTTGCTGACAATTTACCGATGGCTGAATTTCAGGTGCAAATTGCCTCGCAAGCCGACAATGCCATGCCCGAATTCATCGCAAAGCATTTGCCCGCAGGCGTTACGGGGCTAATTCTTGCTGCACTATTAGCAGCGGCAATGTCGAGCGTAAGTTCAGGTATCAACTCGATTTCGGCAGTTGTGGTCACCGATCTAATGAATGCCCCGCGTGACGTTCCCAGCCAGCCCTCTTCACTCAAGTTTGCTCGCAGCCTAGCGCTGGGAACTGGCGTCATTGCCATGCTCGGAGCGGTGGCCGTGGAATACTTGATGAGTGCTGTTGATTGGAACCTCATCGACCTGATCGAGCGGATTAACCATTTGTTTGTCGCACCACTTGGTGCCGTTTTCTTTGCCGGTATCTGGTTCCGTCATGTCGGGCGAGTAGCTGTACTCCTGGGATTCGGCGCTGGAGTTTTCACGAGTGCTGCCGTTTCGTTCAGCAAATGGTTGTTTCAGTACGATGTGTCGTTCATGTGGATTTTACCATGCTCGTTCGCGGTTAGCCTGCTAGTAGCTTACGCGGCTGGATTTTGCTTTGACGCACCGAGTAGTGCACAGCTCAAGGTCCTCTACCAACCAAAGTCAGGACGCCAAGAATAGCGGAGCAACTTCCAAATTCCGCGATAGCCCAACTTTTTCGGCCAGTGGCTGGCTGTATCTCGCAATTCGCCCGGAAATCCGCAAGGCGTCAACCGGGTAATTTCCGCTCTCTACCTGAAATTACCTCCGATCTGATCACTCATCGAGGGCAGGCGTCCTCTCCGACTTCCCAATGCGCACATAGATACTATGCTGAAAGGCTAGGGGCTCGCCAACCGCCGATTTAGAATAGGCGAATGGCAATTGGTTGCTGGGTAGTGCCGAGCAAGGGGAAGCACTCACTCGAAGAATGTCGCAATAAGCACGATGAGTGGAGTCTCTGGCGTGCCTACACAGCTGCTGAACTGCTGAACTGCTGAACCGTCGCAAGTGCAAAGGACGGCGACACCTAAAGTATACTATACTCTCCTCTCGCTTTCAGGAATTCCAGCAAAGAGCTTGCTCATTCTTGTAGAGTTCAGCTACCCCGGAATCTGGTAGGAAAAGGAACTTATCATGTCTTCAAAACAAATCGTCAACTCCGGCTTGTCTCTGGTTGCCCTCTCAGCGACCCTCTTGTGGTCCGTCCCGGCAACCGCCTCTATCAACAACCCGGCAGATTCTTCCACGTTCGTCTTCAAATACGAGGGCGACGCGGCCACTCTATCGACAATCGGCACAACGGGTTACACGGGCAGTGTGACAGGCTACATACCGACTGGGGACTCACCATCGCCAGGCATCATGGATCTATCCGTTGACAATGGAGCCAGCTCGGGGCTCGTTTTCTTTCTCTCTAGCCCCGACTGGGCTGCGAACGCTACGGAAGCCAACGGTTGGACCTGGGAGTCAAGCTTTCGCATGAAAAACGGGCAGTACAGCCTGAGGATTGGCGACGAGAACGATCCCCATGACATCTTAGCGTTTCACGACGATGGGCGAGTTGTGAGTCGAATCAGTGGCCTACTCACCACGTTGCCCAGCACGACGGACGCTCAGCATGTGTATCGTGTTGCCCAAGCACCGAATAGCAATGAGTACAACCTGTGGATCGATGAAACGTTAGTCAGCACCTACTTGGGTGCCGATACCGGTATCGGTACGGGCGGAAATCACTGGTGGAGCGATGGTAGCGGAAGCACCATAAGTGAATATGAATTGGACTACATTCGCTTTTCTGGCGGTGGTTTTTCTCCTCCTGGCTTTACCCCTCCCGACCCTAATCGGTTCGTTTGGAGCGTCGATACGCTGGCTCGCTGGGACGATAGCGATAGCTGGGATCAGCCGGGGCCGCCTAGCGCAAATACCATCACTGCCGTATTTGGTGACGCCACCACAGCGCCGCGGGCAGCCGTTGTGGATGGCGAATTCACCGTCAAGGGACTGGAATTCGACAGCTCCAATGCCTATGCCCTGGCCGGGTTGGGCAGGATAACGCTCCAAGCCGACTCGGGTGACGCCAGCATCGACGTGCTCGATTCCCCTGGAACCGGACATCAAATCCAAGTCGAGATCAGCCTCGACTCGGACACAGTTGCGACAACAGCACCGGGAACTCAGCTGGACATCAACAGCACTCTGATTCTCAACGGTAATACGTTTACCATTAGTGGCGGCAGTAACGTTAATTTAAACAACGGCACAGTGGATAGCCTCGGCGGGTCCGTCTCGAACTTTGGTGCGCTAAGTGCTCTAGGATCGCTTGAGGGCGACCTCTCCAACGAAGCGGAAGGGGCCTTGGCGGTCACAATTGGCGGCTCCGATCCATCCGACGTCCAAGGATTCGAGATCATCGGCTCTGCCAGTCTTGCGGGTACGATTGACGTCTCCCTGGACTTCTACAGTCCCACGGCTGGGGAAGCGTTTACCGTGCTTTCTGCAGATGGCGGAATTATCGACAATGGTCTTGGCCTCTCTGGAGCGCCAGGTTTTACGTATGCCGTAGAAGGCAACAATCTGGTGCTGACCTACCTAGCGAGCGTGCCAGAGCCGGCATCGGCCGCGTTGCTTCTGCTGGGCGGAAGCTTCTTTCTGAGTTGTCGCCGCCGGTATCCTAGCATTAAAACTTCCAAGGCTGTGCTTTTCGCAGCCGTGGCGATCTTGCCTCTGGCCACGTCCACCCCTGCCTGGGCTGTCATCAACAATCCTGCGGACTCGTCAACCTTTAGCTTTAAGTACGAGGGAGATGCCGCATCGTTGGCCACGTATGGAAACACCGGCTACGCGGGTGGCACAGACGGTTACACGCTGACGGGCGACTCGCCTAGCCCGGGAATTTTAGATGTGTCGATCGATTCAGGCTCTGCCTCCCCGGGACTCATCGTTTTCCTGGAGAGCCCAACTTGGACTTCCAATGCTACAGAAGCTGCCGGTTGGACCTGGGAAACTAGCTTCCGAATGAAAAGTGGCGTTTATGATGTCCGAATTGGTGACGAGTCTGACTCCCATACGATTCTACGCATTAGCGATGATGGCACGATTAGCAACTTCTTTACCGGTACGCTCCTTACGCTGCCAAGTACCACCGATGCACAGCATGTGTATCGAATCGCCCAAGCGCCCAACAGCAGTCAATACGACCTCTGGATCGACAACACCTATGCAACCAGCTTCGTCGGCAACTCTGCCTTGGGTAGCGGAGGATCGCACTTTTTGAGCGATGGAAGTGGCACGACTTCGGGTGAATATGAAATGGACTATGTTCGCTTCGATTCCGGCGGCTTCTCTCCGGTTGGCTCTTCGGCTGACCCCAACCGCCGTGTGTGGCTCGAAAGTTCTTTGGCTCGCTGGGATTATGCTGGCAACTGGAACAACAGCAACAGCTCTCCCGGCGTGCCCAACGATAATATGACCACAGCAGTTTTCGGTGGGTCGGGCACACTGGCGCGTACGGTCGCCATGGATGGAGACTTTGTTGCCAAGGCGATCGAGTTCGACGCTTCGAATTCCAATCAGTACGGAATCGTCGGGCTAGGGAGTTTGACACTTGATGCCAATTCAGGAAACTCCAGCATCACAGTATTAAGCTCGCCCGCCGAAGGGCATGAAATTCAAGTGGAGCTTAATCTCTCCTCAAACACCGACCTCAGTACGGCTCCCGGATCAAGGCTGGATGTGAATAATCTATTCAACTTGGGCGGGAACAATTTGAATGTCGCTGCAGGCAGCACCCTGAATGTGAATAACAACCTCGACTCCGGTACAAGTGGCAACCTTAACAATGCTGGCACGCTTGGCGGGAACGGTCGAGTCAATGGGAATCTCGCGAACAATGGTGGCACAGTCTCTCCAGGTACGACTTCTGGCACATTGACGGTCGATGGCAATTATTCACAGAACGCTTCTTCGAGCTTAGACATCGAACTGGCCAGCGCGACCAGCTTCGACTTACTAGATATCACCGGCTCGGCCGTACTGGATGGTACGCTCGATATTTCTCTCTTAGACTTCGCGCCCTCTGCTTCAGACACCTTCACTATACTTTCTGCAGCAGGCGGCATTACTGACAACGGCCTGACACTGCTGGGCGAACCCGGTTTCTCCTACAGCATCGTCAACAACGACCTAATCCTCGAGTTTTCAGGGGGAGATGCAGACTTCAATGGAGACAGTAACGTGGACGGCCTCGACTTTCTAGCTTGGCAGCAAGGCTTCGGGTTGAACGGACAAGCAGACAATAGCAATGGAGATGCGAACGGAGACGGCACAGTCAATGCCGCCGATCTATCTGTCTGGGAAAGTCAATACGGGCAAACTTCCTCTGGGGGTTCTGCCACAGCCGCCCCGGAACCAACAAGCGGAATATTGCTTGGCATTGGGCTCGTCGCAGTAGCCTATCGAAGAAAGCGTGCTGGTAGCTTCTAGCAACAAGGAATCTAGTTGGGCGGCCCACGTTGCTCGCAGAGAAGTTTCTCTATTTTGCTCGTTAGGACAGTAGCAGGATGATAATTGACAGCATGAGCCAAATTCAAATCCATGAGGCTGTTACCAGGAGTCCGAAACTCAGGGGGCGATCTGTTTCCCGGGGATTCACCTTGGTAGAGCTGCTTGTGGTGATCGCAATCATCGGCGTCTTGGTGGGGCTGCTCTTGCCTGCAGTCCAGGCAGCTCGAGAAGCTGCGCGCCGCGCGCAGTGTATGAATAACTATAAGCAAGTCGGTCTCGCCATGCAGAATTATCATGGCGCGCACGGCAAGTTTCCCAGTGGGATCAACATGTGGTCGGGGTTTGGTTGCTCGTCCCCCGCTACAGGTCCCATCAAAGACCATCATGGCTGGGGGTGGGGCACCTTCCTCCTGCCCTATTTAGAGAAGGAAGCCGTTTACGACCAATTCAATTTTGATGCGGCAGGGGGATATGGAGATCTCGATAACCTATTGGCAGGCCAAGACTTCGTGCCCGCCTATCTTTGCCCCTCGAACGACCAAGGGGCAGAATTGATGCATTGCTGCAGCGTACTAGATGGCCCCGACTTGGCCGGAACGCACATGGCGGGAGTCGCTGACAGCCAAGATTGGTCGTGTGACGGGACATGGCCTAGGCCTGACCCGTCGAAGCTGGCAGACGAACGTGGCGCCAACGGCATCTTGTTCCAGAGGTCGGGTATTGCCATCAGGAATATCCTTGATGGCACGAACCACACCCTGTTGGTGGGGGAAATTATTGGTAGTGGTGCCGGGACGAACCGAGGGACGTTTTGGGTTACCTGGGACATACAGCACACCGGCAACGGGATTAATCTGCCGCTACGAATCGATCCGAAACCAAGTCCCTGGAGTGTCGATGAGAACGGGTTTGCGAGTCACCATCCTGGTGGATGTCATTTCGTTATGGCGTCCGGGTCAGCGGTCTTCTTCAGCGAGTCAATCGACCAAAACACGCTAGAAGGACTGGCAACTCGAGCAGATGAAGAAATTCTAGACTACTGAGAAAACCTGTAGCTAACACCACCCTCGCTGGGAAGCCTTAGGAATACCACTCGTTGAGCAGATTGCGGTAAAGACATGGAAAAACTTCTGGGAAGCACTGTTGGCCGATTCGCTTGCTTGCTACTACTGGCATCTTGCATTCTCGGCGATGACGTGTGCGCTCAGGGACTGCCCGATTTTGGCGTCATGTACAACAACGATGGCGATATCTCCTATCCCTCGCCAGACCCCGCTGTGGCAACCCAATTTCTTGAGTCGAAGTTCGGCGCTTTCGCAAACACGCCAGTCCAAACAGTGATGTACAGCATCGGCTCTGGCTCAGATGTCCTGCACTACCCGACTCAGGTGGCGAACAATTTTGGTTGGCGCATTACGTCGGTAGACAACGACCCGGGTTGGGTAGACCGCGTCAACAACGGTAAAATCTACGCACAAATCGACTTCGATCCCATTCGCGTCGTTGGGGAAAAGGTCAAGGCGATGGGCAAATACTTTGTCCCCTCCTACCGAATGAACGACAGTCACTTTGTTGTAGATCCGTTGGATTATCCACTTACGGGTGAGTTTTGGATCAACAATCAGGACAAGACGATCGGTTCCTCTCCTGTGGCTGGCTACGATTACAGCAACTTGCTCGACTACAGCCACCAGGAAGTACGCGATTATCGGATGGCTGTGATCAATGAATCGATTGATCGCTATAGCGACATCATGGATGGCTACGAGCTGGATTTTAATCGCTTTCAAATTTTGTTTTCGCCGGGCACAGCGCAAACGAATGCTCCTTTGATCACGCACATGGTCGCTCAGGTGCGGCAGCGGCTGGATCAAGTGGAAACGCAAACCGGTCGAGCGCAGCATCTCTTCGTCCGCGTTCCTCCAGCGTTGGACAATAACGGCTGGTCCGGCTTAGAGGTCGAATCCTGGATGCAAACCGGGCTCGTCGATGTGGTCATCCCTTCGGTCTTGCAGACTCTCTCTCACGACGTCCCCGTCGGGGAGTTCTTGCCCACGGCACAAGCCAACGGCGTGCAAGTAGTACCAAGCATTTACCCGCGGACCAATTTCGGCTGGGATTTCGAGCCCAACCCGGACGCTACAGCGTACACGGGGCCGTCGAATGCACGCGTTGCCGAACCTGCCCTGACACGCGGTGCCATAGGTGGCTACCGCCATTTGGGTGCCGATGGTTTTCAGATGTACAACTACGGACTGCGCGAACCGCCCTCATACCAGGAAGTGTGGGATGCTGCCGCCGAGGCGATGGCAAGTGAGCACCCGACTCTCGGCAAAGATCGCATCTACGCTGTGACGCCTGGATACTTTAACGACCATGAGGACACTTACGAGTATGCCAAGCAGCTTCCTCTCTCTGTGCTCTCACAAGCGAGCCATCAGTTTTTGCTGGTCGTCGGAGATGCAATCAATACCGTGGTAGCTGAGAATCCTCGCTCTGTTGAACTACGGCTCGGACTCACCAACACGACTTCCACGACTCCTATCACAATCAAGGTTAATGGCCAGCAAATTCACTCAGGCTCGATGGCTGACGGCTACTTCTCGCTCGATGCGCCCGTGACACAAGATGGCCCTCAGGCGTATTTTCAAATTCCGGTCGAGGATCTAAGCATCTTGAATCAGGGGACGAACACGATTGAAGTCTTCAATTCGGCCGTCCCCAATGCTGTCCGCGTCACCGACATTCAACTCGGCATATTCGCCGCGCTCGGCATTATCAATCCAGGAGACTCCTCAACATTTCCCTTCCGCTACGAGGGGGACATGCCCACCTTAGCCGGGACGACGGCGAGTGGCTTCGGCACCACTAACTACAGTGGAAACACCAGCGGCTATCAGCTCAGCTCCGACGGAGATGTCCTTTCCGTAACAGAGAATGGCGGCCCAGGATCGGTGGTCTTTCTCCAAAGTCCCGACTGGACTTCCAGTGCGACGGACGCCAATGGCTGGACCTGGGAAGTGCGTTTCAAGCTGGAATCAGGGCAGTTCACTATGCGTATCGGTGACGATACCGATGCTCACGATATCTTGAATATCTTCGACGACGGACGCGTAGTGAGTCGAATCGATGGTTTACTTACTACTCTCAGCAGCACCACGGACGAGATGCACACCTATCGAATTGCCCAAGCTCCAGGCAGTGACGAGTACAATGTTTGGGTCGATGGTGAACTAATAGGGCTTTACGATGCTGCCGATTCGGGAATTGGGGTCGGCGGCCCCCACTGGTGGAGCGACGGAGGCAGCACGACGGGCGATTACCAGTTGGATTATATTCGGTTCTCCGATGGCGGTTTCTCTCCCTACACGCTTCCTGATCCATCGGCCGATTTTAATGAAGACGGAATCGTCGACGGAATGGATTTCCTGATACTTCAACAAGGTCTTGGCAGCAGCGGATTTCCCAGCACCTTGTTTGCTCGGGGCGATGCCGATGGAAACGGTGAGATCGACGAGAAGGATCTCCAGATCTTTCAATCGCAGTACGGGACGTCGTCCTCGGAAGCTGCAACCGCACGAGTACCAGAACCAACGCGCTTGGTCCTGCTGTTCTTGGGTATGCTGGGCACGGCGACAAGCAGAAGGTCTCGCAAACTCGTCTCGTCGCCAAGAGCTGTCTTATTCTCAAAGCTCCGTAGCTGCTCGATGCTGCTGCTCACTCTTAGCTTGGTGGGCTGCGGAAGGAGCGATGGTATTGATCGGGTGTTGGTTGCCGGAAACGTCACTTTCACGGGCGAACCAGTGGAAGCTGGGCAGATTCGGTTTCGGCCAGCCAAGGGAACGCGCGCGCCGATCACCATTACTGCGATCAAGAGTGGCCAGTTCGATACCGCTCAGATGGGTGGCATACCCGTCGGTACCCACTTAGTGCAAATAACTTCTTACGATCCCCAAGAGTACGAGGCAAAGCGCAACCGCGGCCCAGGCGTAGCTCCCCCAACGCAGCTCTTGCCTCCCAAGTATAACAACAAGACAGAACTCACACTTGAGCTCAACTCGGGCTCAGGCCAAATCACTCAGGATTACAATTTAGTTCAGTAGGCTGGAATGCCTGCCAATTCGCAACAAGATCAAACGCAGTCCACCAGTAGCCAATCGATGCAAATCAAAATTCACGGAACAGGTATTGTCTACAAGAATTCGATGCCACATCTCCGAAGTCGCCACGCCTACTTCCCTACGATCGTAGAAGCAGAAAACGGCGATTTAGTTGTGGCTATGGACATCGGGACTGCCTTCGAGGCGATTGACGTTCGATCTTACGTCTGTCGCAGCTCGGATTCGGGAAAAAGCTGGACTGAACCTATGCAACTCTTCGAGCCCAACCAATCAAGCCATCCTGTATCGACGAGTTGTCGAATGGGAAAGCTCGACGATGGCACGCTGCTAGGTTGGGCTGGTCTCTTTAACCGAACACGTGAGCATGAGGGCCTTGCCAATCCTAGCACAGAAGGCTTTTGTTCTGTCGATTACGCGACGATCCAATCTCTCGACGGTGGCAATTCGTGGTCGGAATTGCGATCCGTCGAGTTACCTCATGCGTGGGACTGCTTTGAAGTTTGCGCCCCGCCGTTTCAGGTATCGGAGAATCGCCTCTTGGTCGTCACGCATCCCTTCCTCGATTGGAATGGTTGGCCGAGTCCCTGGGGCCGAAACGGCCTCGCTCTAGAATCCACAGACAATGGGTCTACCTGGGCAAACATCAAGCCTACTTTCTCTGACCCCAATGCAGAGTTGGCGTTCTATGAATCTGCTTTAACCCGACTGTCCGACGGACGCATTCTTGCCATGTGTTGGACAATGGATGCCAACCAGGGGAAGAGCCTCAATAATCATTTAGCCATTTCCTCAGACGACGGCAGAAATTTCGAGATTCAGCAGAGCACTCTCCTAAAGGGAGAAACGTGCCGCCCGATAGGTATCGAGAATAATCATGTACTGGTCGTTTATCGCCGTGTTGATAAGCAAGGGCTGTGGGCTCGGTTAGCCTCTGTCGGGGATCCGAATCTCAAATCGATCGATGAGAAGTTGCTCTGGGGAGGCAATGTCGAGAGCCATCGCACTGATTTAGATAGCCACTTGGCTCAACTCAGCACACTTAAGTTCGGATGTCCGGCGGTCGTCAAACTGCAAGATGGCGATATTTTTATCGTCTTTTGGGCAGTTGAAGACTGCTGTTCGGTTATACGTTGGTTTCGCATTAGCATCGATTGATATTCATTATGGTTAAACCTCACTTAGTTTCGGCAATTTGTACTCCTCTCACTGAGGACGAGGACCTTCATTACGAGGGTCTGGCGATCCACCTCGAACATCAGTTAGAAGGGCAGATCGATGGAGTCCTCGTAGCGGGAACAATGGGCCTGTTGCAATTGCTGAAAGACTCGACTTATGAACAACTGGTTAAGGCGAGTGCTGAATATTACCGAGGACAAGGCGAACTACTTATCGGCGTTGGCGATACTAGCTACGAACGGACTAAGGAGCGGATCCAACTGGTTAACCACGAAAAAGTGGACGGCACGGTAGTTCTGGCACCATACTTTATCAAGCTATCCCAACGAGAGCTTTGCGACTATTTCGTTGCGTTAGCAAATATTTCTCGGGCTCCGCTTTTTCTCTATGATCTACCTCAACGCACCGGAACTCAAATTACTTTTGAAACCGTCGCCGAACTCTCCCGCCATCCTAATATCGCCGGCATTAAGTGTTCTGGCGAGTTGGTGCATGCGCGTCGAGTGCACGATGCGTTTCAAAGCAGCAGTTTCCGCGTTCTGATCGCTCAACCCATGTGCCTAGACATGCTGGTAGGCTGTGGGCTGTGGCAACATCTCGACGGCATCTTTTCGATCAGCCCTCAGTGGGCTCGGGACACGGCCGATGCCTCTATGTTAGGTGACAAGGAAAAGGGAGCCGCAGGGGTGCAACAAATTAATGAGCTGATCAATTTGCTCGTCAAGTATGACGTATTTCCCACTGCGTCATTCTTGCTTGGCAAGTTAGGAGTACCTGGTAATTTCCTACCGCGACCACTGGCGGGCCTTACCATCGATCAGGAAGAGAAGGTCATGCAAGAAGCGATTGTCCAAGAACTTCTAAGCCCGACCCCAGAGTCGATTGTCTAGACAAGCATGAGCTAAGTACGGTGGCCAGAAGGATACTGATGCAGCTTGCAGCTCGGTGGCTACGAACAAGCCGGGAGCTCATTATCGTAGTGTGAATGGCAGTTGAAAAGTGCAGCGCTTGGCGGTCGAAAAGTACAGCGCTAGGTAGGTGCGGGGATTGTAACAGACCCTCCCGCTTAGGTCACGATTACTCTTTGGTTCTCTTTCGGCGTCTGCGTTGTGCGTCCTTGAGTCGATAGCTTTCGCCGGTCGTTTCGATGATCTGACAACGATGGGTAAGCCGATCAAGGGCTGCCCCAGTCAACCGTTCACTGCCCAGCACTTCGGTCCAATTCTCAAAGGGCAAGTTCGTTGTGACAATGAGCGACGACCTCGAGGTTATGAGAGACCAGCCCGCGCACGCTGAAACACTGCGTTAGTAGTGATAAACCGATCCTACTACGGTTCAAATTCGCTTGCAAGTCTTAGCAACGATTGTCATCTAATAGCAAGTTGTTGGATAACGTCCTAATAGTTGCGCACTTAAACGGGCAGCCCCTGCTTGGTAGGAATTGTTTTTGAACGATTCCAATACCAACCAAGCGAAGGAGACTGCCACGATGGCAAGTGTAACCGGAGACGTAATTTCAGTCGATGAGTCAAAGATTCGCGGTCATGTCGATGAGGTGGTTCGCACGAGCGTCGAAGAGACTCTCAACGGGCTGCTCGACGCAGAAGCGGACCAGCTTTGCGGAGCGAAGCGTTACGAGCGGTCTGCCGACCGTGTCGACACGCGAGCTGGCTCGTACGACCGAAAGCTGCAAACGAAGGCAGGAGAAGTGAATTTGAAGGTCCCTCGCTTACGCTCGTTACCTTTTGAGACGCAGATTATTGAGCGTTACAGACGGCGAGAATCGAGTGTCGAAGAAGCGCTGATGGAGATGTACCTCGCAGGCGTAAGCGTGCGACGGGTGGAGGATATTACCGAAGCCTTGTGGGGAACGCGAGTTTCCCCCAGCGCTGTGAGCGACTTGAACCAGAAGTTGTACGAGCGAATCGAGCAGTGGCGTAACCGGCCCATTGAGGGCGAGTACGCTTACATTGCCTTGGACGGCATTTGGCTGAAACGCTCGTGGGGCGGTGAAGTGAAGAACGTGGCCGTTCTGGTAGCAATTGGCGTGGACCAGAAAGGCTATCGCCAGGTGCTGGGTGTCTGCGAGGGAACGAAGGAGGATATCGAGAGTTGGAAGAGCTTTTTAAGGCATCTCAAAGAGCGTGGATTGAAAGGCGTGCAGTTGGTGACCAGCGACAAGTGTCTCGGTTTAGTGGATTCGCTGGCCGAGTTTTACCCAGAATCTGCTTGGCAGCGTTGCATGGTGCATTGGTATCGCAATGTGGCGTCATCGGTACCTACGTCGAAGATGAAGGAAGTGATGGCGATGCTCAAGGCGATCCATGCCCAAGAAGACCGCGAGGCGGCGGAGAAGAAGGCTACTGATGTCGTAGCGAAGCTCCAGGTAATGAAGTTGGCCAAGGCGTCCCGCTGCGTCGAGGAAGGGGCGAGCGAGACGCTCAGCTACATGGCTTTCCCTCGCGAGCATTGGACACGGATTCGGACGAACAACCCGCTGGAGCGGATTATGCGAGAGATCCGTCGCAGGACTCGAGTTGTGGGAGCGTTCCCAGACGGCAACAGTGCATTGATGCTGGTCGCCGCTAGGCTGCGTCACATCGCGGGCACGAAGTGGGGCACTCGGAAGTACCTGGACATGAGTCGGCTTGCCGATCAGCAGAAGGAGAGCGAGCAACAGGAAGGGACTGAGGCGGTCGCGTAGGCCGCGCCCGGCCCCAACTCCTCCGCAGCTACGCTGCTACGGAGTTGGGGCCGGACCTACCAGCAAGGGCAAACCCTAAAAACTAATGTGCGCATATTGACGGACACTACCTGTTGTTGCATCGATTGCATTTAAAAACCGTAGTCACTTGCAAGCCATTTTTTGGCGCGGAGAATAGAAGCAACAACAGGGGTGCACAAAGGTTGTCATCCCACGTTTCTCGCTCTGGAAGGCGTTGTCTATGTCGAGCTGGTTCTCTCCGCTACTCTTCTTGCTAGCCGGTTCTAATGAAGACCAGCTGCGTAAACAGATCGACTTTCTGAAAGCGGAGAACGAGATGCTGCGCAAACGCATTCCCAAGAAACGCATCTTCCTTGAGAACGAAGAACGAGAGCGGCTACTGAAGCTGGGAGAGGCCATCGGAAGAGGGGTTCTTCAGGTGATTACCATCGTTAGCTCCCGAACTTACCAAAGGTGGCAGAGAGAAGTAAGGTGCGGCAAGAAGCCGACCAAGAAGATGGGCCGTAAAGGAACTCCAGAGTCAATCCGTGAAATCGTCGTCCGCCTCGCCAAAGAAACCGGCTGGGGCTACGGCAGAATTGTTGGAGAGCTGAAGAAGCTGCGCATTCAGTGCGTTGGTAGAACCACGGTAAGAACGATCCTCAAAGAAGAGGGCATCCACCCCGGGCCAAAGCGAGGACCCGGCACTTGGCACGAGTTTGTCAAGTCACACGCCGAGACGCTCTGGCAAATTGACTTCTTCAGTAAGCCGGTCGTCACCAAGACGGGAATCAAGCAGGCCTTCGTGCTCGCTTTTCTGCACGTGAACTCGCGTCGGGTGATCTGCTCGCCCGCCACATTCCATCCGAACGAGAATTGGGTCGTCAATCAAGCCGAAGGTTTTCTAAAGCAAGCTGAAGAAGCCAGCCTGCCGGTCCGATACTTGGTTCGCGATAAGGACTACAAGTTCAGCCGTCGCTTCGACGAGGTTTTCGAGCAAGCCGACGTCGCTGTGGAGCCGACCTCTCCACGATCTCCCAACCAGAACGCCTTCGTCGAACGGTGGATCGGCTCGATCAAGGGCGAATGCCTTAACCGGTTTTTCGCTTTTGGCTTGAAGCATCTCGACTACCTCGTCGAGGAATACGTTCGCTACTACAATGATCTACGCCCGCATCAATGAAAAGAAAACAAGCCGCTACTCGGGATTTGGCCAGAGGACCATGAGCCGCCCGATGATAATGAGCAGATTGTCTGCCAAAGCCGGCTCGGCGGGGTGCTGAACCATCATGAACGCACAGCCGCCTGATGCCAGTCTGCGTCATTTTACGAAAGACCCTTCAAAATGTCGGCGAGCAATGAACAAGCGTATCCACCTAACCTAGCTGATCTAGCACGGTCGATCGCCACCGATGCGCACGACGGGCAGTATCGCCGAGACGGCGTTACTCCGTACATCGAGCACCCCGCCGCAGTCGCTTCGCGATCACCAAAGTCGTTGGGCTCGCAAGCCACAGCTTGGCTGCATGACGTGCTCGAAGATACCGATCTGACGTGCGAGGACCTGCTTCATCAGGGCATACCTGAGAACGTTGTCGCTGCCGTCGAAGCGCTCACCAAGCAAGAAGGTTTGTCGTACGAAGAGAACCTGCTGCGCGTCGCGGCGAACGAGTTAGCGAAGGACATCAAGATTGCTGACATGCTGAGCAATCTGGCGGACAACCCGACAAAGAATCAAATCCGCAAGTACGCTCGCGGCCTTCTGATACTCATGAGTGAGTAGGGTGAGTTGCGGTGATACTTCAAGGTCAGCCTGCCCCGCAATAATCTGATCTCGCCGCTCCACGGCTTTTTGTTGCTGAGAAGCGTCTTCGCTTCTCTTTTACGGCATTGATCGATGCATGCACTTGAAGCGAGCCGGCCTCGCGTCGGTGTCCAGGGTTTGCCGGAGGCACGCTGAAGATGCGCCTTCGCGTCTGCAGGCGTCCCTTGACGTCCGGCCGAGCCGCTCGCTTACCGTCAGGCACGAGTTCCATCCAACCGTATCGCTACACAACGACGAAAGGGGGCACGTACTTCCTCCATGAAAAACCGCTTGACTCACTCGTCAGTCTTGTGGCAACCAGAAAGGGTATGACAACTGAGTAGCAAGGAGCGTAACGATGCGAACAATCATAAGCACCGCCACCAATGACGCCGTCCTGCGGGTAGGTCGGCGTGGCTCGGGGCGATAGGAACAATAGGGCACATAAACCGAGGCGAGACATTTACCAGGAGGTCACAAGTCGGATCCTGGAATTGCTCGACGCGGGCGTGGCTCCCTGGCGTCGGCCGATTAAACGGTCGGCTCACGGCGATGGTATGCCAAAGAGCTTTTCTACCGGCAAGAACTACCGTGGGATCAATGTTTTTCTGCTGGCCATGACCAGTTGGGCTCACGGGTACGAGTCCGACTATTGGGCAACGTTCAATCAAGTCAAGAAGAACCAAGGTGCAGTGAAGAAGGGAGAGAAGTCAACGCTTGTGGTCTTTTGGAAACAAGCAACCACTAAAGATAAGGAGAGCGGCGAAGAGATTACTATCCCAGTCCTGCGCCACTACAACGTCTTCAATGCCGAGCAGTGCGAAGGTGTCAATGCTCCCGACCAAGTTGATGAGGAAGTCCAGGCTGAACCGTTTATTCCGATCGAAGAGGCTGATAGCATAGTCACCAACTACGCGAACGGTCCACTCGTAGTGCACATAGGATCAGCCGCGATGTATCTACCCAGCACTGACACAGTACGAATTGCGTCCCCGGATCGCTTTGAAGCCAGGGAGTCGTATTACGCGACGCTCTTTCATGAGCTTGTTCACTCAACCGGCCACAAGTCACGGCTCAACCGTGGCCTCAACGAAGCGCCCGCTCCATTCGGATCACTTGATTATTCGAAGGAAGAACTCGTAGCCGAGATGGGTGCGGCATTCCTATGTGCAACAGCCGGAATCAGCCCGCCCACGATTGAGCAATCAGCTGCTTACATCGACGGCTGGAGAAAGAAGCTGAAAGACGACAAGAAGCTGGTCGTGCAGGCAGCAGGGCAAGGACAGCGAGCGGCGGACCATATCCAAGGGCACGAATGGTCCAACCGGACACAGATGCCAAATCGCCCGCCGTCTTACATTCAAAGCTAGATATCGGCTGATTCTACGGCCTGACCAAGTGCTAGCTGTCGCGTCGGCAACTGGCATGGTAAAGTCTTCCTCGTTTTGCTATTCCCCCATCTTTGTCGATGGATCGCAAAGCCTACCTAAAAGCCTAATCGCACGGATGCGGCAACGTCTATGCCTGCACATCATGAACTTGCTCAACATATCTGGCAAATAGCCGACCTCTTGCGTGGGCCATACCGGCCACCGCAGTACGAGCGAGTTATGCTGCCGCTCACGGTGCTGCGCCGATTCGATTGCGTTCTCGCCGAGAAGAAAGACAAGGTTGTCGCCTCATACGAGCGGAACAAGGGCAAGCACGAAGGAGCTGCCCTCGACGCAATTCTAAACCGTGTCTCGGGTCAGAAGTTCCATAACAAGTCGCCGCTCGACTTCGCCAAGCTCAAGGGCGACCCGGACAACATCGATCAGAACCTTATCCGGTATATCGAGAGCTTCTCCGAGAACGTCCGCCGCATCTTCGAGTATTTCGAGTTCACCGCCGAAATCGAGAAGATGCGGGAGTCGAACATCCTCTATTTGGTCATTTCCAAGTTTGCAGACATTGACCTAGCTCCGCCTCCGCAGGGCAAGGTCGAGAACAAAGACATGGGACTCGCATTCGAGAACCTCATCCGTCGTTTCAATGAGCTAGCCAATGAGACTGCGGGGGACCACTTCACCCCGCGAGAGGTGATCCATTTGATGGTCCACCTTCTCTTCTCTCCGGACGATGACCTACTGACTAAGAGTTCAGCGACCAAGATGCTTGACCCGGCATGCGGGACCGGTGGGATGTTAGCAGAAGCTCAAAAGTACATGAATGAGCATAACCCCGATGCTTTCCTCTACACCTACGGGCAGGACTACAACAAGCGAGCGTTCGCGACCGCAGCGTCCGACATGCTCATCAAAGAGGTTGCCCACAACGGTGCCGGCGAGAATATCCAATACGGTGACTCGCTGATCGATGATCAGTTCGAGGGTCACAACTTCGACTACCTAATTGCCAACCCGCCGTTCGGCGTCGACTGGAAAAAGCAGCAGAAAGAAATCAAGCGGGAACATGAGAAGCTTGGCTTTGCTGGTCGCTTTGGGGCGGGGACACCCCGTGTGAATGACGGCTCGCTGCTTTTCTTGCAGCATATGATCTCTAAGTTTGAACCGAACGACCCCAAACGTCAGAAAAACGGATCGCGGCTGGCGATTGTGTTCAGCGGATCGCCTCTGTTCACCGGCGGGGCTGGCTCGGGTGAGAGCAACATCCGCAAGTGGATCATCGAAAACGATTGGCTCGAAGGCATCGTTGCGCTTCCGGAGCAGATGTTCTACAACACGGGAATTGGCACCTACGTATGGCTTGTCACCAATCGCAAAGAGAAGAAGCGGAAGGGCAAGGTCTTGCTGTACGACGCCCGCGAGCTGTTCATCCCCATGAAGCGGAGCCTCGGCGACAAGCGTCGCAAGATCGGCGAGGGGCCCGACGCAGACGGTGGGCCGGAGCCTGATCAGATCAGCGAGATCGTCAAAGGCTACGGCAATGCTAGAGCGAACGGGCGGGCTAAAATTTTCAAGAACGAAGAGTTCGGCTATACCCGCGTGACGGTCGAGCGGCCTCTCCGACTGCGGTATCGGATGACCGTCGAAGACAAGGCCCGCTTTCTCGACGCGGTGCCTCACTTGCTCGACGATGTACAGGCGATTGACAAGCAACTGGGCCGCAAGCCACTCGAAGATTGGAACGCGGTCGATCGCAAGGTCCGCAAGCTCATCAAAGCGAACGACTCGAAGTGGAAGGCAAGCGAGTACAAGCTGTTCCGCGATGTCTTCACGACCAAGGAGCCCGAGGCTGAGCCGGTCAAGGCGAGTGGCAAGAAGAAATCACCCTACTCGGACTACGAGCCTGACACGTCACTTCGCGACTTCGAGAACGTGCCGCTCACTGACGACATCGAGGACTACTTCGAGCGTGAAGTCCGGCCCTATGTCGCCGACGCTTGGATGGAACGGGAGAAAGACACGGTTGGCTACGAAATCAACTTCAACCGCTACTTCTACGAGTACCTGCCGCCCCGTCCGCTCGCGGAGATCGACGCCGAGTTGAAGCAGGCCGAGGAAGAGATTCTTCGGCTGCTGAAGGAGGTGACGACGTGAGAAACGAAGCCTTAGAGCAAGGAGACATCGCTGAACTCTGGGAAACCTCCCGTTCACAAAGCTGGCCTAAGCTCCGCATCAAGACATCACTCCGAAGTGTGGTCGGTGGGGTGTGGGGAGCCGAGCCGGAAGACGACACCGGAATAGTCTGCGTGCGGGTTGCCGATTTTGATAGAGTGCGGCTATGCGTAGACGACAGCCCGCCAACTAAGCGAAGCTACTCTGAGAGCGAGCTAAACGGCAGACAGCTCGTTAAGAATGACTTACTCATTGAGAAGTCCGGGGGAGGCAGCAACCAACCTGTGGGATGCGTTGTTCGCTTTGATGGCGATTACGAAGCGGTCTGCTCTAACTTCATTGCAAGGTTAGAGCTAAGAAGTGAACACGATGCACGATTCTGGGCGTACCTGCACGCTGCCATCTATTCAGCACGTCTTAACACCCTTGCGATCAAGCAGACCACTGGCATACAGAATTTAGACCTTGATCAATACCTTGGATTCCGCGTTGTCGCACCTCCCTATGAGTTGCAGTTGGCAATCGCCGACTACCTCGACCGTGAGACAGCGAAGATCGACACGATGATCGCGGCTAAAGAGCGGCTGTTGAAGCTGCTGGCGGAGAAACGCCGGGCCCTCATCACCGACGCCGTCACCCGCGGCCTCAACCCCGACGCCCCGATGCGTGACTCGGGCGTTGAGTGGCTGGGGGAGATTCCGGAGCATTGGTCAGTCGATCGGTTCAAGTTCCACATGCTCGGCATTGAGCAGGGATGGTCGCCACAGTGCCTAAATGTCCCGGCTGAGCTGGACGAATGGGGGGTGCTCAAGGCCGGATGCGTCAACGGCCCGGAGTTTGACACAAGCCAGAATAAGACTTTGCCGCCATCACTCGATCCAATAGTCGAACTCGAAGTGAAACCCGGCGACTTGTTGATGAGCCGCTCCAACACGACCAAGCTGCTAGGAAGCACAGCCCTTGTTCGCGAAGTCAGACCGAAGCTCCTAATATGCGATAAGCTCTATCGCATCGAAGTCAACGAGGAAACGGCACACAAGCCCTTCTTGGTCTATCTGTTGCGTTCGGCCCCGGGCAGACACGAGTTCGAGCGGGATGCAACAGGCGCAAGCAACTCGATGCAAAACATCGGACAGGATTCGGTCAAGAACGTTTGGCTGGTGTTTCCTCCTTTTGATGAGCAGGTTGCTATATGCAGATACCTCGACCAAACCCTGCAACGCATTGATGCACTTAGATCGAACAATCTGCAGACGGTCACGCTGCTGAAAGAACGACGGGCGGCGCTGATAGCAGCTGCTGTCTCAGGCGCACAGAAAGTGGAGGCAGCCACATGAGAGTTGAACGACTCCAACTTGCAAACCTTCGGGCGATTGAGGCCGCTGAGTTCAAGTTTCAGCCAGGCTTCAACTTGATCGTCGGCGTCAACGGCGTCGGAAAGACGACTGCCCTGCAAGCGTTAGCGGAGTGCCTTGCCCAGGTACTCTCCGAGCGGCACAAGGTCCGTAAGCCCGCGGATCAGTTCGAGCTAGATGATATCCGTGAAGGGGCGAATGCCTTCACCATCGAGTGCGACCTGTGGATTGAAGGCGAGACCTACCAGAGGGTCTACCACCGCCAACGGTCACGCTATAGCGAGAAGGAAAGCGGAGCTGGCAATCCTCGCGATACCGTCCACGAGACGCCCGACCGAGAGGAATACATCGGCCCGGCACCGCCCGTCGTTCCGTCGAATGCGTCTGTGAATCGTGGGCTAGGCGTGTATTTCTCGACGCGGCGGGCACTACCCTCCGAGGCACAGCCGCGGACTGGCAAGTCTTCCGGTAGCCAGAGCTACACTACGGCGTACAGCGATGCATTCGCGAATAGAGAACTTCGGCTTTCGGAGTTCGCGAGCTGGATGAAGACTCGCCAAGCGTTGGCGCAGGAGCGGCCGTCTGACGCCAAAGTGCTGGATGACCTTGCCCAGGCGGTGACGCGTTTCCTGCCCGGGTACGCCAATCTGAGGCCAAGTGACGACGAAAAGCTTTCGTTGCTTGTCGATCGCGATGGCACGCCGCTCGTAGTGCAGAAACTCTCTGACGGAGAGCGAGGCACACTCGCTCTGGTGCTCGACCTGACTCGTCGTCTGGCTCAGGCAAGCGCTGCCGCCGACGATCCAGCAAAGGAAGCAGAAGCGGTAGTCTTGATCGACGAGATCGAGTTGCACTTGCACCCCAGGTGGCAACGGCGAGTTATTAGGAATCTGACAGAGGCATTTCCCAAATGCCAGTTCATCGCGACAACCCACTCGCCGCAGGTGATCGGCGAAGTGCAGAACGATCATATCCAGATCATCGGCGATGACGGCGTCTACACCCCTGGCCATTCCTACGGGATGCGTTCAGGGCGTGTACTTGAGGAGATCATGGGAACGCCGGCTCAGACAGCGAAGATTGCTGACAAGATCAGTGAAGCTTCGGAAGCAGCAGCGAACGAAGACTACGCAACCGCTAAGAAACTGCTTGCCGAACTTGAGAGAGAACCCGGTGAGAGCGATCCCGATGTCACCCGCATCCGCTCGCTTATTAGCTTCATGGAGGGTGACGACGAATGAGGTCCATCAAGAAATGCAATGAGCCGGCGAGCTTAACAGAGCATCGCGCAAAAACACACACCAGCTATGCCAATTTGTCGTCCGACGCAAAGCAAGAACTTCGCAAATCATTGGTGAGCGAGCAGCAAGGCTTGTGCTGTTACTGCACGACTCGTATACGCGCAAATGCGGACGAGATGAAGATCGAGCACTGGAAGTGCCAGTCTGGGAACCAAGACTCGGAATTGACCTATGGCAATCTGCTCGCAGCTTGCCAAGGCGGGGTGGGGCAGCAGTATCAGGACCAGCACTGCGACACCCGCAAAGGAGATCAAGACTTGTCATTCAATCCAGCCGATCCCGCGCATGTGATTGAGAGACGAATCAAGTTTTATTTCGCGGATGGTCGGATTGGCTCCGACGATGAGCAGTTTGCCCGCGAGTTAGAAGACTTCTTGAACTTGAACCATTCTCGTTTGAAGGCGAATCGCAAGGGCAAGCTAGATGCTTTTTTTCAGTGGTACGAGCAAGCTCGTAAACCACGGAAACCGCGGCTTGAGAAACTTCTCGGTGAGATAACGAGCGAAGATGGCGAACTAGAGCCATTCAGTCCAATCGTCGTCGCTCTCGTGCGTAAGAAGCTGAGGATCACCGCATGAGTAACACTGCCACCAAAGAAGCCGCCTTCGAGACCGTGATCGACACCCATCTCGTCGATCATGGCTACGTCTCGGTGCCAAGCCCTGCGTTTGACTGCGAGCTAGCGATCTTCCCCGAGGTCGTGCTCGGTTTTATCCGGGAGACCCAGCCTAAGGAATGGTCTCGCCTGCATAAGTTGCACGGCGAGCGGACCGGCGATCAAATTATCGCTGACCTGTGCAAGTGGATGGACTCGCACGGCTCGCTCGCCACGCTACGGCACGGCTTCAAGTGTTACGGACGGACACTACGCGTGGCCTTTTTCAAGCCGGCCCACGGCATGAACCCCGACCTCGCGGCCAAGTACGCCGCCAACCGGGTCGGCGTCACCCGGCAGCTCTACTACAAGTCAGACTCGAAGAAGTCGATTGATGTCGTGCTGAGCGTCAATGGGATTCCGCTCGTCACGATCGAGCTCAAGAACCCGATGACCGGTCAGACGGTCGATAACGCAAAGCGGCAGTACCAGAACGACCGCGACCCGAACGACCCAATCTTCCTGTTTAAGCGGCGAACCTTAGTTCACTTCGCCGCCGATCCTGATCTCGTTTTCATGACAACCCGCTTAGCGGGTACGGCAACCTACTTCTTGCCATTTAACCGGGGCAATAAAGGCGGGGCCGGCAATCCAGCCGACCCAGCAGGCCGCTCCTACAAGACGGCTTACCTCTGGGAGCAAGTCTTTGAACGGGATAGCTTCCTCGACCTACTCGCCCGATTTCTGCATTTACAGATTGAGGATAAGCGGACCGAAGACGGCACCAAAGTTCGCCGGGAAACTATGATCTTCCCGCGTTACCACCAGCTCGACGCCGTTCGCAAGCTCGTCGCAGCGACCGAGAAGAAGGGGCCGGGCACGAACTACCTGGTCGAGCACTCAGCCGGCAGCGGCAAGAGCAACACCATCGCGTGGCTTGCTCATCGCCTGTCATCGCTGCACAACACGAAGGACGAGCGGATTTTTGACTCGGTCATCGTCGTGACCGATCGCGTCGTGCTCGATCAACAACTTCAAGACACTGTTTACCAGTTCGAGCACCGCATGGGGGTGGTCCAAAAGATCGACGACGACTCGCGGCAGCTCGCCGAGGCCCTAGAGAACTCTGTTCCGCTCATCATCACAACGCTCCAGAAGTTTCCGTTTGTCTCTCGCCAACTTCTCAAAATGGCGGAGGAACGCGGCGAGGAAGCGAGCGGGCTGCTTCCTACTCGCAAATGCGCTGTTGTCATTGATGAAGCCCACAGTTCGCAGTCGGGTGAGACCTCGACTGAATTGAAGGCGGTCCTCGGCGGTGAAGACCTTGCCGACCGAGCGAAGAAGGCTGCCGAAGAAGACGGGGAATCGAAGCTAGAGGAACTCTACCGTTCGATGGCCAAGCGGAGTCGTCAAGCGAACCTTAGTTTCTTCGCGTTCACGGCAACGCCGAAGCACAAGACACTCAAGGTGTTCGGCTCAGACCGAGAGCCACACCGATACACGATGCGGCAGGCGATCGAAGAAGGCTTCATTCTCGACGTACTCCGCAACTACGTTACTTATGCGACCTACTTTCACTTACTGCGGGCTAGCGACGATGATCCGAACGTCGAGCGGAAGAAAGCGGCTAGGGCACTTGCCAGGTACCTGAAACTTCATCCGCATAACGTTGCCCAGAAGACGCAGATTATGGTTGAGCACTTCCATGCGGTGACTCGACATAAAATCGGCGGTCGTGCGAAGGCGATGGTCGTGACTGGTTCGCGTTTAGAGGCAGTACGCTACAAGCAAGCGTTCGATAAGTATATCCGTGAGCGAAAGTATCCAATCAAGACGCTCGTCGCTTTTTCAGGCACCGTGACCGACGACAAGCTCAAAGATGTGAGCTATACCGAAGTAGAGATGAACGACGGCGTGAAAGAGAAAGAGTTGCCTGAAGCTTTCGGAACGCCCGACTATCAGGTGCTTCTCGTCGCGGAGAAGTACCAAACTGGCTTCGATCAGCCGCTGCTTCATACGATGTTTATTGACAAGCGGCTTTCGGGCATTCAAGCGGTGCAAACGCTCTCGCGGTTGAACCGCACTCACCCACTCAAGGAGGACACTTTTGTTTTAGACTTTGTCAAAGACAACCGCGACGAGGTACAGACGGCATTCAAGACCTACTTCGACGGTGCAGAACTTGGTGAGGACGTAGACCCGGCAAAGATGTACGAGGTGAAGGCCGAACTCGACGCGTCAGGAGTCTACTTGGCCGAAGAAGTCGAGCGGTTCGCTGCGATCTACTACAAGCCGCGACGCAAGCAAAGCCCGGCTGACCACCAGGCGATGAACGCGACGCTCGATCCGGCAGTGTCCCGATTCAAGGTCAAGCAATCGGACGACAATGACGAGGCAGAGCTTTGGCGCGGCAAACTAGCAGCTTACCGCAACCTATATGCCTTCCTTAGCCAAGTTATCCCCTATCAAGACTCCGATCTTGAGAAGCTCTACACCTACCTTCGACACCTAGCTCCCAAACTTCCTAAAAGGCAGACAGGGCCGACCTACGAGTTCGACGACGAAGTACGGCTGGACTACTACCGACTTCAAAAAATCAGTGAAGGCTCGATCAGCCTTGCCGATGCCGAGCTACGCCAACTAGACGGCCCTGTCGAGGTCGGAACCGGGATCGTCCGTGAAGAAGAGGTGCCGCTTTCACGCCTGATTGACGTGGTCAATGATCGTTTCGGAACTGATTTCACAGATGCTGACCAGTTGTTCTTCGATCAGCTTGTTGAAGAGGCGATGCGTGATGAAGGGTTAAAGCGAGCTGCCGAGGTCAACCCTGCGGACAAGTTCGAGTTGGTCTTCAAGAACCTACTCGAAGCACTTTTTATTGAACGAATTGACCAAAACCAGGATATTTTCGCCCGCTTCATGAATGATGACCTGTTCCAGAAGCTTATCACGGCCGGACTCAGCGAAGAGACCTATCGTAGGCTACGAGGCATGCCGAATACAGACACGCCAAAGAAGTAGTCGGCGCGACAACGGTACACAACGAAGCGACTCCGGTTGCCCTTCCTATAAAGCTAGCGTTCAGCGAATCGCAGTTCTTGCAGTCGGCGTCCTTTCCGTGCTACTGCTGGCGGATGAAGGAGCAATTCGCACTCGCAGCCAGCAAAGACGTGCTGGATCACCTAGATGCGGCTGCCGCTCAAGCGGGCCTCAGCCGTGGCCAAGCGTTCGAAGACTTCCTGACGTTTGTGCGGTGCAGCTTGTCAGGGCAGACGATGGAAGAAGAGTATCTGCAAACCGTCGCCAAGGGATACGCCAAAGGGAAAGAAGGCGAGCGTGGCATTGATTTGGTGGGCAAAGCGTTTGGCTCACTCGTCATGGCGATGGAAGAGACCGGCCAGGATGTGCTTGGCGATATCTTTACCGGTGGCATCACTTATGGCGAACGCGGCCAGTTCTTCACACCTGACGCCATATGCGAGCTGATGGTCGAGATGACGACCGGCCACGATGGCGAAGAGCCACGCTCCGTGAATGATCCCGCCTGCGGGTCAGGCCGCTTTCTGCTGTCGGTCGGCAAGAAGCATCCCAACTGGGAGTTTGTCGGTCAGGACGTAGACCACCGCTGTGCCCAAATGACCGCGATCAACCTGGGGCTCAACGGCCTCAAAGGCTGGGCCGTCTGGCAAAACACCCTCACCTTTGAATGCCATCGTACTTACCGTATCGGTTTCAACCTGAGCGGCGGTGTCATTCGCGAAGTCCCGGTGGAGGACTCGCCATTCGGTAAGGCTTCGTCGAAGTCAGACATCAACTTTATTGGGGAGGATATTGCAGCTCCGGCAGTATTGGAGTTGCTAAAGCCGCCGAAGCCTGATGCAGAGACAGGGACGCAACTTGACATGTTTTAGGGCTGCTTTTCATCGTGCGACTTGATCGCTCTGCCAATGTGATAATAAAGATTAGGGAAAATCATGTGCCGCGATTGGACTTCGAGTGGATCGCCTGCCAGGGATGCTCCCATCGAACGGCAGCTGTAACTCCGGGCTTTAGAAAATCGTAGCACTCTCCGCAACGCACCGTACGGCAAGTGATTTCCGCTGTGATATGAGGACCCTCACTCAACGATTGACACAACGGGCAGAGAATCGTTAGCTGGGAATAATTTTCGCTCATCATCGTTCAACAATAAATCGAAGTGCAGGAAAATTGCAACCGGTACCTGCCGTTGACTTTTTTTTTCTTGCGCTCGTGTACCGCATACTTTACTATCGATCGTATGAGAGATTGGGGATACAAACCACTGGAGAACGATGGAGCGTTAAATGAACTAGGCCGGCTCTTCGAAGAGAGTCGGCTAGCCGACAAAGTAATTGAATCGTTCGAGCAAGACGTTCACGACAACTCGGCTGAAATCAGAGCAACGGCTTACTTGGTTTACATCCTAGCAAATCACGGTTTGTGGCAAGACGGTCGACTAGCTGAAGTCACATCTCTCGCCATTTCTCGGTTGCAAACCATTCTAGATGAAGAAGTCGAAGAAAACGTCAATCTTCATGGTGAAACGATTCATCTCTTGAACCAGTTGCGCCAAGTAGAGCCCAAGCCCGGACAGAATGTTAGCTACCCTCCTTGCGAACCTTGAATATTCAATTTCGAAGCGCAAAATTGAGCCCCAACCTATAGTTAGTTGCGACTACCGATTCCGCAAGCGGCTAGATCCACAGCTATTGGCTTGATTGCAATCGGCTGGAACGGGTTTCGCATGACTCAATGGACTTTAGAAATTGCGTCTCCGCCAAAGACCGAGTGTGAACCGGATCCTTCAACCTCTTGTGAAGATAGCAGACTCGAACAGAGTTGGTTGAGATGGCCAGAACTTTCATCCCCCGGCCTGGGACTGAAGGATGGCTGACCGATAAAAAGTTGACTCCTTTACGAATCAAGCGTAGCGTCGTCCTTGACACTGATGTCGAGTAACTTATTAAAGGAGTGACACTATGAGCAACACCTCAGGAGGTCCAATCGCGACCCTCAAAGACCATTATATCAAAGCAGCAATCTGGAAAAACGAATCCGACAAAGGAGCCTTCTATTCCGCCACCATTGAACGCACCTACAAGCAGGGTGACGAGTACAAGTCTTCCCAATCATTCAGCGGACGTGATGTTTTGGCAGCAGGGCAGCTTCTGCTGCGAGCCTATGAGCAGATCCTGGAGCAAGAGCAGGCTGACTTCGCAGCAAGTCAACCTAAGCCAGAATGCTAGGCAATTCCCTATTTGCTGGTGAAAACCCCGAGGTTAGGTAGCATAGCTACCGCTTTGGTCGTGGCGTTCGCCGGGGCTGCAGCCTGGGTTTGCGTCGGGGCTTCCGGCGCTTCTTCAGCTGAGGAGTCAGACGACGTTTATTTGTCCGTTTGGGCGAAAGGCCTGCCACCCTCTTAAATTTCGCCGCCAGCAGTCGCTTGATCACGAGCGTTTTCTTTAAGCTGGGCGAGGCGGGTTTGGCCATCGGTCTCCCCTCCTCCTATTGTCCGATACTTGGCGCATTGAACGAGGCGGCAACGGAACTTCGTGACCGCATCAGAACCTGGTTCCAATCTTCGCCAAGCTCGGCGGGGCGGTCGTCGCGATAACCAAGATCGACCCGGCCTGATTGCTTCACAAGTTCAGCAAGGTGAGCAGTCAGTGCGTCGCCCGCCTCGTCGTTGTCGAACGCAGCGACGATCTGAGCCCCCTCCTCCATGCGTCGGATCGCTGAGAGCACTAGTGCCGGTTGTTGCGGGTTCATCCGCCCGCTGAGCGAAGCCACGCGAAGGCCCTCTAATCCACGAACAGCAAGGTAAGAAAGGGCATCAAGGCCACTCTCCGCAAAAGCAAGCACGCGGTCACCAGTAAATCCGGCAGACATCCAAAGCCCCTTACGGCCCCCTTTGCTGAACATATTTACGTCAGCCCCTTTGATCTCGTAGCCGACCAACTGGCGATGGTCGTCCCCTCCTCCCGCGGACGCTCCCCAGTGCGGAAACACCACCGAACCACGTCGCGGGCAATAGCGTACGCGTCCCCGCAGTCGTTCACTTTGCAGCATATTAAATGGAATCCCACGCGTCTCGCAAAGATAAGCATGAGGCTGGGCAATAGGGTCGAAAGTGGAGTACCGAGCCGCGACGCCTAGTAGGTCGGGTTCGCTCGGCCGGATCGTTTCGGCATACCGCGTGGCGTATTGCTCGCGTACGTTGGTAACGTAGCCCGAGTTCAGGAAAGGCCGTAACAATTGACGGACTCGACCCAACGAGCATCCCGGCTCGATCACTCGTTGAGCGAAATCAATGGCCGTTCCGCTTGAACTCGGATCGAAGACACTGCAGTAGACAAAGTGCGAGCCGTTCTGGGCGACGATGATCTTGTCTCTCCCACTCTGCATGAGGACTGAATGCCGTGTCGATTTGCGACGGTTTATTTCATAGCCGTGGGCGCTAGCGATAAGACTCAGGTTGAGCTTTTTGAAGGCCTCCACCTCCGACGCACGATCCAAGTAGTTCATGTTAGTAGCCCCCTCACCCGAATAGCTTCTGCCAGAGCGACTTGTTCCGCTCTGCATGCAACGCTCGCTTATAACGCTCTAGCTTCCGCTCGGCCTCCTCACTCAACTGGCGTTCCCGGCGGGCTTGTTCTTCCTGATTGGCGATCCGCTTCTCTAGGGATTTAATCGATTTTCCCCAGTCCCCTACTCGGTCGGTAGTGTCTTGCGACTGGTCGGTAATTAGCAGCAAGGCCTTACTGTGCTGATCCTGCGACTTGGCAAGGTTCTCACGCAAATTGGCGATCTCATCTTCCAGCTGTCGCCGTTCGCGCGTCCGTTCCGAGAGCAGGTTTTCTTGCGTTGATTCACTAGCAGCGAGCTTCTCGGTCAATCGGACAATCTCTGCCCTGACGTCCAAATCGGACGAGTCCTGACGATCTCTGACAGCATTGGACGGCGCATTGATCTGGTCAATCGTCTTCACCAGCGGATAGACCCGCTCCAGTTCTGAAACGTCGATGACCTTCTTGTTCTTGCCATCCCGCGAACTCGAGAGCTTACCCGACTTGGTGGCGGCATTGATTGTTTCGCGACTCTTGCCGGTTAAAAGGGCGGCTTCCCTGACACTCACTTTGGACATGTTGGACAACTCCTGACAGCAACTTCAGTGAAGAGCGTGCCATAAGTGGAACCGAAAGGCGAGCAAAACTTTCTGTCAGATCAGCCTGACAATCGGACCGGTGGACGATCAGACCTGACGTCAGGTATCTAACTAGGTTGTCAGGACGCTGCGTATCGCATTGAACGGCAACACCTTTTTCAGTCAGGTGTATTGTCAGACGCTGTCAACTTGATTGACGCTCTGACAATGTGTTACTGTCAGGCAGTCGATTCCTTTTCTTGGGGATTCTTTCGAGAGGAACTGAGGGCGGAATTGATCCCCTACTCCATTCGCGAGCAGGGTCTTTTCTTTCAACCCACGACCAAGGAGGGCGTCACCCGAAAGAAGTCACGAGACCATAGAAAAAACCGCCGTTGGCGCGGTGGTTTGTAGACAAAGAGCGTCTTTGCGTTGATCTGATAACTTACCCTAGCGCTCTTTAATGAAAGATGCAAACCTTTTCTGGTTCGGCAGCGTTTATTTGCGGCCTGACTATCGCATCTTGTGGACTCGCACGGATGAGGGAACGCTAATGCATGAATGCAAGAGACAACAGTCAATCAGTATCCTCAAGGAGGGGGCCGCGTAGCCTCCGACCAGTACCGGCACTCTCAAGAGCAGTGCCTCGACTTCACGGGCCTCGATCAAACCGTTGACCGCTACCAGCTGCTCTTGCTAGTAAAGCGAGTCGGCAAGCTGGCCGGTTTCACGCCGCGGATGATTCAGCTTTTGGATTACTACATGGCATACACAACACAAGCTGACTGGGAGGAGGGGAGTCGTCCGATCGTGTTTCAATCGTTGTCGCGCACAGCGATGGATCTGGGCGTCGGCGAGCGGCAAATCCAGAAACTAGAAAAGCAGCTTTTTGAACTAGGTGCCATCTCCTGGAACGATAGCGGCAACCACAAACGGTTCGGCCACCGCGACCCGAAGACGGGCCGGCTGCTATTCGCCTATGGCGTCGACCTAGCGCCACTGGCTTATCTCAAGGAGGAGCTGGAAGCCAAGCTGCAAGAAAAACAACTTTACGCCGAGGCCTGGCGGGCGACAAAACGGGAGATTTCCGAATGCCGTCGTCAGGTTCGCTCACTGCTACTGGAGTGGAGAGAAGAGGGGGCTGATCCCGCCCAGCTGGAAGGCTACGAGTCGGCCTACCGCGAAATCGCCTTCGAGCTGCGCAGCCACATCGACCTATCGCGACTGCGTACACTCTCCAAACGCCACACAGCCCTCACCAAGGCGATCCGTGAATCGATGGGAGTAGGAGCCACTCCTCAGAAAGAGCAACCAACAACTTCTTTTCCTATTGCCCCCACCACGCCGAAAAGACCATGCAGACACGCACAAAAGGTCGCGCACTCAGAACACACCAATCCAGTTAAAAAAAGAAGAGAAAGGGAACCATTCTTCCACCCCGAAAGCTCGTGCCAGAGTCCGAGGTCTGAGGCCAGTTTGGCGATAGGGACGATAACGATCCACCAGCTTGTGCGGAGCGCTAGCGAACGCTTCCGGGAACACCTGCCGTATAGCTCGAAGCGACTTGCCTGGAGCGACGTCATTGAGGCCGCTTATCGCCGACGAGCCGAATTGCATATCAGTAAACAAAGCTGGGCTGAGGCTTGTGGAGCTCTAGGACGAGTAGGAGCCGCGGTTGGATTGGTGCTAACCGACCGCGCCGCATGCCGTGTCAACAATCCAGTGAAGCACGCGACTGCCTACTTTCGCAGGGTCTGCAACGGCATGGACCAGAGCTGCACTCGTCACTCACCCTGAGAGCCTCTTGTCTTGCTCTGGAATGCAGATATACCTGGCAGGTGAAAATGGCCAAGCCCATGCTCGACCCACTCCTCGAACAGGGAGGGGCTTATCCGGTAGGTCGTGTCCCCCAAGACGTCTCCCGCCCGGTTCGTGTACTGGACATAAACCATGCCCGGGGAAGTCGCTGACAGTGGGTGCTCAAACTCCCGGTCCGTATAGAAGTCGGCTCGCCAAGCGCCAGGAGGCAGCATGGCTTTGAGCTTCAGACGGGTGGCGAGGCAGTCCCGGGCAGCCTTTGCCGGCAGTTGGCCAGCGTCGGGCAGGTGCCTCAGAATACTGAGGTCCTTGACCGGGAGCTGGTCATGGGCAACGAACAGGTACGCCTCGACTGCGCAAGACTCGGATGAGGAAGCGACCGGTTTGAGGGCGACACCACAGCTCACCCCATGGTTACGTATGTTCAGCCCGGGGGTCGTTTTGCCATTGCCGAGCCGACCACGGATCGTGACGCTCGACCAAATAGGCGGCAGACGGAAGGTTGTCTTGCCGTTGAGCTTCGAGACATCGAACGTCATTGGGCTCGATTGCCTCCAGGGTGCCGACGGATCGTTCGACGTAAGCGTTCCTTCGCTCTTGCTCGTTCCACCGTGGTACTCTCCAACGATCACCAAGTGGGTGAGGCGTGGCAGAGCATTCTGGATGCCGTTCAGAGAGAGTTGTCCAGCGCGGAAGACAGCCGCTTCGTCCTCCGGACCCAGCCACTCAAACCACGCGGTCGCTTGTTCCTCGTACTTGCGGACGGCCACTTTAGCGCGGGTGTAGAGAGTTGGCTCAGTGGTTTTGTCGTTCCTCAGTTCAAGCTTCACCCAGAGGTTGGGGGAAGACCGGACGTCGCTGCTGACCAACGCAAACGCCTGCTTGAGCGTGTAAGACGGTCGGCTGCCGTCTTTAGGGCCTCTCGCCCCAATAAGCACAGCAATCTGGCGAGCGACCGACCGCATCGGCTTGGATTCATCATTGGTGTACAAGAGGTCGCGTACAGCGGTCGAGTACCGCTCGGAATACTCCGCGTCGATGACCCATCCCGCCCCCGTATGATCCATGCAGCGCCCAGTCGCTGCGTTTCGAAATAGCCCTTCGACGAAGCGGTCGTTCTCTTTCTTGATATCGCGTGCGACGTTGTACGAGTAGGAAAGCGGTCCACTCACGCCGGCGACCGGTTGCCCCGTGTCATCAACGAATCGAAGGAAGATTGGTCCGCGTTTGGAAGCCTCGTCCGCGTTCAGGAAGGCGCGGAAGCCCACGCGATCATCGCCCCGCCGCAGGGTTTTCCAGGGCAGATCATCGACCCGATACTCGATCCTGCCGGGGAGCTGGGTTTTGTCGTCGCGTAGCTGGACCAGCAGGACGCCCTGATCTTTGCCACTGCTTGAGCGGCTCCCAAATGGCTCTTGGTATCGCAGGGCGCTCTTCAACTTGACGCTAAATAGACTTTCATCGGGAGGCGATGCAGGCGAATGGCCCGGGTCGTCGTCTGGCCCTGGGGTTGCGGGCCTTGGCGTCTCGGGCTTCCGCTCGGGTACCGGCGGCTCGGCGATCTCCTCTCTATCCGACGAACCCCGCTCATCCGCCTCGGGCGTGAGGTCGGGGACACCCGGATCGCTCGCCGCCTCGCCTCGTTTGATATCCGCAGCTTGATCGGTATCGGGTGGCGATTCACCAATCGGTTCACTGAATTGCCACAAACCAACGGCCAAGGCGACCCCCAGGGCAGCCATCGTCATTTGCGAGGTCTTGGATCGCCGCTTCGCTTGTAATGAGTTGGCTAGTTCGCCCACCGAAGCGAATCGTTCTTGGGGAGATGCCTCCAGAGCGCGAAGGCAAGTCTTCTTGAGCGCCTTCGGGTAGCTCGAGAGCCTCAGAACCCCTCGACGATCGATCAACCCAGACTGGGAACGCTCCAAAGAGGATTGCTGGGTCTCGGCTGCGCAGGGCGGGCGCCCCGTCATCATCCAATAGAGCACGGCCCCAATCGAGAATAAGTCGCTAAGCTCACCGTCTTGCTTGCCATCGGCCGTTGCTTGCTCCGGGGACATGAAAGCCGGCGTGCCGTGGAACTCAGTAATCGCCGCTCGCGACGAGCCCCAACTCGACCGGTCGATCGCCATCCCCAGATCGATCAGCTTCACCGCTCCCGAGTCATCGAGCCAGACGTTCTGCGGCTTGATGTCCCGGTGCAGGATGCCGCGGCCGTGCAAGTGATCGACTACGCCGCACAGCTCGGTGGCGACACGCACCGCTTCCTCGGCCGTGGGGCGATGCGTGGCGTACTTGTCGGCAAGCGTCATGCCGCGCAAGAAGGGCATCACGAAGAAGGCTCGATCTTCATCAACGCCCGAGGCGATGACGTCGGGGATGCCCGGGTGCTGGCACTGACCGAGCAGCTCCCGCTCGCGGAGCAGCAGTTCGTTGTGCTTGGGCGACGCGCTGAGCTTGATCGCCACGGCGCTGTGCATGTCGTCTTGGGCCCGCAGCACGATGGCCTGGCCCCCTTCGCCTACGACCCGCAAGACGCGATAGCCCCGCAGCTCGACCGGCAACCGGTAGCCCGCGGCAAGCAACGGATAGGCGTCGCTTAAGACCTGGGCCAGATCGGGAAAACGTGAACGCAGCTCGTGGAGTGTTGGCGTGCGGCCTTGCCGTTTGCGGTCGTGATCGATCAGCTGAGGAAGCAACTGAGAAATGAGAACCGACCGCAATTCTTCGGGCGCCGCCTTGACCGCCTTCTTCAGCGCAGCGGCGCCCTCGTACTCGTAGCTCTGATCGAACGTGTCGATCCAAACACTCACCGCCGCCTGCTCTTCAGCAGAAAGGGCGGAGTAGGTACGGGGGTGGTCGCTCAAGCGTCTCCCCCTGGTGGATCGCCCTCACGTGCTGGCTCAAGCAGGCCACGGATCTGCGCGAGGCGGCGACGGACTTGATGCTCAGAGAGACGAAGGCGTTGCGCAATGTCCGCCGTTGTGTGGCATTCCAGTTTGAAGCGGGCGATCTGCAGTAGCTCCTCGTCAGCAATCGAATCGGATAGTAGCTGCAGCGCCTGGGCAACATAAGCTTCCACATCTTCGGGGCTCGCCGCGGCGTCCGTGAAACTTCCTTCAGCCGCTCGGCCATCATGCTGTGGCGCCAGTTCACTGTACCGTACCGCCCGTTTGTTCTTCTGGTAGCGCTGAGTAGCTGCTGCTTTATCGATTTTTCGTGTGAGCTGTCGCTCAAGCTCAGGCCAGAGGCTGTCGGGGTCGGTGGAAGGAGGGAGCTCCCCTTCGTTGGTCTGTCGCAAGTAGGTCCGCAGCGTGCTCATGACTGTGTCCTCGGTGCTGACAGTTCCTTTGCGCATCCACCAGAGTGATCGCTCAGCTTGGGTGGTGAGTCGGTGCATGAGCGCCGACCACTCCGCCGGTGAAATCTCACGCGGAGTGTTGTGAGAGGGATCGTGATCTGGATTGGATTCATTCATAGGGCAATAGCTCACAAGGCGACGAGAGCCCCATTCTAGCGGAAAAAGGCTCCCAGGTCATTCAGCAGCCTGCAGAGCCTACTGGCAAAAAGTTTTTTCGTTTTCCGCGCGCATCTTGGGCTGCTCCCATCCCTGTATGGGTGTCAGCCTTGTCACCGGCTTATCCAGAACCGCCATGCGAAAGGAAATTGAGATGATTACTGAAGCGAACGTGGAGAACACAGTGCCCGATCCGAACCTAGTCACCTTGGACGCTACCCGCATTCCAGAAACAAGTTTCGACGGAGACCCCAATCCCTACCTTTGTGCCTCAGAGGCATTCTGGGATTGGCAACTTGATGTGGACGAGCGGCGCGAGCCTTGGACACCTGAAAATCAAGAGGTGATTCACGCGGCAAGTAGCTTTCATTACACACTCACGATGGCGCGTTCCTGGGTCACCGAGAAGACGTCGCGCAAGGAGCTTTGGCGGTCGCTGATGGGCTGGGGATGGTTGACCTATGAGAACCCAGAGTACGAAGAGGGTGATCCGATATTGAGCTGGCAATTCGACCCTTACTCCCAGTTCCGACACAAGCCGGAAATGTTGTTGACCGCGCCAGTTGAGAGTGAGCTTGTTCGTGTTGTACTCGAAGAGTCGCGAACGATCAGGTTCACACTCAAGCCATCCAATCAAGGCGAGACCCGATTTATCCTTGCTGCAGTCGCCAATCGGTACGGCAGCCTTTCCAAGGCTAAGCAAGGCTACCGGGACCATCTGATACATAAGGCGCGGAGTCAAAACGCCAGCAAGTTCAATTAGCTCACGTAGTCATTACTTACCAACACCGAAAGGTCTGCTTCGGCAGAGACAACCATGTTTCTATTCCTATTCCGCAGAGTCATTTGGCGTGGCTTCCTTTGGTCGGCCAAACATGCCTGCCGCCTGTTCTACCGCAACGCCAACCTCCAAGCATTGATCCTAACACCTCTGGTCATGTTGCTACTGATCCTACCGGCAACTTTTAACCGCTCTGACCACAAACGTTCAGAGCCGAGCCGACCAGCCGCGTCAAACGTCAGTTATTCGGCTGATTTCTACGAACGGTCACCCTCGTTTCAATCCGAGCGGTGAGAGCACTTCACAATCGTCTAACCCAACTCCACGAACTCAACATCAACCAAGGTTCATTCCATGAATAACTACGGACCCCGTATCCTGATAAACATTTTCACAGGGGGCACCCTGGCAGCCCTCTGGCTCTGCATGGTATCGCCTCTAGTAGGCTCGCAGCACGTATCCGACACCACCCAGTTTTGGGGCAAAACGGCGTGGGCCATCGCGATTATTTACCTTCTCTCTTATGGCTTTCCCATGCTCCGTCGACGGCTCCGCTTACCGATCACCCTCTCGATCGCTACGGCCGCTGTCGGATTCGGATTCTTTTCAGTCGGCGCAGAGGCAGGACGAGAGCAAGCCTTCTGGCTTTCGTGCTGTGCTCTTGTGCCGGTATCGCTTCTTGTCGGTCCACTGGCGATTAGCAGCCTGACGAATACCCTCAGCCGTAACCGCTGGTTCCGCGAGACTTTCCGTCTTGGCAATGGCGACAGCGCTACCTGGGCAAACCGCGACGAGTACCACGCCCGTGTGATGCAGATCCCCCGCACCAAAGAAGGAAAACTCGGTTGGACCGACCACATCTTGTTAGGCGCTACCACTTTCCGGCATGACATCATGCCCCGACTGGTGGGCATCAAGACCGGAGTGCACCTCTGCACGGTCGGCATGACCAGTTCCGGAAAATCGGCCACCTCTCAATGGCCCAACTACGTGATGTATGGCGGCGCAGGCTTGATCGTCGACATGAAGGGGGAGCACGCTCAAGTGACTAGCAAGCGGCGTAGCGAAATTGGGCCAGTCAGTGTGTTTGATCCCCTGAACATAACCGATCTGCCCTCGGCGACTTGTAACGTCCTCGTCGGTATTGACGAGACAACCGACGACGGCTTGCAACAGATCGCTGCAATCCGCGAGGCGCTGATCTTACCGGAAAAGAAAGCGTCCTCCGGTCCACACTTCGCTGACAACGCGGGAACCCTGCTTGAAGGAGTGATTACTTTGGTCTGCCATACGCACCCCCCCGAGCTGCGAAACCTGGCGACGGTCGCCCGGATCATCGAATCCCGTAACCTAGAGACCGGAGTCTACGACGAGCAGGTTTGGTCGGGCGCGGTCTACGAAATGGCCAACTGCCCGCTCGGCCAATGTGTATCGGCAGCAAAGCTCATGATCGATGCGGCGGACGAAGAAGGAGGATCATTCAAAACGACGCTTTCCAAGAACCTTAGGTGGATCGCAGGCGAGGGGATGAAGAACTTTCTCTCGGGCACTGAGAACCCGCTCTTGGAACTCCCCACTCTGGGAGAGAAGAAACCAACGATCTATGTCGTCGTAGGACTTGGGAACGAGAACAACTTCAAACACTATATCCGGCTGATGGCGGCGATGGGCGTCTATTATCTCCGCCGCGACTTTCGCAATACCCTTCAGAAGCCGTCACCAAGCGTGCTTGTCGGCCTGGATGAGTACCCGCTCTACGCGGAGGGCCTCGACTCGATCAGTAACGGATTCGGCAACCTTCGCGAAGCGGGCTGCATGCTCTGGGTTGGCACCCAGAAGATCTCTCAGATTAAAGAGGCGATCGGGGAAGAACATTGCACGCTCCTGCTGCAAAGCTCCACGGTACAAATCTCTGGCGTAAGCAACGACAACACGGATGTCGCCAAGTGGGTATCGGATCAACTCGGCAAGCGAACGCTGAAGAAAAAGCAGGGCCGCGGACTCATGGCTAAAGAGGTCAGAGAGAAGATCGTTCCTTTAATGACCCCTCGCGAAGTCGAAGACACACTCCGACAGCACGCAGCCAACCAGATTATTTTCCCGGCCGATGGCGGCTCACCAATGTGGCTCCATCGCCGTGCCTATAAGGATTTTCGCATCGATGGCCGGCGATGCTTCAAGCCGCTACCTCTGGGCGATGTCTTCGAAGAGCGAAGATCCCCCCAGTCCCCATCCACCAGTCGTTCGTAACCTCAACTACTAACCCAAGATCAGGAGTGAGCCATCATGGCCAAACAACCCAGCAACAGCGCCGCCTCTCTCAGCGGTCGTCCCAAAGCGTTCTCGCACGTGAAAAGCGTTCGTCCCGGCTTTCAACAAGCGGCAGCTGGCAAGCAACAGAAAGCAAAGCTGCGAACAAAAGTCCCGCAAGTGAAGAAGCAGTTTTCCAAGGCCCATGAAGGGCCCCGCGAAAAACTCGCCAAGCCAAAGAAGCAGCTCGTCCCAACACCCAAGGGGAACGAGGTCAAAGAAGTCCACACGCAGGTCGAGCGTGAGAAGCAGGCCCGCAACCTTCGCCGTGACCAGAAGATGAAGAAATGGCGAGAGCGACGCGTGGAACCTTCGCACGGCGCCCGCCCCAAGCATGAGCTGAAGAAGCAGACGCCCGATGTGCAGATGAAGGCCGAAAAGAAACGTCAATTCCATCAGATGCTGCAAGCCAAGCGGGCGATGCGGCGCGGTCGCAGTCGCTAGAAAACGACCCTTGCGCACCCTCCCTTAAACATGAAAGGTTTCACCATGCACCAACTTTCTGAACAACTAACCGAAGCCCTGCTGGAGAACGACTCCCGCAATCTGGCTTTCCCCAACGGGGAAGCCGACGAGATCACAGCCACCTGGCATCATTGGCTCGCTTACGACGAGTTACAAGACGCTTACGGCTGGACCGAATCGGAATTGCTAGGCCTTATCGCCCTCGAACGCGAAGCGACCGGCCATGAGCTGGAGATCTGCTTCCAAATCGTTGTCGCCTACGTCTACGCCGATTGCCGACACGAGGTGACGGAGCTCGTCGGTGCCGATACTTGGCTCCCTTTGCTACCAAGCGGCTACCACCCCCGTAGCAGCGACACTCCCAACGCAGCCTAGCTCCAATCGTTCTTTCCTCTCTCCCCAACCTCAAACAAGGAACCCAAGCCATGAACCCCATCGAAGCGGGTAAAGAAGCCCTCGAAGCGATTGTCCTGCCACTCCGCGAAGAAAAGCAGCAGCTCACTAAGCGGATCACGGAAATCGATATCACCCTGAAGCCATTGGAAGCAGCGATCAACCCACTCGACGGCCGCGGACGAGGTGGCCGCAAGGCGAAGCCCAAACCGACCAAGCGAACCGCCAACCAAGAGGACGTCCGGCAGGTGCTTGTGAAGCTGGCCACCGACCATCCGGGTGTCAAGCAAGAGAGACTCCTAGAAAAGGCAAAGCAAATGCTCAAAGAACAGCACGGGCTGGATCTTAAAGGCTTCGCCAACCGCTGCCGTGAAGTGTTGGGCAGTGAGCCGTTTGAAATCGATGAAGCGGGCAGCGTCCGACTCGCAGCCGCCCCCAAAGCGAGCAGCGAACCGCTTGAAGCGATATTGCTCGCGAGTGAACCAAAAACGGCTGTGGACAATTTTGCCTCGGGCGTACTCGGAGGTTGAACCATGCGGTCGAATCACAGCAGGCTGAAGCTACCTAGGGCACCGCCTAGGAGACATGCCTATTCCAAAAAATACAAAACCCCTTAACCAACCACCCAAACCTAAACAAACAAGCAAACCACCCCCCTAACACCAAAGCCTTCCCAACAAAACCACGCCCCCTAACCAATCCTCCTACCAAGCTTTCACCTCCAATCACAGTAACCACTAAGTAGCTACCATGCTGATCGCCACTCAAGCCAAGAGCATCGCCGGAACCCAGAAGTACTTCGACAAAGTGCTTACACAGGGCGACTACTACCTCGGTCAAGAGGTGAACGGCCAGTGGCACGGCAAAGGAGCGGAGCTACTCGGCCTCGAAGAAGGAGCCATGGTTACCAAGGAGCAGTTCTGCAGTCTTCTAGCCGGGCTTCACCCACTCACCGAAGCGAAACTCGCTCAGCGTACCCGTAAAGACCGCCGCCCTGGCGTAGATTTTACCTATTCGGTGCCGAAGAGCGTTTCGATCGCCTGGGCCTTAAAGAAGGACGATCGCATACTCGAAGCGATGCGTGAAGCGGTTCATGAAACGATGGCCCGCGATGTCGAGCCCCTGATGTGCCGCCGAGTGAGAGACGGGGCCAAAGCGGCTACGAAAGATCGCAAAAGAACGGGCAAGCTCATCTATGCAGATTTTTTACATAAGACCTCCCGCCCGGTCGAAGGGAAGACCGACCCGCACCTTCACGTTCACGCCTTTTGCCTGAACTGGACGCACGACGAGGGAAAGCATTACGCGGCCGAGATGGAAGAGATCGTCCGTAGCCGTCCCTACCTTCAAGCCGCCTTCGAAGCCCGGCTCGCCGGCAAGCTCCGCCGCTTTGGCTACCAAGTCGAAGCGACGGAGTACACCCAAGGTGGCAAACGAAAAAAGGGCTGGGAGATCGTTGGTATTGATCGCTCGACCATCGAGAAGTTTTCTCAACGGACGCAGCAAGTAGAAGCCTTCGCCGAAGAACATGGCGTTACCGACGAAGTAAAAAAAGCCAAACTCGGCCTGAAGACCCGCGAGAAGAAAGACCAAGGGGCGACGGTCGAAACACTTCGTAAAGAATGGGAGAACCGGCTAACGCCCCACGAACGTGAGCAGCTGGAAATGCTTGGCCAGGGGGCGATAGGGAAAGAGACCGAAACGGTCCGTATCGAAAAAACCCGCCAGGCACTTCAGTACGCCCTCGAGCATCACCTCTACCGGCAATCGACCGTGGAAAAACAAGCGGTTATCGCCACCGCTTTAGAAAAAGGATTAACGCTTACCCCTGAAGAAGTCGCCACCGAGCTCGACCGGCAGGAGGTGATCCAGGCAGAACGCGACGTTCGTGGTGCCAAGCGACAGTACGTCACCACACCGGAGGTGCTTGAAGCAGAAGAGCGGATGATCGCCTACGCTCGCGATGGACGTGGTACGCGTCTGCCCATCGCTCGCCAAGAGCATCACTTCAAGCGGGAATGGCTCAACGATCAGCAGAAAGAGGCGGTACGACACGTATTGAATTCGCGTGACACGGTCACCGGCGTGATGGGGGGAGCCGGAACCGGCAAGAGTTCGCTCATGCAAGAAGCGGCCGAGGCGATTGAGGCAAGTGACAAGAAACTGTTCGTTTTTGCTCCTAGTACAGGAGCCAAAGAAGTTCTCGAAGAGAAAGGGTTTGCAAAAGCCCAAACGGTCGAGCACCTGCTGCGTAATGAAAAACTGCACCCCGAACTTCAAGACCAGGTCCTCTGGGTCGACGAAGCGGGGCTCCTCGACACTCGCTCGATGCTCGGCATCTTCGACATCGCCAAAGCACAGAACGCTCGTGTGGTGCTCTCGGGAGATACCCGTCAGCATTCCAGCCCTCGTCGGGGCGAAGCGGCACGCATCCTGGAGCAAGAAGCGGGCCTAAGTATCGCCCGTGTCGAAAAAATTCAACGACAAAGGGGCCGCTACAAAGAAGCGATTGAGTTGATCGGCCGCGGCAATGAAATCGTTGACAGGAAGCAGAACCTGACGGGGCTCGCCGCCGGTTTTGAGTTATTGGACAAGCTTGGCAAGGTAAAGGAAGTCTCGACCGACGATCGGCACGCCCTGTTAGCCGAAGAGTACCTAAAAGCCAAAGGGAAAGAGACGCCGCTCGTGGTGTCGCCCACGCATGCTGAGGGGCGAGCAGTCACCCAGCATATTCGCAACGGGCTACGGGAGCAGGGGGCGATAGGGAAAGAAGATCGCGAATTGGTGCAACTCAAGTCACTGAACTTGACTGAAGCCGAGCGGAAAACACCCGAATGCTATCGACAACCGGGCCTGGTCGTGCAGTTCCATCAGAATGTGAAGGGTGGCTACGTCCGGGGTGAGCGATACCGCGTCGAAGTCGACCAGCAAGGGGAGGTGGCGTTGTTGCCCATAGCGGGTGGCGCGAAAAAGCCGGTTCCAATCGAGACGCCTGGCCGCTTCGAGGTCTACCGCGAAGAGAAGCTCGGTCTAGCAGTTGGCGACAAGGTCCGTTTCAGTCTTGGTGGCACAGCAACCGATCGTAAACGCCGCATCAGCAACGGCCGGATCGACGAGGTCGCCGGTTTTGACAAGCGGGGCAACCTGAAACTCAAGAGCGGCATGACAGTCTCTAAGGACTACGGTCACCTCGATCATGGGTTCGTCATCACCAGCCAAACGGCCCAAGGCAAAGATGCCAAGAAAGCGATTGCCGCGATGGGCTCGCAGTCATTGCCCGCCATCAACGCCAAGCAGCTCTACGTTACTGCGTCTCGCGGCAAAGAGGACGTCACGCTTTACGTCGATGACAAAGCGGCCATCCGGCGGGCAATTCAAGGATCAGGCCAGCAGCTTTCGGCCACCGAATTGGTCAAAGACCAAAAACAAACCTCACAGCAAACCCAGCAACGCAGGCCATCCCAGCAAGTCGTTAGTCACGTTAAGCGACGGCAGTCGGTAATCGAGCGAGCCCGCGAGTGGTGGCAGCGACGTGGCGCGGGAAAAAGTTCCGTGCGAGGTGCAGGACGGGCCCTCGTTAAGCAGCCAGGATTTACCAACACGCACACCCGCCATCAAAACCGACCACAGCCAAGGAGGAGTTAACCAATGGGCAGCTTACCTTTTCCGTCGAACGAAAACCAAAAACTGACAGACGCCGCCATCCAGTCGACAAGCAAGGCGCCGTGGAAACGCATTTCGCCAACCGAGCCATCGCCGCTAATGTTCCAAGTCCGGTTCTGCCACGGAGCAGAGACTAGTTACGCCTACTGCGACTTACGAGAAATCCGACTGCGAGACGCAGGGTTCCTTCAGCTAGGCCTCTTGGGCATGGAGAAGATGCTCATCTCCATCACAGGCCGCAACCTGAGCGAACTCGCTGAACTAATCGCCTCCGGCAAGCTAAAGTCACTCACCGAACTTGGCCCCCGCACGTTCGACCGCCCCGAAACAAGCCCATCGATCGACAAGATCACGGTCGAAACGCTGACCGGCCACGAGCACTAACTACTCCTAAATCTTCAGTCTCCTTCCCAATAACTCACCTTACATAAATGGAGCGTCTCCGATGAGCTTTTTTCATGATCCGAAACCGAACACTCCGATTGCCCTCACCGACGTAACCAAGCTGCTGCCAAAAAGGCGTGGTAAGAAGGTCCACCATTCAACAATCTACCGCTGGGTCACCAAGGGCGTCCGGGGACGAGTCTTGGAGTCCCACAAGATCGGCAATGTCCGGTTCACCACCATCTCGGCGCTTAATCGTTTTTTTGAACCGACGGCAGGTCGTGAACACGACGAACGACGCACAGCAATCAAGCGGGTGCTTTACGGCGACAAATAGGCGGCGCGCTTGAAACTCATCATCAACTTGGTGATTGAGCAAAAAGAAAGAGCCGCCCGTTGCCAGGCGGCTCTCGTGGGGAGCGGGCGAGGCTAAGCCTTGCTCGCTTGGTAGTCAGCTTCTTCCATTTCACGGATCCGGTCGTACGCCAGAGCGTAGAGCCTCCCCGCTTGGAGCAACTGGGTACCACTGAGACTGTTTGTCACGTGGTACTTTTCTTGGTCGTCCTTGTAGCTCCGCTCCACAGCCGAGGTCGAGTAGAAGGGGCGACCCTTCTCGGTCTCGTTCTTCCAGATCGCGATCTGGAGTAGGCCGTCCTTGATACGGGCGACAGGTTCGTTTGAGTTTGTAGTTTGGTTTGTCATGGTCTTTCTCCTTTTCTAGTTAGTTGACTTACGCATCCGACCAGTCAACCGCCAAGCAGGCGTGTCCAAATGTTTGCCCGCAGGGACCAGGAAAGAATTTCAAGCGCAGCGTCCCGTGAAATTTTTTTTGGCATTTGACTCGACTGATGCGGGAGACAGGATAGCGCTAGTCAATCTGACTTGAAAGCGAAAAGAACGACGAAGCCAACTAGAGCTCCTAACAACCCGGCGAGTATCACAAGGGCTAATCAAGAAAACCGCTGACGAAGAATGAGAGTAGGGTAGACAACTTTTACCGTGCCAAGACCAAGGAGCTACAAGGAGTACAAGGGAAAATAGCAAGTACGGCCAACAGCAAAGGTGTGCCCCAGCCTATCCAAGATGGAGAGAGCATCTGGCACCAACACCCTGAAATGGTAGAAACGAACTACCAGGGGAGACAGATTGGAACGAACGTGCACGAATCGCCCGCAACGGTCGCCACTAAATGAGCGAGATCAGCCAATGCAATTCGAACTGGCAGATATTCCGGAGCGTTATAACTCTGTGGATTACGAAGGCATTCTGTGCTGCTAATCAGATTCCATGGCGCGCAAAGTTGTTTATCGCCGGACGCTTGCGTTCGGCTAGGAGTGGCCGATTTTGTGGTACGCTCTCGCGCCCTTGAGAGAGAAAGAGCGAGGGAGCCTTCCGCCGGTTCACCACATCCACGTTAGATGCGTGCCACGGAAGAACGATACACCTTCAGGGCTATTGTCCTTTGGCTTGCACCCTCTTTCTCTCAAGAGAATGCCGCGATAGCAGCACAAAATCGGCCCCCGGTCAACTGCTTGCCAGTTGACCGGCTTCGAACAATCTCTTTGAAATAGCGGGTGACAAAAATAAATGCGGGAAATTGTATTTTTGCAAATTTCCAGAGTGACAACGGTCACTAAGTTCGCCAATAAATAGCTGCGAAAAAGCAGCCTAGCAGGATCACGACATGCGACGAAGGCTCAGGGACTGTTGTAGACACCGCCGAGAGCAGTGTCGAAGAGCCGTAGCTATTTTCCCATATAACAAGGTCACTTATGCTAAGTGGAATTGGAGATTCACCACGTTGCCATGCGAGAAAGTCAGCGCCGTCAACCATGCCGCTGTTGTTGAAGTCCCCATTCACGGCCGCTTCACTGGAGACAAAAATCCCAGAAGTTGAGTCTGTGAACATAGCTCGAAATGCCAACTGGCCGAGGTCGTTTAAGCCGCTTGGCCTGCCGTCTCCATTTCCACTATTCATTACGAGACTATTGGAAATAAAGTCCAGGTGGGCAATTGTACGTAAATCTGGATTCCCTCCATTTCCAACGTCAATCGTGTCACCTTCGAGAGCAATCAGACTAAGCACTCCGGAAGAATCTTGCGCCCAAATGCCATCAGCGCCGCCTGCTCTAGCAGTAAATGCGACTTGGCCTAATGCGTTGATCACTGGATTGTTTTCGTTGGTAAAATAAGAAAAGGGGGCGTTTGTGCCTGGCGCAATGTCACCTGCGCGGGCAACCAAGGCTAGAGAGCCGTCTCTTTCTGCCCAGATTCCGGATGAGTTATTTTGATCAACACCTGGTCCGAAGAGTGCGCCTTGAAAAGCTGTTTCGCCTGTATTGCTGAGCACTGGAAGATGAAGAGTGCTAAAGCTAGCGGTTGTGCCTGGGGCCTCGTCTCCAGTGCGAGCAACTAGATCAAGATTGCCACTTCCCTCCGACCACACTCCCCAGCCTGCGTTTCCGTTGAGGTGCCCCCTGAAGGCGGTTCGCCCTAAGTCATTGATGACTGGATTATCGAAACCCAAGACGGTATGAGTGGTCCCAGGTATTGATACTCCTGTACGAGCCACTTCAGTAAGAATGCCGTCTGCCTCCAACCAGACTGCAGTACCAAAATTTCCACCCACCTCTGGCGGGCCAGTGAGGCCCCCGAGGAATGCTAAGTGACCCTCACTGTTGATTACCGGATTACTGAAGGGATTTGCAAAGAACTCCCCAGGCGAATTGGTAGGAGCAGCATCTCCGGCAAGAGCGACTAAAGCAAGTGTTCCGCTCTTCGTAGCCCATATCCCTTGCTGGTTATCTGGTATACCGGGAGTAATCACTGTCCCAATAATCGTTGTTTGCCCTGTGTCGTTGAAGACGGGAATAGGAAAACCGTTGGCTACACTCCAGAAAACACCGCTTGTGTTTGGTGCAGCATGTCCTTCAATCGCTACTAGGCTGAGCGGACCATTCCCCTCAGACCAAATGCCGATGCCGTCAGCGGTGGATCCGCAAAAGTGCGTCTGACCAGCATCATTCAGAGCAAGGCGTTGGAAGCTAAGGAAATTCTGCGTAGTGCCTGGAGCCAAGCTGCCCGCCTCTGCGACCAAGGCCATCGATCCATTCCCTTCTGACCAAATACCATTGAAGGTGCCAAAGCCATTGACGATACGTGTGCCAACGAAAGCTACCTGACCGGCGTCGTTAAGTACTGGAACTCCAAAGCCCGCAAAAACTCCAGAGTTACCTGGAACTAGCTCGCCGGAAAGGGCTACCTTGCGTAACTCAGCAGCACTACATAGTGAGCAAAACGCAGTCGCAAAGAACAGCATAACTAGGCCTATGCAACAGCTTTGATCTTGAAATCTCATTGGAGACCGACTTCTCTGAATGACCGCGACTTATCGTCAACTCACTTATTGGGATTGCATCCGGCTTTAAGACAGTTGCTCAAACAGAAAACAAGAGCAATTCTTACCCTATCTCGTCTGAAGATGCGGAAACTGGATTATAGCAGCAATAACACAGAATGTGGTTCCTTTCGGTGTTATTGCCGCTCAAGAGGAGTCAGAAAACTAACCAACTTCCTTTGCAACCTTCTCCGCCAACTGTCGATCCCGCTCCGCGTACACCTGCGTAACGTCTGCCTTTTCGTGACCACAAATCACCTGGGCTGCTTCAAGCCCGAACTTCTTGCGGATCTCGGTCGCTCCGGTGTGACGCAGCTGGTTCGGCGTCCAAACTTCCACACCCGCTTTCTTGCAGGCACGACGGATAGCAACCCGGTAGCTGGCCACTTGGTACCGCTCGGCCGGTGGTCGCAACGCCGTTCGCTTCCATGGCTTGTCGTGTAGCTTCTGCTGACGCTGGCGAGCTCTAGCAATAGACTCCTCGGGTGAGAAGCAGAACTTCTTTTCATCCCGAACGAGGTACGAAGCAAGCATCTGCTGAGCCTGCGGTCCGATATAGACCGATCGCGACTTCTCGTGATGCTCCGTCTTGTGCGCGTCGGGCGTGTAGACCCAAACCTCGCCGCTGCGATCGATGTCGCACGGCCGCAGAGCACAGACCTCCCCAGGCCGCGCACTGGTCAGCCGCTGGAACCGGACCATGTCTGAAATAATTTCCGGCAGGTAAGGTAACGTCTGCTCAATAAGAGTATCATCGACACTACTCACTCCAGACGTTTCCCGCGCATCCGTCCGACCTTTCTTGAGCCCCCCGAGCGCTGACAGTTGCAGCGGCACCTCCGCCGCACACATCTCTTTGCCGACCGCCCATTTGAACATCCGGATCAGTCGGCTGATCTGCTTGTTGATTACTTTCCGCGACCAGTCTCGCTCGACAATCAAGTCATCGCGAAAGTTGTCGAGCTGCACAGGACCGAACTCATCGACTGGCTCGTCGCCATGCTTCTTGCCGAGCAGCGTGGTCAGTTCCACGATCAGCTCGGCTTCGCGGGTCACCTTGCCGTACTTCACGTAGTAAGAGCTGGCATGCCGACGGTAGACAAAAATCAGCTCGTCGAGAGTAACAACACCCCCTTCGCGACGCTTGCGACGCAAGGCAGCCGGGTGGAGCGTCTTGGCGAGCGAGTCTTCAGTAGCTTGAGCTATCTCAGAATTCTCGACTACGGCCTGCTGTGACCGCCATTCGGCAAGAAAATCGCGATAACGGTCGTGACTTTTGGGGGAGCCATACTTACCGAGATAGACTTCGGTTCCATTGACATAGACACAGGCTTGACCGGAGGCTTTGTGACGCCCATATTTGGGCGGTTTTTTCAGAAGGCGGGGCACGGGCGGAATCCTCGTTTAGGAAGTTAAACCCGTAGTCGCCAACCCTGTACGGGTTTGGACTACGGTTTTTCACTACAAACGAGCCGCTCTGCCAACCGCTGGCAGGTAACCTAAGCGTAGGTTTCAGCAACACTTACATCAAGTGGCGGGGGCCGGATTCGAACCGACGACCTCGAGGTTATGAGCCTCGCGAGCTACCGGGCTGCTCCACCCCGCGTCATGTACTTAATAGTATCGACTGACGGGGAAGTTGACAAGGCATGAAAATCCCTCATGCAGAGCCATTTTTTCTCTGCTGGGACAGTCCCATAGATCGATTTGGCCTTACTCTCCTCATAAACGACAAGGTCTGACAGGAATGTTCGCTAGTGGCCCAGGTGATGTACACGCTTGCAGATTACGCAGGCTCGCGGGGCGTTTTCTCGACGATAGGAATGAGGAGGAAGTGACATCTCGGCAGGCACCCATGACGATTTGCCGCAATTCGTTCTGCCTTCTACACTAGAGAGAGTCGCTTGTTGGCACAGCGGTCGACTCTACTAATCTCTTTGGAACAGAGATCAACAGTACTATGGCGCAAACGGACACCTCGTTTGTGAGTCCCCATACCGGGGTCGGCTCATTGCCGATCGCCGAGCCGGTGAGTATTGCGCTGCGCGAGAGTAGTACTCCCAGTCCTAGCGCGGCGTCGGCCTCCGATACATTAGATTTCAGTGGGAACAAAGTTCCTACTGACCAACTTCCGGCTGAGAGTAGCGATCTTCACGAACGCTTGCCGGCATTGGCAACCCTCAACGATTTTATTGGGGAAGCGCCTGCTTGGCTTATCAGTGCAGCTCTGCACATGATCGTACTCATAGTATTTGGGCTACTACTTATTACCACGCGAGAGCCGGTTGGTATCTTACTGCAACTCCAACCCAGCGATACAACTGGCGAAGATTTGGAGGCTGGCGACCTGGACATGCCTTTGGATTTCGACGACCCGCTATTGGACGAAATTGCGTCGGCAGAGCCGCAGGCTTTGGCGGAGTTTGCTGAGACCGAGACAATACCAATAGAATCCATTCCTACTCTGGCAACCGGTCTTGAACCTTCGAGCGAGCCCATTCGCATGTCGCTTTCCGGGCGCGAGGCGGGCATGAAGGCCTCGCTCTTGGCGGCCTACGGCGGCACGGCGGCTACGCAAGATGCAGTCGCCGAGGGTTTGGAATGGCTCAAGCGCAATCAAGGCGGAGACGGATTATGGAATCTGAAGGGTAAGTTTGCGGACGGGGTCAACTCCAATAACCCAGAAGCGGCAACTGGAATGGCGCTGATTGCTTTTCAAGGAGCAGGTTACACCCCGTTGAGCGATCCCAAGGACCCGCATACGCGCGTTGTCACCAAAGCATGGTACGCGCTGCTCAAGCGACAGGACCAAGACGGCAATTTCTTTAGCACCGGTCGAAGTACAGGCAGGCTCTATACGCAAGCAATTTGCACGATCGCACTCTGCGAGCTCTATGGCATGACTCGCGACGAGGAATATCGAGCGCCGGCCCAGTTGGCAGTCGATTACTGCGCGAGCGTTCAGGGGCCTGAAGGTGGATGGCAGTACTACCCCAATGTGGGAGGGGATCTCTCGGTAACGGGATGGTTTGTCATGGCGCTGCAAAGCGCTCGCATGGCAGGGCTTGATGTCCCTAGTGAAACCTTGGAGCGGATAGGCGGTTTCCTTGACCTCGTTACGCTCGACGGAGGAAGCCAATACAGTTATCGACCCGGTCAGGGAAAGAGGATGAGCATGACTGCCGAAGGCTTACTCTGTCGGCAGTATCTAGGCTGGTCCCACGACGACCGCCGACTGACACGCGGTGCCGATCTACTCAACAAGAACTTGCCCAGCTGGAAAGGAACACGCGACTCCTACTACTGGTACTACGCCTCGCAAGTATGTCACCATATGGAAGGCAAGCACTGGCGGACTTGGAACGATCGCATGAAAGTCGTGCTTCCGGCGCATCAAGTAGCGAAGGGTCGTGAACGCGGCAGTTGGGACCCTACTGGCGATAAGGGTAAAGCGTATGGAGGGCGGTTGTACGTGACTTGTCTCTCAATCTACATGCTCGAGGTGTATTACCGGCACTTGCCGATATACAAGACGGAGTTGCTGTCGGGGCAGTGAATTTGCAGTTCAACGCAACGCCTCGAGTAGTCCCCGCGCTTTGTGCCACGTTTCACGGTACTCGTCCGAAGGACTACTTTGCGAAACGATTCCTCCGCCCACTGGCAGTTGCCACCAGCCCCCGGTTGCGGTGACGGTGCGGATCAAAATGCTCGAGTCCAGTTGTCCGTCGAAACCAAGGTAAAAGAGCGAACCACAGTAGGCTCCGCGTGCTGTGGGTTCGAGTTCGGCAATGATCTCCATGGCGCGCACTTTGGGTGCACCGGTGATCGACCCCCCCGGGAAGCTGGCTCTTAGTAGGTCGATCGGAGTTACGCCCTCGGCCAACTCTCCGCGAACGACTGAAGTAAGGTGCTTCACAAAGGCGTAAGTTTCCAAGCTGCACAATTGCGCTACATGCACACTTTCGGGGCGGCAAACGCGAGATAGGTCGTTACGCAGCAGGTCGACTATCATCACGTTTTCTGCGCGGTCCTTCTCGCTTCCGCGAAGATCGTCGCCAGTAAAAAGGTCAGCTACCGCATTGGGGGAGCGTCGCCGCGTGCCTTTTATGGGGCGAGTTTCTACCTGCCCTCCTCGGCAAGTTAGAAAGCACTCGGGCGAAGCACTACAAATCTGCGTCTCACCCAGATCCAGAAAGCCAGCGTAAGGTGCTGCGTTCCGCTCACGCAGCCTGAGGTAAAGCTCGCTTGCTAAGGCAGTCGCCGGGTAGAGCAGTCGTTGAGCAAGGTTAACTTGGAAAGCATCTCCAGCGTAGATGTAGTCGATCCCGCGTTGCACAGTATTTCCGTACGATTCAGCCGTGAAGTTGCTGGTCACGACTTCGCCTTCAATGGGGTGTTGAGCCGCTTGCAACTCGACTTGCACGCTACCGCCTTGTTCTTGACGGCTTTGCTCACTGGGAGGAGGCTCTTCCAACCACTGCAAGATCTGAGCAGTACGCGCCTCGGCGCGATCCAGCCGAGCGTGATGGTTGAGCTCGGGAAACCCTTGCGAGACAATCCAGGATTCCCCAGTAGAGTGATCGAACGACAATACGACGTCGTAGAGTCCCACTGCCATGGCAGGTACGGGAAGATCGTCGATCTTCGGCGGGTCAATCTTTTCTAGGCTGCGAGCCAGATCGTAGCTCAATAGCCCGGCAGCTCCTCCTTGGAATGGTGGTAGGTCATCACGTGTGGGCGTCGAAAAGGGCTGCCAAACGCGAGCGAGTTCGCCCAGAGCATCCGAACCATTTGCCTCGACGGTGAGCCAATGGAATGGATCGACAGCAACAAAAGAGTAACGCCCCGTCTCATCATTGGGTAATGCGCTGTCGAAGAACACCACATGATCGCGGCCTAATAGTCTACGGTAGGCTTCTACAGCGGTGAGACTCTTGGGCAAGGGCTGCGCGAGTGGCAACATCTGTGATCCAGAGGTCGATGGGTAATCAGCGGATTGCTTGGCTTCACTCAATGGGAGTCTCCCTCCGATTCGGAAGTCGAATTCCGAGCGGGACGCAGATAGTGGCGATTTTCACTTCGCGTAGCAAACCCCCAGTCGAGTGGCTCGTCCTGTCGGTAGGTTTTACCAAGCGTCAAAGCAGTAAGTGCCTTGCACATTTCGTAGCCAAGATAGAAGGCGTGTCCGGCGGTGATCTTATTTGATTCCTTGTTCTTCGATTGAGTTTGCCGCAGTTGTTCCATGACCATAAACGGATCGGCATCGTGCAAGTGAATCCCATTGCCGACTAGGTGGACTTCACCCTCGCTGGCGAAAACACGATAGTTATTGTCCCGAATGGAAGCGGCTAGCTCCTCAAGCTCTTGTGGGGACGATTCAACGATTTCCGAGTCTCTGAGCATCACCAATCGCGAATCGACATGCTTGGGAAGGACTCGTTGCGAAACGGCATGATGCGTGAGCCGACGAGCCAAGTCGCATTCCCGCACGCTACTACGAGCCCAGTTGATTACTTCAGTCGTGAGTATGCTGTGAATATTTTGTTCCTGACAGAAGCCCAGGAGCAGAGTATTCACACCAGCGGAGTCCACTTCGGTAAGCTCCGTGAGATTGCCCACGCCCATCATCAGCTCTGCATCCGGATAGCGATGACGAACTCCTAGATAACGGCCCAGGCTGTTAGCAAAGCCGAAAGCGATCGGTTCCAGGATGGGATCAATTCGCAATCGGGTACCGTGTTTGGCGAGAAAGTCGATTGTGTCGTCGAGTCCTTCTAAGTTGGCAGGCACATCAGGTGTGGCAATTACCTCGACACCCCAATCGATGGCTGCTTCGCGATTGGTGCTATTTACGCTTAGCACTAACTCCGCCCCCGAAGCAACGGCGAGAGCGATTTCTATTGGGTTGAGGCTATCAATCGACACTCGATGCCCCTCATCTCGCAAGGCGCGGACTACTTCTCCTACGTCCATCCAAGGATCGCCTGGCTCGCAGCCAACGTCGATGACATTGGCGCCACTGCCGGCATAGTCGGCCGCTATGGATAGAATCTCTTGCAGCGGGATGCGAGGGCAGTTGTTGATCTCCGCGATGATCTCGATGTCATATTCACCGTAATTAGTGGGGGGGGCGGGACGTTGAAAGAACGCTGGCAACTGGCGGAGGTCCCGCGGGCCAACCAGGACAGGGCAGGGCGATGCCGATTCAAGCGAAGACAGATCGCCCTCGCAGTATCCTGGAATCATGACCTGAGTCGTATGCTGCGGGACTTCAAGTCGTTTTGCAATCCAAGGGGGCGACATGAGTGCCGCAACTGTGATCGGTAGGACTTGCACGGAGTAATCGAAGTCGACTTCACCGGCGAGCGGAGCGACAATTGATTTGAGAGCGTGCTCAGCGAGACGCCCGGTGACGAAGTGGTAGTGTTCGCGTTGAGAAGGCACAGTAGCTCTGACCACCTGGGGGGAGTTGAGAAGTTAGCGAGATCGGTTAGCCTCCGACTAAGGTCGGCGTGGTGGTGGTAGTCCAACCGAGGGTCGAGCAAGGTCGGCGGCTAACATTCCTTGAGTAGGGTTTGCGTTGATGAAGTTGAAATCTGTCTCTATTCAACCTGGAAGCCCGAGCAACTTCCGGCTAAGCCACCGTTTACTGGAAGGATATGGCCTGTAATGAACGAGGCTTGCGGCGACGCTAGAAATGCGACGGCGCTAGCGACATCTTCTGGGGTTCCCCAGCGTCCGAGCAAAGCTTCGTTGGTCGCCCGCTGCTGCCAGTATTCTGATGCTTCGTCTCCCCAAGCGGTGCGAATCCAACCGGGGGCTACGCAATTCACTCGCACATCGGGCGCTAGGGACTTCGCTAGACTTTTCGTAAAAGCCATGATCGCGCCTTTACTGGTGGCGAACATCTCGCCACTGTCACCTTCCATCCCTGTTGTGGCTTGATCCCAGCCGATGTTGATCAAGCTTCCGGAACTTCTTTCCTTCATTCTCTTGCCAACTTCTCTTGAAAGCTCAATCGTAGCGAGCACGTCGGTCCTCCAGACCAACTCTAGCTTCTCTTGAAACGACCAGTCGGCGGCCTCTCCAGTGAGCACATCCGCACCCGCATTATTGACCCAAATGTCTAGCTGCTGTTCGCTCCAGAGGTGATCCACAAGCCGCGAGAGATTCTCAGTGGCAGATAGATCTTTAAGCAGAACTTTAGCCTCTCGCCCAAGCTGCTTGATTTCCGCCTGCACCTTTTTCGCAGCCTCGGTGCTGCGATATCCATGAACAATCACGTTGGCACCAGCTTTCGCCAGTTCTAGCGCAATTGCACGGCCTATGCCCCGTGTGCTACCGGTGACAACAGCCCATTGATCAAGCAGTGGTTCAGATGATTGCGTCAAGACGAAGGCCACACCGTTTCAGTATTGGAAGAACGAATCTACCTGGGCGACGATGGCTCCAGGAGTCCGCTGGTTTCAGGTTAGTCGACGGACAAGCTCCTGTCATGGGAGCAACAGCGAGAAGGTCGCGGTTGTCAGCTTTTTCTCGTCGCCCTACGATTAGCGGGAGAGCGTCTTTCCGCCGCAATGATCGAGGGAGAATTTAATCGTGTCGAGTGAAGCAAGCAATGGACCCCGACGGGTTTGGATGCCTGTCGTGTGGGTCGGGGGAATCGCCCTGCTATGCGGTGGGTACCTAATGACAGACGCCCCAGAGGATGTGAAGAATTCAGTCCTTTGGGTCGCCACAGGTATTGCGTTGGCGGGGCTGGTCGTTTGGGTTTGGCGAAATAGCGGGCTCTCCGGAGTCGGTCGATGGACTGCTGTGTTGGCTCTCATACTTCCCGTGATTCTCTTTTGCACACAGGCACTTCCGATCGAGGTGATTCACAATGGCGACGTCGGCATCATTGGCTGGCGGTGGCGGAATTCCGAGGCAGATCGCCAATTAGCTCCGGCTGCGGTTACTGCCCAAATAAGCAATACTGCGCCGGATGTTTGGGAACCTGCCGATACGGATTACCCGCGGTTCTTAGGCAATGGCTATTGGGCAGAGGCAAAGGGGGTAAAGCTAGACACGGACAAACTGGCTGCGAATCCGCCAGTGGAAAAGTGGCGGAACAAAATCGGTGCTGGTTGGTCGGGCTTTGCGGTGATCGGCCGTCGCGCCATCACCCAGGAGCAACGTGGTGAGGAGGAACTGGTCACTTGTTACGATATTGATACGGGCGCGTTGGTTTGGTTTCACGCCGATGCAGTACGCTGGGATCCTCGCGGCGGCGGCGCCATGGGGTACGAGGGTCCTCGGGCAACTCCAACCATCCATCAAGATCGCGTCTATAGCCTAGGTGCAACCGGAATTCTCAATTGCTTAGACTTAAAGTCGGGGGAACAGATCTGGTCGCATGACGTGCTTAAAGAGAATGGAGCGCAGAATGTCATGTGGGGCAAGAGTAGCTCCCCGTTGGCTTTCGATGGCATGATCGTGGTGAGTGTTGGCGGATCGAATGGGCATTCGCTGGTTTCCTACGATGCTGGAACAGGGGAGCCACTATGGGCTACCGGTGACGCAAGGTCTTCCTACGCTTCCCCCGTGTTAACAACGCTGGGCGGTGTGCGGCAAATCTTAAGCCTCGATGAAGGGATCGTGAAATCGGTTGACGCAGAAAACGGAACGGAGCTTTGGCGGACCGACTGGCCCAGCAACAGCGACACCGATGCAGCGGTATCTCAGCCCGTGCCTGTTGGAGACGATCGGGTGTTTCTCTCGATGGGCTATGGGCGCGGCGCGACGCTTCTTAAGGTTTCGCAAATCGATGCCGGTTGGACAACCGAACCTCTATGGAAGGGCGGCAAGAGGGGCGTTCTGCCCGTCATGAAAACCAAGATGGGGAACGTGGTTGTTCACAAGGGCTATGTCTATGGACTCGACGAGGCGATATTGGAATGCATCGACTTGAATACCGGACGCAAGCGATGGAAGAAACGCCGTTCGCCAAAATTAGGGCACGGTCAGATAGTCTTGGTCGGAAACGTCCTACTCGTGCTGAGCGAGTATGGAGAGGTGGTCGTTGTTCAGGCTTCGCCAGAGAAATACCGCGAACTGGCCAGCTTCGAAGCGATTGAGGGCATCACCTGGAACAATCCGACGCTGGTTGGCAATCTTTTGTTGGTACGTAACGCACAGGAGGCAGCGTGTTTTGAATTGCCTGTGCTGCCAACGTCTGATGAAACTGAATTGGACGGCGATGCCGCCTTATGACGGCGCATTTTGGATGAGCCAATCCTCCAGAATGACATGCTTCACAAAAGGGGCACGAAGTAGCGAGGCTTTCGAGGGAAGCATCGCAGAAAGCCAGGACCTGCGAGCCAATCCGGCGACAGCTCTCAGGCGGAAGCTTTCCAGAGTGTTGCTGCTCGTTTGTTCTTCAACATTCTCAGCCAAACGTCGAAAAGTGGCCGGAATAACATTGGGTTCTGGGCCAACATGGATCACTGTTTCGACGCCTGCGGATAGGGTCTCACAGATTGCATCCCAGAGACGCTGGGGATGATCAACCCAGTGTCTGAGTACTTCACGTCCCGAGTGATCGTCGTAGCTGCGCCGCCCAGTAACTAATGAAACCACAGGAGGGGCAGGGGGCGTCAATCCGCCGGGCAAGGTTTGCATGAGCACGGCTGCACGGTCAGGAATAGCAAGCTGGCGGACAATGGGCGTGTGCAGCGGCGGCCATCGCTCGGAGTTCATCCTCAGGTGGGCTTTGTGAGGTAGTAATTCGTGCATCTGCTTCTTGAAGCGGGCCACCGTCTCGTTCTGGCCGATCAATAAATAGGTGTTCGGCGATAGAATCGCTGAGATACCGATCGTACCCTTTCCTTCGGAGGTAATCGTGACGCACAGGCGATCGACGTCCGCCTCGGGAATTGCCGGCCCACGTGAAAAGAGCACGCCCATACGTGTGTTCTCTGAAAGCTTCACACAGTCGGCCGCCATCGCAAGTGGAATCCGCACGACATCTTCTGCGGCAAACACCCCACCGCAGCACACAGCAGTGAGCTCACCGAGGCTGTAGCCGAAGGAGTGTTTCACGCGACTGTAGTCCAGCTCGTGGATTTCTTTCAAGAGGCGAAGGTGCGCGACCTCAGTAGCCACTACAAGAGCAATCGCCTCGCTGTAGTGTTCCAGAGTTGGCTCCACACCTTTGCGAACAAGCTCGGATAGATTGACTGTGCGTCCTGACTCTTGTTCGCAAACTTTGCCGAATCTCGCAAGTTCTTCCTCGATGATACTGCGGTAGCTCTCTACGTTGAGCAGTTCGACAGTGCGACCGAGGTTAGTCACGTTGTACCCACGAAACGCCAAGGCCGCGTCTGCAATTCGATCTTGTGTGATTTTGTGTATTTGACTCATGATTTTGAGTGCTCAGGCGGAAGGAGTTCGACATGAACTCCATACCAACTATTATACCCCGCCGTGTGGGCATAGGGCCCTAGGGGGCTGCGAGGATTGTAACGCTTGATTCAGTTGTTCAAGTCGTTCGCTGTCATCTGTGACCAGGGCAAGCCCTAAGTGGAACTTCACGTGGTGAATTTTAGGTTCACACCTCAATCCTAACCTACAGTTTTTCATAGGACCGCAATAGCTGACGCATGTCGCTCTTGGGCCAGTCAGCAGCTGTGCTGAAATCACAAATAATAGAGAAAATACGGAGAGCCAACATGCTCAAAGCTAACGAAATTATGTCCACCAATCTGACGACCATCGACCAGAATTGCTCGGTAAGAGAAGCGATTGATACGCTTCTGGAAAAGAATATTAGCGGCTTGCCCGTAGTAGACCACTACGGACATCTCGTGGGAATCGTCACCGAGTTTGCCCTCCTAGCAATCACATACGACGCCAAAGTAACTGCCGAAACAGTTGCCGACCACATGACCACCGACGTGCTTTCAATCGATGCCGACGAACCAGTCAACAAGGCAGCCGATTTGTGCATTGTGCATCGTGTTCGCCGTGTGCCCGTCATGAGTAACGGGAAATTGGTTGGGATGATTTCTCGCCGCGATGTCTTGAAAGCCATCTACGAAGAGCGCAACTCAGCGGTTGCCCGATAGAGTAAACGCAACAGTCGAAAAGAATTGGGCGAAAGCGCCGTGTTTAAGTTCTCCACTGATCTACCGACCCACGAGCGCCTGATTGAGGCTTTGCTCACTGCTACAGTGCTCGCAATCTTCGCGTTGATGTGGTTCTACTATGTTGATACGCCCTGGCTACTCCACCTGTACTATCTACCGGTGGTTCTCATAGGGTTTTTCCTGGGGAAGTCCCGCGCCCGTTTGTTAGCCATGCTGAGCGTTTTGACGGCGACAATCATTTTTGTTCCGAACTTGAGCGCTGGAGCTTCTTCAGGTATCCCCCTGGCCACGATTCTGGCTTTTTGCTTGTGGATAGTCACACTTATCACGACTGCAATCCTTGTCGGATCGATGAGCGATCGCTGGCGTGTTGCCATGCACGAGCTACGTGAGTCACACAAGAAAGATGTGCTTGTTGATCCGCTTACGAAGATCGCCAATCGACGTGCCTTCGAGTTCGAGCTTGCGCGTCGGCTCGCAGAGTACACCCGTCACGGCGTACCAGCGGCTCTGCTGAGCTTTGATATCGATTACTTCAAGAGCTTCAACGACCGTTACGGCCACCAGGCGGGCGATGCCGTATTACGTGATGTAGCCCAGTCGCTGGTGGAAAGCGTTCGGGATACCGATTTGGTAGCGCGCTGTGGTGGTGAAGAGTTCAGCATTATCCTGCCAGGAGCCGACTCAGCGCATGCCAAGGAAATCGCCGAACGTGCGCGCAACTTGGTAGAAGCAACCCGATTTGTCTACAACGGTCTTACGCTGAGACTGACCGTTAGCGTTGGTGTCGCCTGCATTACTGATGACGATGATGCGGAGCAAATCACCAGTCGCTCGGACGCCGCTCTTTATCAATCCAAAGAATCGGGCCGAAATTGCTCGCACATTCACGATGGCATTCGTTGTAGAAAGTTTGGCAACGGTGTTGCCAAAGAGACTTCTGAGTCACTCAAGTCAACAGAAGTCGCCGGTGTGAAAGGCGAGCTCTACACCGATCCCACCACGGGCATGCCCGCTGTGAAGGTATTTCTTGAAGAGCTACGTCGTCGTACGGCCGAAGCGCATCGATATGGTGGGAAGTTCTGCGTAGCGATTGTAAAGATCAACGAATACCTTTCGGTTGATGACAAGGATGCGCGGGCTCAAAAGAGCCTTATTGCCACGGTCGCTCAACTTACCACTTCCGTGCTTCGCGAACCGGACTTAGTTGTGCGATACGACAAAGACCTGCTTGCGATCATGATGCCAGCAACCACGCTAGAGCGATCGCTCATTCCGCTCCAACGCCTCCGCAAGAAGGCTGACGAGTATCGCGAGAAACAGTATCCCTCACTCAGCTATGGAGTCACGATCGGCGTTGTGCAACTCGAAGAAGAAGATTCCGCCGGCTCGCTTCTCCAACGAGCCGAATCGGCCTACCAACACGCCGCTGAGTCCCATCATGAAGGTGTCGGCGTCTCTACGCAAGGCACTCTAAAAGTTGTGTGTGGAGAGCAACTCACAGCCAGCACTTAAGGCGCCATGATGTTGCAACGCAAACACATTCTTACCTTATCGCTGCTCATAGCAGCGATAGCATTGCACGGCTTAGATGCTCAAGCAGCGACGTACTACGTACGCACTGATGGCAACGACTCTAACAGCGGGTCGGGTCCCGCGGCTGCTGCCGCCTGGGCGACGGTCGACTACGCCTCAAAGAATGCCACCTCACCGGGCGATATCGTCTACGTAAAGGCAGGGACCTACGCCGAACAAATTTACCCGACCGTTGACGGCACAGCAGGTTCACCTATTCGATTCATTGCCGACCGCTTTGGCACCGTCGCTAGCTGGGATGCGGGCAATATCGTCATCCAGGCGCCTGCTGGTGTTCGATCACTGTACGTGAACAACGCGGACTATTTGGAGTTTCATGGATTTCACTTCGCGGGCAGCACCACTCAAGCAGTATTACTCTATCCCAGTGCAGGGATCATCCTTCAGGACTGCGACGTTACTTCCGGCCATACTGGAGTCTATTGCTATAACAGCAACGCAACGATCATTAACCTCTACTGCCATGACTCTCTGTCCTATGGCTTGTACGTCTACGGAAATTCGATTGTCGATGCTTGGAATTGCACCGTTGTCAGAAATGGATCTTACGGAGTATTTACCAACAACACAGCCGTACTCACCCTCACCAACTCGATCGTGGCAAACAATGGCGCGCAGGGTCTACGGCATGCGTCTTCTGGTACGTTCAACCACACCTATAATCTTGTCTTCGGCAATGGCAATAGCGACTACTTAGGGACTTCAGCCGGGACTGGAGAGATCAACAGCGAACCGTACTTCGTCACCAGCAACGACTACCGCCTGCAAGCCATTTCGCCGGCCATCGACTCAGGTACCAATGCCGCGGGCCTCGTTGATACGGATCTCGACGGCGTAGCGCGACCTTTCAACAGTAGCTGGGATATGGGCTGCTCCGAATACAATGGCGGCAACACCTACTACGTGCGACCGGATGGGGATGATGCGAATGACGGGGAAGGTTCAACGGCTTCCGGTGCCTGGGCAACAGTGGCATATGCAGCAACCCAGTCACTTTCGCCAGGCGACGTCGTGTATGTGCACTCCGGAACTTACACGGGAGAAGTTCAACCTAGTGTCGATGGCACTGCGGGAAATCCGGTTCAATTTATTGCTGACCGATATGGCATCGTCACGGGCTGGACAGTCGGGGATGTTGTGTTGCAAGCCGGAGCAGCCGAAAAATGTCTCGATCTGGACGATGACGATTACCTGGAGTTCCAGGGTTTCACGCTCAGCGGCGACCCAGGAAATGACAGCGTCGATATCGACTATGGTCAAGGTGTAGTGCTTCGACAGTGCGAGATCTATGGCGGTGATCGTGGCATAGAAGTCGACAGCGGTGCTTCGGTATCCATCATCAACTGTTTAATACACGACAACGCTCGGGGCCTTGAGGTCATCAATGGAAACGCAAGCATTTTGAATTGTACAGTTGTCAACAATACAAGTGATGGAATCGAAGTAGATGCGGGTGTGACCACCGTCACTAACTGCCTCATTCACGGCAATGGTGACGCAGGGATTGACCACAATGGCGGCACGTTCAGCCACACGTACAACCTTGTCTATGCGAACAGTGGCGGCAACTTTGAAGGAACCAGCGTCAGCACTGGCGAGCTCTCTGTCGATCCAGGTTTTACCGGCGCGGGCTCATATCGCCTCGGCAGCGGCTCACCGGCCATCGACGTCGGGACCAGTCTGGCAGGCAGTGTCGATGACGACTTCGATGGACAGTCCCGACCGCGCAACGGCAACTGGGATATCGGCTGCTACGAAGCGGGTAGCTTTTACTACGTGCGCACCGATGGGAGCGACGGCAACTCGGGAACGGGACCCGATAGCGGTGACGCTTGGGCAACCATCAACCACGCGGCGACTTCCTCACTGCAGCCGGGCGACATCGTTTACGTCCAGGCGGGGACCTACACCGAATACGTTTCGCCCAGCGTGGATGGCGAGATTGGGGTTCCGATCCGTTTTATTGGTGACTATCAAGGAGACGTTTCTGACTGGAGTGCAGGGGATGTTAGCATCGTCGCCCCGTCAGGGCAGCGTTCGCTGTACGTCGACGACAACTACTTGGAATTCACCGGATTCCACATCGTGGGCAACACCATACAGCCTCTTTACATTTACAACGCGAGCGGCATCCGGGTGAATGATTGTGATGTCAGCTGCGCAAGCCAACACGGCATCTATTGTTACAATTCTACCGCGACGTTCGTCAATCTGCTGATTCACGATTGTAATAACTACGGTGTGTACGTATTTGGCAGTGCTGAGCTTCACATGTGGAACTGCACCATAGTCGGTAATGGTAGTACGGGCGTAGTGAATGCCAACACCTCGACTATTTTCGTCACCAACTCGATCTTTGCCAACAATGGCTTGTATGGTCTCCGCGAACTTGGCGGCCCGATCAACCAGAGCTACAACCTCTACCATGGCAACACCAACGGCAACTACACCGGCACGACAGTTGGCGCTGGTGTGATCGATGGCGACCCGCGTTTCGTTGGCGGTGGTTACGAATTGGATCTCGACTCAACAGCGATCAACGCCGGGCTTGATGCCAGCGGTATTGTCAATCAGGACTTAACCGGCCGTGCACGACCCGTGGGGCCTGCCTGGGATATGGGCTGTTACGAAGCGACCGGGTCGCGTTGGATACTTGACGAAACCAGCGGCACGACGGCAGCAGACTCAGGACCCAACGCCAACGATGGCACCTATACCAACGGGGTCATGCTCAACGTCCCCGGGCCCTATCCTAAAGAAGGTGCCATTGCTGCGGAGTTCGACGGTAGCGACGACGTCGTCGTCGTCCCTGATGACGATGTCTACAGCGCTCATATCGATACGGGCCTTACCGTTTCTGCGTGGGTCAAGGTGCTTGCCTTTAATACTGACGGCCATGGCCAAACGCGCCAGCCTATTATTTCCAAGGGGAATGCCGGACAATACGAGTGGGCGCTTTATGTCTACGATTATGGTGGGGCCGGTTTCAGCGTCTGGAGCCTCAGCGGAAGTACCCACAATGAGATCAATGGGGGAAACGTCCCTATTGGTAGCTGGGCACATGTGGCGGCTACCTATGAGCCTGGTGTTGCTAATCGAGTCTACATTAACGGCGAACTGGTCGCCCAGGAGACGAGTTTCCTCACAACACCTGGCAACGGCACCAGTCCCGTGCGGATTGGATCACGTGGCGATGGTCAGTATCTCAACGCACAAATCAACCAAGTCCAGTTCGTTAACCGCGTACTGTCAGCTCAGGAAATCGCCGAGCTCTACGGTTTGACCGGCCAGTGGAAATTCGACGAAGGCTTCGGCAGTGTCGCGGCGGATAGTTCGCCGTTTGCTAATGATGCCAACTTAGCAGGTGCCACTTGGACCAATAGTTGCGAAGGAGGCAACGCCATTGCCTTTGATGGCGTAGGTGGAATCGCCGCCACCAGTACCGACTTTAGCCCTCCTGACATCGGGACGGTCTCGTTCTGGTTGCGTGGATCGGGAACGCCCGATGCACGTGGACGGGTAATGGGTATCAATGGCGACTGGGAGATTCGCCAAGAAACCACGGGTAAGCTCTCATTCGACCTCGGTGCGAGCCCTTTCGTTGGAAATGAACCATTTGCAACCGAAGAAGTCGACGAGCCTGATCGTTGGCGACATATCATCGCCATGTACGACACGGCTGATAATACCTACGAAGTCTATGTGAACGGTGAGTTGCAAACCTCAGGAGTAAGCCCGGTCGACTTGGTAAGCCAAGCTCCAGGAGTCCTCTCCTTCGGTACTCGAACCGGCAGTGCTGAATACTGGGAGGGTGGCCTACGTGACTTCCGCATTTACAACCGTTGGCTAAGCCTCGAACAAGTCTCCCAACTCTACGGCAGTCTCGGTCACTGGAAATTGGATGAAAGCAGCGGGACCCTTGCCGTGGATTCCAGCGGAGCCGGCAACGACGGCACCTATGTGAACGCTCCCACATTGGGTGCCAGCAGTCGCAACACTGCTGAGCTAGGCACCGCGGTAACATTCGACGGCACCAACCGTGTGGAAATCCCCGGTCTGCTGGGACAGCCTGAAAACGTGACGATCTCCGCCTGGGCGAAGCTTGATTCGCCCGACCTCTACGGTGCTGAGCTCATCAGCCTAGGGCAATCATTCGCGATCCGGCTGGACGACGGAGGCAACCTAGTCTCGTTTATCTGGAACGGGACCGACTTTACCGCTAATCTACTCCACCCAGTCCCCTTTAAGGGAGCCGGCTGGCACCACTTTGCTGCGGTGTTCAGCGACGACAACGACCTCTTCGAATTGTATGTCGATGGAATCCTTGTTGATTCGACCAGCACGACCGACTCAATCGTCTACAACCTTGAGACGAATACTTTCATCGGTGCCCATACCAATGGTCCGTCTGACTTTGACTTCAGCGGCAGCATCGACGACGTTCGCGTATTCGGTCGCGCCTTATGTCCCGACGACGTGTTTAACCTATTCCGCGATTTTAGGCCTAATGGCGTGCGGATCAAGCAGTGGGTGGAAACGCGATAGTAGCATGACTAACCATACTTTCAATTTACACTGTCAGACTCACACACGCATTGCGGCAATAGCTGCCTGCCTGTGGCTCTCTGCGTCGTTAGCTACCGCTCAGGACATCACGAGCAACCTCGTCGGGCATTGGAAGCTTGACGAAACAAGCGGTACATCGGCTGCTGATTCTTCGGGCAGTGGTCGAACTGGCAGCCTCACAGGGAGTCCGTCCTGGACTTCAGCCGGACAGATCGATGGCGGGTTAGATTTCGAGACCACCGATGGTGTGGATCGCGTGGACATTCCAGCTTTCGATGTTTCGGGGAGCAATCTAACCCTCTCCGCATGGGTCAAGATTGAGACACCGCTAAATGACAGCCGCGTTATTACAAAGTCTGAAGGTACAGCTGCATCGCAACAAACCTGGTGCATGAGCGTAGACGAAACGGGAGAATTCGACTTTCGAGTTACGGCCGGCGGTGTATGGCGCCGCTTACAGGTCCCAGGTGTTGTAGCTACCAATCAATGGTATCACCTCGCCGCAACCTACGATGGTACAACGATGCGTGTTTACGTCGATGGTGCGCAAGTCGGCTCACAAACACATTCCCCGGGAGGTGCTATCGATGCCGCTCCCACCCGTGCGATTGCCTTGGGTGATTCTCCTGCTGGTGCAAGGCCATTGGACGGCGTGCTGGATGACGTGCGAGTTTATGAACGAACGCTTTCGGGAGCTGACATTGCGGCGCTTGCATCTCCCAGTGCAACGACTTACTACGTCCGCACCGATGGCAGCAACAGTAACTCAGGTACCGGCATGGCAGCAGGTGAAGCCTGGGCTACCGTAGCCTATGCGGCCACTCAATCCTTGCCTGCAGGCTCAACGGTGTACGTTCAAGCGGGAACCTATGCAGGTACCGTAGTGGTCAACGTGGATGGTGCCGCAGGCAGTCCTATTAAGTTCATTGCCGACACGACAGGGTTAGTCTCGGGTTGGTCGGGAGGTCCTGTTGTCCTGCAAGCGTCTGCCAGTGGTAAGGCGCTTGATATAGATAGCGACGACTATGTAGAGTTCCATGGCTTTACGCTGGAAGGCGATGCGGGAAATGATGTCGTTGATATTGATTACGGTACTGGAGTTGTCATCGAGCGATGCGAAATATACGGCGGCATCAAAGGAGTAGAAATCGACAACGGTGCCTCAGCGACAGTCGTTAATTGTTTGATCTACGGAAATGCTGGTACCGGGATTGGTGTAGAAGACGGAACCTGCGCAATATGGAACTCAACAATTGTTGACAACGGGAACGATGGAGTGAAACTCGACACTGGTTCTGCCACAGTAACCAACTCGATAATCTGCAATAATGCCGCTGATGGACTCGACGACAATCCCGGTACGATGGTACACACCTATAACGTCGTATTCGGGAACGGAGACCTCGACTATGAAGGCACGGGTGCTTCCACGGGTGAAATCAACTCCGACCCGCTACTGAGCGGAGGTAGTAGCTATCGGCTAACTGGCAGCTCACCAGCGATTGACGCTGGAACTAGCGCCGCTGGAATTGCAGTTGACGATCTAGACGGCAATTTGCGTCCCAAAGGCGGCGCGTGGGACATGGGCTGCTATGAGGGGGCCAGCCTAGTTGGCCATTGGAAGCTTAATGAGACCAGCGGCACGACTGCAGTCGATTCCTCAGGCAATGGCAACGACGGCGCACGCCATGGGAGCGGCAGTTGGGTGTCTGCAGTCCGTGGAAATGGCTTTGGAGTCGACTACTCCGATGGCGAGGACTACATCGAAATTCCCAACTCACCAGAGTTGCAAGACGTTGAGAAAGGCGATTGGACCGCAGCTGCCTGGTTCAAGCCCAACTCAGCTCCTCCCGGTACAGGTTCAGACAACGATGCTGAGTATGCGATCTTAACTAAAGAAGGCTGGCACATAGGCTTAACCTATACGGCCGAAAAAAGATTCTCGATTTCGCACTATCTCGATGGTCATGTTTGGTCTGGCACAGGAACCTGGGATACAACATACGAACCAGGACAGTTTTACCACGTTGTTGGGGTAATTAGTAAGTCGAATGGCACAGCCAAGATTTATGTCAACGGAGAACACACTTACACGAGCAACTTCACTCCAGGCAGTACCGCACAGGACAATGGGACCTCGCCATGGAGAATTGGCGTAGCAAGCCCAGGAGCATCCAGCTGGAGTTGGGCTGCCGACGGCGTCATCGACGATGCACGGCTCTATGGCTACGCGCTATCCGATTCAGAGGTTGCGGAGCTTTACGGCTTGATTGGCCATTGGAAACTCGACGAGACAAGCGGCACAACGGCCAACGATTCCTCAGGTGTCGATAATCATGGCACACACACCGGCGGCGTAGCTGTCAATAGCAGCGGCCCCTATCCGGGGGAAGGTGAGGTAGCTGCCGATTTCGATGGCGCCAACGATCACGTCAATCTTCCAAACATGGAAGTTGATTTCTCAGATGGTTTCGCAGCCGCCTGTTGGGTTAAACCCGACAACACGCTCGCGTCAGGAACAACCGAAGCAGTATTAGGCCTGAGTAACGGAGCCAACGTCGATGAGATTTGGGTCGGCGGTGTTGGCATCGTAGGATTCCAGCTCTATATGACCGACACCGACGACGGGAGCTCTCTACGAACCATCGAAGACAATACCGACTTGGTAGCTGGCAAGTGGACTCACTATGTGGCGAGTGTCGATTCTACTGGTAACGCTACGCTCTACCGCGACGGCATCGCCGTGAAGAGCCAGAATACTAGTTTCCCCACAAGTGTTCTGCGAACCCAAACCTTCATTGGCACCTCACCAATCAACGACTACTTTCCAGGCGCTCTTCACGATGTGCGACTCTACAACCGCCCCTTGAGCAACGAAGAAGTCGCGGACATCTACGGGCTGGTGGGCCATTGGAAGTTGGACGAGGCTTCCGGTACCGTTGCTGCCGACTCGACCACCAACGGAAATGACGGGACCTACACCAATGGGCCGACGCTCTCGGAGGCAGGCATTCGCAAAACGGCTGTTGAGTTTGACGGAATCGACGACCAAGTGACGCTTCCGACGGTGAATCACGATTTCTCGGGTGGCTTGACGATCTCCGCTTGGGTCAAACCCTCCGCAACGCCTTCTCCTTATGCTGCGATTGCATCCTGGAGTAACGGGTCAACCGTAGACGACATCTGGCTAGGGTGGCAACCTGGCTATGGCCTTGAGCTATTCCTCACCGACACGGTGGGTGGTGCGTCAAACGCATTCGCGGCTGACTACACCGAGCTACAACCCGGCACCTGGGAGCACTGTATCGCCACGCTTGATAACGCGGGCAACGCAACCCTCTATCGAAACGGTGTAGTGACGGCAACCAAAGTCGTTGGCTTGCCCAAGAACGTATCACGCGTCAGTAATTCCATCGCCCATTCAGTCTTCAACGACGAGTTCCCTGGAGTGATTGACGAAGTCCGACTCTACAACCGTCCTATCTCTGCCACTGAGGCCGCCGAGCTCCACGGCTTACTTGGCCACTGGAAGTTCGACGAAGGCTCCGGCACTACTGCTGCGGATAGCTCGCCGTTGGGTAACGATGCCACGCTTTCCGGGGCCACATGGACCAACAGTTGCGAGGGGGGCGATGCCATTGCATTTAATGGTGTGGGTGGCATTGCCGCCACCAATTCCGACTTTAGCCCTCCTGCGAAGGGGAGTATCGCCTTCTGGTTGCGCGGAGCTGGCACGCCCGATGCACGTGGGCGGGTAATGGGTATCAACGCCGACTGGGAGATTCGCCAAGAAACCACGGGTAAGCTCTCATTCGACTTGGGTGCGAGTCCTTTTGTTGGAAATGAACCATTTGCAACCGAAGAAGTCGACGAGCCTGATCGTTGGCGACATATCATAGCCATGTACGACACGGCTGATAACACCTACGAAGTCTACGTGAACGGTGAGTTGCAAGCCTCTGGCGTAAGCCCGGTCAACTTGGTAAGCCAAGCACCAGGAGTCGTCTCCTTCGGTACGCGTACCGGAAGCACCGAGTACTGGGAGGGTGGCCTGCGTGACTTTCGCATTTACAACCGTTGGCTAAGCCCCGAACAAGTCTCCCAACTCTACGGCAGTCTCGGGCACTGGAAGTTGGATGAAACCAGCGGCACGGTTGCCGCGGATTCCAGCGGTGCGGACAACGATGGCACCTATGTGAACGCTCCCACATTGGGTGCCAGCAGTCGCTACACTGCTGAGCTAGGCACCGCGGTAACATTCGACGGCACCAACCGTGTGGAAATACCTGGCCTACTGGGCCAGCCTGAGAACGTGACGATCTCCGCCTGGGCGAAGCTCGACTCGCCGGATGTCTACGGCGCGGAATTGATCAGCATTGGCAACTCATTTGCCCTCCGACTGGACGATGGTGGGAACCTCGCGTCGTTCATCTGGAACGGTACGGACCACTCCACACGCACTGTCCATCCTGTGCCGTTCAAGGGAGCTGGCTGGCACCACTTCGCAGCGGTGTTCAACGACGATGATGATCTCTATGAGCTGTATGTCGATGGAACGCTCGTAGATGCAATCACCACCACAGACTCAATCGTCTATTCGCCGGGCAATAACACGTATATCGCAGCTCACACCAACGGCCCGTCGGACTTCGACTTCAGCGGCAGCATCGACGACGTGCGAGTCTTCGGCCGTCCGCTCTGTGCCGGAGACGTATTCAACCTATTCCGCGATTTTAGGCCTAATGGCGTGCGGATCAAGCAGTGGGTCGAGACGCGATAGCCGGACCTACGCTGCTTTCACTGCCGCAAGGTCCAGACAGAACACTCGCTTCGGTCGCCCTTTTTGTTCGGTCCGTACGACTTGCCACGAGCCAAGCCCGGCGTTGGCAAGGCGGCTGAGGGCCGACTCCGTTTCGGCAGCTTTTTTGAACTGCGGCAGCGAACGCATGATCTCACGCGTGGTGAGCATGCCACCACGGCGTTTGAGCGTTTCCAAGAGTTCGCGATCGTCGCGTTGTTCGTCGCCTTCCTCACGCTGCTCGTAAACACGCAGTGCTTCGCTGGCAAACCAACGCACTAGCTGAACTGCTCGCTGTACATTAGTGAGACTCACCTCCGTTGCGTCGACATCATCGATGAGTTGCAGCACGAGAGCTAACCGACCGGCATAGCTCAGCAGCTTGGGCCAGGCAGCTCGGGCGTGCGGGGGTAGCTCGTCGCGACTTGCGTGGTGACTGTCGAAGAATTCTCCAAAGCACTTGCTCGCCGCTCGAGTGAGGGGCAAAGCGGTCGTTTCCAATACCGGGATTTCCCCGGTCGGTCCGGTTGTTGGCTTGCACTCGTGTTCTCCTAACGCATGCAGACGCTCGAACAGTGTCTCCACGGCGGCGGCTTGTTCGGTAGGAACAGCAACGCGGCCCCACTGCTTGGGCACTGCTGGTGGCATTGCAAACAAGAACCGAGCGGGCAAACCGGCAGCCAAGTCGCCACGTGAGAGCACTTGATGCAGCAACTGTGGCTGGATACCGCCGTAGATCGAGAGATGGGGTGCTTGGAGCGTCAGACTTCTGCGGTCGCCCGTTTTGCGATCGACCTGTGCGTTCTCCGTGTTGAACATCGAAAGATAGCAAGAGCGCTCCGCTCCCCCTTTGCCTCCACTGTAACGATCGAACCCGCCTAACAGCCCGGTCAGTTCGTCTCGAATCATCAGCACTCCACGAGGTGAATCAACCAGAATTTCCGCCAATCGCTCGATGGTAACATCGCCCACAGTAACGCGCGGCAGAGTAGGGCGGGGCGGCTTGATTGGCGGAGCACTGGTCTTTCCGCGGGAGCGAAGTTTCTCCCACGCTTTTCGATCGATTTCGTATTCGCGGCAATGCTGTTCGTAGTCGTCCAATCGCTGCTCGTTCGCCTGTTGAACTTCTGCATCTCGCCGCCGAGAAGCCGCCAAGATGGTTTTGGCAGCAGGTGTTTTTCCCTCGCCGCTGGGTGCCACCAGAGCACCCCAGATGACGCACGGCTCTTGCCAGTCAGGAGCTAGCGTGATCGCACGAGCGGCACCAATCGCAGCAGCGGCAGCACAGAGTCCCGGCAACGCGATCATCACAGGGTCTACCTGCACGCTGCTCGCAGCACTTCGCACAAAACTTGCTAGCGGTTCGGGCAATGTCTCACACGGAAACGGCTCCCATTGAGGGAATCGCTGACACAATGGCTGCTTTTCCTCGGGATCAGAGATTTGTGTCAAAGGCTCATGCCGAAGATTATCGCAGATGACCTCGGGCGTCGCTGCATCGCCGTGGGCTTCGATCCAATCGTACACATCGCCCCCCTCAGGAAGCGGCTCTCCACTAACTAAGGTGGTAAGAGTGAGCAGCGAAGTAGTTGACGAAGGTTGCAATTCTCGAAGTAGCTGAGCCACCTCTTCCGCATACTTGTGACCAGGTAAATCGTTGTCCGCAATCAAAATGCACTCCCGGCCTGCCAGCGGCGACCAATCCGTTTGCTTGGCACCACTAGAACCGCCTGCGGAAGTCGTCGCCTGCAGGCCAATGCCTCGCAGCGCCTCGGCACACTTCTCTCCTTCGGTAATGTAGATCGGTTCTTCCTTGCGATACTCCGTGAGCAATTCGTAGAGGCGATACAACGGACGGGGCGTTGTCATTGCCTTGAGCGTCCAGAGGCCCGCTCCATTGCGACTGATCGGACGAATTGTTTTACCCTCAGAGGTCTCGAAGCGTACAATTCCGCCAACAAACGCACCCTCAGCATTGCGATAGTGCCACATGTCCGCGATGCTTCCCAGGCGCGATTCTAAGTGGGCCAGTGCGGACGTGGTGGTGGGAAAGCTAGGCCCGGAGGACTTGGGCTTGGGTGAGGTAGGAGCACTCGACAGAATTCCGCTCTTTCTGCGGTGAGCAGGATTTGTGTCAGAGTCAGGCGTGCGTAGGCGATGCAGCCAACCACCATTGCCACGCTGATTGCCGCTTTCGACGCGCATGCACACCACGACTTCGGGTGCACGTGTGGGTCCGCAGAGGGCACACCAATCGGGCTTCTCGCAAATGGGGCAGGGATCGCTCTTGGTGGCTTCGCGCCAGGGCGTGTCGCTGGAAGTGGCCTGTTGAGTCATCGGTTCGCTCCAAAGAATGAGTCAAGCGTGTTAACGCGACTCATTGGAACGAATGGGGTGGCCAATTTCGCCTGGCTTTTAATCACCACTTGACGAGGTGAAGCCAGCACCCACTTTAAGGGTACCGCCCACATTCGCGTGATGTTGCACGCTAAGCGACCTCATTCCGGAGCAGATTGCCCAAATCCGTGCGGTGCTTCGCTTCTTTCATAGCTTCACGTTAGCGAACCTGTGTCCGACGCGTCGGCGTTTCACGCGAATGGCACTTACTTTTCTTTAAGTCCTTTCACCCCAACTCCTAAGCATCGCTATCGCAGCAGTGCTTTCTTTAGTCCTTGCTGAACTGACGTCGTCAAAAAAAGCCTCGCTTGCTCAGATGGTTTTGTCAAAGAACCCATCACCAGCAAGGAGGCCTTACGATGTGTCTTTCTAATCCAGTACGCATTCGTCGACAAGTCCGATTTCTGCAGCGACAGTTTCTGCAAGAAGGCGGTTTACCTTTCACGAATATTTTGTCGATGGAGCACATTTCACAGGCACTGACAGACGCGGAAGTGACCTGGAAAGACCGCGTCTACCCGCCGCTGGTTACCCTCTGGGTCTTCCTGAGCCAAGTGCTCAGCCAAGACCATTCGTGCCGAGGGGCCGTTGCTCGACTCATCGCTCATCGACTTGCTCACGGAGAGAGCGAATGCTCGGCTCTTACCGGCAGCTACTGCCGAGCCCGAAGGCGTTTGCCTGAAAGGTTCTTCTCAGCGGTGGCTTGCCAGGTTGGCCGCGTATTAGATTCTCAGGTGGATCCGAAGTGGCTTTGGAAGGGACGCCGCGTTTATATGTTCGATGGGACGACGGTCACCATGGCAGATACGCCAGCGAACCAACAGGCCTATCCGCAAATTCCGACGCAGCGGCCAGGGTTAGGATCTCCGATCGCCCGGGTCGGAGCGATCCTTTCTCTTTCTTGTGGGTCGATTGTTGGTCTGGGGGTATGCCGTTACGCCGGCAAGGGACAGGGCGAGGTCAGTTTACTCCGCAAACTCTGGGATATCCTGTCGCCCGGAGACATTCTGCTAGGTGATCGGCTGATGGCCAATTGGGCCAACATCGCGATGCTCCAACAACGTGGTCTCGATCTCGTTAGCCGGCTCAACAAAGCCAACCGTAAAGCCGACTTTCGCAAAGGAAAACGACTGGGCAAAGACGATCATATCGTTCGCTGGAAAAAGCCTTCTTCCATTCGAGCGGTGGATCGGGCGACCTATCAGTCGCTTCCTGACTTCATCACCGTGCGAGAGACGCGCATTCACGTTCTAACACGAGGCTTTAGGACGAAGAGTATTATCGTCGTCACAACTTTACTTGACCCCGAGCAAACCACCAAAGCAGATCTGGCTTTTATCTACCGGCAGAGGTGGAATAATGAGCTCGATCTAAGGTCCATCAAATCGACGATGCAAATGCACGACTTGCGTTGCAAAACTCCGGAACTCGTTCGTAAAGAGATCTGGACGCATGTGCTGGCCTACAATCTCATCCGGACAGTCATGGCTCAAGCGGCAAGTGAGCACGACATTCAGCCACGCACGATCAGTTTCAAAGGAGCCATGCAGACTCTGGAGGCGTTTCAACCGGTCATTGAATTCATGGTTGGACGCAATGCAGAATTGCGCCAGGAACTCTACGACCAGCTACTGAAGTGCATTGCCAGCCATCGAGTTGCTGATCGACCCGACCGATTCGAACCCCGAAAAAGAAAACGGCGATTCAAGCTCTACGACTTCCTCGACAAACCAAGGAACGAGGCCAAACTCGATATGCTCAAAGGAGTTAAAGAAAAGTAAGTGCCATTCGCGTTTCACGCCGAACGCACGAAGGAAATTCTGCAAAGTGCATCGGCCAACTGACCGACGCAACTTCGGGAGTTGGCGTTATGAGCGAGGTCGAAGGGACTTCATGCAATACGAAATATCGAACAGCCCATTAAGGGCGGTCAGGTTGCGGCGATGTCTAGAGGGTCAAAGTTTTCCGAAGTCAGTCGGCTCAGAGGTCTGCCCGCAACCGGCACATGTGCAGTGACAAAGAAAAACGCTGAACAAATCTTCCCACGCTTCGTCAAATTCGTCGGCCAACTCGTCTGGATACCAGAACACAAAGCCCGCCACTACTGAGAACACATCGCTACCGCAATCCGAACAACGAAATACTTGACGTGACCCCTCGCCTATAAGCTTAGAGGAGCCGTGCTCGTCACCCTCAAGCCGGGCAACTTCGGCGTGGTAACCATGAAGGTCTGTGTTGAGAAGTTCTGTGACCGTGCTGCAGGTGTTGCACTCAAATGCCAGTGGACTTAAGAAACACTCTGGACCATCGTACTCCGCGTTGTAGTCCTTGAGCGGGTAGCCGAGGAAATGACCTTGTTCGCCACCGCATTTACAAGCGATTCGCCAGACTGAGCATGGATTTTCATCAAATGGCTTAGGCAGTTCAGCTGGGGTGGTCTTGAATTGTTTCAAGCAGGACGGGACAGCCGTCTGCAGCCGCTTTACCAACTGTGCTTCGTCCATTCTGCTTCCTCCCATTCACCTATTGCATTTGCACTTATCAGCTCGCACCCGACGTGGCGTTCTGCCCAAAGTATAAACGCGGCGTAGTGTAACCTCAAATTGCATCAGGAGGACCACAGGACTACGCAAAGAATGAACCTGTGCAGATCAGGTTGCGTACGTGTTTTAGAGCAACTAACGTTTCGTCCTTAATTTCAGGAGGTTTTACTGTGAATGCCGCTCACGCGGAGAGTCTGCTAGCTCACTTGCAGCAGATTCCCGACCCGCGTGGGGCTAAAGGAAGGCGCCACTCATTGCAGGCCATGCTGGCCACCGTTGCCTGTGCCGTATTGTGCGGTGCGCGAGGCTATGAAGCCATTGCCCAGTGGATTCACGCTCAAGAGAAGAGCGTTTGGTATCTGCTGGGGTACTTTCGCACGCCGCCCAAAGAAGGCGCGTTTCGTTACTTACTGAACATGATGGACCCGGAGCAACTCGAACAAGCCTTGCGTGCTTGGATCACTCCTCACGCAGAAGTCGACCCCCAAGCAATGGCCTGCCTAGCCATTGATGGAAAGACGCTTTGTAAGACCCTGGATCGGTACGGCAAGTCGGTCCATCTCTTGAGCCTGTTTGATCAGCAGACCGGCTGCGTACTCAGCCAAATGCCTGTCTCGGGAAAGACGAACGAGATTAAGACCGCCCCCGAAATTCTCCAGACGCTTGTCTTGGAAGGACGTGTGGTGACCGGAGACGCGATGTTCGCACAGACCGAGATTTGTAGGACCATTACCGATTCGGGCGGTGACTTCCTGATTGTCGTAAAAGGCAATCAGGGAAACTTAGAAGAAGACATCGCCGGTGATTTCTTACCGGCCTTTTCCCCCCGCCAGTCAGCATAAAAAAGAGGCGTTCCAAACCGAGGTCCGGACGCACACCAAAGAGCATGGTCGCGTTATCACGCGGCATCTTCAGGCCAGCACGCGGATCGTTCCGCACCTCTCTCGCTGGCCCGGACTTCGGCAGGTGATTCGCTTAGAGCGTACGAGTCGTCGCAACAACGAGACGATCACCGAGGTCCAGTATGCCATCACCAGTCTCTCTCCGCAGCGTGCCGATGCGGAGAAGCTGCTTGAGATCTGGCGTAGCCATTGGGGCATTGAAAACCGTTTGCACTGGGTTCGTGATGTCCTCTGGCAAGAAGACCGTTGTGGGGTCCGTCATCACCGTGGAAGCCAAAACTTAGCCTGCTTCCGCAATGCGGCTATCAATCTGCTCCGTTTAGCCAAAGTCCCCAGCCTCATCGGTGCTATCAGAGAAAACGCTTACCGAGTCGATAAGCTATTCGCCAAGCTGGGTATCATGAAACTTTGAATCGCCCTGAGGAGGACCACATTTCACCCTGGAATGGGACTCCCGAATGTGCACAGGACAAATACCCCGATGCAGATTGGGTGATTTGCTAAATCCCCTCGGCTTCATCGTCCGACGCACTTTAGCAGATGTCCGTTCGACGCGTCGGCGTCCGACGCTTCGTAGCAAGTCCCAAAAACGTCCGTTTTTGGGACTACACGAGTCAGGGCCAGGCGTAAGCACTTACGTCGAAACCAGTGCCCCAAGACTGGTCCCACATTCAGAATCCTCTAACGCTGGTCAGTCTCTAGCTATTGGGACTTCCTTAGCGTGCAAAATAGCATGCATGGGGGCGGTACCCCACTTTAAGGATGCGTTTCACCGACATGGCTATCGATGCGCTCTCCCGCGACGTCCAATTGATAGGCGTTGCCGGATACGGGACATGTGGGGATGCCGCTGGGGAAGTGTGTTGGTTCCAGGGTAGCAAGATCGGCAGGGAAGCTGCCGTTTTCTAGATTGTATAGCTCCAAGGCGGAATTCAATTGTGCGCGATTGTGACTGCACGTCTTCACCGCGGCGTTGTGGCTCGATACCGAAGCGCGCGGAACAATAATGCCCGCTAGAATTCCGATAATCGTTACGACTGCTAACAGTTCCAGCAAGGAGAATGCTCGGCGTGGACTTGCGGGGGAGGTCTTCATCATTTGGTCTCTTCGAATCCGTTTTTGTCCTGGCAGTTGAGTGCGGTGCTCAATGAGCCTCATTGAGTGGTATGAAAGCATAGCACCCGACAGCAGTTGCGTGCCGGATGTGACCCTGTTCATGGACCTCACCAATGCTCTTGCCGTCGTCGCCTTGACGGTTAGCCGGATTGTACCGCTCGATGCGGCAAGGTTCGCTTAGAGAAACCGCTCCGGTGAGTAAGACTTTGACTCCCCACTTCTGCGAGCTATTTTTGCTAGGCGTGTTGTCAGAGGACAACCTGCCTTCTCGGGAAATGATTCCGGGAGTCACCAGCTACGCCGGGTTGAGGACGACCCTGCTCATCCCCCCTAAATAAAATATGTCATCGCCCCGTTCCATCGTCTTGTTGATTGAAGAAGAGCCTGTACTCCGCGAGATTACTGCGTTTCGTTTGGAGTTGCTCGGATTCGAAGTAGTGGAAAAAGACAACGCCGCGAAGGCCTCGTTATGGATCAGTTCCAAGCTGCCCAATTTGGTTGCCATAGGACACATATCCGATGTCGACTCAATCGAATTCATCAATCGGCTTAGCGACGACCAACGTAGCAATCACATCCCCGTTGTGTATCTCTCAGCCAATTCCGACCTGGAAGAAGTGCAACGGGCGTTTAACGCAGGTGCAGACGAGTACCTCGTCACCCCGTACGATCCGGTCGTGTTGGAAAAGAAGGTTGTGAACTTGATTGCCGCTGCCGCAGAACACACCCCAGAGTAAGTCCCCCCCTCCCCGGTTAGACTCCCCCTCCCCAAGATTGCGATATTTCTATGGCCCGTTTAGGCGACATCCTTGTTCGACAAGGCTGCATCACTGAAGCTCAGTTGCAAAGTGCGCTGATCGCTCAGGGTTCGGAGCGTGGTCTACTAGGTACGATCCTCATTCGGCGAAGTTTGATTTCGCCGGAGCAGTTGGGCAATGCTCTTAGCGAGCAGTACGGTGTGGAGTTTGTGGAGGTGATTGCCGAAAGCATCAACCCGCAAGTTGTTCGCCTGCTTCCTGAAGAGCTCGCCCGCGAACGACGTGTGGCACCCATAGCAGTGGAAGGAACCGCCTTGCAGCTTGCCATGATCGCTCCTGACGACATGGATACGATCTGCGAAGCGGAGCTTATTACCGGCTACCACGTCGAACCGGTGGTTGCCTTGCCAAACAGCATCAGCGCTGCGCTGGATCGTGGATTTGACGATCGTGTTGTCGCTCGCCAGACGGTAGTCGACATGAAGATGGCCGACTTAGAAGCGGCTGAGGACATGATCGAGGAGGAGCTTGCCACTGACACGCTTGAAGAAGATCAAGCTCCCGTCGTGCGGTTGGTGCGGGCCATCCTGATGGGTGCCATCAATGCAGGGAGCAGCGATATCCACCTCGAGCCCCATCAGCCAGAGATGCGAGTGCGTTACCGCGTAGACGGAACCTTGCAAGCGGTGATGACCATCCCGAGACATATTGAAGAAGCAGTCGTGGCGCGTATCAAAGTGATGGCCGACATGGACACCACCGAAAGCCGCCGTCCGCAGGATGGCCAGCTGACCATTCACGAATCGGGCTCGCGAGTGAACTTTCGTGTTAGCACAATCCCCACTGTGGGCGGCGAAAAAGTCGTGATGCGGCTCTTGGACGAGGGTAGCCGCTCGTTTCAGCTAGAGCACCTTGGCCTGTGCCAACGCGATCTGAACAAGATTCAAACACTGATCGACAAGCCTCACGGCATGATCGTGGTGACCGGCCCGACGGGCTCGGGTAAGAGTACGACCATGTACTCCGTACTCTCCAAGCTCAACGCTGTGAGCCGCAACATCGTTACCGTGGAAGACCCGGTTGAGTATCGCCTCCCGGGCATCAATCAGGTTGCCTCCGATAGCGAGCACGGCCTGGGCTTTGCGAATGCCCTGAAATACATCATGCGTCAAGATCCTGACGTAATCATGCTGGGTGAAATCCGCGATCACGAAACCGCCAAAACTGCTGTGCAGGCAGCCCTCACTGGTCACTTGCTCATTAGCACATTGCACACCAACGACGCCGTGGGTGCTGTGAACCGGCTTAATGACCTGGGCATCGATAACTTCAAGACCGGTGGAGCGTTGCTCGGGGCGATAGCCCAGCGTCTGTTACGCTCTATCTGCGAGCATTGTAAAGAACCGGCTGAGTCAAATGATCATTACTTGAACGCTCTCAACCACGGCATTGATATCCCACCAGACACAATCTTCTACCGTGGCCGCGGCTGCAAGAAGTGCCTGGGAACAGGGTACTCTGGTCGTGTCCCTATTTACGAGATCATGGTCGTTACGCCGCGACTCTCCGAAGCTATCGAGAAGGGCTTGCCCACAACAAAAATTCGTGAGATTGCCGTTGAAGAAGGCATGGTGGAGCTTGCCGGTGCCGGTATCGAGCAAGTGATCGCCGGCAAAACGACTCTCGAAGAAGTCTTCTACAAGGTCTCTGGCTAAATAGCCTGTAGGGAACGCCCTTAGTGGCATTTCGCGGAATAGGAACATCAACCATGTCAAGACGCAAACGCTACGCAACAGCCACTGCCGGAGTCGGAACCTATGATTCCGGCGGTACAGTTACCAAGGCGGACGAACCGTTCGACCTTTGGGTAGCGCTCACCAAGCCGCGAAATGGCCAACACAAGATGAAGCCTGCGGAGATGACCTTCATCCTCCGTAATCTTTCCACTTTGGTGAGCAACGGTGTTCCGCTGCCCAAAGCGCTAAGCACGCTAGCCAAGGAAGACTCGTTGTCGAAGCATCAAGAGGTGTTGGACGCGCTGCGTCGCAAAGTGGAAGGCGGTTCCACGTTCAGCAGTGCTTTGAGTGCCTACCCCCACATGGCAGACAAAATCACGCTCGCGCAGATCCGATTGGGTGAGCGTTCAGGTACGTTGGTGGATACACTTACCCATCTGGCTGAGCATCGCAACAAGTCGCGTGAGCTCCGCGAACAGGTCATAAGGAAGCTCGCATATCCAGTAATGCTAGTCGTTCTCGGTGGCGGGCTGATCACCTTCCTGCTCTTGTACGTAGTGCCCGTATTTCAAACCACCTACGAAGACGCCAAGGTTGCGCTGCCCTTTGTCACCCAGGTGCTCATTACCTTTGGTGAACTTTGTAAGAGATACTTACCCTGGATCGTTGGTGGCGGAATACTAACGATTGCTGCCCTCAAGCAACTACGGAAGAAGGACGATTTTGCTTCCAAAATGGATCGCGCTGTGCTTCGACTCCCCATGTTTGGCAATCTGTTGAGGGACATGTCGGTTCTGCAGGTTATGGAAGTACTAAATAACCTAATGAGTGCCGGTTTTAACCTGGCAGATGCACTCGCGGATACTGCGGATTCCGTTAGCAATCGAGCGGTACGCAAGGCCGTGACAGACTTGCGGATCGCAGTACAACGCGGCGAGCGATTCAGCCGTGAACTTGAAAAGCACGAAGACCTCTTTCCACCAATCGTAAATCAACTGGTTATCGTCGGCGAAAGCACAGGCAAGCTCACGAACGCTACATTCGACATTTGCAATCACATACGTGCTGAAATCGAGCGAAAGACCACCATGATGGTGGGTGCCTTGGAACCGATTCTTACGATCGGCCTCGCTTCGGCCATTGCCGTGATCCTGTTGGCGATTTACTTGCCGATGTTCGACATGGTCAATACGATCTCGTAAAACAATCAATTGCCCTCATTTCAACTTGCCTGGTGAATTATCGTGATAGGACAAAGCAGAACACGCCACGGCTTTTCCATGATGGAGATGATGGCAGTGATCGCACTGCTCGGAATAATCGCTGCTGTGATGGTCCCCCGCCTTGCCGGCAACGACGTTAAAGCAAACAGGGCTGCCTGTCACACAAACATCGGTAATATAGAAATTCAAGCGGAGCTTTGGCACCATAATACTGGTGGCTGGCCTGCCACGAATCTGTCTGACATCGGTGCGGATCTTGATTACTTCACTGACGGCATCGCTACGTGCCCTGTGGATGGCGCGCCGTATGCCATTGATGCCGCAGGGCGTGTTGTTGGACACACCCACTAGCGGGTTCTCGTTAGTGGAAAGCTTGCAATGGCACCGAATGTGACGGTTAATCACCCTGTCAACTCCACGGAGTTGGCAAAGATCGTAGAAACCACAAACACGATGTAATTCGTGACCTACTTTTAAGTAAACCGTAGGAGCTAACACCACAAGTTCCCAGTTTATTAGTAATGGGTCGTTTGACCGGCCCCCTCGACCTTTCGGTCCTGCCCATAGGAGTTCCCTGAAATGAAGAAGTCTGGAAAACGCAGCGGTTTCTCGTTGCTCGAATTGCTTGCCGTTGTAACAATTCTCGGCATTATCGCCTCGATCATCGTGCCTCGTGTAACGGTTTCGAGCGATACCGCGAAACAGAAGGTTCGTGCTCACCACATTGGTACACTCAATGCATCTGTCGAACGCTTTTACATCGACAACGGCACATGGCCAGACGATGCTGCACCGTTTAGTGCTGGTAACCTGGACAGCGTTTACCTGCCAGATGGAGCACCAACCGACCCGACAGGCGTAGGCTACACCTACAACGCCACTAAAGAACGTTTTGAATAAATCGCCAAGTTGAATTACCCACAGGGCGATCACTTTTATGCGAACACAATCGCAAAATCAGCTCAGAGCTCGCCGTCCCTTGGGATGGCGGGCTTTTAGCTTGTTGGAAGTCACAGCCGTAGTCGCGGTCATTGGCATCGTCAGCTTGGCGGCGATCTCGCGCCTTGGCAACGATTCGCTGACAAACCTCAGTGCCGAGGGCTACGCTCGCACATTGCAATCTGATCTGCAGCAAGTCCGCCAACGCACAGCTGCTACCGGCGACAACCATTTCCTGCGTGTAACCTATGATGGCTCGAGTATATCGAGCTACGTGATGTGGCGCAGAGCAAGTGGCGGCGATGTCATCGTCGACTCAGCTCGCACTACGCCGGTTGGCCTAGTAGTGACCTCTACGCACGCCGACTTGGAATTTGATTTCGACGGTTCATCGTTGGCTCTCTATACCGTGACTATCGTTGGTCCCAGTCGCTCGTGGCAAGTTACCACGGTACCCGCTACGGGGCTCTGCCAAGTTTTCGACATCACACCGTAAACCTCGCTAGTTCGGGGTTTACATTCTTGGGTGTGTTGTATGGCGATTGCCTACTGTGAGGGTCCACACGGTTGTTTCGATTTTGTTCGGGAACACCCGAGAACCCAGTAATCACGTATTCTGTGACCTATGCTCTTGATGAGACGTTGAGTTCTGTCAACGTCGTAATCAATGTTTTTGCAACATGAATACACGACGCCCTCACCAACGACGAAGTACAAGGCGCTGCGGCTTCTCTCTACTAGAGATGGTCGCCGCGACGGCTCTGGTCACCGGTACGTTAGTACCTGCCTTGGCTTTCATGCGAGATGCAATGTCGGTGAGTAGAGAAGCGCACATGCGAAGTTTGCTTTCCAACTTCGCTGTCATGAAGCTCGAAGAGCAAACCTCAGTTGCGATGCGCAATTGGACAAACCTTACCGACAACGGCAACCTGGGTGCCTACGGGCATAGTGAGCTTGGATATGAACTAACTCAATCAGACGCCCCAGCAGATGGTGGCATCGCTGGACAACTCATGTCGATTTCGGTCACCATTTTCGACGATTCCGACGCTAGTGGAACTCCCGGAGCCACCGAAATTCAGATCACTTTCCGAACTAAGATTTCCAAACTGCTTTCCTACGAAAATGAAGAGCTCTAGCAGCAAACCGAAACGAGGCTTCTCGTTGCTCGAATTGAGCATCGCGATGGCTATGATGGCTGCACTTTCAACAGCTAGCATGGTTGTGCTGCGCACTTCGCAAACCTCCTGGAATCGACACCGTGAGGACCATCAGCGTACTCAAGGGGCAGCAGCTATTGTAAGACATATTGTCAGAAACGTTAGACAGGCAACTGCGGTGACAGCAATATCCGCTCCTGCGGACACCTCGGGTACCTTGTCCCTGTTGCAATTGGATGGGTCCGTATTGGTATGGGACCACGACAATATCAACGATCAAGTGAATTTCGGTGAGACTACCGCGGGCAACCTATTCGCCAACCATGTGACTCAGCTGAAATTTGTTGGCTATAAGGTCGATGGCACCACCCCAACAGAAGAGACCGATCTCATTCACATTATCGAGTGTTCCGTAACTTACGAACTTAATCGCCCAGCAGGTACTACGACCCAAGTGCTCACTTCGAGAGCCTGGGTCCGATCCTGGTGAACCATGACAAGCAGACAATCAAGCCCCACAGATCCATGATCAGTCAACACGCAAGACAACGCCATCAACGCAGAGCCTATGGCTCGCCTGCAATCGCGCGCCGCGGTGCCGCTATGATGCTTTGCCTATTTGTTGTGTTCATGACCACGATGTTACTCGTTCAGATCCTAAATACGCTGACGAGCGACTTGGTTGTAATTCGTAGCACGATCGACCATGAACGTGCGCTCTACTTGGCGAACGCTGGCGTTCACGAGGCAGCAGCTCTGCTCGAGGCAGACAACACGTGGCGGGGGGTAGCCTCAGAAGGAACCTTCCCGAATCACGACACCTACACGGCAACGGCTGTCGATGGAGCGGATCCGTTCTCCGTGATCGTCGTCTCCTCTGGAGCCTCTGGCGAGGTGACCAGAAGCGTGACAGCCATGCTGGAATATTGAACCTTCTCAATAAACTATCAACTACGTACTTCCAACTACTAACTCTTAACTCCCATATAAGATCATGAGCGATCGTAGAGAAACTCAAGAGCGGCGCGACAAAAACGAACGACGCCGTCACGCACGACGTCTAGCTAACGACGACCAAGGACTGGTCCTTGAACTTAACGGTTCTGAACTTTCGGCCGTCGAGTTGCAACGCGTTGGGGCAGGCAGCCCCGAAACTGTTTCCGCCATCAAGATGACTTGGCGCAAGGAAGCAACTACTTTGAACAGTGAAACAGGGATGCAGGAGCTTACCGAAGCGATACAGGTCGTTGCGAAGCACTTTAATCTGCAAACACCAGTAGTGCATCTTGTACTCAGCGGAGAGTTTTGTGTCACTAGAGCGATTCGCGGTACGAATGAGGAGGTTCGTGCAGAACTTCAACGCCTAAGCCAACGCAGCCGGCTCTACTTATCGCTGGGTCCTGGCGAAAAGGTGATCGTCTCGAAAACACGGACGCTTGATGCTCGCCATCAGTATGCTCTGGCAGCCGTCTGTAATTCGAAAACGCTCAGCACCATCCAGCTCGCAGCGGAAAGCACTGGCCTACACATCGCCTCGATCGAACCTGCGTTATCCGCAGCCAATCGTGCAATTTGTCGAATTTCTGATGTGCCTGAGACACCCTACCTGCTGATTCATCTCGATGAATCTACGCCTGATATTGGCGTCTGTCATGGAGGCCAGTTGTTGCTTGACTATCGCCCTGGCGGGCGTGCCAATCCCGCGGAGCTCCCGGCTTTACTTTCAGAACATTTGAATCGACTCCAACGGCATACCGGGCGCCAACTACATGCGCCGCCTCCTGAACTCAGAAAAGTTTATCTGTGTGGCCAGGAAAACTCTGTAGAAGCTGCTTTGGAGTCTTTCGCCAAGCAGGGACAATTCGAGGTTTCGCGGGCGACTGTTGAGCAAGTCGATGCTACCTGGACCCTCGGAGAGAGTGCTAGCAGACAAGCGGGAATTCCTGCCCTGGGAGCCTTGCTGTCGAATTTTTTTATGGGAGATAGCGAGCCTGATGGACCCAACTTGATGGAACACATCATTGCAAGCACGCGAGAGCCGTTGAAGCCGACGCTCATTCGTAGCGCAATACCCATCGCTGCTACCTTACTTGTTGCCGCAGTCATTGGCATGTTAAATCAACATATGCAGAGCGATATTGACGCTTTGCAAGCAAATCTCGACGAGCTAGCCCCAGCTCAGGCCCGTGCTACCGAGCTGCGACTTCAGTTGATGAGTTCCCAGGCGAAACTCACAGAGATAAAGACGGTAGCTGAGCAGCTTGGCAAGCCACTTGGGAGTCACCTGATTGAGCAGCTAGGCAATTGTATGCCCGGCGATGTTTGGCTAAGTCATCTGAACGTTACCAATGGAACCGCGGTTCAGATCCAAGGGAGCAGCTTCCTCGAAGCGGGTGTCTACGATTTCGTGCACTGGCTGGAGCAGTCCCCAGCATTTGCCGAAGTGGCCCTAAAGAGTACTAGTGCAGGCTCATCGAAGTCAGGCCCCATCACTGGATTCAATCTAGAGCTCGACGTGGCAAAATTTAACGATCAGACAGACCTTCCCGTTGAAAAGGTGGCTCACAATGAATGATTCCCTAATCCGCAAATTCTGCGAAACCGGTTATCGTTGGCCAATCGTTGCAACAGCCACGCTGCTCATAGGCCTCGTGACCTTGTTGCCGCTTGCCGATGACTATTCTGAGAGAAGTGAGGCTTGTAGCGTTCTTACCGAGGAGTTGGATCGTGCCCGTCAGAAGGTAGAAGCACTTCCAAAGTTCGAGGAACGAGTCGCTGCCCTCTCAACGGAACTGACCGCCTTGGAAAGCCGAGCGGTTACGGCGGAACGTGTCGGGGACTTTCGCAGTAGGATTATTGAGCTCGCACGAGAGAGTAACTGTCAGCTTCGTAGGATCGACATCGGAACACCAAATTCGAGAATTTGGACCAAAGAGGGCGACGTACTCTCCACCCAGTCTGTACCTAAGAGTGCAAAAAACAAGACGCCATTCCAGATTGTTCGACGGTCGATGGTTTTAGCAGTAGATGGCGAGATAGCCGACTTAAAAAACTTGATAGCAAAGTTTCAGGAAGAGAATACGCTTGCCCACCCGGCACGTTTAAGCATGAGCAGTTCTGGTCGCGCTAGCGATCGGATTGCTATGGAAGTGGAACTTTGGGTCTACGACCTCACGAGGAAGAAATCGTAGTAGGAGAGTGTTGAGGAAAGCCGCTTATCTCAAGGAAGAGTGACCGGCGGATTTAGAGCAAGAAATACCGGCTGAGGCCATCGCAAAGTTGGTCGATAGCAACCTGGGGCAGTGTCAAGGAGGACACATGCTCGACACCAATGACATAATCAATCTGCCCTACGCACTTCGGGTCAAGCCCGTGCTGCGAATTGCGCTCACCTTGGCCCTCGTTCTGGCTGCAAGTGGAAACTCGGTGCGCGTCTACGCACAGGGCGAGCAGGCCCCGACTCGCCGTGGTCCCGCCCTTCGGGTGCCTGCCCCGCTAGGAGTTTCTCCGGCATCTACTCAGCGTGAGCAACCTCGTCTCTCACAAAGTGACTCGACTGAGACACTACGCGCCGAAGAGGTGCAACCGAAACTCACTCTCGAAGAGTCCCTTGATCGAAAAGGAGACCTAATTCTACGTGGCACGAACTCAAGTATTGAAAATGCACTGTTTGCGATCAGCGAAATCTGGAAAGTAAACATCGTCGTTGGCAAGGATGTGAGAGGCACTGTTTCTGGGACCTTTACGCAAGCCCCGCTCCGAGAGATCCTTGATTCCATTCTCTCGGTGAACGGCTACTCTTACCGTGCAATAGGTGACAGTATCACCGTACTGCCTGAGAATGCGGTCGGAAGTGCCAATCCGCTATACCGCGAGCTATCGATCCCGATTTACTACGGCGACCTCAACGAGCTCGCAGATGCAGCCAAACTGCTCACGAGTGCCCAGGGGCAAGTTCGTCCGCTGAAGTCTGCTCGAAGCCTACTCGTTATCGACTACGCAGATCGTGTGGAAACGATCCGAAACTTCATCAGTCGCATGGAGAATGCGGCATCAAAGCTCGACACTTCCCCTCAAGCAGTGGGCGTGCCACAGTTGGAAGTGGCGTATTTCCACACACAGTACGTCCCAGCGGACAACGTGAAATCCTCTTTGAGTACAGTGATGAGCCCCGAGGGGCGCATTGAGGTTATGAGCCTCGAGAATCGGGTTGTCATCGTCGATTACCGCAAGAATATCGATATGGTTCGCAAGGTTCTGTCTCGCATCGACCGTCCTCGACCGCAAGTTCGCATTACTGCGCTCATCTACGACCTCAGTCTGGAGGATGTAGAAAAGCTAGGCGTTAACTGGAACAGTGGAGCCAAAGGCAACTCACTGGGGGCCGATGGCAGTCCTAATCAGTTGTTGGAGCTAGATACCACAACGCTGGTACCACTTACTGGTGCTGGGAGCGCTCTGACAGTTCAAAGCCTAACGCGCAACTTCGACATTACTGCAGTGATGGTCGCATTGCAAAACGCGAATGATGCTCGTCTGCTGGCCGATCCTAATGTTACTGTCATGGACAATGAAGTGGCAGTATGGAAAAGTGTGTCGGAGATTCCCTACCAACAAATAACTCAGAGCGAGTTTGGTGGCAACATTGGCACCACAGCCTTCAAAGAGGCGGGAATCACGCTGAAAGTTCAGCCCACCATTGCCGCCGACGGTACCGTGGAGATGCTTATCGAGCCTGAGTTCAGCCGTCTGGCAGGATTCACGCCACAAGAAAATCAGCCAATTATCGATACACGCAAGACCAGCACCACAGTGCGTGTGGCCAATCGTCAAACTCTCGTTCTCAGTGGTCTACGGCAACGCAGTGATACAGGCGAATTCAACGGTATTCCTTTTCTTAAGGACATACGTGGCATTGGGCCATTGTTTCGCTCTCGGGATACCAACGTCCGGGAAAGCGAATTGATTGTCTTCATCATGCCAGAGATCGTCGGTTACGAAGACCCCCTCGACGCCCGACAATACCAAGCGGCCGAAACGGTGAATTGCCGGCTGGACAAGATTCCCCAGGCAGAAGGGTGCCCAGCTGATTGCCAAGGATGCTCAGAAGGCATTGGAGCTTGCGAAGAAGATCGCTTGATTCAATTGCCACCTGTCGGAACGGAAGTCGAGCCGGAAATTATCGAAAAGGGCGGCACGACCTCGGCAGCCGTCCCAATGCGTCCCCAGTACGAGGCGCGGTTCCGGGCCAATGTGCCTAATTCTGAAAATGGACGTCGCCTGACCGATGGGCCTGCGGCTCCCTCCAAGGTGGAAGCAAGACGCTCCTTTTGGCAACGCATGAAGGGTTCGTAACGATTGCTCGGGCAATTCGCTTAGGAAGCCCTAGTAAAGACCTCCCGTTTGCCGCGTTCTACTTATCGAAACTGCGTGTTTTCCCCGTATGAGCTACCTTTGAGAAGCTGAACTATTGTCGCGAGTGTTTCACCACGAGGCACCCAAAGCGTTCACTTCCAAGGACTCCCATCATGAATCGTTCCCCACTCTCCTACTTGTCAACTTCCCTAGTCGCGTTGTCCCTTATGGGTTGTGGCGAGCCCGTTGTGCAAGAAACTCCCGCTCCGTCAGAATCTACCCCCACAGATGGACCCGTTTTAGGCTCACCTCAGCCTGAAGCAGTTCCTGCAAAAGCAGAGAGCGATGCGCCAGAAGTAGAACAAACCGTTGAGGAAGCATACGTAGCCCCTTTTCCAGAGCGCGTAGATATCTTTGCAGCGCCAAGTCGCAAGGGCGTGACGAAGAGTAACGGTGAGCAAGGCGAAGCGGTAGAGCTCTTGGGCTTCTCAAACGTGCACCAACCTCAGGCACTGCTGCTTGTGAATGGCGAAGTTTCGCCTCTCGCAGCTGGCGATAGCTTTTACGGAATCAAGGTGCTATCCATTCAGCCGCCGGTAGTTAACCTGGAGCAGGGCAAGCAGCGTACCCAGCTTTCTCTTGCCAACTAAGGACCTTGGTGGCATTCGATTACACGTGGTTCAACTTATTGAGACCGTTGTACGCAGCCACCTTGTAGCACTCTGCAAGCGTCGGGAAGTTGAACACGTTGTTGATAAAGAATTGTGCCTTTCCGCCTAATGCCATGACGGCTTGCCCGATATGGATTAGCTCCGTGGCACCGGTTCCAATAGTATGAACGCCAAGAATCTCGTGCGTGTCTTGGTGAATAAGCAACTTGAGCATTCCTAGCTCGTCTCCAATCAGTTGCCCGCGAGCGATTTCTCGATAGTGTGCGATGCCAGCTTCGAAGGGGATACCTTCCTCAGTAAGCTGTTCTTCAGTTTTGCCGACCATCGAGATCTCTGGCACAGCATAAATTCCATATGGGAACAGCGACGTATTGTAGTTCCCTACGTCACACTGCCCGAACGCATGGCAAATTGCGCGACGGCCTTGCTCCATCGATGTCGACGCAAGGGCAGGGAAGCCGATCACGTCGCCGGCAGCATAGACGTGTTCAACATTGGTTTGATAGTCGTCATTCACGTGCAATCGTTCGCGGTCATCGAATTCGATGCCTACCTTGTCGAGCCCCAACGCTCCACAAACGCCTTGCCGCCCCACGGCATAGAGTAGCGTCTCTGCGCGGAGTGTTTTACCGGACTCAAGCTGAGCTTGCACGAGGGTATGCGGGGTGCCATTCTGAACTTCCACTTCCTTGATCTCTTCCACCTTCTCGCCTAGTCGCAGGGTCACGCTCTTTTGACGTAAGAAGTATTGGAAAGCGTCGCAGATTTCGCGATCGAGGAACCCAAGTAAGCGATCGCGTCCCTCCACTAAGGTAACTCGCACCCCGAGAGTTGACATGATGCAGGCGTACTCGGTTCCAATTACTCCGCCGCCGACCACGATCATTGTGCGTGGTAAGCGATCTAGCTTCAAGATTTCGTCACTAGTGAAGATTGAGCCCTCGTTGAACGGGATATTCTCCGGTCGAGCAGGACGTGTACCTACGGCTATCAGGAACTGATCCGCGGTAATGACTTCTGAACTATCCGGCCCATGGACAATCACTTCATTGGGCGATTGAAACTCGGCGCGTCCCCACAGCAACTCCACATGATTTCGGTCGAACTGACTACGGATGACGTCCCACTCTTGACGAATCACTTGCTGCGAAACCGAGGCTAAATCTGCCACTGTGATGTCGCTTTTCACGCAGGTGGTATTGCCAAAAAGACCTCGGCGGTTGACTCCCGTTAGATGCAGTGCTGCTTCGCGAAGGGCCTTCGAGGGGATCGTGCCGGTATTGATTTGCGCTCCGCCTAGTACGGAGTTTTTCTCGATCACAGCGACTCGCTTACCCAACTTGGCGGCTTGGATCGCCCCTTTTTGACCTGCGGGTCCGGTGCCGATAATAATGCAGTCGTAATGTTTCATGAAGTCTTGCTCGTGAGCAAAGGCGTTTAGTGGCAAAGGGAGGGCGTTATGGGTAGAAGAATCGACTCGCGTCCTGGCCTGGCTGAAATAAGTAAATCTTTGCCGTTAATACCCGTAGGGTAGCCGGGCGAACGCCGACGGCGTACAACGCCTATATCGGTTGTATGCCGTGTCTATGCTTCACCATCCTAATCCTAAAGCAGTGATTGAACCCATGTCGCTCTTCGCCGCAGAGGAACAAGAAAATCGACAGCAGGCGATGCCGCTGGCAGCTCGCATGCGTCCGCGCACGCTTGAAGAATTCGCTGGGCAACAGCAATTCCTTGGCGAGGGGAAACTGCTGCGCCGCCTCATCAAGGCAGATCGCCTGACCGCGGTCCTCTTCTTCGGCCCACCAGGCACGGGGAAGACTACACTTGCCCACCTGCTGGCCAATTCCACCGATCGACGTTTCCGCCAGCTCAATGCCGTAACCAGTGGTGTGAAGGAATTACGGGAAGTCCTCGAAGAGAGTCGCAATTCGGTAGCATCGGGCGGGCCGCGCACTCTGTTGTTCATTGATGAGATCCATCGCTTTAACCGTTCTCAGCAGGATGCACTGCTCCCAGATGTCGAGGATGGCAACGTGGTGCTCGTCGGAGCAACCACATCGAACCCTTTTTTTGCCGTCAATGATGCACTTGTAAGCCGCAGTCGTGTTTTCGAGTTCGAGCCCCTCTCTGAAGAGGATGTTGTTGGCCTGCTTCGTGAAGCACTCGCTGATAGTGAACGCGGTCTTGGTGACACTCCCGTCGAAGTCGAGCCCCAAGCTCTTGAGTTCCTGGCAACTACCTGTGACGGCGATGCCCGCCGAGCGCTGAGCGCCCTAGAAATTGCCGTGCTCTCTAGCGATGAACGCCCTGTACAGTTCACTCTGGAATTAGCTGCAGAGTCGGTTCAGCGGAAAGCCATCCGCTACGATGCCAGCGGCGATAGTCACTACGACGCGATTAGCGCTCTGATTAAGAGCATCCGAGGTAGTGATCCTGACGCGGGTCTCTACTGGTTGGCTCGCATGATCGAAGGGGGCGAAGACATCCGCTTCCTGTGTCGCCGCCTTGTAATCCTCGCGAGCGAGGACGTCGGCAATGCAGACCCGCAAGCACTGATGCTTGCCGTGGCGACCATGCAAGCGTGTGAGTTTGTCGGGCTGCCGGAGTGTCAGTTGAGTCTCTCTCAATGTGTTACATATCTCGCCTGTGCTCCCAAATCAAATGCCGCTACAGTCGCGATTGGTGAGGCGCGGGCTGACGTTCGGGAAGGAAGGCTGATTCCGGTACCCATGCATCTGCGCGATGGGCACTACGCAGGCTCGAAACGCCTTGGGCACGGGCAAGGTTATGAGTATGCTCACAACTCCGAAGATGGCATCGCCTCGCAAGATTATCTTGGGGTTGAAAAGGATTACTATCGACCAGTGGATCGTGGGTTTGAGGTGGAACTCGCAGAACGACTTGATACTATTCGTGAGAAGCTTGCGACGGCGAAACCGACAAGCGAGGGGCCGTGATAGAGCATGAGTGAGCACGACTTTACCAATACTGAGCACACCGGCGTGATCCTGGTCGACCACGGTTCGCGCCGTGAGGAAAGTAACCAGTTACTGCTCGAAGTCGTGGCGGCGTACGATCAGTCTTCCTCGTGGGAAATCGTTGAGCCGGCTCACATGGAACTGGCTGAACCTTCAATCGCTGTCGCATTCGCTCGCTGCATTGAGCGGGGGGCAAAGCGAGTCATCGTTTTCCCTTACTTCCTCTCGCCAGGCCGGCATTGGCACAGCGACATCCCCCGGTTGGCTGCCGCGGCTGCGGCTGAGCATGGCGATATTCCCTTCGTCGTGACGGCACCTCTCGGTTTACATCCGTTGATGATGGAAGTCATCAGCCAACGGATCGGGCACTGCTTGCAGCACGCAGGCGGGACTGCTGATTCTTGCGAGATGTGCACTGATAGCACCGGCTGCGCGGCATCAGACCAGGGCCAGTAGGTCACGTTGCTAGCAGGTTAAGTCTTGCCGATTAGGAAAACCTTAACTCCTGCGTCTAGAAATCCGATAGCTAACCGTAGACCACCATAATTGTGTCTATGGAGCCTTGGCGATGGATCGCACTTTCAGACTCACACTACTTTGTAATGTTTTGGCTATTGTTGTTCTGCCGTTCTCAGGCACTTCTGACAGCTGCCTTGCCGCAAATGCCTTCGTACCCGGCACGGGAGAAAAAGTCGATCGGCTAGGCGATGACTTTGAGGCGGAGGACTGGGCCTACACCATGAATGGTGCCAAAGCCAGTCACGAGCAAGATGAAAAGCAACGGGCACCCGGCGGCTTCGCGCACAATAAGCGCTGGTACGAAAGCGCCAAACGTGGGCAGCCCGACGTGGTACAGCGTATTATTACTCCTCCCGGTGGACTGCCCGGCAGTAACGGTTCGCTACTCATGGCGACTCGCCTCTCTGGAATTCCTGGTAAGCTGGCCCAAGAGCAAATGCAAGACGACCTGATCATGGGCGTGCGAACGCGTCTTAATCGTCCGATTCATGTTTCCTGGCGGCCAAGCATCACGGTGCGTGTTTACCTGCCTGAGTTTCATCGCTGGGAAAATCGTACGGGCGCTTCATTCGGCTTCCGTGGCGATGTGCGGGGTACTAACTCCGATGGTGACATGGAACCCTACTGGCCCGGCTTCTTCATACTCTTCCGCAGCGAAACCGATCGCCGCTTCAAAGAAGACTTTGCTCAGATCAGCGTCCGTGCTCGCCAGAACGGCCGCGACGTACCGGGACCGAAGATTCACCAGCATGGCTGGTGGACGCTCGGCATGTCCTACACGTCTGACGGGCAGGTTCACTACTACGCACGTGAAGGCACCGGCGACCTGACAGATGAAGATCATCTCTACAGCAGCTTTCCCTACAGCTCGAAGGCTCAGTATCTCGACAGCGTGTTCTTCAACGTAGCGAACTGGGAAAACGGCAAGAACTGGTCGACCCCGTGGGTAATCGACGATCCGCAAGTGTTTGTCATCCCGCCCAAGGGGCAAACGCTGGCCGACTTGCAACGCCGGCGTCCCAACACGGCCAGTCGCAAGCGGAGCGGCCTGCAGTCGTTGTTTGATAAGTTTCGATAGTGACTTGGTGGTGTGAATCGAATGTGGTAGCCGCTAGGCTCAGATCACCTGCCCAACGAGCACAGGCATTCTTTCGTGACGTGTCATGTTTTCGTAGTACACGCTCGCTGCTTGGGTGAGCATGTAGACATGAGGCTTGTCCTGTTCGTCACGCACGACGACGCCTTCCAGGCCCTCGTCGATGTGGAACCACACGCCTTTCTCTAGGCCGAAGTTTGCCGGGATGATGCACGGCTCTGGCTTCAGCCAACGCCACTTCCCTGCGTCCAGGCTTTCCTTGCGGCACCAACCGGTGCGTGGCAGCTTACTTTCCTTGTTGCCGCGATTGCCCCACTCCATGATCAGCGTTTGCCCGTCCCACTCCACGGGTAGCTCCACAACAGGGTCTGGGTACATGAAATGCAACTCGGGCTGTTCTGACTCGGCACGCGCCACGATTCGCTTTTCGAGTTCATACTCATCAAACAGCTCTTGCTTGAGCCGAGCCTTGAGGATGGAAATGCCTTTACACATGAAACAAGTTCCCAGTTTTTAGTGTTCAGTTTTCAGTGCCTAACAATGAACCACATGAGCACGTCTGGCAAAACCACACAGCCGACTGCCCCCCTCACTCTTTAAAAACAGCTCTTCCCGTAGATGTCACAAATATCATACTCGTTAGCTGGATCGGCGTGTACGTCTGCCAGAGGAGTGGTCATGCCGCTACGGAGGGCGAATCGCCCGACCGACGCATTCACCTGCTGGGTAACGGTTTCCAGGGCGGCAGTGCGAGTGTCTTGCTGTGGATCGCGTAGCGCTGGCTGGTCGAATAGGCTTGGCTGGCTTTGCCAACGGGGCCAGAGTCGGCCGGCAATCACGTGCATGTAATGAACTGCCGCGCGGGGAGGTTGCCACACCTGCGGCAAGAGCCACAACGCTGCTTGGCGGAGTGGTTCTACGCCAGAGGTACTGCCGAGCAGGCTTACTCGCTGACCCCGCTCAGGCGCATCGCGAAACAACAACGAAAGGGTTAGCTGATCGCATACCAGCTTGTAGTGATCGAGCGCTTCGACCAACCGTTCCACATTTCGCACCACGTACGCTGCCACGCGCTGGCGATCACTGGACGCTCTTCCGATGGAACCCCCACGGCTTACGAACTTATGCACAGGTCGCGCGACGTTGATCGGCAGCACCGACGTGCCGTTGAGTTCCCACCACAGGTCCTCGCCCCGTTTGGTAAGCAGCCAGCGTACGAACGCACGATCAGCCGCGGCCAGTTGATCGCATGTGGTAATTCCGTGGCTGGCGAGCTTCACTGCCGAGCGCTTCGCAATGCCGGTGATCTCGGTGACAGGCAAGCCTTCGAGCAATTCACGGCGCGCACTCTCTGTGAGCGCCACGCCGTATCCAAACGGTTTTACGCTATCGCTAATCAGCTTTGCGAGCGTTTTGGTCGGTGCGATGCCTACGCTTACCGGCACACCGACTTCCCGTATGAGTTCCCGCTGCAAGCCACTCGCATCTTTGGCCGTCCAACTTCTGGCCTGGAAGAAGGACTCATCGACTGAGTAAAACTCTACTCGCGGGCTATGTCGTTTCACGACGTCGAGCATTTTCCGGGAGAGCACTTCGTACCAGCGAAAGTCGCGTTTCACATAGATGCCTTCGGGGCAAATCTTCGCCGCCTCCCAAATGGGCACGCCCGTGCCCACGCCGCTAGCCTTCATTTCGTAGCTTTTGGCGATGATACACGCACCGTGATTACCCAGCACGCCGACCGGTAGCCCCAGCAAATGCCGATGCCGCACTCGCTCGGCGGAAACGTAAAAACAGTCTGCATCGACATGACCAATCATGCGGGGCAGTATACTGTACGCATGTATATTATCAAGCGGCTGTTTCAAAGGGCTGCTACCCAGGCTCACTTGGGCTATCATCACTCACATGGCACAATTACCGTGGCAATTTTGGATCGACGTTGGCGGCACTTTCACCGACTGCATGGCAAAGAAGCCCAATGGCGAGCTACTGCGCCACAAACTGCTCAGCTCGGGGGCCACGAAAGGGCAGCTCGGCATGGGTTGTACGCAGGAGCGACTTGTCGATTCCCAGCGGCAGAACGATCCACCGCAGTTCTGGGACAACGCCACGCTGGCTCTCTTGAATGATGAAGGGGATGTAAACCAAGAGACCACCGTCGATCGCTTCGACAATTCTACTGGTAGCTTTGCGATTGTCGATTCTCTATCAACTCCTCCTCAGCCGGGCACTCGCTACGAGTTGCGCCACGCCTACGATGCACCGGTACTGGCAATTCGGTATTTGCTCGGATTAGCCACACACGAAACCCCGCCGCCTGTTTTACTACGGCTAGGAACAACACGTGGCACCAACGCGCTACTCACGCGTACTGGTGCTAACACGGCACTGGTGGTGACGCATGGCTTTGGCGACGTGCTACGCATCGGCTACCAAGATCGACCACGGCTGTTCGACTTAGCGATCAAGAAGCGTGTACCGCTCACCGATAACGTTATTGAGATCGCAGAACGTATCGCATCAGCCGGTGAGATTCTGATTCCTCTAGATGAGTCGAAGGTGAAGCAGCAACTCGTGGAGTTGAAAGAGCAGGGCATCGGATCACTGGCGATTTGCCTCATGCATGCGGACTTGAATCCAGAACACGAGCTCGTTATTGAACATCTCGCCCGTGAAGTAGGCTTTGCCGAAATCAGCCGTTCGAGCGAAGTTTCGCCGCTGGTGAAAATGGTCGCCCGCGGGGAAACCACACTTGTGGATGCCTATTTGAATCCCGTCCTGCGAAGCTACTTTACGAAGCTGCAAGAACAGCTACCCGGCAGCACGCTAAGGCTGATGACTTCCTCCGGCGGATTGACGAGCGCAGCTAGCTTTCGCGGTTGCCAAAGCGTGTTGTCCGGTCCCGCGGGCGGAGTCGTAGGATATACGAGAGCGGCCGAGTTGGTTGGCTACAGCAAAGCCATCGGCTTTGATATGGGCGGCACGAGTACCGATGTGTCGCGCTATGCGGGCTCGCTAGAGCTCGACTTCGAGAGCGAAAAGGCCGGCGTGCGATTGATGACACCCACGCTTGCCATTGAGACGATCGCAGCGGGCGGCGGGTCGATTTGCTGGTTCGATGGCGTAAAGTTGCAAGTCGGTCCCGACAGCGCAGGGGCAGATCCAGGCCCCGCCTGCTACGGACGTGGGGGGCCACTTACGGTTACGGATGTGAATCTGCTGCTCGGTCGTGTCATCCCGGATCACTTTCCATTTCAATTGGACATCGAAGCCGCTCGCTCAAGAATCGAATCCATCGCGGCTCAAGTATTCGTGAATCGGGCAGAGCGTCTCACTCCGGTGGAGCTTGCCGAGGGCTTCCTGAAAATTGCCAACACAAACATGGCGGGAGCGATTCGAAACGTAACGATTGCCAAAGGCGTTCAGCCGGAGGGGCATTTGCTTGTCGCTTTCGGTGGAGCCGCAGCACAACATGCATGCGCCGTCGCAGATGAGTTGGATATTACCGAAATTCTCCATCACCCGGACGCAGGCATACTCAGCGCCTACGGTATCGGAATGGCGGAGGAAGTGCGTGGAGCGACCCAGGGCGTGTACCAGTCGTTAGCAACGCTCGAAGAATCACATCTTACTGAATTCTTCAACCGACTTGCCAAAGTGCCTATCGGTGAGTTCGCTGCGGAAGGCGTCCTTCCTGAGGACTTGCAGTTGGGGCGTAGTCTGGAAGTTCACTACACAGGCTCCGACACGAAGTTACTTGTCCCGTACAGTTCGGTCGAACAAGTCCGTCAAGACTTCGAGGTACTGCATAAGACACGCTTCGGGTACACCAAGCCCGACCGAGAAATTCAAGTGGCAAGTGCTCGCCTCAATCTGCGCTTGCCGGTATCGCCGTCACCCACTCAAGTGGTCAACAGCAGCAAGGGGGCTCCAGAACCAGCTCAGCACGAAGCGGTGTTCGCTGGTGAGCGTCTTTCGGTAGATTCTTTTCAACGCGATCATCTGCCGCAAGGATTTCTCATTGCCGGACCGGCGCTTATCACGCAAACACATACCGTGGTTGTGATCGAGCACGGCTGGGAGGCAGAAATGCTAGAAGGTAGAGAATTGCTACTGAGGAAGCTCGCGGAAACTACGCCAGGGCAAAGCTTGCTGGCGGAAACTGCTAAACCTCAAGCGGCGGTCGAACTGGAGATTTTCAACAACTTGCTCGTTGGCGTAGCGGAACGCATGGGCCACGTCCTACGACGCACTGCCGTGAGCGTGAACGTGAAGGAGCGGCTTGATTTCAGCTGCGCGGTGTTCACGGCAGAGGGAAAGCTTGTTGCCAATGCGCCGCATGTGCCCGTACACCTGGGAGCGATGGGTGTCACCGTGCGATGCTTGTTGGCTGAGAACCCCGATCACCAGCTAGGCGATGTCTTCATCTCGAACGATCCCTACCGTGGCGGTTCGCACTTTCCAGACATCACGATGGTGCTACCCGTGCACGACGAGCAAACGGGTGAATTGCTATTTTGCACAGCTTGCCGAGCCCATCATGCGGAAATCGGCGGGGTGCGGCCCGGCTCGATGCCACCAAACTCTACGTCCTTGTCTCAAGAAGGCGTACTGATCTCCAACTTTCTGTATCGACGTGATGGCAAAGTATTTGAGGAAGAGTTGCAGGAACTGCTGACTTCGGGTGATTATCCTTCGAGAAGCGCTGCAGAAAATATTGCCGACCTTGCCGCGCAAGCAGCGGCGGTGGAACGGGGTGCGAGAGGGTTGAAGAAACTCGTAAGAACTCATGGGCGTGCGAAGCTGCTCTTACAGATGAAAGCGGTGCAGGCAGCGGCGGAATTGAAGGTTCGCCAAGTCCTAGCAGGTTTTCCTGTTGATCGCTACTCCTTCACGGACTACCTGGAAACCGCTAGCGGTGTAAGCGTGCCGATTTGCGTCGCGATTTCTATAAACTCAGGCAAAGATGCAAGCCAGCCGGCAGCCATTTTTGATTTCACCGGTACGGGACCTGTGGTGAGTGGGAATCTAAATGCCAATCCCGCGATTGTCACATCCGCAGTACTCTACTCATTGCGATTGCTGGTCGATGAGGATATTCCACTTAACGAAGGCGTACTGGATGCAGTTGAGATTATTTTGCCACAGTGTTTGCTCAATCCAGCACCAGGAAAGACGGTAAGCGATTCACCCGCGGTTGCAGCCGGCAATGTGGAGACTTCGCAACGAGTTGTCGATGTATTGCTCGGAGCATTCGGAGTAGCGGCCGCGAGCCAAGGAACGATGAATAATGTGCTCTTCGGCGATGATAACTTCGGTTATTACGAAACTCTCGGCGGTGGTAGCGGGGCTACGCTAGACCACGGTGGTGCCGATGCCGTGCAAGTACATATGACCAACACCCGTAGTACGGACCCGGAGGTACTCGAGCGCCGCCTGCCGGTGCGACTGTGGGAAATGGGTATCCGTAAGAATAGCGGAGGCACGGGTAAGCACTCCGGCGGTAATGGCATGCGGCGGAAGCTGGAATTCCTGAGGCCACTGAAGCTCTCGCTCATCACCAGCCGCCGGGGCCCGCATCCACCATTTGGGCTCGAAGGAGGCGGAGCCGGGGAGTGCGGGCGAAACCGGCTCATCCGGGCCGACGGCTCAATCGAGGAACTTCCCGGCATCTGCGAACGTGAGGTCGAAGCGGGAGATATGTTGGAAATCCAAACGCCTGGAGGAGGTGGTTTTGGAGTTGTTCCAACCGACTGGCAGAAAGTAAATATCGACTCTCTAGACTAGCGATACTTCTGGATTTAACGCGGCTCGCTTGTTGCAGCTCACGGGGTTGTCGTTCTGGCAAATTATGTCGATAATTGTTGCTTCAGTAAGAAGCCAACCAAATGACTCTACTCTAAGACAAGAGGTCCCCGCCATGCCCCGCAATCGCACTTACGACAACGCTGCTGAGGCCGTCGGCGACACACCGATGATTCGTATCAACCGCTTGGTCCCGGAAGATCATGCCACGGTTTTCGCCAAGTGCGAGTTCTTTCAGCCGCTTAATAGCGTGAAAGATCGCATCGGCGCTGCGATGATCGCAGCAGGCGAGAAGGACGGCAAGATCACTGCCGATACGCATGTCATTGAGCCTACCAGCGGCAACACGGGCATCGCCTTGGCGTTTGTCTGCGCGGCTAAAGGGTATCGGCTGACACTGACCATGCCAGAGTCCATGTCGGTTGAGCGACGCACTTTGCTTAAAGCGATGGGAGCCGAGCTTGTGCTCACTCCGGCAGCCGGTGGCATGAAAGCAGCCATTGCCAAGGCGGAAGAGTTGACCGCGAACGGTAATAACACATTCATGCCGCAGCAGTTTGAGAACCCCGCAAACCCAGCGATTCATGAAGCAACAACTGGCCCTGAGATCTGGGCCGACTCGGGCGAGAACATTGATGTGCTCGTAGCCGGCGTTGGTACGGGCGGAACGATCACTGGGGCAACGCGTTTCCTCAAAAGCAAGAACTCCAACTTCCTCTCCATTGCCGTAGAACCTGATGGGTCGGCTGTCATTTCTGGCGGCGAACCGGGCCCTCACAAGATTCAGGGTATCGGTGCTGGCTTTATTCCAGGCAACTTGGATGTATCACTCTTGGACGAGACCATTCAAGTGAGCAATGAGGAAGCGTTTCAATGGTCCCGCCGGCTCGCAAAAGAGGAAGGTATTATGGCCGGCATCTCCAGTGGCGCAAACATGTGTGCCGCTGCGAAGGTAGCTGCTCGCCCAGACATGAAGGGCAAGCGTATCGTCACCATCATGTGCAGTCTAGGCGAGCGTTACTTGAGTACGCCACTGTTTGAAGGGCTGACGGCGTAGTATTCTTAAGCAGAGTGCCTGACGCAACAACGTCTCGTTAGCCGCCGACCTTGTTCGGCGTGTGGTTTGGCTTGGGTACCAGCGTGGAACAAGCTCGGCGGCGAAATAACCCTTCAAGCGTGATGTCCGATTTACCAGCGTTGCACTCGATTTCGTAGTGCAGGCGAGTTCGAAGGTCGAATTGACAAACAGTCTCCCCATCGTCGAAAAACCAGCGCGGCAACGCCTCCCGGAGTGGCTGCGCGTCAACCTTCCTGCCGGCGGAGGTCAGCAGACGTTCAACGGTACCGACGCTGCCGTACATGGCAACTCTCTAAACACCGTGTGCGAGGAAGCCCGCTGCCCGAACATTCACGACTGCTGGGCACGTGGCACGGCAACGTTCATGATCGCCGGCGATAGTTGCACGCGGGGGTGTCGGTTCTGCTCCGTAGAAACACTTAAGGCCCCGCCGCTACCCGAGGCAGAAGAACCTGAAAGACTTGCTGATGCGGTCGAGCGGCTACAGCTTAAGCATGTAGTGATTACGGTAGTCAATCGCGACGATCTTTGCGACGGCGGGGCAGGGCACTATCGCAAATGTGTCGAAGCTGTCCACCAACGCTTGCCAAACACAACTATTGAACTTCTCTCCAGTGATCTCGATGGCAATTGGAAGGCGCTCGCGAGCCTGTTGCACGAATCTCCGCTTGCCGTCTTCGCGCACAACGTCGAGTGCGTTCCTAGGCTGGACGAACTCGTTCGCGACCCGCGTGCTTCGTTCGTACAGAGCTTGGATGCACTCAAGCATGCGAAGCAGATTGCGCCGGAAATCGTCACCAAGAGTAGCCTGATGGTTGGCTTAGGCGAAACCGATGAGGAAATCACAAGTGCCATGCAGCAGCTTCGCGACAACGGAGTGCAATTGATTACGCTGGGCCAATACTTAGCCCCTGGCCGACCGGGCACGCGATTTCTGCCGGTTGATCGCTACGTTCACCCTGATCAATTCGCAGAATTCGAGCGACAAGCCCACCAGATGGGCTTTCAGGGCGTTGCTTCGGGACCACTTGTGAGAAGCTCTTACCGTGCAGGGGAGTTGTTGGCGAAAGCCCGTAGTCGCGATGCTTGCATCCCTACTTAGGTAGTTTCCCTTTCTTTGCTTCGTCGATCGCTTGATGGAACTTCTGATCATCCCAGAACTTTTTTGCCTCCTCGGCAAGCTTCTCAGCAAGCTCAGGCTCCTTATTTAGCGCTAGCATTGCAACGAGTGTTGAGCAGTCGCGGCTAAGCGTTTCTTGAGCGTAGTCAAGGTGCCGATCGCCCAGTTGCTGCTCTTCCGCAAATTTCTGATTAAGATCATACATCTGTTTGATATGAGCCAGATCCTTCTCAGGCTCAATATACTTGCGGCACAACTTATACTGTTTCGACTTCAGAAGTGCTGGTTGCGCTACGGAGAAAATTCTCGCAGCCAGTTTTTGCTCTTGCTTGTCCTTGTCAATCGCTTGAAAGAGCAAGACCGTTTCTTTGGATTCGTTCAGTTTCTCGTTGATAGATTCAAAATCGTGGAAATAGTGGAAACGCGTATTGACTGTTTTGTCTTTCGTGAGGACTAGCTTCCTCGCCTTGTCCCGCGTCTCACGTAGCGCTACCAATGCCGGCTCGTACTTATCTGCCAGCTCTCGCCAATCCGAAAGCGCGAAAGAAAGCCGCACTCCGTAGAGCGACTGCTGGAAATCTAAAGCGTTTTCATGAAACCACTTATGCTTGGCAAGCGCCTCTGCATAGCGTCTCGCCCGTACGTCCTCTCTCGCTTCATTCAGGATTGCATGGGGATCGGGGTTTTTCGGCGGCGACCAGATCAAAGCATGCGCTTCTGCGAGCCCCAGAGCAGCGATAGCAACAAGCAAACAGGGAGATTGCGTGAGCAAAGACGACCGAGTCATGGATTCGAACTCCTAGTTAATTTCAAGCCAACCGCGAAGAACGAGAGTTGGGTTGGCTTCAGTATAGTGAGTGGCAGCCTCAGAGACCAATCCCCGTGCGATTGCTTCCACGCGAGCTAGACTCAAACCGCAGTAGTGGCCGCCTGTTCCCGGTAGCTGGGCGGTTACTATGTCCAGCAGTTCTAGTGTTCGGCGCGCGTGGCGCTCGACACCGCGCGGGTTCCCTTCGCGTGCCTTTACCAGTGCAGCTGCCAGCTTGATGAGCGCTTTCAACCAATCGGCTGTCACACCAGTTCTACCGGCGGCATGCCAGAGCGACTCCCAAGCTTCATGCGCTTCCCAGTAGTAACCGTGATTGAAGAGATCGATGCCGTAGAGATAAGCTTTAGAACGATAAGGCTCTTGCGGATCCAGCGGCGGCGTAATTGGCTCCTCACGCCCAAACCAATGCCCAGCCGGGTCGCTTACCGGATGGGGCGCATGCTTAGGGACGTAGGAGTACGGCGGCAACTCCGTATCGCTGTAACGGAGACGATCAACCGCGGGAATCGCTGCTGGTGTACTCACGGCTACTCCTGCAGTTGAGGCTGTGGCTCCAAGTCGGGGCTTTCTTCCATAGCCGGAGGTGGCGGCGCGTCTTGTTTGGGTTGACTCTCATCCGCCGCTTGCGGCTTAGCTGCTGGTTCGCTCAAAGGTTGCATCATGGGTTTTTCTCGTGGCAATTCCATGTCCAACGGCTCACGCATCAGCAGTTCCAAATGCGCAGTGATCGACTCCTCGGTGAGGCAAGCATCCCCACTAGCTCCACCGAACCAGGACAAGAATGGCAACTCGAAGTCATCAGGGAGCGATGTCAGCAAGAATCGATTCTCTTTAGGCAGCGCATTCGACGACCATACGGGTATGCCACTCGCTGGTTGAAAGAGTTGGTACTCGCCACCCAAGGCACACACAAATCCGCCGTCCATAAGTTGGCCGGCCAATTCTTGGCATTGGTCACGTGGAATGTTTAGTTGATTGCCCAGCGTATTCATTAGTCGGCTAGCGGCAGCACTTGTCTCGCGCGCTCGTCCGTAGCCAAAGCTGCTAATCAGCTCCGCAAGACCGGTGCCTGAGAGGTCAGAGACCGTAAATCGCAGTTGTGCGGGTCGTTCAGCCGGAACGCGAGCCAGTTGGGGAATGACTTCATTGACAATTTCTGGCTTGAAAGACAGTAGTAGAAAATCATCTCGTCCGCCTAGCCACATGGCATTTTCTAGCTCCTCCGCCGGCTCGCGAACGCGGGGTTGCGCCCCCGTGAACAATTGCAGCAAACCCGGCTTGGGCCAGGCACCGAGGTAGCCGCGGATCATTTCGGATGTGCTTCCAATCGGTGCCGCAGTGCCTTTTCTGACCACCAGGGGCGATCGAAAGTCTCGCACACCGCCGAAAAGATGATGCAACTCCGGATCGCCACCCAATAGGGGTAGCGCGGCTTCCAATACGATTTCCATGTTCGCTAGGTCATCATGAGCAGGCAATATGGCCTCCTCGCTCGGCGGGCCGAGCCAGTCTTCCAGTTTTCCTAACTTCATGCCATCGCGGGGTTCGATCAGGACTTCGGCAATGAGATGCTCGGCGACGAGTACCTCGCGTGGAATTTTAGTTTTGTCCGTTTCTTCCACCTTCTTTGTAATGGGAACTCGCTGGAGCGCGATGCTAACTGGTCGCATGACGCCAACTTCTTGGATGAAACGTTCCGAGAAGCGACGATACATGCGTGCTTCTTCGGTAGTGACCGGTTCGATTTCTGTATCTGGAATTGGGAGAAATAAGCCGGGCCGACCGCGCCGCGTGTCGATGCCACCGAGTGCATCACAGATGAGTTCCCCTCCGCCTGCACACCGGTCAAAACCGGCAGGCAAGTAGCCTTCGGCAATAAGTTCAGCAAGGCTCGATGCGGCTGAACCTTCCGCGGTGGCCATGAGTTTCGCCAAGGTGACGAGCTTGAGCCGCCGTGAGGAGCTTAGCCGGCGTTGACTCTCGATCCACGTTCTTGGCGAGCAAAGTGTCCGAAAGAACTGGTTGCTAAGGTGGATGAACACACAATCTTCGCGATCCACGGGTTGCTGCGAACGAGCGAGCAGAAACGCTGGGTCTTCAGCCAGGGGAGTTTTTCCTGCTCCGGCCGCGAAGAATCGCCCTGCGAGAGTGCGAGAGTTCGTCACAAGGTGGAAGTCGCCGTCTTGGGCGTAGTACGTGCGGACCTCTCCCGACGGACTCGCGATGAGCGATGCCTGCTTGCCGTCGGGGAAGTCAATCGTCGTTTCGCTCGCATCGTCGAATGTATCTAGCGCCCGGCGACGTTGAGTTGTCAGATCGCGTGCAAGCAGGAAGTTATTCCTCGCTTGGAAGAGAATCCCGACAGCGGCCCCGTCTGTGGTATACGGATCAAGCCCGATGAGCGCCACATCATCGATCACCTGTGGTCCGACGATCTTTGCCAGTGCCGACTCACTCAACGAGAGCTGTTGCTCTATCCGTAACCCAGCTTTGCGATCGATGCCGCGTCGCAAAATCATGTTCTTGAGATCGCCTTCCCACTTGCGATTTAGATCGCGAAACCAGAGGTAGTTCTTGAAATTGCCGAAGCGAATATAGAAGCTCTCTGCGGGCACATGGCCGGCAATCGGTTCCGTGACGACCTCACCCTGTAAAGTTATTTGTGGCTCGGGCCACGGCATAGATGGGGGGAGCGGCACCATTTCCGGCTGCTGCTGGATGTCTCCATCGGTGGCGAGTAGTTCTTGGTCGAGTTCCAATCGGTAGGCTTCGGTGGCGAGCAGTTCGTCCCAGATAGTCTGCTTGTTTTGTTCCCAAGGCAACCAACGTCGGCGAGGCGTGGGCAGTTCCTGATTGAGCCTACGCGCCAAAGTGGGAGCGACGAAGTTCTCCACCACGGGGGGGAACTCGGGGTCCTGCCGCAGATCACGCCAACGATTGGAGTATTCCTCCCACCACTCTGCAAGCAGTCTCTCCTGTTGTCGGGCATCGCGTCGGGGGGTAACAGTGATCGTCTGCTGCGTAGGGGAATAGAGGTCAAGCCGCAGGGGCTCATCGCCTACGAACAAGAAGTACATAGTCACAGCAGCAGGCGTATCAATCTCAAGTATCCTACGCAGCAAACGTCGCACAGGGGCGATCTTGAGAGCCGGATAAAGGACGCGACCCCCAGCACTCTCCACGGTAAATCGCTCGTCGCTGATCGGCAGCGAAGGCTCACCGCGATCCACGGGAACGGTCACGCGACCTACGCCAAAGCCGGCACCAGAGTAGGCTTCCACTCGGGGAGCCGCAGTACAAATAGTACTAAGACTCATTGTTGCCAATAGCGAAGCTACAAGTAACGCAAAGAGATTAGGTATCCGGTGGAAGTTCATATAAGAGCTGCAAGTCGGCTGGGGTCTCAAGATCAAGGAGGATAGTCGCCTTCCATCCTAGCGGTTCTTCTGCGGGGCAAATAGATATTCAGGCACAAGATATTCTCCCAAGATTCTTGGCCCAGGTGCGAAATGCTTAAAATGAGTCTATCTCGAGGCGTTGGCGCTTAACTGCTTGCGGGTACAGGGCAGTATCTGCCAGAATCTATCTATGCTACTCCCCCAGTTTTCGCTCCGGACAGTTATGGCGGCCGTGCCGGCCGCTGCGATCGTTGCCCTCGTGGCTGGTCGTGCCTCCTTCGGTAGCGAGTGGGCCATTGCCGTGTGTTACGGCTTGGCAAGCGTTGTCATGGCGGGCATCGTGTATGCGTTTTTTTTCGGGTTATGTACTGGCTTGGCTGTTCTCGTGGGGAGGGAAGACATCGTCGCTAGGACGAGTCGCGGTGCCGTCCGTCGTGAGTCGGATCAAAGCCCTTCAGAGGACGAACTACAACCCTCTGTAGAATACCTACCTAACCCCAGTGGGGGCAGCTGATGTCACCATGTTGGCGATCAGCCCTGACTCAGTGCCTCCCCGGGGTCGTGTTGCGTACTTTGTTTCTGCTGGTTCTCCCGGGGACCTTGTTGCCTGCGAATCACGTGAATGCGCAAGTAGCTTCGCGGATGGAAGGAAAATCCTTCCAGTTTACGATGCCGTCGCCTATTCAAAGCACTAAGACCCAAGCAGTTGTTCCTCCTGAGACGATCACACTCGGTACCGACTTTAAGTCGCAGTACGGATATTGCCCGATTGATGTCACTTACAATTCCGTGGCTCGAACAACCACTGAACAAGAAATCACCATACGTTTTGGATTCGGCGGTCGATGGCAACCGAGGGGTGACAACACGATAGAAGCCGAGAAGACTTTCTTTGTTCCCTCGGGTGTCCGGACAGGAAGAACTACGCTACTCATCCCCAGGTATAGCGATTGGAGTTCGATGAATTGGGAGGTTTGGATCGATGGTCGCTATCGTCGAAACCTGAGTTCGACTCCCAATACGCTCCCTTTCAACTACGCATCACGAAACAACAATGAAGCTCCGTGCTTGCTGTTTGTCTCGGACACGAGAGGCAGAGCCCAAAAAAGCGTTCGCCGTCTGTCCAATCAGTGGAGACAGTCGAACGTCACCGTCCGATCCCTGGCTGAACTCTCCAGCCAGTGGCTGGATTACACAGGCTACGGTGCGATTGCGCTTTCTGCGGACGATTTCCTATCGCTTAAGTTGAATCATCAGGAGAGCTTCGCAGCAGTTCTTGCTTGGGTACGAGCGGGCGGAAATCTTTGGATTGTTGATGTGGAGGAAGGCTGGGCCGGTTGGGACTTTGCATCCTTTACCAACATGTCGCTATCCGCTGAGGCTACTAAAACGGAAAAAACACCTGCTGATTATGGTTGGCGTAGGGTGCGGACCGGTGGGCGAGAGAAAACGAAGGAGGATGAATTACAAGGATTAATTGAGCTTTCGGAAGCCCCACGCCGCTTTGCGTTACCGAAGCTCGACTCGTTGAAAGAAAAGATGCGAGAATTCGTGGATCCTCGTTCAGGAGAGAGGCGATTGTCACCGCGTGGAGTAGATAGGGAAAACAACTTGAAAATCTTAGCACGCTCGTTTGGGCTTGGCGCAGTCGCCGCATTTACTCCTGGGAAGAGCGACCCACCCTACAATATGCCAATCTGGGGCACTCTACTGGGTCCTCGCATGGATTGGTCAGCACGCCACGGCATTCATCCCGCCTTGCCGAATCATGACTTTAACAACTTCTTGATTCCGGGCGTGGGATTAGCACCCGTAACCGAATTCCAAGTTCTCATAACGTTGTTCGTACTTTGCATCGGACCGCTGAACTATTGGCTACTTCGACGAGCGAAGCGGCTTCCTTGGCTGCTAGCGACCACTCCTATCGCGGCCGCGCTGGTGACACTTTTTCTGTTCGTCTACGGTTTAATTTCAGACGGCACAGACGTGCGCGTGCGTGCCCGGAGCGTTACCCAACTCGATCAGCTGGCAGGTGAAGCAGCTAGCTGGGCGCGACTCTCCTACTACGCGGGCATTGCGCCCCGTGGGGGTCTAGTACTGCCAGCGGACACAGCGATCTATCCGGTGCTGCCGTTCGCTCAAGCTTCGCGGAGCCGATACACGCAACGCTCCCTCGGTCGACGAGAACTGGTCTGGGATCTGGATGATAAGGGAAACGGCACTCAACGCTTGACCGAGGGTTGGTTGGCGTCGCGCACCCCAACGCAGTATCTAGGTATTACCTCACGCTCGACCCAGCAGCGGCTTGATTTCAAGGAAGGCACCACGGGTTTGAGCGTCTCGAATCAACTGGGTGTCCGAATCCTGTACTTGGCCGTAGAAGATCCCCAAGGACAAACTTATTGGTGCGAAAATCTGGCAGACGGCAAGTCGCTAGTCATGGACAAACTTCCTACCAAGGATATCTCGACGAAACTCCGTAAATTGATTTCCGACGCCGAACCGTTTTTCCCCCCTGGGGGCGAGATCGACTATCGATTCATGAACGACAGTGTGGGGCATTTCTCAGAGAGCTTGTTGGAGGCGGAAATCGCGGCGATTGTCTCTCCGCTGCTCAATGGTTTCGGGCGCGGACGTTACATTGCGATTACCGAACAGGGCATGATTGTGGAACTCGGTGCAAGCGACGCGCGCGAGGAGTCGAGCTTTCATGTTGTGAAGGGCCGTTACGCCAAGGCTGACCCACCGGAGGATGCCGTAGAGGAAACGGCAAGGAATACAGATTCTGAAACGCCAGCAGAGGAGGACGAGCCGTGACAAGTAATCCTCCGAATCGGCCTTTGATCGAAGTTCGCGGCCTGCATCGTTACTTTGGTAAAACCAAGGCGGTGCAGGATATGTCGTTTAAAGTTTTCCCAGGCGAAGTGTTCGGCTACATCGGCCCGAATGGTGCCGGCAAGACGACGAGCATGCGAATCCTCGCAACGCTTGACGAACCTACCTACGGCAATGCGTTTGTCGATGGGTTCTCCGTGGTGGACGATCCCGACCGCGTGCGCCGCAGGCTAGGTTTTATGCCCGACTACTTTGGCGCCTATCAGAATGTCAACGTCTACGAGTATCTCGACTTCTTCGCACGTTCGTACGGCTTGCGAGGAGCGCAACGAACCGGCGCCATCCACTACGTGATGGACTTCACACAGCTCGACAAGCTGGCAGACAAGCCGATCGATGGGCTATCCAAAGGAATGAAGCAGCGCCTTTGCTTGGGCCGCACAATGATTCACGATCCCGCGGTACTCATTCTAGACGAACCGGCTGCTGGGCTCGATCCGCGGGCTCGCATTGAGCTGCGCGAGATGATCGCTCTCTTGGCTAAGAATGGTAAGGCGGTACTGATTAGCTCGCACATTCTTACCGAGTTGGCCGAGATTTGCGATCGCGTGGGAATTATCGAACAGGGTAAGCTGCTTGCCGTCGGCTCTGTGGACGAAATTAGCGGTCGGGCGGAAACCATCAGCAAAGTTCAGGTGCGAGTGTTGGATGGTACAGAACGTTTGATCACGTGGCTCACCGCTCGCGATGACATCGCAGACATTGTGCAAAAAGATCGTGGAGTTGCCTTCACCCACGAAGGCGGACCCCCAAAGCAAGCCGAACTCCTGAAGCAACTGGTGCAGGCGGAATTTGCCGTGGTCGATTTTGCATCCAAGACCAAGAGCCTGGAAGACGTGTTCCTTCACGTGACGGAGGGACGTGTACAATGAGTACAGCCGATGCGAATACTACCGAAGCAGAGAGACCAACCCAGGCAACCAGCAACTGGCGTAATTGGCTCGAAGTACTGGAACACCGCGTCGTGGGCTTGTTGGAATGGGCTAATCCCATTCTTGTAAAAGAGACCCGTCAAGCTCTCAAGAGCAAGCAATTCCTCCTCACCTTCGCGATCGTATTGGTTGCCTGTTGGATTGTCAGCTTCGCGGGGCGAGCAATTATCGGGCCGCAAATCTTTTACATTGCTTCTGGGCAGGACATGCTGGTCGCGTACTACGCGATCCTTGCTTTCCCGCTGGCAGTCATCGTCCCTTTCTCAGCGTTTCGTTCTCTCTCAGCGGAGAAGGAAGACAATACTTACGATCTGCTGTCCATTACAACGCTTTCCTCGCAGCAAGTAATTACTGGTAAACTGGGCAGCGCGATTCTGCAAATCCTGATCTACTTCTCTGTGGTAAGTCCGTGTATCGCATTTACTTTCTTGCTGCGAGGCGTGGATGCTGTTTCAGTTGCTTTGTTACTTGGCGTTACGCTCCTAGCCTCGATCGGGATGTCGTTGATCGGATTGCTTGCTGGGACGATGGCATCGGTACGCTATACGCAAATGTTACTCTCAGTAGGTTTGGTGCTGGGAATGGCGTTTGCCTTCTTCGGTGCCGTCGGCGTTACTCCCGAACTGCTGCGTGAGAGCCATAAGATGATCCAAGATCGCGACTTTTGGATTGGTCTTGGCGGAGTGCTGACACTTTATCTAACCACCTTCGGATTGTTACATACGGCAGCTGCCGCTCAAATTTCTTTTCCTAGCGAAAATCGCTCGACCAGAATTCGGTACTGGATGCTGCTCCAACAAGCTTGCTTCGTGGCCTGGATGACCGTTCCCCCACTCCTGTATCCCGACGAGCCCGAAGCCGTCCCTGTTCTGGCATGTGCTGCCGTTGGGATTGGTTTGATTTATTGGTATGTCATGGGATCGATCATGACGGGCGAATGGCCGCACCTTTCCCGTAGAGTCCAGCGTTCTCTGCCTAGCAGTCTCGTAGGCCGGTCGCTATTCAGTTGGCTCAACCCGGGCCCCGCCTCCGGCTACGTATTTGCCGTAGCAAATTCCGGAGCCTTGGTGGCGCTGGGGCTCATCACTCTTTGGGCTAACGCCCCTTTCCCACCTTTTGGTCTCAGCGCCACTCAAATTTCGCAGTTCATGCTACTCGGTTGGTGTTACTTAATCATTTTTTTGGGTCTTGGCCGCTTGCTAGTGAGTGTGCTGCGTCGTGTTGCCTTCGTCCCCTTGGCGGCGGCGTTTCTCGTGCATTTGATTCTCATGATGGCTGCGATTGGTGTGCCCGCAGTCATCTATTCCATGAGTAGCCAGTTTCGTAGTAGCGGGTATTCGCTACTGCTAGCCACAAACCCTTTCTGGACTCTATCGGAAGTCTTAGAGAGCGGCCTCGTCTCAGGTCGAGAGATGTTGGTCTACCTCCTGCCCGCAGCGGCAATTGTGACATTTCTATTGAATCTACGCGCGATCGGTGCGGAACTCTCGCGACATCGCATTGCAGCACCTGCGCGGGTCTATGAAGAGGAAGAGGAGCTGCACCCGCACCCTGAACCTTCCCCTACCAGTCCGTGGGAAGAAGACCCGCGTGAGCCAGCGAAAGTCTAGCGCGATGCATCTATTCGCCTACGGCACCTTAGTTTTTGAAGATATCTGGCAGCTTATCGTCGGACGAGTCGTACAGAGCCGAGCCGCTACTCTTCGTGGCTACGAAGTGCGTCGCGCGGAGGGCGACCTCTACCCGGTCATGTTTGAGTCGGAAGTCTCGGATGAATCGTCCGCCATAGAGAATGTGCCGGGGTTTGTGTACTATGATCTGACCGAGTCAGAATTCCAGCGTCTGGACGACTATGAATCTGGGCTCTACTATCGTCGAACCGTGCTACCTCTACTGGAAGATGGAACTGTGATAAGGTGCGATAGCTATGTTCTGCCCCAGAGGAATCTACAGTACGCGTCTGAATTACCCTGGACGCAACAATGGTTTGCGCAACACGCAAAACAACGATACATGCAGCGACTATTGCACTAGACCCTCAATTTGACGCTAGCAGGCGGCCCGCTTCTGCAAGGCAATTTCGCGCCAGAGATCGACACTCTGCGTGCAGTTAAGCCGCGCAAGATAGGAATGGTCGAGCCGATCTCGCGTCGGTCGCTGCAATTCTGACTCGCTCTCCAAGAGCTCAGCCTCATTCACTAACGCGTTGGCTGCATGAACTGCTGTGACCCCTGAGAATTTCTTGCCTGGGTGACCGCTAGGATCGTGGTGATATGCGATTGCTTCGAGGATGTCTTGAGGAAGTCCCCAGATGGCGGCCAAGTAACCGCCAACTTCCGCGTGTGAGGTGTCGAACTGGTCATGCTCTGCTTGTTCCAAGGGCAAGTTCGTAATTTCCGCAGCAGTAGTCACTATCGAATAATCTCGCCCTATGTTCTCGGCTAGCACCAACTTGCCGATGTCGTGCAAAATGCCGGCAAGCAAGGCGTTGTCGCTATCATCGCGGTTCATGCCTTCGATCTCGGCAAGGCGTTTTGCTAGACAACCGACTGCCATGCTGTGTTTCATGACTTTCTCAAGCAGCGCCGCAGGGATTCGCGACTTCTCGAGTTGGCGGAATACACCTGCGGTAAGCACGAGAGGTCGCAGGGTATTAAGCCCCAGAAGTGCAGCAGCGTGGGCGGCGTCTTTCACGTGGACAGGTAAGCCAAAGAAGGAGCTATTCACTAGCTGCAGCACTTTGGCGGTCATTCCTAAGTCTTTGGATATCAAGTCGCCGATACGATCGACTGAAGCATCCTCACGGCGTAACTCATCGACCAATCTGAGATAAACAGCAGGTAGAGAAGGCAGTGCGTCGACTTTAGAGACCACCGCACGGAGTCCTGTCTGCGCAAGTCGTTCATTGAGCAAGCATGTTCGGTTAACTACGTCATACAGCAGTTCAGGATCACAGGGCTTGGTGAGATACTGCTGTGCGGGGCCTACCGAGTTAAACAGCTCACTGTACTCGGCTTGACTGCAAAGCAATAGCCTCACGGTATCAGGGTAAAGCTCACGGACGTAGCGCAGCAACTCCGCTCCGCTCATGCCGGTCATCTTGAGTTCGGTAACGACGACATCGAACTTGTTTTCCGCCATCTGCTGAATGGCTTCCGGACCACTCTGGCAAAAAGTCATTTGCCAATTTCGCCGGTACGCGCGAAGCAGTGTTTGGAGTGCGGCCAGTTCTGTCGGATCGTCGTCAACGAAGAGAATCTTGTGCATGGTGAACCAGTCGGGAAACTGCGGGGAACTCATGTTTTAGGATGCAGAATCATCTCTGCCTTCTCCCCAGCCGCCTGCACCCACACAGGGTTAATCCGGGTCTTAGTCTTAAAACCTAGGTCACTTCTGTCGCCAATCGATGGGATTCTGCTGGATTTGTAGCAGTATGTGTGAAGATAGGATCACTTGATGCAAATCCGCAACTTGCCTTGAATGGCAGCGTGCCTGAAAACTAATTTCCCATCTCATAACCGTTAAAATAGGAGCCACCTCCTGCAGAGAAGCACACCAGGCAAGGTGAACTGCGGGGCGATCAAGAAGGCTTAAGATCAGGCCACCGATGAAGCATCCAGTGGCCCAACTGACACAGTTGTCGCGCGTGTAAGTGGGTACTTCTCCAGCACGCGATGCAAATCGTCAAGAGTTAGTGCATCGACGGCGGCCAGATCGTCCTCGACGCTGCGGTACTCTTGTCTCAGCATCCAGTTGCCTCCGACATTGAATAGCCGACTCCGGGGGCGCTCGCTGCCGAGTACCACGCGAGCCTTCACTTTGCTTTGTGCTTGGTGAAGTTCTTCTGCCGTAAAACCTTCTGATTGAGCCTTTTCTTGAATCTCTTTGATGAGCTCACAGTTTGTCTCTGCATCAGCCGGATTGCAACTCATCCAAGTGAAGAGCATGCCGGCACCTTGGTACTCGTAGTGTCCCAGGCTGGCACTCTCTGCGTTGCCGTTATCGACCATATCCCAGTACATGCGACTCCCTGAATCGTCACCCACGATGGTGGCCAAAATCTTCGCGGCGTAGCGATCTTCGTCCTCAGCGGCTGGGCCGTCAGCCAGTTGCAGTACATACTGCTGCGTTGCCGCTTCGTGGTTGACGCGTTCCTGCTTAACCTCGGTGGCTGGCCTCGGCAGGTCCCGTGCGGCATCGGCCGGCTGCCAATGACCACAACGCTCATCCACCTGACGCACGAGTTGGTCGAAATCGACCCGGCCCGCCGCCGCCACGAAGAGATTTCCCGGGCTATAACGGCTCTCAAAATACTTTTGCATTTGTTCAACACTCAGATCGCCAACCGTATCAACCGTTCCGAGTACACTGCGGGCAAGCGGGTGATCGCCGTAGTGCAGCTGCTTGATGTAGTCGTCCATGCCGTAGGGCGGCTGATCGGCATACATTTGGATCTCTTCGAGGATGACTTTCTTTTCCATGTCAAAGTCTTCGACGCGCAGGCTAGGCCGCATAATATCGGCCAGTAAGTCGATACTTTGCTCTTGGTACTCAGGCAGTACCGAGGCGTAGTAAACCGTGCTCTCTTCACTAGTGTACGCATTGTTTTGAGCGCCAATTTCATCAAACTCGCGGTTCACGTCGTCGGCCGAGCGGCGCGGGGTGCCTTTAAAAGCCATGTGCTCAAGAAAATGGCTCACACCGGCAACTTCATCGGTCTCGTCGCGAGAGCCCGTACGCACAAAGAACCCCATGCCCAACGAGTGCGCGGCCGGATTGCACTCGGCGATGATTTGCAAACCGTTATCAAGAGTGTGACTTTGAAACTTCACCGATGCGTACTCCAGTATAGTTGGTACAAAAGAACAGACTTCAGCAAGCGAGTATCAGCCGTCCCGGCATGCCGAGATTAGTGTTCGGTTTCCGCAACTCAGAACAGGGTGCTAGCGCACGGCAGCTGATAATAAAACGAGCCTTAAGGCTGTACTAAGGAATGGGCGATGGAATCGTCAGTTCTTTAGGGCCCAGCGTGGCAAAAGTGAAATCGCTGGGAGGATTGGTGGTTAGGTACTCGTTGATTGAATCTGCGGTCAGCTCGTCTACAAGTTGACCAAGCTCTTCCATCGAACGAATCCGTCCAAGATGAAACCAATCACGGGCAATCGAGCCACTACGTGCAGAAGTTGATTCTTGCTGCATGATGAGCCCGCTCTTGATCCGTGCCTGCAAACGATCGAGCTCACCCTGGTGAATCCCCTGGCCGAGTCGCAAAAGCTCAGCGTAAGTTACATCGAGGGTTTCTTGAGCACGCTCTGCGGTAGTTCCGGCATAGCAAAGTACGCGAGCCCGATCGAGCTGAGTTTGCAGCGACGCGCTCACGGTGTAGCAAAGCCCGCGTTTCTCTCGTACTTCAGTGAACAGTCGCGAGCTCATGCCGCTAGAAAGCGCACCCACTGCGGCCCATGCACGCAGGTAGTCCGGGTCGCGATAGGGGACACTCGGATAAGCAATGCCGATATGACACTGGTTTGAGTCATAGTGGATGTGCGGGGTAGTCTCTTTGAGAGCCTTCTCGAGATGCGGCTCAATATCGACGGTCTGCCAGTCGCCGAACAAGTCCTCGACTTGATCGACGAGACGATCCCAATCGACATTCCCCGCAACTGCAAGAATCGCGTTATTTGGCCGATAGGACCGTTGCCAATGCTGCCTCACGTCCTCATGAGTTGCAGCTAACACATCTTCTTTGGTGCCGTAACTAGCCCTTCCCCACGGATCGGGGTAGGTCCGTTTCCGGAGCTCGTTCATCAGCAATTGCCCCGGGTCGTCCTCGACCCCACGGATTTCTTGCAAACAAACCTGCTTGCCTTGTTCGAGTTGATCTTCCGGCAAGTGGGGACGGCGCACGATGTCCGCATAGATGGCGAGCGCTTCATTAAGACTAGTCGCAAGCGTAGCCCCGCTAAAGCTGGATTGCGAAACGCCCACATTCTCGCTACGCTCGACGCCCAGGACTTCCAAATCATTGACGAGTTCGCGCCCGTCACGAGGTCCCGCACCGCGGAGCACCATATCGCACAGCAGTTCCGACAGTCCCCGGCGTTCAATCGGATCGGTACTGTAGCCTGCTGGTACGAGCATCGTGAACGCAGCCGACTGCACCGAATTGATAGGCTCAGCTAGCAACACTAACCCATTGCTCAGGGTATGGATAAAGGCGGAGCGTTCTTCAACAGCAGAAGTTGCGGGCATAGCGAGGGGGAAGTTCTTGCTTGGCTGATCGAAGCGGGGCTAGTGGCGGCATGACTGATGGGAAAATCCGGAATCAGGACGCCTCACTGTAGTTGCGCTCAGCCGCTTTGTACAGCGTACGCGTCTTGCGAAAACCGACGCGTTGGTACAGGTTTACCGCTGATTTATTGCGTGCCGTAACTTCCAAATAGACTCTTGTCACGCCAACCTGCTGCATGCCTGTAAGCGATGCGTTTACCAACGCGAGCCCCAAACCGCGATAACGATGAAGCGGCGTGACGCCAACATTTTGTATGTTCGCCCGATTCCGCGAAATACGGATCGCCTGAACGGTGCCACTACTCTCCAGATAACGCTGCCCGGCAGCCGCATATTGGGCAAGCCAGGTCGCCTCAGGCACAAATCCTTTTTTGGAGCGAATCTGCCCCATGAGGCGCTCACAGCTTTTGAGATTACCCAAACTGGGGAAAATTTCGCCGTCGAGTTCGTCGCGGAAGCTGTAGTACTTTGCTTCCGCATGGGCAGCGAGCAGTGATTCCGACCAACTCACTAGGCGGTAATCAGGATGCAGCGCCGCGGCCAAAGGCTGCCAGCGGCGAAGATCCGCTTCCATCCGGTAACGCTTGTGATATTGCAGATTGAAGATTCGCATGACACACGCTGCAGGCAAACGAGACAAAACGATCCCGCGGATCGCTGGTTCCAAGGATACCACATATAAGGATACCACAGCCCGCAGACGAAAAAAGCGATCTGGACGCTACCTTCGGCAGATTCGTTTGGAGAGATAGATTGCGCCCCAGTAAAAACCGCATAATTGCCACTCGACGCTGTGCGAACTAGGTAGAAAGCTCGACCGGCGTGCCCTTGATCGCGAAATACTGCCAGGAAAGCCACGCTGCTGTGATGATTTCTGCAATCACGAATAGGTAAATCTTGGTTGGCACTTCATAGCGAAAGAGCGTCGGCACCCGAAATACAACCAATGCCACCGACACAATCGCCGCAAATGCGAGACCGCCGATGCGTAGTTGCGGACTCATCCCGGTAAGGATCATCGCCGCCCCCAGGCCAACCTCCAAACCGCCATACACCGTAACAAATTCGCTACGTCCCTGGCCATCCATGAGCTGAAAGCCCACGTTGGCACTCGTGCCCGCAGGGTCAAGAGTGCACCAGATTCCCAGCGCAAGATAAACTGCGCCCACAACAAACATTGCCCACATGGAGATGCCTCAAAATCAGAAGGAAAGATACTAACTGGTTTTCAACCGCAGAATAGTCAAGCGCGTCCACCGAGCCACCCTAGATTGTCCCTCACTTGCTCTTTCAACTCGGGGTCCACAAGCAAGCGATGGAACATATCGACCTGCTGCTTCAGTTGTTCACGGTCTCGTTCGAGAGGCAACAACTCGTCTGTAGCTTTGGCCAGAGCGTCTGCGTATTTGGCGAGTGTCTCCCGGCGGTCGCCTTCCGGCAGGTCAATTGCGATTTCGGCAATCATCTGAATCGCTTCCAGTGCCACATTCCGGTCGGCGGCCACGTACTGCAAGGTTTGATCAAAGACGGCCGAGCAAAAACTGTTGAACGACGCTGCGTGCGCTACTACCCGTAATTGCTCTTCATCATCGTAACGATACGGATCAGGTTCCACGCGATGCGCTAATGTCGTAAGGGAACGTCGCAACCATTTCAAGCAACTAATCGCCGTAAATGGATCGTTCACGCCAGGTGACAGCGCCCGCCCGATGATCTCAACAAGTTGATCAACCAGAAAAGTAGCATTTTGAGTCGGGGTGCGCTCTTGTCCCCATGCAAATAGCGATTTTAATTCGCTCGCTACCTCATCGTTAACTTTCTCCGCAGGATAGGCTTCCAAGAGTGTCTTCTCTTCGGTAGCAAAATCGCCCGGCCGGTATTGAAGTCGAAGAATGAGATCATGCCGCTTTGCTACTTCGATGAGTCCTGACTCATCGACCGCTTGGACATAACCGCTTGCACCGGTTTTTACGGACACGGACTCCTCCTGCCAATTGTCGGGCAGTTCAGCTAATCGGTCTTCTTCGCTTTGGTCAGCGGGCTGACCAATTTGGTCTGGAAACAAGCTGTCGATTGCTTCCTCTAGCTCAGTGCCCACTTGAGCGGTAATGTTTGAGACATCAATCGTTTCGGGAATATGATGAATAAAGAAGATCAGCACACCTACACTGGTCAGCGCAAACGCGATGGCAATGAGCATAGATACCTGCGGGACGAAGACCTCCAAATTATTCCCATCGCCAAGCTGAAAGACGTCCCCGGCTCCGCGAATAGTACGCAAGATCATCAAGCAATAAACGAAGGTGGCTATGAAAGTCCCGAGGGTGAGCTGATTGCCACGGTCCCGCATGAAGTTACCAATTAAGCGGGGCCCAAATTGAGAAGAGGCGAAGGAAACGGAGACCATGGTCATTGAAAATGTGACTCCAGCAACAGTGATCATCGACCCGGCAATGGTCGAAAGAACGCTGCGTGCTCCGTCGGGCTTACTCGCCATCGCCCAGCCCAGGTTCGAAAACCATTCGGCTCCATAGCGGGCGTCTAGCTGTGTTGTCAGGATTGAGAGAGCAACCGCCCCGAGAGCCATCAACGACGGTATGAACCAATAGCTCGCACGGATTTCGTAAAGTAACTGGATGAACTTTGCGCGCATTACTGTTTTCACTTTTAACGAATCAGCCTCGGGGCCGAGGCCCTAGGCACGGTAGAGTACACGAACTAGCTTTGATTGAGACGCAGTCTCAAACGGATCTTCTCGCAACTGCGATACTTCGCAAATCACTGGATCACCCAACAGTATGATAGCGCCCACCATGTACAGCAACTCACTAAGTTGGATTGTCACTCTAACTCTGCTTTTAACCGCCAGCGCTGGGTGCGGAGGTGCAAAGGATGCAACCGACACCAAATCAGATGCACACGATCACTCCTCCCCGGCCGTTGCTCACACTTATCAGGGTGAGTACCCCATCAAGGCACTCAGCACCATTGGCCAAGTCGCTGAGATGGTCCGCCGCGTGGGGGGCGAGCATGTCGAAGTGACTCAACTCATGGGGCCGGGCATCGACCCGCATTTGTTCAAACCGGTCGCTGAAGACACAAGGGCATTGCGCAACGCCGAAGCCATTTTCTATAGCGGGTTACATCTTGAAGGTCGCATGACCGACCTGTTTGAGCAAATGGCTCGTCGCAAGCTTACCTACGCAGTCACTAGTGGCCTCTCAACGCGGAAAGATCCGCGGCTTCGGAAGCCTCCTGAGTTCGAGGGAGTGTACGATCCTCACGTGTGGCACGATGTGTCTCTGTGGTCGCAATGCGTAGAAGATATTGCCGAAGAATTAGCCATCTACGATCCTTCTCACGCTGAGGAATATAAGAAAAACGCAAAGACCTATCGCAATGAACTTTCCGAGCTCGATGCCTGGGTGAAGTCTGAGGTTGAAAAGCTCCCAACGGATCAGCGTGTCTTAGTGACCGCCCACGACGCATTTGAGTACTTTGGTGCTGCGTACGGTTTTGAAGTATTCGGACTCAAAGGAATCAGTTCCGAGTTGGAAAAAGACTTGCACCACCAGGAAGTGATTCAGGCGATGATCATCAAGCGGAACGTGCCAGCCGTTTTTGTCGAGTCGGCCATTGCCCCCCGTACGGTACGAGCCCTGGTCGAGCCATGCCGTGCAGCCGGACACGATTTGCAGGTCCCTGATGCAACGCTCTATGCCGACGTTCTCGGCAAGCCTAGCACCGACGCAGAGACCTACGCGGGCATGATTCGCCACAACGTCACGACCATCATCACGGCATTGTTCAGGGAGCCCGCACTGTCGGAGAAGTGAAGTTTAGATTAGGCTAAAGCTTGCGTCCCAGCTCCCAATGACACTGGCCCCCTTGCAAGCCGCTTTGAAAGCCTATGAGCGTTCCCGCCGTTGAAATCCACGACATGACGGTCGCCTACCAGCGCCGTCCTGTGCTGTGGGATATTGATCTGCAAGTTCCCGAAGGCAAGCTCGTGGGCATCGTCGGCCCCAACGGCGCAGGCAAGACTACGCTCATCAAGGCCGCGCTCGGCCTCACGCCGTTGGCCAGCGGCAAGGTGGAAATCTACGGCAAACCTTACAACGAGCAACGACACCTCGTGGGTTACGTGCCGCAGCGTGAATCGGTCGATTGGGATTTCCCCGTCTCGGTACGCGATGTAGTGCTCATGGGTACTTACGGAAAACTCGGCTGGTTCCGTCGACCTGGCAAATCTGAACGCGAGACCGCTGATCGTTGTCTGGAGCAAGTCGGTATGTTGCCACTCGCCAAGCGGCAAATCCGCCAACTGTCCGGTGGGCAGCAACAACGTGTCTTTCTTGCGAGAGCACTGGCTGAGGATGCACAGGTTTATTTCCTCGACGAGCCGTTTGCCGGTGTCGATGCAGCCACCGAGTCCGCCATTGTCGAGCTGATGCAAACTTTGCGCTCAGACGGCAAGACCGTGTTCGTAGTCCATCATGACTTGCAAACCGTGCGGGATTACTTTGATCACGTGATTCTGCTGAACATGCGGCTCATCGCCTGCGGACCTGTAGAAACGACCTTTACGAACGACAACTTGCAGAAAACCTACGGCGGACGGCTCACGATTCTCGACGAAGCAGCCGAGGCCATGCGGCAGGGCGACTCCATACGATGATCGGCCTCTCGCTCTACTACAAAGTGATGCTTGGCACCGCTCTGCTCGGCGGAATGGCGGGTGTGGCCGGCACCTTTGCCGTGTTGCGCAAGCGTTCTCTAGTGGGCGACATGCTCGCCCATACCGCACTACCGGGCGTGTGCGTAGCGTTCATGGTGCTTGGCACGCGCAGCATGATTGGCCTCTCGGTCGGTGCATTGATTAGTGGCCTCATCGCGATCGCGATGATGACGGTCGTCGTTCGCTGGACACGAACCAAAGAGGATGCAGCGATTGGGATTATGCTCAGCACGTTCTTTGGATTGGGCATCGTGCTGCTCACCGACATTCAGCACAGTGAACACACGGGCAACCAATCGGGCCTTGATTCTTACATCTTTGGCGAGCCGGGTAACATGCTCACGAGCGACCTGATCACACTCGCAGCAATTGCCGTGGTCGTTTTGCTGCTAGTGTTCGCCTTGTTCAAAGAATTCAAACTTGTCTCCTTCGATTCAGACTTCGCCCTCTCGCAAGGTTGGCCAATTGCCTGGCTCGATTACGTCATGATGGCAGCGGTGGCTGTGGTAACCATCGTGGGGCTGCCGATTGTTGGCGTCATTCTTATGGCCGCCATGATTATCCTCCCCGCAGCGACGGCTCGCCTCTGGACCAATCGGCTGCACACGATGGTGCTGCTGGCCAGTATGTTTGGCGTTGCAGCTGGAGTACTTGGAACCTGGCTGGGACGTGGCTTGCCAGCCGGGCCTGCTATTGTGTTGGTGGCGGCGAGTATCTTTTACCTATCGCTGCTCTTCGCACCGCAACGCGGCATCGTGTCGCGCTTGTGGGGAGAGAGCCAACTTCGCATCCGTATCGCCCGTGAACACATGCTGCGTTCGCTCTACGAGATCGTCGAGACGCAACTGCCGGAAATTCCGCCCGTGAAACTAGCAACCCTCCAACAATATCGTCACTGGCGGCCGTGGCTGCTCAAATGGCTGTTGGATCGGTGCGAAGCAAACGAGTTGCTCTACGAAACCGACGACGCCATTACACTCACGCCGCTGGGCGTGCGCCGCGCGGCAGAAGTTACTAAGACACATCGCATGTGGGAGCTCTACATGCTGGAATACGCCGGCGTAGCGCCGCGTCAGGCAGATAAAGCAGCCGACCATGTCGAGCATATGCTACCCGAGTCTCTACTCTTAGAATTAGAAACAAAGCTGAAGGAGCAGGGGCGATTGCCAACAGGCTTGGATGCACTCCCAGAATCTCCACACGCATTGGCCGGAGACGGCGAGCATGGTTCGTCAGGAGGCCCGCGATGAGTACGCTTCTCATGGCTAGCGAACTCTGGCACGCCGACGGGCTGTGGATCATTGCAATCGGCGCCCTCACCAACACGGCGTGCGCACTGGTGGGCTGCTTTCTGGTCCTGCGCCGCATGAGCATGATGGGCGATGCGCTGAGTCATTCAGTATTGGCTGGGCTGGCCGTGGCGTTTGCCATGACGCAGTCGTACAGCATCGTTCCATTATTTATTGGGGCTATAGCCGCGGGACTGCTCACTACGTTCCTCACGCAAACGCTCCACCAGTATGCACGCGTACCCAGCGACGCCAGCATGGGAGTCGTGTTTACTTCCATGTTTGCCCTTGGCGTAATCATCATCAAGAAATTTGTCACCGGTGTCCATTTCGACATCGCCTGCGTGTACGAAGGGGCCCTCGGGCTTACGCCGTTTTTCACGAGAGAGATCGCCGGCCGAGAAATCCCACTGGCCGTGCTCACCATTGCCCCAGTGCTGCTTCTGAACATAGGCGTTCTCTCACTACTCTGGAAAGAATGGAAAGTCAGCTCATTCGACCCGGCGCTCGCGACCACGATGGGCTTCTCGGCAACGTTGTTGCATTACGTGCTCATGGCCCTGGTTGCCCTGACGACGGTGGCCTCGTTCGAAGCGGTGGGTTCAATCCTCGTGGTTGCCATGTTGATCGTGCCCGCAGCTACGGCACATCAACTGTCCGATCGGCTAGCTCCAATGGTCATTGTTGCAGCAGCCGTTGCGGTGCTTTCATCCTTCTTGGGTTATGTGATCGCCGAATACCGCAACACGAACTACGCGGCCATGATGACTGTGGTGGCAGGCGCTCTTTACGCCTTGGCCGTTGTGTTCTCACCGCGTCACGGTTTACTCACTACACTGTGGAAGAATATCCAACTCTCGCTGCGAGTGGTGAAAGAAGATCTACTCGCCATGCTGTATCGTGTAGAGGAACTTGAAGCAGCCCAGCCCCTCACGCCCGCTGCCGCCCGCGAAGCCCTCGGCGGTGGCTGGTTGCCGCTAGTTGCCGCAAAAATGCTGCAGCGACGCGGCAGGATCCGTTTAGAGAACAACGCCGTGCAACTCACCAAGAAGGGCAGAACTGCCGCTCGTAAGCTGGTGCGCTCCCACCGGCTGTGGGAAACGTACCTAGTGGAGTATCTGGGGCTACCACTCGACCACATTCACGAACCGGCTCACCGTGTGGAACACTTCATCGACGAACGCATCCGCGGCAAGCTGGAAGAAGAACTCGACGCGTCAGCGGGTGATCCCCACGGGCGGGAGATACCGGAGTGATAGGACGTGGACAAGTTGGCACCAACAAAGTGGAAACGCCTAAGACTCTGTACGAGGAAACTTCTTCTTGCCATACGCATCGACGGGGTTTAAGCCCATAACAGCATCATTGCAGGTTGCGCAAACAAAGCCAGATTCACGCCCGTTTTTAGGATCGTCATTCACGCGATGCCTTACACAAGGAGCAAGGTCAAAGGATTCACGAATCACCGAGCTATCCAGCAGGCAGTCAAAGTACACCCATTCTCGGCAATTCTTTGACCATGCCTTTCCACGAAAGGTCTCCGTAAATCCAGCGTCAATGATTGCCACCTCAAGGTGTTTTAAGTGCTTGCAAACCATCAGTTCAGCGTAGCCTCAGGCGATGTAGATTCCGAGTTTAGCGGATAGTGTGAGCTAGGCCGTCTCTTGCGCCGCCTCAGCTCGCTCCTTCAGCTCGCTCCTTCAACTCCTCCAAATCAGTATCCAACAACGAGCGAATCTTCCCCTCCATAAGCTTGCCAAGCGGCGAGAACAGCTTCGCAAAGAACGTCTTCGGCTGCATGTGGAACTCCATCTTTACTAGTGTGCCGGCTTTCTCGGGAGTCAACTCGTGGAGCACCGTGTAGTGGCAGCCGCAGGAATCGCTTTCCAGAGTGAATCGCTTCGGCGTTTGGAAACCGGTGACTTCCATTTCCTCGGTGGTTTCTTTGCCGAACATGATGCGCGTTTCGCGGAAGCGCGTGCCCACTCCCACCGGGCCGTCGGTGAGCATTTCGATACGCTCGATGGCGCTGATGTTTTCTGCGTGGTGGGGAATGTCCGTCATGAGGTCGAACACCACCTCCGGCGGCGCGTTGATGTGCTTGGTAACGGTGAGGGTGCTCATGCTTGGCCCTAATTACACGAGGATGGAATCGCAAACATCGGCCGCAACGCGCCGGCGTCAGGTCTTGTATCGGATTACAGAAGCAACCGCGGGCTAATAATATCCTGGGCTGATTCCGTTCTACTACTTCTTGATGAGGCTTCGCAGCTTCTTCAAGTTAATCACATCCAGATCCCGCCCCTTCTCCTCACCTTTGGGCGTTTCCAGGTACATCGGTATCTTACGGAATCGGCGGTCGTTTAGCAAAAAACGAAACGGTTCTAAGCCCATTTCGCCACGCCCAATGCCAGCATGGCGGTCGACGCGAGACCCAAAGGGCTTGAGGCTATCGTTGAAGTGAAACGCTCTGATCTGTTTCACGCCAACTAGCTTGTTGAAATCCCGCATCGTCGCCTTGTATTCTTTCTCCGTACTGCTCGCATACCCGGCAGCAAACACGTGGCACGTATCCCAGCACACTCCCAGCCGATCAGGGTGTTTCACGTTGTCGAGAATACTCGCCAAATGCTCGAACTGGCAGCCCAAGTTGGTTCCCTGGCCGGCTGTTGTTTCCAGCAGAATCTTCGTAACCGCCTTGGGCGTTTGCTTGTGGACTTCGTTGAGTCCCCGCACGATGCGTTTGAGCCCCTTTGCCTCCGTACTGGTCGTAAACGACCCCGGATGAGCCACCACATGCGGAATGCCCAGCATGTCAGCCCGCTGCACTTCGATCACCATTGAGTCAATCGACTTCTTCCACAGTTCATCCTTGGGACTGCCCAGATTGATGAGATAGGAATTGTGAGCAATCGGATGCGTAATGCCGTGAACGCTAAGGGCGTCTTGAAAGCGGGTGACGTCCTCCTCGCTGATAGGCTTCGCCCGCCACTGATTGTTGTTCTTGGTGAATAACTGCACGCAGTCGCAGCCGGCCTTCTTGGCAGCATCGACGGCTTTGTAGTAGCCACCAGCGATAGACATGTGGGCGCCGAGAATTGCCATGGGAATCGCACCTAAGATGAGTCACGAGAATATTGGAAACCGAATGATACACGAATGCGGATGAGGGAGGGAGGAAGGCGGAATTTATCGCACCTCCGCCTTCCCCCATCCGCCTTCTCCCTTTAGAATTTCCGCTTTGTTTCCCGCCCTATCAAGTCAACCTAGCTATAAGACCCCCCCATGGAACGCACCTTTATCCTCCTGAAGCCCGACTGTGTCCAACGCCGCCTTGCTGGCCGCGTGCTAGCCCGTTTTGAAGATAAGGGGCTCAACGTGATCGCCATGAAGATGCTTCGCATTACGCCCGACTTGGCAAAGCAGCACTATGCGGAACACGTCGAGAAAGGTTGGTACCCGACTCTGGAGGAGTTTGTCACTGGCGGCCCCGTCGTCGCCGCCGTGCTGGAAGGCTTGGACGCCATTGGCGTGGTTCGCGAAATGCTTGGCGCAACCAACGGCCTGCAAGCGGCACCTGGTACGATTCGTGGCGACTTCAGCTCGAGCCGCCAGATGAACTTGGTCCACGGGTCGGACGGCAGCGAATCGGCCACTCGCGAGATTGCCCTTTACTTCGCGGAAGACGAGATTTGTGCATACGAGCCAACAATCACGCCGTGGCAACGTGCCGCTGACGAGTAGGGCAACAAACGCTGAGCCACCATAAACTTCACTAGCCCCCGGCGCGAGCCGTGGAGTTTAGTATTTCTCTCACGCTTCCAGTCCCACGGCTTGTGCAGGGCTAGGGCTGAAGACCTCGCTCTAGGTGACCTCAGCCCCTTACATCTGAGGCCGTTCCTTAGTGAGTTCGTAACGTTTGATCTTCCGGTCAAGTGTCGATCGCTCGATTCCCAAAATGCTTGCCGCCTTGCTCTTGTTCCAATTGGTCGCTTTGAGCGTGCGGCGGATGTGGTTCTTCTCGATATCGGCGAGCGACGCCGGCTCGTAGCCCACGTGTCGTTGCTCAGGGCTACCAACCTCGGTATCGCCGACGGTCTTTAGATGCGATAGAACTAAGTCTTCATGATCAACATACTCGCCAGGGGCGAGCACTACGGCACGTTCGATCACGTTCTTCAGCTCCCGCACATTGCCCGGCCAGCGATAGCGGAGCAGTTCCTCCATGGCTCGCGGCGTAAAGCCTTGTAGCTTGCGGCCGGTCTCCTCATTGAATTTCCGCAGAAAGAATTCTGCCAACTCGGGAATGTCCTCTGGGCGTTTCCGCAAGCCAGGCACGATAATTTCCAGAACATGTAAACGGAAATAGAGGTCCCGTCGAAAACCGCCTTCCGAAACTTCTTTTTCAAGGTCGCGATTAGTAGCTGCGATGACGCGAACATCAACGTTAATCGCCTCCGTACCGCCGACCCGCTCAAACGGATGACCTTCGAGCACTCGCAAAAACTTTGCTTGAATCGAAGGGCTCATTTCGCCAATTTCGTCCAGCATGAGTGTGCCCTTATCGGACTGCTCAAACTTGCCGAACTTCCGATCGGTCGCTCCGGTGAAGGCTCCCCGCTCGTGTCCAAAAAGTTCGCTCTCGAGCAGCGATTCCGACAATGCCGCGCAGTTGAGACAAACAAAGGGGCCCTTGGCACGCGGACTAGAAAAATGCACGGCCCGTGCCACCAATTCCTTACCGACGCCGCTCTCACCGCGAATAAGCACCGTTGCCCGACTGGGTGCTGCTCGACCAATCTGCTGTGCCACACGTTTCATCACATCACTGGAGCCTACAATCTCGCTTTCCACGCCCAGTTGTTCGCGGAGCTGAACATTCTCCGTTTGGATTTGGTTGAGATTCTCAGCCAGTAGTTGTCTCTTGTTGAGGTTCTCCAGCGCAACTCCCACGGTATCTGCAACCGCAAGTGTGAATTCAAGATCATCCGGATCCGTCGAGTTTTCTGTGCTCGTGGTGTAGAGATGCACCATTCCTAGCACGGCTTCTTCCATACGAATCGGTGCACAGATGACACTAGTCGCAAGGATCTCCCCGCGGCTATCTCTATTACCTAGTTGGCTATCGTCCATGACGTTGCGTGCCATCACAGCTTGGCCCTCGCGCATCACCGTGGACGCGAGGAACGGCGATAGCCGGTGGTAGGAATGATCGCTATCGCTGCGAGAGGCAACCACTTCGATTTCCTCGCTCTGTCGCAATCCCGAAGCGTCGCGTTGACGGAGTAGTATTGCTCCCGCATCAACTTGGGTTCCTTCAAATAGTCCTTCCAAAGAATGGTTGGCAAGCGAGACCACATCGGTACTTTTTGCCAAGTCAAAAGCCAATCGGCAAAGCTTAGCGGCCGCACGTCCCAGCTTACCGCTGGACTCGTCTCCTTCTGCTTGCTCAGGTGCATCGAGCAAGCTGCTCTGAACTTTGCGATGTGTGATTGTTGCGGGCTCAAACGGATCGAAGACGCTTTCGTCATCGGGCCCTGGGATGATCGACTGGCCATTGCCATCAGGAGCAACGGATTTTGAGGACCTGAGTATGGTGCTCGTTTCAGGAAACGCCTGCGATAGATCGTGTACAAACGCCATCTGCGAATTGCCGATCTGTATCAACTCGCCCGGATCAAGCTTTCGATCGCCTGAAACACGCTCTCCGGCAACCGTCGTGCCGTTCCGACTCTCGAGATCCCGCAGCTGCCAGTCTCCGCCTGCGAGGAATATTTCGGCGTGATTGCGGCTACAGCGTTCGTCTTTCACGACGACTGTGTTCGTAGGAGCCCGCCCGATAGTGAGTGACTCCCCGGGGACCAGACGGATTACGTCTGCCCATTCGGAGCCTTCGCGGAGGATTATGTAGGCGGTGGACATGAATTTCGAGTGATTACAGTGCCTTGTCAGTGCCCTAAACAGGCGGAGATGACTCATGTGTGAGCGAAAGACGGAAATGAGTGTATCAATATAATACACTCCCGCGGGCTTGTTTTCGCCTTTGTTCTGCCGATTTGTAGCACAGTTTCCGCCAGAAGGCCCTGCGGCTGGCAAATACTGAGCACCTACCCTGCTCAACCTGACAGGGATGGGTTACCCGGATTGCGCAGGTGACACACTCCTTATCTCATTGAGGGCCCAGGAAGTCGCCAAAAGTGTTGAATCCCAAGTACTTAGCAACTATTCTCGGGATAGGGGTTTTTTCAGAACAGAGCGTCCTCCTGGACATCCTGAGGCATCGCTTTTGCGAGCTCGTTCTGTCCAATCTCTCATACACGGAACATTTTTTGACAATCGCTGCCGACACTCGGTTAGCAGAAGATTGCTGAGTTTTTGAACTGGAGAAGTACCGAACCATGCGTAGTCTGTATCGCAAATATGCCCTCGTCGTGGCTGGCCTACTGGTCGCAAACTTTTGCCACCCGTGTTCTGCCCAGTTCGGCTTCCAACAGCGCTCAGTAGGTGGCGTAGCTATTGACGTGGACGGTGTCCTATCGGCTCCCACAGTTCAGGATGAGCAAGATCTATCCGCAATTCGTAAACAAGCGCGCGTGGCCGTGCCTGCTGAACTAGAGCAATTCACTGAACTACGAGCTGTCTCACTTCGCCAACTTGAGGCGGAAATCGCCAAAGCCCAGGCTGACAAAACTCCACTTGCGGAATCGGTTCTATTCTTGGCCGGTTTGCAGCGTGTGGAATACGTCATCGTGTACCCGGAGCGCAATGATATAGTGCTCGCAGGTCCTGCTGAGGGTTGGAAAATCGACAAGCTGGGAAACCTAGTGGGTTCCACGACGAATCGCCCCGTGTTGTTGTTGGACGATCTTCTAATCGCTTTGCGAAGTGGCCCCGCTTCACGTGTCGAGTCAATCACCTGCTCAATTGATCCAACACCTGAGGGTCTGCAACGCTGGCAAGCCATGGCGCGAAGTATGCGGAACATCGGTGATCCTGAACAAACCATGCGACGCATCGAAGAAGCCCTCGGGCCACAGACAATCAGCGTGACAGGCATCTCTTCAAACACACACTTCGCTCGAGCGATGGTCGCCGCCGACTTTCGGATGAAACGGCTCGCCATGAACTTCGAGCCTGCCCCTGTTGGCGGTATGCCGAGTTTCCTAGAAATGCTTAAAGCGGGATCCGCCGGAGCAAGCAGCATGATGCCACGTTGGTGGCTTGCTCCCAACTATCAGCCACTTGGTCAGACTGCTGACGGCCTCACATGGCAATTGCGTGGACCGGGCGTACAATGCATGACGGAACAGGACTTCATTGACGCTTCAGGCAAGAAGCTGCACAGTGGCAAAGCTCATCCGATTGCTCAAAAGTGGGCGGACTCGATGACGGCTAAGTTCGGGGAATTGGCCACCCATGATTCAGCTTTTGGCCAGCTCCGCAACGTCATGGATCTTGCGGTCATCGGTGCCCTCATAGAAAAGCATCAACTCTTCGAGCAGGCAGGTCTTGAGACGCCCTACCTAATGGCAAATCTCGAGCCAGCCCACTTCCCAACCCCTCGCCAGACTTCCAGCAAAGCCAGCTTTGTGAAAAAGGGTAAAAAGTGGCTAATCAGCGCTTCTGGCGGCGTGGAAATCCTGCCTTGGGAGATTGCCGACGTCTCAGAAACCGTCGAATCGATTGGCAAAGTTCGAGATTCCCTTGCCACGACAACTGGCCAACTTTCCTGGGAATAGTCGCTTTTCTTGCCAAACCAGAGCCTCGCAGCCTTTGCAAATAGGGAGCTGCTACGCTTGGGATGCTGCTGTTGTAGTGCTTTTGTAAAACTGCTGGACATTTCTGCTCGTTCTCCGATAGACTGCAGGTAGTAGTTCCATCCCGCAAAACGAGGACCGGCAAAATGCCACAAGGTACAATCAAGAAGCTCACAGACAAAGGTTTTGGATTCATCGAAGGCGAAGGCGGAGACATTTTCTTCCACCATTCCCAGCTCGAAGGCGCATCGTACGACAGCCTCACCGAAGGGCAATTGGTCGAATACAATGAAGGTACGGGGCCCAAAGGTCCATGTGCAGAAAATGTAACAGTCGTTTCCTAACCAGCCCAACGGCTGGTAGTCCGCTCAGTTGTGACCGCTAAGCCGCAAGAGGATCAACCGACCGCCGTTGCGTTCATTCGCGACGGCGGTTTTTCTTATTAACTGGTTTGGGTTGACGATTTATTCGGTGCCCAGATTCGCGGCCGGACGACGTTCTTAACGAGGCCGAACTTCTCTAGCGTTTTGATGGTGATCCAAGTCACATCAAATTCCCACCACTTGTGGCCGTGAGCTGCTGCACGTTGGTCGGCGTGGTGGTTGTTGTGCCAGCCTTCGCCGTTGCTCCAGAGACCTACCAATATGTTGTTGCGGCTATTGTCGTCCGTATCATAGTTGCGATAGCCCCATACGTGAGTCACTGAGTTTACCGACCAAGTGATGTGCCACGTGAGAACCGTCCGCACAAACACTCCCCACACTGCCAAGCTTGCACCGAACTGCACACCCGCCATAGCGGAACCGCCCGTCGGCCAACCGATGGCAAAACCGGCGAGGAAGAAGGCAGCGATCGAAGCCAGATAGACCAACAACCAATTCTCGTTGCGTTCCAGCTTCAGATAGAACGGGTCGCGCAGCAAGTCGCGGGCGTAGCGTTCGTACTTAGTTAGATTTTTGAACTCTCGGTTGGTGAACATCAGCCAACCGCAGTGTCCCCAGAGAAAATTCACTAGCGGACTATGCGGATCGGGCTGTTCGTCGGAATGCTTGTGATGAATGCGATGCATGGCCACCCAGCAGGCAGGCGTGTCCTGCAAAGTGCAGACGCCGAGGATTGCCAGCGAATGTTCAAACCATTTGGGTACTACTAGTCCCTGATGCGTAAGCAAGCGATGATAACAGAGGTTGATGCCGAGAGTACCGAATACGTAGAGCCCAAGTACCGCCAGCACAACACCTGTCCAGCTAAACAGCCAAGGCACAAACGCTAGGCAGGCAAGGACGTGGACCAGCGGAATGCCAATCGCATAGCGCCAGCGCACTTGGATTGGATTCTTGGTAGTTTCGGGCCATTCCAAGTGGCGCTCGGCAGCGGAGGACGCACCTGCTGTAGCGGAATCTGTAGCAGAAGCAGCATCTACCAGTTGCTCGGAATCTTCGGGGAGAGTGTCGGTTGCCATATTTCTGTCGCTTTGGTTATTGCCGCAAATATGCCAGTTGATGCTGCAAAGTGTTGCCTGTTTCCGTCTAACGAGCTGGCCGAAGGCGGAGTATCATTGGTGCAACCATTATACTGGGCCGTGGCGGCTTGCCAAAGTGGCACACCACCTGGACCTTCCCAAACCTACCGATAGGCACTCGCTCGCTGGGTATGACCGCCCGGTTTTGCTGGATTTTTATGAACCAAGGCAGGGACGAGCCGCCGAAAACAGGGACGAAAACGCGGAACTGGGCGTATTGGTTGGTTGCTCATCGCAAGGGCGTTCTTGCCGCCGTTCTGGCAATAACGGCTGTCTCTGCCGTCATTGCCGTGCGAATCGACTACGATTTCACGCCTCAGGCGATCTTCTCTGGGGAAAACGAGCTGGTCGCCTACAGCGAGCAGGTAAAGGCAACTTTTGGCCACGCTGAGAACATTATCATTGTGGTTCTGCAAGCCACCAGCAAGGAGGACTGCTTGACGCCTGCAGCCCTGAAGTGGCAATTGCAGTTCGCAGATGACGCCGTAGGGCTTCCTGAAGTCGACCGTGTTGACTCCCTCGCCACGACGCGGCTGCCGAGACCTCGATTGTTCGGAGGCACAGGGTTGATGTTCGTTCCGGTGATTCGTGAAGGGACCATCAACCATGAGGAAGCGCAGCTCGTGCGCGAGAAAGTCAATGATCAGCCATTGCTGGAAGGAACGCTGATTAGCCCAGACCGACGCTTCACGGCCTTGGTCTTGCATCTCGATCCCAGACGCAAGGATATCGATCACGTCACAGCTGTGGTCTCCAAAGTAGAGCAGCTCACCGTGCAATCGAAGGTGCCAGCCGGCTTTCGCGCGTTCCTGGGCGGATTGCCAACCATGCGCGCAGCCATCGTCCAGGGATTGCAGCGCGACCAGATAACCATCATTCCGCTAGCGGCGTTGGTCTTTGCGTTAGTTCAAATTGTGCTGTTCCGAAGTTGGACTGGAGTCGTAGTGTCTGCGGCGGCAGTAGCAACTGGGCTCGCCTGGACCATGGCCGCTCTGGTTTTACTCGGGCAATCGCTAACAATTATTTCCAACGTTCTACCAATTCTGCTGATGATCGTCGGCGTGAGCAGTTGCGTTCACTTTCTCAACGAATACGCAGAGCAGCTCCAGCGAGGCTCTGTTACCTCAAAGACTTTTGCGACCGACGCCGCTGCACGCACAACGCAACGCATTACGTTGGCTTGCTTGCTAACGAGCCTCACAACCGCATTGGGGTTCCTGAGCTTACTTGCCGCCCGTAGTCAGCTGCTGGGAGCACTGGGTTGGCAGGCAGCCATGGGGATTGGGCTATTCTTCATCGCCACGGTACTGGTGTGTTCCGGTCTGATGCCTATCTATCGACCGACAAGGCAAGTCGCCCCAAGCGGCGGTCCGCCGAATTCCGCACATTCTCCTCTAGCGAGAGGGGCTTGGGCATTCGGCCGCTGGGCGATTGCTTGGCCGCGTCTTACGGTTAGTTGCGGTGTGGCGCTGTTGTTTATTGCTGGGCTCATTGGCCGGAATACGGAAATTAATTCCAACTTGCTGGAAACGTTCGACAAAAATCATCCCCAGACACAACAGATGCACTTGCTTGAAGAGCAACTCGGCGGCTTTGTGCCCATGGAGATCATTCTCTCAAGCGACACTCAAAAGTGGTTTCTGACGGCTGACCATTGGCTTCGCCTCTGTGAACTTGAGATAAGAATCTCAACGCAGTCTGGGGTAATTAACCTGCGTTCGCTGGTTGGCGTCATGCGGGAGGTCGATCGCCAACTGCCTGGTGGACGTCAATTGCCGAACCTCGTGGATGATCCGTCGAAACTTGAGAGACGGCTTGAGGAGTGCTATCAAGCACTCAAACAATCCTCGAAACATAATGCCACGCGATACTTCGTGACTGAGGACGATCGGCAACTCCGTATTCTCATGAACCTACGCGACTTAGGGACGCAAGGCACGCTGGACTTGGCAGATTGGCTTGCAGTACTGCTTGAAGCAAAATTCCCGCCAACTGCAGCGTCTCGCATCGAAACTCGCATCACGGGTGAATCCTACGTGGCTGCAGTAGCTCTCACTCAGTTCATTCGCGATTTACTCTTCTCCTTGCTTGGCGTTTCCGGGTTGATCTTTATTGTGATTGGCTTAGTGCTGCGCTCACCACGTCTAGGACTCATTTCCATCCTACCTAATATCGCCCCGCTGGTGGTGACCCTCGGCTATCTGGGCATTCGAGGTTACACGATTAGCATGAGTAACGTGATCGTATTTGCGATTAGCCTGGGAGTTGCCGTTGACGATACTATTCATTTCCTTGCCCGCTTTCGTCACGAAATACAAGGCAAAGCCGATCTGACCGAATCGGATATCATTGCCGCCATCCGACGGACCTGCCTGGGCACTGGCCGAGCGGTGCTCATGACAACGATCCTCATTGTTTGCGGCATGGCCATCCTGCTACTTTCTACCTTCGTTCCAACTCGTCGATTTGCTGAGTTGGCTGCCGTGACGATGCTCTCAGCTTTGCTGGGCGATCTGTTGCTGTTGCCGGCAATGCTAAAACTTTTCTGGCCAACCGGCAAAAGTGACCGAGCGAAGGCTGCCGCGTGAAACTCTTCGACATCCATCGCGACGAAACGGCTCCGGTTGCTTGGAGTGCACTGTGGTTTTCTCTAGTGCTCGCGTCCTACTACGTGATTCGCCCGGTGCGCGAGACGTTTGCAGCGAATCTCACGGGTGCTGAGAAGGCCACGCTCTTCACCGCTACCCTGGTGGTCATGCTACTGGTGACTCCACTGTATGGACTGATTGTCTCGCGCACTTCGCGGCGTTGGTTAGTTCCGTTGGTGTACGGGTTTTTCACGGCGAACCTATTGCTGTTTGCCGCGCTGAGCCGTAGTCCGACCCCGCCGTCAGAGATGCAGTGGCTTGGCAAGGTGTTCTTCGTCTGGGTGAGTGTGTTCAATCTATTTGTGGTAACACTTTTTTGGGGAAGCGTGGTTGATTTGTTCACTGCCGAACAAGGCAAGCGTTTGTTTGGAATCATTGCTGCCGCAGGAACGATCGGACAGATCGCGAGTTCTTGGTTCGTGAAGCTGGCTGTCGAACAACTCGGGACGGGTGGCCTGCTCATCGCTTCTGCTTTGATCCTAGTTACTGCAATTATTTGCTCGTTTCAATTACGGCGATTTCAGTCCCACTCGAATTCGGTTCCATCCTCTGAGCAGTTTCGCTGGTCTGCCGCTTGGGAGGGAGCGCTGGCAGTGGTTCGGACTCCTTTACTGTTGGGCGTTGCCCTGTTCATTATCGGTTCAAGCATCTGCGCAACGCTTGCCTACTTCCAGATGACGGAAATGGTGGGCCGCCAAATTGCCGACGAACAGGATCGCTCTGCTTGGTTCGCCCAACTCAACGAGTGGACTGGCTACGTGACACTACTGTTACAGTCAGCCGTTGTCTCATGGCTGTTGCGCCGGCTAGGCGTCGCGACGACACTTTCACTCGCCCCGCTGGTGCTGCTGATTGGGTTCACGACGCTCTATTTCTTGCCAACGCTAGCCGTCGTGTTCTACTTCCAAGTTGCCCTGCGCGGTTCGGCTTTCGGGTTTGCGAATCCATCATTGGAAACCCTCTACACTCGCGTTACTCCCGAGGAAAAGTATCGAGCAAAAGCCTTCATCGACACAGTCGGCAAACGTACCGGAGATGTCGCGGGCGGGCAGTTATTTCAAGTGCTAACGGTCCTGGGGCTCTCAGCAACTTTGATCTCTCTTGCTGCGCTGCCGTTAGCGTTTGGGGCGTTGGTGGTGGCGATCTTTCTCGGTGCCCGTAAGCGGTAAGCAATTGTCGCTGAATCAGTTGACGATGCGGCTAAGCCAGCAAGCGGCGGGGCTGATTGTCCCTTATGCTCTTGTTGAAATACGCGTTTCTACGAGCAAAAGTCAATGGCTCTGGTGAATACTCAGTCTGCTAACTCCTGATTGCAGAAAGAGTTGCGCAAACGCTAGTGCAGCATCGCGTGCGACTTTTGGCTAGCATGAGTAGTCGACAAGCAGCAATCTGCAGGGTCGGCTACCAGCGACTCGATCTGGACATTGTTGCAATGACATTCTACTTGTCTCTAGATTGGCTAACAGCAGCGATTCTTGGCCACGCTTGGTTGTCGTTTAGAACTGCTGGGAATTTGAATATCGGAGTACAATCCAACGCATGACTGTGAGTTCCAATAATCCACCCGCGGATTCTCGACCCCGCCGTCGATGGTTTCGCTTCTCGTTGCGTAGTTTGCTGATTGCAACCGTGGTAGTTTCGCTGTTCTTCGGTTTGATAGTCCGGCCCGCACTAGAGGAACGCGACGCCACCGAGGCGATTATTAGCAAGTGGGGAACCGTAGTCTATGATTGGCAAGTCCGAGCACGCGGGAGTGATTCGCATGCCAAACCTGAGCGACCTGGACCTGAGTGGCTACGCCGGTGGTTGGGCGCACACTGGTTCGAGCAAGTGGTCGAGGTACGGCTTAGCGGCGCCTCGTACAGTGATGACAAAGACCGATTTAAAGCCGGTTCTCACCTCAAGAAGCTCCCAGCACTCCGGTCACTGTCCGTCAATAGCTTTGACCTGACGGTTGAAGACTATCGCTTGCTCGGCAATTTCACTCGAATCGATGAATTGTGGCTGAACACGAATTATGAGACTCGTGTGCAGGATGCTGCTGAACTCGCGCGTAATACGGGGCTTCGCAAGCTCCACATTCTCCGTGCAAAGGTTTCTCGAGAGGCACTGCTGGAGCTGACGAAACTGCCGAATCTAGAACGCCTGTCGATCTCCTGTAGTTCATACGATCCGCAAACCGGTGATATCCTGAAAGAGTTCCAACTTCAAGATGATGTCACCGAGGCACTCGTCCGCTTTTTCAGATTGAAATCGCTCAGCCTCTTTGGAACACAGATCACCAACGATGGGATGGCAGAGTTAAGCCGATTGACACAATTGGAGCATTTGACCGTCAGTAGCCCAGAAATCACAGGCGAATCATTCGAATACGTCGTCAAGCTCAAGAATTTGGAAAGTCTTGGAACATGGGCATGGGACCTCAAAAATGCTGATTTCAAGAAACTTCAAGCCTTGCCCAATCTCACTAGCCTTGATTTGCAAACCGAGATTTCCGCGGAGCAAGTCCCCGGGATCACTGATTTGAAAAGATTGGAAAAGCTGACACTCCGGGGGGATGAAATCAACGACGAGTCGTTGCAGCACTTTTACAAGCTGCGTGGTTTGACTTGGCTCAATCTCAGTGATACTCGCGTAAAGAAGTACGGGGCAGCAGCGAAGGCACTGAAGAAAGCTTTTCCTAACTGCACCATTCGCCTACCCAAGACGAAAGAAGAAGAGGAAAGGAAACGCGCCTTTCGGAACTTGAAGTATGGCGGTTGAGGCAATATCTCGCCTGTCGAATGACCGCGTCCTTAGGCTTAGTCATTCACGCATGCAAGCAGCGCCAAGGCATACGCCGTCGCACAGCGGCTGACTTCGGGCCCCAGCATATTGCTCAGCGAAACGGTTTCCAAATCCCAGGGCAACGCTTCTATCACTTGCTCTAGGAGAAACTCGCCACTTCCGCTTAGCACGACCTGCGCTGGCTGCTGGCCACTATGCCCCGTGACCTGTTTTACTGCCTTAACGATGCTTTTCACCTGAGCGTCGCGGACCAACTCAGCTGCTGCGAGCGCTTCACCGTAGCTCATGAGGCTGGTATCCGCACATACACTGCGGGCGACTCGTGCGTGGGCGTAGGATTTCGTTCGCGGGCGGCCATCCGCGGTATCGCAGTTCTGTAGATCCTCCGGCAATTGGTCGAGCAGTAGATACGCATCGGCAGTCGTGGCGAAGAATTCGGGCGCCAGTGGGGTGGGGCGACCGTTGAGTTGAAACGCCTCAACGACTGCAAACAGTGGCGTGCGTTCAACGCCTGAGTAAACAAGTTCCCCGCTGGCAAGACGTTCAGGATCGGTCCTGCCTTGTGTTGCCGGTTTGCTGTTCGCAGTCGGAATGATGTCGCACGTGGTGGTGCCCAGGTCGATGAGTAAACCGCGCGGCGCGGACAAGTAACGTGCAGCCAACGCGGCTAACGCATGCCAGTTGCTGGCTGCCGCGAGCAAGGGTTGCTCGATGGCAATAGGAGGTTCCACGACCCGGCCGTCAGTCAAATAGACGAGTACCTCCCGATGTGCTGCGGCTTCACGGATTGAGCCGACAATAGATTTCACGCCCTCGGCCTTCGTTTGGTAGCAATCGGCGAGTTCGCCGGTCATGGTGATTACAATTTGCTCCGCTGGCGGTGCTAATCCAATCATATTCGCCAACGCACCGGCAAGCTGCTCTGGCTGTTTCCAAAGCGGGAACGCGCGATGCTCAACATAGCCGTTGCCGTCGGCAGCCTTCAAGTTTGCACCACCGATATCGAATGCTAAGAGTGTCATATCTCGTGCTTGGAAGATTTGATTCCACGCAGAGGCGCGGAGGACGCTGAGTTAAAAACTGTATACTCTGCGATCTCCGCGCCTCTGCGTGGGGCTCACTCACGTCGCCAGCTATGGTAACGTAATTTGCCCGTCAGCAGTAAATTCTAAAGGTATGCCTCGCGAAGTAGGCGTGATCGGACTACCGGTGGCGGCAGCGATCGCCATTCCGGCAAGATTCTCTTTAACCACAGCCCTGAGTCCGGCGTAGGAAGTTGTGACTCGAGGATTGACTTCGATGACGAAGTCCTCCGATCCATTAGTTGCTTCGCCGAGGATGAGATCGACTCCAATAAACCCACTAACAGGTGCTAGGGCAGAGAGGGCGCGGCTTGCAAGGTCGGTGGCCCGTTGCGCAAGTGCCTTAACAAGAATAAGTGAGCCGCCTAGATACTGAAACCGCCCGTCCGTCGAGAGTCGCTGCCAGCAGGGAGGTAGAGGAGTCTCCCCGCTCGGACCGCAGATGAAGAGTACACTTGCCGGGCGACCTAGTATGTACTGTTCTAAGCGGCGTGGCCAAGGGTGTGGGTCTGGCTGATCTAGCGCCCCTTCGACGCGAAGTGTGTGCTGTGAGCCGGCCCCGTCTACTGGTTTGAGAACTGCGGGGTATGGAAAGTCGTCGGGTAGGCGTTCTTCATCCCCCCGAACGAGTGTTGCCTGTGGTACGGGAACGGCATGGATCGCTAGTCGCTCTGCTGTTGCCCGTTTATCGGCGGTAAGATTAATGAACTCGAGCCCGGCGTTGAGCGAAATTGAACTGCCGCTTTGCAGGTGGGCAACAGTATTGTGTAGGTGACGATCAAATTCTGGCGCTATCGCCAATGTGTAGTCAGCCTTCTCCGCACAAGCCGCCAGTAGTTCGAACTGTTGGGCGCTAGAATGCACCTCAATGATCTCACAACCTGTGTAAGCTGGCTCGTCGAGCCGCAGATCACGCAGCACGGTGACGCGAGAGTCAGTGAGTTGCAGAAAGTCGGCAGCCAAAGCCGATGCCATAGCGGCACCTTCGGCGAGGAGGGAACTTGGTAGCCGCCCCGATTCCTCAACCAGCCCGCCGCCGGTGACCCATTCGTAGAGGAAAACATGCATGAGTTGGCTGTGCTACCAAGTGTAAAACGCCACGGAGGACGTTCCCCTACAAAATTTAGAAGATTCCTAATTGGTCTTTAGCATCTTCGGTCATGCGGTCGGGCGTCCAGGGTGGGTCCATGACAAGTTTGACATCGACCTCACTGACCTCTTCCAGCTTGCCAACGAATTCCTTCGACTGGCCGAGCAGCTGCGGGCCGGCTGGGCAGGCGGGGCTAGTCATGGTCATTTCGACCTGCACGTCAGACTTGCCGTCGTCCTTCTCGTCAATTTTCACCTCGTAAATGAGACCCAGATCGACAATATTCACGAACAACTCGGGGTCGATCACTTGCTTGAGCGCTTCGTAGACTTTTTCTTCAGCAACAGGCATGGGTAGACTCTCAATCCAGGGTTCCGGAACTCCACGGAGGGCGTTCCTAGCAGTTTCAGGACTCACTCTTCAGCCAATTTCACAAACACTTGCTCGCCTTCGACTTTCACTTCGTGGGAAACAGTCGCCTTTGTGGCAGGCATCGTCATGCCCGCGCCAGTCTCGACGTTGAACTTCGCGCCATGGCGGGGGCAGGCAATCGATTTGTCTTCCGGATCGACTGGGCCATCGGAGAGCGGGCCACCGTCGTGCGTGCATACATCGTCGAGGGCGTACCAGTGATCGGCGGCGTGGATAAGCACCACGAGAGTATCCTCAACCTCCACGAGCATGGAGCCCGGGTCGGCGACTTCGGAGGTTTTTGCTACAGCCACATAATCGGGCATGGATAGTTTCTAAGAAAGATTGTTAACCGCCAATCTAGGTCGGCGGGTGGTTTGATGGCGAGCCGAGCATCGATCAAGGCCGGCGGCTAACGGTACTCTTGTGAGTCTTGCCTATTAGAACGAACGAACTATAGGTCGCGAACTCTTTGTCCAATTGCTTCACCCAGGGCTTCGCGAACGCTTTCGATGGTGATGCGATCGAAGACTTGTTGGAAGAAGCCCTCAACGATCATGCGAACTGCTTCCTGACGGGTGTAGCCACGTGTCATGGCATAAAAGACTTGCGTTTCATCGACACGACCCGAGGTGCTGCCGTGCGTGCAACGAACATCGTCCGCTTCGATTTCCAATCCAGGGATAGAATCGGCCCGTGCGGTGGTGGCGAGCATCAAGTTATCGTTCCGCTGATAGGCATCAGTGCGCTGTGCCGGCTCATCGACCTTAATCATGCCACGCCATACGGTGCGTGAATGATCTTGCAGGGCGGCTTTGTAGAGCAAGTCGCTGCGACAAAAGGGCGCTTTATGGTGCTGGTGGGTACTGTAGCACAAGTGCTGCTTGCCTTGCGTGAACATCACCCCGTTGACCTGGGCCTCTGCATCCTGGCCCGTGAGCGCTACGTGCTGATTCACCTTGGCAAGGCGACTTCCCAGGGCGCCGATCGTCCACTGCAAGTTGGCATTTGCGGCAACATCACCCATCTGATGAGCAAAGTGCCAAACGCGATCTCCCCAGTTTTGCAAGTTCACGTAACGAAGGCGAGCTCGCTCTCCGACAATGAGTTCGATCGTTCCGCAATGCATGCCACCATGAGATTGGTCGGAACTTGCGGACTCGGAAAGCAGTGTAGCTTCAGCGTCCTCTCCGAGGATCACTAAGGTACGACTGAGATCGACTCCTCCGTCGGTAATCGTGGAGAGTGCGTGGAGCGGCTGTTGAACTTTTACTCCCTTGGGCACATAGAGGAGCGTTCCGCCTGACCAGCAGGCTGCGTTGAGTGCAGCGAACTTGTCGTAGCTTGGGTCAACGAGACGGCGCTCGAAGAAAGGCTTTAGTAGGTCGCCATGCTCAGCAGTCAAGCGGCCTAGACTTCCGTAGAGGATGCCCTGTTTAGCAAGTTCGGACGAAAGATCGCTATCGACGGTACGACTATCGACGGCTCGTGTGTGGCCGCCAAGTTCAACACCTTCTGCGAGCAGCGCGGTGGGCGTTGCCGCTTCGGTATCACGCTCACCAGGAAGTCCGTAGCGATCGAGCTTGAAGAGGCGGATATCGGTCCGCATCCACTCCTCATCACTGCCCGAAGGCATGGGCAATTCGCCGAATTGCTTCCAAGCGGCACGGCGCATGTCGACAAGCCAGTTTGGCTCGTCACGTGCGTCGAGGAAATCGTCGAAGGCTTGTTGTGTGAAGCCGGTGTGTTCTAACGTTGCGGTCATCGGTTACGTTTCAATTCTGTTGTGCTTAGTTACTCAAATAGCTGGCTATTCAAACAGTTGGTCGACAGGCATCGCCCAGTCTGGGACGGCTGGTTCCGCCTCAGCTCGCTCGCCACGCTTGTAAATTGTTGGCTCGGCAGACCGTCTGCTTGAGGCTACGACACTAGCCTACGCTGCCTTCCATCTGCAGCTCAATCAGACGGTTCATCTCGACGGCGTACTCCATCGGCAACTCTTTGATAAGCGGTTCAATGAAGCCGCTGACGATCATCGAACTGGCTTCCGCTTCGCTGAGGCCGCGGCTCATGAGGTAGAAGAGTTGCTCTTCGCCGATGCGCGAGACGCTTGCTTCGTGCTCGATTTGCACGTCTTGCTCTTCGACTTCGATGTAGGGATAGGTGTCGCTACGGCTATCGGAGTCGAGAATCAAGGCGTCGCAGACGACGTTACTCTTGCAATCGGTGGCACCGTCTTCCACCTTGCAAAGACCGCGATAGCTACTGCGACCGCCGTTCTTGCTAATGCTCTTGGAGATGATCCGGCTCTTCGTATTCGGAGCACAATGGACCACCTTTGCACCGGCATCTTGATGCTGTCCCTTTGAGGAGAAAGCAATCGAGAGAATTTCGCCACGGGCACCGGGTTCCATCATGTAGACGGCCGGATACTTCATGGTAAGCCGGCTTCCTAGGTTGCCATCGACCCATTCCATCAGGGCGTTCTCGTAAGCCATCGCCCGTTTGGTGACGAGGTTGTAGATATTATTCGCCCAGTTCTGAATCGTCGTATAACGGCAACGGCCATTCTTCTTGACGATGACTTCCACAACAGCCGAATGCAGGCTCTCGGTTGTGTACATCGGAGCGGTGCAGCCCTCGACGTAGTGTACCTCGGCACCTTCGTCTACGATGATCAGAGTGCGCTCGAATTGCCCCATTTGCTCCGCGTTGATGCGGAAGTAAGCCTGTAGCGGGAAGTCGATCTTTACGCCCGGAGGCACATAGATGAACGAACCACCCGACCATACGGCAGAATTTAACGCGGCAAACTTGTTGTCTTCCGGCGGGATGATCTTGCCGAAGTACTCACGAAGGAGTTCGGGGTGCTCTTTGATCGCTGTGTCGGTATCAGTGAACAGGACCCCCTTGTCGCCCAGTTCCTTCTGGAGCGAACCGTACACTACTTCGCTCTCGAACTGAGCTTTCACGCCGGCGAGATATTTTTTCTCAGCTTCCGGGATACCAAGCTTGTCAAAGGTATCTTTGATTTCCTCGGGTACATCATCCCAGGTCTTGCCTTGCTGGTCGGCCGGTTTAAGGTAGTAGTAGATGTCCTGGAAATTGATCGCGATATCGCCGCCCCACTCGGGCATGGGCTTCGACTCGAAAATCTCATAAGACTTCAGGCGGAAGTCGCGCATCCAGCCTGGCTCCCCCTTCATTTCGGAGATCTGCGCAACGATCTCTCTATCCAGGCCCTTGCGAGCCTTGAACACGTCGTGCGACGGGGTGATGAAATCATACTTGTTGATTTCGTCGGCGGTTACATCTGGTAGTGTGTCAGTTGCCATGATGGCTTTCCTATTAAATTGAACGCTCAGCAAGGCTTGGCTGAGAGCATTCGATGTTAACTCCAAATCGATTCAAGCAGCGATTCAGCTAAACTCCTGCTGGGGCTTCTTTCATTTCTTCTCCCACGGCGGCAGCGTCCGGGTAAGCAGCGCGGATGCGGTCGTAGCCGTCGGTGTACAGTTCCTTGGCGAGTTCGACACCGCCAGTTTCGACGATACGTCCACCAAGCATTACGTGGGTGAAGTCGGGTGTGTTGTGATCAAGCAGCTTGTCGTGGTGAGTGATGATCAGGATGCCCATTTCCGCACCACCTGCCTCGACATTAATAATGTCCGCGATGCTTTCGCTGGCAAGTTTAACGGCATCGACATCGAGGCCGCTGTCGGTCTCGTCGAGGATGGCGAACTTTGGACGGAGCATGGCGAGTTGCAGAATCTCCGCTCGCTTCATCTCTCCACCCGAGAAGCCATCGTTCACGTAACGACGGGCAAACTCGGTGTCCATTTTGAGTTGCCCCATCTTCTCGGTGAGTTCCTTGCGGAACTGACGCATGGGGATCAGGTCTTCGCCCTCTTTACGCTCGGGGTTGCGAACATTCGTGGTCGCATGCCGAAGAAACTCAGCCATTTTCACACCGGGAATAGCCATCGGGCGCTGGAAGGCCATAAAGATACCGGCACGGGCACGTTCGGAGGCATCCATTTCAAGGACATCTTGCCCAGACAACTCGATTTGGCCGCCAGTTACTTCATAGCCAGGGTGACCCATGATGGCGTTACCAAGGGTACTCTTGCCTGAGCCATTGGGGCCCATGAGTGCGTGCGTTTCACCACGGTTGATCGTGAGATTCACGCCGCGGAGAATTGGTTTGCCTTCTACGGCAACTTGGAGGTCGGTGATCTTCAGTGTTTCTGACATGGGAAATCGTTCTCAGGTTATTTGGAATGCCACGGGGGGCGTTCCCTACAGTTCGGGTGAATGATTTTGGGGAGACTAACTTGTGATCTTTTGATGATCGAATACGGGATCGCCTTCGACTGGCTCAGCAACGTAGCCACTGTGATGCGGTACAGGTAGTTCGTCTTCGACCTTTTGCCCAAGCTGGCCAAAGCCAGTAGGGCCGTTACGTTTGGCGATCTTGTGGCCCTTGATCTTGTCTTGGATTCGCATGAGGCCTTCTAGCAATGCTTCAGGGCGAGGTGGACAGCCAGGCACGTAAACATCGACGGGAACGACTAAGTCAACGCCCTTGACGACGTGGTAACCGTACTTGAAGTAAGGTCCACCACCGACGGTGCAGGCACCCATGGCGATGACGAACTTGGGATCGGGCATCATGTTGTAGAGCCGCCTCACACGACTAGCCATTTTGTAGGTCACTGTGCCGGCAACGATCATGAGGTCTGCCTGACGGGGCGTAGCACGGAAGGCACCCGCGCCGAATCGATCGAGATCGTAACGGCTGGCACCTGCGGCCATCATTTCAATGGCACAACAAGCGAGACCAAAGGTGAGCGGCCAAATGCTGGACTGGCGAGCCCAATTGATCGCATTTTCTACGGTCGTCGTGATGACATTTTCTTCGAATCGGCCTTCAATCCATGGCTGAGACATCGCTCGCCCTTTCAAAATCAAATATGGTCTTGCTGTCAGGAGTAATTGGCTAGCTCGAAAGTTCCCTGGCTCAGGAGGGCCCCGGTGGGGAATTCAAGCAACGCTCAATCTATCTAAGCTACCCGCACAAGTGGCTGTCTACTAGGTGCTGCCTGTCTGTTGACGCTCTGTTTCTCGCTATTTCTGACATGTCTGGTTTCTGGTTCGACTTGGTTTAGGTCGCGACCGGTTCGAACTTGCAACAAGTCTCACCGTCAAGACGGCACTCACTTAGACGTACGTCTTCGCCTAGCACTTCGGTGAACAGCATTTTCTCAAGGGCACAAATGCCTCGATCTTGTTCGGCAAGGTCAGGGTAAGGGCAGGCGAGGGCGGTTAGCACGGGCAGGCCACCCTCGTCGTTGACTTCAAAGGCGATATCACGGCCGCCAAGCTCTGCGGCTAGGGAACTCATCCGTTCCGTCAGGTTCTCGCCAGAAATTCGAGTGCGATACTTCTCAGCCATGCTCACGGCTAGGCGGCTCAGCAAACCCTGCTGAACAGCCTTGTCCTTGATGCCTCTAATCTCTTTCCACAGTACATCCACCAGCTCGCTATAGTTGTTGCCACCGGTTCGCTGGCCTGCTTGGGTAAGGCCGTACTGGTGCGTAGGGCGGCCCCGTCCAGCGGGAGTTGAAGTTCGCTCAACCAGGCCTGCGTCTGTCAAGCGGGCGAGGCGTTGCCGAACAGCGGTGGCCGTTACACCCAGCGCATCGCTGAGTTCAGCAATAGTTGCTTGCCCCGAACGTCTGAGGCGATCAACCACCTTGTAGTCGCCCGAAGACACTCGAGGCACTGCTGTTGATTGAGGGTGGGACATGGTTCGCAAAGGCTCTGTCGTTTTAGGCCTAGGTTTCAGGGGCTAGCAGACTAGGCTTTAGCTATCATCTTACGCGATTCCTGATTTTACACAACCAGTGGTTTGAAAAATACCCACGTGTGATTACTCAACTGACGTAAACACTTGACCTGAAACAAGTTATTGTCTAGAAGAACTCGCTAACGGCATCCATGCCGTAAGTGACTAGTCACAAATCCTGAATATCCACGCTCAACAAAGCGGTTGGCGGGAGCTACCTACAGTTCCCGGATGCTACCGCGGAGGTTTACCTAATGGTGTGCCGAAAGTCGTTTTTTTTCTTCCTGCTCGGGACACTCCTGGTACTGCCCGTGTGCGAGGCCTTCGCTCAGCCTGATCCTGAGCAAGTTGTTTCGGAACCGGACTTAAGCTTTCCGGAAGATACCTCCGCCGAAGAGGCTACAAATTCTGCAGAGTCGCCCGAGGATACGGAGCTCTCGTTCGGTGACGCCTGGCGAGCCAATTGGGACGATGCTGAGAAATCGCGCTCCCTGAAGGTGCAAGACAGCATTAATCAGATCTTCGACGAAGCGAATGACGCGGTTGGCGCGGTATTGCTTTACGAGCTACCTATCGTGCCCGCGTACGAAGACGGCAAACCACGAGGCGTGTCCGTAATTCTCCTTACGCTCATCTCGGGTGGCTTGTTTTTCACCCTAAGATACAAGTTTATCAATGTACGACTCCTCGGCCACTGTTTCAGCGTGATCCGCGGCCATTTTGACGACGAGAAGGACGAGGGTGAGGTCTCGCACTTTCAGGCGCTCACATCGGCGCTGTCGGCGACCGTTGGGTTGGGCAATATTGCAGGTGTTGCAGTTGCAATCACCATGGGCGGTTCGGGGGCCGTCTTTTGGATGTGGGTAATTGCCTTTTTAGGAATGAGCCTCAAATTCACCAGTTGCTCACTCGCACAGTATTATCGTCGCGTTAAGCCCGATGGTACGGTGCTCGGTGGACCGATGGTATTCCTCGAGGATGGATTTCGCGATCGCCTGCCGAAGCTGGCGTTGCTGGGCAAAGTACTTGCGGTAACTTTTGCCGTGCTTACTATTCTCGCTGCCTTTGGCGGGGGGAACATGTTCCAGGGCAACCAAGCTTTTAGCTTGCTCAACCAACAGTTCCCCAAAGTCGCAGCGAGTCATCACGCCTGGATATTTGGTCTGCTGCTCGCGTTTCTGGTCGGGATCGTTATTATTGGCGGGATTCGGCGAATTGGAGAAGTCACGAGCAAGCTCGTGCCATTTATGTGCGCGTTCTTTTGTCTCGTTTGCCTCGTCATTATTATCAAGAATTACGAGGAAGTACCTGCCATGTTTGGCCGGATCTTTAGCGAGGCGTTTGCCGTCAAGAGTGTCTATGGAGGCATTTTCGGTGCCCTGCTCACCGGAGCGCAACGGGCCGCATTTTCCAACGAGGCGGGCGTTGGCTCGGCCGCGATCGTTCACGCCGCGGCGAAGACCGATGAACCGATTCGTGAGGGGGTTGTGGCCATGATCGCTCCTGCGATTGACACAATCGCCGTTTGCACGATGACCGCTCTAGCAATTCTCATTTCGAGTGCCCATCTCGATCCAGTAACGGGCCTCGTCTACGGGAAAAGCGATCTCGCTCCTGAAGGAATCGTCGTTACAGCACGCGCTTTTGCTAGCCTGGGAGCGGCGATGCCCTATTTGTTGTGTATCGCGGTCTGCTGCTTCGCGTACTCCACACTCATTTCCTGGAGCTACTATGGCGAACGAGCGACGGAATACCTAATCGGCCCCGGTGGGATTCTCCCCTACCGTATCGTTTACCTGATCTTTGTGGCACTTGGCCCCATCCTCTCACTGCAATCGGTCATTGATTTTTCGGACATGATGATCCTCAGCATGGCGTTTCCGAACATCGTCGGTATGGTGTTGCTCTCGGGGCTGATTAGTAGGAAGGCAAGCGATTACACCCAACGTTTGAAGTCCGGTGAAATGCAGCCTGACCGGTGATAGCTTAGAGCGGTACCGCAGAGGCATCGCATGCGACACAGGCTAGCCTTGTTGAGTGAACCTCAATAGGTTTGCGTCGGTCTGGTTGCAACAGCAGTAGTTTTTCCGCTTCTTGTCCCCGCATACCCCCGCCGAGCTAGTGCGATGCTGCAATCCGTGTACGCACGATATCGCGAAGCCTACTCCGGCTTGCCGCGGGAAGTCTGGCTGATGGCCTTTGCGCTGTTTATCAATCGTTGTGGGACGATGGTGATGCCGTTCCTGACGCTGTTTCTTCGGCAAGAGCGGGGGATGAGTGAATCGTCTGCTGGCATGATGCTTTCAGCGTTTGGTTTAGGGGCGATCGTCGGGGCTTACATCGGGGGACGCTTGGTACCACTCGTTGGTGCGGTGCGAGTCCAGATTAGCGCTTTGCTGCTGGTATCGCCCTGTTTTCTGCTGATCCCGCTTGCTGAAAGCTGGCAAGGGATTGCTGCTGCCATGTTCGCCTTGGGCGTGACGGGAGAGGCAGTCTTCCCAGCGAATAACGCCGCCATCGCTCTGCTGACCACTCGCGAGAACCGGGTGCGTGGATTCGCTTTGCAGCGATTGGCAGCCAACCTTGGCTTTTCGTTCGGCCCGGCCATCGGCGGTGTGTTGGCAGAGATCGACTTCCGCCTGCTGTTTGCTGTCGATGGCGCGACCACGGCTCTTGGTGCCCTGTTATTGCTTTACTTTTTTGGCTTTCGACGGCTCGCCAACACCAACGAGACAGCCGCAGAAAAGCCAACGGTGGTTGCTGCGCCGCTGAAGGATCGTACATTCGTAGTCTTTCTCGTGCTGGTCTTTCTTGCTGCCTTGCCGTTCTTTCAGTTTTGGTCGACCTATCCGCTCTATCTGAAAGATCAGTACGGCTTCAGCAAGCCGATGATCGGTGCGATGTTTGCCTTCAATACCACGATCATCGTGCTCACGGAAATGATCCTGGTTGATGCTGCGAAGAAGTGGTCGCAGCTGAGGACCATCGGCTGGGGCTGCTTCCTTGCCTGCTTTGGCTTTGGGATCTTGCCGTACGGCGTATCGATTGCTTTTGCTGCGCTTTCGATGTTCATCATCACTGTGGGCGAGATGTTGTCTCACCCGTTGGCATCCGGCTTTGTCGCTGATCGGAGTCCCGAGGGAGGCGAGGGTCCTTACATGGGCTGGTTCTCGATGGTGTTCTCGGTGTGCTTTATCGTTGGTCCCGCCTCGGGGGCGGCTCTCTATGAGCAAGACCCAAGGCTCGTGTGGGCATGCAGCATGGTGTTTGCCTTTGTGGTGTTGCTCGGGTTTCTCGTGCTGGCGAGAGTATCCGAGACGGAGTTAGCCACGGATGACACGGATGAGAACCGGCAAGGGGAGCCGTGTTTGATTGAGGCTTAGCGTAGGCGGACGTAGGTGCCACTGCTGGTTTATCGCCGTTTACTGAACGAGTTAGCCTGATTGTTGGTTGCGGCGTAGTGCCCGCCACCACGTCGCCCTTAGCCAGCAGTGTGTAGCGTTGGTGAGAACTAGACCTTCGCCAACTACCTACGGCTTCACAGACTGCTGGCCAAGATCAAATCGCTTTTCTTAGCATCAGCGCCTCTTCGAGTAGAAGCTCCATATCCTGAGGCGACGAACGATGCGGGAAGCCTATGCAAATAAAATATCTTTCCGTTTGCTGAACTTCGCTTATTTCTTTCGATGACGAAAGTTTTTCTAGGAATTCATTCGAACGGACTTCTTGCCGTCCCTCGATTGCATCAACTACGAACCAATTGCTTATTCGATGACCATCAATGTCCACAAGGGACTTCGAATCTTCAGCCCATGTGTGTTTGTCTAGTCTTCCAAGTGATCTTCTATAGCGAAAAGCATCTATCAACTCTGCAGTATTGCGACCAACATAGCAAGCAGCAAACTCTGTTCTGTTATCTGGCCGACTTCGACCGTTACAAACAAATAGCCACTCTTCTGACTTTCTCGTAACAATCGGAAGCAATTGGGTGCCACCAATCAGCCCGGAAAGCAGTTCGGGATAGAACTCGATTTGTGATAGATTAATCCCCTCAGGAATAAGTTCCCAACCCGAGCTGCAAAGCGTATCTTTCAAATAGCCTTCTACTTCGATGTGACCTTTCTTGGCACCACGAGTCTCCAATAACCACATAAATAGCAAAAAGCCAAAAACGAATACTGCTGCAATAACAGTTTCTGTATGTATCATTCCATCGCAATACTAAAGAAAAACGTTGGGTAATGACTCATGCGTTCTGGCAAGATACCACCGCTGGTTTATCGCCGTCTAATGAAAAGGGTAACACCGACAGTCGACCGCGAAAAGCGTGGCCACTTCGTTGACTATGCTCGGTCGATTGTCGGTGTGCGCAGCACAGGAGGCTGACCCGCTCGACCTCTTGGGCTTTGCCCACCGACAATCGGTCGAACTGCGCGATCGAGATGGCAATGTTTATTGCGACCGACTGTCGGTGCCACCCGTTTAGCTAGAGCGTGGGAAATACCGCTCCACAATCTCGTGAAAATCCTCCACCGATTCAATCACCGCCACGTGCTTGCGAAACTCTCGTGCGCCAGGTCGGCCCTGGGCATAGCAGCAGGCGTACTTGCGCATGAGCACGGCCGCTTTCTTGGTGCCGAACCGTTCACAGACGAGCTTGAAGTGGTAGAGCAGCAATTCGCGTTCTTCCTCAAGCGTCGGATCGGGCGGAACGGGCAGTCCACGCACGGCGGCGGCGGCTTGAGCGAACAACCAGGGTTTGTTTAAGCAGGCGCGGGCGATCATCACTCCATCGACAGGATAACGGCGGAACGCGTCGAGGACTTTCTCCGCGGAGTCGAGATCGCCGTTGCCGATGAGCGGGATGCGCTTGAGGTACGGTTTGATCTCCGCGATGCGGTCCCAATCGGCACTGCCGCGGAACATGTCGGCGGCGGTGCGGCCATGCACGGTTAGCGCGGCCGCTCCAGAACCTTCGACGACTTGGGCGATGTCGATCGCGTTGATTTGGTCCCGAGTGCAACCGAGGCGGATCTTGGCGGTCACGGGTGTTGGAGCACACGCGGCGACCACCTGCTCGATGATCGCGCCCATTCGCCCTGGCTGACTGAGTAAGTAACTGCCGCTGTGCGCTTTTTGAGTCACCTGGCGCACCGGGCAGCCGAAGTTGATATCCACGACGCTCACGCCGTATTCTTCGACCAAGCGGCGTCCCACTTTGGCAAGCGTGGGCGGATCGTTATCCCAGATTTGCACAGCCAGCGGGCGAGGCTCGTCGGCGACGCCCCACAGGCGGTCGGGGTGTTCCGCTTCGTTTTCGTCCAGCCAGACGAAGCCGCGGGCGTTGACCATCTCGGTGGCTAGCAGCCCCGCACCGCCGAATTCGCGCACGATTTGGCGAAAAGCATAATTCGTGAAGCCCGCCATCGGTGCTTGGAGAATGGGCGGATCGACTTTCAACGGGCCGATGAAGAGCGGCTGGGCAATTGGCTCGCTCGGGGCTTGATCGGCCGTTGGTGTTGATAGCGTAGCGGGGGTCATTCTGCACCGAACAAGTCTTGAACCGATATCTCTTCCTCGTCGTTGGCTTCCGTGTCTTCAGACACTGCAGCTTCAGGTTCCGCATTCCCAAGCTCTGATTTCTCAGCTTCAACGGTTTCGGTGGACGGTTTGCTGGTTTCCGCTGGTGCAGCGCCAGCCTCTTCTAGGGGCTCCTTGGGATTAGCTATTTCTGCAGGAACTTGCTCGGGCAAGGACTCTTCAGCGTTCCCCTCCTCTTCGGGAGCTTCATCGCCAATCGGCCGACGCGACTCTCTCCTCTGAAAGGTGCGTCCCCGTGGGATCGGTTCCTCAGCAGTCGCAGGAATTACACTCGTATCTGCACCGGAGAAAGCCTCCCCCGCCGTGCCAATGTGCATGGCCACGAGCCGTTGGGTTTCAAGTCTTTGTGGTCGGGCCAACTGCGAATACTGGGCAATGTCCTGGTTGTAGTCATAAACAGTATTTAGGAAGGACCTGCGACCGAGTGAAAAAACTCGATGAGCCTGCCAAAGGGACTCCGCAGAACTGGCGGCAGGTCCTTGTTTGCTTAGCTCCGCCAACTGTTGGTAGCTTTCTCCGACAGACTCCGCTTCGGAGACAAGCTGTTGGTATCGCACAGGGATCAGATCATTGAGGTACTTTGCGGCCGGCGAGATCTGCTGACCGAACAGTTGGTCGTAATTTGTCTCATACGAACTGCAGAGTGGTGGATCGACTGGGATCGGCAAGTGGGCGTTGTTTCCCATTAGTTTCTGCAATCGCGTTTGGGCGGCGAGCATGGCACGCTCAGTGGCGGCGAGTCGTATCTCCAGGTCTTGCTCATTCTGTTTCATCGAAAGGGTAGGAGTGGCAACGTTACGCATGACACCACGCAATTCATCGGCCTCGCGAGTGGCTAGATGGTAGCTATTGATCGAGAAAGAGAGATCCCAATACGCGGCTATCCGCTGGGTCTGTGCTTCGCGTGTTAATGCATCACGCACGGCGTCGGCCAGCGAAAGCGACACGCCCTGCAAATTCGGAGCAACAGAAGTGTCCGAAAGCTGCTGGATGAGCATCTCGGCAATACGCGCTTCGTTCCGCGGGCGATCGCCGGAAGGTTGACGAGTAGCGGGCTCAACAGTGTGAGTAGGTAGATCACGGCGTGGGAGAGGCGCGGCAGGCCTTTCACCAGGGCGGGTGTCGAATGCTCGGCGCGCTGCATCCCCAAGCTCACTCGAAGCGTCTTCGCTTGAAGTACCTTCTCCCGAGAGGAGGGGCCGAGGCGTCCCTGGCCTGTCTGAAGACGTATTGCCAAGGTCTGCTGCCCTTGCACCAGAGTCTTCTCCAGCTGATGGGGCGTAGCGATCTTGGGCCTCCGCAAATGCACATGTGAAAAGAGCGAGCCCGAAAACAGTAGCTAGATTTACGAATCGCATGGTATCTGCCTTGCTGTAGGTAGTTCTCAATAGAGAAAGCGCTGCTACCAGCCTGCTTGCCGGAACGCAGGTGTCAATTCCGGCCGTGTTGCAACGGCAACTCCGTATGCCATTGTAGTGGGGTAGGAAGTGATTCTGCAGCATATTCTAGGTGGAGAACACGCCGGGGGTTAGTAGAATTTACTTTTCGTGAAGCATGAAGCAACAGGGGCCGCATTAGGAGGACGTCACCCGGTTGGGCAATGCACGGCACAGACTTCGTATTCTGCGCAAGTTCCGCGATTTCAATTTCGGTGAGAATACCGCCCATGTGAGACCCTGGGAGCACCTCAAGAACGCCATTTTCTTGGTTCGCGGAATCGAGGTGGATCCGTAACGTGAGCATTCGCTCCAATAGTTCCGATGGCGGGTTAACGTGCGGGATTCCTTGCTTGACAGACCATGCTTGGTAGCCGCCAACTTCCGATTTTTTCTTGACGGCAATCGTACGATCTTGGTGCCAAGCTACCTGCCAGTTGAGATTCGCATTCTTCTGGAACACCAACCCACGAACACACCGTGCTTGAGAGCCAAGTACAGGGCCAACGAGATCACTCACGACCTGAGAACAGGCGAAGTTGCAGATCACTTCACGCAGTTGAAACAGGTCGCGTCTTCCCGGTGATTTCTCAAATCGGTCGTCCTGCAATACGTCGATAAGCTCTGCAAGCTGACAGGGAGAAATCGCCGCCCTAGCCAAACAAAAGCCGTCCTCATCAAAACGACCAGTCATAGCAACTGTCGGCCAGGCAGCGCTCAATCGAGTTCTTCCAGCCACACGCGGAGCTCGTTGTCGTACTCGCTAGCGAGGTCGCCGATAATGAGTGAGCGTTGGAATTCCGCGAGACCTTCTGGCCCCGTGTTGGCGTCGTCGGCACTCTTGTATCGCAATAGCGGATCGGGATTGGTCAGCCTCCGACAGACGGACATGAGCAACTCACTATCGGCCACTTCGTCCGGCAATATATCTTCCAGACGTTTCGGCAGCGTCCATTTGGCCTCGAGCAATTCGGCTAGACTTTTCAGTCCCGCGAACAAGGGTCGCCCTGCGAGAATTTCGATAAGCACATAGCCCACGCTGGCGAGATCGGACTGCTTAGTAAACTCATTACGTTCTAGCATCTCTGGCGCGGCGTATTGCGGCGTGCAGGTACGATGCTCCGGCATGTCTTCGAGATGCAGGGCAGAACCGATGTCCACGATCTTAGCTGCTCCCGTGCGTTTCACCATCACGTTAGCCGGTTTGATGTCGCCATGAATTATATCTTCACGGTGCAGTGCAGCGAGTGCACCTAAGCATTGGCGAACGATGGCCACCGCAATACCTGGTTTCAACCGCGGGCGAATTGGACCGGAAGTGACCACCACATTGTTAATGTAGTGCCAGCGACGCTTAGCAACACGCTGCTCCACACGAGACAGCATGGCCGGAGTGAGTAGACGTTCGAGGTCGTACCCGTCGACCCATTCCATCTCCATCATTCGAATGCCGGAGCGCTCGATAAAGTTTTGTACATCGAGCAAACTATCGTGTTGAATCTGTGCGACACGGCAAGAAACGTCCCCCATTCGCCCCATCGCTTCGTCGTATGTTTGTTGGCTCACGAAACGCTCCGGCGAAAACAGCTTCAGTGCGACGGGCAATGTGAAACCGTCGCAGCCGCGGCGATCGCTCAGATAGACCACCCCCTGGCCGCCGGTACCGAGCAAGCGACGGAAGCGCAGATGCTCCGTCCAGCCAATGTGTTGGCTGTCGAGCAGCTTTTCGTAACGCTCCAATAAATCGGAGGGGCAACGATTGGACTCGTCGCCTCCGTAGGTGATGGTCCGCGTTCCTTGCAGAATCGTAGTTGAGGGGTCCATTGTTGTTCCGTATCGTAATGTTGCCAACAGCTGGCTCAGGTGGCTCGCACGTTCCTTCTGCCAGCGCTTGGGTGGGCATGCGCCGGTTGCCACAGCCTTTATCCTAGTCACAAACTCGCAAAAAGGGCTAGTTCGACTACCCGCACATCAGCAGATTTCAAGCTTTTCCCAGCGGACACTCTAGGAGACACCCTGCCGGGGGTCGAAGCTCACGCCGGGAGCGGGAAAACCCAGCCGCTTGTCCACAAGATTGATGAGCGGTTTCCCCGCCCTAAAGCGGGTGATGTTCTCACAGAAAAGACGAGTCATGTCGTCAATTCGACTTACCCGCTGTCCACCTACATGGGGCGTGATGATGAGATTCTTGAGGCCCCACAGGCGACTCTCCTCGGGCAAGGGCTCAATTTCGGTGACATCGATGCCAGCTCCCCAGAGGTGCTCAGATTGCAACGCGTCGGCCAAGTGTTCTTCAACCACTAGCGGTCCACGAGCCACATTCACCAACACAGCATTTTCAGGCAACAGGGCTAACTGGCGGGCGCCTATCATGCCCCGGGTCTCATCGGTGAGCGGAGCCGCCAGGATGAGAATGTCTACCTGGGGGAGCATCTCGTCGAGCTGGTCGGCCGGGAGAATCTCATCGACGAACTCACAAGGATTGTCGGGAAACCAGTCGGTCGCCAGGATCTTGGTGTCGAACGCCTTGAGCACGCGGGCTAGCAGGCGGCCGTTACCTCCAAGCCCCACGATACCCACCGTAGCACCGAAAAGGTCGCGAGTCGGGCGGCGGATAAACTCCTTTTTCTCCTTGGCACGGAAAAACGTGGGTAAATCCCGCAGCATACCAGCGAGCAGGGCCATCGTGTGATCGGCCACTTGCTTGGCAAGCACGCCTGAGGCACTGCTCACAGGTATATCCGAGGCCACAACTTCCGGCGTGAGGCAGTGATCGAGGCCGGCGGCTGAGGACTGGATCCATTGCAAACGCCCATTGGAAACCGTTTCGCTCCAGGGAACCGGTACTTTAGCGTGTCCGCAATAGATATCGGCATTGGGAAGCTCTGCGGCAATTCGCTCCTGCCCAGCATCGACTACTTCCGCTTCGGGCCAGGCAGCTTGGATTAGTCGGATATGGCGTTCTTCAACGGGATAACACAAGACGATCTGCATTGTTTAGAACTCCGGACGACAAAAACAGCAAACTTATAATAAATGTGCTTAATCGGAATAGTTCCTAGCGCCTTCCTAGGAAGGCGTGACTGGTCAATAACCTAGCACTGGAGTCTAAGCACCAAACTGCCTAGAATATCTTACTTCAACGCAAAGCGTCAGGGCCGATGGCGGTATGTGACCCTTTGCTAGGCAAAGCCCTGCTAGCCCCTGACCTCACACACCGTATCACGGCTGCCTCACGATGGGGCGCTCGCGTTCGGCTCCAAGTCGCGGAGATAAATCTTTTGAGTACGACAGACGAAGCTTCGCCAGCCTGTGTTCCAGCGAAGTGGCCACTATGTGTTATGGTGGCTCTTGTGCTGCTGAGACTTGCCACAGGTTGGCATTTCTTCAGTGAGGGCACGAAGAAGATCGTGACCAACCCCGCTACTGGCCAGTGGCGAGTGGAAGTCCCCACGGAAATGCTCTTCAGCCGAGCCGTCGGCCCGTTAGAAGATTTCTTCCAGAGCAAGCTGCCGAGCACTCACAATTCGCAACAATTGCTCGCACAGCCACACGAGTTCAAACCACCAACGGACGAAGAGCTTGAAGAGGCGGCTGCTTGGGAACGTGAATACGAAGAGAAGCAAAAAATCGCCGTAAAAAAGAAGGAGCCCATCGAGATAGAGTTTCCGCCGAATGCACCCTACCGGGCATGGGCTGTGCAAATCGTTGACGACTGGCGTGAGGTCCAAGGCAAGGTCGTGGCGGTCAGCGGGCTATCCGAGGAAGCTCAGAAGGAAGCTGCCGCAAGGTTTCAACATCGGCACCAACAACTCGCCGATTACTTAGCAAGCGAGTCAGACGCGATCAGCGAATGGCGGCATGAACTTTGGCGGCTAGAGAATTGGAAGGATTCTCCTGGTGCAAACGAGATTCCGTTTGTCGAAAAGCAGATCGACGAGAAACAGGCCGAGACAACTTCTGCCAGCCGTCCCTGGATTGCACAAGTAGAAAGCATCCAAGACGATCTCTACGACGACTGGCGGGCGCTACCTCCTCCAGAAGACCGCGTGGAGAAGCCCGAGTTGTTTGATGAGATCGAATCAGCAGTCGCTGATAGCAAGACGACCTCGCTGGACCGCATGAATCTCGCAGTGACGTGCTTAATCATTGGCGTGGGCGTGTTACTCATGCTGGGATTGTTCACGCGAGTCGCCGCCATCGGCGGTTGCATCTTCCTGCTGATGGTTATGTCCACCCAGCCACCTTGGGTAGCGGAGGCCAGCAAACAGTTCTTCTACTACCAGTTAGTAGAAATGGCGGCTCTGGGGGTGTTGTTTGCGACCTGTGCTGGACGATTCGCCGGACTGGATTTCTTCCTGAGCCGCTGTTGTGGGAAGAAATCAAAAGCTTAATTCAATTTAATTACTATGTCTCGCGCGGTATCGCTGAGACGTTCACCTAAGTTTCTTGGATAGAACCATGCATCTCACACCCGAACAGCGTGCCACTGGCAAGGCGAATTTCAACGAAGCGGTTGGCACCACCCGCCGTCAATTTCTTGAGGGCACCATTGCCGCGGGTGCAGTGACCAGCGGTGCCTTGGGGGCAATGTACTTTGGCTACGATCCCAACGTACAAGATCCTGTGCGTGTGGGCATCATCGGTACCGGAGACGAAGGCAGCGTGCTCATCGGTGCTCTCAATCCCGATTTTGTTGACGTCGTGGCGATCGCCGACATCCGCCCGTACAACGTGCATCGCGCGTTCCACGGCGATCAGGGCAATTTGGGCGCACGCCCCGGCTTGATGAGCAAATACGGGTGGAAAACCGAAGAGGCAGCCCATAAACACGTAGATATTTACGATGGTACCGAAGGTGGCCCCAACCAAAGCAAGGGCGACTGGCGCGCTATGCTTGAGGACCCTGAAATCGAAGGGGTGATTATTGCGCTGCCGTTGTGGTTGCATCACCCGGTAGCGATCGAAGCGATGCGAGCTGGCAAGCACGTGCTCACCGAGAAGCTCATGGGCCAGACCGTTGCGCAATGCAAGGAAATGTCTCGCGTTTCCGAGGCCGAGGGAATGCTGCTCGCTACGGGGCATCAACGGCATTACAGCATTCTCTACGCGAATGCCGTCGATCAAATCAAACGAGGCATCTTAGGCGACTTGCACTACATTCGCGCCCAGTGGCATCGGGGCAACTTGCCGGGTAGCGACAGTTGGTCGCCCCCACTGCCCAACAAAGAGATGCTGGAGATCTTCGACGATAACAATGCCTACCTCGACCTGCGACGTGCGGCTCGTAAGGAGGGCGGCGTCCCTGCGGAAGATGCGTTTCGTGCTCAATGGGACATCATGGACAAGCTTGTCGATCAGCGAAGTAAACTGGCAAAAGAGAAGTCCGTTGAGGTCGCCGAGAAGCGAGCAGCAATCGTCAAAGAACTAGAAGCACGGATTCGCGATGTGCAAGTCGATGCGGCTCAGTACGGCTACCAAGGGAAAACCCTCCCCGGTGGCTACGAGTGCAGTGCCTTGGAAGAGTTGATCCGCTGGCGATTGTGGGATCGCACGGGTGCGGGGCTGATGGCAGAGCTTGGCAGCCATCAATTAGACGCGGCGAGCATCTTTGTGAGTTCACAACGCGATGACGGCGAAAAGGTGTACCCGTTGGCCGTGCAAGGCTACGGTTTCCGTTCGCTGTTCCCCAATGACCGCGAGGTTGATGATCACGTGCATTGCAACTTCGAGTTCCCCATGAAGGGCTACTACAAAGATTTCAAATCGCAAGAGATTGCCGATACTTCACGAAAACTTGCCGTGACGTACTCTTCGATCAATGGCAATGGCTTTGGCGGTTACGGCGAAGTAGTCATGGGCACCAAAGGTACACTGATTCTGGATAAGGAGAAGGACGCGTTGCTGTTCAAGGGCTCGAACCCCAATGCGAAGATCGAGGTGAAGGAATCTAAGGGCAGCGCCGTTATGGATAGCTACGAGACGGGCGGTGGCGCAGCGGTGGCGGAAGTGGCCACGCCTAAGAACATCAGCCGTGGCTACAAGGAAGAGATTGAGCATTGGGCGTGGTGTATTCGCAACCCAGACTCTGAGAATCAGCCCAAGTGCAAGCCGAAGGTGGCCATGGCGGACGCGATTATTGCGCTCACCTCGAACATTGCCATGAGTAAAGGCCAGCGAATCGAGTTTAAGAACGATTGGTTCAAGATTGATTCCGACGAAACGCCAGAGGCGGATCACATCGATGGACCGAAGCCTAGGCAGGCGAAAGACGTGAAGACTGCGTAGACAACAGCTCAGGTTACATGCGATTGAGCGTATCGATCCACAGTGCGAGTTTCTCACGGTCACCTGCGCTCATTACGCTGGTTTGACCTGAATCCGCATCCGATTCGATCAATCCAGCAGGGTAGCCTGCCTCACGAAGCGTTTTTATGTCGCGCGTGATGAGTGCTGAAAAAGGCGAGTCCGGCTGATTGATAGCCAGCACGGCCAGTCGCTCGCCATCCTGGTTGGCTGGTGTTTCGAAGGTGCGGGGTAGGGGAGCGGCTACTGCTGCTACTCCAGAGATCATCCCTTTGTTGGCAAAGGCAAATCGCAAGGCCATTTGCCCTGATTTACCGTTACCGGCGACGACCATTCGCTGTGGGGCAGGTTTTAGCAGCCGACGCAACTCGCCAGTGACGCGTTTCACATACGCTAGGTCTTCAATGTTCCAGCCGTTGTCACTCGCTGGTCGCACAATAGCCAAGGCCAGTCCGTCGCGCAGACAGATTGTCCGCCACTTTTGGGCTACTGTCTCATTCTTACGCTCAAGTGAACCTTCCAACCACACCAGTAGCCCACGACTCTGCCGCGTGTCTTGTGGCAAATAGTAACTGGTTTCCTGGGGAAACTCCGCGAGCTTAATAGTGTCCTGCTCCCAGTCGGCAGCCGGTTCCAGGGTTGCATTGTTCGGCAAGTCAACAGACTTGAGTAACTCTACGGGGAGTTTGCCAAGTGTTACCTCAGTCGTTCTCTCCTTGTCATCACTCCGGTACGTGACATTCAAGCTGTCGCCCGGATGATGCGAGGAAAGCTGTCGGAGGGCGTCGCTCGCATTGCGGATGGCTAGGTCACCTAGCTTGGTAATTTGGTCTCCTGGAATAAGTCCCGCATCTTGTGCGGGGCTGCCTGGCCAAACGGCGCGGACAGCTAAGCCGCGAGCGGCTTTCTCATCCTCACTCTTCTCGACGGAGGGCTCTGGTTCGGGTATCCCTGGAAGAATTCCTAGGAACGCGTGCTCTAACGCTGCGAGTTCCGCAGTCAGGGTAACTTCAGTCTCTATGGTCTCCCCAGCTCGATCGAGCAAGACTTTCAGCGTGTCGCCGGCGTAACGGGGCGTTATTTGGAAACGAAGCTGAGTTTGGGATCCGACACTATTGCCATCGACCTCAATGATAGTGTCGCCTGCCTTCCACCCCGCATCCTTGGCGGGGGAGGTGGGCCACACATTCGTGATGGTCGCAGGAGTCGCAAAGGCGCTCCCCTTCTTCATGCCAATACCCAACAGACCACGATGCAAATCACCTGCTTCCTTCCAACGTGGCAAGCTGGCGATAATGTCCTCTAGTGGCACCGCAAAGCCAATGCCAGAGTCGTAATACTCAACTCCCGCCAATTCGTTCACATCGGCACTGGCCGGTTGCGGTGCCATGGGTACAAGTACGCCAAAAACTCGGCCACGAATATCGACCAACGGGCCTCCATAGTTGGCAGTGGACACGCTTGCGTCAGTTTGCAGGACCCGACCGTGCATGCGATTTCGTGCGCTAATCACACCGACCGACACGTTCACCTTCTCCGCATCGAATACTCGGCCGACAGCGACTGCCCACTGGCCAGGCAGTGTCTCTTGTTTGGGAACTGACTGTGGTACGGGGAGTTGGTTGGTAGTCTCTATCTTGAGCAGCGCGAGCATCCGATTGTTGTCTCGTCCGACGAGTTCCGCGGGAAATTGCTCTCCCTCGCTGGTGCGCACGAGGATGGAAGTCGGCTGGCCGGCGAAATTTGCGACGCTGGAAACGACGTAACCGTCATCAGAGACAATAAGGCCTGTGGTAGGTCCGCGATTGAGTAACTGCCGACCGATTTGATCCGCACCGCCCACCGTGCGAATCTGGACTACTGAGCCAGCGACTTCCTCCACGGCCCGGTTGAGTGCTTGCTGTTCTACCTGCACGAGATCAGGCGAGTCGTCTGCGAACAGGTTGGCTTGTGCCGACCATAAACTGACGAGGGCCAAGACGGTGATCGAAATGCAGGTTTTCAAAACTTACTGTCTCCCAAAGTTATCTGATAAAGCTTAAACGAATATAGAGAACCGAACACACCAACAACTGAGCCGAACTCGCTAGCGTCGAGTGAATAACTGTTGGGTGCTCGAAGCTCTAACATCCGAGGCTGTCGTCTACGGCTCAGATTCAGCCTCGCTGGAGTCCGCAGGCTCTGACTCAGTGATCTCCGGCTTTAGGATCTTTAAAGTCGAGCGTGGCTCTTCGGGAGCTAGCTGTTCTGCTGGCCTTTCGCTGGCCAGTTCTAACTCAATCAGTTGACCATCGCGAAGGACTGAGAGTGCTACCGTTTCTGTGGCTTCCAGATTAGAAAGCATCTTGTTGACCGAAGCGCACGAAGCAGTCGGTTCCAATCCAACGAAGACGATCAGGTCGTCAGGACGGAGGCCGGCTCTGTGAGCTGGCGTGCCTGCAATAACGGAATCAATATAGGGCGGCGTGCGGGGGAGGACTTCGGGAATGAGCGTCACGCCCAGCAAAGCTGCGGAGAGCGGTGACTCTGGCTCTGCGAGTTGCAGTCGCGTATTGTCGAGCTTGCGACCCGCTTGCATGTCTTGTGTCGTCGTATGAAAGGCTTCGACCGGCAATGCATAGTGGAGCCAGCCGCCGGTGACTTCGCTACGAAGTTCTTTCCCTAACATGCCTAGTAGCTGGCCCTGCCAGTCGACCAGCGCTCCGCCGGCTGCGCCAGGATTGTTGGCCTGCGCGTCGACCATGTAAACCGGGCCCGCGAAGTTCGATTGAAACCGCCCACGTCGTGCCTGTAACGGCGCTACCGCCGTAACAACGCCGTGGAGCACACTCACTGGCTCGTTCCCGGCTGCGATCCCGTAGAGATTACTAAGTGCCAAAACGCGATCTCCGACGGCAGCTTTCGTGTGCTTGTCGAGATCAAAATGAGGAACCGAGCTTTCGGCAGGCAATTTCAGCAGCGCCAGCTCGAGCACCGGGTCGCTTGCCAAGAGTTCCGCCTCGAACAATTGGCCATCATCCAGAACGACCGCTAAGTCGTCGGTATCGAGCACGTAGCTCAACACCGTGAGAACGTGCCCCTCAGCGGAAATGAGTATCCCAGACTGATAGGCCTCCATTTGCCGTAGGCCACCTGCACCGTAGATTTTCACCACCTTTTTCTGCGTCTCGCGCAGCACTGAACGCAGAGTCTTCCCAGAACACGGCTGGCAAGCCGCAGCGATCAGCAGTAGGGACATGAAGATGCGGACGGGATACACGGTTAGCCTTGAGGTTCTGCTTGTTTGGGAGTGTCAGAAGTTTGCGTCGACTCGCCAGATTTCAACCAGTTCTCAATGGTCAAATCCGCGAATGGTTCGTCTCCGTAAATGATGGTCCATCGAGTCGGCAAGCGGCGACCCTGCATCTCTTCGTACTCGCCAAACCGCCACTCGCAGGGGTCGCTCTCATCGTTGGGCCATAGTTCAAGTGTTATGAGGTCGCCGGTTTTTGTGTCAAAGAATAATCGCAACTCCATCCCTTGAGAGAGCCCAACAAGACAATCCGCCACTTCCTGGTTTTCTCCCGTTGGCAGCCGACCCAGGTAATACACTTCGCCAAATTGCCGAAGCCCTTTCTCAGCAAATCGCTGTAGCAGATGCATACCGACAAGCATCCCGCCACTGTTGGGTGGGCTCAACTGGGTAGAGAGATCACCCACGAAGGAGGCTGAAAATTTACCCCAAGGTAATCGGATGTCTGAGAATCGCTGCTCACTCTCCAACTTGAATGGCTTACCCGACTCTAACTTTCCGGTCGCATTCCAGTGGTAGCCTAATGCGGCAAAGTCTGTCCGCTGGGTGAAATGCTCCCAGAGCTGCTCTTGCTCCTGCAGGTTGTACCAATAGTTTGCATATCCGCGGCGCTCTTGGTATCGTTTGGCCACTTCTTCTGGTGGCCCTGGCTTCTTACCAAGAAGTCGGTCAAGGCCAGGAACTTTAGGGAGTTGAGGCTTGTCTTCGTCTTGTGATTCCTTCGGTCGCGGTGGGATTTCTGGTGTGGCTTTCTGTTCGCGTTGAACCAAATCAATCAGTTCCGATTCGCCGTGCTTGCCCATCAACCGCACGGTCACTTCGTTGGTAATCCCATCTCGGCGGTAAGCAATCGGCACGGTCCAGCCACGCGGGTAAACGCCGAGCACATTCTGCAAGGCGTTTGCTGAGGAGACGCTGCGATTGCCGAAACGTACAATGACATCGTCGTAGCGAAGGCCTCGTCGGTAGGCGTCGCTCGATTCGAGAATGTCGTCAATGCGAACTTCCCTCCCTTCCCCAGTGCTAACTGTTGCACCGAGTGAAGCATGATCGAGAATCCGGCCGCTCTTCAGGTGCCCCAAGAATCGCATGACTTGATTGATAGAAATGGCGTAGCCCACGCCGACGTTCACGCGGCCTCGCTTCTCAAATGAGCCGCGCCCATTAATGCCAATCAGCCGCCCTTGCGCATCGAATAGCGGCCCACCTGAGTTACCCGGGTTGATGGCTGCGTCGGTTTGTAGACAGTCTGTATATTCCAGCAGTGTGCCCGCCGGAAACTGGTACCGATGAACGCCGGAAATCATGCCGTAGGTAATAGTGGGCGTGAAATCGTCGGCCAGCAAGAAAGGATTGCCTGCTGCGAAGGCCCAATCGCCGACCTCCACCTTGTTGCTGTCGGCGATCTCAGCCACAGGAAAATCTTCTCGCCCGAGTAGCTGAATAAGTGCGACGTCGCCCACTGGATCGATACTCACCAGAACCGCGTCGTACAAATTGCCGTCAGACAAGCCGCACTTCATGGCCACTCCGCAGGGCTGCACAACATGAAAATTGGTAATCGCGAAACCATCCGGCGAAATGATGACACCCGAGCCTCCGCCAGCACCTTCGCTATCGAAAACAGCAACAGTTGGTAGCGACGCTTTGGCGATCGCTGCGATGCGCTTCGATTCAGCGTCCAAAACCGCTACCACCGGTTCCACAGCATTAGCTTGCGAGCAGGTAAGCCCAAGAAGCAAAGTCAGTGCGAGCTTGTTCATTTGCTAACCCGCGGGTTGATGAGGTGGAGTTGGTCGCCGCAGTCGAGATTCTCTCCATAGTCGACAAAAATCCGCAAACGGCGAACCCCATCGAGTGGGAAGGTAATGGCCATGGGAGCGTCCTGGCCGTCGATTTCACCCTCCCACAGCCGTCGACCGCGGGAACTGAATTCGAGCAGGACGTTCCCCTGGCTGGACATCTCGGGATTGATGCCAGCGAGCGTTTCAAAGCGTTGCATCCCTGTGGGAATCTCAAAAATCATTTCAGTTCGACTGCGAATCGCAATTCCTCGCTGGTAGGCTTTCGTACTCTTCCTCCCCGACTCGAAGTCTGCCAACTGCAAACTCGATCCCGTAAACGCCTGATTGAACCGCGGCTCGCCCTGGCGTCGCAGTGTTTCACTTTGCTTGGGGAACCCGATCAACGGCGTCCATTTGAGTGCCAAGGGACGTAAATCGCTAAGGTAGGCGAGTTTGCCGCTGGAGAAATCTAGCGAGAGAACCTCACGCAGCGGAATGTTGAGCGACAGTCCGATTGGCGTTTCAAGCGTGAGCTGCGAGTCGTCAGAGGAGGCTTGTAAACGTCGGCAGGCGATCTGGGAGCCGTCTCGTAGGTGGGCTACGCAGAGTGCGACAGGAGTTTTCGCTAGCTTAGAATGAAAGTAGACAATCGCGGCCACCTTACTACGCTTTACTGGCACGACTTCTCCGTCCCAATTGAATTCAACTCTTTCTTGACTCACTTGTTGGACAATACCGCTGATCGAGTCCCAATTGGGGGCTTCTGAAGAGTCTGATTTCTTTCGCACTACGAGCAGATCACCGTGCGATTGATCGGCAAGTAGTTCACTCCAATATGGCTCGACTGCTACCGTCAGTGGGACGAGCCGTGCATACCGAATGTGTTCGGTTGGTACTTCAAGCGTTTCGTTGGAGAAGGGAGAACGAATCAATGCAGTCCGTTGAGCAGCTTCAAAGTGCTGAATCGAGAGTAGGGTTCCGTCAATCGTAGCCAGTGCCATATCGGGAGACGTGCCGGAAGATGCGCGGCCTGTGCTACTGCTCTCATTAATGGCGACCGATAACAAATCGGCTGCAGCGATCCGTTTGCTACCGTCTGTAGTGAGAGTTTCGAGACCAATCTCGTCAATCTGAAACGTCTGAATGCTCTCTTGCTGACCATCGATGGTCGTGACGCTTGCGGCAAGACATGTCCTGACCGGCTCTGTGAAGCCGCCTAAAAGCACGATAATAAGCAGGGATAAAGAAGGACGCATAGGTGACTATTCTTAACTGAGTTCGATTTTCGTCTCTTATCGCTGAGACGCAGGCTTTTGGTTGGATTCCGTCGCAAGTTCGCGAAAGTACTCTTCGATGACCTCCCGATAGTGGGCTGGAAAATCGCGGCCAATTTGCTGCAAGGCCTGTTCACGCTCTCTAGGTGGAAGATCCCCCCACCCCGCCTGGCGCCCAATATCCTTAGCATCGACACGGCCTGGTGCTTTGAGTTCTGCGGGGCGGCTATCTTCCATGGGTTTCGAGCTTTGCTGAGATTGGCTCGAAGAGGATTGTTGTTGCTGCTTCTGCTGTTCTTCGGCTTGCCTGATCAGTCTATCGAGAGCGCCAAGCACGCCGTCTTCAATCATTTGTACCTGCTTGCCAGCCCGCCCTAGACTCAATCTGCGGCCGACGTCATCCATTCGCTTGGCGATATGGTTTAGCGACTGATCGTCGAGATTTGCCAAATCGCGTTCCAGAAGTCTCGCCACTTGCTGGTAGCGACGTGGGATGTCGTCCTCACGTTCTAATAATCGAACGAGTTCAGCACGTGCCATATCTGGCTTCACGATTTGCTGATAGGCAACCGCACGATAGAAAAGCAATGCGGCTGGATCGACAACATCCTCAACTCGCAAAGGCTTCAATACCGCAATTGTTTCATCGTACAAACGATGTTGAGCCAACCATCTCGCGTAGTAGAGGCTTATGTTGACAGTGAGGAAACCACGTCGATCCTTGCTGTTGAGCCAATCTATATCCGGCAACTTCGGCCCCGAGTAGGGACGGCTACATGTTTCCATCAATTTCGCAACTTGCAGATCGGCTATCGCGCAGCTCGCCACCGTTCGGGTGAGTAAGTCGTCCGAAGCCTCCCCCTCGGACCAGAGCGAATCGAGCTGTTCCTGCTGCTCCTTGCTAAGGTCTTGCTCGGCCGCCCATCTCTCTAGTTCTTGCGACACGTCCTCGGCGCTAGGCACCTGCCAAGTGGGCTCGAATGACAACTCCGCATCAGCACTCTGGAATGGAAACACAAGCATTGCAGCAAGGACCATTGCTTTCGAGATTGCCACTGTGTAGTGCGCCAAAGGAATCACGGGACTTATCATCGATTCCGTCCTGTATGTAGGTCGTGAGTGGCTTGGAAGATGCGTTCCTGGCGCTCTGCAAGGTTTTGCAACGCCTCGATCAATTCTGCCTCGAACGCTTGCTCACCCTCAATGATCTGATCGTAACTCTTGGTGCGTTTATTGACGCGTGATTGCAGTGCGCGAATCATTCGTAGTTCGGCAAGCTGATTGACCAGCGGCTGCTCGCCGGGCTCGCCAGTTTGTTGCTGCTGCTGTTGTTGATTGGCTTGCTGCTCTCGAAGTTCCTCCAACGCCTTCTGAATAGCTGCGAGCGCATCTTCGAGCGCTGCGATGACATCTTCCTCCAAGGCTTGCGTGAGGACGCTCGTCTTTAAGTCGGAAAGGCGTAGGGAAATCGACTGCATGTCTTCCCTTGCTTGCTCGAGCGCTTCTGGGAAGGCGACTGATGTGCCATCTTCGCGGAGCAAGGTCAACGCGCGATCTGCCTCTCGCACTACTTGGTCTTGCCGCCGACTCAATCGTCCGGCGGCAATCTCGACCTCGTGACGGGGAGCCTTGTCGACGGAGTTGTCGAGCCGCACCGTTTCGTCATAGACTTCGATCTCGGCTTCGAGCATCTTGCGAAATCTTGCTTCCAGCAGAACGAGGGTCCTTTGCAGCTCTTCTTCGCGTAACTGCCGGAGTATTTTCTCTAGTTCTGCTTTGGCCGTCTCAAGTTCTCGCTGAGCTTGCCGTTGATCCTCAAGGGCTCCTTCTCGCTTCGCATCTTTGAGTTTCTTCTCCGCCTGCTGTTGACGTTGCTGGGCTTTTTGAATGTTGTCCGCAGCACGCTGTGCTGGCGACTTTTGGGGCTGTTGTTCTTGTTGCGGTTGCTCACCGGGGGGACTCTCACCCGAGCCTTGTTGTGACTGCCCCTCGCTTGGTTCACTTTCGCTTGGTTTACCTTCTTGGGATTGTCCGCCTGAGGGCTCACCTTCGCTAGGTTGACTCTCAGATGGTTCGCCGTCGCTGGGCTGGCCTTCGCTAGGCTCACCTTCTTTGGGCTGGCCTTCTTTGGCCTGGGCCGCTTGTGAAGGATTGCCGTTGTCTGACGACTTGTCTCCACCTTTGTCAGTCGACTTTTGGTCGCCCTTGCTCGAAGATTTCTCCCCATTATCACCTGGCATGTTGCCCGGTTGTTGTGGGGAACCAGACTCACCTGGCTGAGCCTGAGTGTCTTCGTTGCTGCCCTCTGACTTGGCGATCTCTTTACCCAGCTCGCCGGTCTGCTCGCTCAGTTGCTTTTGGTCCTCTGCCAAGTCTTCTGCGGAATCGCCCCCCTCGTTGCGAGCTGCAATGCTACGTTGTTGGCGGATCAATTTTTTGACGCCCTTCAAGTAGCGAGCGATACGTTTTCGCTCGGACTCGATCTGCCGGTCACGATCCTCTTGGAGCATCAGATCGAGGAGCTGCTTGAGCTGCTTGTGGAGTTCCTCCTGACTACCGAGAGCTGTGGAGAAGCGTTCTTGCTCAAGCAACTGGACGACCTTGGCGAAGTTCCCGGGGAGGTCGTCCTGCCGACTGCGAGTGACTACTTCGCGAAGCAGCTTTGCCCGTTGGGGCTGCGTGCCACGGGAGAGTTCGGCAAGTCGTCCGGCGAGCAGTTCCAAACGCTCGTACCGTCGAGCCAGTTGCTGCTGCTTCGCTGCTAAGTCTCGCTCTCCAGCGGCAGCGTTGTCTTGAGCGTCGGCCGAACAAGCAGCCGCAAAGACTACACCAAGGGCGCAGCACAAGAGCAGGACTGTCGAGGCATGGCGAGTTGGAGCTAAGGTGGTCATAATACCGTCGCGAAAAAGCTAGTCTTCTAACAAGTTTCTTAACTTATTCTTCTGTTGTTGTCGTGTGTCTTGTCGCAGTTCGTCCTGCTCTTTGACGATTCCCCGGAGTAATTCCACCAGTTCATTGTAACTCTCCAGCTCCAGCATGCGATCCAAAACCGCCTTCATGCCAGCCACGACTTCATCGGCCCGTGCCTGAGCAAGCTTCAACGGGGGGCCTGCTTCTTCTGGGGATTTATCAAAAACCGTACGTAGATCGCCGAGCGCGATTTCCAATTGCGGCATGAGCTGGTTGGCGACCTCTCCTAAAGGCTCAGAAATATCGCTCTCCAGGCGGTTCTTAAGTTCCTCGGTATCGATTCGGTTATTCACCAGTTCCACGACAATTTCATCGAAGCCTTCCGCGACACCGAGCGTTTCGTAGGCGAGTTGCGTCGTGTTCTGACGGGCGCCTGTGATTCTCAGACGGCTCCTTTCATGACGGCGACGATCGGTTATATTTTCACCCGCCAGGCCATTTCCTTCCTGAGCCTCGTCGTCTGGAGCTTGGTCACTAGTTTGTTGGGTTGAGGAGTCATCTTCAATACGGCTGAGCAATTCCCGCGTTCCGACCATCTTCTCGTAGATAGCTTCAAATCTTTGACGCAAGCCAAGCTCGCGGCGTTCGAGCAGGGCTCGCAGTTCCGATGGTGTGACCACATCGAAAGCAATTCGTGGACTGGAAGCGATGCGCGAACCCTCACCAAGATTATAGGCATCGTCGGCGGAAACTGTGATCGCTAACTTCTGCCCAGGGACTAGCCGCAACTTGCGTACGCCCGTTTCCGCGTCGCCTGCCGCTAAATCTAATGCTGTCAGTCGAGTGATCTTCCGAACCCCCACAGGTCGGTCACTTACTGGGTACCGAATTGGCGGTTGCTGGTTGATTTGCAACTCGCACCACGCAGCGTTGATTCCGTAATCATCGCTAACGAAACCTACCAAAGGGACCATTGCTTCGGGAGTGACTGCCGTACTCACGCCGCGAACCGAAACGGACACTTCGGGCAGCGCGTCGGTGATCATCGCCACGTTCAGACGGTATGGTTCGCGATTGGTAACGCCGTCAGTGTCCGTAAGTTCGATTTGAACTAGCCGATCAGTCGTAATGCTTCCCAAGTCAAACTGACAACTTTGCCGGCTATCGCCTACGAGTGTTGTTGGTAGGACCTGCTGCTCTGAGGCATCGAATGCGCGGACTCGCGCAAGCGGCTTGGTTGTCTGCAAGATGCAAACAGCGTGCGTCCCTTCGGGAATCTCTTGCCTTACCCTTGATGCAAACGACGTGGGGGCGAGCCCTAAATAGTCAGGATACTCGCAGGCAATGGAAACGCTCGCCACGGCCGGTCGCGAGACTGTCCGCAGTTTTAGGTCCCTCAGACGAGCATCGCCGCCAATGACATCAAACTCCAAGTCTCGTGTAACTTCTTCAAACTGGTAGCGGTATTTCTGATACTTATCCCGTCCCGGCAACGCCCTGCCGACTTGCACCATGCGATCGCGTCCGCGCTCGCCGCTGGCGAGACGATAACGAATTTCGACGTAGTCAGGCGCTTCCTGTGGTGCGACTATCGATGCGAGCACCTCTAGCTCAAAGGAATCGTTGCGTGCAATGCTGCGGATTGGCGAGTCGACAAATGCCGGGGCGGTGAGTTGCACCGTGCGCGGCCAGGGAGCCGTGGATAGGTTCATGCGCTGCAGCCAGAAACCAAAAGCCTGCTGGTTGAGCATGGCAAAGCTACCGATCGACGTGAGCAGCAACCCCGCGACCAGGGCTTTTCCAACAAGCGGGCGAGGCTTGAATACGCTCCATAACGATGCGCCACGAACTGCCTCACTCACCCGCTCACCCGTGGTCTCTACTAGCTTACGCTCGAATGCATCTGTGGGCGGTTGCCGGCCGGCCTGCACCGAAGTCACTAGGCCATCGCCCAGTTCAGGATGCTGTCGTTCGATCAACAGGGCAAGACTCTCCGCGGGAAGCGCGCGCCCAAGGCGGCTGAAGAGATACTTCCATAATCCCCAGCCAGCTACCAACGCGACCAGCACCCAAACAGCAATCCGAATCGCAGGGCGCGGCTCGAAGGACCAATCCAGTGCGAGGGCAAGCCAGAATGATAGCCCAAGAATCAAGGCAACTACAGCGATACTCTCCAGAACTACATATCCGCGCACTAACCAACGTAACCGGCTCACCTTGCGAGCGACGGGGCGGGGCATTCGGTAATTGGAAGCGATAGTAGACATGAAGTGGTTAGGCTAGTTTCATGAGCCGTCGCAATAGCCACTCGAGGCTCAATGCTCCGGCTATGACGCCGAGGAGTGTGAGATGAATTCGCTCGCTGTATTTTTTGCTTACTTTTCCTCGCATGATCTTGGTTTCCGCTCGACTCTCGATAGCGTCTCCCAACGGGCGGAGATCATCTACCCCTTCGGCAGCAACGCGCAGGCTACTGTAATAGCGTCCGCCGGTTGATTCGGCCAGTTTTGCTAATAAGTCTACGTTGCGCCGCGTCTGTTCGAATTCTAGATCGGGCAGAGAAACGCCTAAGCGACGGGTGATTAGTTCGTCCACCGAATCGGGCGCAGGCAATTCAAGGCGATAGTCGCCCTGAAGGTTGACGCTCAATTGGCCTAGGAAGTTCCCAGGGCGATTCTCGTCAGCCATCAAACCCATGGTTTGCGATTTCCCTTGGGGGTCGGTAACTCGCAGAGCGACTTGCTTTGCCAAGTAAGGTTCCTGGGAAGCCGTTCGCAGTTGAGCACGCAGGGGGACCTCTTCTCCGACGGTATACTCATCGCGAGCGATGAGCAGCATGCCTCGCGAGGAACCGCGGTGGAGCCGCCCTTGGGTCGTGTGACGGATGAGCTGCGTGTAGAATCGTTCCAACAAGCCGGGGTCCACTGCACGCAACCGCCACATTTCGCCGCTGCCAAGATAAAACACGCGGCCTGAACCGTAGAATTGCTCTGCCATATAGACCGGTCGCTCGACACTAATACCTGCATCAGGGTCACTATATCTGCCGTAGACTTGTGCCCCCGGTTTGGCGCCCTTCACGGCATAGCATCCGTACACGCCGGGAAACTCTGCCCAGAGAGCGCGGCTCTCCTCGGAACTGTCTGCGAGCGAGAGAAACCCCGCCTCTTCGCCGGCGCGGCTGAATTCGATCGGCCAAGGCGTTGTTGAGCCATAGATGCCATCATCCAATAGGGTGAGCCGTCGCTGGAATTCAATCGGATAGAGCCCCCGAATCGGAGCGTGCTCGGGACTCTGTACCCATGCGGCTGTGTGAATGGGGCCGGCAATAAGAATCAGAGCACCAGCCTGTTCAGAGACCCAATTCTCTAACAGCTGTACTTGCTGCGCATCGAGTAGCGTCCAATCCGGATCGAACGCGACGATGCAATCGTACTCGAATAGGTCTGCCTTCTCGCTGGGGAAATCCGTAAGTACTTCGTCAGCGTCTTGCGAGATGCCAAGAGTCGAAAGCTGAAGCAATACGTCAACCGTGGTATGGCGATCTCGTTGCAGTTGGTTTCTCAAGAAACGATATTCACGAGTCGCGCCACTGGCGACGAGCAACACACGGGTAGCCGTCTCGATGACATCGATTTCAGCTCGCTTGCTATTGTCGCCTGCGTATTGATCGTCCGTGGGAGCGTTGATGCGTGCTTCTAATTCGATACGCCCTACTTCAGTTGGCTGGATCTCGAATTCGAGCGACTCAGTTTGGGCGTCGCTAAGAATGTCGAGAGTCTGTTTGCCAACGAGCGTCGCTGGGCTGCCTTCCCCCTGTTTGGCAAACAGTTCGACAGTAAAGGAGCGATTGCGAAAGCCCTCAGCGTGGACAATCGCTCGCACTTTGGTTTTGTCGTCTGGATAGGCTCGTGGCGGGGCAGCCAGTTCTTGGAGCCGGAGGTTGGTCCGAGGTCGTGTGGAACCAAGTCCCACCGTGTAGATCGGCACCTCGTTGGCTTGGGCCATTTCGGTGAGGTCCGCCGGTGCGACACCCGAATTATTAACCCCATCTGAGATAACAACGACACCAACCAACGGCTTGCGTGAGGCATCCTCCAGGGCATCTGCCAGGACATCGCCGAGATTGGTCGTCGGGCCCAGCGGCTTCAATTCAGTTTTCCAGTCGAGAGAGGACGAAGGTTGCTCGGTAAAATCGGGGGCCTCCTCCTTGCTTCTTGCGTCTCCATCTGATTGTTTTTCCGCAGTAAATTCGCCCCGCTTCCACTGAGCTATTCGACGCGTCAATCCTCCGAACACGCGGACGCTGACATCGTGCTGGTCTGAGAGGCCTTTGAGCAATTGCGAATCGGTGAGCAGGTCGGCAACCGCTTCAGATCGAGTCAGTCCTTTGCCATCTCCGTAGGTCTCATCCTCGACGGCCATACTTTGGCTCACATCGACGAGCACCGTGACTTGAGAGTCCTCGATGATCATTTGGTCGGTGCGTTTAGTGGGCTTCAGGAAGAAAACGACAGCTCCGGCAATGGCGACAATCCGCAAGAACCCAAGCAGCACTGCCACCGAGCGCGGCAAGCTGGATGACTCTCTTCCGTACTGCCAAATAACAAAAAGCAAGCCGAGTACCAATCCAATGACCAGCAGAGCGAGAAACGAGCGAGGGTCGTCAGCTTCAACGAGCCGTTCCAACTGATAAGTGGTCAGGTCGCTCGTGGCAGCAATGAGCTGGTAGGAGGTCGTGCTGATCATGCGATCGCTCTCCGCGTTGCGACTCGCCCGTGATAACTGGCAGCTACGGCCACAAGTTGCTCGATAGCAAGCGTGGCTAGCAATCCCCAAAACAGTAAATCGCGCAGTGGGTACCCCGCTAGCTTTTGATTTCCTTCAGCAACACTGGAAGCGAGCAGGAATTCGTAGTCGATGCCATCAAGCAACTCCGCCAGATCGCCGCGTTGGAGAGTGTGGAGGTCCCCCTCACCGCGAGGGACATTCACAGCGATGACGCGTGTAGGCGTAGCAGCAACATCTTCTCGATTTTCTATTGGCTGGAGATCGAATCGCCAGACGCCACTCGTGGTCGGCTTAGTGGACTTGAAGGTCAAGTTTTGCTCATTCGCCTCGCCTATGATTACCGTCGGCTTCACTGCCGAATCAGGAGCGATGATTTCTGCCTCTCCTTGGTAGTCTGATTCGGGTACGACGACTTCGAGCACATCGCCGGAGGTTAGCAGATGGTACTGTCGCTTTGCTGCGGTCAGGTAGCCGGCCAATTCGTTGGCGTAGATCGGGAACATAGGGTTCAGCCCCCAATTACTCCACACGCCTAGGTCGGTGGACTTCGGCGAGAGTTTACAAAGCTGCATCACGACGCGTCCCTCGCCAAAACCCTTCTCCATAATGAGAGGCGCACCATTGCGGAGTTTAGCCAATGGTTGCGCGGCTTCTGGTTGCCATTCTGGCAAGAGTGCGAAGTAGAACTCCACTCGCACTAATTTCAAGAAGCTATTGCGCTGCCCGCTGAAGATGCTGAACAGAGGGTGATCGCTGACCTCGACATCGGCTGTGGCAGAATCGGAGTCTCGGAGTAACTGTGTGGGAATATCCAACGGAGCGGGCAGTAGGCCTTCCCCGTCGCGATAGAGACTTTCGTTGTAAAACTGCCGTCGCGTTTGTTCACCGAGAAAGATTCCAAGCCCGCCACCTCGCTCCACATACGCCTCCAACACGTCGACTTCCGTCTGGTCGAGCTTCGGCACATCGAGCAAGAAAATGGCGGCGAATTGGTCTAGTTGGTCGTGTTGTCGCAAGAATGAGGCACGCTCGATTTGAGGGCTCCAACCGGCAAGATTTTTTTCGCCTGGGCTCAGCGCGGTCTCCAGAAAGTAGCCGTCGTCCCCTCGAGGTGAACTATCAATCAGGAGTAGTGGAATTGTCTTGGGGACTTGCGCGGCAAAATAACGGACGTTGTCGAGTGCGACAGCATCTGGCTCCAAACTAGCAGTCAGTTGGTGAGGCCCTGCCGTTTCATACGTGACTCGGAATCGCTGGGAAGCGTCTTCACCCGCTTCAATGGTGCCAAGTTGAATTGCAGGTAGTTTGTCGCGATCGGCTTGTACGGTCACGGTCACTTCGTTGGCGGGTGTGTCGCCATAGTTGGCTACCTCGACCACGTACCACGTCTCGACTCCAGTGGCGCGAATGCCTGACTCTGGTTCCAGACGTGTGACAGCCAAATTGTCACGTGTTTCGCCTACGCACTGGATCAAACGCAAATGAGATACCTGAGCACGATAACGCTGAACAAGTTGCGAGAGTTGCGTCTCTTCTTGCCACTGCTGTTTTCGAAAATCGGAAACGAGGTAAGCTATCCGCGTTTCGTCCGCTGCTGTCTCAGGCATGCGCAGCGCTGCTTCGAGGGCATCTACTGGCCCTGCGTTGGACTCGTTTGGATGCGACACGGCAAAGTCTTCTTGCAGCGATTCGAGAAGCTTCGCGTTGAGTTTTTGCTGATATATTTCGGGAGTGGAACCGACTGAGAGCCGCTCGGCCTCAGAGAATCGTAGGATCGTAACCACTTGTTCCGAGTCGGCGGCGTTGGACTGGGAAAGTAGCCGCTCAATGGCCTTTTTCGCTTCTTCAAATGCTGAGGTTTCTCCCCATTGGTCGGTCATGGAATAGCTATCATCCAGCAGCAGCACGTGGTGTTTCATGCCGGCTCCGAAAATCTTCGCCCAAGCAGGGCGAATTACTGGACTGGCGAGCATACCCACGACCAGAGCAATCGCGGCAGTACGCAGCAGCAGTAGCAAGAGCTGCCGCAGCACGACCCACTTCTTGTTGCGTTTTTGACTTTCCAGTAGAAAGTCCATGGCAGCCCATTCCACGCGTTGCCTGCGGCGCAGGTTGATCAAATGGATCAACACGGGCAGGGCTAGCAGCGGTAAGCCAAAGGTCAGCAGTGTTGGGAAGAGGTACGTCAATTCTTTCGTCCGGCAGCCATGCGGCGGGTGAGGAATTTTGCTAGCGCTGCATCGAGAGGATCGCTCGTGCGTACGAGCAAATAGTCCACGGCATCCCGAGCACAGCCGTGTCGGAGTGTGGAGAGGAACTGCTCGAGCGATTCCAGATACCCGTCTCGCAGTGCCCTAGGGTTACAGTTGAAGTGGCGAGGCAACTCCAGGCCTTCAAATCGCGTAGGACCGTCGAAAGGGAAATCGAGTTCGTCGTCATCCATAATGTGCAATAAAAGCACGTCGTGCCCACGCTGCCGCAAGAGTCGCAATCCCCGCAGCGTCGATTCGACATCGCCAAGCAAGTCCGACACGATGACCATCATGCCGCGCTGGGGGCTTTGCTCCGCAAGTTCGCGAAAAATGCCTCCTGGGTCGGTCTTGTTTTCGGGAGTTGAGGCGTCCAAGGCCTGGACGATAGCGCGCAGATGATTGTTGCTGCTGCGAAGCGGCGTGCGTGCCCGAATCGTCTCGTCAAAGGCTAAACACTGGACCGCGTCGTGCTGTTTCAGCAAGAGATACGCGAGACTCACGGCTACCGTGGCAGCGTATTCATATTTATTTAGCGGCCCCGAGCCGTACTGCATACTCTTGGAAACGTCTACCAGCAGCGTTGTACGCATGTTGGCGTCTTCTTCGAATTGTTTAACGTACAGCTTGTCTTGTTTGGCCCAGACCTTCCAATCGACATGACGTAGATCGTCGCCGGGAGAGTACTGGCGATGTTGGAGGAACTCAATCGACTGGCCGAAGTAGGGACTACGGTGCATACCGCTCATAAAGCCCTCGACGATATGTCGCGCGCGTATCTCCAGTCGACCGATCCGACGGATCGCCTCAGGATGCAAAAATCGCTTTGAATCGGGCGTCATTGGCCAATTCATCCTCTCGCGCGGGCGTCGACTCAAGTAACTGCTCGATGACTTGGTCGGAGTTCACGCCGTCACTCTCTGCGGCGAAGTTCACAACGACACGATGCCGAAGTACCGGTTTCGCCAGTGCCTGGACATCTTCGACCGATACGTTGGTGCGACGGTTCATTAATGCGCGAGCTTTCGCCCCAAGGATCAAGAACTGTACCGCTCGCGGTCCGGCCCCCCATGCCAGTTGATCGGCCGCAAACTCTGGCACGTGGGATTCGCCGACGCGAGTTTGTCTAACGAGCGACAGTGCATATTTAATGACGTGGTCAGACACGGGCACTAAGCGGACCATGTTTTGTAAGGAGAGAATTTCCTCCGGCGAGACTACCGGTTTCACCATGTCCGCGGGTGTCCCGGTGGTACGGCGCACAACCTCGAACTCCTCATCGAAGCTGGGGTAAGTGACTAGCACCTTAAACATGAACCGATCTTGCTGAGCTTCAGGCAGCGGGTACGTGCCTTCTTGCTCAATCGGGTTTTGAGTGGCGAGTACGAAGAATGGGTCCGCCAGTTGATGACGCACGCGGCCGACCGTCACCTGGCGCTCCTGCATGGCTTCAAGCAGTGCGGCTTGCGTCTTGGGCGGTGTGCGATTGATTTCGTCGGCAAGAATGATATTGGAGAAGAGTGGCCCCTCAAGAAACCGCATCTCTCGTTGCCCCGTAGAGCGATTCTCCTCAATGATATCTGTGCCGGTGATATCGGCAGGCATTAAGTCGGGCGTGAACTGGATACGGTTAAAGGAAAGGTTGAGCGTGCGTGCAAGCGTGCTGATGAGTAGCGTTTTCGCCAGCCCAGGGACGCCCTCCAACATGCAGTGCCCCCGGCTGAAGAGGCTGATAAGCAGTTGATCGATCACGGCATCCTGACCGACGATCACGTGGGCGAGTTGCTCACGGATGCGATCGACGGCTGAGGCGAGTTGTTCGATTAGTTGGCCGTCGGCCATATCATCCGAGGAGTTTGTCATTGAGCTTTTCAGTTTTCTAATTCTCGAAACCCCATCCCACGACCAGGTTTTCAGGGATAGGATCTTAGCGTTGATAAATGGGCAGCGAAGCTTTCTCAAGTTGAAGCATAATGAGGTTGAGCGAAGTCGTGTAGACCGGGCCAATATAACCTTGCTGCCAGGAAGCGGCCTTATTGTCGCCAATGCTGACGGTCATCGCTTCATTAAGCAAGCGTTTCTCGATGGCCTCGCGGTATTCTTTCCATGGTTTGCCGCCCTCTCGGTAACGTACCTGAGCGTAATAGAAATGTGCGTAATGCCAATGGCCAAAACTGTCTCGATTGTCCGGCCTCAGGTGGTCTCGGCAATATTTGACCATCCGAGGAACGTACTCGTCGTCGTACTCACCCGCATTGTACAGGCAGGCGACAGCGGCGGCAGTGATTGCAGGACGACCGCCCCCCCCTTTGGAACTGTATTGCACAGCGCCATCTTTGAGCGTGCAACGGTGGATATATTTTACCGCTTTGTCGATAATTTCCTTTGGCACGGCGATTCCCGCATTGCGACACCCGCGCAGGCCTTGTACTTGAGTGATGGTGGTTGAGCCCTCGTCGAAGCCGCTACCATCCTTCGCGCTCACGTACCCCCAACCGCCGGCCTTGGTTTGAGCCCGACCGGTGAACTCAACCGCTTTAGTGAGTACTTCAATGAGTTCGGTGCGGCGTTCCAGGTCTTCTTCCTCTCCAAGCACTTGGGAGAGAAACAACATGGCAAAGCCATGCCCGTAAGTATAGCGATCGTCGTCGGAGTCACCGATCAGACCATTCTGCCGGGTTCGCCTCACTAGATAATCGACGGCACGGCGTAGGTTCTCTGCGTACTTTCCTTGCGTGGTGGTCGAGCCCTCACATAGTATCGCTACCCCTGCTAGCGAAGTCATTGCCGTAGGGTAACGCTGTTGAGCCTTCCAGCATCCCGACGCCTGCTGCTGAAATGCGAGCCAATCGAGCCCCTGAGAGATCGTCGTACGCAACTTCGGGTTGTCTATCGACGCATGGCATTGGCCAACGAAGAGTACAGCGATTACGGTTACCAGAACTATCTGACAGCGAACGGATTGCATGATGGGGGTCTCTGGCGATTTGAGAATCGGGGGCAGACGATTTGCGGGTTTCTTACTTATCGTTGCCCAGTTTCTGTAGAATCCGTTGGAGTCCGCCCGCCGTGGGGACGTTACTAGACTCCACTTCTGCCATAGCAGGAGGCATCGGGGGGCGTGGTTTATCTGTAAATCGCAACTGCACCAATCTACTGGACATCTCCGCCTGCACCACGTGTTGCGATTCGTCCGAAACTTGGAGTTGGAAGTGCCCGCTACTCGAACCGGGTAAGGCATCCGTGCGGTACAAACTCGCACCGGTGCGCCGATCTAGGGCAAGCAAGGTTATACCTTGCCGGCTTCCTTGGGCATCATGCCGTGAAAGACTTGCAACGAACATTAGGACGGGTAAGTCGGAAGGTTGGGTAACCGACCAGCCTTGGTGATCGAGCTCAGCAGGCCGAGCCCAGAGGCTCTCGCCTGTATTGCGATCAAAGGCGTCAACCCGACCATTGATGATGGCGTAGTCAGTCGTATTGATTGGTCGGGTGCGTCGATTGTTGGGGCTATTGTTGGGGCTATTTTCAACTCTGTTGGTGAGCAAAAGCATACTTGCCGAGCCCACAGACAGGTGAATTTCCTTGAGACGTTCAGCCACCCCGAACGAGGATTCGACTAGGACATCTCCTTGCAAGCCGTCAATGATTCTCGCTTCGCCGGTGGGCGTGACGGTTGCAATAAACCGCCCACGATCAATATCTACCCGCGTGCTGTCAGGAAATAGATAGCTCCACTGAGTCTCACCAGTACTTGCATCGATCGAAGCAATCTCCCAGCGTTGGTCCTCCGGCCGACCTCGATCTTGGCTCCAAGAAATAACATTCCGCCCGAGGGTTGTCAGGTGCTCGTGCCAGGGTGGTACTTCGACCTCGTCGATTTCACGCCCATCGATCATGCTGTAAACGGTCGCTCTGGCACTACCCTCTGGCGTGACGAACAACAGATCGCTATCGCCAAACAAGTCGCAACCAGCCGGCACATCGCCGCGCGACCACAACACGCGACCGTCCAATGGGTCGACACAAACCAGCCGTGACTGATCTTGGTAGACACAACCGTGTGCGGTGACGGGGCCAATGACGCCTATCCAGTTGCCGTCCCAAGTCGAGCGGCTAGCGCGGTAGGAGCCTGTCTTTCGAGTGACATGTTTGCCGGCAGCCGCGTGGTACGAGCCAGACCCAAGTTCGCTAGACAGATTCTTCTGCCACAGAATAGCTGGCTGATTGTTGCCTTTGCCTGCCAATGTGTTGAAAGCAGCAATCTGGCGGCCAAATGAAACGACGACAACGTTGCCATGCGAAGCTGCATGCATATTGCCAATCTGGCGGTAATTTACCTGTTGTCGCTGTTGCAATTCGATCATTGTGCGGAAGAACTCTTTACCCAGACTGTCCCTGATCGTTAACTCGCCGACACGCGAAAAAGAAATCTGGCAACCGCCGAGAACTTCGTCAGTTTGTTCCATGCGAATCCCATACTGCGGGCTTCGACTGGTACGACGCGAGGTGCTACTCGTGAGCGAAATCGCCTCCACTCTGCCAGTAGGCCAATCAACTTCAGGCAGAGCGGCTACTGAGAAGCCGGCAACGATCTGTGCGCCAGTCTTTCCATCGAGGCAGACGGTATTTGCGAGTGGTCCAGCCAGGAGTTGATCGTATTCGTACGCTTGGCGGTGCTGACCGACGCTATGCAACAGTGCAGCAGCGCGAGCAATCGCTTCATCGCGCACTTCCGGCTGCGAGGATTGCATCAACTCTTGCAATCTCATTTGAGCACCGAGCAGTTCTCCCTCCTCGAGCTTCACCTTAGTCAACTTGAGTTTGGTCGTATCATCCAGCATGCTGCCGAAAAAGGCGAGTTTTTCGTCGGCACCTTGCGATTCGAGGACTGACTCGGAGCGAATCACATTTGCGAATTTGGCTGCTAGTTTCTCACGAATTTGGGGATCTGCCTGTGACCATATGTTTGCCATCTGCCCCGAAATCCAGCGCGGAACAGCAACCTTACGATGCTTTTCAACATCGTACAGTTTCTCCGTTGAAACACCCAGATTGTATATTTCGAGGCACGAATCGGCAGCAGCCAGCAATTCGCCCGACTCAGTGAGTCCGGACGCTTTGATGCGTTGCAAACGAGCCCGTGAATCGGGGCTGCCATCCTGCAACTTCTCCAACATGGGTATGCGATTGCGGTAGGTGACAAAATCTTCTTCTAGGGCGGTCACCAGCGCTTGCACAAGAATTTCTCTCGTTGAGTACGAATCCTCGTCCCCCCGGAATGCCCGCTCAAGAAGCGAAACCGCTTCGCTAAGCCGCCCCTCGTTGTACGCGACCTCGCCAAGAGTCCTCAGCGCCTCGACATCTTGTGGCGACTTCGCGAGCAAAGCGTTTGCCTGCTTGCGTAGTACTTCAATCTGATCGAAACGCTGCAAGAACTGTCCGTCATACGAGAGAACAGCCCCCTGGTGACATACCAAATTACCAAGCACGTTGCCATCGCGGGAGGTCGAGCGGGCCACGATCTCACCGCGAGTGACATCGATCGCAATCACCTCGGCCGAACTCAACGGGAGATAATACTTACCATCGCTGAGAAAACCGCTGCCACTAGGGGAAGTGCCCGCTGGAAACTTGATCGTCTCGCCCAGTTGCTTGCCGTTTTCGACGGAAAGTAGCTTTACATCGCTAGGGCCCACGAGGAGCACACGCTCAGAATCAACGCAGGCTAGACGGATCGAGGAGCCTTTGGGCTTCTTCCAAATCCGCTTTCCTGATTGCAGATCAATGCAGTGGATCGAGGAAGAGTCAGGAGGGGTGATCAGGACTCGGCCTGCTGCAAGAATTGTAGCAGCGTCGGTCCAGGTGCTTTGAGGGTTAGCATCCTGGCGAATCTCTTGCCTACGGTAGCGCGGCGAGGCAAGCTCATCAACCTCGTAGCGATAAGCCCATCCAAGTGAGTGTTTGGTCAAATCAACGCCGATTACAATACCGGCACCGATAGGACTGACAAGCATTCCCGATGCGTAGGAGGGACTCGAGCTCAGTAGTCGACGACGGGAATCCAAGCCGATACCCCGGTCGAGGTTCACCAGTTGCTGCTGCCCATGGACTTCGCCCGTAGAAGCCTTGACCGCGTAAAGATGGACCGAGTTTCTGAGCTCGATCAGCCCGTAGAGATCGTCCCCTAAGGATAAAGGACTACCCAAGAAGAACCCACCAACCAGCGGTCCGTTGCCAACAGCGCAATCAATTTCCCAGAGCAGTTTCCCCTGGGTTTGCAAATCGTAAGCACAAAGCCGGTTTGTAACATCCCCACTTACTTGATGGCCCCGACCAAACGCTGGGGCGAATGGGTCTTCATCGTCTTGGGAAAGCGGCGTAAGATCACGGATCACGAACACGCGTCGGCCATCGCTATTGATCGTACCGTAAAGGTGATCACGCCAGAGGCTTCGGCCGAAGACACGTGCCGGCTCTGGGTCGAGTTGTTTGTCTCCTGTTGAATTCGATTCGGCGATCAGTTCCTCGATCTCGGTGGTGCCCTGAGGTTCCGCCTGCCAGACTCGCTTGCCTGTCTTGAAGTTGACAGCGACGAGTGAGTGGGGCGAACGCACGAGGACGGTATTCCCAACTGCCAAGGGCGAACCGGCTACCGGAGTGAGCTCTTGCTTCCGCATCTTTTCCGCGAAAAGGTTCCCGAAGATTTGCTCTAATCTGGGGTGCGAGAGCAACCGCACGCTCCAGCGGATACGCATGTGAGGCAAGCCACCTTGGCTTTCTGCATTTCGGGACGGACTACCCCGCAGCATGGCCCAGTCTTCGAGGCCGATTGTAACATCAGGTCTTGGTGTGCCCAGAACCCGCTTCACCCAAGCTACGGTGGTACGATCGTCGGTCAACTTGGTCGGCGAACCGCCTATTTCAATACGACGACCAACCATTTGCCTGAGCGGCTCAAGCGCTGCCCGGGCGGCCGTTTCATCGCCAAGCGAAATAAAACAAATGGCTGCGCGCAAGTGCAGGGGAGCGCCCAGGTGGAGAACAGCGGCAGGCGTGTTCAGCAGCCGTTGATAAGCTAGTGCGGCCAGTAGAGTTCGGCCTTCATCGGTGTCGCGTTGGGCTAGCAACAGCGCCGCCTCGTACCCTGATGGTGTGTGGTAGTAGCGTTGCACGATTTCGGCGAAGTCCTCACGCTCGCCCGACTCAATGGCTGCTCGCAGTCGCCTTTCTGCCGTCGGTGCGTAGGTTGCCAAATATGCTTCACGCCCGTCTGCAGGCAGCGAGCTCAGTAGTTGATCTGCGTGGTCCTTCAGTCCTACGATCTCTTTACTGTCCTGAGATTCGATAAAATAATCTGATGAGCCTGCTAAAACCGCATCGAGAAAGCGAAGCGATTGTGTGTACTCTTCCTTCGCAAGGCTCTCTTTTGCTTTGCGAATACCGCGAGTTAAGTTGCGATCTTGCGGCAACTCAACACCCGCGTTATTGAAGTCCTCCAGTTGAATTTGCCCCGGTTGGGCCGACAACTCAGCACTCAGCACGGCCATAGCCAGCAGGAACAAGGCACACAGGTCCTGCCGCACGAGCGTCGACTTGGCGATGCAACGGGGCGGCTGTTGTCGCTGAAGCTGTTGGTGGTGAAATCGCATCATGCGGGGGCAAATCGGGCTGTGAAATAACGTTGAGGCCAATAAACAGCAACAAAACGGGATTTTTTCAATTCTGAGGGGCTTTGCCTATCCATTGTAGGCGTGGCAAGCAGAATAAGCCTCAAAAACGACGAGAAAGTAAGGAATTAACCATGTGGAAAAGCACTCTAAAGTGCTTGTAGTACATAGTTTACGACCTAGCGTTAGTAGGTTCAATTGCTTGGCCCCTCGGCTGCCCATGGACAGGGTATTGATGCTGAAGTGCTGGGCGATCCAAGAGAAGACAGAGAAAGGCCCTGTTTTTCTAGTGTTTTTTAATGGGATGCGCCTTGAATTAGGGTGCCAGCACCACTTAAAGTCAAACACGTCGCGAGAAGTACATGAGCGGCTTCGCCGCATACTTGAACCATCCATTACCGAACTAGAACTTACTTAGGAGGTTTCCCACAATGGCTAAGGCCGCAGCAGCAAAACCGCCCACCAAAACCGAAATTTTCAACAACATTTCTGAGAGCACAGGCGTCTCGAAGAAAGAAGTTGCCGCCGTGTTCGATGCACTTAGCGATGAAATTGCAAAATCGCTCGGCAAGAAGGGTCCTGAGTCGTTCACGCTTCCAGGCCTCTGCAAAATTGTTGTTCAAAAGAAACCGGCCGTTCCTGCACGCAAGGGTATTAACCCCTTCACCAAGGAAGAGCAGATGTTCAAAGCCAAACCGGCTCGCAACGTCATCAAGATTCGCCCCTTGAAGAAGCTCAAGGATATGGTGTGAGACAAGTAGTAGACTGTTGTAAAACAGAAAAGCCCGCCGCATCTGGCTGATGCGGCGGGTTTTTTCTTTTTCGGGCGGGTGTTTCTAACCAACTCTAGTGGACAGCGACGGGCTCGCACCGCCGACACCGGCCTTTTCAGCTCGTTCTACCAACGCGACCTAATCCGATAAATCACGTTGTTTCAAAGTGATCTATCGTCACCCTGAACCGTGACGATCCTTCGCAAGAAATTGCATTGTTTCTCGAAGTTTAGCGGTACTCATTCTGAGGTGCAGCCATGCGCTAGATTTAGCTAAAGACTTCTTCGAGCAACTCCTCAGTCAGCCATTGCTGTTCGGCAGGTGCAGCGTCAGATTCTTTGGGAGTAGAGGCAACTTCCTTGATCAAAGGAGCCGATGTTTGCGGGTGCTGTTCCGGGGTGGCGAGGTTGGCTGTCTCAGGTGTCGAGAAGGGCTCTAGCGGAAATAACGCGCCTTCACTGGTTTTACTGACTGCCTGCATGGAGATTACCAAATCGACAAGCTCCGCTTTGCTGGCCTGGCCGGCTTGCAGAGACGCTTGCAGCGGTTCGGCACCCGTTTCATCGACGTACCCTGTCGAAACAAAAGCACCTATCGAGCTGCTAGTCACAAATTCACTTTGCCAGGCTAGAAAATCCGCTCCCTCAACATCGCCATCCCCGTTGGCGTCGCCGTCAGTAAGACTTGCATTGGCCGTCCCAAGTCCGGCCTGCCAAGCCGCCAGATCGCCACTATCAACGGAACCACTATTGTCGAAGTCAGCCACAACGTTGGCACTGCTCAGCAAGTTGCTACCAAGTGATGTTAAAGGACCGCTGCCGTTTGGTAGTCTACCGAGCGATTCTCCCGTGAGCGTCTCGCCGAAATCGACCATGTCTTCGAGTCCCTTCATCACTCCAGCAGTTGCCCAAGTCAAGTAAACCTGATCTCCTTCGTTACTCAAGGCAAAATCTTTGAGTCCGGGAGCAGAGGGATTGGGATTGAAGTCCGACTCATCAAAAACGAGGTAGGCTTCGGCTGCAATCACGGTCCCGTTCGGGATTTGGAACTTAAGCAGGTCACTGCTTGCGTCGCTGAGGTACCAACCACCAACGTCGACTGCTGCGGAAGTTGGGTTAAACAAAAGGCTTAGGCGGTAGAACATTTACCCTAGCTCGTTACGCTGGATTTTGACACGGAAAGTTTTGGGTATCGACGCCGTTTTTTCTATCGCAGAAGCAAGAGTTGGAAAATGGCAACACCGCGACGAGCTCGATGTTATGAGGCTCACGAGCCAAGTCGAGAGAAGCTACTAAAAGGATGCGATCCTCTTCTGATGATTGGATCGGTTTGAATGGGGAGGCCAGAATCACGTACGCTCTACCAACATGTGCGGCTGGGGCGTAAACTGAACGCTTAGCAATCCGACAGCACCCGTAGGCTTTTCGCGATCTGATGATTCCGCCAGAACTCGAAGCGGAGATAGACGACTGCTGCGACCGGTACGAAGCAATCTGGGTTGCAGGCGATCGGCCGAGCTTGACGGAATTTCTTGCTGATGCCTCAGAGGGCGCACGCGCCTACCTGCTGGGGGAACTCGTCGCGCTCGAGAGGTACTACCGGCGAGACAACACCGGTGAGTCGATATCCGTAGGTAAGCTGGCGAGTATCTACCCTACGCTTGCAGAGGAATTGGATGAACTGCAACCCCTGCTAGGTTCAGCGATTACGCCGGACCGTCGCACTGATAACAATGCTGCCCTCAGCGATGTCGCCCTAGCAGGCGACACAACTGCTGGCGAATCCTATGCTTCTCACGGACTGCATGTGCGCTGCCCGCACTGCAGCAATCCGATGGAGATCGTGGCCGACGCGCCGTTAGAAGATGTTACTTGCCACACGTGCGGCAGCACCTTTAACTTGGTCGATAGGGAAGGTCCCACCGAAGCCGCAACAACGCTACGCCAACTCGGCCGCTTCAACCTTATCTCACGACTTGGCGTAGGTGGATTCGGTACGGTTTGGAAAGCGCGCGACTCGGAACTCGACCGATTTGTGGCGATCAAGATTCCTCGCAAAGGTCAACTCACACCGGACGATGTCGAGCAATTTTTTCGCGAAGCACGAGCGGCCGCTCAACTCTATCATCCCAACATTGTCTCCGTCTACGAAGTCGGGCGAGAAGAAGACACGGTATTTATTGTAGGCGACTACGTCCGTGGCGTGGCTTTGTCAGACTTTCTCACCGGTCAAAAGCCAAGTAGTAGAGAAATTGCTGAGATGGCAATTGCGATCGCCGGGGCGCTCCAACACGCACACGATCAGGGTGTCATCCATCGCGACCTCAAACCATCGAACATTATGATCGACGAAAACGGAACACCGTTGATCATGGATTTCGGCCTCGCCAAGCGCGATGTGGGCGAAATTACGATGACGGTCGATGGGCAAATCATGGGCACACCAGGCTATATGTCACCCGAGCAGGCGCGTGGCCAAAGCCATTGGACCGATCGGCGAAGCGACATTTACTCCTTAGGCACCGTCTTGTTTCGGATGATGACCGGCGAACTACCCTTTCGTGGCAATGCTCGGATGCAGTTGCACCATAAGCTGACAAACGATCCGCCAGACCCGCGAAAACTCGACGCGACCATTCCGCGTGATCTTGCAACCATCTGCCTGAAGTGCATCCAGAGAGATCCGAACCATCGCTATCCCAACGCTCGTGATGTCGCGCAGGAACTCCAGCGATTTCTCAACAACGAACCGATCGTCGCCCGACCCCTCTCGGCGATTGCTCGTCTGTGGCGTTGGTCTTGCCGCAAACCGGCTTTGGCCACGGCTTGTCTACTTGGGTTTCTGACAGCGATTGGCGGTCCGATCGTGGCTTGGCAACAGCACCTGCTTGTGCGACAAGAACGCGTGTTGCGACAGACAGAGGAGAAACGATTTGCCGAGCGCGAAGAATTGTTACGTAGCCAACAGGACGAAACCGATAGAAAAGCGTCTGAGCTTGCTGCTCTCGAGAAGGAGTTGAATGCGCTAAGTGGCGGCAGTTCGGGGATTGCCAAGCAATTGCCGGGCTGGAGAGTAAGCCTGATCAAGGACCTCGTCGCAGCCCGTCAAGGTGAGATGACGGCTGAACTCGCCGAAGAGCAGCCTGTTACACGCGCAGCAATTCGAGCCGGGCTTGGGCTTGGGATACTACTCTCAGAATTAGGACGCCGCGACGAAGCCCTCAAAGTCTTCGAAACAACTCAAAAACGAATCGAGAAGCTCTCCCAATCACCCGAGGAAGAGTCACTCGGCAAAGATGACGAACTCATTGACGCCCATGCAGACTGCTGGCAACGAATCGCTCAACTTCAGCATCTCCAAGACAACGACTCAGCAGCACGCGACTCACTCGATCAAGCGATCGTCTTGCGACAGCAATTATCGAATCGCAAAGAATCGAACGTCGGGCAACAAGTCCGCTTGCTGGAGACAACGATGCAGAAAACCGCTGCCAGCAGTATCGCAACCACGGAGCAGCACGCTGCGATGCAAAAGGTGCCGCCAGTGGTTGACCGAATCAATCGGGAATGGCCAACTTCGCCAGAGGAATTTTATCGCCTAGCGTGCCAGTTAACGAAAAACGATGTCCTGCTTGACGAAGAGGAATAGTTCGACCAGCAGTTCTCTTGTCGAATAGGCGGCCTACGGGCCAGCTTCTCCACAATTTCGGGTCGCCATGTTTCGCAGAACCGTAAAATCGGTATCCTCAGCAAAGAATTGTGCCCGACCATCGGCCAGCGCGAAGTGAGCGCCGCCCGGGTGGTGACTACCGAAGAGGAGATCATTGCCGTTGAGTTTGCGTTTATCCGTCGGGACCGTTTGATCGCGCACCCAGTAACCCACCCGTTCTAGATTGGCATTAACGGGATAGCGAAGATTCTTGATCGAAGCGGCGCATATCAGATTCGCCGAGCTGCCACCCCAGAAAGCACCGTGGGTCCAAACTTCGACTTGGTAGATTCGCTCGCCGAAGGTGAGCGTGTGACTGGTACCGTCGGTAATGTCAGAGACAGTCGTGGCACTATCATAGACTAGCACTCCGTCGATAAACAGATCACCGCAGTCTTTATCCTCTAGGTCGAGAACTCCGTCTCCGCTTCCGCCACCAGCGACACCGACATAGTTCGTGCCGTTACGAGTTCTTCCGTCGGTGTTTGGAGCTTCGGAAGATGGACAATGAAACATGTCGACTACGTGAATTGCCTGGTTATGCCCATCGATGCCTACCCCCCCGTCAGAGTCGGGATTGATGCGATCATAGAGTTCGCCTTGTTCGATGAAAGGCAGGAGCAAAACTTGCCAGCTCACGCTATTCACGAATGGTTGTCTATGGGAACGCGCACCGGCTGGGAATGCGCCGTGCTGACTCTCGTAACTGTGCAACGCAGTCTCGAGCTGATGGCAATTGTTTAAACAAGTGGTACGCCTAGCTGCTTCGCGGGCGGCTTGAACTGCTGGGAGTAGTAGTCCAATCAGGACGCTGATGATCGCAATGACCACCAAGAGCTCGATAAGCGTGAATCCGGCCCGCTGAGTACGTGCTTGCGAAGTTCGCCGACGCTTCAAAAGTAGCGTGCAACCAGCAGTTAGGAGTAAACAACAGGTCGAAGGTTCCGGTACGGCGAAGCTGGCAAGGATAATTTCAGCAACTTCTGCAGATGACAACGGGCTGTTTTGTCCGACTTCGTCAGAGAAATCGGAGATGTCGCCGAAGTCGACGCGGCCATTACCATCCATATCGGCAACAATGTGATATGTGGCATAGAGAGCGGCGTTGTACCCTTCGTTGTCGCGCAGTGCGAAAGCGAATTGAGTGATGTCGTCCGTGTCGACCGTGCCACTTAGGTCCATGTCGCCAACAAGCGCGCCGATGACTGTCATCGCGGTTGTGCTGTACTCGGGCCAGAGGATGATATCGCCCATCCGTGCTGCTTCGACATTCGCAAAGACCGTATTGTCCAAATCTCCACTCATCAGGACCGTAAATTGATCGCCTGCAGATGGTGTATATCCGTCAATGGCAGCTATCTGCAGCGTACCGTCAAGCGCCGCGTCGCCAGAGACCACAATCATGTCATGTGGATTGCCGGCGACACCTGAAATTTCGATGACGGTCTCGGCGTCAGACTGCAACTCCAGGTCGCCATCGATCTCGATCAGACCAGGGGAAAACCCAGGACTCAGCACTGCCGGATTCGCACTTGGGAACCCATCGCCAACGACAACGTTGCCGGTGATCAGTCCGTTACCCGTTAGCTGACCTCCTGCGTTCACTGACAGCTGCGGTGTCTCGACGCGCCCAAGATTGAGTTGCAGATTTCCACCCGCTGCAACGTTCGTAGAATCAGCGGCCATGATTTTGGCTTCGAAGCCTACTTCGAGCGTGCCGTCTTGGACATCGACCGTGGAGAACTCGCTTTGATTCAAGAAGGTGACTCTCGCAGCTCCATTCTTAACCAACGGCGCATTGCCGCGAATCGCACCGGGCCCAGACAGCTGATAATCTTGCACGTGGTTATTAAAGTTCACACTACCTGGCCTCACGTCTTGAGTGACATTCACTTCGAAGTTGGTTGCTGAATCGTCAAAATGCACGCAATCGAGATCGAAGAAGAGGTCATCTTCGCCCTGCCAATTGGCAGTCTCGCCGATGTCCCAAGCAGTATTGGTGTTTCCTTCCCAGGTCAGATTGGCCTTCAAGCCGCTCACTCCTAGCAAGATCTCTCCCGGAGCGGTCGTGTCGATAGTCATGTTAAGCCGTGTTGAATGCACAGGCAGTAGACTGCCAGCTTGGCTATTGAGTACTCCGGAATAGGAAATCAGAGGATAAAATCCAGCTGCCATCTGATTGTCGATAGGCGTGACCAGCACGTGGTGATTCCCTGCTATTTCTACGTCCCCATCGACTTGAATGAAATCGTTGCCGCTAAACCCCGCTGCGGGATCTGCGGACAAATCAAACTGAAGTCCCCCGGTCGGCGCTTGCTGAGCCCCGTCGAGCTTGAGCGATCCCTCGATCGCCAAGGTTCCGACTCCATCGCCTGGGCGCACGAGGCTGGTGTTCGGCACACGCAGCTCGTTGGCACGAACAACACCGCCACCAACCAGCGTCTGCCCTGCTGCTAAAGGATAGCTGGCTTGGCTCGCGACTTCCCAACTTGCGCCCTCACGTACAATCACGGGACCATTGCTAATTGCCGTTGTCGGCCCCAGGGCGAGGTTACCTGCCGTGATTATCGTAGGGCCGAAATAGTTAACGTTTCCATCCAAGAAGAGTGTTCCCTCACCCACTTTTTCGAGTCCATCGTTTCCCACGAGGCCCGTCTGAATGGAAGCAAACGGAGCTGAACCATCAACGAAGACCGTCGGAGGTATGCCAAACATGCCTGTGTCGAGGTTCAGGTCCTGTAAACCTTGGATCGTAACCGAGCCAGGGCCTAGGAATTGGATTTCGCCCACGGTGATCGGCGCTTCAATGATCGCCACATTGAGCGAGGGACCTGCCTGCGCGCCAAACTGTGCAATGTCCCCGCTGCCGTCAGGTACGCCCGCAGACCAATTACTCGAATCGCTCCACACACCTGGCGATGGGGAAATCCACTCACTTTGCGCGGCGCACCGCTCAATCCCGAGAACACCATTGACTCCCATAGCAGTCAAAACAATGAGGTGATGGATTCGTAACATTGAGGACGCTGTCCAGTACTCGGAAATAACCATTGATGTCAAATTGACTGACCTAGCCAGTCGCATGTTGCTTCATGTACGTAGCGTTGGCTGCAGGAAGCTACGCAACAATTGACATCTCACCGTTGGGACGCATTGCCCGACAGTAATTCTAACAATTTTTTGGGTGATGTATGAAATCCGCTTCAAGCTGCTGCTATTACTCGACTTCGGTATCCCTGCCGGGTCCGATCTTGCTCAGCCACAGGTTACGAATTCGGTTCAATTTTCTTTCGACGGTCCGTTCGGTCACCCCCAGTTCGTCCGCTATCTCGGCATTTTGAAACCCTTCGAGTTTCTTTCTCGCAACGGATCGCAAGACATCGTCCGGCAAAGCATCAAATAGTCGTAATCGCTCCTCTTCGAGTGTTGCCAAGTAGGCCGGCGTCAGGTCATCGGCCATCACCTCCGCTAGTCCTAGCATCGATGCGTCTTCGGCATTCAAAAATACCGACTCACCTCGCACTCGCCCGCCGCCACGTTTTTGACGAAGTTCGTGCCGGCGTTGGTTGATTGCCTTGCGTGACGTAATTTTTGCTAAAAGAGGCCAAAGGTTGGTTCGATCACGCAGCTCAGGGAAGCGCCCCTCACTTACCCCTGCAAAAAAACAGTGCAGCACGCTCAACGCCACGTCCTCTTCGTCCGCTGAACGACGTGGCGCATTGCCCAACTTGAAGCGAGCCAAGCCAACGAGACGCTGGAAATATCGTTCCCAAATCTCGCGTTGCGCTTGGTCGTCGTCCTGTAGTTTGAGGTTGGCAATCCAGAGAGTGATAGAATGATCGCTACTCATTGCGAAAAAGATGCTCAACGATGGAATCAACGGCCAGAGTTAGTACAATTAGAGCAGATCAACCCTATCGATTCAGAAAATTTTTAGGCTGATGATGAAATCAACAGCACGCCCCCCTAAGGCGATCATGGCTTCGTCCATGACTTTGCCGGCCGTAGCGAAGTCTGGATTGTTAGCGTGCATTCTGCTAGCGCCAGGCTTAAGTCGTGCAGCCACACTTGTTTACCTCTCTGCAGACGGTGCTGGTCAAAGCGCCGCTCCCGTCTCGCCGCAGGAAACATTGGAGTTTCTACCTGCTGGTGGGTCGTTTCATATTTGGGTTGAGCCAGATGCGCTACTGACCGGCATTAGTCTCGATGTTGATAAGAGTGGCTCGGCGATCCGCTTTACAGGTTCAACCATCTACAACCCCTCGGTAGGAGCCGACACGCGTTGGCTACCGGGATTGATTCGTGATGGATCTGTAACCGATGCAGAAGTCAGTCGCATCGAAGGTGGAGCACTCGCTCCTCTCGTAGGATTCGGTACAGGCATCGGCCCCACCACCAGCAGTAGCGATCCATTTTACGAATCGACTGGCGGCTTCCTTTTCGCGACCATTGACTTCACCGTGATCGACCCCGATGAAACATCGACAGCTTCCTTGTCGATCGGACATAACTTGATGAGCGACTCGTCGGGTCTCGCATCAGAATCAATCTACCTGGGCCCCTCTGATGGTCCTGTAACCAACTCCGTAGGAGCCACGGGGACCGTGGTCGATTTGAATTTCGTTGCCAGGGCGCTACACCCGTCTGATTTCGACACGGATGGAGATGTCGATGGCATCGATTTTCTGATTTGGCAGCTCGGTTTTGGAATCACCAGTGGTGCCACTCGCAGCCAAGGCGACGCGGACGATGACGGAAAAGTCGATTCCACAGATCTTGGGCTCTGGCAAACGCAGTTCGGCACCGTGCCAACCCCAGCGATCGCTAGTTCTGTTGCCGTTCCCGAAGCAACGACTCTCTACCTGGCGATAGCCGGATTGAGCGTCCTCCTGGCGACGCTTGGGCGATGTCGCTCTCAACGCTGCTCTCGACATCGTTGTTAGCGGGTACCACCGACAGTCCTTCGCGTTGTACTCTGCACTTCTGACGCAAACCACGAAGGATTGTCGGTGTGCGCAGCACGGGAGGTTCATTCGGTTGGTAACTTGTCAGACCTCCTGTCGCAGGCGTCACCGACAACTATGCGAATGACGTTGACCAAGTGGCAGCGCTCACCGCGCATGGCTGTCGGTGCTACCCTGCTTTGGGTTAGCCATGCGAGCTGGTGGCTTCATCGACCGACAGATCGGAAAGCCGGTCCCAAGTGCATTCGGACGATAAAGTTGAGGGAGTTTCGAGATTTCCGCAAAATGCACAGGACTGGTACGCCGACGCACTTACGGGACATTCTCAAAGCTGCCTCTGCCAATGAATCTGAGGCAGTTTCGGGTGAAATGCTTAGATGCTAAGGTGGGTCACTCATTTGTACTTAGCGGACCTCTGCTAGAATGCGTTAAACGGTGAATCCGACACTAGGTTTGGCAGGCTTGAAGAGTCACTGTTCAACGACGCCTAGAAGATTAAGAAGGCCTGCAACAAAGGCGGCCCAAACCCAATCGTGCCCGTATGACCAGCTCGCTCAAAACCGTCATCATTCCTGCGATTCCTGATGCGTCTTTTGAACTCGCGACAGAACTTAAAACTCGACTTGGGTGGCTAGACGATGCCGAAGAAGTGCAAGCGATTCTCGGTCGCGGTTCGCACACAAAGGTGATAGAGCATCTCCGCCCAGAATACCTGGCCGAAGTGACTGCGGTCTTGGAGTCGCTCGAACTTGAGTATCGAGTCTACAATGACAGCGAAGCTCCGTCATAGATGACCGGATGACGATGAGAACTGGCGGTGGCGACATGAAACTCCACGAAGCACGCAGAGCGGTAGAGGCCTATCTCGAAAGTCTCGGGTCTGTCGAGATATCCGGTGAGTTGGCCATCCTCGACGAGCACACACTGGAAGTGGCTTGCGGTTGGGTATTCTTCTACCAGTCGAAGCGATTCTTGCAAACGAATGAAATCGGAGACGCTTTGGCCGGCAATGCTCCGATTTTGGTCGATTCCCGCGATGACTCTATGCACATCACGGGAACAGCACGGCGGGTCGACTACTACGTACAGAACTACCTAGACACCGGAGACACCCACGTTGAAGCAGTGCCGGTCTTAGTGCTGTCGGGTTGGAGAGTGGGAGCTAAGAAGGTCTCTGCGACACGGCTGTTGAATCGTGAGACCAACCTAGGCTTGAAGCGGTCAAAGCAGTGCATTGACCACGCGTTGGAAGGTGTAGCGACTAGGTTGCAGCTCTCAGATTTTGGCGAGGCGGAGAGAATACGAGCATCACTCGATGAGCTTGGATGGGATGTCTCGGTCGAGCGGGATGCACCAAACGGCGAGAGCATCGACGCGTCGGCATGAAACTTTGGACGTAGAGCAACGGGCAAAACAATGGCAATGCTACTGCTGGGGCGGTCGAAGTGCTCTATCTGCGGCTCTGTGTTGGCCGAGGGCGACGATATTGTTGCAACCACGCACTTCATTGCAGACGAGAACGACCCGCTATGGCAGTATTCAGATTCCGGCATGCATCGGCATTGTTACGAAGAATGGGAACACAGAGACGAGTTCACTGCCCGCTATCGCACTACGATGGGACCGATGTATCCAGGGTCTCACTATGAAATGTGGCCCGATTAGGCCACCGCTAACCTGCTCAGGAGGCGTCGTCCTAAGTGCTGAATTGCCCGGTGCATCCTGCCTCCGCGTGAAACGCCGAGGGCAGTTACGGACTGAAGCTAACCCGCGTCGGCGTACCAGTCCTGTGCACTTTAGGGATGTGCCTTCGTGCGTTCGGCGTGAAACGCCGACGCCCGGTGCCCTCGTCTCGGCCAGCGCCAGAAATGCACAGATCTTGCCAGTGAGAAGCACTGGCACGGCCCGGGCTGCGCAGCCCCTCTCGACATCCAAAGTCGAAACCGCAAACGCCGCTCAAACGTGAACTCTCAAACGGCGATTAGGGCACCCCGGTGTGCGACTTGAGCATTTCCAAGACTTTTCCAGTTTTGCTGTCGGGCTCCATGGCGGCCTGTTGAGGTACGTAGTAGCAGGGCAGCTTTCGCCTTGCACCGCACTGTAGTTTTTAGGGCCTCAACCACAGGAGAAAGAGTCATGGACATCAAGAATCGAGTCAAGTCGTTGATGTGTGCCTATGGGGCACTGGCGATGCTGGCAGGCAATGCTTGGGCAACCCCCCCTACCTTTTCGGTCGATTTTCAGGGGCCGACAGCAGTCCCTCCGGGTGGCTCAGGACCGTACTCCGCAGCTGATATTTTGACGCCTGGTCTGGGCCCCGTGCCGGGTCTTGCGATACCCGCCGGGTTTGGGCCTGGCACGCTTGCCATCGCTGGTTTTGGTGTGAACTCACAAGACGAAGTCCGGGAGCTGGACGCATTATCCTACGGCCATGATGGTCATTTCTTTCCTGAAGACTTCTTCTCCCAGCCGCTGCATCCTGACCCTACTCATTTCCGACATTCGTGGTCGTTTTCTGTCGACGAGTTCGCTATAGGCAACGGTATGGGTGTCGGTCCTTCGGTCACGACTGAAGGTGCGTTCGGCGCAATGGAGGCTTCAGCCGATGTCTATCGCTCGCATACCATGCCGGGCGGCTTCGGACCCCTTGCTCCTGGGACAAACCTCGGCATCTATGACGGCAACGGTGCGCCTCCCTTTGGTGGTCCCACGCTCAATCTGGTTGAACCGAATCCGCCGTCGGTAGGTATTTTGCCTGACCATGGCGACAACTTGGACGCCTGGGATGGAGATACACCGATTTTCCAGAATGAATTTCCGCGTAACGTTTACTTCTCCCTGGATGCTGCATTTCCCGAACCGTTCGAGCCCGGACCACCGGTCAATACCGGCACAGCGATCGCGAATGGTTTTGTTGGTGGCGATGTGCTGGTCAGTGATTTGAGCGGTGCAGCACCCGGCCTGTTTGCTGATTCGCGCTTCTTAGGTCTCAACGGCGGTATGCCACACCAAGGCCCAAACGACTTTGATGCGGACGATCTGGACGCTCTAGTGCTTTGGAACAACGACAATCCCGAATACGATCCAGTCACCGGGCCCTATAGTTGGTTGGGTGGACCTGACGGAACGCAGCAGACCGACATGTTGCTGTTCTCGCTACGACGCAACTCAGCATTGTTAACAACACCGACGCTCGATGCACTCGGCTCCGGCATGGAAATCACCGAAGGCGACATTCTTGTGCCGGTTCTCGTCGGACCCGGCACATGGGCACCGGGGATTTTCATCAATGCTGAGGCGCTCGGCATCGATACGGTTCGCTCAGGTGGCGGAGCTTCGTGGGGCGTGCCGAACCCCCGCTACGAAGGCAAAGATATCTGGGACGACGAGCTGGATGCACTCGACGTGAACATGACCATGATCGACGTCCCGGTTCTCGACGCCAACTTCGACGACGATAGTGATGTGGACGGCACCGACTTCCTGACCTGGCAAACGAACTTTCCGACCCCGTTCGGAGCCACGAACGCCACCGGCGACGCCGACGGTGACAGCGATGTCGACCTAGCCGATCTTGGCATTTGGCATGCCCAGTACGGTATCACCCCAGCTCCGCTCCTCGCGGTTTCGTCAGCAGTTCCCGAGCCGAGTAGCCTGCTCATCGGTCTCTTTGGGATCGCGATGTTGACAGTGAGTCATCGAGGTCGCGAATAATCTTGGGAAATACTTCAACGAGAGAAAGCCTCGTACGCCTCGCGCGTGCGGGGCTCTTTCTATGAAATTGTTTCCGAAGGAATGACTGGGCGAATGAAGCACCTAATTAATTCCACTTTTGTGGCAAAGGGTCTCGTGGGGCGTGAGACGTAGAGAGGCGAAAGAACTCTGAGCTTGTGACACACTCGGAGTGGAGTTGGACTGCACGCCAGTGCGCACACTCTTGACTCTTTCTGCTGTTTGCAATCAACCGGCGAGGTAGCCTCTACCCGGATCGCGCTGCCACTCCAGGTAATCTGCCCCGTCAACTGTTGGTTGTGCGAGGGATCGCTGTCAGACTGGAGCCAGCGTGTCATTCAATCTGATAGTTCGATTCTCAACTCGTTCTTGCTTCCCGTTCCCAGCGTGAGGGCAAGTTCCGATGTGGTAGGATTGTTGCAACGTTCAGGTTTTCTGAGGGCACCAGTTCCATGCCCGCAGGTTCTCGAACAAAGGACTAATATACTGAATTGGTGAATTCCGTAAGCAACAGCCGTCTCGCCAATGAGGTCTCGCTGAAGTCTTCCGTGCAAGACTGCTCTCAACTAGACACAGGATTGTCAAAATGCATTTCCGTTTAAGGTGCCGTTTCTACGTGTACGTGCTGGCTTGTTGCTTGCTAACTGGCCCTGTGCTTCGCGCAGAGAATGGCGCTACACGCGACACGGTTTCCTCTACCGCGAGCGAACCTGGCGACTGGCCCCGTTGGCGTGGTCCCCGCTTCGATGGTATCTCTACGGAGACTGATTGGTCACACGATTGGCCCGAATCGGGCCCTCCCCAATTGTGGACGGCAGAAGTCGGCATTGGATTTAGCAGCTTTTCCGTGGCCGATGGCAAGCTCTACACAATGGGCTCCGTCGAAATTGAATCCTTCGAAGTTGAAGAAGCTGCTGCTGCGTCCGATAGTGCCGAGTCTGATCCTGATAATGTAAAGGGCAAGAAGCGGAAGCGATCGCCTCCGCGAGAGGACATCATTTGGCAACTCGACGCGACCAAGGGTGATGTGCTGTGGAAGCACACCTACCCAGCCAAACTAATAAACCGATTGCACGAAGGGGGACCTGCCGCAACACCAACCATTCATGACGGCCTCGGCTACACGGTTAGCAAAGAGGGCCACTTTGTTTGCTTCGACATAGAGAATGGCGAGCCGCAATGGACAAAAGACCTTGCCGTGGAATTGGGCGTCAAGATGCCAAACTGGGGCTTCTCTGGTTCTGCATTGATTGTCGAAGAGCTCGTGATCGTTGAAGCGGGCAGAACTGCTGCGTTTGATCGAACCACTGGAGCCCCAGTTTGGCAAACCGACGCATTTCGCCCCGGTTACAGCTCACCCGTCAAATTTACGCACCCTGAGTCTGGCAAAACGCTGGTAGCCTCGCTGAACAACGATTTTCTATTGATCGTCAACGCCCACAATGGCCATGAAGTTGCCAGGGCACCGTTTAAGACCTCGCATCCAACCAATTCCTGCACGCCAATAATCACCGGCGACACCCTATTTCTATCAAGCGGATACAATCGCGGCTGTACGCTCCTTCAACTCAAAGACGGCGAGTTAGCACGCATCTACGACAATCGCAACATGCGCAACCACATGAATAGTTGTGTGCTACATGAAGGCTCGTTGTTCGGATTCGATGGAAATACTCACAGTCGGCGGAATGGGACGATTCGCTGTATCGATCACGCAACCGGCGAACTGCGATGGAAAGAGCGTGGCTACGGCATAGGGTCGTTGCTGCTGGCGGGCGAGCGTATCATCGCACTCAGTGACGAGGGAGAGCTACTTGTCCTTAAGCCAACGCCTGAAAAGTTTGAATTGCTGGCTAGCTGTCAGGTCATCCAAGGAAAGTGCTGGACGCCGCCTGTTTTGTGTGAGGGCCTGCTGTACGTGCGAAATGCGACAGGCAAGTTGATTTGCATTGACTTGCGAAAATGACCGAACGATTCCACACGGAAGAGGGCCAATGACATCGCATCTGAGTAAACACTTTGGAGAGAAATTGCGAGTGAGCAAAGTAGTGACTGCATCCTTCATTCTACTCGCACCCCTCTGGGTGGGATGCCAGCACGATCTGGCGGTTGCGCAACAGAACAATGGATTGATCGCAGACGGACCGGGCAAGACTCTGAGGCTTTGGTACGACGAGCCTGCCCCGGACAGCGATGCCGGCTGGGTCAAGCGTTCCATCCCAATGGGCAATGGTTATATGGGGATCAACGTGTTCGGTGGCACGGCCAGCGAACGAATTCAGATCACCGAAAACAGCTTGTACTCCGGAGGGCGTGAGGTGGCCCAGACTTGACGGGCGCGTCATCCCTTAAGTCTGGCAGGTTGTCTCGAATCGGTTGGGTGACAGGTAATCTATCGAGGAATGTCGTCTCAGTGCGTTATAGTAGTTGATGGTTTCTTGGATTTCTCTGCGTGCTTCTTCATAGCTCTGGTAAGTTGCCATTTCTAATTCGGTCTTGAGGGTGCCAAAGCAAGATTCCATGAAGGCGTTGTCGTAGCAGTCTCCAGCCCGGCTCATGCTTTGCCGCATTTGAGCGCGGGATAGAATGGCTCGATATTCCTTGGCTGCGTACTGGCCGCCACGGTCCGAATGGTGAATGAGCCCGGTTGCCGGCTACCGAAGTGTCATAGCGAGAGGAAATTTTGAAGTCTCTGCACAGTGGGCCGGTGGCCAAGCCAGTCGCCTGGAGGTGCTGTCCAAAGTGGGTGCGCCCTTGACATTGAGATATCCCAATGTCGCCCAGGCCGTGATTCAGACGACAGCGGGTCAGCCCGTCAATTTCGTTGACCAAGGCCGTGACGAGGCCCGCATTCAGACGCTCGAGGGCCAGACTTATGTGGTCATCGACATCCCAGCCTACTGCCCTGTTGCCGCTCCCTCAAACCTCAAGATCAAGCGGAACGGACAGAGCGATCAGATCGATCTCTCCTGGTCAGGGAACGCCGATGCGGCGTCGTACAACCTGTACCGCGCGGTAGGCAACGCACCGAACTGTGAGTTGATCGCTTCAGGAATCAAAGACAGCAATTTCGTCTTCAACGCCTCCGACCTGAATCAGATCCAGCAGATGACATCAAAAAGTTACCGCAGTGCGGGCCGATGGGCGAGAGAGCAACGAAGGGGCTACGGTGATTTGGCTGCTGCCCTGACAAGGAGATGCGCCGCGAATCAGGAATATCAGAAGCAGAAGCGATGAAGAAACTGGTAAAGCAAGAATACGATCAATCAATGGACTCTGACTTGCCAGGGCCTTCAGTATCTCTATAACAGTAACTCACCAGCAACACCTCCAGGTTTGATCATGCAGTTTGAGATTCCATCGCTTCGCCGTAATAATTTACGTACGTTCATTGCGCCACTTTGGCTATCGATAGTGGTGGCCAACATTGGCTCGGGTTTCGCCGCCGGAGAACCTTCTGCTGTAGCTGAGCCGAATATCATAGAAGTCGGCAAGTCGTTCGAAGGTCGTCCAATCGAGTGCATCGTCTATGGGAAGGGGTCGGACGTGTTGCTAGTGATCGCCACAATCCACGGCGACGAAGATGCTGGCACGCCACTGATGAAACCATTCCAAGAGTGGCTAATAGCCAATCCGCAGGAACTTACCGGTAAGCAAGTGGTAATTGTCCCGGTGGCGAATCCAGACGGCTTTGCGGCGCAGAAGCGATTCAATGTTCGTGGCGTGGACTTGAACCGCAACTTCCCGGCAGGTAACTGGGAGCTGAAGAAGGTCAACCTGCACGGCGACACGCCGCTCTCCGAACCCGAGTCACGTGTGTTGATGCGGGTGGTCTGTCGATACTTTCCAAGTCGTGTGATTAGCATTCACCAACCGATCAACTGCATCGACTACGACGGCCCCGGCGAGGAACTGGCCAAGGTAATGGCAGAAAAATGCCCGCTGAAGGTCAAGAAACTGGGTGGCCGCCCCGGCTCTTTCGGCTCTTTCGTCGGCGAGTCACTAGGCAAACCGATTATCACGCTGGAAATGCCAAAGGACGAAACCGAAGACCCCGACGAGCTGTGGCAACGATACGGCGAAGCGCTGATTGCCGCGCTGCGCTGGGAACCGAAAGAAGAACTTACGCCTGAGCAACCGTGAGCAGCCGTGAGCAGCGAGCCCGAGCAAAGACCGACGACCCGAAGAGTTACCTACCAACTTCAAATGTAGGTATGTCCTTACTACTTTAGCGGCACCCCAAATCTGCGTCGGCGTACCAGTCGAATGGCTCTTATCTTTTCTTTAAGTCCTTTCACCCCAACTCCTAAGCATCGCTATCGCAGCAGTGCTTTCTTTAGTCCTTGCTGAACTGACGTCGTCAAAAAAAGCCTCGCTTGCTCAGATGGTTTTGTCAAAGAACCCATCACCAGCAAGGAGGCCTTACGATGTGTCTTTCTAATCCAGTACGCATTCGTCGACAAGTCCGATTTCTGCAGCGACAGTTTCTGCAAGAGGGCGGTTTACCTTTCACGAATATTTTGTCGATGGAGCACATTTCACAGGCACTGACAGACGCGGAAGTGACCTGGAAAGACCGCGTCTACCCGCCGCTGGTTACCCTCTGGGTCTTCCTGAGCCAAGTGCTCAGCCAAGACCATTCGTGCCGAGGGGCCGTTGCTCGACTCATCGCTCATCGACTTGCTCACGGAGAGAGCGAATGCTCGGCTCTTACCGGCAGCTACTGCCGAGCCCGAAGGCGTTTGCCTGAAAGGTTCTTCTCAGCGGTGGCTTGCCAGGTTGGCCGCGTATTAGATTCTCAGGTGGATCCGAAGTGGCTTTGGAAGGGACGCCGCGTTTATATGTTCGATGGGACGACGGTCACCATGGCAGATACGCCAGCGAACCAACAGGCCTATCCGCAAATTCCGACGCAGCGGCCAGGGTTAGGATCTCCAATCGCCCGGGTCGGAGCAATCCTTTCTCTTTCTTGTGGGTCAATTGTTGGTCTGGGGGTATGCCGTTACGCCGGCAAGGGACAGGGCGAAGTCAGTTTACTCCGCAAGCTCTGGGATATCCTGTCGCCCGGAGACATTCTGCTAGGTGATCGGCTGATGGCCAATTGGGCCAACATCGCGATGCTCCAACAACGTGGTCTCGATCTCGTTAGCCGGCTCAACAAAGCCAACCGTAAAGCCGACTTTCGCAAAGGAGAACGACTGGGCAAAGACGATCATATCGTTCGCTGGAAAAAGCCTCCTTCCATTCGAGCGGTGGATCGGGCGACCTATCAGTCGCTTCCTGACTTCATCACCGTGCGAGAGACGCGCATTCACGTTCTAACACGAGGCTTTAGGACGAAGAGCATTATCGTCGTCACAACTTTACTTGACCCCGAGCAAACCACCAAAGAAGATCTGGCATTCATTTATCGCCAGAGATGGAATAATGAACTCGATCTGAGGTCTATCAAATCGACGATGCAAATGCACGACTTGCGTTGCAGAACTCCGGAACTTGTTCGTAAAGAGATCTGGACGCATGTGCTGGCCTACAATCTCATCCGGACAGTCATGGCTCAAGCGGCAAGTGAGCACGACATTCAGCCGAGAACAATCAGCTTCAAAGGAGCCATGCAGACTCTGGAGGCGTTTCAACCGGTCATTGAATTTATGGTTGGACGCAATGCAGAATTGCGCCAGGAACTCTACGAGCAGCTACTGAAGTGCATTGCCAGCCATCGTGTCGCGAATCGACCCGACCGATTCGAACCCCGAAAAAGAAAACGACGATTCAAGCTCTACGACTTCCTCGACAAACCAAGGAACGAGGCCAAACTCGATATGCTCAAAGGAGTTAAAGAAAAGTAAGTGCCATTCGAGTTTCACTCGAATGGCACTTACTTTTCTTTAAGTCCTTTCACCCCAACTCCTAAGCATCGCTATCGCAGCAGTGCTTTCTTTAGTCCTTGCTGAACTGACGTCGTCAAAAAAAGCCTCGCTTGCTCAGATGGTTTTGTCAAAGAACCCATCACCAGCAAGGAGGCCTTACGATGTGTCTTTCTAATCCAGTACGCATTCGTCGACAAGTCCGATTTCTGCAGCGACAGTTTCTGCAAGAAGGCGGTTTACCTTTCACGAATATTTTGTCGATGGAGCACATTTCACAGGCACTGACAGACGCGGAAGTGACCTGGAAAGACCGCGTCTACCCGCCGCTGGTTACCCTCTGGGTCTTCCTGAGCCAAGTGCTCAGCCAAGACCATTCGTGCCGAGGGGCCGTTGCTCGACTCATCGCTCATCGACTTGCTCACGGAGAGAGCGAATGCTCGGCTCTTACCGGCAGCTACTGCCGAGCCCGAAGGCGTTTGCCTGAAAGGTTCTTCTCAGCGGTGGCTTGCCAGGTTGGCCGCGTATTAGATTCTCAGGTGGATCCGAAGTGGCTTTGGAAGGGACGCCGCGTTTATATGTTCGATGGGACGACGGTCACCATGGCAGATACGCCAGCGAACCAACAGGCCTATCCGCAAATTCCGACGCAGCGGCCAGGGTTAGGATCTCCGATCGCCCGGGTCGGAGCGATCCTTTCTCTTTCTTGTGGGTCGATTGTTGGTCTGGGGGTATGCCGTTACGCCGGCAAGGGACAGGGCGAGGTCAGTTTACTCCGCAAACTCTGGGATATCCTGTCGCCCGGAGACATTCTGCTAGGTGATCGGCTGATGGCCAATTGGGCCAACATCGCGATGCTCCAACAACGTGGTCTCGATCTCGTTAGCCGGCTCAACAAAGCCAACCGTAAAGCCGACTTTCGCAAAGGAAAACGACTGGGCAAAGACGATCATATCGTTCGCTGGAAAAAGCCTTCTTCCATTCGAGCGGTGGATCGGGCGACCTATCAGTCGCTTCCTGACTTCATCACCGTGCGAGAGACGCGCATTCACGTTCTAACACGAGGCTTTAGGACGAAGAGTATTATCGTCGTCACAACTTTACTTGACCCCGAGCAAACCACCAAAGCAGATCTGGCTTTTATCTACCGGCAGAGGTGGAATAATGAGCTCGATCTAAGGTCCATCAAATCGACGATGCAAATGCACGACTTGCGTTGCAAAACTCCGGAACTCGTTCGTAAAGAGATCTGGACGCATGTGCTGGCCTACAATCTCATCCGGACAGTCATGGCTCAAGCGGCAAGTGAGCACGACATTCAGCCACGCACGATCAGTTTCAAAGGAGCCATGCAGACTCTGGAGGCGTTTCAACCGGTCATTGAATTCATGGTTGGACGCAATGCAGAATTGCGCCAGGAACTCTACGACCAGCTACTGAAGTGCATTGCCAGCCATCGAGTTGCTGATCGACCCGACCGATTCGAACCCCGAAAAAGAAAACGGCGATTCAAGCTCTACGACTTCCTCGACAAACCAAGGAACGAGGCCAAACTCGATATGCTCAAAGGAGTTAAAGAAAAGTAAGTGCCATTCGAGTTTCACTCCGACGCTAGTTATTGTGTCGAATTTTGGCAGAGCCAAAGACGGAATCAGAAATCGGCTGAGCGTCGTCTGTGGCTCAATAATGCGGTGCTTAATGCGATAGAAAGCAACACGTGTGATGCCGGTTCGGGCACGTTTACATTGTTGAGTTCGAACCACATTCCACCACCGGAGCCAACTTGCCAAGGTCCTGACTCAACACTATCGAACGTGCTAGCGAGATTGGCATCATATGAATAATTACCTCGTGCCCATCCCCAGAAGTGTTCATCCCCCGCATCATTTGAGATGGACAGCCAATATACTGCAGATGTACTAAGTGCAATTCCCTCCCCTAGGTCCAACCAGTATTCAATGGGATTGTAAATGCCATTGAGCAACGGACCACTTCTCGGAGTTCGTACAACAACTTCTGGGGATGAAAAATCGCCATTCACAACTGGGACACCAGGACCTCCTCCAGCATCCTCGAAGAATATGACCCTAAAGTCATCATTGGGCAGGGAGTCTAGAGGTGGCGTGAGTGGTGGCGGCATTGTTAAGCCGTATCCACCAACAAACCGCAACGAACGAACCACGTTTTGACTTGACCCAGTAAGCACGAAGTTGTCCGCCACTATTTGGCTAGTTCCGGAGCTAAAAGACCTCCGTGGCTCGTCAGGATTTGTCTGACTGTAGACTGTGGCAGCTTGGGAAATGTTCTGAGAAGTTAAGTCAAAACACAGTGCGACGAAAAATGGCGAGACGACTACGATTGTTAGGAGCGACGCTATCGAGCCAGATGCGGGGTGCTTATTCATGCATTTTCCTTCTCTACGAAGGCAATTGCCGACTTCCATCATCCCTGGTAGCTAGTGTAACAGATTCGCCTGTTAATTCACAGACAATTAGGGGTGCCAGGACACGGCCAGAAACAGAGCTGCCAAACTAGCGTTGATATCTATGAAAGAGTCTTGAAGGCTTGAAAAGAAGAAGCGGTTCTCCTATCGCTTAGGGATGCTGTTCAACACTTCCCTTTACCACAGGAGAACCACGACGATGTTATACCTTGGAATCGACCAGCACGCACGCCAACTTACGATTTCACTCCGCAATGAAGAGGGCGATGTAGTGCTCGCTCGACAGGTTTCGACGCAGCCGGAGAAGATCAACGAATTCCTTGAACGGCTCACCCGCGAGCGACTGGGTGCCGACGAATCGTTCGTCGCTACTTTGGAAGTGTGCGGCTTCAACGACTGGTTGATCAAGATGCTCCACGACTATCGCTGCCACAAGGTGATTCTGATCCAACCGGAAGAACGAAAAAAGCTGAAGACGGACCGGCGAGACGCCGCAGCTCTGAGCGAAATGCTCTGGGTCAACCGCGATCGCCTGCTGGCAGGCAAGCCGGTCCGTGGCCTTCGGCAGGTCGATATCTCCTCCACAAGCGATCAAGAAAACCGACGAGCCAGAATTGGGTCCAGGTAAAATCAAATGGGAAATCGCGTGAAGAAATCTTTTTCACCAAAACTTGCTTGAAGCTCAATGTTTCGGCTAACATACTTATACTAGCGGAGTTTCGTTCCAGCCGCAGCCACTTGCTGCCGCTTCTTCCCGGTTGGAAGAATTGATGTTGTTTCCACTTGTTTGGCAGCTTTGTGAGAGAAATGGCTGATGAGACTTCGAGCATTGTTATTGTGCCTTGTGTTGAGCTTCGCACTGGTAAGTCCGTCACGTGCCTCTCTCCTTGATGATCAGATTCTTGGGCACGTTGGTGCATATGGTGGCATTACCAATATTTTCGACCCTCCGGTTGCGGTGGTGGGTGGCGGCGTCGAATTCTCAAACTTCCTGAATTCCGGTGGGGGGCCAGCGTCTCTTTGGGAGGCAGACTTTACCGCAGGGACACTGACGGTCCGATTGACGAATGTTAAGCAAACTCCATCCTCGGTTCAGAATTTAATCTGGGATTTCAGAGACTTGGACTATCTGAATGCCCCCCAGCAGATTGTCGGCATGTCGACGCTGGTCGATACATTCCCCGGTGGGAGCGTGGCGTCATTCGACAACGCTGCTCCGTCTTCTCCAGGTAAGAACCATATTCGGATCTTACAAACAAACATTAATGGAACTCTCATCACACCAGGCGAGTTCTATGAAGCAACCTTCTCCATTCAAACCACTGGCGTGTTCGATACAGAACCAGGTGATTTCGATGAGGATGGGGACGTCGATGGAGCTGACTTCCTCGAATGGCAACGCAATCCGAGCGTTGGCAACCTCTTTGGGTGGCAAAATAATTATGGCATGACAGCCCCCCTCTCCGCCGCCTCGACGGCCGTGCCTGAGCCCTCAACGCTGTTGCTGGCGATGCTCATGGGCACCCTATTGTTGAGCAGGCAATCGATAGCCCTCTAAGTACCGAGGATTTATCGACCGCCGCTAGAAACAGGACCGAATCTACGACGCGTCAGCGTGAAACTCGAATGGCACTTACTTTTCTTTAACTCCTTTGAGCATATCGAGTTTGGCCTCGTTCCTTGGTTTGTCGAGGAAGTCGTAGAGCTTGAATCGCCGTTTTCTTTTTCGTGGTTCGAATCGGTCGGGTCGATTCGCAACTCGATGGCTGGCAATGCACTTCAGTAGCTGGTTATAGAGTTCCTGGCGGAATTCTGAATTGCGTTCACCGCTGAATTCGACGACTGGTTGAAATGCCTCCAGAGTCTGCATGGCTCCTTTGAAGCTGATTGTTCTCGGCTGAATGTCGTGCTCACTTGCCGCTTGAGCCATGACTGTCCGGATGAGATTGTAGGCCAACACGTGCGTCCAGATTTCCTTGCGGACGAGTTCCGGAGTTTTGCAACGCAAGTCGTGCATTTGCATCGTCGATTTGATGGACCTTAGATCGAGTTCCACATTCCAGCGTGCTCGATAAAGCTCCCCAATATCCTCTTTGGTAAACTTCTCGACATCCAGTAGCGTTGTCACAACCACGATTGCTTGACTGCGAAAGCCGGCTTGCTTGATATGAATACGACATTCACGGACCGTGAGAAACTCGGGTAGCAGTTTCTGAGCTTGCCAACTGAGCGAGCGTATCTGCGGTCTGGGCCACTGAACAAGGTGATCTTCCTTACCCAGTCGCTTTCCTTTTCGGAAGTCGGCCTTCCGCATCGCCTGCAGCCCAGAGACCGAATCGACGCCTCGCTGCTTGAGCGTGCATAGCTCTCGCCACGTGCAATAGAGGCGATCGGTCAGCACCACGTCGCCAGGGCGAAAGAAGTGCCAGAGCGTGCGAAACACGCTCAACTCGCCTTGCCCCTTACCTGCATAACGACAAATCCCCAGGTCAATAATCGCGCCACAGGAAAGCGAAAAGATGGCGGCGACGCGTGCCAGCGGAAAGCCGAGACCCGGTTTCTGCAAATCATGTTGGGGGTAAGCATTCTGATTCTCAGGCGTATCGGGCATCGTTACCGTGGAGCCATCGAACAAATACACACGACGGTTTTTCCAAAGCCAGTCCGATTGAACACTCTTATCAAGGGCTTGTCCTGTCTCTTGTGCGACATCGGAGAAAAACTCCTCCGGCAAACGTTTTCTCGCTTGGCAGTACGCGCCAGTTTCTGGCGAGCATTCACTTTGGCCTTGGGATAGGCGATGCGTAAGTAAGCGCGCGACGGCTGCCCGACAGGAATGATCGGCACTCAAAACTTGGCTCAAAAAAACCCACAGCGTTACTAGTGGTGGGTAGATGCTATCGTTCCAAACGACCTTGGACGCTGTCAGTGCTTGCGAAACAATCTGTTCCGAGAGGACGTTCGTAAAAGGCAAGTCGCCGTCTTGAAGAAACTGGCGTCGCAGAAAACTGACCTGTTGTCGAAAACGATCTTGGTTAAAATTGCCCATCAGAAGGCCTCCTTGCTAGCGATGGTTGTGTTAGACAACACCATCTGTGCAAGTGAGGCCTTTTTTGCCTAGAGCCATTACTCGTTTTTTAGGTATCGTCCCCCTTAACGTCCCGCAGGAAGTCGGGCTCTAGGCTCACTTCTGCATCGGTGGAATGAAGAACAGAAATGTCTCCCGTTATTTCGAAGACCACCGCCAGAACTTGATCGTAGTTCAGTGCGTTGGCTTCCCGCAGCTTGCCGAAGAGATCGTCTCTGCTAACGTTCGCTCGTGCGAGATGTTTGTCCAGAATTGTCGACCCACGCATCAGATGCAGTGGCTTATTATCGACAAGCCGGGATACTGTTGGTGAGCATCGCCTGGCCCACGCGACGATCCATTGCCCGGAGAACAACAAAGCGATGCATAAGATGCCTGCCATTAATGATTGTTTCCCGGTCGCAATTGTCGATGCAAATAGGGAGCCCACCGCCACGGTCATTGCGAAGTCGGCAGCCGACATTTTCGAGAAGCTCCGCAGGCCGCACACCCGCGTAAAGGCCAGGATTGCACCGCAGGTCGCCGCGACCGCTAGAACGATTCGCAGTCCTTCGGGAGCGGTAAGGGCTAGCAGCAGTGTATTCATCAGTTATCTCCAGCGCATGTTCTCGATCAGACGGAGGTCTGCCCTCCGGTCGCTCCGAAGACCTACCCTGTGACATAACTCGCCGAGGGGGACGCGAGCCAGACATAGGGCGGAGCCAACTCCGGGGGTTGCGGTGCACGACCGAGCAGAGTGTTAGAACTACACTCCCGTTCGTTCTCTTTCTCAACCGATCTGGAAATCAGGGGCATCCAGGCCGGTCCCGGCGCCACAGCGTTGACGCGCACCCCGCGGTTGATCGCCAGCTTCGCCAGGCCCCACGTAACCTGACAGGCGGCGTTGTTGACGAGGATATCGATTATTCCGAAGCGGCGCACGGCATCGCCGATCAGCTTCTCGCAGGCCGATTCGAGTAGGCTAATCCAGCTGTGCTTGCGGTAGGAGTCCTCCAAGCAGTCTCGAACTTTTTTGCGCCGCTGTTCAGCTGACGTCTCTACCTCGGTGAAGTCCTGAGGTCCGCCGGCCTGAGTCGTGTAGTGACGGTCTCCGGACTGAAATGCAACCTGCCCATCATCGTGCGTTGCGATCGCAGTGATTGTCTCGAACCAGTACGGACAGCGTCGCTCGTCGGCAAACTCGCTTGCAAGCATTGCCGCCAGCGTTCCGTGAGCTGGCTGGAGAATTACATTTCATCCCTCATCGCATGGTTTGACGATCATAGCGCACTCTCGCTTCCTGACTCGTCAATCTCATCGAGATGAGGCACTTCGGGGGATGCGGGATCGTAGACCAGATTCTTTGCCAGCGAGAACTGGTGCGAGCGGCTCTCAAGGAAATGCATGAAGTAACCAGCGGTGTTCGGTAACACAATCAAGTCGCCGACGCCTATTCCCTTGGGGAATTCCAGTCTTCGCTTAATAATCAGGTCCGATTCGGTGCAGTAGGCCCCAAACAGATAGCCGGTCTCTTCGCCAGGCGGAGAAAACGGTAGATCCGTGTCTCTACGTTCGACCAGCAACGGATCGATGCAGAAGTCGACGCTCGATGTGCGGCACTGCGTGCCATTCATGGCCAGCTGCACCGCAATGTCATCGCCCCCCAGTGGCTTGACGCCTTCGACACGAGCAACGGTAAGCCCCGCGTCATCCAGCAGACTGCGTCCCGGCTGGCACTGCATTTTAAGGCCGCGCGACGACACTTGCCGAGCGATGCATGTGCCATCGATCTCGGTATCAAGAATTGCGGCGAACCAATCCTCTCGCGTGAGCTGCTGGTAGAACGGGTAGACACGCGGCTCACCCATTACTTCCTCGCCGTGGACGAAGCGGCCCAAAGGATCGTTACGAAAAGTGATCTCCCCGCGTTTCCCCGTGAGCGCTCGTTCATGCTCAAGCCAGAAGCTTACCCAGTCGGCCTCGTTGGCGAGATAGCAGACAGGAAGTCCGCCGCCGATGTCGAGGAATGAGACAGATTCGCCGGCTCGTCGCAACACATCGACAAGCGGGAGCAACTGCTGGATAGCCGACACGCGTTGCGAAGCACAATAACCATCCAAATGGAAATGCAGCCCGGCGATGCTTCGCCAGCTCGACGGATGCTCTCGCAGGAAACTCAGCAACTCATCGAACTGATCGATGTCAAAGCCGAACCGCGAATGTAGCTTATCCCCACGGTGGATAAACCCGCTCATGCGCAGCGCCAGCTCAACCGATGCGTTCTCTTCCCAAAGCAGCGAGTCGACCGCGGTCAGCTCCTGGAAGTTGTCGATGGCGATCGTTACGCCCGCTGCAATGCAGAGCTTAAGCAGATTGGCGTCTTTTACCGCGGCCGTGCAAATGATATCGTCCGGACTCACTCCGCGCGCTAGCGACTGCTGAATCTCTTGGCTGCTCGCACAGTCGATTCCCAGCCGAGCATCGGCGGCAGCATCCACGAATGCGAGGCACTTGTTGGCCTTTCTTGCAAAGAAAGGACGAAACGACAACCCTCGCTCGCTGGCGACTTGCGAAAGCGCCGCGGCATGGGTAAGGAATGGCTCTGGGTTAACGATGTTCAGCGGCGAACCGTAGTGATCTACCCACTGGTGCAGGCGTTCTTTACACAGAAGGGGAGGCATCCAATCGGCCAGTCGTCCCGGGAGCGGCACGACGCCACGGCACCCCTCGCGTAACTTATCCGTGTTGAGGCCAGGAGCATTTTCGTTCGATACCGCGATCTGTGCTTTCATAGCGTACTCCTCTCAATCCGTTGCAACTGCTCGAAGATGTTTTTCGCCCAGAGGCTCGGTCCATGGTGCAAACCGGGATTCAAAGTGTCGTTGCCTAAGACCGCGCCTTCCGTAGGTCGACCGACAAGCGTCACGCCGCACAAGGATTGTCCGTCGGCGGCAATGGGGCAGCCAAAGCGATCGATCTGGTAACCGCATCCGCTGTCGTGGTGCACAAGTTTGCCACGTTGCGCAAGCGAACTTAGTGGTCCCCTCGGATTCGACGCCAAGGGACTGGGAAGTACCGCGTTCACATGGCAATCGATTCTCGCATTTCGGCGTCCGCGAACGGTCCGAAGTTCTCTGCATCCCGACTCGCAGGCCGCCACGGTCCCTTGCAATAAGGTCAAACAAACCAACCCGCAATCGATAAGCGCGAGAAACTTGAGGCAGTTCTCGACCGGCGGACCGAACGCGACACGCTCCATCTCTGCCGCCAAGGCGCGAAAGTGAGGCCACGAGTCTTTCGTCATGCCGTCATGGCTGACCAAATCGACCAGGGTCGGGTACAGCTGACGCCAGGCCTCGCCCATTGCCCACGCAGCGTCGGGCACTACTCTTCCCATAGCGACCTCAACCGATGCCGAGAGTTGATTTCGGAACTCGTCGCCATTGGGACAGCAGTGCAGCCATGACTCGAACCACTCCAGAGCGCCCGAGCCGCCGACGGCGCATAGCGCGGCCTTGGCAGCCGATTCGACCGTCGGCCAGATCTCGTCCTTAAAGTGAAGTGGACGGTCACGAGTGGCGAGCGTGGCAAGACCGCCCGCATAATGCTCCCACAGCCCTTCCAGGTCAGGAATGGACATCTGATGCGTGTTTGGCTTCGCGAGCATTGGTCGTCCGCTCCGTGAGTACGGATAAACCGTCGCTGGCTCATCTCCCAAGGGCTCGTAGACCAACGCGTGGTTGGTCTGCCGGAACTTACCGCCCCGGCCCTCGGTGAGAGCAAGGATCGCGTCGATGGCGGTTAGGCCGATGCCGCGAATCGCGATGTGGCTCTGTGCCGGTGCCATCGCCGGAGAAAGCTGAATATTGGTCGGGTAGACGTGGGGAATGTCGAATACGCCAATCTCCCGCCCGGCGACTGCCGAACTACGCCATCCCTCGTGTCCTACCGTGAGTAAGACTTCATCGAATTCGCGTACACCTTGGCGGCTACCGGTCACGACTCGCCAGCCTGTAGCAGTGTCTACCAGGTCGACAACCTGCTCCTTGATCCTGGCTAGATGAGCACGCTTTTCAAGACGTTCTACGATGGCCAGATAGCAGTCGTGCAGGTACTTGCCCACCAACGCACGCGGGACAAAGAGGCCGGTCGCGGCAAACTCGGGATAACTCCGTCGCAACCAGTTGAGCAGACTGGGTCCGTCCTCCTCGCATTGCCATACGTTGATGTGTTCCGCTGCAAAATTCATCCGCAGGTAGTGCGGCTGGCGCGGTTCGTAGACGAGTCCCGCGCCAGGAAACTCGGCGGGCTCGAAGATCGTGACGCTTAGCGGTCTTCCGGTATCGCCGCTCTCTAACTGTTTTGTCAGTTGTTGGATGCTGAGAAGCCCCTTCGGCCCACAGCCAATTACTGCGACGCGAAGCGGACGATTTGGTGCCTCTCGAACGCGATCGATGGCGTTTGCGCGAATGTCGACTAGGGGCATGTTCGCCTTGCTTTCATCGAAACCGACTTTTCGTTGTGAACGAGCGAGGCCAGTTCTTCGGCAGTCAGACCCAAGTTTGTTTCGACCCACTCGTCATCAAAGACAGTATCCAGGTATCGAGTCCCGGAGTCGTGCAACACTGCGACGACGGTCTTACCGGCCAATTGATTCCTCATCGCGCAAATTGCTGAGAGCACGCCGCCTCCCGAACCGCCTACCAAAATCGCTTCACGGTAGGCAAGGCGTCTGCATTCGACCACGCAGTCGATATCGGAGACGCGGAGCACGTCGGAATGCACCCCACCCCGAGCCAAGGGCGGGACCCGACCCGCTCCAAGCCCTGGAATCAGCCGGCGCCCCGGAGTACCGCCGAATAGAACGCTGCCCACTGCGTCGATCGCAACCAGCTTGGCTCGACGCCCGCGAGACTGTAAAAACTGCTGACATCCCTGCAGCGTGCCCGTGCTGCTAACCGCAACAAAGACGTAGTCATAGTCGCCCTGCAGTTGCCGGTCGATCTCGGCAATCGTCCCTGTGCGGTGGGCGCGGGGGTTCTCGGGGTTGGCGTACTGATTCGGCCAGAAACTGTTGGTAGTTGTTTCAAGGAGGTGGCATACACGTGCCAGACGGGCGCGGAGGTAGTCACCGCGAAGGGGCGTGGACACGACATCAACCTGGGCCCCGTAGGCCTTCATGATCGCCAAGTTCTGCGGCTGAGTGCGAGGGTCGACGACGCAGATCAAAGGCAGGTCATAGTAGCGGCAAACTTGTGCGAGCCCAATTCCCATATTTCCGGAGGTCGACTCTATAATCGTCGTCCCCCGCCGCACAAGACCTTTTGCGATGCCGGATTCGATCATCGCTCTGGCCGGGCGATCCTTGGCGCTGCCCCCTGGATTAAAGGCTTCTAGCTTGGCGTATAGGCGACCACCAGCGAGGTCGATATGGCGATCCAACTCGATCAAGGGCGTCTGACCGATGACTGATAGGATGCCCCGATCAACTTTTCGAAGACACTTTTCCGAGGACATTGTTAACATTCAGCGAGAGTGGGAGGACGCTTTTGCCAGTCCGACCAACTCGGCAAACGGCGTGCCACATGCCTTCGTCGCAACGCGAAGGGAAAGTAGTTCGGTCGAAGCATCGTCAGGCCTTGTCCGCGTAATTTGGTACGAAACGGCTTAAAAACCGAAGACGCGAAAATAGCTCAACGCCTGGGAATCAACTTGCTGAATGCCGGTGCACTGTATGTCTGAGATTCAGAGTCGTACTCCTTTGGCGGACGCGGGCCTGCTTAGAGATGTGAACGTCGAGCGAAATTGCGTGCCTAGCACGCATTGTCCCGCCCATGCCTGTCCGTGGATCTGGCTTGGTATCACGTTTCCTAGTTGCCAAGGCTCTTCGTACTCGAACCGAGATGCTAGATTCAATAAAGGATCATCAAGTTGTCTAAACTGGCTATACTAACCCGCCCACAAAACGAACCACTTCAGTGAGACGGTTCGCGAAGGCATGGGCGCAATCCTTCATGGTCCCGGCGTTGCATTCCGCGTCTGGGCGCCGCACGCTGATTTCGTTAGCGTCGTCGGCTCGCTCAATGGCTGCGACGCGGAGGCGGTGATGGCTTGTGAGGAGAATGGTACTTGGTACGTTAATGTTCCCGACGCCAAGTCCGCAGAGTGCCGCTAGAAATCACAACCCTTAAAGAACAACAATATAAGAATGATGGGGATAGGAAGGCCTATCAGCCAGCCAAAAAGGGCATACTTAATCTTTCCTTCATGGGGCTCTTGATTGTGTTTGAGCATGGTAATTTCCACTTTGTGTTGGAGCTACCGCTGGGCCTAGGGATTACGAGTTCGTGTTACCTTGGGACCTATCGCGGATGGAGTTAATACGGCACTTCGAGCCTGCTGTCACCAATCTGCAAAAGCTATACCATGCTGGGACGCATTCATTTTGGTTGTAGGGCCTATGTTCGCCGGTATCCATGTGGTCAGCGAACGATCAGGTTGGTCCCGATGAAATCGGTTTTCCGGCCACTTGGGGGCCATAGAGCATATGGGCGGAGAGTTTAGGGCTAAGAGGGCAAAAAACCACATTTTAACGGACTGTCTAGATGTTCGGTCGCTTGTTTCTCAGGTGAGCGTTTGTCGCTATGATGGGGCGATTCCGTATTTCTGCCCGCATTAAAATTGACCATACATCGCGATGCCAACCATACTCACTGTCGACGACGACCGGTCGGTCCATCACCTCATTTCCCGCGCACTAGAGGGTCGGGAGTTCGAGGTCATCTCGGCGAGTTCTGGTGAAGACGCGATCAGTCAGATCAAGGCCAATTCACCAGACGTTGTGCTACTGGATGTCGTATTGCCGGACGGATCAGGCCTCGACCTGGTAGGAAAGCTCAATCAGCTTGATCCGCGACTGCCGGTGATCATCGTGACTGCACTGGATACTAGCGAAACTGCCATTGAAGCAATGAAGCTGGGAGCCTTTGACTATCTTCCCAAGCCGATCGATGTCGAGCGATTGGAATGCATGGTCGAACAGGCTCTCGAATCTCGGCGGATGATGACTGTGCCTGTCGCTATGGATACATTGCTTTCACCGGAGGAACACGACGCGTTTGTGGGCAGTTGTGATGCAATGCAACAGGCTTTCAAAGCCATCGGTCGAGTAGCAGCACAGAATGTTACCGTACTAATTCGAGGCGAAAGTGGCACTGGCAAGGAACTTGTCGCCCGGGCAATCTACCAGCACAGCGAACGCTCTGAGGGGCCTTTTCTCGCGGTCAACTGTGCCGCTCTCTCTGAGACTCTGCTCGAAAGTGAGCTGTTCGGGCACGAAAAGGGATCGTTCACCGGGGCAGACAGGCAACGAATTGGAAAGTTTGAACAGTGCAGCGGCGGAACGATCTTCTTGGACGAAATTGGCGATATGTCACCGACTGTTCAAGGAAAGGTCCTGCGGTTGCTTCAAGAGCAAAAGTTTGAGCGAGTCGGAGGCAACGAGACCATCGAAACGGACGTTCGAATTATCTCTGCCACTAATCGCGACCTGGAGGAAATGTGCCGAGAAAATGAGTTTCGTGAGGACCTCTACTATCGGCTCAATGGCTATACGATTGAATTGCCTCCGCTCCGCGACCGCAAAAACGATCGCATCTTGCTGATCGAACATTTACTCGCTCGACTTGCCAAGGAACTAGGAAAGGAGGTAAGCGGCATTGCCCCTGAGACGCAGGTCGCGCTCTTGGAATATCATTGGCCGGGGAATGTTCGCGAGCTAGAGAGCGTATTGCGTAGGGCTTTGCTCTACTGTTCGGGTACTGTCTTGCTGGAGTCCTCACTTCCAAAAGAAGTCAAAGAATCATTGGGGCTTTCCGGAGAGAAGGTGGGCAATGCAAGCTCGATGCAAGAAGAAGGCTTGACTCAATTTATTTTGGATCGGTTAAAAGCTAAGTCCAGCGACCTCTATGCAGACACATTGGCGGAGATGGAATTACAACTTCTGACCTTAGTTTTGAGGGAGGCTGACGGCAATCAATCAGAAGCCGCACGAATCTTAGGCATAACTCGGGGCAGTCTGCGCAATAAGATTCGCACGCTCGGTATTTCAATCGAACAAGTTATCACTCTAGGAGAAGAGAGAAAGCCACCAAATCAGGATCCGACAGATCCATGCTAGCCGAGCACATCAGCTCGAAACAGACGAATCAGCCGGAACTCTCTTTGTCATTACGATTGGCCTGTAGTTGCTCGGCGAGCTGGTTCGCGGCTTTTGATAATCCCTTAATTTCATCCCAGGGGGCTCGACCAAACCCGTCCTGGCTGGCTTGTATTACGGTATTGGCTGACTCGACGACTTCCACCCCGTCAAAATTGGCAGCGAGACCTTTCAAGCTGTGGGCTCCACGTTTTAACGCAATAGGATCGCCAGCTTCAGCTGCAGCATCAATACGCTGCAATAATGTCTCATAGTCTTCCAGGTAGAAATCGATCATTTCATAGAGTAGTTCGCGATTGCCACCGAGGCGAGCTAGAGCACTGCTCAAGTTATAAGCTGGTTGATCAGATGTCGGTGGCTCATTCATTGTGTTTGTCCCAAACTAGGTTTTATCTGCCGGGCGGAGAAAGTGCCCGGGCGAAGTCGTCATCCAGCAGTTCGCTGCGGTTTCAGCCTCTCGCTCTTTGTTGTCGAATTCGCTTCGTGCAATTCTCCGCGGAGAATTTTAATATGACTTGGAGCGCTGATGCCAATTGCTACTCATCCCCCTCGGATCCTCAATACCTGACTTTCGATTTCTAGCTCCGGTAAGACAACACTCTCTTCGTTTCCTCTGGATGGTACAATCATTATGGGTCCTCCTTAACCAAGGGTCAAAACGGTTTCCGAAATTTAGGTACATGATATTTCTGACATTCTTTTTTGGATGCGAGCTTCGTTGCTCTAGCGTTCCATGAATACTCCAACGGGATCCAACGTGCGCGAGTGGTCAAAGCATATTTTGAGTACGGCCAACAGCGGAAGCGACAGCAACACACCGCCGATTCCCCAGAGCCAGCCCCAAGACACGGTGGCTTGCAGGATCATCACTGGGTTCAGGCTGATAGAATTGCCAAGCATGGCATGCGTAATGCAGTTTGCTTCCAACGCATTCAAGCCGATGTAAATTGCTGGAGCCAATGCGGCGTGAGCCAGGCCATTGAAAGCGCCCAGCCCCTCTACGAAAACCATAATGGCCCCAATAGCGGGTCCAGCGAATTGAAAGTAGTTGAGTAGCGCTGCACCAACTCCTCTTAATATTGGGTTGGGCAGACCGATTAGCCACATTCCGACGCCTAGAACAACCGGCAATAGGAACCTGGAAGTGGCCTAGCCGCAGCACAATAGGCTTTAATTTTAGATTTAGCCGCACCGCGAGCGTATCGGGAAATAGGATTGCGCGTGCAAAGTAGGCCGTGTAAAAGGAAGCATACACCACTGCCGTAGGTATGAGCGCATCACGCAGGGTCCAGGCTTTAGACTCTAGTGCGAGTGCACAGTTTCGCTGACCTCCAGGACTCTGGACGTTTTCTGATTCTGTGTTGGAGTTTCCAATTTCATCAGTACCTGCCTTCGGCGATAGCTCGCCGCGCGTAATCTTAGTTATGGATACATTCATAGGCGATGCATGTCTCATTGAAGCCCAGTAGCAAAACCCATGAAGGTTGGATAGTCGCCTGGACGCCATTCTTACGTTATACGTGCAAAGCACAGGCCAAAGTTCGTGGACAAGATGTAAGTGCTTTTTCCCGGTTGTTGCCGACACCGCACGGGAAGGTGGTCGGAGTTCATCCAACATGGCTGGTCCCAAACCAACCAAGACGCCAGAGATCATGCATTCTTCCGTGGATTTTGGGACTGAATGGCAGTTTCAGTTCGGCGCAAAACGTGCATTTATTTCTCTCGAGGCCTGCTGGCGATACTACGAGGTGTCCTCAGTTCTGGGCTGGAAAACGCCAACAACTCACCACGAAGGAGCTCGACTGTGGCTACTCAACAAGAAATCGCTGGCAATTGGAATCAACTGAAGGGAATGCTCCGTGAGAAATGGGGACAGCTGACCGACGACGAACTACAGGAAGCCCAAGGTGACTACGATCAGCTTGTTGGACTCATCCAACAAAAAACCGGTCAAGGCAAGGCCAAAGTTGAGAAGATCGTCAACGAGTTGAGCGATCAGTGCTCAGGCGTGCTTGAGAACGCCAAGGTAATGGCCCATGAATACCTGGGGCAAGCTGGCGAATCTGTCAATGAAGTGGCAGGGCAGGTTCGAGAGCGTATGGGTGACGGGTACGCTGAAGCAGAAAATCTCGTGAAACGCCGGCCCGTCGAATCGGTTGCGGTCGCATTTGGCACCGGGCTGATAGCCGGCGTCATCGTTGGATTGGTTTTTCGGTCTCGTTAAGCGGAATGACCGCGACCGAACTACCACATACTCCCTTTCTCACCAACACGAAGGAGATGGAGAGAAATCATGTCCAGTCAAACAAAACAAGCTCAGAATCAATCTCGTGACGCATACATTCCTGACACTGACGACTGGCAACAGTTCGCTGAACGTGGTGTGGATCAGATGCGTGAAATGGTCGGCGACAATGCCGGTAGGTCGATGTTGATCGCCCTGGGTGCAGGACTCGGGGTCGGATTTATGATTGGCACTGCGTTAGGCGGTTCCAGTCGATCATCACGCGAGTGGGGACGTTTCACTGCGGAAGGTCTGGGACGCACCTTTCGCGACAGAATCGAAACCCTCGTGCCAGACGTTATCAATGACCGTTTCAAAGGATAGCCGATTCAGAGGGTAGCCATCTCAAAGGATACACCGAAGAAAGGTGAGAATCGTGCCGTCTGAGAAAACACCAGAAGACATTCGACGACACATGGATGCCTTACGCAGCACGCTTGATAACGATGTGCAGGAAGTCCCGTGGAGTGTGCGTGCGAAATCCAACTGGCGATACTATGTCAAGAGTTATCCCTGCCTAACACTGGGGTAGCGACTTCTGTTGGCTATGTGCTCATGCCTCGTCGAGTGCAACCCGTTGAGCGCGTCGTTCCTAATCCAAAAGCATTGGCCCGGTTAGCGAAGGAAGAGAAATTGGTCATGGCACCAGAATCTGAAGTTAGAGTAAAAAGTGACAGCATAGCAAACAAACTTAGCAGCGCTTTCGACGTGAACACTGAAGACAGCCAAGAGGCTTCAGTTGACTACGCCTAATTACATCCAAAATGACAAGGCCACACAGCGTGGTCGCGATAACAGCAATCAAAACCCAAATGATTCCAAAACTGTCATGCCAGTAAACCGAATTCAACAGTATTGGTCAGCACCGGCAAATGAATTCTCGAGGAATCGTTGGATAGATGACTCACCCAAATTATCGCTGCAACGCAATTGGTTTGATCGTATCGAACAGTGTATCTACGACCATCCTGGAACTACTGTCGTCACTGCTTTGACCGTTGGGGTGTTGCTGGGTTGGTGGGGGAAACGCAAATGAGTGCGTCAAATGGCTACCATGCGAAATCTCGCCCCCAGCCACATGTGCGAAAGAGCCTCGGCAATTTGGCTCATGACGCAGTTGAACTCGGTGAGATGCAGGTGCAACTCCTCAAGTTGGATACTTGCGAAGCCGGTCGAAAAACTCGTAGTTCGATAGTACTGGCTCTGATCGGGTTAACATTATCACTGGCAAGTCTTCCGGTGGCTCAATTCGCCATTGCCGAAGCCCTCATTGAATCCGGAGATTGGTCACGGTCGGGTGCCTTGGGAGCGGCCGCGATAGGCACCTTGGCCATTAGCCTTGTGTTTGCAGCAATCACCTGGTGGAAGCTTCGCCAGGGATTAGGATCTTGGCAGCGCTCCAACGAAGAATTCAGCCGCAATATTGCGTGGTTTAAGTCGGCGCTGCGAACCAATGCGGAATCGAATCCACAAGGTGCGGAGCTGACTGCTAAACGACACGAGACAGAAACATTAACTAGCTTTTAACTTTCCATCACACTTATGGAGGCATACGCGATGTCTGAAACGTCTACCCGCACGAAACCTGCCATTACAAAACATGATAGTTATCGATCCAACAATGCTCACCAGGCTGACGAATTGCAACCAACGGCCGATTTGGTTGACTACGCGAAGTCTTATGCCCGCGAAAAACCAGAAGTCGCTGCGCTGTGGTGCCTGGGTGTTGGCTTCATTCTGGGTTGGAAGCTTAAGCCCTGGTAGGATCGGCACCCTTGCTACTTTATCAGGCAGTCGGACAACCGTCCGGATGATGGTCTGCGACGAGATTGAGCTTAATTCAATGCTCCAGATTGCATGTTCCAGGAATGCCTTCGCCCCAGCGAGTACGAATGATGAACCACTGAATTGGTCTGCAACTTGTGCAACGAAGGTATCTCCATTGCCAGTGAATCCCGTGACGTTGATTTCCACGAAGGTGCTATTCTCGCCTTTCGACAAAAACAGCCATTCTACGGTGGAGGATCCCCATCGCACTGCCAATCGAATACCACGCGACTGCTAAGTTCCACTGTTTTCATATTTACCGTATCGGTCAGATCGTACATCTTTCAAACCCATGGCAGTTGATTGCCTGCTTCGATCTTGCCGCTACTCTGGGTGAACCAGAAGGTGCTGGTAGTTACTAGGTCAACAAGTGCTTAGAAACCATGGGCAACGGGCTTTCGAATTGGCAATCCTGTGCGTGCCACTGGAGTTCCTGCTAGATGTAACGTACTTATCAGCAGTTCTCTAGGTCCGCACGTGGTTGTTAGCCCTCAAGCAAAGATAGTGGCTCAGCTCCAGCGTCACGAATCAGTTGTCTAGCTTTCTTCAGGCGAGACTTGTCATGGTCTGTCGGCTCGATGGAGATCATGTTTTTTCCGTCGGACACAGCTTGGTCGAACAAGTCTGACGCTTCTTCCTCAAATCCGCGTTCTGTCATCACGCCTGACAAACTGCCAACTCTCAGAGCAAGGTCTCGACGGACTCGACAGCCTCGACAGACTCGTAAAAGTCGTCGTACTCACGTAGTGAAGTCTCGATCATCTGCTCATCAGGCGGCGTGTCCCAGACTCCTAAGCCCCAGGCATCCTCAGGCGTTTGGTAGACCGCTTCGTAACGAGGTCGATTCAGATCAACCTCGAAGCGGGAACGCAGACCGACAATCTGCGTCTTCACGATTTGCGTCCATTCACCTGTGTAGGGGTCTTCCTCTCGAAGCCTCTCCTGCTCGTCAAGTGCAAGTCGTTTCTCGACGCGAGCACGCATATCGTGAGCATCATGGATAGCCGCCCCAATAATTGGACCGCTACCGCGCCGAAAGATACACAGTGGGGATAGGCTCACTGAAGGGTTCCGCGTGGTGATTGGGCGCAAAACAACAAGTCAGGTCTCTATTTGGGAATAGTGTGCCGGGCGTTCGACTCTAGTTCTTCGAGAGCCAAGGTATTGTGGATCGCAAACCTAGTCTTTTGTGTTTCCGATACGGGCAACCTGGTTCTTAGCCGGCCAGTTGAAACATTCGTGCTACCAAACTTTGGAGCTGACGGCTCAAAAAGCAGTGGCACAGCTTTTGCGATGCTTAGGTGCAAGAAGAATCGTCTACCCGATGCTAGTCCATAAAACACTGGTCTGGTAGCGAACAAACAGCTGACTCATATCTCGGCATCCTGGAGAAACAATTATGCTCGGCACAATCTTGCTCATCGTTTTAGTTCTGATGCTTTTGGGTGCAGTTCCCAACTGGGGCTACAGTCGCAATTGGGGCTACGGCCCATCAGGTGGACTTGGGCTGTTGCTGGTCATTGTGCTGGTTTTGGTACTCATGGGACGCATTTAGAGCCAGTAAGTACCCAACCCCTTTTGAGTCCGACAATACTTTATTAGGAGACACACATGTCCAAATTCTACCTGTTGAGCACGCGAATTGGTGCCGCTGTGCTACTGATGGCCGCGCTCGGCACGTTAAGCGGTTGCGACAACAAGGAAAAGGTTATCGATATCGAGACGCCCGCTGGTGATGTCGAAGTGGAACGCGACAAAGATACTGGCGATGTGGGCGTCGATGTCAAAAAGAAAGAAGACAAAGTCGTCGATATCGAAACTCCCGCAGGTGGAGTCGAGGTTGATCGCGATAAGGATACCGGCGACGTAGACGTTGATGTAGACGATAACGAATAGGGCTGTTCCGCAAGGCGACGAATGTTGTCTCCGCTATTACAACGAAACAGTTCTTGGCGAGTCCTTTTTGGACTCGCCATTTTTATTCGCCTACTGATTGGATTCCTAACTGCCACATTGGTTTCTAGTCGTACGGCAGTTCAGCAAAGAACGGTATAGAGGGCGCCGCTTTGCCCTGACATTGGATTGGCATGCGAGATGCAGTGGGTTAATTACAGTTGCAATCAAAACCTACGCAGGAGAATTCATCATGAAACTCGATTCCTTACAAAAACTATTCGTTCACGAACTCAAAGACCTCTACAGCGCGGAAACCCAAATTTTGGAGGCCTTACCCAAGATGGAAACGGCAGCTACCGACTCGGGTCTCAAGCAAGCATTTCGAGATCACCTGGTGGAGACTAAGTCGCACGTGAATCGCTTGGAGGGCATTTTCAAATCCTTGGATTTCGAGCCAGGCGGTCACAAATGCACGGCAATGGAGGGGCTAATAAAAGAAGGCGAAGAACTGATCAAGAGCGACGCTTCTCCCAAGGTACTCGATGCCGCGCTGGTCGCTGCCGCCCAGCGAGTCGAACACTACGAAATGGCCGGCTACGGCACCGCTCGCGCTTACGCCGAGAAGCTCTGCGAACACAGAGCAGCCGACGAGCTGCAGAAGACCCTCAATGAAGAAGGGCACGCAAACCAAAAGTTAACACGATTGGCCGAGCGGAGCATCAACTTCCTTGCCATGACGAAATAGCAGCAAGACAAGTGCTCCGATTGCGTAGCCGGAGCAAACCGTGGAGTGCCGCACTTCTTAGACCACTAAGTTCCTGCGGCTTAACTAATGATTGAAAGGAGCAAGACATGAACTGGGACCAAATCGAAGGCAAATGGAAGCAAGCCAAAGGGCAAGTCCATCAGAAATGGGGCAAGCTCACAGACGACGAGCTGGATGTCATAGATGGTAAGCGACAGCAGCTCGCCGGCAAGATCCAGGAAAAGTATGGCTGCACCAAAGAAGATGCTGAGAAGCAGATTGAAGAGTTTCAGGAGAGTTGTAATTGTTAACGCTGTCTAGCAGAGCCTCGCGAACGTGAGGTTCGTGGTTTTGCTACAGGTTCAGAGCACCCAATTTCAAGGAGATAACGATGAAGAGTTACTATACTTTGACAGCCACGATGGCGATCCTCGCAGCTGTTGCATTTACATACACCGCGACAGCTCAGAATGCCACAACCAACACACGAAACCATAATGCCCAGCAGCGCGACATGAAGCAGATGCGCAAAGGGAACTTTGGAAAAATCGACAGCGTGATGAAGGGTTCGCATTTCCGAGCTAGCCAAGTTATTGGTGCGAACATCTACAATATGAAGGAAGAAAGTGTTGGAGAAATATCAGATGTTGTTCTCGATGCCAGCACTGGAAGAATCGCCTATGCTGCTGTAACTTATGGTGGATTCTTGGGCATAGGTGACAAGATGTTCGCCGTTCCCTGGGAGGCTTTTCGGGTGAAGGCAGAAAAAGATGATGCGGATGATTACCACCTTTGTCTCGACGTTTCGCAAGAGCGTCTTGATGGTGCCGAGGGCTTCGATCAAGACCATTGGCCAAACTTCGGTGACCGCAACTGGAAAATGCAATTGGACAAGCGGTACGGTGTCGATCGCCGGATGGACAATCGCGACGGTCGTCGAAATCGCGTTCGAGACGGCAATGTAGATGTCGATGTCAATCGCAATGGCGTTGATGTAGATGTGGATCGCGACAACTAGATCAGCTCGCATCCCGAATCATCTTCAATACCACCGCCGCGGAGCGTAAATTTGCGTTCCGCGGCGTTTTCTTGTTTCTATAGGTCACTTGATGAATAGCGATGACAAATTTCTCCCTCATGCGGCAAAGTTAGTTGGTCTTTCGCTGATTGCTTTGGTGTGTGTGGTCGTGATTGGAGCGGCACTAGTAAGAGCCAGCGACATCTTTCTAATTCTCTTTCTGGGTGTGCTGTTTGGCATCTTACTTGTCCGGACTAGTCGTACCTTGGCCTCTTACACGCCGCTGCCCTACTTTTGGAGTCTTGGGATCGTAACTGCCACACTGGTTCTTGCGGCGACTGGGGGCATCGCCATGTTTGGCGTGCAAGTCGATGATCAAATCGACAAGGCTCGGGAACGTGCCGATAAAGGTGTCGAACAAATCCAAGCTTGGGCCGAGAAGTATCCCAGCGTGGAGTCCTTGTTGCTATCGACGCCCTTCCTGCGGCAACTCGTTGACAAGCGACCATCTGCATCGCAAGAGGATTCTAATTCAGACAAAGAGCAATCTTCTCAAGCAAAGGCAGCTGAGCAAAATGCGTTGCGAACTACAGCCCGAAAAGGTGCCACTGCCATTGCTGGCATTTTCAAGACCACCTTTGGGCTGGTTGTGAATAGCGTTCTGATTTTCTTCGTAGGACTGTTTATTGCCGTAGAGCCGGGCGAGTACCGAGATGGTGTGGTGAGCTTATTTCCGACAGACCGACGAGAACGCGCTCGCGAAGTCTTGAACCTGATGGGCGATGCGCTATGGCATTGGCTCCTAGGTCGTTTTGGCACGATGCTGATCACCGGTTTGGGTGCTGGCCTCTTGCTGTTTCTGCTCGGCGTGCCGATGGCGTTCACTTTGGGTGTCGTGACTGCATTGTTGACCTTTATTCCGAACATCGGTGGATTCGTGTCGCTTTTACTAGCGATCTTATTTGCGCTGCCTCAAGGGGGTTCAATAGTCCTCCTTGTTATTGTCGGGTATGTAGGACTACAGTTAGTCGAGAGCTATGTACTCACGCCTGTGATTCAGAAAAAGCAGGTTTCTCTTCCACCGGCGTTACTGATTGCGTTTCAGGCGGTCATGGGTGTGCTATTTGGCTTCTTAGGTGCGGCAGTAGCCTCGCCTGCGCTGGCCGCAGCAAAAGTCGGCATTGAGGAGGCTTACATCAAAGACGTGTTAGAAGCCAGTCGATGACATGATAAAATGAGGTCGTATAAAGAATAAAGGAAGTGTTGCTGATAATCATCGACGCGCTGGCGACCCGAGCCTTTGAACCCGCAATCCAAGCAGGGACACTGCCGCTTTACTCGAATCTGATCGACAGAGGCGAGATGCACGCTGAGTGCATCTCCATTTCCCCCTCGATCACCCCCGGCGGCGAATTGCACACTGGTCACCGGTGATCATTCCCAGAGCGATAACAACTCTGCAACGGAGGCCGCCGTGTATCTCGACCAAGTATTGTCTGAGCATCAGGTGGTGAAGGCGGGCAGCGCGTGATAAAGCGGCGATGAAGTGATGGTTTGTCCCAATATTCGTGCGGCCCAGATTTATCTCCGAGAAGATTCTTGGAAGAATCGCAACGCCGTTATTGGTTCACTGCTCGAATCCGACGGTGTGGACCAGGTAATATGGTGCGCCGCCGACAACGGGCTCAACGAATCGTAATCCGTACCGTATAGCATCGCCACCGCGTATCGTGGTCGTCTGAGTTTGCACTTGCTGGAGAATCCGAACCGCTGGGAATCGACAACTACGAAGCTGGGTGAAGGTGGTCGGGAGAACTCCTGCGGTAGTTGCTCAAGTGGACTCCGAAGGCGACTTCACTTTCGCGATAATCCGAATGCCTTTGAGCGAATTGAAGGGGCGTTCTTTTCGACAGAGCGGAGATATTTGTGTGACGGTCAAGCTGGGACGCGCGTTTTGTTTGCCAGAAACCACGTGTCACGAGGGCGTATCGCACGGATTGTTGGATGCGTTAGATTCCATCTCGCCGCTTGTCGTTACGGGCTTGCCTGCCGATGTTCACGGTCCCGAACGAATCCGCACCGTTGATGTCGTGCCAATCTGTCTGCAATCGCTGCGTCTAGCTTCAGATGGCATGCCCGGGAAAAGCCACGTTTCCGAGGGCGCCTATCATCGAGCCTTCATTGTCGCTCGTTAGTCTCCATGCGAAATCTATAAACTGATCGCACAACTTCCAGATTGGTTTATGAGTGACCACTGAAGACGGCTTCGGGGCCGCTCGCGTTCAATATGACTCCTATTCTGGGTGAAGTTATACTCCAAAACGGCACACGGCTTGCACGTGACCTCTCTCAGTCTCGACGAAAGATCCGTCGTTTTGATAGAGAACTAACAAGCCAATCGCAGGAGGATGTGAAAATGCCAACGTCGACCAAGCCCCTACAAGGCGAGACTTACCGCTGCAAGGAATGTGGAATGGAACTGAAAGTAACCGTTGATTGCAACTGCAAGGAAGGTTGCCCGGAAATTTCTTGCTGTGGTGTGCCGCTGGAAAAAGTCTAACGGAAAATATCGACTGCGTAGGGCCAAGTTCGGAACGGTTATTACTTGTGGCCGCTACACCGCCAATATTACCCAGCAGGCGAGAATCTTCGATGACACCTAGCCAAGACAATAAACTAAGCGTGGAGGCGTTAACGAACGATCCAGGACCGGGCTTGGTTGATCCGCGCAGTCCTGAGATTCCTAAACCGCCTGCCTCCAACTTGCCCAGCCCCGAAGATGTTCCCGCTCCCTCACCGAAAGATGCCCCGGGCCCCATCGCCACTAGATGACCCTGCGCCAGAACCCCAGGACGTGCCACCAGCAGAGCCAAAGCCACTCTAGCCTCAGCAGAGGTTTGCTAGATTCAAATTCTGGAAACTAGAAAGGAAACAATACCGTGTCCAGCAAACAAACCTTAAAAGGGAAGACGATCGCCATCCTCGCAACCGACGGTGTCGAACAGATTGAGCTGACTGATCCTCAGGAAGCCCTCGAAAAAGCGGGAGCGGAGGTTCACTTGATTTCTCTTGAAATGGGCGAAATCCAAGGTATGCGCCACGATTCAATCGGCGACAAACTTACCGTAAACAAGCCTATTCACAACGCCAGGGCTGAGAACTACGACGGACTCGTGCTACCGGGAGGGGTTGCCAATCCGGACACAATGCGTACCAACGCTGCATGCGTCGATTTTGTGCGGGATTTTTTCAAGCAGGGCAAGCCCGTTGCCGCAATTTGCCACGGCCCGTGGATGTTAGTCGAAGCGGACGTTGTACAGGACCGAAAGGTCACTTCTTGGCCAAGTCTAAGAACGGACCTCAAAAACGCCGGAGCCAATTGGGTTGACGAAGCCTGCGTCTGCGACGGAGGCCTCGTCACCAGCCGCAACCCTGACGACCTGGAAATCTTCTGCAAAAAAGCAGTCGAGGAATTTGCGGAAGGGATTCACGCAGCCCAGACTGCTTAATTAATCTCATGTCTGATATTGACTTTACTGCTATCTCAATGCGAATCGTATGCGCCGCTGCTTGCGGCGGGGTACTGGGATGGGAACGTGAAGCGAGAGACAAATCGGCAGGACTACGCACAAACATGCTAGTCGCAATTGGAGCCGCGACAGCAACAATTGCGGCGTTGGATCTCTACGCCTCGCTACCAGGTGAAGCCCCAGGTGGAATATCCTCGGATCCAATTCGTATCATATCAGGGGTTATTGGCGGGTTAGGGTTCCTTGGAGCCGGAGCCATCATGCAATCGCGCGGTCGCGTCGAAGGGATGACCACTGCCGCCACCATTTGGGTCGTAGGCGGAATCGGAGTTGCCTGCGGACTAGGGAATTATGCTTTGGCTTTGCCGGTGGTGATTATCGCGTTAGTCGTATTGTTCGCTATCGGGAAATTCGCGCATAGTCAACTCGCTCCCGAAAGTTTGCAGAAAGACGATACATAATAGAATGCTACGGATGACGTCGAAGTTCTGCGAGACTGAATCACCAAAGTCCTAGCTATTGTGCCGTCGTGGTGCTGTAAGACCTTGTTCTGGCCTAGTGCGGAGATCACACACCCCTTTTCAATGTAGGTTCTCCATCGACCCGATTGATCGCTTGAAGACCAGCCTGCCGATCTTAGCGCTATTGTGATGCAACACGACAGTCTCCTTCCTTAAGGCACAGCAATTGCACTCTTCCATGGCAAAGTCAGCCATCGACAATCTTCAAAAGGAGCCAACCGACCATGAGTCAGCTTGCCCAAACTCAGCACAAACGTGACGTGTTTCGTATCCTGCTTGCAATTTTTCTTCCGCCACTCGGAGTGTTCTTGCAAGTTGGGTTAGGGCTGCACTTTTGGCTGAACCTGTTGCTCACTCTGCTTGGCTATGTACCGGGGATCATTCACGCCGTCTGGATAATTCTCAAACGCTAATTCATGATTCAGGACATTGAGCGAATACGGAGAAACTGCAATTAGGGAGGACCTCCATGTTTATTCTTGAGACTATCCTTACGGACGGGATCGCACAGCTATCCTATCTAGTAGGGGACGCTGATGCCGGGATTGCCGCCGTAATTGACCCGCGAACTGATGTCGACATTTACGCGCAACTCGCGAGAAAGCATGGCCTGTCGGTTTCGCATATTTTTGAGACACACATCCACGCAGATTTCGTTTCGGGCAGCCGGTCATTGACCGACCGGTTAGGAACGGCTGAGCTCTGGGTTAGTGGTGAGCAAGCGGCCTATCGGTTTGATGCTAAGCAAGTTCGGAATGGCCAGGAATTCGACTTTGGTTCCTTTCAGATCACAGCACGACACACACCGGGTCATACTCCCGAACACATGTCCTACGAAATCTGCGAATCCAAACACTCAGAGATGCCATGGGCAATCTTCACCGGTGACTCGCTCTTTGTTGGATCAGCGGGGCGCCCCGACTTGCTTGGCGACGAACAGGCAAACGCGCTCAGTGGGGAGCTTTACAATACGCTCTACGACTACTTTCTGAAACTCGACGACTTCGTCACTATTCTTCCTGGGCATGGCGCGGGCTCGGCCTGTGGAGCAGACATTGGCGATCGCCTCTACAGCACGATAGGATACGAAAGGAGGACTAATCCTTTTCTGAAATATCCTGACAAGGAGTCATTTCGTGATTTTGTCATTGGGGATGCACCGCCTGTTCCTTGGCACTATCCAGAGCTCAAGAAAGTCAATGCCACAGGTCCTGAGATTATGGATAGGATGCCAACGATCGCCGCGTTGCCGCCCAAGGATTTCCGTAGCGTGTCGCGTGAGCCTGGGGTGACGATTATCGATACGCGCTCGATGCTTGCCTTCGGCGGGGGACATATTCCCGGAGCTATTAATATCGGCGATCGCCCAGAATTGTCCGCGTGGGTCGGGCAACTTTTCGATCTCGATCAACGAATGCTGCTTATTGTAGATAGTGACGAAGATGTTCGGCGGATCCAGCGTTTGATTGTCCGTACCGGCCATGCGAACTTTGCAGGCTATCTCGCCGGGGGGATGAAAGCCTGGGAAGTCAGTGGACTGCCGCTGGAAACGATCGAGCAAGTTACCGTTGAGCAACTGCGTGAAATGTCGTTCCATGAGCGTGATCTGACAATTCTTGACGTTCGTTCACCAGGAGAATGGGAAGCAGGGCATATTCCAGGCGCAAAACATTGCTGCATCGCTAAGATGCGCGATCGAATCAGTGGGTTAGACAAAGCTACCCGCTATGCAACGTATTGCGCCAGCGGATATCGCGCAAGCATTGCGTCGAGTCTTATGAAAGCACGCGGCTTCCATGACGTAGCGAATGTGCCCGGCAGCTGGAGTGCTTGGACAGCCTCAGGGTACGACGTAGACAAACCAGAAGGAGTGGAGGCATGAACTTCAATGACCACTATTCTGTGTTGTTGGCTGTGGTCGATCCACTTCAGTATGCCGGTCCGGCCTGGTCACCTTATCTTGTTGGCGCTCTCATTGGAGTGCTTTCCATGTTCACGTTTTACTTTTCCAACAAGCCCCTGGGCGCATCAACAGCCTATGCACGCCTAGCGGGAATGTTGGGCAAGCTCGTTGCGCCGTCGCACACGAAATCATTGAAGTACTTCCATGACAATCCACCGAAAATCGGCTGGGAAGTAATGCTTGTGGGTGGAGTCGTTATCGGGGCACTGATCGCTGCTTGGAGCGGCGGGGAAATAACCGGGCGCTTATTACCAGCCATGTGGCAGGAACGGTTCGGGGCGCATAGTAACCTCTTGCGCGCGATTGTGGCTTTTGTTGGCGGCGGGTTTATGGCTTTCGGAGCCCGAATGGCAGGGGGGTGCACAAGCGGACATGGTATTAGCGGAACACTTCAACTTGCAGTCGGCTCGTGGATTGCTGTGATCTGTATCTTTATTGGCGGGACTATTGTCGCGATGCTGATGTTTGCGGTTTAGCCTGAACTACCTTGCCATGGAATTCACAATGTCAATCACAATTGAAGAATCAACCAGCACCAGCAGACACGAGAAATCAGTTCAAGTTACCACCGTAGCGTCGCGCTCCTTGCTGCTAGGGCTAGTCTTCGGAGCCGCATTTGGCTTTCTACTGCAGAAGGGTGGCGTGGCAAAGTATCACGTCCTAATTGGGCAGCTGCTGCTCGCGGACTTCACAGTGGTTAAAGTCATGCTGTCTGCTGTTGTTGTCGGGATGCTGGGGATCCATCTCCTTCATCATTTTGAACTCGTCGAATTGCATATTAAACCAACGCGAATCGCTTCGAACATATTTGGGGGACTCCTCTTTGGTGCCGGTTTCGCCCTCTCAGCGTACTGTCCCGGCACGGGCGCTGCGGCGTTAGGACAGGGCAACCTAGACTCGCTGGCGATGATCGGCGGCATGATTGCCGGGTCCTTTGTCTTCGCCGAAGCTTCGGGGTGGATCAGTCATAGAGTGGATTCGATCGGCGACAAAGGAAAGCTCACACTCCATGATGTGCTTCCACTTAGTCGCACACTTGTCGTCCTAGGAAGCGCGGCCTTGTTGTCCTTGGTCCTGATAGTGCTAGAACTAACAACAGTTAGGTGACCCGGTGTCGCATGAGCAGTGCAACTATCGAACAAATGCCGGCAGAATCTCCGCTCGCACTCACTGCGAGCGACCACCGAGCGCGTCTCAAGCGGATTCAACGTGTCGCACACGCAATGGACTCCGTTTTCCGAATTCCCGGATCGCAACGACACATCGGAATCGACAGCTTGGTCGGACTCGTTCCGGGTGTGGGAGATATCGCAACGGCTGCGGCCTCTGCCTACCTGGTCTGGGAAGCAAAGAAGCTGGGTGTCCCCAAACGAACGATGCTGCGGATGGTTTGGAATATCGCCGTCGACTCTGCGATTGGCGTCGTTCCCCTGTTGGGCGATCTCTTCGACATGGCCTACAAAGCAAACTTGCACAATGCAGCTCTAATTCAGAAGCACGTGAGCGGCAGCGATCAAGCCCCCGATGACTCGCAGGCCCATATTGAATGCTTGCCGTAGCGGCATTCATTGGCGACAATAGCCGGTCTAAGCTGCGCCGTGATCGGCGAGATGATGCGTCACTCTCTTATGCTTTGGAATCCGAGATGCCCGATAACGAGGGGAGAATCGACAATGGGAAACTCGCCACTCCGCGAGCGATCGTCGCAATCGGTTCTGCGACGGGAGGGCTGGAATCGCTTGAACTCTTCTTGGAAAAGTTGCCCGTCGATCTTGGCGTCGCGCTAGTGATTGTCCAGCATCTGAATACAGACGGCAGCGATGTCATTTGTGAAGTCGTAAGTCGTATCTCGCCATTGCCAGTGGTAGCGCTTGGCGAATCACCTACGGTTGTGGAAGCCAACCATGCCTATGTTTCGCCGCAGCGATGCGAAGTTGAGCTACGCCAGGGCAGGTTGATCGCCACCGAAATCGAAGACGATAGCCGTCGAGCGGAAGTCATCGACACGCTCTTTCGTTCTCTAGCCGGTGGTTCAGATCTGCCCTTAGTGGGCGTGGTTCTCTCGGGTGATGGCACAGACGGCAGCCAAGGACTCGATACCATCCAGAAAGTGGGGGGACTGACGATCTCCCAAGATGCCGAATCAGCAGCACAGCAGGAGATGCCCCAGAATGCCTCGCAATTTTCTGACCACATTCTGTCGCCGCAGAAAATTCCAACCCGACTAAAGGAATTCTTAGGTAATTGCAGTGGTGCGACAAAACCGTCCTCGGCTCAAGACCTACCTTCAATTGCGTCGCGCGACTATGCCTCTAGCGACAAGGTTTCCAGTGACTCCCAAGGGCCGAGTCAAGAATCCCGGCCGTCGAGCGGCCTATCCAAGACACAGTTGCGCGAGGCCAATGTCGCACTTCAATCCTCAAAAGATGAGATTGAGGCCGGCATGGAGGCACTTTCTCGTGCGTATAGGGACGTCGATCAGCTACTCGATGGCATGCAGATTGCGTCGATTTTCCTCGACAATCGAGGAAACATTAATCGCTTCACGCCGTCTGCGGCTCAAATCTATGACTTACAAGATGACGACGTTGGTCGACCCTTAAGCGTGATTGCTCATCGTGTGGTCGAAATGCCACCATTGCCTAACTCGTCGGAAATCGCAACATCGGAAATACCGATCGAACACGAATTGCTCACCAACGATAATCATTGGTTCGTTCGTCGTACCATCCTCTACCGGCAGGACGATCAATTCGAAGGGCTTATTCTCACGTTTGTTGATGTCACTGAGCAGAAACGTGATGCCTTGAGGCTAGCAGTCGCACACGATGTCATTCAGATTCTCGCAGCTGCGGACTCGTTCGATAGAGTCTCGCCACAGATACTTGAGGCCGTGCGTAGTAATCTCAACGCCGACCTCTGCTCGCTGTGGTTGCTCGATTCTCGAGACAACAAGCTTTATTGCGACGAAACGGTGATCTCTCCCACTAAGTCGCATCTGCAACAGTTCGTGGAAGCAGGTAGTCAACTGCGTTTGGGCCGCGGTGAGGGTCTGGCTGGTACGGTGTGGCAAAGTGAGGAGCCCCAGTGGATTGAGAATGTGACGGACGACACCCAGTTTGTCCGAAGGCAGCTCGCGATTGACTCTGGATTAATTGGCGGTGCGGCAATGCCAATCAATACAGGCATGCGTTTTTATGGTGCCATCGAAATCTATGCTGATCACATACTGCGGCACGAGCAGTCGCTGCTCGACATGCTGCAAGGCGTGGGGCACGAGATCGGACAGTTCATTCGCCGCAAACGACTCGATGAGAAACTTCTCGACGAACAAACTCGCAAAACCGCAGTCCTCGAATCGGCCTTAGACTGCATCGTCACAATGGATATCCGGGGAAACATTATCGATTTCAATCCGGCTGCCGAGCGAGCGTTCGCCATTCCATCCAAGACAGCGATTGGACAGCCGCTTGCAGACTTGATTATCCCTGAAAAGTTCCGCGATGCCCACCGCAAGGGATTGAAGCGATTTTTGGAAACTGGCGAGTCCGAATTTCTCGGTAAGCGAATTGAGCTTACCGCACAACGCGCCGATGGCACGGAGTTTCCCATTGAGTTGGCTATCAACGCTTCCCAAAGACGCAACGGGACGCCCTTCTTCACCGCCTACCTACGCGACATCACCGAACGCAGGCAATGGGAGCAAGAGATATCCAATCGCGAACGTCGTCTCAACTTGGCATTTGATGCTGGACACATAGGATCGTGGGAATGGGACGTTGTTGAGGATCGTATTACTTGGTCGCACCAATTGTACAAACTATTTGGATACACGAATGAGCAGTTCAATCATACCCGGGAGGGATTTCTCGATATCATCCATCCGGACGATAGAGAGCGAGTGCGAGAGAGACTCGAGGCGCTGTTCACGGAAGCGTGCCATGAGTACGAGATGGAGTTCAGAATCATGCGAGGCGATAACCAAGATATTATCTGGACGTATGGACGTGGCGCTATACTGCGTGATGAACAACACCGACCTCTATCGATCACCGCTGTCGCTAGCGACATCACCAGCCGCAAGAAACTTGAGTTGCAACTTACTGACCGAGAGGCCCATCTTCGCCGTGTAATCGACAACATGATTGGTTTTGTCGGCGTACTGGATGAGACAGGAAGATTGCTAGAAGCTAATGAAACCGCGCTCCAGTCGGGGGGAGTCTCGCGCGATGAAGTCATCGGCAAAAAGTTTTGGGACTGCTATTGGTGGAACTACGATCCCGTAGTTGCGGCTCTACTCAAAGAAGCTATTCAGCATGCTGCGGCAGGTGAAATTATTCGCTACGACGCAACGGTGCGAATGGCTAATGACTCGCGCCTGATCATCGACTTTATGCTAGTTCCGGTGACGAACGAAGACGGCAAGGTGACCCACTTAATTCCCTCGGGGGTAGACATCCAGGACCGTAAGGAAGCAGAAAGCAACTTAGCAGACGCGAAGGAGCGGTTGGACTTGGCCATGCAAGTCAGCCAGGTCGCAGCCTGGAGTTGGCATATGGAAACCAACGAAGTCGTTGCAGATGATAACCTAAAGCGGCTCTTCGGATTCAATATAGATGACAATCCAAAATTGAGCACCTTCCTGTCACGCATTGACGAAGGAGATCGAGCGCGAGTTGCGGAATCTATCGAACGCTCTGTGCAGGACGGCGAGTATTTCAAAGAAGAATATCAAATCAACAAACCCTCAGGCGAACGCCGCTGGATGCGTGCCCGGGGTTCCGCCAGACAAGGCAGGGATGGCTCTGTGGATGACTTCTACGGAGTGATCGCCGATATCACCGATCAAAAGCATTTCGAACTTGAGTTGGCGGACCGCGAGGCGCACCTCCGCCGCGTAATCAATCATCAACTCGGATTAGTCGGCGTGATAGGCAAAGATGGTCTGCTGCTGGAGGTCGATGATCGGTCTTTGGCAATCGCGCGCTTGGACCGCGAAGACGCGGTCGGCAAGCACTTTGCGGATTTGCCCTGGTGGAACTACGACGACGCGGTCTCGCAGCGCATCCGCGACGCCATGGACCGTGCATTGGCTGGCGAAATCGTACGCTTCGATGTTCCACTCTTTTCGGCGGGTGCAGCAGGATTGATGATCGACTTTATGATTGCTCCGGTATACGGAAGTGATGGCCAGGTCGAGTATCTGATCCCATCAGGAGTCGACATTTCGGAGCGGAAATCGTTAGAACAACGACTGTCGATGGCACTCCAGTCAGGCGGAATGGCAGCGTGGGAATGGACACCCGAACAGAGTGTATGGAGCGAAGCACTTTATGATTTACTAGGACTCCCCTCCAGTACGACGGCTGACCCCGAAACTTTTTTCGAGCAAGTCCACGAGCAAGATATTGAGGGCCTGCAATTGGCATGGGATAAAGCGACAAGAGGGGAACAACCTTATGCTCACGAGTTTCGAATTCGGCGGCCAGACGGCGAAATACGGTGGGTCGCTGGTGCCGGAGAGTTCGAGCGCGACGCTACTGGCGAGGTCAACCGCATCTACGGTTTGAATTGGGATATCACCGTTAGAAAACTAGAGGAGCAACGCCTCAAGCGAATCGCTGAACATGAGCACTTCCTCGTGGAAGCAAATAAAATGCTAGCGGCGAGTCTGGATTATCAACAGACGCTTGCCAATCTAACTAATCTATGCGTTCCTGTCCTCGCCGATTGGGCATTCATCGACTTATTGGGTGAGGATGGCAATACCCATCGTGTACATGTTGCCCATGCTGAACCCACAGACAGTGATCTTGCAGCGGAAGTTGCCAAGTTTCCCGCCAAGCCGAGTACCCCGGACCAGCCATCTGCTCGCGGCTTGTTCGAGGTCAAAGCCATGCTGATCCCAGATTTTACGGATGAGATTTTGGTCAAAGCAGCACAAAATAAAGAGCATGAAACTGTTATCCGCGCTGTTGGCCCAAGATCACTTATCGTGGTTCCACTAATCGCACGGAAGAGTTCCTTGGGGGCACTTACACTCATCACATCGCAATCAGGACGCAACTACGACAAGTACGATCTCAAGGTTGCCAAGGAATTAGCCCGACACGCTGCGATGGCAGTCGAGAATGCACGACTCTACCAAGCAGGACAACAAGCGAACATTGCTAAGAGTGACTTTCTGGCCAATATGAGTCACGAAATTCGTACACCAATGACTGCAGTACTCGGATATACTGATCTGCTTATCGGACAGGAATCAAATCCTGAGAAGTCTGAGCATCTGCTTACGATCAAACGCAACGGGCAGTATTTGCTCGACATTATCAACGATATCCTCGATCTCTCCAAAATCGAGGCTGGCAAACTTGAGATCACTCCAGAGCGTTTCCCCCTGCACCGACTCGTTGCCGACGTACAGTCCAGTATGTACGTCCGTGCGAGAGAAAAGCAGTTGGATTTTCGTGTCCAGTACGATGGACGAATACCCAAAGTGATCGAAAGCGACCCGAAACGCCTTCGGCAGATTTTGGTGAACTTGGTTGGCAACGCATTGAAGTTCACTGAGGAAGGGAGTGTCCGGCTGATCGTGCGCTTTCTTGACTCAGAATCTACCCCACGCGTTCAAATTGATGTTGTCGACACAGGAATAGGCATCACCAAAGAACAGCGGACACGCCTTTTTCAGGACTTTTCTCAGGCAGATTCGTCAGTAAGCCGCAAATTTGGCGGAACGGGATTAGGTCTAGCTATTAGCCAGCGACTAGCGCGGTTATTGGACGGTGAGATCACTGTGGACAGTGTACCGGGCCAAGGAAGTACTTTTTCATGCGTCATCTCTGCCGGTGATGTAAGTGATGTGCAATTAATCAAACCCGCTCTTGATACTCAGGAGCAGCCAAGCGTATCACGACCAACCGAGCATCGACTCAATTGCCGCGTGTTAGTCGTCGACGACCGCCGCGACGTTCGCTTCTTGACGATGCGAATTCTAAGCTCCGCAGGGGTCGAAGTTTCTCTAGCTGAAGACGGTATCGAAGCCTTGCAGATGGTGAAAGAACTCGCGGCAAGAGGTGAGACTTGGGATCTCATCCTGCTCGATATGCAAATGCCCAGACTTGATGGCTATCAGACTGCAGCACGACTCCGTGAAATGCAATTCACGCAACCAATCATTGCCCTCACCGCTGATGCAATGCACGGCGACATGAACCACTGTCTACGGAGCGGCTGCAACGCGTACTTGAGCAAGCCAATCGATGCACAGAAACTCATTGAAATGGTGGCAGAGTACACAGGGCAAACAGAACACGGCTCGAATAACTCCCGAGTTCAACACAATTCAGTTAGCGTCTTGATCGTCGAGGACTCAATCGACGCATGTACGGCACTGCAAAGGCTCTTGGAAATAGAGGGTTTCAAGGCGCACACCGCCTTCGACGGAAAATCCGCCATTGAAGCTGCTCAGACCATCGAACCTGCCGTAGTGCTGTTGGACATCGGCCTGCCCGACATGAGTGGGTACGACGTACTGAAGCAGATGAAAGCGTTGCCCGCACTATGCGGTACGAAGTTTATTGCCCTTACCGGTGATAGCCATGCTGAAGACTCGGCAAAATGGCAAGAAGCTGGATTCCATCATCACCTTGCCAAGCCGACCGATTTACTTCTTTTGGTGTCGTTGCTGAATAGTGAAGTATGAAGTTAAATTTCGTTGCTCGCACGTTCCAACTTCGTAATTTCCACGTCAGGGGATACGACTGCTCAACTTGAAAGCAGTATTATGTTGTATTAGGAGCGAGATGGAACTTTGCCACGTTTTACGTAGTAGACCTTGGCATGCTTCCAATAGGCTGTGCACAGCTCGGCGACGGTGAAATTCTGGTCCGTCTCGGTTGAGAGGAACCTGCCGCAGGCACGATTACGAGCGAAGGCGGCAAGCTGGTTGCTTTTCGCCAGCAGCAAGGGCAGTATTACTACCGCGTGATCTCGGGTGATAGCACTGTGGCTGGCTGACGGCCACACCACCGAGAAGTTCGGCTTTGCACTTGAAGCACTCTCGTCGCCACCAGGCAACAATGCAGATTTTATTCAGCGTGTGTTAGTGCCCGCCGAAGGTCAACTGCAACGTTCGCGTGCCCTGCCGGTGCCACGATGGGGGCGTGTACGCGGAGGTGGTGAGCAGTTCCATCTGCTCGAACAGATACCTACCAAGAATTTCGGCCCAAGGCTGCCGCTGCCATGAAATACAAAGATGTAGATCCGATCTTTTACGCTTGGACTGAACGTCACGGGCTGCAAGTCTATACAGACTGCAAGGATGAAGAAGTGCGCATGATTCGTTTACATGGCGAAGGCAAAGAGTTCGCAGACATCGGTGTTGGGTTCGCCATCTTCGACGAAGGTGGCCGTTCGCACATAGTTGACGATGACCGAGTGTGGGTGGACGTTGGAATTGCGAGGCGTCCCTCGCGGAATTAGCCAATTTGACCAACTTGAGGCCAGAATAGAGAATTTAGATGTTGTTCTGGAGCAGGCCTACGACAAGGCCATGTCTTGGCTAGGTGGTTCCTCCTGATCTTCCCGCTTCCACACGTCCGGCAGGAACTGCTCAAGCTCATCGCGTGGAGTGGCACCGATCTTGGCCAATACGCTTGTGAGGTAGCGCTGCGGGTCAACCTTGTGCCGTTCACAACTGGCGATGAGCGACCAGAACCGCGCGTGATTCTCGGCTGCCGCGCCGTTACCAGCGAATAACCAATTTTTCCTGCCTATCGCCACCCGCTTCAGCGCTCGCTGGCGTTGTTGTCGATATTGCGGTATCCCTGCGTCGGGTAAGTGGTGAGCGCCTGCCACTGGTTCTGCGCGTAGGTGATCGCTTTGGCCATTGGGCTACGGGGCAAGACTAATTCCCGCTCGGTGTCGGGCCATGTCTTGATGCGTTCGAGAATCGGGAAGCTACGCCCTTGGCGTAGTGCAACCTGCCCAAAATGATCAACTTCTTTAGCTTGACGTTCGAGGAATAAAGCTCGACGACGAGCGCAAGCATCTGCGTGGCCCGCTCTTCGTCAGCGTCTTGCGCATCTTAGAACTTCCGCCGCGCATGCGATCAGCAGGCGAATTCCTTCACATTCTGCGAATAAAAATGCCGTCGTAACCACCGTAGGCGTCAGTTTGCAGGCAGCCTTCGTATCCTGTGAGGTACTTAGCCGGGCCATCACGGCATCGACTGGGTGTATAGTCGTACACGGTGTATGGGTTGGCATCGTCGCCCAAGTAGCACCAGATGCGGCCTTTGCGTAGCCCAGCCACCATCATCAGAGCTTGCGGAACACTAGCAGGAATCAATTCCTCTTCAGCCGCCCAGCGAAACATTCTACGGATCAACTGCACATGCTTATTGATCGTTTTGCGGACCAAGTCTGCATCCAGCATCGACTGCCGTACCGACTTCAACGCTAAAGGGCCAAACTCAACAGCCCGGGACCGACAGTAGAGTTGATTCACCTGTCGAGCAACTTTTAGGACTTTCTGAAATTCGCGGGTTGGCTTGCCGTTCTTGCAGTAGTAGCCGCGGGCAAATTTCGCATACACCGGGACTTCTACGACAGTAATCTCCTGCCGGTGAGCGGTTCGGGGCAGGCCGCAATTTTGAGACCTTTCGGCTACCAGTCGTCGGTACTGCTCTTTGCTGCCTGCTGAATTGTACTTGCCAAGAGAGAAATCTTGGTCTTGGATCGTCCCACGGCTTGACCGCTGGCCCTATGACGCCGGTACTTAGGTATCCGTAAAGAACTGATACTTGACCTGTGCTAAGCTCCTTTCGACCACGAATCCGGTAGACTACCGAATAATTCGTGACTTACAGGCCGCACTGTCGAACGTCGACAGGTCACCTAACTCCAGGTATCGGCAATAGTTACATCAAGTGGACAGAGGCGGGCTCGAACCGCCGACACCGGCCTTTTCAGGGCCGTGCTCTACCAACTGAGCTATCTGTCCTCGTAGGGAGACCATGCTTCGGACATCCAAGTCGCAAGCCAGTCCTCGTCCCACAAAGTTAAGTCCGTATCCCTAGGGTGTCAATCGCTTCTCGGCCTCTTGAGTCACGAACCTCAGCCACTCCAGGGTTGCAACCAGTACGAGCTGAACAATGTTGCCCACGCCGACCCTACAGATTCACAAGTATCGAGGACGTGGCACTCTCGAACCGTCTCGTGCCGCTCCAGCTGGTTGACACTATGAAAAACGGCAAGGTACGATAGCTTTCTGCCTGCAGTAGGAAAGCTAGGTATAAGTAACCTAGGTAATGGTCCTTTGATTGAGACATTAAAAGTCTTTCTCAGGATCGCGTGGTTTACCTGTCTGCAGCTCACGGAACATCTCTATTATTCTCAACTTTAGCGTGCCACTGATGCCCGTTTCTCAATCGCTGCTCGGCTTCCGACTGCGTCTATGCAAGCTTTTGGCCGGCTTATTGCGGGTTTGCTCGCTAACGGCGGCAGCATGGCTGCTGAGTACAGGTGTCTCCAACGCGGTCACTCCCGAAAGTCCCGAGGTGCGCGAGCTCATCGAAAAGGGGCTCGGATATCTTGAAAGTCATTCCGACGACCGCCTAGGCGGCAAGTGCATCATTGCACTGGCTTTCCACAAGGGAGATCGCCCAGACACCCATTCCGCAATCGCGAGCGCCGTGTCGGCCTGTGAAGATGAAGTGGCTTCCCAGAAATCTGCCAACTACATCTATAGCAAAGCGCTGGCTGTGATCTTGCTCGCTGAACTAGATTACGCAAAGCACAGCGGACTCATCGGCAAGTACGTAGCCATGATGGCCGACCACCAGAAAGCGCACGGCGGCTTCAGCTACCAAGGGTTGAAGCGAGGTGACACTTCGCAAACACAATACGCCGCTCTGGCCTACTGGGAGATCCTTCGCAACGGCAAGCGTCCCACTGTGAGTTCAGTCGAACAGTGCGCCAATTGGTGCATGCGAACCCAAGACCCTTCCGGGGCTTGGGCTTATCAAGGGAACGATCCGGGAAGCTTTGATTTGCAAGAACAACGGAACGTGACACCATGCATGTTGGCGGCCGGGTTGAGCAGCGTGATGATTTGCGGCAACATGCTGGGCGATTTGAAACCGGGTGAAGCGGGTGCTGTCGAGTCGATCCAAGAGGAACTACCACCCGAATTGCGACCAGTGAAAGACCCGAATGAAAAGACCATTCCTACACTCCAAGGTAGTGGGGCGGTGGATCGCTCTCGCTTGCTGGCCTCCATGGCACTGGGACGCAAATGGATGGACAAGAATTTCTCCATCGACAACGGTGGCGGGAACAGCCTGTACTACCTCTATTCGTTAGAACGCTACAAGAGCTTTGACGAGTACCTCCTCGGTGACACTCCGCCCGAACCGGAATGGTACAACAAAGGGTACGAATTTCTCAAAGAGACACAAAACGAGGATGGCAGCTGGGAGTCGGAAGGGCACTCGAATCCTCCCTGCTCGACGGCCTTTGCAGTACTCTTTCTGCTCCGATCCACCCAACGCAGCTTGCACAAGATGGGGGAGGGAACGCTGATCGGTGGGCGCGGGCTGCCGACGGATCTCTCGAAAGCTTCTTTTAGCAAGTCAGGCAAACTGGTCGTCAAGCAAAAGCCCACTGCCGTGGACGATTTGCTTGGCATGCTCAACAATGACGAGGACGGCTCGGCCCTGGATGCATTGATTGATAACCCAGCAGCACTGGTCGTCACAGATATCAGCCCCAAGGAGTCACGCCGCCTGGAGCAGGTCATCCACAGTGGCCCGCCACCAGCTCGTCTGCTCGCAGTGCGGGCACTCTCACGGCTGCGTTCGCTCGACTACGCACCCACGCTGATCTATGCCCTCACGGACCCCGACCCGCGCATAGCGCGCGAGGCACGGACCGGTCTGCGCTCCGTGAGCCGAAAATTCGAGGGTTTTGGCATGCCAGATAATTTCACTGAAAAAGATGATCAGGCGAAGAAATTCGAGGCCATCGACAAATGGAAAAACTGGTACACCACAGTTCGCCCAGACGCTCCCCCGTTACCTTAGACAACGGAATTGACTTTCGAGCGTGAGCGAGTCATGCATGCTACACTGATTACATCTCGCCACAAATATCCCGCGACCATCGTCACCCGCATCGCAACCTATGGCCACAGCAACGACAACCAGCGATCGTGCCGAGTATCGCCTGCAGGTGAACTCCTACGATCGCACAGCAACGCTATTGATAGCGATGCTGGTCATGGTGGGGCTCACAGTTCTCGGGCTTGCCGTGGTCTTTTTTGCCAACAAATTTAGCACGCCGGTGCGTAAGCTCGAACCGGTGATGATGGAAGCCAGTAGCCCGAACGCGAACATGGGAATCTCCGACGAGCCCGAGCCCCCGGGCGTGCAAGATGCGCCCGAACTGGCAGAACCTCAGTTGCAGGACACGCTTGACGCACTCACGGCGACGATCTCCACCAACGCGGCCATTCTCAGCGATCAGGCAATTGATGCCGCTGATCAGGCAGGCAAGGGCGATGGGTTGGGCGACTCTCGGCAGCTGGGTACCGGCGGCGATGGCGTAGTGGAACGTGTCCCCCGCTGGGAACGTTGGAAGATACGTTTCGAGCCCGAGTCAGTAGGTGCTTTTACCGCTTGGCTCGATCAATACGGGATTCGCGTCGGCGTGCTCGGTCGCGATAACCAAGTGCATGTGGCTTACGACTTCAACAAAGGTCGCAAGGTCGAATCCGCACCGGTGAAAGAATACAACCCCTGGGGCCGCACCGTCCCAAGCGATGGCCCCATGCCTGCGCTCACAAAGCAATTGGCATCGAAAGCGGGCATCGCTAGCCGAGGTCGATACATTCTGCTGTTTTTTCCGTTTAGCGTAGAAGAACTACTATGGAATATTGAGAAGGAATATCGCGTTAGCAAAGGCCACGACGATGTGAACGATGTCCGAGAAACGGTATTCACTGTGCTTCCCAAAGGCGGCGGCTACGACTTTGAAGTGATCGATCAGAAGTATTTTTAGCCGGCTAGTTACCCATGTTCAGTTTTCAGTGTTCAGTCGCGTTGGTGCGCTGAGCTGTGGGGGCAGGACGCGAGGGAATAACATCGAGCATTTGATAGGCTCTTTAGAGCAATTTGTGAACTGAAAACTGAACTCTGCAAACTGAAAACTTGATTCAATGACACTACTCCTTCTGTACATCGGCTACTTTGTTTACATCGTGCTCTCAATTATCGCCCTGTGGGGCGGCTATTGCGTGATTATGGTCTGGCGACGTGTTTCGCAGACTCGCTTTGTGGACGAAGAGGATCAAGACGAATTCCTGGGCGAGCTAGAACAAACGCTGGCTACCAAGAACTACGACGCGGCAATCGAGCTCTGCGATGGCGACCGCAGAGCACTACCCCAATTGGCACTGTTTGCTGTCGAAAAACGCGACCTGGGATTCGCGAAGCTCCGCAGACGGGTGGCAGAGCGTTTCCAGCAAGATGTCATGGCAGATATCGAGCATCGCCTTAGCTGGGTAGGCACGGTCATTAAGAGCGCACCGATGATCGGGCTACTAGGTACCGTCATGGGCATGATGGGTGCCTTCGCCAAGCTCGGCGGCAGCGAGCAAGTCGATGCCACCGAAATGGCCAAGGACATTCAGTTTGCCCTCATCACCACGGCCTGTGGCTTGGCAATTGCCGTACCTTTGGTGCTGGCAACGGCAAGTATCAACGTGCGCATCCGCAAGATGGAAGATCTCGTCGGCATTGGGCTCGGGCGCTTGTTCGAATCGCTCAAGTCGATTCTGCCCGGCAGTTAGGCAACGTCAATCATTGTTTTTTGAGTCCCCATAGCAAGTGAAAAGCAGTAGCTAAGAAGAACGTCTTATGTCTACCTCTACCGCCGACTGGCAAGACGAACTCGACGAGGCACCCGACCTCCGTGGAGGCAGGGCACTAGAGGATCCAGATATGGACATCACGCCCATGATCGACGTGACGTTCCTGCTGCTGATTTTCTTTATCGTGTGTTCGAATATCGATTCGCAATCCCCAATCGAATTAGCCAAAGCACGCAACGGCGTGGGCGTGGGTGAACGCGAATCGATAGTAATCGAAGTGCTCGCCGGAGGAGTTGATTCGGCCCCTGTGATGCTTGAGGACGGCACGCAACTCTCAGAAGACCCCGACGAGATGAAGGAAGAGCTTCGCCTCGCCATCGAGAAGGTCCGAGAGACCGACCCCAGCAAGATTCATGCGATGATCAAAGCGGATGGTAATGTGTCCTGCCGCGATGTTAGGAATGTCGCTGCCGGGGCTTCTAAAGTCGAGGGGATGAACATCCATTTTGCCGTGAGAGAATCAGATAAATAGATGGCCATCGACAATTACTTAACGACTGACGAGCTCGACGCTGCCCGGCCTCAGGGGAGTGAAGAAGACGAGATGGATTTGACTCCCATGGTGGATGTCACCTTCCTGCTGCTCATCTTCTTTATGATTACAGCCGCCTTTGCCGTTCAGAAGGCAATCAGCGTTCCTCCGGTAGATGACGACGAGGCAGCCCCCACGGAAGTCGTGGAAGACCCTGAGGAAGACTCCATCGTGATTCGCGTCGACGAGGACAACGTGTTTTGGATTGGGGCACCCAAATGGGAGGACGAGCAACGTGCGCTCAGCCCTGCCGAAATGCGTGCCAAAGTCACCGAAGCTAAGGGCACCGGCAAGGACGGCCCAACAAAGCTCCTTGTGCAAGCCCATGGCGATGCAAGGCATGATAGTATGGTTGCCGCACTCGACTCGGGACCCACGATCGGCATCGATGAAATTGGGCTTATGTTCTACGAGGACGGAGACCTCGATTTATAGTTGCCAAACGTCCTATCCGCCACGCCGTTCACATCAACGGGCCTTTCCAGAACCTAACCGACATCACTACCTCGTCCTACTAGCTCGCACCGAAGCAGCGACGTGAAGTACAGCAGAACACCATGAAGACCCAAGACTTTCTCAATATTCTTGAAGACCGGCAATTGGTGCCGAAGACGATCGTCGATAAGCTTCGCGCGAAGTTGAATCAAGGCGACAGTCGGATTACCTCCAAGTCGGTATTGAAGTACTTAGTCAAAAAAGAGCTAATCACACGTCGACAAGCGAAAGATTTACTCACCACGACACTGACGGTCACAGACAAGGCGGAGTCCAGCATCCTGGGAATTGTTCCTTTGCCAGAACAACCCAGCGAGAAGCACCCACCCGAACCGAAACCGATGATCGCCGATGAGCCGGCAGAACCTGCGGCCAAAGCCCCAAAAACGAAGCCCGCAGCACCAGAGCCCGTGGTTGAGAGCGCCCCGCTGGACGATCCTCTTTCCGCCTTTTCCTCGGACGGTGAGTCGTCCGCTGGTGGGGGCATGCTCAACGACCCTCTCTTAGCAGAGTCCACTGGGCAAGATCCTCTACTGGACGATGCCGAAGGCCCTGCTAAAACCAAAGGAAAGAGGAAAGGTAAGCGAGGAAAAAAACGCGATCGCAAGCGCGGGAAACAGAACGAATGGGACTCGCCCTTACTGCTGCTCGGCGGTGGTGGACTGGTTGCGTTGCTACTGGCCGGGGGACTCATCTACTGGCTGCTCACACGCGAGAATGCAGACCACGTACTCAACGAAGCCACAACTGCTTTCGAGAGCCAGAACTACGGACAATCCATTGAGGCTTACGAGCGATTCGCGGAGGGCTTTCAAGGGCATCCCGAGTACGGCAATGCCATAGTTCGACTAGGGATGGCTAAGATTTGGAAGGCAACGCAGAATACGAAGAAGTTCGATAAAGCTCTGGAAGTTGCCCAGGCCGAGTTGGACGAGATTGAGGAGGAGGAAAGCTTCGCAGCGGATACGGAATCAAAACGGGAGCTCTCCTCACTGCTCACCGAGATCGCCGAGGGGCTTTCTGAGCAAGCAGAGAACGAAGAGGACTCAGCAACCATCGACCAGCGCATCAAGCAAACCGAGGAGGCTCTCGCGCTGACAGCCAATACGAAATACGTGCCCTCTTCCTATCGCCAAGACGATCGGCTCTCGATTGTCGAAGAGACACTCACTCGTGTGCGCAAGCAACAGACTCGCGATACAGAACTCGCCGAGGCATTCACACAAATCGATAATGCCGTGGCGGATGGCGACCCGGCCCAGGCATTTTCCACGTACAAGACGTTGCTTTCGAAGTACCCAGGACTACGTAGCAATGAACCGCTTTCTAAGAAAGTACTTGATATCGCCGCGGCTGAGCAAGCGCTAGTCCGTTTCGAAAAGAGCTCACAGGCAGCAACGAAGGAGCCACGCAAACAGGCCGTACTCGGTGAGGTTGCTTTAGCGCGTCGCACTGGCGGTGCGGCCCAGGGTGTATCAGGGCAAGCTATCTTCTCTTTGGATGGCGGTCTTTATGGGGTACGTGCTGCCGACGGCGACTTGCTGTGGCGACGTTCCATAGGCCAGACCATCGACAGCCAACCATTAATCGCTGGGGGGCAAGTCTATTGCTGGGAGCCCACTACCGGCGATTTGATCTGCCTGGAGACCCGCTCAGGCAAGTTGCTCTGGAGGCAGCCCCTCGCAGACCGACTAGCTACCCCCGTTCTCTCAGGCGATCAGTTGCTAGTTGCTGGGCACTCGGGCAAGCTTTACGTGCTCTCGGCGAAGAGTGGGGACCTTAAAGGCTATGTGCAATTTAGCCAGCCACTTAACACGCCACCGGCGCTGAATTCCCGCGGCGATCGCCTCTACCTCGCCGGTGAGCACTCAAACATCTACACGCTCTCTAATGATGATCTCTCCTGCCTCGGTGTGTATTACCTTGGGCACGCGGAGGACAGCGTACGTGTCTCGCCGCTGTCAGTCCTCAATAAGTTGCTTGTCGCTGAGAATACGGGCACAGAGACAAGCACGCTCCACGTACTCTCGCTGAACGATCAAGGAGCTGCTGCATCTGAAACGGCTTCTGAAAGACTCAAAGGCTTGGTCACGACTCCCTTACTCCTCGATGGTCGTCGCCTTGCGGCGGTCACTACCTTGGGCAAGGCAACGGTCTATGAGATCGGAGCGGGCGACGGAAAAGATGCAATTGTTGAATTGGCCGGTCGCGATGCAGATCGCGGTCCCCAAGTGGCGCGTCACGGGCTAATGGTTGATCGCCATTTGTGGATAGCTGGTAGTGAATTACTGAAGCTAGCAGTCCAACCAACAGGTAATAGTTTGCCGGTCCGCAGTATCGACCGCGACTACCAAGGCGAAATTTTCGACGCTCCGCTGCAAAGCATCGAAGGATTAGTGCTTCACGCCCGCCGAGAGCCCGGCCAGGCGGGAGTCAAAGTATCCGCAATGAATGCGGAAGAGGGGAAGAGCCTCTGGGAAACCACCGTCGCTACGCCGAATGCTGGTCCCGCGATTGCTACGGGAGATACACTCAGCGTAATTTCCGCCTCAGGCGACAAGTATGAACTGACCCAAGAAGACTTTCGGCGCGGCGTTGCCACAACGTCGGCCCATCCCGCAAGTTTGCCAAAGCAGCCACTGACGTTCAATCTGTTGGCAGAAGGCGGGACCTTGTTTGGTGGGAGTGTTGGCTCGAAGCAGCTCTTGCTCGCTGGTGCAGAAAACAAGCCAAAGTTACTCACATTGGCCGCCCCGCTAGCGAGTAAGCCAATTGCTTGGCAAAAAGGGGTGATCGCACCCACGCAAGTTGGCCAAGTGTTTCTCTTGAATGCCTCTGACGGGCGTGAGCTCGCGACAGCATTTCAACCCGAGTTGAGCCCCGGCAAGGACTACCAGTGGCTGGCACCGGCAGCCACTGGCGGCGATACCTCTCTCGTGGCATTGAGTGATGGAGTCGAGAAAATTTACGCTTTGAAATTGGAGAGCAACCCCCAACCCCATCTTGCCGCGGTCGCTGCCGCCGACATTGGCCCCTCCCCCCTGGTAACTCAACTGGCGACGGTGGGTGAGCGTGTGTTTGCAGGAACGAAGGCGGGGAAACTCGTTTCGTTCCTACTCCCGAATCTAGAGCCCGGCGGCGAGGTTGATCTCGGAGGTCAGATTATTTGGGGGCCTTATCCTGCTGGCCATGGCATGCTCGTGATGCTCGATACGAAAGAGATTGTATTCGTCCGAGATGATCAAGCCTCATGGCGGCAACCGTTCACTGATGACACACCAGCAGGTGGGCCCTTAGTTTCCGAGGAGGGCATCACCCTCGCACGGCGTGATGGGCACCTCGTCACGCTAAGCCTCGCCGATGGCACGGAGGTATCCGCCGTCGAAACAGGTCGCGCCATTGCCGCGGGCCCCACTGCATTCGGCTCCCGAGTGGTTGTCACTTCAGCCGACGGAGCAGTGATGATCGTCGATCAATAATCGAGCCCCACCGCACGCAAGCTGCCAATCACCAATAACCAACTTCCAAACATGCCTCACGCTGCTGTCCCCACCCACCACGCTCATCGTCAGTTGCTAGCCGCACTATCGGTTGCCCTGTGCGCGATTGCCGGGCTGACAGCTAGTACTGCGGGGGCGGCTGATGAGGTCGTCGAGCGATTGATCGATCGCCCGGCGTTCGATCTTATAACGCTAAGTTCAGGCAATACAAAGCTCGAGACCGTGCTATTGGATTTTCCTAATCGCACGGTGCCCAATCCGCTTCCCAAGAGCGGCACGCTCAAACTCTATCAGTTGAGCCAGCCATCTAAGGAATACATCCTCGACTGGAAGTCGATCGCTAAGGTCGAGCTTTACGAACAGCTCGTACTTACCAAAGCTATCCGATTGACATCGCAAAAAGAGTTCGTAGAGGCATTCGAGCATTTCGCGTTCCTGCATAAAAACTACGCCGACCTGCCAGGCCTAGAGCAGGCCTCCCAAAACTACCTTATCCAAGATGCTGCGGCAGCCTACGAGCGTGGGGCCTCCGACGAGGCGCTCACCATCTTGGCGGCTCTCTATGAACGCAATCCTCAGCACAAGGGGCTGCAGCGTGCGGCCCCACTAGTCAGCAACAAGCTCATCGAAGATCACTTGAGTTCAGACAACTACTCGGCGGCGAGAACCGCGCTTGCCTCTGTTCGCAAGACGTTCCCTAAACTCCAGCTAAAGAATCTCGACGGCTGGCAACAGAAATTCGAGCAGGCGGCCAGGACCAAGCTCGCCGTGGGAGAGGCAGCATTTCAAGCCAAGGATTTTGCCAAGGCACGCGCTGCTGTCCAGGCCGCCTACGATATTCTGCCGGGCATGAAAGAGTCCGCCGACTTGTTAGAGAAAATCCAGCAGGCCGCCCCGGAAGTTCGCGTGGGTGTCTCCAACTGGGGGGCGACCACCGAATTTGGCCGCGGTTTGACATTTGCTGAACAGCGCGTCGACAGTCTGGTGAGGCCGGAACTCGTGCAGATGATTGGCTTCGGAGCCGAAGGGGGCGACTACAGTTGTCCCTGGGGAGAACTCAAGACCAACGATGCAGGGCTTGTCACTACGCTTAAGCTCTCGCCGAAGGCCCGCGATTACAGCGTCACAGCCGACGCGCTTGCTCGGACAGTCTTGGCCATGAGCAACCCCGAGCGGGCATCCTACTCAGCGGTCGTAGCAGAGCTGCTCGAAGGCGTTTCGCTCATCGACGGCTCAATCATAAGAATCGCCTGGAAACGCCCGCACATTCGCCCTCAGGCACTCCTGCAGACTTCCACAGGGCACCTCGGACAACAAGCTGAGGAGTCTCCTTGGTTCCGCATGAGCCCTTTAGATAGCTCGAAAGAGAGCTCCAGTGTGCGGTACGAGCGTGATTCCCCAGTTGATGACGGGCCTCAGAATATCGTCGAAATGCTCTATCCCAGTGACGAGGCCGCATTAAACGCTTTGGTGCGGGGTGAAGTTGACGCGCTGGATCGCGTTCCCGTTTGGCAACTCGATCGCTTAGAACGCACCACCGGCGTGCGAGTCGGCACCTATCGTATGCCGACCGTGCACGTACTGGCGATCAATTTCGATAATCCCCTCCTGGCAACGCGTGAATTCCGCAGAGCTCTATGTTATGCCATCGATCGCGAGACGATCGTGAGTGAGATCCTACTTGGTGGGAGACGTCAAGCAGGGTTTCTCACACTCAGCGGACCATTTCCCGCCGGCTCTTCCTTGAACGACCCGGTTTCCTACGCTTACAAAAAAGAACTTCAGCCCAGACCCTACGAGCCACGACTTGCTTCGGTCCTCTCGGCTGTAGCCAGAGCAAACCTAGCCAAGCTCGCAGAGGCCAAAAGAAAGGCTGAAAGTGCGTCGGCCGAGAAGAAGCAAGACACTGAAAAAGAAGCCTCTGAAAGTGAGGAGGGCGACGAAAAACCCAAGCCGCCACCGAAGCCGCTGATCTTGGCTTACCAAAACGACCCGATTGCCCAGCTGGCATGTCAGACACTCAAGTTGCAACTCGATGGCGTGGGAATTCCTATCCAACTCAAGGAGCTGCCCCCTTTGTACTCGCGAAGTGAGCTGGAATCGATCGGATACGATCTCCTCTACACCGAGTTGGCCATGCAAGAACCGGTCGTTGATGCTCGACGGCTTCTTGGTCCTGAAGGCCTCGCGGGGCATTCGACGGCCTACATGAATCTGGCTCTCGATAAACTTGACCAAGCGAGCAATTGGAGCGAAGCGAGTGCCCAGCTGAAAGAAATCCACGAAATTGCCCACTACGATTTACCGGTGATACCACTTTGGCAAACGGTTAATAACTTTGCGTATCGTGACGTGCTCGAAGGGGTTGGTACGAAGCCGGTTGAGCTCTATCAGAATGTCAACAATTGGCAAAAGCGAATCGGCGGGGCGAGTCTGTAATGCGCACGAGCTCTTCCCAACAACCGAATCAATTAGCTCAACAGCGAAACCGCGGCGCTGCGATTCCACGCTGCCTCCTTCCTGCGATTGCTATGGTGATCGCCCTATTCAGCTCAAGGCCGCTTCAAGCAGCTGAGGATAAGTTTTGGGCACTCTCTGCTTATAAGATTCACGTCACCCTTTCGGTAGATGCCAGCGCTCGACCTGAAACGAACCTTACGAGGGAGGTCCAATCAACGATTGAAAGACGCGTCCAGGCAACGCTCACTCCGCTGTGGAAGCTCACCATCGAACCTGCCAGTCTGTCCCAGCGGGAACTTTTTAAAAGACAGCTTCCCAACTTTACTTGGGAAGATTTGTCGGATGAGCTCAAGGCTTTCGACAAGTTACAAACCCTCAGCATCGTAGCCACTAACGACGGTTATCTCCTGCGTTGTCGGGAATACGATGTCTACGCACGCCGCTGGGGCATGCCCGTCGAGCGCCGGGTCTATCAGCGAAGCATGCTGGCAGAAGAGGCATTCCAGCTCCTCACCGAGGCGTTCTCTCCACTCGCGACCATCGAGCCTGTGGACGATGACGACACGCGCGTCGAGCTTGTGTTTCGCGGTAGCCGGCTTCCGCGCCGTTCAGGGGACATCAATGCGGTGCCCCTAATAGCAAAAGACCAAGTCTTTTTACCCGTACTGCGTCGCACCAATCGGGCTGGCGAGTTGCTTGCCAATGGCATTGTGCCCATCCCATGGACCTATCTTGTTACCGACGCACCGGAAGGCGAAAGCTGCTCTGCGACGGTCTTCACAGGTGCCCGTCGCCCGTTCGGATCGCGGCGGAGGGGTTCAGTTCAGAAATTGGCGATCGGCCTTCGCCAGCCGGATGCCAGCACCGACGTACGCTTCTATGCACGTCACTCCAAAGAACAGCCTCTCCCAGGTTATGAGGTGTTCCTGCGCGACGCTGTGAAGGAAACGTCGCACCCATTGGGCGTTACCGACGCACACGGCACAGTGACAGTGCCGCCGGGCGAAAAACCAGTGTCGATGCTTTTCCTGCGCAGCGATGGCCAGCTTCTAGCGAAAATTCCAGTCGCACCGGGCGTCACGCCTCTGCTGGAAGCACCCATTGCGGACGACCCCGTGCGATTACGTGCGACAGCCGAGATCACTGAAATCCGAGAACAACTCATCGATCTGGTCGCTCGTCGGGCGATCTACATGGCAAGGATTCGCGCCCGAATCAAGGAAGACCGCATCAAGGATGCCGAAGACATCATGGCCCAGTTGAACGACTTACCTAGCCGCGCATTCTTCGACCGTGCCATCAAAGCCGCGCAGCGAGGTAGCTCGTCTGAGGATGCCCAAATCCAGCAACGCATAGACAAGCTCTTTTCTGATACGCAAACGCTGCTGGTAAAATTTCTCGATTCGCGCCCCCTCACTGAACTGCAAAGCGAACTCACCGCAGCGAAGCGGGGCTAGCTAAGGCTTTCCACTCTCAAACCTTCTCTCAAAAGCTATTCCATATCGCCGTGATGATCGCCGCCAGGGCTGCGATCACTGCGAGGGCGATCAAAGCTGCCAAGCTGCGGCCTAGCCCGAAGAACTCTTCGGAAGGGAAAGACTCCGCTGGTGCTGAAGAGGATGCCCCATCGGTTACCACGATCACGGGCAGATCTGGACGCGCCTGATCCAGCCTGGAATCGCTCGCAACCAATGCCGCAGCGAATGGTTCTGCGTCGGTTTTCAAGCCGGCCGCGCCATGCGTGATTTCGCTCGATTCCACGGGAGTCGTTTCATGAAGCGAACTATCGTCTTCATCGCAGGCGCTTGCGGTTAGTACATACTCGCCAAGATCGTCCCATGTGGACTCATCGATCTGCGAGATCCAAGGTTGCAGTCTTTCGATGACATCCGCGGCACTACCGATTCGCTGCTTTGGGTTTTTTCGCATCATGTCGGCGATCAGGTCGATGATCGCCGGTTCGACCTCCGTTGCGAGTCGTTGGGGGGTAAGCGGCAATTCTTCTAACTGTCGGCGAAGTTTTTCTTTCGTGGTCCCCCCCGGAAAAGGCACCTTGCCGGTCACTGCATAGTAAAAGGTGCAACCCAGGGCATAGATATCGCTGGAAGGGGAAATCTTATCGGGACTGGTGATCGCCTCGGGCGCAAGAAAATCGGGAGTGCCCACGATGCTCCGATTCGGTAGATGTGGGTCGCCAGCCATATCTTTAGAAAAGACCGCTAACCCAAGGTCGGCCAGCTTCGTCTTGCCATCAGGCGTCACGAGCACATTGCCTGGTTTCACATCGCGATGCACAAGGCCATTTTTGTGAGCGTACTCGAGCGCAGTAGCGGCCTGAGAAATCACAAGCGCCGCTTGTAGAGTCGTCAGCGGGCCATGGTTGTGGATCAATCTTCTCAGATCCGACCCCGGCACGTACTCCGTAATTAAGTAGTAGATATCTCCGTCTCGATCAGCGAACGCCAGGCGCACGAGGTTGGGATGATCGAGTTGTGCTTGAGCGCGTATTTCGCGTCGGAAACTTGCGACTGACTCCGGTGCCATGTGCGTTTTGGGCAACACCTTCACCGCCTCGATGCGCCCCAGTAGTTCGTGTTCGCACTTGAACACGTACCCCATGCCGCCCTTGCCGATGGTATCGAGCACGCGGTAGGGTCCGAGCGTGAACTTGGTTCGCCCCTCCTGTAGCTGGACTGCTTGCCAGCGATTCAGGATCTCTTGCTCGACAAGACAATCCGCGAGAACTTGATCGGACGTTTCTTCGAGCGAGCGATCGGCGTCTGCAGCCAGCGTGGCTATCGCGTGCCAAGCAGCATCGATCTGGTCCTGCGTCAGCAAGCCGCTAGCGAGTCCCGCTTGTTCAAAAATGGAGTGGGGCTTGTCCGACAAATCATCCGTCCCGTTGCGCGGCACTGTTGCAGTCAATCCAGTGAAGTCAGTCCAATGAAGTTGCGTTAGTGTACTTTAACAATTGCAGAGTTACCATTCGGATGTTTTCATGTGCTCAAGGCTATTGCTGCTCGTGACCTGTCAAGCAAAGTCGCGGGATGCTGCTGTTGCACTTATTTCGACTTGTATTGGGCTTCCGTTTCGATGTGCTCGGGCTGAAATCCGATCCCGATCATTTTGCCCGCGACTCTTCGCAAGATTGGCGCGAACAGCCAGACTAGTATACGCAGTGACCAAGAGAGGGAAATCGGCTGGCCGGGCGAACGTTTCCCGCCAAACAACTGGGAATGCACGATCGACTGCAAACGTTGCGTTCTCCGGGCAGCCGGTTCGCGTCGTTTCTGGACGGCAGCCAGATCGGATTCAGTCAACGCACCTAACTTCAGCGGCGCGACCAGTCGATTTGCTGTCGCCACAGCATCTTGAATCGCCAAGTTGATCCCTACACCACCGACCGGCGACATTGCGTGCGCGGCGTCGCCTATAAAGAGCAGCCCCGGCTCGTGCCATTGTGTTAGCCGATTAATTTGCACAGTCAACAGTTTCACGTCGTCCCAGTCGGCAAGTCCGTGCGACGCTTTCTCCAGGGGTGGGCAGATGCGACCGACCATCGAAGCGAAGTGTCGAATTCCCTTCGATCTTATCTCATCGATCGCTCCTTTCCGAATGATGCGGGCTACTTGATAGTGGTCGCGCCGAGGGATAGTCACCAGCATCCTCCCGTCATTGAGCCACCCCAAGGTGTGACCATCGTCGCCAGCCGGCCGGTCAAGACGAAACCAGAGGACATCGATCGGGATGCCTTGCTCCACGACCTGATGGTTAGTCGCCGTTCGGAGAGTCGAGCTTCTACCATCCGCAGCGACAACGAGGTCCGCGCGAATTTCGTATTCTTGATCGCCCGCCATGCATTTCACGCCTACAACTCGACCGTTCTCACGCACAACATCAATTGCCTTGGTGTTCATTCGTAAGTCGAAGCCGGGGAAGTCTTTCGCTCGCTCGCTCAACAGATTCAGAAAGTCCCACTGCGGCGTAAAGGCAATGAACTTGCATTTCGTCTTGAGGTGGGAAAGCGTTGGTCCCATGAACTCATCGCCCTCCAAGTTAACGCGTAGCGCTTCAGCACGAAAATCGGCCAACGGCAGAAAATCGTCGAGAAGTTCCAACTCGTCCAGCAACTCCAGCGTGGAGGGATGTATCGTGTCTCCGCGAAAGTCGCGTAGGAAGTCGCCATGCTTTTCCAGGACGACCACGTTTACACCGGAGCGGGCCAGTAGATAGCCGAGAAAAATCCCCGCCGGTCCGCCACCGGCAATACAGCAGGTGGTCGTGTTGCCGTTGGGAGAAGTCGTCATTGCGATCCTAAATCACCGAGCCTGATTCGTGGCCACCGGGTGCCGCTGCCCAGCAAGAGAGCCACGGCACCCAGTGTTAGTTTACTTCAACCACCGCAGCGTTACCATTCGGCTGATCGCTACGGATGTTCTCTGCTGCTCAAGGTTCTACTCAAATCCTGCCAAACAGCACCGTGTACGAGAGTCGCTTCTCCAGTACTTCGGAAGGTTCGCCTTGATCTCAAGCGGCTCGCGGCGCACGGGGTGTTCCAGTTGTAGCTCTGAAGCATGCAAGGCGATCCCCTCGGGGAAACTCGACTCGCTACCGTACTTCTTATCGCCCAGAATGGGATGACCGATCTTTGCCAGCTGCACCCTAATCTGGTGCTTGCGACCCGTACCCAACGCGACCTTTAGTAGCGAGGTTGGCAATGGCGAGGATTGCGAATTGCTACTTAGGCATTCGTACGATAGCTGGGCAATCTTCGCATCCGGTGCATCCGCATGGGTTGTGTGCATGCGTTGATTGCGTTCATCCTTGCGCACGTAATGCTCCAAAGTTCCCTGGGCAGCGTCAGGCACACCTTCCACGGCAGCTAGGTAGGTCTTCTCGACGCTACGAGTTCGGAATGCCTCACTCAACCGACTTGCGGCTTTTGAAGTGCGCGCGAAGAGGACGATGCCGCTCACCGGCGCATCAAGCCGGCTGACAACTCCTAGGTAGACATTGCCTGGCTTGTTGTACTTGAGTGCCAAGTACTGCTTCGCCACCGTTAGCAAGCTTGTTTCGCCAGCCGGGACGCCCATCGTCGCCAGACCTGCCGGCTTGTTCAGCACGAGAAGATGGTTGTCCTCGAATAGCACCTCCGGCGATTTACTGTGATTTGGCATCGGACGAAGCGTTAGTTCTCAATGCCAAAAAGCATAGGAAAAGGAATAAAGTAGGCCAACCGTCGGGGCTCAAGTTAGCAGGCAGCGAGTTGTCGAAGCCGGCAATCTGAGTTAGTCTCGACATTCAACATAGCCGCTGTCGGTGCGGCGAGACAGTCGCAACCCTTTCCGTGTCACTAGTTCATGAGCGCAGTTCCCCTGATTCTCGCAAGTTCCTCGCCACAGCGACAGCGCCTGCTCCGAGAGGCGGGCCACGACTTCCAGATCGTCCCGCCCAACGAAGGAGCAGAGTGCGGCATTTGCTCACAGTGTGGCCCTGCCGAACTGGTCACGGATTTGGCACTTCGTAAGGCTGAGGACGTGTCGCAGCAGCTCGCATCGGGAGACACCAAAATACCCGCCGGCTGCCTACTCATTGCGTGTGATACCGTGGCCGAGTGCGGCGGGCTGATTCTGGGAAAACCAGCGAGCGAAGACCACGCGGGAGAAATGCTCCATCGACTGAGCGGAACGGTCCACCGGGTATACAGTGGCTTGGCTGTCGCTCGTTGTGACGCTTCTGGGGAATTATCTGAAGTGGATATGCAAATCGCAATTTCAGAATTAGAAATGGATACGCTGGCTGACACACAGATCGACCACTACCTCGCGAGCGGACTCTGGGAAGGCAAGGCAGGAGCTATCGGTTATCAAGATCGCGTCGGCTGGCTCCACCTGATCGAAGGCAGTGAATCCAACGTGGTCGGCCTGCCGATGGAGTTACTAGCTAGAATGATTGCTAGCAAGGAAAAATGACGGACGGGCTGCTAGCGGCTATAATTCTATCTCTAGATTCGTCTAGCTCTACTTGCCCTTAAGTTACTCTCAACGACTGTGCTCTCCCAATGAAACTTCGCGTCGGCGTCATCGGAATTGGAGCGGCTTGGCAATCGCGGCATCTGCCGGCGCTCCGTGCGTTGGGCGATCGCTATCAAGTTGTCGCGGTTTGCGATCCGGTACAACATCGCGCAGCTACGGTTGCACGGGAAGTGAATGCCAACGTGTGCGATGGCTTTCGCGCGTTGACGCAACGCAGCGATATCGATGCCGTGCTCTTGTTGTCAGCTAAATGGTTTGGTTCCCTGCCAATCAATGCCGCCTGCGACGCGGGCAAGGCAGTTTATTGCAGCGCCGCACTCGAACTCGAGGACGCCCAAGCTGCCCAATTGCGAGATCGACTACAACAGGCCGGTGTCGCTTTTATGGCGGAATTTCCTTGCCGCCTTTCCCCTGCTACGCTTCGGCTGAAGGAACTGATCGCCACACGACTTGGCAAACCGAGATTGCTCTTCTGCAATCGCCGCCGAATCACCTCACCAACCGGTGTAGGTAAATCTCGCTGCAAGAGTGATCTCGTAGAGTTGATCGATTGGTGTCGCTATCTTGTAGAAGATGAACCAACCTCGCTGACTTCGACACGTTTCGCACCGCCACAACAAACGCTTCACAACGCTCAGAACGATCTTCCCGGGGCGGAATACTTCTCGGTATGCCTCGACTTTTCGCCCGCTGATCAACCGGGAGCGGGGCCTTTGGCGACCATCAGTTGCGGGGACTATATTCCTCGCACTTGGAGCGAGTCGCTCGCCTATCGTCGGCCGGCCGACTTAAAAATTGTCTGTGAGCGTGGTATCGCATTCATCGATCTCCCCAACACGCTTTCCTGGTTTGACGATGCCGGGCATCACCTCGAGTCCCTCGAACACGAGCGACCCGTCGGAGAGCAACTCCTGATGCACTTTCATCGTGCTGTCGAGAGTCTCATTCTTAAGAGTTCCAGCCTCGACGACGCTCATCGGGCTATCTGCTTGGCAAATCGCGCCCTCGAGCACGCAAACAACGGGCAACGTGTGCTCTGCTGAGTCCCCCAGATGCCGCTAGCCCCGAGCCACTATCTGCTAGAATCTACTGGAATGAGCTACTTGAATTGAGGTGTTTAATCTAGCTAAAAGCTCAACAGAGGTTGATTGGGCCATAGATTTGCAGCACATCTTCACAGCCCACAATTCTTGGCTTCTTTTAGGGCTTCAGAGTGAATTGTTTAGTTCTTTGTGTGCTTTGTGCTCTTGGTGGCTCATCATAAGAATTATGCCCCCCCAGTGCCATCCGCCGTTTGACACTGGGGGAAACTAACCCCTATATTAACGGCGAAACTCGCCCCTCGTGGAGGTCCATCATGTGCCCTCATCTCGAGCACAGTACCCGATATTCTCGTCCTAACAATTCACCATCGTAACTACGAATAAAGCCCCCGCCTATGTCGACTGTCGCTAGCGATACAACCGAACTCACCATCAACGCAATTCGCACCCTGTCCATGGATGGCGTGCAAGCCGCCAACAGTGGTCACCCAGGCACACCAATGGCCTTGGCTCCGGTTGCCTACCAGCTATGGTCCTCGGTGCTCCGCTACGATCCACAGGCACCTCATTGGGCCAATCGCGACCGCTACATCCTCTCGTGCGGTCATGCCTCGATGTTGCTGTATTCGCTACTTCACCTAGCAGAGGTGAAACAAGTGGACGACTCAGGCAAGGTGACACCCAAGCCTTCCGTGTCGCTGGACGCTTTGAAGGATTTCCGCCAGTGGGGTAGTGTCACACCAGGGCATCCCGAATTCCGCCACACCACGGGCGTTGAAACCACCACAGGACCGCTCGGCCAAGGGTGCGGCAACAGTGTCGGCATGGCCATTGCCAGCAAGTGGATGGGGGCTCGCTACAACCGGCCCGGTTATGAACTTTTCGATTACAACGTCTACGCCCAGTGCAGCGATGGAGATCTCATGGAAGGCGTTGCTTGCGAGGCGGCTTCGCTGGCTGGCCATTTGAAGCTTTCCAACTTGTGCTGGATTTACGACGACAACAACATCACCATTGAGGGAGATACCGACCTCGCGTTTAGCGAGGATGTCGGCACGCGATTTAAAGGTCTGGGTTGGAACGTCGAAACGGTTGACGATGCTAACGACCTGGACGCACTCGGCAAAGCTTATGACCAGTTCGCCAAGTGCAACGATGCTCCGACGTTGATCATCGTAAAGAGCATTATCGCTTGGGGCTCGCCCAACATGGCCGACACTTCTGGCGCCCACGGCTCGCCACTGGGCGACGAAGAGATTCGTCTTACTAAAGAGGCCTACAACTGGCCCGCAGATAAGAAGTTCTACGTACCTGACGAAGCCTATGAGAGTTTCCGCAGCACACTCGGCGAGCGAGGCAAGCAATCGCGCGAGGACTGGGAGGAGTTGTTCTCGAAGTACTCAGGTGAATTCCCGGAACTTGCTGCGGAAGTCAAATCGATCAACAAGGGCGAGCTGCCCGAGGGCTGGGATGCCGATCTACCCGAATTCCCCGCCGACGCAAAAGGCATGGCCTCACGTGCTTCTGGCGGCAAAGTGCTCAACGCATTCGCCAACAATATCCCCTGGATGCTCGGCGGCTCGGCTGACTTGGCTCCTTCGACCAAAACGCTGATCGACGCCCCCGAAGCTGGCGACTTTCAAGCGGAGAACTACGGTGGTCGCAATTTCCACTTTGGAATCCGCGAACATGGCATGGCTGCGGCGGTGAACGGCATGACCCTGTGCGGCCTGCGAGCCTACGGAGCTACCTTCTTCGTATTTAGCGATTACTTGCGTCCCTCCATGCGTCTGAGCGCCATCATGGGCGTGCCTGCCGTGCAAGTCTTTACACACGATTCCATCGGCGTTGGGGAAGATGGCCCGACTCACCAGCCCGTCGAGCAAATGGCGGCCGCCCGGGCGATTCCTGGTCTTGTTGTGATTCGACCTGGCGATGCGAACGAGGTGGTCTACGCTTGGCATGCGGCCCTTAGCCAGAAGAGTCGGCCATCGGCGCTGGTCCTGACCAGGCAAAACTTGCCGACGCTTGATCGCACCAAGTACGCTCCGGCTTCAGGTGCTAAGCAAGGCGGGTACATCCTTGCCGACGCTGATGGCGGCAAGCCGGACGTCATCCTCATGGCAACGGGCAGCGAGTTGTCGCTCGCGGTCGAAGCCTACGAAGCACTGACCGCCGATGGAGTGAAAGCCCGTGTTGTGAGCATGCCTTCGTTCGAGTTATTTGAAGATCAACCGGAAGAATACCGCGAGCAAGTCTTGCCCAGTTCAGTAACCGCACGTGTCGGTGTCGAAGCAGGAGTCCGCCAGGGTTGGGATCGGTACTTGGGTAACCAGGGGGGATTCGTGGGCATGGACAGCTTCGGAGCTTCTGCACCGGCTGAACTCGTGTTTAAGGAAATGGGAATCACCACGGATCACGTTGTCGCCGAAGCAAAGCGAGTGATGGGCTAACTGAAATTTAGGCTCTGCGATTCGAATAATTCGCAACACATGACTCGTCAGCAAGATCGGGCGGCAAACACTTTTGTTGGCGACTTTAGTTCCCATGCCTGGTTTCTCAGAACCATTCAGTAGCCTTTCGCACCTTGCGGGAGCTGTCCTGTTCGCGGCGCTGGCCGTGCCTCTCTGGAAACGGGCAAACGGGAACTTGCTGTATCGCAGAAGTCTCATGGTGTTTTCGCTGGGCAGTGTTTTTCTGCTCTCGATAAGCGGAGTCTATCATCTGCTCACCCCCGGCACCGCTGGCAGGGCGGTCCTACAGCGATTGGACCACGCAGCCATTTTCGTGCTGATTGCCAGCTCCTTTACGCCAATGCATGTGATCCTCTTTCGCGGCAGGGCTCGCTGGGGCGTATTGGCATTGATATGGGGGCTGGCCCTCACGGCGATCGTCGTTAAGACCGTCTACTTTAGTCAGTTGCCGCAGGTGCTGGGGCTAGCCATGTACCTCGGGCTTGGCTGGGTAGGGCTGGGCACTGGAATCGCGCTGTGGCGAAAGCGTGGCTTTCAATTCGTGATGCCTATACTCTGGGGCGGGCTTGCCTATTCGATTGGTGCCGTGCTGGAGTTTACGAATTGGCCCGTGCTTGTCCCTGGCGTAGTACAGTGGCACGAGGTGTTTCACATCGCCGTCTTGATTGGGCTCGCTTTCCACTGGTCCTTCATTTACTCGATTGCTGATGGCAAGCAGTCCCCGCTCGCAGACGAATTGTTCTAAAGGTAACATAAACTCATTCTTGCCCCGAGTCGCTCAGTTGTTGATAATGCAGCACTACGCAGTTTCCTGAACCACAATCTCCCCATAGCCATTCTCTGGCATCTCAATATGATCGCTCGAAAAACTCAAGCTGCATTGCTAGTCAGTGTTCTCGTTCAACTCGCTTGTGCATCCGCTCGGGCAGAAAACGTCATCGAACACTTGCCCCCCAATGCGTTGGGATTGCTAGTGGCTCAAGATTTGGAACAGGTAGACGCGAAGGTCCAGCAGTTCTGTCAGATGTTTTCCATCGAAGGGGTTCCCTCACCCTTAATTTTCTTAAACTTCGCCACCGGCTTGAAGGAAGGGCTGGATGGCAATGGCGACGTGATGCTTGCACTGCTCCCTAGTGAAGATTTGACATCAGATCCAATTCCCTTGCTCCTTTTGCCAGTGACAGACTACGCAAAATTCGTGGCCCCGATTGAGGGAGACGCCAGCGGAGAGATTTGCCGAATCACAATCGCCGGCGAAGAAGTCTTAGTCGCACGTCTGGGAAAGTTCGCATTGCTGATGAACCTTGAGCATCGCGAGAACATGCAACAGGTACTCGCCGACGAGCCCGGGCCGGTCGCTGCATTGAAACCCTTAGCAAGCTGGATCGACGGGACTGACCTGCTAGCCATCATCATGCCCGAAGGCGTCAAACAACTAACCGCGCTCGGTCGTCAGGCCATGGCGGCGGAGATTGAACAGCTTCAAGCTGGTGCCGATAATGACGAACTCGATGAGTTTACGAAGCCGGCTGCGCAAATCATGGATATGTACGACGGCATTCTTAAAGCCTGCGGCAGTGAAGTGGAGTTGGCTGGGTTGGGCGTCTCATTCGATAAGGAAAAGGGAATGCGCGTCACCCAACGAGTTCTGCTCTCCGAGCAGAGCGAACTGGCCCGTCTGCCAGCAGTCGCTGCGCCTGAGAGGTCGCCACTAGCTGACTACCAGGACCAGTCGATAGTCGCCGGAGGAGGAGGTCCGTTGCCGGCTGAGTGGGCTAGTCAGGCGAGCGCGTTCGTCTATCAATTCATGAAAGAGAACCCAGGAATTTATGGCCTTGAGGGCCTCGACGAGCAACAGTGGAAAAAGGCCCAAGAAAGTTGGCAGGGCACGATCGACGGCCTGCGGAGCGTATCTTGGGTGGTGCTGCCTGGCACTGACGACGAACCAGTCTACAGCAACTTCTACAGTGTCATGAAGGTGGAGAACTCCCAGGAGTACTTAGAAACTTACAAGCAAGCCGTGGAGAGCTGGAACGAAGTGATGGCCCAGTCCACGAGCGACATGCAGTTCCACTACGATTTGGAAGAGACCACCGTTGGCGACGCTCAAGGGCTGCTCTTGTCGATGGACCTGCTGAAAATGATGGGCCCCCAAGAGCATGCTATGGTGCAACAAATGATGAAGGCGATGTTCGGCGGAGACGGAAAGATGCGGGTCTACCTCCTGAAGATCGATGAAGATCGCATTCTCGCTGGCGTGGCGTCTGAAGTGGCAATGGCCAAGGTACTGAAGTTCATTGAAGGCAAGGAAAGCCGACTCACTCAGAACTCGCATATCCAAACAACACTCGGCCAGCTCGACCAGGAGGCCCAATGGATGGGCGTCGTAAGGCCGCAAGGCGTCATGCAATGGTTCGAACGCATGATGAATATCGCCATGCAACAATTTGGCGGTGGCATGGGCATGCCCCAATTTGCCGAATATCCCGACGCGCCACCTGCCGGTTTTTCTCTGAAGCTAGAGGAGGCGCTAATCTCAGGTGATGTCGTTTGGCCCACCGAGGGGCTCAACGAATTAGCCAAGTTCATCAAAGCCATGGAAGATGCTAACTAACGGCCAGCTCGCCGTGTAGCCACACACGCGCTGGCCGCGACTCGCTGTGCAGCAACTCTTCAACGGGCTCTGACGGGGCTGCACAGGGCAGGGCAACCAAATCGGCATACTTGCCCGGCGTGATGCTGCCAGCGCGGTCCTGCCAGCCCAGGGCCATCGCAGCTTCTAAGGTACCCATTGCGAGCAACCGGCTCACGGCAACGCTTGGATAGTTTTGAGCCATAGCGCGTAACTCGGCAAGGATCGAGAGATCGGGATTCGAGGCTCGGCTATCCGTGCCTGCCACCACACGCACCCCTGCGGCGAGCATTTCTTCCAGCGGATACTTTGTGTGATTAAAATAACGGTGCGTTCGCGGACAGAACACCACGGACATGGTGCCTCGATGCTCTGAGAGATAATCAAGCTCAGAGGCATTCAAATAGTTTCCGTGAACAACGAGCGAATGCCCTGCTGCCGACAATCGCTTCAGAAAGTCCAATGGCGTTGCATTGGCAGGAATTGCACCCGCGTCCCACATGCTTTTCTCCTCAAGCAGTTCGCGAAAGGGGCCGTTTCCTTCTCGCAGCAGTTGCAATTCCTCCTGCGACTCAGCCAAATGCATTGCGATCGGTAGCTTCTCTTGGGCCGCAAGAGAAACAAGTTTCTCAACCAGAGCTAGACTGACCGTATAGGGTGCATGGGGGCTGATGCCATAGGCCATTCCTGGATCTTCGGACCTTTCTCCGTGAGTTGCGCAAACTTCTAAGCGATTTGTGATGTCGTTGAAAACTGAATTGGTACGTGCCGTGGAAAACCCAATGGCTTCTTGAAGCAGTATTAAGTTGGGGCAGGGTGCCACACCGTAGTAATACTGAGAGGGCGATGTCGCGATGTCTGCAATCGTTGTGACACCGTGCGTGAGTGACTCCGCAAGGCCAGCAATGATGGCAGCGCTGGCGTCGCGAGTGGAGCGTTGGCGGTCCGCAATAACGCTGCGGATCCAAGCGGGCAGACCCTGATCGGCGGGACCTAGAGGCGTCTGGTGGTCGCTGAATTCTAGATGCGTGTGGGTGTTCACAAACCCGGGAAGTAGCGCGACATCGCCTAGGTCTTCGACGGGACCATCATGCGAGCTCGCCTTTCCTACAGTCAGAATCAAACCGTCCGCGATGGTCACGACGCCGTCTTCAATCGGTGGCTGATCGACCGGCAACACCCAACGGGCACGCAATGAGAAGGGCGTCATGGGCCTAGCATCGTGTGGCTAACGGGGGGAGATACGGGCAGGGCAGCGTTTATACGCTCACGAGTGGCGTATTCCCGCGATCGCGAGCTTCTTGTAGTTTCTCTTCTTTCGTTCGATCGTAGGAGGCCTTTTGCAGACTCAAGATTAGCAACGTAGCGGCAATGCCGCACAACAGCAGTACAGCCGGCTGATATAATGCCGGATCTTTTCCACCGAGTAACTGATAGGCGAACGAGTTCGGGTTAGCCTCCGCATATTCTGCGGCGCGATACACACCGACTTGGAGTCCGTTGTGAAAAGCGTGAAACAACGTGCAAGGTAGCAGGCTACCGGTTTGCACAGCGAGATAGCCGATGAGCAAACCCAAAGAGGCAGCACTAAGCTTTTGCTGCATAACCGGATGCACCGCGCCAAAAGCAACCGCGGTAATGCAAATCGCCCACCACTTGTGACCCAGGTGCCGCAATCCCGACAGGATAAATCCACGGAAGGCAATCTCTTCACAAACCGCTGGCAGGACGGCAATCAGTAGCAGCGTTGCCCACCAGTAGGGAGAACCAAACAGCACTTCTTGGAATTGCTGCAACGAGCCCTGCATCTCGGGAGAGATGGGATAGACCTCTTGGATTGCAGAACTGAGACGCACCGAAAGTGGATGCACTAAGAGGGCAAGTACTCCGGCGACTCCCAAATGCTTCCACTGAGGCCAGCGGTCTAGTAGTAGTGACTTGGCGGGCTTGCTGGTGAGGAAGATCGTCATGAGAGCAGCCGGTGCGAGTACACAGCCCAGCTGCATGACGAGCGTCGAAATAACGATGAAGCTGTAGCTTGTTTCTTCCGCACTCCGCGCCGTGAAGGCGACCGACACAAAGAACTGAACAATCATAATCAACGCGATGCACAACACTCCTTGTGGCAAGGTAGGCGTCGGACAACGATCGCGGACCAGACTCTTCAGCCAGCGGCCCAATTCCAGGCGTTCGCTTTCACGAAACAGGACAGATTCGCTAGCAAACTGTTCTTCAGCCCAACGAATCGCTAGCAGGCAACACATGGAAGTGACACCCAGCACTGGCACAACGAACGGCAATGCTTGTAGATACTGCCCCTCGATGGCGCTTCGCAGCAATAAAATCAAACCGGTAAGCGGCACGAGGCTGGTGCCGAGATCGAGTTCCACCCCAGGTGACATCGGTAGCAACATCAGCGGCATCGTCACGAGCATCAACGGCATCAAGTAATATTGGCCCTCTTTGGTGCTGCGAGCGAACGCCGCACATGCGAGGCACAGCGCGCCAAACAGGGCGGAGATGGGTACGAGGGAAAGTACCAGCAGCGCCATGGCACTAGCCGAAGGCATGGTCAGCGAGCCGAGCGAACCAAACGCAGGATTGGCCGCCAATTGAGAAGTCACAAATTTGCTGGTCAGCCCAAGCGTCGCCAAGTTCAAAAGCGCGGTAGCCGAGCTAAAGAGCATTACCGTAAGCAGCTTGCCCCACACGATCTCTCGTCGCATGGCAGGGCTAGTGAGCAGCGTTTCCAGCGTGCCGCGTTCCTTCTCACCCGCACACAGATCAACCGCCGGGTAAAACGCGCCTGTAAGTGCCCAAATGATTAGCACGAAGGGCAATATTTTTGAAAGGACAACAACCTGTTTTTGCTCGACAGGTGCAGTATCTACGGGCTGAAAGTCAAAGGGCTGAGTCGCCTGGATGGGCACATGGCTGTCAGTCAAGTTGTGTGCCGTGATCTTCTGCCGCCAGAGCCGCAGGACACGTTCGAGACGTATCTGAGCGGACTGAGACTTCTCGTTGGCCGCGTTGTAAGTGGGCGAAAGTTCTAAAGCATTCGTCTGCCCCGCGGGCTGGCGATCGATGACGGTCTCCCGAACTTGCAGCAGACCCTTTCCAAAGCCTGCGGGGAACTCCAGCACCGCCTGTACATGACCTGCTTTGAGTAACCGTGACGCATGCTGCTCTGGAGTCTCTCCTTCGATTTTCAACAAGGGGATATCTGCAGGATCCTCGGGGTCGAGTGACTCCGCTCGTACGACTTGTAGGCTATCTCGCTGGGTCTTTCCCGGGATCAATTCTGGTGAGAAGAAATCACCCTCTAGAAGCGGCGGCAGCCATTCGGCGTCCTGCAACTCGGGCGACTCCAACTCTTGAGCATTCACGATCAGTATTTTTGCCGTATTGCTTTGCATGAACTGCATCATTTGCATGAAACTCATACCCAGCAGTGGGTAGAGCAACAGCGGCAGAATAGCGATCAGAAACAATGTTCGACGATCGCGCAGCTGGTCCCGCATCTCGCGGAGGAAGATTAGTTTAACGTTTTTCCATTGCATGGCGGATGATCGTTTGAGCAGCTATTGTTGCGTTCAGGCTTTGGGACGAATTGAAGTTAGGCTGTGACAACAGCTTCTTGTTGATGAATAAGTTCGAAGAAGAGTTCTTCGAGATCGGGTTGATCGTGCTGCTCGCGTAGAGCGTCGAGGTTTCCTTCAGCTAGGAGTCGGCCACGGTGCATGATTGCCACACGATCGCAGAGTCGCTCTGCCTCTCGCATGATATGCGTGGAAAACACAATGCATTTGCCTTGATCTCGCAACTCGGCTACAGCATCGAGCATGGCTCTCGCAACAAGCACATCAAGCCCACTAGTCGCTTCATCAAAAATGAGAATCGGTGGATCGTGAACAATTGCCCGCGCGATCGAAACCTTTTGCTTCATGCCGGTCGACATTTTAGCTCCCAGCAAGTCGCGAATCTCTTGCATTTGAAGCCGCTCAAAGAGGTCTTCCATGCGCTCGCGGAGTGGCTCGTCCTCAATGCCATAGAGCCTGCCAAAGTACTCCACCATTTCCCATGCGGTCATGCGATCGTAGACGGCCGTGTTGGCACTCATGAACCCGATCTGTCGACGCACTTGGGACGGCTGGGTCACAACATCGTAGCCATTGACTATTGCCGAGCCACCGGTGGGTTGCAGCACCGTGCTGAGGATTCGCAAGGCGGTTGTCTTGCCCGCCCCGTTGGGTCCAAGGATTCCGTAGACTTCTCCCCTATTTGCCTGAAAACTAAGGCCGTCCAGAGCGACAAACTCTCCGCGATGCAGATCCACGTATGCCTTGGATAGTTCGTGAGCCTGGATCATAGCGAGATATTGTCGTTCGTTGCGGAAAAGCTACGGCAAGCGTAGTTAGGAGCGGCGGGGTACTTGAGCCTTGGGAACCCGAGTCTCCTGGACCTGACGACGGCCAAGAATCCCCTTCAACTAGGATACCAGCCTGGTAGCGGTCAGAGGAAGTAAGTTCCGGCGAGAGTTCAGCTGACGATAGGCAGAAGAGGCAGGTTTTGCCGACTTTGCGGAACAACCGACTTCACTTCGTCGTCGATCAGCTCGTAGAAGACATTTCGCTGCCGGGGGGTATAGCCGAGATTGGAGATCGCATCGCGGATTTGCTCCAGCGATAGGTGATGTACCGTACCCGCTTCAGCGACCACATTCTCTTCGATCATCAGACTGCCCATGTCGTTAGCCCCGTAGAGTAGGGCCATCTGGCCGATCTTTAATCCTTGTGTGACCCAACTCGACTGCAGATTGTCGAAATTGTCCAGATACAACCTCGCCACCGCGTTGGTTTTCAAATACTCGAACGCGCCTGCTGGGGGGATTTCAGCCATGTCGGTGTGGTCAGGCTGGAAGCTCCAACAGATGAACGCAGTGAAACCAGCCGTTTCATCCTGCAACTGCCGCAATCTTTCTAAATGTTCAATTCGCTCGGCTAGCGTTTCCACATGGCCGTACATCATGGTAGCCGTACTGCGTCCTCCCAATTGGTGCCACACACGATGGACGTTTAGCCAGTCGTCGGTCATCACCTTGCCACGCGTGATTTCACTGCGCACACGATCAACCAGAATCTCAGCACCGCCGCCCGGTAGGCTGCCCAGCCCGGCTGCTTTCAAGCGAGTGAGAACTTGCTCAAGCGGTAGCTTTGAAATCTTGGTGAAGTGGTAAATCTCCGGCGGGCTAAAACCGTGGATGTTTACGCTAGGAAAACGCTGCTTCATCTCTTGCAGCATTTCCTCGTACCACTCCAAAGGAAAATCGGGATGCAAACCGCCCTGCAACAGTATCTGATCTCCTCCCAGCTCGACCGTCTCTTCGATCTTCTTGAGCATCACCTGTCTATCGAGCACGTATCCTTCGGGCGACTTGGGACTGCGATAGAACGCGCAAAAATCACATACTGCGGTGCAAACATTCGTATAGTTAATGTTGCGATCGATGTTGTAAGTGCGATAGTCTTCGGGGTGTTTGCGGCGCGTGATCTCGTCCGCAGCGCGGCCCAGTGCCGCCAAGTCGTGCGACTCAAGTAGCTGCAGACCTTCCTCGGGCGACAGCCGCACTCCGGCGACGGCTTTCTCGAGAATATCCGAATTGGTTAGCTGGGCGATCATAAAGGAGTGAACTCGGTATCAAAAGTGAACTCGGGTGCGTGATCGATTAGTTGAAGATGCCGCGCCCGGCGAAAAAACTCTGCCAAGGCGCGTTGCTCAGGGGCTCCGAACTGGAAATTGAGATTGTCACGAAGGTACGACAGCACGAGCTGCTCGGAAAGCCCCAATTCGCGGGCGTGTTCTGCCGCAATGGCTGGTAGGTGCCGACTTCCACGATCGCGGGCCGTGTTGAGGGCCCGCTCGACCTCCGAAGTATCGATGCCCGGCCGCGCCACCCACAGGGCAAAAACAAAGGGCAAACCGGTAAGATCTCGCCAGCGCTGGCCCAGATCCCAACGCTCGACAAGCTGGTCTGAAGAAAGGTTGATCGCACGGTCGCCGATCACGAGAATCGCATCGGCAACGACGTCCTCAGGCGCAGCGTCGATGGACAGCGGTAGCAACTCAGGGCAAACTCCGCAGTGCTCTTGAAGGAGCAGCTGTGCAAGAATGACGCTCGTACGCGACCCCTCGTCTAGGGCAAGGGTACGTACCTCGTTGGGTGGGCAACGAAACAAAAGCTGAACGCTCAGCACAGGGCCCAGGCAGCCAATGCAGGCTGAGGAAATGATCGACCACTCTGGATGCTTCGACAATTCAACGCACGGAGCAAGCGCTACGTCGAGCTCGCCTGCTGCCAATCGATCGGCAAGCTGACTGGGCAATTCGAAACTCAACTCGTGGCCCGGAAGTTCGCCGGCCAAGCCATAAACTAGCGGCTTTGTATTTAGGTAGTTCACCGCGCCAATCCTCAGCGGAGTCGATTTGGCTGGCAGATGCGTCATGAAGCTGTGCGTCAATATCTGAAAAAATGCGTTGCCGATTGCGGCACTGAAGGGAACACTCATTGTAAGGGGACTGGCTCTTCCCTACGAGTCCAACCGCTGGCTACCAGCCACTTTAACCAAGGATCGCCGTACGTAAGCTTCACTCATACTTCCAAATTGCGGAAAGCTTTCAGTCCCTTGCGGAGTGGGACAATTGTGACGACGGCCGCAAGTGCCGTGGAGGCGAGGATCCCGGTGAGCAGCCAAAAACGCAGATAGCCCACTTGCAAGAACTTGGGTGGCATCTCAGCTCGGCCGGCAAGAAGGTAAAAGTGACAGGGGAGGGCGGTTAGTAACACGACCACCAAAATGTACAGCGCACTGAGAACCAAGTTCAACGTTCCACCGAAGCCGGCTGCAATCTTCGATGGCGACTGTTCCCGAAAGTTGGGCATCATGGCTCCTAGACCAACCGCCATGCCGGAGAGTCCCACGCATAGTAGCAGGCAAATGAGTTGATGTACGCCGACCACCATCCAGCTCACGTCGAGCGTCAAATCGCTCAGGAGCACGAGTGCAGAACAAGGTAGCCAAGAACCTCCGGCAGCAAACCAGAATTTCCCCCAAATGATCGTCTCTCGTTCGACAGGGAGTAGGCTGAGAATCCAAAACCGCCGCCCCTCGAGACTCAGCAGTGGATAGATGAAACGCGTAGTAAATGTCGAGAGGATTAGTCCCACCACGGCAAGATTCAAAAAGCTCACGACATTAACCCAGGTCAGTACGCTGAGGTCGGTCTTATGTTGTCGAAAGCGATCGACATTGGCAAAGTAGAGAGTGAGCAGCCCGAAGAAAATCAAGAATTGCGACCACTGCACGGGATCGCGTCTAAAGAGTCGCAAGTCTTTGCTGATCAGCAGTCGTGTCTGTTTCGGAAATGCAAACATGAGCTTTTCGGCGATGAGATCGATCCAAGCCAGGTCCACCCGTCCCTTCTTAGCAGGCCGCGTCGCTAGCCCCCAATAGCTTTCACGAAACACACGTTTGCCAATCCACTTCACAATCAAGTGAAGCATAAGGGCATTCGACACGATCAAGACGAGATACTTGCCGCTCTCTAGCCAGGGCAAGTCGTCCGGATTCAAGTCCCAACGTCGTGCTGCATCGATCAGAGCGTGACTAAGCCATGTGCTCGGCAGCCATTCGCCTCGTGTGAAACTGAAACGCAAGTAGGTCTTCTTAAACCAAGCAGCCCCGAGTAGATCCGCGTCGGCAATGGCCAGCGTTCTCCAGATTGATTGGTAGGCAATCACGATGACCACCACCGATGCCAGGCCGATCGCCACGCGACGCATCCTAGGGAGATGCCGCATGAGCAACAAGCAGCCGATTGCCCCGATGGATGAAGGGATATAGGCAAATGCGATGAGCAAGAACGGCAGATAGGCAAAGTAGTACCAGGGCGATTGTACCACCCAACCATAGGCGACTAACATGGGGCTGGCCAGCAAGATGAAGCCCCAACTGCTGAAGAAGATCGCCTCCTGAAAACGAAAGAACACGATACGCTCATCGCGCACCGGTAGCGTCATCAGAAATTTTGTCTCGCGAGATGCGTACAGGCTGCCATATAGGATAATGCCCGCTGAAAAGATAAGCATAACCTGCAGCGAAGAGAAGAAGAGGGAGAAGACGAAGAGGATGGTCTTGGCATGCAACGAAGCGCCCGATTGCCCGACATGCGAGACGACGAACTTGAAGCCTTCGTAGAACAGCACAAACAGCCCGATCCAAAACAGGACGCTCAAGCCAACGACCAGTGTGGTGCGCAACTTGGCATGCGCGGCGAGGCCGCGCAAGTTCGACCAGCCGATTGCCGACCTAAGCCTCAGAAAAACCTGCCCTTCTCGCTCGTGGGAAGGGAGCGAGCCTACGAGTACGGCAAGCTCTGTTTCAGACGGTTGAGGGAGGCTAGGCTTCACGGTTAGAGCGATTGCTCCGATGTCGGGACAGGATCGATTTCCTTCGCCACGGGCATTTCCCCAGTTGGGTTAGCTCCTGCACCCTCCATCAGCGCTAGATAGAGATTCTCAAGTGATTCGCTAGAATCCGGCATACGACTCTTCAGTTCATCCACAGGTCCGTCGAAAAGTTTGTGTCCCGCTTTCATCACACCAATTCGATCTGCGATTTCCTCAGCTACATTGAGCGTATGGGTCGACATGAAAACGGTCTTGCCGGCATCGACGTAGTTGCGGAGCAGGTCTTTAACGAGCCGGATGCTGTGCGGGTCTAAGCCCACCATGGGCTCATCAACCACCAGCACCTGTGGCTCGTGAATCATGGCTGCAGCAAACACGGTGCGTTGTCGCATGCCGTGGGAATAGCTCTCGGTGAGGCGATCTAGGAAATCTACAAGCTGAAAACGTTCCGCCTCTCGTTCCAACGCTGTTTTGGCGGCCGCATCGCTCAAACCATACATGCTGGCTACGAAATGCAGAAATTCTCGTCCAGAGAGCTTGTCGTAAAGAAACGGTTGGTCAGGCACATAGCCAACCAGTCGGCTGGCTTCCCGAGATTGCTCGGTAACATTGTACGGTCCTACGGTGACTGTCCCTGAGGTAGGTCGCAGCAGCCCCACCAAGGTTTTGATCGTGGTGGTCTTACCCGCGCCGTTATGCCCCAGCAATGCAAACAGTTCACCCGCTTGGATATCGAGGCAAAGTCGATCAACGGCGACGCGATCTCCATAGGTCCGCGTTACCTGATCGAACTTGAGCATGAGAAACTGTGGCGAGAGGGAAGCAAAGGTTGTGAAGGCTGTAGACACGCACTTGTTCGCAAAGCGTCGCGCACACTTCCATGACTACTAATTATGATCGCCAGCCCCCTTATGGCAAAGCGGCCTTCTTCCCACCAGAGAGTTCTTTTCTAAGGCGAATTTCATTCATGAGTATGGGGAAAAAATCGTTGACTAAGTCATGCACCTCGTCGTCAGCTAGTCGCGTAAAGCAAAGCTGCGCATTGGAGAGATAGACCACTTGCTTCAGTACGAGACCGTCCGGCTCGACCCACGTCTTGGCACGTAGCCGTGCCCGATCGGACACTCCAGCGGAAGAACTCGTGTGGTAGTCGACACGCATTACGCGTTTTCGCTCTCCTGCGTGCTCTAAGAACTCGGCCGCCATCACTTCAGCATCGACACGGTCGATGGGCTCTTTCGGGTTACCGAAGGGGTTGTAAACGTCTTCTTGCCAATGGCGTCCTACGTACATGTAGGGCAGTCTGGCGTCGGGAAATAATGATTCGTTGAGAGCTGCTTGGTCAGGGATTTGGATCTCGTCGGTATAGGGGAAATCGCCTGCTTGAATCTTCAATTGCATTTTCGACTCTTTCATTCGACCGCTGATCTTCACGATGCCAGTGACATCGTTGATCGCCACTGAGCTTTCGAATGCTGTAAAGTTATCTAGAGAGTCGAATTCCAGTCGTGTCTTCGCAGAGAACTTCAAACTACCTAGCTCGCGCACTGCGCTCTGCATCCAGGCCGGAGCCAGTTCCAGCATCGGCACATTGTCAAGAATAATGCGGTTATGCACTTCAGTCGTTCCTTGCACACCCTCTCGCATGAGACTCACCGCATGCCCAACGCGGCGTCCCGACCATTGCACTTCCCAAGCTACGGGCAGATCTGGGGAAAGCCCCGCCGCCATGGGGAGATCACTCTCGTAGAACGAGGGGAGAATCTTATCGACGACCAGCCAGGACATGCTTCCCAGCCAAAGGACGACGGTCGACGAGATGAATACTCGATTCAACATTCCACGGAAATCCTAATGATGGTGCTTCCGGAACCTGCTACGCGATCTAAGTTGATGCAATCCAAGGTGACCGCCTATGCCAAGCCTTGCTCAACACGTCTCCCACCACAGCGACGATGACACAGTGCCGGTGACTCTAACTGACTGCCCAACATGCGTTGGACTAATTGGCACCTTGGGTGGTTCATTCTAGCCGGTAAAGTCAGCCGAAGCGACTGATTTCCACGTTAACGTGAGCAAAGACCTTAGTATTTCTCTACCTTGCTGTCGCCTATTGCAGTGATAAATGCCTCATCTCGGGAGGTCGCCTGTCACCAATTCGCCCACTAATTCGCGAGTGGTATATATCTTGGTCTGCGAGCTAGCAGGAGGGGGCCGGGATTCGAGCGATTCGATCGTGCGGAGCAGTTCCACAACGGATCCCGAGTCAATTGCGACTTGAAGTGCTTTGCGTCCTGAGCCTCGTGAGGCCAATCGGTCAAGCGGAGCGTAAGAGCCTAAGGCTTCCGCCACGGACCTCAGCGCATCACCTCCGTCCCGGTAATACAGCCTGGAGAGGGGGGATCTATCAGCAAGAATTCGATTGACTAGCAATGGCGAACTGAATGCCATGTGGTGATGTGTTACTCTCAAGAAGTCCTGCAAATCTCGCACATCGGACTGCACAATCAGATCGTCGGGCTGGATATCTGCGTTTGCAGCCATGAACCGATAAACAGTCTCAGTAAGCACCCGCTGCTCGTTTTCCCGCTGCTGGGTCTCGTTACCTGCTAGTTGCACGTTGACCCCCACAGTAAAGGCTAGTGCAGTTATCCAAAGAGAATTCATGGGCTGAAACTTGTTTCAGGGTTTAGCGACGTTCGTCTCCGCATGGCTCTAAGTGAACCTTCCGAGAACTCATTTGTCCTTGATCTCAGTCAAGCATAGGCCACAATGCTTAGACTGACAATTCCTCACAAAAAGCCGTAAACTGTTTATCCGTTTGCACTTAATGCAATTCCTGATCATTCTTACGTGATCTATAATGGTGGATATGCGAAAAAAAATTTGCAATTTCATGTCAATAGCCGTAATATGCCAACTCGGCAGTGAAGCCACTATCTCCGACATCTTTGTCCCAACGCAATAGGTTCAACCATGGCTGGTACTCCCTACTTCGTACAAGAGTGCCCCACTTGCGGGAGAAATCTGCAAGTGCGGGTATCGTATCTGGGCAAGAACGTCACCTGCCGCCATTGCAGCGCTGAGTTCGCCACCCGTGACCCGGAATCGACTGATCCGCTTCCTGCGGAATCAGGGATTGGTCTATTGGCCCGCGCTGACGAGCTTCTCTTACAGGCAGCTGCTAAACATGGCGGACTAGACTCGGCATCGCGCTGCTAGGGCTCTGTTGCCTTGTTCCATGGTTCGCTTAGGCACAATTTGACCTGACCGGCGGACCAGCGTGTGATTCAACCGCGTCCAAGCGCCGCGAAATCTGCAAAGAACTGTGGATACGTCTTGTTCACACATTCGGGATCAAGAATTACAACGCTAGGTTGACGCAAACCGGCAACCGCAAAACTCATCGCCATCCGATGATCGTTGTAGGTGGCAATTTCCGCCGGAGTGAACTCGCCTGGGGTGATCTCTAGACCGTCTTCAAATTCATTTACGCTCGCCCCCAGCTTCCGTAGTTCAGCGGCCACGGCGGCAATGCGGTCGGTTTCCTTATGTCGCACATGGGCGACATTGCGAATGCGAGTCGTACCCTCAGCAAACAGGGCAACGACTGCCAAGGTTTGCATGGTGTCACTAATGGCATTCATGTCGAGATCAACCCCACGGAGCGAACTTCCCTGGACTACTGTGCAGTCGCTACCGTAGTTGACTTGGCAACCCATTTGAGCCAGGCAATCGCAGAATTTGACGTCGCCTTGTAAAGAGTTCTCGTGAAGCCCTTGAACTTCCACCTTACCACCTGTCACCGCGGCGGCTGCGAAAAAGTAGCTCGCGGCGGAGGCGTCGGGTTCGATTCCATACTCCGTAGCTTGATAGGGATTATTTGATTCGATCACGATTTGCTCGTAGCCTGACGTCGCCCGCAACTTCGCACTGAACGATTCCATGACCGCCTTGGTCATTTCAACATAAGGCACCGAGACCAACGTGCCCTTAACATCAATTGTGACACTCTCGTCAGCATACGGAGCGGCCATCATCAGCCCGCTCAAGAATTGGCTGGAGATATCCCCCCGAATCTGTGCCACACCGCCCTCAAGCCCCTTTGCAGTCACCACCACGGGCGGACAACCCGTTTCGCTGAGCGAAATCTCCGCCCCAAGCTGCTGCAACGCATCTCGCAGGTCGGCAATGGGCCGCTCGTGCATTCTGGCGATGCCATCCAGGGTGTATTTGCCATTGCCCAACGTAGCCAGTGCGGTGAGAAAGCGCATGGAGGTTCCGCTGTTCTCGACATACAGCTCAGCTCGATCCCGTGGCAGTTTTCCATCACAGCCCTGAACGCTCAAGCATTTTCCGCCCTCGCTCGATTCAATCTCGATCCCCAAGGCCCTGAGGCTGGCGATCATGACCTGCGTGTCTTCGCTGTCGAGTGCACCCGTCAGGATCGATTGCCCAGAGGCTAGAGCAGCACAGATGAGCGCCCGATTGGTGAGACTCTTCGAGCCAGGCGGACGAATCGTTGCGTCGAGCGGGCCAGCGAGCGGCATGATTTCGATTTTTCTGCTCATAGTCAGGTTACTTCTCGGAGATTTTCCAGAGGTGCTTGTGACTGCGAACGAACATCGCATCATCGGCGACTGCTGGCGAACCCAATACGGCTTCGCCAAAGTCGGGTTTGGAAATGATCTTACCCTTCTTCGAGCTTCCCTTGCTACCCAACGAAACAACGAATGCCAGTCCATCAGAATTAATGCAGTAGATAGCCTCAGAAGTGAGCACGGGCGTGGCCCAGAACCGACCCTTGAGTCGCAAGTCCCAGGGCTTGACACCTTTTGCCTTATCGGTCGCACCGCACTTGAGCACGCCTGACCGATTAATCACAAACGCACGGTTGCCATCGATCACAGGACTAGGCGAGCCCATCTGCAAGCGGTTCTCCTGCCACTGGGGCTTCACGGTCTCCTCCGATTCAAGTTCAACGTGGTATGACTTAATCCCCTTGGAGGGAACGTACAACAGGTCGCCGGAGACGCACGAAGCGATCGTTTCGCACTCGATCTCTTGACTCCACAGTGACTCTCCCGTCTGAGCAGCATACACATCTAAACGAGTTCGCGATTGCACGGCCACGGCATCGATGAACTGCCTCCCCTTCTCAACTTTCAGTGCGACAGGCGATGACCATGTCGCCTCCAACGGGCGATTGAGGTCCCATAACATTTCTCCCGTTCGGCAGTCGAAGGCCGCAACGAACGAAGCGCCCAGGGCTTCACTTTGCACAACGACCGAGCCTCCTGACACGACGGGAGAACTCGACATCCCGACATCGTTGCCAGCCTGGGGAAAATTCAACTGAAGTCCGCGTACCCATTGAACATTGCCATCGAGATCGAGCGCAACCAAGTCATTTGAGGAGAAGAAAGCATAAATTCTCTCGCCATCAGAGACAGGAGTATTGGCGGCCACGGCGGATGTCGCGTTACACAGCGTTCGCCCAGTTGCCCAGAAATTGCGTTTCCAAAGCTGCTTTCCTGAGACTTGATCGAAAGCTATGACGTGCAAGCGATCTTCACGTGGTCCACTGGAACAGGTCACGACAACCCGCCCATCGACCACAATGGGCGAGGAGACGCCACGCCCCGGCAGATCAACTTCCCAGGCAATATTCTCACACGTATCGACAGACCAGTCTGTAGGGAGTTGAGCCGTCTCGGAAATGCTGCGACTATCACCACGAAAACCTAACCAATCTTCTGCGATCACCCGCTTAGAACTCGCACCACAAAGCAGCAACGCGACGGCAAAGGCCAGTGGACTGACAGAAGCCCTGCGATAGTTCACTGTCCGGAAATATTGTCTCATATCGTTTGCTCATAAGGTGGTGACTAATCATTGATGACGACTTTCAACATGGCTACTTTTGCTGCACCGCTACTTCTGCTGCACCGCCCAGTGCATCGGTGATGCGCAACCGAAACTCCCATTCTTTTTCCCATCCCATTTTCTTCGCGTTCTGACAGACCTTCAGTAGTACTTGATTCGCTCCCACTTTTAGTTGTGCATCAGCGACATGCTGATCAACGGCAAATCCCGAGTGATAGACATTGTGCTCCGTCAACTGCTTGCCGTTGACCCAAAGTTTGATCGCATTGTTCGAGGCAACACGAAATTGCACCGGCTGGGTCTGCTCGCTCATGACCGTTGCCTTCGCGTAGGCGACCACTTCCTTCTCGTCTCCAATCGCCTCGTTCAAATCAACGATTCCCTTCTCGTCCTCCGAGTGATATGACGACCAACTAACGTTGCTCGCCTTGCCACGGTAGGTTGCCGCTGTGTTGTTGTTCGCTTCGGGCCCAAATGCCGTGGCAAAGCCTGCTAAGTCGGTATTGTCGAACGGCCCCACGAGTTGCCAGTCAACCACGTAGCCCATTTGCTGGACCAGATCGGCGGGCTTGCCAAGCTCGGTCAGTTTCTTGGCAATCGACTCGATTTGCTCGACGTCACGAGCGCTAGCAAATGCTTTTTGGTAAAGCTGCGTCTTCTTGTCGTCGGCAGTTTCCAGGTCTACCTTATCGAGAAGCTGCGCAACCGCCTCGTAGCGAAGCTCTAGACTCGAATCGTCCAGCATTGCTGGGAGCAGCCGTTCCTTTGCCGACGGATCCACTCGCTCCAGCCATTGAAACGCAATCCTGCGACCTCGTGGAGAATGAGCGACGTTGGTTGCGAAGCTTTCGAGCATCTTCTGTGGAAGAGTTCCAGAAGCATTGAACTCTCGCTCCGCCACAGCATCTGCCGCCATACACAACCAATTAGCCGCCAAGGGCGAAGTGTCTTTCATGGCAGCTAGGATTGTCGGCAAATGCTCAATCTTTGCTGTGCTCACCTGCTTCCAAGCACGCTGTTGGTCGAGTTGGCCTTCTGGACCGAAGGTCGCATTGCGCAGAATCTCCAATGGCTCGGCCAGGTTGCCGTTCTGGGCGTTGGCATCCTGCGTAACAGTCGAAACGATCGCTGCAACCGCCCACAACAGGCTTAGGTGAATAAATTGGGATAGTTTCTTCACGGGAAGCTCGTTGCAAAGGTTTTCAAGAGCAGCGACCAGACCTTCGAATCCGGGCCCTGCTACAGTTGTCAGTACGTTGTTATTCTCAGGGTGGCAATCGCCGACTATGCTGGAAGCATCCTCAGCTAAAAACCTTATCGCGAAGCCCAGATGATCGCTAGTCGCTCAGGCCAGTAGCGATGGGAGAAAAACCAAAATGAAGAAAGTGACAACTGGAGGTGGCTGGCCCGCGGTGGCTTATACCTTCCGCAAGGCCAAAGAGGCAGGCGGAATTTGGAAGCTGTGGAAGGCTATGCGCAGTAAGAATGCTTGCAAGACCTGCGCACTGGGTATGGGCGGCCAACGGGGCGGCATGGTCAACGAGAGCGGGCATTTCCCCGAGGTGTGCAAAAAGTCTTTGCAGGCGATGGTAGCCGACATGCAGGGCGCCATCACCACCGACTTCTGGAAAAAGTGCACGCCCGAAATGCTGCGGTCCCTCTCCCCCAAGGAACTGGAAGACTGCGGCCGCCTCACGCAACCGGTGCTCTACACGCCTGAGCTCAAGCGATTTCAGCCGATCTCTTGGGGCGATGCGTATGACCGCATCGCCAAACAGCTGAAAGCCCTCTCGCCGGAAGAAACCTTTTGGTACTTTAGCGGCAGAAGCAGCAACGAAGCTGGCTTTCTATTACAATTGTTCGCCCGACTCTACGGCACCAATAACGTCAACAACTGTAGCTACTATTGCCACCAGGCGAGTGGCGTGGGACTGACTAGTGTGACGGGGAGCGGCACAGCAACAATCCAGCTCGAAGATTTAGACGAGGCCGACTTGGTCTTCGTCATAGGTGGCAATCCGGCAAGCAATCACCCGCGACTCTTGCGAACGCTCATGCAAGTTCGCCGACGCGGCGGCGAGGTCGTGGTCATTAATCCGATTGTCGAAACGGGCATGGTCAACTTCAGCGTTCCCAGCGATGCGCGAAGCCTGCTGTTCGGCTCGAAGATCGCTAGCCTGTATGTACAACCTCACATCGGCGGCGATCTTGCTTTGCTGGCTGGAATTGCGAAACAGATCATCGAACTCAACCAGCACGACCAAGAGTTCCTCGATGCTCATTGCAGTGGCTGGGCGGAGCTAGCGGCCAGCTACCATGACATGAGTTGGGAAGAAATCATTCGCAAGAGTGGCATATCGCGCGAAGAGATCGACAAAATTGCCGACCGCTATGCGAAAGCGGAGAATGTCGTCTTCAGTTGGACGATGGGCATCACGCATCATGAAAATGGCGTAGAGAATGTGCAGGCCATAGCAAATCTGGCACTCATGCGGGGTATGGTAGGTCGACCGGGCGCAGGACTAATGCCCATTCGCGGCCACTCCAATGTGCAAGGCATTGGCTCAGTAGGTGTGACTCCTAAGCTTAAGGATGCAATATTCGAGTCTCTGGAGAAACATTACGATGTCAAACTGCCCACCGTCCAAGGCCGCGACACAATGGACTGCATGGAAGGAGCTGGCACGGGAGAACTGAAGTTCGGTTTCTGCCTCGGTGGCAACTTGTACGGCTCGAATCCAGATGCCCACTTTGCTGAGAAATCACTACGCAATTTGGAAACACTCGTGTACCTGAGCACCACGCTCAACACGGGGCACGCCTATGGCTTGGCAAAAGAGACGATCATTCTGCCGGTACTTGCTCGCGATGAAGAACCGCAGCCCACCACTCAAGAGTCGATGTTCAACTACGTGCGTCTCAGCGATGGCGGCCCCACGCGGCACGAGGGCCCCCGCAGCGAGATCGAAGTCATCGCTGATATGGCGCAGCGTGTACTTGGCCCGAAGAGTTCCGGTGTAGATTGGTCGCTCATGCGTGACTCGGGACGCATTCGCGAAGCCATTGCGGCCGTGGTGCCCGGCTTCGAGAAGATTGCAAGCATTGCCGAAACGAAAAAAGAATTTCAGATCGGCGGGCGTACGTTCCGCGACCCTCAGTTTGCCACTCACGATGGCAAAGCGCAATTGCATTCGCACGAGTTGCCAAACCTGAAAGGAAACGGTAGTCAAATCCGCTTGATGACCATTCGTAGCGAAGGCCAATTTAATACGGTCGTCTACGAAGAGCACGATTTTTATCGCGGAGTGCCTCGGCGAGATGTGATTCTCCTGCACCCGGAAGACATTACACGCCTGGGCCTCGACCCTTCCATAACAATCAGCGTCCACGGTCCCGCGGGCAGCATGCGTGGGATTCACGTCCATCCGTTTGAGGAAATCCGTCCGGGGAACGCTGCGATGTATTACCCGGAAGCCAACGTGCTGGTCAGCCGGCATCTCGATCCCAAGAGCAAGACTCCAGCGTTCAAATGCGTGCTGGTGACTTTGGAATCTGAGTCACTAGCTGTGGTCGGCGCCTAAAAGTCAAAAACCTTATTGGGACCGCTGCTAACCAGGGGTGTCCAGATACGGATCTTGCCCCATTTGCTTTTGAACCTTTTGGCGTTCCTTCTCGTGATAGAGCAGCACCTTGCGTTCACGAAACTGGCGACGTTCGACTTTGCGTTGTGCTTTGCGGAAGAGTGATTCCATATTCCTTAGCCGTTTCGACTGCTTCAGACCGTGAGCTTCGAGCCGATTGGCCTTCTTAGGTCCGAGGCCGAGCAACAGGATTTCGTCATCGAGTGCTAAGTACTGACGGTACGTGCCCGGATCGCCTTGCCGACCGCACCGACCGATGAGCTGCCGATCGACGCGCTGCGATTCGTGAAGTTCTGTGCAAATCACGTGCAGCCCGCCCAACTCCTCGACTCCGTCGCCCAGCTTAATATCCGTACCACGGCCGGCCATATTCGTAGCGACCGTGACTTTGCCTTGCTCGCCGGCTGCGGCAACAATCTCTGCTTCCTGTGCTACGTGGCGGGCGTTAAGAACGGTGAACTCGATCCCTCGCTCCTCAAGGAGCTTTCCGAGGTGTTCACTCTTGTCGATGGTCCGCGTCCCGATCAGTACAGGTCGTCCTTTTTGGTGCTCTACTAAAGCATCTTCCACAACCGCCGCCCACTTTTGATCGGCAGTGCCGAAGATGTACGTAGGGAGCTGTTTACGCACGGGCGGGCGATTCGTGGGAATCGGCTCCACCTTCACCTTGTAAATCTTTGAAAGCTCACGACGGCTCGAGGATGCCGTACCCGTCATGCCGCACAGACGCTCGTAACGCAGGAACAAGTCCTGAATCGTAATTCGCGCTGCTTGATTTGTCGCGAACGTGATTTCAACTCCCTCTTGCGCTTCAACGGCCTGATGGATTCCGGAACGCCATTTGCGGCCCTCGGCCATGCGCCCAGTAAATTCATCAACGATCACGATTTCTCCGTCGCGGACCACGTAGTGCCGATCGAGAAACATCTCTCGCTTTACCTTCGCCGCGCGCTGGATATACTCGTAAATCGTTGAGAGCGGCAAGCGGTCCATCGCTTCAGGTTTTTGGAGAGAACGAACCAGCTGCCGGCCTTCGAGAGTGAGCTCGACCGTGCGATCGTCGTGGTCGTACTCGTAGTGCTCATCCTCGATAAAGTCGGGCGCCGTCTTCGATGCCCAGTTGTAAGCCTCTGCCGCAATTTTTTCGTCTTCGCCGGGTAGCGCGCTGATAATCAGCGGCGTGCGTGCCTCGTCAATGAGAATGCTATCCGCTTCGTCTACAAGCATGAAATGCAGACCTCGTTGGACGGGATTGTCTTGCGTGCCGGACTTCACACCAAGCATCTGGCCGAACAGGTCTTGCTGGCCCTCACCCTGACCGCGTAGTAGAAGTCGATCTCGTAGGAAATCAAAGCCCATCTCGTTCGCAGTGCCATAAGTCACATCGCACTGGTACGCTTGACGCCGCTCGTCTTGCGGTTGCTGCCCCTGAATGATGCCGACCGTCATTCCCAAGGCTTTGTAAAGTGGTTTCATCCATTCAGCGTCGCGCTTGGCGAGATAATCGTTGACTGTTGAAAGGTGCGCCCCTTTGCCTTCGAGTGCCGCCAGATACATCGGCAGGGTAGCGGTAAGTGTTTTACCTTCGCCCGTTTGCATCTCGACGATCGAACGATTGTGCATGGCAGCGCCACCCAGCAGCTGCACTTCGAAGTGACGCATGCCTAGCATGCGCCGACCGGCTTCTCTCACAAGAGCGAACGCTTCAATTAAAAGCTTGTCGAGCGTTTCCCCACTGCGAGCCCGATATCGCAGCCCTAGGCTAGCTTTCCGAAGCTGCGGGTCTGCCAGATCCTTCATTGCTGGCTCAAGAGCATCGATTTGCGGAATCAAACCCGCGTAACGTGCGATGCGATTGCCTGAGGCAGCGCGGACGGTTCGGTTGATTCCTGACGGGACACGCGACACGAGTTGGTAACGAACTGCTAAGACCAGGGAAAGAAGAAATCACTTGCCGCGTGCAGGCGGCGACTCCCCTACAGCCTAGCCTAGCGGTTACCAGCTTACTACTCCAGACGCATACCCGCGATACGCTACTGTCGCTGGCGTTGTACGCCGGAAAGTTGGTAAACTGGAGCGAATGCATTTTGGTCGTTTTGAAGATTGTAGAGTTGCCCGCGGACCATCACAAATTCGCCCGACTGTAGCTGCCCCAGCAACTCAGGGTTCGCAACGGCAACGTTGCCTCCCAGTTGGTCGGGATTTGAGCCGTTGGGCATGTAAACAATCCGCCACTGTCCGGTTTCAGGTGAGTAGACCAATTGCCCCCGCAGCCACTCATAAGTGGGGCCCATTCCAAAACGCGTTGCTGTATCGTTAGCCGCGGCTTGAGCCGCATCGTGGGCTGCAAACAGATTGGACCCACTAGCGGCGATATCTACCGGAGGTTGAGACACTTGCCCCAAAGAACTGCCTCGCGGACGGAAGCCATCGCTGCCCGCGAACAAGTCGGAATTGGTTTTAACGGATGAGGGATAAGCCGTCTGGGAGACAGGTCGCAAGTTGGCTGGGCCATAACTTTGCAGATAGCTCACGCCACCCGTGGGCTGATTGACTCCCGCAAGTGTGGGCTGGGGAATTTGTGGCGTAGGCAGAATCGAATCTTGCGGTACTACATAACTTGCTTGGGCTGCTTGATTTTGTGCCAAAGTGTTTTGTGTAGGCTCTGCGAAAGTGGTCCGCTCAAAGCGCAATCGCGATTGATCCTCCGGAATGCTAATCGAATCAAGACCAGCGGAGACCATCTGCCCGCCATAGTTTTGCGAAGCGTTGGCAGTCGGACCAAGGGGAATCTCTGCACTGGACGGTTGCACGCCATAGCCGGGGGAATAGGGTGTTTGTTGAGGAACCGACTGGGAAGAACCATTCCAGCCGCCCGGCGGAGTCGCCCCTGGAGTACCGTAGCCGGGTGTCGATTGGTAGGGAGAACCCTGGTAGTTAGGAGCAGGCGTGTAAGCAGGTGGCTGAGAAGCAGCCGGCACACCTGGCACAGGATCGCCTGGGTAATAGGGTTGCGCTGCGCCAGGCGTCAATGCGCGTGTAGACGGCGGTGGTACGCGATCAGGCGTAAGGAACGGATTAGTCAGTGCGCTTTGCGAATTCTGACAACCGGTAACGATGAAGGCTGTAAGAATAAGAGCGGTGTGAATCGCTTGAGCACATCGTGTGCGAGGCATCGGCAGCATCCTTTCCTGCCGTGTGAAGCAGGGGTGAGGGACGTTCTACGGACCTACGGCCACCTCCGCCCCCCGGCAGCCTTAACTGCGGATGATAGCGGATGCCCTAGCTGCGTCCAGGCCGATTGCCGCTCGCGGCTTAGCTTTCCCTTAAATTGAGCCACTCCATACAAAAAGCGGCCACCTGCTAGCAGGTGGCCGCTTGTATCCTCAAAGCTTACCGTGCCAATTTACTGAAGCAGGCTCACCTGTAACATGGGTCCAGCAGATTCCTTGAAGAAGGGGTTCACGATTGCCAGTGGCGGCGTTTGCGCCTTCACGCTGGTCGTCTGATCGGGCGAAGGTTCCTCCTTGGACTGGCTCTCTGTCGAAGTAAGCGAGTTCTTCACAAATGGATTGTCGATCGCCAACGGTGCCGGAGCTGCGTAGGCCGGGGTTACGTGCGACGGCAGATAAGCAAACGGGCTGTGACCGTAGGTGCGAGGCACGGGGTTACTGTAGTACACGGGTGGGAAAGCGGCAAAGTGGGGCACTTCTCTATCCAAAAGGTTGTAGAGCCTGCCCACATCGGCGTAGGCTCCTAAGCCCAATCCGCCACAGTACCCGCCACCACATTGGGCGCTTGCTGTCTCAGCGGAAGCGAGTGGACAAGCTGCTAGGGTAGCAATGAGTAGATATTTGCGTAGATTCATTGGTGGTACCTCTTGCTAGAAAACTTTGATTGAGAGTGCGTCAAGAACAATTCGCGCACAGTAATGGCGATCGAATTAACCTATTTTCACAATAATCAGGATCCGGCCCGATCGCAAGAAAACTCGCTCTAACTAGCCAGGAAATTCCAGTTTTGCAGCTAGAATTTAGGGATGACGCCCGAACAACTCTCCACTGAAATTAAGAAACTCAGCAGTCAGCTGGGCTTTGCGCTGTGCGGAGTCACCCCGGCTGTTGAGCCCCCTGGGGCGACGCGTCTTGGTGAGTGGCTCGCCCGAGACTACGCAGGCGACATGCACTATTTGGAGGAGCGACAGGAAGCCTATCGCCATCCCAAACATGTACTCGATGGCGCCCGTAGCCTAGTGATGCTGGGCATGCACTATCGAACGGCGCAACCCATCGAGCCCGCAGCGGGGCAGGGCAGGGTGTCCTGTTACGCATGGGGAACGGGCGACTATCATGATCTCATCCGCAAGCGTCTGCATGAATTGTCTGATCAAATGAGAGATTGGTCGCCCGAATCGCAGACTCGTGGCGTCGTAGATACCGCACCACTCTTGGAAAGAGAGTTCGCGCAACTCGCTGGCCTCGGCTGGGTCGGTAAGCACACACTGCTAATCAATCGCGCCCAAGGCAGCTACTTTTTCTTAGCGGCCGTTCTAACCGATGCCGTGCTTGCTTACGACTCAGCTTTCGAGACCGATCATTGCGGCAGTTGCACGGCTTGCCTCGACGCTTGCCCGACAGGCGCTTTTCCGCAGCCGTATGTGCTCGATGCTTCGCGTTGCATTAGCTATCTCACAATTGAGCACCGCTCCGCAATGCCGAGGGAATTGCGAGCCGGCATAGGCGACTGGCTGTTTGGCTGTGACGTTTGCCAGGACGTGTGTCCCTGGAATCGTCGCTCGCCAATCACCGAGGAGCCAGCATTCCAACCCCTAGAAGCAATGAATCCAATTGAGCTGGCCGAGCTCTTCGATCTCGACGAAGCCTCGTTCCGGCAGCGATTCCGCAAAACACCGCTCTGGCGACCTCATCGGCGGGGGCTACTACGCAACGCGGCAATGGTCTTGGGAAATCAAAAACGCAAATCGACCGTTCCAGCTCTCATCAAAGGCCTTTCTGATGAGGAATCATTGGTTCGAGGTGCCTGTGCGTGGGCTCTGGGCCAGATATCCAGCCAGTCTGCCCAGCAAGCCTTGAATGGCCAACTAGCAATCGAAACCGAAGAAACCGTCATTCAAGAAATTCGTTCTGCCCTTTAGTTGCTTAACTAAACAATGCCCGCTCTGTTGACGCACAGGCCTGAACAGCGAAAATACGACCATGCCTCACCCACTTCCTACACTTCGCATTGGCGATATCGAGCTCGACTTCCCGGTCGTGCAGGCGGCGCTTTCAGGCTATAGCGATACGGCTATGCGTGTCATCGCCCGTCGACTGGGAGCACCCTATACAATTTGTGAGGTAATGCTCGATTACTTTGTGCTGCAGGTGAAAGAGCGACGCAAGACAAGCCACCTCATGCATGTCGCTGAGGAAGAGCACCCGGTGGCAGGCCAGCTCATGGGTGCCGATCCCGAGCAATTTGGTCCCGCGGCATTGAAGTTGGTTGAACGCGGGTTCGATGTCATCGACATCAACTTCGGCTGCCCAGTAAAAAAGGTCCTTGGTCGCTGTCGCGGCGGGTTCCACTTAAGTCAGCCTAAGGTCGCACTGCAAATTATTTCGCGCGTACGCGACGCCGTGCCAAAGCATATTCCCGTTACCGTTAAAATGCGTCGCGGCATCGATGACAAGGAAGAAAGCCGTGAGCAATTCTTCCAGATCTTCGATGGCGCCTACGAGCGCGGGGCGGCGGCAATTACCGTCCATGGACGCACCGTCAAACAGCGCTACGACGGCCCCTCACGCTGGGATTTTCTTCGCGAGCTCAAACAGCATGCCGGCAACCGCGTACTATTGGGGAGCGGCGACCTGTTCAACGCGCAGGCCTGTCTCGACATGATCGAGTACACCGGCGTTGATGGCGTTACCGTCGCTAGGGGTGCAATCGGCAACCCGTGGGTGTTCCAACAAGCTCGCGCATTAGCGGCGGGCGAGCCTCTGCCGGCACCTCCCACGATGCAGGAGCAACGCGACGTGATTGCACAGCACTATACGATTGCCGAAGAGCTTTACGGAGCGGAGAAATGCGTTCCTACCATGCGTAAGTTTGGCATCAAGTACTCGCAGTTGCATCCCGAGCACACCCTGGTACGAGCGGACTTTTGCTCTGTCAAAAAGGCCGGTGGCTGGCGCGATGTTCTTGATAAGTGGTACGGCGAAAATGGCCCAGGCGTGCACCCAAAGATCGAAGAGCCGGCACCAATTCGTGAACCAGTCGAAGTCTAGATAGCCCGCGCTAACGCCACAGTCGGGGCGTCCACTTCTTGAATCGGTCAGTCAGACGAGGAGTTTTCGTCGGTGCAGTAGGACTCATCGGCGTGGGAGTCGTCTCCGCCAATCCCGACGGCGTAATATCGCCTGGAGCATCCGGTACGTTTGCCAACAAGTAACGCGGAAGATAGCCATCGACCAAACGCAAACAATCGGTTACCTGACCTTGCTGCAATGCGGTCTTCGCGGAGAAGACTCGCTTGGCAAGCTCGATGCGTGTATTCCGGTCGAACTGAAGATCGTAAAGCTCCAGGTCATCGACCAGTGCTTCGCCTTGCCCGGTGAGATGAATTTGAACACGGACCCTGGCATTCTCTGTGCCGTTGATTTCTTCCACTACTAACTCGCATTCGTTCCAGTCCTCGCCCGTAGGGCCGAGTGTCTGATGCATGCGGCGCACACCTCTGGGTACGTCGTACTCGATGGCCAGATGAAGTCGCGCTGTGGGATCGGTTGTCGCGAGCCGATACCAGCCGCCTACGGCTAAGCGGCCCGTGTTGGGAATGCTAAACGAATTGCTTTCCGCTGCCACCCCTACCGCATCTTCACTCACCAGTCGCAAAGCACGTTTGCCAGTACGTTGCTCGCCTCTGAAGTCGACACTCCCCCGTTGTCCTAACCGCACCTGCCAAGCTTCTCCATTTGAATTCTGCTCAGCCGCTTCGAAACCGGGGCTCATGAGTCCCGGATAGGGGCGTCGAATGTCTAATCTGCCCAAGCGTTCTTCAAGACGGGTAATACGGTCCTGCAATTGCTGCGATGCCTCTTCAGGCAGCTTGATCTCAGGAGAATCTAACCGGACTCGTTTCGTGTCGAACCGCCAAGCCGATACGTCGTAGGGGCGAAGTTGAAACGACCAAGTTGCATTTCCTTCAACAAGTTTACCGCGAGCATAGTCAGCTGTTTTCGCTGGTATGCCCAGTTTCTCATAGCTAGTGGACTCCTCTGAGGTAAGTGGAAGCGCGATGTCAACTGGCCAAGGCGAATCGTTTACGATGCAAACCGTTGTAGATTCAAACTCACGAAACACACGCATAGTAATTGGCTGGCGTTGCTCTCTGCGTGCTTCATACTTAGGCGCTGGCAATTTCCCTAGAGTGGCAACCAAGTGCTCGATATTCGCATTGTCCCCCAGAGAAGCGAACGGAGAGTCCGTCAGCAATACCTCGGGATCGTCACCGGCGATTGCTTCGACCAATGCCTGCCGGGCCGTGTCGTCGGTTGGAAGTGTGGCGCTAGAAAGGCTCAATTGAGTCGTGCCCGGAAATGGACTTTGGAGATCGAAACTGGGCAGTCGCAGGTCCTGACGATCGTGAAACAACTGCGTGCCGGAGAGCAACGAGTTTTCCGAGATGCTCAACATTTCTCGTGTGGTATTTAAGTAACGTGCTACCGCACGCTGCTGAACCGATTGCCCCGCATTCAACTTCCGTGGTCGCAGCAATGCTACTGACTTAGTGGAGGCGAGGCGGGTTAAGTCAATCCCTACCAAAGCCAATTCGGCTTCTAGCGTAGTATTTCCAACCGCAGCCTGCTGCAAGCCTTCTTCCAACTGCGGTCCCGAAAAAAGTCGGTCCGTGCAAAGCACAAGATTCCAGTCAGCACGCTGCTTTTTTAAGGAAGTGGCTAGATGCGAATAGTAGTCGGTGATCATGGTTTGCCGCCACGCTGTCCACTCCGCTCGCTGCGTAGTGGCAAATAGCTGAGCACGCTGATCGAAACGGTGCGGCCCGCGAGCTGGAATCGTCAGACCTGTGTCACGCGCAAACCGTGCGCAAGTCGTGTCGTCCATGCCCCAAGCTAAGCCGGGCAGCGTGCCGTAACCATCCCCGGCAATTTGAATGCCAATGCCAGCCAAGCACTGGTGACCGCTATAACGATCGGTCAATCCCAGCAAGACTTCTTCCAGGCGCGATTGTATCTCAGGGCTCAGCAAGTTGTAGCGTGGACCTTCTGCACGACTGACCGCGGTTTCCTCTCGATAACTTCGGCCTGTGCGACCGACGACAAGCAGGTCATGCCGCGCGGGTTCTTCCGCACGCAATTGCTCGAGGGCCGGCAGGGCATGGCTAAGCTGAACGGAGGGAATGAGCCTCAGCCCCTCTCGCTGGAAGATTCGTAGAAGGAGTTCCAAAACATCCCGTGGAATGCAATCCACTTCCGTGAGCTTGGCCGAATTGCAACGGGCCGAGGTCCCCAGGCCTGCTACAGGTGCCAGCGAACTTCCCTCTGCCGCAACCGTGATGACCGCCGCGTTGTATCCCCCCGAGTGGAGTTGTTGTGCCAGTCGCTGGGCAGCTACGAGATGTGTGTGCCAAGAATCGACACTCAATCCGGTTGATTTGTCAAACCGCTGTGGCGCTCCGGTGATTCGAACGAGATTTGGGAGGTCGAGGTACGCAGCCACGAGCCTCTGGTCGCTACTAGTAAGTGAGTGTTTCTCGTCGGCCGGTTTCTGTATTATTTGAGAAAGCGTCAACCGTCCGAACTCTGCACTCTCTGCACTGGATCGATTCGCAACAAGCAATACAGGCGTTGCTGTTCTTGGCCAGAAGGTAATTCGGCGAGTTGCCGAACCCTCTGGACTGGCCAATGCCGACTTTGCAGTGAAAATGGTTCCGGTATCTCTGCCAAATTCTTGAACACGACCTGCGGCATTGGGCTCGATGACGCTGATCGCAAGATGCTGATCGCGTCCTGCAGGCAGTGCGATCTCAACTACGTGAGGCTGATCCACACTGCGAACAGGTAAGGTGAAAGCTTGCCAGTACGGCTCCGCCTCATTGCGGCAAGCGGGCAGCGAGACCATTCCCGGCTGCGAGCCTCCTACCAACCGAGTGTTGCCCAGCGGAGCGGGTTGAGAAACTCCAGGCAGTGGCGTGCGACGTGCCCACTTAGGCAATCGCTGCCACCATGTAGGATTTGCCGGATCGATGGTGAGCACTTCCTCTAGCTCAGAGGTCAGCCGATTCAACGAAGCCTCAGGATCAACAACCACTAGCTCGATCGTCCGAGCCAGAAGCGGCGTACCTTGTGAGACACCAATCCAACGCGTCGCGAACCCGTTCTCTCCGCGCAGGGAGAACTCAATCTTGTACGCTCCTTCTTCTCTTGGGGCCTTGAACGTAAGAGCCAACGAATCGCTAGTCGATCGATCCCATTCCAGCGATTGTTGATCGACCACTCTCTCAGTAGACAGCTCTTTCGTGACGGCTTGTAGCTGAACTTTCTCTTCCGTGAGATCCTCATGAGAACCGACAGTGAGTGTTGCGAGAAAATCTTCGGTTGGAGAAAACACCATCGACTTGCGATCGACCGCGACTCTTAGCTGATCGCCTGGGGCTCGATCTATGACCAAGTACCCCCGTCCGCCGCTCAGAGAATATCGCCCCGGCTTGTCGATTAGTGCACCGAGCGTGGCAGAAATTTCTTCCTTTTGCTTAGCTCCGCCTTGCTCTTCCTCCCCGGTGAGTTCGAGATGAACAACGCTCTCTCGCGTCCCTTTCACAGTGAGATCGCAGCCATCGTAGGGCCTATCTTGTCGCGGAGTAATTAGAAGCTCACCTTCGACAAGTCGCAGGGCTTCCGCTTCATCGGTATAAGTTCCTAGAGGCTGCAAGTTGGCAAGCGATCCACTTTCTACAAGAATTCGTCCGCTCCACTTTGCGACTTGCTTGGTGCCTTGAGTCGCACCACGCCCCCAAATGAATCGAAATCGCACTTCACGAACAGAAAAGTCCTCGGCCAGAGTTTCACTGGCTATCGAAGCGACGAGTACCCACGTCACCATGGCACACAGAGTGAGCCAGAGCTGGTGCTTTGAACTTCGAATTGTCGTACAGACAACTCCGCTCATAGGTTCTCGCAGTCGGTCGGAAATGATCGAGACATCAATCCAGGTTCACCGATGCAATTCACGGCGCAGTCGCTCCGCGAAAGACATTCGTCGGTTCAGGGCACATTCAAATTGGTTCTATTTCTAGATAGATTTCTCTCAAATGAGGCGGCGGAGTGTAGAAGTTGGTGGGCAATGCCGCCAGATCAGTCGGGCGCAAGTTACCGCTGGCTAGCGGTTTGCGCGCCTTAGGGACCGCCCTAAAAGATGGCTAGCGAGGAGTGCTAGCGATGAGGTTTGACTAGGTTCTCGGCCAAAGTCTCAGCAGGAAGCGGTTGTCCGCTAGCAAACGCGGGGAGAACTTCCTCTTGCAATGCCTGCAATTGCTGAAATGCATCTGGGCAAAGGCCAGATATTTCGTTGCACTCCCAGCGGTCATCAGGCTTTACATACAGCTCTTGCGAAGCTGCGGACTCAATCCCACTCGTTCGCATCATCCAAGCAACCGTGCGTAGAGTCACTTCGTCACCTCGTTTCGCTAGCACAAATTGCCGCCAATCGACGGGCTCTTCGCAAAACAGCGTCAAGAGGTTGCGACCCTCGGTAGTGTCCTGCCCCAGCAGCCACTCGCTGAGCGTAGCCCCCAGATCCGCAGGTTGGCACAGCCCACCAAACCGAGGAATTGGCGTCGTAGTTTCAGGCACCGAAATCAAACACGGCACATGCAGCAATTCTCCATAAAGAGGCTTAGCCTGAGTGCCTAATTCGCCATGCTCTCCCAATGCAAAACCGCGTGAGCCGGTTAGACAAACCAACGTTGGCTGTGATTGCAAATATTGGTGAGATGCTGCAAGGAAGTCGCCCAAGCATTCTTCAAGCACCATCACTTGTGCATCGTAGGCAGCACGATAAGCAAGCAGTTCGTCCGGATCGTCCGTTGCGATGTACCTAGGGGGCGATACTCCTTCCAGCGGGGGTGGATCCTCATCGGTAAGCAATCCGGAACGGTACTCAGTTGGGGCATCCCACGGACCGTGAAAACCGCTTAGATGTATCCAGGTCACTTGCGAGCCATCCTCACTGCCAGCGTTTCGCTGGGAGCTCAGCTCCGCTAGGTGCTCGCCCGCAATCGCGAAGAGTTGTCCCATAGCTGTCTCTTGTGAGGTCTGTGCGGGCTGGTCGACTTCCAAGTTCAGATGAGTCAAGCTCGCCAGCGGTAGCTGATCAGCGAACTCACCCAGCCAAGAATCATCGGTAAGGAGCGAAGTTTTGCTGCCGGCTTTTGATAGCTCTTTCAACAAAGAGTAGCCGACTTGTTTCAAACTGTTCAACCGCAGCGAATGCTCGGCGTTGAATAGCGAGCGATAGTATTGGGGCAACTCGACCGAGTCGCATAACAGGAAATCGAGCAGCAGCGACTGGCTGGCGATCTTGTCTAACGTTGGCGTTGGGAGTCCACTGTTCCCGTACGCGCCAAGACTCGACGCGCGCCAGCCATCTACAACGATGACCAGAGCGTGACGGTTAGTGGGTGAGGAATCAGGCACGCGGCTAAGTATAACCCCAGTCTACAACCTCAGCGAAGGGTGTTCTGGGGTCGCTTCCTCTGCTCAGATCTTCCGTCGTTGCTCAGCACTCAAGTTTGCACCACTCCCGCCAAACTAGTTTTGGGAATTCAATCCCGTCGCGCAAATAGCGTTTTGCGAGCCGCTTCGGCTCGGTAGCTAAGCGATGTAACCATTCGAGGCCCGATTTCCGCATCCAGAGCGGAGCTCGCTGTTTCTCGGCAGCGAGGAAATCGATCGTGGCTCCAATGCATAGGGCTACCTTGGCTTCTAGCTTGTCGGCATGCTGATGGATCCACAACTCTTGCTTGGGAGCCCCTAGGCCTATGAGGACAAGATCGGGCTGGGCCTCGGAAACTGCTGCATAGATCTTTTGGTTCTCTGCAACGTCATGCTCGAATCCCTGCGGTGGCGAGTACACGCCCACGACATCGACGCCCTGCCAACGAGCGATGATATTCGATTTCGCTCGCTCGCCAACTCCCGGGGCTGCCCCTAACAGGAAAACGCGCAGGAGTCGCGACGGTCGTTTGCTCTCAGCGGTGGTCTGCGACACTCGTTTGAACAAGGCGGGTGCAAGGTCGCTACCAGCAACTCGCTCGGGGAGCGTTTTTTGCAAGACTCGAGAAGCAAGCACAACCGGTGCTCCATCGGCTATCACCAACGAGGCTTCTTCGTAGGCAGCTTGCAAGGGCTCGTTGTCTTGGATCATGATCGCGTGGTCCACATTTGGCGTCACTACGTAACGGCAGCTATTCCCCCGGGGGGCGGCGCACCAACCAAGAACGGTTTCTACCGTTTGCTGCATATTTACCGGATCGATCTCCATGCCCAGCAACTTAATGCGTTCTGACGGTTGATCAGGTCTTGGTTGAGCACAAACAACAGGTGAGAGGTTCGACATAGAGACAGGATTCGATAGAGTTTGATAGAGAATGTGTGGATTTTTCGTGGGTGCGATTTCGGCCGGTTGATTGGCCAATGCCGCTTTACGTTCGCGCACAAGGCTCACGGTTACGCCACTCACCAAGAACAGCATCCAGTGCTCTGTGGGAGAGAGCGTCAGATCGTGGAATAGCGCCGTTGCGAGGTACGCGACAAGACACCCTATGGCCAGGAGAGCTTGCGAGCGCTGCCAGACTTGGGCACTGGTGTCTTTCCAAAGTCGCCAAGCAGCCATCGTCCAAGCGCCCAACAGGGCTAGAAACAGGCTGAAACCAATCAATCCCGTTTCCACTAAGACGCTCAGTAGTGTGTTGTGATGGTCAAGTCCCCGGATGGATTCCAGCTCGATCTGCTGACGACGATCTGACAGGTAGGGAAGCTTAAGATCGTAAAATCGACTAAACCCGTGCCCAAGAACTGGTGCATCTTTGAACATTTGATAAGACACATAGGCAAAGGAAGCTCGCTGATAGACCGAGTGCTCGGCCGAGCCATCGGTATCTTTTCGCCCGAGGTTCTTGATGTCGCCGCCAATGAGCGTCAAACCTGATACGACAAAGCATATTCCGGCACCTGCAATCGCAAACCGTGCCCGGCGGGGCATCTGCAACATGGGGATGATGGCCAAGCCTCCCGCAAGTCCTAACCATGTCGATCGGGTATAAGTGTAGTAAACACCCCCTGCCATAACGGTCAATAGGCCTAGCAAAACAACGCGTTGCCAGCGACCCACTTCACGCCAGAGCAACCAAGCTGCCCAAAAACAAATGGTCAGATAGACGCCCAAACTGGCTGACATCAGCGCCGGGCCACGTGCACGACCGAAGTGCGTACCGAGAGTGGGATCCGCGATGTAACTTGGGAAAACGGCCCACCATTGCAGCTTCACTTCAGCGAACGCTGTCAGTGCGAGGTAAGTTCCCAAGCAGGTCAAGCAAACAAGTAAGCACGTCCAGTTCTTGCGATTGATCTTTGCGACTCGAACGGCAAGGTAGAGTACCGCCGGCATCCAGAAGCTAGCGACCAATCGCCACCAGGGCCCAACGTTTGATCGCACGAGTTCAGCCGGCGGCGTGAAGTAGCACCGCAAAGTAAGATACCCAAGCAGCAGAGCAAGCAACCAATCACAGGTGTGCCAGCCGCGCAAGTTGAGCCGCCCCTGGCGGAACTGCACTACCAGCGTGGCAAGGATGCCGGCCATGAGCAGACGATCGACCGTTAGCGTCACGGGGCCGACGTCGACATGCCAAAAATGATGCTCTAGCACATAACCAAATACCACAAAGCCGCCGCAAGCCAACAGTAGCGATCCGCGACGTGCGTACGCAGCCCCCCAAGAAAGTGCTGCGACGGCGATGATGGCGAATACTAGACTCATGAAAGCTCAATTGAGAAAACTGCAAGATGGCTCAATCACTTATCGAGACTCTGCGGCAGCATTCATCGCTTCTTCCAGCGACATGCCTATGAATTCGCCGTCAGTAGAGTCCAATGTGCCGTCTGCTGTGGGAAGTACTCCAGGATTGAGCAACAAGGTTTTCACAGGCGTAGAGATCGTCTCGTTTGAAGGAGCAGGCTCAACGACCTCTTGTCGTCTTTCAGGCTCCTGCATGGGTTGAGCTTCAACTGCAGGTGCCACAGGCGGTTCGGCTTCGGCAGTCGGTTGCTCAATAACCGGTGGTGATACAGTTTCGGCTACAGACCCAACTTCAACGGAAGGAGGTTCAACCGTTTCATCAACTTCGCTCTGCTTTTCCTCAGACGGATTGATGACAACCCCTTCCACTGTCTTGATCTTCTGGAGCCTCGCTTCGCTCTCAGTCGCCGCTTCGGCAAACGCTCGCTCCTCTTCTTTACCTGCTGCTAGAGCTTCTGCAGCAGCGGCATTTGTTTCGGCTGTTTCCCACCACTCGCGTGCCGTAGTGTTCACGACCTCACGAGCTTGGTTTTCTTGTGACCGATTGGCACCAACGACTCCTGGTGCAGCCAACGAAGGACTACCACCAAGCAGTACCAACCCTACACCCAGCGACAATCCGCCAAGCAGGCCTGCTAACGAGGTCGTCGCTAGCCCGAGACCCTCGCGCCCGGGCCCAGTCTCCGGCTCATCTAGCGGAGTGAGCACGCTTGCGTTCTCACCCGCTGAAAGACTTGCTTGAGACGAGTTGAGCTGTTGTTTCACACGATCAAGCGTTTGACGACTTGTTTCCAATGCCGCAACACGATTGGAATACTCAGCTCGTTTCTCGGCTAACTCCGCTAGACGTTGTTCTACCGCGGCAAGTTGAGTCTTTGCATGGGTGTGCCGTGTCTTGTTCAGTTCGAGTTCAGCTTGAGCGGTTTCAATCGAGGATTGCAGTTCGTTATACAAGTCGCGTCGAATTCCCTCTTCAGCTTCTTTGGCAGACAACACGCGCGGGTGTTCTGCAGAGCGGGTACCTTGCAAGCGAGCGGATGCTAGCTGGGCATCAATGAGCCCATCCTTAAGGCGTCGCAACGCTGGCTGACTGGCAAGCAGACTGTTAGGCGTAGCTACAATCTTCAGAGGGTCGTTCTGCGCGGCTTGCAATAGTTCGAGCAATTCTTGCGAGTCTCGCATTTCCGTTTGAAAACGACGAGCATCTGTCTCCAGGCCAACGAACTGCTGCCGCAAGTCACTCTGCCCACTAAAGGAAGAATGCAGCATCCGTAATTCCCCTAGTTCCGAGCCGACTTCGGCCTCGAACTCAGAGAGTCGCTCAGTCTCTTTTGTGTTAAGGTCTTCAGCAAGTTGTACTTGCTGCGCTAATTCTCTTACCAACCCTAGCCCCTGCTCGTTCCTTAGAGCCTGCAGTCGTGCGTCAAGTTGACGCGTCACTTCGCTCACGAGATTTAGGGCTTGTTGGCGGTTGTTGTTTTTCACTCTCAGGTAAAACACTTCGGTTTTACCGAATTCTGCTCCGCTAGGTGGAAGCATCATGAATTGCTTGCGGAACTTTTCAATGTCCTTATCTGAAGGTTCACTCGCTTGCAAACCGCTCTCAGCAGCTTCCACGGCCATGAGTGTGGCAGCGATCACCTGGCGACTCTTTGCCAGTTCAAGAATGGTTTCCTGAAGCGTGCGCATCTCGTAGAGATCGGCAAAATGTCCAGGGCGGTCGGCCGAAATGTTCGTTTCCTGTCTGACGACTACAGCTTGAGAAGCCTCCCAGGGTCTGGAAGTCGTCATGGCAAATATAAATGCCAAACCGCAACAAATGATTGCGGAAAGGATCCACACAGCGGCATTGTCTGTGAGGCGACGCACCGTCTGGCGGGCGTTGTACGAGAGCGATTCAACATTACTCATAGGGATCTTCCTGCTACCTTGGCGCAAAATCGGCCGCGGCAGCCTGCTATAGATTCTCAAAGGGGCCTAGTTTTTCCTACCAGAACGTAGCTCATTATTAGGCCCTGCTACGGCAGATTGACGAATGTGCCGATCTTGCTGGTCAGAAGGCTTTTTCAGCCTGCTTACTTGGATTCCTGCTTCTACCAATACGGTGCTTTCAAGCTGGCCGTCCTATGTTTTAGTGCGGCAAGAAGCCTAGCCTCTTGCGACTGCTCTCCACACACTCGTATCGCACCTCAGAAGCGCAATCGTTCCACCTATCATGCACGTTGCTTGCCTCGAATCTTTGGATAACCTGGTTTCGCTCAAGACATCATGGGATGCGTTGAGTGGCAACAATCCGTTTCGTGGCTCGTTGTGGCAACACACCTGGGCGCAGCACTTTTGCGGCTCACACGATCCGACACGAAGTCTGCGCGTGCTCCTCGTTTCCAGCGAGAAACAACAGCCGACCAGCGATATTTCAGAGGTCGTAGCGATCCTCCCTTGCTACGAGCACCGCACATTCGCACGGGGACGCGTCTTACGACTTATCGGCGATGGTGAGGTTTGTAGCGATCACCTTGGTCTGCTGTGCAAAGAACACCAATCGGAAGAAGCAAGCGATGCGATTGTCGAGTACCTGATGTCGCGAGAAGACTGGGACTGCCTAGACTTCACTTACTTTGACGAAAACGACGAAGCTTCGCGGAATCTGACCAACGCCCTTGCCGACCACGGTTGTTTCCTCGAGCGTTCGCCTGGACCCAATTGCTGGTCGATTGAATTGCCGGCGACCTGGGACGAATTCCTCGCCATGCAATCTAAGTCCCATCGCAAGCACATCCGACGACTCGAACGCAGCGCAGCGAAACTGGGTAGCGTGGAGTGGTGCCTCTGTGAAGGAGCCGACACTTTCGAACAGGCTTGGCAGCAACTCGTCGACTTACACCAGCAACGCCGTCTGAGCCTCGGCGAACCGGGCTGCTTTGCCTCTGAAAGTTGGGCCCGATTTCACCAAGAGATTGCCCAACAGATGCTGGCTGCCGGTCAGTTGCAGCTTTCCCACCTCAAACTCCAAGGCAAGCCGGCGGCTGCGGAGTACCAGTTCACAAGTTCAACCGCTACCTACGCCTACCAGGGTGGAATCGATCCAAACCGCCTTGACGAGCAGCCTGGGCGATTGTCGCTTAGCCGCACGATTCAGTATGCCATCGGTCAAGGGCACTCTCGCTATGACCTCATGCGAGGCGACGAACCCTACAAACCCCACTGGCGAGCCGAACCAAACGCCACAGTTCGTATCCAAGCAACCCCACCACGTACCGTTGCCCGCTGGCGTTATGCCGCGTTTGATGGCATGCGACGTGCTGGCAGGATTGTGAAAAAGGCGACCGGACTGTTGGGCTAACAAGACTAACTTCACACACCAATCTTTGAACCGAAATAATAGCCATGCTACCTGAAGCCTGCAGAGAGCCACTGCTCGGGATGTACTACCTAGCCACCTTGCCCGGGCGCAGACAGGCTGCGGCGCGCCGCGCCATCGAAGGTTCTGCGCCCATCCGGACGTTGTTCTATCACCGAGTCGCCGACGACCATCCTAACGGCTGGACGATCAGCACGGAGCGTTTCAAGGACCAGATTGAGTGGATCCAGGAACGCTACGAGATTATTACTCTGATCGAGGCACAACGCCGAATTGGTTCCGATCAAAACTCAACAGCTGCCGTTTGCCTGACTTTTGACGATGGCTACGCCGACAACTGCCGAGAGGCATTACCTTGGCTGCTCGACAAGCAGATTCCGTTCACTTATTTTGTTTCCACAAATCGCGTGAACACCGGCGAACCTTTTGATCACGATGTAGAAGCAGGCCAGCCGCTAGCTCCCAATAGCATCGAAGAGATCCGAGTCCTCGCTGAAGCGGGGGTCGAAATAGGCGCACACACGCGTTCACATGCTGACTGCGGAAAGATCGATAATGAGGACGAACTCTACGACGAGATCGTAGGTTCCAAACGCGATCTTGAAGCCATGATCCATCGGCCTGTTCGCTACTTTGCCTTTCCTTTCGGCCTAGAAGAGAACTTGTCCCGGGCCGCATTTCGCACGGCGTTTCGTGCCGGCTTTTGGGGCGTATGCTCTGCCTATGGTGGATACAACTTGCCGGGAGAAGACCCATTTCACATCCAGCGAATTCACGGCGACTCTAGCTGGGCCCGCTTCTGCAATTGGCTCACGGTCGATCCCAGAAAACTGCGTAACGTGCAGCGTTTCAACGCAGGTGATTATCGACTTTGCTTCTAAACTCGAACAACTGAATCCATTCCCTATACGTATCCCTCGGGACACCGACCATTAGTCACGCTGACAACAACGTGAAGAGTTCAAACGAAACCGCTGCGAAGGCATCCGGCAAGAATCGCTTGCGCACAGACACCTTCGCTACCAGCGTGTTTATCCTACTGGCCGTCACCCTCGTACAACGCACAGTTGGGTTTGGTCGCGGGATTCTACTCGGCAGGTGGCTTTCGCCTGAAGAACTCGGGCAGTGGGACCTAACTTATAGCTTTCTACTGCTCGCGGCACCGTTGGCAGTCCTCGGCGTACCTGGTTCGTTCGGTCGGTATGCGGAACAATTTCGACAGAGGGGCCAACTTCGTACATTCCTTAAGCGAAGCATGCTTTGGACCAGCATCTGCTGTGTGGCGGCAACACTGCTGATCGCTTGGGGAGCAGCATTCTTCTCCGATATTATTTTCAATAGCCAGCAGCACGTGAACCTAACGGTAGGAATCGCTTACTGCTTAGCGGCAATCATCCTGCATCACACATTGACTGCGTTGCTCACCGCGATGCGACTCTATCGTGTCGTGTCGGCCATGACCTTTGCCCAGAGTATGCTCTTCGCGATCGTTGCGCTCACACTTGTTTGGAGAAGCCCAACCACGGCGAGCGTACTCATCGGATATGGACTCGCCTGCTTGATTTCGTCCCTAGGTGCCCTAGTTTGGGCTTGGCCAGGGCTGCGAGAAATCGACCAGCCCCAGGAGTCGGTCGCCCATAACGAATTTTGGCCGAAGCTATTACGCTTTGCATTCTTTGTTTGGGTTTCCAATCTGCTCTCGCATCTGTTCGCAATTATCGATCGCAGCATGCTGGTGCACTACTCAGGCATGTCTCCCGCAGAGGCATGGGACCAAATCGGTCAATATCACACGAGCCGTATCGTACCAATGTTATTGGTTTCCTTTGCCGATTTGCTCGGCGGTTTACTCCTGCCGCACTTGAGCGCCGACTGGGAAACAGGCAAGAAGGAAGAAGTTTCAAAGCGACTAAATCTAACGCTCAAGCTCACCAGCCTCGGCATGTTGTGTTTTGGAGCAGCCGTTCTGGTGACTCGCCCGTTTCTATTCGGCGTGCTACTGGAAGGCAAGTACGCCCTTGGCGCGACGGTCTTGCCGTGGACCCTCGCCGGTTGTGTGTGGTTCGGGCTGTACTCGATCTCGCAAAACTATATGTGGTGTGCAGAGAAAACCCGCCTCGCCACGGTTCCGCTTATGTGGGGTGTTGGGGCAAACGTAACCTTGAATCTGATTCTCTTGCCGCAGTTCGGTTTATATGGTGCCGTTCTCGCGACTGCCTCAGCTACGTTTGTCTGCTTCGTGGCAAGCCTGCGACTCAACGGTCAACACGGTATGCAAGTCGATGCCGGCACTTGGCTCATGATCGGTGTGCCAGCTGTTCTCGGTCTGGGAATTATTCCGACCGCACTGGCGCTCTTGGGGCTCACCTTTGCTCTGCTCGCAACCAACTTAGTTCTCACCGAAACTGACCGGCGCGATCTGGCTAAGGTCGTTGCCGCGGCACTAGCCAAGTTCATGCCTTCCCGCCGCGCAACTTCCGCGGCTACCTCCTAGTCGATCTGCCATGGCCTCCACAACTGCGAATCCTCTGACCGTTCAGTTCATCGCCACGAGTCTGCCGGTAGGTGGAGCAGAAACGCTGCTCCTCAACCTAGTACGGCGACTCGATCGAGAGCGATTCTCGCCAGAAATTGTGTGCTTGAAAGAACCAGGACCACTGGGCGAATTGCTGGCCCAAGAGATGCCCGTCCACAGCCAGCTTATTGGCAGTAAGTTTGATGTGCGCGTTCTCTGGCGACTTTGGCGGCTCATGCGAAATCGCAAGGTCGATGCTGTGGTCACAGTTGCTGCTGGTGACAATATGTTTTGGGGCCGTTTAGCGGCCAAGCTTGCCGGTGTGCCTGTTGTCGCGTCGGCGCTTCACAGTACCGGTTGGCCCGATGGTGTCGGCAAATTAAACCGTGCACTCACGCCATTTACCGACGCGTTTATAGCGGTGGCTGATGGGCATGCAGAATTTCTGGCGGATTTCGAAGGATTTCCGCAAGAGAAGGTCACTACAATCTACAACGGAGTGGATACGGATCGATTCGCTCCACGCTCCGCCACCAAGACACGCAAGCAACTCGGCATCGACAAGAATGCTGCTGTCGTGGGCATCTTAGCCGCCCTCCGTCCCGAGAAGAATCACGAACTCTTCCTGCACGGTGCTGGGGCTATTCTGCGAGAAGTACCCGACACGCATTTTCTCATCATTGGCGACGGTCCACGACGGCGCGATTTGGAGCAACTCAGCTTCGACCTGGGAATTTCGAAATCGGTACACTTTCTTGGCTCGCGCGATGACGTGCCAGAATTGCTCAACGCCTGCGATATGGTGTCACTCACCTCGCACAACGAGGCGAGCCCCGTTTCCATCCTCGAAGCACTCAGTAGCGGCAAACCGGTTGTAGCTGCTGAAGTCGGCTCCGTCCGTGAAACCGTGGTGCCCGACAAGACGGGAAATCTCTTCCCTGCGGGCGATTGCCAAGCATACTCCGCTGCCGTGATTGAGCTACTTCAGGACGAAACTCGTAGACTAGAAATGGGCCAGCGTGGCCGAAGACGTGTCGTCAAGAATTGGTCTCTCGATGGCATGACACGCGGGTATGAGAAGCTCATTGAACGTATTTACACCGCGAAACGTGGCAGGCAACTGAGTACCATGACTATAAAGAAATCTCGAAAGGCCGACCTGACTACGGCTAGTAGCTAGCCGAAAGGTGCCAAGCCGCGCATTCCGCTGGGCTCTGCCGCGAGTTAAAATGCGGGATTCCCCTTAGCTCCACAGCCTTTGCATGATCACAGAAACCCTGCTCACCTGGATTGCTCGCTTCATCAGTGGGGTAAGCGTGCGCTGGGTCGATTCGCAGCCCGACACGTGCCAACGGGTGTACTTCGCCAATCATACGAGCCACTTAGATGTAGTCCTCGTGTGGTCGGCCCTTCCACCGCATATACGGAAACTGACACGCCCCATTGCCGCTAAAGACTATTGGGACGGCGGATGGGTGCGGCGAAAGTTGGCAAAGACCTTCAATGCCATGCTCATCGATCGCACCGAAATCAAAGTTCACCAAAGCCCGATCGACCTCATGCTGCGTGAGATTGGCAAAACACAGTCCCTCATCATTTTCCCCGAAGGTGGCCGCACTCCCGGCGGAGAAGTGGGGGAATTCAAGAGCGGGCTGTACTACTTGAGTAAGAAGCGGCCCGAATTAGAGTTGATACCAGTTCACATCAATAACATGAATCGGATCTTACCACGCGGTGAGGTTTTACCCGTGCCGCTTTTATCCTCAGTAACTTTTGGGCCACCCATGTGGCTGGAAGCGGGCGAGGCAAAGATGAATTTTCTTACGCGTGCACGCGAAGCTGTATTGAATCTTAAAGACAGCTAGGCATTTACTGAAACACGACGGTTCCATGATTGAAAACTGGATGATCCTGGCCATCGCCTCGGTGATGCTCGTCATTGCGACCGGTATTGGCCGCTGGCTACGCAATCAGGAGTCGCTTAGTCTCGATCTGCGCACGGTCGAAGCCTATAACGCACGTGTCCAAGCTTGGTGGGCTTTCGCAGTACTGTTGGCAATTTCCTTTTTCTATCCGAAGCTCACAGTCGCACTGTTCGGGGCCATTTCGTTTTGGGCACTGCGAGAGTTCGTATCGCTTACACCCACCAGTACAGGCGACCATCGTGCGCTCTTCTGGGTGTTCGCCTTTTTCACCCCCATGCAGTTCATCCTGGTCGCCTACAATAACTACGGGCTCTACAACGTCCTGATCCCGGTATACGCATTCCTCTTTATCGCAGCGAGAGTAGCCTTCAGCGGAGATTTTTCGCAATTCTTGGAACGAGTAGCGAAAGTACAGAGCGGACTCATGCTTTGCGTGTATTGCCTAAGCTTTGCGCCAGCACTACTCTTCTTACGATTCCCAACCTCAACAACCGAAGCGCCGCTGCGCGAAGATGCCAATGCCGAGTTACTGTTCTTCTTTATTACGATAGCTCTGATCGCCGACCTAATGCAATTCCTCTGGAATCGCCTGTATGGCAAGCACATTATTGCTGAAAAAGTCGATCCCGTGAGAACCTGGGAAGGCCTTATCGGTGGGGCAATCACTACCGCAATTATAAGTACAGCACTGGCCTGGGCCGCTCCGTTTCCGCATTGGTATCAAGCGCCAGCCATGTCGCTAGTCATCGCACTGATGGCTTCTGCCGGTACAATGACGATGAGCGCCCTGAAACGCGACCGAGGCGAGCTTGCTACCGGAACCTTCGTCGAAGGACACGGTGGAGTGCTCAATCGAATCGACTCGATCTGCTTTGCAGCACCGGTGTTTTTCCACCTCACTCGGTATTTCTTTGCCGCCACCTGAGCGATCGAAAATTGCCATCAGGCAATTGTCACATGGCTCAGTACGATACTCTGCTACCGACGAACCGTACCGCGAAGCGAAGCGTCCTGAGCGCGGGCGTAAGGAGAGATCGCTTTCCCAGAGCGACCAGGAGTTGGCGTCACGGGCCAGTCGGTCGAGTTGTCTCGCGGGCCAGTTGCTGCAAGTGCAGCAATTGGCGGCTCGTTTGAACTGCGCCTCGTGCGAGGTTTCGGCGTCGAATCCGGGTCTTGCCCGCGAACGATTGGCTGCTCGCTGGCAGCGAGAATGACGTCTCGCTGCGTGCGGTCGTTACTCGCGACAATGTCTGGGCGGCCTTTACGGACCCAGTCTAGCCAGGAATTTTGTAGAGCCAATAGATGGGGGTACGAGTAATTGTCTTCGATAGCGCGAGGCCAGTCCTCGTCCGTGAGCCCGTCGGCAACGAACGCCATGAAAGCGCGCTTGCCTTTCTGAGCAATCAAATACTTCGCAAGCGAGTGCCCTTGGGCGTATAGCGGCAGCACATCGCGAGGGTACTCTTTCATTGCGAACATATCGCTGAAAGGAATTCCACGGTGGGTTTTCAAGAACTCGATAAGCATTCGCTCTTGCTTACCAATTTCGCTATGGTGTTCAACTGTGGTGCAGGCCCCCTCATCTGCCCAGCGGGGCAGGGGACGGCGGAAGTGACTCGCGAAGATCGTGTGTGTGACCTCGTGCGGCACAACCGAATCGAGCACGCGTTCGGCTGAACCTTGGATATCCATGCGCCAACCAAAAACCTTCCCCCGATCAAAGACAAAACTAGTTGCGCCTCCAGCACCCAAATTCGGTGCCACGCGGGCCTTGATCGGACAAGGCTTCGGCCAATTGGGCAACGGCTTGCCAAGCCATTCGATTGCCAATTCTTTGCGGCAACTTTCGGCCGTATCGCCAATGGCCTTGGCCAGTTGAGGCGTCGGAGCAGCCACCGTAAAGTTCGCCGTGCGATACGCAGCAGCATGAAGTTGGGCGACGGAAGAAGCAGCAATGACGAGAGTCAATGCGGCACAAGTCAGACGTGCATAGCTTGCGCTGGCAACGTAGAGTCGCTTCATTTGAGCTTCCATGCTCAGTACCTCTTAGGGTCAAAGGACGAATCCATGTCCAGTTAATCTGCCGGCGAGCCATGCGTCTCCTGACGCCTCGCCCATCTTGTTGGAGTAACAGGCTTGCAAACGGTGGTCCAAACTCAGAGCCACTAGCTGCCGCTACTACGACCAACGCCTCAAATGGTTCGCGGGAGAACCAAAATTGGTCTACTTTTCTTAGCAACAAGCAAACCGCTTGCCGTCAAGGTTTGCAGAAGTTACCAAGACTACCCAGGAATGACCTAGAGCAGTCTTGTATATTTGCAGCCCACCACTGCTAGCACTTGCTCTAATGGCGACATCGCCCAATTCAGGAGATCAGACTAATGCCACCTCACTTTGAAATTCTCGCTTACGAACAAACCCCACTGGGAGTACTTTGTCTCAGGCGGCGGGAATTAGCTAGTCAGCCCGATACACTTGTTACTGAGGTCACACTCGATGGCGAGTTCCTCATGAGTAGCTTCCTGACAGATTCGGAGAAAGCCCTGGCCACAATCGGCCTTTCGATGCATTCCCGTACCACTGCTCGAGAATTAGATGTTCTCATCGGCGGACTTGGCTTGGGCTATACGGCTGAAGCTGCATTGGACTGGGGAATCGCCCGCAGCGTAGAGGTCGTTGAGTACCTGCCCCAAGTCATTGATTGGCTAAGATCAGGTCAAGTTCCACTGAGCCAAAAACTTAATGAGAATCCCAACCTCACAATCACGCAGGGCGACGTTTACGCATTGCTAACGGGCCCAGCAAATCGAAAATTCGATGCCATTCTGATCGACGTCGATCACTCGCCCGAAGACAATCTCCACGAAGCCAATCGCGGCTTTTACAGTGAAGCCGGCATTCGTAAGGCATCACAGCACCTGCGCCCTGACGGCGTTTTAGGAGTTTGGTCCTACGCGGAAAGCTCACCATTGGCTGACACGATGCAGGCAGTGTTCGGTGACGTTCGGATTGAACCGGTCACGGTTTGGAACCCGCTCATCGATGTCGAGCAAACCGACTGGTTGTTCTTTGCTACCTTGACAGAGTAACTGCTGCTCAAGTGAGCCTTCTCTCAGCCTCGAGCCGCCTTGATCTGCTCCAGCATCCGCCCCGGCGAGCCCATCGCATTGTAACCGCCGTCGAGATGGAGAATTTCTCCGCTGATGCCGCTGGACATGTCCGAGAGCAGGAAGGTGCCACTCTTGCCCGCTTCCTCATGCGTTATGTTGCGCCCCAGAGGAGCCATCGCTTCGTAGAGGCCAAGCATCTCGTCTACGCCTGCGCCTCGGCCTGAGATGGTTTGTAACGGACCGGCACTCAGCGCGTTCACGCGAATGCCACGCGGGCCGAGGTCATACGCCAAGTACTTGACGATGGAATCCAGCGCCGCTTTGCACACACCCATGACGTTATAGCCTGGTACGCATTTCTCGCCACCGTAGTACGTAAGCGTCAGAACACTAGCTCCATCAGTCAGGATATCCTTCGCGTGATTCGTGAGTGCCATGAGACTATAGGCACTGATCTCCATGGCCAGCTTGAAACCCTCACGACTTGTTTCGACCGTGTCCTTCTTGAGGTCTTCTGGGGGGGCAAAGGCGATCGAATGCAGCATGAAATCAACTTGGCCAAGCTCGGCTTTAGTCTTCTCCATGACTGCAGCAATTTGGTCGTCCTTCGTCACATCCATGGGATGAACAAACTTCGCTTGGGGGTTGCCGTCGGTTAGCTTGCTGATTCGACCTAGGTTCTTCTTCCGCTCGTCATCAGGTTTGTCCGGCATATAGGAAAACCCGCACTCGGCGCCTTCATCCATTGCCCGCTCAGCGATAGCCCAGGCGATAGACTGCTTGTTGAATACGCCCGTTATTAGGCCCTTTTTCCCATCGAACATGCCCATCAATCGCTCCGTCTATTCAGTAGTTTGAGTTGTATGTGGCCATTGCAAGTATTGAATGGCGGTCTCTGGTGGCAAGATAGCAGGTGATTTGGTGGGTGAGAACGGGCGGAAAGCCTTGGATATTAGACTCTAACGGCAGGATCCCTCATACGTCTCGCATATCACGGCATCGACCGATGCACCCGAAGCGATGTCGCGTAATTGACACTCGCCGTGACGTGACGTATACTTTCTTGGACACTTTCCGTGCGTGGGTTATATCCAATTCGCATACAGATGCGAAACATGAACGAGAAATGGCATGACAAAGCAGCATACTGACGACGAATTGACTCGATATATACTAGACAAGTCGAGTCAGGCGAGTCAAATCGACGACTTCCTCGCTCTAGCGCTAACGGAAGCCCGCGCCGGCTTGCCTGCTGGTGCGCTGGCTGTTGTGCTCGCAAATCCACCGCAATGGCAGATTCTCGCAGTTAGCGGAGTGCCTGAGCACGAGGTACCAACCGACGTTGCTGCCGACGCTTTGGACAAGGATAACATTGCAAAGTGGAACGAGTGGCAGGCGGCCCCGTTGGGTAATGGGTATGCCCTGGTGGTCCGAGATGTGACCGATACCAGCTCATTGATGAAGTTCGCTAGCTCACTGGCGGCAGGGATGAATACTGTTCGCCAAACACAAACGCGCGATCGTCGCATCCGCCGGCTCGAACGCATTCTTGAAGTGACCCACGGCTGGGGCCAAACGAACAACATGGAGACACTGCTGCACGCCATGGCAGAAGCAGCGACCGACCTACTCGAAGCCGACCGGGCGAGCATTTTTCTCTGGGATCGCGCGAATAAACAATTGGTTGGGCGTCCGGCCTTAGGCGTTGAGGACGGTGAACTGCGAATCCCCGACGATGCAGGTATCGTCGGGCAAGTAATTCATTCGGGCGAAACGCGCCGTGTGGGTGGAGGCTTGGGTGACGAGGAGATTAACCGCTCGGTCGACGAAACCACCGGCTACAAAACCAGCACCGTTCTGTGCGTGCCTCTGACTTCGCCTGATGGCAAACTGCTAGGCGCGTTCGAGGTACTCAACAAAAAGAAGGGGCATTTCTCTGGAGAGGACGAGCGTGGACTCACCGAACTTGCCGCGCATGCGGCCGTCGCGCTGGAGAACACACAGCAGCTCGAAGAACTGCTCACCAAACACCAGCAACTCGTGGAGCAAGCCGCCGAAGGCGTGCAGATGATTGGCAATAGTCCAGCCATTGAGGCGGTACGATCCACAACGCGGAGGATTGCCGACACCGATCTGGCAATCCTCATTCTGGGTGAAAACGGCACTGGTAAAGAGGTGGTGGCTCAGTCGATGCATTACATTAGCAGCCGCCGCGATCAGCCCTTTATCGCGGTGAACTGCGCAGCCCTTACCGAAACACTTTTGGAAAGCGAACTATTCGGCCACGAGAAAGGCGCATTTACCGACGCCAACGAAGCCCGAGCCGGTAAGTTTGAACTCGCCAGCGGCGGCACGCTGTTTCTGGACGAGATTGGCGATATGAGCCTTAGTGGACAAGCGAAACTGCTCCGCGTGCTTGAGGACAAAACGGTTGTTCGTGTAGGCGGATCAACGCCAATTCACACGGAAGTTCGCATCCTTGCCGCCACGAACCAAGATCTAGCCGCCATGGTCCGCGAGAAGAAGTTCCGCGAAGACTTGTTCTTCCGTTTGAATGTCGTGAGTCTTGAGCTACCTCCGCTGCGAAATCGTGGCGACGATGTCATGTTGCTCGCTAAGCACTTCCTAGGAACATTCTGTCGCACGATGGGCCGAAAGACTCCGCCCTTTTCAGCCGCGGCAGAAAAGCGGTTACTCGCCCATCGTTGGCCTGGTAATGTTCGAGAGCTTCGCAACTTAATGGAACGCATCGCGTACCTCTCAACTGGCGAAAGCGTGGAGGTCGACGATTTGGCTTTCATCGAGAGCGCCACAGGCGACATGACCGAAACTGTCGATATGAACGCCATGCTCAGCGACGCCACCAAGCAGTTCCAACAGCAATATATCCGCCATACAATCGACCTGACCAAAGGTAACATGAGCAAAGCGGCCAAACGCTTGGGCCTGCATAGGTCAAACCTCTACCGCAAAATGCGGCAGCTCGACATGGGGGGCGACGAGGAGGAATGAGCGAGGCTGCAGACAAGATTGGTCTAACGCGGTATCTTATGCGCGAGAGATTAGTAGTTGCGAGTTATAAACAAGACTCAAGGTAACACATACCAAATCAAGAATTTGTAGAGGTCCCTTCTGCACCGCTGCTCTTGCGGGCAACCACTGGCTGATCGGCGAATACTATAAATCCTAGCTTCTCCCTTTCAGCGTCTCCGAACAGAGGGCCGCGGGGTTGCCAATGCGGACGAGCAACAAAGGAAGTTGTGACGCATTGTCTGTTGTTAATTGAAGGAAGTATGCCCTGATGGAACTCTGGGAATTATTAGCCAACATCGTTTTTCTGCTTACCGCCTGCTTGGTCGGAGGCGGGTTGGCCTCGCGGCTGGGACAAAGCCCGCTAGTCGGATACCTGCTGGCTGGAATGCTGGTCGGTGGCGCAGGCAGTCTGGGAATCGTTGCCTACCAGCATGAGATTGAATCCATCGCAGAACTGGGCGTCGCCTTGCTGCTGTTCAGCCTCGGATTGGAATTTTCGCTTGAACGACTCAAGAGTCTCGGCAGCAGGCCATTGATTGGCGGTGCTATTCAAGTTATCGCCACCATCGCGGCCGGCACAGCTTCTGCGTATCTGTTCGGCTTGGGAGCAAAGCCGGCAATTGCGTTTGGAACCATGATCGCCCTTAGCAGCACAGCAGTAGTGCTACGCATCTTGATGGAACGCGGCGAGATCGAAATGCCGCATGGCCGCAACAGTCTTGGGGTGCTCTTGACTCAGGACATTGCGGTGGTGCCGCTGGCCGTGCTGATGACGGTGCTAGGCAGTGGTGGGACGGTCACAGAAGTCTCGATTGACGTTGGAAAACTCATCCTAATGGCCGCCGGTTTAGCAGCCGTGTTGTACGTTCTGACGAGGCTTGCGGTCTTGACACTTGGCACTTTGACCTTGCAGCGTAATCGTGAGTTAACAGTGGTCTTCGCGAGTGCCATCGGACTCGGTTCGGCATGGGCGGCCCATTGGGCTGGTATCTCGCCGGCACTGGGCGCGTTCATCGCCGGCATGCTGTTGGGAAGTTCCGCGTTTGCAACCCAGGTTCGCGCCGATGTATCGACCTTAAGAATCTTACTATTGACGCTCTTTTTTGGTTCAGCCGGTATGGTGGCTGATCCGCTGTGGATCATTTCTCATGCACACTGGGTCGCTGGTGCAGCGATCGCTCTCACCGTCGGTAAATTCCTTATCATTGCGGCGATCTTTCTTGCGTTTAGACAGTCGCTGCGGGTTGCAGCGGCAACCGGGCTGGCGCTTGCCCAGGTCGGCGAGTTTGCCTTCGTACTCGGGGCCATTGGCCGTTCTTCAGGGGTGGTTTCCGATGATACTTACGCATTGGTGGTCTCGGTGACGATCGTGTCATTCATTATTAGCGCCTTTGCTGTTCCGATGGCACCACGGTTCGGAGACATCGTAGCCCGATGGTTCGGCAAGTCGACTACCGGCGAAAACGACTTGGAGGGTTCCTCACATCGCGCCGATGTTGTCATTATCGGCTTCGGCCCGACGGGAGAACTTGCCTCCGTTCCGCTCATGGGATCAGATTTGCGAACCACGGTCATCGACCTAAATCACGAGAGTGTCCGGAAAGCTCAGCAGTATGGATTCGCAGGACATATCGGCGATGCGTCCTCACCGGATGTACTGGAACATGCGTCGATCGGAGAGGTACATTTGGCCATCATTACCTTGCCTCATTTTCGCTCGGCACTTTCCGTTGTTGAGCTTATCCGATCGATGAATCCGACAGCGACGATCCTTGTTCGTTCGCGCTATCACATTCACCGCATTGCATTGACCGCAGCGGGTGGCACCGTTGACGGCGACGAAGAATGTGTCGGCGGCGCGATAGCGGAGCGTGTTGTCAGTTGGCTAGCAGACCATGCCGCCACGCTGGAGTGAGTGCGGTGGCGTTTTCTTTTCAATACTGCCTGCGGCCTGATTGGCTGGCTAAAAGGCCCCGCAGCTCGCTGTGCCGTACGGCATTCCTGTATAATGGACAAATATCAAAGCCCCGAGGACGACGTCAAAGTTGAGCAGCGAATCTGTTCAGAAGTTTGAGCCATGCAACTCTACTCCCTACCTGCCTGACGCATGAACTGTGATCTTCACAACAGCATCCCTGATTGGATCATCGAATACCCGGAAACCACGGCCGTTTTCGCCGAACTGCGACTGGATACGAACTGCGGAGGCAAGTCGCTGGAATACGTTTGCCTGCAGAAGGAACTGAGCGTGCGGGACGTGATGAAGAAACTCCAGAACACAATCTCTTCTGTGCAGGATGGGACTGAGTAGAGCATTCTTTATGGATTCAGGAGCGGGTGCTCCGAAGTCCGCTCGAGGTTTTCCCTCCAATTCGTAGCGAAGCAAGACATTACTTACGAACGCTCACGGCGGGCATGGTTGCCAGCCGAAAGGGCGTTGTCTCCTCATAGGTAATGAAGGCTTCGGGATTGGCGTTGCGTGCCATTGTCATCAGCCGCGGGGCCGCTCGACGGGGAACGACGCTAAGGCTGACCTGGACGTCTCCATCTCGGCCTTTGGCATCGACAGTCGTCATGTAGTAACCGGCATCTCGCATCAGACTCGTCAACTCTGGCGATCCGCTCGGTGTAACGATTCGCACCAATGCATCTCCGATTGCTAGCCATTTCTCCATTGTGCTGCCGAGCATAGTTCCCGCGGCATAACCGCATGCGTAGGCAACGAATTGGATTGGACTGCTGAGATTTCCCAGCACCAACGCGGCGGCAATCAACCATACCAGCGACTCAAAGAATCCAAATAGACCTGCCAAACCACGCCGCCCTCGAAAGAGCATCGAGATTCGCAAGGCCCCCAGCGAGACGTCAACAACCCGCAATGCAAAGATTAGTACTGCACTCGATATCAGCATGCCCCAACCGTCCATCCATTGTCTCCATCTATAAAATTGCGTTCCAAGAAAGTGCCACAGAAGCCGCCATCATTATCAGAGGTGCGATCCCTAGCGTCACGGGCCACATCCATACGAGGGTTCTCCTTAAAGTGTGCGAGCGAACTTGACCAATAAAGCAGGCCTCCAGCTATCGTTCGCAAACAAAGCAGCTCAACCGTCTGGGTGAACTGCGCTGGGGGTTGGCTTGGCAAACATATTCAAAGGCGTCATGCCCCCTGTAAATGTGATTCAATGAACCACAGGCTCTTGTCCACCTCACGCGAAACTTCGGTCAACGGGTCAATCATTGCTTCGCGCGTCGAAAGGGGAATATCGTTGCGTGTCTCGAAGTTCGCGGCGAGGGTCGTATTCATGGCTCAGCAACCTTTCGTAAAAAGATGCAGGGGGAAACTCCGTCTGCGTCGTATTCTGCAAATCCTAACCGGTAGAGTTGCCACATTTGCGCAGTCGCCAGCTCCCCCTCGGTAAGACGTGACTAACAATGGTTTTTTTCCATTTCGGATATCTCCGCTAATTTCTGATTCAGCACGGACAGGGTTGCAGCAACTTCCTCCCTCGTTCTCCCACCGATCCAGATCAGTCGTTTTCTCGCGTCTCATCGTGCTCCTCCTCCAAAGTTGCGATCCGAATGGCTACTCGCAAGTGACTCGGTTGAAGTCAGTGTCCAATTCCTAGATGTCAACGTATCCCTCGGCAGGTTGTGACGTACATTGGCCTTATGATGCTACACGGGTGGTGCGATATTGCTCCGTTGCCTTGAAATAGAAGTGATGAACTCCGGCGGCTTTACTACTTACACAGAACAAAGAATCTGCGGCGACAATCGTTCGGCAGTGTTTCCGGTGAAGAAGCCTGCGAAGCCCGTTCGCGATATCGTGTCCATGACGAGAAGGTCGACCCCAACCAAGATTCTCTTAAACTTTCTGATGCCTCACTCCGCGAGCGAGAAGGATTGAAGTAGTCGCCCGGGTTGATCGTGGAAAGGAAGCTGTCCGATCACTCAGCCGCCTCCTCATTCTGCGAGCGCTCTTCGACCGGTTCATTCTGATGCCCCCGCGTGCGGAGCGTTATCGGTCGTTTCAACTTTGTCACAACGATACGGCGGGCGCGCCGGACTGCACGGTCAATGGCCTTCCAGGGATTTTCGTCCTTCGCCGATGTCGCGAGCTCACCGTTGCCGGGCATGATCACGCTCAGTCGGCACCGCTTATCGACACCACCACGTGGACCGTTCTCATCAGTCAGTGTGACATCGACACGAGTAATTCGATCAGAGAACCTAGCTAGCGTTTTCATAAGTCGATTAGCCACGGAATCTCGAAATCCGGTTGTTCTGTTTTCGGAGGGAGCTGTAATGGAGATATTCATGATGATGACCCGTTGGTTGAAATGGATTGGGACGTTGGGCGGAGACAACGCGTAGTACGTCTTAGGCAAGGAGCCTGGTTTACTGGTCCCCTAGGCAACGACACCATCGCGTTCTGGCTGAAACACCAACTCTTCGATCACAAACTCCGCAGTTCCATCCGGCACCTGCCAGCGAACCTTGTCACCAACCCGGTAGCCAAGGATGGCGGTTCCGATGGGGGCTAGAATGGAGAGTTTGCCTTCGGCAATGTTGGCATCTACGGGGTAGACAAGCGTGAAAGTCCCCACTTCATTGCTGCCTGTTTCTTGAAGACGCACGACCGAATTCATGGTAACAACATCGTGAGGAACTTCCGCCATCTCGACGATCGTGGCCGCGTCAAGTTCCCCTCGCAGTGAGTGTAGGTAGTGCTTGTCGCTAAAGGCTTGAGCGAATTCACTGTGGAACAAATTTTCTAGCCGCTCGTAGTCGTCTCTTGCAATGACGATTTTACGTTTGGGTTTCATTTTGCAACTCCGGCTTGGTAGGGGGAATTTTTGGGTGCTAGAACTAGTCTTGCCAAACAAGATATACGAAGTGTAGGAGAACCAATGGAGAAAGCGCGATGATGGTCCAAACAATCGCGACGTTCCTTATGAACACAATCTCTGCGTCTTCAGCTCCGTCTGTTGTCGGCGGTATCGAAGACTTTCGGTTTCGTGAATGATTCGGGACAATATCTTTCTGGACATCTCTAACTCTTGTTTGACTCGGATGAATTGAGGTGGAAATCTCTATCAATGAAGCAGGCATATTTCAACCTCCGTAGGTGAAGTGGCAGACCCTAGATACCCGTCCATTCATCCATGCTGATTGGTGCCTCAGACGCAATAGCTTTCTAGCACAGGCTAAGCTTCATCCGACGTGGTCCTTGCAGGTTCCTTTCAAAATCGGAGGCAGAGGAGTTCGTGGTCGGTTTCCCTTTCGAATCCTGATCGATAGCCTTGGATTCTTTGATGGTGAGAACTGGACAGTTCGAGCGTCGCAGCACACCTTCTGCAATGCTGCCTAGCAACGCTCGCGACCAACCTGTTCGACCATTAGTCCCCATTACGATCAGGTCAATTTCCTCTTTCTCTGCGAAGTCGATAAGCTCATCCACTGCAGATCCGGTTAGATAATGACGTCGCACACTTATACCCGTCTCCGATGGCTCTATTTCATTAAGTCGTGCTTCAATCTTCTTCTTGAGCTGGTTTGGAGAATCTGCTTCGTACTGGTAACCGCCATAGCCGACAAGGTAGGCAGGTGTGTCGTCCGCGACGTGGACGATGTGCAGCATGGCGCCTGTTTGCGACGCAAGCGAAGAGGCGTACTCCAAGGCTGCGGATGACGACTCGGAAAAGTCGGTTGGAAACAAGATTGCGTTGATGTTCATTGTCTGACCCTTTCATACGTAGTTTCGATAGACGTGAACCCGACCTGCAACACGCCGAACGATTGACTCTTGTTGCAATCTCTGTGCCATTGGTGCGATGCAATCTCTAGAGAGTCTTACGAAGAGGAACGCCGCGAAGAGCGTTCCCTAGAGATTGAGGTTCTGGGATCGACTGCGAATGCTTATTCGATCGGACACTCGCTCCGCGCACTGACTTTAATATGTGGTTCAAATGCTCTAGGGATGTCAGAGTCAGTTGACACTGTCGCCGCGTGTTGACACTTTCAACGCGGTTTCCCCATGCTTCCTCGACTGACGCAATGGGCACGAAGTTTGCTCGTTAGACAAGAGAAACAGCGAGAACGTTTCGCTTCTCAAGAAGAAGCTAACCACGAAGAATCCGTTAGGAGGTCATCATGACATTCACAGCTCCAATGATTCAGTCAGATTGTGAGCAAACAGAAATGCTGCAAGAGAGTCACGTAGGCCTCTTGCGCGGCCAGCTTACCCTTATTACAGTTATCGCATTGGCAATTCTCTTGCGATCGCTAACACTTAACGGCTTACCAGGTTTTGTTGACAGCGATTTTGGCGAAGAGACCGTTCCGGTACAGGTAGAGACCATGCCATAGCGAAATGGATTCTGAGATTCCTGAGGGCAAATTACGAACAAAGGAGAAGGAACGATGAGACAATCACTCGTTTTTACAGACACCGATCGTCGACGCCTCGGAAGCCTTCTCCAATTGAAAGAGACCCAAGCATCAGTTCCTTGGGAACGACTAGACGAGTTGGAATGGCAACTCGAATCTTCCGAGGTAACGGATTCCGAGTCGATCTCAGACGATGTGGTTACCATGCACTCCACGGTGAGCCTCGTTAGCGAGTCTTCGGGTGAAATGATGACTCGTACGGTCGTCTACCCGGAGGATGTCGAGCTGTTTGATAACGCGATTTCGGTACTCGATACACTAGGGAGCAACCTTATTGGCTGTGAAGTGAGCGATACGGTAGAATGTGAGCAGGGAGGTTTGATTGATCGTTGGCGGATTGTAAACATTTCTTACCAACCCGAACGAGAGGGAGACTTTTATCGGTAGTTCGCCAAGCCCTAGGAGTTTCCCCATTGTTACGTTGGAACACACGCTGTGAAATCAGAATCCGGCGCAGCAGGCCGAAAAGACATTGCTACTATTTCTGCCTTTGACGGAGATGGTATAAATAACGCATTCTTTCGTGCCGTTGCTGATTGTACTTACGACTGGGAAAGCTGGCACGCTCCCGACGGTCGCCTCATTTGGGTGAACTCAGCAGTGGAACGGCACACGGGGTATACACCCAACGAATGCATCGAGATGAGCGACTATCCGCTCCGCATGGTCGCCGAACACGACCAAGGGCGGATTGCGAAGTCAATGGAGGATGCCAAGCAAGGAATTTCTCGCAACGATGTGGAATTCCAGTCGATTCGTCGCGATGGCCAGCAGCGTTGGATGGCGGTTTCCTGGCGACCCATGTATGACGAATTGGGCACACACCTCGGTTTCCGCACCAGTGTTCGGGATGTTACGCAACGGCACCAACTGCGTGAGCAACTTCGACTTCATGCCGAACATCTGGAGCAGCTCGTACAGGAACGGACCGCTCGTATCTCACAACTAGAACGCCATCGTCGCCAAATGGAGAAACTTGCCGCCCTGGGTCAACTGGCAGCGGGGGTCGCGCATGAAGTCAATAACCCGCTGGCCGGTATCCGCAATGCCTTTGCACTGATCAAAGCCGACCTGACACCCGAAGATGAGCACTTTGAGTTGTTGGAGCTTATCGATGGCGAGATCGAACGGATCAGTTCGATCACGCATCAAATGTACCAACTCTATCGGCGTAACCCACAACCGGCCAATGAATTTAAGATCGAGCGGACCGTCGCCGATATAGCAACCTTGCTAGACGGAGTCGTGAACAAGCGAAAGGTGGAGTTACGGGCGGAATCGGCTGTCGAAACGATCCCCGTTTTTCTTCCCGAAGGCGAGGTCAAGCAGATTCTCTACAATCTGATTCGCAACGCTGTCCAAGCTTCGCCCGCAAACGAAGTGGTGACTATTCGCATCGAAAGAACCAAGGACGACGTTCGGGTTGTCGTCGCTGATCGCGGTGATGGCATCGCTGATGACGTTATGCCCCATATTTTCGATCCTTTCTTTTCTACCAAGAGCGCAGAACCTAAGTCAGGAATGGGATTGGGGCTCTCCGTTTCGCGGAGCTTGATCGAGGCGATGGGTGGCTCCATCGAAGTCGAATCGCACCGAAAGCGCGGCACCCAATTTACTGCAGTATTCCCCGCTCGCTTCGAGACAAAGACCGAGGGCTCTCATGGCTAAAGTGCCCCACGCCAAAATCTTAATAGCCGATGACGAACCTCTCTACTTGAGGACAACCGGGGATCTACTACGCAAGGCCGGCTACGAGTGCATATGTGTGGCCGATGCACATGCGGCGGTGGAGGCACTCTCGCGTGAATCTTTCGATTTAGTGCTTTCCGATCTGAACATGCCAGGCAATGCGAAGCTCGAACTGCTGCACCAAGGGCGAGAGCAATGGCCAAACATTCCGCTGATTGTAATTACCGGTGTGCCATCCCTACCCACGGCCATCGAGAGTGTCCGCTTGGGAATTGCCGACTACCTGTTAAAACCCGTCAAGTACGACGATCTCCTGTCGAGTGTCCGCCGTGCTCTAGCTCGGCCGGCGTCGAACCAGCCCGCCGCCGAGCGTAACGATGACGAAAGACGCGCACTGGCAGCAAGGTTCCCAGAGATCATTGGTGATAGTCCGCCCATGCTGGAACTATTCGATGTGATTGATCGCGTGGCAAAGACGGATGCCAATATCCTCATCACCGGCGAAAGCGGCACGGGCAAAGAGGTTACCGCTCGCGCTATTCATCGACATAGTTCCAGGACAGAGCACAAATTTCAGGTGATCGACTGCACGGCAGTACCGGAGACGCTCTTCGAGTCGGTGCTGTTCGGGCACGTAAAGGGCTCCTTCACAGGAGCGGTCAGCGACCAAGACGGATTATTACGTGAGTGCAACCACGGCACGGCATTCTTCGACGAAATCGGTGAGTTACCCTTCCCCCTCCAAGCCAAGCTGCTCAGGGTTATCCAAGAGCAAACATTCACGCCCGTTGGAAAGAACACCTTTGTCCAAGTCGATACGCGGTTCCTCTGTGCGACGAACCGTAATTTGGAAATGGAGATGAATGCCGGTCGGTTTCGTCGTGATCTATTCTATCGTCTTGGCGTGATTCATCTCGAATTGCCTCCACTGCGAGATCGCAGTGGTGATGTTGTCTTGCTGGCTCAGCGATTTCTCCAAGCCTTGCGACCACGAGACTCTCAGGTCCAAGGCTTCTCTGACGAAGTGCTCTCCAGGTTTCAAGAATACGATTGGCCGGGAAACATACGCGAACTGCGGAACGTCGTTGAGCGAGCCGTCGCGTTAGAGCCGACTGAGTGGATTCAAATCTCAGCACTGCCACCCGCGTTGAATCCAAGTAGAAAGATCGACTCAGTAAGCAGTAACAGTTTCGACAACAAGAGTCGCGTACAGGCTATGGACCAGGCTGAACACGACTATTTAACTGCATTGCTAGAGCAGCATGAAGGCAACGTCTCTCAAGCTGCAGAGCAAGCAGGAATGTCGCGGCAAGGGATGCACAAACTGCTCAAGAAGCATGAGATTTCAGCATCCCAGTTCCGCGACTGAGCTCATCAAGTGACATCCTGCGTTCGCGGTGTCAATGTACGGCGGCATAGCTTAAGCGACGCGAGTGCAAATGGAAATTTGCATCCGCCTTCTCACGCTCGCCGTCACGCTCGTGTTTCTCCTGGTTCTGGATGTACTCCTTGGTCATCACTTCATCCAGCCCCACCGTGCTCACACAGTAACCGCGTGACCAAAACGAACGTCCGTACAAGCTGCCTTTCACTTTCTCAAGGTCACGATTGATCCGGATCGCACTCTTGCCCTTCTAAAATCCCACCGTATTGGCAATGCTAAACTTCGGTGGCACGCTCAGCAGAAGGTGGACATGGTCAGCATCGCTTTGCCCTCCACCAGTTCCACTTCCTTCTGCCGACAAAGCTGACGGAGAATCTTCCCAATCTCCACCCGCAAACTACCGTAAAACTTGCGTCTCCTATACTTTGGTACAATCACAATATGATACGTGCAGTCCCACTTTACATGGGGTTGACTACGCCAGTCCTTCATTGCGGATCCTCCTGACCCCTCGGGGCCTTCCTCGGGAGTATCCGTTTTTATACTCCGGGAACGGCGGAGCCTATTGGGTACGCACCAGCAATGCTGGTGGTTTACGGAAATGAATTTGTCAGGACGACCTAGGAAATCACTCACTTCCATGTCCATCCAAACAAGAGTCGGCCAGCCACTCAATGGTGTGCTTCACCGGTAGGCACCTTCCAGCATCGGCCAAATGATTCTCGATCTGAACCATGCAACCAATGTTGCCCGTGGCTACTGCCTGCGCTTCGGTAGATACGATGGCCGCTGCTTTCCTTTCTCCGAGTTCAGTGGCCACCTCAGGCTGTTCCAAGTTGTAAGTGCCCGCTGATCCGCAGCAGAACTCCCTATCGGGGACTTCTACCAGTTCCAAATTACCGATCATCTGCAAGAGCTGACGTGGTTGCTCCCTCACTCCCTGTCCGTGTGCCAAATGGCAAGCATCGTGATAGGCAACGCGGAGAGGATCTGCCAGCGGAGCAAAACCCACCGGCCCAAGTTCCGCCAGGAAAACGCACACGTCTTTTGTCATGCTCGCCAACGCGTGGGCCTGAGCCTCTTCTTGAGTCCCCTTGAGCCACAATGGATATTCATGCATACCTGATCCACAACCGGCGGCGGTAGTGACGACAGCATTGATGTCGCCAGGAAAGGCTCGCAGATTCTTCCTCGCAGCCTCCATGGCTAACCGGTCAGCACCGGTGTGGGCCGCCAGCGCACCGCAACAGCCTTGTGCTTGAGGAACGACTACTTCCACACCATTGCGAGACAGTAACTCTATGGCAGCTCGATTGATCTGAGGAGCGAGCACCTGCTGCGCACAACCCGCGAGCAAAGCGACTCGCGCACGCCTCGGGCCAATTGCGGGCGTGACTTCGGGGAGCTGCTCGCTCGGTGGTAACTGTGCTGGCAGCATCGCAAGCATATTACTCAGTCGATGAGGCAACAGAGGACTGGTGAAAGAGGCAAGCTTGCCTAGCCTCGCCGCCCAGCGAAACCTCGCTGTGTAGGGTAAGGTTTGCAGTACGACTTGACGCATCAATCGATCGAAGAAGGTTCGGGAGCGTTTCCGTTCTGAATGTGCGCGAAACGAAGTAATCAAGTCTCCGTACTGTACGCCAGAAGGGCAAGCCGGCTCACAGCCCAGACATCCCAAGCAGCGATCAACGTAAGGCAGCGCTTGTTCCAACGGCAGACGATCTTCAAGTACATCTTTCATGAGAAAAATGCGACCCCGTGGAGAGTCCATCTCTTCGCCCAGAACCTGATACGTCGGGCAAGCCGGCAAACAGAATCCACAGTGGACACAAGAGCTCACCGCGTCGGCCATCGCTTGGCCACGGGGGCCCAATTCAGCGGAAGGTATGGAGTGTTGCAACGGAGGAGGCTCTCAGACTACTGGCTGTGGGTTTGTGAATTTGCTCTCCGGGTCGAGTGCCAGCGTCAATCGCCTAGCAAAAGCTGATCCCTGATGTTCTCCTATAAGTGGACTGTGCCAATCACCCGTAATCGCGAGCCCCGGACAGCAATGCTGTGCTAAGACGCGGTCGAGCTCTTCGCCTGGCCGCTCCTGCGGCCAGGCAATCCACCCGAGATGACCTCCGGCACAAATTCGCAATGCGCCCGGCGTTAGGTCGGAAATTAACGGAGGGATTTGTTCGGGAGCCAGGGCGACTTTAACCAATCGATACCCAGCTGGTACCCACTGGAATTCGCCAACCGCTTGCCACAAGGCAAGTTCCTCTTCTCCCTCGATCACTTTGTTGGCAATGTTACTAAACTGCTGAAGACGAGCGACTCGATCCAAGAGTGCCGAGTCGGAGCCTGCGACACGTGCCCGAATACGATTCGTATCGTCAAGATCAAGGCAGGTCAGATCAAGTTGCGAAGCCGCAAGTTGAAGCATCGTCTCCAATGCGTCGGATTGATTGTCGTTCTCAAGGACTACTGTTCTGGTAGCTTCGGGAGCAGGAAATACTTTGAGGGTCAACTCTGTCATGATGCCAAATCGACCTAAACCGCCCACCATGAGTTTAGGGAAATCAAACCCAGCGGCATTCTTCACGACTTTACTGCCTAATTGCACGAGCTGTCCTTCGCCCGTGACAAAGCGTACGCCCAGTAGAAAATCCCGCACTCCTCCGTAGCGAAAGCGGCCAGAACCAGAAAGCCCCGTCGCGACGGTGCCTCCGATTGTGGCGCCAGCTCGCGCTAGTGGCGGATCGAACGGCAAGTACTGCCGTTGTTCCGCTAGGAGGTTTTCGATTTCAGCCAGAGGCGTGCCTGCACGAACGGTGATTGTAAACTCACTTGATTCATACTCGATGACGCCCGACAAGTTGACGAGAGAAACATTGGCATTACCACTCGTGGCTGGCTTAGTCCCGCCGGCCCTTACGCGAACCTGCGCTTGGTTGCGAACGAAATGGGTCAATTGCTCGGTTGTTTCAATGGTTTCCATAGTTGGCTGAGTATCGTGCTTTACGCTCGGCTGATGACGCCTGCTGATTCCAGTGGATGAGGCGCATGGGATTGCTTGCCTACGTCTGACGCAGAAAGCAGCAATTTCCCTCGATTCGCCAGCTCCTGCGGATCGATCGTTTGGCGCACCCTATTCATGAGTTCCATTTCCGCCTCGCCATACATTTCTGGGAGGAATTCCAGCTTCTCTACGCCAACACCGTGTTCGCCTGTAATCGAACCACCCAGACGTATGCACATTCGCAAGATTTCACCTGCCAGCAACTCTGCCTGGTGTAGCTGTCCTTCAATTCGGCCATCATAAAGAATGAGTGGATGCAAGTTTCCGTCGCCGGCGTGAAATACGTTAGCAACCCGCAGTCCATATCGGGCACTCAATCGCTGGACTTCTGCGAGTGCTTCGCCGAGGCGACTTCGCGGGACAACACCATCCTGAACGATATAGTCGGGGCTGAGGCGACCGACGGCGCTAAATGCCCCCTTACGCCCCTTCCAGATGTTCATTCGATCAGCGGCACTCTTGGCAACTCGCAATTCATAGGCACCTGAAGCTTGCATGATCGCGTCGAGTCTTGGGATTTCCGCAGCCACCTCTTCCTCGGGGCCTTCGAGTTCGACGATCAAAGCCGCCGCTGCCCCGGTGGGATAGCCCGCATGGACTGCTTGTTCTGAAGCTTCGATAGCCAGCTTGTCCATGATTTCCATGGCTCCTGGCAACAAGCCAGAGGCGACCACACTTGCCACCGCATCACCGGCTTTCTCCAAGCTGTCGTAGGCGGCTAGCACCGTATGGAATCGCTCGGGTAGAGGCAATAAACGAAGCACAATTTCCAGTGCGATACCGAACAGTCCCTCGCTTCCAACGAACATACCAGCGAGGTCGGCACCGGCCGTTTCATGGCTGCGCCCGCCGAGTTCGACGAGTTCGCCATCGGGAAAAACCGCCTTAATACCAAGTACATGATTGGCGGTCATGCCGTACTTCAAGCAATGCGCCCCCCCCGAGTTGAACGCCACATTCCCACCAATCGTACAGACCGGTCCGCTTGAGGGGTCTGGTGCGTAGTAAAGTCCATCTTGGGCTACGTGTCGCGAAACTTGCTGGTTCACGACCCCAGGTTCAACCACGATGGTCTGAGAGCGTGGCTGGTAGTCGAGAACTCGATTCATGCGATTCAAAGCAATAACCAGTCCACCGGCGACTGGTAGCGAACCGCCACTAAGGCTCGTTCCGCTACCACGCGCCACAAAGGGTACGCCATGCTCGTGGCACAGGCGAACTACGGTGACAACTTCACTTGCATCTTGGACGAGTACGACCCCACCCGGATGCACTCGAAAAGCCGTCAAGCCGTCCGATTCGTAGGGGGCTAATTGTGCGGGCTGTGTCAATAGTCGATCGGTGGGGAAACGCTGTCGAAGTTGATCAACCAGAGGCGCTAATCTTGAGAGGTCAGAAGGGGTCGAAGCTGAAGCGGCAGGAATCTCCACGGCATCCACCCAAAAGTGAGAAGGCGGTTCGAAGGTGTGAAGGCCAGACGGGCGGGGGGTTCTCGAACCAAGCTTGCAAACCGATACTATACTCGTTTTGCTGACCTCGTGCAAAACTTCAACTCATGTGAGATCGAAAGAGGGAGACTTGAAACACGCTGGCTGAAGTTTAGAGATGCGATGCCACGAATTTCAGGCAACGAAACCAACAGCTATTGTATATTGATGTCTCCTCAACGGTTGGTCAGTGGAGACTTTAGGAATGCCGTCATGAAAGCAATTTGCTATTTGCGGGAGCACTTGAGTTCGCCAAATAAACAAGTCCGCCTGAAGGCCCTGAAGCTCGTCCTCTCTCACCCCGATGCTACCCCACTCGACTTGGTTATGGGTATCTGCTCTGCAGACAATCGTAATTTCGAGTTTCTTGAGACTTTCGACCTCGGCCCTGCGATGCGTCAGGCGTGGCCGCGACTTCTAGGTGTTGATGACGATAACGTTTACAAGTATCTAGAGAACTCGTACTCGGAGAACCCCTCTCGCAATGTTAGTTACGTTCGCCACGTTCTTAAGCTAATAGGCACCGATAGGGCAACCGGGATGTTGAGTGATGCAATCTCTCGCAGCGGTAATTCTGCGCAAGCTGGCATCGACCTTCGAGCCTAAGGCGGGTCCCTCCTTTGCACTTAGGGGCATTCCGGAAACTCCCCAGAACGTTGAAGCGAATGGCACTTTCGTTATCCCAAATCAGTTCTACCTGAGAACACATAATCAGTGTGCTCATCGTCACCCATGACAACTCCAGTGGATTCTATGACGCAAACCTGACGTGGCCCCTTCAACCGAGCCCACATACTGAGCGATATTCACCTCAGTTGCCGGCTCCCATTTTGAAGGAGGACATCGCATGCCACGAGGCAATAAACACACGGCAGAGCAGATCATTGGCAAGCTCCGCGAAGCGAAGATTGCCCTTTCCGAAGGCCGCACGCAACAAGAGGCTGCTAAACAGATCGGGGGTCACCTACCAGACGTATGGCCGCTGGCGTAAAGAGTATGGTGGTCTCAGAGTCGATCAGGCGAAACGGCTGAAAGAGCTGGAGAAGCAGAATGCTCAGCTCAGGCGTTTGCTGGCCGATGCCGAGCTGGAGCATGGACTTCATGTCGGATCAGCTCTTCGACGGCCGGAGATTCCGTCTGTTGACGTTAGTCGATAACTTTACCCGTGAGAGTCTGGCAATCCGAGTTGGCCAACGGCTAACTGGCGACGACGTGGTCGCTGTGCTCGAAGCGGTTCGGAAACGACGGGGCGCTGTCCCAGAATCAATTCGTGTGGACAATGGACCGGAGTTCATCTCGAAGTCGCTCGACTGGTGGGCGTACTTCAACAAGGTGACCTTGGACTTCAGTCGTCCAGGAAAGCCTACAGACAATGCGTTTATTGAATCGTTCAACGGTCGCGTGCGGCAAGAGTGCTTGAATCAGCACTGGTTCTTGAACTTGGCAGATGCGATCAAGAAGGTAGAGGCTTGGAGAATCGATTACAATCAAGTCCGGCCTCACAGTAGCCTGGGTGGTCGGACACTTCAGGAGTTCGCAGGTCGAGTAGGCCCGGGGGGATCGCTCCCCCAAGCCTCTCACAGAACCGGACTTGCGGGTCACGCATCCGGCTCTTCAAGTTGCTGTCTTAGGTTTCAAACAGTCGTTGCTGCTTGATTAAGACCTGCGGGGAAGGGTTCAAGGCATGCCAACGGCCGGTGAGCGGCATCAGGCGTTCGGCGAACCAAGCGTTAGAGTACGCCTGATGGATGCCATAGCTGACACTGCGTCTCCAGACACCAGCACGAGTGAAGGCGGTCTTAGCCGCCGACTTCCGAGAAACGCCTCGTGTTTGCAGGTGTCGAAACAGATACCGATCCCGCTTCTTCTGACGAATGATAATCGCCCGAATACGACGCCGAATGTGGGCGTCGAACTTGTGAAGCGGTCGTAGGGAATCTTCGGTACACAACCGAAAATATCCAATCCATCCTCGCAGGTAGCGTTCGGCTCTCTCGAAGCACGTCGATAGCGATTGACCCCAGACTCGCGGCGTTAGCTCACGAATACGGGCATCCATTCGCTCCTTGGTGCGACGAGAGATTGCCACCGTGACTTGGCCCTCGGCATTCTTGCCGAGTTGAAAGCCGAGGAAGGTTAGATCATTCGGACCCGTGACGGAACTCTTGTCTTCATTGACCATCAGACGCAAACGTCTGTCAATGAATTTACTGACCGAGTCCATCACCCGGCGACCGGCACGTTCGCTCTTCACGAATACGCTAAAGTCGTCGGCGTAACGCACGAACCGAAGTCCACGACGTGCCAGTTCCCAATCGAGTTCATCAAGAACGACATTGGAAAGTAGCGGAGAAAGCGGACCACCTTGTGGTGCGCCTTCGGTCGTGGCGGTGCGTGTGCCATCGGGCAACACAACCTTCGCCTTGAGCATGCCATGCACTAGCTTGAGAAGACGCCCATCCTTGACGTGGCTCGCCAAGCGATTCAATAACCGCTGGTGGTGAACACGATCGAAGAATTTGGACAAGTCAATATCGACCGTCCAGGCATAGTCTTCTGCAAAATATTGCTTGGCCGCAGCGATGGCCGTTGGTGCACCACGTTTCGGACGGAATCCGTGACTACTGTCGTGAAACGTCGGCTCGAAGATCGGCTCCATGACTTGGAGTACAGCCTGTTGAACCCAGCGGTCCACGACATTCGGAATACCTAAGCCCCGTTGTCCACCACCGGACTTGGGAATCCAGACCCGGCGAATGTCGCCCGGTTGGTAGGCGCCCGAAAGCAATTCACGGCGTAGCTGAGCAAGCAGTTGGGGCGAAGCCTCAACCACTTCCCGTACACCACGTCCGTCCACACCTGCCGCGCCTTGATTACGCGCGACGTTAAGCAACGCTCGGGCCAAGTTAGACACCGAGGCTACTTGTTCCAGTAGCCGACTTGTGTCATCGGCTACCCAGGTGGCTGGATGATCTGCCTCCTTGGCATTCGCTCTGAGCAGCAGGTACGACTTCCCCTTAGATTCGTCCGAGGTTCTCTCGTCCTTGCCCCCATGCGGGCTGTCGGCAAACGCGAAAGCCAGTTGGCATGTTCCAGCACTTAACAACTTGTCGCCCCCTTCGCTCCACCGGCATTACCCGGCTTCATCACTACTATGGGGCGATCCGACTTCTCTGCGGGCATCAACCGGTCGTCGTTACCTTCTTCCGGTCTACCGATAGGCGGACCCGCAGAGATCTCCTGGGGTAAGATCGAGCAATGTCCTGCCGCCTCCGCCCTCACTACTCCTCGGCCACCAACGGATATCGGGCGTTGCGTTGGAAGGCACGCTTGCCCAGGTCCGAGGAGCCTGCCTAAGGGTTCACTTGCGTTCAGTGCTGCGGTTCGGCTCCGGCTTCCATCCCACACGCCCTCACGGGAAAGACTTCGATTGTCCATAGTCCAAACTCCGTCTCATGCAGTTGCCTTCACCTCGCGGTTGCCTCCGATAGGCCCCGCAGGGGACTTCCACCCCCAATCACTTCACCATGCCCAACGCACTGGCTTCGGCTACGCCTCAGCCAACTCCTCCGCTCCAGCAGGGCGGAGAGACACCCCAACCCGTACTCTCATAACCTGTGGTACAGGTTTTGGGGGCAGGCCAACTTCTCGCCGACCTCCTACTCTTCCGCAAGCAATTCGCGGACGGCTTCCGCGATATCTTCCTCTTCAAATGGTTCGGGTGGCATATGGCCCGCAGAAAATACTCTCCGGAGCTTGCCCTTTCGATCATAGAGCTTCATGCTCGGAAGCGCTCCCCCTTCAATCTCGAAAGCCTCAGCTGATTTGGCACCAGTACCATAAACGCTAATGTAGCTGTCGAAATCCACCCCTTTCCTTGCCAAGAGATCCGCTGCCGCCTCCCGACTATCTTCTGGCGAATCAAGGCTGAGAAGGATCACGTGCAGGCCTAGATCGCCAAAGTTCTTCTGCAACTCGACCGTGTGCGGCATCAGCTCAAGACAACGAAAGCACCAAGTTGCCCAGCAGTCGACTAAGACGACCTCGCCGTGGTGTGCTTTGAGAATCTCTGCGAACTGATTCTCATCAACCACATGCAACGTAGGCCTGTCTTGCGCATTGCCTTCTGTCGTAGCTTCCTGTGCCGCAGACGAAGTCGCCGTCACTCCCGAGGACCCGCTCGCAATCGACGATCCAGGCTCCGGATCGGTCACCTCTTGGGCGCACCCGCTGATCGCCAATGCAAGCGATACAAAGGCAGCCATGCGACCCACCGAGTAATCTCTAAGGGATAACTCACTCATATCGAATTCCACACCCCATGGCTTGGACTTCAGACTTGGCAGGCTTTTTACCTGCGAGGACCGCATCGATCGAATTGCGAAGATGGTGTACGTCTACTTTTGTTGCATCCATACTGTCATCGATCGCACCGTGATAGGCTAGCTTGCGGTCCTGATCGAGCAGATAGACTTCGGGCGTCTTCCTGGCTCCGTAATCGCGTCCAATCTTCTGGGTGGAGTCGTAGAGATAGGGGAAATTGAAGCCTTTCTCCTTCGCCCGCTCCTTCATCTTGTCTAATCGGTCTGCCGGCAAGTTGCTCACATTGACAGCCACTACCTGGACGTCCTTCTTCTCGTAAGCTTTCTGCAAGTCCACGAGTCGATCCTCGTAGGCCTTCGCTACGGGACAGTGGTTGCACGTGAACACGAGCGCGATTGCCTTGGCATTTGAGTAGTCAGCCAGGCCATGCTTTGCATCATCGACACCCACAACTCCCGACCAATCGGGGGCTTTTTCACCAATCTTCACTGTCTCGGCGGAGTTACTCCCGGCAGCTGACCTCATGTTTCGCCCTGCTGAGCCAGAGCGACGACGTCGATCTCCGGGACGACGCGCAGCGAGCTCCTCAATGAATTTTGCAAGTTCAGCACGGTTCAGCATGCCATCACCATCGGCATCGAAGGTCATGGCGCGTTCAAGGAGTGAATCAGCAGTCGGTGGTTCTTGAGCGATTGCCTCGGGCATAACCGCTGATACGATCACTGCGATTCCGAGGATAGTAAGCGACATTTTCATCAGTAGTTCCTTGTGGATGGGAGGTTGGCCGTTGTTCTGGAACTCGCCAAGAGTTTCGACTCGTGAAGGGGGGGAAGTATCGTACGGCTGCCACGGGGCTTTGTTCATAGAAAGCAATGCGCCGTTGCCCTCTCTGTCGGCCCCGAAATCTCGCAAAAACAGAAAGATTCCACGCGGCGCATGCTATGAACCCCGCAAACGTCGCGAAGTTTCGGATTACTTTCCATTGATAGCGGATTACCGTCGTGTTCAAATAGCTTGTAATGAAGAAAGGCTCTTCTGACTGGGTCTGAACACGTGCTCTGCAGCGTGGTTTTACCACGGCAATTGTGATGGTAAAGAGGTGACTTGGCTCGTGGCCGTAGATTTGTGATTTCGATTTTCCAATCAGCGCAGCAGCGACCAAGAAAAACACAGTTCAAAATCCCTCAAGCGGCCTGTCTTCCGTAGTGTTTGAGCACGCCACCCAGGCGAGTCTGACAGACGACCTGCTCTTCCCTGCCGAGTAGCTCATCGACGATCGACCAATCGCCAGTGAGCGGACGATTGCACTTCCCTTGATGCGGTCGACTTTCGCTATAGAAAATAGCATACTCAGAAACGATGTGGTCGAGGTACTCCAGCCCAAAGGTAATGAATCGATTAAAGCATTCGTAGCACAGCGAGCCACTCCACCTTTTCACAAAAGCATTTTGATTGGGCGCTCGTGGTGCCGTTGGCTTCACGCGAACATCAGCCTGTTCGAAGACCGCCTCGAAGTCGAGAACATAGCAATTGTCGTTGTCGCGAATCAGGTAGCTGACCGGCAGGTCAGCTTCTCGAGCCTGCACGAGCATTGACTCTGCTTGCGTGAGCATCCACTTTTTATCGGGCTTGAATGTCGCCGGTGAGCAGATCACTCGCCGAGACCCGACATGCAAGAATGCCAGCACAAACGCCTGCTTCAGCCCAGTTTTCGTGACCGTCATCTTGCAGAAGAAGTCGACTTGCCACAAAGTATCCGCATGGATCTTCACTAACTCATCCCAGGTAGGCGCTATCCCACTCACTTGTTGGAAACCCTATAGCGTGTAGAGGTGGTCCGGCGCGAGACCGGAATTTGGCGGCTTATCTTCTCATGAGGGAAGCCTCTTTGGAGTGTAGTTGCCAAACCTGTACCGTACAGTTATTGAATTCCTTAAAACTTTTGAGTACCGCTATAACCCGCGAGATAACACACTGATTTGCAATGGTTTGCAATTACTGCGAATGACGCTAAATTTGGTGTTGTTCCCCGTGTTTTCGAGGGTTTTCCGCTGGCAAAAGTAGCGTCTCATAACCTCGAGGGCGTCGCGGTGTGACGTTGCTTATTCGGGCCTTCTTATCGGCTTCCAAAATCTCGTGGAGGATGGGTAGAAACGGTCCGAGGATCGGCTTGCCTCGTGGCTTGCGCTGGCGATAGCCGGGCGGCTCGTTAGACGTGAGCATCTTCGCTAGCGTATGCCAGCTGATGTCATATTCGCGGCAAGCAGCGTGTTTCGATAGTTCGCCGGTTAGAACCCGGCGACGAACTTCAGTCCATTGTTCCATCTCAGCGTACAATCCTGCGCTGCAACTTTCAGTTGCCAAATCTCCCCGCCAAGCGCCGCACTTTTCGAACGCTATTCACAGTCGGGAGGTGATGTTTTTCTCTTGCACCGTCGTATCGACGTTCACACGGGCCAGGTCTTGCTCGGTGACTTGGTTTTCTCGTAATGCCAAGGCGAGCGTTTCTCTAACCAGCTCAGCGAGTTTCTCAGCACCGACCCGCTGTCGCCACTTTGTTAGCGAGGTGGGCCGCTCACCCGGCGAATGCCTCTCGGTAGCGGAATTGGCAGCGGTGGGGTACGGCTTTCAGACCACGCACCAGCCAAGAAATCAGCGCACAGGCAATGCCGCGTAGTAGTCTGAGCATGTTTGCCCCGGAGCGGCCAAGATCACGTTTATCCCGTCGCCAGCAAGGCCTTTCAGAAAGCAGCGGCCGAGACGATGGTCGCTCTTGAGATGGCCAATCTTCGGCTCGACCGCGCTGCGTCGTTTGCGACTCGTTGAAGCTGTGCCAACTGAGTCGATCCACGAAAGAAAAACCGCCGACCACGCTAAGCGACAACTTTACACCGAACTCAGTGTCGAGTCCTGCCTTGCCCTGTTTGAGCGCACGCACATGCGTCTGCGTGATGCTCACGATCCGGTCGTCGACGCATTGCCATCGCCCGTGCTACTTGAGAATTACCGGCGTCGGCAGGCTAGCCCGAACGCCCCGAAGAGGAGGAGAATCGCTGTGGATGGCTCAGGCACACCTGTTGCCGCCGCCACAACGGCGGGGAACAGATCTTTAAACTGCCCAAAGTCATCTAGGTCGACATCGCCATCGAAGTCGATGTCGCCCTGCGGATAGCCAACGGACCCGTCAAGTTCGCCAGCCAGATTGTCAGCTAGGATCTGAAAGTCCGCTACATCGACACCGTTTATGCCATTGAAGTCGCCCAGGATACCGATATCCGTTTCAATGACGACTTCGCCAACTGTAATGTCGAGGCCCGGATTTTCAGTCTGCCCAGCCCAGGAGGCAAATCCAGTCGTCATGCCGTGCGTGAAATTGCCACTCAGACTTCCTGTGATGTTTGAAATCGTGTCTCCTCCGATGGTCACATCGTAAGTGTCTGCCGTAAGTTCAAAGACAAAGGAAAGCGGATTAGGATTCGTGACGGAGACAGCATCGAGAGTGAAGTCCATGCTATCGAATGTAAAACTCGCAAGTTGATTCCTAGCCCCAGCGCTATTTTGATAAAAGAGAGATGATATTCCGTTGGAGAAATCACCGTTACCGGTTCCAGTAACTAAACTATCCGACTCTATCTGGATCCAGAAACCCTCCTGAGGGTTTCCCACGTCGGCGGCACTGCTGTTGGCTCTCACGCCGAAGTAGAGGCGGTCTGTATTGCCAGTTCCGGTATTTGCAACGTTAATGGGCAAGTTCACTTCGTTGATTTCGAACGTGGAAACAACGGTTGAATTAACACTCGCACCATCCTTCGTCGTAAAATTGGCTCTACGCCCTCCATTGGTGGGCAATGTCATATTTGCGCTACCACCTGATTCATCGATAGCTGACCCACCGCCAGCAACGAATGTATTTAAGCCATCGCCAGTCCCCGTCGCATTGGTGCCAAGGTCGCCGTCGTCGAAGGTGTCGTTAACGATCACAAGTTGAGCTTGCGCTTGTTGCCCCACAAGGCAGAACGCTGTAATTGCCGCACCTAGCAGTAGCGTGAATTTCATAGTCATCAGTGGTTCTCCAAGAAAAGAGGTTGCAGTTGTGAAATATAACCTACCGACGCCGGCAGGCAAACCCGACCGTCCCCAGGAGGAGGAGGACCGAGGCGGATGGTTCGGGCACAGCCGTATTAGCTGCGGCCTGACTGGCAGATTGTCCGTAATTGCTCTGCCAATCGCTGAGTTCGCTAGCCGAGAGGCCATTTCTTTGCCAAACTAAAAAGTCAGCGCTGTCGACAGCGCCGTCGCCATTGAAATCTCCCGGGGTTAGGCTGAACGCACCATACTGCACGATTCCGGCTATCGTATCGCCGCCAGCGAGATGGAACTCAAGTTCAAGGTCCTGCACGATTCCGTCGAAGTCGAAGATTGACCCTAACGACATCGCAAGGCCTTCAGCCTCCAAGTCGAAGGAACCATCGAAAATCAATTCGCCAATGTGCTTGTCACCTGGATTCGATTCAGTCCAACCATTCCCTACGTTGTCCTCAAGACTATCCCAAGAACTCGGGTCGAGCGAACCTGATTCCGAGGTGATCAAGTAGCCGTCGATCTCAAGGTCAAACAGCGATTGGTTTTGCAGTGCCACTTCGCCCGTATCCGGGTCGACCAGTAGAACGACGTTGTTCAGCGGCCCAACGAATTGGACCTGACCAAAGCGAGTTTCGCCCTCGCCACTAAGGCCATCGGGGACGTGGTATTCAAAAATAACTCCGGGCCCTTCTTCGGCAAATGCCGTGGGAGTGAAGTCGTAGATCGCACCCAGGTCGATGCTCGCATCAACGGCTAACGTGCTGGACCCGTCCAGGTTGAGCTCGCCAAGCGAATTGGCTCCAGGGTTCGCTTCGGTCCAGCCGGGCTCACTCGCATCGGTCAAGCTGGTCCACGCTGCAGGATCAAGTGTGTTGTCGGCCGAAGTTATAAGATAGCCGTCCAGTTCGACGCTTTCGCCGGTCGCTGGATTTATGATCGAAGTGGCACCTGTTCGGCGGTTAACTTGCAGAGCGAGGTTTACTTCCGCAGGGGGAAGTGAATCAGGGCTCTCCGCGTTGGTCACTAGGTAGACTTCGCCCGTCTGTTTGCTCGTCATGAAAAGTTCGCCACGCGGCCCCAGGCCAAAGCGGACATCGGTGCGTCCATTGCCCGGTAAACGACCAGCGAAGATGTCCTGCAGGCTGCCGCCGGATACGTCAACGTCACCATCTCCATCTTCATCCAAAGTGAGCTCCAAGCGCGAAATCATAGCCTGCGTAAGTTCGGAGGGGGCGTCACCGTCTTCGAGCTGGGTCTTCGCGTTGAGCATGTCCACGAAACCGGTGTGGTAGACGTATCCGTTGGAGGTGCTGAAGTCGGCAAAGACGTATTGGCCGTCCAACGCGACCTCACCAACATCCACAGCACCGATATCGACGACGAACCCACCAGCCACGGCATCGCCGCTTCCGGTGTCCTCAAAAAGGTGGTCGTACTGAGCCGCCGGATAGACATAGTCGTTCAATGCCGCGTCGTTGCTTGGCAGTGGCGAAACGCTACGGTCAGAATTGCTGACGAAGGTCCCTTCTCGGTCGTTCCATCCGTAATCGCCACCGGGCTGGAGTAAGTTGATCTCTTCGATCCTCTCGAAGCTAATTTCACCCACGATGATGCGCGACTCGCCTTGGGCGTCCTGAGCAAACGAGAAAGTGTGCGGGTTGCGATGCCCGCTCGTCCAGATCTCGCCAAGCGCGTTGGGGGTGCCCACGAACGGATTGGTGGCGGGCACCGAGTAGGGCGTGTTGTTTACGGTGTCCTCAAGCGGGTTGATGCGAAGGGACTTGCCCAGCGCGTTCTCGAGGTCCTGCGCTCTGCCGTCGGTGACGCCTCCTTGGTTTTGACTATCGCCGTCGCCGTGAGTGATGAACAACAGCCCGTAGTTCTCATCACCCGGCTGAGCGAAGGGGTCGAATTGAGGCAACTTCAGCGGGTGGTCATTCTCGGGCAGTTGGGTGCGGAACAACTCTCGGTAGCTGCTTGGATCGACCTCGCCCGATGCGCTGCTGTAGGTCCACTCGGCAACGACACCATCAGGATTTGTGTTGTTAAAGTTGGTTCCAAGGTAATTGAACCCGCCTACGTTGCTCGAGTTACTGACCATCGTGGAGGTGTAGAACTTTCCGTTGATGGCGAATTCGGGGTGGAACGCAATCCCCTGCAGGCCGTTTTGTCCCCCCGAACCCGACCGCTCGTAGCCGTTCGTGTTGCCGACCGCTTGGGCAATCGCATCGTCGTAGTCAAACCACACGGTCGAAGTCCCCTGGCCTGAGCCGTTGTCGGCGATCTCGTAGACGTGGCCTTCCTGGGTCACAAGAAACGCGTTGTTGTTGCCAGTGTTTGTCGGTTGCGACGCCATCGAGTTCAACCGAGTGTCACTGCCAGGGTCGGCGTACATCTTGAGGTGGAGCGTCCCGCCAGAGTAGTCCCGAGCGTCATGGGGCGGTGGCAGCGGATCGGTTTGCCCAAATGCTGATTGCGAAGCCGCAACCAAGGCGGCAACGAGGGTCAAGCAGTGGATAGAATATTTCATGTTCATAAAATGTGATCTCTTCAATTAGATTGCCTCTTTCGGCCGCCCCCTTCGTCATCGACGCGACACTACGGTCGCAAGATCCCTTTCCTGCGCTGCGAGCAAGCCAGTGAAGTCAATGCCACTAGCAACAGACCGAGTGACGTTGGCTCAGGCACCGCCGTACCAGCTGCGGCCTGACTGGCAGATTGTCCGTAGTTGCTCTGCCAATCGCTGAGTTCGCTCGCCGACAGGTTGTCTCTTTGCCAAGTTAGGAAGTCAACGCCGTCGACATCGCCATCGCCATTGAAATCTCCCGAGGTGAGGCTCAACGCTCCGTACTGCACGATTCCGGTAATCGTATCGCCACCAGCGAGATGGAACTCAAATTCAAGGTCCTGATCGACGCCGATCCCATCGAAGTCAAATAGTGCACCCAGCGAGATCAGTTCGCTTCCACCCAATAGCGCCAGCGTGTCCGCCAGATTCAATTCGCCAATGTGGGTGGCTGCCGGGTTGGATTCGGTCCACCCATTCCCTTCACTGGTCTCAAGGCTTTCCCAGCCTGTTGGGTCGAGTGCGGACGAATCCGATGTGACCAAGTAGCCGTCAATTTCAATGTCAAAGATCGATTGATTCTGGATGGCTGCTTCGCCCGTTTCAGGATCGACCAGCAATACGACGTTATTACGACGTCCAACGAATTCGACCAGACCTGTGCGGGTACCGGCGCCAGGTACATTGTATTCAAAAACTAGGGTTGGCTCAGCTTGGCCTATCTCCGTGGGATTGAATTCGTAGATCGCTCCCAAGTCGACGCTTGAATCACCAGCTATTGTACTATCTCCTACGAGGTTCAGCTCACCCAGCGAATTGGGACCGGGGTTGGATAGCGTCCAGTCGGGGCCAAACGTACTACCAAAGCTGTTCAAATTGCCCGGAACGAGCGAGTCCGAGGCCGACGTAATAAGATACCCGTCCAGTTGCGTGTCTTCTCCAGCAGCGCGATTCTCGATCGACGTCGCACCAGTTACGCCGTTGACGGACAACACGAGCAAGGGCGCCTCGGGGATAGTCGTCGTGTTTGTTACGAGGTAGACGTTTCCGGTCCGCTTGCTAGAAACGTAGACTTCGCCATTGACTCCCATGCCAAAACGGACATCGGTTCGGGGTTCGCCGAAGAGGGACTTGAAGTTATCCGCAGTTGCATCAATGTCACCATCGCCATCATCATCAAGGGTTAGCATCAGTCGCGAGACGAAGGCCTGCGTAAGTAGGCTGGGGGATTCCCCATTGGCTAACGTGGTCTTCGCATTTATTAGGTCATCGAAGCTGACCTGATAGGCGTGCCCAGACGCGGTGCTGAAGTCAGCAAAGATGTACTCTCCCTGCAGGGCGGGGTCGCTGCCGTTGTCGATGACGACGCCCCCGGCAATCGCCTGACCGCCAACGCCCATTCCGACATGGTCGTACTGGGCCGAGGGGAAGGTATAGCCGTTCTGCCATTCGTCGCTCGGCAGTAGTTCGATGTCGTTGCCGATGCCGTAACCACCGCTGTTGTTTTGTTGTTTATGGACAAAAGTGCCCTCACGCGGCCCCCAACCATAATTTCCACCGGCCTGTAGGACGTTGACCTCTTCGATGTTATTCCGCCCGATCTCGCCAACGATGATTTGAGAGTCGCCATTGGCGTCCTGAGCAAAAGAGTACGTGTGCGGATTGCGATGGCCGAGGGTGTAAATCTCGTCGAGCGTGTTGGGGTCATTCACGAAGGGGTTGGTTCCAGGCACCGAGTAGGGATTGCTGTTCGCGGTGTCTTCCAGCGGGTTGATGCGAAGGAACTTTCCTAGCGCGCCCATTGTATCCTGAGCATTGTTGAGGCCGTTCTGGTTATTCGCATCGCCGTGAGCGACGAACAGCAGGCCGTAATTCTCATCCCCTGACTCGGCATAGGGGTCAAAAGCGGGCAGCTTGAGCGGGTGATCATTGACTGGCGCCTGCACGCGGAACAGTTCGCGATAGCTGTTGGGGTCCACTTGCCCGCTGCCGCTGTTGTACGTCCACTCGGCGACAACACCTTCCCAATTAACACCGGACCCTCTGATCGAATTGCCCAAGTAGTTGAATCCGGCGTTACTACTGGGGGCGTTCACCATCGCCGTCGAGTAGAACTTGCCGTTCGTGGCGAATTCCGGATGGAAAGCAATTCCCTGCAGGCCGTTCTGTCCACTTGAACCTGAAAGTTTGTACGCGTCGTTCGAACCGGGCACCGCTACGTCGATCGCATCGTCGTAATCGAACCACTCGGTGGAATTCCCTTGGCCCGCGCCGTTGTCGTTGATCTCGTGCACATGACCTTCTTGAGTGACAAGAAAGAGGTTTTGATTGCCCGTGTTGGTCGGCTGAGTCGTGAAGGAGTTCAACCGACCGTCACTTCCAGGATCCGCGTACAGCTTCAGGTGCAGCGACGCGCCGGAAAACGGGAGGGTGTCGCCGAGGACGTCTTGCCCCAGGGCTAATTGCGGAGCCGCAACCAAGACGGCAACGAGGGTCAAACAGTGGAGCAAGTATTTCGTGTTCATCAGATGTGATCTCTCTAAAAAATTGCCTTCTTCGGCGTGCCTCCTCGTCATCGACGGGACAATGCTTTCGCCTTCAATCGTCAAAAGCGACGCTACGGTCGCGAGATCCCTTTCCTGCGCTGCGAGCAAGCCAGTGACGTCAATGCCACCAGCAACAGCCCGACCGACGTTGGCTCAGGCACAGCCGTACTAGCTGCGGCCTGACTGGCAGACTGTCCGTAGTTGCTCTGCCAATCGCTGAGTTCGCTCGCCGAGAGGTCGTTTCTTTGCCAAGTTAGGAAGTCAACGCCGTCGACATTGCCATCACCATCGAAATCTCCCGGGGTGAGGCTCAACGCTCCGTACTGCACGATGCCGGTCATTGTCATGCCACCGGCCAGATGGAACTGGAATTCAAGATCCTCCTCGATGCCAAGCCCGTCGAAATCGAAGAGCGACCCCAGCGAGATCGGACCGCTTCCGCCCGCGAGGGCCAGCGAGTCACTCAGATTCAGTTCTCCGATGTGGTTCGCAGCCTCATTGGATTTCGTCCATCCGTTGCCCTGACTTGTTTCCAGACTTTCCCACCCTGTCGGGTCGAGTGCGGACGAATCCGATGTGACCAAGTAGCCGTCAATCGCTACGTTAAAGATCGATTGATTTTGAATGGCTGCGTCGCCTGTTGCCGGATCGACCAGCAGGACGATGTTATTGTGAGGTCCTTCAAATTCCACGAGCCCCACACGGGTGCCGCCGTCAGGCGTGTGGTATTCGAACTCGAGGTCCGGCCCCACCTCGCCGAAAGTCGTCGGGGTGTGGTTGTAGATCGCTCCCAGGCTGAAACTTGTATTACTCGCTATGGTGGTGGAACCAGTCAGGTTAAGTTCGCCCAGATGGTTGCTGGTAGGGTTCGATTCGGTCCAGTTGGAGTCCGAATCGCTGAAGCTAGTCCATCCAGCGGGATCAAGCACGCCCTCGACCGAAGTAATCTGGTACCCGTCTAGTTGCTCCTCGACTCCAGCTAATCGATTCTTGATCGACGCTGTACCTGCTTGGGCGTTGACCGCGAGCACGAGCTGTACGTCGGCGGTCAAGGCGATCTGCCCCAGCTGGCCGTTGGTGCTGCCGGAATCCGCTTGGGTCTGAAAAAACAGGCCCATGCCGGTCGGAAGGTTGCCGATCACATTCACATTGTTGAAGCCACCGGAGATTGCGTTGGCGTCGATCAGATCCCACGTGTCGCCAGTCGAAGGGGTTAGCCCGCTGCTCAAATCGACATTCAACGTCCCGCCCAACGTGGCGTTGCCGGCAACACTAATAACGGTGTGGTCGGTGAGATGACTAATGTGGGCTGTCAGCGTTCCGGTGGACGCGAAATTGCCGCCGACCGAGAAGGTCGCGCCAGGGCCGTTGATATCCAACGTGCCGTCGATCTGGACGTCGCCTAAGGTGCTGTAATCGCTTCCACTGACCACTTCGAGCGAAGCGCCGCTGGCGACCGCCAGGTTCTGGTTGACCAAGCCCGACTGCGCCATCAAGGTTCCTTCCGCGACGGTCAGGTCTCCAGCCAGGGTGCTGGAATTCCCGATGTCCAGTTTGCCCGTGCCGCGCTTGGTCAGGTTGCCCGTGCCCTGGATGGCACCCACTAGCAAACCGTTGCCCGCACTGCCAACGCCGATCGATGCGTCACCGTTGAGATAGACGCCACCCTGACCCACGAAACTGGTCCCACCGTCTGCGTACAACGCCCCATTGCCGTCGTCACCATGGCCAGTGATGGTCAGCTTCTCATTGCTGATCTGGACGCCATTGGAAAGCTCGAGCGTGCCACCCGATGCAACAATGGTGCCGTTGTCGTCAAGCGTCTGGGCGGTGACGGCTCCTGTGTAGGTCGTGTTACCGATAGCGAATGTCGCGAAGGTCTCGACGCCGCTGTTGCCGAGGCCTTTTGCATGCGTCACAACGGTCCGCGTTCCGGCCTGTACCAGTGTCACACCGTCGTAGTGGTTTTCCTTGCCGTTGCTGATCACCCCGCCTTGCGAGCGACCGTTATTGCCCACTGCATTGTCACCAATGACGAGGATCTGGTTCGTGTCGTTGACGAAATTCTCATCGTTAAACGCCCGAGGAAGACCTCCACCGGGGGCAATATCGGGGTCCGCTGTATTGAAATCGGAGTCCCGCCAGTTTTCAAAATACCTTTGCCCCAGACGAACATACGACTCTTCGGGCAGGTCGCCGGCGGCCAGGTTGCTGTGGATTGCAATGTCGGCATTCCCATTGAAGTAAGCCGCTGACCAGTTGACGCCAATCGGGGTCCCTGCCGTCAATTCGAGATCGATATCGGTATTATTTCCGCTCCCATAAAACGTCAGCAGCGGGCCGTTAACAATGTTACCGCCGCCAGTGATCGAGGTGTTGTCGCCCACATCAAAGCCAGACGTTGTGTTGTACGCGTAGGAGTTGGTGATATTGACTTGCCCCTGCGTGGCAACGGTCGCGAAGCCGGTCCGCATGCCGTCGACGACTACGTTATCCACCGTGAAGTTATTGCCGCCGTAGGTGCGTACGCCCCCTTCCGAGCCGGACAGCATGATGTTGTCCTGGATGGGGTATTGCCACCAAGTGTGCCCATGCTCCTGATACTCGGGCCGGTCGATGACGTTTTGCGACGGGAACAATTCGCCGGTAATGGTGCTGTTGGACAGTGTCGTGTTTTCGAGATTTGTGCCAGTGAAAAACCCGTGGCCGAACGTTTTCATGGTCAGGTTCAGGTTGTTGACCACGTTGTTGGATGAGAGGTCGGTGTCTGTGCCGTCAACATTGACCCCCGCTGCCTTGCGGTGACCCAGGTAGGGCTGCTGGCCTTGCGAGGCCCCTTTGCCGAACGCGTCGCTCAGACCGTAGTATTCAGTATGCGAGCCGCGGACAACCACCGTCGCACTTTCCAAGGTGAGGTCGTCCCCGATCAACTTGACGTACTGGGTTCCCCAATCGGCGTAGCGTTGCGCAGGGGTATTCAGGTCGAGGTCTTCGCCGATCAGTGTGAGGCCATTCAGTTGGTTGTTATTGCCGCTGAGTTGCACCAAGTGAACGCCACTACCATGTCCTAGCGCTCGCCCATAGCCAGCCAAATCGCGTGTGTCGACCTTGATGGTCGCTCCCGACAGGTCGTAGGTGTTGCCGGAACCCCCGAGGTTCATGAAGATCGGCTCAATGGGGTTGTTTGGGTCGAAGTTGAGATGGTCGCCGTCTAGCCAGTACTCGCCTGGCGTGACAATGCCAGTCACTGGGTGGGGATCGCCACCGGTAGCGCTGAGGGTGATGGTGGTGTTATTCGAGAATGACCCAAGAGCCCGGAGCTGCGCTAGGCTGCCTGCCGGGATCGCCAGAGCGCGTTCGCTGATGAACACTGCGCTGATGAGCGCTACGCTCATGGCTAAGCATGCAAATAGGACGAATTTTATAGCGTGCCATCTTCTCATGTCTTGGGAAACTCCTCTTACGTGTTCCGAACCATTTGCCAACTGCCCTGCCAAGGCAAATGACCTTCACCTCGCCCATTTATGTATCCGCCGAATAGGTTGCTATTTATTGAAGAATTGGGCAATCTCTGGAAAAAACCGGCCATACTCAATACGAACATGGCCGGTTTCGTTCTTTACAGCAAGCTTTCACCATCGACTAGGAAATGCGTCGGCGAATGCACAGGCATCCGAAAGCACCTAGACCGAATAACGCCAGCGAAGCCGGCTCAGGAATCACGCCAAACGAGAAGTTGTCGAACATCCCTTGTTCTGAACGATTGCTACCACCGCGCCATCCGTTGGTCATCCAAACAGTGTAGTCTCCCGCAGGTAACGCATCGTAGGTTCGCGTCCAATTGACATAAGTCCCTCTAGGGGCGTCAAAGTCTGGCGATGCAGCCGTAGTCGAAGCGAAGATGGTTCCAGTAAAGGCAGGTACTGGGTCGGACTGGCCGGTGACACCTTCATTTGGCGATGTGTATGTACCTGAGAGCAGCTCCAATTGCACTGGGATAGTGTCGACGTGGGTGTCACCCATGCCAGGCATGTGGTGGTTACCATTATCTCGGTTAGCGATCCACCCACTCAGAGTGTAGTCCAAGCCACCCACCGGAACGGTCACCGTCTGGTAGAGCTCTGAGCGATTGTTTTGGAGCTGCATCTGCCAGTCGCCGTCTTGGGGGTTGATGTCCAAATCGAACTGCTTGATTCTATCCTGACCGGCTAATTTCCAACTGGCCGGAGCTTGCACACCTCCGGGAGCGACCCCATCGGCTTCAAAGCTCCCGTTTACGAGAATGCTCGCGTTGGCGGACGAGCCAGCAAACGCCAGGAGTGACAGAGCAAGCACCGATGCCAACAAGGCACGGGGCGAAAGCTCTTTATTAAGAGTAAAATTCATAGACATCACTAGACCCTCCAAAAAAGAAAAAGCAGAAACAGAAAAGTATCACAAACTACGGATGAGCAGCGCGACTTTCGAGCAACTCTTATTCAACCTAGGAAAACCAGTACTTACCGATTTCCCGCGGAGATCTTCTCTCATCTCCAATCGTCACAACGCAATCCTCAGGTTATGAGGTCCCCTTCCTCCGCTGCGAGCAGACCAACGAGGTGAACGCTACCAGCAACAGCCCAATGGTAGATGGTTCGGGCACTGCTGAAACTGCAGCCACTGAAGTGCCGGGCGCCGAGCCATATTGGGTTCGCCATACTGTGAGATCGTCGCCGTCAATGGCAAGGTCGCCATTTGCGTCACCAAACAGGTTGAGGGAGACATCTGGAATATTATTGGGGTTGCCAACATTGCTTTGCCAGGTGAGGAAGTCGGCACCCTCCACGAGATTATTCTCGTTGAAGTCGGCGTTGCCCCCCAGTAGGCTGAACTCGCCGTAGCGCACGATGCCGGTCATCGTATTGCCGTCAGCAAGATGGAACTGAAAATCAAGGTCCTGCTCCCCGCCGACATCGAATAGCGACCCCAACGACTTCGGAGCGCTTCCACCAGACAGAGCCAGCGAGCCGTTGAGATTCAACTCGCCGATGTGGTTGGCGGCCTGATTGGATTCCGTCCATCCGCTTCCCAGACTGTCATTGTTTGCTGGGTCGAGTGCAGATGAGGCCGAAGTGACTAAGTAGCCGTCAATAGCAACGTTAAACGTTGACTGGTTCTGGATGGCTGCATCGCCAGTAGCCGGATCGACCAACAATACGAGGTTATTGCGAGGTCCATCGAATTCGACAAGACCCGTGCGAGTGCCGCCGCCAGGGACGTGGTATTCAAAAGTTGGGGTTGGCTCCGCTTGGCCAAACGTCGTGGGATTGAAGCTGTAGATATTCCCCAGGCTCTTGCTGCCAGCACCCGCCACAGTACCAGTACTCGCGAGGTTGAGCTCACCGATCGAATTGGGGCCCGCGTTCGATTCGGTCCAGTTGGTGTCGCCCGCATCGCGAAAGCTGGTCCATGGACCCGTAACGAGCGAACCTGCTGCCGACTTAATAAGATACCCGTCGATTTGCTCGTTCTCTCCAGCAACAAGATTCTCGATCGACGTCGCACCAGAGCGTGGGTTAATCGATAGCTTGAGCTGCACGTCGGCGGTCACCTGACCAAGCGTGCCGTTCGAGCCGCCTGTCTGGGTCTGATAAAACAAGGCCGTGCCAGTAGGCAGGCCGCTGGGCACGTTCGCAGTGCCATACCCACCGGAGATCGCAGTCGCGTCGAACAGATTCCACGTATCGCCAACCGAAGGGCTCACGCCGCTGAAATTGACATTCAACGTACCACCCAACGAGGCTACGCCGGCCACGCTGATAACGCTGTGGCTGGAAGCGTTAGTGATGTTGGCCGCCACCGTGCCGCCGGTCGATGAAAAATTGCCGCTGACTGAGAAGGAGGCCCCGGGGCCGGTCAGTTGCACGGTGCCGCCATTGCTGAGGTTGCCACCGACAGTCAGTTGGCCACTGCCGCTAAGGTTGACCGCACCAGCGCCGCCAACAGTCAACGATCCGGTTGCTCCTGAGGTCATATCCCCAACAGTGTCCAGCTGACCGCCTGTTTGGATGTCGATGGCGCCGTTAAGCACCTCGATTCCGGCCACGCGCGGCACATCGACGCTGACAACGGCGGTACCGCCATTGTTGATACGGGCAGACTCGCCGGGAAATGCGTCGGTATCGGGGATGGCACTCCCTAAGGTCTGCAGCCAGTTTGGGTCACTATTCCAAGTCTGGGCGTCAGTGGGTTGCCATTCATAGAAGGTGATTGTCTGAGCGAAGCTCGGGCTGGCAACCGCCAACACCAACCCCGTCAGGACAAGCCTTATGGTGTGATGAGAACTCATATCGATTTATTCCTCTGGCTGAGCCAAAATAGGTTGGTTTAGGTAAAACACGGTGGGTGAAACTCTTTGAGCGAATAAACAACGTGCAGATTCAAGGAGCACACCCATCGACGGATTAACTACGGGAGTGACGCGTTCGGACCGAGGTTAATAGTCCGCACGCCAGGGCCAGCAGCCCCAATGTGTGGGGCTCAGGCACGCCGGTCGCCGCCGCCACAACGGCGGGGAACAGATCTTTAAACTGCCCAAAGTCATCTAGATCGACGTCGCCATCGAAGTCGATGTCGCCGTCAGCGTAAACGACGGGCCCGTCAAGTTCGCCAGCCAGATTGTTACTCAGGATCGTAAAGTCAGCGACGTTGACAAAAGTGTCCTCATTGAAGTCGCCAATATCAAAATTGAGAGGTTCCGCGGTCAATGTGTGAGCACCATTAACAACACCACTGAAAGTAAACGTTTGCGCAAAGTTACCTGAGTTGCCTCCCTCAAACAGGATAACCCCTGCATCATAAAGATACGAATAGAGGGTGAGAGCGTTGGCGCCGCCACCGTTATTTGCAGCTGTACCGTTGCCTGACCAACCACTGCCTCCATTGGATCGCGGACCGAAACCGGCACCATCAAAAGAAAGGACGCCACCTTCCTGGAAATCGATGACGACACCAGGAATTGCTGGATCGACTGCGTTACCGGGCCAGCCAGCGGCAATCCAAGCCGACGTCCAGTTGACCTCGCCGGTCGCTCCAATGTTCAACGTGACATCTTGGCTTGCGTTGCCACCATTGATGCCACCGAGTTGGGTTTCAAAACCACCTGAGTTCCAGGTGCCGTTGATGTTCAGCACAGCCAGAGCGTCATCCGCGATCGCGGCAGTAGCCGTGTTCGTTGTCGTTTCCCCAGCGTTGAGCGTAAATGTGCCGCCAGCAGAAAGGTCGGGAAAGGTGACCTGAGCCGTAGCAGACGAGGCTGCAAACGCGCCGAGCAACACAGCAAACCCAGAAGCCAACAAGGCACGGGACGAGCGCTCTTTGAGAAGATTGAAATTCATAGTCATCAGTGGTTCTCCGAAAAAATGCCAAAAGTTAAAAGTTCAAGGGAATCTGTAAATCAGCAACAGTACTTTTTCACCTCAACTGCCGCTAAGGCCATCCTCCTTCGCGCGTGTGGAATATGCTTTGTAGAGATCGATATCAATATCGTCGGTAATGAATTCCACATGGCCGTCCGCGTAGACAAAGTAACAGCCCCCGGGGTGTTCGCTACCAAAAGGAATTGCATTTTGTTCGAGCTGCGGCAAGCAATCGGTTCCCGAGTTAACCGGCTGCCACGCTCCACGAAGCGTGCGATCGTAGCCGCAATCCTTCGTGCTTCCGCAGTTACCCGGTCGGTACCACGGAGGTTGATGGAGCAGCCAGCCATCACCGGTAGCGCCGGCAGGGCATGCCACTCTGCCGGGATTATCAGCCCACCCGCCAAGCACGCTTTCTCCCATGAGGAAGGTGCTGGAGGAGCCATCGGTGATCTGCCCAAATCTGATCCGGCTGTTGATATAGAGCATGCCGTCATCAATCATGACGCCGTTGTTGACCATCAGCGGCGTGTCGATGGCCGGGGAGAACCTGGATCCGGTTGCCTCGCTGTGCCCGCGTCCCCCATAGCACCCGAAGTAGTCTCTCCGGTACCCATCGGCGGTGCTTTCCTCCCACTTCGAGACGCTTGGGCAAAGCAGGCCTGGTATCTTTGTTTGGACAAAAAAATCCCTGTTTCGGCTGAAGAACGCATTTGCACTTTCAGCAGGATCAATATCGACCAAATTATCCAGCGCCGCTTCTTCCATGAATGCCAGCACGTGGTGGATATTGCTCACGCCCCAGCCCGCGCCCGGAAACTCCATAGTGAGTCCGTCGGGGAAATGCCCCCTCGACGACTCGTAGTTGAGGTGGGCTAGCCCTTGCTGCTTGAGGTTGTTCGTGCATTGCGAGCGGCGGGCTGCTTCCCTAGCGGCTTGTACAGCCGGAAGTAGTAGGCCAACCAAGACACCGATAATCGCAATGACGACTAGCAACTCGACCAAGGTAAAGCCTGCCGCGCATAACCTATCGTTTCGACTGCCGTGTTTCATAATTCTCATCCTGTTCCTTGATGCTGGTTGCTAAGGCTTGGAGACCAATTCGAAATCGATTTCTCCGCCATCCTGCTTCACTTCAGCGGTTAGCCCAGAGGCCCTTCGGTGCGAGTACCTCTCCGGGACGTGCCACTTGATCCTAAACGGTTCATACTTCTCCTTTGAGCGGGCGGAGCCCGCTTGCTCGCCCTCTTCACCTAGAACTTCTGGCGGAGGTGGCGGGCCACCTGAGGCCGTGCGCGAGGTAACCGTCACTACGTATTTCCCGGGACTAACTCCCTCCTCCGATTTGTGGGCGACCAACGTGTACCGGCCCTCCTCGTCAAGTTCACCCGCTGCGGGGCGCCCGCTTGTAGGAAAAAACTCGATTCGACCGGTCGTGACCGGAGCTCCATCAAGGGTGACTTGCCCGGTTACCGGGATGAGCTCCGAGGAGTTGCACCCGATGAAAGTCAACAATGCCAGGCTCAGCATCCACCGAATGCCTATGGGCGATGCCGATAGCTTGGCCAGCGGAATCGAACAACATGTCCGGACGATTTTGGAGTACAGGTTAATCATGACACCTTTGATCAGACACGGGTCTGATCAGGCACGGGATTTGGGATAAGGAAAACAAGAAAAGCGAAGCTGGACTCTGTATCGCGTTTGACTGCGAAAAAAGGCTGAGATCCCACCATCGGGAGATCTCAAGTCTCATAGAGGCACTCAGCAAGACCCATGCGGTCTGATTCTGACTGCCTGCTGCCCCATGGTACTTCGTGACGCGGCCCCTAAAAGAGGCCACTAAAATAAAACTAGTGTGCTGTGCATAGCGTGTTAACTATGCCTGTGTACTGTTAGATGTCCGTGCAGCTAGATGTTTTTTATCTCAAAAAATGTGGGATTTCTCAAGTTTTCATCATTCATTGAGTTCAAAGAGCTTCTGGACAATGATGCAAATGCATTTACAGTAGTCATTTAAGTCGATTGGCGGCTTGGCCTGCTGTGACATTCTATCCAGACGACTGTCAGGGCTTGCTCTCCTACAATCCCCGCACGAGCCTAGCGCTGCACTTTTCGAACGCTATTCACAGAAGACGCAGCCCAAGGACAACCGGGAAAAGAAAGCAATCGAAAACTGAATTTTATCATCATCTTCGTTGATGATATTAACTACTCCGATATCGGACCCTTTAGTGCGGAAAGAAGATGGACGCCGAATCTGAACAAGATGGCGAATGAAGGTATTTAGTTCACCAACTTCTATGCAGCCTACTGTGCGTGCACCGCCTCCCGGGCTTCGCTCGTGACTGGCTGCTACCCTGACCGAATCAGCATGACGAAGAATTTCAAGCCCAATTCAAAGACGGGATTGAATCCTGACGAAGACACGATCGCCGACGTTCTCAAGGAGCAGGCGTACGCCTCAGCTGCCTTTGGTAAATGGCACTTGGGAGATTTGCCAAAGTTCATGCCGCTCGATCTAGGTTTTGATGAGTTCTACGGGTTTCCCTAGCCGTGCCCAGAAACAGGTTTTCCAGCCTGTGGATCTATGTCCTCGGTGACTCGCCGCGAGCGTTGCCAGAGAAAGAGCCTACCGGGATTGTCCACCAATTCAGTACCGCAAGTAGTACTGCAGATAAGTTGGTCAGACGCTGCATTGAAGGTTGAAGCTCGAAACTAGATGAAGCTGGCAGCCTCGCAGACAGCAAGGAACGTCAAAGTGATGAAGCTGGCTTTACTCACCCTGGGCTTAGAGGCTCTCTTCCTCCGACTCAGGCGGGAGGCTTTTGCCTAGTCGTTTCTTGAACTCTTCAACGCTCGCCTGGTTAACCACTTCGCAATTGACGTTGATTTCACCACGTTGGGCCGTCAGAAGTTCTGCGGCCCTATTGTTGTGCAGTGAGGCAAGCACCCGCACAGCCTCATACCCATAGTTGAACGGATCCTGCGCAATCGTCGCGTGGACACTTCCATCGACAATTCCTTGGAGCGTTTCTGGATCTTCATCAAAAGCAACAATTCTGACTTTATTGAGAAGGCCTTTATCGGCGAGTACTTTCAGCATGGCTGGGCCCTGCCAACCGTTGAGGCCAACGAAACAGCCGATATCCTCGTTCATCTGCAGCGCTTGTATGACATTTTGCTCCGCCTTCGCTGGATCGCCGTCATCTGTCAAAATCGCGACGGTCTCCCAACTTGGATCCGATTCCTTCGCATCCTCTTGAGCAATCTGCATGCTCTTCTCATACCCTTCAACTCTTTCCTGCAGGTTCCCTTTGCTGAGGGTGGCAATCAAAACACACACTTTGCCACCTTCAGGGAGAGCTTCTCGTACCATATTGCCCACAAACTTTCCTGCATTGTAGTTCCTAGTGCCGATGTAATATTGCCGATCCGACTCTGGTGCGTCGGAATCGAAGGTCACTAGGTGCATGTCTTTCGCAAGGCTATTCAGGAGGGGAGTCTCTTTCTTGGCATCCAGGGGGCTAACGGCACATCCGTCGAATGCGTTACGGTCGATCTTCTCCAGCAGCTTAAGTTGCTCATCGGCCTGTTCGGCAGCTGTAAGCATTTCTACCTGAAGATCTACGTTGTGCGCCTTGGCAGCCACCTCCGCTCCTAAGGCTGTCAGCTTCCAAAAATTAGAAGAGCCCCCGGTGATAAACACGACACGAGTCAGCTGTTTTTTCGTCGACTCCGTTACGGTGGGAACGGTACTCCGATACCAGAAAGCTCCGACTACAGTAACCAACAGCAATAGCCACAGCCACGATCGATTTTGAGACATCCGGCACTCCTAAAACGAAATCTTGAGAAAAGGCAGACAATTCCTGCAGGCAACTTTTCATGTCGGGAAATGCTTTTTCCCTCAAAAGCTTGCCGAGCACGCACAGTGATTTGCGTTCTCGAACAGTCAGTTGCCTTCACAATTGAGGCTGAATTGAACGGTTGCATATCAGCGACGGACTCAAGCGACCTGACGCGTCTCCTTGGTCAATTGTCAGATCAAGGTGCTAGGTGACCAATCCGCTGCCACAATAGACGCTCCCCTAGCATATTGAAGCGTCCGGCACGTGGCCATCGGCAGACAAATTGAATCGGTCCCACACGGTACTGACTGGAATTGTAGCGTTGCCGACGTCCACATAGTCACTTATTTCGCACAGGTCGTCAACGCCCGCAGTATAGCAGCCTCATTCATAGTCGAATTCCCTCACGCGAAGAGCCAGCCTCGTCAGGCCTGGAAGAACAAGGCTGTGGCCGTGTGACGCTGCTTCTTCGGGGTCTGCTTATCGGATCGTAGAGTCTCGTGGATGATCGGCAGAAACGGTTCGAGTACGGGCTTCAGACAGTTTCAGTTTCCTACCAGGGCAATCGCATCTAAAGAGAACGCCTCGACGGTTCGGTTCGTCGTGTTGGAGAGAGTGGGGTCGTTGGAAACGCCCCTCTGACAGCAGTTTCAGCACGGAGGACCCATCATGCCAGTTACAAAAAAGCCTGTCATGCTTACACACTTTGACGATCTCACCGATCCGCGTGTCGAGCGGACCAAGCAACATCGCTTGGGTGACCTTATCGCAATTGCCCTCTGCGGAGCGATTTGTGGCGCTAACTCTTGGACCGATGTCGAACGTTTCGGCAAGGAGAAGAGCGACTGGTTCCGCACGTTTCTCTCGTTGAAAAACGGCATCCCCTCGCACGATACCTTTGGCCGAGTGTTTGCAGCCCTCGATACGGAGGAGTTTTACACGGCCCTCGCCAGTTGGATCGCCAGTCTGCAACTCGACCTGCAAGGGAAGGCTGTGGCGATCGACGGCAAGACGCTCCGTCGATCGTTTGACAAGGCCTCGGGGAAAGGCGCTTTGCATATCGTGAATGCCTGGGTGGGCGAACTGAGCTTGTCTTTGGGGCAATTGGCGACCGACCGGAAGTCGAATGAAATTACTGCGGTGCCACGGTTATTAGAGATGTTGGTGATCGAGGGTGCGGTAGTCACGCTTGATGCCATGCATTGTCAAAAGAAGACGGCAGCCAAGATTCGCGATTGCGGAGCCGACTACGTGCTGCAAGTCAAAGCGAACCAGAAGAAACTGCACGATCAGTTACAAGAGTTGTTCATCGACTACGGTGATCGGGATTACCAAGGCGTGCGTCGCCATGCGACGGTAGAGCAGCAGCACGGACGCGAAGAACGTCGTGAGTACTATGTGGCTGCTGCGCCGCAAGGAATGTTGGAAAAGTGGAGTGACGTCCGCTCGATCGGCATGGTTTTTCGGTATCGTCAGGTGGGTGACAAGCTGAGCGAGGAAACGTCGTTCTTCCTCAGTAGCTTGCCACCCAAGGTGAGAGCTTTAGCGAAGCATGTGCGTGGTCACTGGGGCGTGGAGAATTCCTTGCACTGGTCATTGGATGTAACTTTTTCAGAAGATCAGAGCCGGATTCGGAAAGGAAACGGTCAAGAAATCGCGGCCGGCTTCCGCCGCTTGGCGTTATCAATCCTCGAACAAGACACCACGCTCAAGGAGCCCCTCCGCGGCAAACGACTCCGAGCCGGGTGGAATAACGACACACTTCAAGCAATTCTCACCGGAATCGCAGCGTGATTAGATACGATTGCCCTGGATGAGGTTGTGATACTGCTCGAAGGCAGCGTCACGATCTGGGACGAGCTTGAATTGACGATTGTCGAGCGTGACATACCAGACGCCCCGTGAGGCGCGATACCACGGTTTCGGAAACTTAGCAGACATTTTCGGAACCTTTCAACTTGGCAGTTAGATACACCAAGGCGAGCTGAAAGGTTCGCTGGGCCCTCGGGTAGTTGGAGCTACTCGGGGGCCTCCTTATTGCTCTATTTTACGCACTATCTGTGACAGGAACTGTGACAGAGCAATTTCATTCGACGTAAGTCAGTACCCCCGACAGGGTTCGAACCTGTAACCTTCGGCTTCGGAGGCCGACACTCTATCCAGTTGAGCTACGGGGGCGTGTCGCGTTTGGAGCTTCAATAATAGCGTGTTTGCGGTTCTTCGGTAATGGCCAAGAGAGACAGAGTGTCGGCTCGGAGCCGACACTCTGTCCGTATAACACCTCTAGAGATCGGGTTATAGTCGATTTTGGCTGAATCTCGCACTACATTTCTACCGCACCTTTCACTACATATCCGAAAGCGATTAGGGCAGGGAGATTTCCAGCCTACGGGAAGCGGCCATCAGTAATGCCTATTTATTGAAGAGATGTAACAGAAAGTTGTTGATGGCAGTAGAAATCGCGACTAAGCCGGGCACTGGGCTCCTGTCCACTTCGAGACGGCAGTCGTTAGCTCGTTGACGGTCACTCTCTGCGGGAGCATTATTGCCAGTGTGGCTAGAACACGAACGCTGGAATCGGCTCCTCGGCGAGTTCAAAAGATGTCGAATTGCGATAGGTGTGTTGGCGATGCGAGATTATGTCGGTTGCTACGTTCTCAGACGAAGTTTAACCCAGATGGTTATCGCAGCTTGATTCTTTACCACGAGCACTGTTCCTTGGCTTTTTTTACCAATTCATGCAATTTGAAGACACGGTCTTAGTTGGAGTGAGTGAGCGACGTAACTCGAAACAGTTCGACAGGTTCTCAACCGGTGCAAGTCGATCGTTGGCTTTTCCGGTGTCACTAAACTTGCAATATGCACTCGTGCTCGATTTGGGGAGCAGGAGCATGGCATCGAATTGACGGCAAACGCCCCTTCGGCTGGCCGTCTATCAACCGGTGGACGTCGACAAGATAATTGTCCGCCGTTCGCTATCCAGCATCGAAGAAATCATCCGAGGCTTGTTTGTAGAATCAGCTGCATTCAATTCGACAATACACGAAATGGCAGCGGCGGGGACATCCTGCTGTACGAACGGAAAACACAACTTCGCGCGGATGAGCTTCATCGCAGCGAGTTGAGCCAGTCAGGAAACGCCCTCTATTGCGGCAGCCGTTCGCCAGATTGATTCTTCCTATGGAGCGGCCAGGGCTTCTCATAAATCTGAGATCTGCTCCCGTTCGAATGGAATTAAATGGTGCCCTCAAGTCAAAATCGAGCTTAATTTCTGGGGAGTTGAAACCTTCCCTTCTAGTCAAATTGAGGGAGAAGGGATTGCAGGGTTCGAGCTTGCAGCTACAATATTTGTAGCTGCATAATCATACCCTGCACCGTCGCCCCGCTGAAATCTTTACCATGTCGAAAGCCACCATTACTGGAGAAGAGTTCCTTGAAGACCGGCAGGGTAGGACTTTTACGGATGTTTTGAATGACCCTGAGCAGCCTTTTGAGGAGGTGCTCGCGTTTTTCAGTGATGAGAACAGGCAACGACGCATGGAGGAGTCTGAGTTGCATCACGATCGTGCGGCTATGGCAGGTGTGGTGCGAGAACTTGAGTCAGTTCCAGCCATTGATCAATTCCTTTCAGGCATTCATGCGCAACAAACTCAGCGATTTCGACAAGCGATCGGCGTCCTCGTCCGGATTATAATGCAACGCCGTGGATGGAAGAAAACAGGCAGAAAGGGGTCACTGGGCGTTCGTGCGGCAGCATCGAAGCGATCGCCTTCCCACAATACAGGCGGATTGTCCTTCTGGTTTGTCCGTGCGGAAAGGTACACACTTGATCAAGGCATGCCGTTCCAATCGGTCACGCAGCGATCACGAGAAATGCAACCTGCTCGCAAGCTCGAACCGAGCAAAGAAGAGTAATCCAAAAGGATAACCACTTACGTCACACCTAGCCCAATCCGCTGTATTCATCAGAGACGAAGGTTTCTCTTGCCGCATTTGTGTCGAAGTCGTTGAAATCGCTGGGCACATTCTTAGAGTCCTCAGCAACGCGTTTGTTTTCAAGACAAGCGAGCTGATGGAGGAAAGTTGGCATCCGCCTCGGTGCATATTTCGAGTGGCGTACGGCTCGCAACTCTCTTTTCGAAAGTTGACTAGCCTGTTGGCGGCGATTCCAGGAGTTGGCCTCCGCGTCGAGCCAAGTTGCGAGGGTAGTGATTTGAAAGAAATCAAGGATGAGTAGCTTCGCCTCTGTCATGAAATAAGCTCCCAAGGAGGGAAAGATATTGGTGCTGAGCCGAAAACGACTGGAAAGCATAATGATTAGCGACAACATCGTCGTGACAGTTTTGAAGATACAGCGCAACAAAGTGCGTATTGGTATCGATGCTCCAAAGAAAATCCCTGTTCTACACAGTGAGCTACAGAATCAGATCCTTAAATCACCAAGGGTAACTCCCGACGCAAGAGCCGAATTGAAGAATGGAGTGCAATCATGCACTTGATTGAAATGATGGCCTGTACCCCCAGATATGTCTTGATGGACGGAAATAGCCGAATCGGTCCCAAAGTGGCGCTATTAAATTCTGACTGCAGCTGCATCTCAATTTACGGATTCTCGGCTAAAAGTTTCTATGACAAGTTTTCTTTGCAGAGCGACCTGTCCTTAACACCCTATCCACTAGTCAAGGGCTATTTGCAGAACCAAGTTGATTCAGCAGGCGATAGCCTTATGCTCGTGGTCGTAGATGCAGCAGGGGTAGATGAGCCATTTCTAGACGCAGCAACAATGGAGGCTGTGTTGGAGGCGCAAGAAAACAAAGCGAGTCACGTAGCTGTGAATTATCGGCTGGCATTCGATCAGAAAACGAACGATTACACAGTGACAAAGTCGGTTCTGTGATTCGATAGACATATTAAATGACGAGAGTATGGATTTCGTAGCAATGCAATCTTAGGAGAGGGATCATGAGCATGAATTGGAATGGGATCAAAAATAACTGGAACGCTGTGAGTGACAAGATCAGGTGTACATGGGGCAAGCTTAGCGATGATGATCTGAGATCCATCGCTGGTCGACGTGATCAGCTTGCGATCATGCTCCAAAGACGCTATGGGTACGTAACAGCAGTTGCAGAGAACAAGGTCGACCAGTTCGTGCAGGAGTTAAACCGTTAGTTTGAAGCTTCACGTTTTGCTTGGCGACAGCGCAGGAATTTTGAGACGCTGCCTGAACTGCTAATCGTGTCCTCTACGCATAGAGTACTTCCCTTTGCCTGTAACGCTGATCTTAACTGATAAGGAGTTCGCATGTTACGCTTGGAAGGGATTTCCATTTCGCCTGGTTTCGCAAGTGGGACTGCCGTTGTCTATGACTATGAAGTTGGGCGACGGATTGAAGTGTTGCACTCCAATGTTTCGCCTGTGGATGTTGAATCTGAATGGAAACGACTCGATGATGCGTTGGAACGATCGCGGCAAGACTTGCAGCTGCTCGAGCAGACATCCTCAAAGCAGCCGAATCTAAGCAAATCGGTGGCGCTATTATCGGCCCATTCGGCGATGACGCACGAAATTGCCGAGCTGGTCAAGCAACACGTTGGCCGAGAGCTGGTCAATGCGGAAGAAGCGCTTGATTCGGTGATCTGCCATTGGGTGGAACGATTGCAACGGCTCGACAACGACTATCTGCGGCAGAGGGAGCAAGACGTCCGGGATGTGGGAAGAAGAATGACAAGGAATCTAGCAGGGACTCTGCCGTGGAGCAGAGGCCCCTTGCCACCCGGATCGATCATTGTCGCTCGAGAGCTTTTGCCGTCGGAAGCCATAGAGCTTGCGAATTGTGGCGTGGCGGCGATTATCACTGAACAGGGTGGGAGATACAGCCATACCGCCATCCTCGCTAGGTCATTAGATATTCCCGCTGTAACAAGCATTCTCCACGCGACTTCTGAAATTCATCCTGGAATGAAATTGCTCGTAGATGGCCAGAGTGGAAATGTAACGCTATCGCCATCCGAGTCCGACGAAGAATCTTTTGCAGAGCGAAAACAATACTACGAAATGCTGGTCGCGTCGCTGGTCGCCAAAGAGGATACGCCGTGTACAACTCAGGACGGCATAGAACTCTCGCTACTGGCCAACATCGGAGTCCCCGAGGAGGTTGAAGCCGTGGCGAAACACGGTTTTGCTGGGGTCGGGCTATTTCGAACAGAGTTTCTCTTTCTCGAATCACTTGAGCGACCTAGCGTACAAACACAGGTCGAAATGTTTGAGAAGATGGCGAAGGGTCTCGATGGTCAACCATTGGTAATTCGCACTTTCGATCTCGGTGGTGACAAACTGCCGCCGTTTCTTCTGAAGGAGGAGTCGGAGACGCATCGGAAGCTTCATTTGCGGGGCTTGCGCTTCTCACTTGCCGAGCGAGTCCTCCTGGAAGAGCAACTACACGCCATTTTACAGGTCGCTCAAACGTCGGACGTACACGTCTTGTTTCCCATGGTGATCGGCGGCGATGACTTGTCGCAAGCCATTGCCGTAGTCGACCGTGTCATCAAGAAGTTTGGCTTCCTGCGTACTCCTCCGATCGGGGCAATGATTGAAACGCCGGCGGCACTCTATGCCCTAGACGAGATTCTCGATCTTGCGGACTTTGTAGCCCTCGGCACGAATGATCTCACCCAATACATGCTAGCCACGGATCGGGAATTGGAAGCAGGCAAGAACGATTGCACTGCTATGCACCCGGCTGTCCTTAGAGCAATCAAGCAGGTCGTCTTGGCAGCAGAAAAGCATCAGTGTCCCATCTGCGTATGCGGTGAAGAGGCGGGAGACGCTGACTTCGCGTGCTTGCTTGTAGGACTGGGCATCCGCGAACTAAGTCTCAGCCTAGGACGAGGTGTCGTTATCCGTAAAGCTCTGCACGGGATCAATTCGCAGGAAGCGAGAGAGACCGCAGACCAGGCTCTTCGCTGCCAAAACCCGATAGAAGTACGCAAACTGCTTGCGGTTCTGGGTACCAGTGTGGCTGAGTCGACTCCCTCTTTCCTGGCCCCCCCCTACTAATCAAGATGCACAATAACAAGAAACCCGAACCACTGAATCCTTGTCCGAGGCCAGGAAAGTGTCCTATCTGTGGATTTTCGACGTATTCATTGTCCGGTATTCATCCACAGTGTGCCGTCTCACAGGCGGATGAACCGCGACGCCTACGATTGGTTGCTGAAAGAAAGGCGAGAATCGATCTGGTAAAGAGGGACGTCGGGAGGACGGAAATCACAACAGGCACTCAACCCGAATGATTGGACGATGTAGCGATGTTACTCTTCCCGTTCCCTCGTAAGAAATCCACAAATGGCCTATTCCAACCTACGTAAAATCGCTTTTGTTGGTGACTACCCTCCCCGCAAATGCGGCATCGCCACGTTTACCCACGATCTTCGCAGCGCGGTGGCACAATATGCCCCGTCCGAATGTATCGTCGTTCCTGTTGATGACTTGGCTGAGAGCTACGATTACCCGTCCGAGGTGCGTTTCCAGATCGCTGAACAAGACCTGGACTCCTACCGACGTGCGGCTGACTTCATCAATTGCAGCGATGTCGACGTGGTTTCATTGCAACATGAGTTCGGCATCTACGGGGGACCCGCCGGAGGCCACATTCTGACGTTCTTACGTGACTTGCGATGTCCGGTAGTAACAACTCTTCACACCGTATTACCCGAACCGAGCGTTGATCAGCGACGTGTGATGGACCAACTGGTGGAGCTTTCAACTCGGCTGGTCGTGATGACCCAACGCAGCAAGTCCATGCTTGAAGAAGTCTACAAAGTTCCGGAACACAAGATCGATCACATTGTGCATGGCATTCCAGATCGTCCCTTCGCTGATCCCAATTACTATAAAGACCAGTTTGGTGTCGAAGGTAAGTACGTGGGGCTAACTTTTGGTTTACTCTCGCCCAATAAGGGCATCGAAACCGTCCTGCAGGCTTTGCCTGAGGTCGTTAAGGAAGTGCCGAATTTTGTGTATCTCATCCTGGGAGCAACCCATCCTAGCTTGGTGCGGTCTGAAGGTGAAACTTATCGCATCCGTCTAGAGCGGATGGCCAAAGAGTTGGGAATTCAGAAGCACGTCAGCTTCTACAACCGCTTTGTGGAATTACGCGAGTTGACCGACTTCATTGGTGCTGCCGACTTGTACATCACACCCTACTTGAACGCCGCCCAGGCTGTCTCTGGGACACTGGCCTACTCCTTTGGTTGCGGGCAAGCAGTGATATCAACGCCCTATTGGCACGCCGAGGAATTGCTGGCCGACGACCGTGGCGTCCTTGTTCCATTTGCTGATTCCCCGGCGCTCGCTCGGGAGATGGTTGCACTGCTGGGTGACGATCAGCGCCGTCACGCCATGCGAAAGCGAGCCTATCTCCTCGGGCGAGAGATGGTCTGGAGTCATGTTGCCGGTTTGTACCTCAAATCCTTCGAGGCCGCGCGGCGCAATCGCAGCCACTTACCAAAACCGCTGGCAGTTCGAACTTTGGAAGAGCAGCAGCTGATCATGCCGCGTTTGAATCTCGACCACCTGATGCGAATGACCGATTCGACGGGCATCCAGCAACATGCTTGTTATTCGATTCCAAACCATCAAGAAGGCTACTGTACCGATGACAATGCCAGGGCATTAATACTGACAGTGCTGCTAGAAGAACTGGGGAAGGATTCACGAGAAGTACATCATGCCGCGTCGACGTACGCTGCCTTCCTCAACTATGGGTTTGATCCAGAGACTGGACGTTTTCGCAACTTCATGAGTTACGACCGGCAATGGTTGGAACGGGACGGTTCGGACGATTCGCAAGGTCGGTCGATCTGGGCTCTGGGTACCTGCATCGGTCGATCACATCGGCGTAGTCTTCAGTCCTGGGCGGTTCAATTGTTCGAAAAGGCGTTGCCTACCTGCGCTGAGACAACTTCCCCGCGCACTTGGGCCTATATACTGATTGGTATCCACGAATACTTACGTCGATTTAACGGCGACCGACTCGTCAATCAAGTACGTGAGGTGCTGACTGACAAACTGATTGCATTGTATGAAAACACGGCAACGGAGGATTGGCCCTGGTTCGAGGACGTAGCATCTTACAACAATGCCAGGATTTCGCAGGCTTTGATTCTCAGCGGACGTTGGAGTTGCAACGAGCGAGCCACTCAAATCGGGCTTCGATCATTGCGGTGGTTGGCAGAACAGCAATTGTCACCGTCGGGTCGATTTCGCCCAATCGGGTGCAATGGCTTTTCCCGCCGAGGTGAGCTGGCTGCCGAGTATGACCAACAGCCTATCGAAGCGCATGCAATGGTGTCTGCTGCGATTGAAGCGTTCGCGGCTACCGATGATCCTTTTTGGTGCGAACAGGCGCATCTTGCATTCGACTGGTTCCTTGGTCGCAACGATCTTGGGCAATCCTTATACGACACCGGCACCGGCGGCTGCCACGATGGTCTGCAAGAGAATCGCGTCAACGAGAACCAAGGTGCCGAATCAACCTTAGCGTTCTTGCTTTCCTTGGCGGAGATGGAACTACTTGAGAGCTCCTTCGCTGCATTCAAGTCGAAGCCTACTGTGGCAAGAATTGCCCACGCGAAGCCGGAGACCCCGAGACTTACGCATGCAGATGGAACTTACTAAGGCCAAAATGTCAAACAACGTCATCAATCTCAAACGAACCGGCACGGTACTCAAACCGGACCAGTCACGCGTTCTATTACGACCGTTTAGTCCTGGAGATTCACAGCGAACCAATAGGATCATCACCCGGATAATGGCTCTCCCCGAAGAACAGGTTGGCCATCTACTGGATGAAGTTACCGCCGAATTCTCTCAGCGACACCGGGAAATCCGCCGCATGTTTCTGGAGCGTTTCGAACAGGTCCGGCAAGAGCATGATCCGAAAGGAGGCCTATCCGAAGAAAGAAGACTTTTGATCGGCTCCTACTTCCTCGCCGAATATACTCTCGAATCTGCCGCGCTTTTTAATCCCTCGATCGTGATGCACCCGGACCAAGCCGGTTTGCCGCCAGGAGCCCTGCGGTTCACACTCAGCCTGCGTGCAACGGGAGAAGGCCATATCTCTTCGATCACCTTTCGCACCGGCATCATACACTCAAATAATCAGATCGAAGTACTGGACGCTGCTGGCTACCTCTCGGAGCCGCGTCAAATACCTAACCCCGCCTATGAAAAGGGCTTGTTCACACGGAAACTTCGAGAGCTTGGATTCAAGAGTGAATTCACAGGCCGGGTCATCGATAAACTGGGTGATTCGTTCGACATGCAAGAACTTCGAGCCGCCCTCGATGCAGAATTGGATCAAGAACGTCATTCGCAAGGCGTTTTGCAAGAGGACCAGAACACTGCGCACGGGATCTGGATGCTGGCTCAGTCCAACTACGAAGTCCAATTTCAGCCCGAACAACAGCTTTCCGAGCGCATCCTGTTTCCGGCAACTCCCTCGCAGAGCAACGGCATCGAAGATGCAAGGTTTGTCCGCTTTCAGAATGATGACGGCAGCTACATCTACTACGCCACTTTCACGGCCTTCGATGGCAATGTAGTCATGCCCGAGTTGGTGGAAACCGTTGATTTCCTTCGTTTTCGCTTCACTACTCTAAACGGACCCGCTGCGCAAAACAAAGGCATGGCCATGTTTCCCCGAAAAATTGACGGGCACTATGCGATGCTTGCGCGGCAGGACAACGAGAGCATCTATCTCAGCTACTCCGATAACGTCCATTTCTGGAATGAACGACAAGTGCTGCTGAGGCCGACCTTCTCTTGGGAGCTGATTCAAATCGGGAACTGTGGGTCACCCATTGAAACCGATGCTGGCTGGCTGGTGCTAAGTCACGGTGTCGGCCCACTACGCAAATACTGCATCGGTGCGTTCCTGTTGGACCGCGACGATCCGAGCAAGGTTATTGGACGCCTGCGCGCACCCCTAATTCAGCCCAACGAGAACGAGCGAGAAGGCTACGTACCGAACGTTGTCTACACGTGCGGAGCACTGCTACACAAAAGCGAACTCATCATCCCGTATGGATTGGCTGACCATGCCACAGGTTTTGCAACAGTTCCCGTTGAGGACGTTTTGGCAGCGATGGAGTGAGCGAAGGTTTGCGCACCATGACGAAAAAGAAAAAACGAATCGCAGTACTCTCACCAGTAGCTTGGCGGACTCCTCCGCGCCGATACGGTGCTTGGGAGACCGTCGCCAGCAATATCACAGAAGGCCTCGTCGCCCGTGGTTGGGATGTGACGCTTTTCGCAACAGGGGATTCCCTAACTAGCGCTAACCTGCATGCAGTTGTGGACAGGGGATACGAAGAGGATTCGACGGTCGACCCTAAGGTGGCCGAATACCTTCACATCTCCGAAGTATTTGAACGAGCTGCTGATTTTGACCTAATCCATAGTCACTACGACTTTATGGCATTGACCTATACGCGACTGATCAGCACGCCTGTGCTGACCACGATCCACGGGTTTTCCTCTCCTCAAATCATGCAGGTGTATCAGAAATATCGCGACGGTTACTTTGTTTCCATCAGCGACTCGGATCGAGCGCCAGGGCTGAATTACCTGGCAACTGTCTACAATGGTATTGATCTCACGCTGTACCCGCTGCAGTCAGCGTACGGCGACGACTTAATTTTTCTTGGCCGGATTCACCCCGACAAAGGTGTTCATCAGGCGATCGAGGTTGCTCGTCAAAGCGGTTTACCGCTTCTAATTGCGGGCATTATTCAGGATAAGACCTACTTCAGAAAGCAGGTGGAACCGTATCTTGATGGTCGGCAAATCCGTTACATCGGACCGGTGGACGTATCAGGCAAAAATAAATTGTTTGCCAGTGCGCGAGCACTGCTACATTTGAACACGATCCCAGAACGATTTGGGCTTGTTCTGGCAGAGGCGAATGCCGCTGGCGTCCCCGTGGTCGCGATGGACCTGGGCTCCTGCCGTGAAGTGATCGAAGACGGGCGGACTGGCTTTCTGGTAAACAACGTGAATGAAGCCGTGCAGGCCCTGCAAAAGCTTTCCGAAATAGACCGCGTTGACTGCCGCAAGCACGTCCAACGACGGTTCTCTCTCGACACGATGGTCGATGCGTATGAACGAGTCTATGGCAAGATCTTTGACCACGAAAGGAAGAAGCGATCATGAGATGCAAAATCGTCAAGCGATATTTAAAGAACCCAATCCGCACTAAATCTGCTATCCCCAAACCCAGTGAAAACAGTTCACTACACGGCAAAACGTTTTCTATTGCTCTGTAGAATACTTACCTCAGATAATCATGATGTTGTGTGTGATCGAACGCAGCCTTATCTTTTGATTTTGGAGTTTCGTTCCACGGGTTCACAGTGCTGATCCGAGCAGTCGTTAGATCATACTGTTCACTGTTTCAACTTGCCAACGTTGTCCATACTTCTTGTCGTCGAAGAGGACAGCCATTAGCTTTCGCCACATTGTCCGTGGTAGCTTCTTGGTACGCCTGCCACGCTTGGGAGGAATGACCTTCTTCATGCCGAGCTTCTCTCGAAGGCCTTGTCGCCTGATTCCACTGAACGAGCGGCATTCCGAGTTGTGTGAATCGGTTGAGGATTTGGCAGCGTAGCCTTGCTTCGATTTGCTGATGGCACAACTTGCGACTGGTGAGCTTACCGCCGAAGATCGCTTTCAAGCGATACATGGTCGTCTCGACCAAGCTCCGCGTGTGTTAACCGGCCTGCACCTTCCAAGACCGGCGACTCGTCCGCTTGATCTCCCGAGTCGCTTCATCACGTGCAAACGAGGCTCCGAAGAATTTCCGTGCTGTTTAATCACGGCATTCTTCTGCGGAGGAATTACCGGCTCGGTTGCTTCCCACTCCAAACGGTCATAGACCTTCGGTTGATCGTAGGCCCCATCGCCGTAGAAATTGACGATCGGCTCTTCCACTTGAGCAAGTAAGCCGTCGACTTGGTCGCCATCGTGCTGGTCGTTCTCGGTGAGAAGTTCCGCAAGGATCTCTCCCGTTTCAGGATCGATCCCCACGTGCAGCTTGCGCCACGTGCGACGCTTGCTCACGCCATGCTTGCGTGCTTTCCACTCTCCCTCTCCGTAGACTTTCAGACCTGTGCTATCGACCACGATGTCCCGTGGACCTTTCGTAGGCTTCACCGACAGAGAAATCTCCATCTTGGCGGCCCGCTTTTGCAGGCTCGTGTAGTCAGGGATCTTTACCTGAGCGTCCATCAACTTCACCAGTGAACGACCGAAGCCTTCGGTCTGACGGTAGGTCAGCCCAAAGACTTCTCGCAACGAGAGTAGGCAGCGAATTGCTGCGTCGCTGTAGATGTAGGGTTGGCCGACTTTGGTTTCGAGATTCTCGTGTTCCCAGCCGATGAGCACATCTTCTTCCAGCCAGAGCGTCACGTCGCCTCGCCTGACGAGCGCTTCGTTATACTCGTTCCAGTTCTTGACTTCGTAAGCTTTGCCCTCAGTCCTGGATTTCGCACGTTTGGCCATCGATCGCTCCGCGATTGAGAGAAGAAAGTCCGTTCAACACACTTCTACGCTGCGAAGGGAAGAATCGTTAGACAAGGCCGGTATCTGCGGTAAAAAACACCAAAGTCATGAATTCTTGCTGCCCTCTCGAATTATCTTGAGGGATTAGTTCTTCAAGTGGACACTTACCCAGTAAGGAGCGTGTAATTTGGAACTCGACGAAGCTATTGTGCGATTTCGGGGCCCGTTGGTCGGGCTTGTTGCTTCGTGGGGTGTCCCATTTCATGATGCCGTAGAAATTGCTGAAGACAGCTTTGCAGACGCACATATTAACCGTGACGCTTGTCGGGGCGATCTCAAGGAACCATCGGTTTATGGCCGATGGCTACGGGGTGTTGCTCGAAACCATTTTCGGAACTGGTTGCGGAGTCATAAGCGGAGGGATCGACGTGTTGTTTACGTCGAACCATCAACGCTGGAAGACGTTGAAGCACCCCTTGGTACTGAAGACGATATTCGGGTTGGGCGACTCCGTGAGGCGATTGATCACCTACCTGAAAAACAGCGATGTGTCGTACTCATGCACTATCTGGAAGAAACAAGTGTGAGAGATGTGGCAATGTTGCTGTCGGTTACGCCCAAGGCGGTCGAAGGTCGATTGTACCAAGCCCGCAAATCGCTTGCTCGAATGCTCTCGGTTGTCTCCCAAGATTCCGATCAGGAGGCTTCTTAGTCATGAGCTCTACCGATCCCAACAGACTAGTCTCGGAATCTGAAATTCAGAACGCATTACGAATCCATCGTCCAGATGGAACAGAGTTCAAGATTGCAGTGCATCAACGCCTTGAGGACTTGTGTGAGGAAGCAATCACGAAGAGAGATCCCAGACTACAACAGAAATCGCTCGACTGGCTTAGCACTGCAGCCGCATTCATCCCGTTTCCATTGTTAGCCAAGGGAGCGGGTGGTGTATTGGGTAAGGGAGTCGGAGCAAACGGGCCTTGGGCAGCGAAGTTCATTGGCTGGCTAGCATCTGGACCGCTGATACTCTTTTTGTCGGCAGGTGGTTTCGTGCTGGGATTTCAACGGATCCGTTCCGCTCAGCGGCGTTCATCAACAGCCGAGCCTAGTGATCCAGCTACCCTTCGTCATTCAATGTCCGTGTGGTGGAACGCCTATGGAGCAATTCACATCGCGATCTGCGTTGCTGCAACCGTACTGATGTGGCTGGGTTACACAATTCCTCTGCTTATTGTGTTTATTTTCTACGGTGCGGCTATTGTTGTATTGGTGACCAAACTTGGAAAAGAAGGATTTATCGACCGTGCGACCCTTGCCGCAGGAATAGCCTCGGCGTTAATGCTATTTGGACAGCTAGTCTCAGTAATCGCTCAACTCAGCCGCGGGACGTTCTTGCTGGATCAGTCGCTTGCTTCCGCAATCATGTGCCTTGGAGCATGCATTATTGCATTATGCGGCGTCTTGGTAGTCAGGCATCCTCTTCAACGAATCACGGCTGTCTTCTCTGCGATTCCACTGCTTTTACTTGCCGCATTGTATGGGTCGTCGACTTTGTTTCCGATCACGCCGCGAGACGTTCAGGAGTATGTCGAGTCAACTGAAGTCGATCGCTTTGGGTCGGCGACTTGGCAACAATGGGCGATCGCTGCGGGATGGCTGCGAGACACAAAGCAACCTTTTGATCCAACCAGGCCCCTAGAGTTGTTTGAGAAAGAGTTGATAGGTAAGCAGAATCCCTACGTGATGACTTCAGCATTTCGAGGTGGGTTGGTCGACCTTGCAGCCGCCAAGAAACTCGTCCCGCATGAGAAACCTCGTGAATCGTTAGTGCACCCCCGTTTGCGTGGTACGAGGCTGCTCAGCATTAAGCAGAAAGCGGCTGAAGTCTTAGCTTTGGAGCAACTTGGCCACCTTACTTTAGAAGATCGTGTTGTTCTAGCCGACCGACTGATCACTACGATCAATCATGCCGTTGAGGATGATCACGGAAACCTCGTTGATGTGCTGATCGCAACGCAGTTACTCAGTGCAATCGGACACTTAGACGCCACATTTCAGGTTCGCAAATCCGTCAGAGGAATGATTGTTAAGTTCCAGCGTCTTGACCGACAAAAGCTAAGTTTGCGAGCTGGTGGATTCAGCAGATACCGTACTACCGACTTTGGTGATGAATTTGCGACTGCAGTTGCTGTGGAGCTGATGCAAACCTATGGGGTGCCTGACGAGGTCGATGCCCTTGCTTTACGCAGCTTCCTAAGGCCAAAAGCGACTGATTGGCTCAATCGACACGGAGCAATTCTCCGTGTAGTTGCCTTTTGGCGATTTGATAGCTTGCCTGATACTCCAAGACTCACTTTGTGGGATTATCTGCAATGCGAGCACGTGATTGGCATGGCTTTCCTTGCCGTCTTATTGTCTTTCACGGCAGTTCTCGGCTTCCAATCTCAACAAACTTTGGCCGGGGCATCAGAGGTCGAGCTAAAGGGTATGTAGAAAGAAGCGATCAGATCGGGCTAGCGTGCAAAATTACACGAATGTGGGCGGCACCCTCACTAGCGTTGTTGTCGATGTTGAGGTAGCCCTGCGTGGTGAAGGTGTTGAGCGCCTGCCACTGGTTCTGGGCGTAGGTGATCGCCTTGGCCATTGGGCCGCGGGGCAGCACTACGTCTTGCTCGGCATCAAGCCATGACTTGATGCGATCGAGAACCGGCACGCTCCGCTCTTGACGAAGCTGTCGTCGTGCAGCATCATCGGCATCCTTCGCTTCGCGTTCGACGGCGTACAACTGGCCAGCGAGCGCCAGCATCTGCGTGGCTCGCTCTTCATCTGAGTCTTGAGCATCGTAAAACTTTCGCCGCGCATGCGCCCAGCAAGCGACTTCCGTCACGTTCTGCGAATGAAAACTTCCGTCGTAACCGCCGTAGGCGTCCGCTTGCAAGTAACCTTCGTAATCGGCAAGCCACTTGGCGGGGCCATCGCGGGATCTGCTGGGCGTGTAGTCGTAAACAGTGTACGGGTTGGCTTCGTCACCCAAAGATGTGATCGTCTCGGTCGGGGGTGCGACAATTAAATCCATTGCCGAGTTCCGAGACGCTATGGCAGATCAGGATTTGAAAAAAGGAATCCGTTTGCAGGTCTCACGCAACGGTTTCAGAAGATTCGTGTTTATCCGAGATGATTAGCGACAGATCGATATGCCAATCCCTGAAATAGCGTCGCCTGGCTGAGGTCCCGCAGCAGTGTCTCCATCAACAATTCTCACCACACTGTTGCGGCCCGCCAGGAATCATGCACGGCGCGAGACTGGTATAGTCCAGCGCAGTGCTTCATCATTTTTAGATTTTTCGCATTCCGCCGGTTCCTCAGACATCCTCTTCAAGCGGAACGTCAAGAGCAGGGCAATCGCATCTAAATGACCGAATACATCGATCTCTGCGTAGAAGTCATTTCAGCGGTTGGGTCGGAATCTAACCGCCGATAGCATTTCTAGCACGGAGGTCGACGTATGGCGATTACAAAATCCCCTGTCATTCTTACACACTTCGAGGAACTTACCGATCCTCGCATGGAACGGACCAAGCGACATCGGCTCAGCGACATCGTGGCTATCGCCTTGTGCGGCGCAATCTGTGGAGCCGACTCGTGGGCCGATGTCGAGCGATTTGGCAATGAGAAGATCGACTGGTTCCGCACCTGGTTGCCTCTGGAGCATGGCATTCCCTCGCACGACACGTTGGGTCGCGTATTCTCGCTGCTGGACACCAAAGAATTCTACCACTGCCTAGCGAACTGGGTTGCCAGCCTGCAACTCGATCTGCAAGGCCAGACCGTGGCTATCGACGGCAAGACACTTCGCCGGTCTTTCGACCAAGCGTCCGGCACAGGAGCCTTGCACCTGGTCAACGCGTGGGCCAGTGATCTTCATCTCTCGCTCGGACAACTCGCGACGGAGCAAAAGTCCAACGAAATCACTGCCGTACCACGGCTTTTGGAGATACTGGCCATCGAAGGAGCAGTCATCACGCTCGACGCGATGCATTGCCAGAAGCAAACTGCTGAGAAGATTCGCCTAGCGGGTGCTGATTACGTTTTGCAAGTGAAAGGCAATCAAAAAAAGATGCATGAGCAACTGCTCCAGTTGTTCATTGACTACGGCGATCAGGATTATCGTGGCGTGCGTCGGCATGTCACGGTGGAGAAGAATCACGGCCGCGATGAGCGTCGCGAGTATTACGTCGCTCCCGCGCCCCCAAAACTGTCTGAGCAGTGGCGTGACCTTCGCTCGGTTGGCATGGTTTTTCGCTATCGTAAATCGGGAGAGAAGCTGAGTGAAGAGACTTCCTTTTTCATCAGCAGCCTGCCCCCCAAGGTCAGGTCCCTAGCAGGACATGTTCGTAACCATTGGAGCGTGGAGAACTCACTGCATTGGTCGCTGGATGTAACTTTCCCAGAAGATCAAAGCCGTCTTCGGAAAGGCAACGGCCAAGAAATCGCTGCCGGAATGCGTCGCTTGGCGCTCTCCATTCTCAAGCGAGACACTACGCTCAAAGAAAGCCTGCGCGGTAAACGACTCCGCGCAGGTTGGAATAACCAAACACTGCAAGCCATTCTCACGAGTATTCAAGCGTAATTAGATGCGATTGCCCTGACGTCAAGAGTGCTGCCATTGGTGAGACCTTTTCACTGCGTAGCGTACTGAGCACTGCAAAGATTGCCGATCAAGCTCAAGCAGCTTCTCGATCGAGATGGCAACTCTGTCAGCCTAGCGAAACGAATAGCCGCACAGCGTGGTGCAGCCATTGCCTTATAGATAGCCGCATATTTGGAGCAGTCTTGTCGCACCTTCGCAATCTGCCGCCCCTATGTCCTGTAGCAAACGTCCAGGCAAGAAAACCTTGCACTACATTTCCGGTCGATCAGGAAGCAGTCATGGTCAAGGGTTTTTGGTTTGACTGCGAGTCTAGTTATCCGAAACTGCGGTGGATGGCATTCACTGCAGCCATGTATGCGAAGACTGTTCTTATGGAGCATTCGATCTGACCAATACGGTGGTTTACACCTACCTAGCTGCACAACACGTATGTTACTGTGAATCAAAGGCTTGTGGGAAATCCAAGCCGGTTTGGGTCACACAACTAATCAACGACCGGACCCCAAGCTACGTTGGCTCAATACTTCGTTCAGATCGCCTGAACGGCAACCAATGAACTAGCTAACCTTTTACTTTTTTTCACCGTATTGACCGATCGGTCTAAACACCGTATACTTCATGGAAGAAGACACAAGCAGTGCGAGAAACACCTATGCCGTGGGAAAAATCATTTAAAGAGTCAGTCGTGATTGAACAGGCAATGGAAGTCTTTTGGGAGAAGGGATACGCTGCGACATCGATCTCTGACATAACGGACGCGACAGGAATCAAGCGTGGCAGCCTTTACAACGCTTTTGAGGGAAAGCACGATCTTTTCGTGCGCGGGCTGCTGAAATACGGCTATGATCGAAGGACGAGTAATTTACGAATGCTGGAAACAGTGGATGATCCGCGCGAAGCGATCACGATGTTCTTCAACTCGCTCGTAAAGGCCACGCTGGACGATCCCGACAAGAAGGGGTGCTTGCTGTTCAATACCGCGCTCGAGTATTCATCACATGATGACGACGTCAAACAACTCGTAACAGATGGGATCAAAGAGATCGTCACCTTTTTTGAAGGACGAATCCGTTGCGGCAAGGAGCTTGGCGTCATTCCCGACTCGGTTGACACTCGCCCCACAGCAAAGGCTCTCGTGGCCCTCGTAGTTGGAATTCGTGTGCTGGGTCGCGGAGCGTTCGGAAGAACCGCGTTGCGACAAGTCGCACAGCAGGCAATTGATATGATTTCTTAGGCTATCGAGGGGATCGAAGAGGAATTTGAAATTCTCGGTAAGGATTTCCGTAAAGCAACGTCAGAGTCCAGAGGAGCGCAGCTCCTTGTTTTTTGCCCAATATTGACCGATTAGTCAAAACAAAGGAAAAGGAAATCGATTATGAAACCGCTGTTGATCGTACTGAATTCGATTTCAGGTCTCGTCCTCCTCAGGTTCACCGTTTCAAAGTTTGCAGCATGGCCAGTCTCCGTCGCAGCTTTTGTTGATATGGCAAAACCACTTGGTATAGATCCAACATTTTTCAGAATCAGTACAGGCTTCGTTATCGGTTACGCCGCCATATCTTTCTTTGTGAACGCACTAATCCTGCTTATGAAGAAAGAGGGAAGCGAAAAATTCAACCTTCTGTTCACTTTCAATAGCCTCTACGCGACTGGCGCGATGACTGGTGCGATTTTCTCGGAGTTTTTTCTGCGATCGAACCCTAAGTGGCAACTGGTCTACATCGCGATCACAATCGTGGTGATTGCGGCAGTCAACCTTCTATCCCGCTACAGCAAGATTTCACAAGTTCTAAAAGTACGGGCCGTGATGTGAGCTTGATGGTTTGAAACTCTGCTTAACACCAATGCGTCAATGAATGAAGATCATCGAAAATGCCGTCGCTCTGTGCACCCTCAATGTGAAACAGAACACTACACCCCACAAGGACAACAAATGAGCACCAGGAAAATTTCACTCGACATTACTATTCTCGCTGGCGCGGTCAGTGTATTCATCGGATGCACAGGCCCTCCGAATAATCAAGACGAACGTTCCGACTCAAGACAATCAAGAGAAGTACCTATACTTGCCAAACAGCTCGAAGAAAAAGCGGCCACAAGTGCAGCGCGAATACCGGAAGATGTTCGTCAGACGTACGCGCAGGGAATTGAGACGGTCCGAGCGACAGGCATAGAAAAATCAGCTAAGCAGGTTGGCGATGCGGCAATTGATGCCGAACTGCTTGGCTGGGACGGGAAGCGAGTCAAACTCAGTGAACTTTGGCAGGAGGGACCGATTGTTCTAATGTGGTATCGAGGAGGTTGGTGTCCCTATTGCAACATTCAACTTCGTGCTATGCAGCAGAGCATGGACAAGCTCGAACATGCCGGAGCAAGGTTGGTTGTGCTAACTCCAGAGTTGCCCGAGAAGGCCAAGGAAACGGCCGAGGCAAATGATCTGGATATCGTGGCATTGCACGACAAAGACAACACAGTTGCGCAAAAGTATGGGCTCGTATTTAAACTTCCTGAAGCGATCATTCCAGCATACCGCGATAGACTTAAACTGCCTGAATACAATGGCAACGATGTAATGGAATTACCACTTGCAGCAACATACGTCATTGATAAGTCGGGCAAGATTATCTACGCGTTCCTCGATGCGGACTACAAGAAACGAGCCGAGCCGATCGACGTCATCAAAGCAGTCGAAGCGAGTGCGCAAGAGTAGTCATGGGCAGCGCTACTTGTGATCTTTGCACTGGTTCACAAACGTTCTATCAATTCCTTATTCCTGAGCACTCAAGAATGGCTGAGGAGTAACCATCTGAGACTATCTTCAGAATGAATCTGGAAGGACAAGTTATGCCCAATCACCGAACAGCAATTGTCACTGGTGGATCGGGAGGAATCGGCAGCGAGATTTGCAAGCGATTGGCTCGTGACCGATATCGGGTGGTCGTTCACTACTTGAACGACCATGAGGCCGCAGAAACCGTTGTCCGAGAAATTACTGATTGCGGTGGCGTTGCGTCGGCGCGTTGTGCAGACATTACTGAGGAAGATGCTATTAAACACATGTTTGACTCCGTGTTATCCGATTTCGGCAGCTTGGATGTCCTCGTGGCAAACGCAGGCATCGGCGGCAGCTGTCCGATTGAGCAAGTCGATTTAAGCGATTTCAAAAGACTAGTCTCCGTCAATTTAGTCGGCACATTCCTGACCCTTCGCGGAGCGGCACGACGACTGAGCGACTGTGGACGGCTGATCTTTATCTCATCGCAGCTGGCCGAACGCCCTCGTATGGGAACTGGCACCTATTCGGCGACGAAGGCGGGAATCGACGCAATGCTTGTTTCGATGTCGCACGAACTAGGGGCAAGAGGAATCACCGTTAACAGTGTCCGCCCCGGAGCCACCGAGCCTGGCATGTTCGCCGGGAGTACTGAAGAACGGAAGGAGTTGTTTCGCAACCTTTCTCCGTTCAAGCGTCTCGGACATCCCAATGATATAGCCGCGGTCGTTTCGTTTCTGGCCAGCGATGACGCGGCCTGGGTTACCGGACAACACATTCGTGCGGATGGTGGTGCGTCGAATTGATCTGTACTGTGACACAGTGCCGATCCTGAAGTACACCACCTATGCCGATACTCTCGGTATTCTTTCACGCCGCTTTTTCGATGCTGTTTCTACTAGGTGTGGATTGACTTCTGCTAATAATTAGTCCCTCTATTCAAGAGAGACTCTGGCTTCATTTGCCGTTAACCGTTTTCAGGTCTTTGGCAAGCGTCAAATTTTCATTCGGCAATGTGTCCTGCCAGAAAACCTTGCATTACATTTCTGGTCGATCAGGGATGACGTAGGTCGATGCATCGACCCAAACATAAATTCAGAAAAGTAGATTTCAGTGTATAGAACTAGTTATGCATTGCTCTTTTACAAGTCGCTCCAGTCGTCACGAAGACGCTTCAGTGGCCGACACTCTATTCATCGAAGCCCTCTGTAGCTCAGGTTTCATTCGACTTCTGCTGATTCTCGTACTGCATTTCCACAATATCTTGCACGACTAATCTGGAAGCGCGTGGGGCGGGGGGATTCCCAGTTGACGGGAAACGGCTGGGGGTATGTGCTACAGGGTTGACTGCGCGTCTCGCTATCCGAAACTGCGTAGGTGAAATTCAGCGCAGCCCCGAACGACAATTTCCTCGTGCGTAGGTTGATGCCACTTCGCCCAGTTGTCTGGTCCCTGACTAGAACCAAGCGTGTCCCACCCAGGCAGTTTGTGAATTGCCGTGCGAGCCGTCAGTCATCGACACCGCAGGCTCGAAAGCGCCTCGACTTGAAAGTGGCTATTGAGTTAATTTCTCACTAACAGGTGAGGCCGCCGTACGTGCCTTTACTTCACTTCCTCAAGCTTGGGTTGCTTCCAAGAGCCATCAAGCGCGGTTTGTTTTGGCCAGTACAGGCGCATGTACGCGGCAAACGGTCCCTTTGGCGCAGGCAACCAGTTCGATTCCTTGTCCTTGCCGGGCGATTCGTTCTGGATGTAGATGGTGAGGCCGCCATCCGCGTCCTTGTTCATCTGCGGCAGCATTGGTGAGTTGATGAGGTAGCGGTTGATCGGGTTAGCCACCAACAAGCTCTGCGGCAAGTCATACATCGTCAGCGACCAGAACGCATTCACTGGCGGGTATTCGCCTGCTGCAAAGTGCAACGTATATTTGTTGGCACCGCTTAGTGGATTGCCTGCACTGTCCAAGCGATAGACAGGATACATCGCCTCCTCTTTGGCGTTGCCGTAGATGCCGATGGTCCCGATCCAGCGGTTCAAATAGTTGTCCTTCAGGAACTCGCGAGAGCCGAAGACATCACCGGAGGTGATCTTTCCCTCGTCCAACTCCTCTACACCACCGGCAAATGCCTGCCAGGCGTCGGCGCGACCCTGCTCGATGGCGGTCTTCATTTCCGGCGAGAGCTTGGTGGGGTCGAAGGTCTTGCCACCCTCGATGCCGATCTTGGCAAAGCGTTCCCGCAGGTCAACCTCGCTTGGCACCGTCGGGCTGTAGGTCAGCACGAAGTTCATGATGTTGAAGAACTCCAGTGAAGTCTTCTGTTCTTCCTTGGCCAGTGGCTTGATGAAATCCACGGCCGGTGCGGCTGGTGGCGGGGTTGTTCCCAGGAACTCGGACAGCGGCTGCATCTTGTATTGTGCCTGAATCTTCTTGACGCTGTCGATGTCGGCCGGGTTGAACAACTGCGTGCGAATCACGACAACGCCGAAGTCCGTATCGGAGACGTAGACCTTCTTGATGCCCTTGGGTGTCACGCCCTTCCAGCCCGGCCCGACCAGCATGAAACTGCCAGCATCGTTGCCAGTCGTTCTCGACCCTGCGTAGCCAACAATAAATGTATAGGCATCCCAAATCTCAACGTCGTAGTACCTCTCCTTCTCGATCGCCGGCACGGAAATCACGATCGGCTCGGCACGCAGGTCCAGCCCCGCCCAGGAATACGGCGTGTCCGAGTTGGGCGTCTGTACCGAAGTATCGGCCGGCGTGAACACACTGTGAATATTTTTGAGATGGTTCCACGGCGCCTTGAAATTGGGATTCTTCTCGTCCACGTAGTAGGCGTACTGGACACGGTAGTTGTCCACTAATGGGTAGCCGTAGATGTACGCTTCCTTAGCGATGGCGCGCATCTCGGCGAGCGTGGGCGCATCCTGTTCGGCATGGGCAGTGGTCTCGTATCCAGTGAGCAGGGTGACGGCACCGCTAAGTGCAAGCGTTGCGTTGAGTAATTTTCGTTTCATTGTTGTACCTTTCTTATGTGTAGTTATTTCACCAGTTCGAACTCGCCCGGCTTCCAGGACTTGTCGAACCAGCTCTTCTCGGGTCCATACAAGCGCAACAGCACACCCCAGCCCCCGCCGGGAACAGTCTGGACCCAAATTATTTTCATGTCCTTTGGGCACCGTCGGGCCGAACCACACATCCACAGAGCCGTCGGCATTGATGACGATGTCTTTGTCTTTGCTGCCTAGGCTTGGGAACTGCTGGTCGGTCTGTAGCATCGAGCGGGTCTGGTTATCATACACGACGAAGGACCAGAAATCCTTGGCCGGGATGTTCGGTGGCAGTTCGATCTTGTAGGTCTTGGCACCTTCCAGTGGCCTGCCTTCGGAGTCGGTGCTTGCGAATACGTACTTCGAGCCGATGCCCACCATTTCGAACGCCATCGCCGAGGTGATGCCGGTATAGTTGTAATGGAACAGGTCGCGTGCCGCGAGGTTGCGCACGCCCGGATGCGAGAGAAACTGGTAGCTGCCGCCGACAAAAGTGAAGAACCAAGCGCTGCCCGGATGAAGATATGCGTCCCTAATCCAGGGCTTGAACGCGATAGTGCGCGCGGTGGCATTGCCCACAGCCACGGCTTCGGAGAGTGTCTGCTTGAGTTTTTCATCGGGGTTGAAGGGTTTGCCCTTCTCGATGCCGATGGCGGCAAGCATGCCGAGGATTTCCGGGCTATAGGCGTCGTTCGGTTCCGACTGGACGATCTCCTTGATGTCCTCGAAGAAGCTGAAGTCGTTGCCGCCAATGGTATTGAAATACTTGCCGGAGACATCTATGTACTTCATCGGCGGCGGGGTCTTGGCGTCCGCCAGCGGGTAGACCTTGGCGAACTTTTTGGTGTTTTCGACCGCGGTCGCGGTGCTGCCGTCCTTGATGAAGCCACGCCAGAAATACAGATTTTGGTACGTGGCGGAGCGCAGCACGAAGTAACCCGCCGGCACCTCGTCCTTGTAGCCGGGCGGCAGCAGCAGGTATTTACCGCCCTTGCCTTGGTCTGGTCCCGCGTTGCCGATATCCCCGACGTAACGGAACCAGTGGTCGTTGACGATGCCCAGGATATTGGGTGGCGACTCAATCACCAGTGGGCCTTCCTTCAGGTCCAGCCACATCATGCTGTAGATGCTTTCGGTGCTGGCCGTGAGGAACAGTGACCTGGAGTCCATCAGTTGCTCTATGATCAATACCGTCTGGTTGTCTCCACCCTGGCTCTTGATGCCTCTGCCAGCCGCGTGGACCGACGCACCCGGCAAGGCGTAGAGGAAGGCCTCTACGCCGTGCATGAAATCCAGATGCTCATAGACCTTCTCGGCGGTGCGGTCGGTCGGATTGCCCTGGGGAAACTCGAGGGTGCCAAGCCGGGTTTCGATCTTGGCGGGCGTCGTGATCGACTCCGGGATCGGGGTCCTCATTTTCATTGTAGGCGAATCTTGGGCAGAGGTCGCCGAGCAGTTGCCAAGGCTAATCAGTAACTACCGGTAGAGCCGGTAGTATGAGGAAGGCCCCTAAGAGGGGGGCCCTGTTAGTTAGGGATTAATCGAGGTCAAACAATCCACGCTCGCCGTCACGCTCGTGTTTCTCCTGGTTCTGGATGTACTCCTTGATCATCACTTCATCCAGCCCCTCCGTGCTCACGCAGTAACCGCGTGACCAAAACGAACGTCCGTACAAGCTGTCTTTCACTTTCTCAAGGTCACGATTGATCCGAATCGCACTCTTGCCCTTCAAGAATCCCACTGTATTGGAAATGCGAAACTTCGGTGGAACGCTCAGCAGAAGGTGGACATGGTCAGGCATCGCTTTGCCCTCCACCAGTTCCACTTCCTTCTGCTGACAAAGCTGGCGGAGAATCTTCCCAATCTCTACCCGCAAAGTACCGTAAGCTTGCGTCTCCTATACTTTGGTACAATCCCAAGATGATACGTGCAGTCCCACTCTACATGGGATTGGCTGCGCCAGCCCTTTATTACGGATCCTTCTGCCCCCCCAGGGGCCTTACTCGGAAGGATCCGTTTTTATACTCCGGGAAGGGTGGAGCCTATTGGATACGCACCAGCAATGCTGGTGGTTTACGGAAATGAATTACTGTCCTATTAATTTTCCGGTCGAAGTAGGACGACCTAGGTCGATCTATCTACCCAAACGCAACAGAAGAGAATTGCGTATCACTCTGCAAGACAAGTCGTCTTTTTGCGATTCGGCAAGTTACTTAAGTTGTCGCCTAACAGCTTCGGAGGCCGACACTCTATCCAATCGAGCTATAGGGGCCCGGGCTGCATCTGTTTCTAGCCGAATTCTATTCGTGGTGTTTTAGGACTCCAGAGGGGAAGGTGACTGACGAAAGGCCAATGCCCATTGCGACTGTTCTACCAAGCGACTTCCAGCCCACTAGCTATGCCTCGTCCAGTTTATCGTTCTTGTCCCATCCCTTCCGAGTCCTTTTCTGAGGGTTATTTCAGCTATGAGGCCAACTGGTCGACTTCGTGCAGACGTTTCGGCTTCATCGTTGCCGATTGTCAACGGCAACCTAGGTTTGTAGTAGTTTTGCCGCACTCTATTAGTGCCGGTTCGCGCCCGTTATGACCTGATACAAGTTCTGAGGGATGGATTCAACTTCATGAGTATCACCGCCAATCCGCCGGCCCACCCAATATCTGGGAATGATCAAGGAAGCTTACTTGCGAACTTGCTTACTGAGGATGCCTATCGTCCTGCCGTACCACGTTCGTTGGAAGAGACCGGCGTAAGCCCCGTGGTTATTGAAACGCTGATTGTCAAGTTTATTCTACAGGTTGGCTCTGCCTCGGGCCGCGACGTGGCGAAGCAAATTTGTTTGCCTTTCAATTTGTTGGAAGACGTGCTGTTAGCCATGCGTTCGCGGCAGATTCTTTGTCACAGCGGGCAGGCAACTCTCGGTGACTACTTCTATACACTCACTGAGCAAGGGGGCGAGCGGGCACGCATGGCTATGAAAGCCTGTGCCTATGTAGGCCCCGCACCTGTGCCATTGGAAGACTACTTACTGTCTGTGGATGCACAAACCATTCGAGCCGAAGCCGCTAAGAGGCATCAGCTGGAGGAAGCGTTCAGCGACATCTCTGTCGAACAAGAGATGTTGGAACTGCTAGGCCCCGCAATTAACTCTGGTGCAGGCCTATTCCTCTATGGTGCGCCGGGCAACGGCAAGACGACCGTAGCTAAACGGATCACTAAGTGCTTTGGTCAGCATATCTGGATTCCTCGCACAATCACTGAGGATGGTCAATTCATCAAGTACTACGATGCTTCCTTCCACGAAGCGATTAGTGGTGACGAGGCGAGCATCCTGAAAACTTCCAACGTGGACAACCGTTGGATCAAAATTCGTCGGCCGACGGTTGTTGTCGGCGGTGAATTGACGATGGACGCTCTGGAAATTCGCCATGATCCGAATACCAATGTGAGCGAAGCTTCGTTGCAATTAAAAAGCAATTGCGGTTGCCTGTTGATCGACGACTTTGGTCGCCAACGCGTGAACCCAACTGAACTACTCAATCGCTGGATTGTGCCCTTAGAGAATCGCCACGATTTCCTCACGCTTGCTACCGGCAAGAAGATTCAAGTGCCCTTCGAGCAGTTGATCATCTTCTCGACCAACCTTGAGCCCCAGGACTTAGCGGACGACGCCTTCCTTCGGCGGATTCCCTACAAGATTGAAGTGGGGGATCCCTCACTCGAGGAATTCCGCAAGCTGTTCGAATTGTTCTGCAAGAAACTACAGTGCGAGTACCACCCCGAGGCAGTCGACTACTTAGTACAAACCCATTACCGGCCACACAACCGGCCGCTACGGCGTTGCCAGCCACGGGACTTACTCATGCAGATTCGCAACTACTGCGTTTACAACGACAATCCCATGCAACTGCGGCCCGAAGTAATCGATCGCGTCGTGCGTAGTTACTTTACCGCTGTTGTAGGCGGCTGATGATGTCTGCACTCAAAAGCAAAAAAACAGAGTAGACCTCTTATGAACGATAAACCGGATTCCCATCAACGCCCCAACGTGAATATACCGGGCTACACGCTGCTCGACCGCCTAGGGGTCGGAGGCTATGGTGAGGTATGGCGGGCGAGTGCGCCGGGTGGTTTGACCAAGGCCGTGAAGTTCGTCTTCGGTCAGTACAACGAGAAACGCGCGTCAAACGAATTGAAGGCACTTGATAAGGTACTTGAAGCGCGTCACCCCTTCTTGCTATCGCTCGAACGCATTGAAGTGCTTGAAGACCGTTTGGTGATCATCACCGAGGTGGCCGACGAGAGCCTGAAAGACCGCTTCGATGAGTGCATCAATCGAGGTGAGAACGGGATTCCGAGAGAGGAAATTCTGGGCTACCTGCGCGATGCAGCAGATGCATTGGACTTTCTGAGCCAGCAGCACTCACTACAACATCTGGATATCAAACCCGAGAACCTCTTGTTGCTAGCCGGCCACGTCAAAGTAGCTGACTACGGGCTCGTAAAAGACCTCCAGAATACGCAAGTATCACTGGTTGGTGGGCTCACGCCACTCTACGCGGCACCGGAGGTCTTTCAGGGTCAGCCCTCCAAACATAGCGATCAATATAGTCTCGCTGTGTTGTACCAAGAAATGCTCACGGGACAGTTGCCGTTTCGTGGGACGACCGCAGCAGAACTCACACTTCAGCATCTAAATGAAGCCCCCGATTTGTCGTCGCTTCCCGAGGGAGATCGCTATCTCGTCGCTCGCGCGTTGGCAAAGAATACCGACCGACGATTCGCAACGTGTAGTGAATTCGTGAAGGCCCTCTCCGGACAAGCCAGCACTTGGGCTAGTCAGAGTCAGCCAATTGCTTCGCAAGCACGAGAGAACATGAGCAACGCCTCGGCCGAGGCCAAGACGGGATCGGCTCTGCGTCCCGGCTTGGTGACGCAGGTGTTCGATAGCTCGCCGGATGCGGCAAGTATCGAACCAGTCATGTCGAAATCGATGCTACTGAGCACTCCGACGCCAGAGAATAGCGAAGTCGAGACGCTGCCCGCCTTGCCAATTGATCTAACAAACACTGCCACCCGACCAACGCTTATCCTCGGCATCGGAGGGGTTGGTTGCGAAGTACTCTCCCGGCTAAAACAGCAAGTCGTGCAACGCTGCAAAGGGGAGACTCCCTCTGTACAAATGCTCTTGATTGACACAGACGGAAGTGCACTTGCAAGTGCTTGCCGCGCGAACAGAGCAGGGTCGCTAACCAATGAAGAGAAGCTAGAACTGCCGCTACGTCGGCCACAGGAATACCGTGATCGAGCAGAGAAAATCCAACGCTGGTTGAGCCGTCGTTGGCTCTACAATATCCCGCGTTCGCTAGAAACTGAAGGGTTACGTCCATTGGGACGCCTAGCACTCGTCGATCATGCTCAGCGAACTCTACAACGCATTCGCCTGTCATTGACTGCAGCAACCGATCCGGCTTCCGCTGAACAAACGGCAGAGATGCTGGGTGGGCCCGTCGATCCGTCGAGCGTGCGCGTTTTCGTAGTTTCCTCGATCTCCGGCGGCACCGGCAGCGGAATGTCGATTGATCTCGGCTACGCCGTGCGTCACACTTTGGAGCGAATGGGGCTAACAGGATCTGAAGTCACGGGTCTGTTCACACATTCCTTAGGCAGCGAAACGCGGCAGAGCGAACTCGCGAAGGTCAACGCCTATTCCTGGCTCACCGAGTTCCGTCACTTTAGTCAGCCCGAAGTCGCTTACCCTGGAGACGAGGGAGCAGGTCTACCGGGCTTTCCAGCCGGAGTTGCGCCGTTCGACAACACGTACCTATTGCGTTGGGACGATCGCATGGGCCAGGAGGAATTTGGACGTTCGAGCGAGGCGTTGGCAGAATACTTGTACTTGAACGCGTTCACTCCGGCAGAGCAATTCTTCCATGGTTGCCGTCAATCGGGGAGCGCTACTTCTTCCGAGACCACTTTACGCACGTTTAACCTCGAGCGCCTTTCTGCTGCTGAAGAAACCAAAACGGAACGCCTCACGGCGGCCGTCTCGCGACAAGTGGTTTTGAACTGGTCAGGCGGCATCGCAGGATGTGGCTCGCAGCGAGCATGGAAACCAAGTGCGCTGGCGGAACAAACACCCGTGGAAACTCAACAAGATCCTCAGCCTACAGACACGAACCAACTGGTGCATGGGGCAGCACAGCTTATCGCCCAATCGCAACTGAATCTCGACGGTCTCGGTTCTGCAACCCGCGAAGTCATGAAGGCTCGATTCGACGGTAAGGTCGACCGCTTCTTCATAAAGACTCTTTCAGCAGTGGAAGCGGCAGGTAAACTGCTCGATCTTTCAACAGCGAAACGCATTGCCGATGAATTATTTTCAGACTTACATGTGGAGAATTTTGAGAAGGGAGTACGCATCATGGGCGACCCCGTAGAACGTGTTGTCGGCCCACTGGGCTTGAAGCTTGCCGGCGACCTACGACGATGGTTGCTTGAAAAGCTCGACGATCGCCAAGAACGCCTGCCCGGCGCCAAGCGAGCGGTCGCCTGGTTGCAAGATCACTTTGAAACAGTTGTCCGTGATGCTCAAAAGCTCGTTGATCGTCTGGGGACCCAGGCGGCCAGCACAACCCAAGAGATTCTGCAGGCAAGCAGCACAAAGGGCAACGCAAACGAGGTAGTCACGCCTGAACAGCTAGAGGCCCTGCTTTCCTATGTGCGTTTGCGGCTAGACCATGCGTCGGCGCTTGCCGCCCGCGTCTTAGCGGCAACTTTGGTTTCTGAACTGAGATCACTTAGTGAAACCCTCGTGGAATTCGGTCGTCATTTGAACCATGTTGCTGAGGCTATCCAACGGTCAGACGATTCGACTGACGACGACTCGTCACTCCTGCGACCACTCGACGAATGGCTGGATCCGGCCATGAAAGCCTGCCTGCCCAAATTGGCTTCTGAAGTTGATGAAACAGTGCACGTCGGGTTCCTCGCCGAGAATGGCGGACTGTTGGAAACAGTCATGAGCAATTCCCGCGTGCGAGCCGGGTTGCTGACGACGATTCGTGATCTCTCCCGCGAAGCAGTACAACGACAGATGCAACAGCAGAATCTAAACGACCGAATCGCGCGTGAAACTATTGACGGGGACCAAGCTAACCAAGCAGCTCACCCGGAGCTACTCGAATACGGGGGCAAGCTGCGATACTTGGCTGTACTTCCTAAACCTGCTCATCCTACAAGCGACGCATCTGACCGAGGGTTGGTGACTGATACCATGTTCGCAGAGGAAACAGCATTGGTCACCGACCCAAGAGCAGAATTTAGTCTTTGCTGCGAGGCCGCCGAACTGCCCTTGGTGCCCTTGGCTGTTGATATCATCAACTCGCGCCGCGACTATGCCGAGTACGCCGCCCGCGTTCACTCTCGCAAAGACATCGACTGGCTTCCGCTCATAACACCAGTAGCTCCGCCGAGCGTACCCGTTTGGGAATCGCTTTGCTACAACGCAGACGTTCCCTCTCTGCCGCAAATGTCATGACCATTAGCTAACCACACAACAAATCCTACAAATATCACAAGTTTCGACTGAGTTGAGGACACAACACTATGTTCGTGCAAGCTGAAGAACAAGCCATTGCCACCGTGAATTGGCAGCTTTGTGGCCAAATGCATGAAGACGAAACCGTCCGCCAAGTGCGCATCGATGCCACTCCATTTACGGTAGGGCGTCGGCAAGACTGCTCGCTAGTTATTCCCGTTGCCACCGTCTCCGGCCAGCATGCAGAGCTGAACCTCAATAACGAAGGTCTCTATGTGCGCGACCTGCAAAGCAGCAACGGCACCTTCGTCAACGGCATTCGTATTGAAGATTCATTCAAACTTGCCAATGGCGACCTTGTGCAGTTCGCCCACATGGTGTTCCGCGTCAAGAATACCTCACCAATTCGCAATTCACAGACCCTGCACGACGACGCAGCTGACCGAGCTTTGGCTCTTATTCAGTTTGACAAGCTCGTCACCGAACGCGCCGTCATACCACACTTTCAGCCAATTGTTAACGTCAGCTCGAGAGAAGTCATTGGCTACGAGATTCTCGGTCGAAGCCGGCTCTTCGGGCTCACCTCGCCGCACGCTATGTTCTCAGCCGCAGCGGTACTAGGACTGGAAGCCGAACTAAGTCGTATCATGCGAAACGAAGGCGTGAGGTATTCCAAGGACCTTCCAAAACGCCCACTCTTGTTCGCCAACACACACCCGGCCGAGATGGAAGACTCCGCACTACTGGAATTCTCCCTTCGAGAACTGCTAGAGCTCTGCGACGGAGATCGCCTCGTCTTGGAAATCCACGAGGCCTCGGTTACGCAAGTCGGTCAAATGCGCGAACTTCGTGCCGCTCTCAACGATATGGGCATCGGCCTTGCCTACGACGACTTTGGCGCGGGCCAGGCTCGCATGCTAGAACTGGTGGAGGTGCCGCCAGACTATTTAAAGTTCGATATTAGCTTGATTCGCGGCATCAACGAGGCAAGTGAAGGCCGCCAGCGTATGTTGAGCAGTCTGGTGAGCATGGTACGCGACATGGGCGTTGCAGCGCTGGCCGAAGGAGTCGAAACTGCCGGCGAGCTAGAAACATGCGAGCAACTCGGCTTCGACCACATCCAAGGTTACTACTTTGGCAAGCCGGCGTTGGCGAAGTCGTTCGATTAACGAGAAACACTGCCGCGAGTTTTGCGACGCTTAGAAAATCCCTCAACTCCCGAGTCAGACTCCTGCCGGCCCTGACGCCGCTGGAGGTGATCGACCGAAAGCAGTGCCACGAGCGCCATGCCTACGATGTGCGACGTATCGTGGGTAATCCAGGCGGACTGAGAATCTTGTCTGGCATTTTTGCCTGCTTCGCTTGCGATGATGCCCTTCGTACCTAGCTCGGTGAACACTGCGCTAATTGCAGAGTCCCGAGTGGTCTCGTCTGATGACCTAGTGACGGAATCGCGGCTCTGCGAGGGGAATTCGTCAGTTGGCGATATTGGATGTGAGTTGGTTTCCAATTGTAGATTGTTGGGCTCAGCATCAGCTGTCTTAAAACTTACAGAGCGAAACACAAGGCGAGTTTGATCGTCGCGCCCAGCTGCGTTCTTACTTATTCTAGTACTCGTCGGTTGCGATTCCTGTTGGTCACTGGGCTGTTGGTCACCGTGCTGGGAACTAGCTACTGAATCTTCACTCCACGCTGCACGATCTGGCTTTGCATGACTCCCTTGTTTCTCCGCGGCAGCGACTTCAAACCAGGAGGCACGCACCCGTACGTTTTCTAAGGCAGGCCTGGTTACTTCTGCCACTCTACTTGCCGCAGACTCATGCTCGCTCTGCGCCTCCTCCGTTGGGTACTCCTCGATGGGCGATACACCGGGGGGCTGCACTGGCTTCGTCACTACGATCTCTCCCCCTTCACCCACGGGCAACTGCGTAGGAAATGGCACTAGACCAGAGCTAAGTCCCAAGTCTTCCCCATGATTTAAGGACGGAGAAAAACCCACCCCGTCTGATACGGCGCGGTCCACGATGAACTCGTCGATTCCATCCCCTGACAAGACAGCATCACTATCGCCGTCGAATACATTTCCTATTGTGCCTAAGCCAGCGGTTTGGCTTGTGCTCGCAGCTCCGAAGCTGAAGTAGATAGATCCTCCTTCGCTAAGCGAGACTCCTTCTCCGGTCAGTGCAATCAATGCAGAGGGAGACTGGAGGAAATTATCGCCGCCCGATATCTCAAAGCCTGGAACTTCCATCACCGTAGACAGCACCAGCCGCTGCTCGAGATGTTCGAGGCGCAATCGGCGACGTTCAATATCTCTGACTACTGGATTCATGGCGACTCGCTCTCCAACAGTTCTGCAGGAGGTATCTTTGATTCTGCTTGTGCGACTAAGGCCTGCAAGGTAGCTTCGCCCCGCTTAGCGAGAGCATCCTCGCCTAGCGGGCTACCAGTATAACCTGCTGCAAGGGATTCTTGCCATGTTTCTATGGCAGCAAGTCGCGCAGTTTCCGCGCTTGGCTTGAGGATATCAACATCAGCCGTAACCTTTTCTACATTCACGAGTTCCGCCGCTTGTGCCAGCTCGATCGCTACTTGGTAGAGGTGCTCGCCATGCTTCGGCCACAAGGCTTTGCGTTGCAGGGCCACTTCGATCGCAGTGGCCGGATCACCCGATTCTCGAAGGGACCGACCGTAATTGAAGTAGTGCCGACTCAGTTGGTCACGAGCCTCGACCGTGGGTCGAGTTTCGAAAACCTTGCGCTGCACCACGATTGCCTCTTGATACACACCGGACGCTTCTTCCCACTGGAGCAGCCGTTCGTACTGCATTCCCTGATTGTTGAGGATGCCTGCCTGCAAGCTGGCGAACTCCGGTTCCTGCGGGTAATCCTCGGCCAGTTGCGAAACAACTTCCAGCGCATCTTCGAAATACTGCAAGGCCTCATCGCGCTGAGCATTGCCTGCGAACTGCGCAAAGTTGTTCAAACTCACAGCCAGATTCCTACGATACCCTGGCATTCCTGGAGCTTGACGAATGAGCCGACGCTGCAGCTTGATCGCCGCGAGGCAAGCATCACGAGCCGCAGAAGTGTTACCGGAACTAGAATGCAGGGCCGCTTCGTTGCTCAGACATTGGGCTAGGTCGCTGCGGTACTCGCGCTCATGTGGATTGTTGGTAGTCAGCGATTCAAGAATCACCTTTGCCCATTCGCAAGCCTGCAATGATCCTGTCGGCTCTGTCTGACGGAGCACATAGCTCAGATTGTTCAGTGCGATGGCCAAATCATGTCGACTTCGATCCGAGTCTTCCTCAGCGGCATGGCCTTCGAGTAAGTCGATAGCCTGCATCAAGAGCGACTCTGCTACTTCGTGCCGCGAGGCTTGCGCTTCCAATAGTCCCAAATTGCTCATCGTCTCGGCAAGGGTCACGGTGTACTCACCGCTTGCGGAGTGCTTCTCTGAGAGTTGTCGCAGTCTTGCAATCGAGGCTTCATAAGCCTTTCGAGCCAACGCCAGTTCGCCAGCATGAGACAACAACTCAGCCCGGTTATTGTCGCACTTCGCTAAACTGGAAAGGAGTTGAACGTCCTCAGGATTGAATTCAAGCAAGGCAAGCCAATGCTTGCGTGCTTGCTCGTAAAGCTGCCCGGACTGGGGCCGATCTCCCAACTGCTGAGCAATGACTGCCGCTCGAAAAGCCGTCTCTGCGACATCGGCGGACACGGCACCGGATATTTGTTCACCGGCCTTTGCTTGCTTGAGGAACTCGCGATAGTAGGCCAGCGTATCGATAAGCAGCTTGCGACGTATGGACTCACTGCCAGGCAGGGCCGCCAACTCCCCAGCCAATTGTCCGCCGAAGCGATCGACCACCTGTCGCGCTTGAGCGAGGTGCCGCTCGGCACTCTGCAAGCTCTGCTGCGATTGTTGCAAGGCAGCCTTTGTGAGTTCTTGCTCGCCAGAAATTCGCCAAACACTGAATGTGGAAAGACCTGCAAGCACAGCAAGTACAACGGCCGATGCCGTAGCTACATGACGATGTCTGACAGCCCATTTCACGCTGCGATCCACCAGGCTCGGGCGTTTTGCTTGGGTCGGTTTGCCTGTCAGAAATCGCTGCAAATCATCAGCGAACTCTCCTGCCGTTGAGTAGCGACTAGCGATGTCTTTTGAGAGCGCCTTGAGTACGACGGTCTCTAGGTCGAAGGGGATTGCTGGGTTTAGCTTACGCAGCGACGTCGGCGCGCGCATAGCGATATCTGTTAGCAGCTGTTGGCGATCGTCACCCGGGTGAACGGGCTGCAGCGTGAGCAGTTCGTAGAGCGTTGCGCCCAGGCTGTACACGTCGCTACGTGCATCGACCAGTGCGTTCTTACCGGCCGCTTGCTCGGGGCTCATATAGCGCAATGTTCCCAGCACGTCGCCAGTGGCAGTGACCCCAACGCCAGCTTGCATTCTTGCCAGACCGAAGTCAGTGACCCAAAGTTTGCCTTGAGCATCGATCAAGAGATTGGAAGGTTTTATGTCACGATGAACAACACCGTTTTCATGAGCGTGATGCAAGGCCTTGGCCGCTTCAGCGGCCAAGCGCGCCACCGAGTTGATATGCAAGCGCGAGGTAATCGCGACTTGCGTGGAGAACTCCTGATCGGAAATGCCACCTTCCGGGTTACTGGAGCGGCCTGGACCTGGAGATCGGCCGTCCGAACAGTCTCGTAATTCCGAGATCGCCGCTTCTAGCGATTGCCCCTCGACAAATTGCATGGCAAAAAAATGAACACCACGCTCCTGTCCGACGCCAAACACTGGAACGATATGCGGATGGTGCAATTGAGCCGCCGCTTGGGCTTCGGTACGAAAGCGAGCAATCTGCTGCGGGTCGAGTACCGCCGCAAAGGGAAGGACTTTGACTGCTACGGTGCGATCTAGCGAAAGTTGCCGCGCCTCGTAGACGACGCCCATCGCTCCGCGGCCGATTTCCTTCAGGAGCTGGAAATCACCTAACTGCTTCGTCTCGCTCACTGGCAGCGCACTCGTGGGCTTGTCACTCTGATGGCAATCCTCAGCCAAGCCGTGCAGCAGGTGGAGACTCTCTGCGTACGAGCGGATTTCCTGGTCCAAATCTGAATAATTCGTAATGATGCGATCAAGATCGGGTGGAGCACCGTCCGATTCAAGTTCGCGCAAATAGAGATCAAGGGCTTCGGCCAGCCGTGGGTCGAGATCACTTTCAGTAGTGGTGTCGGAAATTCGGTACTCGCTCACGTGTTCACTCCCGACGAATCATCGTCCGTCGCCATTCGTTCTCGCAACAGTTTGATCGCGCGGAGCCAGAGCATGCGGACCGCGCCGGCAGTGCGATCCATGCGCCGGCCAATTTCCTCAAAAGGTAATCCTTCCAGATGACGCATCACGATTGCATCCCGGTAATCTTCGGGCAGGGCGGCTAGCTCGTTGGCAAGCCGGACTTGCATTTCTCGTTGTTGTAAATGCATGCTCGGCGACTCGCCTGGGTCCGGGAGAAATGCATCAAGTCGTAGGGTCGATTTCTCTAAATCGGCACCAAGCTTCTCTGCGCTGACTTCGCGGCGCACATCTCGCTTACCAGCCAGCACGTGCTTCTCAACTACGGTATGTAGGTTATTGACAAGAATCTTGCGCAACCAGGCAAGAAATTCGGGCGTGGTTTTGCCACGGAATTGTTGAAAGTCTCGATGCGCCTCGAAGAAAGTCTCCTGCACTACATCTGAAGGACTCACTCGCTGTCTCAACTTGCCATCCAACTGCGACACCACAAGAATTCGCAAATAGTTGGTATAGAGCTGCAGCAGTTGCCCCAAGCTTTCGCCCGAACCCTGTTGGGCTCGCGCGAGCAGGAAATCGGCAGACTTATTTACTGTGCTCATCATGGGAAGACTTATTTTAATACGCTCATTCTGGCGAATTTCATATCAGTTGGGACACATCTCGGAACTGTCCATTGTACAAGGCAGAATCGGGAGAATTTTGTCACACGAAGAATTCCAATTTTGTTTGCAATTCTTTAACCCCACTGGAACGAATCGGCTTCTCTACGATCTGATTGATTGCTAAACTGCTCGCCCTACCTCGCTTATGCAACGTAAGCACTTACGCTACTTAAGTCGCCATTTTTTACTTTTATGACCCTATGGTCAGAGCCTGAGATGACGAACACAAGCCTGCTATCTCCCAAGACCGTCCCCAAGGACCTTCTGTCCTCGCTCGTTGTTTTCTTAGTTGCCTTACCGCTATGCCTGGGTGTGGCAGTGGCTTCGGGCGCCGACCCAATCGCCGGAGTTCTGTCCGGGATTATCGGTGGCGTCTTGGTGGGCTTTCTTAGCGGATCGCAAACCAGCGTGAGCGGACCGGCTGCTGGTTTGATTGCGATTGTCGCTTCGCAAATCGACACGCTCGGCTTCCGGGGGTTCTTGCTGGCCGTCACTGCCGCCGGGGTTCTTCAAATAGCTATGGGCTTGGCCGGCGCAGGAAACTTGGCAAAGTTCTTCCCAACGAGTGTCATTAAAGGACTGTTGGCAGCAATTGGTGTGCTGCTGATCCTTAAGCAGATACCCCACGTCTTTGGACACGACGCCGATCCTGAAGGGGAAATGTCGTTTTTCCAACCGGACGACCAAAATACCTTCTCCGAGTTGTTTGCGATCGTCGGCGATTTGCATTGGGGAGCCATGGCGATTGGGCTAGGTTCGATCGCGTTTTTGTTTGCTTGGGGTCGCTCCAAATTCCTGAAAAACTCTGGCGTCCCAGCACCACTGGTGGTGGTCGTGCTAGGCGTTATCGTCAACCGGCTCTTTGGTGGCCTGGACGAGCAGTGGGTCATCGGCGGAAAGCACTTGGTGGAAGTTCCCGTGGCGGAAACCGTGGCGGGCTTCACACAGTTTTTGAAAACGCCCGACTTTGCCCAATGGCTCAACCCTGCCATCTACATGGGCGCGATTACGATTGCATTAGTCGCCTCGCTGGAAACGCTCCTCAATCTGGAGGCGGTAGACAATCTCGATCCCAAGAAACGCAACTCCCCGCCAAGTCGTGAATTGGTTGCCCAAGGTTTTGGTAATGTAGCAGCTGGCTTCCTTGGCGCTTTGCCAGTGACATCAGTCATCATTCGCAGCTCGGTCAACATCAATGCCGGCGGCCAGACAAAATTGGCGGCAATCTTCCATGGGATCTTGCTACTGCTCTGCGTGCTGTTTCTGCCGACTTGGCTGAATATGATCCCCATCGCTTCGCTAGCTGCCATCCTGCTGGTCACAGGGTTCAAGCTAGCAAGTCCGACGCTAGTGAAGCAAATGGTCGCTGGTGGACGTTATCAATGGTTCCCGTTCTTCGTAACAGTTTTTGCAATTGTCTTTACGGATTTACTTGTCGGGGTATTGATCGGTTTGGTCGTCGCCATCAGCTTCATCCTCAACAGCAACCTGCGGCGACCAATTCGCCAGTTCGTCGAAAAGCATGTCGGCGGCGACATCACACGTATCGAATTGGCTGAACAGGTGAGCTTCTTTAAGCGGGCGGCCCTCTCTGAGGTATTCGACAAGACTCCCAAAGGAGGGCATCTGCTGATCGACGCTTCCAAGACGGACTACATCGACCCCGATGTCTTGGACTTGATTCGTGATTTTAAACAAAAAGTTGGGCCAGCTCGCGGTGTGCAGGTCAGCTTGCAAGGCTTCCGTAATAAATACGAGTTGGCAGACCATATCCAATTCGTTGACTATGCCACGCGGGAATTGCAAGAGGCAATCACTCCAGCCCAAGTGCTGGAGATCCTTCGCGAAGGGCACCGCCGGTTCCTCGGCGGAGAACGCATCAATCGAAGTCTCTCTCGACAGGTCGATGGTACCGCCGAAGCCCAGCACCCACTGGCCGTGGTGCTGAGTTGCATCGACTCGCGAGCTCCCGTGGAACTGATCTTCGATGCTGGCGTCGGAGACCTGTTCACGGTGCGCGTGGCAGGCAACGTCACCAGTCGCAAAGTCGTGGGCAGTATCGAGTACGGCTGCGCAATTGCCGGTGCCAAGTTGATTCTCGTGATGGGTCACACCCGTTGCGGTGCCGTCACTTCTGCAGTCGGCGCCGTTGAAGCAGGCGAGAGGCACCGCACGCCGGACGGGTGCGATCACATCGACCGAATTCTGCAAGAGATATCCCAGTCAATCGACCACAGTGCGTGCAGGCGTCTTAATCAGCTCGAGCCCGACGAACGAGAGGATTTCATAGACAACGTGGCTCGCGAGAATGTCCAACGGACGGTGGATCACATCATTCAAGAAAGCCCAGCGATTGCCCGGATGGTCAAATCGGGCGACGTGGCCATCATGGGGTCCATGTACGACGTGGCGACGGGTGAGTTAGAGCTGTTTAAAGAGATGAAAGTCAATGAAGCAGAACGCGTCGGCCACGTATTGAAATCCTAGCCGCTCAGCGAGCTGGGAGCGTCATTAACCGGAGAGATAGCCAGCCATTTCTTTTGCTGGCTTACGGCCTGAGACTCGCTACATAAGAGGCAATGTTCGCGGCACAAGAACCGTTCACGCAATTTTTTTGCGGAATTATTGCTACTTTCTTCGCACGTTTTTCCAAGGAATTCCGTAGAAAAGCGAATGGCTCTAGTGGAATCTTTGCGTCAAGTGCTGGATAATTGAAACTTAGGGCCTGCCTGCGTCGTCGAAGCCTGCGTGCCGTTCCGCTCAATTACCCTTGCATGCCCCGCCTCCTTTCTCCGCGACCAATTCAGCAGAGGACCGCTGCCTATGTCTCAGACGTCTGTCCCCCAATCCTCAGTACCACAGTCCCTTTCACTTTCTGGCTCTGAGCCCGAGAAGCTATCCGACGACGATGTCGCCGCGATTGATGAGTTGCGCGGGGCCTATACGAAGCTACGCGATGAATTGGGCAAAGTGATCATCGGGCAAGAAGGTGTAGTCGAGCTCCTTGCAGTCTGCCTATTTGCGCGGGGCCATGCTTTGCTGATGGGCGTGCCCGGCTTGGCGAAGACCTTGCTCGTGAGCAAGCTGGCCGAGACCATGTCGCTGGACTTTAGCCGCATTCAGTTCACGCCCGACTTGATGCCCATGGACATCACCGGCACGGATATCTTGCAAGAGACGCCCGAAGGGAAGCGTGTATTTGAATTCGTACACGGCCCTGTTTTTGCAAATGTCGTCTTGGCCGACGAAATCAATCGTGCCCCGCCAAAAACTCAAGCGGCCATGCTTGAAGCGATGCAAGAAGGCAAAGTCACCGCGGTCGGCAAACCGTTCGACCTGCCGCCGCCGTTTTTGGTGCTCGCTACGCAAAACCCGGTTGAGCAGGAAGGCACGTATCCGCTGCCCGAGGCGCAGCTCGATCGGTTCATGTTCCTCATTGAACTGGACTATCCATCTGAAGTCGAAGAAATCGAAATTGCCCGCACCACTACTGGCGGTGCTCTGCCAACTCTCGACCGACTGATGGACAGCCAAGAGATCATTCGCCACCAAGAACTAGTTCGCCGCGTGCCCGTGCCAGACCATATCTATACGTATGCCGCGCGGCTCGTTCGTAAGACTCGCCCGAACAGTAAAGACGCCCCCGAATGGCTCCGCCCGCTAGTTTCCTGGGGAGCCGGCCCGCGTGCCGTGCAAAACCTGATCCTCGGTGCAAAAGCGCGCGCAGCCTTGATGGGCAGCTACATGGTTCGCCTGGAAGATGTTCAGGAAGTAGCTGCACCGGTACTTACGCATCGCGTCATTACTACCTTTGCCGCCCAGGCCGAGGGGATCGATGCCCGTGAAATTGTAAAGCGGCTGATTGAGGAGACGAATACAGAGGAATAGGCTTCCTGGCTTGGCAATCCACATTGTTTTGAACCACAGAGAGCACAGAGGGCACGGAGTTGAGTAATCAAACAACTAATCGTGTCCTCGGTCCCTTCTCAGAAATGTGGCACCTTAAGGATAGTCCTTATAAGCCACTATTCATAATGCAAGGAGTCTGTTTGTCTCTCCTTGTTGTTGCATTGATGTTCGACCATTCCTTCGGAGAACCATCGATCGAAAAGCAGTTAGAGCAGCTACAAGAAAAACTAACGGTGCTTGAAAGCAGAGTAGCAGAATGCCAAGGGAAGCAAAATGACAACGTGATTGAAACGAGCAAGGATTGAATCGTCACGAAGCTCTCAAAGTTTCCTCTGTAATCTCTGTGATCTCTGTGGTTCAAAACTAAACGTCACCAACCCAAACAAATGCTGACCGACGGCCAATCTCGCGAGTTTCTTGAACCAACTGTGCTGGCGCGGTTGGCGAGTGTGCCGATGTTTGCGCGGCGGGCCATGCAGGGGAGCGTGTCAGGGCGGCACCCTAGCCCCCATCGTGGAGCGAGTGTCGAATTTGCTGAGTATCGCAAGTATGTGCCTGGCGACGACCTGCGTCGACTGCACTGGCGCGCGCTGGGTCGCACTGGGCGATACTACGTGAAAGAGTTCGAGGCCGACACGAACTTGCGGCTTTGCCTGGTACTCGACACAAGCGGCTCGATGGCATTCGGCTCAGCAAGTGGTGCCGAGGGCATGACCAAGATCGATTACGCACGTCGCTTGGCCGGTTCGCTCGGCTACCTGGCCGTGCAACAGGGCGATGCCGTGGGGCTCACTTGTGTCGCTGGGGGCATCGTGAAAGACATTCCTCCGCGGCGCAACCCAGCCCACCTCATGCACGTGTTTGATACGCTCGAAGAAACCGTGCCCGAAGGCGACACACAACTCGTGCCCGTCTTGCACGAGCTAGCAGAAACGATTCGCCAACGCGCGTTGATCGTCGTCATTTCGGACCTGTTTGTTGAACCTTCAGAACTTCGTGAATGCTTCGAGCACCTGCGATTCCGCCGCCACGACTTAGCTGCGTTCCATTTGCTCGATCCACAAGAATTGAGTTTCCAGTTCCGCCGCCCGGTACGCTTCCAAGACATGGAAGGAGGCACGAGCATCTTCGCAGAGCCTACAGAGATCGCAGATCGATACCACAAGGCGCTCAGGCAGTATCAAGACGACTTGCGGCAGATCGTGCTTGAAACGGGTGTCGATTATCACGAAGTACGCATTGACGAAGACTACGAACAAGTGCTGATGCGATTTCTCATTCGCCGTACGCAAATGCGAGGCAAGCGATGACTTTCATCCAGCCTTGGCTGCTCGCTGCTTTGCCGCTGATCGCGCTGCCGGTGATCATTCACTTGATCAATCAGCGACGTTACCAGACGGTCGATTGGGGGGCGATGAAGTTCCTGCTCGCTGCCAATCGTATGTCGCGCGGCTACGCTCGCCTGCGGCGGTGGCTCATCATGGCGATGCGTGTACTGGCGGTGGCAGGGTTAATCTTTGCCGTCAGCCGCCCCTTGGCCAGCGGTTGGTTGGGCGTGGCCGCAGGCGGCAAGGCGGACACGACAATCATCCTGCTAGATCGCTCACCCAGCATGCAACACCAAGCCGCCGGTGGGATTTCGAAGCTAGACACTGCACGGCGAGAGTTGGTCGACACCTTGGAAACGCTCGGCTCCACTCGCTGGGTTTTGATCGATAGTGCGACGGTGCAACCCCAGGAGATTGCTTCACCGGCAGCGCTCATTGACGCACCGCACACGACCGGCGCCAGCGCTTCAGCTGATTTGCCGGAAATGATGCAAGCGGCCCACGACTACATTAAGGCTAACAATCCGGGGCACACTGAAATCTGGATTGCATCCGACTTGCGAGAGCACGATTGGCGAGCGACTAGCGGAAGGTGGGCTTCGCTGCGTGAGGCATTTATTAAGTTCCCCCAGGAAGTACGCTTCCACTTGCTAGCCTATGCGACGCCCAAGGGTGCCACAGGAATGCGAAATGCCGCGATCCGAGTAACCGATGCTCGTCGCGAGACGGTAGGCAACCAAGCACAACTGGTCGTGTCGCTAGTGATTACTCGCGACTTGGCTGGCGAAAGTTCTTCAACCGAGAAACAAACACTTCCTCTGCGTTTTGAAATCGACGGTGCTCGTTCCGAAATGACTGTGGAGATAGCCAGCTCACAATACGAACTCAAGGACCATCGTATTCCCCTCAACGGCGAGAGCACACAAGGCTGGGGCCGCGTATCGTTGCCGGCCGATAGTAATCCTGCCGACGACCAAGCATTTTTTGTTTTCGACGAACCTCCCGTTCGACGCACTGCCGTAGTGGCGGAAGAGCCTGAACGAGTTCGCGCGATGCGACTAGCCGCGTCGATCGCCCCTTCGCCGGGCATGACCAACGAAGCGGAGATCGTCACGGCCGATTCACTCCAAACGCTCGCTTGGGAAGAATTAGCACTCGTGCTGTGGCAAGCCCCGCTGCCCACGGGAAAAGCAGCAGAACTAGTGAACACCTTTGTGCAAAGGGGAGGGCAGGTGGTGTTTTTCCCACCGCGCGATCCTACCAGTCGCCAAGCATACGGCATGGAATGGCAACACTGGGTGGAGAACAAGAAGGCGCTCGCGACCGACACCTGGCGAGGCGACCAAGGCTTGCTAGCAAACACACAGAGCGGCGGCTCGCTGCCGGTGGGCAAATGGAAGGTGAAACGCCACTGCATGCTTGCAGGTGAGGCGACGACATTGGCTTCCTTGCCGGGCGGCATACCATTGCTCTCCCGAGTCACTACTGATCGCGGAGGCGTGTATTTCTGCAGTACTACGGCCGACCCGCGAGATTCGTCGCTCGCTGCTGATGGAGTGGTCCTCTATGCGACCGTGCAGCGTATGATCGACGATGGGGCTAAGTCCCTCGGTGCAACACGTCTCCAAAATGCCGGCCAGGCGTTCCCCCCTTCCGCCGAACCCTGGAGGCAAACGGCTGACGGCGTTGGCAGTCCCGGAGAGGCAGTCCTCTCGACGGACTACCAATACCATCGCGGCGTCTATGCGAGTGACGACAAGCTACTGGCCGTGAATCGCCCCCTTAAGGAAGACCTCACCAGCACCGTAGCCGAGACTCGCGTCTACCGCCTGTTTGAAGGCTTAGACTTCGACCGTGTAGATCGCACCGCTGGCACTGGCGGTGGAATCGTGCAAGAAATCTGGCGGCTGTTCCTGGGTGCAATGTTGTTGGCACTCGTTGTAGAAGCGGCTCTTTGCCTACCGAAGATCACCCAACCCGCAGCCGTCGTTCCCTCCGCCGCTCGACCTTCAATCCCCACCAAACGCACCGAAGAGGCCAATCGCTCAGAGGAAGCTCAACTCACCGGAGGGGGCGCGGCATGAGAAGCACGCAGTCACTCCTGTTCCAATGGACCCCTTGGACGCTCATCTTCTCGGTGCTTGCAGTCATTGCGGTAGCCGTGTTCTCAGCCATCGCTTGGCGGCGCAGCGATTATCGACGTAGCACGGGGTTGCTGGAAATGCTCCGGCTCACTGTGGCCATCATGGCGGCTGTGCTATTCAACCAGCCCGAATGGATCGAGGAGTTCCGTCCCGACCAGCGCCCCACCGTGGTCGTGCTGTGGGATGATTCTCCCAGCATGAAAACACGTGACGTAGTAGCGCCCGACAAACCGGGCGAAGCAGTCGCCCGAGACGAAACAATCAAGCAGCTCACCAACAAAGCGTTTTGGCAAAAGCTCGACGAGCGGATCAACGTGGTGATCGAACCGTTCTCTGGTGCCAGTGATGCGATTGGTGCTCAAGGAGGTACTCCGAAGGAAAACAGTGAGGATGAGCTTCGTGCCGGTGAACCGGCTACGGCCGGTAGTCGAACGAACTTGTTCGATCCATTAACCGGAGCCGCCGACAAGCACGATCACTTGCTGGCGGTCGTCATGGCGTCAGACGGCGATTGGAATGCCGGAAAGCCACCCGTAGAGGCGGCCACACGATTGCGACTTCGCGAAACTCCCGTGTTTACGATTCCAGTTGGCAGCCCAACGCGACTTCCCGATGTGGACTTAGTGAGTCTCGATGCACCGACTTTTGGAATTGCTGGCAAGCAGGTACGGATCCCCTTCACGATTGATAGTTCACTGCCCCGCGACTACGTAGCGACCGTTGAGTTAAAAACCTCTGGAGGTGAGTCGCTCACCAAAGAGGTGCGCGTAGCCGCGATGAGCCGCTCGACCGATGCCATTCTCTGGAAGCCATCCGAAACGGGCGATTTTACCGTGAAGCTCACCGTGCCACCGCATGGCGACGAACGTCTCGCCCTCAACAATGAACTGAGCGCACCGATCGCTGTCCGCGAAGAAAAGCTGCGTGTCCTTGTGGTGGAGTCGTACCCCCGTTGGGAGTATCGCTATCTGCGCAATGCACTTTCGCGCGACCCTGGCATTGAGGTCTCCTGCCTGCTCTTCCATCCCAAGCTCACCAAACAGGGTGGCGGCAATCAAGACTACATCAAAGCGTTTCCTGAAGGACTTGATGAACTAGCAAAGTTCGACGTGGTGTTTCTCGGCGATGTGGGCTGCGAAGAAAACCAGCTCACTGAAGAACAGTGCCGGCTACTCAAGGGACTCGTCGAGCATCAAGCCAGCGGACTCGTCTTCATGCCAGGAATGCAGGGCCGACAGTTCAGTTTACTCGACACCGAGCTCGAACCGCTGTACCCCGTGATGCTTGATCTCGCGCAGACTGACGGCTGGGGCTCACGCACGCCTAATCACTTTGAACTCACGGAGATGGGCCGCCGCAGCTTGCTCACCAAGCTAGCCGACACGCGCGACGACAATATCGAAGTCTGGGAAGGCTTGCCAGGATTCCAGTGGTACGCACCGGTGCTCCGTGCCAAAGCCGGCAGCGAAGTGTTATGCGTACACGAATCGGCCACCAACGAGTATGGCCGCTTACCACTGCTGGCTACGCGCACCTTTGGCGCGGGTAAGGTGTTGTTCATGGGCACCGATGGTGCGTGGCGTTGGCGCAAGGGCGTGGAAGACAAGTATCACTATCGTTTCTGGGGGCAAGTCGTGCGTTGGATGGCCTACCAAAGGAACATGGCCAAGGGCGAAACAATGCGGCTTTACTATTCGCCTGATCAACCGCTGATCCGTCAGACGCTCACTCTGAATGCCAACGTCATGGAACTCTCCGGCGAGCCGCTCTCCAAGGGCGATGTCGCTGCGCGAATTGTGGCGCCTTCGGGCAAAGCGAAGACTGTGCGATTCCGTTCTGTGGGAGACGAGTGGGGCGCGTTCACCGGGCAGTTCACGGCGGTCGAGCCCGGTAAGCACGAAGTGTCCCTAAGTGCGAAGCAAACTGGCGGTGTGCTAGAAACCAGCTTTTACGTCCAGGGCGACGCCGCAGAAAGTGTCGGCAAACCAGCGCGGCCCGAGGTACTAGCGGAAATTGCCCGCGTGACTCGAGGGCAAATGATCGATATTACCAAGGCAAATGAGGTAGTTCGGCGACTTGCCGACCTACCGGAACCTCCCGCTGAGATGCGTCGTCTACAACTTTGGAGCCACCCCGTAGCCGCCGCTGTACTGATTATTTTGCTAGGATTGTTCTGGTCGCTTAGAAAAGTAGCAGGACTGATATAGGGCGTCAAAAGCTCAAAGCAGGTAGTTGCAACGCTGCTTGTAGAATGTAAGCGTGAGAAAGTAGCCCTCGGCGCAAGCCGCGGGGTGAAGAGGAATAACCAATTCGTCAATGGAATCGAGCGCATGCCATGAATGATATCAAAGGCAACACGGACCTCCATGTTCCCGAATCGCTAGAGGATCAACTTCACGGGTATCGCCGTGCAGTTTGGTTTCTCAAACTCACAGAAGCAGTAGCGATCGCCGTGTTCAGCCTAGTCATGGCCTACTTGGCTGTGTTCGCACTCGATCGACTAGGCAACACACCGGCTCTTGTGCGCACGGCTGTTTTCTTTACCGCACTAGTGGGCTGCGCAGTAGTGCCTTGGTACTTACATCATTGGGTCTGGAAGCGCCGCAAGCTGAAACAGTTGGCCCGCCTGTTGAGCAAGAAGATGCCGCGGATCGGCGATCAGCTTCTCGGTGTTATCGAACTGGCTGAGGATCGCAGCGAACAAGCTCGCTCGAAGACGCTCGTTGCGGCAGCCATCAATCAAGTCGCCACGGACGCGCAAAAACGCGACTTCACCACCGCTACGCCACCTTCGCGCCGACGCCTCTGGTCAACAGCTGCTGCTACTGGGATTGCCGGAGTAGTAGCGATTGCGGCATTGTTCCCCGACGCCGCAGCCAATGCTTGGGCACGACTAACACAACCCTGGAGTGAAACGCCGCGATACACGTTCGCTGCGCTAGAGCCGCTCCCCGAAAACATGATTGTGGCTCACGGCGAACCCTTCGAGATGGACCTCAAGTTAAAACAGAAATCACGCTGGCAGCCCGACGCAGCCGAAGCCCGTATCGGGAATCAACGGCCTGTTACTGCACAGCGTTCTCAGCAACTCTACCGCTTAGAAATGCCCGCCCAAATTGGAGAGGGCAATATGAACATCTTCGTCGGAGATGCTAAACATAGCGTGAAAATCGAGCCCACGTTGCGGCCAGAGCTTACCATGCTCACGGCTACCATTCACTTGCCTGAGTATCTTGGCAGAAGCGATCCTCTCGAAAAGGACGTACGTGGCGGCGCGTTGTCTGTCGTCTACGGAAGTCGCGTCGCATTGATAGCAACGGCAAGCCGCGATTTGGCCAATGCCGCAATCGATGACAAGAGTTACACTCCCCAGGGTGCGACCATTCGCAGCGAAGAAGAGTTGGTCGAGGAGTCGGCAAAGCATGAAATCTCTTGGACCGATCACCACGGCCTGAGCGGCGTTGAGCCTTTCAAGGTCTCGCTTTCAGCAATCGACGACGAAGCACCCACGCTCGTTATTGAGAACCTGCCACGACAGAAGGTAGTTCTGGAAACCGAGCTCTTGAAATTCCAAGTCCGAGCTCGCGACGACTACGGCGTGCAACGCGTTGGTTTCCAGTGGACCGGTTTTGCCCAAGCCGTGGAAAATCCCGTCAAAGGGGAACGCATGCTTGCCGCAGGCGACCACCAGGCAGAGAGACTATCCGCCCAAGGCGTGTTCTCCGCCAAGTCGCTGGGCATCGATCCTCAGCCGGTTGAGCTGCGAGTGTTCGCGGAAGACTATTTTCCCGATCGCGGACGCGTCTACTCCCCGCCGCATTTGCTCTATGTACTCACACCCGATCAGCACGCCATCTGGATGACAGAGCAACTCAACAAATGGCATCGACAAGCGCTCGAAGTGCGCGACCGAGAATTGCAACTCTACGAAACCAATCGCGAACTACGAGATATGACAGCAGCCGAATTGGACCAAGCCGACACGCGCCGTCAGGTAGAGAAACAAGCCGCCGCCGAACGCACCAACGGGCGTCGTCTGCGGCGTCTCACCGCTGCCGGCGAAGAACTAGTACGTGAAGCCTCGCGCAATTCAGAGATCGGCGTGGGGCACTTAGAGCGCTGGGCGGAAATGTTGGGCGTGTTGGGTGAAATCTCTGAGAACCGCATGCCTTCGGTCGCCGATCTGCTACAAAAGTCTTCCGAGGCGCCCAAGCTGGCCGGCAAACCGAACCAAGGAAAAACAGCGCCTTCAGCCGGCATGATCCGCGACACATCGAGCGGCGGCAAGGCAACAAAGATGGACCCCAACGACAAACCCAAACCGCAGGTTCCCTCGATCGCTGATCGCGAGTCGAGTCATTCCGCACCAGAAACCGACTTAGAACCAGACGATCTACTGAAGAAAAGCAGCAAGGGTAAGCTCACGCTGCCCACGACCACTGTGATGGGCAAGGCACCGAAGAAACCCAAGGCCGAACAAACGCCCGCTGAGGAAAAACTCGACGAGGCAATCACTGAGCAGGAAGACTTGCTTGCTGAGTTTGAGAAAATCGCAGACGAGCTCAATGAAATTCTCGCCAACCTCGAGGGCAGCACGCTCGTCAAACGACTCAAAGCCGCGTCGCGTCACCAATACAAAATTGGCGGCCGCGTAGGCGATCAGCTAACTGATGCCTTCGGCATGTCGGCCGATGCCCTGGGTGGCAATCGCCAGTCGGAGCTCAAGGAGCTAACCAAGGAAGAGGAGAAGGGCACGCTTGATGTCTCGTTCATCATGGACGATCTCGATGCCTACTATCAGCGCCGCCGCATGACCCGTTTCAAATCGGTTCTCGATGAAATGCGAGAAGACGATGTCATTGGTGGACTCCGCAGGTTGGGCGAAGACATTCAGAAGAAGCAGGGTCTCGCCATTGCCCAAACCGAGTTCTGGAGCGATTCGATGGACCGTTGGGCAGACGACTTGATCGATCCTGCATGTTCTGGTCAGTGTCCTGGTGGAGCCTCGCCAGACAGTCTGCCACCATCGTTGGTACTCGAAGCCATGAAGATTCTCGAAGCAGAGATCAATCTCCGCGAAGAAACTCGCGTTGCCGAGCAGGCCAAGGCAGCCGTCGAGGAACTTGTCCACGCGGAGGAAGCCCGCCGTCTTTCCGAATCGCAAGACGATTTAAACTTACGCGTCATCGACCTTGGTGATCGGATTCGCGAGTTGAAAGATGCCGAGAAGCACTTCGGCAAGGAGCTGCAGATTCTCACCGCTGTATCACAGGTCATGGACGAAGCCGTCGATATCCTCTCTCTCCCCGAAACAGGTCCACCGGCCATTGCCGCCGAGACTGAAGTGATCGAGTTGGTTCTGCGTTCCAAGAAGATGTCACCCGGTGGTGGCGGAGGTGGTTCAAGCCCTGGTGGCGGTGGTGGCGGCGATACCGATACACCGGCCATCGCGCTCTTGGGTCGCGGCCAAAACAATAAGGAAGTCCGCGAAGAACGAGATGTCTCCCACGCCACAGGCGAATCGGGAGAATCGCTGCCCGCAGAATTCCGTTCCGGTCTCGACGAGTACTTCAGTCGCCTCGAAAAAGCGGAGGCCGAGTAATGCGGTTTACAACTTGCTTAGCACTAATAGCCATATTCGGTAGTTCGAGCCGGACGAGCGCGCTCGATATACTTTTCGATCAAGCCCAATTCGCTCCCGTGGTCCTTGCGGCACCCGCCCAGGAATCTAGCCATTCAGAAGCCGCTTATGTGGCAACAATCACTAGCTTGCCGCTCGTCGGGCTTAGCGATTTCGCCACCCAAAGCGCCCTGGTGAACCGGGCCAAAGAGAACGACTGGAAAGGCTTTCCGCTAGCAGTCGTCGACCCAGCAATCTTGCAGATGGAGCAACAGTTCCTCAATCAATACAAGCCGCAGCTCAACGCCAAGCTGCACCATCTACGAAGCGTGTGCCGGCCCTCGCTGGAGCAGCAAAAGGCGATTCTTGAAGACTGCAAACAAGCGATGACACAATCGGTACGAGCTTTCGCCGTGCAGCAATTTAAGCAAAACCAGGGGGGAGGCGGAATGGGCCTCGCGGTACCCGCTGTACACGTTCGCAACGGCAGACAAGTGAGTTCCAACCCGCAAACGGCAATCGAGCAAGCCCTGAAGCAAGCTGCTCACGACCATCTCAACGAGCAGCAGCAAAAGCTCTACTCAGCGGACAAGCGAGAGCGCGCCGCATTCAAGAAACAGGTTGGCGTTCGCAACCTGACAGCGATGCTTGATAGGCGATTGATTCTCACAACCGAACAACGCATCGACCTGATGACCATGCTAGAAAAGAGTTGGAAAGTCAACTGGATGAATAGCGTCGAGAACCTTGTGCATGGCAACGAAACGATACCGCAACTGCCGGACAAACTCATGAAGCCTTTGCTTAATAAGCGTCAGCAAGAAATCTGGAAGGACATGCAAAAGAATAATCGGCAGCACTTCTTCGGCGGTATGCATTTCATGCACAATGGTGCCCAAGTGGAGCCCTTTGTCCCGGAGGAACTCTCCGAGCCACAGGCTGCGAACCCTCCGAAGCAGCCCGTCAAGCAAGGAAGCCCCTCGTGATGCATCGCAAATCCTGCAAACTCTGCGAATTCCTTCGGAGGCTGACCCTACTCGCCTTCTTGATAACTCCGCTGCACGCCGAAGACGATGGCTGGCTGGAGTTCGAGGACCAAGCCGCCGCCGTCCAGAATCAATTCGAGGTCTCACCCGAGCAGTTCGAGCAGTGGGTTTTTCAACACCAGGGTTCAGCCGATGCTGCCTTAAAGAAATTGGAGAGGCAGCTAACCCTTACAGTCGAAGAGATGAGCCGAGCATGCGAACTCAACAAGTCTCAAGAGATGAAGCTCCGCCTAGCAGGGCAGTACGATATTCGGCAATTCTTCAATGAGTACGCGAAAGTGCGGAACAAATTCATGGAGGTTCGTCACGACCAGAATGAGTTCAACAAAATCTGGAACGACATCCAGCCCTTACAGCAAAAGCTGGGTGCTGGGCTCTTCAATGCAGACTCGATATACAAGAAGGTGGCCGACGGCACGCTCAACAAACAGCAGGGACTGGAACGTCGTAAGGCTGAACGCGAGCGCCGGCAATTTCGTTACCAAGCACTCATAGAATTGCACATCTTGCAGCTGGAAAAAGCGATTCCACTGCATGCGAAACAGCGGGAGCGTTTGGTCCAACTCATTCTTGCTGAAACGCAGCCGCCTTCGATCTTCGGTCAGAACGATCAAATCTACCTGAGTTATCACTTGAGCCAAGTTGCCAAGAAAAAGATCACTAAGGCTGTGGATGGCGCTCAAGGGCGAGCTTTGGTAAAGATGTATCAGAAGGGCCGCGGTTACAAGCACCACCTAGAAAGCCAGGGCGTGGTGCCGTTTGAAGAAGAAGACGAAGTCCCCGCCGTCAAGCAGGCAACACGCGAAGCCCAGATTGACCGCGCGGTCGAGGAGTTTGTAGGCAGAAATGCAAACGGAGAGATTCAGGGCGAAGTCATTGATGCGCCTGTTGATGCCCCTGTTCGCATAGACCGCTAGGAAGTGAGCCGACGACTTTGCTCGGCGGCCAACATGAGAAAACAACCATGAAGAATTTCTTTATGCTTCTGCGATACTCCCTGGCGATCACTGCCATTGTGACCGCTTGGAGCGGCCTTTGTAGTCATGTCGACGCCCAACTCCCCAATGTGCGCTATGGCGAAGTCGTGCCTCGCGATGTGCGCGAAATGTATGATCGCGGCTTGCAATACTTAGCCACGAAGCAAACTGCCGAAGGCAAATGGACCGGCGGCTACAGCGGACCAGGGACCACAGGAATGGGAGTCATGGTGTTTCTCGCCTCTGGGGAAGACCCCAACTTTGGCGTCTACAGTACAAATCTCCGCAAAGCACTCCGCAGCATCATCAATTCGCAAAATGCCCAGACCGGCTACTTCGGCAATTCCATGTATCATCACGGCTTTGCCATGTTGGGTCTTGCCGAAGCTTACGGGGCTGTCGATGAACGCAATCTGTGGCCAGCTGGTGCGCAGAACAAGCGTACGATTGGGCAGGCGTTGGAGCTGGCGGTGCGCTCGGCAATTACTTCGCAGAAGAATAATCCGACCGGCGCGTGGCGATATTCCCCTCAGGCGAACGACGCGGATACTTCGGTCAGTGGTGCGGTGCTCGTCGGTCTGCTGGCAGCGCGAAATGCAGGCATTGAGGTCCCTGACGAATCGATTGACAAAGCGATCAACTACTACACGAACATGACCTCCGACACAGGCCAAGTCGGTTACTCCGGAGGCTTCGGTGGCGGTTTTGATGAATCGATTGCCAGGATATCCATTGCGTCGCTCGTCTACTCCGTCGCCCGACGCAAAGACTTGCCCGAGTTCAAAGCAACGCTTGGCTATCTCACAGCAAGACTCGAGCAAACCGGCAGCAACCACTACCAAGAGTACGCTGACTACTACGAAGCCCAAGCGTTATTCCAGGGAGATATTGAAGCATGGGAGAAGTGGAATAAGCTACTCGTGCGTCGTTTGAAGGCTAAGCAAAAGAAAGACGGCAGCTTCACGGGGCAGTTTGGCCCTGAGGTTAGCACCAAGATGTCGCTCCTCGCGCTTGCCCTGAATTACCGATTCCTACCCATCTACGAGCGGTGAACGCAGTGCTTGCAATACGAACTATCCTCGCGTTAGTATGCATCGCTTCGCTGCCGAACTTGCATTCTAGCGCAGCCGTGCAGGCCAAGAATTCGCAAGAAGCCGTTTTACATTTGGCAACAGGCGACTTCCTTGCCGGTCGGCCGCTACCCACAAGTGATTCGCAAAGCATCAGCTGGGCGCCCTCCTTCGCACAAGGAACATTCAAGTACCCCTGGGCAGCAGTCACCTCGGTCCAATTCTCGCGCCCAGACCAGCAGGTTCAACCCCAGGGCGAATGGTGTTTTGAATTGCATGGTGGCGATTTGGTTTTCGGCGACCTGCTAAGCCTCGACGAAACCTGGCTCACGATTCGCACAGACCAGCAGGAAGAGTTTAAGTTACGTAAAGCAAGCATTCGACGAGTTTCCTCTTGGAACAATGGTGCCGACCTCCTGTATCTCGGCCCTGATGATCTCACTGGCTGGACTTCCTCAAAAAAGAAAGGGTGGCGACAAGTTTCGGGCGCACTCAAATCGAGAGAGAAGCAAGTCTCTTTGTTTCGCAATCTCAAACTGCCCGAAAAGTCGTGTATTGAGCTGGAGCTCTCTTGGGACCGCAAGCCAGATTTCTCCGTCGGCCTGGGCGTCGATGGGACGGATGCCGTCTTCAAGCAGGCATTCATGCTTGATGTGCTTTCCAGTTCGTTGGTTGCTGTTCGTGAGACTCAGAAAGAGGCTGATCTCTCGCTAGTTAAGGATCTTGATAAGGGCCACGGTCGCGTGAATTTATTGCTTTACCTCGATCAAGCAGCTGGACGTATGATTGTCGCCTCGCCTTCGGGGCGAATCGAGTCGGACCTCCGAGTCGTGGCTTCAACGGATCCGCCCAAGCAGCAAGGGCAAGTCGAGAAACTCGTTGGTGTGTTGCTACCCAATCGCAAGAAGGGGCAAAAACAATACGGCGGCATCCAATTTGTAAACCGCGACGGCGACCTCACGATAGAGCGACTCCGAGTCAGCCGCTGGAACGGCCAATCGGCCGAGTCTGTGGAAGCTGGCCAAGCACGCGTGCAACTTCGCAGCGGTGAAACCCTGGCCGGCGAATTGACCAGCTACGACTCACAGCGTCAGGAGTACCAGTTCTCAGGCGCTGCAATCACCAGCGAAGAGACGAACGAAACGACTGAAAGGAAAATCGTCGCTGCGGAGATTCTCGACTTCTCCTTTGCTGGCGAGCCCCAGACAGCACAAGGGAGCGTGCGTGTTTCACTTCATGAGGGGATGCGATTGCATGGCACGCTAACCAAGATAGGCGAAGACTCTTTGGAACTGACCAGTAGTGCACTTCAAGGGAACCTGACACTACCGCTTGAGGCTGTGCGAGCCATCGTTGGCATTCCCGACGGGGGCGAAGCACAGGCGCTCAAATTAGCACGCAAGGTGCCCAATGGCCAGCTGGCGCGACTGGAGCTGGCAACTTCCTCAGTGAAGGGAATACTCGTCCCGGGCAGATCGGACGACCAAGCATCCTGCCTTCACTGGCAACCGCGGGGTGCAGACACCGCTCTACCGCTAAGCAACGAGATCACCGGGAGACTTGTCTATCGCGATCCCCCCCCCAAGCCAAAAGCACATTCGAATCAGCGTGTTCAACCCAACCGTGTGCAACGTCCCCAATTCATGGGCGGGCTACTCAACGCCTTCACCGGTGGTAGTAGTTCGACCCTAGGTGAAGGAAGTCCGGCTATCTATCTGAAAGCGGGTGACAAACTGCCGTGCCGAATCGAGTCGATCGATGATCGCGGCGTGACTTTCAAGTCTCCGATGACGGAAGCAACCTTTGTGCCCCACAGTGAAATCAAAGCGGCGGAGCTGATCGTTAAAGGTGTGGACGGGCGCGTCACCAGCGATCGCCGCGAACAGTTACTAACCCTTCCGCGACTGCAACGCGACAATCCGCCTACGCACCTCTTGGTCTCTATTTTCGGAGACTATCTGCGTTGCCGAGTTGTCAGCCTTGATGACAAAAGGGCTATCATAGAGGTTCGTCTGGAGAAACGTGAGATCGAGCGTCGGCGCATCGCTCGCATCATTTGGCTAGGCGATCCACCACCAATTGAGAAAACTGAAACCGCCTCACTCGACGAAGTGCCCGCACACGAGCAAGATGCAACACCCGATGATAGCGACCCAAACTTCTCCGGCCTACGCGTTCAGGCCGTGCGATCTGACGGCGTGCGACTCACATTTATGCCTGAAGAGTTCGACGGCAAAAGCCTTCTGGGTACGAGTCGCGTCCTTGCAAAGTGCAGTGTCGATCTTGGACAAGTCGATCAACTGTTGCTTGGGGAACAAATCGAGCAGGTGGCCGCTGAGCTAGCCTACCAGCGTTGGAAAATGCATCACGCGGTCGAACCCCGCGAGGGGGACGAGGAAGGAAGTGCTGGGGCCGAGTCACCGTTGGTCGGGCAGCCAGCTCCCGACATGAGCCTGCCCTTTGTCATCGATGGCAAGCTCGACAAGAAAACCTTTAAGGTGAGTGACTACCGGGGCAAGGTCTTAGTGCTCGACTTCTGGGCCAGTTGGTGCGGCCCTTGTACACAAGCGATGCCCATGATCGAACAGCTCAGCGAGGAGTTCGCAAACCGCAATGTAGAAATCGTGGCGGTAAACCTCCAAGAGTCGCCCCCGAAAATCGCACGCGCGCTAGAACGCATGAAGGTTGCCCCCACTGTGGCCCTCGACCGCGATGGCGTTGCCACGGAGCGTTATCAGGTGAGTGGTATTCCCCAGACTGTGGTGATCGATCGCGAAGGGACAGTGGCTCGCGTGTTCATTGGCGCAGGACCGAATTTCCAGGAGCAGCTCCGTGCGATCCTTGAGGAAGTTAGCTTTCCTGCCAAGTGACTCGAGCGATGTTGGTCGTGATTCGCTCCGCGAATCTTGTCTCAAGCAAACTAGCACTTGATGAGCAAAGGTTCGTTAACTGACGTTTGCTGATTCACAATCACGACTGCGAACACGATTCGTGGAGCGAATCGCGATTTTCCTTACCCGGGCGGCCATTCGAGCTTCCGCCCTGCTAGCAAGTGAAAGTGCAGGTGCCCAACTTCTTGCCCGCCGTCGCGACCGCAATTGACGACCACGCGATAACCATCCTCTGCAACACCTAGTTCGCGGGCCACGTTGCGAATCACTAGCCACAAGTGTCCCAGCAGAGGGGCATCCTCTTCGGCCAGTTGCTCAATCGAAACAATTTCCTTCTTCGGAATCACCAACACGTGTGTGGGCGCCTGCGGCGACACATCGCGAAAAGCCAAGCATTGTTCATCTTCGTAAACAATGTCCGCAGGGATCTCGCCGTCGATGATTTTCTTGAAGATGGTCATTGGCCAAGGAGAACGAGGGAGTGAGAAAGTCAGAGATAGGAAAGTGGAGGAATTCAGTTAGTAGAGGTAAGGTCGATCGCTTCATCGGGTAGCATCACAGCGATCTGTTCGATCACAGGGTAGAGCAGGTCGCCCGACTCGCGAATTAGTCCGCCATCGAGCTGCTTCTTTACGCGTTCCCCCCCCACATTGGTGAGTTCTTGTGATTTGATCCGTTCATTAATTCGTTGAATCTGATCCGCGTCCGCGTGATGCAAAGCCGAGCGATCCTGCGGGCAGCGGAGGATTTCCAGTAGTTGGTCACTTATCACGTTCTAATCCTTGCAGAAGACCCTCTGCACTTGTGGTGGCGATGCTTAATACCAGCGACGATTATCACCGATTCGCTAGCACGGGTCCAGCAGGTCGATGCCAAACATTCCCGACCCGATATGGATGGGATGGCCGATCCAAATTGCGTCGATTCCTGTAGTCGCGAGTTGACCTAGCCACAGTAGATTCGCTGTAAAAATGGGCGATCTGCATGCGGATCGCCGTGGCTATTCCGCCTCTGTTAATGCAGCCCTCGGCATCTTGCCGATAGTCACCTAGAAGTGCCGATTGTAGTTACGCTGCTCTTGATCTCTCTTCTCACGGCTTTATCTATTTTTTCGAGTGGTCTAGCTCCGAGTTGCCTTCGCGGCAGCTTGGAAGCGGGCCGTTGCAAACTCGCCGCTCACCGACGAGGACTATTTCCATGACGAAGAAAGCCCCAAGACACGATTTTCTCGCCATCACGGCCACGGCTGCGCTCTTGCTAGCACCTCAACCTGCCTCAGCAAAAGTGACCCAAGAGGTTCGCGATGGCTACCAAATCACTCGCCGCGTGTCGCAACGCCAAGTACCCGTCACAGAGATGCGTGACCAAACGCAAACGACTTACAAGCAACAGATCACGACCGACAACTACCAATCCCAGCAACTCTACAGTGTGCCGGTCACACAGTATCAAATGGTCTCGAAACTCAAGGGACGTTGGAACCCACTGGTAACACCTTACTGGACGCATGAAATGAGGCCCGTGACCACGTGGCAGCAACAAGTTGGCACAGTGAGTGTGCCGGTCACGCGTAGTGCTTGGGTACCTGAAACGCGCACCGTACAGGTACCAGTAACAACCTATCGCACTGCGGAAGAAGTGACCGAAACTCGCGTCGCGCTGAGCCCAACCGCCGGGCGGTCTAGTAACACTGCCTTGGCCGATACACGCGGCCCATCGGCTACCCTGGCAGCACGTCCTAGTACATCGCTGCCCAGTTCCAACAGAACTGCCATCGCCGCGAAACCGCTCGGAGGCGTCGCCCTCGAGAACGATCCTCCCCGCCAAGCCACTGGCTGGCGACCACCGACGGGTGGAAGGTACTAGAATAGTTTCGAGTGGGCAGGGGGCAGAATTGCTCCCGTCTCCTCAGTCATAGAAATGCGAAAGAGCCGCTTACTTCAATCTCTTCGAGACTGAGAGCAAGCGGCTCCTATTTTCTGTCGGCATCAGGATCAATTGCTATTTCGCACTTGCCGTCCTGGTTCTTGTCGACTTACTTCTTGAACGTCGCTTGGGCGTAACGGCACCCCACTCTTTGGTAAGGCTTTCGAATACTTCGGGCGTTTCGTAGCGAACGATATCTTTGCTCTCGGGCATCGGCCCAATGAGGCCGCGAAAAACAGGCAGCCCACGCAAGCTCAAATCGGTGCTGCAATCGTCCACGCCAATTTGGGTGTGCATCTTCATCAGATCGTCTTCGTGGGAGTAGTCGCGAGTGCGTAGCTCGCCAGTCTTGCCGCGGGTCACGACACGGATCGTTTTTTCTTTAGGCATACGGAGGTTCCAGGTGGGAGGGGGAGGGCGGGACTTCTGGAGACTCACAAGGAGGCTCGATTCAGGATCGGGATACCCATTACATCGACCAGCGCTCTGGCAAGGAGCGAGGGATTCACTTTCCCGGCTTACACGGCTCACATGGCATGAAACCGGCAAAAGCGGAGCGGGCCGTTGCGTCGTTAAAACATGCACCCACTGGGTCCGTTGGTAGGGCTTTTGCCGCGCGGACATTGCGACCGGCGGGGTACTTTGCGGTTTAGGTAATCCCATGGACAAGCCCACCACTTACTGCAAACCGCGCTTGCCCAACCGTCGTCAGCGGTATAAATTAGTTGTCACAGCGGGAGGCTCCCGTTCCGGAGGGTAAGCGAATGGCTAGCAGACTGATTCGAAATCAGTTGCCCCGCAAGGGGTTGAGGGTTCGAGTCCCTTGCCCTCCGCTTGAGAAACACAACGGCTCGCAGACCACTGGTTTTCCAGAGTCTGCGGGCCGTCGGTCGTTTTAGGGAACCCGCTTGTCCCGGTTTTGTCCCTGTTGGCGACCTCCTCCGTTAGGGCTGTAACGCGAGAGGCCTCGCCAACGACCGCTTCTTATGAAATGGCTGCTGCAGTCACCTTAGGTTGGCTGCCAACTACCGTGATCATCACGGTCGATGCGATCACCGTCCAAGCCGTTTTGGTCTTAAAGTTCTCACTAATCATGCTACTGTCCTCCTTGAAGGTTTAAGGTTGCCAGTCTCAGCCACTGGCTCGGCTTTCCCAAATGGGACTTTCTTAATGTGTCTGGCTATCTTCGTCGAAAGCGTGGGAGTACGGCTCATAGCAGGCCCCCTTCCTGACACTAGTACTACAGTTGCGTTTTCCTATTTGAGCGGGTCTCCACGACCTCTACTGATAGAACATCTATATATTGGAATGGCCTTGTCGCCTAATTCCACTGAACGAGTGGCATTCCGAGTTGGGTGAACTGGTTGAGGATTTGGCAGCGTAGCCTTGCTTCGGTCCGCTGATTGCACAACTTGCGACTGGTGAGCTTACCGCCGAAGATCGCTTTCAAGCGATACATGGTCGTCTCGACCAAGATCCGCGTGTGGTAACCGGCCTGCACCTTCCAAGAACGGCGACCCGTGCGACGAATCTCACGCAAGGCCTCATCACGTGGCAAACGAGGCTGGCTAGAATTGCCATGCTGCCAGAGCATCGCGTTCTTTCGCGGAGGAATGATAGGCTCGGTTGCTTCCCACTCCAAACGGTCATAGACCTTCGGTTGATCGTAGGCCCCATCGCCGTAGAAATTGACGATCGGCTCTTCCACTTGAGCAAGTATGCCGTCGACTTGGTCGCCATCGTGCTGGTCGTTCTCGGTGAGAAGTTCCGCAATGATCTCTCCCGTTTCAGGATCGATCCCCACGTGCAGCTTGCGCCACGTGCGACGCTTGCTCACGCCATGCTTGCGTGCTTTCCATTCGCCCTCACCATAGACTTTCAGACCTGTGCTATCGACCACGATGTCCCGTGGACCTTTCGTAGGCTTCACCGACAGAGAAATCTCTATCTTGGCGGCCCGTTTTTGCAGGCTCGTGTAGTCTGGAATCTTCACTTCAGCGCCCATCAGCTTCACAAGTGAACGACCGAAGCCTTCGGTCTGACGGTAGGTCAGCCCAAAGACTTCTCGCAGCGAGAGTAGGCAGCGAATTGCTGTGTCGCTGTAGGTGTAGGGTTGGCCGACCTTGGTTTCGAGATTCTCGTGTTCCCAGCCGATGAGCACATCTTCTTCCAGCCAGAGCGTCACATCGCCTCGCCTGACGAGCGATTCATTATACTCGTTCCAGTTCTTGACTTCGTAAGCTTTGCCTTCGGTCCTGGTTTTCGCACGTTTGGCCATCGATCGCTCAGCGATTGAGAGCAGAAAGTCCGTTCAACACACTTCTACGCTGCGAAGGCAAGAATCGTTAGACAAGGCAATTCGCGACTATACTTCTCCATCGCGTGACCCTCCGTGTGTTGTTGTTATTTGATTACAACGTCACACTAGATCAGTCAAACACCGACAAACTGTCGTTTCGGATGGAACCCATTCCACAACTACACTTCGTGCCACAGAGACACCTGTGCACATCGACGATGGAAAGCTAACTACCCGATATACCAACGCGATTGGAGGACCGCTGTAAGTGCTGATTGAATTGGCGTGGCTCATATTCACGCGGCAGTACCGCTGACTTGTTGAGAACGATTAGTCAGGTAGGTCGATCTAAATATCAGGGTGTGGAAGCTATGAGCTTCAACGGTTTTAGATTTTAGTTTTTAGGTGAGCGAGATGGCTAGAAGAATCTTTCAGCTGCTTTCATTTACTGCGCTTGCCAGTGACGAGCGCGGGGCTAGTATGGTGGAGTATGCTCTTCTCACCAGTTTGATAGCTGTTGCGGCGGTTTCGTCAGAGTGGACGCTTGGCGATAATACTGCAAGGACGTTTGATTTGGTCGCTGGAGCGGCTGGAGTCAATCCTGCCGACAGTGTCGGTCTAACAAGATAAGACGTCGATAAACTTGCAATCAAAAATGAGACGAGAATTAGAACCTTGCTACGTCCAACGTCCGTTTGGCAATTTTTATTTTGCCCAACAGGATCGCTGGATGAAGCAGGCAAGACTTAACAAGTAGCAGACTTTGATGCTTCCCGCCGTCGCCGTTTCAAACCACCAAAAGTCGCAAACATTCCCAACAGAACCAGACTAGATGGTTCAGGAACGCTAGCACCGGTAGTTTGGTCGATCCAACCCAAATTCGGATGAATAAGAGTGTAATTACCAAACGTGTTGTATGCCTCAAACGGAGTCGCAGTCGATGTTATCGCGGCTACCTCGGTCAAACCAAGATATGTGGGACTACCCGAAGCTGATTCCGTTGGACGGATCCCTAAAGGCATAAAATTCGATTGACCCGGAGCGCCGAAGTCTGAAGTCGTGTAACCGATAGGTGTTGTCGCGATGTTTCGGGTCGTGATAGTTCCTGCCCGTCGCTTTCCATCCGCGGGCAAAAGTCCGGTTTGCGGCGTCGCCGGTCGTCCATAGCTTGCCAAATTTAGCTCAGTTCCGAGCGCTACCTCTTGCCGGTGCAGTGTCGCCGGAGCTACCGATTGAAATCCACTCTTGAAATATAGCAACGCGAGATCAGGTCCGCTACTAATGTCATTATAGTCGGGGTGGATGAAGAACGCGTCAGCAAATAGGCTCTCTCCAGGATTGTTTAACACATCGTTACCAAGCCCAAACTCGAAACCGTTGTACGCACTATTGACGTCCGAGTCGATCGCCAATAGCCCATGTGCCGAAGTAAGGACCCAATGTTCGTCAATTAACACACCAGAGGTGAACGAAGCGTCAACCTCGTCTTGTTGCGCAAAAAGCCAACCGGCCGATGGAAACAAATTAGCATACTCCAAATACGCTGATTCGGGCGTAGTGGAAAAATTGTGCATCAGACCAGCATGTGCCGATTGAATTGGCGTAAACACCGTCATCGCGATAGCGACCAATGTCGCCACGAGGGCGGCTCTGTTTATGCGCTGATAATAGGTAGTTGTAGTATTCATGAGCGTCTCGTTGCAGTGTCGTAGCACTATGGTGGAGGGTGAGCGGGTATCTCAACTCAGCAGCCCGCATTAGAAATATTCTACCACCTGTCCTGCTACGATGCACGAATAGCGGCCGCCTGTTGGCCGATCTTCTTTCTCCTCCGCGAAAACAGTCTGAAACTCGCGGTTTCGAGTGGTCTCCGCGACTCGGAAGTTCACTCTCATTCTTCGGTCAGGCTGCACGCTACGCTCAGCCGGGGCGTAGTCCCGGCAATGCTCTCTTTGAAGCCGAGGATGATTGGCATTAGTAGTTTCTCGATGAGGAAACGAAAAAATAAGCCCGGAGATTTTGGGTGGTTCACTAATTCAGATTTGTGAATACAATCTTAGTGACCAGCTTCTAGCTTGGTCACCGCGTCATCGGGAATAACCAAGCATGGAATCGCAGCGGCCCGCTGATGGAAGCGGCCCGTAGACCGCCCTCCTCTCGGCCAGGAAGGTAGAGAGAGCTTCGCCAAATAGACCCGGCTGGGATGCCGGACGGAATCAGCGAACGCGGGCTGCTTTTTTTGTTGCTTTCATCCTGGTTTTCGCACGTTTGGCCATCGATCGCTCCGCGATTGAGAGAAGAAAGTCCGTTCAACACACTTCTACGCTGCGAAGGGAAGAATCGTTCGACAAGGCCATTCGGTTGATCCTGCGGGGTTGTCGTTTGCCTACTCAAGCAGGGTCGTGCCATCAACGTCGAACACAGCCAGCGACAGGTCATTTCTGGCATTCGCGTCGAAGGTAGCCTGCGCACCGCCGTCGAGCCCTTGGTTGAAGACGCCGCCCAGTGGAGTCAGGATGGCCTCCAGCGTTGAAGGGATGTCGACTGTGAACGAGAAGAAATCCACATCGTCAGCGTTGGCTATGCTCACAAAGTCGGTTTCGGTTGTCGCGACAAATTGGCTGCCTGTCGCGTCGCCACCGATGGAAAGGAAGCTGCCCGCAGAAATCGTGCCCAGGTCCGTGCCTGTTGAGGTGGAATTGTTTCCCAGTCCGTCGATTGATTTTTCAAACGTATCGCCATACAGGCCCTGAATGCCGCGAATATCATCAAGTTGTGGCCCATCGAAAGCCGTGCTGATGAACGGTTCCAACAAGAGTGAAGAGTTGGAGGACTCAACATGTTGCAGTCCGATAGCGTGGCCAATTTCATGCATTAGCGTGTTGCGAAGCTGGAGATAACTGTTTGACGAGTTAGAGTAGAAATTTGTTTCGCCCGTGTCGAACACGATGTCGCCGCTGTTGGGTAGCGTCGCATAGGCTAATGTACTGCCGGCGCCATCGACAAAGGTCCCGCCGAGTCGTATGTCGCCCAGTGTGCCTAGTACGCCGCTTGAATTCTGCAACTGCGATCCGTTGTCGTTCGGCTCGTAAACGAACGTGATACAGCCAAGTTCACTCCAACGATCAAACGACGGTTCAAACAGTGCAAACCAGGGACGCGTCGTTAAATTGGCGTTGTTGGAATTGACGTTGAACAGATCGTCAAAATAGCTGACGAGGTTACTACCGCCTTCGCCGGGAATGTTCGCCCCGTCTGGAGAAATGCTCCAGGTGAGTGTGACGGGCGTCCCCGGTGAGGCGACGACTCCGGAAGCAGTGACCGACCGCGGGTCGTCGGGGACATAGGCAACTGCGTTTGTCGCCAGCCCTACGGAAGACGCACTCACGACACAGACATAGAACAGTTTGGGATTGATCATGGTCCAGAACCTTTAAATGAGTGGTACTGCGGAAGAGCTGCCTAGTTGGAGTTGACTATGTCCACGAATACGGCTGCGCTTCGCTACTTGCCCATCGACATCGCCGTCCACATCGCCCCACGAGTATCGAACTTTGAATCCGTAAGCTTCGCAACCGATCAAAGAGTCGTCGTGAACACGAGCCAGCGGACCCCAGAAGCGCCCGCTGGCTCGCACCACTTTGCCCCTACCTGCGGCCGCGTTGCGATCGGTTCGACGCTAACTGTTTGGCGATGCTGTCCCAGTGGTCGTTGTGCGTACCTCTGCCGAAAGCTTCGTCAACGGCTGCGAACCGTGAGTGGTTGCTGCGATGCCGCTGATCCCTGTCGTCTCTGTGGTCTTTGCGATCATGGGAATTGTCGCGATCATGCCGATCTTCGACCACGGTTCCGAAATTCACGTCGCTGACAACCTGACCACCCACGGAGATCAACACGTCAGCCGTTTCGGCAACCGTACCGTCGGCAGTGGACCGAAGCACGCTCACTTGATAGTCGCCCGTTTCTCGGAACGTGTCGAAAGCGTAGAACCCACTAGAATCCGTCGTGGTCGTGTCCACCACTTCGCCCTCGTCGTTGAGCAGTTCCACAGTCACGCCCGCCGCGCCCTGTGTGCCGCCGCGATCGTGTTTGCCGTTAGCACTGCTCTCCTCAACTACGGTACCGGAGACGGTCGCCGACATGAAGAACACATTGTCCTGCAAATTAGTGACGGACGAATTGCGTTGAATGATGTCCGACAGCGACGACTCCTCAATTTGCTGGACATCCTCCTCAGAGAAATAATTCTCGTACCAGAACCGATCTCCATCACGTAGACGCGTGAACTGATCGACGATAATCGTTTGATTCAGCTCACCCAAGCTGCTGCCAGCCACCGGATCTTCTGCCAAGACTCCAACCCACAAATCGATGTCATCGACCGAATCGTACAGGCTCGCCAAATTCGCTTGCAGCTCGACATCCGACGTAATGTCCGCGAAACTCTCCACGCGTTCCAGTCCGTACGCCTCGCGAGTCGAATTGTAGTCGGCCAGCCCATGATCCCTGCCACGCTGGATATTGAGCGACGCAAGATCGAAGCCACCTTGCCCGGGGCCAAGGAACAGAAAGTTGCGGATGCTGTCGACAACTTGCGTGTCTATTTCCTGTGATTGCGACGAAGCAGAGTATTTCAGCAGCGAATCGATTCCCGTTTCTTTGAGCAAATCGGGATTGAAGAACGCCTCGGAAAGCGCAACCTCGTCGAACACTGCCCGGCCATCGTCGCCGAAGAATTCGACATCGTCATTCAACAAACTATGGCCCAGCCGATACGCTGCCGTAGAGAACTCGTTGGCGATGCTTGGATCGACCGTCGGATCGTAGCCTTCGTACTCTGAGAGCGACTCTTCGCCCAACAGCGCTGGCAGAAACTCGTTGTAGGTAATGGACTGAATTTCAGCGATGACGATCACCCGAGCTTGCTGGTAGATTTCCTCGTCCGTAAGATCGGCATTCTGTGCCGCAATCTCTTCGGCCAGCCGGTTGTGTTCTCGCACGAACAGTGTCTGCAGGGACGTCAGCTCGATGTTCTCATTGGCGCGGATGTCGCCGGCGAGAAAGCTGCCATTTTCATCGACGGGAAGCAGATCCCCTTCGCTTGTCAGCAGCTTGCCCCCCTCAAAAGTGCGCAAGCTGTCGGCAACTTCCTGGCTGGAGCCGTAGACCTGCGAGCCATCGACAAACGCGGTAATCTCGTTAATTTGCTCACGAGGGTTATCGACGCTATCTCCGGTGGTAACGTCGAAGACCGACCGGGTGAAGTTCATCACTTGTTCGCCCGTCCCATCCGGGTCGAAGTACGCATCGCCGGTGGGGATTTCGATATTGGCCGATTCCGTTCCGCTGGACTCAGTCAGATCGATATCGTGATCGAGAAACTGCCCCCACACATACACGAAAGCGGACAACTCCCGCTCGTTGCCGGTCGCTTCCGGGTCTTGGGCGGCGATCACATTGCTGACCTCACGGGCACTTGGCCGATCCTCGCCTGCCAGTTCGGAGATGCCATCGGCATAGTCGGACTCAGCGGTCCGCAGTAGTTGGGTGCCAGCGCTACCGAGTTCCGGGTTTTCCAGGTTGTTGCCCGTGCCGTCGATCGATCGCACTTCGGTGGTTGTGGTCGTCGGTATGGCCGCAATCGTCTCACTGCTGGTAAGGTTTGCGAGCGATTCTGCCTGCGTGGTTGAGATTTCGGCAGAGACAGCCACCGTCTCTAGCTCTTCGCTCACCAAATCAGGCGTTAGCGAGGTTCCGACATCGGCCGCTAGGAGATTTCGAGTTTCCAGGCGTTCTACGCTACGGTTCTTTTGGGGTTTCATAGCAACTCTCCTCAGGTTCCGGGGTTGAAAAGAATAGTCTTGGTCGCCTGAAGTACCTGTTGCCCCACGGTCACGGCGCCTCAACCGTGACATTGCCAGGAGGACACGGGCCTCAGAGCTAGCTCCAAAGCCCGTGGTCCAATACTTATGGCTCTACTACAGATAAACGCACAGCGAAGTCAGATTTCTACAAGCAGCCCAAAATAAAAGTGCTTTGTCGAACTACCATGGAAGCAGACACTGACTCGGTAGCGATCAGAGGTATAATGACAGTCAGACAAAAGCCTTGTAGAAAAGTTGCCATCGTTGCCGTTATCTCTTTAGTCAGGACTCTCACATGCCAAAAGAAGTCGTAGCGACGGAGCCAATTCGTGAAAGGTTGCTTGCCGGTGATCGCGGGGCGTTGGCGGAATTGTTTGATTAGCACCGCGAGCGTCTGTGGCGTATTGTCTACTTCCGCCTCGACACACGCATTTCGGGACGTGTTGATCCTGACGAGGTTTTACAGGATGCCGAGGAACAGTCAGCTCTAACAGGCAAGATCGTTCCAGCTCTCGCCCAACGACTACAATCGGAACTGCCTCCGCTACCCGATCACCAGCAATATCTTGAAGACTTGCTGGCTGCCGAGTATCGCCGCCAAAGTCGCAGCCTAGGCTAGGCGTAATCTGAGCTAGCCGACTGAGAAACTCGGTCCCAACTCAGATTTTGTCCGCCATTTTCAGGCTGCGGCAGCCCAATACTTACGGACAAGGGCTGGAGTCAGAATTCATATCCCCACTGCTGAACGCTGATAAATTGTAGTATCTTGATACCAGGACGCCTGAAGACTAACTTCTTTTGGCGGACAAGTCGTCGATCTACTCTAGCACCACCTGATTTCTACAACTCCCTCATTCGCTCGCCATAACTCTAGCTGACTCATTCCATGAAACCCATAATAAAGCTGCTTGTTGCCAATCGCTGGTTTCCTGAGTGAGAAAACCAGCAGCTTGACCCGAGCGCGCGCGAACTAGAAGATGTGTTTCGCGGAACGCACACCTTGTCCCGGTTTTTTTCTTGTTGCTGTTCCATTCAGTTTTTTTGAGTTTGAAGTGGTGTCTCTTCTGAGGTTGTGTCGTGAGCGCTCGGAAGGGTTTGGCACGAGCCTGTCGGTCGTCCGCTTCGGTAGCGACTCTTACGACACGCTTTTCAGTTTCGCAGTCAGTCAGCAAGAGCGTCAGTCCCGTCGCTAGGAGGCATGGACTGACACTGTGAGGATGGTTTCGGTTCATTAGGCCTCCTTTGTCGTAGGATGAGTTCGAGTAATCGTTCCAGCACACGCCATAGACTCTGCTCACGTGTAAGCGTGAGAGCGATCGCAATCAGGGCCAGCGCAATCAGCTCCGCCACGGCGGTCTCCAGGGGACTTGGGATTGCTACGATAGTGACCGTCGAGGGACCACGAGAAAGCTAACCAGCTTCCTCAACTGTTTATGCCCCGATTGGGGCGTGGATTTAGCGACTCGTCCAGCGCCATTTGGCTAGCCTAGCTGCACGCTTGGCCAGAGTCCGAGCGACTCAGTTTTCCTCTTCTGGTTGCCACAGGCAGGCAGTTGAGTCAAGCAAAACCTGGGAGGGTGTCGGTCGAGCATTCTACTTTGCCATTGATCTGTTACTTAGAAGGCAAGAACGATTTCCTACGATAGGCAAGTGCTGAGGCCGAGCGTCAAGGGACACCTGCAGAAGCGAAGACGCATCTTCGGCGTGCCACTGGCAGACCCTGGACGCCGACACTCGCCTAACTCGCTTAAGGTGCAGGCATGGTTCAATGCCGAGAAGCAGAAGCAAAGCTTCTATTCGCGTTCGGTGAGCTCGGGCTCATCCAACAGATAAATCGGAGGTTATAGAACGTGTTGAAGCGGCCTAGCACCACGCTGTAGCACGCTGCACGCTGCCTCATCATTCACACAGATTTCTACTACCTTTTTTGCATTCGCAAACGTGCCAGTAGTTACATTGAATCACTTGCATTTACGAGTGTTTGCAAAGAAAAATAGAGGGGTGTAGAATGCGACTAAACACATTCATGCAAGGCCGTTTGGGCTTAGCCGGTGGCTGTCTCATGACCTCGAGGTCGTCGGGAATAGTTGTTTTCATCGACAGACAACTAATCACATGCCTATATCTACCCATATTACTTATGAGGCCGGGGGTGAGCTTCCATGCTGAAACGGAAACGAAAGGCGAACGAATTGCCGGCGCACCTGTTAACGCCTTTGCTACTTCTGAACAGGTCGTCGATGTGACGGTACTGGATAAGTTTGCGCGAGAGCGTTCCACTCTGAGTAATTTGGAGACTTGCAGTCTGACTCGGTTTGGGCAGTGGATAGAAACTTCTCACACGTTCCGCACTATGCCGCTTCCGTGGCCTGTAATGCCGCGATCACGCGGCGGTGGGCGTTCGAAACTTCAGTGGAGGCTTCACGCACGCGGTCAAGATCGTTCGATTCCAACAGGTCTTTTAAGCGTTCTAGGCGTCCTCAAAGTACGTTGGCTTTTGACTGTTGAAACTCACTGATATTCCAGTTGCGGAGTTAGTATCCTACTTGCAGTTTCCTCGTCAGTGGGCTCGGGCTGCAAGGAGTTTGTATCGGGCTCCATTCGGGCCCCCGCTTCAACGCGTGATCGACAATTTATAAGAGGTCGCCTATCGACCGCTACTACGGAACTCGTGCACTTACATTCAGCTAGCAAATCGAAGTTTTGAAATACGCTCTAGACCGGCTCAATAGCAACGCTTTCCCTTGTTGAAACTTAGCTGATTGCAACATGACAACGGTTGAACGAAGTATAAGAGCAACCTGCGAGGGGCGACGATGGAGTGGATTGGAAGAACGCCGTATCCGACCTCTACGACGTGTTAGACATTCGACCGTTGGCGATGCGAGATCCTTTGCTTTCCAGCCCTAGGATTGTAACCCTATCGCCCAAGAAGGTTCGGTCGTCCGCCTAGCCCAGGCATCCAGTGGAGTGTCATTTGATCCTCAAATTCCTTCGTGCTCTCCTTTAAGGTTCGAAGCCAAGGCAGGTCGGCGAAGAACACGGCAGGAACAATGAGTATGTTCTTTCGATTCTGATCACGCAGTTTTTCGAGGACGTTGGATACAGCAAACTCCCCCGTAGTAGTGGCGATTCGGACTCGATGGAATCGGCTCGAGGCTGTGAGCGGGTCATTGGCTTCAACCTCTGACCATTTTTCAATATCACCAGCAGAAATCTCCTCAGGTAGCACCAGTATTGTCGTGCCTCCGAATGGCCCTGGGCACTTCGGGATAATTCCATCGCTCATGACCGCCGTAGATGAAATCTTAACCGACACCTTGGAGGCGTTCGTGCTATCCGGGATCGAACTGGCTGCAATAACGGCTGATTCGCCCTGTTTGGAAAGCGAATAGGCTTGCAACCTACCCCAGTGACGTGCTCGAGCAGAATCGCTTTCCACCAAGATATATTTTGTGGAATCACTTACAGTTGCCGTCTCGGTAGCCAATCCCAGGGCATCTCTGACGCCATTCAACTCTTGTAGCTCACACTGCCAAGGATCATTGGAGGCGACTTGGAAGTGGCATGGAATTTCCACTGCGTTGTACTGCACCAGCTCGTTCTCCCACCATGGTTGCTGGGCAGGATCGGCTATTATCAATAGCGACCTCTTCGGTGGAGGTGAATCGCCAAAAAACTCAGGCAGCGGCAATGGGAGGTCTTTGACTTTTGAGTATTGCCGTGGATTGATGGCGACTACTGAGAGTTTCATGCGATCGGAATGTACAGCAATGACAGTAGCGACCGTTGCCCCGGCTCCTTCCCCTGCTACGCAGATGTGATCAGCATCAATTGGGAAGTGCCTTAGCAAGTAGGCTCCAATCCGCTCGACGCCACTAACCAAGGTGCTCGTGTCTTCCGCAAAAGTATCCGGCCAGTACCATCGCCCCCCTGGTGCGTAGTCTTCTCCAATGGCTCTGAAGGGAGCTTCGACGACAGCAATCGCTGCTGAACTACCAAACCGCTGCTTGCAAAAGGCCATACCCTCCTTGGCAGTAAGCCCGTCTTCAGTAAGCCAAATCAAGAGAGGTACTTCGGCCCCTTCCTCGATCTCAGTAGGTTGATGAAAGCGATACTTCAACTCTCTTCCTATCTGAACACTTCTCTCCCCACTGTGAATATTAGAAGCTCTTGCCTCGACATAAACAACATAATCTGCAACGGACCTGCCCTGCATCCTCGACGTAGCTGGATTGAGAGCAGGCACAATCGAGACCGTTTTAATATTGGCAGAGGGCTTCCGCTTGAGCAGTTGATGCACGGTTCCATCCCGGTAGGCAGAATGAAAACCACCGTTGATATGGAGGACGCAGTGGTCAGGGTACTTATCGAGAGCATCCGCGCATGCCTCACCCATTGCATTGTCCCAAAGCGATTGCGTTGAATAGAGCCGTTCTTCTTCAGAGCTTGCAGGCATCATCCCCTGATGCCCTCTCGTTGCGTTATCCGTCCGCCTCCAATACTCGTTAGAGTTAGGGAAGTACTGCTTTGGCGTTTGTTTTTTCTCTTTGTCGGAGAGCGACGCCATTGATGGTGTACTTTCCATTGCCAATCGACGGCGAATGGGCTGTGGGAAGTTTGACGCGATTGCCGGGGTGCCCGTAGCTTTCGCTTGTTCGATGAGTGGTCGATAGGCTTCGTGGTAGTTTATCCACGGTCGGGCATCTGCGAGGAAGGTGGCTTCATCTATTTCGCTACTCAGGTACTCGTTGAGCTGTCCCTGAACATCGCGTTCAAACATTTCCAACGCTAGAACAACTTTCTTTTGCTTGAGATCGAGCAATCCTTGGTAGACGGCCAATTGAAACCGATGTGTCGTTTCATCCGTGTGAGATTCTCCCAGGAAAACGACATCCGCTTTACTCAGCTCGACCAAGAATTCATCGAGTGATAGTCGTTTCTCGGAATGCCCATCGCGAATGGAGATGGCTTGTTCGATAGGCGGGGCGGCCCAACGAGGTGATTCCGCGAACGCTGTTCTAGCCTGCAAGCCAGAGCAGGTAATCAGCGCGAACAGGGTTAAGCTACTCTTTGCGACAAGCCATCGCATTGGGAAACAGCCAAGCAGGGAATGTAATTTAGTAAGAATGGTCAATTTCCTCGCCACTGCGGGTTACCAAAGCGTTACGAACTTGACGATCGGTTGCGTCTAGAACAAACCGAACGGAGCTGTCCAGCATAACAAATTGCACGCCGCCGGGGTGGTCGCTTCGGAACACAATATTGTTGATCGGGGCAACTAGCTTGTCAGAGTTAAAGACATCCACAGGCGACTTGGCAGCCATGTGGCCCCATGCCAGCAACTGATAGCTTTGCGCCCATTTGAATTCGCCACCCTTGTGCCCTGTGCAGTCACCGCTCCAGTCCCAATCATGAAATCCATAGTCGATTTCGCCGATCAGAAACGTACAGGAAGTGCCGTCGCTCACTCTGCTCAAGGGCAAATTGTATCGATTGCCGGGCGTCGGTGGATAGTCGAAAGCACCGTTAACCGTACCTGGCCCATAGCGATCTTCACGCTTGGCATTCTTGGGTTGGATAGTCATTACAGAGATGATGTAGCTACCTGGACCTAGCGTTTCCCCACAATCGCGTGCTGGGACTGGACGGGGGAATGACTAATGCTGAGATCGCTCGTCGCTATCACGTCAACTGACGTTGATTTTACTACCTGCAGAAGCAGCGTGATCAGACCGGTGACAACTGGAATGGCCCAAGTCGTTGGCGGGGAACCGCTTGCCTACGATCTTGAACGTAGTACCGCGTCTAGCCATTGCGTGACAGGCAGCGGGTGCAAGCCTCCTACTCCAAAGTGGTTGCTTCGATTCGAGGTTCTTCAGCGGCGACTGCTTAACGGCTACTACTCAAGCAGCTTCGCCACCCGCTAGCAATGATGGGCACAGGTCCGAACCAGATTTAATGCTGCCATTGAGTGCAACAGTGGATGGCGACCAGTTGGGGATGAGCCGACGCTTGCTTGGTTGGTGCTTGGAGGGCGGTCAGTGGATTGGAATAACGACGCCGCTCGCATATATTAGCTAGCCTAGCCATGTTACGCATTACACAAGGAAAACAACGTGAAATACAACAATCTGCTGACAATCGCCCTGTGGATGATTGCAAGTATTTTCAGCGTTGCAAAACTTGACGCTGCGGACAGGCCCAATATTCTGGTTGTCTTATGTGATGACCTGGGGTACGGGGATATCGAGTGCTATGGACATCCTCATATCAAGACACCACACGTCAACAACTTGGCGACCGAGGGGATTCGCTTTACCAACTTCTATTCGGCCGCACCGGTCTGTTCTCCTTCGCGTGTTGGGTTGTTGACCGGACGTAGTCCGAATCGTGCCGGCGTCTACGACTTTATCCCCGGAGGGCGCGACATTTACATGCGATCCTCGGAAGTCACTATCCCGCAACTTCTGAAACAGGCAGGTTATGCGACCTGCATGTCTGGCAAATGGCACTGCAACGGCAAGTTTAACTCAGCTCAGCAACCCCAGCCGGACAGTGCTGGTTTCGATCATTGGTTTGGCACGCAGAACAACGCTAGTCCCTCGCATGAGAATCCAAGTAATTTCGTTCGCAATGGAGAGGCCGTCGGAGAGCTTGAAGGATTCAGCTGTCAGTTAGTGGTGGATGAGGCGATTACCTGGCTTAAGGGGCAGCAGGCAAACGACCCTAAACAACCTTTCTTTATGTATGTTGCCTTTCATGAGCCTCACGAACCCATTGCATCGCCACCAAAACTGGTAGAGCATTACGGCGACATGGCCAAGAATGTGAATGAGGCCCAGTACTTTGCCAATGTGGCCAACGTGGACGTGGCTGTCGGTCGATTGATGGCTGCTTTGAAGGATTTGAAAGTCGATTCGAACACCCTGGTTATCTTTACCTCCGACAATGGTCCAGAGACTCTGAATCGTTATCGCAGAGCAAAGAATTCCTTCGGTAGAGCGACGCCGCTACGCGGCATGAAACTGTGGACCACCGATGCAGGCTTTCGGGTGGCCGGAATCATGCGTTGGCCGGAAAGAATTAAGGCCGATCAGGTTGTAGACCATCCGGTTTCTTCGCTGGACTTTCTACCCACTTTTTGCGAGCTAGCCGGAGTCAAGCCACCGGCGGACCTGAAACTGGACGGGACCAATTTCCTGCCTGCACTCGACAACAAAAACCCTGTCCGTGCGAAGCCCTTGCTGTGGATTTTTTACAATGCCCTCAACGAGCGCCAGGTGGCCATGCGAGACGGCGACTGGAAGGTTCTAGCCAAGCTGAACATCGACAACTGCGTCAATGTGACCGCGGACAATGAAGCGGAAGTCAAGGCTGCAGAGTTCACCGATATTCAGATATTCAGAATCACCGACGATATTGGCGAGAGCAAGGACCTCTCCTCTTCGATGCCGGAAAAGCTGACTGAGCTAACGCAACGACTTAAGACGCACTACCAAGAGTTCCTTGACGGTTCGCACATATGGGATGGAAGAAAAACATAGCCCTCACCCATTGAAATCCAGAGAGTCATGACCGTACTGGGCAAAAGGATTGTCACTTGAAAGTGACTTGCACTACCGTTTGGAGGCAATGCCAATTACAGATATAGCGGATTGATTGACGTACTCAGTCTTCGTTAGCAATTGCAAACCACCCGCTAGCGGCATCTTGCAGTAGAAACAGAAACTACGTCTACTCTTCCTCCGACGCTGGGAGGCGAACCGGAGAACCTTACTCTTGGCGACGCCCGGTAGGGCTCGATTCCCTTGCCCACCGCTTGAGACAATCGAAACTCCCTAGCCCCGAACGCGAACACTGAGGTTCAAACCCCGGAGCATGCGCTCGGCGCTAAGGAAGTAATTGAATTTGAGTACAAAGGCGTATGCCTCGTTTATGGCAACACGGCTTGTCCTTACCGTCTGTAAATCGCGCCGTCTAGAAACAAAAAGATGGACGTCCATCGCTCGAAGGAAGCGAACAATCCATTGCATTCGCTCTTGCGTCGGCTTCGTAAACCGCGTTTGCGAGCACCGCTACTCAGTTAAGCCACGCAGCTCCCGGGAAGCACCAGGCGATCGATCGCTAGGTGCCTTGTTCAAGCTGAATGCCTCCACGTTTCGCAGTCCGCCGCTGTCGCTTACTAAGCCGCCGTCGAACGTGTGCCATTATAGAGAAATCGCAGAGGCGTTCAGCAACGATTTTTGGCCACCAAGTGTGGCACGATTCTCCGAATCGTATTTGGACAGAACAAGATTCTCCGAATCGCATTCCTCCAAGAAACGACACGGAGTGTCGTGCTACAATGCCCCTACGCTAGCTCGTCGTAGAGGACGAGTATGTGCTCTGCCGTGCTAGGTTTCGAGATTCTACCCAATAGGCGTGACTCTATCTTGTGACTTAAGGAGTCGCCGAGGTTCTTGGGGGGAAGTCTGTTGGCGAGCCAGAAGTTGCTCCCTGGGGCCCCGGCGGTATCTTGGACCGCGGCTATTGGGGGCGAAGGGGACTATGAGGAGGGCTTCGTGGGTGCGGGCCGTCTCGATATACTGAGACTCCTCTAGATTCTCGAAGAGAAGCACAAGCAAGGGCGACCGTTGCAGACCAAGCCTTTGAGTTCAACTGCGCCGCCCCTTTGTACGCTGAAAACGGTTCTCATGTCGCCCTTACGAACTTATAACGGCATTGCCCCTCAACTTAGTGCGCGAGTTTACGTCGATCCGGCAGCGGTGGTCATTGGCAACGTTGTCTTGGGTGACGATGTGTCCGTGTGGCCAGGGGCGATGGTGCGGGGGGATATGCACTCGATCGTGGTGGGCAATCGGACGAATATTCAGGACAACGCCGTACTACATATAACACACGCCAGCGATTACAACCCGGTTGGCTGGCCGCTCACCATTGGCGACGACGTGGTCGTTGGGCACAGTGCGGTATTGCATGGCTGCACGGTGGGCAATCGTGTGCTGGTGGGCATCGGGGCGATTGTCAATGACGGAGCTGTTGTCGAAGACGAGCTCATCATCGGAGCTGGCTGCCTCGTACCTCCGGGCAAGACTCTGGAGAGTGGTTTCGTGTACGTGGGGAATCCGTGCCGTGTGCTGCGAGCGCTCACGGAAGAGGAAAAGAGATTCTTCACGTACTCAGCAGCCAACTATGTGAAGCTAAAAGACGAGTATCTGGCTGAGCAGAGACCACCTGAGTAGAGTGAAGCACCTCAAACGATCTGATTGAGTGCTTTCTCAAATTTCGCCGCCGTTTCATCCACATTCTTAAGCTTGTCCAAGCCGAACAAACCAAGGCGGAACGTTTGAAAGCCTTCCGGCTCGTCGCACTTGAGAGGCACCCCGGCAGCAATCTGTAGGCCCTGTTCCTTGAATTTCTTGCCGTTGTGAATATCTTTGTCGTCGGTGTAGCTCACCACAACACCAGGTGCTTTAAAGCCGTCGGCCGATACGCTCTTGAAGCCTTTGCTTTCCAACAACGCGCGAACCTTATCGCCCAGTTCCTGCTGCGCGGCGCGGGCTTTGTCGAATCCGAAGCTCTTGGTTTCGTTCATCACTCGGCAGAATGAAGTGAGCCCGTCAGTCGGCATGGTGGCGTGGTAGGCATGGCCGCCATTCTCGTAGGCTTGCATGATTTGATGCCACTTGCCAAGATCGCAGGCGAAGCTGGTACTTGTGGTCGAGGCGAGTTGCTCCAGGCCCAGGGCGCTCAACATAACCAAGCCCGCACAGGGAGTGCCGCTCCAGCCTTTCTGCGGGGCGCTAATCAGCACATCAACGCCGCTCTTTTCCATGTCCACCCATATCGTGCCAGACGCAATGCAGTCCAGCACAAACATGCCGCCGACTGAGTGAACGGCATCTGCAACGGCAGAAATGTACTCGTCCGGCAAGATCATGCCCGAGGAAGTTTCTACGTGGGGAGCAAACACCACGTCGGGCTTCTCCGCCTTGATCGCGGCAACCACTTCATCAATGGGTGCGGGAGCGAAAGGTGATTGGGGGCCCTCGTCGACTTGTTTCGCCTTGAGAACGGTCGCAGACGCGGGGATGCTGCACGTGTCAAAAATTTGTGTCCAACGAAAGCTGAACCAGCCGTTGCGAATTACGAGGCACTTCTTGCCCGTGGCAAATTGTCGAGCGACCGCCTCCATGCCAAACGTACCACTGCCGGGAACCACGACGACAGCTTTGGCCTTGTAGACTTCTTTGAGCGTCGCAGAGATGTCGTTCATGACGCTCTGGAAAGACTGCGACATATGATTGAGCGCGCGATCGGTGTAGACGACCGAGTATTCGAGCAGACCATCGGGGTCGATATTGGGAAGTAGGCCGGACATGGGGGATCTCCGTTGTTGGACTGGGTTTGCTTGTTTCTGGCGCTAACTAGATCTGCAGGGCTAAGCTCAGTTATAGGCGATCGCCTACGGGATCGACAGTGGCGCAGCATCTACCGCTAGACATCCGCAGAGAGAATTTCCAGGCACCTGGTGAGATTACACCAAACTGTTCTGCGGGCCGCCAAACAGAGAATCGAGAAGGTCGTCTGTCAGCCAGGCTGCTGACTGGCTTTCATCGACCTCGCTGGATGAGCGTGCCAAGCCATTCTCTCCGGCTGCGTCAGCGGCTAGCGGTACGGCGACAAACTGAGGGTCGGTGGCGAAGAGCGCTTCGACAACCGCTTCGGGCACAACGAAACCTTCCGAACGCTCGTTGGTTGCGTCTAACCATTGTGTGGCGAGCGCCGCATCAAGGTAGCTTGCTCTGCTAGAGGGCACCGCCTGTTGACTGGCCTCCTCCTGTACCCCGCCAGCCGCAGCCGCGGCTACCTGTTGGGCCGTTTGCCCGTATTGGGTTTCCCAGGTGTTCATGTCGATGGCATCTACAGCGCCATCGGCATTGCTGTCCCCATCGACGAGCGCTGCCCCCGTGGCTATCCCATAACCTCTTTGCAATGCCAGGAAGTCGAGCCCATCGACATCCTGATTCGAATCGAAATCAGCATTAGTATCGACTACCGTGGGAGTGAGACTGTTTTGCAACTGAGTTGGATCGTCAATGCGGCCCATGAAGGTGATCGCCGAAGTCGCGTTGTCGCGGATGATCATGTGAAAAGGACGATTCGCATTGAATTCTAGTTCGTCACCACACCAATTGTGCGCCCAGACAGCGAAACCCCAAGACTCAGCTCCAACAAAATAGGTGTGATGGTCAGTGACAGTCAGGTTGTAAACACGCTCTTCTTCGCCGGTGCTGACCACTCTTTCCACCTTTGCCCAATCGCGTTGATTGGTAGAGAGCAGGTCCTTTTCCTGTAGCTCGCTTGCTGAGATCCAGCCTTTGCCTTTGGCAAAGAATCGGTGAGGGCCAGTGGTGCGAATTACCTGCCCATCGACATGCAACTCGACAATTTCAGCAGTGCTCCGAAAAGTCTTCTCGACGACTTTAGGTTCTGCTACGCCTTCGACATTGAGCTCGTCCCGCGCGAGAACTCGGTCGCCCACTTGGAGCTCTTCAATCGGCTTTTCGCCATCAGGAGTGAGCACCGGGGTTCCGGCAGCAAAGCAGATTCCAAAATCAATTTCCGTAGCCGCAGCTGCTTCAGTACCTTGTTCGTTGACTTCGAGTGTTGCCTTGTGGAACACCTTCTCAATGAAGACATCGACACTAGTCATATTAGAGAAATCCGCAGTTCCAAGATCAAAGGCAGTCGGCATACCTAGGCCGATTAAGAGCTGATTGAGCGAGGTAGCAACAGTTGTTTGAAACTTTGGGAGAGTGATAATCGTATTGGTGAAGCCTGGATCGCGCGGACTAGCAAATCAGTCGTCGATGCCCGTAATGACTTCACTGGTTAGCTGTGCAGAAGCATCGCTAGTAGGTGGGAGAACCAAGACCATCGAGGCATTCTCTTCGACAAAAGGCAAGTCGAGGATTTGAAAGCCATCTATTTCGGTGCGATTGACGAGTAATTCCGTGTACAGGGTCGGCGTCGAAACCGTCGGACCATCGGCGGTTGTGAATTGCCCCGTGTACGTGTATTGCGGGTCGAACGGACTTTGCCACTGCCCTTTGAAGTAGATCGCATTGGTAAGCACCATCTTAGTAGCAGAGCTGAGATCGCTCACTAAATCTTGAATCCTGCCTTGTGTCTGTTGTGAAACCCAATTGTTAATCGTATGTTCCGCCTGTTGCGGGTTGGAGTAGTCAAGGTTTTGCGCATAGCCATCGTAGCTGGTCGTGATGGTGTCTACGAAGCTGCTTTCCAGAGGCAGGCCCACTTGCGGCCACATGGCATTGGCAAGAGCCGTGTACAACTGTATCTCCGGCGGCTCCCAAGGGAACATGGGCGAAGAGACGACCGTTTGCGATTCTAGCGTCGCAATCAAATTCTGAAACGAATCATGAATACCCGGTGCCGACCCGAGGTGTAACACTTGCTCCATCTCGGCAGCCGTTTGGCCAGCAGCACCCTCGTAGGCCATCGTGAGGCCCGTCGCGATGCTCAAGGGCGAAAAAAACAGGTTGCCCTGCTCGTTCTGCAAATGCTCGTACACATCGAGCCCGAATTGATTCACGGCATTAACGGCCCGTGCGGAGAGCACGAGGCGATCTTCGAGCGGTTCCAGGCGAAGCTGGCGAGAACGTGCCGGATCGTTCTTGCAGGAAGCGCCTGTTGAGCGAGAGTCATGTAACACACTCATCACTGTCCCCTCGAATGGCTTCTAGCGGGTGTCGAGATTTAGGTATTCACCATGCACCTTGCCTATTTAAGAGTTTAAGCGGGTACGTGAAAACAAGCAAGTAATCAGGGGGCTCCGGAGATGCTGCTCGCCTGGACAACCTATGGGCCCGCGCTTCATACTAATCGAGCATTGCGGTTTCTTCCATTCATCTGCGAGTTACTCTCATGGCCAACCCTACAGTCGATATCGAAGTCCTCAAGAGCGAAGTCCGGGCGGCTTTGATCAATCAGAAAGCGTTTGCCTGTCCGATTGCGATGCGAGTGGCATGGCATTCCGCAGGCACGTTTGATGAAAGTGACGGCACGGGTGGAACGCAAGGCGCGACAATGAGATTCGAGCCGCAAAGCGCCGACGATGCCAATGCGGGACTGCATATCGTGCGCGACATGTTGCACCTCGTGAAAAAGAAGTACCCGCAAGTTTCCATGGCCGATCTCTGGGCGTTTGCCGGGTGCGCCGCGATTGAATTCATGGGCGGGCCCATGCCGCCGTTCAAATTTGGACGGACTGATGAAGCGGACGGCAGCAAATGTCCACCCAACGGACGACTGCCCGACGCCTCGCAAGGTGCCGATCACCTGCGTGAAGTCTTCGGGCGCATGGGATTCAATGACCAAGAGATCGTTGTCCTTTCAGGAGGTCACACGGTCGGGCGTTGTCATGAAGTTCGCAGCGGTTACGACGGAGCGTGGACCAAGAACCCGCTGAAATTTGATAACGAGTACTTTCGTAATTTGCTGGAAATTAAGTGGACTCCCAAAAAGTGGGACGGCAAGGATCAGTTTACCGACCCTACCGATACGCTGGTTATGCTACCAACAGACATTGCGCTGATTGAGGACCCCGAGTTTCGCAAGCATGTCGAGCGTTACGCGGCCGACGAGCAACTATTCTTCGACGAATTCTCCCAAGCCTACGGCAAATTGATGATACTGGGCTGCCCAGGTGAAGTGAGCCCGTTTAGCGAAGAGGAACCTGCCAGCGAAGAAGATCAAGCGAGTGCCGACTTTCGAGAATCAGCCATGCACGGCAGCCTGGGCATCATGCGTCGCTTAGCCCCAAGTGCCGACGTGCATCAGGCGGAGCAAAGCTCGGGGCGCACCGCGTTACACAAGGCAGCCTTCTGGGGGCACGTTGAGGCAACACGGTATTTGGTCGACGAATTAAACCTTGATATCAACGCGCAAGACCAAATGGGCGATACTCCGCTGCACGATGCAGCGAGGTTCGGTAATTTGGAAGTCGCGGAGATTCTCTTAGCTGCCAAGCCAAATCTCAAGCTTGAGAACGCAGCTGGCATGACATCGCTGGTGCTGGCGGTGGAATACGACAAAGAGAAAGTCGCCACTGCGATTCGCGGAGCATGAACGCTACTGTGCCCGATCAGCTACACGGATAGAGGCCAATCGCGGCAATGAGAGCGGTTGCCAAGAGTGATAACCAAGTGATTTTGGACATGAGCGCCTCTCGATTAGAAGTCTGAGAACTGCCGTGTAAAGTGGCTTGAAAAGCATAGCTCATAAAATGGCCGAGTGCTCGACTAGCCCTTTTGGCCTTCTATGCCAGCCCGCCCACTGCTGGGGGGGTGTGGTCGTTGGCATCGGTAATCCTGGGGTCTGCGCCGGCGGCGAGCAGCCCTGCGCAGTTCGATTCAATTGGAAGCCATCGCTTGCTTTCGAGTAGAGACCTTGCACTCGTTCACTTCACTGACGCTTTTGCGCGAACAGCCAATCATACAATTCGGGCGTCTCGTACGCTTTCACCCACGAGTCGTGGCCTACTTCAGGATAGATGGTCACCCTGATGTCGATGCCTACTTCCTTGAGAGCGGCTTGCATCTCGTGAAGTTCACTCACAGGCACGACAGAGTCTTTCTCGCCATGAAAGGCCCAGATGGGGGCAGAGATCTTTTTGGCATAGCGTACGAACCGTGCGTTTCCACCACCGCAAATGGGCACGATCGCCGCAAAGCGGTCCGGCTCGCGCTGGGCCAATGCCCAAGAACCGTAGCCGCCCATGCTGAGTCCCGTGAGATAGATGCGTTTCTTATCAACGCGATAGTTCGCTTCGATGTGATCGAGCAGGGCACTCAACTCATTCGCATCCCACCATCGATCAGCTGCGCATTGGGGCGACACAACAATGCATGCGAAACGTTTGCCTTGTTCAATCTGCATCGGTGGGCCGTGAACTTTCACACGCTCCAGTTCGCCGTCTCCGCGCTCGCCCGCACCGTGTAGGAACAGCATCAGCGGGTAGGTTTGCTTGCTCTCTTCGTAGCCCTCTGGTAGCGAAAGCAAAAAGGGTTGTTTGAATTCGAACTTAAGGGTTGTCGACACCTCTTGTTGCGGGGATTTCTTGGCGGCCACAGGCTGGCTTTTTACTTCGGGGTATTGGGCAAATGTTTGCGGGCACGCAGAACAACTGAATGCGACTGCCAATGACCAGCGTACTAAAAGTCTAAAGTCGGCAGCTCGTCTGTTATTCATCGATTTCTCTCCAATTACGTGGGAAGTCACAGTTGATCGCCGATCAGCATAGAAGTGTGCAATGCCGACGCTCAGCACAGCGTATTCTAGCCGAGGCAACGTCCATGTCACCATGAAGAAAATAGGTCGATACCACTGCTTCACCGCAAAACAGGAATTCTGTGGCGACCGAAAAGTGATCACGAGTTGACGGATCTATGCCGACGAAACGAGTTGCTCTGTTCCCGGTGGGAACAATTGCCACTTAACGTGACTCCAATTGCTTCTGGAACTGCCGGATTGCCGTGGTTATCATCAAGTATCCTGGCTCAATACAGACTCCTCCAAGCCACGGATCGCCAGCCAAACGGACGACTAGCTATCAGGAGACGCCGACCATGCCACTGACAACTGTCTGTTCACATTGCGAGGCAAAGTACTCTATTCCAGACAGCGCCCTCGGCAAGAGAGCTACCTGTGCGAAATGCAAAACGAAATTTGTCGTAACCGCAGGTGCCCACAAGTTGGCAAATGACACGAAAGCTACGGAACGTTCCTCGGCCACTATGCCAAAAGCCGCGGAGAGTAGCGCTGCCACACCAATTGCTAAGGAAACAGCTAAGAAAATCGCTAACCCCCAAGGCTCGAAACCCAAGGCTTCTCGTAGTCCCCTTACTGAGGAGATTCTGGCGGAAGCCTTTGCCAAGCCGATGAAGCGATCGCGGACGCCGATGACTTATCGAATCGGAATCCTGCTTGCTGCGATCGTGATGGTTGCCTTAGTAGCCATCTACCTGTCTTTGATTGCACTTTCGTGCTACGGGGTATACTACCACTTCGCAAATCACGCTGGCATTCTAGAGATGCGGGTCGGCGGAAGGATCAAGGTCCTGCTTTTTCTCGTCTATGCTTCGCCTATAGTCATCGGGCCAATCATTATTTTCTTCCTGATCAAGCCACTCCTTGCTCGGCCAGCAAAGTTGGAACGAACTCGTTCGCTAACGCGAAAGGGCGAACCGCTCCTCTTCTCATTCGTCGACAGCGTGTGCAAGTCGGTCGGCGCCCCACGGCCAAAGCGAATAGATATCGATTGCGATGTGAACGCATCGGCTGGGTTTCGCCGTGGTTTGGTGAGCTTTCTCGGAAAGGACCTCGTGCTAACGATCGGGCTACCTCTGGTAGCTGGTCTCTCATTGCGTGAGTTCGGCGGAGTACTCGCACATGAGTTCGGGCACTTCGCACAGGGAGCAGGAATGCGGCTCTCGTACCTTGTCCGTGCAATTTCTCATTGGTTCTTGCGCGTCGTGTACGAGCGAGATCAATGGGACGAATCGCTTGAGGCAGCAACGGAAGATCTCGACATCCGCTTAGTCTGGATCGTCTGGCTTGCCCAGCTGGGTGTTACCCTCAGCCGCGGTATTCTCTGGGTACTAATGCAGATTGGAATGCTGGTGAGCGGCCTTTTGCTACGCCAAATGGAATTTGACGCAGACCGATATGAGACGAAGTTTGCGGGGCACAAGGCATTTGCGTCTACGTCTCGCAAAATGCGGCTCCTGGGCCTCTCGTCACAACTTGCCGACGCACAAATTATGGAGCATCTTGGTGACCGTCGCCTTGTCGAAGACCTTCCGGGGCTAATCCTTGTAAATGCCAAAACAATCACGCCGGAGATGTCTGCAAACATACAAAGGCAATCGGACGACGAGCAAACTGGTTGGTTCGACTCCCACCCTAGTGATAAAGATAGGATTGCTGCCTCAAAACGACTTGGAGACGAAGGTATCTTTCAGCTTGAGAGGCCAGCGAAGGAGCTGCTCACCGACTTTAAAGGTCAGTCGATAGCAACAACATGGAATCTCTACATGGGCACGTTCGGTCCAGGCGTGCCGAAAGAGGCTCTAGTTTCTGCTGCCGCTTTCGCTCGTGCAAGCAAGTCTCAATGGAATAGCTAACGCTAAGCCTGCCGTAGCACGGCTTCAACCCGACGCATCGCTTCTTCAACCTGGCACGCACCTTCGGCCACGATCACTTCTGCGTTCTTGCCGATCATCGTGTCGAGCCGCTTCTGAGCAGTCAGTACGGCCGTGTGGCTGCGGCGATTGTAGAAGCTGCTGATCTCTGCCAATCCAGATCTTGTGTAGCGGCGACTGAGGCACAGGGCAAGCATCCTGGGGTCGGTTACGACTCGTGACTTTTTGGGCGACTTGAGTGTGGAGGACTCGACGCCAAACACTTCGCAGACGGCTTTCTCGATGTCCGTCAACTTTACTTGCGGGGTATTTTGTTGGCAAAACTCGGCTAGCACCATGTCCGCAATGATCGGCGTGATCGGGCGGCGCTCAGCCATGCTGGTGACTACCAGACGATTGATCGCTCCGGCGAGCAATCTGGCGCTGCCGACCACCTGCTGGGCGATCATCTCGATGACTGCCTCAGGGAGAGTCGTTTTTGCCCGAACTGCCATCGCGCGAACAATCCCCAGTCGTGTGTCGTAGTCTGGCAAATCAATAGCCGCAGCCAAGCCGCCAAACACTCGGGCTGCGATTCCGGGATGAATCGCGTTCAACTCGCTAGGGCTGGCAACGCTGGTGAGAATCACCTGCCCGCCGCGGCTAGTGATGGAATCGATAGTATGGAGGAACTCTTCGATTGTCGCCTGCTTCGTTCCAAAGAACGACACATTGTCGAACAGCAGCGCATCGACGCCGCGGAACTTGTGACGAAAGGATGCTTGCGAGCGAGTTCGCAACGCTTCCATGAACTCCGCGGTAAATTGCTCAGCAGTCAGACTGAGCACTTGGGGGCGAGCAGGGTGGCGACGTAGTTCCGCGGCGGCAGCGTCCAGGAGATGCGACTTCCCTGTTCCGTGCGAACCGAATAACAAGAGAGGACTGAACCGGCCCGGCGATTCGAGCGCTGTTCGTACCGCAGTAAGCGCCAATCGATTGGAATTCCCTTCCACAAAATTATCCAACGTGTATCGCAGACGTTGGCGTGCCTGTGGCCTTGCCGACGGCTTATTCGTCGTGCGACTCTTGGGAGGTTCGCTCTGTTTGACATCTAACGCAGGTAGTGCCGATTGCGATGCTTTCGAGGGCAGCGTCTTTTCAACGGCTTCATCGATCGACTCTTGAACGGAATACTTGAGTCCAAAGTCTTTCCCCAGAGCAGTATGAACGCACTCTAGCAAAGCACCACCGTATTTCCGTCGCAGCAGGTCGACTTCCGTCTTAGAGTGGCATAAGACCTCCAACTGGTCGCCTGACGGTCGAAGCGCGACGTGTTCGCCCATCCACAGTTGGTAGCGGTTTTCGCCCAACCGATCGCGTAGCGTTTCTCTGAGCTTGGCTTCCCGCAACTTGGACTTCATGCCCGGTTCATCCATGGTCTCATCCTGAAATATCAGCTGCGAATTCTCGACGTACGCTCTCCGTAGTTGCGCATTGATCCCTTGTTAGGAATCGCTGCGATGCCCTGCGGTTAAGAACGTGAATGCCCGAAAAGAAATTCGCCCGTCGCCATCAATGCGTCGGTCGCTTTTGCCCGTGTTGTCACCTTGAGGAGACGATTCTACAGTGCTAGCACTCCCAAGAAAGGGCTTGACTTGCAAGCGAATCGAATCGAATTCTCAAACGTTGATTTGAGGGCCTGAACCTGCGGATTCTAGTCACTTACAACTCGAAAAAACTTTACGAATTCTCGGCAGCGACAGGTGGAAAAAACGTCGAGGAGTTTGCATCCGAAAAGAAACCCAAAAGTGTTCCGTCTGTGTGCTAACAATCGCAACAATAGTGAACGTCTCGCAACAAGACCTGTACGCAATACCAGTAGCGCGCCCACAAAGAGCGATCAACTAAGCAGTTAGGTCAGTTCCGCTAAACGCGCGTATACTATGCGTTGTTGCCACGACTGAAAACCGGCGCGCAGGTAAGCGTTCTTCGCGGGCGCGTTTTGTGAGTCTACTGCCAAGACCAGTCGCGCAGCACCGGCTTCTGCTGCTTGCTGAAGCGCATGACGGATGATCGCACCTGAGTAGCCATGCCCACGGAACTCGGGCACAACCCCCATGTAAACGAGTTCCCACGTTCCGTCAGCAGTTTGGCCTTCTTGTGGGTGACCTCCCGTATGATCGGCAAGGATTAGCACCCCGATGGGCTTTTCTTCCTTCTCGACGACATACCACTGCTCGGGCATAAACGTTCCCTGCTCGCGGTAGCCGGCGATCACGTCGCCTAGGTCACGCACGTTGTTGAGTCGCGGGCAATCTAGCGTTTTCTCGTAGGTATTGGCGATGAGTTCAGCCAATAACTCGGGGTGACCGTTGGCGTTTGGCCGGAAGGTGAGGTTCTCTTCCGAACGGTTCGTGACTGGGTCGATAGAGTTAGATTTCTGAGTGGCTGGATCGGCCCACAAATAATCGAGATCGGCGAGGTGGCTGATGCCGACTTCAGCAAGAATTGCCTCATCGGCTTGCTCTCCCTCAATCAATAACATCTGCACCAGTTGCAATTCTTGTTCTGTGGCAAACTGCACAGCCGCAAAGAGGAGTTCCCTAGTATGCGGATGAGCGAAATCAGGCGGCCAGAGGACGCCTGTCTTGCCGGGCAGTTCTTGCAACCACACTGCTGCTGGCTTTGCCGCGCTCAAGTGGAGATGAAAAAGCCCGGCGAAGGCCCGATCTCCCTTGGCTTGTTCGCTGCGGAGCGAATCGACCAGCACTTGCTGCTGGGAGGGCGGCAACCCGGCATTGAGAATACGAAGCGCCTCGGGGCGCTGCAAGACTGCACAACGAACGACTTGCGGGTCAGAATCTATGGGGCTGCCAGACATGTCTAGCAACTTACCCCATCCGCTATGCAATCCACTAGGTCAGCTACACTGGCGATCACCATAATTGATTGCGGCTGTCAAGATTGTCAGCTTGATCCTTTGGTATGCGGCTGCGAGGGAAGAAAGCTTTCCAACCGTCGCGCTGTTTTTCTGCCTTTTCCTTGGACGAAAGGTTCTGTGAGGCCCCCTGTTTTGCCTCTGCAGCCTTTCTCTCAGCGGCTGCCTTCGCTTCCGCTGCTCGAATGTCTGCATCGTTCACTTTGGGCAAAGGAGGCAATGCTCGTACAAGCGGCTGGGCGACATCGGGGCGCTGAAGAGTCAACTCCACGTCATAGCTCTGATGCGGCGTGCTTGCCCACAGCACCGGGGCTGGGCGCGTGCGCAACTCACTGATGATATCGTTTCCATTTTTCAACTGATAAAGCTCCTCACCGGCGATTGCCGTAGGCTGGCGCACAAGCCCGTATCGCTGAGCAACGAGGTTCACCAATAGGGAAGTATCTCCAGTACGCCCCCTAAAATTGAGCCGATGCACGTGCCCGTTCGCACCAAACAAATACGTGAGCGATCCGGCAACGTCGTGCAGCTGCGTTCCTGTAACTAGGGGTACACGAACGCCGAATAGATTCAGCTGAGAAGTGGTCGTACTCTTGCGAGCCCAACGTTGATATACCCACTCCTTGTTCACGTCCATTCGCAACACTTCCTCCACAGAAATGGCCGGAATGAGTTCCCGTGCAGTGTCCGTTGGGGAGATCAAGGCCCCGGGACCTTGCTTTGAATCGGAAAAATTGCGACGTCGGGCGTCAGGTAGCGTGGAAAAATCAGCAGCGCCAACAGAATGTTCCTGGCTGCTGCTTTTCCAGGGCACGGGTAGCCCATCGGTACCATTGGTAGCAACGTAGGGAACAGCCACAGAGGCAGCCAATAGCGTAGGCAATGCGAGAGTGCGAACGAGCATGAAGCCGATCTTTATGGAGAGGGTGACTTTTGGGGCAAAGTAGTATGCGGGCAACGTAGAGGGCAGGGCGTTCTGGTATCCTTAATTTCGACACAACAGGGCCACGACTCCGCTGTAAGCCTCTGTGCCGCTTGAGACTCTGTGACACGAACCAACGGGAACTTTGTGCAGTCTCGTTCATTCCTCGCAACCCTCCCACTGAACCCCGCAGTACCGATACAGGCCGACCGTAAATGAGCGAGTTAAACGAACTTGACGATTACTCGTGGCTTACCGGCTACGAGGCAGAGAGGCTGCTGACAGACTTTGCCGGTGATACCCGACCTCTTCACAATCGCATCACGGCCCTGCGAAAAGTACTATCCCCCGAGCGAGCGAGACTAGTTAGCGAGCAAATCGACCTGCGAGAACGAGCCCAAATGAAGTTTGGCGAGTTTGCCAACAGGATGTTCTTCACCTCGGTTCAACTACAGCAAGCGACGGATCTGTGGGTGGCCCGCTACAAAGCGCAGAGATTCGACACGACCCCCAGCACGAACTCAATGGCAGACTACTGTTGCGGCATCGGAGGAGACCTAGTGGCCTTCGCCCAGCGCGGTTCCACGGTTGGTTGGGAGCGCGACCCGGGCGTGGCCCTACTCGCAGAGGCGAACCTTCGCGTCTTTGGAAAGGACTCAGAATCAACCATCAAGATTGGCGACGTCGAGCAAGTTGATTCGCCCAGCGGAGCTTGGCACGTTGATCCGGATCGACGCCAGAACGAGCGTCGCTCCGTCCAGGTCGAATTCCACGCGCCAAGTCGTGTGACGCTAGATCGCTGGATAGACGCGTACCCGAGTGGAGCAGTGAAACTCGCACCGGCTGCATCTCCTCCCTTAGAGTGGCAAGAGAAAAGTGAGCAAGAATGGATCAGCCGCGGGCGAGAGTGCAAGCAACTCCTGCTGTGGTTCGGATCGCTGAGTAAGCATCCTGGAAAACGGCGAGCGACACGCATTCAGAAAGGTGCAAAGGGGGAATTCGACGTGTCGACTTTCGCCGGGAATCCCGAGCTCGCCAATTCGGCTGTGGAGCAGCCGGCTCGCTTTGTCTTTGATCCCGATCCCGCGTTGATTGCTGCCGACTTGACCGGCGCCTGGGCAAATCGGCTGATTCTGGCAACGCTCGGTCCTGGTGCCGTCTATTTGACGGGCGACACGTTGCCAGAAACTGAGCTACTCACTCCTTTCGAGGTGTTAGAAGTCTTCCCTTTGAAGCCGAAAGCGATTCGTGAGCACTTGAAACAGCACAAAGTCGGACGCGTAGAGATCAAAGTACGCGGGGTCGATGTGCGACCCGAAACGTTCCGGCAGTCGCTCGCATTGAAGGGCAATGGGCAGCGGACACTCATTCTTACAAGAATCGGACCTCGCGAGGTAGCAATCGTCGCAACGCGCATTGAGTGAGGTTCGCGAAGCAAGATCCCCCACTAACCAAATTGCAAGAGGGCAGTTAGAATGGGGCTTCCGCACCAGTCGACGAATACCGTTGAGAGAAACCCATGAAACTCGCCTTTAGTTCCAACGCCTACATGAACTTCTCCATTGAGGAGACCATCCGGCGTGTTGCGGAGATTGGGTACCGCGGTATTGAGCTGTTGGCCGACGTGCCACATGCTTGGCCGGCCGGTCTCTTGCCAGAACGCAAAGAGTCCATCCGCAAGGCCTTGGACGATGCGGGGCTTACCATCTCGAACATCAACGCCTTCATGATGAATGCCGTGGCCGATCCCAGACAGCCGTACTGGCACCCAGGCTGGACTGATCCCGATCCGCATTATCGAGCGATCCGCCGCGAGCATACCAAGCGGGCTTTGCATCTGGCAGCCGAACTGGGCGCCCCGCACATCACAACCGAGCCTGGCGGTGAACTTCAGCCGGGACAGTCTCGCGAGCAAGCCTCGGATATCTTCTATGAAGAATTGATGCCTTGCCTGGAAGTCGCCGAGCAACTTGGGATCGGACTACTGATTGAACCTGAGCCCGACCTGTTGATTGAGAAGTTCGGTGAGTACCTCGAGTTTGTCGATCGCCTGGACTCCTCTCGCGTGGGTCTGAATTTTGATGTCGGACATGCTTACTGCGTAAACGAAGACCCGCAGGATTGGGTTGCGAAGATGGCTGAACATACCGTCCACTACCATTTAGAAGATATCGCGGACACGCGGGTGCATGCTCACCTCGTCCCTGGAGAGGGAGCAATTGATTTCGCAGCTACACTCTCTGCCATTCAGACGACAGGCTACCAGGGCTGGTTAACGGTCGAACTGTACCCCTATGTGGACGAGCCGGATAAAGCCGCACGCGAGGCACGCGACTTTCTGCAAGAGAAGCTTCAACAAATTGGGCCTGAGAAAACAGCCGACGGGGAAACCGCCAGCGAATGAGTGAGCCCTCCAGCCAATTTGCGGCCTGGCGTCAGTTGTTTCGCATCGCGAATGTATTTACCGCTGTATCGAACGTATTGGCTGGGGCGATGCTTTCCGATGGCGATTGGCTGCCGGCGGCTCCCTTGTTATTGCTTATTGGTTCGTCCGCTTTGCTCTACACGGCGGGGATGGTGCTGAACGATGTGTTCGATTCGGACCTGGATGCAGAGGAAAGGCCCGAGCGGCCGATTCCTTCCGGCCGGATTGATCGACAACTGGCGGCATTTGTCGGCTGGGCACTGCTTGCCGGCGGGATCTTGTGTTCCGCATGGGCCAGCTATGAACTGGGAAGCATCGCAGCGGTGACAATCGCAGCGAGCCTCGCCGTGACGATCGTCATGTACAACGGTGGGCTGAAAGCCATTTGGGCGGGACCTTTGGCAATGGGTTGGTGTCGAGCCTTGAATGTGCTGCTAGGTGCAAGCCTCGCCGGGAACGAGATATCTGCCGCCGCATGGCTGTTCGCGGGAGCAATTGGCGTTTACACGATTGGTCTCACGGTGCTTGCTCGCAATGAAGTTGGAGACACTGAGAGATTGCAAGTTCGCACATCGGGACTACTGTTGCTAGCAGCCTTCGTGTTGCTGTTTCTAGTGTCATTTTTGAGGAGTCCCGGTGATCACGATATCGGCTGGTATTGGATCCTTGCTTGGGGATCGGTACTCGAATTGGCCGGGATAGCGTACTTTGCCGCCGTTAGATCCGACACACCGCAAGGCGTGCAACTTGGAGTGAAAAGGCTTATCCTGTTATTCATCGTGATCGATGCGCTCATTTGCCTACTAGCCGGAGGATGGGCGCCGGCGGGAATCGTGCTCCTGCTGTTAGTGCCCACGTTGCTACTCTCAAGAACTCATGCGATGACCTAGTTCGCGCTGAAGGCTGACGAATGCTACTTGGCTACAACACCAATGGACTCGCCCACCATAGCCTGCCTGCAGCGATTGAGCTGCTCGCAGGGCTGGGCTACCGGAGTGTGGCGATCACACTCGATCATGGGTGTTTGAATCCCTATTCACCCTACCATGAGAAAGAGCTTCAAGAGGCTTCCGGACTGCTGAAGCAGTACGGCCTCAGTAGCGTCATTGAAACGGGGGCACGATTCTTGCTCAACCCGAGTAAGAAGCACCAGCCGACGTTGCTCTCTCCACGTGCCGCAGGACGACCACGACGAATTGAATTCTTGCGGCACGCAATCGATACCGCGGCAGCGTTGGGTAGCGATTGTGTCTCGCTGTGGTCGGGCGCACTTCCCAAGGGAGACTCGCGCGAGAATGGCATGAGACGACTCGTTGAGAGCCTGAAAGCTGTTCTCGACTATGCCGAGCGTCGCGATGTGACTCTGGGCTTCGAGCCTGAGCCGGGGATGTTGATCGACACCATGGATGCGTACGGCGAGCTTATTGAAAAAGTGGAATGCCCCCGCTTGCAACTCACGCTCGACATTGGTCATCTGCACTGTCAGGGAGAAACGCCAATAGCGGAGGTTATCGAGCGCTGGCACGAGCGGCTTGTGAATGTGCATATTGAAGATATGAATGCTGGCACGCACGAGCATCTGATGTTCGGCGCAGGAGAAATCGATTTCCCAGATATTGTCGAAGCACTCGAGAGAATCGATTATCAAGGTGGCGTGCATGTGGAGCTGAGTCGCCACAGCCATGTCGGGCCTACCGCTGCCATGCAGGCGATCACGTTTCTTAAATCACTCCTAAAGACAAACCCGAAGTAGTTCAACAGAAGTTTACAAAGAGAAGTTGGAAATCCACTGTGTCTGAATATGTCGTCTTACTGTCTGTGCCCGGTTTACGAGATCAGGATCTTGCTCACATGCCGCTGCTTAGCAAGCTGGTCGATGGCGGAGACCGTGCAACACTAGCGGCCAGTCTTCCGGCGGTTACTTGTCCCGTGCAAGCGAACATGACCACCGGCACCCCACCCAGCGAGCACGGCGTAGTCGCCAATGGATTCTACTGGCGCGAATCAGACTCGCCTAAGCGTGGCACCGTTGAGATGTGGACCGCTGCGAACGACTGTATCGAGAGGCCCCAGCTCTGGGACGTACTTCATGAGCAGGACTCCCAATTGACCTCGGCCGTCTGGTTCCCGTTGCACAGCAAACAGTGCGGCGCAGACTACGTTTGCACGCCCGCACCAATTCACAATCCCGATGGCAGTGAGTCGCTCTGGTGCTATACGAAGCCGGAGGCACTTTATGGCGAGCTGCGCGACGAGTTTGGGCATTTCCCGCTACACCACTTTTGGGGACCGACTGCGGGAATTGCCTCGACCGCTTGGATCGTATCTTCGGCCATCCATGCTGCTAAGCAATACAAACCGAACTTGTTTTACGTCTACGTGCCCCATCTCGACTACGCCGCACAAAAGCACGGCCCTGACAGCGAGCAAGCGATCGCCGCGTTAGGCGAACTTGATAACGAGATCGGCCGCCTCGTTGAGGGCTTCGCAGATGCTTATTCACACGAGAACCCACTGTGGCTAGTGGCCAGCGAGTACGTCATCACACCAGTAAATAACGTGAGCTATCCCAATCGTGCACTACGCGAAGCAGGGCTACTAAAGGTATGTGATTCTGAGCATGGCGGCGTGATCGACTATGCCGCCAGTGATGCCTGGGCGCTGGTCGATCATCAGTTTTCCCACGTGTTCTTGAGCGAGTCAGCTGACCAAGATCACATAGCGGAACTACTTCGCAGTCTATCTGGCGTCGCGGATGTATTCGCGCCTGCAGAACGTGCTGAATATGATCTGAACCACCAGCGAAGTGGCGATCTTGTCGTGGTGAGCCACCCCGACAGTTGGCAGGCATACTACTGGTGGGACGATGACGAGAAGGCGCCAACTTTTGCCCGGACAGTCGACATCCATCGCAAGCCGGGCTACGACCCGGTGGAGTTGTTCTTTGACGCGGAGAAAAAGTGTATTCCGCTAGATGCCACATTGGTGAAGGGCTCCCATGGCGCACCGGCCATGGAGGATGCTCAGCGGGGCGTGTTGCTATGCAGTCAAAAGGGGGTGTTTGTGGAGCGCCCGTTGGCCGATATCGACGTAGCGGATATCGTGCTGCGTCAATTTGGCATTTGACTGGCACGCCCCTACACTCAAGCCGCACTTCGATAAGCTTCCTCGCTTGTATCGCTAGTTGCCATTGGTAGATCGCTAAAGAACGTCTTGCCCTGCAATGCGGCGAGCTCAATCCGTACGCGTGGCTTGTCAGTCAAGGCTTTCATTGCTGATTCTTGCCTGCCTTGAAATCCACCGTCGAAATCCCCGCGGATTTTTAGGGAAAGCGTGAGTTGCATTCCAGCGGTCGTCAATGGCGAGAGATTGAGCGGCAACTGCAACGAAGTCTCAGGATCTTGCCATGTACGTACGAAACACTCTTGCCAATGATCGTCCGCCAATTGCAGCCACGCACGGACTTTCAGCAACGCATTCGGCAATGAACTGTTGTTGACTGTCGCAACGGCAACTCCATATTTTGCTACGACCTCGCCTTCACCGGGGCGGCAGCGTTGATAAGCCTCGGGGTCCTCCTGTGGCAAAGGAACATTCCCCCAGTGCTCGCCCACGAGATGAACTTGCAACTGGGCACGCTCTCGATTGGAACGTACGAGCCAAAAGTAGGCTGTCGAACTGAGTGCCAGGAGGGAACCGCCTAGGCTAAGCGCTTCTTTGGTCGATTCGATGTCAAACATTCATTTCCTCGCATGTTTGGATAGCAACAGGCGAATCGTAAGAGCACCTAGAAGAACCGTCAACGCGGAGCAGGCTCGCAACCGCATTTGCTAGCAGTGGGTTTACTCCGGAACTTGGAAGTTGAATCCACGGCTTTGGCTAAAAAACTCGATCGGGTTGTCGTAGACGACGCGGCGAATGAGCGACTCCGCATGTCCCCGGCGGCGCATTTCCAGGAGGAAGTCAGGCACGGCGGTTGGCTTCGAGGGGCCCCAGTCGCCGGCTGAATTCACCAGCAGGTGATCAGGCCCGTGCATTTCCACCATATCGGCGGCTCGCTCGGGGGTGCATTTGCTCACTGGATAGAGCGTCATGCCGGCCCAGAAACCTGCGTCAAGCACGGGGCGAATCGTGTGTTCTTCCACGTGATCGACCAGCACCCGGTTGCGATTGATTCGCTGGTCTCCTGTGAGCATATCAAGAATCATGCGCGTACCCTGGTGTTTGTCTTCCAGGTGGGGCGTGTGAATGAGTATCTGCTCGTTGGTCTCCATGGCGAGGTCGAGGTGCTCTAGAAAAATGGTCGCCTCGTTCCGCGTGTTCTTGTTCAACCCGATCTCGCCGATACCCAGCACCCCTGGGCGATTGAGGAACTCAGGGATCATGGCGATGACTTCGCGAGAAAGCTCTACATTCTCGGCTTCTTTGGCGTTGATGCAGAGCCACGTATAGTGCTGGATGCCGTATTGGGCGGCACGGCTAGGCTCGAAGCTGGTGAGCTGCTCGAAGTAGTCGCGGAAACCATCGACGCTGCCCCGGTCATAACCGGCCCAAAAAGCGGGTTCACTGACGGCCACACAACCCATCTTTGAGAGGGTTTCGTAGTCGTCGGTCGTGCGAGAGACCATGTGAATGTGTGGATCGAAGTAATACATCAAATTATCTTAAAGGGAGGTTGGGGAAAGAAGAACCTGTTGTGATACTCCTAGAGCTGAAACTCACTCCGCCACTGATCGGAATACTCACGGCTGAAGAGCAACTGGATCTGTTCAGCGCGATTGCCAGTCTTGCCCAGCAAGTGACCAATAGCCTCGCTCAATAGCTCTCGCTGATGATTTTGCGGCAAGTCACCTTCCGCCCGATCGATTCGATCTAAGCAAGCGGCAATCTCTAGAACCTTGGCCCGTACGAGTAGAAACTCGCGTTGCAGAACTTCTTGCTTGTTCATGGAGGTCTCCAGGAAAGCTGTTTCTTGAGTGAGCGGCCAACGGTTCCCTAGTCCCCGGTGGGAAGCGAGTTTTGGATGATCCCCTGGGAGGGGGTCGAACCGTTCTACCGAATCTATCAATTGTGCCGACTTTGCTGGCCTGTGCAAACGAGTTCCGCTATCGAGAGCCGGTATGTGGTGATTTTGCAACCTACATTTGAGCTAGGAATTGCATCGAATTAGCCCAACTGGGGCTTCGTGGGCAGTCCGACAGTCCAGTCCAGCAGTCCAGTTTAAGAGAAGTGGCCAACGTGTCAGAAGCTCTCAATCTCACGATCGAAACGTTCGCTAAGAGCCGCAATCAGGCGGCTACGGATGCGATGATTGCTGCACTGGACACCGGCGATGTCGATTCCTTTAACGCGATCATTGCCGGCCTCGCGAAACGACGCAGTAAAGCAGGGCACACGGCGCTGTTGCAAATTTGGCATACCCTTTCCGACGATCAGAAAGCGGTTGTCGAAGAAGGGCGTGGACACATGGGAGGCGCCTTACGCGATGCCTTGCTCGCTGATAAACGACTCTTTGAGAACGCCTGCGTAGTGGCACTGCGATTTGGTGAATTTGACCTGACGCCCACCCTCATTACCATTGGCGAGCATCCCAGCAACCCAAGGGCGATTGAAGCCGTCCAAGTTGCGGTAAACTTAATCGCAAATCTCAACGTCATGCTGCACAGCCCACGTAGCGAAGACGACCATTGCGATCCCGAGGCAATGCGTCGTTACGTCCTCGAATCCCTAGATCGCTCGCTCAACCGCTTTCGCAAGCATAAACGGGCAGCACTTGTCGAGGCCTTCGTTTCCCTCTCCGGTGCCACCAGCAACACACTCAATACGATCCTCGACGATCCACGTCACAGCTGTTTTCAAACCGTAGTGAACACGCTTGGCAAGAGCATCAGTCCAGGGGTGATTCACCTGATATTTGAGTTTCTTAAATGCGAGAACGCACACGTTGTTGTGAGGAACATTGTGAGCAAACGATCGGATGCCGCATTCGTCGCCGCTCTGACCTCATTTGTGTCGACCACTCAGAACAAACACGTCACAGAGAATCTAAAGCACATCCACAATTACCACTGGCTTGAACCATTGAATACGCTTGCTGATCGTTTTGGTGAAGAGCGACTCGTAGCCATTGCCAGATTAGTAGAGCGCTCAGGCCTCAAAGAACCCGAGGCGCTTTCTTTCGTGGAAGCCATGTTGAAAACGGAATGCCAACCCGCGAAATCAATTGCCTGTGAGATGCTGGGGCGGTTCCGAAGTCAGCGGGCGAATCATGTGATTGTGCAAGCGATGGACAATCCAGAGCCAAAGGTCAGAGCAACTGCCATCCGGCAATTGTTAGATCGCAGCATTCCCGATCTCCTGACGAAACTCATGAAGCTAATCGAAGACCCCTGCGAAATAGTCCAAGAGGCTGCTCGGGAAGCATTGACGGAATTCAGCTTCGAGAGCTTCCTATCTCGCTACGATACGTTGGACGAATTGACTCGCCGAAACACAGGTAGTCTCGTGAGTCGTGTCGACAACGAAGTCGTGCCCAAATTGCGGGCTGAAATGGAAAGCCAAAGTCGTAAACAACGCTCACGTGCCATCGAGATGGCCGATAGTCTTGGCTTATTGGCTAAGGTGTCTGACGCACTGATTGATAGGCTTGAGGATGAAGACCATCTCATTCGAGTTGCTGCGGCCGATGCGCTGCAATTCTGCACAGGGACTGACGTTCGGGATGCGTTGATGGCGGCTCTCAAGGATCGCAGCACTGCGGTGCAAGCGTCTGCCCGTGCGAGCCTCATCTACCAAGGCGTTCCGGTAGCACCGGCCGCTCCAGTGCAAGGAGGTGTCTCATGAGCTATTCCCTTTTTGGCTATCTGATTCTCGCTCAGGGCAATCGACTGGAACAAATGGGTCGTGGCATGCGCGCCGCGCGCGAACGAGTTCAGCTGGTCGATCTGTGGCCGATGGCGTTGGCCTTGCTGGTCATCATTGTAGGTGTCACAGCGTACAAGGCCTGGAAGAAGCGAAACGACTTCCGTGAGAAATGTAACAACCCGAAAAAGCTGTTTCGCGAACTATGCGCGATTCACGAGCTCAATGTGAGCCAGCGCCTTCTATTGAGTTCACTTGCCGAAGCTTGCGAATTCGACCAGCCAGCGCAAGTATTCTTAGTGCCCTCGGTATTTGAATACAACGTACCAGCGAAATTATCCAGCAAGGCCGACCAGCTGCGCGCGTTACGGACGCAACTCTTCTAAAACGCTATACCGCTGCCGACTCGACGACTGGAGGGTCTTCTCGTGGGGGCAGCCAAGCAAGCTGCATGAGCATTAGCTGGCTGAGGGCGAATAGGCTGAAGTACAGACTACCGTTCTCTGTGAAGCCGTAGCTGTGCAGGCCTACGCTCAGCAGGTTCACTCCGAACCAGGACCAAGCGACTACGATATTGCCGAACACGGTTAGTGCGGCAAGCCCTCGCTCTCCAATCATCTTCCCCCAACGGGCGTGCAGCACAATGGCGTTCCAAATGACGATCATCATGGCGCCATTCTCTTTGGGATCCCAGCCCCAGAACCTCCCCCAAGAATCATCCGCCCACAATCCGCCCAACACGGTCCCAACGAAACTGAAAAGGATCGAAAAGCAAATGGCTCCGTAGGTCATGCGCGTGATCTGCTTGCGTTCGGCAGCGTTGAATCTCCCGAAGAGATTGCCGACCAGAAATATCAAGCCGAAGGCACCCGCCACAAAAGTAGTGGAGTAACCGAGAGTGATCGTAACCACATGGGTCGCGAGCCAAAACTGCGTATCGAGAACCGCCTGCATCACTTCAAACGTGTCATTCCCGTCTTCCGCCAAGTAGTAAGCAATTAGCAGCGAGGGGAAAGCAATGATCCCCGCCAGCAGATTGCCGATACCCATGCGGTAGAGTTTTTCGAAAATGAGCGCGAACAATATCCCGGCCCACCCGATAAACACGGCCGACGAGTAAAGATTTGTGACCGGAGGCCGGCCCGAGATGTAAATCCGGCAGAGCAGGGCGATCGTGTGCAAGCCGAACGTGAACCACAGCAGCCAGTTTGCAGAGCGATTGAAACCTTCCGACCAACCGAGGAGTGCCAAGCCGGCAAGCACGAAGGCAGCAACATAAAGCACATTGCAGTAGTAAAACGGACTGAGGTGATTGAAGTACGACTCGAACTTCAAACGTGCCAGCGAGAGTCGCTCAGCCGGCTTGCGGCCGACTTCGTCTGAGTTGGCACGCTCCGCTTCAAATTCTGCCTCGGCAGTTGCTCGAGCGGCGATAAGTTCTTGGTAGTCTTTCAAAGCCGCATTGAATCCAGGAGCATCATCCTCACTATAGGCGGCAAGAATCTCTTGGAATTGTTCGAAAGCAGGATTCTCCTTCTCCGGAAGCTTCAAGAGCTGGTTGATGCAATAGTCGCGCGCCGCCACGCATATGAGCTCCCACTGACCATCGGGCTTGGCGGGAGGAATTGGTCGCGGCGGGGAAGTCGACTTGCCACTAAGGCGGGCAATCCGCTCGGTTACCCCGTAGATTTGCAGCGTTCTCTCTACCAATTCCACGGGCGACTTGATTTGCGGCATCAGCTCACGGGCTTGCTGCAGAACCTTCTCGTCGATTATTGGCGCGGAAAACGAATCGATTAGTACCATGAGTCGTTCAACCTTCGAACCCAGCTCCATGAGCTTCTTTTGCGTTGGCTCCAACGGTTTGCCTTCCTCTTGCGCTTCTCGGGCCGCTTCTTGTGCTTCTCGCACTAGGCGATCGAGTTCCTTGCCCTCACCCGCTTCTTTCTCAAAGACCTCGCTAATGCTGTAGCGAAAGCCTTTCCTGGGCTCTAGACCCAAGGCGCTGATGATGTCGAGACTTTCAATCCTCAGACAGCGGTGATCTTTGAATTGCTCGTTTCGAGAGATGGCGTCGAGCAACCACTTAATGGCAGGCTCTTTCTTCTTCGTGCCGAAAAGGCGACCCGAGAAGGATTCTTTCGTTTCCGCCAGCTTAAGTTCCTCGCTCAGTGAAATTGCCCGCAGAGTATTTCTGGCAAGCGTATCGATCGGCTGCACGCGGCCGCCATATGCCACCGGTAATTGTCCGAATTCGTGAATCTGCATCTGTAACGGCGTGGTCTTCACCGGCCGTGCTTTGCCAACGATGTAGAATGCGAAGAATGCTACGATCAGTGCAGGCCCCCACATGCGCGGGGAAGACCAACTTTCAGATCCTCCTGTTTCGTAAGAACCGTCCAGTATTTCGTTTGTGGGAACTGCTCGCTGTTCTTTGTCGCGACGGCGAATGAAACGTAGCACGGCTCCGCCAAAGTGAACTAGCATGCCGGTCGCCACGATCATGCAGGCCACATAGGGAATCATCCAACCCGAGTTACTCACTGCCTGGAGGTCTGTGTAGGCTTCATTGTTAGGATCGAAGCTGGACTGATAGATCGTATCGCCACGATAGCGTAAGGGGTTATTCATCCAAATGGAGACTTCGCGCTCCACGCCCAACTCGGTATCGCTGAGCAGCACCTTGGACTTAAAACTCTTAGGCTTCTCCGTTCCAACGTATGTCTCACGCTCGAAGTCGAGCAGTTTCAGAGAGTAGGGTTTGTCGTACGGCTTTGGGCGGAAGCTGATGCTGTATTCTTGTTCCCCAAGCGAGACCAAACTTGGCCGCAGGCTTGGGTAGAGTGTGTACTTACCCAGCGAATTCCCAGAATTCTTCTCAAGCAGCTCAACCACAACCCCAGGGATGTCGAATGCCTGATTGGTATCGACGCCCGTGGAAGCGTTGACCTCTGAAAGCTTGTAAGCTTGACCGTTGCCTGCTGTGGCTGCGACTTGCTCGCCCGGCTGCGCGAGACGTAGCGTTGAGTTGGAGTAGTAGTTGAGCACCTTCACATCAAAGGGCAGGGCGTCGTCCTGAATGGTTTTCTCTTTGGCATCCGCTCGCTCATCGCCGCGAAGCAAAGCTTCCGGGGCGACGATTTCACGGTTTTGCTTGCCGGGCTTATTTTCTACAACCGCCAGCTCGAACGTGCGGAGGTCTTCCGCGTAGGAGACCGTCTCTCCCTCAACCATCCGGATGTGCGTTTCCACAGCAGTCAGCCCTGTGTGTAGCTCGCTGAACATCATGAGCCCAACCCCTGCGTGGAGCAGCACTACACCAGCACGCTTGGCGAATAGCAGCCAGCAGCCGGCCCACAGAATGAGACTCGCAGCGGTGGCCTGAATGAGCTGCCAGAGTATTCGTAAGCCCGACGGGTTAAGCTGCGCATCGGGGTTCATGAAAAGCCAAATCGTTCCCAACGTTAGAATGGCAGTGGCCGCTGCCCCCAGCCACCACATGGCGCTCGAGGCACTGCGATCTTTACTTGGATAGTTAATCGTGAGCAAGTAAATGGCAACAAGAGTGCCACCTCCCAGAGCAGCTTTCAACGCGGCCCATAGCTTATGGCAGAACTCTGCGGAGAGTTCGCTGCGAATCGTATCGTCCAGCCCGTTTCTAATAACCGCAAAAGTCACGAGACAGCCTACGAGAGTCAGCACTAGCCCACCAAGCAATCGGTTGCCCTTGGCTTGTACTTTGAAACGCAATCCATGCGCGGCGAGGAGATTGACCGTGAGCAGCGCACCTATCATCCATCCACCCGGGTAGGGAAAAGAGAAAATTGGGTCGAGATCACCGGGGAGGAAATCCCGCAGGTCAGGGTAAGCAATCCAGGTGCGAAAGTAGTACTTCACCACATGCCAGATATCGTAGTGACGTTGGGCGGTGGTGCCGGCGAGGATTAATACGAGCGACGCGGCGAACAGCGCGACCGTCAGCTTTAACGAGGACAACGGGAGTAGCGCCGTACGTACGGCTGCCCAGGTGGACTCTTCGCTGCGGTCCTTCACGACCGATCCGTTGGGTAAGCTACTAATATCCGTGGTTGCCATGATTGCTATTGAGTGTTTGGAATTTGATGGCGAATGATCAACCTATTGGCATGATACCGCAGCGAGCCTCGGTGAATAACATCGCCAAGGGGACCTATGGCGAAGTGGGAAACTGAAAGGAATCGAGGAATTCATTGAAATCTTGCTCGCTGTCTGCGACCGTGGATTTCTCGCCAAATAGTTTGAAGAACCACATGGTCCCTTCTCGCTCTGTCATGGCAGCGATGACCGCACCTTTTGCCTGGCTGTCCTCGTCGGCAATCAGGCGGATAAGCTTGCTTTTAACCCCACCGATTTCGCGATCCTCATACATTTCCAAGAGCTCGTCGCCTTCGCCTGTGACGCCCGTCCCACCGGCCCAACGCTGGGCATTGCCAAGCGGGTCTCTCATGCCCTCGGTAGCGGGGAACGTGGTCACCGTGATCTCTGCCTGTGTGGCATCGTCGCCGTTGCCTTCGCTTTTCTTCACGAGGGCAGCCTTACGCATAGAGTTCATTCGCCCCGGCTCCCAGCCTGCCGGCGTATCGTAGGAAAGATCGCTTGAATTGGGGGGCGATGACCCGGGAGACGATGACTTAGCAGGAGCAGTGGTCTTGCGTGCCGCAGCGACGCCCAACTCGCGCCAAGGTGGGGTGCTCTTGAAGTAACCAACCAATTCCACAAAGGTTGCCTCGCCGTCCTTGGTTGGCTTTGTGAGGGTGAGGGACTCAACCGTCGGTTGATCCACTGCCGCTTGCCCGAGCTGCCCCAGCCAACGGTTCACATTACTTGCCACGTATTTCGAGTCATTCTTACTGGTGACGGGAAGTCGCGTGATAGTCAAACTGAGAGGCACGGGTTCAGCAGGAATGCGAACCTCGGCATATTGCCCCGCTTCGCCGCGTGAATCAAACCAACCGGGCGGATTCTCCCAGTGGGGTGCGAGGGAATCTTGCTTCTCGTCTCGCGTGAATTCCAGGCTTGCTAACCACTGATTGAATGGCTCGCGAAGCCGTGTCGCATCAGCAGCCGGTGCGCTAAGCTTGAAGAACCAAGCAAAGCGCTGGACGGGCTCACTGCCCGCTTGCGGCTTCGCCACTTTGCCATTCGACTCGTCATTATCTGACGCGTTACTACTTGCTTCCTCGCGAATCACCACCGCAGCCAGAATGTGCTCTAACCCCGACTGATACGTCTGTAAATCAAAAGGCTTGGCCGGCGTTTCAGTGCGTGGTCGAGTTTGCACGAAAACAGTGGGTTCCTCCTGGCAGCCAGTGCTAACGAGCGCCATGAGCACAAGTAACATGCAAGCCTCGCCTACGAGGTTGCGTACGCGTGCCTGAGAGAACCAGAGATTGGGCATAGAACCAGTGATCGCGATCTTAAAAGATCATCGATCTCGAAGCGGCCTGGGGCAGCCAAAGGTGGGCGGGGGCTACTGCAGTCGTCGCAGTGCAATTGCGCCATTATATGCGGTCCGCGCCGCAAGCCTAGGCCATCACCGCTTGCGACTTAGCTGAGGTTGGCGATGGTTCGTGATGAAAAAGCACTTGCCAGGAGACAGTTGCTAAGCCGCGAGCGGCTATTTCAGGCCAAACATTCCTAATAAACCATCAAGCAAGGAGCTATTTAACGACGTCGTTTCATCCCAGCTCCAGATGTTACGAATCATGTCGGTTAGCAACATGATCGATAGCATCGAAAGCATCGCACAGCCGGCCAGTGACAGGATATTCCAAATACTGTAATCGCTATCGGAGCGGACGGCAGCAGCTCCGCCTCCGGCGTACACTCCCGCCCCCAGTTCGTCCATCGGTACAGCATCATCTTCGGTGAGCAGCACAGCATCGCCAGTATCTTCGGCGAAGGCATCCCCGCCGAGAATACCTGCATCGCTCGCACCGAAATCGTCTTCGACGGCATCAAGAGCGATGACTTGGGAGCTGCTATCGGGATCCTCATCGATCGCACCCTCGGAAAGCGGCGTGAGTTGGAAATCCTCATCTTCCTGTACAGCAGCCTTTTGACTGCCCCCAGCGGCAGGAATATCGTCGGCAACCAGCGAGAAATCAGGATCGGAATCGGTGCCGCCGAGGGACAGGGAACTAAGGATTGCCGAGCCACCCATTTCCAATGGGATGTCGTCGAGTGCTAAGCCGCTGTCAGAGGGCGATACCAAGTTGATGCCGCTATCGCCGCTGTTGAGTGTGACGTCGCTGCCGCTGCCGTCGGCGAGTACAAAATCGCTGCCGCTGCCTCCAAGGTCGATATCGGAATCTCCGACGGCCGAGTCACTCGGGGCAAGTTCTAACTCAAGTTCTTCCTCGACATTGGGGTCTGTCCCGTCGTCAGCAATTTCTAGCTCTAGATCGGACGGCACGGGGTCGGTGCCATCATCGGCTGCAATTTCTAAGTCAGAGGGCACGGGATCGGTTCCGTCGTCGTCCAGGGTCAGATCGCTATCAAGTTCTGCGCTCGGTTTTGGCGCTGCTGCTGCCGCTGCTTTCACCTTTGCAGCTTCCTCGGGAGAGAGAATACGGCTCGACTCTGCCTCGAGGTCGATTTCCAGCTCGTCCAGGTCTTCGAAGGCGCTCATGCCGCCCGATTCGTCGGTCAGCTCGTCCAACACGCCCGAGCCGGCGATCCCCGAGGAGAGTACGTCCGAGGCGCCCGGATCGGAAGCTAGTTCCAGTTCGCTGCCATCGGTGTCGTCCTCACTGGCTAGTTCAAGATCTGCATCTTCGAGCCCCAGTTCTTCCTTCCCGATAATCGTGCTCGCAGGTGCGGCAACCGACTCACCAAGCTCTTCTTCGCTCAGCAGAATAGAATCTGCGGGGTCGGTGGCATCCGGGTCGTCGATGATGACATCGCTCGCCTCGGCCAGTTCGATATCTTCCAGCTCGCCAAGTTCGAGAGAGCTTTCTTCAGCCTTAGAAGGAACAGGCTTCGACGCTTCTTTTGATCCCATATCGAGGTCGAGGCCGCTGCTTTCTAGGCTCAACTCTTCTGTATCAAGTGCCAGATCGTCGTCATCGGCAAGTTTCAGGTCATCGTCGTCTTCTACTTCGATGGGTGCGGAGGCTTCCAGCTCGTCATCAGGCACTAAGCCGATGTCACTGGGCGGCGCAGGCTCGGGGACGCCGTCGGCGGACATTTTCTCAATTTCGTCGCCACGGAACTTCCAGCTGCCGCCATCGCGATAGGCACGCAACTCGCCCGACTCGCGGAGCTGATTGAGTCGCTCCGAGGTGATGCCAAGCTTTTCCAGTGCATCTTCAAATTTCAGGAAGTCCATTGAAACCTCGGGCCTTTTTGCATGAACGGCTCCGCTACGAAGCGAAGTCGATCGATTAGGCTCGCGGCGCCAACTTCCGTGCGATGCACACTGGCGAGCTGATTAGTCTTTTCTCTGTCGATCGCGAACGGTCGCGATTATCTCGAACGGTCTTGAGCGTTGCGAATCTCTTGGGGCAACGGTTCGCCGGTGTTGAAGCTGGTCATCTCCATATCGTAGCGCAACGGGCGAACACTCTTCAGTTGAATCTTACCTTTTTCCTCGCCCTGAGCGCTAATGTAATAGACGCTCATGACTCGGGTTTGCGGATCGACCAGAATCGCCTGAGTCGAGCCACCTTCGATTTCTTGAAAATATGTGATGAGATTGCCCTGTGAGCTCAACGTGCCTGGTTGACCGCTGTAGCTCGGTTGGGCAGCCCCTAACCACCCGACGATGGCCACGGCCAAGCTAAACATCCCCACACTCATCCAGTGTGTGTCACGCATTTTGTGCTCCTTCTTGGGCAACAAGTATCATTGCCCCGGCTGAGGGAAGCCAGCTTTCATCCACTTCTATTCTAAAAGCGGCTCCCCGAGTTTCAAGAAAAAATCGCCCCATCCTCTTGCGACTACTTAACTTACCCCCACCGTACAACCGCTATGAGCCGCCCCAAAGGGGGCCCGAGTGAGGCATTTTCGAAACGTGAGTCTAAAACGAGGCTCAAACGGCCACAATGGGAACTGCAAGTGGCGGAGCTATTTCCAGCCAATCGTGGCTTTGGTAGCCTGCAAAGTATGACTAGCACCCCAGAACAAGCCGCCCAGGACCGCCTTGAATTAGCCATCGAGATCGCCCGCAAGGCCGGGGGGGAGACCCTCAAGTGGTTCCGGAATTCGTCCCTAGAGGTTGAGCGCAAGGGGGACGGTTCACCCGTTACCGCAGCGGATCAGGCAGCCGAGCGGCTGCTTCGCGATGAGATAGCTGAGCGATTTCCCGATGACGGGATCGTCGGCGAAGAATACGGGGAAACGCTTGGAACCAGTGCCTATCGGTGGGTTCTCGACCCGATCGATGGGACCAAATCGTTCATCAGCGGAGTGCCGCTCTACACTACGCTCGTCGCGGTCATGGAAGAAAATGAACCCCTGATCGGGGTTATCTACGCCCCCGCAACAGAGGAAATGCTCTTCGCCCGCACAGGTGGCAAAGCAGTTTACGCGGTGGGCAAAGCCCCTGCTCAGCAAGTTCGTGTGTCCGAAGTCTCGTCTCTCTCAGAGGCAACCTTTCTGACCACCAGCGTTCCGGCTTTCGATAAAGATCGCGATCCGGCCGACCGAGCTGCCTACCAGCGATTGGAATCTGCTTGCCGGCTGAGTCGCACTTGGGGTGATGCCTACGGGTATTTGCTCGTGGCGACAGGCCGGGCGGAGATCATGGTCGATCCGGCCCTTAATCTGTGGGATGCCGCCTGTTTACAGCCCATCATCGAAGCCGCCGGTGGCGTTTACACAGGCTGGAATGGCGAGCCCTCAGTCCACTGCGGTGACGCCATCGCTACGAATGCAGTGTTGGCCGAAGCCGCCAGAGCACTGCTGGTGGAGTGAATCGGACTGCAATTCAGGTCAATTTCACGGGGAAACGAGCAGATGGACTACAAAGTCCACACCTCGTGTCATTCCGACAGCCGTCTCAGCGGCGGAGGAATCCGGTCAACCCAGCGTTCAAACTGGATTCCTCAGTCGTTCGACTCGTTTCGGAATGACATAGGCTTGACTTTGCATTTCTGCGGTCAATCAGACTCCCCGGCGTTGCGTAAAGCCCGTGGAGCCGTATACTTAGCGGTTTGCCAGAACCAAAATATCGCGGACAGTCTGCGATTCAATTAGCCAAGAGACACGAGAAACGAGTAACCATCATGGCCCGTCAATGTGAAGTCTGTGGCAAAGGTGCCCAGCTTGGAAATCAAGTTACTACCCGAGGTAAGAAGAAATACCTGGGTGGTGTGGGTACGAAAATCACGGGCATTACGCGCCGCAAGTTCAAGCCAAATCTGCAACGCGTCCACGTGAGCTTGCCTAACGGTACCCGCAAGGCGATGCAAGTTTGCACGCAGTGCATTCGCTCTGGAGCCGTAAAGAAGGTCGTCCGCAAGGCCCCCTTCAAGGTGCCCCAGGATACTGCGAAGAAGTAAAGTAGTTCCTGATTGGTGCTCCAACTGACCTAATGCTTGGGTATTATTTGGCAACCCTAACCCGAAGCGTAAGCGAGGGAGCATTATTTCACGGGCTTTTTCCTCGCTCACGCTTCGGGTTACGAGACGATTCGCAACATCCTGAGCTTTTTTTAACTATGGCGATCACCCGCGAAACCGTTGAGAAGGTCGCTTTGCTGGCGCGACTCAAGCTCTCAGAAACTGAGCTTGAGAAGATGACCGAGCAAATGGGGCAAATCGTCGGCTATGTGGATCAGCTCTCTGAGGTCGATACCGAGGGCGTCGAGCCAATGGCCCATGCCGTCGAGGTAACCAATGTTTTTGCTGAGGATGTGGTAGCCGAAAGCTTGCCCCGCGAGCAGGCGCTCTCCAATGCTCCAAGTAGCAATGAGCGGGGCTATCTTGTACCTGCTGTGCTTGGCGACTGACAATTTCCCGTTCGCTGCTTCCCTATTAAATTCTCGATCTAGCCATCGAACTGCACTCTGCAATGTCGCTCCTCGATCGCTCCGCCTGCCAGCTTTTAGCCGACCTCAAGGCAGGCGAAATCAGTTCGGTCGAACTGACTCAAGCCTCGCTAGATCGTATCGAAGCCGCCGATGAGAAGGTCGGAGCGTTCCTCCAGCAATCTGGCCGGGCCGCTTTGGCGGCCGCGGAGCAAATCGACGTGCGCCGCGCCGCGGGCGAACAGCTAGGCATTCTTGCTGGGCTTCCGGTAGCGGTAAAAGATGTACTTTGCGACAGCACTACGACAACAACTTGCGCGTCGAAGATGCTTGCAAACTTCCGCCCGCCATACGATTCTACCGTCGTTGCCAAGCTAAGATCCGCCGATGCCGTGCTGGTGGGTCGCACGAACATGGACGAGTTCGCGATGGGCGGCTCCACCGAAAACTCAGCGGTACAGCTCACTCGCAATCCTTGGGATTTGCAGCGCGCCCCTGGTGGATCCAGCGGCGGTGCGGCCGCTTGTGTGGCTGCCGGCATGGTTCCACTTTCAATTGGCACCGATACGGGCGGCTCCATCCGCCAGCCCGCGGGGCTTTGCGGCGTTGTTGGGATGAAGCCAACTTATGGCCGAGTGAGCCGTTACGGCCTCGTGGCATTTGCCAGCAGCCTTGATCAAGTCGGTCCCTTGGCGCGTACCGCAGAAGATGTGGCGTTGCTGCTGGAAGCAATCGCTGGCCATGACCCGCGTGACTCGACTTCCCTCGAAGAAGCTACCCCCGCGTATAGCCAATCGGTATCGAAACCGCTGGAAAACATGCGAATTGGCGTTGTGAAGGAACAGTTCGCGACAGGACTGAACAGCGAAGTTGAAACGGCTGTCCGAGACGCGATCGCTGTGTACGAATCACTCGGCGCAACCGTAAAAGAAGTTGAACTGCCGCACAGCAAGTACGGCGTTGCCGCTTACTACGTAATCGCCCCCAGCGAAGCATCCAGCAACTTGGCACGCTACGACGGGGCCCACTACGGCCATCGCACCGATCAGGCTGAAATGATGGCCGAACTGGAAGCCGAGCGAAAGCAGCTTTCTGAGTCTGGCGACCAGCGTGGGTTAGATAACCTCGATACGCCACTCATTCGCATGTATCGCCGTAGTCGGGCAGAAGGATTTGGTCCCGAAGTAAAGCGCCGTATCATGCTCGGCACCTATGCCCTGAGCGCAGGCTACTACGATGCGTACTACTTGAAAGCTCTCAAAGTACGGCGACTCATTCGCCAGGATTACGATAAGGCTTTTGAAGACGTCGATCTTATCGCTGGCCCCGTAACCGCTTCGCCCGCCTTCAAGCTCGGCGAAATGGTTGATGATCCGCTGGCGATGTACTTGGTCGATCTCTATACCGTCAGCGCAAACCTAGCCGGCCTTCCCGGCTTAAGCATGCCCTGCGGATTCAGCGAAGCGGGCCTTCCGATCGGTCTCCAGTTGCAGGCCCCTCCGCTGAAAGAGCAGCGCCTGCTCAAAGCAGCCCACATGTACCAACAAACCACCGATTGGCATACTCGCCGGCCCCCTGAAACTTAGACCACAATATTTTTGAACCACAGAGGACACGGAGGCACACAGAGAACTAAGAGGTGCGTTTCGCTAATGCTCACGGCACCCTACTGTAAAACTTTATCAGTGGTATTAGTGCCATCCGTAGCGAACTACTTGACCCCATGACCAACCACCGTGAACCTGGACCGCTTAGCAACACTGCTTCGTGGTTCCAATAGCATGCCCGAACAACCCTACACTACTGTCATTGGCCTGGAAGTCCATGTGCAGCTTGCTACCCAAAGCAAGCTGTTTTGTCGTTGTTCTACGCAGTTTGGGGCAGAGCCAAACACGCAAACTTGCCCCGTGTGCACGGGTTTGCCAGGCACACTACCGGTGATGAATGCTCATGCGTTTGAGCTTTCCCTGCAAACGGCCATTGCATTGAATTGTGATATCCCTGGATTCACCAAGTGGGATCGCAAACAGTATTACTACCCGGATTTGCCCAAAGGCTATCAGATCAGCCAGTTTGATTTGCCCATGTCGGACGACGGGTACTTGGAGATTGCCGATCCGAAGGATCGCTTCGAGCCAAAACGGGTTCGCATCCTGCGAGCGCATTTGGAAGAGGATGCCGGCAAGAGCGTTCACGATGAGGCGGCTGGAAAGGCCGATTCTGAGATCGATCTCAATCGCACGGGCACGCCGTTGCTGGAGATTGTTTCCGAGCCAGACATGCGTTCCTCGCTGGAAGCCCGGGCATTCTTACAGGAGTTAAAGCTGCTGCTCACGTACATCGGCGTTTCTGATTGCAACATGCAAGAAGGTAGTCTACGAGTGGATGCGAACGTGAACTTACACCTCGAAAAAGATAGCGAAAAGGTCGCCACCCCCATCGTGGAGATCAAGAACATGAACAGCTTTCGTGCGGTCGAGCGTGCTATCGACTACGAAGCGAAGCGGCAATATGACGAATGGCAGGAAACGGGTCGACGCCTGGGTGAATCGCCCAAACAAACACGTGGCTGGGACGATGCGGCTGGCGTGACGCGTGGCCAGCGATCCAAGGAGGAATCGAGCGACTACCGCTACTTCCCGGATCCCGACCTCATGCCGGTGACGACCACCGCCGAGCAGGTTGAAGCGGTACGTGCCGCATTGCCAGAGCTACCAGCCGGCCTACGGCAGCGGCTCGGCGACGATTACTCCCTCGGGCACTACGATGCCGATGTGCTCGTGAACCAGGGCAGACCGGTTGTCGACTACTATCTCACAGCTGCCGACGCCTCTGGCGATCCAAAGCTCACTTGTAACTGGGTGACCCAGGAGGTCCTCAGGGAGCTCAAGGACAAGGAAATCACGATCGAGCAGTTCGGCGTCTCTGCCGAAAGGCTCGCCGGTCTCGTGAAGGGGATCGACAGCGGTGCGATTCCCGGACCGCGGGGGCGGGAGGTGTTCACCACGATGCTCGCTGACGACTGCGATGCCCAAGAGGCCACTTCCAAGCTAGGAATCGAGCAAGTCGACGAGTCAGAACTTGTCGCACTCTGCCAAAAACTGGTCGACGCCAACCCTAAGATCGTTGCTGATGTGAAAGCGGGTAAGCAACAAGCCGTCGGAGCACTCATCGGCCAAGCGAAAGCGCAAAACCCAAATGTCGACCCGGGCCGCGTCCGTGAGATCTGCTTAGAGCTTGCTCAACAGAGCTAACTACAGAAGGTTGGAGAATTCCTCTCCACCGCATAGAATAAGCGGTGCTATCACCCGAGCAAAACACTCTGAGTAAAGCGATGGGAGCGACGACTGTGGCGAATAAGATCACCGGAAGTATTCAAAGCATCGACGCGCAAGGTAACCTTGTCACCAACATTTCGAGCGAGCAGCTCGAAGGGGTACCTCGGGACGACTCGGTGGGGGTTTTCTGCGATGGACACGAAACTCGGGGCATTTTCCCCGCCAATCATGATCAACCTCCTATGACGCTCATCGCAGTGATCGGTAGTAGTTCCTGTATCGAATTGGCCATCGTTGAAGACAGTGCGAGAATCATGCTCGGCGTCAGCCCCGGCGAGGCCGTGGAAGTAAAATGGTAACCTATGGCAACCAGTGAAGAGCTCAATGAGTGGGATCGCCACTATCTATGGCATGCTTTTACCCAGATGGCGGAACACGAACCGCTGATCGTCGAGCGAGGCGAGGGCTGCTTCCTTTGGGATACCGACGGCAAGCGATATCTCGACGGTGTGAGCAGCCTGTGGTGCAACTTACATGGGCACAATCATCCTCAGCTGAACGCAGCCATCAGCGGGCAGCTTGCTAAGTTGGCTCACGCCACCACGTTGGGAATGAGCAATCCGCCAGCGATTGAGCTGGCCCGCCGACTTGCTCAGATTACGCCTGGTGATCTTGAGCATGTGTTTTACTCGTGCGACGGTTCCTCCGCGGTGGAAGTTGCTCTGAAGGTGTGTTTCCAATACTGGCAGCAATGCGACGCTCCTAAGCCCAAGAAGAAAAAATACCTAGCATTCGGCAACGCCTATCATGGCGACACCCTTGGTAGTACCGCAGTGGGTGGCATCCAGCATTTTCACGAAATATTCGGCCCGCTGCTGTGCGAAGTGGTGCGCGTGCCCTCACCCGATCGTCGTTTCGGAACGACCGAAGAGCATTTGGGCAAGCTCGGAGCCGTACTTGCCGAGCAACACGAGACAATCGCTGCGCTGGTGATCGAGCCCCTCGTGCAAGGCGCAGCGGGCCTGCTTATGCAGGGAGAAGGGTATCTTCGGGGCGTTCGAGAGTTATGTACTCGCTACGAGGTGCTCATGATTGCCGACGAAATCGTTACGGGATTCGGTCGCACGGGCAAACTGTTCGCTTGCGAGCACGAGAATGTTGTGCCCGACTTGATGTGCCTAGGCAAAAGCCTCACAGCCGGGTATCTGCCGATGGCGGCGACAATGGTCACGAGCAAGGTTTACGAGGCTTTTCTCGGGGAATACCACGAACAGCGCACCTTCTATCACGGTCATACTTTTGGTGGCAATCCGCTGGCGGCTGCTGTGGCGTTGGCTTCGATCGACCTGGTGGAAGCTTCGAAAATGCTCTCCGAAGTGCTTCCTCCAAGGATTGAGCAGTTCTGCCTGCGGCTTCAGCGACTCGAACAGCACCCAGAGATAGGCCGCCACCTTGGCGATGTTCGCCAGCTCGGGTTGATGGCGGGAGTTGACCTTGTTGCAGACCGGGAAAACAATATTCCCTACGAGGCACATCAGCGAGTTGGCTATCAAGTTTGCAAGGCGACCACGGAAGCAGGGGTGTGGTTGCGGCCGCTCGGCGACGTGGTCGTGCTGATTCCGCCACCGGTCATCAGTGAGGAAGAGCTTGACCTGCTATTCGATGCGTTGACTCAGAGTCTCTTGAAGATTTGCGTCGAGATCGCAGTGCAACCTCAAGCCTGATCCGCTACGACTTAGCCCGCAAGCAACGTCTTGTCAGGGTTTCGTCAGGATTGTCCACATTCCAATCCTGCACCCGCGAATCAAAAAGGCGTCGGAGGCAATCGCTTGCGGAAAGTGCCGGTAGGCTGCGTTCGTTTCCGGGGCAATTCTTGCGTGTGGGGTTTTGCGGGGAAGGCGTCTGGGCGTGCCGTTGGGCCAAGCGTTACCGCCCGATTATCAGAGCGCCAGCCCATAAGCGTGATGAATTCGTCGAGTGCGATGGTTTCCACACCCAAACTGTCAGCATCCTCGTTCATTTGATCCCAAGCCTTACTCAGGTGTTCGCTTTCCGCTTGATTTCCCTCGCGCGAGCGATCTCCAAGTATCAGGTAGCGGGTGGCCACGTCCATTTCGCCGTCAACAATATCTCCAGACTCGTTACCGTATGGCGCTGGGGCAGCGTCTACCTCTCCGTTACTTGCCTGAATGATTCGTTTTAACAGAGCAGAATCGTTCTTGTTGTCGCCGTCGATGTCGATGAAACCTGTGAATGCAAATCCAAGCTGACGACCGCGATTCCAAACCTGGCTGTAGATTTGATCTCCCGGCATGACCGGGTCCTGATTGCTGTCGTCGGTGATACGGACTTCCGCGAGGTGAGGCTCCATGACACGCAGGACCTCAATCGAGCCTTTTTTCACCGCTTTTGAAGCGTCAGCCTCGTTTGGCGAGTAAACGCTAAAGGTCACTTGAGGACGCAATCCATCGGCCGTGCCAAGATTGATCCAGGCTTTCGAGTAGCGTTGGTTCACCCAGGTGATTTTCCCATCGGCCGGTTCGGCGAATGGATCAGGGCTTTGTCGTTCTGCGAGGAGCCTGTCGTTCGCCCGATCGAGCTTGGCAATCTTCCCATCGAGCTCGCTGATTTGACTGCGAAGGCTGGCGATTTGCTGGTCGTGCTCGGTGCGTTGTGCGGCAAGCTGTGCGGCGATCTCTTCTTTCTCTTTCTTAATTTGATTGTCTTGTTCGGCAAATTTCACACGTTCGCTTGCAGCGTCTGACTTTGCCTCCTCCAATTGCTTCACGTACTCTTCAATCTGGGCATTTGCTGCCGCTTGAACTGCCCGCAATTGCTGCTTCAGATCTTTCACCTGATCTTTGGCGTTCGACTCGTCCGAGGCCATCTTGTTGTAATCGTTCTCAATTTGCTCAAGGATCCGCCGGTAATTGCGTTCTTCTTCTGCAAAGTTCTCACCATAGCGTGCCATGTCGGCCGTGTAGGGCTCACGGAGCGTGTCGATAGAATCTTCAGGGGAAAAGCCCATCCAGGTCTTGTAGTTGTTGGCTTCCTCTTGCAATTGGCTTTGGGCACGCTGACTTTCCGTGTTGCGAGTTTGCAAATCGTCTGCTTGAGCACGCGCAGTTTTCTTGGCATTGTTGACCAAGAACACCGACACGAGCAAGCCGAGGACCAGCAGTGTGAGAACGATAATGATTGCCTGCAGGCCTTGGTTTTCTTTCGCGGCCATAAGTTACCTCGACGTGTGTCGGTGAGATCGACTTTGAGAATTCGCTGATCACGAAGCCTCAGTAATTGAGTTTTTGTTCCTGAGCAAATGTGCCGCCCGATGAGGAGACCGCGACCAGCGGAGTCCCCCCTATGGACCCTCGTAACAAAGCGACAAATTGGGCAAATTTGCTGTAAGTCGAGCTTAGTTGGGGGATTAGGGAGTGTCAACGAAATCAGGCCTGCCTTTGCAGTGGTAAGAGCCGGTTTCCGAACAGGCCGGCGTTTCTGTCGAACGTGTCGATTCCGCGGGCGACCTAGGTCGGGATATTCGGATTATATCGTCTTCGTCTGACCGCGACCAATTCGCGCTCCAGTAGCCCCGACGCTAAGCTATCAGGTGGAATTTCGCTACTAGCATCACGAAACTGACGCCGCATCCCGGCCCCAAATAGAGCCTAACCTATGCCCAAAAGCCCCCGCCAAGCGAGCCTGCCAGGCATGGACGATGAGTCCCGTGTAGCAGCGTCGGTCGAGCCGTCACGAGAAAGCGGCAAGCTCGCTGCCCAACAACAGGCTATATCAGCAGATCGAGCTGAAAACAATGCCAGTCCATTCGGTCCCGAATGGACAGTCTACGCAATCGACTCGCACTCGCTGATCTTCCAAGTCTTCCATGCAATGCACGGATCGGATCTCACCAGCCCACAAGGCGAACCGGTGGGCGCGGTCTACGGGTTTGCTCGCGATATGTTGCAACTCCTTGAACGCAAGTCTCCCACGGCGCTAGTCTGTGCGTTCGATCTGCCGGGCCCCACCTTTCGCCACGACATGTACGACAAGTACAAGGCGGATCGTAGCGAGATGCCAGACGAGCTGCGCTCGCAGATCCCAAAGATCCGCGAGTTGGTCAATGCGATGGGAATCCCAGTACTCGATTCCGCGGGGTTTGAAGCAGACGACGTACTCGCCACGCTCGCTCGATTGTGCGACGAGGCGGGGGCGAAGTGCTCGATCGTCACCGGCGATAAAGACTGCCGTCAGCTCATCACCGACAACGTATCGGTCTACAACATTCGCAAGGACCAAGACTATACCGCAGTCGAGTTGTTCGGCGATTGGGGCATCCGGCCGGACCAAGTGGTCGACTTCCAGGCTTTGGTTGGCGACAAAGTGGACAACGTACCGGGCGTACCGCTCATCGGTCCGAAAATCGCCATGGAATTGCTAGAGCGATTTGGCACGGTTGAAGAGGTACTCGATCATGCCAGCGAAGTCTCCGGAAAGAAGCGCAGTCAGAACTTGATTGACTTCCGAGAAGACGCGCTCATCTCACGCAAACTCGTAGAACTCGACGTCAATGTGCCCATCACGCCCGACTGGCAGGCATGCCGCGTCGGCGGATTCGATCTAGAGAAACTCGATTCACTGTTCCGCGAGCACGGCTTCCGCGGTCTGGGCGACCGAATCAAGATGCTCGGCAATCAATTCCAGAGCGTGGGGAGCACCACTGCTGCGCCGCCGGCCTCCGCCTGGGAAGCTGATTACCACTTGGTCGATACCCTAGAGGGTTTGCAGCAACTCGTTGAGCAACTTTCTCAGCAAACGACAATCTCCGTGGATACTGAAACTACCAGTGTTCAACCACGCGAGGCGGAAATCGTGGGGTACTCGTTCGCGTGGCAATCGGGCGTGGCGTACTACGTGGCAGTGCGTGGCCCCGAAGGTTCCCAAGTCATCGATCCTGCGAAGGCGGCCGAGCTGCTCAAACCGGTGCTGGAAAATCCAACGATTGGCAAGATTGGTCAGAACCTGAAGTACGACATCGTTGTGCTTAAGAATGCTGGGATCCAGCTGGCCGGCGTGGAGTTCGACACCATGGTGGCCAGTTACCTGCTGGAAGCTGGCGAACGGGGCTATAACCTCGATCTTCTAGCTCAGCGTTATCTCGGACACGCGACGAGCAAGATCGAAGACCTCATCGGCAAAGGAAAGAATCAACGGCGTATGGACGAGGCACCCGTCGCCGAAGTGAGCGACTATGCCGCGGAAGATGCTGACGTGCCTCTGAGATTGCTGCCGATCCTGCAGGCACGCCTGGAAGAGGACAACCTCGTCGAGCTGAACGAAACGCTCGAAACTCCACTGATCGAAGTGCTCGCGCAGATTGAGTTTGAAGGCGTATGCGTGGATGTAGAACGTTTGGCCGAGCTGAGTAAGACGTATACGGCAAGGCTCGAACGGCTTGCGCTAGAAATCGAAGAGATGGCCGGTCATCCACTGAACATTGCCTCGCCCAAGCAGCTTTCTGAGGTGCTGTTCACTGAGCTTGGCCTGCCCGTCATCAAGAAAACAAAAACCGGTGCAAGTACCGACGCCAGCGTGCTGGAAGAGCTGGCTTCGCAACATCCGCTGCCGGCCAAAATCGTTGAATATCGTCAATACTCTAAATTGCTTGGCACTTACATCGACGCCCTGCCGAAGTTGGTGCACCCCACCACAGGCCGCGTGCATGCTTCGCTCAACCAAGTTGTGGCCGCTACGGGAAGGCTCAGCAGTAGCAACCCGAACTTGCAAAACATTCCTATTCGCACGGCCGAGGGACGAGAAATCCGCTCAGCGTTTCGCGCTGGCCAGCCAGGTTGGCAATTGCTGGCTGCCGACTACTCACAGATCGAGCTGCGCGTGCTCGCACACTTCTGCAGCGATCTTACCTTAAGCGACGCCTTCGCCGCGGATGAAGATATTCACCGCCTTGTCGCCAGCCAAGTGAACGGCGTGACGCTTGACGAGGTCACGACCGACATGCGTCGTGCTGCCAAAGCAGTGAACTTTGGCATCATCTATGGGCAAAGCCCATTCGGCTTAGCGAAAGCACTGGACATCTCAAAGGAAGCAGCTGCCGACTTCATCGAAACCTATTTCGCCTCCTACCCCGGCGTACTCGACTTCTTCGTAGATACGCTCACCGAGTGCCGTAACAAAGGATATGTGACGACCTTGCTCGGCCGCCGTCGAGCTGTGTCGGGAATTCGCCCCGTGCCTGAGGGTCTGCGGGAACCCAAGAACGGCCAGCTTCGACAATTGAACCTGCCGGAACGAACCGCTGTGAACACGGTGATTCAGGGCTCCGCCGCCGACCTTATCAAGTTGGCCATGCTTGCTGTGCACCGTCGTTTGAAAGAAGAACCTCTGGAAGCAAGAATGATCCTGCAGATTCACGATGAGCTGCTGTTTGAAGTCGCTCCTGACTCGATCGAGCCACTCGTCAAACTCGTTGACGAAGAGATGACCAATGTCATGGCACTGGACGTACCTTTGAAAGTCGATGTGAAAGTCGGGCCGAACTGGGCTGAATGCGAGGGAGTTTAGATCACAGGGCGAGCCGAAGACGTAAGCGCTAAAAGTGTTGTGGCCTCAGGGAGTCGGTTAGAAACTCCAGCCGCTTGCGTTCGCGGCTCGCTTAGCAGAAATATGAATCCCACCATGAAAATTATCGGACTTGTCGGCGGAGTTGCCAGTGGAAAGTCGGCCGTGGCGGCGACTTTCGCTGAGCTTGGCGCTGCCGTGCTGGATGCCGACAGGCTCGCCCACGCTACACTTGCTGTGCCAGAGGTCCGTGACATTCTCGTCTCGCGGTGGGGGAATGCAGTCCTAGACTCCCATGGAGAGGTTTCGCGGCCTGCAGTGGCAAATCGGGTATTTGGCGATACGGCGGCGGCTGCGGTGGAACGCGATTTTTTGGAAAAGGCTCTGCACCCACGCATCCGCCAGCGGGTTGAAGCGGACCTAGACCGACTAGCAAAATCAGACACAAAAGCTGCTGTGATCGACGCACCGCTCTTGCTGGAAGCTGGCTGGGGCGAGCTTTGCGATGAGGTGATTTTCGTCGATACTCCCCGAAAAACGCGCGAAAGCAGAGCCAAACGTCGCAACTGGACGCTCCAAGAATTCACTCGACGCGAGGGGGCTCAGATGCCGATAACCGAAAAAAGAGCCGCAGCCAGCCATGTTGTTTCCAACGATGGCACGCTCAAAGAGCTAAATGCCGAAGTGTCTCGGCTTTGGCATGAACTGCTCGGCTCTGCGTGATAGCGGGAACGATATACATGTCTCGGGATAGTTCGAGAGCCAATTGGCCGTTCGGCTGAGCCGAGTAATTCCCCCGAATTCGCGGTTTGCGCTTTCCACTTGTCGCTTGGGCCGTAATACTGGTCGTATACGATAATTAATATTCAACGAGCATGGTCCTGCCTTACCTGCCTTGCTCGCCCTCAGAAGTCATCCGCGGGTAACTCAGCTCGCGGCTAATATTCCTGCCACGAATCATTTCCTACCGTCTTCGATAGGCGTGCTATGTGCACAGTCTGTTGTCGTCGTTAGTCGCCCTTCGAGCCGATTGTCGGCTCAGACGGGCGCGATCCTTCCTTTTTCCCCTCTCAAGTAACTTTTTTCACATCTTCCTTCCGCAGGCACCTTCCGTGTGTCCGCACCCCGAGCTTTTCGCAAGCAGGAGCAGTAGAACCATGTCTGAAACTCACAACCGCCCACCACGATCCAATCGCCCCCGACCCTATGGCCGAGCACGCAACGGCGGCGATGTTCCCAGCAATATCGATACCGATTTGCTTGCCGACCTAGAGCGTGAAGAGCCACTCTCAATCGCCGAAGAGCTCGACAAGGCCGCTGAGCGTGTCCGTCGAGTGGGCAAGAAGATCGAACAAGCGGACAAGCCCGACCAGAACGTCCATATCGCGGCCCTGCAGAAGATGAGCATGACGGAGCTCATGGAGGTGGCCGAAGAGGAACAAATTGAAGAAGCGAGCGGCCTGCGCAAGCAGGACCTCATCTTCCGGATTCTCAAGTCACGCGTGAAGCTGGAAGGCATGATGTCCGGCGAAGGGACGCTGGAAATCTTGCCCGATGGGTTCGGCTTCCTGCGGTCGCCCGACTATCACTACCTTTCGTGTCCAGACGACATTTACGTATCGCCTAGCCAAATTCGCCGCTTCGGCTTGCAGACTGGGGCCACGGTATCCGGCACCATTCGTCCGCCCAAGGAAAACGAGCGATACTTCGCATTGCTGCGTGTCGAAGCGATCAACGGGCTAGACCCCGACATGGTGAACAAGAAAGTCTTGTTTGACAATCTGACACCCAACCATCCGGACGAGCGCATCCGCATGGAGACCACCGCCGAGGAAATCGCCATGCGGGTGGTCGACATGGTCGTGCCCATCGGCTTCGGTCAGCGCGGTCTGATTGTTAGCCCTCCGCGCGCTGGCAAGACGATTCTCATGCAAAAGATGGCCCAAAGTGTCCTCACCAACTACCCAGAGGCGTACGTCATCATGCTGTTGATCGACGAACGTCCTGAAGAAGTGACGGACATGGAACGCAACGTGAAGGGCCCCAACTGCGAGGTCATTAGTAGCACGTTCGACGAAACCTCAGCCCGCCACGTGCAAGTGGCGGATATGGTGGTCGAAAAGGCAAAGCGCATGGTCGAGTACGGCCGTGATGTGGTGATTTTCCTCGACTCGATCACCCGCCTCGCGCGCGCCTGGAACAGCGAGTGCCCCAGCAGCGGCAAAGTGCTTTCCGGCGGTATCGATGCCAATGCCATGCAGCGCCCCAAGCGTTTCTTTGGTTCGGCCCGTAAAGTCGAGGAGGGCGGATCGCTCACGATTATCGCGACCGCACTCGTCGATACCGGCAGCCGTATGGACGAGGTGATCTTCGAGGAATTCAAAGGCACCGGCAATCAAGAAATTGTGCTGGATCGCAAATTGGTCGATAAACGCATTTGGCCGGCGATCGATATCAACAGTAGCGGCACGCGCCGCGAGGAGATGCTGATGGACCCTGAGGAATACAAGCGTGTGTGCATGTTGCGCCGCGTCCTCGGCGACATGAGTGCCGCCGAGTCGATGGACTTGCTCACCACGCGACTTGCAAAAACAAAAACAAATGCTGAATTTCTCATGAGCATTAAAGAGGATTGATCGTCCGCTGGTTCTCGTTGGCTCATTTCGCCACCCAACTTTTTTTTGATGCTTGTTGTCGTGCCCACTGAATTTAAACCTGCCGAGCCCAACTCCAAAGATCGTTACGCGATTGTCGTGGCCCAATGGAACCAGCTCGTTACCGACAAACTCCTCGATGGTGCCATCACAACGCTGCTAGGAGCCGGCATCTCCGAGGGCCTGATCAACGTCGCTCGGGTACCTGGCTCGTGGGAATTGCCTCTGGCTGCTCAGCAACTTGCTCGTAGCGGACGGTATGCTGCGGTTATCTGCCTGGGTGTCGTAATTCGTGGCGAGACAACCCACGACGAGCACATCAATCGCGGCGTCAGCCTTGCGTTGGGTCAAATCTCCTTGGAATGCGAACTACCGCTGCCGCTAGGGCTGCTGACAGTAAATTCACTGGAGCAAGCTCTCGCACGTGCTGGCGGCGACGTCGGCAACAAAGGCAGCGAGTGCGCCGAAGCAGCCCTGCACATGGTCGGATTGCTCAAGACCATGCCCGAAGCGTAGAATGAGTCCCCCGGTTCCCAGTATCCCTACCTAGTCCCACCCAGCCTCAAGGGCAGCAAGCTGCCCATGCCACCCGGTGCTTATGTCCCGCCGTACTCGTTCCCGTGAAGTCGCGTTGCAGGTTCTCTTTCAAGAAGACCTTAACCCCCGGGCAGACTCTGGAGAATTGGTTCCCGAAAAACTGGGCACCTTCATCGCTGCGCGACTACGCGATGATGACCTCCGCGAATTCGCCAAGCAGTTAGTTCTCGGCGTAAAACGCAACCAGGAAGAGCTCGATGAGCTGCTGGAAAAGCACGCAGAGAACTGGAGCCTCCGTCGCATGGCCGCTACTGATCGCAACTTAATGCGTTTGGGAGCCTTCGAAATCCGCTTCACCGACACCCCGCCTAACGTGGCCATCGACGAAGCTGTCGAGCTAGCCAAACGCTTCGGTGCAAAGCAAAGCTCCCAATTCGTGAACGGCATCCTCGATAAGCTGATACAGAAATAATCACGAAATCGTTCAGCCCGAATCCGCAGGCGATGGCAGAGCAGAGCGCACCATCGCCTGCGGCTTCGGGCTAACCATCCACTCTTATGAAACCGGAAATCGTTACCGATCATGGGCATCTTCGATAAATTCAAACGCGGCTTGGCAAAAACCAAGAGCGTACTTAAAACCGACGTTCGCGACCTTTTCAAGAGCGAGGGACGCCTGATTGACGACGGGTTTCTCGATGAGATGCGCGCCCTGTTATTTAAGACTGACATGGGCTACGACTCGGTCGAAGAAATCGTCGCTGAAGTGGCCAAAAACTTCCGGGGCCGTGTCGTCACTCTCGAAGATGTGGTCGCCACCTGGAAAGATAAGCTGTCTGAGCTTATGGCCCAAGACGCCTCGCCTATTTCCTTCGCCCAGAACGGTCCAACCGTCATCATGGTCGCGGGCGTGAATGGTGCAGGGAAGACGACCTCGATCGCCAAACTCTCGAAGATGTTTGTCGATGAAGGGCGAAAAGTAGTTTTGGGGGCCGGCGATACCTTTCGTGCGGCGGCTGTCGAACAGCTAACCATTTGGTCGGACCGCCTCGGCGTGGATATCGTCAAAGAACCTCAGGGCACGCACCCAGCAACGGTCGCGTACAAGGCGGTTGAGCGGGCCGTTGAGACGTCCGCCGATGTATGCATCGTGGATACCGCTGGTCGCCTGCAAACACAGAAGAACCTCATGGCGGAACTGACCAAGATTCAACAGTCCATCCGCAAGCTCATTCCCGCAGCCCCACACGAAGTGCTGTTGGTGCTAGACGCCACGACAGGCCAAAACGGCATCAGCCAGGCTGGCAAGTTCACTGAAGCGGTCGATTGCACGGGCATTGTGTTGGCAAAGCTCGACGGCACGGCCAAGGGCGGAGTGGTCGTGGCCATCCGCCAACAAGTCGGTCTGCCTGTGAAGTACATCGGTGTGGGTGAGCAGCCCGAGGACTTGGCGCTGTTTAAGCCGGCAGAATTCGTGGATGCTCTGTTCGCCGAAGTGGGTGTCGAGCCTGCCGCAGAATAGCTATTCATGTTGCCCTGCGAAACCTGATCGCCATCTGAAGAAAGTATAGCCGCGAGATAATAACTCGCCGGAACGCTGCTAAGTTGCTGACCAGCACTAGCAATTCTCGGCGAGATGTTGTCTCGCGGCTATTTTTTGGGGTTCAGTGCTGTGCCCAGCTGCGCGTCAGCGTTTGACTCATCTGTAGGCAGCTCCGCGTTCAACGCGATCTAGCGATCCTTTTCTTGGTAGATTTCCTGTCCGTTTCTTACTGTATTTGCAGCGATTTCTGTCGTTCTGCCACCCGGCCTCGTCGTTTCTGGCACGCAGGTTGCTTACCTGCTCCGCTGCAATTGCAGACGCACGTTTCGCAGGGAACGCGAAGCACGCGTCAAGAGAGTGTTTAAGTGTTGACGCGGTTGGCATGTTGCTGCCGCAGGTCGCCAAGGCGGTTTCTTGAAGATTCCATTGCGGCCAGATGTCCTTCTGCAAACTACAACGAAAAGGTACTGAAGATGTATTCTTTAATCGCGGAGCGTCGCTGGACGACGCTGCTGTTGGCGGCTGTGATGTCGCTGTCATTTTTGAGCCTTGGCTCCCCTTCCTATGCACAAGAAGGGGGCGAAACGGCTACGGTTTCGGAAACCGATGTCCTGGTAGAGGAGGTAGCTGAAGAAGATCTGGGCGTTGGTTATGCCCTGGACAACGCAGTGCTGATGTTCTGCGCTGTGCTGGTATTCTTGATGCAAGCCGGCTTCGCCATGGTCGAGGCGGGCTTCAATTCATCGAAGAACGCCGTCAATATCCTGTTTAAGAACTCGATGGACATCTGTGTCGGGGTCGTGCTGTTCTTTGCTTTCGGGTTCGGAATCATGTATCCCGGTGCTTACGGTGTCGACGTCGAAGAGAAACCGTACTTTGCCTTCGGTGGCTTTGGGCTCGATGGCTACGAAGCCACAATAGACCGTACCTTTAGCCCAGAGGTTGATTGGCTATTCCAAGCGATGTTTGCCGCTACTGCTGCTACCATCGTCTCGGGTGCTGTGGCCGGTCGTATGAAAGTTGGCGCTTACTTGATCTACAGTGCGATTCTGACTGGGCTGATTTATCCGATCAGTGGTATGTGGAAATGGGGCGGCGGTTTCTTAGCTCAAGAGGGTTTCCAAGATTTTGCTGGCTCCGCGGTGGTACATGGCCTTGGTGGTTTTGCCGGCCTTGCCGGTGCTATTGTCCTTGGTCCCAGATTGGGCCGATACGTCAACGGTAAGAGTATTCCTATGCTCGGACATAGCGTTCCTATCGCCGCTCTTGGCGTGTTTATCCTGTGGTTCGGCTGGTTCGGCTTTAACCCGGGCAGTCAACTCGCATTTCACGGCCTAACTGATAGCGGTGAACAGAATATCGATGTGGTCATGCACTGTGCGATGACAACCACCCTCGCTGCCGGTGCAGGCGGTTTAGTTGCCACGCTCCTGAGCTGGGGGCTATTCGGCAAGCCGGATCTCTCGATGGGCCTCAACGGCATCTTGGGTGGATTGGTCGGAATCACAGCATGTTGTGATTGCATGAGCAACCTACAGGCTGTCGCTATCATCGGCCCTGTTGCTGGTGCTTTAGTTGTTGCAGGCGTTTTGATGCTCGACAAGCTACACATCGACGATCCCGTGGGAGCCTTCCCAGTACACGGTTTATGCGGTGTTTGGGGTTGCTTGGCAATCGGCATCTTGGAAAACGATTACCTAACCAATGGCGACACATCATTGTGGATTCAACTGAAGGCCACGGTAATTATCTGTGGTTGGTCGTTTGTCACCATGTTCGTGCTGTTCTCCATCATGAAAGCTGTCGGCATCCTTCGCGTGAGCGAAGCCGAAGAGCAACAAGGCTTGGATATCAGCGAGCATGGCATGAGCGCCTATACCAACTGATAGCGACGATGACTCTCGCCGCTTGCGGCTTAGCTTCCAATCCGAGCTAGGTCGCAGGCGGATAAATCAAACTAGAAGCATTCGACTCTTGCCTGGGTCGAAAGAGAAGTCCCAACGGCTTGACCGCTGATTGCCGCCAAATACGCGGTCAAGCCGGGACTTCTTGCATACAACGGCGGCTCTCTAAGGGCCCCATTCTTAATTCTTTCGTCGATAATTCCTACGAGCTTCGTAAGTTGGCGAGATACCTCCAGAAGGATGCCCCAGCTTGCCCCGAGCGTGCCTAACCGCCTTAGCACGTTCGGGGCGGGGTGTCCTATGAGGTGAATAGGGATTAGGTTATTAGGTATTAGGGTTGAGTTGGTCGCCTCCGATGAAAGCTCCAGCTGTGCCCTATCACCTAATCCTCTAACCCCTATTCCCCTATCATGAAGCTCATCATTGCCGTTATTCAGCCGAACAAGCTGGAAGATGTGAAGCAAGCCCTCTCCGAAGTTGAAGTGGTACGACTCACCATTATGGACGTACAGGGCTTTGGTCGGCAGAAGGGGCAAACCGAGATTTACCGCGGACGCGAGCTTTCGGTCAACCTTCTACGAAAAGTGCAGCTTCAAATTGCCGTGAATGACGACTTCGTGGAAGCGACTGTCGACGCCATCTTGCAAGGTGGACGAACAGGTGACAGTGGCCAAATTGGCGACGGCAAGATCTTCGTGCTGCCGCTGGACGACTGCATCCGCATTCGCACTGGTGAGCGTGGTGAAGAAGCGATCTAGCCTGCTGAACATGCCATCGCAGTCTCTACCGTCGCGCACTTTTCGAGAATGCATCCCCATGCTTCGCTTAGCCTTATCGTTTCTTTATTCGTAACACCTCACCCGTCTGAAGAGTTACCTATTTTCCTTTGGCTCGATTTTCCCCACTTGGAAGTAAGTATTGTGAAACTCTATCGCACGCCAGCACTGTTAGTCCTCCTGCTGTTGGGAGCGTCGGAACTGTCCGCATCCGAACCGGCGAAGTTTGTTGACCTATTCAACGGCAAAGACCTGACCGGATGGGCTAACGTCAACACGGCGAAAGACACTTGGACCGTTCGAGACGGCCTGCTCATATGCAGTGGCCACCCAATTGGCGTCATGCGCACCCAGAAACAATATGAAAACTTTCTGCTCCACATCGAGTGGCGTCACATGGAAGCTGGCGGCAACTCGGGAGTGTTTGCCTGGAGTGAAGGGACGGTTCCGGCAGGGGCGAACCTACCGAAGGGCCTTGAAATTCAGATGCTGGAGCTCGACTGGGTTAAGCTGCATCAGAGTCCTGATGGCACGCTGCCCCCGATCGCGTATGTACATGGCGAGCTCTTTGGGGCGGGCGGATTGGAGACTGTCCCAGACAACCCACGAGGCGTCCGCAGTAAATCGATTGAGAACCGCTGCAACGGGAAGGGGCAGTGGAATGAATACGACGTGGTTTGCGTCGATGGGGTCGTCAAACTCTCAGTGAACGGGAAATTTGTCAACGGAGTAAGAAATTCGACAATCAAGAAGGGCTACCTGTGTCTTGAATCGGAAGGTGCCGAGATTCACTTCCGAAATATCCGAATCTTGGAGCTTCCCGACGGTGTCACGACGGAAGAGCAGCAGGCAGCAATCGTGAGTGATTGAACGAGTTCGGAGCGATCAGTCGGGAGAGCCCGCTTGCGGCTTAGCTGCCACAAGCGAACGGAGGTGAAAGCCAAAACGCTCTATTTCCGCTTCGCAACCCGCAACTGAGCTCGCAGCTGAGCTACGGACTTTTCACTTAGAGCAATTTGCTCGTCACCAGCGGAGACACTATGTACTTCAGTCAAAATTTCTTGAGCTAGCTCATCCGCTTTGAGCTTCGTCGGGAGCTTGGCCTGGTTAGTCAACACAGACACGACGTTGTCCGCAACTTGGACGAAGCCGCCATCAACGTAGAAGCGTTTTTCGCCCTCAGAAGTACGAATGCGCAACTCACCGTAGCCAAGTCGGCCGATCATCGGGGCGTGATGCTTGGCTACGCCCAACTCGCCATCAAACAGCGGAAGCGCCACGAAGTCTGCCTCCGTTTCGAGAACGGTTTCCTCAGGAGTCACGACGACGCAGCGGAGGTTTGAGGTTGTAGCCATAATTGTCTAGTTCGGGAGAATGCTACCTGACGGCTCTTTGGTTGGCCGATGCCAATCTTAACTTCCTAATACCTAACCTCCTACTTACCCTTAGCTTGCAACTTCTTGAACTGCTCTTCAGCTTGCTCGATCGCACCGACGTACATGAAGGCATCTTCGGAGAGGTGATCCCACTTACCATCACATATTTCTTCGAAGCTGCGGATCGTATCTTCCAGTGAAGTGATCTCACCCGGCTTGCCGGTGAACACTTCGGCCACGAGGAATGGTTGCGACAGGAAGCGTTCGATGCGGCGAGCACGATGCACGATCATGCGATCTTCTTCGCTCAGCTCATCCACACCAAGAATTGCGATGATGTCCTGCAGTTCGCGATAGCGTTGCAAGGTCGTTTGCACACGACGAGCACAGTTGTAATGCCGTTCGCCCACATATTGCGGATCCAGAATACGGCTCGATGAAGCCAAAGGATCCACGGCAGGGTAAATACCCTTCTCTGAAATCGAACGTTCCAGATAAAGGAACGCGTCGAGCTGGCCAAACGCGGTAGCCGGGGCAGGGTCGGTAGGATCGTCCGCCGGTACGTACACGGCCTGCACAGAGGTAATAGCACCGTTCTTGGTCGAGGCGATGCGTTCCTGCAGCGCGCCCATTTCGCTAGCGAGTGTCGGCTGGTAGCCCACAGCAGAAGGCATGCGACCCAGCAGCGCGGACACTTCCGAACCGGCTTGGGAAAAGCGGAAAATGTTATCCACAAACAACAAGGTGTCAGCACCCGTTTTGTCGCGGAAGTACTCCGCCATCGTGAGTGCCGAAAGTGCCACACGAAGACGTGCACCTGGTGGCTCGTTCATCTGGCCAAACACCATACACGTTTGATCGATAACGCTCTTGCCGGTATCGCCGATCTTGGCTTCCTGCATTTCCAGCCACAGGTCGGTTCCTTCACGCGTGCGCTCGCCTACACCGGCGAATACCGAATAACCACCGTGGGCACTGGCGATACGAGCAATCAACTCCGTGAGAATAACCGTCTTGCCGAGGCCAGCACCACCAAACAGACCAGCCTTACCACCACGCACAAACGGCGTGAGTAGATCGACCACCTTGATACCCGTTTCGAAGAGCTCGGTTTTGGTGGAGAGGTCTTCCAGCGGGGGAGCATCTCGGTGAATCGACCAGTGTTCGTCCGCCTTGACTTCGCCACGTCCATCGACTGCATCGCCAAGCACGTTGAAAACGCGACCGAGAGTTGCCTCGCCCACGGGAACGGTTACGGGCTGACCAGTATCGACACACTCTTGGCCACGAATCAAACCATCCGTCGACCCTAGTGCGATACAACGCACCCGGCCACCGCCCAGCTGTTGCTGAACTTCGCCCGTGAGATCGATCTTCACGCCCTTGGTTTCCGACTGAACCCTCAACGCGTTGTAAATAGCGGGGAGGCTGTCCTCGGCAAATTCGACATCGAAAGTCGAACCGATGATTTGAGTGATGTGACCAACGTTGTTAGCTGTTGCAGTTGCCATAAGAGTTGCTTGGCGCGGGTTGTGGGTGGTGAGTCAGTGTTTTAGGACGGCGATCAGTTCAGCGCTTCGACGCCGCCGATCAGGTCCATAAGTTCGGAAGTAATCTGCCCCTGACGGGCACGGTTGTATTGCATGCTGAGTAACTTGATGAGGTCGCCGGCGTTTTCGGTAGCACTCTTCATCGCGACCATGCGAGCGATCTGCTCGCTGACCGCTGAGTCGAGGAAACATTTGAAGAGCTTCACTTTGAAACTCGTCGGCACAACCTCTTCGAGGATACTCTCTGGCGAGGGCAGGAACTCGTACTGAGATTGTGCACCCTCGTCCCCACCGCCAGCCCCATCATCGTCGCCGATCGAACCGAGCGGAAGCAACGTTTCTACGGCGACTTCTTGCCGGGCGATGGTATTGAACTTCATGTAGACGACATCCAATCGATCGAGTTTCCCTAAGGTGTACTCTTCGAGGTAGCGATTAGCGATCACGTCGACTTCGGCAAAAGTCGGCTTGTCTTCAAAATGCGTGAAGGCTTTGTCAGGCATATGACCGCGAAATTCAAACCCTCCGATGCCTTTCTTACCTGCGAGTTCCAGCGTGCAATTGGGCACCTCCGCTTGGATTTCTTTCCAGCGTTTGAGCCCAGCACGAGTCAGGTTGCCATTGAAACCGCCGCACAGTCCGCGATTCGCAGTGAGGACCAGAAGCTTACCGTTGGTAATCTCTTCACGCTTTTCCAGCAGCGGGTGACTTACTTCCAGGCCTGTCTTGGTGAGATCGCGGACCAACTGAGTGATGCGTTCTGTGTAAGCCGTGGCTGCAGCGGCACGATCCATGGCTTTCTTGAATCGCGCAGTGGCGATCAACTCCATCGTCCGCGTGATCTTGCGGATGTTGCGGATCGACTTACGCCGTTTATCAAGTGCTCTGGAATTGGCCATGGTATTTCTTGTCGCGTCTGTGGCTCACTAAATTTCGCAAGGCAAAAATAGCCGCAAGCGAACAGCCCGCTGGTAATTTGCTTGCAAACCTCGACTCGTACTAAACCCTACTGGTAGGCACCGGCGACCTGTGACATCGCGGCTACTGAATCTTCTGGCGACACTATGCCGTCGCTACTGCTTCCTCGTCAGGAACGAAGTCGTTCTGCTGCTCGAACTCCTTGAGCGCCGTCTCAAGCTGCTCGATGATATCGTCCTTGAGATCGCCCGAGTCTGTGATCGCTTTGCCAACTTCCGGCTTTTGGTCGCTCATGAACTGCAGGAACTTCTTTTCCCACTCGTCGATACGTTCCACGGGTACCTTGTCAAGATGGCCACGAGTACCGGCATAGATCATGAACACTTGATCGACCACGCCGAGGGGCTGGTATTGGCCCTGCTTCAGTAGTTCCACCATGCGATAACCGCGATCGAGCCGTGCCTGGGTGGCTGGGTCGAGGTCGGTACCCAACTGGGCGAACGCTTCGAGCTCGCGGAAGGATGCCAAGTCGAGACGCAAACCGCCGGCTACCTTCTTCATAGCCTTAATCTGAGCGGCACCACCCACACGCGAAACCGAAATACCAGCGTTCATAGCGGGCTTAATGCCGGCGAAGAACAGGTCTGGTTGCAAGTAAATCTGACCGTCGGTAATCGAAATTACGTTTGTCGGAATGTATGCGGAGACTTCGCCTTCGAGCGTTTCAATGATGGGCAACGACGTGATCGAACCCCCACCGAGCGATTCGCTGAGCTTCGCGGAGCGTTCCAGCAAGCGACTGTGGCAGTAGAATACATCGCCAGGGAACGCCTCACGCCCTGGTGGGCGTCGCATGAGCAACGATAACTGGCGATAGGCCACAGCTTGCTTGGAGAGATCGTCATACACAACCAGGGCGTGACCGCCGTTGAACATGTACTCCTCTGCCATGGCCGTACCGGCGTAGGGAGCAATGTACTGCAACGGAGCAGGGTCGCTCGCCCCCGCTACGATGACAGTGGTGTAGTCCATGGCTCCCGATTCGCGTAGTTTCTCGACCACGCCTGCAACCGTCGATTCCTTCTGACCAATCGCCACGTAAAAACACTTCACGCCAGAATCGCGTTGGTTAATGATTGCGTCGATCGCGATGGCCGTCTTGCCTGTCTTGCGGTCGCCAATGATGAGCTCCCGCTGTCCGCGACCGATGGGTGTCATCGCGTCGACTGCCTTGATGCCCGTTTGCAGAGGCTCGCTCACCGGTTGCCGCTCGGCTACACCCGTGGCGATGACTTCCACATCGCGACGCTTGTTCGTGACGACCGGCCCCTTGCCGTCTAGCGGCACGCCAAGCGGGTCGACTACGCGACCCAACATCTCGTCGCCAACGGGGACACTTAGCAGCTTGCCCGTAGAGCGAACTTCCTCCCCTTCGTTGATCGCCAGGTAATCGCCCAAGATGATGATACCGACGGAATTCTCTTCCAGGTTAAATGCTAACCCGATTACGCCGTTGGCGAATTCGACCATCTCGCCCGCCATGACACCGGAAAGTCCGTAGACCTGGGCGATACCATCACCCACTTCCAGAACACGGCCGACTTCACGGACGTCGATTTGTGCGGAGTAGTTCTCGATCTCTTTTTGAATGACCGAGGCGATTTCGTCGCTATTAAATTTCATAGTTCTATGACTAGTAACAGGTTACTTATGACTAATTGTAATAATCGTAATATCCAATTTCGCTACTCAACGGTGCGATCAATAAATTGCTCAGGGTGCTGCTGGATTGCCTCGATGGCTTGCACAACCATGCTCTGATGTGACTTTTCCAGTCGGGTGCGGACCGAAGCGTCATACACCTTGTCGCCTACGCGAACCACGAACCCTGCAAGTAGGTCGGGATTAATGCTCGTTTCGACTTGTGGGTCAGCGCCGAGCACTTTGCCTAGCGAAGCGAGGATCTCGTTTTGCAGCGCATCGTCTATCGGCTTGGGCAATTCCAACTGTACGCGAACCTTGCCGGCGCGATCCTCCCACATCTCGAAAGCACTGCGGGCCACATCGCGGACCATCCCCAGGCGGCCATGTTTGGTCATGACCTTAAGAAGATTGAGCAGCGACTCGGAGGCTTTGCCGCTGAAAATATGGTCCAGCAGTTCTAACTTCTCCTCTTTGGAAATCAGCTCAGAGCGGAAGATCTCTTCCATCTCTGAGTGTTTCTCCAGGACATCGGCCACAACACTATTCAACTCTTCCGCCAACGACCCCTGAGCGGACAAATCACCCGCTGCATCCAAACCCGCTTGAGCGTAGACACGCGCGAGGCGTTCGGCATCGACGTCGAACACATTATCGTGCCGAGATTCGTCGAGTTGGAGTTGGTCAGACAAGTCTGCCATGAGTGACTCTAATCCTTGAAGGCGTGCTAATTGTTGCTGGCCAATTGTGCTAACGATTCGCGAACCAAAGCGGCTTGGCGATCAGCGGAGATATTCTCGCCGATCACCTTTCCTGCCATTTGAATCGCCAAGTTCGCGCTATGCTCAGCCAGGTTCTTCATCGCTTGGTCCGCAGCAAGCTCAATCTCGCGAATGCCACGCTGCTGCTCTTGTTCAGCGGCAGTGCGTGCTTCTGCAACGATTTGCTCTTTCGTTGCTTCCGCATCTCGACGCGCCTCTTCCAACATGGCACGCACTTCGTCAGCCGTACTGGCGAGCCTCGCTTCGTGCTCGGCAAGCAAACGCTTTGCTTCCTCGTGCTTGCCCTCTGCCGCAGCAATTTGGCCTTCGATGTGCTTCTCTCGTTCAACGAGAGCAGAACTAATCTTGGGCCAAGCAGCTTTGGCGAGAATGGCCAGCAAAAGCCAAAACACGACGAACGTGTAGACGGCCAGTTGCGTGCTCCACTCGGCGGGGCTTTCCAGCCCTGCGTTTGCGTTCATGTGACCTGGATCATCGGAAGCATGGCCACCGTGACCAGCGCCACCCGCATCCTCAGCTACGGCAGTAGTGGCGAGCACAGCTACCGTCAGCAGGAAGGCAAACACACGGCGCAGGCTGTGCGATACAAAGTTACTCATCGTAATCCTCAAGAAACAACCAGAGCCAAACCAGTCCAGGTCTTCACGCGGCGATCTCAGTGGAACCGAGACTTAGCTAGCCCAGGGATTCTGTTGCGAACAGATGAACAATGCGTAGAAGGTGAAACCTTCGATCAGGGCTGCCGCAATAATCATGGCAGTCTGAATGCTACCAGCAACTTCAGGCTGGCGAGCCATGCTCTCTAGAGCGGAGCCAGCCAACTTGCCGATGCCCATGGCAGCACCAAGTGTTACTAACCCAGCGCCAATCGCACCTGAGAAGCTAATCAAAGAATCACCTTCAGCCGCGGCGGCGGGCGAAGCCAATACCACTAGCGCAACCAAACTCAACGCAATAGTTTTCGTTACCTTAATCACGAAACCAACTCCTTATAGACTTTAACTTCCCCCGCTTGTCGCCAAAGCTGAACACCTTAATGGTGATGCACAGCAGAGCCAATAAACAGGGCGGACAAAAATGTAAAAACGTAGGCCTGCAAAAAGGCTACGAACAATTCGAGCACACTAAACAAGGCTGATCCGATAATTGCTATCGGAGCGGCGGTAAACCATGTTGAGGTTCCTGCAGCTGCAACTGCCAATCCCATAATCGCAAGCAGCACCAAGTGACCAGCAACCATGTTGGCTACCAGTCGAACTCCAAGCACTGCATGTTTGATGAATAGTCCCAACACTTCAATCAGGAACAACATGGGTACGATGGGAATCGCCAAAGGGAGCGGCAGGCCCATCGAAGGAACTTGATTCTTCCAGAAGCCGACAATCCCAAAGCGGATGGAACCGGCTACGATCACCGTAGCAAACGTAACCAGAGCCAAGCCCATCGTTACACTGAAGCTACCGGTCGGAGCACCCAGCCACGGGAGCATGCCTAGCAAATTACAGCCCAGCACGAACAAGAAGATCGTCCAAAGGAGCGGCACAAAGCGGTCTGCATCGTGCTTGCCAATGGCGGGGCGGGCGATTTCATCGCGGATGAAAAGCAGGAACGTCTCAAACATGTTCCAGAGCTTGCCCTTCGCGGGTCGCCCGTTCTCAACCTTCTTGGAGAGGCGGCTGAACGCCCAGACAATCGCTCCGGCAATGAGGAGCATCAGAATCATGAACTTCGAGATACCAAAGCCCGACTCGACTTGATAGTTGTTTTGCAACTTGCCGAACGGCTGAGGAATCAGGATCTTGCCGTCGAGGTGGTCGTTGTACTCACGAATCTTCTCGGCACCCCAAGCGGGCGTTTCGCTGTAATAGGCTTCCAGGTTCTCTGCCTGAGCCTTAGCCACACGCCAGTCTTCTTGGAGCGTTTTGCCAGAAGCCTCGCGCGAACGCCAGGCATCGCTGGTTTCGCCAACTTCCTCACCAGTCTCTTTATCAATTTCACTCTGCTGCTTGGAGAACCTGCCTAGTGCCAACTGTTCTTGGAACCAACTCTGGCTGTCGGCTTCTTCCAGGAAGCGATCAAACGGCTTGCCATGATGAGCTTTCCCATGGCGCCAATGTGCGTACTCTTCGGTCAGGCTTTCGAGAGTCGGAACGCCTTCCAAACCCTTCATCTCGCCGAGCGACTCGTACAACCGGAGCGCTTCCCAATCCTGATATCCAGAATCGTTACGCACGAAGTGACTGGGAAATTCTTCTCGCTTGGACTTCTCTGAGCGCCACAACTGCTTGGGCACTTCGAAGTAGAAGGTGTCTTTGATGTGTAGGAGATCAGACATGTCACCGAACGCTAGAGAGCGGCTCCGTTGGGCGATTGTTTGCTATCCAGAAAGCGATCGCTGGAGAGCGGGTCAACGGGCGGCTTCTCGGAGGTATCCTGAGCCTTCTTAACGAGCCCCATCAGGAGGGGTGTCTCAACGACCAGGCCGACTAGATAGAACACAAGAACAAGGCCGGCAAAGCCAGCAGCAGCGAGGCGTTCTGACATTTGCGGTACTATCACCAGCGACGCCAAGGGCAAGCCTAAGCGGACGAGCATTCCCATCAACAAGGCATTCAGGCGAGAATGAGCATCTGACGCTAACGATGTCAGCACTAACCCGATAGTCCCGGCCAGCCACACTACCGCTGCCGCCAAGCCGCACGAAAGATACGCGTCGCTACCATACTTTCCAGCGGTAACCCCAGCGGCGATTGCAGCAACGACCACGAAGACGATGCCTAAGATCAGTGCTGGTTTCCAAATGCCTGTCACAGAATTTTCGATTTGCCAAATGTGATTGGCTTGCGTGCTGAGCGGGTAATTATGCGGGGATCGTTAATCTTGCAATGCCGACTAGGCATCGCGATGTATTTTGTTTGCTTCGGTAGCTGACCCTGGGTCTAGCTTGGTCTCTTGTTGAGCCGACTTTTTCAAACGTAGTCTTCTCAGCTCAGCTTGTTTCGTCTGTGCAATCAAGTAAGCCATCCCCGCTATGAGGCCACCAGCAAAGCCAATGAGTACCAAAAAGCTGGTACCCAATTGCCCGTCGAGCCACTCGCCAAGGAGGCCTGGCACGACCATGAGAATGGCCGCAGCGAAGATTCGCCCAACCCACTGCATGGCGGCTGCCATGGGATGCTGAGGATCAGGCGATGCCATTTTGCGTTGCCATCCTCTCTCGCAGGGCCAATCAGTGGCTCGGGAAGTAACTCTCAACTGCTTACTTCATAAAGACTTACGAAAACCGCACTTACTGCACGAAGCTCTATTTTGCCGCCCGCAGTGACGTCTAATATTTACGTAAATCTCTATGCCAGAACAATTTATTTCGATCCTAGAGGAGTGTCAACGGCCCGCGGAATGAATTCGTGCATTTTTTCACAAAGTCTTGGATAGCGACGTAAATCATTGGATGGCAATGACTTAGAAAGAGTTTCTCGCGAGAGCATCGGGCCACCGACAGAGTTCATTGGCTCACTTCCACGAGGCGGTTGCCCCACTGCGGCATTCACCATCCCGTAAGTCAATTGTGCCAAAGCACTTACAGCAATCCAAGTGGCTAAAACGATTGCATTTTTGAGCATTTTCGTTAGGATAGGTAATTGTAGCCGGGGCAGCTTCTGACTGACCGTCTGTAGAGGTGGTCTGCGCGGGTAGTGCCAATGTCTTAATTGCATCTACCATCAGACGTTACTTCCCTCCTGAGTTACCACACAGCGGACGTTGGGTTGATGTAGTGCCTAGTGCATTATTTCTAGCCAATCAAAACACCCGCTCTCTGGCCAAGGCTGGCCTCACACCACAAGCTCAGCAATCTTGTCGTGCTACTGCAATCGCCAAGCCAACACCTAACAGCCAGACAACTATGACTGCTTCATCACTCCGCTCTTACACTGCCAAAGATCTCGCCCAAATGGCCCGAGAGAAAGGCGTCTCTGGATGGCATTCCATGCGTAAGGAGCAACTCGTGAAGGCCCTTATTCAGCAGGGCGGCAGTCGCTCTCGCAATGGCAGTCCTAAACAGGTTCGGACCAACGGCAAGACGAGTCAAACCAGTGCCAAGGCACTCTTCAAGATCAACCAACTGCAGCAGAAACTGGCAACTATCAAGAATCTCGGCTGTGAGAACGGCCTGAAGTCGGTCGAAAAAGATCGACTGGTCGTTATGGTGCGAGACCCGTACTGGCTGCATGCCTACTGGGAATTGGAGCAACGTAGCGTCGATCGTGCCCAGGCGGCCATGGGACAACGCTGGCACAGTGCCCAGCCTGTGCTGCGACTCATCAAGGTAGAGGCTGACGGCAGTGCTCATCTAGAGCGCGATATAGCCATCCATGGTGGCGTGCAAAACTGGTACCTCGACGTCCAGGACCCTCCCAGTACGTACCGACTCGAAATCGGCTATCTCTCTGCGGACGAAGGCTTTCACTGCCTAGCTCGCAGTAACGAAGTCTCTACCCCTCCCGCGGGGACGAGCGACGCGGTCGATAACAACTGGGCTGATGTGGCCCAGCAGGCTGATCGCATCTACGCGATGAGTGGTGGCTATTCGCCAGCCGGTGTAAGCCGCGAACTTAAGGACCTGCTCGAAGAGCGCCTTCAGCGTCCTTTAGGTACGCCCATGAAGACCAAGTTCGGCAGCGGCGCTGCTGGGCGAGAGCAGGGCAATCTACAATTTGCCGTGGATGCGGAAGTCATCGTGTACGGGGCTGCCGATCGCGATTCGCACGTGACCCTCAAAGGAGAGCCTGTGCAGCTACGGGACGACGGCACATTCACAGTCCGCGTATCGTTGCCCGAACGCCGCCAGGTGATCCCCGTAGTGGCCAGTTCCGCCGACGGGGCCGAGCAGCAGACGATCATTCTGGCCATCGAGCGAAATACCAAGGTCATGGAAAAAGTTGAACGCGATGTCACCGGCTAGAGCAGTTGCATCTCTTTGAGGGATTTCCGTGCGACGCATAGCTAATTAACCTCAATAGACCTCGCTAGCTCTTTGCATTCCAATGAACGCATGAGTGAAACAACTACGAAGGCGTTCGAGCTAGCGGCCGCGCAAGACCAGCTCGTGAACCAATTGCGAAAATTCGAGAGTTGCGTCGTGGCGTTCTCTGGCGGCGTTGATAGCGCCGTGGTCGCCAAAGCCGCTCAGCTAGCCCTGGGCGAGCATGCCCTTGCGGTGACCGGCACGAGTGCCAGCCTAGCCGAGGGAGAACTCACCACGGCTCGCCAAGTTGCCGAGTCGATTGGCATTCGCCACGAAGTTGTTGCCACCGACGAACTGGCCGACGATGCGTACCTCGCCAACGCGCCTGATCGTTGCTTCCATTGCAAGACCGAGCTCTACGGATTGCTCAGTAGCTACGCTACCAAGCACGGCTTTGCCTGTGTGGTCGCCGGGGCGAATCTCGACGACCTGGGGGACTTTCGCCCAGGGTTGCAAGCTGCCTCGAACCACGAGGTCGTAAACCCGCTAGCCGATTGCGGGCTCGCCAAAGACCACGTTCGCCAATTGGCCAAAGCGTGGGATCTCAAGGTGTGGGACAAGCCGGCAACGCCCTGCCTTTCGAGCCGCGTAGTTTACGGCCTGGAGATTACCCCAGAGAGGCTCGCACGCATCGATGCGGCTGAGCAACTCCTTCGACGGTTAGGTCTCGCCACCGTGCGGGTGCGCTGCCACCAGGACGAGCTAGCTCGCCTGGAAGTGCCAGTGGACGAGTTGCCCAGGCTCTGCGAGCCCCAGGTACGCGAACAACTTGTCACTGAGCTTCGCCAGCTGGGTTTTGGCTACGTGACGCTCGATCTGGAAGGCTTCCGTTCAGGCAGCTTCCAACAGCTGGTGCCGGTGGAGCAGTTGCTGGCTGCCAAGGGATAGCCCATAGTCTAGCGACCGCCTCCCCCCCCGAACATGCCGCGTGGGCCTTTCACGGGATCCAATCCGCGCTCCTCACGCCGCTGGTTCATGATGTCCTTCAGTGCATCCATTTTGGCCCGCATCTCGGGCGTACTTCGGTCCAGTCGCTGCTTACTCCGTTGAGCGCGTTCGGCAGGAGTCGCATCGGCACCGCGATCGCCGCGCGGTCCCTGGTCGCCATTGGCTGCCCATTCTTTGCGTCGCTGCTCTGAGCGTTCGATCCACTCATCGAGTTCCTTGTCACGCTCTGCCTTGGGCATAGAGAGCAGTTGATCGACTCGCTGAATCATATCTTGACGGCCACCCTCCCACACAGCGCGACGTTGCTCGTCCGTTAAATCCCTAGTCTTCTCTCTTAGATTTTCGTAGCTAGCACGACGCTCACTTTCGGTCATTTTATCTCGGTCTTGAGAGAGTTGCTCGCGGAGATGCTTCGCCTCGGCCACTTTTGGGTCTTCACCCCCAAGTAACCCCATTGCCCATCCAACGCCTGCGAGCAACATCAAAGCTGCTAGTGACAGGATCACGTTCTTTTTGTTCATCATTTTCTCCTGTTCGGCTGTTGAGCCGCCGCTAAAGAATCACGTTGAATTGGAAAATACCTAACCAAACTTAGCATCGCAGCAGAGCCTATTCCGCTACTACCAACGCATCAACATGGCCGTCGAGGTAAAGGAAGTTTCTGCCACCATCCTGGCCCGGCGAGCCATGAAAGGACTCGAAATCGTAGACTACCCATACCTCGCCCGAACCGCGAACCTCGCCTCGACGAGTTTCTAGCACATCCTGTCGGGTGCGTCCTTCTAACCTGTAGGAGGGGTACTCATAGCTGGTTCCCTCGTTTTCAAAGTAAGAGTCGCCTCTTACGAACGGCCCACCATCAGGCCGTAGGTAGTCGTTCACGCCTGTATTGTCGTAGGTGTAGTTCGCAACGTCATCCTCGTTGGTGGGACCAAAGTCGCCCGCACAGCGCCAGAGTTCCTGATTGTTCTCCGTATACCCGGCCAGCACCTTGTAGATAGGCCAAGTCGTCTTGTCCTTCTCATCGAAAGGCTTAACCGCAGCAACGGCCGAGGGCATCATCACAGCCTCGGGAAACTTACCCCGTTCACCGCGACTATCCAAATACTGAGTCAGCGCGAGCCCGATTTGATGCAAGTTGGAATTGCACTGCGTCCGCCGGGCGGCCCCGCGGGCGGCTTGAACGGCTGGCAGCAGCAGCCCGATGAGGGCACCGATGATAGAGATGACCACCAGAAGCTCGACGAGGGTAAAGGCTTTGTTTCGGTTCATAGCGGTGCAACTAGGGAGGGTCGTTTGGGAGGGCTTGGTGCGGGAGGCTTACTCAAAATTCTGCCGATCTGGTTCCAACCCCGGAGCGTGGGACGGGTTCCGCAGAAATCATGGCAAACTTGGGTCGAAATCTGTGCGAGGCGTAGCTCACTGGCTACAGCTGCAAGGTCCGCAGTCATCCTAGGCGCAACAATCCCTTGAGAAGCCAAAAAACGCCACGATTCCCCGCAAAAGCTGGTGCAACAACTGCCAGCTACCAGAAGATAGCGTAGAGAATTAGCGTGATGATCACCACGACGATTCCGCAAGTCTTGGCACCTGCGGAGGGCTCCAGCGAGATCGTGGTATTCACTGGCAGTTCTTTCGGCTCGTTGAGCGGATTGACCATGGTCATGATCGCCATGACGCCCAAGTTGCAAAAGAACGCCACTGCCATGCGATCGAGGAATGCCATGTTGGGGAACCCAAAGGCTAGCGCCCCGTACAAGAACGGGTTGATCAGCAGCCCCACCACGCCGGCCATTGCTGGGGCACGCTTCACGAGGATGCCAAACACAAAAACAGCCAAAATGCCGGGGGAGATGTAGCCTTGGAACTCTTGAATATAGTTGAAGATACCGCGGAAGCGAGGGTCGCCCAGAACGGGGGAGATCAAGCACCCGATCACGGTAAACGCCACCACGCAAAGCCGTCCCACGCCCACGAGCGAGGATTGTGATGCATCGCGGCTAATGAACTTCGAAAAAATATCCATCGTGAATATGGTCGACGCGGAGTTGAGCATCGAAGCCAACGAGCTCATTACGGCACCGAGAATCGCAGCGAGCATGAAACCCCGGAGACCCTCGGGCGTGAGCTTCTTGATCAACAGGCCAAACGCGGAATCGTACTTGTAGCCGATGAGCTTGCTCTCAGCTTCGGTATCAACGCCCGCGGCGTTGATAGCCGATAGGTTGGAGTCATTCGCGGCAGCCAGTTCAGCAGGCGTACTACTCTGCTCGATGGCCTTCACGCCTTCAGCACTTGAGAACTGGTTGGCATGGTACAGAGCTAAGCTGCGGGCAACCTCAGGGCTTTGTTCAGCGAAATCGCCATCGAAGGGAAACACTTTGCCCGCCGCTGGGCTGCCTTCGTTGAATGCTTCAATAATCTCTGCGTTGTCCTTTTCCGCCTCGGCCACCATGTCCTGGCTGTAGATATTAAATGCAATTAAGCCGGGCACCACGATGATGAACGGGATGATCAGCTTCAACGCGGCAGCAAAGACAATGCCCTTTTGCCCCTCGCCCAGCGAATGAGCACCGAGGGTTCGCTGCGTGATGTACTGGTTGAGACCCCAGTAGTAGAAGTTGGGAATCCATAGGCCCAAAACTAGTGCTGTCCAAGGAATGTCGGGGTTGTCTTTGGGCAGCACCATGTGCAGCTTATTGCTATTGAGCGCGAAAAACTTTGTGAGCCCGCTCGACTCGTCCTGCAGGTTTTCGGATTGGACTGCCTCGTCGCCAAGAGTGGTGGCAAGCTCAGAGACAGGGGTTTTACCTAGCATCTGCAAAGCGAGTACCACGACGATGAAGCCGCCAATGATGAGTGCCGAACCTTGCAACAAGTCGGCCCAGGCACACGCCTTCAGCCCGCCAAAGGCCACGTACATGGCCGCTAGGACTCCGATGATCCATGAAGCACTTACGACATTGATCTCAACGCCCATCAACTTCTGGCCCGCAAACAACGTGTCGCAGACTAGGGCACCTGAGTAGATAACAGCGGGGATGGTGACCGCCACGTAGATAATCATCGTGAAGCCGGCCATCAACGTTCGTGAGAGCTTGTTGTAGCGGTACTCAAGAAACTCCGGGATCGTGTAGATGCCCGAACGCAAGAACATGGGTAAGAACACAAAAGCAACCACTACTAGGGTAATGGCCGCCATCCATTCGTAACTTGCAATCGCCAGTCCCAGCGATCCAGCCGCTTGGCCAGACATGCCCACGAATTGCTCAGTTGAGATATTGGCTGCGATCAGCGAGAAACCGATGACCCACCACTTCAAGCCACGACCTGCCAGGAAGTAATCTTCACTGGACTTCTCGCCACGACCCATCAAAAAGCCGACTGCCAAGACGGCAGCTATGAATCCAAAGAATACGGTTAGATCGAGACCGGAAAGTACCATGCGCGCGAAAACCTTAGAACTTGGCTTGATGAGCAACAAGCAGGATGAGTAGCTGCATGATAATCACCGCAACTCCGCAACGCTAGCAGCCCAGGGAGGGCCTAGAGCGGCCCAGAAGCGAGAAACTGCCCAAGCCTAGCGGTTAGGCAAAGTGAGTATCGAGCCTTCGCTCCGTCGAATCTTGATTTCGGGGAGCGGGAGATCAAACCTTGTGATGGCGGCGGCGAATCGGCTGACTGCGACGGGCGGCTCCGCCACCGGTGGCTCGGTAGCCGTACTCGATGGCAAACCACTCGGCGAATTGCTCGCGTTTCAGGTAAGAGCTATTGCGATCGTCGACCAAATGGCCAAGCTCGTGGATAAGGATGTTGTTCAGGTAGAAGTCGCGGATTGTATCCTCAGTCCAAGTGAGCCGCCAAACGCCTGCTTCCGGGCGATCCCATAGGCCGCCGAACATCTTGGCTTCGTTGATCACCTGCGGAGCCGGAGGGCTGTAGAAGTGTTCTTCGAGCGACTCTTCCAACGGATACAGGTAGATCGTGGTGCCCCATTGCAGTCCGTAACAGGGAAAACTCTGCTTCTTGCGCGTCATGCCACTAATTTGCACGACATCAAGTTCCTTGAGAAAGTGCTGCGGAACTTGTGTCAGACGTTCGCGCACTTCTTCGGGAGTAACGACATGCCGGTATCCCCAGCCTGGCGATTGCACGATGGATTTGAAGCTGCCGTCGCGCTTGTTATCTTCGCGCGGCTCGTACCAGTTCTCAGGCGGGCTAAACGGCTCCGCGAAATCGCGATTGAGTGTGCTGGAATGCGTACGACGTGCCTGCGGGGGACGGCGATCAGCGCGATTGAAGCTGCGGCCTTTCGCCTGCCGGGCGGCATCTTTTTGTGTGTTGGTTTTAGCATTTTTCTTCATCGTCGTACTCCACTTAAGTTGTTATTAAGGAAGAACTTGCTACGTTTATGGGGAGTCGCTTTTGTGGTCGCCTTGGAGCGAGACGTTCTTTGCGAAGCCTCGATTCGTTTGGTTCGCTTGGAAGGGCAGAACAGGGGGTTGCCAGGCGGTTGCCAAAAGCGGTACTTCCATCGTAGGCAGGCGGGAAGGCCGGCTCCAAACAGAACACCTAAGTCACGCTGGGGCCCCAACTTACCGCCTGCACCAAACTCCCCCTGCAGGGGGGTTGGACGGGTATTGAGGGCACCTCTACGGGAAACCACCAAGCGATATTTGAGATGCATTCAATGACCCACGAAGAGCAACAATCGAGCAACCAAGACCTCCAAGTGAACTTCTACACGCGCCGGGGATGCCACCTATGCGATGAAGCGCTCGCCATCCTCAATCATCAAGGCATCAAGCCGGAGGTTATCGATATCGACGAACAGCCTGAGTTGTTCGAGCAATTCAACACGTGCGTGCCCGTGGTGGAGATCGACGGCAAGGTGCGCTTTCGCGGCCGGGTAGACGAGGTGCTACTGCGCCGTTTGCTACATGCGGTGCGCGGGTCGAGATGAAAAGTATGACTACTGATAAATGCTGCCTTGGCGTGTTTGCCAAGCATTGGACACCCGGTAAAGTGAAAACACGGCTGGGAACATCAATCGGCGACCAGCACGCCGCAGAGGTGTACCGCCTGTTCGTCGCAACCACCTTAGCTCGGCTCCGCCGCTTGACGGCCAACCGAGTCGTGGCATTTTCTCCAGACGAAAAGGAAGCCGCTTTTCGATCAATAGCGACCGACTGGAATTTACAGTCACAAGGCTCTGGTGACCTTGGCAACCGCATGGCTCGGTTCTTTGAAGCTCAATTTGCCGCTGGCTACAAGCGGGTCGTGCTGCTGGGAACCGACAGCCCCAACGTGCCGCTAGAGTATATCGAACAGGCCTTCGATATGCTCTCGGAAAATGAAGCTGTGTTTGGTCCCTCTGAGGATGGCGGATACTATCTAGTTGGGCTAAGTCGCCCGCTGTCCGAGGCGTTTCAGGGAATCACCTGGAGCACATCCGAGGTGTGGCACATGACGCAAGAACGGCTTCGCCATGCCGGGGCGACTTATTTAATGCTCCCCTCGTGGTATGATGTTGATACGCTGGCCGATCTGCAGCGACTGCGAAGCGACCTGGCAAACTCTATCGAGACGAGTGATTCGGCACTGCAGGAACTTCGCGAGCAACTGGCCAACTTCCTCCCACCCAATTCCCCCCATTATGCCTAAGCCAGAGCACTATGAGGTTGCCATCATCGGTGGCGGTGTTATTGGGCTCTCGCTCGCGTGGGAATTGTCGCGCCGCGGGCGGAGCGTATGTGTCATCGAACGCGACCAACCGGGCAGGGCAGCTTCCTGGGCGGGAGCAGGGATGATCCCACCGGGCCCCGCTCGCGAGTTCTGGCCCGCAGCGGAACCGTACGAACAACTCGCCGGCTTGAGTGGGGAGCTCCATCGGAAGTGGCACGAACTGCTATTCGACGAAACGGGCATCGACAACGGCTATCGAGAGTCTGGCAGTATCTACTTAGCGGAAGACGAAAACACAACGGCAGCGTTGTGTGAACGGCAAGGTCGATGGCAACAGCTAGGTATCGAGGCAAATTCGCTCTCCGAAAGCCAGCTTGCGAACTATGAGCCTGTCCTTGCCAAAGCAGCTTCTTCGATTGAAGTCCCAGGGGAATCGCAGATTCGCAACCCTCGTCATTTGCAGGCGTTAGTACACGCATGCAAGCAAGATGGCGTGCGATTCGTGCTGGGCACTGAAGCGAGTGGGTTTCACGAAGACGACAAGCGCCTTATGGAAGTCAAAGCTGGTGACCATCGGATCGTTGCTGAGCAGTTTTGCGTTACTGCGGGCTGTTGGTCTGGCAAACTCACTGGCAAGTTAGGAATCAAGCTACCGATTCAACCGCTGCGAGGACAGATTGCTTTGCTCAAGGGCGCGCCGGGGATACTCAAGCGAATCGTGAATGTCGGCTCGCGCTACCTCGTGCCACGGGAAGATGGTCGCATTCTCGTTGGATCAACCGTCGAAGAGGTTGGGTTTAATGCTCGCACTACCAATGAGGGCATTGCCGGCTTGCTGGAATTTGTGGCGCGCATTGCTCCGCCACTTGCCGAGCTGTCGATCGAGAAAACATGGGCCGGCCTGCGTCCGGCAACGCCGGATGGGTTGCCGTATTTGGGCCCTTGTGGCGATTTGGAAAACGCTTGGGTCGCTACTGGGCACTTTCGCGCTGGCTTGCAGCTCAGCACCGGAACGGCACGAGTCATGGCTGATGCGATGTGTGAGAAACAGCCGGAGATTTCGCTGGCTGCGTTTTCGCTGGATCGTCAGAGCTTGCGCTGCGAAGTGTGATCCGTTTGCTTGGCGTGCATCCAGGCATGGCGCGAGATCGAGCCGAAACTGTACGCCATGAAAGCAATCCAACCACCGAGTACGCCGCACGATACGGCGCCAAGCCCCAGCCCAGGCCATGTGACTTCGCTGCCGAGCGCCATTGAAAGTGCCCACCCGCCCAACAACACCCCCGCCAGAACACCGACACCAGAGACCACGCGACCCCAGCGCACGACTGCAGCGTGAAGCGCAAGCGGTGTAGTCTCAGGCATCGACTCTTGCCACCTTGCCTTCGGTTGGCTCGCAGAAATCGCTTGGGTAGGATCGTGCGTCTCCCGTTTTGGAGAAGTATTTCGCAATCGTGTGCCAACCACATTGCCGAAAATGTGTGCTCCTACCAAGAGCGCACCCATCGCGATCACACCTGGCCAGTAGCCCGGCGCTTTCACCAGCAATGCACACAACGCAGATAGCAGTGCAACCATTGTCAACAGCTGGCGCAGTCCGAACCGCAATAGTGGTTCGGAAGCGGAATGCACTTGCTGTGGTTCGATGGTGGACATGACTGCGACAAACTCGTGCTGTGTACAACTGCTGCCCCGGAGGTGCTGGTTCGACGTTGGCACCTCCGGGTATTTTCCAACGCTCGGCCGCATTCGACAAGCAGACAAATCGACTAACGGCGGTAATCTTCCTCGGGTATGATGTGAGTACTAGAGGACATCTTCGCTTGTCCTTCCCTGGCGCATACCCTTTCCCACTATTGTCGATTCCAGATAACGATACCGGAATATCATGGCACTCCACTTAGCTATCGGCTCGCCCACAACTGACCTGTCCGACGACCAGCTGCGCGAAGCACTCACCGAAGTCTACGAGAAGCTGGGCCCGAGGGAGCGCGTGTTTGCCGTACCGCCGGACTATTCTCGCTACGCCAGTAGGGCAGGGCGGCTTACGGAAATGACGTGGGAGCACTACCGCGAGAAACTCGTCGACGTGATGCCCGCGGTCGGTACGCATAAGGAAATGAGCGAGAAGCAGCTGCGAAAGATGTTTGGCGAGACACCTCTGGAGCTTTTCAGCTACCACAATTGGCGGACTGACATCGACACGGTCGGCAGCGTGCCTGCGGAGTTCGTCGGCGAAGTGACCGAGGGCATCTACACCAAAGACTGGCCCGCACAGGTGAACAAGCGGATCAACTCTGGCGAACACGATCTGATTCTCTCCATCGGCCAAGTCGTACCGCACGAGGTGATTGGCATGGCCAACTACAACAAGAATATTTTCGTGGGCACCGGCGGCGTGCGAGGCATCAACGAAAGCCACTACATCGGTGCCGCCTACGGCATGGAGCGCATCATGGGCCGCGGCGACACGCCGCTACGGAAGATACTCAATTACGCTCAGGACAACTTCCTCCAGCATTTACCCATTATCTACGTACTGACGGTCATCGGTCCGAACCAAACCGGCGAGTCCGTGGTGCGTGGCCTGTTTGTGGGCGACGATGTGGAGTGCTTCGAGCGTGCTTGCGAGCTCTCCCGCGCAGTCAACCTGCAGCAACTCGACGCGCCGCTCAAGAAGGTGGTCGTGAACCTTAACGCGGAGAAGTTCGAAAGCACCTGGCTAGGCAACAAGGCGATCTATCGCACGCGCATGGCAATTGCCGACGAGGGGGAGCTTATCATCCTCGCCCCTGGTGTCGATTGCTTCGGCGAAGATCCCGATATCGACCGATTGATCCGCAAGTACGGCTACCGCACCACGCCGGAGATTCTCGAGTTCGTGGAAAAGAAGGAAGAACTGCGAGAGAATCTCTCCGCAGCAGCCCACCTGATTCACGGCTCGACTGAGAACCGCTTCAAGGTGACTTACTGCACAGGCGGGCTCACTCAAGAAGAGGTCGAGAGTGTGGGCTACGAGTACGGTGATTTGTCCGAATACCAAGAGAAATACCTGAGTGAAGGACTCAGCAACGGCATACACACAACTGCCGATGGCGAGGCGTACTTCTACATCGACGACCCAGCGATGGGATTGTGGTCCTACGAAGAATGATCTCTGAATCGTCATGCGTAAGTTGTCGGGTCATTTCGAAAGTCGGTAACGCTTCTAGGACGATCGTCTTTTCTCGCCTCTTGCTCATCGCTTGCGTGCAACCCGAGCCTCAAGCTAGGTTTGAACCATGAGAATTGTCGCATCCATTTTTTCGATCTGCTGCCTCCTAGACGGCGGCAGCCCGGCTGTCGCTGCGCCCTTTGTTGAATATGGGAACCATCCGGCCAGCTACGGCGACCACGCAATCGCAGCTACATGGTCCAACGGCCCCGTCACAAGCCTCACTGTACAGCTGGAAACAGACATCACGGTTTTGCACGCCGACGGCATAGGGCAAAGTCAGCGCACGGCACGCAATACACTCAACTACGTGCCTCCTTCAGACCCCGACAATCCCCAGAACTACGATAATCTTCAGCTGGTCGCAGAGTACGGAAGCCGGCTTCCCTTGCTGCAACACTTGTCTGCCAACGGCACGAGTTCATTAAGATATTTTTTCGGGACGCCGATCACCACAGGTTTCGATCTGTTCATAACCGATGTCGATTCCAGCGATCTCGCGCGCATCCGCGCCTACGACGCAGACGATCAGCTCATCGACATGAACACATGGACGCTGGCGGGCGAGGGTGACCTCTCACTCTACAAAGACACGGGCACCGTCTTCAGCTCTATCACAGCCCCTACGCCGAATACCACATTCAGTAGTAATCGCGTGAAGCTGGAGGCGGTCGATGGAACCAATTACAATCGGTCCTACAGCATCCTACGTGCCCCCAGTGGGGCCGACGTTGCGCGAGTCTCGATTCACTTTGAGGGTGTTCACAATAGTCCTAACCGCGAATTTGGCGGCAACGGCTCTCACATCTATGTGGGACTGACGCGCACACCGGAATTACCCGACTTCGATGATAACGATCTCGTTGACGGCGGAGACCTGTTAGCTTGGCAGCTTGGTTTTGACCCTAACGGCACAAACGCAGCTTTTGGCGATGGGGATGCCAATCTGGATGATACCGTCGACGAACACGACCTGCGGGCCTGGCAACTGCGCTATGGCTCGCCCGCGGCCAATGTCCCGATGGCATCCCAAGTCCCAGAGCCCACGATTAGCGCACTTCTAGTCACTGGAGTTTTTCTCGCAGTTGGCAGACGGCGGGCATAAGAAAACCCAAGCCCTACGCGGCAGGGGCGCAAGATCGCAAAAACAGAAGGTATCGACAGTATGTGCGGGATTGGGTTCGACGCTCACACGTCATCCTGTTTATCATGTCCTAGAACGGTTCGCATTGCCAGCGAAGCCCGCAAACGAGAAAGCCCGCCTACAGTCCGGGCTCAAAACAGGCCAACTCTCAAAGAAACTCCCCCGGTTATGCAAAGCGAAAACCTAAAAAACCGACTCCTGCTGGGCATCGGCACCTTCTTATGCGTCCTCTGGATTTCCTTTCCCGTTCGGGTCGACGCAGCTGTTATCGCACTAGCGGGCGATTCAACCGTCGCAAGCAATAACGGATGGGGCGACGCGCTGTCCAATTTCATACCGACGACCTATACCGTCAACAATCAAGGGATTAATGGGCGCAGTACCAAGTCTTTCATCAATGAAGGCCGTTGGCAAAACACGCTAGACCTCAACTCGGACTATGTGTTTATCCAGTTCGGTCACAACGATCAAAAGCTCAATAACTCAAGCTTAGGCACCTATCCAGATGACAATCCTACCCATGTCACTCCAGGCCCACTCGACCTCTACAGTGGTAATCTGCGAAGCATGGTAGATGACGTGGTGAGTAGCGGCGCTACGCCCATACTCTTGACACCCGTAGCTCGCCGGTGGACGCCTTACACCAGCACTCAGGCACAGATCAACATAAACAACTGGCTAGGGGCTACGGACGGCTTCGGCAACCAATACTCGCTCCTTGATTACGCTGATGCTGTCAAGGCAGTGGGTATCGAAAAGAATGTCACTGTAATCGATTTGAACCAGTTGAGTCTGAATCTCTACATCGAGATGATAGGAAACGGAGAGGACATATCTACGTTCGGCCCCCCTGAGGATAACACTCACTTTAGCGCCGTTGGCAGCCTAGCGATTGCCGGACTCGTGGGGGAATCGATTACAATGCTCTGGGGAGACTTTGACGCCGATGGTGACACAGATGGTCGTGATTTCCTGAGGTGGCAAATCGGTGAAGCTCCCAATCCACTTAGCCAATCAGACCTAGGGAATTGGGAAGCGAATTATGGGTGGGTGGCTCCGTCCGTGGAGGTGGCAGTAGTCCCCGAACCCACCTACCTCGTCTTGCTCTTGGGGATCCTGTCTTTAGGGGGTCAGTTTAGGCCGACTAGATAGCGATCCTACACACAAGCCTTCTACGGCATCTTCCTTTGGAGCCGCCTTCTACTTGCTGTTTATCTACGAATTTCACCTGGCAACGAGACTACACCGAGCCACAAACACTGAATCATCGAATGAAATAAACCCAGAAGATGATTTCTTTGACAGGTGCTTAAATCTGAAATTAATTTGTGCCTTGGTTCACCGATCTCGCGAGAAGTCTCGGAAACGATCGTACGGATGGCGAAGGAGAATCGCTCGTGAGGCTACCGGCAGATCCAGGGCGCGACATCGAACCCCGGCCATGACGTTTGCGACTCGACCGTAGATTCTAAAGAACGGCAATTACCGTTTTTGGCGATCGGCCTAATCTTAGAACCGATACAGGCCCGCTTAGAACTGATACGGGCCGCACTGTCGAACGTCGACAGGTAACAGAAACTCTTTGCTCGAAGGCACTTACGTCAAGCGACGCCGACGGGAATCGAACCCGCAACCTCTGGATCGACAGTCCAGTGCTCTAACCAATTGAGCTACGGCGCCATGATTTCATACAACGGCTTCATGCAAGTCAGTTATTGTAAGCAGCATCGCTCTTCTGCGAAAGGCTTACCAAGTGGGTAAAAAAACCCAATTTTGGCACCTGAGCTTTGGTAATGGCGACGGCTTGAACCATTACTATCGGCCATTGCGAGTAGAAAATATAGTCAGACGCCCCCAGAGCGACAAGCGGGGGAGTGGCACTGATTCCTATTTCAGCAGAGCTTGAAAATCTTCCCGCCCCCGCAGCGTCTCAAAATCCTCATCCTCACGCAGGGTCTTGAGCGTCGGTGCGTTGGAGAAGATCTTGAGCATCCCGGATTTGCGGCGGATGTAGCCGTTGTTCTTGAGGTCAGCTAGCCAAATGACGGCTTTGCTTGCGAAAGCTTCAACCAAGGCTTTTTGCTTTTCTTCGGTAAGCTGCTCGTCCTTGGAAATCCCGTTGATAGCCCGCGCGAGCAACTTGGCAGCAGTGAATTGGTCGCTATCGCGCTGGCGATACTCAACAAATTGGACCATCTGGTCGAGTAGGAAGTCATACCGCCGCTTCAAGACGAGCTGTCCACTGATCTTCTCGAGATTAGAGAGGGCATAGAGTTTCGAGGTCCGAGCCAAAGTGGCAATCAATTTGTAGCCCAAAACGATTGCTTCCGACTCGGGCAATTTACTCACTTCCTCGGTTTGACTGGCAACTCGATCGAGTTGCATGATGCCTTCCGCGAAACGGGCTTCCTGAAAATAGCAATCTGCCCTAGCGATAAAAACGAGTGCCAATTCGTGGTGGGCACTACCGAGTCCAGGTGCTGCTTCCAGCAACTTTTCAAATGTCTCTTCAGCCACATCGAGTAGCCTGATCGCATCGGCAGCTTTCTTTCGTTCCGTATAGGCCGCAGCTGCGGCGTAGAGAGTCTCGCCCAGGCTGAATTGGAGATCGATCGACTCTCCGCGACTTTCCTCTTGGTCGGGCAGGGCGGTCAGTGACTCGGCAAAGTAGCGATCGGCTTCTTCCTGATTGCCGAGCTCGGCGTGAAGTTCCGCCAGCGTTTTCTTTAATACACCCAGACGCATGCGATCGACAGCCTGCGATTGCATTTCCTGGATGAGCGTTTCTGCAATCTCGATACCTCGCTCGACACTCTCGATGCCATATTTCCGGTCCGCTTCATAATCGACCCCGATTTTTAGATCGCCGACCTGATTCAACAGATCCGCATACAGGCGATAATAGTCAGGCACATCGGGGTAGACCTCGTCGATAGCTTCAACCAGTTCGCGTCCCTCTTCAGCCAGTTGGAGTGCTTTGTTGCCGAGCCCATGTCGCTGATAGGCGATACTCGTCTGCTCCTTAATCGTCGCGAGCAGGTAGCCGGCGTCGGTGTACTCAGGATCTTCGTCATAGATTTCTTGCAGAATTTCCCCTGCCTCCTCGTATTTGGCTAGTGAAGTCTCAAATTTCCACAGACCGTTGCTTTCCAGGGACGCATGTTGCAGGAGAATCCGCCCCAGCAAGTAGCGCGTATCGAGGTCTTCTTCCTCGGTCATATCCGGCTGGAGCGGTTTTTGTTGGCGCAGCTCCCGCATCATTCCCGTTGCTTCGGCCAAACGGGCAGAAGCCTCAGCCAGGGATCCTTGGGTACGTAGGCGCTCAGCATCACTCGCCAGTGCATAGATCAATGCCCAGTGATAGTCGATTACCTCGGGTGCTTGTGTGACTGCTTTTCGAAGTTTCTCCAACCCTTGTTGAAGTGGTTCATTCGCTTCTCGAGGACGATGGCTGAAGACGAGCATGTCAGCCCTGTCAACTAATGCGCACGCTTCGAGGAACTCGTAATTGAGCTCTTGGGGGAATTCCTCTTGCAACTGGGCATAACGCGTTGATGCCGAGCGATAGGCTTCATTCGCCTCATCGACTCTCCCCATCTCGTAGTAAGTTTCCGCCAGCCGGCTGTAAGCGTTGGCGCGATCGGCGCGTTCAGATTCTGTCTCGCCGCTCATTTGCGAAAGCGTGGCGTAATACTCGACAGTGCTCTCCAGCAAGTCGCTTCGAAAACCGCGCATTGCGAAGCTCTTGAGTTCCTCAGCTTGACTTAGCTCCTCATACTGATCGAGCGAGCGTTTCGTCAAAGCAAGCAATTCCTCAGCGCGTTGGCTCTGCCGGTCGACTTCCTCCTTCGCTTCGACGGCGTGCCGTTCGGCAACGATCGCGTCCTCTTTGGCAGCTCGTTCGCGTTGGTTGGCTTCAGTGAGCATCCACAGCCCGCCCGCCGAAACGCCTAGCGCTACCACCAACGCCGCAACACTACTGGTCACGATGGTGCGATGCTTCTTCACCCAGCGTCGACTGCGAGAAAGGAACGACTCTGGCATCGCTAGAAGCGGTTCATCAGCCAGCCACGCTTCCACATCCTCGCCCAGTTGGCGCGCTGATGAGTAGCGATCCTCAGGCTTCAGCTGCATCGCCTTGAGGCAAATTGCTTCCAGTCCGCGAGGAATAGCGCTGATTAACGTGCGGGGCTTGGGGAACAACCCTCGCTGCACACGCATGAGAACCTCGCCGACATCCTTGCCTTCCTGTGGCGGTTGACCGGTGAGCAGCATATACAACGTGCCGCCGAGGCTGAAGATGTCGCTCGCGGGCCCCAGTTCGTCTAAGCGGCCTGCTGCCTGCTCGGGGCTCATAAAGGCGGGAGTGCCGATAGCTGAGCCCATCTGCGTGGGCGCTGAGCCAGAACCCGACTGCGGCTGGAGGACTGCTTCTGCGAGTGTTGGCCCCACGAGAATATCCGCCGCCAGGTCGGCACCCGCCTTGCCCATAGCTTTCGCTAAGCCCCAATCCACTACCAGCGTTTCGCCGTACTGCCCCAGCATGATGTTGCTGGGCTTTATGTCGCGATGCAATACGCCGCGACTGTGGGCGTATTCGATGGCATCGCACACGTCGATAATTCGAGCAAGTAATCGCCGTAGTTGCAGCTGATCGGTTGCTTGTGTCCACGTCTTATCAGATTGCTGGTGAAATCGTTCTATCCATTGGCGCAGGCTATCGCCGCGGATGAATCGCATAGCGTAGTAGGGACGACCGTCGGCATACTGTCCCAGTCCATAGATCGGCACCACGCCTGGGTGCTCGAGACCGCCGGTAATTTCTGCCTCTTGAAGAAAACGTGAACGGCTGTTGGGATCGTCGGCGTGACGATCCAATAGCTCTTTGAGAGCCACTTCGCGATTGAGCTCACCATCGCGAGCCACCGAAACTTGGCCCAGTCCACCAGCAGCGTGCGGACGGAGCACCGCATAGCGAACGTCCTCGCTGGACGCTTGCGCCTTGGGCGTTGCTACCGTGGCGTGAACGTCGTTAGCCGCTTTTGCTTCATTCGGATTGGGATCAGCCATGATTCAACAGCCAAGGGGGCGAAAAACACCAAGAATATACTCGTAAGTCAGACCTACAAGGAGTGACATCCATTCTGATTGTACGGGAGGGAACAGAGTGAGCAGAGAAGAACAACCACTGGACTCTGTTCTCCAAGACAAACTTTTCTCTCGGTGATCCCTGTTCAAAAAAAACTTCTTGGTACTTTTGGAGTCCTTGGCGGTTCAAAATATTTCACGACGGAAGGCACGATCTACTTCCCAGGCAACTGCCAGATGCTCGTGTTGCCGTGGTGCCCTGCGCTGGCGGCGTCCTCGACGCGCCGGGCGAGAGATGCGATGGCTCGGTCTTCGGGATAATCAAGCGCCAAGACATTGACCAGCGCCATCGCATCGTCGATCAGCTCATTTTCCAAAGCACCAAGTGCTTGCTCGTAGCGTTGGCAACGCACATCCCAATCCTCAGGTGGATGGGCTATAAGTTGAAAGAGGTCAATCGGCTGCTTAATGTTCACGACATTCACCCGACCTAAGCGTCGGGCGATCACACCTTCAGGTAGCGTTTCTAAGGTGCTTGACGTAACTAGGCAATCGGCCCCGAGATACTTGCTGGCGCCTTGCACGCGACTAGCAAGGTTCACCGTACCGCCGAGAGGGCCGTACTTGAACTTCTGTCGCGAACCGGTGTTGCCCACGCGGGCAATACCGGAGTTCAGGCCAACGCCGATTTTGATTTTCTCACCGAGCAACTCTTGCCAGTTCTCGTTCACGCCTTGTAGAGCTTCGCCCATTTGACGGGCAGCTTGGCAAGCAAGCGTTGCGTGATTGGGTTGGGGAACAGGAGCGCCCCACATGGCCATCAGTTCGTCGCCTATGTAGTCGACCAGAACACCATCGTGGTCGAGCACGCACTCGCTGAGGGCGCCCATCGTTTCCTGAATGAGCTGCATGGTTTTCTCAGGGCCTAGCTGCTCGCTTATCCGGCTGAATCCGCGGATATCAGCAAAGAGCACGGTCACATCGGCATCGCGTCCTTCGAGCAGCTTGGGATCGCGTTCCAGCTGCTCTGCCAGTTGTGGAGTGAAAAACTGCTCGAATTGCACACGCGCAGCAATGGCGGCCTGCTCCTCCTTCAAGCGAGCCAAGCCGGCGGCGATTCCCGTAGCCAACAGCTCAACGAGCTTCGCTTCGAACGGGCTGATGTCGGGCACACCACCGGCAACGGTCGTCCCGCGGCGATCTCCATACAATGCACCGATGACATTGCCCTCACCATTGAGAATGGGCGCGGCGACCAAGGCAGTCACATCTTGTAGACTGCGCGGCGTGTCGGATCCCATGTTGGGCACGTGACGAAACGTACGGCGCTCCGTGCGAACCCTCGAGAGCAGCGTCTGGCTCGGCGCCCAGTCGGACTCGGCAGTACCTTCTCCGTTTGTGCCCACTACATTTGATTTTAGCGCATCGATGAACCAGCGATCATCCTGGAAGCGAATCATGGCAGCGGTGTCCAAACGCACAATCCTGACGACCGCTGCGGCGGCTTGCTCGGGGAAGTCTTGCGAGCTAGCAGCACTCTGAAAAACGTTCAGCACCGTTTCCAACCAACGTAGTAAAGAGGCCTCGTCGAGAGTTGCCCCCTCGTTCAGCAGTGTCACTTCATTGACAGGTGCCGATTTGCCTGGTGCGACGGTGCGCTCGGGCAGGCCTTCGAAATCGAGGGCGTCCTCATCTTCGGGCGGGTCGACTCGCACAGCGTATTCGCCAAATTGAACGAGCACCGGAATCGTAGCCGGGGCTTTCTCACCCGGCTGGAGAGTCGTGTGTGGGGAAATGAGTACCGACAGGGTGCCGCTCAAGTTGGTAATTTCTACGCTGGCGTCGTCGAGGGGGCGTAGCAGGACATGCGATCGCGAAACTTCGACATCGTCGATCGGTGTGACGATAAGCCGAGCGTTATCAGAATGCTCGACCCGGACCACGGCCTCAGGCTCTCCTTCGCGTTGTCTGCCAATTTCCAGCGACGTGTCGAGAACCGTGGCGAGAATACGCTGCCGATGGTGATACACGAACACCGGTGGGGCAAATTTCGGGGGCTCTGCTAGCTCCCCCTCACTGGCGTGATCCGTGGTAGTTGACATGGCTGATTTTAGAGCGATAAGGTCTCATTGCTGAAAAGCGGAAAGTTGCGAGCAAACGCTTCGCTGGCAGCCCGTTTGCAAGTTACCGCAACACAACTATCTTAACCCAAGAGAATTGATTCTCCAAAGCCATCATGCTAGTGGTTGCAGGAGTACAGGCTTTACTTCTGCTTCCTGACTACCGCCAGCCAATCCTGCTGGGGCTCGTTGGGCGGCAACCCGAGGCCCACTTCCTTGCCGCCTGCTATTTGAGTGACTGAGCCGGTCGCCATGTCGCCACCGTTACGGGGATCGAACCAGGAGATTTCGTACTGGCCATCTTCCTCACTAAGATCGAGCTTTGCCTCACCCCCGGTCGGCAGATAGACAAGATAGACTTCCCCAGGCTTGGCCAGGCAGTAACGACTATTGTCGTGCTTAGGATTGCCGACCAGATCGTCACGGCAGCTCATCGCTTCAAGCGGCAGATCGTCGCGTTCAAAGAACGAACGAGCGATGCGGCCATACTGCCAGGACCGCTGGCGACTACGAAAGTCTTCACACCCGAGATCATTCTCTGGCAACTTATAGCCGAAGTAGTATTCCACCCCGGCACCACCCGCCATCAGCGTTCCCCACAGCGTATGTTTGCGAATGTCATGGAGATCGTACTTGCGACTCTTGCCATCGGTAGCATAGCCATCGGACACTTCCCCCGCCTTGGTCTTGTACCCTGGATCTGGCGGCACGCCCATGCCTGCCGGGCCTTGTTCGTCGTTACAGGCGACCCAAATTTTGCCTGCCGCTGCAGACTCAGCGATCCATTGCTGCGTACGCTGATGTGATTGATTCCAATGGTTTTGCAGGGAAACGCCGGTAAGCACTGATTTCTCACCCAACAGCGGACGGTAGACCTTCTCCTGTTGTTGAGGATACGTATGAATGACGATGAGATGATCGAATGGATCGACTTCCCGCAGATAGTTGGCCATCTGGCGCTGCACTTCAGGAGACTGCGTGTTTTCTTCGCCAAGATTCCAATTCAGGGCAAGTTGGTAGCCGAACCGGGCAATCAGTTCACGGAAATAGAGCTTCCGCTCCACACCCAGTTCGCCACCGTCTAATGCCGCGACAACTTCGCCGGTTTTTCCACCCCGGCCGGTGTTCTGATCGTCGTTCTCGGTTTCTTGCAGCTTGAAGTGCAGGAACACTCCCTGAGTTTGTGCATGGTCAAAAACCCGTTGCCATTGATCGAGCTTGGAGCAGTCGTAGTGCAATTTGTCGTCAGCAGCGATCATCGGCCACACATTGTTGCCGTCGCCTCCAACGTTGTAGGGTATAAACGAAATCGAATTAGCTCCCTGTTCTGCCAAATAGTTCATCGCCCCGATAAGCCCCTTGCCTTTGCCCTGTTGCCAAGTGGGATCGCCTGCGCGCCAATCCTGAATGTGGGGCTGCCATGTTTTCAGCGGTACGTTCTTCTTGTGGGCCGTGGTGCCGTCGAAGTCTGTGTATGCCAGTAGCGTTTCGGGAGAATCCGCCCCGACTTTCAAGAACGGCCTACCGGTGTCAGCGAATTGCAAGTATCGCTTACCGACATAATTCAGACGCCCCATCTCGGTAAAACCAACCTGCTTCCCAGTTGGTTCCAAGACGACGAAGGACCCTGTCAAGTTTTTTCCGGTCAGACAATGAAGAGCCCGTAAGGCGTTCGTGTCATCTGGCCGTGTGGTGCTCATTGCGATCTGCCGACCCTGAGCAAACTCTACCCGATAGTGCCACTTTCCAGGCATATCAGGGCGAAAGTCGGCGCGCCATTTCGTGCCTGACTCCGCGGAAGTTTCACCCGCATTACCATCGGTTGCGAAATACCCCGGCACGGCATAAGACAATTGCTTTTCATCAGGACTTTGCAGATCGCGGGTGAAGTACACCGTCATACGGTAGTCGATAAAAGGATTAGGCTTATTGTCGCGCTCATGGGCGTAGGGCCCGTCGAGCGTCACTGATACGCGGTGCCAGGGCAGCATTTCGCCCTCGACAGTCACCTCACCGTTACCATCCGATTGACGGGGCAAGACTAGCGGTGGCAGCGGCGACTTTGGCTTAGTCGCAGCCTTCTTGCTTGTTGCTTTATAGGCTGCTTCATAACCTTTTGGCTTGAAATCCCTATCGGTCGTCAGCAGCCACTTATCGAATTCAAAGCCATCTTCCCGCATCGAGAATTGGACCGTGTGTGCGCCCGGCTTGTCGATCTCAAGATAAATCTGGTGAGGTACGCCGCAATGCTGCTTGGCAGTTCGCTGGCGGCTTTCCCAGTGCCAGCGGTTCTTGCCGACACACCACTGCATGCGCTTGCCGCTCTCGGGCCACTTGCCATCAAGACCGACATGGATACCGTTGTCCTCGCCGCCTGTGGAATAGCCCCTCGCCCAAACATAATACCTGCCGGGAGTTTGGAAGTTGACTCGATACTCCAGCACGGCCATCTCTCCCGGCTTTTCCGTGAAGTTCTCGCCGTGAATTAACTTGTGGCCGTGATTGCGACGCGTGTCAGGAAGGACTTCGAGATAGGCCTTGCCGCTAGCCCCGGCGGCATGATTGGGATCGCCATCGGCAGAGGCTTTGGGAGTTTCTTCGGGGGTCGTCAATCGCCAGGAGCGCTTGTCCGTGTTTGACTGATTGAAAAAGTTCTCTGCCTCAACTTCAATGTAGCCAGCGGATTCTTGCTGGACTTCCTGAGTGTCCGCGGCTGCTACCGGTGGCAAAGCGGGAAGCGTGGTTCCGACAGTAATCAAAGCGAAATAAACGCGTAGCCGCGTAGTTCGTACTGTAAGTTCTTTCACAAGTTTGCTCCTGGAGAGTGCAAATTTTCATTTACAAATAGGCAATCTAGCGGCTGTATACTAGCGTGAAACGCCGCTGGTTTGCAGGATGGTTCTTTCCGCGTCTCAGTTTCAGGTCTTCACGCACATTGTTTCAGCTCAATGGCCAACAAATACCTCGAATCCCTTGAAACAGACTTGAAACAAAAAACCTCTACAAAACATGTCCCATAAGCCGTTACCTCTTCGTAGAGACTCGCAGGCAAGATTAGAGAATTCGAGGACTAAATAGGGCGGAAGTAACGGCCCCCACACAGAGACACCTAGCCGTGGTCGAGCTTCGCTGGGTATCATGGACGATGCAGCAAGCGACTTTCACGCCCCCGTAGCTCAACTGGATAGAGCACCGCTCTTCTAAAGCGGATGTTGCAGGTTCGAGTCCTGCCGGGGGTGCTATTCTTACGTCCCCTATCTGGGCGTTTTAGCTACCTAGCCTGTGGATTCTCGCAAATCCGTGCGACTTCTTCGGCCAAGTGCGGGATATTCCCGTTGGTTCCGCGTAGAATAGAGTATTCCGAAACCAACTGGCTTCATCGTTAATCTAACGCAATCGTGTCTCTCCCATGCCAATTCTGCGCTACTGTTTTACGCTCACCTTTGTATTTTGCTTCGCCAATGCGGCGTTGGCACAGTACGAACCACCCGCCAGCTACTACAACTCGGCGACGGGAACGGGGACTACGCTGAAGAACCAGCTGCAGTCGATCATGTCCAACGGACATATTCAGCGCTCATACGGTGATTTCCGATACTCTGCTGCCATAACCGACGCGGATCCGAATGTGTCCGGGAATATCTTGCTTGTCTACGATCGTTCGTCAGAATCGGGGCAATGGAACGCTGGCGGGTCACTACCTTGGAATCGTGAACACGTCTGGCCACAGAGCCTTCAACCGGGAAGTGCGAGCAACGGCACGAAAGGCAACCTGGGCGATCCACATGCTTTGAGACCTTCGGATGTGCAAATTAATTCTACCCGCGGCCATCGGGCTTTCGGTTTTGAGAATACCACTGGCAGCTACGGTACGATTGGAAGCGATTACTACTACACCGGCGACGCGGATCGGGGCGACATTGCCCGACAGCTGTTTTACTCCGCGACCCGATATCAAGATCTAGGTTTGACTTTGGTTGAAGGTGTTCCTGACGACAACGAGATGGGGGATCTTTCTTCGCTGATTGCGTACCACTATCTCGATGCACCGGACGAATTCGAACTGCGTCGGAACCATGCGATCTACAGTTCTTCGATGAACCCGAGCTACTACACAAATAACAGAAACGCATTTATCGATCGCCCCGAGTATGTGTGGAGCGTTTACGTCGATCAGAACAACGATAGCCGCCTTGCCATTAGCGGCGCGACGATCAACTCCAACGGTTCGAGCACAGCGAACGTAGACTTGGGCCGAGTGCTTACCGGAGCTGCGGTGCCAGGGGCTCAATCGGTCACGCTTAACAAGCTGGGCAACGATGGCACTTACTACGAAGTCACTACCAGCGGCAGTGCAACTAGTACGCTCAGCGGGCGTTACAACGCGATGACCACTGGCGGTGCCGACTCGCAGGTTTTTAGTGTGGGCTTGAGCACCAGCACTTCCTCTGCCGGACTGAAAAGCGGCTTAGTGATTATCGACAATCTGGACGTCACCACCAGTGGTGGGGCAGGGCGGGGGGCCAATGATGCGGACGATACGCTGAACGTCACCCTCGACGTGCTTGATCATGCTACCCCCTCGTTCGCAGCCACAAACATGAATACTCTGGCGTTCGACTTTGGCGACATCACCATAGGTTCAACAATTCCGACCTTCGACTTTGATTTGTTCAATATCGAGAGCACCACAGGGTTCACCGCAGCTCTGGAACTCGATTCGATCAACGGCAGTGGTGACACTTCGGCACTGACTACCGACCTGACAACTTTCACGGGTGCCGGCGCGTTGGATGCGGGCCTGTTCGATGGCTTCACAGCGAGCTTCGATACGGATTCGGTCGGGGTGTTCTCGGCTAGCTACACCTTGAGCTTCTCAGATGAGGACATTCCCGGCGCAATGAATCTTGGCGAGCTAACGCTCATGCTCACCGGCGAGGTGATCGCTGCTGTGGAGAATGCGGATTTCACTGGCGACACAATGGTCGACGGTGCAGATTTGCTCGCTTGGCAGGCTGGGTTCGGCATGGGTACCACACTAGCCAGTGGTGATGCGAACGGTGACGAACTCGTCAATGCGGATGATCTGGCCATTTGGAGTACTCAATACGGTAGCGGGCCGAGCATGCTTGGCTCAGTGGGCGCTGTACCTGAGCCGACAGCACTCTTGTTGTTGGCGACCAGTTTGCTTTGCTTCGGCGGGTTGCGTCGCAAAGTTTGACAGCGTCGCAGAGTTTACGAATTCGCTGAGTCTGATTGGTCACTTCACGCAACAAATGCCAGCAGGGTTTTAACGAACCAGCTGCTAACGGTGGTCGCCGCGCCTGGTTGCCACAGTATTCCTCCCGGCGGTAGGAACACAAGTGCGGCGAGTAGCGTTGCGACAAACTTCATGGCTACAGATAGGTCTTCGCGATCTATACGGGGCAGATCTCTTGACAAGTCTTTCTTGGGCACATCCATGCTTACTTTCTCCGGCAGTGGTTTTGAGGAGGGCAAGGCCTTGATCACTCAAGCTGTTGGGGGTGGCCTGATGCTTAAAGAAGGTACGGCAGTGTGCTGCTTTGAGTTCGCGCGTGCGTAAGAAAAAGCCCGCTTGAGTGCTAGCTCAACTGCACATGGCAGACAATTCTCGCAAATAGTGCAGGGCCTCGTCCAAGGTGCTTGCTGGGATGCCAGCAACTCGGCCTTGCCGGTCGCACTGCTCAAGAAGCATGAGTTCCTCGAAATTGGGCGACTGCTTCAGACGGCGGCGCGATCTTAGACCACCGCTTCCGTCGGTGATTTTGCGAGCTTCGGCGAGATTCTCAACGAGCCAACAAGTTCGCTCTGAAACATAATCGCCAAGGGCTTCTAATCCGGCTGTGGAGGAACTACGCACGTCAATCGCCTTGCCCACATCGTGCAGCAGAGCGGCAGTGAGGAACTCTTCGTCGTACGGCAGCTGCTCACGAGCCAGATCGAACACTTGCAAGCTGTGATAGAGTACATCTCCTTCAGGGTGCTCTCGCAGATTCTGTGAAACAGACTCGCAAGGGAGAAGTAAAAGACGCATGAGTTCCCAGCGGGCTTCTTCCTCGTCGAAACGAGACCGTTGAGCGGAGTAGTCGCCACTGAAGAGCTGCAGCTGTACTGTGACCTCAGCATCCTTGGGCAAATCGCTCGTCTTAACCCAGCCGCGTATGAGCCGGCGGGCGGCCTTCATTTTGGCTTGGTAGCAATCTGTCTCCTGCCGGTCGTAAAGCAGCCGAGCTGCTTGCCAGGCGATTTTCCGGCGTAGTTTGGAATGTTCCATGGGACTACTAGAAGTATGCCTATTGGCTTCGCAGGGCTTCTCAAGATGAAAAAGTAAGCGAGCTCTCCCGAGCTGCTACTCATCGTATCAGCCGTCCACAGCGAATGCGAGGACGCCTCGAACTGGTTCTAACGATTATTCGGGGCATCTCGCATAAGAGTTTCTGCCCGGCTGCAGACCAAACTGTTCCCGGCACGTTCGGTCATTGATTGCAACCTACCCTTACTAGTGCAAAACCGTCGCTCCCCGCGGCTGTCTGCTCGCGATGAGAGTCCATTCCCAGGGCGCAGCCTAACTGCGCACATCAATTTTTTTGAGGAACCCTACGGTGCAATACCTCGACCTTGTTGGACAGTTCTTTTCTGGTGCGCTCAACGACTGCTGGGCGTGGGTTACTCAACTGAATCTTGAGGAGTGGTTCATTCTGCTCGGTGTTACCTCGGGCGTGGGCTTCCTCGGCATGCGTGGATTCAGCAACAAAGATCGCTGCTAAACGAATCGCAACCCAACTAAACTAAACGCTCGTCTCGCTACTCGGCAACAAACGGCTGGCTATGTTCTCTCTACTCAATGAATTGCAGTTCCCCAATTCGTTACTGGCTGAAGCTGCGGCGTTTGCGGCCATAGCAACCCTCGGCTACCTGTTCGGAAAGCGTACGCGCCACGTGAATAGCAGCACTGAAGAGAAGCCCGAGGGGAGTCTGCACACAGAGCTAAATCGCGCCAAGCAAATTGCTGGTGGCTTGCAGGATGTGACCCTCAACATCCGCAAGGAACTTGCTGGCCATCACGCCAAGATTGCTGAGTTCCAAAAACATGTTAGACAGATACAGGAAGAAGATAACGAGGACGCTTGGAAGACACTTAGCGAAAAGGCGGAAGCAATTCTTGGCCCTACGCTTCGACTCACGACCAATCTCTCACTGGCATACGACCAACTTCGCAAGCAGTCGGCTCAGTTAATGACCTTCGCGGGCTCGCGGATCGATGCAGAAACAGGTGTTCACAATAGGCGCGCTTTGCAAGAACAACTAGAGGTACTGTTCTCCATGAACAGTTCTCAAGAAGACAATCATGAGAGACGCTTCGCGCTGGCCTTGTTCAGCATTGAAGTCGGTGATGATCCCCAAGATGCTGTTGCGTTTGCTCAACGATTGGCCAAGGACGTCCGTGGAACAGATTTCGTGGCTCGCTATAGCACAGACGAGTTTGCCGTAGTTATGCCACAGACTCACTTGGGAGGAGCGCTGGTGTTCTCGCAACGCTTCCTGGCCAAAATGAGCGACGAATGCGGCACGACCGTTTGGGGTGGTGTTGTGGAAACCAGCTCCGGGGACGACCCCAACCGCTTGCTCTCGCGAGCCGATTCGGCACTCTACAGCGCTCGTGCAACAGGGCAATCGTGTTTATTCCAGCACGTGGCCGGCATGCTACGTCGTGCCGAAACAAACACCACTCCCGTCGCTTCACCTTCAACCGAATATGACGAATCGCACGTCTCAGTCGGCACTCTCGTTGAGTAAACTGCCGACTGCTACTTCCACGTCTTCCTGACTGCCGCTAAAGGATTCTCCTGTCGCGAAGGCAAACATTGACTCCTGCCATCTTGATCGACTAGGATGCGGATAGTCGGGCGTCAGTGCCCTGCAAACGCGACGGAGATTTCTCTCTGGGAAATCTCTCTGCTGCGAACGGGCAGGCAGGACTAGCGCGCGACCTTACGACTTCTCACCCGTAAAGTGTCATAAGGAGCTAGCCATGCCATTATTTGAGGTTGAGACAGACAGTCATATCATTATCACCTGGGCAAAAGATAGCGACGACGCTTCGAGCGTGGTCACGGAAGCCTATCCGACAGACACCGTGCTCAGGCTTACGAAGCGACCTCGCGACACGTGGGTGATCTCCAAGGGTGCGCTCGGTTTGAGCGGCGAACTCGACCCGTGCCATACGGCCCGCGATTGCCTCTCGAAGTCTGAAGGCGACAAGGTCCATGCCATCCGTCTCTACATGCACGAGACAGGTGTTGATCTCGAACAGGCTCGCAAGGTTGTCGAGTCGAACATGGTCATGGGCTGGTAAATTAGAAACGGAGAGATGAGGGCGGAAGGTCGAGCGCCTGCAGGCATCTTTTCGCAATGATTTATTTTCTATCCGATTCAAAAAGCAAGGCCTCGTAGTTCCGTTGAACTACGAGGCCTTGTTTGTTGGCACTGTTTACTTGCCCTGTTTGTTTGAATTGGGCAAAGAGCCGTTTAGTAGCGACCTGTCGAGGACGTACCACTCGTTCCGCCGGCATCATAAGTAGGCGTAGCTGCTGATCCATTGTCGACTGCCGGAGCGGCTTCACGACTTGGTCGTGTTGCGACTTGAGTTGTCGTGGGATAAGTGCTGGTACCAGCGGGACGGTATTCCGCGGTGGGACGTGAAGCAGTTGCGACATCGAAGTTTTCAGCAGCAGGAGTCGCCGTAGCATAAGCTGCTGGCACAGAATTGGTATCTGGCGTGCTTACCGCAACTTGACCCGTGCTTGGCGACGCCATCGACGCCGGAGGCACTGCGGCAGTTGGTGACACGGCAGTAGGTGTTGTCGCAGCATAGCGACCACCCGGGTTGTAGGCGGGTTGTTGCTCAGTCGCAGCGCTGGCAGTAGTCTTGGCCGTTGCCGCTAAATTGGCGGAGGCCGCTTCGTACTGCGATTGGGCTGACTCTCCAGCAGAAGCGACGGCTTGCTGAGCAGCTCCCGCTGCCGAGGCATAGCGATCGTAAGCGGATGCAACCGGACTAGTAGGCGCTGGAGCTGATGTCGCCGCCGTCTGAGCGGCCGCGGGCATCACATTGGGATTGTACGGGCTACCGATTGGGCCCAGGTTTGAGCTATCGGAATCAACAGAATTTGTTCGGGCAGCTGATGCAGCGGCCGCGACTTGCGATGGGTTGTAGCTTGCCGCGCCAGTGGTTGGATAACTTGCTGGTGCGCTTACAGCAGCAGGCGTCGTAGCCACATAAGCCGGCGGTGCCGAAGCTGCGGTGCTACTCGCTGGCGAGAAAGGGGCAGGCTCGCCTACCAGTTCATCTGAAGAACTGGCCAGCTGGTCAGACTGCTTTGCCAAGTCTGACGGGAGGGCTGGTGCGGAGTGAGCAACTGCGGTCGACTCCCCTGCTTTGCCAGACTTCCACCAAGCCATTGATGGGACTGATTTACAGCCCACGAGACTCGATCCACAGAACGCAATCAGTAAAGCAATTGATGTTTTCTTCATGGCTTCCATGCCTGAAAAATGTTGGTCTAGTTCGATTTGAAACTCGATACGCATTTTGCGATCCACCGCTATCTAACGACATCTTCTATCTTGCCTAGTTCGGCGCAATCGGGTTCTGTCGCTTAGAGAAAGTGCGCTAAGTTTCCGGAAAATTCCGAAAGCCGGGGGATTCCTGTGAGATTGTGCTGTCCAAACTCAATCTCCGCAGGACTCTAGTGAACCAACTAGTGCAGCGTCAACGCCATTCGAAATACGTCCCCGCGGGCGTCCTGGGTGCTAGCTTGTCGCGGCGAGTGGTTCCGCTAGCACGCTAGCAAACACTGCATCAAGCTGCTCACTGTTGTAGGGCTTCTGCAAGAAGCCCTCAGGGCGAGAACCGGCAACTGCGGAAAACTTGTCCAGATCTGGCAAAAAACCTGAGCAGAGAACCACTGGGAGATCGGGATAGCGCTTTCGCAATCGAGGAAGCATCTCCGCTGCGGAGAGCTTTGGCATCGTTTGGTCAAGCAGCACCACGTCGGGAAGCGAATGCCCAGACACTTCTAATTCAGCAAGTCGTTCCAGCGCTTCTGCACCGTTGCAAGCGTCCGAGGTGGTGTGTCCCATCGATTGTAGTAGCATCATAGCCGAGCGACGCACGAAGTCTTCATCATCGACGACCAAGACGTGCAAACCCACCGAAGAATCAACTACATCTGAACTTGGTTGCTTCGTCGATTCCATTGCGATGGCTTTGGATTCCGCCAAGGGCAAGTAAATACGAAATTCGGTTCCGTGGCCCGGTTTCGAATCACAGTCGATCCAGCCTCCTAGCTGGCGTATGACACCCTGAGAAGTTGCCAGGCCCAAGCCTGTACCTTCGCCATGCTGCTTGGTTGAGAAAAAGGGCTCGAAGATATTCTCGATCACATCAGGAGGGATACCGCTGCCCGAGTCGGACACCGTTATTTCGACAAACGCACGGGTGGGGTCTCCCTCGTGTTCTGATGTTTCGACGTTTGCAGTCGAAATGCGGATTAGCCCACCCGTAGGCAGCAGCGCATCGCAGGCATTCATAACCAGATTCAGCAGCACTTGCTCAAGCTTGATGGGATCAAACTGAGCAAGGTGAAGTTGGGAATGGAGTTCCGTCTCAAGCTTGATCTTCGGATCGAGCGTTCGCTCCACCAATCCCAATAGCGTCGCGATTACGTCGTTTGCAGAGCCTGACTTTACTTGCATGGTGCTCTGGCGGGAGAAGCCTAGCAGTTCCTTAACTAACACAGCTGCCCGGCTTAGCCCTTGTTCGGCCGCTTCCAGATAATCCGACACATCCCATGAACGTTCGCTGACCTTGCGTTTGGTGAGCGCTACATTACCCGAGATGCCCGTGAGCATATTGTTGAAGTCATGGGCAACGCCACCGGCAAGCCGCCCCACGGCCTCCATTTTCTGCGATTGTAGTAGTGTCTGTTCAAGGCGATGACGTTGGGTAAGGTCGTGAAATACCCAAACGCGACCCAGGCTCTTGCCGGACTTCGCTTTGTTGGCTGCTACGGAATACACGTTCAATAGTTCCGCTTCACCGGAGATCCGGTGGAAACTCTTGTTCGAACCAATCTCGTCAGTTCCAGCCAGGCGATCCCACAGCTCGACAAATTCTTCGGATTCTTCAAAGCACTTTGCCAGCTGGTCGCGTAGTAGCCCCCCGCTCAAGCGGTTGTCTACGTTAGAGTCGAGCCCTAACAACTCCCAGAAGCGGGGGTTTGCTCTGCGGATATGCTGAGCATCATCGATCAGACAAATCCCTTCAAGCACGGCATTGTAGGAAGCATTCAGCAATCCAGTACTTTCCTCTAAATCCAGGGTTCTCCGCTTAACAGCCCGGCGCAATGCGAACACGGCAGCCAAGCTAAGCGCAAGTACCGTGAGCGCGCCCATCCCGATTCCACGGGCCGCAGCCGATTGGTACCACGCCTGCCGCTCCAACACCTTGATTTCCCTGAAATCCGCGGGAAAGATCGAGGCACCTTGGGAATCGAAATCCAGGTAGCCTACGATTTCCACTTCTCTGGCAGTTTCGAGCTGTAGCGTATTGAGGTCTCCCACAAGGCTATCGATATCGACCCGCACCGTTTCACTGTGGTCATCGACCACACCGAACCAACCTTCACGAAGTTGCTCTTGGAGGTTCTCGGAAGTTCGTCCACGTACAAGCACCCAATCACCCGCGACGTGCTGCTCCGACAGACGCTTCGCTTCGGCCTTTTCTCCTGTATGTACCCAATCCTTACTGGTGGAGTGTACTTCGAGCCCGGCCACCATCGTTTTGCGACCATCGCGGCTCATTACTTCCGTACCGACAAACCGCACCATGTCGCCGACATGCACGTACTGAGTGTCATAGACTTCCAGGTCGAGGATTTCCCGTGTATCAGCACGCAAGAAGTAACGGTTGGGCGATTTCTTACAAACGACGATGCCGTTGATTCTGCTAGCTTTGGAATCCGGGGGCCAATTGGGGCTCGGCTTGAGAATCTCAACCTCTGAGGCTGAGTTCACACACAACATGAGCTTGCGTAGTACCCCGGCGCTTTTCTCCCGTTGCAGTGCAACACCGGTTATTCGCACTCTTGCTCCAGCGAAGCTTAACCCGTCGGTTTCCTTTTCCGCATCGCGAAATTCAGCACGCACTGGTAAATCGTAGCCATCGATCCAGAGTACGTAGCGATCAAAATACTGCACGACATGAGCCACATTGCCTTCGACAGAGAGCAACCGGCCCTCAAGCTCCGTGACTCTGTCCAAGTCGATCTTGTGGGGCACAACTTCAGGACTAGGGAGTTCGCTACTACCGTAGCGCAAATGACTGGCTCCCTGGAGAATTCCGTGGGACTGCCTAAGAGACAACTCACCAACCACATCAACCTTGTCGCCCACATTCAGACGCTGGTGGGCTTGCTTGTCAGCCAACTGAACTAGCACACCTTGGGTCTCACCTTTCCGAGCAATCACGCATTGTGATTCAAAGGGATCTACCCACGAGATGATTCCCGAGCAGCGCACCTGCTGTCCCATTGCCGGCGAGTCGGCTCGGATCCCTGTAATATCGACCGGGCTGAGCGTCTTGATTTCGCCTTGGGCGACTTCACCGCCAGCGAAGTCTGCCTGCAGGCTAATCACTGCGATGGACATCGCAAAGACGGTGGCAACAGACGTTCGATTTTTTCTGGCGAAGTGCGTCATCGATTTCGGGAACGCGAGGAGGACGCCCCAAAGCGGCAGGCACCACTGACAAGGCTATTCAACACCTTCGATTGTAGCTGAAAAGGCAGCTTCCTTCTTACATTATTATTGGGTTCCCGCGTGCTTGCCAACGAAAAAGCCCCCTACTACCTGGTCGGCAATAGGGGGCTTGATAGACTCTACATAGCGAAAAGGCTAGCTTTTCGCGCTGACGTAGTGCTCGTCGACCGCTTTCCAATCGATCACATTAAAGAACGCTTCGATGTAGTCAGGGCGTCGATTCTGATACTTCAAATAATAGGCGTGCTCCCAAACATCGATGCCCAGAATCGGAGTGTTGCCGGACATGTAGGGATTGTCTTGATTCGGGGTGCTTTCAACAACCAGCTTGCCCGAGCTGTCAACCGACAGCCAAGCCCAGCCACTACCAAAACGCGTGGCTGCAGCTTTTGCAAACTCATCTTTAAATCCGTCGAAGCCATTCAATTCGTTGTCGATCGCTTCACCGAGAGCACCTACTGGCTTGCCACCTCCATCGGGGCTCATGGTGGTCCAAAACAACGAGTGATTCGCGTGACCACCACCGTTGTTGCGAACAGCACCTTGCTTGTCCTTAGGAACTGCGTCGAGATTGCGACACAGGTCCTCAATCGACTTGTCTATGCCGGTCCCTTCCAGTGCGGCATTAAGTTTAGTGACGTAGCCGTTGTGATGCTTGTCGTGATGGATTTCCATCGTCTGCGCATCAATGTGCGGTTCCAAAGCATCATTAGCGTAGGGAAGGTCGGGGAGTGTGTAAGCCATAATAGGTAGCTCCTTGTGTGCTTGGCGGACGAGTGACCGTTCGCTATTGGATTGCTTGGTGGGTACTGAGCATTGCTGAAAATGCAGGCGGCGGGGCTCGGCTGGCGGTATCAAATCGGCCACTTGTTGACCGAAATCAATGAAGCCTTGCAACACCTGCCGAGACTCACAACCTACCGCAATTGCCCTAGCAATGCAATCGGCTGAGCTCGGCTCACGACTAGCCCCATGAGCCCCGGAAGTGCGCGAGATACGACAAAGCGATAGATCGTTTTGAGACTCTGTGAGAGTCTACCTATCGACCGTCGCAAACCGAATCGAGACCGCCGCTCGAACTGGCGCTAGCGAGAGGTTCGCAGCAGTTCGCGTAAGCGTAGCTCTTGTTCTTTGAGTGAATTAAGCTGTTGAGTCAGATTGCCGAACAGCGATAACTCCTTGTCCTCAGGAGCTGTCGTGGGAGTAAGCCAGCGGGCTTCTTGATCCTCAAATGCGGCATCGACCGTGTGCGGACCAAGGAGAGTGCTACGACTTGAAGATCGCCCGAAAGGCTCAGCCGCAGGAGGCTGAGTCCCTGGAGAAGTCGACGCTGATGATTTCCGCGCCGGGGCGTGCGTGGGAGTAGGGCTACGCATCGGACTGTGGCCTTTTGTTTCGGAGGGGTAATTGCGTGGGGGGAGACCCGATCATTCGAAGTGCGATCAAACCACAGTCGGTTCAAAACGTCGTGGCTCGTCTTGGGGGGTGCCGTCATCTTCGCGGGCCATCAAGTAAGCTTTGAGACTTTGAACGAGCAAGCGCGCACGTTCGGCTGTGTCCGCGTTGCGACGACTGCGACCCCGTTTGGGGCGGACCTTCACGATTGTGTGGGTGCGAACCTGTTTGCCAGCACCAAAGCCGGCACCATTGGTCTTTTCAAAGCGTTCTTCGGAGAACTCGATCTCCACGATGAAGCGGATCTCGCGATCGCCGTTGCGACGTTGATACGCAACAGTTTCGCTAGTGATCTCCATATCCACACGATTTTCTTTCGTGCTCAGCACTTTCGCTTTGTGATCGGAAATGAAGCCGCGCAGTTTTTCAATAGCAATGTCGCTAGGGACCATGCTGCTGAGCTTGGTTTCGATAACAGCTTTGCCGCGAATACCACCCAAGCTCCACCACTTTTTCTTCTTCTTTTTTTGCTCTTCCATACCGTTTCCCAACTGGACGACTTGATTACGCCCTTGTTCTTTGGCCATAAGGAGGGCACGATCCGCACGGCGGAGCATGCTTTCAGGATTGTCGCCAGCCTGAAGTTCGGTAACCCCGAAGCTGGCGGTAATGCGTTTGTTGCCGAGAACCGAATGTGGCGTTTCGGACAGTTTTCGGCGAATCTGATCTGCACGACTTGCCGCGGTGGCATTGCCACAATCTGCGCAAAGGACGGCAAACTCTTCTCCTCCGTAGCGGGCAACGAGATCGCCTGATCGGCACATCGATTTCAGCAGGTTGGCCACCGTGATAATGGCTTCGTCGCCCGCCTGATGCCCAAAAGTGTCGTTAATACTCTTGAAGTGATCGATATCCACCATAATCAAACTGCATGGCATGCAGGCTTGTTCGTGGGCATCAATGAATAGGGCCTGCATGCGATCGAATTCCGCACGGTTGGCGACCTTGGTCATCGGGTCTTTGGTAACTTCGGCGTGGAGGGCTTCGCACTTTTCTTCTAACGAGGCCTCTGGCTGAGCATCGTGCAACATGACCGTGGCACCCAACAGGCTGCCACTAGTGCCATGCACTGGAACGGCATGCAGATCGATGGCGACATGCGTGCCTTGTCGACCGAGCAATTGCAAGCGTTGTCGAATCTGTGAGCTTGACTTGATGGCTTGGGCAACCGGGCAGGAGTCGTTAGCGACGCGCCGTCCATCGCTATTGCACATGTCGAGCAAGTCGGGCGTGAATATACGCCCTTGAGCAGCACCAGCACTCACACCGGTGAGCCGTTCGGCTCCCTTGCTCCACAGTTGAATGCGAGATTGCTCATCAACAAACATGACTCCGTCATGCATGGCGTCGATCAGCTTTTGCTCGAACAACGAATGCCCGTTGATCGCCTGCGGCTTGGTCGCTGGTCTTGAGGGGACCAAATCAGCTGGCACGGAAGAAGCCTGACCAAGTTGCCAAGGCATTTCTCGAGAATGTGTATTGAGTTCACCCAGCCAACGCGAGGCAACTTTCTCAGTAAGCAGGTCCTGACGCTGCGAGAGCAGATCAACAAACTGCTTCACAAGCACGGGGTCGAACTGTGTGCCGGAGCATTCAAATAGTTCGGCAATCGCTCGATCACGTGGCATCGCTTGGCGATACAAGTGATCGGTAGTCATTGCGTCGAAGGCATCGATGATCGCGATCATGCGAGCCTCCACGGGAATTTGCTCTCCCTTAAGAGGCAGATCACCGGATGTCCCATCGAACGAAGCAGTCGAGTACTTGACCGCATCCAGTACACGTTGCGAACTACAGCACGAGGCGAGAATCTCAACACCACTGCGACGATGCTCCAAAACCGTGGCAATCTCTTCCGCGTTGAGCCGACCCGGCTTTAGCAGAATGCTGTCCGGCACGCCCATCTTTCCAAGATCGTGCATTAGAGCAGCAAGTTCCACGGCGTCATGACTTTCGTCATCAAGCTTCTTATAGAACGCCCATGAACTGCATCCCAGTGCAACACGCAAGCAGTGCGACGCAGATTGTGGGTGCTTATGCTTTAGCGAGTTGAACAAACCACTAGCCATCCCAAGACGAACTTGCACAAGTTTGTTTTCGTGCTCGTTGGTAGGAACGGGCTGAGCTGAAGCGTTTTTTACCGATAGACCACTTTCCGCGGCAGCGTTTTCTAGGGCGCTCAGCAACGAGCTAATCTCAGCGACCCGTGTTTGAGTAGCCTCCATACGCGTTGTGACAGTTCCCTCGGCAGGTGCCGAAGCAGCATGTGCTCCTGGGGTAGCCACTTCAGGTGTGTCTGACGTCAGTGTGTCGGAGATTGAGAGCATGAAACGTGTGAGGTTTATGGGAATGCAGCCGAGGTGGCCGTTTGCATCCCTTCGTTTGAATTGAAGAGTCAGCTAGACCGCTATCTAGCGACCGCATCTAGGGGCGAACTGCTGCCTAACCGTACGTCACACAGCGTAAGCCCGCAAATTAGTGCGGCCGGGTAGAAAAGTTATGAGAGCAGAACTCTCTGAAACCGGCAGTATAGAAGGAATAACCGGTAGGAGTGGAAACGCTTAGGCAATGGAGTGTTCAAGCGCCCGTTGGATTCGAGCCATGCAGGATTCTCGGCCTAGGATCTCAAGAGTCTCGAAAACGCCGAATCCGACCGCCTTGCCGGTGACTCCCACACGGAGAGCGTGAATGATTTGCCCGATCTTGATCTGTTCACGCTCTACGAACCCATGCAAGGCCTTATCGAGCTCGCTGGCAGTGAACGGCTCCACCGTTTTCAGTGTGTCTGCGAACTTACGGAGCAACTCGCGTGCGTCCTCTGGCTTGTTGATGCGCTTTTGAAACGCTTTCTCCTCAAGAGGCAATTGCTCATTCGGCGTGAAAAAGTCGTTGTAGTCGAGAATATCGCCTGCAACTTTCACTCGATCGCCCGCCGCGGTGAGAATCGCCGACACGCGAGGAGCCGTATCGCAGGCAGGCGGGGTATCAATGAGACCAGCCGTCTGTAGAAAAGGCACGCACAGAGCGGTCTTCTTCTTCAAATCCAACTGAGTGAACGCGCGCTCTTGGAACGCCATGAGCTTTTGTGGATCGAAGCTCGCCGGAGAGTGGTTCACTCGCTCCAGCGAAAAGTGCTCGACCATTTCGTCCACTGTAAACTCTTCTCGCTCGCCATCCAAAGACCAGCCCAACAGCAGCAAGTAGTTAAGAATCGCTGACGGCAGAAAGCCAACTTGTTCGTAGAAGTCGACGATCACAGGGTTGAAGGTGTCGGCCGAGGTTTCCAAGCCAAGTCGTTCTGCGATGCTGTCGCCGTGCTTCTTCAAAGCCGCGAAGTCGCGATTCTTCAGATACTTATCAAGCTTGCGCTTGCTCAGCTTGTTCTTACTCCCAGGCTCGGCTACGTAAGGCAAATGAGCATACTCAGGAATCTCATACCCGAGGCTCTGTGCGATAAAAACTTGCCGTGGCGTGTTGGGCAAGTGTTCTTCAGCGCGGATTACATGGGTGATTTCCATCGCGCGATCGTCGACCACGCTCGCCAAATGGTACAGACACGACCCATCAGCACGCTGGATCACGTGGTCTTGCTCGCGAGCCCAATCGAAACGTACTTCGCCACGGATCAAATCGTTGAGAACCAGTGTTCCCTCGCGCGGCATCTTTAGTCTCACGACCGCTGCACGTCCCTCGGCCTCGAACTTCGCTACCTGCTCTGGCGATTCTGCCATCCACCGACGACTATAGGTAAATGCTTCTCCCGAGGCTTGTGCTGCTTCGCGTTCGGCTTGCAGCTCCTCAGTAGTAGCAAAGTCACGGTAAGCGAAGCCCCCTGCGACCAGCTGTTCGGCTGCTGCTTCATAAAGCTCTGAACGCTGCGATTGGAAATAGGGTCCGTAGTCTCCATCCCCACCGGCGCCGCCCGCCTGTGGGCCCTCGTCCCAGTCTAGCCCTAACCAACGGAAGCCGTTGAGAATCGGCTCGAGCGCTTCCTCCACATTGCGTTGCTGATCTGTATCATCCACCCGTAGCAAGAACTGCCCATCGTGCTTGCGGGCAAACAGCCAGTTGAACAGGGCGGTGCGCACGCCGCCAATATGCAGGTATCCGGTAGGACTGGGGGCAAAACGAGTACGGACACGCATGGTGTGTTCTACAAGCAAAGGCAGGGTTGGCAGGAAACCCACCAGCTTAAGTAGCAGGGAGACAATACAGAAGGGCTACCGCTCGGTAGCTGAACCTGAGCGGGTCTTAACAAAAGTAGGCAAAGGAAACAAAGTTCGGAAAATATCCAAGCTTTGTTCTCACTGTTACTTCCTGCAAGCCTCTTGGGACTTCCCACATAACAATATTGCTAAGCCGCTCGGCGGTTGGCGTTTTGCTTTCGCAAGCGTTTACGCTCTGCCTTGGATAATTTACGAGGCTTCTCATCGCCGTAGTCCTCAGGCTCGCTGCCGTCGACCCATTGGCTTGTTGCAGGTTTTTCCTTCTTGGCAGCATTCTTGCTCTTGGTGCTGGCAACCTCTGGCTTAGGCTCTTCGCGCGGCAGGGGCTTTTCTTCAGTTGGCTCTTCAGGTGCTGTCTGCTCGCTAATCTTCAAAGCGGGTTTCGGCTTGCGAACCACGGTTTCGATGAGTCCCTGCACGTCGAGTACCACGTGGCGTGCAAACAGCATCATTGTTGCTAAAGCAAAAACGTGGCCGACGAGCGGTAGTACGGCTGCGACGGCTGCGATCCAAGGAGTGGCTAACTCGGGTGTCCAGCCGAGTGCTACGACGCAAGTGGCAATGTAACAGGTGGCAGCCGCCAACCCGGTCGTGAAAGCACATTTCGATTCACGCATTTCCAGCAAGGCACGAACACCAATCCACAGGCCGAAAATCGCCGTCGGGGCGATCCACCACTCAGCGGCTGAGGCGGTGACGCTCCAACCCGTGGCGGACGCAACGGCTTGCGTGGCTAGGGTGTGCAGTTGTGCGATCGAGTTGAAACTCAACAGCGCCATGGCAGCCGACGCCCACCACCACACGCGATAACGGCCCTTGTCGTCGTCTACCCGGTGACGTCGCAACATATGAATCATGCGTAGATACACCGCGACAACGAGCAGCACGGCGGCCGATAGCCAAGCAATGGTGCCAGCTGCGACTTGTGTGCTTATACTAGCAGCCGATACTGCTGGCAACTTATTCGCCACTTGCGGAGCAAAATGCACAAGTAGTGCCGTTGCCGTTGCCGCCACTAGCAAGAGCGTCGAAAGCAGGACTACCGTACGACGCTGGCGAGGTACAAAATCGGTGACCTGCGGGTGATTCTCAATGTTTGCCTGGGCACCATATCGCGGCGTATCTCCCGCATTTTCTGTGCTTGCGTTAGAAGCCGCTACCGTCACTCCTGCTTGAGAGCGAGCTTCTTCATTAAGTACTCGGCGACGACGATCACCCCGTGATCTGCTGCTTGCCATAAGGTATTCATCCGTGAATCAAGAGAATCGCGCACTGCTAGCGCGTCGAGCAATCAAAAAACTTGTTGCGTACCTCTGCTTCGTTGCCAGCTACGCATGAGCACCGACAACGTAAAAGTGCCGACGCTACAATCCGCATCGGCATTTCTACTCGCCTGAGCGTTACCAGCAGAACCAGCTGCGGGTTGTTCCAGTTTGGTAAACTAGAGAACATGAGAGTTGTGAAACGACAAAGTTCCTTCGTTCATCTGCCTTCTTGGCACTCGTGGAATGATTCTTGATAAAGCTTGACGATTGTAGGGGTCGATTTGGGTTCGGATCAATAACATGCCTGGGGGGTGCCGGGCGTAAGCACTCGCTCGTGAGGATGGCAACAGGCAGGCCAGCATTATCAAAAACGACAGGAATTGGCACTGCTACGAGAAGACATCTACTGCTTGCGAGCAGCCGTAGCCCAGCGACGAAACGCATGCCTGAGAACTTTGCCGGTGACTTACCGCCTTTGCTGGGGCGCTGCAGCGTCTCAGCCTCTGGTTAGCGATATGAGCTTGAGTAATGCGTCATTTGCCCTTGCCCGTGTCGCTTTTGCTCTCGCCGTTTGCTTTCCCGCCACTCTTATTACCGCTGTCTTTTCCGGGTGGCTTGTTCCCGGGCCAAGGTTGACTGAGCGCTCCAGAGAGTGCTTCACGCAGCTTGTCTGACGAGACTGTCCCACGAACCTCGTGGACTTGAACAATGGTGGCGGGTTTGGCTTTCTCGTCGAGCTCGCGGACGATGGCAACAACCGAATCAAATACTTGTTCTTGAGCAGAGATGATAAGCGTGTTGGAAATCTCATCCACTCCAATCGAGAGTGCTCCTTCGAATGCCATCTTTACCGGGGCCGACTTCTTATTCTTGCTGTCGTCATTCCCGCCAAAAAAGCGATAATGTGTCTCGGTACGGGACTTACCCTGGCCGTCCTTACCTTGAAATTCCTTGTCCTTTGAACTCAAGAGATCACGAAACACTTCTTTGATGGAAGTGGCAATGTCTTGGGCACTGGAATACTGAATGGGGATTGCTTCGGTACGTCGAGCGGCGACAGAATCTTCACCTACAGGACGGTCGTAGATTTCCATGAGTTCGTCAATCGTCGCAATCTGAGCGGCGCTGGCGTTCTGAACGACAATGGTATTGGTATCGATGTCCCAGATGAATCGCAGTTGCCGACGCTTGCCAAGAGTCGTCGGACCGGCGGCTTTATTCTGCCTCCCACGGTAGTCCCCCCAGTAGTCGTAGCGTGATTCTGTCTGCCCCTTGAGCTCGTCCTTGAAGTAGTCTTCTAGATTGATCACAACAAGGCTCGCACGCGAATTTTTCAGCCAGTAGGTCTTGAATTCTTCGGCTGGGGGCTCCAACTGAGCCATGAGGTCTTCCAACTGGTCGAGCGCCGCTACATCGTCCGAGGCAACAATCAATCGGCCGTCGGGCGTTACGGTGATGCGAATCGGCTGAACTGGCTGTTCCGTTTCGACGGTTTGCGCTTGTGCCTCTGTGGGCTGTGTCTCGGTTTGGGTGGATTGCTCAAACTGCACAAATTGAACACGCACTCCGGTCGATCTTTCCGTGAGCTTATCTTGCTTCTTGGGAGGCGCTTCCTGCTGGGGCTGCTCTGCCGGAACGACTGGAGCACGTTTGATTTCTATAGGGTTCTTGCCGCCCCAGGCCTGCTGCAATCGTTCTAGCAGTTCAGCGGTCTCTTTAGGCGAATGCGCATCGTATACACGAACCCGATTCGGATTGGCTGCGTCAGGCGTCGTCAGAGCGCCAATTTCCTCGAGTAGCGTGACCACCTCCTCGTGTTCTTCTACGGTGGCCCACAGGAGCAAGCGATTGTTTTCAATATCGGCTTGAATGCGCATCTTGCCGGTGTCCTCATCTTCGTCACCCCCACCATAGCCATAGTATCTGTAGCGAGACCTGCGGTCGTTGTCTTCATCCTCTTCCTCGCCGACCATTAGCGCTTGAATAGTTCCCGCGACTTGGTCGGCTAGCACGCGTCGGTTCAGCCAAATCACATGCCCTGTACGGGCTACACCATCGAGTTGGTCGATGAGTTTCTTAATCTTGGCGTGATCCGATTCGGTAGCCGTGGCGTAAATCGTGTCGCTCTTGCTGTCGGATTGAAATCGCGTGAGGGGGTGAAGATCGCCGATTTCTTTCAGCGCGGTGACGATGGAGTCTGTACCAGCGGTCTCCGTGGTGTATTCCCTGAATTCGAGCTCCCGCCCCGCGTAAACTTCTCCACCGGTGTTAGGAACGTCCACCATCTTGATGGTCCGCTCGATAACTTCCATGGTCGCCGGTGGTGCGTTTGCGAGGATCACATTATTTTCCTTATCTACCGCAAGATACACTTTGATTTCGCTCGGCTTAAGCATCTTGCCAACATCAGCCCCTTGTTTCATCATGTCCGAATAGAGCTTCATGCGTTGTTGTTCAATCTGCAACTCTTGCGGCGTCTTCCGAGTCGCTGGGTCGAGCCCCAAGATGATCATTACTTGATCTACCACGTACTCCGCGCGGCGGTGCCTAATCATGAATTGGGTGGGTCGCACGTCTTTGGTGATGGCCGATTGTTGCTCGTAAATCAGTTCGCGAACGCTGCGCAAGTTGGCTACGGTATCAATGATGTGCAGCTTCTTGGTCGCCAGCAGCGGCTGAATTTTGGCATTGCTGCTCGTTAGTATGGCGACATCCTTGGCGGCTTGCTCGGGATCCATACTTTCTGGCAGTTGGAAACGCACGCGCACGAAGTCGTGCGGAGGATAATCCTCCAACTCATCAGGCTCGACACGCGGAATGAAGCTTGGGTCGAGGTCCTTAATCTTGTAGGCTGATAGTAGTTCGCCGGACACCACCAACGTGAAGCCACGCACCTGAAGATTACGATTCAAAAGATCGCGTGTCTGCTCAAGCGTGTGTTTGCGACGTGTCTTGAGATTAAGATAACCGTCGGGCAGTTCTTCATACTGAAAACTCAAATCGGCGACTTTCGCATACCATTCGAGTACGTCCTCCCAGGGTTGTCCCTGAAAGCTGAATTGCACAAAGCCATCTGCATCAGGCGTGATCTCTAGTTCCTCACGACCACCTCTCTTCTTGGGCTCGGTTGGACGTTTGATGGTACCATTTTCTTCTGATTTTTCGTCTTCATCCTTTTTGTCTTTCTCATTCTCCTCTTCTTCAGATTTCTCGTCCTTCTGGGCTTCTTTGTTATCGTCATCTTCCGAATTGGCAGCGGCGGCGGCTTGGACTGCCGCTTTTTTGGCTTCTATCTGCTCCCTAAACTGTTCCACCTGCTCCGAAGTGGGACGGCCGCGTCCCCCACGCTCTCCGCGTTCTCCGCGTTCCCCTCGCTCCCGTTGAGCGATGGCAACCTCGCCCAATGAAGCGGTTAGAAAGACCGCACACAGTGGCAAGATGCACATCCTAAGGTGAAACCTGCGGTGTTTGAGATAGGCAGATGAAGCAGTCGGGATATCGGCCATGAATATGCTCGTCAAAGTGAGGATTTAATGCCTAAAGCGGGACCGCGCTAGCAATGGATCATTATAGGCAGCAAAGGGCCCGCGCACAAAACGATTCCCGCAGCTGCAGGACATCGCTGGTCCGGCGTCTTCCACTCAGGAAATCACGGTAGATAACCCTGGCGTTACAGCTGGCCGATAACCGCGGCTACAAATTGAGCTGTATCCGCTTTACCGCCCAGATCGCCTGTGAGCGTTTCGCCTGCGAGTATCACGCTTCTGACAGCTTGTTCAATGGCGTCGGCCGGGCCTTCTTCGCCCAAATATCGTAACATGAGCACGCCGCTTAAGACCAGCGCCGTGGGATTCGCAATGCCCTTGCCGGCAATATCCGGGGCTGTACCGTGGACAGCCTCGAACACGGCAATTCCATCACCAATATTGGCGCTGGGCGTGACACCTAGCCCGCCGACAAGGCCGCTGGAGAGATCGGAGAGAATATCGCCGAACAGGTTTTCCATCACCAGAACGTCATACTCCTGGGGATTCCGCACCATCTGCATAGCCGTCGCATCAACAATCGAGTCGTTGAACTCGATGTCCGGGAACTCCTTGGCGACTCGGCCACAACATTCAAGAAACAACCCATCACTCAACTTAAGAATGTTGGCCTTATGAACGCAGGTCACGCGTTTGCGTTTCTGCTTGCGAGCCGTTTCAAAGGCGAATCGCGCAATTCGTTCGGAAGCTTTACGAGAGATGATACGTAGGCTCTCGACCACGCCATCTACGACCTCATGCTCCAGTCCGCTGTAAAGCCCTTCGGTATTCTCGCGAACGACGATCAGATCGACATCTTCGTACCGGCTAAGAATGCCGGGCATCGTCTTTGCCGGGCGATAGTTGGCATACAACACTAACTTTTGTCGTAGTGCGACGTTCACACTACGAAAGCCAATGCCTTTGGCGGTGGCCGTCGGGCCTTTCAAGGTAGCGTCCGCTGCGCGCACGCCTTCAAGCGTTGCCTCTGGGAGTGGATCACCAAACTTCTCGTGCGCTGCCCGACCGGCGTGCAATTCAGTCCAAGTCGCTTTGACGCCAGACGCTTCGATAATCTCGATGGCTGCCGCGACAACCTCAGGTCCAATTCCGTCGCCGGGGATCATAGCAAGTTGTCGAGTCATCGCTCTTCTTCCAATCTATTGGGCTTCTACGAGTGAGTTGCGAGTTCCATCTAGCAGCAAAAAACCGGTCGAGGCGTAGCTCGCCGGCTAGGGATATCTATCCGTCGCTGGGGCGTGCCTCAAAGGGCACGGTTAGCGCGCAGGCACCGCCGGCCGTCACCGAGATTGCGAGAAACCCGTTCTCACTGTCTTCAAGCTCGAAAACGGCGGAAAGGTACGGAAACAGCTCAGGAATCCGTTGCCGAGCCTCCTCATGCGATACCGCCGTTGCGAAGACGGTCGTGCTGTCTTCGCCAGCAGCCTCGCGACTGGCTTGCTGCTCAGCAATGGCGTCCTCCACAACGGATCCGCCGAGCCAGCCGGAAACGATAGGTCGACCGATCTCGTCTTCGCAGTCAATCAGTAACAGTACCGGCTGTACGACACCTTGTTCGAGAGCCGCATCATATTCAGCAAAAGCAAGCTCAAGGCTGTCCTCGAGCAAGTCCTGCTGCGCTGTCACTGCCGCGTCGTCGGTGGCTTGTTGTTCGCTGCTCACGATTGGTAACGCTCTTCTGCATTGGCGGGGGATCCTTATCTGCGTTCTGAACAGACCAAGGTACCAGACGTCTAATTTCGCACAAGCGATCTTGTAGGCCGCAACGAGCAACGCTTATTGCGGCATGTCCCACGTAGAAAGAGTGCCCACAGCCGATTGTCAGAGAAAAGCGTTACACTTATTCACGCCTACCTCTGCACGAATGGCGGCACAAAAAAGAAGCAGCCCGATCACTCGTGAGAGCAATCGGGCTGCTGTCGTAGGGTGCTTTGAGTGCAGGCCATTGAGACGGGTGTCTCGCAGGCGGGCGCTCAGAAGCAGGTGGTGGCTGTCCGTTGGACAACCCGCCGGAGGTCAACGGTTCACACCACCTCGTTGGCATAGTTCAATAATATTCAATTGACCACCTCCTTCCGTAATAGGTTTGTTGGCGGCCCGCGATGCTGCCAAGCACCGCCAGCGGCCCAATTGCCCGTCGTGTTGCGTTCACACGACCCGTGACTGCATTATAATCACACTCGCTGAGTAAACAGCAAGTGCGATCTGCGAATTCTCGTTAAATTCGACGCAGCCTGCACTTAGGACGGCGAATTAACCCAACGGGTTCGCCCTTTTTTGAGGAATTTTTCCAACAAATGCAGCCCGAAGCCTCCTACACCTGCGACTCCTGCGGCGAGGAAATCGTCGTGCCGATCGATCTAACCGCTGGTAGCGAGCAGCAATATGTTGAGGATTGCCCTGTATGTTGCTGCCCAAACGTTATCCGTGTGACCCTGGATTCTGAAGGAGAGGCTGATGTGTTCGGGGAGCGGGAGTGAAATTTCCCCGAGTACTGAGGAGACTAATGAACCGTAAAGAGCGTTAAGCTCGCATTGAGTCTGCGAGCATGACCATCTTCGAGAGACTCTTTGCGTACTTTGCGGTTCCATAACTAGTGGAAATCGCCGTCAACTACTGCAATAATCGGCGCTCGCGAATAACTCTCCTCGAAGGCCTTCAGTAATGACACAAGCTCTCGCACCCAAACCGCTTTCCCAGGTCGCTCTCAAAGACTTTGATCCCCGTCACATCGAAGGTGATTGGGACAAGAAATCTGCGGCTAAGCAGATTGAAGAGAATACCGAGGTCACCCGCGAGTTGGCGTATCGTTTGTATGCTGAGAATCGTCGCGCGGTGCTGTTGGTCCTGCAAGGTATGGATACCGCGGGCAAAGACGGCACGATTCGCACGGTGTTCACCGGCGTAAATCCGCAGAGCTGCCAGATCGTGCCGTTCAAGCAGCCGAGCAACGAAGAACTTGATCACGACTTCCTGTGGCGCATCCACAAAGCGGTTCCCCGCCGCGGCAACATTGGCATCTTCAATCGCTCACACTACGAGGATGTGCTCATAGTACGCGTACACAACCTCGTTCCCAAGAGCGAATGGGAAACCCGTTACAAGCGGATCAACGAATTTGAAGAGCTGATCTCTGATGGCGGCGTGGTGCTATTGAAATGTTTTTTGCACATCAGCAAAGAAGAGCAAAAGGAACGCTTACAAGCACGTCTCGACCGACCGCACAAACGCTGGAAATTCAGCAAGGGCGACTTGGCAGAGCGTAAACTGTGGGACGACTACCAACAGGCTTACGAAATGGCAGTCAGCAACTGCAATACGGAGCACGCCCCTTGGCACATCATCCCGTCAGATCGCAAATGGTACCGCAACATGGTGGTGAGCACACTACTGCGAGAAACCTTAGAAAAGCTCGACCCGCAGTTCCCATCGGAAGAACAGGGCCTCGACGACATCGTCGTGGAATGAGAGGGAGGCTAACCCTCGGAATGACACCTTCGAATCAATTATTCGAAGGATCGCTCGTGCCATCCACATTCAAATGCTGCCTGAGGTAGGTCGCCCGCTCTATATTCCGATCCGCAGCATCGAGCTCATTCCCTGAGAGCTTCTGCAGGTGAGCAGGCTGTGTGTGGATCAATAGCTTGTTGATCGTAGGGATCGGCAGATCTCCGATGAGCCCTAAGTTGATGCCCATTCGTACGCTGGATAGCAGATGCAGCGTTTCCTCGGAACTAATTGTCTGGGCAGTGCGTAAGATGCCAAATGCACGGCTCACGCGATCATGCAGCGTTTCCTGGCTCTCGTGGATCAGGAATTCGCGGGCTTGGCGCTCGTAGCTGATCAGCACGGGCACGACATCAGCAACCTTTTTTGCCAGCCCTTCCTCGGTTTGCCCGAGCGTGACTTGGTTGCTAATTTGGTAAAAGTCGCCTGTTGCTTGCGAACCTTCCCCATACAATCCGCGGACGGCCAAGTTAATCTTCTGCAAGCTCTTGAATACTTTTTCGATCTGCCGCGTGATAACCAACGCCGGCAGGTGCAACATGACGCTCACCCGCAAGCCCGTGCCCACATTCGTGGGGCAAGCGGTCAGATAGCCAAGCTTGTCGCTGAAGGCGTAGTTCACCTGCTCCTCGATCAAATCGTCGAGCATGTTAATACGTTGCAGCGCCGCTTCCAGGTCCAACCCGCTGTGCATGACTTGAATTCGCAGATGATCTTCCTCGTTGATCATGACGCTATAGCGCTCATCGGTATCGATGACCACCGATCGTGCACCGTCGCTCTCGGCATGTTCGCGACTGATGAGTTGCCGCTCAACGAGAAACTGCCTATCCACTTCAGCAAGGTCTGTCACATTAAGATACAGTGCATCGCCGGGCGCTTTGCCCGCTTCTTGGATTGCTTGAATTTGAGAATGGAGAATTCGCTCGATCTCTGCACGGTCTGATTCGGTGGTCTTCGAAATGAACGGAAAGTCTGCAAGATTGCGTGCCAGCCGAATGCGGCTGCTGATCACGATATCGGCCTCTGGGCCGGAGCCCCGCAGCCATTCGCCATTCGTGCTAACTAGATCGTCGAGATTCATGTTGTTGTTGGTTTCTAAGCTGGTTTCTTAACGGTGAGGGGCGGCTTAGCCATTGTCTTTACGAAACTGCTCCTCAAGAGCCCGAATCTCATCGCGAAGTTCCGAGGCCCGTTCATAAGACTCGGTCGCCACGGCTTCCTTCATCTCTCGACGCAAGCGTATGATTTGCGTTTGCTGATCGGCCCCGGCGGCGCCACATTTGGGGGACTTACCGATGTGCTGAGTGTCGTCGTGGATGTTCATCAACAACGGCTCAAGCTCTTCCGCAAAAAACGTATAATCGTGTGGGCAGCCAAGTCGTCCTTGCTTGCGGAATTCTAGAAAAGTGATTCCACACACAGGGCAAGCGCGTTGGTCGAGCCGTTTCAGATCGTCAGCCGATTCACCAACCGCAAGATGCTGGGCGAGCAATCCAGCCATGGCAGGCATCACTTCGGCGGCTTCTTCCTCTGTGGGCGTCAGGTACGTCTGCGCACACTCTTCGCACAGATGCAGCTCGTTGGGTTCACCGTCCACGAGATCCGTAATATGGAACGTCGCCGGGCGCTCGCAGCGTTGGCACTTCACGGCGGGTCTCTTTCGCGTGTGGGAAGTTATCAGGAAAGCGACAGCTATTTAGCGTCGCTGGGGGGTATGTCTAGTTGGACTATAGCGTATGGTCGCTTGGCCTAGGGATTCTAGCTAGGGCCTAGGGAGTGTCAAGGCAAACCGCCGCCCTGTAAGCCGTTATGAGAAAACAACATAAGTCCGTCTGTCCGGCCACGTCATCCCGTTGTGAGCCCGCCAGTGCAATGTTAGATTGGTTTGCTCAGAAATACTGCGAACTTTCCGCAGCAATCACTGGTCGCTTGTGTAGCTATAGCTGCCAACCGCCCCAGCTCCAACCAACTGGGCCAGCACCCAAACACCAAGACTCTATGTCACACCAGCCGCAACTCGATCGATTCACTTCTCTGGCTGGTGAATTTGACTATGTGCCGGTGTATCGTGAACTGGTGAGCGATGCGCTGACCCCAGTGCAAGCATTCCGTCGGCTAGACCAGGGCGTGGCAGCCGGGCTGTTCGAAAGCGTCATCGGTGGCGAAAAAGTCGGCCGCTACAGTTTCATCGCTAGCGACCCCTTCATGCTGCTCACCGCTCATGGCACTTCAGTGAAGATTCAACGCCGAGGGGATAGCCAGCAGTCCAGCATCGAAGATTGGTCACTGAAAGAACTCGAAGCGGACAACCCGCTGGAAACCCTCCGCGAGCAAATTAGCGCCGTGCGCGTGGCCCATCTGGAAGAGCTGCCACCCTTTATCGGCGGTGCGGTCGGCTACGCCGGCTACGACACGGTGCGCTACGTAGAAAACCTACCCAATGCGCCTGAGGATGATCGCAAGCTGCCGGACTTGGCATTTGGCCTGTTCGATCACATGGTCGTGTTCGACCACGTTCGCAAGGTCATCTATGTGCTGGTGCTCGTCGATGTACGCGGCATGAGGGGCAAACAGATTGCCGAGGCTTACCAAGCCGGTAGTGATCGCGTGGATGGTTTTGTGGAACAATTGGGCAATACCGCAGACTCAGTTGCATTGGCCGACATCCATACCGGTGGCGAAATCGAACTTGAGTATGCGTCGAACTTTACTCAGCAGGAGTTTGAATCTTCCGTCGAAAAATGTGTGGAGTACATCCGCGCTGGCGACATCTTTCAAGTGGTGATTAGTCAGCGATTGGAAGTGCCATTCGAGTTGCCGCCGTTTGAACTCTATCGCACCCTTCGCGTAGTGAACCCCAGCCCGTTCATGTTTTACCTGCGCATGCCCAACGTGACACTGGTAGGCAGCTCGCCTGAGATCATGGTGCGCGTAGTCGATGGCCGCGTTACAGTCCGTCCGCTGGCCGGTACGCGCAAGCGCGGCGAAACCGAAGAGGAAGACCAGCGCCTTGGCGAAGAACTGCTTGCCGACCCAAAAGAACGGGCCGAGCATGTGATGCTGGTTGACCTGGGACGCAACGATGTGGGCCGCGTAGCTGAGTTCGGCACCGTCGAAATCTCTGACGTAATGGTCATCGAACGCTACAGTCACGTCATGCACATCACGAGCAACGTGAATGGCCAGCTCACTGCTGATCGGGATTCGTTCGATGCTCTGGCCGCCTGCTTACCGGCGGGCACCGTTTCCGGCGCGCCGAAGGTACGGGCAATGGAAATCATCGACGAGATTGAACCCCACCGCCGTGGTCCTTATGCTGGAGCCGTTGGCTATCTCGACTTTGCGGGCAATATGGACACCTGCATCGCCCTCCGTACGGTGGTTATCGCCGACGGCAAAGCCTATGTGCAAGCTGGTGCTGGCATCGTGGCCGACAGCAACCCAGCAGCCGAATACCAAGAAACGCTCAATAAAGCCGGGGGATTGCTCAAAGCGATCGAAATCACAAGAACCCGGGCGCTCAAATAGCTTTTTCTCTCCCACTTCCCCAATAACCTACTCCCCATATCCTCCCTTAATGCATTCGCTCTCCGGCCACCTCCTTGTCGCATCGCCTCACATGAAAGACCCAAGCTTTGCGCGGACCGTCACGCTCATGTTGCGACATGAGGAAAGCGGAGCCTTAGGCGTTGTACTCACACAACCGGGCAACAAAACCGTCAGCGAAGTGTGGGAACTCATCGAGGCACCGCCAGTGGATTGTCACGACGATGTCTTTAACGGCGGGCCCGTGCCTGGCCCGATGATTGCTCTGCACGATTCCGAGTCGCACTCCGAGCAAGAAGTCTTGCCAGGGCTACACATGGCCATGCAGCGCGATGCCATCGACTCGCTCGTGCGCTCCGAGGACAGTGTGTACCGTCTCTACAGTGGCCACGCGGGCTGGGGTGGTGGGCAGCTCGAAGAAGAACTTCAGGCGAGCGGTTGGCTGAAGACCCCTGCATCGATCAACGAAGTATTCAGCGACCACGAAACCCTCTGGCAACGCACGATCAGCAAGATCGGCATCAGTATCGCCGCACCAAATATCGACCCTAGCCAGGTGCCCTCCGATCCTGGGTTGAATTGAACCGCCTCCGCCCTCCCTCCCCCCCCCCCGCCGCTTGCGGATTAGTCGACCGCACTCTGCAGGCGTTTTGCAAGTACACTAGTGCTTATGAGCTATTTCGAGTCGCTCAGCAGTTCAGAAAACCGGGCGAGTCATACTACTCGCGGGCTACTGTCGACAAGGGTCCGCTAGAACAAGCTCGAAATACCTTAGTACCCGCCGCCACCGAACCGATTGTTCCCATCAAGCGATCATTGACCATGCACTCTTGTAGAATTCTAGCGAAGTATTTCAAGAATTTGCTGTTCGCCTGCCTGCTGATCACGCTCGGCTGTCGTGGCGGAGACAATGCGCCCACCGGCCCGCCAATGCCCGAGGTGAGCGTTGCTCGGCCGGTCCGACAGACGCTGATCGAATGGGACGAGTACACAGGGCGCTTGGCTGCCGTAGATTCCGTGGAAGTCCGCCCCCGCGTGGGTGGTTACTTGCGTGAAGCCAACTTCAGTGAAGGCGAGATGGTCGAGAAGGGCGATCTGCTGTTTGTGATCGACCGCCGCCCCTTTGAGACCGAGCTTCGCCGAGCCAAAGCGCAGGTCGCCGAGGCAAAGGCGAATCTCTTGCAATCACAAGCCCAAGTCGAACAAACCAAAGCGAAGAGGATGCAAGCAGCGGCAGCCGTGGGACTGGCCGAGACAGAACTCCAGCGAGCAGCCGGGCTCGTGGGAAAGAATGCAATTTCTAAGGCAGAGTACGACACGCGCGCAAGTACTCTCACACAAGCTCGGGCGGATTTCGATGCGGCCGGATCGAACATTGCTGCTGCCGAAGCCCAAACCGGCGTTGCCCAGGCAGCCATCGAGACGGCTGAGGCCAACGTTCATACCGCCGAGCTGCAGCTCGGTTACGCTGAGGTGAAAGCGCCGATCACCGGCCGGGTTGGCGCGAAACTCGTCACCGAAGGGAACCTCGTCAACGCTGGCAGTAGCCAAGCCACCTTGCTGACGACGATTGTGGCGTTAAATCCGATCCACTGCTACTTTGACGCGAACGAACAAGAATTTCTCAAATACGTTCGTCTCAGCCAAAATGGTAAGCGTGAAAGCTCGCGCGATGCGAAAAACCCGGTATATCTCGCACTGGTTGACGAGCAAGGATTCCCTCACCTGGGGCACATGGACTTCGTTGACAATCGAGTCGATCCCAACACTGGTACCATGCGAGGGCGAGCCATATTCCTTAACGACGATGGCACACTGACTCCCGGACTGTTTGCACGTGTCCGCTTGCCAGGCAGTGCTTCCTACGAGGCGATTCTGTTGCCCGACGAAGCACTGGGGAACGACCTTTCCGAGCAGTTCGTCAACGTCGTTGGCGAAGGAAACAAAGTCAGCCGGCAACGGGTTGTCGCGGGCCCGGTGAGTCACGGCCTGAGAATCGTTCGCGAAGGGCTCACGGGTGACGAGCGAGTGGTGATTCGCGGTGGCCAGAACCTTCGTCCGGGAATGGAAGTAAAGACAGTCGTCGAGGAGCTCTCTATTGCAGATAAAGAAACGGCATTGCCAGATGAGTACGAACCTGTACCGCGAGATCGGTGGATCACGCGAGAGAACGCGAATTCACCAGAAATCTCTCACGACTTCAAGAGTAATAGTGGTAAGTAGCACGCCGCTTGTTGCTTGAATACTCTTCGAGAATCGTCAGCCACCGAGCTTGCTCGGCGCGGGCTAGGAAAACAAACCGAGCGTCGAGCAAGCTCGGCGGCTAACGAGACCTGTAACGCCAATCAACGTCACCGTAAGGCATATCTCACTTAAAGATGAAACTTCCTCACTTCTTTATCGACCGACCGATCTTCGCTTCTGTGCTATCGATCGTCATCGTGTTGATAGGGGCCATTGCCTACTTCCAGCTGCCGGTCGCGCAATACCCTGAAGTCGCTCTACCGACGGTCGTCGTGCGAACGTCCTATCCGGGCGCTACGCCTGAGACTATTGCCCAAACTGTTGCTACACCATTGGAGCAAGAGATTAACGGCGTCGAAGACATGCTCTACATGGAGTCTTCGTCTACGGGCGACGGTACGATGAGCCTGACAATTACTTTCAAACTGGGAGCAGATCTCGATCAGGCCCAAGTGCTGGTGCAAAACCGCGTGGCCGTGGCAGAGCCACGGCTCCCGGAGGAAGTTCGCCAGATTGGTGTGAGCACAACCAAAAGCTCGCCCGATTTGTTGTTGGTTGTCCACTTACTCTCGCCCGACAATACCCGCGATCAGCTGTACATCAGCAATTATGCGTATCTCCAGCTGCGAGATCGGCTGTCCAGGCTCGACGGTGTGGGCGACCTGCGTATTTTCGGCGGGCGAGAGTATAGCATGCGCGTGTGGCTTGATATGGACCGCATCGCGTCGCTAAACCTTACCGCTGGCGACGTCGTCGCGGCTATGCGCAGTCAGAATATCCAGGTAGCAGCCGGAACCATCGGCCAGCCACCGCTAGAGAATGCAGGAGCGAAGCAACTGATGGTCAGCACCAAGGGCCGCTTGCGCACGCCTGAGGAATTCGAGCAGATCGTTGTGAAATCGGGCGACAACGGCCGATTGGTGCGCGTGTCAGACGTTGCTCGCGTGGAACTAGGCGCCCAAGATTACAGTTTGAATAGCTATCTCGACGGTCAAAGCGCCGTGGCGATGGTCGTGTTCCAAAGGCCTGGCTCGAACGGCATCGACACTGCCAATAGCGTGATCGAGACGATGGATGAGTTGAGTGATGAATTTCCCGCAGGTCTCAATTACGAGATCGTTTATAACCCCACGCAGTTCGTGAGCGACTCGATCGACGAGGTGTTCGTCACACTGCTTCAAGCAGGTGCTCTTGTCGTGCTGACGGTGTTCATCTTCCTGCAAAATTGGCGATCGACGATCATCCCAGTAGTGGCGATTCCCGTCTCGCTGATCGGCACGTTCGCTTTCCTGCTGATGCTCGGCTTCTCGTTGAACATGCTCTCGCTATTCGGCCTTGTTCTGGCGATCGGCATCGTGGTAGACGACGCGATTGTCGTGGTCGAGAACGTCGAACGTCTCATGGCAGACGAGGGACTCAGTCCGCGCAAGGCCACCCACCAGGCGATGGATGAAGTCGCTTCGGCGCTGATCGCAACGACGCTGGTGTTGATCGCGGTATTCGTGCCTACCGCTTTTATTGCGGGCATCAGCGGGCAGTTTTACCAACAGTTTGCAGTGACCATTGCCATATCAACAGCTATTTCAACGCTCGTGTCACTGACGCTGAGTCCCGCTTTGTGTGCGATCTTGTTGAAACCCAAGGGAGCGAAACCCAACTGGCTCGACTCAATTAGCGACAAAACGCTCGGGTGGTTCTTCCGCGGCTTCAATCGCGTGTTCGACTTCCTTAATAATCTCTACGGCCAAACCGTGGGCAAACTGCTGAGGGTGAGCGCTGTTGCATTGATGGTCTACGGCGGGCTGCTAGTGCTAACGTGGTTGGGTTTCTCGCGCGTGCCCACCGGCTTTATTCCTGCACAAGATCAAGGCTACTTGATCGTGGCGATCCAACTGCCCGATGGCGCCTCGCTTAGTCGTACCGACGAAGTCACGCAACGCATCAAAGACCTCGCTCTGGAAACTCCTGGCATCGCCCACGCAGTCGCGTTTGCCGGTTTCAATGGGGCGACCCGAGCTAACAATGCCAACGGGGCGGCAATTTTCACGCCGTTTGAAGATTTTGAAACTCGCACCGCAGCCGGTCAAAGTGTCGATTCGATCCTCTCCGACCTACGCCAACGTGTGAGTGCGGTTAAGGATGCCCAAGTTTTTGTAATCGCTCCGCCACCAGTCCGTGGCATCGGTACTGGCGGTGGCTTCAAAATGCAGGTGCAAGACCGCAGCGGCGGAACGCCACGCGAACTGCAACAGGCGGCCTTCAATCTGTCGATGGCAGCGAACAAAGAGCCAGGACTCGTCCAGGTGTTCTCTAGCTTCCGTGCCGACACACCACAGATTTACGCGGATGTGGATCGCACCAAAGTGCGCATGATGGACGTGCCGATTGGCAACGTGTTTGATGCCCTGCAAATCTACTTGGGCTCGGTCTATGTGAACGACTTCAACTTTCTTGGTCGAACCTACCGGGTAACGGCCCAGGCAGAGCCCCGTTTCCGCGATGACATCAGCGATATTGCCCGCCTCCGCACGCGCAGCAACTCGGGGGCTATTGTGCCATTGGGTTCGCTCGTAAATATACAAAGGACTTCTGCGCCCGACCGTGTAGTGCGTTACAACCTTTTCCCTGCCGCTGACATAAGCGGCGATACGCTACCAGGCACCAGCTCCGGGGATGCAATCGCCACCATGGAACGCCTAGCGGAAGAAACCTTGCCCCCAGGATATGGCTTCGAGTGGACCGACTTGGCCTATCAGCAGATCGCAGCTGGTAACACAGCCATCTACATTTTCCCGCTTTGTGTGCTGTTCGTTTTTCTCGCCTTGAGCGCCCAGTATGAGAGCTGGCTATTGCCGTTGGCCGTAATTCTCATTGTGCCAATGTGTTTGCTTTGCGCAATTTTTGGTGTGTGGTTACGTGGCATGGACAACAACATCCTCACGCAAATCGGCTTCGTCGTGCTGATCGGATTAGCCTGCAAGAATGCGATCCTCATTGTGGAGTTCGCCAAAGCGGAAGAAGAGAAAGGCAAGAACCGCTTTGATGCCGCCATCGATGCCTGCCGCTTGCGTTTGCGCCCGATTCTGATGACAGCGATGTCGTTTGTGCTGGGTGTCATCCCGCTGCTGATCGCCACGGGCGCAGGCTCGGAAATGCGCCGCGCCTTGGGCACCGCCGTATTCGCCGGGATGCTGGGCGTCACGATCTTCGGGCTGTTCTTCACGCCGATCTTCTACGTGGTGCTGCGGAAGTTCTCGCCTGAGAGCTCAACTAAAAAATAACTGATTCGTGAACTCGTCTGCCCACCGCTCGTGACTTAGCCGTCCGGCGTTTCACACACCCAGCCCCAAGTAGTCTCGCGCGTTTCCGTAGCACAAGTCCCGCACCATGCTACCAACCATCTCCATATCGCGGGGCAGGGCACCGCGCTCGATGTCGCTTCCTAGCAGCTCGCACAGGCAGCGGCGGTAGTATTCGTGGCGGGGGTAAGAAAGCAGCGAACGGCTATCGGTAAGCATTCCCACGAAGCGAGAGAGAAGGCCCAGGTTGGACAGATCGTCCAAGTGACGCGTCATGCCGTCCCACTGGTCGTTGAACCACCAGCCGGCACCCCACTGGAGTTTGCCAGCGGCGCGGCCATCCTGGAAATTGCCGATTACTGAGCCCACCGAGAAGTTTGCTGACGGGTTCAAGTTGTAGAGGATCGTCTGGGGTAGGGCGTCCTCCTGATCGAGCTGGTCGAGATAGCTGGACAGCGCGGCGACCGAGGGCATGTCGCCAATGGAATCGCAACCTGCGTCGGCGCCCACTTCGCGCATCAGACGCGTACTGTTGTTCCTCAGCGCCCCGATGTGCAGCTGCTTGGTCCAACCCCGCTTGGCGTCCAGGCGTCCGAAGAACAGCATCATGAAGGCGCCGAACTGCTCCTGCAAGTCAGCATCAGCTGCCTTTCCTTTAAGAGCATTAGCAAAAATGCCCGCCGCGGCTTCCTGCGAACATGCATCGGCTAGCACTTTGGTGACATCGTGATCGGAGAGCCGACCACCCATTTCGTGAAAATACGCGTGTCGCTGGTCGAGGGCATTCAAAAACGCGTCGAAATCGGCGATTTCAATATCAGCGGCAGTCGCCAATTGACTTACCCAGGGATTGAAGGCATCAGGCCTATCGACCCACAAAGCACGATCGGGGCGGAATGTGGGATAGACTTCTGTCGGGCAATCGCCGTTGGCGATCTCCCGGTGGTGAGCCAAGTCGTCCACGGGGTCATCCGTCGTGCAAACGACCTTCACGTTGAACTTCTTCAGAATGCCGTGGGCGGAAAGGTCTTCGCTGGCAAGTCGCTCGTTGGCACGCTTCCATATCGACTCAGCCGTGTCCGGGCCGAGTAGCTCTTCGATGTCGAAATAGCGTTTCAGTTCCAAATGCGTCCAGTGGTACAGCGGGTTTCTCAGCGTGCGGGGCACCGTTTCCGCCCAAGCCAGGTATTTGTCGTACGGATCGGCATCGCCAGTAATGCGCTGCTCGTCAATTCCGTTGGCTCGCATGGCACGCCACTTATAGTGGTCGCCCCCGAGCCAAATCTCGGCGAGATTCTCGAATCGGTGATTCGTGGCAATCTCTTTGGGGCTGAGATGCGTGTGATAGTCGAGAATCGGCTCGTTCTCGGCAAAGTCGTGGTAGAGTCGTCGGGCCGTTTCTGTGGTGAGCAGAAAATCGTCGTGGATAAAGGGCATGGCAGTCTGTGGGTCGTTAGCCGTCGTCGTCACGACGACGTTGGAGGGATCTATACGAGTCCCCCCCATTTTGCCTGAAAACCGCTTTCTGAGAACTGCCCCCAGGCCACAGCCTACAAAAAAAGCCGCCCCCTGCGAGAAATCGCAAGAAGCGGCTTTAAGAGGCTCCGGGCGGATTCGAACCGCCGATGTCGGATTTGCAATCCGATGCCTTAGCCACTTGGCCACGGAGCCGTGTCTGTTTCGGTCGCATTTTGCGACGCGTCCTCTGCACACCCGAAAAATTAGGGAATCGGGCGGTCTTGGTCAAGTGCAACTATTATATCGGCTAGGAAGCCCGGGGGAACTGAGGAATTCTTGACAACCATTCCGACACCGACACCTCAGGAGCATTCTGCTGAAGGTGCCAGCCGTAGCGGTTCGATTCTAAGGGGCAGGCGATCAAACGCACGCGATCCTTGTCCTGAACCTGGGAAACCGGGCTCAGCGAACCATTCAGACCCACCGGGAAGAACTCATGTTCAAGCAAATTCTGAGTACGCTTACCTCGATTCAGTCAAAACAGGGCCAGCAACGGCAGGTCGAGCTACTCAGCCGTCAAGTTGCTGAGCAGAGCCTCTCAGGCGTCACACAGCTGATCGCCGGATCTACCTCGGGAATGACCCTCTGCGAAACCCGCGGCTACATTCGGGCTCGTAGCGGCAAGGAAATCCGCAGGCAGACCCGTCTCCTCCTGGCCAGCGGTACGACGGGTAGCGGTGATATCACCTCAGCTATCATACGGAAAGCGACTGAGCGGTTAGTCCCTCGTGTACTCCGGCAACTGGTTGCTGGCCAGATTGGTCATGCTCCTCAGGCGGTCAAGCCACAAGCGGCACTTCGCTTGGCTGCTTAACACGAATCACTTGCTACGGGGGAGTCATGGATTGCAATGCTTACCCTTCGCTGCCCAAGCTGTGCGTGTTGAATGCACGGCTCTCGCAGCAGAACGGTCGTGTTACGGCATGGGTTGCCGAGCGCGAAACGAACTTTGAACGCCTGCGTAGCGCTACAGCCTCGGACGACCGCCTAGCAATGCTGGACGCGGTTGAGGCCATACTCAGCGATCCGCGTCACAAAACCCACCGATCGCTGTTACGTTCGGGCGACAAACTGCGTGAAGCTCTCTCGACACGGCTAGCGCCCGCTGCAGTACGCAGACGCCTAGCCGAGGCCATGCTGTGCGAGTGCCGCCGTTCTCTGCAAGCCAGCCACGGTCGTACTGCCGCTTAGCTCCGCCCCCTTAACGATCTGTAACGCTGCCTATTCTGTAACGTCGTGGCTACCGATAACGCCCAGGGCTCACAACCACAATGGGGCGGTGCGCGGTGAACCAACCGAAGGGTCGGCCACCCGGCATTTGCCATGCGGGGCTGTACATTGAAGTAAACGCTATACCCGTTGCTGTCGGACGGCTTGGTGAGAAGCCATAGGCTTTGGCGGCAGCCAAGCGGGCCATGCGTTGTTCGGCACGCACCATCGATTTCCGCTGTGCGAAAGTCGGTTGAGACGCGTTCTTCGTGGCCGGTTCGTAATACCATCCGGAATTCTCTTCTGAACCATCGGCCGATGAGCCCGGCTCGCGATCTTGAGCCGTGGTAACCACGCTGATTGAAAGCACCAGAGAGAGCGTGAGTAGGGAGCGTGAGAAATTGGTCATGGTCGAGATCTTAGTCATTTTCATGGCGATGCCCAAAGTGTTGGCAATAATTGACGAGAAGCGACGAAATCCCCAACAGCCCCTCGTGGGTGCCGGAAAGATTGAGCGGTCACAACGATTCTTCGGCCAACATGCCGAGGAGCATTGAGCCAGATCAGCCCTCATGAGGCAATGCCTTAGAATTGTGGTATGGTCAGTCAAACTGAGTAAACTTTGACGGCTAATCGTGCGTAAACTCAGATTCTGGTTACCGATTCGCTAGCAATGCATTGTTTGTGGCTGGTGGCACTGGTACGCTAATTCGCACAGCTTTGAAGGGACGGTGGTCTGATCACACTCCAAGTGGCGGCGTCCCCCAAGCAGAACAAGGAGAAACAAGCTATGAAATCACTCGGAATTTGGATGCTGGGACTTTGCCTGACTATCGGTACTATTGGCCTAACCGGCTGCGCCGGCGGCGAAGCAGACACACCAGCAGACACAACACCTGCCGTTGGCGACGATGGTGCTGCCGACGCCGGTAGTGATGCTAAAGAAGCAGGTGACGAAACGGCTGAATAGGTTCGTTTCGAAGACAACAAAAATGAGAAGCGAGGACAGCTCTCACCAGAGGTCCTCGCTTTTTTCGTTGCCCTGCTCCAAGACAACGCTAGGGCTTACTCGCATTCAGGAAAGGGTTCTGGCCTCCCTTTCTGGTCCGGCCGCTGGCAAACTAAACATCCAGGGAACGCCGAAGACCTCGGAACATGAGATGACGGAATCCGATTACGACAATTCGTGGTGGGCCGTCGTCAAAGAAGCCTTTCGGGGATCGCAACGCGACTTCACGCAAGGCCCGCTGGGACTGGCTATCTTTCTACTCGCCGTCCCCATGGTCATGGAAATGGTCATGGAAAGCGTGTTTGCTGTCGTCGATGTCTTTTTTGTGGCAGAGCTGGGTGCGGATGCCATCGCAATCGTCGGGATCACCGAGACAATGATGTTCCTGGTCTACTCGGTGGCCATGGGTGTCGCGATCGGTGCGACGGCGACGGTGTCGCGCCGGATTGGTGAAAAAGACCGCGACGGTGCGGCACGATTTGCAATACACGCCATCTATCTCGGTTGCGTGGCGTCTATCGCCATGGCCATCATCGGAATTATTTGTGCGCCGCAGTTGTTGCGTTTATTGGGAGCCGAGCCGCAGGTCGTTCGCGACGGCGCACTGTACACACAACTGATGCTCGGCGGCAACATCGTCGTCGTCATGTTGTTTCTGTTGAACGCCATTTTCCGTGGTGCAGGAGACGCGGCAATCGCGATGCGTGTCTTGTGGATAGCCAATTTATTGAACTGTGTGTTGGACCCGCTGTTTATCTTTGGAGTCGGTTTCTTTCCCGAACTGGGCGTAACGGGCGCGGCAGTAGCGACGTTGATCGGACGATCGATCGGTGTCGCTTACGCTAGTTATCAATTGTTTTTTGCTGACAAGCAATTCGAGCTCCGAAAGGAACACTGGCAGGTCCGCTTCGAGATTTTCCGGCGACTGCTGAGTCTCTCGTGGGTGGCAACCCTGCAATTCACTATTGGCACGGCCAGCTGGATCGGGCTGATGCGAGTCGTAGCCGGGTTTGGCAGCGAAGCGGTTGCCGGGTACACGATCGCGATTCGCGTCGTTATGTTTGCCTTGCTGCCCGCGGTCGGACTGGCCAACGCGGCATCGACCTTGGTGGGTCAGAACCTCGGGGCACAGCAAACCGATCGCGCCGAGAAATCAGTCTGGAAAGCGGCCCAGTACAACGCAGTGTTCCAGACTGCCATTGGCATTGTGTTCGTAATCCTGGCACTGCCAATCGCCAAAATATTCACCGATCAACCCAACGTGCTGGCGTACGCGGCTGATGGACTACGCATCATTTCGTATGGATTCTTCTTCTACGGTGTGGGGATGGTGTTGGAGAATGCTTTCAACGGTGCAGGCGACACCTGGACTCCAACCTATTTAAACTTGTTGGTCTTTTGGGTCTTTGAGATCCCCCTGGCCTACGTTTTAGCGTACCAGTTTGGTCTGGAAGCCCACGGAGTCTATTGGGCCATCACGTTGGCATTTTCGATGTTAGCAGTCGTTTCAGCTATTGTATTTCGTCGAGGCAAGTGGAAGCTGGTGGAAGTCTAATTGAGGATGTCTAATTCATGTTGCTCTGATAGTACAAACACGCAGCGCCAGCAAGTGAATTGCAGCGAAACCGCAAAACCACTTGCTGGCGCTGCTTGCTTTGTATTGGCAAAGCTAGTACGGACACTTCCTGCGAGGAACAACCCTTGGATACCGAAACGACCTTTCCACAGTTCGAAGACGAGCCGCTAACTCGGGCTGAATACATCGCTGCGCTCGCGCATTTCTATCGGGCGGAAATGCAACGGGCGACTGATTGGCGGATCCGTCTCGACACAACAACCAACTGGTCGATTATCTCCGTGATGGCACTGGTTTCGTTTGCCATGGCTGAGACGGAGCGATCGCAGGTCGGCATTGTCGTCGGCATGCTCCTGGTCTTTACATTCCTGGTGATCGAAGCCCGCAGATTTCGCTTCTTTGATGTCTGGCGCTCTCGCGTGCGGATGCTCGAACAGAATTTTGTCGGCCCCATCTTGCTCCGCAACCAACAGAGCCCCGTTCAGGACTGGAACCGAAAAGTTGCCGCCGACCTACTTCGTCCCCGCTATAAGCTAACGTGGCGGCAAGCACTGCGGGTCCGGTTGGTACGCAATTACTTGCCAATGTTCGCACTGTTATTCGCTTGTTGGCTGATCAAGCTCGATTCACTCTACGCAAATCTCGATCACCCGAGCGTCAGCGACTTCCTCTGGCAACGCTCAAACGTTGGAGACCTGCCCATGTGGGTTTCGATTCTCGTGGTGGCGGTACTGTATGGCTATTTGGTCGGCATTGTCGCTCTCGTGAAGAGAGCAGATACCCCTGAAAGTGAGTACTGGAAGGAAGGGCTTCGGGAAGTTCGTGATTTGGATACGTAAGGGCTATATCCGCGTCTACGCTTCCGGCGTGTAAAATTGATCCCAACAACTACCAGCCGGAAGCGTAAGCGCCCGGATAGGCCAGCGCGCCGGATAGGCTGGCGATTTCTAAGGTTCTAATCCGTGCGTCGAAAAATCAGCGTGGCGATTAGGTTGTCGCGAGTGTTGAGCTATACGAGGCGTTGATTTATCCGGTCGCTTACGCTTCCGGCTGGTTTGCTTCATCCCCGGCGGGTGCCACTGTTGCCAGCAAACGGGAGTGCCCAATGCAATTCGCCACCAGGGCTATCAACTTCAACCTCGGAGCTTTCGTCGCTTCATCCGCCAGTTTACGACGAGCAACAGGCCTCCCAAAAGTGTCCAACTCGCCGGTTCCGGAACAGCGACCAGATTAGAGATAAACACGCCGCTTGTGCCGTCGGTAAACTCGGCTTTAAAGGCGATCTGACCGCGTGCGTTCCACGCTGCGTCGCCGGCAAAGGATAATCGTTCTACCGTGCTCAAATCTAGTTGTGACGGATCGTTACTGAGATTGAGTTCATCCCCGGTACTGGCAATCGTATGTAATATCCCCGCTGTGTCCTGAGCAAGGATGCTTCTCCCACCAAAGCTGTCGTCTATTTCCAGACTCGCCAACACGGCTATTTGCCCATTGTCGTTGAGAGCGAGTTGGCTGAAATCTCTCAGATAGGCACCATCGGACCGCCCGGGTGCTTCTTCACCGCTACGAGCAACTAGGTGAAGCTCGCCATCGCTCTCGCCACGAAAAATGCCCTGATTCGCGAATCCGCTAACGGGATCGGTACCGGTAAGACTGGCAATAAAGGCCGTCTGATCTACATCGTTGAAGCTTGGACCCTCCTCTCCGAAACCACCACGGACAACGGTGTAATTGAAATCGAACACCACAGCCTCGGGCATATCGGGGGCAGCGCCGCCGTCGCGAGCTACGATTACCGTGTCGCCGCTTGCAGTTGTGCGAAACAGCCCATAGTCAGTCGATTCGGTAACACTGGCACCAGCCAGCTCGGCGAAAAATGCAGAATGGCCCAGATTATTAAGCTTAGGAATGCCGAAGCGACTGAACTGCTCGCCATCTGGCAAGCTTGGCGCCGTCGAACCGCTCCGAGCAACGATCTCAACACCATTGCCGTTCCCCTCGCTGAAGATGGCTAAGTTATTGCCAGCGCCGGCTCCGCGACCAGTCAGAAGTCCGGCGAAAGCCGTCTGACCACGATCGTTCAACGACACCGTCCACAAGCCGCGAGCTGTCGCTGGAAAGAAGAATTGTAAGCTTGATTGAGGCAAGAAATCACCTTCCCGGGCGACAGTGGCCAACTCGCCAACAGCGTCCTCTCGAAACACTCCAAAGTCGTTTGATTGATCGACGCTGGTCCCGAAAAGCTCGGCCATGAAGGCTGCTTGTCCAGAATTATTCAGGTGTAGGCTTGGGATGAAATCGAAGCCCACTTCAGCACCAGGAACTGCGTCTCCGCTGGGCGCTACCAATTCCAAGGCGCCGCCGGAGTCGCGTAACACCGCATCTCTATTGAAGAGGCCTACCCCAGGTCCAAACAAACCAGCCGCAAACGCCGTCACGCCGGCGTTGTTGAGCGGCGGCGATGACGATTGGGACGCTCTGACGTCGTCAATCGTCACTCCTTCTCCCGGACCCGTGTCACCGTGTTGAGCTACCACAGTCAAGCTACCCGCACTTCGCTCTATTAACAGCGATGTCCGATTCGAGGCAGTGAAGAGCTCGGCATAAAAGGCACTTTGGCCACTACCATTTAGCGATGGCACGCCCAGGCTCTCGATAGCATTTCCGGAAGACTCATCGCCTGCCAAAGCCACGATTCGAAGAGCTTCTGCGGCAGCTAGGTTCGTGCTGAGATGCACTAGACAAGCGATGCAGGCAAACCCAAACGCGAAACACTTGAGAACCATACTCAGTTTGCTTCCTTAAAAAGTTAAGAGCAGAGAAGTCGATCCTGAGTACCACAATCTACCCACCCCCCCGTATGTCAAATCATCCCAACCCGCGTATGCTCCACTGACCACAGCTCGCCAGAGAGACGTAGGGTGCCCATTTTTCGCCGGGTGCCACTCAAATCAGCAGATCGTTTCGCACCTCACCCACGCTTCGGCCGCGGCACTTTGCTCCCACCTTTACGCCTCCCGCCCCGTTTCTTGCTGCTTGTCTCTTTCACCGAATCGATCGGCTCACCCAGCGAGCCTTGCATCTTCTCGATGCGATCGCGCAGCTTGGCCGCGCGCTCGAACTCCAGCTCATCAGCCGCCTCGAGCATTTCGCCTTCTAGCTCGTTGATGTAGTCCTGCGTGATGATTTCCGTCTCATCGGTGCGACCTACCGCCGCATTGGCCTTCGCGTGGGCAGACGCCTCTCCTTCTATCCCCTTGTGGATTGCTTTCTTGACGGTCGTAGGCGTAATGCCGTGCTGCTGGTTGTACTCGTGTTGAATTTTGCGACGGCGCTCGGTCTCGTCCATCGCCTTTTGCATGGAGTTTGTGACCTTGTCTCCATAAAGAATCACTTTGGAGTTTACATTTCTCGCCGCTCGGCCGATTGTTTGCATGAGCGAAGTCTCGCTCCGCAGGAATCCTTCCTTGTCGGCATCCAGGATTGCCACCATGGAAACCTCCGGCAGGTCCAATCCTTCACGCAGGAGGTTGATGCCCACGAGCACGTCGAACTTACCTTCGCGCAGGTCACGCAGCAGGTCCACCCGTTCGAAGGCGTCCAGCTCGCTATGCAGCCACTTGGCCAGTACGCCTTGCTCACAAAGATAATTGGCTAGGTCCTCAGCAAGTCGCTTCGTGAGGGTTGTCACCAGCACGCGCTCACCCAGCGCGGTGCGTTTCTTGACTTCCTCCAGCAAATGGGGCACTTGGCCGCTGGCCGGTACGAGCTCGATCACCGGGTCCAGCAGTCCTGTCGGTCGGATCACCTGCTCCACGACCTCGCCGCCGGTTTGGCCCAGTTCGTACTTGCTAGGCGTAGCCGAGACGTAAACCACCTGCCCGATGCGTTCCTGCCACTCTTCGAACTTCAAAGGGCGATTGTCCAACGCGCTGGGCAAGCGGAAGCCATGTTCCACGAGAGTCGTCTTGCGGCTACGGTCCCCAGCGTACATCGCGCCGATCTGTGGCACGGTGACGTGCGACTCGTCAACGAACAGCAGCATGTCTTTCGGGAAGAAGTCAAACAGCGTGGAGGGGGCTTCCCCCGGCGGACGTCCGCTGAGCGGCTGACTGTAGTTCTCGACTCCGGGGCAGTAGCCCACCTCCATCATCATCTCTATATCGAACCGAGTACGTGCGTTCAGCCGCTGGGCTTCCAGCATCTTCCCCTGCTCGCGGAACAACTCCAGTCGGCCAGAGAGCTCCTTGCGTATCGAATCCACCGCGCGTTCGACACGCGCTTCGGGCAGCACAAAGTGCTTCGCTGGGTAGATGTAGATTTCCTCCTGATCGTCAATCGTCTCGCCGGAAGTGGGATCGATGAACGAGAGCTTTTCGATCTCATCCCCCCAGAATTCGATCCGATAGGAGAATTCCTCGTAGGCGGGCCAGATTTCGACACAGTCGCCGCGGACTCGGAACTTGCCCCGTTCAGGATCGGTATCGTTGCGCTGGTACTGAATATCGACCAACCGAGAGAGTACATCGTCGCGATCCACATTCTGCCCCACACGCAGGCCGACCATCATCTCCTTGTAGTCTTCTGGCGAACCCAAGCCATAGATGCAAGAGACGCTGGCCACCACGATCACGTCGCGGCGACTCACCAGGCTGCTCGTGGTCGAGAGTCTCATACGATCGATCTCTTCGTTGATCGACGCGTCTTTCTCAATGTAAATATCCCGCTGGGGAATGTACGCCTCGGGCTGGTAGTAGTCGTAGTAGCTCACGAAGTAGCTCACCGCATTGTGCGGAAAGAATTCCTTGAACTCCGAGTAGAGCTGGGCCGCTAGTGTTTTATTGTGGGAGAGCACCAGCGTGGGTCGCTGCACCTGCTGGATGATGTTGGCCATCGTGAACGTCTTGCCGGAGCCCGTGACACCCATGAGAATCTGCTCGCGCTCCTTGGCGTTGAGCCCTTTCACGAGGTCTTTAATCGCAGCCGGCTGATCGCCGGCAGGTTCAAACGGACTTTCCAGTCGAAATTCCACGTGGCTAACTTCCTTTGTTGTTGGTCGTGGCGGCTTCCAAGCTCGACCCGCCTTGGGCTACTGCTTGACGATCGGGAATGGGAATCAAGTACGGGCGGATCGCATCGAGTGTCTTCGGGCCTATGCCGTCAACAGCGGTCAGCCCCTGGAGACTTTCGAATTCACCATGCTCCTGCCGATGAGCAACGATCCGTTCTCCCAGAACCGGCCCTACACCCGGCAGCTGAATGAGTTCCGGCCACTCGGCACGATTCACATCAACGAGGAACTCCGCTTGCAACGGCTCAGCGCGATCGATTGCTATGACCTTCCCCTGCATGCCCCCTCGGTAGCACCATAGGGCAACGAGCAACAACAACAGCGCAGCCGTGAGCGTCCACACACTCAGCTGGTCGCGTGGGTTCAATAGTGGCGGCTTCGTCGTTGGTTCTGCTGAACCCATAAACTACTGGCCTGGTGCGGAAAGCTGACTGGTTCGGGAAGCGAACGGGGAATGTGCGTGGACGTTAGTACGCCCAGCGTGGTAGAACCGACGCGGACGCAACCCACCAATATAACCCCTTTTGCCTCTCGCGTGAGGATGCCATGCCGAGTGATTTCGAGCAATTAACCTGGGATGACCGGATCAAGGACGACTGCCGCGCACTCGTCAAACTGGCTTGGCAGGAAGATCTAGCAGATGACGGAGATTGGACCACCAACGCGTTGGTCCCTGAATCGAGCCGTGGCGCTGCGGAAATCGTCAGTCGCGAGAGCGGTTTCGTCTGCGGAGTTCGCGCCATCGAGACGGCCCTGGCCACGTTGGACATTGAGCTGGATTTCTCACCGCAACTGCAAGATGGCGATCCATGTCGTAGCGGCACAACCATCGGCTTACTAGCCGGCAGCGCCAGGCATCTGCTTTCCTGCGAGCGTATTCTCCTGAATTTGATGGGGCGTTTGTCTGGCATCGCGACCTTGGCAAACCAGTACGTTTCCCGCGTGGAGGGCACGAATGCCCGCATCTACGATACACGCAAGACTACGCCCGGCTGGCGACGATTGGAGAAATACGCTACCCGCTGCGGTGGAGCTTGCAATCACCGGACGGGCCTGTTCGACGCGGTGATGATTAAGGACAACCATCTCGCCCACTATCAAGCCGAACGCAGAAGCAAAGCAGGCGAGCCTCAAACAGCTCAGGCGGTTGAATCCGTGCGAGCCTTCCTCGCGGCAAATGCTCCTGACACGACCCTGCCGATCGAGATCGAGGTCGATACGATCGAGCAGCTGGCAGCCGTACTCCCGGCAGCTCCCGATATCATTCTGCTGGACAACATGAGTGTGACGCAGCTAAGGGAAGCTGTCCAACTACGCGATGCGGCTTCCTTGGCGATACAGCTGGAAGCCTCCGGCGGCGTCACTCTGGACACTTTGCGCGAAATCGCAGAGACCGGCGTCGACCGAATCAGCGTTGGCGCACTAACCCATTCAGCCCGTTCGCTCGACATCGGTCTCGACTGGCAAACCGCAGAAGTGGGTGCTTGAAGGCCACCAATCTGGGATCTTGTAGCATTCCTACCACTCCCGTTGTGGCATTGCCGCAACATCTCCGGACAAACGACACGCTGTTTGGTGTGCAAGGTAAACGTCGGGATGAGCGCAGCGCTCAAAGGGCCTCCCCTTTCGAGCTTGATAATTTGACTGTTGGCTCCACTGATCTAGCTTTCCTGAGAACCGTCCTTTGGGGAGAGGCACGGCTCACGACGCGGCGGGATCGCTGGGAGCGAGGGGGACCCGCCGCGTCATTTTTTCTGCTTGCCAGAGTAATTTTGGCGTATCTCGGGTGACGAGCCTTTGTCGGCCCCTAACAAGCCCGATAGCAAAATGAGGGGCTAATCCGTCGAAACCTCCTATTCCTCGCGGTCTACGTGGCCGATGAATTGGCGTTTTTCCTATCAATTTGTTTGACAGCATTAGTTTACTAGCTATGATGAGAAAAGACGCGTGGGAGAACCACGCAAGCACACTTTTTTCATCTCTAGATTTGGGTAACTGACCTCATGAACATTCGATCGGCGGCGAGTCATCAAACTCAGCTGCTGTCCGAACAGGCAAGTAAGACTGCCGGGTCCGTTACACCATCTTTTATTCAATCAATCCGTTATATTCCGATTGATCATTCCAGGTGGCATTTTTAGGCCCCGGTGCATTTTCAGCTTCTCCTCAATGGATTGCCAGGTGGCGTTCCACAGGCGTGCTGAGCGTCTGCTTGTTTCTTCCTAGAACCGGTTCAGCTCGACCTCAATAGCTTAGGTCTCCTCCGCTGCCTGTTCGGCTGCCCCTGACGTTTCGGCGACTCGTCCCTCGCACTTCTGATAGTGACGCGTATGAAAATGCGCGCCAGGTAGGCGAATCCGTCGTTCGGATGTCGCTTGTGCGTGGCCTTGTTGGCGCGTTGCAAGCTCCCATGAGTTCTTTTCCCGCTGAGCACAGGAGTCGTCACACGGCCTTTGCAAAACGCGAATGCCAGGACGGGAAAGAGCACCATGACACTTACACAACTAAACACCACGCGCACCTCATTGGCAAAGGCGGCCGCACGGGCCGCATTCCCCTTATCCCTCGCCATGTTGTTGGCTCTCCTCAGCACCGCTCAAGAAGCTGCTGCTCAGAACGCCTATAGCGTGAACATCTCGTCCAGCGCTCGTTATCTGAACGCGCTCGGTACTCCCATGGAAGCAATCGTTAAAATGGAAGAGTCGTGCGACAATCCAAACAACCGCATTCAGCATCGCAATCGCCCTTCGATGCTCGTTGAGAACACCGGCACCGGCGGTACACTCACCTCGTTCACCCTCCGTATTGCCCAGGATGACTTTGTCTTCGGCACGGGAGATAATGCATTCGACGGATTCAATGGCAGTGCCGTTGTGTCCAGCGTCTTCAACATGCCAGGAATTGAGATCCTTGGAGCCTCAATCACCGACGTAGCAGGGCAAGGTGCAGAAGACGGCGTTGATCGGCTGCTCACCGTTAATTTCTCTGGCTTGGCCCCCGGCGAATCGGCCATTTTCACGATTGATCTCGATACCACTGATGCTAACGCATTCCAGCTACCTGACTTCCGAGAAGTCTTACTCGGTGCGGACCTGGGTAGTGGTACCGGCACTCCGGCCTATACTACCGCAGCATTCTCATCTGGTGATCCGGTCCCGGAGTTGCAGTTCGCCATCTACGACGATGCAATACCATACGCAGGAATGAACGTGCGTCCCTATCACGCCGCAGATCCCGTTTTCAATGTCGACCTCAATGGCTCTGCCATTCCCGAGCCATCGAGCTTCGCGCTGCTCGTAATGGGGCTTGCTGGCCTCTCCCGCCGCCGCCGAGGCTAAGCGAATGAAGTGATGCTTCAGGTAGCCTTGCTCGGGCTACTGGACATCAATGGCACCTGTGTGTCTAACGATCGAATAATGTGCTCCAAAAGCGGAGTTGGCAAAGTGCCGGCTCCGCTTTTGTCGTTGGCCGACGGAGCCGCCAAGGAGTAGCTCCACTCTAGTACTTCAGCCCAAAGTTCTTTTTGAACCTCCACAACACGACGGACACGACGCAACTCAGCCTGCATGCAGAAACAGCCGCAAGAGTACGCTTCCAATCCTACGAAATCCAGAAGTAAGGTAAGACAAGACAGCTCACAGTTCAGCTCTCAAATAACCGCTAGCAGCAGCCCTAAAGCGTTGTGCTCGTTGTGCCGTTGTGATTCAACCGTACGCTGTAGTAGGTGATGGTACTCTGTGCCGATTCTTCTGGACGTGCCAGATATACCCATAGAAGCTATTTTGCCGAATTTGCTAGATTTTCGGAAAGTGAGCCCCCTCTCGCTACCGAATTACACTCGTAGACCGACGCCACCTGGGTGAAACAAGCTACGTCCCGCACGTAGCGTGGGTCTAACTAACTTATCTCGCAGGCAAGCGTCCTGCTAAGAGCTGCGTAGCTCTTAAAACGCTCAATTGGGGGGGGAACTAGGATGAGACTCAAAACATGGGGTACCGCTGCGCTGGTACTCTGCCTGTCCGTAGCGGGCATGGCACAGGCGCAGCAAGAAAACAATCGCGAGTATCAGATGCCAGGCTTCGTCAGTGACGAATCGCTCGAGCTCGCTTCTTACAACACCTACGACGGCACCGACAGCGGCTACTGCGAAGCTGGCGGCTGCAATGCAAGCTGCGACTCAGGCTGCAGCAGCAGCGGTAGCGGCGGAATGTTTGACGGTCTTATGGACCGACAGTTGCAGATCATCGCCGGTGCAGAGTACATCTATGCCCGCGCCAACTTCAGCCAAGCGTTGTCCTACGTGGAGAACAACGTAGCGGACAATATCGTCACTTTTAACCAATACGATTTCGACTACAACTCTTCGTATGGCTTCTATGGTGGAATCGCTGATTGCTGCTGTGGTGGAGCCATCATGTTCGATTTCCAACGCCTGCAAAGCGATGCCGTCTACGGCCCCGTGTCGGATACTGCGAATACGAATATTCTCGTGCCTTACGAAGTCGATCCACCTGCCGGTGGATTCGTTAACGGCTTTGCTAGCGTTGACCTCAAGAGCTACGGGGCCAGCTTTGAGAAGACGATCCCACTGGGTTCGCCTCTCTGCGGAAGCGGCGGCGACTGTTGTGACACCTGCTGTGGTGACGACTGCTGCGGCGACGATTGCTGTGGTGATGATTGCTGCGGCGATTCGTGTGGCTGCTGCGGTTGGTGCCCTGCATGGGACCTCACTTGGAACGGTGGCATTCGTTACGCTGAAGTTGATTGGCAACGTGGTTCAAACGCCTTCCAGGACACAGGTACAGCGATCATTGCGGAAGACTCTTACGTGACCGAAATGAACTTCGATGGTTTTGGTTTCCGCACAGGTCTGCAAGGGCGCCGATACTTCGGCCGCAAAGGTAAGTTCAGCCTGTTCGCTCAGGGCGACATCTCCGTGTTGCTCGGTGACATCGACATTCGCACCTCAGTCGTCGAAGGTGGTGCGACAAGCGTATTCCAAGACAGTTGCACCCACATTGTGCCTGTTACGGAAGTCGAAATGGGCGGCACCTACCACATCGGTTGCCACGCTTCGATAACCGCCGGATACTTCTTCTCCGCATGGCATGACCTAGGCATGCGAGATGAGTACGACTTCGGTCTGCAAATGTCGCACTACGACGATGCCAATATCCTTGGATTCGATGGTTTCTTCGCTCGTGCTGAAGTCGCCTTCTAGGCTTCGATTCGACCTTTGAGAAACAGGCTGGATATTCGGGGCCTCCGTTTTAAGTCGTCTCGATAGCAAACTTTCGATCAGAGGGCCTGCCGCTTACTCAAGCGGCAGGCCTTTTTCGTTGCTGTCAACGAGTATCATCGGTAATAGCAATTCTACCGCCGCAACTTCTCGCCCTGATGTGCTCTTCCTATACACGGATAATTCTTGCCGTAGCCAAAAATGGCCGAAGGTTGGGGCGTGCTACTGGGAGAACGATGTGAATTCTACTCCGCTGGTATCGAAGCCCACGGGCTCAATCCGAATGCCGTGCAAGTGATGCAAGAGGCGGGAGTGGATATCACCGCGCAACGGTCGCAGATACTCTCCGAAATCGACAACACACTAGGCTTGGAGAAACTCGCCTGCGTGATAACCGTTTGCGGTCACGCTGGCGAAAACTGCCCAGTGCTACCTGTGGCCTGCAAGAAAATACATGCGCCGTTTGACGATCCGCCTAGACTTGCCAAAGATGCTGCTACTGAGGAAGAGGCTCTCCAGCACTACCGAAGAGTACGCGAGGAGATTCGCGATTACGTGGCAAGTCCCGATCTCGCCGAAATCACCTGAGCCGCACGCGCCTACCTCGGTTGAACCAGAGTAGAGCGCAGCCACAGAGACAACCCGATGCTTGGGTTGCTGTATCGCGATCTACTTACCGTAGAGACGCTCGCGACGGGCGCGGCGGGCAGCGCGGAGACGAGCGCGGCGCTTGGTTTCGCTGGGCTTCTCGTAGAATTCGCGAACACGGATTTCCTTCTTAATGCCGCTTCGCTCAACCAGTTTTCGGAATCGGCGAACCGCTTCCTGCGCTGTTTCTTTGTCTCGCAACGTCAACTTAACCACTCGAAAACCTCAATTCGGAGTTGCAGATTCCAAGGCCCCGCTGACAAGAATTGCCACGGGCTGCCCTAAGTCTTTTCGGTCAAACGACTAAGATATCATTGCCCATGACCCGCGTCCAGCCTCAAAAACCCCTCCGGGTAGTCTGCCTACGCGGAATCAGCGGATTAATCGTCATAGCCGGTTCTCCCAGGAAGAAATCGTAGCGATTTCCCGCTCGCCAGGCTCCCCAAGGAATCGCCAGCCGGTCGATGTTTCCTCCAGAGCTGCCCCCATTACGGCAGCAGAAAAGGCTGGACAACTGAGTAGCCCCCCTCCACGGCCCTCAAACTTACCAGCGACCTCCCCCCAGAATAGAGGCGGCCAAATGCCCGCTGGTGCCCAAAACCTCGATCGCGAAGGCCGGCTTCAAAAGATCGGTTGCCGTTACCAAGAACTGCTCGCCGAGATCGACGAGGTCGATGCCCGCGTCACGGCTGCTCTTGAGAAGCTCTCGCCCGCTACTTCCGACGATCTAAGTGGCCGCTCTTGTTGATCGCGCGCAGCAGCCTCATCCCCAATCCTCCGCTGAGGATCATTCCTAGCAGCCCTGGTGTGGAAACTCCGCGGATTGGCCAAACGTCGTTTGTCACTAGCGATACGGAACCGATAAACAGCGCACTGGTAAGCAGGCCTAGCACCAACCGATTCACTGACGGCTCTAACCCGCGATGATCGAGGTGCACATCAAAACTGCCTGACTGCACCTGCTGCAAGATATCGCGCAGCCTCCGCGGTAGCACTTCGGCAAGCTGCTCTAATTCGTAGGCAATTCGCCGCGCTTTTCGCAGTTGCCTCGTTGGAGAGAGCCGCTTGGCAATCATTCGCTTGCGATAAGGCTGCAGCACTTCCATGAGGCTAAATCGCGGCTCAAGTCGTTGGCCTGTGCCTTCAAGCATGACGAGCACTTTCAGCAGCAAGGTCATGGAGGAGGGCAGGGCAATCGCGTGTCGATTTAGCAAGTCCAGCAATTCGGTTAGTGCTGAGCCAAGCTCAAAACGATCTGCCGATTGGTGTGCATAGTGCCCCGTAAAATCAGCCAAGTCGAGATGCAGTGTTCGCTCGTTGAGTCCTGCAGGAGTTGCCGCCACTCGGGTGAGTACTGTGCCCAACTGTCTCGCGTCTTGATCCACTAAGGCCAGCAGCATGTCAACAATTTCTTCGCGAAGCGACTCATCAATCCGGCCGACTTGCCCAAAATCAAGCAGTCCGATTTGCCCGCCTCGCATGAGTAACAAGTTCCCCGGGTGGGGGTCTGCATGATAAAGCCCATTGTCGAAGATCATATCGAGATAGATCTCCGCCCCATGCCGGGCAAGCTCAGTCAGATCGACATCCTCTCGGTCAATCTTCGAGACAGCCGACAGGGGAGTCCCTTCAAGCCACTCCATGACCAGGACGCGATCGCTCGATAGCTCGGGATGCGGTTCAGGCACACGGAGGATCTTGTGGTCGCGAAAACGCTGGCGAAATTCATCCAGATGCCTTAACTCGCAATCGAAATCCAATTCTCTCCGCAAGACGCGCTGAAACTCGGCAACCGTCGCGCTCGGTCGATAGGGAGCCAGCTCCGGTAGTCGCTCTGCCAGTTGAGCGAGGCCGGTCAGGATGTCGAGATCGACATGCACCCGCTGCTGAATTCCTTCATGCTGCACCTTCACTGCGACAACCTGACCGTCCGGCAGCACGGCTCGATGAACTTGCCCGATTGACGCGGAGGCAATTGGTACGGGATCGAAGTCCGTGAACAATTGATCGACGGGCTGACCCAGTTCGCGCTCAATCGTTTGTTGAACCAAATCGGACGCATCAGCAGGCACGTCCGTCTGCAGCCGTTCGAGCTCGCTGGCCAGCTCGCCACCAACCAAGTCGGGACGAGTGCTGAGAATCTGTCCCAGCTTGATGAACGTCGGACCGAGCTCTTCCAATGCCATGCGGATACGCGTGCTGCGGCTCTCGTTTGCGAGTATTTGCCCAGCACGATTTTTCAGCCACGACTTGCCAAAGGAGAATTCAAATCGGCTCAACCAACCTGCCAGACCGTACTTGCTGAGGATCGAAAGGATCTCTCCCCAGCGGCCCACGTTGCGATAGATCTGTGGGATGGCACGTATTCGCATAGGAGGGCAGTAACAAACGGCTCGTCATGAACGCGACGAGACCGCTCGCCGCACAGTTGCCATTGTAATTCACCCACCGGGAACTCGCCATCGCACCGACTTGCCCCTACCGCGGGTTGAACTCCTCTAATCTGCCCGCTGCAGTCGTCTCTCACGCACTGGCAGCGCTAAGTTTCTCAAGGGCACGCTTTGAGTGGGTTGCCAATGGACCGGTCGTCGCAGCGGCCGATTGCAATGCGGAGATGGCCGGGGTTGAACCGCGTGCAATCTTGCCCAGTGCCCAGGCCGCACGTTCCTGCACCTGCGGTGAGCTATCGTCCTCAAGCCGCCCCAGCAAAGTGGGAATTGCCGCTTGGGCCTGCTCGCCCGCTCGCCCCAGCAAGGTCACTGCCCAATAAGCGACATCCGAGTTAGCCGCTTCGGCAAGCGCCGTCAGGTGTTCAAGCTGTCTCCCGGCCGGCGGCCCTACTTCTTCAAGTGCCGCGGTACACCAGTTGCGCACGCTCTCGTCGGCACTTGCACAGTGCTGAACCAGCGCGGGTATCGCCTGCTGCGCAAGTTCCCCCATTCCAGCGAGCGCCTCGGCAGCCGCCGCCTGTTGCGTGTCGGTGCCCGTGAGAAGCTGTTGGTGAGCGGTTTCCATGTCCATGAGAGTTTCTCCCAAATCAGCGTGCCGAAATATCCAGTAGGCGTCCAATTGGGGAATATAGCTACAATGCCAACAACGCACCAATAGCGATCTAGCCAATGTAGGCACGCTAGCCTGGCTGCTCTTCATCCGGCGTACCGCTCAGTACCTTTTCTAGAAATTGCAGAATGAGTTTCTGCTCCTGGTCGCTCATCGGTTTCCAGCCATGCTTTTTTCCGGCTTCCACATAGAGTTGAACCGGCAACTTGTTTTGCTGATACACCTCCTGAAGGCGCTCGGACTGTGAAATCTGCACGACTTGATCTTCCTCTCCATGCAGAATCAACAACGGCGGATCGCCTTTCCCCACGTAGAACACAGGGCTCGCCATGCGTGCAAGTGATTGCTTCTCTTTGACGGGTCCCCCTAGAAGTTGGTATACGCTTCCAGAAGGAGAATCGGTTTTCGCCGGATGTGTTTTTGAGCGAAGCAGAAAATCAGTCGGCCCGAAATAGTCGATGATACCTTGAACCGTTGACGACTGACCTTCGTTTCCAGCAGTGGTGCCTTCTAACTCCGGCACCCCACCGCTGGTACCCATCAGCGCCGCCAAGTGCCCGCCCGCTGACGATCCCGCAACGACGACTCTTTTCGAGTCGAAACTGAATCCGTACTCGTTCTCGTTTGCACGAAGCCAGCGTAAAGCGCCTTTACAATCGTGAATTTGTGCCGGGAAGATCGCCTCCTGGCTCATTCGATACTCGACACTCGCAACTGCGTAACCATGTTTCGCAACCCAAGCCAACCCACAATTCTTCCGGTCGCCAACCTTCCAAGCACCGCCATGAATATACATCACCAGCGGCGGCTTTTTGACACCCTCGGGAAGGTGCAGGTTTAAAAGTAATTTAACGCCGTCAACCTCAGCAAACTCCATGTCGAGTATCTGCCTGACTCCGTCCTTGGTTACAATTTTCTGTGCGTAACCAACGGCGGACAGCGTGAGTAGGGCACTCATTGTAAGCACGCAAACGAAGCTTTGTTTCAAGGTCACAGTAACTCCTCAGATTGAAAGAGTGTCATACGTAGAAGTTTCCTCAGAGTAACTTCCCTTAGCAGATTCTAGCCTAGCCCTCTCTCCATAACCAAGTACACAAAGTAGAATTACTTCCGGTCCCCACGACAGCCCTCCAACTTCTCCCCGCAGTCGTTTAGACTTCTACAAAGACACTCTTCAAACGCGCGGCAACTCTCTCGTATGCATAACCAAACAAAGCCGGACGAACAGGGCAATGCAATTAGGCTTGCGGCACTGGTCACAGGTCCGTGCATTGCCGGCCTGCTGGGATGGTATCTTCACGCGAACGAGTATGGCGCGTCGGTAGCCTGGACCGCCGCAATTACGCTGCTCACTGCCGTTTGGTGGATCTTTGAACCGATCCCCATTCCTGCCACCTCGCTCATCCCACTTGCGATGTTTCCCCTGGTCGGCGTTCTGAAACCTGTCGAAGTTGGCGCCGCCTACGGCGACAAACTGATCCTCCTGCTGCTCGGCGGGCTGATGCTCTCCTCGGCCATGGAGCGTAGCGGTGCGCACCGGCGTATTGCGCTCGGCATGGTCAACTTATTCGGTGGCGCTAGCGGACGGCGATTAGTCTTCGGATTTATGAGTGCCTCGGCGCTGCTCAGCATGTGGATCTCCAACATGGCCACCACGCTCATGCTGTTGCCCATCGTCATGGCTGTGGTCGAGAAGCTCACCGACCAGCGATTGCGAGTTGCCCTGCTGCTAGGCGTTGCCTACGCAGCCAGTGTCGGTGGCACCGGCACTCCTGTCGGCACACCACCCAACTTGATCTTCATAGACAGCTACCAGAAGGCGACGGGACTCGAAGTCACGTTCACCACTTGGATGACATGGGCGCTGCCAATCGTACTGATCATGATCCCACTCACCGGGCTCTGGCTCACCCGCGGTTTAAGCCGCCAGTCGAAAATAGAGCTCCCCGAAGTCGGTAAATGGCGCTCTGAAGAGATTCGCACTCTGGTTGTATTTGCCATCACCGCAGCATTGTGGATCACCCGCAAAGAACCCTACGGTGGCTGGAGCGAAGCACTTGGCATACCTGCCGCAAACGATGCGAGTGTCGCCCTGCTGGCCGTCGTGGCGATGTTCGTCATCCCCAACGGAAAGGGCGAGAAACTTCTCGTCTGGGAAACGGCGGTGAAGATCCCCTGGGGAATTCTCGTGCTCTTCTCTTCAGGCATTGCGATCTCCAAGGCGTTTGAAGCTTCGGGACTGAGCGTCATCCTAGGGCAGCAATTGGAGGCTCTGTGCAGCTTGCCACCCCTAGTGATGGTCACGCTCGTTTGCCTGTCCGTCACATTTCTAACCGAAGTCACCAGCAACACTGCCACAAGCAATCTGCTCATGCCGATCCTCGCCGCAACCGCTACCGAAGCCGACGTCGATCACAAACTGCTGATGGTCCCCGCAGCCATCAGCTCCAGCTTCGCCTTCATGCTTCCGGTGGCAACGGGTCCGAACGCCATCATCTTCAGCTCGAACTTAATCAGCGTACGACAAATGGCACGCGAAGGGTTTGCGTTAAACTTGATTGGCACTGCGGTGATCGTGATTTGCTCACTAGCGATGTTTGGGTAGCGCGAGCGAAGCAACTTAACAACTCTACGGCTTTTGACCCATGAAGTTCACTCCCGAATTTGGATAGCCATGTGAAATCAGAGCCGCGGGCTGAGTAGGGCAGTCTCCATTTGCGAGCCGGTTTCTAGGACTGCAAGGCTTTGTTAGAATTGTGGAAGCAAGGGAATCACTTCGTAGACGAGATCAAACGCTCTGATCAGCGATGAACTTCCCCTGTGGTGATGCCTCCGTACTGAAAGCGAGTTTAGAATGTTTTGCCGATTAGCAGTATTCATCGCGTTACTCGTGACGCTACCGACTCGCACCGTTTTCAGTAATCCCCCTAAGATTGATTCTCCCGAAGTCGTTGATTCTCCCGAAACCGCTAAATCTCCCGAAACCAATGCCGAACGTTTGGCTTGGTGGCAAGACGCGAAGTTCGGGATGTTTATTCACTGGGGCGTCTACTCTCAAGCAGGCGGCGAGTGGAACGGCACGACCGACCACCACGAGTGGCTGCAGCTCACGGCCAAAATTCCGTTGGCGGAGTACAAGGAGTTCTCACGAACGTTCAATCCTGTGAAGTTCGACGCCAATCAGTGGGTTGCGATCGCCAAGCAAGCGGGAATGAAGTATCTGGTCGTGACGGCAAAACACCACGACGGTTTCGCGATGTTTGACTCCCCATCAAACAAGCACAACATCGTCCAGGGAACCACATACGGCCGTGACCCGCTGAAAGCCTTAGCTGCTGCGTGTCATGAGCAGGATGTACGCTTCTGTGTCTACTACTCCCTGGGCCGCGACTGGGAGGACCCCGATGTGCCTACTGGGTGGGGCGACCGGCTCGGATGGCGCAGCAACCTCATCGACTTTCCCGACGAAGAAAACAAGGACTTCCAGAAGTATTTCGACCGCAAGGTCAAGCCGCAGGTGCGCGAGCTGCTCACCCAGTATGGGCCGATTGGCGTCATGTGGTTTGACACCTTCGAGCAGATCAAGCCGCACCAAAGTAAAGAGTTGATTGCAATGATCCGCGAGCTGCAGCCGAACTGCATCATCAACGATCGCGTCGGTCGGGGACTGGGCGACTACAAAACGGCCGAGCAGGAGATCCCGTCCGATTCGTCGAGCGTACCGTGGGAAACCTGCATGACGATTAACGGTCACTGGGGCTACAACAAGGCTGATGAAAAATGGAAGCGCACCGACCAGTTGTTGCGGAATCTGATCGACGTCGTCAGCAAAGGAGGCAACTATCTGCTCAACGTCGGACCTACAGGAGAAGGCGTCATCCCTGCGCCGAGCATCGAGCGTCTAGACGAAATGGGAAGTTGGCTGCGAGTGAACGGTGAAGCGATTTACGGATGCGGCATGACTCCGTTCGGTGAAGAGATCGGCTCGTTCCGTGAACCGAAGGGGAACAAACGCGATAAGCCGAAATTCATCACAAAGTGGCAGTGGCGAGCGACTACCAAACCGGGCAAGATTTACGTACATCTGTTCGAGTGGCCTCAAGGCGTGCTAAGACTCCCCGCAGTTGAGAAGAGTGTGACGAAGGCGTACCTGCTTGCCGATCCCAGCAAAACCGCACTCGCTTTTGAGCAATCCGCGGCCGGCGTTGCGATCACGCTTCCGGCAACACCGACGGACATTATCGCATCGGTGGTATGCTTGGAGCTAGAGTGATCTGGCACGAACGAATGAGCAGGATTGGAGGCTAGTCGATGCCGATCTGCATCAGGCGCGACTCTTACGCGTCCATACTTGACGGGCAAAAACCTCGGAAACAGCGCTGTCACACCTAGGAGATATTCTCTAGGTAATGTTGCCAAACATGCGAAGGGGATGGTGCAAGGTTCCAACCGTCGTAGATCGCTTCGCGGCAACGGGCAAACAAGCGATCGCACTCTTCCTGCCACCGGCAACTACTCTGCACCGTGGGATGAATTATCCGGTGCACTGCGCAAAGTGGTGAGATACTCGACCAGATCGCGAATGTCCGACTTGGGAAGCGTTTCCTTCAAGCCGTCGGGCATGCCGGAGAGCCCGATGGTGCGTTCTTCGATTTCCTCCTTGCGCACGAGGATCGTCTCGCCCGCGGGATTCACCAGGATGAGATTCTCTTCGTTCTCGTCGGTGATAATTCCGGTGACTGTTTTCCCAGTATCAAGGAACAGCACCGCCGTGTCAAAGCCCTTTGCGATGGCCTTGCTGGGGAGCACAATCGCCTCAAGCAGGTACTCGCGCGGATTGTCTTTGCCAACGCCGCTCAACTCGGGGCCGACTGCTCCTCCATTTCCTTGCACCTTGTGGCAGCGCTGACAAGAGGCGGCCGCGCTACCGAAGAAAATCTGCTTACCACGCTCAGCATTCCCGCCGGAGAGCAGCTCTCGGAAGCCCAGCAGGTCGTCCTCGGCGTCAAGCGCGCCTTGGTATTCAGCGATTGCTGCCTTAAACGATGGCTTGCCAATCTTTTCTGCCGCGGTTAGCAAATCTAACTTGATCTCCGGCTGAACCTTTCCCGCGATCATCAGTCGGAACCATTCCAATAGTAGAGCGCGTGCGCCTGTGGATTCCACTTCACTGAGTTTATGGATCGCTGCTTGCTTTTCACTGACGGATCCCTCGGAGAAGACATCCTTCATGATTGCCGCAGCCTGCTCAGGATGACGGCGCACGAGGATGTTGCGGCTCGTGGATCGTAACATTTCGGCTGGATCGTTAAGGCAAGTTTTCAGTAGTCCCTCGTGGCCGGAGCCTGACGCTCTATCCAGAGCTTCAAGTGCTTCCTGCCGTGCAACGGCTGATTGATTCGTATCCGCTACGATCTCAACCAACTGGGCTTCGAGTTGTTGGGCAGGGTACTCTGCAGCCAGTTCGAGTGCGGCAACTTTCAGTTCGGGCGTTTCCCGAAGGATGTCCGATATCAGCGGAAATAGCATCACCGCGAACGAGCCGTCACCCCGATCACCGGTCACAGGCCTCCATTTGTTGGTCACTCGGTCTAAGCTCGACGGTTGCTTCCAGTCCCTCAGCATGTGCAGAGCTTCCAGGCGAATCTCTCTCGATAGATCGGAGTTTCCCGCCATTTCAATCACAACTCTTGCGTGCTCTGCACTACCTAGACGAAAGTTTGCATGGAGAACTCGGTGGAGCAGGGCACCGTTGGTGGCAGACGAACCCGTATAGCTTGCCAATTGAGCCGTTCCTGACTCGATTGGTACGTCATTGATTGCGCGAGCGGCTTCGGTAACGACGCGCTCTTCCGAGTCAGCAAGAAAGTCGACAACTCGCTCGCTCTTGGCCCGCCGCAGGGCGACCACAGCTGCGAGCCGCACGCTTGTGGAGTTGTGTTTGCTGAGCTCTGCCAATTGCGCTTCATCCAGCGCACCAGCCAGCCCCATCATGCCGGCGTGACGCAGAACAGGATCTTTCCCGCTACCTTCTGCGATCATCTTCAGGAGCGCCGGCGCTGCAGCCTGCGATTTGAGCTTCCCCAGGGCCAGAGCCGCATGGTACTTCACGCGATCGGACTCATGCTCCAGAAGCCTGACTATTGGTTCGGCGTGCTTGTCGTCCCGAGCGCAATCTCCGAGGGTAGAAGCTGCCTGGACAGCAATCTCCGCATCGGCATCTTCCAGCAGCGGGTCAAGCTGATTGAGCACCTCGGGCTGAGAGCGTGAAATCTGCCCGAGTCCCCAGATCGCATGAATCCTGGCTAGTTGATTCGTATTACTCAGTGCACCAACGAGGGCCTGCACCTCTTTGCGAGCTGCGAGCTCGTACTGCGCTTTCAGTCGCAGGCGTCGATCTGTATGAGCGAGTAGTTCGACGAGTCGCTCGACTGATACTTGGGGCCAATCCGCTGCCATTAATCGGGGGACTTCGGTTGCTAAATCAGAGGGGTCCTTTTCCTTGAAAGCATAAATGCGCCCGCGGCTCGCGCCATCCCAGCCTTGCACCCAGTCAGAAAGAACGACTCGGCCGTCGTAGCCGAAGTCGACATCCGTGGCGAGGGTACCCCAGATGAAATTGTGCGAGTCGATCAACTCAAACCCTGCGCCTTTTGGCTTGACTGCGAAGGAGCGAATACCGCTCAACCCGGTAGTGCCTCGAAAGTCAGCCATAAAGAAATGCCCGGCGTATCGATCGGGAAGCCCCCAGCCGGGATAATACACAAGACCCGATGGGCCGTTGCCGAGGTTGGCGATTGGTGGCACGATGTACGACGGCTGCCGGGCAGTCGTTTCAGCATCCCACTCATAGGGTCGCCACATCCGTTCGCGATGCCACGGACCCCGGTCTTCTAGGTACTGATAATGCATTCTCCAGCCGGCATCCATGCCTTGGCAAACATGCACCCACCGCGCCTCATCCGCAGCGTCGGAATTGTTGTCGCCGGTGAATAGGTTGCCGTAATCGTCGAACGCCAATTCCTGAGGGTTGCGCAAGCCGTAAGCAAACTCCTCTAACTCAGATCCATCGGGCCAACAACGAAACACGGCCCCCGTATTGGGGCGGGCGAGCGTAGTGCCTTCTGCAGTTTGCACGTTATAACCACGGTCACCAATGCTGAAGTACAGGCGACCATCGGGGCCCCAGGTCAAGCCGTGTAGATCATGGCCTCGAAACGCGAATCTCACACCATAGCCAGAATGGAGTTTCTCCTTGCTGTCCGCACGTCCATCGTTATCTTTGTCGGTGAGCTTCCAAAGGTTAGGTATGCAGGTGTAATAGACTGAGTTGCCCGTAGCGAGCAGACCTGCTCCGGTTCCTTCCACAATTTGGTTGTAGCCGTCGGAGTAGACCGTTGAGGTGTCGTAGATGCCGTCATGATCGCTATCGGTAAGCTTACGAATGCGATCGTGATGCGCGGTGTACTTCTCCAAGTTATCAGATTCGTACTTGCGGATCATCGCTTCGCGATCTGCAACGGTTTGCGAGCGTAGATCGTCCTCCAACCAATCCATGTGAGAGCGATTGTCTTCAACGCCGTTGTTCTGCCGAAATGTCTCAGCAACGAACAAGTTGCCTTGCTCATCAAAACAAAAGACGACCGGATTGGCTAGGTCGGGTTCTGCGGCAACTAATTGCGACGAGAGAAAATTAGGAACTGTGAATCCCTGTAAAGCTAATTCCCCCTCATCGGACTTTCCAAGAACAGGAGGCTCGTAGTTTTCGTGCGCACTTCCATTGGTCGCTAGACAGCTAGCTGCTCCCAGCAGACTAACGAGGAATAGTAAACTCAGTTTAACCGACAACCATTGCGACGCGCCGAATAGCCTAAATACTCTATTAACCAATGTCCTGCCCTGACTCTTGGGGATAGTACGATCTCGTAAGAATGCATCCATTATAGGCGAAGAGACTAGGCGATTCTCCCCTGAAAACACCTCAAAACCATAATAAGGAAGCACGTCACCGCTGGTGAATGATCGAGGGCGTGGCGTGTAGCGCAAGCCGTGCCGAGTCGTTGAAGTCGCGCCCCTAGCTTCGCATGTTTGGCTACGTCCGATATCGATCAGTCGTGCTCTTGATCAGGACTACTGCAAGACCTTCCAAGCGCGGACGCTGCGAACTTTGACATCGTCCTTACCAGCCTTGACAAGCTCGCGATTCCCGGGAGTCATCGCATTGCGACCCCACAGGCCGGCGTCGCTGGGGATCTTCTCTCCATCGACCAGCAAGTTGTGGGCGTTATTGCCGTCGGATCTCAAGGCTCCGGTGTTTGCCTCGCGGCTGATGATCAGATACATGCCCACCTGCGGCACAAGCTGCGTGTCGCGCACTTTTGCCACACCGTCCACAAACCAAACGAGTTGGTCATGGGTCCATAGTAGGCCGATCTTGTGCCAACCCACGTTGATGCCAGGCACGTTGATGTTGGTGTTGAGATCTGGCACTAATTCATTCTCAGTGGCGTGCGGTGTGGTCGCTCCGCCAAGGCACTTCATCAGGAGCATGTCGTTAGGATTAGGGGTGAGCGACTCCGCGAGTTCAGGTTCAAGAGTCAACTCGTGTTCGTAGATGTCGATCTCAAGCCCGTTAGCTGGATCTTCGTCGTAGGCAACGAACTCAGTCGCGGTCGGCATGAGCCAGAAGGAATGGCGATGGGCCAGAGCTTGCATCCCCTCGAAGTTGACTTCGATTTCAAAGAACGTGCCGGGCGAGAAGGTGATGTTTGGCGAAGGCGTGTCCGACATGCCTGGCTGGCCCCAGTATTTGCCATGCGGCAGAACTTTGTCCTCTGCCTGTACCGGGACAAGTGCACCGTCGACCGCCTTCAAGGCATACGTCGTAAACCAAGAAGTGTGGAATTCGAAGTCCCCCAGGTTGACTGTGCCCTTGGCGGCGTCGCGAGGATCGGGATCGTCATAGGCATGATCGCGGGGGCCACCTTGGTCGCGACTTACAAAACCGGGAATGTCTTCGTCCGCAATGAAGCCGCGCTGCACGAGGACGCCATCGCGAATATACGAAGTCTTCTCGTGAAACTTATCGTACCAAGCCGTGTGGCGACGCCCTGGGGACATGCGGTGCTGCCCCGCGTTAACGGACTTGCCCATGCTCTCACGCCGCCAATGCCGCGTCTCGGGCTGGGTGCCGGTTGCCTTGGCAAAGTTGCTGTCGAAAACGAGAGCAAACTCGCCCCCCTGGCAGTACTCTGATTCATTGAGCGCAGGAGCGGGAGCCTGTGATGTCGCAACCTCTGCGGCCTGGCTGGCAGTGGGACAGAGTGCTTTCAATAAACCGATCAACAGCACTGGGAGCAAAAGTCGAGTAACAGGTTGCATTGAATTCATGGAGGTACTTGATTTCATTGTTGTAGTGGTCATGAAGGAAGAGGTCACTAACACAGCTGCTCTTACCTCTCGTCCGATAGGTACAAAAAGACCCCTCTCGGAACCTCCGAGAGAGGTCTAATCGGCTGGACGCATGTGATAGCACCGTGTCCTGTTAATGCAACCACATGATCAAATTACTAGCCGCGACGACGTCCCATTGAGAGACAACCCACCCCAGCCAGCGAAAGCAAGAGCAGCGATGCGGGCTCAGGCACTGGTGCTGTGGGGATGCGAATGTTGTCGAAGTAGCCAGTCGGCTGAACACCGGGCTGTGAATTGAATCCAAGGGTAATTTCAGAGTACGAATTGGCGGGGTTGGCAAGACCGGCAATAACCGCTGGGCTAAAGGTATACTCATAGGTGGTCGAGCCCGCGCCGAACGTGAAATCGTTTGTAGCACCTCCGTAGTATCCAACGAACCCGCCCATCTCGCTGTTAGCAACGACGACCGCTTTTGTGCCGTCGTGGGCATCGCTTGGATCATCGTCTACAGGAATTGTTACATCGAACTGAATTATCGGGTTCGCTTGCAACGCAGGGATAATTGCCGGATTGCTCAGTAAGTTGATCTTGAGCATGAACTTCGCACCAGCACCCTGAGTAGCTTCGACTGGGGTAACTTCGTAACTGGCCGCTCCATCTGTGACACCAGTCGCGCTAAACGCGCTGGAAACAACGTCTCCGAGCGTTGATACAGTAGTTGGGCTAGTCAGGTCGTTGTTCTCAAAAGACTGAACGAGTGTCGCGGCTGATGCAGGAACCGCCATCACTACCGTCGCCAGTACGGCACCAAAGATAAAGAGTGTGTTGCGAATCATTAGTATCTCCTCCCAAAACAAGTGAAAAAAGTGAAAGCCAGAAACGATTGACTTTCGGGTAAACAAAAACTCAAGGATGCTCTAACTGCCACGACGTCCTGAACCGAATCAACTGACTCCCTTCAACGCGAGAAAGGCAAAGGCTGAAGGCTCAGGGACTGCGGCCGATACTCGGCGAAGCAATGAGCATCAGCCCAGCAGTCGTCCCAATTACAGAAAAGCACTTCTTCAACATCAGTGACTCCCCTCGAAAAGTGTGTGACTGTCAGCTCGACCGCACACGAGAGACAAAGCAAAAATAAGGATGTACTAGTTGCGACGCTTACGTCCAACCAGCAAGCAAACGCTGCCAAGTCCAAACAGTATCAACGAAGTTGGCTCAGGAACCGGGTTGACATCAATACGCAAGGCGTTGATGTAACCGTAATCGACGCTTCCATTGACGAACTCGAACGTCAGATCGATGGTGTTGGTCGAAGAAGGTGCTATTCCAGAGAACAATTGGAGATCACCAACGTTGCCCATTACGTCCTGGGTTCCCGTGTAACTCGATGTGCCATTGTCTAAGGTGTACTCGGTGTCACGTGGGCCAGTGCCGTTGCGACTACCAAAGATTGAGAAATCATAGGTAGAGGCAGGATCAAGACCGGTGAACGTGTACGTTCTCGGGTTATTGGATCCCTGCAACCAGTGGAAGGTTTGGCCAGCGAAGTTGGTAATGCCTACAGCCGCGGCGGCGCCGCCAACAGTTGGAGTTCCGTTACCACCCCCGTAGACTACGCCATCTGGCTTCGTAATGGCGATACCTGTGGAATCGCCATTTTCGTCGTTCAGTGGGAGGACAACGTCTAGTGGAAAGACCGCACCATTACTGGAATTGGCAAATACGTTAAACTTCTCTGTGGTGGTCGCAGAAGCAGAAGTGCCTGGAGTGCTGAAACTAACAAAAATCGGTGCGGCCGATGCATTTGCGAACAGGCACCCTACCAACACGACACTTACAGATAAAAATCTCTTTAACATTAGATCTCTCCCCTCAAGATAGGTGTGACAATCACCTAAGGTCGCACACGATTAGTAATGAATGAGCAGGTTCAGGATTTCGTTCCCCAAACGCATGTCACTCACAAAGAACTGTTCAAACTATTTCCGGCGTAAGCGACAAGCCTAAACGCCAGCGAAACTGTCTCACTAGTACAATGACTTTTCGACTTTTGTGTTCTTTCGTTCTTCCGCGGTCGGTTTGCGAATTTTCAGTTCAAACGGTGATTCTTCTGCATCGATTTCCAATGGGGTGGTGTCAATGTTTCCATATTCAGATGGAATCAATAGTTTTCCCTGCGCGTCGGATGCACTGATGAGTATTTTGTGTTTCCCAACCGCGATACCATCTTTGTATTTATGGCTGGTGGCGGATTCGAAAGTGCCATCCGCATCCACATACGCTACGGCTGGTTTTTGATAGTATTTCCCGTCTATGGGTGGCGATTGAGAGGCGAATAACATTCTGGTTGTTCCAGAAAAAGGAATCGCGGAACCATCTTCGTAGGTAACTTTCCCAGTAGCGGGCACGTATTCAAAAGGACTGCTCGAGCCACAGCCGACTAGCATTGACAGTAGCAAGGAGGCTGTCAGCAGGGCTCGCAATGGTCGGAATGAATGAATATTGCCACTTCGGTGTAGTACTCTACCTTGCATCAAAATTCTCCTTCAATCGGATAAGCGTCATTGGAAACATTTAAGCGTTCCCACACCCTAAATTTGGTTGGGTCTTGATAGACTTCAGTATATTCATTTCCAACCGCTGCCTGGTAAGTCCCTTTGTCAACGAAATCACTAACCATGCGAGCGCTTCCGTCTGCCATCGCAATCATCGCACCGCCTGGGTGCAAACTGCGGACAACACTCTTGTAGCTCCAAGTTCCAGATGAATATGGATGCATGCATTCTGAGCGAAGCGTCTCGGCTCCAACGGAATCGATAATAGCTTTCGCGTTGACTAATACGTCCGTTGTGAACGGATCGCAGTTGTTGGGTGCGTTACTCCAAGATGTGGCATGGTGAGCATGAGCACTCGCTCCTGCTTGACCTAGGGCCCAACAGCCTCTTGGGTCCTGCTCGGATAGCCCTGCGCGCAATTCGGCCAGTAGGATGGTGTTGCTTGTACCGTCCGTAACGTCACCAATTTCCTGACTCTTGTTGATATACGAGATTCCCTTACGTGGCCCGAGTGACCCCTCTCTGGGACCATCGGTGTCATCCCAAGCACGATAACCCCAGAGATCGCCGCTTTGAACCATATTGATACCATAGTTGCCCCGCGCCCAGTTGCCTCCCTCGATCCCACAAGGAGTATCTAAATTAGGATCCGTTGGGCAACGCATGATCGCTAAGGACGTCCCACGAGCCTCCCTGTTGCTGTCATGGCCAATCCATACGTTAAAGTCATCAAGCACAAAGCTATCTCGCAATGCTTGTTGCTCCATTTGGGGAAGGATCATTATCGCCCAATTTTCGCGAGTAGGTCTGCCAAGTCCGGTGCCGCCGAATTTTTCCAACTCGCCCGTGGAGGGATCTTTCAGCGCGAGGTAAGCCGGGGGAAACTTTTGGCGGGAGCTCTCGTAGGTGAGCACAGCCAAAGCAACGTTTTTAATATTGTTCAAGCATTGCGAACGCCGCGCTGCCTCGCGGGCGGCTTGAACCGCTGGCAGCAGCAACCCGACAAGTACACCGATGATGGCAATCACGACGAGCAATTCCACAAGGGTAAAAGCTCGACCGGAAGACCTGTTGTTGTGCCTCTTCACGTGTGGGGTAGATTTAGACATCGCAGTTACCTTTCAACTCCTGTTTCCTATTGACCGTTATGACGCTGGCCCGCTGCAAAAATTATACGCCCGAGGGGTGCTCAAAATAAAAAGTACCTAGCCTGCTTTAGCCCTAAAAGCCTGGCAATAAGCTAATGCGAAAGGGGCTGATACTACAGAATAAGCAACGTGCCCAGGAGGGGAGGGGGCCCAGTTTCTGGACACGTCGCGATCTGTAGTTCAAACTCTGTCGCTTCCATCTTCCGTCAGTACCGTTCAACTACGACGACGTGACACGCCAAGCAAACCGCCTAACAGGCAAAGCACAGCCGAAGTTGGCTCGGGTACTGCCGAAGCGACTGGCGAAGCAGTCGAGGCCGACATGCCGTAATTGGCTTGCCAGTCGGCCAAGTCGCCGACACTGTTATCCGTTTGCCAAAGCAGGAAGTCGGCGCCATCGACGATATCGTTGCCGTCGAAGTCGCCCGCAAGGCCGACACTGGCCGTTGTGAACCTCATATTATCGACATAAAACGCTTTGATCGCTTCCCCACCATCACCAGCTTGGGTTAAGAATTTAAGCTGTACCCAATCGGTTTCAGGGTCGTAGAGCGGATGATCTGCGTACTTCCAGCTCACATGATAGGACGATCCTGTATCGTCGAAATTGATCGTGTTATAGTCGGCAGCAAAACCACCTAGTTGGTTAAGAACGAAAGCGATCTGAGTGAAGCTTCCTGGCAAGATCTCACCTGTTTCTACAAAGAGATCAAATTCGACCGTGTCGTTCGCTTTCATCGCTTGCAGGGCAAGAGGGTTTTCTGGAGCAGAGCTGTCTGGTGGACCAAGTGCTTCAACTTGAATCGTCCAGCCACCCCAATCTTCGGGGCTCACTTTGAGAGCATAGTCGCCGTCGGTGATCGCACCGGCTGGAGCACCACCGGCGACATTGACCGAGGCAATTGGCGTTATGCCAGTACCACTGTAACTGGAGGTCTCCGTCCAGCCTTCCAGAGAGGCGTCTTCCCAAGAATACTTAAAGGGAGCAACAGGCGTACCGCCACTGAGTCGGACATTGTCTATATAAAGTGGTGAAGTAGTCGTGGAGCCACCTGCAGCGCTAAAGTTCTCAAGGATGAAGGACGCATTGGCAGAACCCGATGCGTAGTTGGGGTCGTCCTTAAAGTTCCAGCTAAACGTACCTGTGTCGGATAGGACGGTTTCGCTGGAAAATCCTCCGCTGCCCGTCCAACCGTCTGCAAAGAAACGTGCACCAACATTCATGAAGGCATCAAAGCCGGGCACGTGATAGTCAAAATGTATTGTGCTGAAGTTGTCGAGCAACGCCGGATCAAGCGTCACCTTAGCAGGTTGCGAATATTCATTGGTCTGCCCTTCGAGACGCAGCGAATAGGTACCGTCGGTGGCGAAAGTACCTGTGTTGTCTGGTGTGATACTCGTAGCGGAATTTGTGCTGGTAAATTCGTAGCCCTCGTCAGTGCCTTCAAACGAATGGAGCAGCAGGTCGGTTTGTGCCTGTGTGGTGCTACCAACGAGCGAACAGGCGATCGCAGCGAGTGTAAAATACCTAGTAAATGTCTTCATCTTAAGATTCTCCTCTGCATCTCCCCTCAGGAAGTTGCAGCGTTGTGTGAAGGATCCACCCGAGACGGGTGCCCCGACGCCCCGGGTGGAATCGTTTCACGAGCAAAAAAAGACTAGGGGTGAAAATAGTTTCAGTGAATAGTGTTGTTCGCTGTGGGGTCTTTTTGTTGAGCACAGCGGGCTCAAAAAACGTTTCGGTCGGGCGATTTCTGATTATCCAAGTTGAGTTGTCGCTGGCGGTGCGGTTGATTGTCTGACTACCAACTGTGTAGCGACACGTGTGACACAGCCCTGGTAGTTCAAGCCGTCCTTGCAGGAATCGCGGATGGCCATTTGGCGAACCGCCTGCCGACCGATTTGCTGCATGGGTACATTTACCGTGGTGAGAGGCGGCGAAAGCAACGCTGCGACCGGGATGTCGTCGAAACCGATCACACTCAAATCCTCAGGCACACGAAGACCGCACTGCTTAGCGGCTTCAATCGTGGCCATCGCAGTCAGATCGTTCCCGCAGACCAGTGCTGTCGGACGGTCTTTGCGAGTTAACAACTTAGAAGTGCGTTCGGTGATTTCCGCCATTTTAAGCGTGCCGAGGTTAATCCAGTCGTCTCGAACCGACAGGCCGGCGTCCTGCATGTAGGCCATGAAGGCTAGGCGGCGCTCTTCGAAGTCCGGCATATCGCTTACGCCAACAAAACCGATGTCACTGTGCCCTAGCTCAACCAAGTGTTTGACTGCTTGGCGAATTCCACCGAAGTTATCGATGGTTACCGCATCATGACGGCTCGTATAGTTGACGCCCACGAGCACCATCGGTGCAGGGAATTCAGCGATAAACTGCTTCACTTCCTCTCGATAAGGCCCCACGAACAGCACTGCAGAAGCATCGCTGTTCTTGACCTGCCTCATCAAGCTTTTCGAGTCGAGGTGCGAACTCGCCTGAATCGTAGTTTCGACTTCCCAGTGACTGCACTCATCAAGCAGGCCATCGATAACCAAATGAAAGAAACCGTTGGAAAGCTGATAGCTAGAGGTCAGAATTTCTCGCTCATTGACTTGCTGGGGTGCATCGACATGTAACCCATCTTCGCCGCGAGTTACGAGCTCAACCGGTCCGGGGCGGTAAACATATACGACTGCAGACATGCTTTTGGTCTTACTGGCGCCGTTAGAGCGAACGCTTCCACGATGGACATACCCATGCTGACGGACAGCGCTTTCTACGCGCCCGCGAATCTCGTCGCTAACAGGCCCGCTGTTGTTCAGCACACGGGAGACAGTAGCCGGAGAGCAGCCTGCCTCTTGTCCAATATCAGTAAGCGTCGAAGCCACGAGCACGTCCTAAGCAAAGTTGGCTGATCTAGCCTGTGATTGAAAAGTTATTGACCATTTAATTGCTAAATCGTCTGCCCCCAGTATAATGCGAATTGCTGGAACACAACAGAAATTTGTTCTCTTTTTTCTGAAATATTCCATTTGCTTCCACTGTCGCCAGCCGGGGCGCAGTCTATCTCGCTCCTACGTTGTGGCTAAGGCTGGTGTACAGTGGGACGCATACACAAGTCGTTAATCCACAATGACTTGCGTAAAATACCGTGGCAGTTTCTACAGATTGCTTGCTTACAATCTCCTTGTTGCAACAAATTTGAGAAAGCAAATTCCCCGGCACTTAGCTCCAGAATTCGCGTGACTGGCATTCGTCATTTTTCACGTCGCAACCAGTGCAGTTCCCTGAAAGAGTGGAATAAGTCATGAACAGAATGAAATATTTGTCATTCACCGCTGTCAGTACGTTACCACAGCGAGAACTGCCCAGAACTCGCTCAGTTGTATTTAGACTAGCGCTAGCTATCACGATTGGAGTAGCCTTTGCGTCGCCTGTTCTAGCGGACTCCACATTTAAGGACTTCAGCGGCTACGGGAACTTCGGATTCAACTACGGAGGGTTTACGTCCACTCCCGGTGCAACGGCCAATCGTATTTATGACCCATTGGACGGTTACGGCGGCTCAGGGACTTACCTTGGTTCAACCGACTACAGTGCCGAACTGAACAGCTACCTCACCATCGATCTAACGGCCAATGTGGGAAATGAGGTCGATACTTTCAATTTCCAAATGACAGACGTCAATTCCAATACGGCTAGCTGGAAATTCAGCACCTCTGATCTCATCCCAGGCGTGTCAACCCAACTCGTCTCCTCCGCTCCGATGTCTTCGCCCCACTATGGCGACAATGGTGACAACGGACTACCAGGTTCTCCCCATTACCAGGACTTTGATCTTAGTCAAGTTGAGGTCTGGCAAATTCAAGGTGAATACGGATCGCCTTACCCAATTGACATATCTATCGAGAATATTGGCTTCTCGAGTTCCGTCACGCCACCACCGCTCTATACCGGTCGCGATGCCAACGCAGCGTGGCGTGCAGAAGCGGATACTCGCATTGATGCGGTTCGCAAAGCCGACTTGCTCGTGAACGTGACCGATGCCGCTGGCGTTCCGCTTCCTGGCGCCGCAGTCGCGATAGAAATGCAAGAGCACGAGTATCGGTTTGGAACGGAAGCTCCCTTCAATTCCTTCACTGGGTCTGGAAGCGTCAACAACACGCACAAGCAAAAGGTGCTTGAGCTGTTTAATACAGCCACGCCACAGCACTTCAGTTGGCGTGCTTGGGAGGATGAAGAGATCGCCAAGTACTCGCAAGCCAACGCGTTAGCAGCCCTGGATTGGATAGAGGACAATGGACTCGACGCTTACGGTCACGTCTATGTTTGGCCAGATCGCGTGCACACTCCCGATGCGGTGCAAGCAAAGATCGTTGAGTACTACGAACCTGGTACTACTCCTACCCGTCAAGCGCAGCTGGAAGGCGAGATTCGCCAGGATGTGCTCGATCATATTACGGATAAGGGCACGGCAATCGCTGGCAAAGTGCGTTACATGAACGTGGTCAACGAACTGCGCAACAATCGTGAACTGTTGGATATTCTCGGTGATGACGTAGTGACCGACTGGTTTCAAGCGGCACGTGCAGTTGATCCTAATATCGGGCTTCATATTAACGAAGCACCGATCCTCGTCTCGGCCGGAAGTACCAATACCAACAATCAAAACGGCTATTACAACGAGATTGAGACACTGATAAACAACGGTGCACCGATTACCGGCGTCGGCTTCCAATCGCACTTCACGGCTGGCACACTTACCGGACCAGAAGAGGTTTGGGCGATTCTCGATCGCTTCGACGATCTCGGCCTCGACATGTTTATCACGGAATACGACTTCGACACGGTTGACCGGCAACTGCAGGCCGACTTTACTCGCGATTTTCTCACGGCAGCATTTGCTCACGAGGGCACCGACGGATTCCTCTTGTGGGGCATCTCTGAATGGTACCATTGGCGAAAAGACGCGGCGTTCTACGATTACGGCTGGAATATCCGCCCACATGGGCAAGAGTACATCGACTTGGTCCTCAACGACTGGTGGACTGACGAAATGCTTTCCGCCGATGCTCTGGGCGAAGCCTCAGTGAGAGCATTCAAAGGTGAGTACCTTGTAACCGTAACTCTCAATGGCCAAGAAGTCACCGTGCCAGCGACACTTACGGACGGCGGCTTGGTGCTCGATGTGGAGCTCGCTCTACTTGCAGCTGACTTCGATGCTGATGGAGACGTCGATGGCGACGATCTCGGGCTCCTTCAAACCAACTACGGGAGCGCAGCTCCTGCAAACGGAGACGCGAACGGCGACGGCTCGGTCGATGGCAGTGACTTTCTTATCTGGCAGAGAAGCAACGGCCTAGACGTCACCTCCCTTCTGGCATCTGCCAGTTCCGTGCCTGAACCATCGACGCTTCTCTTGCTCGGCGGTGGCCTCGCTTTCCTAGGACTTTGTACGCAGCGACAGCGCTGCTGATCCTGCTACCGAAGAGCTGCGCAAACCAAGTCGATAATAGGCAAAGACTTTGCCGGTTGCTGGTAACCGGCGGCCTGACTTCAGCCACCTCACATTGCCAGTATTTTATCCATCGCTTGGCTGGTGTGCTCGAGCAGTTCAGGATCGTAGGGAAGCATCTCAGCAACAACCGTCTTATCGTATCCAATAGCTCTGAGTGCGGCGATTGACTCTTTCCAAGGTACGTCTCCTTCGCCGAGCTTGCAGAAGGAGTACTTTCCACTCCAGTCAAACTCGTGGCGGAAATCCTTGATGTGGACGCGTTTGATTCGGCTGCCCAACAACTCAATCCAGTGAGGCGGATATTGGTGGTAGCCCAGCACGTTGCCGACATCGAAGTAGATTCCGAGTCGCTCTGAGCCAAACGAATCGACGAAACTAGCCAATTCAACTGGTGAATAGAAAAAGCCGTTCCAGACATTCTCTAGGCACAAATCGACTCCGACACGTTCGGCCGTTTCTAATAACTCCGAAACGCACTCCCGGCAACGCTCTAGGGCGTGGTCGGTGCGGACGTGCTCGCCCGGGCAAATCGGGCTGGTGACGACCCCGGGAACAAACAACAATGCTTCACACCCTAGCCAACTTGCGCGCTCCAGCGCCTTCTTGTTTAACTCAACGGCCTTTCGTCGTACTTCGGCGTCGTTACTGACTGGGTTGCAGCCCCAGGTCATGCCACTGGCCAATGTTTCCATCGAGAAACCGGCATCTTCGACTCCGGAGCGAATGGACTCACAAGTGCCTTTGTCACTGTCGACGGTTAAGACACCTTCGGTGCCAATGGCAGGCTCTAACCTATCGAACCCGGCATCTTTCGCTTCGGCGAGTCCCGCTTTATCTAAGGGCTGGGTCCCTGCAAGACCATCCTTGAGAGACCAGTAGCTGATGACTTTTTGCATTGTTCATTTCCAGTAGTTTAAGGATTATCTCGTGAAACCGGACTTCGAGAGGCCCGGCAGATGGGTTCAAGAGAACTCGTCATCTTCAATGTTCATGTTCTTCCAGAGTGCGGCAATCGCTCCGGCGGACAAAGCGACTACGACAGTCAAAGCGATCGCCCAAGCATAAAGGCCATAAAGCCAATACCCCGCTGCAAACAGTGCGCAGTAAACCATTGCACAACCCAAGAGCATACAGCTGATTCCGGCAACTAAACCGGAGTTCTCTACAGGCTGTGCGCCATCACGTTCTGCAAACGCGGCAACGACCGGTTGCCAGCCGGGCCCTCCGGGGCGCGTCTTGGCATAAAACTGCTTAAGGACTGTCATGTCCGTCTTAGGTGTGAGCCAAGTTACAAGTAACCAGGCTACAGTTGTTGCCCCGACGACAAAGGGAAACTTCCAAACGCCCAGTGTGTCACCCAACGGCTGGCTATTGTAGGTTCCGAAGCTCACCCAAAGCGATGCGAGTCCCGACACCACCATGCCGGCGATTTCGGTCCAGGCATTGATCCGCCACCAGAACCAACGGAGCAGAAAGATCAGCCCCGTCCCTGCGCCAAACATAATGATAATGTCGAACAGTTGCTTCGCATTGGTTAACGCCAACGCCATCGCCCCCGACAGCACCATGAGCAGCACTGTGAAAGCTCGACCGGCCCAGACTTGCTCTTGCTCGCTGGCTTCAGGACGAGCGAATCTTTTGTAAAAATCATGGACGGCATACGACGCCCCCCAGTTGAGATGCGTTGAAATCGTAGACATGTAGGCGGCTACTAAAGATGCCACGACAATCCCCAGCCATCCTGAAGGGACGTTCGTGAGCATGGCGGGGTAGGCAAGATCGTGGCCGAATTTGTCGAACTCAACATCTTTATAAGCTGCGCGAAGTGCGGTCAGGCCTCGCTCCTTAATCTGAAGATCTTCGATTTTTTGCCGAAGTCCAGGAGAGACCGATTCTGGATCATCTGCCCATACGGCTACTTGCTCCTGCATCGCTTCAGAATGTAAAGCAGAATTGGCGGCTTCACGTTCGGATTGGTTGTCGAGTGGATAGACTACCAGGGAGCACAGCGCCACGATAATCCACGGCCAGGGTCTAAGTGCGTAGTGCGCGATGTTGAAGAAAAGCGTCGCTGCTACCGCATGTTTCGCGGACTTTGCTGCGAGCATTCGCTGTGCGATATAGCCACCACCACCCGGCTCCGAACCGGGATACCAACTAGCCCACCATTGCACGGAGAGGGGAATGATCAACGCTTCCACGAACAGTGCTTTGTTTGAGGAGTCGGGTAGAATCTTGAGACTCTGTTGCAGCGAATCGTTGGAGACAAGGCTTGCAAGCCCTCCTACTGATTCGTGGCCAAGGGCATAATAGGCCGCCGCCCCTGCGCCGATTAAAGCAGTGACGAACAGCACGCAGTCAGTCAGCACGACTCCACGAAACCCGCCTAAGCTCGAAAAAATGACGGTGATGATCGAAGCTATGAGTATCGTCTGCAGGGGTTCCAGGCCGAACATCACTTCGCCAACCTTCATGGCTGCCAAACAGACACCCGACATGGCCATAACATTGAAGACAACGCCCAAATAGAGAGCACGAAATCCCCGCAAGAACGCTGCTGATTTACCCGAATAGCGCAACTCATAAAATTCCATATCCGTCATCACGCCACTACGACGCCAGAGCTTGGCGTACACGAAGACGGTCAGCATTCCAGTGAGCAAAAAAGCCCACCATGACCAATTCCCCGCAACGCCGTTCTGACGAACGATATCGGTAACGAGATTAGGAGTGTCGGTAGAAAAAGTCGTCGCCACCATCGACATACCCAACAGCCACCATGGCATCGTTCGACCAGAGAGGAAGAACTCGCCAGTATTCTTACCAGCTCTCCGCGAGACAGCGACGCCAATGGCGAGCGTGAGCAGCAAGAAACCCGCGACGATCCCCCAGTCGAGTGTCGATAACGTCATGGGATTTGCTAATACTTGCCGGGCTAGTCTTCGTGGAAAACCAGCTTCTTGGCCGGCTGGTGTCGGTACATCTGGGACTACCGCCGTGAAGGCTAGCATAAGAACGTCAAGCGATCAAGAAACCCCTTACAGAAGTGGTGGTCGGCGCGCGGAGATCACTTTCACAAGGACTACCGCCCCGTGATGAAAGATCTTGAACGACCGCCCTAATCTAGTGGTCCAATGCAGCATCCTAATCTGACGCAACCCCTGCTGGTGGCTCTCTCGCAGAGGCTACAGTTAATTCCGCGTCGTATGCGGTTGCCGCTGGTAGTTCTGCAGTGCGCCTACTCAAGTAACGGTGTCAAGTTCCTTACCGCGATCCCTGACTCGCAAAACCGTAGGAAAGATGCTGAATGTGGAGACTTATCAAGCCAGGCACGACCGCGTCCATGGGCTTGAGGAGTGCGGCGACCTAACCTCGCAGGATTGCACTACTACGCTCCGTGTCGTATTCGGCCCTAGCGATACCTACTGTCGCGATATTCTGGAGCTGGCCAAGAAACGCTGACGAACCCACTCGCTTGAACCTCTAAGATAGCATTTGCAGCCTGCCAGGCGATTAACTTTCTACTGTTCGGGGGTGTTCAAGCACAACGGGCCACTGCGATGCAATGTTGCTCGTCGCCGGCATCGACAAAGCAAAGGTCCGGCAGGTTTAGGGACTTGAATCGCCACAAGTCGTGTGTCGACTACGAGAACCCATCGCGCAGAGAAAATGACAGAATCGGCTTTTGCTCGGTAAACACGATCTGCGAGCAAAATTACACAAACCGAGCGGAGGGCAAGGGACTCGAACCCTCAACCCCTTGCGGGGCACCTCAATTCCAATGAGGCTGCTAGCCATTCGCTTACCCTCCGGAGGTAAGGCACTATTCTAAATCCTTTCCGCCGGTTCGCAATGGCGTCTTTGCCGAGGAACGCTTCCTTTGTAGCAGGCGGAGCAGGGGCTTCTCGAGTAGCAAATGCCCCAATGCCGCCACGAAGCCGCAGGAGACTAGACAGAGTAACGTCCAACCGAATCGGCTCCACGTACTCAGTTCGGGCGACACTCGCCCCTGTAATTTGGCGACCAGTCCAATGACGTAGACATGCGAAAGGTACAAAGCATAGGAAGCATCGCCCCAGAAAGTGAGCCCAGGGAGCTTGCGCCAACGCCCTGCCAGCTCTAAACCAACGGCCCCGTACACAAGAAGAGCTGCCGAGCTTCCGAATACCGTCACGCGAACATAGCCGTATTGCGATTCGTCTGGAAAGCGGCTACCTATCAGGAAGCCAACCAATAAGAGCATTGCTGCTCCACTGCACAGCGCGGCAGCCGGAATGGGGCAACGCCGCTCGCAGACCAGCCAACCAATTCCACAACCGGCGAGAAACTCCAGAGTCAATAGAGACGCAGGCAGCGGCAAAAAGAGATTCCCCTTCAAGCAATGCCATTCCGGCCGATCGTAGTAGGCAAATAATCCGAGGGCCAGAAACCCCCAAGCCAGCAGAGCAGGGCGGACTGCCTTGCGGGGCAAGGCCAGCAGTGCCGCAAATACGACATAAAAATACATCTCAAAGACCAAAGTCCACCCCACAGCTACCGCAGGGAAGTCGTCTTGTGGCCACAACAGAAAGGATTTCCAAAAGTGGGAATCGGCCAACTTGTCGCGTATCGCCAACGACGGAACCGCCCAGGCAACAGCCAGGATGACGAGAGTCGCGATCCAATAGAGCGGATAGACGCGTGTGATCCGCCGCCAAAGGAAGCGAGGCGATTCGGAGACCGAACCGAAGCGATTGTAACAGGTGATCATCATGACCACGCCACTGATCACGAAGAACAGGTCAACGCCAGCGAACCCGATCACTCGATAGAAGTGCAACCAATTGGGCTGCGCCCCAGAGAACGACAAACGCTCGTCCGGGGTTTCTGCCAAGTGATAGAGAACCACGAACCAAGCCGCCACGGCCCGGAGAACCTGAATGCTATCAAGCCGCCCCAGTTGTGAATGGTCGAGCGAAGGTAGCTTGGGAGCGGATTTATCCACCATACCGCTCCGTGCTTATCCACCGAGAGTAACGTCAAACTGAGTCTTGTCAGTCTGCACCTTGGATGAGCGTAATGAACTCATCGTTCGACTTGAACTTGCCAAGCTTCGAGGTGAGCTGCTCCATGGCATCGACATGATGCATCGAGGAGAGCGTGCGCCGCAGCATGGTAGCCGCGTGCAGTGTTTCAGGCTCCAGCAACTTCTCTTCGCGGCGCGTGCCCGATTGCTCGATGTCGATCGCTGGCCAAATACGACGGTCGGACAATTTGCGATCGAGAACCAACTCCATGTTGCCGGTACCTTTGAACTCTTGGAAGATCAAATCGTCCATGCGGCTGCCAGTTTCAATGAGGGCTGTGCCAACAATCGTCAGCGAACCGCCTTCTTCGAAAGCTCTCGCGGTAGCGAACAGCTTCTTGGGAATGTCCATCGCCTTGATATCAACACCACCGCTCATGGTGCGGCCCGTGTTGCCGACCCATTTGTTGAACGCGCGAGCCAGGCGAGTAATCGAATCCATGAGCATGAACACATCCTTGCCCATTTCCGAAAGGCGTTGGCAACGCGCAACCGAGAGTTGCGCGAGGCGAACGTGGCTCTCTACGTCATTGTCGAGACTGCTTGCGAACACTTCGCCGCGAATGTTTCGACGCATGTCGGTCACTTCCTCCGGGCGTTCGTCGATGAGCATGACGACCATCGTTACTTCCGGATGATTCGTGGAAACCGCCTGGCTGATTTGCTGCAGCAACACCGTCTTGCCCGTGCGTGGTGGGGCGACGATCAGCGCTCGTTGGCCTTTGCCCAAGGGAGAAAGCAAGTCGATCACACGCGTGCTGATCGGTTCAGGACCCGTTTCCAGACGCAGCCATTCCTCGGGGGTAATAGGGGTGAGTTCTTCGAACGACTTCACGTTCAGGTACTCTTCTGGAGGCAGACCATCGACATCGAGCAGTTCCCGAAGTCGTGGGCCCTGCTGCTTCCGATGATGCTGGACCATGCCGCTGAGGAGTAAGCCCTCGCGCAGACCGAACTTTTCGATCATGGTGCCCGGCACGAAAGGATCGGTCCGTTCACGTGTGAAGTTGGTGGCCGGATCGCGGAGAAAACCGTACCCGTTGGGGTGCATTTCCAGCACGCCGGAACCGGCCGTCAGGGGCAGTGGTTCGCCATTATCCGGGTAATCATTCTCGCGTCGCGAGTCACGTCCCCCGTTGTTGCGCCGGCGTTGCCCGCCACGATTTTGATTGCGATTTTGGTTGCGACCACCGCCGCCGCCGCCGCCACCGTTGTTGTTATTCCGACCGCGATACCTGCCGCCGGAACGCTGCTTCTTCTTAGCCATAAATTTACTCTAGGTGAATCCTACAAAAATCGTTTGATCGAGCGTCCAACGCCCGAGAAAGCGTGTTGATAGCTGCGGAGTATGCTTACTTGCAAAGAGATCTCACTGCCTATGAAACAGGGCATCGCTCAACGTTCGGCGTCTCCCAGCCGATTTCCTTCCTCACTAGCCTTCCAGATCTGCTGTCAGCGTCGGCGTTCAATCTCGAACGCTCGGCATGGCAACTACCCAGATCGGCACCATCGTGGCCCATATACTTATTGGCCCATAGTTACCCAGCTAGTAGACCGCCACACAGAAGGATGGCGGCAAGTGGGTGAAACGCGTTTCTTCCGTGAATTCCTATGCGTTAATGAAGTTGTTGCTAACTCTCATTCAATTGCGAGGCCCAAAACATATCTTTGACGTCTCGCTCGGCAAAAACCGATTTAGATCAACTCAGCCGATTCAGACAAATCAAAAGAACGCTGTTATTTAGAGTGTTGTCGTGTACGGTTCGCAGCCGGTGTTCGCATCAAGCAAGCTTTCGAGCCTGGGCCCTCTAGCCGTCTATGAAAAGCATTCTTGCTGTCGCGATAGTCGATCTCGTATCAGGCCGATCCCGCCCCAGGCTGGTCTGCGCGAGTTTAAGGGAGAGATCAACTCGGGATTGCCACCGCAACTGTCAAAGGAGAGCTGCCACACAAAACCACTAATCTCACGCCATAAATCTCGACGTCACGATACTCGACAGATTTCTGTCACGGATGACAAAAGTGCCGTGCTCGGAAAAAGACGCTTGAGCCCTGATCGGCTGTGAAGAACTCACCGCAGATGCAGTGAGGCTTTGAACTACGCGCTAATATTAGTCATGCAAGCACTTGTGTCAAGCGAATCTCACTTGCAACGCTAAAGTTCTCGAAGAAAGTCGTAGCTACACGCCGGCGGACTCGCTTCAGGAAGGAGCTACGGCAGGGGGATCACCAGCAACTGGCTACTAGATGAGGGTTCTGAAAGCAACGAACGTCCCTCATATGCTGCCATCACCACATCATTCATCTATACGTAATCTTTTACCTCGTAAGGACTTACGTATTTCTCAAGAGGAACAAAGGGGGCCAGGCGAATGTTAGCTGTCTCGCAGAACCCCGATATTTCATGAAAACCGCAAACTTTGCCCAAAGCACCAAAGGCAGTTTCACCGATGACAGTGATGAGCGGGCGTTTTTCGCCTCGCTCCGAGACGATATGCGTAATCAAAGAACTCAACCGCGAACGGAATCGCTATGGCTGTCCGAACTCTGACTCTCTTCTGTGCGGCAATGACTGTCGTGCTGGCATCTTCTTCTCAAGCTGCGTTTGAGAAGGAAGCGGTAAAGTGGCGGAACAACCTGGACGCTGCCAAAATCGAAGCCGCCCAAAGCGGTCGGCTCGTACTATTGCACTTCTACACGAAGAGTTGCGGCCCGTGCCGGATGTTGGACAAGAATGTGTTCAGCCAACCAAGAGTCGCTCAATCGATTGAACAGAACTATGTGCCCGTGAAGGTAGATGCCGAAGTGTCGCCTGCACTGCGCGCAGCCTATCGCATTGAACGAGTTCCCACGGAAGTGATCATTACCGCTGAAGGCACTCCTGTTGGCAGCATGGGCAGTCCCGCCAAGGCAGGCGACTATGTCGATCGACTTAGCCAAGTGGCAAACCATTTCCGTCAAACCAATGCTCATCTCACCCAGACCAGTCATCAGGCCGCTTCACACGTCAACAGTGCCTATGCTGGGCTGGATGTTAAGAGCACGGCATCACCTACGCCACCTGCCGCTGGCCCCGTAGTCACTCAGAACCCTTACGTTGCGAGTAACAAGGCACCGACCTCGCAACAAATGGCAACCCAAGCCGCCCCTGCTGGTGGTCGCTATGCGTCGGAGCAAGTACCCGCGGCCGTGCAACCTCCTGTCGCTCAGCCGCCCACCTACGCAGCTCAAGCAACGGCGACCTCGCCCGCTCCTGCGGTAGCGCCCCCCTCGCCTGCACTTGCAAATTCAATGGCTGCTTCAACGGGTCCGCAAATGCCATCCAACGCGATGCCCCAGAGCTACCGCAACCCTTACGTCGCTGAGTCCAAACCTCCAGCAACTACGTCCATTCCAAAGCCTGCTATGACTACCCAGCAAGCACCGGCTCTAACGGCAGTCGCTGTCCAGCAGCCTGCTCCAGCCCCAGCACAGGCGGCACCGAACCAAGTGGCACCGGTTCAATCTGCTCCGACCAAGCCAATTGTCGCCACGCAACCGACTCCCATCAAAGCTGTTGTTGCCGTCGCTGCTAGTCCCACAAATTCTACCGTAGATAATACGATCACCCCGACTGTGGCTACACCGGGCGCTTCCGCGCAAGCAACTCTGGCCAGTAATACACAAGAGGTAGCTGCGGGCACAGCGACTTTGGGGTTCGATGGATATTGCCCGGTCTCTTTGAAGCACGCCAACAAGTGGGTTAAGGGCAAAGCCGAGTACGGACTCGTGCATCGCGATCGTCTCTACCTGTTCGTAGGCGAAAAAGAACGTCAGCAGTTCTTCGCTAACGCGGATGCCTACAGCCCGGTGTTCTCAGGTCTTGATCCCGTGCTGATGCTTGACCAGCAAGCCTCTGTGCCCGGCTCGCGCCAGTTTGGATATCGCCATAAGGGCGCCTTCTACCTGTTCGCGAATCAAGTCACCATGCAAAAATTTGCACAGAACCCTGATGTCTACTCTGCAAACGTACGCCAAGCCATGGCACGTATCGACGGCTTGGACACCGACGGCACCATTCGTCGCTAGGTGCTGCGTGTTCTTGAGGGACTGAATCGTTTCAAGTTACTTGAAACCAGGGGTTTTTCAACTTTTGTTGTTCAATCGGATACGAAGAGCTAATCTAACACTTAGCCTTTCCAGCCGAGATGTCGTCGGCTAACTGGACCTAAGACTCAGTAGACCCGCCGGGTACCTCGAGAGCCTGGCAAACCTGAGACGGCCCGACTGGAAAGGCTTTTTTGTTGCGCCAATGCTTTTCGGCATGGGAAGGCGAAACCGTATGCGATTAGCTGAACGTATTTTCTAGCAATGCATCCACAAGTTCGACCGATTCAGTTCCCGCCTCTTTCGAATTCGTTTCCTCAGTATCGAACTCAGCGAAATCGAACGGCGATAAGACTCGCTTGTCGGCTTCGCCGTAGCTGGCGAACACTGCTTCTGCGATTGGCTCCTGAGAGTTTGCCTGTCGATCATTGAGCGTTTCAAGAACGGCATCGGCCAACACAGCGGCGATCGCAAGTGACGGTGAAGGAGAAGACGCAAGCGATTGCCCAGCCTCTGAACTCGCAGTTGCGACAGCAGGAGGCGAGTTGGGTGCAACGCCGTAGCCACTATGCCAGGCGTCGAGGTCAGCGGCATCCACATCGGCGTCGTTGTCCGCGTCGCCATCAGCTTTGGTGGCATTGGGAGTTCCAAAGCCGACTTGCCACGTTAAGAAATCGAACCCATCGACGTGCGCATCGTCATTGAAGTCGGCCGGCTGGGCTTGGAGTTCGACCGCACCAATATCGATCACCACATCTGCTGGTGCATTGCCATCCACGACGCGTCCATAGGGAATGCCGCGCTGGTCGAAAGGCAGGGCATCGTCGGTCCAAGCAATACCGTCAGGATCATTCGGATTGAAGGCGATGTTCCCGGCATCCAGCACCGGGCTATCAACCCGTGGCATGTGCGTTGGAGTCGGCCCGCCATTGTGGCGAAGCGGTTCGAGCAGTGGATCAATCGCTCCGCCCGTGTCGCCGCCTACATAGTTGCCATTGGCGTCGTTGGAGATGAGGCCCGTTTCAGTAAGCCCGGCCACGCCCGAGTTGTGGCCGATAAAGGAATGCGAGTAGGCAGCATCTGGAAGGTAGTCGCCCGGCAATCCCGCCCCGAAGGTGTTGCCTGCCAAGATGGAGTGGCTAATCGGCAGAGAGGTGGGAGATGGGGAATAGATTGCCCCTCCTTCGTTCCCCGCATGGTTATCGACGATCGTGCTGTGAGCAATAGTTTGAAGAATATCTGGGGAACTAGGGAAAGAAATCGCACCACCCTGATCGCTGGCTGTATTGTTGGTGAGTGTTGACTGTAAGAGTCGCAAGCCGTCAACATGGATCGCACCGCCAGAGCCGTTGGTAGCTTCGTTGTAGGCGAAGGTGGAATTCAGGATGACCGCCAAATTGTAGCTACTATACAGGCCACCGCCTTCGCTAGCTTTATTATGCGAAACGTTGGAGTACTCCAGGATCAATTGAGTAATCCCCAAGATACCCCCACCGTACTGGGTTGCTGTGTTGTTGGTGACAATGCTATGGGATAGGTGCGGGTAGGGAGAGTAGATGTCACTACCTATGAGAGCTCCGCCGCCAGCCTCGGCCCTGTTGCTATCGATGAGCGAATCTCGAATTTGTATCCATCTTCCTAACGCATAGATTCCTCCCCCAGAACCTGTTGTGGAGTTTCGAGCAATTGTGGAATCAATCACACTGATTAGGTTTGGATTGTTAGAAGCAGCCTGGCTGTAGTAGTATATCCCCCCTCCAAGTGCACCATTGGGTGCGCTGTTGTCAATGACTTTCGTGTCGCGAAGGGTAATCAGCTGTGAATCCCCTGGCGAAGACAAACCGTCAGTGCCAAGAATCCCCAAACCTCCGCCACCTCCATCTGTTACGAAATCCATGGCCGAAATCTCATTGTCGGCGAACGTAGAACCAACAATATCTATCGCAACCGATTCAAATACCCTCTCAACATCAATAAACGCACCGCCACCTACATGTGCGGTATTTTGAACGAACGAAGTGCGGAGAACTTGAACCTCCGCATTCCCGTTGTCAAACTCTGAACCCAAGACATTGTCGGGGGCGTCATAGTAGAGTCCGCCTCCGCCACCTCTCAAGTTCGCTGCTGCTAAATTTTCCGCGAAGTGGCTATCTGCGATTGCAAAGAAATTTGCAATCACATAGAGACCTCCGCCTAAACCATCTCTAACAAAGGCCTGATTCTTCTCAAAGACTGAATCAGTAATAGTGACTGCTCGGGCTTCCAGAAATGCGCCACCTCCTGATGCTGAAAGACCTTCCGAAAAGGTAACGCTGTCGAGAACTATCGAATCGAGGTTGGTGGCGTGAACACCTCCCCCGTTTCCACCTTGAAACGTAGCGACATTAACGACACTGTTGTTGAGGAACTGGGTGTCTATGATCGTCAGCGATCGAGTCGCTAGACCCGATCTAGAGCCTACGACTCTCAACCCACCACCATGCGAATCTCTCGATCCCCACAGACCGCTGATTCGATTGCTAGAGAAAGTGGAACCCGAGACTACGACCGTTGAGTCGCGGGCGAATGCTCCAGCTCCACCACCTCCACTCACAAAGGGGGTTAACACATTGTCAGTGATCGTTGAGTCCATCAGCGTAAGGTCGCCGCCCTCCAGGTATACTCCCGCACCACTCTCCCCCTTGGAAGTGTTGGAGGACACGACAACATCAGAAAGCATCAAATTTCCGTCTCTCACATAAACACCCCCACCCGTGTTTTCTCTGAACGTCGATGAAAAGAGATCGAGTGAGCCAAAGCGATGATAGATCCCGCCACCAACAGTAGCCGAGTTTTCAAGGATGCTGACATTGCTTAGAGTAAGATTTGCCGACGACCGAATTGCCCCGCCTGCCTTGTCGGAATCACTGCCCGTGAGTGTGACGCCGCTGATCGAAACGTCCTGCGGAGCCGAAGATGAGACGGCAATATGAAAGATGCGCGCACCTTGGCCATCGTGCTCATCGGGCGTCACGTCCAATGGCGAGGCGTCGATCGTTAGCAGGTCGTCTCCAGGGCCGACGATTTCAACGTTGGTGCTTATCACTAGTGCCGAATTGCCATTGGAGGTGGAGTCTTCTCCGATAATCGCTAGCTCAAGCGTTTGTGGTCCGCCGGAAAACAGCGAGCTTGCGAATTCAATGCGGTCTGCATCGGGGTTGGCGTTGGCGAGGTCGAGTGCCTCGCGGAGCGTCGTGAACTGATCTACATCGACATTGTCGAGCAGCGAGTCAACCACGTGGGTGGCGAGCATGCGGCGGTCTTCAAGTGCTTCGACCCTGAGACGACGGCCTACACGAGAAGAGATCCCACTGTTTGGCTGAGGCATAGCGGTCAATCGCTGCGGAAAAGGTGAACAGGCGAACCGGGCCGTTCTGGCCCCGCATCGGCGCTGGCACCAATCAAGCAATCGGCGCACAACGCTTCGCAAGAGTGCATTTTAGCAGCGAATCTCGATATTGCACGCGATTGGCAGCTTGCGGCTTAGCAGCGTCCCGAACCAGCGACCTCTTATGGGACAATCCTACTCAGGCTTGTCTTGCTTGAGCGTTCGTTGCAATCGAATCACCTGGGCACGGACTTCTTCCATGCTCGGGTTGAGCCGCAGCGTGCGGCGGAAGGACTCCAGAGCAGAAAGGAGGGATCCCTGCGAGAGATAAGCGTGCCCCATGATCGAGGCGGCTTGGAAGTGGTAGGCGTTGATTTCCAGCGCCTGGTTGCAATCACGAACCGCTGCTTCGTACTGTCCTAGTTGGTAGTACGCCGCGCCACGCTGATACCACGCTTGAGCGATCCAAGGAGTTTGCTGAATGAGCTTTGCGGCCAGCGTAGCAGCGCGGTCGTATTCACGATCGTCGAGCTGCTCTTCGATGGCCACCAGCATCCGTTGGTCGGCTGCTGTGCCGACGCGCATCCACAGACGACAGATTGCTTGCTCCGCGAGAGTACGTACTCCGCGATCAGAGTCGGCAAGCGCACAGCCAACGATGTTGTTCGCTGTGTAGTCGGCCAAGCGACCGAGCGCAAGAATAGCTGCCCGGCGGGAGGAGCGATGTCCCTCGAGAGCGATCCGCTGGAGCGTACCGACGAAGTAACGACGGGAAGTGAGACGCACGAACGCAGTCACGTCTTGATCGACGAGGTACTGCTCGTACCATTCCACCAGCAACGGACCTGGGTGATAATCGTCTTCCACGGGACTGCTCGATCGATTGAAAGGGTTGGTCGGTCTTTGCATTACAATAAGTGTGCCACTACCCTCGATTCTAATTGCAGGATTTTGACTCACAACGGAAAATAGAGAGAGCAGTCGAAGTTGCGTTACTTTCCCACGGTCTTCAAGAAAATGCTTGACATCCCTATGCCTAGAAGGTTGTGCAAAATGTGGCGTTTCCAATTTCTGGGCACGCTCGTTTTCATACTCTTCATGGGAATGGCTACAAACGGCCTTACGAAGCCCACGGCGGCTGCCCGTGAGCTTTCGCGACGGCTAAGCACGCGTGTGTCGCTCTTGTGGCAAGGGCAAGAACTGCGAACTGCCCTCAGACGGCTGGAAGAACGTCACGGCATTGCCATTTGGCTGGATCGTCGCGTAGACCCGAATCAGCAGTTTGACCTCACGATTAGTGACTCAATGCTGTACGAGGCACTCAAGGCGATTGCGAATAGCTGCGATGCGCGGGCAGTGTGTTTCGAATCGCTCGTGTACTTAGGCCCGCAGGAAACGGCCGAGGAATTAGCGACGCTCAACGAATTAGCCAGCAAGAGCCTGCTTCGCACCCCTGCAGGGCGTCCAAGGCGCTGGCTGGAAAACAGCAGCCCGGCGTGGGATACGCCAACCGAGCCTAAGCAACTGCTCGAAAGACTTGCTAGCGAATGTGGGGCGAATCTTTCCGGAGCAGAACTCCTACCGCACGACCTGTGGCATCCTAACAATTATCCCGCCATGCGGCGCATTCAGTGGGCAACGCTATTACTTGCTGGGTTCGATCTACAATGTCGGGTGGATTTGCGAACAGGAAATTTACTCATCGAGCAACTAGAGCGACCGGTAGTTATTCGTAAGAAATACGCCAGCAAGCCGAAACTACAAAGCTTGCTAGAGGAACATCCGCCGGCTTCACAGCGAATCATTGGTAATGAGCAAGTTGTCGCAGGCACGGTCGAATACCACCAGCGCCTGCAAGACTTGTTAGATGGCAAGCAACCAACGTCACGTTCAGAGCCGTCACGTTCTGAGATTGGCAACCAGCCTGCGAATGACCAGCTGAAGTTCACGCTTACGATTAAGAACCAGCCGGTTGGGGCAGTGCTCGATCAGATCGCAAAACAGTTGAAACTTGAAGTCGAGTGGGACGACGAGGCCGAGGCACGTCGCAACGAGCTGGTAAACTGCCAAGTCAAGGAGGTGCCGCTGGAAGGGTTAATGCGCGCGGTACTCGCTCCGGCTAAGCTGCAAGCAGTGAAAACGGACAGCGGCTATCGCGTAGAATCCGCTGGCGGCTAACTCACCAAACGACCGAGTTGCTCTTTCATCTCGGATTCGATCTTGCCTTTGAACATCGCAGCCGCGAAGGGCAGATTGCCGCTGACTTGCAATGCTTTGTCTTCGGCAGTGATATCGCCAGCGATCTTGATACCAAAGGTCTTGAAGCCGAAACTCAGCGTGTTGTCGTTCCAGGTCTGGTCAAGATCGCTGACCTGATCCTTGAACTTCGCCTGCATGGATTCGGTGAAGCGTTCTAGGCGAGATTTCGCTTCTTCTGCAGTGAGAGAGTGAGGAATCGTTATGTTGAATTTGGGCACGAAAGACTCGGTCGAGATAAATAGGGCGTGAAATTCTGCTCGCCACAGGGTCAATAACCCCAGCGCGAACGAGCCCGATGCGGTTAGGGCTCGGTGTCGTCTTGATTCGTGTCATCGTAGTCGATTCGGTCCGCCCCGTGCCAGAGCGGTAGTCCGGCTTTTACACGAGCTGCCATGACTTCCAGCTTCTCGTCGGAGCCGGGCATCGCCTTCGTGCTGTCGAAATGTTCCTCGGGAGTCGAGGCCGGCTCGTAGTTCCACTTGCCTTCTCTGATTGCGTCGAGAACCGAAGTCAGCACAGCAAACCTCCTGGTCGGTGTAGCGATGAGGCGAGCCGGGAGGCCTATTCCGGCAGGCGAATTGTAAAGCTAGCAGCTTCACGCACTTCCGCGAGTATCCGGGTTTTTACGCACGTGTCAAGAAAATTTGCCATTTCTAGTGCGAATGAGTCTGACAAATTTGCTGACCTTGCCCGCGTCGAGCGGCCCACTCCGCTCACCGCGGCAGACAGCTCCGCGGACGGCAATGAGATCGATCAGCTCCAACGGCAGCTGCGTAACGTCTGCGAATCGTAGTTTTCCGGCAACCACGGTCCGCATATTATGCGATTTTGCCTCGCTCAGAATTTGGGCAAGAACCTTTGTGGAAAGGTGGGAACTCAGCGGGCCCAATGATTTGTCGAAGGTGTCGATTAGTAACGTGCTGCCTGAGAATTCGCCAGCAAGGCCAAGGACCTCGCTCGGGGAAGGAGCCCGAGCCGCCACGTAGTCAGCATAGCAGACGGCTACCAGCCCCTTGCCGGCTGCTGCAAGTTGTGCTGCGGCGTTGAGCCATAACTTCTGCCAGTGGGGTATCTCGCTACAGCCTGCTAGTCCCAACTTCAGTAAGTCGACTCCTGTAATGTTGAGAAGTTCCTGCGCTGGCGAGTCGGGCCAATCCAGCAGTTCCCCAGCTGCGGCTGACACGGGTGCGCGATTGCCGACAAGATTCACCACTTCCTCAGCGATCGCTGAAGCGACCGCTCCAAGGGCGCCGCGGCTCGGCTCTTTGAGATCGATCCAATCGACGCCGCCGTCCAGCGTAACTTGTGCTTCCAAGGCATCGCGAACGCTAACAAGTAATTGCGTTTGCCTGGAAGATTCCAGCGATTTCGAATCGAAAGTGCTTGAAACGTTTGGGCTAGAATCGAGACGACTCATGTGCGAGCTGCATCTCCGCTGTCGACTGGCTTGCTCTGCTCTTGAGAACTCTTCTCCTGGGCAGCGTTAGCCTCAGAGACTTCGCGCAATCTGCGATTCAAGAAACGCAGCAGATCAGGCGTAAGCGGTTCGCACCAGGTACCTCGCACCGTGGCGTAACCTTCTTTCCAGTTGCCGAGCGCCTGCTTCACTTCCACCTCAGCCCACTCGGGTGCTTTTTGCGAGAGTCGGGCCACAAGGTTCACGGTCTCAGTGGATTTTCCGGCACCGACGGGCAAACTTGCCGGCCCCTGCCCAAGGAAAAAGGCCTCGACGTGTTCAACCGGAACGGCCACGGGCTGGCGGGCTCGCAGGTGGAATCGCACCTGGCCGGAGTCGTAGGAAATTCGAGGACGCCGCAACTGGCTTGCAAGACCGAACAGCATGATGAGCCCCAAAACAACCAAACATCCAGCAAGAATTTTTAGCAGGGTAGCGGAGAAAGTCAGCCACAGCAGTGCACCAATAACAGCCAGCAAACCAGCTGGGACCATAGCCAGGGTGAGCACGCGACGATTGGGCTGAAGCCAGGTTTCCATCAAGTCGTTCGTTTGATTGGTGCCGTTGAATTGCGTTCAGGGGCAGAAAACACCCCCGTGAGAGCCGGATTCTAGCGGATATCAGGGTGGTAATCGACCGGGCTCTCCCGCATGTTGCCAGATCTTAGCAGGGCAAGGCGTCCCGAACGGCATACGTGACCTACTTTACTCCAGGCAGTCCCTGTGGGTGCCTAGCCCCGCCGGTGGACGCTCCGCCAAGAATCTGCCTGCCGAAAGAGCGGCGTAGACGATCACCCAATCAATACGTAACCTTGGAACCTCGTAACGGCTTGAGCCTTGAGGGGCTCCGCCGTCAAAGGATATCGAGTTGTGGCAACGGACATACTAAGCATGAGCAGAACTGGCGAACGACGAGGTAGCGTGGTCGTTTGGGTCATTTTCGGACTCTTAATGGCTTATTGTGCCGCGCTGGTGGCAGGATTGCCGCAAAGCTGGACGGCCGAAGTGGTCGGTGCCCATGCCGAGCACACGGACATTGATCTCCACCCCGAGGCAAGCGACGCTGGCCATCACGCCGCCGAAGCCCCTCCCTATTGGACGGTCATACCATTTGTGGTTCTGCTAGGTTGCATCGCGGTACTGCCTCTGATGCACAAGACGGAGCATTGGTGGGAAGAGAACATCAATCGCTTCAAAGTCGCCGTCGGGCTGGGCATCGTGACGCTCAGCTACTACGCCTTCCTGCATCACTCGCCCGTGGAAGCTCACTGGCCAGCGCATCATACACTCGAAGCAACTGATTCGGCCGTGCAAATAGGCTTTGTGGGTGCCGTGCTGTCCAACGCGATTCTTCAAGAATACATTCCGTTTATCGTACTGCTGTTTAGCCTCTATACCATCGCTGGTGGCATCCGTATTGAGGGCGACCTGCAAGCCAACCCGCTGACCAATGCGTCGTTCATGGCGGCCGGTGGACTGCTGGCGAGCTTTATCGGCACCACGGGGGCGGCTATGCTGCTGATTCGGCCGCTGCTGGAAACCAACAAAGAACGCAACCACGTGTCGCACACTGTGGTGTTCTTTATCTTTGTCGTTTGCAATTGTGGCGGCTGCTTGCTACCGATTGGCGATCCGCCCTTGTTCCTCGGCTATTTGGCAGGCGTCAGCTTTTTATGGACGCTTTCCTTGTGGCCACAATTCTTGCTGGTCAATGGCCTCCTGCTGGCGACCTACTGCCTTGTTGACCAACTCCACTTCTATCGCAAGGAAACCGTCTCTGATATCCAACGCGACGTCACCCAGACCCGGCGACTACGTATCAGCGGCTGGAGACTCAACGTCCCGTTGCTGTTAGGCGTAGTGTTTGCCGTGGCCCTGTTAGATCCCAGCAAAGCGTTGCCGAGCACGCACTGGCATTCTTGGATGTATCTCCGTGAGATGGTGCAGTTGGGGCTCGTCGGCATTTCCCTGTACTTTGGCTCCAAGCAAATCCGCCAGCTCAATCAATTCAATTACGATGCAATCGTCGAGGTCGCTGCATTGTTCATCGGCATCTTCATCTGCATGCAACCGGCCCTGCAAATCTTAGGTGTTATGGGCAGCCAGCTTGTCGAGAAATGGAACATGGGCCCGCAAGAATTCTTCTGGGCGACCGGCGGGCTGTCAGCATTCTTGGATAATGCACCAACGTACCTAGTGTTCTTCCAAACAGCGAAGGAACCAGGACTGGTCGGTAATACCGGCGGAGTGCCTGAGCCCATTCTGATAGCCATTTCCATGGGGGCCGTATTCATGGGGGCGATGACCTATATCGGCAACGGGCCGAATTTCATGGTCAAGGCGATCGCAGAGAAATCGGGCGTCAAGATGCCCAGTTTCTTTGGCTACATGGTTTACAGCTGCCTGGTTCTATTGCCGATCCTCGCCTTCACGACTTGGCAATTCATCGAGTAATAGAAGCCGAAGCTTGCAGCCTACCTGTACGGCAGAACTTTTCTAACCACAAAGCGAGCGATCTCTTTGTGATCTCTGTGGTTCTATTACTTTTTGCCCAAATACGTTGTCTTCGTGGTCAGCAGGGGTCATTGGTGAAAACAAGCTGGCATCGTAGAATGGCGAAAGTTTTCTAATTGACTTCCACTGACCTGACCGATCGCCAGCGCTTTGCCTGAATCAACTACCACTAAGCCGATAATACAGCAATCTGACCTCGAAGCCCTTTGCGAGCGTGTGGCGAAGTCGCCACTGATCGGAATTGACACGGAGTTCGTCTCCGAGCATACGTTTTATCCCGAGCTATGTCTGATCCAAGTCGCCACGGCCGACGAAATGGCCGTCATCGACCCGCAAGAAGTCGATGTCATGCCCTTCTGGGAGATGCTGACTGAAGGCAAGCACACCACGATTCTTCATGCCGGACGTGAGGAGTTCAACTTCATCCTGCGTGCCGTTGGCAAGCTGCCGCACGATGTGTTCGACGTACAAATCGCCGCCGGCTTGTGCAGCAACGAGTATCCAGGTGCCTACGGTTCGGTCGTCAACAGGTTCCTCAATCACAAGCCTCGCAAAGGGGAGCAACGCACCGATTGGCGGAAACGGCCACTCACTGATGCCCAGATCGATTATGCCTTGGAAGATGTGCGCTATCTCCTTTCGCTGCGGGAGAAATTGATCGAGTTGCTAGAAAGCCGCAACCGCCTCAGCTGGTTTGAAGCGGAGATGGCAAGCTGGTCGCAAAAGGTGGTCGATGCACAAGACCGTCGCGATTGGCGCAGGACCTCCGGCATTGGCAAGCTAAACTCCACGGGGCTCGCCATCGTGCGCGAGCTATGGAACTGGCGGCACGAAGAAGCTAAGCAACTCGACCAGCCTCAGAAGCGAATCCTACGCGACGACTTGATGGTCGAAATTGCCAACCGCAAGACGGACAATCCCGAGCGTATTCTCGGCATCCGCGGTTTACAAAAAGGACTGCTCAAGCGCAAAGTCGATGAGCTAGCCGCGTGCGTTCGCCGCGGCATCGAATCGCCTGAGAAACGCAACTCCAAAGGCCGCCGTCGCGAGCTGCCGTCGCAGCTGAATCTGCTGGGTCAGTTCCTCACGCCCGCCATGACCACCATCTGCCGCAAGGCGGAGGTCGCCGCCAGCATGGTCGGCACAGCCAGCGACTTTCGCGAGTTCATTGCCCATCGCATGGGCTATGCCGAAGGGGATGAGATGCCAAAGCTCTCCCAAGGCTGGCGTGGCGAGTTGGTCGGCAATCTGATTGACGACTTGCTCAACGGCAAGAAGTCGATCCGGATTGAGAACCTGCGCGATGAGGACCCACTGGTGTTTGATGAGCACGTGGGTTGAAAACCGCTAGGAACTAATTTAATTTCGGCTAAGCCGCAATCGGCAGTCCCTGCTCTACCGCTACGCTACCCGAGTACGCTGTGCTGGCGTCTTCCCAGCGGCGTTCATCCGGCAAGCACCGGGTGGTTTCCTCAGTGGCCAACTTCGTGCCGAGGTCTGTGCAGCCGACTTTTGCCCGGAAGACGTGCGTCCCCGGTTTTGAAGCCGCAGCGTGGATTTCCAACACAATCTCAGAAATGGTGTCAAGCGTGTTGATGGATTGGGACGAGCCCCAACTGCCTCGAAAGGAATGCTGGGCAATTCTTCTCAACCCGTGGATTCCTGAGGGCTCGCTTCGGAGCAAAGTAAGGCGGTATCAGGCGTTTAAAACCCGCCTTTACTGGCTCTAAAGGGTACATGGGGTCTCACTCAAGGTATCGTCGGTGGAGGCCGAAGTTAAGTTTAAGAGACCCGTAAGTGAAAGCTACGGAGTTTCTTCAAGGGAAAGACTGAACGAGCACCGGCAGAGCCGACGGGTTTGAGGGGGCGTGAGCTGACGGCTGAATTCCTCCGCTCACGAATTAATAGCCCCGGGATTTATCGCGGGATCTTCGGGGTTAGCGAACAATCGGCTGCCCAATACGGATAGCGAGCAGCGAAACGTTGCCGTGACCGAAATTATCCGCGGTACATTTCGCCCTCGGTAGTGATCCATCGGTAAAACCCCCGTCTGGCTCGGTCGATTACCATCTCTACCTTCCATTCCTCGAAGTGAATCAATGAAAATCGAATCGGCAAACGCTAGCATCGAAACGTTCTCCGATAAACGCGTTCGACTGGGCCACGACGTTCAAAACATTTTCAGTCAGGTCTTAGAAGCGGTTGGCCGCGAAGGCTATCAATCCGCCGAAGCCACTGCGACCGAAGAGCCGTTGACGGAGCAAATCGCTCAATCGGTTTCCAATTGGTTCGACTTGGAATTGAGCGGTCGGTACTCGTCGGTTGAAAACCGCCACCAATTGGAGCAGTCGTTCGGCGAACTTGTTGTGCGGGCTCATAGCGAAGGCGGCTACATCGATCCCAAGACCTTCTTGAATAACCTTACCAGCGATGAACTGGGCGTGGTTCAAGAAGTCAATTTTTTAGCCAAACCGATCCAGGTGGACTCGCTGACTGAAGAAGGGGCGTTGAACCTATTGATTCCGCCGCCGGCTCAGGTCGATTTGAATCGCGATGGCTTGACCCAAACGGGAATTGGCTATGGCATTCGCTTTCCTGACAGCTCAACGCCCGCCAATGTTGTCAGGGCCTGGGATGCAGCGACCCAAGGAATGACGTTCGAGGAAAAAGGGTTGCGTGAGTTGCAGATGGTCTTGCCGGTTCTGTTGGCGAATATTGTCACCGACGAGAACGGTGCCTACGTGCGTCATTATGATCCGGGCGATCCCGAGTGGGTGAATCCTATGGCTGTTGCCGGCTACTCTTATTCAAAAGTCTCGCAGGATCAGCTGGATTCGTTAAACTACTTTCGAAGCCAAATGAATCCACTCCGGTACGATGAGGGCATACAGTTTTGGAGCAGCTTCCAAGAACGCTTGAGTGCAAACGAATAGCGAAAACAATGTTGCAATCCTGGCCAATTGCTTGATGGTCGCTTCGCGAGACTCGGCCAGCAGTGGCACTCGCCAGCCTTCTCGCTCTACCGCTTCGCTTCGCTACCCGAGTAAGCTGTGCTGGCGTCTTCCCAGCGGCGTTCGTCTTTGAAGAACCGTGTGGTTTCTTCGGCGGCCAGCTTAATGTCGAGGTCCGGGCAGCCCACTTCCGCTCGGAATACGTGCGTGCCTGGCTGGGCGGCGCTGGCCTTGATCTTGAGCGTGAGCTCGCGACCAGCTGACAGGGTCTTGATCGTCTGGAACGAAACGCGACCGTCGCGGATGGAGTGCTGAGCACCTTCCACCGAGATTGGCTCGATGCCGGCAGAAAACAGTGCCGTTACATTCACATCATGAGCTGCGGTGGTGCCGCGATTCACAACGCGAATCTCATACTCCGCGGGCTCGCCCACGGGCAGAGGACCACGAGGGTCGGAGACGTGGAGTTTCAAGTCAGCCAGCGCAACGACATTCGTGATAATGGTTTCCTTGTCGCGAAGTTCTGCGTTAGCGGTTTCCGCAACGACGACGATCTTATTGTCGCCACCGGCGGAAAGCTGGCAACGCAACTGCAGGAAACGTTCCTGTCCTGGAGCAAGTGCTGGCGCCTTCCAGGAAACCTGTTTGCCATCAACGGTCTTACGGCCACCTTCGCTCGCGGAGACAAACTCACCACCTTCGGGCAAGTCAAGCTTCACGTCGAAAGGCTCCGTCGCAGCGGTGCCCGGATTGCGCACGCGGAAGTAGTACGTAGCAACGGTGCCTGAGTACTTTTTCTCTGGACCACGCCAATCGATTTCCAGTTCCGGCTTGCGGCAGAGAACGTTCTTTATCGTCTCGGCCGAAAGATCGCCGGCTGCAACAGCGGCGGCTTGCACGGTGAGCTCGCCCGCATCGCGGGCGGTAAGCTCCAATTCCAATTCCTTCGACTCACCAGGGGCGAGGATGCCCACCTTGTGATTGATGACTTCATCGACACCGCCACCAGGAGGAGTCAGCTGGATGGCGACATCTTCTGCGGAGCCCGTACCCGGGTTACTGATTGTAAGCGTGTAGAGTTGCGGACGACCGAAAAGCACATCGCTTGGTCCGGCGAGAATGAGTGCCAGCTTCGGCTCTTGCACCTCGACCATCGCCTGAGCGCCAACCGGGGCGTGCTTCCAATGAACGCCCAGTTGCAGCGGGCGGCCGGCACGTGGAATTAAGCGCAATTCGAGCGTTTGTTGCGAACGCCCGGCAAGATCGTGCAGACGCCACTCGATCTGGCGGGTTTCATCGGCGAGGCTCGCCTTTTCGGAACGCTCAATAATGCCGCTCGAAGAGGTAGCATCGACGACGTCAGCCCAGATGGGCACCTCAACCGTAGCGGTGACTTTCTCAGCAGACGTTTCGCCCGAGTTCTTCAAGACAACGCGATAGGTCGATTCGCGACCAACGACGATGCGACGTGGACCTTCTACATACGACTGAATAATAGGCTGGCTGTAGCTCAGAAGTACGTTATCTTGGCGGACTGGGTTGTCCAACGAGGTATTCGAACTGGCTTGGACTGGTAGTGCTGACGTGCCTGACGACACAGGCACAGATTCCGTGAATACAGGCTCGACGCGCTCAGCAAAAGCCTCTTGAGCTTCGCTGGTGGAGGAATCTGCCAGGTCGGTAACTGAACCTTCCGTGGGAAGGATTTCTTCAGCATTGGTTTCTTTTGTTTCGGCAGATGCTCTATGCGTCTCAACAGTGATTGGCACTGCAATGGGAGTAGGCATCGCTGCGGTAAGTGCCTCTTCCACCGCAGTTTCTGCGCCGATAGGCTCTGGGCTAGCGGTAGGTCCAGGGATGACGTCAAGCTTTTCACGGGAAATGGTGCCGAGGCTCTCGCTGATGGCGGTATCTACGTTCGGCAGTTCAGGCTTGGCTGATGGAGTTGCTTCTTTGGTCAGCTCTGCAGGAGCCAAAGCACCGTGCAGATCGAACGGGTTACTACGAGTACTCCTAGTTGCGGATTTCTTAGTTGCTGAATTTGCAGCTGTTTTGATCGTGCTTACTGGCTCGGGTTCTTCCTCGGCAACGAGCCCTTGGAGATAACTGGGAAGCTCTTCCCGGCCGGAAGCTGCTGGTGGCTGTGAAATATCGCCGCCGGCTGGAGCGAACAAGTCAGACAGCGCTTCGTCGAGTTCATCCTTGCGACTACCGAACATGGGAGAACGCCGCGTGTCGATCGCAACTGGCTCCGCGGCCGGTTTGGTGATAGGTGCTACCACTCTGGCGCTGACTTGTGATCGCGGATTGACCGAAATGTCTTCAGTGATGACTCTCGGTTGCTTTTGCGAAGCCGTTGCAGGACGCTTCAAGTCGGCCGGATCGTACGGCATAGGCGGACGTGAATTTCCCTGCTCCTGACCATTGCCGCCACCGAAGAGGCCGCTCGCCGAGAGTTTCGAATTGCTAGCGGCTGGTTTCTCATCGTCGCGACGGAAAACATCGCGAAAAGAGCTCAGCCGTGAAGCAAGCGAGGGCCGCCGCGTCTTCGAGTTCGAAGCGTTTTGGGCTTGGCAGGGCACCGCCGTGCAAAGGCTTAGTAACAGCAAACCGACTATTGATTGACGCAACATTAGAGCGCATCCCTAGAAAGCAGATAAGAGAGGGGGGTTCTATCTGCTTATCGGTCAGTAGGGTTGCGGTGATTGAGCCGATCGCTCGAAATATTTCGGTTTCGTGGAGTGGGCAATCTAGCTGCTTTGGATTGCCTCTGCTTCGACAGAGCCAGTGACCTCGAAACCTAGATCGCGGATGAGGGCGTAGTCCTCCTCAGGGATTTGCCCCTGAGTGGTCAGGTAGTCGCCTACAAAGATGGAGTTGGCCGCGTAGAGGCCCATGGCCTGCAAGCTTCGCAAGTGAATCTCGCGGCCGCCCGCGATGCGAATTTCCCGATCGGGATTCACAAAGCGAAACATTGCTAGCACTTTCAGGCAATAGTTGGGCGTAAGCTCGTCTTGCCCGGAGAGCGGCGTACCTTCAATCGGGTTGAGAAAGTTTACGGGTATCGACTCCACGCCCAAGTCACGCAGCTCGATGGCCATCGACACAACGTCCGCCGGCTGCTCGCCCATGCCTACGATTCCGCCGGAGCAAAGCTCCATACCAGCACCACGAACCGCCTTCAAAGTGTCGACGCGATCAGCAAAAGTGTGAGTCGAGCAGATTTCGCTGTAAAACTCCTCGCCCGTGTTCAAGTTGTGGTTCACGCGATTTACGCCGCACGCCGCCAATCGTTCAGCCTGATCGGGAGTGAGCAAGCCGAGACATGCACAAATATCCAGGCCGTACTGCTGCTTCACTTCGGGCACGATTTGCTCGACTGCTTGGATCTCACGTTCCGTGGGACCACGAGCAGAAATTACGATGCAATAGGTCTTCGCACCTCGCTCAGCAGCCACCTTGGCACCATCCAGCAGTTGCTTGCGGTTGAGTAGGTTGTACTTAGGAATCTCCGCGTCGGAAATCTTCGATTGCGAGCAATAGCCGCAATCCTCAGGGCAGAGGCCGCTCTTGGCGTTCATGAGGAAATAGAGCTGCACCGTCTTGCCAAAGTAGTGCTTGCGAAGCTCAAAGGCTCCCGCGATTAGTGCGGGTACTTGCTCATCTGGCGCCGCCAGGATCGCCATTGCCTCCTCGCGGGATAGTTGGTGCCCTTCGAGAACTCGGCTCGCAAGCTGGTTCCAATCTTGGTTCACTTGATGCTCTGCGGTCGAATTGTTCGTTTCGGTGGTGATCGACATAAAAAATTGCTTCTATCACTTCGTGGTTTATTGGATCCAGAGTGCCTGCTGCATGGGCTCCAATTGTACTATCCGTTAGCCATCGAGCTACGCCTCGACCGGTAAACGCCACAATTCTCGCTAGGCAATGGCACTTGAAACAGCAAGAATAAGGGCTCCACCGCTATTATTGCACTACTAAATCGCTGATTCAAATCGCTGATTCTTCAATGGCTCACCACTTCGTCCGCTACGGCTTGCTCGGCAACGTTGGTTGCTTTGTGGCAGTTGATGCGCTGCTGTACCCACGCGGGAAACGGGTGATCATCCGTAGCCCACGAGGCTTGGAAGTGGGCGAAGTGCTCAGCCAAACCGAAAAGTCGATGGAAGCCAGGGGGACTGACGGGCAAATTCTTCGGCCTATGGGCGTGGAAGACGATCTTCTAGAAGCACGACTCAACAAGCATCGCCACGCCGCTTTCGAGGCATGCAGCACCTTACTGGCGAAAAACCAGATCGAAGCCACGCTGATGGATGTCGAACATTTGTTCGACGGGCAGGGGCTGTTCTTTTACTTCTTTGGCGATCCGCCTGCGGCTGCCAAGAGCCTCACCCAGGAATTGGCAGCCACATACGAAACGAGCGTCGAGTTTCGCAAGTTCAGTGAAACGCTCGCGGAAGGTTGCGGCCCAGGTTGCGGCACTGAGGAAGCAATGGGGCAGGGGGGTTGCGCGAGCTGCACTTCGTGCGCTGTGGCCAGTGCTTGTAAGAAGTAATTGCCCCACAAGAAGTGCGCAGGTCTGGCATCCTCAGCGATTCACACGTCGCGTTGTTCTTCTGCGGAACCCAACGATGCGAGGAATTCGCTCATCTCACCCGCGGCGTGAGAGTCTTCTTGGATGCGAGCCGCTTCGATACCATCGCGCAGCACACTGCGGGCATCGCTGGTACGTCCTAGTCGTGCCAGTTGCTGGCCCATCATGAAGAACGCTGGTACGTAAGCGGGCTCCTCGCGAGTAAGCTCGACAAGATTGGAGAGGCTCGCATCGTGTTCACCTTCCTTGTCTTGCTCCATGGCTAAGCTGTACCGTAGAAAAATATCACCCGGCTCTTCGGCGAGCATGGCTTCGATCTTTTCACGTCGTGACATATTCTTGGTTCCTTTTTGCTTTGAGCACGTTAGTCGCAATTGAAAAACGCTGGTGGCTAAAACTCGCCAGTGACTTTGAGTATGGAGCCAGCGTTTTGGTCTTCTGAGGCTGCTCCATAAGCAGTGACGAAAAGCTGGTCGGTGTCAACAAACAGTAGCGAACTAGGTCGCGGCACGGAGCAAATCTTTACGGCACGGCAGGTCTGTTTTCCTTCGACCAGATGTTCGTCCAATCGGTAGACGCCGCCGGCCTGCTCGTCGTCCCAGGCCATGTCGGCCGCGTAGAGTTGCCCCGTGGGACTAAACGCCAGGGCGGAAATGTCTTGCAAGCCCGTATCCAAAGCAAGTGCTAAGCGGCCACTGTGGGGACTGTAAAAAGCGAGGCGGCTATCGCGGAGAGCTTCTTCGCCCGCCTCAGCACCAAGTCGCCCACATAGGCCAACCACTAAGTAGCCGCGGTCGCTTTCGACAAGATTCAGCGTTGCAGCGAGCGGCGTTTCGCACTGATTGGTTTCTCGTGTGGCGATAAACGGCTGCAGGTCGGAGGCGCGATTTTTGGCGATGGACGCCTTCAATAGCCAGCCGTGCCTAGAATCGCCGCTGGAAGTGGCGAACAGGGCAACGTCGGGCTTGGCGACCAGCGAAAAAAAGCCTCCTTCGCCTGTCATGCTGCGATTGCTCTCGCCAATTGGCCCCAGAACATAGTCAGACCTCTGAGAGCCAATCGGAGCTGCCGGCTCGTCTTGTGTAGTCGTAGGTAGATCGTATACGAGCATCTCGTCTTGCCCGCTGCCCGATCCACCACATCCGACCACAAGCTTACTTTTCTTCAGGAAAGCTAAGCCAAGGGGACCAACGGCTAAGTTCTCATCCAATGCCCAAGGGCCAACGGAAAATCCCTCTATTTGATCCGCAATCGCTTCTGGCGAATTGGTGCGAAAGCTGCAAACTTTGCCCGCACCACTCTCTGAAAAGAAGACTTCACTTCCTGCAGCAGCTGTGGAGCCCGGTCGCTCAACCAAGCCGCAAGGGTTGCTGAGCCCTTCTGCGACTACGGTGACCTTAAAACGTTCCGACTCATCATCAGTCTGCTGAGCCACGGCAGTGGTGAAGGCGAAGCAGCCGAAGTACATTAGAGCTGTAGCAAGAGAGACGAATTGCCAACTTGTGAGCATGGTTTCCGTTCCCCTTAGTCCAGACTGGACTCCTAGTTCGCTGTCGCTCGGTCGGAATGACATGAAATCACGTTGACAACGCTGACAACTAAGCGCGGGCTGCTTCAAAGGCATCAATCTTATCAACTTGTTCAAGCGTAAGCGCGATGTCATCGAGGCCATTCATAAGGCAATGGCGACGGAACGGCTCGACCTCAAAGCTTGCTGTGAAGCCATGTTCGTCGGTAAGCGTTTGCTTCTCAAGATCGGCCGTAAGCTGATATCCTTCATGCTTCGCGGCTCGCTGAAAAAGCTCCTCGATTTGCTCTTCGCTGAGCGGAATAGGGAGCAGACCGTTCTTGAAACAGTTGTTGTAGAAGATGTCAGCAAAGCTCGGCGCCACGATTACGCGGAAACCATAGTCCTCCAGAGCCCACGGGGCGTGTTCGCGACTCGAACCGGAGCCAAAATTACGGCGAGTGAGCAATATGCTGGCACCGGCAGCCTCGGGCCGATTTAGCTCGAAGGCCATATTCAAGGTGCCGTCGTCGCGGCGGGCCCAGTCCCAGAACAGGAACTCACCGAAGCCGGTTCGCTCAATTCGTTTGAGAAACTGCTTAGGAATGATTTGGTCGGTATCGACGTTGGCACGGTCGAGCGAAACGACTTTGCCGGCGTGAGTTGTGAAAGCGTTCATAGCGAAAGTGGAAATACGAAAGGGGAGAGGGAATTATTGAGATGCGGACCGGAGGAGAGCTTAGTTCCATTCCCGGACGTCAACAAAGTGACCGGCCACGGCGGCGGCGGCGGCCATTTCGGGAGACACAAGGTGCGTTCTACCGCCTTTGCCTTGTCGGCCTTCGAAGTTGCGATTGCTGGTCGAAGCACAGCGCTCACCCGGATCGAGTTTGTCAGGGTTCATCGCTAGGCACATGCTGCAGCCGGCTTCACGCCAGTCGAAGCCTGCCTCCTTGAACACTTGGTCGAGGCCTTCCTCTTCTGCCTGCTTTTTTACCTGGCCGCTACCAGGCACGACCATGGCACTCACGCTGCCGGCAACCTTGTGGCCCTTGGCTACCGCAGCAGCGGCACGCAGGTCTTCGATGCGTGCATTCGTACAAGAGCCAATAAATACTCGGTCGAGCTTAATATCGGTAAGCGACTCGCCACCGTTGAGGCCCATGTATTCGAGAGCCAGCGCAGTGGTTTTTTGCTCCGTCTCGTCGGAAAATTCCGCTGGCATGGGAACCTTCTTGTCGACCGAAGTGACTTGCCCAGGGTTAGTTCCCCAGGTGATTTGCGGGGCAATGTTGGCAGCGTCGTATACGAGCGACTTGTCGTAAGTGGCGCCCTCGTCGCTAGGCAACTTACGCCACTTGGCGACGGCTGCGTCGAAGTCCGCCGGGACGAACTCGCGACCTTTCAGGTATTCATAGGTCACTTCGTCGGGCGCGATCATCCCGGCGCGAGCACCCGCTTCGATCGACATATTGCAAACCGTCATGCGGTTTTCCATGGTTAACGCACGAATCGCTTCGCCTGTGTACTCCACACAATAACCGGTGCCGCCGCTCGTGCTGATTTGACCAATTAGATAGAGCACAATGTCCTTAGCCGTAACACCGCGACCAACTTGGCCGTCAACGCGTAGTTCGAGCGTCTTCGGCTTGTATTGCAGCAGCGTCTGCGTGGCGAGCACGTGCTCGACTTCGCTGGTGCCAATCCCAAACGCAAGCGCTCCAAAAGCACCGTGTGTAGAAGTGTGGCTATCGCCGCACACGATGGTCATGCCGGGCTGCGTGTAACCCATTTCGGGGCCGATCACGTGGACAATGCCTTGGCGAACGTCATTGAGGTCGTAGTACTTAACGCCGAACTCTTTGCAGTTGTTGCTGAGCGTGTCGATCTGTTGTTTGGAGATCGGATCGAGGATCGGCAAGCTGCGATCGCTCGTCGGCACATTGTGATCTGCCGTGGCGATTGTTAGCTCAGGCCGGCGAACTTGGCGGCCGGCAAGGCGGAGCCCCTCAAACGCCTGCGGGCTGGTCACTTCATGCACGAGGTGCAGATCGATGTAGAGAATCGTCTGCCGACCCTCTTCCGCGTGGACAACGTGGTTATCCCAGAGTTTCTCAAACAGTGTGCGGGGATGAGCGGCTTCTGACATATCGAATCTACCTTCTAACTTGAGAACTTCAACAAATGGCCCGGTGCTGGCGTAAACAGTACCAACGGCAGCTATGCACCGCGGCGAGCCCTGCATTCTACGCGGAAGCTAATCAGTGCGAAAGTCGCGCCGAGAAAGTCGCGCGAAACAGATTTGAGCCTCACCGTCCCGACGAGGTTCACTGTACTGGTCGCACAAACTAGGCTCTGGGTTCGCGCCGCAGCTCAAATGGCTGCTAATTCCTGCACCTGGCGGGCGAGTGCCTTGCGTTTCGGGCAGCCGAAGTCTTTCCACCAAGCGGCCGCATCAGCAACAGTCCAAATCGGCTCGACGGGGACTTCTTCAAGTGCCACGAGCAACTGAGCGACCGTTTGAAAGCGGTCTTCAGGCTGTTTTTCCAAGCATCGGAGGATTAGTTCTTCAAGCTCGAGCGGCAAATCGGGGCAGAGTTCGCGGGGCGGAATGGGCTCTTCCGACGCGTGGGCCACAATCACTCGCAACGGTTGTTCATACTCGAACAGGGGCCGACCCGTAGCCATGTAGTACATGACCGCGCCGAGAGAATAGACATCGCTGCGTTCATCGACATTAGGACTGCCAGTAGATTGCTCGGGCGACATGAACAAGGGCGAGCCCGTGATAGAGCCAGCGGCAGTCAGGCCCGCTTCGGTGACATCGCTCATCGGCTTGGCGAGGCCAAAGTCCAGCAGCTTTGCGACGTCGAAACGTCCGCCACGATACGCGCAGAAAATATTAGCCGGCTTAATATCGCGATGCACGAGCCCCTGGTCGTGCGCTTCGGCCAGCGCTTCACCGACTTGAAGCATGAGGTACACGATCCTCCCCGCTGACAGAGGGCCGTGCATTTCTACTAGCTCGCCCAAATTATGTCCGGGAAGATACTCCATGACGTAGTAGAAAGTACCATCGTCGGTGCTTCCGTAATCGTAGATATCGATTGAATTCCAGTGCGATAGCTTCGCCGTAGCGCGAACTTCGCGTTCAAAACGAGCGAGCACCTGCGGGTCGCCGGCCTTTTCAGGTCGGATGACCTTGATCGCACAAGGGCGTTTCATCATCTCGTGTTCGGCCAAATAGACTTCGCCCATGCCGCCGCTGCCAATGAGTTGCTTCAGACGATACTGGCCGAGCTGTTTCGCCAGGAATGCGTCGCGACGGAGTGTGCCGATTGTTTTCACACCAACCACCGCTGAAACACCAGTCATCAGTGCAATCAGGGCGTGCTCGATGAACACGCCGCGAAAGGCTTGCATCCCTGCGAGGTTAAGGAACGCGGGCGACTGCCAGGCAACCACTCCGATTACAACTAGCGGCCCCAGTGCCAGCAGCCCGATCACCACTGCTGCCCTTCGCCAAGTGTTGGGAACAAAAAGCGCGTAGCAGAAGATGAGAAACTGCCAAGGACCACCGATGTTGGGAATGTGGGTGTGCCCTTGGAGCGAGAGTGCGTCGTGTTCGAGACGCTGGGTTCCCAGAACGAAAAAGAAGGCGGCCGAGGAACCAACGATTAAGAGTTCGGCTATTCTTAATTTAGGAAGTGACAGGTCACACTTGGCGCACAGCTTCCACGAAATGAGCCCCAACAGCACGGTGACCGCCAAATGGGCGTAAGGGATACCGGCTGGTCCCACCGCTCCTTCGCCCCGCGCTGCCATTGCAAGTCGCCAGACAAGAAACATGGCAAACCCGCTCATGAGCACTACCGCTAAGATGCGGAGTCGGCCCCGTAGTAGCGCCCGCGTTTCCGCGGACATTTGCGGGCTGGAATCAGATACTAAGGCAACACGGCGTCGGGCCGATTTGCGCAGGCCCTCTTTCGATGATTGGTCGCCGGTCGAGGCCTCGCCGCTCGACTGATCGAGCAACGCTGGATCGGTTGCTCTGACGATCGTTTCGTCGTTGCTACCTGGAAGTTGCTCGGACATCAGTTTTGCTTTCGCTTGAGCAACATTGCACGCTGTGAATAAACTAGCCCGCGAGCTACGCCTCGCGTGGAATTATCGCCATACGCCAACACCGCGCGAGCTAACTCGTAAGCAATACTGTGTTCGCGGGCTAACTAAGTTTGTTTATTGGTTACGATAATTGACTACCAGTTCACGACTTCACCACCGTTGCGTGTGAGCAATGCCTTGAACATTTCCGGGTCGATGGCGAACGACATGGAGTGCACACTTCCATCGGCCAGCCCCGCCAGAAAGATCGCTGGATGAATTGCTTGGTCGAGCCCAGCCAATGGTTTCTTGGCGTTCAGCTCCCAGTCTGCCGGCTTGGTCCAAGTGACCGCCGCCGTGTTATCGACTTGCAAGAGAGCAATAGTATTCGATAGCCCATCGGTGAACTTTCTTAATGCTATCCCATTGCTCGTACCATCGAATGCAAGGCTTCCTCCAACAGGCGCTAAGTAATGGGTGTTGCCATCTCTTGGATCGACTGCAGCACTCGGCTCAGCGTAAACATCGGGCATTTTTTCGATGAGCGTCTTGTTGTGCTCGCTGTCCCACGGTTCGTCGAGATGAAACTGCTCATAGAGAGCCTGCTCCTCAATGAATGGCAGGATATGCACTCGCCAGCTCAGCAATGGATTGCCCTCGTCGTCATAGCTCGCATGCGCCGGGAACTGCCCCATAGTGTCGTGATAGTTGTGCATCGCTAGCATGATTTGCTTCATGTTGTTCATTGACATGTTCCGCCGAGCCGCTTCGCGAGCCGCTTGTACGGCAGGCAAGAGCAGGCCGACCAAAACGCCGATAGTCGCGTAATTCGTAAGCAATCCTCCACTGCCGTCAACTTTCGGATCGTGCTGAAATAGAGTCAACCTGACACCATCGCGATCGAACTGGACGCTTTCGTCCATCCTTTTCAGCATGCGCGTGCCGTATCGGCCCGAGGCTTGCTCAACTGGATCGTCCGAAGCAAGTGCCTTCTGAATCTCTGGCTGGGCTTTTGCCCTGACCAAGGCTTTCTTGCTCTCAACGATATGCATGAGTTTGTCGGCGGCAGCTTCATCGTTGGCAGTAACGACTAAGTTCGTGAGGCTCTGGTTCGAGAAGTTCACTCGGAATTCAACCGTGCTGATCAAATCAGGAAGTTCTCGCAAGTCATCCAGCTCCGGCGGCAAGTCAACCTGCTGCATTCCCATTTGCAATAGTGGTCGGATGGCGGCCACGTCGACCATAAGGAAAAAATCATCTCCCCGTGTTGCGGCTGCCACCTTAGCAGCAAGTGGCCCGACGCCGTTGATCCGATCGGGCTTGGTGAGCTCTTGCATGGAGAAGTCGGGCGTGAGCAGGAACGACTTTTCATCGGGTTGCAGGATGCTGGGTGCCATGAAATCTTGGCTTTTCAAGTAGTCCTTGCCGTTCACTTCGCCTGGCTGCGTGTGGCGAGTTAGCTGTTCCGAGTCGAGTGTTGCCGCTTCGGCGAAACGCACGAGTGCCGTGTAATTAGGTGGCCCGTTAGCGGGTGGAGAAACAGAGAGCACAATTTGATCTACCTTGAGCGGATCAAGCCCCGTTTCTTTGATCGAAGCAGCCTGGATGACTTCGGTGGGCATCATCTCCATCATGGCAGAGTTGAGTACCTGCCCGGGACGAGCAACGAGGATGACTGCCGCATCTGACAGAGCGTAGGAGAGATCGATTTCCGAGGCAGGCGCCATCGCCTTGTTCCCCAAAAGTGTCGTATCGTCGGTCGTACGTTGCGGATTAGGTGCCGGCTGCGTAACAGAGCGTGGTGGGACAGGACGCTGCACTTCTTGAGCGAGCACGGTCGTTGCCGGACCGCATGCCGTCAAGACTGCCAGCAGGCTACAGAGCCAACGGCTACTAGAACGATCAGGGCGAATTGACTCAGGCATTGCAAACCTCCAGAGTAAGAAACAGGTCGGAAACCGCTTCTTGCGGCCTGCCGTTGCGGTTCAGCCTAACGCTTGAGAAGGCCTGGAGTCAACTTACCTTCCGAGGCCCTAACCCATGGCCCGGGGTGCTCAAGCACCCCGGCCACGCATCAAGACTTCGACTTAGCCCAACTATCACGTAGGGTCGCCGTACGATTGAAAACGGGCTGCCCAGGGTTGGAGTCGATAGGATCAACATGAAAGTAGCCCAGGCGTTCGAATTGATACTTCTCGCCTGCTTCGGCATGCGAGAGTGACGGCTCTAGCTTCGCGGTGACTGTTTCCAACGAGCTGGGATTTAGGTTGTCCAGAAACGTGGAGCCCTCGGGCGCCTTGTTGGGGTTCTCCGTTTGAAATAGGTGATCATACAAACGCACCTCAGCTTCCACAGCCTGCTCTGCATTAACCCAGTGGATTGTTCCTTTCACCTTCTTTTCATTGTGCTTCGCCGTTGTATCAGGGTTGAAGGCACAGTGCAGCTCGACGACTTCACCCGCCTCGTTCTTGACGATCTCGTCCAAAACCGCGATGCCTGCTCCGCGGAGTCGCACTGCACCGTCGGGCTTGAGGCGGAAGAACTTTTTGGGTGCGTCCTCCTGAAAATCATCTTGTTCGATGTAAATCTCGCGACCTAGTTCTATTTTCCTCGTGCCGAACTCTTCGTTCTGCGGATGGTTGGGCAGCTCGCAAACCTTGGCCGTCTCGCCCTCGGGCACGTTGGTGAGCACCACTTTCAGCGGCCGCAGAACGCCCATGCGACGAGGTGCATTCTCGTTAAGGTCTTCGCGTATGGCGTCTTCGAGCCAAACCATATCGATGGTACTATTGACCTTCGTGACGCCAACTCGCTCGCAAAAGGACCGGATCGAGTGCGACGTGTAACCGCGACGACGTAGGCCGCGTATGGTTGGCATGCGCGGGTCGTCCCAACCGTTGACGTGCTTCTCAGTGACGAGTTGCAACAGCTTGCGTTTGCTCATGACGAGGTACGTCATGTTCAGCCGCGCGAATTCTATCTGCTGAGGGTGATGAATCCCCAGAGAATCGCAGAACCAATCATAGAGCGGCCGGTGATTCTCGAACTCAAGCGTACAAATTGAATGCGTAATGCCTTCGAGCGAATCGCTTTGACCGTGCGTGAAGTCGTACGATGGGTAGATGCCCCAGTCGTCGCCCGTGCGCTGATGGTGGGCTTTCTTAATGCGATACATGACCGGGTCGCGCAAGTTGATGTTCGGCGAGGCCATGTCGATCTTTGCGCGAAGCGTGCGCTCGCCATCGGCGAATTCGCCGGCTTTCATCTTGGCGAATAGTTCGAGATTTTCTGCGACCGTACGTTCACGATTGGGGCTCGGCTTGCCAGGCTCGGTTAGCGTGCCACGATACTCGCGCATTTGCTCTGCATCGAGATCGCATACATAGGCCTTGCCCGCCTCAATCAGTTGCACGGCCCAATCGTGAAGCTGCTGAAAGTAATCGGATGCGTAGAATAGGCGATCATCCCACTCGCAGCCCAGCCAGCGCATGTCGTCAATAATGGCATCGACGTATTCCTGCTCTTCGCGAGCCGGGTTTGTATCATCGAAGCGCAGGTTGAACTTGCCCTCGTATTGCTTCGCAATGCCAAAGTTCAGGCAAATGCTCTTCGCGTGACCAATATGCAAGTAGCCGTTCGGCTCCGGAGGAAAACGGGTATGCACCTGTCCTCCATTCTTACCCGCAGCCAGATCGGCGTCGATGATCTGCTCGATGAAGTTTCGTGAGGACTTGTCTGTGGCGTCGGTACCTGAGTCCATATCAGTTCGTTCTTGGTCGCGATGAAGTAGTGAAAGAATCGCACTATTGTACCTACCTGCCGGATTTGAGGTATCCCCGCTCGGCTTGAGAATCTCTAACGATTCAGCCACCAGAAGGCCGCGTTGAGAAGCGTCGCGAAACCCACCCAGACCCAATAGGGTAGAAACAAGATTGCGGCCGTTCTGCTAGCCGAACGGGCGGATAAGATTGTTGCTCCGATCGCCGACCAGAGCAGGACAATCTCAATCAAGGCCCACCCAGGCCTGTGGTAGCCAAAGAATACGATAGTCCACAGGACGTTGAGGATCATCTGAGCCCCCCAAAAACCCATTGCGAGAGACTTGGGAGCGTGTCTCCAAAGCAGCCACCCGGAGATTGCAATCAACATATAGAGTGGCGTCCAAACAACTGGAAACACCCAACTGGGAGGGTTGAAAAACGGCTTTGCCAGTGAGTCGAACCACGCATCGGGTGGGTAAAACTGGCCAATGGTGATTGCTGCCCCTGAGATCACCAAGAAAACACCCAGGCTGAGCCATTTACTGATGGACTTGGGTAGGAGACGCGTCTGCTCATGTCCATGATTACTGTCAGTGGAGTCTGTCATATTCTAAGGCACTTGCACGTCGGAGATGGAACAATTGGGGTAGTCACAGGACAGCCATCATACTCACAGGTATTGGACCGGAATTACAGCCTCTGATTCACCAATCCATGGATTTATCAGTGTCGGCTCTACGATCGAATATTTTTTATGAGCTCAATCTGTGGGTTCACTTCACCAAAGCTAGGAGGACTCCGTTTCTAGAGGCTTGCAGTGGGGGACGGGGATCACCACAATAGTGCCTACTTACTAGGTGCGACAATCTAAGAAAACTAATGCTCACTCCTATCTCTGGGATATCCTCTGATGATCGTCACGAATACCGAAACTGTCGCCGGCTACCATGTCGCCGAAATTAAGGGCCTCGTGCAGGGCAACACGGTTCGCGCAAAACATGTGGGACGCGACTTTGCCGCTTCCCTGAAGAACATCGTAGGTGGCGAGCTGAAGGGTTACACAGAATTGCTTACGGAGTCTCGCCGCCAAGCGGTCGAACGCATGATGGCCCAAGCTCAGCAATTGGGCGCGAATGCCGTGGTGAATGTACGATTCACTACCAGCGCTGTCACGGCAGGGGCCGCTGAATTGTATGCCTACGGCACGGCGGTGACTCTGACCGAGGCTTGAGCCCTTCTTCCCTGAGATCATCGCTAAGCAATCCAATAACGAGGTCCCGCAATGGGTGAAGTCTTATTCTTGTTCTTCCTGATCTTGGTGGGTTGGATATTTGGCCGAACTGCCGAACGTCGGCACTATGCCAGACTGCAAGGACGCGAATCAGCCAATGGCAGCTTTCTGGTAACCACCTTGAAGAGCTTTCCTGCTGCTACGGCTGGCACCACTCCTGGAATGGTGGTTGCCGAGACAGTTGTGGCAACGGACTACCTCAAGAGCTTTCTGGCAAATATACGCCGACTATTTGGTGGTGAAGTGCGCAGTTATCACTCGTTACTCGGGCGTGCACGACGCGAGGCGACTCAGCAATTAGTGGAGCAAGCACAAGCTTTGGGCCACAATGCCATCTGCAACGTGCGCATCCAAACTGCCGATGTTGGTGGCAGCACGGCATCTAAAAAAGGGGCGGCCATGGTTGCTGTGCTCGCCAGCGCAACGGCCTACACGTATGACGCTCCGACGGTTTAGCGCAGTCTAGCCGGATAAATCAGTCCCGGCGGTAGGATTGATCAATCCTGGATCACCTCGCGCTTACCTGATCGTCAGTCAAAGCGATTCGAGTCGATAGGATGAGCAAGCATTCTCGCAAAGATGGTATCGAATTCGAGCCTCACTTGGCCGACGCGGCTCCGCAGCTCGATCCGAGTGAAGCCCAGGCAGAAGATTTGCTTCAGCGTGAGTGGCAGAAATCCAAGCTAGCCGATCACGTTGAACACAACGTCTGGGAAGAGCCCACGCTAGCCGGCGAACTCAACGCTCCTCCCGAGGCAGACCAACTAACCTACGCGAATTGGCTCACGTTCGAGCTCCAACGTACAAGTAGAGAGAAGACGTGGTTGGTGGCACTTCTCGTGATCGCGGCTTGCGGACCACTGGGAATCATAGGTGCATTGTTCGGCGGAATTTCAATGGGCGGTGGTGGGATAGCGAATCTTGTCCAGCTCCTCGGTGCCGTGATTATGGGTCCGATCACCGAAGAGATAACCAAAGTGCTCTTAGCGCTGTGGATCGTTGAGAAACGACCTTACTTGTTCAGTTCGCCTTTTCAAATAATGCTCTGCGCAATAGCAGGAGGTTTGGCGTTCGCAGCAATCGAAAACCTCATCTACTTCAACATCTACGTACCGCAGCACACCGCCGCCTTCGAGCTTTTCCGCTGGACGGTATGCGTCGCTTTGCATGTGAGCTGTTCGACCCTAGCGGGAATTGGTCTCTCTAAGATTTGGCAAGGTGCCATCCAAGACCTCCGCCGGCCTCGCCTTGCCGACGGCATACCGTGGTTCTACGCTGCGATGTCGTTTCACGGGCTCTACAATTTTCCCGTGATCGTCGCGGAAACACTCGGCTGGCTTCAGTTCCTAAAGGAATAGCCTTAAAGCTTAATCTTCCGCCTGCAATGGTCTCTGAGTAGGCAGTATAGAGCGGGCCAAACTGAGCCCCGCCACTGCCAGCAGGCTACCCAGGCAAGCGAGAGCCATGTCTTTCTGGGCATCCCAATAGTCGCCCTGCTGCCCGTTGTAGCGTTCGGCAAACTCGGGAGCGGCAACGACGGCCAAACCCCATTCTAGGATTTCGTACGCTGCGCTGACGGCGGCGACAACCGTAAACGCAGCACCGAGCGCGAGCCAGCGATTCAACCCAGACAACTTCTTGACTGCCTCCGCAGTGGGTAACGTGAAGAGAAAGCCAAAAGCAAAGTGTACGAGTCGGTCGTAGTGGTTGCGTTGCCAGCCAAATTGATTGCTTAGGTTCCTTCCGAACAAGGCATCACACCAACGATCGTAGGGCACGTAGGAGTAGATCCAACGAGCACCGATAATGTGCATCAGCAGGAACACCGCAATGCAGGTCGCTGACGTGCAGCTAAAGTAGCCAGTGCGTGAAAACAAGAATAGGCTAAGCAGACCAACAACTGTGGGCATGTGTTGCAGCCATTGCTCTTTTGGATATACCGGAGAAAAGAGGCTGATCGCTAGTGCAAACAAACAGCCAATCGCTAGAGCGAGCTGATACTTTGAAGTTTGCCGTTGTTGTAAAGTCTGTTCAGGCAAGTTCGTGCTCGCTTGTGTGACTACGTAGATCCTCGCCAGGCCTATTAGTCAGCATGATTTGCGATGTCCAACACCGCTAGAGAAATTTGGATCAGCAAGCGTCTTCAAGACACACATTCGTTACCAGGCACGGGCTATGTCTCTTCCCGGATTCGCGTGCCAATGCGAACGCCTCCGGGCGTAAACAACTGTAATCAAGCTGTTCAACGGCTTTTCTGGACCTGAAGAGCGAACACTCTGGTTGCAAATCTCGTACGTCATGTTGCATCTAGGCAACATCAGGTTGCCTTCTGGCAGCGCCAAGTTTCGCGACGTGGAAGGTCGTCAACGCGCAGCCATCTATGGTTGGGTCGTAGGACTCAACCCGCATAGCTTTCCAGGCTTACCAAGCTTGCTTGATCCGCAACGCCTAGGAACTTGAACTAAGTTTCTAATGCTGCCCAAGCTACTACAAAGTTGTGATTTAGCTCAGTGCAGCAAGACGACTGGCAATAAAAACCACGTAGAACTCCCCACTGCGCTCGTTTGCCGGCAAGCTTTTCTGATCATTCTCGTTTACATTGAACTGCCGGTTGGACAAACAGGGTCGTCGCGAGGGAGCGCCGCCTGAATCCCAGCCAAGGCACAGAGGGGACCGGGCACATGCCCAAGCGTAAAACAGACACCAATCGAGTGATCAGCCAGATCGAATCACTTGAGGAACGGCTCGCGATGACGGCCGATCCTGTGAGCGGCTTCATGGGCGGTGCAATTGAGCACCACGCGATTGAAGAACCGCCAGCACTAGACCAGCACATACAGCAGCAGGTTGAAGCGACTGCTGACTTCTGGCGCGATGCGCAAGCCCCGGTTGATCTCGACGAGTATCTACGCGAGATCGAACAGCAGCTCAACAGTGCTCATAATACCACCGGCCTGAATGACGTTCGCGACGACTACGGCTTCACAGGTCGTGGCCAAACCGTAGCCGTGATTGATAGTGGTATCGCTTACGACCACTATGCTCTTGGCGGCGGACTGGGAAGCGACTATCGCGTGGTTGGCGGCTGGGACTTTACTGGCGAAAACGACGCTGATCCTTACGACGATGGCCCTTCTGGCTCGCACGGTACCCACGTCGCAGGCATCATCGGCAGTACAGACAGCACCCACGAAGGCGTTGCCCCAGGTGCTGATCTTGTTGGTCTGCGCGTGTTCGATGATGACGGCAATGGCTACTTCCACTGGGTAGAAGACGCCCTGCAGTGGGTTCACGACCACCGCAACGACTTTGAAAACCCGATTACCGCAGTGAACCTCTCTTTAGGAGTATCCAGTTGGAATTCGAGTGCTATCCCGAACTGGGCAAACCTAGAGAGCGAATTCGCCCAATTGGAAGCGGACGGCATTTTTGTCGCTGTTTCGGCCGGCAATAGCTATGCAGACTTCAACACGCCGGGACTCAGCTATCCAGCCGCAAGCCCGTACGTCATTCCCGTAATGTCGGTCGACGATAGCGGCAGCCTTAGCTATTACAGTCAGCGGCATGAGCGTGCCATTGCCGCCCCTGGACGTTCAATCTACAGCACCGTGCCTGACTATAATGGCAACAACAACGGCACGACTGACGACTTCCGCTCCAAGAGCGGTACCAGCATGGCTTCGCCTTATGTGGCGGGCGCCAGTGTGTTGGTGCGTGAGGCGATGGAATTTACGGGTATGACCGGCATTACCCAAGACACCATTTTCGATCACATGATCGCCACGGCTGATTCGTTTTTCGATTCGGCAACAAGTTCGTCGTACAGCCGACTGAATATTCAATCCGCTATCGATGCCCTAATGCCCGTCGACGATTACGGCAATTCAGTTGGTGCTGCCCACGATTTAGGAACAATCAGCGATACTGCTTCGGTCAGCGGCGTGATCTCCAAGCTCAACGACTCGGACTTCTTCAGCTTCACAGCCGGTGCCACCGGCACGGTAAGCTTCACTGCGTCCAATATGAGCCACGAACTGGCTGCCCAGTGGACAGCTTCAGGCGGAACTGTCTCGGGCGCCAACGGAGAGACGCTTACTCTAGATGTGGTAGCCGGCCAAAGCTACGCCGTGGGCTTCAGCACTGCTGATGGTCTTGGGTACTTCGACTTCGCAATTACTTCGGAATCGACTTCGACTTTCACATTCAGCGACTGGGGCACCTTCTCCTCTGGTAGCCAAGCAGACGTGAACGTTGCCGGCGAGGGTTGGTATCGCGTTGAGGCTTCGCAAGACGGTTACATGACGGTCCAGGCAGCGTTCAACGCAGCAGCCGGCAATGTGACTCTGGAGCTCTATAACGAGAACATGGATCTGGTCGATACGGGTGATCTGCGTGTCGATGTGCTGACCAATGCCGGCCAAGCATTCTATATCCACGCCGTTGGCACCAACGCTGATGTTGATTTCCTGATGACGAATCTTGTTGACATTGATAACGGCTTTGTGACTGTTAACGGAACAGATGCCGACGATGCATTTGAGTTCTTTGTTAACGAAGGATATTACCTGACGGTCAACGGTGTTGGCTACGGATTCGATGCGAATGAGGCAAGCAACTTTGTGTTCGAGGGCGGGGCCGGTACCGACGTTGCTACGCTCTACGACGGAGCGGCAAACGACGTTGCCACCTTCCGGGTGGGCAATACGATACTCTCTAGCAACGACTACCTAGTGACTGTGAATAGCGCCGAAGATGTCTACGTGAATAGCGGCGGCGGGTATGACCATGCCGTATTCCACGACTCAGCGGGTGACGACAAATACATTGGTTGGTCGGATCGGGCTTCCTACCGTGGTGAAGGCTTCCGCCACGATGCCGTGGGCTACTCGAACGCTGTTGTGCATTCCGATAGCGGCTACGATAGCGCTACGTTTTATGATACAGCCGGAGACGAATGGTACATTGGCTGGCACGACCGAGTGCGATTTGGAGGATCTGGCTTCCATCATGACGTCAGAAACTTTGAATCAACGCTAGCCACTTCTACTGGAGGAGCCGACGCATCTACTTTCTATGATACGGATGGCGACGATGTCTATGTGGCTTGGGCGGATCGGGCCATCATGGCAGGCGAAGGTTACCACAATGATACTCGTGGGTTCTCAGGAACCTACGCCTATGCGACGACCGGCTACGATCTAGTGAAATTCTACGACACAGCTGGCGACGACACCTATGTGTCGTGGTCTGACCGGGCCCTTATCACAGGTGATGGCTACTTCAACGACGCACGTGGTTTCGACCAAACCCGCGTTACTGCCAGCGGCGGAAACGACAAAGCTGTGTTCCACGACACATTGGGCGACGATAATTTCATCGGTCGTTCTGATAGTGCGACCATGATGGGTGCTGGCTACCGGAATGACGCCTTTAACTTCGATACTTATGATGCAATTGCTACCACAGGCTATGACCAAGCAACGTTCTATGATTCTGCCGGGGACGATCTGTACATCGGCTACTACAACCAAGCGAAAATGTGGGGTGAGGGATATTATCACACCGTTAACTCATTTGACCGCACGATAGCCTTCTCAACTGAGGGTTATGACCAAGCGACGCTCTACGATGCCGCAGGGAATGATAGCTATGTTGGCTGGAGCGACCGAGCACTCATGGCAGGTAGCGGCTTCTTTAATGACACACACGGATTCAGCCGAACGATCGCTTTCTCCAATTCCGGTAATGACACGTCAGTCTTCCATGGCAGTGACGGGAACGACAGCTATGTGTCATGGGCCAATCGCGCTCTGATGGCCGGCTCAGGCTACTTCAACGATGCTCACGGATTCGAGCAGTCCCGAGCATACTCTACCGGCAATGGCAATGACACGGCAACGCTCTACGACTCAGCCGGAGACGACCAAGTCGCCGCCGCTGCTTGGGGGGCCTATCTTGAGTCGAGTGTCTCCCGTACAGAGGTCCGAGGATTCGATCAAGTAAACGCATACTGCCAAAATGGTGGCATTGATGAGGCAACTTCAGAGGAAGCGTTGGACTACGTATTTAATCTTGTTGGAGAGTGGCATTAGACGACCAAAGCAACAGACGCTCGAAGAGTCGCTGGAATCCCAAAGCAAAGTTTAAGCCGCTTTCACTATTGCGAATCGAGCCGGCAGTGCGGTCGCAACTTGCCCAACGATCGCTTCTGCGTCTAAGCCATATTGCTGCCTGAGGTAGCTCTGGCTGCCGACGATCGAAGCAAATCCGCCGCGCAAGCCCATACGCCGGAAGAAGCCCGGCGCTGCGTCATTCTCTAGCAGCGTCTCTGCGACGGCGCTACCAAGGCCACCGTCAACTGTGTGTTCTTCGATCGTAATCACACCACCGGTTTGCTTAGCGGCTGCGATCACGGCTACTTGATCCAATGGTTTGATCGTGTGCAGACTTAGCACCCTGGCAAAAATGCCTTGCTCTTGCAGCGTGTCCGCGGCCTCCAGCGCTTCGCTCATGATTCCGCCGGTGGCAATGAGCGTCACATCCTGACCCTCGCGCAGTTGTCTGGCTTTTCCCAGCTCAAAAGTCTCGTCGGGTGACTGCTGATTCTCTGCAGCTGATTTATCCAAACGCAGATAACAAACTCCAGACTCTCGCGAGATCGCCTCGGTCGCCTCCGCGGCTTCCCAGTGATCTGCTGGCGATACCACTTTGACGCTGGGCAGAGAACGCATGATGGACAGGTCTTCGGTCGCGTGATGCGAAACCCCCAGTTGCCCGTAGCTGAATCCGCCCCCAACGCAAACGACATTCACATTGCAATTGTGATAGGCGGCGTCGTTTCGAATCTGCTCAAGACAACGCATGAACACAAAGTTAGCGATTGAGTACGTGTAGACGACATGCCCTTCCAGCGCCAAACCAGCGGCAATACCGGTCATATTCTGTTCAGCGACGCCCGCATTGATGAACTGCTTAGGAAAGCGCTCGCGGTACTCGTTGAGCACGCCGAAGCCAAGATCGCCAGTAATCAGCATGATCCGCGGATCGCGTTCTGCCATATCGCAGAGTCGTGCTACAAAATGATCTCTCATGCTACTTCTTTCAATTCTTGTGTCTCTAGTTCTGCTAAGGCTGCTTCCAACTCTTCACCACGAGCGGTGCGATAATGCCAAAGTACGCTGTTCTCCATGAACGAAATGCCCTTGCCCTTGGTAGTGTGAGCAATCAAGCAAGTCGGTTGGTCCGCGACAGGGCTGCTCTGGAGCGATTTAGTAATTTGCTCGTGATCGTGCCCGTCCAACTCCACAACATTCCAACCGAAGGCGCGCCACTTATCGGTGAAAGGTTCTAACCCGAGCGTTTCCTGGGTAGATGCGAGGCTCTGGATTTTGTTGTAATCAATGATCGCTGTCAGATTGCTCAACTTGTGGTGAGCTGCAAACAGAATGGCTTCCCAGTTGGAGCCTTCATCGCACTCGCCATCGCTGAGCATCGCGAAGACTCGGTGGTTGGCACCTCGCAACTTCGCAGACAGCGCCATGCCGGTCGCCACCGAGAGGCCATGACCTAACGAGCCCGTCGAGAATTCCACGCCTGGAACGCCCTTGTGAGAGACATGCCCACTCAAGTCGGAGCCGTCTTGATAGTGGGACTTCAGTTTTTCAACAGGGAAGAATCCACGCTCGGCAAGTGTCGCATAGACAGCCGCACCGGCGTGGCCCTTGCTGAGGATAAACCGATCACGCTCGGGCATGTCCGGGTTCTGAGGGTCGACATTCATGACCTGGCCGTAGAGGACGGCTAACAAGTCTGCAATCGAAAGTGCAGACCCCACGTGCGAGCTCCCACCTCGGCTAGTCATTTCCACGACGTGGCGGCGAATACGGTTCGCCAGATCTTCAGTAGATTGGGGGGTCTTCATAAGCTTATTCTAGGCACACATTGACGTGGGTTGGCTTGGTGTGGATTGGTGTGAATGCTCCAAGGAAGCATCCGCGCCCGCAAGAAAGTCTCTCAGCGTTTTGTAGTCGCTAGGCTCGAGCTTCCATCCTTCTGCAACGGCTGCGTTTTCTCTGACTTGTTCCGGCGTCTTTGCTCCAAACAGCACGGCACCAACTCCCGGCGTGTCGAGTAGCCAACGCATTGCCACCTGGCCGGGTGTTCTTCCGATGCGGCCGGCGATAAGCTGTAGCTGCTCGACAAGTTTTAGATTGGACGCGAGCTTCTGACCACGGAAGTTGTCATAGCGACTCCGTCGATCACTTTCGCCAAACTTCGAGTTCGCATCGTACTTTCCCGTGAGCAAGCCCTGGGCCAGAGAACCCCACGTCACGAGGGGAATGCCTAGCTGTTTGCTCACTTGAAGTAGCTCTTCCGCTTCTTGGCGATCCACTAAGCTGTATTGGATCTGCACGGCATCAATCTTTGCTACTTGAGCCACCTTAAGAAGCTGTTCGCTGGAAAAATTGGAAACGCCGATCGCTTTAATTTTCCCTTCGCAGCGGCAGCGTTCTAGTTCTCCCACGGCATCCTCTACCGGAGTATTCCGGTCTGGCCAGTGAATGTAATACAGCGGCAAGCACTCCAACTGCAAGCGTCGAAGGCTCGCTTCCAAGGCTTGGCGTAGATAGCTTGGGCTAATGTCTTTGATCGTGGTGCCCTCAGCGGTGCGCCGCACGCCAAACTTACTAGCGATGAGGACGTCTCTCCGTCGCTCACCTAAGGCAGTGCAAAGAACTTCCTCGGAATGCCCGAGGCCATAGACATCTGCTGTGTCGAAGAAGTTGACGCCCAAGTCCAATGCGGAATGGATCGCTCTGATCGAGTTCTGGTCGTCGACTTTACCCCAACCGTGACCGCCCAACGGGCAGCCCCCCAGTCCGACGCGCGAGGCGGTTTGGCCGTCGATTTGGAGGGTGGTCGTCATGCCGCACGATCTCGTTTGAAAGGCTTTTTCGCCAAGACAGTAGCCGTCTTGGCTAGGATCGCAAGATCGATTCCCCATGATTGCTCGTCGACGTACTTCAGACGCAACTCATTTTTTAGGGACAGAATTTGCTCCCGAAAGACTCGATCAGGATCGTCCTCACCGACGTGCTGTTGCAGGTCGTTGAATTCAATGCTCGACCAATCGGTAATCCCCGGCCTGACTGACAGAATGCGTTGCTCTTCACTAGTGTAGGCTTCTGTGTACTCAGGAACCTCCGGGCGAGGGCCGACAAAGCTCATCTCGCCAGCTAAGACATTGAATAGCTGAGGTAGCTCATCCAGCTTATACTTCCTCAGGAAGCTTCCCACGCGGGTAATACGAGGATCGTTTTTTCCCGTGGTCGTACCACCCCGTTGTTCTCCGTCCGCAACCATGGAACGAAATTTCCAAATTCGGAATGACTTCCCATGGCGACCCGTACGCACACCCCGATAGAACACGGGACCTTGAGAAGTCGCTTTGACGAGAAGAGCGATCGCAATCAACACCGGCGCGACAACAACAAGTCCGAGCAGGACGACGAATAGATCGAACGCGCGCTTTCCAAATTGCCAGCCGCGGGAGTTCATGCCGCTCCTCGCACAGAATCCGAGGCTGAGCCACCCTCAACCGGCTTTTGAAAGAAGCTACCGCCACGGCCGTCAGAAACCAGATCGACTGAGATTCCGCGAGTAGCTAGAAACTCGTCGGTCGCCTTACGAGCACCGTGGCAGCTGTAATAGTCGTCGATAATAACGTGACCGCCGGGAGTGACTTGATCGAAGAGTTCTTCGAGGCAGCACTTGGTTGATTCATACCAGTCGCCATCTACGCGCAAGAGTGCAATTGCGCCGATCTTCTCTCCAGTAACAGGAAGCGTTTGGTCGAACCAGCCTTTGACCAGCGTAATGTTTTCTCGCGACAGCTTGAACTGATCGAACAACAACTCGGAGACCTGCTCAATCGTTCCCAAGCAGGACCCCTTAGGTAGCGGGCGGATGTGATCGCCGGTTGCACCGTCTGCGATGTCTTCAACAGTCGGATCGGGCAGCCCTTCGTAGGAATCAAAGAACCAGCAATTCCGTGCCTGCGAGTCACTCGCGGCAACCGTAGCTATCAATGCTGCACAACCGCCACGCGCTACACCGCACTCGACGAAGGCACCTGGGATATTGTTCTTGATGGCATACAGAGCCAAGTCGTGCGTGTGTTCCAGGCCGGATGAGCCAATCAGTGAATGTGGCATCACCGCGTGAACTCGCTTGGTTCTGACTAACTTTGCTTCGTTACCGCTTTGTTCTAGCCGGCTAATCTGCTTGCCGTAGGAACGCCGCAGGGAGTTGTGGTAGATGTTGAAGGCCGGGAAGTAGAGCGCCTCATAAACTTTGCGAGGCAGAACGGCGTGTAGGCACTTCAGCGTCGTTTTTGCAACGCGTTTCCCAGTACTAAGATGTGCGTACGGATTTTGGGTCAATTCAGCTGTCATGGCGATTCTCAAAACCTCGAAATACTAGAAAGTAGTTGTCAAAGGCTGGACCGCTTTAGCGGTTAAGAGCTGTCCAACACCCCAACTCAAGCCGCCCTTTCAAGCCGGATGGCACTACGCGACGGCGGAAGAATAGCCAGATCGCCCACAGGACGCAATATCTTCGAGATGGCGAACCATGCCGCCGTAGACGCGGCTTGCCTCGTACCGATCTGCGAACACGCTTCGGGCGTTTCCTACTAGGGCACGGTGGGAGTCTGGGGATGCTAGCAGTGCCGCCAGCTTGGTTTCAAGCATTTTCGCACAACCCTGATAGGCGAAGCCGCATTGCTCTGTTTCCGCCAAACGATAGAGGGGTCCCTCTGACAGACTGCAGAGGATTGGTAATCCGCCGGCCAGGTATTCAATCGGTTTATTACCAATGCTGCCGCGGAAGCTAGGGCTGTCTACGTAGGGAGCCAGACCATAGGAACTTAGCTGCATGAGCTCCCAAATCTGCTCCGCGTTGACCCAGCCGGGAAAAAGAATATCAGGATTCCCAGACATCTGTTGGCGAAACTGCTCAATGGACTCACCTTTTCCACAGATCACTAGCTGAACACGTTTATTTTTCTGCAGTCGCTGGACCGCTTCGAAGACCGGCTTGAAATCAAACTGATGGTTGACCAACCCGAAGAAACACAGTACCGGAACACTAGGATCGACTCCCACACCTTGCGAAGCCCAGAACTTACTAGCGTCTGATTGTTGTGCGCTATCCAGATCGAGCGGTTGATAGCCAAAAGAAAATACACGATCAGAGTCCGACTTCTTCCGACGGCCCTGAGCCAACCCCCACTCCATGAACTCTTGAGTAATTCCACAGATTGATGTCGCGTCGCGGAATACTCGGCGCGCCATTCGATAGTACGGGGATAGCGCAACCCGCGCAAAAGGCTGCGCCGAAGCTGGCATCATATCGAGCATGGCGTGCGGCCAAATATCTCGCACGTCTAAGGCCACGGGCGTATTCGTTTCTCGAGAGTAGCGGACCGCTTCATCACACAGCTCAGGCACGGGATAGGAGCAAAGGATCACATCTGGCTTTGGTTCCTGACGTGCGAGCTTCGCAAAATTCCGACCCAAGTCCTGGTGATTGCGAATCCGAGTGAGCGAAATATTCTTTTCGTAGGGTCGGGCGTGCAAATAGTTGAGTCGCAGCTGCGGACTATAATCGATAGTACAAGACGTATCGAATCGTTGAGTCTTGTTGATGTGCAGGAATGTCGAATTCCACCACACGACCTCGTGGCCGCGTTGAATCGCTGCTTCGGCAAGCATGCCCATTCGTCGCAGCCGCATTTGCTGCTTGTCGCTCGGCGTAGGTTCGCCACCATGATGCACTAACCAAATTTTCATACCATTCCCCAGATCAACTATGCTAGTGCTGTTAGGCAGCAATCGGTGTGCGGCTAGAAACCTGCTCGTAAAGTGAGCGAATCTTCAGGGCTATTGCTCCCATGTTCATCGACTGCATTTGCTGATGAAGATCCGTGGGGCGAGGCGAATCAATCGCGTGAAGAATTCCCTTGGCAAGTGCACTAGGAGTGGCCTCAGCCACCGTGCAGCTAGCCTCGACCCGCGCAATCTCTACGAGGTCGCTCACATCGGTCGCGACAAAGGGCGTATTGCAGGCAATCGCTTCCTTGACCACGTTGGGCCAACCTTCGCGGGTGGAAGTCAGCAACAGAACATTTGCGGCGTTCATCCACAGGGCAACCTGGTCGTGCGATTGACCGGTCAGAGTCTTCAGAACGATTTCAGGTCGCTTTCCTGCTGCGGCAGCCACTGCCTCTCTTGCGAGTTGTGGCCGCTTAAGTGGATTATTGCTGTGCAGCGAGGCAAAGAGCACCCAAGGCCGTGTATCCTCTGTAAGGCCCAATCGATGACGAGCCTCCCTCCGATCCATCGGCTGAAATTGGTGCAAATCGATACCATCCGGTATCACTTCCACCTCGTGATTTCGGCGGTGATGGAGAGCAAGTTCGGCTCGCATTCTGTCGGACATAACGATGACACGTTCGTAAGCGGGAAGTGCACGACGAGTCATGTGACAAACCACACGCCCGTGCAAGCGAGCCACCAGCCCGCCTGTATCGCTGCCCAACAAATCCGTACCTCGAAGCGAAACGATCTTCGGGCAGACTGCTCTTGAGGTGACCAGCGAACAAGCAGAACCGAATTGAGCATGGGCGATATCGAATTTCCGCGACAGCTCAGCAATCTCCTCAGTAGTGCGACGCAATCGCCACGCATTGCGTAAAGAACCAGTGTAATGAAGATGAACATCAACCCCCACTTCCTTCATAGCATCGGCCAGCAGGAACATGAAGACACCGGAAGACTGACAGGTGGGTGAATAATTGTGAGTCCAAAGAACTTTCATGTTTCATACGTCCCGAGTCAAGAAACTACCTGTAGAAGATGCTTCCCTAGACAAGAAAGTTCTGTCTTATCCTACAAACAGGCCGGCAGAAGCATAGAGGAGCCTACAACGAGCATCAATACGACCCTAGTAGCTAGCGGTGGATGTCAACCAAGCAATAGAGGCTCAGCCACTAGCGGTAGTGACCAGCGACCCTGACAGTCCGTTGCGATCGCAGCAATCCTCAACCCTGGGAAGCTACAATGGCTTCGAACACAGCGACGGCGTCTGACTTAGTTTGCGTTTGGAACGGGAGGTCGCTCGTTGATCCAGCAGCCACAAGCAGAAAACAAACAGGGGAAGCTCTCGCAAGCAAGTCTGGACGATCACTGCCGTGTGATTGCGATGCATAGTCACTAACAGTTGAAAATGCAGTACCGAAAGCGAAGCAGCCCAGGTAGAAATAGCTCTTCGATTCTCAAACACGGGGTAGACGGCAAGCCAAACGCGATTGAGTAAAAACGCAATACAAAAATACTGTACGAAAATCCCGAAGTATCCGAAGTTCAAGTAGCCTTCGGCCAGCAGCGAGTACCCTAGCCCCATCCCAGGTTGCCAGCCCTCTAGGTTGTCGTAGGCAAACGTCTGCGCTAGATCGTAGGGTCGGTCAGGCCAAACTGAGCGTGGTATCCAAGAGACAAGAGCGTAAAGATAGCTTGAGCCGTAGAGCGGCTCCTCGTCGCCCGCCATGGCCGAAGAGAGACTCATCATCGGCCCATTGGCATCTTGATGTTCTAGCGTGTACGCGTGGAGGATCGCCTCCCAGTCGGGGGTAGCGTCATTCCGGATGGCGGAAAACACTGGCAACAGTACCGTTACGGCCAAAGCGCCGGCGCAATAGAGAGCTAAGAACCATTTTGACCGGCTACGTCCCCCGAGCCATATAGTTCCTGCTCCCATCGCTGCTACTAATAAGGGATTCTTCTCTGAAGTGAAGAAGCCCCAGAATATCAAGAAAGCGAGAGCAGCGAGAACTTCAGTGCGCAGAATGCGACCTTGAAACGCATAGGCGCCCGCCAGGAGCCCAATGCTCATAGTCAAGAGACTCGTAGAGAAGCTGAAGAATGAATCGCTGTATCGTAATACATTCCCTTCATGATAGGAAAGCTTCTGAAACAGCGAGAAGCCGTAAATAGCAAATAGCAATGCACAGAGCGAGAAAATGATCGCCAATAAGGATGTCGGTGCTCGCTCTTTTTGCGTAGTCCGAAGCGTCGCTAACTGTCGCTGCATGCCGGATAAGTGGTGCCCTGCAATATAACCCAAGAGGGCAATGATTGCAGCCAGGGCAATAGATATCCGCACTTCATTCGGCATATAGAACACCGCTGGCAGCACTGCATGAATGTCTTGCCCTTTAAGATGCAGTTCTAATGGCACGCTGAGGTAATAGTAGAAGCCAGATATCCCAAACAAGGTTACAGGGTGCCAAAACCCTGCTCGCCTCGCGTAGGCGTTCGACGCATAAAAGAAGACGATCAGATAAAGGCAAAGTAGCGCGAGAAACATAACGATTGACTAAGCAGCCCTCCCACGGTCCCAAGTGACTGCCACATCCTCGTACCTCTTGGCAGACTGACGAGCAATTGACATAAGTAAGCAGTAAGCCGTGATGCATGTTGAAAGAGAGAGGAAGACTATAGCCCAATAAAAGGGAACGATAACTGACGACCAAAGGTCATTCGCGCCGTGGCAACAAACTAAGGCTCCCAAAAACACGAAGAAAGCCCCAACGCAAAGATGGGGCGCGTATGCTCTTGGTGAAGCGCTATCCACGACGCCCCGCATGCACTGAAGTAAGTTGAGCGGAATCGCGGCTGGAACAAGCCACCGAATGGCTTCGATGCGACCAGAATTCTCGATTCCTAGGTGCAAATGGACAAGCTGTGGAGCAAGGACTTCAATGAATAGAACCCCTGTACAGGTCGTGATCAACGCAAAGGAAGCAGCAACGAAAATCCGTTTCGCGAGCCTCTGATGATTGTCCACCTGCAGTAGGTATACGGTCTCTGGCAAAAGAAATTGGTTCACCGGCACCGCAATCTGCATCAGCAGAGTGAGGACGATCAGAGCGTAGCCAATTTCACCGCCTCGTTCCAACCCTCCTACGCTCGAAGCTACCAGGGCGGGCATCGCCAACAAACCATAGTAAGTAGCGTCTCCGGGTGTTCTCGGCAATCCTTGAGCGACGAGTCCTCTCAAGCCTTTCCAGTCAAGCCTAGTGAATAGACGCGAGGGGGAGTCGAACGTAACGCTGTAAAAGACAAGATTCAGTGCAATAAGAGCGAGGCCGGTAACCAGGAGAAACATTTCCACACTATCAACAAGAATCAACACGAGCAGCGGGCAAATGGCTCCCCTGACTAGCTGGATGGCATTCGCACTATAGTAGCGAGTTTGTGCTAAACAGTAGGATGAGTTGCAGACTGACAGCAGAAGCCCCAACGCGTAAACCGCCAGCGCACTCAAGGACGGGCCAAACTCAGGAGAACCAGTTACCAGCCGAGACAACGGCCTTGGCACTACCAACGTCATCGCCAGGAAACTGAGGCAACTTAGCGTTGCTACTTGATACCCACAGGCAACCATTGAAATCGACTTTTGGCGATCTCCCGCAGCAGCCAGCTGTGAGACGGTTTTTAGTAGGGTGACTGCCAAGCCTATTGATAAGATGGGAGTGAGTGCAGAAAGAAAACGCCGCATTACGACGAGTTCAGAGAAGCCGAACTCGCCTAAGCCTTGACGAGCCCACCGCAGCAGCAGCAAGTTGCCACCCAAGAGCAGCACAGTGTTGCCGTAGCTAACAGCGTAGTGCCGTTTTGCTGATAGCGTTTTCCCATTCTTGGGTTGCTGCTGGACTTCTTTGTCTCGATTGCCGTCCCAAGACAGCCGGTTTTCTACAAATGTGGGGTTCGCCTTGGGGTTCATTGATTGCAAACTAACTGGGAAGTCACATTCAAAACAGCACCAACCCAGTACCGGGCGACACTTAGAATTCTTAGCCGTCGGAGTCTAGAAAGGACATAGCCCACAGGCAAGCCCGAACTGACCTGAGCTACCGAAGCCTGCACGTGGGTGATAGCACCACCTCACATCTCATACCTCTAGACCTCGCTGACCTGTATCGACCCAGCCTACGCAGGAGTCCAGCGAAGAAAGGTCTAGGCACAGAGCCGTGACTGAGGCGTTTGGCTACGAACGCTGCGCACAGCATCAATCACCATACGCTGCTGCTCTGCAGTGAATTCAGGAAAAATTGGCAGACTCAGGCACTCGTTGGCGGCGCTTTCCGCATGGGGAAAGCTCCCTTGCCCATAGCCGAGCGAGGCATGCACTTCTTGAAGATGCAGCGGCACGGGGTAGTACGGGAACGACTGGATGCCACGTGAAGTAAGCTTCTCGCGAAACTCGTCCCGCTGAGCAATCCTCAACGTGTACTGGTGGTAAACGCAACGGCTGCTCGTGCGGTCGAACTCTTCGGTCGGCACGACAATGGCTTCAAGGTTTGCTAGCTGACCGTTGTAACAATCCGCGATTTCACGGCGGCGAACGTTCCATGCGTCCAGATGCGGAAGCTTCACGCGGAGAATGGCTGCCTGAATTTCGTCTAGCCGGCTGTTGAGCCCTAGCTCGGCATGGTGGTATTTCACTTTACCGCCATGCCGTCTCAGCATTTCGACTCGTCCGGCCAGTTCACTATCGTGGGTGATGACCGCACCACCGTCTCCGAAACACCCCAAGTTTTTGCTAGGGAAGAAGCTAAAGCAGCCGATGTGGCCCCAGGTGCCAATTTTCCGGTTCTCATAAGTCGCTCCCAGTGCTTGCGCACAATCTTCGATGACCTTCACATCATGTCGCTCGGCAATTGCCATCACGCGATCCATTGCACATGGCTGCCCATAGAGATGGACGGGCAATATGGCTTTCGTCCGATCCGTGATCGCAGCTTCGATCTTGTCGACATCGATATTGAAATTGCTTGGATCAATATCAACAAAAACAGGAGTCGCACCCACCAGGCCAATCGCTTCGGTCGTCGCCACAAAAGTGAACGGTGTGGTGATCACCTCGTCGCCAGGGCCAATTTTCAGGGCTCGTAGTGCAAGGTGCAGAGCATCGGTCCCGTTGCCAACACCGATGGCGTGCTCAGCCGCGCAGTAGTCGGCGAATTCGCTCTCGAAGGCTTTCACCTGGGGGCCAAGAATGTAGTGACCTGAAGCAGCCACTGCCTGCATGGCATGGGCAAGTTCTTCCTGCAAGACTTCATGCTGAGCCTTGAGATCACAGAGCGGAATTGAAGTCAGTGTCGTAGTGCTCATGCGGTTCTCCTCAGTAGGGCGTTCGTCTCAGCTCGCTTCACAACTTGGTCCTCTTTCATATACTCGCGTAGGCAGTCACCACAGGTTGCTGCTTCAGATTGAAAATCCAGTGGGACACCACATTCGCAAGCCCAACCCTTTAGCCGAGCTGGATTGCCATAGACGATGGCATGGTCTGGAACATCACGAGTTACCACAGAGCCGGCCCCAATCAAGGCGTGGCGGCCGACGGTGCTTCCACAAACGATCGTGGCGTTTGCGCCAATGCTAGCTCCCTGTTGAACTAAGGTCGGCAGGAATGCATCACTCGTATTCCGTGGAAAGGCCGAGCGGGGAGTGAACACGTTCGTGAACACAACGCTCGGACCGACGAACACATCGTCCTCGAGGGTGACTCCCTCGTAGACCGATACGTTGTTCTGGATTTTGACGTTGGTCCCCACTGTTACGCGCGGCCCGAGAGTCACGTTCTGACCAACCTTGCACCGCTGGCCAAGACGAGTTCCGGTTAGCAAATGACAAAAGTGCCAAATCGCAGTGCCTTCGCCAATCTCTACGCCATCGTCTACGTACGACGATTCGTGGATACGAACAGTTTCATCCTGAGACATATAAGTCCTCAAATAGTGAACCCGATTTGTGGGCTGCTTCTCAGGCAACCTGCTAGGCCGCGTGAATCTTCATTGCAGGAAGCTTCACGCTGGAGGTCTTTGATACGAAGGGATGGGCATCGCGGAGGCTATGTTCTACCTCGCTGTTATTGATGGAATGAGCAAGATCAATCGACGGCCGCGCCTCGGTAATGCCAGTACCACGACCGGCAAGAATTTCCTCATAAACGCGTGTGTGCAGGTCTGTGAAACCTCCTGAAAATTCGATTTCCTGACCATCAAAAGTCATGGAACGGTGGGCGTAGCCACCTTGCTTCACCACATCTTCAGGTAAATCATCCGCGTCGGTGGACAGGAACCATCGTACCCGGGCGCGATTCATCTCCAATACTCCAGCCATCTTGCGAGGAGCATTGAGATGCACCTTGCTGCTTTCAGCCTCTCCGAAGAGCCAATGCAGCAGATCGAAAAAGTGAATCCCGATATTCAAGGCGACTCCGCCAGATTTCTCGAACGCACCCTTCCAAGAACTATCGTACCAGCAGCCTCTACGGGTAATGTAAGTAAGACAGATATCCGCTCGCTCACGTGCCACCTGAGCTTGCAGATCTTCCCTCAGCTTGAGTAGCGAAGGAAGCAATCGCAGTTGGAGCACGCTAAACACTTTGCGACCATGCTCGGCCTCTAACTCCTCAAGGGCATCGAGGTTCCACGGTGAGATGACCAATGGCTTCTCGCAGATAGCGTGCGCTTTCACGCGCAATGCGAGACGGACGTGAGCATCGTGCAGGTAGTTGGGAGAGCAGACGCTAACGTATTGAACCTGCTCTTCTTCCGGCCCACGTCGACGCTTCTCTAAGTAGCGGTCGAATCGTTCGATCTCTGTAAAGAAGCGAGCCTCGGGAAAAAAGCTATCCAGCCTGCCGACGCAATCATGGGGATCGGCCGCAGCGACAAGCGAGTTGCCCGTTTCGTGAATCGCCTTGATATGCTTTGGCGCGATGTATCCCGCGGCTCCGATTAACCCGAAGTTCATTATTTGAGCTTTCATCAAGAATGGTAATGACTGTCGCCAATCAAAGCAGTCAGACGTCAAAAGCTGACAAACAGGGTGGCGGCAGGAGAATAGAAGACCGCAGCAGCGGTCGCAAGCTCAGCTTCCCGTTGAACTTTTGGCGGTAGAACTCATCGCAAGACCTGGCGAGATAGACCTCTATTGCGTGGATACCGGTGGTTGAGTATCAACCCTGCTCGCGCTAGGTCCAACGCGATTGGATCGACGCGCGAAATGACTGTCTGTGAGCAGTTTGGAAGTGCCTAGGTGAACCTAGCACTCCGGTCTCGGCATGCTGGGAACAGCCGGCATCGCCGGATTATCATTCACTACGAACCCACTTTTGTAAAATACTCTGCCGATGCACTGCCCAAGTAAAGACGCTAGCACAAAGAAGCGCCGCTTGAGTTTTCTCCTGTTTGGTATTGCGCCGGCATGCCTGCTGCTAGGTTGTCAGTCCAGCGGGTACAACGCGAAGACACTCCCTCGTGACCTGCGAGTCAACAAGCCCCCCCAGAGCTCAAAGATTAATCTCTCCGGCGCTACCGTTGCTACCAAGGACTATCAAATCCTCGGACCTGGCGATCTTGTTGATGTGACATTGCATAGTGGTCGCGACGGCGAGGATCCACACGAAGCGACCGTCGAAGTGAGCGAGACCGGCGAAATCGACCTGCCGATCGTAGGTCCTGTCAACATTGCTGGACGAAGGCCTCTCGAAGCAGGGCAAAATATTGCTGCTGCTGCCCAACAACGCGGCATCTACCGCCAACCCAATGTGAAAGTCGAGATTGCCTCCAAGGCTGTCGTGCGGGTAACCGTACTAGGTGCCGTAACCGAACCGGGTGTCCATGAACTGCCCCGCACCGGAAGCGACTTGGTCAACGCACTCGCAATCGCTGGAGGAATGACCGAGGACGCGGGTGTGACTGTGGAAATTACGCGTCGCCCCTCTCTCCTTAGAGCTGCACAATCCCCGCAAGCCAGCAACAAAAATGGCGTCCAACTGGCGGGCTATCAATCGGCACATCAGGCGCACGACTCGGTGGGCCGCCCTGCCACAACCAGAATCGATCTCTCACAAGAGTCAAGCCTCGGCAACTTCCAACTCAACGAAGGCGACGCCGTGCTGGTGCTGCCTCGTGAGAAGGAATTGATCTATGTCACCGGTCTTGTGAGCGAACCGGGGCAATTTGAACTGCCTCGCGACCAGGAAGTCCGTTTGCTCGACGCAATTGCCATGGCTGGCGATACGAGCTCCCCCGTCGCAGACAAAGTCCTCATTCTGCGACGCATGCAACCCGATGCAGAGCCCACACCGATCATAGCCAGCATCGCTGCCGCGAAGAAAGACAGCAATGTAAATCTGCGACTCACCTCTGGCGATACGGTGACGATTGAGCGAACTCCTGCAACCGTCGTCGTGGATACCGTTGGAAAGTTCTTCCGCGTTTCGATGGGGCTCGCCAGTCGGGCAACGGTTTTTTAGCCACCTGAGGCAAAGAGTGGACCCAGTTAAACCCGCCTAGTACTACCTCTGATGAATATCGACCAAGATCCGGCACATCGCGAAGATAACGACTCGACTTCGACAAGCGAGCTCCTCAAGACGTTCATGCGTTTTGCTCGCATCCTGCGCCTTCGTCAGAAGACCGTCCTGGCTACCTTAGTATTGAGTTGTCTGCTGGGTGGATGCTACTACACGTTTGCTACTCGCTACTTTCAGTCGTCTGCTGAATTGCTCATTATCGAGCAGTACCGCGACCAACTTTCTTCGGCTGGCAACCATCGTAGTAGCGAGAATACGATGGCTACGCACAGCAAGATCGTCCGCAGCCCAAAGGTCATTCAGGGCGCGATTGAGCGGCTACCACAAAAGTATCGTGGTGATCTAAAGAACAAAGCCTCGAAGGATTGGGTGTCTGCGATATCAGCAAACCTTTCGACCTCAATTACCCGAAAAACCAACTTTATTGATGTTCGTTACCGCTCTAAGCAGGCTGAGTCCGCTGCAGCAGTAGTGCAAGCTGTCGTGAATTCCTACTTGGAGTTTGTCAGGCAGAACCATCGCAGCGCTGCCAGCGATCAACTGGTTCATCTGGAGAAACAGCGTGCGACTCTGGAAGCCGAGTTGGATGAGAAGCAAAACCAGTTGCAAGTGCATCGCGAACGCGTGGGTCACCTAGCGATTAGCTCAGAAGACAACGTCGTTGAGCCCATGATCCAGGCGGCAATGAGCTTGAACGAGGCAGCACTTGAGGCCAAGCAAAAACGGCTCGAACTACAAGCCAAGCTCGACTCGGTGAAAGAGTCTGTCGAGCAGGGTGAAACCATCAACCTGGGTGCCGATTCGACCGCAGGCCAAGAAATGCTGCTCGCTTCCTTGGGATTGAGCTCGCGGGATACGCGCGTGCTCGCCGAGCAAGACAAACGCTTGCTCACTGCCGAAGAGGAACTACGAAACATAGAACCGTTCTACGGTCCGAACCATCCACGCGTGCGAGAACTCCAGACTCAAATCATAAATATCAACCAGTTCCTAGCCAACTATGGCTCGAACGCAGGGAAGATTCTCAATGCCGAACGGCGTGACGAACTCGGGTCGATCGTAATCAACAAGCTTCAGCAGGACGTCTCTCAGGCCATGCAGCAAGAGCGCCAACTCACGAGTTCGTTTGAAGAGGCCCGAGACGTTGCCTCTAAGCACAGTGCCGACTTAGCGACACTCGAGAATCTCGAACGCGAGAAGGGACGCCTGGAATCCAGTTACGACGCCGTAAAGGACCAAATCCGCTCTGTGGGTGGGTTGCAAGTGCAAGCTCCCATTCGAGCCATTGCCGTTAGCGAACCACGCCCTGAGTATCGACCGGTTTCCCCCCGTTTAAAAAACGTGGTTCTGGGAAGTATCTTTGCTGGATTTGCGCTGGGCTGCTTAGTTGTCTACGTGCAAGACGTCCTCGACGATCGGTTTAGCTCGCCTGAAGAACTCACCGCCCAACTTGGCACACCTGTGTTAGCGATGGTGCGCAAGCTTGATCCACTTCCCGGCGAAGGCGTCGCTACCATCCATACGGCGACCATGCCTAATGCAGTCGAAACCGAGTCATTCCGCACACTACGCACTTCTCTTACCTTGAGCCCAACTTCCTGCGAGCGACTGCTGATCTCTAGCTCCGAACCAGGTGACGGTAAGACAACGGTTAGCGCCAACCTAGCTGTGGCATTTGCCAAAGCTGGCAAACGCACCTTGGTTATCGATGCCGATCTCCGGAAGCCTGGCATGACAGCCTTGCTAGGTCTGAAATCTCAGCACGGTGTAGCCGATTTGCTACTTTCCGATGAACCCATCGCAGAGCAGGTGGGCAACTACCTCCACCATACAGAAGTTCCTGGACTTGATGTAGTACCGGCAGGCATTCGCAGAACCAATCCAGCTGAACTTCTCAGTACCGATCAGTTTGTGGAACTGCTCGCTTGGGCAGATTCTCAGTACGATCAAGTCCTCGTCGATTGCCCACCTGTGCTTGCTGTTAGTGATGCCCAGATAGTTGGACGTCATGTCGATGCTGCCATCCTGGTCGTGCGTCCAGAGAAGAACCCGAGACATATGGTCATTCGTGCGGTGGAAAGCTTCCAATCGACGAATTGCGAAGTCCTAGGCATTGTTGCTAATGGACTAACCACCGAAATGGGCGGCTACGGTTACGGATATGGCTATGGATACGGGCATGAGGAAGAGGCGGAGGAATCTGCAGCGACTCGAGTGCCTGCCACTACTCACGAAAGGCCTCACTATGAAGTGCCTGCTGATGTCCAAACCGTGCAATATGCTCCTCCAGTCGTACCGCATTCTGCGACAGAACCAGCCGCACCCATTCGACCGCGAAAAGCAGCTTAGACCTTTTGCACGACTCGCATGAATTTCTCCGCAACCCCAGCCAGCTCGCCAGCCCAACGGACTCGTTCTGAGCGAGGATGGGGGCGATCTAGCCAAACTTTTGAGCCTTGGTTGCCGAAGGTTCTTCTGCAGACGGTTGATCTGGGCCTTTTAGGAGTGCTGTTTCTCGCGCCTCTGTTCTTGGGCGGCAGACACGACCTGGGTCGCTTAGTGTTGGTAGTGCTGATCGCGTTGGTAGCGATTGCTTGGCATGTCGGGCAGGCCTTGGTTAAAGAGGCTGTGACGAGCTCCAAATTAGTCAATGCGTTGGCGATTGGTGCCGCACTGGTCGTTCTCTTGCAGATCGTTCCGCTGCCACCTTCCTGGATATCCGTAATAGCGCCCCGCCACGCTGAACTCTTGCCAAGCGAGGTAGGGTTCGTTGTCCCACCATGGCGAACCCTGTCGCTCACGCCGGCATCGACAGAGACATCATTAGCAATGATCGTCGCCTACGGGTTGCTATGCACAACGGTCTTGCAACGACTGCGCTCTGTGGCTGATGTCGAACTACTACTTAAAGCCATCGGAGTTGCTTCTTTGAGCATGGCTGTGCTGGGGCTATTACAGTACTTCTTCAGCAATGGCAAATTCCTTTGGTTCTACGAGGTTGTGAATCGCACGACGCAACACTACGCGTCTGGGTCGTTCACAAATCGCAATCACTTCGCTCACTTTCTCGTGCTTGGCTTAGCACCGATCATCACCGGGCTACTGCTCGCCTGGAAAAGCCCGAAGGGTGCTTCGTCGGGCCGAAGTTTAAGAGCTCGCACTGGTTCTCAGCAGTCGAACTGGCAGGTCGCAGGGCTCCTGATTGCTGTCGCACTTATTGGCTTTGCGATCTTCCTTACGATGTCACGAGGTGGTGTCATCGCTTTGGCGGCCTCACTGCTTGTGACAATGATACTTTGTTATCGTGCACGCCTACTGGGCACGGAACAACTATTGGGCATAGCGATCTTGATCGCCGTATTATTTGGAATGCTCACGGCCCATGGTTACGAACGTGTTTCAGGCCGGCTCGACCTCCTTGCGAATAGCTCGATCGACGCTGTGGATTCGCAATCAGCGCGACGTGACATATGGGCGGCCAACTTGTCCGCAATCGAGTCTGGCGGGCTTGCGGGGGCAGGTGCAGGTTCCCATGCCTCGATCTATCCCGTGTACATGAACTCTCCCCACGAGGTGTGTTTTACTCACGCTGAGAATGGCTACTTGCAAATTGCCACGGAGTGCGGGTACTTAGGAGTTTGCTTGCTGGTCGTCGCTTTTCTGGCAGTCTGCTTTTATTCGTTCCGCGCACTCCGATATGCACCCGATAGTCGCCACTTCGTACTCGCCGGGTGTACGATCGCTGGCCTCGCTGCTAGCGCTGTGCATTCCTTATTCGATTTCGTCTGGTATATCCCCGCCTGCGCGGCGATGACACTTCTGCTGTTAACATGTCTGGTTCGCCTTTCTCAACTACACGTGCAGTCGGCGTGCACGACACCCGCCAGCAATGCTTACCGGAATGCCTCGCACTGGTTCGGACAAATCGCGGTCACGGCACTCGCGGGTGGCTGGGTAGTCATGACAATGTGGGGGCCCGGCTGGGCAGCCGTTCCTTGGAACAACTATCTGATTGCATCGCACGCTCGTGGTCTTGAAGTTCAAAAACGACTTGGCAGCAAGACTGAAGCGGAGCGGGATCTCATTGACGAGGCCCTGCAAATGCACGATGCGACGATGATTTCAAAGCTTCAGCACGTAGTCCAACACGACTCCAGACATGCTGAAGCGCACCTCCGGTTGGCCAAGCTCTACTTGCGTAAATTCGACGCTTTGCAGCAGGCATCCGATAATCAAATTTATGCAGAAGGCATTCGCGATGCCGCCATCGCGTCGAAATTTGAAACACAAGAAGCCCTGGTAACCTGGCTTAAACTTGCAGTCGGAGAGAACACGCGCTGGCTGCTCCGTGCCAACGCCCACATCCGCTATGCCCTACGACTGAACCCGCTGCTCGGCGAGGGCTACTTAGTCCTCGGGCAGGTCTGTTACCTAAACGGCCATGGAGACGAGGCCGTTTCGGCCCTTGCCGATCAGGCATTGCGAGTCAGGCCCTATAGCGGAAAGGTGCTCTACTCCGTAGGTCGCCAAGAATTGCTCAGCGGGAATTGGGATCGTACCTTAGAACTCTGGACTACGGCATTTGCGATTGCAGGGCCGCATCAGCAGCACATCATTACTCATCTCACAGCTCAATTACCTGCGCAGATTTTCTGCGAAACCTTTCACCCGGATTGGAAGTCGCTTTCTGCTGTCGAAAAAGCCTATCGCAACTTAACACGCCCTGAAGATCTCACTGCCTTGGCCAATTATGCCACGGAGATGCGACCCCCAGCAGAGGGGCTGTTAATGAGGCAGTGGTTGCGTCTCTCCATTCTGCAGCGTGACGCCGGTCTGATTGAAAGCTCATTGAAGACTTTACAGTTTGCCATCAAAGAGTATCCCTACGCCTACGAGCTACGGGCATGCTTGGCGCGTGATCTCGTCACCGACAAGCGATTCACTGAGGCAGAGCCGCTCTTACGCTGGTGCTCTCTGCAGCGTCCCGACGACGCAAGAACAGCTCGAGCCATCGACCGAATGACCGAAGCTCGTTTGGCCCGGAAACCCAGCGCAGGGACCCATTAACGCCGCAACTCGTTTGGCCTCAACCATTAGCACATTACCGTCTACGCACTATGATCCAAGCCCGTAGAATTATAAGTATCCTTTGGCGTACTCTAGCACTCTCCACGCTAGCTGTGTTTGCCTACTATTTGGCATTTCAGCTTCGCTTTGCGGGAAATATCCCCAGTACCACGAAGGACGTCTTGCGGGGGTCGATCCTCTGTGCGGCCCTTGCCAAGGCAGTTGCCATCGTCTGGTTCCGCCAGCACCAGGGCTGGTCTCGCTACGTCTCTTTCCATGATGTTGCTGCGCTAGCAAAAGCCGTTACCTGTGCATCCATCGGGCTCACGCTATGCGACGCATTTTTGCTGGGCAATCTGAACATTCCACGTAGCGTACTACTCCTGGACTGGGGAATCACACTCATCGCACTTGCCGCGGTTCGCGCCGTGCCTCGGATTCTACGCGATCGGCTATGGAACCCGTTGGCAAAGCCAGTCGGCATTCGTGCAATCATCGTCGGTGCAACTGACTCGGGCGAGCTCCTCCTGCGTGCCATCCAACGCAATACGCAGCTCGGTTATCAGCCTGTTGGTTTCGTCGACGATCGGCAGCGCCACCATGGACGGCGCATTGCAGGCGTTCCGGTTCTCGGACGACTTGACGACCTGGGACTGCATGTGAATCGAACTGGCGCGAAGGAAGTGCTGATCACCGCGGGTGAGTTACCCGGCACACGAGTCCGCCAACTGGTCGAAGACGCTGATCGCCTTGGCTTCCGCGTGAAAGTCCTCCCGAGCTACGATCAACTACTTGCTGAGCAAGTCTCCGTGCAGCCACGCCCAGTTGTGATTGCCGATTTGCTGGGACGGCCGTTCGTAGAATTGGACGACTCCGACACGCGCGGATGGCTCACCGGCAAGACGCTCATGGTGACAGGAAGCTCGGGGAGCATTGGTTCGGAGATCTGTCGCCAGCTCTTGAAACTCAACCCCGAGAAGCTGCTCGTGCTTGATCGATCAGAAACGGGGCAATTCTTCCTCGAACGGGAACTGCGTCGGTTGGATCCCAACGCATCGATTGAAGTCGTGATGGCAGACATCAACGATGGCGAGCGGCTAAGAGCTGTCTTTGAGCGTTACCGGCCTGAAATTGTATTCCACGCGGCTGCCTACAAGCATGTTCCGCTGATGGAATCTCACGCCGGCGAAGGCGTCAAGAATATCACGCTGGCAACGCGGCGGCTCGCAGATTTAGCGGACGAGTTTTCCGCAGAGGGATTCGTCATGATCTCCACCGATAAGGCTGTCAATCCGACGAGCGTCATGGGTTCGTGCAAACGACTCGCCGAACAGTATGTGCAAGCCAAGGCGACCGCCTCTGAGACGCGTTTCGTTACCGTCCGCTTCGGCAATGTGTTGGATTCGGCCGGCAGTGTCGTGCCTATCTTCCGCGAGCAAATCGCCCGCGGCGGCCCGGTTACGGTTACCGATGAAAACATGGTGCGCTACTTCATGATGATTCCTGAAGCGGCTCAACTGGTGATCCAAGCGGGCGCGATGGGGCAGGGCGGAGAGATTTTTGTCCTGGACATGGGCGAGCCCGTGCATATCGTCGACCTGGCACGGGACATGATTCGTCTCTCAGGCTTGCGTGTCGATGAAGACATCGAGCTGCAAATCACAGGGCTGCGCCCCGGCGAGAAACTATACGAGGAACTCTACGGAGAGGAAGAGCAGCACACAGCCACCCGGCATCCTAAGATCATGGTCGCAGAAAGCAACCCACGCACGATTCTGGAACTCATCTACGATCTCTCGCGTTTGGAAGAAGTGGCCAACGGACCGAACGAAGAGTGCGCCGCGATTTTGGGAGAAATCATCCCGCTCATGCAAAAGCCTGCTGCAGCGAAACGTCTAGCGGCTTAGGGGCTGGGTTCTCATTTCCAGCTTCTCTTCACTGGGATTCGCTTCAATGGCTTCGCTGCTCTGGGCGCCAACGGACTGCGTCAGGCGAGTCTCTATACGTATTCCAGTGGGCCGGTTGAATTCTTCGCTCGCTATTGCGGCCAGATCGTCAAGCAAACTCTGGTCCGCCTGGGCAGCGGCAGCGATCAACAGTTGCAATTCCTGGCCATCGCTCGATCTTGTGAGATTCATGTCCAGTAACTTGCTCGTTGAAGCTTGCTCGATCCGCTTGGTCACTGCTTTCTTAAATTCGCCGGTAAGTGTTACTGGTGAACTCGACTCGTAAACCCCAAGCCCTGCCATCATGATGCCAAGCGCAAGAAGTGCCCGCGGTGCCCAAGAGCTCATCAGGCTATGAGCGTGGTCGCTACGAATACCTACCGCCCACAAACTGCACGCAGCTCCAAGTACAATCGCAATGATATTGGTCAGAAATAGTAGCCCGGCACCAAAGGCCAGTTCGGTTCTCCCGACGGCTAGTAGAATACCTGCGGTTGCTATCGGGGGCACCAAGGCGGCGGCGATCGCGACCCCTGGCAAGGCGGCATACAAGTTGGGCCGCCCACTGGCGTAAGCAGCCGCTAACCCGCTGGCGAAGGCAATTACCAAGTCAGCCACACCAGGCGAGCAGCGCGCCAGCATTTCGGTCGTTGGTGCTTCGGGGCCCATGACGAGCCCCAGCAAGGCCCCGATCCCCAAGGCCACTAGAAAACCTCTCACGACAGCTCCGGCCGAGCACTGGGCAAGTAGCCGATTGCCCTGCACCAGCGCTAAGCCGGCTCCTAACAGTGGAGTCATCAACGGGGCAACTAACATGGCACCGATCACCACCGCGGCTGAGTTTTGCAGCAAACCCAACCCAGCGATGAGAGTTGAAAGACAGATCAGGGCGATGAAGTCGACATCCCACCTCGAGCTACGATGTACCCTTTCCACAAGATCGACGCGACTCTCGCGATCCAACTGCGGAACAATGTCACTAACCATGCGACGACTGGCCGCCACGATCCGACTTCGCCAAGGTGCTGCCGGTCGAATAATGATGACGGTCGGCAGAATGTCGGAAGAGACGACTTTCTCCGTTATCGAAGAGAAGAGAAAGCGATGCACAACAGAATGATAACTTGCGCCCAGGACGAGTACATCGGATCGCTCGTTTGCCTCCTTTTTAATACCTGCGATCACGTCATCGCACACGACCGATCGCGTTGCAACTCGACTCTCTTCGTCATCGGCATAACGCCGCACCAATTGCTCTATCATCCGCTTTCCAACGAGCGCAGCTGACTCGTCGACGTCCTCCTGCAGATACAAGGCTTCCACTTGTCCTTCACTAGCTTCTGCCAGATCGGTAGCCAAACGCAAAGCCTCAGCTGTATTTCTCGATCCACGAGTCGGCACCAAAATTCGCTTGCAATGAAGAGGCTCCCCTGCGCCCAAGCACAGTTGCAGAGTTGTGCAAGCCGACGACAGGAACAGATCTCGTTGTAAAGTAAAGTCTGCAGACGTACTCTTCGAGCCCCGGTGTCGCGGAAGCACGAGAAAGCTTGGCGAGCACTTCTGTATTTCCGCAAGAACCTCGTCGGAATTAAGGCTTCCGCATATCTGAATGAGTCGGCATTCTGCCGGCTTGGAAGGTGCGCTGGCGTGTTGCTCTCGTAAGACTTGAGTGAGCTCGGTCGGGGAATCGCCAACTTGGGAGTCGCCAGCCTGCCAATCGACTTCAGTCACGGAGGTTTTCTTCGAGGACTTCAGGTCGAAGACTACCAGCGCTACGTCTCGACTTGCAGCAATCTTCATTCCCCAAGCGAGGAAGTTCTCTTCTTGAAATCCCTCAGGGAGAATCAGGGCAATGCTCATAAGTCAACCGGAGTGAATAGCATGAAAAGTGTTGCGAGAATCGTTATGCCGGGACCACCCACTTAGTTTCTTACTTACGCGATGCCCAACTTCTTTTGCATCTCTTCAAGCGTGACCCCCTTAGTTTCGGGAACCATGGTGGCAACCCAGACTAACTGGAGGACCATCATTCCACAGAAGAAGAGGAACACCTGCCCTGGCGCAAAGGTGGAGATCATCCAAGGGAAGATCGTGGTCAGGCCTGCCGCAAAAATCCAGTGCGTGAAACTCCCAAACGCCTGCCCCGCGGCTCGGACTTGATTGGGAAAAATCTCTGAGATGAATACCCAAATTACGGCACCTTGCCCGATAGCGTGTGCCGCGATGAACGCAAAAATGCAAGTCATGACCAAGTTCCCACCGGACCCGGACTTTTCCGAAGCATCGTGCAGCGCGGCATCGGCGATTGCTGTGAGCGTCTCTTTATCCGCAGGGCTAGAAATCTCGATGGGTGCCCCTGCATAGCCTTCCTCCTGCGCTGCTGCGATCAGTTGCTGTTTGGCCTGTTCAACCGCTTCAGCAAACCGCTCAAGGTCACTAGCTACCGGTTGAGGCAGCGATTCTGCTCTCTCAAGGTTCTCTACGGCTGAACTTAGTGTGATTGCCGCATTAGCCACCTTGAACTGCGGGGCATAGGCAAAGAATGCCCAGGCACAGAGTCCCAACGAAGCGATGTAGCCCAGTGAACCAATGAAAAGCAACGTGCGCCTACCTGCGCGATCGATGAGATAGAGCCCAACGAATGTAAAAATGAGATTCGTCACGCCAATGCCTACAGAATTGAGCAAAGCAGCGTCCTCTCCAAGCCCAGCTAGTTTAAAGATACGCGGTGCAAAGTACAGAATCGCATTGATGCCGGAGAGTTGATTGAAAAAGGCAACTAAGAAAGCGAGCAGAAGCGGGACGCGAAAGCGACTCGACCACAGGCCTGCCGATGTTGCCTGGCCAGAGCCTGAGGCGGCAATCTCATCAACCTTATTGATAAGCTCCTTTTCGGTTGCTCTAGAGTCAATCAGCTTGAGTACCGCCAAGCCAGCTTCTCGATCTGCCCGTTTGCTGACAAGCCAACGAGGGCTCTCAGGTAGCGAAAAGCACATCAGCGTGTAGACCAGCGCCGGCACAGCTTCCACGCCCAGCATCCAGCGCCAGGCGTCACTCGGCACATTCTTTTTGATCAACCAGTTGGACAGGAAAGCAATGAGGATGCCGAACACGATATTGAACTGAAACAAGCCAGTCAGGCGGCCCCGTTTCTCGGGTGGTGCAATCTCTGAGATGTATAGCGGTGCCACGACCGTCGAGATGCCAACACCTAGCCCCCCGATGAAACGCGCGACCATAAAGCTATTCACATCGCCGGCCAACGCAGACCAAATAGCTGAAACAAAGTAAAGCATGCCAATCGATAGCAAAGTTTTCTTGCGTCCGAATCGGTCGGTCGGCCAGCCACCGACAAACGACCCCAACACCGTACCCCACAACGCCATGCTCATCGCCAAGCCATGCTGGGCGCTCCCCAGTCCCCATAGTGCCTGAATGGTTTCCTCCGCACCGGAAATAACCACCGTATCGAAGCCGAACAGAAAGCCGGCGAGTGCCGAGGTAAGTGCCCAGAAAAATATCCTATAGTCCATAGGGTTGTCTCGCGAAACCGGGATGAGGAACTATGCAATGACGGGCAGTTTAACAAGTTGTTGGAGACTGCCGAGTGAAAACCGGCTTTCTCTCGTTCTTTTATCCTCTTGAGAGCGTTAAGAACGCCTAGATCGCTATGAGCCAAGACATGAAAAAGCTGATTCGATGAAAACCCTGTCATGTGATTACTCCGAAAAAGCATTCTCACTCGAATATCCGTGCCATCTATCGACGGATTCGCATCTAGAAACGTTCGCTTTCACGATCCTTTAGCTTGCCGCTAAGCCCCCTCCCCATAGAAGTCATGATCTTTTCGACTATTGATGAACTCAAGTGGCTATGCCATCATCACCGTTTTAAGTTATCCACCTGTTGTACTACCTAGCAGTCATTCACATGCCCAATCCGAGACAAGGGAATCAGAAATCGGTTGATTTAGAAGTCAAAGACGCACAGCTCATCTTTGCCGCCGTCTGGGAAAGGCTCGAAGACGAAATCGGGCATGAAAACCTGCGTTTTCCCAAAGAACTCATACTTCTCGGTGGAGCACCGGGCGCCGGCAAGGGTACGCAGACCAACTTCTTGATGAATGCGAGAGGACTAACGTGTCCTCCTATCGTGGTAAGCGATCTGCTCGTTACGCCCGAAGCTCAGAAGATCAAAGACGAAGGCGGCATGGTGGGTGATAAAGAGGTTGTTGGAATTCTGCTCCAGAGATTGCTTCACGAAGAGTTCCGGGATGGTGCCGTATTAGACGGGTTCCCTCGAACCAAGGTGCAGGTTGAATGTCTGAAACTGCTCGTCGACAAGATCTCCCAACTTCACAGCGAATATGAAGACACCCCGCTCGCCACGAGTTTTCGCCGTCCAGTCGTGCATGCGGTGGTTCTATTTATTAGCGAAGCCACCAGCGTCGCACGACAATTGAATCGCGGAAGAGAGGTCGCTGCTCACAATCAGGAATTCGAGGATACTCGACTTGGAGAACGGATTGAGGAACGTGCCACCGATCTCAATGAAGAGACCGCCCGACGTAGATATCGTGTTTTCAAAGAACATACCTGGAGCGCATTGACCTCGCTGAAGGAAATCTATCACTACCATTACATCAATGCCGAAGGTCCTATCAAAGAGGTAGAGGAAAACATCCTCAATGAGTTGCAGTACCAGAGTTCACTAGAACTGGAACCGAGGACTTTTGACCGCTTGCGACCAATAGCCCTGGCGGAAGACATTATTCGCCACGCTCGCCAAGACCTAGTTCGCCGTCTCGACAGTTACGAGTTAGAACATACGGAATTATTTGCACGCACCGTGGAAATCATCAACGAGAAATTCACGCCGATCATAAAACGCCACGCGTTGTCCGGCCGGTCCATCGTGAATACCGAGGATCCTATTTTTGACAATCCGATAGCCCTGTTCATGCTTATCGACATTTTTTCAGAACGAGGATTCCACGCCACCGTAGACAAAAACAACCAGAAAGTTGCTGAGCGAGTGGATCTTAATACGGGGGAGATCATTGGGCGAACGAAAACGGTTTATCGTATTCAGATTCATTTTAAGGGCTCTGAGATACGTCGGCGCTAAGGACCCAACATTCGATTCAGCGCCGCGTGCAAATCATTTCTTCTGAAGAACTTGCGACTAAACTTGATTCCGTAGTTTAACTTTCTCGTTTCGCCAAGTCATGTGGCGGTTACTGAGAGAGAGTTGATCTCACTGGGAGTCATACCCAGACCGACCTCATAGCGATTCAGGACGACCCCGAATCTCAGGCTACGGGCAGCGAAATGGCTGACCCGCGCCTAGCTGTTTGGGACGTGCCTTCGAACTTTGCCTCACGACGAGCCCCGCTGCCTTGACAACGGCGGCACCTCGAACAGATGCTCGAGTGTTTGTGGAAACAGTTTTCACATGAACAGCTGTGCGATAGTTCGCCAAAAATACAGATTCCAATTGGCAACGCATCATTCATAGAGACTCCAGGGAAAACGAACGCAGGCTCGAAATCGCACCAAGTTCTATAACAAAGCGGCGTCCCTCATGGGCTAGACAACTCCCACAACGGGGCAAGACTATGGAAGGACAATATCCTATGGGGCTGCGGAACTTGCCAAACGAATCCAGAATCGATGAGCGTTTGAGAAATCGAACATTCTATCAACAAGCAATCTAACTCGATCAGCTTCTAGATCGTCTGCGCGTTGAAATGCTCGTGCCTCATTGGCTACCGGTTTTCACTCACAGCGCATGAAAAAGCCGTCTCACCCGCAGGCACGACGGCGGTATAGGCAATGAACTTGTATTGCGAGCAACTAGCTCGCGTCGTCATCGTCGTCATCGGAATTGTGAATAGCCACGGGAATCGCAATGGCAGCGGCGACCACGCCGGCAATTACTAGTGGATGGGTAAGCACATCTCCGACATTTGTAGGACTGCAGGAAACCGGACTACCGCAGTAGGTCTGGCCACGAACGATGTCATCGCCTGAAACGATGAGTACACCCTGAGTGGCGGCAGGCGGCGCGGCGAGTGATTTCCACACGCGACACTGCTTCATTTGAACGCCAACCTGAACCTGGTAGGTTCCACCAGAAACATTGTCCACTCGAAAGTCGCCACGCTCGTCGGTCACCGTCTTGTAGGTTCGGCGGGCATTGCTCACAACAACCGCTATGCCTTTGGTGGGGCGACCTTGTGCATCAACAACTTGCCCGACCAACGCGCCCTGCGCATCGAGTGCCACGTCACTGCACGCGGCTGCCGGTGTTTTCGCAGTGGCAGTGGCAGAGACAGGGGCCACGACTGGGGCTGATTTGGCAATCGGTGCAGCCAACGTAGGTAGCGGTGTAACTGTGCTGACCGTCAGGCAAATGGCCAAGCTCCGGCTCCACCATGTATGCCTCCACCAAGATTGAAGCTTCATTGCTAAGTCCTCCTAGGAATCCCCCGTAAAATCCAATGTTTCACGGTGCGGACTTTAGCAAACGGGTCATGCCGTTGCCAGCGGAGTCGCTAGGAAAACTCAAGTGCTATCAGAAGTGACTCAGTATCAACAAAAGAACCGCGGTTCGCTGTCAAAACGCGTTTCTCCTAAAACGAAAAAGCCGTCGCCCAATGATTGGGCGACGGCTTCGATTTGCTTCATTTGAAGTTGGCTACTAGGAGTGCATTACCTCAGCTAGCGTCGTCGTCATCGTCGATAGCAAGAGGAATCGCGATGGCCGCAGCAACAATACCCGCGGTCATGATTGGATGCTGGGAAATCCATCCCGTGACACTAGCAAAAGGGCCGGTACTTGCACAAGTTCCGCATGCAGGAGCACAATCAGAAGCATACTGTCCGAGAATTGCTTGATCGCCAGCGACAGCCATCAGGCCCGTACTAGCGGCTGGCGGTGCAGTCCGTGGTGCCCACATACGGTAGATCCCCTGATGACCAGGAGCAGCTACTTGGTAGACGCCACCCTTGAGACCAGCCACGGTAAATTCCCCCTTGTCGTTCGTCGCAACGCGAATCAACTCGCGTCCGTTTTGTTGAATCGAAACGGGAGCAGCTTCAAGAGCGGTTCCCTGAGGGGTGGTCAATTGACCAACCAGGACGCCACCGTCACGTAGGGCGATGTCCGAGGGAGCTGCTTGTTTTGCGACAGGAGCTGCCAAAGCAGGAGAAACAAGCATGCCAGCACAGGCAAAGGCAGCCGCCACAAACTGTAGGTTAAATCGTTTCATTGGTCCAAAATTCCTTTTGTAGTCCGCTCTGGATAATCGCAGAAGGGATTACCCCCTCATGAAGATGTTTGTTACTGAGAACAGCTCGCAGTTCTGTTCCGAAGCTTTGAGATGCCCCAATGCCCAACACAGGCAGAGTGGTCCCGCTTATAAGGTGATCGGCGCTTTGACGTGCCTTCTATAGCTAATGCTGAGAAGTTCACCCCATTCTTCTCAATCGTCAAAGTGCGTCAGTCGAGGGGTTGTTGCTAGCAACGCCTTGCAGGCTATTTGTCATGCATTGACGACGCAGGTGCTTCTACCGTCGCCAATGTTTGAAGTGCTGAGCCATGCGAGTCTCCAGATGCGGAACCTCGGCATTGAGTCGCTCGGAGAGGCGGCCCGGTGGGTTGCCCCGACGGATGTCGGTTAGAAAGGCAACCAGGGTGCGATGAGCAACCGCTGGACCGTGCAGCATGAAGTGCGTCCACGCCCAGGCAAACCGGTATTCGGCGGGCCCCATCTCGCGAAGGTCGCGAGCTTGCTCTAAAGAATTGATCTTGCGAATCCTACCCAGCCGCAGGTCCCAACGAAGCCGTGACAAATGGGGATGCCCAAACGCCCGCTGGGTGGCCGGCATTTCGAAGTACTCGGCGAGCCCCTCGTCCAACCACAGCGGAACCATCGCCAGATTTGAGTGCAGTAGTGCGTGCGTGCATTCGTGCCGGAGATCGACCGAGAGTTCTTTGTGTTGATAAGCGTAGACAGAGGCTTCAGTACCGCGCTGCACGTATAAGGCTCTGCGGTAGGGAACGCGTGGATACACTTGCTGCAAGTAACGTCGATGGGCTTGAGCACTTTCCAGCAGATAGACATCTACGGGACGCTTGGCGGGAGGGACGCTGAGGGTACGCTGTAATTCGAATTCCAGGTGGCCTAGTTCCGCGAAGTCGCGATCGTAGGCTGCAAGAGGGAAGGTGGCGGCTATTTGAAAGGGGCCGTATTGTCGGTGGTCGAGCCAACCGGGGTGTTTCGCAGAGGTAGCGATTCCCGGTGTTGCTGCTATACCGCAAGCGGCCAGGGCCGCGCCGCTTTCCAGGAGAAAGCCGCGCCGCGAGAGCTCTCGTCGACCATGCATTTCACCTGCCATCAAGCCACCCTTCGCGGAGAAAACAGCCGTTGCCAGAGAGAGGTTTGCGGCTTACGACGCCCGGGGGCAACCTCTTCACCAGCTGCTACCATTGCTGGATTGTCGCAGCAAAGTTCGATCGCCATCTCTTCTCCCGCAAGATCGCTGAGCCGCTTGAAAGCATGATGCATCCGTGGCCGGCGCGCACGAAGCCCATGAGCATCGGTTGCCAGAAAGTGGACCAACCCTTCAGCAACCATCCACTCGGCAAGCTTTTGAGGCGCTTTACCCATGCCGCCCACCAGACTGCCAGCGGTCACTTGCATGAGGCAACCGGCATCGACCAAACCGGGGAGCACGCCGGGGTCACGAAGCAAACCTTCGTTTCGCTCTGGATGAGAGAGGATGCCAACCAAGCCCATTCGTTTAAGTTGTTCCAGCAGACCTTCTAACGGAAAGTACAGTTCGTGTGGCAATTCTAGCAGAACGTGCCTCTTGCGGTCGGCCAGCGTGAGCACTTCGCCAGAGGCCAGTTTCTCGAACATGCCATCTTCGATGCGCACATCGGCCCCGGGAAGCACCTGTAGGCACGAACCTGTCTGCTCCAACTGATGCTGCAACTCGGCTGTCTTACGACGAAGATCGTCTCCGTGATTGTGTGAATTCGCCCCCAACTGGTGGGGCGTGAGAATCATCGCCCGCGTACCACTTTCGACGGCCATCTTCGCCATTGCGAGAGTTGTCGCCAGATCAGGCGAGCCATCGTCGACGCCCGGAAGCAGATGGCAATGAATATCAACAAACGCATGGGACATAAATGAGTACTTTCGCAACGATGAAGAGCGGCCTGAGTGACCACGCAACGAGAAGCCACACACCATGGAGCTAAACAGCATGAGACCGCACGCCAGAAACCTGAAGCGGCGGACTATAGCAACGTCCCCAGCAGGGTCAAGCCAAGAGGCTACGTGCGTCGCTCAAGCGACGAGGTCCTCACCGCTAGCGTCTCAATAGTGCGGCTACCGTCTCGATTTGGGACTGCAACTAACGGCTTTCCACCCAACCCAGACGAAATGGCCGAGACCTCAGACCAATCTTTGCAATGCAAACTATTACTAGCAAAAGACTTACAGTTCCGACAGAGGATTCGAGACAACCAATGGCACGCTGGTTGCTTACCTATATAACAGTCGCACCACGCGACGGGAGTCACTGAGCGGATAACTCTCACAGAAATCTAGTCTCAGCACGACGGCCCGATTCATCTACGGATAGTAAAGGAGAAATGTCATGTTAGTTTTGAGCCGCAAATCAGGCGAGAAGATTCACATCGGCGATGATATCGTCGTCGAGATCAAACGAGTCACAGGAACACGTGTGACGATAGCAATCCAAGCACCTCGCGATCTACGCATCTTACGGGGAGAACTCCTCGAAGCTGCTAACGAGTTTGTCTTCGAGACTGGCACGACTGGGCCGGAACAGCCTGAAGCGTCAGCGGTAGCTGCTGACGAAACTGAAAACGAACCGCAGCTAGTCAAACCTCAGATTCCAATGTCAATCCCTACTGACGAGGCATTCCTGAACGCTAGTCAACGACTTACTGGAGTAGACTTTGGCGGCTCTGCGCTAGGATAACTGTCTATTAAGTTTGCGTTCAAGCCATGAGGCTTTGAATGCAATCGACCAGCCGACGAGCCGACGATGCGGCGGCCCGCTCGTCGGCTAGCAGAATTGGGTGATGCAGTAGTAGCGTTGAGTGCGCGTAGCGATCAGACCAGACAAGAGGCACAGGCTTTCGGCACCTTCGTTCCGTTCGCTTCGCGAAACCGCGAAAGCCTACATCGATAGGCACGCCTTCTCGCCAGAGTTTCTCCAACAACCGTCCCCGCTCCTCCGGACAAGACTCCGCCGGCAAGTACGACCAAGCATGCTTGTAGAATGCCGGCTCATCGCCTGGGGTGATCGTCACCGGGCGAAGCATCTGGCCAGCTTGCTCGCCAATCTCTCTAGCTTGGTTGATCCGCCTTCGCCTCAGCACATTTCTTTCCGTCAACAACGACAGTTGAGGTAACAGGACTGCAGCCTGTATCTCACTCAACGGGAAAGCGTCGTTTCCGCGATCCTGATAAACGGCAATACGCTGACGGATTGCTGCATCGCCGGTCAGTACCGCACCGCCACGTCCCGCGGTCATCAACTTACTCCCACCGAAGCTCAGCACGGCAGCATGGCCCCAGGTCCCTGCGACTTTGTCGGCAACCGTTGCCCCCGGCTGTTGGCAAACATCTTCAACGACGGCCCACCCGTGCTTGGCCGCGATTTGGCAAATAGATTTCATGTCTGCCAGCCCGCCGTGAAGGTGCGATACTAGGATCGCTTTCACCGCGGGGCTAGCGGCATCCTCCAGCTGGCTTGGATCGATGGCCCAAGAGTGCGGCTCGATATCGACCAGCACAGGGCGAGCACCAATCGCCTCAATGGCCCGAAAATTCCCCGGAAAATCGTAGCCAGCCAGGATGACTTCGTCACCTTCGACAACTCCGCAACCGCGCAGGGCAAGCTCGACAGCAATCGTGCCTGAGCAGCACAACGCAACGTGCTCCAATTGAAACTCTCTTGCCAACGAGGCGGATAATCGCTCTCCATGAGGGCCATGATACGTACCCCAACTCCCGTCCTCGAAAGCTGCCTGAAGAGCTGACAGTACTGCTTTGTCAGGACAGGGCCAGGGGTACTGCTCGCCCTCGGTACTGGGTTGGGGTAAACTATCGGACATATTGGTCCAAGCTTTTAGACGACTAGTAGGATGGTTGAGAATATGCGTTTTCTTATGATCGGCGGTTTCCTTGGTGCAGGCAAGACGACGACACTCGCGCGTCTCGCAAGACATTACATCGATGCCGGCCAAAAGGTCGCTTTAGTCACCAACGACCAGGCCTATGGGCTAGTCGATACGGAAGCGCTCCGATCCCAAGGCTTTGATGTCGGGGAGGTCCCAGGGGCCTGTTTCTGCTGTAAGTTTGGCGATCTTGTGGAAACAGTCGCCGCGCTCGCTGAACAACATCGGCCGGATATTATTCTTGCAGAACCGGTCGGCAGTTGCACGGACCTTGCCGCTACAGTGATCCGTCCCTTGGCCGATCTCTATGGCCACGAGTACGAAATTGCACCGTTGGTGGTACTTTGCAAGCCGGAGCATGGGGCGAAAATCTTGGATGCAGCCCAGGTAGGCTTTTCACCGAAAGCCGCCTACGTTTTTCTAAAGCAACTGGAAGAAGCGGAAGTGATCGTCCTCAACAAGATTGACAAGCTTCAGCCGCCAGAAAGAGACCGTCTCCTGCTGCTACTGGAGGAGCGTTTCCCTGACAAACAGATTCTCTCTCTTAGTGCTCAGCAAGGGGAGGGATTCAACGAACTCGTCGAAGTGCTATCTCAATCCTCAACACCTGGCTTGCCTGCGCTAGAAATCGACTACGATACCTACGCCGAGGGCGAGGCTGAACTTGGCTGGCTGAACGCGACGGTGAAAGTTACTTCACGGAAAGACCGGCAAGACAAAAATCCTGACGAACCCTGGTCACTGGACTTGCTGGTGGAATCGCTAGTAGAAAAGATCGCCGAACAGTTTGACCGTACGGGACTGGAACCGGGGCATGTGAAAGTACTCGGTTCGTCGCTAGCAGGCGAATCTGGAGACCAGGGCCACGGACTGGTGACATCGGTCGCCAATTGGGTCGCCCTGGGCGAGCCAGCGGAACTTTCGATTGCTTGCACTACGCATGTTGTCACTGCCGACCTGCTGATCAATGCTCGCGTTGCTAGCGACCCCGAGACTATCGCTCACACGATTTCCCATGCCGTTGATTCGCTCGCCCAACTTCATGGATTAGATTGCCATATCACCGACCTGCAACATTTCAGCCCGGCGCGCCCCGAGCCAACCCATCGCTACAGCTAGCACTTCTGCGAAAGACAGCCGACGAGGTTGACACTTCTGAGGGGCTTTCTCTATTCTCCCGCGGCATTTCCCGCAACTCAGGCATTCGCTGCGCGCTTGTTTCTGAATTGCGACACCAAACGGAACTGAGGCCAGGATGGCCGATCCATTGGGATCAAAGATCGATCGATCACAAAACCCATCGCACGCCCGCTGGCTGCGAGTGGTGCTGTGCGCAATGCTGCTCGTTCAATTGGCCGGCTGCGCAACTTCTAGCAAGTGGGTCACGCTAAGAAACACGCCGCGGAATCCGCTCACGGAAACACTCGGGTTGGTGACGCGACAAGGGCCCAAGGCTACTCCTCGCACCATGCAGTTGCTGCGTCGGTATGACTTGAATGATGCAAAGATAAACGACGGCGGGGCGCTGCTCACCGAACTGAACAAGATTGACCAGACGGATCCCCAACGGGAGCATCTCTATGCACTGGCAGAACTTTCCTACGTCGGCGCAAAACGGGCCGAGCGTTCTAGCGAACACTCAAGAGCGTTAGAACTCTACGGATCCTCGGTTCTATACTCGTATCGCTACCTCTTCGATAACGATTATCCAGCGGCCAGTAATCCTTACGATCCCCAATTCCGCCGCGCGTGCGACCTCTACAACACTGCCTTAGAAGACACGCTGCGCATGGTAATGCAACAGGACCAATTGCTCCCAAATACCTCTCGCGTCATCAAGACGGCAAGCCACGATTGCCAGGTGGATGTCATTCTGAAAAGTAAGGGCTGGCACCCTGAGGACTTCGACAGCCTCGAATTCGTATCAGACTTCGAGGTTCACGGTCTGCGCAACCACTACCACAACTTCGGGCTAGGCGTACCGCTGATCGCAATCCGCAAACAACATGAGGAATCGGAGGACTCGGAGCATTCCGACCCACGAGAGGACTACTATCCACCGGCCCTCTCCTTTCCGGTGACCGCCTTCCTGAGAATCGATCCTGGAGAGAGCACCGTCGAAGACGATAACTTGGTAGATGAAGGTGGCGCGCGAGCGAACCGTCGAGTTCATGCAGTTCTAGAACTGCGCGATCCGCTCGATGAGCAATCCATCAGCATCGCCGGCAAACCGGTTCCGCTGGAAACCGATCTGAGTACGCCACTCGCCCATTACCTGAATCAGCCTGCGTTGGACGACAGTACGGTTTCCACCGCTGGGTTACTCAAACCTGAGAAGGTCGCCAAGCTCACCGGCCTGTACATGTTGGAACCGTTTCGCGCCGATAAGATCCCGGTCATCATGGTCCACGGCCTGTGGTCAAGCCCGGTGACTTGGATGGAAATGTTCAACGACCTTCGCAGCGATCCGGCAATTCGCGAGAATTACCAGTTCTGGTTCTACCTGTATCCCACAGGACAACCGTTCTGGTTTAGTGCATCGCAAATGCGTGAAGACATGGCCGCGATGCGGGCCTCCTTGGATCCCGAACGGCAGTACGCGGCTCTCGACCAAACCGTGTTGGTTGGGCACAGCATGGGCGGGTTGGTATCGCGACTGCAAACGGTTGATAGCCGCGATCACTTCTGGAAAACGCTCAGCGATCGTCCCTTTGGGGAACTTCAAGCTGAGGACGAAGTGCGTGACGAGCTGGCGAAGACCTTTTTCTTCACGCCGAATGCCTCGGTACGTCGTGTTGTGACGATCGGCACTCCCCACAAAGGGAGCGACGTTGCCAATGATGTAACGCGCTGGGTGGGACGAAAAATAATCAAGATTCCTGCCCTAATGCTGCAAAGGCGACATCAGTTGGTCGCCAACAATAAGGGCTATTTTCGCGACGACGCGCCCCTGGGTATTTCTACAAGTATCGATTCGCTGTCTCCCAAATCGCCGATATTGCCCGTTCTGCTAGCCTCGGAAGTGGGGCCTTGGGTAAAGTATCACAACGTTGTAGGACACTCCGAAGGCAAGGGGTTCACCGGCAAAGTGAGCAACTGGTTGGCTGGTGAAGGCGATGGCGTCGTTGCGCTAGCAAGCGCAAAATTCGACGCGGCCGAATCAGAAATTGTCGTTCCCTCAGACCACGTGAGCGTACACCGACATCCGGCGAGCATTCTGGAAGTACGCCGCATTCTTATGGAACACATCGACCAGCTAAGGTCTTTTCCCAATAGCCAACCAAGCGGGCAAGTAAGGCTTGCTAAGGGGACGCAACCCACGCAACCTTTAGTGGTGCCTTCCTTGGCAGGACGGAGCATCGCAGAAACATTGCCGACGGGATTGCCGAGCGAATCGCCAAGTGCGGGGCCAGTACGCACCGGAGTTCAACGCGAAGCGTTTCCCCGCAAAATCCCTACCTCCTCGACCACCGCAGGGCGGCCCCCCGCCGCTATAGTTCGATAGTAGGTAGTGCGCGGCTTAGGATGCCGACAAGTACCACTCGGGAGAGCGAACTGTGCAACGGGTTGCAGCTTTTGGCTTTCCACATGTAGCCATCTCTGAGCGGTGCAAATTAGAGCCGAACGTGCTAGCCTCGGGTGACCTAAGCATTCATCCGCACCCTAGACGCATCCCTGGGAGACGAATCCCTGGACCGTGCCCTTAACGACCCGAGGCTACCGCCTTCGGCTCAGTTTGAAGTTTTCAAACAACGGCTCAGACTCCGGCCCGTGCGGTGAGGTAGTCACTCATGGATATCGCGGATACCTTCGAGCTGCACAGCGAAGAGCTCTCACTGCGAGGCTGGGACCCGGGCCAGTGGGCAGTCGCCGATTCTTGCGAGGTCTTCTCGCTGATGAATGGAGAGCCATCAGCAACAGGAGCTGGCTGCCTGCCCTTTGCCAGCGGCTTCTCCGGTGCCGCCTCGGGCGATGTATCGTCGAAAACCAACTCGCCGCGAAGCACGCTGATTTCCGTGGGCGCTTCGATGCCTAGCCGAACGGCTTTCCCTTTGGTGCGAATCACCGTGATCTTGATATCGTTACCAATGCAAATCTGCTCGTTTTGTTTCCTTGTAAGAACCAACATTTGACACTCCCTTGGTTGGTGAGAAAAGTGAGACGCGGTTTCCAATAACCGGCTCGTGACACGCTAACTTGATACGCACGCCGCATGCCAACGTTCACAATCAATCAAAGAAATGTGAAATCTCGCCGTATTTCCTGTTGTGGTAAGAACTTACGCCCATGACGGCAGTGCCAGCATGTACACCCCAGTAGTGAACAATTGCCAATCCATTACAAAAATCGGCCAGAGAAATAGCCACATTAGGCAATCTAGGAAGAGGTGCCTAATAGGGTGGAGTGGATGCGGTGGTCCACCATTGGCGAAGCCAGCCGCAAATCGAGGCTATGCAGAAGACGTGCCGACACTTGTTTTGTTGACCTCGGCACTTTGGGGAATATTTGTGTTTCGCACCTGTTGCTATCGTTACAGCCGCTAACTACAATCGATGAGTTTGAAAAGCCGTTCTCCTTAGCCTGTTGGCTAAGCCTCAGCGAGCTGGAAGTTCGTTAGGGTGCGTGGCTCTTAGGAAGTTTCGTCGCGGTTCAGTGAACAAACGCGTCATATTTCACTACTCAACGGGCCTTTTCTTTTTCTGGAGTGGACTAATGATTCGCACCCAATGGATTTTTCTAACAGCATTTGCTGCGCTCAGCTGCGCCGTTACAGCCCAAGCTAGCATTCTTAGTGATGGAAATTTTTCCGCCGCTACCACAGGGACAACCACGAGCAATAGCAGTTGGCAGCTGATTGCGAACAACCCGGACGGCACCAACCGGGCCGCCCAGTTCCAAACAGGCTTCGCCAATGCCCAGAACACGGGTGTCGGTGGTCCAGAAGCCCCAGGCATAGGTACTGGTGTGTGGTTCCGCTCTTTTGAAGGCAACCAGGGCGGAAGCGGCGAGTCTCTGGCGCAAGCCGTACTCACGCAGTCGGTCTTTGCCCCAGCTGCCGGCGACTATACGCTCGACTTTGTTGCCGGCCGTGAACTCAATTTCACAGCCCGCGTATTTGAAGTCGTTCTCTCGACGAATACTCAGTCGTCTATGATCGACCTGCTAACCGCAGCGATTCCCGATGGCAACCTCGGTGGTGCTGCGAGCCCTAATCCGGGTGGCACGCCGTTTTCACTTACCCTCCCTGGTATTTCTGCGGGCGAACTTTTCACCGTGACCGCTGTCATGCTGGACGGCGAAGATTCGCAAATCCCAGGCGGCCAGAGCGGCTTCTTGGACGGCTTCTCACTGACTGGTGTTCCTGAGCCCGCTTCAGCTTCACTGCTTGCCCTCGGGCTCGTTGGGCTGATGGTTCGTCGCCGTCAGAGCTAACTTGCTCTTGGCACGATAACGATTGGGAACGAGGCTGGTGCCCATCCCTGCACAAAAATAGCACGCGCGAATGCCACTGCTGGCAAGCCAGCAGTGGCATTTTGCATGTCTAGTTCTGGTCGCTTTCACCGAGTTGGTCACGAAGCTGCGCAGCAAGCTCGTACTGCTCTGCAGCGATGGCGTTGGCCAGCTGCTCCGCCAATGTTGGGCCTATCTCGTAGTGCTCCATGACGGAGGTGCGCATCTCTCGGAGTTTGCTCACGAACAGGTCGTCGTCGAAGCGATCTGCTGCGTCATGCTCTTCAAAGACATGCTCCAAGGCGGCGAGACCCTCGTCAAGGATTTCTACCGCGGTACGTGGCTCGGTAGATTCCAGTTCTGATAGGGCAGCCGCCTGCGTGCGATGGAACATCACGAAGGGGCGGTATTGCTCGTGGAGCAGCGCCCACTGAGCGTCGGGCGCGTTGGCGCTACTGAAGTCCATGAGTCGTAGCGAGTGTTCTGCATCGGCCACTGCATTGCCGAATTCCTTGAGCGTCAGCCAAGCGATCCTGCGATGATAGAATTGGTAGAACTCGCGATCGATCTCCGAGCAGCGTTCTTCGTCGAGCTCGAAATCCGGCCCCTCTTCAAACGAGGCTGCCACAAGATACTCGTAGTACGTGGGAAAGCCTTCGGGGCGGTGACCGTCGGGACGGTCGGTCACTTCCATCTGCAAGACGCCCATGTCCACGCGAATTTGCAGGAGATCTCGTTGATCGGAACCTGTGGCACGCCGCACAATCGGCTGGCCCGGTTGGTAGTCCCACTGCCTGAGCAGCGCGTCGATATTTCTTACTTTTCGTGCCATATCACCGTTGAACGCTCGATAACGAAAGAAACGCTGAGCTCGCCAGCAATCGTGCCCGGCGAACCCAACGCTTCTATTTTACCCTGCACAGCTTAGCGCCGGCTACCCTTTGCCCCCGTCGATTAGCCTTCGCCACCCTCGTCGAAAAGTAGCGTTTCTTGCAGTAATTCGATCTCATCCGCGTCGTGGCGGTCGATCGAATCGAGCATTTCGCCGATTCGCTGGCATAGGCCATCGAATTCCTCCTCCTGAAATTCTGAGAGCGATTCGATCTCCGGTGCTAGCTCTTCCATCCATTCGCGGAACAAGCCGTGGTCACGGCGCAAGTGCTCGATGCGCACTTCCATGTTGGGCTTTGAATCAGCGACGATCGTCATGTAGCCGTCCCGCTCTTCCATCTCCATAACGCGCTGGAGATGCCTCTGAAAACTCTTCATAGTGAATTGCAGGCTCGACAGTTTTCGCGGCATTCCTACCGCAGGGACTTTCCAATCGAGCGTGACTCGCAAAGCTTGCTTCACGTGATCGAGAATTTGGTGTTCCATCCAAGTGGCGCTAGCTTGCGAGCGGCTATCAATCGCTTGCATGAGATTACTCCGTTGTTTGAGGGTGAAGATCGGTGCGAATAAAAACTCAAAGGCCGAGAGAATCGCGGAGATGCTGCCGGCCGTTGTTAGAAGAGTTCTCCTTTATTGTTGGTAGCTTCTGACGAGTGTGGCAAAACATGCGCACTTCAACCTGTGTAAGCACGCCCTGACTTACAGTCGCGCCTAATCCCGAATTTCTATGAACGCGAATTGTCGCGGACGCGGAAAGCTAAGTGACTGTGGCCAGTTCCCCCCCGGAATGACCGCCTTGGTACTTCAACCGCCCAATTGACTAAGCCAAATGGCCGAATTAACTAAATAGCAGAGACACCATACCGCTGTGAGTGCGACGCCGGTGTGGCTGGTTGGTTGCTGACGAGACAATTTAGCATACCCTACGATAGTACAATTCGGCTAGCCTCACCCCTCAAAAGGACTAGACATGTAACCTCTGGAAGGAAACGGCGTATGGTTTCCACCAGGCAACCTACTAGAAGTGCCTCTAGGCAAAGCAGAAACGCCCGGAGGACGAGAGATCGATCCGATGAGCTTACTCGGGGCGGAAGCGCCGCTGCTTCTTTTGATCTGAGCGCCGCTTTTTCTCTGCGATGCGGCGTTCTACCGAACCGCGCGTCGGTCGCGTACTACGGCGACGCTTGGGGGGATGCAATACCGGCAACAGCAATTGCCGCAGTTTGTCGTAGCAGGCAGCTATGTTGCGGATTTGCTCGCGATGAATGTCCGAGGCGAGCACCAACTCGCCAGCCTGATTCACACGATTGGCATATTGCTTGAGAAAGCGCTTCTTTACGGTCTCCGTTATCGCATCCGTAGCGGCGACGTTCCAACGTAGCACGGCCTTGGTGTTCACCTTGTTAACGTTTTGTCCGCCGGGGCCGCTGCTTCGTGCAAAGCTCAGCATCATTTCTTCGGCCGGAATGGTCGTGTCGGGGTCGATCAACAATGCTCGCGCCATCAGGGCACCTTAGCTTCCGACGTAAGAAGCGCAGGCCGATTCAAAACAGCGACGCGAGCCGGTTAGTAGCTCTTGATACCGGCTCGGGTGAATTTCGCTGCCTCGCAGTTCCACGTCGAAGTCTCCTTCGTACCCCGCTTCGAGCAAGCCTTGCACGAGGGTGTCGATCTCGACACGACCTTCACCCAACGGGCAACGGTTAGTATCGATACTATGAGGTTCATTGAAATCGCTTAAATGAACCACACCGACATAGGGAGCTAGCTCTTCCAAATTTGCCATTACGGAGCGATCGTGCCCGAAGTGATAAGCGTCAAAGACTAGCTTTAAGTGGGGCGAATCGTAACTGTCGATCAAGGCGATCGTGGATTCCAGATCGGAGAGAAACGTCCAATCGCCGGCACAAGCCGGGTGCATGGGCTCCAGGGCCAAATCAACTTCGGCATCTTCCGCTTCCCTAAGTAACTCGTCCAGCGCCCCGCGAAGCAGCTTCTCTGCGTTGCGATAGGTGTGATTATTTCGTCCGCCGGCGTAGATCACCAAGCAGCCCGCGTTGAGTGCTGCTGCAAGTCGTATTGCGTGGACGGCATCGTCGATGCATTCAGTAAGCCGGCGACCATCGTTGCCCGTAAACCCACCAGCCCACATGAGGTTGGTTACTTTCAATCCACTTTCGACGAGCAAATCGACGCCGCGTTCCTCACCATAATCTTCCAGCTTCTGCCGCCAAACACCGATGCCCTCATAACCTGCTTGCTGATAGCGCTGGATGTCTTCTTCGAGCGACCATCGGTAGGTCGTCAACTCATTCATTGAAAGCGTTGGCATGGCGAGAAACTTTCTCTATGTCATCCGCTAGCCTGTCGGAGCACTTACGCTATTGTTTTGCAACGCGGCGTAGACGCTTTGGCAGGGTTTAGCGGTGGGGAGTGGCCCGGGCCCACAATCTATATGAGTGCCGCGGGTGTTGAGAGTATGCGAGACGTCCCACCATGTGTAAAGCATTTTGTGAATTCAAAGCAAGATTAGTCTCTGAAAAACAAACTGCGTAAGGTCTCAATTAGAGGTAGCGTTAGGCCAAATTTCCGCAAAAGGCTTGCCCCAAGTGCAATCTTCACGCTACATGTTGTATGCAGACGCCAACCATAGAGCACCCTCGTGCCCTCAAGAAAAAAGCGTTACCAACTGCCTAGAGCAAAGTTGTTTTGCATAGAGGATGCAGACTCTCCGCCGACTTGCTAGCAAGTACCTACTTTGGGGTGTGCCACCATTGCTGGTAGGCAAGAAAACGTGTAGAGCATATTTTCTTTGCGCAATTTGAGGCTCTTACCTGGCACGAAACAAGGTAACTCCGCCCTGTTTTTTTGTCACTCGACTGGCAAAACCCAGTCAAAGGCTAGAAATTCCCTAGCGATAGTTGCCTCTCACCTTGAAGCTGCTATCGTGATTCTGGGAGGCGGGGCGGTGCAATCGCCCCAAGATTAGAGGATCGGCAAATTCTACACTCGCGACCAGTACTCGCGTTTGCATATCAAACCGCTCTTCGAATAAGCACGAGATCATGGGCAGAAGGCCGCGAGATCAAGCGATTTTCGCAACAGTTGCGGGAGTATTGATTTAGTAAGCTGGGAGAGTTGTTTTCAGGCTTGAGTGGCTCCTTGAGCTGCGCGACGAAGTCAACCTGTGGTGGTGGCAACAAGTCTAGCCCTGGAATGTGGTGATGCCTAAGCGTGTTCTCATTATCGACGACCATGAAGTGGTCCGCATCGGCTTGCGGAGCCTCCTCGAAAGTGCAGAGATGAAGGTCGTAGGAGAGGCCTCCGACGGCGAGCGGGGTATCAAGCTGGCCGAGTCGAAGAACGCCGATTTGGTGATTCTCGACATTCGAATGCCCGGCACCGACGGCCTCTCCTGTCTCACGACTCTCCGCAGCAAGCAGCCCGAATTGCCGGTGCTCGTACTTAGCGGGTATGACAATCCCACTTACTTCGCTCGGGCCCGTGCGCTCGGTGCAGTGGGTTATCTACTCAAGAGCATTCCCGCGCAAGAGATTGTCGCCGCCGTACAAAGTGCTGCTGCCGGAGAACAAGTCTGGACTCGCGAAGGCATGCGGCGCGTTACTGGAGCGCTGGCGACACCGCGCTCGCAGCTCGATCTGGAAGCGCCCCTCACCAAACGCGAGGACGAAGTTCTCAAGCAACTCGCCCTGGGGCTGAGCAATAAAGAAATCGCACTCGCTCTGGGGATCAGTTACGAAACGGTCAAAGAGCATGTCCAGCATATCTTACGAAAACTGGGAGTTGTCGACCGCACTCAGGCAGCCGTTTGGGCGGTGCGTCGCGGGCTTGTGTGAGAAGGATTGGGGCTGATCGTGCCGCTATCGCTTTTAGCCTACTGCTGTCGTACTTCTGGCGCGATGTAAATGTAGCTAGAATCGTGGTAGCGATTAAATACTTGCCGCTCCACCTTCTACCTCTATCCCTAGTCTTTGCCGATGTCTTCCTTCGAATTCCCCGACTTGCCATCTCAATTTCGGCAACTCCTAGGGCAGTGCCGCGATCTGTATGTCTCCAGCGGCGAGCGGGCTGCCCGCGAGCACGCTCACTTGCTACCTAGTCCTGCCGAATCATTCGTCACGCTGATGGACGACTTGCATCGCGCGCTTGCGGTGAAAGTGTTCGTTACGATTTGCGAAGCGGACCGTCGCTGGAGCAAGAACGAAAAGTTTCTCGCAGAAGTCCTACTGTTTCACCTGTGGGGACAGTGGCTTGAAGAAGACGCCCTGCACGAAGCACTCGCCGATATGTCGAAGCGGGCACTGGAATTGAAGTGGTACGCCACGGTGCGCCCCTTTGACGAGTTGGCACCGCTACGAGATCGGATTGGCGAGCTGGAAACCATTGTCACTCGCATGGCCAATGTCATCGCCCGCGCAGATGGTCCGCTGAAAAACAGCGAGGCAGGCCGCATCAAGATGATTCAGAACGAGTTGCAAATTCATCTGCGCGAAATCCCAATCGACGAAGCTGAAGCGCACGAAGAAAAAGATCGCATCGGCCAGCAAGCGATCGAGAAAATCTACGACGTGTTTGACAAGCTGCCAAAGACGTTGCGAAAAGACTCATCAGCCGATGCACAAAAATTGCCCGGCTCAGCTCAGCAACCCAGTTCACCCCAGCAACAGGGGGGAGTGAAAGTCAAAGCGAAGCAAACGCTCAAGCCGGAGGCTCCCAAACTCACTCTTGAGGAAGCGCTCGCAGAACTCGACAAGCTAATTGGCCTCGACACGGTCAAAGAGGAGGTCCGCACGCTCGCTAATTTCCTTAAGGTGCAAGAGAAACGAGTGGCGGCCGGACTGCCGACAACGAAGCTCAGTTTGCACATGGTGTTCCACGGCAATCCGGGCACAGGTAAGACAACCGTCGCGAGAATCGTAGGCAAGGTGTTCGGCGCCATGGGGGTGCTCGCCCACGGACACCTGATTGAGACCGATCGCAGCGGCTTAGTGGCAGAGTACTCTGGCCAGACAGGCCCTAAGACCAATAAGAAAATTGACGAGGCACTAGACGGAGTGCTTTTTATCGACGAAGCCTACACGCTCATCTCTGGCGAGGGTGAAGACCCATTCGGCCACGAAGCGGTCCAAGCCCTGTTGAAACGCATGGAGGACGATCGTAAGCGATTGGTCGTCATCTTGGCAGGATACCCTGTGGAAATGGACTCGCTCTTGCATTCGAATCCGGGCCTCTCCTCCCGATTCAGTCGTAAGCTGGAATTCATCGACTACACCCCACTCGAACTGGCCGGTATCTTCGGCTTAATGGCTGGGAAGAACAGCTACGAGCTAGGGGCCGTAGCCAGGGCCAAGGTGCTACTCGGCATGCAGTATCTTTACGAGCGTCGCGATCGCCACTTTGGCAACGGGCGGACTTCGCGCAATCTGTTTGAGCACGCTATCCGCAGAATGGCCAATCGTATCGCCGAGATTAGCCAACTTTCGGTCGAACAGCTCACCACGCTCGAGCCCGACGACATCGAATTCAACAGGGTCCCCGCAGAAGTGTTCGATCCGTTGGATTCGGAGGAAGGACGTAAGGAGCTGCGATTCCACATCACATGTCCCGAGTGTGAACATGGGAAAGACATCCCACTGAAGTTTCTCGGTCAAAATGTGAAGTGCCCGAAGTGCGATCACGATTTCCAGGCTGACTGGGGAGAACCCGTCGAGAGCGTGAAATCACCCGCAGAGAAAACGGAGCACCCCGAAAAGTCCGCGGAAAACAATGCAGGCCAACAGTGAGACGAGGCGTTATCGTTTTGACGACGACCGGCTACCGATGCTCCCGCGGTCGATTATTGCGGCATCTATCTACACGTGCGGGATTCCACGAAACTCTAGGTAAATCCCGGGGGATACGCCGCCGGGTGCTCACCACGTGTCGGATTGGCACGCCGCTTGCCTATTACCTGTGTAGAAGTTCAAACCATTTCACTTTCAACACACAGGAGCCCCGCCATGTTCCGCACACTCGCACTCACAGCCGTAACCGCCACACTCGCCGCTTCCTCGGCAACAGCCCAGGTGGTTTCCTACCACCACCACAGCACGGTCGCCGGTGATTACCTCGGTGGCTATGCCGAGGCTGTTCACGCTGAAGGCCTGAACGTGAGAAACCGCGCTTACGCCTATCGAGTCCTCGTTGCCGCCGAACGCGAACGCGAAGCACTCCGCCAAGAGCGCGACACTGCTTATCGTTATGAGTCGGAGCTCGATCGCAAGGAGATAGCTCGCCGGGCGGAAATCAATCGAGAGCGCCGTCGGTTGAAAGCAGAGCAACTCAACGAAGACGCCCAATACCTGTTGGAAGACGTCCAGAACCGACGCCATATTTGGCCTGAGGCACTTCGCGAGCCACAATACGCTGGCCATCGTTTGCAGATCGAATCGATATTGCGTGATTGGGACACCGGCTACCCAGGCGATCGTCGCTCCCTTGAGATCGTGGTCACGGAACTGCGAGACCAATTGGACGCGACCACCACTGCCGATCATCTCAGTCATCGCGACGCAGTAAGCACGCTACGTCAGTTAGAAGTACTTGCCTTGCGACGCGACTACGTGACAGCCGAGCAACCTGCCGCCGGTCGAGTCGCTAGTCGACTGCCCGCTCGACTCACGGATACCCATTTGGCGAGTGAGTGAGTCGTGCAGGGATCGCGGCCAACTAATGCTGGAGTTTCGCAAGCGGTGTGGGTTGTGGTACGGTAACGTGCCAATGGCGAACCCTACACCGCTTTTCCATGCGCCACACCTGGCGCGTAAATCCCACGCATGAATAACGAGCGAAGAACGACCCCCGGACTATGGCCAAGAATACGCCTTGGCTGGCGCATCGCCGCGTTTCTAACAGCGACTGTCGCGCTGTACTTAGGATTGCGGCTCGACGGACTGTTTCGCCGCCGGCTCAGCAAGATCGAGCGGATTAATCTCTGGGTGCCGCGCTGGGCCCGCACGTTCCTCTGGCTCTTTGGCGTTCATGTCGAAGCACGCGGGCCGCACCTTGATGCGAAACAGCTCTACCCAGGCTGCGATTCCAATGGCGTAGGGCGCATCTTTGTGGCAAATCATCGCTCTGCAATTGACATTCCCGTAGTGCTCAGCCTCTTTGCTGGGCATGCCATTAGTCGACACGACTTAGCGAACTGGCCACTGTTCGGATCGCTGGGCAAGCAAGTAGGCACGCTGTATGTGGATCGCAGCTCGCGCCGCAGCGGCGCAGAAGTCCTCGGCGAAGTCGATGCTTCGCTCAAGAGCGGAGAAGGAGTGGTCATGTTTCCCGAAGGAACTTCCCACTTGGGTGACGATGTCCACGCGTTCCGCCCCGGAGCTTTCAAAGCAGCTGAGCGCGCAGGGGCCCAACTCGTACCGTGGGCGATTGCTTACGAAGATGACGATGCCCACTACTATCATGAGAGTTTTACAAATCATTTGTTGAGAATCGGCACACGACGGCGACTGCACGTAGCAGTCGTCGCCGCGGAGCCCATTTCTCCAGACGGCCGAACAGCCATCGAAGTGCGCGATGCCGTCCAAGAACAAGTGCAGGCGATGGTCCATGAGGCGCGCAGCCTCATCCAGCCGTCATACACTAAAGCGGTTACTCAAGCTAAACCGCTGGCGGACGTTTCTCTGTGATCAATCCGATCACGAACAGGATCACAAAAATCAGCACGCACCATTTGGCGATGGTGGCAGCGGTCCCAGCAAGAACGCCGAAACCAAGCACACCAGCAATGAGTGCAATGACCAAAAAAGTTAGGGCCCAACTTAACATGACTATCTCCTCAAGTTAAAAACAGGTACTCGGTCTGCGCACGAAAAAAGCCCGGGCGCAATGATGCGCTCGGGCTTTCGTAGGCCGAGATCGGAAAAGGTGAAACTGCAGTTCCACCGCTTCTATCATCGTTGCCGACTATTGGATTTCAAGGCAACTAGTGCTAGATACTCTTGGCGGGCGTCAATCTGTGGCAATCTTTGGCACTCCGAGAGAGACAATTATTATTGCTGAATAGCGGTACCCATGTACGCTAGGGCAGCAAAATTGCCGTGATCCTCGCATTCGCCTGTTATCTGTTCACAGGTATTCCTGGAGAACGCCAGGGCGCTTGACCTTACCCTGAAATAGGTCAATGATTATGCAACCTAGCAAGGCTATGGCAGCCCGGCTTCTCGGAATTGTTTCGAGCACGCCGGGCTTGTTTTTATGCACGCAAATCGTGCTGAACAATGAAAGTGAGAAATGATAATGAAGGATAACAAACAGTGGTCAAAATGGCTGCTCACCCTAGCTCTGGTTCCCGCCGGCTTGTCGCTCGGTTGCAATGAGGAAAAGGTGCTCGATGTCGAAACTCCAGCTGGAGAAGTGGAAGTCACTGAAGATACAGAAACCGGCGAAGTGGATGTCGAAGTAGATGACAACGAGTAAGTGATGGCAGACCCCAAAGCCACGAGCCTCGCAGAGGTTCGTGGCTTTTTTCTTGCACAATACAGACGCGACGTCGGGACGAGGGCGGCTACCGAATCTTCCTTGAAGCTGGCGGCCCTTGCGGGCACCGGTTCGCAGCGTCCATAATCGTTCGCTGTTGTTCTTGCCTCACTACTGTTTCTAAGAAAGATTTGTCATGCCGTTGGTCGTCGTTGGCTCCGTTGCAATTGATCATGTTGAAACGCCCACCGAGCGCAGGAATAACCTGCTTGGCGGGTCGGCGACTCATTTCTCTGTCTCGGCCAGCTTCTTCACCGACGTGCGTCTTGTCGGCGTAGTGGGTTCCGACTGGCCTGAAGAGCATACCGCAATGCTCCAGAGCAAGGGCGTAGACACTTCGGGACTGCAAGTCGTTGAAGGAGGGAAGACGTTCACCTGGACGGGCCGCTATCTGCCGAACATGAATGATCGAGAAACGCTCGACGTGCAGCTAAACGTTTTCGGTGAGTTCGACCCGGTCCTCCCAGAGGATTACAAACGAGCCAAGTATGTCTTCCTAGCCAACGGCGTCCCTGCGGTGCAAATGAAAGTGCTCAGCCAAGTGCCCGGTCGTCGGCTCGCCGTGGCAGACACCATGGACTTGTGGATCAGCACGCAGCGCGACGATCTGGACCAACTGCTCGGCGAACTTGACGGGCTGGTGCTCAACGATAGCGAAGCGAAGCTGCTCACTGGCAATGAGAATTTGGTCGAGGCAGGGCGGGCGGTACAAGATATGGGCCCAAAGTTCGTGGTCATCAAAAAGGGTGAACATGGCGCAATGTTCTTCGGCGAACACGAGACTTACGTACTGCCTGCTTACCCCACGGAAAACGTGGTCGACCCCACGGGTGCCGGCGACAGCTTTGCCGGCGGCATGATGGGTTACTTGGCAGAGAAAGACAACTTCGACGCCGACACGCTCAAAACGGCGATGGCGTACGGGATTCTCGTGGCAAGCTTCAATGTGGAGGGCTTCGGCTTGGAGCACATGCACAATATCACACGCGACGATATTGAAGAGCGTATGGAAGAGTACCGGCGGATGTTAAGCTTCTAAGTAACTTGTAGGGAGCGATCGCCGCTATGAAAAGCTACCAGATGCCCAAGACACGTACGTTCATCGCGGTCCCCGCCGAGGGCGAGGTCCAGGGGGCGGCTCTTAACGCCATCGACCAACTACGATCCGTCGTAGACGGAGTCAAATGGGTTGAGCCTGAGAATCTTCACTGGACGCTCCAATTCCTGGGCGACATTGATGATGTCGAGATGGCCCAAGCTTGCCGAAGAGTCGTAAAGGTCGTTGCCCAACACGAACCATTTGTGCTGCACGGCAAGGGCATTTCGGCGTTCCCTAGTCCTGATCGACCGAAAACACTTTACCTGGCTTCCGACGTCGGTAGCAAAAAGTTCTGTGCGTTACAGGCAGACATCGAAGAGAGCCTCGACGACATGGGCTTCCGCGGCGAGCGCCGCCAGTTTGTACCGCACTTGACTCTGGGTCGCATTAACCGGGGCGGGCGTGGTGGCGATGCTCTCTCAGAACAACTTGTCGCCATGAAAGACCTCGAAGCCGGCGCCATGGCAGTCGACGAGGTGCTGGTATTCGCCAGTCGGCTTCATCGCCAGGGTCCTGGCTACCAAGTTCTCGCAACGGCCGCCTTAGGCAACTAAGTGTTGAACTCGCCGAGTCGGCAACCTTTGCCGAGCCGTTAAACTCGCCGCTAGCATTGGCTGAAAAACTCCTACAGCCGTTATTATCCGCTCACTCCCACCGCGGCAAACCACCGAATACTCCAGTAGCCGCCCGGGCTTTGCGAGCTTGCGCGTGGCTCGTGTTCTCTTCAAAATTCTTTTCAAATGAGGGTGGGAACTGATGAACGTTTCTCGGTATCTCAAGTTGGTGGCAGCTACGTTGGCTGTCGCGTTAATAGTACCAACCGCGTCATCTGCGCTAGGCCAAGCGGTAGGTACGGAACAATTCCTTGCCGCTTCGGAAGCCGCCTTCGAGGAAGCTCCTATAAGCACGCCTACCGACACTTCCGACTTTCAGTTTGTTGACGACTTCACTCTACCAACGACTTCAAACACATCGGTGATCGAAGATCGTTGGGTGCGCCCCACGCAGGCCCAAACACGCGGAAATCGCAACGATGCAGTTCGCGTAGCAAACCGTTCGCGCCGTTCCGCTCGTACGCCCTATATGATTGGCGATTCCCCTGGTGAAGAGTATGACATGTTCGGTCCTCATTCCAACGGCTTGACGGTCGATGGACTAGACATGCTCTCGGTAAATCATCCGGCGCTCACCGGCAACCGCTTCAATGCTTCAGAGGCGGGATCCTTCTTGCCGACAGATCGCGTTTTCTTCAGCTATCGTCACTTGCACAATGCTAGTGGTACCAACTTCTTCGGAAATGTGGACACGGTCGATATCGAACGTTTTCTCATCGGCTTCGAGAAAACGGCTCTGGATGGTCGCGTATCTGCTGAGTTACGCATCCCCCTCTTGCTGCAACTCGACTCCGATCTGTCTGGTGACAAGCTGCTCTCGGGTGATCGCAGTGGCGAGTTCGGCAACATGTCCGTGACTTTGAAAGCATTGATTGCGGCCCGCCGGAAGTTTGCTCTCGGTGCGGGTTTGGCTGTGAACATTCCCACCGCGGAAGATCTCACCGTACGACAGACTGTCGATACGCCCCTTGTGATCGATCCGGGTGCTGGTGTAACGGGCCTCGCTGACTTTTCAATCAACGGTCAGTTTCAGAACGACACGACGAGCCTGATTCCTTACCTTGCTTGGTTGTTCAAACCGACGGATCGATTCTTCCAGCAGGGCTTTCTCCAGATCGATGTGCCGCTGAACTCCTCCGATGCGAGCCTCGATGTCGACGGTGTTATTCTGCCCGATAGCGACTACGACACTCTTGATATCACCAACTCGCAAACGGGTAATATCGAGCTGCAGACTCTGCTTCGCTTGAACATGGGCTTTGGGTATTGGCTCAAGCAAGGCCGCAAGAACGGCCAAGCAACTGGCTTGGCTGCTCTCATGGAAGTTCACTACACGACGGACCTCGGCGATGGTTCCGCTTTTGAAATGCCACTAGGATCTCTGAACGATCCTTCGGCTACCCTACCAGACATTCCGCTGACTGCCCGTGCTGGTACTGGCGACGCGGACTTCGATGTTGTGAATCTTAGCTCGGGCCTCGCGCTTGACCTAGGCGGTTGCGTCATCACCAATGGTGTGATCGTACCGATCAGCGACGATCGCTACTTCGACTTCGAGTATAACCTGCAGATCAACAAGCGATTCTGAGTCGCTCAACGCTAGCGTACTGAGTGATTGAAACACAAAGAGCACGAAGAACACGAAGGACAACTCCTGGTGGTTTTCGTGCTCTTTTTCATCGTTGTGATTCTTGCAGATTGATTGCACAATCGCATGGTAAACCCACGACGGCATTCCATGATGGTTTTGCACGTAAAACGTGTTTCTACGAGCAAAACTCGTCTCGCTCGCAAGCGACCTTCCCGCGTTAACCCCTGCTGCAGCAAGACTTACGTCAAACTGCAATCCAACGCCCACTGACATTTGCTTTGCAATAGTCCGGCGCGTGCAAAACCCTCCGTACCTGCCCGGCACGTTTTCGCGTCCCAGCAACTGGTTGCCTGCTAAAATCTAATCGCGCGACGGGCAGCGAAGAACCATGGTAACGAAACGCTGCGACGTTGGCGCTGACGTTTTTTGACCAGTTGTGCGCAATGCCAGATTCCCCTCGATTCGGTTCCTGGAACACTTTCCTGGCCGAGGAAGAACCGGCGGCTAGCACCGTGCCGCTCACATTGCGCCATCCCCTTTGAGCGGATTGGCGCTCCCAGCGGCAGAACCGGTGTATTGCGTCGTGTACCGACATTTGCTGTACGGGCATGTCATGGAGCACTTTCAGTAGGATCATCACAGCAACGGAGATCATCAACGCCACGATGATCGCGCCGCATGCAGCGAGCGGTGACAGTGTCTTCCCCACGATCACACTAGCGCTCAACGTCCCAGGACCGATCAGCACGGGCATGGCAATCGCGTCGGAAAGATATTCCGGCTCGCCGCGCAACATCTCAATCCCGGTCGGTCCGCTAAACACAAACTGAAGACCGATCAACAAGAAGACGATACCGCCGAATACCTGAAAGGACGCAAAGTCTGCTTGTATGATGCCTGTAAGTAATGCGTCACCAGCTAGTGCGAAGTAACCGAAAACTGCCGCTGCGATAAGAGCAGCTCGGAGCAACACGCGACGGAAAGCGATGCGGTCGAGGGTCTGGACGACATCCAGTAAACAAACAATGACCAGGAATGGATTGAGAAGGGCTAACAAAATCGCAACGGCCCGGACGAAGTCGGTCATTGTTCCCGCGTACTGAACTTGGTATTGCTCACATTTATTGCAAGAAAGACCATGCGTGAGACGGAACAAGACCCCACGACGGACTCATCCTATACCGATTCGGAAGGCGTCGTAAATCGCTGCTGGCTTGAGCTTTAGGACGCGAAAAGCTGGCAGTAGCAGTCCACTGAATGCAGGCTGCGAAGAGCGAAAGGTACTGGCGAGCAGATCAGTACCTCTGATCTGCATGTGGTTCGGTCTCCAGCTTCTCTTCGATTGAAGTGACCATGGGGGAGAGCGTGCGTGTGCCCCTCCTACTCAGCCAGGATGGCCGAGCTACCATTCTGCGCGGGCTTGAATTAGAATCAACGCCGTCACTTCGTTCTTGCTTGGCCAGAAAAGGAATCAGGAAAGAATAGCACTGGCGCAATTAGGATGAAATTGTTACGTGAGCGTTTAATTTGGGGAGGGTTTTCCTCAGTTTTTTCCGCCGCTGGGTGCCTCAGGTAGAGCGCCCGCAGGTGGCAGACGGTGTCGGTAAGATCCTCGTGCTGCCGTCTGAGTCGGAAGTTAAAGCAAGCCCCCGACAAGTCAGCGCTAGTCGTCCTGCAGTCGATAAAAACTGTCAAGCACACCCACGAAACCATCGCTGACCTCATCCCCAGAATACGCCACGGCTACGCCGCGGGAGCAAGGGACGGCAAAGCATACGGTGGAGATGGTTTCGCGAGGCGGAGCGTTTCGATTGAAGAGGCGGAGTGACCATTTTTGCGAGCACAAGAAAACAGACACGAGCCCATGCACACAACGGACAGACCACACCCATTGAAAAAGACAATGAATAAGAAAGACGTTTCGTACTCCGCCCCTCGCCCTCTCACAAGTGGCGTCCTACTTCTGATGGTCGGTCTGCTGTCGATCTCGTCCGAGGTCATGGCGGCCGATGCCTTTTGGCGGCACATAACCAACGGTTTCTGGCAAAACGCGTCGGGCTGGGTCAGGGAAGGGCGGACTGGCGTGGTGCCTGTCGCGGGGGACATCGCGTACGTGAGGCCAGCGAACGGTGCAGACTCAAGCTTATATTTCGACGACACCACCGGCACACATTCTGTCGAGGAACTTTATATTGAAAACTACGCCGATAACCTTACGACGATTACGCTTTATCAGTCGGGTGGCACCCTCACCGTTGGTAACGAAACCATTGGTGAAAACTTCGCCGGCGCCTTCCTTCAGACCGGCGGCATACACAATGTAAGAAGTAATCTTTACCTAGGTTATCAGGGGAGCGGTCATGGCAACTACGAACTAAGTGACGGCACCCTCACGAGTTCAGGGACATATGCTGGCTACGGAGGCAAGGGAGTCTTCACCCACACCGGCGGCACACACGACGTTTCACACCTCACCGTCGGCTGGGGGTTTCTTGGCGACGGCAGATACGAGCTCAGTGGCGCCGGCGTCGTCACGGCCGGTTATGTGGATATCGGAAACTCAAGTAGGGGCAAGTTCTTCCAGAGCGGCGGCGTCATCGACGTAAGGTGGGTGTTTAGTGTTGGCGCTCGAACTGTTGGTAGCGGCAGCTACAATCTCAGCAGCGGCGCCCTCACCTCCGACGTGGAACTCGTTGGCGAGCTAGGAACCGGCGTCTTCCATCAGAGCGGTGGCACCAACGATGTCGCGAACGATCTGCATCTTGGTGAAGAAGACGGCAGTCGCGGCACTTACAATCTTAGTGGCGGCACGCTTACGGCTAAGAATGAACGTATCGGCTACGAAGGCACGGGCACCTTCAACCAAAGCGGCGGCACCAACGAAATCACGAACACTCTCGCGATTAGTGCTACCGCTGATGGTAGCGGTAGCTACGAGCTCAGTGAGGGCGTCTTAACGGCCAACGAGGAGCGCATCGGCAGTGCAGGCATAGGTACCTTCACTCACAGCGGGGGCACCAATAATGCAACCAATCTTACTCTTGGCCGTCTGGCCGGCAGTGACGGCAGCTACGACCTCAGTGGCAGCGGCGCCATCACGGCCGATCTTGTCACCGTCGGTGACGCTGGCACGGGTATCTTCACCCAGACCGATGGCACCAACGACGCAGCCGCTCTTGTTGTTGGTCGCCTAACCGGTAGTAACGGCCGCTACGACCTGAGTGGCGGCACTTTCACCACCAGCTATGAAATCATCGGCCTCGAAGGCACGGGCGTCTTCACCCAGAGCGGTGGCACCCATCTCAGTAACACCAATGTTTTCACCCTGGGCGCCGAGTCTAGCGGCAATGGCCGCTACAACCTGAGCGGCGGCGTTCTCACGGCCGGCAGGGAAGTCATTGGCAATCGCGGCACGGGCTCCTTCATCCAAACCGGCGGCACCAACGACATCACAGACGGGAACCTGGGGCTTGTACTTGGCAGCAATAACGGCGGTAACGGCACCTACAACTTGAGTGGCAGTGGCGCCCTCACAGCCAAAAGAGCACGGATTGGGTATAACAGCACGGGCACCTTCACCCAGAGCGGCGGCGAGGCCACGGTCACGGACACCATCACCCTCGCCGACAAATCCGGGAGCAACGGCGCCTACCATCTCAATGGCGGCATCCTGAACGCGGGCGCCATCGCCATAGGGGACGGCAACGGCCAGTTCAACTTCAACGCCGGCACACTGAACATCAGCGCCGACCTCAACACGGGCCTCATTCTGGGCCAGGACTTCACGCTTTCCGCCCCGCACACCCTGTCAGTTGCAGGCACGGCCACCCTGGACGGCGGCGACACCCTGACCCTGGACGGCGGTGTTTTCTCCGTCGGCACGCTGGTGGACAACGGCAGCTTCACGCTCAGTGACGGCCCCTTAACGACCCAGGAGGAGTTCATTGGCCGCGACGGCACGGGTACCTTCACACAAACCGGCAGCACCAACGACATCACCAGTGTCCTCGGGCTTGGTGTCACCTCCGACGGGCATGGCAGCTATGAACTCATTGACGGCGACTTGACAGTGAATGAGGCACGCATTGGCGACGCTGGTACGGGTGTCTTCACCCAAACCGGCGGCACGTACGAGACATCGAGTGTTTATTTTACTCTTGGCGTCCAGCCCAGTGGTAACGGCAGCTACAATCTGAGCGGCGGTGCGCTCAAGAGTCTTATTCAGTTCGTTGGCGACGCAGGCACGGGCGTCTTTACCCACAGCGGCGGCACCAACGGCAGCAGCGACCTTGAATTCTATCTTGTCCTTGGCGCCCAGCCAGGTGGCAACGGCAGTTACGATCTCAGTGACGGCGGCGTCATCACGGCAGGCACTGAGGTCATCGGCCGTGCGGGCACGGGCGTCTTCACGCAAACCGGCGGCGCCAACAACCTGGGTTACGACCTTGTTCTTGGTGAGTCGGCTGGCGGTAGCGGCAGTTACGATCTCAGTGACGGCGCCCTCACAGCCGAAGGTGAGTACATTGGCTATGTCGGCACCGGCATCTTCATCCAGAGCGGCGGCACCAACGACATCACGTACATTCTCAAGATTGGTGTCACCCGTGACAGCAGCGGCGGCTACGAACTAAGTGGCGGCGTCCTCACAGCCGATATGGCATCCATTGGCGACGAAGGCGCCGGCGCCTTCAGCCAGAGTGGCGGCGCCAACGAGGTCGCGAACGATCTTCATCTTGGTGAAAAAGTCGACAGTAGCGGCAGCTACGATCTCAGCGGCGGCGCACTCGTGGCTAAATATGAACGGGTTGGCTATGAAGGCACGGGCATCTTCACCCAAAGTGGCGGTACCAACAACATCACGAACAATCTCGCGCTTGGTGCCATCTCTGGCGGAAGCGGCAGCTACGAACTCAGTGATGGCGTGTTAGCGGCCAACGAGGTGCGCGTCGGCCAGGAAGGCATGGGCGTCTTCACTCAGAGTGGCGGCACCAACGACATCAGCAACCGGCTTTATGTTGGCAGGACTCCCAGTGCGGAGGGCAGCTACGATCTCAGTGGCGGCATCCTCACCGTTGGCGAAGAACATATTGGCTACCAGGGAACGGGCGCCTTCACTCAAAGCGACGGCACCAACAACATCACGAACCGACTTGTTCTCGGCTCTGTGGGGAATGGTAACGGGAGCTACGATCTGACAGGTGGCACCTTCATGGCCAGCTCTGCGCTTATAGGCAACCAGGGCACCGGCATCTTCACCCAGAGCGGCGGCGTAGCGACCTTCACCAACACCATCTCCCTTGGTGACAAATCTGGGAGTAACGGCACCTACCAGCTCAACGGCGGCACCCTGACAGTGGACACTATCGCCGTGGGTGACGGCAACGGCCAGTTCGAGTTCGACGGCGGCTCGCTCAGCGTCGCCCAGTTTCACGGCACGCTCGACCAGGACGGTGGAACCCTCTCTCCCGGCAACTCGGCCGGCGTGACCGACATCACCGGCGACTACAACATCAACGCCGGTACGCTAGAGATTGAACTCTTTGCCGGAGGAGCCTCACCGACAGCGGGAGTCGACTTCGATCAAATCAGTGCCGACACCGCCACCTTGGGCGGCACACTGCAGCTGGTTGTCGACGAGGGTTACACGCCAACTCTGGGAGACACCTTTCGGATCCTCACGACTACCAACGGAGTGTCGGGCAACTTTGCCAATGTCAGTGGCGATGATTTGAGCACGGTACTCCGCCTTCAAGTGCAGTACAGCGCCAACGACGTGATCGTGGAAGTGATCAACGCGATTGTCGGTGACTTCGATGTCGACGGTGATGTGGACGGCGCTGATTTCTTAGAATGGCAACGCAACCCGAGCTTGGGGCCATTAAGTGACTGGCAAGCCAACTTCGGTACGACCTCGTCGACACTGGCGGCTTCCACCACAGTCCCAGAACCGACGAGCTTGCTGCTTATGATGGGCGCTATTCTGTGCTGGTCGACCGTGGCAGCACGCCCTAATCGGCCACTGAGGTTTTGAAATCGAAGACCAAAATGCAAGTGTTCCCTGCTCATCGACAAGGTTGCCTCGCAGACCTGCAAAATGCCTGGAACCTTTTCCTCCTCCCTGCAACCTCTGACTAGCATAGCCTCATGGGAAGACCCCACCGAACCGCGCGTGGTGTCCTGTTGATCACGTCCTGAACCGCGCCAACGCGAACCTTGCTGCCCGCGCAGAGGCGTGGCGTTTCAATCGATCAGTACCTCTGGCGTGATTGTGGTTCGGTTTCCAGATTCTCTCCGCTTGAAGTGACATGCGGGAGTGAGTGCGAGCATCCCTGCAACTAAGCCTCCGATGGCCGAGCTACTTTTCTGCGCGGATTTGAATTAGAATCACAGTCGTCACTTCGTTCTTGCTCGATGCATCTCCACCCAAGGGCTACTCGGTGAGCCACTCTGATGCGGACCATAACCTGCTTGTCGGTGTGCTGGCTTTGCAGCTGGATTTCATTTCGCGCGAGCAGTTGATCGCTGCCACCAAAGCTTGGTCTGGTCAACGTGAGGTGCCACTGGTCGATCTGCTCGAAAGCCAGGGCGCGTTACACGCGGGGGAGCGAGAACTTCTCGCTGGACTCGTGGAGAAGCATCTGGCGAGGCATGGCAATAACGCCGTGGAGAGCCTCGCGAGCATCGACGCGGGTGCGGTGGTCCTCGAAATGGCGGACGCTCTGGGGGATCGTTCGCTGGAAGAAACGATTCAACTACTCAGCGTCGGCGGTGCCCAAACACCGATAGCACCGACTCCTGACGAACCACTCGACCGCTTCGCCACAGCAGCCCCAATACCACAGAGCCCTTCCGATGCCCTCACCACTGCGGAGTCTCCTTCGCCTGCCGCGGGGTCGGCCAACGACGAGACGCTGCCCTTTATCCCTCAGGGCGGCTCTAGAGAGATAAGCTTCAAGGTCAATGACGGCAGCAACCAATCCACCGGCGCAGCCGACCGCTACACGATCATCAAGCCATTCCAACGCGGTGGTCTAGGGCAGGTGTCGATCGCCCGGGACGAGGAAATCAATCGCGAGGTTGCGCTTAAAGAAATCCTTCCCAAACACGCCGACTCCACCGAAGCACGCTCGCGTTTCTTGCTCGAAGCGGAGATTACCGGCTCGCTCGAGCACCCTGGAGTGGTGCCGGTTTACGGCCTCGGTCAATACGCGGATGGTCGCCCGTTTTATGCGATGCGATTCATCAGGGGCGATAATCTCAAGCTGGCCATCGAATCGTTTCGCAATGACTTCCCATTGGACGCGCAAGGCGCTAAGCGACAGCAGGGAGGCGACTACGAGTTGCGATTTAGGCAGCTTCTGGGGCGTTTTGTCGACGTCTGCCATGCCATCGAATACGCCCATAATCGCTGCGTGCTGCATCGCGATCTCAAGCCGGGCAACATCATGCTTGGGAAGTATGGCGAAACGCTGGTCGTCGACTGGGGCCTAGCAAAAACCATCGATGCCGATGAGAACCCGACCGATACTGTTGAACTGCCTCTCCAGCCGCTTTCGTCCGATGGTTCCACGGCAACGCAAATGGGTACAGTCGTCGGCACCCCTGCCTACATGAGCCCCGAACAGGCCGCGGGGCAGCTTGATCGGTTGGGGCCGGCAACCGATATCTACAGCCTCGGTGCCACGCTGTTCCACTTGCTAACCGGGCAGCCGCCATTTTCCGACGCGCACCCGACCATGCTGCTGGAGTGCGTTCGTCAAGGTAAATTTACTAAGCCGCGTTTCTTCGATGCTTCGATACCGCGTGCCTTGGAAGCAATCTGCCTGAAAGCGATGCAACGCGACATCCCCGACCGTTATCTCACGGCAGGTGACCTCAGCGACGATATCGAGCGCTGGTTGGCCGACGAACCGGTGCGCGCTTACGAAGACCCGCTCTCAGCAAGAATATTCCGCTGGATGCGCAAGCACCGTTCGCTGGTGGTCGGTTCGGCAGGTGTGCTCACAGTCACAGCCATTGGCCTTACGCTCGGCGTCTTACTGCTGGGCGCTGCCAACCGCCGGGTTGAGGCCCAACGAGCCCGCGCAGAGCAGAACTTCACACTCGCTCGAGAAGCTGTCAACGATTACTTCATCAGCGTGAGCGAAGACACCTTGCTCAACCAAAGTGGCATGCAACCGCTGCGTGATGAACTCCTCAAGCAAGCACTCGCCTATTACGAGGAGTTTCTCAGTAGTGGCCAAGTTGACGACTCCATGCGCGACGAAATCGCTCAGGCAAACTATTATGTAGGCCGCATCAAACACAAAATTGATTCGCCTTCCGCTGCGATTCCGTTCTACGACTTAGCGATTCAGTCCTATCAGGCCTTGCTGCCCGCTGGTGAAAGGATCCCAGCGTCAGGAGACTTATCCAAATCAGATGAGCAACGCTTTTATGAATTCGGTCGCACACTCAACGCGAAGGCCACTTCACTGCTCAAGCTCTCCCAAATTGAGCAAGCCCGCAGCTACTTTATGCAGGCTCGTGTAATTCGTCAGCAACTACTTGCACGATTTCCGGAAAACGTTGAGTACTTACGCACCCTCGCCAACAGCATTATGAACATGGGAACGATGAAGCTTGGCGAAGGCGATCAAGCGGCGGGTCTCACACTGCTGGACGAAGCACAAACGATGCGAGAGGAGCGTTTGAACACGGAGTCGTCCAATGCCAAGCTGCTCAGTGACGCAGGAAAGGGAAGCTACAACTTGGGCCGACTTCATGGTGAAATGGAAGAATATGAGTCAGCCTTTCAGCACTACCTGCAAGCCGTCAAATATTTTGAGATGCTGGGAGAGCTCGACCTGAATGATATGGACGCTCAGTTTAACTTGGCGATCTGTTATCGAACTCTAGGCGACCAGCAAGACTTGGCGGAAGCAGAGCAGGTTACTCAAGCAGATGCCTATTACGAGAAAGCGGTCTCGCTACTGAATAGGTTAGCGATCCGTAATCCGCAAGAACCGCGATACAAAGCCAATCTTGCTACGACGGAGATCAATAGGGCGTGGATGCTCGTCGATTCGGGAAATAGCGAGGCGGCTATCAAGCCACTCACCAAAGCCATCGAAACGCTCAAAGGCATGGTTGAGCAATTCCCCAATGTCCCGCTTTACGTTATCGATCTTGCGCATGCGGAGCGCAACTATGGAGAGATACTTATCGAGCTTGGCCAAGGCGAAACCGGCCTGGAGCAGTTAGAGCGATCTCGCGATCGCTTTGCCGAACTGGCACGGCAACATCCGGCAAACCGCGAATACAAACAGCAAAGCGAAGAGGCGGAGGAGCTTCTTGAGGAAATACGGAATATGGAAAAATCGCCCGATGAGTCCGGGAATAAGAGTGAGGACAAAGAGATAGCGGACGAAGAAATAGAGCGTGAAGAAGCAATGAAGGCAGATGACAAAATATCGGCTAGCGATCCTTAGCCTTCACACCGAGATTTGCTTCTAGAAACTCAAACCACTCGCTCTCAGTGGTAGGAACGCCTTTCACGAGTCCCTGCTCGAGAATCACCACGGGCAACCCAGTCTGCAGCGCAGCTAAGCCACCACACTGGATAGCGAATCGGCGCTTAATGTCCTGCCTCAACTCGTCGCTGTTGAGCAAGTCGTTCCCGGCCAGTGCTAAGGCTTTTCTGCGAGCATCGCGTATCGATGGGGGTTTATCCCCTTTCATCAACCACTCGTGAAACTCAGAGAATTTCTCCGGCGCGAGCTTCCACACACCAATCGCCAGATAGGCGTACTCGCACGAATTTGCCGTCGTGACGGTACTCTTCTTCGAGTAGCGATTGCACTTCTTACTGAGAGGAGTGTGGTAGATCACATAGGCTAGATCCTTGCCGTAGCGTTCCTGCGAAGCGTGAACCAACGCATGCAAGTGACGACAATGCTTGCACGTGTAGTCGAGCATTTCGACGACGACGTACTTCGCTTCCGGATCGCCCATAATCGGCATGTCACGAACGTCCAGCAACTCACGCAACCCTTTGAAACTCATCATTCGCTCGGTTGCAGCCGGCAGCGCGGTGGAGTTCTCTCCTTCTGCCGGACTTAAAATTGCCTCATCACCAGGCGGATCATCCGAAACAACCACGGCAGGTGCGTCCGGCTCAACGTCCTCCGCTTGCGTTGCGCCGGTCGGAGCACCTCCCGCTGGACTCTTGCTCTCAGTCCCTGCGCCTGGGTTGACACTAGGGTTGCTGGCTTCTGTATCGGCCACGTCTTCGACATTCTTGTTGGGATATTCTCTCTCGGTATCCCCGTGCTCAGTCACTTCCTCCAGGGTAGCGAACTCTACGTCAGTCTCGAATCTCATTGTGGGTGACGCAAAGAACACCTGTCCCCCCATCAACACAGCGAGGCCCAACGATGCCATCACGCTGGACTTCACCAGTAATTTGACAACACTAGAGCTGTCCTCGTCGAAATCGTCGAACTCTTGCGAGGTATTCCAAAGAGCGAATTCTCGTTCTTCTTGCGTGCCAATCGCGAGCAGCAAAGACAGCACGCCAATCACAATGCCGCACGAGTGGACTGTTAAACAATAGCTGCAAAAGCTCTTTACCATCACGATCTGTAAGCCGACAAACCACAGCCCCGCACCCGCAGCCAGAAGCCCTAACGCTAGCAACACCGTGGGTGCCCACGACGGCTGTCGCCTCGCCGCGAGCCAACAGATCGCGGCAATTCCCAGATAGACGACGAGCCCGAATAGGCTCACCGGCAAGCCCAACCATTTCGACCACTGACTACTGAGTACGGTATCGCAATCAAAACCCACTTCACCCGTGCAGCCGGCAACGTCAGTGGAGTTGAAAGTCGCCCAAGTCAAATACCCAGCAACTCCCGCTGCCGCGAGGGACAGTAGGGAGATCAGTGTGGCTAGGATTTTTGAGCGGGTGGACATGGTGAGTAGGTGTGTGAAATCAATCGGTAGAACCGGCCAATGCAGAATTTCCGAGCCACATTTTGCGAGAGCGATGGCAATTAGAGCCGTTCGTCGAGTGCTCGCTGCAATTTCTCCGTAACATTCAGCTTCCTAGCCCAGAGATGCAAGTATGCTTCGTCAATATCGCCTCGCATGAAGAAAATGTCCTGAACATCACCCAGATTACGATGCCGACTCGCCATAAGCGTCAGGAGAATGATATCCTCGGCCTAGCTACCCAAGCGTCAAATCCATCGACTGGGAGACGCTGCCTTCTGTTCATCAAACTCGCTTGGAAAGGTGTTTCAGCAAGGCATAGATCGGCAACCAGAGTCCGCCCATCGACAAAGGTATTTGCACCAGCGGCATCCCAGCCACTCCGTTCGTCCAACCACCGATCATGGCGTAAGGAAGTTCTCGGTCGGCCAACAGAGTCACTAGGTCGCTCAGCAACTGTTCCACGGGCGTCATCGCTACTTTCCCGCTCGCACATTCACCGAGTCAGCCAATTTCCTGAGAATATTACGATTTCGCAGGTCGTTCTCGCGATTGAGCAGCTCGAATCGCCGGTCAATCTCCATCGCTGTCCCACCCAGCATTGCAGGCCCCTGTTCCTCAGTCATCCGCAGGGACAACGAGCTTCAGTCTCCGGGAGTCATCCGTCGGTAGGTCTCAAGTTGTTCCAGACTAAGCATCTAAGTCGTTACCTCGCTTTGATATGCGTTTTTTTAAGCCCTCACTCTATTCTTGCTCGCAGAAATCCTGAGGGAAAGGCCTTGCCACAGACACTGTACACGCTTATAGTATTCGTGCGTACACCACCCGGCCGTGTTTTCACCGCCTGAGACGCGGAATTCTCGGTCGTCGCCTTTTCTAATGCAGACAGTCTGATACAAACAGGAGCAAATCAATGGTTGCCACCGCCACAAAAGAAGCCAATAACACTAAAAACACAACTGCAGCATCACAAGCTGAAGCCACAAAACCTAAAACACGAAAACCTCAAGCGAAGGCCATGGCCAAGAAGTCCAAAGCAGGTAAAAAGTCCAAAGGCACTGACAAGCAGTCTGCCGTCCAGGCGCTGATGGCCGGTAGCCCTGAGCTTAAGAACACCGTCGCTGCCATCGAGAAGCAGTTTGGCGAAGGTTCCATCATGCCATTGGGAGCCGATAAGATCCGCCGCATCGAGGGCATTCCTACCGGGAGCCTCTCACTGGATATTGCCCTCGGGGGACAAGGGATTCCCCGCGGCCGAATCATCGAAGTGTACGGCCCTGAGTCGAGCGGCAAGACAACTCTCGCACTGCACGTGGTAGCCGAAGCTCAAAAGACGGGCGGCATCGCTGCGTTCATCGACGCGGAGCACGCTCTTGATCCCACCTGGGCAAAGAAACTGGGCGTCGATCTGGAAACACTGCTCGTCAGCCAACCCAGCCATGGTGAAGAGGCGATGCACATCACTGAGATGCTCATCAAGAGCAACGCGGTGGATATTATTGTGGTCGACTCCGTAGCGGCACTGGTGCCGAAGCGGGAACTCGACGGCGAGATAGGTGACTCTCACGTCGGCCTTCAAGCACGCCTTATGAGCCAAACCATGCGAAAGCTCACCGGTGCCATCGCTAAGAGTAAAACCAGCGTGATTTTCATTAACCAAATCCGCGAGAAGATCGGCGTCATGTTCGGTAGCCCCGAAACCACGCCAGGTGGCCGCGCGCTGAAGTTCTACTGCTCCTGCCGAATCGATGTCCGTCGCATTGGCGCACTCAAAGATGGCGAGGAAGTCGTCGGGCAACGTGTGCGAGCAAAAATTGTCAAGAACAAGGTCGCCCCGCCGTTCCGCATTGCGGAATTCGACATGATGCACGAAAACGGAATCAGCTATGAGGGAGACATCCTCGACATGGGTGCCGAGCAAAACATTGTCCAGCGGAGTGGTGCTTGGTTCCGCTATGGCGAGATGCAACTCGGCCAGGGTAAGGAAAAATCTCGCACATTCCTGAAAGAAAACCCAGAAATTGCAGAGGAAATCCGGCAAAAACTGCTCGCCGCGGGTGGTTTTAACGACCTGCTCACCGCACCTGTAAGCAACGGGGAAGCGGACACTGAGGACTCAGAGAAATCCTAATACTGCCGCCTCTCTGGCGGACACGTTCTGGGGCGAACCGTAAGCGAACATTTTGCGTACTAGTACCTAACCGGTAAGATATGCCGGTAGGGTTGCGCATTAGCGTTGCCCACAAGGACGGGCCACTGGAGCTAATGGCTATGCTTAGGTTTCTTCACTTCAATACTCGTCAATTCGATACTGGTCGTCCAGCGACTGCTTCGCGATTCACGACCGCAACGATACTGTTCGCAGTGATACTATCCACCTGTGCCGGCCAACTGCAAGCTGCAGATGCATCTGCCGAGGTTGACGCCGAATCGCAATGGATAACTGTTGCGAAACCAGTTGTCCGCGAAGCAACCGACTACGGGTTCAAGCGTTGGCTTCGTAGCCGGGTCTACAAACATGCAGACGACGCAAAGTTTGGGCTCTCGCTGCACGAATGTTGCAAGGAAGCTGAGGAATCGCTACCGCTAGTGATTCAAGTCCACGGATTTAATTCTTGCTATGAACGAAACGCCGCAGTCATGGAACCGTTTATCGAGCGGCAGTACCCGTGCGGCGGGTTCACTTACCCCAACGATTTCAGCTTAAGCGAATCGGCAGAGCGTCTTTCACGTGAACTAAGGCAGCAAGCCAAGGAGTGCCCCGAACGTCGCGTGGCTTTGATCACCCACTCGATGGGCGGCCTAGTCGCTCGTGCGTGCTTGGAAGACCCCGAGTTGAACCCGGGTAATGTCGATCACCTACTCATGCTTGCGCCACCTTCGCAAGGAACGATGGTGGCTCACTTTGCCGTGGCCACTGATGTTTGGGAGCATTGGCTCAGTCGCAAACAGGGCGGAGCCTGGGCCCGTTGGCGTGACTCGGTGGTCGATGGCCTAGGCGAAGCGGCCGACGATCTTGTGCCTGGCTCACCCTTCCTTACGCAACTGAACGCGCGACCTCGTAACCCTGACATTCAGTACAGTATTTTCCTGGGCACCGCAGCAACCATGTCGAATGACGAAATGGCGTGGATACGTAACGCAATTCGCAAGACCGGCAGCAAGCTACCAGGAATCAGCGGATCGGCTGAACGCCTTGAACGTCTTTTGGAAGACATGGATGAGGTAGTCGAGGGCAAAGGAGACGGCATCGTAGCCGTGGAGCGTGGCAGACTTAAGGGAGTTGATGATATCGTCATTCTCCCTTTCGGCCATCTGTCGGTCACCGGCAAAGCTGAGACCGATCCGATACGGCAAGTGCAGGCCGCGTTGCTATCTCGACTTGAGTAGCTATCTCGACTTGAGTAGGAGTGGGCCGGCAACAATCGCCAACAGCCTAAAGCTTTTTTTGCCGCATCTCTCCCGATTCATTCGCCTGCCAAACATGCCCTGTTCTCGCCTCCAAAGCCGTTAGCCAACCTCCGCCGTGGCAGTAAGTGTCGATGCAGACAAGATGCCCCGCGTCGACGATTTTCCCCGCCTTGTTTGAAGTGTGGCCCAGGACTGCCCGTTTTCCAGACTTGTGAGGGCCAGGCGAATACTGGTGCAACGATAGCCAGCGCATTTCTTCCCAAGCCTGTTCGCCTAGATCAATCTTCGGCTGAAAGTTACCGTGAGCGAAGAAGTGTTCCTCCGTCTCGTAATAGTCGCCCCAAGTGCGAATCCAATCGAAATGCTGCTCAGAAAAAGAACCGAGCGTCCCATCCTTTTGATAGGAATCGAGTGTTTCCTCACCCCCAAAGCCAAGCCATTGACGGAGAGGCATTTTGCCGTCAACCACGTCTAAGAGCATCTGTTCGTGATTGCCCAGTATGCAAGTCAGTTGACATTGCTCACGTAGTTCAAGAAGCAAATCCAATACCGTACGACTACCCGGTCCACGATCGATAACGTCACCCAAGATGACCAAGGTATCCTCAACCTGTAGTTCGATCCCTTCCAACAAAGTGTGAAACGCGGTGTCGCAACCATGGATATCGCCTATGGCAATTACGCGAGAGTTTGGCGATGATTGAGTGGCCATGGGCGAGGTGGGTTGGCGAAGCACTTGAGATAGTGGACAAGACAAGCACTAGGGGCTGCCCTGTCGCGTGAATTCGATTGAATTGTCGCGGTTTGAGGTGATGATTCAATAGCGCGCTCTCTCGACCGTGCCTATTCAAGCAGCGAGACAACCAACAAAATGCCCCGATACATACCAATTGCTGCCGTCCTCTGCTGCTTCCTAGGGAACCAATTCTCGATAACTCGTGCAGCTCCCCCGTCCGCTGATCGCGGCTACGAATTGCTCTTAAACAAGGCGTACGTAGAGAGCGCGTTCGACCAGGAAACATTTGACCAAGTTTGGCAGACGTGGGAGCCCTCTCTACGTGATCAAGCTGCGAAGGCGAGTCCCGAGGAGCGTCGTCGGATGGCTTATCGGAGATATGGACTCGTGGAGCGTCCCGACGATCCCCGGCACCGACCAATCCAGTACGTGGTCGATGATCGAGGGCGCTGGACGATCAACTGCCTCGCTTGTCACCAAGGTACGGTTGCGGGTGAGCTTGTGCCCGGTGCTGCCAACACGCAATTCGCACTTGAGACTTTAGTCGAGGACACGCGGGCAATGAAGATCAAGCTCGGCAAGCAGCTCAGCAGACTCGACATTGGCTCGTCTTTCTTTCCACTGGGCAGGACTGTCGGAACGACCAACGCGGTGATGTTTGGTGTGGCTCTGATGCACTACCGCGATCAGGATCTCAACATCCACTCCGACCGCTTGCCACCCCGCTTGACGCATCACGATCACGACGCGCCTGCTTGGTGGAACACGTCGCTCAAGGAGCGGCTTTACTGCGACGACTTCGCTCCGCAGGGCCACCGCGCTCTCATGCAATTCATCGCTTCTCGAGAAAACGGCCCGGAGAAGTTTCGCGAATGGGAAGACGACTTCCGACACATTCAGGCGTACATCCAGTCTTTGGAAGCTCCTAAGTACCCGCAGAAAATCGACCAAGAGTTAGCGGAGCAGGGCAGGGCGGTGTTCGATAAAAATTGCTCTGAATGTCATGGCACCTACCATCCTGATCGGTCCATTGCAGAGCAATACCCCGAACGCATCGTCGAATGGGACCTGGTGAAGACAGATCCCATAAGGCTGCGCTCATTGACTCCGGAACATCGCGAAAGTTATGGTCGGAATTGGATCAATGAGTACGGGCAGGCTGGCGAGGTGGTGGCGGACCCGGGAGGCTACCTTGCCCCTCCGCTGGCAGGAGTGTGGGCATCGGCTCCCTACTTGCACAATGGGAGCGTGCCTACTTTGTGGGATGTGCTCAATCCAAGTGAGCGTCCGGTCACCTGGCTGCGTAAGATTCGCTCTCCCACGACGTCCTCCGAACAAGACTACGATTTCGAGAAAGTAGGGCTTTCGGTGGAAACAATCTTGGAAATGCCCGCTGAGGGGCTCAATTCGTCGGAGCGTCGGTACTATTTTGATACCCGAAGGCACGGCAAGAGTGCCGGCGGTCACGATTTCCCAGAGAAGCTAAAAATACGTGAGCGACGGGCGGTGCTTGAGTATCTAAAAACTCTCTAGTAAACCTTCCAAGACGCTGTATTCATTGACAGTCCGTAGGGGGGCGATAGGATGGAGCGTTCGCTGGGTGCGCAAATACGCAAGTCCCTTCGGGCGACGGGTTTCCGCCCAGCGAGCCCCCTAATGAGTACCCGAAATCCGAACAGCCTGTCCAAAACGGGCCAAATGTGTAAGCCAGTCCTAAAGGAAGTAATTGATCGATGCCTAACCCCATCACGCAGCTTGAGTTTGCCCGCGCAGGCGAGATTACCCCTGAGATGAACTACGTGGCAGAGAGAGAACAACTCGGCCCCGAACTCATTCGCGACGAAGTGGCTGCCGGTCGCATGGTGATCCCTGCTAATACGGTTCATGCCGCAGGTCGGCTGGAGCCCATGGCTATCGGCATTGCATCAAAGTGCAAAGTGAACGCCAACATTGGCAACTCCGCAGTAACCAGCGATCTCGATGGCGAACTGGAAAAGCTGCACACGGCCGTTCACTTCGGTGCCGACACAGTGATGGACCTGTCGACCGGTAGTAATATCGACACCATCCGCAAAGCGATCATCGAAGCCTCACCCGTTCCCATCGGAACGGTGCCGATTTATCAGATGCTCGAAGAACTTGGCGGCGAGATCGAGGAGATGCGTCCCCAGCACTTCCTGGACATGGTCGAGCATCAGGCAAAACAGGGCGTCGATTACATGACAATCCACTGCGGCGTCATGTACGAGCACCTGCACATGACGACTAATCGCGTGACAGGCATAGTTAGCCGGGGCGGTTCGCTGATCGCTAAGTGGATGATGACGCACCGCAAGCAAAACCCGCTGTATGAGGCGTTCGACGATCTGTGCGACATCATGCGTCAGTACGATGTGACTTGGAGCTTAGGCGACGGTCTGCGTCCTGGATCGCTGGCCGATGCGAGCGACGAAGCGCAGTTTGCCGAACTCGACGTGCTGGGTGAATTGACAGCTCGTGGTCAAGAACGCGGCACACAAGTCATGGTTGAGGGTCCTGGGCACATTCCCATGGACCAAATCAAGATGAACGTCGAACGCCAAATTGAAGTTTGCAACGGCGCTCCGTTTTATGTACTGGGACCGCTCGTCACCGACTTCGCCCCTGGTTACGACCACATCACCAGTTGCATCGGAGCATCGCTTGCCGGTTGGGCGGGAGCTGCCATGCTGTGCTACGTAACTCCGAAAGAGCATCTGGGCCTTCCTGAGCCTGAGGATGTTAAGCAGGGCATGGTCGCCTACAAGATCGCAGCCCACTCCGCAGATATTGCTCGCCAACGTCCAGGTGCCCGAGATCGTGACGATGCGCTCTCTAAGGCTCGCTTCGAGTTCGACTGGAACGAGCAATTTCGTTTGGCGCTCGATCCAGAGACCGCCCAACGCTACCACGACGAAACGCTGCCACAAGACACCTTCAAGAGCGCCCACTTCTGCAGCATGTGCGGGCCGAAGTACTGCTCGATGAAAATCACCCAGGATATTCGGGAAATGGCCGAAAACGGCGAGCTCGTGGAGCTCAGTACGCCGCAACCGAGCGGTTCGGAGGGCTGAGCCTGCTGGTTTTTAAGCACGATTTCGGGTCGCTTTTGCCAAAAGTAGATGCGCCTGGTAGACTTTATGGTGTAGAGAGTGCAATCGGATGAAGTCCCACCGGCGTGACCTCCTGTGTCGCGTTACATCGTACCTGCCCCCCACAGACCCATTTTTTTGGGCCCACCCATTGGAGAGTTTAGTATGAAACGTCTTCTTGCATTGGTCGCACTGACGACCATTGGCTGCCAAGCGGAAACATCCACAGAGCCCATTGCTGCTGGACTAGCTACTTCCAGCCCCAACGCTGAGGGCTCGGAGCAATCCGCTGCGGTGACTCAGGTTGCCTTCAATGTCGAAGGAGCCCCTACAGTAGAGTTTAGCGTGCCGAACATGCACTGCGAGTTTTCTTGTACACCAGCAGTCAAGAAAACGCTTGCCGCTCAGCCAGGCGTCAAGGATGTGAAAGTTGATCTTGATACCAAGACCGCTGTAGTTTCTATCGACAAAGAACAGTTTAACCCTGAAGCAGCCGTCGCTGCGTTAGTTGATATTCAGTTTGTCGATACGAAACTTGTGCAGTAAGTTCGGACGACTGGCTCTTAGTCGCCCTAGGCATTCTTAAAAACCGCAGCAAACGAGCTGCGGTTTTTTATGCGCTGACCTTTGGGGAGTCGGGGTGCGGCTCGTTCTTGGGACGATAGAACAGTACGATCGGCAGCATGAGCAACCCAATATACAAGAAAATGAGGCTGCGAGGTTGTTGCGTCGATTTGATCGTTACTATTGCGCCTTTGTAAAGCAAGCCGGAAATAGCTATACCAATCCAGTTGGCTTGGTTCATGACGGCAATCATTCGCCCTTTCTTGTCGTCTGGCGGACGAGTTTGCATAAAAACTTGTAACGGAACTGCGAACAGCCCGGTAAAGATGCCCGCAGCACCCAAGACACCGATACTGCCAAAGTAGCCAAGCCACTGAGCGCTCTCCCCGAAACCTGGCAGGCGCATAAGTTTGCCATCAGGACCTACTAGCTGCGTGATATCTCCGGCGGACGGCACTGCCATGATCGCCAGGCATACCACTAAACCAATCGCTCCCAAGTGCATCAGCCGAAAATCAATTCTTCCCTTCGATATCAAACCGCCCAGGACGCAACCTGTAGCAATTCCAAGGCTCACCACAGCCGAGAGCATGCTCGTTTGAGTTTCACTTGCCATGAATTGAACCTTCCCTAGAGAGTTCAAGCCCAGTAGGACCATGTTGGCCATCATCCAAAAGATGCTGGAGACTACCAGAGCGGCGAGCAATGGCTTGTCGAGTCGCAAGAGACGAATCATGTCGGGTGGCACTAAGAAGGAGGAGACCTTCAATTCGAGACCTGGATTTGCCACAGGCGTCTTGCGAACAAAGAGTGACGAAATCGTCCCGACAGTGGCAATCGCAATACTAATGATCGACCCGATCCACTTCTTCTCAGGAAATATGTCCAGCAGCGCACCGGCTGCCGCGATGCCAAGAATGATGGCAATAAAAGTGGTCATCAAAAAGAAGCCGTTTGCGCGCGGTAGATCTTCCTCGGCGAGCATCTCAGGGAGAATTCCGTACTTCGCCGGGCCGAAGAAACCGCTTTGAGCACCCATGAGAAAGAGGACGAGCAGCAACGGCACGAGGCTCTCGCTTTGCATATAGGCGTAAAATGCCATCGCTCCGAGTCCCATCACGACGATCTCAGCAACTTTGCACGCGATGATGATGCCACGCTTGGACAATCGATCAGAAAGGTATCCAGCAAAGCCCGTTACCACCAGGAATGAAGCGGAGAATATCGCGGTAGCCATGCCCTGTCGATCAACCGTCGAGCCGTCCGCGAGAGTCACAATCGACAGCAACAGCACTAACTGCTTGAACAGATTGTCGTTAAACGCCCCCAGAAACTGCGTGACGGTCATGCCCCAGAAGGAACGGTCCGCGTAAAGAGTCGGCAATTCCTGCTTATTAATGGTCTGCTTAATCGCAGTTTGATTGGCTGCAGGAAAATTGCTCATGCGGGCGATTATGGGCGGCATCGACCAATGCTACAAGAGAAGTGTTGTCGGCTATATCAGCGTAAGAGATGAGCACGCCGAGAGTTACTCACTCGACTTGGTCGAATTTTGCTTGTTCGCTGATACGCTGACGAACCTCAGGTAGCGGATAATCGATGATCGGCAGGTCTTGTTTTGCTAGTTCTTGAAGGCGTTGCCAGCTCCGTGTGATGAGCGATTCTCGCTCTTCGACAAACTGAGCATCAAGGTTCTCTTTTGCGAAGTCGCCCTCAACGGCCACCGGCTCGAACCCCTCGGCAACGATATATTGGGCGAGCGTTGGATTACAGCGGATGTGCCTTTCCGGCGTAGTGTGAAGGACTTCGGGATCGAGCATTCCGGCAACATAGCGAAGGTAGAGATCGCTGCCCGTGAGCTTCGCGACGTCTTGGCCACATACGTCGCAGAGGTATCCTTCGTCGCATTTCATAATAGGGCTATTGGCCTTTGGCGATTGGCTCTAGAAGGGAAGTGTGACTAGAATCCTAGCACTTCGGCCATGCCGTACAGGCCGGCCGGTTTGTTGAGAACCCACTTTGCCGCCATCAGTGCTCCTTGCGCATAACAATCGCGATTGCTGGCGGCAACGTTCAGTTCGATAGTCTCGCCGAGCATGCCGAAGATGATCGTATGCTCGCCCGGATTGTCGCCCGTGCGGACGGCATGGTAGCCGATCTCGCCTGCAGACCGTTGCCCGGGGCGCCCCTCACGACCGTGGGTGACATCTGGCTTATCCATCGCGTTGGCGACGATCTCGCCAAACTTGAGGGCAGTACCGCTGGGGGCGTCTTCCTTGAAGCGGTGGTGGCGCTCGATGATCTCCACATCCACGCCGGTCGGCAAATCCTTGAGCGCGCCGCCGGCGATTTCGGTGAGTTTCATCACCAGGTTCACCGCAGGACTCATACTCGGCGCGAACACGACAGGTATGGTTTCAGCTGCCTGGTGAATGGTATTGATCTGTTGATCACTGAACCCCGTGGTCGCGATCACCAGCGGAGTCCCTTGCTTCACACAATGCTCAACAATCGTGATGGACGCGTTGGGCACCGAGAAATCAATGACCACTTCCGCATCCGAGTCAGTAACGGCAGAGAGCTGCAAACCAAGCTCGCCAGCACCAGCTATCGTGCCGGCATCTTGTCCAAGTTGCGGATGATCGACCGACTCGTGAGCGGCTACGATCTGGAATCCTTGATCCGCAGCGGCACAAGCAACCACCCGTTGCCCCATTCTTCCGGCAGCACCGTGTACAGCTAGTTTGATGGGCATCTTCAGACTAATTCTTACTTAGAGGGACTTTGGTGGGGAGGCGGTTCGCACAAATGTTGTGCCTTAGCTATTGAGTTGAATCGCTTGAATGATCTCATCAAGATTATTCTCTACCTTCACAGCCCGATTGGCAAACTGGGCACGGCTAACTCCACGGCTGCCGAGCACGCGTTCAAACTCATCTTGGTCGGCCGTATGGTAGGCGACCGTTGCGGTGGGGTCTTTCAGCTGGTGGCCGGTAAGGATGCATACCACCCGGTCGCTGGGGGCGATGACGCCCTGCTCCCGCAGCAACTTTGCGCCCGCGACACTGGCCGCACTGGCCGGTTCACACCCCATGCCGTTCGCACCGACTTGGCTCTTGGCGTCGAGGATTTGCTGATCGGTTACCTCACGGACTACGCCATCGCAACAGTCGAGGGCACGCAAGCATTTAATGAGATTCACCGGTCGATTGATCTCGATCGCGCTGGCAATCGTGTCTGCCTTGCCTTGGGCAGCGTCGAGCTCAGCATAGTATTTGTCGATAATGGATTGGTCTGGGCTTCCCTCGTTCCAACGCAGGCCGCGCCCTTGGTACAGCTCGTGCAGCGTGTTGGCTCCCTGGGCATTAATTACCGCTAGGCGAGGGATGCGATCGATCAGGCCCAGCGTATGCAATTCGTGGAACGCTTTGCCAAAGGCACTGCTGTTTCCGAGATTGCCACCGGGGACCACAATCCAATCGGGCACTTCCCAGTTGAGACTTTCTAGCACACGCAGCATGATCGTTTTTTGGCCTTCCAGCCGAAATGGATTCACGCTGTTCACCAAATAGATTCCCAGTTTCTCGCTCACTTGGCGAACGCGGTGCATCGCGTCGTCGAAGTCACCAGAGATTTGCACCGTGAGTGCCCCATAATCGAGTGCTTGGGAGAGCTTGCCGTAGGAAATTTTCCCCGAGCCGATGAAGATCACCGCCTGCATGAGCTTGCTCGAGCAGCAGTAAAGCGCTAGTGAAGCACTCGTGTTGCCGGTCGAGGCACATGCCGCTTTGGTCGCGCCAATCGTGCGAGCATGGGTAAAAGCGGCGGTCATGCCGTTGTCTTTGAAGCTGCCCGAGGGGTTCATGCCCTCGTACTCCAGGTACAGTCTCCCGGGGTCCATGCCGATGTACTTGCCAACTCCGTCAGTTTCGATCAGCGGGGTCTGCCCCTCGCCAATCGTGACGATCTGCTCTGGCTTGGCGAATGGTAGGAGCTCGTGGAATCTCCAAACACCGCTGCGGCACAGGGGCTCGTTGCGGCGGGCCCATTTTTGCTCAAACCACTTGAGAGAATCAGGGACCGGCAGTTGGTCCCACTGGTAGGTTACATCCAGCAGGCTACCACAGGCATCGCACGAGGTACGGACCTCACCCACGTCGTAAGTCGCGGCACAATCGGGTGATACGCACTGTTGGTAGGCGTGAGTCGTGTTGATGTTAACAGAGCTTGCCACCAGAATCGGGTCTCCAGAGTGCTTCATGGCCAGCTAGCAGCCGGCTTCCGCAGTCGCTCGAAGTAGGGAATGGCAGGGGTTAAATGCCAATGAGAAAACAACTTATAGAGTCTACTAGGCGACACCAGAAGTGGCAACGTGGGCAGGCAGACGTGTCCGGCAAGAATTATTGGCACTTTTTTTGACCTGCGGAAAAGGTGTCAGGAACGAATGGCATTAACATTTGCGCAACAATTTAAATGCAGAGGCTGATATTCGGCACGCACTCGGCCATAGGCGGTGCACCCTGGGAGGGCGATAAGCCTACGGGACACACAGAAACAAACGACCGCATAAAGTGCGATGGACCACGACTTACGGACAGCCGCGGCCCAGACTTCCTGCTACGCCGCGGGCGGCTTTTCCGAGTGGCCAGCAAGACTCCTAAACACTTACCTAGAAACAACTTACGTTGACAACATGCCTACCTGCCGGTTTGACGTTTTCGAAAGGGAGGCTTATGATGGCAAGTCTCTGCCGAGTGTGCAGAGATCAAGCAATTACAACCACTCTCACCGAAGACAGCAGAAGGAACATGCTGATTCAAAGCTGATCTCGTCGGATAGCTTGCACCTCTGCAATGAGGCGAAGGGGCGAGTTAAGAGTCTGAAGAGATGAACAGGGGACTGAAGAGCGCTATGAAGAAAGCAGACATGAAAGTCTATCGCGAGCGTTTGCTCGATCTCAGGGCTCGCCTGCGTGGCGACGTAAGCTCGATGGCAGATTCCGCCTTGAGAAAATCGGGGATGAATGGCGAAGGTACCGCGAGCATGCCCATTCACATGGCCGAATTGGGCAGCGAGAATTACGAGCAGGAATTCACGCTAAGCCTGCTAGCGACCGAGGGAAACCGCCTCGAAATGATCGAATCGGCTCTGGATCGCGTCGAAGCAGGAACTTACGGCCAATGCGTGCATTGCGAGAAGGTTGTGCCAAAGACTCGCTTGAATGCCATTCCCTACACGCCGCTCTGTATTAAATGTGCCGAGCTTCGTAGCCAGGGCAAGCTCGAAATGAAAGACTAGCTGCGGGCACGTAGCTAACCCCTACGTTGCTCAGACAGAGAGCACCTAGCGTTCAAGGAGGACGAATGTGACCGAAGCCCCAGCAAGACTGCCCGCCTCACGTTACGTCCTATTCTTAGCCCCCGCCGTTTTGGGCTGCCTGCTTGATCTGTGGACCAAGTCCTGGACGTTCGCTCACCCGGAGCAGTTTCAAGGCAAGGGCTGGTGGCTATGGGAGGGACACGCTGGGATTCAGTTGAGCCTTAACGAGGGCGCCCTGTTCGGCATGGGGCAAGGCCAGGTTTGGCTATTCGCTGTGTGTGCACTGGTTGCCATCGTAGGAATTCCGCTCTGGTTGTTTCGCTACCGAGCCGCGGAAGACTCTAGGCTCACATTCGCTATGGGCGCAATCATGGGCGGAGTGCTCGGGAATCTCTACGATCGGATGGGCATGCATGGGCTCACCTGGGATCGCTTCTACGCGCAACGCGAGGGCCCCGTTTACGCGGTTCGAGACTGGATACTCGTGCAATGGGATGATCGTTGGGTATGGCCCAACTTCAATATCGCGGACACCTTGCTGGTGTGCGGAGCGGGGACACTCATGTTGCTCTCCTTCTTCGGCGAGCGAGATCAGCCCCAGGGTGATGACGAAGCTTAGTCACTCGGGGCAGCGAAGCTCACGGTGTGCCGCACCTTCTTCCCCTCCTTGCGATTGCTAGTAACTGATCCTGAGTCTTCCAGTCAGTGCCCCGGCGGAGAACTTATTGAGTCCTCGGATGTCGTGTTGCTTCCTCTGAGAGCCTTCCAGTGGAAGGCGGATATTGCCTAGCTAAGCCAACCTCGCAGATAACTCTTCTGGCTATCGTCGAAGCCACGCAACTCCATCGCGGCGTGAAACTGATTCCCGGAAATCGGGAATCACTGCGCCGAGGCTTTCACGCCTTCTGAGGAAAAGACAATATTATCGTCGTTGTCCAGCGGGAACACGGCCAGCGGCACGCCCTCTTCCCACAACGAGCGTTTGAGCTGCCTGAGATCTTCATAGGCATCCGGGTAAACCCAGGCGACTACACTCTCGGTGGTCGAGCGACGGCGGCGAAGTCGTTGCGTGAACTTTGAATTCGGCATGAGGGCTTGCTCGATCGGCTGCCCGACCTGCTCAGAGGTAGGCATGAATTCTCCGGTAATCACCTGCTTGACCTTTGCAGAAGCCATCAGTGGCGTAGCGGTCACAGGGATCTCGGAGTACTGCGAGAGCGTCAACCGCATCCGAAAGCCGTCGATCGGGCCTGCAATATCAACGGCCTGGCCACGCTCTCTCACGCCTTGACGAAGGTAGGCCGCTCCGTTGCGAATCTCGTCCAGCAGTTCGTCAGCTGGCACAATCGCCAGCCTACCGTTGCGGAGCCGTACGTGGATCGAATCATCCTCAACTTCTCTCGCCAGAGGCGTGGGAACACAAATCAGCTCTTCGGACTCCTCGGTCTGCCCAACCAGAGCCATCTGCTGCTCGGAGAGTTTTTGTAGTTCTAGCTGGGCAGTGACCAAGTCCCGCTGGACATCGAAATCCTCGCGGGCCTGCTCGTCGAGTAATTCGCGCCGCCTAGCGAGGTCTTGCTCTTGGACGCTTTGCAGGGTGAGGAGTCTCTGTCGCTCTGCTTCTAAGGCCAAGCGGTCTTCGATCACCTGCCTAGCTCGCTCGACCTGTTTGGCGTTCTCACGGTCCGCGAAGGCTATCTCGCGCCGCAAGGCAAGCACTTCTCCTGCAATATCTTGTGGGTTTGCAGTGAGAGCATTTATGTCTCCCTGGTCAGGACTAGGACCTGTTTCCAACGAAACCTGTTGGAGCTTCCCATCAGTCTCAGGAGAGGCGAGAAGCACACCTTGGGAAGCTCGCACGCCGACGACCATAACCAAGATAATGAGGATGCCGACGATGTTCGCTACGATATCGAGGAACGAGTCCTCACCGGGCATCCCCTCATCGGATTCGGCGCGTGCTTCTCTAGCGTGTGACACGAGGAGTTCCTTCCGAGGATGTTCTCGCCACGGTAGACGACCTAATGTCCACACCGCTGCCTGACAGCAGTCGAGCTAGGTTGTCTGCCTGGCGCTGTGCATCGGGATCGACATTCAACATGAGCACTGGCTTCCAGTGCATGCTGCGTCCAGCCAATCCCCACTCTTTGGTACGGCGCTGCAATTGCACCGCGAACTCGTCCAGCACGCGGCCGGTTGGTTGATCGAAGGAAACGAAGCCGCTAGGTCCGCTCGAACGGCGCCCATCGCCCGAGAGCAGCTCGAAACCTTCTCTGCTCACGACCACGGCAATCGGCCGCCGCATGGCCATTGATGTCTGGCGCGATTTCTTGAGGGCCCAATCCGCTCCTCGCTCGCCGGCAGCACTTTCGGCTTGTGGCGTGTTGGAGAAGGTTTGTGTCGAGCCGGCTTGCTGACCACTCTGGCCGGGGGAAGGCTGACCGCCGCCAGCGCCCCCTGAGGCCTGCTCCGAACCGGCGGAACCGCCTGCTGACCCCTTCGACGAACTACCCCCTGCGGCCCCCTGATCGGCTGTAGAGCCGCTCGCTTGCGAACCACCAGGTGAGCCGCCGGTACCATCCCCAGAGCCGCCTCGCCCTGATTCACCTGCCTCCGAAGAATCGCCGGCTTGATTCTGCCCCTGGGCATTCGGATCGCCGGAAGTACCGGACTCCCCAGGATTACCAGCCCCATCCCCAGCCACGCCGCCCCCTCCAGTCCCACCACTGCCCGAACTCGCAGAACCGCTGCCTGGAAAATTAGGTCCCGAACTGCCGGCGTTGCTTCCGCTTCCTTGCCCGCTACCGAAACGATTGTCGCTTTCCGATGCCACTGACGTGCTCAGGCCATCAGCGCTTGCGGATTCCCCGTACCGATCGGATGCTCCGCCATTGCCAGTTCCGCCGTAATCGATGTTCGCATAGTTCTGCCCACGATAGTGCTGGCCGCCGGAGCCGGGCCCAGAGCCGTAGCCCCCACCCGTTCCCCCGCCACGCCCAACAGCAACGCGAGCGAATCGACGTGGGGCCGCCTTCGCGAGCCGCTCCTGCTGAATGCGAGCAAACTCTACAGCGTGACTCTGAGTGTTAGCCAGACGCGGTTCGACAGCCGGGAACTCGAGCTGCTTTCCCTCTGCAATGAACTCATAGCCGAAGGAAATGTCCGCCACCTTCAACGCAGCCAGAGCCTGTCGGTAAGCATTTCGTCCCGAAGGACGTACGATCAGCAGGGGATAGGGATCCAGCGGCTCCTGGCCCGTTGCGGCTGCTTCCTTGTTGTAGTGGGCCTGCGTCGCACGCAGAGCGGCAGCCAGAGCGTTACCCGGTCGGAGAGGCTTCACAAAGTCCTTCTCGGTAAGTTCGATTCCGCCTGGCTGCACGACGATCGCCTCTTCCAGACACTCGATGAATACCGGCGGGCGGAATGTGCCGTTGGGGCCACGGTAAGGGAGAATGGCATACGTCTTCGGCCGCTTCGCCTCCCCCTGCATCTCTTCTACTTGGTCGCTCGTCTCTTCGATGAGTTGCTGCAATCGGGCCAGTTCGCTCTTCGCTTGCTCGCTGTCGACTGTGAGATCGCCCTCAGCCGCTTTGAGTTGCCCATTGTTGATGTATAGTTCCGCCACGATATGCTCAAGCCGCCTAGCGTGTTCCTCAAGGTGGGCTAGCTGAGCTCGCTCGTTGGCAACGCGTTGGGAAAGCTCCCGGGATTGCCGAGCTTGCTCGTCGCGAAGCTTGCGCAGCAGCTGCAACTCGGCGATCTTGGAGTCGAGTTCGCCGGACGTTTTCGCCTTGGAGGGCGCAGCTGCCGCCGCGACATTCGCCGTCGAGTCAGTAGCCGATTGCGTGGCGCCCTCTTTGGCAACGCGCGACGCCTGTTCGGCGAGCACGACCAACAGGACGAGCAATGCGCCCATCGTGCAGAGCAGCACTGCTAAAAAGGGAAACAGGCTGACCGCTTTCGAGTTATCTCTAACCGCGCGGCTCATGCAGCGTAGCTCGTTGGCTCCCCAGCTTCCGTGTCATCCACACTACTCAAGGCAATCTCAGTCGCCTGCGGCGATGGTTGGCCCAGACGCGAGCTGAGCATCTGTAGCGTTGCGGAAAGGCTCATCACGGTCTGCTCGAAGTGATGCGAACCGGCCAGCGAGCGGAGATTGCTATTTAGCGCCTCTTCCAATTTGCGAACTTGCCCTGTGGCTTCCACCACCTGCAGTAGAACGTCGCCCTGCTTAATAAGTTGTTGCTGCTGGGCTACTGTCGTACCAGCGGCCTCGATGAGCGCGGCTTGCATGTCCTTCAGCAGTTGCTCGCTGCGAGCAACCAGTTCTTCCTGCCGCGTGGACGCGACCAGGACTGCTTCGCCAAGGGCACCTTCAACGTCGGAGAGATGCTGTCGGTTTTCGTTGGCCAATTGCGTTTCCGATGCAATAAGCGTTTCGGTATGCACTTCATAAGCCTCTGCCAGAGCAGCAACGTACTGGGTGGCACCTTGTTCCATGACTTCTGTCAGCTTCAACGTACCCGTGTTGAGTACGCCTGCGTGATGCTGCATGCCATCGTTCATGACGGCTGAGTGCTGTTCGAGCCCTTCATTGAGGATTTCCGCGTGGCGAATGAGTGTCTGTTCGAGCTGCTCCGCAAAACGGCCCACGCTCTCATTCAAGCCCGTCGAGTGTGTCTTTAAGCCACGCGAAAGCCCGTTCGCCAGCGCTGTGCTTACGGTCTCAGCTGTGTGATCGGCAAGTTTGGACCACTTTTTGCTTGTCTCCTGCAGCGAGTTGGTCAGTAGGTCTGTCTGCTGCTGGCAAGCTGTATCTACAACAGCCAGAAGTTGTTCTGAAGCGCGCAGAATCGAAGCCATGTGTGGATCGTGCGACGAGCCATATTGCTTGAACCGCCCCACAAGCTGCTCTTCGGCTCGTTGATCTACGGTCGATAGGAGGTTGACTTCCACCCGTTCGACAAGGAATTTTGAGAACAGTAAGACCATCGACAATGCCAGCGCCAGCGCGGTTGTATCAAATGCCACGCTCAAACCAGAAATGACCTGGGGGAGCGACTGCTCCATCTGGCTACCCGAAAGCTGCGCAATGGCCATCGTGATACCGATAACCGTGCCCAAGAATCCTAGAATGGGTATCGTGGAAGCGATGATCCGTACCGAAGCATAGCTATGATGCATTCGTCCCAGGTCAATGTCTTGCAGATGACGCAAGTGTTCTTCTAACGCGTCTGCCGTGCCCCGCTTGCTTACGTACTGCAAGGCATTTCGCAGTCGCCGCACAAGGTAGCTGTCTTGCAAGCTAGCCGAGCCACTGTTGACCTGCCGCAACAATTCACCCGTGTTTTCGACACTCTCTCCTTCGGCTGACGGCGTCGCAAGCCCCGTGCGTTCCAACGACCCGAACTGAATCGCCAGCCCAAGAAGCTTGATGACCAATACCGCAGTACCAATGCAGAATAACGCAACCGTGACATTCTCGATCCAGTACCCATTGAAGTACCGCTGGACAGCGCTACCCTCGGGAAAGCTGCGAACGAACACCGCGTAGAAACCAAGATAGGCGAGCCCACCCCAGATGATCGACTGCCGAAGCAGCCATTCAGAAATGCTAGTAATACGCGACACGGCGACCAATCCTTTGTTAGTAGTCTTTCTCATCCGACGTCTACTGACGCCACAAACAGCTAAAGCTGGGAGCTGGTTGCTCCCCCTCATAAATCCCGCTTAGCCTTCCCTACCAACCAACGCGCACGGTGATCGGTCGGAGAGGACCTTCCCTTATAGAATCGGCACAACCGTCAAAATTTACTGAGCCGAAATCGACGAAAACTGCCCATCGATTGCTAGCACTGATTGCTGGGGATTTCAGAACTAAAGCCGGATAGTGTTGGGCGGGTTCTGGCAAGCGAGGTGGTTAGCAGGTTCCTGCCAGAACTTGCTCCACTGTTTCCTTCCTACCCTTGGTGCGAATTCAAGCGAAACCCTGTTGCAATGCGGCCCAGAAGACCAAAAATCGGATTTCCTTGACCAACCGGCAAAGATTGCCAAAGCCCCAGGCACGTGAGGGACGATACCGTTCTTACTGAATAAAACACACGCCCGCGACAATCAAACTGACGCGGCGACGAAACATCCCAGGGGGGATAGCAGCCCGAGCTCGACCATCGTCGACCGGGCTGCTTTTGTTTACATGCTCTTGAAGAATGGCCTACTCTGGAACGTAAGTCGCGTAACATTTGGGTGTTTCCCACAGCCGCACTTCAACGATGGGCACCGCCAGATCGAGGCCTTTCGTTTCCGTATAGATCAGCTTCGCAATATTCTCGGCCGTAGGATTCTCGTCCACCAGGTAGAGCGGTTCGCCCATTTCCTCGAGGATCGGGACCACAGGATCGGCCCGATTAAGTAGCATGCGGTGATCGAGATTGTCGTCGATCCAGGTGCTCACAGCCTTCTTGATGTCCGAAAAATCCACGACCATGCCGCGATTGTCCAACTCGGGGCCCTCAATTGTGATGACCGCCGTACCATTGTGCCCATGCAGATGCCGACACTTGCCGTCGTAGTTGAGTAGCCGATGGCCGTAGCAGAAGTCGATTTCTCGGGTAACGCGGAACATGTTCTGAGGCTTCGGGAAGAAATTGAGGGAAATGGAAGCTGGTTTTGCTCCTGCCATTCTCCCTCCTGAGCCAGTCGTTGCAAGCCGGCGCTTGCAAGCATTGCCCCGGGCTTCGATACTGTTACTCACGCCTTGAACCTCAAAATGCAACTGATGCGATCAAATATGAATCACGCTCCCCGTCGCTCCAAGATCCGCCGACAACTCAAGAAGGAGGGGCTCGACGCACTACTGGTCACTAATTTCGTGAATGTGACCTATCTGACCGGTTTCACAGGGGACGACAGCTATTTGCTCGTGACCACGGATCGCGATATTCTCATTAGCGATCAACGATACTCACAGCAGCTGGAGTCGGAGTGCCCGGATGTCGATCTCCAGATCCGCGGCCCCGGCCAGAAGATGATCGACGATGTGGCCAAGACGCTCAAGAAGTGTAAAGTCAGTAAGTTGGGCATCGAAGCCAGTTCGATGACTGTTGCCCTCCGAGACAAGGTTGAGAGAGCCGTGCCCAAGGCTCGTTTGGAGCCCACCGACGGCTGGATCGAAGCGCTGCGAATGATCAAAGATCGCGATGAGATCGCTGCCACACGGCGAGCTTGCGAACTGGCCCGACGGGCATTCGAGGTCGTGCGAGCAAAAATCACAGGGGAGACCAAGGAGTCGGAGATCGCAGCCGACTTGGAGTACCAAGCTCGTCGATTTGGAGGCAAAGGGCTGAGCTTCACCCCAATCGTGGGCGTACAGGAACGTGCTGCCTTGCCCCACGGCACGGCGACAGAGCGGAAAATTGGTAGTGGCGACTTTGTTTTGATCGATTGGGGAGTCAACGAATCTCTCTACATGAGCGACTTGACGCGTATTTTAGCCACCGGTAAGATTTCGACGAAACTCCGTAAGCTGTATGGAGTTGTGCTTAAAGCGCAGCTGGCCGGAATAGCCGCCATCAAGCCGGGTGTGACCTGCGAGAAGGTTGATGCCGCAGCTCGCAAGGTCATTGAACGAGCCGGGCATGGCAAGTACTTTGGGCATGGGTTGGGACACGGCACCGGATTGGAAATCCACGAAGCACCGCGGCTTGCCAAGAATCAGGAGACGAAGCTCGAGGCGGGTATGATCGTAACGGTCGAGCCGGGCATTTACTTCCCTGAATGGGGCGGCATCCGCATCGAGGACGACATACTTGTCACGCGTAGCGGGCACGAAGTGCTGAGCAATGTACCCAAAGAACTCGATGAATGCATCGTTGGCTGAGTACCTTAGCCAGCGATAGTTAGATAAGACACATTCCAGGAGTATTGTTTAATGGCCAGCGGCGGAACCAACCCCAGTGATGTATTCGATGTTCGCAAGGTGCGACGTCTTGTCGAACTGATGAATGAGTACGAACTGGGCGAAATTGACCTCAAGCAGGGCGATCAGCGCATTCGTCTTCGTAAGGACGGCGACTTGCCCGTTTATTCCGCCCCAACAGCGGCAGCAGCACCCGCTCATGCGGCTCCGCAAGCTGCGCCCGCAACTGCCGGCGGAGAAGCGAGCGGTACGGCACCAGCAGTTGCCGACAACGCCAACTACATCACTAGTCCGATGGTTGGCACCTTCTACGCCACCGCCAACCCAGACTCCCCTCCCTTCGTAAAGGTGGGTGATCAAGTCGGCGGCGATACGGTCGTCTGTATTATCGAAGCCATGAAGGTTTTCAACGAAATCGCTGCCGAGTGTTCTGGCAAGATCGCCGCGGTGCTAGTCGAAAATGGCGACCCGGTGGAATTCGGCCAAAAGTTGTTTCAAGTTGAATAGGCCCATTGAGTTGCCGCTAGTCGTCCTCGCTGCCTACCGTTTTGTAGCAGACTGAGTTTTCGCCGCATTGGCCCGAAACCGATCGCCCCCAAGTCATGTATCAACGAATCCTCATTGCCAATCGTGGAGAGATCGCCCTCCGCATCATGCGTGCCTGCCGCGAGCTTGGCATCGAGACGGTCGCCATTTATAGCGAAGCAGACCGTGGAGCGAATTATCTCGACTTGGCCGACGAAGCGTATTGTGTCGGGCCGGCCAAGCCTGCCGATAGCTATCTGAAAATCGCCAACGTGATCAGTGCTGCCGAAGTAGGCAACGTGCAGGCGCTGCACCCAGGCTACGGTTTCCTCGCTGAGAACGCCCATTTCAACGAGATCTGCCGCAGTTGTAACATCGATTTCATCGGCCCGAGCCCCGAGGCCATGGCACAACTCGGCGACAAGAACGCCGCACGCAGCTTAGCGCGCAAGGCAAAGGTGCCGGTGGTGCCCGGAAGCGAAGGGCTCATCGAAAATGAAGAAGAGGCCCTCAAGTTCGCTCACGACGTCGGCTTTCCGGTCATCATCAAGGCCGTCGCCGGTGGAGGGGGCCGCGGCATGCGAGTAGCGGCTAATGATCTCTCGTTGAAGTCCGCATTGCAGCAAGCCAAGGCGGAAGCAGAAGCTGCTTTTGGTAACGGGGCTGTCTACCTCGAAAAATACATCGAACAACCACGGCACGTGGAAGTTCAAGTTCTGGCCGATACCCATGGCAACGCTGTGCACCTGTGGGAACGCGACTGTTCCGTACAGCGTCGCCACCAAAAGCTCATCGAAGAGAGCCCCAGCCTGAATGTCACGCCGAAGTCACGTAAGGCGATGTGCGAGGCAGCTCGCCGATTGATTATTGAAGCCAAATACACAAACGCGGCGACTGTGGAGTTCATCGTCGACAAGGACGGCAACTACTACTTCATCGAAGTGAACGCCCGCATCCAGGTGGAGCATCCGGTCACCGAACTCATCAGCGGCGTAGACCTGATCAAGCAGCAGATCCTCATCGCCAGCGGCGAAAAGCTCTCCCTAAGCCAGTCGGACATCAAGTGCACCGGAGCGGCAATCGAATGCCGCATCAATGCGGAAGATCCCAAGAAAAACTTCCAGCCCTGCCCGGGCAAAATTGAACGACTCATCGCTCCCGGCGGTTTCGGCGTGCGTTGGGAATCCCACGCTCACAGCGGCTACATCGTGCCGCCATATTACGACTCGATGATAGGCAAGCTGCTCGTACACCAGCCGACTCGCGAAGAGGCAATCGCAACCATGCTGCGAGCCCTGGCGGAGCTCAAGGTCGATGGCATCAAGACTACGGCCAGCCTGCACCAGGAAATCCTCAGCCACAGCGCCTTCGCTGAAGGCCGAATCGACACGACCTTCGTCGAACGGACGTTTGGAGGCTGACCTACTAGGGCGAGTTAAACAGCATCAAGTGTGGCATGGGGAGCTTGCCACCCAGCCCATTCTCACACAGGCAAATCTGGCTTAGAATGGGCTCAATCGATCTCGCCACTATCCGTGCTTGCAGGCTCTCCGCATTCACGTTTTCTAACCTAGAATCTCCGTCTACAAACTTCCGGACTCCAGATGGCTGAAACTCTCTCCCGACCTCCTCGCACGACTCACAACTTCCGCAAAGCAGCCATCCTGTTCGCAGGCGGCCCCGCACCGGGAGCCAATGCAGTGATCTCCGCTGCTGCTACTTCGTTTTTGCGGCACGACATCGAAGTCGTTGGCGTGAAGCATGGCTACTCAGGACTAGTGCAGTTCGGCCCAGACCATCCTTTGGTCGAGGGTGAAGACTACGTGATGTTCGATCACAAGATGCTCCGGCGTACGCGCAACTCCCAGGGCATCATGATCGGCACCGCACGGGCCAATCCCGGCAAAATGATATCGCATCCGTCTCACCTAGCTGACGAGGAACGCTCTGCCCCGTTGAAGACCGTTTACGAGGCACTACGTTCCATAGGGGTTGATGCACTCGTTTCGATTGGCGGCGACGATACACTGAAGACCGCCAACAAGTTCAAGATGTATCAGGACCGTCTGCCTCTCGATGCACACCGCATACCCGTGGTACATCTGCCAAAAACGATCGACAACGATTATCGAGGCATCGACTTCACTTTTGGGTACTTTACGGCGGTAAACTTCATCGCTGAAGAAATCCGCAACATGCTCGCCGATGCAGAAGCCAACCGCAGTTACTTCCTGGCGGAATCCATGGGCCGTAGTGCTGGCTGGCTCGCCTACGGTGCGGCGATTGCCGGTGAGGCGAGTCTCGTGGTGAGTGTCGAGGACATCATCGGTAAGTACCGGGCACAGGAGGAGTCGATCAACTCGAAGACTGGTGAGAAGACCACTCGCACGGTCATGAATCTTGACGAAGTGATTCCCCGCATTGTGGCCACCATGACCGCCCGCGAACGCGAAGGGAAAGAGTACGGCGTGGTCGTGATCGCCGAGGGCCTCGCAGAGTTCCTACCGAACAGCTATGTGGAAGGCATCGATCGCGATGAGCACGGTCACATCAACATTTCGGCGATTAATCTCCATGACTTGTTCGCCGACCTAATCGCCAAGGAATACAAACGCCAGTCTGGCAAGGATCGCAAGGTCAATGCCGTGCAGCTTGGCTATGAGGCTCGCTGTGCCAAGCCACACGCCTTCGATGTCATGCTCGGTAGTCAACTGGGCGTGGGTGCTTACCGGGCACTCGTGGAGCAACGGCTCAACGGCGTGATGGTTTCTGTTTCAGGCCAGTTACAACTCGAATACGTGCCTTTTGAAGATTTGGTCGACCCAGAAACACTCGTGACAATGGTCCGTTATATCGAGCAAGATAGCGATTTCCAGCGGCTGACTCGCTTCCTGGAAACCTACGTGAACGAAGGCGACGTGCTGGGCAATGCCTAATAAAGTTTTCGAAATTCTTGCAGCCGCATAGCCGATAAGCAATTGCATCGGGCCGATCACACTATTGAACGCTAACGAGCCATGTCTTTCCCAACACCGTTTTATCGCTGGCGACCCCATCCCTGGCACGGACTCAATGTCGGCCCGGATCTCAATAAGCTGGGTCCCGAAGCGCCCGTAGTCGTTCACGCCTATATCGAGATAACGCCCTTCGACCGTATCAAGTACGAGCTCTCGAAGAAAACCGGTTACCTGATCGTTGACCGGCCCAATCGAACGTCCTCGTTTTGTCCGACACTCTACGGCTTTATTCCGCGCACGTATTGCGGCGATAAGGTCCAGGCACTGATGGAAGGGGCGGAGCGAGGCGATGCCGATCCGCTGGATATTTGCGTCATCAGTGAACGACCCATTACCAAGTCGGAAATCATCCTCAAGGCGCGTGTCATAGGTGGCCTCCCCATGATCGACGACGGCGAGGCAGACCATAAGATCATCGCCGTGTTGGAAAATGACTACATGTGGGAAGGGATTAACGATGTCAGCGAATTGCCCGAAGTACTTGTCGATCGACTGCGACACTACTTCAGTACCTACAAGATGACCTCGCCGGACGAAGAGAAAGTACCCATCGACAAGGCCTACGGCCGGGAAATGGCTTCCAAAGTGATCAAAGCGGCTATGGCCGACTACGAAGAGCATTTTGGGGAGTGAGATTTACATCAGAAATAACCACATGAACTGGCCGGCTATTGCGAATCCCTCAATTCCAATGAATAGCCAATATTTGGCAGGACTTTCGGCACGTGTCAGTTCCCTGATTTCGCCCTTTTCAATCTCGTATGTAGAACCGCAAACTAATTGGATGCTGAAACAGACAGCAAAAATGCAAAACAGGGCGTACGAAAGCATTAGATAGCTCGAAGTTAATTCCAAAACTTTTAGCCGTCCAACGTCCCCTTGGTACTCGGCACGCCCGGCATCCGTGGATCGCTCTCTACTGCCATCCTCAGAGCGCGGGCCGTCGATTTGAACACCGCCTCGGCAATGTGGTGGCTGTTGCGACCGTAGTGCAGCATCACGTGCAAGTTGCACAGCGTGTTCGCGGCAAACGACTGCCAGAAGTCTTCTAGCAGTTCGCTATCAAAGTCGCCAATTTTGGCCGCTGGAGTAGGCGCGTTGTATGCGAGCGCGTAGCGACCGCTCAGATCGAGCGCCGTCGTGACGAGCGTCTCTTCCATGGGCAGTGTGAAATGACCGTAGCGGCGGATGCCCGCCTTGTCGCCCAGGGCCTGCTTGACGGCTTGTCCCAAGGCAATGCCGGTGTCCTCGACCGTGTGATGCTGGTCAACGTGCAGATCGCCATCCGCCGTCACCGTCAAGTCGAACGCACCATGCTTGGTAAATAGTTCCAGCATGTGGTCAAAAAAGCCCACGCCGGTCTTAATCTTCGCGATGCCGCTGCCATCGAGGTTGATCTCAACCTTGATCTTTGTCTCGTTGGTCTTGCGATCAATTTTGCCAATGCGGGTCATGCGTACACTCTAAACCTTAGCTTCAGTCATTGCAGGAGGCGGAAAACACTCTGCTTAATCGTATCACGGACAACGCACAGCGGCGAATGGTTCGAGGGACCTGAAACCGCGGGAATTGCCGATCTTGGGGCCCTCAGCCAGATAGTTCGCTACAATCGGAGGTTACGGGACCGTAGAAGCAGCAGTGCGGGCCCTTCCTCTCATCGCTCGACTCATCCTATCGATCTACCTCGGAGACCTTCAAGATGGCTCCCATGAAGCGACCGGCAACGAAGCCTTACCTCGAAGATCGCGAAGACACTTTGTCTCTCGACGCCCTCGCGCGCCGCTGGCACATCACGCACAACGAAGCTCGCCAACTGTTGGCTGAGGGCGAACTTCCCTTCGTACAGATCGCCGGGAAGATTCGCGTTCCTTGTGAAGCGATCGCCGAGCAAGAAGAGAGCTGGCCGTCACCTATCGAGAGCTAAGAACAGAACGCGGATGAACGCCGATCGGGCGGATACTCACGGATCAATCTATCTTCAAAATCTACTTTGATCCGCTAGATCCGCGTCCCATTATTGAGCTGTCGCTAAAGCGTCCAGTCGGGTGCTTGGGCACGCACCAACTCGGTCAACTTCAATAGCGTTGCCACATCGATTTGCTCGGTGCGGCAGTCCTCCGCAAAGTTCATCTCCGTGAGGATCGCATCGACCTCGACTTTGCTTAAATGCTTCTTCATGGCCGCTACGACATTCGCGCGCAGAAACTTGCGACGATGGATGAACAGCGCCTTGGTGAATTGGTGGAAGTACTTGAGGTCGGGCACACTCGCACGCTTTTCTGGATCCACCGCAATTTTCACGATCGCCGACTGCACCTTCGGTGGCGGCCAGAAAACCGAGGGCGGCATGATGCGGACGATCTGAGCATCAGCCTGGCTCTGGATCCACACACTTAGTGCGCTGTAATCCTTCGACCAAGGCTCCGCGATTATTCGGTCGCCCAGTTCTTTCTGTATCGTGACAGACATGCTGTGCGGCACGAATTCGCAAGCCAGCAGGTTACTAATGATGGGCGTGGCTATGTTGTAAGGCAAGTTTGCTACGAGCTTCAGTCGCCGCTCGGGTGCCACTTCTAATTGCTTGCCGATATGGGCCAAAACTTCCGGAGCGAACGTATTCTTGTTCTTTAACGCATCCTGTTTGAGCATCACAACGTTGTCGTACTTGAATAGCAGTTCGTTAGCGAGCTCGAACAGGTGACCATCGATTTCAACAGTCACCACAGATGCAGCCTGCTGGGCCATGAGTTCGGTGAGCGCGCCAGTGCCCGTGCCGACCTCTAGCACCACATCTCGCTCATCGAGATCGGCAGAATCGACGATCATGTGCTGCAGATTCAGGTCAATCAGAAAGTTCTGCCCGTGCCGCGTCGCAGGCTGAATGCCCATTTCACGGAAGCGCTTCATTAAGAAGCTTTTGGTCTGGCGATTGACTGGAGGTTTAGGTGGCACGGTGATTATTCTTCTATTCTTCAATGTTAGTGCGGAAACCGCCGAGTTGACGCTCGACATACTTGGCGAGAACGTCGGTCTCCAGGTTAATTGTGTCGCCCACTGCCCGCTGTCCGAGAGTCGTGACGCTCAGCGTATGTGGGATCAGAGCAACACTAAATGCTTCGTCACTCACATCAACCAAAGTCAGGCTAATCCCGTCAACGGCGATTGAACCCTTACTGGCCATTTGCTTGAGCAGTGGCGCGGGAGCGTTGAACCACATGGTACACCACTGGCCGTCGTCGTCCCGTGATTTTACCGAGCCTAGCCCATCGATGTGACCCGTAACGTAGTGCCCGCCCAGTGAATCGCCTACTTTGAGCGACGATTCCAGATTAACACGAGCGCCGGGAGCGAGTTCACCAAGATTCGTACGACTAAGGGTTTCCTCACCCGCCTCAAACGAAAGCCTTGCTCCGTCGATTTCGACGACTGTCAAACAACACCCATTCACGGCGATGCTCGCCCCAATCTCCGCAGCAGGTGCTAGGCTCTGCGTTTCAACAATCAGACGCGCACCGGGATCTTCGAGGCGAAATTCGCCCACGGTGCCGAGATCTTCAACCAATCCGGTGAACATGCGGCTCGCCCTCTTCTTCGGGTTCATCAGAAGGGTCCCCGGGACGGGACTCACCTGCTGCTGCTCTTTTGCTTGACTCATCGGTGGTGGGGCGAATTCTTGTTCGCCAGAGGTGCAGCACTGCGGGAGCCGCTGCATAGACGCCGCATAGAATGGGGACCGCGTACCAACGCACAGCGATTAACGCCAGCAGTGCAAACACGATCACCACGAGCTGCGAAAAGGACTTCTGCCCTTTCAACGCTATCGTTACCAAGTGAGGATAGGGCACACGGCTGACCATGAGCAAGGCGATAATCATCGAGTAGGGCGGCAACAGCCATTGCAGCCAAGCATCGTAGTCGTTGAAGTTCACGTAATTCAGCTCGTTGCGAAGCGTATACGAGAACATCGCACAACTTGCGACTACGGCGGCCGCGGCAGGAGTGGGGAGTCCCTCGAAGGAAGTATGGTCGTCCTCTTCGTCCGTCTCGACGTTAAACCTTGCCAGTCGTAACGAAGCACAACAAGCAAACAGCGCCGCGATGCACCAAATGGTTTGGCGGTGGAGCTCCGTGAATTGCGGGCACATCTTCACCAGCAGGATGGCTGGAGCGACGCCAAAAGAGACCAGATCGCAAAGGCTATCAAGTTGCCCACCAAAGTCGCTGGTCGTGCGAGTCATCCGTGCGACTTGGCCGTCGAACATATCAAATAGCATGGCTAAAAAGATTAGCATGCCGCACAACATGAGATTGTGCGTAGGATCTTGACTGCCGAGGATGGCTCCAAATTCCTTGATGGACCCCAGTGTCGGAGCCGGTTGAGCATCTACCAAGCCCGCCTTATCGATCCGAGAGGCCACAACAATTGCGAAGAACCCGCACACGAGGTTGCCCAGCGTGAACAGTGTCGGCAGAACGGCAACGGCTCGGATACGTCTCATCGAATTATTTCTATTTCACCACGGAGACACGGAGGTTTCGAGTCAGGTCTAGCGATCAGCACACAAACACTTAGTTAATAAACACGTTCTGCAGCACGTTTTTCGTCGATACCAAGAAGCCCATCGAGCAGTTTCTTCGTGCCCTCCGTGACTCCGTGGTTAATCAACAAACCTTGCAATAATTGTCGACCCAGCCTGAATCTTCTGTCCGATCTCGACTTCTGCCTTCACTGCGTCGCGGGGAAGAACGATTTCGGTCCTTGAGCCCAGCTTTATCATACCAAACTTTTCACCTCGTTGGACCGATTGCCCAGGCTTGAGGGCACACACGATGCGTCGGGCGATGAGGCCTGATATTTGTCGCACCGCAAATCGTACCGCCGGGCGCAGGTCATCTTGGAAGCCGATCCACATGAATTCATTGCGGATCGCACTCTCAGGGTTCATCGCGTTGAGAAACTCGCCCGGTTTGTAGTTTAGATCCACAACCTTCGCGTCGCGAGGCGATCGATTGATATGCACGTTGAAGATCGAGAGAAAAATGCCAATCCGCAGGGCAGGGCCATCGAGGAAGTCGTAGTGATCCAGCTCCGTAATCTCTGCAATGGTGCCATCCGCTGGCGATACGATTGCATCTGTATCGTCTGGCACCTCACGATGCGGGTCGCGAAAGAAGTAGACGATCAAGCAAAGGATAATGCCGGGGACCACAGCCAGACATTTCCACCAGCCGGGAAGAAAGCAGGTAGCCACGGTCAGCCAGAAGAGAGGCCACCCCATCAGCTGCAATTCAGCCAATCCCCAGCGCGCAAACGGAATATCTTCTCGGCTGCGGAAAGGGTCATCCTCAGGCTTCCAGTGAGCCGTGCAAAGATTGCAGCAGTATTTCAGATCGCGAGGATCAAGGATTTCATGCGGTGCGCCTTCGGTGTCACCCAGTCGGAGCGCCGCCATCTTGTCGACGTAGCTCTTACAAAACAACTTGAGATACCAGCGTCGCAAACGCCCCCAGGCGAGTTCGATCGAATAGCATTTCCCGCCGCCGGGCTGCACGCTCTTGATATTGTCGGGGAGTTTGTTCACGTCAAGTTGCGATCGAAGGTCTAAGTGAAAACGTAGGGTACTGCCGAGTGGAGCGAGGCATACCATAAACGAGGGGCAAGGTATGCCTCGCTCCACTCGGCAGTACCTTACACTTGGAAAACTTCACTACAACACCGGGCAAGTATCAAACCAATCGCGACCTTGCTCGCGCATCCATTCCGTGCATTCGTCAGGGCCCCAGAAGCCAGGGTCGTACATGTAGAGTGTCGGCTTGTCGCTTGATTTCCAACCTTCCAGCACCGGGTCGATAATCTTCCAGGCGGCTTCGACTTCGTCGGCGCGGGCAAACAGGCTCGCGTCTCCCTCCAACGCATCGAGCAACAGACGCTCGTAGGCCTCAGGCATCTTGCTCTTAAATTCTTGCTGGTAGTTGAAGTCGAGATCGGTCTGCCGCATTTTCATACCAGCGTCCGGGACTTTGGTTTGAAAATGCATCTGAATGCCCTCGTCCGGCTGCACTTGGATGACTAAGCGATTAGATTCGCCCAAGTTTTTCGGGCTATCGGCGAACAACTTGTGTGGAGGCTCGCGAAACTGAATAACGATTTGCGTTGTACGGCACGACATCGCCTTACCGCTTCGCAAGTAGAATGGCACCCCCTGCCAGCGCCAATTGTCGATCCACAACTTCAAGGCAGAGAACGTAGCCGTGCGACTGGTGCTCTCCACACCTTCACACGCTGTGTAGCCACGATACTGGGCACGGAAGGTATCTTTGCGAATTGCCCGCTCATCGAGTGGTCGTATCGCATGCAGGACTTTTACTTTCTCGTTGCGAATGGCATCGGCATCGTAACGAACTGGGGCCTCCATCGCTGAGATCATCACCAATTGCATGAGGTGATTCTGTACCATGTCTCGCATCACACCAGCGGAATCGTAATAGCCGGCACGGCTACCAACTTCGACTTCTTCAGCGACAGTTATTTGTACGTGGTCAACGTAATTGCGATTCCAAATCGGCTCGAAAATAGTATTCGCAAACCGCAGGACCATGAGGTTCTGAACCGTCTCTTTGCCGAGATAGTGGTCGATTCGATAGACCTGCTGCTCTTTAAAAACCTCGTGGACTGACTCGTTGAGCCGCTTCGCCGACTCAAGATCCGTTCCGAATGGCTTTTCAATCACGACACGACGCGGGCAATCGCAATCGTCGTTCAGGCCGCTCGCGCCAAGTTGTTGGATTGCAGGCTCGTAGAATCGAGGAGCCATTGAGAGATAGTAGACCCGTGGGCAAGGTTTGCCCTCCTCGACTTCAGAAAGGAACGAAGCGAGCGTCGCAAAATCTTCCGCCTCGCCAATGTCGCCCGGATGGTAGTAGATGTGCCCGGCAAACTCGGTCCACTTCCCTTTGTCGAACCCATCACCCACGAATTCTGCCGTCGTCTCGGCGAGGCTTTCTCGCCATTGATCGTGCGAGAACTTGCTCCGCGAGAACCCCACAACCCGCACGCCAGAAGGCAAACGACCTTTGACAAATAGCTTGTAGAGTGCCGGTATGAGCTTGCGACTGGTCAAGTCGCCTGAAGCACCAAAGATCACGAAGGTGGGAGGCATGGGAGGGAGGCGTTAGTTGGAGGGGGCGCAAGGCGCTGGTTTTGAGTGGAAGGGAGACGTACGCAGTTTTCCGCCTTCGCCCAAATTTTAACGGCATCCACGAGAACAACTAGCGCCCAATAACCAGCGCCTTAGATCGTCATTGCCGTAAAGCCGCCATCGACGTAGATCGCCTCGCCGGTGATGAAGCTGCCTGCCGTATGGGAGAGCAACAGCAGGGTGGCCCCGTTGAGCTCCTCTGCGTCGCCAAAGCGGTCCATGGGCGTGTGACGCATGATGTCGGCGATGCGATCCTCGCTGAGTATCTTGCGGTTTTGCTCGGCAGGGAAGAACCCTGGGCACAAGCAGTTTACTCGCACCTTATGCGGGGCGAATTCCCGAGCCACGTTCTTCGTAAGGTTCAACACGGCCGCTTTGCTGGCGGCGTACGTGTAAACCTTCGACAATGGCAGGAAGCTGGTCACGCTGCCCACGTTGAGAATCGCCCCACGGCCCGCATCGATCATCGCCTTACCGAACACCTGACAGGAGTAGTGCACCCCATTGAGATTGCTGCGAATGATCTTGTCGAATTCTTCCTCTTCGATCTCGAAGTACGGGGTGGCGGAGTTTACCCCCGCCCCGTTGACCACCGCATCCACCCGGCCATGCTCAGCGAGAACCTTGTCGCAAAGTTCTTGAATCGAAGCCTTGCTCATCGCATCGACCGAGGCGAATGAAGCGGAGCCGCCCTTCTCCTCAATCGACTTCACCCGCGCGTTGCCCCGTTCCTCACTGCGCCCGGCGACGACAACGTGCGCCCCGGCTTGACCTAGCCCCTCGGCCATCTCACCGCAAAGGACACCGGTACCGCCAATCACCACGGCGACTTGATCTTGGAAGCTGAATAGTTTTTCTAGGTAGGACATGGTTGCTCAGGGTTACGATTGTTCAGGGTTTGGGCGTTATTTTTTGAACCACAGAGGGCACGGAGATCACGGAGGTCTGTTTGGGACCATTTCCTAAGCATAGATCGTATAGGCCATGAAAGATATTTGTGTGGTTTATCCGCTGCGCTCTTGTTCTAAGACTGATAACTCTTTGGCAAGCAACTCGAGATTGATCTTATTAAAATCCCAGCTATATCTTGTGAGTAATAAATGCAATCGCTCATAAATCGGTGAGTTATTAGGCAATTCTTCAACAAGCACCCTTATTCGCTGATCGATTTCCGCGGAATACACAGTTAGATTGTTGTGCAAGATGTCGGTTAGCGGGTGATCCCCAGGTTTCCCATTTGGCATCTCCGTGTTCTCCGTGCCCTCTGTGGTTCAAAAACAATGTGGCCACAAGCTAAACAGGCTCCTTGCGCTCCTGCAGCCACTCCGCATGAAACATCTCACCCCGGGGCTTATCCGTTCGCTCGAACGTATGAGCACCGAAGTAGTCGCGTTGGGCTTGCAGCAAGTTGGCAGGTAGGTCCGCACGGCGGTAGCCGTCGTAGTAGGCTAGGGCTGTGGCAAACGCGGGCACGGGGATGCCTAGCACAGCGGCTTGGGAAACCACGTGGCGCCAGGCGTCTTGAGCTCCGTCGATCGCCTTTTGGAAGTACGGGGCGAGTAGCAGGTTCTCTAGGTTGGGGTCTTTGTCGAACGCTTCCTTGATCGTGTCGAGGAAGACCGCACGGATGATGCAGCCGCCACGCCAGAGCAGGGCACAGTCGCCATAGTTCAGCGGCCAATCGTGTTCCTTAGCTGCCGCTTGCAGTTGAACGAAGCCTTGGGCGTAGCTGACAATCTTTGAGGCGTAGAGCGCTTGGCGAATCTGCTCGACAAACTCTTTCTTATCGCCAGAATACTTTGGCTCAGGACCGGTAAGCACCTTGCTCGCTCGGACGCGTTGATCTTTGAACGAGGAAAGCCCGCGTGCGTAGACGGCTTCGGTGACCAGCGTACTAGGCACACCGAGATCGAGCGCCAGCTGGCTCATCCATTTGCCGGTGCCTTTCGCGCCGGCGCGGTCGAGGACTTTATCGACCAAGTGGCTGCCGTCATCGTCCTTCACGCTGAAGATATCCCGAGTGATTTCGATGAGGTAGCTATCAAGTTCGCCCTTGTTCCATTCAGCGAACACGTCGTACAACTCGTCGTTGGAAAGCCCGAGGCCCTCCTTCATCATCGAGTAGGCTTCGCAGATGAGCTGCATGTCGCCGTACTCAATGCCGTTGTGCACCATCTTTACGTAATGGCCAGCACCGCGTGGGCCGACCCACTCGCAGCAGGGGATGTCGTTGTTTGGGCCTACCTTGGCGGCAATTGCTTGGAAAATGGGTTGTACGTGCTCCCAAGAATCGGGGCTGCCGCCGGGCATCATGCTGGGGCCTTTCAGCGCCCCTTCTTCACCACCGGAAACGCCTGTGCCGCAGAATAGCAGGCCCTTCTCTTCAACGTACTTCGTGCGTCGCTCGGTGTCGGCGTAGTAGGTATTGCCGCCGTCGATGATGATGTCTCCCTCATCAAGTAGCGGAACCAATTGTTCGATAACGGCATCGACCGCTGGCCCAGCTTTGATAAGCATCATGACTTTGCGGGGGCGCTTGAGATTTTTTACCAATTCCTCGACCGTGTGGCAGCCAACGAACTGTTTCCCCTTGGCTCGGCCCGCCATGAAATCATCGACAACACTATTGGTTCGATTGTTTACAGCGACCTTAAAGCCGCGGCTTTCCACGTTCAGAGCAAGGTTTTCGCCCATCACGGCGAGGCCAATCAGGCCAAAATCACAATCAGACACAGCGGGGACCTATTCTTCTCGGATTATTTGGAGGTGAGTTATCCTATGATGATCGTTTGCCCTGGGCATTTGGTCAATATCCCGCTCCCTGTTCGTGGGACCGAAGTGCAGACTGACGACGTATTTGTCCTGAGATTGCGCACGTTCAATTCCGTTTTTCTGACTCTCCTGTTTACTTAACCGCTTCACTCTCCCCAGGACTACGCAAAGAATGAACCTGTGCAGATCAGGTTGCGTACGTGTTTTAGAGCAACTAACGTTTCGTCCTTAATTTCAGGAGGTTTTACTGTGAATGCCGCTCACGCGGAGAGTCTGCTAGCTCACTTGCAGCAGATTCCCGACCCGCGTGGGGCTAAAGGAAGGCGCCACTCATTGCAGGCCATGCTGGCCACCGTTGCCTGTGCCGTATTGTGCGGTGCGCGAGGCTATGAAGCCATTGCCCAGTGGATTCACGCTCAAGAGAAGAGCGTTTGGTATCTGCTGGGGTACTTTCGCACGCCGCCCAAAGAAGGCGCGTTTCGTTACTTACTGAACATGATGGACCCGGAGCAACTCGAACAAGCCTTGCGTGCTTGGATCACTCCTCACGCAGAAGTCGACCCCCAAGCAATGGCCTGCCTAGCCATTGATGGAAAGACGCTTTGTAAGACCCTGGATCGGTACGGCAAGTCGGTCCATCTCTTGAGCCTGTTTGATCAGCAGACCGGCTGCGTACTCAGCCAAATGCCTGTCTCGGGAAAGACGAACGAGATTAAGACCGCCCCCGAAATTCTCCAGACGCTTGTCTTGGAAGGACGTGTGGTGACCGGAGACGCGATGTTCGCACAGACCGAGATTTGTAGGACCATTACCGATTCGGGCGGTGACTTCCTGATTGTCGTAAAAGGCAATCAGGGAAACTTAGAAGAAGACATCGCCGGTGATTTCTTACCGGCCTTTTCCCCCCGCCAGTCAGCATAAAAAAGAGGCGTTCCAAACCGAGGTCCGGACGCACACCAAAGAGCATGGTCGCGTTATCACGCGGCATCTTCAGGCCAGCACGCGGATCGTTCCGCACCTCTCTCGCTGGCCCGGACTTCGGCAGGTGATTCGCTTAGAGCGTACGAGTCGTCGCAACAACGAGACGATCACCGAGGTCCAGTATGCCATCACCAGTCTCTCTCCGCAGCGTGCCGATGCGGAGAAGCTGCTTGAGATCTGGCGTAGCCATTGGGGCATTGAAAACCGTTTGCACTGGGTTCGTGATGTCCTCTGGCAAGAAGACCGTTGTGGGGTCCGTCATCACCGTGGAAGCCAAAACTTAGCCTGCTTCCGCAATGCGGCTATCAATCTGCTCCGTTTAGCCAAAGTCCCCAGCCTCATCGGTGCTATCAGAGAAAACGCTTACCGAGTCGATAAGCTATTCGCCAAGCTGGGTATCATGAAACTTTGAATCGCCCTGTCACTCTCCCGCTGGCCTTTGACAGTTCGCGACTGCTTAGATTAGGGTGGTGGATTCGCTGAAGTTCGGATGTCCCAAGCTAGAATTAACTCATTTAAGGACCAGAGATGGCTGCCCTTTCGATCAAACCGGCTGATGACTGCCAAATTGACTTCCTCTCTCTTGGGGCGATGGTTCATCGGCTCGATCCTGGAATTACTCCATTTCGTCGAGCTCGGGAGTTCGCGGTCCACGTATCCGGCGGCGAGTACAACTGCGCTGCCAACCTTGCCAGTTGCTTTGGCCAGCGGACCGGCATTGTCACTGCGATGGTGAATAACGGCATTGGCGAGCTCGTGCAAACACGCATTCGCGAAATGGGCGTGCGGCCATTCTTCAAGCACTTCGAGCACGACGGCGTGCGTGGACCGAACATCGCCACAGTCTATAGCGACCGCGGCCACGGTGCGCGTGCCCCGGTGGTGTTCTACAACAGGGCAAACGAAGCCGCCGCCATGCTCAAGCCGGGCGATATCGATTGGAAGAGCATTTTCGATCAAGGCGTTCGCTGGTTCCACTCTGGCGGTATTTATGCCGCTTTGGGCGAACACACGTCCGACCTAATCGCCGAAGGCATGCAAGCCGCCAAAGCGGCGGGCACGGTCACTTCGTTCGACTTGAACTACCGAGCCAAACTGTGGGCCACACTCGAAGGTGGCGAGACCAAGGGCATCGACATGAACCGGCAGATTGCCAGCCATCTCGATTGCCTCATTGGCAATGAAGAGGATTTGCAGAAAGGCCTGGGTTTCAAAGGGCAAGACGTCGAATCGAAGTCGAAGCTCGATCCCGAAGCGTTCTTCAGAATGATCGAGAATGTTAAATCGGAATTCCCCAACGTGAAGGTAGTTGCCACGACTTTGCGACAAGTGGAAAGCACCAGCCGCCATCGTTGGAGCGCCGTGCTGTGGGTCGACGGTGAGAAGCTGACGTGCCCCACGATGCAGCTCGATGTGATCGATCGCATCGGCGGTGGCGACGGTTTCTGCAGCGGCATGATCTATGGCATGCTCGCAGGTGAAAAGCCCGAGCAATGCCTACGATTAGGCTGGGCTCACGGGGCGCTGCTTACGACGTATCCTGGGGATGTTTCTCAGGCAACACTGAGCGAGGTTGAGGCATTAGCCGAGGGTGGTTCGGCCCGGGTGCAAAGATAATAGCAACGCAGCTTACTTCCCTGGCCCGGAGGGCCAACACATCCCCAGTCGGCACCGTCAGGTGCCGGAACCGGTGCCCCCAATATCAAAGCCCCAGAGGGGCGACACAACATCAACGCTGCGATCAATCGAAAACGTACCGGGCATCGTAGTCGACCCCATGACATTTCAATAACCGAACGTATTCTTCTTGGAATGATTCACGAGAATGATGTTCGGCCTGCGTCTTGATGTATTCGGCAACGGCATCCTTCTGCGAAACGCTGACCGTAAACGCACCGAAACCTTCCTGCCAACCGAACTTATGTAGCGAATCGCTCGTCTCGTTGACGTGCTTGCTGGAATTGGCCTTGAGGCGTCCAACGAAATCGGACACGGCTACTTTGGCCGGAATGCGCACCAACAAGTGCACATGATCAACCCAGCCGCCGATTTCTAGCGCGAATCCATCGAGATTCTTCGTAATGCCCGCCATGTACGCGAACAGGTCAGTTCGGAATTGTTCATTCTGGAGGTAGGGTTTTCGATTCTTGGTGCTAAATACGATGTGGTAGAGGAGTTGTTGGTGCGTGCTTGGCATGGTGGCGACCTTGGGTTGTGTCGCCACTCCGTGGCTAATTTGTTCTCGGCTCGGGGACCGGCGTCTGACGACACCGGCTAGGGTTGTGACGGCCCTCCGGGCCTTGGCACTCATTCGTCCTTGATATGAGTTGCAAAGTCATCCCATGAATCGGCTACCAGTATGGCATACCGAGGCTTCATGCCAATCAACGGCAACGAGTATATTTTGCCGAGATCATCGAATACGAAGACGCGCCACCTCCATCACTAGCGAAAGCGAGTAAGCCTGGAGCGTGCTCTTCAATTTCGATGTCTTTATTTAGTTTTTCGACCAACTCAAGTGGTTCCAAATGGAAGTACCCGCCGAAATCTAAATCCGTGAACCCGTGCATCGTCTGACTGGACTGGACTGGACCCAACGGATGTATTCTGATGGCAATCTCATAAGAGATTTCCATGCAGTCCTACACTTCCACCACATCCCACGGCGGCTCGCTTGGCAAATATTTTTCGTACATGGTTAGCAGCTGCTTCTGGTACTCGCCGCTAAACGTGCCGAACAGGAAGCGATCAATTCCTTCATCGTGCAAGCGTTGCCAGCTGCGTTCTTCGCTCCCTGGATTAATCGGGAAGAATAGGCACTTGTTCGCCAAGGCCGCTTTGTAGTCGCCGGGGGCGTCGCCGATCATCAGCGTATGATTCGGCTCGTAGTGGCTTGCCAGGGAAAGGGTCTCCTGCTTGGTGCTCGTCTCTTGGCCGTACATGCCTCGGACGAATCTTGCAACGCCGTGTTCTTGCCATTCGCTTTCGAGTGCTTTGATGGGCGCGGCGGAGACGACCAGCATGTCAGCCGCTTCGTCGAAACGTTGCAGGCACTTTTGCACAGACGGGAAGGGAGGCACGTTGCGCACCATGGTTGCCATTGCGGAGTTGACGTCTTCCGACCATCTGAGCGCCTGCGCCAGATCAGGATCGCCCGTCGCCTCGACAGCTTCGCTGAGCGCTGGGTTTCCCAGCCTAGTCGCCTGCGCGACCCAGTTAATCAGGCCCTCCGGCTTGGGGATATACGTTCCCCGCTCTATCACCTCGGGCCTACGTCGCAGCCAATCGAGCTGTTCGATGAGCGCCACGAACCGATTTGAGCTACGGCTTTTCGAATACAAATTCACAAACTCTGCGGCCTGACGAGCGTAGTTGCTCACACTTTGCAGTTTGTAGTGTCGAATGAACGCAGGAATAAAGCACTCCTTGTGCTTCAGTTCCATCGTGTCGAACACGCAACCGTCTGAGTCGATTCCGACCAAGAAGGGCTTCTGAGGCTTATAGTTTTCTATGGGCATTGTTGGCTTGCCTAACCTTGGGTTGATGAGCTAGTTGGATTCAGTCGTAGTCTTCGACTTGGTGGGCCACTTCGTTACCAGTGCTGTAACGCGGCGTTCGATGCGGGCCAATTCGGCCTTGAAGCGGGGGTCGCTTACGCCGCCGTAGTTTTCCAGGAAGTCTTGATTGTCTAGACCTTCGGCCAAATCGTCGATTGCCGGAAGGAATTCCTTCACGGTGAAGGATCTCGCGATTTCGTCAAGCGAGAGCCGTTTGTTCAAGACGGCTCCGGCAAACACGATTCCCGCCCGATTGGCAGCCATGTCGGCAAAGCTAAAGCCGGTACCGCCCTGGGAGTCAAGCATCTCCTTCGCAAGTCCCGCACTACGCGCGGCATTCGATCCCACCAACGTGGCCAAGTGTGCCGAAACGAAGAAATGCTTCGTGAGATCAGCCCGATCATTCATCGTTGGCTTACCCATGGCGGCTAGACGTTGCCTGCGTTGGACTGTGTCTTCCACGCGACTCAATAGATTCCCTGCAACCGGCAAGATCGCCAACGAATCGGTATCGTCCATGGCAATGCCGAGGGCGAGTAGGAACGCTTGGGTCGATGATTCTCGCCGCACGCGCTTCGCTGCCAAAGCTGCTTGCTTCACGTAGAGTTCGGTGAGCTTGTCGCCGTGGACAGGCTTTCTCGAACCGCTGAGTTCGCCGTTGGCTTCCTCACGCGCGAGGCGTTGATTCAATTCACCGACGCGTACTAAATGATCAAGCACGCGCCGCACATCTTTGACGATGGGCGTAGTGCCTGCCGAGCGGACAATTTTGCGATAGTGCCCAGCGGCCGGGTCGTCTGGCAGAGCCGGCTCCAAAGCGGCATAAATGGTGTCGAGCCGGCGACGTGATTCGAGCGAGAAGTCTGTCACTTGCTTCGCGCGATTGCGACGAATCTCTTCCCCCATGAGCGACATGAGTAAGGTGTTGACCGGATCGAACTTGATGGTCGCATCCACAGCACGCTGCAACCCACCTGTGAGCACCGGCCGCATGACGCTGTGTTGCTCGGGACTGTGGGCCGCGCCCAAGTGGTGCCCCAGTTCGTGAACGAGCAACTCCAATCGCTCAGCCTCAAGAATGTTGGTGGCTCGTTCTTTGAGGAGAATATGAGAGTAAAGCGGCCCGCGCGTTCCTCCCAAGTGATAACGTCCTTTCTCAATGCGATACTGGCTGGTGAATCCAATTGCTACGCGACCGGGTGAGGGGTCGACCTCACGTTCAAACTCCTTAAGCGTGCGATTGAAGTCTTTCTGCTCTTCTGATGAATTCCAAGTTTCGATTGCTACGACCTTAAAGCGAACTCCGCAATGGGCTTCCAACACGTCAGAAGCTGAAGCAAGCCGAGCTCGCAAGAGCGGTTCCCAAACAGAGCGATGTGTTCGCTCGTCATCGTCGACCAGTAACTTCACAGGGATCATTCCCGCGTTGGGCAGAGCTGGAAGCCTATCATCGTCAGCGGAACGCCTCACCTTATGCCGACCGAGCCCAAGCTCTTGCAACGCTAACGCATCTGTCACCTGATCGCGAGCAAAGTAGTAGGCCGCACCGTGCTCGATCTTAAAGTCGTACACCTCTCGCGAGTCACGAACACGCACTTTTGTGGCGACATCAAAATAGATAGGCCGTGAATCCTTCGGCTCGATGGTTATAGGCTGCATTTTGCTGCCTCTGGGCAGCGTGCTGACGCGAAGGGGCTTATCCGTGCGGTTCGTAAGCACGGCCACATCGGCAGAACACGGCAGGGTAAATAGCCCAAGCAGAATCAGCAACGACAGGTGCGGTAAGAATCGTGGCACCAATGGCAATGAGTAGGTAATAGGGTAGCGCATAGTCCCATCATAGAAGATGATTCACCTGCCGACGAGCATCCAAGTTAAGCAGAGTCACAAACGTTGCCGTCACAAGCCCCCCAAGTAGTCCTGAAACTCCTGCATAGCATAGACATCACGCTCACGCCCTGCTGCTGCGAATGCTCCCTGCAGATTGACAAGCATGCGCGACAGCCATTGCCTTGGAGTCGCGCGAACCAAGCAACTGGGCACGGCGATCTCACTCTTGCCTGTACATTGGGCAACCTTCACCAAGGCTTCGGCTTCGGTGACAATACCACCGCCGCAGTACGGATCGACAAACATGGCATTCTCTCCGGGTGCTACAACCTCCACCAAGAAATGACCCGGCGAGTTGATTCCGTAGACATCAATATCCAACTCACAAGCGACCCGGCCGTAGACTAGTGCGAGCGTGATCGGAATCCCACATCGCTGTTGCAATACCGTTGGTAGGTAACTATTCACAGGGTTGTAATAGTCTTCGTCATTTCCTTTGAGACCAATCACTTCAAACAGCAAGTCGTGCAAGTGTGCGAGACGTGCATCGAAACCCTCCGAACGAATTCGCCGTCGCACAGCTTCGGCAAGATTCTCAACAACTGTCTCGCCAGCGGTAAAGTCGGAAGCTGGCAGCTCGTGACAAGCGATCGCCCAAGCGGCTTCAAATAGCCAACGAAAGCTGTCTCCTACGACAGGCTCGTCCAGTGACTGTTCGTGCAACGACTCGGTGAACTGCCGGAAAGCAGTAGGGCGGCAGTAAGCGGGCTGAACGGTCAAAGGGCTATATCCTCAACTCGTAGCGAAAGTTGGTAGTGTCGATTCTGAATCGAGCGAGCTTTCATCGCGCCGCCATTCGCTGCGCTTCCGCTCAATAAAATTGACTAGTAGTTGTTGCTCCTCATCCCCCCGCCCGCTTACTGTCAATGGCGCTCCGAAGGCGAAACGCACTTTTCGCGACGGGTCGAGCCGACCCACTTCGGAAATCCTCTCGCCCAGCGGCCACGCCCAGGTATCGAGTGCGAGGGGTACTATCGGCACATCGTTGCGTTGGGCGACCTTTACACCGATGGTATTGAATCGCTGGGCGTTGAATTCTTCCGCTCGTACTCCTTCGGGGAAAATCACAATGCTCGAGCCGCGCTGGATTCTTTCCTGGGCACCGCCAAGCATCCGTTTAAAATCTCCTCGTGGGTCGCTTTGCGTGACCGCAATGGGATCGCGTGAACGCATCACATGCTTGAAGATCGGATAATCGAGCAGCGCCTGCTTCACGACAAAGGTGACTTCTTTTATCGGTTGAATCACTGCTGGCAACACGGTTGTTTCAAGACTGCTTTGATGGTTGCCAACAATCAGGCAGGGCCCATCGACGCTTTCGATATGCTCCCGGCCCGTTACTTCAAACTGCATCCCGACGCTTTCCAAAGCCCGTATAACTTCCACGCTACTGTCTGACCAGGCTGTGCTATCGTAAGTAGCGAACTTCGCTCTGCTGCTCGCCTTAACCACGATCCAGAAGAACTTGGTGTAGAATACCAGCGAAGGAAAACGACGCGCAAACCACGACACCTTCCGCCGGGGCGAGTGGTATTCTCCGTTGTGAAACTCAAGCGAGGGCATGAAGTGGAATTCGTAAGAGTCAATACTTCAACGTTAATCTCTTGAAAGCCAATCTTGGGGCAGCAAACATGATAGACGATTAGCGAGAAGTGATAAACATCGAGAACACCGACTGCCTCGCGGCGATCATGTTCGGCAGCTAACGCCCCACTTAAGGCGGGTTTCAATCCAAACGAGTTCTATGGCTATTTTCGACTATCAATTCATTGTCAACGCTCCACTGGCAACTGTGGTGGCATTTCATCACGACACGAGTGCCCTGAGAAAGCTCACGCCACCGCCCACCTATGTTCAACTGCACGATATCGAACCGTTGGGCGAGGGTTCGGTCTCACGCTTCACCCTCTGGGTAGGGCCTTTGCCACTACACTGGAAGGCGGTCCATCGCGATGTGAGTCCGCACGGATTTACCGACGTGCAGGCTGAAGGTCCGGCAAAGCGTTGGGAGCACACGCACACTTTCGCTGAAATCTCCGCAAACGCAACTCGTGTGAGTGAACACATCGAGTACGAACACGCCGGCGGCTTCTGGGGACTAGTCACGCGTGTGTTGTTTGCCAAATGGAATCTCTTTCTGATGTTCACTTATCGAAAGTTCGTGACCCAGTGGTGTTTGAGGAAGGCTACTTGATATGCGTGATATTCACCCGAGCCGACATGCACAAGTAGTCGGGTAGTTTCTGTTCGGACCTTTGCTTTTGCACTTTTGCACGCACAACGTGTTTTATCGAGCAAAAGCCGGGGCTCTTGATCGGGTGGCAACTGCGTTACTACTTGTGGGAACAAGACTTACGCCAAATGAAGGTTCCAACACGCGGTGACTTTTGCTTTTCAACCGTGCAATAGAGTATGTCGTATCCAGTTTCATAAATCCTGCAGCACCGTTCCTCACCACAATCTCTACTAGCGGGCGTAGCGACGGAAACCGGGGTAAGACTATTTTACTGAAACCGGCGGCCACGTTCTTCCCAGAAGTTTGGCCGGTATAGATGAAGATCCACCGTGCTATTAGGGACGTTTTTATTGCAGTATTGTCTGCCCAAACGAACAGCTTGTGTGCGGTCTTCCGAAGTGATAGGTTTGGCACCAATGGGGTCCTATTCTTCTCTATTGGGTCGCCCTTCCTAACAACTCGTCTTACCTAGCTAGTGAGGATGCTATGGTTTTCTTGCGTTTCGTTCTTCTCGCCTTGCTGATTTCCTTGCCCAGCGTCGCAGCCGCACAAGTTACCGCTCTGTGGACCGGCAGCGGTGACGGCAGTAGCTACAACGATCCGGCCAACTGGGATATTAACTTGGTTCCGATCAACGGGTTGAACGGGGCGGATACGTATGAGGTGGTGATACCGGGTAGTCAAAGTGTGCTCTTCGATGTCCCAGGGACTGGTCACCAAGTGTTCCAGCTTTCAGTTGGTAGTTCGAGTGACTTCCAGGTTAACTCAGGTCGCGACATCGAGGTTCAAGATGAAGCTTCGATCTTAGGTCGCGTCATCGCAGATGGCGGTACTTTTTCAGCCCCCTCGAATGCCTCGATTTTCCCTGGCAGCGCTGCTCGTGCGACGGTTCTCGATAGTGGCCAACTCACGCTTGCGGCCACCAGCTATTGGGCGACAGGCCTAGCGAGTAATCAGACGCTCTTTTTAGCCGATGGTTCAGGATCGCTTCTCGACCTGAGTTCGCTGGAGAGCATCAACGCCGGCTGGGATGACGGCTCTGGCGCTACACGCGTCAACACCATCGAAGCCTCCAACGGCGCAACGATTGATCTGTCGAGTGTCGCGAGTATTGAATCGCCCGATCGTGGCGAAGATCGTCTCGACATTGTCGTCGGGGTTGATTCGCAGATTAATCTAGCCGGACTAACGACGCTGGTGAGTGATTCTTCTGGGGATACGCGGTTTGTCATCAATCGACCCGACTATGCGCTACCCTCACTGGAAGATGCGCGTCATACGCAGTTCCTGCCTGCAGCCGGGACAACGCTCAATTTATCTGCCCTGATGAATCATAATTCAGGAAGTTATACGATTCCCGATGGGGCGGTGGTCAATGCGCCGCAACTCGAAAGCATGGTGAGCGTCACGATGACGATCAATCAGGGAGGGACGTTCAGCGCTCCGAATCTTACCGATATCTCCGGAAGTGTTGTTGAGGTAACGCCGACCACAACATTCGAGTCGGGCGAGTTAACCAACATCAACAATGCTCGCCTGCGAGTCCGCGAAGGAGCGACCTTTGGTGTTTCGACAGGCGATATCGCGGCCACCAGCTATTCGGCGACAGGCTTGCCGAGCACTCAGACTCTCTTTTTAGCCGATGGTTCAGGCTCGCTTCTCGACCTGAGCTCGCTGGAGAGCATCAACGCCGGCTGGGATGATGGCTCTGGCGCTACACGCGTCAACACCATCGAAGCTTCCAACGGCGCAACGATCGATCTGTCGAGTGTCGCGAGTATTGAATCGCCCGATCGTGGCGAAGATCGTCTCGACATTGTCGTCGGGGTTGATTCGCAGATTAATCTAGCCGGACTAACGACGCTGGTGAGTGATTCTTCTGGGGATACGCGGTTTGTCATCAATCGACCCGACTATGCGCTACCCTCACTGGAAGATGCGCGTCATACGCAGTTCCTGCCTGCAGCCGGGACAACGCTCAATTTATCTGCCCTGATGAATCATAATTCAGGAAGTTATACGATTCCCGATGGGGCGGTGGTCAATGCGCCGCAACTCGAAAGCATGGTGAGCGTCACGATGACGATCAATCAGGGAGGGACGTTCAGCGCTCCGAATCTTACCGATATCTCCGGAAGTGTTGTTGAGGTAACGCCGACCACAACATTCGAGTCGGGCGAGTTAACCAACATCAACAATGCTCGCCTGCGAGTCCGCGAAGGAGCGACCTTTGGTGTTTCGACAGGCGATATCGCGGCCACCAGCTATTCGGCGACAGGCTTGCCGAGCACTCAGACTCTCTTTTTAGCCGATGGTGCAGGCTCGCTTCTCGACCTGAGCTCGCTGGAGAGCATCAACGCCGGCTGGGATGATGGCTCTGGCGCTACACGCGTCAACACCATCGAAGCTTCCAACGGCGCAACGATCGATCTGTCGAGTGTCGCGAGTATTGAATCGCCCGATCGTGGCGAAGATCGTCTCGACATTGTCGTCGGGGTTGATTCGCAGATTAATCTAGCCGGACTAACGACGCTGGTGAGTGATTCTTCTGGGGATACGCGGTTTGTCATCAATCGACCCGACTATGCGCTACCCTCACTGGAAGATGCGCGTCATACGCAGTTCCTGCCTGCAGCCGGGACAACGCTCAATTTATCTGCCCTGATGAATCATAATTCAGGAAGTTATACGATTCCCGATGGGGCGGTGGTCAATGCGCCGCAACTCGAAAGCATGGTGAGCGTCACGATGACGATCAATCAGGGAGGGACGTTCAGCGCTCCGAATCTTACCGATATCTCCGGAAGTGTTGTTGAGGTAACGCCGACCTCAACATTCGAGTCGGGCGAGTTAACCAACATCAACAATGCTCGCCTGCGAGTCCGCGAAGGAGCGACCTTTGGTGTTTCGACAGGCGATATCGCGGCCACCAGCTATTCGGCGACAGGCTTGCCGAGCACTCAGACTCTCTTTTTAGCCGATGGTGCAGGCTCGCTTCTCGACCTGAGCTCGCTGGAGAGCATCAACGCCGGCTGGGATGATGGCTCTGGCGCTACACGCGTCAACACCATCGAAGCCTCCAATGGGTCCACCATTGATCTGTCGAGTGTCGCGAGTATCAACGGCCCTTCTCGAGGTGAAGACCGCATCGATTTTCGGGCAGAAGGCGCATCAACAATAGATCTCTCATCACTAACCACGGTTACAAATCGGTCAGCCGGGCAGACGCGGCTAATTGTTGGGGGCGGCAGTACAATCCGAGTCGGCTCGCTAGTATCAAGTGACAACTTGCGGGTCATTCTCAGCGACTTAGACTCAACGCTTGATGTTGGCGGTTCCCTGACACTCGATTCAGGAACACTTTCAGTCGGTTTGGGCGCGAAAGTTCAAGTCGGTAATAATTTCAGTCATAGCTACACGACCGAAAGTAACTTCGTCGTAGATGAAGGCATCATCCAATTCAACGGTTCCGGCGCTCAGCAATTCGAGGTCGCTAGCCTTGACTCCGGTGCTAACGCCTTCAACTCGGGTAACTTCGGCATCGGCCAACTTGTTATCGGTACTACGACTCAGCGTACTAGTGTTGAGTTGATCGACGTGGTTGACAACGGCAACCAAGGCGGAGCGGGTGAACCCGAGGCACTTTACCTTTACGGTCTCGGTGGGCCTGCTGGGTTGCGGATTTTCAACAACTCGGCGCTCATTCTCAATGGGCTGAATGTTTACTCACACGATCCCCTTTCTGGCGACCAAGTGCATTTGAATAGCCTGTTTGGCCCCGGTGAGCTGCGGATCGCGTACGATGACGGCTTCTTGCAGCTTGTGCCGTTGGACTTCCAATGGGGCAACAACGCAGGCGGAGACTTCAACCTTGCTGGTAACTGGAGCGATGGCCTCGTGCCGCTTGGCTCGGACGCGGCGATTTGGAATCTCGGCAGCGTGAATGGTTACGATGCGCAGTTCGGCACGAACGTGGCGACCGACAGCGCGATCGTCAACAGCGACAATGTGACCTACCAGCTAGGAGGTTTCACCTATTCGCTGGCTGGAATCAACGCCACGACAGGACTCGTTGTGGGACAGAACCCCACAGACAATGCCAAGCTGACCATCGCCAATGGCACACTAGCTACGCGCGACGGAAGAGTTGCTGCGGCGGGAGGGTCGCAGGGCTTATTAACGGTTGCAACAGGAGGTCTCTTGCAAGTCGATGAGAGCCTTCTCGTGGGTGGAGGGCAGGGTACCTTGCAAGTTGACCTTGGCGGCAGTGTGCAGGTGGGCGATGTACTCACACTGACCAATAGTGGGCGGCTTGCGGGTAGTGGCAATGTAATTGCAACTGTGGACAATCAGGCCGGGGCCATCTCGCCAGGTTCTGCTGCTGGTCCTTCGGCGGGATTGCTGTCTGTTACTGGCAGTGTCCTACAGGGAACTAGTGCTACGCTGGAAATCGAGCTAGGGGGAGTCGACAATTCCAACCTTGCGATTCCTGAGTTTGATACGCTGCAAGTTGATGGCTCGTTGATTCTCGATGGGGAGTTGTCCGTTTCCTTAGTAGATCTCGGTGGCGGAGAGTTCACTCCCAGCGATGGCGACATGTTCACCATTGCCACTGTCACGAGCGGAATCTCTGGGGAATTTAATTCGTTCGCACTCCCCGAAATCGCCGGACTCACTTGGCTCCTAGGTAACAACGATCAAGACCTTGTCTTGGCTCTGACCGATTCTCCTGCAGACTTTGCGGGTGACTCCGAGATCGATGGAGCCGACTTCCTCGCCTGGCAAATAGGGTTCGGGATCAACTCAGGAGCAAATCCCAGCGATGGCGACTCGGACAGCGATGGCGACGTGGACCCCGACGACCTCGCCAACTGGCACGCCCAGTACGGGTTCGAGGTGATCGCCAACACGCCGAGCGTAGGAGCCGTTCCGGAACCTTCGGGTCTAGTTCTGCTGGGTACTCTTTTGGTGGTACAGGCTACGAGCGTGCGTAGAAGGGTTCTGAGCTAAGCCCTCAGCGGTCCCCTGTAAACTGCGTAATCTAGGCAAGATCTGCTGACTCCACATAACCGGATTGATCCTTGCTAGCCGGACAATCCGAATAGGTTCACATACCCGCAACTTTTCTAGCAACTGCTGAGGGCCCCGTTTGCCCGCCTCCGCATCCCGTGCGGCAGCCGTTTGCGACCTGAACCTTGAAGGGGAAATCATGAGGACCTCACTCGCAAGACTGGCCATTGCGTCAGTCGTATTACTTGGCTTGATCGCTCACGGCACGAGTGCCGAAGCGTCTAGTCCGCGATTTCGCAGTGGCCTTTCTGGTGGGCAACGCACGAAGGCGAGCAGTTCGCAGCAAGTCAACAGTAAGTCAGCACCCAAACCAAGCAGCGTCGCTCGCGACATGTTTGACGATGCCCAAGCCGACTACGAGCCCAGCGGCGTGGTGTTTGCGACCGATGTCGATACTCGCACTGGTCGGCAGCCCGCACCAACGAATGCTCAGCGTAGCTTGCAAAACGTGGCGCTTGCCCAATACTACCCGTCGTCCGACTGCACGATTGCCAGTGACTGCGGCAACTGCAGCGACAGTGGTTACTGCGACATGAACGCCGGTGGCTGCGATCTGGGAAGTTGCTGTGATAGTGGCTGCTGCGACAATGGTTGTTGCGATGGCGGTTGCTGTGGATCGTGCTGCCCCAGCGATTGTTGGTGGAACCATCGTACCCGTGTATGGGGCGAGTTCCTCTATCTACAGCCTGGCGATGCCGACGTGAGCCATGCTCAACAGCAGAACGGCATCGGCGGTGCAGGCACCGTGCCTTTCGGCACGATTGGCCGCGTTGATCCCGACTTCGAGCCTGGCTTCCGTGTCGGTGCAGACATTCGAATGTCTGACTGCTCGAGCGTATTTGCTGCCTACACGCACTACGAAAGTGCTGCGGTTGGCTTCCTCGATCCTCCTGTCATTCCTGGTGGCGGTGGTGCGGTTGGCTCGCTCATTCACCATCCTGGTGCTGCGATCACCGCTTCGGTAGGCCCTGTGTTAGCAGCCTATGACATTGATTTCCAACTGGCAGACTTTGGCGTGCGTCGCCTCTGGAAAACTGGTTGCGACTACGCCATTAATTGGAGTCTTGGTGGGCGCTACGCTCACCTGGAGCAAAGCTTTGTGCAAACCGGCATCTATGCCGGTGGCTCGGCCGGACGAATAAATACGAACAGCAACATCGATTTCGACGGTGGTGGTGTGCGTGCTGGCCTCGACGGCGAGTACCGCTTCGGTTGCCGCGGCTTTTCGCTGTACGGTAATGTGAACGTGTCGCCGATGATCGGTACCGTGCAGGCGGACTACACCATGCGAAATATCTCGACCGACGTACTACTTGCCCAATCGGTTTGGAAAGACGATCGCTTCATCACCACTTTGGATTACGAAGCGGGCCTCGCTTGGACCAGCAAGAAGGGCAAAGTACGCCTGTCTGCTGGCTGGAACGCGGCTCATTGGTTCAACGCGGTCACGACCGACTCGTTCATCAATGGCGTGCAGAACAACAACTATGTTGATATCGATGGGGCGCTGAGCTTCAGCGGCCTCAGCTCGCGTATTGAATACCGGTTCTAAGTCCTTCGATTCAAGCGTTGTTTGGCGGGATCGGCTAAGCCGCAAGCGGCGGGCTGGAGCTGATAAAGTTGAACTAGATTGATTTCCCAAGGCGGCCTGCACTACCTAAGTGCAGGCCGTCTTTTTGTTTGCGCCGACTGAAAAAACCATCATCCCCCCCCACACCCAGCTTGCTCTGAGGGCTACGGAATCGCCATAACCAGAAATATCAGGCAAATCCATACAAAACTCTTGTATTACCCATCTTACCCAAGGTACACTCACCGCCGGTTCTCTGCGGGCACCCGAACGCTCTCGAAGAGTAGACGTTTCGCTCGCATGGCCTCCCCGCCGTGCCACTTGGCTAGCGGGAATAGCACATCTAGTGAGTTTCACGCACCTTGTCTTGGGTTATTGTGTCATGTCATTTCTCCGTCGCGATTGGTTTGGTCGTAATGTCTCAGGAAACGGGGCCTCTCAGCTAGCTAAGGGAGTGCGGCGTAAAGCTAGTCGCTCGACTAGTCAGCCCAACGCTACGCGATTGGGTGTCGAGCAGTTGGAAGACCGGCGGATGCTTGCGATTCTTGTAGGTGGCGGCGCAGGGGGTGGCGGTGATGATCTCGAGGCACTAAACGACCAGGCACCGCCCGCTGGGCAGAATGTTGGATTCGAACCAACGGTAGCGATAGAGAACTTTCGCCTCAACGATGGCGTTGGCGACACGCAAGATGTCTTCATCTATCGCGCCAGCTCGACTGGAAAACTCCTGGTCAGTAGTGTCACCGACGGCTTCGCAGGTTTCACTCTGGATGTTCAGGATTCGGCAGGGAATTCACTACTAGGTGGTGCCATCACACAGGGACAGGACAGAACCCTACCAGTAATCGAGTCGCAGATTTACTATGTCGTTGCCACAGATACAACCGTCGACGCTGCTGGTGGAGTTTACACGATTGACCTCAGCAACAGTTTAGCTCCAACTCCGGCCAATGTTAGCCTCTCCCCGGCTTCTGATACTGGAGCATCAAACAGCGACGGCATCACTGGCGATAACACACCCACGTTCTTCATCCAGGATGACATTGCCAGTTTCTTACCCGCCCTACCGGCCGGAACCAATCTAGGTGCTATCGATAGCAATGGTGCCAACGGCTACGACGTGGAACTGGTCGCCACAAACCTGACCACCGGTGCCCAAACGGTGGTCAACGCTACCCGACTGGGAACAAGTGCTACCTGGACGGTAACTACCCCAGTTCTCCCTGATGCGCAGTATTTGATCTCCGCACGAACTAGGGTGGACGATGCGACTTCGGCCGGTGCCGGCGGAGCAAATACCGGGTTCTCGCAGCTCTCGGTGCCAATCTTCGTGACCATCGACGCCGTGGCTGACCCGGTCACGGGAACCATAGTACTGACGCCGACCAGCGATACGGGAATGCTGAGTACCGACGGCGTAACTAAGATCAACGAACCTTCTTTCGTAGGTGTAGGACCTGAAAACTCAACGGTCCGCCTGTTTGCCCAACCACTTACCCCGGCAGGTGCTGTTGTAGGTTCGCCGGTGCTGGTGGCTACTGGTACCGTCGGTTCAGACAATACCGACAATGTGGCAGGCGACGGACAGGGAGCTTATGCGCTGACTTCCGATCCGCTGACTGATGGGCGGTATAGCTTCTTCGTACAATTCGAAACCGACGCCGGGTTGCTGAGCCCTCAGATCGCTCTCCCTACCGATCTCTTCATCGACACGGTCGAGCCCAACACGCCGTTTCTCGACTTGACAAGCGACACGGGTCGTAGCGACGCCGATGAAATCACGCAATCTTCGCTACCGACTTTTGTCATGCGATCCAACGCAACGCTTGCGGGTGGGGCAGCGAATCCATTTGCCAACGATGTGAAGTTCCGCCTCTACGCTCGCCCTGATGGCAATATCGGTGCGCCGGAAACGCTCGTGTACGATAGCTTCACCGATGCGACTCTCGGTGGAGGCTTCACGACGCTTGCTTCTTTGACACGAACCGTCTCACTGACAATAAATGATCCAGCGGGCGCGCCTTTCCCAGATGGCGTTCACAACTTCACGCTAGAGATCGAAGATCGTGCGGGCAATATTAGTCACGACTTCCTGCTACCAGTAACCATCGACACAACGGCACCGACTGTGAACTTTGGCCAACCGGCAACCGACGGCGATGGCCTCTTCGACGGTAGCGATACCGGAGTGAACGGCACCCCCGCGACGTTTGCCGATCGCATCACCAGCGACACGACACCAACCGTGTGGGGTATCGCCGAGGCGAACTCGGTGGTCATGCTCTTCCACGACACAACCGGCAACGGGTTCACTGCGGATGATACCTTCTTGGGACAAACCGTCTCCAATCCGTTGGATGGCAATCTCGCTTTCCCTGCTGGGTATTGGCAGATTTCATCGGCTCTCAACCTGAAGCAACTCAATGGTGGTGATGGTGCTATTCCCTTGTTGGCGATTGCCCAAGATGTAGCGGGCAACGTCCTACCACCGACCACCAACATCGACGCACTCACGATCTTACTCGACACGCAGGGCCCGCAGATTGATGCCGTGACCGTCGTTGGTGCGACTGGCTACGACCTGTTTGATCCTAAGCCTTCGGTCAATGGACCTACTCCGCTGATCAATGCCCTGCAGATTGACATCGTCGATTTGCCAGCAAGGGTTGTCGCTGCGATCGCAGGCGATCCGAATTTTGAATATGCCGCCTTTGAAAACAACGCATTTACTCCAGGCAACTTCCAACTGGTAGGCGATCACGTGGGAATCATTCCCATTGAGAGCATCACTCCGTCGCTCCTCGGAAATGTCAATGGACAGCCAGCAACGGGATCGATCGTCCTTGCATTCGCTCAACCTCTGCCGGACGATCGCTTCACGCTTACCATCCTAGACAACATCAGCGACGCAGCAGGAAACGCGCTCGATGGCGAGTCGAATGCCAGCGAGCCCCTGGAAGATCCGACTTTCCCGACAGGCGATGGCATCCCCGGTGGCAACTTTGTCGCACGCTTCACGGTCGATAGTCGACCAGAAATTGGCTCGTTCGTCGCTCAGAACATCGATCTCGATATTAACGGCAACTTCGTTTGGGATCCAACCAATGCCCAAATCGGCAACGATGCCACCAATGTCGATCTCACGTTCAACATGAATGTTGCTGATCCAGCAACCGGGGCTATTGCGCCTGGTGGCTACTCAGTGCACGACCTTGTCTTCGCCGGCTTGTTCGGCGGTGGCGGTGGAGTGCTCATCAACGACAACGCGGTGTTCGTAATCGATATCTCTGGCAGCACTACGAGTAACTTCGGGGGCGATCCAGTCGGCGATGTCAATGGAGATGGCTCTGCGAACGAAATCATCGACGCTGAAATCGCTGCCTTTAAAGTACTCAACCAGCAGTTGATTGATCGAGGACTTGGGAATACGGCAAAGGTGTCGCTCGTTGCCTTTGAGAGTGCGGGCTCGATTATCGATGTCGATCCAGTTACCGCTGGGGTGCAAACCGTCACCACTCCCCTGGCCGATCTCGACTCGAACGGGATGCGAGATATTGAAGAAGCACTCATGTCGCTTGACAGTACTGGTGGTACCGACTTTGAGAGCGCGTACCAGACTGTGCTATCTGCACTAACCATGGGCGGCTACGCTGCAGGCTCAGCCGACGTGATCTTCCTTTCTGATGGGCAAGCGGGAGGTGGATTTGAGGACGAAGTGACTCAAATACGCGATACGCTCGGCCACAACGTGCGAGCCTTTGGCGTCGGTACTGGATCGTCGCTTGCGCAGCTTACCCTCATGGACCCCGCCGCTGAGCAGTTCACTAACACCAACGAGTTGCTCGCTGCCTTTGGTGGCGGTGGTGGAGGGGGAGTTGGTGGAGACTTCCGCGGCTTCGACCAGTTGGCTGTCTTCGGTTGGTCAACGGAACTAGGCGGCAAGCGCTGGTTGATCGACACGAATAGCGATGGCGTTATCAATACGGGCGAAGGCGATATCCTGACTATGCAGCCTCTGGTTGCAGGCTTCGACATCGCCGGTGCACTTCCGATTGCCGGCAACTTCGATGGCAACGCCGATAACGGCGACGAGATCGGCCTCTACTTTGCGGGACAGTGGGCGCTTGATACCAATCGTGACTTTGTGATCGGTGCCGGGGATCTCTTCCTCAGCGGAAATTTACTTGGACACCCTGTGGTTGGCGATTTCGACGGAAACGGCGACGACGATCTGGCCGTGTTCAATAATAACGTGCTGACCTTCGACATGAATGTCGCCGGTTTCGATGGAAATGCTGATCAATCCTTCAACTGGGGATTCCCAGGCGTACTCGATCGCCCGGTGGCGGCCGACATGGACCAAGACGGCATTGATGACATTGGACTGTGGGTACCTCGCAACAGCGCCCAGGCGAATCGACCCATTGCTGAGTGGTACTTCCTTGTATCCGCGGGAGCCACACCGGTCCCGGGAACGGTTGCTGCACTCAATCATCCGTTCGAGATTCCACCGTTTGGCAATGACATCTACGCAGAGTTCGGTGACGAGTTGGCCCTACCCATCGTCGGGAACTTCGATCCACCGGTTGCCGCTTCGACAGACAACAATGGCGGACTCAACACGCAAGGGAACGACGAGTCGGCGGATATCAACGACGATGGTACTACTGACGGTTTCGACTTCCTGATACTACAGCAGAACAATGGGGACGGAGGACCTTCCGGAGGCAGTGTTGCCATGTGGCAGGACGAATACGGGCAAGGTGTGGCAGCCACGGCATCTGTGAATGACTCCGACTTCAATGCCGATGGCACGGTCAACGGCGATGATCTCGGCATGTGGCAGTCGGACTTCGGCCAATCGCTTGGAAGCGAGAGCTTCCTGGCTTGGCAACAAGACTTTGTCAGCACGCCGACTGTTGCTGCGGCGACGGCACCCAGCTCGGCACTCAACCTAAACTCTGGACTCAACTTGGCTGGGGTTACGGGGCTTGGCCAACCCGGCACTTTGACTGCAGCCGTTTTGGAGTCCGCCTTCGAAGGAATTGCAATCGATCTGACGCCAGTAGAGGTTGAGGGTGTCTGGGACGAAGCTCCTCAATCACCAAGGGATGAAGCATTTGCGGACGAAACTCTCCTTAAACAGGACAAGGATGCGACAGAAGAGTCCGAAGCAGAGCTGGCCGAACAGCTCGTTGTCACCTACTTGGTGTAGTAGCGGATTCGCGAATTGCCACCTCTGAAATCCGCGTTGGGCGTGGCAGGGGAGCAACTCGCCGTCAATAAGCGGTATAATGGACGCTTTCAGCTCCAACTTCGTATACCGCTGCTCCTGATGAAGAATCCCCCCGCTCCTGAACAATCTCCGGCTGACCAATCCCCCGATGGCCAAGCTCCGCACCGGCCTCTTCCTAGCCGCAAGCGTTTTGAAGCATACAAAGCGAAGTTTCGCGCGAATGAACTACCCGCCAGACGACACGAAAGGCTTCCTGGGGATCACAAGAAACGTGATCGTTCCGCCAAGGAATTGCTCGTGCGATTCCTGCTCATCATTCGAGAGCACTGGGCAAGTTTAGCTTTCTCGCTCACCACGCTGACAGTCGCCACGCTACTGGCACTGATTCCGCCAGCTGCCACAAAGTTTTTAGTAGACAACGTGCTGGGCGGCAATCCGCTGCCGGCGGCAACACCAGCTTGGGTTCCACGCGAGCCCTGGCCACTCTTGCTAGTGATCGTGGGCAGTGTCGTGGCTATCTCGTTCTTAGAAACAGCGTTACACATCTGGGGACGCTGGCACGCTACACGGATCACGAAGCTCACGCAACTTTCCGTGCGTAAGCAAGTCTTCGACCATGCACTTCGTCTCCCGTTGCATCGCATACAGGAACTCAAGTCGGGCGGAGCAGCAAGCATCCTAAGACAAGATGCTGGCAGTGTTGGTGAGCTCGTCTTCGGTATGATCTACAACCCATGGCGGGCAATCATCCAGCTTCTGGGCAGCATGGGTGTACTTGCCTGGGTAGATTGGCGACTACTGCTTGGCGCCCTGGTGCTCGTGCCGCTGGTGTACTTTACGCATCGCACTTGGATTAGTCGCATCCGCCCGCAGTTCCGCGGAGTGCGCGCTCAGCGAGAGCAAGTCGATGCGATGGCTACCGAATCGTTTGGTGGCATGCGGGTGGTGCGCGGGTTCAGCCGACAACGAGCGGAGACCAACCGGATTATGCGAGGCAACCACTTAATGGGACGCCAGGAGCTGTTCGTGTGGTGGTGGATGCGAACGGTAGAAGTCATTTGGGAAACGCTTGTGCCATTGGCATCTGCTGCACTTATGGTGTACGGGGGCTGGCGCGTTCTACAAGGAAGCCTCACGCTGGGCGATCTGATGATGTTTCTCGTGTACTTGCTCATGCTGCTGAGCCCACTGGCAATACTCGCGCAAAGTGCCGCCGCATTTCAAAACAGTCTCTCTGGATTTGATCGCGTCCTCGACCTGCTGGAAGAGCCCCGAGAAATGCAAACTAGCGAGAGTACCCGCCTCCTCTACGCTAGTGATTTCCTTGGAAATCTTTCTTTTGAAGAAGTGAGTTTCAGCTACCCCAATTCGGACGCTTTGGCATTGAAAGACTTTTCCTTGGAAGTTTTGCCAGGCGAAACGATTGCTCTTGTGGGCCCAAGTGGCGCCGGAAAGACGACCCTCTGCAATCTTGTCGCACGTTTCTACGATCCTACGAGCGGTCGCATTAGCCTCGATGGGCACGATCTGCGAGATTACGATGTAGAGAGTTATCGTTCGCTCATCGGCATCGTCGAGCAGGAGGTGTTTCTCTTCGACGGGACCGTGGCATCTAACATTGCCTATAGCAATCGCGATGCAACCGAGGATGAGATACGCCACGCTGCGGAAGTAGCCAACGCGGCTGAATTCATCGACCAACTTCCCGATGGCTACAGCACCCTGGTCGGTGAACGCGGGGCGAAGTTGAGCGGAGGCCAGCGGCAACGCTTGGCGATCGCGCGAGCCGTACTGGCCGACCCTTGCATCTTGATCATGGATGAAGCCACAAGCAACTTGGACACAGAGAGCGAGCGCCTGATTCAGGCGAGCCTAGCGACAATCACAAGCGAGCGTACCTGCTTCATTATTGCCCACCGCCTGAGCACCATTGCCCACGCAGATCGGATCGTGGTGCTGGAGGAGGGCAGAATAGTCGAGGTGGGCAATCACCAGACGCTCATGCAATCCGGTGGAAGATATCGCGATATGGTCGTCTTGCAGACACACCCCACCGAACAATTCCCCGCTTCAACGTAAGGAACGCTGCGTGCAGCGCACAAACTCATGCGAAGAAACCCTTCGGTTCCGAATCCTATCCGCAATGCTGCCAGCGCCGCCCTGCTGCTATTTGGGATCGCGCTTGTAGCTGGCATTCTTAGTGAATCGGCTGAGGCTGCTGACGAAAAGGCTCGACCGAACATTCTCTGGATCACCAGCGAGGACAATGCAACACAGTGGCTTGGCTGTTATGGCAATGAGCAGGCACAGACCCCTCGCTTGGATTTGCTGGCAAAGAGGAGTGTACTGTTCACAAATGCCTACTCGAACGCGCCGGTTTGTGCTGTGGCACGCTCGACGCTGCTCAACGGTGCCTATGCGGTGACCCTTGGCACGCAGAACATGAGAAGCCGCCACCGGGTTCCGCACCTCTACAAACCTTATGTTACCTCTCTCCGAGAGCTGGGTTACTACTGCACGAATCGAACGAAGACTGACTACAACCAGCTGGGCGACGATAAGGCTCTTTGGGACGATTCCACGTCAAGAGCACATTACAAGAACCGGCCTGAAGGCGCCCCGTTTTTCTCCATTTTCAACTTAACCGTATCGCACGAAAGTTCACTCTTCCCCGAGAAGATAGCCAAGCAGCGCAAGCGAGGAGTTATTCCCAAGAAAACGCGACTCGACCTCGCGGGAATCGAAGTGCCTCCCTATTTGCCGGACTTGCCAGAAGTGCGTTCCGACTTTGCCATTTACCACGACACCATCACCGCACTCGATCGGGAAGTTGGCGAACTGCTTGATGAACTCGTCGAGAGCGGGCAGGCTGAGAACACGATTGTGTTTTACTACGGCGACCACGGCGGTCCCACGCCGCGCGGCAAACGCTATCTCAACGACACAGGGGTGAAGGTTCCGCTGTTGATTCATGTGCCGGAGAAGTTCAAGAGCCTGAGCCCCTTCGTAAACGGAGAGAGCATCGACGAGCTTGTGTCGTTCGTGGACTTTGCGCCGACCTTGTTCTCACTCGTTGGCAACGAGACGCCAGAACAGATGCAGGGCCGTCCCTTTCTAGGCCCGCACCGCAGGGAGCCGCGCGAGAACGATTCAGTTTTCCTCTATGCCGACCGCTTTGACGAGATCATCGGTATGCGCCGCGGGCTAACGGATGGCCGATTCAAGTACATCCGTCGTTTCACACCACAACTTCCTGCTGCTCCCTATAGCAACTTCCAGTTTTCCATGCCGTCTTGGGTCGCTTGGAGAAAGGCTTGGCAGGAAGGGAAGCTTGAACAGCGATTTAGCGCGATCTGGGAATCCCCCCAGCCGGTCGAATTACTCTTCGATACACTGGCAGACCCCTGGGAGATCAATAACTTGGCCTGCGACTCCGCATATGCCGAGAAACTCCAATCGATGCGCGAGCGTTTACGCACGACGATGCGTGATGTTCGCGACACAGGACTCATCCCCGAATCGCTCTTTGAGTCATTGTCGGGTGAGCGCACGATCAACGAATTCGCTTCATCAGGTAAATTCAACTTGGACGAAGTACTCGGAATCGCCTTCGTAGCGAGCGAGCGAAATCCGAATAACTTGCCCGTACTCAAGGCAGCTTTGACGGACACGGACCCCTTAAAGCGTTACTGGGGAGCACAGGGCTGTGCGATTCTAGGCGACGCAGCCGCGAACGCCGTGCCAGTGCTCCAGTCGCTTCTCGATGATCAGCATGCTGGCGTCCGAGTTGCCGCTGCTTGTGCATTGCTCGCGGTTGGCGAAACCGACCAAAGGAAGCAAGTCTTGCTGGCGGAACTAGACAAGCCGCTCAACGACGAAGCGGCAATTCAGCTAATGAATGCCCTTGTCGGAATCAATGCACTGAGCGAAGTACCCGCACTTTGGGTCCAGCGCACACTTCGCGACAAGCAAGCGAACGACTATCTCAAGCGTTTCGCCAATCGCGTGAAACTATCACGCGAGGAAACGGTGGATAACTAGTTGCTCGCTACACCGTGTGAGCTACACCGTCTCTGGCACAATAAACGGAGCGCGGTACTCACGAGTGAGCAGGCGATTCGCTTCTTCGTCGTTAGGGAACTTCTCAGTCGCAGGATCGAACTCGAGCTGACGATTCAATCGATACGAAATGTTGCCCAGGTGGGCAAGCGCGGAGGAAGTGTGTGCCGTTTCCACGGGGCCGTTCAACGAACCAGCGTCTCGACTGCGGATGGCATCGACCCAGTTTTGAAAATGGGCAGTTAACTCGCCTTCTGACTTTCGCTTGGGACCAGGCTCGTTCTTCCTTCCCAGGAAGATTTCATATCCCCCGTAGCCCTGCACGACCAGATAGCCTTCGGATCCGTAGAAGATATTACCGACCGAGGCACCGGCTTCGGAATTGGTAATCCACGGTCGAACTTCAAACTGTAAAATTTGGTTCGACTCAGGATAGAGGTAATTGGTGGTCAGTTGCTCGGGCGTTTCTTTGTCGTCATCCCAGAGAAACTTCCCGCCCATTGCATTAATTTTCGATGGCAGGCCCACGTCGAGGCCCCACAGGCACATGTCCGTTTGGTGAACCCCCTGGTTGCCCACATCGCCATTGCCATAGTCCCAATGCCAATGCCAGTTGTAGTGCACATAGCGCTTAGAGAACTCTCTCTCAGTCGCCGGGCCCTGCCATAAGTTCCAATCAAGATTCTCTGGGGCTTGGGAATCGGGCTGATTGCCAACCGAGGGACGCCAGCGATAAACCAAACCACGCGCCATGTACACATCGCCGATCGTTCCCTTGCGAAGGTGATCGACCGCTTCTTGGATCGTATCCGAGCTGCGCATCTGAACGCCATGCTGCACTATGCGTTTGTACTTCTTGGCCGCCTCGACCATCTTGCGACCTTCGAAGATATTGTGAGACCCAGGCTTCTCTACGTACACATCCTTACCAGCCTGGCAGGCCCAGATCGTCGCGAGTGAGTGCCAGTGGTTGGGTGTGGCCACGCTTACGGCATCGACGTCGCTGCGCTCGAAAATCTTCCGCATGTCGGCTTCGAGTGCCGGCTTCTTGCCCGTTTTTTCTTCCACCCAAGTGGCTTTGTCGGCAAGGACCTTACTGTCTGGGTCGCAGAGCGCGACGATCTCAACACCGTCGATCTCGTTCAGTATGTCGAGGTGAGTCTGACCACGGCCATTCAGGCCAAGGACCGCTACGCCGATTTTACTATTTGCGTCTTCAGCGCGTGCAGTAGAAGCCATGACGCCGGTGGCAAGTGCACCACCTGTGGTTTGCAAGAACGAACGACGATTGAATTGTGCCATGTTTATCTCTCTTTTCGTGAAATCATTTTTGATCGTGAGCTTGCCCGGGAACAGCGCGAGCAGACGTTCGCCGTTGGCAGACCCGAACAGTCATTCTATCCAGTCGACTGATAGATGTCACCTAGGGCACGAGGAAGGTGCGGCAACCCCGTAGAGCAAGGTATCACTGACCACGATTTGTGTGAATCTAACCTCAATATCGAGTCGAAAGTTGTGAAAATCCAGGAACTTCCTCACAGTTTCCGCAAGGACCTGGCTGTCATTCAATCGATTCGTGGCCAAAAAGCGACAACAATATGCGGCGCCCACGAGTCCGTCGTGAATGAAGACCAAAACTCATAAGCGTCGCAGCGGCGATGCCTCGCTACACAGTTACCTGTGCTCGTCAACCAAAAACAGCGGGGTTGAGCTTGGCTCAACCCCGCTGTGCGATTTTCTACGGTTGCTTAGCTAAGCAACCATGCCGGCGAAAAGTGCTTACCTGCGGCGACGACCTGCTAACCCCAGTCCAGCAAGGCTAAGCAGTGCCAGCGATGTGGGTTCGGGAATGCCCGCCACGGAGATCGACACATCGTCGATTTCAAGTATTGAGAAGCTGCCAAGGTTTGCACCTGTCGCAGCATTGAATTGCAACGTCACGCCACCGGAAACATCGGGACCTAGTGTGGTGTTGAATGTGTATTCGGTCCATGTTGTGTCCGATGGTGGGAACAGCGGCGCACCCGATAGGATCTCGCTCTTTGAAGTACCACCGCCGTCGAGTTCGGAGAATAGCTCGGCGAAATGAACGCCTCCTGCTTCAGCCGATCCGCGCGCCCAGAAATTGATCGTAATATCTTGCCCCGGGGTAACCGTCCCCACGCCCACATTGGCCTGCTTAATAACGGCCGCGCTACCGGTGGCAGTATTTTCAAGCTTGCCGTTGAAGCTACCTGTATTGGGGCTTACCGATTCGGCGGTGAAGGTGCTGGATCCGCTTGGAAACGAAACCCAGTCGCTGGTGTCACCAGCTTCAAAACCACCGTTGATCGCCAACTCAACGGCCGAAGCATCTAGGCTTAGGCCAGCCAGAATCAACATAGCAAAACTGGCACGAAGGATCCCTCTTGAAATAGACATTAGACTCTTTCTCGGGCAGAACTGCCCAGCAAATTGCTTTCTCACATGGGCAACGACATCGTCGCCAACAGGATTAAGCAGGGTAAGAAATAAGTTCGCCAGAATTTCTGAGCGATTGCCTCAGGGGACCGCGGGACCTCACGCCGCTGGCCAAAAAGTTCGGATCTGGTCACAAAAACCGTACTTCGATCCGTCCCTTGCTGAAGGATGCACTGAGCCCAGTGGCGCAGTGCGGGGTATCAATTACTGAAATAGTTACATTCGATGGCTGAGGACATTTGGTGGGGGTAGCCTACTGCATCTCACCTTTCAGGTTCTGTGGGGTGTAACTTACTGCGTGTTCGTAAGTGAATCTGAACAAGGCTACTGGAGGCGGGTTTTGCGGAATCCCATGGAAAGCAGCGCCAAGCAAAGCACAAGGGTACCTGGTTCAGGCACAGCAGTGATCGATGCGGGAATAAGCGTGCCATATTGTTGTTGCCACACCGCTAGGTCGGTTGCGTCGACAGTATCGTCGTGGTTGTAGTCGCCATCGGCTACCGACGGTGTGCCTGTTAAACCAAGGCCAAGCTGCCAGTCGAGGAAGTCGCTGCCATCGACGCTGCCATCGTCGTTCGCGTCGGCGTTGGGCTCGAGGGCGAGTGCCGCGAAAGACACATCATCAATATGAATTGCGCCGCCACCGTTACTTGGTTGATCGAAAAGAAAGACGAGTCGAGCTTCGACGGCGCCTTCAGGAGCAGTAGCGGCGAGGGTGTGTTCCAGCCACATGTCGTGATTAGTCGCCGTATCACCAATGGTGATCGGTGCCGAGCTGGAGAGATATGCCGAAGTAGCGAACTCGCCTCCGAAAACGCTGTAGTAATCGAACTTCATAGTAACGACGTTGCCATTCTCAAGGGCATCCGCTGAACGAACGTAGGCACTCGCAGTGGCGGAAAGACTATCACCGCCTTCGACAGAGATACCTTGCTGGGCACCGGAGAAGTTTTGCCCTCCGTTGAACTGGCCAAATATCTTTAATGAGTGAGAGCCGTCGAGTACCGCTTCGCTCTGTGCGGACACGTTGGGAATCGAATTTCCGAACAGCGTCCAACCGTCAAGCGATCCGCCCGCGTCTTCAAAGCTACCGTTCACAAAAGGCGTTGGCGTGGTATCGCGTTCAAAAATTCGCACGTAATCAATCAACATCTCTTGCGGCCAATTGCTACTGCCATTGGGTTGCGCTCCGCCTAGAAAATCTCCACCGACGGCTACATTCAGCACGGTTTCCATCGGGGCCGTTTGTTGACTCAGGAACCCGTTGGGGTAGTGAACATTAGCAGTTTGAGCATTGGTGATGGTGTGATAGTTCACATCATCCACGAAGAACTTCAACGCGCTGGCGTCCCACTCGACAGCATAAACGTGAAAATCGTTGTGGTAGTTGCCGGAGGCGGGGCCGCTGTAGGTTTCTTCAGCGAAGGTAAACTGGCGCCCGTTGAAGTTGGGCCCCCAATGATGCGCGCTGCTGACGAGATTGGGCTGGTTGCCCCGGTTTTCCAGGATGTCGATCTCGCCCTGCGTGGGCCAATTGTAGACATCAGTATCAGGTAGCAGCCAGATCGCGGGCCAGGTGCCCAGCGTGCCCGGAAGTTTTGCGCGTACTTCCCAACGGCCGTAATGCTGAGTGTAGGTACTTTCCACTTTACCGGACGTGTATTGCTTGCCGCCATTGGGCGTATCATCAGCGGTCAGTACCAGGTTACCGCCACTGACGGTCGCGCGGTCTGGGCGGTATGCCTGCTGCTCGTTATTGAACGGCGTATTCCAGTAGATGCGATCCCACTTAGCGGCGTCGACAGAGGTACCATCGAACTCATCGCCCCAAGTTTGCGTCCAGCCGGGTGGGGCCGCGATAGCGAGAGTGGGTGCGGCGACTAGGAAATTGACAAGCACCAGCACCGCGTAGCGGTGGCGTCTCAGCTGGTTAGTCGATTGTACAGGGATCATCTTTGCCTTCTCTTTCCAATGCCTGAGCAGGCCCGTTCCGACGAGGCGCCATCCTCACTGAGAAATGCCTTAAGCTCAACATGTCTTCGTATCAATTGTACGCTCAGCGACGACCTCGGGATTTACCTTTTGGCTCATCGCCACCGGACTCCAAGGCAATATCGTAGGTATTTTCGCCCGACTGAATGTCTACAGACAACCCAGAGGTCTTACCACTGCCATAACGGTTGGGAATGAGCAGCTTGCCTGGCATGGGAGGACCACCATTAGGGTCGGGCTTGCCGGGGCCATAGGCGCGTACGGAAACACCGTATTGGCCTGGGACCATACCTGACTCGCCCGTGGTGATTACCTCGTAGGTTCCGTCTGGCTTGATCGAGGCGGAAGCAATCTTGCCCTCACCCGTAGGTGCGAGATTGACGCGACCTACATTGAGTGGTTGACCATCTAGTGTGACCGTGCCGCTGAGGGTTGCTTCGTAGCCGCCGCAACCGACAGTGAACAGCGTAGCCATTAGCGCCAAGGCTAGGCCGTCGCTCTGTTTTCTTTGAAAACTCATTGTTTGAATTTCGTGGATAGATGAGTTGAGAGGGGATAAGTGACCATCACATGACGATAAGCGTACCCCCAAATGACGCGTTATTCGTTGCTGACCACCTCAGCTCCGTTGCGCGTTGAGAATGCGCGATAAGTCTCGTGGTCGACCGAGTCGGATACGAATTGTACCGAAGAATCGACCATTGCCATATGGGCTCCCCCCGGATGGAGACTGCGGAAGCCGCGAACTTCTGGCCAAATTTGGGTCGATTTTAGTGATTCAACACTGGTATCGAAAGGAAAAAAGTTTAAGGGCTCGCCGCAAGTGGCCCAGTCACCATCGGAGAAAAAGGCAACACTGTGAAAGTCGATAGAAGCCACTGCTTCGCCTACGACATAAGTGTTGCTCGTTCCATCGGGTACATCTTTCATCTTGAACGGATTAAAATAGGTATTCCGCCACATAAGTCCGTTGCAGCCTGTCTTGTCATGGCAGTCAGGCGTGCTGCCGATATCGGGTTTAAGATCAAGTATAGAAGTATCACCAATAACACCTTTGTAACTTGTGAGTGCGACCTCGATACTGGGAAACCAAAATTGATCTGTGGAGAGTTCGCTCGAGGAGACATCAGAAGGGCAGGAAAACATTGGCAAGACGGTGGCCATGCCCTCTCGAACTGCGGAGTTACTGGATCTCATCCCCTTTTTCCCACTGAAGTTACCTTCGAAGGCACCACCATTTTTGAACTGGTCGTAGAGTCCTTGTTGCTCCATGTAGGGCAGCACTTCCACTATCCAACCGCGGCCTGTTCTACCAGTCTTGTCGAGTTTATTGCAATTCCCAGGCCCCACATATTCCACAGTGGGAGGGTTCGCGTCGTAATCCACAAAGAGGTCGCCTTCGCAGTCCAAATCGTAAGGTGTACTGATAGGAAAAGTCTGCTTTGCGGATACGTGATTCTGGATTGCGAGCGAGATGTTTTTCACGTTGTTTGCACAGCTGATTCGTCGTGCCGCTTCGCGTGCTGCTTGAACGGCTGGCAGGAGTAAGCCGACAAGCACACCAATGATGGCAATAACGACTAGCAGTTCCACCAGTGTAAAGCCACTGCGATTTTGCGAACTTGCGGGAGAGTAGTGACGCTTCGACATGACTGGGGGCTCCGTCGTATAGACTGGGTGAAAAGTGTTTCGTGTATCGAATGTTTTAAGATAACAAATATCGGCCAATTCATTAAAAAAGACCGAAGCAGTGCGGCTACTGAAGGGGCCAGACACTGCTCGGTCTATCTAGTCTCTATCGAACGCGTCGGCGAGTTCCACCAAGGCAAACCATGCCTAATAATACTAATGCTGCCGAGGCAGGCTCAGGCACTCCAGCAATCGATGCAGTAGCTTGAGGTACCGGACCGTACTGTGCTTGCCAAACTGCTAGGTCAAGTCCATTGATCGTGCCATTGCCGTCGGCATCACCATCAGCTAACGCCCCAGTGGAGCCTTCATTTTCCTGCCAAGTCAGGAAGTCTTCACCATTGACAATCAAGTCACCATTGAAGTCGGCATTAGCAGAGCTCGCGTCGCCCATGTTGAGGTTATCCAAGAAAACTCCGGTAGGATCAAAATTACTCGCGGTGCTTTCGATTCCGAATTGGAACACGTCCCCAACCATATCCGACGTAATGGCAAAGTTGAGGGTGTGGTTAGTCCAGGTCGCGTCATTCAAACCGGCAATCCCTGTGAGAATGTCTACGTCCGTCCTGCCGGTTTCTGAAAAATCGTTCGGATCGAGTGTTTTGATGAACATCTCGGCCGTCGCGCTGCCCGACGCGCCCAGCGCGTTTGCGGCTTGGTCGCCGCCAGGGAGCTTGATATCGAACGAGAACTCGATAGCCCTGCCAACGTCATCCGAACCAACTTCGTACTCTTGAAAGAGATTCGTCTGGACCATATCCGTGCCGTTGCCGTGACCTTGCTGCGTTGGTTCCGCCAAATCGCAGCAGCCGTAATCGCTGAACGCATTCAGGTACTGGTCTGTCGCGCCACCAGCACCCTGGCCTGCGACAACTTGCGAGAAACCTGCCGGGGGGTCTTCATTGGGAGCGGGGTTGGTGCCGTAGCCAAACTTGTAGTTATCACTACCGTCGAACACGTTAACAAAGGTAGACCAGCCGTGCTTGCCGTCTGATCCCGGTTGGATATCACCCTCCGAGCCACTGGCCAAGGCAGTCGGGTCGGTCCCCGCGAGGCCCACCGATTCGAAATTCTGCGAGTAGGACCCGAAGCTCGGTGTCGGAGGAGCTGCAACGGCATCAATCGATATAGAGCCGAACGGGGCAACATCTGTCGACCAGACATTCTCACCAACTGTTTCAAAACCATACTGCACATGGTTGCCCGGGATGTCGTCTATTTCCAAACTAATGGTAAATGCTCCCGCTGTGGTTAGCTCCATGGTCGACGAAAACAAGAGATTGAACGCGCCATCGAATTCTTTAATGAATGCGGTAGTGGTGTGCGCGCTCGTGAAGGAATGGGCGTTCACGTTGCCTGAAAAAATTACGTTCTCACCAAGGAGCGAGTCATCCTGGATATACATCGAGGCTGCCATGTTCTTGTTGCCCCGTTGACCTGGTCCGCCGGGGTTCGAAGGGTCTGGAGCCGTGCCTGTGGTATTTTGGTACCAGAACTCATTGGGGTCATTGATCACATTGGGGGAGAGTCGCAAGTCATCCCCTGTGAATTCTGCGACGAGATCGGGCACTCCCCAAGCATCACCGAACACATACCCACCACCATTTTCAGGCAGCTCGAAGACGTTCATGAAGCCGAGCCATGGATCGCTGGCATCCACTCCGACGTTTACCTGGGCGGACGCTTGTGATGCAAAGCTTGTAACTAAGCAAAGAAGTGCGGTTGATAGTAGGCGTTTCATGATAAGTTACCTGTCAATATAAGAGTTGAACAATCTGTCTTTTGCAGACTGGATACGAAATGATTTTGTTCTGCTGTTCCTTGTTAAAAATTAGTCGTCCTCAAACTCGTTCGTGCTGCTAGCTAAGCCAATCTCCAAGAGCAAAGCTTGAGCAGCCACCGCCCGCCCAGTTCGCTGGGCGGGCAGCAACCGATTCTTCTTTCTTTAAATCTACTTACGACGACGTGTCACAGCCAAACCGACCATGCCGAGCCCGAACAGAGCAAGCGAAGTTGGCTCAGGTACGGTGCCGAGAACAATGGATCCGAAAGGAGCTGTGTCGGTCACCCAAACGTTTTCGCCGACCGTCCGGAAACCGTATTGGACGTGACGTGCTGGATCGTTAATCGTAGGCAAGCTAATGCTAAATGGCCCAGCGGTGGTGAGCGGCACAAACAGATCGACGCTACTGGAGTAGTCAGGAGCAAAGTCGCGAATGAAAACGTCCGTCACGTGAGCGCTAGTGAAAGTGTGGGAGAGCACGTTTCCGGTAAAGGTTACGACTTCGCCATTGAGCGTGCCAGTATCTTCGATGTAAAGGCTGGCGGTCATTTGCTTATTGCCTTTTTGACCAGGGCCACCTGGGTTCGCTGGATCAGCAGCCATACCGGTTGTGTTTTGGTACCAGTATTCGTTCGGATCACCAATGGTATTGGGGCTGAGCGTTAATGTTGCATTTGGATCATCGAAGGTGGCCACTAGATCGGGGACACCCCAACCACCTTCAAATTGATACGCGCCATCACCGTCTGGGGCAGGTAAGTTGGTAACAAGCATGTAACCAAGCCACGGGTCGGTTTCAGAACCAACGGTGACAGTAACGGCCTGGGCCTGGGCTGCTGAAAAGGCCAGCATGGCCACTAGTGCACAAGTGAGAATTCTAAATCGCTTCATGAGCTTTCTCCCTCTCATTCAAGGAAATGCCGGGCAGGTAACTGAACGTTGCCCAAGATCGGAAAAGTTGCAGGTTGCTAAAAGCGGGACCTGCCGAGTGACAAGACTTCAAACATCGTAATCCACCCCAAGATCTGAGCGTGCTTGCCTTCACGCCAGGTCCGCTGCCACGCGGGAGGTGATTTCGTGTTACTGAAACTGTTTCAGTCCATTGAGAAAAGCGTCGGCACCTAAATGGTACTGTTTCCGTATCGTTTCATTTTAACGGTCGTTGTATCGCTGTCAATCAAAAAATATCTATCTTTTTGGAGATTCTTCAACTCGCACGAAAAGATGTACTATGCGAGTCCAACCCACTAATTCCATCCTGTGGGCACTCTGCAAAGGAGTCAAGAAAAAAACCCAGAATTGCGTGATGCAGTAACTAAGCTCAGGCCGATTCTACGGACTTTTCATCGTCAAATCAGGGGCCAACCGCTTCCAGGCGTGTCCCGTCGGGCAGAATGCCCACGGATTTTACAGGTGGCGGGCCGGTGGAATTGTTGATCTCGAACCAGCTCGATGAGATACGGTGCTGGCAGCGTTCCCCATTGCCTGCCTCGATAGCGCGGGCCAACTCTATAAATGCTTCGTGGCCTAGCTGGCGAGCATCTTGGCAAACGGCGGTCATTTTCGGGAAAACGAAGTTTCGAGAGTCGTTGTCGTCGAACCCCACAACTGAAAGGTCGCGGGGAATGTCCATTCCCAAGTTTCTCGCCTCGTTGATCAGACCCATCGCAATCGGAGGGTCGGTGACGTAGATGGCTGTGGGAGGCTTGGGGACGCTCATCACGTTCCTGAGCAACTGCGCTCCGTTCACCCGGCGCGCGGGTACGCGATACACAATACTGCGGTCGATCCCGATGCCAGCTCCGTCCAGGGCCTCGCAGTAAGCAGCGTAGCGGTCGACGTGATCGCCGTCTTCATGTTCATTGGCGGCAAATGCAATCCGCTGGTGCCCAAGCGTGATGAGGTGCTCGATCGCCTGCCGACTGGTGGTTTTGGAGTCCGCATAGGCAAACGCAAGGGTAGGGTGCTCAAAATGGTCGCCGATACCCATAGCGGGAAACTTCTCGTCAGCAATCGTTCTGCATATCTGACGCCCCTCGACCGTCGAACGCAGAATGGCTCCACGAACCCCTTTGCGAAGGAAGAATTGGGTATATGACTCGTCAGGCCGCTTGTCCCGTGAAGGATTGAGGATGACCAAGTCGAGATCCGTGAGGTCCATCGCCTGAACCATCCCCTCAAGGAGGGCTGCATCGTAGGGAGACCCCAATGAGGAGGGCCCCGAATAGACCAGTGCAATGAATGAAGTCGTTCTGCGCCCTACATTGGGCACATACCCGCAGGAATTCACAGATTCTAGCACTTTCGCTCGAACCTCATCCGTGACTGCAGGACTGTTATTGATCACGCGTGAGACCGTGGCAATCGAGACACCAGCATGCTTTGCAACTTGTCTAATCGTAGCCACGAAGTTATGATCCTGTAACGTTTATGAAAATGTTTCCCAGCTGTATCATAACCTGCTAGGAACGGCTGTCAAATCCTTTCTCAGGGCGACTTCCAACGCTCCTCGGCCAAGTAGTACCTGGCTAGGCGGCTGATACCTGGCTTTTCCACCTGACTCTCTTCTACCCACCGCTGAAAAATGCCTGAAATTGAAACGGACTCTGAATCACATGTAACGGCTCCTGAAGATCGCATTCCCCTGGATCAGAAGTCGGCCTACGCGGTGGGCATGTTGGTCAACAACCTGCAGGCCGCTGCTTTGCCAGCGATGATGGTCATTCTGAACCTGGGACTGAAAATGCGAGCCGAGTGGGTAGGAATCATCGCCTTTGCCCCACGAATCATTGATGCCGTGACCGATCCGATGATGGGGTACATCTCCGACCATACCCGAACCCGCTGGGGACGGCGTCGCCCGTACATTTTCGCAGGAGCCATTCTCGCCGGGTTGATATTCGCAGCGATGTGGCAACTACCGGAAGGTCACTCAGAGCAGTTTTACTTCTGGGTGTTTCTCAGCGTTTCGTTCTTGTATTTCGTCGCTTACACGATTTATGCGACGCCTTTTGTGGCACTCGGGTTCGAGATGACGCCCGACTACCACGAACGGACTCGCCTGCAAGCCTTTGCCAACACGGTGGGACAATTGGCTTGGATCGGAGTGCCATGGTTCTACGCCATCATGGCCAGCGACAGGTTTGAAAACACGGTTCACGGTGCACGTGTGTTGGCTCTATGGGTGGGCGGTACGATTTGCTTACTGGGTCTTTTTCCCGCTGTGTTTTGCCGCGAGCCTAAGACGATGGGGGGTGTTGAACCAGTCAAAGATGCTACCCAGGCTAACGCGACAGGGATCGTGGCGAATTTGATGGATTTCTTCCAGGGGCTCGTCACCACGTTCAACTGTAAGCCATTTGTTAAGATATGTGCGGCAACGTTTCTAGTATTCAACGGGTTTCAGCTGGGTGCCTCGTTTTCGCTGTACGTAATTCAGTACTACTTATATGCGGGCAATGAAAAAAGCGCGGGCATCCTGCAGGGCAAGTTTGGTACTCTCACCGCGCTCTGCACGCTGGCAGTGATCCCGCTAACCGCCTGGATCTCTACAAAGATTGGAAAGCGGAATACATTCCTGATTACGATTTCGCTCTCGCTGTTCGGCTATGCCATCAAGTGGTTTGGTTACAACCCTGATCATCCCGAATGGCTGCTGTTTTCTTGCCCGTTTGTCGCTTTTGGAACGGGATCGCTGTTCACGCTAATGGGATCGATGGTCGCAGACGTGTGTGACTACGACGAGTTGGAAAGCCACGAACGACGCGAGGGGGTATTCGGCGCGATCTACTGGTGGATGGTAAAAGTAGGAATGGCATTGGCTGGCTTGCTTACCGGATACATGCTGCTGTGGTCCAACTTTGACGTGAACCTGGAGACCGCACAGCCCGATCAAACGCTCTTTCTACTGAGAGTCTTCGATGTGGGCGTGCCGCTGGCGACTTCTGCTCTCGCATTGTTTATCATGTTCACCTACGAGCTCACGGAGACGCGGTCTCACGAAATTCGCGCAGAGCTTGTGGCGAGACGCGGCAAGCTGGATGATTGAGCGCGGAGATTGAACCCAGTGGACGTCAGGCCAGGGTGTCAGGCGCGAACAATCTGCTCGTCGGGAATGTTCACGTCAATGCGCGCGATTTCGCCTGATCTTTCGAAGACCAGGGAGCTGACCTCCTGGGAAAGTGCGCTGTCGTCAATTGTTTCGCTCTTCTCATCCGCGTAGGTCACTTCTATTGACAACGGACGATCACCCAGACGGTAACGCACGGGCGTTTGGCAAACGGTGAAAGCGAGCGAACCGGCCGGGAGTTCCAGGCTTTGAGTTTGCCCTGAGAGATCGAAGTATTCGAAAGTGGTAGCAGTCTCTAGGAACTCACGTCGACGCAGCAAAATCGGCTGAAAATGCAGGCGGCCGTCGAGCGCTCGAACGCCCAATTCGCCCAGGCGAGTGAGGATTTCTTCTTTGACTTGCCCAGTCATGCCCGGTTGTTGAGCGCCGCTGTGCGATGGGGAATGCGAGTAGGGGTCGGTCGGGAAAGCGCCATACTGGCTGGGCGACTTGTCCGAACTGAGCCCGCCTCGAACGAGGTAGTAGGCATCGACCAGTGCCTGAATTTCTGACTTGGATGCCTGGCGGTCGGCGACGTTAAACACGTTCTCCTGCACTGCCAACAGCAACTTGGAGACCATGTGCCAGTAAATGCTGCCCAAGCCCTCGTAACCATACATCGTACCCGATCGGCCTGTGTAGGACTTGTGAGCGAAGACCATCTCAAAAACATCAAACACACTTTGCCGATCACTCGCAACAAGCTCTGCCCAACGCTCCTCGCCTGATAGCTGGGATAGCCGCTGTTCGAGATCGGCTTGTTGATGGATGGCGGCGTTGAAGTGATAATCTCCTTGAACATCGCGTACCACAACGGAGTCATTTCCCGCCGCGATTAACTCGCGGAGCAATTCGATAGGCTCCAACCAGCCAGCTTCAATCCTGTTGCGATCCAGAAAGCTAGGCAACTGCCGGTTGGGGTAGAGCATGAAGCTATTCTGATCGGCACGGTACAACTGGCTCTCGAACATCGCGTCAATAAGCTCAATCGCTTGCCCAGCGTCGAGCAAACCACTGCTGAGCACGGCAACCTGGCCCTCGAGCATTTCATATAGTGATGAGACACTTGCCGCGCCGTTGGTTAGATCAAGTTCCAGAAGGTTATAAGCATGGTAGAGGCTGTCTTCGCGACGATTTGCTCGAATCGAATGCTCCAGATATTCCATACCTAGGCTGAGGAACTCGACGAGCTCTGCACCGCTGACGGTGTGTTTTCCGGAAAAGCCGTCGTCGTAGACCTTCAAACGATAGTCGGAGAACGCTTGCCCGGTAGCTTCTAGCATGTGGGCGCGAGCCTCGTCGTCGATGGTTGCTGACTGGAGCAAACTACGATTCTCATGCAGGACCTTGCGTATCTTGCGATACCACTGCTCGACTTCCACCGAGATCGCAAATCGATGGTCAGAGAATCCCTTCAATAAGTCGCTTAGAAGTTGGAGGTGCCTGCGCAGTTGACAAACCGAAACCATCGAGAGGCCAGCGCCGACGAGCGCATTGTTGGCATCATTCCACTCGGGTCTCTGGGTATTGAGCCAGATTCCACCATCGACGACTAGGTTTGAGATCTTGGTGAGTACCGGGACGAGTAGCTTTTCCAGCAGATTTGCGTAGTAGGTTTTCCCACGGGAGTCTGTGACCAGTTTGCCATCTGCTCCTAGGGTTTCGACCCGGTTCTCAATTTCTTGGGCGGTAAATTGGTCGAATTCGATCGTGTCGCTGCTGTTGGCGGCGAGTTCCTCGAACGACTTGATGCGATAAGGTACGTTGGCATAGCAAAACACTTGCTCGTCCAGCATACGTTCCAGTTCGCCCGGATAGTAGTTGCGCAGGGCTTCCAGAAGTCTCGTGAGATAAACGATCTGATGATCGCCCCAATAGCCGATATTGCTCCACGGGTCTTCCGGATCGGGCTCCTCCCAATCGATGCCGTCGCGTGTGATGCGGTACGGATTGAAGCCATCGATGGTTGATGCGTTCACAAATTTCGCGACGATACTGGGCAAGAACCCGGGGAAACTTGCAGAGAGGGCCTCCCAGTTTTGGAAGATGTCTCGCCAATTGCCTTGGTAATTGTAGATTTGCGATCCATCGTCATTGTGAACGCGAATTTCAAACGCATTCCACGGACGACTGGGATCTCCGTGTCGCCGGCTGAATGTCAGGGGCAAGTATTCTGTAACCAGTCGTAACAGATCGGTGTCGTTCTGCTCACGTACTCGGGCGACGAGTTGCGAGTAGTCAATCTGCTTCGGCAGAGTGCGCAGAAAAGCCTGCTGGGCCTGATGCACCTTGCTGTTTCTCTCTCGCAAGAATCCGTGCAAGTCTTGTGTATCCACCTGATAATTCGAGGCAAACACACCGCCACGCATGTTATTGTACAAGACGTTAGCGAAGTGGTGCGTCGTGGAAAGCTGGCTCCCGGTGGTCTGTAATCCGTCTGAACTGGCAATATTCTGCAGCAGCCCTTGATGATCTTGCTGGATTGCTTGCTCGAGCGTTGCTTCGAGCGAATCGGGGGAAGCAAGGTGGTTTTGCAGGCGAGCAATCTGTTGATGATCGCGAGCTACGTCCGCGATGAGATGCCAATGGATAGATTTGCCAGGAGACAACTCCAGAGTAGCGAAGGCAAAGTAGTTGCCTCGTTTCCCCGTGCAAAGAGATTCAACCGCGGGTGTTTCTCCCGCCAGAAAAGCATCGATTCCTCCAGTGGAAAGAAACAAAGTGCTCTCCGGGAGGCCGCATTTCCAGACGGTTGTTGCCCGCAAAGCTTCCACGGCTTCTGCGCGATCCGAGATTTGCGAGGTCAGACTGTAGATACCCATTCCCGATTGCGTGTCGCACTCGTTGTGCTTGTAGGCATCGACGAGGCAACTCGCCTGCTGGTAGGTTCCTAGTGGCACTCCGTGAGGGAGAAGGTTTTGCAGACCATCGACGACATCAAATTCGATAGCGTCGGTACCCTCGTTGAGTATTTCAACTGTGCGAATAAAGCCGTACCGTCTTGAAGTGCGCCAGCGATATCGAAAACGCAATCCGGATATCGCATGAGATTCTTCGAAGACGACTTGATCCCCTGCCACATGTTTCAGCAAACGGCGCTGGCCAGCTGGTCCGTGCACGGAATCGACGAAAGGCTGCCAAAAGGAATACCCCCCCGCTTCTTCGCGGAAACGAATCGTCGTGAACGGCCCGGAATAACGATGACAGTCGTGCAGCCTATCGACGGTTTCGTACGGAAATAGACTATTCGCTGCCGAAACTCGCCCGGCGGTGAGTCCACCTCCTGAGGAGAGATACATCCAATGATCACCCGAACTGACAAGGCTCATCAAAAAAGATGGCATTTTATCGTAGTTCTCGATCTCGTAGAAATCGTCGCCCTCAAGATCGACGAAGTTTCCTCGGACTGCAGTGTTCATGTTGCTCGAAGTCGTCATGGTAGCGGATGGACTACTCATAAGTGGTTTTCCTAGTCGGCAGTTAGAATCTACTTCTCATCACTTCTCGGACCCGTCAATTGGAGACGATTCCCGCTATGGATCGTTGTGCAATGAAGCTTGCTTAGGCTTGCGATCAACTCGATAAAGACCCCAGTGCTTTTCTACTTCATTCGGATGGGGGCCACCCTTCCAGGGCTCGTCGAAAGCTTCAAAGTAAAAAGTGCATATCTTGTTATTGCTAGCCCAACTTGTGAACTCCTGGTAATAGGCTAGCTGCTGTTTCTCTCCCGCTTTACCCTTAATCAACTTGGCCTGCTCCCCCTCGTTGTGAACTTGAGTCGCCCAGCCGGCCTCGCCGATGACAACGGTTTTGTCAGGATGATGCTGACAAACCTCCTTATATACCTTTTGGGTCCAAGGCATCGCGTCGTGGAGTAGGTTACCGGCCCAATGAGCATGTAAGTGGGTCACAATAAAATCGATTTCCTCGGCAACGGCTTGGCTCTCAGGCTTGTTCCAGAAGTTAAAATCATCGGCGGTCGTCACCGGGATCTTGGTTGCCGATCGGACTTCTCGCAGGCACCTGATGAGTACTTCGGGCTTGGTTATGTGATCGGACCAGTACACTTGCGACTCGTTGCCGACACTTACCGCGATAACCACGTCAGGGTATTCATTCGCAAGCTGGATCGCCCCGGCAACTTCGTCTTTATTGGCTTTTACTGCCGCTGGAAACTCGCCCATGTCTTGTCCAGGGACATCGTTTTCACGGGTAATCCAGGCACCCAGCATGACCTTCATAGACAACTTTTCCTGGCGAATGATCTCCAAAATGTCCGAAGCGACCCCACGAGAACCGTAGATGCGCAACAGTTGCCAATTCTTGGAGAGCAGGACTAAGTCCTCCCTCATCTGCACCTTGGTAGGCTGCTCTCCGTTGGGGGCCTGCCCCTTGCGATAGGGACCGTAGGAGATGCCCTGGCCGATCCATTTGCCGTCGATCTTCGGCTCGAAGGCTCGCTGTTTGAACTGCTCACTAGGCTCACCGTCGTCGGCCGATGCAGTTCCCGCGACTCCGTAGATTCCCACCGATAGCAGCAGCGCCCATTGCATCGCAACCATTACAAGCTTCAACATGATAGAATGACTCACCGCTAAGCTGATAAAAGATTCAGAATTGCTTGTCGAAACTGCCGCTGTTTCCGACTGCAACTTCAGCTTAGCAAGAACACCCAAGCGCCTGACCGGGCAATCTCACAAGAAAGTGGATGTAAATTTGTTACAAGAAAATCCATGTTTGAAATTGGCCATCGCGCGTGGTTCCCACGAGGCCAAACGTTACTCCCATGATGGCGGACGAACTTGCCGTCAGCGTCAATTTGCGTTTGGTGCACTACAGAAACACCGCTTTGGATTTCGGTCTATAATGAGAATCTGAATGTCAAGTCTCTGACGCCTATCTCCCTGGGCTGTATCCATGAAGAAGTTTTATCTATTGCTAGCGGTGCTGACGATCGGGGCGATAGCGGCCTACAAGCCTCTAGCGAGAGGCTGGGAGGAGCGAAGCAAGCCGGCTTATAAGACCGCCGAGGTCGATCGCAGAACCATCAAGCTCGTGGTCAACTCCACTGGTGAAGTGAAGCCAGTTCTAGAGGTTGCGATCGGATCCTTCGTCTCGGGACCGATCAAAGAACTCTACGTCGACTTCAACGACCGAGTTTCCAAAGGCCAACTTCTGGCTGAAATCGATACTAGAATCTACGACGCTGCCGTTGCCAGGGACCGGGCAACTCTCGTGACTCGCCAGGCGGACGTGAAACGTGTGCAAGCTCAACTCCAACAGGCGACCAACGACGAAGCGCGCTCGGTTGCACTGCGTTCTGAGAGCGTGGACTACATCTCGCAAACAGAAATTGATCAGTTCCACTTTACGCGAATGTCGCTAGCGGCGCAGCTGGAAGTCGCCGAAGCTGCTGTTGAGCAGGCAGTAGCAACCTTGGAAAACTCCGAAGCGAATCTCGGTTACGCGGAAATACGATCTCCAGTCGATGGCATTGTCATCAAGAAGATGATCGACCTTGGGCAAACCCTTGCCGCGCAGTTTCAGACTCCTGAACTCTTTGTGATCGCGCCTGAAATGGACAAGCGCATGCACGTTTTTGCTTCAGTCGATGAAGCGGACATCGGGCTTATCCGCCGGGCACAAGTCGGGGGGTTATCCGTGCAATTCACGGTCGATGCCTATCCGGACGATCTGTTTGAGGGCAAGATCGAGCAGATCCGCTTCAGTCCCACTGAGAATCAGAATGTAGTGACGTACCCAGTCGTCGTGTCGGCAGCTAACCCCGATCTCAAGTTGCTGCCAGGCATGACGGCAAGCCTCTCCTTCACGATTGAGGTGAAGGAGGACGTCTTGTGCGTGCCCAACGCTGCACTGCGATTTTATCCGGAAGAGAAAGAGTTAGTTCGAGAGAAAGATCGCAAACTACTAGAGGCCGGCCAAGAGCAGGATCGAGAGTCGAAAGAAAATGCCTCTGCCGAGCAAAAGGTAGACGATGGCAAGAAACGCGATAAGCGACATGTCTGGGTCGCAAACGATGGTAAGCTTAGGGCGACCGAGATCACGACTGGCATCAGCGACAATCGCTTCACAGAGATTGTGTCAGGCGATTTAGAGAAAGATCAGGAACTTGTCACTGGCAAGAAAACCAACTAATCGTGGTACCTACGCGCCCGCATCGCTCAAACAACGACGCACTCCAAGAGCCTCTGAATGAACTTACTGGCTACCCTGCGCATAGCGATTCGTGCACTTGCGAAGAACAAAATGCGCGCCAGCCTCACGGTGCTTGGCGTTGTGATTGGTATCGCCGCGGTTACGGCAATGGTTTCGATTGGCCAGAGTGCGAGCAGTTTGGTTCAAGGGCAGTTTGATTCACTCGGCACCAACGTCGTGATTGTGAGGCCTGCTAGCCGGCGTCGATTCGGAGTCCGCCAGGGTACGACCGTCACGCTAACGGCGGAGGACTCCGATGCCATCGCCCAGGAGTGCCCTTCGGTAGTGTCGTCGTCTCCGATCGTAGGATTCGCTGCCCAAATGATCTACGGAAACTCTAACTGGAGCCCTCGCGAACTGTACGGCGTCGGTGAGCAATACCTTGCAGTTCGTAATTGGGGTCTGGGAACAGGTGGTTTTTTCACGGAACGCGATATCGATTCTGCCTCGAAAGTATGTGTCATTGGCCACACACTCGTTGCTAAACTCTTCCAAACCACTAATCCCATTGGTGAGAAGATTCGCATCAACAACATTCCTTTCGAAGTGATTGGCGTGTTAGAAGCAAAGGGAGCCAATCTTGTGGGCGAAGATCAGGACGACATTGTTCTCGTCCCTGTATCGACGATGCAGAAACGACTTTATGGCTCTCACTTTCAAAATGTCCACGCCATTATGGCGACTGCAAAATCGAGCGACAGTATGTCCGACGCAGAGTTCGACATTCGACAACTACTCCTAGAGCGTCATCGTATCGGTCCCGATGAAATGGCCGACTTCCAAGTGCAGAACATGACTGAAATCGCAGACATCCTGGGCGTGGTCACGGGCACCATGACACTCATGCTGGCATCAATCGCTGGCATCTCGTTGGTCGTCGGTGGAGTCGGGATTATGAACACGATGTTGGTCTCCGTAACGGAGCGAACTCGCGAGATTGGCATCCGCATGGCCGTGGGTGCGCAATCGAAAGACATTCTACTACAGTTCTTAGTCGAATCTGTCGTGCTTTCCTTCGTTGGTGGAGTCATCGGATTCGCCCTGGGCGTGGGTGGATCGGTAGCACTGACTACGGCCATTAACTCGTTCTCCAGCGGTACCGATTGGCCGGTGGTGATTTCCATTCCAGCGGCAGTCGTGGCGATTGTCTTCGCCGCAGGGGTTGGGATATTCTTTGGCTTCTACCCGGCTTTGAAAGCAAGCCGTCTCGATCCGATCGATGCTTTGAGATACGAATAGCAGAGGAGCATCTATTGACGAGCGACCGATTCGGGAAATGCAAGAACTGCTGTGGCGCTACCGCTTGATTTGGGCAACAACTCAGGTGTCTTCTGAGGTGTTTCTGCTGGCGGTAGGGGCAGCGGAGGTGGTGATCGCTTTGCCGGCTCGTCGGTGGTGGGTGGTAGACGCTTGAGGGAGTAGTCGAGATCGAAGAATTCCTCTGCCGGCTCGTCTCCGATGGGGTACTGGGGTTCATTCTTACTTGGCCGAATGTCACGCGGGTAGAGCTTTCCCTGTCGAGCGGCCCACAATGGGCCGAGCGAACAGTAGCGATCCTCCCAAAAGAACACGCCGTGCGTTTCCAGGATGGTTCCCGACTGGCGTTCGAGATTGGCCAGTTCTGTGTTGTACTGGGCAAGTGCTTGGGCTTCCTGACTCACCGAGTTACCCCAATCGCCCAGGGCCTGCAGCACGTTGAACAGCAAAACAGGTTGTTGCAATTCGCGGGCAGCAAGCTGTCGCTTCAAGAAGATGTAAGCCGCTTCCCGCGCTTCCTGGAATGCCTCGTATTGTTGGTAGAAGGTTTCCAAGTTTCTGAAATTGAGTGCGAGCAAGTGACGTGCGTTGTGGACGCCTTGCTCGAGATTGGCACGGTCTCGCGTGACAATTAGCTGGGCAGATCGCAGTGTGGCCCGTTCTTGACGGAGGAACAAAGGAACAGAAAAGTTCACGCCCAGGGCCCAATCGGTCGCCTCATTGCCGCCGGTACCCAGGCGACCACCGTTTGGCATCTCACCTTCCAGGCCATTCCACCGGTAGAGTGCCACGAGGTCGAGGTTGGGCTGGGTTTGATTCTGCGCAAGTAACAAACGCTGCTGATCGGCTTCGATCACCAGCTTCAGCTCGATGAGGTCGGGGCGTCGCTGCTGGGCGATTTGTGTGATCTCGTTCCAATCGAATTCAATGCGATCATTTGTGGGTGGAGTGCTAGGCACAAATCGATCGACGGCACTGGGCGGAATCCCAAGCATGTTTTGCAGCGCTGCCTCGCGCGTTAATAGGTTTGCACGGGACGAGATCAGACTAGCACGAAACTGTGCAAGCGCGGATTGTGATTGGGCTACTTCCGTCACATTTGCGAACCCAGTCTTCTTGCGTGCCTCAGAATACTTCAGCAGCGCTTCGGCTTGTTCTACTTGAATCGTTCGGGCCCACACATCAGTCCGGGCGAACACGACTGCCCAGTAGGCTTCGATGGTTCCACGTACGAGCTCCTGGACGCTATCCCGAAATTGAAAGAAGGAGCGTTCGGTATCGATCCTCGAGAGCACAATGGGCACACGATTTGCCAGGACGCCACTACCACTCAATAGCGGTTGCGTATAACTCAGCTCCGTGGCGTAACGATTCTGCGGACTTAATGCAAAAATCCCTGGAGAGAACGTTGAGGCATCGTTGCCGAAGCGAACACTGGAGGTGCCGCCCGAAAGATTGCGTTGCGAAAGGTCAATTGCGACGTTGTGGTTCTCCGTCTTTATACCACCGAAGACAGCGCGATTGGGGTCCCCCGGATCAATGATAGCTACGGGCGGTTCGTTCTGAGCCCAGGTGTTTCGCACATCGAGTTGCGGATCGAACGCCGCCCGCTGTTGGTCTACTGAGTTATTCGTAATTGCCGGATCGTAAATCGTACGGCCGCTGGAAACCGCTATCGATCCGGCCAGGGTGCGAACCACTTCCGAATCGGCTAGCGCCAGCCGGATCGCCTCGTCCAAAGAGAGCAGCCGATCGGCATCGGAAGGCAAAGGCGAGCTAACGGTTGGAGGTGGCGGGGTGAGCGGTACGTACACGTCCGGCAAGCAAGCCGGATCGCGATAGCGCACGCGACGCTGCTCCTGCTTGATGAATGGGAGAATCGAATCATCATTCTCCGCTTGGCCAATGGACGAACAGATCAGGCACAGCAGCACGGAAAGAAACAGCCGGGACTTCCTGGTGCGGAACCTACCGGATTGGGCGATGCTGACGACGGACCTTCTCATAATCCTGTCAATTCGTCGCAATATGCCGAAAAGACCAGTTATGCAGCCTAAATCCGTACAATCGTCCTAACCGGACCCACGATATCGCCCAGAATCGTAATCATTCACGCTTAGGCTGTCCTAAGCTGCACATTCGCCAAGTTTTGGGACTTTGGGTCTGAAGTCGATTTAGCAGCACACCAGATGTCTTGAGTCGTTATTTCATACTTTCGTTCGTGCCGTCCCGAGGCGGAATGTTCTGGGACTACTGTTAGACGCATAGAAGTTTCAAGGCGACGCTGCAATCTAGTTGCGAGAAGATAAGTCAGTTGGATTCGCCGACTGCCCGAGAGAATGGTCAGTCTGGCTGAGTCGTCGTATCTAGCTCAGCAGCTTGGCACCAAACAGAATCTGCCTCGGCTTGTCCAACTCCAGCAGATTCACACCGCCCCCTAACTGCAGAGGTGCGAAACCCTTAGCTTCAATCAATCACTCTCAATATTGTGCTGTTTGAGCTTCTTCTTAAGCGTGGTGCGATGCAAGCCGAGGGCACGAGCGGCTGGAGCACATTCATTACCAAAACGTTCCATCGCACGGCTAAGCAGCGGTGCTTCCGCCTCCTTAAGTAACGTTTCGTAGACCATGCCCGATGCGGTTGGATCGTCGAGCAGTTCGTTGGCTCGTTGATTGGAGGCATCTGTTAGGCTTGCGCTTCTTGTTGGCGTTGCTTCTTCAGGATTCCAACTCGCTTGTTCTAGGGGTAAATGTTCGGGCAGGATGATCCCTGTGCGTGCCACAACACTAGCATGCTCTATTGCATTGCGTAGCTCTCGCACGTTGCCATGCCAGGGGCGTTGTTTCAAATCAGCCAGGGTGTCTTCAGCCATCGAGAGGGAACCGCCACCTACCTGTGCAGCAAAATAGGATGCTAACAGAGGAATGTCTTCGACCCGCTGTCGGAGTGCCGGGATTTCTATTTCAAATGCAGAGATTCGATAAAACAGATCGTGTCGGAACGCCCCCGCTTTCACCTGACTGTTCAGATTCTGATGAGTTGCCGAAATCACGCGAAAGGAAGTCTTGACTGGCTCGTCAGCCCCGACTGGCAGGACTTCTTGTTGTTCGATTGCACGCAGGAGTTTCACTTGTAGTTGTATCGGGATGTCAGCTACTTCATCCAAGAAAAGTGTTCCACCATCGGCTTGTTGCAATAGTCCAACTCTTGTGCCTTTAGTTCCCGTAAATGCACCGTCGACATGACCAAACAATTCTGATTCGGCAAGATTGGAATTCAAGGCAGCAACATTGACGGCGACGAATGGAAATTCGGTTCTTGGGCTGTAGCGATGGACGGCAAGAGCGGCTAGTTCTTTGCCGACTCCACTTTCGCCGGTCACCAGAATATTCGCTTCCGATTGAGCAGCCAACGCGATTCGCTTGAATAGCGACTGCATAACCGGGGTTGCTCCGACCATTTCACCATGCAAGGCATTGTCCGAGGCATCATGCGAAGGAGCGACAGCAATGTCATCAACACTGCGTAGTGCTCGCTCAATTGCTGCACGCACATCCGCTAAGTCAAAAGGCTTGATGAGATATTCAAATGCACCTCCGCGAACTGCCTCAACTGCAACATCTAGAGCGCCAAAAGCTGTGATGACAATAACGGGAGCACTGCCGATCAAAGCCCGGAATTTATCCAAGGCTGTTAGTCCGTCCATGCCAGGCAATCGCACATCGAGTATCAAGAGATCAGGAGGCAACTGGGCTGCTAACCGTAGTCCTTCTTCAGCAGAGGCTGCTGTCGTAACTTGGTGCCCCATGTTCTCGCCGAGTTTGACGAAGCCCCAGCAAATTGACTGTTCGTCATCGACGACCAAGATTCTAGACATGGTTTACTCCTGCTGTTGCCAACGGCAATCGCATCCGAAATTTTGTGAGACCAGCGGCACGGGTCCAACCGATTTGACCGCCACAAGATTCGACCACTCGTTTGGCGACCGCCAATCCAATGCCAACGCCCTCTGGTTTACTGGTAACGAAGGGCTCAAAAACATTGTCGGCGGCTTTGCCACTGGGGCCGCTGCCGGTATCAGAGACGATCAATTCCGACTCGTCGGCGAAACGATTGACTTCCACTTGGACCGAGCCCACTTGCTCACCCCTGGCTTGGTTCTTGGCGGCAGCGTCGAGGGCATTGAGCAAAAGATTCATGATTGCTTGACTCAGCTGTTCCGCATCTGCTTGGATGGTTACCTCTTCGTCGGGTGGGTCCCAGCTGAGATGAATTCCAGCATGCCGTGCGGCGGGCTGAATCAGGCTGATGGACTCCGAGACGAGCGCCGAAAGATCCGTGAGCCTGTCAGTCGTATCGACCGACGGACGGCCTATTTGCAACAGTTGCTGCAATTTATTCTCCATCAACACCAGCTGACGCCTAGCAACTTCCAGGCTGTCGTCATTTTGCTTTTCACGACATTCTTCAGCATGCAAATCGAGAGCTAGGCGACACCCTGTTGCTGCGTTCCGCATTTCGTGAGCCAAACCAGCTCCCAACATGGCAACTGTTTGCAATCGCTCTGTCCGTCGCAGCTCGACTTCATATTCTGCCAACTGACCAGCTGCTTGATTGATTGAAGTTGCTAAATCTCTTGTTTCGTCGTTCCAAGCAGGTTGTTCAATATCAGTATAGTCTCCTTGTGACAAACGCCTCACATCGCTGCCTAGTTGTGCCAAGATTTTACTGACCCTGCCTGCTACAAGATGGATGACGATGGCAACAGCAGCCAGAGTTCCTACCCCAACTAGAAACGGTGGGAAGAATGCCGCCCGCCAGGCCGCATCGAACTCTTCCTGAGCGAACAAGATATGCAGCACGTTCGGCTCGGCAAGTCGTGTCCGTCTCTGCACCCAAATCGAAGAGTGCAGGTAGGGTTTGGAGTCGATAAGTAGCGGTGGCCCTAGCGTGACGTCCTCGGCAGTTCTGCTCGTCAATCCATTTGGCTCTTGCGTATTAAAACTTGACAGGCCACTAGCCGCCCGTCTTTTCCCGTTGGAGTCGGTCAGTACGAATTCCGCGTTAGCCAGCCCACCCATCTGCTTCAGGACTGAGTTAGTCAGTGGATAGCTACTGTTGGTAAGAACGGAGACGACTCCACGAAGCTGCTGTTCGATACGATTTCTCGTTTGTTGTGTGGCCCAGCGAGCATTGATAATGCCTATTGCCACCAAGCTTGCGACAGCAACTCCCAGCAGCGGTAGCATGAATTGATAGCGAATCGGAATGCGCATCGCTTCTTATCCCTCTACTGCTTTCTTGGGGAGTGTCGATTAAATCGACACTAAGTGTCGAATCGACTGACGCCACTTGCTGCGGACATCATACTGCGGACATCATATTGATGGAAACATTTCATTGTAGATGCTGCCAACGTAAACGAACAGTATGTGAAATCGTCGTATGGCACGAGGATTGCTGGGCATACAAATCCACTATTGGGAACATGCTATGTTCCAATTCTTGAGAACTGTCAGAGGATCAGATGAAGAACAAGAGCACGAGGCTACATCGTAATGCTTTCACACTTGTCGAACTCTTGGTTGTGATTGCCATTATTGGCGTCCTGGTAGGTTTGCTACTCCCCGCTGTGCAAGCTGCGAGAGAGGCAGCAAGGCGTAATCAATGCAAGAACAACATGCGTCAACTAGGAATTGGAATCCTCAACTACGAAAGCACTAGAGGCTACCTCCCCCCAAGTGCTTTGGTCGACCTGAGTGTTACCAGCACTGGCAATAACGGTTCTTGGGGCGTTCACGGTCGCATCCTCAGTTACCTCGAACAAGACAACTTGAGAGATTTGGTGAACATCGAAGCTGCCTGGGATGATCAACAGGCAATTAGCGATGTTCGAATTGCAGTCTTTCAATGCCCCAGTGACTTCAATAGCAATGAGTCCCGTACCTTTTCGGACAATCGTCCAACACTGTGGCCTACGAACTATGGGTTCAACTTTGGAACCTGGTTTGTCTTTGATCCGACGACTCAAGAGGGGGGCAATGGCATCTTTTATCCGAACAGCAATTTGCCACTCGCTCGCGTCACCGATGGAACGAGCAACACGCTGCTCTGCGCCGAAGTCAAAGCTTGGACGCCTTACACACGCAACGGTGGTCCTGCAACAAATGACATCCCCAACACCATCGCCGAAGCGATTGCTGCCGTTAAATCAGGTGCTGACGAAAAAAACACCGGGCATACCGAATGGCCAGACGGGCGAGTGCACCACACCGGTTTCACGGCAACGATGACACCCAATACGGCTGTACCGTACACGATGGGCGGCGAAGAAGTGGATGCGGATTACAACTCTTGGCAAGAAGGTAAAAACGGCAGTGCTGGCGACCCTACCTACGCGATGATTACCTCACGCAGCTTTCACCCAGGGCAAGTGCAAGTCGCTCTTCTTGATGGTTCGGTACAATCGATCGCTGATGAGATTGCCACTGAAGTCTGGCGTGCCATGGCCACTCGTGATGGTGGTGAAATAGTACCTCCGCTTTAATACAGCTTGGTTGAAGCTGAAGTTCACACACCACAACGGCGTGTATTCCCGACCGTTCAAACCTCAGTTAGCTATTCAGCGTCGGAGTGACTCACCAAGGCGGATGACTGCATCCTGCTGCCTAAGATTCCTAGCGTGAGTTCTTTCCTGAATTCATCGAGAGCCCGCAGGAGGGCTACCGATAGCCTGAATCGCGGGTTCCATCAATAGGGGCACTATGTGGGAGCGAACTCTCCGTCGTGCTCATGCAAAGCGGATAGCGCCTCGGCGAAATCGGCCGTATCGCAAATGATCTCACCATCTCGCAGGACCACGGTCCGTCGGGCATTGCGGGCGACCTCTTGATCGTGAGTGACCAGAATCACTGTCAGGCCGTCCTCCTCATTCAACTTACGAAACAGCCCAATCACCTCGCGACTGGTGGTCGTGTCGAGATTACCTGTAGGCTCGTCGCCCATGAGAATGTCGGGCTCGTTGACCAAGGCGCGTGCGATGGCGACCCGCTGTTGCTGCCCGCCAGAAAGCTGACCGGTGTGATGATCAAGCCGGTCGCCAAGCCCCACCTGCTCGAGTAAAGAAATCGAGCGATCCCGTCGCTGCTTGGGCGAGAGGCCCTTGGTGTACAAGAGCGGCAACTCTACGTTTTCAATAGCAGGAGTGCGGGCCAGCAGATTGAAGTTCTGAAACACAAAGCCCATGCGTTTATTGCGAATTTTCGCTCGCTCGTTGCGCGACATCGTAGCGATTTCTTCGCCCGCCAATCGGTAACTACCCTCGGTGGGCCGATCTAAGCAACCGAGGGTGTTCATGAGGGTTGATTTCCCCGAACCTGAGGGGCCGATTAGGGCAACATACTCGCCTTGCTCAATGTTTAAGGTTGTCCCCTTAAGCGCATGAACCTTGACCTCGCCAAGGTCGTAAGTTTTCGATACGTTATTGAGCTCAATGAGTGGCATCATTCCATTCTACTCGCCACACTGATCAGAAGTGTGAGTTCCTGCGTGGCTCAAAAGGCGAGTTGGTGCCTTCCGCCTTGGAAAGTAAGTTCGACTGGCTCAGAATCGATTTCGCAAAGCGGGTGGGCTGCGACTTCCTCACGTAAGTCTTCGCTCACGTAAAGGTGGTCGAGATGCAAGGTATTGGGCACCAGCATGAATCGTTCTGCGCCATAGCGCTCAAATATCTTCTCGAACACAGTCTCGTCGTCGGCAAGGGTGGCGGGGATTTTGGCACGTTCCATGTCGCCTGTGGTATACACGTTCAAGAACGTTTTGGATTCGTCAATTTCGTCACGTAGACGTTGTGTAATGAAATCGGCCAGGCCGACACCGATCGCGTTTCCCTTGGACGCTTCAACGAGCGAGAGAGCCGCGATCACGCTGATGTTTGGTCGGTCGAGATCCTCGTAGCCCTTAACACCGCGATAACCGATCACATTGGTGTCCATGCCGGTTCCGCTGAAAGTCTTGCCGATCGAATCAACGACCAACGTGTTGAGCTCATCAATGGGAATGCCTGGAAAGTACTCGCGGTGCTTTTCCAGCAGTTTGGGTTCGCGATCGAGAATCTCGCCCGGTCGCAATGCGTGTAGTTCGGCAGTCTCATCGAAACCATCTTCAAGGATCGCAAGCCCGGCGAAGATTTTCCCTGAATCGATAAGCACCTGTCCCATCTCTAATAGCATGTGCTTCATCTGTGGCGTCGGGCTGGAATGAAAGGTCTGGGCGGAGGGGGTCTTGCCCATACCGACGACCATCATTTTTGTGATGCCGCTTTGCACGGGACCTGAAAAGCAGGTGTGCAGCTTCACACGATTCAAGACCAGCACGCCAGCCGACTCGTAACAATGGCGATCCATCCACACGTCGCCCGTCTTGACCGACGCGAGCTTCACGCACTCCATGCTACTGCGAATAGGCATGCCCATGGCTGCTTCGCTCATGCCGAGCGACTCGACCATCTGCTGCTGTCCCTCGGCAGTCCCGCCGTTGTGCGAACCCATCGCGGGCACGATGAACGGCTTTGCGCCGTGATCGGCGAGCCACTCGCCCGTGGTTTTGACAATTCTCGGAATGTTAGAAATCCCTCGACTGCCTACAGTAATTGCCACATCGCCTTGGGGGACATCCAGATTGAGCGAATCTAGCTGCTTGCGCACTTCACCGGCCACGTCGGCCAGTGGATTCGCAGCGAGCTTCTGACGTACAGAGAGCAACTTCATAATTTCTCCAACACCGGGTCCTGCGAGTGATCTTTCGTAGCTTGAGTCTCGGGCTGAACGACTTCTACCCAATGCTTCGCTTCGACTCCGAGAAAATCGCTCAGCTGTTGCCGGCACGAGGTTCCACTAGCCAGGATCTGCTTGCCAGCGGCTTTCGCTTCGCGAACGGCAGGGAAGAGCCGATCCTCGCCGATTTGCTCGGATAATTCGTAGTGCGTGTAGCCAAACGAACCCGCCATACCACAGCAACCTGAGTCTACTTCTTCCAGATTAGTTCCATCGACACGGGCAAACAATGAATGAATCGCCTGTGTGCCGAAAATAGCCTTTTGATGGCAGTGCCCGTGCAACAATATTTCATCTGCATCACAGGAAAGGTCAATACCTTCATCCAGCAGGAACGTCTCCAGGAGTTGAATCTGTCCAGCGACGCGTTTGCCCAGCTCTGCATCGTCAATCAAATCAGGCAAGTCCCCTGCCAGGGAGCTAGCGCAGGACGGTTCTAAGCAGAGGATCGGTAAACCTTCGCGGGCGAACTTGTCGAGATTGGTGAGTGTTTTCGTGCCGTGTTCTTTCGCTTCCCGCACGAGCCCCACCGAGATGCGTGGGCGTTGGCAGCAGCCCGCTTGGGCGAGTATCACCTCGTAGCCGAGGCCCTCTAGCAGGTTCACTGCCGCCAAGCCAATGCTTGGCTCCAGGTAATTGGCAAAGGTGTCGTCGAACAGCACGACGCGGCCCCGGGTTGGCTTGGCCGCGGACGTAGAGAGCGAACGCTTTTTGAGCAGCGACTGAAGATTCTCTGCTGCCGGAGCAGGCAGTGGGCGGCGCGGATCGACTCCTACCAATTTATTGATCAACCAGCGAGCCCCTGGCAGCTTGGTGAATAGTGCTGCGACCCTGCCCAAACGCCCAGCAAGTCGGACTTGATCTGGAAAGCCACCAAATAGCCGTGCCGCGCGAGGTACGCCTCGTTGGTCGTAGCGCATCTGCAGGGCATCGGCCTTCATCCGCGACATATCAACCGCATTAGGACATTCGGATTTGCATGCTTTGCAGGACAAACACAGCGAGAGCACATCATGAACTCCGTCGGAGGCGAGCGCAGAGGTTGCGTCCGCCCCCAGCTGACCCGACATCGCCAATCGCAGAGCATTGGCGCGGCCCCGCGTACTGTCCTTTTCGTCGCGAGTCGCCATGTACGAGGGGCACATCGTGCCGGCGTCGATCTTGCGGCACGCGCCGACACCATTACATTGCTCAACCGCCAAGCGAAAGCCGCCCTGGTCGGCGTAGCGAAACGAGGCTGGAATTTCTGCTTCTTGGTAGTTCGTGCCGTAGCGTAGTGTCTCTGGATCGATCATCGAGGGGGCATCGATCACCTTGCCAGGGTTCATCAGGTTGTCGGGATCAAACAATCCTTTGACTTGACGAAACGCTTCGTAAATTTTCTCGCCATAGAATTTCGGAACGAATTCGCCGCGAACTTGTCCGTCGCCATGTTCCCCGGCAAAGGCACCGCCGTATCCGACGACCAAATTGAAAGACTCTTCGGCAATTTCATGCATGTAACGCCGGTGTTCTTCGCGGTGGAGATCAAGCACCGGGCGGAAGTGAATCACACCGACCGACGCATGGGCGTACATCGAGCTGTCTACACCGCGGTCTTTGCAAACCTGCTGCATCTTCGCGATGTACTCCGCGAGGACTTCAACTGGCAGGCAGGCGTCTTCCACGAAGGCTTGGCCTTTGACAGGCCCCTTTACGTTGGAGATCAGTCCCAGACCTAATCGACGTGTATCCCAGACCGCCGTCTGTGCTAGAGGTTCGATCACTACGGGGCAAGAATACCCGTAGTTATTCTCGATGGCCCACTTGGCGAACGTGAGAGCCCTAGGCCCTGCAGCTTGTGGCTGATCGGAAAATTCCACGATCAGAACTGCATTAGGTGCTCCCTCAATCCAGCCAGCAATGTGCTTTGTGGACGCATTAATTTTGGCTTCAATGAGCATCTTGCCGTCGAGCAGTTCCACCGTGGACGGCTTGTGCTCAAGAATTCCTGGCACAGCTTCCAGCGCCGCAATTTCGTCCTCAAAATGCATGAGGCACATAGCAGTGGCGGCAGGCAGGGGAACGATCCGCACCTTCGCTTCCAAAATAGTAGCCAGCGTGCCCTCAGAACCGACCACGAGGTTGGAAAGATTCCAGGGCCGCGTTCCAGCGTTGTCGCGGGGGCCAATCGGGCCCGTGTATCCAGCGTCATCGACGAATTCATCGAGGTTGTAGCCGGCAACTCGCCGCATCACATTAGGATAGCGCTCTAGAATCTCGTCGCAATTCTCAGCAACAATCGTCGACACGCCGCGCTGCAATTCTGCCAATCGCCCCTCGGCAGTATGTTGCCACGATTCGGGAGAGCCTGCAGTGAAATCTAGAATTTCGCCGCTGGCGAGAGCGACTCTCGTTTCAAGCGTGTGGTCGATCGTCTTACCATGAACGATTGATCGCGTACCGGCTGAGTTGTTGCCGATCATGCCGCCAACTGTTGCCCTCGAAGAGGTTGCCGGGTCAGGCGCGAATTGCATGCTGTGTTTGGCCAGCTCGCGATTCAGTTGATCTCGCACCACGCCCGCCTGAACACGCGCCCAGCCCTCTTCGGGATTGATCTCCAATATCTTTGTAAAGTGCCGCGACAAGTCGAGCACCATCCCCGGGCCGAACGTCTGCCCCGAAAGTGCCGTTGCGCCGCCACGGGGAGTAATCGGCATGCGGAAGCGGGTAGCCAGCTCCAGGGCCGCGGACACGTCCGCTTCGTCTAGCGGCGTGACGACGCAAGCCGGATTGATTTGGTAGTGGCTGGCATCGGTAGCGTGAATGCCGCGGATGACTGGATCGAATGAAACGCCTCCGCGAATGCCGCCTATTAGGGCTTCCTTGATTTCCTCAGTGAGGGTCGTGGTCTGCATAGTACGTCAATGGCCCTTGGCTTTACCAACTTAGCTAACAGGCAGAATGATTCGGCTGCCTACGACAGTATCGAACGGGGTGGAATGGATTCATCGATTGGAAGAGCTATCATATCGGATGTGCCCTTGATATTCTACTAATGCTGTGCGTCATCAGAGCCCTCGATTTGCGTACATTGAGTTGAGTAGGCGACTCTACCGAAGCGAGAGAGATCGGCGAGACTAGATCCGTCTGCTATTTAGAACATAGGAGCGACAGCTTGAGCGAACCACGCCCGTACTTGCTGATGGAAGCCAATCACAGGCAACTGTCCGCCGAACCTCCCACCGTCGCCATTCTTCCTTGGGGCGCTACCGAAGCCCACAATTGGCATCTGCCCTACGGCACCGATGTAATCGAAGCAAGCGCTATTGCGGAGCAAGCGGCTGAGCAAGCTCATCAGTCGGGTGCGAGGGTTGTTGTGTTGCCAACGATCCCGTTTGGCAACGACGAACAGCAGTTAGACCAAGTGTGTGCTGTGAGCATTCGTACGACCACAGCACTGGCGATCCTTGGCGATGTGGTACGCTCGCTCAAGAGCCAGGGCATTGACCGGCTAGTAATACTCAACGCCCACGGCGGCAATCAATTTCAGCCCTTGGTGCGCGACTTGCAAAGCGAGCACGGCTCGCTCATTGTGGTTACCAACTTCTTTCAACTGATTCCCGAAGTTAAGGCCAAACTCTTCGAACTGCCCGGCGATCACGCGGACGAAATGGAAACGAGCCTGCTGCTTCACCTGTGCCCAGAACTTGTTGAACTCGATCATGCAGGCGAAGGGCCACGCACGCCATTTGCAATCGATGGCCTCGCACAACCGGGTGTGTGGACGCCGCGACCGTGGTCGCGTGTACACTCTGATACTGGCAGCGGAGATCCCCGCCAAGCAACAGCTGCGAAGGGCGAAAAGTATTTGCAAGCAGTCGTTACCTGCATTGCAAAATTGCTCGTGGAACTGGCAAAGGCGAAAAAAGGAGATTTGCCTTATGTCGATTGAGCTACAGGGGTACGTTTTCTAAGCGATAACTTCTTCGATCACATCGCCATGCACATCGGTCAGGCGCATGTCACGTCCACTAAAGCGGTAGGTCTGTCGTGTGTGATCAACGCCCAACAAGTGCAACATCGTGGCGTGAAGATCGTGCATTCTTCGCTTATTCTCGACTGCCTTGTACCCATACTCGTCGGTAGCACCGGTAATGACACCACCCCGCACGCCGCCACCGGCCATCCACAGGCTAAATCCGAATGGATTGTGATCGCGTCCGTTGGTTCCTTGCGCGAACGGGGTACGCCCGAACTCTCCTGTCCAAACGACCAATGTCTCGTCGAGCATCCCGCGCCCCTTGAGATCGCTTAGCAAAGCTCCGATGGGCTGATCGACAGCTAGCGCATTTTCCGTATGTCCTTTGAAGAGATCGCCGTGCTGGTCCCAACGGTCGTTGCCCTTTGTCTGCGGGCAGGTCAACTCAATAAAGCGAACGCCTTGTTCAACAAGTCGTCGTGCGAGAAGGCACTGGCGACCAAATATTGCAGTGTGCTCATTCTTGCTATCCAAGCCGTACATACTCTGCGTGCGCTGCGTCTCGTCGGAAGTATCGGCCAGCATCGGCACAGAAGCCTGCATGCGAAAGGCGAGTTCATAGTTCGCGATAGCCGACTCGATCGCATCGTTGGCTCCCAATCGAGCTAGGCGATGCTGATCGAGCTGACTGAGCAACGCAAGCTTACTGCGTTGCAAGCTAGGTCGCTTCTCCAACGGCACGACATTCGCCAGGGGAGTAGCGCCCGCCTGGAAAATACTCGCCTGATGGCTGGCTGGCAAAAAGCCACTGTTGAAGCAATCGAGCCCACCGGGCGGAATCAGTCCACCGTTCAACACGACAAACGAAGGTAAATCTTTGCACTCACTGCCCAGCCCATAGCTCAGCCAAGCCCCCATGCTGGGACGGCCTTGCAGGCCGCTACCCGTGTGCAGAAAGTAATTGGCGTTGGTATGCTCAGAGAAATCCGAGGTCATCGAACGAATGACGGCCATGTCGTCGACATGTTGGGCAATGTGTGGAAACAACTCGCTGACCGGGGTGCCGCACTGGCCGTACTGCTTGAACTTCCAAGGACTGCCGAGCGTGAATCCATTGTTGTCGAACTGAGTCGGTTCCATCTTCATCTTAAAGGGCAAGCCGTTGTCTCGCGAAAGCAGGGGCTTCGGATCGAAGGTATCGACTTGCGAGGGGCCGCCATCCATGTAGAGGAAAATTACATTACGAGCGGTCGGCTTGAAGTGTGTACCGTAGGTATCGGTTGGCTCAGCAAGGTTGGCGGCCTGGACTTGTTCCGCCAGTATCGCGGAGAGCGCAACGCCACCAATGCCGCATGCCGCTTGGTGTAGCATGGCACGACGCGTAAGCGGAGGACTCACAAGTCGATGGCAGGGGAACTGGGTCATGGATGGGCAATACGCTCGACTAATCGAGGTAGATGAACTCCTTCACATTGAAGATCACGTGGCACAAATCCGTCCAGGCTTCTTCGGGAACCGATTTCTTGCCTGCGATCGCCTGATGCTGCGCAGCTTGCACCACGAGAAAATCCTGAGCGGCTGCCGCTTCGGATTTTTCTGGTAGGCGAGCAAAAGCTTCGAGATACAGCCGGTCGATGCGCCGCCGTTGATCGCCTTCTAATTCGATGAGTCGCTTGGCAAAGCGCTGAGCCTGCTGTGCGACAAACGGATCGTTCAACAGAACCAGTGCCTGGGCAGGCACGTTGGATACGCTGCGACGTCCCAAGGGTCCGACAGGCTGAGGGGTGTCGAAGGTGAGCATGAAGGGAGAGAGGAAATTGCGCCGTACAGAGATATAAATCGTACGACGTCCTTCCCCGTCGAGCGGCCCGCTGTGAGCCGGACGCCCACGACCATTCATGAACTTCGTCAGATAAGTTGGCACGCTTGGTCCAAATTGCTGTGAATCGAGATGGCCAGCAAGCTTGAGCATGGAATCGCGAATCGCTTCTGCCTGTAGTCGTCGAATAGGCATATGGTGTAACAGCAAGTTCTGCGGGTCCTGTTCGGCTGCGTGAGAGTTCGAAATGCTCGACATCTGGTAGGTTTGACTGAGCATGATCTCGCGCACGAGTGACTTGATCGACCAGTCGTATTCAATGAAACGCGACGCCAAATTGTCAAGCAACTCAGGGTGGGTTGGCGCCTGGCCGAGAACTCCAAAGTTATCAACAGATGGAACGATCCCTCGACCAGTGAGATGATGCCAAATGCGATTAGCCATGACGCGTGCTGGGAATGGGTTACCCTCGTCTAGCATCCGGTTTGCCAATTCCAGTCGGCCGCTGCCACTGGTAATCTTGGTCTGCTGGTCCCCTGCGATTGCACTCAGCAATCGCCGCTCGACCAACGGACCAGGAGTGCGTGTGTTACCACGGATGAGTAGCTGCTCGTTTTCTGAATCACCGTCCCAGATAGCTGGGGCAAGTGCGGACGCCCGCCGCAAATCTTCCAAGACATGCTGTCGCCGCTGTTGGTATTCAGCAAGCGCTTGCTCGACTTTCATGCGACTAGCGGCTGGCCAATGTTGTGGATTTTGCAAAATCCAATCCGCAATCTTGCGATGTGATTCGTCCTCGTCGAGCGTGCCCTCAACGAGCGAGCGCAACGCCTCGCGAAGGGTTGACTGGCTGGGCTTCGTATCAGTAGTACCAGCTGGCAACTGTGGGGCGATATCCCCCTCAACTACCATCGCGATTTCTAAGGGATGGTCTTGATTGGGGCTGATCTCCACATGAACTCGATGCCCGCGATAGGCCCGCAGGTCATGCTCAACCCAGCGCCATCGGTCGGCATTCTTGAAGGTTTTGATTGTGTTTCTATGCAGCGGACCATGTAAGAGTCGATGAGAGTCCACGACAACCTGGACCTGCGCTGCTCCCCGCAGGAGATAGTAGACCTTTCCGCCACGGAGTTCGAAGAGCGGAGTACGTAGCACCCGACCAGGACGCTGGTCCCAATTTTTTCGATGAGCCTCCTCCTTACTCGAGGAGTTCGCGGGATCCGTCTGGCTCTCCGCGGGGATCGTGAGATCAGCGAGATCAGGTCGCAGACGCGCCTGCCCGCGGCCGACTACCTCTGCAATCGTTGAAGTTCCTTCAGTACCGAGCACTAACTGCCCGCGCCGCAAGGGACCTGCGCCGTAGGCGGGGCCATCCGTATACCAGGGAGCGGCTGGGTCCTCGAAGTCGATCACCAACTGCGAAGTCTCCGGCAACATTGGCAGCTTGCTTTTCGGGTGACCTTGCGTGGTGGGCTCAGAACTGTCACATGCAAACTCAACTTGAGCAGCTTGCAAGATTGCTTCCATCTCATCCGCTGAAATGAGCAGCCCCTCGCTTGTAAGTTTTGCAATTCTTCCGGCGTATTCGCCTTGTAGCTGGTCGAGTCGGCTGGCAATCTCGCGATTGTGCTCCAACGATTCGAAACGGACTTGCCGATAGCAGGAGCTTTGCAAGAAGCCTGCCAATGCGTAGTAGTCCTCTTGAGAGATTGCATCGAACTTGTGATCGTGGCAACGCGCGCAGGAAACGGTAAGCCCCAGGAAGGCTTTGCTTAGCACGTCAATCGAGTTATCGATGCGGTCGGCCTCGTCCTTGCGAGTATCCACTGGCGAGTGAATCCAATCACCCAGATACCAGAACCCAGTCGCAAGGATCGATTCGTTACGGTGTTTCGTAGAGTCTGCTCCTTGAGAACTCCTACGCGGTGGATCAAGTAAATCGCCCGCAATATGCTCGGTCACGAATTGGTCGTAGGGAACATCGGCGTTGAGTGCACGAATCACGTAGTCTCGGTATTGCCAAGCATTCGGAGTGTCGTAGTCAAACTCATGCCCACGAGACTCCGCGTAGCGCATTAAATCGAGCCAGTGCCGGCCCCATCGCTCACCGAACTGGGGCGAAGCAAGGAGTTGATCGACAACATGCGCGAATGCATCGGGAGACGAGTCCGCGGCAAACTCCGCGATTGCCTTCGGAGAAGGCGGCAAACCAATCAAATCAAAGTAAGCCCGCCGCAAGAGGGTATGTGGCTGCGCGCGATCCGCCGGAGACAACCCTTCCGCTTCGAGCTTGGCGAGCACAAAGCGATCCAGTGGTTGCTTCACCCAGGAGCTTTTTACTACGTTCGGCAGAGCTGGATTTCGTAAAGGCTGCCAAGCCCAATGCTCGGATTTTCGCTTTTGCAGATCGAATGCCTCGACGTGCGTGCCCCCTCCAGCAAGCTCTTCTTGAGGCCAGGGCGCGCCACGTTGGACCCATTCCCGCAGCACAGCAAGGCTAGCGTCAGGAAGTTTGTTCTGCGGTGGCATTTCGTAGAGATCACCATACTCCACTGCATCAATCAGGAGGCTCTCATCGGGATCGCCTGGAACAATCGCGGGTTGCGTATCGCCGCCCGCCAGGATCGCAGCTCGCGAATCGAGACGCAGGCCTCCTTCAATCGTTTCACTCTGCGAGCTGTGGCACTGGTAGCATTGCTCAACCAACAACGGCCGCACTTTGCTCTCGAAGAACTCGATATCCGCATCAGAAAAGTCTGGCTGCTCGGCTACTTGAGCTCCCATAGCGAAACTTGTGGACAATAAGAAGCTACAACCTGCAAGGATGACCAATGAGCGCACAGCCAGCCTCGCTAGCTGGTGCGTGTTTGCCCATCGAAGGTGAGGTGATCGCTGCGACAACTGCCTAGGATCCGATTGGAATGAAATGCTATTGGGGAGAACTAAGGGGCAATCTTGCCGCCGTTCACAAGGATGTCTTGTCCGGTGATAAACGACGAACTCTCGCCTGCTAGGAACGAGATCAGCCCGGCTAGGTCGTCGGGCACACCGAATCGTCCTGCGGGGACTTTCGTCAGGTATTCGTCCTTGTCTTCTTGAGGATCTTTCTCGTGGCGTTCCACGGGGATCCAACCTGGTGAGACCATGTTGACGGTAATGCCATCGGCAGCAAGTTCAGTCGCCAGGGAACGCGTCCAACCATGCTGGGCGCCCTTCGCGGCAGCATAGGCACTGAAATTGGGCCACGCCTGATGAAACACCTCGCTACCGATATTGATGATCCGTCCCCACTGCTGCTCTTTCATGTGGGGGAGCAGTGTTTGGGCCAGCAAGAACGGGCTCTTGACGAAAAAATCAAGCAACTGTGCGTAAAACTCCCAGTCGTACTCTTCGATGGGCTTGAGCGGCTGCTCGGGTGTCGCACTGATCACAACGATGTCGATGGGGCCCAGCGCATCGCGAACCTCATCGGCCAAACGCTGCACTTCTTCGGGATCGATGACACTTGCGCGAAAGAGCTCGACTTGGAGGCCTGCTTCACGGAATTCCGTAAGCGTCTGCTCCGCTCGTCGTTGATTGTTTGCATAGTTGATCGCGACCCTGGCCCCTGCTTTAGCGAGACTGCGCGCCATCGCTTTGCCCAACCCAGTGGTTGAACCTGTGACGAGCGCCACCCGACCTTCAAGTGAAAGGTGGTCGAAAGTACTACCAGCAGGGTTTGGGGCGATCTCGGCCATCACAAGTCTTATCGTAGATTGATTGTTTTAAGGAATCCAGTAGCGAGTCAGTATAAGCTGCGCGGGCTCTCGTTAGTAGTTAACCACTTAGAGCGATATGTCGTGCAACGCTCATCTCATCGAGGAAATGACGCACGGGCATTCAATTGGCACCGTAGGCGTCGGGAAATGCATTGCGCAAAAAATCAATTGCCTCGCGATTGATCGTCTTGATTGGTCCCAATGCCCGGCTATCGATGAGTGTTTCCGCTGTGGCTTCCAAGACTTCTAAGCGATCAAATACATCCAAGAGGCCCTTCCCAGTAATTAATGCCCCATCGTTGGCAAGAATCGCTATTGGACGTTTAGGGGAAACGAGATGTGCCAGCTCGTGCGGCGATTCAAAGGGTAATTCAAACGGCGCTTGCTGGATATCACGCAATACGAGTAGGCTTTCGGGAAACGCATCGGTCTCAATGGGAACGTCGCCTAGGCTAAACGCTGACACATTCACTGGGTGGGCATGGGCTATAGCTGAGATACCCGGGTTTGTTTCGTAAATCGCCCGGTGACAAGTGACGGCATCACTCGGCTCGCATCGTCCGTAGGCGATGCCGCTTCGTACAGATGTCATGTCGTCGGCATATAAGTCACGCCAATCAACTGCCGCTGGAGTGATCAAGAATGCCGCGTCGTCGATGCGTACGGAAAGGACGTCGGCGGCGGTGACCAGGAGATTGCGTTCGTATCCCCGCCGAGCGAATTCGCACAGCTCACCCCGCAACTCTTGCTCGCGAAGCAAAGGCTTTGCCTGTTGCTCCCCTCTCTCCCATGGAATCGCTTCGCCCTGCCTATGCAATTGCTGCTTGTTAAGTGCCTTCGGTTTGCCTATCGCAGCGGCCCGAATGAGGATTCGCGAGAGCCTCTCCAATGCCTCAAAGCGTCGGTAAGCAATCTCCGGAGTCGCCCCACCTACGACTACACCGTGATTTTCCAAAACTACGCAATTGGCACCGGCTGCAAAGGCCTGGGCGATTTCTTGCCCCAGTTCGGGCGAACCGGGCATACGAAATTTTGTGAATGCCACCTCACCGCACAGCCGATAAACGTGTCGCATCACCCTGGTGTCGGGTGCTTGCTCAACGATGCTGAAAGTAACCAGTGCACTGGGGTGAGCGTGTAACACACAGTGAATATCTGGGCGCACTTGGTAGATTGCCTGATGGAAAGGCAACTCAGAAGATGGCTGCCGCTGGCCCTCACCAGCATCGCCATTGTTGCCGATTTCGACAACATCCTGTGGGCGGAGCTTTCCTTTGTCGAGCCGCGCTGGGCTGATCCAAAGCTTGCCGTTCTCATCAAGGATCGAAACATTGCCGCCAGAGGCAGTGGTCATTCCACGCTGATAGACGCGTGAAAGTGTTTCCACGATAGCCTCTCGTGGGCCCCTTTTTAATTGACGCGACAAGCTTCTCTCCTACGGTAGCTCGAGTGCGAGTCGCTCATCGTTGCTTCCACCCTGCAAAGTGTCTTCTTGTGAGGCTCGAAACAGCAGCGAACCTTTGAGAGGGAAGAGTCACCCAGGCTCGGGACTTCAAGTGCTCGAGGCCTCGTCGCGTGTTTGGTCGCGCTGGGCCTCTGCGCTCGAGTCTACACTGGGTAGCGCGCCGCGGAGCTCCATGTCGTTATTGACCATCTCTTCGGCGCCAGCCTTATCGACAACAGCCTCGTCGACCGACGCATCTTCATAGAGCGTGTTCTCGTCCAGCGAGTCGTCTCGGAAGTCGGGGTGGTACTCTAAACGCGGAGAATCCGGTTCGCTGTTGAACGCTTCTCGGAAATCGTTTTGTACGCCTGTGAGATTACGACGAAGATCGCTAAAAGTCTTGCCCCACTCTTTCGCCACGTCGGGTAGCCTGCCGCCATAGAGCAGCAGCGCGATCACGCCGATGAGCAACATCTCCGTGGGTCCGGGGCTCCAGAAGGCGAGAAACGGAAATGTGATCGGGTCAGTGCCCATAAAACTTGGTCAGCTCAAAATCAAACAGTGCGTTGGAAATCATCGCGGTGGGCAAGTAACTAAGATGGGGATTCTGTCTTTTCCTCGATCTTCTTGCCCTCATCATCGCTGCTCACGCCCTTCTTGAACTCAGTGATCCCTTCGCCGAGAGAGCGCATCACTGAAGGAAGACGATTTCCGAACAGGAGCAAAACGATCAAACCAACGATAAACAATTGCAGTGGACCGGGAGTAAACATGGCAAACTCTCACTTCAGGAGGCGGTAACGTAGCGGCAAGCCAACTACTGTAGGGCAGCTACGGGTGCGGCCGGACTTGGGCTCTCTTTTTACCTAATTCCCGTACTGGCAATGATTTCGAGTGCAGTGGATCGCACGCTATTAATTTTACTGTCACTGGGGTGCAAGTCAAACGAGAGAACGTTAGCAACCGTGTTTCCTAGTGTTTGTCTGCCTGAGAATCACCTCCGACCAGCCCCACCAGCCCGCCAGGGGCGTGCTACTTGCGGGCGAGCGTCTTGCTGCGGCGTTTCACTGACTGGGGCATAGCGGTAGTAGACCTCCAGACATAAGGCGGCCATCGACGTCGTATAAACCCGCCCGCCGTACCCACCCCACACCGTATCGGCTGGCCAACTGCCATCGTTGTTCTGTGAAGTCAACAACTCCGCTACCAGTGCGTTGTTCCACTTCACCCAGGCCTGACGGTGAGGATGCTCCTCTGGCAAATCAATGGACGCTTGGGCATGGTGCAGGGCAAGCGTGGCGTAGTACCAGAAGTAGAGATTCTGCTTCCCTCTGCCGGGCAGACTCCTCAGTAACGAATCGGTTGCCTCGGCTGCGGCCGAATCGGCAATGCCGCCTCGATAACGTGCTGCTATTGACTGGCGGCAAAAGTACGCCTCAGCGGTCATTGTCCGTGAGGGGCGACTATTGGGTGTATAGGAAGCAAGCCCGCCGTATTGGCCTCGTCGCACGTGACGTAGGAAACGATCGATGCGTGTCCATGTCGTTTCCGGCACATCGACTCCGGCAAGTTCCGCACTCTTGAGCGCCATGAGTTGCCACCCCAACTGGCTCGTATCGCCAGCGTCGCCCGGTCGGTAGCGCCACCCCCCATCCACCGGATGTTGAGCGGCGAGCGAGTAACTCACTGCTCGACTTGCCACGGGCAGCAGTGCCTGGTCATCGCTCATGGCGAGTGCTTCATTCACGGCGAATGAAGCCATCGCATGGCAATACATGCGGGCAAAGATTTGTGCGTCGCCATGCAACGCACCGTTAGGTGCCTGGACTCGCTTCAGCGAATTGAGTGCGCGATCGATTTGTACCGCGTAGGGTCCTTGTTGATGCGTGTGTCCCGAACCAAGAAAGGCCAGCAACGCTAGCCCCGTGATGCCTGTATCGCCCTTGAGCCCGGCTCCGTGGCGATTGTGCCCGAGGACAACCTCCTCAGTGCCTGCGCCGTGCCGCGACGCGTTCCAATGGCCCTCTCGTGATTGGGCACCAGCAAGCCAAGCGAGCGCAGAGCGAACCGCCCTTTCACTTGCTTCGTTACCCCCACCGCGAGCGAGTGCTTCAGCGCGTTTTTCCTGGGATCGCTGTTGATAGATCTGAGGGCGTGCTTTAGCTCGTTGAACCGGTAGGGTTCGCGGCGTTGACGGCTCTGGCGAAGTTGTACGTTGCTCTACAGGTTCCTTCGATGTCTGTTCGACGACCGTTTCTTCTGGCGGTGCTGGCTCTGGTTCGTCTTGGGCAACTGCTTCTGGAGCAGGCTCGGGGGGCGCTAGCAACTGTGGCGATTCAAGCGGTGGGGCAGGGGAGGGTGGGGTGGAAGCCTCAGCCGTTTGTTCAACCGTTTCTTTGATTACTTTCTCGATGGTTTCGTCCAGCGCGCTTTCTGCAGGCTCAGTGATTTCCTCGGGCAATGGAATTTCGTCCGGTGCGACCAGGGGCGGATCGGCTGATTCCTCAAGCGGCGGAACTTCTGGGTCGGACTCTTCGGGCACCACTTCGGCGGGTTCGGTAATCGTCTCAATGGCTACCGCGATGCGAATGGACTCCTCAGGGCCCAGCCCTGCGGAGCCAGACACGATACGAATCATCATGGCGAAGCAGGCCAGCAAGACATGGACCCACAGCGAGAGCACCGCACACTTTTTCCAAGCGCGCACATCACGCCAGCGGGTGCGAAACAACACGACCAGCGTCACCGTGATCGCGCCAAGCACAACCCACAGAGCCATCCAGATTGTGAAGTAGCCGACCAAAGGCTCGTTCCTGTGCTGTTCAATACCAATAGCATCACGTTACAATCACCGCGGCGTAACGTGATAGGTTAATGGCGAAGGGTTTCCAAAATGCTGCTAGCGTGTTGTCGTCGTCCCAGCCGCAAGACGCACGCTTACGTTGAGTTGGGTGATCCGCGCCTCTTTACAGGCCGCCATGGCCTGAGCGATGTAGCGGTACTCGCACGAGCCGTCGCCGCGAATAACCACTGCCAGGGCTGCGTATTCCTCCCGAGCCGCAGCAAGTTGACGGGTAAGCTGTTCGGGCTGGACTTCCTCGCCATCGAGTGTGATCTGACCGCTGGAGAGAACAACTACCTGACGCGCATCAGGCTTTGCCGTCAGCGTGCTCGCCTGAGCAACTTCGGGGAGCTGCAATTCGATATCGCGTTCTAACTCCGTGAATTTCGTGGCCACCATGAAGAACACAATCAGCAAGAACACCACGTCGATCATCGACGTGAGGTTGATCTGCGGCTGCTCATCATGTTGCGTTTTTAAGGGCATCGAATTTCTAAACTAGGTTTCAAAAATAGCCGCGGGCTCACAGCCCGCCGGAAAATTGCTGGTGAGGATTCCTACCGAATCCGTTTTCAATTTTGGTTTGACGATTCACTGCCCGTGTGGCTTGCATCGCGGTGCTAGCACCGTGGCGCAATGTAGGATGTGAGTGCTTCGCTTTCTTCTGATGCTCTAGTTTTTAAGCTGCTTTCTTCTTCACCGCACTCGTACGTTTAGGTCGGTTCTTACGATCTTCCACTCCTTCAGCCGAAATCAGGTTCACCAGTTGCTGCCCCTTGCGATCGATCTCCATGGTGAGCATGTCCACGCGTCCCACAAAGAACAGGTACAGAATCAAGGCAGGAATCGCTACGAACAAGCCGGCAGCGGTCGAGAGCAATGCACCACTAATACCGCCGGCAAGCAATTCGGGCCGCCCCATGGCTGAGCTGCCGGCAATTGCGTTGAACGCTTCCATCATGCCCCACACAGTTCCCAGTAGTCCCATTAACGGGCAAACGGTGGCCACTCCGTTGATAACTCTCAGGAATCGCCGCATTTGGTTCGTGGCGCGTTCTCCTTCGTCGAGTACCGCCTGCTCGACTTCCACAGCCGGTTTGCCCCACTTGCGAACGGCCGATTCGAAGACCTCAGCGATGAGGCTTCGATTTTCTCGGCAACGCCTGAGTGCTTCTTCGCGCCCCAGGGCGTCTTCCTCGATTTGCAGTAAGAATCTCTCTACAAACAAACGCGGCGAAACGCGGCTGCGGCGCAAGCTCATGAGCCTTTCAAAAACGGCAAGCAGGAGCACGAACGAACAGACGGCAATCGGAATGAGCAACGGTCCGCCCGCGAGTAGCATTTCCCATAGGCTCGTAGTGGGAATTGCTTCGGCAGCTGCGTTGGCTTGTTCTTGCGCTAAGGCGGTGGCCGGTGGTAGCAGGGCTAGTGCGGCAAAACCACAAGCGTAGCGGAATATCGGTTTGGTATTGGGAACGTTCATGTTGTTCTCGCGATTCTATTTCTTGCTCAAGTGCTGCTGAGTCCAGCGGAGTCGTGCGGCTAGCTCGTCGCTTGCTGTGACTTGCGAATCCTTGGCGAGCGTTTCCTGGTAGAAACTCTGGGCGAGTTCCCATTCTTCGAGCAGTTCACAACACTTACCCGCTTGCAGAGCGGCACGCACGCGCCACTGGGGGTAGCGGTGCTTGTCGATGACCTTTTTGTAAGCGGCTTTTGCGTTGGTGTAGTTTTCCTGATGAAAGTACGTCTCGCCGATCATCCACTGAGCGCGAGCGGCGGTCTCCGAGTCGAGCGCCATGGGGTTGTTGATCGCTTTGCGATAAGCTGCTCGGGCGTCGCTCATCCCCCCCCGGCCGGCCAGGGCCCGGCCGCGCAGGTAATCTGCTTCGTGAATGAGGGCAAACTCCGGATGCTGCTCTTCAAAGTCTTCAAGCAACGAGAGCACACGTTGCCATCGTGCCTTGCGAGCAGCCAATTGTGCGAGCCGCAGCGGCGCCATCGCCGCCCAAGCCGCGTTGAAACTGTGGGCGCGTCGATCAACGATTTGGAAGGCCGCCTCGGCTGCCTCGTCGTTGCCTAGCCGGAACTCACTCTCGGCAAGCCAAAACTCTGCTGCGAGGCGAAGCGGACCCTCGGCGATTTGTTCCAATTGCCTAGCAGAGCGCTCTCGCACCACTGCCCAATCTTCTGACTCCGCAGCTAACTTGATGGATAGTGCCAATGCGTGTTGATGTAGTTCTCCGGCTCGCAGATTGTCGCTCAGTTGGCTTCCCTGTGCTTGCGAATGGGTAATCAACTCGTTGATCCAGGCTTCTGCCTTCGAGGCTTTACCCGTCTCGGCGGCAAGCGTTGCGAGTCGGAAGCGAGCTTCCTGCGCCGCAAGCGAGCCTGGGAAATCTTCGCTCACGGTCTTGTAGCGACCGGAGGCATCTTCCGATTGACCAGACTGCTCATCGAGTCTTGCAAGAGCCAACTGCGCGTCGGCAACTCGGCGATTTGTCGCGCCGCCGGCAACAACTTGCTCGTAGCAGTCTCGGGCATCGGCAATCATGCCCATCTGAGAAAGTAAGTTCCCCTGCTGCCAAGCAACTTCTCCGAAGGCCGTCCCGGGCGGTTGACTTTGCGCCTCAAGTTGGCGATACGCAGCCAAGGCAGCTCCGTGCCGCCCGTCGCGTTGGTGCTTGATTGCTTCCATGTAGAGATGTGCTCGCTCGCTGTGTTGTTGAGCAAGTTGCGAAGAAGCGTAGGGACTGTCAGGAAATTGCTCCCTCAACTGATTTGTCCGCCGTGCCGCGGCAACCAGATCACCCTCGCTGGCAGCCATTTGTGAGAGTGACCACAACGCATCGTCGGCCCAGGGGCTTTGGGAGTCTACCTGGAGTAGTCTTTCCAACCACACACTGGCCGCTGCCAAGTCGTTCTCTCGACGCGAACACTCCCCGGCGTAGTAAAGCACATGGGTGCGCTGCGGAAGGAGATCGGCAACCTCTGCGAATTTCTTGCTCGCCAGCTCCCAATCTTCCAATGCGTAGTCGGCCATAGCCTGCAGGAGGAGCATTTCCGGGTCGGAAGCTATTTTTGCATTCGTTTGGGAGGGCAGCCGGCGAATCGCTTGGTAGTCTTCCAACTTCCAGTGCGCCCAACCAGCGACTAGCGTCGCTTGGCGAGTTTCTTCAGCATTGGGAAAGCGGCGCGTAAGTTTCTCCTGTGCCTCGATGGCTAAGCGATAGTCTTGGGCTAGAAAATGAGCTCGTGCGACCAGCAATAGGGCGTTACAGGCCAGAGGTTCTCGCTGGAGTTCTATAACGTGATTTGCGGATGCGATAGCAGCATCAAATTGCCCCAACTCAAGCAGGGCCCTCGCCAGCTCAACTTGCGCCTTCGAGCGCAACGCGCTGGTGGGGAATTCCTCAACTAGTCTGTGATAGACAGCTACTGCTGTTCGCCAGTTTGCCTCGCTGCTAGCGATTTCGCCCTGTAACAGCAATGCGTAGGGCTCGTAGTGGGATTCTTGTTCGCTACGTAGAAATTGAGAGAGCCTTTGCTTGGCACGGGCCGGGTCCTCTGCTCGCCAAGCGGCCTCAGCCGATCTGAAGAGTGCGTAGGAGAAATAAGGTTGGCTTACTTCCGATGCGATCAGCCGGTTGTAGCGAGCTTCGGCCTCTGCGAATTTGCCTAGCTTAGTTTCCACTTCAGCCGCGAAGAACTGAGCGGCTGCACTTTCTACAGGGCCAAGTGGCTCTTGCAGGCAGCCCTCAAACGCGAGGAGCGATTCTTGCCATTGGCCAGCTACGTAGGCTGAGCGAGCTTGCTCAAACTTCGTGTTATCGACCTCTGTGGCCAGGCCCACCGAACTGGCGCACAAATCCACGCAAGCATAGACTAGCAATAGTCTCAGGTGATGCGTATATGGCATGGTGGTCGCCGCCGTGGGCTTCAATAACACAGAATAAGCTTGCTGAAACTTCCAATGAGAAGTCTCAGCAAGCCGTTCAATTTTCCGGTTTGCACTACCTCAGCTGAGGTTGCTGCCGTTGAAGCAACTCCCGAGCCACCTGAGCAGTTCAATATTCGTGCGAAGCGTAGCTCGCGGGCTCGTGCCAGTGTAGCTCGCACGGTGAACTCGATTACTCACTAGTAGGGACCGGAAGCACCCGAATCGACATTGCCTACCATGTGAAGATGGTTATGGTCGACGTAGATCACCTCGCGGGCGTCCTCGTCTCGCAGCGTGTGCGGAACAGGCCAGCCGATGCGGCGAACGTCTTCGTAATAGACGGTGCATTTGTAATGAGCATGGTGTTGCTGAGCAGGACCGATCATCGGATAAACGCGTGGCGGATCGATGTAGTCGGCAATCTTTTCCTTGACGATGCGTACGTCGTTACGTTGACGTTCCCACAAGAAGGGAATGCCACCCTCTACGGGCTGAGCCTTTTCCAAGGCACGCATGACTTCATCGTCCGAAGGCGGATCTAAAGCGATGATTGTGCCGGAAGTGAGCGGGCCTAGGATCGGTGCCCGATCGTAGCGTTCATGCTCCCAAAAGGCATCTTCCTTTTGTTTTTGGAAGTAAGGGCTGACTGGCGTCGGAAGCGCGAGCAATCCGATATTAGGCCCAAATTGAGTTAGGCCCCAGAAGCAACCGGTGTTGCTCAGGCAGGCGAGTACTAGCGCTGCCGCTAGCGATTTTTGAGTAAGCAGTGAAAAGCGTTTTGTGCTGTCCATCAAATAACCTTGAATCTTGTAGGCTTTTGGACCAATTCCGTGGCGACCCGACGCACCATGCGCTGTGTCACTGTGAATAGTTATCGAGATAGTTTGGGCAAGACTTGCGGGTAAATCGGATTATTCCGAAAAAAGCGAGACTAAGGCCTGCTAGCAGTCCTTCAGCAGGTAACGAGTCGAGAATTACGCAAAGGTCACCCCGAGGGGTACGCAAGCATTCGGGCTGGCGATCCTCGATTGTATAAGCCGAGAGCCGAGGTAACTCGCCTCCGGGGCCAGTGTTCGTGAGACTATCTTGGATTTGCGGTAGGACTACGAAAAACCCCTCGCAGGCATAGAGCTTGCGAGGGGTCGGATGCGAAATTTCGGTCTCTTGCTTCGTAACTGTACGGGCTGCTAGTGGCAGTCTTTGCAGTCCTTGAAGTCGAGAAACCACCAACCGTCGTCCCATTCGAGTGTCACCTTGCGCCAGCCCAGCGGGACCTGCGGATAAGGATAGAACGGGCCGATGTAGGGCCAAGCGGAAGCAGAGTACTGCTTGGGATACGTCAGGGCCGCGTAGTTAGGGTTGGCAGCATAACTTGGCCAAGCGTAGTCGGGCATCTGTGGGTTTTCGTAATTCGTCTGGCCGCCACCAGGCATCGGTCCCATGGTGGTTTGACCCATTGGGGCTCCGCCCATTCCGCCACCGGGGGGGCAGTACTGGACAGGCTGAACTCCGCCCCCAGCACGGCTGGCAAACGGACGAGGCATGTTGTTGCGTGGTGCCGCTTGGCGAGCCTGCATTGGGAGTGCTTGTGGCATGCCTACCGACTGCATCGCGGAGGTAGGCTGGATGTTGCTAGCTTGTTGGTGCTCAACAGTGTTCTCAGGGCTGCCGTTTCCTTGTCCGGTGATCTTCAAACGGTTGACCACTTTTTCGACACCGGCACAGCGTATTGCTAGCTGTTCTGCAGTGGCTTTCTGCCGCGCGTCGGTCACGTTGCCTAGCAACCAGGCAACGCCATCCTGGTACTTCACGCCAACGCGAAAGTCTTCAAGCTGGCCGCTTCCCTTGATTGTTTCTGCAATCTTCTGTGCTGAGTTGCGATCTGCATCGGCATCGGCAACTGCCGGCGCGGCAACACACGCGAGTGTGGCAACCATCGCAAGGCTGAAAAATAGTTTTCGCATCATCCCCTCCAAGATAGGTCGAGCCACGTGTTTTTTCGGTCGCGAATCCCCTCGCAGCCGACGTGCACTCGTGTGCATGGCATAGTTTCGCGAAAAGACATGAGTCGTTCCGCAGGCAGTCGCAGCTCAGGCAGTTTGGACAATTGATCGTCCGCGTCGCGCAAGCAGGAACTACTCAGAAGAAAGGTTTCGGCAATCGAGAGTAGCGAGAAGGAGTATTTTTCCGATTTTGACGATGATTCTGCTCTGGATCGTAAACTGCGCAGTTTAGGAATCCTGCCAGGCAGCAATCAGTCGGTCGCGAATCGTTCCACACCGCCGAATTCGACCAGCACGGCAACGATCATTAGCCCCAAAGTTACGGCAGAAACCGTCCACAAGGGCCAACAGAATACGTGCCCTGCAAGTGTCGCTAGAGCGATGACTGCGAGCTTGAAGAGAAAGAACACCTGGCCCAAGGTTTCCAAACGGGAACCATTCGAAGCCCGAACTCCCCAAGCAGCAACCAGCCCCAGAGCATGGACAAGGAGCCAGAGAAGTTGCAGAGCGAGTTCAGATTGCATGCTGGGCCGTAACAGAAAAGCAGGAAGAAGAAACACGAAATCACGCGGGGCTGCGGATCGTAGTGCAGCGATCAGCGTCAGTCAATCTGAATATCGATCCTTCTGATTCTGGCACGCTAGCCAGCTAGTTATCTTATTCTCGATGCTGGTTTCAAGCTGAGCCTACTTCATGACTTTCTTCAGCTCAGTCTCCAGTTCGGCTGCTTGCACGCTGCGATTGGAAACCTTTCCATTGGCGTCGACAACCATCATGAGCGGTAAGATGTTCACGCCCATCTCATTCGCCAATCGGCTATCGAAGCCGCCCGATTCGTAGACTTGGGGCCACTTCAGCGGGTTTGATTTCAAGTACTGCTCGACTTCCTGACGTGTGTAGTCAAGATTCACGCCGATTACCTCAAAGTTCTTGCCGCCAAACTTGCCGTACAAGTCCTTCAATACGGCATGCTCCGCCTTGCAAGACTTGTAGCTACTGATCCAGTACTGGATGACGACCGGCTTACCTCGGAACATCTTCAAATCGATATCTCTACCATCGACGGTTTTCCCCTTCAGCGAAATTGCCTTCCCTTCGGACGTGAGACGAGTCATTGCCCCCTTGGCTTTACGAGCCTGTTGGCTGTTGGGGAAATTCTTGGCGAGCTGGTCGTACCACTCAAGAGACTCCTCCGTCTCACCGGAAATCTCGCTTGCCATGGCCAGTTGCAAGAGTGCCTCGGCGGCGTGTTCGCTGGAGCCGTGCTTGTCGACAAAGGCTTCCAACTGCTTTAGCCAGGCAGAGTGCACCTTGGAGTAGTCTGCTTTCGGTGCTGCCAATGCCGCACCATAGTCTGCCTGCATACTGCGGAAGATGAAGTACGTTTGGATGTTTTTCGAGGCTTTTTCCTTGGCGAGATGATCGACCCAGCGCTTTAGACGGTCCGCTCCCTCGGGGTAGTTGCGATCTTGTACTGAGGCGCTAAGCATGTCTGCCAATTGACGCAGCCACTGCTCCTTCTCTTCGCCAGGCGATGATTTCGCTACAAGTTCCTCAAGCACATCAGCCCTTTCAGCGATGAGCTTCTTCAAGCTCGTAGGCGAAGCGTTCCCCATGGCGACATCTAGTTTCTCCATTTTGACAAGGATTGCTTGCACTTCATCGCTAGCAGCCTCTCCTCCGCCAGCCATTTGTTGCGCTGCTCCGCCTCCGCCGGTATCAAAGAAGATCGGTGCGGCAGCCTGCTGTGTAGACCCTATGGTTGGGCCGTCGATCAACTTCCACGAATCGTTCACGCGAACCATCGTACCGAGCTGCAGCTGCTCGTGCTTCTGGCCGTCGGAAACCATGGCCCATACGTTCTCATAGACCAGCAAGTCGCCTTTCAGCCCTAAGGTTCCGGCAGGCACCATGCCGGGGCGCATCCCACCGAAGTCGCTGAATGTGCTTTGTTTGCCCACGTCACCTGATTGGACCAGTGCCTTGAAAGCCCCCGCAGAGGAGCTGGCTCGTTTGCGAATGCGGTTTGCTAGCGTTTTTGACATACCCAGTTCTTTGAGGTCCGCCTCGGTAATGAGCAATCGTGCGAACCGGGCTGGGTTTCTGCTGCGGGCCGCTTCGACCGCTTCCTCAGCGACTTCTTCTGGAGAAATGAGCTTCCAGGAATCGATGTTGCCGTCTTCATTCCTGTCGGATCCCCAACGAGAACCGGCCGTCTGGAACCAGCGATACTGGTCTGCTTTGCCGTTAAAATCGCCGTCAATGTCTCGGTAGACCTCCAGGCCATCGAGGAAGTAGCTCCAAGCATCCACGACATTATCGCCGTTGGTGTCGGCAAATTGACGCAATACGTTGCCATTGGGCCCACGGACAACCCAGGCAGTCATGCCGTTGATTTTCTCTGCCTTGATAGCACACTTCTCGATGTCGGAACTTTCCGGAGTATCGTAATCCACCTGGTTTTGCACGGGCTTGAGCTTCAGGGCATCTGCCACCGAAGGGGCAGCTTGAGCGATACCCGCACAAAGGGCGAGCATGCCCAGAGCCACAGTTAGCTGGCAAACCGGTCGGCGGAGTATTCCAACCGCGTGAATAGTAGTCGCATTCATATTATATCTCGTTCCCTGAATTCTCTATTTCCCAGCAAGAAGGCTTTTCTTCCCGGAAGAAAACCGTTTGCCGCCATTAAGGTGTTGAACCTCTCTTTATAGCGGTCCACGTCGAACCGGGGCTAGTCCGATCCGCTCCTGTTAGCGTCAATCCCGCAGCAGGACGTGAAATCCCCTCGGCAAACTCCGCCCAGCTTGTGAGGCTTTGCGTCACCTGAGCCGGAGGCACGTTCGCTACTAGGAAAATCTGTAGGTAGCTCCTACCCGAGACCTGAAGCATCCCTGGAGGTGCGATAGGCGAACTCTCGGCTCGGAAATATTTCCACCAGAGAGTTATGAGCTACACTTTGACAACAGGGCCTTTGACAGCAGAGCAAGGCTGCTTACAATATGTGGCCCGTGTGAGAGAGACGGCCTTGGCCGTCAAGCACGGGCGTGTAGCTCAGTTGGTTAGAGCGCAGCCCTGATAAGGCTGAGGTCCCAAGTTCGAATCTTGGCACGCCCACTATTTACGCTATTAGCTGTTGGCGATTGGCTATTAGTTTGCATTTAACGGCGAAAGCCTTGTGGTAAGGTCACACCACCTGTAGATTGCCACCCTCAGTAGTTGATAGCTAACAGCCAATGGCCAATAGCTAGCAGCCAATTGGGGCCGTAGCTCAACTGGGAGAGCGCCGGCTTTGCAAGCCGGAGGTTAGGGGTTCGATCCCCCTCGGCTCCACTTTGGATTTTAGCCTGCAATCATAGGCTTTTCTGCTACCTGCCGATGTCGGCAGTGCGGCGTTTTCCGCCGAGCGCAAAGCGGTACATACCGGTTTGGCTCCTCTCATGGAGAACGCCCCTATGCCGAAACTCTCAAACTCCCTCCCCAAGTACCGTAAGCACCGCGGTAGCGGACAGGCCGTAGTCACTCTATCTGGGCGAGATTACTATCTAGGCCCGCACGGCACCAAAACTAGCAAGCTAGAGTACGACCGCCTGATTGCCGAATGGCTCTCCTCTGGTCGTTCGCCCGCCTTCGGAACTTCGCAGGACGACCTCTCTATCGCTGAGCTACTCGCGGCCTATCTCCGCTATGCAAAGGACTACTACGGGACTGGCCCCAAGAGTGAGTATTTCCACATGAGGCGTCTGGCTCAACTGATAGCCCGACTCTTCGGACGAACTTCTGCTGCTGAATTCGGCCCGCTTCGCTTCAAGGCAGTTCGAGATGAATTGGTCAGTGGAGGGATCTCGCGGACCTACGCGAACTCATCCATGCGGAGAGTTGCCCGAATTTTCAAATGGGGGGCCGCTGAGGGGATCTTGCCACCAAGCGTCCCACAATCTCTAGCAATGGTCCCTGGCTTGCGGAAGGGAAGAAGTGAAGCCCGAGAAACGGCTCCTGTTGGACCAGTTTCCCCTGAAGTCGTAGAAGCCACCTTAGCTGAGCTTCCAGAGACCATCGCTGACATGGTCCAGCTGCAACTCCTGACCGCTGCCAGGCCCAAGGAACTATGTGACCTCCGCCCCTGTGATCTCGACCGGTCTGGAGAGGTCTGGGTCTACAGACCAGCTTCGCACAAGACCGAACATCATGGGCGAGATCGGACGGTACTCATTGGGCCTCAAGGGCAGGGCATTCTGCTCAAGTATCTGGCCCGCGATCCTGAAACTTGCTGCTTTCGGCCCTGCGATAGTGAGGCTAAGCGGCTGGCTGCTGCTCATGCTTCCCGAGTCACTCCGTTATCGTGCGGAAACCGACCGGGTAGTAAAGCGAAGCGAAGAGGCAAACGTAAGCTGCTGAAACAGCCAGGGGAACGCTACTCAACAGATGCCTACCGGCGAGCAATCCACAGAGCCTGTGATCGAGCATTCCCGCACCCAGAATTTAGCCAGAACCCAACAAATCAACTCACTACCGATGAGCTTGCAGAGCTTAAAGAATGGCAAGCCGCACATCGATGGTCGCCAAATCGTTTGCGTCATACAGCCGCCACGGAGATTCGACGAGAGTTTGGCTTAGAGGCTGCTCAAGTAATCCTTGGCCACAGCGCTGCGGATGTTACGCAGATCTATGCGGAACGTGATCTAGCGAAGGGTTTGGATGTCGCACGAAAAATAGGATGAGGGTCTACACCACATCGAGACTCTACCACTACACCACTAGCCTCTCAGACCTTGCGAGTACTCACGTGAACCAAACTCAGCTCGAATATGACTGCCGCAACAAGCTTGTTGAAGCATTCCATCAAATCGACGGATACCTTGTCATCATTGCAGAGCATCAAGAGTTTCTCGCCTACTCGCTTGAGAAACGCACAGACCTTTCGGTAAAAGGCAGTCTATTCGGTGACTTTGTTGGGATGTTGCGCTCACAAGAGAAGCATGATGAAGCGAAAGCTTTCGGTGAGCTAGTTAACGAAGTTCGCTTGGGACATCATTCTGTGCTTGAAGCGTTAGACGGGATGCCCAGCATCCTGGAAAAGAAATTATCGTCGCTAGCTGGAAAACCCTGGCGAGCTATGGTGCTGGCAGACGCAATCTATCGCATTGCGATCTGGGGGGAGTGCGATCCACACGAGGACTGGTCTGCCATTCGCCGTAACCTCTATCTGTATCAGCGTGATTTAGATGCCGTATTAGCTGATCCATTGGCTGACGGTCCGTTAGATATCGGCCAGTGGGTTCTAAACGGAGAGTTGCTTGAGGCAGAGATGGCCAACGCGTGCTGGAAAATGACTAAATTCCTATGGGATCAGCCCAACAAGCGTTCCAGCTTCGACGACCTAAAGCGGCCGGTCTACGACGATCCGGATCACGTTGCCGATGAAAGCGCCTATGGCTCACTCCGCAGAAAGGCTAACCGCTATTTTTCAGTCAACGGAGTACCTTGGCGGGTGTCACTGAAACAGAACTTCGTACTGTTGAAGCCTCTAGATTCCTAGAAAAAGATCTCCGCAATTGAAAAAAGCCCGCGTTTGGCCCGCGTTTGGCCCGCCCAGATTGCGACACTTTGCAACAGATGGTCCAGATTTCCACTGATCCACTGACTGCGAGGTTTCATAGTGATCCAAGACGAAAAGCTATTCCCTCTCCCCACGGCCTACGAGAAGGCCACAGGGATACGCCCCCATCCCGCCACCTGCCATCGCCACAAAACCTGTGGCATCAAGGGCGTAAGGCTCGAAACGATCAAATGCGGCGGTCGTCGTTTCACCAGCGTCGAGGCGGTCCAGCGTTTCAACGCTGAGATAACCGCAGCCGCTGATGGAGGGCTACCCAAGCCACGCACTGAGCGGCAGCGTGTAACCGCCATCGAAAGAGCGGAACGCGAGCTAGCAAGCGAGAACCTCTAAGCAACTACCGGTCAGGCTCCCATCGCTTCAAACACTGAGGCGATGCGTGCCTGCTCGTTAGTCGAGCCGACCTGGGTCAAAGTCTCTACGGTCGTTAAACCTTGAGCCTGAGTACCTAGACGGACCAGTTGCCGTCTCTAAAATCACGCCGCCTGAGGGCTGGGCTTCTCGCTGTGGTCGTTAAGAGCGATGAGCTGCTATCAGTCGTGTTTCCGATCAGAAAGCCGGGATCACATCCGGTGAAGACTAAGGCCAGGACGGGTTCAGTACTATAAATCGCTTGCACTGCCCACCGCCGCAACAAGCGCCTGAGGAGCTGCCGTCCGCACTTAGCGCGGAGACCAACTACGTGCCGACTTGATGGACCCTCAACAAAGGGGCCCCCTCAGGGAAGGCGGGTGATATGCGCTGGCTCTAGGTTATTCGATGAGTCTATGAAACTAGGCCAGGTGGCCCTGGGTGTTGCCACCCAGGGCTCCCACAGACCCGTACGTGCCCACATTAGAGCATACGGTTCCTCTCATGTTGGATTCGCCATACAGCTAAACGCTGCATGCCCGGAATGCTATCCTGAGCCGTGTCGTTAATACGTAATTCCAAGTTCGAAGCCTCGGACGTATTTCCCGACCCAGGGTCCAACATCAGGCACCCCCTTTCGGTTTTGCCTTCCCTCCACCGGGTCCTGCGGGACCAGTTCCCCGGCTTCATCAGTACTATGCGGGTGCTACGACATCCTACCGCCATCTCGCCGCACTTCGTTTCCTTCGCTTAGCGATACCTCGGCTGCACTCGTTATTTTCGTTCTCTGGCAGACGAGTGCACTGCCAGAGCCTGGAGTTGGTAACCCGGTAGCTCCAGCCGGGAATTGCCGAGGAGCAAAAAAGTAGGACTCTCCCAAGTTCCTGGGAAACCTCAGTTATCCGTTTGCACATGTTCCAAACCGACTCCGGCAGGACTGCTTGCGTCAAACCATTACGACGCAGCAGCGTGGCCCTTGGTATGCAAAAAGCAAAGGCTCCCACGAAAGGCCTTTCGAAGCTCAATAGCATGGCTTTCGGATTCGCTGTGTACGCTTCGTGGAGTGAGTTACCTCAGTACCACGCAACACTCGCTTCCAGTTGCTGGTCAAGCTAAACTGGACGGGATTCTCACCCGCAAGGCTTCGATAAAAGGTTTCAAAGTTGTAATCTACATCTTATTCCCCTTTCCCAAGCTTTGCTTGACGCAATCGCATCAGCTTTGCAATCTCATGCTTACGCTCCGCGCCTCAAAGAAATCATTGTCGGATTGCGTGCGAGGACGCCCGCCCAAACGTCGAAACATTTTTACGCAACTCCACTAGGAGGAGCGTCTTGGAGCGCAAGCTGAAATTGCTAAGTCGCACGGCTGAGGAACTCCTCGTGCAATTCGATCACTAGCTCGAAAGCCCAAGATGATTCAGCCTCTGGCAGGTATTAATTTGCGGAACTTGCAGCGGGCTTCGAACTTAACTGGCCCAATTAGCGACCAAGTATGATTGGCTACTCAAATTACAGATGGCTGACGTTGGCAAAACTTTGCTGTCATCAGAATTGCCCTATCCGCCTCCTGCATACTTCTAGTGGCAGTTGGGATGTCATCGAAGTGACAGCAAGCCTACCCCCTCGGCTAGCCAGCAGGGCAATCGCATCTAATTACGCTTGAATACTCGTGAGAATGGCTTGCAGTGTTTGGTTATTCCAACCTGCGCGGAGTCGTTTACCGCGCAGGCTTTCTTTGAGCGTAGTGTCTCGCTTGAGAATGGAGAGCGCCAAGCGACGCATTCCGGCAGCGATTTCTTGGCCGTTGCCTTTCCGAAGACGGCTTTGATCTTCTGAAAAAGTTACATCCAGCGACCAATGCAGTGAGTTCTCCACGCTCCAATGGTTACGAACATGTCCTGCTAGGGACCTGACCTTGGGGGGCAGGCTGCTGATGAAAAAGGAAGTCTCTTCGCTCAGCTTCTCTCCCGATTTACGATAGCGAAAAACCATGCCAACCGAGCGAAGGTCACGCCACTGCTCAGACAGTTTTGGGGGCGCGGGAGCGACGTAATACTCGCGACGCTCATCGCGGCCGTGATTCTTCTCCACCGTGACATGCCGACGCACGCCACGATAATCCTGATCGCCGTAGTCAATGAACAACTGGAGCAGTTGCTCATGCATCTTTTTTTGATTGCCTTTCACTTGCAAAACGTAATCAGCACCCGCTAGGCGAATCTTCTCAGCAGTTTGCTTCTGGCAATGCATCGCGTCGAGCGTGATGACTGCTCCTTCGATGGCCAGTATCTCCAAAAGCCGTGGTACGGCAGTGATTTCGTTGGACTTTTGCTCCGTCGCGAGTTGTCCGAGCGAGAGATGAAGATCACTGGCCCACGCGTTGACCAGGTGCAAGGCTCCTGTGCCGGACGCTTGGTCGAAAGACCGGCGAAGTGTCATGCCGTCGATAGCCACGGTCTGGCCTTGCAGATCGAGTTGCAGGCTGGCAACCCAGTTCGCTAGGCAGTGGTAGAATTCTTTGGTGTCCAGCAGCGAGAATACGCGACCCAACGTGTCGTGCGAGGGAATGCCATGCTCCAGAGGCAACCAGGTGCGGAACCAGTCGATCTTCTCGTTGCCAAATCGCTCGACATCGGCCCACGAGTCGGCTCCACAGATTGCGCCGCACAAGGCGATAGCCACGATGTCGCTGAGCCGATGTCGCTTGGTCCGTTCCATGCGAGGATCGGTAAGTTCCTCGAAGTGTGTAAGAATGACAGGGGATTTTGTAATCGCCATACGTCGACCTCCGTGCTAGAAATGCTATCGGCGGTTAGATTCCGACCCAACCGCTGAAATGACTTCTACGCAGAGATCGATGTATTCGGTCATTTAGATGCGATTGCCCTGGGCTAGCCAGCCATCGTTTCTTGGGAGTGGTCAAGAACATTTCACGGCTCTCTATCCGGCGTCGGAGAAATCATTCGAAGCGTCTAAATGCAAGCTGCAAAAAAAACCAGCTCTCGTCTATTCCGTTAGTTTTGCGGTCCCTGGCTTGCAGGCGAGGACAGTTAGGTGTTCAACATCTCTTGGCGATATCGTAATTTCGTTTGCAGCAGAGGGAATCAAGAAGCAAGAGCCCTGCTTTAGATCAATGGATTCGTCTTGAACGGTGACTGTTCCCTTACCTTCGGCTACAACGCAGAGGTGAAGGCTGTCATCCTTCGTGAGCCTCGACAAATCTCGACAAGTCCACCGGTCTATCTCAAAACAATCAGTGTGATTGGGGCCAATTAAAGACTCAACAGAATGCGTGGGGCACTCATGAAGCATGGTGGGCACGATTCTGCATTTCTCGGCAATCTCTTCAGCCGAGTAGTTTGTGTGATCAAAAATTGTCATTGCAAACGCGGGGTCCCTTCCCATGAAGCGACCTTCTGGTGGAACTACAATTCCTTCTCTCTCAAACTCGCAGCGCACTACAAGATCGGAAGGTTCCATCACTTCCAACACGAGTAGCCCCTCCCCGATAGCGTGTGGAACTCCGCCTGGCACCAACCAGACTTCACCTGCTTTAACGGGAATTCTCTCAAAACAAGCGTCCATGGCAGGGATATCCTGCTCGAAGACAATTCGGTTCCAGTTTTTAATGTCCTTGAGATTTTGAAAACCAAGTCGCAGGTGCCCTTCGCAGTCATCTCTGACACTGAGAATCACGTAGGTTTCCAGTTTTCCCCAGCGCGAACCCAAGTGTGCTTGTGCGAACTGAGATGTGGGATGCGCTTGCACGTGTAAGCGCATCGAAGCGTCCAATAGCTTTGCCAGGAAGCCTAGTTGCGAGCCCAATTCTTGGTAATGCGCTTTACCTAGATAATGTTCTGGAAATTGCTCAAAGAGGTCCCTTAACAGCAGGGTTTCTCCGTCATGTGTCGTAACGTGTGCCAGTCCTTCATTTTCGATCTCTGGCATCCCCGGGTTACGTGCCAGGATTGTGGAAGCAATCCAGTCTTCAGGGCAGTCCGTGTCACTTGGATTCGGATTGCCTGCGAATTCATCGAGTTGCAATCCTCCTTTGTAACTGCGACGTACTCGGTTGGGCGGCAATTCTATGATCATTCGTTTCATTCGATTATATCCCACACTAGTATCTGGCTCTGCCAGCCCTGTAGGGATGTCTTGATGACATCTCCTCCCGGAATCGTAATCCCAGTGACTAAGTCGCTTACAGTTGTCTCAGCGGGAACATTGTGTAGGACAACATCTTCATTATCACCGCACATATTCAAGACATAGACCAGGTGTTTGCCTCCGGACCTATGGAACCAGACTGAGACATTGTCTGATTTGCTGGCCCAGGGAGAATCTGCTGCGACAGTCAACACTTGCTCAAGAAAGAATTCTTGCTCTGCTGCCGTGATGTGCTTCTCCATCCCCAGCCCCATGAAATCGGCAAAGTAGAATGCTTTTCCTTTACCGTAATTGTGTGCAATTACCATAGGTCGGCCGTCAAGACTTCGACCCAGCACTTCAGCATCGGGCGCAGGCTTAATAATTTGAGACATGAACGAACCGTTTTTCTTTTCGTTGAGAAACTCGAATTCAACAGGCCCATCGACGTCCATCTCATTGAATCCAAACACCTCTGAAAGAATCTTGCCGGGGACACCTTCGGCTGGCACAACGCCGTCATCATCGACTGTTCCGCATCGACAGTCTGCTATTAGTACTCCACCTGCACTGACATAATCAGCAAGCTGTTGTTGCTGTTTCGTGCTCAGGCTTATAAGCGAAGGCAGCACCAAGATCGGAGCTTGTAGGTCATCATCCGAAAGGTCCTTTATTTCCGTAAAAGTTGTCGGGATCGCAGATGACCAAAAGAGGCGATACCATCCGGTCATAGTTTTAGGGTGAAAGCTTGGTGCCCACTCGCCGATGGGTTTTGGTCTGCTGAGGAACGAATCAAAGAAGAGACGCGAGCGGTAACTTGAAACAACTTTCACCGCAGGCGAAACAGGTAGAGCGTTCTTGAAAAGCTCACTATTGTCATTTAGGACGGTAGCGATTGTTTTCATCGCTTCCGCTCTCGCTCCAGGAGTGCCATCAATATGGGTGACTCCTCTGCCTGTTGACTGATAGCCGTGCAAGAATGGGCGCCATCGCCAAAGCTGGAGCCCTCTGGCTCCCGAACCAAAACCTGACCAAACCCACGAGTAGAGCCGCTCAGGAGTTACTTCGGAACCTGGGCTTAATGGAGACGTGGTATGAGTTTGAATCTCATTGATGTAAAAGTCCTTTTCAGCCTTTGCCGCAGCACTGGCGGAAAGGCTGAAATACATCGAGAGATTCCATGGCAAATATAGCTTTTGGCCCCATGATTTGGGATAAAAAGTCGCACCATAGATATCGCATGTCTTGGCGAGATCGAACTCGTCCGAGTTCTTTTCCGTAAGATTGGGTGAAAGCAATGCGTCTGGCAATCCGTCCACAATCACAGGGTGGTTGGTGTCAAACTCTTTAGCGTAGTCTACGTACCGTTTGCAGATGGCTGACAGGTTCTCGCTGCGAAAGCGTTCATACTCCACACCGGGAAGCATGCTGCTCCAAAGACTATATCCTGCATTCCGATCATCAGGGTCTATTTGAGAGAAGTCACGATATCTTCTGTGCCAGCGATAGTTTAGGTTCTCTATCGATTCATACTTTTCTTTGAGCCATTGTCGGTAAAGCTCGGTTGTCCATGGATCGTCCGTGGATAACCTGGCTTCATTAAAAACGTCCCATGCGAGTACCGCGGGGTGATCCTTTAAAGAATTGATTGCTAGTCCGAAGAATTCATAGACACATTGATCCACTTCTGGGTGATTCGGGTTTGCCCAAAAGCAGTTCTTGGGGTGCAAGGCAAGCATTTCGGGTTTCATCAAGCAGTCCGGCATATACTCCTGGCTCTGATTTTGGCCGATCAACTGCATGATCGCTGTGAGTGATCGCTCTTGGCACAAGTCGAGCAACTTGAGTGTGTCATCAAAAACAAATTCGTCAGGTTGTTTTGCGAGCCATGAATTTGCCAACGGCCAAACCGTGATCGTCTCGAACCCTAGGTCCTGTATGTTATCCAGATCCCGTGCGATCTCTCGAAAACTTCTGCCTTGCTCAAGAATGTAAACGGTCCCAAAGACAATATCACCCATGTAAATCTTCCCTTATAGCTCAATTTTGATCTCTTGTTTTGTAGACATAATTAGCCCTTAGACCTTACACGCAGAACCGACGGTAAAGTTCTACTCGGGTGTGGTGGAGCTTTCTCAACCCTCACCACTTCTATCTATCTCCACCTTATTGCTGGCTCCAGGACTGTTGTCCTACCGCATTTCGCACTTCCGCCAAGAATTTTTCCATAAGGGTGTACGGACCATAAGGCGTGCCTTCGAAAGGAAGCGTCTTGATCGGCAGATCTGATGATGTCTCACAAACCGATTCTCATCACTCTACCTAGGAGTTACGGCTGGCTCTTATCAAACTATTCAGCGGGATTCATTTGAGAATGCCTCTAAAATCGACGGAGAAATGCTGATAGACCGTATCCGAAGTACTATTCTCATAAATCCAGTCCTTATAGTCTGCTTGCGTATTTTGGAAGCGAGCCTTTAGAATAGCGCTGCCGAATCCTGGAGAATTCAGGGCGCTTTTCCAAACTTGGGAACGCGCTGTTGAGCTAAGGGATGATAGAACGCTCTCGCGACTGGCAGGGTCTTCATTGTTAAGTACGCGAGTACAGATCCAGGCAGAGAATTCTCTATCGTTTACAGCTGTCTTGAATTCGTCGCTATCCATTAGTTCGAGTAAGACCTGGAATCTGCTTAGTTCTCCAGTTGTGATCTTATTGAGGAAGGTGCCAAGAAGCTGTTTGCTCTCTCCTTGGTCGACAAGTAGTTGAACCAAGAGGGCTGCCACGAAATCGGAGTCGGAAATCCTTGCTACAAATTCAGGGCTGTTTATAGCAGCGGCCAAGACAGAAGATACTTCTGTGTTCTGAAAATTTGCCAGGAGAACGTTCAACTCTTTTTCTGTTGGATTCTTACCTAGAAAGAGTCGGTAGACATCTCTTTGGCAGACAATCTTTGCGAGTGCTTCATGATGAGCCATGTAAGACTCAGTGAGGCTACCGTCCTTTTCGACCATGTAATGATTATTAGTTGGATAGTTAGGTATGATGCACCAGTACAGCGTAAAAGGACATCCCCAACTTGCTGCCGCATTAATACACTTGGTTGTCTCCGCGCCCTTTTTTCGGCCATATTCGCCGACGAAAACCGCCTTTTCAAAGGGCCATTCTCCAGTGAATTGCGCGTGGTCTTCAATAAACTGGAGGTGCTTATGCAATCGACCTGGCAACTCTTTTGTCTGGTTTGTTCCGTTCCACGCTGAGTAAGAGACGGCATCCACTTTTATGTTGGGCAAGACGGCGTTGACTAGACGTGCATCCCCATTGTCTGGAATGTCGTCCATCGCATTCTCAAAGTGATTGACTTCGACGTAGTGATAGACATGAACTCCTTTCGCGTCGGGCAATGAATTTCTAGCGTCTTCAATTGCTTTTTGGCGGTTTGCGAACCAGGCACGCATGGCTTCAATCTTTTCTTGGCTAGGTTCAAACGCTCTTTTATTTTCCTTGCCTTTGTTTTGTGGCAGATGCTCTTGATCTGCCAAGAGAACCCAGTCCCCTTCCCAATTGCCAATAAGAAAACTTCGTCCGGTATTCTGGTACTTTTCAATGAGATACCTGGTGAAATCATAGAGCTCTCTGTACTCAACCTTGGCCTCGGCTTTCGAATAACCGTCGCCCAGATTGATCCCGGCAGCCTTGCCGGTATAAATACCCGTCTGGTCGTTGTTCAGGCCAGCCACAGGAAATGCCCAAATCATTGTGTATCTAAACGGCATGTCCAGGATTTTTCGAAAGGATTCCACATTCTTGGCGCGATCGACCAAAGAGTGAACCGGTTCGCTATGCGGAGGACCTTCCTCGGTGTGAACGTCAGTTCCAGCGTACTTGTTCTTGTACGGCCTGAGCATGAACTTGAAGGTATCGCTGCCTAAGGCAAGCTGGTATTCCGCTTCCTGAATAACCCAGGCTTTCTCTGGATCCATGGTATATATTGCCGTAGATCCCTGGCCCCCGATGCGCGTACTGTATTCGGGGAACTCTACATCACCTGAAACGGTAAGGAGTCTTTCCACCGCACCGCACTCAAGCACTGGGAGCGTTGACGTGCAAGTGAGAACGAGTAGTAAGAATCGACAGCGCTGCAACATTTGTTTCTTCTCTTTCTGTAAATGAGCCCGATGTTCTTGTCTAACTGCCAATAGACAGAGCGACAAAGAAGAGCCCAACAATCCCGAAGGCTGTCAGGACAGAGAGCAGGAATCCGATAGCATCTACTTTGCTCCATTTGCAAAATTCCCAATTCGATTTCGGAAACAATTTTAGGTGATCAAAACGATTCGGCGTTGAGTATGATTTCTCCAAATTCTCTTGATCAGCCTCGTGGTCAGGCAATACTTCTGTTTTCATCTTGACGTAAAACCGATCGATCAATTGCTGATCGTCAGAAGGAGTAACCAGAGCTACGACCACAAATATTCCGAATGGCACAAGTATCCGAAGCACGATTCGCAGCGTTTCGTTGAAAGCATAGGAATTGGCAGACAGATCACAACCAAGCTTGTCGAGAACCACGAGGCCTAGATTTAGCAATCCATGGCCCTCAAGGACCGCTTCCTCATTCGATTGGACTCCTCGTGACCAAAATATGCTCTTTTGTGGCAACTGATAGACTTTGGTGAATCTCTTTCCAAGTTCTATTGGCTCTGGGCGAGGTCCGTTTCCTTTCCCTTCTGCTTTCAACTCGTCCCAGTGGGCGATCTCTGCCTCTCTGGCTTCAATATCCATTTCATGTGCTACGTACGATCTTGAGATTGGCGCTGGGTTCGTGTGGGCAGCAAGATAAGGGTTGGAACTAATCGCTGGATCAATAATAGGTAGTAGAAGTGGCACGACGAAGAATATACTGCAAGTCACAAAGATGGATGCCCACGCTGCCTTGCAGTTTGCCTTGCGCCAAATCATTCCCATCCAAAAACTGGCTGCAAAGATAGAGTTGATTTCCCAGCTTAGTTTTAGCTGTTCAAAGATGCTTGAGCATGTAATCGCTACATAGCCGCCACCTATCACCACTCCAGCACCGAAGATTCTTCCCGCCCATACGTAGTGCATTTCTGAGAAATTGGGAAATAATGGACGGTAGACGTTCTGAGTGATGAGGCCTGCACTTGCAATCATTTGGAAATCCGCACTACTCATGAGCGCCGCCATGAGGCAGGCTATCATGAGCCCCACCAATCCTAATCCAGGCGGCCCCAAAAGATCCAATACGGCATGCCCATAGATTAAGTCGGGGTCTCGTATCGTTTTGCCGTAGAGGAGGACTGCTGCCAACGCAAACATGCCCCAAAGCACAGCACACAGCCGTTTCATGTAGAGACCTACAGTGAATCCAAAACGAGCTGAATACTCGTCTTTGGCAGATCCCGAGCTGACCAACTGATTGGCCAAGACTCCAAAGTTAATTGAGATCATGAATGTCAGTGCGATAATGTAATACCACGTAAAATCGATCGATGTAGGCGATCCTAATATCTCGAAGTAGGATTCCGGCAGACGCTCGTGCATGGTTCTTAGGGCGTCGAACACGCCCTCGCCACCGTAGATCGTGTTTATCTTCGCCCATGCGAAGGGAAGTAACATGATGGACAGAGCCAGGATGAACATACCCTGAATCAGGTCGGTAATGAAAGCAGCTTCTAGACCGCCCGCAGAAGCGTAGAGCAAGACAAGTGCACATACGAAACAAATGAGTGCTTCCCTGCTGATATGAGAAAACACTTTTCGAGGGTTGAGCATACGCAGGTTTGCTAGCTGGTCACGTTGTTCCATGCTCAAGCTAGTGAAATCTGATTGCTCTAGTGATTCCAACTCAAGAGCCTTGTTGTACTCTACTTTCTCTACTTCTGTTAAACGCTCTACGGATTTGGGAGTGAGTGCGACGACAGTCTTTCCCATAGCGTTGAATCCAAGTGAGATCATTACCATGAAGCCCAGGCAGCTCACGATCGCATAAGTACCACTCATGAGCTTTGAACCAAAGCGGTCTTCAAAGTAGTCTCCCATAGTCAGCAGGCGAAGTCGTCGGTACCACACACTAGTAAACCAGTAGAGTGGTGTTCCGAATACGTAATTCAAGGAACTCCAAATGCCTGACGCGCCATTTGCCGCTGTGGTCGTGGTAGCACTAACGGAAGAAGATGTGTTAACGGATTGGCCAAAAGCCGCGAACACCAAGACTAGCTTGCCAAATCGCCTTCCCCCCAGGAAAAAGTCTTCCTTATTCTTGATGCGTCGCATTGCCCAAAGCCCAACGAGTAGGACCGCAATGAAATAGGCAGTGATAACGACGATATCTATTGTGGGAAGACCAAACAACTTTTATTTCCTTACTGAACCTTCAGCATCAGCGCGAGTCGACGGCGCGAATCGCATGATCACATCACTCAAGACAAATCGTCCATTGAATGAAAACAAGTTGCCATCGCCTAACGATAGAGTGGGACTGCCACCATCCCCAAGGCTAGCAAGAGGATTGCAGACGGCTCAGGCACGATCTGCGAGTGTGTTAACGACGAGGGGACAAAACCGTAGTACGTTTCCCAGTCCGTCAATTCAGTATGACTCAGTCCATCTCCTTGCCAAACAAGAAAGTCGAATCCGTCAACGTCACCGTCGAGATCAAAGTCTCCTGGTTGCGTCGTGCTGTCGAGAAATAGCAGTAATTGTGGTCCGCTATTGCCGGCACGCTCTTTGGATGCGATTTGTAGAGAACCGAGACTATCGTCAACGTCTTCACCATCCCAACGTACTTCGCGTGCTACGAGCAACGAAATCAGTTGATCTCCGTGATCGACAAGAAACTCCGTTATATCCAACTGTAAAAGGTCTTCCGAGGAGCTAGAAGTGAGATGGCCTAGGAAGGAAGCTGAGGAACCGATGCCCTCAACGAAATTGTCCTCAATCCCATTCACAGTTCCACTAGACGATTCCAAGTTCGGAGCCGTATTCCAGGTGATCGAGTCTTCATCCCAAGTGTCGTCCATGATGCCATAGACGTGTGATATGACTCCGTTACTACTGATCGCGTCCTCTCCAGTCACTTGAAGTATTGCCTGGTCAATCAAGCTTGTGTCCGTCGCGCCAAGGTCGAACTTCATGAAACTGACGTTTCGGGCTCCAGCGTTTGTTGGATGGTTCTTCACAATGAGATTGTCGCTAGTGCCGAAATTGGAATTCGCGTTGGATCCTGCTTTCACCATGGCGTCATCCGTCGCCCCAAAGACGACCTGCTGCCGCGGGGCACCATCCGGAATTGTGATGAGCCACGTACTCTCCGACGGTTGATCAAGCGAGAGAAGACCCGAGGCAGGAACAGTCAGTAGATGAGCCACTTCACCATGCAGATTTCCGCTTACCTCCTCGACCACAACAGTTGTTCCCGGCATTATGTTCCAAGCGTTCAAGTCGATATCGAGCGTTGTAGATCCACTGGCATTTCCGTTGTTGGCGAGCAAATAATACCGTGCCGCCTCCGCATCATGAGAGGCGGAAAGATCGAGCTCTCCTGCACCAGAACCTGAAGGGCTTGGCGTCCCAAGTAGTGACTTGGCGCCCTTAAACCCCTTCGCAACGAGCCGCGTAACACCTGCCCCTTTTGTTGCGCCACCGACATTATGTGGAGCGTTGTTGTTATCGACGTAATGAGTCCCGTTCTTCTTGATGGTTTCGCCGCCCTGATTGTCCGTTTGGCCAAATTTGAAGACATACATCTCATCGGGTTGGTTATTCAGGTAATTCGTAAAGATTGCCCCAAGCTCCTGTAGCTTTGAGGGAGAGTCTAGCGTCTCACTCATGCCGGCAAAAACCGCTGCACTGTGTACGTTGAGCTCGCCCACCACAATGGGAATGGTGTCCTGGCCCCCGTTGACGTCAATCACGTCTTCCCTGACATCCACAAGCTTGTCACCCGCCTCAGAACCCGTCTTGTTGTAGAGGTGAAAAGTGTACTTTTGCCAAACTTCGTTATTCGGATCAGGGTTGCCGAACAAGTCGGAGTACCTATTGTCTATGACGAGCTCACCCCAGCCAGTAACATCATTGCGGGGTTCGCCGCCAGGTACTGCTTTCACCTTGTTGCCGTTCGAATTTACTGGGGAATGCACTTCTGCAGAGAGCGTTTTGCCAAACATCTGGTTGACATCGGCAAGGGCTGAATTGATTGCGTCCGAAGCCAGTTGCAGACGCTCTAGATACTCCGCTTGGCTCATGTTGATGTTTTCCGACAGATCGGGCTCGTTGTACATTTGATAGCGCTGAACATCATAGTGTCGTCCCATATGAAACGCTTGGGCATAGAAATGCTGCCAGTGCTCCCAGCGATCCTCATAGCCGGTCTGCGTCCCCGTCGCAGCAAAAGGATAAGAGTTTACGCCGCGATGCATTGTGGCCAAGATCTCGATGTCATTAGCCCGCAAACGCTCCATCGCATAGTCCAGATTGACAATATTTCCGGTCGTTGGACTGTTCGCGAACTTGTCTTCGAAGTAGTTCCAGTTGATATACGAAGGGTTCAGTGGATCGGCACGCAAGCTTGCTCGTCGGGCAAGGAACGATGACTCGTCAGTCACGCCGTCTCCCCAAGGCCCACTATCATCATCACCAGGTGGTTCAACTATATTGGGAGTAGACCAGAGACGTGCTCCGTTGACACCCGAATACTGCCACCAGGACTCTGTGTTACTGCCGAACGCAAAGTGGGCAACGTTGTAGCCTATGGTTTTGGGAGTAGAACCAACCACACTCGCAGAAAGCAGAACTTCGGCAGCTTGAGCCGTCGTTGGAGCAATGCTATGTAAGCAGTGGGCGATAAGACTTACAGAAACAATGGCAACGATACGCACTTCAATATTCCTAAGTGAAATCATAAAGCAACCGCCGCGATGCCATACATGTTGTAGCCGGGCAGTATGCTGACACCGTTTCGCATGACCCTCTTCTTGGGTTTCTTGACCGGCCCCAAAGTAATGCTCAACGGGCTAACCACCTCGCGCTTCCAAATTGAGAACAGGGTATCTATGCTTTTTCCGGGACCATCGTCTAAAGCGAGGTCCATTCGGTACGGATTTACACCTTCGTCTAGCCCGATGTCTCGCCCCGTGTCAACATAATCCTTAGAAATCCATTCTGGAACAACTTCGTCGTCGCTGAGAAACAGGTACACAGTAGCAGGCCGCTCCAGAGTCAGCACGACTTCTAGATCTGCGATGAATTTGTCTTCGTTAAACGGCATTACGTAGTCAGCGCCAATAAGGTCCTTAGGGATTCCCGTTGCATCGATTCCGTTCCACTGATGCAAACGGTCTACGAACGCTTGGCTGTCTTCCCTCAGGCCAGATCGTACAATATGATAGTAGTTTCTCATCTCCAATCGTTCTTCACTTATGTTGTCGTAGACAGTGGATACTACAGAATGCTGAATATTAACGGGCGGCAACTGACGAACTTGTGGAAGCTTTATACTGTCGATGGAAAAGAGACGTGAAGACATTCCAAATTGATCAATTCGGAGTCCTTCACCCTGAGTGAGTCGATTCTTCTTAGCGCGAAGCGGGACCCCCGCTTTCCCAGTCGGACTTCCGTATTCCAGATCAACCTCTCCTTCGAATACCGCGATTGATGTCTCGCCGGTTTCCTCAACTTCTACCCCAAAAGCAGTTCCCAAATCAGTCACGCGTGCTACTGAGGTCTCGATCACGAAACCCTTGCCGCGCTCACCAACTCTTGCCGTAATTCGACCATACTTGGTTGATATTTCCCCCGCCCCTTGTATCGTCATTTGGCATGGAGCAATCGCAATCGCCTCGACCCCCGAGTCAAACACTATTTCAGCGCTGCCCTCAAGAAGGCGAAGCTCCTGGCCAATCTTCAGTCGAGTCAAGTCCGAAAGATCTCCGCTGGTGGCGTCGCACACTATGTCAGCGCCATGGACCAATGTGGCTACTTCGGTCGCACTGCTGTCACGCACCGCATGCAGAATGTTTTGACCGCCTTGCACTGTGTGGGCGATGCCATCAGTCGTATCGGAGTCGTGAACCTGGCCATACCAGAATAGCCCTGATAGGAGTAGCATCGCAGCGGTGGCCAAAAACAAAAGCTGCTTGCCGGGGAAGAGTAGGCCTTTCAGGGAATACCTTTCTCCAGAGTGTTTAGTTGCGGGTTGAGAGGAATCAGGTGGGATGCCATCCAGAGTAGCATCGTGGGTGGGCGGTGCAAGTCTGGAGGCAATGCGATACGATTCTTGCATGTATTGCATATACACACGACGGGCCTCAGCATCGCCAGTGACAAGTTTGTGAAGAGCTTGCGCGTTAGCACCTTGCGCATCTTCCTCTAACTGGCAGGTCACCAGTTCGTGGATTCTATCATGCAATTCACTTCGATGGTCAGTCATGCACGTCCTTCCTTCTGGAGACGCAATTCAATGCACCTTCGTAAATCGCTGCGTATTCTCTGAACTGCCTTGTAGATAACGCCTACACTGCAGTTCATAACCGAAGCGATATCCTGAACCTCTTTGTGAGGGGTATAGAATTGACCTATAATACGACGTTTACGGTCGCTTAGTTGTTGTAGGCATTCATCAAGCGCTTTGAGTCGATCTTGATTCTCAGAGGATGCAACATACGTCTGCTCGACTGCTATATCATCAATAAAAGACTGGTCGAACACTAGTTTGTTACGCCCAGCTTTGGTTCTCCAAGTGAGTATTTCGTAGTAAGCTACGCGGATCGCCCATGCCACAAAATTCGATTCTGGTTCGAACTTCTCAAACTCTAACCAAAGGCGAACGCAGGTCTCTTGCCATATCTCATCGGCATCGCCCCAATTGACAACATTCGCGAAGATGTAGCTCTGGATCTCACGCTGATGGCTGGCTACTAGTCTCGCGAATTCTTCGTGTTGCTCACTGAGCGCCATAGATATCCCCTGATCCTTCTAAAGTCATTTGGGTTTCTGTGCCGTCGTCTCCAAAATCTATACTTAGGTTCGACAGACGCTACACCTAACCACTCATAATAGATCAGGACGTTTGATCGGTTTTTAGGACACTTTTTCTGACACGTAAGTACAAAATAGCAGGCCAGCATCACATCTCGACAACGCACAGTGCAGACCCCTCACCTTTTTTTTGTGAACGAGCATAGCGAGAAAAGTCACAATCGCTGCCACTCAGGAGGGTGATACTCAGAACAGCACTCATTCAAAGCACTCGCATTTCGGTTTCGGATTTTCGGATTGTTCCCGAAATCTTTTTGTTTTGTTGTCCTATTGAGGAGAATTCTGTCCTTACCAGCACGAGGCTTCCAACACCTTGCAGGGATTGTAACCCGATGTTTGTCGCAACGCGTGTTAGAGCACTACGTTGGGATAGCGGTTGCAATAAAGCCCTTTCGGCAAGTTAGATGGCCTTTTTCGCTACTTGAGTCGATGTGAGAAGCAATCGCGTGTAGCGCAGATTAGTAGTTGCATTTTGTGAAGACCCGTTAAGGAAGGCTGTCTAATCGGGTTCAGGTGAGATTTCCTTCCGGCGGCAGCTGCTGGCTATGGAAGTGTCCGGCCAGTAAACTAAATGGTGGTGGTTCGCTCGCGGCACCAATGCATTCCATCTTTTCGTCTTTCTCTGAGCGCCAATTCGTATCCAATACACCTCGTCTCTGATCTTATGCAGTGCAAGCTTCTAGGAGAATCGCATAATGATATCCGAATCCAAGCATGATCGTTGCCTCAGGATACTGGCTCATAATCTGTTGGCAGCTTGTGTGCTCTTATCGTGCGCCTCTTCTTCCTTGGCTGCAATTACGATCGACGTCGATGACGTGACATGGCCAACAGAGGGGACGGGCGTCGATATGGCCGAAGTTCTTACTGCCGATCTCACATCAAGCTTTAGCTGGCAATCAACCGCGGATCCTACAGACGTTCCCATAAGTCTTTCTCAAACGTTTCAGGTGACTACTGGCTTTGATCTAAACAGCATTTATATGAATTACAACAGCCTGAGTGACGGCACTCCTATCAACCTGGGGCTAGAGATCTACTCAGTTGCCGATGTCGGCGCGACCCTACTGGAAGATTCCAATGTAAATAACCTCCTCCTGACCGAAATGTTTGCTGCGCCTGACGAAGGTGGCAACACCATCATGAGACTCTTTCTGGATAGCCCACTTACGCTGCCCAGTACTGCAGGAACTGCCGGCTATGCTTTTCGAATTATTGACCAACCTCAAACAGATTTTGAGTGGAGGCGTTCGGGGAATTCGGCAGGCAATGTGTATGCGGGGGGATCGGGCTATATCGGTCCCGATGAGATAGAACCGCTGCTCGGGGGTAGAGATTTCTCCTTGGGCCTTTCTTCGCAAGCTTTGCCACCACCGCTGCCAATATTCGTGTCTGTTCAATCAGGCAACATCAATGATGCATCCACATGGAGTTCAGGGGCAGTGCCTGTCGCCACGCATGCTTACAACATTGTCGGTGGCCACACTGTTGCAGCGAACACCGCCAGCTTTTCTGGAGGCGAAGTGGTAGCTCAGAGCGGCGGAACGCTTGATGTTACTTTCGATGCGGCTGATATACCAGAAATGATCGTGGAAGCAGGGGGAACTCTCGTGAGCTCAGCATCCGGCGATTTCGCACTCGGCAAACTCTCGGCGACTCCCCTCAATGACCTTGATTTAGATGGATCTGCAAATTTTACGCCCGATGCCGGTTCAAGCGTCTTTATGGATGTTGATTTATCCGGTGAAGGCGTCGTCAATTTTCAAGGAAACGGTTCATCTTCGCATCTATGGCTTACCGCTACCGATGGCTTCAAGGGCACCGTAAATTTTAATGGCAATGGAGATGAAGTTCATTTCGAAGATGGTGAGGGAATTGGTGGAACGCTCGTAATGAACTCGACTGGGGCGAATCGGGTCGTTATCGATGGCAGCGCATCTTCGGCAGGCGGTACTTTCGCCTTTAATCAGCCAGGAGAGATCGAGCATAAATCGGACATCGCGACTGGGCGACTCCAGGGGCCTGACAAAATTGTCGCGAATGCGGAGGTGACGGTCAATTTGACCAATTCTCCTCCGGTTGACGAATTACGGCTATTCGTCACCCAAGGCTTGACGGGTTCTGCCAACATCATAGTAAACGGTACGGCAGCAGATCCGACCTTTGCGACACGAACCCGCAATGAATTTGAAATCGGCTCAACAGGTGAGCCTGAGACTCTGCCAGTTGATGACTACTCAGGTACGATTACCACCAACGACTATGTAGATGTAGAGATCCGTCGCAGCCAGCCTAATGCCCAAGTTGTAGTCAACAACAAGGGAACGCTTGAAATGGGGCACGAGTCCGTGACACCCGATCATAGCGTTGCAATCGGCGAAGTGGTTGTAAATTCCGGTGGGATCCTGGAAGTGGGGTATCAGGCGAAAGAGACAGGCGATTGGCGCTACCCCTACCAATTAACACTCACCGATAGCGGTACTCGTTCCGGCGATCTGACGCTTGCCAACGGCACTTTTACCCGTATGCAGGTAAATGGCACGGCAGCTGGGGAATTCGATTCGATTGTTGCAGATGGAACCATCACTCTCGATGGTACTCTGCAAATCTATGTCGATCCGGATAGTAGGCCTGGCCTGCCATTGGAGATCAATCCTGTGTACGACCCCATTGTCGGTGACACGTTTGACATTATCAACATCAGTGGAGGCCCTCTGCTGGCAGCAGACTTCGACGGCAGCGGAACAGTCGATGGACTTGATCTGGCGGATTGGGAAACGGCTTACGGTGTCGATGATAATGCCGATGCCAACGGAGACGGTCTCTCCAACGGACTGGATTTCTTGGCTTGGCAACTTCAATCTGGCGAGAGCAGCTCCGGTGGTAGTGGATCAATCGTGGGCACCTTCGATGGTTTTACCATCGTCGATCCGAAAGGAAAGATGGCAGGCTTAACGTTCCAGATCAATTATGTAAGCTCAACGCTGGTGCAGCTGGAAGTTATTTCGGTATCCATTCAGGCAGTTCCGGAACCCAACACTCTGGTAATGATGAGTATGGCGATTGTCTCTCTTGTTGTAAGGCGACGTCGCTAGAAGTGAGGTTTCTCACGTGTTGCACGGACAATGCTACAGGAGACATCCTATTCCAAAACGATCGATGGAAAGGAAGGATGAGTTAATCATGAGTAGAATGTCGAGAGTTTCTCAGAAGGCGTTTACCCTAGTTGAGTTATTGGTTGTGATTGCCATTATCGGCGTTCTGGTGGGGTTACTACTTCCAGCAGTCCAAGCAGCTCGAGAAGCAGCCCGCCGAACCACATGTCAGAACCAACTTCGACAACTCGGCCTGGCATGCCAGAATTACGCTGACACAAATGAGGGATTCCCCTCCTCGACACGAAATTTGAGCAATGATGCCGTTGGTCAACCTCGCTGGGGATACGCGGTTTCGCTCTTGCCGTTTATGGAGCAGGCAAATCTGTACGATAGGATCAATCCACTACTTAGCTGGGAAGAGGCGGATAACCTGAACCTTTTGCGCAGCACTGAGATGACCCAATTAAAGTGCCCCAGTTACCAACCAACACAAAGACTCAACTACGCCCCATCGGGTTCAACTGTCTGGGAAGACGGGCCGCATGCAATCCATTACATAGGCATCCTCGGAGCAAATGTCACCGAAGACCCCGTGATGCCTCCTCTGCTGTCTGATTGCGATGATCCGGGAAGCCCTTACACCATGCAGAAGGAGGAAGCTACTGGAAGAAGAGAGCCTGATTGCTTCTCTGGTGGTGGTGGGTTCTTTGCCAATAACGGCGTAATCACTCCCATACAAGGTGCCGATTTCCGTAGCATTGCTGACGGTACTACCAATACTTTTGTTATTGGGGAAAACGCTCACGGAGATCCGGACAGGCTTGTTAACCGTCCCTGGTGGGTAGGCGCGCATGTTAGGTATAGTTACTCGGCAAAGAACGTTACTTATCCAATCAACACTGCCCCTGAAGGTAACCTGCGAAACGATGTACCGTTCGGTTCGTCGCATCCGGGGGGGGCCCATTTCGCTATGGCGGACGCGTCAGTGCAGTTTCTTAGTGAAAACATTGAAATGAGAACACTCTTTTACTTTGCTTCTCGCCAGGCGGCAGAAGTCATTCCCGAGTTTTGAGAGATTGTGCTTGCCAAAAGAACGTAGATTCGCAGACGTAGTGAACGTTGATTGAAACCGAATTGATACATTTTTTCGTAAGAGAGCCAGAATGGGACAACTATGTCTGCAGCTGCAGCTACTCCGATCGTGGTGCGGCATTGTAACGGTTGCGTTTCTGGTATTACTCCCCGGTTGCGGGGGCTCTGGTCACGAGTTGAGCGTTGCCCCAGTAAGCGGAGTTGTGACACTCGATGGTGAACCACTTGCGGAGGGGTACGTATCGATCCTTGTTGGAAAGGGGCGGATGGGCAGAGGTGCAATTCAGTCTGACGGAACTTTTGTGATTGGCACGTACGGGGATGCTGACGGTGCACAAGTTGGCAGCCACACAGTTGTCATTAAACCAGTCCCACGAGACGAAGGTGGAGGAAAGAAGAACAGAGTTCCTATTCCGAAGAGATACGGTAAGTCGAATACTTCTGGGCTATCGATTGACGTGAAACCCGGAGAACAAAATAAACTTGTACTGGGACTCACGACTAAGGAGTGAATTCTTACCTACTACGCTGGAAATACTTGCTGGCTGTTAATGCTGTCTGAATGTGGTTAGTGTAAGACGGTAGTCGTAGAGGATGCGCGGTTGCACGTGACTTTGTGAGACTGAATGATCTCAGTGACATCAGTTTTTTGATGTGGAATTCGAGTTTTACCCGCAGAGATATTGTTTTTCTTGTCCTATTGGCCAGGTTTCGGTCCTGTTACTAAGGAAGTGAGCGCACACACTAGTGAGATCTTTCCACCTGGTTGAGTGTTCCTCATTTTCTTTGTGTAAAGGAGTTTTCTTTTCACGCGGAGATCATTCCGCTACTTTTTGGGAGGAGTACTAATGAAGCGACATCCTTATCAAGCGTCTTACCTGGCTTTCCTGGCGGTTCTCTTGCTAGCGGCAGACGCTAGTGCCACAAATGTAACCACCGCGCACGAACCTATTGTATGGTGGCCTGCCAGCCCTGAAGTTGAGACAGCTAACCCGAATATCCACTCTGTCACGCCGGATAGCACTAGCGGTGATCAGTTCGGCACCCTCTCGCAGACATTTCAAGTAAACGCAGATTTTGACCTGCGTTCCATCTACTTGAGATACAAGAACAACGACGGATTTACGGGAGACCTAACTGCAGATCTGACCATCTATGAAGTAGACGACGTGGTTCCAGGTACTCTTACGCTCGGAACACCAGTCCTGACTGAATCTGTGGTGTTTCCTGAACTGTTTAATAATGATACTTCGAATCGTATTGCCAGTATCGTCCTCGACACTCCTCAAACTATTTCGCAGAGAGACAGTGGAGTAACAGGGTATGCACTTCAATTGACTAACTTTGACTCGGTCGATAACCCCGGCGCGACAGGTGGGCTCGCTTGGTATCGCACCGGTAGCACTAGCAACAATACTTATCTTTTTGGAGCAGCCTATGAAGATAGCTCCCCAATAAATTCTGGACAGCGTGAGTTTTCTTTGGCTCTGTCCAGCCAACTTCCCGTACCCGAGCCTAGCACGTTGATGCTCTCAGCGCTACTTTCGCCACTGGCGCTGCTCTGCCGGCGACGACGTGTTTAGCTCAGCGTTTGGACTTCTAGTTCCCCTCACAGGCAACTTGATTTAGGTCTGTGAGATAGGTACATCTATTCAGACAACGGCTCGCGACGAGGGCAGGTCGCGTGCCGTTGCTTTTGATTTCTAAATCAGAGTTGCATGACCTTTCGAGGAATCGTCCAGGTGGCAATCGGATTGTGCGCGAAGGAATCACTATTCGTGGCGGGTCAGGTAAAGGGTTGGGACGTGGGCTGCTGGAGTAAGTGCGTAGCCCGAACGGAAGCAGGGCATCGGACGCGGACTCGAATGGGCTTCCTGCATCCAGCTTTGCAATCCACATTAGTCGGTTCGAGAAGTCGACCTCCTGCAGTTTGAGTTTCTTGCTTTGTGTGAGCGGTTGGGCAACCCGCTGGGTCTTGCAATCTGCACAAACGGCATGAGGTGATCTTCACCTTAGCAGAATATGCAAATTGCTTCGTGCGGCAGGAGCCCCCCACCGAAGTCACGAAGCTGATTCCCTCCCTGCTGGCCGTTGCACCAACGTCTGCAGGTTGCGTGAAACGCTAACTCGCGTCGCTGGTCACAAAGGTTGGGAACGGCAATTTGTTACGCGTGTTGGTGACGCTCATTGGCGCGAAGAGATTCCTTTCCACGCAAATCAATGATGTGCGTTGAACTCACAGAATATCTAGCTCAAGAAATTGCAAACAGTTGCACTGAAAGCTTGCCGCCTTGAAAGATAGCTCTTAGACCTGCCATACTCTAACCATCAACACCAAGAGCGGAATTGTACCCAACCTAGTGACTGGGCAAGCGCGTGGTGAAGAACCTCGGGGCCAGAGTAACCCGCCAAGTCCGACTCACCTTTCTGAGGCTACGGGAGGCGTCGCAGTGCCAAGCAGAAAGAAGCGGAAACGAGACCGTCGAAGGGCGGAGGCGACCGCAAGCTCCTCAAGAACGCATGGGGGCTGGGGGAACGGTTTGCCAGTAGATCGCGGAGACCTGCTCCTAGTTCGTAGAGCAATCCGATACGGATGGCCCGTGCCGCCTGAGGTCAGACAAGCCGTGGTCGATGATCTTTGTGCGAGTTTCGATAAGTGCAACGAAGACGATCGCTTCGCCATGGCCGTGTGCCGGACTGTGATCGCTATGGAAGGCGAGAACCAAGCGCTTGAGCACGCGGAACAAGATCGCACCTGGGCTACGGATTCACCACCCACCGCGAGTGGGTAGGAGGCTGCCTACAGGAGCTGCGCAGAGCCGCTCCAGACCGCTCAGCACTCTGATAGTACATCTCACACTCCTGCAGTGTACGGGCGGCTCTGACGCCCCTAGGCGGCGTCCCTCGCGTACCGCTTTGCGCGATCCGGCTCCATGTAAATACCGCGATTCCCCGATGTTTCTTGCATCCCGCTGCAACTGTTTGCAAGTGCATCGGCATTGGCTATATTGGGCCTAAACACCGAGGGAAACGCCAAAAACTCGTGGTTCTAAGACTATTTTTGCAAGCCGGAGGTTAGGGGTTCGATCCCCCTCGGCTCCACTTATATATTTTGGCTGGTTCATTTGGCTGGCTGTCCTTCTAGGCTGGCTATCTTCGCCGACTGCCTATTTCTACCGTCTCTTTGAGCGTCGGTCCCCGCTATCTGCGGCACCTAGTGCTATGGCGCGGGCTGTTTGACTATTGCTCTGCTAGGAAAAACGTCGATTTTTGGGTGCAAAAGCCGGATGTCTTCGGGGGTTTTTTTCTGTCGTACTGAGGTGGCCCTCTACAACGACCAGTACGGCACGAGCGTCACCCCGGGGACCGGGGATGAGTTTGTAGGTGGTTAGGCGAGCAAGCGAGAAACTGCCGTAGCGGACCAAGCCTTGCCGCGGCGCGGGCACGAAGTGGTACGAATCGACGCTGAATCCGGTCGCTACCGTCCTAATCTTCTTCGTGCAGCTAGAGCACGGAAACACGACCATCGTGCACTTGTCGCACCTTGCATCCTAGTGACTGAAGGATGAACTAGATTATCAGAATTGCACTCCAGGAATTCAGTACGCAAGAATTGAATCTAGTGGCTAGAATTGTAGATGCGGTTACCCCGTTACGATGAAATCGGCTGGGGCGGGAAATCTCGCCCATGCTACATCTCAACTCTGTCTCTCAACTTTGCTTTTCATCGCAAGTCACAGGCCCAGCTAATAGTGAAATCCATGTCAGCATTCGGCTCGCTTCGAGAATACGTAACCATTGCCTTGGTCGTAGCAGGAGTCTTCATGGCGTTTGCAACCGAGCAAGCGACGGCCGTGGTCATTTTTACAAACGACTTTGAAGATGATCCGGTCGGCATCTATACCGTTGGCAATCTAGAAGACGACTGGAACGGCACGACTTCCAACAACGGTGTAGACGAGGGGCGCGTAGCGATCACCGACGATGCCAATGCCTATGGTACGAAGTCGTTGGTGGTGAAGTATCCCCAGGGTGAATCCAACAATGGGAAGTCGCAGTGGAAAGTGCCTTTGGGTACCGACTACGAGGAACTGTTTGTGAGCTACCGCATCCGCTTTGATGACAACTTCAACTTTGTGCGTGGGGGGAAACTGCCAGGTTTCAGCGGCGGTGCGGACAACACGGGTGGCAACAAGCCGACTGGCTTTGATGGCTGGAGCGCAAGAATGATGTGGCGAACTAATGGCTCGGGAGGATCGCCGCAGGGTGATACCACGGTGGCCAAGATCGTGCAGTACGCTTATCATCCGGACCAACCGACGGAATTCGGTGAAGACCTACGCTGGGACGACAATACCGCTGGCCAGTGGCAGGAGTTTGAGTCTGACCAGTGGTACCACCTGCAACATCGCGTGGTGATGAACACGCCCACGCAGCACGATGGTATCGTGCAGGCTTGGCTAGATGGGGAAATGGTCCTCGACAGACAAGACATCCGCTGGCGCGATACAACTGCTTTCGGAATCGACAATTTTTACTTTAGCACGTTCTTTGGTGGCAGTAGTACTATTTGGGAAGCCAGCAAGGATGAGTTCGTTTACTACGACGACTTCATCATCTCCACAGAGTTTATCGGCTCCCCCGGTGACTTCGACCTCGATGGCAATATTGATGGTGATGACCTCACCGAGTGGCAAGCTGCTTACGGCATTACCGATGCTGCGGACGCCGATAGCGATTCAGATTCCGATGGCAGCGACTTTCTCACCTGGCAACAAGCATATGTGGGTGCACCGCAACTCAGCGCCGTGCCCGAACCGACTAGTGCAGCGCTTCTGCTTTTACTTCTTGGTGCCGGATTTTGCTCGCGAGCCCTACACAGCTGAGCTTTGCGATTTAGCCTTGCGCCAGAATTGCACGGCCAGCACTAGCAAGATGTATGCGCCGGCGAACGCGAGCCCCTTGTAGCCGGCGTGCTTCATGATCGCTGAAATGCCCGCACCCGTGGCTGCCAGGGCGGCAACGGCCATGAGCGCGTTCCACACAATCCGTTTCCCGCCGCGGGGGCGTTCTTTGCCGAGCAACAACTCCTGGTTCATGAGCAAGTAGAACGTAACGTACGCAACCGGCAACAACATGGCACCGTAAACGCCTGCCACAATGGTAAGCCACGCCTTGGTTTCGTTAGCCCAGATCAACGGCCACAGCACTCCATTAGCCGACGCTAAGCAGCCGATGCGGAACAACCAACCGATGGGTGGACGATCGGCGAGCTCGCAGATGACAAACCCGGAGATCAGCATCATCAATGAGATGGAAGAAAGCGTCATGCCCACAACACCGACGCCAAATACGATGTTGGAGAACAGCCGGCCCCCGCTGCCTTTGCCATCGGAAAATAGTGTCTCGAGCGATTTCGCGAGGTCATAGGTGTCTCTCTTTACGAGCATGGCCGCGAGTTGCTGCTCTGGCAGCGAAACTTCCTCGGGGAGTTCTCCTGCAGAGAGTGATTCTGAAGACTGCCGCATTTCGAGTAGCTTGCCGTACTTTTCTTCCATGTGCTCAGGCACCTCGATGGTCGTCCCCTGCGCCGTTGCGCCTTCGGGTAGTTGAGCATGAAACTGCGTCGCCGCTGCGATCACGATGCACCCTGTGGCAAGGACGAAGGGTATAAACGTGCCGGTGGCCATATCGAAGATTGTCATGCCGCGAAAGTCTTTTTTCCAGCCCCGCGATAGCAGGTTGTAGGGAAGCAAGAAGGTCATGTTGATTCCTACCGCAGCCGAGCCAGCGCTAATCATTACGTCACGCTGCTGACTCACGATGTAGTCATACCAGTAGGTTCGCGCAGCCGGATCTGCAATGGCATCTAGAAAGGGTGAAAAGGCTTCTGAGGGGGCGTACAAGTGGTGCAGTTTGGGGATCATGCCGGAGAGTACGCCAGCCCAATCTACTCCGTCGCCAATCATGGCCATGCGCGCAACGACGCCAAAGAAACAGACTACAATCACTGCAACAACGACTTTTAGTAGCCCCTCATACAGTTTTATTCCGAAGCTACCGCTGCCATAGCTCCAAGTTACAGATGTGCACAGTACGAGAATGGCGATTGACACTACCCACTTGCCCAAATTGGGGTAGTTTGCCGTTGGAGCGAGCAGCCCATCGCCTGAGAAAACCTCAGGAAACAGGTTTTGTTCTGCCACTGCAAAGCACAGCGAGTACTGCGGCATCGACCACACCATGTTCGCCATAAGTGCGGCGATCAGCCACGACCAGCCGAGCACCGGGTTGATGTGTTTGTTGATCGAGCGGAAAGGCCGCTCACCCGTCGAAAGTGTCACATAGCTGATTGCGCTAAGCATGATGACGCCCAGTGCCATGGCAAACGGCTGAAGCCAGATCATGCTAACTCCAGCGAGTGCGCCGAGATACAAACTGCTACCCATCGTGCCGCCACCCAGGGTCAGAGCACTTTGCATCCATCCGGGACCAGACAGCTTCGTGAAGGCTCCAAGCGTAGCGAGCTTGCCGCGTGAGCGAGCCGATAGGATTGTTTGGCGATCGCGTTCGACGTCTCGGAGGCTTGAGTCGTCAGGGTTTCCATCAGGCATTTCAGACTCAGGAGAATCAGGTTGAGGAGGTCAGCAGTCCGTAGCAGCCTATGCCGGCCATGACCAAGGCGAACAGAACAATCAGGCCTAAAACAATATTCTCAGTCCAACGGTTGCAATGCTCGCCCATGACGGCGGGCTTGTTGAGCAAGTAGAAAAGGCAGATCACCGTAGTAGGCAAGAGCACCGCCCCGAGAGCTTGGGAGGCGAGCATGATCCACACGGGCCGCGCATGAAAGATTGGCACGACAAGCCCGAGCGTCGCCATGCCGGCAACCAGCCAGCGGTCGACAGACGTGGTAACTTCCGCTCCCTCACCGCGATAGTCACGTCGAAGCCAAGCGAACGCGACCACATTGGGGGCCTGCGAGGAAACTCCGGCTGCAGTAATGCCGATCACAAAGATCACGACCGCCAAACTGCCGGCTAACGGCTTGAGCAGTGGGATCATTTCCTTCGCATGCTGCAAGGAAGCTCCTTTAGCGTGTAAACTCCCCGCTGCTGAGGCCATGATCGCACCACTGATCACGAAGATGAGCACGGAGCTAATCGCTGCATCGCGTTTCTGTTGCTTCAAGTCTGTAATACTCCAGTTTTGTTCGCGGACTAATAGCGAGCGGAAGAATAATACGATCGGCGCCACAGTCGTGCCCACCATGCTCGCGGCTACCAGAAAACCAGACGAGCCGTTGCCGTCACTGGTATCCTGTGGAATGCGCGGCACGAATCCTGCTGCGATATCACTGAACGCAGGCATGGTGAGCGCTGCATTGGCAAGAAAGCAAACTCCCATGATGCCAGCGAGAGACGCGAGCAGCACTTCAAAGCTCTTTGTGTTCCCTCGCCAGAGGGCAATAACAATGCGCACGCTTATCAGCGCCGCCCAAACCAGCGCGGGAATGGGGTAGGGGCTCCAGCTCGTAGACCATTCTTCCAACACTTCCGCAATGATTCCCATGACGCCCATGATGCTACCGCTCACGCATACTACCAGCGCGATCAAGATAAACAGGGATACGCCCGGGTGAATGTGCAGCTTGATGGCTTGCAATGCCGTAAGCCGACTTATCGCTGTCAGCTTGCCGAATGCAGTGAACAGCACATACGAGGCAAGGCAGGAAAGCAGCAAAGCCCACAGCAAGCTCATGCCGTGATCGGCCCCGGCCTTCACCATCGAGGTGACGCTACCTGTGCCGATCGTGAACCCGACGAGGAACAAGCCGGGGAGTGCCGAGCGGAAGGTGCGGAGTAGAGATTGGATCAAGAGAAGCGACTCGGGGGTCGGCGTTTATATTGGTAGACGTGACCTAACAAACGGTTTGCATGCCCATGCCGCCGTCAATGGCGACGGACTCGCCCGTTTTCAATTGGTTGGTCGTGAGCGAGCGCACCACTTCGGCCACATCTTCGCTGGTGCCCTCGCGATGCAACTGAATACGATTGGCGAGGTCGTATCTCGGTTGATCGGTGGTCATCTTTTCGTGGAAACGCGTGCGAATGATGCCCGGATTCGCGTGTATGTTGTCGCCTGCCAGGTCGGGGGCCAGCTTACGTGTAAAATGGTAAGATGGCACCTTTGACTGTGCCGTAGGCTAACTCAGCCACTCGCGTAGCACCTTCAAGTCGCGACGCAGAGCATCGATATTCGCCTGGGTGCCTTCCTTGCCGAGGTACTCCACGTGCAGCGAGATCGGTCCTTGGAAGTTGTCCTCTTGGACCAACTCGAAGAACTTGGGATCCACGCGACCGGTGCCCAGGGGAACGTGCTTCGCTTTCTTGCCATCCCACTGGAAATCTTTCACGAATAGCGCACCGATGTGCGGCTTCATGATGTCATAAAGCACAGGCCAAGAGAGTCCGGCTTCGATTGTCGCGTGACGAATGTCGAACGCACTGCCGACTTGGTCCTTGGGGATGCCTTGCAGCAGCGAATGCAAATCCCACAGCGTCGCACCCACAAACTTTGCATCGGAATGGTTTTGATACAACGCGCCAATACCCAGCTGACGATTGAAGTCCGCAAGCTCTTCGACTTGTGGGCGAATGGCGTCGAGCTGCGGCAGGATCGGCTTCTTTAGGTCGTACTGGTAGAAACCCATACGGTAGCTCTTGATTCCTAAACCTGCTGCGGTTTGGAGAACCTTTTCAGTCAGCGGCTGCTGCGGGTTCAGCACGTCTGAGGCCATCGTGGTGACTTCAAGATCCCGTTTTTTGAGCGCCTCAACCAGCTTAGGCAGGTCCTCTTCAACACGCTCTGGCTGGACGTGCCCCTTGTTACGCACGGTTGCCTCAACGCCCACGAAGCCCAGTTCGGCAATCGTGTCCGCGAGCTCGTCGTAAGAGAGATCTTGCAGGAACTTCTCGAAAGCACAGATCCGATAGCTGCCGACGTTAGTCGCTGAAACGCTGGCGGATTCCTTCGCTAAGGTATCGCTTGCTACGCTTAGCGGCCCTGCCAAGGCTACGGCACCGGCGGAAAGGACACCCTGGGAAATAAACTGGCGACGCTCTAGGTGACGACGCTCCATGGACTGGATATCGGACATAGTGACTCTGCGTTGAAGGTGCGAGGAGTTTACGCAGACGCATTGGCTGCGATTTGCTTGTGGCTGATTCTTATGACGAATCCCTTGCGATTGGCTATTGCCACACTAATGCAACTTAACAGGCAAACGAGTGCGAAGAGAGCTAAAAAAACGGCAGCCGATTCAGAAATTTTGACAGCAGCAGTCCCGCCTACTCCTGCACGTCTTGGCCACTCTAGGTGAGCTCAGACTTATCGTAGGGTACTATCCTCACCACGAGAAATGTAGAAAATACGGATGCAAATGCTGAAAAACAGGATTCCCTCAGCTAGTATCTACTGTAGATTCGGCGCATCTTCTCCTTTCTCGCGTTCCTACCATGGCGGATGGACGATCGTGGCTTCAGGCAAAATCCCACACGTGGCACTACTCATCGAAACCTCGCGCGAGTACGCGCGCGGCCTCTTGCGTGGCGTCGCCCGCTACCACCAAGAACATGGACCCTGGTCCATATACTTCGAACCTCACGGCCTGAACGACCCAGCCCCTACTTGGCTAAAGAACTGGCAGGGCGATGGCATCTTGGGTCGCATCCAAGACCGGCACATGGCCGACGCGATTATCGAATCGGGAATTCCTGCCGTCGATCTGCGCGGCGTGCATCCCGATCTGGAATTCCCATTTATCGGTGTCGATAACCGGCCCGTGTCCGAACTCGCTTTTGATCACCTCCAAGATTGCGGACTTCGGCACTTCGCATTTTGTGGTACGCCGCGCGGCGAGAATCCGAACCAAGACCGGCGCTGCGATTACTTTGTCGATCATGTTGAGCAGGCCGGCTTCCAGTGCCAGGTATTCCTCGACGAGCAAAAGCCTGGAAGCTCAATGAGCTGGGAGCGTCAACAGGAACGCATTGCCAAGTGGCTCGTCAAATTGCCCAAGCCGGTTGGAATCATGACGTGCCACGACGATCGTGGGCATCAGGTTCTCGATGCGTGTCGTCGGGCGGAACTGCGGATCCCCGATGAAGTCGCCGTGCTGGGGGTCGATAACGACGTGTATCTTTGCAAGTTGGCGACACCTCAATTGAGCTCCATCGATGTGAACCCCAGTCGTATTGGCTATGAGGCCGCAGCGCTACTGGCTCGAATCATGGATGGCGAGAGTCCTCCGACTGAGCCCGTACTACTTGGTCCCCCGCGGGGCGTGGCGGCTCGGCAATCGACCGACATGCTTTCGGTTGAGGACGAGGAGGTTGCTATCGCCATTCGTTACATTCGTGAACATGCCATCGAAGGCATCAAGGTGAGCGAAGTCGTCCGTCGTGCCAAGAAGTCTCCGAGCACGCTCGAACGCCGCATAAAGCGGCTTCTTGGTCGTACGATCAAAGCAGAAATCACGCGTGTGAAGCTAGTTCGTGCCAAACGCCTGCTAAGCGAAACGGAACTACCAATCGCTAAGATTGCCATCCGCAGTGGCTTTAGCGAGCCGAAGTACTTTTGCGATGTGTTCCGCAAGAACGAGGATATGACTGCGACGGCTTATCGGAACAAGTTCCGCGATTTGGAGTGAGCCCAGCGACAGAAATTGCCGTACTTTCCGCGACAAACAAAAAAAAGCCCGACCCCAGCTAGCTGAGGTCGGGCTTGCGTAGTTAATGGATTAGACTCTTGCCTACTTGCGACGAATAGCAGGAATCGCAAACATCGCACCCATCAGCAGAATCATGCTCGAAGGCTCAGGAACTTGCGAGAACTCGATCTTGATGTTCGAGAAATCGATACCGTTGTCAGCATCACCTGCGGAGTTTGACGAACCAAACTTGTTCGAGTTCGTGTGGAAACCGAGGAAGCCAAATGAGTCCGAGTCGAACTCATCGGTTGTCGTGTGACTTGCACTGAATGCTCCGCTTGTACCAACGCTCGTACCGGACAATGTTGCTGTCAGTTCAAATTCGGTTGCACTGATGCGAGTGACCATGAACGAGCCCTCGTAATCCGTGTTTGGAGAGAACGTGTAGCCCACGTCCGGACCACTGCTTGGCACACTGTCAAAGCCCGATGTTGTAGCCATCAGGCGACCTGTTCCGGTAACCGTGTTGCTAGCGTGTGCGCGGAAGTTTAAGTCCGACTCGGTGGCATTGGCTGCTTCTCCGTCGTTGAAGACGTCCATATCAAGCATGTAGCCTGGTATAGCTAATGTGCCGGGTCCACCAACAGCTATTCCCCAGCCGTAGAGATCGTTAGGGCTGCCGGAAGAAGCACTTATATCTGCATCGAGTCCAGCGCGACCCAAGGTGTCGTATAAGCCGATTCGAAGAGCACTGCCATTGCCGCCCGAAGTGTCAATGGTCGCAGGCGTGGTAAAGCTGTAGCTCGCCTTGAGACTGTCGCCGATATTCGTAAGTGATTGTGTTGGGAAGACTGTGTGAATACCTCGACCCGAGGTGCCAGTTACCAAACCGAGCGAACCGACCGAGATTTCCTTTCCTGAACTGGAAGAAGAGGTCCACCAGTTGGTGTCCAGAGCGCCGGTCTTGGCGAAATCGCCATCGGCAAAGCTATCGTCGACGATCGTGGTCGTCGCAGCTCGTAGAGAAGTGGCGAGCATGCATACAGCGATGCAAGCCGCCAACGACAAAAAGAAACCCCTGCGTTGTGCACTCATTAGAACAATCTCCCTTGGAACATGAGAAAACAAGACCGTGTGAATCGCATATGCGAACACACGTGGCCACAGATCTGTGAAAAACCTCCCCCAGACGCGGCTTCCGATAAGCTTCCCTTTCATTAAGTGCTGCAGCTCGGAATGCAGCAATCCAATTTTACAGATTGGTACTCCGATTTTCCCGTTATTTCCCGCTAAACATCGTCGCCCAGTGCCTTCCAGTCGAGAACTTCCCCTGCATCCACTGCACCCGCGAGGAGAACATGCGCAATTACTAGCCTCAACAGGGCCAAGATTATGATTCACCGCAATTCCAGGCACTAGATTAGCAGCGGAGCCCCTAGCGGCAATCAATTGAAAGGGCGAATCTGCCACTGTCCGCCCCGTGAAATACAGGAATCTGCTGACTTGTTTTCTGTATAATAATCGGAAGCGCAATCCGTGTAATTGGATTGCTGCTTTTGTAGTATTCAAGCAATCTAAGGGTACGGAAATTATCTTCTCCTGTAACTTCTCCTGGACAGAGTTCTACGCAGATTAAATCAGTTGTCAGCCTGGGTGCGTCTTGTCGTCTCCTGGTGTCGAGCTGAATCCGAATTTGCACCTATACTTTGAAAGGCTTTTCCCGATGCGCGTAATTCACACTCCGATTCTGAAATTCTCTGGTGTCGTCCTCCTCGCGGTCGTTGCATTCGCCGCCGTCACACCTACGCAGGCGTTGGCTGGTGTCGTCATTTACGATGGCTTCGGCGATGGAGACATCAATAACGATGGCTTGGCATTTGAGGGTGACGACGTGTACGGCGACTACATACCCTTCTATGACACTGTGAACATGGTGCAAAATGATTCACCTGCTATCTATGCCCCTAACACGATGGTTGTCGGCCCTGATATTACCGACAGTGTGTACGATGCCAGTGACACAGGAATTCGTTGGCTGACAACAGCCGGTTTCGGGTCTACTGGTTCGGGATCGCCATCGGCTCAGGCAAGGATCATCAACGACTCGGCAGGTTATCTCCCCGAGACAGTTGGCAATCAAGGGTTCTTGAACACGATCCCGAGCACCAACGAAATCCAGCATGTCCCAGCTCTTGGCAAAGGTTACGCGCTCACCGCTGAGGTGAGAGGGCGTGGTCGTTCCTTTAGTGGATTTTTCGAAACCGATGGCGACTACTCCAACGGCAAGCAAGGCACTATCGAACTTGGCCCCAAAGTGGGTGACGAGGTTAAAGTTAGCTTTGATTTTCGAGTGTGGATGAGCGCCCCGAACTACAACGGAGCCAACGCAACGAATCAAGTCCCCGATTTTGGTCAACTGCGATTCGGTTTGTACGAGGATACTGATAACGAGTTGGGGCAAAGCAACGCGTTCGCAGGCCTCGGTTTTACCCCAGCAGTTTGGGGCTTAGAGAATGGGTTGTTCCGGGGCGACCTTGCGGTGTTTGGCGGTGGCAATCGGCCCGATGGAAGCGGTGACGCGGGCTGGTACGTGCGGCTTCCGTTGCAAGATGAGGCTAGCACCAGAACGGACATCGACTTAATGACCGGCATCGATCAGCAAGCCAATGGTAATTATGCTCGCATCAACGAAGAGACCAATGAGGGGGACGCCGAAGAGTGGCTGTCGGGTACTGATAATCAGACAGTAGCCTTGCCAGACGATGAAGCGCCGGTCCCTGAATTCCTCAACATGTCCAACACCAGTCGCTACAATATTTCACTCTCTCTGGAGCGTTTTGACGAAACGGGCGGTAGTACCGATCCGATGGTTGATGGCGATAACATCAGAGCCACGGTGACCGTCACCGACCTTGATGATCCTGCTGAGACTTACTCACTCAGTGGCTTTGATTCACTGAGCGAAGGTATCCTCTCAGCTGGATTTTCTAGCGAAAAATGGGATTACTTTACTATGGCGCTCGCCGGTGCCTCGGACTCAGATGAGTTCGATTTTCTGATCGACGATTTCACTGTTGAGGTGAACGGTAGCAATGCCCCTGAGGGTGGAATTGATACCGAGCCAGATGGTGATGTGGATGGTGCGGACTTTCTGAATCTTCAAGTCAATGATTCGAGCCTCATCCCTGACTGGCAAGCAGGCTACGGTGCACCACCAGCAACCGCCAGTGCAGGAGCGGTCCCTGAACCCTCATCACTCATCAGCTTCTGCCTCGGCACCTTGCTCTTGATGGGCACTCGCCGTCGTCAACATTGAGTCGCCCCAATACGAGGCGACTGTGTTGGATCCAACTCCGCACCTACCACGTTAGTTGCGACTCGGTAGAAAACACGAATTGAACCCGCATCCTTAGCCAAGGATGCCAACAAAGGATTAACCATGAAGAAATCCAAAGGCTTTACGCTCGTCGAATTGCTTGTCGTGATTGCGATCATTGGTGTATTAGTTGGCTTATTGCTACCCGCTGTGCAGGCTGCGCGTGAGGCCGCGCGGAGGATGACTTGTCAGAACAATCTCAAGCAAGTTGGGCTCGCCGATCTCAATCGCGAAAGTGCCGTTGGTCATTTGGTCCCTGCTCGCCTGGGTCCGGATTCGACCAGCTCAAAGGAGATGGCGCATTTAACAACTGCCGTGGGTCGCTCTGGTGCGAGCGGCTTTGTCTTGCTGCTCCCGTTCCTCGAGCAAGAAAACCTTTTCGACCGGTTGGACATTTACAACAACGAGAGCATCTGGCCAGCCAAAGACTATAGCTCCGGGGTGTGGAGAACCGATGCGCGTGAGGAGGCGATGTCTGAAGTGGTTGGATTCTTCGTTTGCCCCTCTGAGGGAAGCGAGTCGCATTTAGAAACTTATACGGGTTCCGGACCAGCGCCCGCTGTTGGGTCTTACGCATTTAACGGCGGACACCGAGGTGGCAATGGCAACAGCCTGTATAGCTCAGTGAATGCATGTATGGTGAAGCATCATAATACGGGTCCGCATCTGTATTACACGAAAGTCAAACTCAAACAAATTCAAGATGGCACAAGCAATACCTATTCTGTGGGTGAAGTCATCGAGACATCCGTTGGGGTAATGAATCCAGATGATGCAGCACTGGTAGTCGACTCACGAAATGTTTGGACTAATACGCTTCGTTATCTCGACAGTTTTCGATTCACTGCCGTAGCACTGAACTCACCGCCATGGGCTGAAGCAGTCGTCCTCGATGAAAACCAAAAGGCGAACGGCGCGTTTGCTAGTCGTCATCCTGGGGGTGCTCATTTTGTCTTGGTGGATGGTCATGTCGAGTTTGTTAGCGAATCGATTGATTTCCAACTGTATCAGAACATGTCGACCATCGATGGCGATCCTACCGTGACTGATACGGGAGGGCCGTTCCCGACTCCTCCGCAGATTGATGTGGACGACAAAGAGTTCTGCGCTGGCGATTGACGCAACCATAACTGGAATTTTAGAAGTCACTGCAAGACCCGTGAACTGCGTGAAATCATGAAACAGAAGAGCGACGCAAATTGCCTATTCTGGACTGTCTTTGTGTCTTTGCTTTTCTGCTCATTCACAGCGGGGTGTTCACGGAACAATCGAAATGAGGGACGTGTCCCCGTTGCGGGTGTGGTACTTCTTGACGGCAGCCCACTAGAGAGTGGATCCATTCGATTCGTTCCCACCGGCGGAAGACCTGTTTCGAGTCCCATCGGTAAAGACGGGTCGTTCAAGTTGCAAGAACTCTCCGTCTCTAACCCTGACAATGAACTAGATATCTTACCCGGGCGCTACCAAGTTGCTGTTTCAGCGTCTGAAATGATTGGCGAAGAGGCAAAAGAGATGCGCTGGCTAGCGCCAAGCCACTACGCAGATTATCGAACTTCTGGAATAGAAGTAGAGATCGTATCAGCCAAGAGCGATTTGCAAATTGAGCTGAGCCAGGTCGTCAGAGAGTTCCCTGAACAATCTGAAGGAGCGGTTGAGACAGAACCAATTGCTACTGGAATCAATGAAGCGCCCAACAAGCAGAAAAATCAAAAGGAGCTGCAAGAAAAATGATAGGAGAAACGCAACTTCATTCCCGAGACTCGTGCCTAGCAGGTCTGACAACTCCTAGAACGGCGGCGGCCCTGCTTTCATTAGGTCTATTGCTCTCCGTGGGGTGCGATGATGGTCGACCAGAACGAGTGCAGGTCTCGGGGCAAGTGCTTATCGACGGGCAGCCCTTGAAATCAGGCAACCTGAAATTTGTGCCCGAAGGTGCGCGGCCTTCGACTGGCCGATTAGACGATCAGGGAAGATTCAAACTCACGTGCTACGACGGTAATGATGGTGTGGTTCTTGGGACCCACCGTGTGCAAGTTTCCTCTTACGAATTAGCAGGCCCGGCAAAGGTCCGGTGGCTTGCGCCGCCGCAATACGCAGACTTCCGCACTTCTCGGTTGAAGTACGAAATCACTGAAGCGACCGATGACCTAAAGATCGAACTCACTTGGAACGGCGGCAAGCCGTTTGTCATGAAATAGTTATCATTGAAGGCATAGCACTTTGCGGAAACGTCCACGACCTACTGAATCACCAACAAGGCAACTAGTACTGAGCACAGCCCTCGTACTGTGTCTCGCTACCTGTGCACCCGCAGCTGACTTCTTCGTTTCCAGCGCCTCTGAAATCACCAGCGTGCTCAACACCCAAGCCGGGCCGGGTGACACGTTGATCATGACCAACGGCACGTGGACCAACCAAACGATCAACTTCTCTGACGATGGCACCTCGGCCAATCCGATCACCCTCCGTGCCGAAACACCCGGTGGGGTGATTCTCAACGGCAACTCCACGCTCAACATCTCGGGCGATTGGCTCGTGGTCGATGGGCTGCGGTTTGAAGGAGGGGCCCTCAACGACGGCTCCAACGCCATCGTGGAGTTTCGCGGCAACAATGGCGAGGCGACCAATAGCCGGTTCACCAACTCAGCCATCGTCAATTACAACCCGACCAACGTCGACGATCGCTACCACTGGTTGGAAATGTTTGGGCAGAATAACCGGGTGGATAACAATCGCTTTGAAGGGCAAAACCACTCGGGCGTCACGGTCGTGGTGCGTCTAGACGATAATTTGAGTCTGTCCCAGAACCACCAGATTGATCGCAACCACTTTGTCGATCGACCGGAGCCTACTAACCCCAGCAGCTCCAATGGTTTCGAGACCATTCGGATCGGTACGAGTGCGCGTTCAATGGGCAATTCGAACACGGTGGTCGAGAACAACCTGTTTGAACGCACCGAGGGCGAAGTCGAGATCATCTCCAACAAATCGGGCAGTAACACTTACCGCTACAATACCTTTCGCGAGTCGGCGGGTACGCTGACCTTGCGACATGGCAACGATACGCTTGTGGAAGGCAATTTCTTCCTTGGCGAGAATAAGAATGAGTCGGGTGGAATTCGCGTCATCGGCGAGCGGCAGACGATCGTCAACAATTACATTGCGAATGTTGATGATCGAGCCGGTGCCGCGATTTCTATCTCTGCAGGGGTGCCCAATTCGGAGTTGAACCAATACTTCCAGGTGAAGGGTGCCCTGATTGCTCACAATACGATTGTGAATACCCTCGGCAATCAAATCACTTTCGACGATGGGCTAGGCAGCAGCGGTCGCACGCTATTGGCAGAGGATGTAACCATCGCCAATAACCTCTTGAGAAGTTCCGGGGCCACGATCTTTGAAGGCAACGAAGGTGCCAACTGGACCTGGGAAGGCAACATCGCCTTCGGTGGCAACCTGGGACCCAAGGCAGGTGACTCGGGCATTAGCGTTGTGGATCCCCAGCTACAACTCGCCGCCGATGGACTGTGGCGGCCCAACAGTACCAGTCCCGCAATCAACGCCGCCCAAGGAGATTACTCCGCCCATTTGATCGACGATATGGACGGTCAACCGCGGATTGGCGTGTACGATGTGGGTGCGGATGAATTTTCCATGTCGACTATCGTGCGCAAGCCGCTTTCCGATGGCGACGTTGGTCCTTCTTGGATCACCGACCCGATCAATCTACCTAGTGGCGGCGGCTGCGGCCCCAATGGTTGTGCGATTCAAGCAGAGGACTACGATGCGCTGCTCGACCCTGATAACAACAGCCTCACTTGGACCGTGGAAAACGTTGCCGAGGCACTCGGCGGCGAGGTCCTTAAGGCCCCAAGTGGCAATCGGACTGACTTGCCCAGCGACACTCACGATGCGATAGCCGTTTTCGATGTTACCTTCGAGCAGGCGGGCACCTACAAAGCTTACTATCGGGCCCGTGGTTTTAGCGGCAGCTCGGACAGCATCTTCACACCCGATGATTTTGGGACGGATCCAGACAACCAGCAGTCGCTTTCTTCAGACGGAGAATTTCTCTGGGAAATAGGGGATTCTTTCACGATCTCTTCTGGCGAGGTTGATGTCCCGTTGGAGTTTCGCATTGGCAGGCGCGAGGGGCTGGCCGAACTCGACGCACTCGTTTTGAATTTAGATGCGAACCTAACGCCCTCAGAACTCGACGCCCTGTTCGACATTACGATTGCCGCCAGCGACTTTGATGAAGATGGCGATGTCGATGCGGACGATCTGGCCGCTTGGCAAACAGGCTTCGGCACCGCTAGTGGTGCGTTGCAGGGCGACGGCGATGGTAACGAAGATGGGGCCGTCAACGGGATTGATTTCCTCAATTGGCAACTCGACTTCAATCCAACGGCAGCCACGGCTGCGAGCTCCAGTGTGCCCGAGCCTTCAAGCTTGATCCTGCTGATATGTCTCGGAGTCAGCGGTTGCCTAAAGCGGGGGCAACGCCACCCCGTGCGAATGATTCTTGAACGATTCGAAACTCGAAAATAGGAAGATCCTTAACGATGCAAAATCCAGCAAAAGACAACTCACAGCGCCAAGCTGACAGCACTCTGAACCGTCGTTCGTTCTTGAAAGACTCCGCGTTGAAGAGCTCGGCTCTAGCTGCCGCGGCGGCAACGCCCTACTTTGTGCCGTCCTCGGCATTTGGTGCTAATGCGCCTAGCAACCGCGTCACCATGGCATGCATTGGCGTGGGCAATCAGGGCTTCCCCGTGATGCAGCGGTTCCTGGGCTACGACGATTGCCAAGTGCTGGCTGTGTGCGACGTGAATAAAGGTAGCAACGGCTACAAAGAGGAAAAGCACTATTACGGACGCGAGCCAGCCAAGCAAGAAGTTGAGAAGCACTACGGAAAGCAGCGTGAGAGTGGCACCTACAAAGGTTGTGATGCCTACAACGACTTCCGCGAAATCTTGGAGCGGAAGGACATCGATACGGTCGTCATCGTCACGCCCGATCATTGGCACAGTGAAATGACGATCCGTGCGGCTGAAGCTGGCAAAGATATTTACTGCGAAAAGCCGCTCGGCCTGACCATTACTGAACAGCAAGCGATGATCGAGGCTGTGCGGAAGAACAATCGCGTTTGTCAGACCGGCAGCCACGAACGTTCGAACCCCAACGTGATGAAGATGATCGAGTTGGTGCAAAGTGGTGCCATTGGCGACGTAAAGCGAGTCATCTGCAACATTGGCCGGCACAATAAGGTGGGTCCGGGCCCCGGCTGGAAAGAGATGCCGGTGCCTGAAGGGTTTGACTACGACATGTGGCTTGGCCCCGCGCCTCACGCACCTTTCCACGAGGACCGCTGCTTGTATCGGTTCCGGTTCAATTCGGACTATGCGGGCGGACAAGTGACCAACTTTGGAGCTCACTCTCTGGACATGGCTCAGTGGGGCCTGGGAATGGATAAGTCCGGGCCAGTGAAGGTGAAGCATGTCTTCGCGGAATACCTACCCGAGGGGAGCCTTTATAATGCTCCGACCTTCGCACACTTCGAGGCGGAGTACGCCAATGGTGTGCAACTGGTTTGTCGCACCGCCGAGCCCTCAGTCCGTTGCCAGTTTGAAGGGACCGATGGAATCGTTCGCATTGAAAACCAGGGGCGGAACTTTGCCACGATTCCTTATTCCATCAAGGAAAAGCGATACGGCTCCGATGTGCCCGAGGTCTACAAGAGTAACGACGACCACCAACGCAACTTTATTGATTGCGTGAAATCGCGTGATGAGCCAGCAGCACCGATCGAAGTAGGGCATCGCAGCGCGACCGTCTGTCATCTGGGCAACATTGCGATACGCCTGAAAAAAGAACTGAACTGGAACCCTGAGAGTGAACAATTCGTTGGCAACGACGCAGCAACAGCTCTCATGAGTCGTCCTGCCCGCAAGACTTGGCAAGCTTAGAACGTAATTTTTGATTTACCTGAACCCCACGGCGCTAGCGTCGGGTAATCAAGCTATCCGGACATGAACCCGGGCCAACCGAGGCTAGCGCTACGGCTCCGTATTTTATTTTGCAATTTAAAACGCCTACTTACCACTAAACCTTAGTAGCGAGACAAGCCCGGAAAGCGAAGCACCAGTGAATCCTCAGCCGCTCGAAATCGATGCACAAAAGAAGAATCCCGTGGCGAAAGTCACCGATGTGCACGTGCGCGGTGTGGAATTGTTCTTCCTACCCGTACGCACACGTGTCCCGTTAAAATTTGGTCCGGAAACTCTGACCGAAGTTACCTGCGCGCGGGCTAGAGTATTCGTTGAATCGACCGATGGTAAGCTGGCCGAAGGCTGGGGCGAGACTCCACTAAGCGTACCTTGGGTGTGGCCGTGTGATATGAGTTACACCTCACGCGACCAAGCTTTGCAAGACTTTTGCATTCGCCTGGCCAGCGCCTTGTCAGGGTTCGAGGTCACCGGCCACGCGATGGAGATTGGCTACGATTTTCAGCAGTCGATCTTGCCGGTACTTCTCGCCGAATTCAATCAAGATCGCGACCCGGCCGAGCACATGCCCTTGCTGGCAGCACTGGTTTGCTGCTCGGTATTCGATATCGCGATACACGATGCTTACGGTATCGCAAACAAGGTGCCTGTCTATCAAACTTATAACCGTCGGTACATGAATCGCGACCTCTCGCGCTACCTGGCAGCGGCCGACGATGTCAACATTGATTTTTCTGATCGTTATCCCGAAGACTACCTGATCATTCCTCCCGAGAAGAAGTTGCCCGTGTGGCATCTCGTCGGCGGCCTCGATCCTCTGGAGGTATCGGAACTGAATGGCAATGCACCGAACGATGGTGAGCCTTTTCTGTTAGAAGATTGGATTAAAAGAGATGGAATCACCTGCCTGAAAGTGAAGCTGCGAGGGAACGACCAGGCATGGGACTACCAGCGTCTCGTTCAAGTGGGGCATATCGCCAAGAGTCATGGTCCCTTTTGGCTCACTGCCGACTTCAACTGCACGGTCACCAACCCTGACTACGTGAACGAAGTCTTAGACCGACTACGCGAAGAGCAACCAGCCATTCACGACGCGATCCTCTATGTCGAGCAGCCATTTCCTTACGATTTGGAAGCAAACCGCATCGATGTGCACAGCGTTTCCGAGCGCAAGCCGCTGCTCATGGACGAAAGCGCACACAACTGGGAACTCGTGAAGCTGGGACGAACGCTTGGCTGGACGGGGGTTGCTTTAAAGACCTGCAAGACGCAAACGGGCGCACTGTTGAGTCTCTGCTGGGCACGTGCACATGGCATGGATTTGATGGTCCAGGACCTGACCAATCCCATGCTTGCACAAATTCCTCATGTTCTGCTGGCGGCTTATGCGGACACACTCATGGGGGTCGAATCCAATGCGATGCAGTTCTACCCTAGCGCTTCGTTGCCCGAGGCGAAGGTTCATCCGGGCCTCTATCAGCGACGCGGTGGGCAGCTTGATTTAACCTCCATCGAGGGCCCCGGCTTCGGCTATCGATTGAGCGAAATCGAGCGTGAGCTTGGAGCGCCTGCCGCTAGCTTCGGCGTCGCCTCTGCTTAACATCGTCTCCCCAAACCATGCCTTTCTCGAACTGTTGCTTCTCGAGTCGACTCCTCAGCTCTTGAGGCCAGTTTCTCAGGAAACTATCATGCACCGCATACCCCTTCGCTGCTGGCTAGCCTTGGCCAGCATGGGATTTCTCGCCTGCGCCGCTCAAGCAGAAGATCCGCGAACCGTTTATTGGGAGTCGTCGCATCTCGTTGCAACTAAGAGTCGCCTGTTAAAACTCGATGAGGAGCGGCAGCCCGCGGTCTTGAAGAGGCTGCGTAAAAGTGCCGCCCTCGCTCTAGAGCGAGGCCCTTACTCCGTCATGAATAAGAGGGAAGTGCCGCCCAGTGGTGACAAACACGACTACCAGAGTTTTAGCCGCTACTGGTGGCCCAACCCCGATACCCCGGATGGCCTGCCGTATGTGCGGCGCGATGGCGAAACAAATAGAGAGATTCGAGCAAGGGGCGATCGTGATGCCATTGGCAAGCTGGTTCGAACTATTGAAGTACTCTCCCTTGCTTACTTCTTTTTCGAGCAAGAGGAGTATGCGGAACGTGCAATACATTTGATACGCACGTGGTTTCTCGAAGAAGAAACCCGCATGAATCCTCACTTGCGGTTTGGTCAAGCCGTGCCGGGTAGAAGTGATGGGCGTGGCGTAGGGATTCTTGATACACGAGGATTCATACTATTGCTGGATTCGGTTGCTCTGCTGGAACATTCCCGTAGTTTCACCACTAAGGACAAGCAGCAATTGCAAGCTTGGTTTAGCAAGTATCTCCGGTGGCTTCGCGAGAGTGAACTTGGGCGTGAGGAGCGATCGGCAAAGAACAACCACGGAAGTTGGTACGATGCACAAACCGCGCGGATCGCGATATTCGTTGGGGACAGGAAGTTAGCACGAGAGATCGTTGAAGAGGTCAAAACGAAACGCATCCCGATGCAGTTCCAATCAGATGGCAGCCAACCGGCCGAGGAAGCACGAACTCGATCCCTGCACTACAGTTTCTTCAACCTCACGGCGCTGGCCGTGGTGGCCCGCGTTGGAGAACAGTTTGGTATTGATCTCTGGCAGGCGGATGCACCGGAAGGTGTCAGTCTTTCGGACGGCTTAAGTTACCTTCACCCCTACCTTCAGTCGCCGGGCAATTGGCCCCACCAGCAGATTGGTCAATTTACACTCTCACCTCATGTGATCGAACTGTTGCGCATGGCTTCAGTCAGACTAGGAGAGCCGGCTTATCTTAAAATAGTTTCAGATGCCAAACAGCGGAACAAGGAAGGAAATTACGCGGAGCTGCTCCATGCAGCTCAGAAGGCAGAAGGCGTCGGTGTTCCGCGAGACAATACTGGTCGAGTCCGCATTAGGAAAGGTAGTTTACTGACAGGCGACGAGCACTCTATTGATTCACCCAAGGAGCTAGCAGCCCTCCTTGAGTCGGGCAAGTTAACTCCAGGAGATACTATTCTCTGGGCGAGCGGCGAGTATCAGGACATAGCGATCAATATCGAGGGAATCGACGGTACGAAAGAGCAACCGATAACTCTGCGAGCCGCCACCCCAGGCGGAGCCATATTTCGGGGGGCATCGCAAATGCGAATCGGCACCCAGTGGTGGGTCATCGAGGGGTTTCACTTCGATGGCACGACCGGGAGTGCCAATAGCTACAATCCGTTTCAATTTCGATCTCTAAGCGGAACAGGCGCCCAGCACGTGCGGCTGATCAACTGTGCCATGACCAATCTGACAACCGATGAGGAAACCTCCAAGTGGGTGCTCTTCTATGGACGCAACAACTCTATCGAGCATTGTCACTTTAGCGGAAAGCGCAGCAAAGGTGCCTTGATTACCGTAGAGTTGGGCGACTTGAAGGGAGACGAAACGGCTGAGCACCGAATTGAGAATTCGTATTTCGGCGATTTCGCGTATCAAGAAGGAACCGACAACGAGACGATTCGCATCGGCTCAAGTGGCGATCAAAACAAGCCCGCATCGTGTCTGGTACAGAGAAACCTGTTCGTCGGCTGTGACGGCGAGAATGAAGTCATTAGCAGCAAATCGAGTCACAACAGGGTTCTAGCCAACACTTTTCGACAGTGCAACGGTGCGTTGGTTCTCCGTCATGGGCATCATGCTCGCGTGGAGGGAAACTATTTCTTCGGAGACGGGGCACAGCACTCGGGCGGCATTCGTGTGGTTGATAGCGACCATTTGATTATCAATAACTATTTGCAGGATCTGGAGGGTGACGGTTGGAACGCAGCTCTCTCGATCATGGGCGGCAAGCAGCGTTCAACCGGCTCCAGCGACGGTTATCAAGCAGTAGACCGAATCGCAGTGATGCACAACACGATCGTGAATTGCAAGCGTAGCATTCTGCTCAACGACGAAAAAGGCTCGCGTGCTCCTACCGGTACACTCGCAAACAATCTCATCTCCAGTTCAAACGGGCCGTTGATCAGTGGGGAATTCTCTCCCAGCAAACTTGTATGGGTGAGAAATCTTCTGCATGGAGCCTCTGTGGGAGCTTCCGTGGGAGCGGCGACTTCAGATCCCGAACTGTCGTTGAAGCACGGATTACTGCGACCGTCACCAACAGGCCCTGCCGCCAACGGAGCGGTTGACACTCCCCTAGAGCAGCTACCGGAACTGCAGCGTGACATCGACGGCCAGCTTCGACCCAGCACGCAACGAGACATCGGGGCAGATGAGGTTTCCGGAGCTCAAGGGAAAATCACTTCCCCGCCTCTTACTCCGGAAGACGTGGGGGCGAATTTCCTCACAGGCGAAAGCTCACATCAACCGAACAAGGAATAACTACAATTAACAACTATTTCTTCATCGCTGTTTTCATCAGTCTTATGGCCCCGCTCTCGCCGTCAGCAAATGCGAAAGAGGCGGTAGTCGTCAATTCTATAGATGAATTGCGGGAGGCGATCAAAGAGACGTCTCCTGGGTCGGTCATCGAGCTGGCCGACGGTGTTTACGATCTTCAGCGTGATCTCGAACTCAAGAGACAAATAGGCACGTCCGCCGCACCAATCACGATTCGTGCTCAACATCTCTTGAAGGCTGAGTTCAGCGGCAATCACATTGTGAAATTACGGGACTCAGAGTACCTGGTGCTGGAAGGATTCCGCTTCACCTTGAAAGCGGACGTCCATGGAAAAGGAGGCGCTCTCAGCGTACGAAACTGTCATCATTGCCGAATCACGCGCAACGACTTCGAGCTAGCCGAACAGGACACCGGTGACAAAAACCAAACCTGGCTGACCCTGGACGGGCTCAAGAGCGGACACAATCTCATTGATCGGAATCGATTCTCAAACAAGAAGAAGCCAGGGCATTTCATCTTTGTCACCGGTGAAGATGAGTACGTCTCTCAGCAAGACATCATTGAGCGTAATCACTTTGCAAATCGGGCGTATGGAAACGACTCCAATGGGTTTGAGACCATTCGTGTCGGCGAGAGTCGTATCGGGAACGCGGGGGGGAAGTCATCGACGACCATTCGAGACAACCTTTTTGAAAAGTGTCAGGGCGAAGATGAAATGATCTCGTTTAAAGTCGGCGGAGGCTCGTTTACTGGCAATACCATTTTGAATTGCCACGGGAGCGTCGTCTTTCGGAACGGCAACGATGGAGTATTTGCTAACAACATGATTTTGAATACCTATGCTAAGCGTCCCTTCGAAGCCTATCGCTCAGGAGGCATTCGATTCTATGGCTCTGGGCATCGCGTGTTTAACAATTATTTTGAAGGGCTGGATGGCACTTCGATGAAAGCGCCCTTGGCGTTGATGCACGGAGCGCCGGCAGGCAGTGGCTCACTGGGGGTCGCTGACGGACTACCGGCGGTCGATTGTCAGGTGGTCCACAACACTTGGGTGCGCTGTGCGCAACTTCGTATTGGTATGTCTTCGAAAAAGCGTCCGCTCAAACCTCAGGATTGCATATTTAGCAACAATCTCGTGTCCGAGACGAACGATGATCGCCTGCTGGAACTCTACGAAGCCGAGGGCGTTCAGTTTCGCGGAAATATTCTTCACGCCACGAACGGCAAAGAAACGGGAGTCGAAGGGATGACCGACAAGCAGGCTTTCCAAATCGCCGATCCTAAGCTGAATCGCACCGGCAAGGTAATGCGCCTCGCACCTGGCTCGCCGGCAATTGACAACGCATGGAGTGCTTTTCTTTACGTCCATGAAGACATGAATGGTCAGCCGCGAGACGATAAACCTGACGTTGGAGCTGATGAGTATTCCCCGGGATCGAGCGTTGAAAGAAATCCACTTACTCCAGATGAAGTCGGGCCTCACACCGTCGAGTAGGCGTCTAACCCCACGATAGCCGGCCTGTAAAACAAGCAGATCACGGTGTTCTCCACCGTAGCCTGCCCCTAGGAATCCAGATTCTGCGTTGACTAGCGGCGTCGGCGAGCGACTCCTTGACCACCGCAAACCCAGTAGTAGTGCACAGGCCGGTTAAGGAACGCTAATCGTGTCGATAGCTACCCCAACGAGGTCGTCGGCAATGGCGGCCAAACACAGAAATGCCAGCTACGAGCCGCCAAAAAGCACGAGACCACACTATGCCATCACTGATCCCATCAAGAAAGTGAAAGTAGTGCAGACGCCTGCTTGCAGACGCTGAGCCCCCCTCCCTCTTTAGCCCAATTGCTGAATTCCAAAACGGCTTGCCGCACCACGCCATAACATGATCAGGGGGGGAGTACGAACATTGCTGCTGTAAGCAGCCGATCTGGCCCCAAAATCACGGGCCAACAGGCACGTGGATATCGGTGAGGGCTCATCGCTTCTGCACCAGCCAGCCTCCGCTCGCTCTGGGCCACGGGTAGCCGCAGTAGGTGCGCTGGTGCGACCGGTCTAATCCCACCACAGAAGCCGAGAACGTGTCGAGTTTTTCATCAGTGGTTTTCCGTAGATTTGACTCACTAACACCGCAATCTATGGTTTCACATGGCATTCGGCACCAGCTGACTGCTTCTCGGAAACCCGCAGTTACGCACCAAACGAGCCCGCACCATGCTTCTCGGCATTGCCTTTACTAGTGTATTGATCGACGTCGGCCTCTCTTTGATTGCCGTCGTGGTCGGATTCTTGGGCGCGTATTTCTACCTACAACACACGGCTCATGCTAACCTGAAAGAGGGCGTTTCGGACCTGACCGAAGCTGAGCAAGCGCAGGCGGAGAATGATGCGGAACGCGCCAGCATGGCGGTCGATCAAGTTCGTGACCTCACCCGTGCCGTGGCAAGCGACGTCACTGAGCACAGTTCAGTAATCGAGGGCATAAGTAACCAGCTCAATGCCATCGACCAGACGAGTAAAGACTCCAGCCTAGCAATAGCCAATGCGATTGCCCAAATGCTGGGGGCCAACGGACAATTGCAAGCTCGCCTGGAAGAAGCAGAGCAAAAGATTAAGAACCAAGCCGAAGAGCTGCGAACACAAGAGACCGAGGCTCGCACGGACTCCCTCACAAAACTGGCCAATAGAAGAGCCTTCGATCACTCCCTAGAGCACAATCTTGAGAAGTTTTGCAAAGAGCGAGTTCCGTTCGCAATGATCTTGCTCGACGTAGATCACTTCAAGAAATTCAACGACACCCACGGCCACCAAGCAGGTGATGAAGTCTTACGTGTGGTGGGTCGGACACTCAATGACGTCGTCAAAAAAACCGACTTACCATGCCGCTACGGCGGGGAAGAGTTCGCCATTGTGCTACCTAGCACGAATGCTCAACAGGGCCGCGTGGCTGCTGAACGCGTTCGCAAGGCCATTGAAGCGGCAACCGTGCCATTTGAGGGCAAGAACCTCAAGGTGACCGCCAGTGTAGGCCTCACCGAAGTGGCCCGGGGCGACCAAACAGATCAAATTATTCGCCGTGCCGACGATGCGGTTTACGCTGCCAAAGATAACGGACGCAATCGCAGCTACTGGCAAGACGGCCTAGAGTGCCTGCCTATCGTTAAAGGAGGCGGGCAGCTCCACTCGACTCAATCCACCAAGAAAACTGCTACTGTGAATAGTGGCAGTCTAGCTTCCCTCACCGATTCGGATGCTTTTGTTGATGAACTCAGTCGCCGCGTGGCTGAAAACAATCGCTATGGGGTATCTCTCTCGGTGATGCACCTGCAGATCTGTGACTTCGCGGAGCATCAGGCCAAATTTGGTGAAGCTGTGGGCGAGTTGCTGATCGAATCCGTCGGTGGCTACATTAGAAGCACGTTGCGCGAGATGGATCTACTGGGCGATCTCAGCAACGGTCATTTTACGATAATGCTGCCGGGCAGCGGCGAACACGAAGCAAAGCTAGTTGGCAAACGTATCCAAACTGCGATCTCCAACTGCGTGATTCCTATGGGCAAGAATCCGTTGCGACTTGAGATGAATCTCGGAGTTGCAGTTGTGGAACCTGACGACGATGCCGTCTCGCTGTTGGACCGCGCCAGAGAGCTCATGGAACGAACGGCCAAGGGTTTACCTATCGACGTCTACGAACAGGTCGCGGCAAGGGTGTGAGGGCAATAGTCAGCCCTTCGCTTCTGCCTTCTCAGTCACCGACTATTCCATAAGACACTGATTATTCTTCGGCAGTTGCTATAATCTCGCTATGCCCAGCGAAACCAATCCGCCGCCAATGCTCCCGCCAGAAGCGAAGATGATTGGCACGGCGGCCTCAAGAAAGCCGGGAATTCGGTTCAGCATGAAGTCTTTGCTGATTGCAATGACCGGCGTAGCTGTGATTTGCGGCCTTTCGATTGCTTTGCCAGCCGAGATTTCACTAGTCTTCGTTGGCCTGATTTGGTTCGCGATCACCGGATTGATCTTTACAACTCTTTTCTTCGCGAGCGGGGAAATGCGCGCCTTTAGTATTGGTGCAGCAATTGTGGCCTCCTCGATGTGGACCGGCATTGGTGGGCAGTTCTTCCAAGGAATCCATCGAGTCCTCTACTTCCTGCTGGGCGGCACTGAGGTGCCACGTGGCTTAGCCGCGTGGGTCGACCTGCTGGTAATCATCGTCGCAGCAATTGCCAACGCAGTCTTCTGCGTTCACGTCAAACGCTTCATTGATCGACACAACCAAGGTGAGAAGTAGCTGTAAAAGCTTACCGCTTTTACCATCGCCGCACGGCTCCGGGAAAGCTTTCTGTAAATTCTTCCTAACTCCCCTTGAACGATGCTCACATGCCCCTACAATTCGAGCCGATGAACGGGGAACGCTAGCAAAACTTGCTGGCCCCGATCATCCCAAGGCTTGGAGGCCTTCTTGCGACCACTCTGGTTCGTGAAATTTTCTCCAAAAAACTTTCTGCGAGGGGTTTCACTCCCCGGACAGATCGCTAAGATTTAGGATTCCCGCCCACAAGTTGGTGCAAGCAGTAAGAGTCGCGATTTTTTGAAATCGACTCTTCCCGCTTCCCCTCACTTGTGAGAGGTAGGCTCTCCCTGAGAGCCACGGCAACAGCCAATAGTGTTACTTCAACTGTACGACTTCCGTCGACGACTTTAGTGACATGCGGCTTAGCCAAACGATCTTTGACAATTTGGTGTTTTAAGCAAGAGTGGCATCTGAAGATTCACGATGCTTCTGGAGCGGCGAGTTTCACGACTCGTTTAGCAAGAGAAGCGTTAAGTGATTTTCCTTTGTCCTTAGACAAGATAATTTGAAGCGTTACTCAAGAGATCAACAGTGGCTTAGGCGCCACTGCCAAATCTCTTTGTAGCTTAATCATTTGTCGAATTGCTGGATGCTCACTGCGGAGACCTTCGGGTTGATGGAGTGCTAGCGGAGAGCTTTTGATAAATGTGGTCAAGCTATGAAGGGCGTATGGGGGATGTCTTGGCATCAGAAGGCGATGAAGGGCGTGGAAGTCTGCGAAAAGCTCGGGGGAGTTGACAAACAAATGATGATCCCGAGATTCCTGAATTGACGCATTGTGAATAAATAACTTTGCGTGGCTAACGTGGGGAACTGAAACATCTAAGTACCCACAGGAATAGAAAGAAAAATCGATTACGTCAGTAGCGGCGAGCGAACGCGTAATAGCCCAAACCGCGGGGGTTTCCCCTGCGGGGTTGTAGGGCTCTTCACATGGGAGTCATAAACTTGCTCATTAATAGAATGGTCTGGAAAGGCCAACCACAGAGGGTGACAGTCCCGTACATGAAAGTGAGCAAACTCCCGAGGAGTACCTGAGTAGGTCGGGCCACGTGGAATCCCGACTGAATCTACGAGGACCATCTCGTAAGGCTAAATACTCTCTGATGACCGATAGCAAACTCAGTATGGTGACTGAAAGATGAGAAGAACCCCTGTTAGGGGAGGAATGTGAACCTGAAACCATACGCCTACAAGCGGTCGGAGCACTATGCCCTTCGGGGAATGTGTGACGGCGTGCCTTTTGCATAATGATCCGGCGAGTTACCGTGTGCGGCTCGGTTAAGGACTTACGGTCCGAAGCCTCAGGGAAACCGAGTCTGAATAGGGCGACAATTGGTCGTACGTGGTAGACGCGAAACCAGGTGAACTACCCATGAGCAGGTTGAAGCGCGGGTTAAACTGCGTGGAGGACCGAACCCACTTAGGTTGAAAACTGAGGGGATGACTTGTGGGGAGGAGTGAAAGTCTAATCAAACCTGGAGATAGCTCGTTCTCTCCGAAATAGCTTTAGGGCTAGCCTTGAGCAACTATGTAGCGGGGGTAGAGAGACTGATTTGGTTTGGGGCCCTTCCCGGGGTACCCTGCTGAGCCAAACTCCGAATACCGTTGCAACTATCTCAGGAGTCAGTCCGCGGGGGATAAGCTTCGCGGTCGAGAGGGAAACAACCCAGACTATCTGCTAAGGTCCCGAAGTCATACTCAGTCACTAAGGAAGTTGAATTGCTGAGACAACCAGGATGTTGGCTTAGAAGCAGCCACCATTTAAAAAGTGCGTAACAGCTTACTGGTCGAGCAATTCTGCGCCGATAATGAACGGGAGTAAGTATGACACCGAAGCAGTAGATTCAGTGATCCTTCGGGTGATCTGAGTGGTAGGAGAGCGCTGTACATCAGATACAAGGCGTACCGTAAGGAGCGCTGTCGGGGTGTACAGGTGATTATGCCGGAATGAGTAACGATAAGGCAGGTGAGAATCCTGCCCGCCGAAAGCCTAAGGTTTCCTGGGGAAGGTAATTCCGCCCAGGGTTAGCCGGTACCTAAGTCGAGGCCGAAAGGCGTAGACGATGGATAGCAGGTCAACATTCCTGCGCTACTAATGTGGACCGATGGAGGGACGGCGTTTGAATGGTGAGGGGACGACTAGAAATGTCCCTCGACGGGTGAGGCCTAGAGCATAGTTAAATGCGTGCTCGTTCCGGCCGATCCCGGACAACCTCATTTATGTTGGGTATGTCATCTGAAGAACGTCCAAGAAAAGCTTCTAAGGGTTGAAGCATTGGTAACCGTACTAAAACTGACACAGGTAGGCGAGACGAGTAGTCTAAGGCGCTCGGGAGAACACTGGTTAAGGAACTCTGCAAAATGATCCCGTAAGTTCGCGATAAGGGATGCCCCTGGTGGTTTACGCTGCTGGGGGCCACAGTAAATCGATTTCTCCGACTGTTTATCAAAAACACAGGTCTCTGCTAACACGTAAGTGGATGTATAGAGACTGACGCCTGCCCGGTGCTGGTAGGTTAAGGTAAGAGGTTAGTTATTTATAACGAAGCTTTTGACCGAAGCCCCAGTAAACGGCGGCCGTAACTATGACGGTCCTAAGGTAGCGAAGTTCCTTGTCGGGTAAGTTCCGACCTGCATGAAAGGCGTAACGAGAGAAATACTGTCTCAACCAGTGACCCGGTGAAATTGTAGTCGTGGTGAAGATGCCACGTTCCCGCAGCTAGACGGAAAGACCCCGTGAACCTTTACTGTAGGCTGATATTGGGCTGTGCTATGTACTGTGTAGGATAGGTGGGAGGCTTTGAACTCCGGTCGCCAGATCGGAGGGAGCCATTGGTGAAATACCACCCTGTTCATGGTTTAGTTCTAACTTTGATTCCCGTGAAACCGGGCAAAGGACAGTGTCAGTTGGGCAGTTTGACTGGGGCGGTCTCCTCCTAAAGAGTAACGGAGGAGTCCAATAGGCGCACTCAGCCTGGTTGGCAATCAGGCATCGAGCATAAAGGTAGAAGTGCGCTAGACTGCAAGACTTATCAGTCGAGCAGGTGTGAAAGCAGGGCTTAGTGATCCGGTGGTTCCGTATGGAAGGGCCATCGCTCAACAGATAAAAGGTACTCCGGGGATAACAGGCTTATCGCTCCCGAGCGTCCATAGCGGCGGAGCGGTTTGGCACCTCGATGTCGGCTCATCACATCCTGGGGGTGGAGAAGCTCCCAAGGGTTTGGCTGTTCGCCAATGAAAGTGGTACGTGAGCTGGGTTCAGACCGTCGTGAGACAGGTCGGTCCCTATCTACTGTGGGCGCACGAAACTTGAAGAGGTTCTTCTTTAGTACGAGAGGATTTAGAAGGACGACCCTCTGGTGTTCCTGTTGTCGCGCTAGCGGCACGGCAGGGTAGCTAAGGTCGGAACGGATAAACGCTGAAAGCATATAAGCGTGAAGCCCGCTCTGAGATTAGGTTTCGTAACCCAATGGGTGAGAGTCCCCTGGAAGACGACCAGGTTGATAGGCCGGATGTGTAAGTACAGCAATGTATTCAGCTAACCGGTACTAATGGACGAACGCTTGACCACATTTATCAAACGCTCTCAAACTTTGTTTGAGGACGAAGGATAAGAAGGTCCACTCTTGCAAACAAAACACCAAAACGTTAGGTGGCATCGGTCGACAGGTCGATGTCATCTTTTCTGGTGACCATATGTACGTGGAGACACCTGTTCCCATTCCGAACACAGTAGTTAAGCGCGTCCAGCCGATGATAGTGAGAGCACTCGCGAAAGTAGGTATCGCCAGGTTTTATAAAACCCACCCGGGAGAAATTCCGGGTGGGTTTTTTTATTGCGCTGAGGTCTCGAAAACAGCCGCTCGCCGGCTTAGCCGCTAACCAAGGCGCTCAAGTCCCGTTGGTTAGGAAGCTCGCAGAGTGCAAGGGCAAAGTATTGTAACGCTCAAATAACCCGTTAGGATGGGGGGGGTTGGTGGAGTTCTGCAAAGACCTGCTGTCTTCCGCTATTCATACAGGGGCAACATCTTTTATACGGAGCAGGCTAATGACACTCAAAACAAGCAATTCGACGGCAAGACTCACTCTCGTGCTGATCGCCGTGGCAATCTTGACATGGATTCTAACTTCTAGGGCTGAGGCAATCGTCGATGGGCAGCTAAACCTTCGCTACGCCAACCCGGCCGACGAATCGGCAGGCGGAACGTGGGACTTATTATTTCAAAGCACTGCTCCCGGTGGAGTATCAGGAATCCAGGCCCTCATCGGAGGTGCAACCGGCGTCACCGGGGTCGATACCCCGATTAATGCAATCGTTCCCAACACCGACGTTTGGGACAATTCGGGGGACACGATTTTTCGTTTTCAGCCCATTTCTGGTGGTGCTGAAGTCGCCGCTGGCGACGCACTCTCGGGAGTCCTGCTCACGGGCATCGGCACTGGTGGCATGACTGCGGGCAACATTCCCGAGGACGATCTCTTCCCCAATAACGTCGTAGGCGATGATCCTTGGGACAATTCCGCATTGATCGCCTCGGGCACATTCGGTTCTAGCCGACCCAGCCTCACGATCGTCGCCAATGAGTTTGTGGGAGGAAGTGCAGTCTCCGCCACGATCGGCGATGTTGCAGTCCGCGGCGATGCTGCCATTGATGGCTTTGGAGCAGAAGAAATGCTCCTCGGAGATGCGGATCGCAGTGGCACTATCGCCAACAACGACTTCAACATCGTCATCAATAACTTCAACACTAGCGGCAAGGGCTGGGACACGGGTGATGTCGACGGGACCAGCACGGGGCTAGTCAACGAAGATGATCGAAACATCGTCCTCGACAACTTTTTCCAATCAGCCGCAGATCCGAGCAGCGGATCTCTGGCATTGAATTCAAGTCCAGCCAACACTGCCGCGGCAGCTTTCCCAGTTCCATTTACCTTGGACGCCAAAGTTACTGCTGCATTCGATCTGAGCAACACCCCCGTTGCGCTGCCGAATTTCAATCAGCCGGTCGGAACGCCCCTGGTTTATCAGGTCGAGTTCAGTGTCGAGACGTTGGCAGTTTTCCCCGGCGAACTTGGTTTCGCCAATGTCGGGTTTAGCATTGTCACGGACAATCTGGACGACAGTTCTTCCGACTGGACACCGTCTGCGGAATCCGCCTTACTTCTCGAAACCAATCTGGATGCGGGTCTCCCTGACGACCTGGAAGGCATCCTCGCCTCGATCGCAGGTGGGTTGGACGATCCCTTGGACCTACGCACTCAGATCGGCCAGAACGGAGCAACCGTCATCGGATCGATTCTTGTCGAGTGGGATGGCGTGACGCCAGCCTCGTTATCCACTGCCGGAGTCTTATTCTCCGCTAACTCATTCAACGGTCAGTTCTTGCCATCAGTAGGCGGTGCCTCGACCACAATTCTGTTTGGATCCGTGCCCGAGCCCAGTTCGCTGATGTTACTCGTGACGACCATTTGTGGATGCCTAGTGACTGGTCGCAAGAGATCGTAGTTGGTCATGCCTAGCTTCTCATGAAACTGGAATTACTCTCGGAATGCGTTAGCATTACTTCCGGAGAACGATTCCCGAAATTCAATCGTGCTTGAGTTGCCCCGCACTGCCCAGCGCCTCATAATGCGTTTGAAATGGTGGTCGGATTGAATTCACCGGGGCTACAAGTCAGGGGGAGAAATCGTGAAGGACTGGTCAGAAAGTGATATCCAAGCACTCAAATCGCAACAAGCCAAAGATTTAGCGATTGAATTCTTGCAGCAACTTCATGCCAAACAGCAGGGACCACATCTGGGCATGGGACTTCATGTTTAACAAGACCAGCGGCGGCAGCCAGTTGAAGTGGCTAAGTATCGTGGACGAGTACTCGCGAGAATGTCTCGCGTTGAAGTGCGGCCGTAGCATCACCAGCGAGGATGTGATCGATACGCTGGCGGAGTTGTTCGCGATGCGTGGCGTTCCGCAGCACATCCCTAGTGACAATGGACCAGAGTTCACGGCCCAGGCAATTCAGCGTTGGCTGAAGCAGCTTGAGATCGAAGCGTTGTACATCGAGCAAGGCAGTCCGTGGGAAAATGGCTATGCCGAGAGTTTCCACAGCCGCCTGCGAGATGAGTTTCTCGCGTTGGAAGAGTTTGAGAGTTTGGCCGCAGCACGGCAGCTGACCACGGCATGGAAGGACGATTACAACCATCATCGGCCACATGGCTCACTGGGGTACGTTGCCCCAGCGGAGTACGCGGCCCGCTTGGCAGCTTCCGTTCGGACTTCGGCTACGCCTCAGTCCTCAATCCAGCTGGCACGGGTGAAATAGGCATGTTTTTTTGCGGAACTCATGGCTTAATACCAGCTGTTGGTGAGTATCATAACTCATTGAGCCTCAATCATTCCTAGTAATGTCTATGCAGCATGAACCAAGTACTACCATCACGATTGGTCTTGCTTCTGGCTCTCCTACTCGCTGAGCAGGCGATAGGGAGTGAGCTTGTCACCATGACCGATTGGGGGTCTGCAACTCTACAAGATGGCGTCTACGGCAATTTTTCTGGGATCTACAATCCCCGAACCACTTATTCCTACGACAGGGAAGTCTTTGATAGAGACCCGTTGAGAAATCGAATCGACTGGGCCTTCACTGTCCAAACTCCTGAGTACCAGCGGATGGAGTGGAATTTCGATGCCTACAGCACATTTTCTCCTGAAAGAACACTCACTGATCGGTTTGGCAATACAACCACCTATCCTGCTCATTACGATTCCACAGAGCTGACTGCTGAGATCCCACTCGGTTTCAATGAGCCTGTGTATGTACGTGTCTCTTTGGAAGCCGCAGGAATTCGTGGAGTTGAGCGGTTGTCCGTCAACTACTTCGGAAGGTCTTTCACCTACGAGGCATCTCCCGCTACGCAAGAACTACTACCCTCGACCACTTTGATTCCAGACGGCACAACGACTGATCCACTAGACGTGCATAATTTTGTTGACTGGTTCGAAACTTCTGAGGATGGCGTGATCAATGTGGAACTTGAATCCGCCTATACCGAGGACGGAACTTTCCTTGATGGCGAGCTACGCCTAATGTTCGATTTTGCGCAAGCCATCTCCTGGCAGGGCGACTATAATTTCGACGCGTTAATTAACGGCAGCGACTTTCTAGAGTGGCAGCTACGCGATAGTAACACTACGGCACTACAACTATGGCAAACTAATTATGGAATCTTGGGGCCGCCGTCTGGCGGTGGTCCGGCGGCCGCTATGCTCGTACATCAACGGTCTGTGCCTGAGCCATCACAGATGGGGTTACTCGCCTTAGCTGCCTTGCAGCTTATCTTTCCGAGAGCTAAGAGACGCAACCTTTTTTTCTAGGGTAGATTCTAGTTTCGGGAATCTCCCTTAAGTACCAAATCTCCGCGGCTCGTTGCTAGCAAAGCAAGTATCGCGGCAGTGAGGCAGTTGCATTAAAGTGCTATTCGCACGTTCACTACTTTTTTCGTGTTCCGACGTAGCATATTTCGCCGAACTATTGGGAATATGTCGCTTTCCCCCCTTAGCCCGGTTACTGATTATCAGTCGATGCTCAATCGCATCTTTTGGTTCACTTCAGGCGCTGCGCTAGCGGCGGTTTGGTTGTTGCGTACGAATCTGCCTTGGCTTGATGTGGCTTTGAAACAGGTAGATTTTTCGTTGGAGTTCGGTGGCGACAAAATTTTGCCGGTGCCAGGGGGTTACCTGCTGCCGGCGCTTGCCGTTGGACTGTGCTCGCGAATCTTCCGCATCCATGGCAAATTGGCAGATTGGCTAGGCATTCGCGAACGGTTTGACTTGGATGTGATCATAGGCGAATTGGCTCATCGCACAGGTGTTGAACTCGAAGGATATTCAGACGAGCAACTAGTTTCTCATCGGCACGATCTCATGCGCGGCGCTTTCTATCCGTTCGTGAGTGGGCGCGATCCACAGATAGACGAGACGCTCATTTACCGAGCTCGCGATCTCTGGTCGTGGCTATGGATTGGACTGGAAGCGACGACCATTTTCGTTGCCACGGGCATGATGCTCGTTGCCACGGGTGCCCAGCAGCCAGGAATCACCGTGATGCTCACGACACTAGCGTTTGCTGCGGTAGGCCTACCGGCAGTGAGAAATGAATGCCGACGTCACGCTGTTGCTCAGGTGAGGGAGATTGTGCGCGATCCTGTGCGAGCGGAACTAGTACGACTGGCATTTCATGCGACGCTGTCTCAGCCGTTTGCCGCTAGGTTAGCCGCGTAGGGTCCGCTGTGAGCTTGTGAATTATTCAGCTACCTACTCGGCAGCTAAGAATTTAGAATCGGTGACTGCTTTGATTCTAACATGCTTTACGATGGAGGTTCTTGATGGAACGTACCACACAGACCGGCACGGCCCGTTTTCAGCGTGCTGAGCGACGACAGATCGAGTTTCGCCCGCTCGCACTCGATCAATTGCTTGCTGAAGATCACGCAGCGCGACTGATTTGGGCCTACGTGGAAGGACTCGACCTGACGCTCTTGTATCAGAAGATTAAGGCGGTGGATGGGAATGCTGGTCGCAATCCGATCGATCCAAAGATTCTCCTCTCGTTGTGGCTCTTCGCCACCGTCGAGGGAGTCACCTCCGCTCGTCGACTCGCTAAGCTCTGCCAAGAACACTTGGCTTACCTGTGGATCTGTGGCGAAGTGAGCGTGAATTACCATACGCTGAGCGACTTTCGCACCCAACACCATGAGTTTCTCGACGACCTGCTCACTCAAAGCGTGGCCACGCTGCTGCACCAGGGACTCATTGAACTCAACAGCCTGGCCCAAGACGGGATGCGTGTTCGCGCATCGGCCAGTTCGAGTTCCTTCCGCAGGAAGCCCACCCTCGATGAATGCCTCGCCCAGGCGGAGCAACATCTGGAAACACTTCAGAGGGAGAGCGAAGAAGATGTCGGGGTTGAGAACCGTCGTGAACAGGCAGCACGGGTGCGTGCGGCTCGTGAGCGGCAGGAGCGTATTGAAGCGGCTTTAGAAGAGCGTGAAACGCTCGTTCCGAAAATGGAGCGTCGTAAGAAGGGTTCTGGTAGCGAAGCACGCGCTTCGACCACCGACCCCGAAGCACGCAAGATGAAGATGGCCGATGGGGGCTTTCGTCCGGCCTATAACGTACAGTTTGCGACGACCGATACGCTGGTGATTGCTGGTGTGGAGGTGGTCAATGCGGGGACTGACGGCGGTCAGATGAAGCCGATGATTGATCAACTTGAGCGGCGCTACCAGCAGGCTCCCGAGCAGTACCTGGCCGATGGGGGCTTCGTGAAGCTGGACGACATTACTGCCCTTGAGCAGGCGGGGGTCGAAGCGTATCTGCCGATCATGGAGCAAACACGTAAGGAGTCCAAGGGGATCGACCCGTTTGCTCCGGTGAAAGGCGATAGCGAAGAGGTCAAGCGGTGGCGTGCCCGGATGGGCACTTCCACAGCGAAAGAGATCTATCAGCAGCGCAGTGCGACTGCTGAGTTCCCCAACGCCGGCTGTCGGAATCGGGGGCTGGGTCAGTTCCCGGTTCGAGGGTTGCTGAAAGCCAGAGCGATCTGTTTATGGCAGGCACTAGCGCACAACTTCCAGAGAACACTTGATTTACGGCGGCAAGCGACCGGGTAAGCTTGTGATGATCAGGCAAGGATGCCAACGCCATCGGGTCGTCAGCATCCCAAGCAACTTTAGCAAACAGGGGTGTTTAACAACGACACAACCAACCTTTCAAGAAAGCCCCCCCCGAGCACTAGGACCTCAGGCCCGGTTGAGAAAAATTCACGGCCTCTGTGCGGACCATCTGCTTCACGCAAAGCAAAACGTTGCTTTATGGCTCTCCAGAGCTCTTGGTCCGCACAGCGGACCCTACTTACCTATTGCAGCTAAAAACTCCTGTCGCTTCCCATCGACCATTTTCGTGTAGCGGTGATACAACCGCCCATCGGCAGGCGTCGGAGTGGCGAAGGCTTCATCGCCGAGCTGGTTTTCGCCAAGAGATTGAAACTCTTCTGGGTTGGCCTCGTACACGAAAATCGTACCCTTTTCGCTCGCAACGTAAATCTCGCTGCCAACAAGAACCGGCGAAGAACTGAAGCTACCACCGATACGCTGCTTCCACATTTGCTCGCCATCTCTGGCTCGCCAGCAGTAGGCGACTCCGCGATCCGTCACCGCGTAAAGATAGCCATCGGCGAGGAGTAGCGATTGCTCGTAGCACCTCGCCTGATTCTTCCAAACAATCTTGTGCTCGCCGCTCATTTCGACAGCTAAAGTAAACGTTTCAGGAAACCCGCCGCTAGCGAATGCTAGGCCAAGCCCTTCGTCCCAGACCATGGTGCCACAAGTAGCGTAGGTAGTGCCGGGCGTGCTCCACAACTCTTCACCTGAGGAGGGCTCGTACGCTGCGATCTGCTGATTGCCACTGAGCATCAATTGCAGCTTCCCGCCTGTCTGGACGCGGGCTACAGATGAGTAAGAAAGTGATTCGGGCCGGGGTGTTTTCCAACGCTGCTCTCCACTGGCACAATCAAACGCCACGAGACCGCTCTCTGGGCCATCGTACTCGCTGGTTACGATAACGAGCCCGTCGGCCACAACCGGCGAAGAACCAAACCCGAACTTGAACCGCTGCGGGTCGAACTCGAGGGCTCGTTTTTGCCAAATTTGCTGACCCTCTAGAGTGAATGCTGTGATCCATGCCGCGTTGTTGTTATGAAAGAGCGCAAACACACGTTTGCCGTCGGATGCCACGGTTGGACTGGCGTTGGTGTTATTCGGGTGGACGTTCTGGGAAAGCCCACCCTCGTGAACTACTGGCTGGGCGAGGAGCTCGCCGGTTTGCCGATCAAAGATCAACAGCGATTGCGTGCCCGCCGCATCGTCGGCCGTCGTTAAGTAGATGCGATTTCCAACCAGAGTAGGAGAGGAGTGCCCCCGCCCCAGCACAGGTGTCTTCCAAGCCAGCCCTTCCGATTCGCTCCACTGGTTAGGAGCTGTCGCTCCTGCGGCCGCGTGATTATCGCCTGTGGGCCCCCGCCATTGGGGCCAATCTTCGGCTGCTAGCTGACTTCCCAACGTGATAAAAACCGCAACAAAGTAAGCTGGTAGAAGTCGCATTAGTCTTTCGCCGAAGGGGTGTACCGCCGTTTTATACCGTTTCCTTTCCCTCGGATAGTATCGTGGTTCGCCGCAAGAATGGCTGCACGAGTGCCGAGAAACTGCTATCACCCGGGGCGATTGACCTTGAAGGGTGCCGGAATATTGTCTCGAATCCTTCGACCCTGAGCCTCGCTACGGTTTGTCGTGTGAGCTCCTATCCATGTCCCCGGCTACAAGGCACCATGTTCTTAAACGCTCCATTTCAGTTTCTCTCCACCACTTCCTGTCGCAAGCTGGTTGTTGCGGCGTGCGCTGCTTACTCTTTCACATGCCTAACTCCGACCATATCGTGCCTCGGGGCAGAGCCAGATTCGCCACAAGTATTGCCAGCGAAAACAGAGGCAAAGCCTGAAGTGAAGCCCGAGGCCGAAGCCGCTCCCAAGAAGCAAAAGCAGGTGATAGGCGCCATCGCAAAGGTAGAAGAGAAGCAAAGCGATCTGACCTTCACCGCCCGCGTCGACACTGGGGCTACCACGTCCTCAATACACGTCGAGCAGTGGAACATTGCCGACAGCGCAGAAAAGATGACCAAGAATCTTGGCAAGAAGATCCGCTTCCAAATCAAGAATGGCGACGGCGATAGAAAATGGCTCGAACGGAAAATCGAAGCCATCTCCGTAGTAAAGACTTCGGAGCGCGAAGAAATGCGTTATAAGGTACCGGTCACGCTTACCTGCAACGGAGTGAAGAAGCGAGTGCTCGTATCGCTGAACGACCGCTCCCACATGAAGTTTCCCGTACTCCTGGGACGCAACTACCTGGAAGGCGACTTCCTAGTGGATGTTGAGCTGAGCAAAGAGTAATGCGTAGCTGCTCAAGCGGTGTAAAAGCACTTTCTGAATGTGCACACTGCCTGCGATCTTCTAGCTGACCCCCGAGTACACGGTCTTTGATGGACTGTGAACTTAGGTAATTCACGTCGTGATTTCTCAATATCACGGTCGTGCGTCACATACTGGAAAGTTCGATATTTTCGTTCGTAATCTCCGATGCGAATAGTACGGCCGTATCACTCGGTCTTGTTGCGTTCGTTCAGTCCGACGATGAGGTCTGGTTTGTGAATGCTCGCTTGTAACGACCCTGCGTTCGTTTCTTGGAGATTGTATCGATGAAAGCCAGCAAATTCACTCAATTTAAACGCGTGTTAGCTCCGCTGACTCTTTCCGCAGTACTGGCAACGCCAGTGGCAGCTCAGCAAGCGTTTTCTTTCGTAGAGGCAGAGCCTGCCGCTGAGCCGACACTAGCAGACACAAGTCCTGCAGAGATTTCATTCAGTCCTAGTACTATTGAAGATGACTTTGAAAATGCATCGGCGGGCGGAGAGACGGAGACATTTATTGAACGTTATCCCGACGGCAAGCCTCATATTGAACGTGAAGTGACTCTCGATCCACAGGGCAACTATATCAACCACGGACAGTGGAAGATGCTCAATCACGAAGGTGCCGTGGTCGCAGAAGGCCGCTACGAGATGGGCCAGCGCGTTGGTGTTTGGTCGCGGTGGCAAGACCGCAAGTCCTCGCCTGCGTTTAGCCAATCACCTTACAATCGCTTCAAGGCGCCGTTTCTTTCGCAGGCGACTTTCACCAACGGGCAGCTCGACGGCGAGTGGTTGATCTTTGATTCCAACCAAAGTAAATGCAGCCAGATCTCAATCAGCAACGGCCAGCGCCATGGCATGGCCGTGCTGTGGGACGCAAGCGGCAAAGTAATCCGAGAAACGCAATACAAGCAGGGTGTTCCCGTGGGCGATGTTATTCAGCTTGATCAACAAACTGGCCAGCCAAAGAAAGTAGCCACCTACCTAGACGGGCGGCAGATCGTGTCGAAGAACACCAACTTCGCACGCCGCGGTGGCAAAAAAACGGAAGCCCAGTACCTAGCACCCCGAACCGTCGTGACCACACCAGACAGTTTCTGGGACATGGAGTTCGCTAAGTATGAGAACACAGGCGAACCCCTGCGTCATGGTAAGAGCCGAGCGTGGCACGCGAATGGTCAAATACAACTAGAAGGCCAGTACGAACACGACAAGCGAACCGGTCACTTCACCTACTGGCACCCCAATGGCCAGAAAGCGGCTGAGGGGACGTTCCGCAACGATGTGAACGAAGGCACTTGGGTCTGGTGGCACGAGAACGGACAGAAGGCAGCCATCGGTCACTATGACGGCGGATCACTCATCGGCCAGTGGCGTTGGTGGAAGGAAGACGGCAAACTCGCCAAGCAGAAAACCTACGATACACCTCAGCAAGTCACATCCGCTGACGAGTTGAAGGATCGGGTTGACGTGGGTGCGTTGCCTAGTAACGACTTGCGATTAGTGCGCTAGATTCGTTTAATTTGCCTACGATAGTAGGTAGACTAGAACGGCGAACTTCCAGCGATGGAGAACAAGAGCTTGTCGAGCGATAATCGCTCGACAAGCTTTTCTTATTCAGTTCCTATCTCGGAGCCTGATTCTGGAGCAAGACTCACGTCGCCATCAGTTCGGAAAGCCAATGGCACCTACGACGAAGGATCCGTCACCCTAATTCACTCTTCCTGTTTTTCAAGCACCCAGCGAGTGAGAATTCCCGAGGCGTCCTCGAAATATCTCCAAGAAGCGGCGAAGAAAGTTACGTAGCGATTGTAGGTCTTCACATCCACAATCTTCAGCGCCGCTTCGCGATTCTCCACAAGCCGATCAAACCACGCTCGTAGGGTAGGGCGGTAGTCGTGGACTGAGCAGTGCGCCACGCGAAAACCGGCTTGCTCAAAGGACTCTCGATGATGCCGGAACGGCGCTCCCATCGAACCGGGAAAATATATCTGCGAAGCAGCGGCTCCCGCGATCAGATTATCTTGAGTACGACAGAAGAAATGATGCACCATTCGTCCGTTGGGCTTGAGCGATCCGTAGAGTTTCTCCACGAGTTGGGGAATCTCACCTTGGCGAACATGTTCCCAGGCGCCTATCGAGTAAATCGCATCATACTTATTCGGCTCGTAGTCACGGGTCACAAAGTTGTCGTATTCGACATTGAATCCATTGTGTTGCTCGTTGTAAGCCAGTTGCTCACGAGAGAGGGTAAGCCCATAAAGGTTCTCCTTATCGCCAGTCTCTTCGGCAATACGCTTGAGCATCGGGCCCCAACCACAACCGAGTTCCAAGATTCGCTCGCCCGGCTTGGGATCTATCAAACCTAGTATGTGATCCGCTTTGTGTTGCTGAGCCTCTTCGATCGTTTCGTCCGGGCTGTGAAAGTCGGCACACGTATAGAACATGTACCTGTGATCTAGAAACAGCTCATAAAAGTCATTGGACACGTCATAATGCTCGGCAATGCCCAAGGCATGATCTTGCTTCATTTTTGCACGGACCAACAGCGGGCGCAATGGTGCCAGTGGCCAGGCGGTACGTATCCACCTCAGTCCATAGGGAAGCTCTGTCGTCAACGCCGTCCACGCCTTCTCTTCGTTGAGCGGCTTGGGAGAGCGAATGAGAAATTGCAAGTACGCGTAGGAAATGCCGTAAACAAACCACTCGATGAAGAAAATCGGAACACGCAACATGGAACACTCGGGGGGCCGAAGGCGACTTGAGAATGGCAGTATGGTTCGGGCAACCGCAATGAACAAGTCATCAGTCCAGAGTTTCTAGCGAATTTGATTGCGGAATGAGAAAGAAAATATTTGACGAAGCTATGCCAACATGCAACATTGCATCCACACCCCCCCTCGGGATAGGTCTATCGTAGCTTCAGAGAGCGAGAAACGGATGAGCATGCCCAAGAATGTACTTGGTGAGGAACTCCAACCTTGTTGTGGGGATCCGATGACTGGTTTCTATCGCGACGGCTATTGTCGTACGGGACTCGGCGACGATGGTGTTCATACCGTGTGCATAGAAGCGAATGAAGGATTCCTGGAATTTTCCATGGCCTGCGGCAACGATCTCTCGACGCCTATCCCTGAGTACCAATTCCCGGGATTAGTCGCAGGCGATCGTTGGTGCCTCTGTGCCCAACGTTGGCAGCAGGCGTTCGAGGCGGGCATGGCACCGGCTGTGCTGCTTGCTTCAACACACATTTCGACACTCGAATTCGTCGATCTAGAAAACCTGGAAGCACACGCCCTGGACGCTGAGAGACGTTCTTAGCACGACAAACGTGACATTCTTGTGAGAAGTAGCCCGCGCGAACTACGCCCCATGCTACATGCCCTGGGTACTTCACACTGAAGGTGGAAAAACCCACCTCGGCTTGAAAATGCCGGAGAGTGGAGATCATGGGGCCGCTACGTATAGTGATCCACAGGGAGAGCTGTTTAAGCTGCCCGACGGAGAGATCGAAATGCGAGCACCCTCAGATGTCTCGGTCATGCCAGCAGGTCTGGAAAAAACTCTGTCCGTTGAAGATTTCCGCGACTTGCTGGCGTTTTTATCTGGCGAATCGAATACTTCTGAATAACCCATTTAGACGCTGAGCTTGCTCTCCGCTGGTACCAATCCTCGAACTAATGGCAGAGCGAGCTCAGCCGCTAAATTCGACTCGCCCGTTGAGAGATTATCGCTCACGGAATAGAATTCTTCTTTAGGCGTTGCAAGTTCCCCCCTGCCTCCCACTCTCCACGTCTGGCTTCCCCCCCCGAATGAGCGAATTGCACCACGAATGTGGCGTTGCGGCGATCTATCACTTAGGTACTCAGCAGCAAGACGGACCCGTCAGCGACCTTAGCCCTCCGCAGGGGCCGGCCGAGATCTCTCGGCTAATGCCGCGTATGTTGCTGGATATTCAAAATCGCGGGCAACTTTCGGCAGGTATGACGACTTACAATCCGGCTCGTCAGCAGTTGATCGATACCCATCGTAAGCTGGGCACGGTGAGCGAGGCGTTTAGGTTGAATCACCGCGGCAAGTGCGAAAGCCTCATGCAACAGTATGCCGGCTGTGCGGCCATCGGTCACGTTCGCTACGCCACCTGCGGGAAAGAGGACGAGAGCTACGCCCAGCCGTTCGAGCGCCATCACCTGCAGAAGCACAAATGGTTTAGCTTCGCTTTCAACGGACAATTGGCCAATTACGCTCAGCTGCGCGATAAGCTACTCGCCGAAGATGATCATCACCTCGCGCGTGCGACGGATACAGAGATCATCATGCACGAGATCAGCCGCGAATTATCTGGTGATCGCCGTATGCCGCTGATCGACGTGATGCGTCACTTGGCCACTCGTTTCGATGGAGCTTACAGTTTGGCGCTTCTCAACGCGCAAGGCCAGATGCTCATCGCTCGCGATCCACTGGGCGTGAAACCGATGTGCTACGCAATTGAGGGGTCGTTGCTGGCTGCTGCGAGTGAAAGCGTGGCGTTACTAAACCTTGGCTTTCAGGCGGAGTCGATCAAGTCGCTGGAGCCTGGCACAGCCATTGTAGTGAACGGGAATGAGAAGTCTGGCAAAGAAATAACCATCGAGCGATTCAGCGACAACCCACGTCGTGCGCATTGCTTTTTTGAGTGGATCTATTTTGCCAATGTCGCCAGTAACATGGACGGACGCAGTGTGTATTTGTCTCGCAAGGCACTTGGCGAGGAGCTCGCCTTGCTAGAAGACGTGCCCAGAGACGAGGACACCATCGTAGTACCCGTGCCGGACACCAGCAAAGCGGCGGCCGACGCGATGGCCTACAAGCTGGGGATACCGAGCATCGAGGGGCTCATCCGCAATCGCTATTCGGGGCGGACCTTTATCGAGGGGGGGGCAAACCGCAAGGCGAAGGCCGCGATTAAATACACACCGCTCCCTGAGGTACTAGCCGGCAAACGCGTGCTATTGGTTGAAGACTCGATCGTACGCTCTACAACCATGCGAGTCCTCATTTCCAAGATCCGCGAAGTGGGCCGGGCCAAGGAAATCCACGTGCGCGTGGCCTGTCCGCCGATCACCGCCCCCTGCTTCTACGGCATCGACATGTCCACGATCAGCGAGCTTTTTGCGCCAGCCTTTCTACCCGTAGGGAATGATCATTTAGCCGAAGGAAAAGACCGCGAGGCGATGTTCGCGGAAATGGCTGAAGAACTGGGGGCAGATTCTGTTCGTTTCCTCCCCGTGGAATCAATTGCGCGAGCTATTGAGAAACCAGTGGACAGTCTTTGCCAAGCTTGCCTCACCGGGGAGTACCCCACGGCTTGGGGTCAAAAGCTGTACGACATTGCTTTGACTGCTGAGAAATCGAGCGACGATGATTCAACACGCACTTATGAAGTAGCGACGACTTAATCCCTTCTCCCGTTCTCCGGCGAGCCGTTGGCTCGCGGCTACTTTGCGAACCGAGAATTGAAGAATAGCCGCGGGCCAACGGCCCGCCGGTGCCCCTTCGCAAACGCCTACCTCTTCACGAACTCAGCCCGATAAACAGGCTCGTCATTGAGCCGCGTGCGTCGCTCGAAGTGCGTGCGATAGTCGAGATCGTGCTCTGCTGGTTTTTCGTTAACATCAACCGGCCCCTCCAGCGCTATCTTCTCCGCGATGAGTTCAAGTGTGGCGTCGAAATACCTCTGAACATCGGTCCAAAAGTGTAAACGCCCGTCGGGCAGCAGCGTGCGTACAATATCGTTGAGAAACGCCTCGTTGAGTATGCGACGTTTGCGATGACGAGTTTTCCACCACGGATCGGGGAAGTAAACGTGCACCGCCGCCAGGGACGCACTGGGGATGCACTCGCGAAACATGCGCAAGCCATCGCCATACACCGCCATGCCGTTCGTCCGACTCCCGCGAGCCAGCCGGGCGGCAGCGTGTAGGGCATATTTTTGCCTCACCTCGACACCTAGGAAATTGTGCTCGGGGCACACCCCTGAGGCCGTCTGCAAGAAGAGCCCCTTGCCGCTGCCCATCTCTACTTCTAGGGGCTGCTCTTTGGCGAATAACTCAGCAGGGTTCCACGGTGCTGGCAGCTCCTCCACGGTACGGAAGTGCCCAGAGAGGTCGATCTTGGGATCAAGTTTTTTGAGCGCACGGCGACCCATGAATCAATACTCTTTTAATGTCGCAATACTTACTACAAGCCCGCAGCGCAAGCGAGTGAATTGAAAAACTCTGACTCGCTCGCTTGCGATTCGGGCTGGTACCATTGACTAGAGACTATCAACTGGCAGCGGGATTCCGCTCAGCTCACCGTCGCATTTGAGATCCGTACCCACGAAACACTGGAAGCGACAAGTGATCATGCGACCGCGACGCAACTTCAGTTTCTCGCACATCACGAGCAGGCGATCCCCTGGACGGACAAGTCCGCGAAACCGCACCTTATCCAATCCGCCGAAGCCCACCATCACCGCGCCTAGCAAGTCGTGCCGCTGCGTGTGAAAGGAGCAAACTTGCGCCGCCGCTTCGCACATTACTACGCCGGGCATCAGAGGCATTCCGGGCATATGCCCAGCGACCCAAAATTCATTCGGCGTTAAATCGCGATAGCCGGCACAGATGCCGCGCTCCGGGTCATCGACCACGATGGCCGAAAGCTGCTCCATGTCGCCGCGTTGCGGATTGTGCGAGCGAATCTCGTCGATATCAGCAACGATGGTTTCGTAGTCGATCTCAGCAGGATCGAGAATTGCGTCACGAACTGGCACTACCGAGAGAACTCCCAACAACTAAAACCGATTCTGCGGGGAAGGCAACGGCTCAGGTCTTCACCTTCTGGCGACGACTCTTACGTGGGCGGCTGCAAGCTGGGCGCTTGCCGTGGTTCGCTTTTTTGACTTTTCGTCCTGGCTTAGCCATGGGACACTCTCCTCTGGATATGGACTTAGTACTGAATTGGTCGCGTAAGTGTACCAGTTGAGACGTTCTGGGGAAAGCGGCGGTGAAGCTGGGTAGAGCCCCCCATTCATTTCAGCCCGACAGCCATCTCAGCGGCGGAGGAATCGGCCCGACCTCATAACCGACGCTGATTTCTCGGTCGCCGGCCCTTGGCTGAAATGACAAGACTTGCCTCTATTTCCCCTTCAAATCCCAGGCATCGAGCCATTCGATGGATATGGGGACCATCTTAAAACGCTTCTCCATGCGATCGTGCATGTCCGAAAGGTGCCCGGCACCGTAGAAAATGGCCAGTCGCTGCTTGCCTTCAGCCAGTTGCTTTTCCAAGACATCCAACGCGCGGATGTTTCGCTCCGTGATAATCGTCGAGCCATCAGGGCCAGCGAAGCCCATCATTACGGTTTCCATCCCTTCAAACTGCTTAGCCATGGCGATCTTCAGCTTGCGAGGCCGGTCTTTGGAGAAAAAAGCGGCAAATAGTTCGGCATCCGTCGACTGTCCTTGAGCCGCTTGCTGGCTTTGCTGCGCTAACGATGCACCCATCATTTTGGTGAACATGGTTAAAAAGCTCTCGTCGCGGCTCGCCATCTTTTGGCTGAATTCGGTGGGCGAAAAGTCGGCATGTACGAAATTCGGCTTCGTGTAATCGATCTGCTCCAGCTGATGCTCAACGAGCAGCATGTTCTTCATGCCATTTTGGACGGCACCCAGCGGGTGGGCACTGGAAGTGCCTCGCCCCTTCTGCACGACAGTTCCTTTGGGAGCCACCAACTCGTACAGCACGCTATCGTACTCTTCAAATCGCTTGTTGAGGGCGTCGTAGTAGCTCTGATCCCCGATGTGGACTGCCCCAACCAAATCCACGAAGCGAGACGGCTTGGCACCTTCCTTCTCGTCTGCAGGGATGTAACGCACGATGGCCGTCTGCATCGCTAGCGGCTTGCCAGCTTTGTCCTCTAGCAACCGGACCCACTGATCGCCCAGCTTAGGAGCCTCTTCGGAAGACTCAACCTTCGCCCCCGTGGCTTTCACCGCGGCCGGGGGCTGTGAATGAGCCTGCTTGGCAAACAGGCCTGTGGCAGCAAGCACCGCCACCAGTAATCGCACGGCCAGTCGAAAGGAAGCAAGACGCCTCAAGAGGTGGAAATAGTAGCTGCGGTTCTCTCTACCCATCAGATGGGGTCCTTCAAACGGGGGACATTGGTGACGCTAGCGAAAGTATATCTTCAGCAAGCACTGGGGACAAATCGATGTAGGGTCCTCTGTGCGGACCAATGGGACCCGCAAAAACATCGGAGTGCGGGCTCAATTTCTAGCGCGGAACCATTTGAACTCATCAGTCCCCACAGTTTGAACCAACTGGTCCGCTACTAGCCGCGTTTCAATAGTGCCCCCCCGAACAAGATGCTAGCACCCATCGAACATTAAAACCGTTAATTTCGTCAGAGTTTACCACTCTTTCTCAACCGGAGCTTCCGAAGGGGACGATACTACCGGCACAGATGATCTCTTTTTCCTTATGGAATCGTCCATCAGGGGAGCGGGAACCGACCATTGTTTCGCGGTGCAAAAGCCGCGTCCACGAGGGGAAGCACGAATCTTATGACTGCTCGAAACACTAATTTACTCTTGGCCACCACGCTCTTGTTGCTCTCCGCACGGACAGCCACAGCCCAAGTCGAAGACGGCTTTTGCGAACCTGCCTGCTACTCAGACGCGCAGTACTTCGCACCGGTCGACTTCGACTACGACTGCAACCCGATTCGCAAGGATTGCGGTTACACCTTCTCCTACGATCGCATCGCGTGGTACGGAACGGGCGAACGGCATCCACTGGGGCTACAAGGGGGCCAAGCCGACGGTTCATTTAATCCGTTCCGAATCTTCGAGACGGGCCAGCAAGTGGTGCCTATCGACCCGGCCGATCCGGATAGCGACTTGGTATTGATCCCGGGCACCGTCGTCGATATTCCTACCCCGTTCCGACCTAACGGAATCATGAATGCGGCCCCACGAGCAGAAATGGGTTATGGTCACCGCTACGAGCTGGGCTACTTCAGCGGCGATGCGGGTTGGTTGGTCGGGATACTCGATGGGCCTGATATCTTATCAGCTCAGGACTTTGGTTTCGGCTACACTCCCCAGGACAACACGAATGCAGGAGATTTGGGATTACCAAGCGACATCCCCAACAATCCGAATAACCAATTGCTCAGCCCCTTCGGTTCGGTCCATATTGTATTCGAAGACCCGGACGACCTGATGCTGGGCTTCATCGACGTGTACGATGCCCTGAGCTTTGGTAACCAGCCTGGCAATATTCTCGCAGCTGATACGGACGGCGATGGTGTTCTCGACGGGGACGGTTTTGCCGACGACATCGACAACGATGGCGTCCACGGTCCAGATGGCTTCGATTCAGAAGAACCCGGTGATGTCCCAGATAGTGTTGGCCCAGGCGTAGCTCCCGACTTCGACGATCTCGTACGCTTGCCGACGTCCTGGCAGTCGGTTCAGGTGCGGAACCGCACTCAAATCGATGGAATCGAGATCATGCGGACCCATCGGCTCAGTAATCGTCACAAGATGGCCAAGAACCAGAACAGCTATATGCAACTTGGCTACGGTGTGCGTTACTACCAACTCGACGACAAATTCCGTGTCGATGGGCAGGGGGGTGTCATGGGCGATAGTTTCTGGGACACCTCGATTGTGAACAACATTGTCGGGCCACAGGTTGCTCTGAACTACAAGGTCCAGAAGAAGCGATTTCTGTTCGACTTCAATGGTCGCTGTCTGCTCGGGTACAACATTCAGAACATGGATCAGACCGTCGGCATGGGCGAAGATCTGATCTACGCCCAGAACAACCACCCATTGAACCTCCACCCCACCTATGCCAACCACGGCAAACAGGAAGAAGACTTCTCGCCGGTGGTAGAAATTAGGGCCAACGCCAGCTACCAAGTCACCGGGGCCATCGCCCTGCGACTCGGCTACACGGGCACCTTTGTGGACAACATCCGCCGGGCATCGCAACACGTTCGCTACCGCCTACCCGACATGGGTTTCCGAGAAGGCGCCGGCACGCAAGACATATTCATAAACGGTGTGAACGTGGGGGTCGAAGCGGTTTACTAGGGGGTAGCGGTTATTAACACTCAATTGACGGGCCTCGTTCAACTCAGTTGAGCGAGGCCATTTTTCATTACCACTGAACGGTGTTCTATTCGAGAGAGCCAAAGGACAGTGCCCGAAGAATTGGCAAAATTGATATGCCGTGAACCAAAAGCTTCTGTTTCCCCAGTCGGCGATCTTTGCCCCGGTTGCCTAGCCTCACCTCTAGTTGATAATGGAAAAACCAAGGGGTCACCCTCGGAGCGTTGACATATACCCAAGCAGGAGCGGCTTTCAGGCCGGCCAGATTGAAGCCTAAGATTGACTACTTCTCAAGCGAATCGCTTCGTCACGATCTGAAGGGCAAGACCATCCGGGGGGGACTGGCCACGGGTATCGCCCAGGCGCTTCGCATTGTCATCGGGCTTGGTACCATTCCTGCGCTGGCCCGCTTACTGCAACCAGAGGACTTTGGCCTAGTCGCCATGGTAGGTTTCTTTACAAATTTCGGTGCAATGTTTGTCGACGCCGGATTGTCCAAGGCAACCGTTCAGCGCGAGGACATTACTAAATCGCAAGTCAATACTCTGTTCTGGATCACCACGTCCCTTGCTATAAGTCTTGCCCTTGGGGTGGCTGCTATGTCACCGCTGATTGGCCGATTTTATGGCGAACCTCGACTAGTCCCTATCACCCTCGCATTGACGATTTCATATCTTTTGAACGGGCTGACTGTACAATCACAAGCGCTACTCCGACGGGGTATGCAGTTTAAGAGCCTTGCGTTTGCGGATGTATTTTCTCAGTTGATTGGTCAATCCGCAGGCATTGCCTGGGCATGGCGCTATTACCAGCAGCCGAATGACTACTGGGCATTGGTACTGATTCCTTTGGTGATTGGTTCGGCGCGTTTGGTAATCATATGGATTGCCTGTGGATGGCTACCCTCGAAACCTGGTTACGACAAGACGGTCTGGCCTATGCTCTGGTATGGGCTTAATCTTAGCGGCGGCAACTTTACTAACTACTTCGCGCGTAACGGAGATACGGCGATCATAGGTTGGTATTGGGGAGATACACCTTTAGGTTTTTATGAGCGTGCCTACAAACTGCTGCTTTACCCTCTGAACCTGATTAACGGTCCTCTGACAAGTATCGCCGTACCAGCACTGAGTCGACTGAAAACGAACCCTGCTGGGTACCGTAGATTTTTTCGTCGTGGTGTGCAGCTATCAACTAGCATTTTTATTCCACTTGTCATAGCTTCGTTCGTATTGGCTGAACCACTTGTGCTCACACTGCTCGGTTCTGGATGGGAAGAGTCGATCCCCATTTTCCTCGCCCTATGCCCAGCCGCGTTAGCTACCGCGACAGCCCCATCCTCCACTTGGGTTTATCAGTCTTGGGGGCACACTGGCCTGTTTTTCAAGTTCGTCCTAGTAAACACCTTTTTTACTTTGCTAGGGTTTGTGATTGCCGTGCCATTCGGAACCTTTTGGGTTGCGGTAAGCTACTCCGTAGTTACTTGTGTTCTAAGAGTTCCCTACGTTTTCCTCTGTGTACGGCCAACTCCCTTGAAACCATCCGATCAATTCGGCCCAATGGTCATTCCAACCGTTGCTTCCATCGTTGCAGCTCTGGCGGTGTACTTAGCCCAAACGTGGTGGAGCGATTTTGAACTAAGTTTCGTGCAACTCATCGCAGGATCATCCGTATTCGGTGCCACCTACATGGGGAGTTTCGGAATCACCCCAGCGGGAAGAGAGTACCTACGCGAGATGATTTCGACCTTTCGCCCTAAAAAACGCACGCAAGCCTAGTACAATGCATCGTTTGTTTGCTCGCATCATGCCTAACCGCCACTCCAGATTGGGTCATCCATGCTGAGTTCCGCCACTAAAAGCCTGAAACGATTCGTAAAGCCATGGTTTGCGAGTATCGACCTTCGACTAATGGCCCTCTGCGAGAAGTTCCCCTACTTGGCAAACATCTATTTCTGCCTCGATCGCAGCTTCGAAAGAGAGCACCATGCTGTGGTTGCCGGACGCCGACGCTATGAGAGGAGTATACAAGGAGCCTCAACAGCAAGCCATGTTTATCGCTTGCGCCGGAACACCCACCGACTGGAGAAGGGCCTGATCTCGCGCCCGCTACGTGAAGTCTTTGCCTTGACATACCTTCAAGAAACCATTGAGTCCTTCGTCACACTCTACCAAGACCACCCTACCGAAGCTGACGATCCTCTCTTGCAGTGGTCCCGCTCAGTGCTTAGTGAATATTTCCGAGCTACTTCCCAGAGCAACGCACCGACGCTCGAAGAGTGCCGCCACAATTACGAACAACTCATCGAGCGTCTTCATCCGTCAACGTGTGAGAAAAAACCTCAGCGCCGAGATACTACACCACTCTCAACGTCCATAGAAGATATGCAAAAGTTGGCGATCCGCCGCCGTAGTGTCCGCTGGTACGATTCGACACCAGTGCCTCGCGATGTAATAGACAAGGCGGTCGAGGTCGCAGGCCTTTCGCCCAGCGCATGCAATCGACAGCCATTCAAGTTCCGCATCTTTGACGATCCCAAGCTGGTCACCAAGTTGGCAAGCATCCCGATGGGCACACGCGGATTTAGCCACCAGTTCCCGGTCTTCATAGTCATAGTTGGTGAACTCCACGCCTACCCATTTAGTCGCGACCGTCATGTAATCTATATAGACTCCTCGCTTGCCGCGATGGCCTTGGAATTCGCCCTCGAAGTGCAAGGCATAGCTACTTGCTCGATCAACTGGCCTGACATTCCTCACCTTGAAAAAAAAATTGCCGAGGCGCTCAATCTATCTCCCGATGAACGCGTGATTATGTGCATGTCTGCTGGCTACCCCGACCCCGAAGGGCTGGTTCCCTATTCTCAGAAGAAAACCTTAGACGAACTCCGGAGCTACAACCAGCAATGACCATCGAAATCTTTGGGGCTGGATTCACTAATAAGGGCGCTGAGCTAATGCTGCGGACGACAGCGCAGAGGCTCCGCCAACAGAATCCCGACTTGCGACTCGCGATTGAGCCCGATGGCAATACGCCTTACGAACGCACTAGTGAGCTTCAACTGGCGCAGATTTTTCCCGCAAAGGCAACTTTCTCCCCTCGGGTTCGCCAGTTGATAACGCGGTCGTCCTGGGCGCAAAAACTGATCTACTCCGTTTTAAACGCGGTGATGCCTGACCAGTCTGAGCGGGTGCTTGGGTTAGTCAACCGAAAGCACGCGGATGCACTTGTGGACATTTCGGGCTATGCTTTTGGTGATGGGTTCTCGCCACTCAAATGCAGGAACGCGGCAGCACGCACAGGCATTTACGCTCGTCGGGGTAAGCCGGTGATCCTCATGCCGCAGATGTTCGGGCCGTTTGAGAATCCGAACACGCGACGACATTTTAAGTCATGTTGCGACAACGCCACTCTCATCTACGCGCGTGAGCAGGCTTCTTTTGACGCGGTCCGCGAGGTGATTGGAGACGACCCACGCCTGAAGATCGCGCCGGACATTACAATTTTCAGCTCGCCACCTCAAGGACTCAAAACTTCCGATCTACCGACCACTAATCGGCCGTACGCCGTAATCGTCCCAAATTTGCGAATGCTGGATCAAGGTTGCCAAGAGTGGGGAGAGAGCTACATTGCCCGATTGGTCGCTGCCGGTAAGCGTATGATTGAGCTCGACATCGAGCCGATCCTGTTAGTTCACTCCAATGAAGCTGGCGACTACGACCTTGCGAAACAGGTGGGCAAGACGATTGATGGTTCAACTGACCGCGGACCAGCAAGGATCTTTACTCATCCCAATCCGTACATATTAAAGAAATTCATCGCCGGAGCTCGATATCTGATCGGATCCAGGTTCCACAGTCTCGTGGCTGCCCTTTCTAGTGGCGTGCCTGGGGTTGCACTTGGTTGGGCTCATAAGTACGACATGCTAGCCAGCGACTTTGGAGTCCCGCACCTTATCCATCGCGGCACTGACAAATCGAATGCTCTAATCGCTCTGATCGATAGTCTCTCAGTTGAGCAGCAAAATGCAGAAATCCGTACTATTTTACAGCAGCAGAAGGACGCGATGCAATTGCAATCAGACTCGATGTGGGCGGAAGTTTTTCAAACGCTTAGCGTTGAGGGCTCTTCTTCATGAAACGCCTCGCAAGCGCTCCGCAAAGCTCATTATAATTGCGAATTGAGCCGGTTGTGCGTGGAGCGTGATACCCTTCGCATAGGGAGTAAGTGCCAAACCAAGAAGCGCGTACCGGCACCTTTCCTTACTCAGCACACCAATTTCCCTCTAGTCGCCGCAAGTATATGTTATTCGAAGATACTAACTCCCTAGCTGATCAGACGTTCGACCCGAACCGCGTAGTTATAATCGGCGCCGGGACCGTGGGAATTCACCTCGCTGTTCAACTTGCTCGGCAAGGGCGATCAAGTTTAGTGCTTGAGTCAGGCGACCAAACACTCGGCAACTACTCTTCGGATAGCTACGCGGTCGTTGGGCGAAAGAACGAGGGAATTCGGCTCGGGCGAAGCGTTGCCCTTGGGGGCACTTCGAACCTGTGGGGCGGTCAGCTTGTCGAATTCAATCCAACCGACCTCAACGGCAGGCACTGGCTGGAAGGCTCGAAGTGGCCAATCAGCTATGAGGAATTAGCAGCCTACTATCCCGCAACCTATGACTCGTTGGGAATTGATACAAGCCTGCAAAATGACGAGGACGTCTGGAGAGAATTAGGGACGGAACCTCCTGTACTGGGTGAGGGAACTGAACTGTTTCTATCTCGATGGATGAGAATTCCAAACATCGCAGCGCTATTTCGTCATGAAATTGAGACCAACCCAAAACTGCAAGTTGTGCTTAATGCAACAGTGACTGGGTTCGAGGGAAACGGCAGTCGCATCACCGGAGTCCAGATACTGTCCAGTAACGGCCAAAGAGAAATTATGAGCGGTTGTGACTTCGTACTTAGTGCAGGTACTGTAGAAAATTCCAGATTGTTGCTTCACACCGCAAGCGATCCGACCTGGCAATGTCCGTGGCGTGAGAACGACAATGTCGGGCGTTATTTCCAAGATCATATTGGTGGGCGTGTTGCCATGATTAAGCCCCGCAATACCAAAAATTTTTATGATCTCTTCAGCACGATCGTCTTGCGCGGACATAAATTTCAACCCAAAATCCGTCTTCAAAACGAGCTACTAGTCGAACAACCGACACTCAACACCCAGGCATGGATTGCCTTTGAAAATTCAATTAAAGAGAATTTTGTATTTCTAAAGCAGTTTTTCCAAGCAGCTGTATACAGCAGGAAAATTGGCTCTCTTGGTGATTTTCTACGCAATGTGTTCGCGTGCTCTCGTCACATGATACCCTTGATGTGGAAGTATGTTGTCGAGCATCGCATTCTCATACCGAGTGGTTCGCGAATTGCCCTAACGGTTCAGTCTGAAGTTGAACCATTGCGTGAAAGCCGCATTACGATCGATCCAAACACTTGCGATGAGTTCGGACTTCCTCAGGCAATTCTCGACTGGAATCTAGGTGGCCGTGAGTTCGAGTATATCATGGATTTCACGCGCAGAATTGACAAGGCATTGAGAGATTCTGATCTAGGCGAGCTAGTCCTCGACGAACAGCTAGCCGCAGGAGACCCAAGCTTTCTCGATAAGCTCCACGACACGAATCACCACTCAGGGGGCTGTGTCATGGCAGACTCAGCAGAACAAGGCGTAGTCGATCTGAACCTTAAAGTCTTTGGGACGGATAATCTGTATGCCAACGGCGCCTGTGTCTTTCGTACCAACAGTAATGCCAACTGCACTTTTACCGCCATGGCTCTAGCCACTCGATTGGCAGACCATCTGGGAGTAGCAACCGATGCAACAGGTTGAGTTCAAAGCACTCGGAAGAAGAGTCTCCTGCTTGGGATTTGGGTGTGCTGGTTTGGATGGACGTCTAGGGCTACGTCGATCGACGAAGCTGCTGGAAACTGCCCTGAAACTAGGAATCACCTATTTCGATGTCGCTCCTTCGTATGGGACAGCAGAAGAGGCCATTGGTCACGTGATTGGCAATTCCAAGGAGGTTGTGATTGCCACGAAAGTGGGTCCGCCACGACGCCCTTATGATCTCGTCAGTGCCTACGCCAAGTCCGTTCTCAAACCAAATATCGATCGAATTCGAAGGCTAAAAATCCTCTTGCGTGGAGTCGTAGCACCACCCCGGAATCAAAAAGTTCGACCTCGCTACGATTTTTCTTACGAAGCGCTGAACCGATCAATCGAAACGAGTCTCAAACACCTGCAACGCGACCATATAGACGTCTTTCTAGCACATGAACCTCACCGAGAAGACTTAGTTCCTGAAGTGGAAGAACGATTTCAATCGTTAGTAAACGGCAAGACGATCGGGGCTTTCGGCGTGGGAATCGGTGCTCGTGAAGACTCTTGGACTAAATTCGGGTCCATTTGGCAGTCAGCATGGCCGGCGGACCACATCTCTACCTACGACAAGGATATCTCGTACCTATTCCATCGGGTGATACACAATGCTGCTCAGGATCGCTTCGGCCAAACGCAGGTCCCCGTCCCAAAACTTATCCAAGCTGCTCGCCGTCAAAGCCCCAATTCGGTGTTGATTGTTTCGGCATCAACGCCAAAACGTCTTGAAGAATTGGTGAATGCGTCCGAGTTGATGGAGTAATGCCGTTACATCTATGCCGCGATTCTCTCCCCGGCGTGCCTAACCGGCTACTCAGACTTGGGGCGAGGCCCCTTCCAATGAAAAACAGAACCAGCTGCAACACGAAAGGCAGACTGCAATGTCATCAAAGCATGCATCTACTATCACCCTTTCAGTGATCATCCCCGTATATAACCAAGCTGACTACCTCGAACAATGCCTTGACGCACTCGCGCATCAGACGTTGCCAAGCGACCAGTTTGAAGTGATTGTAATTGATAACGGTTCGGACGTTCCTCCTAGAGAAATAGTAGAGAGCCATAACTTTGCACGGTACGGCGTTGAACCACGCCCCGGTTCATTTGCTGCGCGAAACCATGCGATACCAATGGCCAAAGGAAAAATCTTAGCTTTCACGGACTCAGACTGTTTGCCTCACGCTGATTGGCTGGAGGCCGCGATCACTGCACTGCAATCTCCAGCGAGTATTGATGTTGTCGCAGGACGCATTGATGTGGTCAGTAAGGACCCCAATCATCCCTCCTCAATAGAACTTTTCGATATTGCGATCCGACTTGACCAAGAGTCACGAGTTGCTGCGAGCAATGGTGTGGTCACCGCCAACATGGTTACTCGTCGTGAAATGTTCGATCGAGTTGGGCAGTTCGACGACTCGCTCATGAGCGGTGCAGACGCGGAATGGTCTCAGCGTGCCGCCGAGAAAGGCTACAATGTGAAATTCGTAGATGAGGCTGTCGTGGTCCACCCCGCTCGAACAAGCTTGACTGAGGTTTTAACCCAAGTGCGACGGAGGGCTGGAGGACGGTTTGATATGCATTCGGGTAGAACGAGAAAGCTGACGCTGTTCGAAACGGCTCGATCCGCAGCAAAAAAATTAATGCCTCGGATAGCAGGCCTATGCGGCGCGCGACGACGCCTTCAGCAGCGAGGCTACGGTTGGTGGTCCTGGCTTCGTATCATTCCTATCGTCCAACTCGTTCATTACTCGGCTTTAATAGAAATCGTACGGCGGAAGTGTGGCTTTGAGGCAGAACGTCGATAACCCCACAGCCCACGCTTCAACTTTTTCCACAATGCGTGCTCCCGTAACGCTGAAACAACGCTCTGCACAAGCCGTGGCCGTAGTCGCGGCTGGGGGGAACCAGTCGATCAAGGATCGCCGGCATGTCTTCCTCCAGGCCGGGCTCGAACTCAATCGTGCCCACCACCCCTGTGCTGCCTACGTTAAACACATGCACCACGCCAGTCGAGATACCGCTGGCAGTAACCACTTCACCGATTTGCTTCGTCAGATCGTGCATGTGACCGTGGCCACGGTTTTCGACGGTAATTTCTTGCTGGTAGGTCATTTGCTTAGCTCGCTCTGTGTGAAAATACCGAAAGCCGAGACGTGTAGTCTTACCATGCCGCGCACGGTATCTTGGGATACAGAACTCCTGAGCCGACCGTGCGACAATTGACTATTCTTTGCCCTTTTCTACACCGAGACAACCCAACCAACTCATGCACGTTGAACCGCCAGCCACAATTGCCATCATCGGTGCTGGCCCCATCGGCCTGGAAGTAGCCCTCTACGCGCGGTATCTCGGCTACAAAGTAACGATTTTTGAGCGAGGGGGATCGCCGGCGGCGAATGTGCGCGAGTGGGGCCATGTGCGATTGTTCACGCCGTTTGGCATGAACGCCTCGCCACTGGGCGTGGCCGCCTTGGAGGCCCAGGACCCGGAGTTTCAGTCACCTAGCGCTCAAGAGGTTCTCACCGGCAACGAACTTTGTGATTCCTATCTCGATCTCCTGGCCGCAAGCGACTTGCTGATCGATTCAATAAGGCTCGACACACGAGTGATTTCGATTGGGCGACCGAATTACAGGAAAGGGCAGGGCACGGGCAAGCCTGAGCGAGCAGAGCACGGCTTTCGACTGCTGGTTGAAAACCGAGCAGGCAACGACGGAGAACACAATGAGGAGTTCTTCGCGGCTGACATCGTGATCGATTGCAGCGGCACCTTTGGCAACGCCTGCGCGATAGGGCAGGGGGGGGTGCTTGCTAAAGGTGAAAGGCAGACACGGGAGCGAATCGAGTTCGGTTTGCCTGACTTGCTCGGGGCGCAGCGTCAGCAATACGCCGGCAAGCACACACTTGTCATCGGCGCGGGCTACTCGGCTGCCACCAATGTGACGCTACTGGCAGACCTCGCCGAAGGCGATCCCAGTACGCAAGTCACTTGGCTGACACTCGCTAGCAACCAAGAGTTGCCCATCAGCAGAATCCCAGATGATACCCTCATCAAGCGCGATTCGTTGGCGCAACAGGCGAACCATTTCGCATCAAGCCCTGGCCCCGTCACTTGGAAAACAACTGCCGGGATCACTGCCGTCACGTATCGTGAGCAATCTTCCGACTTCGAGATCCAACTGGCGGAAGAAGAACCTCCTATCATCGTCGACAACATCATCGCGAATGTGGGTTGCCAACCAGACAGCTCCTTTTTCCGTGAGCTCCAAGTCCACCAATGCTACTCCAGCGAAGGGCCCATGAAGCTGGCTTCGGCGTTGCTAAGCGACAAATCGGAAAGCGATGATTCTACGGATTGCCTAACTCAAGTGTCGCATGGCGGGGAATCTTTGCTTACCTCCGAGCCCAATTTCTATATTCTCGGAGCTAAGAGTTACGGCCGCGGCTCCAACTTCCTTCTACGCACCGGGCTGGAGCAAATCCGTGACCTGTTCACGCTCATTCGTGGCCGCGAAGACCTCGATCTTTATGCGACAATGCCTGCGATCCGAACCTGACCTAACTTCAACAAACTAACCACGAAGAGCACAAAGGACGCGAAGAAGCCTTGTATTAGTGTTCAATGCAACAATAGGCTTAGTGCTCTTTGTGTCCGTAGTGGTTACCTAGTTAATGACCGAGCGAGCAACTCCCACCGTTGAACTTTCGCACTTAGACCACCTGTGGTTTCAAGTTGCTGGGACGCTTTGCAATTTATCATGCCACCACTGTTTTATAAGCTGCCATCCGAAGAACGACTCGTTCGGATACTTATCGCTTCAAGAAGTTAGACGACGACTGGAAGAATCAGTACCGCTGGGCGTGAAGGAATATTACTTCACGGGGGGCGAGCCATTTCTGAATCGTGACATGACCGACATCCTCGTCGAGACGCTCCGCTATGGGCCTGCCACGGTGCTCACCAATGGAACGGTTCTCAAGGAAGAATGGCTGACCCGCTTGGCCGAGGCGGAAGCGATCAGCCCCTACTCGCTGGAGTTCCGCGTTTCGATTGATGGCTTCTCACCGGAGACGAACGACCCGATCCGTGGCGAGGGCACGTTCGAGCGGGCAATTGCTGGCGTACGCAAGCTTGTGGAGCACGGCTTTCTGCCGATTATCACTGCCGCCCGGACTTGGCCGGATGAGGACGATCAACGGATTGTCGCCGAGTTCGTCGATGTGCTCAAAGGCGTTGGCTATTCGCGACCACGCTTGAAAATTTTGCCCGCCCTGCAGATGGGAGCCGAGGAAGAACGCACGCATGGATACCGCGAGAGTGAGCGGATCGACCAGGAGATGCTCGCCGACTACGACATGAGCCAACTTGTTTGTGAGCATAGCCGCATTGTTACGGATCGCGGCGTGCATGTGTGCCCGATTCTCATCGAATCGCCAGACGCCTTGCTAGCGGATACACTTGCCGAAGCGGATCGCCCCTTCGCGCTCAGCCACGGTGCCTGTTATACGTGTTACCAGTACGGAGCCATTTGCTCCAACGCTTCAAGTTCTGTTCAGGGAGATAAGTGACCGCCGTGGTTCATTCACACGTGATTCAATCAATAAAGCCAACTCTCACAATCGCTTTCCTGTTTTCGATCGTAATGGCACCGTTCTGCAAGGCGAAGGAATCAGCTGTGGCTTATCCAGAAACTAGACGTGTCGATCAGACCGATATCTACCATGGCCGCACTGTGCCCGACCCGTACCGGTGGCTGGAGGAAGATGTCCGCGAGTCCGCAGAAGTTGCCGCGTGGGCGAAGGCACAGAACGAAGTCACGCGCAAGTATCTCGACGCGATCCCCCAAAGGCAGGCGATTCATGATCGACTTACGGAGTTGTGGAACTACGAGCGGCAGTCCGTCCCCTGGCAAGTCGCCGGGCAGTACTTCTATTTCAAAAACGATGGTCTGCAAGACCAGCCGGTGCTGCTTACCGCCAATTCCTATGACGAGGAAGGTCGCGTGCTGATCGACCCCAACAAATGGTCAGAAGATGGCACAGTCGCGTTGGGGCGGACGGTGGTCAGTGAGGACGGCCAGCGAATGGCCTACACACGCAAGGAAGCAGGCTCCGATTGGTCAACCGTGCGGTTCATCGAGATCGACAGCGGCAAAGTCCTGGAAGACAAGCTCGAATGGGTCCGCCACGGCAACTTGGTCTGGAATGCAGCCTGCGATGGGTTGTACTACACGCGTTACCCCGAGCCACCGGAGGGAGAGAAGTTTCAGGCGCTATCGCTCAACCCAATGATCTACTTCCATAAGCTGGGCACGCCTCAGTCGGAAGATACGCTCATCTTCCGCCGACCAGACGAGCCGAATTGGAGCTTTTGGCTGCGGCGCACAGAAGACAATCGCTACCTGGTACTCACTATTCACCGCAGTACCGATCCGCAGAGTCGTGTGTACTTGCGAGAAGTGGGTGCCGCCGCCGATGCACCTTGGAATAAGCTGATCGATAACTTCGACCACGAGTACAGTCTGATCGGCAATCGCGATGCGACGCTCTATTTCTATACAGACCGCGACGCACCGCGGAAACGTGTCATTGCCATCGACGCCAATGCGGAAGACTCGTCCTCGTTCACAGAAGTCATTCCCGAGCGAGAGCAGGGGGGTACGCTCGAATATGTTGCACTTTTCGGTGACGAGCTCATCTGCAATTACCTGTCTGATGTGACCACTCGTCTTTTCCGCTACGACCTTGAAGGTGAGGAACTGGGCGCGATCGAGTTGCCGGGCTTAGGTAATGCCAGCGGCTTCGGTGGAAGGCAGGACGATACGGAGACTTTCTATTCATTTACTAGCTACACCATGCCGACCGCGATCTACCGTTACGATGTGACCAGCGGCAAGAACGAGCTGATCCGCAGCTCGAAAGTCGACTTTGATCCCAAGCTCTACGAATCGAAGCAAGTCTTTGCCACCAGCAAGGATGGCACTCAGGTACCAATCATTGTTTCTTACAAGAAGGGCCCCAGTGGCGCGGCTCGTAAGCTCGATCACAACAATCCCACACTACTCTACGGCTACGGTGGCTTCAATATCTCGCTAACGCCTTCGTTCGCGGTTACGAATGCTGCTTGGATGGACATGGGGGGAATCTATGCCGTTGCGAATCTGCGTGGTGGGGGCGAATACGGCGAGGCGTGGCATGCCGGCGGAAAAAGTGTGAATAAGCAAAACGTATTCGACGACTTCATCGCCGCCGCGGAGCATTTGATATCCACCGGCTACACCAAGCCTGAGAAGCTGGCCATCATGGGCGGCAGCAATGGCGGGCTGCTCGTGGGTGCCGCCATGACGCAACGGCCCGAGCTATTTGGTGCCTGTTTGCCAGCCGTTGGCGTGATGGACATGCTCCGCTTCCAGAACTTCACTGCCGGCCACTTCTGGCGACACGAGTACGGCACAGCAGACGACCCAGAAGAATTTGCCGCGCTGATTGCTTACTCTCCCTACCACAACCTGAAGCCCGATACGCACTACCCGGCAACGCTCGTCACTACAGCCGACACCGACGACCGCGTGGTTCCCATGCACAGCTTCAAATTCGCCGCCGAGTTGCAACATGACCAAGCGGGTGATGCACCGGTCCTGATCCGTATCGAAAGCAAAGCGGGCCACGGAGCCGGCACGCCGGTGAGCAAGCGAATCGACCTCGTGGCCGACAAATGGGCGTTCCTGTGGAAGTCTTTGAAGATGGCCGAGTAGCCCGTAGGGTCCGTTGGGCGGACCGAGAGCCCTACCAATCAAAACTGCACAATGCTGGCTAGAAGCTGGCTCGATTTGTTCTTGTGCGTTCAGAATGGTCCGCACAGCAGACCCTACACCCGCAGCTCGCGCGGCAACGGAAACGAGACATTCTCTTCCCGTAGGGTACGCACCTCGACTTCTGCGTGAAAATTTTCGCGAAGATAGTCAAGTACGGCTTCGACGACGACTTCCGGCGCACTTGCACCAGCAGTCACGAGCACGGTATCCACACCGGTGAGCCACTCGTCCTGGATACACTCCTGGCCATCGATGAGATGTGCCTCCACGCCAATCTCCCGAGAAAGTTCTGCCAGCCGCTGGCTGTTCGAACTATTTTGGCTGCCGAGCACCAGCGTCAGTTGAGCCTGCCCGGCAAGTTGAGCTACCGCTTCTTGGCGGTTCTGCGTGGCGTAGCAGATATCGTCCTTCGGGGGCGAGTGAATCTGCGGGAAGCGTGCCCTCAGGCGATCAATGATTCGGTTGGCATCGTCCACGCTGAGCGTTGTCTGCGTAAGATATGCCAGCTTAGCCTCGTCGATGACCTCTAGCGTGTCGACGTCCTCCGGCGTTTCCACCAGGACAATGGCCTCTGGTGCTTCGCCCATGGTACCGATGACTTCGTCGTGGCCCTCGTGACCGATCAGGAAAATCGTGTAGCCGAGTCCCGCGTACTTAATCGCTTCGAGATGAACCTTGGTTACCAGCGGACAGGTAGCGTCAATGGCTTTGAGGTGCCGGTCGCGAGCCAATTGGCGAATCGCGGGTGAGATGCCGTGGGCAGAGAAAAGCAGCGTCGAGCCCTCGGGCACTTCCTCAAGTTCATCGACAAAGGTCACGCCACGATCGAGGAAAGACTCCACAACGTACTTATTGTGGACGATCTCGTGATAGACATAAATTGGCGGCGGCAGGCGTTCCAGCGCCAGATCGAGCGCCTCGATCGCCATATTCACACCCGCGCAAAATCCTCGTGGGCTGGCAAGTAAGACTTTCATCGGAGGCGTATCTCATGCGAAGGGCAGGGGCCCGGTACGAAAAACCGAACAGGTCTACTATCCTACCCTCGAAACTGAGACCGCCTCAACCGGTCGCTCATCAGGTTGACTAGCGAGGCTTGTTCGGCTTGGGCTGCCAAGACTTGCGAAACTCACTCGGCCCGAGCTTCGCAACGACCCCGTGGTGGTCTTCCAGTTCGTGCAGGCTTTCGCTTAGCTTGTGGCCAAATTCGGCCAATGCCTCGGTATTCACCGGAATAGGCGGCAGCATCTGGCTAGTCCGACTGTGTAGCGGTGCGTATGCGCTCATGGTGTTTTCTTTCCAAAAGCACCGCAATCTATGCGGCTGCCTGACATGTCTTCTCTGGACCGTGGCAGGCTATTTTCGTGGGCAACAATCCCGATGCCCACAAGTAATGGAAGAGAGCCCTCACGTCAATGAACGCGGTGCTCCTGCTAACCGCTGGACAACTCGTCTCTTCCAGTGGTCGGTACTCTCATGCCTTCTATTACGAGGGACTCCAATAGTCAGTTCGTGGTTCGCGACGTTTAATTCCTGAGATAATGCAAATCGTTTGGGTTGTGAGATTCACGAACACATCCTGATTCCCCGCTATTTCAGCTTAATCAAAGGTGATCATTTCGTATCTGAATTGTCATCGCGATGGCAGCGATTTGCGGAAAATACTTAATTCGGGGCTTATTTCACCGCATTCGTGGAGCCACGAAAGCGCTTTCGATAAGAAACCCACGATCAGCTATCAGTCGATGATTCGCCTTGACCCAAGTTTCGAGCTGCCGCTACGATCTGTGACGATACCGTTCTTGAGCGACCTTCTGACGTAAGATCAGCCCAGTAGTAGTGAACCTCGTAAGCTTTGTGCCGTAATACAATTAACTGCTGACTTACAATCAGTTCGAGAGTTGCCGGCGGAATAATCTGCTCTAGCTGAACACCAGCACTTAGAAATGAACCCGAAACGCAACAGAGAATCGTTCGAGCCGTCGCACGCTGACCCCAATCGCGACTGACGCAGGCACGATTGGCACATCCCTTACAAAACTTGCTTGCGTAGCGACCCTACGTTTATAGCATTAGTTGAGAAAACACAGCACCTAGCGACGATCTCACCTTTAGTCACAAGTCACACCCAACGAAAACGCTTCTCCCCCAACCAATCTTCTCACAAAAAGCCTGATCCATTGCCCGCAGCAATGTTTCACTCGGAGACCCAACACCATGCAAATTCACGGTCCCAGCCAAGTTCACGGTCCTCAAGGCATCCAAGGTCCACAGGGTAGCCGCCCAGTAGGCAAAGCCCAGCCCGCTACTCCGACTGCTAAGGCAGACCGGGTGGATATCTCTCCCGCGGCCGAAGCGGCCGCCAGTGCCGCCGAAGGCGACATCCGTGCTGACCTCGTGTCACGCGTGAAGAGCGAAATCGCCTCAGGTATGTACGAAACGCCTGAGAAGCTTGATGCAGCACTCGATGGCTTTCTGAATGAGCTTGTGTAGAGTCGCCTCTTGTCCTATCAAACGAGCGGCAGCGACCGAGAAATCTAGATCGCACTCTAAGTTGAGTTGCGCTCCGAGGACTTGCCATCCCTTGAGGAATGACTGCCAAGCAGCAAATACCCGGTCTATTGAGACTCAGGCCCCGAGCGGGTAGAATCAATAAGCAGGGCACAGAGGCGTTTTTTCGCTGTGCCGTTTACTATGGGCGGGAATCGCGTGTTCTCAATAACGCCCATAACCATTGCTTACTGAGACAAGCCACCGCCAATTGACGGGGAAGAATCATGGATACTGCGAGCGCCGATTCCGCGCAGAGCGCCTACGCCCTTGGGGCCGTGACTGTTGCCAGCTCGCCCCAGGAACGATTTAGCGAGTATCTGCAGAGCAAAGGGAAGAGAATCACCCAGCAGCGTCGGATCCTGGTCGATCACGTGTTTGAGCGGCACGACCATTTCGATGCGGACGAGCTAATCGCCAATCTCAGCCGAAGCCAACAAGAATGCGAAGAAGGCCGCAAGGTAAGCCGCCCGACGGTTTATCGCACGCTTAACGAGCTCGTCGAAGCGGGTCTATTACGGCGCATGACCCTCAGCGGCCGCAGCGTGTACGAGCACGACTACGGCTACCCTCAGCACGATCACCTTCACTGCACCAAGTGCGACAAGCTGATCGAATTCCAAAGCGAAGAGCTAAAACAGCTCCGCCAAGCGGTGGCCAACGAACACGGCTTCCGCGTCACCGGCCACCGACTCATCGTTAGTGGCATCTGCGAACCGTGCGGGCGGAATCGGCACCGTGGGAAATCGCCGCTTGATTTGATTTAGAGTTAGGCTCAAGCCAAATACGTCGTTGCCTTCGATGTACAAACTCACACCTTTAACTCGGCCGCTCCAACTTGGCTGCCCTTGTAACGCTCGCGAATTGGCTCAACGACATCTGCGATAAATTCATCGACCTGCTCCGGACTGCGGCCCACAAGATCAATCGAAGCTGTAGCTGCGTTCAAGTCCACACCTGCAAAGGCTTCATCAGCAGCAAGGCGCGCCATTAGGTCGTTCGGCTTGCCCTTCTGCTTCACTTCAGCGGCAGCGGCTTGGGCGTGTTGGCGGATAAGCTCGTGAAGCTCTTGGCGATCTCCTCCTGCGGTAACAGCGGCCATGAGAATGTTCTCGGTGGCCATGAAGGGGAGTTCCTCGCCAAGATTCTTCGCGACGACTTCCGGGTACACCACCATGCCGCTCGCTACGTTGTGATAAATCGTGAGTACGGCATCCACGCCAAGGAAGGCCTGTGGGAGCGTCAGACGGCGGTTGGCGCTGTCGTCCAGAGTGCGTTCCATCCACTGCACAGCATGCGTTTGCACGGCGTTGGGGGCGAGGTTCATGACAAAGCGAGCGATACCGCCGATGCGCTCGCTACGCATCGGGTTTCGCTTATAGGGCATGGCGGAAGAACCGATCTGAGACTTTTCGAAAGGTTCTTCAAGCTCTTTTCGCATGGCGAGAATGCGGAAATCGGAGGTTGCTTTATGAGCACTGGCAGCAACGCCGGCTAGTGCGTCGAGAACGAACTGATCTACCTTGCGAGAGTAGGTTTGCCCAGTCACCGCGTAGGCCGAATCGAACCCCATCTTTTGCATGACCAGCTTCTCCAACTGGCGGACCTTGTTGTGATCGCCATCGAAGAGCTCCAAGAAGCTCGCCTGAGTACCGGTGGTGCCCTTGGTGCTCCGTGCCTTGAGCGTGGCGAGACGGTGCTCAATCTCTTCGAGGTCCATGACCAAGTCATAGCACCACAGTGTAGCTCTTTTGCCAACCGTCGTTGGCTGGGCGGGCTGCAAGTGTGTGAAACCGAGGGTCGGCAGTGCCCGATGTTCCGCGGCAAACCTAGCCAATGCATCAATCACTGCGGCTAGGCGGCGCGCCACGAGCTGTAGCGAGTCTCGCATCAGCATCAGCTCGGTATTGCAATTCACGAACTGGCTGGTCGCACCAAGATGGATAATACCCCTGGCCGAGGGACACTGATCGCCATAGGCGTGGACATGTGCCATGACGTCGTGCCGCAGTTCGCGTTCGTACTTAGCGGCTGCGTCAAAGTCGATATCGTCTACGTGAGCTTTCAGCTCAGCGATTTGCTCAGGCTTGATCGGTAGCCCCAGTTCAGCTTCCGCTTCAGCCAGCGCAATCCATAGTCGCCGCCAAGTGCTGTGCTTGCGCTGGGCACCCCAAAGCTGGGCCATCTCGGTAGAGGCGTAGCGCGTGATCAGCGGGTTTTCGTAACGGTCATGCGACATGGGAATTTCTAGAGTGTCTGAGGAAGTTTTTACGCAATTTGAAATGCTTCGTTAGCCGTTGAGCTTGCTCGCCGTGGAGTCCCCGCGCCGAGCAAGCTCCGCGGCTAATGAAAGTTTCCACGACTTCAATACCACTCACATATTCGTCAAATCATCTTCGCCTCGACTACCGAGCAATTCATCAACCGCTCGTCCAACTGCGGCTGCTTGCTCACGTGTCGCATCTTTTCGCAAATAGACGCGACACATCTTGTGGGTCACGGGCATTTGGTTGAAAAGTTGATCATCAGTCAGCGGGCGAATGGATCCAGTCGCAGTATGGAACAGGAAGTTCTGCCCCGCGGTAGCAGCACGTGCGTCGGGTCGATAGATGTGACGCGGCAAATCGATCTGCATTTCCAGCTCGCGATTTTCCTCTGGCAACTTGCCTCGGATAGCTTGCGTCACCAATTCCACACTACTAAAGATGCTACTCTGCTCCGAATCGTCCGCCTTGAAAGCAAGATTTCGTTCATAAACAGATTCCCATTCCACTTGCCGACTCAATAGCTTCTTCCAACGTTCGCCAACGCTGCGCAAAGCCACGTTGTCGCTCTTGTGCCAGCGAGCCACATCGATCAGCAACGACCACTCGGTGAAGCCTTGATAGTCGTCTAAGTCATCGAGCGGATTGCCAGGGAACAGGTGCTCCTTGCTATCGCGAAACAACCCTTCGAGTGTCTTATCGATCGCTCGTACCGTGCGATGGAAGTAGACGGCGCGAAACAATTCGCTCTTTGTCTGCATGAATCGCAGCAGGGCGTTCAAACCGCGTTGGTGGATCGTGAGACCTCGCTCACTGAAGAAACTGTATCGCAGCAGTCGATCAAGATCGTAGGCTTTCTCGCTGTAGCCGCTCATGTACGCGTCCCGGAGTACGAAATCCATGTTGTCCACGGTATACAGACCGCAGAAGAGACTACGAAGCATGACTAGCCAACGAGGCTTACCGTCCGTGTCATCCCCTTTAGGGCGCATGATGAGCCACGCGATTTGCTCAGGGTCAAGTTGCTCACCGGCTTCGAGTTCACTGTTGGGACAACGCCGCACCTCGGCTAGCAGCTCTCCTAACTCTTCACGAATGATGTGAGCGCCAAGTGTTTCGTGCGTGAGCCCGTGGTCCTTGAGGAAGTGCGTATCGAAAAAATGTCCGAATGGCCCGTGTCCCACATCGTGTAGCAACGCGGCCATGCGACACAGGCATTCCACGTACCCACGACTGGGCACGTCAGGGCAGATCTCCTGGAGGCTTGGGTAGAGCGACGCAACCGCCCGCCCGGCCATGTGCATGGAACCAACCACGTGTTGAAACCGTGTATGTTCTGCCGACGGGTAAACCCACCAGGCGGTTTGCAGCTGATGAATCTGCCGCAAGCGTTGCAACCAGGGATGGTCAAGCAGCTGACGCTCTGAGGTCTCGCCGGGCTCGACCACAGAGATGAAAGGGATGTACCCGTGAATCGGGTCGTGGCAAAGGCTTTCTCGCTGAATATGCTTCATCTTTTCTATTGTGAAGCTGTTAGAGTAAATCGGCAATGGGCTAGTAGATCGATGCCTCTGGCCTACATGATTTCCTACTCAGCCAGGATGGCCGAGCTACTTGCTTGCCACGTTCGCCAAGGGTGATAATCTAGGGAGTATGCAACTCTCCCAAATGAACACTTATCAGGTGAACAAACGGCTGTTTCTACTGTGTGCTATAATGTGTGCCGCTGCGTGTACGGCATCCGCGCAAGACACAATCACTCGGCTGCGGCCGATCGATGTCTCTGGCACACTTCGAAGCATCGAGCCTGGCAAGCTGGCGATCGTGGATGCCCAGGGCAAGACCTATGCCTGCAAGATTCAGGAAGCCGACGCCAAGTTCGTTTCCCTAGCCGGGCTGAAGTTCGGCGTGAAGCTGCCGCCTGAAGTCAAAGTGACCGGCCAGCGAGCACTTGACTCACTGAAGCCGGGTGTGCTCCTGCAGTGCACTGCTGAAGTCAACCGGCTCGGAAACAGCAAAGGTGTTGTCACGACACTAAAGCTACTCGACGATGGCGCGGTCGAGCCTGGTATCAAGCTACAAGGAAAGCCGGCCTCTCGCCGTGAGCATACCTCGGCAGAAGTTACCGGGAGGCTCGCGAAAGTACGCCGCGATCGGGTAACGCTCGATGTGGGCAAGTCTGAGATCAGCCGTAGCGGCCAAATCACTCTGCGAGTTGGCTCAGAGATGGCACTCGTCAGCAGCAAGAATCACCAGCGAGCAGCGGCAGGCGATCAGGTTGTCGCTGCGACACTCATTCCATTTAGTAATGGGGAGTATGTCGTCCGGAGCCTTGAAATCCTGCTTGGCTCTGAGCAAGCGATCGATAGCGCGGAAACAGCCATGCTGCGCAAATACCAGAATCTTTCCGACGAGAGCACAACGCCGCGAGATGAACGCTCGAAGCACTTTCTCCTCCATACGGATATCTCGCCACGCAGCTCCGCCATCCTGCTGGAGCGGTTGGAGCGCATGCTTGAGCTTGTGTCGCGCTACTTCGGGCGGCCGCCTGATCGCTTGATCGAATGCTACGTGGTTGCGGATCTGAAAAAGTGGCCACCCGACGCGATAGATCCGGCAGGCGTGGCGAAGATCGCTAGCGGCGAAGGGGTAACGCTCTCACGAAGCTTGGGTAAGCAGCGGCGCTCGGTCGTGTATTCGAGCAAGAAGCATGGCATCGTGCAGCATGAGGCAGTTCACGCGTATTGCTTCCAGACATTTGGAAGCACAGGCCCCACTTGGTTTGCAGAGGGGGTGGCCGAGATGGGCAACTACTGGAAGCAGGGAGAGCTGGCGGTGAATATCAACCCTGTGGCGATCGATCTCATCCAGAATGGTCAGCCCGAACCGCTGCTAAAGATCGTCGCTCCTGGACAAGTGACAGGCGACTCCTGGAAAGCGTACTGCTGGCGTTGGGCGTTGTGTAACATGCTGGCAAACAATCCCAACTACTCCGGTCGTTTCAAGGAATTGGGCATCGCGATGATGTCCGGTAAGCCGGTAAGCTTCGAGACGGCTTACGGCGCGGTCGCTAAGGAAATCTCGTTCGAGTACCTCCAGTTCGTCAAGCATGTCGAGAATGGTTACCGGAGCGATCTAGCCGCCTGGCAATGGGGGCGAAAGTTCTCGCCGGTGGGAAGCACTCGCCCACGTCGAGTGAAAATACGAGCTGCCGCGGGGTGGCAGGCCTCAGGCGTGAGCGTCGAGTCCGGCGGCCAATATAGGATAGAGACCAAAGGCACCTGGACAATCGGCCCCGGCACGACAGTCACCCCAGACGGCGCCGCGGGAGGTAGAGGGCAACTGCAGGGTGTCGTTATGAACGACTGGAAACTGAGCAAGCCGTTTGAGCTAGGCACAGAAGCGACCTTCACAGCTCCAATCGACGGCAATCTTTACTTGCGCTGCCGCGATGCCTGGAATGAACTGGGCGACAACGACGGAGAAATCCAAGCGTCAGTTCGGCGAGCGAAGTAGATTGTCGAGCCTTCGCTCCGTGAATCTTGCATCACTGTAGAAGGGTTCCCGAGACTCGCGGAGCGAGTCTCGACAATCACACCGCTGGCGGCGGATCATCCAAAGAGCGAACCGCCAACACAACCACCAACGCCGTAATGCTGACCAACCACAGGATGCCAGCACCGCGTCCGATCTGGTTGACTACATTGGCTGTTGTCTCATCGCCAATAGAAGTGAGCAGCCCGGCTACCCACACCAGCAAGGTCTGCAGCACGGGCAAGCCGAGGGTTGTGATGAGCAGAAATTTTAGTGCGCCGCGCAGGTTCATGGCATAATCGTGTGCAAAGTTGTCCAGCGGAGGCGCCCGTTCTAGCGAACCGGCTGACAAACCGTAAAAACGGAAAATTCCACCCAAGCGGCCCAATCTTCGAGCGGTTTGCCAGCAATGTCAAGCGCCTAGCTGTTTTCAGGCCCATGAGGGCAATGTTTTCCGTGATTCGCCAGCTTGTTGACTCCTCAGAGCAGCTAGCAAAAGTAAGATTAGAGAGTCACCTCCAAGTACTTCGCCTGCAACTCCACATGCCCAGCCAATATTCATCCTGGAAACTCGTAACACGAAAAGCACTCGCTAGGTGGCTTTTCGTCGCATTGGTGGTAGCCCTGGGTTCGGGAGAGCTGGCTTTTGCTCAGAGATTACAACTCAAAGATGGTCGCGTGCTCACCGGCAGAATCGCTAAGACGAGTGGAGTGGGCGACACTTCGGACTCGGCCCCCTCGCACGCTGGAGAAATCGCCACCCAGCCAATCTACGTGATCGACGACGATTTGCGCCGGGTGTTCATCTCGAATCAACAAGCCAATCGCCTGATTGATGAAGCACCCGAGAAACAGGTAAGCATCAAGCTTTGGCAAAACATTGCCCAGGGATCCTCTGGCATTGCAAGCGTAGGCCCCAGCTTGGGCATCACGCCGTTTGATGAGTACGGTCGTCGCATCTACAAAATGCAAACCGGCCGGGGCCCGCTTTCGGTCATCCAAGGAATCACCGAACTTACACCACGCTATGCCCGCGTAGAGGCTTTACTCGGCCAGCCACGATCACCGGTATGGGATTGTCGGATCGCTACAAGCTCAATCCCAAGCGCGACCGTCGCGGCAATCCTCAAGCAAACGCTCCCTCAAGACGATCCCGAGGCGCGTCTGCAAGCGGTGCGATTTTACGTGGACTCCCAGAAGTACGCCGATGCAGGCAAAGAATTAAAAGCCATCATTGCCGACTTCCCAAAGATGAAGGACCTTGAAAGAGAGCTGAAACAGATCAACCAGTTGGCCGCTCGTCGCATTCTTACAGAAATCCAACTCCGCAAAGATGCCGGCCAGCACCAGCTTGTCCATGCGCTACTGCAGAACTTCCCAACGGAAGAGGTTGCCGGCGAAACTTTGCAGCAGGTCCGCGAGCTCATCAGCAAGTACGACAAGGCCCAGCTGCGAATCGATGCCACCAAGAAAAACATAGCCAGCATCGTGGCGGACATCTCTGACCCGGATGACCGCGGAATCGCGGCTCCGTTGATGGCCGAGATCACCGGAGAGTTGAGCCATAATAACATCGATCGCCTCGCGCCATTCAGCCAGTTTGTCGACGACGCTTCCATGTCAGCCGAAGAGAAGGCGGCCCTCGCCCTCAGTGGCTGGCTGTTAGGCGCCGATCAAGCGACGCAAAAACTGGCAGTGGCGATCTCGCTAGTAAAGATTCGTGATGGGGTGATACGCTACCTGCGCGAGCCTTTGGCTCACGAGCGTTCTACCATTGTGGACAATCTGCGCAGCCTGGAAGGTGCCTCGGTCGACAGAGTAGCGAGGCTGCTATCGATGATCAAGCCACCTCTCCATGACAACGAGTTGGTGAAACCTCCTTCGGCTGAAAATGGTTTTGGCTCGCTCAGCCTTGCCGCCCCCGGGCAAACCGAAGATGGAGACTTTCAGTACCTGATTCAGCTTCCACCCGAATACGACCCCCACTTGCGCTATCCGACCATCATCGCGCTCAACGGCGCATACAACAGCCCCGTGCAGGAACTCGATTTCTGGGCCGGTTCGCCGCGAGTAAACCAAGCGGGCCAAATCGTCGGTGCACGACTCGGCCAAGCAATGCGGCGCGGGTACATCGTGATTTCTGTCGATTGGCAAAAACCACAACAGTATCGCTACGAGTACTCCGCCCGCGAACATGTTGCCGTGCTCACGTGCCTGCGGGATGCTTGTCGGCGGTTCAGCATTGATACAGACCGGGTGTTTCTCACAGGCCACGGTACGGGGGGCGATGCCTCCTGGGATTTGGCCCAGTCGCACCCCGATGTGTGGGCCGGTGCCCTGCCGTTTGTAGCACAGATCGGTAAGTACGGCAGCTACTACTGGGAGAACGCTCGCTACGTGCCACTCTACTTCGTGGCTGGCGAGTTAGACGGTGCGAAGATGAAGCAGAATTCGACGCTGTTCGATCGTTTTCTAGGACGCCGTTTCGATGCCACGGTCGTGGAGTATTTGGGACGCGGACACGAGCCATTTCACGATGAAATCCACTACGCTTTCGAGTGGATGAACCGACGCCGACGCGGGAAGATTCCTGAAGAGTTCACCTGCTCGACATTACGCCCCTGGGACAACTTCTTCTGGTGGATCGAGTGCCAAAAATTCCCGGTGAAGTGGATGATTCATCCAGCAGAATGGACTGGTCGCGGAGCCCGCGCCACGGAAGTCGAAGGGAAGTTGCTCGCCGGCAATCGCTTGCTCGTAAAGACGGCCGCAGAAGGAGCTACCATTTGGCTCAACCCAGAGATGGTGGACTTCGACGAGCCAGTGCGGGTCACCATCAACGGCAACAACGTGCGCGGAGCGAGAGAGTCGATCAGCCCGCAGATCGATGTGCTACTGGAAGACGCCCGCACCAGGGCGGATCGGCAGCGGCCTTATTGGGCGAAGCTCGTGTGGCCTGCGGAGGAGAGGTAAGCCCCTCAACCAAACACCCTCTCCAATAGCTCATCGGAGAGCCACGCCGACTCAGTACCTTCCTCAGCCTCGCTCTCGAAAGGTTCCCGCTCGCCGGCCGCAATAGCCGTCGGCGCAAGCCGTGCGGTTCTGAATCTGCTCGCGGGGATTAGCTCGCCAAACGCACCAGTCCCTTCAAGAACCGCAGCCTCGTCTTCGGTCTCCGCCCCAAGCCACACGGTGGCTAGTGCTGCATCGACAAGCGCGGCTCGGTTGGCTTGCAGTGTCGAGACAGGCGGCGCACTACTTGCTGCCGCTACGCTGGTGATCCCTGTTGCTACGCCGGAGAAAACCGTGCCGTAGTCGGTTTGCCAGATGCCGAGGTCTACCGCATCGACGCTGCCATCATCATTGGCATCGCCATCGGCTAGCGCAGGGTTGCTGGTGCCGAAGCCGAGTTGCCAGGCGAGGAAGTCGAATCCATCGACGCTATTGTCTTCATTAAAGTCGGCCGACGCAACGCTCGTGACATCGAAATCGGACTCGAACGCTCCGATATCGACCGTGCCGAATTTGATGCGCGCCTCGCCCCGCTGATCGGTCGTCACCCCTGCGGCGATTTCGGCATTGCTGCCGCGGTTGATGGCCAAGCTTCCAGGAACCAAAGCATGTGTCAGCGTAGGTCCACCGTTGTCGGCGAGCGTCGTGTTCAGGATCGTCGTAATCGGGATCGTCCCCCCTCCGTTGACTCCGACGATGTTGCCGTTAATGCCATGGAAAATGCTTCCGCTCTCGACGTCTGCGGAGCCGATCAGGTTGTGGGAGAAATCGTTGAAGAGGGCTTCGGTGCCCATATCACTGGGCGTGGTGCCCGTGCCCTTGAAATTGCCAGCGACGATCGTGTTGTGCATCGTCAGTTGCGCGACGGGTGCGTTGATGCCGCCGTTGAATCCCGCGCCGTTGCCGTCGGAGTCCGCTCGGTTGCCGGTGAAGGTTGAGTTGCGAATCACCGTGGGGCCGCTAATGACTCGCAAACCACCGGTATCGCCTTCGGCTAAGTTGCCACTAAAGGTTGAGTTGATGATGGTCGTGCTGCCTGTCGATTCCAGTCGATAGAGCCCGCCGCCAGCTACTCTGGCCTTGTTGCCGGCGATCGTGCTACGATCGATCGTAATTACAGTCGTCAGCTGAGCGAAGATCGCGGCACCGAGGTTGCCTTGGTTGGCTTCGAGAGCTGTGTCTCCGCCCAGCGTGCTGCCGTTTTGAATATTCAGCGTTCCGGCGAGCATTGTGATTCCGCCACCATTGGTATCGGCAATGTTGCCGCTGACGGTGCTGGCGTCGATCGTGACCACCGAGCCGCCTTGTGCGAAGATCGCTCCGCCATTACCCACGGCGTGGTTGGCTTCGAGAGCTGTGTCTCCGCCCAGCGTGCTGCCGTTTTGAATATTCAGTGTGCCGCTGATCATGACGATTCCGCCGCCGTCGGTATCGGCGATGTTGCCGCTGACCGTACTAGCGTCGATTGTGACCACCGCGCCGCTTTGTGCGAAGATCGCTCCGCCATCGTCCATTGCCTTGTTTCTTTCGGCTTCCGTATCGCCGCCCAGCGTGCTGCCGTTTTGAATATTCAGTGTGCCGCTGATCATGAAGATTCCGCCGCCGCTGGCATCGGCGATGTTGCCGCTGACCGTACTGGCGTCGATTGTGACCACCGCGCCGCTTTGTGCGAAGATCGCTCCGCCACTGTCCATTGCCTTGTTTCTTTCGGCTTCCGTATCGCCGCCCAGCGTGCTGCCGTTTTGAATATTCAGTGTGCCGCTGATCATGAAGATTCCGCCGCCGCTGGCATCGGCGATGTTGCCGCTGACCGTACTGGCGTCGATTGTGACCACCGCGCCGCTTTGTGCGAAGATCGCTCCGCCACTGTCCATTGCCTTGTTTCTTTCGGCTTCCGTATCGCCGCCCAGCGTGCTGCCGTTTTGAACGTCCAGCGTTCCGCCAGATATAAAGACGCCGCCGCCTTTGTCATCCGCGATGTTGCCGCTGACCGTGCTGTTGTCGATCGTGACCACCGAGCTTGCGTCCGCAAAAATCCCGCCTCCGTTGACCCCCGCTTTGTTGGATTCACGCGGAATAACGACACTCGCATCCCCCCCCACGACGCTGCCGCCCGTTATGTTCAGTGTTGCACCGGTGACGACAATGCCGCCGCCTTTGTCATCCGCTTCGTTGCCGCTGACCGTACTGCCGTCGATGTTCACCAGAGTGCCCGTCGATGCAAAAATCCCTCCGCCATCGTCGGATGCCGTGTTCAGCTCGATCGAACTGCCGCTCATGACATTGACGGTCCCGCCGGTCACATAAATTCCACCACCATCGGTATCGGCGATGTTGCCGCTAACCCTGCTGCCGTCGATCGTGACCACCGAGCTTGCGTCCGCAAAAATCCCGCCACCGTTGACCCCCGCCTTGTTGGATTCAAGCGGAAGAATGGCATCCGCATCCCCCCCCACTAGGCTGCCGCCCGTTACGGTCAGTGTTGCACCGGTGACGACAATGCCGCCGCCTTTGTCATCCGCTTCGTTGCCGCTGACCGTACTGCCGTCGATGTTCACCAGAGTGCCCGTCGATGCAAAAATCCCTCCGCCATCGTCGGATGCCGTGTTCAGCTCGATCAAACTGCCACCCGTGACGTTGACGGTCCCACTGGTCACAAGAATTCCGCCACCATCGACGTTCGCCGAGTTATCGCGGATAGTGCTGTTGTCGATCGTCACGCTGCCACTGCTGACTGCGATCGCTGCCCCGTTTTCTGCCGAGTTATCCGAGAACGTGCTGTCCGTAATGAGTAATGTGCCGATGGAGTGAAAAATCCCGCCACCGTCTCTTTCAGGGATCGTCGCGCCTGCACGGAGCGTGGTGTTGGAAGTCACCGCGACACCGTCGAGCGTCAGGTTCTCCGTGTTCCTGATTCCGGCTCCCTCTTCGCCATCCACGATATTGGAAGGCCCCGGTGCGGTATTGCCATCACGAATCGTCAGGTCACGGAGGGTGACAGCGATCTCGGTGTTGTCGTTGCCGTTGTCAATCAAGAACACGCGGCTGTTGTCATTGCCGCTGACGGTGACCAGATTTGCACCCAGCCCATTGATGACAACCGAGTCGGTGATCTCCAGCTGGTTGGTTCCCGGCACGCTGAGCGTAATCGTTCCGCCAGACGCGAACACGCTCGGCTGGAACGTGATCGTCTGAGAGCCAGCGGTATCATTGGCAAACGCGATCGCTTCCCGCAGCATGTTGTGGTTATCGTTAGCGGCAAGCGTGCCGGTGTTGGTGTCGCCGGTGGAATCAACGTGCAGGCGGTCCTGAATATCGATCGTATAGGAGCCCGTCGAATTGCCATCGGTGTCGCCCAGGCCGGTATTGATATCGTAGCTGCTGTTTTGGTAGGCGGAAACGCCCGCGTAGTAAATACCTGGGGCCAGCGACATGCCGAGGAAGGAATCTCGGGGAAGAGCGCCGGTCTCGCCGGGCGCATTGGCGTCGTCATTAGCGGCGATTTGCACACCATTGGCATCGAACAGTCTCAGTAGCGAGTCGACCCCGCCCGTGGGTCGATCGACATCAATCTCAACAAACGAACCAGCGCGACCGACCTGGAACTTGTACAGATCGACATCCGCAGCGGAGTCAATTTCGCCGCCGTTAAATACCGTGCCAACGGTGAACAAATCCCCTAAGTCAACCGCGTTGGAGATGCGGTCGTTGGAATCGAGTGAGACCTCGGTGGCAGTGATAGAGTAGGAACCGGTCGAGCTGCCTTCGGTATCGCCGGTGCCCTCTTCGGCGTCGTAGCTCGTGTTGCCAAAGCTGGAGACGCCAAGGAAAAAGTCGTCGGTGTCACCGAACGTGAACGTCAACTCCGAATCGCGATTGCCTCCGCCGTCGTCATTGAAGTCAAGCTGATTGCCGTCGTTGTCGAACAGGCGCAGGTAAGTGTCTAACCCCGTGGTGGAATCGACAAAGTCGCCATCCACCTCGAACCGTATCGACTGCCCATCGATTCCCTCCCAGCGAAAAAGATCCACGTCGGTAACTAGATTGATTGAGTTTCCACCGGAAAAACCATCCAGTAGGGCGTCGCTCGCTTCATCGATTTGGTCGTTGGTATCCTCGAACGTTACCTCGTAGGGACCTTCCGAACTGAAGTTACCCGTATCGTCTCCTTCACCGGTGACGACACTGTACTGTTCATTGGAACTGGACGAAACGCCCAGGTAGTAGGTGCCGGAGGAAGTGAACGTGAAGTCAATCAGCGAGTTCACGCCCGGACCGCCATCTTCGTCGTCCTCGAGTTCAACGCCGTTGTCGTCGAACAAACGCAAGTAGGTATCGAGCGAACTTCCGGGCGTCGCATTGGCGGTGAAGGTGATTTCTTTACCGACGAGGGATGAGCTAATACTGATCTTGTACAGATCGACGTCGGTCAACCCTTGGGGCCCGCCGATAGCAGCGGTAATCGTTTGCCCATTCCCGAGTGTAGCGATCGGTTCGCAAATCTGATCGTTCGTGTCGCCATCGGGCCCCGGATTGGTGCAGGCGAGCAGCCGTCGCGGTTCGAGCGTTTCAAAACCCACGAGTCGGCGGTGCGTGGCGGATTGCGTTTTGCGGACGCGGCGAGACTTGTGTGAACGATGCTTCGACATAATGGGCTTTCCGAGGACCGAGAGAGAGTGGCAAGCGAAGCTGGCAACGACACGGCTGCAATGTGGGCAGTGCCGAGAGAGAAGCATCCAGAACACGACGCTTTACGAGATACCTCCTCCCCAGGAGCATCCACAGAGTATAGCCGCGATTGCGGGAAACAACCACAAAAAAGCAGGTGGCATTCAGCTAGCCCGCGAGCTACGTCTCGCGCGGTTTCAGAGCGGTTACAGTAACAGAAAGTGTTCTCTGGAGCAGGCTCTGTACGCGCCGGCAGGCCAGAAATCCGGGCGAGGCGTAGCTCGCCGGCTAGTGGCAATTGAGACTTTGTAGGCGATTCTTGCTGGAACTTGCTCCACTCGTTCCGGCCTACGACTGTCTCCGCTAGAGAAAAATGGTCTCAGCGAATCTTGCTCGTACTTGCCGAGGGGATGCTCCCCGCACGAGCCTGGCCTTGGCGCTTGCTGAGCATCGCACCGACGACAAACCAGCCGTCTTCGTCGCTGCGCACGACGGTTCCGCCGGGGCTGAAGTAGCGACGCACGACTTCGAAGCTGGGCAGCGTACGACCATCGATCTTTTGCTTGCGGAGAATGCCTTCGTCTTCGTCTTCAGGCGGAGTAAGCATGCGATTGAGCACGCGTCCCAGCAACGTTTTCGAGCGAGGCATGGCACCCTGGCGAAGCAGTTCGTAGGTAGGGCGATAAGCTTCGTCGCTGCGGATGAAACAGCGAGCACATACGGCACCCTGCAGGAGCTGGCGCATGGCAGCGTCAACCTCATTAAAATCGCCGGCGCCGGCGAGCGTTTCCTCGGTTGGTTTGTCTTGAAGAACCTTCCTGAGAAAGTCCATATGCGAAGCGACCATGAGCTTACCGTCAGCTACACAAACGGCTGAAGCCTGCGAAATGCCGCTGGCAGGAGCCTCGTCTACTACCTCTGGCTCGGCCGGTGCGAGCGGGTCGAACTCGACGATGCCGATTTCGAGATCCTCGAAATCGTCCTCAGGTTCCATGATCTCCCAGACTTGGTGCCCATCTAGGGTACGCAAGTGGGCGTCAGGGTCGGCTTCCATGAATTTCTTCACTGCGTTGGCAATTGCTTGCTGATTAGTGACATCGATCGAGAACAGGAAGCGTTCGCTACTTGTCGTGATCGGCAACTCGTAATCGGTCACGAGCGTAAGCCGCTGGCCGAGATGTTGGATGAACTCGTCGCGAACCTTTACGCGAGGACCATAAGGGTCTTCTTCCAAGCCCTTGATCATACTTGCGAAAGCATCGTCGTAACCGGCGATGGCATCGAAGAGGCTATCGAAATTGTCGAACGCTGCTTTCAAATCTACATTAAATGTTCGATAGCTGGCCAACTTACGTGGAATTGACTCTTTGGGAAGCAACTCGCCACCATTGGGGAAGTTCATCATTCGCATCGCAAGCGTGTACTTATCGTCACCAGTTGTAGTAGCCGGTGCGTAGACCGCCGTGCGATGGAGGATCTCATAGTTGCCTTGGACCGCCAGGTTCACGAACCCGCCGGCTCCTTGAACCGCACCGAAGCCCTGTTCGGTGAGAATTTTCAAATAGTCCTTGCCCATTCGCTTGCGGCCTGGGTTCAGCGAACGTACGGCACGTGCATAACCAAAAGGATCGATGAACCAGCGGAGCTCAGGTGAAAGATTGCCGGATTCCTGGCTGCAGCGCCGCATGGTTTGTTGATAGGGGACGACCTCCGTGAGCGTGTTCGTATCGGCGTTGCCGAAGCGAGCAATCATTTCCACAGCTTCCGTCTTGCTATCGCTCGCGCAGAGCATCTCTTGGTGGATAAAGAACACGGCCTCGCGAGTCTTGCCATCGCGACGACTATTGGGAACATTATAGATGGTGAGCGCAATTCCATCGTGCGGCGTTATCTGCTTAGTCGCTTTTCGATTTGTCAGTTCAACTTCAATCTTTTCCAAGAGTTCTTCTGCCTCAGCCAACCGACCGGTAACATCCACGGTCATCACCATAGAGGCTCTCTTACCTGATCGTTCGACCATACCGAGACCTACTTCGCCGCTGGCGACGCCCATAAGGTCGCTCAGTTCGAGACCCAGCTTATCTTTTACGCCTGATAGTTGACGCTGCAACTGGCGTTTCATGTCTTGAACGAACGGCTTCATAGCCTCGTCCTTCACAAGTTGCCCCAGTTGGGTTTGGTTCCAATTGTCGGCCAACTTCGCCATATCGGCGATAGAGGCAAACCCGCGCGTGTTGGCGCTCATCAGCGAGTCCGCAGGAACGGCCGCCTCGAGCTGAGCTGCTTGCGGCAGGATTGCCAAGAGCAATGTTGCCAAGAGAAAGGCGGCCGCCAAGGTCGTGGCGTATGAAGACGTGCGCGTCGAAGTAGTAATAGCCAAAATCTCATTCCTGCTTGTCAGGACCGCCAAAGCGGCCAAAGTCGTGGATCGTCAGCAGAGCAGGGCCCAACAGAAACATGCTCTTCGAAGACTCAGTTTGGGAATCAGTGCGCGGAGACTGTACTCATTCATCGGCTAGCTGGCAAGGTTTATCTCTCTTCGCTCGTCCGCACACCTAGAGCTTACCCAATGACGGGAATAGGTCCCATCGACATAAGCTGACGTTTTGGGAAGATAGGCGAAATATTTCGCTTGGGTCAGGTGGATTGCGGTGATTCGCATACATTCCACGATTTCCAAGACCGCTGAATCCTGCATGCGCAAGCCTTCCCGAGGCGACATACTTAAGCCCTCGGGTGATAGCGTATCCTGGGTTCAAACCGGCGGCTTACGCATGTCGGCTCGGGAATCAGAGAGCAGAGCAGTCCGATTCGCTAGCTCACGATGTCCCGTCGTCTAGCGAGGTAATCCCAAACCACATAGCGGTCTAAATCGTTTCCGGCCGTGAAGAACACTCGCCCCTGGGTCGATTCGGCCAAATTGTAGGCAAATCGCACGTCCTCCTCAGTTTGCGACCAACTGGGCAGCAAGAAGAGGTTGATCGTGATATCCTCCCGTCTGCAAAGCTGCCCTTCGCGCATGGTTGCGGACTCGGTGCGTGGATCTGGCGGATAGAGAAGGTAGAGCATCTCCTCTTCGAAATGAGCCGTTGGTAGGCCGTCGGTGATGAGCACGATCTGGCGATTGGGTGTGTCCTGCTGAGCGAGCATCTGCCGCGCGACGGCCAAGCCATGCTGGACATTCGTAAAGTGAGGAGGAATCTGATATTCGCTCACCTCGTCGCTGCTCATATCAGCCTTGAGCCGCACGACCGGATCGTGCAGCGTCACCGGCTTGGGCATGAGCTCGATAACCTGCCCTCGCTCTACTCGTTTGGCGAAGCTGTACATTTCCACGAACTGCAAAAAGTCGCCCGGGTACTCACTGCGGATCAACCCTTCCAGTGCCAATGCCATCCGCTTCACATTGATGTACTGCCCGTCGTAGCGCATCGAACCGCTCATATCCATGACTACGCAAGTGGCACACTTTGGGGAATTGCGAGTTAAGTGTATCTGTAAGTCGTCTTGCCCGAGGCGCACCGGCAGTCCTGGTCCTTGGCGAATGAGCGCGTTTATAAAGGAACCGGGGATATCTAGGTTCGTGACCGAATCGCCGAACTCATACTCCTTGGTCTGTTGCATTTCGACAGCGCCTTCACCCACCGTGGGACCTTGATGTCGACCTGTGCGCGAAGCTTTGAGCTCACTGAACAATCGCTCCAGCAGTTTCCCTTGAAAGATGCGATACGCTTTAGGCGTAAGTTGAAAGTTGCCACCCTTTTGCTGGAGTCCTTGTTGCTCTGCCACTTCGCGCAAGTAGTCCTGCACTTGTTGCTGGAGGGCGCTTAGTTGCTCGACATCGCCTGGCTCGGCGAATTCGGCGAGCGCGTCCATGTCGATCAGGCCAATCTGGGCCGTCTCGGCGGCTTCCTCAAGTTGCCGAATCAGTTCATCGATTCGCTCTAGTTCTTCTTTGATCTCTAATGCTTGCGGCACAGTCATCGACTCGCGGCCGGTAAACTCGTACTTCGCAGCCAGTTGCTCGACTTGATACTTGTTTCCCAATGTTTCGATGAGCCCCACTAACGCCCTGGCAAGCGGCGATTGGTCGTCGCCCGTGGCATACCACAGGCGCTCCAAGTCGCGGATTTGCTCGTACTTGACGGCTTGCTCGAAGCGCTCGCGATGTGGCTTAGGCGGCTGAGTCTTACTTGCCTGTTCGCGAAATGACTTCGCGGCGCGCTTGCGGACTTTGCGGGTCTCATACTTGTCCAAAATTTTCCGCTTACGTTCACGGAGCATGGCCAGTAAGGCATCGATACTAGGGCCCAACCCTTGGATTTGGCTCGGATCGATTCGAACCGCCCGCGCAAGTTCCTCCTGTGTCAACTCCCTTCGCTCTCCGAACATGAGCATATGCTCGAAGGCGGAAGACACCATGTCTGGTGGCGGTTGCGTAGGGCTGGGGAATCGCTGGGGATCGTACTGCTGGTAGGTGTGGATGACACCTCCCAGGCTCTTGCGATCGGCCATAGGATGCTGCTTTGGGAATTTGATGTGTTGGGGAACGAAATCGCTACGAGTGCATCGTAGTGGCCATAGTCCCAGCAGGCAAATCACTCGCAACTACAGCAATTCCGGGAAGCTCGCATTCAGAAATTCTTGAGTATCTCGTGCACATGCCACTTAAACATGGTGACGTGCCCCGCCTTGGGATCAATCGTCAAGGTGCTACCCGGCAGTTGCGAATGAAAGTAGTGAGCCATTGAAGGCGTCACGATGCGATCGCAGCCACCTTGCCAGATGGAGACATCCACACCGGCAGCTTCAGCCACGGCAAATCCCCAGCAGCTTCCCAGTAATCCAATATCTTTGACGAGTCCCTGCGGGCCGCAAACCGTTGCCTCACGCAAGTTAGCAACGAGCCGGTTCTTCAGCTTGGGATTGCAAAGCACGAGCTTGCGGTCCGCAGCCGTCCAACTCTTGGTGACTTGCTTGACGATACTGTCGGGCTTGCGATTTAGCCGACGATCAAGCAAGCCTATACCAAAGTTCCCTAGTCGCGGACGACGGCGCAGAAGATCGATCATATCGTCGGAGTTGCCACGCACTACTGGCGCTCCTGGAGGAGTATGCCCTGAGACGAGTGCCAAATGCGTCACACGCTCTGGCATCGCGCGAGCCACTGCGAGACCGTAGGGTGCCCCACCAGAAAGCGCGATAATACCAAATGGTGCTCCTTCGATCCCCATGGCCGCCAGCAATTGGTCAACGTCGGTAGGCCAGTCGGTAATCCGACGACAACCGTAATACGTCGAATTGCCTATGCCGGGGCGATTGATCGAAATCAAACGGATTCCCGACTCATCGAGTTCCTCATCGCAGAGACCTACCTCAAGGTGCGAACCCGGAGTTCCATGAAAATAAAGCACCAAGTTACCTGTCGGGACACCGTACTCTGCGTAGTGGATATATCGACCATTCGCCAAACGCACACGCTTACCCGGATGGAAATCGAGTTCCGCTTGGGCGTTGCTCGTCGCCAGGAGCGTGATCAATAGGGCAAGGTGTGGCAATACAGAACGGAGCAGCGAAAATTTCACTGGAAGGGCTTTCGAGAGGGATTCAAAGCGTGGGTGAAATCCGAGACTCCTTCAGTATATGTCGCCTGCAGTTGCAGTGTGGAATAAATTAAGAGATCGCGATCACCTGGAGACCGGCCGACCGGGAATGGTGTGGTAACGATTAGAGCGCCTATAGCAGGCGTCCTACGAGAGACCATGTGGTCCGCTGGCGAACGATGGCGATGCAACCGAATAGCAGCAAGAGCCCCGATACAGGCTCTGGTATCGCGATCAACTGCCCGACAGGTGAGTATTGCTGCTGCCAAACGAGGAGATCTCCGCCATTGCTTCTGCCATCGCCGTTGGCATCAGCGGCTAAGGCACCGCCATAGTTCGCCTGCCATATCGCGAGGTCGTCGCCGTCTACAACATTGCTGAAATTAAAGTCGGAGGACAAGAATTCGAGTTCGGACTCGTACAGAAATAGTCCGCTCCCTCCACTGGCAAACTCGGCTAGAAACACGACATCACCGGCATCACTGAGCCCTCGCGTTCCGGCGGCGTACCCATCGGCAAGTTTTATGGATTCAATCGTTTCGCCGGCGAGCACATCGCCCTTACGCGCAATTAGCATTGAACCACCTTGGGTATCGATAAGCCAAAGTCCTTGATCGTTGTTGGAGTTGACGCTTCCGCCAACGGCAAGTGTTGCTGAGAGGGCAACCTGCCCGAGGGAGTTGAAGGCCGAAGAGTCAAAGCTACTAAAGTCCGCACCGGGCATATCCGGCACGCCACCGCTTCCAAGACGCGCAATCAGCTGGCTCTGTGCTGGGTCGGCTTCCAGTAGCCAGAGGCCGCCTGCATCCGCAGCAGTTACTCCGCCGACGCCGATGTTGAGATCTGCTTGCACGAGAGTTTGACCCACGTCATTGAGCCGTGGCGCAGAAAACCCCGCGAATGTGGCAGCAGGTACCTCAGGTACGCTGTCGCCCTCGCGTGCCAATAAGGTCGAGGCACTGCCATCGTATAACCACACGCCACGATCGTTGGATGTCGTAGTGCCACCACCGATTTGTAACGTCGCGTCAAAAGCTACTTGTCCCGAGCTGTTGATCGTTGCTGTGTCGAAGGACCCAAATTTGCTGGCGGACACTCCGGCTACTGCGTCTGATTGGCGAGCCACCAAAGTACCGCCTGAGGAATCCATGCGCCAAAGTCCAAGGCGGTTTGAAGCGGCAACGCCCCCTGGTCCTTCCTCGAGTCGACCGTAAACCATTGATTGACCGTTCTCGTTAGCCGCCTGCAGAACCAAGTTTGAAAAAGTACCGCCTGGCACCGCAGGCGGGGATGTCACATTTGTTCGGGCTACAAGCGAAGAACTTTGATCAGCTGAGTGAGTCCAAATACCTTTGTCGTTGGTAGAATCGACGTCGGGAACCGTCAACTGCAAGTGTGCAAGCGTGGCTGCAGTACTCCCAGTAAGCAATGGAGCGCCAATGCTTGTGAAACTTGAACTGGACACGCCAGCTGGGATCGTCGCGCCGGTGCGCACCAACTGTGTGCTAGACGCACCAAGGTCCCAAACTCCATCGTGGTTGCTGGTCGTGATTCCACCAACGCCCGTCTTTAGTTGGCCATGGACAAGCACCTCGCCACTCACTCCGAGCGAGGTGGCGAGAAAGCTGTCAAACCGAGCCCCAGAAGCTCCTGGAACGCTGCTGAGCCCCTCACGTGAGACTAAGCTGGTTGCCCCCGATTTCCAGGCCCAGACGCCCGTGTCGTTGTCCGTAGTCACAGAGCTCACACCAGTTTCGAGGTTCCCCATAAAGGCAACTTCGCCACCAACGATGATCACTGGTGCTGAGAAACCCGCAAATATCGCAGCGTCATCAGCAACGTCGCCACTCTGCACAAGCAACGAGGGAGTCGCTGCTCGAGTTGACGTTGCTGCTGAACTTATGGCGAGGGAGAGGAGTGCGTAGCAGAGAAGCGACTGGGCACGGCGCGTTCTAGAGAAGCATAAGTGCATCGTGGCAAAATCCGAATCAAGAGAAGTGATTGACTGTGGATTTTTGCTAAGCTAATCGAGCAGCAGACCGAATGCAAATTTTTGCCTGCGTAGGGCTTTATGCTTCTCGTAGGCCCTCATGATTTCGCCAGCTATTCAGAGGTGCCGAGTTGCCGTAACCGTTGAGCACGCAACAGGTTGCCTTGGTGCTGCGGTGAGCCCTCGCAGCAATTTTGTAACACCTGCACTGCCTTATCAATTTCGCCCAACTGTTCGTAAGTCCGAGCAAGATTGTAACTAGCGGCGGCAACAAGGATGACGTCATCAACCTTATCCGGGTCGATCGATTCGAACCAAAACTGGGCCGTCTCGTAGCGTCCTTCATCGTAGGACAACTGACCGAGCCATAGACTGGCTAATGCTTTGGCTTGCTCCGCTACTGAGCGAACTTGTGGAGGGAGCTTGCTCAGCGCTTCGCCCGAGGGACGCACACGCTCATTTTGATACAAACGGATTGCATCGCGATGGCCTTCGCGAGGCTCTGCCAGCTGACTCTTGCGATCGCTTCGTAACGGTGGCTTCTTACCCTGAAAGTGTAATGCCCGCGCTTTCCATAGCATCGGTTCTTGACGAAAAGGATCGAACGCTTTCGCCGCAAGGCGTCGCTTGCTGATCTTGATCGAGTGCTCATCGACAATCGATTGAAATGGCAACGGCCATAGCTTCACTGCTTGAATCGAGTGTTGCTTTTGGAGTTCACTCTGCAAGTCCGCAAGATCGGAACTCAAGAGTACTATCTGCTCATCTTCGAGAGCGTTTTCCAAGAGGTGCGATCGCCCAGTGAGCTGGAACGGCGAGGCAACGATCTGTGCCTCGACGCGACTGAGATCATACTCTGCGTAGAGACTTGGCAATAAATCAGAATCCGCCTGAACTCGAGCGAGCGTGAGTACTTCTTGGGTTTCACTGTTCACCACCGGAAGGCCCAGCCTTGTATCGTACAAGTACAGCTCCCCTTCAATCAGTACGGCAGGCAGCCAAAACTCGGCCGGCGATTCGTCGCCTGAACTCACAGCCAAGACAACGGCTGCAAGCTGTTGCTGGCGACAAAGCTCTACGAAGACCCACGCACGATCTTCCACCGTGCCACGTCCGTAGAGCAACGCCTGCCAGGGATGGTGAATATCGACCGCCTGTTCGGCAGTAACCGCCCAAACATTCCTTACGGTCCAGTCGAACAGTGCCGTTGCTGCTTCCAGATCGGTAACCGCATCGCCCCGCGCCCAGTCTGAAATATCGCGCAACCAGATAGCCTCTTGCAAGGCTCGTCCTTCGCCGGGCGCCAAGCTGTCGTCCAGCAACGCCGCTTCTGAGATCCTATCGGCGAGTTCCTCGTCCTGCCTCAAGCCTTGAGGCAGTGTATCAATGAGTTGTAGAGCAGCCTTCTCATCAATTTTTGCCTGGCGATTACGCAGCCAGCGATTGGCCGTATCCACTAGCAACTCCAACTCGCCCAAATCAGGCGTAGGCGCCCAATCCACGGGCGGCCTACGGAGTTTTACGTAGTTTTCTATCGCATTGCGAATGGTCTTGGCGCGACGATTAGAAAATCTCCAAATCTCGATGCGTTCGGGATTCACCAATGGATTAGGAATATCGACATCAAGAATCAACGCATTCTGTGGGTTGCGATCGTCCAAGCGGCGAACCTTCAGCGAGACATACGACCGCTCCTCGAGGCCGCGCTGCGCGCTTTCGCTAGTCGGATCTACGTAGTAGAGCCGCACAATGTCGCCCGGCTTGACCTCTGCATCGTGAAAGTTCGCGTTGTTGAGCGGTACCTGAAGATAGTTATTGCCAGCACCCAATGCTTGTGGGTTTGAAGTCACTACCGCAAGCACTTCGTTTCCGTCAGCGCTATTGGTCGCGTCGAGGATTTTTTCTTCGCGCACTAGGTCAGTATCTACCCGATTCGCAAGATCATTCAGCGTACTCGCAAAACTACTGATTAGTACTTCTGCCTGAGCACCCTGATAAGACTTTTTCGCGTTTGATTTCTTGGGCCTGTGTGCTGCTGGTCGTCGCTCGTTGCACCCGGCAATGATTAGCAATCCGATTAGCAGCGTAACGATCGCACGTGGATGACTCCTGGTAGCTAGGCGTTTCACGAAAGGACTTCCTCCGTTGCGGCGCGAATGGCCAGCACACGTCGCATGAAACCTTCCATCTGGTCGAGTGGGATCATGTTGGGTCCGTCGCTAGGCGAGAGATCAGGATTGGGGTGCGTCTCACAAAACAGCCCGTCGATTCCCACAGCCATTGCCGCCCGGGCAAGTGGTTCGACCATCTCGCGATTGCCACCCGTTGCTCCCCCTAAACCGCCCGGCTCTTGTACGCTGTGTGTCGCGTCAAACACGACCGGAGTACCGAAGGCTTGCATTTGTGGCAGCGCTCGCATGTCGTTCACGAGCCGGCCATACCCAAAGAAAGTGCCGCGCTCGCAGAGCAAGAGGTTCTCACATTTCGCATCGCGAAGTTTCTTGACGACATGCTGCATATCGCCGGGGGCCATGAACTGCCCCTTCTTCACGTTGACTGCCTTGCCTGTCTTGGCGGCAGCCAGTAGCAAGTCCGTCTGGCGAGCCAAGAAGGCAGGGATCTGCAACAGGTCACAAACCCCGCCCGCAACTTCCGCTTGGCTAGCCTCGTGAATGTCGGTCGTCACCGGTAAGCCGGTGGCGTCTTTCACTTCGGCTAGCATCGCAAGCCCATCGACAAGCCCCGGGCCGCGAATGGCATTGCCGGAAGTGCGATTCGCCTTATCGAAAGACGCCTTAAAAACCAACTGCACGGGCAAGTCAGAGGCGATTCGCTGCAATTCTTCTGCGATTTCAATCGCTGCGGCGGCCGTTTCCAGCACACACGGGCCGGCGATCCAGAGGAGTGGCTGTCCGGCGCCGCAGGTATAGGGCCCGACGTGGGCTAGGGTTTTGGTCACGATATTGGCTCTTCGCTTCGTTCCAGATGGCTGATTGCTCACACTATAGCGGCGGTTTTCTATACGTAGAACAGCCACTATCCGGTTCAAAATCCTATTGGCTGGTGCGTCTCACCATGAGATCTGCGTGTCTTGCGAGCACTCGCTCAATTCTTCAGTCGGATGCGTAGAGCGAGTCTTTCAGCAACTCCAAGAAAGCCACAAGTCTTTCATGGCAAGTGCTTTACGACGAGAGGCAGATGTCAATCTCCCATTTTGGGACGATCTTGCGACTGCTTGGAGCGGAGGTTGATGCTATCGATGTTTTGAAGGCTGTTTTGCTTCGTTTTGTGCCAAGATCAAACAGTACTTTGAGGCTTCCCAAGCCGGCAGTGGTTTACTGGACCCGATACGGAAACTAAATCGTCTCACGCTAACATGCTTAAGGGTAACAACTTACAAAGACTGCGACACCCAAGTCAGGCGATCCCACGAAACTTTCGGCACGATTGCTGCTTTAGTACAAAGCGTGGACATGCAGCTTACCAATGGTTTCTGCGGCCACTCAACCTTGCTGGCCCGCGGGGCCTCGAACGAAATTGTTTGGTGAATCAGTTCAATTGCCCCTGACTGGTTTGCTGAGCCGAACTGTTTTCGGCTCGTTCGAGGCCCGCTTTTTTATGCGCGAAGTCGAGAACCCAGCAAAGCAGAGTCTACCAGCCGGAACCAACTTGGCGGCCCCAAACGCTCCCGGGCTGCTTGCTGTGGTAGGGGCGGGCTTTCTGGAGAGCCAGGGCCTTCATCGTGCCGGTAATCTCTACCCGCTTGAATCGCCCACCGTTGGCTGCAGCAATTTCTTGCAATTGCTGAGAAGCTTGACTCGTAGAGCTCGTGCCCATGCCAAAAGTGTGGATCACGAATTGACGCCCGCGTGTATCTAATAATGCTGCCAACTTGCGGCCGTCTTTCGTTGTATTTACTCGCCCGTCAGTCAGCAGAAAAACCGTATCTGGCCGCGTCGCTCTTGCCGCCGCAAGCCCCTGGTCAACCGCGTTGCCTGTACACAGTTCAACCGTGTCGAGCCAAGCCGCCAGTTGCTTCTTGTTCTCGGTGGTAGGGCGAATGAAATCACGCGCTGGTCGGGGGAAGAACATGGGGTAAGCAATATCGCTATAGAAAATGACGTAGAAGCCCTGTCGAGGCGTGAGCAGATTGACAGTTCTCAGCAACTCGTCGATTAGTGTTTCCAGTCCGCCGCCATTCATGCCGCCAGAGTTGTCAACGAGAAACACAATCCGACGTCCTTCGATCTTCTCGCCAAAGAAAGTCGCTAGGGGTTCCAAAGCAACCTCACTAGCTAAGCCGCTCTGATCGATCCCGTCCGTACCCAGCCCTTCCAGCCCCATGCCACTACCGAATAATCCGGCAACCTCCCCACTGGAAGTCTGACTCGTTTCGCTGAGCTCCGCAAAAGACGTGTCGGATAGCAAGTCGCTGGCGAGGACTGTCTCCTCAGTCAGAGATACCTCTTGAAATTCGGCTTCCAGTCCTTCAGTCAACTCGTCCAGAGACTCTGCATCGAGCTCTAAATCGATCTCCAACTCATCGTCGAAGAACGAGGGCGCAGAGGAGAGTTCGAGTGATTCCACTTTTGGCGGTAGCTCAAGCGTGAACATGCTCAAGCATACGAGCGCTGCCATGTGGAGGATGAAATTGAGACTGAGATAATGAGGGCGTTTCTTTTCCTTCTTGCGATTCCTGCTGCTAAAACGATCGTCCATGCGGAGGATCAGGTCAGTCGCGTTTTCGCTGCGAGGGTTCGGAGAACTTGGTTCTCTCTTGTCTTCAGTCGGCAGGCTCTGAGCGGCTTTCTGTTCTTGGGATGCCGCAGTGGTGGTCGCGACATCTCTCGGTCGCTTAATCGACAATGAACTAGCAGCACCGTTTGTAGGAGCAGCTTGGGTGGTCGCTTTCTTCCCTGCTGAGACTTCAACAACGAAGGTCTCAAGAACTGCTTCATCGGCCTCGTCGCTAGCTTCGGCGAGCGCAGCTTTAGACGAGCGCGGCAAATCCGAACGCGGGATCTTCACCGTGGGCGCGTGAGGAGAAATGTCCGAGTGACGGCGAGGCATACAACTGTTGAAGCTAGCAGTGGTGGGAAAGCGGCCCTGCCGAACGCCTCCTTGTGACGGCCTGTCATGCAGTTTCAGGCGCGAATGCGACTGCTGGGCATTCTAACAGAAATGCTAGCAAAACCGAAATCTATTCTCTTTGGGAATCTGACGGGGAACTTCGACAGAAAAGAGGCAACTCGCCACGGGTGAAATTCCGATATCCGTTGGTAGGCGATGTCTCGTAGCAGTCCCGGAAGCAGGAACCTCTTAGGGATCTGAGCTCTCGGCGATCCAGGTTCTCAGCAACCTTCGCTTCATCGGCAACGCTCACTACCCGCTATTGCGCTGCTCAGGCAGCACTCAAATCCCGGAACTTCAGCGACCCAGGACACCATGAATCTCCATCCAAAAGTGCGCCCTTTGTGGCAGCGCGCCGCCATTATTCCGCCCCTTGCCGGACTCATGGCATACAAGGCTTCCCATCTACCTAAGTCAATCCTGCCGCGTGATCTCAAAGCGATCGTCAAGAACTGGGACTACTCGCAATTCTGGATGCTGCTTAAGAGTGGGCTCACGCGCGCTTACATTGATCAACCCTGCGACTTCCGCATGCCAGATTCGTTTGCTCCGCTTGCGAAAGTGGCACCGGAATTTCAGATGACCGAAGAGCAGATCAAGTCGTTCTACACCGACGGATTCATTGGTCCGTTCGACGCGTTCACACAAGAAGACATGGCCGACTTCCGTGAAGAGATGCTGGCTGTCGAAGACGTGCGCTCAGCGACCTACGGGTTCAAGACCCCCCGCGATCGCCATTTTGAAATGTCACGCCTGTGGGAATACATGAAGGCCCCTGCGATAACCGAGCGACTTGCACAGCTGTTGGGTCCCGACCTCTTGGTGTGGCGCTCGCAGATGTTCTACAAGGGCCCCAAGGCACCCGCTATTCAATGGCACCAGGCGAGCACTTTCATGGTAGAGGATTACCTCGACCCAGCCATCCATCCCAAGGATCGGGGCGAGATGTTCCAGCTGACTGCCTGGGTAGCCGTTGATGACTCGACGGAGGAAAATGGTTGCATCGAATTCTATCGCGGCTCGCACGACAAAGTGCGCACGATCAAGTTTGGCGGCGAAGAGGGATTCTATAACGCGAACTTCTCACTAGAGTTCGATCGCGATCCGGAACGCATCGTCAAGCTACCTGTCAAGGCGGGGCAATTCATCATTTTTGCCGAGCGCTGCATTCATGGCTCCGGCCCAAATACGACTGATCGTCATCGCCTTGCGTTCAACTTGCGCGTGGTTCCTACGAATGTAGCCGTGTATCCCAATAAGGAAAAATATCGGTCTGTCTACAACGGCGGAAAGTACCACCTGAAAAAGTGGGGTACAGCCTTGCTACGGGGCGAGGACCGCCATCAGCTGAGTCGCTCAGTCGATCCCGTCGAAACGGCGGCCCGCTACGAAGCTGAAGCCGCTGCGAAAAAGCAAGATAACCTCAAACAGGCCGCGTGAGGAATCGTGGTCGGCACCGCGGACCTTACGGAACCAATTCCATCGCTTACCGGGGAAAGACCATGCGACAGCTAGAGGGGAAAATCGCACTTGTCACGGGGGCGGCGTCCGGCATTGGGCGGGCGATCACACGGCGGCTAGCAGCCGAAGGTATGCGTTTGTACGTGCTCGATGTGAACGCACAAGCACTCACCGAAACCGTTTCCGAAGCGAAGCAACAAACCGGCGATGTCCTCGGGCGTCACTGCGATGTAAGTCAGCCCAAGCAAATCACTGCGGCTGTACAGCATCTGCTCGATCGCTGGGGCGGCGTCGACTTGCTGGTGAATAACGCCGGCATTACCTATTACGGTCGCACCGATGAAATGGCCGACGAGCATTGGGAGCGTCTGATGGCGATCAACTTGCATGCTCCTGTCCAGTTCACACGCGAACTCCTGCCGACTCTTTTGAGTCGCGATGAGTCGCACGTACTCAACATAGCCAGCATCTGCGGCTTGGTTGGCTTAGGACGGATATCTGCCTACACGACCAGCAAATTTGGCTTGGTGGGCTTTAGCGAGTCGTTAAGAGCCGAATACGGACGGCGCAGCCTCGGTGTCACGGCCATGTGCCCAGGTTTGGTCGACACCAACCTGTTTACTTCAGCACCACTTGCTACCAAAGCCGCAAAGCACAAGACGCCACCAAAATTCCTGCTCTGCACACCCGAGAAGATCGCCAACCGCTGCGTACGTGCCGTCAAGAAAAATCATGGCACCGTCGTCATGCAGCCCTACGCCCGGCTCTTGCACGCAACTAAACGGGTTACGCCCGGGTTGCTCGACTTTGTGCATCGCTTCAGCCGGAAGAAAAAGAAACCGACAGTTTCTCAGCCGGTTGTCACTGCGTCCTCGCGACGGGCTGCTTGAACTTGTCGCACGGGCGCCGCTTTCGTTTGGCCGTCGAGCTTGCTCGCCGCGCGGTCTTTACGGCGAGTAAGCTCGACTACCAACAAGTGCTGCTGGCCGAAGACTCTTCACCTGCACCTATCCCTGCACAATGTGCGCCCCGCGAGCTGGTTTCGTCACAAAGGGCGTTGCCTCGATTCCGGTTTCCTTCTGGTAACCTTGGCAGATTTTGTCTGCGATTTCGCGTTCTTTGCCCGCAGCCACTAGTGTGACCGTACACCCGCCAAACCCTCCACCAGTCATGCGCGAACCGATGACACCGCCTTCGGTGCCAACGCGGTGTGCTTCATTGACAAGCACATCAAGCTCGGGGCAGCTCACCTTGTAGTCGTCACGTAGTGAATTGTGGCTCGCGTACATCAGCTCGCCAACATCCTCCCAATCGCCCGCTCGCAACGCTTCGGCCGCTTTGAGAACTCGTTCGTTCTCACTCACAACGTGGCGAGCACGGCGGAAGAGAACCGGCTCTAACTTGTCCGCGTAGGCTTCCAGCTTTTCGAGCGTAATGTCTCGCAAAGCTTTGACGCCCAGCTCCTTGGCAGCGGCTTCGCACTGGCTGCGTCGCTCGGCATACTCGCCTCCGGTGAGCTCGTGTTTTACGTTGGTATTGATGATCAGCACGGCAACATTCAGATCGTCTAGAGAAACCATCTCTGCGGTTTCTGTGCGACAATCGATTAGTAGTAACTTGCCCGCTTCGCCAAGGGAAGAACTGAACTGATCCATGATTCCGCACGGCACACCGGCATAGTCGTGCTCAGCTTTTTGACAAAGCCGTGCCTTATCCACGGGGTCCAGTTTCTTCCCCGTGACCGCTTCGATCATCGTAGCCGTGGCCACTTCCAGCGCTGCGCTACTGGAAAGCCCCCCGCCGAGCGGCACCTTCGAGTCGACCGCGAGATTCAGCCCGCCCGGCTCCATACCGCGTTCCAGACAGCCTGCAAACGCTCCGCGAATGTAGCTCGTCCAGGTGACTTCCTCCGGCTTCAAATCGTCAAGCGAAAAATCAACGGTTTCATTGAGCAGCGTGCTGTGAACCTTCACCAGCTTCGACCCCTGCTGCTTAGGCCGCCCGCCCGCGATCACCACGTAGCGCTCGATCGCCAACGGAAACACAAACCCCGCGTTGTAGTCGGTGTGCTCACCAATCAGATTCACCCGTCCAGGGGCGGCCACGATCCACTCCGGCGGTACATCAAAGGTCCGCTCGTAATCTGCGCGCACGGTGGCTATCTGTTCGCCAAAGGAGGGAGTCTCGAATTCTTCCTCAGCTGGGGCACCTGTGATCGACTGCTGGGTCATGATTTCGAAGTCTCCTGTCAGGGGTGCTGTGGAGTATCCTCTTTACGATCTGCGGACGGTTGGGTTTCGAGACGCACACCATCGTGGGGCACGCGCATCCTAGTGCAGAGAGTGGCAGAATTCAACGCACCAGGGCGTTGAAATGAGGCATTGCAGGCCTTGCCCACAACTGCTTCCGCGGGTATTATCTGGGATTCTCAATAAACCGCTACTGCGGGCTGTGTTCCAACTCATAGCCACTAACGCTGAGGACCGCAAACCATGCAAGCTGACATCCATCCTGAATACCACGACACCCAGGTCACCTGCGGCTGCGGCAACTCGTTTCAAACTCGCAGTACGCGAGAAGAACTGAAGGTCGATATTTGCAACATGTGCCACCCGTTCTACACGGGCAAGCTCAAGTTCGTAGATACCGCCGGTCGCATTGAGAAATTTAAGAACAAGTTCTCCAAGGCTGGCTACGCGAGCCTCAAGCGTGGGAAAAAGGGTGCCGAGGCGAAGGCAGCAGACGCGAAGTAGCTTGCATCTCGACGTTGCCCCTCTAGCCTCTAGCGCAAGCTAGAGGTTTTGTTTTTCTGTAGCATAATAACCCCACGGCATGAGCCGGGGGCTAGTGCAATCCAACATCATCCACGAAGCGCCACCTCCCAGAGTAATCGTCCATGCGAGACATGCTTGAAGAGAAGCTCGCCCGCTTCGAGGAACTCGAAGGATCGCTCGTTGATCCTGAGGTGCTGTCCAACTCCAACAAGCTTGCAGCCGTAGCTCGCGAGCATGGCTCGCTAGCGAAACTGGCGGGCAAGTATCGCACCTTCAAGGAGTTGGCCAACGAGATTCACGAAACGCGTGAAATGGCTGCCAGCGAAGATGGCGACATGCGTGAGCTCGTCGAGGCCGAGTTGGAAAAGCTAGTCGAGCAGCGAGAAGCAATTTGGGCCGAGCTACTCGAGATGACTATCGGCGGCGAGGATGCAAATCGCACGCGCTGCGTCATGGAAATCCGTGGCGGTGCTGGCGGCGACGAGGCGGCCTTGTTTGCCCGTGACCTGTACGAAATGTACAAGCGTCACGCGGAATCGAAGCGTTGGAAAGTGGAGATTCTCGATCATAGCCCGACCGAGCTGGGGGGCTTTAAGGAAATTTCGCTCGCCATCGCCGGTGAAGGGGTTTATCGCGAGCTGGCTTACGAAAGTGGCGGTCACCGCGTACAACGCGTACCGCAAACCGAAACACAAGGTCGAATCCACACCTCTGCAGCCACGGTGGCCGTGATGCCTGAGCCAGAAGATGTGGAGATCGAGCTCACTCAGGAAGACTATCGCATCGATAAGTTCCACGCCAGCGGCCCCGGTGGGCAGCACGTAAACAAGACGGAATCTGCCATTCGGCTCACGCATCACGAGTCCGGCATTCAGGTTCAGTGTCAGGATGAGAAGAGCCAACACAAGAATCTTGCCAAGGCGTTGCGTGTGTTGAAGTCGCGGCTGTACGATGCGAAGCGGGAAGAGGAAGACAAGAAGCGGGCCGACCAACGCCAAACGCTCATTGGCTCTGGCGATCGTAGTCAGCGTATTCGCACCTACAACTTCCCAGACAATCGCTTGACCGATCACCGCATCGGCTTCACGGTTCACAAGCTCGACCAAATTCTCGCCGGCGATATGCAAATTGTGACCGACGCGCTGATCGACTACGACCGCCAAAAGCTGCGTGACGCATTCGCCGGTAATCAAGATTGAGCATCAATGTCTGACGAGCCCGAGTCCAGCGAAACTGTGTCCGAACCGTCCTGGACAATCGGCCGATTGCTCAACTGGACCACCGAGTTCCTCACCGAGAAGGGCATCGATAGCCCGCGTCTCGAAGCGGAAGTCTTGCTCGCTCATGCCCGCAGTTGCCAACGCATTGAGTTGTACGCAGCCTTCGAGGAAGCAGCCGAAGAACCGCTCCGCGAACGGTTCCGGTCACTCGTGAAAGAGCGAGCTGCCGGCAAGCCAGTTGCTTACTTGGTTGGGCAGCGGGAGTTCTACTCGTTGTCGTTCCAAGTAACCCCCGACGTACTGATCCCGCGACCTGAAACGGAGCAGCTTGTACTTCGGTCGCTAGATATCGCTAAAGGTATCGAGGCCGACCCCCTTCGCATCGCGGACATCGGCACCGGTAGCGGCGTACTGGCGGTTTGCTTGGCGAAGTACTTACCCGAGGCGCGAGTTACTGCTGCGGATGTCAGCCCAGCGGCTCTTGAGGTTGCTCGCAAGAATGCTGAGCGCCACGAGGTGAACACACGCATTCGATTCGTCGAGAGCGATCTCTTCGGACAGGTCCCTGCTGAAGTAAAATATGAAATCATCGTTAGCAATCCTCCTTATGTGAAAACTTCCGAGCTAGCTGAGTTGGCCATCGATGTTCGCGGCTACGAACCGGCCCTCGCACTCGACGGGGGAGAACAGGGCGTCGATGTGATTTCGCGATTGGTCGCTCAAGCGGCTGAGCGGCTGAACCCTGGCGGCTGGTTACTCATGGAAATCGGTCCCAGCACCGTCGAAGACACTGAGCAGTTGGTGAGAGACACCCCAGGGCTGGAGCTTAAGCCTACACTCACTGACGATGCTGACCTGCCTCGTATTGTTCAGGCACAGCGACAGTCCTGATTCTCTTAATTACCACGACCCACACGAAGAACACAAAGAAACCTAAAGTGTTTTTTGCTTAGCGCTCTTTGTGTGCGTCGTGGTTACTGAGTTCTTCGTCACTTTACTGAACACCCAATCCGTTAGATTAATCTTAGAATGAGCAATACTTCACTTCGATGGTTGTCACTCGTCCTACTGGATCAACCCAAAATGCCCGCGGGCGCTGCGCTGGAGCAAAGTTTTCAAGAGCTATTCCCCGGCGAGGTGAAGCTTACTGTTAGCAGTGCTGCGGAGCGGATTGTTATATGTACCTTGGGCCAACAAGCAGACGATTTCACAGCAGCCATCACACTCGTCGAGCAACCAGTGCCCTGGCAGCAACTCGAGGGACCGTGCGAAACCGCCCGGTACTGGCCTGAGGCAGTGGCAACACTGAAAGATCATCAAGCTCACCTGATGGTCACCCTCATCGACGAAGGTACGAAGTCGCTTGACAAGAGCATCGCCCTCACACAACTGGTCGCTGCGACAGTCGCCGCAAGCGAATCTGCAACCGGAGTGTTTTGGGGCCCCGGTCGTCTCGTTCACCCGCGAGACGGATTTCTCGGGCAAGCGGAACAAGTGCAACCGGAGAACCTCCCACTCTTTCTCTGGATTGATTTTCGAGTCGAAAAGGTTGAGGCAGACGGTACCGAAACGGTGCGGCTCTACACAACTGGCCTCGAAGCGCTCGGCCAAACTGAGATCGAAGTCGATCAGTTCAACGGCACACCGCAGGAACTGCTTGAATACGCATACAACATCGCCCACTATCTGCTGATTGGCAGCAAAGCCGTGGAAGACAGCCACACCATCGGACTAACCGACGAACTGCAAGCCGTGGTCACACGTGGCCCTTCGTTTCTTGATCCTGAATTGGAAGTGTTGCAACTGCGTTTGGAAGTTCCGACCGAATAGAATTTTGCTTACCACATATTTTGGAACCACAGAGGACACGGAGAGCACGGAGTTTTGTTGGGAACCTTAGAATGAACTCAAAGCTCTTTCTATAGTCCAGCTGCTCTTGCTAGAGTAATTTTCGACAACAATAGCAACAGTGATAAAAGGCCGATCTCGATGGTTCAGTGCAGTAGTTCGAAGTAGTCATGCTCACGAGGCTCTAGCAATTTTGAAGCTACTGTAACGGTTCAGCGTTGAGTTCGGTGCAAGCACCGCGGCAAAATGTCTTTTGTGAGTCGCTACAGCAATCTCAAAAACGTTCCAACACTGCTTCTCCGTGCTCTCCGTGTCCTCTGTGGTTCAAAAACCATTTCAATCGGTATCGTTCTCAATTTACTCGCCGCGGAAAATGCTTTGCCGCAACAAGTTCCGATTACTTGTGAAAGGTCCGTCGGTGGTGTCTTCTTCGAGCACGCTGAACATCATCTGTATTTTGGCGTCACTGTCATCCGCATAGTGCACCAGCAGCGCCTCAGGCGTCATCGGCGGCTTAGGTGCGCCCCATTCCGGCAATCGCTGGTGGGCGATGATAATGTGTTCCAGCCGAAGTAGTTTCTCGGCGTCGATCTCGCTATCGACGGCCGCTTCTCGCAGAATATCCCGCCCTTGCAGCATGTGACCGATGAGTGTGCCCTCAGGCGTATATTCCGCTCCGATGGGCGTGGCGCGAAGTTCTCGTAGTTTGCCGATGTCGTGCAGTACGCCGCCTACGATTACCAAGTCCGTATCAAGGGCCGGCTCGAGGTCGGGAAACATATCTGCGTACTTCTCAGCCAAATGGACACACGTCTTGGTGACGCTGAGCACGTGCTCTAGAAAGCCCCCTGCGTAGGCGTGATGATTCCGCGTCGCAGCGGGTAGTCGAAGTAACGTTTTGCGATTCTCATTGAGGATCGCCGAAGTCAGTTCGGCCAGTGGCTCATCGGCCACTTTCTCCTCGACAATCGCGAGTAGCGAGTCAAACAATTCCTCAGGATCGACGCGCGAGCGGGGCAAGCACATCGACGGGTCGAAACCCTCTTCGGAGTCCTTTTCTTCGACCGAACGAATCTTGCGAATTTCTAACTGCGGTCCGAAAGTCGTCTCGCGCAGCTTAGCACGAATCTTGTAAAACTCGCCTACCTCCCAACGCTCGCGACACTCTTCGGCCAGTGGCACGTCGTTCCAGACCGGAAAACTCACCTCACGTTCCGCATCTCGAAACGCCACACGGTGATACGGCTTGCCATCCTTGGTGGTAAGCGCTTCTTTTGCGGACATTAACGCAAAGAAGTCGCCTTCTTGGCCATTTTCGAGTTCGGAAAGTTTGATGAGGGTTGTTGGCATGTGAGTAAACTCGGATTTTATTCGTGAGACATGTCTTTTCGAATTCTACAAGAAAGGAACAACGTCCCACTAGGAGTTTTGCTTTTTGCTCGAAACGTGTTTTAGCGAGCAATAGTCCGGAGCGTGAGGGTAGTACTCTATACGTTTACCTCTATGTTTCTCGCATTTCTTGATCGGCCTTGCGCGCTGGCAGCATTGACTATTGGCATGCAAAAGTCGGCGGCTCGAGCGATGTGCGTGAACCCGTTGGCCTGCGAGAACGGTGCATTGACAGTGCCATTTTATCTCATTTCTTGGCACAATTTCTACGGAAAAGAAGGTCCGCGCGGCAGGATCTTTGCGGTTATCATTTAGGAGAGCTCAACCGTCCGACTTGAGAAGCAGTGGTGGTATGTGTAAACCCGACCAATCGCTTAGAAAGCCCCGACTGGCAGATCTAGGGGATGACCTGCTCGAACTTACCCTGTGGCAACAAGTGAGGGCAATCCTCCTGCCTCTCGGATCTTTTGCAGCATACTGGCCTCTTGCTTACTCGGGCCACTGGGTGCTGGCCGTACTTTCATTGATGGTTTTGAGCTTTACGACCTATGGCTCCACATCGCATGACCTCGTGCACCGTAACCTGGGTCTGCCTCCTTGGTTAAATCAGCTACTCTTGTCGATAGTCGAAGTTCTAGCTCTCCGCAGCGGCCACGCCTATCAGGCGGCGCATCTTCATCACCACGCTCGATATCCACATAGCGACGACATTGAGGCCGATGCGTCTCGTATGACTTTTTTGCGTGCTCTGTGGGAAGGTGTTATCTTCCAAGCTCGTATTTGCAAGTGGGCTTGGAAACATGCACCAGGGCAGCGAAGGTGGATTGCTATCGAAGGAGCCGTCGTTACGTGCTCCGTAGTTGCAAGTCTGCTCGCGACTGAGTTTACGCTAATTCCATTCGCCTACGTTGTTCTCATGGTAGCAGGCAGCTGGATAATTCCATTGATAACTTCCTATCTGCCACACGACGCTCATGGTGACAGCGAGATTGAACAAACCCGTCGCTATCGAGGGACTCTTATCCGGTTGCTCTCCTTTGACCATCTCTACCATTTAGAGCACCATATGTATCCTGCAGTTCCTCACGTGAAGTGGCGGATACTTGCCGGACGCCTCGATCCGTGGCTTGATAAAGCAGGCGTTCAATCAATTCGTTTGTGGTTTTGAATCAAATAGGATAGATCACTATGGTGCGAAAATGGCTGCGATTCCTGCTCTGGCAGCCGTTCTCGATTTTCTGTCGGCGGTTTCCATTGTGGCCTTTTCGGGCCGAGGTGACTTGCCCGACGGATGGAGTTGTGTGTATACGAATCGATAATGCGATTACACGTCTGTTGAGTCGATTCAGTGGTGGCTACGATTATGCTGTTGCTTATCTGGTGGACGGTTCGCTCTTGATCGACACGGGCTTTCCTTGGGCACGTCGTCGCCTCGAGAAAACCCTCGTGGAACTTGGTGCAGATCGATCGATCGCAACTGTAGTGAACACGCACTACCATGAGGACCACACCGGAAACAATGATCTTCTTGTCGAACTATGCGGGGCGACGATTCTGGCACATCCGGAAGCTGTGCCCGAGATACGCTTTCCATCAGAGCTGCCGTGGTATCGGAGTTTCCTGTTCGGGGACTCTCAGGTTGTAGAAATTTCTGCCCTCGACAGTACAGTCAAAACTTCAAACTACAATTTTGAGATCATTGATACTCCAGGGCATTGCCCTGGCCACATCTGTCTGTTTGAGAAGCATAAGCGTTGGCTGTTCAGTGGCGATCTCTACGTTGCCGCAGACCTCGACAGCCAACTTGGTGACGCGGATGGCCCCGCTTGGATCGCCAGCATTGAAACCGCTCTTAAGCTCAATTCCGAATGGATGTTTGATGCACACGGCAGCATCTTCGTTGGAGAGAAAGCCGTCCGTGAGCAACTGGAGCTGAAGCTGGATTTTCTTATCGCGATTCGCCAGCGCATTCGGACGCATGCAACTCAGGGGCAGAGCATTCAGCAATTGACGCGAAAAGTTTTCGACCGACGCGACCTAGTAAGCCTACTTTCTTTCAGCGATGGCTGGATGTCTTTGATCACGGGTTCAGACTTTTCGCGTGGAAATCTCATTAAGTCGTTTCTGCGGGAACTAGATAACTAGAGACTCTAGCGTTTCGTCGCCATGACGATCACGCCAACAGATATGAGAGCAATTCCCAGCCATTCTCGACCCGCTGGACGTTCCCCGAGAAACACTACGGCAAAGAACGCAATGAGTACAAGGCTCAACTTGTCGACCGGGGCGACTTTTGAGGCTTCGCCCAGCTTCAATGCTCTGAAGTAGCAAATCCACGACGCGCCCGTTGCCAAACCCGACAAGCCTAAGAAGATCAGCGCCTTCGAGGAAAGGGCAGTCGGGTTGCTCCATTTTCCGGCCAGCCAAACGAACGCCGACAGCGGCAGCAATACGACCACCGTGCGTATGAGCGTAGCGAGATCGGAATCGACGCCCTTCACGCCCACCTTGGCAAAGATTGCCGTGAGCGCAGCGAACAGGGCGGAGAGCAATGCCCAGTAGAGCCAAGGAGCAGGGGAGGGCATCAATCTACTCCACGTGTTTGAGTATTTGTTGGCCCGCACAGCGGCCCCTACACCCGTACCGCTTCTTCGCTCAACTTCGACACCATGCTCTGCAGTTGCCCGCGTAGGTTGTCCATCACGGGGTCGCCCTCGGCGCTACGATCGCGACGGCTCGCCACCTCAATCGGGTCGCCCACTTGCAGGACCACTTTCAGCGGGCCGTGGATGCGAACTTTGTCGGTGAAGTCTTCCTCGAAACGCTCGACGGTTTCTAAGATGTGCTCCTGGATGTTCTTTTCACTCATTCGCACGTAATTCCTCGGGTAGTGCGACATCTGCTGCACATAGTAGCACGCGGCCAATTGACGCCAGCGGTCTTGGCGCTCCTCCTCGTTGAGGTTGTTTTCGATGAGCCCGGGCAGGATGGTTGAACGTAGAGCCTTAACCCTCGCAACAATGCTCTCTTCAGAGCTATCCTCTTCGCCGTGCTTGATCCCCCAGCGCTGTTCCAACTTCTCCAGCATGTCGTGGATGAGTTTATCCACACGTTCGTAAAAGTCGCCCGTGCGGGCCCAGCCGAAGTACTCAATCTCTTTGAGCGAGAGCAATGCCTGACCGATTTGGCGGATGCGTTCCACGAGCGGTTTTTCCGTTTGGGAAAACCACGAGAAGTGCGATTCGATTTCGTCGAGCACCGGCTTCACCGACTCTTCCAAGTTGCCTTGAAAGAAATAGCGTATACCGATGGGGTGGATCACTACTCCGCCATCGACGCCTGCCTTTTCGCGGCGCTTGGCTGCTGTGCGCGCTATGAACGACACCCCACCAATCAAGGGCATGAGGCGGTCATTATGGCGGGAGATGGCACCTTCTGGGAAAATCACCAGCGGGCGGCGACCCTCAATGAGTACTTCTACAGCTTGGTCGATCGCTTGGCGGTCGACCCCTTCCCGGTACACACTAAAGCCACCCATACGGCGCATGACGAATTGGGCGAGCCAACTTTGCTTGAACAAATGCCAGGAAGCCATTGAGTAGAGGTGACGATCAATCTCGCGCGAGAGCATGCCCATCGTTAGGGGGTCGGACATGCGGCAATGGTTAGGCGAAATGATAATGCCGTGTCCCGCTTCGACCGACGCCCTCAGCTTTTCAGCATCGCGGACTTCCACCTCATGGATTCCATAGGCCTTTCGCAAATGGCGTGTGAGATAGTACTGAATGAGCGTAGGCCACCATTCGGCTTTCACCGGCGGGACAAACTCGTAGGGTTCGTCGATTACTACCCGCTGCATTGATGTATCTCTAAAGGGCTACTGGCTGTTGGCTCTGAGAATAGGCTAATCGTTAAAGACTGGCTGATCCTAACTATTTGAACTTGGATGCAAGGATAACGCAGAACATAGCTCGTTGCCCAGTGCAGGTTAGGCTCGAAGACGGGGAATTTCGCTCGCCTGGGTCGCAGAATGGTCGATACGATCCATACCATGAAGAAGCAAATTCGCAAGAAGATTACTCCACGAAGGGAATCGGCCGCACAAACGACTGCCGCGTGGCAGGAGAACTTTGTGCGTTACCTGCGGACCGAATGCCACCTCGCCACAAACACTGTGGATGCCTATGAGCGAGACATGGCGCGATTCTTCTCTTGGCTGGACAAGCGGCGCTTGCAGCAGATGAGTGTGAGCGAGTTGGCTGGCTATAGCGGTTGGTTGGCAGAGGAGTCGCTTGCTCCGGCTAGCATCAGCCGGCACTTGGCTTCCCTGAAGGTTTTCTTCCGCTTTCTGCAACTCGAAGGTGTTCTCAAGGACAATCAAGCGGAGTTACTCACAAGCCAGAAGCTGTGGCAGCGCATTCCGCAGGTTCTCTCTGCCGGCGAAGTCGATGAGCTGCTCACAGCGCCGAAGCCGTTTGACGGACTTTGGCGGCGTGATCGAGCCCTGCTAGAAATGCTGTATGCCACGGGATGCCGGGTTTCGGAGCTGGCGAATCTCAAGCTGCGCGATTTGCATTTGAAGGATCGCTATTCTCAATGCCGCGGCAAAGGTGACAAGCAGCGCATTACACCACTCGGCATGAGCGCGATTGAGGCCGTTGAGAAGTACATCGCGGAAGAGCGGGAAGCCTTGGCAGCGAAGAAGTCGCCGCCTGAGCCCTATCTGTTTCTCTCCTCACGCGGGAGACGCCTGAGACGCGAGCGAATTTGGGAGCTGCTCAAGCGATATGCGGCCCGGGTTGGCGCGCCAGAAGAGATCAGTCCCCATTCATTGCGCCATAGTTTTGCCACCCACCTACTGGCTGGCGGGGCCGACCTGCGGCAAGTGCAGGAGATGTTAGGACATGCGAGTATCGCCACGACGCAAATCTACACCCATGTAGATCACACACGATTGAAGAGCGTGCATGAGACGTTTCACCCGCGGGCTTAGAGGTCCGCTTGCTGATGAACTGAAGAACACGACAGCTAAGCCGCAAGCGGCCGGTTCTACTCTTTCAATGGAGCAAAACGCACACGTTCGATCAGCTTGTGTTGCACACCGTTTTCTTGGTATCCCGTGATGGCTGTCATGGCGTTGATCGCGTATTGATAACGCAAGTCGAAGTCGGCATCGATTTCGACTTCCTGATCGGTCGTGCCGGGTCCGCCCGAGTCGTCGACCATGCCGCGGATGGCGTTCTGCAAATCGAGGAAGCTCGCATAAGGTTGATCTCCGAGTTGGATTCTTGCCAACTCGCGATCGGCCCCGGCAACAAGCTTCACTTTCAACAACGGCGTTTCGCTGGGTTGTGCGCTCGAACCGGCCGATGCGGGCATGCGGATATTGAAGTCGCCCTCGGGCAGCACAATCTTGAAGGTGAATACAAAGAACACCAGCAGCTGGAACACGATGTCGATCATCGGGGTCATCTGCAGAACAATATGCTCACGGTGTTCGGTGTTGCGTATCTTCATAATTGGCTTAGACGATAGAGCCTAACGGAGTACAGTTTTTTACCACGGAAGGCGCAGAGAGCACGGAGGTTTGTTGGGTATCTCGCAAAGGCGCAAAGAATTTCACAATCTACTTACTCTAGCTGATAATCAGTAAATGTCATGGACAGCACAACTGTCTACAAAGATAGGTCTGCTGTGTCACGGCGAAAGTCACAAAAACTTCTTCTCTATGTCCTCCGCGCCCTCTGTGGTTCAAAAAAAACAATTTCGAGTTGCTCACTACTCTGGTTTCCCCAAGGTCGGGACTTCGCTCTGTTTTCCGCGGAGGGCGAATCGCTCGAATTTTAGGTCTTGGCAAGTGTCTATGATTTTTTGCACATTGCCAGTGCGGGCATCTTCATCGGCTCGGATGATGACTGTGACGTCGGCAAGGCTCTTGGTCGTGTGCCGCTGTATGATTTGGCTTTCTAGCACCAGTGCGGCGCGTAATGAATCCGTACTGGTCAGATCGCGACCCGCGTAAAGGAAATCGCCGGAATCAGTGAGATGGATGGTCAGCGGGTGCTCGTAGGGAGCGACCGGTGGCGTGGCCAATTCGCTCGCGGGGAGTGTGACGCGTTGATCTTGCTCGACGTCCGAGAAGTTGATTACTAACATGAAAAAGGCAATCAACTGGAACGTCATGTCGATCATCGGCGTGAGATCGCCTTCGACAATGCCCCTGTGGCCTCTGTTCTTGATTCTCATAGCGACCTTCTCGTAGCGACTACGCCTTTGCCGGTTCAGCCGGTTTCTGGAAACGGTTCATGAGGCCTTCGCTCACGATGCCGACTTCCAGTGCTAGCCGGGCAACACGATTGCGCAGGATGTTGTAAGCGGCGAGCGCGGGAATGGCGATAGCCAAGCCGATGAACGTAGTGAACAGTGCGGTAGATATACCTTGAGCGAGCGCCTGAGGATCGGGGGCTCCGGTCGCGGTATTGGCAATCAAACGGAAGGAGGTGATCATACCGCTAACCGTGCCGAGCAACCCGATCATGGGGCTCAGCGTACCGATGAGCGCCAGGTAACTGAGCCGATGCTCCAGCCGCATGTTTTCCTCTTCGCCAACTTCCTGCATGGCTTCGATCGACTCGCTGTAACCACTAGAAACCTTCGCGATTCCAGCAGAGAGCACGTGTCCCAGGAAGGATTCGTCCGCTTTGGCCAGTTCATATGCCTCTTGATACTGTTTGGCGTTGAGGTGTTCTTCGAATCCATCGACCAAATCCGTCGGAACAACATTCTCTCTACGGGCAGTGAGCAAGTTCATCACGAACAGCGCCACCAGGGTAAAAGAGATACCCAGAAATACGAGCCCATAGAACCAGCCCACGGCACCGGCTGCCCAACTAAGGTAGCTAATGTCATCCCGGTCACTGGAAGGCGCTTGGACATCCTTCTCCGTAGAGGCGGGCGTGTCGTTAGCTTCCTGAGCGAATACGGCAGGGCTGCTCAGACTGAGACACGCCACCACGAATAGGAGAGCTGCTAGAGCTTTGAGCAGCCGAGTCGTTTCTTGCATTTCAAGATTTCTCGCAACGAGGAGCTTAAAAAAATTGATGGTTTACCTGAACGTGCAGTTCGAAGTAGGAATTTCTGTTTCTCTAATGTAATTGCGGCGCACCATATATCCAACCGGGATTTCCGGTCGAGCGTTCTCTAACGTGATGCCCAACGACTGCTGGGGTACTGATCGGCTAGTTTCTTGGCAGCCTGTTCTGCTCGGTCCGCCTTGCCCATGCCCTGCCAGAGTGATTTCAATTCAAATAGCGCTCGGGCGTGTTGCTCAGGCGACGTAGGGTAAATCAAATCCACTCGAAGGAAGGCAAATAGTGCGGCTTGCTTGTCGCCAGCCTTCAAGTAGGCTCCGCCCAGCGCATTGTAAGCCTGGGCAAGCAGGTCGGCGTCATTCTGGGGGTCGGCTTCGGCAATGATCTTCTGCAGCGTCGCTACCGACTCTTTCACATCGCCGCCAGCAGCTTTGCTGACGGCCAACTCCAGAGTTGCTGCCAGCTTGATCGGCTCAACAACCGCGCCTTTTTCTGCGGAGCTTACCACCGACTCAAATGCCGCAGACGCCTTGGCATCGTCCCCCTCGGCTTGCCAAGAGCGACCGATGAGCAAGCTGGAGCGAAGCTTGTAGTAGGGCGAATTAACGCGAGCAAGTTTCCCATAATTCTCACGTGCAGCTTGATAGTCTTCGTCAGCAAGAGCCAAGTCTCCTATCAATTCAAATGCCGGTAGCACTTGAATGCTGGATCTGTTGCTGGACAAGAATGATTTCAGCTCGCCTTGGGAGGATCCTAAGTCACCTTGTCCCGCCAAGGCAAGGCGCGCATTGGCAAGAGCAGTGACAAAAGCCACCTCACTGCGAACCTCGTCGCGACGAATGGCTTTGGTGTTGACGCCCTTGAGTGCCCTTAAGGCTTCTTTGTACTTTCCACGCTCGACAGCCAGCCGAGCGGCGTTGAGCTCAGGCGGCTCGCCGGAAAAGTAGACGCTGACGATGTCTTCAGTAGGAATCTGTTTTTCGACGCCACCGCGAGATAGCTTGATGCCCTGTGGTGAAGTCCCCTCAATCTTCCCTGTATCGACACCACTGCGACGACGCACACGATCAAGTGCGCCCTGGGCGATGACAGGCTCTGATATCAAGACCAGAGATAGTCCTGTCAAGAAGAGACGCAAGGTGGGCAAACTGCGAAGGGAGGTTCTGTTCATGAATTTCTGATGTTCTGATAGGCGTGATCAAATTCAATTGTGAGGGCGTTGAACAGGAGACAACAGGGGAAGCGGAGCAGCGGCTGCCAATTGAGCTCCGTTCTCTCTGTTTCCTCCTGTTAACACTTGAGTGATTTTCTATTGGGCTTCTTCAATCTGCTTAAGCAGATCCTCAAAGGCGGCTTTCCATTTGGGACCACCGAGATCGGGATACAAGTTTTTCATCGATTGAATGTTTTTCTTCGCGGAGGAAAGCTGTTTCTGTTTCTCGCTAGGCGAGCCAATGAGCCCGGACTGGAAACGCGCTTTGGCAATATTAAAGCGTGACTCGAAAAAGAGCGACTCGTACCGTTTCGCGTTGGCGGCTCCTTTGGGGCCAGCTGCTAGTGAGCGTTTCTTGAATTGGTCTCCCACGGAGGCAAGCTTCAACCAGCCCCAGATGAGGTTCTTGCCAGCCTTGGGCTTTGCACCACGAATGGCCTGTTCGAGTTTCGCCGGCTGCTTCTTGGCAGCGCCTTGCTGCTGGAGGGTTTCTGCGGCGACAACTTGCAACTCCAGCAGGCTCGACTTCTTTTCGAGAATCTTCACGTAGAGATCGAGGGCCTGATCGTAGTTGCCGAGTGCCCGTTCACAATCAGCCAATTTTTTCCGGACAGCTAGCAAAGAATTCGCATTGGGTGCGTACTTTTCATCTTGGGCTGCCGCTAGGAGAATCTCGTTGTAAGCTTGCTGAGCACGCTTGATGTACTGATTGGCCGCATCGCCCTGCAGGCCCTCGCCGAGCTGCAGATAGGTTTGAGCCACCCAGTTGCGGATCGCCCAGCTATCGGCATCGTCGCGACTACTGACGCGCTGAAGTACGTCCTCAAAAGTCTCAGCGATCGCTTTAGCTTCGTTGGTCTTTCCTTGGGCGTTCAGTTCCTTCATCTGGCGTTGCATCTGTAAGCCCAGGCCAAGATAGATCTTGGTTAAGGCAGCGCTGTCCTTAGACGATTTCTCCAGTGATTCCATGATCTTCTTTGCCCCCGCCCGACGTGGCGGCTGAGCAAACAACATTGCCCTGAGCGCTGCCTTATACACTTCCTCCACAAATCTCTGACCTTTGGCGGCCGGTGACTTAGTCTCTACCAAGGTCAATGGCCCTACTTTCTTGTCTTGCAGGACTTCCAATGCCGTCTTGGGGTCGCCCAGAGCGAGCCGGTACTGCGCGAAATAAAGGATGCCCGCCGCGGCACTTTGGCTGGGCTGTCCGGCTTTCTGTTGACCTTCGTAACCCTTCTGAAGGAGCATGCCGGCCTGTTTCTGCAAGTTCATGACTTCTGCGGAGGGCTCGCCATCGACTCCACTGCTGGCAGCCAAGTACTTCGTCCACAATGAAGCGCCCAATGCGAGCTGCGCTGCCGCTCGATTGCCAGCGGGTAGTTTTTTTAACAGTAGTTCTGCGTCCTCCACACGATCGTCCTTCAAGGCAATCTTCATGAGTAGGTTGACTGCGGCACCTGCCTCGGGCGATTCGGGCGCGCGCTCCGCCACTGCTTGTGCCAGGCTTGCGAGTTGACTAGTGAGGAAGCCACCAGCTGAGTCACCAGCCTTCTTTTGTGACTGGTTGTAGAGTGCTTCGTACGCAGCAAGAGCGACTTTCGCAGCGCCCGACTGGTACTTGCTGTCGGGGTAGCGCAGGGCCAAAAAATGCCCCAACACGGCTGCTTCTTGAAGACGTTGCTGCTCCCAGTACATCCACGAGAGGTAGTAGCGCACGGAATTGAGCTCGTCGAGTGGAGTCTGCGTGCCCGCCAGAGCTAGTGCCGATTCAAAGGCGCTGAGCGCCGCGGCGGCATTGGCTTGACTCGACTGCTCAAGCTCTGGCACGGCACTCGGATTGTTCTCTTTAGCGAGTCGTACTGCCATCTGGGAGGATTTCATCATTTCCAATGAATTTTTCCCTGCGCTCAGAGCGTCTGCAAACGTGTTAAGTTTGGAGACCGATGCCGGGGCGGAACTCATGGACACGAGCAGCGCACGAGCTTCCTGCTGAAATTCGTTAGGTTTCCGTGAGACATCTCGCAGTAAGAGCCGTATTTCTGACTGGAAGTCCTTGCTCGTATCCTTCTTGGATTGTGCTTGCATTGCACCGGCAAGCCGGTAGGTGACCTCCAACCATTCCGGTTTGATCGCCTCAGCGGTTTCAGCCGACTTAAGCCACGCGCGGGCGTCGGTAATGGCTTCATCGTACTTTTCCTGAGCGATTAGGCACTCAGTCCGACCGCGATGGGCTCGAGAGATTGCTCTACGAAACTCGGCGTTCGAAGTGGGCTGAGCGACGAGATCTTCATAGCAGCCGAGTGCTTTGTTGTACTCACCCGCTTCCTGAAAACAGCGACCCTGGTAATACCGGCCGTAATAGCCGACTAACGTATCGTCGTAGTCGTCAAACAGCTCGCCAAAAGCCTTGCCCGCCGAGGCGAGCTTTGCCTTCGCTTTGTCTGAACCGGCCTCGAAGGTGGTGGCCTGCTCAAATGCCACCTTGGCAATGAGGAACCTGGATTCTGCGATCGTGCCCCTTAGTCGACTCCGTTCGGCCTTCTGCTTGTTGTTCGCTTGCGCCGGCTTGGGTAATTCAGACAATCTCTTTTCTGCAAGCTTGCTCAAGCTCTGGGTCGCGCGGCTTGCTTTTTCGAACCGAATATTCGCTTCGGCGAGCAGTTGTTTGCGCTGCGCTCCGGCTTGGGCGGGCAAGCGATTGGCGCGGGCCACTTCGAATAGGGCCAGCTCCGAATAGATAGTAGCCGCCTGACTGAGAGCATCGGTGGTGAAATCAGCATCAGGTTGATCTGCGGCAAGTGACTCAAAAAGCTCCGCAGCATCTTGCAACTGCTTCGCGCGCTGTTGTTGTGATCGAGAAGCACGTGCCTGAGTGGCTAAGCTCATGGCACGCTGGTAGGGAATGCTCTTCTTGAATGCAGCGTCCGTGAAAGGCTGCTTCTCTGCCCAGTCGAGATAGCCTAAAGCTGTATCGTGCCAACCATGCTCGCGTAGAGATTCGACAAAATCGGAATCCGGTCCAGCGAATGCCGTGGGACTGCTCATCGCCAGCACGATGCAAATCAGGCAACGCACGACCATGGGCGGCGCGAAGGTTGTGTCTCCTAGTAGGGACATGGACAATTCGATCGAGAGTGGGGAGTCTACGCAGCGTCAGTTTGGTTACCTATCGGCTTAGTCTTTCGACAGGCAAGAAAATAGCGCAAACAAAAAATAGCTGAGTGATCGCTTCGCTCCGCCAAAGGAGGAAGCTCACAATAGTGTTCCGTACAGCACGCGATGCTGCCGCTGTATTGTAGCTATCGCCAATAGATTCGACCACACCCGGGGAAGACGGCGTTGAAACTTGGGGAAGGTCAATTCGTGGCGGTGTTGTGAACTTTTATGGGTGAGGAAAGTGGGGATGCGAATCCAGGGGAGGGGAACTTTAAGCGGTAACTTGACCTTTCCGCAATGCTAAGTGCCTAGGCGAGGCGGAGCTTGCGGGCTATTGGTACAATAGGAGCCGACTTTCATCCCGAAGCACGCCTCAAGTACTTTGCCGCAATGCGTTTCCAATCGAGTAAACCTGATCGTGTACAGCCCGTGTCTCGCGGCTTGCGGCTCAAGCTATGGTTGTTGCTAGGAATGTTGGCCATGGTGGGCATGATGATGCGACACCTGCAGCAGCCAGCTACGGCTGAAAAACTGGGGCGGTTATTCTCCTTGCAGGAGAACGCCAGCCCTGTCGGGGAGGAGCGGAAAAGAATGCTCTCTGATGAGCTTGATTTTCGAGAGAGCGCAGCTAGCGACGTGCTCAAGATAGATCCTAGTAAGGAGCCACATCCAGAGGAGAGTGCTAACGGCGAAACCACTCGGGTACGCATGAAACAGGCTGCTAGCGTCACGGACGAATTGAGGGGCGACGATGACCTCACGTCGCTGCTAGACAATGTGGAAGATAACGCCCTCTTCCTGAAGTCGGAAGAAGAGGCATGGCTAGCAGTACTGGAAGCGGTGCGAAGTGAGGGAGTCGATGGGTTATCCGAGAAGAGCATCGGGCAACTGGCCTACGCGCAACTCATCGAACAGCCAAAGGTATATCGCGGCAGAGTGGTAACAGTGCATGGCACAGTTCTACGAGAGGAAGAGCTCACACCAGTCGACAATGAACTGGGCATCGCCAACTATCACCGTCTGGTAATAAGCCCCACGGGAGGCGGCCAGTGGCCGTTTGTAGTTTATGCGATCTCGTTGCCGGAAACTTTCCCGCGGGGCGAGAAGTTGCGTGAAGAAGTAACCGTGCACGGCTACTTCTTTAAGAACTGGTCCTACCCCCACTCACAGGGCTACGGTCTGGCACCGATCGTGGTTGCGAATTCCGTCGAGTGGCAACCGAGGCCCCCGTCCGCTGAGTTAAAAGTAAAAAGCACAGCTGAGCTGCCTCCATGGTGGGCCATCGCCAGTGTCGCTGTTGCTGCGCTGTTGTTGGTCAGACTGTTGTCTTGGAACACGCGCCGCGTTTCAACGGTTAGTAAAGCACGAGAGGCGGCCAATGCTGCCAGCTTGCAACGACTGGCAGAGAGGGAGACTGGCGATTGAACACTCGATTCGCAATGGTCTGTATCCTACTGAGAGGCTCCGCTGCAAGCATTTGCTGGGTTTGCTTCACAGCAAATGCTCAAGTAGACCTAAAGTCCCCCGGCTTTGCTGAAGTCCTGCGTGACGCTGACATCGGCGAGCCCAAATATCGTCTGTTTGAAACATGGGACGGAACATGGTCCCACTCTCGGACAGAGCTCGCAACACAGATTCTCTACTGGTTCGAAAGATTTGATGCCTCGCAGCATAAGAACTGGGAAATTCCCCAACCTGGTGAAAGCATCAAAGATTGGATTGCACATCGCGGGGAACTTGTTGAGATCACGGGCCTAGTCGTTTCCGCCCGACAACTGACGAGCGACCAGCCGTGGTACTCGCTCGTCGTTCAAAGCGATGCGTTTCCTTTTCCCGCGGCCATTCTCACGAGAAAAATCCCGGGAGCTTGGAGCCGATCAGAAGATTCGTCACTTGCTCAGCCGATTTCCTGCCGCGGAGTGATTCTTGGCAATCAGGATGTTGGCGACAAGCCTGCTCTCGTGTTGCTGGCTGATCATGTTGCCTGGCATCCACAAGGTAACGTGCCTGCCGGTTGGTTGGAGCTTGCCAAACTGGGCTACGATGTGAGCTTGCTGGACGAAGTTCGCCACGCTCAGCCGTTCGTCACGAAACAGGTGAGTGAGGAAGCCGTTGCGTTTCGCGCGGCGCTCAAGGCAGTAGCAGCGTCGGACCACAAGAGCCTGAGCTCGCTAGCTAAGCAGGTTCTTAAAGAACGGCAGACCGAGTGGCGCAAGCTGGCTAAACTAAAACAAGTTGAACTCAAAGAGCAGGCTACCAACCGAGGAACGCCGGAGGAGTCGAAGCTACTAAAGCGGGAGTACGGCGTCGCGCTGGCGGCCCTCGAACGTGGCGAACAGGGCCTCTCTTCGGTGGCACCCTTATTTCTCACACCGCAGGAGGAAACAGGAAGGCTTGTCTTGCTGGAGGGCACCGCACGGCGAGCCGTCAAAATTGTGTTAACCGAAGGAGATGGCCAGACAGGCGACTACTACGAGGTCGATCTCTTCACAACTGATTCTCAAAACTTGCCGATCACGTGCTGTGTCGCGAGATTGCCCAATGGTTTCCCCGAAGGCGACTCGATTCGTGCCCCCGTACGGGTGGCTGGCTTCTTCTTCAAAAAGTGGCGTTATCGTTCACGCAAGCCCGAAGAACCCAGCCCCAGAGAACACAGCCCCAGAGGATCGCCCCAAGGTCAGAGGGCCGATTTCTCGCCGATCGTCATTGGACCGACCGTCCAGTGGGTACAACCACAGACTCCCGCAAGCAATAAGTCTTGGGGAGTATTCGCCGGAGTCGGATTCTTAGTTTTGATGGCGTTACTTTGGGTGTGGCTCACGAAAATAAGTCGGCGTGATCGAATAGCCCGCAACCGCCAGAGCCGCTACGATGTTGGTCTGTGACCAACACTTTTGCTATTTGCTCGGCTACCGACGCGAGACATTCCTCTCAGGACCATGCTTAGAACATTGCGGAAACGAACTGCCAAGCAACGAATTGCGAAGCCGCGTCGAGAACGCGTCGTAAAGAATCCGTTCCCGTGGTACACACCACGATTCTGGCATGGCATGAGAGCTGGAACTTGGTTTGGCCATTTGGCAAAGCATCGCTTCTCGATGTCGCCCACCCGAGTGCCCATGTGCTTAGCCGTTTCGGCAATGAGCTTCGTGAATTCGGGACTCGCGTTAGGGGACCGGGCTTGTTACTCTCGAAAAGTCTCGCGGGTAACTTTCGATAAGCCGCCGGTGTTCATCCTGGGGCATTGGCGCTCGGGGACCACCTTCCTGCACGAGTTGCTCATTCGCGATCCGAGGCACAACTACCCAACGACCTACCAGTGTTTCGTTCCGCATCACTTTTTGTTGACGGAAAAACTGATTGCCCCGTGTACTGAGTTCCTGCTCCCACGTCGTCGCCCGATGGACAACATGGTTGCTGGCTGGCATCGCCCGCAGGAAGACGAGTTTGCGCTACAGATCATGGGAGTGCCTTCGCCCTACGCTTCGATGATGTTTCCAAAACACGGAGAAGTGCATCGTGAGTATCTCACTTTGAAAGAGCTACCCGAGGAGCATCGCACCGCATGGAAGCGCCAGCTGATGCAGTTCTTTCAACGCATCGCACTGCGAGATCAACGACGACTCGTAGTCAAGTCGCCACCGCACACAGCCCGCCTAGCCACACTACTGGAGATGTTCCCCGATGCCAAATTCATTCACATAACGCGTCATCCGGCTGAGCTTTTCGCGTCGACAGTGCGACTCTGGCGTTCACTCAACTCAGTGCAAGGCGTACACGTGCCAAAAGACGAGGCTTGGGTAGAAGATTATGTAATCGATTCATTCGAGCGAATGTACGAAGCCTTTGCGGAAGATCGTGCCCTACTGGGGAACGACCAACTTGCGGAAGTGCGCTACGAGGACCTTGCCGCCAACCCCAAAGCAGAAGTCCAGCGAGTGTACGAGGAGTTGGACTTGGGCGGTTTCGATCCTGCCGAGCCGACGATTGATGCCTACCTAGATCAGATAAGCAATTACAGGCCCAATCAACACGAGATCGATGAGTCCATTAGCCAGAAATTACAACAGCGTTGGGCTTGGTACTACGAAGAGTACGGCTACGAACTTGCAGCGAGTGACAGAGACTCAACCGCTAGGCGTTAGCGTCCAGTTCCAAGGCCTAACCGTTGCCAACGCCTAGCGACTGAAAAATAGGCAAAACTCGGCTACGCAACTTTCGCGTGCGGCAGTTCGGGCATCTTCTTGCCCTTGAGTTGGTAGACATACGCCAACACTTCGGCTACGGCGGCGTAGGCGGCGTCGGGCACGGGGTGGCCCAGCTCAACGTCTTTGTAGAGCATGCGGGCGAGCGGCTTGCGCTCGACCACAGGGATGTCGTTCTCTAGAGCCAACTTTCGAATGCGTTGGGCGAGTACACCGGCTCCTTTGGCTACGACCACCGGGGCAGCCATTTCCAGCGGATCGTACTGAATGGCGATGGCCAGTTCAGTGGGGTTCGTGACCACGACATCGGCCGTGGGAACTTTTTCGCCAATCCGATTGAGCGCCATCTGGCGCTGCACGGCACGACGACGGGCGATGATTTGCGGATCGCCTTGGAGGTTCTTCATTTCTTCGCGCACTTCCTGGTGCGTCATCTTCATATCCTGCTCGTGCTTCCAGCGTTGAAACGCATAGTCAAGAATAGCCAAGAGCAGCAGCGCCACTCCCACCCAAAGGGCCGTCTTCACAACGAGACTGGACATGAATACGGCCATCGAAATGATAGCCATGCCACTAGAACCGGCGATCTGCTCGCGTGATTGATAGAGCACCACCGCTGCCGTGACGGCAACGATCAGCACTTTGAACATTCCAAAGCCTAAGCGGGCAACCCCCTGAAGTGAGATGATACGTTTCATCCCCGCGAGCAAGCTTAAGCGAGAAAAGTCGGGCGCTACTCGACTGGGAACAAACAGAAAGCCAACTTGAACGAGGCTCACTGCAACGCCCGCCACGAACAATAATCCCAATACCGGAAGCAAGGCTTTACCCACATGCCCGCCAAGAAGTGTAGCGATTTGGCCCATGTGGCTAGGCTCGACAGAAAGTGGGCCGACTGCCTCAAGCTGACTACGTACCATTTGGGTACATGCTTCGGCTATGTCTCGGCCGTAGTACATAAGGAGCAACGAGCCAGCAACTAGCAAACCGGCTGAGCCCAAGTCTTGACTAAATGCAACCTGCCCCTGTTCGCGAGCTTGTTGCTTGCGATGCGGGGTGGCATCCTGCGTCTTGTCGCCTGCTTGGTCGGCCATGGTTTACTTGGAGAGTCGCGAAGTCGCTAAGCTTTGGGTAGGGTTTGCTTAATGGCGTCGCGAAGGATATCAATTGCCTGCCCCGCTTGCTGGGGGAATGCCCAAGCGATGGCACCGAGTGAAACAAAGAGGCAGCCGAGCGTAAGCATGGCGTTCACGCCAAAGCCAATCACCAGGATGTTGATCTGCGGCATCGTGCGACCGATCAAGCCTAGCACTAGAGTGGACAGAAACAGTGCGATCATCGCCGGTGCGGCTGCGCGGATCCCCAACAGAAAGCTCTGCCCTAGGATACTTGTCAGCGCTTCCACGTACGACGGTCCGAGAGCTGCCTCACCGGGGGGAAGCCAAACGTAGGTGTCTAGCAAGGCGCCGATGAGCAGGCGATGCCCATCAAGAAGTACAAACATGGTAAGCGTTAGGAAGTAGAATAACTGCGAGTACACGGAGACATTCGTGTCGAGCGTCGGATCGAACGCTTCAGCCACGGCGGTACCGCCCATTTGGCTCACAATCTGGCCGCTCACTTGCACGCCGGTGAGCAAAATCATCACGCCCAAACCGAGGAGTAAGCCCACAAGCATTTCATTGACAACCGCTTTGCCAAACAAGAACAAGTTGGTCACATCCACCGGCGAGGTCGTGGAGAACATTGGTGTCACTAGCATCGTCAAAGCAATCGCCAGAAAAGCGCGGAACTGCATTGGTGCCGCTTTGGTCCCAAAGATGGGGGCCGTAGCGACGAGCGCTCCTACGCGTGCTAACACCAAGATGAAAGCACCAAAGTAATTTAGCAGGAATGTCTCGATCAACGACACAACAGTGCGGGGGCTTGAGTGGTGAACTTTGCAGACTGCTGGACGAGCTAGCAGCGGCACCTGTTGCCCGGCTAGAGCGTTTGGGGGATGTTGGTGATCAGTGTGCGCGCGTAGTCGAGCAGTTGCGTAAGAATCCAGGGCAGGGCGACTGCTAGGGCGACAACCATGGCCAAGAGTTTGGGAACAAACGCAACCGTTTGTTCTTGAATCTGCGTGAGTGCCTGCAACAGCCCAATGCCCAGGCCGACAATCATGCCCGAGAACAACACGGGCGCGGCAACTAGCATCGCTACGCGAAGCGCTTCGCGTCCTAAATCAACAGCGTCTTGTGGTTCCATGTTTCGTGTCTCTTCGTTTGAGGAATGCCACGAAGGACATTCGCTACAGTCTAGGGGTGGAAGCTAAACGAGGACTTGGAAACTTTCGAGTAGCATTTCGACGACGAGTCTCCAGCCATCGACAAGTACAAAGAGTAGCAGTTTGAACGGCAGGGATATCAAGACCGGTGGCAGCATGAGCATGCCCATTGAGATGGTCACGCTCGCAACAACAATGTCGAGAATTACAAATGGTAAATAGATCTGGAAGCCGATTAAAAAGGCGGTCTTCAATTCGCTCAGCATGAAGGCGGGCAACAATGCCTGCAGCGGCACCTCGCGATCACCTTCCTTGGGATCGAAGTACACGTAGTTGTCGTAGAGTTCACCGGTTTCTGGATCGATCTCGCTCTGCATGTACTTGAGAAACAGATGGACGTCCGAATCGTTATGCGTTTTGCGAATCTGATGAAACATGAACTCGCGTACCGGCTTCGTGCCCAGTTGCCAGGCTTCGTCGAGACCGATTTGCTTCTCTGAGTAGGGTTTGATCGCCTCTTCGTAGACCTCGGTCCAGACGGGCGTCATGAGCAGTGCCGTCATGAACAGCGCAATCGAGGTAAGCACCTGGCTAGGCGGCAACTGCTGGGTGCCGAGAGCTTGCCGGAGCAGGCCCATGACAATCAATATACGCATGAAGCTCGTCGTCATGAGCAGCACCGCCGGGGCAAGGCTCAAGACAGTCAGCAGCAGCATGACCTTTAGTGTCGAGCTAATTCCTTCTGGGCTGGTCCACTCTTCTGGGCCACCGATTCCCTCAGGCAATAGTGAAATTCCACTTTGCGCAAACGCCGGCATCGCGATTGCCTGTAAGCAGGCAACGATGGCTAGCGGAACCAGTTTGCGTAGGAGAGGATTCATAGGTTTGCTTGTTTGTCGAACTAGGACGATTCTCTTCCGAGAAAACCGCTGGCAGGTTCGCTGGCGAGCTTACGCAGCACTTTCTGAAACTCTGCCGTCGAACTGGCCGCGCCGCCACCCAAGCACAGACCGGCTAAGCGATCGACTTCGGCTGGATCGGTGACTTCGGTCAAAGGCTGCAAGCCTTCGGCCGAAACTGCTACTAGAACGAGCTTGTTACCAACACGAATCAGCTGAGCGGTTGTGCGACCCATCAATGGAGCGCGACCTAGCACGCTGAACGCTTCTTGCGGAAGCGGGGAGTTGGGATTCGGCCGATTGCTTCCACCGCGCCAGAGCCATGTGCAGATGAAGAACAGGCCAATAACAATGGCGAGGCCTGCACCGGCGGTTGAGATCAATTGCTTCACAGGCACTGCGAACGGGAGAGCCGACTTGGTCGATGTCTTACTGCCAGAGTCGCCCACTCTTACTTCTTGGGAGGGCGCCAAGCGGCGCGACTCAGCCTCAATCGCCCTGGGTCTTGGGGCTTCTGCTAGCGATTCATCTGGCAAGTTGCCCCGGAACACCGTCTGGGGAGCTGTCGCATTGCGGTGGGCGATCCGCTGGGGCTGGGCTTGCTGGGCCTGAGGGAAGGAACGATTGCCGAACGGGTCGGACTGGGCAGTGATCGGTTGGGCTGCACGGGTCTGGCTTGCGTTGGGCCGGCTTGCCCGCGGCATGACGGCAGCGGGAGCCTCCTGCTGCGTCTGGTCGCTACGGTAGGAGAGCAACGACTTTGCGGCGTGGGCTTCTAGACTCGCAGTTCCCAAATGCAGTACTAGCAACAACGCAAGCGCGTGCTGAGATAGCCGGGTGCTTCGATCTGAGAACCGGCAGCGTTTTAAGAACCTTAGGGGCACAGGTAGTTCTTACTGTTCGTAGGGAGCCACAAAAAGCACCGACAAGGGTCGGTACGTCGGCAATGCTTATACGAATCGTTAAGAAAAATCGCCAGATCAATCAGATTTCTGGCGGTGGCGTGCTAGCAGACTGAAATACTAAGCCGAACTCGCTGACGTCCGGAAAACTATCAGTCCTCAGAGTCACCTTCGATGAGTTCAGCGACGCGCACGCAGAAGTTATCGTTGAGAACGAGCACTTCGCCGCGGGCTATGAGACGGCCGTTGACGTAGATGTCGGCCGGGTCGCCTGCTAGCTTGTCGAGCGGCACAACGGCGCCCTGCTTGAGCTTCAGGATGTCCCGCATCTCCATGTGCGTGCGGCCTAACTCAATGGTTAGATCGAGCTGGACGTCTTTCATGAGGTCCAGCGAAGCGGCCTCACTATTGGCGGTAGAACCCGAAAAATCTTTCAATTGAAAATCGCGAACGCCAGGCATGAGGACGTCGCTGTCAACCTGATCGATCGACTCTAGCGCCTCTTCCGCCTTATTGAGAAGGAGCTCCATGTCGGCTGGCGACACAGCAGGCTCTAAGGTCGCTGGACTCTCTACAGGGAGCTCGCTCTGCGCTGGCTCAGCTTGTTTGGTTTCTTCAGACATGGAATCCTTCCAAGTGAATCTAGGCAATACGTTCCAACACTGCTACTCAGCGTTCTAGGAACGAAAACTCGACAATCAAAGCATCATGCAATAATGGCTTGCCGAGTGCGCGATTGGTTTTCTCCAATATCTTCCGTTTGATCAAGTCCAAGTTGGGATCGGAGAAGTCGCTGACATCCATTCCGCGGATCGTAATCGTGACCTGCTCGCTGATTCTCTGCTGGTTGGTCGTATAGAGATCATCGAACTCGGTTGCTTCGTCTGCTAGCACGGTTCCCCATAGATCGAAATCGATATTGAGGCTCGTACCCGTTTCGGGGCTTGTGTGGCGAATATGATAAGCGCCGAGATTGACCTCGACCATATTACCCAGTGGCGAATCCTCCGAGGAGCGATCCCCTTCGAGTTCTGCATCTTGGTCCTTCTCATCATCTGCTTTGGCAGCAGCCAGTTCTTCGCCAATTGCCTGAGTTGCTTCGGCATCGGGAATCAGCATCGATGCTGCGGCCATCTCCAAGAGAACCACGATCGAAATGCATGCCACTGCCTTGATGATGGTCATGAGACCGCCACTCTTGGCGGGGGCGGCTTCCTCAGGTTGTACTATTTCGTCGGCCATGGTTTGTCAGGGGGTTGGGTCGGTCGCTCACGTGCGCTGTGCAATCGGTGCTATCGAAGTTTAGGTCATAATCCGGCGTCAGGTTCCAGTGCCACTTCGCTATCTGCTTCGAGATCTTTCACCCGCTCGTCCCACATCAGGATCTGTACTCGTGAGTTTCTTGCCAATAGGTCGGGATCGACTCCGTCGTAGAGGGGTTCGCTCGCACCGGCACTACTGATGCGGATGCGTTTGAGATGAATTCCTGATTCCACGAGAAACTTGGCGGTATTCCGGCTCCTTGAATAAGCAAGGTCGGTGTGATCGCGATTGCCACTGGCTGGATCGACGGGCCGCCGTGAGGTGTGTCCGCGGACCTCTACTTTTTGCGGCTTGCCGGCAATCTGATGGATAATACGGTAGAGGTTGCGTTTATTTTCTTCTGAAAGTTCGGCGGAATCTTCATCAAAGTAGATGAGACCACCGATCGACGAGTCGTCACCCGGACGAACGATTTGTACTTTTTTGTGCTCGCCAACAACCGACTTATTCTCTTGCCCGCCGCTAGCTTTGTCGATCTTTTTGGCACGGCCCGATTCAGCAAGACTGGGGTTTTGCGAGTTTCTAGGACGGATGTCGCCCGGCACCATTGAGGCCATCGAACTGTCGTGGCCGAACTGTTCGCGGATCGACTCGACCATCGCCTGGTACTGCTCGTCCTCTTTAATCTCGCTCATCGACACCAGCATGATGAAGAACGTCAAGAGCAGCGACATCATATCGCCGAACGTAACGACCCACTCGGGTATCCCAGGTTCTGGTTCTTCTTCAATGGCCATGATTTGTTAGCACGGAGAGCACGGCTTCAGACATCGGGCCTCGGACTTCAGGTCACAAGGGTAAGCCCTGCAGTCTGATCCCTCCTCCACCTTCTAAGTGTTCTCCGTGTTTTCTGTGGTTCAATAGGTTGCACTACTTGGCCTAGGCGGCTTGACCTTCGGTACTGCGTTGGCTGGCAGGGATGAAGGTATTAAGCTTTTGTTCGATAACGCGGGGGTTTTCGCCTGATTGAACTGCCATGATTCCGCGGACGATGATTTCCATCGCGAGTAATTCTTGTTTATTCGTGAATCCCAGCTTTTCTGCAAAGGGCAGGAACACCACGTTCGAGGCGATCGCGCCGTACATGGTGGTAAGCAACGCCACGGCCATACCGGCACCAATTTTTGAAGGGTCGCTCATGTCGCCCAGCATGATAACGAGCCCCATGAGCGTGCCAATCATGCCAAACGCAGGGGCGAAGCGGCCCATACAGTCCATGAGGCTCTTGCCGTCGCGATGGCGTGTGGCAACAGCGTCGAGCTCGGTACGCAAGATGTCTTCCATCACCTCGGGGCGGGTGCCGTCGACAGCCATTTGAATGCCTAGGACCACAAACGGATTCTCGATTTCTTCAATCCGGCCTTCCAGAGCGAGCAATCCGTCGCGCCGAGCTGTTTCCGCAAGGCTAACGATCTCTTCGATGAGCCGAGGAATGGAATCCAACTTGTAGAAAAACACCTTCATGACCACTTTGAACACGCTGAAGAAGTTTTTCATGGGGAACGAAATCATTGCCGCCGCAATCGCCCCACCGATCACCACCATCAAAGAGGGATAATCAATGAAAGAACCGATTGCACCACCGCCGATTACGATTGATCCGAGGATCAAACCGCAAGCGAGGATCACACCGATGACAGTTGCTAAATCCATGAAGTCAGGGGGTTGCTAACAGCGTGAGGAAGGCGGGGTAATAGAGAGAATTTCTTCGGGAGAGGCGTACTTCGGCGTGCGTTGCGTGGCGGCAACATGGTTTTCAAAACATAGCTTTCTTCCAACACCACCGTCGCTTTAATGTAGTAGTTTGCCAACCAGTGAGGCCGTTTTCTCAGCCTGACCCCGACCATCCCTACAACCCTCAGCGACTTGCCGCCTCGGTAGGAAGTAGTCGCTTGGTGCGGTGGTACTCTACGGCCCGATCGAGGACTTCCTCTGGAGACTCGGCTACCACGAGGCGGTCGTTCGATACAAGCGTAATAAACGTATCAGGCCGTTGTTCGACGTATTTGATGAGTTCGGCATTCAGGATGAATGCCTCGCCGTCGAGTCGAGTTAGTTTGATCATGGTTTCCCTCGCGACATTCAAGGCACCGGAGCAATGTCGGCTAACTCATGCTCCAAGGAGTGGTGGTTTATCTACTAATAGCGAGCAACTCATCGAGCAATTCTTGAACTGCGGTAATCACCCGCGCGCCGCCTCGATATTGGGTGGAAGCAAGTATCAGTTCAATGAGATTCTGGCCAATGTCTGAATTAGACAGTTCCACCGCACCGGAAGTGATTGAGCCAATACCTTGTGAGCTGGGGACGTCCTGAATCGGCAGACCTGAGTTCACACCAGCAGCGAAGAGATTGTCACCAATTTGTTCTAGACCATTGTTGTTCGCAAACCGTGCCATCAAAACTTGGCCCAAGGTGCGCGAGCTACCATTACTGTAGACGCCCTCGATACTTCCCGATTCAGTGATCGAGAAACTGGTTAGTGTACCGGCTGGGAAACCATCTTGCCGACTCACATTAAGGCTGTCGTTACCGTCTTGGGCGAGACCATTGACTTGCGAGAAGTCCAGTTCGAACTCCAACGGTGAGGCAGCCGGTGAATCACGACGGTCCACAGCGACACGATTATTGGAAACTGCCGTAACATCGCCGTTGCCATCGGTAGTAATAACGCCCGTGCCAACGACCGTGCCGACGCCGAGTTCCGGTTGGTTATCCGGCGAAGTGGCGACCCAGCGGAACTTCGCGCTGGTTCCAGATCGTTCTTCCAAGACGGTCGTGACGCGAACCCGTATCGGCGAGCCCAGGCTATCGTAAACGATGACATCTGCCGAATCTCCGGACCCGTTAGATTGGCCCGGAACGGTTGAATTGAACTGTATTGGCACGGAGTCTGCCACACCGCCCGAAGCGGGAGTCAGCTGAAACGCAGACAGATCGATTGACAGTGCGTTCTCGACGCCCAGGTTCGATGTGAATTGGATCCGGCTATCGGAAATCGTTCCGCCATAGTTGCCCGCAGGGAAACTATCTTCTAGAGCTGTCTTCACGATACCCAGGGAATCTTCCATAAAGCTGATCAAATCCTGAACCGTCGTCGTGCTCGTGATCGTAAGATTCCGCGTCGCTAGACTACGATCTGCTTTACCGCCGGTAAAGGCAAGCTCACCCTCCTCAAAGAGATTTGTGTAGGTGCTACCCTGGCGCGACACAACATCGACAAGCGGCAATCCAAAGGAAATATCAGGCCCCTCCAAGTCGACTTCTGCATTTGCAGCAATCACTGCATCAGGCGTATTGTCAATATAAGAAACTCCGGAGGAGGCAGCGGCAATTTCAGCAGGCGTGATCGAATCTACGAAATGAAAGCTCTCACTGTTTCGCAGCTTCCGGTATATTCGCACACCGTCGTAACCGCCTGTTGTAGGATCGGTCGAAGGTTCAGGGAGATTGTCGAGCCGAATTCTTGGTGCGTTAGTGCCATCAGCCGTAACCGGGCCAATACGTGCGGTGGGACGACTCTCTTCGCCACTCACTGAATTGTAGTAGGTGACATAGTAGCTGTAGGCTCCGCTATCGAGCCCAGTATTGTCCAACGTTGTACCTAGGGAGCCATCAGCACTACCATCACTGAAGGTGGTTGTACCGGCAGCAACGGTTCCGGCCAATTCGTAATCTGTGTTGACGGCTGAGTTGTTGCGGTAGACGTTGATCGTGGAAAACTCACTACCGCCTGACGGCTGGGGAATATTGGTAAGATCGATGGACCCGCCAGCACCGGCAACCACTAGCGATGCCGTGACATTCGAGGCGGGGCTTTCGTTGCCATCGTTGTCGACAAACGTTACACGATAGCTGTAGGTACCCGGAGTGACTGCGCCCGGAGTTGCACTGGAAGCGATTGTTGTGGACTCTAGGGGCAGCGTGAGCGCAGTGAGTGTCGAACTGCTGGAATCAGGCACTTCTTTCGAACCGTCGATAAGGACGCCTGACTGAATGACCTCAGAGATTGTGCCAACCGTGCCTTCCGCATCAAGTCCGCCAGTAAGGATGACGTTTTGCGTCTCTTGAGCAACCGCCGACTGGCCCAAGGGAATTTGAAGAGGCTGCAAAACAGTTGATTGCACGTTGAAGTCCGCATCGACTCCGTATCCGAGAACTCGCTGACCGGTGATGGTCACGATTTCGTTCTCGGCATTCGTCTTGAATTGGCCGTTGCGTGTGTAAAGCTGCTCGCCTTGTGAGCCTTCCACAATAAAGAACCCGTCTCCCTGAATGGCTAGATCCAGCGGGTTAGAGCTGATTTCGATAGTGCCCTGATTAAAGTCCTGAGCGATTTCGGCAACTTTCACGCCCAAGCCCACCTGGCGAGGGTTGGTACCACCGCGACCATCGGTCGGGGCAGAACCGATACTTTGCGTTTGCAGGAACTGCGTGGCAAAGTTCACGTTCGACTCTTTGAAGCCCACTGTGTTTGCATTGGCAACGTTGTTGCCTACAACGTCGATAGAGGTTTCGGCAGCGTTCATGCCGGTGAGGGCTGTGGTCAGTGCTGATTGAAGACCCATAATATTCTCTCCCTAGTGGGGGTGTTTATTCTCAAATTTTGTGCTTTAGTTCCGAACTTCTGCTTCGCGTCGTGTATCCCGGGTCGTCTCTTGTAATCCCCTAGCCGCGGTCCAACGAACCGCCGGTGGTATCCACCTCAACAATGTCGCTTATTGCGGTGGGCGAATTTCGGAGATGTTCGTCAGGCTAATCTCATAACTGCGTTGCGGTGTAATGAGCTGTGGTGTTCCTGAGAGTATTGCGGCCCCTCGATCGGCATCGGCCTTAGTATCGAGGAAGGTGGCCTGATCGACGTCGGTGAGTGAGCCAACATGTCGGTACTCGCCGGTGCCGGTGCGGTCCGTCCGGTATATTTGCTTAGTACTTGTGGAGCGTGGCAAGTTGCTCAGCAGCGCAGAACTGCCTCCAGCCTCACCCACCAGCAACTGGCCGCCGGATTGGGCTGCGGGATCGACGCCGAACAGTTGACCGTCTTCTTCCCAAACCACACGGTACTTGTAGGCTCCCTGTTCGAGGTTGCCGGGCTCCTCATCCACGTCCGCGCTGGGATTCAAGTCGATATGCAGCTTAGGTTGGCTGTTGGAAACCGAAATGCGATCAACAATTCCTTGCACACGCTGGTTGTCGTCCGACAGGGCTTCGATATCGGCACCAATGAGATTGGTGGCGCTCGTGATATTCTGCCCAAGGAGCACTGCGTCAAGTGTCGCGGTGAGTTTATCAGTTGCACCTACCTCGCGAATCTGACCAATCTGCGCAATAAGCTCGTCATTCTCCAGCGGATTGAGTGGATCTTGATTCTGTAGTTCCGCGATCATGAGATCAAGAAAATCATCGATATCCAGATCGTTGAGCGAGTTGTTGTCACCGAACGGTTGGTCCGATGTTGCGCCAGTTAATGCGCTTGTGACGTTAGGAAGTTGTGCCATTTTGCTCTCGATAATATGTGACTGGGTCTGTCTGTTTACTCTTTACACGCGGATGTCTAATCCCGCGTCGGTGGTAGCAGTTGTGGTTTCGCCGGAAGGCTCACTACCTGGGCTGGAGTTACTCACCGTAATGCCAGCGCGAGCGGGTGTTCTCCTCGGGTTCTGCGACTGGCGCTCACCAGGTAGTTCGTGATCCGGCGATTGCTGACCGTCACGACGGACGTCGACGTCGAACTTCTCGACGCGGATATCTTGCTCTGCCAGTCGCTCGCGGAGGGCGGGCAAGTTATCAAGCAACAAGTTCTTCGCCGCGTTGGTTTCTGTTTCTAAGGAGGCAGTAAGCGAACCTTGCTGCACGCTCAATTCGATTCGCAGCAGGCCCAACTCGGGTGGAGCAAGTCGTACTTGAATCCGTCCGTCCCGCTGCTGTGCCGCCTTCAGAGCCCCGCTCACCCGACCGAGAAAGCGATTCTTATCAACTGTCGGTGTATCGCGAACATCGGATTCTGTCCCCGTTGCCTCCGTTACGCTGGGTGTTGTTGTCGTGCTAGAATTGAGCACCGCGGCAGGGTCTGCGCCTTGTGTGGAGTTATGCTGCGTAGATTGCGAAGCAGTGAGTTGTGTGCTGTCGATCTTTGCAGCCTCTAATTGGGCCTGGTTCTCAGCTTTCGTGGCGGCCGGCCCCACCTCTGCAACCTGTGCATTTTGGGTTGTCGAGGAAGCTCTCCGCGATCCGCGATCATGCCGATTGTGCGGCCCGTGCGAATTCAAGTCCTCCTCGTCCAGTGCTAGTTCTCCAATCACTTGATCGGGGTCAGAGGTATCGGTACCTGTATCGGTCGCTTCTTGTTGCGTTCCGCTCTCCTGATCGTGGCCTCGGGCATCGCCCTTGATCGTCTTATCAACTGCATCGCGACTTGACTCCGCGTTTGATCGCTCGTCAGAGTCGCCATTCGGACTCTGTTGGGCGGTTTCACCTAAGGAGTTCTTCAGCTCAGCTTCGTTTTCTACTTTTGTACCGGCTGGTTGATCTCCTTCTTCGCCGCTGGCTAATTCTTGATTTTGGTTGACTGCGGATTCTCCGTCAGCTACTTCTCCCAATAGTTCTGCGGAAGTTTCCGCATCCACCGATTGCTGGTTGGCGGCTACTTCTTCAGCGTCCTTCTGGTTGGCAGCGGCTTCTTCTGAAATCTCGACCTCGTCGCTGGAATCCTCGGCACTGGCAGCCTCCTCCTTGGATTCGGTCTCAGACTTGGGCTCACTAGCAGAGAATTCTTCCGTGGTATTCTCACCTGGGTCGCGATCTTCGGTGACTTCCGAAGATGCGCTGGCTGCTTCATCTGCAAGCGCTGTTTCCTCCTCGTCGGTAGCTCGCTCGGGCTGGGCACTAGTCGTAAGTGCCTGCTCAAACAAATCACCAAAGCCTCCGGGTCTGGGCGCATTGCCAACACTCGACGGGGTGGTCGGTGCGAGACTAATCAGTGGATCAATCGAGGATGTAGACATTTCGGATATTAGATGTTCGTGTGGAAGCCCACTTAGTTGTCGTCTTGCTGCAGCTTGCGAAGATCGCCAAGTTTGTCGTCGATGTACTGTTTGGTTTCCCCGCCGGCGAGCATTTCTTGGGTTATGCGATAGAGAATATCGATGTCTTCATCGGTACCCACAAACGTTTGCAGGATGGTTTGCTGTTTTCGCTTAGCCATGCTGGAAAGAATCTTGATAACGAGGTCAATTTCTCCTTCGTCAATCATCTCTTTGATGATTGGTTTCGACTGTTTGCTGGGAATCATCATCTCGATCGCTTCACGACCTTTGCGTACCGACTCCGTCATGAGCGATTCACGTTGCCTTTTTAGCTCTGCTTCGACTTCTCCGGCCAGCTGGTTGTAGCGTCCAGTGGCCGCATTGAGCTTCTTGAAGTCGTAATCGAATGTGGCCAACGACTCTGAAAGTTCTTTCTGTTTCGCGTCGAACTGCAAAGTCGCTATGCGGAGCTGCTCTTGTTGTTGCTCGTAGGACATTTGCTCCTCAGGCACGACGGTCTCTGGCCGCTCCTGGGCGTGCTCGATAGCGTTGAGATCGACATCGTGCAACACGGCCAAGACTTGCAGCATGCGTTCGTCATCGAGCTTGCCGGTCTGGCGCAGATAGCCATACCCGAGAACGCCGGTGATGACTGTGGCAACTGACAGATAGCCGATGAGTGGGAACAGGATACGAATCATGAGAACGCACCTCCGTGGCGACGTAGGCCAATTTCGTCTAGTACCTTGGCTTCGTCCCGCTGTCGCTCGAGCCGGTGCTCACCATGCCGGCGCTCGTCTAACTTGTCGAGCACTCGCACTTCGCGATCCGCTTCGACCAATGCTTCACGACGACGCTCGATCTCTTCATTGAGGGTACTTGCCTGCTGACTCATGACTTGCAGCTGTGATTCCAGTGATGCTTGGTAACGCTGTGACTCTAGGAGCTGTGTGGTGTTCATGTTCCCGCTCTCAACAATCCCTCGCTGGTGGCTGCGCAGTTCGACGATTTCCTGATCGATCTCGCTGCGACGATCCGCGAGGATTTGCTCCGCGCGAAACGCTTCCGCAAGTTTCAGGCTGCGCTCATCACGATGGCGCTGGCGAAGCTTTCGCAAGGTTTCAAGTTGGAATTGGTAACGAGCCATGATCTAGTGATAGAGAGTAGCGGCGATTAGGCAGCAGGGTTCTCAAGGGTTTCCGTTGGGAAATCTGGGGCTACTGGGTTAACTGAAACTTGCGCAGCCAGCTGAACTAACTGCTGCTGAGCATCCGCAAGCGTGTACTGCTCGCCAATTTGTTGGCAGAGGAATGCATTGATTGAATCACGCATCGCCACGGCAGCATCGAGCCGCGGATTGGCACCTTTGCGATAGGCACCAATCGTCACCAAGTCCTCGTTCTCAGCGTAGACAGCCAACAGTTCGCGGATGATTTGCGCGGCCTGCTTCCCTTCTGGAGTGGACAGCTCGTTCATCAAGCGGCTAATGCTGCCAAGCACGTTGATCGCCGGGTAGTGGCCGCGTTCGGCCAATTTGCGTGAAAGCCAGACATGTCCGTCCAGTAGCCCACGCATGGCATCGGCGATCGGTTCATTCTCGTCGTCGCCTTCGACAAGCACGGTATAAAAGGCGGTGATGCTACCAGTAGAGGACCTACCCGCCCGCTCCACCAGCTTAGGTAGGATAGCGAATGTCGATGGCGGAAATCCGCGCGTGGCGGGGGGCTCGCCGGCGGCAAGTCCGATCTCGCGTTGAGCGAGGGCAAAACGCGTGACCGAGTCCATAATCAGCAGGACGTTCTTTCCTTGGTCGCGAAAGTACTCAGCAATGGTTGTGGCTGCGTAGGCAGCTTGCACGCGGAGCAGGGCAGGCTCGTTGCTGGTAGCAGCGACGACTACACTGCGGGCCAAACCCTCAGGACCAAGCTCGCGTTGAATGAATTCATTGACTTCGCGGCCACGCTCGCCTATCAGGGCGACCACCGTGACATCGGCTTCGGTATGCTTGGCCATTGTGCCCATGAGCACACTCTTGCCAACGCCCGAACCGGCAAAGATACCCAAGCGTTGTCCTTGCCCGGCGGTGAGCATTCCGTCAATTGCCTTCACGCCGGTTCCCAGTGGTGTATCAATTCGCACGCGCTCGGTTGGCACTAGCGGAGGCGCTTCCAGTGGCAGTCGCTGGCGAAGCATGGGTTGAGGGCGACCATCGATGCAGCGGCCGCGGGCGTCAACAACTCTTCCGAGTAGTCCGTCTCCGACTTTGAGGGTGCGCGACGTGCGCACAAGTTTCACTCGACTACCACGACGAATGCCTTCGAGGTTGCTCAATGGCATGACAAGTGTGTGATTCTCTCGAAACCCAACGACTTCTGCTTCAACTTGCTCGCCTGCCTGGCGATCGATGCTCACCAACGCGCCAACGGGAACGGGGAAATCAGCGACTGCCGCGGTCAAGCCGATCGTTTGAACAACGCTACCGGTCAAGCCGGAGAGCATGGCGTCATTGACGTGTTGGGGAAGGGAGTTCACTGGGGGCTTCGCTTTCAGGCTCTGCTAGCTGAGTTCTTGTTGAATGCGATCGAGTTGCGTTTCTAGTTGTTGATCGATGGAACCGAACGACGTTTCGACACGGCAACCACTCAGGGTGATCGACTCGTCTGGCTCGATTTTTGCGTTTGCTAACGGATTGAATGTGGCGGCGAGCTGTTCGACTTGCTTCGCGATGGTCGCATGATCTTGGGGATGCAGGCGGATAGTCAGCTCGCTACTACCGGCGGCCAATTCCAAGGCTTCGCGCATCCACTCGATACTTATTTCAGGGCGTTTGGCGATTTCTGCGCGAACGATTCGGCCTGCAATAGCTGCGGAAAGCCCCACTGCCGAGGATTCCCAATGCTGTAGCCACTCCTGTCGCGACTCTTCAATTTGCTGAACTGCCCCTTGGAGAGCCGGCTCGAGCGTTTTCATCTGCTGGGCGACCTTCTGATCGAGCACACGCTCGATGGCAGCTTCCGCCGCGGCGCGACCTTGGGCTTCTGCTTGAGTGCGAATTTGCTTTGCTTCTTGTTGAGCCTGCTTGATAATTTCGGCAGCTCTCGCTCGCACATCCGTGAGCAACGACTCCGCTTGCCCCGCCATGTCGGTCAGGTTGTACGCCACCCCCGTCAGGCGCGAACCGTCGGGCGTTTGCTGATACTCACGTTTAATAATGGTGGCCATGCGTATTGTTTCTGCAAGCAAGCTCAGGAAGACAATCTCAGGATGTAAGTGCACCGTCGAGCAGTCCTGCTCGGTTGGCGATTTCCAGGAGCGACTGTGTGGCTTGGAAAATGGTTTCTTCCTTAGCTGGCTTACTGCTGTGTAGTTGCTTCCGCAAGCGTTTTGCTTCACGCCGAGGAATGCCACTGGTGAGCCGACGGAACCGATGTTCGCTAGTTGTCCCCAAATAAATTTGCACCGCCTGCGGGTTGGCAACAGCAAGCAGGGCCTGCAGAGAACGATCGTCGAGGGCTTCCAGCAGGGCTACATCGTAGAAGCTAGTTGACTTGCTGACTTCTTCGTCAGGGCCGGTATCTTCGACAATCGCCTCCTCCTGCTCCAAAGGCATGGAGGCTATGGACGCAGGGGTAGGGGACGTAGAATTTACAGACACTGGCTCTGGGGAGAACAATTCTTGTAGAGGCGCGCCCGGAGCGTCAGCGACGGAAGGTTCGTTTGTTAGTGCAGCCACCATCGTAGGATCGCGGCGTTGGAGCGAATCGAGAATGATGGCTCGTTCGGATTCCGACGCTTGCTGCAGAATCCGTTTAGCAAGTTGGCTGCCGGACTGGAAATACTCTTGGTGGCGCCTGCGTTGGAGCAACCGCTCAGCGAGTTGCGTTTCCAACTCTTCGACCGCTTCGTCGACTGCTGGGTACGAGTAAACCAATCGTTCTACGACTAGCGATTTCGTCGAAGTCGGCAAATGGGCGAGTGTCTCAGCCGCTTTAGTCTCGCTCAATCGTGAAAGCACCAGGGCAACCGCTTGAGGATGCTCGTCACGAAGCAATTCAGCAAGATCATGCCCACTGGCGGAGGCGAGCAATTCTGTTCTTTGGGCCAGGTCGATCACGTCACATGCGGAGGCGGTCTGCTGCTCGTTCGACAATTGCTGTTGCTCTTCGTACTGGTCGAGCAACTCGATTTGCCGTTGGAGCGACTCGTCGATTTCCACCGCCACATTGTCGGAAATGCGAGAGAAATCCTCGTCCTGCTTCTGCGACTGAATGTCTTGAAACTGCTGGAGCACGTCTTGCTGCTCTTCGGGATCGATCTCGCCTAGACGATCGACCAACTCGCTGACTCGAGCCGCTTCGTGCAGAGGCAATTCAGCAAGTAACTGCTCAGCCAACGGACCGTCCACGCTGGCCACGAGGATGGCAACTTTTCGCAGATTGTCGGGGCGTTGGTAGGGTGACATGTTCGTTTGGTTCTAAGTGTGTTGAACTATGTGTACTGGCGGTTAGCCGGCGTTTGCAATCCAGGTTCGTAAGATGGCGGCGGCCGCGTCGGGGTCTTCTTTGACGATTTCCGTGAGATCGTCTCGCAAGTTCGACCCCTTCTTGAGCTTCAACTTGGGCCGTCGCTCTTCAGCGGTTTCCTTAGGTTCCGCTGCTTCAGCGACTGCGTTCTCTTCTAGTGCAATGTCGGCAGCGGCAATCGTGACTGGCGGTTCAGATTTAGGAATCGACTTAACCATGGAACGCAACATCACTAGCCCAACGAGTGCGAAGCAGGCGGTAAGTAGCGTGTTCAAGTGACTGCTCGCCCAGAACAGGCCTTCCGTAGCCATGGAAGGTGCTTCGATGGGGTCGGGCGTGAGCGACGGGAGAAATGTCACCTCGACATCGGAATAATTTTCCTGGGCAACACGTTTTGGCAGCAACTTGGAGACGCTCGTCTTGATCTTGCGGGCTGTGTCTTCTTCAATCTTAGTAAGCAAGTCGGCCGGTGGTTGATCTTCTGGTGCAGCGTCAGGATTTTTCTGTCGCCACACACGGTCGAGGTAATCCATCGGTACAGAGATCGATGCCTGCACGTTGGTGGGAGTGAGTCCGCTTTCGCTGAGGACTTTTTCCGAGGTGGGCACAAAGGAGCTAGTGTCTGAGTCCTGCGTCTCTGTTTTGCTGACGATTTTAGCAGTTTCTTCATCCGGTGCGGCACGACCAGGGCCTTGAGCGGTGATGCCGGGCTGCTGTCCTCCCTCGATGCGCTGATTGCTGATTTCTTCTTTTTGGATGCGTTCATGCAGCGCGACCGCTTCACCCTGCGAAGAGAGAGTACGTTCCTCAAGCGTTAGCGTCTTGTCAAGTTCCGCATTTACCTGCACGCGAATTCCAGGAATGCCTCGTAAGAGATCCTCAATTCGAGTCTGCATGAGATACTCATATTTGGAGCGCGTACGGTAGTAGCGATCATCGAAGTCCTCGGCGGACACGCCCGCCCCGCCGGCAAATTCCGATCCGCTCGATTGGTCGAGAATCGTCACATCAACGGGGCTGAGCCCGGCGATGGCACCTGCCACTGCGGCGCGGATGAGTTTCTGGCGGCGTCCATCAAGAGTCTCGCCGCCGGCAGGTCTGACACTTACCGTAGCGGAGGATTTTTCCTTCGAGAAGCCTTGCGATTCGCGAATGTCGTACATGACCTTCGCGTCGGCGATGCCATCCATGTTGCGGACGATCATTGAAAGTTGGCGTTCGCGTGCCGACTTCAGTTTTTGCAATTGAAGCTTGTGCGGCATAAACGGGCTGACTTCCAACGCGTCATCCATGAGCGTGTCGAAGTTCGCTGGTAGGACACCCGCGTCGGCGATAGATGCCATGCATTCGAGTTTCTTGTCACTGGGAACGAGAAAACGATTCCCCTTGCGCTCGATACCGTCGACCTTCGCCTTAGCGAGCGCTGCTTCGATGGCATCTGCCTCCCGAGGCTGGAGCATTTCGCCATTGAAAAGATACTCGTCTGCTCCGGTGCTGTGATGCTGAAAAAGGTATCCGAAGCTCACTACGATTACACCCAGCAATAGCGCTGCCGTGACACGCGCCGCGGGCGTCATTGATTGATAGAGATCGCGGAATTGTTGAATCGAGTCGTTCAAAGCGTCCGTCCGTGGAAGCTGGGGGTATCGGTGTTTATTAACTGTTGAAGTGGCATCGGGCCGATGCGGGATAACAGGTGGTATCAAAGCTTTTAGTTAACTTTAGATTCTGATGTCCTTGATTTCTTGGTAGGCCTGCATGGCTTTGTTTCTCATTTGCAGCATCATGCGAAAGGCCATGTCGGCCTTTTGCACTGCGGTGAGTACGGCTGCCGGATCGGCATCGCCACCTGTCATGAGCGATTCCACTGCGGTGTCGGCTTGTTGTTGCATGGCATTCACATCTTGGATGGAGTCAAGCAGGAAGTTCTTGAACGAACCTGCTTCACCTGCTCCTGCAGCACCTCCGGCGGGGGAGGGCATCGCGGGCAAGCCCCGTACTGATTGACTCAAGGCAGGGCTGACGATCGGGTTGCCAATGGTATTCATTAGTGTGAATCCCTTTGCCGCCTTGCTTGCTAGCAAACTTTACTGGTTTGCGCTAGTAGCAAGAAATGGCGACTCGTGGCGTTGGCCCCCCAACGTCGCGGTTGTACGTCAACTCCTGTTCATGTTAGTTCTAGTGGACGGTTGATACTCGACAGCACGGGCTCAATGCTATGCCAATACACAAATGGGAAGCACCTAAGCTAAAATCTGTAGTGTCCGCGCTCCCAGGTCTTTTGTAACTTCAATAACGCCAAGATTCGCTTCGTAGGCCCTGGTAGCTTCCAAGGCATCGACGAATTCACTCGTCATATCTATATCTGGGTAGGCAACGTACCCGTTCTCATCGGCGTCTGGGTGACCCGGCTCGTATTTCATTCGTGGGGCGGAGTCCGAGTACTCCACGCTACCCACCTGCACGCCCACGCCACCGCCGGAGGTGGCCAACTCCGTATCGGTCTCAAACGTGACATAGCGAGGAACATAGGCCTGCGCTTCGCCACGCTCGTTCCGTGTGGTACTCATATTGGCGAGATTTGACGAAATCGCGTTGAGTCGCGTCCGTTGGGCGATCAGGCCACTCGTACTCACGTCGAATGCACTAAACATGGGGATCTCTTTCTCTAAAGAGTGGCTTGTGTAGTTACGCCTGACGCCCCAGGCCGGGTGCATCAGCCCCCCGGGTCAGGAGATTGGATTCAACGTATTAGGCTCGTTCAGTGATAGCAGCCCGTAGTAGACGAAACTGCGCCGTCATGAGGCTGAGGGCTAAGTTGTGTTTTGCTTGATTCTTGGAAATTGCTGCTACTTGTTGTTCGAGGCTCACATCGCTTTCATCGTGGTAGAGGATGCTTTTCATGGAGTCTTCAACCTTTGTGAAATCGGCATCTTGTTGGAGCGTTGCAGGAACCCCGTATTGATTGCCATATTGGTTGTACCCAGTGACGCTAGGCGAGTGACGTTTCGCTGCGACAGCTTCCTTCAAACTAGTTTCGAACTCCTGCTGCGACAGATCACGCGTGCGATATCCGGGTGTATCAAGGTTCGCCAGGTTCCCAGCTAGCACGCCATGACGGGCTTGTGTGAAATTGACGACCTGCTCAAGCACTGGCACGGTCGATGAATCGAACAGGTTGGAGATCATGGGTTACCGTGCCTTAATAGCAATTCGCGTGCCACCGAGAGTGACAGCCTGCCTTATTGTTTTTAAACTTCCTAAACTTCGCGTTCTACCTGTGGTGTTTGCTTTACGTGGTTCCTCGTTTGAGTTTCTTTAGAGATCATTCAACTAGGCCGCTCTGTTGACGCCTACAGTGTGAGAACCGGCAGAAACTGCCGATTCAAGTGGCACAATCTGCCGACTGGCGTCCTGCGCTGGGGAAAACTGTTTCGTGCGTGGAGCGTAGCCGTAGGAACGCAATTTGCCGCTGAGCGTGCGCACGCCAATGCCCAGTGCCTCGGCAGTTTTCCCGCGGTGTCCTTCGTAATGTTCTAGCGTGGCGACGATCATCGCCCGCTCGACTTCTTCCAAGCTGGAACCGACTGGTATGGCATTGCCTTCAGCTGGCAGGTCGCAATTCTCTGGCTGCTGCAACCAAGGGCGTAATTCAGCGGCGGTGATTGGCTCGCCCTGGTTGAGGACGCACGCCCGTGTGATCAAGTTTTCGAGCTCCCGTACATTACCGGGCCAATGATAGACGGCGAATAGCTCACGCGCATCGGCGGCCAAATCACACTGTTTACGGCCTAAGCGGTCCGCTGATTTCTGCAAAAAGTAATCTGCCAGCAATTGGACGTCGTCACCGCGCTCTCTCAATGGTGGAAGTTCCAACGGCACAACGGCCAATCGATAGTACAAGTCCTCGCGAAAACGCCCGGCGGTAATCTCTTCAGGCAGAATGCGATTTGTGCTGGCAAGAACACGCACGTCCGCCTCGAGAGTTTTGCTTGAACCAACAGGCTCGAAGGTACGCTCTTGCAGCACTCGCAGCAGCTTGGCTTGCAGGGGCAAATCGATCTCAGTGATTTCGTCCAGAAAAATCGCGCCACCCGCAGCCAGCTCGAAGCGGCCCGTGCGATCGAGATCTGCGCCGGTAAAAGCGCCGCGTTGATGGCCGAACAGCTCACTCTCAGCCAACTGTGGCGAGAGAGCAGGGCAGTTGAGGCTGACGAGCGGCCCATCAGCACGACGGCTTGCAGCATGAACCGCACGAGCAACCAATTCTTTTCCGGTGCCGCTTTCGCCGCAAATCAGAACCGTTTCGCCGGTGGGTGCCACTTGGGCGATGCGTTGCCGTAGTAGCTGCATGGCAGGACTATTACCCACCATGTTGAAATCGGCATCGTTGATGTCAGTATTTGCAGTGGAAGTTGCAGCAGATGATTCTTGACTTGATTTTCCACCGTCCAACAAACGGCGACGCTGCAGAGCCCTGGCAACCAGCGTCTCCAGCTGGTTCACATCAAAAGGCTTCTCCATGTAGTCGAACGCACCATGGCGAATCGCTTCCACAGCCGAGGAGATTGTCGCGTGTGCCGTAACCATGATGGCTTGTGCCTGAATTCTTCGCTGCGACATCTCTTGAATGAACTCGAGTCCGTCCATACCGGGCATTTGGAGGTCTGTCACGACCACGTCGAACGACTCGCCATCCGTTTGGGCAGAGTCGAGTACTGGCAGCGCTTCCACAGCGCTCGCAACGCTCGCGACGGCATAGCCGGCGTGGCGAAGCACGTCCGTCACCGATTCGCGCGCGGCGGCGTGATCGTCAACGACCAGCACACGGCCTTCCACTCTTTTTTGCTTGACTTGGCTCACGCGGCTGCTCTCATTGATTGACGGGGTAGCTGGATTGTGAACGCTGCGCCACCCTCGGGGCAGTTCATGGCCGTGATATGCCCACCGTGAGCGGTGACAATGCGTTGTACGATTGAAAGCCCGAGTCCTGTGCCCGTGCTCTTCGTGGTGAAGAAGGGTTCGAAGAGCTGTGATAGCTGCTCTTTGGTGAACCCCGGGCCGCTATCGGCAACCTCCAGCTCGAAACCTTGTGGGCCGTCGAACGAGGTGACGACTAACTCTCCGCCGGCATCCATGACGTCGATCGAGTTGAGCGCCAAATTCAACAACGCGCGGCGAAACATTTCTCGATCGGCGCTAAGAGTTACTTCTGGCGGTATGTCGATGGAGGTGGCAATGCCTTGCGCTTCCATCTGCGGTGCCAGTGATTGGCAAACCTCATCAACGAGATCGCGCACCAGGAAGGTACGCCAATCGGGCTCACGGTGGCTTGTGAAATTCAGTAGATCATTCACGGTCGTGTCGAGGGCGGTAAACCCTGCCTCCACTTTAGTAAGGATGTCTGAGCTTTCGGTGTCCGCTGCAAGGCGACGCCTTAACAGACTCAAATACAACGTGACCGGCACTAGGCTGTTGCGTACTTCATGAGCAACGTGCCCGGCCATACGGCCCAAATCAGCCAGACGCTGCTGGCGGGCTAATTCTTGATTTTTTGCTTCCAGTTCGTTCGTAAGTCGTGCAACTTCGCCTTGTAGGGTTTCGTGCGTTTGCTGGAGCCGAAGTGTGGCGTCGCTCCAGGCAGCAAGAATTGTTTCTAGACTCGCGTCAGGCGTGATTCCAGCAATGGCCATCGGTGCGGCCTCGACCAGATCAGCCGGGACGTATTCATCCGCCTGGGACAATTCCTCGGGGACTACCAGGCGCAAGGCGACGCGATCGCCTTGCGGCAAGTAACCTGCTTCGTGTTGGTTTCCAGAGGCTGTCATTGAGGGCAATTTGCCTTGAACTAGGAATTGGAACGGAGGTCCAGTGAGGCGCTGTTCGTTTGTAGATTATGGTTGTGAGGGTTCGCAGGCGATCTGGTGTCCGTACGGTACTGTTGGGCTTGGTAAGCACCATGCACTTTGCTGGCGCTGGCAGCGGTGTTGATTTGCGACGCAGTTTGATCGCGGCGGATTGTCATTTGCTGTTCGTTAGCTTGTTCGAGTGCCATAACCTCAGCGAGTAGTTTTTGACAAACCTCAGCCTGGGCTGCGCATTGCTGGCGAGCCTGTAGCGAAGGCCAAACTCGTGACTCGGGATGTTGCTCGTGAAAGGGTTGTAGCTCTCTCTCGATTGCTTGCAATGCGAGAATTAGACGCTGCTTCGTGGATATAAGCCGCAGCAGATCACCAATCTTGTCTGCGGCGATCAATTCCGACTGTTTCCGACCAATGGCGCACAGCTGCTTCAGGCAAGCAAGTCGCTTGCTGACGAGTTCTGCTAATTTGTCGGTCGTAAGTTTGTCCATGATTTGGGATTTGCTCGTTTATCTGCTCTCTACCACTTGCTCATTTGGTCGAGGATCAAGCCCCATTGCTGCCGAGTGAAGTTGGTAGCGACACGAAAGTCGGCATCTGCGGGCAATCGCTCAAGCACCTGCTTGGCCTGCAGCAGCGTGCCGCGCGCCTTGGTGGGCTCGTTCAATCGACGGAAACAGTTGGCAATTTTTACAAAACTCTCCAATACAAACGGCTCGTTTTGATACAAAGTCGATACGTTCGCATAGGCTTGGCGTGCTTCCTCGAATCGATTGAGATCGAACAATACGGAACCTTGCATCATGTAGCAATTGCGTAGCAGCGTACGATGCAAGGGATCGCTATCGCCATAGCCTTCGAGTGTGATAAGCCGTTGGACTTCGACATAGGCTCGGTGGGCTTTTTCTAAGTCGGAAGTTAACTGCTTACGACTCTGTTGCCGTTCGGACTCGGTATTCGCTGCTGCCAGCCTCTTCTGTGGTTTCTCTGAATCGCGGTGGTGAGCACGGGCAATTGTGTACATGGCGAGCATCGATTGCTCGTCACGTGGGTAGCGCCCTACCGCTTCGCGAAGATGCTTAACCGCTGGTTCGTATTGGTCCAGGTCGTACAGCAACCGGCCGTAGGCGAATAGCGAATCGCGCCACTCAGGGCTTTTGGGCGTGAGTTCCTCGCCCGTGAGATTCGACTTCAATAGTTCTAAGGCTGCTTTGGAATTCCCCAATTGCTGGTGTGCGCGAGCACACTCGAGTCGCGACTGGTACACGACCGCGTCCCGCGGATACATCTCCAAGCATTCCTCGAACGCCTCGATCGCGTCAGCCGGACGACGTAATGCAAGGTACGATTGCCCCATGCGCAGCAGCGCAACACTGTTACGCCGGCGTACTTCGTGGTGGAGATACTCTCTGAGTGTACGAGCAGTGTTTGTGTAGTTTTGGCCACGGTAGTAGCAGTCTGCCGCCTGCCAGAGATCGTCCGTGTAGAAACGTGTTGCGTAGCGAACTTGGGCGAGCTCCTCGTAGGCTCTGCCGGCGGCGCGCAGGCGATGACGCCCTTGCTGGCGAGTCTGCCGTGCATGCCAACGATCATCACTACGAGCTTTCTTCAATAGCGACTCCCCCCAGGCTTCTTGTGTTCTCGCGGTGAGTTCAACCAATTCTCCTTGATCAAAAACCGTGTTGAATTGGTCTACCAGTAGAGCCGCCTCTGCAAAGCGACCTTCATCCACAAACTCTTGAAACGCTGCCAACAAACGTTTTCTCAATTCGGGGAGCGAGAGTAGTTCATTCACGTAGGTTGTCGGATTGCTGACAGCTTCCAGTGCTGTTCGATAGCCGGCAAGTGCTTGCTGGTAGCGTCCCTGGGCAAGGTTGAGGTCAGCCTCAGCAAGTGTCGCAGCGATCCCTTCGTTGGTATCGCCAAACTGTTTGCTTACGCGATCGAACTGGTTGACTGCCGACTGCAGTTTGCCGAGTTCTTCCAAGGCGACACCGATTTCGTACATCGCACGGCGAGAGTTCCTGCCCATGCGCGGGTCATTGCGTTGAGCTTCGCGTAGTTCATTGATGGCTTCGTTGAGGAGCAATTTCCGCTGAGGATCTGCTTTGGGAAGCTGTCGGGCAGTCTCGATGGCAAGACGTCCTTCGAGAACTTGCTGCACGACGCTTTTCTCTGACTCGTTGAGGAGGTCTGACGCGGGAGGCATGAGACTATCAACGACTTGACGTGCCAACTGAGCCTGGCCAAGCCGCAGGAATATGTCTCCTTGGGCTAGCTTTGCTTTGTAGAGTTCACGGGGCGTTGCGTGTGCTTTCTCAACGGCAAACTTCGCGTGTTCCAGAGCTTTTTCAAGTCGAGGGTTCGGACTGTCGAGATAAGCCTGCATGAGGAGTGCGTGGCGTTCGGCTTCGGCAGAGGCGTCTTCTCCTAGGACGGTGTGGGGAATGTCGCCGAGTTCCTCGAAAACCGCAATCCCCTCGCGAGGTTGGTTGCCGAGGATGAGACTACGCCCTAGCTGGTAACGGGCTGCTGCTTCGCGCTCATTAGGCAACCCTATGGCCAGTGCCTTTTGCAAGTAGCGACTGGCCACGAGATGCATGGCGCGACTTCGCCCTGTCGACCACTCGTCGTCGGCTTGCTTGGCTTTCACGACGCCTAAGATGAAAAGTGCGCTGCCAAAGGAAAGCGACTGGGCAGTTTCGTTTTGCAATTCGCCAACGATGGTGCGTGCTCGTTCATAGCGACCGTCGTCGAGTGCTTCGTATGCCTGCCTTAACGTGACGCGGTCGTCGTGACCGATTGCTTCGTGAGCAAGAAAACTCCACAATGCAAAGACAACTCCTAGAACCAGCAACGATACACACCCGACAATGATCGTGCGCAGACGACTGGTACGCATCCAGTCAATCAGCTTGACCGGTATGCCTTTCAGCCGACTCACTAGCGATACGCTTGGCGCAGCGCTTGAGTCATCAGAGTGTGATTGCGTAGTTTCAGCCATGCTAACGCGGTGAATCCTGCCGTAATTGTGCTTGCTCTCTTACTTCTGCCCCCGGTAAAGGGGTCAACGAACTTAAGAGAAAATCGCACCGCTTGTACAGAATTTTGGGAGAACCTGTCAATCTACGTTGGGGAGGTCTGCTAGCAGTGCTGAGGGCGCGGTCCTATTGTCGCGCAGTAGCAATCAATAGCAATGTCCCACACAGAGTCCCAGAGAACGCAGAAAAAAGATGGAGCTTGCTGATGCAAGACTTGCTTCTATGCGGCAAGGTAGAGTACCGCGCGAAGCGTAGCTCGCGGGCTGCTGTCGCTTGATAGAGGCAAGCTCAAAGTTCCATTTTGGGGATGTCTCAGATGGCTTGAGCAGTCGCGGAGCCTGAACACACGAAGTTCATGATCCAGGAGTTGATCTCTTTGAGCATGGGGGTTCGCAGCTCGTCGCCCGCGTTGAAGTGGCGGACATCGAGCTTGAGTCCAGCTGTTTGCAGCAGTCGAACGTCCTGGTAGACGGCATCCAGGTCGTAAGTCTCGCTTTCCAATCCGCTGCCCATGAGTATGGGCAGTCCTCGCGAGTGATTTACTCGCCCCAGGGGCGAGAAACCGGTAGGCATGGGACCATTTAGCGAAATAACGCCGGCGAACCATTCTGGGTGACGTAACCCCAAACGAAGTGCCATGGTTCCGCCAGTGCCGAAACCAGCCAAGAAAATACGGTCGCTGTGGACATTACGGATTTGTTTTGCAATGCCGATGCACTGTTCGACGCGTTGGGCTGCCAGATCAATATGGGTGGGAGTCTGTCGCCAGGTGAAGACTTCCTCGTCACGCGAGATGCGCTCAGTGCCACGAGGCGCGATCGCTGTGTGATTCTGCAAGCTTAGTTGCGACATCACGTTGGGCAATTCGAATTCGCTGCTGGCGTGGCTGTGCAACCACACGATCAGTGGGTAGCGGTACCCAGCTTCGTAGCCAACCGGCGTGAACAAGTGCTCCGGAGCGCTGCGGTCCTCAGCTCGTCCAAGGTTGCGATCGTGCCAAGGGCTGTCGGAATCAAACTCCGACGTTTTTGATCCAAGTAAGTTGGCAGGAAGAGAAGCGAGAGCTGAAGACAGCGTTCGATTCATATTTCACCGGTGGGGTCTGGAGGGAGGGAGGACGGATACCCGAGGCGGGAGCAAAGGATAAATAGACTCTAATTAGACTCCTAGGAGCGGCACAGCTCTACCAGAGGTAATGCCTCCAAGCGACCGGACAAGCCGAGCCAGGGGTGGTTTTTAAGGGAGCCCCGTTGGAGTGTCAACGGCATTCCTTCTGGAACGAGAGACTCTTTTTTCGCAAGACCAATCAGGCATAGTCGCTGCTAGCAGCAAACTCTCGACTATCTCCCAGTCGCTGGAATTCCTGTGCAATAAAGAAGTCTGAACGGTACGCTTAAACCAAGCCGGCCATGACTTCTACGAGTTCCTGAACGGCGTCAACGCTCTTCTGGAACCCAGCCTGCTCGCTGTCGGTGAGTTCTAGCTCTACGATGCGTTCTACTCCAGCAGAGCCAAGCACTACCGGTACACCCACGTAGAAGCCGCCCACGCCGTATTCTTTGTCGCAGTAAGCTGCGCAGGGGATGAGCCGCTTTTTGTCTCGTACGATGGCTTCCACCATCTGAGCAGTTGCAGCCGCCGGAGCGTAATAGGCGCTGCCTGTTTTCAAGAGGCCCACGATTTCCGCACCACCCTTACGGGTACGGTCGATAATCTCCTCCAAGCGATCAGCCTTGATGAGCTGCGATACGGGAATACCGCCCACCGAGGTGCAGCTGGCCAGTGGCACCATGGTGTCGCCGTGGCCACCCATGAGCAGTGCAGACACGTCCTCGACGCTCACGCCGAGCTCCATGGCCAAAAAGGTGCGATAACGGGCTGTATCGAGCACCCCAGCTTGGCCGAGCACACGCTGGGCTGGGAACCCGGTGACTTGATGGGCCCGCTGGACCATCGCGTCTAGTGGATTGCTCACTACGATGACAATCGCGTCGGGACTGGTGGCCTTGATTTGCTCGCACACGCTGCCCATGATTTTCGCGTTGGTGCCGAGCAAATCGTCACGACTCATGCCAGGTTTACGAGGAATACCGGCCGTCACAACCACCACGTCGCTACCAGCAGTGTCGGCATAATCGTTGGTGCCAGTGATCGAAGAGTCGTAGCCCATCACGGGTGAGGCTTGCATGAGGTCGAGGGCCTTCCCACGGGGCATATCAGCAAAGTCGCCCGGGATATCCACCAGAACGATATCGCCCAGTTCTGCAGCCGCACACCAGTGGGCGGTTGTGGAACCTACGTTGCCGGCTCCGATGATGCTGATTTTTGCACGCCTCATGACAAATCATCTCCCAAAATGCTTAACTTGCGTTACTTACCGATGGAACGACGGCACGGTGTCCCAAAAGCGGACATAGTTATCGCCGAGCGAACAAAGTATCGCGCTGCCAGCGGGGGCACGCAAGGGCCCCGAGAGGGGAGACTAGAAAGTGGGCCGGTTCAAAGACTCTGCCGCACAAGATTCTGCTCTAACGAAGCTTCTTAGAAGCACCGTCAAGCCAGGCGAATCGCTGCAGGGCCGCATTCATGCCCTGGAGGAGTTGCTCGGAGGTCTGCTTGCCTTTAAGAGTTTGCAAGGCTTGGCCAGTGGGAGAAAAAAGCTTGATCGTCGGGAAGCCGGTCACCGAATAGCGCTGGCACACCTGCGGCTCTGCATCGGCGTCGATCATAATACAGGTGAATTGGTTTGCGAGACTCTGCACGCGCGGATCGCGGAACGCGTCGTCTTCCATCTGATGGCAGTAAGTACACCAATCGGCCGTGAAGAACAGAAGGATTGGTCGCCTAGCGGCTTGCGCATTCACTTGGCCTTGTTCGAAGCCGGCCACGAACTTCAGCCCTCCTTTTTGCACTTTCGGAAGGTTCTCGAACTGCTGTGTAGTATCGCTCGCCTGGCCACATCCGGCAGTGATCAGCAGAACAAAAAGGACGAAAAACGTTGAGAGCGGTGAGCGCATAACGAAGGACTTCTCAGCTGGCGGTGCTAGCAAGTTGGTGAGACAAGAGGACATTGCCTTACCTCACCTATCGCCAACCTTGGCTCGACTCTTCACACATTGCCAGTCGGTCACACATTTCCTGCGAGTGAATGCCCTCAGTCGCTCTGGACAGTAGAAGCCAGCATTTCTACGATCCGCCCGCTTGATTGCCCCCCTACTTTGTCTGGGTTGCAATCGGACAACGCGTTTGGGGGAACGCCGGAACAGTTACCAAACCTTCTGTTGTTGCGGAGTGGCCGTTGGCTACGAGTGCGTCCCCACAATCTGTTCTCGCAGGAAATCCCTTGCTCGCTCGCGTGCAGGATTTAATTCTGCCTGTTGCGCTCATCACCAGCATTCTGGTGATTCTGGTTCCTTTGCCCACGCAGCTGATGGATGTGCTGTTGGCAGCCAACATCACCGTGTCGGTGATCGTGCTCCTCACAACAATCTACGTGCAGACGCCGCTGGAATTCAGTATCTTCCCTTCGCTCCTGTTAGCGACGACGCTCGCGCGGCTGGTGTTGAACGTCGCGACGACTCGGCTCATCCTCACTCGCGCTGCCATTGATGGCGAAAATGCTGCCGGTGGAGTGATTACTTCGTTCTCGCAGTTTGTAGCCGGCGACCAGATTGTTGTTGGGCTGATTATCTTTGTAATTATCGTGCTCATCCAGTTCGTGGTGATCACCAAGGGTGCTACGCGCATCAGCGAAGTAGCTGCTCGGTTCGCCTTGGACGGAATGCCGGGCAAGCAGATGGCGATCGATGCCGACCTGAACGCCGGCATCATCGACGAGCACGAGGCCCAACAGCGTCGTGAGGAAATTACTCAGCAGGCAGACTTCTACGGGGCCATGGACGGTGCCAGTAAGTTCGTCCGCGGCGATGCTATCGCTGGCATCATGATCACCGTGATCAACGTCGTGGGCGGGCTGGTTATCGGCATGTTCAGCTACGGCATGACGATGAGTGAAGCGGCAACGCTGTTCACGCAGCTCACCATTGGCGATGGGCTCGTCAGCCAAGTGCCGGCTTTTCTCGTTTCGCTTGCCGCTGGTTTGCTGGTGACTCGCAGTACGCAGAGAACGAATTTGCCGCAGGAATTTCTTGGGCAGCTATTCTCTCGCCCGCAGGCACTAGCGGTCACGGGTGCCTTCCTGGCGATCCTGGTGACGACCGACCTGCCACGCACACCCCTACTAGTTCTTGGCGGCGCGTGCATCGCCATGTCGCGCATGCTCTCCAAGAAAGAAAGCCAAGCAGAAGCGAAAGCGGTTATCGACGCTGCGAAAGCTCAAGACGAGGCGCCCGAGGAGCGTATTGAAGATTACTTGACAGTCGATCCCATGGAAGTGGAGGTCGGCGTGGGGCTGATCCGCCTGGCCGACCCCAAGCGTGGCGGCGATCTGCTGGACCGCATCCAACGCGTACGACAGAGCGTAGCCAGTGAAATCGGCATCCTCATGCCTAAGGTTCGCATCCGTGACAACATGAGTCTCGACCCGAACGAATACCTCATCAAGATCGCGGACCTCGCCGTTGCCCAAGATCGTGTTGAGCCGGGCCATGTCTTAGCCATCGACTCCGGCGTCACCACGGGCACCGTGCAGGGCATTCCAACTAAAGACCCCGCTTTTGGTGCCGATGCCAAGTGGATTCATCCTTCGCTGCAAGACGAAGCCGAAATGCACGGCCATACCGTCGTGGAGGCAGGCGCCGTAGTGGCCACGCATCTCACGGAAGTTTGCCGAAAGTACGCGGACGAGATCCTCACACGCGATGCAACGAAACACTTGATCGACGAGCTCAAGCAAACGCAGCCAACTGTCGTGGAAGAGCTGATCCCCGGCGTGATGACACTGGCGGAAGTGCAGGCGGTATTACATTCGCTGTTGCGAGAACAAGTATCCGTTCGCCAACTGGGGATCATCCTGGAAACACTCGGCGACTACGCGCCGCGCACGAAAGACACCATCCTGCTTACCGAATACGTACGCCATCGCCTAGCTCGGCAGATCTGCACTCGTTATCGCGATGCAGAGGCTCAATTGCACGTCATCGCTGTGGACCCCGCTATGGAGGACCGTATCCGTGCCGGGTTCGAGCACAGCGATCGCGGACTATTCGTACGCATGTCGCCCCAGGCGGTCGAAGCAACCTGTAACGCGATCAAGGAGCAACTCAGCAAGCTGACCACGGCAGGGCATACGCCAATCATACTTGTGAGCCCGCAAATTCGCGCTGCGATGAAGCGCATCGTGGAGAATCACCTGCCACAACTTGTCGTACTGAGCTTTAACGAGGTTACCAGAGACACGAAGATCGTCACGCTCGGCTTGGCGAGTGACGCTTAGAGAAACAACCAACGAAAGCTAACCGCCAACCTTGGTTGACGGTGAGCGTTTACTAGAGACTTATCATGGAAATTAAAACCTACAGAGCGAAGACCATGCAGCAGGCGCTCCAACTCGTGCGCAGCGAGCTGGGACCTGAAGCCAATGTGCTACACACGCGTGAGCTGAATTCTGGACTTATGAAGCGCATGCTGCTAGGTCGCCAATACGAAATTGCCGCGACACCAGCGACCGCGTTGGTGCATGCTTCACCCACAGAGCAGCAAGTCGCTAGCTTCGAGGTCGAAACACCCGACTTCGTTGTGCCGCTGCCAGTAGAGGTCGAACCTTCAATAGCGGTTGAATCGCCAGCCCAAGAATTTACCGGTGAGTATCGCCAGCGTTATCGCGACGACCTACTACGTGCCGACCGAAGAGTTGCGGAATTACAAGCGTTAGTCGAACAGCTACAAGAACAGCGTCCGGACGTTTCTCAAGCAGAGCTTCCCGCTCAGCTGTTCGAGCTGTTTACCGAACTTGTCGAGGCCGACCTGGAACCAGACACGGCTCGCGAGTTAATCGAGCGAGTTCGCACCCAAGAGGGAGTCGACCTCCACTCATCCCTGGCAGTACGAGCGCAGGTAGCGCGCATGATCGAGGCGGAGCTTCCAGTAACCGGCCCGATTGCGACTGGCCCAATTGTGACTGGCTCAGTTGCGACCGATCAGGCAAAGCCCCGCGTGGTAGCACTTGTAGGCCCTACAGGTGTGGGCAAGACCACAACCATCGCCAAGCTGGCGGCCGATTACCGTTTGAGAAAGGGTCTCAGCGTTGGCTTGATCACCGTAGACACGTATCGGATCGCAGCGGTCGAGCAACTCCGCACCTATGCTGAAATCATCGATTTGCCAATGGAGATTGTCTCTACGCCTCTGGAAATGCGAGCTGCCGTTGAAGCCTTTGCCGGGTACGATCTCGTGCTGCTCGATACCGCGGGCCGTTCGCCACGTGACGAAACCAAGGTCGCCGAATTGCAAACCGTGTTGGCAGAAGCAGAGCCTGATGAAGTGCAGCTTGTGCTCAGCGCCGTGAGCAGCGGCCCTAGTCTGGTCGCCACGGCAGAGCGATTTGCTCCGGTTGGCATTACTTCGTTGCTAGTGACCAAGCTAGACGAAGCGCTATCGCTGGGAAACATTCATTCGCTCGTTCGCAGTTCAAAATTGCCACTTAGCTACGTAACCAATGGGCAAAATGTGCCGGACGATATTCGTGTTGCCGAACCTCGCGAATTGGCCATGGCCATTTTGGGGATGCACGCGGAGTTCTAGCTAGAAACTCGTTCGGTATTTTCCGGGCGAGGCGTAGCTCGCGGGCTAGCTGTTTCCTAACAACCTAATACCTAATCCCCTAACACCTACCTAAATGCCCGATCAAGCTACTCAACTTCGCCAGCTGATTCGCGACGTGAAAACGAACCCTTCGCCAGGGATTGCGCTTCCGCCTGTGGTGGCAGTTGTTTCTGCACAATCGGGTGTCGAGACGGCACAGATCGCGTTTGAGCTGGCGACGGCCCTCTCGGCCATGCAGCGCAAAGTGTTGCTGGTGGGTGCCGATTCTTTCTATTGCCGCCCACCCGTCAACGACTTGCTTTCGATTGCTGCGGTCACAGATGTTAGCAAGCTCTACTCGATGCACGATGCGGGTCAGCTACCCGTTAGCGTGGACGTGGAAATGATGCTCGTCGATGGCGAAGACGCAGATCGCGCCCAGTGGCTACGCAACGCACACCAAATCGTGCTTGCGATGCCTCCGACCACCGAAGCAGTAGTGGAAAGCTACGCGCTTGTAAAACGTTTGGCCGAAGAAGGCGTGGTTACCCACGAGCAAATCCGCCCCATCTTGGTAGATTACGCTCCAGCAGCAGTGGCATCCAAATTACTAAAGCAATTCGCTAGCACTTGTGATCGATTCCTCAACTTGCGTGTTGCTAGCGGTAGCCTGCTAGGTGGCGTTGATCGTCAGCAAACGTTGCAAGCGACAGCAACCCTGGCGCACGAGCTAGCAACTGAGTGCCTGACGTCCGCTAATCGTCTGCCAAATGTACATCACACCGAAGCCAATCAGGAAATTCAGGAAAACTTACGAAATCAGCTCAACCCCATCCCGCAAAACTGACGAAGGAGAATAGTAGTCGATCTGTCGTGGCAATCACTGGTAAACTGCGGTGTCTGCAACGAGTTTAACGAGCGTTGGGTTTACCACCAACTTTCGCCGTGACTCCAACACAATAGGTCACAACCGCCTGAGGTACCTGCTCCAGTGGCCATCAAGTACGCAACCGTTCTGGCACTGACAGGCATGGCCGTAGTTTTGATTCGTTCGCTGCGAGGCGAGGCGAGTTTCGATACGGCGATTACCGAGGCTGCTTGCTGGATGGCATTTTTCGGAGTCGTTGGTTGCCTGATTGGCGCGATTGCCCAGGCCACCATCGATGAGTCGGTTCGCTTGCAAATGGAAAAGCAACTGGCACAACTGGACGCCACACCATCACAAAACGCATAACACGAAACACACGTTGCTGACCTCTCGCGAGATTCAGCCTGCGTGACTTATCAGAACATAACTATTCAAATCATACGGCGAGAAGGATTCTCGCTGGCCAAGCTTTCTTGAAGGCTGCTCAGCCCTCGGGGAAGACGATCACGGAGGATTGCATGGCATTGCTGGCTGCACGACAGAAGATGGCCCCCCAGGAAGAAATCGACCTGGTGTGGAACGAGTACAAAAAAGATCCTAGCAGCCGCGAAATGCGGAACAAGCTGGTGGAGAACTATCTCCCGCTCGTGAAGTACAACGGCGAACGCATCTGGTCGCGTCTGCCGGATGGTGTCGAACTTGACGATCTAATCTCCGCCGGTGTGTTTGGCCTGATGGATGCGATCAAGGCTTACGATCGCTCGCGTGGCGTGAAGTTCGAGACCTACTGCGTGCCGCGTATCCGCGGTGCTATGCTCGACGAACTTCGCAGCATGGACTGGGTGCCTCGCTTGGTTCGCTCCAAGGCCAGCAAGTTGGCTGCCGGCGTGAAGAAGTTGGAAACCGAGCACGGTCGCAGCCCCACGATTCATGAGCTGGCTGCTCACATGGAAATGACCGTGCCCGATCTGGAAAAGATGGTTCGCGAAGCAAATGCCGTCGGCCTGATCAGCTTGAACAAGAAATGGTACGAGACGGACAGCTACAAGGACGTCCGCGAGATCGACGTTCTCGAGGACAAGAAGGGCGAAGATCCGACACGCCGAATTCAGAAGTCCGACCTTATGCGATTAGTCACCAAGGGCTTGAATCGCAACGAACGCCTAATCATCATCCTTTACTACTATGAAGAGATGACGATGAAGGAAATCGGTGCCACGCTCGACCTGAGCGAAAGCCGCGTAAGCCAAATGCACTCGGCAATCGTGTCTCGACTCCAGGGCCAACTGGGTCGTCGCCGGCCTGAGTTTGGAACCTAGGAGATGAGAGACGAGAAGCCAGAGGAAAGAAATATCCAGGGCCGGAGTGCTAGAGCACTCCGGCTTTTTCGTGCGCCTAGTCACTCGTGAAATACGTTGAGACTTCGCTAGCCCGTGAGCTACGCCTCGCGCGGCAACTCTCTAGCGATTCTCCGCGCGAGGCGTAGCTCGCGGGCTATTTTCACGTTTCTCGTCGAAAAACCGCCAACTTCCGTGTGCCGAACAGTGGAATTTGACCGGTGTAGGCAATAGAATAGAGGCAGTCAAGAACCGGCACGATTTCAGGGCTCGTGCGGTTCTCTTTGTGGAATAGTGCAAATCACCGACTGCTGCCGGTCTGCCTTCGCGTAGATCGACCATTCTCATCGGTTAGTCAGAGGCCCCGCGGTTACCCTCGCGGTCGAAGGTTCGCACGTCAGGAGCAATCACAGATGCCGTATCACTGGCAATCGATTTTAAGAATCAACACCCAAGTTTCTCGCTTGCGGTCTGCCTCGAGCACAGCTGGGGGGCTTCGCCACGCATTAACGCTTGTCGAAATGCTGGTCGGCATGGCGATCACGCTGGTCATGATGGCCGCGGTCGTGAACCTGTTCGCCAACATCAGCGGCGGCGTGCGCGTGCGCCGCGCCGCCATCGAGATGGACAGCACCCTGCGTCAAGCTCGTAAGCAGCTCAAACGCGACCTCGCCGGCGCGACCTGCCCTGCGGTGCCCTGGCAGAACCCTGAATCGGGGAATGGGTACATCGAAATCATCGAAGGCCAGTGGTCGGATAGCAACCCGAGTTCGCTTGTTGATGGTGACATCAATGGGGCTAACGGCGAGCTCGATTACGCAACTTCACTCATTCCAACTAGTCAGCGAGTTGATACTTCGACCGGAAGTGTGACCGATGGAGGCGGACTTGGTGACTATGATGACATTCTTGCGTTGACAGTGCGGAGTTCCGGTGAGCCGTTTGTGGGCCCCGGACAAATTCAAAACGCGGGCGGCGTTTGGGTAGATGGCGCTACTGAATCGACAGAGGCCGAAGTCATTTGGTATTGCATTGAAAACCCAGCAGATGGATCACTCGGAGAAGCTGGGCTGCGGACCGTCTACCGGAGAACTCTGCTCATCGCTCCGTGGATTCCTCCAATTACGTTCCCAAACAATCCTGCTGAGTTCTTTCAGAAGTACGACATATCTGCTCACTTCGACATCACCTTGAATCAGTGGGTACCCAACACCCTGAGCGATCTGACGAAGCGTGAGAATCGTTTTTTCAGAAGCACGGCGTCAATCTTCCCGCACGTTTTACTGGACAAAGGAACCGGGTTTAGTGTTAACACTACGGTCAGTGCAAATGTGCAACGTAATCCCGCCGACAGCTATTCCGCTGATGCGACCGTCACGGCAATCACCGACTCCTTTGGACAAGTCTCAGGATACTCAGTGCAGGCTGATCAAGGAGGCGTATACGACAGGCTACCACTGATCAACATCCCTGGGGGTGCTACAGCCCCAACGGCGCGTCCCGTTATGCAGCGACTAGGCAGTAATCCTGATTCCTGGAAGATCGCCCACGTCACCAATGGCCCCTCACCTCTGACTTATGATCGCGAAGGCGAGGATGTCATCCTCAACGACGTACTAGCATGGGACGTTCGTGCCTTCGATCCAAGTGCACCGTTGATAAGTCGCAATGGAATCGTGCTAGCCCCCGGGGATTTTGGTTGGCAAGCGGTTGTGAAATCAGCTTCTGATACTTCGGGATTTGATACACCCGCCACTAACTCAGACCCAGCCCCTTATGCTTGGCGGACTGTCTATGATGGCTTAGTCGGTTACGGAGCGTTTGTCGATCTCGGGTGGTATGTGAATTTCGGCGAAAGATTGCCTGTAGCTCCAAGCTCTCCAATATTCTGGGGCAACATGGATCCTCGTTCTCAGCTCGCCAGCTTCACGCCACGTGTCTACGATACATGGTCCACCCACTACGAAGCCGATGGCCTCGACCAAGACAATAATTCGATTGCGGGACTTGAATGGCGGAATTCTGTCGACCAAGGCACCAACGGTTTCGACGACAATAATCAAGATGGTGTCGATGATGCTAGTGAGCGAGAAACCTCTCCGCCCTACGACGTCCCGCTCCCTGCGCTGAAAATCATCATGCGTTCCTACGAGCGCGACTCGCGCCAGATTCGGGAAACTTCAGTCACGCAGTCGTTTTAGGCTGTAGGTGTTTAGACTGTAGGCTGTAGGGCGCTAGGTGATTAGATTAACACCTCCAGCCCTAAAGCCTACAGCCTAACTCCCTACAGCCTCCCCTCCCCATGTTTCTCGCTCATTCTTTCCGCCTCCGGCACCCCTGGGATCAAGAGACCGGCGAAACGTGCGACTTCACGCGTTGGTCGCGGGGGTTCCACAAGCCGACCGGGCTGGAACCCAGCGACCGCATGTGGTTGGTCGTGTCAGGCTTGCCCGCGGGCTGCACGGTTGTCGTGAACGAGCAAGAACTTCCAGCACCTGCGGCCAACAAGCCGGGGCAGTATGAGGTGACCGAGCTGCTTGGCGATACGAACCGCATCGAGATCACGGTGCCTGCAGAGCACGAGCAACCGGTGCCATTCCCCTACGACGTGCGGTTGGGAATCGTCGGGTGCGAATAGGTCGGGTATACTCTGTGCTTACCTGCTCACTGTGATTGAACCTCAGAGAGCACATCTCCGCGCGAGGTGTACCTCGCGTGAAATTCCGTAACCATCTTCAAATCGGAAAGATCTGACATGCCGCTTCGCTACTTTTTAGTTCTCTTCTTTCTTGCATTAGCGACCTCAGCGAGTGCCAAGGAGACAGCATCCAAACACAACACGCTTACTTCTGAGCAAGCCGCCGAGGGTTGGATCTCGCTCTTCGATGGCGAGACGCTCTTCGGCTGGACACCCACAAGCGCTGCCAACTGGAGCGTGAAAGGCGGCACCATACACGTCGATAGCGGCAAGTCTGGCTTCCTCATGACGAATGCACAATTCGCCGACTTCGAGCTTGAAGTCGAGTATCGCTGCCCGCCGGAAACCAATAGTGGCATATTTCTGCGAGCGTCTCGCACACCGAAAGACGCAGCAGCCGATTGCATTGAGGTCAACATCGCGCCGCCTGAGGATGCTTCGCCTACCTCGCACTTGGTTGGTCGCGATACCATCTACGATAAGGAGCTCCCCCGTTTCGAAAAACTGGACAGCGGAGAGACGGTCAAACTGGACCCCTGGGATGGCAAATGGCACACACTGCGGATCGTAATTAAGCAGATGCCCGATGGCCCCGCCAGCACGAGCTTGCTGGCCGTCGTGCTAGATGGCGCTCCCCAGTCGCTCGCTACTATCTCGAAATCTACAACGGGACATATCGGCTTGCAGTTCCGCAGGGGGGAAATCGCGTTTCGCAACATTCGCCTGCGCCCGCTCTCCTTAGAATCAATCTTCGACGGAAAATCTCTCGCCGGCTGGAACACAGACAAAGCCGAGGCAAGCGAGTTCAAGATTACCGACCAAGGCGAACTGCAAGTGCTCAATGGTCGTGGCCAGCTTGAAAGCGACAAGTCCTACGGCGACTTTCTGATGCAGTTCGATTGCCGCGTCGATGGCGACGGGTTAAATACCGGCATGTTCTTCCGCTGCATCCCCGGCGATTTCATGATGGGCTACGAATGTCAAATCAGTAACGCCATGAAAGAGGGCGACGCGACTCAGCCGTTTGACTGCGGTACCGGCGGCTTCTTCCGTCGCCAGAACGCGAGACGCATCGTGGCGAAAGACCATGAGTGGTTCACACTCACGCTCAGCGCTACCGGCCCCCAGATGGCGGCTTGGGTGAACGGCCACCAGGTGAGCGACTGGACCGACGAACGCCAAGAACACGAGAACCCAAGAAAAGGACTGCGAACCAAGCCCGGCACATTGGCGATCCAGGGGCACGATCCGACGACGGACATCCGGTTCCGAAACGTGCGAATTGTGGAACTGCCTGAAACAAATGATCAATGACCAAGCCCAAATGACCAAACGCAAGCGGTTATTCAACGAACTTTGGTCATTGGCCGTTGGTCATTGGTCATTAACTCGCTGCCGCTTGTAACCCGGCAGAGTCCGAACCAAAATACTGTCTGTAATCTCTCAATTTGCCCATTCCTTTAGCGAGTTTTACGATGCCTAGTTGCGTTCTAGCTTATTCCGGCGGTTTGGACACCTCCGTCATTCTTGGTTGGCTTCAAGACGAAGGGTACGACGTACATGCCGTGTATGTCGACCTCGGCCAGCCCTGCGAGGATCGCAAGGCAATCATGCAGAAGGCGACCGACAACGGTGCCGTCTCGTCCCGCCTGATCGACGCTCGCGAAGAGCTGTGCCGCGATTTTGCTTTCCCTGTTTTGCAATGGCAGGCGAAATACGAAGGTATCTATCTGCTGGGCACTTCCATTGCTCGACCATTAATCTCCAAGGTGTGCTTGCAAGTTGCTCGCGAGGTGGGAGCGGTCGCCTACGCCCATGGTGCCACCGGCAAGGGCAACGATCAGTGCCGCTTTCAGCTGGCGGCTGAAGCACTTGATCCGAACGTGAAGATCATCGCGCCGTGGCGCATCGAAGAATTTCGCAATAGGTTCCCCGGCCGCACAGAGATGATCGACTATTGCGACGTAAAGAAAATTCCCGTGAAGGCGTCGATCGAGAAGCCTTACAGCTCTGATGAGAACTGCCTGCACATTAGCTACGAGGCGGGAAAGCTGGAAGAAGTGGAAGTCAACGGTCTGGAGATCGTGGACTTCGGCATGGGCGTTTCGCCGCAAGAAGCGCCGGACAAAGTCGAGGAAGTTACCATCGGTTTTGAGTCGGGTGTGCCTGTATCGATCGACGGCAAGGCGAAATCGCCACTGGAGATGGTCGAGGGCCTCAACGAAATCGCCGGACGCAACGGCGTGGGTCGGATTGACATCGTTGAGAATCGTTTCGTAGGCATGAAAAGCCGCGGCGTTTACGAATCACCCGGCATGACGGCGCTGTATGCCGCCCACCTCTCGCTGGAGCAACTCACGCTTGACCGCGATCTGGTACATCTGCGCGATCAGCTCGCCCCTGTGGTCGCCGAGATGGTGTACTACGGCTTTTGGTACGTCCCCAAGATGGACGCACTATTGGCGTTCATCAAGGAAGCTCAGCAACCGGTAACGGGCGAAGTGACGCTCGGACTTTACAAGGGCAACGTCATGATCCACAGCCGTACCAGTCCTAATAGTTTGTACGATGCGGAGATCGCCAGCATGGAAGGCGGCGGCAGCTATGACCAAACGGATGCGGAAGGGTTCCTAAGGATCATGGGCTTGCCGAGCCGAGTCGCAGGGACGGTGCAACCGCGGGAGTATTGAGGGGTTAGGCGGTAGCAGAATTGAACTTAGAGAAATATGCGGTCTATCAAGATCGTATTGATCGCAGAATTTTGGACAAGTAGCCAGCGGAGTCTTCCCCGAAGGGATTCGTACTATAGCCCAGGGCAACCGCCGCGAGCCTAAGCGAACAAGGGACGCCCTGGCTCAGGTTGCCACCAGCCGGAGCGACCTTCGACCTCGATTCAATTTTAACGCTGTGTGACACTTTATGCTCGGTCGATGATATGATGACACCCGTTTCCCAGGGTAGGCCAAAGCTCGCTGGGGCTCGCTGTTGCCCAACCCTGGGCTATGTTGCGCAACGCCTTCGGCGTAATTCGCCAGTTCAACTTTGACTGCTACAATCACGCACCGCCGAAGTCCCCCTCCTTATGTACGTCCTAGAAAACCCTGTCTTACAACGCGAGCTTGTATCCAACTTGCGCATGGCACGTAGCTTCTTGCTGCTGGCGGCGTACGTGGGATTGCTGGGACTGTTGGTTTATGCGGCTTGGCCGGGCGAGCAGACCCTAGACTTGGCTCGGCCGGATAAGGCCAAGAAGCTGGTAAATCTGTTCTTCTTCGGGCAGTACTTGCTGGTGTCGCTGATGACACCCAGCTTCGCCGCGGGGGCAATCACTGGGGAGAAAGAGCGGGAGAGCTTTGAAATGCTCATGGCCAGCCCCCTCAAGCCGGGTGCAATTGTCTTCGGGAAACTAGCCGCTTCGCTGACGCACTTAGCGATCTTAATGGTCTGCTCGCTACCGATCGTCATGCTTTGTTTGCCGTTAGGCGGCGTGTCACTATACGAAGTGTTTGCCGCATACATCGCGATGATTTCCTCGGTCGTGCTGTTCGGCATGATCAGCTTGTGGTGCAGCAGTTTTTTTGCTCGCACGAGCGCGGCGCTGGTGGTTTCCTATTTAATTCTGTTGCCGCTGGTGATGGTGGGTGTGCTGATTTGGCAAGCGTTTGAGCAGAATGCCGATTTACGGCTGGTAATCTTCACCACGCTCGTGCCCGTCGCCTGCTGCTCTGTTGCAGCGATGCTTTGGTACGACATTACGCGACGACTCTTGAGCAGCCAGGACTTGGGCTCCGAAGGGAAGCAGACAATCGACTTAGAGACCGAAGCCAAGGAAGCGGTCGGCCTGTATATCAATCGCGAAGATTGGCCCGACAGGATGTTTGCTCCGCCGAAGCGAACGACTTTCCTGCCGGAAAATGCCAACCCGATCTACGACAAGGAAATCCGCAGCGAAATCTTTAGCCAAGGCACACTCATGCTGCGGCTAGTGATTCAGATAAGCATGTTTCTGGCGCTGTTTGTCATGGCCGTCTGCCTGTACATACGTCCTCAGCACGCCCCGTGGTACATCGCTTACGTGCTCATGTTCAACCTGCTGGTGGGTCCTGTGTTCTCATCAGGTAGCGTAACCAGCGAGCGCGAGCGCCAAACGCTCGACCTGCTACTCACCACTCTCATTACGCCCTGGCAGATGTTGTGGGGAAAACTGCTCTCGGGCTTGCGTGTTTCGTCTGTGCTGACAAGTTTCCTGCTCTGGCCGGTGATTCTCGCGTGCATCATGCCGAGCGACTATTGGTCGAACCTGCCTACGATGGGCGGCTATTTGTTGATTGTGGCCTGCACGGCGTTAACTACCGCGATGGTGGCACTGTTTTGCTCGACGTTGTTCCACAAGTCGGCCACGGCGCTGATGTGTTCTTACCTTGTGCTGAGCACGCTGTTTCTCGCGCCAACGGCGGCCAATGTGTTCACAGGGATATTTCTCCCCAACTCGGATGCCGATGCTATCGCGGAAGTGACCCAAGTCACCAGCCCCTTTGCCGCCGCATTCAACTTGCCGCTCACGGTCACCAACAAGGAAGAGGTAGTTGCGAATACCGATCGCATAGACGTTCGCATTTTCTGGGGCTACCTGGCGTTTACGTTATTGCTCAATGGAGCTCTGCTACTGACCATGATGTGGCTGTTCAACGTACGCTGGCGAGTTTCTGAGTGATATCTACTTGAGGCAGTACCTAAAACGACAACCATGATCATCCTCCTTTCCCCCGCCAAGACGCTCGACTTCGAGTCTCCTTCGCCGGTCAAACAATCGACAAAGCCAGCCTTCCACAAAGATGCAAATCGGTTGGCCGCCCAGGGGAAGAAGCTCTCCGTTGCCGAGCTGCGCAAGCTGATGAGCATTAGCGAAAACCTTGGCGAGCAGGTTCAAGAGTATTTCGCTAATTGGTCGAAGCAAGCTGATACAGAGCGAGCGAAGCAGGCACTTTTCGCATTCCGCGGGGATGTCTATCGCGGCTTCAACGCGGACACACTAGAAGATAAAACGGTCGATTTCGCACAGCGGCACCTGCGGATTCTGTCGGGGCTCTATGGTGTGCTGCGACCGCTGGATCTCATGCAGCCTTATCGGCTAGAGATGGGGACCAAGCATGTTGGCAAGCATGGTAAGGACCTCTATGAGTACTGGGGCGACCGCATTGCCAGGGAGCTTGACCGTACGCTTGAGGAATTCGGAGATCGGCTTTTGATCAACTTGGCTTCGAACGAATACTTTAAAGCAGCACAAGCAAATCAAATCGACTGCCAGCTCGTCACGCCGGTTTTCAAAGAGTTGCACAAGGGCAAGTACCAAGTCCTGAGCTTCTTTGCCAAACCGGCACGCGGGATGATGGCTCGGTATTTGTGCGAGAAACAGATCGACTCGCTGGCTGGGCTGCGACGTTTTCGACGCGAAGGGTATCGCTACAACGCGGAACTTTCGACCGAGGACAAGCCAGTGTTTACGCGTCCCAAGCCGTGAACCAACGGGCAGCGCAGAGCTTGCCAATGCAGGCTCTCTGTGCGATGATCGACTTCAGAGCACTGCTTCCCTCCACGAGATCGTCCGATGTCACAAAAGCCCTCACCTAATCCGCAACCGACGCGTGACGAACTCGATTTGCTGCTCTACCAGTCGCGTATTGATCGCCCGGTGCGTATGAAAATCCCTGAGTTGAATCGGGAGGATCGGCCGCGCCACGTGATTTTCGGCCGGCAATTTAGTGTCGATATGCTGGAAAGCGTTGCAAGTACCGCAGACGAGATTCGACAGATTTCCAAGAGTCGTGAGGGGCAGGATTTTCTCATTAACTTGCTGCATCACAAACGGGCGATGTTGTACTTCACGCAGCCCTCGACGCGGACGTTTCTCTCGTTCATGTCGGCCTGCCAGATCCTTGGTATCACGTGCAACGAAGTTCGCAATCCGGCCACCTCGTCGGAAACGAAGGGCGAAACCCGTTTCGATTCGCTGAGAATGTTTAGCAGCTATTTCGATCTGATCATTATGCGCAGCCCGGTCGCTCGCCTGGCGGAGTCATGCGCCTATTTAATGAACGACCTGGAGACCTCCGGCAATCGCAGCGTGCCGATCATCAACGCCGGTTCGGGAGCAGATCAACATCCCACTCAAGCATTGCTGGACGTTTACACATTACAGCGGACCTTCCAGTTCACCGACCCGCGTGACTCGCCAATTTCAACACGCTTCGAGCAACTGGTACGCGACTACCCCAGTCTTTGCAAGGGACTATCCGGGAAAGTCTACGCCTTTTGCGGTGACATTGGCCGCGGGAGAACAGTGCGATCCCTTGCAACGCTGCTTGCTCACTACAAGAACGTGACCCTTGCGTTCGTTTCGCCCGATCACCCGAAGCTGGTCATGGGTGACGATTTGCGTCAGCACTTGCAAAATTGCAACGTGCAAATTCTTGAAGTTGATTCCTTAGAAGCCCCTCTGGAGGGGAAACCCCTGATCGAGCAACTCGACGCTTTGTATATGACACGTATTCAAAACGAGCACAATAACCAGGAAGATGAGGCCGCCTTCGCACAGATCGACTTCGGCCGTTACAAGCTCACAACTGGTTTGGTCGCGCGTATGAAACGCTATGCACCTATCTTGCATCCGTTTCCGCGAGATCAACATTTTAAGGAGATTCCAACCGAGATCGACGACGATCCTCGTGCGATGTACTTCCGTCAAGCACGTAATGGCATGTGGGCACGCGCTTCATTGCTTGCACACGTGTTTAGTGTCGAACATCAGATCTCGCGTTTCTTCCGCGATCAGTACGGAGACTGGCAAGGAACGGCTGGCACGCTGGAAGCAAGACTTGCCCGCTAAGCTAACCGGCTTCTGCAAAACCGCATCATGGCCCTGCTGATCGATGGCTACAATCTGTTGCACCAAGCTGGCATCTTCGGCCCTGGGAGAGGAGGGGCAAGTTTACAGAGATCGCGCGAGGCGTTGCTGCGTTTCCTCGCCGCCTCGATAGCTCCCCCAGAGCTGCCTCGAACAACCATCGTATTCGACGCTGCCGAAGCACCGCCTGGCTTGCCTCGAACGATCACACACACCGGGATGACCGTTCACTATGCGTCGGAATACGAAGATGCCGACGCAATGATCGAAGAACTGATCGCCGCGGACCATTCGCCACGAAAATTGCTGGTGGTCTCCAGCGATCATCGTTTGCAGCGTGCTGCCAGGAAACGCCGGGCGCCGTTCATCGATAGCGACGTTTGGTACGCCCAACTGATCCGTGATCGAGAGCGTCGCGGAAAATCAGCAGAGAAGCCAAGCCCCTCGAAACCGTCGGGCCAACTCTCCTCCAAAGAAGTCGAATATTGGCTTGAAGAATTTCAAGTCGAGGAGGGTGAGAAACCGCACAAATCACCGGACCGGCCAGCGAAGCCTCCAGCGGAGTTGCCGCTCGACAACCCCTTTCCTCCAGGCTACGCGGAGGATCTCTTCGATGACGAGAACGGAAGTGGTTAGCCGGCGAGCAAGCTCGACGTGAGAATCGCATTCGTTAGAACCCTACGTTCTCGACAGGTCTCACATTCACAGGTGAGTGCAGCCCGCGCGACAGCTTTCTCGCCGGCTAACGAGTCTTTTGCTTGGTGGGAAGCGAGATACTAAATATCGCTCCTCCGGCCTCGGGCGACTCAACTTTGATTATGCCGCCGTGCTCGCTCACAATCCGCCAGCACTTAGAGAGACCAAACCCGAGCCCTCGGCCCGCTTCGCGCCCCGAGTAGAACGGCTCGAACATGTGCTCGCGAATCTCTGGGGGAATTCCGGGGCCATCGTCTTCGACGAGGACCTTTGCTTGCTCTTTCTCAATTCGTGCTGAAAGCTTAATGTTACCGGCCGTGCCAATCGCTTCCAAAGAGTTGCGCACTAGCGCACCTATGGCGATTAGCAGTTGGGAACGATCCGCCTGAATAGTAGACGGCTCAGCTTTAACCACTAACTCAATGCCTACTTCGTGTAACTGAAGGACTTCCTTGGCTTCGTCTGCAGATTGCTTTATTAACGCTGCAAGATCGACTTCGGTGTACTCCAGCGCAGGGGGACGAGAGAAGAGCATGAGATCGGATATCATCTCGTGAGCTCGAAGCGATTGCTCGTTGATGGCTTCTATGGTGCGGCGGCGATCAGGGTCCTGCTCGTCCCGTAGTAACGCCTGGGCACGGGCTGAGATATTTGCAAGTGGGTTGTTGATCTCATGGCTCGCACCGTAGGCGAGTTCCTTCATGGCATCGAGCTTCGCACTCTCAAGTCTCGCTTCGAATTCTGGGCTGGCCTGGCTCATGATCTCAATCATATCGTGTAGAAACATCGTGTAGAGACATAGCGCAAAAAAATCCCCCGGCTAGGCCGAGGGGGGAGCGAGTTCGTCAAATTTACTTGCGTCTGGCTGCTTAACAAGTCACTAAGCTACTTTGCTGGCATGACTTCGACTTCCAGCAGTTGGCAAATCTTGGCGACAAGCGTATCCACATCAAACGGCTTTTTCATGAATTCGTTCGCACCTGCCTCGTGGAGCTCCTGAATCTTGTCTGCCTCGACCATGCCTGAAATACAAATGACGCGCACCTCGTCCATGCTCTTCTGCGAACGAACCAAACGGCAAACTTCTTTTCCGTTGATATCGGGTAGCATGACGTCCAGCACGATCAAATCAGGCGTGAATTCCTTGATTTGCATGCCTGCACCGAAGCCATTGTTCACGCTACGAACTTCGAATCGACCATCGCGTTCAATCGCATCGACAATCAATTCGACCAAATCTTCATCATCGTCGACGACGAGGATTTTGCGTTTACCGCTGTCAAGTGCATCGGTTGGGATGCCGTTGTCGCGCATAAACGAGTAGAGCTGCTCACGCGGAATGCGGCGGAAGCGACTGCCGGGAACTCGAAATCCCTTGAGTTGCCCCGAGTCGAAGCAACGGATAATCGTTTGCTGGCTAACTTTGCAGATCTTCGCTGCTTCGCCAGTTGTAAATACAGTTTTCATGACAAAACCACCTCTCTCCTTAGTCGATGGTTGGAGGCGTTAACGATCGATGCCACCGTGACCCTAGTTGTGGTAAACCTACGCCCATCTGTGCCAGTTTGTTAACCGGCAAGACAAAGCCTGCAATTGAGTTTCAATGACATGCGATCAATGGGCTTCGCTCGCGGACCACGGGCTAAGCTAGTTGAGTGCTCTAGGTCATGTAGCGTCCGCCACGTCCCCGGCACCTTAGTCCCCCGGGTATACGCAGACCCTCAATCCTTCCGATGCCAACTCAAAGTATCGAAGCTCTTCAGACGGTAATATCCGCCGGAACAGCCAATTCCCCCTGAATTGCCAACTGCGGAATTATAACGGGCTGAAAGGTCGCGTCAACATCGGTTGTAAATCCGTAAATCTTTGGTAGAGAACACTTTACAGCGAAATAGCGGTTTGAGTTCTATTTTTCCCAAAAACCGCAGATTGGCAGATTCACCGAGAAAGCGTGACAATCGCGAGGAGACAGCAAGAGAAAGTTGGGCTCTCTGCACCATTGGCCGAGCGTCTCAGCGGTCGAGGTAAACCATCAGCAATGCTATATCTGCTGGCGTAACACCACTGATGCGGCTGGCCTGCGATAGATCCGCTGGCCGAATCTGCGTGAGCTTCTCACGCGCTTCGGCGCGCAACTGAGAAACTTTCTCGTAGTCGAAGCTTCCGGGAATGCGCTTCGCTGAGAGACGCGATTGGCGATCGATTTCTACCTGCTGGCGCGCAATGTAGCCGGCGTACTTCACGTCGTTCAACACTTGAGTGCTTGCGTCGTGGGCAAGGCTAGCGAGTTCGGGCAGTTGCTCGACCATGTCCGACCACTCGACTTCTGGTCGGCGAAGATACTTCGACAACGGGGAGCCTTGATAGTAAGTATTTTCCAGCAGATTTGTAGCACTTTCTACGGCAGATACTTTTTCTTCCAAACGTAGTCGACGATCTTCCCCAACTAGGCCGAGCTTTGCAGCGAGCGGGGTAAGGCGTCGGTCCGCGTTGTCCTGTCGTAATAGCAGACGGTACTCCGCGCGACTCGTGAACATGCGATAGGGTTCATCAACGCCACAAGTCACAAGATCGTCGATCAGCACGCCGATATAGGATTGATCCCGCGTGAGCACCAGTGGCTGGCGACTAGCAAGCTTGAGAGCTGCGTTTGCTCCGGCGACGAGTCCTTGGGCTCCGGCTTCCTCGTAGCCTGTAGTTCCGTTGATCTGGCCTGCTAGATAGAGCCCTCCGGCGAGTTTCGATTCCAGCGTGTTGGTGAGCTGATCGGGCGGAGCAAAGTCGTACTCCACGGCATAGCCGTAACGCATGATCTCTGCGTTTTCTAGCCCTGGAATCAGCCGGAACATAGCGTCCTGCACGTCCCTCGGTAGGCTCGTGGACACGCCGTTTACGTAGACTTCCAGCGTATTGCGGCCCTCGGGTTCTAAGAACAACTGATGCTGCGACTTATCGGCGAAGCGAACGATTTTATCTTCGATGGAAGGGCAATAGCGGGGACCGTTGCTATCAATCTGGCCGGAGTACATGGGTGCCCGCGATAGATTGTCGCGGATGAGTTGGTGTACCTGCTCGTTCGTGTAAGTAATATGACAGGGCATCTGTTCGACAGAGAGCGTATCGTTCAAGAACGAAAACGGCTGGGGGGCATCGTCGCCGGGCTGTAGTTCAGTCTTTGAGTAATCGATCGTGCGACCATTTAGCCGTGGCGGGGTGCCCGTCTTAAATCGCTGGAGCCGCATGCCTAGTCGCTCGAGTGCTCCGCTGATGCCGCTACTGGTTCCTTCGCCCGCCCGACCGCCGGAGGTTTTCTCTTCGCCAGTGTGCATTAGCGCTTGCAAAAAAGTGCCCGTAGTGAGAATCACCGCGGGCGCTTCGTAGGTGACATCGCCACGGACACGTACGCCAACAATACGCTGCTGACCATTGATTTTTTCTAGCAACAAGTCCTCGACCGCTTCTTGTCGCAGCGTGAGGTTGGGTTGCTCTTCGACCATGCGCTTAACCTGTGCCTGGTAGAGTTTCTTGTCCGCCTGCGCTCGCGGACTGTGCATGGCGGGGCCCTTGCGGCGGTTGAGCATGCGGAACTGAATACCCGTGGCATCAATCGCCTGGCCTATTGCTCCGCCGAGCGCGTCGATCTCCCGCACGATCTGTCCCTTGCCCACCCCTCCGATGGCCGGGTTGCAACTCATCTGGCCTACGGTGTCGCAATTAGTGGTGAGCAATGCCGTGCGGGCCCCCAAACGGGACGACGCTAAGGCAGCTTCTGTGCCTGCATGGCCAGCGCCAATCACTATGACGTCGTATTGGTAGGCCGTCTGGTAGGTTCGTGCTGGCATGCATTTACCCTAACCGGGCAGTGGGTTTGCTGAAAGTCCGCAGTCGGCGGATTCTGACATCTGCCGAACCTTTAGTCACGTTCATTCGTATTCACGCTGGGCCCTGGGGCAAGGCTCGGCTAAGATAGAACGCCGCTCAGCACAATACCTTGAACCAACGTCTGTACCCGTGAGCTGCTTTGCAGCGGGAGTCCCCAAATGACACGCCCTATTTCTTTGCTGCTTTCCGCCCTTCTGTTCACAACAATCCTCGGTTGCGCCTCCACGCCAACCCAGGCTCAGGGGGGACGCTTACTGGGAATCGGAAATAAAGCCATCGGTGGCGGCGCGTTGACTTGGTCGGACGAGGTCATCTACAACGGCTGGCGGATTCAAAAGCACGCTGTCATTGGCCATTACCGCCTGCTTGACCCCAAGGGCTACAAGGTTGCGATTGGGTCGTTTGAAAACTGCGAAGAGAAATTCTACGAAGCGCGCCGTGATCAGGCGATTCCTGAACTGCCCAAGCACGTTGTCATAGTGATCCACGGACTAGGGGCAACTCGGAATTACATGCAAGGGTTGGCCGACGAACTCACGGAGAAGGGCAACTTTGCCACGGTCAACGTTGGCTACCCTTCGACGATGGGAAAGATCGAAGACCATAGCGACTCCCTCGCGAGTGTAATTCGACATCTCGAAGGAGTAGAGACCATCGACTTCGTGGCCCACAGCATGGGCAACATTGTGACGAGGCACTACCTCTACGATTTGTCTCAACTTCCTGAGGACCAGCGGCCGAAAGTCAAATTCCGTCGCATGGTGATGATCTCACCACCAAACCACGGTGCTGGCATGGCCAACAAGTGGGCAGGCAACAAGCTGGCTCAAATGTTTGCCGGCGAACCGCTCAATCAGTTAGCTCCCGACCTAGGCTGGCCTGAGCTGGAGAAGCAACTGGTTACGCCCGACTTTGAATTCGGCGTCCTAGCCGGTGGAAAAGGCGATGAGGAAGGCTATCTCGCCTCCATCCCAGGCGACGACGACGCATTGCTAAGCGTGGAAACCATGAAGCTGGCAGGCGCCAACGACTTCATCCAGGTGAAGGGCATTCACCAGTTGATGGCCAAGTACAAGTCGGTGCGAGAGAATACCCTAAATTACTTGCAGAACGGCTATTTCCATACCGCTGAGACGCGCCAGCCGATCAACTGATCGCCCAAGTTCATTGCCGTCTGAATAGCTTCGCCTTCGGCTTCTGCGGTCATGTTCTCGTAGCAAGCAGGGCAGCTAGGAAACGCTACGCAACAAATCATGTTGAGCAGTCGATTGCTGTTGAGATGGGGCTCAATGTAGTGACTCTTGCCGACATCACGAGTCATGGTGATCTGGCACAATTTGTTATAATACTGCCCCAGTCGATTTGCGTTGATGCCCGTGACGCCGATTGAATTACGACCGTACATCGAATATTTCGGCCAGTTCATCAATGTTTTATCCGCTTCGTTGCGCGTGCTGAGCACCTTTTCTGAAGCAACGAATGATTGCCCGTAGCGGCGTCCGGGCAGCATCGCATCGTTGTCGAAAGCACCTGAGATGATTGCTAGGCGCAGGTTATCCTTTTCGATTGGTTGGCTCCCCTCGAGCGCCAAGCAACGGAGGCTACCGCCTCCTAAGTAGTGAGCCCCAGCAGCGGCTATGATTCCGCCATAACTATGCCCGCCGAGTGTCACCCGTTCGCTGAAGGTCATTCTCTGAGCGAACTTTGCCATGTAGTACCCTTGGTACTCCGCGTATTTGAATTTGGCCTTCAGATTCTTTTCAACCAATTGTCGTGGCTTGAGAATGGGCCTCTTGAAAGCCACTTGAGCTGGCCAAGACCAGTAGACCAGTCGCTTCTTACCTGGGCAACACTTGAGTTTGCATTGCACGAGCCACATTTGCTTCAACGCACCTTTATGTTGGAGCGTGTTGCCATGGGAAAATAACATCGTGGGCATCGGATTGGCTTGTTCATGTGCGAGAAACGACTCATACGTTTCTCGAACCCAAGTGCAACACTCCCGGTCGTAGCGTTTGATGGAGATGCGCTCAAATCCTGCGTCCAGCCCGCAACACTTTGGCAAACAACGAGTGTTCACGAGCCACAACTCTGGCGCCTCGTGGCAGCAGCTCAAGCAGTTATTGCACAGGTCACAGATATCGCATTGGTCTGGCGTGCAATATTGGGCCGTTGCTGCTGACGAAAGCGTACTCGCAATCAGGCCGCAAACTATTAGACAAGCGGCTGTGCGGAGGGCGAGAGTTGCGAGACGGTTATCCATGACTGTACTTCCTGCTAGCAATCACGTGGTTGTAGGTGGGAAGCCTTGGCCCGGGTCAGCAGCGGATCTTCGTGAATCCTTGCTGCGGTGCATCTCAATCAGCGCACCGCGTGCCGGGCTTCGGCTCTGCACAACCCTACAACCTGAAACCCACTGGGTAGGGCGATTACCGGCAATCAAACTGAGAAAACTGCGGTCCTTTTCTTGTGCAAACCTTGCGAAAGTCACGTCCCCAAATTTTCAGGAAAGACTGAAGTTGCGAGCCAGACGGCGCGGCAACCTAGGCAGTCTAGCGAAGGCAAACGCTTCGTAGAGGTCTTACTGGGGCTACCGATCATCGGAGGTCGATTAGACCGATAATAGGAACTTTCTAACCTCACTCTACGCCCATTGCGACACATGCTCGTACTCCATCAACTCATCGCAGTTCGCCGTATGGCTACATCACTGCTCACCCATCGAGTTCACTTGCTGCTTCTGCTAGTGGGAATTGGACAAACGACTGCCCACGGGCAGGAGGAAGTTTATCTTAACGAGGACCAGCCAGCGGGGCCGCTTGCGGTCGAGGCCTCGCTAGCCGACGAGACATTCCAACCGTATGGAAGCTACGAGTCGGCCTGCAGCGGTTGTTCCGAGGGAGCATGCGCCGGGGGATGCAGCCGCTGCGGGTGCAATACCCAGTATTTCCACTGGATCAAGGGGCCTGGAAACTGCGATGAGTGGTGTCTTGGACCGCACTGGGAAGTCGAAGCCAGCGGGCTCATGCTCTATCGCGAAGATGCGGATTGGAGCCGCGTCACAGCTGATGTGGGTGTCGCACCGGAGTTCATCAGCCAGTTCGATCACAGCCCCGGTGCTCGGGTGTTCGCTACCGCTTACAACGAGCACGGGTACGGGCTGCAGATTGGTTACGAGGGAGTCGGTGCCTGGAATTCGCGGGCAGAATACGATCTGGGCGGAGCGACAAGATCATTCGACTACCAGACTTCACTCAACTCAATTGAAATCAACTTCCTCACGCAGCGGCCTTCCACTTGGAAGTTTTTTGCCGGATTCCGCTATGTAGAATTGGATGAAGATTTCCGCGACTTTACGGCAAACGATATCGCGAACCCAGCTCCGGCAGATCCAGCAGCAGCTCCATTCGCAACGATAGACAATGGCCAAGATTTTATATTGGAGAATCGTCTGATTGGATTTCAACTCGGCGGACTTCGCGACACTTGGCAAGTGAATAGCCGGTTTACTTTGGAACCCTTTGCCAACGCAGGCGTCTATTGCAACATGTTCAAGCGTGCCGATATCACGCGCACAGTGACCACAATCACCGCTGGCGACGATCTTTCCACGCCCCTCGTAAATGAATTCTCGCAGAGCAGCAGCGAAAGTCGCTCGACCGTTCGGCGTGACTTCGCTGAAGCGGCCTTCCTCGGCGAATTGGGGCTCACCGCGCAGTTGCGAATCAACCGATGCTTGGCGCTCACCAGTGGTTACCAGGTTCTCTTCGTCGATGGCGTCGGCGAAGGACTCGACGCGGCTTTCTCGCCCGACTTGATCTCTACCTCGCTGGTCTATCACGGCCTGCAGTTCGGCCTAGAGTATCGCCGCTAAACTTCTTTGAGGCAAAGTCACTAAGAACGCTAAGCATCAAAAAAGACGCGTTCTCTCATCATGCTCTAATGGAAAACAATAATGACTAAGCTCTATCTTACGTTTGTAAAAGGCTATTTCCTGAGTCTGCTTTCTGCGATTCTCTGCGTCCATAGCGTCTTTGAGTCAAAAGCTATCCCAGGATCGATTCCAGTTGATTGAGCAGCGAATCGACTTGCTCGTCAGTTCCTGCTGTAATGCGGATACCTTCGCCCCAGTCGGGGTACTTCATGTAGCGCACTAGAATGCCAGCCGCTTTGAGCTGCTCGTACAATTCGCCCGGCGGCTTTTCAGGGTGATTGCACCATACGAAATTCGCTTGCGAATCCACACACTCGAAGCCTAGCTCTCGTAGCGCCGCCAGCATGCGCTTGCGGGTGGCAAGAATCGTGGAGCGCATCTCGTCGAACCACGCGCGATCGTCAATCGCCGCGGTCGCACCGGCGATAGAAATTGCATCGCAATTGTAGGAGTCCTTCACTTTGGCAAGCTGCTCAATGACCTGCGGCTGCGCAATCGCATACCCGAACCTGAGGCCCGCTAAAGAATACGATTTGCTCATCGTTCGCGTGACAATTACATTCTCGTTTTGCGACGGCAGCGAAAGGCAACTCTCGTCCGCAAAGTCCACATACGCTTCATCCACGACAAGTGGACAGGGCAGGGCAGTGGCAATTCGTAAAACCTCGACCGGAGGCAATATGGTCCCCGAGGGACTATTGGGGTTCGCCAGAAACGCCAGCTTGAGCCCCTCTCGATCAGAGCTAAACTCCAATGGCAAGGTCCAGTCGGCATTAAAGGCAACGCGGTCGCACACCGCTCCCTGGATCTCGGCCAGCGTGTCGTACAACACGTAACTCGGCAGCGGAAACCGTACCGTATCGCCTGCGTCCACGAACGCTCGAGTGATGATGGTGAGCAAATCGTCACTACCGTTGCCGCACAGAATCCAATCCGGCGTGATGTTCGGACACTCACTACTGAGCAGTTCTGCCGCGCGTAAGCGGAAGTCCTTGGCCGTAGGTTCGGGGTACTTTTGTAGCCCAGTCTGGCAAACACGACCGATGGCTGCCTTCACCTTTGGCGAACAGGGATACGGGTTTTCGTTCGTGTTGAGTTTAATACACGTGCCACTCTGGGGTTGTTCTCCAGGGACGTAGCCACGCATCGCTGCGATGTTGGGTTTTACTTGCATGGTGACACTTACTACTACCGGTTCTCTATGAACCACGGAGGACACGGAGGTTCACAGAGGAAAGGAATGGGACGCGGATTGGGCGGATATTTGCAGATTGTGTTCTGTAGGGCGATAAAAGAATGACTCTGGTACGTCATGAAACAGCAAATGAATGAAGTGCTAGGACGAGAGTCACGATGGAAGCTGCTTCAAGCGTACGTTCGGCATTCCTCATCAATCTTGTCTCTCACTATTTTACTCTGTGTACCTCCGTGTCCTCTGTGGTTCTTAAGAAAATAACTCTCAAAGGTTCTCCGCGCGCAGCCTGATCGCAACGCTCTCAGCATGGGCAGTGAACCCTTCCTTCTCGGCCAAGGTCTTCACGTCAGCAGCCACTGAGTTCAGGCTGTCTCGCGTGAAATGAATGACACTGTTGCTGCGTAAGAAATCGTTTGAAGAAAGTCCGCTGGCAAATCTTGCCGTCGCCCCGGTGGGCAACACATGCGAAGGACCTGCGGCATAATCGCCCACAGCCACGGGTGAGTACGGCCCCACGAACACGGCGCCTGCATAGCGAATCTCTGCGAGCAAATCTTCCGCATCGTCACACTGGAGATGTAAATGCTCTGTGGCAAGCTCGTTAGCCAAGTCTGCCGCTTCAGCACGATCTTGCACGAGGATCAGCGCGCCGAATGATTCTAACGCCTGCTGGGCTAACTCGCCGCGAGAGAGTGTCTGCCGTTGGCGATTGAGCTCGTTCATCACTTCGTCGATGAGCGGTGCGTGCCAGGTAATGAAAATGCTGGAACCTGGCGAGTGTTCTGCCTGCGCGAGCATGTCAGCCGCTAGATAGTCCGCCTTTGCTGTGTCGTCGGCAATGACAATGACTTCGCTCGGCCCGGCGATGGAGTCGATATCGACGTCGCCGAACACATGTTTCTTGGCAAGTGCCACGAACAGGTTGCCCGGACCTACGATCTTATCGACGGCAGGCACGCCTTCTACGCCATAGGCCAAAGCAGCAACCGCCTGCGCACCGCCCATGCGATACACTTCGGTGATGCCCAACTCGTGACACGTTGCTAGGAGATCATCGTTGTAGGAACCAAACTCTGTAGGCGGAGCGACCACGGCTATTTGCTCGACGCCCGCGGCCTGGGCGGGCACAGCGGTCATGATGACCGTCGAGGGATAGGCAGCTGCACCGCCAGGAACGCACACGCCGATGCGTTTCAACGGCAAGTAACGCTGGGTAAGAAACCCGCCTCCTGGCACATCAATTGTGACGTCCTGGTGGAGAATGGCTTCTTGAAATCGCAAGACGTTCTCACGAATCCGGCGCACCGCAGCCAGCAATTGAGGATCTGCCCCACGATGGGCCGCTTCCAGTGCGTCGCCACTAACGCGCAACTGCGAATCAGAGAGATCCTTCCCATCGAGCTTACTGGTGTACTCCAGCACAGCCGCCAAACCGCGATCACGCACGTCGCCGCAGATACGCTCGACTACTTCCACAGGTGAGAGTGGCTCGCCAAACACCTCGATCGTCTTTTGGCGCCCCGCTTCGCTGACAACATTCCCCTCAGGGGCCAGCTTCGCTCGCAGCGCAGCAATCTGCTCTCCCGAGGTCGGCTCGCTCGTGTCGATTCGTTCAATATTCATGGCAGGCAAGAGAGAGTAAGCTATTGGACTATTCTGATAAATTCAGTTTATCGTGTCACAGTAAGGGCCTCTAGGCTCCAGCTTTGGATTGGACATCCACTAAGAGGAATAAGTTCATGATTGATCTTCGTAGCGACACCGTGACTAAGCCGACTGATGCGATGCGAGCGGCCATGGCTACCGCTGAGGTGGGCGACGATATGTTTGGCGAGGACCCAACGGTCGCCAAGCTCGAAGCGACAATAGCCAAGCGCCTCGGCAAGGAAAGAGCCCTGTTTGTCCCTTCGGGTTCGATGGGAAACTTGCTGGGCATCCGCGTCCATTGTGGCCCTGGTGATGAATTTCTCGCCGAGGAAAGCTGCCACATCCTCCGCTACGAGCAAGGTTCCTATGCTCAGGTCTGGGGAGTTGCTGTCCAAGCAATTCCCGGCCAGCGGGGAATTCTGGAGCCTGAGCAGCTTGTCGATCGCATTCGCCGCGTGGATATGCATTGTGCACAGACACGGCTCGTGTGTTTAGAAAACACCCACAACTACGGTGGTGGTACGATCCAGCCCATCGAAGCCGTCCAAGAAATCTGCCAGTGGGCCGCAACGCACGGCTTGAAGCGTCACCTCGACGGGGCACGCTTATTCAATGCAGTCGTTGCCACCGGCATTGCGGCAAAGGATTGGGCTCAGCACTTCGATACCGTGAGCGTTTGTTTCAGCAAGGGTTTGGGCGCACCGGTCGGCTCAGCATTGTGTGGAACCGCCGAGCATATTGAACGTGCCCGCTGGCATCGCAAAGCACTCGGCGGAGCCATGCGCCAGGCAGGCATCTTAGCTGCCGGTGCGCTGTACGGTTTGGAGAATCACACCGATCGACTGGCCGAAGATCATGCTAATGCTCTAACGCTTGCTCAAGCGATTTCTGAAGCCGAGGGGCTCACGCTCGCTGGCGAGGTGCAGACCAACCTGGTTTTCTTTGACGTTGATGAGCGGCTCGGTACGGCTGAGCAGTTCAACGCGAAGCTTGCCGAGCGAGGCGTGCTGATGTTCGACGTGGCACCACAGAAAATGCGTGCTGTGACGCACTTGGGGGTTACAGCTGAGGAAGTACGGCAGGCGGGTGGGATACTCAAGGAACTATCGCGATAGCCTCTGTATTCGCAACTAGCATGACCAAATCGAAATCCACTCCCGTGAAACCACAGATTAGTGTGGCTCAGCTATTGCTTTCGATTACGTTCGTTGCAGTTGCAATCACCGTGGGACTCGCTGCAGAGAGTGCCACCGATGATGAGTGGCTTGCTGACAATACGCATGTGTGGTTGGTGCAGGCACTCTTCGCAGCGGCAGCAACGATAGTTTCTGTTCAATTGCTACAGGAAGTGGTTCTTCTCGCACAGAATTTACTCTCTCAGTCATCCCAAGGCAGCCAGCGATTCGCCGTCGTATTCGGAATTGCCTGGAGAACTTCGTTTTCATTGCTGCTCTTTTTTTGCATCATGCTGCGACTATTGATTGACCGTGGTGTCTTAGCTTTCGGTAGCAATGAAGACTTAACACATGTATACGACGAAATATTCCCCAGCTTCATTGTGAAGGCAGTGATTGGAATTTGGTTGCTTACCGTAACCGAAAACACTCGGCCAAGCAGGAACCAATCTTTTCTACCGCTCCAATTTTCTATCAACATCGTGGTTTGCTTGTTGGTAGTGATCTACTTAGCGATAATGCTCGTCGCGCAAGGTCTGACTCGCGCTCTCGTTCACTTCGCCATGGAAGGTGTCGAGATAGGTCATGGCCTGCTATTTCAGCGACCAGGGACTTATCTCTCTCTCCCGGGAGCCGATACACTATTCTTCTATCTATCGCTTGCGGTCGCAGTCTCATGGTTTATTTCGGCCTGCTTAGCAGCTTACTATTTTTCTACTACACATCCTGCCAAGCGGCGCTCCATCGCTGCCATCAGTTCCTTCGCGTTGGCTTGTTGTGCAGTTGGATACTGGTACTGGTATCACTCCGAAGCTTTCCCACTTGCATCACCCGATTTCGCAAGCGAGGACAAACTACCACCGACGGACAATTTGATCGCTTTTGCGTTTTTGGCGATTATTCTGAGCGTTACGATTGCTTATCGACTGGTGACCCTGCGCGAAAATTCGCCATCTGTAAGTTACTATCCGGAGAGGCCACGAGCTCCAATACTGGCTCTTTCAGCGGCAATAATTGCTTGCTGCGTCGAAGTATTTGACTACTGCAGAGTTTCGAGAGTTGCCTTTTGGGAGGAGCTCGCCTATTTACTGATTTGGCCACCAATTCTAATTGACTTTGCAATCAGTGCGCTCTCATTAATTATCTTACACAAGCGATGGAATAATGATCCGAACACTAGGAAGCTAGAACTGAGACCGCTACTCGCCAAGCGCTTTCTGACTACTGTGGTGGCCACTTTAGCTTTGATGATCCTCGGTGCCCTTATAGCTGATGCTTTCACCTTCAGTTACTGGGTTGGCCCTTGGGCTCGCTGGTAAAGCACTCAAGTCACCCCGCCCAGCGTCACCGCTTTCGCGACACGCTGAATTCCCAGCATGAACGCGGCGGTGCGCAGGCTTACTTTGTGTTGGCTCGCCAGTTCCCAGGTGGATTCGAACGCTTGAGAGAGCACGCGGTCTAGCTCGCCGCGCACACGGTCGAGCGTCCAGTTGTAGTACTGGCGGTTCTGCACCCACTCGAAATAGCTAGCCGTCACACCACCGGCGTTGGCAAGGATGTCAGGCAGCACGTGGACGCCCTTCTCATCGAGAATGGCATCGGCCGCTGGAGTTACCGGGGAGTTGGCGGCCTCGATAATTATGGGGGCCTTCACTTGCGCGGCGTTTTCTTCGCTGATCACCCCGCCCAATGCGGCCGGAATGAGTACGTCGACGTCGAGTTCCAGCAGTTCTTCATTCGTGATCAGTTCTGCACCCTCGTAGCCTTTAAGTGATCGCTCGTGCAGGTTTGAATAGCGGATGGCATGCATAATATCGAGGCCTGCTTCATCGTAGTACGCGCCGCTTACATCGCTAATGGCCACAACTTTCGCATCCGCCTCGCGCAGGAACTTGGCGGCGTGCAGCCCCACGTTACCGAAACCTTGCACAGCAATGGTGCAGCCGATAGGGTTTTTGCCGATTCGTTTCAAGAGTTTAAGAGTGAGGATACCTACGCCGCGGCCAGTCGCCTCCTCGCGACCACGCAGGCCGTACAGTTCCACCGGCTTGCCTGTGACCACTCCGGGATTGAAACCGTGGTACTTGCCGTACTGATTCATGATCCATGCCATCACCTCAGCGTTGCTACCCATGTCGGGTGCGGGAATGTCGGAATCGGGACCGATAACATCGTGAATCGCGTCGATGAATTTGCGTGTGACTCGTTCTAATTCCACACGACTGAACTCACGAGGCCGAATGGCGATCCCGCCTTTTGCGCCGCCGTAGGGGATATCCACAACAGCTGTCTTCCAAGTCATGAGCGACGCCAGAGCACGGACCTCATCGAGATCGACCTCGTGATGGAAGCGTAGCCCGCCTTTCATAGGCCCGCGAGCACTATTGTGTTGCACACGAAACCCTATAAATGTATCGACCATGCCGTTGTCGCGTTCCACGGTGACTTGGACCCGCACTTCCCGATTGGGCGTCAGTAGCACCGTTCGCATGCTATCGGCCATGTCCAGCTGGTCGGCCGCCTTGTTGAAATATTGCTGAACCGCTTCAAAAGCTTGCATGGGGTTACTCGAAATGCGATCGGTCGTGTGAGATGATAATGGCAGTTGCACGATTGTGGGACGTGCGTGGATAATAGAGCCTTTAAGCGGAATCGACAAGCAAAGCTGACAGCAATGATTGGCAAGCTACTCCAGCGTGATTTTTAGGGACCACGAATAACGCGAATCTTACGAATAGCTCTCAAGGGTGCTGACTGGCACAGAGCAGCGACTCCCATGAGGCGACTTTTTCCACCTTCGTTATTCGTGCCATTCGCTAAATTCGTGGCTAAGAAGAATATGCTTGGTACTTGCGCAAGGCACTCAAAGGTGAGGAACGGTCAATGGCAGACAATGAGTTCAACATCAAAGTCGATGAGACGACCGTCCGTAGCCGAACGTCTCGAGGCAAGAAGCAGCCAAAGAGCAAGCTGCCGCTCATCATCGGTGGAAACATTGCGCTGGCGGCCTTCATTGTTGGCATCTATTTTTTCGTAATTCGCGGAGGCCCCGCAGACGCTCCGCTAGCTGATGCGAGCATTAACGTACCGGTGAAGGTTGCCCCGCAAATTCAAGAATCGGCGATTTCTGAACCGAAGCCAGCGGAGCCCCCGCCAAGAGAGACCATCCTCGACGATGATGGTGAAACCCTGTGGGCTTCGCCGACAACAGGCGAGCCGATTTCGCTACGCTTTTTTCCACCGGGCACGCCCTTGCTGTTGCAGCTTCGACCGGCTGAGTTGCTGGCTCACCCTGAGGGCGGGAAAGTGATCACTGCGCTCGGGCCTTGGGGTGAAGGTGCAACGAAACAACTCGAAGCGTTACTCGGCTATGAATTGAGCGAGGTTGAGACTCTGCTCCTCGGTGTGGTGACTGGGCAAGACAATCAGTTGGATGTGACCCTGCGTGCTGAGTTAACGCAACCGGTAACGCTGGCCGACCTGCAGGGACGTTTGCCGACGGGATCCTCCATAAACGTTGCCGGACGAACTATGTGGCAGGTGGGAAATCATTCTTATTTCGTACCGGAACAAAGCGGCGGAACTTCTCCAACCAATGCCCCTGAATCCAACACGCTTGTCATTTGCCCTACTGAGTTTACGGAGGATGCTGTCGCGGCTGGGCAGGTCGAGCCGATGCTCGTCCGAGATTTGCAGCGATTGCTACCTCATACGGACTCCGATCGTTGCGTCACCCTGTTGCTCTCGCCCAGGTTCCTCGACGCCGGCGGCAGTCGGTTGCTCGTGGACGCAGGTGAGCGCGTGCGTGACGCGCTCGACTGGCTCATGGATCGCGAGGCGACTGCAATGGTCGTCAGCATGCATTGGGATGAGAATTTTTTTGCCGAGCTACGTACCACGCCACAGCTACAAGCGCAACCGCAGCGTTATAGCAAACAGCTTGAAGAGAGACTCACCAAAGCCGCCTCGCTGGTTGAAGATCAGGTGATCGCCGGCACGTGGCCGCCGTTTGGCCGAAAGGTCTTGGCTCGCTTTCCTGCGATGCTTCGAAAGTTTGCTGGCTACACACGCGGCACAGTGGAAGATCGACACGTCGTGCTGCGAACCTACTTGCCGCTGGTTGCCGGTCACAATTTGCTGGCTGCTTCTGAACTACTACTCACCCAGTCGTCGACCAGTGGCGGGGCATCAACCGCTGCTGCTAGTGCGGGGCCGCAAACGCTCAAGCAGCGGCTTGCCCGCGTTACGACGCTCTCCTTTCCCAAAGACACGCTTGAGCAGGCCATCAAGCTGCTAAGTGAGGACCTGGGTGTGCCCATCCAAATCCAGGGGAGTGACCTACAATTAGAGGGGATCACGAAGAACCAGTCTTTCGGGATCGACTTACGCAACAAGCCGGGCGAGGCGATTCTGCAGGAGATCCTCAAGCAAGCGAATCCGGATCGCACCGCCTCGGGACTGGCCGATCCGAAGCAAAAGCTCGTGTACGTGATCCGCGAGCAGCCTGATCGAATCGAAGTGACGACGCGCTCTTCCGCCAAGAAGCGTGGCGATGCCTTACCCGCAGTATTCGAGAGTTCTGCCCAGTAAACTGATAGACTACGTGAACTGGTAGAATGGGAACTGGCAGAGGAGGAGTTATCGGAACAGAGACACATGCCTGACGTACTTTTCAAAATCACCTGTGTCACTTGCAACGCCCGGCTAAGCGTACGCAACGCTGCGGTGATCGGGCAGATACTCTCCTGCCCGAAGTGCGGCAGTATGGTCGAAGTTGCGCCGCCAGCGGAGGCCGATGCTGGGGATTGTGCGAAGGCCGAAGGTGCGGGACTGCCTGAGTACGGTGATGACAAAGATGCTTCCCACGGTGCTGAAGCAAGCCCGGCTAGTGCGCATGTTGTGGGAGACTTTGAGACCAATGCGTTGGGAATTAATGGCGAGAGCAATTCCTCCGTTGAATCTGCTACTGGCGCAAACCAAGAAATTGATGACGCTATGCCGCAAGCGGTTGACTTGGCGGCTCGCTATCGGGTGATTGCCTGGGCTTCGACAGGATTGCTGGCCTTGGTGGCGGGTGTTGGTTTGATGCTGTATACGATCTCAGGGAATGGCTCTGATCAATCCGACGAAGCTGAAACAGCTTTGCTCAGTGCGCCACTTGATGTTAAAGAGCCGACGCCAGCCACCGCGCCAAAGGCAACTACTCCGCCTACTCCACCTGTCGAGACCAATACTCTACCGGCTGTCGCTGAGACGATAACGCCACCTGAGACATCTGAACCGGCTGTTGAAGACTCTAGCCCTGAGAGCGAGCCCGCCGAAACGAATTTGCCGACTGAGCCACTGCCCCCAGAGGAGTCCACGAAGACGGTGGTCACCGATGCGACGGCACCTGCTCCGCCCAAGCGAACGCTGCGGATTGATCCGTTGGACCTCGACCCGGAAGGATTTGATCTCTCGACATTGCAATCGGACAGTGCGTCGGAACTCTCCGTCTCACCAGCGGAAACATCAAAGCCACCAGAACAACCACTCCAAATCCCCGCTGCTACCGCCGAGCGCCCGACAGTTAGCCGCGATCCGGCTCAACAGCTATCGGCCCTGGACGCGCCGGCAGTGCTGGCGAAAGAGTTACAGGCATTTGTGGTGAATGCCATGCCGCTTTGTGAGTTCCTCGACTTCACTACGCGAATGACGGCGGTCCCGGTGAGCGTCACTCCAGCGGAGCTTCGCTTGGCCGCGGTCTCTGCGACGCGATCTGTCTCCGTTTCGGTGAAAGATGCTTCGATCGACTCGCTACTCAGCGCTGCCCTCAAACCGCTGAGATTAACTCCTGTCATCGAAAACAATCAGATTCTTCTTCAACGCGGCGGACTCGAAGACGTTCGGACTATCGAATACCCGGTAGCCGATCTTCTTGATTCGCATACGGATGCCGCGAAGCTCGCCACAATGGTCCGCCAGCTTGTCGCCCCAGAGACTTGGACGGACGCATCTCCCGAAGGCCCCTTTGTCAGAGCTCTCGCCGACCAGCTACAGGTTTTGCACCAGGAAAAACGCCAGTACGAAGTCCTGCGTTTGTTGGAAACATTACGTTTAGCTCGAGGCTTAGAGCCACGCAGCAAGTATCCCGTTGCGTTACTCGTAGCCAGATCGCCGCACATGCAACTCAACGACCGACTATCCGCACCGGCTACGTTCACTTTTTCTCATTACACGCCGACCTGCGAAGTGTTCCGTTTCTGGCAAAACGAACTGGGACTGGCACTACTGATCGACTGGCCAGCACTTGCTACAGTGGACATCGAGCCGCGTACGCGTATCACATGCAGTTCGAACGACAAGCCTTGGCACGAGGCGCTGGACGACTCGCTCACGCCGCTGGGTTTATCCTGGCGCGCGGTGGACGGGCGAACTTTGCAGATTACCTCGATAGAAGTCGCATCGCAGTCGCCTCAGCTTGAGTTTTACTCTCTCAAATCCACTGTAAAACTCCACGCGAACCAAGTTGAGGACCACCTGGATCGATTAACCAAAGACACTACACTCGTGTTCTCTCCTGAGGTGTATATCGACAAGGGTTCCAACACGCTAGTCGTCCGGCACAGTTCAGCGGCGCAGCGAAAACTTGCCCAGTGGTTGACTGAGCAAGGGTTCACTAGACCGACTTCAGAATAGGTACCGTCGAGCCCCTGACGATGCGGGGACGCTGCGGGCCAACTTGTCGGCATGTTAGCTATAAGGCTCCCAAGGTTCGATCCATCGCGGCAGCAATCTTTTGACAGCCGGCCATGGTTTCTGCGAACTGATCGAAGTTCAACGACTGGTAGCCGTCACTTAGCGCTTTGTCTGGGTTGGGATGAACCTCGATAATCAGGCCGTCCGCACCCGCTGCAATCGAAGCACGCGACATCGCAGGCACCAAACTGGCATGGCCCGTGCCGTGGCTGGGGTCCATGACAATCGGCAAGTGGGTGCGTTCCTGCACGTACGGTGCCGAGGCTAAGGGCAGTGTGAAACGTGTGTGCGATTCGAAAGTGCGAATGCCGCGTTCACAAAGCATGACGTTGGGATTTCCCGCATCGAGTATGTACTCGGCAGCCAGCAGCCACTCGTCAATCGTGGCACTTGGCCCTCGCTTGAGGAGCACCGCGCACGGCGACTTTCCAGCCGCTTCCAGCAAGCGGTAGTTCTGCATATTGCGGGCACCAATTTGCAAAACGTCCGCGTACTTGGAAACCAGCTCGACATCGTCTGGCGATACGACTTCGGTAACAACGGCAAGATCCGTTTGATCACGGGCCGTCGCAAGCAACTTGAGGCCCTCTTCCTTCATCCCTTGAAAACTGTAGGGGGAGGTCCTCGGCTTGAACGCTCCGCCGCGCAGGGCCGAAGCGCCAGACTTTTTCACTGCGAAGGCCGTAGCCACGATCTGGTCTTCGCTCTCCACCGAACAGGGCCCAGCGATGACACCAACGTGCCCGCCGCCGACCGTCAAGCTGCCCGCGGTGATGACCGAGGGCTCGGGCTTTAGTTCGGAACTGGCCAGCTTGTACGGCGCGACAATCGGCATAACCTCGTCCACCCCTGGGCAACTTTCCAGCGATTCGATACCCGCGATGCGTTCGTCACCCACCGCGGCAATAACGGTACGTTCAGAGCCTTCAATGACATTCGGCTTCAGACCGAGTGACTCGACTCGCGCGATCGCATCGTCGATATTTTCTTTTGTAGCAGTATGTTTCATAACAACAATCATTTCAGTGACTCCAAAATTTGACGAGACAAAGGTAGTTCAATTGGCAACGCCAGTACGAAAAAAGCCCCGGGCGTCGCTGACGTCGCCCGGGGCTTGGTTGATAGTGTCGCTGGCAAAATCTCGCTACACGTACTCTCCCATCGCGCCGGGCTTCGTAAAATAGAAGCCCCGCGACCATGTAAACGAGAAATAGGTAGGTGCATTTGCCATGTCATCAGTATGTATCGAGTCTACCACTTCGGCAAGTGTTAGTTTGACACATTTTAGGACAGGGCGTTGCCCTGAGCCTCCGATCTTGCGAAGGTTAATGGTGCCATCCTTAAGAGTGCCAGCGGTGCCTTTTCTAGGCAAGAAAGACGCAACGTAGCCTTTCCCGCAGGTAGAATTGGGCTGATCGGGGCACGATGTCAATCATTCTATTAGCTATCACTACGCTGCAACTCGTGCTGCTGTTGGTCCTGGTAGCGGTGTTCATTCTGACTCTAATCTTCGCGTGGTTCCTCTTGCGTAGTGGGAAAAGTGACTCTCGCTTTGCTCCTCCGAGCGAGCTTGAACTCCTTTTTAAGGAGCGGTTTGCCTCAGGATGCTCACACAAATCGTGGCTCACTTGGCTGGGCGGAGCAAACAACGCCTTGACCGTTACGGTAACAAACAGGGAGGTAGCGATTTCGATCAACTCACTACTCAAAGTGTTTGCTGCGTCTCTGGACCTCGTGCATATCATTCCCCACGGGGACATCTGCAGAGTCGATCGAAAAGGCTCGAGGGTAACTTTCGATTTTGAACTTCCCAATGGTCAGATACGACGTTTCACGCTTCGGCTCAGGCGGGCGCAGGAATTCTTGGATGTGATCGAACCCCTGGTCGATCTAGAAGGCTAACAATCGAGAATCTCGGCCCAAGCATCCTGTTATCCAGGAGCCTGCGACAGATCTTGCTTAAATCTTGCGAATCCTTCGCCTTGCGGTAATAATACCACCCTCGTCTTCGCAGCGTCCTCTCCCTCGCTTCCGAAGCTTCTGTTCCACCACAACTACGCCCTCATGAGGTCACTGTCCATGCCCGCCCCCGACTCGCCCCGTCGTGACTTTCTCAAGACCACTCTCGCCGGCGCTGCGGCGGCTGCAACCCCCTATGTGCTCTCTGCGAAGACAAGAGCGCAGGAGGCTACTGAGAAATCGGAAGCGGCAGAAAAGATGCCCATCGGCGTCATTGGTTGTGGTGGCATGGGAATGGGTAACATCGACGCAGTCAAAAGTCGCGTCAATGTCGTAGCGGCGGCAGACGTCGATTCCAAGCGTGCTCAAGACATGAGCAATCGGTTTGGGGGCGGCAAAGCGGAAGTTTCTGAAGACTACCGCAAAATGCTCGACCGGCAGGACATCAAGCTCATCCACATCGCAACGCCCGATCACTGGCATACAAAGCCGCTCATCGAAGCGATGCTTGCTGGAAAAGATATCTACTGCGAAAAGCCTCTCACGCTTACCATCGATGAAGGAAAACTGATTCGAAAGATTCAAAAGCAAACCGGCGCGATCGTGCAGGTGGGTACGCAACAGCGCAGCACCTTCCACCTGTTCACCAAAGCGATGGCGATCGTCAACGAGGGGCGACTTGGCAAAATCCAGCGGGTTCAGGCTGCAATCGGCGCGGCACCAGAGAGCCCGGCCATTTCTGTGGCAGAGCCGCCAAAGCATCTCAATTGGGAGAAATGGCTTGGGCCCGCGCCCGAGGTCGATTATCGCAACCTGACCAATCCATCAAAAGATGGCAAGCGTCCGCGCCCGCGGGAATGGACGAACGGCCACTACGAATTCCGCTGGTGGTATCAGTACTCCGGCGGCAAGCTCACTGACTGGGGTGCGCATCATGTTGATATCTGCAACTGGGCATTAAAACTCAACGGCCAGACCGAGGGGCCAACCTCCATCGGCGGGACTTCAGAGCACCCCGTGCAATTCCAACACGGCGTTCCGCTAGAAAGCGATCGCTATAACACCGCCACTAAGTTCAACTTCACTGTTAAGTACCCAGGTGGTACCGAGATGATCATTCGCGACGATACCGACAACGGCGCGCTGATCGTTGGCGATAAGGGGAAAATATTCGTCAACCGAGGCAAACTTGTAGGCAAACCGGTCGATGATTTAAAAGAGAATCCTCTCCCTAAAGACGCAGTTCAAAAAGTCTACAAGGGCATGCCCATGGTCAAGAACGCGCGACGCGCTCACTGGGAGAACTTCTTCCACTGCGTGAAAGAGCGTAAGGACCCTATTTCTGATGTCCACACGCATATGCAAATGCTGAACGTGTGTCACCTAGCCGGCATCACCGCCCGCTTGGGTCGCGAGCTTAAATGGGACGATGTCAATGAGCAAATCGTCGGCGACGATGAAGCAAACAGCATGTTGGCCCGACCGTACCGTGAGGGGTACGAGATCGAGATGGGCTGATTGGAATTTCACTTTGTCTCAATGACACAAAGAGCGCGAAGGTTCGCAAAGAAACTCTGCTATTCTTTGCGCCCTTCGCGACTTTGCGTCAACAAATAGCGGCGCTATTCCTTTGCCTCCTCTTTTGGAGGCATCGTCAATCGTTCCTCTGGCAGAGCCTCCTTCACGCCCTCGACATCCCCGGCGCCCACTGGCACGTACAAACTGGCACCTTCGAAGTCTTCGCCGACGGGTTCAACCCGACCACCCAGATGTTCTGCAAGGAATGCCTCGGTCACGGCGTTGAAGCTCATGCGGTTAGCCTCGTCGCTAAAGCCGTGACCTTCGTCCGGGTAGAGTACGTAGGTCACAGGGATGTTCTTCGCTTGCATTGCTTCGACGATTTGGTCCGCTTCAACCTGTGTCACACGTGGATCGTTGGCACCTTGGCCGATCAATAACGGCCGTTTGATTGCATCCACTTTGGTGAGCGGTGAACGCGCCAGCAATTCTTGTTTTCCTTCCTCAGTAGATACGTCGCCCACGCGAATCTTCATGACCGGCATGAACATCGCCCAGTAGGGCGGCACGTTTTCCATGAGCGTCACTAGGCTCGAAGGACCGACGATGTCCACGCCACACGCGAAGGTTTCTGGTGTGTAGGTGAGTCCCACTAGCGTCGCATAGCCACCATAGCTGCCGCCCATGATGGCGATCTTGTCTTCAATAGCGATGCCTCCCTCAACGGCCCAATTGACCGTGTCGATCAAGTCGTCGTGCATCTTGCGAGACCATTCGCCATTGGCGGCATTCGTAAATGCTTTGCCGAAACCAGTTGAGCCGCGATAGTTCACACTCAGCACGGCATAGCCACGGTTGGCGAGCCACTGGTGCGAGGAGTTGAAACCCCAATCGTCGCGTGCCCACGGGCCACCATGAACATCAAGAACCAGTGGCACTGCTTTCTCCGGCACGCCATCACCATCAGGGTCACTGCCCGGTGGTAAAGTGAGATAGCTCACGAGCTTCAGCCCATCGCGTGCTTCGATCACTGGTGTGTGCATCTTTTCGAGCTCGTATTGATCGAGATCGTCACGACTGCTGAACAGGAAGTGAGCCTCGCGGTTCTTGCGATCATAGAGGTAGAACTTCAGTGGTCCATCATCCAGAATGTAGGCAACAGTCCATTTACTGTCGTCGAGGGTGCGACTGGTGATGATCAGCTCGCCATCTTCGACGGTCTCCAAGTACTCAAGGTCCGGCTTGATTGCCTCGTCGAGGATTTCCCACTCGCGTCTTGAGTACGTAAAGCCCACGGCTTGGATGGTTTTCTCTGTGGGGTGAACGATCACTTCGCCCACATCGGCCTTAGCGTTCTCCGCAATCAGCTTCTTCTCGCCAGATTCCAAGTCGACGGAAAACAGTGCGCCCGTGTCGCGGTCGCGGCTATCTTGCAAATAGAGGATCTTGCTAGTCTTGTCGAAGCCCGCTGGGCCAGTCGTCATAGCATCCTCGGGGCCGACCTCCATGAACGGTTCCCAGTCAGCCTCACCGTCTTCGTCTTGGACGTTTTTCAGCAAAAGTTGACCACCGGTTGGAGTGAAGCTCATCGCAAAGCGGACATTGAAATCATCATCAGTCACATAGCCGAGTACGCCCTCGTTCTCTTGAATGAGTTCTCGCTCACCCGTTTCGATATTCACTCGATACACATCGTGCAACTGCGCATTGCGATCGTTCAAGCCAACAAGAATTTCATTGGGAAACTTCTGACTCGTACCCTCAATACGGGCGTGAACCCCATCAACCGGCGTGAGATCCTTCGTTTCACCCGTGGCGACGTTCGTGGCATAGACATGCCAATTTTCGTCGCCGTCTTTATCCTGCGTGTAGAGAATGTGTTCGCCAGTGTAGGCCCAACTATGGCCGCGGATGTCGCGTTGGGTGTCTTTGGTGATCGGCTTGGCGGAAGCGAAGTCGTCGATCGGCGCGACCCAGACATTCAAGAAACCATCGACTGGGGCCAAGTAACTAAGCCACTTGCCGTTGGGGCTGACGCGGGCAGAAGCTTTCTGGGGGTTGCCAAACAATACGCTGCGAGGGATCAAAGCGGCCTCCTTGGTAGTTTTGGGGTCGGTAGTCGTTGATGTAGGTGTAGCTAGTTTCGAATCGGCATCCGAACGCTTAGCCCCCTGCTGCTGATTTTCCTGCCCGTCTCCGGGCTCGGTTGGCGAAGGTTGACATCCTACGGAGAGCAACAGTGTCAAGCAGAACCAAACAGGTGCCAGCACTCGCCTATCTCGAGTTGCTTGATTGAAAGTTTGCATCATGATTTTCGCTCCATCGAATCGGGCGGGCAGGGTTAGACTGATTGGCCATATTGTTCCCGTTTCCAGTCCCGGCGGCAACAGGCTACGAAAACTGTCCCCACGAGATCACCCGAGCTATACTGCCGTCATGCCTGCTCCTCAGGACATCGCTGCGAGACGCCGCTATTGCCCTCTTCTGGCCGTCGCCGCTGCGTTTCTGACAGGCATTCTAGGGGATCGCAGTTTCGGTGCGTTGTCACTCTCCATCTGGCTACTTACGTGCGTTGTCGCGTTGGCCCTCGCCTGGCGGTATCGCCGAGCAGAAGGATTTTGCAACGCCGCAGTTCTCACGCTCGTTGCCACACTCTGCCTCGGCGGAGCCTACGCCGACTTGCGTTGGAACTACTTCGCGGCCAACGACCTGGGGCGCTACGCTCCTGAACAACCGCAACCAATCTGCTGCGAGGCAGTGCTCACCAGCCCCGTGACCCATCGCCCACGCCCGCAACACGATCCGCTGCGAGCATTGCCAGCAGGCCCTTCTTCACAAACCACGGTACGAATTCTGCGGCTCCGCAATGGGCGAACTTGGCAGGACGTGAGCGGCGAGTGCCGCCTACGCGTCGCCGGCAAACTCCCTAAGCTTGTGCCAGGCCAACGACTAAAAATCTACGGCCGCTTTGCGAGGCCCACGCCGGCGCTCAACCCAGGTCAACGCGATTGGGCAGAGCGCGACCGTGGGGCAGGGCACTTGGCAGAACTCTATAGCTCGCGAGTCGAATGTGTCTTTGCGGCTGGAAGCCTTACAAGCCCCTCCCTCGTTGATCGCCTGCGAGACGCTTGCGAGCAGCATCTTGAGCGATACATCAACGACGAACAACGCCCACTCGCAGCGGCGTTGCTCTTGGGTGATCGCGGCCAGTTGGATGACGATTCAACGGAGGCGTTTTTCCAAACCGGCGTGATTCACCTACTAGTGATCTCCGGGCTACACGTCGGCATGGCCGCCGCCATTTTCTTAGGAATCGCTCGACTGCTACGATTGCCGTGGAACGCATCTCTGCTGGTGGCAGCCATTGCTGTCGTGACCTACGCCGCAGTTACGGGCATGCGACCGCCAGTTATCCGTGCTTGTCTCATGACGCTGCTGGGGCTCATTGCCCTGGCGTCGGCTCGGCCCGTTTCGCTGACGAACTTAGTTGCCGCAGCAGCGTTGGGCGTGGCTCTGGTCAACCCGAGCGAGTTATTCCTTCCAGGCACACTATTGAGTTTCCTCACTGTCACAGGGCTGCTTGGGTATGGGCGTTGGCTCAGCCGAAAGCAGCGAGACCCGTTAGTCGACCTGATCGCCAAGTTTGAATCGTGGCCTAAAAAGCTACTCCGCTGGGGCCGCACTCGCACTTGTCAAATCGTTGTTGCATCGGGCGTCGCCTGGGTGACCGCCGCGCCGTTGGTGGCCTATGCATTTCACCTGAGTACGCCTAGCGGCATTATCGTCACTCCACTCTTATGGCCACTCGTGGCGATAGGTTTAGCCATGGGATTGGGGGTCATGTTGCTCGGTTGGATTCCTCCGCTAGCCTATCTGATGGGTTGGGTCTGCGGAATCTGCTTGAGTTGGATTCGAGGAATCGTTGACCTAGCCCACTCGCTGGAGTTTGGTTCCTTCTATTGCGCCGGTCCGCAGGTGTGGTGGCTGGTTGGACTTTACGGCGGGTTGGCGGCAATCGCTTGGGTCGGGCTGCGACCTACTCGATGGCGATGGTACGCCTCCGCACTGGTCGGTTGGACGGCCGTGGGCTTGCTCTTTGCATCGTTCTCTCGTCTCAATGACGGTGAACTACGCTGTACGTTCCTCGCCATGGGGCACGGCACATGCGCAGTGGTCGAGTTGCCCGGAGGGCAAACGCTACTGTACGACGCAGGCAGTTTGAATTCACCTGAGTATGCTGGCCGTACGATCGCAGAATTTCTCTGGTCGCGCGGAATTACAAGCATTGATGCCATGGTTCTTTCTCATGCGGACGTCGATCACTACAACGCTGTGCCAGGATTGTTGGAGCGATTTCCGATTGGCGTCGTTTACATCACGCCGCTGATGTTCGATCCCATCGCCACACAGGGGCGACTCACTGCACCGGAATACCTCCGTGAGATTCTCGCCCAAGAAAAAATTCCGCTTCGCGAGATTTGGATGAACGATCGACTGGACGTGGTGGACGACGATGTCACGATCGAGGTACTCCATCCGCCCCGCACGGGTGTCATCGGACGTGACAACGCAAATAGCCTCACCCTGCTGGTGGGGTATCAGGGGAAGCGAATTCTACTCCCCGGCGATCTGGAAGAGGCGGGAATCGAAGCCGTTACCGCTGAGCGGGCCGAAGATGTCGATATTCTGCTGGCACCCCACCACGGAAGTGCTGGCAGCGACCCACCAGGGTTTGCGGCCTGGTGCACTCCTGAGTTTGTAGCAGTAAGCGGTCGCAGTCCGACTCGAACCACCCTGGCAAACCGTTCGTACAGAGAAGCGGGGGCTAAGGTTTTACACACTTCAAACCGCGGTGCCGTTGAATTCACGCTATCTGCAAGCGATCTAATGGTTAGAACCTTTCGCAATTAGTGGATGGCGCCTCCGACAGGAACCTGCCTCCTTTGCCTAACCACTAGCTCTTAACCTAACCCTTCACGACGATCATGAACTGGCGTTTCCACGTAAACCTGTACCGCTTGGCCGGAAATTGAGACCGAGTTACAACAATGCAGCTTCCCGGGCTAGCGGCTTAGTGCTGTTTGCACTACCATTGCAGGCTCGAATTGCTATCCGTGTATCCTCGCTCAATTTCTCGCGTTGAACGCGCCAACTAGCAAACACCAAAAACACCGACTGACACTCACCCGCACGAGGCTCCCCTACCGTGTCTACTGTCGTACCCAATCGTAAGACTTCCGAGTCGACCAAAACTACGGGCAAATCTTCTAGCGGCGCTAAGGGCGCTCGCGTGGATGCTGCCCATCCCAACTCGGCTCTCGAGTCCATCGTCGAAGTCGCGCACGAAGAAGGCTATGCCGCAGCGGTCAGCACCGCTTGTCGCAAAGCGAAAGACTCGTTCAGCGAACTCGGCTTCAATTGGCCGATCGTTATCTGGATTGCCATGGTGCATGTGCTGGCGATTGGCGCACCGTTTTTCTTTAGCTGGCCAGCACTCATTACTTGCGTAGCACTTGCGTTCGCAACGGGCAGTTTCGGCGTCTGCATGGGCTACCATCGACTGCTCACCCACCAAAGCTTCCAAACCTATCGGCCCGTGAAGTGGGTGCTTGCTTTCTTGGGCGGTTTGTCCGGCGAAGGCTCTGCACTGACTTGGGTTGCTCAGCATCGCAAGCATCATGCCTTCAGCGATCACGAAGGCGATCCCCATTCGCCACGCGATGGCAACTGGTGGAGTCACATGCTGTGGTTCATGCCCAACTTCGGCAAGAAATGGCACCGCGAACTGCTCCAGCGTTATGCCCCGGACATCATGAAAGACAAAGTCATGGTTGCCTTGCACTATCTCTTCCTGCCCGCTCACTTTGCGAGCGCCGTCGCGCTGTTCGCCTTTGGCTACTTCGGCCCTGAGAGTTGGGGCCTCGGCACCGCCTGGGCTGGTACCGGCATGATCGTGTGGGGCTTAGGTGTACGCATGGTATACGTATTGCATATCACTTGGTTTGTGAATTCCGCGACCCACCTCTGGGGATATCGCAACTACGAGACCAGTGACGACAGCCGAAATCTGTGGTGGGTGGGCATCCTCGCCTGGGGCGAAGGTTGGCACAACAACCACCACGCTTACCAGCGCGTCGCCCGCCAGGGTCACCGCTGGTGGGAATTCGACAGCACCTATTGTGTCATCTGGCTCATGGAAAAGGTGGGACTTGCATGGGACGTAGTGCGGTTGAAGGACATGCCTAAGGGCACTGCGCCGCAGTAGCTCAATCAGAGCGGACTGCAATTTCGTGTGCATTATGCTACGAGCCCGTAAAACAGGGTTCATTGCGGTGCTACCCCCTTGCCACTCCAGCCCTCCACCGGCTATTCTATCGCAAATCGTAAGTCTATTCAGATAAGTCACTTAGATAGTCCAAGAGAGACGCATGTCGGTAACGAAAGAACGTAAGCAAGAGTTGATTGGTGAATATGGTCGCGAGCAGGGGGATTCGGGTTCGCCTGAGGTGCAGATTTCGATTCTCACCACCCGCATTGCCGAATTGAACGGCCATCAGCAGACGCACAAGAAAGACTTCGCCGCCCAGCGTGGGCTGCGTCGCATGGTAAGCCGTCGTCGTCGCCTGCTGGATTACGTGAAGCGTAAGAATCCACAGCTGTACCTCGACCTGCTACGTCGTCTCGACATTCGCAAGTAAACACGCATTAAGCCCTCGGCCGGCAAGCACACGCTTGGCGGTCGTTTCTCTTATGAGGGCTCGCCCAATCGCTTGCAAGCGTTTCAGAACAATGATGCCGCGCTACAAATGGGGGCGATTCGGCAACGCGATTATGCCGCAAGCAACGCATCGAAAAAGTAACAAGAAACTATTGTTGGAAAACTGTCATTTAGAAAGTTGGTAACGTAATGGAAAGAGTCAAAGTAGAAACGCAAATTGGCGGCAAGACCTTTAGCATCGAAACGGGTGCCCTCGCCAAACAGGCTGCGGGCTGCGTGCAGGTGCAATACGGTGAGACGGTCGTGCTGAGCGCAGTTGCCACAGGTTCGCCCCGTCCAGGAATCGACTTCTTCCCGCTCATGTGCGATTATCGCGAACGCCAAGCGGCGGCCGGTAAGTTCCCAGGTGGATTCCTCAAGCGTGAAGGCCGTCCGACGACCAAAGAGATCCTGACCGCTCGCCTGATCGATCGCCCGATTCGTCCGAGCTTCACCGAGGGCTTCAACGACGAAGTGCAGATCCAAAACTTCGTCATGAGTAGTGATCGCCAGACCGATGGCGACATCCTCGCCATGAACGGTGCTTGTGCCGCTCTGGGGGTTTCCGAACTGCCGTTCCTGGGCCCGATTGCTTCTGTTCGCCTGGGCATGGTCGGCGACGAGTTCATCCCGTTGCCTTCGCAAGACGACCTGGAAAGCAGCACGCTCGATCTGATTGTGTCCGGCACCAAGGATGCCGTACTTATGATCGAAGGCTTCGGCCGCGAGTTGCCTGAAGATGTCATGGCTGAGGCGATCATGACCGCCCACGGCTACATCAAGCAAATCTGTGATTTGCAGCAGGAGCTGATCGACAAGGCTGGCAAGCCGAAGATGGACTTCCAGACACCTCCTTCGGATGGGCTATTCGAGAAGCTCAACGAGCGTTACTACGACGATCTCAAGAACGCTAAGCAAACTGAGGGCAAGGCGGATCGTGCCGCTGCTTGCAGCGAATTGAAGAAACGTGCACTCGGGGAAATGATTCCCGACGAAGATGCCGAGGGCGCTTTCACGACTTCCTCTTTCAAGAAGCAATGGCACGATTTGGAAGCGAAGGTCATTCGTGAAGCGATCCTTGACGGTCGTCGTCCAGATGGTCGCGACGGCAAGACACTTCGCGCGCTGCACTGCGAAGTTGACCTACTACCTCGCGTACACGGCTCTGCCTTGTTCCAGCGTGGCGAAACCCAATCGCTGGTGACTGTCACCCTAGGAACCGGACGCGACGAGCAACGTGTCGATGGACTATTCGAAGAATTCTCCAAGCGGTTCATGCTTGACTACAACTTCCCATCGTTCTCGGTTGGCGAATGCCGACCGATTCGCGGCCCAGGCCGTCGTGAAATCGGCCACGGTGCACTGGCTGAACGCAGCGTGAATCCCGTGCTGCCCAACCACGACGACTTCCCTTATACGATCCGCGTAATCTCGGACATCTTGGAGTCTAACGGTTCCAGCTCGATGGCTTCGGTTTGTGCTGCCACTTTGGGACTCATGTCCGCGGGTGTGAAGATCACCAACCCAGTGGCCGGCATTTCGGTAGGGCTCGTACAGGAAGGTGATCGCTGGACACTACTCACCGACATCCTGGGCGACGAAGATCACTTCGGTGACATGGACTTCAAGATTGCCGGCACGCAAAACGGCATCACGGGCATTCAGCTTGACTTGAAGATCAATGGAGTCTCTGAGGAGATCATTCGTGCAACCCTCGCTCAGTCGCGCGAAGCACGGATTGAAATCTTGCGTTCGATGCTGAGTGCGATCCCACGTCCTCGTGAAGAAGTCAATGCGAGCGCCCCGCGCTTGTATCGTACTTCGATCCACCCAGAAAAGATCGGCCTGCTGATCGGTCCTGGTGGCAAGACGATTCGCGGCATTCAAGAAGAATGTGGCGTAACGATCGACGTTGAAGAAGACGGCACCGTTACTGTGGCTGGTGCCGACGAAGCAACCGCCAAGGCGGGCCTTGCCAAGGTCGACGCGCTGACCGCCAGCGTGAAAGTCGGCAAGATTTACGACGGCACCGTGACCAGCGTAAAGGACTTCGGTGCATTTGTCGAAATTCTGCCAGGTCGCGATGGTCTTTGCCACATCAGCGAGCTCTCGAACGAATACGTGTCGAGCGTAAACGATGTGTGCAAAGTAGGCGACGAAATGAAGGTGAAAGTCATCGCTGTCGATGAGCAAGATCGCGTCAAGCTCAGCCGCAAAGCAGCCATGGCGGAACTCGAAGGCGAACCTGTCGCAGCCGATAGCTAAGCGACTTGTTGCAAAATTGAGAACTATAACAGGGGTCCCTGCCGGGGCCCCTGTTCTTATTGATAGTTACCTTGGTTGCTTGAAAGCGAAAACCGGGACAGAATGGGACACGGCCCATCAATCTCCTCCTTTACTTACAATCGTGTCCACAGCCCCGACCACTGAAGAGCTGCATCAGAAGCTGATCGATCAGTACACGGAGATTGCGCAGTTGGCTGGAGCGCTGGCGCATGAAATCAAGAACCCACTCTCGACGATTCGGCTCAACATGCAGTTGCTGGCAGAGGACATCGACGAGGAGACGTCGCCCGAGCAACGCCGTGCCGCAAAGCGCATCGATGTGATGCAGAAGGAATGCCAGCGTCTGCAGGACTTGCTGGACGATTTCCTACAATTCGCGCGGGCTCGGCAATTGCATCTCAAGCCAACCGATTTAAATAGAGAAATCATCGAAGCGTTGGAGTTCTTTCAGGCGGAAGCGGACGAGGGAGACGTGGTATTAACGCAGTATCTCGATGCCGAACTGCCACACGTATTGCTCGATAGCGAGGCATTCCGCGGAGCGCTGCTGAATTTACTACTCAACGCGAAGCAGGCCATGCCCGAGGGGGGCGAACTGGTCGTCCGTACTACGACTGCCCCCGGCAACGTGATTGTTCACCTGATCGACACGGGCTGCGGAATGGACGAGCAAACAGCCGCACACATGTTCGAGGCGTTCTTCTCGACCACACCGGGCGGCTCCGGATTGGGATTGCCCACGACGGCAAAAATCATTGAAGCCCACGGTGGGCGTATTCAGGTGCAAAGCGAAGTCGGCCGCGGCACGCAATTCACGATTGAGCTGCCCGTTCCGGCAAGGCTCACTTAACTATTTTGAACCGCCAAGGATGCCAAGCTCTCGTTCTTTGTGATCTTCGTGCTCTTCGTGGTGAAACTCATGGACCGTGCCGCTCTTTGCGTCCTTGGCGGTTCAAATCTATGCGTGTGCAGGACTGCCGGCCCTTCCGACATTTTTTCTGTCTCGGTACTATGCCTACATGGCTAAGAACACCACCGCCAAAGCTGGTCCACCGATTAAGGTGTTGATCGTCGATGATGAGGAGGCCCATGCGGATACCGTGGCGGATAGCCTTGCGCGGGTAGGGTACGACTGCACTGTGGCCACCTCTGGCCAGGAAGGCGCGGCCATGTTGGAGCGAGACTCCTTCGAGGTTGTCGTGACCGATCTGCGCATGAAGGACACCAACGGCCTGGAACTGTTGGCCAGGGCCAACGAGGTGCTTCCCGATGCTGAGGTGATTCTCGTCACCGGTCATGGCACGGTGCAATCCGCGGTCGAAGCGATGCAGCAGGGGGCGTTTAACTATTTGCTGAAGCCTCTCGACTTGCAGCAATTGCGAGCGGTGGTAGACAATGCGTCGCGCAACCAGCATCTCCGTCGAGCGAATGCGGAACTCACACGTCGGTTGGATGAGAAATTTGGCTTTGAAGGTGTTATCGGCAACAGCCCAGCGATGCACGATGTGATTGATCGGCTGAGACGCATCGCTCCCACGGATGCCACTGTCTTGATTCAAGGCGATACAGGCACCGGCAAGGAACTGGTCGCTCAGGCAATTCACCAGAACAGCCCGCGTAAGAGCCGCCCGTTTGTGGGACTCAACTGCGCGGCATTGAGCGAGAATATTCTCGAGAGTGAGTTGTTCGGCCACATCAAAGGCGCGTTCACAGATGCCAGCGCTGATCGTGTTGGGAAATTCGAGTACGCCAACGGTGGCACACTATTTCTGGATGAAGTAGGTGACATGCCTTTGCCCACGCAGATTAAATTACTGCGTGTCTTGGAGAGTGGTGAAATCACGCGAGTGGGCTCCAACGAGCCGGTGAAGGTGAACGTGCGGATCTTGTCAGCCACGAATCGTGACCTTGAGCAAGCAATTGTTGCTGGTACTTTCCGCGAAGACCTTTATCACCGCTTGAAAGTAGTAGCCATTCGCTTGCCGAATCTCGCCGAGCGCACGCAGGACATTCCGTTGCTGATCGATCATTTTGTGAAATCGCAAAGCGGACGACACGGCAAAGATATCAAGAGCATGTCGACCGCCGCTCGCCGTCGGTTGATGGGTTTTAATTGGACTGGCAACGTGCGGCAATTGAAGAATACCGTGGAGAGCATGATAGTAGTTGATTACGACGGCGTTCTCGATCTCGACGATCTGCCCGAAGAGTTCCACTCCAACGATCCGCAAACAATTACTTCGGGTGGCGCGGGCTTAGCGGAACTGGTAGGCAAGCCGTTGTCTGAGATCGAAGGCATTTTCATTGGTGAGACACTGAAAGTCACCAGCGGGAATCGAGAAGAGGCCGCCGGATTGCTTGGCATAGGCGAGCGCACGTTGTATCGAAAGATTAAGGAGTACGGATTGAACTAGGCGTTAGTTGTGGGACGCTAGGCGCGAGTTCGCGGAGCGACCGAAACCACGAAGACTGTAAACTAGCGCCCAGCGGCCAATCACTAGCGCCCATGAACGAGATTCGCCAACTATCGACGAGCGTTATCAACAAGATTGCTGCGGGCGAAGTCATCGAGCGGCCCGCGAGTGTCGTCAAAGAACTCGTAGAGAATTCACTCGACGCAGGGTCCACGCGTATTGATGTGACCGTGGAAAAGGGCGGCGCCGAATTGATTCGTGTCACGGATAACGGGCACGGCGTGTCGGCATCTCAGCTGCACCTAGCTGTGGCTAGTCATGCCACGAGCAAGATCCAGGATGCGGACGATTTGTTTCGCGTGGCAACTCTCGGCTTTCGGGGCGAAGCGCTCGCATCGATTGCGGAGGTAAGCCGGCTTGTCATCCGGAGTCGCCCTGCCGATGCGGAAGCGGCTGCGGAGCTCGAAATTGTGGGTGGTCGGCACGAGCCCATCCGACCGATTGGTGCACCTCAAGGAACGATGGTCGAGGTACGACAATTGTTCTTCAATACACCCGTGCGACACAAGTTTTTGCGCACTACGCAAACCGAAATGGGACATCTCACCGAGGCGGTTACTCGTTTAGCTCTGGCCCATCCGCAGGTGCATTTCACCATCACGCACGGCGGGCGACAGACGCACGACCTGACACCTACTTCCAATCTCGCTGAACGCGTGGCCATGCTGTTTGGTGAGGATTTGGCCACCGGCCTCATTGAGGTCAATGCTGAGGACGACGATCTACAACTGCGCGGCTATGTGGCAAATCCGACACACAGCCGCGGCAATAACCGAATGCAGTACTTGTTCCTCAACGGCCGGTTCATTCGCGATCGTTCGTTGCAACATGCTCTCGGGGAAGCCTATCGTGGTCTGCTACTAACGGGCCGTTACCCGATTGGTTTCTTGCATCTCACGATGTCCCCTGCCGCGGTTGACGTGAATGTGCATCCCACAAAGCTGGAGGTTCGCTTTGCCGAGGGGGGTCGAATCTACAGCCATCTGCTGGGCTCACTCCGCACGAAATTCCTCTCGACTGATCTAGTTGCTCGCGCAAACTTGCCCAGGAACACACAACTCACCGACGAAGACGAAGTCCGCCAGGCAACACCAGACAACAGCGAACTGTTTAATTGGGCCAAGCAGCAACTCGGTTCCGCTAGCGCTGAGGGAACAGCACCTTTTCAACCGTTTCCCAACCAGCAGGGTGATCGTGCGCCGCTGGAGTTGCATCGCGTAGACTTGCCCCGTTTGCGACAAGAGGCGCAAGGACAGCAGGCCAACTCGTCGGCTCACGCCGACGGCTCGGAGGAAACTGACGAGGCGCAAACGAATCGAGTGGATTCTGCTCACGTGAGCGGCACAGGTGCGTTGCAGATTCACAATCGATATCTCGTTACCGAGACGGAAGAAGGCCTGGAGGTCATCGACCAACATGCATTGCACGAGCGCATTCTCTACGAAGCACTACGCGAGAAGGTCCTGAGCGGCGCGTTAGAAACACAGAAGTTACTCGTACCTGAGCCAGTAGACGTCGCAGCCAACGAGGCGGCCGCTGTGCTCGAACATCAGGAGTTGCTCGCTAAGCTGGGCATGGATGTCGAACCGTTTGGTGGCGAAACGCTGCTAGTCAGTTCCTACCCGGCCATGCTGGCGAACCTCGCCCCGGGGGAAGTGCTCCGTAGTCTCATCGAGAAGCTGCTCGCCGGTGGAAAACTGCCCGACTCGCGCGATTTGCTCGATGAACTTCTGCACATGATCTCCTGCAAGGCAGCGGTAAAGTACGGCGATTCGCTCACCTCTGAGGAGGTAACCGCCCTCCTAGAGCAACGCCATCTGGCCCAAGACCATCACCACTGCCCCCATGGCAGGCCCACAGCCTTGGTGTTTACTCGGGAGCAGCTTGATCGCCAATTCAAGCGAATTTAGTCCCTCTCGAGAATCGTTGCCTGCCATTCTTCGAATTCTAGCCTGGCGACCGCAGGCGGTATCTCAGGCCACTGTGAGCGAATTGGTACTTTTTGCTAATTATTCCACATTGACGTGCCGAAGACCAAGGTATATCGTTCATCGTAAATGTACGATAGGTGTTCGCCGTGGCAAAAAAACAAACCAACTCGAAACTCTGCGATTCTACCCCGCTAAAACTGCGGGTTGATTCATCGGCAGATAATCTTGCTAAGCTCGCTTGGGCGATTGCCCACCCAACAAGGGTGCAAATCGTGCGGTTGTTGATTGGTCGTGAAGCATGTGTTTGTGGGGAGATCGTTGACCAGTTGCCGCTGGCTCAATCGACTGTGTCCCAACACCTGAAGATACTAAAGGATGCGGAGTTAATCCGTGGCGAGGTCGATGGTCCGAGGGTTTGTTACTGCATCAATGCCGAGAAGCTGGATGAGTTAAAGGAACTCGTCGCTAGGCTGTGATTCTATATAACGATTTCTTATTTGCTCCACATATCGCGAATCGACGATGAGCGATTTACTTAGGGAGCTTCATCAGTAAGGAGAGGCTACGATGAAAAGAGTACAGATTTACGACAGGGCAATGTGCTGCTCAACGGGCGTTTGTGGACCGCAGATCGACCCTGTCTTACCAAAGTTCGCTGCCGATCTCGACTGGCTGGCGAAGCAAGGGCACCAAGTTGATCGCTTCAACCTGGCGCAGGATGCCGCTGAATTTGCCAAGAACGAGTCTGTGCAGGCGTTGCTCAGTAGCGATGGAATTGAGTGCCTGCCCCTGGTTATCGTCGACGGGCAAATTGTTAGTCGTAGTGAGTATCCCTCTCGGGAGAACCTTGCTTTGTGGACGGCAACCGCCATGCCTTCCAACACTGCGTCGCCAAAGGCAGTATCCCCAAACCGAATGTTGCCCATTGCGTCCGATTCCGGAGATTGCTGCAGTGATAGTGGGTGTTGTTAGACCATCTCGACTCACGCTAGGAAGATTCGCCATGAGATTTTTGAAAGAACCAACACGGAACTTGTTCTTCACAGGAAAAGGTGGGGTCGGCAAGACTTCGATGGCATGTGCCACGGCAATTCAACTGGCCGACAAAGGGCTGCGGGTACTGTTGGTTTCAACGGACCCCGCCTCCAACCTAGACGAAGTCCTACAAACCCCACTACGCAACACTCCCACACCAATTGCCGCTGTTCCCAATCTGATGGGAATGAATATCGACCCTGAAACGGCGGCAGCGGAGTATCGCGAACGCATGGTAAGCCCGTACCGCGACACCTTGCCCGAGGCTGCCATCAAAAGCATGGAGGAACAGTTTTCTGGCTCCTGCACGTTAGAAATTGCTGCGTTCGATGAGTTCTCAAGGCTGCTCGGCGATGGGCAAGCCACGAGTGAATTCGACCATATCGTCTTCGATACCGCCCCAACGGGCCACACGCTTCGGCTGTTGACCTTACCAACGGCATGGTCTGGATTTATTGAAGGCAATACGACCGGCACCTCATGCTTAGGACCACTTGCTGGCCTGCAAGCTCAGCAGCAAATCTACCAGAAGACTGTCGAATCGCTCAGCAATCCCGAGCTAACCACACTTGTCCTAGTAACACGTCCTGAGCCGTCTGCGTTTCGTGAAGCTGCTCGTACCAGCCTCGAATTGAAGCACCTGGAGGTCAGCAACCAACACCTTATCGTCAATGGCGTCTTTTCTTGCGAGTCATCAACAGACCCTATTGCTACCGCAATGCAACTTCGAGGTAACCAAGCAATTGGCTCCATGCCAGAGGAAGTTAACAAGTTGCCGCGAACGACCGTCGCCTTGGCGCCCTCGGGGTTGATGGGAGTCGAGTCGCTTCGCAAGATAAGCACTCCCTCAGGAAATTCCTTTGCCTCCGTGACCAATAAAGTTTCCAGCTACTCCTTGCCCGCCGGGCTCGCACCATTGATCGACGACTTTGCCCAAATGGGGCGCGGCGTGATCATGACCATGGGAAAAGGGGGCGTAGGCAAGACCACGATTGCTGCTGCCGTTGCTGTCGCACTCGCCGAGCGAGGCTTTGAGGTGCATCTTTCCACAACGGACCCTGCAGCCCACGTGGCTACAATGTTGGCGCAGGAGGAATTGACAGGCCTAACGGTGGGACGCATTGACCCCGCCGAAGAAACAGCCAAGTACGCACTTGAAGTGATGCAGGCTGCCGGGCCTAGTCTCGATGCGGCAGGAAAAGCTCTCTTGGAGGAAGACCTGCGGTCACCGTGTACTGAGGAAATTGCCGTATTCCGTGCATTCGCAAAAGCAGTATCTGAAGGGGCCGATCGGTTTGTTGTTCTCGACACGGCACCCACAGGACATACGATACTACTGCTCGACTCGGCCCTTGCGTATCACCGCGAAGTCACAAGACAATCCAACCAGATGCCCGAAACCGTAGAGAAACTGTTGCCACGATTGCGAGACCCTGACTTCACTCGTGTCTTGATTGCTACCTTGCCCGAAGCAACGCCTGTGCACGAAGCTGCCCAATTGCAGGAAGATCTCCGCCGGGCAGGAATCGATCCTTTCGCATGGGTGATAAATCAAAGTCTTTTGCCACTGGATATCTCCGACCCAATTCTTCGACAACGCCAACATCACGAACTTCCTTTCGTCGAGGAAGTGAAGTCGTCGCTTGCGAAAAGAGTCGCTCTTATCCCTTGGCAAACAGAGCCACCAATAGGGCTCGCCGGAATGCGAAGCGTCGCCGAACCAACGACCATTGCTGCACACTAGCGATCTAAGGAAAACAAGATGTCAAAGACAAACGTTCTATTTCTCTGCACGGGTAATTCGTGCCGAAGCCAAATGGCCGAAGGATGGACGAGGCACTTGCATCCAGAGACGGTAGAGGCTTTCTCCGCGGGAATAGCTGCCCACGGCATGAATCAGAATGCCATCAATGTCATGAAAGAAGCTGGTGTTGATCTTTCCGAGCAGTCATCGAAGCTCGCAGATTCTCTTGGCGACGTAGATCTTGATGTCGTCATCACCGTTTGTGGACACGCTGATGAGAATTGCCCAACCTTTTTGACGAAGGCGAAAGTCATCCATGTCGGTTTCGACGACCCACCGAAACTCGCCAAGGACGCTAAGAGCGAAGAAGAGTCGTTGGATCATTACCGCCGCGTACGGGACGAAATTCGCGATTTTGTAGCCCAGAATCTGCTTGGCTTACTTGAGTGACTTCCGCTATCGCCACACTGCTTCCGGTGGTGGTTGCCAAACTTGGCTCGGCTGGAGTGCTCCCCACGCAAAAAAAATGCTGCTGGATTCTGTACCCTGCGAACACTTGTTAGGCCAAACGTAGGCTGCATCGTCAAACCGCTTTGGAGCCCTAGGGGTGTTGCTATGCCCCTCCCGGAGGCTCAATTGGAAGCGGAAATTTCTAATTCTCCTCACCAAGAATAGCGTTTGCCAGTTCGCGGTGATTCGATCAAAATGGGGGGATTCACTCAAAGTTACGATTCTACCCAGGCAGCTCTCCGTGAACGAACAACCAAAGATTTGCGTGGCCATTGGCCGCAGTCGCCATAAGCACATGATGGCCGAACACCGTCACCTGGCGGATCAGGGTGCTCATATGGTGGAACTGCGGCTTGATTACGTCGCCGGACGTGTGAATATGGCCCGCCTGCTTGCTGACCGTCCAGAGAATTGCAAGGTGATCATCACCTGCCGTCGCAAAGAAGATGGCGGTCGCTGGGGCGGTACGGAAGAGGCTCGAGTACTTCTGCTGCGTGAAGCAATTGCCGAAGGGGTTGACTACGTTGACCTCGAAGAGGATGTCGCCGGGCAGATCCGCCGGTTCGGCAACACGAAACGCATTATTAGCTATCACAACTTTCGCAAGACGCCTGACAACTTGCGAGAGCTTTACGATGGAATGGCTAAGCTCGATCCCGATATCGTGAAGATCGCGACGATGGCAAATTCACCGCACGACAACCTGCGCATGCTGGAAATGATGCAGGAAAGCGAACTCCCCACTATCGGCATGTGCATGGGAGACATTGGCACGCCATCGAGGATCCTCGCTGGCAAGTTCGGAGCACCCTTCACATACGCTACCTTCAACCACGAACGATCACTGGCGCCGGGCCAATTGAGTTTCAAGCAGATGACTGATATCTATCGGTACGAGCGCATTGGACCCGACACAGCTGTGTACGGCGTGATCGCTGATCCGATTGGGCATAGTCTGAGCCCGAACGTGCATAACGCCTGCTTCGAGAAGGCGGGGATCGACGCGGTCTACGTGCCATTCCGCGTACCCGCCGACACACTCGATCAATTTATCCAAGACGCAACACGATTAGGAGTGAAAGGCCTGAGCGTTACCATTCCCCATAAAGAGGCCATTGCCCGTCATCTCACCAAGGTCGATCCGGCCGTGAAGAGTATTGCCGCGGTGAACACGGTTGCCCTCGTCGGCTCTGAACGCGTTGGATACAACACCGATTACAACGCCGCCATGGATTGTTTGGAACACAGCATGGGTGACATCGGTGCAAAGCCTAGCCCGCTCAGTGGCAAGCGTGTGCTCATCCTTGGTGCAGGCGGCGTTGCACGACCGATTGCCTTCGGATTAGTAAAACGTGGGGCCAAAGTAACCGTTGCCTCTAGGACGATGGCCCGGGCCGAAAAACTCGCTAAGGCATTCGAAGTGAAGGCGGTCGAGTGGGAGAATCGCCATCGAAGCCCACAGGATGTGATCGTCAACTGCACACCCGTGGGGATGCATCCCAATGTCGATGAGACACCACTGAGCAAGTCGTTCATTAAGCCCTCGATGGTCGTGTTCGACACGGTCTACAATCCAGAAACGACGCTCCTGATTAAAGAAGCCCGCGGGCGGAACTGCATCACAATTACTGGCGTGGAAATGTTCACGCGCCAAGCTCAATTGCAGTTCTACCTATTCACCAAGCAAGAAACCTCTGCGGATTTAATCCGGGATGTCGTCATGGACGCTATCGGGCCAATCGGACACGGCGGATAGTTACGATTTGAGCCAAGCTCGAAAAAACTCCGACGTTAAAGCCGAGTAGGACACGGATCGGGTCTTACCGGAGTCAACTGAGGGAGCAGAGAGTCTATCCAAGAATCGCCTTTGTTTCCTCTGTTACTTTTTGTTTATACCTTTTCTGCAAAGTCGGTAGCGATGCGATCCGACCACTAGATTGCATCCCGATTGGATTATTTCAAATGGCCTCATCTTGTCTTGCCCTCGTCGGCTATCGCGGCACTGGAAAGACGACGGTCGCGCAATACTTAGCGCGAACACTCTCTTGGGATTGGGTCGATGCGGATGTGGAAATCGAGCTTGCTGCTGGCAAATCGATCGCGGCCATCTTTGCCGACGATGGAGAGAAGGCATTCCGCGATCTAGAAGTTGAAGTCGTCGAGCAGCTTCTCGACCGCAAGGACACCATTGTCGCACTGGGTGGAGGGGCAGTTCTACGTGAAGAAACCCGGAAGAAGCTGCGAACCGTCCAAGCAACGGTATGGCTCAAAGCATCGGTCGAAACAATTGAAGGGCGAATTTTTGGCGATGAAACGACCGCGGGGCGCCGTCCTAACCTGACTAATGCGGGCGGCCGGAACGAGATTGTCACTCTCCTGGCCGAGCGAACGCCCATTTACACGGAGTGTGCTACGCTTGAGGTCGATACCGATAGTAAGGCCCCAGCGGAAATTGCCGAGGCCATTCTCAAGAAGCTCGGCCTCGCAACGTAGGGGCTCAGCGACAAGTCGTTAATCCCTCAAAAGCCCCGCATGTTCCTCGCCGCTCTGCCATTGCCATTTGCTCTGCTGTGCGTTTTCGCGCTCGGGCTGGTGCTTGGCGGGCTCGTGAACTGGGCCGTCTATTCCCTCGCATGGAACCCGCGACCCATTTCACCGTGGGCACCGCCTCCTGAGCAGGCAGAGCCGCGCACTTGGCAAGATCGTATTCCTCTGTATGGATGGGTGCGGCTAAGACGCGAGGCGGAGCTGCATGGGCGCGGCTTCTGGATTCGTCCGATCGTGATTGAATTAGCAATGGCCGTCGGGATTTGCGTACTCTACTGGTGGGAAGTCCAGCAGCAAGGCCTGGTGCACACTCAGCTGGTTTGGTTCTTTGACAGCGAGCGTCTCGCCAGTCTCACCCATGTGCCAACCTGGACGACACTGTGTACGTTTTTTTCGCACACGCTGCTGATCACACTCATGGCTGCGGCGACCTTTATCGATATTGATGAGAAGATCATCCCCGACGAGATAACCGTTATCGGAACCTTACTCGGGCTCGTACTCGCAGCTGCGGTACCGATGGCGCTACTTCCCCAAATTGCTCCCCGGGCTGCAGCCCCCCCGAACTCCGTGGAGCTCGCACTGCCCCCAGGAATCAACAGACTACCCGCTGCGAGTCAGCTTTGTCTGGAGGCAACTCCCTGGCACGGACCCAATGCTTCGCGAGCAGTAAATCACTTTGTGACAAGCTGGCGGGGGCTCATCACGGGGCTCGCGTGCTGGGCGTTCTGGCTCGTCGCACTGACACCCAGAATCTGGCGCGGGCGTCGAGGCTTTGGTCGTACGATTGGAATCATCGCAGCGCGCGTCTTGCGTGAACTGTGCCGCAAACCGCTCTCACTAATCGGACTCACTGGCATGGCCGTGATCATGGGCGTTTGGTGGACTGGCGGCGACCATTGGCACGGCCTCTTGTCGGCGCTAGTCGGCATGATCGGCGGCGGGGCGATGGTGTGGGCCACTCGGATCGTTGGTTTCTTTGCCATGCGACGCGAAGCGATGGGCTTTGGGGATGTGACCCTCATGATGATGGTCGGAGCGTTCCTGGGCTGGCAAGCTGGCGTTGTGATCTTCTTCGTGGCACCTTTGGCCGGACTGGTGGCGGGCATCATTCAATTGATCTTCTTCCGCGAGAACGAAATCCCCTACGGTCCCTACCTCTGTTTGGGAACGCTAGTAGTGATAGCTCGTTGGGCAGACATCTGGAACATGAAAACGATGGGTCTACAGGAACTCTTCGGCGCCGGCTGGTTCGTCCCCGCGGCTCTCTTGGTTGTCATGGCGCTGATGGGTGTGCTTTTAATGTTGGTTCGTGGAATAAAAACCAAAATGGGGTTCGAATAGGCAACTGCGAACAGGCAGTCGTGAAATCTATGGGAAGTCCATTTCACACAACCGTTGAGAATCTCGATTCCGGTAGCGACTTGCTGCGGTGGAAACGCTACGGCGTTATCGTTGCTCGCAATGGCACTTTCGAGGCCGTGCATCTGAAAGCTTGGCCGAAGTTGATTGCTTGGCCGGAAATATGGCCCGTGGGCAGCCGCTATCACGTGGCAGGCACCGGCGATGCGTGCTGGCTGTATTACAACCAGCCGCGACGATTTTCGAACTTCTTGGCCGTGAAGTATATGGTCTCAACCCGGGGGGCTAGCCTAGCCACATGTCAGACGGCCCTGCGAATGCTCGACCAGATTGCGGAGATCAAACGGACGGACGCGATTTTGTGCGATGTGACTAATAGCAGGCTGAGCGATCGGCTGCTGCAACGTTTCGGCTGGGAGGCTCATCGCCCGCAGCGCTGGCACCGCAACTTCATCAAGCGGTTCTACGGCAGCTATCCTGGATCTTGCCAATACTAGCTCCCTAGTCGTGCTAGCAGCGCTGGGGATGGCCTTGATCGGCCACCTGGGCCCTGCTACTTTCCCCAGCGCTCGCAGACTCCTGCGCGCAAGTTTCCAGCCCAATCTACGAGCTACTACTTGCAATTGTGTTCCGTTCACGCATTTTCATCGTGCTTTGTTTAACGCTGCTAACCAGCGGTTGTGGTCGTTTGGTCTTCAAGCCGGACCAGCCGAACAACGCCGTCGTACAACAACAGATGCAGACACTCGCGCAAGAGAATCAAGAGTACCAGAGCCGCGCTCAGCAGTTGGACACGGATAACCAGGAGCTTGAATCGTTGCTCGCTCAATCGCGTCAGCAGGTTCAATTGCTCAATGAAGAGGTCGTTGCCACGCGGCAACAATTGAAAACCTCGTCCGACCAAGTCCTTGCGATGCAGAACAACAATCGCGAGCTACGCACCAAGACCTCAGCACTGCTGGCTTCTTCGCAAAAACGCGCAGGAGCGGAAATTCGTGCTAACAACAGCCTACTCAAGAACTTGAGCGTCGATGGCATCCCTGGCGTGAGCGTTCGACAGGATGGAGACGTCGTGCGTGTGGAGATCGAAGGGGACCGCATATTCATGCCGGGTAGCCCTTATCTGCAAAATGGCGCCGATGCGGTTCTCGTAGGCGTTGCTCAGGAACTGCGGCGTAACTTCCCAGACCACATCATCGGCGTTGAGGGGCACACTGACGATCGCGAAACCCACTCACAGCAATTCCCCACGAATCACCATCTGTCGGCTGCTCAATCTCTGGCGGTCTATAATCTACTGGTCGAACGCAGTACGATGCCCGCGACACAACTCTTTGTGATCGGCCACGGCCCTAATCACCCAATCGTTTCTAACGCCAGCGACGAAGGCAAACGCCGCAACCGCCGGTTGGAATTGGTCGTCTACCCTGAGCGCATTGCTCGGCGTTAGAGTCTGTGCTTCACGCGAGACAGCAGAAATACAGACCGGATGACCGGATTGACAAGATCAACGGGATCGATTTATTGAGACTCGATAGCGAGGATCACCTGGCTGGAGGCGACGTCTCTAAATGACCAATAGATATCAAGATTCTCCTGTCGATCTTGTACATTTTGTTGTCCTGTCCAGTCTAACCTCTGTCGTCTCTGCGGACTCTGCGCGAGACTTCTCTTACGCAACTCCAGTCGATTAGGAAGCTGCTAGTCGTTTCAGGATGCGTCAGCTCTCGGTAGAATACGAACTTATCCCAGCAGACAAGCCTCTTGCTGGAGTGCAGACTATTCGACATTGAGAACTTCATGATTGCGATTATTGATTATCAGATGGGCAACCTCCGCAGCGTTCAAAAAGCGTTTGAACGAGTGGGGCACGAGGCTACGATCACTGCCGATCCGGTCGTGCTCGGCAAGGCTGATAAGCTTGTGCTGCCAGGAGTCGGCGCGTTTGCCGATGCGGTGGCCGAGCTGCGCCGGCGAGAATTGGTAAGCCCGCTGGTCGATGCCATCACTGCCGCCAAGCCCGTGCTGGGCATATGCTTGGGGCTACAGATGCTGTTTGAAGTGGGCTACGAAGATGGCCAGCACGAGGGTCTTGGCGTGCTACCGGGAGAAGTGGTGCGTTTTGATGTACCGCGCGAGTTCAAGGTGCCCCACATGGGCTGGAACCAGGTCCACTACCAGCGCCAGCCACCAATCTTTGCTGGCATCCCCGATGAGAGTCACTTTTACTTTGTGCATTCCTACTACGTGAAACCGACCAACGAGGATCTGATCGCTGGCGTGGCGTCCTACCCCAACCCATTCTGCGCGATGATCTGGCGCGACAACCTATACGCGACGCAATTTCACCCGGAGAAGAGCCAGAAAATGGGACTGCAAGTGCTGAAGAATTTTGCTGAATACGAATGCTCACAAGTCTGACAAGATATTAAATTCAGAGTGCTCCTGCCCCCAAGCCGCTAGAAATTGATCCGCCCGTTTGTGATAGTGGCGGAACAACAGCCCTTAGACTCTGACGCACAAAAAACGACTATGGAAATCTGGCCAGCCATTGATTTGATTGCAGGACGCTGCGTGCGATTGCAGCAGGGGGATTACGAACGGGAGACCGTTTTCTCCGACAATCCGGCTGCGATGGCGCGCTCGTTTCAGGACCTTGGGGCAAAGTACTTGCACCTAGTGGATCTCGACGGAGCCAAGGCGGGCAAGCCTTGCAATACGGAGGTCATCCGCGAAATTGTCTCTGCGGTCGATATGCAATGTGAAGTGGGTGGCGGCGTCCGAGACGAGGCAGCCATCGAGACGCTGCTTGATGTGGGCCTGACGCGCGTAGTCCTGGGGACTGCCGCATTGAAACAGGCCGATTGGTTTCGCCAGATGTGTGAGAAGTACCCCAACAAACTGGCTCTAGGAATTGACGCAAAAGATGGTTGGGTTGCTACCGAGGGCTGGCTGGAAGTAAGTCAGACCAATGCCGTCGAGATGGCCAAACAGTTTGCAAACGTTCCGTTGGCCGCGATTATCTACACAGACATCGCTACCGACGGCATGCTTCAAGGCCCCAACGTTGCTGCCATGGCAGAAATGCAACAAGCGGTCGATGTGCCGGTTGTTGCCTCAGGCGGGGTAACGACCGTCGACGATGTGACGGCACTATCTGAAGCAGGACTTGCCGCGGCCATTATCGGCCGGGCCCTCTACGAAGACACGATCACCTTGCCAGCGGCGCTCGCAGCCGCCCAGTAGGCAAGCCGGTAGTCTGATTCTCACCTGCAAATCTCGCAGGTAGCATTCTTTCATGCACGCACATCTGTGGCAAAACAAGATTTATTTGCGTCGTTTGCGCTCCACATGAGACAATAAAGCTTCAGGTATATATGGCCCCCAATCCCCATAGGTAAAGACGTCCCCCTGCACCAAACGGTTTCAAAAATAGCCTTTCTACGAATGCTTCCCAAGTTTCCTCTACTCTTCTCGGGAGAACCTCATGGTTAGAAATGTCTCCGACCTTCGTAACTTTGCCGTGTGCGGTCACGGTAGTTCCGGTAAAACATCGCTCGTGGATACGCTGCTCGTTCGAAGTGGTGCCGTCAAAGCGAATCCCAGCGTGGATGCCGGAACGAGCATTTGCGATTTTGACGAAGAAGAAAAGCACCATCATCATTCGGTCGAAGCAACCCTCGCACACTTCGATCACGCGGGAAAGCACTTCAATGTGATCGACACTCCGGGCTACCCCGAACTAGTCGGCCAGATGATCGGCTCTCTACGCGCCGTCGAAACGGCTCTCATCGTCGTCGATGCCCACGCAGGGGTGAAAGTCAACACGCGACGCGCTTGGCGCGAAGCAGAAGAGGCCGGTTGCGGGCGCATTCTGGTACTCACAAAAATCGATGCCGATAATGTGAACATTCCGGAGATCGTCGCCTCTCTACAAGAAACTTTTGGCCCAAGCTGCCTGCCCCTGAACCTACCAATAGGCGTCAGCAACGATCTCAAAGGCATCGCCAGTACGCTCTCGCCACCTAGTGACGCAAGTGGTGCGGTGATGAATGTGCAGGCGATCCATGAAGCGCTGGTCGAATCGATCATCGAAGTCGACGAAGATGCCATGGAACGTTACTTCGAAGGCACTGCCCCTACAAAGCAAGAGCTGGCGGGACTGCTGGTACGCGCTGTCGCGGAGCGAACACTCACGCCGATCTTCTGCCTCAGTACGAAGCAGAACATCGGCGTGACTGAACTCATGGACGCCCTGGCCGCTTTTGCCCCTTCGCCTGACCTGTTGCCCCGCCAGGGCCATAAGGGTGACGACTGGTTCCCACTGGATGCCGATCCCTCAGCACCGCTAGCGGCTCAGGTGTTCAAAACGCGTATCGACCCCTTCGTGCAAAAGCTTAGCTTTGTTCGCGTGTACTCTGGCACGCTCCGCAAGGATGCTATGATTGAGGCCTCGGCGACTCGCAAAGGGCTGAAGATCGCCCAATTGTTAGACGTTCAGGCTGGAGAAACGCACCCAGTCGAGGGCAATGGTTCACAAGAAGTAGGCCCCGGTGAAATTGTGGCAATCGCCAAGTGCGAAGAATTGCACACTGGAGATTCGCTCGGAGAGATCGAATTGCCGGATTTGACTTTCCCAGAGCCGATGATCGCCCTGGCCGTCGAACCGAAAAGCCGCGGTGACGAGGCGAAGCTTTCGGGTGCTCTGCATAAGATCACCGAGGAGGATTGCACCATACATCTGGAACACGATCCGGAAACGAAGGAAATGGTCCTCACGGGAATGAGCGAGTTGCATCTAGCGTTGATCCAGGAGCGACTGCATCGGCGAGATCATGTCGATATCAAGACCCACGAGCCCAAGGTGCCCTATCGCGAAACGATTCAGACCAACGCCGAGGGGAGCTATCGTCATAAGAAGCAGTCCGGCGGGGCAGGGCAGTTTGCAGAAATACATATCCGCATGTTGCCGCTACCCGAAGGCATTGAGGTCGAAGAGTTCGCCACCAAAGATCGCTTTCCCCACATGAAGCGCACGCACTACGATCCCAAGAGCAACTTCTTATGGATTGACTCGGTAGTGGGTGGTTCAATTCCTGGCAACTTCATGCCGGCCATAGAAAAGGGCTTCCAAGAACGCATTCGCCAAGGCGTGGTCGCAGGCTGCCCGGTGCAGAATATATGCGTGGAAGTACACTACGGCAAAGACCATCCGGTCGATAGCAATGAGACCGCCTTCAAAACGGCTGCAAGCAAAGCGTTCGCACAAGTCTTCAAGGAAGCACGACCCGCGATACTCGAACCGGTTGTGAACATGCATGTCACCGTACCCGAAGGCAACGTCGGCGATGTCTCAAGCGACCTCTCAGGCCGACGTGGCCAGATGGCTGGCATGGAGCAAAGTGGCGGCGGAATGACAACTATCGAAGCGAAAGCCCCGCTGTCGGAAGTGGCCACCTATGCCCGCACACTCTCTTCAATGACTGGGGGACAAGGCAGCTTTACAATGGAGTTCTCGCATTACGAAGTTGTGCCGGGCAATATCCAGCAGCAGATCGTGGAAGCGGCCAAACACAGCGACGAAGAGGAGTGACATGGCGACTATAGGGAACACCACGGAGGCCAACTTAAGGGGCGTTACCCAACAGAGCCATCCTAAGAAACCGGCACGAGCGTGACTGGCTTGTCGCTCAACGGGCGAGCACTCACCCGTCCCGCCTTGTGGTCGAATTGCTCGCTCAGGTTTTGCCACATCACGAAACTCGCAATCGCATACCCGCACGTGCCCAGCGCATAGGCGATGAACATGTAGGAGAACTCGCCGTTGCTGTTGAAGTATTCCGCACCAAAGTCCCAAGTGCCAAAGGTAGCAGGAAAGCCAAATAGAAACGGCATACAGGGCGCAAACATAATGATCATGATTTCGCTACCGGCACCTCCCCCAAACCCAGCCAGGGGGCAGCAGCACATGAGATAGCCGCCACCGAGGACCAGTAGCGTTCCCATGGCTGAGGCTGAGGATTGTAGAGTGGTCTTTGATCGCATGGAGAAATGCAATCCCAACAGTGCAGCGAACGAAGCACAGGCGAGGAGCGTGATGAGCATCGGCACGGCGACCAACAGATAGCTAGGGTTCAAAACAGCTGCCAGAGCCCAGGCGAACGCGATGATCGCCGTGGGCCAGCGCATGGCATACAGGCTGCCAAAGAATTTGCCGGCCAGAATTTCCTTCCCCGTGAGTGGGGTTGCCAGCAGTGACAACCAGCAGTCGCTCTCTTTTTCCTGAGTAATCGAACCGGCCGCCCGGGCGGCAAGCATCAGCATGATAGCGACACCGATGCTCCCGACTAGGAAACTCAGGTACGCGATGAATTCGTCTCGCCGATAGTCCTGACTGCTGGTGATCGTTTCAAAGAATTTTACGATCGTGAAGCCTAGTACCGTGGCTGCGATCAACGTGGCTGCGACGACGCCCATCCAACCGAAACGGGTGCGGGCAGTGCCAGCGAACGACTCCTTCCAAACCACCGGGCGCTGTCCTAGGGCAGGACGCCAGCCTTGCATTAATTTCGAGTGCAACCCCGGCGGCTTGTTAGACTTCGTCTTCGAGCCGCGACCCGCTTCTCGGAGATGAACTCTCCGCACGGCTGCCGTCGCTAGCGCGATGCATCCAACCGAAAGAACTAGGTGCCAAAGCGTCATGTGAATAACGGGAGCAAAGTCAAACGTCGAACCGACGGAGAAACGGTTGCCCATCGCCCCGATCATTACAATCAGAGGGTTGATCTCGTTGATTGCATTGAGCGCATCCGAAGCCATCGCGACCATCGTGCCGCCGATGCCCCGTGAGGCCGGTCCCGCGGCCATGGCCGACAAGAACAAGGGCAACAGGAACAGCGCCGCCATCAGCAAGTACACGCGGATCATGGCGTCCCGCGCTCGCGGAGACCAAACGGACACGCATACGCTTAGCGCGGTCACCAGCAGCACCGTGCTGCCGCCTATCAGGAAGCCTCCGGCGACCAAGTCAGCCGGGATGCCGCCCATCAGTCGGAAAAGAAGGAGGATCGGCAGGGAAACCAGCAGGAACTTGCCGATAAGCGTAAGCCGAGCGAGCGTCTTACCAAGGACGATCTCCATATTGGAAAGATCGCTAGCAAACAGGTACTCAATCGTGCGGCGTTCACGCTCGGTAGCGATCGTGCCCACCGCCATGGCCGGGGCCACGGCAAGAATGGCTAACAACTGCATCCAACTGAACGACAGAAAAAAACCTGTCGCCAGATGCGATGATTGTTGAATACTGAGACTGCCCGCACTACGGAAGCTCGCCGCGCCGATGTAGCTCATCCACAAGATCAGCAGGATAAGCAGGGCGTACAGCACTCGCATGACGTAATAGCGCGAGCGGCGAGCCACGCTGACCAATTCCACTCGGTAAATCGGTCCAGCAAGCATGTTTGGCGATCTCGATGCTGACGCGAAGAAAGAGAGCCTACGCAACGTTTCGCTGCAATCGTACCGCGTTTGCATTGCGGATACTAGATTGAGGAGTCTTTTTGTTCAATCTGCACATAGCTCACTAACGACATCCACTCTGCAAGCCATGGTGTCCATGTATAAGGAGGCAATTTCGCACCAATTGCCGCGTAACATTGCCAGTCACCCCGCGCTTACTCATCTGGACGCAAACTGTTCCACCCAGAGCGATTGGGCAATCTGGACAAATCCTGCCGGGCTCGTAACTGCTGGCAATTGCAGCGAAATTAGGCCCGTGGAGGGATTAATTCACCCAGAACCCACCTTAACGGACCTACGGAATATTTGCCCAGCGACGGCTGCCGTGGTACTGTCAAGGATCGTTTTCATTGTTTTTCACGAGGCTAGTGGCCAATGAACCAGCCAAACCCATCTCAGGGCTGGGAATGGCGTCGTTTCAGCTTAAAATAGAACCCGCGACCAGACATGCCAAACTGTCGTCAAGCCCATCCCACCGGAGCCAAGCTTTGTTCAATCGACTGCGAGATAAACTCACCGAAATCAGTGCCCTCGCCTTTGATGTATTGGACGAGCTCAATTGTTTAGCTCTTGGCATTGCCAAACCTCGATTACAAGCAATACAGCTCCGCACGGTGCGAGCACCGCTGCGAAATGAACTAAGCAAACACAACAGCAACTGTTGGCTGCTTTAAGCGATTGAGAATATTGCGAAACGACCAAGCTATGCCCCCCACACGCCACGCACACTTGCCTGCCCGCCTCGCGGCCTTCTCGCCGCCGCTACACGCAACCTCCCGCCTGCAAAACAACCACTTCGCAGTCACTGACACGCTGCGAAGTCCTTAGGAGTTTTAACTCACGTGAATCAAGATCAACTTCCCGGCTCGTTCTTCGGTCCCTCAACGCTTGTTGAATTGTTACAGCATCGCGCTGCCCACCAGGGCGACGATATTGGATTTCGCTTTCTCGTTGACGGTGAGAAAGAATCCATTGAGTGGACCTATGCTGGCGTAGATCGTAAGGCCCGCGCCATTGCGGCATCGCTGCAGGCAATGGGGCTCGAGGGAGAGCGAGCGCTGCTGCTTTATCCTTCCGGGCTCGACTTCGTCGCCGCGTTCTTTGGCTGTCTCTACGCGGGCGTTACCGCTGTGCCGGCCTACCCGCCGCGTCGCAATCGCAATATGGCCCGCATCCAAGCAATCGCCAACGATGCGTCGGCCGCTATCGCGCTGACTACTTCTGACGTTCTTGAGCGTGTTCAGATCATGATCAGCGACACCCCTGTGTTGCAACAAATGCGATGGCGTGCAACTGACCAATGGGAAGAAGAACTGAGCGATAGCTGGACCCATCCTGACGTACACGGCGATACACTGGCATTCCTGCAATACACCTCCGGCTCGACGGGTACGCCCAAAGGGGTGATGCTTACCCACTCGAATCTCATGCATAACTCAGCGATGATCGCTTATGCGTTCGAGCATTCTCGCTCGGGTAGTGGTGTGTTCTGGTTGCCGCTGTATCACGACATGGGCCTCATTGGCGGCATCCTACAGCCGCTCTATATGGGCCGGCCGAATATGCTGTTCTCGCCCACACACTTCCTGCAGCGACCGCTCCGTTGGCTGCAAATCATGACGCAAACGGGTGCGACCATTTCCGGAGGCCCCAACTTTGCCTACGATCTGTGTGCAGAGAAAATCACTTCCGAGCAAAAGAAGCAGCTCGATCTCAGCCGCTGGTCACTGGCCTTCAACGGTGCGGAGCCCGTTCGTGCGGAAACCATGGACCGCTTCAGCGAAGCATTCGCCGAGTGCGGCTTCCGCAAAGAGGCATTCTACCCCTGCTACGGCTTGGCCGAGGCGACGCTCATCGTGGCTGGTGGCTACAAGCAGACCGAGCCGGTCGTACGCACCTTCGATATTGCTGCCTTGGAAGAACACCGGGCGGTTGGAATTGATGCGTCAGATAAGAACGCCCGCCGATTGGTGGGCAGCGGCGGCAATTTGCTCGATCAGAACATCGTGATTGCCGACCCGAAAACCTTTGAAGCTCGCGAGGAAAACCAAGTCGGCGAGATTTGGGTTTCCGGCCCTAGTGTGGCTCAGGGCTATTGGAAGCGTGAGGAAATCTCCAAAGACACGTTCCAAGCAAAACTTAGCGATGGTCGCGGTCCTTTCCTGCGTACAGGCGACTTGGGCTTTCTCTCCGATGGCGAACTTTTCGTCACGGGCCGCTTGAAAGACTTGATCATCTTGCGCGGAGTGAATCACTACCCGCAAGACATCGAATTGACAGTTGATGGTGCTCACGAACATCTCAAGCCAGGCGCTGGTGCAGCGTTTGCTGTGGGTCCCGATGGCGAGGAGCGTTTGGTGGTTGCGCAAGAGACCAATCGCCGTCGCGATATGAATGTCGGAGAGATTTTCGATGCGATTCGCAAGCAGGTGGCCAACAGCCACGAACTGGCCGTGTCGGCTATCGTACTGCTTAAGACGGGTAGCATCCCTAAAACTTCCAGCGGTAAAATCCAACGCCATGCCTGCCAAGCCGGCTACCAAGCGGGCACGCTGGCGGCATTGGCCATGTGGACTGCCGAGGGTGGCATCCAAGAGATTGCTGCTTCCGTGCGGCGTACCACCGATGACGACGCCCAGCTTGATTCCGATGGAATGGAGGCTGCTGCAGACGTTATTGACGACGAGGGCCTAGAGGACGCAGCTGCTTCCTCGGTGCAAGAGACGATTGCACCGAAGCCTCTACAGAAGAAGTCTGTTGCGAAGAAGCCACTGAGTGTCGAACCGGCTCAGCGGAATGGTGCGATCGCGAAGAGATCAGGCTCGAAAGAGCTCGCTTCTAAGCCGCAAGCGGCGGGCGATCAATCCGAGGAAGGGCATGAGCTGTCTGCCCAACAGCAGGACATTGCGGAGAAAGTATTCGAGCAAGTTCGCTTGATTGGCAAGGAACGTGCGAAAGATCTGGAGTGGAGTACCAACATCGTTGAGATGGGTCTTGACTCGCTAGAACGCATGGAGATCGTCGCTGCGTTGGAAGATGCCTTTGGTGGCCGATTCCCAGATCACGTGCTCCCGAATATGGAAACCTGTGGCGAAGTTGTCGAAGCGATTGAGGAGCACTTGGGTGGCAAGCTGATTGATCGCACCCAGCCTCGCGAAAACCTTGCTATCCCCGAGGAAAACTACATCTTCGCGCAGTCGATGGAATATCGTCGCCTGCAAGAAAACAAGAAAGTCTTCACTGACACTGGCAGAAAACCGTTCTTTACAGTGCACGAAGGGGTCACGAACGATCGGACTACGATTGACGGCCAAGAGTACATCAACTTCTGCAGCTACAACTATTTGGGCATGTCTGGCGATCCCGTGGTAACCAAAGCCGCCCGTGACGCTGTACAGAACTACGGTACAAGTGTTTCGGCAAGCCGACTGGTCTCTGGCGAAAAGCCGTTGCACGGCAAACTCGAGCGGGGCATTGCCGACTTCATCGGCACCGAGGAAGCCCTCGTGTTTGTCGGCGGCCACTCGACCAACGAGTCGGTCATCGGACATATGTTCGGCCCCGGAGACTTGATCCTCCACGATGCCCTTTCGCATAACAGCATCATGCAGGGTGCCATCCTCTCAGGTGCTCGTCGTCGGCCTTTCCCACATAATGACTGGGAAGCCTGCGGGCGCATTCTGCGAGAGATTCGTCACGAATATCAGCGAGTGCTGATTGTCGTGGAAGGTGTTTACAGCATGGACGGCGACTATCCCGAATTGCCCAAGTTTGTCGAGATCAAGAAAGAGCAAAAGGCTTACCTCATGGTCGACGAAGCACACTCGATTGGCACCATGGGCCGGCGCGGGCGCGGCATGGTTGAGCATTTCGACCTCAATCCTAGAGACGTCGATGTGTGGATGGGAACGCTGAGCAAATCGTTTGGCAGCTGCGGCGGGTATATTGCCGGGCAAGCGGAACTGATTGACTACCTGAAGTACACCGCACCCGGTTTTGTGTTTAGCGTGGGTCTCTCTCCTGCCAATGCGGGCGCGGCACTTGCTTCGCTCGAACTGCTACAGGATGAGCCAGAGCGCGTCGCCAAGCTGGCAGAGAATTCACGACTGTTCTTAGAACTTGCCCAAGCGGCAGGCCTCGACACCGGCACGAGCAACAACACCGCCGTCGTACCTGTTATCATGGGGAGCTCGCCCCATGCAATGGCACTCTCCACGGGACTATTCGATCGTGGCATCAACGTTCAACCGATCATCCATCCGGCTGTCGAAGAAAGCGCCGCCCGACTCCGATTCTTTATCACTACGGATCACACTACAGAGCAAATCCGACAGACGGTGCGGGCAGTGGCTGAAGAGCTGGATAAGATAGACCCAACCTACCGCAAGGGTCATCCCCTGCCATCGGTCGCAACGCACGGCGTTGCAGTAGAGCCCGTCTCCAGTTTGCCGCCGCGATAGGTAGAATCGTTATGACAAGTATAGGTCCTACAGCGGCTTGCAAGGGAATCTCAACGTCTAAGAATCGGACTGATTTTCGTGATTCGGGGAGCGAATCACGCCATAATTGCGACATTGTAGTTCTACTGCGGCAACTTGGCATTTTCTTTACTCTCTTCCCCAGACAGGTTAAGATCAACTGTGGGGAGATTGTCACTAGAAACCACGGCCGCACTCTTGGCTGTGTTTAGTTGCTTACGTAGTGAAGGCGTAAAGATTGGCTAAGGTCGATTGAGCGTTAGCTCTGCGTTTGCACGCATCCGGAACAAGAAAGAGGTCCGCCAATGTCGCAAGCGATTGTCGACCCCGCTGAGCTGCGCCGCTTCGCGCACCAACTTCGCCAGTTCAATGCCGAACTAGAAGAGCGGCTTTCAACACTTGGCAACCAGCTACATGTGCTCAGCGCTACTTGGCGAGACCAAGAGCAAAAGAAATTCTCGGAAGAATTCGAACAAATCCTCCGCCTCCTCGGCCGTTCTATCGAAGCGACCAACGAGTACACGCCGTTCTTGCTCAGAAAAGCCGAACGCATCGAAGAGTACCTTCAACAACGCTAGTTGGAACCTCCGCAAAGTTTTTTTGTGACACCCTGCCATGTCAAATCCCGCCCAGGTACGAAATTCGCAATCGATTGAAGATCTGCGCGCTGGGATAACACGTTTCGGCATGCGAGCCCAGTCAGCCTTAGACCTGCTTGAAGGGGAGTTGCAACGGGCCGCAGAGTGGATCGACCACGAGCAGCCTGCGTACTGGAAGACCCAGCGCCGCAATGCGGAAGAAGAAGTCAACCTAGCGAAGCTCGATCTCGAACGCTGCCTGATGTTCCCAGCGGTCTCCGGCGAGCGTCCAGCCTGCTATGAAGAGCGCGAGCGCTTACACGCAGCTAAGCGCCGCAGGGAATACTGTCACGAGAAGGCTGAGTCGGTTCGCCATTGGAAGCAAACACTCAACCACGAGCTTTTCGAGTACCAAGGTCGGGTCGGCCAGCTTCGCGAGCAACTTACTGTGGGTGTTCCGCACGCCGTGGCCCAACTCAAGATCATTCTCAATCGTTTGGCGAACTACACCGTTGAGCAGTCGCTACCCGCTGGAACTCAAGAATCTACGCAAACGACAACCGACGAGGCACCCTGACCGTTATGCGTCGCAGCGATCTCCATACCGGCAGTGCCCAGCTTCGCGACGCGTTCGACGAGTTGTTACAGCTGTGGAATGAAGTCTCCGAAGACTGGAACGACTCGGTAAGTCGCCGGTTTTGCGAGCAAGAACTTGAACCCCTTGCCCCGCTGGTGAAACTTTCCCTGGAAGCGATGAATCGCACCACACAAATCGTCAGCGATATGCACCGCGACTGTGAAGATCAACTCAAGTAGCCAGAAGAACAAGCAAGCATCCAGTTAAGTTAGCAGTCGATTAAGTAAGCAGCAAATGGCATCAGAAACTCCAACTACCCGATCAGAGAGGGCCTCCCAACCGGTGGTCTCGACACGGCGTGTGCTGGAGCTGATGTCCGAACTACAACAAGCGGCTAACAAGCGGGCGGAAGAAGAATCACGACTTCACACCCAGTACAAAGACAGCATTACTCTCGCGGATCAAGACAACACCTCGCAGTTAGCGACGCTCGTCAAACAGAAGCTTGCCCGCCGACGTGCGCTTGAGAACGAATACGCCGAAACAAAGCAACAGGCGGCAGCCAAAGCGCAGGCCGCGCAGGAGCAAATCGAGACAGAGTTGGCTACTAGGCTGGCTGCCCTCGACAAACTGCACGCAGACACGCAGAAGGCGGCTGAACACCAGAAAAATGAATCTCAATGGGAGGCGATGTCGCTGTTTGATGGCGTGAAGGACCAGCCCAGGCAGCAATTGAAAGAGAAGCTCGCCTACATCGACGCCCAGAGTCGTCAGGTGGCAGGGCTCAGCCGAGATGCGGGCTCACTGCTCGCCTTGCGTAGGCTGACCAGCGCCGGCGAGAGAGTCTCTGCCGAGACTACGTCCATGGAGGACGATCTCGCCCAGATCCCCGAGCCAACCGCAGCGCTCACGGCTACCGTGACTCAATTGCGCGAGCAAGTGCTTGCACTGCAAGATCAGCGCACTGCATCGCTGTTTCTCGAAGGCTGGCGACCGGTGGCTTGGTTCTTGCCGAGTGCTGTCCTCGCAGCCATTCCCTCATGGCTTTTGGCTGCGGGATCAATCCCTTTGGCGCTCCTGGGAACACTCGGCGGCGGAATAGCGCTAACGCTTGTTGTGCTCGCGATCTCCATGCCCCTAGGACGAAAAAAAACGCTCTACGCCTATCAGGACATTCTAAACAAACTCCAAGAAGCAAAACTCTTCGAGAAGCAAGCCCGGGCAACGGCCCAAACTGCTTGCGAGCAACAAGAGACGGCCCACGTTGTCAATCGCGATCACGATCTCTCCCAAGCCGACCGAAAGTGCCTTCAAGCGATCACCACAAGCGAAACCCAGCGCAATCGTCAGCACGAAACACTTACGACTGATGCAAGTACGAAGCTTAGGGAACTGGCAACACAGCGCAAAGCGGCGATTGACGCTGCCGATGAGAAATACCCGGCCTTGCTTGATCAGCACGCCAAAGATCGTCAGGACGCTGAAGAGCAACTTGCGAAGAATCACCAAGAGATTCTTCGATCAGCCGAAACAGATCGCGATGTCGCTTGGGAGGCAATGCGAGTTCAGTGGGAGGAGGCCTACCAGAGAATCACCTCTGAACTCACCTCTGCTAACGAGTTGTGCGCGCGATTATTCCCCGAGTGGCAAGATGAGGACTTCGGTTCTTGGCAACGCCCGACGAACTTGCCTGGATCGATGAAGTTCGGATCGGCCCGATTACCGATGAAGACTATCCGCAATGGCATCTCCTCCGACGAGCGTCTGCAACCACCGACCGATCATCTCACGCTGCCGGCGTTGATGACCTTGGACGACCAACCGAATCTTCTCATCTCTTCCAAGGGGTCGGCCCGACCTCAGGCCTGTGAGATTCTACAAGTCCAGCTGTTGCGATTCCTCACGACCGCTCCGGCAGGAAAGTTGCGCATCACGGCCATCGATGCCGCAGGGCTGGGCGAGAACTTCAGTGGGTTTGCCCACCTAGCCGATCATCACGATCAGCTCATGGGCAAGCAGATTTGGACCGACAGCAAGGACATCGCCTATCAACTGCGCTTAGTCTCCGATCACATTGAAAATGTTCTTCAGAATTACCTGCGGAACGACTTCGCGACCATCCATGAATATAACGAGCACGCCGGCGAAGTGGCCGAGCCCTACCGGGTGATCGCCGTGGCCAACTTTCCCGAAGGCTTTAACGAAGCGAGCGCTAAGCGGCTTGAAAACATCGCCGCCGCTGGTCCGCGTTGCGGAGTGCATGTGCTGCTAAGCATCGATGAAGACCTACGCTTGCCGCACGAGTTTTCACTCGATCCAATCCGCGAGAGCTCCGTTCAGCTCCAGTGGTGCGAAGACCGGTTCGTCTGGAAATACCCACTCTTTGAACGGCTCCCCCTGCAGCTGGACAAGCTGCCCAACACGGATTGCCTGAATGAGGTCCTTCGCCAAGCAGGCGAAGCTTCGCGCGTAGCCAGCAAGGTCGAAGTGCCGTTCTCAATCATCGCCCCCAACCGGGACAACCTGTGGACAAGCAACAGTGGTCGCGGACTCACCGCTCCCATTGGTCGTGCGGGTGCACGTCAGTTGCAAAATCTCTCGCTAGGGCGGGGCACTTCGCAGCATGTGTTGATCTCCGGCAAGACTGGTTCCGGCAAGAGTACGCTCCTGCACGCCATGATCACCAATTTGGCCATGCACTACGGGCCCGATCAACTTGAGTTCTATCTGGTTGACTTCAAGAAAGGTGTCGAATTCGCCGCTTATGCCACCGGCAAGCTGCCGCATGCTCGTGTGATTGCGATAGAGAGCGAGCGAGAATTTGGCGTCAGCGTACTGGAAAGGCTGGATGAGGAGCTGCGTCGCCGTGGCGAATTGTTCCGCAAGCATGGCGTACAAGACGTCGCTGGACTTCGCTCGGCTGCCCCTGAGGAATTGCTGCCGCGGACCGTCTTGATAATCGACGAATTCCAAGAGCTGTTTGTAGCCGACGACCGATTGGCCCAAGATGCCGCGCTGCTAATGGATCGCCTTGTTCGCCAAGGCCGAGCGTTCGGCATTCATGTGATTCTCGGTTCGCAGTCGCTCTCGGGGGCTTATTCGCTCGCTCGTAGTACGCTGGGGCAGATGGCTGTGCGAATTGCGCTTGAATGCAGCGAGGCGGATGCGAATCTCATCCTCAGTGACGAGAACGGCGCCGCGCGCCTTCTCACCCGGCCTGGCGAGGCAATCTACAACGATCAAAACGGCTTCGTCGCCGGCAACCACACTTTCCAAGTCGCTTGGCTGCCGGATGACCAACGGCGAGTCTATTTGACTCAGCTGGAAGCACAGGATCCACAACTGGCTGCGCAGTTTGAGCCGGCTATCGTTTTCGAGGGCAACGTCGCCGCGGACCCCAGCAGTAACAAAGCCTTGTCCGACACGCTTCGCGGTTACGCCGTAGATACACCCGGTTTTTGGCTCGGCAGTTCGGTGCGCATTGAACCACCGCAACGAATATCATTGCAAAGGCAAAGCGGCGCAAACTTGGCGATCGTCGGTGGCGAAGAAGCGATGGCCGTTGGCATGCTTACCACGGCGGCAATTTCGCTCGCTGCCACGGCTAGCGAGTTGCCAGCCCGGCTTACTATTTTCGACGGCACGCGGGTAGATGCGGAAGAACGCGAGCAATGGAAACCCATTGTTGATCTGTTTGGCGAGCGCGTGGAGCATGTGGTGCCTGCCGACGGTTCCGCGGCAATGGGCCAGATCTACGAATTGCTGCTTGCTCGCTCCAAGGATTCAGAATCCCACCACGCTTCGCAATTCGTCGTCATTCACGATCTTTCACAATTCCGTGATCTACGCCTCACCGAGGACGAGTTCAGCTTTGCCAACGGCGGAGCTAACAAGCCGCCGTCCCCGGACAAGCAATTTCGGCAGTTGCTGCGAGAAGGACCCGCGGTCGGTATTCATTTCTTGCTGTGGTGCGAATCCTACAACAGCCTCACTCGCGTGATCGATCGACTCACTCTGCGCGAGATCGATTTCCGTGTCGCTATGCAAATGAGCGCAGCAGATTCTACTAGTCTGATCGACTCACCCGCGGCGGCTCAATTGGGTGAGCACCGAGCTCTGTTCTATCGAGACGATCTGGGCACTCAAACCAAGTTCCGCCCGTACGGCCGACCGAGCCAAGCTTGGCTTGTAAGAGTCGCGGCGGACCTCCAGCAATCTGCAGAGCCTGCCCTCTGAGTCGCTCCGACCTGCTGGCCGCTCCTTCCGTTGATTCGGTGATCGGTTAAACTGGTTCCAACGCTTAACTCTTGCGCCCGCACAATGCGAGCTTCGAGGCCAAAAGGGATATCCAAGTCGCCAATTGGGTGAAATGTGGGCGAAACACGAGTCTCACGAAGACAAGCCGATCGCCTATTTCCAAAGCGAGAGTCTGATGTTAGCCGCCGACCTTGGTCGACGCGGGGCTTGAATCCAGACCGCACGTCGACCAAGGTCGGCTAATATTTCAACTGAACAATACCAACTGTTAACTGAAGACCAATTCCCTGTGACGCTTGTAGCTCTAGAAGACGTAACCATTGGCTTTCGTGGTCCACCCTTGTTGGACTCGGTAGGCTGCCGCATAGAACAAGGCCAGCGAATCGGTCTGCTCGGCCGCAACGGTGCTGGCAAAACCACGCTCATGAAGCTAGTCTCGGGAGCCCTCCAGCCGGACGAGGGCCGTGTGGTTGTAGCACCGGGCGTGCGCGTCACACAACTACGGCAAGATGTGCCGCGAGATTTGCATGGCTCGGTCGAAAGCATTGTGGCTCAGGGCGTGGCCGATACTGCCGAAGATTGGGAAATCGAGCACACTGCTGCCAAGCAAATGACGCTCATGGGGCTGGACGGCGAGGCGGAGTTTGCTGACCTCTCCAGTGGCATGAAACGCCGCGTACTGCTTGCCCAAGCGCTCGTAGGCGAGCCCGATGTGCTACTGCTCGATGAGCCGACCAACCACTTGGACGTGAATGCGATCATCTGGCTAGAAGAATTCCTCGCCTCCTGGCGAGGCACTTTGTTGTTTGTCACACACGACCGTGCTTTCTTGCGACGACTAGCCACACGAATCCTCGAAATCGATCGCGGTCGACTTTATGATTGGACGTGCGACTACGAGACCTTCCTCACACGCAAGGAACAGGTCCTTGCCTCGGAAATGAAACAGAACGCACTGTTCGACAAGAGACTGGCCGAGGAAGAACGCTGGATCCGCCAGGGAATCAAAGCCCGCCGCACGCGCAACGAGGGCCGCGTGAGGGCGCTCAAAGAATTGCGCAACGAGCGCAGTCAACGGCGTGAACGTACGAAAACCAGCACGCTCAAAATCCAAGAACAACGAAAGAGTGGTGCGTTAATAGCAGAAACGGAGGATGTTTCCTTCAGCTACGAAGACGGAACGCCCATCTTTGAAAACTTCTCCACGCTACTCATGCGTGGCGATAAGGTAGGAATCATTGGCCCCAATGGTGCCGGCAAGACAACACTCCTGCGTGTGGTTCTCGGCCAGCTCAAGCCTCAATCGGGCAATATCAAGCTCGGCACGAACCTCGACATCGCTTACTTTGATCAACTCCGTGGTCAGCTCGACCCAGAGGAAACCGTCGAGCATGCGGTGGGCGAAGGTTACGACACAATCGATATGATCAATGAAAAGGGGGAAGCGATCAAGAAGCACATCTACGGTTACCTTCAGGACTTCCTATTTGCACCGGATCGATCGCGCACGCAAATCAAATTCCTATCGGGTGGTGAGCGCAATCGCGTGCTGCTCGCCAAGCTGTTCGCTAAGCCGGCCAATGTGGTTGTGCTCGACGAACCGACGAACGACCTTGATGCTGAGACACTCGAAATGCTTGAGGAACGACTCATCGATTTTGGCGGCACGCTGCTTGTCGTTAGCCACGATCGGGAATTCCTCAATAACGTGGTGACTAGCACCATTGCCTTCGAGCCTGAGGGCGTTAGGGAATACGTCGGCGGCTATGACGATTGGCTCCGTCAACGCAAGTCCACCGACCAAGCCAACAAGCGTGCAGGCGAGCCTGCCGAATCACGCGAAGTGAAAACGGAATCGGTCGTTCAAGCCACTACCAAGCCCGCTAAACGCTCGTACAAAGACCAACGGGAGCTCGACGGGCTGCCCGCCTTGATCGAAAAGCTTGAGACTAAAATAGCCCAATGGCACAAAAAAATGGCCGAGCCCGAATACTATCAGCAGCCGCGCGAGCAACTCGCCAGCGATCAAGCACAAGTTGACGCCACGCAAGCGAAACTCACCACCGCATATTCGCGATGGGAAGAGTTGGAAGGCTAAAAGGGCCGCTTGCGGCTTAGCTGCGCCTTCCTATCGCTCTTTGATCCCGAGTCCCCTCGTGCCGGCTAAGCCGCAAGCGGCGCTAGCAACACCCATCGGTATCGCAGCAGTCGTCGCCGGGAAGATTCGTCGCGTCATACGCTTGCCCCTTGGTCTCGCGGGGATGACGCACCGCATTGCCTCGGCAATCGTATTCGGTGGCATCCTCGTCTGAAACTGCTTTGTGTGGCTCAATAGGTGTGATCTGAGCGGCGTATGGCTCGCGATTGTAGATTTCAAACGTCTTCGCACATACTGCCGTTCGCACCCCACGGTTTAGCACGTGCCCATCGTCGTCGATCACCTGCTTCCACGGACCGTTGTAGATCACCGCCTGCTTGTGATCCTTGCAGGGCCCTTCTTTGCCTTTGTAAGCGCGAATCGTCACACTGCGAAACTCGATCCCCTCGACCACTGCCCAAGCATCATCTTGCCGGCTGAGGATTTCCACACCGTAGAATCCTGCCTGTTCGAATGCGGCTAAGAACTCATCCTCAACGAACGCCCCACTGATGCAACCGCTCCACAGACTCGCATCTTTCTGTAAATGCTCAGGCACTTGCTCGTCGCTCACAATGTCGGAAATCACTGCCCGCCCACCGCGTTTAAGCACGCGGAAGATTTCAGTGAACAATTGCTGGCGATCTTCATTGCTCACGAGATTGAGCACGCAGTTGGAAACTATGACATCGACGGAGTCATCTGCCACTAACGGTTTAGTCGCTCGCAATTTCTCAGCAACACTCTCAGCTTTCAACCAGTCGGAACTGTTCCCAACCGGATTCGAAATAAGATGCTCTTCAAACGCCTCTAAATCGAGAGCCAAGTCCTGAATGCTACCTTTTCGGAAGTCGACATTCGAATAGCCAAGCTGCTCGCCGATTTGCGATTCGTACTTTCTGGCCAAGGCGAGCATTTCGTCGTTGCGATCAACACCGATTACTTTGCCACCCGCACCAACAATTTGCGAAGCGATATAACAAATCTTTCCACCGCCACTTCCGAGGTCGAGAACCGTTTCACCCGCGGCGACATGCTTGGAAGGATCGCCGCAGCCATAATCGCGCTCGATGATCTCTTCGGGGATGATCTTCAGGTACTGCGGGTCGTAGTCCACAGGACAACAAAGCGCTAGCTCTGCTTCTTGAGCTGCTGCGCCGTAACGGTCTCGAACCGCCTCTTCGACGTTGAGACTTGCAGAATCGTTGGGCTCGATGACTGGCAATTCCATTTCACTCACGACAAGATTTCTCCTGCTGAACTCTAATTTGAGGGATGAAGCGATTTGCTCGCAGCTGTATCTTAGTGCCCACCCAGTACAGCGTCTGTGGGGCTTTTCACTGAGATGGCAACCCTGAGGTGGTCGACAGCCAACTTTGGAAGCCTAGAATAGAAAGTTTCCCGAGCAGCCACCGTTGCTCGGTTAGCCAATCGCCCCCCGCTTCAGCCTCATCATAGGCTCAGCGTTCTATAACACAAATCCACGAGAAAGGCCCCCGTTATGAGTACCATCGTCGATATCCATGGACGCCAAATCCTTGACAGCCGCGGCAATCCCACTGTTGAGGTCGATGTGACGCTGGCCGACGGCACCGTCGGCTCGGCAGCGGTGCCCAGCGGTGCCAGCACGGGCGCCCACGAAGCGTGGGAACTTCGTGATGGCGACGACGCCTACATGGGCAAGGGCGTCATGAAAGCCGTTTCCCACATTAACGACGAAATCGCCGATGAGCTGATCGGCATGGACGCGACCGACCAAATCGCAGTCGATCAGCAAATGCTGCAACTCGACGGCACGCCCAATAAGAGCCGGCTCGGCGCGAATTCCATCCTCGGCGTTTCGCTCGCCACGGCCCACGCCGCTGCTCGCTTCTGCGAATTGCCTCTGTTCCGCTACCTGGGCGGCTCGAATGCTCGTCTGCTACCTGCACCGATGATGAACATCCTGAACGGTGGTGAGCACGCGGACAACTCCGTAGACATTCAAGAATTCATGGTCATGCCACTAGGCTTTGACAACTTTAGCGAAGCACTCCGCTGCGGCTGCGAGATTTTCCACAACCTCAAGAAAGTGCTCGCTGACAAAGGACTGAACACAGCTGTGGGCGACGAAGGTGGCTTCGCCCCGAACTTGGGTGCGAATGCTGAAGCGTTCGACATTATCCTCACGGCAATCGAAAAGGCAGGATACAAGCCGGGCGAGCAAGTGTGGTTCGCCATGGACTGCGCAGCCTCTGAGTTTTACGACTCCGACAAGAAGGTCTACACCATCGATGGCAAAGAACTTGACTCAGCCGGCATGGTCGATTTACTCGCCAGTTGGGTCGACAAGCACCCCATCTGCTCGATCGAAGATGGCTGCGACGAAGACGATTGGGACGGCTGGAAAATGATGACTGAAAAGCTGGGCGACAAGTGCCAGCTCGTCGGCGATGATCTATTCGTCACCAATGTCGAGCGCCTCCAACGCGGCATCGACGAGGGAATTGCCAACAGTATTCTCATCAAGGTGAACCAGATCGGCACGCTCACCGAGACGATCGACAGCATCCGCCTCGCTGACCGCCACGGCTACACCAGTGTCACGAGCCATCGAAGCGGCGAGACCGAGGACGCCACGATTGCTGACTTGGCAGTGGCTTTGAACACCGGCCAAATCAAGACGGGGAGTGCTTCACGTTCCGACCGCATGGCGAAGTACAACCAACTGCTTCGCATTGAAGAAATGCTTGGCTCGACTGCTGAGTACGGCGGGCCGTTGTTTGCCAAGCGTTGAACCTCGGCACTAACGCCTCAGGTATTCCCAGAGACCGGAACTGTCCAGACAGTTCCGGTCTTTCATTTTGTTTAGTGGCGATTTGTTACGAGCACGTGACGAGCAAGATTGCTATAATCACTGGTGGCTAGCTGCTAAGCAGGCAGATTGTGTTTCCTTCCGACCTGGACCTCAGCCATGTTCCGAGCTCAAGTAAGCAGTTCTCTTTTGCTACTCACTCTCATAGGGACGGCCTGTGGCACTTTGTTTGCGGATCAGCGCGTGCTTCTCAACTCGGGCACCGAAATTATTGCGACGCATATAGAAATAGAGGGCGATCGAGTAAAGCTACAGCTGGACGGAGAATCGTCCTTGAGTCTCGCCCTCGACGAAATCGCCAGTATTGCCTCAGTGGACAACCCACATGGCAATAACGCACAGCGGCTACTCCTATCCGCTTTCGAAACTCGCGAGCTTACCGAAAACAAGGCTGGCGCATTGGGCTTGCTATCGGAAGCCTATCGTCAGGCGCCCGGGGATCCGAGAATTGCCTACTGGTATGCTCGCTCTCTGCTCGATAATTCAGAAGGAAAGGCCGCCCAAGCGATTCTTGAAAAACACCGCCAAGAGATCGAGATAGCTTTGCCAGCCCTTGCAGAACCTCTTGCTGCTAGAATAGCCAAGCGAGTGAAAATCGAAGATCTACCAGAGGAACTCGTGCGGCTTATCGACGACGCCCAGAGCAGCGGCGAGAACATGAAACTGGGACGGCATGGCAGGATGCCAGCCTATGCGTATTTTCGCCTCGTGGATCAGGATGGCAATCCTATGCCTCAAACCGAGTTCCGGATGAGTTCTCGCGGCTCGGATGAGTTCTTGAGCGACTGCGGCAATGGATATTACTTTTACGCGTATTCGTATTCCCCAGGATCGAGCCAGCAATACGAGCACTGCACACTCCGAACCGACAACTATCAACTCAAGCAGAAAGAGTTTCAATTCTCGGGGAGTTTCAACCACGCGAAGGATGCAGGAGAGTTGGTCGTAAGTCGTTTCTCCGACGACGACAAACTGCCTGTCGTAGTGTTGCTGTTAGATACGCAAGGGCGTCCTGTAGAGGGCGCGACCGCCAGCTTGCGTATGAGTAACAGTTCCAACTCGGCCCCAGAAACTTACAGGTCTGATGCCAAGGGGCTTCTCAAACTGAAATGCTTCCCGACAAAACTTTACCTTTCTGTGCAGGCCAAAGGATACAACAGCCAGCAGCTGTCTCTGAGTCTCCAGAACGCTCAGAAAGGCGCGACTGTCGAACGCGAAATGAAACTCTATCCGGGGGTAACGGCAACCCTCCGTTTAGCATGGCAGACCAAGATGCAACAAGTCCCCAATCAGCAACCGCGGGTTAGCTCAGGGGAATCGCTGCTGAAAATTGTTGCTGGCAAAATCATTGCAAACCAAAACTGGCCCCACTGGCTTAATGTCCGTCAAGATAAAGAAAAACTACTGCTCACCGTAGTGGATCATAGCGCCCACCAGCCCCATCTTGCAGGACAGGCTAGCTGGACCCGAATTGTTCTGCCCCAACCTGACGAGCAACTAGGCGATGGTACGCTGGTAACTTACGAAGACTTCGCTTTGGATGAACTAGATCAGCACAAAGAAAAGTACCCTAGACCAAAGCAAGTTGCGACCCAACAAAACTCGCATGGCGCACAGGGTAGCTATGCAATTCGACCCGATGCCATCTTTCTCGGCGAGTTATCCAACGTAATGGGTCGCCCTGGTCGCTACGCATTCAAGATCGAGGTAGAGTCTCTGCGATTGGGACCCTCCAACAAACAACAGTAGCTCCCTGGCAGAGAACCGATGACCTCGCAACCTGATTCACCTCCAATCACCGACTCCCCCTGGTTTTGGTTCGCCCTGTTCAGCGCTGTGGGTTTAGCCGCATTGTTGGCCACTGGGGGGAAGTTTGGCAAACGACAGGCTGGCATCGAGAACCGTTACAAGGCCCGGGCAGCAGTTGCAGAGGGCTACGAGGTCAAATCCGACGCCACAGGCCGCAAGAGCGTTTCTGAGAGCCCCGTGGCTACGCCGGAATACTCGACGCCCAACAAACTGGAAATCCCGCTGTGGCCGCTCCAGTGGACTGTGGGAGCCATCCTCATCGCGAGTGTTGCCATGCTCGTTCGAGGGCGTCGCAAACTTAGCACAGGAGAGGTCCCTTGAGCCTGCTTCTTGAGAACCCAGTCGCCATCGGAGCCATCGGTGCCGTGGCAGCTACCTTTGCCGGGCTGGTGTTCCTGTCGCGTCGCAGTGGCAAATCGGCGGTAGTCTTAGCGCTGGTTCTCATAGCGACTTCTGCACTGCTGACTGTAGAGCGCCTAGTCGTGACCGACCGCGAACAAATCGAGACAGCACTTCACGATACGATGGCAGCCATAGCAGAGAACGACCTCCAGGCCGTGCTCGACCACATTAACCCACAAACTAGTACCGTGTTGGCAGATGCAAAATCGGCTCTACCTTTGGTCCAAGTAAATTCAGCTGGCGCGAGCAACATTGAAACAAAGATTGTGGAAGGTACGCAACCACTAATCGCATCGACTTACTTCCGTGGAATGCTTAACGGAACCACGAAGAAGAGAGGAGTACGAATAGGTTATTTCGACGATGTGCTTGTCGTTTGGACAAAAATAGGCGATCGCTGGCTCATCGAAAGCTACATGATCTATCAGAACGGAATTCCAATCAATGCTACCGCTCGCATTCAGTCACTAAAGTAGTTCAATTGATCGCTGCTTGCTTGGCAAGCCAAGCAATGGACAAGTCTTCGTCTAGTAGAGGCCAATGAATGCCATAGCCACCTGGTGAGAGAGCCGCTTCGCAGCGCTGCTCGGGTGTAGCGCCAATCAAGCGAGGTGAGCAACTATCCCAGGCGATTGAGATCGCTCGATTCTCCAATTCGATGGTAAGCCCAGCCGGACTCGTCCTGATACCTGTTGCAGTGAGTGGCTTAGTGGTTTGCATCTCGGCTATCCTCAATGTGTCGATTCCATTGCTCAACAATCAGCTCAAAGTTCTCAAATACAATCTTGCGGACTTCGCGTCGCAACTGTGGCTTCAATCCATGCGACCAGGCGAAGTCGATATCAAATGCCTCGGGCTTCAACCATATTTTACACTCACAGTCCGCTTTTGTCGCATGAACGTGTATCGGCTCGTTTCCCTCCTCAGAGTAGAAGAATACTCTCCATCCACGAACCTTCAATATTGTCGGCATCTCAGCTCCCCGGTCCCAAATTCCCGCCACGATTGTGCCAAGGCGAGTTGCGATAGAACTGGCGATCCGGCGTGCGAGGGCGAACACCATCGCGGAAGCCATTCGCACCATCGGGATCGAGTTCACCATAAGCAGGGCGGCCAATCGGGGCGCGACCGCCGCCAGGGCCAGGATAGTAGCCGAAACCCGGGAACCCATACCCGCCACCGTAGAAAGGAACACCATAGCCACCTCCGCCATAGCCGGCCCCGTAGCCAGCTGCAAAACCGAAGCCGGGCACAACGGGTGCCCCGCGGCGAGCATCGTGCGCACGTTCCCACTCTGCATCCAGGCCGCCCAAGCCGTTGCCGTAGCTGCGAACTCGATAGTAGGTCTTCACACTGCCATCCGCACCACGTTGGATCGTGCGACTCCGGTCGTAGCCGCTGGTGACTGCTCGCGGATCGTCGAGTGGTTCAATGGCCCGTATGCGTTGATACTGGGCGACGCGTACGCCGGTGTCGGGATCGTGCGTGTAGCGTCCCGGTGCGAAGACCCAGCTAGCAGGCTCGGGTTTCACCACAACCACATGCGTGCAGGTCGTTACACAATCACAACTAGTGGCTCTCGCTCTGCCCGTCAAAGCAAGGGTGGCGAGAACGGCAGCTAACACAAGCTTCCAAAACAGTGGAGATGGGCGAAAAGGGTCTGTCTTGCGACGGTTCATCAGTAGCCTTACACGAAGAGGTAATGGTGCAGGCTTCCGTTCCGGCAGGTATTTCATTGAACCGCAGAGGACACTGAGGTTCACAGAGTAAAATGAGTTCCTGTTTCTTGAAAAAGCAGTGTGATTACGAGCCGACAGGCGTAAGCCATCGGGTAACAAACGCCATGAGTTTTTTGAATATCAACTTGTCTATTGTATGGGTTGGACCTTGAGCTCGTGGTCCTCGGGGTCGTAAACAAACTCTTGTCCTTCAGGAAGTTCTGGGAGTTCTATACCAAGCGGCTTGACAATCTCTTTTTGGTATTCTTCCCAATCCTTAGGCCAGCGATCGTTGATGGCATTGAAGACATTCATCTGGTTTTGCAGCTGAATACGAATCAGCTCATGCTTCGCCCAGAAATGAGCGTGAGCAACGCTTCCAAGATAACTGCCGGCTGCTTTTGATTTGCGTCCCTTCTCAGGTGAGTCGGCATTAAAAGTGGTCGCACCTTCATTCACACCGTGTTCGTCCACAGCCAGCGGTTCGGGCTCTTCAACTTTCGCAGCTTCGGCGATATCAGCTTGCTCACCGGCGGTTAATTCGACATCGGTACCGGGGAGTTCCGGCGTTTCGCAACCAGCGATTGATAGCATGAGTACCAGTGTAAGTGCGTTGTGAGTTCTCATGGTTAGCCAGCATCGGTGCGATGCCGTTCCTGTATTGGGGAGAGTGTACTAGTTCTTTGCCTGAGCGAATGGCGTGCCAAGTTGCCAATTCTTCATCGCTTCAAGTTCGCTGCGAGCGGTCATGTCGAATTTCAGGGGAGTCAGGGTGATGTGCCCTTTTCGCAATAATGTGAGATCCGTATCAAGGTGCGATGGCGGTTGCGGTTGCTCTCCAGTGGCCCAAAAGTAGGACCGATTTCTTGGGTCTTTCCGTCGCTCGAATTCTTCGCCCCAGGGAGCGACGGACATCGGGGCGACGCGAACGTCAGCTGGGTTATCTAGCGCTGCTGCGGGGAGATTCAAGTTAAACAGCTGCGGTTGCTCTTCCTTTTGGTTGAGGACTTGTTCAATGATTGGAACAGCTAAGTCTGCCGCCCGATCGAAGCGGGCCTGCTCGTCGTACTCTAGCGAAACGGCGATACTTGTAATTCCGAAAAAAGCTCCCTCGATCGCTGCGGCTACGGTGCCGCTATACATCACGTTAATTCCGGCGTTCAAACCGCTATTGATCCCGCTGACGACCAAGTCGGGCCGCTGCGGGCACAGCTCGGCAATCGCCAATTTCACACAATCTGCTGGGCTGCCTTCCACGGCCCAGCCGCGTCGACGGGTGCCATCGAATACCTCACGTGCCATCAACGGCGTCAGGTACGTGATGGCGTGACCCACGCCACTTTGTTCGGTGAGCGGGGCGACCACTTGTACGTCGCCTAAAGATTGCAACTGCTGTTCCAAGGCTGCCAGGCCGGGGGCATAGATGCCGTCGTCGTTGGTAAGGAGTATCTGCACGCGTAGTTTTCCTACTGGTTTCCTGCTGTAAGTAGCCTGCTGGCGGGCGTTTGCGGCATTTGTCGATAGAACCCACTCAACCGTCACTATAACCGGCCTGGTTGCGTTGCCACAACGTGCGAGGTCGGAAGACAACTTGGGTGAGGCAAAATGACCACATCTTGGTGGCCACATCCCGGCGGGCCGTTGGCCCGCGGCCATTTTCCCTTGAAAACATCGCCTTACGAATCACGACCCACGCCCTATAATGGCTTGTTTTGCCACGAAGCCGTCTCCCCAACAGAGCCAGTCGCGATGACCAAAACGGCCCCCGCCCCGCCGAATGTTCCCTCAGCCGCTGCTGCCCAGCGCGTGCTTGTGCTCGACTTCGGCTCACAGTATGCCCAGCTTATCGCCCGGAGGGTGCGAGAACAGAATGTTTACTGTGAAATCGTGCGGCACGACATCACGGCCGAGCGTCTCAAGGAACTCGACCCCATAGGAATTATCCTCTCTGGCGGACCGAACAGCGTTTACGAACCCGACGCACCACAATGCGATGCGAAGCTCTTTGAGCTGGGCATCCCCGTGCTGGGTATCTGTTACGGCATGCAGTTGGTTTGCCAAGCACTTGGCGGGAAAGTAGATAACACGCCATCGCGCGAGTACGGCCGTGCGGAGTGCGAGGTCACCGATGCGGGCGACCTATTCGCCAACGTTGCCGCGCAGACCCAAGTTTGGATGAGCCACGGCGATCAAGTGGCCGGCATTGCCGAAGACTTCCTGCCGATGGCGCGTACTTCGACTTGCCCCTACGCAGCAATCAAGCATCGCCAGCTTCCCATCTACGGTTTGCAATTCCATCCCGAGGTCACGCACACGCCCGAAGGCGCGACCGTGTTGGGAAATTTCCTCAATAGCGTGTGCGGTGCCAATGGAACGTGGAAGCTGGGCGATTTTGCCGAGGAAACGATTGCCCGCATTCGCCAGCAAGTGGGAGACGACCGAGTCATTTGTGGATTGTCTGGCGGCGTAGACTCCGCGGTAGTCGCGGCCATTCTGGCGGAAGCTATTGGCGAGCAGCTATCTTGCATTCTGGTCGATAACGGCCTCTTGCGACTCGATGAAGAACGAGCGGTTGTTGAAGAATTCAGCGACCACTTCAAAACGGACCTACATGTCGTAAAAGCAGAAGACCGCTTCCTCGATGTCCTCGACGGTGTGACCGACCCACAAGAGAAACGCCGCCGCATCGGGCACACCTTCATCGAGTGCTTTGCGAGCGAAGCCCAGAAAATTGAAGGTGCCAAGTACTTAGCTCAAGGAACGCTCTATCCCGACGTCATCGAAAGCGGTGCCGCCCCCGACGGTCCGGCAGACACGATAAAGCTTCACCACAACGTGGGAGGTTTGCCAGAGGAATTGGGTTTCGACCTCATCGAACCGCTGCGTGATTTATTCAAAGACGAAGTCCGCCGCCTGGGATTGCAGCTCGGGCTTCCTGAGGAAATCGTCTGGCGGCACCCGTTTCCAGGTCCAGGCTTGGCGGTGCGTTGTCTGGGAGAGGTCACCAAGGGCAGGCTCGATACACTACGGGCAGCTGACGCCATCGTCGTCGGCGAGATCAAAGCAGCTGGGCTTTATAGGGCGACATCCCAATCTTTTGCCGTGCTGTTACCCATCCAAAGTGTTGGCGTCATGGGCGATAGCCGCACTTACGAAGACACGATCGCCGTGCGATCGGTAAACACGGACGACTTCATGACCGCTGACTGGAGCCACTTGCCCTACGAACTACTGGCAAGGATCTCCACCAGAATCATCAACGAAGTGCAGGGCGTGAACCGAGTGGTCTACGACATCAGCAGCAAGCCACCGGCAACGATTGAGTGGGAGTAGAGATTTCAGAGTGTTGATTTATGACTGCTGATTTTTGGAGAGAACTATGAACTGCCAAGAGTTGTCGGAACGCACCAAAGCTTTTGCCTTGAGAATTATTCGACTCGTCAGCAGCCTGCCAAGCACCAATTGAGCCAGGACGCTCGGCAACCAAGTATTGAGATCCGGCACATCGGTGGGCGCGAACTACAGAGAAGCCTGCCGAGCTGGCACTAAGAAACACTTCACATCGATACTCACAATTTCCTTACGCGAAGCAGACGAAACTTCTTACTGGCTGGAATTGCTTGCCGACTCAGAAATCGTTAAGCCCGAGAAACTGAAATCATTGCAGCAGGAGTGCGGGGAACTGATCGCAATCCTTGCTGCCAGCGTAAAGACCTCAAAAGTTAGTCGCCACAACAATCATCAATCTTCACTCTAAAATCACAAATTCTTCCACCATGTCTAAGAAGTACATCTATCAAATCTCCAACCTCACCAAGAAGATCGCCCAGCGCGAGGTTCTCAAGGAGATCTATCTCGCCTTCTACCCAGGCGCGAAGATTGGCGTGCTTGGTCGCAACGGCAGCGGCAAGAGTACACTGTTGCGGATCATGGCAGGCATCGATAAGGAATACGATGGCTCGGCAGAACTGTCTGATGGTTTCACAGTCGGCCTGCTGGAACAAGAGCCGCAGCTCAATAATGCCAAGACGGTGCTAGGAAATGTCGAGGAAGCTGTGACCGAAACGCGTGCCATGCTCGAAGAGTTTGAGCAAATCGGCGACAAGTACGCCGATGTGGCAGATGATCCTGACGCCATGGAAAAACTCATGAATCGTCAGGCGGCACTGCAGGACAAAATCGACGCCGCCAATGCATGGGAAATCGATCGGCAGATCGAAATTGCCATGAGCGCGATGAACCTGCCGCCTGGTGACTCGCCCGTGGACAAGCTTTCCGGCGGTGAGAAGCGTCGCGTGGCTCTCTGCACGATTCTGCTGCAGAAGCCTGATTTACTTCTGTTGGATGAACCGACAAACCATCTCGACGCGGAAAGCATCGCCTGGCTCGAACGTCATCTAGCTGAATACTCAGGTACGATTGTTGCCGTAACGCATGATCGCTATTTCCTCGACAACGTGGCAGGTTGGATCCTGGAACTCGATCGCGGACAGGGCATTCCCTACGAGGGCAACTACACAGCGTGGCTTGAGCAAAAACAAAAGCGATTGGAGCAGGAAGAACGAAAGAAGTCTGCCCGGCAAAAAACGCTTGCACGTGAGTTGGAGTGGATTCGCATGTCGCCCAAGGCGCGACAATCCAAGAGCAAGGCCCGCGTCAACGCCTACGAGCAAATGGTCGCCGAAGAGTTTGAGGACAAGCCCGACGAATTGGAAATCCAAATCCCACCTGGACAGCGACTCGGTGAGAAAGTCATCGAAGGGGTGAATCTGAGCAAGTCCTACGGCGATCGTCTCATTTTCGAGAACTGCAACTTCCGGCTCCCTGCTGGCGGTATCGTGGGGATTATTGGACCGAATGGTGCTGGCAAAACGACGCTGCTGCGCATGCTCATGGGGCAGGAGCAGCCCGACACGGGCGAGTTGCTCGTGGGCGATACGGTCGAACTTGGCTACGTCGATCAATCCCGCGACGACTTGAATCCCGATGCCACGGTTTATGAAGAGATTTCCGGCGGGCTCGACAATTTAGAAATGGGCAAACGCACAATGAACTCGCGAGCGTACGTCTCACGATTCAACTTCAACGGCACCGACCAACAGAAAAAAGTGGGCATCCTCTCCGGTGGTGAACGCAATCGAGTGCATCTGGCTAAGCTACTACGGCGTGGCACGAACGTGCTGCTGCTCGACGAACCGACCAACGATCTGGATGTCGACACATTGCGCGCCCTCGAAGAGGCCGTCGCCAACTTTGCCGGCTGTGCCGTAGTCGTGAGCCATGACCGCTGGTTCTTAGATCGATTGGCCACGCACATTTTGGCTTTCGAAGGCGATGGCTATGTCCACTGGTGCGAGGGCAACTTCCAAACCTACGAGCGCGAACACCGTGAACGCATCGGCAAAGACGCCGATGAGCCCAAGCGTTTCAGATATAGGAAACTGCAACAGAGCTAAGGTACTCAATTGTCAAACAAGTTTAGCCGCGAGCTAACAGCTCGCCGGAGAATTTGAGAAAGCGTCACACCATGCAAATTAACATGATCGGCCTGTTCACCGACCAGTTCGATGAGATGAAAGCTTTCTATCGCGATGTCCTTGGCTTCGAAATTGCCGATGACAGACCGAAGTACGTCGAGTTCAGCGGGCAACCGCTGCGTTTCGCTATTTGTGAGCGAGAAGTCATGAAGGACACCACCGGCTACGAGGGCTACCAGACCCCAGCCAGCGGTACGCCATTCGAGATGGCCTTCGAATGCGAGTCGCCAACGGAGCTTGAGCAGCAGTTTGAGAAGCTGCTAGAGCAGGGTGCGGTAAGGGTGAAAGCCCCAGCCGACATGCCTTGGGGCCAGTATGCGGCATTCTTTGCCGACCCCGATGGGCACGTTCACGAACTGTTCGTACGCAGCTAGACTATTATCTCTGAAGAAGTGCCACTTCGGCGGTTTCACAAGTCGATTACGAGATTCGTTAGATACAGGAAAAGCTATGAGCGTTGTACGAGTTGGTTCTACCCAAAAGTTTTCCGATAACTGGGATAACATTTTCAGTGATGGCAAGAAATCCTCTAAGAACAGCAAGTCTGTAACAGCAAAGCCTGCCAAGACCAAGAAAACGAAGCCTACGAAGAAGTCGCCCAAGAAGAAGGCTGCCAAGAAATCCTCGACGGCAACGAAGAAACAAGCGAAAGCAGCCAGGGAGAAACCGAAGAAGTCCGCTAAGAAGAAGGTGACTACTAAAGGAGTGACAAAGAACGCTAAGAAGAAGGCTGCTAAGAAGAAGACGGCGAGCAAAAAGAAAGTGAAGAAAACCGCGTCACCGAAAAAGAAGGCCGCGAAAAAACCTGCAAAGAAAAAACGGAGTAAGAAGCCCGCCAACCGTCAACGAGAGCTTTTCTAGTACGCGGGTTCAATCAACGGATCTTCACTGCCCACTCTTAGTTGAGCTATTCGTCTCTCCTGCCAGGGGCATGCGGATCAGCCCCGTTACACTTTGCCATTCCGGATCGGACAGTCCGTCATCGAGACCGTATTCGATGTTTTCAAGATCGTTACGAACTTTCAAACTCTGAAAGAGCCGATCCCACCATGGGAAGAGCGACGAATAGTTACTATTGGTCTCTTCTCGCAAGCGGCTGTGATGGACACGATGCATCGCAGGAGTAACGACCAAACAGTTGACAAGCCGATCGACCCACCATGGCACATGAAGATTCGAGTGGTGAAAAACGACGACCGCAAAGGCGGCCGACTCGTAAGCCGCCAACTGAGTAATGCTCATACCTAGCAGTGGCAGCACAATAAGCCTCGCCAGCCACGATAGAAACACTTCGCCAAAGTGAAATCGCACACCTGTCGAGGCATTCATCGCCGGGTCGCAATGATGTACCCGATGAAAGCGCCAGAGCCAGCCGATCCTGTGATTAAGCCGATGCCACCAATACATCCACAGGTCGAACAACAGTAGGGCAATCGCGCCTCCTAGCCAAGCTGGCATCGCAAACTGGCGCAGCAAGCCAATATGATTGGCCTCTGCCCACCGATCCAGCGAAACCAGCACCCAAACGACGATTGCCGCGCTCAGCACCGCATTGAGAGTTGCCAGGAAGAAATTCCGCCCGTCATGCCAGAGTCGATCTCGCCAAGAGCGCTGCTGAGACGGGAAGAAAGGGCGATAAGTCTCGGCAGCAACAACGACGATCAGGACAACAATGGCAAAAAGCTGCTTGGCTGTCATGCGAGTCTCTCAGTTGCAGTCATCCAGTCCCTGCGAAGGCAGGATACCTCTCCGACTTGATGAGCGGCCACTAGGCCCGGCTAAGAAACGCACCGGTTCGGGTATCGATCTTCACGACTTGGTCTTGTTTTAGGTACTCAGGCACTTGGATTGTCAGGCCCGTCTCTAGCTTGGCCGGCTTGTTGCGGGAAGTCGCAGAGTTGCCTTTCACACCAGGATCACATTCAGTGATCTTCAGTTCCACGGTTGCAGGCAGCTGGATACCCACGCATTGCTCGTCGTAGATCAATACTAGAATGCCTTGGAGATCCTCAGTGACGTACTGCATTTCCTCTTCGATATCGGCAGCAAGCAGCGACCACTGATTGTAGTCTTCTTGATCAAGGAAATGAATCTGCTCCGCATCGGCAAACATGAACGTAGCCTCGCGACGTTGGAAATCGGCCTCTTCGAGGTTGTCGGTTCCCTTGCAGGAGAGGTCTACCTTTTGTTTGGTAACGAGGTTGCGAGCGCGGAATTTGTAAAGCGTTGCACCCCCACGGGCCGAGGGGCTTTGCACCATAACCGATTCGATGATTAGCGGTGCCTCGTTTTGCTTGATGATAGCGCCGGGCTTCGTGTCTTTTGCGAGCATTCTGTGTAGGGGAAAAGGTTAGATGTGGAGAGGGAAAGTAGAGTAATTTAAAGAAGGAAAGTCGCCCTCGCTACACGAGTTCGCCTGCGGCCGGGTCGATCGTCAGGCCATCGGTGAGTGCTGCCAACGCGTCTACGACTGTTAGTAAACAGGTCGGGTCGAGCATTTCGAATTCGGGGTCGCCCAAATCGGAGTCGAAGTCGTCGCCAGAATCATCAGCGTACGCACTGTCGCTGAATGCCTCGTTGAGGTCCAGAGAGCGCCTCGTCGATTTCCGTTCGCTCACCGGCTGGGAAGTGGCCTCTGCAGCACAGCGCTCGAAGTGGGCCACTTCAAGCCGAGCATCCGCGAGCATGAGTTGTTGCAGCTGGTCTGCTGGGACGTGATCTTGCATCTGCTTGGCGAATTCCAAATTCTGCTCGACCACTGCTTCGCCGATTTCGAAGCTCACCTCCACGGCCGCATGATCGTCATCCGACTCGACGAGTACCGATTGAAATAGCCCTTGATCGTCGGCAGATAGATTCTTCAATTGAAATCGCTTACTCGCGTCACCTAGCATGTGTTCAACTGCATCTAGGGTTGGACGCTCATGCTCGGGGAAAACGATGAAGTACGTTTCGCGCCAATGAAGTTCGTCCGCTTTTTTCTCGCCCATGACATCGTCCCTTTAGTTTTGCATCACTAAAAACTGCTTCACCTACCAAGCAGCCTCGTCATCGCCAGCATCCGGCGGCCCGAGGCCCCCTTGCCACAATTCAAGCTGTGTTATGAGTCTATCGTTATCTGCGGCATTGGCCCAAATGGATTCCCCTTGTTCGAGACGTACCTCGTAGCAACCCTCACGCATGCAATCCTCCTCGCCACAGAAATGCGGTGTTGCCGCCACCCACATGACACGATAGAGGGGCACATGTTTGTCATCTATTCGGGATAGGATAGACATAGCAGAAGTTCGAAATCGTGGATTAAAATGTAAACAGAACGACAAATGTTAGCTGAGGTGTTAGCTAGCCGAGTGCAACAGCGTCGGCTGGGCCACTTGCATCATCTTATCTTCAAGACTTGCCAAGTTCCACCGAGCGCTGCGTAGCCGCCTCAACTGCAGCCTGCAAAGCGGCTTGGCCCCGATCGCGCTTTAGGGATTCAAGACCCGCGAAAGTCGTGCCACCGGGACTCGTTACTTGATCGCGAAGTTCAGCAGGGGACTTACCAGTGGCCGTGAGCATTTCTGCCGCGCCAACTGTTGTTTGAATCGCCAGTTCTAGGGACAGCTTTTCCGACAAACCACCGGCGACCCCGCCGGCGGCCAGGGATTCGATCACTGAGTACACGAATGCCGGCCCAGAACCCGACAGGCCCGTCACCGCGTCGAGCTGTTGCTCTTCTACTTCGTGCACAATCCCTACACTACCAAGGATTCGCTTGACGGTTTGCGAATCCACTTCGTTGCAAGAAGCTCCTACGGCGAAACCGCAAGCGCCGCGCCCAATCAGGCAAGGGGTGTTGGGCATGACTCGGATGAGTCGCGTCTTCGCGGGAAGGTGACTGGCAAGCCGTTGGAGCGTTACACCGGCGGCGATGGAGATCAGTAGGTGTGATGGCATCACATGTTCCGCAATGGCGTCGAGCACCTCATCCATCATCTGTGGCTTGACTGCCAGGAATACGACGTCCGCTTGCTGGAGGACAGCGGCGTTGTCTTCCACCGTCGCCACCCCAGATAGTTGTTCGGCGAATTGCTCTCTTGCCGGTTCGTACGGATCGCTAGCAACGACGTCACCCGCCTGGTAGAGCTTTGCTTCGATGCACCCACGCGCTAGCGCCGTGGCCATCCGTCCTGATCCGATAAATCCGAGCATTGCAGTTTCTACTTAGTGGTGTGGTGGCGATGGCTAGTTGAACGGCACTCTATCTTAGATGCTATCAGCGCAGAACGAAACAGTAGGCTGATAGCACCGTTGGGGTAATATGGTTGATGCCGGCTGGCATCAACCATATTGCCCCAACTCTCGATTGTCTCAACATCGCTCTGGACGCACCGCAGTGGATTTGGAACACTCCCTCAAAATTCAGAAGTAGAAGTATCTGGCTCTGGCTACAGGCCCTCTATTAACACACTCCCATGCTTTCGGAGAATTCCGTCATGCTCAGACTCAACAAGCTCGCCTTCCTACTCGCAATGGGACTCGTCCCAGGCGTCCTCCACGCACAGGGGCCCGCAATAAGTCCAGCGACCGCAGTAACGCCTACCCCAGAGGCCAGCCCCCTGGGATGGATGCCTAAGCTGACGATGCCAAAGATCGAAATGCCTAAGATAACCATGCCCAAAATGGAGATGCCAAAGCTACCTGAGAACGCTTTCGGGCCAGTCAAAGAGAGTGCTGGCAAGGTCGTATCTGGCACAAAAAAAGCTTGGCAGGGTGCGAAGGAAATCTTGAGTTTCGGCTCGGGGGGTGGCAAAGAAACCAATCCGCAGATTGCTTCACGCGAGCAACCGTCTGCGTGGAACCAGCTATTTAAGGGCCAGGAGGAGCCCCAACCGCCACGCACCATCGGTGAGTTCATGGCAGGCGAGCGCCCCAAGTAGGCCAAGCCACGCAGGCTCAAAGTGACGCACCTAGCTTCAGTGATTTTCGGTTCCAGGACTCATCGCATGCTCCACGCCTCAAGCAAAGCCTGTTTCGTCGCACTAGCAGCACTTACGGTCTGTAGCGCAGGCTGCCAAGCTTGGCTAGGAAGTTCGCCGTTGCCCTCGAAGAGCGGACGTGAGATGGAGCAAATCGAAAAGCTGGCCTCGCAAGACCCTTTCCCATCGCCTCAAGATGTGGGGATCAGCGACTCTTCGACAGAGCGCCGCTAGCCTTCCTCTCGATTCCCAGCGTAGACGTTCTCGGCGCATTAGCTCTAAGATGGATCATCCCTCTTGGTGCGGTAAGCAACCGGCTTGCTGCCTATGCCTCTCGCTGAGCCCCACCCATGCCGTCTGAATCGAAGCTACCGAAACTGCCGACCACTAAGGAATTGCTCGGGCATCCGCGCGTGAAAAATGTCATCGAGCGGTTGAGCCAGTCCACCGTTGCATCTCGTGCCGCTGACTTCTACGACGATCTCCGCAATACCGTTAGCGAAAAGACGAACAACTTCGAGCTCCCGTCACTTCCACACCTCGCTGAGCAATTTGCTCAGCGACTGCTAGGCGATCCAAAGCACTCGCGATCAGTGATCAACGCAACAGGAATTGTTTGCGGTGGAGAATTCGCCAACCCGCTGCCTGAGCAGGCCGTGCATGCCATGCTTTCCACAGCAGGTGAATTTCGCCCTACGGGCCCCGCGATCCAAGACCGTGTTGCAAGACAGTTGAAGCGACTGACCGGGGCCGAGAGCTCTCTCATATTGAGTGGCTACGAATCGGCTCTCCATTTGGCAGTTGCTGCACTTGCTTCTGGCGGAGAACTGTATGTTATCGAATCTGAAACAAGCCGTTCAACGGACTGGCAGCGCATCGCCGCCAGTGGCGCCGCGGCCTTGCGGAATGAATTGCCCAGCGAAAGCACTGCAAGAGGAGGTCTGCTGATCCGTCACTCGCCTTTAAATGAGGCGACCGCAGGATTGCCCGCAATCGCGGAGCTTGCCGATCGCTATGCGGACCTTCCGCTCTTAGAGGTTTCGCCAGTGGCCGGGATTACCGATCCCGAGAGTGTTGGCCTTTCTACTATTCCCCACGCTGCCACACGCATCAAGACGGGGGCCGACTTAGTCTTGATTCGCGGAGACGGCCTGATCGGCGGCCCAACTTGTGGCATCTTCCTTGGGAAGCAATCGCTCATTGACAAGTTAAGGGCTCATTCTCTTGCCACCGCAGTTGCTGCAAACGAACTGGTAGGCTTGGCTCTTTCCGCGACGCTCCAATTGTACGAATCTCCAGACCAAATCGTGTTCACAGTTCCCGCTTGGTCACTGCTATCAACGCCGCTTGCCAACTTGCAGCAAAGGGCAGAAAGGCTTGCTCAGCTGATTCACGACTCACCCCGAATTATGGAAGCCACTGCCTGCGAGATCGAATCTGCCTGGGTCGTCGAAGGTAAGTCCCAGCAGCTTGCCGCTGCGAGCTGGGGCGTCTCAGTGAACCTTGAACAGGGCGTTGCTAGCTCAGAAGTAGAACGACTCCAGCGTCAAACACCACAAGTTGCAGTTAAGGTGACTGAGGCCGATCTATTTCTGGACTTGCGGTCGGTATTTCCGCGATGGGATCAGGCCTTAGTGAGCGCTTTCGCTTAGCCAGCACCAGTGTATCACTTTAAATGTGGGAATTCCCCGTCCTCGCCCGCATCTTACCTAGCAGGCAGAATTCGCCGATCTTGCCCACGGCTCACCTCTGAGCTACTATGCTGACACGCATGGCGTCTCGGTAGACCACGCATATCGCTTAAGTGAGTAGCCACGTAACCAGTTGCGTGGAACGAGCTTACCTTAAGTAGTTTGCTTGAATGGACTTGCCGAGCCGGCGGCGTACCAAGTACGGCCCCCAACTGTGGCCCCTGGCCCCTTAGCGGCTCGCTCTTTTCGGCAAGCCTCGAACTGCTGACCAAGGGGCTGCGTATCAGTTAGGGAGAGCGGCCCCGGTATTGGGGCCCGCCAGAGGAATAACTTCCACGGAACCGAGAAACAATGACTCGAAAATCTTCAATCTCAGCCGCCCTACGCACTGCAATCGGCGGCAAATGGCGTCTCTTTACAATTTGCTTGCTAGGCAGTGGCTTAGTGACCGCATCGTGGCTCAGCACCGCCGCGACGGCTCGCCCGGCTGCCCCCACGGCGAACGAGCAACGCATCGCCTTGTTGGTCAGTGCCTTGATGGATCGCCATCATCTCTCTGAGATGCGGGTGAATGATGAAATTTCCAAACGCGCCATGGAGATGTTCTTCAAGACGCTCGACCCCATGAAGCTGTATTTTTTGCAGAGCGACATCGATCAATTCGCACGAGAGAACGACAAGATCGACGACTACATTCGCAAGGGCGATGTACGGCTGGCGAATCGCATCTACGAACTATTCCTACTTCGCGTGGACACCAGCATCGGCTACGCCGAAAAGTATATCGACGCTGAGCACGACTACACAAAGGATGAGACCTTCATCCGCGATCCCGATGAAATACCGTGGGCGAAAAATGCCGCTGAGATTGAGGATCGCTGGCGTAAGCGTGTGAAATACGACCTTTTGTTGCAAACCGCCGATGAAGTGGATGATGTCGAAGCCAAAGAAAAAATGCACAAGCGGTACAAGAGCATCCGCCGGCGTTGGATGCAGACCAGCATGGATGAATTGTTAGAGTACTTCCTGAGCGCGGTCACCACCAGCTTCGACCCGCACAGCAGCTACATGTCGCCCAACAACCTGAAGAATTTTAAGATTCAATTGAGCCTGAGCCTAGACGGCATCGGTGCCTCACTAGAGTCAAAGTACGGAGAAACGATCGTGCGTCGCATCATCCCTGGTGGCGCTGCCGACAAAGATGGCCGCCTGCAAGTGGACGATGTGATCACTTCAGTAGGGCAGGGCACTAGTGGCGAGATGATTGATATCGCCGAGATGAAGCTTACCGATGTCGTGGAGAAGATCCGCGGCAAACCTCAAACCACCGTTCGCCTAGAAGTGAAACCGTCCGATGGGACTACACTCAAAGTGCTGGACATCGTACGTGAGCACATTGAGCTGAAAGACAGCGAAGCACGCAGCGATATCCTGATAAGAGACTCCAAAGGAGAACCTTTAGCTGGAGCCGCAGAGGATGCAACCACCGCCGACGAGGCCTCGGGCAAAATCCTCGAACAGAATCAAGCAGGCGGCGGCACGTTCAAGATTGGCGTGATCAATCTGCCTAGCTTCTACATGGATATGGAAGCCCGTGGACAAGGCAATCCCAATTACAAAAGCACAACGCGAGATGTTCGTAATCTGCTCGAGGACTTCAATCGGCAGAATGTGGATCTCGTGATTGTCGACCTGCGATTCAACGGCGGCGGTTCGCTCCCTGAGTCCGTTGATACAACCGGTCTGTTCATCGACCAAGGTCCCATCGTTCAAGTAAAAGGTCCAGATGGACGGGTGCAACCATACCCCGATGACGATCCGGGTGCCGTTTGGACGAAGCCAGTGATCGTGGTCATCAACAAGTTCAGTGCCAGCGCGAGCGAAATTTTTGCCGGTGCCATCCAAGATTACGGCCGCGGGATCGTCGTGGGCGACAAGACGACTCACGGCAAGGGAACCGTACAACAGTTAACCGATTTAGGACGCCAAGTCCTGCCGATCAATCCGCCTAACTTGGGTGCATTGAAGTTGACGATTCAGCAGTTCTATCGCCCCGGTGGCGATAGCACGCAGAACCGTGGCGTGGTTTCCGATGTCGAGCTACCTTCGCGCACGACTCACTGGGAAGTCGGTGAGGCGGACCTCGACTACCCTATCAAGTTCGACCGTGTGCGTCCGTTGCCACACCAAAACTACCCGTTTGCAGCTGCTCAAGCGGTGAACGAACTACGTCGTCGCTCGGCAGAACGCGTGAGCGAATCTGAGTACTTTGCCAAAGAGAAGAAAAGTATTGCGAGGTATCTCGAACGCAAGGAAAACCCAACGATAACTCTGAACAAGGAAAAATTCTTGGCCGAGCGGGCCGAGGTAAATACGGAGAAGGAGCAGGAGGAACTCTACGAGGACCTCCAGGACACCGACAAACCAGTGTTCGCTTCGACGCCTTACAACGAAGAGTTGATCAAGATTGCTTTCGACTACTTGGAAGTGCTCGGTGATGCTCGCTTGGTTGCCAAGTAGACGCTGCAAAGTAGACGCAGTGCTTATTTGAGCGGCACCGAGAGGCCATCGTAGGCGAGTTCCACACCAGGGGGCAGTTCCCGGCTGACCTCCTCGTAGCCCAGTTCGTGCGAAACGTGCGTGAGCAAGGTACGCTTTGGCTTAAGCTGCTCCGCGACGGCCAGTGCTTGCCCCAAGCTAAAATGCGTTAGGTGAGGTTCGCGCCGTAAACAATCGAGGATCAGAACGTCGAGCCCTTGGAGCCTTTCCATGCTTTCGGTGGGTATTTTACTCGTGTCCGTGCAGTAGGCAATCTTGCCGAAACGGAATCCAAGTATATCCAAACGAGGTCCGTGATTAAGCCTCACTGGCAAGACCGCCGCACCCAGGATTTCTACCGGCTCAAGTCCGATGCGGCGTGGTTCCAACTGCGGGATTGCTCCAGCATGCAAGCCGCTCTTTGACTGAAATGCGTAGTCAAACGACTTGCGGATTCGCTCCTCCACGGGCTCTTCGCAATATAAAGGCACTGGGCCACCCAAATAGAACTGCATGAGCCTCAGATCGTCGAGACCAAAGATGTGGTCGGCGTGCTCATGCGTGTAGATCACCGCGTGGACAATGCCCACTTGTTCACGCAGGAGCTGATGCCTCAAATCGGGCGGCGTATCGACGAGTAGATTGCCTTCAGGCAATCCGAGTACTAAACCGCACCGCGTGCGATTATCTTTGGGATTGCTGCTCGTGCACACTTTGCAGCCACAACCGATGGCAGGCACGCCCACAGAGGTCCCCGTGCCGAGAAAAATCAGCTGACCGGAGATGTCTCGAGTGGTGGGCGATTTGGGCAACTGTTTTGCCTTGTTTCAGTGTAGGGGGGAGTGGACTAGTCGACTTGATGAGAAAGTTCGGCCAAGGACTCAGTCAGCTTGATAACCGTGCCATCGTCGATCACGGCAGCCGCAATCTCAACGGCACTCTTAGGATCTGTTGTTTCATCGAATGCGATCAAACCGGCAGCGGCATTCAGCAGTACAATGTCTCGTGCTGGTCCCGGTTCTCCCAATAAGACACTACGCACTTTAGCCGCACTTTCTTTTGGATTGGCGACATGGATCGCTTCAAGGCTTTGAGTCTCCAGACCGAAATCTTCGGGGCGATACTGGAGGTCCTTCGTTGTGCCCGCAGCGACTTCGGTCACGTTCGTCGCATCCCCCAAAGTCACTTCGCCCAGGCCATCGGCACCGCTGACCACCAGAGCGCGCTGAACTCCCAACTGAGCCAAAGCCGCTGCTAGGGGGGATCGCATCTCCGGCAGGCCCACGCCCATGAGCTGATGCGTCGCGCTGGCAGGGTTAGAAAGCGGACCCAATGAATTGAAAATTGTGCGAATGCCTAGCTTCTTTCGAACACTACCCACATGACGCATGGCCGGGTGCATAAGCGGTGCGAAGCAGAAGCAAATTCCCAAGTTATTCAGACAGCGTTCTACCTGCGGGACACTGGCCTCTATGTTGACCCCCAATTCGCTGAGCACGTCCGCAGACCCGCTACGACTAGTCACGCTGCGATTCCCATGCTTGGCGACGGGCACTCCGCAGGCAGCAATCACCAGTGCTGCGGTTGTGCTAATGTTAAATGTCTGACTGCCTCCGCCACCGGTTCCGCACGTATCAAGTAGCTTCTCGTGCTGACTGCGAATCGGCGTCATGTGTTTTCGCATTGCTTGTGCAGCGCCAGCCAACTCCTCGACAGTTTCGCCCTTGGCAGCAAGCGTGGTGAGCAGCAGCGAGATCTCAGCCTCAGTACAATTCCCGCCCATCACGCTGCCCATTGCAGCAGCCATTTCAGCGCGAGACAGCGACTCTCCAGCTGATAGTTTGCCGAGCAAAGATTGAAATTCGTGGTCCATGATTGTTCCGTGAAAACGAACTTTGCACGTGGGAATGGTAAGCCATCATTCTAACCCGTTAAAGAAAGCCGCGCAAGTGTAAGAGAAACCTACTTTAGTTCCCCAGCAATTGGGTTGTGATAGCCAGTTGCGACGCCTAAAATGCTGCCGTGGCAATGCCGCGACTGGGAACAACTGGCCAGTGTCCGTTGTGTCAGAATGGCGGCAACCCTCGCTAGGAAATCTTCTGCATGGACTCTGAAAAACCAATCACCCAGCCACTCAAGCAGCCGCTGACTGGTGATTCGACTAGGAGAAAAATCATTCTGGATGTCGATCCAGGCGTGGGCGATGCTCTGGCAGTGTGCCTAGCGTTAGTTGATCCGGGACTCGAAGTCGTTGCCGTGACTGCCACTGGCGGCAATGTGTCGCCACAGCAGGCTTCTCACAACGTGCAAGCAATTGTCGAGCAACTCGATCCGCCCCTCTGGCCGCGTATCGGCAATGCGGATGCGGATCAGCAGTTACTCTCAGACAACCGGCAACTCTGGGGCACCGATGGATTCTGCGGAGTCGATCTGGGGTGTGCCGAGCTACACAATAGGCATTCTTCAACAAAGATACTGTCTGACGCGATTCGTAAGGCTCCCGGGGACGTCACTGTGATTGCTGGCGGGCCCCTAAGCAATCTGGCTTCTGTGTTTCAAGTTGAGCCCGATCTCGCCATGAAGGTGGGGCACTTGATGATTGTAGGCGGCACGCATGATGGTTCGGGCGATGTGACGCCTGCCGCCGAATTCAACATGTACTGCGATCCCGAGGCAGCTCGAGTCGTGATCAATACGCCAGCCACAAAAACCATGCTACCGTTAGGAATCACTTCGCAAGCTTCGCTCACTTTCGACGCGCTGAATCATCTGCCGAAAGAATCCACTAACTTGGGGCGTCTCTTGCACAAGCTCCTGCCACCAACCTTCCAAGCATTTCATCAGAAGCTAGGACTCGAAGGCATCGTCGTTCCCGAGGCGGTCGCGGTCGCTGCAGTGCTTCATCCAGAAATCTTGACGACGGAATCTTTTCCCTGCGACGTAGAAACCACTGGCGAACTTACACTCGGGGCAACCGTGATCGATCGCCGGCGTAGGCCCAATGAACAAGCCAATATTGATGTGGCCGTAGAGATTGACGCGGTGGCAACTGTAGATTGCCTATTACGAGCACTGCAACACAGCTAGTCGCACACGCATTTATGGCTCTTCGCGACTGCTCTTCGATCTCGATCTTTGCTACCGTTTTTCTGGGGGCGACTTCTCGATGGCATCCGTGAAGTCGTTCAATCGAGCGATACGTGCCGACTTCTCAAGCAACTGCCCATCGCGTAGCACAGTCAACTCGATACTACGACCGATTTCTGTGAGCTTCACTAGGCTTATCAAGTGCTGATCGTTGTTAATAGGCAATCCATTGAAACGAAGGATGATGTCGTCCTGCTGCACCCCTGCTAGCGCAGCCGGCGAACTGCTGGTGATGCGTTTCACACGAGCCCCCATCAATCGGGGCAGGCCCACGAATCGTGCGCTGCGATCATCGAAGTAGCCATCAAGAGTTACGCCGAGGAAGCCACGCTCCACGTGTCCCGTTTCCACGAGTTGCCGCATGATTCGGACAGCAATATTTGCAGGAATCGAAAAGCCGATGCCGTCGTTTCCGCCCGAATTGCTCGCAATGGCAGTGTTTAGTCCAATGATCTCGCCACGGAGATTCACCAGTGGGCCACCGCTATTACCCGGATTGATCGCTGCGTCGGTTTGCATGAAGTTTTGGTAGTCGACCTCCCCATCTCCCAAGTCGAGATTTGTGCGACCCTTCGCACTGATGATGCCACGGGTCACGCTCTGCCGAAGATTAAAGGGGCTGCCAAAAGCCATCACGATATCGCCAATTTCAGCCTGATCGCTATCGCCAATCCGTGCCGGCACAAGTCCTTCACCATGGACTGCCAACACAGCAACATCGGTTTGCTTGTCGCTCCAGATTTTGGTCGGTCTCAGCTCGCGACCATCAGTGAGTTCCAGGCGGATATGCTCCTCGTCGGAGTGTTTCACTACGTGGCGATTGGTCAGTACATAGTCCGCCCCACGCAGCCTCACAAGAACGCCAGAGCCCGCTTCCTCGACATCACGCCGAAAGCCGTAGCGTGGTAGGGGCGTGGCATCTACGTGGACCACCGAAGGCGAAACGAGTTGCACAACTCGCTTATAGATGCTCAGTTCGCGTTCTAGCGAGGCGACGTCTCGATGCAGTTCGGCGTAGAGCCGTTCACGCTCTGAGGGAGCACTGGCAACCTGCTGGGCGAAAACATACTGGTTAGCAGTCGAAAAAAACGCTAGGCAAGAGAGCAGCCAGAGCGACCGAGTAGAGATGCGTAGCCTAGTAGATATCTGTGACCGGCTTGATTTATTTAGATAGCGTCTCATGAAAGCTCACACTCCTGCAGGTCAACTCTGACGCGTGCGATGCTTTCGCTAGCCTCGCTCGCTCCTCAAGTGGTTTCTAGATCGCTCAGAGACACATCGACATCAGAGGCCGCGTCGATGACCCGGCTCCAATCGCCGCCGTAGCTTCCGGTAGATCCTGCCGTCTCAGCAGCTCGTTGGCATTCGATACAACTAGTTGCGTAAGGCAATGCTTTGAGCCGCATCAGCGGAATCTTGCCGTTGCAAATCTCGCACAGGCCATAGGTACCTTTGCGAATCTGATCCAACGCATTCTCGATGTTGCCCAGCTCCCGACTTTCAACTTCAGCCAACTTCGAGCTGATCTCATCTTGGGAAGCATCCAGGGCCGCGTCAACGACATCGCTGCCAATTTGCTCGCGCAGCGATTGGAGCAGGCTAAGGTCGCCAGCTAGGGCTCTGCGCAGTGCGTCGCGACGCATAATGAGTAGTTCGCGCAGTTTTTCGAGTGATTCTTTGCGGGCCATGATTCTGTTCTTTCGTTCGGTGGTAACGCCAAGACGTTTCCTGCCGGTCTACTTTTCTCTCGCATCCTGCGTGCGGTCTGCGTTGCCTGTTGTCTGGACTCTCTGTTCTGTCCTTCTGCCACAACCAAAGGAGACGACTCAATTTAGATCGCCAGCCTCGTTGTGAAACCACCTGTCCACGCCGTACTTTGCGGGCATCGAGGTAACGTAACTATAGTACGCAAACGGCGGAAAAAAGGTCACTCTAGTGGTGGTTTCCCACTCCAAGTGTATTTTACGCCGCTCTTATCGACACAACTCTATTAAAGATAAAGACTTGTGGCTAACAGGGCAGCTAGGGAGTCCTGTGTTCGCGAGGCCATTGGCAACTTCTGCAGATGGACATGCCGCCGGATTCTATGTTCACCCGCGGGGTATCTCTAGGTCCACGCACTCTTTTATCGACCTCGTCACCTCCGGCGTATAACGGGCGGAGCGAGAATGCCGAATATGCTGGCTCTGCGAGCCCGTTTCGGCCAACTTTTATGTCACTCCAGACTTTGATAGACGTGTTTTGTAGGGGTGGGTTGTATTTTTGACCTACCCTTGCACAACGCCAACGTGGAAGTCTAGGTGTCCACACTAAGGCCGCTTTCCCCAAGAAGTCGCATCCGAATTGAAATTCCATGAGCACAACTGCCCCTATTGCCCCCTCCGAAAATCAAGCCTTGCAAAGTGAGGCTGGACAGGTCAGCGTCCAGACCGGCGAGTCTTCGCCCCAGCTACGTGACTTCCGTGGTGAGAAGTTTACCGTTGGCTCCAGCGCGCGTTGCGATCTGCAACTCGCCGAAGGCAAAGTTCAACCGCTGCACTTCGTGCTGGCGAAAAAGCCCGATGGCATGCAACTCACCACTTGGGCTACAGGGGTTCAACTCAACGGCAGCCCAGTTCAAGCAGCAGCAATTCATCCGGGAGACGTGGTATCGCTGGGAGACGTGCAACTTGAATGGCTTGCAGCTATAACCCCAAAGCCAGCCTTTTCGGGTACCAACTCCTTCGATAAACCAGTCGACTGGAACGCCAATATAAGCGAGACACAGGATTCAACTGATGCGGTACCGACTAAATCCGAGTCAGTCACTACAGGGCAATCTGCCTCACGGCAAGCCTTTAGCGATTGCATTGTCTTTGAAGCGACAAGCGGTTTGCTAAGTAATCGCGGTCGCTGTCGTAAGTTGGTAGAAAGCTGCCGCCAGTCCCGTGGCAATGCGCAGCAACTTGCTACTGAAATCGTGCAACTCGAAAAGCGATTGGCCGCAGCCTCTCAAGAACGCCTAGCTCAACAAGCTAATGTGGAGAGACTTAGCACTCAACTCGCCGAGAGTGTAGAAACTGAAAACAGGGACAATAGCCAGGCCGAGTGGGAGCTTGCGTCCTTACGCGAACAGCTCGCAACGGCGCAAAAGGAACTTAGCGAGCAGCTTGAGAGGAACGGACAGTTACAGGAGCAGTTTGCCAGCATCCGTGCAGAGCTGAGCCAGCTTACGGACGCCAACGCAGACGAACCCACAGAACAGGAAGCTCTCGGTGAGCAGCTTGCCAATCAGGAACGCCAGCTCGATGAAGTTCGTCAGGAACTTGTAGCCACTCGCGAATCGCTCAAAGCAACGGAACTAAAATTTGTTGAACAAACAAGGCTGTACACCGAGCTGCAAGAACAGCTTAATACGAAGAGCGAGGAAGTCGCGTCTCTCAAAGAGCAACTCTCGCAAGCCAAGCTAGCCGGCGAAGAAGCCAGTGCGCTTGCCCAGCGATGCGAAACACTGCAGTCGTCAGTTGACGAATCAGAGAAACGCATCGCCGAACTGAGTGAACTAAACCAACAGCGTGACGAGGAATTGGTCGAACTTCGAACTTCAAGAGAATCTTGGTTGACAGAGAAGTCACAATGGACTGCCGAACAAACCGCTCAACAGGCTTCGCTCGCAGCTCTTAGCGAGCAACTGGAAGTAGCCCGTGAACGCGACCAGGCTGAATTGGCTAGCTCCCAAACAGAACGTGCTGAACTACTCGAACAGCTTGCTGCTGCCAAGAGTGAGCTGGAAGAGTTGCGTAGCTCGGCAGACCAGCAATTGGCTGTGGCCGCAGAGCAAAAACAAAAGCAAGACGCTTGGCAGTTTGAGAAAGCCAGCTTGGAAAGCCAGCTGACCGAGAAGTCGCAGTTGGTTATTGACCTGAAAAAGGATCTCAAGAATGCTGCCGAGAACAGTCAGTCCGAGATTGAGCAAATCAACAACGAGCAACTCAGCGGCGAGCGTGATCGCCTAGCTGCTGAGCTTGCGATGGCCAACGACTCACTTGCTGAACTCCGCAAGCTTTCCAGTCAACAAGAGCAACAATTGCAAGCTCTGCAGCAGAGTAATGCCGCTGCACCTGAAGCCACGGAAGAAGAATTCGCAGAAGTGGTCGAAAAGCTCGAATTCCTTACTACAGAGCTGAAAGGTTCGCGGAATCGCTGCACCGAGGCCGAGACCCGCTCTGCTGAATTACAGGCACTTCTTGATCAAGCAACCGAGCAATTAACTCAACTCGGTTCGCAGGCCACCCAACAATTATCGTCCGACTTTACCTCCAAGGCTGTTGAGGAGCCCCATCCCGAAGTCAGTGAAGAAAATACCCTCGAGGTAGCTGTCGATAACTCCACGAATGAAGCGGTCGACGCGCTTCGCGATGTGCCAACTTCGGACGGAGGCAACGCCTCAATCGAAACCGTAGAAGCAGAAACCTCTGAAGATGCCGGTGCAACTACTGAGGAGCAGAGAACCCCAAAGCAAGATCCCTTTGCTGCTAGAACTCAGCCTGCCGAGCCAGAATCAACCGGTGGTTCGCAGTCGACCTCGTTTATAGAGCAGTACGCACATCTCTTAGAGGAAGAGGGCGAAGAAGTTGAGCCCGAGACCGCCCCCAGAGCCAATTTACTCTTGGACGAAGAGCACCTTCCTGCTTCGAAAGAAAACGTCGAAGAGGATGGAGACGAAGCTCTGCAAGCCTACATGGCCAGCATGATGAGCCGCGTACGCGGTGATGGCCCTATTGCTGCACCAAAAGTAACCAAGCCTGCTGTGAAGCCGAAGCCGGTAGCTCGCACCAAGGAGCAAGACACCGCCACGCAAGAAGAATACACTGCTCCCATAGACCCGATTAGCATTGAAGAACTTCGCCAGTCTTCCAATAAACCCAAACTAACTTCCGACCTAGGAGCCTTACGTGACCTAGCGAATAGCTCGGCACGCAGCGCGATTGCCAAGAGCAGCAAACGGCGGCACTATGAGATCGCCATTAGCAAACTCATCATCTGCGGTATCGCTCTGCCAACAGCCGGCTACCTGATGTATGCAGCCAAGAGCTTCACCGGGTTGATGTTCCTGGGCGGAGCCGTCACGGCAATCGCTGGCGCGTATTCTGGCGTGCAACTCTTAGGCTGCCTGCTTCGCGCGATTCGAGACGGTTCGTGGAACGGCTTTGAAGACGGCTCAAAACCCAGCAAGCGAAAGATCGCCCTACCCATCGACGGCGTTTCTGAGAGGTAGACCGAGCCGCAAGCCTAGGGCTTCGAGCCGGTCATATCTCAGAATCCTCGAGCCGCCTTCACGTCGTCCAAATCTCGCAGATGGTAGTCGATACCCACGTAGTCGAGCACGCGGCAAAGTCCCTTCAACGCGATACTCATCCCGTCAGGCCCGCTAAAGCCCCCGTACTGCCCCCCACCTTTTAAGTGCGGTTCGAGATCGAGAATCACTCCCGGAATACCCCGCTTCTTCAGGCGTCGCTCAAGCTTGGGAATCTCCTCAGCAAAGTCCGCTAGAATTTGAACGTGGCCGCTGTCCCCTTCGTCGGCAGGCACAAAGTTCTTCAGCATCTCTTCGTCTACGTGTCCCACCGGCTTATTTAATCGAGGATCGCGATAGTCCTTAATGTGCATCCAGCCCAGGCTCGGCTTCATCGCTTGGTATTGCTCGATACACTCGTTGGTGTTGTAACCTTGGCAAACGATATTGGCTCCGTCGAAGATTGTGACCATCGCCGGGTGATTTACTTTGCGATGAAGCTCTGCCATGAGTTGCCCGGTTTGACCAACGAGATTGGCTTCGATCTCTAGACCGAAAGTCAGATCGCTGCGATGGCACACATCGGCGATCTCGCCCAACTGGTCGACGGCTTGTGGCAGGTACTCCCACGGGTCTTCACCCTTGGGGTGATAGAAAGAAAAACCACGAATGAGTTTTGTCTCGAAGGCATGGGCCATATCGCATGCCTTCTGTACTTCGCTCTTGAGGTACTTTTTGAACGGCACAAAACGATTCTTCGTGCCGTCCTTTTTATCCACAAGCTTCACCTTGCCAATCGGTGAACCGATCGAGGCGACATTCATCCCGTACTCGTCTTCCAGATGGCGCAGCTTGGTGATTTCGCTCTTGTTGAGTTGCATCACATTCTTAATGCCGTTGCCGACATCAACAAAACGCAGGCTGTAGTATTGCAAGCCCAGCGATGCAAACGCAGCAAACTGCTCGACAGCTGTCTTGTGGTTGGCAGCCTCGTCGGCGAAGCCGGACAGGATAACGCTCGGTAAATGGGGCATAAGGGGTCTCGATAGGGCGATGTTAAAAGTGATGGGCTGGTTAGTTTTGCCATAGCTATGGAGGACTACACGACGGCGGAGTACTGGACGACAACTGTCTCGGTAATTCCGCCCCGAGCGCCAAAGGCCGCCTCAACTTTAAGCCACCTGGGTTCAAGCATGATCGCCAAGTCGTCAACGATAGTGTTCGTGACCATCTCGTAGAAAATGCCCTCATTGCGATAACTTTGCAGATAGAACTTCAAGCTCTTCAGCTCAACGCACTTCTTATTGGGCGTATAAGTGATGGTGATCGTCCCAAAGTCGGGCTGGCCTGTTTTGGGGCAGACCGAGGTGAACTCAGGAGCCACAATTTCAATCTTGTAATCGCGATGGGGGTACTGGTTCTCGAAGGTTTCCAGCAGATCTCGTGACTCACTCATTTTGGCTCGTTTATTCTTCTCGGGTTGGCTAGGAGGCAGACATATCTATCTACTTGGGGAGCAGCTATTGTGGCATGATGCAACAGAATTTCAACGGGAGGCCCCAGAGGCTGGAGCCGACCGAGATTTCTGACGATTAACCCTTAAATCACAAAGTTCACGAAGATCACAGAGAGTTGATTCGTCATCTAGCCATATCGGGATACACTCGGGTGACTCAGCTAGGATCCACCAATAAATACTGAAGAACTACTGCCGAAGAGCTACTAATTACTTGCGAACATAAGAGCTAACTTCTGACTACCAGCCTTTGTGCTCTTTGCGTCCTTTGTGGTAAAAAGCCTTGCAGGCAGGATTTACCGCATCAGAGGCTAAGTCGATTCCAAAAACATCACCGCGAGAGATCAATTCGGTTTATGAGTAACGAAAAGAAACCAGCGGTAGCCCTACTTTCCGGCGGCCTCGATTCAGCCACCACTGCCGCCATAGCGCTCAGCGAGGGCTACCAGGTTCACGGCCTAACCATCGACTACGGGCAGCGGCATCGTTTCGAGCTTCAGTCAGCGAAGCGAGTGGCTGAGGCACTATCGCTCGCCTCGCATCGGGTGCTGAGGATCGATCTTGCTGCGCTCGGCGGCAGCGCCCTGACAGCGGATATCGACGTTCCGCAGGATCGTACCGAAGCAGAAATGTCCGACAGCATCCCCGTGACCTACGTCCCGGCCCGTAACACGGTCATGCTCTCGCTGGCGTTGGCTCAGGCTGAGGTGCTAGGAGCGGCCGACCTGTTCATCGGCGTGAATGCCGTTGACTACAGTGGCTATCCCGATTGCCGAGGGGAGTTCATCACCGCATTTGAGAACACAGCAAACCTCGCAACGAAAGCCGGCGTCGAAGGCACTCTGAAGTTCCGAGTCCACACGCCGTTGATCGATCTCACCAAGGCACAGATCATATCTCAAGGAACTGCTCTGGGCGTTGATTACGCGCTCACCCACACTTGCTATTCGCCAAACAGTGCGGGAGTTTCCTGCGGTCGTTGCGACGCTTGCCAATTGCGCTATCAAGGGTTTCAGACGGCAGGGCTTATTGATCCGATTGCGTACCAAACACAACCAACTGCCTGAGCAGACTCACTGCGTCCCATGAAGATTGCCGAAATCTATAAATCGATCCAAGGAGAAGGCTTGCACACGGGCAAGCACAGCGTGTTTGTGCGCGCTAGCGGGTGCAACTTGCGCTGCTGGTTTTGCGATACGCCCTATGCCTCGTGGCAGCCCGAGGGTTGTGACTACACGGTCGATGAGATTGCCGCGGAGATCGAAGAGTGGGACTGCCAGCACGTAGTCCTTACGGGCGGCGAACCGATGCTGTTCTCCGAGCTGCTGCCTCTTACCGAAACTCTACGAGCCAGTGGCAAGCATATCACTATCGAAACCGCAGGCACCCTGTATTTGCCGGTTGAATGCGACCTCATGTCGATCAGCCCTAAGCTCGCTGGTAGCGCTCCCCGTGGTGAGGAGCACACTCGTTGGCGACGACGCCACGAACGGCAACGCGATCGACCGGAAATCATAGCTCAGCTGATCGCCGAGTACGACTATCAATTGAAGTTTGTCGTCGATGAGCCGGCTGATCTTGCTGAGATCAAAGCTTACGTTTCTCGCCTTAAGCAGTTCAATCCAGAGCAACTCAATCCCGAGCGAATCATGCTCATGCCCCAAGGCAATTCGCCTGAGGAATTAGCCGCTCGAAACGACTGGGTTCAAAAGGCCTGCGAGGAGCAGGGCTGGACATTCTGCCCAAGGCTGCAAATCGAGTGGTTCGGACCGGTGCGGGGTACATGAGTGAGCTTCTTAAGCCGAAGTGCATCAGCTCGTGGCTCGGGGCTTACTGTTGCTTGGACGTCTCTAGCAGTCTCGCAACCTCTTCAACAGCCGTTTGTAGCGAGCGGACTGCCATTTGAAAGTTCATGTGCGTCGAAATCTCTGGTTGAATCTCTGCAAAGTCGACAGTCGCGGCTTGCAGCTTCGTAAGTTTTTTCTTCGCTTGGCGCACGTACGCGTCGCCGTCTTGTTCCTTCCAAGCGGTGCCTAGAGACAAGAGGTAATCGTAGAGCGTTCGCTGCACGTCGCGCAATTCGTCATCTTCTTCAGCTTCTTCACTGTGCTTGATGAAGGTGCGAACCATCCAAACATGCGTTAGCGCAGAGTCCAAGCGTTGCATCAATTCGTGCGAAGTCATACTGTGCTGTCGCCATTCTCGCCGGTTCTCGTCCCACCCGTGATGGCATCTTTGGATCGTTGCTCGATGGCGGAAGCCTCTGCCGCCGAAAGTTCGGCCGGTTTGATGGGGTCATCTGGCTCGGCAGGCGGGGCAGTCGATTGCTTGGGAGGTGTTCCTCGCGGCGCAAAAACTAGCGTAATCGCGGCTCCGGCGATCACCAAAATCATTCCGGCCATGAAGAAGGAACTAATCTGCCCTGCCAAGCCGGCTGCCCAAGTGGAGATCAGCGTGCTCACAACCGGAGCGCCACCAAAAACCAGCGGCATCACGTAAACCGGCTTTCCACCGAAGTTGAAAGCCAGAATGATGCCCAACGCGCCGATCGCCCCCGCGGCACCTGCGGCCAAACTCCACATAGTGCCGGAGAAATTGCCGTAGTGACTTTGCTCGGGACTGACCGCCAGGATCAAATTTGGCACGACCACGGCTATTGCAAAGTACGCAACGCCAACACACAGTAACGGCCGCATTCGACTATGTCCCATCGCGGCTTGACCTTTGTGAAGCAACGGCCCGTACGCGCCCCAGCAGAGGACGGTGGTCACGATGGAAAGAATTTGCAGAACCTTCCTGGAGAACCAACTACCCGTCTCGTCAGTGAGCTCAGTCTCTGCCGCTGCGACTGGGGCATCTGCTTCTGCGGCTACCGCCGGTTTTTCAGCCTCGGGCTTTTCCTTCTTAGGAGCTTGCGTTAGCACTGTCACCGCACCGAGCAGCACCATGATCAGCCCCGCCTGAAAAAGCGGGCCAATTTCGCGCAGCTTCTTCGCCATGTAAATCGTGAGGAAGGAATTCACGACCGGCGCGCCACCAAATACCAACGGCATGACGAACACCGGTGTACCACCGAAATTGAACGCCATGATGATACCCAGTGCACCGACGGCCCCCAATGCGCCAGCGATCAAACTCAAAATGGCCCCGCTGGCGGTCCACTCGCCCTTCTCCCCTTTGGTCTTCAGCAGCGCTGCGGGGACGATGACGCCGATGACAAAGTACGCGAGTCCTACGCAGACAAACGGGCGAAGTCGGGCAAAATGCTCTCCGGCGGCACGTCCCGCGTCGGTCACCATTTGCTCTTGCCCCAGATGCAGAACCGGGCCGTATGCACCCCAACAGAGGATGGTGATGGCGAACGAGGAGACGACAAACAACAGACTTCGCATGATTTGCTACTTTTTTTTGCGGATCGCCACTGAGGACGTGCCCTACAGGAATTGGACGGCAGATTTTGATAGCAGAACGCTACGGAGGGCGTTCTCGGTAGGAATCAGTCTGGCACTTAATCTAATGCAGCGACAATCAAGCGGCTAGTCGCCGCGTAAGGCAGGGAGCAACGGGGCACGCAGGGCGGTGCGGGTCGCAAACCAGCCTGCGACGGCTCCAACGGCAATCATTGAGCCGAGTGTTATCACTAAAGCCCCCCAAGGAATTCCGGCTTCCTGAGTGAAGGAGAGCGGCACTACGACCGCAAGTGCTGCCAAGCAGCCGATTTCTAGCCCTACTATTAGCAGCGCCAGATTCTCCGTAAAAACCATCTTCGCAAGTTTCGTTTTTCTTAGCCCCGCGGCTCGCATAAGAGCTAACTCGCCCCGACGCTCAGCCACGCTGCGCAGCTGCGCCACAGCAAGCCCTGCTGCCCCCAACAACAGGCCGAGGGCCCCCAGACTCTGAAAGGTTGAGAGGTAGGTATTCTGCACCGCCAAGAATTCCGCCAGTCGCTGTTGCGCATCGACTGTATCAAAGCCGTAATCGACAAGTTGCGATTCCAACTGGGTTGCCAGCTCGGTCGTTCTCCCGAGATCGCTCTCTGTTCGACCAGATCGAATGAGAAACAGCCGCTGCCCGGAGGTTTCGGGGAAGAGTTGCAGGAACTGCTGATTGCTGATGAGCAAGTCTCCCTGAAAAATGCTGTTCGTGAGCATCGCGACCACCTGAAGGGTCCGCGGTCGGTTTGCAGAATCGGTAGTCTCCCGCTGGGCACCAACCGCGTACAGCTTCAATCCGTAGTAGGCCGTGTTGCGATCAAGAATCATGGGCACAATCGGCAGCCCCGCCGAATCGGTTCCTAGGTCCTTGTGCAATAAGTCCCACGGGGACTCACCCGTGGGCTGCTCGTTCTTGCTTCCCCATGTGAAGTCACTCTCCACGGAAAGCTTCTCGGGTACGCCGAGGATTCTTGGAGAAGCCGCCTGGAACAGATTCAAGCAACTTGCGTCCTCACCTTCGCTCACACGAAAGCCGGCGACGGTCATTTCGCTAAGACTTATATCATCCGGCTTGCTGAATCCTAGCGCTGCTCGACCTGTCTCCGTTTCTAAATCGTGATAGAGCGGCAAGTCGGTTGTGGCCCAGATGTCGTAGCCTCCCGTTCCCGCAGTTGTGGGGGCCAGCCGGAAGGCTGCTAGCGCGACGATCAGGAAACTGGCCGCGGCAGCCAGGGCAATCGTGAGGAGCGTTCGTCCTGGGTTGCGGCGTGTGTTGAGAAACGAAAGCCTCGTCAACGACAAGCTCTCTGAGATCGAGATTGGAGCCCGCAGGAAGCGACGCACCAGCAACAAGAGCCCCGTTAGCACGGCAGAGCCGCCGGCAAAAAATGCCCCCGCTTGGGCTTCGCCTTCATTAAGCCAAGCGAACATTGCCGCGGCAATCGCCACAAGGACGCAGGCCCAAACTCCGTAGCTCGGGCCGACGTTCGCTCCACTTTTGACATCAACCGTTTGCTCTGCTTGTCCGGCCAACAGTGCCGTGGGCGACTGTTTGAGCGATGCGAGAATTGTCCACCAGATCGTTACTAGGGAGACGAGTAGGCCTATGAGCCAGCCCGTCAGGAGTGCCCATGCCGGGACATGCAATTCGAGAAAGGGTGTTACGGTTGCCGCTACCCACCAAGTGTTCAGGCCGTAGATCATTAGCTGCGCGTAAGTCACCCCAGCCATCATCCCGCACGCAGCACCGATTGCAGCCACGATCGCGCCCTCGCCTACCAGCGCTCGCGCAATACGCCGCGACGGCAACCCGACTGCCGAGAGCAAGCCAAGCTCCTTCGCACGTTGCTGCGCACCCAACCGAAAGAGCAGGGCGATCAACAGCACGGCCGACGCCATGATGAAACAGCTAAAACCCAGGAACAACCCGTCAAAAGGTGTCGTGCCGCTGGCCGCTTGTAGGGCTTGCTCCTTGATACCAACGACTGACATTCCCAAAGTGGAGGGGTCGATCCCGTCGGCCAGCCGATCTGAGAACTCCTGGACGCTAATGTCTTCAGGAAGCACCACACGCAAAACACTCTCCGTACCCCAACGCGTAGCCCACAACTTCGCTGCCAAAGAGTGAGAGACAAATGCCTTGGGAGTCGTGCGATGTTCTTTCCAGTAGTTTTCATCTTCATTCTCGATCTTTTCTACCAACTCGAAAGGCAGGTCCCAATCGTTGATCGAATCCTGATCCGTCACGCCTGGAAGCTCGGGTGTGAGCAGTGGATCAGCAGCAGCCGTCGGCTTGCCCGCAGGGTCCTCTAACGGAATGATTGCCTTCAAAGTGAGATTCAACGGCTGGTGTTCTTCCAACTCGCCGTGGGCTGTTTCTGGCTCGTAGAATTCCAAAGTGACTTTGTCATCTACGTGGGCGTCGAGGCGCTCGGCAGCCCACTCGTTAAGTACGATCTCGTCATCGGCCAACAAGATCGCCTGGCCCGCGTCATCTAGGAGCGGACCCAAGTCTGCCGTTGATTGAATTCCAGTGATGGTCGAATAGGGAACGGACATTCCGCCCTTGCGCAGGCTATTTGCCAAATAGGTGATCGCGCGTTGGACCTCCTGTTCAGGAAACTCAGCATTCACCGCGTCCACCGCGGACGGCGGAAGGACAAGGCGATCGGCCGCAATTTGTACGACCCGCTCACTATGGTTCTCAAGCTCTTGTACATTAATCCCCAGATCCGCCAAGGTAGGCTTCAGGTGCATCGCAAGTATCTCCCGCGCCGCTTGCGGTTTCGCTGTATCAACCGCATCTCCCGCCAAGGCCACGGCATTCACTTTCCCAGGAAACTCCAACAAATCTTGCAACGCAGCCAGACTCAAGAACACATTGCGGGCCGAACGTTGTGAACGCTGCATACTAAAGCCCGCCAGGGGCATCGCCTGCACGTCCGCAATTCTCACGCGAAAGCGGCGTGAGGCGTACGCGCCATCCTTCTCGCCCAGGACGCTATCTCCAGGGAGGCTCCCCGACTTGGGAACTCGCAGGAGAATGCGCTCGCCGTGCTTTGCACCAAGCTCAATCGCCACGTTGGGAGTGAGGAGAACTTCATCCTCGCCGAGGTCGAGGGCCCCCTCGCCCATAGCATTGCCATCGAGAGACCAAAAGCTCTCGGCCACACCATACACCGCAAGTTTGGCCGCCTGATGGACCGACCCTCCGGCCCTCAAGGACGCGGCTCCTCGTGTGATATACAGCGGGGCAGACTGGGTGTATTCCGCTGAGAGCTGCGATCCCTCGCCTGCGGATTTCTCCAACGAGTTGGCAACCAGCCGCTCATCGAACGGATGCTGGGCAATGAGCATTGAGTCGATCCGACCCAATCGCGAAAGCGCCAAGTCGCGCAGGCTGCCTCGCATCGACGCACCAACCAGCAGTGCACCGGTAATAACTGCGCTTGCAATGGCGACCCCCGCAGCCACTGACGCATGAATACGCCAATATTGCTTGAGGCTAGCGGCGATGTAGTTCCAGGTCGACACCCCCTGATGATAACCGCCACCCCGCCGCAACGTCAGCAGGCGGGTGCCGCTCGCCAACAATAATCTTCGCAAAATAGCAAAGCAAAAAACCCTCGGCTGCCGTGTTGGCAACCGAGGGCTCGTCGATATCGTTCAACAATCTGGCTGCGAGCTAGGCAGCTGCCTTGTTGGGGCAGCAAGCGCTGCCGCAGTCTTCGCTACACTCGCAACCTTCACAGTCGCAAGCCTCGCAGTTGCAAGCGGTGCAAACGCCACTTGAGCAGTCGCACTCCTCGCACTTGCAATCGGAACCGCAGCAGCAATCAGCAGCAGCAGTAGTAGTAGCAGTAGCGGCTTCAGACTGACAGCAGCCCTTCTGGCAGCTCGTGTCACCCTGGCAGCCACTACATTCGCAAGATTCACACTCGCAATTCTCGCAGCTGCCACCGTTGCAGCAGCAGTCTTCGCACTGGCAATCGGCTCCGCAGCATCCTGCGTTTGAGGCTGCATCGGTGCTATTGCTAGCCCGCAACGATTGCAAACCAAGACCAGCAACGGCCACCACGGCCAAAGCAGCGGCAAATTTTCGACGTGTCATACAAAATTCTCCTTGAGAATCGGCATCCTAAAGTAGACGCCGCTCCTCGAAAAAAGCTTGGATATTAAAAACTGAAATCGAACGTATGTCGTCGGATTCAGTTCAGCCAAACCGAGAACAGCGAGTGCAGCCGCACTGGAGGCAGCGGCCAGGCGGATGCTGTGAGAAGATCGATCGCATGACGATCGGATAGCTCGAGAATCTCAGCGGTCGTTGCAACGCTCGCAACGAGATTCGAGACCTGCTGCTCATCGAGTACAGGCAACGATTCGAGCGTTGCTTCCTGAAATTCGAACTCTTGGACGCTACACTGGCAAGGTGCTTCGGGGTCTGTGCAACAAGCCGCATTCGACTTGTCCGCAGCCGCACAATGAGGGCACGCCGAAGCTTCAACGGGACAGCTCGCTTCCGCAACTGCATTTCCGCAGCAACCGACACAACTACACGTAGCGAGTAGCTGCAACGGGAACACCATCACCAGCGCCGCAACAAGTGCGGGCAGGAGGGCTGAACGGCGTTGGCGAATGCTTAGCATAAGGGCGTTAGGGTGGAACTTCGCAGTAGGAGCGATTTCTCGACTACCCAATTATAGGGAGTCTGGCCGGTGAACGCCAAAGCAATCTCTAAGTCCGCTAGCTGAAGGGGACTTGGCAGAGATCTACTCCGGCAGTTCTATACGCGAGAGACTGCGAGTTGTTCGCAATCGAGACTTAAATTCCGCTAAATGCCAATCGCCTTGTCGGCAATATCCTTGCGGCACTAGACACCGTCCCCGCGCGACAACCCAAATGCTCAGGTCTACTTTCCTCGCGCCCCCTCCCTGCTAACCTACAGCAATGCCTCGCACTAAACGCCATTGTCCTGCCGGTCAAGTTTTTCACGTTCTCAACCGGGCCGTAGCCCGCGTGCATATCTTCGAGAAGCAAGAAGATCAGCTAAACTTCAGAGACCTGCCCCCCACCACACCCCAACTAAATGCCAATCGCCTTGTCGGCGATGTCCTTGCGGCACCAGGCACCGTCCCAGCGGATTTTCTTGACGGCTGTGTATGCTTGCAACTTGGCGGCTGCGGTCGAATTGCCCAGCCCGGTGACTCCCAGGACTCGACCACCGTTGGTGACGACCTGGCCTTCATGTATGCGCGTGCCGGCATGGAATACTTTTACGTCGGGCACGGTTGCTGCTTCATCAAGTCCTCGAATGGGCAAGCCTCGCTGGTAAGGACCGGGGTAACCCTCGCTTGCCATCACCACGCACACTGCTGGTCGCGGGTCCCATTCTAGTGGCGCGAGCTGGTCGAGCTTACCATCAACCGACGCTTCGAGCAGGTCAACCAGATCGCTCTTCAAACGCATCATCAAGGGCTGACACTCGGGATCGCCAAATCGCACATTGTACTCCAGAACTTTGAGTCCCTGCTTGGTGATCATTAGGCCTGCGTAAAGGACGCCGCGGAATGGCCGGCGCGAACGCTTCATTTGATGCACGGTAGGCACGAGGACACGTTCTTCGATCTCGCTCAGCAGCGAGTCCGTCACCAGCGGGGTAGGAGAGTATGCTCCCATGCCTCCCGTGTTAGGCCCCTTATCGCCATCGAAAGCCGGCTTGTGATCTTGCGCGGCAGGCATCGTGACGATCGTTCGCCCGTCAGTTATTGCCAGTACGCTCGCCTCTTGGCCGACAAGGCGTTCTTCGATGACCAGCTGGCTACCCGCTTCGCCAAACTCCTTGCTACCTGCGATTCGCTCAACCGCGTCGAGGGCTTCCTGTCGGTCGTCGCACACGATCACGCCTTTGCCGGCGGCTAGCCCGTCAGCCTTTACGACCACCTGGGCGTCTTCGCGTTCTGAAAGATACGCCTTTGCGGATTCGCCATCTCGAAAGGTGCGAAAGTCGGCCGTGGGAATGTCGGCATGGCGGAGCATGTTCTTGCAGAATACCTTGCTCGCTTCGAGTTCCGCCGCTTGCTTACTGGGACCAAATGCACGCAGCCCCGAGTCTCCCAATGCGTCAACCAAGCCGGCTGCCAAGGGCGTTTCGGGCCCCACGACAGTTAGGCCGATTTCGTTCTGCTTGGCGAATTCCACTAGTGCGGGGACGTTTGAGTCGCCGATGTCGACATTCTCCGCCTCGGTAGCAGTGCCCGCGTTGCCCGGGGCCACAAACACTCGGTCTACCCGAGGGCTCTGCCCAATCTTCCACGCCAAGGAGTGCTCGCGACCGCCGCCACCAACTATCAAAACCTTCATTACGAAAAACCTTTACTGGCAACCTGCTGGGCGAGTGAATTCGAGTTCTTGAGAGAGCCGGTTCAAGAAACGCCCTACCATTGCTCTAATATTTGCTGTGAGAGAAATCTTGAAGCTGCGACGACGCAATCAGTCGGTTGCACGTCGCGCAAGGGGCGATTTTAGAAGGCAGCTAGCGTGGTCGTAAGGAGCCAAGGTTGTCAGAAGGCGAGAATCATTCTCGCCGCGTTGTCACTTGCTAGCAGCCATTTGCTGGCAATGACGCTTGACATTTCGGCGAATCGAGCTTAAACCTAAAGAAATAATACATTGTGAAAAATGTCACAAAGTCACTTTTTTTGCCCTAAGTCTATTGGTGCAATGCCTTTGTGGCCGTATTTATGCCTGTAGGTGATGGGCCTTAGCAGGGCCAGCACTTGCATTAGATTAGTGAATTCACCCTCGCGGCCGCATTTGGGCGGACTTCAAAGGACTTTTATCAGACGAGGCGAAGGGCCAAGCATGGCTGACAAGAAAAAAATGTCGGTAGCCGATATGCTCGCTGCCGCTCGAAAAACGGACAGCGAAGGCGATAGTGCTCCTGCAAAAGATGCAGCCGAGGAAGTTGCCTCAACGCCACCAGCGGATGCTAAGCCCGCAGCCAAGTCCTCACCCGCCAAGTCCGTCCCTAAGCCGGGCAGCCCAGGCCGGCCTAGCGTGGCTGACATGCTTGCCGCAGCAAGAGCCGGCAAGTCCGCCGACGCTGGTTCTGTTGAGAAGGCGCCTGCCAAGAAGGCTGCGCCTAAAGCCAAACCGGCTGCCAAAGCTGAGAAAAAAACCAGTAAACCAGCTACCACCCCTGAGCGGGACACGGCCAGCATTCTTGCCGCCGCCCGCAAGCCCGAAAGATCGGGCCCGATGAGCAAGGCAGAAGCCGCCGCCAAGACGGCTGTACCTACAGCGGCAAGAGCCAAGCCAGCCATCGTCGCTCCGCCGATGCCTGTGAAGCCCGATTATGCGAAGCCCAAGAAGGCCAGGGCCAAAGCCGCACCGATCGAAGAACGCCGCACCATGATGAAGGTCGGCTTCTGGGCTGTGGGTATTGTGACTGCCGTCTGGGGCGGCGCCGTCACAGCCTTCATGTTCCCCAATGTGCTCCGCGAACTGCCCAGCAAGTTCAAAGTCGGCCCGCCCGACGCGTTCCCACCAGGGCAGGTTCAAACCAAATTTAAGGCTCAATACGGCGTGTGGGTCGTCAATACCGAGTATCGCGGCAAGCAAGAACTGTTTGCCTTGAAGAGCGTCTGCACGCATCTGGGCTGCACACCTAGCTGGCTCGAGGCCGAACAGAAATTCAAATGCCCCTGCCATGGCAGCGGCTTTTACATCGATGGCATCAACTTCGAAGGCCCCGCACCGCGTCCTTTGGAGCGATGTGCTATTAGCGTAGCAAGCGACGGGCAAGTGGAGATTGATAAGAACATTACCTACCAAGAGGAAATGGGCCAGTGGAGTGATCCCACTTGCTTTATCTCCGTGTAGCGAAGCAGATTTCATAAACATGGGCGGCACTTGCGGCCGCTATTTTAGAACGACTGTAGTTTTTCCGAACGACTGAAGTACAGAACTATGCCTGGATTAGGCGAGACGATTCGCGAGTCGCAGATTTGGAAGAGTATCTTTCGGCATCCGATGCCGGTTGATCGGCGTAATCGCATTGTCGTAATGCTCACCAACTTCTTCCTGCATCTGCATCCCGTTTCCATTAAGAAGCAGGGCATTGCCCTCAGCTACACGTGGTGCATGGGTGGAGTGACGTTCTTCCTATTCCTGGTAGAAACAGTCACCGGCGTGCTACTGATGTTCTACTACCGCCCGACAGTAGAGTGGGCTTACGCCGATATCCAGATGCTCCGCGATGTGCATTCGCTAGGAATTCTGCGCGAGATCCATCGCTGGGGAGCCCACGCGATGGTTATTACCGTGTGGCTGCACATGTACCGCGTGTTCCTCACCGGCAGCTACAAACCACCCCGTGAATTTAACTGGGTTGTCGGCGTACTACTCCTATTGCTCACACTGCTGCTCTCCTTCACTGGGTACCTACTCCCGTGGGATCAATTGGCCGTCTGGGCGATCACGGTAGGGTCCAATATGGCCCGCGCTCATCCGTTCCTAGGCCACGAAGGTCCCGGTCAGCAATTGCTCACTGTAGGTGGCGTGGACATGATTACCAACGCTTCTGACGCCCGATTTGCGCTGCTTGGTGCGCGCGAGGTAGGCGAAGAAACGCTCAACCGATTCTACATTTTGCACTGCATCGCCATCCCGCTTGGTGTGGCACTGTTGCTGGCGATCCACTTCTGGCGCGTCCGTAAAGACGGCGGCATCAGCGGCCCGCTCTAAGGCACCAGTAGTCCACTCTAGTCAGTGACCTTTTAGTACAACTCCCACAAAACAAGACGCCCCCGCGCCACCATGACCCACGGCTTAACCGACGCACAATTCATCGATAAGGTCGCCTCCTTTCTGTGGCCTTATTACATCGTGCTCGCGCTGATGAACGGCGTGGCAGCGTTGTACTTATGGCGCACTGGCCAGATGAAGACGTGGTTCAGTTTGCCGGTTCCTGGTTCTGGCAAATCGGTCCCAATATCCAACGTCGTCGCTTGGGTTGTCGCGGCCGTTGGCTTTGTCTTGCTGGCTGCGTTTGCAGGCAACAGCAACGTCAGCTGGATGCCGTCCATGCCGCTCAGTTGGCAGGAAGCAATCAACCAAGCCAGCGGGCCGGTCATGTACAGCCTGGGCACCACGGTCGGGCTCATCGTGCTCTTCATCTTCCGACGGTTCTTTGTAACGCCAGCAATCGCGTGGACGATTTGGAACTTGATGCTGTTGTTCCTCGGTCTTTCGATGACCGACCGCGACTTCTTCGAGATCATCGCCAAGCCGGACAACGTGCCCATTGTCATGCTTGTCTTGCTGCTATCGTTTTTTACGTGGCTAGCGACCTACCGTGCGGTAATTAATGACGATCGCATGGATCGTGGCGAACCGCCGCTGGAGAAGCTTGACAACGAAAAAGTGCTCGTGTGGCCCGACTTGGTCTACACGGAACTCATTTGCATGATCGCCTTGACGGCGTTTCTCATATTCTGGGCCATCGCCCTCCCTGCCCCGCTAGAGGAACCGGCGAGTAGTGTAAAGACGCCCAACCCGTCGAAAGCCCCCTGGTACTTCCTCGGCCTCCAGGAAATGCTCGTGTACTTCGATCCCTGGATGGCCGGCATCGTGTTGCCCGTCACAGTGGTGATAGGCTTAATGGCCATTCCCTATCTCGATTTCAATCGCGAAGGCAACGGCTACTACACGATTAAGCAACGCAAGTTTAGCTACATCGTGTTTCAGTTCGGCTTCCTGGAAATGTGGATCACGTTGATCGTGCTAGGAACGCTCCTGCGAGGGCCCAACTGGAACTTTTTCGGGCCCTACGAACAGTGGGATGCGCACAAAGTAGAGGCGCTGGCCAACGTGAACCTATCGGAATGGTTCTGGCGAGACTTGCTCGGCAAGAGCCTGCCCACTGCGCCAGCCGGCTCGAATCTACCCACTCAAATCGGTTTTATCGGTTTGCGTGAATGGCTGGGCATTGCCCTAGTGCTGGGCTACTTTATCGCCTTACCGCCGATCATGGCGCTGACAGTCTTTCGCCGCTACTATCAAAAAATGGGTTTCATCCGCTTCATGCTGATGGCTAACCTACTGCTTCTGATGGCCTCACTGCCGATCAAGATGGTCCTACGCTGGGTCGTCCAACTGAAATATCTGATTGCGATACCGGAGTTCTTCCTGAACTTTTAGCCGTCAAACATTTGCACACAACGTTTGCTCACAACCGACACAAGTGCTAACCAAGCACAGAGCCACTTAGACAATACTCGACCATGCCAGCAACCGAACAAACTTGGTACAACCAAAAGCTGATGCACGTCATCTTCGGCGCCACTGCGCTGATCATGACGGTTGCCACGTTCTGGCTGTTGGCAAAGGACCACAATCGCGAGTGGAAGGACGTTCAGCTCGCCGATCGCCGCAAGGACGCCTGGATGATTGAGGCGGAACGCGAAAAGCTGGTCGACCAACTCGATTCGAAAATGGCTGACATTCACGAGGACATCTTCCTCGCCGCTAGCCAACCTGTCGAAGCCAGCTTGGCTGCGGAATTTCTTGCAAGTGTCGCTGAGGAGGATATTCGCCTCGCTGAGGGAGATCAGCAGCACGCATCACAGCCGGAGTTATTCCTCGTCACTGAGAAAGACCCAGAAACGGGCGACGAGCAGACAGTCCTGAGTTTCGAGAATGCTGCCGAGTTAAACCTAGAATCTGCAGACGACATGCAAGATGTTGTCGAAGCTTATCGCCAGCTCAGGGTCGCCGCCAACATCAGCGAACAGGCCGCAGCGAAGTTGATTGAGTCAGGTGAAGAGCCCGATGAGGCGATTGTGAAAACCGTGCGTGCTGCACGCAGGGAAGTAAAGTCACAGCGTGAAGCCTTACTTGCTGAAATGCAGGACAACATCAACGAGGCCAAGCGTCGCGAGGATGTCTTTGTCGGCCACAAGAAAATTGCCAACGGTGAACGAACAGCCGCGTTGAGCGAGCTCACGTTGCTCATTGGTCACGGCGGTGCCAAAGATGATATCGAAGCGAAGCAGAAGAACATCGATAAGCTTGACGAGACCCTTGCCACACTCACGGCACAAGTCGCCGGCGCGAACCAATATCGGTTGGAACTCGAATCGATTGTCACGGAAATCAATGCGGATCGAGACGCAGTCGCCAAAGAACTTGGCACAATGGAAACAGAGCTCTCGCGGCTTGAAGATCTCGCCTACAAAAACACGACAAACTGGAAGGAATGGATCACGCGTGCCCCAGTTTTAAATGCTCTCTACGACGGCAACATTCGCATCCAGCAAAACTGGCTGCCTGACCTCACCATCAACTACAACTTCTCGCAAGTTGCACGATTCGATCGCTGTATCACCTGCCATCGGGCGATCTCGAAGACGGCTCCTGGCACAGCTACTGACCCTGCCTACCCTTCCGTGCCGAAAGAACAACGGGAGTTCACCGCCAAACTCATTACTCCCGACGAAAAACCTGAGAGCGGTGCAACCCCTGAGGAGACTTTCCGTGACACGTATGGTGCAGCCCTGTCAGAATCCGGAATTATCGATGAAGGTGCTGTGAGCGTTCATTACGTTTTGCCCGAGACACCTGCTGCACTAGCGGGCTTAGAATCCGGCGACGTCATCGAAGCAATTGGCGACTCTCCCGTTTACGAAACTGAAACGGTCTACGAGAGTCTGCTTAACGGGGTCGAGAATTGGGGAGAACCGATCGAGCTGAAAGTCAAACGCGGCTTGAAGCACCCCTTTACTTCGCATCCTCGCCTGGATCTATATCTCACCGACCTGAGCCCACACCCCGAGAATAAATTCGGTTGCACTATCTGCCACGATGGCCAGGGCAGCGGCACCACGTTCAAGTGGGCATCCCACACGCCCAATACGGCTAAAGAGCAAAACGAGTGGTCTCGTGAACACGAATGGTTTGATAACCACCATTGGATTTTCCCAATGAAGCCGGCCCGCTTCGCCGAAAGCAACTGCATGAAGTGCCATCACGAGAAGGGTGAGCTCGAGCCGAGCGAGAAGTTCCCTGACCCGCCTGCACCAAAACTGGTCTCAGGGTGGAGCACCGTTGAACAATTCGGTTGCTTTGGCTGTCACGAAATCAATGGCTACGACGGCCCCGATGATCGAATTGGCCCCGATGTTCGTCTGGAGCCAAGCTACTACGAGGCAGCGGCGGCTCTGCTGAGTATTGAAGAATTGAGCGATGAGGAACGCATCCTTGCCGAACGCGTCGTTGATAGCCCGAGCGACAGCTCTGCTCGAAAAGCACTTCTCGCATCTGTCGTGGCAGACGGAAACGTCGCTGCCACCGGCGATGAGGAAGCTCGACTTCCCCAGAAGGCACATAAGCTTTCCGACTTGCTGAAAACGGCTGAAACGCCTGGACAGTACCGCAAGGTCGGTCCTAGCTTGCGTTACGTAAAATCTAAGGTCGGTTTCGACTGGTTGTACAGTTGGATTCGCAAGCCTGCAGACTTCCGCCCTAGCACAAAAATGCCTCAGTTCTTTGGACTCACCGAGCACCTTGAAGGCTCCGGCGACCATGCAGAACTTGCCAAAACGCATGCGTTTGAGCCGATCGAGATCCGTGCGATTACCAAGTACCTGCTGGACAATAGTGCGGAGTTCGAATATCTCGAACCCCCAGAAGGCATCACCGAAGATCCTTCGGCCGAGCGAGGAAAATGGCTCTTCCAAACCCGTGGCTGCTTAGCATGTCACTCCCACGAAGGGTTTGAGGGAATTCACGCAGACCAAGGGCCCGAGCTTTCCGAGATCGCCGCCAAGTTCGATAACAAGCAGGGCAAGCAATGGCTCTACTCGTGGCTCAAGCAACCACACAAGTACCACGCCCGCACCAAGATGCCGAACCTGTATCTTGAGCCGATTGAAGTGACCGATCCTCAAGGTGAGCCTACCGGCGAAGTGACCGACCCAGCCGCGGATATCGCTGAGTACCTACTGGGAGTAAGAAGCGACTGGAAGCCTGAGCATGTGCCGGCCGAGGACCAACTCACGCAAGAAGAGCAGCAAGCGCTCTCCGACTTGGCCCTGGAATGGTTAGCCAGCCCTCAGATTCCGACAGCAACTGCAAAGAAGTTTCTTGAAGAAGGCATTCCCGAGAAGTTCGCCCAAAAAGTGAAAGAGGACGAGCGAATCCTCGTGGGTATCACCGACGAAAATCGCGTCGAGAAGCAACTACAGTACGTGGGACGCCGTTCGATTGCCAAGTACGGCTGCTTCGGCTGCCATGATATCCCCGGCTACGAGGCTGCCAAGCCCATCGGTGCTGCCCTTGCTGAGTGGGGCCGCAAGGAACCTTCGAAGCTTGCGTTTGAGAACATCCAGGCCTTCCTATCCAGCCATGGCATTGATCCGGCTGCCGATGATCACCAGCATGCTGAGCATGACACAGCAGTTCATGGTGATGCGGACGAGCATTCAGATGATGAACACGCCAGTCATGGCCATCTCGATCCGCAGGACTTTGCTCCTGATGACAGCTATTTTGTACAGGCTCTCAATAGTCACTCGCGAGACGGGTTCCTCTGGCAGAAGCTACGCTATCCGAGAAGTTACGACTACAAGACGACCGCCAACAAGGGCTACAACGAGCGGCTACGGATGCCGAAGTTCCCCTTCACCGACGAGCAGCGAGAAGAAGTGATGACCTTCCTGCTTGGCCTCGTCAACGAGCCGCCGGCTGAGCAATACATTTTCCAACCGGATGCTCGCCAGCAGGCAATCGTCGAAGGGAGGCAAGTGCTCGATAAGTACAACTGCGCCGGTTGCCACACCATGAGAATGGAGAATTGGAACTTCGCTTACGATGGCGACGCGTTCGACTCTCCCACCGAAGTCACCGATTTCCCGTTCCTCGCTCCTACGTTCGATCTGCAGCAGATTGCTGCCTCTATGGAAGAGGACAATCGCGGCTTGCTATTCGCCGAATTGCACGGCATGCCGGTTATGGACGAAGAGACCGGTGAGCCTCAACTCGTCGATGAGGATGGCCTAGCCATTACTCGCGAGGAAGTCGCCGAGATCGAAGCGGAAGAGGGCGAAACGATTCCCACGTTCTACAACTTCACGCTCTGGGAAAACGCGCTGCTTAATGGCGAGCCCTGGGTCGTCGGTGTACAGGACGTCATGGTCCCAGCGGCTAAAGGTGATCAAGTTGGCCCGACCCGTGGTGAAGCTTATGCGGCTTGGGGCGGCGATTTGGCTCGCTATTTATTCCCGCATGTCATTGCGAAGGCCAAAGAAGCCAATCCACAGGCGAAGGGATCGGAAGCATGGGGCTGGTTGCCGCCACCATTGATGGATGAAGGCGAAAAGGTGCAGCCCGCTTGGCTGCACGGATTCCTCATGAGTCCCAAGCCACTTCGCCCAGCGGTTGTCATGCGAATGCCTAACTTCAAAATGTCTAGCGACGATGCTTCGAAGTTAGTGAACTATTTTGCCGCCGCTAGCAATGCAGAATTCCCTTATGAATATAATCCGCATCAGCAGCAGAGCTACCTGACCGAGCTATCCCGGCAACGTGAGGACCCGCTCGGTGAAGCCATGCAGGTTGTCACCAATGGCAACTACTGCGTCAAATGCCACGGCGTGGCAGACTACATGCCTAAGGGCGATGTAACTACTTTGGGGCCGAACCTCGCGGAAGTTGGACAGCGACTCCGGCCAGAATTCTTGCGGAACTGGATCGCTAACCCAAAACACATCCTGCCCTACACCGGCATGCCAGTGAACATTCCGTATAATCCCAATGAACCCCACCTTGGCGGATTAAGCCAAGAGCTTTTCCACGGTACTAGTATTGAGCAGGTACGCGGGCTGGTCGATCTCTTGCTGAACTTTGGCATCTATGCCCAACAGCAAACTTCAATAAGCGAATTGGTCGAAGAGTCCGCCGCACAGACTCCACCCGAGGCGGAAAACGCAGCCGGCAATGCGGACGATGCGGCCAGCAAGAGTGCCTCCCTATCCCGTCCATGATTAAGCATACGTAGTGAAACCGCACCAATCCCAATCAAACTCAATGCCATCGAACTACCCTGGGAGAAATAAAATGACTTCAATCCATCTTGCATTGCGCTATTTCTTGACGCTCACCGTGACTTTATCTGCGCTCACCGTGATTTCCAACGATGCCTCAGCAGCAGGCTGGGGCTCCTTGAAAGGGAAGTTTCTCTACAAGGGATCGGTTAATCCAAAAGAGATCACACCTACCAGGGATCCCGAGTTCTGCGGCAAGCACAAGTTGGTTGAAGAGGATATTGCTGTCGGCGAGAAGAACGAACTTGCCAATGTCTACGTGTACCTATACACCAAACGCAATGCCAAAGTCGAAATCCACCCGGACTACGAAAAAGCTGAGCTCAAGCCGGCTGTTTTGGACAACAAGGGATGCCGCTTTGAGCCTCACGCTATGACGGTTTGGACAAAGCAGCCGTTTCAGGTTCATAATTCGGACCAGGGTATTGGTCACAACACCAATGCCACGCTCCGCGCGAATGGCAGTTTCAACGAGACCGTCACCAATGATAAACCTCTCAAGAAGAGTTTCCAAAAGACGGAGACTTACCCCGCGCCTGTTGCCTGCAACGTGCATCCCTGGATGAACGCGACGTTACTCATTCGCGACAACCCCTACATGGCGGTTTCCAATGAGAAGGGCGAATTTGAGATCAAGAACCTTCCTGCTGGAGAGCACGAGATCGTCTTCTGGCACGAAGCATCTGGAACCATGAAGAATCTCCAAGTGGGAAAAGAGAAAGCCGGTCGCACAGGGCGAATTGATGTCGAGATTGCAGACGGCGAGACACTCGACTTCGGCGAAATTACGGTCACGCCCAAACTGTTAGGCAAGTAACCTTAAGTTCTCAGCCCCCCGTCTCACCAATCAACTTTGACTCCAAAACTCTAAAGCATTCTTTGAGTATGTCCTCCAAGTTCCATGTCATCCCCGCCTCAGCTTTAGTCCTCACCACGCTTGGTGTGCTTGTGGGCTGCCAGCCATCGACTGACCTCGGTCCGGTACCGAGTCAAGCTGCAGCCGAGAAAATCCGCGAGCAGCTATCCGGCGATAGTGAAGGTGGTGGTGGCGGGGAAGCTGCTGAAGTTGGCACTGGTTGGGCAACACTCAAAGGGCGGTTTACCTTTGAAGGGCAAGCTCCTGAGATGCCTGCCTACAACGTGACCAGCGATCAAGCCACCTGCGCGAGCGGTGGCGCCCCGAAGCAAGAAACGATTGTGGTGGGCAGCGATGGAGGTCTTGCCAATGTTGTGCTGTTCCTCCGCAAGGCTTCGCGCGTCCACGAATCGGCTCAGGCCCCCGAAGAACCGTTAGTGTTTGATCAAAAGCAATGTGTGTTCCTCACTCATGTATTCACCGTACCCGTTGGCCAACCCTTGCAAATTAAGAATAGTGATCCCGTTGGCCATAATACGAAGATCGACGGTAAGAATGGCTTCAACCGCACGATCCCAGCGGGCGAATCGGTGAGCTTCACACCCAAGAAAGCGGAAGCCAAACCGGCTTCGGTGGCCTGCAGCATTCACCCTTGGATGAGCGCATGGATGATGCCGCACGATAATGGCTATGCTGTGGTCACCAAACCAGACGGTAGCTTCGAACTCCCCAACTTGCCCGCTGGAGAAACGCTCGAAATCCAAGTGTGGCACGAAAGTTCTGCTGGTTCTAATGGAGGTTTGGTAGTGAATAGCGACCAAGCCAAAGAGCTCAAATGGGACAAGAAGGGTCGTTTCAAAATTAAGCTTACTGAAGACGAAACGAAAGAGCTCAACGTCGCCGTACCAGCTTCTGCCTTTAGTGGTGGCTAGTTGGCTGGACAGAAGGTTCCCCGCTGCCAAAATATGGCAAGCGAGAACACAGTAAGAACAGTCGATAGAAAATAGAAACTGCAAATCCAATACTGAAACCGTTCCTGTCGGTCTGAAGATGAAACTCGCAACACAAGTAAACCGCCAACTGTTTCTCAGCCTCCTCGTGCTGGGTAGCCTCGGCTGCACTCAAGGCGAACCGCCGCAGTTTCGTCTGAATATGATCTCGATGACCTCCAACGAGCTTGATTCTGAGTATCAACAAGAAATCGCCAATGTTCTCTCCGGACTGTTCGGCACACCCGACGAGCCGTTCGCCCACCCGGCGACTGGACTGAACCAGTTGAAACTCGATCTGGCATCCGGCCCCGCATGGAGCGACAAACGCGGCTACAGCCACGGCCTCTATCGCCAGCATTGCGTCCACTGTCACGGCATCGACGGCGATGGCTACGGCCCCACAGCGAAGATACTTAACCCGTATCCACGCGACTATCGCAAAGGCATATTCAAGTTTAAGAGCACATTCAACGCTGCCAAGCCCACCGATGCCGACCTGCATCGCGTCCTTGCTAACGGTGTACCAGGCACATCGATGCCGTCGTTTGAATTGCTGCCTTCTTCAGAAGTGGAATCACTCGTCGAGTACGTAAAGTATCTCGCCATGCGAGGCCAACTCGAAACTGAGCTTGCGGCGTACGTCTTCGACGAACTTGGCGTTGAAGAAGTCGAAGACGAAAGCGGGACTGTCACGGAGCAGCGCATTCCGTTTGACCCGTCTGCCAGTCCCGACCAAGCTGAGGCGGTGTTGGATATTCTGTCCGAGATCGTCGCCGGCTGGGACGAAGCAGGTGAGAACGTCATCCAGCCTGCCGAAGATGCCATCCCGGCAGACAATCGTTCGGATGAAGAACTCGCCGCCTCGATAGATCGAGGACGAGAACTGTTCTACGGCGTTAAAGCCAACTGCATCAAGTGCCACGGACCGACCGGCTTAGGTGACGGACAACAGACCGATCATAACGTCTGGAACAAAGAAAACATGGACTACATCGAAGCAACCACTTCGATGGCTGACTCGCTCGCCAATGCTGATCCTGAAACGGAAGAGGAAGAGCTCGAACTGGATCGTGAATGGGCGCTTCTCAAATCGCGAGAAGAAGTCTCCGACACGCTCTTGCCAGTTCGCAATGCAGTCCCAAGAAACTTGCGTGTCGGTGTCTACCGAGGTGGTCGCCGTCGCATCGATGTCTTCCACAAAATACACGCCGGCATCGCTGGCACCCCCATGCCAGGCCTGGGAGCTGCCGGGCCGGGGGCAGAAGGCACAATCTCCGAGGAAGACATGTGGAGTATCGTTGACTACGTGCTCAACCTTCCCTACGAGGCGCCAAGCCAACCGCAACGAGCGTTGCCCACTAACCACAGCAATATCACGCAGTAAGTATTGTCAAGTATTTCGATTTGATTTGAAGTCCAGTAGTAAATCCGCAGACTGAAATAGCAGACAGAAACACCGTCATGTCCGAGTCACAAACCAACGAACAGCAACGCAAATGGTTGCCCAACTTTTGGAGCGTGCTGTTCCTGATGGTGCCCATTTTCGGCGTGGCTACGTTCGCCCTAGCTCCGTACCTCAACGACATTGCTCCCGCCTACTTCAAGCGACCTGTGTGGTTCCCGAAGGATGTATCCGAACATGGCTACGTGATCGACAATTTGTTCATGTTCATTCTGTGGCTCACTGGTATTGTTTTCGTGATCACCGAAGGCCTGCTCTTCTACTTCATGTGGAAGTACGAGGCAAATACCAACACAAAGAAAGTCGCCTACAGTCACGGAAGTCATTCGCTGGAAGTTGTCTGGACAATTATCCCGGCAGTCACACTGTTGTTCATTGCCATCTACCAGATGGACGCCTGGGCTGCAGCGAAGATGCGAGCCCCTGACATCCCTCCGATCGTGGAAGTTACTGGACGGCAATTTAATTGGGACTTCCGCTACCCGGGGCCCGACAATGAGCTTTACACCTCGGACGATATTGTCCGCACCGACGGTCGGCTCTACCTACCCGTGGGTGAGGAAGTCCTCCTGCGAATCACCAGCGCCGACGTGTTGCACAGTTTCTTCCTCCCTAACCTGCGGCTTAAGCAAGACGTGATCCCCGGTATGGCCCAGAACATGTGGTTTACAGCCACAGAGACCGGTGAGTACGACATCGTGTGTGCTGAACTTTGCGGGTGGGGACACTACAAAATGAAGGCGCGCATTCACTTGGTAACTCGTCCTCAGTTTGAAGCCCAATTGGAAGAATTCCGCAAGGAAAAAAACACCATGCGAGTTGCCGACCGTCCCCAAGACTGATCGCTCGCCAATTTGCAACCCACCTTTTTTTGAAGATCGCGCTTGCTAGTTGACAAAGCGACGTAAGCCCAGAAACAATTTTTCGAGTCACTCTCATGAGTACCGTCCCCGCTGCTGATTCCCAAACAAACGCTGGCAAAGCTCTCGCCGGCCATGACGAGCATGCACACACGAGCAGCTTCTTGAAGACTTACGTTTTCTCGCTCGATCACAAGATCATCGGCCTGCAATTCCTGTTCAGCACTCTGATTTGGTTCTTGGTGGGCGGGATGCTCGCATTGGGAATTCGCTGGCAGTTGGCCTACCCATGGCGACCAATGCCGATTCTTGGTGAACTGGTTGGCGCTGCCGAGGGAGGGCAAATCCCCCCCGAGGTTTACACGATGCTCGTCACGATGCACGCCACCGTGATGATCTTCTTCGTGATTATTCCAGTGCTCGCCGGTGCGTTCGGTAATTACCTGATCCCGTTGATGATTGGTGCGGACGACATGGCCTTTCCCACACTGAACATGCTCAGCTATTGGTTTATGTGGCCTGCATTCGTTGCGATTGGTTCGAGCTTTTTTGTCGATGGTGGCGCAGCACAAGGAGGGTGGACCAACTATGCCCCCTTATCCATTTTTGCCGGTCAGGGGCAGACCCTGTGGTTAATAGGACTCACCTTGGTTGGTATCTCCTCCATGTTGGGATCGGTCAATTACATGACCACAATTATCCAAATGCGTGCGCCCGGTATGACGATGTTTCGTTTGCCGATGACCATCTGGGGCATGTTTGTTACCGCGGTACTGCAAGCCTTCGCGCTACCCGTTTTGACGGCAGCCGGCTTTATGGCACTCTCGGATCGACTATTTGGTACTGGCTTTTTCCTCGCGGAAGGTGCCACGGCAAACAACGCGATCGCTCAAGCCGGTGGTGGCCAGCCTCTACTGTGGCAGCACCTGTTCTGGTTCTATAGCCATCCAGCTGTGTACATCATGATCCTCCCCGCGATGGGCATGGTGTCGGACATTCTCAGCTGTTTCTCGCGCAAGCCGCTCTTTGGTTACAAACCGATGGTTTACTCCCTCGCTGGCATCGCGGGACTAGGCTTTATTGTGTGGGGTCATCATATGTTCGTATCCGGAATGAATCCGGCGTTGGGCATGACGTTTATGGTTTCGACGATGATGATTGCGTTGCCAAGTGCGATCAAAACCTTTAATTGGCTCGGTACCATGTGGGGCGGCAAGCTGCAGTTCACCACACCGATGCTGTTTGCCATTTCGTTTGTCTCGATGTTTATCATCGGCGGACTGTCGGGCATTTTCATGGCCGCTACACCTGTGGACATCGTAATCCACGACACCTACTTCATTGTGGCTCACTTCCACTATGTGCTGTTTGCCGGCACCGCCATGGCCGTCATGGGAGCGATTTACTTTTGGTTCCCAAAAATGTTCGGCCGCACGATGAACGATTCTTGGGGCAAGGTGCACTTTCTGCTCACCTTTGTGCTATTGAACTGCGTATTCTATCCGATGCACATTCTTGGCATGAACGACTTTCCGCGGCGACTGGCTGATCCTTACCACTACGGCACCTTCCGCCACTTGTTGCCGATCAACCAGTTCATGAGCTGGTGTGCCTTCATCCTCGTCAGTGTGCAAATCATCTTCGTGGTAAACTTCATCTGGAGCCTCTTCTTCGGCCCGCGCTGCGGCAGAAACCCATGGCATGCCAACGGACTCGAATGGCAAGCCCCGAGCCCTCCGGGCCACGGCAACTTCGACTTCCAGCCCATGATCTATCGCGGCCCGTACGAATATGGCTCGCCAGAAGTGGAAGTGGACTACTACCCACAAACCCAACCGCCTGCCGCTAGCAGTCCCTCTGGGGAATCGAACGAGAACCCAACTAAAGAAGCGTAACCGTTTGTAGCTCTCGCTACTAAAATCATTCGATCATGACTGTCCCCAAGTCCATCAACGTCGCAGCATCACGCTGGCCCCATCGCTGGGCTTGGCTGCTTACTGCTGCGACGTTTCCTTTAATTTGGTGGGGTGGATTTGTCACGACCACTGACGCGGGGATGGCTTTCCGCGATTGGCTCACCTCAGATGGGCATTTTATGCTCACCTACCCGTGGCTCAGTTCCACGGGCGACAAGTTTATTGAGCACGGGCACCGCCTATTAGCGGTACTTGTTGGCATCTTGACCATCGGTATGGTCGTTGTTGCCTACCGCTGCGAATCACGAACTTGGGTAAGGCGATATAGCCTTTTGCTCCTCGCTGGAGTCATCCTGCAAGGCGTCCTCGGCGGATTACGGATCGTGCTCGACGAACGCCTAGCCGCCATGCTGCACGGCTGTAGCGGGCCACTATTCTTTGCCCTGTGCACAGCAATGGTGGTGTTCACTTCACGCTGGTGGCAAGTCCAAGAGGTCACTCGGATAAGCGACAAGTCGCACCAGACGGCTACGAATAGTTTGGCGAGGCTCGCGATCATTTGCTGCGGGCTGGCTTACTTACAACTAGTGGTCGGTGCTGCCGTTCGCCATGCACGCTACCTGACGGCACCCTCAGCCGCGACGATTTTCCAAACCGCCATCTACTTCCACATCGTGTTAGCATTTCTCGTACTTGGACACGTGCTATTGCTCGCACTCAAGTGTTTTCGGCAACACTCCCATCGTGGGTACGCTGTCGCCCTGAGCCTACTGCTGGTCGTGCAAATCGCCCTGGGTATGGCCACATGGGTAGTACGTTTTGGGGTGCCCGTCTGGGCAACGAATATTATCGGGGACGTTGGGTTGGTTAATGTCAGCGCGAGCACTTCGATGGCCGTGATCATTACAGCCCATGTCGCTACCGGCTCACTCATCGTCGCGATGAGTCTCGCAATGGCTCTCCGTACGTTACGTCAATCTTCGTTTGAGCTCCCGAAGTTCCTGAGTGAACAAGGCAAACTTTTGGAGGCCCACGCATGAGCATGTCCTCCAATGAAATTGAACTGCTTGATGGAAAACTGGTCGCTGAAAATCCGCCAGCCTCGGCGGTTCTTTCCCGCTTGAACGACTACTTCCAACTCACCAAGCCACGGATCGTCTTGCTGGAGTTGATCGTTGCTGCAGCGACCGCGTGCATAGCTGCACCCCATGCGATTGACGCTGTGGTGTTGTTCCACGCGCTTGCCGGCACCGCCTTGGTGGCCGGTAGTGCGAGCATGGGCAACCAGTTGATTGAGCGTAATATCGATGCCCACATGCCTCGAACCGCGCAAAGGCCGCTGCCAGCGGGGCGAATCACGATATGGGAAACGGCGTTGCTTTGCATGCTGACCCTCTGCCTAGGCACTCTGTGGTTGGTGTTGAAAGTGAATTTGCTCACTGCCGTACTTGGCCTGGCTAGTTGGATTATTTACGTAGTTATTTACACTCCCCTCAAGACACGTACGCCGCTGAACACGGCAGTCGGTGCTTTGGCGGGGGCGCTGCCACTGCTTATGGGTTGGACGGCCACCGGCCAACCGCTCACGCTTACTGCGTATGCCCTCGCCGGTGTGCTATTTCTGTGGCAGTTTCCTCACTTCATGGCGATTGCTTGGATCTATCGCGAAGACTATGGCAAAGCAGGACATAAGATGCTCAGCGTGGTCGATCCGAGCGGCTGGCGTTGCGGGCTGCAAGCAATCGTAGGAGCGTTGTTCCTAATACCCGTGAGCCTGATCCCCGCAGTACTGCCCGCCGGGCGGAGTCCGATTTCCTACTCGCTGTGGGCGATTGGCCTGGGCGGGATCATCCTTGCGCTTTCCGTGAGGTTTGCATTCGAGCGCGACGATCGCACTGCACGGCAATTGCTCAAGGCGACCTTGATTTACCTACCAGCTTGGATGGGCGTGCTGCTCATGGTGAGCTTGTAGCGGAATGTGTAAGAAACACCAACTTGAAACACAATTGAACCTCCGATACCTCAGCTGCCCAGCTGCAATCAACACCGTGGCAAAGAAATAGCATTATGAGCGACGATCATCACCAAGGCTTCGACTACCAGCCCGCACTGCCGATTCCCAACGGCAAGCTCTGCCTGTGGCTTTTCCTGTCCACGGAGATCATGTTCTTTGCCGGGTTGATCGGTGCTTACATCGTGCTGCGTTTTGGAGCCGTCAATTGGCCCAGCACGCATGATGTGCATTTGGTTGAATACCTGGGTGCCATCAATACCGCCGTGCTCATTGCCTCCAGCATCACGATCGTGTTGGCCTTGGAAGCTTCCAAAAAGAACAATGCGGCTACCGCGCGAATGTATATGATCATCACGCTCGTTCTCGGTACCATGTTCTTGGGCGTGAAGGCCTTTGAGTACAAGGCGAAGTTCGATCACTTGATCTACCCCGCAATGCCTCGTAGCCATATCTACGAAAAGGCAGACGTAAACTACGCTGCTGCTGTACGCGCGAGAATCAACGCTTTAGTCGCGGAGTTGCCTAAGGCGGAAGATCGCACTGAATTAGACAACGAAAAGGCAGACGTCGTTGAGAGTGTGCGCGTAGACCTCGATAAAGCGGAACTGCTCATTCGCAATAAGCCGGATTCCCCCGACGGGCGCATCGCTCTCTGGGAACTGGCCGACAGAATTTATCCGCGAGCAAGCGTTCAAGGTCACCATCCAGTGGCCCCCTCGATGGCCCCCCCATCGTCGAATAGTGGGCCCGCGCCTCACGAACCCGCAAAAGCAGCCAGTACTTCACAATCTGGGTTTACTCTTGTGAGTGCGGAATCGAATGACGGTCATTCAGGGGGCCATGCAGTGGGACTCAATGATCAATACTCCTGGCTTCGCTTGCCAATCATGATTCCCGGAGGCAACCTCTGGGCTAGTACCTACTTCCTGGTCACAGGGTTTCACGCGATCCATGTCATCGTTGGTCTGATTGCATTTAGCATCCTACTAACAATGAACCTCGGTGCCGCGAGCTCTGGTGTCGTCGAGAACGTCGGCCTGTATTGGCACTTTGTTGACTTAGTTTGGATCTTTCTGTTTCCGATACTTTACCTGTTCTAACCCCTCAATTCATACGGCCCAGAGCACGTCCCCTTAGATTGCGGCTAAGCCGCAAGCGGTACTTAAGATGACTGACACACACGCGATTGATACATCCAACAGCGCTCACGATGATGAGCACCATGGTGGCAGCATCTCAACGTACATCGCCGTAGCGATTGCTTTGGTGTTTCTGACGGCATGTTCCTACTGGACCTATACCCCTTTCTGGCCGTTTGGCGATAACGTCGCCATCAAACGTCTGTGGATGATGGCCGTATCTTGCACCAAGGCTATGCTCGTCATCATGTTCTTTATGCATTTGAAATGGGAAGCCAATTGGAAGTGGGTACTCACGGTGCCCGCCTCGATCATGTCCATGTTACTCGTGCTTTCCCTCATACCCGACGTGGGCAGGCGCTTTCAGCACGCCTCGCACGAACGTATGATCTACGCCGCCGAGCGACCAGCCCTCGAAGATACTAGGCAAGACGAAGAGATGGACCTTGAAGAGCCGCTGATCCAGCTCCACTCTCCCGATGAGAAAACTCCCGTGAATCACTGAGGGTGAGATCGCGCTGACTTGCTCCCGTGAATTTACGAATCACGGGAAAGAGCTCACCAAGGCGCCCTCGCTTCTCGGCCGGCTCGATCAAGAATAGAAAACATTTTCATGGGTGAATCTTCTGCGATCGTTGTCTCAGAAGTTTCGTATCGCTACGGCGAGCGAGAAGCCCTCAAGAGCGTTTCGCTAGAGGTTGCCGAAGGGGAAGTTTTTGTCTTCCTCGGCCCTAATGGCAGCGGCAAGACGACCCTTTTTCGCCTGCTCTCTACGCTGATCCCGCTTCAGGCGGGTAGTGTCGCTATCCTAGGTAGTGATCTGACAACCGAAGCAGCTGCTGTGCGACGCTCGATCGGCGTGGTATTCCAAGCAGCTAGTCTCGACAAGAAACTAACCGTCGCAGAGAACCTCAAGCATCAAGGGCATCTCTACGGACTCATGGGACCAGTGCTCGCCGAGCGGCAGCGGGAAACTCTTGAAGCCGTTGGCATGGCGGATCGGCGGAACGACCTGGTCGAAACGCTCTCGGGCGGCATGAAGCGGCGTGTCGAGCTGGCAAAAGGGCTACTCCATCAACCGCGTCTCCTCTTGCTGGACGAACCTAGCACCGGACTCGACCCGGGGGCTCGCAGCGATCTTTGGAAGTATCTCGGAAAGCTACGGGAAGAGCAGGGCATTACCGTCGTACTCACCACGCACTTGCTAGACGAAGCAGAACGGGCCAACCGGTTGGCAATAATGCACGAGGGGCAACTTGCGGCGCTCGATACTCCTGCTGCACTGCGTGCCTCGCTGGGTGGGGATACGATTACTCTGTCACCATCAGGACAAAAACAAACAGTGCAAGCGATGGCGGATGAAATCTCGAACCGTTTCGATTGTCCCGCGATAATTGTGGGCGAAACCGTTCGCCTTGAGCAAGCCAATGGGCCCGCGTGGATTACGAAGCTCATGGACGCCTTCCCTGAGCAAATCCAAACCATCACCCTCGGCAAACCGACCCTTGAGGATGTGTTCATCGCACGCACCGGGCATCGCTTCTTTGGTCAGAACGAACCAGATGCGTAGAATGGCTATTATGGCAACAAGTACCACCACAATTCCCCCAACCTCGGCCCCTTCGTGGCTCGCGGCCGTCACATTGGCTGAACGTGAACTGGTGCGTTTCTTCCGCCAGAAGAATCGCGTGTTCGGTGCCCTAGGCCAACCGATTATTTTCTGGCTGCTGTTTAGCGAAGGACTCAAGGGCAACGATCTCGACTACACGCACTTCTTCCCTGGCACGCTGGTGATGATCCTGCTGTTCACCGCCATCTTCGCCACGATTTCGATCATCGAAGATCGCCGCGAGGGCTTCCTGCAATCGGTACTCGTGGCCCCCGCACCCCGCTGGGCGATGGTGGCGGGAAAGATCGGCGGTGGGGCGGCGATTGCCATGTTGCAGGCACTGCTCTTCTTGGCGCTCGGCTGGTTCACGCTGCCTCTGGAAAGCAGTTTTTTTGAAATCCTCCAAGCGGTGATACTCATGGGCGTTATTGCGGTTGCTCTTACATCGCTTGGTTTTTTACTGGCTTGGCGGATGGACTCCACAGCCGGTTTCCACGCGATCATGAGCGTATTCCTGCTGCCCATGTGGCTGCTCTCGGGGGCTTTTTTCCCTGCTGGTAGCGATGGGGTACTGGGCTGGATCGTACGGATTAACCCACTTACCTACGGAGTGAGCGGCTTGCGGCACTATTTGCGATTCGCGAGCGAGAATTCAGCCGCGGCTACTGAACCGCTCGCCTCGTTGCCGCTATGCTGGATCGTATCGCTGGCGTTTGCGGCAATCATGTTTGCCGCGTCCTGGAAGATTGCCGCCACTCGAAGCACGGGGGATTTGCTATGAAACCATCACTACTACCCATGTGGCTGGCAGTGCTTGCCATGTTCGCAACGGCCTACGGTGGCTGGAAGTACTACCAGGTTCAGCAATACCATCAGAACAGGAATGCCGTCTCCGCAGAGCGTCTCCCGCCGCTGGAAGAGTTTGAACTCACCAAGAGCGACGGTCAACCGTTCCGCTCCCAAGACATGCACGGCAAAGTTTGGGTCACGACGTTTTTCTTCAGTACGTGCCCTGGTTCTTGCAAACGCTTGAATGCGAACATCAAGTACCTTTCTTCACTCGATGACTTAGAGGAAATCACTTGGGTAAGCATTAGTGTCGACCCGGTGGTTGATACGCTCGATGTACTCTCTAATTACTCAGAACAGATGAATGCCGACCCCGAGCGCTGGCTATTCACGCGCGGCGAATTGGACTATGTAAAACGAGTCGGGCAAGATTTTATGAAGATGCCGGTCTCCTATAAAGGCCACCGCGACGATGCGGTGGTTATCGACAAGAACGGGCAGATCGCCGGGATTTACAACGCAACCAGCACGGCAGAAACCAAGCGCATGCAAGTCAAATTGAAAGAGTTGCTAGCCGAACCCTACACGCCAAAACAGCAAGTCAGTGGTTCTGAAGAGACCGACAAGGTGGCTTTGTGATCCCTGAGTTGATTCATTCGCCAATGGTTCACTTACTGGCCGCGCATCCGCTGGTTCATCTCAATGCGGGTCTGAATGTGTTGGCTACGATTCTGCTGCTCGTTGGCTACTTTCATATCAGGCAGGGCAGGGTGGAAACGCACGCGCGTACGATGCTCGCCGCATTGGCTGTGTCGACGGCGTTTCTGGTAAGTTATCTCACATATCACTACTTGGTCGGGCATGTGCAGTTCGGGCAAGAAGGTGCCGTGAAGACTGTCTACCAGACGATTCTCGCCACTCACATTGTGCTGGCCGCCGTCGTCTTGCCACCCATGGCGATCGTTACGAGTCTCCGCGGCCTGAAATCGCTCGGCTGGTGGCTCGGCAAGAACTTGAGCGATGCCCAGCGGCAAGAAATCCGACGCAAGCATCGCCAGTTAGCCTGCTGGACCCTGCCGATTTGGCTCTATGTGTCTGTGACGGGCGTGATCATTTACGTCATGCTCTACCATGTCTGGCCCGACACTGCGTGACAGGAACCTTTGACTAACCTAGAATAGTAAGCAGCCTCCCAAAGACAAACTCATGAAGAACATCAAAACTACAATTTGCGTACTTATCTGCGTAGCTGTTGTTGTACTGCTGGCCGACCTTGCCGAGGCGTGCCCTACGTGCAAGGACAGCATCGCCGAGAACGACCCTGCTGCGAAGTCGATGGCTGCGGGCTACTTCTATAGCATCCTGTTTATGATGTCGATGCCGTTCCTGATCTTGGGCTCGTTCGTTAGCTTCGCCTACTGGTCGATCCGACGCAGCTCGGATCCGACTGTTTCTAGCACTGAGACCACCATCCAAACCTGAGCCTTTCGGCCAAGTAGCAGCAAAGAAGAAGACTCAACATGATTGCCCTCTCTGTCAAATTTGACGTTGCCCCTGAACATGTCGAAGCTTTCCGCGTAGCCGTTTTGCAGCACGCCAAGAACTCGCTGGGCGAAGAGGGCTGCCGGCGGTTTGACGTGTGTATCGATCCGGAGGATGCTCAGCGATTCTTCCTCTACGAAATGTACGACGACAAGGAAGCTTTAGAAGTCCACCGTGCGGCCGACTACTTCACAAAGTTCGGCGACACGATTGAGAACTGGGTGACCGACAAAGATATTTCGCTGTGGAAGCTCGCCTCCGCGACTGCAGCCGACGCGGTTTAGAGAATCCTAGCCGCTCTTCTCAAGTTCACGAGACTCTTGCTCATTCGGCCACGGATCGAATAGCTCGTCAAACGCGATCCAGATTGAGCGTGCGTAGCGGAAGAACCACAGCGGGAACACGACAATTAGCCCCGTGAGCACCGCGAGTAGTTGCTTGCTGGTGAGCGTCTCGGTGAAGTAACAGCCGAAGTAGATCACTACGACCAGCACCGCCGTGACGCCGTAATTCACGTAGATCGAGCCCAGCAGGTAGCCCGGGGCTCGATTGAATCGCCGACCACACTGGGCGCAAGGGTCGTTCATGGCGAACCACCCGCTGAACAATCGTGTTTGGCCACAGGCGGGGCACCGTAGGCCTAGTGCTCGGGCGATTAGAGCAGCGAGTGTTTGCCTTTTGGGGCCGCTTTTCAAAGGGGTTGGCGATCTACCTGACATCTTATATCTCGTCTCTAAGTAACTGACGTGTGCTTGCACCCTCAGCGCCATCCCGCTAACTTGGCGGCTATGCAGAAAATCGCTCGCTTACTCCAGGTCACCGCACTCGCCATCCCCCCGATGGCGATGATCGCCGAACTGTCCGGCAATATCAAAGCCGGCAAGATGCTTAGCTTTCTGTTCGTGTCGGCTTGCCTGTTTGGTATTGGCTACTTATTGCAGCAGTACACCAATCCGAAGCTCTAGGGCAAATCCAGAGTCTCTATCGCAGTTCAGAAAACCGGGCAAGGCGTAGCTCGCTGGCTACTATCAGCAAAGGATCGGGCAGCATAAGGATTGCGGCAACCAGCTCAATTATACTCTATCGACTCACAATTTTCCGAACGACCTCACCTTTCCCGAACTCAGTCGTTTAGCACGAACGTGATCATCAGTGTGACTCGATAGCTGCTGATCTTGCCATCTTTGACCTCGACCTTCTGGTCTTTGACCCATGCACTTTTCACGTTTTCTAAGGTCTTGCAAGCACGGTCGATTCCCTCTTCAGTGGCATCTTCGAAGCTTTTCTTGCTGGAGGCGATAATCTCAGTTACTCGTGCGATACTCATAGTGGTAATTCTCCGTAAGAGTTCGGTTCAGGGCGTGTTCAGGGCCATCTGGGCGGGGGGAAGACCACCACTAGCCTGGACGGCCCAAGCCCAGCGGATCCAGGCCCGATTATGTCTGCTTTTACTGGCCGCGGCTAGCAGCCAGCTACGAGGCTTTAGTGATCCGCAACTCAAAGCCTGATAGGGGTTTATGCCGTCTGGGGAAGGCTTGAGGTGGTAGCAGCTCACCTTGACCAACCCTGTATATCGCAATAAACTTTTTGCTGCACCGATGTTACGACAAATCACAGGGGTCGCGAGAGCGACCAGCGCTGTGCGTCTAGCCAGAGGTCAAGCTAGCTGCTTAGCTAGAACGGCTTTGAGAAGTTCAAGCGACAGCAGTCCCACGCAACTGAGAATCTAGCTACGCTGCAGTAAACCGGCATCTCATAGCGAAACGCCCTCCTCCCGGGGGTATGTTTCACGACTGACTCAAGAGAAAACCATGGAAGTTTTAGAACGCATTTGGGAAATCCTCTCCGGCATCGGTAACGGCGTACTGGGTGGTTTCGAGCGCGGCATCACCGGTCTGTTTGGTTCTGCCAATGCGCGTTACCTGAAGAAGCTTAACTCAAAGATCAGCGCCATCAATGCGCTCGAAAGTAAGTATCAGCAACTTTCTGATGAAGATCTCGCCGCGCAAACGGTCGAGTTTCGCAAGCGTTTGGAAGCCGGCGAGACCTTAGACGATTTACTCGTCGAAGCATTTGCCGTCTGTCGTGAAGCAGGCGTGCGCTGGCTAGGTATGCGCCACTACGATGTACAACTCATCGGCGGCATGATCCTGCACGAAGGAAACATCGCCGAGATGGTTACCGGTGAGGGAAAAACCCTCGTGGCTACGCTGCCAGCGTATCTCAACGCGCTCACTGGCAAGGGCGTGCATGTCGTTACGGTGAACGATTACCTCGCTCGTCGCGACATGGAATGGATGGCACCAATCTTTACGAACCTCGGGCTGACGATCGGCAACATCCAAAGCGGCATGGATGCGGCTGAGCGACAAAAGGCCTACGCCTGTGATATCACCTACGGTACGAACAACGAGTTTGGCTTCGATTATCTACGCGACAACATGCGAAGCGCCGCACGAGACGACGATCGCTTCCCCAAACGGGATCAGCAAGCCCAGGGTCGCTTGAACTACGCCATTATCGACGAGGTAGACAATATCCTCATCGACGAGGCACGTACGCCATTGATCATCTCCGGCCCTGCTGAAGACGATGTCACCAAGTACGTCAAAGCAGATAAAATTGCCCGTCAGCTCAAAGAGAACGAGCATTTCGAGGTGAAAGAGAAGGAGCACACTGCACACCTCACCGACGACGGAGTGCGGGCCGCAGAAAAAATCGCCGGTGTCGAGAGCTTCTACACGGCGGGCAACATGCAGTGGCCGCATTTGATCGACAATGCTCTCAAGGCCCACCATTTGTACAAGCGCGACGTAAATTACGTCGTGCAAGATGGCAAGGTCGTAATCGTCGACGAGCACACCGGCCGCCTCATGGAAGGCCGCCAGTGGAGTGACGGGCTGCATCAGGCAGTCGAATCCAAAGAAGGTGTACAGATCAAGGAGGAGAACCAAACCCTCGCAACGATCACGTTGCAGAACTTCTTTAAGTTGTACAACAAAATCTCCGGCATGACGGGTACGGCTCTCACTGAGGCGGGCGAGTTCTGGAAGATCTACGAACTCGACGTCATCGGCGTTCCCACGAATCGCGAAATGCAGCGTCTCGAATTCCCGGATGCCATCTATCGCACAGAACGCGAAAAGTACGTAGCCATCGCCGAAGAGATCGAACGACTCACACGCTTCACAACCGTGGAGCTCAAAGGTGGCGAGTACTTCATCGGCAAGCTGATTGAGGAGAACGACACTTCCGTAACGCTCGAGCTTGTCGAAACGCGTGAGAAGAAAACCTTCGCTCGCGATAAGATCACGCATATTCAACTGCCGGGTCGGCCGATTCTGGTTGGTACCGTTTCGATTGAGAAAAGCGAACGACTCTCCAATCTGCTGCAAAAACGCGGTGTCGAGCACGACCTCCTCAACGCGAAGCAGCATAAACGCGAAGCGGAAATCGTGGCTCAGGCAGGCCGCAGAGGCGCGGTCACCATCGCCACCAACATGGCGGGTCGCGGTACGGACATTGTCCTGGGCGGTAACCCGGAAACGATGGCTTGGGCCCAACTGCAAGACACCTACCCGACCCGATTAGAGGTGCCCAAGGAAGAATGGAACGAGTTGGTCTCGACGATCGAGCGTCGCGAGAAGATGAAAGAGCAGGGCGAAGAGATGAAGGCATTGGGCGGCTTACACATTATCGGCACCGAGCGGCACGATGCGCGCCGTATCGACTTGCAGCTTCGCGGTCGTTGTGGTCGGCAAGGCGATGCCGGTAGTAGCCGCTTCTACTTGTCTCTTGAAGACGACCTCATGCGCATCTTCGCTGGCGAGTGGGTAAAGAACATGCTGACTCGACTGGGAATGCAAGAGGGCGAAGCCATCGAGAGCAAGATGGTCACCCGTCGTATCGAAGGCGCCCAGAAGAAAGTCGAAGAGAAAAACTTTGAGATTCGCAAGAACTTGCTCGAGTACGACGAAGTGATGGACGAGCAGCGCAAACGCGTGTACGGCTATCGGCAGCGAATTCTCGACGGCGACAACACGCGCGATTTGATCATGGAAATGATCCGTAATCAAATCGACGATGCGCTCACGACATTCCTCACAGACAGCTATGGAACTGAGTCCTTCGTTGCGGGAGCAGGTAATCTGTTGAGCGTTGAGCTAGCGGCTCGTGACTACCGCAACCTCAGCTTTGGCGATGCCGAGGGGCAAGCCCATGAGGCAGCGCTCTCACAGGCAGAGTCTCAAGTGTTCGATGCCATCGAGGAGAACCTCCCCGAGAGCGAAGAAGAAAGTGACTGGAATTGGACGGCGCTTGCAAAGTGGGCCAACACGCGTTGGGAGACCAACTACCGTGATCGCGATCTGAAGAAAATCGGCCCTGACGAGCTTGCTCAGCAGCTTATCGACGATGCTAAGAAGTCGATTAGCGCGATCGATCTCGATAGCTGTGCTCGCTATCTCGAACCTAATTACGGTGTGAAGACGGCGTGCGCTTGGCTGCATGACAAATTCGGAATCGAGCTGGCCCCTGGCGACATGGAAGCTCTGGAAGCTCGCGAATTTCTCCGTATCGCCCAAGAGAAGGCGCAACACTCCTACGATCAGCGTGAAAGCGAATTCCCTGTATTGGCTGGGCTCATGCGATTTAGCAATCGCGATCGCGGTGGCCAGCGTCAAGGCTTCCAGCGCGAAGATCTGGTCGCCTGGGCAAAGCGTCGGTTTGGCGTGGAGCTATCCCTCGACGATCTCAAGAACAAGCAGCGCGAAGAAATTCGCCAAATGTTGCTGGAGCATAGCCAGCAGAACAACGTTAAAGCGAACAAGGTGGCCGGCGAAGCAACAGAGCGAATCGAAGCTCTCTTCAACTCCTCCGCAGCGGATACCACGCTCGGCCAAGCGACTAACAACAATGGCAAGCTCAATAACCTTGCCAGTTGGTTGCAAAAAACTTGTGAGTGCGAAGTCAGCAATGACGACCTCGCAAAGCTCGATCGCGACGAGGCCGAAAGGCACGTGAGCCAACTCATCGAAGACAAATTTCGACCTGAAATGCGACGGTTGGAACGCTCTCTGCTCTTGCAGATCCTCGACCAGGGCTGGAAGGAGCATCTACGTGTGATGCAGCACCTTCGCGACAGCGTGGGACTACGCGGCTACGCCCAGATCGATCCCAAGGTCGAGTACAAACGAGAAGGCATGCGGCTGTTCGAGAAAATGTGGAACTCTGTCGGTAACTATGTAACCGACTTGATCTTCAAGATGGAACAACTCGACGAAGGTTTTGTGGGCAATACGTGGGTCGAATCGGAAGCTATCCACGAAGAAGCCCCTGCCGCTGCGACTATGGCCTCCGAACAGCAGGCTGCCATCGATGGTTCGCAAGGTGGCCAAAAAATCGAGCCGATCCGCAATCGCACGGAAAAAGTTGGTCGCAACGCGCCGTGCCCGTGTGGAAGCGGCAAGAAGCACAAGAACTGCTGTATGCGAGGCGGTTAGCACACGTCGCACCCTCATGACAGAACCCATGGGAAAGGAATCCCCTCGGTGGTTAGAAGCTTATTCTTCAATCGGCTGATGCCCTGGATGCTCAACGGCGCGTACGCCTGTGCAATTGGACTTGCGCTACCGTGGATCTTTTGGGCAGCATGGCAACATGGGAAGTACCGCGAGGGCTTCGCCCAGAAACTGCTCGGAATGGTCCCACGAAGGACACGTGACTCGCCCTCTATTTGGCTGCATGCGGTAAGTGTCGGCGAAGTGAATCTCCTCTCCACTCTCGTGAGAGAGCTAGTAGCCCGCCAGCCTGACCTCGAGATCGTGATCTCCACGACCACCAAGACAGGCTATGATCTGGCCCGCAATAAATACGATAGTCACACCGTGTTCTATTGCCCGCTTGATTTCACCTGGGCAGTGCGGCGGGCAATGCGGCGCATCCGGCCACAACTGCTGGTGTTGGCGGAACTGGAATTGTGGCCAAATCTTATTGCCGCTGCAAAGAACCAAGGCGCAAAGGTCGCAATCGCGAATGGTCGGCTCAGCGAACGCAGCCACCGGGGCTATAGCCACCTACATTGGCTCGTCTCCACTGTTCTCCAGAAGATTGACGCGATCGCCGTGCAGAACGAAGCGACTGCTAAACGTTTTCTCAGCTTGAGCGCAAATCCCGCAGCAGTTCACTGCACTGGCTCGTTGAAATTTGATGGCGCAGAAACCTACCGCCAGAACCCCCGCACTCAAGAACTAGCCAAGCTAGCGGGTATCAACTCGACCGATACCGTTCTGCTCGCCGGTAGTACCCAGGAGCCCGAAGAGCATCACGTCCTGGCCGCCTATCAGCGGCTATCGCAGGAGTATTCCACTCTACGCCTAATCCTCGTGCCACGGCATCCGCAGCGATTTGAGGAGGTAGCCGCCTTGCTCGATGACTCAGGAATTCCTTGGCAGCGACGTTCGCTGCTCGCCGCCGCCCAAACCAACGGTGCTCAAACTAACTCAGAGAAGCCGCGGGTGCTGCTGGTTGATACGATTGGGGAGCTCGGTGCGTGGTGGGGCACTGCCAAAATCGCGTTTGTGGGTGGCAGCTTCGGAAAACGGGAGGGACAGAATATGCTGGAACCCGCCGCCTATGGAGCTGCCGTGAGCTTCGGACCGCGCACCCGTAACTTCCGCGACATCGTGCGGGCGTTGCTCTCAGCCGAAGCGGCTGAAGTGCTGCGAGAGCCAGAGGATATCGAGGCCTTTACCCGGCGTTGCTTAGACGAACCGCAATGGGCCGCAGCCCTAGGCCAGCGTGCCCAGCAGGTAGTTGCATCTCACCAAGGAGCCACGGAAAAGACTGTCGATCTGCTAGAAGAATTGCTCGACAGGTTACTCGCGACGCGGTCTTCAGCTTCCGTCGTCTCGCACGTACCGACTGAGACGGCAGCCTAGCTTGCTAGGCGTCGGCGGTGCTTTCGCTCACGAGATGCTCGTGATCCCCAATATGTTCGGGGCAATAGCACGCCTGCCCCTCGCACTGCGAGCAATATCGGAACGGTATTCTGGGGGCTTGGTTGCTGTTCATTCCGCAGACGAGACATTCGTGCATCGGACCACGTAGCTTGGGCTGGGATTTTGCCTGAAAATCGCGTTTTCTTTTCCGGTCTGTGAGGTCCCGCAGGTGGTCGCGACCGAAGAACAGAAAGTAGTTGAGGGTCGATGCCAAGATTACTAACTGAAAAGGCCAGCGAGAGAAAACCAAGGCGTACCCATACATGAGCCAAGTCAGCAGACCCAACCACTTCAAGCGAACGGGCAGTATGAAGAAGAGATTGAGCGTCATGTCGGGCACGGTTCTCGCCGCGCCGAGAAACAGCGTACCGAACAAAGCGGCATGAGTTCCACCTGGCACGACAACATTAACAACCTCCCAAGGAATATTCCATCCAAACCACAGGATGAAAGCCACCGCTAGGTTCGCAAAATAGCTGACCAGTAGGTAAAGGTTGTAGCGGAAGGCTCCCCAGCGTTGCTCGAGAATTGTCCCGAACATGTGCATAAGCGACCAAGCGATTAACGCGAAAATGATGACCGAAGTGGCTGGCGGCGTGAAGACGAAACTAAAGAGCCGCCACGCTTGGCCTTCCATCACTTTGGGAATACTCAGCCGGATTATCTCGAGCGGATCGCCTTCGCCCTTTTTCGCGAAAGCAGCGATGTACAACAATGCCTGACCGGCGATCAGCGCGATCGTGAGATTGGGAATCGCAAATCGAGAGAAGTGTTTCTCCAGCCAGCGGATTGGGGACATAGAAGCGCAGGCCTGCTAGGAAGCGAAATAGCTGCCAGAGAATTGGAACTGCTTGCGGCAGCAGCAAGTACGAAGATCAAACAGCAGCGGAAACGCGCTCGTCACTAAGCTTGCTGTCGGTGCTACCCGGTGTGTCGGTCACAGTGACTGTCTGCGAACTTTCCTCGTCATCCTGCTTGAGCATGACATGTAGCACGCCAAATAGGGCAGCCACGCCCAACCACATGGCCGGGTAAGCCAGCATGACGGGTCCCCGTAGCATGACGCCGGCAACGCACCACGCTATAAATATTACGGGAATTGAGACTTTTAGGCTGGGAAGCTGCATCGCAATTGTGTCTTTCGAGTGCCAACCGTGAGCTGAGCCGCGGCCAGAAGGAATTCGATGATAATATTTCAATAACTCGCCATCATAAACCCCAATCGACCGCAGGCAATTACCAGTGGCCGACTGGGCCGGTTATTCTCTTATTATTCCGGAAACTCGCGGTTCTGAAAACAGAAGATATGGACGATGAGTTGAGATTCTAGGGTTTTCTCCCTTGGTGCAAGTGCCCACTCGCAGCTGCTACCCTATCACACTTTTGGGACGCTCCCTCGACGGTGCCGCTCCCGAAGTATGTCGGACCACGTTATACTTCCCTTTAATTATGAACGCTATTGAAATCCGTGGCCTTGAGAAGTCCTATCGCGTCTACCAGAAGCAAGAGGGGCTGCTCGCTTCTTTGACTGGGTTATTCCAACGCGAATATCGCGATGTAAATGCCGTCAAAGGCATCGACCTGGACGTCCAGAAGGGCGAATTTGTGGCCTTCCTGGGGCCCAACGGGGCGGGCAAGACCACGACGCTCAAGCTTCTCTCTGGAGTAATCAGTCCCAGCGGCGGACGGGCGACCGTGCTAGGACACGTTCCCTGGGAGCGCGAAAACTCCTACCGCCGGAAATTTGCCCTCGTCATGGGGCAGAAAAACCAGCTCTGGTGGGACCTGCCTGCGCAGGAATCTTTCAAACTGCATCAGCAAATCTACCGAATCGACTCGCAAAAATTCAACAACACCCGAGATGAATTAGTCGACTTGCTTGATGTACGTAATCTGCTTGGGCAGCCCGTCCGTGAGTTGTCGCTCGGCGAACGCATGAAGATGGAGCTCACAGCCGCCCTCTTGCATTCGCCGGAGGTTCTTTTCCTCGACGAGCCCACCATCGGTCTCGATGTAATTGCCCAGCACAACATCCAGAAGTTTCTCAAACACTACCAGCAAGTCCGCGGCATCACAATCTTGCTCACCAGCCACTACATGAAAGACATTGCCGCTTTGTGCAAACGAGTCGTCATGATCGCCGACGGTGAGATTATGTACGACGGTTCGCTGGAGGGGATCATCGACCAGTTCAGCGGGCATAAGGTCCTCACACTCCAGTTTGCCGAAGAGCGAATGCCCAGTGATTTGTCTCATTACGGCGAAGTTTTGGAAATTGTAGAACCCAAAGCAAAACTGCGAGTCGAACGTGGCGAGATCGCCGGCGTGCTTTCATCCGTGTTAGCAAGCCATAGTGTCGCGGACGTGAGCGTAGAAGATCCGCCGTTGGAGGACGTAATCGCAGATCTGTTCAAGCAGTCTACGAACAAACAGGCGGAAACGAAGGCCGCTGCTGCCCAAGCCACAATCGGAAAATAAAGAAGTCCTAGAGTCGTCATGGTAGCTCGCGTTCAAACCTGGTGGACTATTCTCAAGATTTGTCTTGAGGAGCGCCTCGTGTATCGCGGCGACTTTGCGCTGGGAACTCTCATGCGGTTCTTGCCCATCGTGACACAGATTTTCCTGTGGACAGCTGTGTTCGCCTCCGCAGCCGGCAATACGATCGAGGGCTACACCTCGGAAACCATCATCGCTTACTATTTGCTAACGATGCTGGGCCGAGCGTTTTCCAGCATGCCTGGATTAGCCTCGGGAATCGCGAAACAAGTACGCGAGGGCGAGATCAAGAAGTTCCTCATACAACCAATCGACTTGCTCGGTTATCTGCTGCTTGCTCGCATCGCTCATAAGTTGGTGTACTACACGGTCGCCGCCGGGCCTTTCGCCTTGGTGTTTTACCTGTGTGGCGATTACTTCCCGCCATTTCCCGGTATGCAGGTGTTCACAGCATTCATCATTTCGCTATTGCTGGGGTTCGCGCTAGGTTTCTTCTTAGAAGCATCCATGGGCCTCGTTGCCTTTTGGTTCCTGGAGGTTACCTCGCTACTATTTGTCTACATGCTGTTTAACTTTTTCTGCTCCGGGCATATGTTCCCGCTGGATTTCCTTCCCGAGCCCTATTTTACGCTCGTCAATTTCCTGCCACTGAAATACCTAGCCTACTACCCAGCAGCCATCTACCTCGGAAAAGTGCCGCCCGAGGAACTGTGGCAAGGCTTGCTCATTGAAACCGGCTGGGTCGTATTCTTCATCATCCTGAGTCGATACCTGATGAACGCTGGCTACAACCGCTACAGCGGCTTCGGCGGGTAGGAAATGTTCGATGTGAGATGTAGGAAGGTAGATGTGATCATTCATGGCCCGTAATGCAATTCCTTCCGTATAGAATTCGCTGCCCAACAAAGCTCGCCCAGAAGCACTTGTTCCTTCCAACATCAAACTTCACACATCCGCTATGCATCCTTCCTACCTTGGCGTATTTCTGACTTTTGCTCGGAATAGCCTTATCCGCGATATGACCTTCAGGACCAATTTCCTGATCGAAGTCGTATCGAGTATGTCGTGGATGATTATGAACCTGGGGTTTTACACGCTCGTTTATCAGTTTACGCCCGATATCGAGGGCTGGGGCAAGTACGAGTTCTTCGTGTTCATCGCTACTACGATGTTCGTGAACAGCCTGGTGCAAGCCTTCTTCATGCCGAACGCTCAAGAATTAAGCGAGCTGGTGCGCACCGGCGGGCTTGACTTTGCACTACTCAAGCCGATCGATACGCAATTCCTGGTTTCGCTGCGTCGTGTGAATTGGTCTTCGCTGGGCAATTTTTTCGTGGCGTTGGTGCTACTGGTTTACGCACTCCCACGGATTGAGAACTTCCAGCTTTTCTGGTGGCAAATATTGCTCTACCCATTCTATGTGCTGATGGGAGTACTCATTCTCTATAGCATCATGATCACGCTGGCCGCAACCAGCATTTGGCTGGGCAGGAACCAGTCGCTCTACGATTTCTGGTTCTACATCACGAACTTCTCACGCTACCCGATGGAAATCTACAGAGGTAGCTATGGAGAGCCCTTGCGCAACGCATTCACATTTGTGATACCGATTCTCGTGGTGATCAACGTCCCAGCGAAGATTCTTGCCAAGCCGTTCAACTCCCAGGGAGGCGGCATGGCAGCCGACTGGCGTTTCCTTGCCCTGTTTACGCTTTTCGCTACTGCCGCATCGCTCATCTTTAGTCGCTGGATCTTTAAGAAGGCGCTAGGAAGTTATCGTAGTGCGAGCAGCTGAAGTACGCTCTGGCCAATGAACTGGTGGCATAAATTTGGGAAGGGCAGCCTGCTCACTCAGTGACCTTGCTTCCATCAAAGTAAATCCCTATCTGGGTTAATATCCCATAACGCGATTTCTTGGAGTGGTATGCCGAATACCTCAGCTTGTGCCTGCATGAGGGACACAATCTCGTAATAAGCCGCCAGATAACCTAAGTCAAAATGATCTTCTGATGATGCACTGATTTTTGCCTTCAGTGCACTTTCTTTAACCAAGTGCCCAAGATCAAGCAAGTAATTGATAGCCGTTGAGTTTGTCATGTATCAATTCACTTTCTGCAAAGGCCCCCTAAAAGCAGAGAAACTCAATCTCCCATCACGGTAACGGTGAGCGTACGCTTCCGAAGAAAGCGCCCTGCCAACATGGATATATTTGACTTGATCGTCATTTCCTTTCACGCCGTTCCCTTGCCTCGTAGACCTTCCCTAGCTGCGACAACCAAGCCACATCACCTTGCTCGGCTCGTTTTTCATGTAGCGAAGGAGTTAAACCGTTCCCGACTTGTAGCACGGTTTGCTGGGATCATCGCCAGGGATCACCATACCGACATCAACAAGTTGCTGCAGGGTGTCGAATAGCTTTCCGATAGGTGTCGCCCACAGCAAGACATTGCCAGAGCCCAACTATTAGCGTATCCCAATCCGCCAGAGTACTGGAATCACCAACCGATGGTTGCGCGGACAGGTAGTCTCCAAATCACGCGTGTCCCGAGATTGTAAGCCCTTGGACTGTCAACTTGCCGGCGATCGCAATTCTCAGAGAAAATGATCTACGTGGATATTTCTTCGCATCTAAGCATTCGATTCGGCGCGCATCTTGAGTTTGGGCTTCTCCAGTAGCACAGTCGTGTGAGGTTCAACACTATACGTGAGCCACACACTTGAGCCAATCACCGAATCATGCCCGACTATGGTCTCGCCGCCGAGAATCGTGGCGTTCGCATAGACAACCACGCCGTTCTGGATGGTGGGATGACGCTTCTGGTCGCGTACTAAGTTTCCCTTACCATCCGTAGGGAAGCTCAAGGCTCCTAGTGTGACACCCTGATAAAGTTTCACGTGATCGCCAATGTCACATGTTTCACCCACCACGACACCAGTGCCGTGATCGATAAAGAAGTACTTACCGATCGTGGCACCAGGATGAATGTCGATACCGGTGCGCATGTGGGCCCACTCGCTCATCATTCGCGGGATGAATGGTATCTCCAACTGATAGAGTAAGTTCGCCAAGCGGTACACCGTGATCGCTTCCAGCCCCGGGTAGCAAAAGATCACTTCGTCGGGCGACTTGCAGGCTGGGTCGCCGTCGTAGGCAGCTTGCACGTCGGTCGCGAGCAACTCGCGCATGCGCGGTAGTTCCCCTAGGAACTGTAGCGTCTTGGCTTGGCCGAGTGCTTCGTAATCGACATCGCCGTCGCATTCGCTAGTTGCGCCCGCTTCATGCCGCAGCGCCCGGCCGATCTGGCGGGTAAGCCGATCATGCAACCGATCGATCACTTCACCCACGTAGTACTGCACGTTGCCATGGTGCAAGCCCTCGCGCCGGCGATATCCAGGGTAGATGATCTCAGTGAGTTCTTGAACGGTTTCAATGACTTCTTCGTAATTGGGGAGTGGGCAATGATCAAGGTGATTGATCGTGCCCAGTTCCTCGTAGGTCTGCACCAAGCGTTCGGTGATATCGGGGAGTTGGTCTTTAAGACTGAAATCGGTAGCCATTGCAATAATTCCCTAGCGCCACTCGTCGGAAGCGGCCTGCAAAAGTGTGAGCGAGTATGGGGGGACGCAGAACAGCGCCGCCGCAGGCAAGAGATCCCGGCCTTACGCCGGGACGATACAGAGACAGCCACGGGTTGTGGGAAACCCTTGAGAAGCTGGTTGTTGGTAGGGCTGAAACATGATGACTCGGGCAGTTCAGCCCGTTGATGACAGTCTCGCAATTAATAAGCGACGCATAGGAAGCGACTCAGTGGTTCGCTGAAAGGTTCATTCGGCGATCCGCTCCTACCGAGTTTAACTATTCTACCGGCTCGATGGGAAGCAAGCGCCATCGGACTGATGCCCGTCGACCACAAAATACCACACAAAAATAAGGGCCAGGTCGACATTTCCCCCCCGAACGAATGATACCTTTTAGGTAGAGCCTACTGCGAATGGCCTGCCCAAGGGTAAGCCTTTCCAGCCTTTTCGACCTTTCCGGGTCAAATCAGGGCTCTCCGTCTCATCGGGGGACAATATCGTGGCTTTCTCCATCGCCGGACTCGATCCGCAACTTGCCTTTGTACTACTTGCTCCGCCAGCCTTGGCCGGTGCAGCCTGGGCGTTGCGCATCGCATGCGTGCTTAGTCTGACCAAAGCGCCAGGCCTTTGGCATTCGTTGGTCTTGGTGTTTACTCTCGCAATTGCGAACGGTGCTATGCAATTCTACTTAGGCGTCACACATACACAGCTAGGATTCAGCTCCCAGTACGTGTTGCCAGCGATCATCAATGCGATGGTGCTAACTTTCGGTTTGCCCGTAAACCCCGTATCAGGCCTCATGGTCGCGATCGTCCACGCCTGTATCTGCGGCTTGGTCTATCTGGTCGGGGTAACCGTTGCCGTTGGGCTATTCAATATGCCGGGCAGTTTTTGAGATCAAGACTCGCTGCGGGTCGATTCTCTACGTCCCGGCATGTACCGACAAAGCGCGATCCCGGCAAAGTAGAGTGCCACCAATGGAACGCCCATGACTACCATGCTCTGAGGGTCGGCAGGAGTAAGGAACATCGAAAGGACGGCAATCACCAGAATCGCAATCCGCCACTTTGAGAGGTACGTCTCGACCGTGAACACGCCGATGCGCTCTAGTAGCAACATAACTAGTGGAAGTTGAAAGCTGATCCCAAAGCCCAGAGGCAGGAGCAATACGAAGCTCATCCACTCGCTGAGCTGCATACTCGGGTCGGTCTCTGTCCAGGCGTAGAACTTAAAGAGGAAAGCCAGCACGTAGTCAAAGGCTACGTAAAAGGCCAAGGCCGCTCCTGCGAGGAACAGCCCTAAACTGAACGGCAAATAGAGATAGATATACTTGCGCTCATGCCGATAGAGCCCAGCCGCCACAAAATCCCAGATGAAGTAAAAGATAAAGGGACTCGCAAACATCGCCCCCGCCACGAGCGAAGCCTTGATGTAGACCATGAACGGCTCGTGTGCTTGCAGGCCGATTACCCGTACCCGCGGGTCGTCTTCGACAGAGCGATAGAGACGCAGTCGGATTAAATCGTCTCGACTGGGAATGAGTGGTTGCTCAGCTGCTGGTTGTTCAGCTGCACGTTCCTCAGCTATTCGTTCATCAGTAGCGGGCAGCGCGCCGAGGTCGATCGCCTCGGGAAAACGCTTCGCTAGTTCTGGGAGTATCTCCCGGGGATCCAACCAGTATTCCAAAGGGCTCAGGCCTCGCTCGGCAAATTCGCCAGCCGCAGCATCAAGATCATCTGGAACCGCTTCTCCGTCAGCTTTCAACTGTTCCAAGCGTTCCAGCTCTTTCACTTCTGACTGCTCGCGATAATGTTCAACCAGCGCTTCTTTTAGAGGAGTTTGGATGTACGCGACGATATCCCAGCCGATGAACAGACCAAAAACCGTGCCTGCGGCCAGCGCGAGTATCGCCTTGAAGAGGGCTGAGCGTAGTTCTTCCAGGTGCTGCCCGAAGGACATCTTCGTATGGTCGAACGCTTCGGTGACCTGAGGCCCTTTTGAGTCGGCACGCTGCTCGTCAGCAGGCTGGGAGGGATCAGTTGGCTCGGAGGGCTTGGGCATCGGCGATCGTGGGCGGCAAGCGAGTTAAGAAACCCGCCAAGCCACCCCGCTAAGCTGCAGTGCAGCCCGCAGAGTAGAGAGTAATAGGGTCGTAGAGTTTCTGGGTTGAGAAGTGTATTTTACTTGGAGAAGGAAGTCCGCACAACGCGGCCTCATTGACCAGTAGAGCGACCCTAAACGCGAGAACATGGCAAGCTGCAACTACCCGCTGCGATTCCTACCAATATTCCGCCGCTACCTGTGGGGCGGTCGTCGCTTGGCCACAATGCTCAGCAAACCCATTGGCGAAGGGGAAGATTATGCCGAAAGCTGGGAGGTGGTCGATCATGGCGAAGACCAGAGTATTGTCGAGCATGGCTGGCTGGAGGGAGCTCCTCTGAGCGAGTTGGTCGAACATCATGCAGGCGAGCTGTTTGGCATTAGCTACGCAGGAGATCAGTTCCCACTGCTCATGAAGCTGCTGGATTGCAATCGTACACTCTCCGTACAAGTCCACCCTAATGATGAGCAGGGTGCGAAGCTCGATCCGCCCGACCTTGGTAAGACCGAAGCATGGGTCGTGCTGGCGGCAGACCCAGGCAGCAAGATTTACGCTGGGTTGAAGCCAGGTGTTACTCGTGAACAGGTTGCCTCAGCTCTTGAGGTAGGCGAATGCGAAGAATGCCTACATGCTTTCGAACCGACCGTGGGCGATTGCGTGTTCATTCCCGCAGGCACGGTTCATGCACTTGGAGCGGGGCTCGTGATTGCCGAGATCCAACAAGCGAGCGATACCACGTTCCGATTGTTCGATTGGAATCGCGTTGGCGCGGATGGCAAACCACGCCCGCTGCATATCGAACAGTCGCTGGACGTGATCGACTATGAGCGAGGTCCGGTGAGTGCGCAAGTACCCGAGAAGATTTCTATAGAAAGCTCGAAGCTAAGCCGCGAGCGGTTGGTGGATTGCGATAAGTTCGTGCTCGATCGCGTGCGATTGAGCGAGGCAGCCGAGTTGGGCGGGGACGATTGCTTCCATTTGCTGGCTGTGCTCGAGGGCTCCGTGCAGTTGCAAGGCGATCAGGCTGGAGTTCCGCTCTCCAAGGGGCAAACGGCTTTGGTCCCTTCGGCAGCCGGTTCGTTCGAAGTGACTCCGCAAGCAGAGGCAACCCTGCTCGATATCTTCCTGCCCTAACCTCTCTGGTTAGGGAGAGCACGGAAGTGCTAGCTGAAAGCTATCTGGTCTGGCCCATGCAGGCCCGCTACACTCTTGCCGAACTTTCTCAATCGGAGCGGCAACGATGCGCAAGACACAGTTCATACCTTTAGCAATTTTTTCGGTAGGACTGCTGGCGCTACCTGCCTGTGGCCCTTCGCTCACTCGTCCGCAATTGAATCACCCGGGACCTGCGCAGTATCAACGGGCTCGCGCGTTACAATTCGATCCTTATCCGCCCAATGACTTGGCCCCAGAGATCGTCGGCGGCCGTCCCGCAGGCTATGCTCAACCGCCGAATGAAGTCGAGCGAGCCCGCCAGCACCGGCCGGCTGGCCCGTGGGCGAATCCAACACCCACGACAATCACCCCGGCACCAATCCCTGTGGGTGCTCCGCTTTATTAGCCAAAGTGTCTTTATTGGCCAAAGTAAACTCTGACTGCTGCTCGCTCCCCTGGGTTTCTCCCTCTCGGCGGACTATGATGGCAGGTTATGTCACGTCCATCGAAGAAGACCCAGCCTAAAAGGGCTCAGCAGCGCGGCCCCGCCAAAAAGGGCCCGCCCAAGAAGCCGACAAAGAAACGTCCAACGAAGAGTGCTGCGCCACCGCGCAAGCGATCCTCCGCCAAGGCAAAGCCGAGTAATCGACCCGGCGAACGGCTGCAGAAGGTTCTAGCCGCGGCAGGAGTAGCAAGCCGTCGCGAGTCCGAAGAGCTGATCACCGAGGGGCGTGTCCAAGTCGATGGCGACGTAGTGAGCGAACTCGGTGCGCGGGTGGAACCGCATCAGGAAATCCGCGTCGATGGGGAACTGATCACCCAACCGCGGCGTGTATACTACGCGGTCCACAAACCCACGGGCGTGGTGTGTACAGCTAGCGACCCAGCCGGGCGGCCCCGCGTGATTGACATGATCCCCCCTGAGGCGGGCCGAGTGTTCAACGTGGGACGACTCGATATGGCGAGCGAAGGGCTCATCCTGCTGACCAACGACGGCGAGCTCGCCAACCAGCTCACCCATCCCCGGCACGGTGTTGAGAAAACCTACGAGGTCCAAGTGGCCGGCAAGTGCGAGCCTGAAGTGCTCGCTCAACTTCGTAAGGGAATGTATCTGGCTGAAGGGTTCGCGAAGGTGGTGAACGTAAAAATTAAGTCACGCCGGAAGATGTCGACGCTGCTGGAAATGGTTTTGGACGAAGGCCGCAATCGAGAAATCCGCCGCCTTTTCGCACGTGTGGGCCACAAAGTACAAAAGCTTACCCGTATTGCCGTGGGGCCCGTTAGGCTCGGCGATCTGCCGCGCGGTGCGCATCGCATTCTCACCCCCCAAGAATTGAAGAAACTGCGCGACGCGGTTGATGCTCCTAAAGACGAAAAGCTTGGCGAAGCAGCCAAACGTGGTAAGGCGGCAGCTCGCAAGTTGCCTTCCTCAGGTTCGGCAGCTAGAGGTTCGGCCGGTCCTTCAAAAAAAGGAGCAAAGCCCAGTAAGGGCCGCCCAGCCAAGGGTAAGCAGACCGGCAAGCGAGGTCAGCGATGAACGCCACGGGGTTGGATTGTTCACAACACGCCCTGTCAGCAGCGTACTACGCTGATGCCGCTCGCCAGCGGAGCGTCAAGATTGTGGAGAACACCCCGCTCTCCAGAGACACCTTCCGACTGCGTCTAGCTTCGCCAGAATTGGCCTCGCACATACTACCGGGGCAGTTCCTGATGATTCGGCTTCCGAGCCACGAAAGCCCGTTGCTGGCTCGTCCTTTTGCTCTCTACGACACCTGGTGCGACGATTCAGGCACTCCCCTCGGCCTCGACATTGGCTATCTTGTCGTTGGCAAAGCGACTCGTTTGCTGAAAGCAATGCGCACCGGCGATTCGGTGGAAGTCTGGGGGCCGCTGGGCAATGGATTCTTGCCGCAAGCTACGGAGCACCTGATCATGGTCGCTGGCGGAATTGGGCAGACGCCTTTTTTGGCACTCGGGCGGGAATACCTTGGTGGTCGGCCCTATGGCAACCCTGGGCGTGAGGTGCCGCCCGCGAACAAAGTCACGCTTTGTTATGGTGTGCGTTCAAAGCAATTTGCCGCCGGTATTGAAGACTTCGAGAACGCGGGAATCTCGGTAAAGATCAGCACCGATGATGGCTCGCTAGGTCACCACGGTCTGGTAACCGACTTGCTCAAGCAAACTTTGGATCAACGTCTCGGGCAGTGCCGTATTGTTTGTTGTGGGCCTGAACCCATGATGCACGCTGTCGCAAGAATCGCACACGAACGAGAGGTGCCATGCCAGGTGTCGCTAGAAACGCCCATGGCCTGCGGCATCGGCATCTGCTTTAGCTGTGTGACCAAGGTCCGCCAATTAGAAGAGGATCCCACGGGTGAAGTTTGGGACTACAAACGTACCTGCGTAGACGGGCCAGTGTTCGACGCGGCCAAGATAGTTTTTTGAGCCTACTACCAGAAGCCCGCGAACTAACCTCTCGCGGATTTGCCGACCCATTCTAGCTACTTCGCTGCTTTGATAGCCGCTGAGAGGCGACTCTTGGTCCGAGCCGCTTTGTTGGCATGAATGATGTTCTTGCCTGCCGCCTTATCGAGTGCCTTCACGGCCAGCTTGTGCTCGGTAGCGATAGCTTCTGATTCACCAGCGGCAATCGCCTCACGAAGCTTGCGGATTTGCGTACGCAATCTCGACTTCACAGCCCGATTCGCGTCGCGGCGGTCTTGTGATTGGCGAAGGGTCTTTTTGGCGTTGGCTGAATTTGGCATCGTGAGGGGGTCTTCAACTGGTTGGGGGTGCTACCTGCGGGCCAAACTCCCTTGGAGAAGCCCAATTCCGAATCTCGAATCAACCACTATCGCGTAACGAGCTGATTTTGTCTAGCCGGTCAGCCACATCTCGGTAGCCAAAATCTAGCCCGGCAAGCTCCGTGAGATACCGCTCCGCCCGATCAAGCTCCCGCATGCCCGTGGAGAGCACACCGGCACGATAAAGAGCCAATTTGTGGGTTTCTGCGGCCGTTTCGCTGCGATCCGACTGAGCGGATTCAATGGCCTGCTCGTAGTTGCTAAGCGCTAGTTTGAACTGTTCAATTCTCTGGAAGCATTCCCCAAGGCCCAGCAGTACGGTCGTATTTCGGCGAGAATCACCCCGGGCCGCTTGCAAAACAGGAATGGCCTCCCGGATCTTGCCTGCTCTTTTCAGCCGGACTCCCAGCTCAAATTTCAGCCGCGTGCTGTCCGGCTCACGATCGCTACGGGCCGCGTAGACTTCTAGCTCGATCTGGTTGGCTTGCTGTCGCAAGCGGTTTACTAGCGTATCGGCCTCTTCGCGAGCATCCTCTTCGGCTTGTTGGGCCTGCTGCTCGGCAATTTCAACTTGGCGACGCGCACGACGTAGCCTCACATTCTCAATCCGCTCGGTGACATCAAAGTCACCGCTGCCGGCCACTTGGCGGGCACGAGAGAGCACTTCGTCCGCTTCATCGAGGCGGTCTTCATGCAAATAAAGATCAGCCAAGTTCAAGTAGGCTTCCGTCTCGGCTGGATTGTCGGTGATCGACTTTTTGAACCGCTCCTCGATAGGCAACGAGAGATCCTCTGCCCCCTCTTCCTGTTTGGCCAGTTGAGCCACACGAAACTCGCCCGAGGGTTCCCCCTCCTCGCCGGCAGCTTTCGACTTGTTTGCCTCGTACCCTCCCACATAAATAGTCTTCTCCACCGATAGTTGAGCAATTGCATGGCGGGCTTCCTCGTCCTCAGGCTTCGCAACGGCTACGCGTTGCCAGCAGGCAATTGCTTGATCGAATTGCCCCATCCGCGCCAGCTGCAGGGCAGCCCGGCGGTTCACAACGGGGTTCTTTGCATCTCCACGGAGCGCCCATTTCAAGTAGTAGAGTTGGCACTCGTTGATGCTCAGTTCCTGACAAGCATCTGCTAAGCCCACAAGCGTCTGAGAGTCGAAAGGGCTGAGGGCGAGGGCCTGACACCCCGCCTGAAATGCCGTGGGCCAATCCCCTTTAGCGGCCGCTTTGGCCAAGGCGCTGCGCTGGCTCTTGATTTTTAGCCCCGCTAGCTTCGAGCCTTTCTTGCCGGCGAACTTCTTTTCCAGATTATCCAGAAAAGCCTGTAAGTAGACAATGCTCGCTGGGTCCTCGACCACGCATTGCGTGAATAGTTGGTTTGCGTAGTCATGATCCTGTTTTGCAACGCAGCGCTGGCCGTGCTCAAAAACCTTCTGCAGCCGGTGACGCGAGCTTGAAGAAAGTGGTGCAGCTGCGTTATTAGGTTCAACGGACATCCAAATTCCATGCTGTGCAAGTTGACTCGGAGGAGAGACAATCACCGAGAGTGCCTAGCGCCGCTACGCAAGTGAACGCTGTGCAGCTATTCTAGCAGTAGAGCCCTAGGGCTCAAACGCACACCCTACAGAAGAACGTGTGGAAATAATGCTGTGATTCACTCAGCGAATCGCGACAATATCTCGACTTTGCAATCCGCCTACCCCTCGCCTGCTAGACTGAAACCCATTTATGGCCGTACCCACAGGCAAAGTCTACCTCGTCGGTTCTGGACCGGGTGATCCTGGGCTATTGACGCTGCGCGGACGTGAATTGCTCGCGAGAGCGGATGTGGTGCTGTACGACTACCTAGCGAATCCGCTGCTGATGAGGCATGCTCAAGCCGATGCAGAGCTAATCTGCCTCGGTCGTCACGGCCAGGCGCAAGGTCGGGGGCGTATCGTAGATCAGGAGGATATCCACCGGCAAATGGTAGCCGCGGCCCAGAATGGCAAACAGGTCGTACGGCTCAAAGGGGGCGACCCGGGAGTATTCGGGCGTATGGGAGAAGAGTTGGCGGCCCTAGAGGCGGCGGGCGTTGCGTATGAAATCGTGCCCGGTGTCACTGCCGCCCTAGCTGCCAGTAGCTACAGCGGCGTGCCGCTAACGCATCGCGACCATGCATCGTGCGTGGCGTTAATCACCGGTCAGGAATCACGGATGAAATCGGGCAGCAAGCTCGACATGGCCGGACTTGCACGGTTTCCTGGCACGCTCGTGTTTTACATGGGAGTTACAACTGCCCCCGACTGGTCGAGCGAATTGATCGCCCACGGCAAGCCGGGCGACACTCCCGTGGCGATCGTGCGACATGCCTCACTGCCAACGCAAAAAGTACTCACCAGCACACTGGGCGAGTTGGCTAGCGTTCTCGCGCCGGGTAAGATCCGCCCGCCGGCAATCATCGTTGTCGGCGAAGCCGTGGTCGCGCGATCGACGCTCCAGTGGTTCAGCTCGCGCCCCTTGTTCGGACGGCAGGTACTCGTCGCACGGCCCGAACATCAAGCCGCCGAACTCACCGCCCAGTTATCTGAACTCGGGGCAAGCGTCCTGCTGCAACCGGGCATCTCCATTAACGAACCCAAGGACTGGCAACCAGTTGACGAAGCAATCTCTCGGTTCGCTGAGTACGATTGGCTAGTGTTCTCCAGCGTAAACGGCGTGAATTACTTTCTAGAACGTCTCCTCAAATCTGGTAGTGACTTGAGAAGCCTATCAGGAATCAAGCTAGCCTCAGTCGGCCCGGGTACGACTGAGGCGCTCGCTGCTTTCCACTTGAAGGCAGACCTGCAGCCAGACGAGTATCGCGCCGAGGCGCTAGCCGAAGCCTTGTCCGGAGAAGCCGAAGGAAATCGATTCTTGCTGTTGCGAGCTAGTCGAGGCAGGGAAGTACTCGCCGAGTTATTACGCTCGGCTGGAGCTGAAGTCGAGCAGGTCGTAGTGTACCAAAGCAGCGACGTCATCGAGCCCGCTGAGGAAGTGGGGACCGCGATGGCTACGGGCAAAGTCGACTGGACGCTGGTCACGAGTTCCGCCATCGCTCGCTCTTTAATCGCGATGTTCGGCGAACAGCTTCACCAGACTCGGCTAGCAGCCATTAGCCCTATAACGGCGGACGTGCTCTCAGAGGCCGGCTACTCGCCCACGGTGGTTGCGGAGCAGCATACGCCGGAAAGTCTCCTAGTGGCTATTCTTGCCGCTGAGACAGCTGGCTAGAGGAGGAGGTAGGGAGTGCCCTCAACGGCGATCCCCACACTTTCCCGAATGACACTTTCTCGACTGACTTTGCTGATTGCGCAAAGCCTGCTCATTCTGCGATTGATTCTCTTCAAGCAATCCTTGTTGGGTAACGTCAGACGTTTGGGGCAACGTCCTCCAATCAGCCGAAGAACTGTTTGGAGGGAGAGACTTCTGCCGCCCAAAGCTGTAATCGAGGAGAGATATTCATGGCCACCAATCGCAATGTGCCCGGCCCCAAAGTGCACGTTCCTGAGGCTGACGACCCGACAACACGAGCGCCAAAAGTCCGCGCTACGATCTACCTCCCCGAGGACGTGCTCGACGAGGCACGAAACGCCGCCGTGCACTTGGCCGGCTACCCGGCCCGGCTGACGCTCACGAAGTTAGCTGAGGATGCCCTACGAGCAGAGCTGCATCGATTGAAACTTCTGCATAACGATGGCTGTGACTTCCCACCGCGTGAGGAAGACCTCCGCGGCGGTCGCCCGATAGCCGCGTAGCTACCTTCATTACCGTCTTCAAAAACAACAGCTCCCAATAATCGCCACTCCCGTAGGAATGCTCCCCCATGGACGTTCAAGAAAACAATAGCCCACCCTCAGCTTGGCTTAGCTGGGGACAGCCGGTCGAAAATTCTCACGAGCAATCGTCGTTCAAACCGAAAGCTCCCGAGCCGTTACGCGTCGACTCCCCCGTTTCGCCTGAAAATCGCAACCAGCTCCGCAACCGCTTGTTACAAATGATCGTATCCAGCGAACAGTCCCGTAAAGCCCATAGTTCGACTCGCTAATGTTCCTTTGTATGCTTGCCATCCTTTGCGTGAGGCTGCGTCGTCCTAGTGCTCGTTCGCGCTGGTGGCTCGTTGCTGTGCTGGTGGGTTTTGTGTATTGCGGAAGCGCTAAGACGCAAGCGGAACCGGCGACGTTATACAACGAGTGGCATCGCAGTCAGCAGCCACACCCTGCGGTGGCTCGCATCATTGTGCCGGAGGGTGAAGCCACTTCGTATGGCTCGGGGACGCTGGTGGATATTCGTGACGACTTTGGCCTTGTAATTACCAACTGGCATGTGGTCCGCGATGCGAAGGGCCCGATTGAGGTGCTCTTCCCAGACGGCTACCATTCCAAAGCACGATCGCTGAAGATCGATGCCGACTGGGATCTTGCGGCGCTCGTCGTGTGGCGGCCCAAAGCCCCACCCGTGACGGTCACAGAACATGCACCCCGGCCAGGCGAAACGCTCACCATTTGCGGCTACGGGCACGGTATCTATCGTTCGGCCACCGGCAAATGCACGCAGTACTACGCTCCCGAAATCAATCTGCCGCGGCACATGGTCGAGCTCGATGTGCAAGCTCGCCAAGGCGATTCTGGCGGCCCCATCTTCAACGAGCGCGGCGAGCTAGCCGGGGTGCTCTTCGGAGCAGGCAAGGGTACGACACTGGGCAGCTTCGGCGGGCGAGTCAGCCATTTCCTGGCGACCTTAGCACCGGACATTGGGAAAAATGAATTGGAAATCGTTGCTGAAGCTGCCCCACCTGATAAAACGGAACCTCAGAAGTCGGCCGTAGCAAGTTCCGCCAAGGGCGATGGCCTTGACCCTTCGGCAACTTTGCAAGCGAATTCACACGACACAGAACTCGAGGGCCCAAGAACTCTCGATGATCCGCAATGGCGTCCTGGTGACGAGAACATCGCCGCACTGTGGGGCAAGGCTCCAAGTTCCGTAGCGAAGCAACAGGTAATGGCCGCTGATAGCTCCGTCAATCAACCAATCCGGAGGAGAACGCGTTTATTCGACAACCTGAAGTCGGCTCTGGCCGTGATCGGCGTACTCGCGGTCGCAGTGCAAATCCTAAGAGCCGCAAAGTAGGTATTCCCTACTGGTACTTCTTCCGCAACGCTGGCACGACTTCGGCCGGCACGAAACGAGCCAGCTCCTCATCACCAGCGAGGCTGGTGATTTGTTTGATGAGCGAGCTCGACACGTGCGAGAACTCATCGTCGGCCATCAGGAACACCGTCTCGATGCCCGGATCGAGCTTGCGATTCGCCAGTGTCATGGTGAATTCTGTTTCCATATCGGTGAGCGAACGAACACCGCGGATGATAACGCTCGCTTTGCAATCGCGCACGAACTTCACAGCGAGGCCAGAGAACATCTCTACCCGTACATTCTCAACGTGGCTGCAGGTTTCCTTGACAAGCGACACGCGCTCTTCCGGCGTGAATAGCGACTGCTTGTCGAGGTTGTGTCCCACGCCCACGATGAGCTCGTCCACCAAACGGCTGGAACGCTCAATCACATTGAGATGCCCCAAGGTTATGGGGTCGAACGAGCCAGTGTAAACCGCGCGACGCGACATACCGTCTTCTCTGCGTAATTGGGAGTTGGGAACGAGGAATCAAGCTCCAAGGGAAGGAACCGCTGATAGACACAGATTAACGCAGATAAGCTCCTATGCGTAGGCCGATGGCTCTAGTTGGTGCCGAACGAGCGAATCGCCTCCCTCAGGCGACCTATGTCTCCGTCGTGATTGTAGCCATGCAGGCTAATTCGCAGCCGACCCGACCGGCAGGCCAGTGCCACACCGCTGTTGAGGCAATGCTTGCGGAACGCCCGGGCATCAACATCTGGTAGCGAGAACGTTACGATTCCAGAACGATTGTCGCCGCAGCGAGGCGTGTGAAGCTCCGCCCCGCAGCTGGCAAGCTGCTCGCATGCGTTGTCAGTGATATCGAGGATCGACGCGGAAACATTCTCAACGCCCAAATTGTTGAGTAAATTGAGGCTTTGCCCCAGCCCAATTAGGCCCGCCATGTTCTGCGAGCCTCCTTCGTAGCGAGCCGCCGTGGTCTTCAAATTCAAGTTGATATTGGCGAAGTCGCTCCCTTGCACCACGCTGTTCCAGCCCACGCCCGTTGCACGTAACAACGGCAAGCAATCGCGACGAATGTAGGCAAAGCCGGCACCTTCGGGCCCTAGTTGCCACTTGTGTCCATCAGCGGCTAGAAAATCGATTTGTGTTTGTCGAACATCTAAAGGAAACGCGCCGATGCCCTGAATCGCATCAACTAAGAACAAAGCGTTCTTGTCGCGGGCGATCTGGCTAATGACATCAATATCCCGCCGAGCACCGTTCTTGTAGCCGACCCAACTGACCGTGATCAAGCGTGTTCGATCATCACAACGTTCTGCTAGTCTCTCGTAGTCCACGAGACCGTTATCCGTTGGAACGAGTCGTGTCTCCACGCCTTGATCCTGCAAGTGCATCCAAGGATACAAATTGGATGGAAACTCATCGTCGAGCGTCACGACATTGTCGCCTGCTTGCCAGTCGAGCCCCTCAGCCACGAAATTGATTCCCGCGGTGGTGCTGGTGACAAGCGCGATCTCCTCTTCTGAGGCCCCAATCATGCGAGCCGCCTCAGTACGCGTGCTCTGAACCTGGGCCGACCAATCAAGCCACAGGGTGTCCCCCTCCTCACTGGCCTGTTGAAGCCACTTGGCCATCGCCACCGAAGTCGGCTTGGGGAGTGGCGATACAGCCGCGTGATCCATATAAGCCCACTTTTCGGTCACGGGCATCTGCTCGCGCAGGCGTTCTCGGGTATTGGCGATAGTTGCGGGGTCATTCATGGGCGTTACAAGGCAATCTGCGGGTTAGAATAGAGCAACCATCCAAGATGGCGGTCGAATTGGATTACGGATACCTCTTAGGACTACTTATGAGCAAGCTCCTCAGCCTGCTGTATTTTGCGATCTCACTCATTGTATCTCCGTCGGAACTCTCGGCTGAAGATCTTACGGCGAAGCGAGAGGCGATGGTCGCGCGCGAAATCGAAGCGGCTGGGGTTCGCGATGCACGTGTCCTCAAGGTCATGCGCACCACCCCGCGACACGAATTCGTACCGACCGGATTTCGCAAACAGGCCTACTTGGATGCGGCTCTACCGATTGGCGATCGACAAACGATTTCACCACCGTTTGTTGTCGCTTACATGACCGAACAACTCAACCCGCAAAGTACGGACAAGGTGCTAGAGATTGGCACCGGCAGTGGCTACCAAGCGGCCGTGTTGAGCCCGCTGGTAAACGAAGTCTACACGATCGAAATCGTTAAACGGCTTGGCAGGCGAGCAGAGCGAACGCTCCGACGTCTCGACTATAAGAACGTGCACGTGCGTACTGGCGATGGCTACTTAGGTTGGCCAGAGGAAGCTCCCTTCGACAAAATCATCGTAACTTGCTCACCTGAAGACGTCCCTCAGCCGCTCGTCGACCAACTTGCCGAAGGCGGACAGATGATCGTACCCGTGGGTGAGCGTTACCAGCAGAATCTCTTCCGGCTCACTAAGCGAGATGGAAAGCTAGAACGAGAACCGCTGCGTGCAACCCTCTTTGTACCTATGACCGGCGAGGCGGAAGACAATCGCCAGGTACAACCCGATCCCTTGAACCCAGAGGTCAACAATGGCGACTTTGAAGTCTCCGTTGGGGATTCTAAGCACCCCACCGGCTGGCATTACCTGCGACAAGCGGAACTTGCTACCTCGCCGAATCCGGCTGAAGGAAAACAATTCCTGCGGTTCACCAATCGCAGCCCGGGGGAACCCGCACGGGCTTTGCAAGGCTTAGCGATCGACGGGAGAAGCGCTGCGCGGATTAAACTCTCGGCCAGCGTGCGCGGCAACTCTCTGGCCCCGGGTCCTACGCCCGGCCAGGAGGCCGCGGTGATCATTACTTTTTACGATTCACGCAGAGCAGTCATCGGGCACGAACGGCTGGGGCCCTGGGCTGGAGATTTTGATTGGAAGAGTTCAACCAGTGACATCATCGTGCCGTTGGCCGCCCGCGAAGCGATCGTTCGGCTTGGGCTGCATGGTGGCATAGGCACGTTGGATGTTGACGATTTGCAACTCCATTCGCTGCCGGAGTAGCAGGCATGATGCCTGCGTACAACGCCCGAACCTCCCAGTCGGCAAAAGCCGTTAATTTTACGCAGATTCCTTGAATTACTGTGCGAGCCTGCTATCTTAAAACTGCATGCGGGGAGCCGTGCCAGCTCTCCAGCGGCCCGCAAGAATCGTTTTTAGGGCGCCCCACTTACTCGGCACGAATGACACACATCGGGAGACATCAACGATGAAATCACTTGGCAAGACACGGATAGCCCAAGTTGCGGTGGCCATAGCCCTGACTGTTATGTTGACAGCAGACGCGTCGGCGTTCTCACGCGGTCGCCACGGCTCGCGCGGCAGTTATGGTTCGGCAGGCTCAGCCGGAAGCTATGCATCCTCTGGAAGCTACGCATCCTCGGGCAGCTACGGTTCGGCTGGCAGCTACTCTTCCGGTAGCTACGGGGGCAGCTACGCGGCTTCCTACACCTCAAGTGGTAGCTACGGTTCAGCAGGCTCAGCTTCAACTGGTAGCCGCCCTGGACTCTTCGCTCGCTGGCACGCCCGCAAGGAAGCCCGCAGGGCAGCTCGCGCTAGCAGTGGCTCGTACGGCTCCGCTGGCAGTTATGCATCCAGCAGCTACGGTTCGGCTGGCAGCTACTCTTCCGGCAGTTACGGCTCAAGCTACAGTGCACCTGTTGAGTACAGTGCACCTGTCGATTTGGGCTGCCCAACTTGTTCGACTGACAATGCCAGCGTGGGAACGATCTACGCCAGCGTTCCTGTAGGTGCCAAGATCTACGTCAACGACTCACTGACAACAAGCACTGGAACCGAGCGTACGTTTGCTTCCAACGGTTTGGAAGCTGGGAAGAGTTACGCTTACGACTTCCGCGTTGTTTACAACTTAGATGGTCAAGAGATTGTCCGCGAGAAAACTATTCAGCTGAATGCTGGCCAAGACGTGCGTGTTGCCTTCGATGGCGAGTCACTTGTTTTGGCTTCGCCAGAGCCTGTGAAGACTGAGCTCAAACTGGACGTTCCGGCTGACGCCAAGGTATACCTAGCCGGCTCGGAAACTCACCAGACCGGCGAAGTTCGCACCTACGCCAGCACGCGGCTTCAATCAGGGCAGCAATGGCAGGACTACACCGTTCGTGTCGTCCTTGAGCGAGACGGCAAGACGCTGGTTCGTGAGAAAGCCATGACGCTCTCCGGTGGCGAAACCTACCAACTGAGCTTCGATTTCGACCAGGACGTCAACCAGATTGCGTCGGTTGATTGATCGCTGAACGGAAGAATTGCGGCAAATCGGCTCTTTTTCGATAATTCCGCAGCATTCTATCACGAAACCCCCGCATCGGCGTTGACCGCTGCGGGGGTTTTTCGTTTGCTAGTAACAACTTCCCTCGTCACCGATCTCGCCACCCGCATCCATTGGCACTCTTGAAATGGCCGCTGCAAAACCAAAGCCTAAGCAAAACAAGTCGGAGCGCGCCACTGAGGCAGAGTCAGCCGCCAAGAAAGCGCCGCCCAAAAAGCCGAAGCCCCCGCGACAAGTCGATCCCAACTTGCCTTGGCGCCCGTGGTTGCGTGGGCTGTTGACCTTGTTCATTGTTTGGCATGTGTCTGCGTTGTTTGTGGCGCCCTGGGCGGTGCAGACAGAGGCGAGACTCCATCCCGATATTCGCGAGAGTGACATTCTTGGCAAGAAACGTCTGTCTGCAGAGGAGACTCTCAAGAGTATCGATAAAAACTCCCGGCCACTCTTGAGCACTTTGAACAAAGTGTTTCGACCCTATCTGAATCTCACCTACTTGAATCACGGTTACGACTTCTTTACCCCAGATCCTAGCGGTAGCTACCTGCTCGGCTGTGTAGCTTATGATGAAAGTGGCGAGACGATTGCCGAGGAGATTTATCCCGATCTTAAGAAGCAATGGCCACGACTGTACTACCATCGCCACCTGATGCTCGCTGCTCAAGGTGGTCAGGAATTCGGTCCGGACTGGTCGAAGCTTTACGGCCAGCATTTGGTGAAAAAGTTTGGCGCAACGAAAGTGCATCTGTCGGCGGCTTACCATGGGCTCCTGTCCCCTAGGCAAGTACTAGATGGCACGGTCCTTGATGCGGACAGTACCTACGAAACTCAAGCTGAGGCGGACATCTATCCCATTCGAGAGAGTGACGGAGACAACCAACACCGCCCTATAACACCCGTGCAGCGCAACTCACCGACGCGTATCCCGGGAGTTGGACCATGATCCGCCCTTTTGCGCCAGTACGAAACTACCTTGTCGAACTATGGCAAGCCTGGAACCGATTCTGGTTCGCCCCCACCGATCCGGCAACGCTCTCGCTTATTCGCGTGCTGGGAGGGGCAATGTTGCTCTATACGCACTTTATTTGGTCGCTTGATCTCGAGGCTTTCATCGGTCCCGAAGGCTGGGTGCCCGTCGCTTACCTGCGTGACAATGTTTTGGTGCTGCCAGGTGACGACTCCAAACAATTGACTGTTTGGAGCGTGTTTTTCTGGATCAAATCGACTTGGGTGCTCTGGGTCGTGCATCTCTTCGCGTTAGTCGTGTTCGCATGCTTGATGCTCGGCCTATTTAGCCGCACGGCGGCAGTGTTGGCCTGGCTACTGGCAATCTCTTATGCCACTCGCGTGACTCCTGGCTCGTACTTCGGACTCGACAAGGCGAACGTCATGCTGGCCACGTACTTGATGCTGGGCCCGTGCGGAGCGAGGTACTCGCTCGATCGTATCTGGCGACTCCGCAAAGGTAAGGAAGTGTCGTCCGAGCATTCTCCCTCGGCCAACTTAGCCGTTCGCTTGCTGCAACTTCACCTCTGCATCGTTTACCTGTTTTCAGGACTCGCCAAATCCCAAGGGGCCACTTGGCAGGGCGGAACCGCCGTGTGGTACGCCATGGCCAGCTTAGAGTACCAATCGATCGACATGACATGGCTTGCCGGGTGGCCACTGCTGGTAGCACTCCTCACGCACGTAACCGTGTTTTGGGAAGTCTTCTACTGCTGCCTCGTGTGGAACCGCTTCACACGTCCGATCGTGTTGTGGATCGCTTTTGCCGTACACGGCGGCATCGCCCTGTTCATGGGCATGAAGACATTCGGCTTTGCAATGCTCATTGCGAATCTCGCCTTCATCTCGCCGGAGGCGGTGCGTCGCTGGGTCGATCCGCTAGCGAGTCGCGTTTCGCTAGCATTGGTTGGTCAGAAGGTCGACTAGCGAGTTTTTGAGGCCCGTGTAGCAGCCGACACCTCACATCTCGCCGCGGTGCTTGCAACGGCAGAGAAGGGCCCCCCTAGACCAACCTTGAGAACTCCCTAGCCACCTCTCGCTGCATGCTGCGCGAAGCTTGGCAAGCTTTGCGGGCCAGACATAGCAACTCGCGAACGGATGGGTCGCACAACCGATACAACACGTATTCGATCTCGCTTCCCGCGGCTGAGATTACTTCTCTCGTGTTTTCATCGTCTCACTACACCCGATTATCAGCGAGCCCAACCCCATGCGCTGCCTTCTTGCCCTTACGTTAATAGCTGTGACTAACTTGACTGTGAGTCCCGCCCACGCTCAGCGTAATCGCGCCGTAGTCCCGGGCACGGGAACCAAAATTGACTACGTGGGCGACGACTTCGAAGATGAGGGCTGGAACTTCGTCCACAATCATCCCAAGAGCTCGCGAGAGCAAGACGAACGCCTACGCTCGCCGCGTGGCATGGCGACTAATGGTCGCTGGAACGAAGGCCCTGAGCGCGGCCAGCCTGATCAGATTCAAGTAGTCGACACTCCAGCGGGTGGACTACCCGGCAGTGAGAAAGCACTCCTCTTGCGTACGCTTCGCTCCGGTATTCCTGGATACAACTCGCGTGACGTTCAGCAAGACGACTTGATCGCTAACTTGCCCAATCGCCTCGGCGGAAGCATCCCGGTTGGCGAGACTCCTAGCTTCACGGTTCGTGTCTTCCTGCCGCCAGCAGAGCAGTGGGAGAATCGCTCTGGCCCACACTTCGGCATCCGTGGCAGCGCTACGACGATCACTACCGAGGTGAAGAGCCGTGGCCTCTTTGGCAGTCGTAGCGAAACCACGAACGAACCCTACTGGCCGGGCATGTGGATTCACTTCCGTAGCGAAACGAGCCGGAAGACGGAAAAAGATTCTGCGTACATTGCCATCCGGGGCGATCACATGGGCCGCGACTATCGCGTGAAAGAGATCGAGCAGTTCGGCTGGTGGACATTCGGCATGAGCTTCACAGGCGATGGCTCGGTTCACTACTACGCAAAGCCTGGGGTCGAAGACCTCACGGCGGCCGATCATCTCGATTCCAAGTATCCTTACAGCTACCACGCCCGCAGCTTCCGCACGTTCTTCTTCAACTCGTGCAATTTTAACGATGGCCGCAGTTGGTCTACGCCTTTCGTGATTGACGATCCAGCCTTGTTTGTCGTGAATTCGCGTCGTGTCGAGTCGATCGTCGCCCGACGAAAAGCGTCCGACGAAAAGCGCATTGCCGCAAAGAAACAGATGGAAGAAAAAAGAGCTGCCGCCAAACAACGGGCCCAAGAAAAGTGGGCAGCCGCGAAGGCGCGCCAACAGCAGTCTCGTCAGCAAGGAGCCGCTCAACAGCAGCAAACCGCCAATGGTAGGGGCAATTCCCGCACGAGGTAGTGAAGCGAGTGGCTGGAAGGCTACCTACCCGTCAAAATGAAACTCGTAGAATTCAGCAGCAATCTTCTTCGAAACGCCTGCTGCAGCTAGGGCGATCTGGTAGCCGCTAACTTGCTCGAAATATGCCAACGCCCAGGGGGCAACCGTCAGGAGTATCTCCTGGGCTGTTACCAGTTGTAGACCGATATCAGATTCGCTGCGAACTTCCAGATCACGCATGGGAACAGCTAGCCCTGTCCCGATTGCTTTCAAGCAGGCTTCCTTGAGCGTCCAAGATTTCAGTAGCGAGCCCATTTGCTTCTCTTCATCCAATTCAATCCAGCGATTCCATTCAACCTCACAGAGAACTGTGCGAGCAAGTGATTCTGCGTTAGCCAACGGTCTGATCTTTTCGCAATCGATGCCGATGTGTTTGCAATCGGCAATCGCAACGACCGCTAGCTCTCCCGAGTGCGATACGCTGAAGGAAAACTCCGAAGAAGGTCGAGGCACCCGCAGGCTTGGCTTGCCTCGTTCGCTGTAATCAAAGTGTAGTTCCTCGGGCAGGCAATCTAATCGCTTGGCAAGAGCTTGCCGGAGCGCGGTGCGCGTGAGAATGAAACTCTCCCGGGCTTTCTGCACTTTGTAGCAATCGGTTCGTTGTTGCTCGTCCGGCGATAAGAGCCGATAGCCCGTCTCGATGACCTGAGGAGCTTGCTCCAGCGATATCTTCCAAATCGTTACGGGCAGATTCACGCAAGTTTCTCGGTTGATGCAAAATCGACTGGGGGTTGCGACGACAGTTAATAGCTACTCAAGTTGTACGTGGCCCAGTCTCTCAAAGATTAAACCGAGCGAGAGTCGCCGCTATGGCGACCCCCTAGGCGATACAGGCACCTTCCCATCAATCAAGTCGTCTAATACTTGGTTCAGGTGTTTGAGAGGTCCGTCTTCCCAGCCTTGGGCTTCTGCATAGCTTTCCAGGGCTGCCATGTTGTACTCCGAACGATCGTTGAACTGTGTATCGCGTGTCTCGCTCTCGCTAGGGTACAGGCCAGCGTGAGAGTACTTGGTGAAGTGAATCATCGTCTTGATGCTGCAATCGTCGTTGTCGTCGGGGTGCTCGTCGCAATTCAAATAATGCAGCATCGTGCGATTGTCGGTCGTCGTGAATGCGTGCAACTCTAACTTCTCAGAATCTGAGCGATCCTGACGAGCTCGAATAAATACCAGTTCGTATTTGTCGAACGCCTTTTCTTCCTTATCTAGACCTTCTCCCTTATGTATTAGCACAAGAGTGCGCAGATTGCTCGGAGTCGGGCGTTGGTTCTTAGGCAAGTACATTCCTAAGCTGCGATAGTTATCCAATGAAGAAGTCATTCCGGCAGTTAGATCTTGCGTGAGCTGCGTTCCCTTGAACTTCGCCACGCATGCAATTGGGCGATGATGCAGAAATAAATCTTCGGAACCGGCCTTCTTTTGAATCCGAACTTGCAGACAGATGTAATTACTTTGCAGGTAGCTGAGAATGCTCCGCCCACTAAGAGTCGGCAGGTTCTTCTGGTCGATGCTAAACATGTCCAGCCCCACCGTGAAAATGGGCCGGCGCGTGCTCAGCGCCGAGACAGCCTCTGAGTATTCGCGATCGTCATGTTTCGTGAGATGCGGCTGAAAGCCATCGAGAAGCACAGCATCGCCGGCGGGCAACGCTTCGCAGGAATCGCGAAGCGCTTGGTCGTGTGCGGCCGCTAGTTCGAAATCCTTATCGGGAATACTAGAAATCGTACGAACCCAGCGGACGGTTCCTTGTACGGCGTTCTCAGATCCTTCTTCAGAGGCGACCTGAGCTTCCGATTCTCGCCGAGTCGGGGCCGTAGTAGCTTCCTTCGTGCCTACTTCAATTTGCGTGTTACGCCCGCCTGGGGATTCGGTACCACGCCATTCGGGGAGCCAGATCGCGAGGACCGCCAGCAAGGCCACTACAGGAACTCCCGCCGCAGCGAGCTTCAAGCGTGCCTGCTTTTCGGTGTTCGTTGGGGAGGACTCCGACGAGTTTTCCCTGGCACTGGATTCGCTAGATTCGAGCATGACTCACGTGATCGTGACTACCCCCGCCACGTGAGTCAAGCTGAGTCGGCAGTTTTCGGTCATTGTCGCCCCGAGGCCCCATCGCCAAGCTTGCAGAGGGGCACTAGAATAGGACGTTTATTCAAGACCAGCGGCCCTTCCTCCTGTCGCAAAAAGCGGCAAAAACATTCGTCAAACTGAAGCCGCTGGTTTTTCAAGTCAACTTAGCATTCCGAGCCACCGATGAGCGAACGCGTCTACAATTTCTCCGCTGGCCCTGCCGTCATGCCTATTACTGTGCTGGAGAAAATCCAGGAGCACATGCTCTGTCTACCCGGCGTAGGCGCCTCAATTATGGAAATCAGCCACCGTAGCGAGGCCTTCAAGGAAATCCTGGCATCCGCCCAGAGCAATCTGCGATCCCTGCTGGCAATTCCAGACGACTACGAGGTGCTGTTCATTCAAGGTGGGTCACGACTGCAGTTTTCCATGATCCCCATGAATCTGCTAAGCCCAGAGCAACCCTCTGCAGATTACTTGATCACAGGTGCCTGGGGTAAACATTCCCTTAACGAAGCCAACAAGCATGGCGACATGAAGACGGTGTGGAGCGGGCAAGACACGAATTTCGATCGCCTGCCCTCATCCGGGGATTCAGGCGGCAAGTGGCGTCCCACGCCCAACGCTGCCTATTTGCACTACACTTCCAACGAGACGATCCAAGGCGTGCAGTTCAAGGATGTGCCCGACACGGGAGACACGCCGCTCGTATGCGACATGTCCAGCGACTTCCTGCACCGCCCGGTTGATGTCTCGAAGTACGGCTTGATTTACGCCTGCGCCCAAAAGAATGCCGGCCCGGCGGGCGTTACCGTGGTGATCGTTCGTAAAGACCTGATTGCCGATGTCAGCGAAGATTTGCCCGGCTACTTGCGCTACCAAAACCATGCCGCTGCGGATTCGATGATGAACACGCCTCCCACATTCGGAATTTACGTTTTGAAGCTTATCACTGATTGGCTCCAAGAGGATATCGGCGGCTTGGCGAAAATGCACGAGTTAAACGGTGCCCAAGCAAAACTGCTTTATGATGTGCTCGATGCGAATAGTGAATTCTACGAGGGGCATGCTCAGCCCGAGTGTCGCTCGCTCATGAATGTGACCTTCCGCTTACCCAGTAAGGAGCTCACCCAAAAGTTTCTTGCCGAAGCTGCTTCGAAAGAGCTCAAATCGCTCGCGGGACACCGCTCAGTCGGTGGTATTCGGGCGTCAATCTACAACGCGATGCCAACTTCTGGCGTCGAGTGCTTGCGAGACTTTATGGAAGACTTCTGCAAGCAAAACAGCTGAGCTAATTAGTAGTCCTTAACCCGAAGCGGAAGCGAGGGAATTACGATAGGACGGTTGATCCCTCGCTTACGCGTCGGGTTAATTTTTGATTTCCCATGCAACTCAAACCCCGATTCTCTCACATGCAACGCGTAATCGTTCTTGATAACTTGGCCCAAGAAGGGCTCGACCTGCTCGCCGCCGCGGAAGGTGTGGAGTATGAAGTCCGTATCGGCCTCAAAGGAGACGAACTGCGTGAAGCCCTTAGCCAGTTCGACGGTGCCATCTGCCGTAGTGGTGTGAAGATCACGCCCGAGTCGCTGGTAGGTAATAGTCGATTGAAGGCGATCGTGCGCGCTGGTGTGGGCACAGATAATATCGACAAACCGGCGTCCACTCGGGCGGGTGTCGTGGTCATGAACACCCCGGCTGGTAACACGCTCAGCACTGCTGAGCACGCCATCGCGCTGATGCTCGCCATGTCGCGGAACGTCGCACCCGCGAATCAGGGGCTCGTCGAGGGGCGTTGGGATCGCAAGAAATACATGGGCACGCAGGTCGCAGGGAAGACGCTAGGCGTGGTGGGATTGGGGCGCATTGGCTTAGCTGTAGCGACCCGTGCAAAGGCACTGGAGATGAACATTCTGGGCTACGATCCATTCATGTCCCAAGAGCGGGCCGCCGACCTGGGCATCGAGTTGGTCGCTACCGTCGACGAGATGCTCCCCGATATCGACTACCTAACCGTTCACACGCCACTCACTGACGAGACACGCAACCTCATTGATCTGCCTCAACTTGAACGCATCAAGCCAGGCGCTCGGCTTGTGAATGCAGCACGCGGAGGTATCTACAACGAACAAGCACTGATCGAAGGACTCAAGAGCGGTAAGCTTGCTGGCGTTGCGCTCGACGTTTACGTGGACGAGCCCTGCACCGATAGCCCACTGTTTGGCATGGAAGGAGTGGTGTGTACTCCGCATCTCGGCGCGAGTACCGAGGAAGCACAAACTCAAGTGGCTGTCGAAGCAGTCGGGCTGCTGACTGACTTTTTGCTCAATGGCCAGATCAAGAATGCTGTGAATGTTGCGGCGCTCGACGCGAAGACGCTCGCCTCATTGCGGGGCTATCTCGACGTTGCGTATCGCTTGGGACGGCTTGCAGTCGGCTTGCTGCCCAGTGGAATCGCCTCCTGCCGACTCACCGCTCGTGGCGAGATTTCCGGCAAGGACACGAAACTCCTCACTTCAGCTTTTTCCTGCGGCCTGCTCGATGGCGTCTTCGAGGAAGAAGTGAACCTCATCAACGCCCAGATGTTATTGGAAGATCGTGGCATTAAGCTCACCACGGAATCGCAAAGCGGCATGGGGGCCTTCCGGTCGTCACTCACCGCAGAGTTCGAATCCTCCCAGGGAGTGATGCACAAAGTCGTTGGTACGGTCTTCGGCGAATCCATGCCTCGCCTGGTCGCGCTCGATGGCTATCGATTGGAAGCGTATTTGGACGGCTGTTTGCTCATCTTCACGCACCAAGATGTGCCAGGCATCATTGGCGGCGTGGGCAATATCTGTGGTGAACATGGCGTGAATATCGCCCAAATGGCGGTGGGTAGGGCAGGGGATCACCCTGGCGGCGAGGCAGTAGGCATCCTCAATCTCGACGCCGCTCCCTCAGCCGAAGCCTTGGAAGCCGTGCGCCAATTGCCAGCGATTAGCAGTGCTCAGGTGATTCATCTGCCTGAAGCGGATGAACTGCCTAGTTGGCTTCAGGGCTGAGTAGGCACTGGTGATTTAAGCGTTAGCCCTACTGCGCCGTTAGATACGCCCACCAATGGAAGGTAAATTCTTAGCAATTCCAGGGCTGCCGTTCGAACTCGAGGGCATGGACTCCGGGCTCAAACGGAGGTGCCCTGAGCGACCCGTGTGGGTCACACATGTGCGATTTAATCCCCTCACGCACAAGACGTTTCCCTGCGTGTCCGAAGGAAAACAATGGAGAACAGAAGCCAAGCTCCCGCTGAGACGACAATAGCAATCAATAACTGTTTCTTCTTGTTGGCTCGAATCGGTTCAAACGGAGGGGTTGTCATATCCGAATAGATGTCGTCTTGATCAACACTGACCTGAGGGGTCTTCTTGTTCGGTCCAGATGATAAGGCTCTGACTCGATTGCCACCGATATCTACTAGCCTGTAGGGTTGCCCCCAAGGGTCAAGTTCAGGAATATCGTGCATCACGAACAATTCACGTGATGGGGTCTCTTGGTGTGCTCTACTAATTTCGCAAACACGATTGTATGCCGATATCAGACGTGCCTCCGTGCGGCCTGCCTCAATGTTTGGAATGAGCATCAGGAAGAGCAGAAAGCAGGCGACTCCGTTTCCAAGTACGGCGAATACGTTAGAGATTGCTGACTTACGAGGTGGCATTAAGAGATTGTACCTTGCTGCCGATACCTGACAAAGTCATTGAAATCCTACGTTTCGCTAACTCGCGCATGAGGAAGTGACCGGGCTATCTAAGGCAACAGCATTCGAGCCCGAGGTAAGAAAGCCCGTGGGCTCCAACGGCTTGCTTCGAATTGGCTTAGCGTGTACCCGGCAACGCTGGGCACCGCCCCACAGGGAATCTGGCCTGCCGGCCAAGCGGTATGATCGTCAAATCCCGCACCTTCCGACGCGGTACTACGGAAATTTTGCTTGCAATCGCCAAGACCGTCCGGCGTCGGCACCTAATATCACCAATATTTGAGTGTCCCCGCTTGACGCAACGACGTCGCTCTCAAAATCTCCCCACCTGCCTGAGTAAAAATCTATGTCCACCGTCGCCATGCCAGCCACCATTGCTCAAACCGCTGAAAACGTCACACTGCTCGATGGGGCCCTCCAAAACGGGGCCCAAGTCGCTATCGACAAGAGCCCTTATCTTTCTGATCGCCAAATGCGAATCGAAGCGCTCAATGGTGTGATTAAGTTGGAAGGTGCCGTCAACAGCTTCTTCCAAAAACAAATGGCTCAGGAAATCATGCGACGCGTCGATGGTGTCACACGTGTAGACAACCAACTTAGCGTTAACTGGTAGCACGCAAGAGAAAAGAGTAGCCCGCAAGCTACGCCTCGTGCGGATAAAGAGAACGCCAGCGGCTTCACTCTCTGCCTAAGCAAACCAGGCACATGTCATCGCTTTGGGGGAAGTCCCCAGCGAATTCTCGCACCTTCTTCAACAGGTGCGGGCCTAAATCATCGGACGCTACGCTACTGTCTTCGAGCGCTTCCTGAAGGCGCTCGATACCGAATAAGTCGCGACGTGAGTTCATCGCCTCGCTAAAGCCGTCGGTGAAGATCGTCAAGAAATCGCCCGACTCGAGCGTCCGCTTGTACGAATCAAACTCGAAGTCGTCGATCACGCCGAGCGGCACGCCTGCCTGATCGCCGCCCACTTCCTGTACTTTTCCTGTAGCGTCTCGCAACATGGGAGGCATGTGGCCCGCGTTGACCAGGGTCAGCTCGTTGGTAGCGAGGTCCACAACGGCAACAAGCATCGTCACGAAGCGGTCGTCCCATCCATGACGCGAGAATGCCTCGTTGATTTTGCACAGTGCCTTAGCTGGGTCTTCCTCACTAGCCAACCAGAATCGCACGTCGCTGGAAAGCTTCGCCATGAGGATCGCCGCCGACACGCCCTTGCCCGCCACGTCGCCAACGACCGCCGCAAACCGACCCTCGGGTAGCTGAACGTAATCGTAGTAGTCACCCCCGACCTGCAGGGCCGACTCGTAATACTGAAAAAAGTGGTAGCCCGGCGCATCGGGTGAACTGGTTGGCAGCAGGGCTTGCTGCATTTGGTGCGCAACTTCCAGGTCACGCTGCAAGGCTCGCTGCTTGATCGCCACCTCATGCATCTGAGCGTTATCGATGGAAATGGCCGCTTGGTTGGCAACGCCGGCAAGCACCTGCAGGTCTTGATCGGTAAAGCGACTACGCTGGTCACGCGTATCGATTTGAATGACGCCAAGCGATTCTCCCTCGCTGCTTACCATTGGCGCACACAGCAGAGAGCGGATCGAAAAATCGGCAATCGATTGCGCCATACTAAAGCGTTCATCGGAAGCTGCATCGGCCGAGAGCAGCGCCTGCTGCGACTGCATCGCCTGTTCGACGACCGTGTTGCTGATGTGCATATCGGTTGAGCCATCGCCACGCCTAGCCTTCGATGCCACAGTAGCAAGTGGCCCCTCCGGATCCGGGCGGCGGATCACAAACCCGCGATCAGCCTGTGGAAATATTTTGAAGAGACTATCCAGCACACGCGGGAGAATCTCTCGCACGTCGAGAGTGTTGCTTAAGTTGCTAGATATCTCCAGGATCGCTTGCAATTGCGTTTCTGGCTTCGCAGAAACCTGCCATGCTGATGAAGCGCCGCGACTCACATCGAGGGTCGCCAAGACACTCGAGCCCTGGTTGTCATCAGCAATAGGTGCAGGCGATAGAAGCGAACCGGTGTAGGTCCGCTTATTTGCATCGTCGGCAGATCGGCCATACACGAATACCACATCGCAAATGACCATTTGGTCGCCTTCTCGCAACTCGGCTCGCTCTATAACGCGACTGCCATTCACGTAGGTTCCGTTGCGGCTTCCCAAATCGCGGACTTGGACTCTGCCTCCGTTTTTCTCGATGACCGCATGGCGACGACTCACCGCAGCAACGTCCACGACAACATCCGATTCGGGGCTTCGGCCCACGCTCGACTCGCCCTCCTTGAGTTCGAACATCCGCCCTACTTCGCCACCTTGAATAATCGTCAGAGAACTCATGTGAGACGCATGCCTCTAATGTCGATCTGTAGTAAGGCCCAGGCTCCCGCTACTCCTATCAGACTACTCTCAACTTGCGAGGATCTTGCTCCTGGGAACTTGCAATCCTACTTCCGGCAACTCAAAACAGCAACCAAGGGCCGACCTTAGAGCCAAGGTAGCGGGCAACTTTGTCAAAGCCGGTGAGGCGGCTAAGCCGCAAGCAGCTATTTCGCGTGTTCGACCCGTTTCGCGGCCTTGACGTCATCGATCCCCAGACGTAGAGTTGCGCAGCTTAGGGCCTGCTTTCTCAGGCCTCCGATGCCTCGTGGTGTAATTGGCAACACAGCGGATTCTGATTCCGTCGTTCTAGGTTCAAGTCCTAGCGAGGCAGCTCTTTCGCATTGTTTTTTACAGGGCGAACGGGTTTGCACAGCAGCTTATAGTCGTTCTTGTCACAAGCATGAGTGTAATTCGTTAAGTTGCCACTCGCCTTAGGTAACATTTACCCAGTGTCGAGAGAGGATTCTGGGGCAAAGCCCAAGGAGCAAGCTATCCCTGGTGGGGGTGGCCACTACGGGTTTCATCATGCTCCATCCGATGCCCGCTCATTCCGCGAGCAGCTTCGGCTGCTGTTCCTAGATTCAAGGTTCGTACGGCGTTTCGCTTGATTGCCATCCGCTGAATAGTAGAATACGAACAGACGCCATCGTAATACCATTCTAGACGCACAGGTTTGTTCGACCTGCTCCCGACAAAGCATTTCCCAGTTAGGTTTAGGCGGTTGAAACTACATAAACTCACTCGCTTGCCTGCAGTCGTCTTATTAGGTCTCCTGTGTTTAGCAGCCCCGGAGCCTTCTCGGGCCTTCGTTTCCAATGGGCGCTGGACGAGTACGGCTACTCAAAGCTCTACAGGAGTGACCGGCGCTCCGGCCACATTAACGTGGAGCATCGTGCCAGATGGAACGACCATTCCCGGGCGTAACCCGAGCAATCTGGTCGCCTTTTTCGATGGTCTTTACGGAGCAGGCGACGGAGGCACCGACTTGCAGAATCGCCCCTGGTTCGACGATCTAGTGAAGTCCTCGTTTGATCGCTGGACGGAATTGAGCGGCCTCACCTTCAAGTACGAACCTAACGACGATGGCGCGATTCACGGGAATTTCTTCGGACTCTTGGACACACGCGGCGATATCCGCTTAGGAGGAACCTTCCTCGACGGCCAGGGCGGCACGAGTGCCCAGGCAGGGTTCATACCAAACAGCGACATCACGATCGACACCGGCGACTCGATTTTTTACGGCAGCACGAATAGCAACTCTATCAATCTGCGGAACACGCTGACGCATGAAATTGGACACTCGTTTGGCTTAGCTCATGTCGATTCCAACACCTCCAACTTTCTGCTGGAACCGGCGTACAACGATACTTTTGACGGCCCACAAATCGACGATATCCGGGGCATTCATCAGCTTTACGGGGATGTCTTAGAACGCGACACGTATGGCCCCAAGCCGAACAATTCCACGGCAACGGCTTCCAGCCTGGGGGTACTAGCTGACGGGCAGACAGTCGCCCTGGGTTACGACGCGGGTTTCACCACGGGAGTATCGCCCACCGAGAGTGACTTTCTCAGCATCGCCAATACAAGCGACATTGACTACTTCACCTTCACAACCGTCGGAGCGGCGACGGTCGATGTGACGATTACCCCAACTGGCCCCAATTACTTTGAACGGCCCACCGGAGTAGGGAATTATGCCGTGACGCGATCTTCGCAACAAAGCGACCTCACGCTGGAAGTCTTTCGAGCAACTGACGGCGGAGGAACTCAGCTTTTGGGAACAGCCAACTCGGCACCACTGGGGCAAGCCGAATCGCTACTCGATTTGCTACTACCTGCGGCGGGGGAATACTTCGTAAGGGTAGCTGGATCTACCAATGCCGTGCAGCTTTATCAATTAAGTCTCGCCTTGGAGGCCAGCAGTACGGCTGGCGATTTCGACGAGAACGACCAGGTCGATGGTATTGATTTCCTGCAATGGCAGCTTGGTTTTGGGCCTACTTACACATCGAGCCATCTCTCTGATTGGCAGGAGAACTATGGAACGTTGGCCGGCCAACCGGCAAGCCAAGTCGTTCCGGAACCAACAATCCTCTGCTCGTTATCCCTGCTTCTCTACACGTGTCTCAGCTCCCGTAGGCTAAGCGGCTTTCCACAAGGCTTTATTGGGGGGGGAAATTAGGCGTAGAATTATTTGACCAATCAACAAAGGCTGCTTATACTCCGGTTTGCTACGATAGATTTGTAGTCCCCCCCCCCCTGCTGGCTTCTTGGCGGTAAGTCTCAGCTTTTTTGGGTGGGGAATTATTTAAGACATCCCCCCCCTCTCTCCATTGCCAAGAACTGCTCATGAACTCTCAAGAACTCTGCTGCGCTGCTACCGAAGACGACAGCCTTTCAAATTCCAAATGGAAGTCGATTAAACGCACTGCCGCCTACTCGTTGGCCGCCGGTGCGGCAAACGTAGGACTAAGTTCAGATGTTGAGGCTGCACCTGTCTACTCGGGCATACAAAATATCGCGATTGGTCAACTTGGAGCCCAGGATCTCAACCTCGATGGCGATGCTTACAACGACGTTCTCCTCAAGAATTACGTCTTTGGCGGCAACTATCAGGGGGCAACCGTTAACTATGCTCCAGGTCAGCTTGTCGGCTTCAATGCTGGCTTGAATTACGTTTCCGCTCTCAGTATCGGCGACCCAATAGACGGTACCACGGTTGGGCCTAGCTTCACTGGCTCGATGGCTTATGGAAACAACGCCAACTCACAGTTCGACAGTGTCACGGATGCGTACATTGGGCTCTCTTTCCCAATCAATGCGGTGAATCACTTTGGCTGGGTGCGGGTCGACGTCGACAATGCCGCAGGCACCTTCTTGATCAAGGACTGGGCCTACGAAGCGGAGCCGGGGGTCGGAATCGCCGCAGGTCAGATCCCCGAACCGTCCACATTGGGGCTGTTGGCCGCAGGCGCTTTGGGTTTGACTGCAATGCGACGCAGATCTCAGCCGAATGCCTAGCAGGTAATTTTCCAACGGTTGCTTCTTGTCATCGCCTAGCAAAGGCAGAATCAACAGGCCCGAAGAACCCGAGCAGTTTCGTTGCTTGTACTTCGTGCCGCAATATCTAGGTATCAGTGCCCTAGGCCACCAAAGCAACGTAACTCGTAGTGAGCTTTCAGATGTCGAATCAGCAAATGCCTCCTTCCCGTAGCAAGCGGCGCGCTGCCTACAGTTTGGCCGCCAGTGCGGTCGTTGCAGCTAGCTCCTCGGAATCCAACGCTGCAGTTCAGTACTTCACCGGACCGATCGACGTACCACAAGGAAGTAGCCAGCCGATCGACTTTAACCTCGACGGCGACTATCCGGACATCGTGCTGAAGAACTACGTCTTCGGTGGCGGGAATTACCAAGGTGCTACGGTACCCTATGCCCCAGGCAAGATAGTTGGCTTCGTCGATAGCGGTTCGGGACTTTCGTACTTTTCCGCCCTGACGTCTGGAACGCTGATCGACGCCTCCTCTCTGGGAGACCAATTCGTCGGTTCACTCGCCTATGGAACAGTCAATCCGAACGCAGAGTTCGCTAGCATCACCGATGGGTATCTCGGGTTCGCCTTTCCCATTGGACCCGATGACCTCTACTACGCGTGGATGCGAATCGACGTCGATAACGCCGCGGGCACGCTGACGATCAAAGACTGGGCTTTCGAAGATCAAACGGGCGTTGGCATTGTCGTAGGAGATAGTGGCGCGCCAGCCTATCTGAGCGATTTCGACGAAGATAGCGATGTCGATGGCGAAGACTTCCTCGTTTGGCAACGCGATTTTGGTATGCCCTACAACGGCAGCAATCTCGCAGATTGGCAGCTGGAATATGGATCTGGCTCGAGTAGCCAGCCAGCGGTAGGTTCTGTTCCTGAACCGGGGACGCTTGGCCTTCTGGCCGCCGGAGCGGGCGGCTTGGCATGGATGCGTCGGAGACGATCGCAGCAGGGCGAATGAACATCCAGCGAAAACAAGCAGCTGGCGGACCCAAACGCGTACTTCTGATCGGCTGGGACGCTGCCGATTGGCAAATGATTCGGCCCTTGATCGACCAGGGGCTCATGCCGACATTGGCCTCCTTCATTGAGCAAGGCGCGTGGGGTAATCTTGCCACGTTGCGCCCCATCCTTTCCCCCATGTTGTGGAATACCGTGGCCACCGGTAAGCGGCCCGCACAGCACGGAGTACTCGGATTCACTGAGCCTGATGCGGAAGGGACCGGCGTGCGTCCCACCTCCAGCACGACGAGAAAGTGCAAGGCCCTCTGGAACATTCTCACGCAGTGCGGCCTGCGGAGTAATGTGGTCGGGTGGTACGCGTCGCACCCCGCAGAGCCGATCAACGGGGTGGTAGCCTCCAATCAGTTTGAGAACTCGCATCTCGGCAAAGGGCTTTCAGCAGCGGTTCCTCAAGGTGCGATCCATCCGGAGAAAATGGCGGAAGAGTTGGCTAGGCTCAGGGTGCTGCCCGCCGAGATCGATGCCAGTGCGATTCTCCCCTTTGTCCCCGATGCCGCAAAAATTGCCCAGCAGGAATCAAGCGGAAAGCTGCCCAATCGACTGGGCAAGCTCCAGCATTTGATCTCCCAGACGGCCACAATCCACGCCGTTGCCACGCACTTGATGACCGAGACATACTGGGACCTTACGGCCATTTATTATGAAGGGATCGATCGCTGTGGCCACGAGTTCATGCACTGCCACCCACCCAAGATGGAGCAAGTCTCTCAAGAAGAGTACGACGCCTACCAGCACTGCATGAACGCGATTTACCGCTTTCATGACATGCTATTGGATGCGCTCTTGAAGTTCGCCGGCGATGACACCGCAGTCATCCTGATGTCTGATCACGGCTACTACAACGATCAACTCCGGCCCGATCCGCGCGAGGGGAAAGCGGGGCCCGTGGAGTGGCATCGCCCGTTCGGCATCATTGCTGCCAATGGTCCTGGCATTAGATCGGGCAGTCGAGCCTACGGAGCAAGCCTACTGGAAATTGCTCCTACGGTCTTGCAGTTGCTCGGCCTGCCGGCGGCTTTCGACATGCCAGGCCGGGTACTCGCAGAAATGCTTGAAGACCCCGAGCCAATCTCCCGCATCGAAAGCTGGGAAGAGATTGAGGGAGAAGCCGGTTTGCATCCACCGGAAACCCTAGTCGATCCGGCCGAAGCACAGGCGATGCTGGCGCAATTGGCCGATCTCGGTTATATTGAGAACGCTGGAGAGGATTCCTCCGAGACCCTCTCAAAAACCATCGAGGGCAACCAACTTTCACTGGCTCAATCGCTGGTCGACGCCCATCAATTCCAAGATGCGATTAAAGTCCTCATGCAATTAAATGATCAAACGAGAGGCTCCGCGGGAACGAAGTTGCTGCTTGCCTCGTGCCACCTGGGAACCGGCAAAAGAGACCAGGCACGTTTGATACTCGAGCAGCTTGCCGCGGAGCAACCTGATACGCCCCGCATGCACATGATGCTGGGGACACTTGAGTACGCTGATGGGAATTCCGAAGCCGCACTCGTGCACCTCAATCAGGTAGCTAAGACGGAGTCGCGGCTTCCCGGGCTACACAATAAGCTGGGAGAGGTTTACCTTGGTGTGAAGGATTACCCTCGTGCGGTCGACGCATTTGAGATCGCCCTTGAGATTGATAGCGAGAACGCCCTAGCCCTAGCCGGCATAGCACGTGCTCAGTTGGAACTTGGCAAACCTGACGAGGCGCTGGACTATGGCCTCTCCGCCGCAGAATTGATTCATCAGCTACCCCGTGTGCACCTAGTCATCGGCGAGGCGCGACTCGCGCTGGGTGACGATGTGGGAGCCGTCGAAGCCTTGGAGCTTTGCGTAAAACAGGCCCCAAGAATGACTGCTGCTCATCGAGCACTCACCAAGGCCTACCGAAATCTTGGCCAAACAGACAATGCGATGCGAGCCGAACTCAGAGCAAACAAAGTCTTGGCATAATGAGGAAAACGATAATGTCGAAAGATACGATGCCCCGTTGTCAACGACCGAATTCACCCCTTCGAAACCAATACGGTTTTACACTCGTCGAACTATTAGTCGTCATCGCCATTATCGGCGTGCTGGTAGGTCTGTTGCTGCCTGCGGTGCAAGCGGCAAGGGAATCGGCTCGACGCGCCTCCTGCTCAAACAAACTACGGCAGATTGGGCTCGCCGCGCTCAACTACGAATCGGCAAATGGACACATGCCTCCTGGGTATCTTGCCGGTACCAATTTCATCAAGCCTGAGTCCCCAAGCGACTCAAAAGGTGATCACCAACTCACCGGAGTTTTCGTATTCCTGCTCCCCTACATGGAGGCCGGGAGTGTCTTCGATCGATTCACGACCACCTTGGACCTCGGTATCGACAGCCGCGACAAGAACTATAATGTAGACACGAATGCCTGGTCGATTGCACAGGCACGACTCTCGGCATTCTTATGTCCTAACGGTCCATCGGAGTCGCCACGAAACGCTATTCTCGACAAGACGTATGGCATCTTGAAGGGGGGGTTCCTAGCTCTGGAGTCAGCCGCTTGGGATCCTCTTCAGACTCAGTTGGGCTTGACCCACTACATGGGCAACTCCGGAGTCTGGGGCCCTGTTAGTCCAAATCTCGTCTACGATATGGGGTCAGGAAACCGGAACGTAAGTAGCGATCTCGCAGGAGTTTTTGGTGTCCGATCAAAAACCCGCATCGGGCAAATTACCGATGGTACTTCGCAAACTCTGATGTTCGGCGAAGCCCCTGGAAACTACGGTGTTTCCATACCCGATGAATTTGTGCCAGGCAACCACGATGGCTTTACCCAGGGCAATGCGTGGGCTGGCTTTGGGACGCTTCCCGCGGCTCTCGGCCTTAATGTCACAGTAGAAAACAAGGCTGGAGCACAATATGCAACGAAATGGTCCTACTATGGTTCACTGCACTCCGGAAATATCGTCCAGTTTTGCAATGCTGATGGTTCAGTTCATACGCTCACGAAAGACATAGAAATGTTTATCTTTCAATCGCTTGCAACCATTCAAGGGGAAGAGCTCGTTGACGAGAGCGTCCTTTAGCGGATACTTGCAGGGGAGTCTCGCTGTTAGTACCTCGTGGAGATTTTAGTTGATGACCGCACGTATTTATCCAGGCTGGGCTTCTTGTTTTTTGGCTTTCTCGCTATGCATCGGAATCATTGCCACGACAGGTTGTGGTCCCGAGGAGAACACGATTGAGATCCCAGAAGATCCGTTACCACTGCCTGGCCCTGGAGCGAGGCTGAGCCACCAGTCACAAGAGAATAATTCAGAGAACTCCCCTCAGGGAGGCTCCCCCTAGGAAGATCGGTTGCGATACAACTCCGGATCGACCGCTTCGACACAGGCCGAGCAATCCAATCGTCCCTCCAGAAAATCGTTCAGTTTCGCCACTTCGGATTGGGGATCGACAACCACATCCGCATAGTTCAGCGGCAGCACTCGCAAGTGCTCTTGCTCAGGCAGCCAGGTGCTTAGGTTGGTCAAATGAGTCGTAAATGCCTTGCTGAGCAGTTCGCGATTTCCACCACCTTTCATCGCTTGCCTTGCGAGCATCGCCTCTTGAGAATCCAAGACTTCTTCAAGTTCGCGTTGCATCAAAATCACGGCGTAATTCTCTGTCTCCGGGAGCGAAAACAACAATTGCGAGATGACTTTGATCGCCTTCCCACGAACTTCGGGTAGCCAAGACGCATCCTGCTGCAAGCGTTTCACTCTCTCGACTTCGAAATACCCAAGTGGGTTGTCTTCATCAGCCTTGCGCATTTCGTCCGTCAGTGCTTTGATCCCGCCGCGATTGAGCATTTGCATCATCAGCGACGTACCCGAACGAGGCAGGCCGGAGACGATGATTATTTCGTTGCGCATGGGAAGTACCTAATGAGATGTCATTCGAGAGATCCTAAATCATTGTGATAATTATACTAGAAAAGCAATGCGCACGAACTGATTGCAAAATACAAATTGATCGCTACTGAATCTTGAACTACTGCCAATTCGCTCTCATGACAAAACCAAGCGTGATACAGAACCTCCGATTTTTCATTGGGCTAGTATTGCTCGCTACGATGCTGGCCGTAAGTAGTGTGGGCTGCGCTCCTGCCCTAGTAAAAAAAGAGCAGGAGAGGGAAATGGGAGAGAAGCAGGCGGCGATGGAGGAACCGAGTCCAAAAAAGAGTTCCAATTCTAGCTTTAAGCCGTTCGAAGAAGTCACGAAGAATGCCAAGCACATCCCCGGCTTGCTTGATCTCTATCACGACGATCGTCATCTCTACGCAGCGCTGAAGCCGGGGGATTTTGATCGACCTATGCTTGCGCCAATTTCAGTTGCCCAAGGTGGCGGAGCTGCGGGAAAGGCCTTTAACTTCGATGAGCAATGGATACTCGCCTTTCGACGTGAAGGAGACCAGGTCCACTTGATACGCAAGAATTATCGCTACACGGCTGATGAAACCTCACCGTTGGCTAAAGCGGTACGCAATAGTTATCTCGACTCAACGCTCATGGTGCTCGATCTGGTTAGCGATGATGCTCCAGACGATGCGATCTTAGTCGACTTGAGTGACGTTTACTTCTCGAACTTCGCCAACTTGAAGCCGGGAACCGTAGACAGCAAGCGTTCACGTTGGAAAAGTGTCAAAGGCTTCCCCAACAATATCGAACTACAGGTGGAAGTGACGTTTAGCGAAAGCCCGCTCGATGCCGGTAACGGTATCAATGGAGATCTTGGCTATGTCGACTCGCGCGGAATCACTCTCGTCCTGCACTACAGCCTCGCCAAGCTGCCCGCCGGCGGTTACCGCCCTCGGAAAGCCGACCCTCGTCTAGGCCACTTTGTCTGCGCTACAAAAAACTTCAGTGCTCCCCCAGGGGAGAGTCTCTTCGATCGAAAAATTGCCCGCTGGAGACTTGAGAAAGCCGACCCAACGGCGGAGATCTCGCTCCCCAAACAGCAGATCGTTTGGTGGATCGAAGACACGGTCCCGACGGAGTACCGCCCCCATGTGAAAGCTGCCATCTTGGAGTGGAACAAGGCCTTCGAGAAAATTGGTTTCCGCCAAGCACTCGTCGTTCGTTGGCAAGGCGAGCAGGACAAGTTTGACCCCGAGGACCTCAATTATTGCGTTTTTCGCTGGGTAACTTCTCCGCACGGCTATGCCATGAGCAACATCCGTACAAATCCGATCACAGGGGAAATCGTCGATGGCGACATTTTGTTCGACTCTAGCTGGGTTCGCTATTGGGAAAATAGGCGTGCCTACCTCGCGGGCACCTTACCCAACGACGGTGATGAAAATGACTCAGATAGCACGAATGCGCACCGCCGCCTTGAGGGCGATGTCATGAGCCCTATTATGGCCGCTCATTATGGCTACGGCTCGCCCAACACGCAGCGTTCAATCGAAGGCGACCCTAGCGCAGGTTGCCGATCATGCCAGCATACCGCAACTCTTAGCAATCAATTAGCGTTGGCTGTGATGAGCCAAGCTAAGAAGAGTCCTGCGACCGGGGGGCATGAGTCGGCTGAAGACATCGTAAGCACTGAGAAGGGCCTACCCGATGCGGGGGTGGCACAAATGATCCGCGCTGTGATTATGCACGAAGTCGGCCACTCCTTGGGACTCAAACATAATTTCAAAGGGAGCAACCTCCATCCCCTCTCCCAGATGCATGACAAGCAACTCACTTCCAGCTCTGGCCTCGTCGGTAGCGTGATGGATTATGCGCCCCTCAACTTGGCACTTCACGATCAACAGCAAGGGGACTATGCCACAACGACTCTCGGCCCCTACGACTACTGGGCGATTGAATATGCTTACAAGCCCTTCGCTCCCGAAAAGGAATCGGCCGAGTTAGCTAAGATCGCCGCCCGTTCTGCGGAGCCCCAGCTGGCATACGCCTCAGACGAAGACTATCAGTCGGCCCATGACCCTTACGTTAATCAATATGATCTAGGTGCTGACCCTCTGAATTTTGCCAAGCACAGGGTCGCCCTGGCAACAGAGACCTTAGCCAAGATTGATGATGAGCTCATACAAGAAGGAGAGTCCTGGGTGCGCCTTCGTTCGGCCGTCATGCTGCTGCTACGCCAATACGGTGATGCTGCTTTTCTCGCCACTCGTTTCATTGGGGGACGCCAAGTCAGCCATGATAGCCGTGGCACACCAGGGGCACGCGATCCAATCGTCCCCGTGGCCAGCGACCAACAGCGGGAAGCACTTAAGTTTCTGTCGGAACGAATACTCATCGACCAACCGGTTCCATTGCGTCCCCAGCTATTGAGAAAACTCGCTACCGAGCAGTGGACGCATTGGGGCGCTGATGGACGGGACTACGAGGGAAGAGTCGGCCTCCCGTATTTTGAGCATCTTCAAGCCATTCAGGAAATTGCTTTTGCTGAAACGTTAGGTTCCGGCGAGCGAATGCGACTGGTCGAAAGCAATGAGGCGTTGTCACTTCCCGGGGAGAACCCCCTCACACTCCAGGAAATTTTCAACACCTTCGACAATGCGATCTGGGCTGAAGTACAGGACAAGCTGCCTGAAACTGAGGAGCTACAACCTGACGCACTGGCTCTGCCTAAGACTCGCCGAAACCTTCAGCGAACCCACGTGAAATATCTCAGGGCCATTGTCGAGAGCGAAAGCAAAACGAAGACGCCGTCCAAGTCGTTTGCAATGTTCGACGGCAAAGCCCAGGCTTTCCCGAATGAAGCTCGCAGTCTCGCCAGGCAATCGCTCAAGACCATTCAAAGTCGAATCATCTTCCTGCTCAAGTCTGATTCCAAAGAATTAAGTCCAGTCACTCTTGCTCATCTAGAAGACGTGTCGGATGAAATCTCACAAGCTCTTGATAGCGAGTAAAGGGATATCAGGCAGAGCACCAGATTGGCAGTTGTCCGCCTGTTTGTTGGGAAGTGGCAGTGAATCGACGACCTCGATGTCAGTAAGAGCTCGACATCACGAAACTAGGTTCAAGTCCTAGCGAAGCAGCTATTTGCATTGGGTTTGCCGGGAAATTGCTTCGCTAGCGCAGTTGCAGGCCATGTAAGTGCCCCGTGAATGCCGCGCACCTTTTACCTAGGAGAGCCAAACCTCGGCCAGTGGACAGGGTGAGTCGAACGGTCGCTTCTACTCTGGGTGGGCAAATCGAATAGCCGGCTTAAGCATCAGTCGCTTTCGCAGCTCAGTTTCGCATGATTTGCTTTTGCGACCTCGCATGAGACCATTGTCGAATCGGGACTGCGCAGTAAGGATGTAGTGGTATTAAATCTGCACCGCGGTACTCGAATCGGGAGACGTGCTTCTTTGCTACGGCAAGCTCGAATCGATGCGCGATCTCGTGCCGAAGAAAGAGCGAAAAAAACGACGTGTGAAAGTGAAAGATCTTGATCCGACTTTGGTCGAGGGGTTGGTTTCCGGGTAATGCCTGCAGCTAATAATTGCGATATTCCCTTTTGGGACAGCGTTGAGCCTAGATCTGCCTCATCGACTACGATGGACTTTACCTAGACCTTTTCTGGCAATGAATTTGCTATGCCGTTGCGTACGTGACGCTGCGAGACTAAGGGAACCTCGTTCTGAATCACTACCGAGGTGCAGGGCGACTTGATCAACGGTGTCGGGGCGATGCTGCAACCTCTCCGCGATCGAATGAAAATGGATACTAAGTGGAAACTTCGCCTCTATTTCGATGTTCGGCGAACAGGGCCGTCTAGCCTTCTCTCAGGTCGGCGATGGATGAAATAGGCCAGTAGTTCCGCGCGTGATGTGACCTTAAAGTGCTTGTAAAGCATGGTCACATAGTCATGCAAGGTGCGCGGACTGATCTTGAGCGAAACGGCTGCCTCTTTTTCGCTACAACCCTCCAACAACAAACTAAGCGTTTCATTGAGCCGTCGGGACAGTCCATCGCGCGAAAGATACTCCTCGGTGGTTAGCCGCACGCCAATCAGCGGTGCAATTTCACTGTGCAAGAGTTCAAGTAATGCAACTTCGCGGGGAGTAAAGGGAGCCAACCCGTGTGGTCGATTGATTTGAATAAGCCCAGCCCGCTGCGGCACATCGACTTTCCGAAGCGAAACTAAATAGTCACCGCAGTCATGATCCTTGCGAAACTCGGTGTACATCGGGGAAGTGAGCAGGGCCGCATCGCGCGTCAGTTGACTACGTGTCATCGTAGCGCAACCCACTTCTTCATACACCTCACAGAGCTGGTTGATCTCGGGCACTTCGCGGAATTCAGTTTCCACAATCTCGCGAGCGGTATCTGATCCCGTTGAAGAATGAATCGAGGAGTGAACGAAAGCGGTAGCTGCATTTGACAATTCTACAACCGCGATCGCACGAACACGGTGACGGTTGCCGCAGGATTCCACCGCGTACATGGTGCCGACGTTCCCTTGCAAGAGCTCGCAAGCACCGAGCAATAGAGATTCGCGCCAGGCGTGTGGATCGTCCCATAGATCGCTGGCTTCGCGAACCAATCGCACGACGCTAGCAATATCCTCGACCGTAAAGTCCATCGGCAAGACCACTCAGGAAAGCTTCCTCTCGCTTCACCCCGCTGTTTAGCGGAATAGTCAGGGTGGGCGAAGCAGCTATTCTACTCTCGTAGGGTAATGCAAGATAGTCGCCTCAAGGAATGTTGATGGCAACTCTCGGAGGATTGCTCAGGTGCGTTGCTTCGATAGGACCTTACTCGAACCACAATGAGATGTCGTTTGTTTTCACACCCTTTTTCGGGAGTAGAACCTAATGAAGTACTTACAATTCTTCGCCGCAATGGTTGCCGGCCTGTGCCTTACTACTTCAGCTCAGGCCTATCTCGGCAGCTTTGCACCTAGCGATGGATATCATGTGCAATCCGGTTTGGTCTATGGCGACGTGAGCTACTACGACGCCGGACAGTACGGTGCGAACGCGGGCGGAGGTTCAGGCCCCAACCAGATTGTGGCTGATTCTGGGCTTTGGTCAGTGCAAAAGACGGTTGGCGGGTACTTCAGTAACATCGGCGATCGGGTTAACTACATCTCGGGAACTCCCCCTTACCCTAATACCGGAACGGGCGCCTTGGCTGCTTACGTTGTTGGCAACCACGGACCCGGTCGTACCGATAATAGCAGCCTGGCGATTCGCAACGACACGCCGTTGGGCGTGACGGGTCCGTTGGTCTACGATTCAAAACTCGACACCTTCGACTTCGGCGGCGTCGCCCCGGTCAGCGTGACCTCGGGACCGCTGCAAGTCGGACTGTACTTCTGCCCCAACCCGGGCGATTCGGTGCCTGACCCGAGTGGTTCGATCGCAGACAAATTCACAATGTCGCTACTCGACAGCACCGGCAATATCGGTTTGCAATGGGGCTACAGCCGCGACAACACGGTGACATGGCGCGATAGTCCTTCGAATAGTTGGAATGTGACTAGCATTGTGGCGGACCAAACCAACTGGGATGGCGTACGGTTTGACCTCGACCTAACGGCCGACACGTTCGCGATGGACTACTTTGACGTCTCTGCAAGTATCTGGACGAATATCGTGCCCACCGGCACAGCAATGGGTCAAGCGATGGGCAACTTTACGGAAATCCGGTGGCAACTTGAAGACGGACTGAATGCCGGCGTTGGCGGCAAGAATTTCTTCGACGACTTTAGCTTTACCGTCGTGCCAGAACCAAGCTCGCTGATGCTGCTGGCCGGCGCGTTATCGAGCCTGATACCGTTGCGGAAACGACGTAGGTAGATTTGGCTTGAGGGAGAAATGGTCCACCGGGAAGCATCCATAATTCGATACTTGCCATTCTCCTTCATGCAATTCACCAAGTGAGAGCTTTACAACCTCCTAGCCATGTATTTGCCCCATTTAGAGCTCAACTTTTCCCTGATTTTAGGAGAGATACGCATGCGATTCATGCCATATATCGTTCACCATGTACCCTTGGTTGTCGTTGCGTTTGCACTGGCAGTGCCTATTGGCAGCTTCGTAGCCGATCCCGTTCAGGCAGCCTTGCTAACCAGAACTTGGAACGGAGCCGACGCCAACTGGACGGTCAACGCCCAATGGGCCCCGACAGGTTTTCCCAACAATGGTACGACCAACACATTTCACGCGATCATTAGTGCTGGGACGCCCGCTCTTAATCAAAATATAACCCTCGACCAACTCACGCTTAATGGCGGTGCAATCGCTGGCACGCAGAACTTGACCGTGCTAAATTCCACACTTTGGAGCGGTGGCGAACTCACCGGCACCGGCCTAACAACGCTGGGAGGAGCCGCTACGCTCAATGGCGATGCCAAGTACCTGACCAACAGGCGCCAAGTGGTGAGCAACGGCACAACCAACTTCAGCGGTGGCGATCTCTATGTGAACGCCCCGGGGGATGCCGGTCTGGCTCCTACCTGGACTAACAACGGCACGTTCAACGCCATCGACGAAGCCGATATCGTCTTGCAAGACTTCGGCGGCACGCGCCCCCGCTTCACTAACGCCGCCACGGGTATCTTCAACAAGAGTGGTGTCGGCACAGAGACATATATCTCCACCGAGTTCCACAACGCGGGGACCGTCAATGTCAATAGCGGTATTCTCGCTCTCGTGGGTGGCGGTACCGATAACGGTAGCTACACACTCAGCCCGCTGACAGAACTGACCTTTCACGGCGGTGACAGAATGCTCACTGCTGCGTCGAGCATTAGCGGCACGGGCAACATCGGCGTTTACGGTGGTGCGGTCACGATCAACGGCGCGCTGAACATGAGCGGGGCTGCGCAACTGCTCGCCCAGGGCGGCAGCATCGACGTCAACGGGACGTTCACCGCCCCCAACACAATCACCGTCAGTGGTGGTGGGGCTATTTTCAACACGGCACCATTTACCATGGCCGGACCTGTAACTTTAAGCTCCGGCAGCCTTGGCGGATCAGCCAATATGGCACTCAACGGCGGTTTCGATTGGAGCGGTGGCGAACTCACCGGTACCGGCACAACAACGCTCTCGGGCACGACTACGCTCAACGAAAGTGAAAAGTACCTGACCGACAGGCGCCAAGTGGTCAGCAACGGCACGACTACGCTCAGTGGTGGTTCTCTTAACATGTACGCCCCGGGAGATGACGGCCTAGCTCCCACCTGGACTAACAACGGCACGTTCAACGCGACCGACGAGGCCGATATCGTCTTGCAAGATTTTGGCGGTTCGCGGCCCCGCTTCACTAACGCCGCCACGGGTATCTACAACAAGAGTGGTGTCGGCACAGAGACATACATCTCCACCGAGTTCCACAACGCGGGGACCGTTCATATCAACTCGGGGTATCTCAGCCTGTACGACGGCGCCGATAGTGGCAGCTACACGCTCGCGTCGAGTACGGAACTGAATTTTTACGGCGGCGACAGGACTCTTTCCGCCACGTCGAGCATCAGTGGCACAGGCAACGTGGGCGTGTACGGTGGCACGGTTACAGTCGATGGGGCGTTGAATTTGAGCGCTGCTGGGCAGTTGCTCGTACAGGGGGGAAGTCTCGGTATTAATGGCTCTGCTAGAACCATCGCAGTCCCTGTGACTTTAAGCTCCGGCAGCCTTGGCGGATCAGCCAATATGGCACTCAACGGCGGTTTCGATTGGAGCGGTGGCGAACTCACCGGTACCGGCACAACAACGCTCTCGGGCACGACTACGCTCAACGAAAGTGAAAAGTACCTGACCGACAGGCGCCAAGTGGTCAGCAACGGCACGACTACGCTCAGTGGTGGTTCTCTTAACATGTACGCCCCGGGAGATGACGGCCTAGCTCCCACCTGGACTAACAACGGCACGTTCAACGCGACCGACGAGGCCGATATCGTCTTGCAAGATTTTGGCGGTTCGCGGCCCCGCTTCACTAACGCCGCCACGGGTATCTACAACAAGAGTGGTGTCGGCACAGAGACATACATCTCCACCGTGTTCCACAATGCGGGAAAGATAAGCGTCAATTCTGGCAGACTGAATCTAGCTGGCCAATACACGCAAACAGCCGGAAGCTTGCAGCTTAAAGGCGGCGCTGTGACAGCCGGCTTACCGCTGGATATCCAGGGCGGCTCTCTCACTGGCACCGGTACGATCACGGGCGACGTGGCTAGCAACGGTCTCATCTCGCCGGGATTATCGGCTGGTTCGCTGGTTATAGCAGGGGACTTGTCCGTTGGTCCGAATTCAATCTTTGAGTTTGAAATCGGTGGGCTCACTCAAGGCACGCAGTACGATTACGTGACCGAGGCGGGGGCAGCGCAGCTTAGTCTTGACGGCCTGCTTTCTTTGAGCCTGATTAACGGGTTTATCCCCTCGCATGCTCAATCCTTTGCCGTGTTGCGCTCCAATACAACCTTAACAGGCAGCTTCGACAACGTAGCCAGCGGCAATCGGTTAACGACCAGCGACGGTAGTGGTTCGTTTCGTGTTCGATACGGGGCTGGCGCGCCTAACACCTCGCGGGTCACGCTCTCCAACTTTTTTCTGACTGGCGATTTCGACCAGGACAATGACGTTGATGGCAACGACTTTCTCATCTGGCAGCGCGGTGGCTCACCCAATGGAATTCATAGCAGTGACTTAGCCTTTTGGAAATCACAATTCGGTAGCGTCACTGCATTAACCGCGGTCATTCATACCGTCCCAGAGCCAAGCTCGCTGGTGTTAGTAGCCGGCGGAATGTCGAGTCTGATATTGTTGCGGAAGCGACGCCTATCGGAATAGTTAGAGGGAGGAATAATCGCCAGGAACCGTCTCAAACGGTTCCTGGCACTCTTGCGATTTCGGAACCCGCGAACGCCGCGTCGATCGTAGGATTAGTGTTCCGTCCAGTTTGCCTACGCAGAGAGCGCACACCTTTTTAAGTCAGGATGACAAACATGTTAGTACTTAGCCGAAAACCAGGGGATGAGATTGCAATCGCTGGAGATATCATAGTAAGAGTACTGGAGATTGGGCCCGGTCGGGTGCGGCTGGGCGTTGCAGCCCCGCGAGATGTTCGCATCCTCCGCGGTGAACTCAGCGCGAGAGAAGTCGTCACCGTCCCCGTCGAAGTGGATGCGTTATTGAAGTTTTCGGCGCTCCCGCTTGAGACAGTAGCGAGTTCCTAGATCCCCACTAACCTGCTTATGTCCTTCGCAATTGGACTCCAACATGCGCCCCATTCTAAGCGGCGGCTGCCAATGCTCGCATGTTCTACTAGATCGGCTAAGCGTGGTGCCATTTCTCGCATTCCGACATTGGCACCAACAACGCTTTCTCCAGCGGAGAGAGGGCTATCACTAAGTATCGGACTCATACGCATTCCAATCTGAACTGACGGCTAGCACTTTTCGGAAACTGTTGTCACGCAGTGGCCTTTGAAAGCTAGCAACGCGCTATTTCAGATCGGAATGCGTATTACACCGTTCAACCGCAAACACCGCACTCTTCAAACGCTCTTCACACTTATCTAACACTAAACAGAGTCGGCCCAGAAAAGGAGGGCGAACGGAGGGCAGTATTTGCCATCTACGACACACTCAAATGCCACGTGCCTTGGAAGGCAAGTCTACTCTAAAGAGCCAAGCCAAGGCCACTGAACCGGGCGAGAAGAACAGTCGCTTCGACGACGGTGGACAAATCGAGTAGCCCGCTCAAACATCAGTCGCTTTCGTAGCTCAGTTTCGCATGATTAGATTTTGCGACCTCGCATGGCGTCATTGACTTACGGGACGTCATGATGAGGGACTATGAGTACCGAGCAATTCGCATGGGATAAGACATGTTCGGAAGTACTACCAATAAGAACCCTCATGACAGCCCCTGTGTGGTGGGCTCCGATCACCACCAGATTCATCTCCTCCGACTCGGCATACTTCACGATCTTCGCCCCAGCCCTACCTCCTAGTACAGCCGGCTGACTAGTCAAGAATGCGGAGGGCAACTCTCGACAATGGTCTGTCAATTGTTGCCGGAGCTCCTCAAACTTTTCGTCCTGCTCCTCAATATAGGCCTTGGCAATTGGGTCGTGCTTTGCGGCCCGAGCTTCTTCTTCGATCCAGGATGGGATGCCATCGACAAAAGGCGACTCGACGACATGTAGAATGCGACCCTCAGTATTGCTGGGAAACGAGAGGCGTCCCAATAGTGCGTCAGCATCTCTGTTTTCATCAATTCGGTCATAGCACAACAGAACTCGCAGAGGAGCCGACTGATCATGTGGACTCGGTCGAGCAATTAAGACAGGAACCTCTGTGGAATGCACAACTGCTCGGCTCACGCTTCCTATCCTAGGCAGGCCTAAGCGATTTGTGCCACGAGCACCTACAGCAATTAAGTCCGGTCGGTGCTCTTTCGCGGCAGCGATGATGCCTAAGCGGGGCTTCTGCAATCCCGTGATGGCAATGGAATGTTCTGAGAGTTGTTGTGGAAGAAGTTCCCGGGCATGCTCGAACACTTTCTCCGCCAGCGACGCTCTTGCTTGTTCTACAAGCTTTAGGTCGGGAACTGACTGCCCATGAACGGTCAGCTCTGGAGGAGAATAGTAGAAAATGACGAGATCATCCTCCGAAAGAAGCCGCCCCAACATTTGGACCGCAGCATCGCTACCTGCAGAGCCATCAATAGCACAAAGAGCTTTCATCTGACTCACCCTAGATACGAGGTACTTGCTTGCCTAGCACGACTTTACTCTCGCCGAAGACTCACTCCGGACTCGTGCAGATACCCTCTGAGATAAGCAAACACCGCGCCAAATCTCTGGTTCTACTGTGGCGTGGTCAGAAGCAGCGTCTTGCCCCTCCTCCTGATTCTTTGGGGGGTGTGCGATAGGCACTCGCTGTGCGATACCGCACACGGCCTCACCAAGCCCTGCTACTCCTACTCTTGGCAAAGCAAATAACTGCAGTTAGATCGCTACGGAGCAGTCTTGGCACGATCCTTGCTTCCAGAAAAAAGAAACGCCGTTAAACCGCATTAGGGAGAAATTGTGATGGCCGCTAGTGACTGGGATCATGAGTTGTTCAAAGTAGTCCAGCAAAAGAACAGGGAACTCACAGATTCTCTCGAAGCCATCAGCCGGATGGTGGATACGCGATCCTATGAGAAGCGTGAATTGGAGGATTTGCTCTCCAAGTTGAGGGACTTGCTCGAATTACACTTTGAAATAGAAGAGCGAGGCAGCTATCTAGCCGAACTTGTTGGGAGCGAACCGCGGTACGAATCGCAAGTCGAAGTACTTCTGGCTGAGCACCGAGCGCTTCTTGAAGAACTCGAGAAGCTGCGATTGCTCGTTCGTTCTGGAGTTGAGTCTACAGCTCTCTCGATCCGCAGTGAGGACGACTTTCATAAGTTTGTTTCAAGACTGCTCAATCACGAGCATGTTGAGAGGCAACTACTACAGCGTGCCTTCAGCGACGACATCGGCACGGGCGACTAGTTGCTACCAGTTCGCCGGCCACCCCGATGATGTTCAGTCCTCGGTGGCCAATATCCACGAAGTCGAGAATGGATTGCAGGAGAAGTCATGTCAACAACTCTAGTGGAACCCAAGCCGACAGAGAAATCATTGCCGCATGAGCACTGGCACGCAATGGAGCCCGAGTTCGCAACGGGACATCTGGGCACGAATGTTAACCGTGGCCTTAGTGCTGAGGAAGCTAAGCTCCGTAGAAACCAGTACGGCCCCAATGAAATTCGCTCTCAGGCCGAGACGAGATGGTATGAGGTGCTGGGACGTCAATTTATTGATGTACTCATCCTAATACTGCTCATCGCTGCGGGCATCTCCGTAGTTGTTGGCGAGTTGACCGACGCGATCACGATCCTTGCGATTGTGATTCTCAACGGACTGTTGGGTTTCATCCAAGAATGGAAGGCAGAGCGGGCTCTTGCTGCGCTCAAAGAGATGCTCAGCCCGCAGTGTCGCGTGATTCGCGACGGCGACGAGCAACAAATCGATGCCGTCGAACTGGTGCCCGGAGATGCTGTTCTACTCGCAACGGGCGACCGTGTACCAGCAGATCTGCGATTAGTCGATGTGCTCAGCCTCAAGGTTGATGAATCGGCGCTAACCGGGGAATCGCTCTCCGTTAGCAAGCAAACTGCTGCGGTTGACTCCAGCGCCCAGCTTGCCGAACGTCCCTCTATGGCCTGGGCAGGCACGGCGGTGACCAACGGTCGTGCCTTGGGGATTGCTGTTGCTACTGGATCAGACACTGAGTTTGGTCGCATTGCGCAGCTTACTCAAGACATCGGCACCGAGACGACCACCCTACAACGCGAACTCGGCGGGCTCGGCAAGCAACTCGGAGTTTTTGCGATCGGGATCTCGCTGCTCGTAGGCGTCACCGGTTGGTGGATGGGCAAAGAAATTGTCGAGATGGTCATGACTGGCATTTCTCTTGCCGTGGCCGTGGTGCCCGAAGGCCTGCCAGCGGTGGTAACGCTCACAATGGCCCTAGGGATCCGAGAGATGGTGCGCCGCAAGGCTCTGCTACGTCGACTGCAAGCGGCTGAAGGCCTGGGAGCTGCAACGGTCATCTGCACCGACAAGACCGGTACGCTCACCCAGAACCAAATGACTGTGCAAACCATTTGGACGCCCTCGGAAAGCTACGATGTCACTGGAGTCGGCTACGATCCGGCAGGGCACTTTGAAGTGTCTGGCGAGAAGACAGACTATCGTCAGCAGTCTGATCTCATGGAACTCCTCACCTCAGCATTGGCTTGTAATCACGCCAGTCTAGCCAAAGATTCTACAGGGTGGCATGAGAGCGGCGAGCCGACCGAATCTGCTCTTGTGACTGCCGCTTACAAGGCATGGCTCGAACCGGCGAAAGGCGTGAAGCCGGTAGCGGAATTCCCGTTCAATTCATCCCGCAAACGAATGACCGTGGTGATGCGTGATGGCGACTTCTTCACAGCACATTCAAAAGGTGCTCCTGAAGTGCTTCTGCCGCGGTGCACCACTTGGTTCGCCGATGGCCAGCAGCTAACGATGACCGACGAAGACCGGACTGCGATCACCGAGGCCTATACCGAGATGGCAGAGCAAGGATTGCGAACACTGATCGTAGCTCGTCGCGAGCTTCCTGCAAACGCTGCATTGGATGAAGGCTCGGTCGAGAACGAACTCACCTTACTTGGTGTCGTTGGCATGACTGATCCTCCTCGACCCGAGGCAGCTGAAGCCGTGCAGTTGGCACAGGCAGCAGGTATTCGAGTGCTCATGATCACTGGCGATTCCGCACCGACCGCACTCGCCATTGCTCGTCGCGTTGGGATTCCTGCAGAGACAGCGCTGACCGGCCAGGAGCTTGGCGAGCTGAGTAATGAGCAACTGAGCGAAGCATTGCAGGGGGATGTCGTGTTCGCGCGCACGACACCAGAGCACAAACTGCGTATCGTCACTCTACTACAAAGCCAGGGGCATGTCGTAGGAATGACCGGCGATGGAGTGAACGATGCCCCAGCGCTGAAGAAGGCGGATGTCGGCATTGCGATGGGAATCCGCGGCACCGAGGTCGCCAAGGGAGCAGCCGACATGGTGCTCACTGACGACAACTTCAGTTCGATTGTCGGTGCCATCGAAGAGGGACGTCGGCAATACGACAATATCCAAAAGTTCGTTCGCTACTTACTCTCTTCGAACACGGGCGAGATTGTTGCGATCTTTCTGAACATCGTGCTCGGTGGTCCGCTGATCTTGCTCCCGGTGCAGATTTTGTGGATGAATCTAGTGACGGATGGCCTCACAGCAGTAGCGCTCGGTTTAGAACCAGCCGAGTCAGCCCTCATGCAAGCCAAGCCTCGGGACCCACGACAGCCGATCCTCGATCGGAAGGGCATGCTCATAATCGCCGCCTTGGGAACCTACATCGGCGTCGCGACATTAGCTTTGTTTCACTACTATTTGCAAAGCAACGACCCCAACCAAGTTGCCCTGGCCGGAACGGTCGCTTTCACGGGCATCATCCTAATCGAAAAGATGAACGTCCTTAACTTCCGTTCGCTCCGTTCGCCTCTCACCTCGATTGGCTTGTTCACTAACCCTTGGATCCTTGTGGCGATTGCCGGTACCATTGGCTTACAGGTCATGGCCGTGTACCTGCCGCCATTGCAACGAGCCCTGCATACGGTACCGTTGGGATGGAGTGATTGGGGATTGATGCTTGCAGTCGCGGCACCAATATTGATTGTGCCACAGGCCTATCGGTTGGTGGTTGGAAAAGGCTTGAAGAAGAGTCACGGCCTGTAGGATTAGCCCTGCAGTTCAGAGTTGTGCGGCAGTTGATAACGTTTAGATGGCAAAAAGGCACATCGAGCGAATAGACTTCAACAAAACAAGAAGGGAAATCGATGAAACAATTTAAGAGAATTTTGGTGGGAGTCGACTTGTCATGGGGCGACCGCTTTGTCACAGACAAACTTACGCCACCCAATGAAGAGGCTGTGCGGCAAGCTTTGTGGTTGGCGAAGCACAATTCCGCGACAGTCTACTTTCTCGCTTCTCTCGAATTGTCAGCCAAAGCCCAGCATCTCATCGCTGCTAGCGACACTAACAAATCGACGTTGCTCGATGAAGCACAGGCCCAGCTCGATCATTGTGTTGATCAAGCACGTAAGATTGGCGTCGCCGCAGAAAGCAAAGTCATCGTTGGAAGAAGTTGGTTAGAACTGATTCACCAAGTCATTCGCGGACAGCAAGACTTAGTCGTTATCGGCACTCGCCATCTGGGGGCCGTGGAGGGGGCATTGCTGGGAAGCACAGGAATGAGGCTCCTCCGCAAGTGCCCCTGTCCCGTTTGGGTGACCCAGCCGCTTACGGACGGGGCCTTTGATTCTATACTTGTCGCAGATGATCTGCGCCCCGTTGGCGATCTCGCTAGAGAGCTCGGCACTGCGATGGCACAGTTATACAACGCGCAGCTCCATATCGTGCATGCCGCAGATCCTCGTGAGCTAGGCCATGTACTTTTCGCGAACAGTTACACGGATAACAGCGAAGAGTATCGCCGCAATGCAGAGAACCGCATTCGCGCCAGCCTTGCGGGCGTTGAACTTGCTCTGCCGCCCCAGGTGCATGTTGTCACGGAGCGCCCCGACCTTGCTATTTTGAATTGCATCGCAAAGAACAATATCGATCTAGTTGTCATGGGTATGATCGGAAGGACTGGAATCCCAGGATTTCTCATTGGCAACACGGCCGAGCGACTGCTGCCAAAGATCCCCTGCTCCCTGTTAGCCGTCAAACCGGCTGACTTCAAGAGCCCTGTAGTACTGCCCTCTGATCGGTCCGAAGACGAATTGGCTAGCACATAAGATACGTAGTCCCCGCCTGAGAGGAGCGATCACAAATGCATCCGGAGCGGTTACGTAGTTTGCGTCTACACGTTAAAAGTCTACGACGAGACGGGCAGTCTCTGAACTATATCGCGCCGTTACGCCGAAGTTTAAGCGATTGCTTTAACCGCTGAGAGTCCCAAATTACATCCGACCCGATGGGGATGCTGCCAGGTCCAGCGACTGCGAACTGCGATCTTTCGGCTTTGCATACTGCCGTAAAATTCAGTTGGCCATTTTCCCAGAACTGCGTGTAACGCCAATTCGATAATCGCCATACTCTGCATCGGTCCTCCAGCGGTACGTTGGCTTCGTCTGCCTTATGTCCGAACTGGGGCCTATCGAATAAGACAAGATAGGCTAGGCTCCTTTCTACCTTTGACCTACTGCCCCAGATAAGGAAATGTTCGAGAGCACTCGCTGCGTCCTTAAGCATTACGAATCTCAACCAGGGGGAGACGGATTTCCGTTTGACTATCTCCAGAAACCAAACTACACTTCCTGATTCGTATGTCCCGAACAACCCTAAAACATGTGATCCTCTATTCAGTTGTCTGCCTGTGGGCAACTGAGTCGACGCGAATCTTCGCGAGCGACCTGTTCGCTACTTCAGACGTCTATTCGTCTGAAGCCGAAATGGACCTGGACCAAGACGAGCACGAAACTAAGTGCCTGCACGTCAGCTCGCCGAGTAGCATGAAGGGATTTGTGTCGTTCCTCGACGACGCGGAACAGTACATTTCGACTTCTCAACTGCTAAGCATTTCTCGCTGGCATCTTCGGGGTCCCCCGGTTGGCTAGTGCACTGTGTTCGGCAAGAGCCCTGCATACAGACGATCTTCGTCGGTATCCGAGGCTCAAACGCCGTTGTGGTGCGTTGCATCGTCCTTTGCTGACTAGCCTTACCCCATAGCGTTTGCCCTTCAGCCAACCGCCCACACGCAACCACCCTGCTAAGGGAGACTGCGCTTTCGGGCATTGACCATTGGAGTGCGCACCTGGGTTGACCGAGAGGGAAGAGTACCGGTCTTGAACACTAAAACCACGCCAAAGAAAAGTTCCCCGTCCGCATTGCCCGTTCAATTCGATCTTGAACGGTTACGAGAGACGATTGAGCATGCTGCGCACTTGCTGCCGGCCCAAGGTCCGATCACTGCTTTCGTGCATCACAACACCTTACATGCTTTCGAGGACTTGCCATTCAAGGAGGCAGTCGTGAAAGGCGCCGACACCTTCGGCTGTCATCCCTATCTGCCAGAGGAACGCTACCGTCAGAAACTTAGCCGTGGGCGAATTCTACCCGAGGACGTTGAAGCTGTCCTCATGGAAGAACTGGAGGACCAAGGCGACGATTTACTTGGATTTTTCGGAACGCGTTTCCAGTTGCGTATGGCCATGCTTGCTCATCCCTTGAGGACTGGTACCGCAAACGAGTTGCGCTGGATTATTGCAGAGACTGATGCGCTGACCACGGTGCGTGAGGAAGTCCCTTCGAATCTACGAGACCAGTTGTTGGCAGGCACGACTCGCTGGATCATGCGTGATTTTCGCAATGGGCAAGCACGCAACCAGAAAGGGCAACGGATTCGTGCGTCACTCGACCCATTATTCGAACTCTTTGATAAACAGAACATCGAATCCTGGAGCGAAGCGACTTGGGAATCATTTTCACTGCACGCACTCTGGATCGCTTGCCGCGATGGTGCCATGCAGTGTGCTGTTCAATCAAAGTCCCATCGAACGTACACACGGCACCGAGACTTGTTATTAGCTAAGACGGGGAGCGATACGGATGACTTGGTGCATGATGTTCTAATTCGCTTGACTGCCGCTTTTCTTGACCAGGGCTTCGCTGACTGGACGCTCCCAAGTAGGGAAGCAGGGCTGTATCAAGCGTTCTTGAGATTGTACAGCGATCATGCGGGTGTGACTGACCGCTGGACACGCGGGCTTGCAACGGAGGCGCGCCGTCTTATCGAGGCGGGAATAAGTCCACTGGAATCCATCGACGAATCGCTTCAAATGCTAGGAGTCGAGGAAGGGCAAGAACAAGTCTTCATTGCTGATACGCTGCTTGCTTTACGTGGCTATGCGGGCATGATTTGGCAGCTAGAGACACGCGGGGATCGCGCTGCAAGACAGATTCCCCCAGGAAGTTTAGTGGAGTTCTTGGCCGTACGACTCATTTTAGATCGCACGGCTTTAGGCTATGTCGCTCGTGAAGAATTCGATTTTACGGGCGCTCTTAACACGCTACTTCCTCAATTGCGAGCTCAGGAAAACAAAGGAACAACCACAAGTGTGGACCAGCGTGCTTTCGAAGTCTTCCAACTTGCACAGGTGGTAGGTTGGCTTCCAGAACATCTGTTCCGCCTATCGGCAGACGAGTGGACGCAACTGTTCGAAGAAATCGATGCGTTCCCTAGCCTAGAGCGACGCTGCATCTATCACCTGGCATTTGAAAGACGGTATCGCATCCAAGCTTTGGATGCTGTGGCGAATCACTGTCGTCGGATAGCCTCGGGCGATACTGCTCAGTCGCCGAATAAAGCTACGCGTCCTTCCATGCAAGTCATTACCTGCATTGACGATCGCGAGGAATCATTTCGACGCCACCTAGAAGAGGTTGAGCCTGCCTGTGAAACCTTCGGAGCAGCAGGCTTTTTTGCCATTGCCATGTATTATCGCGGGGCCGCTGACGCTCATTTCACTCCTCTTTGCCCAGTAAGCATCAAGCCTCAGCAGTATGTCGTGGAAAAGACGGTCTATTCGTTCGCGAAAGCAGGTCAACAGCGACGTAATCGTCGTCGTATCATCGGTACGGTGACACGACATGGGCACAATAGTAGCCGGACCTTTGCTGGTGGCTGGCTAGCTGCCTTGCTGGGATCTCTTGCTTCGGTTCCGCTGGTGATGCGAATTGTCTTCCCTAGAACGACAACCCAGCTTCAAAAGTTTTTTGGAGACTTTGTACTGCCACCAGTGCTGACAAACCTGCACTTGGAACGGACACAAGCTGAGCCAGGCCCAGAACCAGATCAAGTTGGCTATAGCGTGACAGAAATGGCAGCAATAGTCGAGCGAGTGCTACGCGATATCGGACTAACTCAAAATCTGTCACGAATGATTGTGCTATGTGGCCACGGCTCTTCCAGTTTGAATAATCCGCACGAATCGGCTTATAACTGTGGAGCTTGTGCTGGCGCACGAGGTGGACCCAACGCACGTGCCTTTGCCCAAATGGCCAATGATCCGCGTGTCCGCGAACTCGTAGTAGCCAATGGCATTCCGCTCCCTGACGATTCTGTGTTTGTCGGTGCCTACCACAACACGTGCGATGACAGCGTCGAGTTCTACGACCTAGATCGCTTGCCAACAACACACAGTAGTGATTTCGAGCAGGCGAGCGACGCTATTCAGACAGCCCGTGGTCGTAACGCCCATGAACGGTGTCGCCGCTTTTATTCTGCCCCACTCAGTCTGACCGACCAGGATGCGCTGAAACATGTAGAAGGGCGGGCGAATGATCTGTCGCAGGCCCGACCCGAATACAACCATGCAACCAATGCACTGTGCTTCGTGGGCCAACGTGAGTGGAGTCGAAATCTGTTCTTAGATCGCAGAGCTTTCCTGCAGTCTTACGACCCCGCTCAAGATGATGCCGATCACTCAATTCTAACTCGCGTATTACAGGCGGCCATTCCGGTCTGCGCAGGAATCAATTTGGAATACTACTTTTCGTGCGTCGATCCTGTTGGCTGGGGAGCAGGAAATAAGTTGCCGCACAATATCGCCGCTCTATTGGGCGTAATGGACGGTGCCTCCAGCGATCTGCGACCGGGACTCTATCGTCAGATGATCGAGATACATGAGCCCATGCGTTTGCTTTTTGTGATTGAGACGACGCCTGCGGTTCTGCTCAATATCATGGCCGCGAACGAAGGAATGGACAGACTAGTACGCGGCAGCTGGGTGCAAGTTGCGACAGTCGAGCCAGAGTCGGGGACCATCATGCTGTTCCAGAGCGGCGAATTCGTTCCGTACTATCCCTCCACGAACCCATTGCCTATCAGGACGACCTCGCTGGATTGGTACCGGGGTTGGAGAGACCACCTTGGCTTCGCCTCGATCTCAGCAGATGCGGTGTCAAACGACGAGCCCGTTGTTCAACATTTGAGAAAAGGCCACTAAGACGATGGAAGTTACCTGGGAAATATTTGTACTTGGGCTCGTTGTGATCGCGAGTCCCTTAGCGCTCGTCGCGGTGCTAGGGACGACAGCGCTCATCGGAAAGCCGCTGTCTGAATCTAAAACTCAAAACTGGACGTATGCCACAACGATCATTGGGCTTATTGCAGCGCTGGCTATCCTGGCGATGATGCTTGCCGACGATAAACGGTATATCCCAATTGAGCTGGGGAACTGGGTCGCCATTCCAGACCAACATTTTCACTTTAGTTTAAAATTTGTATTTGATCGACTCAGTGTTCCTTTCGTCATTCTGTCGTACGTCTTGTGTGGCACAATTGGCGCGTTTACAAGTCGCTACCTACATCGCGAACCTGGCTACCTGCGGTTTTACGTTTGCTACTCGTTCTTTGTGCTGGGAATGATTGTCAGTTCGCTGGCAGGCACGATCGAAGTCCTGTTTCTGGGCTGGGAGTTAGTGGGGCTCTCTTCGGCATTACTAGTCGCTTTCTTCCATGATCGCAAATCACCAGTTCGAAATGGGCTCCGGGTTTGGAGTGTCTATCGGGTTTCTGACGCTGCGTTTTTAGTGGCGGCGGTCGCCCTACACCACCTGACCGGTGGAGGCGACTTTGGCGGATTGATGGGAATTGGCTCTTGGCCAGACGGCATAGCAACCCTGACTAGTGAACAAGCCATGTTCGTTGGCCTGCTGCTGCTGGTCGCTGCCGCTGGGAAATCGGCACTCGTGCCGTTCTCCGGGTGGCTACCACGCGCAATGGAAGGACCAACTCCATCTAGCGCCATCTTCTATGGTGCGCTTTCGGTCCACCTGGGAGCGTTTCTCCTGCTGCGAATCAGTCCCATTCTCGAGTTGTCGTTGATCCTCTCTGTGACGGTCGTAGCAATAGGTTTAGTGACTGCGATATTCGCCTCAGTTGCCGCTCGAGTGCAGACGGACATCAAGAGCGCGTTGGCCTATGCCTCGCTAACTCAGGTAGGGATCATTGTTGCTGAGATTGGATTGGGACTACGGTACATTGCGCTTATTCATATTATCGGGCATGCATGTCTTCGCACATTGCAGCTACTACGTGCACCAACACTATTGCACGATTACCAGGTGCTAGAGAACGCCATTGGGCAACAAGATGCCACACCAACTGCGGCGGGAGGGCACTGGACACCCACTTGGCTTCGCGAGCGAGTCTATCGATTTGCCAGTGAGCGTGGGCACCTCGATAGCTTAATCGACTCCTATGTCGTTTACCCCATACGCCGTGTTCTGCTTCAATGCGATGCCTGGGAGCGTGCGTGGACCGATTTTCTGTCAGGAACTCAATCGCGCGAATCAGATGCCGTGCCAGTTCATGATGATGTGGTAGAAGAATTAAGACTCTAGCCTTCTCAGAAATCCTCTCAAACGCTGAAGCACCTGGAATCAATATGCTTGAGTTGCACTTACCTTGGCTTGAATTAGCCATCCTCACACCAATGCTGGGCGCAGTAGCTATTGCTCGCTCACGTGATCCCGAACGGGCACGCAGTTGGACGATTTATGCGACGGGCTTAACGTTGCTGTTTGCTCTAGCTGCCTGGGAAGACTTCAACACACTTGGTGCCTTTGAGGCTCACGATCATTGGGACGTAGTCTCGAGAGTACTCGGCCCAAACGCCATTGTCATCGACGAGCTGAGCGCTCCGCTGTTGCCACTTGCAGCTCTGTTGTTCTTTCTGACCACGTTATCCACTCTCCGAACGAAGGTGCGGCGGTTTCCTTTCGCATGGAACCTCGTTTCACTTACTTTCTTGCTTGCGATGCTGAGTTGCCGCGAACCTTGGGGCATCATCCTACTGTTGGGATTGCAAGCCATACCGCCAGCCATCGAATTGCATGCACGCGGCCGCTCGATAAAGGTATTCGGAATACACATGGCACTATTCCTAGCACTCTTAGCTGCTGGCTGGGCAATGATCGACGCCGAAGGAGACAAATCCAGCCATTCCATCGTGGCGATCAGCATGCTGATTGCGGCAGTATTGATTCGCAGTGGCTGTGTACCTCTGCACTGTTGGATGACCGACCTATTCGAGAACGCCACACTGGGAACGGCCTTGCTTCACGTTACGCCCATGGCCGGTGCCTACGCCGCAGTTCGGTTAGTGCTGCCAATCGCCCCAGATTGGGCTTTGCAGGCGATCGCCTTGATTTCACTAACGACTGCGGTCTATGCCGCAGCAATGGCTCTTGTGCAGCGGGAGTCAAGACGTTTTTTTGTCTACCTTTTTTTAAGTCATTCGTCACTCGTATTGATCGGCTTGGAAGTCGCTACGCCTATTGGGCTGACAGGAGGTTTGTGCGTATGGCTTTCGGTAGGTCTATCGCTGGCAGGCTTAGGGCTAACACTCCGTGCCCTTGAATCGCGCACCGGACGACTTTCCTTGGCTGACTATCACGGACTTTATGAACATGCCCCTGCATTGGCTTCGTTCTTCCTGTTGACGGGTTTAGCAAGTATCGGCTTTCCCGGTACTGTCGGATTCATCGGTGCAGAACTCATTGTCGAGGGAGCCGTCGATGTCTATCCGATGGTAGGCACACTGGTGGTGATTGCCGCAGCACTCAATAGCATTGCAATCATGCACGTCTACTTTCGACTCTTCACCGGAACACAACATACCGCGTCCATCTCTCTCAATGTTCGTACACCAGAAAGAGTGGCCATCCTAATTCTATCGGCTTTAATTATCGGCGGCGGGCTCTGGCCGCAGCCAGGAGTGGCATCTCGGTACCATGCGGCACAGGAAATTATGTCACGACGAGATCGAGTCTTGATAGATCCGGAAAACCTCGACCCTGCAACCAAGACGTCAGGCCCGCAGCAGCATACGCAGACAACTCAGCAAGGCGGTTAGTCGCTATCGAGTAACAGCCATTTTCCCAGGAGAGAAAAGTGTTAGCAGACAACAACGGTGCCCAATCAATGGCTCCAAGCGAGACACCGCGAGGAGATGTCGCGGGATTTAAGCAGTATTTCAAACAGGACGTTCTCTCTGGGTTTCTCGTCTTCTTGATCGCGTTGCCACTTTGCTTAGGCATCGCTTTGGCATGCGGCTATCCGGCGATCGCTGGAATTTTCACAGCCATTATCGGTGCGATAGTGGCCACTTTCATTAGCGATTCAGAATTGACCATCAAAGGTCCTGCCGCTGGATTGATCGTCATCGCAATTGGTTGTGTTGAAGCATTCGGAGGTGATGGGCCAATGGGCGGCTTTAGCGAAGCAGATATGAGCGCCTATAAGATGGCGCTTGCTGTCGGTGTAGCCGCTGCCATCTTGCAGATCATCGCCGGGCTGTTTCGTTCCGGCATTCTGGCGGAATTTTTCCCACTGGCCGCCGTTCACGGCATGTTGGCTGCGATTGGCGTCATCATCATGGTGAAGCAAATCCCGATCGCCCTTGGCGTGCGAGGCGCGAAGGGGGAACCGCTGGAAATGATTAAGGAAATCCCCCATTTCTTCAAAGAACTCAATCCTGAGATCGCCCTGGTCGGCGGGATAAGTCTCTTAATCATGTTCTTATGGCCGTGGGCAAAGAAGCTTCATCCCCTACTCAAGGCTATACCGGCTCCGATGATTGTGCTACTCGTAGCAGTGCCGCTCGGCATGTTATTTGACCTGCAACACACTCACATCTACACATTCCACGGGCACAAGTACAAAGTAGGCGAAGTCTACCTAGTAACCATGCCAGATCGAGTCTTTGGCATGTTCGACTACATTACCTATCCTGATTTCTCGGCACTCAAGCAGCCCACGGCATGGAAGTGGGTGTTTATGTTTTTCATCATCGGCAGTCTAGAATCGTTGCTCAGCGCCAAGGCCATCGATTTGCTTGATCCTTGGAAACGCAAGACGAATTTGAACCGAGACCTTGTCGCTGTTGGGGTAGGAAACTTAGCATGTTCCTTGGTGGGCGGTCTCCCAATGATCTCCGAGATTGTGCGCAGTAAAGCCAATATCGACAATGGCGCTCGCACTCGCTTCGCCGACTTTTGGCATGGAATATTTCTACTGCTTTGCGTGGCGCTCATTCCCACAATCCTGCATTTGATACCACTCGCAGCACTAGCCGCGATGCTCGTCTATACAGGTTTTCGATTGGCTCACCCAACGGAGTTCTTGCATGTGCTGAAAGTCGGTAAGGAACAACTGCTAATTTTTGTCGTAACGCTGGTCGCAGTGCTGGCAACGGACTTGTTGATTGGTATCGGCATAGGCGTAGCAGTAAAAATGATGATTCACCTAGTTAACGGTGTGCCGCTACGATCACTATTCAAGCCGTACCTAGACGTGGAGAACCAAGATGGCGAGACAGTTATCATTGCCGCTCAATATTCCGCTGTTTTTAGCAACTGGATTCTATTTCGCAAGCAGCTGGTCGACCTCGGATTGATGCAGCGAAAGAATGTCATTCTTGATTTGGCGCAAACTAAGCTTGTCGACCACAGCGTGATGGAAAAGCTGCATGAAATTCAAGCAGATTTCACTGCAGCAGAGCTCGACCTTCAAGTCGTTGGCTTGGAACATCACCACGGTCTTTCGAGTCATGAATTGTCAGCCCAGAAACTAAGCGCCATAGGCAACTAGCACAAGCGCAGACAAGACTTCCCTCCTAAAACCCTGAGTTCAATAGGCAGGCAAACCGCTCTAGCGACGTGCAAGCGATGGAACACAGCGAAGCAGGAGTCCATATGACGAAGGGCGCTAGGATCCCCCAGCCATCCCTGACGTCGATGCTCGACTTCTGGCTGCTTTCTGGCTACAGCAAATCGAACCACCGGGAGCCTACTAATTCGAATGCTATCACTGAGCAGCACGCGGGCACCGACAAGGTAGGTCTCGACAACACCACCGAGGTGGCTGTATTGGCAAACCAAAACCGCGATCTCTGTACTGAGCAAGTGATCATCAAAGCCCCTGCACTTTCTTGCCTTGTTTTATCAGGTAGCGGAGTGACAGGCGGAACTGTCGGACCTCTAGAGCAGTCGCATGAAGTTGTTCTTGAACCTTCTAGGGACTACCATCACCACAGAGGGTCTCGCCAAGTCAAAGGGTCTTGCGAAGTCGGAATGGTTGCTCCTGAAAGAAATGCTCGTGGTCAATGACGCTTTGAAACATCTTGAAGAACAGGCCATCCAGCGAACAATATCAGATACTGGTGCAGGAATTGAAACTGCAACAGGCCGACCAAATTCAGAAACAGCCCGATGCAGTCAAGCAATGTGCGGATGAAAATCTACAATTGCACATCTCGGTCAGGGGTGACTAGACAGTGCAAATCGCGAGATTTGACACCACGCAGGTCAATTTTGCTTGCCCTTATCAATCAAGTGGTCGACCCAAGTACTCAGCTTTCACAATCAAGCAAAATCGGTACAATCAGGAAGCAGTAGCCACCTTAGAGCTCCTCGAATTACTGATCTGGATTAGTAAATGCGCTTCTTACCAGAGTTAATAGAGAACAACCGCACCTGGGCAAGTGATGTTCTGGATGAAGACCCTGAGTTCTTCAATAAGTTGGCCCAAGGACAAAAGCCCGAGGTCCTCTGGATCGGCTGTGCAGATAGTCGAGTACCGGCTAATCAGATCATTGGGCTCAAGCCTGGCGACGTCTTTGTGCATCGCAACATCGCCAACGTGGTCGTTCACAGCGATTTCAATTGCCAAAGCGTAATCGAGTACGCTGTCAGCGTCTTGAAGATCAAGCACATTATCGTGTGTGGGCACTATGGCTGTGGTGGTGTCAAAGCAGCAACAGAAAATCATCACGTCGGTCTCATTGATGGATGGTTAAGACACATCCGCGATGTGCGTCAAAAGCACGATGCCGTATTGCGCATGATCAGTGACGAAAAGGAGCTGATTGATCGGCTTTGCGAACTTAACGTCGTTGAGCAGGCTTTGAATGTTTGTCACTCAACAGTCGTGCAAGAAGCCTGGGAACAAGGCTACGAGCTCGCGGTTCACGGCTGGATATACGCGGTAAAGGACGGGCTCCTACGAGATCTGAACGTCACCATTGGCAGCCCAACTGAGATCGCCGAAGCATATCGCGTCGCAGTGAACATAACTGCGTAGCGTCGGGTTCAGAGAGCGTTGCGTCAGGCACTTCTTACCGCAATTGCACCGATACTGTTCCTGCAGTTCGAAAGTGTTGCTTCATCGAAGAACTAACTTCAAGATTGTTGCCAGCTTTATTTTTTCTTGTAGCCAAATTCCCTGCGATGCTAGGCGGACCTGCAGGCTGAAACTCATTCGTTGGCAAGGTGCAGCGGAGTAGTCGCCCACCTGTAGAAATGGAAGCCAATTCGCAGAGGTGACGGTTGCCACTGCAGCTGCGCCTTCACATGCACATTCAAGTGGTCTTCTTCCTGAATGACTCACTCGAAGATAGCTTGGTGACCAATCACGGTGTGCTATTTTCCATTGGCCTAGATGTCACCCCCAACGTATTGCCAGTTCCTAAACCGCCTCAATCCGTCACTCCCAAAACAATCCGGAACACCAGCTGTGCCTGTCTCGGGTAGTACGCTAACTCCGGTTTTCACAGGCAATGAACCGCTCGGGCAGCACCAATACCGGGCAATGCGTCAAACCCACGATGCATTATTCCAGAGAATACCGACGAGTATTTCCACAAGCCTTACGACTCTTCCGGTTCTTTCTCAACAGTTACACCCTGAATAGGCTCCGCAGGAACATCTTTGATCTCCGGCGGATCCGGAGCACGCAATCGTAGAGCCATCGCTTGTGCTTGGCGGCTGTAGTCAATCGACTCGCCCAGGATGCGAGCCGCTTCCTGGTCGGCGTGAAAACCACGTGAGTTCTCGCTGCTGATGAAGTCGAGCCGCCACATCGCTTTGCGCTGTAGCTTCATCACCTCGGCGAGTTGGTCTTCGCTAACATCCGCAGCTTTAGCTTCTAGGATCGAGTCGAGCATGTCGGTCATTGCTAGGGCCGCTCTTTCCAGCAGGGCTGCATTGTTTGACTGGATCGTTTCTATTCGATCCCTGAGCTGGTCCTCGCTGCCACGATGGCAGTTCTGGCAGGCGGCGTTGAGATTCTCCATAGGCGAGCGAACATGGTGATTGCTCAATTTCGCCGCACCAACTCGTTCGTAGGGCATGTGACAATCCGAACAACTGACACCGCTGCGGGCGTGGATGCCTTGACTCCAAAGTTCGAACTCGGGGTGCTGTGCTTTGTAAACAGGTGCGCCGGTCTCGCCGTGGATGTAGTCGTAGAACTCGCTGCCGTCAGGGAAAGTGGTCTCTTCCCAAGTCTTCTCCAAGTCCTCCATCTTCAGGCCGTTCTTCCACGGAAAGGTAAGCGTCATTTTGTTCGCGCAGTAATACTCGACGTGACACTGTCCGCAGGCGAATGAACGCATCTCCTGACGGGTTGCAAGTAGGTTCGGATCGTACGCTTCGCTGCGATCTCCCTTGCGCCATTTTTCGATACTGGGTAGATGCGGTACTGGAGCATCACCCGCCGCAAGCGCTGCTATCCCGTTGACAAACCCTGGGCGAGTGACGCGAATCGCCATCGTATTCGGATCATGGCAATCGATGCACGTCACAGGATGTGCTTCGCCCAGATCCACATGGCCTTCTGGCAATGGTTGGCCCGCCATCTCGCTATCGAAGCCGCCAGCGGGTGCTGCTGGGAATACGGGTTGGTTCTCGTCCGGGGTGCCGTCAGGCATCTGTTTTAGTAGAGCAAGAACTTCCTGATAAGTCTTGGTACTGGCTTCCTCAAAACCTCTTTGCACTGCCGCCATGTTGAATTCAGCAGCCAGCGTTTCATCATCTGATTTCTGGCCCATCGCTACGAGTCCCAGCTTACGATAGAGCACAGTTGTTGAACCATGACAATGCAAGCACGCTCCAGCCTGTGGCTTCTTAGTGACCCGCTCGGTAACTCCTTGGTCATACAGCATGTAAGCGTGCCCGCGTGCTTCGCGGTAGTCGATGCTGAAGGCATACCCGGCGTACAAACGTTTAAGCCACGGTTGCGTTTCAAGCTTCGATTGCGGCATTGCGCTCGATCCACCGTAAAACTTGTCACCGGCTGTCGATTTCCATCCATCGAAGTGATGCGGCCAGTTCAATCCCCACGGTTCTGGGTCGGTCGAAATTTCAGAGACCTCAGCGATGCGGACGAACGGTGTCCGCGCCTCTTGCTTACGACCATAAATATTGATCAGTACATAAGCCACCAGAGCAGTAGCAACCGCGGCAGCTAGAAAAGCCAGAATTAAGATCCTGGCTGAGCCACTTCGACGTTTTGTGCGTTGGTAACCATCGATCGCATTCTTTATGGGATTACTCATGGCAAGTGACTCGAATTACGTTGGGGAGCAATCGATTGGGCGTGGCCGACACTCGCATGACAATGAACGCACGAGAGCATGTCGCCTCCCTTATCGACCGGAAGCATATGATTGACGAGATCCTGATGGCAGTGCAGGCAAGCGTTTTGCACCACTTGGCTATTGCGCGGCTTGATTTGGATTGGGTCTTTGAAATCGCCAGTGGTAAACGCTAGCGAGTGGAAGAAACCGTTGTCAGCCTTAGTAACCCACTTGCCGACGGGGTCGTGAGAAAGGTGACAGTCATTGCAAGTGGCGACATCGTGATGGCTCGACTTGATCCAACTGTCATACTGCGATTGCATCACGTGGCAATTGGCACAAGAGGCGGGGTTATTGCCAAGATAGGCATGACCTCCGCCATATCCGAAGGTGAAAAACCCCATGCCGCCACAGACTCCGCAAATCAATGCGACTGCCAGTGCGAGGCCCTTCGTGTGAGTCCGCATTGGCTTCCTGGTAGTCGCTTTGCCCACTGAAAGTAACTCCTAAGCACGGATCGGGTGCGGGTTTGCCGTGCCGTCAGTTTTAGTGTCTTCCCTGGCTATTATCAATATCTCCAAAAAGCAACTTAACTCACGGACGAATACGTTCGAATACACATAACTCGAAATGGGCTAGTGCCGCAGTACCAACACAGGGCAGTGTGCCAGGCGTAAAACGCGTTCTGCCACCGAACCGAGCAGGATACGCTTGATCCCCGTTCTACCGTGCGAGGGCATCACGATCACATCGGCTCCGATTTCCTCGGCAAGGCTGGCGATTTCATATCCTGGGTCGCCAAAGGAAACACGAAAATCGATTCCGCGATACCTTTCGTCCGCGAAGTTCTTCCAGAAAGCTTCTTTGATGTGTTCGCGTTGCGACTGCTCGGTAAGTGCTCCCCACACCGATTCTGGAGAAGTGACAGAAAGGTTCACTCCCACGTTCACAGCACATACATCCGTACCCATCCCCAACGCCGTGTCTAGGGCACGATGCGAGTTCTCGCTGAAGTCGATTGGCACCAGCAGTTTCTTACCTTCGAACCAGTTCATGCTATCCTTCCTTTCCTACTAGTCTTTGCCAAGCGCCAGTGCTTGACTATCAGAGATCGCAACTGCTATGAGCCACTACTGCTTTAAGGACGTCAAAAGTGCTGATGACTCCTGCCGGGCGTGAGCTGACGTCGACGACAACTAGGCGGTGAATATGACTTCCAAGCATGTACTCCGCTGCATCAAGTAGCGACAGTTTTGCACTAATCGTTTGCGGTGCTCTACTCATGTAACTTTCTACGAGGTCCTCTGCGCCGAATTCGGTCCAATAACGTTGGTTGAGATCCTCGCTCGTCAGTAGAGATTCTTCCGCCATTACACCGTTTCCGCAGGAGCCACCTCTTGGCCGGTCGCGCCGCATAAAGTCGTAGTTGCTAATGACGCCGACACAATGCCCAAATTCGTTCACGACAGGGGCACCGGTAACACCAGCCGTGGTCAGCAACTGTGAGGCCTCTGGCATGGTGGCATGCTCTGACACGGTGAGCACGTCGCGCGTCATGACGTCAGCAACGCGAATCTCCTGCAAGTATTTCGCAGCAACGTTCATGGCCTAGCTACCTCCACCTTCCCCCGCGATTGGTTCGTCTTCTAAGGCGATTGGCATTTTCACCGTCATAACCGGGCACTTCGCTTGGCGAACGAGAGATTCTGCAACACTACCCATCAGAACCCGAAACGCGCCGGTTCTCCCGTGAGTTCCGATAACAATGACGTCCGGCAGTTCTTGAGCAGCCAGCTGAAGAATCTGCTCGGCCGCTTCTCCACGCATGAACACATGCTCGTAGGGCACTTGAGGAGAGGCCGGTCGAACTTGCAGCAGTCGGTCGTATTGCTGACGGGCAATCTCATCGACTTTTGGCACGTAGCCATAGCCGACATTTCCGAACACCAACCCCGGTGTCTCATCATCAACATGGACCACCAACAACGTTGCCCCCGTAGCAGCCGCCAAAGTACTGGCGTACTCCAAGGCCAACTCGCTACTTGCGGAAAAGTCCGTAGCGTAGAGAATCTTGCCAAGTTTCATGACATTCACCTCTAGGAAGGGGAGGGTGGGCAAGCAAGCGAGAACTAGTGCAGGCTAAGCTTCGACTCGATGCCGGGCCCTCTATGAGTTGCCTGTTCTTGCTCTGCCTCGCTTTTTTTCGAACCTTCCTCAGAAGCCTCTGCAGGCGTAGGTTGCTTGACTGTCAGCACGGGGCACTTCGCATTGCGCAGCACGCCTTCAGCAATACTTCCCATGAGCAGACGAGAGAGACCAGTTCGCCCGTGAGTGCCCATCACAATCAGATCGACCTGCTCACGATCGGCAAGGCCAACGATTTCCTTCTCCGGTGGACCATTCAGGAAGCGGTGTTCCACTTGAACGTTTGACTTGGTTGGCTGGACCTGCTCAAGCAGTTTACGATTCGCTCTTTCAACCTCTGGTGAATAGTCCGGCATTGTCGCCATCCCAGCATATCCCGCCAGATAGATAGGAGTGTCGTTGAACACATGCGCGATGATGAGCTTCGCTCCTGTTTCAGCAGCCAACGTCGACGCGTAACCAAGAGCAGCTTTGCTTGACTCAGAGAAATCGGTCGGTAGCAAAATTTTAATAATGTTCATGGCTTTTCCTTCATGTTGATGTGGCAGTGACGACAAGGAGGGACTTGTCTTCCCAAGTCCGCCCTGCCTTGTTGACTACCAGAGCAAGAAACATGCCAAGCCACGCTGTACTCTTTCTACGAATTGGATCAGAATTTCCAAGAGCAAGAACGCACTTTGCACATCTATCCGCACAGTGCAGGTGTGCACTTCCGCACACATGTCCGAGTTGTGCTTAACTCGAAGTCGGATTTCCGCTGGTGTTTGGCAGGCTGCAGCTCCCTTCTAGGAATCCGTGCCAGTTGGAACACGGTTTGCCTTCTCTGTGGCTGTTCGCAACTTTGCAGGTACCATACAAGCCTCAGGAGCCACTGATGAAAATTGCTATAGCTGGGTTGGTCGCGTTTTCCTTTGCTTTCTTTACTCAGGTCGTGGGTCAGGATCAGCCCACCGGAGATGATGCGAAGGGGACGACCAAGGCAGTCACCAAAGAGATTGATGAGCCCATTGAGTTTAACGTCTGGATGGATGTGAAGCTCGAGCAATCTCAGCAACTTCTAGCTGGCTTGGCTCAAGGTGATTTTCCAGCGATTGCGAAGAGTGCTCAGCAACTTCAGGCGCTGAGCAAGATCGAAGGGTTTGTGCGTCGCGGATTTCCAGGCTACGGAACGCAACTACGTTCGTTTGAGTTCGCCGTCGAAGAAATCGAACGCCAAGCCAAGAAAGAGAGCATCGAGGGAGTTGCCCTAGGTTTTCAGCAACTCACATTGAGCTGCGTAAATTGTCACAAGCAATTAAGGCAGCCTGCAATGGATCCCAATGAAGTTACGGCCGAATGACACTGACCTGTTGTGACACTACGGTCCGTGGAGATGGCCTGGAGGTTGAGCGTGTAAGGCAACCGACATTCACCTGCAGGCCTGGCCATAAACATTTGTCATAAAACAACTTATGAAGTGGCGGGCATATTCTCTTCGCGGACGCATCCCTGTTGACGCCGATGCAAGAAATTTCTTGCTTTCCCTGCGGCATGCCGCTACAGTAACCCGCATGCCTTCAGCGGAAGGCCGCATGCCCTGCAGGCCATGAATTGAGGAATTGGTCATGACTCGTCTAATTGCAAGTAGTCTCTTCGTTGGTCTCTTCTCCGTCTTGGCGACCACAGTCGGCCTTAAATCGGCCACAGCGGACATCGTGATCGACGGCAGCCCGCCAGCATCTGCGCCGGGTACGGTACCTTTTGGACTCGCAGGAGGATCCGGGCTAGATGTACTGGACAATTATATAATCTCCTATACCGGGATCAATCTCGCGGCCACCGAAAACCTTTATTTCGGCATCGCTAACCACTCGGTCAAGACTGGATACTCAATGGATGGGGGAGGGATTACTGGCGATGAGATTTTTAGGTTTGTTTCAGCCAGCGGTAATTCGCTCGTTTACTCCGGGGAAACGACTATTAAGTTTGATGGCTCAAACCCGCCGGCAGACTATGCTTCGCCGACGCGATTTACACTTACTTTCACTGGAACAGGGTCGTTCGTAGAAGACGGCACAACCACTGGCTTGTCGAATCCAAACGGCGATGTGGGTGCGCTGTGGCATGTCCAGGGTGATTTCTCTGTCAGTCTCTTAATGGAGGCAACGGCGCCTCCTGGTGATACAAATGCCGGCAATTTCGAACCTGGCCGCGATCTATTCAACCGATTGGGGACATTGAGCACCACCGAAACTGATTCGTCAATCGATTTCGGCTTCTATTACGAAAGCGTCGCGGTCCCCGAGGCGTCTTCATTCCTTTGCCTAGGCCTCGTGGCATTGGCGGCAGGTGGTTGGCAACAAATGCGGCGAATACCTCTACCGCGTTAGTCGAGGAATAGAAGGGGCGTGCGGTGCCAGACGGATCTCTGGGCATCACACTCGGCCAAACCCTAGAATTTGGTCTAGGAGGAAGGCTTGCCAGTTACGTCGATACGGCTAAAGATGGTTAGCTGTGCAGTTTATGACTCGGGTCTAGACTGCTTCAGCTTGCGCATCTCTCCGATGTCGCGTTGTTTCCACCGACTGGCCAACTATGGACCCTTCCTCAACTGAACGAGAGTTTGGGCGCATTCTCGAAGAATCACTCAATGAGATCTTTATTTTCGATGCTGTTACTTTGCAGTTCTTGCAAGTCAATCGAGGAGGTCGAGAGAACCTGGGCATGACGATCCAGGAGCTGCGCGAGCTGACTCCGGTCGATATCAAGCCTCATATGACTCGTGAATCGTTTGAGGCACTGATCCAGCCGCTACGCAATGGCTCCCAGGAGACTCTTGTCTTTGACACACTCCATCGACGTAAGAATGGATCCGACTACGAAGTTGAAGTGCATTTGCAATTAGCGTCGTTTCATGACCTACCAGCCTTTGTCGCGACCATACTTGACACGACCAAACGCAACCAAGTGGCCAATGATTTACGCGTGCGAAACCGCGCTATTGAGTCCGTTGGCGTAGGAGTGGTCATCAGCGACGCTTCGCAGCACGACATGCCCATTATCTATTGCAACCACGCGTTTGAGAGAATTACAGGCTACGGAACTCAAGAGGTGATCGGTCGCAATTGTCGATTTCTACAACAAGACGACCGTGACCAGGAAGCTCGGCATACGATCCGTGAGACTCTACACAGTGGCGAAGAGTGCCGCGTACTCCTCCGTAACTATCGCAAGGATGGCCAACTTTTTTGGAATGATTTACTGATCTCTCCAGTAAAAAACTCGGCGGGTGTCGTCACTCACTACGTCGGTCTCTGCAATGATCTCACTCAGCGAATTAGAGCCGAAGTAGAAAAGTCCGATAGAGAAACACGCCTGCAGGCGATCCTCAACACGGCAGTCGAGGCGATCATTACCATCGACGAGTGGGGAGTCTGCGAATCACTCAATCCTGCAGCAGAGACTATGTTTGGTTATAGCGTGAAGGAGGTCATTGGTCAGAATATTTCTATGCTCATGCCTTCGCCCTACAGGGAAGAGCACGACCAATATCTACAGAACTATCTGCGTACTGGTGAAAAGAAGATCATCGGAATCGGTCGCGAAGTCGTTGGGAGGCGAAAGAGTGGCGAAGAGTTTCCTATGGAGCTGTCCGTAAGTGAAGTGCGGCTTAAAGAAACGCGACTGTTTACAGGGATGGTCCGCGATGTCACAGAACTCAAGCATGCGCAGCAACAGCTTATTCAAGCGGAACGACTTACTGCCCTAGGTGAAGCGACGGCTCGCCTGGCACACGAGAGCCGCAATTCATTACAACGCATCCAGATCGCCGTTGAGACGGCACGGCTCCACTGCGACGAGCATCAACTGCTCGTAGACCAACTCAATTCTATTGAGAATGCTAGCGATAGACTTCATGCCTTACATGAAGAGGTGCGCAACTATGCGGCACCGTTAAATCTTGAGTTTGAAGAGACGACCCTCGCGAAGGTATGGCGAAGCGCCTGGAGCGCAACCCAACACCTCAGGCAAGGCCGGCAAGTCCATCTCATAGAGCAAATTCCCACAGACCAAATATACTGCCGCGTCGATCGGTTTCGATTCGAGCAGGTGTTTCGCAATCTATTTGAGAACGCTCTTGTCGCTTGCTCCGACCCGGTGGAGATCGCCATTAGTGTGACAGAAACGCACACCCCACTGGGCGATAAATGGCGCCTCTCGATTCAAGACAACGGCGTTGGCCTCGATGAGCAGCAAAGGCGTCGGGTCTTTGAGCCCTTTTTTACAACGAAGGCAAAAGGCACAGGGTTGGGCATGGCAATTGCCCAACGTATCGTCGAAGCTCATGGAGGCACGATTTCCGTGGGCTCGGGTTTCCTGGGCTCTGGGCAGCGGAACGGGGCAGAGTTCATCATTGAAATTTCTCGATAGTCGCCACCACCATTCTCTTCAGAAATGTGCAAGTCCCTAAGAATCGCCATTGCAGACGACGAGCCGGAAGTACTGGAGTACTTTTCCGGGGTCTTGCGTAGCCTAGGCCATCAAGTTGTGATTCAGGCGTCCAACGGACGTGAACTATTAGATGCCTGCCGGACAGACCGGCCACAATTGCTAATCACGGACATCGGGATGGACAAAATTCCAGGCATTGAGGCGATGCGTGCACTATCAGCGAATGTTCCCATGCCAACCATTCTTATCTCAGCCCTCTCGGAAGGGGACGAGTCACTATCAGAATCTGACGCTCAGGTTCTCGCATTCCTCAGTAAGCCCGTCAAACTTGCCACTTTCACAGGTGCTGTCAAAGTAGCGGTTGATCACATACTGCAGTAGACGATCCTCTGCAATGTTGCCCGAGTTTCTGTGCTCAATCGCTCAGAGTTACGCGATATCGCACATCTTCTTGGGTACTGCGATCCGGGAAATCAGCAGTCATAGCCATCTCGTGGGCAATCGTAATTGGCGCAAAACTTGCGATTGTTCTGGACGGCCTACCTGATGGTCCTTCTGGGTCGATTAGCCATATTCGGCTCACACAAACAGATTGCCGAGCGAAAGGAACTTGCCGTATGATTGCCCAATCTAGTCAAACTAAAATTGCTGTAGAGCCTAACGTTCCCGCCTCCCCAGTCGAGGACCGGTGCTTGATTTCGGAAGTGTTACGTCGAAACGGTCACCACGGCCTAATCGATGTTAACTGCGACCTTCGCGAAGGCATGGCTATCCTGCACGGTAGAGTGTCTCGCTACTACCTCAAGCAAATGGCACAGGAGATCGCCAAGCATTCAAATGGAGTGGAGGCTGTCGTGAACCGAATTCAGGTGTGCTCTGCCTGACGATTAGCGGCCATGAATATCATCCCTCCATTACTCCTGCGAAGGCTACAACGGAGTAATGCCTTATCGTGAACCTAACGAGAAGAGAAATGTCGAAGAATCTTTCCCTCCTTATCGTGGATAGTAACCGCCGTACCCTCGACACCATGACAAAATGGTTTCTGCAGCGTGGCCACCAGGTGACGGCAGTAATGCACCCACGCCAGGCGCTCGAAGCGGCCACATTTCGGGATTATGATGCTGCCGTAATTGAGCAGGCGCTCCCAGAAAAAAGCGGGCTGCAATTGATGCGTAAACTGAGAGGCTTAGTCGGTGACCTGAGAGTAATCCTACTTTCTAGCGACCCCAACAGCCTAACGCGACAAGAGGCCTTGCAGTGCGGAGCTCATGAACTCCTTTACAAGACTTGCCAACTGCGAGAGATCGACAGTTGCCTAACCGATACTGCTCCGGCTGTTGAAGAGTTCGAGGTCACTTAGGACAACATCAACTTGCTGGTGGTTTAAAAGCCTGACCGGAGGCTGCAAATAACATTTACTCCAGCATAACCCTCTAGGCGATTCCGCCGAGTAACAAACCGACTCCATAAGCCAGCACTGCTGCTCCGCCTCCGATCGCCAACGTTTCGATTCCAGCTCGATACCAAGATTGGTCGACAAACCACGATTTGGACGCACCAACTAAAAAGAACGCAAAGGCGGTCAGAAGCGTACTTGCCGCGTAAGGGTTGGCAATTTCAACGGAAGACACCGAATTAAAGATAAATGCTAAGAGAGGTATCAATCCCACTACGATGAAGGCTATGAAAGTCATGATTGCTGCTCGAAGCGCTGAGGGTCCTTCCAATGGCAGGCCTAGCTCCTCAACTAGCATCGTATCGACCCACCGCTTTCGATCCGCGGTGATCACATCAACGACCCCTTCAAGTTGATCTCCTTCGAACCCCTTGATGGCGAAGATTTGACGGATCTCTTCGCGTTCTCCTTCGGGGTAATCCGTGATGTGACTCTCTTCAACACGGCGAGCTTTCCGACGAAGCTCTTCTTCCGTCTTGGTACCTAGGTAATTGCTGGCTGCCATACTGAACCCATCGCCAACAAGGTTAGCCAGACCTAGGACAATGATTACACCAGTCGATAGCCCGGCCCCAGCGACTCCAGAGACGACGGCAAAAGTAGTCACCGCCCCATCAATCGCGCCATACACGAAATCCCGCAGATAACTATGAGTCGCAGGTGCTGCGAGACGTTCGTGAATCAGCTCGGGGGTGTGCGAGGCTGCCAAGTCGTCGGACCCTGGCGCAGTCGTTGAGGGCACCATTAGTGACTCTCGCTATGAAGTTCGCTCGGCTTGATATTGTACTTTTCAATCAAGCGGTACAAGCTGCGGCGACTCACGCCTAACGTTTTGGCAGACTGCAGCTTGTTGCCGTTTTCTTCCTGGAGCGCCTGAACGACGCGAGCCCGAGTGAGCGAAGCAAGATCGGCATCGGACCGAACTGCCGCTGATTGCAGAGAATGCGGTGCGTTTAGCACTTCTGGCGGAAGATTCTCCTGCCTTAGAATTTCATCGTCCGCTAACAGCTTGGCACGATCGATGGCATTTATGAGTTGCCTCACATTTCCCGGCCACGAGAACTCTGTAAGGATCTTGCAGAACTCGGGTCCGAACTCCCAACCGTGCCCGGCGAAATGGTTAGCCAGCAGAAGCACATCATCGCCGCGCTCTCGCAGTGGCGGCAACACGAACGACATCACGTTAATACGGTAGTAGAGATCTTCTCGAAACCGCTTCTCCGCGACTTCTGTGGCCATGTCACGGTTGGTTGCTGCAATAATCCTCACATCGACACGTCGCTCCTTGAGCGAGCCTACTCTTCTTAGTGAGCCGTCTTCCAAGACACGCAGTAGCTTGGGTTGCAACGCTGGTGCAAGCTCTCCGATCTCGTCAATGAACAACGTCCCGCCATCGGCGACCTCAAACAAACCTGGCTTGGTGTTCGCTGCTCCCGTAAACGCTCCCTTTTCATGACCAAAGAGTTCGCTTTCCAAGAGTTGCTCTGGCAACGCAGCGCAATTGACCACGACGAGCGGGTGGCTGGCTCTGCTACTGGCTTCGTGCAGGGCACGGGCGACCAACTCTTTGCCAGTGCCACTCTCACCTTGGATAAGAATAGGCTTGTCACTGGGGGCAACGCGGGCAATAAGCCTAAAGACTTCCTCCATTGCAGCCGATTCACCAACCATGCTGCCCTTTGGCGCATTCCGTTCGATGAGTGTGCGTAGCCGTCGGTTTTCGTTGCGCATTCGACCTGCTTCTGCCGCCTTGCCTATCACTGCCTCTAGTTGGCTGAGCTTGGTAGGTTTGGTTAAAAAGTCGTATGCACCCATCTTCATCGCGTGGACAGCCTTTTCCACGGTTCCTTCGCCAGTCAGTAAGACGACTTGCGTTTCGGCACTGTCTGCACGAAGCTTTTCTAATAGCTCAATACCCGTCATCCCCGACATGACCATATCTAACAGCACCACGTCGAAGGCATGATTCTGCAACTTCTCCAGGGCAATCTCTGCGCTCTCCGCTTGGTCAACGTGATGCCCGAGTTGGAAGAAATAGTTAGCGAAACCTTGGCGAAGTTCGTCGTCGTCATCGACGAATAAGAGATCAAGACTAGCACTGCTCATGTTGGAATTTCAAATGACGTAGATTGGTTCTGGGAAGGACTACCGAACGGCGACCCCTTCATCGATGTACGATGCAAGTGTCGCCGCATAGTTGGCTCGTTCGAAAACGGCTGATGATCCACAGGACTTCCTGCTCATGGTTCCGATCAGCTGTCGAACTTGCTTGTACTCATGATACGCTAGCCAGGCGAGCATCTCATCCCGAAATTCCTGCATGAAATCCACTCCATTCTGTAAGAGCGTCGAAGCTAACATGACAACATTCGCACCAGCGGCCATGGCCTTGAGGGCATCGGTCCCGTTGTGAATGCCACTAGAGGCTGCTAAGGAGAGCTGTAATTGGTCGTGAAGAACCCCCAGCCAGCGTAGTGATAGACGTGCTTCACTAGGATGACTCAGTTCAAGGTGCGGCGCGACTTTGTGAGATTCCAGGTCGATGTCCGGTTCTAGGAATCGATTGAATAGCACAAGACCGTCCGCGCCAGCTTCCTGAACCTGCCGAGCAAAGTAGGGGAGGCTCGAAAAGTAGGGCCCGATCTTCACGGATAGCGGAATCTCCACTTTCTGCCTGACTGCAGCAATCACATCGAGGTACCGTGCCTCGACCGTTGTGGACGATGCACTCGGATCGATTGGCACGAAGTAGAGATTGAGCTCGATCGCATCGGCACCGGCATCGCGGATACGACGAGCGTATTCGATCCAACCGCCCAGTGAGGCCCCATTCAGGCTGGCAATGATCGGCATAGTGACCGCCGCTCGCGCTTTCTCAACTAACGAGACGTAGTTCTCGGGACCCGAGTTGTAGTGGTTGAGCGTTGGAAACTCTGCCATTGCTTCAAGTGCTTCGTGAGTTTTTGTATCCCGGGCTACCTGTTCTTCGAACAGCGAAGGAAGTACAGCAGCCCCAGCACCAAATTCCTCCATGCGGCGCAGCACATCAGGTTGCCCTGTGCAGGGAGACGAGGAGGCGATGATCGGACTGCGGAGTGTCATCCCTAGGTATTCCGTGGAGAAGTCAACAACGGACATGGCTCTTCCTCATTGCAGGTGGCGTGGAAAACTGATCAAACTGTGAAGCAATTTACGGGCCAATCGTGTCGTCTCTCAAACCAACAGGTAGTCGAAAGGAAGTTCACGACGGATCCTTGATGAAGTGTGCGTTCCTATCCGCAAGTGTGCGGATCCGCACAAGGTACTCCCTGTGCAATACAACCTTTCTAACCAAGCCTGCCGCTAGAGAGCTCTGCCACTTCGGCGCAATTGTTGCCCCATATTTGGGAAGAGGCTTGCTCACAAGGCGTTCCTTGCTATGCACCTACCATAAACCAAGGTATTCCGATGCTTTCGATCGACGACACCAAAAAGCAGTACGAGTCAGATGATCTTGTAGCACTTCTTAGTAATCCTCAGACCTACTCCGATGGCACCAATCAAGCTGAGCTCATTGAAACGCATATTTCTTGGCTATTCCTCACTGACCGGTATGTCTACAAGCTCAAGAAGCCCGTGAAATTTGAGTTTCTGGACTTTACAAGCCTACAAGCACGCCAGCGAGCATGTGAAGAGGAAGTACGGATTAACAAGCGATTAGCCTACCAAGTCTATTTCGGCGTCCTACCAATCACCGTGGAGCAGACGGGAGAGCTCGTTCTAGGTGGGGAGGGTCGCCCGATAGATTACGTCGTTAAGATGAGGCGTTTGCCGAGCAAATTGGCTTTGGACACTACGCTTCGCCAAGACCAGTTCTCCGCACACAAGTTGAATGAGTTGGTCAGCTACCTTGTTTCGTTCTACTGCAATTTGCCTCCACAAGTCTTACAGCCAGAGGAGTACTACGAGCGAACAGTTCGGCATTGCCACTCGAATCTGCAGGATCTCTTGAGCGCAGCCGACCCACTGCACCACCCCATCATTCGCAGGATCCACAACGCCCAGCTACTCTTTGCTTGGCTTCAAAAAGATCTCCTACTGAATCGGGCCCGCGACGGCCGCATTGTTGAAGGGCATGGTGACCTGCGTGCGGAACACATTTTTCTTGAAACTCCGCCAGCGGTAATCGATGGACTAGAGTTCTCCGAAGAACTGCGGAAAAATGATGTCCTCGATGAACTTTGCTTTCTAGCTATGGACTGCACGCGATTAGGCAATAGCGAAATTGGTGCCAAGTTACTTGACGCCTACGCCAAGCTTAGCGGCGATGCTAGTCCGCCCGAACTCCAAGATTTCTATAAGAGCTACCGCGCTTCGGTACGTGCCAAAGTGGCCTTACTCGGGGTATCACAAGCCAACGGTCAGGCTCGCAAGCATCGTCTGCGCGAATTCCACCAGGTACTCCAATGGGCAGATCACTACGCCGCGAGAATTGGCGGACCGTACCTCTTTGTCATCGGTGGTCTGATGGGGACTGGCAAATCAACTCTCGCTACTGCTGTGGCTGAAAAGACCGCTGCACAGGTCATCAGCACGGATGCAGTACGCCTCACTCTTTTCGGAGCAAGCGACAAGCCCTCTGACTTTGGCAAAGGAACCTACCGCCCGGAACTTCGCCAGAAAGTCTATGAGGAGATGTTTGCTACAGCCGAGGAGGCTTTGGATTTTGGTCAGACTGTGGTGCTTGATGGCACATTTCTCACCAATGGCTTGCGTGAACAAGCCACAAAACTAGCACACAAGCATGGCGCAACTCCTATTCATATCGAATGCGAATGTCCAATAGAGGCAGCCCGACTCAGAGTTATTGAGCGTATCAAAGAACTTGAAAGCAAGTCGGAAGGAAGGCCGGAACTCATACAGCAGCAAGTTGCCGAACGTGAGGAGCTATCCGAGTCCCATGGCTGCCTTACTATTGATTCGACGCACCCGATGGGGATGATGCTCGACCGAATCGCAGAAAAGTTGGCAGAACCACTCATTGACGTGTCGCGACATGACGATATATTAGCGTAATGGCTGCGAAATCCCATCCAAAGAAGAAACCAGTGAAAAAGAAGCCGCAGGGCGACCCGGCGGCGTTTGCCCAGGCAGCAGAATGCCTGAAGACGCTGGCACACCCAGTACGGTTACGTATGGTGCAATTGTTGCTGCAGGGGAGGTACACGGTTGGTGAACTGGCTGATGATTGCAAGGTGCCCGACAATGTGGCCTCAGAGCACCTGCGATTGATGCAGCGGTGTGGTTTTTTTACAAGTGAACGTGAAGGTCGACGAGTGTACTACCAGGTCGCCGAACCTCACCTGAAAGACATCATGGCATGCGTTGAAAGTCGATTCCTGAAATCCTGATGACGCTTACTCCACCTTTTTTTATTCAACATATCGCCATACTTCGAGATGACGAGGCAATCATGAGCAAAAACAGAACCATCTCCGTGCGGCAACTCGCCGAAAACAATAAGCAAGGCGATGCGGATATCATCGATGTTCGAACGTCGGTGGAATTTCGCGAAGTTCGTGCCGCAGTTGCACGAAACGTTCCGCTTGATTCGCTTGATCCGCACGTCGTAATGCAAGGACGCAACAGATCGGCCGATGAACCGCTCTACGTGATCTGCAAAGGCGGTACACGTGGTGCGAAGGCGCAGCAGAAGTTTATCGACGCTGGATTCACAAACGTAATAAACCTCGAAGGGGGCACGGAGGCTTGGCTCGCGGCGGGGCTGCCGGTCGTGCGCGGCAAGAAAACGATGTCGCTCGAACGGCAAGTAAGAATAGCTGCCGGATTTCTCGTGCTAGTTGGCGCCCTAGCCGCCATTATCACAGGCAATGTGTTTTTTGCCGGCATACCGGCATTCGTCGGCGCAGGACTAATGTTTGCTGGCATCACCGATAGTTGCGCAATGGGCATGCTAATTGCAAAGATGCCGTGGAATCAGGTCAAGGATGGATCATGTTCGGTCTAGCTGTACTCTTTGGATGCGGAGTTGGATTCGCGCTGGGACTGACCGGCGGAGGCGGCGGAGTTTTCGCAGTTCCCTTATTGGTGTACGGACTGTCGGTCGCACCCAGGGAGGCGGTTGGCATTTCCTTGGCGTCGGTCGGTGGTACCGCCCTCATAGGCGTCGCGCCTCGTTTGTGGCGAGGTGAAGTGGAGCTGCCTACCGGGCTAATGTTTGCCATCGCAGGGATGATCGGCGCACCAATCGGCACGTACCTCACGTCGCTGTTTTCAGAGACGGTGCTATTGGTAATGTTTGGTTGCTTGATGCTGATTGTGGCGTGGCGGATGTGGGCAAAGACACGCGATCCGCAGTTGGCGACCAGCGTTCTTGCGACCGAGATCGGTATTATGGAGAGCCAGGCCGGAGAGGATAGTTCGGCGTGTAAGCGTAGTGTGGACGGCACGCTTCAAGTGACCTCAAAGTGTGCCCGATTGTTGGTACTTGTTGGTTTATTGACTGGTATCTTGTCGGGGTTGTTTGGAGTTGGCGGGGGCTTCATTATTGTACCTGCCCTTGTGTTGTTTAGCGGCATGGAGATTCATCGAGCGGTAGGAACGTCGCTCCTGGTGATCTTTCTCATCAGTATCAGTGGAGTCACGTCTTATTTATTGGCTGGAAGAGAGTTGTCACTCGATACGACGATTCTGTTTCTCGTGGGGGGCTTGGTGGGTATTTGGCTCGGTGGCTTAGTCGCTACAAGGCTCAATGGGGCTACTTTGCAGAGAGTATTCGCGTCTGCGGTCGTGCTAGTAGCTGTTTTCGTGATCGCCAAAACGATTGTTTTTTAAACCAATGGAGACCGAAAGATGTTACTCAAATACTTTTATGACGAATCCCTTGCACACGCTTCCTACATGGTGGGCTGCCAACGAGCTAAGTTAGCAGTCGTTGTCGATCCCGGGCGTGACATCGATCAGTATCTGCAAATGGCCGACCGCGAAGGTCTCAAGCTGATCGCGGTTGCGGAGACGCACATTCACGCCGACTATGTGTCTGGCGCTCGGGAGCTGGCGGACCGCATTGGCGCGAAGCTGTACGTGTCGGACGAAGGTCCTGTAGAATGGAAGTATCAGTTTGCCAACCAGTACGACCACCAACTGCTCAAGGACGGCGACTCGTTCATGATTGGGAATATCAAGCTTGATGTCCTGCATACGCCGGGCCATACGCCGGAAAGCATTTCGTTTCTACTGACCGATCAGGGCGGGAGCGCTGACAAACCCATGGGCATTTTTACGGGCGACTTCGTATTCGTGGGGTCTATCGGACGGCCTGACCTACTCGAAGAGGCAGCCGGGCTGGAGAATACAGCAGAACCGGGTGCTCGTGATTTATTCCGCTCAGTAGCGAAATTCAAGCAGCTTCCCGATTTCCTACAAGTCTGGCCAGCTCACGGTGCCGGTAGTGCATGCGGGAAAGGGCTCGGTGCGATTCCATCGTCTACAGTTGGCTATGAAAAGTTATTCAACCCAGCACTGCAGTTCACTGAGGAGGATAAATTCGTCGTGTACATCCTGTCGGATCAACCGGAAGCTCCGAAGTACTTTGCGGTGATGAAACGTGTTAACAAGGAAGGGCCGGCAATCATCGGTGACAAAGGACTGCCCGAGTCACGACCAATTAGTGAGCTAAACTCAGCTCTGGATTCCGCTACGGTCATTGATTTATCGCCATCGAGCCAATTTGCAGATGGCCATGTACCGGGGAGCATCAACATTCCAACTTCAATGCTTGCCGGCTGGGCAGGCTGGGTCGTTGATTACTCAAAGCCTGTCTACTTGATCGCCAACCCTGAACAGCTTGCCGAAGCAACTCGTGTATTACGCAAGATCGGACTCGACGATATTCGTGGCAACTTCAATGCGTCGCAAGTTCGAGAGGCAGGATTGGCATCCGAGAGTTTCCAGCGCAGTACTCCGAATGAACTAGCACAGCGGATCAGGACGGGCGACGTAACGCTCATCGACGTGCGCTCGGATACAGAATGGAGCGCTGGTCACATCCCGTGCGCCGAGCATCATTTTCTCGGACGCTTACCCGACGAAGTAGACTCGCTGCGTGATGGAAAGACATTCGTCACGCAGTGCCAAAGTTCTGCCAGGTCGGCGATTGCCGCCAGTCTTCTTCAAGCAGCAGGCGTTGCTGTGATCGATATGAGCGGCGGTATTGCTGAGTGGAAGGAAGCCGGGCTACCTGTGAGTACCGCAGCCGAATTCATTCCTTGTGAGGCTTAAGCTCTCCTGGCAAAAACCAAGGTAAGGCAGAGCTAGAGATACGAGAGTTACCGCGATTTTAGTCGAGTGGTATGTGCTCCGCACGTGGGTGCTAACCAGAGTTTGCGTCAAGATCGGACTTCCAGCTAGCTACGCGGTGAATCCGCGTTCTGACATCCAGAATAAAAATGCCATTCTCGAAGGAACAGTCGTGCCGACGATGAACGGCCAAAGAAGGGACTAGAATGATGAAAATAGTGATTGTCGGTGCCGTAGCTGGTGGCGCTTCCGCGGCGGCCCGCGCGCGGCGACTAGACGAAGATGCTGAAATCATCCTCATTGAGCGCGGCGCCGAACCGTCGTATGCCAACTGCGGTCTGCCTTACTATGTCGGTGGTCAGATTGAATCGCGAGACAAGTTACTAGTAGCTCCTGCTGCGCACCTGCGACAAAGGCACGCCCTGGATGTGCGGACTCGACAAGAAGTCACTGCGATAGACCGCACGGGTAAGTCGGTAGCCGTGAAGAATCTGGAATCAGGCGAAGTCTACGACGAGACGTACGACCGTCTGATTGTTTCTACCGGGGCATCCCCGTTGCGGCCCCCGATTCCCGGCATTGAAGGTCCAAACGTCTTGGGACTAAGAGACTTGGCGGATGTCGATCGCATGCACGAACACGTCACATCTGGCAATTGCCGTCGGGCCGTGATCGTGGGAGCCGGATTCATTGGAATCGAAGTCGCGGAAAACTTAGTGCGTCGGGGGATTGATGTCACCGTGGTCGAACTAGCCAATCAAATTCTCCCACCATGGGACGAGGAGATGGTTCGTCCACTCGAAGCGCACTTGCGTGATCAGGGCGTTACTTTACGATTGGGAGATTCGGCTGAGGCCTTCGCAGAATGCTCTACGTCCGATGGTAAGCTGACGGTGAAACTAAAGTCAGGTGAAGAATTGCGGGCAGACTTCGCAGCTGTCTGTATCGGTGTACGGCCTGAAAGCAAGTTGGCGCTCGACGCCGGAATCGAGTGTGGTCCACGTGGCGGTATCGTCACTAACGATTTCCTACAGACCAGCGATCCAAACATTTACGCTGTGGGCGATGTTGCACAAGTGAAAGACTTCGTGACGAGCGAACCAACACAGATTCCTTTGGCAGGACCAGCCAATCGGCAGGGCCGTATAGCCGCCGACCACATCTTCGGCCGAAATTCAAGGTATCGCGGCACGCAAGGAACAGCGGTTGTCGGAATTTTCGGAAAAACCGCCGCCATGACCGGCCACAGTGAGAAACTTTTGCGGCGAGACAGCCGTCCTTACGAAAAAATCTACATCCATCCCAACGATCATGCAGGATACTATCCGGGCGCGACTCAAATGACACTGAAGCTCTTGTTCGATCCCGACGTCGGCCGAATCTGGGGTGCTCAGGCTGTCGGTACGAACGGAGTCGACAAGCGCATTGATGTGATCGCGATGGCGATGCACGCGGGGATGACCGTCTACGATTTAGAAGAAGCGGAACTCTGTTACGCACCCCAATATGGCTCGGCAAAAGACGCGGTCAACATGGCTGGGTTCGTTGCGTCAGGCCTGCTTCGCGGAGATCATCCTCACGTTCACTTGAGTGAACTGACTACAGAGTCAGAGTCAGGAGAGCATGTCCTGCTGGATGTTCGCACGGAGCAAGAGTTTGCCAATGGGCATCTGAATAATGCGCAGAATATTCCACTGGAAGCACTTCGTAATCGGATTTCGGAGCTACCCAAAGACTGTAGGATCATCTCATACTGTCAAGTTGGCCAACGTGGATACATGGCGACCCGACTGCTCCAACGAAAAGGTTTTGACGCCGCAAATCTAAGCGGTGGCTATCAACTTGTTCAAAAGTCAGGCAATCTGCTTAATACTTAATTAGCAATTGATAGTATTTAGATCGAAAGCATGTTTTTTTTTAAAATGCCCAACCAAGAAGAGGAATGAATCAAAATGGCAACTAACAAGTCAACAGAGAACTTACAAACCGCTCTCAGCATGGAACTAACTGCAATGCACCAGTATCAACTGCATGCCGGAGTCCTTGATGACTGGGGTCTGAGCTTGCTGGCAACCCAGATGCGAGAAGAGATGACGGAAGAACTGGGACACTCCGATGAATTCATGACGAGAATTCTTTTCCTGAATGGCTCGCCTGAACTGACTATGGCGAGAACACCTCTTCGTGCTGCGTCGCTGAAGGAGATGTTCGAGTCGGACCTTGCGGACGAGAAAGAAGCAATCGAGTTCTACACGAAAGCATCCGTACAGGCGTCAGAAGACAGTGACATTGGTACTCGGACGCTCTTTGAGCGAATCGCGTTAGACGAGGAGCAGCACATGAGCTGGCTGGAACTTCAACTCGATCTACTCGAACGTATGGGCGAGCCTGCGTATATTTCCAAGCACATGCCGACACCGAGTCAAGCTTAACCACAAGCGTAAGGTTTAAGCAAATGAGCAATGTCCAGAAGCGGACGAAACAATGGCATTGGCGCTCACTGAAGGTGATTGCTGTGCTGTTGATAGCTGGCGGCGTCATGTACTGGATAAAGTTCGCACCGGTGCCCGTCGTTTCGCATAGGGTTGAGCGTGGGATGATCGTTGCCGAAGTGATGGGCACGGGAACCTTGGAAGCACGTGTCCAAACAACAATCAGTCCCAAAATCTCCGGTCGTATTGTAGAAGTGCTCGCCGATCAAGGAGACCGAGTAGAAACGGGCGAGCTGCTCGTCCGACTTGACGATGAGGAACTTAACCGGCAAGTTGCAATTGCGGAGGCCAATGTGGATGCCGCCACCGCTGCGATTGTTCTCCTGACTGCGGACAAGAATCGCGCCGCAGCGATCCATGACCAAGCGAAGAAAAATCACGACAGGACCCAGTCTCTGGTAAGTCAAAACGCCGTGAGCGGCGAAGTCGTGGACAGAGCGGTAGAGTCCCTCACTGTCGCTGCGGCGGGCAATTCAAGAGCAGTGGCGGCTATCACCGAAGGTCAGAAAGAACTGGTGGCAGCAGAAAAGACACTAGAGTACCACCGCACAATATTGCATGACACACACATCCATGCCCCGTACGAAGGACTGATCGTTGGTAGGAATCGAGAACCAGGTGATGTCGTGGTTCCTGGCAGTGATATCCTAACGTTGATCTCGACCGATGATCTGTGGATCAGTGCCTGGGTTGACGAAACAGAAATGGCACGTCTGCAGATGGATCAGCCTGCAAGAGTTGTGTTCCGCTCTGAGCCCGCAAAGACCTATCCCGGCCAAATTGCTCGCATCGGGAAAGAAGCAGATCGAGAGACTCGCGAGTTCATCGTCGATGTGCGTGTGCTTGAACTCCCCACAAACTGGGCGGTCGGGCAACGTGCGGAGGCCTACATCCAGATTACAAATAAGGACGATGTGCTGCTATTGCCACCCAGCGCAATTGTTAGACGCAAGGATGTTGAGGGCGTATTCATCAATCTCGATGGAGTTGCCAAATGGCGTCCCGTCAGCCTCGGAGTGCGCGGTCGGGATGCAGCGGAAGTACTGGAAGGGCTTGCGGCAGGAGACTTGGTTATCAGTCCCGAGCAACCGACGGCCGTTTTGACCGACGGGCGAAGGGTCGTGTCACCTTGAATCTCGCTACCAAAGATATTCGACGCAGTCTCGGTCGCTTCGCATTGACAGCAGTCGGTATCGGCATGTTGCTCATGGTTGTCATGGGGATGGGCGGCATTTATCGGGGTATTGTCGAAGACGCAACGCTGCTCATCGACCGTGTTGGGGCTGATCTATGGATTGTCCAACGTGACACGCGCGGCCCCTTTGCCGAGCAATCCCGCGTTCCATCCAATTTAGTTTATCGAGCTGCCGCGGTTCCCGGGGTGCAATCGTCGCGCGAATTTGTGTATCACACCATCCAACGAGAGCGTGATGGCCGACCACTCCGAATGGCTGTGCTGGGGTTGAGCTGGCCAACCGACAAGGGCCAATGGCTGCCGCTGACCTCTGGGCGACTACTCAGGCAAGCACACTATGAAATGATCGCTGATGAGACTCTTGGTCTCATAGTCGGCGAGCAGATTAGGCTTGGCAAAGAGTCGTACTGCGTCGTGGGAACCACCAGTAACATGATCAGCTCAGGCGGCGACGGCATCGCATTCTTCTCGGTCGCCGATGCACAGGCGATCCAGTTTGACGTTGCCGGCGAATCCGTGCGACTCGAGCGGGCAGCAAGAGACTCCCGCGGCGAAAACTTTGAGGTCGCAATTCAGCAACCGATGATGCTTGACAACGCTTGGAGGCCGACCTCACAACTCCCTGCAATTGGTCCACCCCAGATTAGCGCAGTAATGGTGACGTTGTCACCGGGAGCTGAAGTGAACCAAATCAAAGAAACAATCTCTGGTTGGGGCGACGTTTCCGTTTTCACTGCAGAGGGCGAACGTGAATTGCTGTTAACAGGCAACGTCGAGAAAGTGCGCCGTCAGATAGGGCTCTTCCGAGCCCTCTTGACCCTCATCGCAGCGATCATCATGGCCCTCATCCTCTATACCTTAACGCTCGACAAGATTCACTCGATCGCACTTCTCAAATTGATTGGTGCCCCTAATACAGTCATCCTCGGAATGATCCTCCAGCAAGCGCTCATTCTCGGTGGCGCCGGATTCGGGATTGCATATCTTGTTGGTGGGCAGTTGTTCCCGATGTTCCCGCGCCGTGTCATTCTCTCTGACGAAGACTTAATGCAACTGGCCGTAATCGTTGTCGCAATCTCGGTGCTTTCCAGCATGCTGGGCATTTGGAAAGCCATGAAGGTCTCTCCGAACGAGGCCCTCGCATGACCCTGGAGAACATAGCTAGCACGATGGACATGACAGTGAATGGCGCTCCAAATGCCATCGAAGCCGACAACCTGACAAAGATCTACGGCAGTGGCAATACTGAAGTGGTTGCCATGCGTGACGCTACGATGCACGTCAAGCAAGGTGAAGTCGTTGCGTTGCTCGGTCCAAGCGGCTCTGGAAAATCTACTTTCCTAACTGCCGTCGGGCTCATCAACCCGCCGTCCTCCGGCAAAATCACAATCGACGGCAAGCTGGTGCTGGAAGGCGATACGCCTCACACGAACCTGGGTTCATTTCGTCGTCAGCACATTGGATTCATCTTCCAAAAATCCAACCTAATCCCATTCCTGTCAGCGGCAGAGAACATTCAGATTGCGATGCAGCTGAATGGCGAATCAAGGCGGGCCGCTCGGCAGCGAGCGATGGAACTGATGGACTATCTTGGCGTTGCCGACCGAGCGGACAATTTGCCATCGATGCTTTCAGGGGGACAGCAGCAACGTATTGCCGTGGCTCGCGCTTTAGCAAATCACCCCAGTGTCATCCTAGCGGACGAACCGACCGCGGCGCTAGACGGCCAGCTTGGCCGTCAAGTCATGGAATTGTTCGCCCAAGTTGCCCACGAACAAGGTGCAGGCGTGATTGTCGTGACGCACGACCAACGAGCGCTCGACGTATTCGATACGATTTACGAAATGGAAGACGGTCTGATGTGCAAACAGACGGTCAACTCGATTCAGACTACCAGATAAATTCAAGGGAGATGTAATATGGATTGGATCATACAACCCTGGCCTTGGTGGATCTCGGGCATTCTCATTGGCCTGACGGTTCCACTTCTGTTTATTCTTGTCGGCAAATCTTTTGGAATCTCGACCAGCCTGCAACAGGCAGGCGCCATGTGTGCTCCTAATAGTAAGTTGGAATATCTAAGTAAGCACGATCGCAGGGCAAACCTGTGGACGATTGTGTTTGCAATAGGCATTGCCGCTGGCGCATTCATTGCGACTCGCTTCCTGTCAAACGAACCGGTTGAGTTTCTCCCGGAGTCCTTCAAAACTCCCAGAGGTGGCATCAAGCTGCTTATTGGAGGCTTTCTCATCGGATTCGGAACGCGCTATGCCGGTGGATGCACTTCCGGGCACTCGATCACGGGGATCTCTAATCTCAACTGGCCGAGTCTGGTCGCCACGATATTTTTCTTCGTCGGCGGGCTTGCGGTAACGTGGGGCCTGGGCCACCTAATTTTCTAAGCGACGTACTCAAGGGGTATTCTAATGAGCGAAACATCGAAACCAGAAGAAAAGCCATACGGAGTGTCGATCCGGGGCTACATCAGCGTTCTCCTAATTGGAGCCTACCTTGGAATTCTATTCGTCAAGTCAGAAGTCGCTAGCTGGCAACGGATCCACGATATGTTCCTCTTCCGTGAAGCCCACATGTACCTCATTATCAGTCTTGCAATTATCGTTGCCATGATCTCGATGTTGGTTATCAAGCGTCTTGGCGTCAGGAGCGTAGACGGCAAGCCAATCACCTACAAGCCCAAGCCGTATCACACCGGAGTCATCATCGGAGGGATGCTATTTGGAGCCGGCTGGGCTATCACCGGAGCCTGCCCGGGTCCCGTCTACGCTCAGGTTGGCGCGGGCGAATGGATGGCTCTGTTTACGCTCGGCGGAGCGATGCTGGGCATGTTTGGTTATGCGGCATTGAAACCGAGACTACCTCACTAGAATTCGGTTGGTTCCAACTAAGAGTTGTTCTAGGAAGCAGTGGAGCTGTTCAGCAGAGACCGTTTATCCTGTTTTGGTTCTTGAACCGTAACTGCTTCTCAACTAAGCGGAGGTGCGAGCTACTGCAGAGATTGTGCAGTTAAGCATGTTAACCTTACCACTGAACGAAGCAAATGCCACGTCGGCAGCATCGAGGCCAATCGCGATCGGGACGAAGCCGCCGAGCGAGGCTAAGCGGGTGGCATCGTAAATTTGCCAATGATCGCCAATAAACACCTCGACCGCCGCATGAAAATCGGGCGGCTGGAGCTCGACTAAATATCCTGAGGTGTAGCGGGCAGGTATACGTAGAGCGCGACAGAGCACGATTAGCAAATGGGCGAAGTCGCGGCAAACTCCTTCCGTACTCAAGTAGGTGTCAGTGGCGGTCGTCTGAGCGTTGGAAGAACCCATCGTGTAACTGGTGCGATTGAAGACCATATTTTCCAAGGCTTCGACCAGTGAATCGTCACGTTTTAGGCCGCCAAATTGATTCTCTGCTAGTTGCAAAAAGCGATCTGACTCGCAATAGCGGCTCGGATTCAGAAAAGGCAACGCCTCAGCGGGCAGGCTCGTGATGGGACTCAAACAGTGAGAGCCGGCTTGTAATTGCGATATCTTGGTAACCGCAGCGTCATAATCAATACGCCATTGGCCTGGTTCGGCACGAAAACGATAACAGCGATTCTCAGTGGCGGGGATCGCTACCTCGCTCCACTGCGAATCATCGATTTGCTGATCATTATGATATATCTTCACGCTTTCAGATTCGATCGATTGCTGAGACAACGGTCGCACCGCGATCTGAAGCTGAAATTCGGCTGCATTCGCCACTTCGTAAATTAGCTGTGAGTGGACGTCGATACACGTCGTCTCGCATTCGGTCTCGGTAATCGTCATTGATTATATCGCACAAGGTTGTGGAAAAAGAGAGCCGCTCCACATTGGCACTTGAAAAAATTCATCGTGCCCCAAATCCAGTACCTCAGGAAGCTACTGAGATTACTTCGCTGTCAGTCTCGATCGGTGCCACATCGACGGAAACATCCAACGCATGCTTCCCGCCTCCCGTGTAAATACCCTTAAGAGGGGTGACATCTCCGTAGTCGCGTCCCCAACTGAGTGTGATATGCTCTTCGCCCGCCCGTTTGTCATTGGTTGGATCAACGTCGATCCAACCTAAATCGCCACAATAAACGGACAACCAAGCGTGCGACGCATCTGCACCAACCAGCCGCGGCTTGCCAGCCGGCGGATAGGTGCGGACGTAACCGCTGACGTAGCGTGCAGCTAACCCCAAGGAGCGCAGCATGGCGATCTGCACATGGGCGAAATCCTGACAAACGCCTCGTCGTTTTCTTAGCACCTCAGCTATTGGAGTCGTAACCGTTGTTGCTTTAGGATCATAAGTAAAATCCTCATTGACGCGTGAGGTCAATTCAAGAACTGCCTCATAAACTGGTCGACCCTGCGAAAAAGTCTCGCGGGCATAATCCGCAGCCGCTAATGAATAGTGGCTGCGAGGCGAATCGAATTTGAACTGCAACGCGTCAAGATCGGCTACTGTGCTGTGCACCTGTATCCGCTTGACGATGCTCTCCCAAGGTGTAGTATCGGTTGGCATCGGTGCCAGCGGAGCAACGCTCACTTGGCTGGTCGCCTTGACTTCGAGCTGTTCATAACCTTCATTAAGTGAAAAATGTGTCACGTGATTGCCAAACACATCTTCGCGGACACTATAAATTGAAGGAGCAGGTTTGATGGTGATTTCGTGGTTGGAAACCTTTTGACGCCCCGTATCGCGCGGTGTAAGCCAGGCAGCATTGTGGCAAACAGAAACCCGATTCGTGGTTTTGTAGGTCGTGGTGTGAGTGACTCTATAATTCATGGGGAGTGGCGATCAGGGTCGTGTGAGCTCGTCCTGAATACGTCGCGGGGTACCGGAATGCACTAGATACTTTCGGCTTATCGCTGCAGTCAGCTCTTTCATCGCATCTTGCTGATTCTGCAGGAGTTCAACAAGATTGAGTTCAAACTCCAAACCTTTGTTCACAGAATCGACATCGGTCGTGTTCCAGTTTTCGGGCATGTCTTTGCTCAAGTCCACCATTTGCAGTTGATGCAAGACATCGGAAACGATCTTTTGCTCATCGCTAAGTCCAATCTGCTGGGCGTCGGCGGGTAGCAGGTGGATCAGCGATTGCAGTTCGCTCAGTTGATAGAGCAGCGACCGAGGATTTGATTCGTCGACCAATAACAAATCAAACACCGGCGCGGGGCGAATAGCTGCGAGGTATCTTGCGCGGTAAGTCATTTGCAGGTCCATCACGTCGAGCACTGCGTCAAGCACACTTGACGAGGGCAGCGGAGGCTGCAGGAGTACCAACAATAAACCGCTCGTCAGCTGTGCCCGCTCAGTTCGTCGGCCCATAGTCAGAAATCGCCAAGCCGGGCCGCGCACCATGCCGTCGTTAATAAGTCCACCGCAGACCGCCAGGTCGATGACCAGTTGATTAAGCAGACTAAGCGCTTCGTCTAATGGCACTTTATCCTGAGGACTTGCTGGGTGGAAACGCTCGTCGATTCGATTCACTGCGCGCCACGTGTCGTTGGAAAGTCGATCTCGAACCGTGGATGCCAATCTCGCAATTTCGTTGACAATACTGCGCAAACTGCGTGGTTCAGTCAAATCGAAAATGGCCGCTGGTAGACGCTGCTCGATTTCGGGCAAGGAACCTTGCATATCCTCAATAGCATATTCGGGATCGATCTGACCACCTTCGGCCAGCAGGTGAATAAGCGCCGGAAGTTCGGGGACCTCGTCCGCGTCGCGCTCGCCCGAGAGGCGGTCGATTACGACACGCAGTAGCCGGGCCGATACTTCCGCACGATCAAGGTGCCGGCCCAACCAAAATAGATTATCTGCCACGCGACTAGGTAGCTGCGGTGAGTTTCGGCGCAGCTCGGGTACGTCATCAGCCGTGGGTAGTAGCGATACTTTTTCAACGGGCTTTTCGGATACGATCCAAGCATCCTTGCTACCGTCGCCAGCGGAAATTGACAGCTTCATCGGGTCCGCTGACAAGGCTACTCGCACCAACGCTCCTGGCATGACTTCGTAATGATTGGCATGGCGCATTGCGAAAGTTCGTAGTGCGGCATGTCCGACTTGCATTCCCTCGGACTTCCAGACCGGCGATGCCGAGCGGGCGATCGTCTCCTGAGCGACATAATCAGCTGGCGCTTGGCGGATTTTTCCGGCAAGCTCTTGCTGCTCGGAATTGGAAAGATGTTCGCCAAAGATCTCGGTGCCGCCACTTGGTTCGAAAGCGGGCTTGATCACCAGCTTGGCTAGGTTATCAAGGACATACTGTTGCGAGGACTCATCGCCACACCACCACGTGGCGATAGAGGGTAAGATTAGTTCGGTTTTTAACACGGTGCGACAAAGCTGCGGCAATTTCGCCATAATGGCTGGCGACTCAACAAATCCGCTGCCAGGAGCGTTCACCACTACGACATTGCCTTCGCGAATCGCTTGCAAGAGGCCCGCAGCGCCATTGCGGTTAGAGCTTCTAATTTCCAGCGGGTCGAGATCCGACTCGTTGACTCGACTGACAATCACATCGATCTGTACCAAGCCATCGAGAGTTTTAATAAATACGCAATTGTCACGAACCGCTAGGTCGCCTCCTTCGACAAGCGTGTAGCCCAGGTATCGCGCGAGATACACATCCTCAAAGTAAAACGGCTGCGTCGACCCCGCGGTAAGCAGTACGATACGTGGGTTCTCGGTTGCTCGAGGCGACAGTTCTGCCAAGGCTTGCTGCCACCGCATGAAAAACGGTGCTAAACGTCGGATATGACAGTCGTGAATCAGTCGCGGCCAGGTGCGGGAAATGACAATGCGATTTTCCAAGGCATAGCCGGCCCCCGCTGGCCCCTCCGCCCGATCGGCCATCGCCCACCAGCGCCCATCGGGTGAACGCGCAACTTCGCATCCAAAGAACATTAGTCGGCGTTCAGGCCCGACCGGCAGCTTATGAAATGAGTGATGGTAGTTCGGGTGTGCGTAAACCATTTCCGGCGGCAAGTCGCCGGATTTCAACAGTTGTTGCGGGCCGTACAAATCGTCAAGCACTAGCGACAGCAACTTCGCCCGCTGGGCAATTCCCGCGCTGAGACGATCCCATTCTTCGGCCGCGATCAGATACGGCAGCAGATCAATTTGCCACGGGTGATTGTTCTCTGGCTTCTCGTCAAAGACATTGTACGTAATGCCGTTCTCGTGGACGATCTGGTTGGCGTGTTCCCATCGACGGGCAAGCTCTGACTGCTGCTCCCGCGCAAATCCCTTAGCAAAAGTTCGCCAATGCGGCCGAATCTCGCCAGTTGATAAGCGCAGCTCATCATGCACCGTCTCAGGTGGCATGTAAGGATCAAACGTGCTGGCGGGCGTGTCCGTCTCGATATCCACAGATGGTCTAAGCTTTGAGAAGCACTGCTATCAGCGAGTGGTTCGCAAATCGAGGGTGTGAGTAAATAGTGGGTTTGGCGACTCCTGCGTCACCTCTATTCTACCAGGAGTGTGGCCCAGTTTCATGAACCGTGCGGCACGGCGACTCTCGGCTTCGAGCGCGTTGACCGGAAGCGAAGATGAGTTTACACCGCCTGGATGCTCAACGTAATACGTAACGCCTCCTAATGAGCGCGAGTTCCAGAGATCAACGACATCGAAAACCAAGGGAGCGTGGACCCCGATCGTTGGTTGCAAGCAACGCGGGGGCTGCCAAGCCCGAAACCTCACCCCCGCGGCCTTCACGTCCTGAATTCCGGTCGGCTTAAGAGGAAGCATCCGCCCTCCAACGGTGACGGCAAAGCGATCGCTCGCGAGGCCAGAAACCTTGACTTGCAATCGCTCCAACGACGCATCAACAAATCGTGTAGTTCCACCACCTCCTGGTTCTTCGCCCAAGACGTGCCACGGTTCGATGGCTTGACGCAATTCAAGATGCAACCCGGCAATGTCTGCCTCGCCCACTAGTGGAAAGCGAAATTCGAAGTGCGTATCGTACCAGCTATTTTCCACAGGGTAGCCAGCCTCGTTCAGTTCTTCGATGACATCGCGAAAGTCTTCGGCAAGGTAGCAAGGCAGCATAAAGCGGTCGTAGAGGGTATTACCCCAATCGATCAGACGTTGCGTGTAGGGTTGTCGCCAAAAGCGGCTAACCAGTGCGCGTACTAAAAGCTGCTGTGCGAGGCTCATCCGAGCGTGTGGCGGCATCTCAAAACCGCGAAACTCGAGCAGCCCTAATCGACCAGTGGCGGAATCTGGGGAGTACAGCTTGTCGATGCAGAATTCGGCCCGATGAGTGTTGCCAGTTAGATCGACCAATAGATTGCGGAATAGCCGATCGACTAGCCACGGGGGGGCGTCCGTACAAGGAGAGCTAATCTGCTTCATAGCCATCTGAAGTTCGTACAGATTATCACCCCGACCTTCATCCACCCGCGGTGCTTGGCTCGTTGGGCCGACAAACAGCCCGGAAAATAAATACGACAACGACGGATGATTGTTCCAATACGCAAGCAAGCTCTTTAGCAAGTCGGGACGCCGTAGGAGAGGGCTATCAGCGGGGGACGGTCCACCTAGCACAATGTGATTGCCGCCGCCGGTGCCCGCATGACGACCATCGTTTTGGAATTTTTCAGTTCCGAGACGGCATTGCCGGGCGTCCTCGTAGACGCCTGTGGTGATCTCCGTGAGGTCCTTCCAGTTGGCAGCAGGCTGCACGTTGACTTCGATCACCCCCGGGTCTGGCGTTACCTTCACCTGCTGCAAGCGATGATCAGGTGGAGGAAGATAACCCTCGATCACAACCGGGACTCCTTGGGCTTCTGCTGTTTGCTCAATACGTGCGATTAAGTCCAAATAATCTTCCAAGCTGCCGACAGGCGGAACGAACACGTGCAGCCGACCAGCACGTGGTTCGACGCACAGGGCCGTTGCTACGACAGACTTTGACTCCATGCTCGAATGCCGTTTCGATGATTCATCCTCGTCTGGATGGTCCCGTCCGTCGCGGTATTGGTGGGCAAGTGAAACCTCAGGGACTGTCCCGATCGATTGCTGTGCGGCGTGCCGGATCTCGGTGTAGCCCGGCAATGGCCCGCGGCCTGCAAATGTATCCACCGAGTAAATATTCCCTCGCTCGCCAGCACCTGCCGCAGGCAGTGAGTCGAACGGTAGCCTTAGTCCCAATGGCGAATCGCCGGGGATTAACAAAATCCGATCTGTCCGCAGTGGCCAAGGGCCACTCGTCCAACTGGCCTCCGCCTGCCACCATGCGCGCGTCAGGGGCATTACATAGCCGGTCGGCGTGGTGACTCCGCGCTCAAGAATTCCCGCCAACCGTTGTCGCTCTTCCGGATCGTCCAGTTCACACTGGCTTGGATCAACATCAACAGGCAGGGTTCGTTCCTGTTGCAGAATGTGGTACACATCCTCGATAGCCGGGCGAATGTGCTGATCATCTACTTCGAGTCGCTGAGCAAGTTCGTGGACAAAATGCTCTGCTTGTTGGGCATCGGATACTTGAGGTGTACGGAGATCGGCTAGCAATTCATGATTGGTCCAAATCGGCTCGCCATCGGTCCGCCACATACATGTATAAGCCCACCGCGGCAGTGACTCGCCAGGGTACCATTTGCCCTGACCAAAGTGCAGAAGACCCGCGGGCGCAAAGCGATCACGCAGTCGGTAAATCAAATCAATCGACTTTTGTTGTTTGTCGGGGCCAACGGCATCGGTAGTCCATTCGGGTCCTTCCATGTCATCAATGGATACGAATGTTGGCTCGCCACCCATGGTGAGACGCACATCGTCTTCCTGCAAGCACTCATCGACCAGTTGCCCCACTTGGTCAATCTGCTGCCAAGTTTGCTCGTCGTACGGTTTGGTGACACGCGGGTCTTCACGGACGCGAGTCAGCGACATCGCAAAGTCGAACTCTACCTCACATTCGTCAACCGCACCGCTGATCGGCGCGGCCGTCTGTGGGTGCGGCGTACACGCCAACGGTAGATGGCCTTCACCGCAAAAGAGGCCCGACGTTGGATCGAGCCCAACCCAGCCCGCTCCGGGCAGATAGACTTCGGTCCACGCGTGCAAATCGGTGAAGTCCTCTGTGGGGCCCGAGGGACCATCGAGCGATTTGACATCCGGAGCAAGCTGGATCAAATATCCTGATACGAATCGAGAGGCTAAACCGAGATGTCGACAAATTTGAACAAGCAGCCAAGCGGAGTCGCGACACGAGCCTGAGCGCTTCTTCAAAGTTTCTTCGCAGCTCTGCACACCTGGTTGCATTCGTATCAAATAACTAATGTCGTGCTGCAAGCGTTGATTGATGTCAACAAGCAGATCAATCGTCTTGCGAGGACTCAGGTCGAGCGACTCAACGTATTTCGGCAAATACTTAGTGTCGCTATCACGTTCCAGAAAAGGTTGCAGGTCCTTGACCAATTCGGGTTCGTATTGAAACGGAAATTTTTCAGCCGCTTCGGCGACGAAGAACTCGAACGGATTGATGACGGTCATTTCAGCGACCAAATCAACCTCGACACTCAGTTGCTCTGTCTTTTCGCGAAAAATCAATCTGGCATGGTAATTTCCGTACGGATCTTGTTGCCAATTGAGATAGTGGTCTTCAGGCGTAACACGCAGCGAATACCCGGTCACAGGGGTGCGGCAATGCGGAGCCGGGCGAAGTCGGACCGTCTGCGGCCCAAGTGATATGGGACGATCGTAATTGTAGGTGGTTACGTGATTGAGCGCGACGCAAATCGGCATGCTGCTGATGCTTTCTCAAATATCAACTAAAACCCAGAAGCGATTACTGCGACTGTGCTTGAGTTTGCTGCTGGCTGGGACGAGAAAAAAAAGTGTTGTGCGTTTCTTCGCTGATGCGGTCGAGCCTTACCTGTATCGAGTCGACGAATTGGTGCATGCCCTGCGAGATGACATCCTCGATACTAAGAAACGTCAATTCGTAACGCAGCTTCCCCAGGTATTGCTCCGCCGGATTGCTGAAATAATCGGTTGAGACACCAGTGATATCATGGACGGCTCGTTCCGCCCCGGTAACGCAATGGTGAATTGACCGCGGAAAAGATCGATCCAAGATCAGAAACTCCGCCACCTGATTTGGTACGATGATGCCATAGCGACGTCGGTACATGGTCAAAGCGCTAGTCGAGTCTAGCAAAGCGGTCCACTGCACCGCGTCCAGCTGGGAACCAACGTCATTCGTAGCGGGCAATAAAAGGTAATACTTCACATCCAAAATACGAGACGTTTTATCAGCGCGCTCGAGCAGTCGACCTAAACGCATAAAATTCCACATCTCGCCTTGGGAGATCGTAGCGTGTTGGACCCCTAACAAATGATGACTCAACCGATTGACTTCACCTAAGAATTGGTGCGGTCGCTGGAGGATATCCTCGCGACTGTCCGTCGCCTCGCGCACACGTATATAAAAACGATTGAGCGCCTCCCACATGGCAGTCGATAGGGTCTCGCGTACCATGCGCCCGTTCTCACGAGCTGCGAGTACGCAGGAGCGTATAGAATTGGGGTTCCGCTCGTCGAATATCAGAAATTCGAGGACGTTGCGCTCAGTTGGCTCGGAATAATGCTCGGCGAATAGTTGTTCGTCGCCGCTCGCTTCTATAAGCGGTTTCCATTGAGCCCGCACCCCACCGTGACCTCCCAAGGAAAAGCCTTGATTCACGCTGACGAAGCGTGCAACGTTTTCTGCCCGTTCGACGTAACGGTTCATCCAGTAAATCGAATCTGCCACTCGGCTCAACATTTGTTTTTCTCACGTCGCGTTGTGATTGTTCCGTAACCATGATGCATTGTCATTGCGTGAGAACCCACGTATCTTTGCTGCCACCTCCTTGCGAAGAATTAACCACCATCGAACCCTCACGCAGTGCAACACGAGTCAGGCCCCCGGGCATGACTCGGATCTCTTTTCCGTAGAGAATGAAGGGCCGAAGGTCCACATGGCGTGGTGCCAATCCCGCGTCGGTGACCGTCGGCACGGTCGAAAGGCAAAGCATGGGCTGAGCGATAAAATTACGCGGGTCGGCTTGGATCGCCGCCGCGGTTTCTGCGAGTTCCGCTTTCGAGGCGATTGGACCAAGCACAATGCCGTACCCCCCCGATTCGTTCGTCGGCTTAACAACCAATTCGTGGATATGTTCAAGCACATATTGCCGCTGTTTAGAGTCATCGCAAATGTAAGTGGGGACGTTAGCCAACTTCGGTTCTTCCGAGAGGTAATAGCGGATGATCTCAGGCACGTAGGCGTAGATCGCCTTGTCGTCGGCAACGCCGTTCCCGGGAGCATTGGCGAGTGTCACGTTGCCTGCCTGGTAGACCTCCATCAAACCGGGCACACCTAACAGCGAATCTTCACGAAAGCATTCAGGATCTAAGAAATCATCATCGATGCGTCGATAGATCACATCGACTTGCTCCAAGCCCTTGGTCGTTCGCATTTTGACGGTGCCATCTTGGACGATCAAGTCGTCGCCGCAAACAAGCTCGACTCCCATTTGTTGAGCTAAGTAGCAGTGCTCAAAATAGGCTGAGTTGTAGACCCCTGGAGTGAGCAGGACAACGGTCGGTGCCTCGCGACGCTCTGGGGCTGTCTCGATGAGCGTTTTGAGAAGTAGCTCAGGGTATTCCTCCACTGGTGCCACACCCACGCCGCTAAACAACTCCGGAAGTACCCGCTTCATAACCTCTCTGTTCTCCAACACATAGGAGACACCCGATGGACAGCGCAGATTGTCTTCCAACACATAAATGGTGCCATCACTATGGCGAATTAGGTCGGTCCCGGTAATATGTGTCCACACGCCATGCGGAGGTCGCTGTCCACGACAGACATCGCGGAAAGAGTCTGCCGAGGCAATCAACGATTTTGGAATCAAGCCTTCAGCGATGATGCGTTGCTCACCGTAAATGTCATCAAGAAAAAGGTTGAGCGCCTGAATGCGCTGCTTGAGACCCGCCTCAATGGTGCCCCATTCATCGCCACCAATCACGCGGGGGAGAATGTCTATCGGCCAGACCTTTTCAACTCCGTCGTCGTGGCCGTAGACATTGAAAGTAATGCCCAGTTGGTGAAGATGTTCCATCGCCGCCTGTTGCCGCATGCGGAGCACGTCGGCAGAGAGGTTGGCTGAAACTTTCTCTACAAAAGCTTCAATTCGCTTTCCACCGCTGGTGTACTCGTCAAAATTACCGTTGGTTTCATAACCTTCCAGACTCCTCACGAGGGGTACCGCCATTATAGGGAGATTGATTAGTCGTTAGCACCGGCTATCCATTAGAGTGCATTGCCAAACAGCTAAACAGTGCAAATGGCATGCCCGATTACTACAGAAGTGCGATCATCGAATATTGGCAACATTTCCAGCTTTTTGTTGCCTTCAACGAGAATCACAAACCCAATTCGTAGCTAGGGCTGCACAAATCAGTGGCGTCGTTGCCCTCATTTTGGACTCGACTGGATCGCAGGAAAGATTTCACAGAAACAGCCCCAAGAGGCGCCTTTCGTGGAAGACCATGCTTGACGTCGACACGCGAAGCCAACAGGCGAGCAGGCTGGATCCCTCGGGACTATTCTTGGGAACAGTGAGGTGGGAACGCTGTTTTTTTGCTGCACTCTGTTCCGCTCCCATGGTAAGACAGCCTCGGCAATCGCCACCAATCCTTCTTTTGCCTTCATGCCTTACGCAAAATGTCATATTCACACTTCGTTAGTTGCCTAAAGTGCACTGCGATCTAGCCTCGTACTCTACAAGTCGTCGCTCTGGGAACTATCGCTATCGAGCGTAAATCGAACTTTCGTCGCGTGATCTCGCTCGACTTCAATTATCTCTGCCATGGCTCCGTCAAAGGCCACTTTATCACCTTCTGTAGGTAGTTTACCTGACCTAGACATCAAGACTCCCGCCACAGTATCGACATCACCTTCATCTAGCTTCAGTTCTAACCTCTTCTCAATCTCCCGTAGCAACGTGCTGCCAGATACAACAAAGTTCCCAGGACCTTCTTCCTTTATCCGAGGCTCCTCCGTGTCAAACTCGTCCTCCACGGCGCCAACGATTGACTCCAAAACGTTCTCGAGCGTTACGATGCCGATAACGTTCCCATACTCGTCGACGACGAATGCCAGCAATTGGTGGGTAGCTTGGAAATGTTTTAGCAACTTGCTGATTGGCATCTTCTCCGGCACTTTGTGGACAGGGCGCTTGATAGAATCAATTTTGAAATCTGTATCCGCTGCTGACACACCAAGTAAATCCTTCATGTGAATGACTCCACGTACGTCGTCAAGTGAACCGTTGCAATACGGATATCTTGTATGCTTGGTCGATTTCGCAACCGCTAAACACTCTCCTACAGATTGCCCTTCGTCAAAGAAAACGACATCCTTGCGTGGCACCATAACCCGTCTGCATATCAAATCTTCAAACTCAAAGACTGCGTTCAGCAGTCGGTGCTCAGCCCGCGACAAATTACCTTGGACGTGTGATTCGCGCAACAGGTGTCGAATCTCACTTACCGTATGTGGTGAGCCGTGCTCGCTCGCACCATCGATGCCCACTTTTTTGAGCAGCCAGGCAGTCGTCTTGTTCAGCACGACCAAGAATGGATAAAGGATAATGTAAAAGAACTTCATGGGAGCAGCACACCAGAGGATCATCTGCTCCGGGCGACGGATCGCAAAGATTTTTGGAGCTTGCTCACCAATGACGAGGTGGAGAGTTGTAATTGCAGAGAATGCCACGATAAATGAGGCGATGTGCAAAGCTTCTTCTGATTGAACGCCAACGAGCTTGAAGAGTGGCAGCAACAGATGGGCGAAGGCCGGCTCGCCAACCCACCCCAAAGCGAGGGATGCCATGGTGATGCCGAGTTGGCAGGCAGAAAGCGATGCGTCCAGGCGTTCGGTGAGCCAACGTGCCGTTTTGGCAAATGGTCGTCCAGCCTGAACGAGGGCATCAATTTGGCTTAGCCGCACTTTGACAAGTGCAAACTCAGCCGCGACAAAAAAACCATTGAGGACTACAAGCAGCAAGGCAATGGAAATGAATAAGGCATCGTGCAGCCAGCCATCCATAGTCAGAGTCTTTCAGTGAGGTGTGGAAAATAATGGAAAGGCCGCCAATTCGTAAGGATTGCAACTCACTACTTCGATTTCGCTTTGAGCATGCTATTTCAAGCGATTGAGTTCACTTGACTGGAGCATTGCGGCCATGTGGATGCCAGCGGTTTCCAGTATAGCTAAATTGAGATTCATGCGTTGACCTTCTGCCGCTGCGGGGGATGATCTCCTGGTTCAAGCGGCAGGGCAAGAAGCCTAGTGCCGACGTAGAAATGTTGACCGAACACCTGTCGGTAGATCAGCGACTATACTGTCTAGTAGGAGGTCGCCGGCTACTGAATTGGATCGCAGAGTAGTACGATCCAAAAAACTTGCCATCACGCTCGCTGGCAATCGCTGACCTTGAGCACGCAATACCTGTCGTCGGAATATCCTCCCTCCCAGCAAGGCGTGCGGTCATGGTGGCTGAGGGTAGGTTCATCTTGGCTCTGCCTTGGTGCGGAGGCTGCCAGAAAGCATACCGTCTTGCTGTGCAAGACCCTTGGCGAAATCAGTGATTACACTCATCGCTTCTCCTTCCGACAGTATGCCTTCGAAGCCTCCAAGGAATATCGGTTCTCTAAGTCGATATCGTTGTAGCTACTCTCTTTGCCCCAGCCAAATATCTTCTCGAATAGCGGGAGCAGTCGGTTGGTCTCTAAACTTTTTTGGAAATAAATTTCATGCTCTTTTTCCTTCATGCCCATTTCGTACAGCGCGGCGTCATGCTCCGTGATGCCCAGATCGTTGAAGTAGTGCATCATCACGAAGTACTCGCACACGTTGCCGCTTTCGAGACGACCAGCAAAGTAATACGGCATGAACCAGCCGATGACGTAGCAGCTGATGGAAATGATCTTACCGATCACGTGGTACTTCACTTCGTAGTAGCGTGAAATCGGAATATCGTACTGTTCTAGTATGGTGAGTACGGTTTCGCGATGTCCCCACTCGTCATCTTCAATCTGCTTGATGGCCGCCTTCTCTTCCTGGCTCTTCACTGAGCCCGCGTGCCCAATGTAGGCGAAGGCAGCGGCCTTTTCTGCTGAATAAGCCAATCGAAGCGATTTCACTAGCTGCGGATGATCTAGGGTCATAGTTCACCTGGTTGCGGATGTACTTAGCTGCAACATAATTCTGGTACCCGAGGCGCCTACCGCTGGGCACTTGGCTTGTTAACTGGGAAAATACACCGGTGTAAACATGGCTGCTTTCATAAGTTTTACTAGCGGGCACTTGCCCATGCAGCAGGGATGCGGTCACAATTTCTTAGGCGGTAGAACGACCTCCAGGACGGAATTAGGTTTAAGAAACCCATGGCGAAAGAAACTCGCATGATTGATGACTCACAATCTGTGCCACCTGCTACTCATGCTTCAGAACGACTGGTGAGCCTCGACGCGCTACGTGGATTCGATATGTTCTGCATCATTGGCGGCGATCAGCTCGTCCGTCAAGCTGCGAAATTGAACGATTGGCCCTGGCTCGATTGGATGAGTGAGCAAGCACACCATCCCGAGTGGCACGGCTTTACTTTCTACGACCTCATCTTCCCGCTTTTTCTGTTCCTCGCCGGTGTTTCAATGCCGTTTTCTTTTGAGAAACGGCTGGGGCGGGGGGAAACGAAAGGTCAGCTCTATCGCCACGTGCTGATACGCTGCCTTACGCTGGTCGTGCTCGGGCTCATTCTCAACGGCTTGTTGAAACTCGATTTTCAGAACATGCGCTATCCCCACGTGCTAGCGCGCATTGGGCTAGCGTATGCGTTTGCTGCTGTGATCATGCTGAACACCAACTGGTGCGGGCAATTGCTGTGGATCGCTGGGCTACTGGTGGGTTACTGGGCGGCACTCAAGTTTATACCTGTACCTGAGTTCGGAGCAGGAGATCTCGCCCCGGGGCACACGCTAACCGATTACCTCGATCGGCTGCTACTACCGGGTAAATTGTACAAGGAAGTCCGCGACCCTGAGGGAATACTATCCACGGTGCCGGCAATAGCTACTGCCCTCTCTGGGGCACTTGCGGGGCAGTTGCTCAAGAAACCGGACGTAACGGGCGCGATGAAGTCGTTGCTCCTAGCTCTTGCAGGAGTGGCGTGTTTGGCTGCAGCTTGGATGTGGAATCACGAATTCCCGATCAATAAGAATCTGTGGAGTAGCTCCTTCGTGCTGCATTGCAGTGGCTGGAGCTTGTTGCTCCTAGCAACCTTCTATCTCGTCATCGACGTGTGGAAGCTTCGGAGCTGGGCGTTTTTCTTCGTGGTGATCGGCAGTAACTCGATCCTAATCTACGTCGCCCAAAGAGTTTTTGACCTGGGACACACGCGGGACTACCTGTTTGGAGGTGTGCTCTCGTTGACAGGCGACTGGCAACCTATGTTGTCGGTTGTCGCGTACATTGTTGTTGAGTGGCTGCTGCTCTACTTGCTCTATCGGAACCGCATTTTCCTACGCGTGTGAATTGTTGCGTGCCTTAGATCACCGCGTCCAGCTGAGCCACAAGCCCATGAACCACTTCACTAGCGGTGTGAGTCGAGTCTTGTTGTACTGGTCGCCCAGCTTTCGCAAGCCTTCTGCCTGCGTCGGATAGGGGTGAATAACATTGGCGAGTTTACCAAGGCCGACTCTTGTAGTCATGGCGAGGGTTACTTCGCTAATGAGATCACCGGCGTGCGGGGCGACGATCGTAGCGCCGACGATTGTGTCCTTGCCAGCAAGCGTGTGAACGCGAGCAAAGCCCTCGGTATGGCCTTCGAGGATGGCTCGATCGAGTTCATCAAACTGCTGGGTGTAGGTGTCGATCTCGATGCCTTGCTCCTTAGCGTCACTCGAGTAGAGCCCCACGTGGGCGATCTCAGGCGAAGTGTAAGTCGCCCAGGGAATCGTCAGTGCGGTGGCTTTGGATCGCCCCATAAATAGCGAGTTGCCAATGACAATGCGAGCCATGAAGTCGGCAGCGTGTGTGAACTGGAACTTCGAGCAGACATCGCCCGCCGCAAATATGCTGGAGTTGGTGGTACGCAGGTGATCGTCCACCGTGACGCCCTTCCTCTCGTCGAACTCCACATCGGCTGCTTCGAGGCCTAGGCCTTCGACATTTGGCTTTCGTCCCACAGCAACCAGTAGCTGGTCGACCGTTTCGCTGTAGCTCTTGCCGTGCGAATCAACGGTGAGGCGGATTCTTCCACCATCCGTTGAGCAAACCTGCAATTCCCTGCCACAGCACAGCAATTGCACGCCATCTGCGGTCATGGATTCTTGCACAATTGCTGCAGCGTCGGGATCCTCCTTGGGTAGGACTCCGTGAGCGGCTTCCACCAACAGGACTTCGGAACCGAGATTGGCAAACGTTTGGGCCATTTCGCAGCCGATGGGCCCGGCACCAATGACGGCTAGTCGCTGGGGAAGCTCCGTTAATGAGAAGAGCGTTTCATTGGTGAGATACTCCACGTCGCTCAGGCCAGGAATCGGCGGCGCGGCAGCACGGGCACCGGTGCAAATGGCGGCTTTCTTGAAATGCAGCGATTGACTGCCATGTTGCCCGTCAACTTGCACATGCGAGCTATCTGTAAACTTCGCCTGGCCGAGAAATACGTCCACGCCCAGTTCACGAAACCGGGCCGCCGAGTCAACATGGCTGATCCCGGCGCGTAGCTTGCGCATCCGCTCCATGACCCCTGGGAAATCGACTTCTGCATTGCCCGTGGCAACGCCCCAAAGATTCGAGTTACGGGCCGACCTTGCAGCGCGAGCGCTGGCAATCAGCGCCTTGCTAGGCACACAGCCGACGTTTAAGCAATCGCCGCCCATGAGTTCGCGCTCCACGAGCGCGACCTTCGCCCCCAACCCGGCCGCCCCCGCTGCGGTCACTAGGCCTGCGGTGCCAGCTCCGATCACGACGAGGTTATATCGCCCATCAGGAGTGGGGTTGGCCCAATCGGGCGGGTGTACACGCTCTTCAAGTAGTTGATTGTGAATATCGAAGGGCGAAAGAGCTTCGGACCGTGGCATGGCATAAGGCTTTCTTGGAGAATGTGTGAACCACGAAGATCACAAAGAACACTGTGCACTAACTCATACCTCGTGTCCTACGTGGTTAGTTTCTTGCGTCGGTGCCTTTCCAGCGTTTCATGGCGTATTTTACTACTAACGGAAAGGTGCCTAAGACTATGAATGCAATGATCAGCTGTCGCGACAGGATGCCGCTTGCTCCCTGTTCAGCTAGCTCGGTAATGCTCGGGACGGTGTGGCCCGCGTAGACATAGACAATCGTCCCTGCCAGCATGCCGAGTTGGCTGACCCACCAGAACGTGACCACTCGGATCGGCGTCAGCCCCATCACGATGTTGAGTACGAAGAACGGCACGGCTGGGATGAGGCGGAGGGTAAACAGGTAGAAAGGACCCTCACTTTCAAGCGATTCCTCGAAAGTAGAAAGTCGCTCGCCAAACTTCGACTTCACGATGTCTCGAAGCAAGTAGCGACTTACCAGGAAGGCAATGGTAGCACCCGTGGTCGAGGCGAAACTGACAAGGATAATTGCGGGCACAAGATCGAAAAACCAACCGTATGCCAACGAAAGCGGCACCGCCCCCGGTAGGGACAGGCCTGTTACCATGGCATAGAGCCCGAAGGCCAGGACGTAAACGAGCACGGGATGTGCTTGGCGGTATTCCTGCAGGGCCGACTCTTTCTCAGCAATTGCCTTCAGAGACAGCTGATCAGCAAAAAAGTAGTATCCAACTCCGATGGCAGCGAGAAAACCACATAGTGCCAGCCCCTTCAGCCACCAGGAGCGTGCGCTGCCCGATTGGCTGTCACCCTGTTCATCCGTAGAGCTTTGCTTTGTCACTAGAGGTGAGTCCTTCGCGTTTTGGTTCTCTTAAGAGCCACATCAGGTGCTGCCATGTTAAACTTAGGGCTCGGCTTGACGCTACCAGTGTATGCAGCTGTCAAACGAAGTTTGGTTTGCTAACTCACACAACGATCACTCTCGCGATAGACAATGGCTGCCGTAACGCTCGATAAACTCTGCAAGACTTACGACAGCATTGCGCTGGCTGTCGACTCTGTCAGCTTGGAGATCAACGACGGGGAATTCCTCGTCCTCGTCGGCCCCTCTGGCTGTGGCAAGACGACAACATTACGAATGATCGCCGGGTTGGAGTCAATTACCTCCGGTACGCTGCATATCGGCGAGCGTATTGTGAACGACGTCCACCCCAAGGACCGCGACATCGCGATGGTTTTCCAGAACTACGCGCTGTACCCGCACATGACGGTACGGCAGAACATGGCGTTCGCCCTGAAAATGCGAAAGACGCCCAAAGCAAAGATCGCCGAACAAGTCGCCTGGGCCGCCGGGCTGCTAGGATTAGAGCCGTTATTGGATCGCAAACCGAAGGCGCTTTCTGGCGGGCAACGCCAGCGTGTGGCACTTGGTCGAGCCATTGTACGGCAGCCGGCAGTGTTCCTGTTTGACGAGCCGCTCTCCAATCTCGACGCAAAACTTCGTGTCGAGATGCGCGCGGAGCTGAAACGGCTCCATCGACAATTAAACACGACGACCATTTACGTGACGCACGACCAAGAAGAAGCGATGACACTTGGCGATCGCGTGGTGGTCATGGAGGGCGGGATCGTGCAACAGTGTGCCGCGCCGCTAGAAATCTACAACCAACCAGCGAACCGTTTCGTAGCTAGCTTCTTGGGCATGCCACCAATGAATTTTTTCGAGGGGACGATTCAGCGCAACGGCACGGGGGTCGATTTTGTTTCGCCTGCAGGTACGTTGAACCTGGGTGAGAGGGCAGGGCACTTGCTCAATGGAAGTGGCCTGCGAAACGTGGTCGCCGGCGTTCGGCCTGAAGCTTTTGGGCTGCAAGCCAACGGTGGCGTCGCGGGACTGCCCGCCACGGTGAGCGTCGTCGAACCGCTGGGCAGTATGATGGATGTCTATCTTGAGCTACCCAGCGGGCAAACCATTGCAACTCGAGTAGCAGCTAAGCCGCAAGCGGAAGGGGTGGCCGTTAGAGCAACGGTTGCTCCGGAGGATGTGTACTTGTTTGATGCAGAGGGACCGGGTCGAAACTTACTGTGCGGGAACAACTAGGTGGTTTCCATTTCACCCTGAATGTAGCTTCTCTCTCGGTACCGCACGGCCACAAAGACGAAGGCGACGGCAGCTACGAGCATCACGGCGGTGAAAAACCAATAGTAGCTGGCGCCTTCTAGCAGCAATGTGCCATCTTCATTCTGAATGAAAAGGTTCACAACGGCAGTGAACTCATTTCCAAGTGCGACGCTCAACAGGAAGATAGACATAATAAAGGACTTCAAGCTGTTTGGAGCTTGGGTGTAGCTGAATTCTAGACAAGTGATGCTAACCATCACTTCAGCCGCAGTAAGAACCGCATAGGCAAGCACTTGCCAACCGATGCTCGGCAATCCTCCGCCGTCTATCGAAGTTTGAATCAACGCGCTAATTGCGAAAGCCGGCACAGTGAGAAACATCCCGATGCCGACTTTTCGCAGTGGTGTAAGCGCAACGAGATTGCCCAGTGCCGGATAGACAACGTAGGAGAACAATGGAACGAGGATGAGTATGAACAGCGGATTTGCAGCTTGCAGTTGGCTTGGTAGCCATTCTGTCCCAAGCCAATTCTTATTCATGTCCTCTGCTTGCAAAACCCAAGCGCTAGCCGTTTGGTCGAATAGGCACCAGAAGGCCGCCACACAGATGTAGATCGGCGTGAGCCGTTTCAATACGCCCCAGCTTTCCGCAGAGAAAGCTTCTTTGATGAAGGACTCCCCCTTGGGGGGGATGTGAACAAAGCGATTGCGCCCCAGCCAAAAGACAAAGGTAGCGAGCGCCATGAGAACTCCTGGAACGCCAAAGGCTAGTGATGGCCCTGGGTGAACTCCCAGCGAAGTTAAGGTGTCTGCAAAGCTTCCAAACGTGTCATGAAATTGTTGCTTGTCGAGCAAAATGGGAGTGAGCAGTGAGGAAGCAAACGCCCCAAGATTGATCGAGAGATAGAACCATCCGAATACTTTGCTCATCAAGTGCTTGTTGCCCGGTCCAAACTGGTCACCCACGTGAGCCGAAACGCACGGCTTGATCGCTCCCATCCCAAGCGAGATTAGGACCAACCCAGTAACAAGTCCGACACGAGTTTCATCCAATGCAAGTGCAAGATGTCCCAGGCAGTAGACGATGCTCAATACGAGGATGGTCGGGTACTTGCCAAACAACCAGTCGGACACAATCGCTCCCAGCAATGGGAACGTGTAACCAGCGACAATGAAGGTATGCACCCAAAACTTCGCATCCTCGTCGCTCATCGTGGCTAGTGCCCCCGACGAATCGACAAGATACTTGGTCATGAATACGGTCAGAATCGTGCGCATCCCGTAGAAACTAAATCGCTCGGCCGCCTCATTTCCAACAATGTAGGGAATTCCCCCAGGCATCTTGTCCGTGGGGGGCGGGCTGGTGAGGTAGCCAGAAGATTTTACGGCGACGGTACCGGCGGCTTCGGTCATGGGGGAGTGTGCTTTGATCGCGAATGTTGGAGGCTGATTAGTAGCGGCCCAGTCTAACCGAACTGGCTGGATTGCCCTACCGAGTCTCTGCAAGCACACCCGGTCCGGCTAGACGTGTTGTGTTCCTATCACGTTGCCCCCAGACAGGGCCATGGGAAAACGCTAAACTGCGTATCTGCGCCTAGGCGAGTTCTTTAGACACCCAAAGTGAGAGAGATTGACGATATGGCAGATCAGGCACTGAAAACCGATCCGTTCTCCGCACGCGACACCTTCGATACCGGTTCCGGCCAGGCAGGCATCTATCGCCTATCGGCGTTGGAAAAAGCGGGGCTTGCCGAGATCGACAAGCTGCCGTTTTCGATTCGGGTACTGCTGGAATCGTGCCTGCGAAACTGCGATGGCTATGTAGTTCGCGAGCAAGACGTGAAGAATCTGGCTGCCTGGTCTCCCGCCACTGCCGCTTCGGGCGAGGTAGAGGTCCCCTTCAAGCCGGCCCGCGTGGTTCTGCAGGACTTTACCGGTGTGCCTGCAGTTGTAGACCTTGCCGCCATGCGATCCGCTATGGAACGACTGGGCGGCGACCCGAAAAAGATCAATCCGCTGGTTCCAGCCGACTTGGTGATCGATCACTCTGTGCAGGTTGACTATTTTGCCAGTGATGCGGCACTTGATTTGAACATCGAGCTTGAATTCTCGCGCAATCAAGAACGCTACGAGTTCCTACGCTGGGGACAAGAAGCATTCGACAACTTCCGCGTGGTTCCTCCAGGCACGGGCATTGTTCATCAGGTGAATCTCGAATATTTAGCGAAGTGCGTATTCCTGCGGGAAGATCATGCAGGCACGGTAGCCGTGCCCGACTCGCTCGTCGGCACCGATAGCCACACCACGATGATCGATGGCCTGGGGGTCGTTGGTTGGGGGGTTGGTGGCATCGAAGCGGAAGGCGTCATGCTCGGGCAGCCTATCTATATGCTCATGCCGGAAGTAGTCGGCATGAAACTCACCGGCGAATTGCCAGCCGGTGCCACGGCGACCGATATGGTTCTCACCGTCACAGAAATCTTGCGTGGCCAGGGTGTCGTCGGAAAGTTTGTCGAGTTCTTTGGCGATGGCGTGGCGAAAATGTCGCTCGCAGACCGGGCAACGATCGCGAATATGTCGCCGGAGTACGGTGCCACGATGGGGTTCTTTCCCATTGATGAGGAAACGCTCGCCTATCTGCGACGCACAGGTCGCACGGAAGAAGAAGTGCAGTTGGTCGAACGATACACCAAGGAGCAGGGGCTGTTCGTAACCGAAAGCACGCCACCCCCCACCTTCAGCGAGGTAGTTGAACTCGACCTTTCCACCGTCGAGCCAAGCCTCGCAGGGCCGAAACGGCCACAAGATCGCATCAGTTTGAGTGCCATGAAAAGCACTTGGCGTCACGACTTGGGTGAGGTGTTCAATAAATATCCTGCCGACGGTTCACCCCAAGGACGTTGGGAAGGTGAGGGTGGACAGCCCATCGAGCCGGGTGCCGCTCAACCCGATCCAGCCGTGGCCGTCGCCGACGCAGGTTTCGATGGAGTCGAGGTTTTTTGGGAGGACAAACAATTCCCACTCGCGCATGGGTCTGTCGTGATCGCCGCAATTACCAGTTGCACGAATACAAGTAATCCTTCGGTCATGGTTGCCGCCGGTCTAGTTGCTAAGAAAGCCGTTGAGCGCGGACTCACTGTCAGCCCGCAGGTGAAGACAAGCCTCGCCCCCGGCAGCCGTGTGGTGACAGATTACCTAGAGCGTGCCGGCCTGGACGAGGACTTGGAGAAAATCGGCTTCTATACCGTCGGCTATGGCTGCACCACGTGTATTGGCAACAGCGGCCCCCTGCCTGAACCCATTTCCGGAGCCGTTGAGGAGCACGATCTTGTCGTCTCCGGCGTACTCAGCGGCAATCGAAACTTCGAGGGACGAATCAATCCGCACGTAAAAGCCAATTACTTAGCGAGCCCGCCGTTGGTGGTTGCTTACGCTTTGGCCGGCTCCGTGGATAAGGATCTCGTCCGAGACCCCTTAGGCACAGATTCAGACGGAGCCGAGGTATTTCTTAAAGACATTTGGCCGTCTCACGAAGAAGTTCGCGAGGTGGTCGATGCCTGCGTGCTGCCTGAGATGTTTCAAGCTCAGTACGACAACGTGTGGCAGAAGAACCCAATGTGGAATGCGATTGAAATCTCAGGTGGCGAACTCTACGACTGGAGCGAGACCAGCACATACATTCAAGAGCCTCCGTTCCTGGTAGGGCTGCCTAGAGAAGCTCAACCGATAGAATCGTTAGTCGGGGCACGTTGTTTGGCTCTGCTGGGCGATTCTACGACAACCGATCACATTTCCCCCGCCGGAGCGATCGCTTCTACGAGCCCCGCAGGCAGCTACTTGCAAGCCAATGGTGTCGAACCTCGGGATTTCAACAGTTACGGCAGCCGTCGCGGTAACGATCGAGTGATGACTCGCGGCACATTCGCCAATATTCGCATCCGCAACCAGCTCGCTCCTGGCACCGAGGGGGGCGTCACCCGCTATCTTGGCGACGATAAGAACGAAGTCATGTCGATCTACGACGCAGCGATGAAATACCAAGAGAGTGATACGCCTCTAGTAGTGCTTGCAGGAGCGGAGTACGGCACCGGAAGCAGTCGCGACTGGGCCGCGAAAGGGACCTTTCTGCTAGGCGTCCGAGCGGTGATTGCTGCCAGTTACGAACGAATTCATCGCAGCAATCTCGTCATGATGGGTGTGCTGCCGCTGCAATTCGAATTGGGTGCCACGTGGCAATCTCTAGGTCTTACCGGAGAAGAGACATTCGCTATCCCAGACCTGAATGATTCGCTAGAACCTCGCCAGCAATTGACCGTGCGCGCAACTTCCCCCGATGGCAAGTCCCGCGAGTTTCTCACGCAGGTCCGCATCGATACTCCCGTAGAGTTGGACTACTACCGCAACGGCGGCATTTTGCAAACCGTCTTGCGAAAACTTCTGGATGAGTGAGTGAAATCTATGGCTAGCTACAGCTACGACCACGTTTCGAACTCTATCACAAGAGCAACATCCCACAATGTTCTTCGGCTGGTTCAAGAATCGCAGACGACGACGCTGGCTTGCAGAGCGTGAACCCGCCACTTGGGAAAAGTGGCTTCTGGCGAACGTCTGGCACTACCAGCACCTCGATAGCAAGCAGCAGCGCAAGATGCGCGAATTCGTGAAAGTCTGTTTCCACGAGAAGGACTGGGTCGGGGGCAGAGATTTCTCCGTGACCGACGAAATGCGAGTCACAATCGCCGGACAAGCGGCACTGCTTACGTTGGGGTTTGGCGAGGGCTTCTATTTCGACCGGCTGCATACAATTATCGTGTATCCTTCGTCTTATCAGAATGAGCCAACCAGCCGAGAGCACTTGCTGATCCCCAGTTCCAGCGATCCCGTTTTCGGTGGCGCCGCGCGATCGGGTGAGGCGTGGACGGGTGGACCCATTGTACTGTCGTGGGACCGCTTGCTTGCCGAGGCGCAAAACCCAAGATCGCGGACGAACCTCGTGCTGCACGAGTTTGCTCACCACATGGACGGTCTAGATGGAAACGCCGATGGCGCTCCGCCTTTGACGAGCTACGAAATAGAGAAAGAATGGTTTCGTGTCATTTCCGACGAGTACCACGAGCTTCGCAGATCGAGCAAGCAAGGCACATACACGCTGCTAGACAAATACGGAGCCAAAAATCAGGCCGAGTTTTTCGCGGTCGCCACCGAATGTTTCTTTACGCGTCCGCACCATCTGCATGACGATTCTTTAGAGTTATTCGGCATGCTTGAAACCTTATTTGGCCAAGATCCACGTACTTGGATCCCCCAGTCGGCGAACTCCCCCTCCTGAACGATCGAACCCTTCGCAACCAATCTAACTTCATACCCATGAGTACCTCATGAATGATACCTTCCGAAATCTCTACGCTTTCAACCTGGGCTATTGCGAACAACTCATGGAGGACATTCCACAGGAAGAGTTGCTGATTGTGCCAAATCCTGGAGTGAATCACCCAGGCTGGCAACTGGGTCATCTGGCAGTCTGCACGGATTACGCGATGAAATCATTTGGCAAGGAAAAGCGGTTCTCGGAAGAATGGCACACGATGTTCGGACCAGGTTCTCAACCCGCCTCTGAAGGAAGCAGTCATCCTTCAAAACAAGAACTCATGAAATCGCTGCGGGAGGGGCATGCAGCCGTGGTAGAAGCTTCCCATGGTTTTTCGCCCGAGCAACTCACCGACCCCAACCCAATTGAGTTCCTCAGGGTACGGCTGCCAACGGTCGCCGATTTAGTCGCTCACCTGATGAGCACTCACGAGGCGGCACACATTGGGCACCTCTCGAGCTGGCGACGCCAAACGGGCCGCCCGTCGTTGTTCCAGTAACGAAGTCGCCTCGGCTCAGGAACCTATGGAGACTGGTTCGAGCGACTCCTCGTAGTGAGCAACCGTTTCACTCGGATCAAGATTGAAGACGACGCGTCCGTCAGTATCCCAGCGTCCGTTGCGATGGACGAACACCGCCGTGGCCGAACGCAGATTGCTGACAGCTTCCACTTCTTCCATGCCGCCCCCCTCGATGGCCGTGAAGCTGACAGTTGCGTCGATCATGGCGTACAGCTCGCCCGAGACTCGCTCGGTCGCAAAAGCCGTATCTTCGTGCAGGTCGACCGTCTTCCAGGCTAAGCCGCGTGGCTTACCGGTGGCTGCTGCTGCTTTGAGAAACTGGGGGCTCATTTGTGCAAGCTGATCTCGCAAATCAAGCATCGCCAGCTGGCGTTTCGCGCCCAACTGGGCCTTCCGCCAGCGGCGCCAAAACACGCCGGCGACTAACGCCAAAGCGGTGCCCACTACCATTGCTATTAAGAATTTTGCCAAGGTATCTCTCTCTCCTCTATTCGCGGAATAGCAAGGACAAGCATGCCAGTTTATCAGTCGCCGTACTCTGCTGCTGCGCTTGAGCGGGAGGATTCCTGCGTGGAATTGCGGGAAATTTTCGCGAACCTGCGTGAAGCCAGCTGGGTCGCCTTGGCAGTGAGCACGGGTCGGTCATAATGAGGGCTCGCTTAATGACTCTCCAGTAGTATTCACTGAAAACGTAGCCAATCCAATAGCGTAGCCAATTATGCCCGAACCCGTTCCCGTATTCACAGACAGCCAGATCCAGCAGCTCGCCGCTGAGTTTCCCACGCCATTCCACGTTTACCATGCGGATAGAATCCGACAGCGCGTGAGCGATTTGCTGGCCGCATTCAGTTGGAATGAGGGCTTCAAGCAATTCTTCGCCGTGAAAGCCACGCCTAATCCCCACATTGTGAAACTCTTACACGAAGCAGGCTGCGGGGCGGACTGTTCGAGCCCGGCAGAGCTGGTTATTTGCGAGCGACTCGGCATCACGGGCGAGGAGGTGATGTTCACGTCGAACAATACGACGCCCGAGGAATTCCAGCAGGCGGCCGATTTGGGCGCAGTGATCAATCTGGATGACGCTTCCTTGATTGATCAACTTCACTCGGAAGTGGGCATGCCGGAACTGATTTCCTTCCGCTACAACCCGGGGGCAGAGCGTGAGGGGAACGTCATCATTGGCAATCCCAAGGAAGCGAAGTTCGGTCTCACACGAGAGCAGATGCCCGGTTGTTATCAGAAGTGCAAGGAGTTGGGCGCGACTCGCTTCGGGCTTCACACGATGGTCGTCTCGAACGAGCTCGAACACGAATCGTTCATGGAAACGGCTCGTATGCTGTTCGAGTTGGCAGTCGAGATAAAGGAAAAGACGGGCATCGCTATCGAATCGATCAACCTCGGTGGCGGCATCGGCATACCTTATCGTCCCGAGCAACAACCGTTGGATTTGCAACGCCTAGGCTCCGGTGTGCAAGAGCTTTACGAACAAATCCTCACACCCGCAGGTCTGACGCCGTTGAAGATTTGCATGGAAAACGGTCGCTCGATGACCGGTCCCTACGGGGCGCTCATCACCCGAGTCATCAATAAGAAGCACACGCACAAACGTTACGTGGGCGTTGATGCGTGTATGTCGAATCTCATGCGGCCTGGGATGTACGGCGCGTACCATCACATTACGGCTGTTGGCAAAGAAGCAGCTCCCTTGGCTGGCGAAGTAGATGTCGTGGGATCGCTTTGTGAGAACAACGACAAATTTGCCATCGATCGTGAACTTCCCGAGGTCGAGCCGGGCGACTTGCTCGTCATCCACGATGCGGGCGCTCATGGCCACTCGATGGGATTTCAATATAACGGGCGACTCCGTTCAGCCGAAATCATGTTAGAGAGCGATGGTTCAGCACGGCAGATTCGTCGTGCCGAAACCTTGGACGACTACTTCTCGACGGTGGAGTTTCCCGAGTCATCGAGCAGCGCTGCGTCAACAGAGAGTCTGGTCAAGCAATGAGCAAGAAAGACAAGGCCCAACGACCAAAGGCACGTAGGCCGAAAGGTTTCCGCGATGCATTCGCCCCGCAGGTGATTGCCCGTCGTGATATGTTGGACAAGATCAGCAGCGTGTATGAGCGTTTCGGTTTCCAACCCCTGGAAACCAGCAGCATCGAATACGTGGATGCACTCGGCAAGTTTTTGCCCGACAAAGACGCGCCCGACACGGGCATCTTCGCCTTTCGCGACGACCTAGACGACCAATGGCTCGGCCTGCGATACGACCTCACGGCTCAACTAGCTCGTGTGGTTGCCGAACACCGGCTAGAATTGCCCACACCCTTTCGGCGTTATCAATATGGGCCTGTTTGGCGCCGCGAAATCAAGCCGGGCAAAGACCGTTTTCGTCAGTTCTACCAGTGCGACTTTGATACCGTCGGCGCTGGGAGCATTACCGCTGATGCAGAAGTATGCGAAGTGTTGGCCGCAGCCATGCGGGCGCTAGGCATTAACGACTTCGTGATCCGAGTGAACAATCGCAAGGTGCTCAACGGTTTGTTGGAAGTCCTCGGCATCGACGATCCAGCTATTTGCGGCGACGTGCTTCGATCGCTCGACAAGCTGGACGACCTAGGTATGGAGGGTCTGGCGGCTCAACTGGGTGAAGGGCGAAAAGACAAGTCAGGTTCCATCGTGGCTGGCGTCGGACTAGAGACTCCGGCTATCGATCAACTGCTCGCCTACCTGCAATGTCGCGCGGACGATCGCGCAGCCACGTGTGCTGCTCTCATGAAAATGACCGAGGCGAGTGAAGCAGGCCGCGAAGGAGTTGAGGAGCTAATGCAAATCGATGAACTTCTGCAAGTCATGGACCTCGGCCCCGAGCAAGTGCGTTTCGATCCCAGTTTGGTGCGCGGTCTCGACTACTACACGGGCCCCGTGTTTGAAATCGAGCTTCCCTTTGAAGTGAAAGTGAAGGGCAAGACGAAGAAGTTTGGCTCCGTGGCTGGCGGTGGGCGCTACGACTACTTGGTCGAACGTTTCACTGGCCAAAAAGTACCGGCCACCGGTGCAAGCATTGGCGTCGATCGCTTGCTGGCAGCCTTGGAACACTTAGAGGGCGATTCCCAAGAGCTACCCCTGGGACCGGTGATTGTGACGATCATGGAAAAGGATCGTCTCGGTGAGTATCAACGAATGGTGCAAGAGCTACGCTCCGCCAGCATCGCTGCTGAGTTGTACCACGGGAGCAGTGGTTTCAAAGCGCAGATGAAATATGCGGACCGTCGCCGCGCCCCGGTCGTCGTGATTGCTGGTGGCAGCGAATTCGAGAAAGGCGAAGTCACACTCAAGAACATGGGCCTTGGCAAAAAACTAGCCGAGGAGATCGACGACAATAAGACCTGGCGAAACGAGCAACCGGCCCAAACGACGGTAGCCAGCAACCAACTCGCAGCCAGCGTGCAGGCGATTCTCCGTGGGGAGTGAGTCTGTTGTGAAGAGGAGTGAATGACTCAAAGAATTGCGAGACTTGCTTACTGGGGAAATATCCTACGCCCTCAATCAACAGGACTTCACATCCCCATCTTCGCCAGCTCGTCGATCAGATTCCAGCGATCTTCCAAACGACGGTCCACGTCTTGCTGCTCTACGAATTCCAGCCGTTTGGTGATACCCTGACCGTGGGCGACCTGGATCGCGAGACCGGGTCGTGCGTTGGCTTCGAGGACGACGGGGCCGTCATTGGCGTCGATGACAAAATCGATACCGACGTAGCCCATTTCCAGCACGTCGCCCAGTTTCATCGCCGCGGTTAGCAGGTTCTTCCAGCCAGGAATCAATAGGCCGGCGATGGGCTCACCCGTATCGGGGTGCCAGGAAATCTTACGATTCTTGCAAACGCCGCCAAACGTCACGCCGCTGCTCAGATCGATCGCCGCGGCTATCGCTCCTTGATGCAGATTGGCGCGGCCGCCCGATTCGTTCGTGGGCAGGCGGACCATCGCCATGACAGGCACGCCTTGGTAGAGAATAACGCGGATGTCTGGCGTGCCGCCGACGGTGACTTTCACCAGTGCGTGGTGGCTGATGATTCGTTGTTCGACGATCACTTCGTCCGGTCTCCCACCCAGGGAGTAGAGTCCCGAGATGATCGTCGAGAGGTGATAACGCAGGTCACTCCAGGTGAGCAACTTGCCACTGGGTGTCTTGAAATCTTCTCCAGATCGCGCCGCGACAACGATGATTCCACGACCGGCAGCACCGCTGGCCGGTTTCACGACGAAATCCGTGAGACCTTTGATGTAGCCAGGAAATTTGTACACTTCGCCCTGGGAACGGAGTACCGCATAGGTCGAAGGGATGGGAATCTTGTTGTCTTCGCAGATCTGCTTGGTGAGCAGCTTGTTATCGACGCGCGGATAGAACAGTCGCGGATTATTCTCCGCAATGAATTCCAAGTTCCGCCGGTTGATGCCCAGGATTCCTGCATTGCGCAGTTCGCTAGGCCAGGCCCAAGATCGAGAGGATTCGCGACTCACGGGGCGTCCTCCGAAGGTAGCTCAACGGAACTACTCATAGCCGCGCTGGGCGGTGTGGGTGGTCGCTGTTCTCCACGGGCCAGATCACGGAATCGCCACAGTTCGGTCATACGATATCCAGTGTAACGGCCGATTGCTATGAAGGCAGCAATCGTCAGCAAATGAATCTCTGGATAGATGAGAATCAACCGCCCCACCTCATTCCAGCTCAAGAGCAGGAAGCAGAACACCGAAACGACGATTGTGCCGACGACCAACTGCAGCGCGAAGCCAATACCATCCTCCTCGGCAGACACATAGAATCGTTCAATCATGATCGTCAAAACGACTAACGGTAGCAGGATCGCTTTGCCAGTCGGGGTAAGCCCCAACTGGTTGAGCATCGAGACGCCAAATAAAACGCACAGTATGATCAACGTGAGAATGATACTCAGACGCGGGACCATCAGCAGGTGGAGGCGTTCGACCAAGGATCGTCCGCCTAGTCCGACGGCGATGATCACACCGAACACCACGAGACCTGTCGCTAGATCCGCGTAGATAAAGCTCATGGCCAATAAGGCAGGCGCAAACGTTCCGTAGGTTTGAATTCCGATCACGTTACGAAACAGAGCTGTGATCAAAGCGCCCAGCGGCAGCAGCAGCAGTAGCGAGAGCGTACCATGCATGCCTACCGGTAGGTTTGTGAGATCGAGCGCCTGACTGAAATGAGGCACCCCTGACTTCAATACTTCGCGGGATGGAGCCAGACGGCGCATCGAGAATGTCGATTCCAGTTTGTCGACTACGGAAGTATCCGATGGGCGAGCGATAACTTCCCCGCCGATCCGTGCAGGGATGAAGTGCACGGGCATATGTCGAGCAAAACCGTATTCAGGATCAAACGGAATCCATAGATTATCACGAAAGACTTCTAGCCAGACGTGCGGCTTAATCACAGTTTGCTGTCTTAACTCAAACCCTGTTACCAGTCGCGTCGGAAAATCGGCAGCTCGGCAAAGCGCAACCATCGTGCGAGCGCGTCCGAGGGAGGAGGCACGACTGCCATCGATGATGTTTGCGACCGAATCGCTTTCCGATTCTTGGTTCGATCCCTTGATGTCGTGAGTACAATGATCGAACAGAAGCTGCAATCGTTCCTCATCCGTTTCAGAGTCACCGGTTATTTGCTGCAATTCCCGATCTAGTTTCAATCGGAGCTGGCCATCTTCCTGCTGAAGATAGCGAGATTTGTCATCGGGACGAAGGTTCACCAAGTCATCGATTCGGTGACCGTTTCCCTCAGGACTTAGACGAATCTTGAACTCAGCTGTCACGCGGACAGGGCCAGGCACCCTGGTCTTAGATACAAAGTCACGTGCGCCGCTAGTCAGACGACGCGTCGTGTCTTCGCGACCCGGGAATTCCTCCGAAATAATCGTCGCGTAGTTCGTCTCTTTCGGCAAAGCAATCCAGACGGTGGCATCTTTACCAGCTTCGAAGCTGATGTCGTAGCTCAGCTCCCATAGACTGTCTTGCAGAGCCGTGGTGGTGGCTTCACGGGAATTGTGTCGAATCGCCATGCAGGAAAGTCCCACAAGAACAAGTCCGGCTACGGTAAGATGACTAAGTGATCGGGCGCCCACGGTGGCCTACCTACGACTGTTACTGGGGGAAATGTCGGGTAAAATGTGTAAGCTACCCTTCGGCAGCTTTCTGGCAGCGGGAACTTATCACCCGCCGTGCAGTCTTGTAATATAGGTCGTGAAAGTAACGAGACGGGTTCTGCTTGGCTTCTCAGCCTGAGCCCTAGACCACCCGCTTTCGCGGCTGGCATAGCCGATTCTCCAACATGCGTACCAGTTACACAAGTTAAGAGGAATAAATAAAAATGGCAGCCTACAGCAAATACAACGATTATGTCCGCTCTAAGATACCACTGCTAAGCGCGGCCTTTCTCATTCTGAGCGCCGGCCTACTGCTAGGAGTTGGCCAAGCCAAGGAAAAGGCAGAGCAGGAAACGGCTACACAGGAAAAAGCTGAAAAGCAAGAGCCGAAGAAGTCGCAGAAAAGCGTCATCGGCGCTACGGCTGTACTCACGGAGCCTGAAACTGGGTTCGAGCTAAAATCTCGTGTGGACACTGGTGCCAAGACTTGCTCGCTGCATGTGGAAGAGTGGGAGATCGAAGACGAGGTGGAGAACGAAGACATTCGCAAAGAGATGAAAGCTAATATCGGTAAGAAGATCCGCTTTCGTATTAAGAGTTCCAAGGGGGAGAGTAAATGGCTTGAGCGAAAGATCGTTGACTACGCGATTTACAAAACGTCTGAGAAAAAGGAACGTCGCTACAAGATCATGCTGAAGCTTCGCTGGAACGATCTCGAGAAAGAAGTCTTATTGAACCTCAATGACCGCTCTCATCTTGAATTCCCTCTCCTTCTAGGACGTAATTACTTGCGCGGCGATCTTGTGGTTGATGTCGATTTGGATGTCAGCGAAAGAGATTGAACGAGTCTTCCAATACAGTCGAAGCGAGAATTACTAGTCATGAATAACCATGTCTTCCAGCAAGTCAAGCAAGCCGGCGTACTGGCCGTGCTCATGATCGACCGTGTCGAACACGCTGTCCCGCTGGCCAATGCCTTGCTTGCCGGTGGTGTGCGGGCTATGGAGCTTACGCTTCGTAGCGATGCAGCCTTGCCAGCACTCGAGGCGATTCGTGCTGCGACGCCGGAGATGATCGTGGGCGTAGGCACGGTGCTCACGCCCGAGCAGGTGCAAGCCGCTCAAGAGCGCGGGGCGGCCTTTCTTGTCTCGCCCGGATTGAATCCCAGAGTCCTCGAAGCGGCCGCGAAAATTGATGTGCCGTTCGCTCCTGGTATTGCAACGGCTTCGGATATCGAAGCAGCGCTAGAATTCGGCTGCAAGACTCTCAAATACTTCCCCGCCGAGTTGCTTGGCGGATTGCCCTATCTACGGGCGATAGCAGCGCCTTACGCCCATCTAGGCTTGGAGTACATTCCACTCGGTGGCGTGAAGCAATCGAACCTCGCTGAATACCTCGCTGAACCGTTGATTTCAGCGGTAGGCGGTTCGTGGCTCGCTCCGAATCAACTGCTTCATGAGGGCGACTGGGGGCAGGTCGAAGATCTCGCAAGAGCGGCTGCAGAGACGGTCAAGCAACGCTAGGGAATCTTCACGGTGGCTGAGCTACGTGCACGTCGGCCTTGGCGTTCAAGGAAGTTTACGCGAAAGCTGTCCTACGGGGGTGCCTTCTTGCAGTTGGGCGATCATGTCGTGGGTCGCTTCTTCCACGGCACGCTGCCACTGTGAGTCGTCGTACTTCCCACGATACTCTTCCCGCTGGTGGGCGAAGATGATGCCGCGCGAGCTATTGACCACGGCTCCTAATCCTTGCTCATCGAACCCTCCCGCTACGTCAGCCGCTCCGCCGCCTTGGCTGCCAAAACCGGGCACGAGGAACCACGTGTGTGGCATCGCTTGACGCAGCTCGGCAAGTTGCTCTGGATAAGTAGCGCCCGCCACAGCTCCCACGATGCCATAGCCACACTCGCCGACCGTTTCTGCGGAGAGGCGATCGACCAATTCGGCCACGTGACGATAGACACAAAGTTCGTCCGCAACCAAATCTTGCAGAAGCCCGCCGCCCGGGTTGGAAGTCTTCACTAACACGAACAGGCCAGCGCTACGCTGGGTGGCCACGTTCACAAACGGTGTGAGGCTGTCTTCGCCAAGGTAGGGACTCACCGTAAGCGAGTCCGCGCCCCAAGGGCTATCCCTGCGACCTAGCCAACCGCGAGCGTACGCCTCGGCGGTTGAACCTATATCATTGCGTTTGCCGTCGAGAATCACGAGCAAACCTTGATCTTGCGCGTAGCGAATCACCGTTCCCAGAGCGGTCATTCCAACAGGACCGAGCTCCTCGAAGAACGCTGCCTGTGGTTTCACGGCCGGCACCAGCGGAGCGACGACATCAATGATCTGTTGGCAGAAAGCTAGATAGGCGCCGGCGCGCTCCTGAGGTTCGCCTAGCATGGCATTCGTCAGCGGTGCGGGAAGCTGCTCCCAGCGCGGGTCGAGCCCCACGACCACAGGGTTCCCGCAACGCCGGACAGCCCCGGCCAACTGATCCATAAAGTGACTCACACTGCATATCCTTTGCTATTTTGGTTCTACTGCTGGACTTAGCAGCTGGACTTGGCTACTTAGGGGTAAGAATCGCAGTTTGCCCAGTATAGATCGCCATGAGCGTTTGAATACCGGGCGTTGGCCTCTGCCACCCGCCCCACCATTAAGGTTTTTGACTAGTTTTCGAGACTCAGATATACTGTCCGCAGCAGAGCAAGCCCCCCACCGCTACACGATCCCACCGAGGCGTCGCCCCACCGATTCGTTCCCGCCCGCACGCCGGCAAGTTTTCCGGCATCATACCCCGCCTTGCTCAAGACGTTTTCCTTCGTCTTGACAGCATGTGAATCCAACTAGAATTCAGTAGGAGACCGCTGTGCTTCCTCTTATTCGTTCGATGAGTTCCCACCCTTTAAGTCGGCGCGGGTTTCTGTCCGTAGGTGCGTTGAGCGGGCTTGGGCTCGGTTTGGCAGACTTCTTAGCAATTCGTGAATCGGCGGCCGCTGAGAATCTTTACGAGACGCCGCCCCAGGTGGCCAAGAGTGTTATTCACATCTTTCTCCCTGGGGGACTTTCAGCGCAGGAATCTTTCGACCCGAAGCCCTATGCCCCGATTGAGTATCGCGGTGAGTTGCGGGCCATTCCCACGAAGATAACCGGCGAGAGCTTTAGCGAACTGCTGCCCAAGACTGCTCAGCTTGCCGACAAGCTCACTGTCGTGCGATCACTCACGCATGGCGAGGCGGCCCACGAGCGTGGCCAACACAACATGATGACCTACTATCGGCCGAGCCCCGCCCTGCAGTTCCCCAGCATGGGAAGCGTGGTGAGCCACGAGCAAGGTCCACGCAACAATCTGCCCGGCTACATCTGTGTGCCTAATGCGCCTAACCCGTACGCGAGCTCCGGCTACCTGAGTTCCGCGTATGCTCCGTTTGCCTTAGGAGACGCACCAGAGCGGGCAGGGTTCAAAGTGCGCGACCTGAATCATCCCGGAGGAATCGATCACTCTCGCGCGATGCGACGCCGCCAGGCGCTTGAAATAGTGAATCGTCAGTTCACAAGCCAAACTACCTCGGACGATGTCCATGCGATGTCAAGCTTCTACGAACGCGCTTTCGACTTGATCGATTCACCTGCTGCACGCGAAGCATTCAATTTGGAGGCAGAAGAAGGCAAAGTGCGCGATCGCTATGGTCGCAACCAAGCAGGGCAGCGCATGCTCATGGCACGTCGGCTGGTGGAGGCAGGTGCCCGCTTCGTAACACTTTCCTACGGCGGCTGGGATCACCACCAGCAAGTCACGACGAACATGCGCCGAAACATGCCAGCGTTCGATCAAGGCTATGCAGCACTCATCGCCGACTTAGAAGAACGCGGCCTGCTGGGAGAAACCTTAGTGCTGGTATCCAGCGAGTTCGGTCGCACGCCAAAGATCAATGCGGATGGCGGCCGCGATCATTGGTCGAAGGTGTTCAGCGTGGTGCTGGCTGGCGGAGGAACCAAACGGGGAGCGGTGGTCGGATCATCCGGCCCCACGGCAAGCGACCCGGAGGAAACACCCATTTCGCCTGAAGATCTCGCCACGACCATTTACCATCAGCTCGGTATTCCAGCGAATAAAGAACTGATGTCTCCCGGCGGCCGGCCCGTTGAGATAGTCAACGGCGGCAAAATTCGCCCAGAACTCTTGGGCTAAACGAGCGCGATTTTGAAAAACACCAGCCACGCTACGATCAGCCGCAATCGCAATTGCTGTCGGAACATCCGACTGACGATTTTGCGACTGGCAGCCAACTGCGTAGTCCTAACGACCCTCGCAACCAACGTCGTTGCAGGTGATCCGCGTTTGCAGCAATTGAAACCGCAAGGAGCTACGCGCGGCCAGGAAGTAGAAGTTCAAGTCGTTGCTGTCCGGGCTGGTAAGGATTCGCTCGAATTGATGTTTTCTCGTCCCGGCATCGAAGTTACAGAGCTCAAGCATCAGGAAAAGAATCGCTACCTTGCCAAGCTAAATATCGCTGAAGATTGCCCGCTGGGTCGTCACCCGGTTCGGTTGCGCACAGCCTCGGGGCTCACCAATCTTCTCACCTTTCATGTTGGCATGCTTCCCACGATCTCAGAAGTAGAGCCCAACAACTCCGTGGAGACCGCTCAGCCAATCGAGGGCGAGGTCACGGTCCAAGGCACCATCTTGCCGGAGGATCTCGATTACTTTCGTTTGAATTTAGAAGCCGGCGACCGTATTTCCATCGAAGTCGAAGGGCTACGTCTGGGACGCACCTTCTTCGACCCGTGCCTGCTGGTCACGAACGCGTCAGGGGAACAAGTCGCCCATTGCGACGATGCGCCGCTAACCTGGCAAGATCCGTTTGTCACCTTTACCGCCGCAGAGGCTGGCGAGTACACCGTCCAACTGCGCGAGGCGGCATATCGCGGGAACAATCTCTCCACTTATCGCATGCACGTGGGGCAGTTTCCTCGTCCTAGCGGTGCATTCCCACCCGGCGGCAAGCCGGGGGAGAAACTAGAAGTGACTTGGCTGGGAACCAACTCTGGCATGGAAAAAGAAACTATCGAGTTACCTCCCGCTGGAACGTCTGGTCGCGGTCAAGCAACCGCTTGGGTATTTCCCAAGAACGAGCAGGGCATTGCTCCCTCGGGAGTTCCCGTAAGAATTATCGATCTGCCTCGTACGCTTGAGGTCGAGCCTAACAATGGCCGAAAGAGTGCAAGCGAGTGCGAAGTGCCGGGGGTCGTTACCGGCATCATCCGGGAAGAGAATGATCGCGATCTGTTTCGCTTCACGGCTAAGAAAAGTGCTGTTTTAGACATCTATGCGCTCGCCCGCAGTTTGCGTTCGCCGCTAGATCCGGTGATTCGCATTCTTGCAGCAGACGGGAAACGTCTCGGAGGAAACGACGATTCCGAAGGCCGCCCGGATAGCTTCGTGCGATTCAAGGCTCCCGCCGATGGAGAGTATCTCCTGGAGGTCCGCGATCATCTCAATCGCGGCGGACCCGGCTTTGTCTATTGGGTTGAAATGACTCCGCCTAAGCCGGCCGTCGAAGTGAAGGTCGAAGAACTACGCCGCTACTTCGCAACAACGCTCGACGTCCCCCAGGGGGGGCTCACTGCGGCAATGCTGAGCGTGAGCGAGAAGAACCGAAATGCTTCGGTAGACTTGGTGCTAAAAGACCTGCCACCAGGAGTCGAGGCACAAATGCCTGCGCTGCCAAAGAATCTCAGACGCCTCCCCATTTTGCTCCGAGCAAAGCCAGACGCACCCTTAAGTGGAAGTCTCGCCACATTTAAGTTTCCCGAAGGCGACCTCCAGCCCAGCTTCAACCAGCAAACATGGCTCATCCGAGGCTTAAACAATCGGCCCGTGTGGAGTCATTATGAAGATCGCGTTCCGGTAAGTGTCACCAAGAAAATCCCCTTCAAGGTCGAAATCGTCGCACCACAAGCTCCCCTGGTGCGCAACGGTTCCAAGAACCTAAAAGTTGTTGCCGTTCGGGACGAGGGTTTTGACGATTCGATCAAGGTTCATCTGCTCTATAACCCAACCGGCGTTTCCTCGAATCGTTCGCGTTCGATCCTCAAAGGAAAAACCGAAGCGATCATTCCCATCACTGCGAACAACAATATCGCCGTCGAGGAGTGGCCTATCGCAGTGCTCGCCGAGGCATCGATCGGTGGGCGGATAGTAAGTGCCTCCGAGTTTGTCACGCTCAAAGTCGCAGAGGCCTACCTGAATCTCGCATTCCCGACAGTTGCTGTACAACAGGGCGAGCCCGTTGAGTATGTCGTCGGAGTAGCAGTGAACACGCCTTTCTCGAACGAAGCGGAAGCGACTTTGCTCGGCTTACCGCCAGGCGTTACCGCCCAGCCCGTACGATTTAGTGCCGACGCTAAGGAGTTGAAGTTTACTGTGCAGACAACTCCCCAGTCACGCGTGGGTAGGCATCGGCAAGTTTCTTGCCGAGTGGTCATCACTGAGAACGGCGAGCCGGTAACACACAACCTTGGTCGGGGCGAGTTGCGTATTGACCCGCTTCCCAAGGCAGAGGAAAAAGAGAAAGCTTCTCAGGCAGCCAGTACGCCTTCACCAGAGAAACGGAGCTCGTCATGAATCGTGCTTGGCAACATTTAGCATTTATCGCACTGAGCTTTGCAATCAGTTGGGGCTTCTCACTCGCCTGGGCCGCTGATGGTGCCGAAGCGGAGAAAGAGAACGCCAGCAAAGACCCCTCTTCACCGGCTGAGACGCCAAAATTTGTCGATCTAACCATTTATCCCAGTGAGATCCACTTGAACCATGCTGCGGCAAAGCAGCAGGCAATTGCCGTTGCCCGTCGCACCGACGGAATCAGTGTGGACGTCACCAGCCTAGTTGAGTGGAAGTGCAAAGCGGATAATGCAGCAGAGCCGCTAGCTAAGTGGGCGGACGGCCGAGTGCAGCCCCTGCGTGATGGAAATACCACGCTGGTGGCCAGACTCGACCAACCCAGCCTCGACCAAACCAATTCCGACAGTCTTAGCGCAAGCGTGCCGGTCTACGTCCAAGGCGCCACGATCAATAAAGAGGTAAGTTTCCGGCACGATGTGATGCCCATTTTCTTGCGAGCCGGTTGCAATGCCGGCGGGTGCCACGGTTCTTCGCGCGGCAAAGATGGGTTTCAGCTTTCGCTGTTTGGCTACGATCCGGCCGGCGATTACTTCCGACTCACACGGGAACGAGCCACACGACGACTCAATCGAGCTCTGCCGGATGACAGTCTACTCCTCGAAAAGTGCATTGGCGCTGTGCCGCACACCGGAGGGAAACGATTCGAGAAGGAAAGCGAATACTACAGCACGCTTCACAACTGGGTTTCTGCAGGAGCACCCAGCGATCTGGCGGACGCTCCCACCGTCGAGAGCCTACAACTCTACCCACCAGAAGCCACAATGGAGTTAGACGATGCTCAGCAATTCGTTGCACTAGCAACCTACTCCGATGGCAACGTTCGCGACGTGACGGACCTAGCGTTGTTCCTCTCCAGCGACTCGACTGTCGCGTCAATCGATCCGCAAGGCCGCTGTGTTGCCGGAGTGCGCGGCGAGGCGTTTGTGATGGCACGTTTCGACACACACACCGTTGGTAGCCCCGTGTTGACGCTCCCGACGGAATCTATTTACCAGCCAACCGAAACGCCCCCGGCAAACTACATCGATGAACTGGTCGATGCGAAACTCAATACGCTTCGCATCCCTCCCAGCGAGAGGTCTTCCGATGCGGAGTTTCTTCGCCGGGTCACCATCGATCTAGCCGGACGTTTACCTGAGGTTGCAGAGCTCGAAGCGTTTCTGGCAAATGAAGCTCCCGATAAACGCGCACTGGCAATCGATCGGCTGATCGATACCCCTGAGTTCCGCAAGCTGTGGACGTTGCACTGGGCAAACCTGTTAATGGTTCGCTCGGAAAACAATCGCGTCGATTACAAAGCGATGCAGCTCTACTTCGAGTGGATCGCCGAGCAAATTCAACAGAATCGCCCGCTCGATGAGTTCGTTCACGAGTTGCTCACCGCGAGCGGCCCAACCTTCGTGGCACCGGCTGGCAACTTCTATCAAGTCGAGCCATTAGCAGCAAAGACCGCCGAGAACGTTGCCCAAGCGTTCCTTGGGATTCGCGTGCAATGCGCACAGTGTCACAACCACCCGTTCGATCGTTGGACGATGGAAGACTACTACGGATTCGCGGCATTCTTCTCCCAAGTAGGACGCAAGCCGGGCGAGGATTACCGCGAGATGATCGTCTTCGATCGCGGCTTCGGCGAAACGAATCACCCGGTCGATGGCAAGCCTCGTCCGCCACAAACCTTGGGTGGCGAACCAACTGAGTTGGCAAAGGAAAACCGCGTCGATCGACGTAAAGTTGCCGCTGATTGGATCACCTCTCCAGAGAATCCGTATTTCGCCACCAATCTGGGCAATCGATTCTGGGCCCACTTCTTCGGCGTCGGCATTGTCGAGCCAGTGGATGATGTGCGCGTGAGCAATCCACCGAGTAACCAAGCTCTCTACGATGCGCTCGGCAGCAAGCTCATTGAGTACGATTTCGATTTCACCCGCCTGGTGCGCGATATCTGCAACTCCAATGCGTACCAGCGTGCTTCATCAACCACAGAAGCCAACCAGCACGATCGACGTAACTTTGCTTACGCACGCACCCGCCGCATTCCTGCCGAAGTGCTCTTAGACTGTGTGAGTCAAGCGACCGGCGCTGAGGAAAAACTCCCCGGCCTACCCCTGGGGGCACGAGCTACGCAGGTGGCCGATGGCAAAGCGAACCACTACTTCTTGAAAACCTTTGGACGATCAAAGCGAGACACCGTGTGTGCGTGCGAAGCACGAGCGGAGCCGACCCTCTCTCAAGCCTTACATTTAATGAATGGTGCAACTGTCCATGGTAAAATCAACCAAGGCAAACTCATTGAAAGCATGCTCGAGGAAGGTGCCCAGCCACAGGAGGTCGCTCGTCGGCTGTATCTTCGCTGCCTCTCCCGAGAGCCCAGCGATGCCGAACTGGCGGCCCTCGATAAGCTCATTGCGGAAGACCCTAAACCGCGAGACGAGCTTCAAGATGTTTTCTGGGCACTGCTGAATTCGCGCGAGTTTCTGTTCAACCACTGAATGCGAGCATTTTTCCCGAGTTGTAACCTTTGAAAAAACATCTGCAAAACGATTTCTGTGAAGTTGACAGTGCCGCCCCACGCAGAGGCATGGGGCAGCTATTCCTGGCCTTGATTTTTGGCTTGCTTGCGAATGATTCGACGCTCGCCGCCGAGAAAATCACCTACCAAGAACATGTGCGGCCTATCTTCGCGGAGCACTGTTTCGCCTGTCACAGCCAAGACGAGAAAAGAAGCGATTTGGCGCTCGATCAACTCTCCGCCGCACTGGCCGGCGGCGTGGGTGGCGAAGTGCTTACCGCGGGCGACGCCAGCGGCTCGCGATTGTGGCACCTGATCACTCACGAAGAATCTCCGAGCATGCCGCCCGGCGGCGACAAACTGCCCGACGACCAGCTCGCGCTCATCGAAAAGTGGATCAACGGCGGACTGCTAGACAACAAGAACTCGAAAGTGCGCAAGCAGGCTGCGGTCGTCCAACAGGCGACCGTTTCCACCGACAATCGCCCCGCCGGCGAACCTGCCATGCCGGTCGGAGTGCTGCAACAACCGGTGATCACGCCCGCCAAGCCGGCAGCCGTCGATGCCGCCGCGGCAAGCCCCTGGGCGCCGCTGGTAGCGATTGGCGGCATTCGCCAGGTGTCGCTCTATCACACGCAGTCCCACGAACTGCTCGGTGTGTTGCCTTTCCCTGAAGGCTCGCCTCGTGTGATTCGCTTTAGTCGCGACGGTAGCCTACTGATCGTTGGCGGTGGGCACGCAGCAGCGTCGGGCAAGGTGGCGGTGTTCGAAGTCACTTCGGGGAGACGGCTTGCCACCATCGGCGAAGAGATCGACGAGGTGCTTGCCGCAGACATTTCTCCCAATCACCAGTTGCTGGCCCTGGGCGGACCGAAACGCACCGTCCGAGTTTACCGCCTCGCAGATGGCCAGCTCGATTACCAAATCAAGAAGCATACCGACTGGATTACCACCTTGCGATTCAGTCCCAATGGCAAGTTTCTCGCCAGTGGAGATCGCAACGGCGGGCTGAACGTCTGGGTGGCCAACCGTGGGCTCGAAGTTGCCCAGCTATCCGGCCACAAGGAAGCGATCAACGATCTCGCTTGGCGGTTCGACTCGGCAGTGATTGCCTCAGTGAGTGAAGACGATTCCCTGCGACTGTGGCAGACCAATGGAAAGCAGATCAAGAACTGGAACCCGCACGGCGGCGGGCCCCGGGCGGCACCGCTGAGCGTCGACTTTTCCCGTGACGGGCGGTTGGCGACTACCGGGCGGGATGGGAAAGTTCACCTCTGGCAGGCAGATGGCAAACACATCAAGGAGTGTCAACGGCTAGAAGAAATGGGCCTCGTTGTCCGTTACACGCATGAAGGCAAGAGTGTGCTCGCTGGAGATTTCCTCGGCAACACGCACCTCCTTGATGCGGAATCGGGCAAGTCGCTAGCCCGCCTCGCACCTAATCCGCCGGCGCTAAAGCAACGCCTACTGGAAGCGCGAGCGGCTACCGATGAGCAGCAACACCTCGTCAGCAAGCTTCGTACCGATGACCAACACCAGCAGGCATTGCTCGCTGAGGCACGAAGCGCAAGGGAAAAACTTCTCCAGCAAGTCACTCAAACCGATCAGCAGGTCAGCCAGCTGAGCGACCAACGCGTGAAACTTGCCCAAGACGTCTCAACCGCGACTGAGCAGTGGCGTCTCGCGACCGAGTCGCTCGCCAAGGCAACCAAGGGGCGGCTCGAAGCCGAGCGCCTGCTAGCGGATGCCAGTGTAAGCAATGAAGCGTCGACGCAGGAGGAAGCAACAAGCGACAAGGCAAACCGGCAACGCGAAGCCGAGCAGCGACTTGCTACCGCCACCGAGGCTGAAACCCAAGGTGGCGCCGCACTCCAAGAGGCTGAGCAACAAAAGGCAACCGTGGGAGAACAACAGCAAAAGGTCGCAGGGCAAGTCGACTCAACGCTCGCCAAGCTCAAGCAACTCCAAGAGCAAAAGAAAAAGTTACCCCCGCTCCAACCACTCCAGCAGAGTGCTACTCAGTCGACTGCCAAATTGGCCCAGGCAGCGCAGCAATTGCAAGCAAGCCAACAACGCCTAGAGAAGATTCAAGCAGCCAAGCAGCAGTTCGAGCAAGCAGCCACGCGCCTCACTGAAGCTCAACAACAAACCGACAAGCAGCTTGCCCAACTCACCACCCAAGCAACCGCCGCCAAGCAGGCGTCTCAAGAATCAGGCGCCGCGCTAGCCAAGCTCAAAGCACAAGCCGAGGCGCTTGCCGCCCAGCTGGCAAAAACCAAAGCCGCCCGCCAACAGGCACAAACAACTCTTCAAGAGCACCAGCAGCAGGCCCAGGAGGCGGAAGCCGCTCTGCAAGAAACGCAACAAGAGTCAGAACTCTTGCAAGCAGAGCGAGCAGCGTTGGAGGCGGCGGCGGAAATTCGCAAGCAGTACGCAGAGGGCGAGTAACAACCAAAAAGGATAAAGCACCGGCGGGAAACGCTGCTCAGATACACTCTGCGGTGGCGAGTTCAAAGTCGCGGTTGCGCTGTGGCTTGTCGGGAAACGCCCCGACGGGGATTGGTTCACTTGTCCCTGAGGCCACTGTGGTACCTATATTCCATGCGAGCAATCGCTCTCTACCTGTTGCCGCCACGGCTGTTCACGTCAAACCACAACCCCAAGTGCTCAGGGGTAAAGTCATCGCATGGCTGACGGCGATACGCTCAATGTGCTTGTGGATCGTAAGCCAGTTAAGATCCGGCCAATGCAGTAGCGGCAGAAACTGACTACCGGCAGTGCAACCAATCCCAACCCGACTCATTCGCCGCCGGGTGGATCCAGCTCGAAGTCTTTCCACTTCATCGCGCGGCGGAAGGGTTCGATGCGTAGCATGACTTGGCCGTTTTGGAAGACGCGCACCGTGCCGTTCGACTCGCTGACGGTGATCGCCACCGCGGCGGTGGCTCGACTGATGGCGGCGGCTGCCCAGTGGCGGGTGCCGAGTCCTTTGCTGAGCGTGATGTCTGCCGCCGGGGCAGAGATGTGTTGGGCCGACGCGGTGACGTTGCCTTTGGCTGAGATAACGAAAGCCCCGTCAAGCTGGGCGACCTCTTTGAGCGCTTCTCGCACCTTGGAATCTTCCAGGCGACGTTCGGCAAGCACGTAGCCTTTGACCGGATCGAACCCGAGCGGGTGGCAGTGCTCGAGCACCTTCTTGTGATCGCCCACCACGAACAGCGTCCCTACCGGCTTGCCTTCGCGGCCTTCCCGACCGATTTCCACGGCAAGGTCCACGGCGGTTTTCAACGTATCGAGCGGCACACGCGTTTCCAGCTTACGCAGGTCGCGCACCGTGAGCCGGCCGAGGTGCTCGTCCAGACGCACAACGCTTAGCGAGTCGAGTACTCCCGCCTCAAAACCACTATACAGAGCCACAACCGAGGAACCGGGCGAGAGCAAATCGTCTGCCACGCTTTCCAGCAACGCTTGGGCGAGTTGATCGTAGACGGGGCTGTCTGGCATGTTCAGCGGCACCGTACTGAACTCTGCTTTGGCGGCAGAACCTAGGATGACGGCATCGTCCGACGCAACCAACACGCTCAGGTTCTCAGTTGCTGCGTGAAGTTTTTCCCAGTCGAGTGGCTTTTCCAGAAGGAAGAGCAGGGCGTCTGCCTCTTCGCTTTCGGCTAGGCGCGCGGCCATCTGGCAAAGAACAGTCGTCCGATCAGAGGATTTTCCCGGTGAAGCCATCCTGCCGCCGTCGAAGCCAATGCCGATGAAGCCAAGTGTGGGGCGGGCCAACAACAGGCCAGCCGGCGATGGCTAGCCTCAATGGACCAGCCATCGATTCCGTGGAGCACTCTCCTTGCAATGCAACCACGTGTGCAAGTCGCGAAGTGCGCCTGCGATTGATGCAGTGCACCGCGATAGATGCAATGTAAACCACGCAGGAAGCTAATTCAATGGTAGAGAGGCGACTCTCGACGTGAAGAAGTTGCAAAAGTCTCACACAATCAGCGAGCATTCGAACCGGCACCGCGAGCGACTGACGTGTCGGCAGATTCGTCTGGTTGCCCGTCGTACTTGGAAAAGACCAAGCGGTCGTAAAGCACCAGGGCATGAATCGCGTGGCCGAGCGGGCCCGCTTCCCAATCGCGGCGACGATTGGAGTTCATGATATTTGCCAAGTAATTGACTGCCTTCACCGTGCGCCAGTAGTTCAACTGCTTTTCGTCAGCCGCGTAGAGCAGCCACTCCAAGATATGCCCGGTGGTCTTCAGACGGCGATCGACATCCTCTTCGGCGCCCGGTCCGCGGAACCACTCGGTGCTGAAGCTGCCATCGGAATTCTGCAAGCGGTAGGCGTAGTTTTGGTAGTTCCGAACAAATCGATCGGCCTTGGCATACTCGCCATTGACCGGCTCGCCTCGTTGGCGGCGTTTCTTTACGGCCAATGTCAAGCCCGAGAGGCGATGCGTACCGCCACAAGCAGCACCACGCACCGGCTGGCGCATTTCTTCCTGGATCAGCCGCGGGAAATTCCAATCGTAGCCCTTATCGTTTTGCCAAGTGGCATCCGAGGGAAGATAATGCATGAGGCCGATGAGTTTGAAGGTGAGCTCGGTGCGTGGGTAGCAGGTGAGCTTCTCCACGTCGATCAAGTCTTCAATCGTCAGATCTTTATCCTCGACCTTCATCGGGTAGTTGCTCTTCACACGTGCTTGTGCGAGCAACGCCAGTAATTGCCCCTGATGACCTTGCAATGCGGGACCAACGCGGACGCGCAGATCGCCGTCTTGGTTCAAGTACATGAGCGTGCGTTTGCGGCACGGTTGGTTAAAGCATAGCCAGCCTACCGCAGTAATCGGTTCGCCTTTGGGTCCATTTTGCAGAACACGACTATGCACCTCGTAGGACAGCATCGCGTGCATCAACTCCCACGGCCCACGCGACGCGGTATCGAACGGGCGATTGTAATAGTGCGCGAGTACGCTGCGCACTTTGCTACGCAAGGCGATTTGCTGGCGCGTCAGCGGCTTCAGATCGGTTGGCGTGGTTGCGGTACTGTTGACGTCAAGAGACTTCGTCTTCGGAGGTGATTGTACATGGACAGGACGCGTTGAGCGGCGTGCCGTTGAGATTGCCTTCTTTGGCGAGCTCACCTTGGGCAGGGGCTTTGCAGTAGATTCGTCGAGAAGCGATAGCGCCCGTTCTTCAACCTTCGTCGGCTCTGTCGGACTTCCAAGAACTAGTGGTTTTGCAGAATCTGTTTTGCTTGGTTTTGCTTCGACATGATCCTCCTCGGCCACATCACCATCACCAGACGCTCGAGGCGGCACCCAGTCGAGCCTGGGTTGTTCGAGTTGGAGCTGAGATGAGCTTGTGGTCTTGCTGGCGTCAGTGCCTCGCTTTGCGCCACTAGCTTGCCACCTGCCGCCGGCAACCTGCTTGTTGCTTGCCGACAGTGGCTTGGCAGTCGATGTCTTGACTGGCTTCGCTACCGATTTATTCGTCGAACCCTGACGACGCCACCCGGAAGTTGAGCGCAGGGTGTCCCCCAAGATGGTCGCCATGGCTTCCTGATGGTCGAGGTCCTGCGGCTCGATCCGCGGAGCCATCGTGGAGCGCCCGAATTCGACGCGGTTCTCTGCAAGCGCAGGTACAGCGCAGAACGAGATCAGCAATAGGGCCAATGGCACACGCACTTGGGCGCAACGATAGACATACTTCCGGCGCAGCAGTATCAAAAGAATCCCCCCCAGCTTCTCCAATCAGTTCAACTTTGAATGATTAGGAAGCGATTACTGTCAGCTTGGCGAGCCAGAGTTCTGCCGAATCGGAAGAATGTATCTTTCGCTTGCGACAAGGCGGCCCGTTGAATTGATATCGGGCAACTCGGGCGACAAATTAAGCCTGAGCGGGAACTTTTCGGGAGAGTGTGGAAGTCGTGAAGACTTCAACAATAAAGAGAAAAACCGCATAGTTTTATGCGTATCGTTTTCACGCAGCCTGCAACATTTCAATCTTTAGTAGACACTGCGGTTCTCAGGTTGGGTAGCAATAGAACCCGTGTCCGTGCCAGGCAACTTGCTAGCAGCAAATGCTCGCCAAGCGGCAACGTCGTTGCCAAGATTCTCGTCGCTCACCTGCTGCATCGCTTGTACACCAGCATATTGCATAGCTGGATCGCGATTCTCCAGGGCCAAGGCAATTGCTTGAATCGACTCGGGCGACTTAATCTTGCCGAGAGCGTCTACGGCAGCAAGTTGCACGTCGATCTCTTCTGCCTCAGTGACGAGTGTGCTGAGTGCCTTCACGGCTGCCGGTTTGCCTCGCTCGCCCAGTTTGCGACAGCAAGCGACTCGCACATCGGCGTCGTCGTCCTGCAGTCCTGCTAGCAATACCCGTTCTGCTAGCGGTTGATCGAATTTGGCAATCGTTTCCTGGATCGTGCGCCGCACAATGGGATCCGGCTCAGTTTGAATCTGGGTGGCGAGTTGCTCGCAGTACTCGCATTGTTGCTGGGCATCGCTCTTCTCAGCCCGGGGGCCAACCTCTCGGATGGCCGCCATTCGCATCGCTGGCGTGATTAGCGAAGTCCGCTCCTTCTGGCGAAAAGGCCACGCACTACAGCCGGGTAGCACCAACACGCACCCCATCGCCAAGCTAAACAACGTCAACATAGCCGTAGTTCTCTGCCTGGAAAAAGGCTGCGTTTGCGCAACATTGCTTTCTAGAACGGAGCGACCAGCTTGAGTGGATTGTTTCGGTTGATTCATGTTCAAACGATGCGGCAAGGGTCTTGGAGTGTTTGATTGTGGCGATCTGGTAGCTCGTGAAAGCGAGAGAAGTGCGAGACCTTAGCAAACCGCCACTTGGCGCACCAGACGAACTGTCGCCCCAGCAAGTTTCGTCTATAATTCGCTGGCATCCCTTGTGTATGGCTAGCTGTGCATTGCCAGCACGACTCATTTTCAACTGGATTCGTTCATGCAACACCGACAACTAGGCAATAGTTCATTGAAGTTTTCTGTCATCGGCCTGGGAACTTGGGCAATTGGCGGAAGCAATTGGAAATATGGCTGGGGCCACCAAGACGAGCGTGAGGCGATCGACGGCATCACCCACGCCGTGGAGTGCGGTGTGAACTGGATCGATACCGCCCCGATCTATGGCAGCGGCAACTCGGAAATCTTGGTCGGGCGAGCCCTGAAAGAGATTCCCGTCGAGCAGCGACCCTTTGTCGCCACCAAACATGGCCGCATCATGCAGGAGGACGGCACTCCCCGCGGGGACCTCACTCCAGAGAACGTCCGCCGCGAGTGCGCACTCAGCTTAGAACGCTTGGGAGTGGAACACATTGACCTCTACCAAATTCATTGGCCCGATCCTGACTCAGGAATTGAAGCCGCTTGGGAAACTATGGTCAAGCTCAAAGAAGAGGGCTTGGTGCGAGAGATCGGCGTTAGCAACTGCAATGTGTCGCAGCTTGAGCGACTGCAGAAGATTCACCCGATCGCTTCTTTGCAACCTCATTACAACATGTTCAGTCGGGAGTTCGAGGAACAGCTTCTACCGTATTGCCAAGCGAACAAAATTGGCGTGGTTGCCTATAGCCCCATGTGCAAGGGACTGCTGACTGGCAAATTCACGGCGGAGCGGGCAGCGGCGCTTACTGAGGAAGACCACCGCTCGCGCGATGCCCAGTTCCTAGAGCCTCGCCTGAGCGTTCACCTCGACTTGGTCGAGAAGCTCAAGCCGCTGGCTGCCTCAGCCGGTCACGATGTCGTTCAGCTGGCGATCTGCTGGGTGCTGCGCGACGCAACCGTCACTTCAGCCATCATCGGAACGCGCAAACCGGAGCAAATCCAGCAAACCGCCCAGGCAGGCGATTGGAACTTGGACAGCACCTTGGTCGAGGAAATCGACTCGCTCTTGAAAGTTCACGATACGCAATTGGAAGAGCTAGAAGCGAAGAGCTAGAAGCGAATAATTTAGAGCATCGCCGAGCGTTCCTAGGCCATTTCGAATAGCGGCGTAGTGGGCAACGGCGCTCTCCCGTAGTATCGTGGCAGCATGGGTCCTGCACGTGCTAGTCTTGCGAGTTTGCTTTTGGTGCTCTGCACAGCGCTTTGGCTAACTGCTTCGCCGCGGCTCTCGTTGCTGCTCACCCATACTGCGTGGCTGACGCTTGGCACACTCGCACTCAGTCTCCCCCTGGGGGTACCGTTGGGCGTAGCGATCGGGAAAGTGGAATTCTCCGGACGACGATTGCTAACTTGCCTGCTGATCTCGTTGTTGTTTGTCCCGCTGTACGTTCATGCTGCCAGTTGCCAGGCAGCTTTTGGTTACGGTGGTTGGCTCCAACAGGGTTTCGGTATTGATCCAAGGTGGTTTGTAGGCCTGAGCGCCGCGGTACTAGTGCATGCGACGGCAGCCGTTCCCTGGGTGGCGCTGCTAACAGCCGCCTCGCTCGCGAGTGCCGAGCGGCCGCTTGAGGAGCAGACACTTCTCGACGCCCACAGCAAACAAGTGCTGACGCGCGTCAGCCTGCCACATGCTGGTGGAGGAATCGCTGCCGCTATCCTCTGGATCGCGCTCGTCTGTTCTACGGAAATCGTTGTGACCGATCTCTTCGCAGTGCGCACCTTTGCTGAGGAGATATTCACGCAAGCGAGCTTGGGCGTATTGGGTTCTGATACCGGCGAGTCCACGGACCTTCTCCGCGGCATCACGATCCTGCTCCTGTTCACGTTGGCCTGCTTCGCTTTGCTCGCGCCGTGGGCGATGCGTGTGGCTGCGGTCTCCATGAATCTCGCTCCCTGGCGCTGGCGCCCGAAATACTTTCGCTTGTTCGCGGTGTTGACTTGGAGTCTCGCCCTATCAATCATCGCCTTTCCGCTGGTGAGTCTCGCATGGAAGGCCGGCCTCGTTACCACTGGGGCCCCTCCAGAGATCACCCAAAGCTGGTCGCCGCTGGCTACTTTAACGCTCGTGACGGCCAGCCTGTGGGATTTCAGGCGCGAGATGGGCTGGTCGCTGACGATCGGCTGCTTTGCCTCGCTGGCGAGCGTTGTCGTTGCTGCGCTTGGCTTTTGGTTTGCGCGCCGAAGCCACTGGCTGCTCGTCGGGTTGGCGATCGCTGCGGCGCTGCTGCTTGCGATCCCGGCTCCCATGTGGGGTGTGTGGACGGTCCGCTTGCTCAATCAGCCCGCCGACTCGCTGTTGAGTCCTCTCGCGACGCTTTACGATCACACGCTGGTTGGCTGCGTACTTGTTCAGGCGATTCGCGCCCTTCCAATAGCGCTAGTCGTCGTTGCTACGCAATTGGCCAATATTCCAACAGAGATTCTCGATGCGGCTCGCAGCGACGGGGCAGGGCAGTGGCGGCAGCTAATGCGTGTTGCTCTACCCATGCGTCGCACAGCTTTTATGACAGCGTTACTGGTAGGTCTTGCCGTTGCGATTGGCGAGCTCTCTGCGACTTTTCTTGTACTCCCTCCTGGGGTAACACCGCTCTCGCGACGGCTCTTCGGGTTGTTGCACTATGGGGCGGACGATCAGGTAGCTGCCGTCTCTTTGGCCCTCATGCTGCTCGTCGCCGTTGTGGCGGGGCTGTCACTGGTGATTCTGGGGAAGTGGAACCGTGTAGAGCCCACGATTGAAGATTCAAGCAAGTGATTTGGGGCTTTGCAGCGATGTTCTCTCGTAGGGATTACTGTAAACTGGTTCTATCCCTTTTGATTCCGATCATTCATTCCAACACTGCTTGTGAAAATCCCGCTCCCCATCCTCGCTTTGTTGCTGCTGGCTAGCGTGACTTCCTGTCTGGGATGTGGTGGGGATACGGGTTCGGCTGATCCGCAAACGGCGGACCAGACAAAGGGGGAGGAGGAAGCGGCCGAGAAAAAAAAGAAGGATGACTACGAGGCGCTGCCGCTGGTCCCTACACTTAGCCAACAGATCATACAGGCCGATGACGGCGGTGCGTTGCCACTGGTAAAGCCGGGCCACTGGACGGCCGTGTCGCAACTGTTTCGCGCGAACTACGACGATCTCAACGGCTTTGTGACGTTCGCGCCGATCGAGCGGAAGAAACAGCAGCCCCTCCCGATTCGCTACACCCCCTATGCCATGCAATCGGGCCGCCCGGCGCTGCTGGCGAAGAATCAGCCGAAGCGAATTGAAGGCGAGATCTTCGTTCCCGAGGACTCTCCTACGCTGTCGGCCGTCAGTCGCTTGCAGCGCAGCGAATATGGTGGCGAGCTTATCGAGCGAGCTTACCCGTGGACCAAGATGCCCTCACACCAGTACTTTTTTCTGGTCCTCTCCAAAGAGCCGCAAAAGTACGCCTTTCTTAAAACGACTGATACGGTGCTCGCACCCTGGCAAGATTACAATTTCGGCGAGAACCACGCACTGCACTATCGCGTAGCGCTGGTCGACGGAACCAAGCATGTGTCGTTCCCGGCAAACGTTCTTACTTGCACGAGTCTTGCCTACGTGCTGTGGGACGATGTGAATCTGGATCGCATGCAACCCGATCAACAGCGCGCCTTAGTCGATTGGATCCACTGGGGCGGTAGACTGATCGTCAACGGACCCAATTCACTGGACACCTTACGAGGCAGCTTTCTCGACAAGTATCTCCCGGCCGAAGCGGGCGCGAGCACCACGCTAAGGGCTTCCGACCTGCAGACGCTTTCCAGTTACTGGGGACAGCGAACCAAGGGAAAGTCCGCACCGCCAATCACGCCCACAAGTCCCTTCTCAGCAATCAGTCTGAAGCTGCGTCCGTCTGCGAGATACATGCCCAACACGGGCAGATTGTTCGCTGAGAAAACGGTCGGCCTGGGCAGTGTCGTGTGCTCTTCGCTGCAATTGGATGAGCGTGACTTCATCAATTGGCCCGGTTACGATGGGTTCCTCAACGGGGCGCTGCTCGCAAGGCCGGCACGTGTGTTCGATCTCGAACCGAGTGTCGGTTCCGATTTGCGTTCGACCTGGGCAAACTACGGCGAGCGCCGGCTCGATGCCTATTTCACAACCGGCATGCGATGGTTTGCTCGCGACATGGGTACCCAAGCTGGCGTTACCATGGAGGATCAGCCTGACCAATCTGGGGGTTGGTCGAACTATCCGCCAGGCAGTCCCGAGCGAATGAAAAGTGTGGCCGAACGTCCCGGCGGCTTAGGGAGTTGGAACGACTTTAGCCCGGTGTCTTCTGCAGCTCGCGAATCGCTTAGGGTCGCCGCCGGCGTGCGTGTGCCGGGCTCAGGGTTCGTTGTCGCGTGTTTGGCTGTGTATCTATTTGTGCTCGTGCCGCTGAACTGGATGGTGTTCCACGCGTTGGGTCGAGTCGAGTGGGCCTGGATCGCCGCACCCGTGATCGCAGTAGCTGGCGCTCTAGTCATTGTGCAGCAGGCAAATCTGGATATCGGTTTCGTGCGTGCCCAAACAGAGATCGGTTTCTTGGAGCTGCACAACGACTACCCACGTGCTCACTTGAGCCGTTACAGTGCGTTATACGCATCTCTTTCGACCACCTACGATGTGGAGTTCGACGATCTGAGTGCAGTATCGAAGCCTTTTCCAGACAACGACAGTTACGAACTTCCCTACGGCAATTCGCGCGAACTGCTATCGTTTGAGAAGCTCGACAAGACTCGGCTGAAAGGGCTGGCGATTACTTCTAGTTCCACGAAGTTTGTCCATAGCGAGGAAATGCTCACACTCGGAGAAGGAATCAAATTTTCGACATCTTCGAGTGGTGCTTCTAAACAAATCATCAATCGATTGGGAGTCGATCTTAATGACGCAGCGGTCGTGTGGCGTCACAAAGATAGGACTACAGGTAAGTTTCGATTCGATGCCTGTTGGTTGGGACAGCTTCGCAACGGCGAGAATCGTGCGATCCCCTGGGCATCGTTGCCCGGCGGTACGGTTGCATCCGGCGGTAAGTCGCTTCCCTTTGCTGAGGAGCGCAAGTCCGTCGCGGAATTCAAGCAAGAACGCTTGGACATTGACGATTTGCTAAAGCTGGCATTCCAGTTTCCCGTGGCAGACGACCCTCGCTATACAGATCGCGAGCAATATCGCCTCGTCGCGCGATTGGACGAGACGCTCCCTGGAGCACGCGTCGAGCCCAAACCGTCCCAATCAGTCGGCGCAACCGTGGTTCTCGCTCACTTACAGTTGGCTCCGCCAGCAGTCAGCAAACCCGACGTGAATAGCCCCAGCGATGTTGCGCCGGATAGGCGAAGCAACAATGTGTTGAGTCCATTGGAATGAACTGCGTACAACCAACAATAGTACCCTTGTTCCCACGCTCCTGCGTGGGAACACACTACCGAGCCGCTCCGCGGCGCTGTCCCTTCACCAGGCTCCTTGCACTCTGCCTAGCCCCTGACGCGGGAGCGTCATTGCCTTGCGTTCCCACGTTGGAGCGTGGGAACGAGGGAACACGAGTTGGCGGCCTGAACTAATTCTCACCAATCACACCTCCTATGATTGACATTCGGAACTTCGGCAAGCAGTACGGCGACTTCACAGCCGTAGCGAATCTAAATTTGCAGATTCCTGCGGGCGAGATGTTTGGCTTTATTGGTCCAAACGGTGCCGGCAAGAGCACCACGATTCGCTTTCTCGCAACACTGCTCAAAGCAACGCACGGCGAGGCCACGATCAATGGGCATAGCGTTACCAGTGATCCAATTGGCGTGCGGCGCAGCGTTGGGTACATGCCGGATAACTTTGGTGTGTACGATGGCATGAAAGTTTGGGAGTTTCTCGACTTCTTTGCCGTGGCCTACCAAGTGCCGCGCAATCGTCGCAAGGCGGTGCTGTCCGACGTACTGGAGTTGCTTGATCTTACACACAAACGCGACGACTACGTCAACGGACTTTCACGCGGCATGAAGCAGCGGCTTTGCCTCGCGAAAACCCTGGTACACGATCCACCCGTGTTGATTCTCGACGAACCCGCCAGCGGGCTCGATCCGCGAGCAAGGCTGGAGGTAAAGGCGCTGCTCAAAGAGTTACGCAGTATGGGCAAGACAATTCTTATTTCGAGTCACATCCTCACCGAGCTTGCCGATTGCTGTACGAGCATCGGGATTATCGAACGAGGACAACTGCTCCTGCACGGACCGATCGATCAAGTCTATCGGAAACTCCAGAAGCAACGCATACTGGACATTCGGTTTACCGGCGACCCGGCTGCCGGCTTGAGTCTCATTCGTAGCGATCCGAATGTACACCAAGTCCACGAGAATTCACGTAGCTGTACCATCGAATACGCAGGCAAAGACGCCGACGTCCAACGCCTGCTCCGCACTCTCACGAAGGCCGACTGCGGGCTGATCTCCTTCGCAGACAAAGAGCCAACGCTGGAGGATGTATTCATGCTGGTGACGAAGGGGTTGGTGACGTAGCTCTGGCCACGGAGCATATCGTCGATGCACAACTCGATAATTCGGGTAGCAGCGACACTTTCTCCAGGCTAGGCACAGCCACTTTCGCAAGCGCACAAGGGAGAAGTGTCGGTGTGCGCAGCACCAGAGGCTTTCAGCGGCATCAACGAATTCAACAGCCTCTCGCCGCAAGCGGCCGCGACACTTGTCCGAGCGATCCGTTTGAAGAGGCAGCCCCACTAGGGGACGAAGTGTCGCGGCTACCCAAATCAACGACATCACTCTTTCGTAAGTGACATGCCTGAGGCCAGAGGCGACTACTCGTGCTCGTTCCCCGCCACGCTCCGCCCGCCGTCAATCGGCAGACAAGTGCCGGTAACGAACTTATTCTCAGTAAAGAATTTCACAGCATGGGCAACCGTTTCGGGGCAGTCGGCCGTTTTCACTAGCGTGGCATCGATACGACTTTGCTTCTCCTTATCCGTCGCGTCGGGTGGAAACATCACTGGCCCGGGGTGAATGCAATTCACACGGACTTGGGGATTACGCGCGGCCATTTCTACGGCGAGCATTCTCGTAAGCGTTGGGATCGAACCCTTAGCGATAAAGTAAGCGGCGTGATCCACATAAGGCCGATCGATTGACCAGTCACCCAAGGTGACAATCGAGCCCCCCTCCGGCTGATTGCACATTTCCAATCCGGCACGGCGAGCACACAAGAAAGTGCCGAGGGTATTCACCTCGTAGCTCTTGATGAGGTCTTCGGAGGTGGTTTTCTCGAACGGGATCGTACGCCAAATCGAAGCAGTAGTCACAGCGACATCTAGACGACCAAAGTGCTGCATGGCCCGATCGAACATACCGTCGACATCGCTTTCACTAGCCACATCGGCTTGCAATGCAATCGCCTCGGTGCCTAGCTCTCTAAACTCAGCGACGGACTGCTCCGCCTCTTCGCCTGACGAGTGGTAGTGCAACACGAGCGAGTAGCCCGCCTTTGCGAGAGCTTTGGCGATAACGTAGCCAACACGTTTGCGGCCACTACCAGTGATGAGTGCGACTTTCTTCATGGGTAATCGATGGAGCTAGTCGTTGAAAAAGCCAAGTAGCCGCCGAGCACGCCTTAGCTGAAATACTTTGGAAACCCCAAACCCAGGGTGGCACTAACTGATGAGTTGAAACTTATGACCGGCTATGAGGTCGTTCGAATGACTTTTTTCAGGTCTAACGCATCAGCCCAGCAACAACGGCAACTCTTCGTCTCCGCTGCGATTGTCCCATTGGCGGCGGACTTCCCCCAGGCCGTACACGCAGAGCTCGAAGCTGTCGCTTAAGCGGGTGAGTACATCGTCAGGGGCAGACTCTTCGGCGGCAGGCAGGGTGCTGGCAAGGTAATAGTTGCGTTTACCCTGCCGCTGGTAGTCAAGCAGGCTGTCCTTGGTGCCAGTGCGACGGTTACTTTCGGCGATTTCAGGAAACACGCCCGACCAGAATAGCGTGAAGTCGCCGATGTGGCGATGCGCGATGCGCCGTGCGGTACCCTGACGAGCGTTCGCCTCGGCCAGCATGTCCGCCACTTGGCACAGGCGTTTTCCTTGGGGAGAACGGAGCGAGTAGATTGAGTCGCTTGCTACAAAACGAACCAGTAGTGCCGTGAGATAGTCAATTAACGGCGGATCGGGCACTCCGAGACGGGTGGCGAACACATACTCGGTCGCCCCAGCAAAAAAGCGACGTAACAAATCGCTACGTCGCTTGAAAAATTCATCGTCGCTGTCGCCGCTAGGCGAGTTCGAAGGGTTCCCGGTCATGGTGATGCCTCCTCAGATTCTGATGGTCGCGATCCCTGTTTCGTCTGCCGTACGCTATCGCTAGCAGTCTTCTCTATTAATTCTAGTTGCGCCCGAGAGTAGGTCAAATCCAGTTTCTTCTGGATCGAGCCTGCGCATCGGCGTAATTCACTTATCGGCGATCGAATTGGGGGTTCTTGAGCCGAGAAGACAATTGCTGAGCCAAGAGTTTGGGCAGGCCCGCATCAGAAGTACTTCAGTTATCAAGTTGACGTTTTCAGACCTGCTATCTCGACGGCTTATGCCTGACGACTCAGGGTAGCTGGGGGTCGCGGGATTGTCAGCGACTGCTAGCTCAATCGAGAGCAGCGATCAGCGATGCAACGTATTCGCCTATGTCTGCGAGAACTTTCTCTCTGGGCAACTCGCCAGCTTGCGCGACACGGCGCACGATTGCTGACCCCACAATGAGACCGTCAGCCGCGGGGGCGAGTAGCTTCACGTGCTCAGGCTTGCTGATGCCAAACCCGATGCAGATGGGGAGCTTGGTTTGCTCGCGCAGCCAGCTCACATTGTCAGCCAATTCAGGCGGCAGTTCGGTGCGTTCGCCTGTGATCCCCGCGATGGAAACGTAATACACAAAGCCCGTCGATGTTTCGCAAATGCGGAGCGCTCGATCGCGGGGTGTTGTGGGTGTAACGAGTTGAATGAGACTCAGGTCTCGTTGGGCGCATATTTTCGAGAGCGTTGCTGCTTCTTCGACGGGCAGGTCCGGCACGATGAGGCCGGCTAAGCCGCGATTCTGTGCTTCGTCGCAATAAGCTTCCAGACCCTTTCGATAGATAATCGCGTAGCTAACCATCGAAACGACAGGGGCAGAAAGCTGCGGCGTTACCCTGCCGAGCATGCTCATAATCTGTTCGAGCTTGATCTTGTTGCCCAACGCGCGTGTGTAGGAAGCCTGAATGACCGGACCGTCGGCAATGGGGTCGCTATAGGGAATGCCTAGCTCGCACATCGCGGCGCCACGGGCTGCCAACTCCTGGAGAACGGCAGCGGTAAAATCCAAGTCCGGATCGCCCGCGGTCACGAAGGGCATGAGCGCCTTGCGTTTCTCCTGGCGAAGCTTCTGGAAGAGGTCGTCGATTGCTGACATGAGTTGTTCGTCTCTGTAGGGATCTCAATCCGCGAGTTCTAACCGAAGTCAACGCCTTTTAGTCGTGCGATTTCCATGGCGTCTTTATCGCCGCGACCGCTGAGGCACACCACGATAGTTTCGTCCTTGCTACGCTGCTTCGCTAAGTCCATCGCTGCAGCCACTGCGTGGGAGCTTTCCAGTGCGGGCATGATTCCTTCAACGGCGGCGCAGGCATCAAAGGCCTTCATCGCGGCCGCGTCATCGCAGCTGGTGTACTTTACACGGCCGGAGTCTTTCCAGTAACTGTGCTCCGGCCCCACGCCGGGATAGTCGAGTCCGGCGCTCATCGAATGCACATCGGAAGTTTGGCCGTCTTCATCCTGCATGACGTAGCTGAAACTGCCGTGCAGGACGCCCGGCTGGCCAAAAGTTAGCGGCGAGGCGTGATCGCCAGGCTGGTTGCTGCGCCCGCCTGCTTCGACGCCAAGCATCTCGACTTCTGCATGAGGTACGAACGGATAGAACATGCCGGCAGCGTTGCTACCACCGCCCACGCAGGCGACGACAACATCGGGCAGGCGGCCCAGACCGATTGAATCCTTGCGCGAGCGAGATTGCTCGATAGTTTCGCGCCCGATGACGGATTGAAAGTCGCGCACGATTTGCGGAAACGGGTGCGGACCGACGACGGAGCCGAGGATGTAGTGGGTGTCGTCGACCGAAGCCATCCAATCTCGCATCGCCTCGTTGATGGCATCGCGCAAGGTGCGCGAGCCACTGGAAACGGGACGCACCTCCGCACCGAGCAGCTTCATCGAGAACACGTTCGGTTTCTGGCGGCGAATGTCTTCCTCGCCCATGTAGACCACGCAAGGTAGACCGAAATGAGCACAGGCAGTCGCAGTAGCAACGCCATGCTGCCCGGCACCGGTTTCCGCAATGACACGGCTCTTGCCCATACGCATCGTCAGCAGGCACTGGCCGATGGTATTGTTGATCTTGTGGGCGCCAGTGTGATTCAGATCTTCGCGTTTGAAGTAGATCTGCGCTCCGCCGCATTGCTCGCTCAAACGCTTCGCATGATAAAGCGGCGAGGGGCGTCCCACGAAATCGCGCAGCAGTACGTCGAGCTCCGCCTGGAACGCGGTATCTTGCTTAGCTTTCTCGTACTCGACAGCCAGTTGGTCGAGCGCCTTGACGAGCGTTTCAGGCACGTAACGGCCACCAAAATCGCCGTAGCGACCTTGCTTGTCGGGAACGGAGGCGCTGGCAGCCGTTTTATCAGTTGTGGTAGGGGCAGAAGCGTCGATACTCAATGAATTCTCCTTGTGTATTCTATTGTCGGTCGCGGCAGGTGTTCGTTCAAGCGGGTATCCAATTCTGCCCTCTGTACTTTAAAAAGTAGGAATCTTACTCGTGCTGGTTCTCCGACTCGACCGGATGGGGAACAAATCTCAGCAGTCTATTCGTGGAATTTGTACAATTCGTGGGGTCAAGAGAACCTCGTTGATATTGTTGGGGATCAGTAGACATCATGCCAGAGCTTCCTGAAGTGGAAACCATGCGTCGGGGAATTGATAGCGTGGTGGGTTCTCGCATCGTGGCGGTCGAGCGACCACCATGCCCTCGCAAGCCGATTTCCTTAACTCCGGCCCTGCCAAGCTTGCGAAAGCGGTTAGTCAATCATAAGATCGATCGAACTGGGCGAGCCGGCAAACGAGTCGTGTTGTGGTTGACCTCCGGGGAGGCACTGATCTTCGAGCCTCGCATGACGGGGCTAGTCCTGCTGGTCGATCCGCCAACGACCGAACACCTGCGATTACGCCTTCGTCTCTCAGGCGGCCCCCAGACAGAACTCCTCTACTGGGACCGTCGCGGGCTGGGGAATGTTCACTGCTTATCAGCAAAGGCATTCGGGCAACGATATGGCCTCGCGAAGCTGGGCCCTGACGCTCTGGACATTACGGCAGAGCAGTTTGCCGAGCGACTGGGTAGCTCCGCTCGTATGATTAAAGTGGCACTGCTCGATCAACGAGCCGTCGCGGGGATCGGGAATCTGTACGCGGTTGAAATTTTGCACGTGGCGGGAATTCACCCAGAGCGGCAGTGCCGGCTGATGTCCGACGCGCAATGGGAGGCGCTCACTGCAGCAACGCATGCTGTTTTGTCTGAGGCAATTCGGTACGAGGGTTCAACTCTCAGCGATGGCACCTATCGCAACGCGCTCAACCAGGTGGGCGGTTATCAGAACGAGCATCGCGTATACAACAGAGCAGGGGAGCTGTGCCCTCGTTGCGGCGGGACCATCCAGCGCGTTGTGCATGCGCAACGATCAACGTTTTTCTGTGGGAAGTGCCAAACGAAGCGGGGCGCTAACACTGGTAGCATTTGAACCACAGAGGTCACTGTGATCGCACGAGCGACCTTGCCTTTGATTGATGCACGAACCAACTCGGTGAACCTGCGTATCCTCTGTGATTCGATTCAAACCCCAGTAAGCGTCTGCAGTGCGCGGCCGCGGAAGTCTCGCAGTGCCATAATGAGGTCGTCCATGTTTTGGTAGCGGTCATCGGGCTTCTTCTCTAACGCCTTCATGCAAATTGTCGCGAGCTGTGGTGGAATGAGTCGACCTGGAGCGCGCTCGCGCGGAGGCATCGGCTTCTCGTTGATGATCTTGTCAAATGTATCGCCAATCTTCTCTCCGCGTAGAGGTTCTTCGAGCGTGAGCGCTTCGTAGAGAACCACACCGATGCTGTAGATGTCGGTGCGCGCGTCGATGTCGCTACCCCCACCGCGAACCTGCTCTGGTGACATATAGAGCGGCGTGCCAGGGCGTTGATTCATGGTGGTCAAGATCTCATGTTCATGCTTGGCATGTTCGCGCTGAGCGTGCGACTGCTCGTCATTGTCTTCGGCCCATACTTTGGCAACACCCCAGTCGAGAAGAACCACTTCGCCAAAGGAACCGATGATGATGTTCTCTGGCTTCACGTCGCGATGCACGACACCCGTGGCATGGGCGGAGGAGAGTGCGTTACACACCTGAATGAACACACCGAGCAAGCGCTCGAGATCGTAGGTCTCTATGGCTTCGCTCTCACCGGCGATTTGGCGGTCAAACACTTCGCGCAGCGTGTCGCCGCGGACCCGTTTCATTGTAAAATAAAGCTGCCCATCGATGTCGCGGCCCAGGTCGTAAACCGGAACGGTTGCCGGGTGCTGGAGCTGCGCCGTAACTCTCGCCTCGCGCAGGAAGCGGGCGCGTTGGTCTTCGTTGTTGGCAAGATGCGTGTGGAGTGTCTTCATGACGACCGTGCGCCCCAAATTATTATCGCGACAAGTGCGCAGTACCGCGGAGCCGCCCTTGGAGAGCGGCTTGAAGTCGCTGTACCGACCGAAACCCGTAGACTGAAACTTCGGGAAGCGGGCGTCGGTATCCTTGACAGTTATGCTGGCCGGCTGCTTGTTAGGCTCGTCCGGAAGATTACTCGCTTGATTGGATTGGTCTTCACTCATAGTGGATCGGCTCAAAGGGAGTTGGGAACTCGGCTGGAATTACCTGCCGGAACTAAACTGGCTAGCACCGTCAGGTGATATTCTAGGCCTCGCCGCGTTCTACGAGCGAGAGCATTTCTTTTCGAATATTGGATAGCCGGGCATTGTCGTAGATTTTTTTTCCTTCCCGGTCGGTCACGTAGAACACATCGACCACCTGGTCGAGATAGGTCCCGATTTTTGCGTGGCGGATGGTGAGGCCCATTTCGTGGAGCTTGCGCGCTAGCTTGTAGAGCAGGCCCGTCCGGTCAAACGTGAAAACTTCAACAACCGTGCCCTTCTGGGAAGATTCGTTGTCGATTCGCACTTCGTCGGGAAGCGCCGACAACTGGATAGACGCCTCTGCCGCGGCTTGACCCCACACTTTGGGGAACGCCGGGGGCTCGTCTGAGCCGGCTGCGGTGATCATTGCTTGGCTCACCCGATCCAGTCGAGTAGGGTCTGCTAAATTGGGATCACTTGGGTCGGTAGCTACGAAACGTATCAGCAACATATCGTCTGCAAGTACTTCCACATCGGCCGCCAGGATCTTCAATCCGGCTGCACTCAGCGCCCCGGCAGTCTGCGAGAACACTCCCTGCCCAAGGCCTTCGCTTGCGCTCACGATGAATTCGAGCGTCTTCGTTTCCTGCAAGTGCTGGCCCCAAGCGGTAGTCTCCCCTTTTCTTAACTTTTTCAATCGTCGAAGCGCTACTGCAACCTCGCTGAGATCCCGACCCGCCAGATACGTGGCGGGGAACTGATCGAGCTGACGCTGAAACCAGGGGTCTTTTTGCTCGCTCGGCTTGAGTTGCTCGAAGACTTGCTTGCGATGCTCGGCGAGTTGCTGACCATCGTGTGTGCTATCATCGGACTCCATGAGCCGTAGTGTGCGGGCATAGACATCCGAGAGAACTTCGACCTTCCAATCATTGAGCACGTCGGGCCCCACTGCAGCCAAATCAGCGCAGGTGAGTACGAACAACATACGCAAGCGGCGTCGGCTACCTATCTCTTCAGAAAAGCGGAGCAGCACTTCAGGGTCGCTCGTGTCGCGACGAAAAGTTAGGTGCGACATGGTGAGATGCTTGTGTACCAATTGCGTGACCACGTCCGAATCGCGCTCGCCAATCATCAAACGCTCACAGGCTTCTTTGGCGATGCGACGGCCCACTTCGCTGTGGTCTTCTTCGAATCCCTTGCCCAAATCATGGATCAGCAAAGCGAGGTGTAGCAGTCGCTTCTCCTTGACATCACGATAGGCCTGTCCTAGCGGATCAGACCGCTTCTCGAATTCGGTCGCCATGCGTACCGAAAGCAAGCAGTGTTCATCGACTGTGAATTTGTGGTACTGATTGAATTGCAGCAAGCAGCGAGCGTGCTTCATTGCGGGAACAAGCTTCTCCAGGTAGCCCAGTTCGTTGAGTACCCGAACAGCGCCACTCGCGGTAAGCGGATTGTCGAGGAGTTGCAGAAACTTCTCAGCCACTACTGGCGTAATTTTGCTAGGACACTCAGGAGCAGCCAGCAACAGGGCCGACCAAGCTGCGTGATCGAGAGTTTTCTCTGCCTCCAGGGAGATTTTTACGACATCGAGTACTGCGAGAAGACCGTTTTGGATGCTTTGTTTGCCTATTGTTGTCAGCGATACGTTCTTCACACCAACGCGGCAGTCGCTGCTTACATTGCGTCCCACTACCGGGTCAAGCAGTCGTTGTACGCGCGTGGGCGTGGCAAGGGCAGCGACACGCCGGCGAATCATTTCCCACACATGCTTCGTGTGACGAAAATAGTCTCGCATGAAGTGCTCGACCGGCAAGAGGCCGGCTCGATTCGTGTGGCCGAACACTTCGGCAATACGAACTTGTTCCGCCCGGTTAAGCGTTTCACTTGCCCGGCCTGCGTGAAAGTGCATTTCGTTGCGTAGCCTCAACAAGTAACTCCGTGCATTGAGCACGCGACGATGCTCGAGCTTCCCCAAGACACCCAATAAGCGAAGGCGATCGAAATCGAAATCGCCATGCTCGACAAACCCAAGCCACTGCAGCAGATGCAAATCGCGAAGCCCTCCGGGGGAGCGTTTTACGTTGGGTTCTAACAAGTAGACCGTCTCGCCATACTGACTTCGCTCCGTGCGACGCGCATCCAGAATTGCCTCGCAGCTTACACTAGGACGTCGGCGCATCTGTTTTCCGAAGCCTGTGCGGAAATCTTCGTGCAAGCGTTGTGCTCCGGCTACTAGTCGAGCGCCAATCTGCGAGGTGGCAATTACCGCGTCGTCATGGGCAAGTGAAATCGCTTCATCAGCAGTCCGAACGCTGTAGCCTACGTCGAAACCCACGTCGTACAGAGACTGGCTGAAAGGTCGTATGAGCGAAGTAAGATGCTCGCCATCGAGGGTGTCGTGCAAGAGCACTACATCCACGTCCGAATAGGGAGCCATCTGACGCCGACCGTAGCTTCCCAGCCCAACAACTGCAACCTGACTGCGCAATTCCGCAGCTTGGCTGGCGGGAAGTGTCTCGCAGGAAGCGTCAAACAGTCGGATAACGATGCCATCGACCAGCGAGGTAAGGCTACTACAAATCCGCAAGCCTTCAACGCCACGATCGTGCATATCACGAATGCGACTGCGTCCCTCGACGAGCTCTGTTCGCGAAGCCTCGACAACGGTACGGAGCGAACTACTCATAGGATCAAAAAACAAAAGGAACACTAAGTTAGTGTTCCCAAGTGCCTAGCAAAGCACTCCTAGCTGTTGCTCTACCGCATTTGGCGGAATTGGATTATCAGTTAGCTCAGCCGAAATTCTAAAGCGCTTCGTTGCCGACTTCGCCAGTGCGGATGCGAATGGTTTCGCTGAGATCGGAGACGAAAATCTTCCCGTCTCCAATCTGCCCCGTTTGAGCCGCTTTGATGATGGTATCGATCACCAGTTGGGACCTCTCATGGTCCACGGCAACTTCGATCTTCACCTTAGGGACGAAGTCCACTGCGTATTCCGTGCCGCGATAGGTTTCCGTATGGCCTTTCTGGCGGCCGAAACCTCTGACCTCGGTGATGGTCATGCCAGCGATTCCCTGTTCGCTCAGCGCGTTCTTCACATCTTCTAGTTTGAAATGGCGAACAATAGCTTCAATTTTCTTCATCGTACTGGTCTCGCGTCTTTGAGTGATCGTAGCCTTAGGTGACTACGCGGTATTGTATCGCAAAAGGGAGAACCGTGCTATTGATGGCAGGTCGGTGAAACTGGGAGTCTAATGAATGATGTAACCTTCCTCGCTGTGATCGAAATCATCGAGGCCGCGGATTTCGCCTTCTTCGCTCACGCGAAGTCCGCCGGTCAGCGCGGCCACGACCTTCAGCAGGATGAACGTGGCCACGATACTGAAGACCCAGGTGACGGCTGTGGCAACAATCTGTCCGATGAGTACCTTAATTCCACCGCCGTCAATGACTCCAAGCTTCGAGCCGTCGGCGATGTCCCAACAGGCTCTGGTGGCAAACACACCAGTCAGGATTGCTCCGAGCGTTCCGCCCACGCCGTGCACGCCGAAGGCATCAAGCGAATCGTCGTAACCAAATTTTCGCTTGATCGTTCCACAGGCGAAAGCACACATGACCCCAGCTATGGCACCCATCGCGAGAGCGGGCATCGGTTGCACGAAACCGGCGGCAGGGGTGATACACACCAAGCCGGCTACGGCTCCTGAAGCAGCACCTAATACGCTCGGCTTGCCGCTGGTGAGCCACTCGTAAATGACCCACCCGAGAACCCCTGCGGCAGCAGAGAAGTGCGTGACGGCGAAAGCGCTGGAGGTAAGCTCGTCGGAAGCCAGTTCGCTGCCCGCGTTAAACCCAAACCAGCCGACCCATAGCATGCCGGCACCAATTACGGTGTAAGTGAGATTGTGCGGACGCATATCTTCGTGACCAAATCCGCGGCGACGCCCAATAACGATCGCGCAGACTAACGCCGAAATTCCAGAGCTAATATGCACGACTGTGCCACCGGCAAAGTCTAGTGCCCCACCGGCAATGCTATGGTCACCGCCGAAAGTAAGAATCCCACCATCCCAGACCCAGTGACACAATGGACAGTACACAAAGGTTCCCCACAGAATGCTAAACAATGCCATGGCGTTAAACTTCATGCGTTCCGCGAAGGCACCGCAAATCAAAGCTGGGGTGATAATGAAAAACATGCCTTGAAATAGCATGTGTGTGAGTGTGGGGATCTGTGCTGGATACTCGCCAAACAAAGGTGTGATCGCAGCTCCGGCGGCATCATCCCAAGTCCGTTGGACGTTCTGCATAAACAAATACTCACCATTGCCGAAATAGGGACCATCGCCCCCGAAAGCAAAGCTGTATCCGTAAAGGGCCCACAACACTGTCATCAGCCCCATCAGAAACACGCACTGCATGAGCACGCTCAGTACGTTCTTACTGCGAACCAATCCGCCGTAGAACATTGCCAAACCGGGAGCCGTCATGAATAGCACGAGCGCCGTACTTGTGAGCATCCACGCATTGTGACCGGCTAGAGCTGCACTTTCCGCTATTTGCCTATCTGAGAGTTCCTGGTCCGGTTCCTCAGCTAGCTCAGTGCCACTAACTTCTGCGGACTCGGTTTCGATTTTTTGCGGGGGAGCCTGTTGAGCAATTACCACAGTGGGGCAAACGACGCTGGCTGCAAAGAGCACAGCAAAACTGTAGCCACGTAATGAAAATTCTAACATGCGCAACCATCAAGCTGGGGGCAGAAGATCAGACTGATTGGACACGTCCGAGGGGAATCCCTGGACGCCCAGAAGGACGAGGAAGCCTCCATGCACCCTACCGCCATAGGGTAAACTGCTGGAAGACGTCGCTTGGCACTTAGAATAGTTAGCTAGCTTGCTGGCGTATAGTGCCCGCTTGAGCAGACTCAGTTCGTCCGCTTCGGGTCCCGCTCGTGCCAACCCGGCTGCTTGTCTCCGGCTGACCTATTTTTCCCAGGGCTGTTCCAGGCAGTCGTTGCTCGCATTGGTGGCTCTGGCGAGCACAAACAGCAGATCACTCAGGCGATTTACGTACTGCATCAGCGCCGCCCGTACGGGTGCCGTCTCGCCGAGTGTTACCAGTTGCCGTTCCGCCCGCCGGCAGACGCAACGAGCCACATGCAGCGTGGCTCCAGCTTGGCCGCCGCCGGGTAAAATAAAGTTTTTTAGTTCCGGGAGAGAAGTATCGAACCGGTCGATCTCCAGCTCGAGTCGTCCTACCTGATGATCGGTGAGAAAATCGGTGTGATGCGATTCGGGCTCCGGCGTGGCAAGTTCGGCCCCAACAGCAAAGAGCTCATGTTGTATGCGTGCCAGGCCAGCGTCGATTTCTGCAGAAACTTCCAAAGACCTAGCGAGCCCAATCAGCGAGTTGAGCTCGTCAATCGTGCCGTAGGCGGCAATTCGCTGGTCGTTCTTGGGCACCCGCGGCCCACCAAATAGGCCGGTCGTGCCATCGTCGCCGGTGCGTGTGTAGATCTTCATTTGATGCTTGAGTTCGGTCCAAGGAAGCGAAATTCATGCCATTGCCCTGCAGCATAGCGGCTCCCGTTGGCTCTGAGTAAGGTGAGCACTTGGGCTAGCGAACTAATGTAGGAACGAATCGTAACGGTTGTAGGGACGATCGCTGCTTCAGGCAAGGTATTTGAGCGATCGAATTTCCTGCGTCTGCAACTTGGAATCGCTCAGAAAGGGCTGCAATCGTCGCAAATCCACCTCAAAGCATGGCAAACCGGGGGGAATCCTAGGTTCCCTGCTGTTCACGCAAGAGAGAGAATGTAGGCTTAGGGGGAGGAAAATCCGGCTTGCGTAGATTTCGAATAGAAACTGTTTCAATCGAGTGAAATGCTCCGCCTGGAACAACTTTCTTGGAGAATGCGGCCTCGGAAGCTGCTGCCTATTCCATTTCCTTGATCAGAAGCCTAGCGCCTCGAGTGGCCCAATGCCAAGGTGCGGGACAGAAAATAACCCAGTACAAGCAATCCAGTACAACACACACCTCTTAAACAGAACATTTCCAGGAGTTTGACAATGGCCCGGTGGCTTACTTTTTTGCTTTGTTTCACGATTTCTAATGTCTTTCTCGCCAATAGTGCTTCTCTCTCGTTCGCCAAAGAAGAAGTGAGAGAATCTAAGGAGAAGACTGTAGAAGCGTCTGACGACAATTCGGATGCGAAAGCCGAGAAAGACTCGAAAAAGAAAACAGGCGACGGCTCCGAAGCCAAAGCAGAAGAATCTGACAAGGACTCCGCTGATAAGGCTGCCGACGACAGCAAGGAGGAAGACGAGGACGGCGAGACTGAAAAAGAAGAGGACGAAAAATCCAATAAGAAAGAACGCGAGACTCGCAAGGTTGAAACCAAAGACCTGAAAATTGAAATAACTCTCGATGGCATATTCGTTGCCGAAGAGATGGAAGAGGTTCCCCTGCGTCCAGAGACTTGGTCCAGCTTCAAGGTTGTGGAAGCTGTTGAACACGGTGCCCGCGTTCGCAAGGGCGATGTCTTAGTAGAGTTCGACGATACGAAGTTCGAACAAAAGCTGGCCGAAGCTGCGCTTTCGCAGCGTCTCGACGAACTAGCTATGATGGAAGCGGAAGAAGAGTTTCCGCGATTGGAAAAGTCCATGGAACTTAGCTTTGCTCAAGCCAAACGTAGCTACGAGCAACAAAAGTTTGAGTATGACCGGTTCAAAGAAACGATGCGACCGTTCACCGAACGTTCTGTCCGCAATAATCTCAAGAGTTCCCAGCAGTACCTCGATAATGCTCGCGAAGAGCTTGAGCAACTAGAGAAAATGTATGATGCGGACGAAATCACTGAGGAAACAGAAGAAATCGTGCTTCGACGTCAACGGCATCAGGTAGAAATGGCGGAGTTCTACATGGAGTATTCTAAGCTCAACCATGACTACACACTCGATGTCTCGATCCCGCGTCGGGAGGAAAGTCTAACTTCAGAACTCGAATTCGCTGATTTGGCCTTTGAGCAGGCGAAGATGCTCAAGTCGACCAGCTTGAGTAAGAAACGCTACGAGATGGAACAGAAACGCGAAGAGCGTGCTCGCAGCATCGAGGAACACGCCAAGCTCGTTTCCGACCGCTCGCTCTTGAAGCTCAAAGCACCTGCCGACGGCATCGTGTACTACGGCCCCTGTGTGAATGGTCGCTGGACTTCGGTGAATAGCATGAAGACGAAACTCGTGGAATTCGGCACCGTTTCGGCCAACAGCGTTGTCATGACCGTCGTCAAGCCGCGGCCGATGTATGTTCAGACCAGCATTGGAGAAAAGGACTTCCCAAAAATAGAAAAAGGCCTGAAAACAACGATCTCGCCGGTCGCGGATAGCGATCTCGAGTTCGAAGGCGAAATCGAAGAGATTGCCACTGCCCCGGCCGGGAGCAACAAGTTTGCTGTGGAGATGGAAGTCGATCTCGAAGACGCCCCCGAATGGCTCATGCCCGGCATGACTTGCAAGGCAAAGCTCACCACTTACGAGGCGAAAGATGCCGTTGTCATTCCACAAGACTACGTGAACACCGACGACGACAACTCTAAGCTTAAGTACGTACTGGTGTGTGAAGACGAGGACGAAGAACCCGTTCGCCGCAAGGTGATTCTTGGTAAGAAGAAGGACAAAGAGGTCGAGATACTCAAAGGCCTTGAAGAAGGAGACGAGATCGTCAAGAAAGCGGACGAGAAGAAGAACGATTAGCCCTCGCTTGACGGTCCCACAGTTTCACGGTTTACAGAATCGTCGCACACAACGGCATAAGGAAGTCGCCATGCGGTTCCAACCTCGCATTGTTCTCAATCATTCGCTGCTGTTTATTGCTGCGACATCAGCTGTTGCTGGTAGTCTTGCGATGGCTATAGAAGCGAAGCCAGAAGCTGAAGTATCAGTGGAAGAGAAGTCGGACCACCCTTACCCGCTTGCAGTGCAGGGCCCGAAACCCAAGCCAATTACCGCGCCTACCGAGGATGCGATTCTTGAGGGAATCACCCGCGGGGTGGATTATCTACTAGAGAATCAGCGTAAGAACGGCGCGTGGGGCGGTCCCCAGCGGACCAAATCCTTGAATATCTATGCTCCCGTGCCGGGTGCCCACCTAGCGTTCCGCATGGGTTCCACTTCTCTGGCTATCGGCGGACTTTGCGAAGCGCGTGAGCTCTATACGGGAGATCGCCGTAAGGAAATTGAAGCGTCGATCGATCGTGCCCAGGAGTGGCTCCTTAAGGATGGCGGCCAGCTGCGTCGTGCAGATGGCACGGCCCTCTACAACGTGTGGGGTCATGCCTTCGGCACCGCGGCGATTGTGAAGCTACACGAGCGGGCCGTTGGCGATAAGGAGTTACAGGCCAAACTCAAAGAGCTCGTGCAGTACCAAGTCGATCGCTTAGAGCGGTACACCTTCGTCAACGGTGGCTGGGGTTACTACGATTTCGACATTCACTCTCGCGTGCCTGCCGGCAGTCCCACGAGCTTCACCACAGCAACCTGCCTGATTGCCTTGAAGGATGCCGAGAAACTAGGCGTGAAGTATCCCGAAAGGTTAGCGAAGAAGGGTATCGACTCGATCCTCAGGCAGCGGCTCCCAGATTTTTCCTACGCGTACGGCGAGTACCTTAGAATGATGCCTCGCTTCGACATCAATCGGCCCGCGGGGAGTTTGGGTCGCTCGCAGGTGTGTAATCTCGCTTTGCGAATGTACGGCCGCGAAGAAGTGACCAATGAAGTTCTCAAGACCTGGCTCGATCGGCTTTACGCGCGTAACGGCTGGTTAAGTATCGGTCGCAAGTATCCCGTGCCCCACGAATCGCATTTCGGCGTGGCTGGCTACTTCTATTATTATGGCCATTACTACGCAGCGATGTGCATTGATGAGCTTCCCTTGGAAGAGCGTCCTCATTTTCAAGCGCATCTGGCAAACATCCTGCTTCCATTGCAGGAGAAAGATGGCAGCTGGTGGGACTACCCGCTGTACGACTATCACTACTCCGCAGACACGGGTATGGCGATTTCGTCGCTGCTGCGGTGCCAGAAATCGGCTGAGTAAGGCTAGACGAGTGGTGTCTCATTAGATTGCCCCGCATAGAGTTTGTCGAGATTCACTCCGTGAATCTGGCTCTGCTCAAGTCTTCTCATTCTGCTCGCTACTCAGGCGGGAATTCATGCCTGCTGACTCCTTTACAAGACTCGTGGAGCGAGTCTCGACCATACGGGTCCGGCTGTACGGATTGTGCAGTCTTCTGGCGAGTGAATTCGCTGCTCTCCGCCCCGAAACTCCTCAAGACGTAACCTAAGTTTTGTGTAGAGGAGGAGGGCACCCCGGCCATTTGGCAGGAGTGTCACTGGATCGCAATCGAATCGCCCCAGCAAGCTCCCGGCAAGTGAATCCCCACCTATCGATCGGTCGCAACCCAGCGTCTGATTGCAAACCAACCGCACAAAAACAATAGCCAGTACCGAGTACGCCGATGGGCTTCCTGAAAAAATTCTTTCGCAATGTCTTCCACGAAGACGCCATGCCGCCACTGAACAGCAGCTTCGAAACTCTCACGGAAGACGAGTTGGAAGCCCACCTGGGCGTGCGACGCTACGGTCGGTTCAGTCTGACCGACGCGGTGCGACCTTCCTACGACCTACAGATAGTGCCCACAGCCGGATTCCGCCACGACACGTACCGCGACGAAGCCGCTCAGCACGACGTGCCTGTCTTGATGGCAGCTGTTTCGCGGGAGGACTTATTCGAAACTTTCATGGAAGTTATCGAGCAGCTAGGCCCCGTGGTCGATGTGGTTCTCGAAACCAGTCACGACTATGGCGATACGGGCCACCGCGACCTGTACCGCGAACACATCGACATGCCCATTCTGCAGAGCATCCTCTGGGAATTCGAAGATCTGCTCACGAACGACGGTTGCACCGGCATTGCCGTGCTAAATTCCAAGCGGCCTCAAGAAGTTCAGTTCGACGAGCACAAGTTACTGATCGTATACGGCCAAGACCTTAGCGATTACGAACAGGCCCTCAAGCGTTGTGACTTGCAATGCCGTGAAGAGATGCAATTCATCACCGAAGCGGAGCATGTTCACTCCACTCGCGACGAGTACATGGAACGCTTTGAAGAGCTGAAAATGCAGCTCGGCATGGATTCCGAAGGTTAATTACACATATGCCATCCACTTGGCTGCGGACTTGCAACCGCTCAGGCCGGCTGCCTCAAGTAGGTAGCCGGTCTTTTATTATATGCTAGCACTCTGGAGATACGGAGCAGGTTAACGGCTTCTCTCTTGTGCTAAGTCGGGACTTTTCCAAGAATCCTAGCGACTAGATTCCGAGACTTCACTCCACTAGCAGATTCAACGGACGGATTCGTTGCTCAAGCTCTCCCAATACACTCGCGTCGCAGCGTTCACGATGATCGTTTGCGCAGCCTCAATTGGCTGCCAGCAAACGGCGCCGCTGGCCGCTGGACCAGAGCTGTTCGCAGCTCCACCGGTTGTGAGCGGAGGACAAGCCCCCAGCGTTGCTATTCCCGTAGGCCCCTCCGGCGCGCCCTTGCCCGAGCCGGGCATTGTGCCGGGCTCGAGCTCCGTACACGCTAATGTCACCAATCGTGAATGGGCTTGGGAGGCGATAGTCGACAAGGTGGACGATTACTTCCGCATCGAACGTGAACAGCAAGTGCAACTCGTGGGCAACGTGCTCACCGAAGGTCGAATCGATACGTTTCCACAACTCGGTGCGACCCTTGTTGAGCCGCATCGGATTGACTCTGTTGGGAGCTACAATCGATGGGAAAGCACCTTCCAAACCATTCGCCGACGAGCCGTCGTACGAGTGATCCCCGACCCGAGCGGTTATCTCGTCGATGTGGAAGTGCTCAAAGAACTTGAAGACCTGCCGCGCCCCGAGCATTCAACCGCTGGAGCCGCATCATTCCGCAGCGATTCCTCGCTGCCCGATCAAATCCGCGAGCCTGTTAGCCGAACGGAGCTCTCTCCGTATTGGATTCCATTGGGAAGAGACACGGCCCTGGAGCAACAATTGGCTTCAGAGATTAAAGCGTGCTTGGATAGTCACGCCCAGTGAGCACCGGAAGTAGATAAACTAGCGGGCCTTAATGAGGTCGCCAGCTTGCCTACGCAGTACGTAAACGAATCTGGGGATGGGTTTTAGCCAGCGTCCGTGCATTCCCTCTTCTCGGACTCATCTAGCGCGAGTGAAGTTCTACGCTGAACTTTGGAAACCTCACGAGCTGATGCTTTCTGCTACTAGCCCTAAAGGTGCGCTCTCCACGACTCAAAGACAGGTTTCTTACCTGCGGGGCAGTTTTTGCTGCTGCCCGAGATGTCGGGTGACTAACAAAGAGTCACAAGCAACTTTTCAGCACGTGTTTCAATGCTGAAACGTTAAGGAAACGGCTTCTGTGGTCTTTCTCAACGCACTCGAAAATGATGCCTCGAAACGCTAGTGCGGACTCCGGCAGGCCGTCGAGCGACGGCTCCCTATGAAGATGCTGAGCAAACAATTCACTGACGGAATCGCCACTGAAGAGACACTGGCCAGTCAGGCACTCGTAAATGACACAGCCTAGGGCATAAATGTCGCAACGCTCGTCGAGCGTCTCCGCCTTGATTTGTTCGGGAGACATGTAGGAGGGACTACCGCTGACTGTTTGAAGTCGGTCCGTTTCACTCTGCATTGCCGCCAAGCCAAAATCCAGAATCTTTACGACATCTGGCTGTCCCATATTGTTGGCCAGGAAAATATTCTCGGGTTTGATGTCGCGATGGACCATTCCCTTCAAGTGAGCTTCCTGCAAGCCATCGCAAACCTGGCCTATGAAGTTAACGGTTTCTTCGCTGGTCAACTTCCCAAGCCGACGGATCCGGTCGAGCAGAGTTTCGCCTTCGAGGTACTCCATCACATAGTAGAAATCGCCATTGTCAGTTCGCCCGTAGTCATAGATGTGGACGGAATTCCAGTGGGTCAACTCCGCGGAGAGTTGCACTTCGCGCTCGAAGGAAGCAATTGCCGCCGATTCGTTGGCGATTTCCTGACGAATCAGCTTGATGGCGGCTGGTCGTTTCAGCAGTCGATGCTTTGCCTTGTAGACGGTACTTCTCCCGCCCTCTCCAATCTTTTCGAGTAATTGGTATTGTCCGTACTGCCTGGCCGCTTCCACCTCGCGACGCATCTGATTCACGACGCGAGTGGCTTGGGTTGCGGCGATTGCCATCACCATCGTCAGAGTCGGCGCGACGAAACCAGGAAATTCCTCCAGGTGCCGCAAGGACGGATTCGTGAGTCGGAGAACCATCACAACGGTCGTCGGAAGCAGTGCAGCCAAGCACGTGATGGCTGCAGTCCGGCGCCAGTTGCTGGGAATGAACATGCCATAGATTGCGATGGGGATCGCATACGCAAAGCTGATTGTCATAAACAGTGTGGGCAGCGACTCGATTTTCCCCCGAGCAATCATGCCTCGGGTTTCGGCAACCAACACCCAAATGAAATCCACTGCCAGTACGATCCCTCCCACAGACTCTAAAACTCGCAACTGCCGTATGGAGGCTTGGGGGGTTCGATAGAGAATCGCCACAAGGCCAAAAAGTACGGCGGCAGTCGACATCCGCACGAGAAAGTCGGCAACGGTGGTGCCGGCAAAAACCAAGCCCATGATCTTAAGCGTCAACAGGACACAAAGTACTGACGTCAGCGCTATGAAAAGTCGCTGTTGAAGCAACTTTCGCGTTGATTCACTGAACTGCCGCTTGGTGTTTACGGTAGAACCAGGCGGCCGCAAATCCAATACCGCGTTTTCCAAAACCACTCGTTTTGGCATCACTACGGTTTGTTTCGGATCAGTTGGCAATGGACGTCTTAAAAAAGCGGTGAGTATGGAGAAACGCCCTAATGTCTAATCTCAACAGGATGGCTTTTGGTTTCACAGCCATGCAGGGACCAATTTAGGTGGTTCTTTACTTTATTCAATACATGCAACATCAATCTTGATCGCGTTGGTACTTCGAGACGCCGCACTCACGCGGTCGGCGATACAAGAGTAGCGTCAGAGTGGCCAAACCAAACAGATTACCTGCCGTTGGTTCGGGAACGGAAGCGAGGCTTCCCAAGCTGGCCAGACCAAAATGGTCCTGCCAGTTCGCCAAATCAGCAACTGTGAAAGCACTATTGCGTTGCCAGGCGAGAAAATCTTGGCCATCAACATCGCCGTCCGCATCAAAGTCGCCTGCGAGGCTAGTTGTAGCAGCCACTACTGAAAGGTCCAACTCGTAGAGTTGAACCGCATCGGTGTCACCAGCAACTCGCACAAAATACTCGCCGACAGTGGATAGTCTGATCTCGCTGAGCAGCTCCGTTTGCCCCGCACCGCTCAGATCGGCCAGTTCCAGAAGCGTATTTCCGTCGGGTCCGAACAGTGCCAACGACAGGTCGTTCCGTGAGTTTGCATCGAAGGAAGACTGCGATCCTCCCTCGACCCCCTGATTGAAGACGCCACCCAGCGGAGTCAGGGTGGCGCCCAGAATCGACGGGCTACTGAGCGTGAACGAAAAGAAGTCCGCATCGTCAGCATCGGTGATACTCACAAAGTCGGTTTCAGTTGCCGCGACAAATTGGGTCCCGGTAGCATCGCCGCCGACCGAAAGAGAGCTTCCCGCAGCACGGGTCCCCAAGTCTGTGGCAGTATTCGCAGAGTTATTACCCAATCCACCGTTTGTCTTTTCTAAGGAGTCACCATACAAACCTTGGATGCCGCGAATATCGTCGAGTTGCGGCCCATCGAAGGCCGTACTGATGAACGGCTCCAACAACAGCGCAGAGTTGGACGACTCGACATGTTGCAGACCAATGGCATGTCCAATTTCGTGCATCAACGTGTTACGAAGTTGGAGGTAATTGTTTGAAGAGTTGGAATAGAAGCTCGTCTCCCCCGTATCAAACACAATATCTCCGCTGTTTGGCAGCGTCGCGTAGGCTAGCGTACTACTGGCACCATCAACAAAGGTCCCGCCGAGTCGAACATCACCCAACGTTCCTAGCACTCCGTTTGAATTTTGCAGTTGCGACCCATTATCGTTAGGTTCATAGATGAACTCGATACCACCGAGTTCACTCCAACGCTCAAACGACTGCTCCAACAGGGTGAACCAGGGTCGATCAGTCAAGTCATCACTGCTGGACGTGACGTTGAATAAATCATCAAAATAGCTCACGACATTGCTGCCTCCTTCACCGGGAATGTTGGTCCCATCGGGAGCAATGCTCCAGGTGAGAGTGACTGGCGTTCCCGGCGCACTGGCGACGCCAGAAGCGGTCACCGACCACGGATCGTCAGGTACATAGGCAACCGCGTAGCTCGCAAGCCATAGGGAAGAGGAACTTACGGTGCAAACGAGAAACACGCTAAGATGTGGCATAGTCCAGGACCTTGAAGAAGGGCATAGCGGGAAATCCGCCAACACGGGGCTGACCTTGCCCACAAGTTTGACGGCTCTCCACGAGTACACTGGGGGTTAAAAGAATGAACGATGGAAGCATCGACCTCGCGAGGCAATAGCTCGTCGACCGCTAATAGCGGGGTAACAAGGCGAGATGGCTTTCCACTTCGCCTCACCGGCCGCCACTCTGCCCGTCCCGTTGGTTCCGTCCTGCGAGCAGCTGTCGGTCTAATGGGCTGAGTACTTCCAGAGCACCAAGCTCGGAAAAGACTTCGTCCACAAACCGGGCATCGTCTCGCCGCGAACTCTGCGCTGGCTGCCCACGACCGGCCAGTCGTCGACCGTCTCGATCAGGTGTTTTGCCATCGCGTTGTCCGTCCGGCGTTTGCGGAGGAGCCCCCCGGTCACCATCAGTAACGAAGAACTGAGCATCGCCGTCGGCGATTGTCGTCAGGCTATCTTCCGGACCGCCGTGCCATCGAATGGAGTCGATGCCTGAATACTCGATGGTCGTGCCGTTGACGATAACCGTGTTACCATCAACCAACACGGAGTCCGCACCGTCAGTTCCGAACAGGTCAACAACGTCCCTGCGACCGTCGCCCCCTTCAATGACGATGCCACCGGGCAGCACAGCGTCCTCTGTGTTCAAATCAACGGTTACGTGGGTATTCCCTCGATCGGTAGCTACAATCTGGACTTGAGAAGTCTCTTCGGTCGAGCGTGTCTCCAGTACCTCGCCACTGCGAGCGTCGACTATCTCGACCTGGGAGTCGTCGACGGCGACTATCAGATCACTTGTGACATTCCGCCCAGTAATTTCATAGCGCAATACGGACTCTTCTACACCTTCGACCCCATCATCCGACGCCACGACAAACTGAGAAGCGACGTCCGCTGCGACGGCCTGTCCCACTTCCTGACCGACGAGGTCGTCGAAGTCGAAGTGGATTCCCAGGTAGACGCGACTCCGACCGTTCTCGGCCATCGCCTCACTCAGCGAGTCGAACTGCCGTGTTGCGTCGTCGAGATCCAGTCCGTAGGCCTCTTGGAGTTCAGGGTCTTCGAGCAGGATTTCCAATTCGCTGGAGGTCAGCTCGAAGGAAATATCGTCGGTCCCATAAAACTCCTGAAGGGTGCCGAACAGAGCACCGCCGAAGGTGGCGTGTCCGGAGATGTAGGTGGGGAATTGTGGCGTGAAGCCGATGATGTCTTCACCACCATCGGGAGCGCCAAGTGCTACCCAATCCTCATCTCCTTCAGTGAGAGAGTTACCGTCAAGATCGCCGTCGTGGATGGCGGTGACCGGTCGCCAGAACTCCTCACCGAACTTGGTCTGCCAAGCAACAATCGCCGCGTCGGCCATGGCGACCGAGGCTTGGGCATAGAGCGCCGCATTTTCCTCGAGGGTGTTGCCTTCTTGAGTGGCGATCGTTTCAAGTACATCGCTAAAGAGAGCCAGTGGAGTGCCGAGGCCCTCGCGATCGTAGGCCCAGAAGATGCCGGCTTCAGTCTGGTCGGCTGTACGAGTCGTACTATCGACAGCCCCCAACTCCAGTACTTCGTTGTACGATTCGGCATAGTCCTCACTAGTCAGCGCCGGAGTGGTTTCGGGCACAAAGCTCTCTACAGAAGAAATGGCGAACGTATCAACTTCTCCCCAGGTAGGGCCCCAGGCAGGTACATCAGGATTCAGTGGATCGGCTTGAAAGAACCCAACCTCATCAGTGTAGGTGTAGTCGCCGAGGACGTCCGAACCATCGTTGGCACGCTCGGCAAGGACCTGCTCGCCGACTTCGGTTCCCAGCGCGACGCTGCCAGCGGTGTCGGAGTTCTGACCGAAATTTCCAAGGATGTTACCTAAGAACGTATCGATCACGGGTTGCTGGTCCGTGTAAAGCGAGCTGAGCACCGTGTAGGCGGCCTGTGATGCAGCCACTTCTGTTGAGATATTCGACAGGCCTTGGACGATGTCTGTCGCGTAGTCATAGAAAGTATTGTCTAAGTCCCCCGAAGCGATGGAAACCGCATCGTAAATCGCCAAGTTGAGCATGGCCATCGACCGGGATGCGTACCCCGGATTCTGGTTAGCTTCGTCCGCGACCAGCAGATCGCCGAACAGCTCGTTCCACTCGAGTACGACGTCTGATTCGACAGCGAGCTGTCCATCAGAAGTTTGCAGGAGCTCGGTACTCTCAGCAGTAGTGGCTGAAACTACGAAACTACTCACCTGGACCGTCTCGGTTTCTTCTACCGTTGATGCCAACAGGTCGTCTCCCAATCCCACATCGGCAGCCAGGAGATTTCGTGTTTCTAGCTTCTCAACGCTTCGTTTTTTTACGGGTTTCATCACAACTCTCCTCATGTTCCGGGGTTGGAATCGAATGCCGCTCTTCCAAATCACGGGGGCGGCGCCTCAATTCCGCCTCCCTAGATTGCCTCCCCCAAAAACGGTGTGAAAAAGACTCTTCTAGAAGGCTAAACGCGGAGCAAGGGTGCGATTCTACAGGGCAAAGCAAGAATTCTTGCGATTCTCATCAGTTTGCTCGCAATTCACGTTTCCGTCGGGCTGCGTAAAATAGAGACACGAGATAACTGTGGTCGTCTGCTGTAGAAAATAACCATGACACGACATTCATCATCTTGAAGCTTTCTTGGTATGTCCGCTGAATGAAGAGCTCCACTGAAGAAACTGAGGAACTGGAATCTCGGCTTGCCCGCGGAGACCGCACTGCGCTTGTTGAATTATTTGGATTGCATCGGGAGCGTTTGTGGCGAATTGTGTATTTCCGGCTCGACAAACGAGTGGCAACAAGACTCGACCCCGATGATGTACTTCAAGATGCCTACCTCGACGCATCACAGCGACTTGGCCATTATTCTAACCAACAACAGTATTCTCCTTTCGTGTGGCTTCGCATGATTGTTGGCCAAACATTGATCGATGCGCATCGCCGTCATATCGGAGCCAAACAACGGGACGCCACGCGCGAGGTTTCTATCAACGGCTCGGCTTATCCGCGGGTGACTTCTGCTTCGCTGACCTTCGGCTTGCTTGGCAATCTGACTTCGCCCAGCCGAGCGGTTGTCAGAAGCGAGACTGCCGTGGATCTACGCAAGGCCATAGAGACGATGGAAACGCTCGATCAGGAAGTGCTTGCGCTAAGGCACTTTGAAGAGCTGACTAACAAGGAGGTTGCTGAAGTGCTTGGAGTCAGCGAGAAGGCAGCCAGCATTCGTTATGTTCGCGCAGTGGGACGCTTGAAGAAGTTACTCGAAGAGTTGCCTGAATTCTCGAATCTGCTCAACCTATTTGGCGGGGACTGGGAATGAGCGAGAAAATCGAGGAGTGTGAACCGCTTGAGCAACTGGCCGCCGAATTCATGGATCGTTGCCGGACTGGTGAGGTTCCGTCCATCGAAGCGTATGCCACGAGCCATCCGGAGCTTGCTGGTGACATTCGAGAACTGTTCCCAACGATTGCTGCCCTGGAGCGCGTAAAGTACGAAGCTCACGAGACAGCTGTGAACAATGCTACCCGTCGACCACTTGAATTGACCGAGCTAGGGGAATTCAAGATCGTTCGGGAAATCGGTCGTGGAGGCATGGGCATCGTGTTTGAGGCGGAGCAAGAGTCGCTTGACCGCCGGGTAGCCTTGAAAGTGCTACCCAAGCAATCACTGTTAGATCCGCGACAACTACGACGGTTCCAGCGTGAGGCGCGTCTAGCTGCCCGGCTGCATCACACGAATATTGTGCCACTACATGGTTTGGGCGAGTACGAAGGGCATCACTTCCTGGTCATGGAATTGATCGATGGAGCACCGCTCGATGAGGTGATCAACCGTTTGCGCATCTCAACAGATCCTCAAAACAAGGAGGCCCGGCAAGCAGCGACCTCAACAACAGTTTCGAAAAGAAATAGCGGTCCCATCGCTGACATGCTAAGGCACGGTCCGTCACCGAATCATGGCACCGACGACTACTGGCATCGCGTTGCGACTATTGGTCGTGATGCGGCCGAGGCGTTACAGCACGCTTTTGAGCAAGGCGTTCTGCACCGCGATATTAAGCCAGGCAATCTCTTGTTGGATGTGCACAACAATATCTGGATAACCGATTTCGGACTCGCTCAAGCACTTAATTCGGGCGATGCCAGTACGCTCCATACCCTGGGTGGCACGCTTTCCTACATGCCACCCGAGGGATTTGAAGGACGCTTTGACCAACGAAGCGATCTCTACAGTCTCGGCCTCACACTCTACGAGCTGTTGACTCTCCAGCCGGCTTTCACCGATCGAACACCGGCCGAAGCGATCAAGCGCATCTCCAATACGGCTTCCCGACCGTTGCGACCCAGACAGATCGATCCGACAATTCCACGTGATCTGGAGACAATCGTCCTGAAGGCGGCAGCCAGCGACCCTGCACGGCGCTACCCCACCGGCGACGCGTTTGCCGTTGACCTCCAGCGATACCTCAATCACCGCCCGGTACGAGCTCGCAAAGCTTCAGCGTGGCGTCGATTTCGGTTGTGGAGTCGTAGGAATCGCGCGGTCGCAACTTTATCCGCAATCGCTTTTGGGCTGCTCCTTGCCACTTCGGTAGTGACGACTATCAGTTACTTGCGAGAGACTCGCTCCAATCTCGAGGTAAAGCTCGCGTTACTTCGCGAAACTCGCGAGCGAAAGCGCTCGCAATCGTCTTTGACTCTCGCTATTGAGGCGCTCGATAATATTTACAGCGAATTCGCACCTAGCGATGTTGAAGATCTGCAAATTCCCTTATCGGACGCGACTGCTGCCCGGAAAGTTCCCCTCGCTCTATCAGAAGAGTCGGTGGCTATTCTGGAAAACTTGTTGCCGTTCTACGATCAGCTAGCCCAGGGGGAAGGTTCTGAATTCTTGCTCCAACGATCTTCAACCCAAGCACTCGGTCGTATTGGAGATGTCTATTATCAGCTGGGGATGCCGGAGAAAGCACTCCAAAAATACGAACTTGCGCTGTCGGCACTCAAGCAACTCAAAGAGCAAAATCCCGACTTAGATGGTATCTCCGTAGAGATCGCCCGCATTCACAATGAAATGGGCCGAGTTTACACATTAGATGGAGAAGGAAATTTATCGCAGGGCTCACACCTACAGGCTTTAAGGTGGGCGACTGGCCCTGAAAACTCGGCCGATGAGTTTCCTAGCCGCTACGAGCGGGCTCGGGCGTGTCATTTCCTCGGGCGTCCTGCTCGGATTCGTGCTGAAAGTGTGGCGCTAGATCAATTGCGAAGGCCCGGGCCCGGCGGCACCCACCTGATCGCTGAACCACTTGCCCTCTCAAGCAGCAACAATGCGGCACGCAGGGGTTGGCTTCACCAAGCAGTAGCCATCCTCAGTAATATGTCGAAGGAACAGGCCGAGCAGCCCTCGTGTCAATTCTTGCTCGCCTGCACGTTTCGTGCACTTGCCGAAGAGGGGCCTCCCGACTTGAAGAAAGAGCTGAGCCTCGATGGGAAGCAGGCGATTGCTTTACTCAAACAGCTTGTCGAACAACACCCTACCAATCAACATTATCGCTACGAGTTGATCGAAACGCTTCGTTCAAACATGTTCGTGCCGCCCCACATAATCGCCGGTCGCAAGCTGACTGAAGCAGCGCTGCGAAACGCAATGACACATGCGGATTACTTAGTACGGAAGCATCCCAATGTGCTTCAGTTTGGACTCTCTCGCATGCATGTACTGCACAAGCTTGGACACGTGCTTACACAAAGAGCTCGCGAAGTCAAGCTGTCGCGTAGTGCTCCTCTGTTAGAAGAAGCCATAACGGTGCTGACAGCCGCCGTAGAACAGATGCGAGTAATCATCGACCAACACCCAGGGAGCTACCCCTACCGACTTTGGGCGGTGGTTGTCCACGGATCACTCGCCCAAGCGCAACTCGATCTCGGCTTACATAACGAAGCCGAGACGACACTAAAATCAGCGATGGCTATTACCAATCAGCTAGAGAAAATCAATCACAAGTCGATGAACAGGTCCCTCCCAATCATCCGTCAAGCTTTGGACGATCTCCTAGTTCGAGCCGATTGAGCCCATCCCATCGGTCACTAACCTTGCCCATTGACCACCGCCCCCATCGAGGGCACGCCTAATTGCGTAACGATGGGCGCTCCTGCCGCAGCTTGGGGTTGTACGAACACAGGCAGTCTCACCGTAAATGCCGTACCTTTGCCCACGGTGCTTTCCACGCGAACGCGGCCTTGGTGCTTTTCGATGATGTCGCGACAGGCAGCCAGTCCCACACCGGCGCCACCTTTGCCCGTTTCGTCGGGGCCATCTTTCGTGCTAAAGCCGCGCTCAAAAATCTTTGCGAGCTGTTCCTTAGGAATCCCTGAGCCAGAATCTTGCACCGTAAGGTCCACCAAGTTGGCACTCTTGTGGTAGGCAATCTTGATAAGCAAGGTACCGCCGTCCGACATCGCTTGACGGGCGTTGGTCATCAAGTTCAGTAGAACCTGTTGGATCTGATTGCCGATCGCTCGCACGGCTGGAGTCTCTGAGAAATCCGTTTGCACGGCAATGCGGTACTTCTGCATCTCGCGTTCCAATAGCACGAGCGACTCCTCCACGAGCTGCTGCAGCATCGTCGGGGCAAACTCTTCTTTGCGATTGCGAGCCATGCCAAGTACAGAGTTGCAAATCTTTTCGGCCCGTTGGGCGGCAGCAAGTATCTTCGTGAGTGATTTCTCTCGTGTAGCGTCATCCTTGTGTCGCAGCCCCAGCTTGGCATAGTTGAGCACCGTCATCAGCACGTTGTTGAACTCGTGAGTCGTCGTGCCGACGAGTTCGCCTAAGGCAGCCAGCCGCTGTGTTTCTACCAATTCCTGCTGCATAGCAGCCAGCTGCTGCTGGAGTGCTGTCACTTGATTTGCTTGGTCGCCGTTGCTCATTCACCCGCTCCGTGAGAATTCTATTCGCTTGCTTCGCCCAGTCGGCAGGCTTTGCCCGAAGAACGCATCTTTGACATCCCGGCAGTCCCTCCCAGCCACCGCCACTTAACAGCGAAGGCGACTTAACGTGCTTCCAGACCACCACTTACCGCATTTTGCGACGGTCTATTTTCACTTATCGTCGAACTAGGGTGGGCGACTCGACCCCAAGCCCATACAATCCCCGACCGCGCACAGGACTCGTCCTCTACGACGCGGGAATGTTCCTAGTCAAACTTCTCGGGTGAGGTCCCTCATGTCTACGCTTCCCACGCCTATCGTCCGTCTGCTAGCAGAAGCTGCCGAGCTTGCTCGCGATGCCGGCTACGCTATTCGCGAAGACCACCTCGACGGAGCTGGGGGAGGGCACTGCGTAGTGCAGGGCAAGAAGTGGCTGCTGCTAGACGTAACACAGTCTCTCGAAGAGCAACTCAGTGACATCTGCGACGCGCTGCGCGATGAGAATGGTGTGTGGGAAAATCCAGTGAGCCCGGAATTAAGCGGCATGCTGCAGCTCACCAAGGCTGCTTAGAGCAGAACTCTTTGCCCACGGATATCTCAGAATTTCACGGATAGATTGGACAAGAGGAAACAGTGAGAACAGAGGTTGTGATTCGATTATTGCAGAGTTCCCTCCATTTTCTCCTGTGCGCAGCCTATCCGTGGTCCCGGCGCGTCGGGATGGTTAACTATAAACGCGATTTCTCTTGATAAAGTTTGAGACCTCTTCCGGGACGTGCTTCTTCCAATCGCTCTCTCCGTCGGAAATTTTCTCGCGAATTGCTGAACTACTCACCGCCATGGGTGACATTTCGATTTGAGCTGACTGAAACTGTTCAATGCGTTTCGCTGTCGTGCACTCCTTGAGCACACCATAATCGAGTGTAGCTGCGTCGGGTCGGCAAACGACAGCGAGCGTGGCAAGTTCGCAAATCTCGCTGGGCGAATTCCATTTGGGAATGTCGGCTAGCGAGTCGGCTCCCATCAGAAAGAAGAGTTTCGCCCGCGGCACTTTCTTGGAGACTTCCCGCAAGGTGTCTACTGTGTAGCTGACTCCGCCTCGCTGGATTTCTAGTTCCTTCACAAGAAATTTCTCGTAGCCGCTGAGCGCTAGTTCTAGCATGGCGAGCCGATCGTGCTGGCTGGCAACCGGGCCGCGGGGTTTGAGCGGTTGAGAGCCGGCAGGCACGAACCAAATCTCGTCCAGTCGAAGCTGCTCGACCGCGCTTTCAGCGAGCAGCAGGTGCCCGTTGTGTACCGGATCGAAACTTCCGCCAAGGATGCCTATTCGCATAATGCGTTCCATTCTGAATGCGTTGAATATCTCGCCAAGATTCGCTAGCCGCCGAGCTTGGTCGACGCGAGGAGTAGCCACCAACCGAGCGATGAGCAAGCTCGGCGACTAAATGCATGGTAGGCCGGAATTGGGCTTGGTTGTACCCTTAGAGGTAAATCTCATTGCGAAAACCGTGCGATACGATGGGCCAACAGCAAAACCTTTTTGACGATCAACAGGCCGAGTGGGAGCTCGATGCCCAGCAGCAGCGTCGCGTCGCGTCGATCGTCATTGCTAGCGGGCCCGATGGGGCTTTCGACTACGACACGCCCGAGGGATTCTGCGACGCGGAAAGACCAGACCGGCTACTCGTACCTGGCAAGCGAGTAAGCGTTCCTTTCGGGCGGGGTAATCGTCTAGCGACCGGTTATTGCGTTGCGGTCGAGACGAAATCAGTTGATCCTAGCCGCCTCAAGCCGTTGGCGCGTGTCTTGGATGCAGAGAGTCTCCTTTCGCCAGCCATGCTACGACTCACTCGTTGGATGGCGGAATATTACTTGTGTCCTTGGGGGCAAGTGCTTGAGGCGGTCGTCCCCGCGGGTGTACGCTCGCAAGCAGGTACTCGTCAGGTAAAACTGCTCCACGTGCCGCCGGATGTGAAAGCTAGGCTAGGCGAAATCAAACTGCGTTCCAAGCAGCAGGCCGCCGCACTCAAGAAGCTCGCCACTAGCGACCGTCCCCTCACTGCCACTGAACTGGCAAAAGAAGCTCGCTGCACCACTGGACCAGTGCAGCAACTGCTCAAGCATGGCTTGATCGAAGCAACAGCAGCTCGAGTCGTTAATAATCCACTGGACGAATTAATCCCGGATCGTGAACAGCCACTGGAGCTGAATTCCGATCAGCAAAAGGCGCTCGACGCCACAGTCGCCGCACTCGATGCGGGCAAAAGCCGCGGCTTGCTACTGCATGGCGTTACGGGCAGCGGCAAGACGGAAGTCTACCTGCAAGCGATTGAACACGTCGTAAGCTTCGGCCGGCAAGCAATTGTGCTGGTGCCGGAGATCAGCCTCACGCCGCAAACAGTGCGGCGTTTCCGTGCCCGTTTTGATTCGATCGCCGTCTTGCATAGCCATCTTTCCAACGTCGAACGGCATCTCCACTGGCAAAAGATTGCCCGCGGCGAAGTTCAGGTGATCGTCGGTGCGCGTAGCGCTGTATTTGCCCCAACACCGCATTTGGGGCTGATCGTGATCGATGAGGAGCACGAAAGCACCTTCAAGCAAGACAGCGCGCCGCGCTATCAGGCACGTGATGTGGCTTGGCAACGGGCAACCGCCGAGGGGATACCACTGATGCTGGGTAGTGCCACGCCTTCGTTAGAGGCTTGGCAGCGTGCACAAGATGACCCGCAGTTTGAGTTGCTTTCGCTCCCGAAACGCGTGCTTGATCGACCCATGCCGGATGTACTGAACATCAATCTCCGGGACCCAGGGCAAGCGAAATTCGGGAAAGGGGGAATTAGTCGGCAACTTCATCAGGCCATGCAAGTTGCCTTGCGCGATCAAGGGCAAATCATTCTGCTGCTCAACCGACGCGGCTACTCGACACATATTCAATGCCCAGGCTGTGGCTTTGCATTGAAATGCAAAGAATGCGAGATCTCGCTCACCTACCATCGCCAACACAACGCAGCCTTGTGCCACTACTGCGATCACGAAGAACCGCCCCCAAAGGTCTGTCCGGATTGCAGGTCGCCTGCTATTCGCTATAGCGGTCAGGGCACCCAAAAGTTGGAAGACGAGATCAGCTCCCGTTTTCCTCAACACACGGTGGTGCGCATGGATACCGACAGCATGCGCAAGCACGGCAGCCACGAGGAAGTGCTCTCGCGTTTCCGAGCCGGTGAGATTGATATCCTGCTCGGCACGCAAATGATTGCCAAGGGCTTAGACTTCCCCAACGTCACGCTGGTGGGCGTTGTGAATGCGGATACGGCTTTGCACTTAACGGACTTCCGTGCCGCGGAGCGCACCTTTCAACTTGTCGCTCAAGTCGCGGGTCGCACAGGGCGAGGTTCCAAAGGGGGACGCGTCCTCGTGCAAACGCTCCAACCCGAGCATCCAGCCATCGCTGCTGCCGCTCGTCACGACTATCTAGGCTTCGCTGCTGCCGAATTGGCTTCTCGCGAAATGCTACAATACCCCCCCTTCGGCTCGATGGCGCGGATTGTGGTGCGAGGCCCCGACGAGGAAATTACCCGCGCGACAGCTGAGCAGCTGGCTGATCGTGTCAGAAAAGCAGCGAGGGAACTGGAGGGGGCGACTTTAGCAGTACGTGTGCTGGGTCCCTGCCCGGCACCGATCACGAAGCTGCGGAATGAGTTTCGCTTCCACATGCAATTTCAATCCGCCACGATCGAGCCGATCCAGCTGGCCCTACGTTCAGCCACGAAATCCTTCCGAGCACCGGCAAAAGTCCGCTGGATCGTGGATATTGATCCCTGGGATATGCAATGAAGCTAAATAACCAATGGCCAACTCCAAATGACCAATGTGTTCTAGCTATACGCCCGCGATTGGTCATTTAGGCTTGGTCCTTGGCTATTCTCCACTCGGTTGCACTTGGACGTGTTCAATGCTGGGCTCTACAATCAGAGAAACACCTCCCCAGGATAATGGCATCGCACGCGATGCTGGCTAATACGTTTTCATTGCCATGAGCTACCGCACCTTCAAACGAGCCCTGGGCGAGACCAGCCTGGAACGCAAGTGCCGGCTGCTGTTTGGCACGTGCCTTTCGATTCTCGTCTTCGGCACGTTCTATCTCTATGCCGATAAGACCAGCGAGATTGTGTCTGACTCGAACCGCTTCGTGGGCAAAGTTCTCGTAGATTCGGTGATTTCCGACTCTCACAAGGATCTCTATGTGACTCCGGGTGGCGTTAAGATCGTTTCGGAACTGGAACAGAAAGCGAACGAGGAGCTAACCAAGCTACTTCGCAGCCGCAAATTTAACTGGAGCATTCGACACCCAAAGAACCCAAAACATATTGGTGAGTCGGCAGACAATTACGAATTGGATTTGATGGAACAGTGGCAGCGGGCCAGCAAGGCGCTGACTTCTGACGAAGATGTAGAAGAGGTCTACGCCAAGACCGATTCACAATTCGGTCGCGGAAAGGTCAGCGAAGACGGCCTCACCTATATCTATTACCAAGCCATTCACGCCGGATCGGGTTGCATTACCTGCCACGCTGCACCATTTGGTGAGGACTTCGTCGACTGGCCTGACATGAAGGTTGGCGATTTGCTGGCAATTGTTCGTGTGGAAATGGACACCAAGGATGCTCAAGCCAAGCGGGCAGAGAACATCGGTTGGCTGTGGACACTCGGTGTGGCGACAGTGTTTTTCTCCATGGCCGCACTTTATGTGATTGTGCGCTATGTCATTGTGAAACCGCTGGAGCACTTGCGCGACGTGAGTAACGCAGTACGCCGTGGCGATGTGGAACAAAGGGCCGATATTCATACCGGCGACGAATTCGAAGAACTCGGAGCCGCGTTCAATCGTATGCTGCGGCAGCTGCTGCGCCAGCAAGATGAACTCCAGGACATCAACTCCGAACTCGATGGCAAGCTGGACGAATTGGCACAGGCCAATATGCGTTTGCACGAAATGAACCAACTCAAGAGCGATTTCCTCGCCACGGTGAGCCACGAACTGCGCACGCCGCTTAACAGCATTATCGGTTTCAGCGATCTATTGCGCACGAACAAGCAGCTCGAAGAGAAGTACCAACGCTACGCCTCGAACATCCAAACTTCGGGGAAGTCGCTACTAGAAATGATCAACGATATTCTCGACTTGGCAAAAATCGAGAGCGGGCGTATGGAGCTACGCCTCAGCGACTTGGACATCGGCTCGGTCGTGCTGACCCAATGCGACATGGCTCGCCCCTTGAGCGAGAAGAAACGAATCGACCTGGACTGCGAAATCGCTCCCGGCTTGCCATCCATGCGGCAAGATCGCGGCAAATTGGAGCAAATCCTCAACAATCTGCTCTCCAACGCCATCAAGTTCACGCCAGACGGCGGCCGAATTCATGTTTCCGTGCGACAAGATAGCCAAGGCGATCTTCGGCTCACAGTCGTGGATACAGGTATTGGGATCAGCGAATCTGAGCAGGTGCTCGTGTTCGAGAAATTCCGCCAAGGCACCACTGTGTTGCCCGACGGCAATGCGATGACACGTGAATACTCCGGCACAGGATTGGGGCTTTCGATTGTGCGAGAACTTTGCCGACTTCTCGGTGGAGACATTACGCTCGAAAGCGAGCTCGGCAACGGCAGCGAGTTCACTGTGATCCTGCCCTGGAGCATTTCCGAACACACTCGCATCGAGTCGCCTCTTGCGGCTGAACTGAAACTACTCACCAAGCCAAGATACGAACCGGCGGTTGGCTCGTCGTAGGCAGATCGCTATCTTAGACGTCTTTTGAGCAAACAACACCTAATCCCTAACTCCCTAATCACCTAAATGCCTGACATTGAAGTTCTTCTTTACACCGACGGCGGTTGCAGCGGCAACCCGGGCCCTGGCGGTTGGGCTTATCTGATGCGCCACCCGGAAAGCGGTAAGCAGTTGGAGGGCTCAGGCGGTGAACCGGAAACCACCAACAACCGCATGGAGCTCTCGGCCGTGATTGAGGGATTGAGAATCTTGAAGCGCCCCTCAAATGTCGAGCTATTTACCGATAGCGTTTACGTTGGCAAAGGCATGAGCGAGTGGATGCCCAAGTGGAAAAAGAATAACTGGCAGCGTAAAGAAGGCAAAAGGCTTGTTCCGGTCAAAAACGAAGACCTCTGGAAGCAGCTCGACGCACTGCTGGTTACGCACACCGTGAAATACACCCGAGTCGCCGGGCACAGCGGGCACGCGGAAAACGATCGTGTCGATGAATTGGCAGTAGCGGCTTATCAGAAGTATTTGTAAGCCTAGCGAAAACTGTGGCTCTAAAATCTAAACGGTCCAAGATGGCAGTGCCTCCGCTACAATGTGGCTATGCCACCCGACGAAGCCAATCCTGCAGACGACGCCAAGCGTAAACTCAACACGCCCGTGGAGTTTGTGCGTGGTGTGGGCCCCGAACGGGCCAAGCTGCTTGTTCGGCTCGGGTTGCCCACGGCAGCGAGCCTGCTGTTTCACTTTCCGCATCGCTATGAAGACTTGACCAACGAATGCTTGATTGAGAACCTGCAAGAGGATGAGCTCCAAAGCGTACGAGGTACGATTGCCGAGGCACGCACCAGTTCTAGCGGGTTCGGCAAAAGTCGATTTGCTGTCCTGCTGACCGATGGTCAGGGCGGCTCCTTGCGGGCTACTTGGTTCAACCAGCCGTTCATGGCAAAGCGGCTTACTCAAGGCCAGCATGTGGTGCTTACCGCCAAGCCGCGAATGAAGGGGCTCATCTGGCAGATGTCGCACCCTCAGGTGACGTACTTGGAGGAAGAAGAAGCGGCACTCGAGACCCCCATGCTGCCTGTTTACTCGACGACCGAGGGGCTGTCGCAGTATTACCTTCGCAAGATCATTCAAGAAGCAGTCGAAGACTATGCGGAATTGCTGCCGGAAGTTTTCCCCGCGTCGCTGCTCACACAGTACGATCTCATGCCCTTAGTCGACGCAGTTAGGGCGATTCATCACCCTGAGAATCAAGAGCAAGCCGAGCGTGCGCAACGACGTTTCGTTTTCCAAGAGTTATTCGTGCTGCAATTGGCCCTGTCGGTACGTCGGCGGGAGCAGCATGACCTTGACGCGGTTCCGTTGCCGACGACTACGCAAATCGATGCGCGAATTCGAAGGCTGTTACCGTTCGAGCTCACGGAAAGCCAGGACAAGGCAATCGCAGAGGTCACGGCCGACTTGGCACTCGACCGACCGATGAATCGCCTCCTGCAAGGCGAAGTCGGTAGTGGCAAGACGATGGTCGCCCTCTACGCGATGCTTGTCTGTTTGGCCCACGGTCAGCAGGCAGCGTTAATGGCCCCCACAGAGATACTCGCTCGGCAACATATCGCTACGTTGAGCAAATTGCTCGACGCTAGCCGCGTGCGTTACGAATTGCTTTCGGGAAGCCTCAGCAAGAAGGAACGCAGCGAGCTGCTAGGTCGTATTCTTTCTGGCGAAGTGGATGTCGTCATCGGTACGCAGGCGATCATTCAAGAGGGCGTGCGATTTAAGAACCTCGGACTGGTTGTCGTCGACGAGCAGCACAAATTTGGTGTGAAGCAGCGAGCCGCGTTGCGTCAGGATGATCAATCGCCGCATTACTTGGTCATGACCGCGACTCCCATTCCGCGAACTGTCACCATGACGATGTTCGGCGATCTAGATATCTCCACGCTGCGAGAGCTGCCCGCTGGCCGTCAGCCTGTGAGCACCTACCTTGTCGAGGAGGGCATGGAAGAACGCTGGTGGGGATTTGTGCGTGATCGATTGCGTGAAGGCCGCCAAGCGTTCGTCGTAGCTCCGCTAGTAGAAGAATCGGAAACGATCGACGCGCCTAGTGTGGCGCAAGCGTTCGAGCAGTTGACCAATGGCGAACTCGAAGCCTTCCGCGTAGGGCTGCTGCATGGCCGCATGCCTGCCGATGAGAAGCAAGCGATCATGGATGAATTCAACTCGGGCAAGACCCAAGTGCTCGTCAGTACGACGGTCGTAGAAGTTGGCGTCGATGTGCCCAACGCCACCATCATGACCATAGCCGGGGCAGAGCGTTTCGGCCTGGCTCAACTCCACCAACTGCGTGGGCGCATCGGTCGGGGCACGCACCCGGGATTTTGTGGTTTGCTCATGGCGGGAATTTCTGAAGCCGATTCGACGGATAAACGGCGCGAGCGGCTGGAAAAGTTCAAAGAATCGACCGACGGATTTGAACTGGCTGAGGTCGATTTCCAAATTCGCGGTCCAGGTGACCTGTTTGGCACTCGCCAGCACGGCCTGCCTCCATTGCGCATCGCCGACCTGAATCGCGATCGAGAAACTCTTCAAGAAGCCCGCCGCGAGGCACAGCTGTTGGAGGCGTCCGACCCGGCGTTGCAGCATGCGAATCACGCCGGGCTGCGCGAACAAATGTTGCGACGATATGGAGAAGCGCTGAATTTAGGCGACGTGGGATAGATTAGTCGGCCGTTAAATCAATCCACCAGCATGTCTTGCAACTTCGCCAACGAACGAGACAGCATCACCCGCATCGCACCGTCGGACTTGCCCATTTTGGCGGCAATCTCTTTCGAGGGCAGCCCGACCAAATAGCGCAGTCGGAGGGCTTCGCGCTGTTCTTCCGGCAGCGTATCAAGCGCTGCCAGCATACGTAGTTGCCGCTGATCTCGGGAGAAAGCTTCGCTGGGCGTTGTCATGCTCGCGATCAACAGATTGGCAATGCCACCTCCCCCTTGGCTCCCCTCGGGAAGGACCGCCTCACGCGAGGCGTCACGCTTTTGACTGGCGAAGTGACGGCGGTGAGCGTCGATTATCTTGCGTTCGCAAATCTGAAACACCCAATTGATCGGATCGCGCTCAGAGAGGTCGATCTTGTCGAGCGACTTCACGGCTTCAAGGCTCGCATCCTGCAAAATGTCTTCCGGTTCGATTTTTTTGCGTAGGGGGCCACCGATGCGACTTTGAATAAATGCGAGCAGCTGGGCGCGTTTTCGTTCGACATATTCAGCCATCGCGGCGGAGTCGCCCAATCGAATTTGTTCGATCAGTGCGGTATGATCATTCTCAGTGGGAACTGACACTGGATTCCCCGCTTACAACGTGAATTAAATGACTAACGTTCCTCATTCTACCCGCGATTCGCAGTCTTCACAGAGCTTGCCTGTGGAGAACGAAGATGCGCTATGGGACCTCATAGCTAAGCGTATCGACGAGCTATCCGGTGCTTGGGAAGCTCTAGCCGATAAATCAGGAGAGTTGCCGGATATTCAACGGTTTTTGAAGGGAGTCGATGGCGGTGGCCTCCCCAACGGCGCTCGATTGCTGATCGGAGAGCTCGTAAAGACCGACCTCGAGCAACGCTGGCAACGGAATATCCAGCCGCAGCTACTTGAGGACTACGTGCGAGACCACACCCAACTAGGAGAACTCGAGCAACTCCCCACAGACTTGATCTACGAAGAATTTCAAGCTCGCATTCAGGCAGGGCACGCGGTGTACGAGGAAGAAATTCGAAAGCGATTCCCTAAGAAAGCGGACGCTTTGTGCGATTTACTGGGCGGCATGGCGATTTCCGGATCGCCAACTTGCACTTACTTCGCAGGTACTCGTATTGCGACCGACCATTCAGAATCACAAGCCCCTTCCAGCATTGAGCAGAAGATTGCGGACTTGCAGCCGGGTGATCAGATTGACGACTTTCAACTCGTCGCCACACTCGGTAGTGGGGCCTTCGCGCGCGTGTTTCTTGCGAGGCAGCTCTCCATGGAACGGCTTGTTGCGCTAAAAATCTCCGCCACTTCGGGACGCGAGCCACAAACGCTAGCACAGTTAGATCATCCGAACATCATTCGCGTGTTTGATCAGCGCGAATGCAAGTCTCCTCCCGCCCTGTTGCTTTATATGGAAGTCGCTCAAGGAGGTTCTTTGCATGACCTGATGCAGCGACTCGCTCGAGCGCGCCAAGCTGAAGGAGGAGTCGCTTCCGCAGGGGAAGCTCTGCTGGAATCGATTGACGCAAGTCTAGCAAGAGTTGGCATCACCCCGCCAGCAGATTCCTCAAGGCGAGAAGAACTAGTAACTGCTCCTTGGGTAGAAGTGGCTTGCCAACTGGGAGCGGAGATTGCCGAAGGGCTGGCGTACGCGCATGACAGGGGTGTGCTGCATCGCGATATCAAACCCGCCAATGTGCTACTCACCGCCGAGGCGACTCCCAAGCTGGCGGACTTCAACGTTAGTTACAACGGCGGGCATGCGGAGGAGGACCCCAAAGATGCTTTCGGCGGCTCGCTGGCCTATATGTCACCCGAGCAGCTGGAAGCATGCCACCCGCTACTAGGTGGTTCGCCCCAAATGGTGCGTGAGACAAGCGACATCTTTGCCTTCGGAGTGATGATGTGGGAGATGCTTACAGGCAAACGGCCCTTTCGCGATGAGTTGTCTTCTATCCTGGGTGGGCAATTGGCACGCTTGCAGCGTATGATCGAACTGCGTCGTAAAGGCGACTTCGCCGATACGGCCAAGAGCCTGCCCGACGACTGCCCACCCCCATTGCGAAGAACACTCGCACGCTGCTTGCAACCCGCTCCTGAGAATCGTTTCCAATCGGCACACCAACTGGCCAAATCCCTGCGATTGTGTCTGCACGAGCGTGCCTGGAAACTACTCGAACCGCCCGAATCGACATTTGGAAGAATCGTATTGCGCTGGCCGGTTCTCTTCGTAATCTTGGCCGCGTTGCTGCCGAATCTTCTCACAGGTGCTTATAACTACTTCTACAATAAGCACCGCATGAGCGATCAGTGGCCAGAGCTTTACCAGAGATTTGACAGGGTACAACTGGTGATCAACGCAGTCGCGTTTCCCCTTGGCGTTGTGATTGTTTGGTGGGTGATGGTAAAGACGATGCAATTCATCAAGGATGCAAGCCCGGCAAGTGCCAACCAGGGCGTCAAGAGTGTGCTCCTGTTTGGCCACTTTGCATCACTTCTGATTGTCACGCTTTGGACAATCTCCGGCGCAGCCTTTCCTATCGCGATTGCCTGGGGAAATCCAACCGGCCAAGCGATAGGGTTCTATCTGCACTTCTTCATTTCTTTAGCGGTATGCGGGTTAGCGGCTACCGCTTATCCATTCTTTTTCATAACTACGCTCGCAACTCAATTTCTCGTGCCAGCGTTGGTGCGCAACGATACCGCAGGCGGCCCCCAGCGGAAAGACTTAAGACAATTGGCCAAACTGAGCCGTATCTATTTGGCGCTTGCTAGTCTGGTTCCGATGCTCGCCGTCCTGCTGGCAGTATCTGCCGGTAGTCAACAAAGATGGGCACTGATCGTGGCCAGTAGCGTGGGCGTGTTTGGGCTCGGCGCGATGTTCCTACTCGAAAGGCAGATCAGGCTTAATATCGAAGCCTTGGAAAAGATTGCGATCGACTAGTGCTTTGACCACTCTTGGAATTGGGATAGATAAAGCACTAGGGTAAGGGTGCTGTTCCCCTGAGTTCTACTGGAAAGCGAGTAGTCGTGCCACTGAATTCGCTGGAACTGTCGAACCTGAGCATAGGAGAATGGCGGCGTTTACCTGCTCGGGTCTGAACTGATAATCCTTGCGGTTTGAACGCATCAGGGAATCTAGGCAAGTCCAACAGAGAGCAAAACTCGACTGATGGTAAAGCATTGCGTTTGCTTTTGCGTTTCTATAGCGCACTCTTACACGGCCTCCAGCGTATTCACACCCAGCCGCTGAGCCGATCCCCCCGCCCGCAAGCTCGCTTTGTGAAATCCTGTGTTCGCGGCAATACTCCCCTCCCGAGGTACCCAACCCATGCTCAGAACATTGTTTATGATGCTCGTGGCAGTTTGCTTAGCCACAACCGCCGGCTGCGGTTGCTGTTCAGGCCTGTTCGGCTCCCGAACAACTGCTGCCAAACCCGTTTACGCCCCCATTGGTCCGTCATGCCCAGTCCCGTCATGCCCAGCTCCTTCTTGTAATAGTTGCCCAAGTGGCGGCGAAATGTACGGTGCGTCCTACGGCGGCGAGAGTTACTCTGCCGGATATCCAGGCGTAATGTCCGGTGGGTAGCTAAGATGGTTATAAAGCATAGAGTAGTTCGACTTCGAGTAGACAATCGATACCTAGGCCGGGGTGCTTAAGCGCCCCGGCCTTTTCGCTGCCTCTGTTGAGCTACCTGCTCCAGCTAGGTCAGGGACACTGGCTCTACTTTGGCTGACAAACCGGGCACCAGTAGGTTGATCTTCCCATATCTCCCTGGCGTTGCATCTGAATTACTTCCCCACACTTGGGGCAAGGTTCGCCACTGCGGTTGTAAACCCATTTCCTACTGCCGCCGTCGAATCGTGTCTTCCTAACGTGGCCCATCAGGTTTCTGAGCATGAGTTTACGTGCACGATTGATGAGCTCGCGGAGTTGCAGGTCGTCAAGATTGCCGACTTGGGTGAACGGATTGAGACTTTCCAAGAACAAAACTTCCGATTTATAAACGTTGCCAATGCCACTAACGAGCGTTTGATCCATGACTGCCTGCCCCAGGGGCAGATCGTTGCGTTGGCGAAAACGGGAGAGAGCCGCTTCAATATCGAATGGTTCATCCAGCAGATCAGGACCCAGGCGATTGAGATGCGGGTGCTGTCGAAGCTGATCTGTGGTAAGCAGTTCCAGTCGCTTGGGAGTGAAGCAAACGACTGACCAATTGCCAAGCTTGAGTTCCAGTGAGGCTAGAGGCTTGCCCTTGCTCCAACGTTGGTCTTGGCCATAAACATGCCAGGAACCTGTCATGCCCATGTGTGAGTGGATCGCCTCACCGCTGCCCAAGTGCATCAAAAGGTGCTTACCGCGAGCTTCCACACGACTGCAGGGCTGATCGACTAAGCGAGCCGTGGGCAAAGGCCGTTCAAACCGTGGGTTGTGACACGCGGCGCCCGTGATCGCTTCTCCCTCCATCACCTTGCGAAGGTTCACAGCCGAGCGGTAAATGGTGTCCCCCTCAGGCATCGGACTCACCTCGCGGATAGCGCCGGCTCTCCGACCGTGATTTATCCCGCAACTCGCCACCCCGATGTTGGTAGCCCGAGTGAGTTGCGTGGAAGCCATGTTGAAGGAGTAAGCGGGCGAGCGGAGAATTGGCCGGCTCGCCACCGTCGATTTTCTTGAGCAACAACGGGCGATCTTCCGCTTGACTTTCTAAGGCTACAGCAAGCCGCTCGTGCCTAGCGACTTGCTCGGTCGCATCGCCGGCTTTGAATGTGGTTAGACTACCCGCCTGTGGGTTGAGAAAGCCCAGAAGTACACCTTCGTCGAGAATCACCTGCGCGCCGCTTACTCTTTGTGGCTGCGCGTCGGGAGAACGAGTGGCGGGCCACTTGAGCATCGCACCGTAGGCGTTCGCCGGATCGACGGCTGAAAGAACGAGCGGTATTGTTTCAGCGTTGTCTTTCTCCTTGGCTGGCTGACGGATCGAGTCATCAGCTCCTGGCGAGGCGAATTGCGCTCCGCCTAAGCCTTCCACAAAATACCCACGTCGCACGCGGCCCGATTCTTCCATAGCCCGCAGTACCGGGTAGAGGGCAGAGAAACCACCTTCGACCGATTCACGATCAATCGAGGGCCGAGTGAGGATCCCATACCTGCGGACGAGTATTTCCGTTATAGCCGTTTGTCTTTCGGTGGGACTAGGGGCACTGTCCTCGTTGCCATACTTCACTAGTGACCACCGCCCCTCCGAGCCCGCCAGGCGGGTCTGTCGCCGAGAACGGAATCGACTGCGCTGGCCTCGTCTGCCGGTAGACTTTTTCTTTCCGCCACTGGCAAGTGAACGCAACGGGGCGATTGTGTCATTCGTCACGTGCCCTTTCCACACCAAACTCCATAACGCGGCAAGTGCGTCGTTGCGGAAGCCGCCCAGCTGACTCGCCATCTCATCGAAGAACAAGGCACCACGAGTTTGCAACAGCTCGTGAATCTCTTCCTCGATCGCTGGCGTCCCTGTCGATTCTGCTAGAGGTTCCGCTCTCGGCGCGAGCAGCGGAAGGCTATCCGCCAAATAGAGCCCAATCCTCCCATCCCGAGGACCAACGCTTTCGATCCCACGCCACACAACTTCGCCAGCGTTGAAGAGCTCATCTAGGTCCGACTGCGCAAAATCAATGATTCTTGTAGGTAGAATCGAGGTTTCCAATTCCGAAGCGGCCAAAGGCGCACCCTGTAGTTGTTCGATTGCATCAAGTAACCCGTCTAGACCACGGCGGGGGCGAGTCACACCTTGCCAGACGGGTAAGAACCGGGCGAGCTGCTCCGCTTCAACGGGCTCAACCTGCTTGCGTAGTTTGGCCAGCGAGCGGCGTTTGATTTGACGCAACACCCCCGTGTCGCACCACTCTGTGCCGGTGCCACCGGGGAGGAACTCGCCGGCAATCACGCGATCTCGCTCGACCAGCTTCTCCAAGGCGAGCTTCGCAACCGCTTCGCTAAGTCCCAATCTTGCCGCGACATCATTAGTACGAAATGGGCCGTGCGTTCTCGCGTAGCGGGATACGAGATCGGTGAGCGGATCGTCGCCCACTTCTAGAAACGCCTCTGGCAAGCCTGGCGGCGGCACGACGCCGAGGGCGTCGCGAAGCCTCGATGCATCTTCCGCGGCAACGAGACGCGTCTCGCCGGCAATCTTCACACTGATGATTCGCCGCAATGATAGCAGCTCCGTGATCCATTTCTCTTGATCTTCAACCGAGGCCTCTGGACTTGTCCGCTGGGCGATTTCCGCCTCGCTTAAGTCCCCCACATAAAGCAATAGCCCCTGCAACGAGTCGATGTCGCGAACACGCGGCTCGTCGAGCCTTTGCAACTGCAACTCTAGTGACTCGATAGCATCCGCATCCAGCAATTCTCGGAAGTCGGCAGCGCCCAAGAGCTCACGAAGCTGCACCTGGTCGAGTGCCAGTGCCTGAGCTCGCCGTTCCGCAAGCGGCGCATCGCCGTTGTAGAGGAAATTGGCGGTATAGTTGAACAGCAAAGACGAAGCGAAGGGCGAAGCGCTAGCGTTTTCGACCGTGTGAACGCGTATCGTTTGGCGCTGCACCTCTCCGAGGATTTGTTTGAGTCCGGCAACGTCGAACACGTCACGAAGACATTCCCGATAAGTCTCCAGTAGAATCGGAAATCGTTCGTAACGAGCGGCGACCTTCAACAGATCGGCCGATTTGCGTCGCTGCAACCACAGCGGCGTGCGTTTCTGCGGCTGTCGGCGTGGGAGCAACAACGCCCGGGCAGCGTTCTCGCGGAAACGTGCCGCGAACAGTGAGGAACCGCCCAAGTGTTTGACTAGTTCATCCTCGACAAGCTGTGGATCGGGGAACAATGTATCTAAATTGGGCAGTTTCTCACTCTCAGGCAGTCGCAGCACGATGCCGTCGTCTGCCCAGGTGAAGTCGATTTCAAGACCCGTCTCCTCTCGCAGACGACCAATCACTGCTAGCGCCCACGGTGCGTGAACTCGCGATCCGAAAGGGGAGAGAATCACCACACGCCAGTCACCGATCTCATCGAGAAACGATTCGACGACGATAGTCTTGTCGGTAGGCAGCTCGACAGTCGAATCGGCTTGGTCGCGCACGTAGCGCACTAGGTTTTTCGCTGCCAGTTGGTCGAGCCCACTCTCGTCGCGTAGTTTCTCTTGTGCCGCATTGTCCGAGAGCTCACCCAACTGGCGCGTTTGCTTACCAATCGCCCGTCCAAAATCCAAAGGACGTCCCGGACCGTCGCCTCGCCAAAACGGCATGCGCCCCGGCTCGCCAGGGGCCGGAGCTACCAGCACGCGATCGCGTGTGATGTCGATTACCCGCCAGGACGATGCTCCCAGCAGAAATACATCGCCGGGGCGCGTCTCGAAGACCATCTCTTCGTCGAGTTCGCCAACACGTGCTCCCCCTTCGTCACCAGCTGCAAGATAAACACCGTACAGCCCGCGATCCGGGATTGTGCCTCCGTTGAGCACCGCGATTCGCTGCGATCCCTTGCGCGGTGATATTACACCGGCCAAACGATCCCAATTGATTCGCGGGCGCAGCTCGGAGAACTCGTCCGACGGGTAGCGACCCGACAACAGATCGAGCACACCGTCAAACAGACTTTTCGGCAGATCATGAAACGGTGCCGCACAGCGCACAGTCGCGTACAGCTCGTCAACGGGACATGGCTCCAACGCAACCATCGCCACGATTTGCTGCGCCAATACGTCCAGCGGGTTGCGCGGGTAGCGCGTCGATTCCACCTGCCCGGTGAGCATATTCGCCACAGCGGCACTGCAAGCAAGCAAATCTCCGCGGTACTTGGGAAAGATCACACCTTCGGACTTGGCACCCAAGTGGTGTCCGGCCCTGCCGATCCGTTGTAATCCTGAAGCAACCGACGGCGGTGCCTCAATTTGAATCACCAGATCGACGGCCCCCATGTCGATGCCTAGTTCCAAGGAGGAAGTCGCCACGATTGCCGGCAGATCGCCTCGCTTGAGGCGATCTTCAATCTCGCTGCGCTGCGCGCGGGCCAACGAGCCGTGATGCGCAAGGGCAATCTCTTGATCGGCCAGTTCATTGATCGAGGCAGCCAGTCGCTCGGCCAGTCGCCGGCTGTTCACGAAAATCATTGTCGAACGATGCGCGCCGATGAGTTCGACCAATCGCGGGTGAATTGCCGGCCAAATCGACGCAATCGATGGCCCCGCACTGGTGGGGCCCGTCTGAACGTCAGTGGGCTGGCTCATCGCAGCCATATCTTCGACTGGCACCTCGACGGTGATCTCCAAATGTTTCCGCTCCCCGGCATCGATAATTTCTACGGGGCGAGCCTGCGGAGATTTCTCAGGATCAGCACTCGCCTCGCCACCACCGAGCAGACGTGCGATTTCCTCCAGCGGCCGCTGAGTCGCTGACAGACCGATTCTCTGCAGGGGCGAAGACGCCAACGAGTGTCCTGCTTGCTTATCGGTTTCGTCGCGCAACAAATGTTCAAGTCGCTCTAATGTGAGAAACAGGTGCGTGCCGCGTTTGGTGGCCGCCACGGCGTGAATCTCATCAACAATCACCGTCTCGACGCTCCGCAACACTTCGCGTGCTTTGGAAGTGAGCATCAGATACAACGACTCAGGCGTGGTGATGAGAATGTCGGGTGGGTGTCGCGCAATCTGCTGCCGCTCTTTCGCGCTAGTGTCGCCTGATCGAACGGCGACCGTTGGCTCGTGAAATTCATGCCCGAGCCGACCTGCGACTGTGCGGATGCCTGCCAGGGGTGCGCGTAAGTTGCGATCAACATCCACCCCGAGCGCCTTGAGAGGCGAAATGTAAAGAATACGAATGCTCGGCTGCTCGGTCTTCGGCGGTTCACCAAACATCAAGCGATCAATGGCCGCCAGAAACGCCGCTAGTGTTTTTCCGGAGCCCGTGGGTGCAAGCAGCAATGCGTTCTTCCTGGCCGCCAACTCCGGCCAGGCCTGCCGTTGAATAGTAGTAGGCTCACCGAACGCCTCAGCTAACCACGTGCTAGTAGCTATATGAAACGAGTCCATCCCGGTCAGTTTGGGATTCGCTTGGCGTTTTTTCAGAGAAGAATTGCCCATGACAAGAAGAGTTTACCGCTATTGAGCATCAACCTGATTGGGAACTGGAAAACTTGGAACCAAAGGCTGCTAACTTCGTCACTTGATCTGATTGTACGCAGCGAGCGCCGCATCGCGGGCCTCAAAATGATCGACCATCGGGTGGGGGTAGTCTTTGCCAAGAGTGATTCCAGCTTCTTCTAGCTGCTCTTCACTCGCTTCCCACGGTTTGTCTAGCACCTTGTTGGGTAGTCCTGCTATTTCTGGGACCCAGCGGCGTACGTAATCACCGTCTGGGTCGAATTTCTCGCCCTGAGTCATTGGATTAAAAATGCGGAAGTAGGGTGCAGCATCTGCCCCGCAACCGGCCGTCCACTGCCAGCCGAGTGAGTTGCTGGCGAGGTCCGCATCGCACAAGGTATCCCAAAACCACTCAGCACCCCGCTGCCAGGGGATGCGCAGATGCTTGGTGAGAAACGAGGCCACAATCATACGAGCCCGATTGGGCATGAAGCCGGTCGCCCACAAGTCCCGCATGGCAGCGTCGACTACCGGATAGCCCGTCTGACCGCGTTGCCACTTTTGTAATTTCTCGTTGTCCTCGTCCCAGGGGAATACCGCAAACTTCTCTCGGAGGGGCTCGTTCGTCGTCGAAGGGAAGTAGTACAGCAAATGATAAGCAAACTCCCGCCAGCCGATTTCGCTCAGATACGTGTCGGAACTCTTCCGCAGGGAGGGAGCACCATTGTAGGCGGCTTTGACTGATGCCCAAACTTGTCGGGGGCTGATCTCGCCAAAGTGCAGGCGTGGCGAGAGTTGCGACCAGCCTTGGACGTCTAACCGGTTTCGAGCTTCCTGGTAGTCGCCCAATCGGCCTTCAGAGATAAACGCATTGAGAGCATCTTCAGCCGCTCGAGCGCCAACGTCCCATGTCTCGTAGAATTGGCTATCCCAATCAGGTTCGGGCAGCAGCTTCAGGTCCGCCAACTCGACAGATTTCGGCCACCTCCTCGGGCTGATCAACCCTTCAGGGGGCTCCCTGGGATCGTGATCTATATGGAGAGCTCGGCAGGCCTTCCAGAAGGGCGTGAACACTTTGTAAGGACCGCCTGCCTTCGTTTCAATCTCCCACGGCTCGTAAAGCAAGCTGCCGTTGAAGCTTTTCACTTCGATGCCGTCCTGCTTCAGCGCAGACTTCACTCGCTGGTCGCGCTCGATGGCAGCTGGCTCGTAGCGACGACTCCAATAAACGGCCGACGCACCAGTCTGCTGGATCAGTTCGCTTAGCACTTTCAACGAGTTGCCTTGGCGAAGGATGAGTCGTGAGCCCATACCCTCAAGCTGCTCTGTCAAACTATCGAGCGAGTGATGAAGCCACCACTTCGAAGCGCCGCCAAGTGGCCAATCGCCCTCTTCCTCGGGTGCCCAAATAAAGACGGGTAGCACCGTGCCACGATCAGCCGCGCGCAGTAGGGCAGGGTGGTCTGCCAAACGCAGGTCTTGGCGATACCAAAGAATGGTCGTCGAAGTACTCACGGGTGCCCTGCTGAAATGCTAGTGAAAACTACGCTTGGAAAAAGTCCGGAGCGCAGTAACCGCAACAAACCTTGCAGGAGTAACAAGGAGCAGAACAAGTAGGAAAGAATGCCCAGTCGCCGCGACTAGGCTCCGTCCGCTTCAGGCAGCGCTAGGCGAATCGGGCCTCGCGCTTCGTCGGGATCGACGGTCTCGCCCTTTTGAGTGGCACGTAGATCACCCTTTTGGATAAGCTCTGCCGCCACGTCACGCACTTGCTGCATGATGTCGCGATAGTCGCCGCCACCCAGATGGCGAGCAGCCTCCGACGGGCAGATACTTTTCTTGGGTCCACGCAGGTTAACCAGACGAAGTATTTCTTCAGCAATTTGCTCATTGCTGAAAGTCTCAGGCGTATTGGCGATTGATCGATCCACGGAATTCCTCGCTGACGCTTTTCTCAGCTTACAATGGGGTTGGGGTCTCAAAAAATGAGGCGAACAATGTTTCGTGATGGGAGAACGATAGTCCACCGACTCAGTCACTTGCTCTTCTCGCTCATCTAATTTACCCGCCCAAGCCTCAGAGGGCCAGCCACGACAGGCATTCGTTTTGCCGCAACCTGCGAATTTCTTTGCTTGACTGGTCCGCTTATTCCGCCGCCAAGTGGGTGAGAAAGGCTTGACAAACTTGCCGGGGCGTTCATGGGCGGCGATCTCAGGCGGGCTCGTCCTCGAAGCGAACCTGCCGAATGCCCGGCAAAAATGCCACCTCGTAGACTTCGCTGCCCCCTCGGGTGAACTCTAGCCGACCTAGGATTTCTCCCGAATGAGTTCCCACTACGGCTATTCCGGCATGAACGGTCGACTCCACTTTCCGGAGCAGCGGTGAGTCGAGAATATGTTTTTCGCGAATCTTAGAGAGCCCCACAACGGATGCTTCGTTGACGAAACACAGCCCCCGGGTAAAGCCTGGCAGCTCGCATACCGTGTTGAAACTGTTGCTGGCGACGTCAAACTTTTCGAGAGTTCCCACTCCTGAATTGCAAAGCCACCATCCGGCGTTCCAACGTGGCGAATGGGGCATGCACAGCCCACGGCCAATCGTCTTGCTTGTTGGTACGTCGATGAGGACACCACTGGTAAAGCGATCTAATATCCGCCAGCCCTTGGGTTCGTCGGTTTCGCCGAAAGCAGTGACCACCGCCGGGAGACCTGCTTTCATGCCGAGACCATTCAAGTGGCAGCGGTCCTTCGGTTTGATTTCCGAGATGAAATCCGGCTGCCAGCAGCGCAGGAAGTTTACCTTTTTGCTAGGACGCGACAGGCAATTAAACTTGGTATTGATGAAGTACGCGCCACGTCGACCGAACGCGACATCATGCATGTCGAGCTTGCCGGTACTATATTTTTTTTCCACTTCGAACGAGTTCTGTCCGGTGCGTTGAAATATCCTAAAGTGATGCCTCGCAGCCAAGGCAATGCGATCTCCCCGAATTGCGAGTCCCATAGGACGGGGGAACTTCCACACTCGGGTTCGCAGCCCCTGCTTATCAACTGAAAAGGCAGCGAGCTTCCCAGAGTTATAGGTTGTCACCAGCAGCGAACCACCGGTTGCCTCTAACCAAGGGACGAACTCCCCGTGTGCCTGGATCTGAATACTTGCTGGTTTCTTGGGTATGGTCATCCGAGGAGCGTCAGGCGACGACCTCCGGCACGATGCTCGAGACCGAAGCATCGCATTTTGATAACGTAAAACAGATTTTCATACGAATCCATTCTTTGGGGAAAAATGCTCTGCTTGCAACCCATCTAGGGCAGTCTGAAGATGGGCAACTGCTGCTCGCATTCTAGCAGGTTTTTCGTCATAGAACTTGGCTGCACGACTAAATGGCAACGACGGTGTTTGCCGCTTGCGGGTTAGCCGCGACTCATCTTGTGCTATGATACTCGCCTAGCAAATCCAAGAACTAAGTCCCCCTGTTGGGCAGGAGAAATAATAACAACGATGAATGTTTTGCTAACCGGTGGTGCCGGATACGTGGGCTCTCACGCAGCCAAAATGCTGCTTGCTGCCGGTCACACGACTTGGGTTTACGACAATCTTTCGTACGGCCATCGCCAAGCGGTTCCCGAAGATCGCTTCATTGAGGGCGACCTCATGGACGGGGCACGATTGGCTGCGGCATTTCGCGACTACAAAATCGAAGCCGTCATGCACTTCGCGGCCTTCGCCTACGTGGGTGAGTCCGTCACCGATCCGGGCAAGTACTACCAGAATAACGTGGTGGGCACGCTCTCTCTGCTGGACTCCATGCGAGCCACCGGCGTCGAGAAGATTGTCTTCTCGAGCACCTGCGCTACCTACGGCGTGCCCGAAGTCGTGCCGATAACCGAAGCTGAGAAGCAGGCCCCCATCAACCCGTACGGCTACACAAAGCTAGTGATCGAACGAGCCATGGCCGATTACGCGGCTGCCTATGGCCTGGGCTATGCGGCGCTGCGTTACTTCAATGCCTCTGGCGCTGCTGCCGATGGTTCCATCGGAGAGGACCATCAGCCCGAGACGCATCTCATCCCTCTAGTGCTTGATGTGGCACTGGGCAAGCGTGACGAGATCAAGATCTTCGGCGACGACTACGATACCCCCGATGGCACCTGCATTCGCGACTATATTCACGTGGATGACTTAGCAACCGCGCACATCGCGGCTCTTGAGAAAATCAAATCGGGTGAAGGCTTGTTATTGAACCTGGGCACCGGTGAAGGCGCAAGCGTGCTTGAAGTGATCAACGCGTGTCGCAAAGTTACGGGGAAAGAAATCCCGGCAAGGGTGGTGGAGCGGCGAGCTGGCGATCCAGATAGGCTAGTGGCTGATGCAAGTCTCGCGCGGAAAACGCTCGATTGGCAGCCCAAGCACGTGGGAATCAAGCCAATTGTCGAGTCGGCTTGGGCGTGGCACCGAGACCATCCCGAGGGTTTCGGGAAGTAATCCGCAATTCGCTCATGCTTGCCCCGCCACGGACTTCGATGGATTTGGCAGCAGCGGGAATCTTGCGAAGAGTCTCTCCGAGAACACCGGCGACCCAGATTCGCCCGACGGGCTTGAACCCTAGCCGCGTGCAACCCGCCAGGGCCGCTTCGTTGGTCCAGTCGGCCGTGGAGAGCAACGTGGTGACTCCTTCCTTAGAGAACTGACCCAATGCGCTCTGTTGGAGCAATCCATACAGCCCCCGTCCTCGGAATTTAGCGTGGGTGTACCCTTTGTACATGAAGGCCATGTGCCTTGGAAAAGTCATCGCTACGCCAGATGCCTCGTTCCTGCCTCGATTGTACTTTGCCTGGATCCCTTCGAAGGCGTACCACGCGTATCCGGCCAGTTGCCTATCGACGAAAGCAGCGAAGCACTGGTGGTTGGTTTTCTCTAAACGTACCGCATCAGCCGGCGACAACTCAAAGTCGGGAAGCAGGCTGTATGAGCGCACTTCCTGAACCGTGAGTTGCCGAAGCCTGACGTCACCGGGGGTCCTGCGCTCTCGGACATCTTCAGCGTCTAACGCCATCAACCAAGTGACGTCGAGCGTGAGAACTTTCTGCAAGCTCTTGTAGAGCACTCGAATTGGCTTGGCGACAGACTGCATAGGACCCCCAACTCACTGGACTCAATGGGCAACCTTAAAAGACCCCGTTCCCACGCAGGACGTGGGAACGAGGACCTTGATTTAGCTGGCAACAGGCTGTAATTCCTCATGCGGTGCTGCTACCTTCTCTTCTTGCCCTTCCAAGAGGCTGAACCCGTGTGGTGCGTCTCTGTCGACTACGAACGACTTGGGATAAACGAACTGCTCCTTCTCCTTACCGGCAAACTTGCCGGCGTAGCGGAAACCACGAGCCAGCCACTGTTTGCTGTGGGCAGTCAGTCCGTCAACTTCAATGCTCTTCGCACCGATGCCAAAACTCTTTCGCAAGTGATAGTTCGCGTTGTGGACATTCAATCGACGACGGGCGCGACTGTTCTTGTGCTCGGTAGAAAGCGACACGTTCAAACCTTCGAGATTTCGCACGCGATGTGGTGTAAGCTGAGGCCAAGTGATCAGTTCCCCCGGTTGCGCATCAAACACCAGAGCATAGCGGTCGAAGCTGTTGTTGTAGGGCACGTCTTCCGACCATTCGCCAGCGCAAACTTTCTCTAGCACTTCGATTGACGCAAACCGCGTGTCGAATGGTGGATAAACCCACACTCGTTTCTTGCCACGGATGTGCCAGAGCATGTTTACAGGCATGTCCACGTGATACGGGACCCAGGCTGTGGGCGAGGAAATGAGTAGGTTGGCCGTGCGATTTTCAGCTTTGAAGCCGGGTTTGTTACGTTCGATCTCGTCGTACATAGAATCGATCGCCGCGGCATGCTCCGGGTGATGGTCGAGTACCTTACGAACATTAATCCAGAGTTGCCCACTATTGACTAGCTCCAGTAGTTCCGCACCCGACTCGTCTCCCCGATGCCCCTCGCGCCAGTCGAAAATGTTCGGATCAACGCCCATGGTGCTCACACCGAGGTGTTCAGGCGGATGCGAGTCAATGAGTTCCGCCAGAGCCTCATCGCTGAACAGTCCTGTCTCCTCCAAGCGATGCTGTGCGACCAGCACGCCCTCCTCAACGGTATCGAATGTCTTCTGGGTCCAATTCTCAAGTAAAGACGGTGTGTTGGGTTTAGGCATACGTAAGGTCCTCTTAGTTAAGAAACAAAGTCCAGCGGGAGCATAATAAGCAGTACCAACCGAGAGCTACACGGCACGGAAGTGAACTTGGAATTGAAGCAACGAGCGTGCCACAATCCGCAGACGCGAAAACAGGCCGGTCAGAAGTCATAAACCTCATAGAACGAACCTTTTCCCGACTGCTGGTTCACTGAAAAGCAACCAGAGGTGGAGAAAAGAGAACGCCGGACGTCACGCCTACTTCAAGAGTAGCTTACTCGTGCCGCAACGCTTCGATCGGGTCAAGCTTAGCCGCCCGAATGGCTGGGTAGACACCGAAGACGACGCCCACTATTACGGAAATCGAGAATGCCACCGGAATCGACCAGGGCACGACGGTGGGCTCGACTTCGCGGATGATCTCCGGCAGAGCGAGCATCTGCTCGGGGAACTTATACTCCAGCAACGTACGAAATTCCACGGTCATCAGGGTGCAGAGCAAACCGCCTCCAATGCCCAACAATCCGCCTACAACAGAAAGTACGACGCTCTCAGCGAGGAACTGCCGCGTAATGTCGCGTCTTTTTGCGCCCAATGCGCGGCGAATGCCAATCTCGCGAGTGCGCTCTGTTACAGTTGCCAGCATGATGTTCATAATGCCGATGCCACCGACAACCAGCGAGACGGCGGCAATCATGCCCAAGAAAATCACGAACATAAGCCGGGTAGTTTCCGCTTGCTGCAAAAGTTCCAGCGGCACGGTCACTGAATAGTCGGGCAATGTGTGATCTGCTTCAATCGTGTTCTTCACGACTTCGGCCGTGTTGAGCACTTGATCGCGGTGGTGAACTTCGAGATTGAAACGGCTGACCTCCACCAAGTCGCTTTGAAATTGCCCCGGTTTGGTCACGATGATCATGTCACCCAGTCGCCGCCAGAGCGATTCAATCGGAATGTATACATCACTGGAAAAGTCTTCCACTGCCGTGGAACCGCCGACCGCGGAAGAGGAATGCCGCTTCTTCATCGTGCCGACAACGATGTAGAACTCGTCGTCAGCCATGATCCGTTTGCCCAGCGGATCACCGAAGGGAAACAGCTTCTTTGCACTTGCTTCAGCCAGTACGCAGTAGTTACGCTCAGATCGTCCGTCAGAATCAGTCAGAAATCGACCCTGGTCAACCTCCAGGCGAGACACCTCCGCGTAGTCGGGCGTGCAGCCTACGAGCCGACCTTCGAATTTGCGAGTGAGATAACGGAACTCTTTGGAAAGAATGCGGATTGGCAGCGCTCGCTTGAGCGTAGAGATCGTATCGCGCACTCGCTCGAAATCTGCCCGTGTAAGTCCGTAGCCTGAGTCTTGCACTTCGTCGCTGGAAGGCTTCACGGTGCTCACAATAATATTGCGAGCACCCAACTCGGCGATTTGCTCTTCGGCCTTCCGGCCAATGCCATCGCCGATGGCCAGCAGCCAAATAACGCCCGCGATACCGATGAAGATACCCAGGATTGTGAGCCCTGAGCGCAGCGGATGCAGTAGCAAGCTTTTGATACTCAGACGCATGGTCCGCCACCAACGCCTCATGACGACACCCCGGAGAAAGCCATATTGCGCTCGTCGGACTGAATTCGCCCGTCCCGCATGAGAATCGTACGCCCAGTTTGCTCCGCTACTTCAGGCTCATGGGTGACCATCACAATCGTGCGACCTTGAGCATTCAATTCCGCTAGAATTCCGAGAATCTCCTGCGTGGTGGCGGTGTCCAGATTACCGGTCGGTTCGTCTGCCAAAATGAATCTCGGATCGTTCACTAAACTGCGAGCAATCGCCACACGTTGCTGCTGCCCACCGGAAAGCTGTGCCGGTCGATGATCAAGCCGATCTTCCAGACCGACCTTGGTGGCTAGGTCGATACATCGCTGCCTCGATTCTGGCGTGAGATCGCCACTGTAATACAACGGCACTTCAATATTCTCTACTACCGTGAGTGCTTGGAGTAAGTTGTACGATTGAAAAATAAACCCAATGCGATTAGCCCGCGTTTCTGCCAGTTTATCGTCGCTCATGTGCGCGACGTCCTCATCGCCGAGCAGAAACGAACCACCAGTAGGTCGATCCAGGCAACCTAGCAAGTTCAACAGTGTGCTCTTGCCCGAACCCGAGGGTCCCATGATTGATATGTAGTCACCTTCAGGTACGTCAAACGAAACGCCACGCAACGCACGTACGGTCTCGCTACTCAGGTAGTAGTCTTTCTGAAGATCGCGAAGACTAGCGGCGAGGACGGTCACAGTGAGGTACTCACAACAAGGATCAGAATGGAACACGGATTGGGCGGATTCAAGCCGAACGAGCTAAAAGCAATAGTCACAAGTGCTACGGAAGAATTGAGAAACAGCAAGTCAAAGCGTCAATGATAGGCAATGGTCGAAGTGAATCATTATTAGCAACTATCCGCTCAAACCGCGTTGTTCTGCGTCATACTTCTCAGAGCCTGAGAAAAGAAGGCTAGCCACCGGCGCTTGACTGCGTTGCTTCGGAGTGCTCTGCAACTTTCTCTGGCAGCTGCAGCCCCTCAGCGATGGGCTGCTGTCCGTCGGCAGCCTTCTGCTGCGGCAGCGGCGGCAGATTCACCTCGCTGACCATGCGTTTCGGGTTCATCGCCACAGCGTCGTTTTCGTTGAGCCCCCCACGGATCACGAAAAACTTGTCGTTCGTGGGGCCCACTTCCACTTTCTTGGCATTCCAACGGCCCGCCTCTCTGACGAAGCAGAAAAAGTCCTCTCCGTGGGCGTAAACGCTTTGTACAGGCGCTTGGATAGCATCGGGCTCTTCAAGGCAGTTGATCGTGACCGAAGTGGTCATGCCTGAGCGGAGCTTCGCATCCGGTTCTTCAATCGTCACATAGGCTTTGTACTCCTTCACGTTTGCTTTTCGCCACCCGGAAGGCTCTGCGTAGCGATTCACTTTCTCGACTTGGCCCTTAAAGACCTGGTCGCCTAAGCCTACGGGGAATATCTTCGCAGGCATGCCGGGCTTCACATATTGAATCAGCGATTCGTTGATGGTGAGCTCGACACGCATCGAGCTCGCATCAGGCAGTTTGATGATGGTTTGCCGCTCTCGAATGACGGCGCCCTCTTCGACGACGAATTCGTTGTTGCCGCGATGATCCCGAGAGTGAGCGTACGTCACCACCCCTTGGTGTGGCGCCAGGATCGTGCATTTGCGAATTTGGTCTTCGACATCTTCCAGCTTGCCGCGTTCCAACTCATGGCTTTTCTGGTCGGATTCCCATTTTGTTTTGGCGATTATGATATCGCTTTCTAATTGCTTGACCATCTTTTCTTTAGTAAAATTCTCCAGCACGCGCAGCTTGGTATTGGCCGCTTCGAGTTCCTTTTGCGATTTCTCAACCGCAAACTTGTCCGCTTCCAACTGCAAGTCGTTCACGTAGCCTTTTGCGGCCAGCTTCTTGCTGTACTCGAAGTACTCCTTCGCCCGATTGAGATTCTCCTCCGCCACAAACATTTCGCTCTCGATCGTCTGCTTTTCCTGGACGAAGGTTCCCTCAATGTATTCCCGCTTGGCGATTACGGCAGTTTCGTAGAGGTTCTTTGCCTCGACGACGACCGCTAAATTCGTGTTCGCCGTAATTTGGCGTGTGGTGCGTTCCTCTTCCAGGGCGGAGGAATCAAGCTCGATGAGAAAGTCGCCTTCCTCGACGTGTGTTCCTTCAGGGACGATACGCAAAATGGCCAAGCCGGGCGTGTTATTCGTTTTGACTTCCGACTTCACTTCGACGACGCCAGCTGATTCTATCTCGCCGCGTTCAGTCACCGACAGTGTAAAATCATCGCGTTGGACTTCGTGCAGAATGGCGTTGGTCTTGCCTTCGTCGTTACTCCGCGCGGCCCACACGTAGTAACTTGCAGCACCTATGCCGCCGAGTACTAGCAGAGTCGCCATGATCGAAAACGGGCTCGCGCCGCGACGATTGGAAGGCAAAGCAACAGGTTGGTTACAGCTTGAATTCATAGGTCGGCAGGGAGTTTGAAGCAGTGTTAGCGACACACAACGATTATACGCAAATAGGGTGGGAAGTGTTATCCGGCGGGCCAGAATCGCCTACTCCTCACCCACAACAGGAGGCAGGGAGCGCAAGCGTTCCGTGCTGGCAGGCTCCCAATAGCCCGCAGGCTGTACCCAATTAGCCCGATCCAACGTGTCCGGCTGCTCTAACTTCAATTCCTCAATTGGCTTTGGTAGCTGCTCGGCTGGTGGGACAATGCTCTCAGGCAGTTCTAGATCAGCCTCGCCCGGTAGAGCGGGGGGGTCGGTCGGCACGCATAATTCGGCCAGCAACGCTCGGTAGGGAATCTGCTGTTCGATCCTTAGCCCTGACGGGTCGAGTTCCATCAGCCCCAAATCGTGTTCCAGGTTCAATCGCTGCACTTCGTAGTTCACCCAAACACTGAGAAAGTCGTTCTGGACATTCAACAGATCGGACAGCGACTGCACCAAGTCGCGTGCCGTGGTAGCCCCAAACTGTGCCTCAACCTCAGGCTTGGGCGGTTCAGAAAGTCGCAACTGGGTAAGATCCACCTGAGAGATCGCCACCAACACAGCTGCCCTACGCAACTCGAAATTCACCTCATTCAGCCGCAGCTGGCGAATCGTGCCTCGCAAGCCGACCGCAATGCCATCACGGAATTGATAGTAGCTGCGGCGTGCTTGTTGGTACTCGATGAGCGATTGTCGGTAGATGTTTCGTTCTGCCAATCGAGTGATCGGCGGATCAAATTGCAAGCCCACGCGTAAACGTCCGCGCGTATCGCGGAGCCGGAACGGATTGTCTCCCACATTCCCGATATCCCCATTGAATACCAAGCCGAAATCGCTCTTCAAATCATTCGCATTGAAGTAGATAAGCCGCCACGTATCAACCAGCTGCGCCCGCGCGTTCTGCCAATCTCGACGGTATGCACTCGCAATTTGCAGGGCTTGCTCAGGAGTAATTTCGCTCGGCTCAAACGCGATGCCCTCCAAGCGTGTTCCTGCTTGCACCAACGATAGCTCCAGTAGAGTCGAGGAGAGCTTGGTGAGCCCCTCGACCGTGAGCCTTAGTTGCTGTGGCTCGCTCCCCTCGGCACTGACTTGCTCCAAGGATTTCCAAATCTCTGCCAGTTGTCGCTGAGCTCGCAGGAACTCCGCCTGCCGCTTCTTAGCCCGTGCTTCCAGCCGCTGGATATCAAACAGAGCCGGATCTATGTTCGCTTCGCGTGCATCATTGCGTAGTTCAAGGCTTGCGAGAGCTTTCTTGCGAGCGGGTAAGGACGCCTCAAACTTAGTGAAGTCGTTCTCAATGATTCCTAAATGTTGCTCGACCTTATCACGCAAGTGGGAAATCTCCTCACCCCAATCAAGATCAACCAGTAAAGGCTCTGCATCGGTGTCCCCACCGCCCTCTTGCTCATTTGAATCTGCAAGCTCAGCACGCAACACTCTAAGCTCGGCCAACAGTTCGCTCACCTCTGATTGCACCGCTTCGAGATTCGGATCGACTAGCTGGAATTGGTCGAGCAGCGGGTCCTTGATCTCCACAGGCAAGTCGGGCGGAAGACCGAGGCTAATTTTGAAGAAATCGAGCGAGGATTGATAGACGGTTTCCGAGGTAAGCAACTGACTTTGGGCGTTGTAAAGGGCTTGCTGGGCTAGCTCGACTTGAAAACGATCAATCCGACCGGCGTCGTACGACGCTTGCAACTGATCGTAGCTTTCACGCAGGGCTGCCACATTGGCGCGTTGGTTACTAATCTGTTGAGCACTCTGCAACAAACCTAGGAAGCCGCCAGCACCTTGTGCACCAGCGCCACCTGTGAACCCACCACCGCCGCCATTTCCACCATTTCCACCAAAGCCACTAAAGTTGCCGACGTTTCCAAAACCACCACCGCCTACGCCAGAAAAGCCTTCGAGTCCGCTGCCGCCAAAGAAGCCGCCCCGTCGCGATGCCCCTTGTCCCGCATCAGCACCAGTGAGAATGCTCAGGTAGAAACCTCGACGATATCGTTCCATGCTTCGCACATTTGCCAGGAGGGCGCGTTCAGAAATAGTCAGGCGTTCCAATACTCGCGTGCGGCCAGCACCACGAAGTAACGGCTGGACGAGCGAAAAGTCTAAGAAAGAATTGCTCGAATAATCATCTGGGCCGGCAAACTGCCAGACTAGCGAGTTGGCCATACCTACCACCAACTGCCCACCTGTCGCGGTTAACCGCTCAGCCCGAAAGCTGTTGCCTGGTCGCGAGGGTGAGACTGCCAGCAAACTCGATGAATCAGCCGTGCCGCTGCGATCGCGTCCATCGGCGGTGAAGAATACATCCGAGCCACCGTAGAATTGCGTATCGAAGCGGAAACGCTCGAACGACACATCCAAGGCAGACAGGAACAACTCTTCGAGCTCACTTTGATAGCGAGGCGAGTGCAGCAGAGCCGTCGAGACTGCTTCCCGTGAGTCAAGCTGAAGCGCACCACGCTCATTGCGAGGAATAAACGTCAACCACTCGGGATTCTCAACGAACGGCGTCTCTGGCAAGCAACGCCAACATTTGGAGCCCTTCTTGCAGTCCACGCATTCCATATAGAGATGCGATAGCGGATCGTCCGGCGGCATAGGTTCGCAGTCCGGATCGTACGGATCGAACATACGCGAGCGAGGATCGATCTTGATATGAAAGTCATCCGGCAACGAGCCTAACACGTTCGCTTTTTGCGCGGTCAGGCAATTCGCGTCCGCATCAGCCCGCTGGCGATACTTTGAGGGCTGGCAACCTGTTGCTGCAAATAGTAGCAGCAACAGCGGTAGTGGATAGTAGCGTTTCATGCCGCCTCCTTCCACACACGCACACCGGGCGTTGTGAGACTGGCCAGTAGCGAGACGCCCCCCATGGAGAGACGCCACTTCTGTCGGCGACGGTCTTTGCTGTCACGCACTCCGACGACAAGTAGTTCTGATCGTAGTTGCTCGACGCAACTACTCACCTGAGCAGGTGAAACCCCCAAACTTAGTGCGAGTGCACGCTGATCGGTTGTCGAATTTTTCTGTAGATGCCAAAGCAGCCGGAATTCTACTTCGCTGACAGGACTACCAGCCACGAAGTCCTTCAGTGTCTTTGCCGCCTTACGGCCTGCAGCGACGTCTCGGCAGAGCTCGTCGAGATGCTCTTTTGAGGGCGGCGAATCTGGTGTCGCCGATGACTTCGGGGTGTTTTTGTAATCGTTCATCCTTGAACGATTCGGCACACTGATAGTTCATACTTGAACAAAACCTCCTATGCTAGCAGCCTAGAAACCTTGCCCAGTCGTTAAAACGCGCACCCGGCAAAGTCTTTCATGACTGGTCATGTAAAGTGTTTTGCCATCATCTCCGAAAGCACAATTGGCAATCACCCCGCCCGTGCGAATGCTCCCAAGATGCTTCCCCTCAGGGCTGATGACGAGCACGCCTCCAGGCCCAGTAGCAAAAACATTGCCGCTGGCATCGACCTTCATCCCGTCGGGCATGCCAGTGCGAGTCTTGACAAGCTCAGACGCATCGAAGAACACACGGCCCGCTTCGATGAAGAAATCACTGTGATCGTCCTTGCCGCGAACCTCTCGAACCAAATAAGCCATGACAACTGGAGCAGGGCGGTGCGACTGGGTGACATACAGGGTCTTTTCATCCGGCGAGAAGGCTATTCCGTTAGGCGCATGCAATTCCGACACGAGCAACGAAAGTTCGCTACCATCGGCTGAGAGGCGGTAGATGCCTTGAAAGTCCATCTCACGAGATGGGTCCTTCCACTTCTTTGCTAGACCATAAGGCGGATCAGTAAAGTAGATCTCGCCGCTCGAGTGGATCACTAAGTCGTTGGGACTGTGGAAACGCTTCCCTTCGAATCGATTAACCAGCGTTTCGTACTCAGGCGTAGGATTTGCCAGCGATTCCTTCAGGCGGGCCAAGCGGCGGTCACCATGCTGGCAAAGCACGAGTCGCCCCTTTGCGTCGAGCGCCAGTCCGTTGGAACCGGTCTCGTTGGCGTTAGTGGTTTTACCAGTGAATCCTGACGGCTTGAGAAAAGTGCTGAGCCCGTCCACCTCGTCCCAGCGGTGGACTACATTGTTCGGCACGTCGGAAAACAGTAGGTACCCGCCATCGATACGATCTTTCTGAGGCACCCATACCGGGCCTTCGCTCCAGGTGAAGCCCTCCGCGAGCACTTCAATTTTTGCATCGCTAGAGACGATCTTATCGAAAGCCGGATCAATCCGTTCGATCTCCCCAGTGGTTGCGAACTCTTTGGCATCGCACGTTGCGGTAATACTCACCAACACTGCGGGCAGTAAAGAACAAACCAATTGCAACTGCGACTTCATGGCTGTCTAACCTTGAGATCAGGTAACTCAAGACACTTCTTCAAGCGTAGATGAGGGCAGGGCGGATTCTCTCGACAACCCTCCCGTCCATCAAGCGTAGAAGTGTCCCGTAGCCGATGCAAGGAGCCGATCTCAGGCATGCGGGCATACCCGTTTGTCCGTTAGGTCAGATCTGTCCGTCAGAAAGACAAGGCCCAATCGCAAGAGCATGGCAAGTATCGCTCGGCCCCGCCACCAAGTACAGCTACGTATGCCTTGCTGATTTGGTCTCTGCAGACCGAAGTAGGGAGAGACAACCGTCTACGTCTGGGTCGACAAAGTCTGATCGCAGCTCCGAAAACGAACGGGCGTCGCACAATGGCTTGAAGTTGATAGGTTCGCCTCTCTCACCGACAACAATCCAATACTTCTCATGAGCGGCGGGAATTTACTTCTAGCACAAGCGTTGATCCAAACACGCAGGCAGGTCTGATCACCGTCGGGTCGCTGACCTAAGGAGACTGACGTTAAGGCCTTTCTATTTGTCTTCTAATTCGACGCGTTCAAATTTTGTCCGCATGTTCAACATCTCCTGCTCAGACAAGAGACCGAACCGGACGAAGGCTTCCGGGTCGGGATTATTTGGGTTGAAGTGCGAGTTGTCGAAGTGCGCAACTGAGAAAAGCACGTCACCCGCTTTCAATTTCAACGGTTTAACGAACTCGTAAGTGCGCTGCCAATTGAAGTCGTAAGCAGGGATTTTCAGGATCAGCACGCGACTCTCGTCAGGAGTGCCTGGGTTTTCCAATTTATAGAGCGTGAAGTCCTTACCGCGAAAGTGCATGTGTGGTGCCAGTGCATAGATCAAGACATCGGTTGAAAATTGGTAATAGCTTTGCTTCTCGTAATGCTGCATGTGTGGTCGCAAGCGAATATCCTTACGATTGAATACTTTGGTTTCGATCACATGCTCGGGCTGCTGATCAGCCCAGACGATGCCAAGCTGAGATAGATCGGGCTCCTCCTCTTCGCCAGTAGGCGTGTAGTGCATCTCGAAGAACAAGTCGTGCCGTGCAGGTAACTTGAGTGCATAGCCCTTGGGGTAGGTGCGAGCATTGAAGGGATCGCCAGGAATATAATCTCCTATCTTCTTCACCTTGTCGCCGGTCAGGCCATAAAGCTTTAGCAACGCTTGGTTTGCACTCTGTGCTTCCAAAGAGCTGCGGCCAATGATCGCTCCCATGTGATGGACAATAGATTTGTTGCCAGGTTTCATTTCGATGGACTGAATAAATCGGTCTTCAGGAAAGTTGGCAGCAACTCGATAGAATTGGTACTCATCAAGCCGGTCTTTGGGAACGACATACGGCTCCGGCATCTGGAACACAAAGTCTGGAGTACCGATACGCCAAGCATCACTAAAGGGCCACGTTGGCTCCGCTGGCGCATCCTCGTCGTTGCCTGCGGGGCAGTCATTTTTGACCCATGCTCGGAAGAGGTCAATTTGTTCGTCAGAAAGTCGCACATCGCCCTTGAAGCCGCCGAGGCCATTATGAGGATCCGTACTGGCGTGCCACGGCGGCATTAGCCGGTTCTCCATCCGACTTAGCATCACATCGGACATAGCAGCAACCGTCTCATAAGAATCAAAAGCTGCGAACAATTCCGCTCCCGGTTCGCCGCTTCGGTGGCAGCTGATACAGCTGTCCTGCAACAAGGGTAGGATGTCCTTGTAATACGTAGTGTTCTCGTAGGAGGAAAGATCGCGGCGTGCCCGCTTGGCGATCGCGCACCCCGAAGCAGCAGTTTCTGTGAGGAGCACCGGTTCATCTTTCACAAAACTAGCGAGAGCGTCAGCGAGGTAATTTTGTTTCTCATTCGAGGCACCACCGCCGAACCACTGTCCGCTTACCTGACCGCGATAGACGACTGTCTGAACGTCGAATCCGTTTCGCACATCCAGCATCACGACACTGGGCGTCGTCTTCATGCCTAGTTGCTCATGCCAAGGTGAATCGAGGTCGTCTTTGTAGACAGGAAATGTCAGCTGCGTATCAATTGCGTAAGTTGCGATCTCGTTCAGGTCGTCAATACCATTTGGGAAAAGCGCGACAAGTTGGATGCCGTCAGCTTGATATTGAGCTTGTAGCCGATTGAGTTGGGGTACGAGCCGCTTCGCTAGCGGACAAATCGTGGAAAACGTAACCACGACTAGCGCCTGCGTTCTGTTTGAGTCGCAGTTGCTAATCAGTTGTAGTGGCAGACGAGTGTCACCCCAGCGTCCGGTCAGCACCGGGGCGGCAGCTTGGGTATTGCCGACAGATAAAATCGTCAGAATCGTTACAACTACTCTGCATAAGTGCTGGCGTTGGATAACCATGTTTACCACAGTGGACAGTGAATAGGGGGCATGCCGAACGTAGAAATAGGAGTGTCGAGTTGGAGGCAAACTCGACACTAGGCATTGCTAGTAGTCTTGAAACAGTTTTTGGGTGTCGTATTACATCTCTCGGCCAAATGCTTTTTCCGCGAACATCACGGAAACTTTGCATGCTTGGTATTATGCTCTATCGTCTTGCGCTACCCGCAGCCTTGATTGCCATTGTCAGCTCGCCAGCGTGCGCTGGCGAATCTCTAAGCTCGCGCGTATCAGAAGCGATTTTAATTATCGAGGGTGCGGAGTCTTGCTTTCAGTCGCCCGATCCAAAATGGTACGACACGAGCCGAAGTGAGCTTGCTAACGAAACACGTGTTGTTAGTGACGCACTTGATGCTCAGGGAGACGCTTATGCGGCTGCCTGGAAGAATCATCTCCATTGGCCGTTGCTAGTCAGTAATCTTGGTGAGCCGTCCGAGACGAATTTGGACCAACTCGCTTTGGTGCGGCGTTGGCTTTATTCCAATCGAGAAGGCTTGGAGTATCCTTTTTTCTCGCAGTTGCGAGAAAAGCTCGACGCTCACCTCGATGCGGTTTACACATTCTCTGAACCCAATCTCCAAGCGGAACATCAGCGACGCCTAGTCGTCTTAAGGCAACAGTTGCTGGAACTTGTTAACGACCCCAGCGACCGAAACGCATCAGCCTTGGGACGGACCTTAGGGTGGTTCAAGAAGACAAAGCAGACCCCAGAAAAGATATCGAGAGTTCATTCCTTAGTCTCTCTGCCAAATGCACAGATCATCGTTACGAAGCCGCTAATTTCTCGTGTGGTCGCGTTGCTTGCAAGCGAAGTGGACGAGACATTGCCGGTGTCGGATCGACTCACGGTTCAAGGCACTAGTTTACTCTCGCAGCCAAGAACGGCCAACGTGCACGGCACCGCTCGGACCCATGGTTATCTTGGCGTCGCGCTAAACGAAAACTCTGATCTGGCGGACATAAGAGTCACCTACGCGGGAGAGATTGAATCCTATTGTCGAGCTATTATCGGACCAGTCACAGTGGGCATGAAAACGGTCGGTCCGGTGAGTGCGATCACTCCAATCGAAGTTAGCTTGCGAGGTGTCACGCTCCGACCGACGGACGTTTCGCCCGAAGTCCGAACTCGCGTGACTAATGTGGATGGCAAAAACGCACTAGTTCGCCTCATTGGTGAGCGACGCGTCAGCGAACCTGAGTCGAAGCGACAGATGTCTTCACGAGCAAGATACAAAGCAAGCGACCTGTTGCAGAAAGAAATGGACGAACGCATCGAGACGGCCGTGCGAGAGATCCGCGCGGAATTTACTCGAACCAAGCAGTCATTAGACAATTTCCAAGAGGTCTTGGCACCGATTGCTCGCGAGGGCGCAACGCCTCGTTTGCACGGCATTCAGAGCACATCAGACGCTGTGGTCGTCAATGGATGGGCCGGGAGGAGCACGCAACTCGGTGCTCCCACAAATTGCCCACCCGAGAGCCTCGCGTCCGACGTACAAGCTCGCTTTCATGTTTCGTTCTTTAACAACATGGGAGAGACAATCATGGCAGGTAAAACGTTTACGGACGAATACTTCATGAATTACGGAAAGATTTTGCTCCCTCAGTTGCCGCCGCCGTTGATGGTGCACTCTCGCTCTCAGCGATGGGCGATCGTTGCAGCAAAGCCGCGCCCGTTAGAGATATCGATCCCTTCCGCTAGCCACTTTCGAATCATCATGAGGATGCAGCAAGTTGAAATATCAGGCGAGCAGTTCGTTGGATCGGCGACCTTAACGGTGAACTATGTTTTGACACAGAATGAGTTTGGTGAATATCAACTCGAACGGCAGGGTGTTGCCCAACTTGAATCACAACTTCCGAAGGCTAGTCAGGATTTCCTACTGGAGAAGTTCAACGCCTTTTTCGCGTCTACCCTCAACGGTGGTGGGGTCGCTTTGCCAGAGGGTGGTACTTTGGGCTCACTCCGCTCCTTAAAGCCAGACGGTGTCTATGCTGATCGCGATTGGTTAGCGATCGGCGTGGAAGTCCAAAAGGAATTTCTGGAAGCTTGGATACCACAAGTTAAAGAATGATCAGCAGTGATCTAGATAAAACGCTTTCCCACAGAAACGCCAGGAATCAATTGGCTCCAGTATGAAGCTGCCATCCTCATTGACCACGAGATTATTCTCCAGAGGAAATTGATGGGAACGACATTCTCGAAAGTGCATCGTTCAGATTCTCTCGATCGATAACCTCCCCCATCAGAGATTGGGAAAGGCTTGCGCTGCCGCGGCCGCCGTCGAGCAGATTGGTCACATGACAGACGTCCTCACCGCGTCCACCGGCAGCGGTCGCCCCTTGGCCAACCACCCGTAAATGCAGGTAATACAGCGCTCGCTTGGTTCGCCGTTGAGACCACGATAACGGGGCACACTCCACTAAGGTTCTGCAAGCGATTAGCGCCCAAACGACTCGCTAGTTTCCGTGACCTTGATACTACCAAAAAAGCAGCTAAGCTAGGGTAAACCAATGCAATACGTAGGGTAACTCACTCGAAGTCGTACCTTCGCAACTCACTCGAACGGAGTGCACTCCGTCCGTCAGATACGATCGTTGTAAACCATAACGTGTCACTCGTCAGCCCAAGATTGAGAAGCAGTTCAAGTGCTGAGCAATAGCAAATCGAATCTCCTGGCTGGCTTTCTCCTGGGCATCTTGCTATCGACAGGAGTTTTTGCTCTCTGCGTGCGACACATCAGCGGCGACCGCCAGAGTGGTGGAGCCGAGATTGTCCTCAAGTTGGGCCATTCTTTGGATCAGCAACACCCGGTCCATCTTTCGCTTGAGCACATGGGGGAACTTCTGCGGAAAAAGTCTAAGGGTAGCGTCGAACTGCAAATCTTCCCCAACGGCCAGCTAGGTTCCGAAACCGAGTGCATCGAGCAACTGCAGCGTGGCGCGTTGGACATGACTAAGACCTCTACAGCACCACTGGAAAGTTTTCTGCCTGAATTTGCCCTGTTCAGCGTGCCCTACCTCTTTCGAAATGAAGATCACGCCTGGCAAGTTTTTACTGGAGAAATCGGCAAAGAATTGCTTCGCAAAGGTGGCGAAGCCGGGCTGCGAGGGCTCTGTTATCTCGATGCCGGCGCCCGCAGTTTTTACACAACTACCAAGCCTATTCTCGCTCCCAAAGACTTGAAGGGTTTAAAGATTCGAGTTCAGTCGAGTCAAACAGCCATGGAGATGGTTGAGTCGCTTGGTGGCTCACCAACCCCAATGGCTTTTGGTGAGCTCTATACAGGACTTCAACAAGGGATGGTTGACGGGGCCGAGAATAACCCGCCCAGCTTTTACTCCAACCGACACTTTGAGGTTTGCAAACATCTCTCGCTCGATGAGCATGCCCGCGTCCCCGATATCCTGTTGATTAGTGAATCGACTTGGTCGAGCCTTCCTGCCCAGGTCCAAACGTGGTTGCAGGAATCTGCTGATGAGGCGTCGGAGTTTCAGCGCAAACTCTGGCAAGAAAAAACGGCCAAGGTCTTGCTAGACGTCCAAAGCGAGGGCGTAACGGTCCATCGGCCTGAGAAGTCTCTTTTCGCAACTCAAGTGAAGCCAATGGTAGCCAAATTGCAGGGCACCGCCGTAGGAAAACTCATCGAGCGCGTCCAAGGACTCCCCTAATGAGTTCCCTCGCGCCGCTGAAACCGATGAAACGATTCCTGGACAATGTGTTGGAATCGGCAGTGATCTTCGCCGTTGCGCTTCTTGTGATTGACGTGCTGTGGGGTGTTTTTACGCGATTCATCATGGGATCTCCCAGTCGGTGGACTGAAGAGATTGCCAGACTGCTACTAATTTGGGTCGCTCTACTTGGTGCGGCGGTGGCATTTGGACGGCGTGAGCACTTAGGATTCGATTATCTTGCCGAACAGCTCGATCCTGCCGTCAAGAAGATGATGGCGCTTATCACTCAATCCATTGTCATCGCGTTTGCTTTGGTTGTGATGGTCTACGGAGGTAGCATACTGGTCTCCGAAACACTTGCTGCCAATCAGGTGACACCGGCCCTGGGCTTAAAGATGGGGTACGCCTATTTGGCGTTGCCTTTGAGTGGGCTGTTCATCGTGATCTACGGTGTTGAGCAGTTCCTGGGAATCTGCTCGACCGATGCGAAGAGTATTGAGCAACCGCAAGATTCAGGCTCCGATCCCCCGCCGCGAAGTTAGACATGCCATGGAAATCCAAGTCGCTATCCTGATCATCAGCTTCGTGGTCTTGGTATTGATCAATGTGCCCGTAGCCGTAGCAATTGGCTTGTGCGCATTGCTCACTATTGTATCGCTGGGGACTGTGCCAGCGACTACCATAGTTGCCCAAAGACTGAGCACAGGTATCGCAAGCTTTCCACTATTGGCGATTCCATTCTTTATCCTAGCCGGCATCCTCATGGGCGAGGGTGGTATGGCAAGGCGGCTTATTGATTTCGCCTCCGCGGTGGTGGGACAATATCGTGGCGGCTTGTCCTATGTGAGTACCATGACTTGTATGATGTTCGGTGCGATTTCCGGATCTGCCACTGCGGCCGTTTCTTCAGTCGGGGGAATGATCATCCCGGAGATGACTCGCAAGGGGTACGATCGTCGATTTAGCGTCGCTGTGACGACGACTGCTGCAACGACGGGACTGGTCATCCCTCCTAGCAACATCATGATCGTCTACGCCGTGGTCACTGGGGGAAATGTTTCCGTCGTGGCTATGTTTCTTGCCGGCATTCTTCCTGGAATTGTGATGGGACTTGCCATCATGCTAGTTTGTCTACTCGTGAGCCGGAATAAGTCTGAACTTGCGGAAGTAGCGGCCTCCTGGAACCAAATCTTTTGGGCTGCGTTGAGGGCATTGCCAAGCTTGTTATTAGTCGTGATTGTCTTGGCCGGAATCCTGTGGGGAGCATTTTCTCCCACTGAAGCGGCAGCGATTGCGGTGCTCTACGCCTTGCTACTGGCGGTCGTTGTTTATCGCGAGATCAAGTTGTCAGATCTACCTCGCATTTGCCTTCAAACTGGCGCCACCACCGGTGTGATTTTTCTGCTGATCGGTACCAGCCAAGCGTTGAGTTGGGTGCTAACTTACGAGAATATCCCCCAGGCAGTCAGCACAGCCATGTTGTCCTTGTCTGACAACCCTTACGTTATTTTGATGTTGATCAATATTCTGCTCCTCATGGTCGGCACTGTCATGGACATGACTCCTGCAGTGCTGATCTTCACGCCGATTTTCTTGCCAGTGGTCACCAAACTCGGGATGCACCCCGTGCATTTTGGAGTGATGATGATTATCAACCTTTGCATTGGCTTATGCACTCCCCCAGTAGGAACCTGTCTATTCGTTGGCTGCGGCGTGGGAAAAACCACGATTGCGGAAGTGACTAAACCGATGCTGCCATTCTTCCTGGCGATGCTGGCAACCTTGCTACTCACAACCTACTGGGCACCGCTCTCAATGTGGCTGCCAGAGACACTCGGAGCAAACTAACGAGTAACGTCACCGGCGGTAGATAATCATGCTGATTTTTGCGCCTGCTCGACTACCTTTTCTCCAAGCAGTGTGGCGTCAAATTTCGTTTCCAATGCGGTCCCAGCAACCCGGCTACCAAGAGCCGATAGTGCTTCATCTTGGGCGGACAGCATGCTCGCAATCAGTTGCAAAGGTAGTTCCGCAACTGGTTCAGGGAATAAGTGGCCGATAGTTTCATCAGAAAACATGGTGTCCTTGGCACTCGTATCGATTGGCGAACGGCCCGTATTGAGAATCTATATATTCACTAGATCTGCCCACCCCCAATCACGAGATGGCCTGCTCCCAAAACCTAATCCACATTCTATGAGAGTCTAATACGCATTCTAATCTAAAGTAGCGCGATTGATGTAGGGAGCGGCAGATACGGTTTGCACGAAAGCTTCATCGAGGCAGGCTGTTTCCTAGGCGGACATGGTGTGAATAGCGTTCGAAAAGTGCGGCGCTTGGCGGGGAGATTTGGCAACTGATCGTTGCAGCGCACAGATGTGCAGTTCTTGGGATTTGGGAAGATAAGCCTTTAGCCCTCATCATTTCCAGATTCTCAGAAAGGCGCAGGAGTGTACGCTGACATGGAACAATGGACTGAAGTACGTCGCCGGGTGTTAACCGGCGAACTATCGAAACGCGCGGCTTGCCGCGAATATGACATCAGCTGGCATACGCTAGCGAAGATGCTCACGCATGACGAGCCGCCCGGCTATCGGCAGTGCAAGCCGCGAGGCAAGCCGATCCTCGAACCGTCTACCCATCCTCCACGAGATCTTGGAAGCCGATAGAAAGGCCCCAAAGAAGCAACGTCACACGGCCACGCGCATCTTTCATCGTCTGCGTGATGAGCATGGTTACCCAGGTGGCTACACGAGTGTCCGCACTGCAGTGCGTGAGTGGAAGCGATCGACCCAGGAAGTCTTCTTGCCGCTGTCCCATCCGCCAGGGCAAGCACAAGTCGATTTCGGCTATGCCTACATCGACTTAGCAGGTGCGTGCGAACAAGTTGCCTTCCTGGTGGTTAGCTTCATAGAGATATTGGTGAATTCCATGGCAATGAATGTCCACCAAGCCGGGGGTCAGCAAGGCTCCCATTGCATCAACTCGAACTACGGAGCTGTCAATCTGATCCGCTTTCGGATCAATGGCCTTGATGACGCTATCCTTTATCAGGATGCTACCTGCACGGCTCCAGTGACCTGGGCGTACTAGCTGCGCGTTCTCTATAAGGGTGGCCAACATCGCGTTTACTCCAGCCCATTTTCGCTAGACGACTGAAGGCGAAATGTCGAAGTAAGGCGGAACAAATCGCTGCGATAGTAACTCGTGAAAAGTCCACACGCTTCGCCTGATGCAAGAAACATCGTGCTGACTTCCTTGAGTAGCGGGGCACCGACTTTGCCTTTGAGTCGTTTGCGATGCGCTGTTTCGGCGGCTATTGCTTCCACACTTTGTGTCAAATAGTCAATGTGGATCGACTGGACTTTTTGCCAACGTTCGAGGAATCGGATGTCGCTAAGATCTTGCTTGTCCAATTGATCAGCCACCTGTTCGGGAAGGTAAACTTCGTCGAACGCAACTGGATCATCCTTGAGTAGGTCAATCCGTCGCGCGAACAAGACACGCCCGTCAGATTTCATCTGAAGTGATGTGGCGACGTTGTCTGGAGCAGACTGCCATCGCCAAGTTTCCAGACGTCGCCCAAGCTCAGGCGCATGTGCGGCCACCGAACCACTAAAATCCGTGCCAAGAATCGGAATTCTGCGAGAAGGAGTAGGGCTTACAAAAGTACCACTGCCATGCCGTCGCTGAATGAGCGTTTCATCCGCCAGGATCTGCAAAGCGCGCCGGATCGTGATGCGAGATGCAGAGAAATTGCCACACAGTTCTCGCTCGGTTGGCAGGCGCTCACCAGCCTTGAGTTCGTTGGCTAGAATCCGTCGTCGCAGAATATCCGCTACGCTCTTATAGGCAACTTTTGAACTTGTGGCAGTCAATTGGGGCAATGACCTCGAAAGTGGCAAAAAGGGGCTGCAAACCCATCACGCAAAAGGTTATAACCAATATGGTTTGATTATGACCACCTCGCGCAATGTGTCAATCCCTCATGAGTAGCAATTCCAACTACAACGCCTACCTCCACCGAAAGGCTGGGGCGGCCCAAGTGGATGTGACTCCGGACACTCCGCAATTTCTATTTGGGTATCCGCACTGCGAACGAACTAGCACAAGTGTTCATGATCCACTGCTCGCTTCCGCGATCTATCTGAGTGACGGGCAGAGTGGCACTCTATTCGTGGCCGTGGATGTGATTTTCCTGACAAAGGAGCAAGTGGCTGAAGCGCGCGGTGAAATCAGTCAGCAGACGGGTATGCCGGCTGAGCACATCATGATTACTGCAACGCATACCCACTCCGGTCCGATCACGATGAGTATGCTCAGTAATTCTGAAGATAGGGTAGTCCCTAAGCCCGATCCGACTTACCTAAGAAAGTTGATAAATGGAATCGTCGACGCAGGCACTCAAGCATTCAAGTACGCTCAGCCAGCGGAGGTGGGACTGGTCGTTTCTGAAGTGCACGGACTAGGGACAAATCGCCACAATCCCGCAGGGCCTTCGATCCCTGAACTGCCGGTGCTTGTCGCCCGCTCGACTCAAGACCAAAGCTTGATAGGCCTGATGTGCATCTGCTCCATGCATCCCACCGTCCTGCATGAAGATTCGACATGCATCAGTGGCGACTTTCCGTCTCTTGCAAGACAATATCTACAATCCCAAGAGGGGCTCAACGACTTAGTCGTGGTCTACCATATGGGGGCGGCAGGCAATCAAAGCCCGCGGCACGTCACACGCTCAAATACCCTAGAAGAAGCAACGCGATTAGGAACCATTCTCGGCAAAGCCTTCAAGTCTGCCCTCGAGAATGTTGAGTATGTCTCAGATTGGAACTTAGCGTGCAAAGTTGAATATGCGGATTTGCGCTTGCGCGAGTTTCCCTCGATACCAGAAGCGACAGTGGCTCTTGAAGAAGCAAGTGCATTCTTGGAACACTTGCGAACATCAAATGCTGAGAAAACTGAAATCCGCACAGCGGAATGTAGTTGGTTTGGTGCCCAAGAAACACTGACTCTCGCACGCTCGCACCTGGATGGCCGACTGGAAGATGCCGTCCGAACGTGCCTCCCCGCCGAGATTCAGATAGTTACCATCGACTCCTGGTCATTTGTCGGTTGGCCGGGAGAAGTCTTTGTAGAATACGCCCTGGAGCTCCGGCAACGCTATCCAGAAGCCCACTTGATCACACTAGCAAACGGAGAGTTGCAAGGTTATCTAGTGACACCTGAAGCCGTTGAAAGCAAGTGTTACGAAGCCTCCAATGCGGTGTTTGCCAGCCCCGATTCTCCACGCCGTCTTCTCGATATCACAACAGAAATGCTCCACACCTTGAGTACCGCCAATGCGGGCCCGGATGCATGACCTGACTTACCGGTAGCGCAATGAGCAATATTCTAGTCTTCGATCTTGGCACGAGCTATTTCAAGATATGTCTATTTGACGAATATGGGCAAATCGTCGGGCTACAGCGCGTTCCAACCCCAGTGCAGCAAACCGCTGAGATGAGAGCAGAGCTACCTACGACAAGTTTCATTCAATGCCTTACTGATGCAACGAAGAGACTGTCCCTGGAAGTAGGCGGCTTGAGTGATGTTGCTGCGGTTAGTTTTGCTACTCAAGCAAATAGCTTTGTACTCTTGGACAAGTTCGACGATGCTCTCACATCGATAATCCTATGGAACGATCAGCGGGCGTTGGGCCTGAGTAGTCCACTCGATGAATTACAGGCGACTTCTGAATTCAAAGAAACTACGGGCCTACCGGGCTTGACTCACGAATTCTTGCCTGCAAAGACGAGCTGGTTTCAGCAGCATCAGCCGCAGGTCATGGAGAAGACCGCGAGAGTAGCTTTAATCAGTGATTATCTAACATTGTGGTTGACCGGAAATCATGTCACCGAAGCGGGTACGGCTGGACTGTCTGGCCTGGTAGACATACATCGCCTGCATTGGTGGACTGAAGCGTGCGATAGAATCAAGCTACCCGTTGACTGGCTTCCTACTATCGTCCGAGCTGGCACTGATGCGGGTTCTCTAAGGCAGGCAGTCGCAGCCGAGCTTGGATTACCTCTGGGTTGCAAGCTAATCATTGGATGCTTGGACCAATATGCTGGAGCGATTGGTGCTGGCAATACGGAGCCCGGTTCCATTAGCGAAACGACTGGCACGGTGCTTGCGACAGTTCGTTGCTCCAATCAGTTCGAAAAGAACGCGCCACCAAGCGTATTCCAAGGCCCAACGTTTTCTCAGGATCAATACTACCAGATGGTCTTTGGAGAGGTCTCGGCTCAACTCCTAGAAAAGTATCGCAACTCGCTGCCAGACTTGCCTTCCTTTGCTGAACTAGACAAATTGGCCGACAGCGTCCCAGCGGGTGCAGGAGGAGTCCACTTGCACCCAGACGCTGCTTCGAAAAGTGCAAGCGAGATGTTTCTCGACCGCCAAAGCCATCACACGCGTGGGCACGATGTCCGGGCGATTTACGAAGCTGTGGCCAGCGAACTTCAGCAACAAATTGAGCTCCTCTGCAAGGATGAAAAACCGACGGTCATTTACTCAGTAGGAGGAGCAGCGAGGAGCGATCTATGGCTCAGAATCAAGAGCGAGACGCTCGGCTGTCCTGTTCGAGTTATGGATTGCTCAGAGCCAACGAGCTTAGGAGCGGCCATTTTGGCTCAAAGCGGGTTGGCGGGCGTTTCGCCTCAAGAGTTGGAACAGCAGTGGAGGCCACGACAACAAACGCCTCGTCAATTGTGAAGACAGCGGCCACAGCAGTAAGACCAAGGTCAGAGTCTATCGACCTTTGATCGCACTCGCATACGAGGAAGTTGCTCACGCTGCTCCTTGCACGATGAAGCAGCAGAGTAATGCAACCCACTGTGAGGTATAAGTGAAGTGCTAGATCCACGCCCAAATCGTGGCATAATACGCTGAGGTGGTCCTAGTTTGTCAGCGAGACGCCGACGGCAACCGACTGTTTCTCCCGTCCACAGATATAGGTAAGCACACGGGGCATCGGTTTTACTTCCCGGCTTGGCACTACGGCTTCCAAATCCTTTGCAAGCGTTACCATAAAATGTTCGATGATACGGAGTTGCGATCTTCCTATCGCGCGCTGTGGTTTCTCTTCCAGCGTGCAAAGAATATACAGCCCTTCTACAAACGCAAGTTCACGCACCCGAAGGGCTTCTCTAAGCCGGGAGATTCTGTCGAGGACCTCCGCCCATGAGCCGAGAAGCCCGAAGCTCGTAAGCTTGGGTACCCAACTACGATTGATGGCCTCATAGAAGCAGGCGAGCAACTTGCCGCCGCACAGAAATTCGACAATCCGACTCTTGGCGAGAAAATTGAATACGGGCTGTGGCAGGCTGCGCAGTGCGAACCGCGGCAACCGCGCGAAATGAACGACGCTGTTCGGCTGATAAAGCATGTCTCGTTCGATGTCGATCGGCACTACGACGATCTCCCGGAGAAGGGCAGGGCAGAAGTTGATAGGGTGGTGCTGGAAGCGATCTGGGCGGGTATCGAAAGTGAGGACAATCAGCGGGACTTTGATCAGGGGTTTGCGGGCGCGAAGAGTACGCTTGTGAAAAAAATAGCCCGGAAGCTCCCCCATCTCGATGGGGCTTCCGCCACCGAGCTAGTAACATCGGCCTTTGTCGACTACGGGTTACGGGCCCACCAGTACCTTGCCGGTTGCATCCAGGCAATCATGCAAGATTTCAGGAATGGCTTAGAGGTGCCACTCAACGAGCATGAGAGCAAGGTCTTTGAGTTGCTCTACAACTCCCAGGACGCTTTTGGGGGATTGCCACTGATCTTACTCGGGGAGAGACTCGACACAGTGCGTCTCGTGATTCGCGAACTGCTCTGCGCGTCTGACGAGCTGTGAATAGCGTTCGAAAAGTGCGGGGCTGATGCTGGTCTTGCTACACGCCGAGGCCTGTCTCCAAAGAGAGCTCGATAGTGTCGTCTATCATTAGTATTTCCGGAGGACATTGCCAAAGTAACTATCACTGGCTTTAGGCCAAGCTGGGTCTCATCAACCCACTAGGACATGCTGAAGAGTAGGTGTGATGGGTAGAGTTTCAACGGATTCGGCTCTTGAAGGTAAACGCAACAATTTTGAACTTTACCAAGTACACGACTAGGCCGCGTTAGAAGCAGCAGGCAATCCGTGCATCAATATCCGATTTACCTAAGCTACGAAGTTGGTGCGGGATCACGCTTTTACGGAAATCCTCAGGAGGTGGGAATTCGCATTTTCGATATTGTCACTGTCCAAGAAGAGGCTCCAGCACCTTCCGAAACTCAGAAGCCTGCCTCATGAAGCCCAGGTCGTTTGGATGCGAGCCATCGACTGTCCCTTCCCCGTCGTCTCCCAACAGTTGATCGCCCTTGAGGTAATACAGCTCAACGACACCCGCTTCCTGCAATCGCTGGAAAGCACCGTGATAGGCTTGACGCGACGTCCGGTGACGCTTGCGATGCGCCAAATTCAGGAAAGCATCCGCATAGGTTCTGTCCTCGACTAGCAAGATGGGAGTGTGGGGATGCTTTTCTCGGAGTTTTTTTACAAAGGGTTCGGTACGCTCAGTGATCACCTCGGAGTTAATATTCGGAAGACAATCCAGAACAAAGACCGCCGGGTCGAGCTCGCTGAGTAGTTCTGCCAATTCGAGCTCCATCTTCCCGTTCCCGGAGAACCCCAAATTGATCACCGGGACATCCAACTGCCTGCCAAGGAGGGCTGTGTGAACCATGCCAGGACGCGACGCCGCACAGCCTTGGGCAATGGACGTTCCGTAGAACACTAACGGCTTGTCGCGACCAGCAGGCCGTTTGGGTGCGGCCTGGAATAGCGTCTCATGGGGAACTCCCAATTCCAGCGAAGTTATACCATTATAGAGGGGCAAGTAGAGCAGATATTCCCGCTTCCCCGCTGGCAGGCCTTGGGCGAGCGGAAGCTCGTTTGTGCGGCCAACCGGCTTGCCGACGGCTAGCCAACGCCAGTTGCCTTGGTCGGCTTTAACGTAAAGGTCCAAGCCACTCACACCAGTCGCGGCCATGTGGGGCATTGCTAGGTTGGGTGAATAGAGCGTCCAACGGGCATGAATCTCGCGAGCATCGGTGATAAACCGCACGCACATCCCCGCAGTATGGTGGCTCAGGCTCCATACCTCTGGGCGGACCAATCCCTCCGCCTTGGCTGGGAGACGGTCGTAAAAATTGCTCGTTTCGCCCCACCCTTTGCCTTCGATGTCGAGGGATCGAAGATCATGCCATGAAAGCCTTTCTTCAGTCTTACCGTTCTCAACTCGACTGCTTCCAGCAACTGTGGGCTTGGAAACGCCGGATCGAGCGACCTCCACTGCTACGATGGGCCGAGCCAAGAGCAGGCAGAGGCAGATCAACAGGAAATATCGCAAGGAGCCACTTAGCATGAGGATCTTCTAGGTTAGTAATGTTGGCAAAGCGTAACGGACTGTAGGACGCGACTAGGGAATGGCCAGTGTCTTGGTGTCGAGTACGGAACCATCCTCAACATTCTTTAACTCGATGACAAGTTGGTGCGTGTCGTTGTTGAACTTCATGAGCACGTAGCTACTCACGCCTGCGCCAAAGGCTTGGTTCTTGTCGAAGTACATGTCCTGGGGCCGGCCCTTCACCAGTGAAGAGTTGTACCAGGGCAGGCCCTGCATCTCGGCGCGTTCCGCGTAAAGTCCGTAGCCGGTCAGGATAGCAGTGTTCTTCCGTAGGAACGGCTTCCAGTGTTTGAATACGCCATCAGGATTAGCGACCACGGTATTGCTGCTATTGTACAAGGTGATAAGCGAAGTCTCGGATGTATCCGTTGTTTCGACGAGATTCTTGTACCAAAGGAACTGTTCCGATTCGGCATCTACATCATGGCAGGCTTGGAGATTGGTGCCGTTGTCTGTGACGTGGGCATTATCGATCGCAACCAACCGCAGATGAAACTCTGGCACCTCGAACGACCATTTCCACTCCTCGTCGGGTTGGGCAAGGAAGTGGGTGATGCTTTGCGCGGCGATATCGTACACCGGTTCCGGCGCGGGGTCGCCGTGAGCAGTGGGCCGTGGAAGCCACTGTCGGTCGTGATTGCCCATAACGGCCAAGAAAGGCGTGGTCCGAAACAACTTGGGGTAGCTGTCGATTAAGCCCTCAAACGGCTTGAAACACACCTTCTTCTTGCCGCAAGGTCCATACGTGTCCCAAACATAGTCCCCTAGACCGATCACTAGGTGAGGGTCGTCGTCAAGGAGGGCTTGTAAATCGGGCCGGGTTTGCCAATTGCCGGTCAGAGCAACTCGCAATTCCTTGGTGGGGTAAGCCTTGAAGGATTGCTCGGTCGATTGCTGCTCACCGGTGACAACCTGGAAATAGTAAACGACATCCCTGGCAGGAGTATCTATTTCCACTTGGTGGAGGGTAGTCGCTTCAGAGTCCTCGGCCGTCTCACCATACTTCAGACTGAGTCCGTAGTTGACTACTGAGGGGCCGGCCTGGGTCGTTTGCCAATTGATAACGGTTTTGTCGGGATTGTTCGATTGGTGTGAGATCCAAATGCGTTCGACTTGAGCAAACGCAGTAACACTGAACGAAAGACTGCAACTGACCAGCAAGGCTAACGTAAGCCTACTAGAATTCTTGGAGAGAGTATACTTTATCATGCAAGTAAGCGGGAGTATTAGCCGCAACGCGATGGCGTCTGGCTTGAGTGAGTGACGGTATGAGCGAGTGAAAGTGCAAGAACCGCGAACTGAGGCCCAACCATGCTCAGTCAGCATCGCCTAGTCAAATTCGTCAAGCAAGTAGTGCGTAACCTGCCACGTAGATTTCCGTATGCTGTCCCGTTAGTCGTGCTACTTCCGCATATAACGTATCCGCGGTCCGCAACTTTCCGGGGATCACAAATTCATAAACACCATGTTTCGGCAGCGGAATTTTCAAGTCATGCCAGCTCTTGCGATCACCAGAGACTCGGACCGCAGCCTTTGGAGTGCCATCGGCCGAGGGTTTGAAGCTACCTAGCACGGCAAGGCGACTGGCACCCGTATCCTTCAATGGTAAACCATAGACGAGCTTGCGCACGTAGCACCAGCAAGTGACGTTGTCGTTGGCATCGTGCTCAATGCGATACGGTTCGTCTCCCTCGCCAACAAGCGTTTTCCAACGAACGTCCTTGGCAAACTGAAACGGTTTCGGAATCGGCACCGCGTGATTGGAATCGGGTTGCTCTTTCAATCGAAAGCCGTGTTCCATGCTGCGAAAAACTCTGTTGACAATCTTTCCACCCTGCATGAGGAAGTACCAATACCCGGGCTTCTCGGGGCCGCCCCAAATCCCAGGAGCACTACACACGACCGTCGCTTGGTTAATCGTCGTATGAGGTAGCTGAAATACTTGATCGTGGTTTCGATGCTCATGCCCGCAAATAGCCCAGACTATGCCGCGATGTTCGACCAACGCATTCTCATAAGCGGGGGCGATCATGCGCTCACGAACCGACGACCCAAGTGATGGTTGATGCACAAACGTAATGATCTCCTGATCTCTATCGACGCCAGCAATGTCTGCGGCGAACCAATCGCTTTGCCTGCTGTCGATCCGTCCGTCGCTGTGCCCATTGAGCAGCACAAAGTGTCCGCCAGCAAGATTGAAGGATTCGTACGCAGGGAATTCGGGAAAGACCTCATGGAACAACTCTGGCTCGTCTTCACCGGGATGGGTGTCATGGTTGCCGAGTGTTAGCTTAAGAGGAATGGCCGGATCGAGCTGCTCGGCATGCTTCCGAAACGCATTGAATTCATCGATGGTCTTGAGCTTTTCTTGCTTGTTAGGTCGACGTCCAAAGGAGAGTGAAGCAGTAACCGCCATGTCACCATTGACAAGGAAGAATTCAGGCCTGGGATCAAGCTGATTGATCTCCTTAATGACCGGTAGCAAGCCATCGCCTGTATTCATGCCGTAGTGGCAATCGGCGGCTACGACAAAGTACGCGCTATCGGTTGCCGTGGGATCGAAGCTGGCGGCGTGAAACGCTTCGGACACCGTGCGGTAAGGATATCGATTACCAATCGTGGTTAAGGCACGGCTCTCTTTGCCGCCAGCGCTCGATAGGGCTGCCGCCCCTGCTGCGACTTGCGTTAGAAATTGTCGACGCTGCATAGATATTCTATCTCGCGATCTAGAAAGCCGCGTCTACTTTTTGACCAACTTGAAATCGATCGTATTTTCCCCAGGAGCAATCTCTTCGGTCAGCGTGGACTTATCGTTGTACTGACTGGGAATGATTTCCCCAGGATAGCCTGGACCCACGGTGCGAATAGTGATCTCGTGGGTTCCCACTTTGGCACCTTTGATGTCGCGAATATAGGTGACCTCGTAGTTGCCTTCTTGGTTCGTTTTGCCGTGCGACGAACGCCCCAGGTCCACAGGATTGAAAGTCAGGTAGGCACCTTCCACGGGCTTCCCGCCCAGTGTGACCGTACCCTGGATAGTGCCCAATTCGGGTCGTGTGGAGTTCGAACAGCCAGCGTTTGGTAGCATAAAGCAAGCGCAAACCAGACTGATGAGAATTGTCTTAGGGAGGTTCCTCACTCGACTTTTCCTTGATCGTAGGCGGAATAGTTATTTCTTTGGTGTTAGAGATTTAATAATTGCCAACACCCAGGCTCGGAAGCACTTGCAGCAGCTCAAAACACTGCTTCATGAATTCGCATCACAGGTCGGTAAACTGACCGTCAGCATAGCCACCTAGAAACTTGAAGACATCGGTGTCCGTATCTTCGCTAATATACCGGACAGACCCATCACCCATCCCAAAATTACATCCACCAGGGTGAAGACTACCAGGGCTTTCAAAAAAGTCGTTATTCAATCCACCCGGGGTACCACCGGTTGGGAAGTTATCGGTGTCAAACAAGTTGCTGACACCACCTACCGCCCATCCATCGAAACTCCATTTGGCGCAGTCTTCCAAGTTGTTCAGTCGCTGAAGTTCGCCAACCATAATCGTGTTACTTAATCCGTCGGTGACCGTCGCTACTTTGACATCGACACCGTACGTGATGATCCCCAGATAGTCCGTGAAACGATCCTGCGCAGTCCTCCCGGACTCACGTCCTCCGCCCCGTGTAAACATAGAGACGACGTCGTGCGTACAGGAGGCATTTGGCCCCCCTGGATTTCCATCCCCGTTGAAGAAGGAATTAGAAGAGGAGATACATCCGCCGTAATCGGTACCTCCGGCTGACCACTGTTGGAACATGTTAGGCGAGAATTCTCCGATGTCAGATCTGCGACTGGGACAATAAAAGCTCGGAAGGTCCTTCTCAGCAAGCGGACGGTTTTCCGCCGAGACGAGGCTCTTGGTGAAATCCCATTGGTCGCGAATGGAACCCTGCTCCATGTATGGAAGCATCCCCAACAACCAACTCGTGCCCTTTCCATTGGCACCCGCGGACTTTGCTTCGATCCACAAATAAGCATAGCCAGGGTTTTCTGGTATTTGACCACCTTCTGAATCGTCGAAAACACTTGTGAATGCCTTAGGGAACTCCCCGAGGGCAGATTCGTAATTCAACACCGATAGCGCAAGTTGCCTGAGATTATTCGTACACTGCATGCGCCGGGCTGCTTCACGAGCGGCTTGCACGGCAGGCAGGAGTAAGCCGACCAGCACCCCAATAATGGCGATCACGACCAGCAACTCGACGAGCGTGAACGCGGCCTTGGCTTTCCTGTGAGGATTGCTCCGTGAATCGAGAGAAAAAGAGATTACGGTGTTCATGCTATTGGCCCTGTACAGAGTCCTTACTTCGAGTGATACAGTTTTCACTAACGCGGTCTGGAGCAACTGGGCTTTGATGAACCCTTCGCTCTGGCAAACTCGCTAGCGAGCAACAACTAATGCCCGCTAGCGAGAGTCGTTCTAAGCAGTTTGTCGAGTCGTGCGTGCCGTTCCGATGAGCATGGCGGCCAACACGATAGCGAGCGAGATCGACGTAGGCTCTGGGACAGCTGCACCACTCACTACGGCAGCAGTCGATCCATACTGTGCGTCCCAGATAGCCAGATCTGTGGCATCGACATTCAAATCTGCATTGCCATCGCCATTGGCTAGTGTAGCCGTACCAGTGATCCCGAAACCTTGCTGCCAATCGAGGAAGTCTTGTCCATCGACCAGACCACTAGAATTGAAGTCGCCATTCGGGCCGGTCACGCCTGCCAGTTGCAGAAACTGACTTGGTAGCAGAACGGAGTCCGTATACCGGACCTCATCGAACAGACCATCTAGGCTTGCACCGAAAATATTGTCGGCCATTCCGATGATTGCGAAGGCCGCATCATCGGGTGAATCGGTGCTAGAGTCACCGTAGAGCATCGTGCCATTGTTAGACATCTTGAAAGATTCCGTGCTAACCTCGTCTCCTACGAAAAGGTTCTCTAATTCACCATCGACATAGAACCGGAATTCGCCAGGCGTCGTACCACGTTCGCCATCGGTGTAGGTAAAGGCAATGTGATGCCATTCGCTGTCGTTGACTGGAACGAACGAAACCCCGGCATCGTTGGCCAGCCCGTTACCATCGCCGGGTAGGAAATAGGGAAACTCCTTGGAATCAGCACGGATTCCATAGGTTTGCGATCCTGGGGTCCCAAAAGGACCAATTGACCAAGCGGTCACCGGCGATCCCCCTGGCATGTAGGTGCCATTGCCTACGCCTTTTCTTATCGAGGCAATACGGGCAAATGGCAGTGTATCGACACTTTTGATGAACGCCTCGTAGGTGAAGTTTCGCGTCTTGAAGATGGTTGGATCCCCGCCAGCTTCCTGAGCATTGACTGAGAAACTGGCATCGTCGGACCACTCCTCGTTTTCATTGGAAAACGGTCGCCCCGCTTGATCAAGGAGGACCGAGCTAGTATTGGCGTAGGTCGTATTAGTAAGCGGGTCAAAAATCATATTCCCGGGGACGTCCGCGCTGTATTGCACTGCAAGTGCCGCCGCAACTTGTGTGTTGGTACCGCCGGTTAGACTTCCATCTCCCTGATCCACGAGCACGGCGGTCACCTGTGCAGCAGTCGCACCTGCAGGGACGACATCCGAAGGTATCGAAAGTACAGTGTCGCCAATGGTGCCTTCACCACGCCAGTATCCCAGGACGTTCTGGGCAGAAGCACTGGGAACGCTGACGAGCGTCAAGAGTCCTGTAGCTACTAAACCTACGAGAGTTTGCCTATTCCATATCGATTTCATCGGTTTGCCTGTTCGCAAGAGTAAAAACTGCCTGATATTGAATACTTCGACAATCGGTATTAAGTGGTCGGCGTAAAATGGAACTCGGATTGGGTGCTAAAAACACTCCCTCCTCCTGCGCCAGCCGGGAAACCCGGTAGGAGGGAGCGCGTGCTTCGGAATGCAAAATTAAAAAGATCGGTAGTTTGCCAGCAATGCCAGGGGATGCGAGCACATCCCCTGGAGTTGCGTTCACAGAAACCTATCGCCTGCGGACAAACCCCATGCCGTATACCGACCCAAGCAGGGCAATGACGACTGCGCTCGGCTCGGGGATATTGGTATTAGTAGCAAGCAAGAATTGGTTGGTGGTATCAAACCCATCTATATCCGTACTGCCCGACAGCACGACGTCGCTCAGTCGAGATTCGTCAATCAACCCAGCCCAACTGCCTCCATCGCCTCGGCCACCAAGTGTCAGTTCCCCTCCGTCATATTGCAGAGTGCCGCCATTGCTCGGCGTCATCTTGGCGTTGTTCTGGATGTAATCGATGTACAAGCTGGCTTCATTTGTAGCAGCGTCGTAGGTTATTGCAACGTGATGCCACTCCTGATCACGCACGCTCGGGCCGCCTCCCCCTGGAGTTGGAAAGTATTGCAGACTTTGATTAAATGCGCCTGAGGCCAATGAGCCATCGGGATTATAAACATCAGTATCCATCCTGAAGAATACTCGCCCCTGGCTGTCTTCTGTGATCATCCAGGACCACCTCACTCCACCAGGATCGTTGACAGCATTTCCCGGGGCGTTTGCTCGTCTCTTGCCGGCAATCACGTCAAAGCCATCGATTTCTGCATCGTCTTTGACAAAGGTTTCAAATGAAAAACTCGCAGGCTCGAGTGTCGCTCCAGGTGCAGTGGCACGGGCATTCAAATTGGTACCGGGCGAGTTTAGCGACAACGTGTTCGCCACAGTCGTGTTAGCTACGGGATCGAAGATGAAAGCCCCGGGGACATCCGCGTCGAATACTTGGTCTGGCGCTCCCGGAACTTCGATCGCATTAGGGCCTGCTGTGGCAACCAACGTTCCGGCACTAGTGCCCACGGGCCCGTCCTCATAACGCCAATATCCAACGGTCCCGGCTGATGCTGTGCTGGCTACCGATAGCAGGATCGCCCCTGCTGCTAGAAAACTCAAGATGGCAACTCTCATTGGTCCCTCTCCAATCATGTGAAAAGACTTGAAAAGTCAATCTGAGGCCTTCGGCAACGCACCTGGGCCCAAATACAAAAGTGGCTTCCAAAAGTTACTTGCAGGTAAGTAATCGATAAGCGAGGGAGGCGTGACTGCCCCCGACAACCCCAATATGGGCAATAGCTGTGAGCACGACAATGCAATAATTAATTCCGCTTGTTATGCAATTCGACATGTGAGTTGTTATGCAAAATGCCGCGGTTATAAAGGTACTGTGAAGGGCGGGTGAAGATATTAAGAAATGTCCTTGCACAATATGATACCTGGACTGATACGATAAATTAAATCTACTACCAAGCCTGTAAACTGGGCATCCCCCCTACTGGTCAACCGACGAGGCCGATCATCGCTAAGCACCACGACTCTCTGAGGGATGGATTGCCACCGCACATTGCTGTGATTATCGAGACCAGCACTTCGTTTGGTCGAAATGTCATTAGCGGTATCGGCCGATTCGCGCGCGAGAATGGCCCCTGGTCGCTGTACTTGGAACAACGCTCCATCTATGACCCGCCCCCGGGTTGGTTAAAAAGCTGGCACGGACAAGGTGTCATTTGTAATGTGGCCACCGAAGAGATTGATCGTGTTGTTCAAGGCCTCGATACGCCTTTGGTGTCGCTTAATACGCCTAAAGTGCGTGACTCCGAAGGCGGATTCCCTGGGGAATCAGAAAATCGCAATGAAAAACACAACAAGAGACCACGCGTGCCCTACGTCCTCAACGACGATATTGCGATTGGTCGCATGGCAGCAGAGCATCTGCTGGAGAATGGCTACCGGCTTTTTGGGTTCGTGGGGCATGAAGGAGTCGCTTGGTCGGACGGACGCCGGGAAGGATTTCGCCGGACGATCGAAGCAGGGGGCGGCCATTGCGACGTTTTTCAAACGACCGGCCACGACAAGCAAGGATTCGGCCAGAAACCCTGGGAGACCGAACTAGCTGACATGGTTGCGTGGCTCGATCAGCTTGAGAAACCCGTGGGGGTGATGGCCGCCACCGACTTCCGTGCCTTGCAAGTGCTGGACGCCTGCCGCCAGGCCAACGCCTTTGTGCCCGAGGGTATCGCGGTGATTGGTGTCGATAACGAGGAGATTGTCCGAGAAGCCGCTATCCCAAACCTCTCCAGCGTCATGCCCAACGCAGAGCTCGTTGGCTATCATGCTGCTCAAACACTGCACGAACTAATGAGCGGCAGGACCGTTACGAACCTGCTCCAGTACATCGAGCCGGTGCGTGTCGTTGTGCGCCAGTCGACAAGTTCGCTTGCGATCCAAGATCCGTTTGTCGCCGATGCCATGCAATTCATTAGGCAGAACGCGTGCGACGGCATCAACGTCACCGACGTCCTCAAACATATTAGAATTTCGCGAACTGCGCTTCAGCAACGTTTCTTGGATCAGACCAATCACACCATTCATGAAGAAATCGTTGCGGCAAGAATTCTCAGGATTAAGGAGCTGCTTTCCAAGACGGAAATGGCGATTCCCCTGATCGCCGAACGGGTGGGCATCAATTCGTCGCCTTACTTAAGTGTCTTATTTAAGAAACACACCGGAATGACTCTAAGCGAGTATCGACGCCAGAAGCAAAGCCGCCGTCGGACTTGAGACCGTGGATGGCTCGGCATGAGTCGTTGTGCGACTCCCCAATGAAGCCCTGTCAAGCAAGCCCCTTCCAAAAAGAACTTCTTCAGGAAAGAAAAAAGTAGTTATGCTCTACCACTCACAACAGCAGCGTCTTGTGACGTTCGCCATGTTCACTCTCGCCGTGCTCGGCACCGCAGTGACCGGACGCGCAAAGGATCAAGCTCCCTCGACCGACCCGGCGCAGGTCTTTTACGTTTCCCCCGCGGGCGACGATGCGGCCCCGGGCACTGAAGCAAATCCGTTTGCTACGATTCTTCGCGCCAGAGAGGCGGTACGCCGTCTGAAGTACACCGACCAGTACCCCGCCGAAGGCGTTACGGTTTTCCTCAAGCAAGGAAGGTACGAGCTGGACGAACCGCTCAACCTAACGCCCGCCGATTCCGGCCTGGCCGGCGGCCCGGTGGTTTACGCCTCTGCCCCTGGGGAGCTGGCGACGCTTTGTGGTGGAAGCGAAATCAGCGGCTGGAAACAGCACGGCCGAGGGCTTTGGCTAGCTCCAACCGATGGGGAGTTTCGTCAGCTTTATGTCAACGGCAAGCGGGCAACCCACGCACGGTCGCCCAATGATGGGAAGCAGTTCTACTTGGTGAGTAAGTGGCACAAAGAATCCAAAACTCTTGAGATTCCCTGGGACGTCGCGAAAGACCTGGAAGACGTTTCGCAACTCGAAATGCTCCTGCAAAACGAGTGGTGCCAGTCGATCTTGCGAGTCAAGTCCGTAGAACGGCAAGAGGAGAATCAAGACTTAGCGACGGTGCAACTTCGCAATCCCGGCCAGGACATGATCTTCTCCCGTCTCGCCCCCTGGATTCTCGACGGAAACGCATTTCGCTGGGAGAACAGCCTTGGATTGCTCGACGTGCCTGGGGAATGGTATCTCGATCAAAAGAAGCACGTGGTCTACTATCGCCCCCGCGAGGGTGAGGACATGACACAGGCTCGGATAACGGCTCCGCGGATGGAAAGCTTGATCCATATCGCGGGAACCGTCCGCCGACCGGTCGAGCATGTCGTCTTCCGCGACTTAGCCTTTGAGGAAACCAATTGGCACCGACCGAGTCGCCTCGGGTTGATCGAAGGGCAAGCCGGCTTCTTTAATTACACGGCCACTGCAGACAACTTCCAGCTGTTCGGACGCCCCCCGGCGGCGGTCGAACTGACCGGGTGCAAGCATATTCGCTTCGAGCGGAACCAATTCCGCAATCTGGGTGCTACGGCTCTCGATCTCCTTTTCGCAACCAACGCTTGCGAAGTGGTTGGCAACCGCTTCACTGACATCGCGGGCACGGCGATTCGTCATGGTACCTTCTCCCCACCGGAGTACGACCACCACTACGTATTCAATCCCAAGGACGAACGCGAGATCTGCACCAATGATCGCATCGCCAATAACTACATCACCAACGCAGCGGCGGATTATCTGGGCAACCTTGCCATCGCCTGTGGCTACGTTCGCGGTGCGCGAATCGAGCACAATCAGATCGAAAACCTCCCGTACACGGCCATTAGCCTTGGATGGGGCTGGGGTCCAAAGCCCAACGCGATGCTAGGCAACAAAATTCGGTACAACCACATCTCCGATGTAGTCAAGCAACTTCACGATGGTGCTGCGATTTATACGCTTGCTCCGCAACTAGGCACGGAGATTGCCTTCAATTATATGGCTGACATACAGCCTTCGAATTGGGTGACCGCCGACAAAGCGTGCGGCGTCTTCTTCGATGAGCAATCGGATCACATCCGGTGCCACGACAACGTGATGTCCAATATCGCTCGCCCTTATCTGCTGCATGCGATTGGCAACAACAACCAGATGGAAAATGACGTGGTGCTAGACCCGGATTCTGACGAATCCGAAACCACTCGGAGCTTCCCACACTTGGGCGGCAAAAGAGCGGGGACTCCTGCGTTTTCACTTAAAGTTATGCGTGAACCAACGCCTGCAGTCGAGGAAATCATTTCGCAAGCCGGCTTGGAGCCCGCTTATCAGGACCTCCTGGAGCAAGCTCAGCCCTGATGCCCAACTCTGCCGAACTACAACTGCAGTCCACCGACTACGCCGTGATCGCGGCGTACTTTGTGGGAATATTGGCTGTGGGCGTGTACGTCAGTGTTCAACGGCGCGAGGAGGACGATCATTTCCTCGCAGGTCGCAGCTTTGGGTGGTTCAACGTGGGGCTGTCGGTTTTCGGCACGAACATCAACCCTTCGTTCCTCATCGCCTCGGCCAGCGCCGCCTACGCGACCGGAATGGCGACGGCCAACTTCGAATGGATGGCTTGGCCTTTCCTATTGCTGCTGGCTATGGTTTTCGCCCCCCACTACTTAAATACCCGCGTCACGACGATGCCGCAATTCGTCCGCCGCCGTTTTGGCCCAGCCTCGGCTGAGTTCCTATCTTGGTACGCTTTGCTCTCGACGATCGTCCTCTGGTTAGGCGGCGCCCTCTACACGGGTGGGTTGTTGCTGAGCCAGATTTTGGACATTCCGCTGTGGGGTGCTGTTGTGGCGCTCACCGGAGTCGCAACCTTCCTGACCGTTGCGGGCGGCTTGGCGGTGATCATGGTGACAGACATGCTGCAATCGTTGCTGATGATTGCAGGTGCCTCCACGGTGACGTTCCTTGGTCTGTACCACATCGGTGGACTGGAAAACCTTCTTGCCGCGGTGCCCGCTGATCGCTGGGCACTCATCCGCCCGGCAAACGATCCGGACTACCCGTGGATTGCCATGGTCTTGGGCTACCCGGTGCTGGGCGTATGGTTTTGGTGTACCGATCAAACAATCGTGCAGAGGATCCTAGGGGCACGCGATCTCAAACAAGCTCAGTTAGGCGCACTGTTTACGGGTTTCTTGAAGGTCGCTACACCGTTTATTTTCACCCTGCCCGGCATCATGTGCGCGGTGCTTCACCCAAAGCTCGAAGACTCCGACCAAGCCTTCCTGACGATGGTCAACTACTTGCCGGTGGGAATGGTCGGACTGATTGTCGCCGTCCTCATCGCAGCATTGATAAGCACCATCGACTCAGGGTTGAACTCTTTTAGCACGATTTTCACGCTCGATATCTACCAACGCAAATTCCGACCCGACGCTTCTCCACAACACATCAAAACGGTTGGCCGAGTGGTGACGATTGGAATTGCCATCGTCTCGATCGGTATCGCCCTGTCGATGCAATCAGTCGGGAAGAATCTGTTCGACCTACTGCAGAGCATCATCGCCTACTTCGCCCCTCCAATGGCGGCCGTATTTCTGATCGGCATCCTCTGGCGTGGGGCCACTGCTACCGCTGCCTTGTGGACGCTCGTTTGCGGCTCAGCAGTATCCCTAGGCTTTGGGCTCATCGATTTTTTCAAGGAACCCATCACCTCGCAGTTCGGCATTGAAATTCAACTGCCTCACTTCCTGATGATGTCCTTTTATCTGTTTTCAGGCATCAGCCTGTTCATGATTTTGCTCTCACTAGTCACCGAGAATGCTTCCTGTGAGGAGCACTTGCCATCGCCTAACAAAGCGAGCCAGCAACTTGGTTCGAAAACCGGCCTCATCTGGGCCGGCTGGGCACTACTTGCGCTCATCATGATTGGGATTTACGTTTTGTTTTCTTCTGCTGAAGGCACGTCCGCACTTAACTGACCCCAGGGCTCACAGAGGCTCTCTGGCCGCTTTAGAAATAACTTAGGACACGAAGTGATCTACTATGAAATACCTCAATATTTTTCACGCCAATCTGAACTACGCTTACTTAACCCCCGAAAGCTATGAATTCGTAATCCGCCACTCGTACGAAATGATGTTCGATACGATGGCGGAACATTTCCCAGGGGTAAAGTACGTATTTGAGGCGTCTGGATTCACAATCGAGCAGATGGCGGAGCGAACCCCTGATGTACTGGCAAAGCTCAATGCGGCTATTGCCGATGGCTCGTGCGAGTTCATGGGCAGCCCGTACGCGCATCCCATGCTTCCCAATTTCCCTGAGGAGGATGGGCTATGGACACTGCGATTTTCCAACGACATTTACCAGCAACATTTAGGCTTCCAGCCGCGTAGTTTCTGGAACCCGGAATGCGGCTGGCGGAGTTACGTGCCCAAAATGGTGCACGATGCTGGGTATGCCAACTTGATCGGCGATTTCGAGGCTTACAGCCGCTCTCTTAAGTCAGACGGAACGCCGCAGCGTCCAGAGATTTATGAGGCAGAGCACTCCAACGAAGCGGCTTTCTACAACTTCGCCTTCCGCTACGATCTCCCCGGCTCGGAGCCGGCGATCCATTTCCCCTTCAATCAGCTCCAAGGCCTTGAGAAAGACCAGTTGCGCATGCTCTTGCGTTCTGATCGGATTGCACAGCACGGTGTACGATACTTCATGGGGATGGACGGCTACACGCTTGAATCCTATCTTGAGCTGATTCGCAAATATTCCTCCCAGAGCGAAGGCGAATCTGAAGGTGCCATGATCGTCTTCGCCGACGATGCCGAATACGTTGGCACCAACGGCTGGTTCCGCTTGAAGTACGAGAACCGCCCGGACAATGTGTTCGAGCACACGCCCAAGTCGAGAGAGAAGCTGATCGATTTGGTGGCTGCGTGCCTAGAAATGGGCGAATTCATCACTTTCGACGAGGCCTGCGCCACCTTGCCAGCGATTGAGGAACCGATCACTTTCGATGACGACTCCGCCTGGCACGGGGCCTTTGCCTCGACTTGGGCCAATACCCCAATGGCTCGTATTCTCAGGCCGTGGCAGGACTTGGTTCGTGAGAAGCTCAACGCGAGCGAAGACCTCACCGAGTCAACCGAGCGCCAAGCGTGGTATCATTTGACCAATTCGTATAACTCTGATGGGCAGTGGCCGCCGACACTTCCTGAGTCCCCGCATATCGTTCATCCCTACAACTACCAATACTGCTTCGATAACTTGTTGGAAGCAGAAAAGTTGGTGGGTGGCGTCGATCATTCACGGCTCGAAACCGATGCCAAAAACACCTTGAACGAAATCCTTTCCCTGCAGCAAAACCTCGTACTCAAGAAAGCCGAGGCCGCGATGACTTCTGGTATTGCCAACCAGAACACTAGCGCACAGCAAGCGAAGCAGCTCATCGAATCTTCGCGAGATATTTCTTTCCGTTTAGACTCCGGCCATCAAATTCGACCCGATACGTACGCCCAACTTGCCGCCGCTCTCACAGAGGCTCGGCAACTGGTTGGCGGGATTGAAATTGAGCGATCTGAAGAGGCTGTTAACTAAGGAGAACCATGCAATGGCTACAACTGATCGAAGAAACGTCCTGCTTGGCTTAGGGCTTTCAGCTGCAACGTTTGCCTGCAAAATACCGGGCCTACGAGCTGGCGAGCGATCGCCAAATTCAGAACCCGGCAAACTTACTCTGGGGCTGGTGGCAGATGTCCATCAAGATGTGATTCAGGATGCCCACGAGCGACTTCGGATGTTCATCGACCAGATGAAGCAGGACAAGCCGGATGCCATTATCCAATTGGGCGATTTTGCCATACCCATCTCGAATAACCAACCATTCCTTGATACTTGGAATTCGTTTGACGGGCCGAAGTATCATGTGCTCGGCAACCACGATACCGATGGCGGTTACAGGAAGCAACAGACGATGGAATGGTGGGGGATGCCCGAGCGGTACTACTCATTCGACAAGCATGGATTTCACATCGTCGTACTCGACGGCAACGATTCCAACCCAGAACCTTGGGAAGGGTACCCCAGATATATCGACGCCGAGCAGCAGGACTGGCTCGCTCAAGACATTGAGGGTACCGGTCTGCCAACGCTGGTGATTTGCCACCAGAGCCTTGAGGCCGAACGAGGTGTCGACAATCGAGACCAGATTCGCAAGATACTTGAGGCGGCCAACGCCAAAGCTGGGCATAGCAAGGTGTTCGCCTGCCTTAGCGGACACCACCATATTGATTACCAAAAACGATCCAAGGCATCGTCTATATCCAGATCAATAGCATGTCTTATCATTGGGTGGGAAGTGCATACGAGCACACGCGGTTCCGTCCTCATGTTGAAGAGGCATTTCCTTACATCAAATTTACCTGTCCCTATCGCGATCCATTGTTCTCCACCTTAATCCTTGATCGAGAATCTGAAACTCTCACGCTGAACGGTCGCAGCTCGGAGTTCATTCCGCCATCTCCTCAGGAGTTAGGCGTGCCCGACAGTGATACGCTTTCGGCGACGATTAGCGACCGTGAAATACAGTTCCGCCAACAGACAAATTAGCACAAGGTCACTTACCAGTCCGCTCTGTACTCACCTCATAGTGCTGACCGTCAGAAACGATCTGCACTTGGCCGTGTATCTTGTTGGAATACACTGCTGAGCCAATGTCGCCGTAAACCTTTTTCGCTCGCTGCCCATCGCCGTAGCGATTGAGACAACTGATCACAACAACCTCAGGTTGGACGGACTTAGCGAACTTTAGATCGGCATGCAGGCCGTGCCCTGGGGCAGACATGATCGTCGCCTTGAGATCCTCAGGCTTGTAGTACTCTTGCATAAACTCTCCTTGATCTTGCTCCTGGATGTCCCCTGGGAGCAGGATGGTGACCTTGCCGTGTCGAATCCTGAGCGTTATTGAGTTTTTATTGGCCATGTAGTGCCACGCGTGATCGTAGCTGGCTCGTTTCTCGGGATTCGCCTCCTTGAAAAACCCCGCTGGGGGTGCCAGTACATCAACCTGGAGCTGCTCGTCCAGCACAAGCGGACTGCCGGCAAGAATCGGATGATAGTCGCCCCCCTCTTCGACAAATTTGTCGATGGAATCCTGATAGGCAGGAGCATATCCTGAGTCGAATAGTCGGTCGATTTTGTAATTATTCAAAAGCCACTCAAGGCCGCCATAATGATCGTTGTGCGGATGGCTAATGATGATGCCATCGATTCGCTCAATACCTTCACGCTTCAAGTATGGCGCGATCACATCTCGCCCAGCGTTGAAGGACTCTTGCTCATCAACCGAGACACCCGTATCGTAGAGCCATGTCTGGCCGGCAGGAGTTTGAATTGCTATCGCCAGACCGCAACCGATACCAATGTCCTGCATCTCAAAGAAAGTCAGCTTGAGTGGTTTACCATTCGGCTTTTCAGCGGCTTGGCTAGTTGACCAGCTGTGCGCCGAAATGAAACTGGCGACAAGAAGGATGAACAATCGCATGTTGCTTCTCCAGTGTGCGAGGGATAGCCTGTGCGGCCCCCTTTGAGGTTGCATGTATCCTCGAGAGATTGTAGCCCAATGGCGCAGCTAGCCCGCGTTATTCAAGCCCGATTGGTAATTAGCGTAGGAATGGGTGTGGAATAGTAAATCGCCTAGAATGGACTTTTTGACAAGAATAATGTGGTGAGGGATACGGCTGATCGCTTGCCGTCAGAGAGGCAATTTCCACCGGCTAGAACGCCTACGGTGCTTCTCGTAGCTATGTCTTGACTCACTACTCAGTGGTCCTTGCTATGCAAGCGACTCCCGGAACAGAGAAGCAGAAAGACGAGTCAATGTCTCTACCTATACGGTCTAGATTCTCCCTCGCAACAAGACGATTGCTCATCTTGTTCGTAGGTGCGTGTAGTTGGCTGCTCGCCTCCTCCGCAGCGCCGGCGGCAACCTACTACGTGGCCAACAACGGCAACGACTTTCGATCGTTTTCGCAGGCACAGAACCCAGACACTCCCTGGAAAACTCTAGACAAAATCAACGGGCTCAATCTCAACCCGGGTGACAACGTCCTCTTCAATCGGGGCGACACTTGGAGAGAGTCTTTAGTGGCTTCCAATTCTGGGGTAACTGGAAGCCCGATCACTTACGGTGCCTACGGTTTGGGAGCCAACCCCACGATTAGCGCTTCGTCGGTGATCTCTGACTGGACACCTCATCAGGGCAACATTTACGTGGCCAACACTCCCGCTCCTGTCAATCAGCTATTCTTTAACGACGCCCCTCTCACCTTGGCACGGACTCCGAATGAGGGTTACCTGAAAATGGATTACAAAACAGATGCTACGACTTTTGTCGACGCAGCGCTAGGCACGGACATCGACTGGACTGGCGCAACGGCCCACATTCGTACTTTGCAGTGGAACATCGCCACCGAACCGGTGGCGGCTTTCAACCCATCGAACAAAGCAGTGACCCTGGCCAGCGAACCCACCTATGGCTTACCCGACCAATCAGGCTGGGGGTACTTTCTGAATAACAAACTCGAGGCATTAGATTCCCCAGGCGAATGGTACTATGACGCGCCGACGCAACAAACCTATGTGTGGATGCCCGACGGGGATTCCCCGGCCAACTATCTGATCGAAGGATCGGCGTTGGACTACGGGGTCGAGCTGTCTGCCAATACGCATGACATCAAAATATCCGACCTTACGATCAAGCATGCCGCCAAGCATGGCATTTTTGCGGATCGGTCCTCGGACATCAGCGTCGAGAATAACGAAATCCTCTACCCCGATGCCGTTGCTGTTTTCGTCGGCACCGAATTCTCACGCCAGGGAAGCGACAGCCTCATCGACGGCAATCTGATTGTGGGTGCGAACCACGCCGCCATTTACTCGTCCAATGATGCTACCACGATTACAAACAACACCGTTAGAGACACCGGCGAATTCCAACGCATTAATGCAAGTGGGATCGGCAGCAATATCTACGGCGCTATCGGAACCAAGTTGCGCGGCAACGACAATGTGGTAAGCAACAACCATTTCAGTGACACCGGCTACAGCACCATCACCTTTTCTGGCGAAAACACACTAATCGAACAGAACCTGATCGAGAACAGCAACAAGATCAAAGATGACGGTGCTGCCATCTATACGTACAATCCCAATGGGGCACTGCCGGGTTCGGCCGGCTCGATTATTCGCTTCAATATCATCCTGGACACACAAGGGGCACCCGAGGGGACTGCGAATGAGAATTTTCGTTCCACGTCGGCTGGCATTTATTTAGATGAGAACACCCATGATGTGCTCGTCGCAAACAACACCGTATCAAATAGCTATGAGCGCGGAATCTTCGTCCATCGTTCTTTTGACAACCAAGTTATCGACAATACTCTCTACGATAATGAAGGCGGACAATTAAGGTTTTCTGAAGGCAACAATATCCCCGTCAGTGGCCATACCGCTACCGGCAACATATTCTTTTCCCTTACGCCTGAACAAATTGGACTCTCCTTATCAAGCCAATTATCGAATCCCGATTTCGGTACTTTCGATGACAACTATTTCGGCAATCCATACTCAGAAGATGTGGTTGAGCATAAAGCGGGTTCAGCAGGCAACGCCACTTTCACCTTAGCAGAGTGGCAAGCATTCAGTAGCCAAGATTCCAATTCAGCAACGAACAATTTTTCCTTCGATCCTGAGGACGGAGACCCGCACGGCCTGGCGATGCTGTTCATCAATCCAACGACAACTGATTCCGTTATCGACTTAGCCGGCTTAACTTACCTCGACCTGCAGGGAAACACCGTAAGCGGCAGTATCACACTTTCTCCATTCGCCTCTCAAATCCTCATTTTCGACGCCACCGGAGGACTTGCTGGAGACTTTACCGGCGACGGCAACGTCGATGGCATTGATTTTCTCGACTGGCAAGCCAATCCCACGATCGGCAACTTGGCAGACTGGCAGCAGAACTATGGCATGAGCACGTCAAGTTCAGCTTCCACTTCTACGGCTGTGCCTGAACCAATTTCAGCGGTACTATTGGCCCTGACGGGATTGTTTGCGTTGCGACAGCGGAGTGCTAGGTCAGAGCGTTCCTAAACGAACATCTATCACAGACAGGTTACGCACCTGGAGCGATTGTCGTTGAACTGGGCGGACGTAGGTCGATGCTGCGGATCCCTGCCGAAGCCGAGAAGGGCGGAACCCACTGGCTACTTCCGATTACCCCTGAGTTTTCCGAGCTCCTGGAATCGGTCCCTGAGGATGAGCGGCGCGGGCGAGTGTTCCGGCTTCTATCTAAGCATGGCGAACCAATGAAGCCAAGCCGACCCGCCATAGGACCCAGAGTAGGGGATATTGGCGAAGCGGCTGGGGGAATCGTCGATCACCGTGAGAAGAAAGGCGAGTTACTGAAAGTGTTTGCCAGTGCTCACGATCTGCGGCGCAGCTTCGGTTTCCGCTGGTCCCGCCGGGTAATGCCTACGGTCCTGCGGGAGCTCATGCGGCACGCTTCGATTGGAACGACGATGAAATACTACGTTGGCGTGAATGCCGAAGCGACCGCCGATGAACTATGAAAAGCCGTGAGAAAGTCTCAAGGTAACACTGTAGGTAACATTCAGGGCGACGATGAAAAGCAGGTTTCAGAGAACACTGCTATTTAAGTACCGGAGGGGGGACTTGAACCCCCACGAGGTTGCCCTCACTGGATTTTGAATCCAGATGTCTCAACTTTCTTGACTCTTCACTTGCATGGGAACTGTGTTGCGTCTCTGTTGGAAACCGCTTGCCTCACTGTGTTTAAAGCCGGGTAGTAGGAATGTCCTGCGGTGCTTGGATTGTATCCGCATGGGAGTTGTGTGGCCAGTATCTGCCCCAATTTTGCCCCCAGTTTGAGACACGCCTTGGAAGATCGATTTACTTCGTTCCCAGCTTCTTGATCGCCTTGCTCAGCGGCAAGAACAGTGACCTTGGATCGCGGGCAAGCTCTAAGAACCCAAAGTGCTCATAGAACTCAGCAGAGCTATTGTCTTTGGCGTCAACGACGATGGCATACGCGGCAATCTCGGACTGGGCTGTCCTGGAATCGCTTTCGCCAGCAAGATGCCGCTCAGCTTTCGCCCCCAATAATTTACGCCCGCTGCTAGCCATCCCAGTCGAGCGACGCTATTACAGCGTTAGTTTCTCGTTGATTCCACGAACGCTGTGCATTTCCGGAGATTTGTTACGATCGTCTTAGGTGATAGTAGACGCCGCCGCGTCAGCAACTTGATCCTGCTTGCCCCTCCAGCATCCTGACTCTCCTCGTGTGAACTTCTCGGTAAGATGGCTTTCAATCTGCCGACGCTTCCACCCCCTGGAGATTCTCTTGTCGATTGCTTCTAGCGAAATAGCTTCAACAACCGGATCCGACGCCTCGACACTCATAGCACCAACTGCGACAGCCTTTTCGAGGGCCTCACCAGGGTTTGCATCCCGGGATATCGCGGCAAGAAATCCTGCGATCGTTCGATCGCCGGCCCCATTGGTGGAGGCAACTTCCACCTCGAAGCACGGAGCATACAGCTCGCGGGCCACCCACTCTGCTAGGTCTCGTTTCCCATCATAGAATCCGTGAGTAATCCTCTCTGCGTCCGAGGAGCTTTTCAAATAGAGGCCGTGCGAACCAAGTTTCAATACGACAATACCTGCTCCCAACGAAATCAAGCGATCCGCAGTTTGACTCAACAGGTCATGATCGAAGGTATCAACTTGCCCCGCTTCTGCCAGCTCGTGATGACGTGTGGGATCAAGCATGAAGAGGACCTCTTCGAGGCTCGGCATAAATAGAGCTACATGGGGCAACACGCGTTCTAGCCATGCGCTCCAGTTAATTTCTCCAGCCGGAGCAGTCGGGTCGGGCATCGCCATGTCGAGCGATGTCATGGGGCCCTGCTCTTTGACACTTCGAAAGAGCCTTGCCATTGCTGTTCCGCCATCCTCCCAGAATCGCTGCATGAGCGGTGGATAGCCAAAGTGAAATAGCTTTGCGCCTTTGAGCAGCTCAAGCTGAATGTCTTCTGCCGAGAAAGTATCATTCGCCGCTGGAAAATGCAGGAAGGAACGATCAACACCCGATGGCATAATCACGAGCGAATAACTGGCATGCTCACCTGGAGCAACAATCATCCCGTCTGCAAGGTCACCGCTGGTGTTCTGCAGAATGTTGAGTATCTCATTCCCAAAAGAGTCATCGCCGATTTTTCCCATCAGGGATGTTCGCACGCCAAGCTGGTGTAGTGTCAGACCTACATTGGCAACACAACCTCCGGTAACATGAGCTGCCGGGCCAATTACTTTTAACTTGCCCGGTTCAATAAGGGCGTTCGCTGAAACGGTCTCTTGAGGGAACTCTGGAATAATGTCCAAGCAGATGTGGCCGGCGACAACGACTTCAGGCCTCGGCCTCTCGGGCCCTTTTCCCTGACTCTCTCGCCTCGAAACGGCTGAGGTCGTCTTGCTGGAATAGTCGAAGTAGCGATTGGTCGCATGTAGGTCTTCTTCTAGGGTGCGAAACGGCCTTATGCCAAGACCTGCTAGGTCGTTGTGGTAAGAGCGAACTGCTTCTGCCGCATCGGTAAGCTGGCCATCAGCCAAGTAGCGGAGATGCTTGATAAAGGTGAGTTGATGCTCGGAATTGTTGATCATTCGACCATAAAGGGCCACACGAGCACCATATTTTTTGGCTTCCCACAACTGCTGGAAGGCGTCGTAGGTTGTGCCGGACGAACCTCCGAGAATCCCCACCACGAGCGAAGAATCGTAACTGACCAGCTCCTCTAGCGATGCGGGGCCGTGATAAACCATCTTCAGAAACAGTGGACGACCTCGCTCCGTGACGCCAGCCAGTGCTCTCACGATATGGTCGTTTACAAACGAACCTACGTCTGCGATAGGATTGACGGGGCAGTTCGGATCAAAGATTTCCAGAAAGTGGCGAAATCCTTTGCGTTCGGCTTCCAGACAGAATTCGCGATAAGCTGAAAGAGCTTGTGCATCGAGCACGGTGTCGTTATTGAAGGTGATCGAATAGAGACCCAGGTCTGCTCCAAGCTGACGTTCTTCCCGCTGGCAGTCCGCCTTACCGCACATGGCATGGTCGATCGAGGCAGAACGAAATGGACGTGACGGTTGCTCCGAGTAGATGCCTCCCCGTGCCAGCCAGATATCGGTCGTGTCATTAGCACGAATTGCAGGGGTGACACGACTTTGGTCAAACAGACGCTCGTTGAGGGTGAGCACTTCGTTGGTACTCGCACTCATCAGCATGATGTCGATGAGACCTTGCTGAGTGTTTTGGCGAATGATGTCGCGATACTCTTGCAACGATCGGAATTGTTTCGATTCTAAGTTCTTGCCGGGAGCAGCAATCCCGAAGGCCATGTCCGCATCCTTAGCGTCGGCAAGAAGGAACTCATCGCAGGAAGGATCGTCGAGAATGCGAGTTAGCTTCTCATCCAACGTCTTATTGGCATGGTCTGGCATATCGTTGACTGTACAGTTCTTTCAGAAAGCTAAGCTAACAGGAGTGCTATTACCGTGCTGATTACGTCACCATTGCTTCAATGCATCTCTGTTTCGACGCTGCCGATTCCACCACGATAGAAGTTGAAACGGACTTGGGGATGATCGGCCAGCAGCGACATCGGTACAGAACTATCGGGGATCTGTTTCGCAATCATCAAGGCACTCAATCGCATGCCAAACGGGTTGTCGTGGTGACCCGGATGCCAAATCGACACACAATCGGCCTTCCAAGTCTCTACGGGGCCGACCGTTGCGGCGCGAATGGGCACTTGGGGAACGTAGCCCCCTCCTGAGGTACGCGCATTCTGGATGACCGTCATGGGATGCAAGTCGGTGATGCGGGTTCCTAACTGGCGATACTCTTCAGGTGTTGGTGGTGCATCCTGATAATCGCCTTCTCGCTTAGGCGGATCGTTAAATGCCCAATGCTTGACTTCGCCTTGTCCACCTTGCATCAGTGCGCATCGCACTTCATCGTAGCTCTTGGAGTAGGCCTCCAAGTCCGTCGGGAAGTGTATGTTTTCTGTGGGCATCAAGAGTTCAGGTCGAATGCGGTTAAAGCAAAGTTCCATGTCGGCTTTGGCAAACGAGAGAGGATGATCGGTGGCGACCGGCTTACCATCTTCGATCCATTCATCCATCCCCCAAAAGTGAGCGTCATGGAGTTTGAGGTCGAGCGCGTTAACCATCCGTGCCACGAGAGGCAATTGTTCCGTCGGACCAATCGGACCGCAAATCCCTACAGGATTGTCGGGGGTCGCTTGCCGCCAAACCTGAATGTATTCGAGTGCTTCGGCGCAGAAGAATTCCTCCAGGGTGTCGTAGAGGGTCACGACGAATCCGTCTCGCGATAGCCCCGTCAGATCGTCAGCCGTTAGTCGAGCCGCATCTTTGAGAATCTCCGAGTCGAGTGTCGTATAGTCCCACCAGCCAGGTGCCACTTTGCTTATTGGACGTCCCATCGTTCTAACTTGCCTCCTAATAGTTCGTGCAGAATGTCGGTTTGAGGAAACGGATGTCCCCGGTGTTGGATGAAGGCTTCGGCATACTCGGTGCCAAGTTCGGTGCCTCGCTGCTTACTGTGCCGTTTCATCGACTCAATGTATTCATCCATGCCGTGGTGGGAGCGTAGCCACTCACGCTGCGAAGCGTGACAGGCGAGCATCTCGCTCTTCCGGTCAATCTGTTCTGAAATATCGATTCGAACAGACGGCTTCACCAGCTCTCCAGAGTAGGGGTCGCTCCCCTCGATCGGATCGCAATAGTAGAGCCAAGGGATAGTCGAGCCTGCCAGAAGAGGCAATGGTGACGCATTGGGTATCGGGAAACCAAAAGCGGCACTGCGAGCCAGTTGATGCACTTGCTCGTGGTCGAGCATGTAGTCGTGACGCGGATGCGTGAAGACCAGGGAGGGGGCTACTCGACGGAACAAGTCAATTGCCTTTCGATTCGTCTCTTTCTCAAACACGACATTGACATCGCGTTCCTCCAGGCAGTGATAAGTGGCGCCGAGTACCCGAGCGGCAGCGACCCCTTCGGCGCGACGTATCTTTGCTATTTCTTCTGGAGGCAAGGAGGCTGACCCGCAATCACCGGGAGTCGCGGTCGCAATGTGCGTTTCCCAGCCCAGCTTGGCAAGACGTAGCAGGGTGCCAGCACAGAGAATCTCCGCGTCGTCGGGATGTGCTAGGAAGGCTAATGCGACACGTCGGGTTGTCAGGGTGGAACTGGCCATAGAATCCATGACTCAAATCTTTTGGTAGGTAGGTGGTATCACTCTGAGCTAATTCACTGGAAGCCACCTTTGTCGTGGCCTGCGCACTTGAGAAGCAAGTGCACGAGTCTCGCCTAGGTTAGTGAAAGAGCCTTTTGGGGATTGAGAGAGGTAAGCATGCATATCGAATCTTCATCGAGATGTAGGTGATTGCGAAGGTTATCAGCACTCGTAGTCATGGTTGCAACCGAACCTGCCAAATGAGATTTGTCACCAGCAATCGATGTCACTCCATACTCGTCAACATCGACCTGTTGCCCTCCGATGGTGTACTGCCCTGGCCCCAGGCCGGCGGCGGAGATCGCATCTGTCACAACAATCGATCGATCAACGCCTGCGACTTGGAGGTAGTTGCCAAGTGCATAGAACGGAATGTGTACTCCATCGGCGATAAAACAGCACCAGAGGTGATCTGCAAAACTGAGTACTCGCTGAATGACATTGTCGTGGCGGTCAATCTCCTTGGGACATCCATTGCCTACATGAGTGAACATGGACAGTCCTGAATCGACTGCTGCTCGCAAGACATCAAGCGGTGCTTCGCAATGTCCGGCTGAGACGATTACTCCCTCCTGAGAAAGTCGTTGAGTTACCTTTAGTCCGCCGTCACGCTCAGGTGCCAGTGTCACTATGCGGGTTAGTCCTTCTGCCGCCTCCAGCAGTTGGAGCATCACCTCGGTATCCGCAGGCCGAACAGAATTTGCCGGATGGGCACCAACATACCCTGTTCGTTCGTTGATGAAAGGTCCCTCAATGTGAATGCCTTGTATGACCTTACGTACGATCTCATCTTCGTCGCGAGCCCGAACAATTCGCCGGAGTCGCGAAACCATGGCATCGATATCATCCGTAATGACCGTAGCCAGGATCCCTTCCACGCCATCGTTCGCTAAGCGTGTACACGCGCGGTGATAGTCTCTACCACTAGCATCGTCGGAATTGAAATCAACGCCGTCGTAGCCGTTGACTTGCAGGTCAAAGTATTGGGGGCCGTTAATCATGGATTCCTTGCTTCCTAGCGGGTGGCAGACATGGATTCTGACAGTTTGCTTGCGGCGGGTGGATCCAGGAAGATGGTCGTTGCCAGGTGCGATTGCAAGATAGATGCAGGAACATCCTGGGTAATCGGCCCTTCAATGACCTTCGCCGTTGCATCTGCCTTCCGTTCGTCGGGAACGCTACAGACAATGGCGTTTGACTTGAGGATTTGCCGAACAGACATGCTAATTGCCTGAGTTGGGATCTCTTCAAACGTCGAAAACCAGCCTTCGCCAAGTTGTTGGCGACGACATGCCTCGTCCAGCGAAACCACCAAGTAAGGTACTTCCGTATCAAAATCGGCAGGAGGATCGTTGAAGGCAAGATGGCCGTTTTCGCCTATGCCTATCAGGGCAACATCAATCGGATGAGCTGTTATCAGATCGGATAGGCGAGAACATTCATCGGCAACTTGCTTAGCCATTCCATCGATAAAATGGAAAGCTTTCAACGGCACCTTGGAAACAAAGCGTTCGCTAAGGTACTTGCAAAACGAGGCCGGGTGATCTGTGGAAATCCCAATATATTCATCCAGGTGAAATCCCGTAACTTGCTCCCAAGGAATATCCTTCTGCGCTATCAATGCAGCCAACGTTTCAAATTGGGAGGCTCCCGTGGCAACGACAATATTGGCAGAGCCTCGTTCGGCAACGGCCTGCTTAATCAACTCACCAGCTTTGGAAGCAGCCAGTTCTCCCATTTCTCTTGTGTCTTTTGAAATAACAACGTTCATCTTTCTCGTCCTTTCGCGGTTAAGTTTAGTAGGTCAAACCTTGACTTGTTGTGCAGGTTGTTGCGTGTGAATTGGTTTTATACTCGCAACACGGTTCCCAGCTGCTCACATATTGCATTGCTTGATTTTCGAATTCTGATTGCCATTTCATTTGTGCAAGCACCAGAAACTCCACTTCTCACTTCGTATGGATCTCTCCTGCAAGCAGTTACGGTATCACATTGCCAGAATTCTCCATTTCAGTCTGTTGCAGAGTTGAGAGCGGTTATCGGAGCAACCTAACATTGAAGCAACTTAATTTGACTCCCGCTCAAAACTGCGCTGAACAATTTATTGAGGTGGGCCTGCAATGTCCGGGATCCGTTCTTCAACAGGTGTTTTCAGCTGTCGATTAGTGACGATAACTTCAGTCTCGGTACCTTGTGTTCCTTGCGAAGTAGCTATTCGTCTCCAAATTCACTCCAAACGGGGCGATGCCTTGGCAACTCAGCGCGAAAATCGCCGAGACTGTTCCAATTGAGTGGCCTGGCTAGGTCAACTTCGGCAAGGACAACTGTGCCAAACTCGTCTCCCTTAGAAAGCGGTTGTCCCGTGTGGTCCCACACAGCCGATAACATCCAATCCTGACTTGGCGAACAATAAGTGCTGCTCACAAGGTAGACTTGGTTTTCACAAGATCGAGCCGAAGCTAATGTGGGATTGCATCCCCAAACCGGCCATGCGATTACTTCGGCTCCGCGATTAGTCAACTTTCGGGCTACCTCAGGAAAAAAGCCGTCGTAACACACCATCATCCCGATTTTGCCAAAGCGGGTTTCGAAAACTGGATATTCGTTTCCGGTTGCAATTCCCTTTTCGACTTCTTCGCGAGGAAGACATACTTTTCGATACTTGCCGACTATTTCTCCTTCTGGCCCGAGCAACACAGCGCAATTATAAATCAAATGACCTGATCGCTCATAAAGGCCGACAACGATATAAAGGTCGTGTTGTTTGGCAAGAGAAGCGAAGTAATCGGTCGATGGACCCGGTATTGCCTCTGCCACTTCGTCACACGTTTTGCCCAAGCCGAAGTAATTGATCGTTTCTGGCAGAACCACGAGATCGGCCTCTTGGTTGGCCGCCGCTTCGATCAATGGGGCAAATTGTTGGCTATTGTCACTTGGGATCTCGCCTCCGTGAGGGCGGTAGTGAACTGCGGCAAGGCGAATCGTGCGACTTGGAGGCGCATCGGATTCGACAAGTGAGACCTCTCGATACTCCACCGCACCGTTAGGTGCCCATTGCAAGTGCAGTTCGACGACTGCCCGCGTTGCGCGCCGCGGGGCACAATAGTTGCCCGACAATTCACACCAACCTTCGCTATCTACCTGGCCGTCACGCGGATGTTCTGCTTCCACAATGCCGAGCGATTTTGGCAAATATCCGACACCTGGAGGCTCGTCACGTGGTACCTTCCGCCCCAGATCGTCGGTCCAGACAATGCGGACCAAGCAACTTCGTCGTGGCACTGCCACGTTTCTCGTTTTTCGTAGAGCGGTAAAGCGATACCACTTGCCACCCTTGATCGGAATCGTATTGGTCCAATAACCGTCGAGCCCTGGTCGCTGGTCATGCTCGACATTTAGCACCGGCTGGCCAACGGTATCAGTCGAAAATGAAAACTTAGGCTTAAGTTCATCTCGAGGTGCGGCTGGTATCCAGCCGCCTGAATCATTGCTTGTCTCGTCGCCGCGAGCGGCAAGAGTTGCAAAGAACAGAATCAATGCAAACCAATAACACTTGTAAGACATGCTCGACCTCCATTCGGAAGATGGTTTCATGTTAGCACGGGGCGACAATCCAAATTCTACTCAACCTACGCTTCGGAATTCGTCGCGCGGGCCGCTACAAAATAACTCTTCGCACATTCGGTTGACTTTGGCATCAAATAATACTAGGGCACAATTGTGTATTTCGAAGACCTTTCGGACGATTGCATTTCGTCACCGAAACTAGAGAGTGTCCTCATTCCTCCGGCGTGTTCCTATATTTCCCACGGCTCACGCTTGGGTCTCTTCAGCATCCCAGCGGCTTCGTCGTCGCCGATGATCTGCTCCGATTCCGGATCCCATTTGATCTTTCGTTTCAGTTTCATCGCGATATTTCCCAAGTGACAAATTGTTGCAGTACGGTGGCCGACTTCGACTGGTTCGATAGGGTCTTGCCTTGATTTCACTGCGTCTAAGAAGTTCCGCACATGTTGTGGCGATACACGGTCATATCTAGTAACCGGCTTGCCGGGCACGGCTACAGGTAAGTGAAACTCGTCGGGACCGATTACCGAAGTGAGCAGAGACTTCGGCGAGGCGTGTACACCGCTTGAATCGACCTGCACCCAGCCCTCACTGCCTTCGAATCTCGCACCGAATCCAGGAGGTCGGGTTTCGCAGATTAGCTCAACACCATCAGCGTAACGTGCGTGAAATGCAACTCTCGTTGCAGTAGTAAACAGCGAACCTGACTCTGGCCACTCTGAACCGGCATCGGTGAACTCTAATGGTCCGGTGAGCTCACTACCGTGTCCGAGCTGAGCCAGATCAAGCGAATGGGCACCAAAGTTTGTCGTCTGACCACCAGAATACTCTTCGATGAAGCGGAACTTGTAGAGGCAGCGGTCCTCATGATAGGGTGCCTTTGGGGCGGGGCCGAGCCACATGGCGTAGTCAAAGCCTTTTGGCACAGGCATCGGCATCCAACTAGTACCGGGACCGGTGAAATTGTTCTCGGCGATGTATGCAGTTATTCGTTCCAAATCGCCGATGCGTCCGTTGCGCACCAACTCGCAACCGCGGCGCATGTTATCGTTTGAGCGATGCTGACTACCCGTCTGCAAAATACGCTTATGCTCTCTCACGGCCTTGACCATCGCCTTTCCATCTTCGACTGTGAGTGACAGCGGCTTCTCGCAGTAGATGTCTTTGCCCGCCCTCGCCGCAGCAATGGTCATCGTGGCGTGCCAATGGTCCGGCGTGATGATGACCACTGCGTCGATGTCGTCTCGCCCCAAGACTTCGCGAAAGTCAGTATATGCAGCGCAGCCTTTGTAAGAACCTGAATGAGACTTGTCGGCGTAGTACGCTTCCACACTTTGCTTGCCTGGCTCTCTACCGAGAAAGTCTTCCGGTACGCGATAACCGATGCTGCCAGTGTTTACATCGCATACGGCCAAGACTTGCACGTCATCGTTTTCCAAAAACGCGGGCAGATCGACTTTGCTCTGGTTGCCCAGGCCAATGAAGCCAACGTTGATGCGATTGCTGGGAGCATTTGCCCCAAATACACTGCGCGGAACAATAGTCGGAGCGGCAACGGCGCACGCAGCGGATTTGATGAATGTACGGCGGGTTGATTGGGACATGATAGGACACTCCTTTTTTGGGATAGTAAACTTTGTTCACTCAGAGATTCACTCGAAGTTGTTCGAGTGAATGAGATGGCATGAGAAGACTTTTCGCTCTACCCGTTGGAAGTAGCGTATGAAATTGATTCCAGGAGAAAAATGCACAAGCCATTAATCTGTGGATCAAGAAGTATTCAAACATAGCAAAAACTATAAGGTTGCGTTGATCGAAAAGGCTCGGATCGAACGTAGGAGACATAGTCCCAGTGCCTATCCCGGAAAGGTTCTGGCTCCGCAGTTGAAGGGCCAATTCGCGTGCAGGAGTATTGCCAACAACGCCACCACCAACGATCAACGCTTCAATCGTACTCATTGTTATCAGATTCAAAGCTTGAGAATTCAATTGATATCGCTTCCCGTACTAAACTTGAGAATCGGTCGCTGCTTTCTCAATGAGCAGGCTGACTAGGAGGCCATCCGTTGTTCCCACTGCAACCGAGATATGCAAAGTCCAAACAAGACAGTACTCAATGATCTCACGAGCAAGGAAGGCCTACGCCTCCGACGATACTCGCGAACGCTGCATTAGTAGTGTCTGACTATGTCGCTGAAGGAATGCGTGCCGTCCAAACAGCTACAACATATACAAAGTGCCAATTTAGGATTTGTTGAGTCCATTAAATTAGAGTCCAGATGATGATTGATACAGGCCCATTAAGTTGACGAACCAGCGAGCGGGTATTTTGGAAAGCATCTAGAAACGAGTACTCCGATGGAAATCTGAACTATTAGTCCCAAGGGCATAGCCCATAGAAAATTTATGCCTTGTTGGCCAGTAATCTCTTCCCAGTAATTCACTGTCACGACGACAATCAGACCACATAGTGCACCAAGATGGGTACCCAATACTGTCGATCTAGGAACGAACATGGCCATGAAGAAAAGACCGAATAGAGGAGCAGTAAAAAGGTTGCATATTTTGAACGATAATTCCAAGAGATTGCCCTTAACGGAGCCAACGACTGTGCTCAACAGTACCACGATTAGGCCGACGCCCACCGATATCCACATTGATTGAACAACGTCCTTCCGTTGACTCTTGGAGGGCGAGCGACTTAGCCGATCAAAGAAGTCGATCTTTATAACTGAACAAGACGAGTTGATCCCTGAGGAAAGACTAGACATAGCCACGGCCAAGAGGCCTGCCACCACTAGGCCACTGACGCCGGGTGGCAAATTGGTCATGATAAAATCCGGAAATAGTCGATCCGCTCGAGCCAGCAATGCAATCGATTCAGAAGGCTGGCTTACATTGGCTCGATAGTACGACCATACTGCTAGTCCAACTAAAGCGAGCAGTATGGCTGAGAAGGCACTGGAGACTAATGCTGCTATTAGAGTTCGCCTGGCGGTTTTAACATCGCGGTTGGCCAAGAATCGCTGTACTGCCATTTGGTCCGAAGCTTGAGTACAAACGTACCAAACCAAAGTACCGATCAAGGCGCCAAGAAAGGTTCGTGTGTCAGGATCGTTGTCGTATCCCCACCGTGGTTCGGGCCAGTGCGTGAGCCAATCGTCAGGCCACCAACTACTAATGCCGCCAGAAAGATAGGTTATCAGTGCCAATGTCAGCAACGCTCCGCTGAAGAGAATTGCACTTTGTAGTACGTCGGTAGCGACCACAGCTCGCAGTCCTCCTAGTGATGTGTATGCTATCGTCACAGCACCGAGAACTAAGCTTATCCAGGGAGTAGCCCATTCTTCGATTCCTAACATCGGGACCAGCACCATCGCCGCAGTTGCGTAGACGACCACCGCCATCCACATCAAACGCAACGACAAGAATAGGAACGCACCAAGTAATCGAATGCTAAGTCCCAGTCGAATCTCAAGGATCTCGTAGGCACTGGTTACCCGCATCTGCATGATTCGAGGAATAATCCACCATCCGACAATGAGAGCAACCAACGGATAGGCAGCTAACTTACCCATCACAAAAACGGGCCCATAGAGTGCTGTCTCACCAGGAATTGCTAGGTAAGTAATCGCACTTAGCATGGTTGCGAAGAGCGATATCCCCAGATTGAACCAGTTCATCTCTCGACCGCCGAGGAGATACTCTTCGGTCGAGGTTGTTTTGCGAGAGTAGTACCATCCGATCGCCAACACTAGCAGCATATAGGCTGCGATGACGAGCCAATCGAGTGGCCCTAGTCCAGGAGTTGTCTTTAAATCAGGCATTAATAAAAAAAGGAGCCCGTCAATGAGCCTAGCTCACCGCTGAAGGGACTTAGCGATGGCTCGAACAGAGAGTGGTTGACAACTTACCCAAGGTGTTAGCGCAATACTCGCGCAGTGAATTTGGAGCCATATCACTTGGGAGGGCGTTTCTGAAGTTGGAGCATGGCCTGAGCGAAGCGATTGCCCAATTCTTTGGCCGAGGCGGCGTCAAAATGAACCGCGTCTTCTTGCGATTTTAAACCACTTGCTTCTACACTAGCGGTTGCCGGAACGCGATGTGGCAATGACTTAAGGGCATCGTTCACCATGGCCGTGAATGGAAACTGCTTTTTACTTAGGAAATCGCCTAGCTGGCCGACGACGATTGGTAGTCTTGCGTTTTTCAGGTCACGGCGTAAATCGTTAATTAGCGAGTCTAAACGCTTGGCGTAGCTTTCCGCTTTTTCCTTTGTCATCGAATCATTTTCGCCTTGATGCCAGAGCACTCCCTTCAGTGTTCCGTGCTGCAGTGCCGTTTCAGCGCGTTGGAGGGCCTGTTTGTACAGATCGCCTCCCTTTTCCCAACGAGAAAGCGGTGTGCCCCCAACAGCACACGGTACTAAGCCGATAGTTGCCGACAGGTCGACCGCAGCCATCACATTGCCGAACGAAAGGCCAGGTCCAACCCCCGCCGTCGGCTTGTCGAAATGCAGAGGATCTCTCGCAATTGCCCAACGATCCTGTTGGTTCAATACCAACACGCGTGGGCTGGGCTGATCGTCTTCCTGACAAATCGCAGCACGTCCCGCCATATTGGACTGGCCCATCAATAGGTAAATGTGAAAGCTCTTCTTCGAAGGAAGCGTGCTGTGATCCTCAGCCGATGCTTGTTTCAAGAACAACATTGATATTGAGACGCACAGCAATAAGAGAAAGCATATTAACCGATTCATGAATTGTGACCGCAAGTCCTGTTTGTTCACTGTTGTATCTACTGTTGGTACTAGAAATATCGAGTAAGCGGTGATCTTGCCGCAAGACAGCCTGCGCAGGACTCGGATGCTATGCGGTGGGCATTTTGCTAATGACTTTGCAGTTCGAAGTTAAATCGATTGGGCCCATCCGACGTCACCTCTAAGGTCAATTCACTATCGCTGTTATATCGTGGTGGCAACAATTGCCGCGTTCCTTCAACTTGTTCCAATTTGCCGGTGTTAAAGTCAATGTCCGCTTGCTTTCTGCCTGTGGTAGTTTGAGCAGCCGTGACTTCGACGCGAAACTTCCCTGCCAGCGGCCCTCCGCTAGATGCTATGGAGAATTCGCCGTCAACAATCTCGGCACCGGCTGTTGGACCACGAGTTCCTTGAAGTGGTACGAGGACAATTTGACCGCTAGCGAGCGGTTCACCGTCGACGGTCACCGTCCCTTTCACGGGCAGGCGAAGTGGATTGTCACTGCAGCCACTCGTTGCTACCACCATGAGCGTACAAGCGATAAAGTAACCGACAGGACTTCGCCGGCAAGCCCAGTGAAGTGGTAGAGGGTAGATAGGCATTTGCGTTAACTCCTTTCGACTAGAATTGCTACGGTATTCCGCGACTGCTTCTGGCATGTCCATCCTCACGCGTCTGCACTATCGGAAGGCAAAACTATACAATTCAGCATCGTGTATGTTTAATCGCAATATTATCGGTCGACCTCGCAGCTCTGACACGTCTTTCTTATTGTTGAATGTCACTACGTGACGAATCTCGTCGCCCGAAAAAGGATCGGACTCTTCCCACCCCTTTAGTGTTTGCCCAGCAGCATCCAGGATCTCGACGGTAATCAAACCACCAGCTTTGGTTAACGCGTTAATCTCCAATCGCTCGCCTTCGAAAGTAATGGGCACGGTTGTCAATGTTCCGCCCTCCTTAGGACCGTTGACCGACATGAAGCCATCAAGCCTCCATGTTGCCAGACCGATGGACCCCCTTAATGGCTGTCGTCCGACACCAGGAATGTTGAGGTACCCTTTTTTCTTGGCTTCCCCGACGCCATGAGTCTGATTGCCTCCGCCATAATAGACCCAGATCTCGTCGTTTACTCTTAGAGCGCTAGAAGGACTTGTTATGTTTACTGAATCCCAATCGCTTATCTTCCCGAACTCAATAATCGGCGTGCGGAAAGGACGCTCCCAGTTGAGAAGATCGCGAGAAGCTGCCAACTGGACCTCCATGGTACCTTGGTCGTTGCCATAGCGTGCTTTGGCATTGGTCGTCAATATCCAAGGCAATGCGACGGTGCAGCTCTCGGATTCATAGACTCCAATTCCATAAAACTCAGAACGCATCATGGAAGGGTCATCCGGCATATCTAGCAACGCTCGGACCGGTTCAATTTTGAGCAAACAATTCGCGTCGTCTCTTAAGTCGTTGGTAAATGACAACTTAGGCTTTGTCCAATTCTCAAAGTCGTCGCTAAAAATGGTCGCGAACGATCTGCGTTGAAAACCTCTTACGGTCGTGTTGTGTTTTGGAAAGCCCACATACTGGCTTAATCGGTGGTCATAGTAGCCTGTTGCGACATCGCTGCTTCGAGAGATTGGTTTTTCGCTTAGCATTGTCCAATTCAAGCCGTCAGGGGAAATATACGAATAGAAGCCGTGCGTTGTCGAGTCTTGACGCCAGCCGATCATTTTGTACCGCCGATTAGGGTCTGCATCCTTATTGTCTTTGAGTACTGATCCGTGGGTCATCAGTCTAATGGCATTGTGAGGCTCGCCATTTTTCGAAACGATTGTCCCGATAAGCGGCTTTTCCCAATGAATTCCGTCTTTACTAGTGGCGTAGCATACCGTCCCGTAGTCGAAGTAGTCGTTCGCCTTCCATGGGGATGTATTCTTAAAGGAATAGTTTGAATACCACATCTTGAAGAGCTTTTCTTCTTCATCGTAGATAGCAGTATTGCACTTGACCAACCAGGGTTCCCATGGTTGATCTGCGACTATTATTGGATTGGCGGGATGCTTTGTGCCTGTGTGTTGCTTAAGCCAAACACCATCCATTTCTTGAACGATTACTTTGTCAATGAATAACTGCGCCTTGTTCCCGACATCGAAAGGTGAATTTGCAGCGATAACACTCCCACCTAGAGTGATTAGTATGACAAAGCAATAGCACGATAGCACCCGTGCGGGGTTGAGTTGTACTGGTTTTCTCATACATAGCTCCAAGCTGCTCTGATTAGCAATGTAAATTTGACTAAATAGGTTCGCTGTATGGGGTGAATCAGCAAGCTGGATAATCCTATTGATTGCCCCGGGTCGATTTCTGCAAGGAGGGGGGCGCTCGGTCACAACTCATGGTCGCGGCCTGCAGTTGTGTTGCAGGTCGGTTCACTGTGTCGGCGCGACTTCGCCTTGGTCAATCGTCGAGATTCCTCGCCAAGGGATTAGATCAACCGTGTCGCTGTAGAAACTCACATGACCGTCGACAAACAATACATTCACGCCTCCGGTGTGCATGCTTCTGGCAGCAGCATGTTCGTTTTGTCGGTCCACGCCCGCCGTGGTATCGCAAGGCATTTGTGGCTGCGAAATACACGCAGTACGATCGATGCGGTCGCCAACACTTGTATTAGGGGTATTACGATGCGTGTAAATGGACTTGCCCATCCATGCCAGCGCCCAGATGCCACGAGTTTCGTAGGGCTTACTGCTACCGTCATCAGATTCGCCGACTAACAGTTCACTTGCAGCGGCGGTATTGGAAGTTCCGTCTGTAAAGTCTTTTAAACGACGCCCAACAAGCATGCGAAAAGCGCCGTCTGTGTCATGATCGGAGTCATCTCCACTGCAATAGGCAAGTGTGCTCCACGAGGCCTTTCCAGTTGGTAACAATATATCGGAACCAAAGGAGACGACATAATTGGACCGGGCACGGCGATCAGCTGAATTCGAAGCTTGGAAATAACGTCCCGCTGCGTCATCGCTGGGACAAATGAACGTCGCGATGCTCGCGCCAATGGACTGCCTGTTTTGTCCACTATAAACCAGTCGATTAAAATCAAAGTCAGCAGCCAAATTGGCCTGTTCTAAGAAGGGCAACATATAAACAAACGCGGAAGCACCTGTCCATGACAGGGTGACCGTACTGCACCCCGAAGAGCCTGGCGGCAGATTGCTGTTTGCACTCTCGTAACTGTGTATGGCCAAGCCAACTTGCTTCTGATTATTTACGCATTGCGCTCTTCGAGCGGCTTCTCGCGCCGCCTGAACGGCCGGCAACAGCAGTCCGACCAAAACGCCGATGATCGCGATGACAACCAACAATTCCACTAAGGTGAAACCACCTTCTATTTGCACCTTGCAGGTACGCTCTTTCGACTTTTCACAAATCGCGGATAAGTCTGAACGTCGCGTCAGTCTTGACTTCATGGGAATCTCCTAGAGCACGATCCAACAGAATTCACACAAATCAACCACGACCAGCCGCTGCCCCGGCCTGGGAACTGATCGTGGCTGAATTGTTCATGTCCGTTCACCAAACTAAGTAAAGAGAAAGCCAATCAGCAGTTGCGATTCCGATAACAAAGCAACATGAAATTGCACCCTACGATCAAAGCGAGGCAGCTAGGCTCCGGAACCGCTTGGACAGCGGAGAGGGGATAAAAACTTTCTCCGTAGTTGGATTGCCAATCCGCCAGGCTCCCCACTCCGGGATCTCGCTGCCATGCGAGGAAATCCTGGCCGTCCACGTCGAAATCTGCGTCGAAGTCACCCGGTACCAGCGCAACGGAGTCCGTTGTGACCCCCCCGACTCCGTTGCTATCCAAAACCAAACCGATACCGGCTGCACCCAAGTTGATTAAGCTGCCAGGCGTGCCGGAGATTTCGGCATCGAACTCCCAAGTCTTTCCATCGATAGTGACGTCAGTCAGGGAGCCGTCGTACACTTGCCAGAGGCTGTCGGCCTGACTCGCGTTGTAATTCACGCTTGGATTATTGGCAAAGCTGACAAGCGAGTTGATCTCCGCCGAATTGAGCGCCTTATCCCAAACAGTGAAGTCATCGAGGAATCCAGGAAAGGGTGCCTTTGCAGAACTACTAACATACCAACGATCGCCCAAGTTGAGGCTGTATTCTGTGGCAAAGCTCGTGCCGTCGGCATAGCCATTGCCTATAACGTTACTGGGAGCCGTCACCCACCCGTTTTCAAGTTCTTGATCCGTACCCGACACGGTGGCATTGCCGGAACCAGCGCCGTTGAAGTAGCCGACCAGAACATCGTTGTCATCGTCAAATACAAGTGCCACATGATTCCAAGTATTCGCTTGAAGGACACCGTATAGCCTCATTCCGACACGATTGTCTCTGATTCCTTCATCGGGGTTCGCCGTAATCTGCACAAAACCACCTGAGGTGGCGTTCAGATCAATTGCAAAGCCTTGATTTGTACTCCCCATAGCGCCTTTTTTTAACAGAGCACCTGTCCGAATGCTGGTCGGGTTAAACCACAACGATGCGGTATATCCGTTTCCAGGAACAGGATTGGCAACGTCTCCGAAATCGACGTGACGATCCAGTCCCGCAGTAATGCTATGCCCCACGAACTGCAGACTCTCGCCAATTATGCCGGCTTGACCGGAAATGACCTTCTGTGTCGATTCGCTAGGTCCTGTAGCTAAACCATCCAAGCTATTCCCAGACGTGTCAAAAACAGTAAAGCCTGCCACGCTAGTATCGCCGCTACCGCCATCGCTTACATCGGCATTATCCATGGTGGCATGAATCAATGGATCGGCGTGGACGGCGACTGTTCCGGCAAGCAGAGACAATACTCCGATGGTCAAGCCCATTAGCTTGGCACTTGACTCTTGGATCAACCCCATAATTGGTCTCCCTTTCAACGATGTGAATATCAGGACAAGGATGGCATGTGCATTACACACATGCCCGACGAGCTTCTCTCCATACCGTAAAGCCGCAATCATTCCCTCCGTTCAGGATTCACCATCGAGGCGTAAACTGAACAGCGAACTAATAAAGTGTTAGTGAAAGAAAACACGACTAATACATCACAACTCTCGTTTCTATCAAGTAATGACGTACGCCTCATGTTCTGTCAATTATTACGAAAATCGTGCAAACTGTCAATGGGCCAGTTGTGATTAGCTGTTTTTATGCAAGCAAATGATTTTCTCAGGTTTTAAGCCCAATGCATTACTACGAAACCTGGCAATAAGATCGCTGCTGATTTCGGTTTGCTGGGGTGGCTCAGAGTACTGATGTCTGATCTCGTCGACCGTGTGGCATTCCGCCAGAGGTGCGAGAGTAGGCCACCTGCACATCGCCGTTCGGGAGGTGCACGCCATTTGGGCGTCAAGAGGCGATCACCGTGGTAAAGATAGTGGCTGCTGCTCGGTCACAACTCATGGTCGCGGCCTGCAGTTGTGTTGCAGGTCGGTTCACTGTGTCGGCGCGACTTCGCCTTGGTCAATCGTCGAGATTCCTCGCCAAGGGATTAGATCAACCGTGTCGCTGTAGAAACTCACATGACCGTCGACAAACAATACATTCACGCCTCCGGTGTGCATGCTTCTGGCAGCAGCATGTTCGTTTTGTCGGTCCACGCCCGCCGTGGTATCGCAAGGCATTTGTGGCTGCGAAATACACGCAGTACGATCGATGCGGTCGCCAACACTTGTATTAGGGGTATTACGATGCGTGTAAATGGACTTGCCCATCCATGCCAGCGCCCAGATGCCACGAGTTTCGTAGGGCTTACTGCTACCGTCATCAGATTCGCCGACTAACAGTTCACTTGCAGCGGCGGTATTGGAAGTTCCGTCTGTAAAGTCTTTTAAACGACGCCCAACAAGCATGCGAAAAGCGCCGTCTGTGTCATGATCGGAGTCATCTCCACTGCAATAGGCAAGTGTGCTCCACGAGGCCTTTCCAGTTGGTAACAATATATCGGAACCAAAGGAGACGACATAATTGGACCGGGCACGGCGATCAGCTGAATTCGAAGCTTGGAAATAACGTCCCGCTGCGTCATCGCTGGGACAAATGAACGTCGCGATGCTCGCGCCAATGGACTGCCTGTTTTGTCCACTATAAACCAGTCGATTAAAATCAAAGTCAGCAGCCAAATTGGCCTGTTCTAAGAAGGGCAACATATAAACAAACGCGGAAGCACCTGTCCATGACAGGGTGACCGTACTGCACCCCGAAGAGCCTGGCGGCAGATTGCTGTTTGCACTCTCGTAACTGTGTATGGCCAAGCCAACTTGCTTCTGATTATTTACGCATTGCGCTCTTCGAGCGGCTTCTCGCGCCGCCTGAACGGCCGGCAACAGCAGTCCGACCAAAACGCCGATGATCGCGATGACAACCAACAATTCCACTAAGGTGAAACCACCTTCTATTTGCACCTTGCAGGTACGCTCTTTCGACTTTTCACAAATCGCGGATAAGTCTGAACGTCGCGTCAGTCTTGACTTCATGGGAATCTCCTAGAGCACGATCCAACAGAATTCACACAAATCAACCACGACCAGCCGCTGCCCCGGCCTGGGAACTGATCGTGGCTGAATTGTTCATGTCCGTTCACCAAACTAAGTAAAGAGAAAGCCAATCAGCAGTTGCGATTCCGATAACAAAGCAACATGAAATTGCACCCTACGATCAAAGCGAGGCAGCTAGGCTCCGGAACCGCTTGGACAGCGGAGAGGGGATAAAAACTTTCTCCGTAGTTGGATTGCCAATCCGCCAGGCTCCCCACTCCGGGATCTCGCTGCCATGCGAGGAAATCCTGGCCGTCCACGTCGAAATCTGCGTCGAAGTCGCCCGGTGTCAGCGACACGGAATCCGTCGTGACCCCCCCGACTCCGTTGCTACCCAAGACCAAACCTGTACCGGCCGCACCCAAATCGACGACGCTGCCAGGCGTGCCGGAGATTTCGGCATCGAACTCCCAAGTCTTTCCATCGATAGTGACGTCAGTCAGGGAGCCGTCGTACACTTGCCAGAGGCTGTCGGCATGACTTGCGTTGTATTTTAGTCCGGGGTGATTGGCCAAGCTGACAAGCGAGTTGATCTCCGCCGAATTGAGCGCCTTGTCCCAGACAGCAAAGTCATCGAGATACCCAGGGAAGGGGGCCTTAATGGGACGAGTATCATACCATCTATCACCCAAGTTGAGACTGTAATCCGTTGCAAAGCTCGTGCCGTCAGCATAGCCGTTCCCTACCACACTAGATGGAGCCGTCACCCACCCGTTTTCAAGTTCTTGATCCGTACCCGACACGGTGGCATTGCCGGAACCAGCGCCGTTGAAGTAGCCGATCAGAACATCGTTGTCATCATCAAACACTAACGCCACATGAAACCAGGTATTCGTTTGAAGAGCACCGTACAATCTCATGCCGACACGATTGTCCCTGCTCCCATCATCATCGGGGTTCGCTGCAATCTGTACAAAACCACCTGAAGTGGCGTTCAGGTCAATTCCAAAGCCTTGATCTGTGCTCGCCATAGCGCCTTTCTTAAGCAGCGCGGGGGCAGTAGGAATAGGGCTGGTCTGCTGAAACCACAGCGATGCGGTATAACCGTTTCCAGGAACTGGATTGGCAACGTTGCCGAAATCAATATGACGCTCTTCCCCGGGCAATATACTCGCTTCTGTAAGCTGCAGGCTTTCGCCGATCGCGCCGGCTTGACCGGAAATGACCTTCTGTGTCGATTCGCTAGGTCCTGTAGCTAAACCATCCAAGCTATTCCCAGACGTGTCAAAAACAGTAAAGCCTGCCACGCTAGTATCGCCGCTACCGCCATCGCTTACATCGGCATTATCCATGGTGGCATGAATCAATGGATCGGCGTGGACGGCGACTGTTCCGATAAGCAGAAACAGAACTGCTATGGTGATGTCCGTCACAATGGCACCTGACATTCGGATCGAACTCATGACTGGTCTCCCTTTCAACGAAGTGAACACTAAGACAATAGCGCTGCGCGCAACTAGCACATGCCCGACAAGCCTCTCTCTAGACCTTAAAGCCGCAATCCGTTTCTTCCGTCCACGATTGTCGGCAGGGCAAAAGCCAAACAACCAGCGAATAGAAAATTCTTCGCCATCCTTTATTTCGGGAGCAAACTCATCACCCCAGAGTCAACGCCAGTGTAGAACAGGTCGCGTCGACTCATATCAGGCGAAAGTAATCTCTTCCGGTAAATAAACACCAACAAGTGACAACCTACAATCAACACGAAACCGCTAGGCTCTGGCACTGCATCAACGACGACTGATGGCAAGCTCATTCCGTAGTTTGTTTGCCAGTCCGCTAGGCTTCCAACTCCAGGATTGCTCTGCCACACGAGAAAATCATTGCCATCCACCTGGTTATCTATATCGAAGTCCCCGAGCATGAGACCAAATTCGACGGTCGACAGCTGGTCGACCGGCAAGTCAAAGAGTACTTGAGAAGCCCCGCCTGGCCAGAATATCTCCAGATCGACAGGCGCGGTATGGCCCCCCAGACCGAAGTGGAGAGTCGACTCATTTTGATTGCCCTCACCGGTGCCGAACTCGACCTGTCGGAGGAGCGTGTGGTTGCCGAGATCAATGCGGACTTGTGCACCGACCGCGTCCCGATTGATCGACTGCCCATCACCGACAAGCTTAACCTTTAGCCAATGGTTGTTGTTGCCTTGGTTTTGAAAAAGCTTGCCTTCGGTGACCAGGTCCAGGTCGCCATCGTTGTCGTAGTCGGCAAAGCCGGCTTGGTAAGTCACACCAAGTCCAGCCAGACCGGCGATACTGGTTACGTCGGTAAAGCTCCAATCTCCATTATTGCGATAGAGCCGTGGATGGTCGCCGCTGTAGACGGCGGTGAAGTACAAGTCGAGGTAGCCGTCGTTGTCGTAGTCGCCTACCACCGGAGAGGCATACGACTCCTGCCAACCTACGCCACCTTGCCCCATGTCTTCGAAGGTATACCCGCCAGCCGCTCCCCGATTTCTCAGGAATTGGGATTCAGGTTGGCCGGGATGAGCGAAGTGTCCGGCGAACAAGTCAATCTCGCCGTCATTATTAAAGTCGCCCCAGGCCGCCCCGATGGCATGTCCCCAGGTGCCACCCCACCGCCCCCCCTGGACGCCGCGCGTTGCTGCTTGGTCGCTAAAGATGCCATTGCCACCATTCACGTGCAATTGATTTGGCTCCAAGCGGTAGTTCGAAACGTAGACATCCAGGTCTCCATCGCGGTCGAAGTCGGCAGAGGTCACTCCGCGGCCCGGTCGTGGTCGACCGCTGGTGACGATGGCGTCGTTTGGCTGCATCCAAGTTTGTGAAAAAGAGGTTCCCTGATTGTTCTGCAAAATGACATCAGAATAGTAGGCATCAGGATAGTTTTCATAGCCTCCCGTATAGAGATCTAGGAAGCCGTCATTGTTGAAGTCGCCCCAACTTGCCCCACGGCTGGCTTGGACGGGCAGCGACGGCAGGGTGGTGAGTACAAAACTGTTTCCCGACTGGCTTCGGAAGAGCTGCTGATTGTTATACGCATAATAGTCGAGCCATCCATCGTTGTTGTAATCGCCCCATAAGCCAGATGCCTCCAAGCTCCTTTCGGGAATAAAAGTGAAGCCACCGTTATTGCGCCAGAGAGTGCCACCGGCTTGGAAATCTACCCACCCGTCGTTGTTGTAGTCACCCCACGCGACCTTCGCTCCGCCTGGGGCAGCTACTGCCTGAAAAGTCGCTGCCACCGTCCTGGCAGGTAGAAATGCGGCAAGCAGCCCAACTGCAAGTGCGACGAAAGGGCTTGGGTGGATTCCAATAGTGTTCGCCGTGTCCCGCCTCAACATATTTCGCCACAATTCTTTCTTGCTGGAATTTGACAATTCGACGACTGCCTCCGCGGCGTGTGATACCACCACCTTGTTCTTGGGTTTTACAACTTTCATGCTTTTGGCTCCACAAATTCGAGCCGAACGATTACATTTGCGTTCGCACGCTCGGGCCCTAATTCGAGTCGCTGATTGTTGTGACGATACGGCTTCATAATAAATTCACCATCGCCATTGGCAGTCGTAATGCGCGCCAGACTCGCCAGTCCTATTATCGCAGAGTCGACGCCAGTTCGGATCGGGTCGCGGCGACTCATATCAGGCGAAAGCAATCTCTTCCGGTAAATAAACACCAACAGATGACAACCTACAAGCAACACGAAACCACTAGGCTCCGGCACTGCATCAACGGCGACTGTCGACAAGTTCATCCCATAGTTTGTTTGCCAGTGCGCTAGGCTTCCAACTCCAGAATCATGCTGCCAAACGAGGTAATCATTACCATCCACGTCGTTATCCATGTCGAAGTCCCCAAGCACAAATGTCACGAAATCCGTCGTGACCCCCCCGACTCCGTCGCTGTCCAAGACCAAACCAAAGTTGCCAGCGCCTAAGTCAATCACACTGCCGGGAGTACCTAAGAGGGCGGGGTCTGACTGCCAAGTCTTGTTGCCAATCGTGACCTCAGCCAGATCCCCAGCGAATACCTGCCACAGCAAATCAGCTTGGCCGGCGTCATAGTTCAGGTTACCTTCCGTCGCCAGCGTATTCAGCGATTGAATCTCGATCGGGCTGAGTGCCCGATTCCACACGGAAAAGTCATCAAGGTATCCAGGAAAGGGCGCTTTAGAAGAACTGCCAACATACCATCTATCGCCCAAGTTGAGACTGTAATCCGTGGCGAAACTCGCGCCGCCTGCATAGCCGTTGCCTACGACATTGCTGGGAGCCGTTACCCAGCCATTAGCTAAATTCTCATGATTGCCCGTCACAGTAGTAGTGCCAGAACCAGCACCGTTGAAGTAGCCAACTAAAACATCATTGTTATCATCAAGCACAAGAGCAATGTGATACCAAGTATCCACTTCAAGGATATGGTAATACCTCATGCCGACACGGTTGTCGCGAATCCCCTCATTGGGGTTTGCTGTAATCTGCACGAAACCACCTGAAGAGGCATTCAAATCAATGGCAAAGCCTTGATTGGTGCTCCCCATAGCCCCTTTTTTGAGCAGCGCGGGAGCGAGAGGGGCGCTTGTCGGATTAAACCACAACGATGCAGTGTATCCGTTCCCAGGAACTGGATTGGCAACGTCTCCGAAATCGACGTGACGCTCTAGCCCCGGATCAATGCTCGCTTCTAGTAATTGCAGGCTTTCGCCGATCATGCCGGCTTGACCGGAAACGACCTTCTGTGTCGATTCGCTAGGTCCTGTAGCTAGACCATCCAAGTTATTTCCAGACGAATCGAAAACAGTAAAGTCTGCCACGCTAGTATCGCCGCTACCGCCTCCACTCACATTGGCATTATCCATGGTGGCATGGATTAATGGGGCGGCGTGGACGACGACTGTTCCGGCATGTAAAAACAAAATTGTCATGGTGATGCCCGTCAGCCTGACACTTGACTTTTGGATTGGCCCCATGCTTGGTCTCTCGTGCAACGATGTGAACACTAGGGCAAGGGTGCGACCTGCACTACACCCATGCTCGACGAGTTTCTCTCTGGACCGCAAAGCCGCAATCTTTCTCGCCGCCCAGGATTGCCCGCCGAGGCGTTTGCTGAACAGGTGACGAATAAGATATCAGTGAAAGAAAACACGGCTTGTACATAACCCATTTCGTTTCTCTCAAGTAATGTCGCACGCCTCAAAAAGTGGTGGTTCAGGGAACTGACACCTGTGCCCAGCGACCGTGTGTCACTCCGCCCGTTGTGCAAAAATAAGCCACCAGCACATCGCCGTTTGGCAGAAGCACGCCATTTGGACGCCCAAAGGCAATTACAGTGTTCTTGGCGATTACAGTGTTGTTGGCCGCCTTTTGAGTCGAGGTTTCACTACCAGCGTCGAAGACGACAACTTCGTTTTCAAGGTCGTACTCCGAGAAATTGTTGCTCACCGCCAGGCGAACCCCCTGAGGTTTGTGCCGGTAATTGTAAATTACTGCAATGCGACCATCCGAAAGTGCAATTGGGCAACAAACTTGCCCGCGTAGATTCGTTGGCTGCGGTGACGACCACGAGCGACCACAATCGCGTGATATGGCCCAGTGATTGGTCAGATCGGACTGCTTTGTCCAGTCAATGGCCCAAAACATGGTGTATAAATCACCATTGCTAAGTAGCGTGCTATTTTGGTCGTGGTATTCGATTCGATCATCGGTGTCATCGGCGACGATGGTGAAATCGCTCCAGGTTTTGCCGGCGTCTTCCGTGAACACTGCAGCCGCCTTGTGGTCGCGATTGGCGTAACCTTTGGGCATTCCTACTTGCAAGGGATACATCCAGCGATTGGGCTTCAACACCATCAACCGCCCCATGCCATGGCAAGTATATTTGTCGGCGGGAAGATCGGCGGGCACAACCTGCGGTGCCGACCAGCTATGCCCAGCGTCTGAAGACCACAGCACCAATCGCTCGCTCTCGGGCATGGCGCCAGTCTTCAAATCGGCGAGAGTTTTTCCTGAGAATCGAAAGCGATTTACCAACATCGCCAGACGGCCATCAGGAAGCTCGGTAGTTGACGGACTGCGATACGACCAGGGGTTGTCGCTCGATTCCAGATTCAATCCCGGCAAACGTTCCCAGTGACGCCCTTCATCTCGGGAGAGCAATACCTGCACTTCCGTATCAGGAGCGGCGAGCGACGAGGCAGTGTATTGCGTCGCAATCCACGTGCCATCAGAGAGCGGCGTGATGTAAGGCATAAACGCCGACTCACTCGGGTCACGCGTGATGAATCCGTCCGCGACGATATGTGGCTTCTTAGCGAGCGTTGAAGTGTCACCTTGTTCGGCTTCATTCTTTGATGAGCGTTCCTTCGCAGGAACGCTCCCCAGTAATCCAAATACAAGCTGAGTCGCTAGGGCCGCTTGAACAAAGATGCGACGAGTAACTTTCACATGCATGATCGAAAAAGTGCTAAGAATCGATGAGGGTGATGGATTCCTTGTAGTGTCAATTATCACGAAAACGGAGCATTCAGTCAAGCGTTCTAGGCCTCATTTTCTGATTTATGTGCCAAATCCCTGCGCCAATGGCATATGCACTTTACTTTTAATACGATACCTGAGATAATTAGCTACGCGATGTTGGTGCTAGAGGGGAGAGATTGCTTCAAAGGGATCTACTAAACACAAGTGCGAGCCGACTCATCGCCTCCTATTAGGCTCGCTTCATACTCCTCTTTCTTTAGCAGGCGGTAACGCAATTATTATGAGCAACCTTTCTGACCGCAGTATTCTCGATTTAATTCGTGCTGGACGTGCCCAAACCCAAGCCGAAGTCTGCCGACTTACGGGAATGCGAAGCTCTACGATTTCATGTGTTCTGAAACGTTTACGCGAGGCGGGGCTAGTAGAAACCGTTGGGAAACGAGTCGTGGGTCCCGGTAAGCCGGCGACGGTTTTCCGGTTTGCTCCCCCCGGAGAGGTGTTGGCAGTGCACATCGACGGCTCGCACGCAGAAGTCGGTATTGTGACTTTGGCGGGGACTGTGCTTACTGAGTGTTCCGTCGAGCTAGGCAAGTCGCCCGAGCCCCATGCGCTTCTGCAGGAACTCTCGGGGAGAGCCCGCCAATTGGCGGAGCAGTCGGACATCAAGTGGGGAGGTTTACGAGCACTGGGATTGAGCGTTAATGGCTATGTGTCTCCGGATGGTGTGTTGCAATTTTCTACTGTACTTCCCTGGCGCGACGTTTCTGTAGTGCAGTTGGCACGCGAGGCCTTTGGCTTGACGGTTTATTGTTCCGATGGTCGTAGTCGGGCTGTAGCGGAATACCGTCACGGAGCCGGGCAGGGAAGCGAGGTAATGCTGTTTTTCAATGCTGCCGATGGAGTGAGCGCCAGACCCGTGGTTCGTGGCGAGTTGTTTCGTGGCGCTCGGAGTCATAGCGGGGAGATCGGTCATATTGTTGTAACACCCAATGGCCCACATTGTGGATGTGGCCAACGTGGTTGTTTGGAAGCCACTATTAGTGGACCTGCTCTGGTACGACGAATTATTGCGGATACTGCGGCAGATTCAAAGCTTGCCCAAGAGCCGGCTATTGCACGATTGGTACATTTAGCTGAGAACAGCCGCGCATCCAAGGTGGTCGATGAGTTGGTGCGATTGGCGACCGAAGAGCAGTTTGCCTATGCCCAGAGAATGGTCGACGAGGTGGTTTCTTCGGCTGGCCGTGCGCTGGGAACGGCTGTAGCTTGCTTCGACCCGGATTGCATCGTCATTGATGGCTACATATTTCGGAATCGACCTGCGCTACTGCATCGACTGTGGCAGTCAGCGAACACGCATTTCAATCCGGATTATTCAGAAGTCGTCCGGCTGACACCAGCCATGCTCGGCGCCAGCGCTGAACTTATTTCACTGGCCACGTTTGTCGGAGACAGTTTAGCTTACACCCCCGAATTGACTGGGTGATGCACATCTGCAAGCAGAGCAAGGACAACTAGAAGTGGCATATGCCTTGGCGTTCGAAGCTAGGGATGAAGCAATCAAGGAAATTCGATGACAAGTCGCACTAATCAATTGTCGGAGCGCCTACGCAACAAGGAGCCGTTGCTGGGGTTTTATTATGGCTACCCGGCCGAAGGGATTTTGGAAACCATAGGACCAGGATGGGATTTTGTGTGGATCGATGGGCAACACGGTCAGTTGTCATTCGGCGATGCCCTGAGCGCGGTACGTGCTGCATCGTGGCTTGGGTTGGAGACGGTGCTGCGTGTGCCGACGCACGACCCTGGCTTGTTGTCACAGTATGCCGATACTGCGCCGTCCGCAATGATGATTCCGCAGGTTGACTCTGCCGAGATGGCGACTGCGATCGTGCGCGCCTTGCGATTCCCTCCGCAGGGGAATCGATCGTACGGAGGTCGCAGGGTGATCGACGTCAATGGCCATGATTATTACCGATCCAGTGAACCGTTGATTATGGCGCAGATCGAATCCCGTATCGGCTTAAAAAATGTAGAGCAGATTGTCGCAGTTGACGGCATTGATGGTCTGTTCTTCGGTTGCGACGATTTCAAATTAAGCCTGGGACTGCCTATTGAAACTTGTGCAGCGGAAAACGAGTCAATCCAAATCGCACGGGGTAATACCGCTCGGGCCGCACAGTCCGCCGATAAGTGGAGCGGCACGAGCATCGGCGTTAGCGAACTGTCGGCGCATCTCGATATGGGATATCAATTGCTTGCGATTGGCAGCGATGTTGGCTTCCTCCGCCAAGGAAGCCGGCAAGCCCTTAATGAGGGTCGGAGCATTCTTCATAAGAGTTCGGCCGAAGAAAGCGCTGATGGTGATCGAGTCCAAACAGCTTCCAACACAGTGAATTCATAGGTCGACATGAGTACAGAAATCTACGTTAGCTGGACTTTGGACTGTGAGGCGACGCAACGCGCAGTCAACGACATAGAGTTGGGGTGCCGCTCGGCGCGAGCATTTGTTGATCTAACGATGGCCGCGGGCATGATGCCCACATTGTTCGTGCTGCCAGGAGATGCGCAGGCCTATCCAAAGTTATTGAATACGTTTGCTGAAGAAGGAGTGGAGATAGGCTTGCATTATCATCCACAAGAAGAAGGGTACGATGACTTCTGCGGTGCCTATACCGCAGATGAACAACACGAGATGTATCGAACTGCCGTTCTTCAATTTGCCAACGCCTTAGGTTTCGAGCCGCGAACATTCCGCACCGGAAGCTGCTCGGCCAACGACGCCACCTTTGCCGTCACGGCTGAGTTGGGATTCACTAGTTGCTCTCACTCAATGCCGGGTCGCAAAATAATGAAATTGCGTAGTAATTGGACAGGTGCACCCGATCATGTGCATTATGCACACCCGGCAAATCGACTGCTGGAGAGTGGGCTGGACTTGGTGGAAGTTCCGGTGTCCACCGATCCCGACTCGATGCTCTGGTCGGGTGGACATCCGCAAGACTTGCGTGTGGAATTATTTGACGCCAAAAATCAGAAGTTTCTCATCGACAAAATCCTGCAACGTGAAAAACTTCGTCTCGGACCGATCAAGTCAATTGTGGGGTTGAGCCACAACATATTCCGTTACGACGAGCCAAACGATTTCCGCCGTCAGACATTCAAACAGATGTTGAGTGATTTCTCAATGCTGGCTGACCGATACGAGGTGCGGCTTAAGTCTGCAACAGTCAGCGAGCTTGCAACTGCCTATCGGGCGGCGGCTCCACATAGGCAGTGACTTACCTGTTTTTTCTTTATTATCACATTTACCCGCAAGAACTTGATCTTTTAGACCCATGAAAACATCACCCGCGATCCGAGAAATTCCATTTGCCGCTTTAGGTGGCGTTTTTGAACAGGACGATATTGAGGCTGCGTTGGCAGTCATGCAGGGCGCAGCTGAACCCAGCGGTAGTTTCTTTCCATTGCCCGAGGAAAACGATTTTCAGCAGGCGCTAGCCAAGCACGAGGGAGCTGCGAAAGCGGTGTCGGTTAATAGTTGCGGCACCGCTCTCGATCTATGCATGATGGCATTGGAAATCGCACCCGGCGATGAAGTCATCACTACACCCTTGAGCTTTGTCTGCACCGCGACGTGTGCCATCGCGCTTGGAGCAAAGGTTGTCTTTGCCGATATCGATCCGAATACCATGTGCCTCGACCCCCAAGATGTGCGAAGACGTATTACACCGCGCACCAAGGCGATCCTGCCCGTACACTTTGCAGGATTGGCAGCGGACTGTGGCGGTTTCGACGCCATATCGGACGAAACCGGCATCCCGATTATTTACGACGCCGCTCATGCCGTCGGAACAAAGTATCGCGGAGCTCCTATTGGCGGACGTGGACGCGCCAACTGCTATAGCTTTCAGTCAAACAAGAATATGACGACCCTCGGTGAAGGTGGTGCCGTAACCAGTAATGATGAAGAGTTTGCTGAGGTGGTTCGCCAAAAGAAAACCTTTGGCTACGTTTATGGCCCACAGTTGCGTGTGGCCTCAGTAGGATTCAACTATAGGATGACCAAGCCCCAGTCTGCGGTGGGACTCACCCAGCTTGCGAAAATAGATCGTGTGATCAGCCGTCGGCTCGAAGTGTTTCAGGTCATGCATCGGATGCTGGAAGGAGTGGAAGAGTTGATTCTCCCAGACGGTATCGAAGATGGGCACGGCTGCCATCTATACATAGTTCGCCTCAACACCGACCGCTTTCCGCTGGATCGAGCGGAGTTCTTAAGTGTACTCAAGAACAAATATCGCGTCTCATGTGGCATGCACTATCCTGCGATTTGGACTTGGGACGCGATGAGTGAACTGGGTTATTCCGAAGCAGGATCTGACTGTCCAATCGCCGCCAAAGCCTCTCGGCAAGTTGTCAGCCTTCCGCTCTTTCCAAAGACCACTTCCGATGACTGCGAGTATCTCGCATGGGCAATTAAATCGTCCTTAGCGGAAATACAAAAGTCGTGAGCAGCTTAGAATTAGTGTGCGTACAAAAAAAAGTGAACCACAATGACATCAATGGAAAAACTGCGTTGGGCAATCGTCGGCTTGGGGGATATTGTTCGCAAACGTGTAGGTCCAGCCATCCTCGAACAGCCACAAAGTGTTCTCCAAGCCTGCGTCACACGTGATCCAGATCGCCGAACTGATGAGCTGCGTGCTCTAGTGCCTGGCAAGGTGTATACGGATTTCGAACAAATGCTCACGGACACGGAGGTTGACGCGGTCTACATTGCGACTCCGGTATTTCTGCACGCTCCGCAAGCGATCGCCGCGCTGCGTGCTGGGAAGCACGTCTTAGTGGAAAAGCCGATGGCACTCGACGCAAGTGAGGCCGAGGCGATGAATGTCGCTGCCAAGCAGGCCGGCCGCAGGTTATCCGTTGCATATTACCGCCGCTTTTGGCCGACCTTTCAGCGGGTTCACAGCATGCTGGAGCAGGGTGATTTTGGCCAAATTGTTTTGGCCCGTGTTGCGCTGCATAGTTGGTACGCGCCGTCGCCGAATGATTCGAATGCCTGGCGCGTTCGACCGGAGTACTCGGGAGGCGGAGTCCTGAGCGACGTCGGGTCGCACAGGCTCGATCTACTGGCATGGTGGTTCGGCTTGCCTCAAAAGACGGTGAGCGACGTTCGCACTCGCACTCAAGACTATTCAGTGGAAGACTCTGCTACTGGGATCTTGGTCTTCGCAGACGGTTTTCCATGTACGTTGTCGTTTCAATGGAATAGCAAGACATGGACCGACGAACTGCACATCGTGGGTAGCGAAACGAAAGTTTCTCTTACGCCGACCGACAGTGATGAGATGAAAATCACGTGCGGTCGTGAGACTACCACTTCACGATTGAACCGGCATCCCAATGCGCATTATGGACTGATCGATGATTTCGCGACAAGCATTCTCGAAGGTCGTGCACCCAGATTCAGTGGTGATGACGGCATAGCGGCAACCCAAATGATGGATTGGATCAAGCAAGCGGCAACTTGCCGGACATGGATCGAAGGCGGATGAGAATATGACAACAACTAGTGAACTGGGTAAATTACAAGCGCAGTTTGGGGACGTTGCTGAATACATTGGCAATCGGCTTTCGGCTGCGAACCCGTGTGTAGTGGCTTTGATTAGCAAGTGGCCGACGGGCGACTTAGTGCCGGGACTGAGCGATATGGACTTCCGTGTGGTCTGCGACAAGACGACCACCGCCTCAGACTGGGTCCAAATTGACTGGCACGTTGGTCGCATCCACCGTGAAATGGTCGAACACCATCCAGAATGGAACCGGATCAATGAACATACCCCCGGAGCGGGTATCTCTTTGACAGAACTCGATCACGAGCGGCTTCACCACCCCGAGTATTCGGTATGGAATGTGTGGTGGGGCAGTGGCGAGTGGCTAAGTCGCCTAAAATCGCGAACGCTGCCAAGACCACTATGCGCAATCGACGAACAATACCATTTGGCGAGATTCTTAACATACTATTCTCCCTACATTCACGGCATTGACCCGCCCATTAATCTTGGCGCATATGAACCAAAATATGCGCTACACTCGCGCTGTTGGCATTATTATGCGCCTCCGATGCTCTCTGCCGCTACGTTGCTAGCCCGCAGGCATTTTGTGGGCAAACGAGAGTCGCTGAGGTGGCTGATCGAGAATGATTTTGCCAAGAGGCAAACCCAAGCGATGCTACAACAAGTTGATGCTCACTACGATACTCCGGAGCTATCGGATCCGTCACGTTTGGATCGCTTTGAACAACTGCTGTGGACTGGGTTTCAAGAGTTGTTCGAACCGGTGTGCCGGTCTGTAGAGCATTTGGAATTACCAAGCCCTTTTTCGCTAGTGGACTTGAAGCAGCAAGTTAACGATTTGACTGTGGATCCATTAATGGAACTCTTGGAGAATGTCCGCTTTCTTCGCATTCGCGCTTCCCGGTGCTACTTTTACCTAAACGCACCAGCACATTTCTCCGCGAACCTTCAACTGGTCCAGGAACAACCTTGGATGCAAAAACTCGTAACTCGAACGCTCCAATTGCTCTGTCGTTTGCTAGGTGGGCAGGGGCGGAGCTTTGAGGAATGCATGGACGTGCTAGGGGTCGATCTTGACCAGCAACAGCGATCAGCACTGCGGTTCGTCACAACATTGACCGCAACGCCAACCTCCGATACGAAGCTTCGAGAGAATTTTGCAGCGGCAGTTGAGATTCTGCCGCACTATTCTCGCACGATGGAGCAGGCATTCTCAATACTCTCAATGCGTTCCGACGGCGCTGTCGGCAAACAGCGTGAGGGATCGCTCATACGCCTGGATGCAGTCCATAAAACCGCCAAGTCATCTATAATATCCATGCCAGGATTGGAGCCGAAACCAAGTGAAAACTTCTGATATTAGATCCTTGCCGCAAACTACGCGATCATTAGGAGAGCGGTAATCCGGTGACAATTATCGGCCGTATTGAAAGTATGCTCGCGCAAAGGTACTTCTCCGCATACGCTGTTTTGCGTCCCGAGCGACCCCAAAATGTCATATCGGCCTGCCGTCAGATTGACGCTCGTGGCAGCGACCTTTGTGACTGCCAAGAGCGATACCTTTCGCGGGAGCTTGCCTGCGTAGTTGGAGAACAGTATTGCGTCTCACTGCTTATGCTCTAGGGGTTCTTGGTTGTCCCGAGCCCCGGCTCGCCTAATGCAATGAAAATCGGTTTGACAGCATACCTGACCTGATGAGAGCGTAGATATTCTAATCACAATGTAGCATTTAGAGGAGTAGCATGGACCACAATATCAGTACCTCGCGAAGACAGTTTCTTGCAGCCAGCGCATTTTCCGCGTCAGTTTCCGCTTTCTCAGCCGAAAGCTATGCTCGAATATTGGGCAGCAATGAACGAATAGGTGTTGGTTTTATAGGTGCCGGCGGCATGGGCACCAACCATCTCAATGCCTGCCAAGACTTGAAGGCAACTAATAATCTCCACTTTCACGGTGTTGCCGACTGCTGGAGAACTCGCGCGGAGCATGGTGCGGCCATCGTGAAGACGGAAGCCATCGTCGACTATCGCAAGCTGCTGGATAAGAAGGAAATTGATTACGTAGTGATTGCAACGCCGGAACATCGACATGCGCAAATGGTTCTCGATACTTTGGATGCTGGCAAAGCGAGTTATTGCGAAAAGCCTTTGGCTCACACCATTAGAGAAGGTCAGGCTATTGCCAAGAAGCAAGAAGAAACTGGGCGGGCTCTCCAAGTGGGAGTTCAGTCGATGTCGGATGATTGCTACACCTCCGCAGCAAAAGCTATCGCTGAAGGGGTCATCGGCCAGGTCGTGCAGGCGCAAATCGAATACGTCCGCCGATATGATAAGCAAGGCCTGTTTCGCAAGCAGGATCTGGATCACCAGATGCCTAAGCCCGAGGATCTGGACTGGGCTGCTTGGCTTGGAGACGCGCCAAGCGTCCCTTGGAATCCGCAGCACTATTTCGAATGGCGTTGCTACTCGGCCTATTCCGGCTCCATCGCAACCGATCTCTTCATCCATCGTATATCGAGAATAATTAAAGCTTGTAATCTCGACTTTCCGCGCAGGGTTGTAGGGATGGGGGGCATATGGCAATGGAATGATGGTCGCGATTTACCCGACAACTTCGAGATGATCGCCGAATACCCACGAGGCATGACGGTATACGTGCTGGGCACGCAAAGCAACCGTGTGGGTTTTGATCACTTGATCCGCGGCTACAGAGGCACACTCTATTTCACGCCTGACGGGTGGATTGCGAGAGATAAAGATGGCAAGGAGCTGGCTTCGGATCATAATCCCCCAAAGGAGGACATCCATCTTCACCACACGAACTTGCACAATCATTTACGCGAGGGCAAACCATTGGCCTGTCCTGTCGACAATGGCCTCGCTGCGGTTGCAGCGATGTGCATGGCCAATGAATCGTGGCGTACCAGTCAAATGATGGGGTGGGATAAGGTGAACGAGCGTATGGCACCGGCGCATAGCCTTGATCTTTCCCATCTGCCTATAGAGAGTGTTGATGGCAAGACGCCGTAGTGTTTTTGTAGTGTTACTGAGAAAGTGATCATTGCACAGCGAATATCGCTCACTTCGGCAAGTACGTTGAGTTAGTACTGATGAGAGGACTCGCCTGCAAACGGCAATTTTGAAACTTGCGAGGACTAGTGCCCATACGCATCTCAATTGAGATGCGCATTTGATTGCGGATGATGCGAGTTTCCCGACAGATTTGAAAACACCTACGCGTCGCCAATTCAACAGAATCACCTTCTTTGGCTACAGAACTAACTCAAGCTCACTCCGTGCACTGTAAAATAGCCGGTAGACGAGCTAGCCTTACGGTCATCAACGCCCCCTTAACGATTCTCGTGGAGCATCCGTGGAACTGACAACGCTGATAAATCGGTGGGATTGCTATCGAGTTAGAGAACCTATTGCGAGTCTTCTGCTCATTCGCAGAAAATCATGTTTCTGCTGGGTGGTAATCATTCTAGTACTTACTACGGCAATTCAGGTTCAGGTTGATGGTAAAGAAATCCCCATTGTCAGAGATCACCTCGCACAAGGAGTGATTGTAATTCCGGATGAGCCTTCGATTCGGAACCGAAAAGCTGCGGCATTATTGTCAGAATACATCGAAGAATCTTCTGCGGCTACGTTGAGCATAGTTCATGAATCAAAGGTTCCCATGCAGGGCTCTCGTATTCATGTGGGGAGAACGCAATTCGCGAAGCAGTCTCATTTGCATTTAAGTGAGCTAGACGCCGATGGGTTTGTGATTCATCCGGTGGATGAACAGAATCTTGTAATTGCTGGGCCAACAGATTGGGGAACGGAGTTCGGAGTATGCGAGTTTCTTGAAGAAGTTGTTGGAGTTAGGTGGTTGCTACCAGGAGAGGATGGTACCTATGTTCCTAAAAGGCCAGCAATCGTGGGACCAAGAGAGGCTGTTCGGCAGGAACCGGCCAGCATTTCCCGGTTCATGAGTGGGTTCCCCAATGTCGTCCAGAGCGAGTGGGCAAGACGCAACCGCATGCGAAGTCGAATTGACTTTCACCACAATTTGTTGCATCTATTTCCAGTTGAAAAGTATTCTAAGACGCATCCGCACTTCTTTCCGATTCAAAATGGCAAACGGTATTTGCCTAGCGAGGGCGTAATCGACGGCTGGCAACCTTGTTTCACAGCGGAAGGTATTGTTAAGGAAGCCGTAAAGAACATCAATGAGTTCTTTCGAACGCATCCAGAAGCGACGTCCTTCTCACTGGCTGTAAATGACAGCGGCGGCGATTGTGAGTGCGCAACCTGTCAATCAAGAGATACGGGAGAGAATAATTACTTAGGTGTACGTGACGTTTCCAATCGTTACTTCGAGTGGTGTAATCAGGTTGTAACTGAAGTACTCAAGTCGTATCCGGACAAGTACTTTGGGTGCTTGGCATACTATCAAGTAGGGGTGCCGCCGACGGAGTTGAAGTTGCATGAACGGCTTGTTCCATGCCTTACGCAAGACCGGATGAGGTGGTTTGATCAGAGCCTTGAAAAACGTGGTCGTGAGCTGACTGAATCCTGGGCAAATGCCAGCCCAACGTTAGGATTTTATGAATACCTCTATGGCACACCTTACATGCTCCCACGCATCTATTTTCGGCAAATGGCCGAGAACTATCGGTATGCAAAGCGACAAGGTGTCCGCGTTCATTATGCAGAAGTATATCCGAATTGGGGTGAAGGGCCAAAGTTGTATCTGGCGCTTAAATTGCAATGGAACCCCGACCAAGATATCGACAAGTTGCTTAACGATTGGTACACGACTTGTGTTGGCGAGCAAGCTGCTCCGGCACTCGCCGAATATTACGAACTTTGGGAAGAGTTTTGGACAAGTCCGGAACTTGCAAATGGAGAATGGTTTACTTCCTCAAATCGTGAATATTTGAATTTCTATTCACCTGATTACATGGAGTTGGTATCCGAAGATATTATTCGACGAAGCAGGGAACTACTCGATCTAACAATTAGTAACACTAAGACTTCTGAGCAGAAGAAACGAGCCGAATTAATACTACAAGCCTTTGGGTATTACGAAGCATCGGCGTATTCTTATCTTGCAAGCCAAAAGCATCTCAAGACGATCTCCAATGAAGAGGAGGCGTTAGAGTTCATCGCGCTTACCTTGAAAGGGGGAGCAATGGCCGAGAAACGCCAAGAGTTGCATGGCAAGTTTTATGATCACCCAGTACTGGTACATCCTCGCCCTATCTCCATGAGACAGCATGAAAGACTGCGCTGTGAAGCGTGGGGGGTTGGTTCGTTGTGGCCCATTTATCCATGGCTGGAAAAGTCACAAGATGTTCAGGATATGCTGAAGAAAGTCTCTGCAACTGGTTGGAATGTGCGTGCCGCACAAGCCAAGAATATTCTCGCAAAATGGAGCGCACAGCAAGAGTAGTAGCACAAGCCACATGTTTCCCAGGCCCTCTTGGATGTGAGTATCCACCCTGCAAGAGACTTGGATGAAGGTGAGTGTTACATCGCAAGGAATTGGCGAAACCCTCTTGGATTGCATACGATGCAAAAGAATAAAGTCATTACGAGTTCTAAATGTCTCACAACAACTGAGAGTAAGCCGACTGACGTAAGTGTGCGCTCAGCAGCTTTGTCTCTATTGCCTGTCGAGTTGCGTGTCCCGCTTAAGTTTGGTGATCAGATAGTCACAAGCATCGTTTGCCTTCGCGTGCGCATGTCAGTCTGCGACAATAGCGGCCGTACAGCGGAGGGCTGGGGAGAAACGCCACTATCAGTTCAATGGGCTTGGCCCAGCGAGATGACTTATCAGAATCGGCTTGATTCTCTGGTCGAGTTCTGCCACAAGCTCAAGCAATCTTGGCCAGAACATCGGGGTAGTGGGCATCCTCTCGAACTCGGACATGACTTCCTTCGCGACGTGCTTCCAGCTTTTCAAAGAAATCACAATGCAGGTGCTAGGTCCGGCGAAGAGCTGCCTTACTTGGCTGCGCTCGTTGCCAATAGCGCCTTCGACATCGCCCTGCATGATGCCTATGGGAATCTGCATCAGGTAGATATCTACGATACTTACAATGCGAACTATATGAATCGAGATTTGGCTGCCTTCCTACAACCTGCTGAGAGTCAATCGACAACGATTTCATTCTCAGGTGCCTACCCCGAGGACTTTCTTGTCTTTCCTCCCCCCCAGCAATTATCTGCCTGGCATCTAGTTGGAGGTCTTGACCCTCTATCCTCCAGCGAACTGGGGGACAATCCACCCGATGATGGCTATCCATTGCTGCTAAGAGAATGGATCGAAACAGATGGGCTGAAGTGCTTGAAAATCAAGCTGCGAGGCAACGACATGGAGTGGGACTACGATCGCCTTGTGCAAGTCGGTAAGGTTTCACTTGAGACAGGAGTCGAGGCCTTATCTGCCGATTTTAACTGCTGTGTCCAAGAAACCTCCTACGTCAACGTAGTACTAGACCGGCTCCGCAATGAAGAGCCCGCTATTTTCGAGCGACTTGTCTATGTGGAACAACCTTTTGAGTACGATCTTGAGCAGCGCCGCCTAGACGTCCATCAAGTTGCCAGACGTAAGCCGCTATTCCTAGACGAGAGTGCCCACGACTGGCAACACGTCCGCTTGGGCTATGAACTCGGCTGGACGGGTGTTGCACTGAAAACTTGTAAGACACAAACAGGCGCACTGTTGAGTCTCTGCTGGGCCAAGGCACACGGCATGCAGCTGATGGTACAGGACCTTACGAACCCGATGCTTGCGCAGATTCCACACGTTCGGCTAGCAGCACACGCAGGAACAATAGGTGGAGTCGAAACAAACGCAATGCAGTTTTATCCAGAAGCATCAGCCCGTGAAGCACAGATTCATCCTGGCCTCTACCGCAGACGTAAGGGGCAGGTAGATCTCTCGACTCTATCTGGCTCTGGATTCGGATATCGAATCGATGAAATGAATCCCTCTCACCAGCATCACGAAGTATGAGTTGCAATTAAATGAATAGCGGGAAAACAATTAACGGGCTCTTGCACAGTCTACTTCCTATTGCAATTGTGCGTCGATTTGCAGCGTTGGGTGGTTGTTTCGCTTTGCTGCTAGTAGTCGGGGTTGCGTCATCCCCACTTACTGCTGCTGACGACACAATACGTGCTGGCATTATCGGCTGCGACACTTCGCACGTCATTGCATTTACCGATCTATTCAATGCACCAGACGCAGATGAATCGCTGGCGAACGTAAAAGTCGTGGCAGCATTTCCGGGAGGGAGCCACGATATTGCATCGAGCCGTGATCGAGTTGGTAAATTTACGGAAAAACTTCGCGACAAGGGGATCCAGATTGTTGATTCGGTTGACACGCTCGTGGATCTGGTCGATGTCGTCTTGCTGGAGAGCGTCGATGGCAGAAAACATCTTGAACAAGTTCGCCCGGTATTTGCCTCTGGCAAGAGAGTCTTTATAGATAAACCGATTGCAGCCTCGCTTGCCGATACGATCGAAATAGCAGACCTGTCGAAAGAGTCGGGAGTGCCGTTTTTCTCTTGTTCAGCAATTCGATTCACGCCTGGAATATCAAGTGCCCGCACCGATCCGAAGTTAGGCCAAATCACAGGGTGTGCAACTTACAGTCCATGTCCCGTTGAACCGACCCACCCAGATCTTTACTGGTATGGCGTTCATGGAGTTGAAGCGTTGTTCACTATCATGGGACCGGACTGTGAACGTGTAACGCGAACGCAAACGGAGGATACCGAATTGGTGGTGGGAGTTTGGGGGGATGGGCTCGTTGGAACATTTCGAGGAATTCGCAAAGGGCGTCGTGACTACGGAGCCCTCTTGTTTCGAGAAAAATCAAATGTCTTCATCGAAGGATTTGGGGGATATGAACCGCTGGTAAAACAAATCGCCCAGTTCTTCAAGACAGGTGTTCCGCCGGTGAGTGCTGAGGAGACAATTGCAATCATTGCCTTTATGGACGCAGCCGACGAAAGCAAGCGCCAAGGCGGCATGCCTGTCACGATCGAGAGTGTGATGGCTAGAGCGAAAGCAGAAGTGGCTGACCGAAAATGAATTCCTCCCACCCCAATCGTCTTTTAGTTTGGTTTCGAAGTATCGGCCCGGCCATTATTGTCGCATCGGTTGTGCTCGGTCCCGGTAGCATACTTACCTCAAGCAAGGTCGGCTGTCAGTACGGCTACTCGATGCTTTGGGTGCTGGTGGTGGCGGTTGTTTTAATGATCGGCATGACGGCCCTGGCAGCAAGACTTGGTGTGGGTGCAGAGAAAACACTTTGCGGCGAGTTGGCGGATCGAATCGGCAGACCTTTTTCAGCGATGGTGGGCATTGTCTTATTCTTAGTGGTTGCCAGTTTTCAGTCTAGTAACAACATGGCGGTGGTTACCTCAATCGAATCAGTCCTAGCCTCTGGCCCTACCACAGACACCTCGGGCTCGACCAAGACGATACTCATCGTCCTCTTAGTTCTCTTCAATATCGCACTCATAGGCACGATGTTTGTCTTGAAGTCTCTCTACAAACCGTTGGAACGGTTAATGAAGTTCTTGCTGGGAGTCATGATACTCGGCTTTGGCGCAAACCTTTGTCTGGCCGGTCCATCGCTAGGAGAAGTTTTCTCAGGCCTAGTGCCAAGTATTCCCTCGGAGCTAGCGGGTGGATTCTGGCCACGGCTAAATACTTCTGGCCACATTGTTGATCCGCTGTGGGCAATTCAGGGGTTGGTGGCAACGACGTTTTCCGTTGCCGGGGCGTTTTACCAAAGCTATCTGGCCCGCGAAAAAGGCTGGACGAGCAGTCAATTGAAACAAGGCTTGGTTGATTCAATCGTGGGAATCTCAGTGCTTGGAGCTTGTAGTGCAATGATCATGATTACGTCAGCCACCATGCTGCATGGAAAAATGTCACCTGATGAGCTGAGGAGTGCGGCTGATGTAGCTGGACAATTGGAACCTCTCTTCGGCCCGGCAGCAACGATTCTTTTCTCCTGCGGCATTTTCGCAGCCTGCTTCAGTCCATTTTTGATCAACGCGATGATCGGTGGTTTGCTGCTGTCCGATGGACTTGGTCTCGGTAGCTCGATTGATTCTCCTTGGTCGAAGAGGCTGACTGTCGTTGCGATGCTGTTAGGTATGTCGATAGCGATCTGGGCCACAATTGCTGGGAACAATCCGGTAGGTGTGATTATTTTTGCACAAGCTCTGACGGTTCTTGGATCGCCGCTCTTGGCACTTTCGCTGTTGTATATGGCAACACGCAGTGATGTGCGCGAACGCGTATCATGCCCCATCTGGATGATTGGAGTATGTAGTCTAGGGTGCGTCGTCACTATTGTCTTGGCAGCGCGTACGGCGTGGAAACTGTGGTTAGAAGGGGCTTAGTTCGACTTTTGCTGACGACCTCGTGTTATGAGGCTAGTCATCCACTATGTAAAACCCGGTAACTGATGACCCATGAAACCTCACCTGACACTACAGCTACGTCAAATCGCTCGCTTGGTTAGCCTGGGCTGTAGCAATGAAGAAATCGGCAAGATTCTCGGTAATTGTCACATCGACCGTCATTGCTCTCGCTTGTCAGAATCGCTTGAAATCAAAAAATCCGTATTGTCCACACGACTGGCTATTTAGGATCGCATTACCTCAATGAAAGACAAACTGATGCCCCTGGAAAAAGGCAAGAGCGGTCGAAAGTAGGTTGGTTGGAATTAACCAGGTGCATGCATCGGCGGAGTCGATCTTCTTAGCACAAATCCCGTTGCGTCGGAACGCTCGGCATCGGTGAGGGACGATCCAATTCGACCGGAACAGCGTCCCGGAGAATGGCATCTAATTCACCAGCTGCCTGCCCTCCGAATGCTCGCTCGTACAGGCTCAGCATACTCCCATAGCGATTCTTGAGAACCTCGGCTTCTTGATTCATTTCGATTAGGGCAATTTCTAGCAGTCCGGTGCTCAATCCTTTGCCGGTCACCGCGCAGATCGCTTTTTCAGCGCATTCATAAAGATGAGCAAGGTCTAGTCGCATGCTGAGCAATTCATACGCATGCCCAAGCGTGATGCCTTGCAATTCTTCGGGGCTGGGACGAACCGGACCATTGATCGCCATCCCAAATCTACCCTCCTTAATCGCCTGCTCCAGCGGTTCAGGCGTCGGTAGGCACACCCCGGCCAGTCCGCATCGTTCAAACTCCAACTGACGTTTGCTCTTCCGATGCCTCATCACAACAGCTCTAAATCGATGTCTTCGATCCGCTGATCGATCTGGGTGAGCCGATATTCCAGTTCAACGCCCCGCTCGATCCGATCATCGGGAGCGATCTTTTCTTTCACGCGATTGAACTCACGCATAGCACGGGCCGTCTGCTGACGCTGCCCTCGCAACTCGGCCTGCTCGTTCAATAACTTCTGACGTTGCTCTTCCCAATCCATCGCGCGATCGTAGCACTGCAGAACGGGGCGAGTCAAAACTTTTCGTACTCACTCGCACGATGTTGTTCAGAAATCAACGATATCTTTTGTGCTTGACTCCTATTGCCCTTTTCTGGTTTCTTCGCCTTGCAATGGCAAAGAGAAAATACACCAAGAATCACAAGCGAGACATTTACCAAGAGATCACCGACCGCATCCTCGCGATGTTAGAGACAGGAACCGTGCCGTGGCGCAATCCCCTGCGTCGTCAGGGGGGCGGCGGTTGGCCGAAGAATCTTGATAGCATGAAACGCTACCGCGGCATCAACGTATTCTTGTTGGCGGTCACTGCTTGGGAGCGTGGCTACGGATCCGACTACTGGCTCACGTTCCGCCAAGCTGTCAAACAGGGTGGCAAAGTGAAAAAAGGTGAGAAAGCCTCGCTCGTCACTTTCTGGAAGCTGTTTGATAAGACTGACAAAGAATCGGGCCAAGAATACAAGTTACCCGTGTTGCGTCATTACAATGTGTTCAATGCCCAGCAGTGTGAAGGAATCCAGACGCCCGACCTCCTCCCTCCCGATCCCGATGCTCCGCCTTTCGAGCCACTTTCCGAGTGTGAAGCAATTGTTGCAGGATACAAGGACGCCCCACCGATTGAGCATCAGGCTGGACCGGCAAGGTATCGACCGTCGGCAGACCGGGTACTGATCCCCAAACCGGATGAGTTTGATACGCGCGAGAACTACTATGCGGTACTATTTCACGAGCTTGTTCACAGCAGTGGTCACAAGTCCCGACTTGACCGTGGATTTGAAGAGTCCCCGGCTCCCTTCGGTTCGCCCGACTATTGCAAAGAAGAACTTGTGGCTGAAATGGGAGCTGCTTTTCTTGCGGCTGCCGGTGGGATCAGTCCACCGACGATCGAACAATCGGCTGCCTACATCGACAACTGGCAGAAACAACTTCGCGGGGATGCCCGACTGATCGTCACCGCAGCTGGAGCTGCCCAAAAAGCAGCTGATTTTATCTTCGGAGCGAGCTTCGAGGAGCAGTCACCTACCCAATCGTAGTTGCGCGGGCGGCTAGAGAAACGACTACTGCTTCGTTTTGCCAAAGCTACCTTGTTGGAGTTGGTGGCTAGAGTTTAGCCTTTTCTACGAGACGATCAGGTTACTTCCCTTAGCCGGTGCTTCTGAGAGGTAGTCTCCCACAGGAACCTCTACGGAACGATGACTTCCTATCGCGCCTGATGCTTCTGGTGATTCGCTGATATGGCAATCGATACGCTCAACGCTCCTCCAGCCTGCGATTGTTCCACCACTAGAAATTCAACGACTTCTTATGGGTCGCGACATCAGGAGATTTCTGTCCTTACAGTCCGTGATTGAGGGATCGCTGCATGGTTCCACCCAGTCCTGGCCCAGTTCAAATGTCGCAAAAAATAGACACTCACCAGCTCGATCGATTTTTGGTCGATCCGCAAAGCGGCAAACATTGGACCCGCACCAGCGCCGGTCGGAAGGATTCCAGGCATCGTCAACCACAGACTGAAAGGACAAACTCATGACGAACACTACTCCAAAGAACCCAGTCGCAAAATTCCAAGATGGTAAGGTACAACTGGCCATCTGGAAGAACCCGAGCGAGCAAGGGAGTTTCTACTCGATCTCCGCTCCCACCCGGAGCTACCAGGATGAGGCGGGAAACTATCGGGATACGACTTCCCTGAGTGGAACCCAGCTCCTCCAGGCGCAACGGTTACTCGGCCTGGCCTACGATCGCATTCGTGATCTGCAGGATGCCGACTATGCAGCCCGCCTAGCGGCTGCCAACGAGGCGAGTTAATCCGCCTTGACCCACGAGTGCGGCGGTCGTTTGCTCAGAGCGATCGCCGCTCTTCGTTGGCTCTGTAGGTGCAGGTAGTCGTAGCGCTGCCGAATTGTTTTGACTCAGGTGCTTAAATAGCTCTACGCTTGGTCAGAGGTTTTGCAGGAAAAAAGATGGCCTATCAATCACGTTCTAACAAGCATGCTGGTTTGAGTCTGCTCCGGGTGAAGTTTAACCGGGTGAGCGCGCTGCGCCGCAAGCGAAGAAAAGATATATCCCCGCCTCGGCCCCGGCGCTCTCGGAAATTGTCATTGCGAGGTTTTCGGCGGCGATATCCTAGGCCAAAGCGATAGGAGTAGTGATTGTTGGAAGTGGAATCGAGAGACTTGACTCGGTGGGCCCTTTTGGGCTAACCAGAGAAGAGATGAACTGTGAATGGCAGTTGAAAAGTGCAGCGATTGGCGGTCGAAAAGTACAGCGCTAGGTAGGTGCGGGGATTGTAACAGACCCTCCCGCTTAGGTCACGATTACTCTTTGGTTCTCTTTCGGCGTCTGCGTTGTGCGTCCTTGAGTCGATAGCTTTCGCCGGTCGTTTCGATGATCTGACAACGATGGGTAAGCCGGTCAAGGGCTGCCCCAGTCAACCGTTCACTGCCCAGCACTTCGGTCCAATTCTCAAAGGGCAAGTTCGTTGTGACAATGAGACTCTGCCGCTCATAGGCGGTGCCGATAATGTCGAACAGCAGTTCGGCTCCCACCTTGCTAGCTGGCACATATCCCAGTTCGTCTAAAATGAGTAGGTGCTGCTTGGTCAACTGACTACGAAGTCTCAACAACAACTTCTCATCGCGAGCTTCAAGCAAGGTGGTGATCAACTCGGTGACTCGGAAGAAGCGAACCTTCTTGCCAGCCAAGCAAGCGGCCATTCCTAAGGCGATCGCCAGGTGTGTCTTGCTGGTGCCACTGGCGCCGACCAGGATGAGATTCTCCTGCTTCTCAAGATACTCACCTTTGATCAACTCCAGCACCAACGGCTTGTTGAGCGAAGGCTGTGCCTTAAAGTCGAACTCATCAAGCGTCTTGTGAGCCGGGAACTTCGCTAACTTGAGACGACGTTCAGCGGCACGTCGCTCTCGCTCTACCAGTTCTAATTCGCACAGCGATAGCAAGAACGCCAAGTGATCCAGATTCTCGTTCGCCGAGCGAGCCGCCACCTTCTCACACTCGCTATGCATCGTGGGAAGTTTTAATTGCTTCAGGTGATGCTTCACCAGTACGGTGGACTTCGTTTCGGTCTTGGTCATCTTACGTCCTCCATGAGCAATGCTTGATAGGCCGAAACATTCGTTTCGGTAACCGCTACCGTCCTGAGGTGTGGACGCCCATCGAGAGAAAACAGTCCCACAGGAGATTCGCGTCGATGTTCCAAGATGACTCGAATGCTGTCGGCATCGTGAATGCCGATATCGAGAGCATACTCGATAGCTCGTGCCAGTTCAGGGACCGAGTAAGATTCCAACAATCGTAAAGCGCGAATGTATTCACGCGTTCCCAGCCCATTGGGCTCGGTCTCCATCCGTCTGCGAAGTACCGTAAAGCAGGTCGGAAGATCCCACTTCTCTAGTGGTCTAGCATGGTCCAATCCTCCTGGCTTCCGCTCTAGCAGTGCCAAGTAATGCACTGGATCAAAGAGGTGTTGCTCGCGTCCCCAATGCCTGGGGTGCCTAGCAATCAGCTCTCCCTGAAACGTCAAGCGAACTTCATCAACGCTGGCAACAATGGTGATCTGCCGATGGGCGTATTTTACGGGGACGGAATAGCTGTTGGTGTCGAAACGGACTAGCGAGAGCGTGTTCGCCATGGCATGGGTCACGCGTCGTGCGTCAAACGCCTGACGTGGCAGGTCGAGCATCGCAGAGAGTTCCTCTTTAAGAAGCTCCTCTTTCGTAGCTGACTTACCCCGTAAGGAGCGCTGGAGATCTGCTCGGAGCGACGTTCAAGCTCTGCATTCAACTCTGACAGTGTGTTGACCTTGGGAATCGGCACGAGGTAGTTGCGTCTGCCGTAGCCGACCAGATTCTCAACATGCCCCTTCTCAGTGGGACGACGAACTAGGCAGAAATGAGATTCATAGAGGTAATGACTCTGTAAACGCAAGAACTCACTGGTCAGCTGACGCTGACGGCTACCGGTGATCTTGGTAACAGCAATCTTCGAGTTGTCGTAGCTGATCCGCGTCGGCACACCCCCGAAGAACTCGAATGCTCTCCGATGACCTTCTTGGAACGATTCGGTGCACTCCCGTGGAAACGCCTGGAGGTAAAAGGCGTCGCTGTAAGGCAGCGTTATCAAGAACAACGCGACCTGCACCCGTTCGCCTGCTAAGTCGATGTAGGCATAGCCGAAATCAACCTGGGCCTGTCCCGGTGGATGGGATAGTGGCAAGAAGACTTCTTGCGTCTTCTGCTTCCACTCCTTGACCGCAGTGCGAACGCTTGTGTAGCCACCTGGGTAGCCATGCTCGTCACGCAAGCGATGGAAAATACGCGTTGCTGTGTGACGCTGCTTCTTCGGTGCCTGCCGATCCGACTTGAGAATCTCATGGATGATCGGCAGATAAGGTTCGAGGACCGGCTTGCTACGCGGCAGTTGCTGGCGATAGCCAGGCGGCTCTTCGAATTCCAGCATCTTCGCTAGCGTTCGCCAGCTAATGTCATATTCGAGGCAAGCTGCTCGCTTGCTCAACTCGCCGGTCAGAACCCGGCGACGAACTTCGGTCCATTGCTCCATATCAGCGTACACTCCTGTGCCTTTCTGAAAATCTGGGAAAGATTGGGCCTAACGGCCCATCTTCCCAAACTCAAAGAACTGCACATCTGTGCGCTGTACGATTCAGTTGCCAATTCTACCCCGCCAAGCGCTGCACTTTTCGACTGCCATTCACACATAGAGAGCGCTATCGAAAAAAGAGATTTGTATCGGACGACGTCGAGAAAGTGGGGGAGTTCATCGACTTGATGTTCACATTGTTTCCTCCTGAGAATGACCCTAAGCATGATGGGGCACACTACGTTAGCGGACGCGATGCTGCCGTTCATCTACGAACTCTGATGCTAAACTGGCTCACCGATCAGGAATCGCAGGAGGGCGTTAACGAGCTAAGAAAGTTGGAAGGTAAATACCGTCGGAAGTATCCTTGGATTCGTCGAGCAAGGGCTCGAAGTGAACGTAGTCGACTTCAAACTTCTTGGCAGCCAATCCCTGTAAGATCAACAGCCGAAATTCTTGAATATGCATCGCGAAGACTAATTCGGTCTGGCAGAGATATCCTCGACGGCATAGAAGCTGCTGTACAAGCGTATGGTCAGTACCTGCAGCACAGTGAGCCATCAGGCCTAGAAGATCTATGGAATACACCCAGTGGCGAGATACCTAGCCCAAAGCATGAAGAACGCATGTCTGAAAAAATCTGTGAGGTAATTCGAGATGCGTTTCAAGAAAACGCTGTGAGCGCTAGCCGAGAATCGCAGATTAGAAGGAGATTGGTTCCGAAGAAAGACGGCGGAGAACCTGGAAGCGAGACTGATGTCTTTGTCAGTGTTCCCGCCTTAGGTGTCGTTTCTGGTGATCCAATGGAAGTGGTTGTGGAGGTCAAGAGATCCTGCAACCGGGAAGCCAAGGAGAGCCTGCGTAGCCAACTTGTAGACCGATACATGTCCGAGGCTGGAACTGACTTCGGCTTCTATATTGTGGTTTATCTTGATGCACCATCTTTACGAGATTCACATAAGCCAGTGTGGTCAACATTAGAAGAGGCACAGTATGATATAGTCCAGCAAGCCGAAGCCATCGAAACAGATACGTCAGGCACGACATGTGTGAGACCCCACGTTATCGACGCCCGTATTCAGTAGTTCCCGCTTTGGGATATCATCAGTCACACCAAATTCGGATTCCAAACTGCCTCGGCCGTAAACGCCGGACGGCCTTGAGTCGATCGGGCAAGCTGTTGGAGGAAGCAATGGAAATCTCTATGCAGGCAGATTGGCGTTCCATGATAGTCGGATCATCAAGGCGTAAATCGTGCTTAGATGCTCGCCATTAAGCCTACTCTGGAAACACCTCCGCTATCGCTTTTTGCTGCTGATCGGGTATCAAGTGACGGTATCGCTTAACCATCGCCTCAGTTTGGTGGCCGACCCAACCATTGATGATCCGTTGGTCGATGCCGGCAGCGGCACAATTCGAGCAAAACGAGTGCCGGAACACATGCCAGCCCCGTGCTTTCGACCAGTTCGATCCCGCCACCGCTCGCTTGAAATGATCGTGAGCCTGATCGCATGAAAGGGGCATAGCCGTGGTCGCCTTGTTTTTCGATCTTGCAACGCCCGGAGGCAACGAGAACGTAAACTGACCTCCAGGGTGATTGGGCAAGTATTCGCGCAACACTTGGCGGAGCAGGGGGGACAGAGGTACTGATCTCGTTGTTAGCTGGCCACGCACTCGCTTCTTTTCGCGTATGGTGACAGTGCCAATTTCAAAGTTAATATCGTCCAATTGCGATCGCAGCATTTCACTTCGCCGAGCGCCAGTGTGTGCTGCGAAGACGAACATTGGGTACAAGAAGTCATGCGAGGCAATGGCTTGGACGTGAGCCAGCAACTCGGCAAGCTCAGTTGTCGTCAAGAACAAGGCTGACCACAGTTCATTCTGCTCCTCGTCGCCAAGACCGCCTCTTGCGATGCGACGTTCAATTTCCGCCTGGGTTTGGAACGGTGGCTTCTCACTCGACTTCGGATAGCGGGTTCCCTTGAGGGGCAGTTGTCCAGTCAGGTGGCCGGCATCCTTTGCCCAATTCCACATCGTCCGTAGCGTCGTCAGTTCTTTCTTGATTGTCGCGGGGCTCAGCTTCTTTCCACGGATTCCTGGGGCTTTCCCGCGTTCATCTATGTACTTCTGAATATCTACAAGCGCTGTAGTCGGTAAAACAAACGAAGCCCCCATCACACTTCGCAGATGGCGCAAATGCGTCTCCATGCCTTTGATCGTGCTTTGTTCCAGTGCGTCATCTGGAATAGATCCCAAAAAGGCTGAGGAGAATTGACCAAGAGTACGCAACTGCCGCTTAGGTCTTGCTGATTTCGTCCCGTTTAGCTGTCCATCCGACAACAAAAACGATGCCACATCACCGTCACTCGGCAACACCAAGCGACCAGCTTCCAGCAAGTTGATATTCTCGTGGACACGTTGGACACGAGCGTTAGCTGCTCGCTTATCGCTCGTGCGAAGGGCACGCTTGAATTTCAAGCCACCGTAGCGAAAGGCAATGTGGTAGCGTCCAGTTTCTGTTTGTTCGAGCCATGCCATCGTATTGTTCTCCTGCATTGAAGCTAATGGCCACAACACAGTGAGAACAGCAATACGACTGCCACACGAACACAACAGTGCCCCCAAAATGCCCCCAGTTTCAGAATTCTGGGGAGCATGGACTTTTCGTCAATCGACGTAAGTCCTTACTATGAAAGAGTACCGGAGGGGGGACTTGAACCCCCACGAGGTTGCCCTCACTGGATTTTGAATCCAGCGCGTCTGCCAATTCCGCCACTCCGGCATTGAGTGCGATGTCCAATAGATTACCGCGAAATGCGGGAGGCTTCTAGGCCTGATGGGGGGCGAACTGCCGGGTAAATCTGATCGGCAATACCGGCTGGCCGAGTGGAAGTTGCCCCTGCTAGTCGAGCATGAGTTGCATAAATATCGAAGTCAGCCAGCGGTCGAACTTGCGGCCGATGTTTGGAAAGCGGCCCGCTTCTACGAAGCCGTGCTTAGTGTGCAAGGCGAGACTGCCGGCTTGCTCGCTGTCGATGGCGGCAATAATCGTTCGCAGCCCTAGCTGGCGAGCACGAGCGATCTGGTCGGCCATCAGTGCGCTGCCGACCCCTTGTCGCACAAAACTGGGATGGACGTAAACCGAGTTCTCTACCGTTCGTCGGTAGGCAGGCCTCGAGCGGAAAGTCCCCAGAGATCCCCAGCCTACTACTTGGTCTTCGCGGCAGGCAACGGTTACGGGATGAATTGCTTCTCGGTCGACAAACCACGCTTCACGCTGCCGTGCCGACCAAGGTTCGAGGTCGTAGGTAGTTGTCGACTGCGCAGGATATTCGTTGTAGATCGCATTGATCGATGGCAAATCCTTGGGGGCCGCTAGGCGAATGGAAATCTGGGATGACATTGCAAGCGGAGCTCCATAGAGGACGCTCCCTAAAGTTAATTGGTGAAACTGCTCTACTTAGACATCTTAATCGAAGACATCTCAGTCGATGGAGGGGTTCGCCACACTAGTTATCACGCCAACGTGCGGATAATCGTTACAAACCTCACCCCAAACGTGCAAATGTGGGGTATACGCGATGCCAGATTGCCCTGAGAAAAGTAGAGTTGTGGTAAGCATCTGCTACTAACTGACGGTTATCGCTTCCGAGCGTCTCGACCGCCTCACTAAACTCTGCCTATCGAATACTATGCCCACTATCGCTCCTCCCACGCCGACGGACGAACTCTCTCCCAAAGTTGCCGCCGCTACAAAACCGAATCACGTGATGCTGGCCGACGGTCGGCTAAGTGACCTGAACGGACTCGACCGGCGGCAACTCCACGAACTTCAATGGGAACAAGAGCAGAAATTCACGCACGCAATTCTCGCCTTTCCCAAAGGATCGCAGGAACGCGTGATGATTGTGGGGCAGGCGTACAATACGATCTGCACAATCCTAGCCGCCATGCAAGGTGACGACGAGCCGCTACAAATGGGCATGGACAAGCGGTACATCAAGCTAGTGCTCGATCTGTTAGTGCAACAGTATAATCGAGGAAGCGCGCGGCCTGCGCTGTTTGAGGTCGGCTACGGTTGCGGCTCGCTGCTGGACGAAGTTCGTGGCCAGGGCTACCAGATCGGTGGCATTGAAGTTTCGTCTACGATGCGCGACCAAGCCGTTGGCGTACTTGGCCAGCGCCACGAGGAGAACCTGCTACTCGGCGATCTTCGCAGCGTCGATACAGAGAGCCTGCCGTTTCAACCTACGGTCGTTTACTGGAACGATGTGTTTGAGCATATCGCCCCGGATGAAATCAAAGACTACTTACAAACCATCTACGGCGTGCTCGCCCCAGGTGGCGTTCTGGTGACGATCACCCCAAACTGGCTCTTGCGCCCCTCAGATGTAACGGGCGACTTCTGCCCCGCACGCACTGAAGCGCGCGGCCTACATCTCAAGGAATACTCGCTCGCCGAGGTTACTTCGCTACTTAAGCAAACGGGTTTCCGCAGGATCGGCACGCCACTGGCATCGATCCCGGGCAAGCTCATCATGTGTGGCGGTGGGGGACGATGGGTGAAGCAGCGGATCGAGCCAATGCTCGATCGGTTGCCGGTCCGTCTTGCTCACCTCTTATGTCGCGGGTTCGCGATGTCGATCACGCTGGCTTGGAAGTAGGGACTTTGCGACTACTTTCATATTGCCAAAGTAGCTCAATAGCTAAATGGTTTGTCCCTGATAGACAGCTACTTGGGACCCTTCAGCCCAGAAGGCTGAGGCAGGTTCACTACTGAGTGCTCTCGCAAACTCTTCACCGTAGAGATTGGCGTAGTCTCCTTCAAATTTTGCTCGCCGGGCGTTTGCGATTCGTCAACTTGGGTGTTCCACGCGATACTCTTTCGCTGATCCATTGGGCTGAGCAGAGTAGCCCCAATAGTGCTCGGCAATGAATTGTTGCTGCGAGCCTGCTTCCGGCAGCTTCGGATTATCACCTGCTTCAATCGTCAATAGGTAAGGCTTCTATTCCAGTCCCATCTGAAGGTTGCGGATGCAGGAGACTGATCTAGAGTCAGTTTTCTCGAAGGACGAATGTCATGGCTCATTCGCGTTGACCAATACTTCTCCGCGTACAGTTTGCGAGCAACAAATGCGATTGCCCAGCGGGGGACTAGTTCGCGTACAAATACGACTCCCCGCCGCCAACCTTCCGGCCCTTGTCGCTTGACATAGAACCGCAAGTTGACTTCCTCGAAATTAATGTGCCATGGAATCGGCAAACCGAAGATCCGGGTATTAAGAAACAAAAAACCTACCATCGATAGGTAGGTCTTTCCTTCCCAAAAGTCGATTTCCGTCCCGGCAGGCACTAGAGGCTCTACGACCTCAGGATCAACTTCATAGTTGATCATCACCAACTGTCGCCACTGGGCTCTCAGAACTGGCTTGCTTTCTGGAAGCGGAAGGTGATCCGATGACAGGGACGGTATGACAGGCACGCTCATCGATGGACCAGTTGCGATTCGGGTTCAAACTCTCCACGACGTAACCGCGAGCCCTGCGTACGTTTAACTCTCTTGCTAGGCGGCTTGCTTATGGGAACTCAACTCCGCAGAGAAGGTCCGTCCAGAGGCGTCAATTAACTCAGAAACACCTAGTGCCGCCAACGCACAAATCCGTGATTCTCGCTGATCATTGCTCATCTCTACAGCGGTACTCCACCTCGAAGCGATTGATGCAGCTCGGATGCCTACTCGAACTCCGAAACGCTTTGCCCTCAAAAAGAATTCTTCTCGCTCATCGAAAGGAGAAGCGGAGGTCCAGCCGCCGAGTGCTCGCAGCTTGTCGGTGCGAGCGACGAAGAAGCTCTGTGTGAAGTCGCATTCGGCGACACCAGTTCCTGCGAATGGGAGCCCCAATTGGAATGTAGCTTGCTCGCCGCTGGGCATCATCTTGGCAAGAACGCTACCGTGAGACGGCATGAGTTCGCGACTGGTGAACAATCCAAATCGTTTGGCGCAACGTTGCAGTTCGCCGGCGACTAGGTCTAGGGAGTCGCCAGCGACCGGTTTCAGTAGGTGCTCTACTTGTGACTTGCGGCCTAGCTCGATAGAGTCGTCGATTAGCAGCACGTAGGGCGTTCGCACTCGTGCCAGCAGCGCATTCCTGCTGCCATTCACATCCTGTGCGTCAGGCACGGTGACAACGGTCACGCCCTCTGCTACTGTAGACTTCGCCGAGGCAAGTAGCGTATTCGCCCCTGGGCAGAAGCGGGCGACGCTGCGAATCAACCGTGGGGTTGCCTTGGCGGGATCGCTCGTCGTGGCAAGGACAGTTAGCTTCGAAAAATCGCTGGACACGGCCGAAAACTCGCGATCAACATGAGAAGGGCAGGGTAGGGCAGTTGTTTTAACTTATCGGCCAACTCGCCGCCGATCACCAATTTGCCCGGCAATGTCGGCACCCTCGCTGTCAGATAGCCTAGTTTCACATTGTCGAATATGGGGCGACACGCAATATGCAATCGGAGCGGTAGTTCCGCTCAACTATTTCATCGCGAAGCTTGCTCAGCGGCTAAATCTATTGGCGTGGCACCTAGTGGTACTATTCTGTCCCGGCGGTGTGAGAACTGCTCTGTGTGCTTGCCTGTTTGCTGGCGAATAGCGGTTCTAAGGCAATCGCAGTCAGCTCGCCTGCGGCGCTGGGCATGTCGCCGATTGAGAGGTGCAGGGTTCGTGTCTTGGGCTCGAACACCATCGTCTGTAGCGTCATCGTCTCGAAGCCCACCATCTGCAAATACTGATGCACTCGATCCACGGTCACGCCTTGTTCCTTGCCGAGTTGCATGAGGCGCGGATAGCGCCAGCAGCGCTCACCAACCGTAAGTTCCTCGCTGCGAAAGTGGTTGGTAGCGGGCAATACGCGTTGGTCGGGCTGTGCGTTGCGACGTACGATTTGCTTAGGCGAAATCTCGAACACCGCGCCGCCTTGCACATCGCAGACGGCCAGATTCATCCAGGTGGTCGCTTTTACTTCGCCAAGTAGTTTCTCCGCTTCTTCGACGTTCGTGCACTCTTCGAGAATTCGGCGAAAAACAAAGCCCAAGGGCTCACCCTGCGGTGCAAACTTGGGAGACTCGTCGCCCGCGCGGTACACATCCAGTGTGGCAACCGCGAGCCCGGCGTCGTTCATTCCAGAGAAAACACCGCCCAATCCTGGGAAACCAACCGAAGCAAAGGGGTGACCCTTTTCAGGTCGATAAACTGCAAGCAGGCTGTAGCGATTGAGAATATCGAGCGTGGGAAAGTCGAAGTTTCGGCCGAACAGCGGCCCGCCACTGGTGGTGTTTTTCGAGTCGACAATGACGGTGGAACAGCCGAGACGTCGCAGTTCGAGCAAGGTATTTGCGACATCGAGAACTTGCGCATCGAAGTCCTCGTGTTCTGCGGTAGCCAGTAGTTCGCGACGATAACGCTCCGGCGTATTAAGCATAAGTGACTTGGCCGCAACGGCTGCTAGCGGCCAGTACCGATCCGCCCCGTACTCGGCCATGAATTGCTTAGGAAACGCCATTATCGGCTTGCTCGACTTCGCTAGTAATTCTGCGTGTTGGCGGCCGATGTCCTCAGGCGTACCTGTAAAAATGGCGATTGGGATTTCTCCCTGATAGTAGAGATTGGCGTCTTCAAGATGGCGCTCAGCGAACATGCGCTCCGCCGCGACTACGGGTCGGAAGCAACAGGCAATGAGGAAGGCAAAGAGAATACGTAGCAGCATGACAAGTCCAAGAGGAGCCAACAGATGTCAGATGACTAGCCTACCAAATCTGCTCATGCGGGCCGAGAACAAGTTCAAAAACTACTCCCGGACTTTCTGCAGCAGTATTGAATAGGAGGAATTCAGAGAGAGTAGAGCTTTGCATTCAGCCTTCCTCCGTTCTCTCTGTATCCTCCCGTTCCTATTTATCTACGCGATGCTAGCAGGTTCCGTTCGCTGTGGAACGACATGTCCTGTTGTCTGAAAGTCCTGAATCTCGTAGCTTCCCCATGATTCGATTGCCTCTTGCCCATCTTGATACGTCTACTCGCTGGAGTTGCGATGCGCGTCGGTGTTTTTCTTCCTAACTGGATCGGGGATGTCGTGATGGCAACCCCGGCAATTCGTGCGCTGCGCAAGCAAAACGCAAACGGCGAATTGGTCGGTATCATGAGGCCCTATGTCGGCGAAGTCCTGGCCGGCAATTCCTGGTTCGATGAGACGATTCTCTATAAGAAGAAAGCCGAACAGACAGAACTCCAGTGGCCGCAGGTAAAGCAAAAGCTACGCGATGCGAAGCTTGATCGCGTTGTGTTGCTCACTAACTCATTACGCACGGCTTGGATGGCTTGGCAGTCGGGTGCGCCAGAACGCATTGGCACCGTGCGAGATGTTCGAGGGCCGCTACTTACAACTCGTGTCTACCAGGCGAAGAAACGTAAGGGGTGGGGCAGGGCAGAGGATGTCCAACTGCCAGCCATCGATGGCTACTTGCAAGTCACTACCGCCGCCGGTTGCCCGCCTGAGCCGCCTGAATTAGAACTGGCAACCACGCCCGCCGACGAACAGGCTGCCGACGAGGCTTGGCGTGTGCTCAAGCTGCCCGATCCCTCGCAAGTCGTGGTGTTCAATACGGGCGGGGCATTTGGTGCGGCAAAGGACTGGCCGCGGAAACACTTCATTTCGTTGGCACGCGCAATCGCCGAGCGGGATAATCTGCATGTCCTCATTAACTGCGGGCCTAGCGAGCGAGACAACGCACGGGAAATCGTCAGCGAAGCAAACGATTCGCGAATCACAAGCCTGGCCGATATCGCCGACTTACCGATTGGACTCTCCAAGGCATGTATCCGCCGCAGCCGCTTGTTGGTTTCAACCGACAGTGGACCCCGGTTTTTCGGCGTTGCATTTGGTGTGCCGACCGTTACTTTGTTTGGACCGACAAGTACTCACTGGACGCGGACCTATGCGGACCACGAGAAACGAGTTTCGCTAGAGCTTGATTGCGCCCCTTGCATGAAGCGTGTGTGTCCACTGGGACATCATCGGTGCATGGAAGACCTTGCAGTGGAGAGAGTCCATACTGAGGTAGCTCGCTATCTTTCTAAACCAATGAAATCTAATGCAGCGGCATAGGACTGGTAGCGTAAGAATGTTCTTTAAGAATTTCGCAGCTAGTGTCAAGGTGTCGCACATCCCTTCCCCCCCCTCCCTGTTGTGCTTAGATCACATGATGGGCAAAAAAGCAGGTGTTAATTCCCGCAATCATAAGCGTGAAGGGGATTACAAAAGGAACTCAACGGTTCGCGATTGGTGGGGGCTTCTATTCCTCATCGCTTCTTCTATTGCATTAGGAATATTGCACGGGATGAGTCGTAAGTGAGGCGGGAGATAGGGCTGAGTTCACATGGAAACCGGATTCCTCGGTCGGTGAGCCTCTCGTCGGAATGACAAAAATCGTCTCTTGCTGAAACTCACATCAGCTGATCCTTGAAACGCTCCCATAGAGCACCGCGCGATCGAGAGTAAGTTGCGTCTTTGAAATATCGCTCAAGATGGGCGATATTCTCTTCTCCCAGGCGGGGGCGTTCGCGCAACATCTGCAATGCTTCTCGCACGGCTGAGACGACCGAATCGCCATCCGGAACATGGGTCATACCCTCGGTAGGCAGCGGTACTAGCATTTCTCGCTCGCGATAGTCCAGCGTTGCCACGGCATTGCCGGCATACAGGCACTCGTAGTGACGATAGGTCCACGGCACATTTCCACCAGGGGCAAGAGCCACGCGACTGCGACACAGGTTCTTCCAGTACTTGGCGAAGTTCACCTTCGAGCCTTGATAGAGTAAGTCACTCACATCACCGTACTTCTCTTCGAGCACCTGGCGGTGCTTGTCATTCACCTCGACCAAACCGCCCCAGACCTTCAGATCCGGTGCGTTGCGTTTGAGATCGAGCATCCAATCAACCCGCTGGTCTACGCGATGGATCTTGCCGTCCATGTAGAATCGAGTGTGATTCGGCCGACCAAGAAACGCGGCATCGTACTCAGGCTCCGGCCGCGTTCGGACTAGCTGGTTCAGGCGATCGATGCGTCTGGCCCACGTGAAGCGTCCGTATCTTCGAATCGGAAGCGTGCCCATTTGCAGATTCGCGTACTCGGGCAGCGACTCCCAGATGGGTTCCTTCCAAGGCTTAAGGTACACTTCCCCCACACTTCGGAATGCGGCCCCCTGTTCCTCACTCCAGGCAAGCTCGTGTTGGTCGAAGTAGTCGAACGCGACGATCCGCTGGCAACCCGTTCGGTTTGGTAGGTCAGCAATCTGCTGGGCCGTTAGGGAAGTTGGCAGCCCGAGGAAAACGGTTTGTGCGTGAACACTCGGATTGCTTAGCAAGTCTTTCGGCTCAAGGTAGCGTACCGCGCGTCGGCCATGGTAGGTTCTTAGAAACCACACGAGTGCCAGCCCGCGCACTCCGCGACCCGCCGGTTTCGCGTCTGCGCCAATGACCAGCCACTCAACCATGAGGAGCACGCCTCCTGCGGCACTCTAGCTATAAATTGAGGGGAAGTGGCTTAAATGTACGTGTTGATCAGATTCTCGAGCATCTCTTGGCGACCACTCACGTTGCCGGCGATGTCGCCCTGCTTGAGCATGACCTCCGAGAGCGATTCCAAGGTATGCTTGCCCGCTTCGATCTCTGCACCGAGCCCGTCGTCCCAGCTAGCGTAGCGCTCGCTGAGCAACCCTTCTAACTTGCCGTCGGCTCGCATGGCAGCGGCGATCTTCAAGCCCCGCGCGAACGCATCCATGCCGCCGATGTGAGCGTAGAACAGGTCGATCGGCTCGAAGCTTTCACGACGCACCTTCGCGTCGAAGTTCACCCCACCAGGATTCAAGCCGCCGTACTTAAGTATCGAGTACATGCACTGCGACGTGAGATAGATATCCGTAGGGAACTGGTCCGTATCCCAGCCGAGCAGCATGTCACCCGTGTTGGCATCCACCGAACCCAATGCCCCGGCGGCACCAGCGGTCTCTAGTTCATGCTGCATCGTGTGGCCCGCGAGCGTGGCATGATTCGTCTCGAGGTTGAGCTTCAGGTGATCGATCAAGTCATACTGTCGAAGGAAGTTCAGGCAGGCTGCCGCATCAGAATCGTACTGATGCTTGGTCGGTTCTTTGGGCTTCGGCTCGATATAGAACTGCCCTTGGAAGCCAATTTTCTTTGCGTGATCGACCGCCATGTGCAGGAACTTCGCGAGGTGGTCGAGCTCTCGTTTCATATCAGTGTTCCAGAGATTCTGGTAGCCCTCGCGACCTCCCCAGAATGTATAGCCCTGGCCACCTAGTTCGTGCGTGACTTCCATCGCGTGCTTCACTTGCCCAGCAGCATAGGCGAACGCTTCGCTATTGGGACTGGTTGCCGCCCCATGCATAAAGCGCGGGTTGCTGAACATGTTAGCCGTGCCCCACAACAACTGGATGCCAGTGCGATCTTGCTCTTCCTTGAGCACCTTGGCAACGGCATCGAGATTCTTGTTCGACTCTGCCAGGGTTGCTCCCTCAGGGGCTACATCGCGATCGTGGAAAGCGTAAAACGGAGCGCCAAGCTTTTCGATAAACTCAAACGCGACGCGAGCACGATTCTGGGCATTCTCTACGGAATCAGTTCCGTCTTCCCAAGGACGCAACGCTGTGCCCGGGCCAAAGGGGTCGGCACCGGTGCCACGAAACGTATGCCAATAGACTACGCTAAACCGCAAGTGGTCTCGCATACTCTTGCCCTCGACCATCTCGTCGGCATCGTAATAACGAAACGCCAGCGGGTTGCGGCTTTCGGGCCCCTCGAAAAGAATAGAATTGACTTCAGGAAATGCAGTCATTGTGGTTTTTACGCAACATGCTAGAGGAACGGAAATCGGGCTGTGCCGTTTGTATCCAAACTGAGCTCGGATTCTAACAAATTGAGTAGGGAATTGGGCAGGGGTAGCGCAGAAAAGTAGACAGCTTGGCGGCAGACAACTAGCATAAAACTAGGCAGAAATTCGAGAGCCGCTGTGCCATCGATGGCACCAATGATCATTATGGAACAGAACTCAGACCTCAAAGAGGCAGCAATATGCTTCCACCGCTGCACGCTAAATCCCTATCTATCGTTTCTTTCATTTCAATTTTCTCACTCACATGGTCTCCGACTATTTCAAATGCGGGAACTGTCGTGAGATTTGACACTGTCGAAGGAGCGTTCGATCTCGAACTGTTCGATGACCAAGTACCTGTGACTGTCAACAATTTCCTGGGCTATGTGAACACGCAACGTTACGACGGTTCGGTCGTCCACCGCAATAGCGACACTAGCGACCCAGTGTTGCGTGATTTTGTCATTCAAGGAGGAGGTTTTTTTCTCAATGACCCAACTCCGCCAAGCGACACGATTTCGTTCGCAAATGTTGTCACTGACCCGCCAATCGATGACGAACCGGGAGGTGGTGTCACAGGCCCCTCCAATGTCCGCGGCACGATCGCCATGGCCAAGTCTGGCACCGATACGGTGACCAGTCAGTGGTTTATCAACCAAGGCGACAATTCGATTCTCGACAGCCCTACACGACCCGACGGTGGGTTCTCCGCATTTGGACAAGTGTTGGGTGACGGCATGACGGTAGTCGACGCTATTGGCGATCTGCCGCTCCCGAGCGACTTCGGGTTCGGCATAGGCGCACCCTTCAATGATTTGCCCCTTCGTAATTTCAGTGGTGATTCCATTGATGACATCCGTGAAATTCACACTGTCGTGGTTGAACGGATATTTGTCTTCGCTGATTTCAACCATGACAACAGCGTGAACAGCGCCGATCTTGCCATTCTCAATAATAATTTTGGTAACTCCAACGCTGATTTTGAAGACGGCGATGCCGACAATGACGGTACCATTACAGGTAAGGACTTCTTGATCTGGCAACGCGCTTTCGGCGAACCTCCGACCTCTGCCAGTGCTACAACTTCCGCAATACCCGAACCAACTTCAGTAGCCCTAGCCGCTTGTGGCCTAGCCGCTCTCTGCTCCCGAATGCTTGTGCGAGCGAGGCAAGCATAGAATGTTCACTATGAAATATATGACCAACGCAGAAAGACTAGCACCTACTCTCCAGCGCATCTTGCTCGCAACTTGCGTGCTTTGCTGCTCGCTAGCCTCATACGCCAGCGCTCAGGTCGCAACACGCAAGGCGCGCTGGTACTTCAACTTCGGCGATGCAGTAGAAATCGAATTCTACGGCAATGAGTCGCCGCTGCACGTAGCCAACTTTTTTGACTACGCCAATGACGATGACTACAACAGTTCGTATATTCACCGTTCTGTTTCGGGATCTTCGCGATTCTTCCAAGGGGGCAGCTACTACATCCCTCCTTCTCCAACCCTCGACAATTTGTCTAGTCTTCCAATTACCGCCGGTTCGCAAATACCTAACGAATTCAACGCCGCTAACGGATTAAGCAATACGCCTGGAACCCTAGCCGCAGCGAGAACTGCTCATCCCGATAGCGCCACGAGTGGTTGGTTCATTAACATCACCAACAACGCATCAGGATTTGACCCCGGTCCGTACACCGTTTTCGGCCAAGTGACAAAAGGTTTGGATTTCCTGAACCTAGTGGCGCAACAACCGCTCTTTGAGAATATCTTTCCTGGGTATTCGTCGGCCCCTTACGGAACGGCACCGCTAATAAATGGGGAATCTCTTTTCGTCATCCAGGAAGTTTTGGAAGTGTCCGTATTAGATGGCGACTACGACGATAACGGTATGGTGAATGCTGGGGACCTGGCAGAGTGGAATCAAGACTATGGAACGGCGGGCTTCCTGCAAGCGGATGGCGATGGAAACCGCAATGTCGGCGGTGGTGACTTCTTGCTGTGGCAGAGCAATTTTGGGGCAACTTCCGCGACCCCAGCAATCGGCGTAGTCCCCGAGCCCACCTCCCTCGCCCTAGCCGCTTGCGGCTTAGCAGCGTTGGGGTTCGCACGACGACGCAAGATCCAACTAGCCGGCCGCTAAGCCGCAAGCGGCTGGCGAATCAGAATTTCAAACCGATCGCTTCGCATAAGAAAGCCACGTAGCCTCTCGATGCACGAAATGCCGTCGCGGTTTCTTTCACGACATCCGCAGAAAGCACGGTGTCGTAATCGAGTTTCGCCACAGCAATGTGGTCTTTCCGCTTGATATCTTCAATTAGAGGGTGCTCGACTGTGTAACCTTGCGGAGGACGCTTCAAGCTCTCGCCACTTAGCTCCCAACGTTTCTTCAAGGCCGCGCTACTCTTTGTTTTTCTCCACTCCGCGGACTGTTTGTCAATCGCTCTACGAATCTTTCGCAGCGTGGGACCGTCGGGATTCCAGATTCCGGCGCCTAGAAAAGCTTCGTCGTTGTCGATATGGGAATAGAAACCCGGGGCGTGGACGTCCTTACCTTTCTCGTGCCGAAAATGTATCCCCAAGTTCGTCTTATAGGGTCGCTTGTCTTTTCCAAAGCGAACGTCGCGATAGATGCGCATGATCGAACCGCCTTGGCGCTTCGGTACTGCTATGAAGTGGGGTGATATTTTCGCCAGGGGTGCAGCCATCGCTTCCACGAAAGCCATCGCTGGGACCAGCACGCTCTCTTCATAACGTGGCTTGTGCTTAGCGAACCAATCGCGATTGTTGTTCTTCGAGAGTTGATCGAAGAATTTCAGTAGATCAAGCGGAAAGCCAGGAAACTTTGTCTTCGCCATAGCGACTCTTACCTTCAAGCTAGTGAATATTTCGTGCCCGCTAGTTTCGCCGACCTACGAACACTTGGGAAACGAAACTCAAGGAGTGGTTGCTGCCCCTCACAAAAAAGTCTCCCCTACAGTCCAGCTACCACCCAGCCGATACACGGCATAGGGCATGTGGCATGACTCCTGCAACAGGTTGGCAAGGTTTACGCAGGCGTCACAACCTGACCGTTAGTAGTTCGTTAATCCTTACTCTTTAGCTATCCGGCAATCATGAGTCGCAATCGATTCTCATTATTCTTGCTGCTCATCTGCTGCTTACTAGGGTCAGGCTGCCGGCTTGATACCCCCGTGCTCCAGCGTGGCGGCAATGGACGGATGGGGGTACTGCTGAACTACTCTTGCGGGGCTCATCCGTGCGACGCCATCGACCCGGCCAAGCCGACTATCGTGTTCACCCACGGCTGGAACCCACTGCCGAAGCGCATTCGCACGACTTTTGCCCAGTCTTCGGCTCGAGAGCTGCGCTGCCGCTGTGGCGACAGCTATAACCTGCTTTCCTGGGATTGGAATGGTGTGAAGGTGCGCCCCTTCAACAATGAACCCGAACGCATCGGCCGCTGCCAGGGCCAAATGCTGGCTTCCGCACTACGGGCTCGTGGTGTGAATCCTCGTCAAACGCAAATCGTTGGGCATAGTTTGGGAACTGTCGCCGCCACCCAAGCGGCCGTGTGCTTGAGAGATCTCGGTCCCATGGCGCAGTTGACACTGCTTGACCCCCCAAAGAATTATCACGAACTCATCTTTTGCAAACTGGGTGCCACACGGCATGCGTGCAAAGTGGAGAACTATTGGGCCCCCGGCTGTAGCGGCTTTGGAGCCGTGGCCAATTACCGAGGAGTCATGAACTATCGAGTCGACGGCCCCACGCCCATGCGCGGTGTGCCCGACTTAAGTAGCTCAAATCACGTCCATGTAATGTTGTGGTACTACGAGACCATTCGCTCCCCAAACAAGCAGTGCGGTTTTCAGAACAGCGATCTGCGTTGCTATTGCGGACGCACGATGAGACAGCCTGAGGAAGTCGCCGCTGAAACTGATTTGGAGAATATTGATTTGAATGAGGCTCTACCAAACGCAGAGGTGCCGCCATCAGTCTACACCGCAGCAGCGTCAGACGGATCGCGAAACCGGTAGCCCACGCCGCGAACGGTTTGGATAAGATCCGCATGTCCTCCGAGTTTCTTGCGGAGGGCTCGAATATGCACATCGATGGTGCGTTCTAGTACGATTGCATCGTCTCCCAGGGCCACGTCAATGAGTTCCGCCCGACTATAGGCACGCCCAGGCTGTCGCACCAGGGTGGTGAGCAAGTCGAATTCGCTTGGAGTTAAGTCAAGAGCCTCATCGCCTACTGTCACCCAATGTCGGCGTCGGTCGATCATGATGCCTTGGCTTACGACGATGTCCCGATCCGCGCTGCTTTGATCTTTACGCCTTAGCAGTGCATTTATTCGCTGCAGGAGTACTTTCACGCTGAACGGCTTTGTCACATAGTCGTCCGCTCCCATGGAGAAACCGACAAGTTGGTCAGACTCTTCGCTGCGTGCCGTGAGCATCATCACCAACATGTCTTGGATCGCGGCATCGGCACGCACCAGCCGACAGATTTCGAGCCCGTCAATCAGAGGCAGCATGAGATCGAGAATCACGAGATCGGGGCAACGCAGCCGAATCTCGCGTATGCCCTGTTGGCCATCACGCGCTAATTGGGTTTCGTAGCCTTCTTGGCGGAGATTGTACTCTAGCACTTCGCCCAGCGAAGCATCGTCTTCGACTATCAATACTCTTGCTTTGGTCATGTTCTCAGACGGCGTTTCGGTTTCAGTTGGCGACCCTAAACGGACGCTTCGTTACGGTGGCGAGTGATTTCGCCATCCACTAGATAAATCACATCCTCGGCGATGTTCGTCGCGTGGTCGCCTATCCGCTCGACGTGACGTGATGCCGAGAAAAAGTAAATCGCCGGCTCGACATCAGAAGCATTCTGATGGACCAAGTCATGCAGGGCGTCGATCACTTGACGATTGAGAATGTCCACAATGTCATCTCGCAGGCAGACCTCCCTTGCGGTTTCGACATCCAGGCGTACAAATGCGTCGAGCGCATCCCGCACCATGCCAATGGCCACCTCTGCCATGCGGTCGATATTTTCCGGGGCTTGAAACTCAGGAAACATCGTCAGGCTACGCGACCGTTCGCCGATATTGACCGCGAGGTCGGCAATTCGCTCAAGGTCGTTGTTGATCTTCAGAACTGTAGCAACCCGACGCAGATCGACTGCGACTGGCTGGTGGAGCGCAAGTATCTTCAGGCACTCTTCTTCGATTTGGACTTCGCGGTTATTGACGACCTCTTCATCGCGCAGCACCTCCTCGAGCGGCTCGGTACTCAGCTCTCGCAAAGCTTGGCAGCCGCGGAAGACCATTTGCTCGACAATCGACGATTGATCGAGTAACAGTTGTTCGAGAGCTTGCAGATCTCGTTGAAGATGTTTACTCATAGTGGGCTAAACTTTCCTACCGGCGGCTTGTTCTCAGGTGCGATTCCACTATCCGAATCGACCAGTAATATACTCTTCCGTTTGTTGTTGGGTCGGACGCGTGAAGAGCTCCGTCGTTGCGCCGACCTCAATCAGGCTACCTTCGTAGAAGAAGGCCGTTTGATCGGAAACCCGTGCTGCCTGCTGCATGTTGTGCGTCACGATCACGATGGTATAGGAATTTTTCAATTCAAAAATCAGGTCCTCGATTCGAGCGGTTGATTTGGGGTCGAGCGCCGAAGCAGGCTCGTCCATTAGCAGCACATCTGGAAACGTAGCCAAAGCACGGGCGATGCACAGCCGTTGTTGCTGGCCACCGGAGAGCTGCAACGCGGAGTCGTTCAGCCGATCTTTCACCTCATCCCACAGGGCAGCCTGCTCCAGGCACTTCTCAACGATTTCGTCTAATACCCCGCGTTGTTTCACTCCCGCCACACGAGGGCCATAGGCAATGTTATCGTAGATCGACTTCGGGAAAGGGTTCGACTTTTGAAAAACCATGCCGACACGCTTACGGAGCTCGACCACATCGGTCCGCGACTTGTAGATGTCTACGCCGTCGAGCAGGATGTCGCCACGTACGATCGTATCGTCAATCATATCGTTCATACGGTTCAAGCAGCGCAGGAACGTACTTTTTCCACAGCCTGAGGGGCCGATTAGTGCCGTGACCAAATTCTCAGGCATGTCGAGCGATACGTTATGCAGCGCTTGGTTCGACCCATAGAAGAAATCCACGCCCTGGGCGGAGACCTTCTGACGAAGATTACGCATCTCGTCGGCCGAAAGAGACGAACGGTCCGTGCCTACCACGGGTGCTGCCAGTGATGTTGTCGGTCGTTCAGAGGTCATTTCGCTCATAACTAAAGGGCCGAGTGTTTCAGGAGTTGGTTCGCTGAGCTTCTTTAATTTTACCATTGGATCCGCTTACTGAAACGATATCGTAGGAAGACGGCGAGGGCGTTCATACATATTAGGACGGTCAGCAGCACGACAATCGCGGCGGCTGCCGCTTGATGGAAAGCTTCCTGTGGCTGATCCGTCCAGTTATAGATTTGCAGCGGCAGCACACTAAAGTCGTCGTGAACTATGTCTTGAGGCAAGAAGGCCGTGTACGTAGCTGCCCCAATCGCCAACAACGGCGCAGCTTCCCCCAGTGCTCTTGAGAGCGCCAAGATTACGCCCGTTAGGATGCCCGGCAATGAAGCCGGCAACAGTTGCCCCCATACCGTTTGCCAGCGGGTCGCTCCCAATGCGTAAGAGGCTTGGCGAATCGTTTTCGGCACTGCCCGCAGCGCTTCCTGCGAGGCGAGGATCACGATGGGTAATATGACCAGGGTCAAGGTGAGCGCCCCAGCCAGCAAACTGCGGTTGAGGCTCATCGCTCGAACGAATAGGCCTAGACCAAGAATCCCGTACACGATCGAGGGCACGCCAGCGAGGTTAGCGATATTGGTCTGGGCAAAGGTACGCCAGCGACTCGGCTTGCAGTATTCTTCCAGATAAATCGCTGTGCCCACACCTAGGGGCACCGAAAACAGTGCCGTGAGTCCAATCAAGTACAAGCTGCCCACCAGCGAAGACTTGATCCCTGCGTTTTCCGCCGTCGATGAAGGAAAGCTGGTTATGAAGTCGAGGTTCACGCGCCCCCAGCCAAACTGAAATATCTTCCACAGCAATACCACTAACGTGGCCATGCAAACAATGGTGCATGTCGCGCAGGCAACAGCAAAAGCATTGGACGCAAATTTTGCCAGGGGTCTGCCATTGGAGTGCTCTGCGAGCGAATTGCGGTACACAGGCGGTGAGGAATTACTCATTCGTATTCCTCCCTCATGCGAGAGAGTATCCACTGTGCCAGAATATTGATCAGCAGCGTCATGACGAATAGCGTCAGGCCGACGGCAAAAATTGTGGAGTGCTCGACCGAACCAGTAGGGATATCGCCCGAGCTAACCTCTACGATGTAAGCCGTCATCGTCTGGATGCTATCGAAGAAGTTGAGCGTCAGATGAGCCGTTGCCCCGGCGGCCAGCGTGACCGCCATTGTTTCGCCAATGGCCCGGGAGATTGCTAACAGGAACGACGCCACGATGCCAGACAACGCCGCAGGCACAACCACGCCGCAAGTCACGTCGAGCTTCGTAGCACCCAGGGCATAGGCGGCTTCCCTGAGCGAGCGAGGCACCGAACGCAGCACTTCTTCGCTAAGCGAGACGATCATCGGCAATATCATGATGCCAACGACGAGACACGCATTAGCAGCGTTGAAGTACGCTGCCGAAGGGAACCAGTCCTTAATCAGCGGTGAAATGAACACGACAGCCACATAGCCAAACACGACCGACGGAATGCCGGCCAAGATCTCTAACGCTGGTTTCACAACATCCCTGACGACGGGCTTGGCGTACTCGCTCAAGTAGATTGCCGTTCCTAGTCCAAACGGAATCGCAATCGCCGCCGACCCAGCGGCCACCATCATGGTGCCACAGATAAGAGGAAGAATGCCGAAGTGCTGCGGCTTGAACAGCGGCGTCCACTCCGTGCCCATGAAGAACTCGACGAGGGAAACTTCGCCGAAGAACGGCAGCGCCTGGCTCAACAGCACCAGCACAATACCCACGGTGGTAATGACCGAAACGACCGCACAGAACATGAGCAAGCCGTGCATCAGCTTCTCAAACACCTTACGGCGAGCACCACTCGTGACTAAACGAACAGAGCAGGCTGATTGAGGCTCGGCGGATTGAGGTTGGGCTATGGAAACCATCGAAGTCCGAACTCAGTTTGCTGCAGTTGGCTCAAGGTGCGCGGTGGCCTCGCTCTTGAGCAGCTCAGCATTGCTTGCAAGCTCATCTTGCGAAGGTGACACATACAGCTTCTGTACGGCAAATTTTTCCGCATTCTCGACATAGAAGTTTACGAACTCAGACACAGCCGGGCGGGCCAGCGACTTCTTGCTGACGTAGATGAAAATCGGGCGAGCCAGTGGCTTGTAGCTGCCATCTTTCACGGACGCTTCGTCCGGTTTCACTGGCCCGTCACCCTCACCCGCATCGACTCCCAGCAGCTTGAGCTTCTCTTTGTTCTCTGCGTAGTACGCATAGCCAAAGTACCCAAGGCCGCCCTTCTCGTTGGAAACGCCGCGAACAAGCATGTTGTCGTTCTCGCTGGGCGTGTAATCGGGTCGGCTTGCTTTCTTCTCGCCATTGATCACCTGGGTGAAGTACTCGAAAGTACCGGAAGCCGTTCCAGGTCCATAAAGTTTTAGCGGTACATCGGGCCAGTCAGGGTTCACATCCTGCCAGGTACTGACTGTCCCCTTCGCTTCAGGTCGCCAGATGGTTTTCAATTGCTCTACCGTCAGGGAGTCGCACCAATCATTCTCTGGATTAGCCACCACAGCCAAACCATCTTGAGCAACGACAAACCCTACGACTTCAATCCCGTTGGCTCTGGCTTCTTCGACTTCGCTATCTTTGATGGGTCGCGAGGCGTCCGAGATGTCAGTCTCTCCCTTTACGAACTTACTAAAGCCGGCACTAGTACCCGATTGGCTCACAGAGATTCGAATCTCTGGGTGCTCTACCCGATAGGCCTCCGCGGCTGCCTCGGAAACAGGGTATACAGTGCTAGAGCCATCAATGCGAATGCTCTCCCCCTGCCCACCGCAGCCGCACAACAGAGCGGGCAGTGCCAGTAGGGAGAAAAGCCTAGAAGAAAACCAACCTGCAAAATGCGACTCCCAGCCGCGAATGAAATGCATGAATCTAAGTCCTTGACTGATTTGATGGGACACTATCAGGACAGAACGACCCCACAGAATGCTGTCCTGTTCGGGGAGGATAGCAAGCAATTGTTAACAAGAGGTTAAGAAACGGTTGCGATGGCTGGCAAATGCGAAAGATCGGCAATTGGGGCTGAGAACCGCAATACTGGGCCTCTCTGGGTGAGAAAACGACAGCTTCACTACAATGAACTGCACATTTAGTTGCCAGCAGCGGGTAGGGTTACTCGGAATTCGCTCCCTTTTCCGGCCTCGCTACTTACTGTCACCTCTCCGCCCATCGCTTGGCAGAGATGCTTCACAATGGAAAGCCCCAGCCCCGTGCCGCCCAACTCTCGGGAACGAGCCCTGTCCACACGATAGAAGCGTTCAAACAGACGCTCGTGATGCTCTGGAGCGATGCCGATGCCCGTATCGGCAACGGTTATCTCGACTCTCCGCTCCAAGCTTTTCGCAGTGACGCTAACTTGCCCCTCGGCCGGAGTGTACTTCACCGCATTATCGATCAAGTTTCCTAGCACATGTCGTAGGCTTTCCTCATCGGCAACGACCTTGAGTTGTTCTTCGGCGATCTCGCTGAGCAGTCTTACGTGTTTAGCAGCTGCCAAGGACTCGTAGTCTCCTAGGCTACTTGCGACGATGGGCGCGAGGGGCATACTTCTTAGTTCGAGTTGCTCCTTGCCAGCTTCGATCCTCGCTAGGCCAAGCATGTCTTGGATCAGAGAATGCAACCGATCAGCCTGCTCATCAATTCGCGTAAGGAATTGAGTACTGTGCTCGGGGTCGTTGATCGCGCCACTAAGCAGCGTTTCCGCATAAGCCTTGATAGAACTGAGCGGCGTTTTCAACTCATGCGACACATTGGCCACGAACTCTTGGCGAACACCTTCGAGTTTCGACAGTGCTGTTACGTCATCGATTACAAGCACCACACCCGGGCAAGGCTCTCCGGGGAGTGGCGTACCGTGAATCTCCAACTCCAACGGGCTACCACCACCCCGCCATTGCAGGTGGTCGCGTGCAGGGCCTTGAGTATCAAGAACTTGCCGCACGACTTTTCGGAGACGATGATCTCGGACCACTTCCAGCAGGGTTTGCTCTTCAGCCCCTTGCGGGTCGAAGCCGAACACTCGCCCTGCCGCTTTGTTGGCAAACAAGATGCGTTCCTGGTCGTCGACGGCGATCACCCCCTCGGCCATTCCGGCCAGCACCGTGGCGTGGCGCTGCATGTTGTCGCGGAGCTGGCCCTCCCGTTTAGTGAGTGTTTGAACCATCGCGTTGAAAGCACTGGCGAGAGTTTCCAGCTCTCCCGCTCCCACTTCGGTGAGTCGTTTCGGAGCCACCCCTTCAGCCACCTCGCGTGCTGCAACGGTAAGCGATTGAATCGGAAGCACGGTTCGACGTGTGAGCCAGTAGGTTACCAGTAGGCTGAGCAAGCCAACCAGCAGACCCACGAGCCAAATCAGTTGCCGTATCGAGCCCACCTCTGCGAGGATCGAGGGAATGGGTTGGGCGGCACGAACCAAAACAACACTTTCGTCGTTGTGCTTGACAGCAACCGCATAGTACAAAAACGGCACATCCAGGGTGGGACTCTGCCGGCGGGAGGTTCCTGTGCCGTCGTGCAAAGCCTTGATAAACTCTGGGCGACCTAAGTGGTTGTCCATTTCTTCGACTGCGACCAACGAATCCTGCTCAGAATCGGCCAGTACCCGACCTTCTTGATCGATCAGAGTGAATCGCGTTTCCGTCAGTTTTCCGATTCGGGCAATGCGATCCTGCAGCGTTTGCCGATCGGCAAGCGTCAGTTCATCCGCTGATTCAGCCTCGTCGTCCCCTGCCAAGTCTTCTGACAGCAAAGTAGCTGCATCGCGGAGCCTCCGCTGAACTTGGCCGATTAGCTGCTCCTCCTGCCAGCCAGCGACTATCGCCGCGCAGATTCCCACCGCCAGCGCAATCAGGGCGGAGTGCGCGAGGAACGTTTTCCAGAACAAACGTGAAGACCACATAGCCACCCATCGTCGCGTGAAGCGACAGTGTTTGCAAGCAGGATAGCGACTACAAACGCGACTTCGGACAGATTGTAATCTCTGCTTGGCTCTGGCTGACCCAATACCTACTACTTTTTCGCCGCCAGGGATTCCGCCACGTTGAGGGTATGATCGCTGACCCGACGATAGGAGTTCAGCGTCGAGGTGAACGACACGTTCACGTGCGGCTCGACCTTCTTGTTGGTGAGGCGATCCAAATGATCGTCGTGGAGAGTGCGTACCCGATGGCTAATCTCCGACCCCACCGATCTGGCTTTGGTAATCACTTCTGGCAAGCGATTCAAATAGCCCGCAGTCACCATGGCCAGGTAGTCCTTCACCATGACATGCAATTCAGAGAGTTGCCTTTTCATGTTAGGTGAGAATTGGTGTCCTTGGTTGGCCAGCTTCAGCTTGAACTTCAGGATCGAAGTAATGTAGTCGCTAATGGACTCGTACTCGTCGGCCATTCGCAGCTGGCGGCGTCCCTCGTCAATCACGTCGTGCGGCAAGTTCGAGGCCAGCATGTCCGTCAAAAAAGCGACCACCTCGTCCTGCACCGTATCCAGCACTTCCTCGCGATGGAACAGCTTCTTCACCATCCTTTGGTCCGGCACCTCCTGAGCGCTGAGCTCAGCCAACCAATCCATCATTTTATCGCACCCTGCCGCCATCCTCAGAACTTCCATTCGCGACTGCTCGATAGCAATGATCGGCGTTTCCAACATTCGGATGTCTAGGCTCGTTAGATGGTGTTTCTCTTTGTAATCCTTCTGTGGCACCAGACGAGTCAGTAGCGAACCCAGCGCGCCCGCAAAAGGCAAGAACAGCAGCGTGTTGACAATGTTGAAGCACGTATGGGTCGCGGCAATCTTGACGGTCACTCCGACCGCCTCGCCGACTTCAGTATCCACTCCTGCCAACCAGCGCACGACGCTCATATTGAGCAACCAATCGATGAACTCGATGTATTGTCCAAAAATTGCGGTGATCCAAGCGACCCCCAGCAAGTTAAAAATCACATGAAAGTACGCCGCTCGACGTGCCCCGGTCGTGGCACCGATTGAGGCGAGCCACGCGGTAATCGTCGTACCGACGTTTTCGCCCAGCACTAGCGCCGCAGCGGTATTGGGCTCTATGACGTCAATCGAAGCCAGCCCGATCGTAATACCGAGCGTGGCGGAGGAGGATTGCACAATGAAAGTCAAGATGCAACCCACTGCTGCACACTTGAGCACTCCGAAGTAAGTCGACGCGTCGAAGCGATTGAACCATTCCTCGAACGCAGGCAAGTCTTTCACAATGCTGAAACCGTTCTTCATGAGCTCTAGCCCGAAGAACACCATGCCGAGGCCCATGATGGCCAAGGCGGCGTAACGCAAGCGCTCGCGGCGGACAAACAAGTAGCCAAATGCGCCAATGCCCAGCAGTGGCAATCCATACTTACCAATCTTGAGCGCGAGTATCCAGCCCGTAATCGTAGTACCAATATTGGCGCCCATGATCACGCCAATTGCTTGCGAAAGCGTCATGAATCCGCTGTTCACAAACCCCACTACCATGACGGTTGTGATGGAACTGGACTGAACCAGCATGGTGACTAGCGCGCCAACACCAACCGCCATGATGCGATTGTCGGTTACGGCGCTAATCATCCTCCGCAAGCCGCCACCTGCAATCGCCTGCAATCCCTCCGACATATTTTTCATGCCGAGCAAGAATATCCCCAGTCCGCCGATGACCGTCATCACCAGCAGAGCATAGTCCGGATGCCACACGGCAGCATTGAATCGCACGTCGGTGAACCTGCCACTACTCACGTCGGTCGCCCGCACAGTGATTTCCGTCTTGCCGATCTTGCCCCACTTGAGCGTAAGCGTGTCGTCTTCGATAGAAGCCTCTGCCACGCTGGACTTCTTATTGTGCACGACCGACAGCTCCAACGGCCCCTGGGCTTCAGGCATCGTGTCAGCAAAAAGGCCTGCCAAATCGATGATGGTAGGCGGCGAACCGGCCAGGGCCTTGGAATCAGGAATCAGCTTGGCGACGGTGCGGAGCGATTCTACATCGCGATCGTCTTCTGCGTGCACAACGCCAGCAGCCAGCGCAGTCACGAACGCAAGGAGAAGTACCATCCCGCGACTGGTCCTGAGACCCAGGGATTGCTTTTTATTGAGCGGGTTAGTGCGTCCGTACCGCTCGCCGATCACCGCCGTCATGCCTTGCCCCACGAGCCTTGCAGAATTCTTCATTGTTTCTTAACAGAGGAGTTAGGCATCGTAGAGGCATTGCTGGGCCACGCCAAGGGTGCAGAGGCAAGGGGCCTTTGAGGCAGGAAATTACCACGAAGAACGGGTGGAATTGCACAAAGCTACGATACCATTGTTGCCAAGCACGCCAGGCAGAATGGTAGAAAAGACGAGGTCCGAAGATCGCACCCCCAATCTGAGCAGGTCGAACCAAACCTGATTTGAGGGCAGATCGAGTATGAGGGCTTGAATAGCCACCGTTCTTGAAGAATTATCGAAACGCCGTCGGATGTCGAATCCGAAGCGGCAAACGACTTACTTGCGCTACTCACACATCGCCGCCACAGCGCGGCTTGCTACATGCAACCGCAATGTGACGTCGACAGTGACGACTGACCTACCAACCTAGTTGGCGCAGAGCCGAGTGAGTTCGGCGCCTATTGAGGTGTGGCCTTGCGGCTCAGTATTGTTCCAGCAGGTAATTAATGAGATCAGCAGACGTCACTAATCCGAGCAATTGCTGGTCGTCTCCCACAATCGGCAATGCATGAAAGTCACCGCGTGCGAGGATGCTGGCAGCGTGCTTGATGGTATCATTGGAACAAACAGTCACGGGGTTCTTGGTCATAATCGCCTCTACGTCCAGAGTTCGATCCAGCACATCGTAGACGGTTTGTTGGGCCGTCACGCCGAATGAATCTTTGAAGCTCACACGCATCAAATCGACGAAACTGACAATTCCGACCAGTTTTTCGCCACTCACCACGGGCAAATGGTGAAAACCACTTTCCGCGAATATCTTACCGACGGTAGAGAGCGGAGTTTGCGAATTAATTGTCTGCAAGTCCTTGGACATGATATGCGTGATGGATTCGTTCTGCTTCAATCGTGACATTTAGTTCTCCGATGCATGCGATTTCAAAACAATATGTGCTGACGCCATGAAGAATGCACATCGCGTACCGAAACGCCGTTCATTCAAAGAATTGATCTTGTTCGCACACCTCGACTGCGCACTGCGAGTAGTTCCACTGTTTCCGTGAGATAAGCACGCTTTCTAATTCAGTTGGGTGACGTAAAGCCAATTCACCAAGCCTAGCATGTGCCTAATCGCACACCTGTGTGCTTTATGGCACGCCGTTGACTGAGACGAACCCCACGATCGGCCAACTTGTTGAGCCATGGCATCAAGAAAGTCCAGAGTTGGGACAATCGTTCGCGGACCGCATTAAGGGAATAGGATGTGCGTGGTTGGTCTAGCCCAATACCCCAGCAAATCGCCCACCGTCAATCCGCCGAAATCCTGGCCCCTTTCGTCCCCGTACACCTGCGGTGAAACAAAGGTCTTGGCGAGCTCGAGTAGTCGGTAGGCGTGCCACTCGAGTAAGTAAGATGAGTGACACAAACGGAGTAAGGGTGAACACAAACCAGAAGGAAATGACGGAGAGCAGTGCAACGCCTATGGACTCCGACTTAATTTCAGGCGATGGCATTCCGGATTGGATTCGTCAGATCACTGACAGATACAAAAACAATCATCAGTAATCAGTATCCGTAGAATAAGAAAATCGGGAGGAAAGACTATGAGACTCAGAAACGACTACTTCGAGTAGAACTCCTAAAGATGCAACTCTGGGTGCAGAAAAGGGGAAACGCATCGTCATGCTCTTTGAGGCCCGTGACGCGGCATGCAAAGGTGGAACCATCAAACGCTTTACGGACCCCTGAATCTGCTATCCGAGCTCACCCGCTCCTAATCTCGCACTCCGCCTCGTGCGGTTGATAAGAATGACCCCAGTCTTGAAAGACGCCTTGCCCACACCCGTACTGCACCTTGACGTACGGTTAGCTTTAAAGCTACAAAGAAAGTGAAGTCCTACAGTCCATGCGGATTATACATGCAATTGCGACGGCAACAGAAACTACACAGAACGGGCGTCATCCTTGTCCTTCTAACCTGGACGTGGCGACGTCTAGATATGGATCGAATGCTCGAGGCGTGATCACTGCCTACGCTACTTTCTAACTTCTAAATTCAACCTAATCGCAGAGCTGACACCGCCTGCAACAACATTACTCCACAAGAAATGGACACAACCATGGGACGACATGAAATTCACTGTCGGTACTTTTCGCAAGAAGACTTGCTTGGCTCTGGCTGCCTTGACTTATCGATGGCAATGGAAGCCTCGAAGGAAGCAATCAAGTCCTTTCATGCGGGCGACATTATTTTCCCGGAGAAGATTGTACAAATCTTCAACGACGACACGCAGGAGCGCATTAACTGCCTTCCAGCAACGTTCAAGAAGGATGGTATATGCGGTGTCAAGTGGGTCTCTGTGTTCCCCCCTAATCCTGCAAAGCACGGGATCCAGAACCTATCTGCCGTGATCATCCTTTCGGAAATCGAACATGGTTTTCCCATCGCTTTCATGGAAGGGACGCTTTGCTCTAATATGCGAGTGGGAGCAATGGGTGCGCTTGCTGCGCGGTATCTTGCGAGAGAAGATTCTACCACCATCGGAATAATTGGCGCTGGTGAACAAGCGAAGATGCACCTCATCGCGATGAAAACCGCAATTCCCTCTTTGCGAGAGTGCTTTGTCGCGGCAAAAAGTGTGAGCGAAGAGGAGGAGTTTGTTCGACAGATGTCGCCGATTGTTCCGGACATGCAAGTGTCGGGAACTGAAACAAGTCTAGAAGCCGCGGTTAGTCCTGCAGATATCATTGTCACTGCTACCAGCGCACAAGCGCCACTTCTCAAAGCTGCTTGGATACGCCCTGGCGCATTTTATAGTCACGTGGGTGGTTGGGAGGATGAGTTTGCAGTGGCGAAGTTGTGCGATAAGATCGTTTGTGACGACTGGAACACCGTAAAGCATCGCACTCAGACACTCAGCCGGATGTATCAGGAGGGCAAGTTGTCAGATGACGACATCCACGCAGATTTAGTCGATCTTGTCACAGGCAAAAAAGCAGGCCGCGAAAGTCCAGATGAACGAATTTATTTCAATGCGGTTGGGCTCGCATACACAGACATTGCAATAGCCTATGCGATGTACCTGCGAGCAAGAGAGGCTGGAATGGGTCAGGACTTAAAAATTCAGCATGAGATGATATTCGAACATCTGCATCTCAAAGACTGGGTGCGAACCTAGAATGACTCTCCACAAAATTCGCGACGCGGCATCTTGACGCCAAGTGAAGCAACAAGGCTTCCAATGTGCTTCGGATCAACGTCAGTAGTGTGTTGAGCGCTGTGACAGCTTATGTACCTTTGACGCTTGAAGCTTATAACCGTCAAGAAACGCACACCCAATCCTCTGGGATTGAGCCCGCATACCGCCCTTAGAGATCAATCTCGTCGAGCGAATCGATCAGCAGATCGAGCTCGTCCACCGTTTGACTTTGGGTGGTCGTAGCCGCTTGTCGCTTCGGCAAACCGACAGCCATGCCCACAGCATCTCGCCCCACGGCCATAAGCTGCTCGTCCCGTTCGCGGGCGGCTACCTCGTGGGCCTTCTCTGCACCAGGCGCGCCGGGGTCGGGCGCTCCGAACAACTGCGAGAGATCGATCTTCATTGGCCCGCCAATTTCCGGGCTGCCGGCAATCGTGGGTGTTTTGTGCTCAGGGAAGATGATCGCATTCTCAGGGCACACGCGACTACATGCCGGGCAACCCTTGCGGCAATTGTCCGGCTGCTCAACAAGAATGGTCTCCTGCCCGTCCATGCCGTAAACGCCGAATAAGCAAAAGTCGATACACTCCAAGCAATTCGTGCAGCGACTAAAATCAATGACCGGGTACCAACGCCGTGCGGGATCTTCCTCAACCACAATCGGCCCGGCAGAAACCGCCGCCTCGCTACTTTTGCTTTCCCCATTCGCCTTTCCGCTTTCGCCCTCATCACCATTGGCCAAGTACCGTGCTAACTGCTCAGGCTTCGGATCCCCTTTAATCCACCCCATCAGTTCCACGGTCTGCGTGCTCGCTTCACCAGCGATGCGACGGATCTCTTCGAGATAGTCATCTGCCGAATCGTGCGCACGTAAGTCTAAGCAGTAGATCTTGCGAGCAGGCAATTCACGCTGGTCGATGACCCGAGGCTTTTCTTCTGCCTCAGAATCTTCCGACTCGGCGCTATCTTCTTCCTCTTCCTCATCATCCTCGCCGAGGGACTTCAGCAGCGTCGTCCCTTCCTGGCCGCGAATGCCGTTGCGATCGAGCGTCCACCTTGCAGCGCGAGGAAAAAGCCAGCTGCAGAAAACCAAATCGCCGGAAATCCCCGACAAGGACAACATGCCCGGGCCATCGGCAGACAGGTCGTAAAGGTGCGGCACGACCGCCACGTCGATTCCCGCGGAGCCCAGCAGTTCCCCCACAATCCGCTCCTCGATCGCCCGCTTCTTGGGGTTCTGAGAGCGGCTTTGCGAAACAACGACATTCAAGCGGGCAGGCATAGAGAAAGGCGGGGCAAGGGCAGGGCGGACGCACAGGAGCGGACGGGGTACTTTGAATCTATCAGCAAACCAAGCTGCCCGCCAGTTGCGGCGTAGACTCCTATCCCAGTGTTCGGCCAAATTGACGCCCTCGTCGCGTAGAGCGTAGAATTGAGCATGTCGGCTCGATGCCCTCAGTCCTACTGCTTCCTGATCCCTCAGCCTCCAAAAACAAACGTCCGTATGAAACAAACACTCCTCTGGGCTATCGTTGCCGCGATTGTTGGCTTGGGTCTTGGCGCAGCTCTAGCCTACGTCGAGGTTAAGCCTTGGCAATTTGATCTCGCCGCGGGTATCGATGCACCCAACGATCACTCCGCTCACGACCACGGAACGACACCCGCAGACTCACCCGCAGAGTCAACCAAGCAGCTTGAAGTCAAAGAGACGCAGTACGAATTCGGCTCGATGGAAATCGGCACCTCCCAGAGACACGCATTTCCGATCTCCAATACTGGAAGCGAGCCCATCACCGTAGAGTTCCTGACGAACACGTGCCAATGCACAGCTGTCGAACTCAACGGTCTACCTGCCGAAGGCGCCGGACCTGTCCTACTCAAGCCGGGCGAAAGCACGACGGTTGAGCTGGAATGGGTAGCCAAGGGTGAGCCACGCAGTTTCCGCCATGGAGCTACCTTTGAAACGAACGACCCCGGCAAGAAACGGCTAGAGTTTCATGTCGTCGGCGAGCTTGTTGATTCAACAAGTCTTGATCCGCCGCTCTTGCACTTTGGAATGGTGCGTGTCGACAAGCCCGCGGAAGCCAGCCTGTGGATTAGCTCCTACCTAGAACCAAGTGTGGAAATTTTAGACTACGAAATCCTCGAGCCGAATGTTGCCGAACTCGTCGATATCAAGTTCGATGCGGGCACGCCACTAAATCTCCCCGACCCTAAAGCGATGGCCGGTCTGCGCGTGGTGGCTTCGTTTCGGCCGGGCAAGTCCCTCGGGCCGTTTCATGGCACGCTCAAGATGAAGACGAATCTCAAGCGGGCGAGCCAGCTCACCGTCCCAATTTCCGGAAATGTGGTTGGCGACATTTCTGTCTTCGGGCCCGGGTGGAATCGAACGCGCGGTCTGCTCAAGCTACCTCCCATTGATAGCAAAAAAGGCGGTCAAGTAAAACTTACAGTGGCCATTCGCGGCAATCACCAAGCTTCCGGGCCGGTTGAAATTGCTAGCACAAGCCCCCAAGTACTTGAGGCAGAACTAGGCGAACCCGTAGAGATGTCTCCTGAATTACTCCACGTGCCGCTTATCGTGAGCATTCCTAGGGGGTCCCGCCCTATGGCCCGTCTCGGCGGCGATCTCGGAGCGGAGGGTGAAATCGTGCTGAAAACGGGACATACCGTGACACCCGAATTCAAACTTCGTGTCGCTTTTATTGTACAGTAGCCGCTGTACTTCAGCTTGCCGCAACCTAGCGAGGACGGGACTGCGGTGGATTGCAGTACTGGCAAACGGTACGATTCGAAGAGCCCAGTGCGTTGAGCCCAGTCCAAACGATGCTAGCACGACTATCCGGTTGTGGCGGCTCAGTTCAGCAACGCACTACCACTCTCCCTCGAATTGTCCTCCCCGGAATCGTAAGACACGGAGCCACATGTCACGCAATCGCCTGTCCCACAATCGTCTGCTTCTGGTCGGTCTCTCGCTCTCGATACTTGTCCTATGGCGATTCGCGGCCAATGCCCAATCCCATTCCGCAACCAGCGCTGCGACATCCGGCGAGAAAACGGCCCCCGCCTATGAGCGAAATACCAAAGAGGCACGCGAAGCCAAAGACTACGTGAAGCTCAACGGTCCCCTGTTCACCGAGCCGAACAAGCAGCCCTGGCCCAAGCCACAATTGGCCATCGTCCTCTCGGGGGAAATGGATGGCTACATCGAGCCGTGCGGTTGCACGGGGCTTGAAAACCAAATGGGCGGGCTCAAGCGGCGGCACACTTTTCTCAATGAGTTAAAAGAAAAAGGGTGGCCACTAGTGGAGTTCGACATGGGCGGACTTACCAAACGCCTCGGTCATCAAACCGAAATTAAGTTCCGCTATGCCATCGACTCCTTAGTCAAGCTCGGTTACGACGCGGTTGGGCTCGGCGCCAATGAGCTTCGGCTCACCACGGACGAACTCGTCTACGCCATCGCCAACCTCCCACCAGAGAAAAACCCTATCCTTTCGGCCAATGTCGGCATCTACAGCTTCGACAGTGGCATGACTCGCACGCATCACGTTGCTGAAGCAGGTGGCAAGCGTATCGGTGTTACCTCTGTCTTAGGCAAGAAGTACGAAAAGTCTTTGGCAAACGTCAACGATGTCGTCTATCGTTCACCCGAGGAGGGCCTCGCTGAGATCGCTCCGAAGTTGGCTACCGAGAAGTGCGATCTGCAAGTACTCATGGTTTACGGACCCAAGGCAGAAGCACTTGCGCTGGCAAAAAAATTCCCGCAATTCAACTTTGTAGGAGTCGCTGCCGGTGTGGATGTGCCGCCATTGTCACTGGAAAAGGTGTCAGGAACCAATTCCGTGCTGGTTGAAGTCGGTCATAAAGGGAAGTACGTCGTCGTGCTGGGCATCTACGACGACGCGAAGAACACACTCCGGTATCAGCGCGTACCGTTGGACGCCCGCTTCGACGATTCCTCCGCCATGCAGAAGATGATGGTCCGCTATCAAGAGGAGTTAAAGCTTCAAGGCTTGGAAGGCCTGGGCCTCTCTGGTAGTGCGCACCCCGAAGGCAAATTCGTGGGCAGCGAAGTCTGCGCGGACTGCCACTCCTCAGCCACCGAAGTATTTGAGAACACACCACACTCCCATGCCACCGAATCGATCATCAATATCTCCGTGCCACCCCGTCACCACGACCCCGAGTGCCTCAGCTGCCACGTGACTGGCTGGAACCCACAGCAGTATTTCCCATATTCCTCAGGCTACGAGAGCTTAGAAAAAACACCGCACCTGCGAGCCAACGGTTGCGAAAACTGCCACGGTCCAGGTGCCGCGCACGTTGCCGCCGAACTGGGAGAGAGCGACGTCAACGACGCAGAGCAAGAAGCGTTGCGTGCCGCGTTACGAATGAAGATCGTCGAAAACGAAGGGAATAAAAGCGGGCAAGTGTACGGCAAAGTGGTTGAGAGCTGCATGCAATGCCACGACCAAGACAACAGCCCTGATTTCGACTTTCAAAAGTACTGGGAAGACGTGAAGCACGTAGGGAAAGATTGATCCCCTTGTTACGCGTTATCGTCAAGCGTTTGCCAGACGCCATGCGTTGAGATCGTTGACCGTGTCGTCTTCCTTATTTCCCTGTGAAATCTTGAACTCCAGGAAGTTTCCTGGATCACCGAGTTCGGCGACTGATTCGACCACGACATCTGGACCAAACGCATACTTATCGAGATCTTCACGCTTCGTTGAACCAGTCAGCGTCAGCACGGTGCGGTAGCCCATTTGCACGCCACCCAGGATATCGGTCTCCATCGTGTCGCCTACCATCACAGTCTGCGATGTGGTGAGCATCAACTCTTTTCTAGCCGCACGCATCATGATGGGGCTTGGCTTACCAACGCTGAAAGCTTTGCGACCGGTGACTGTTTCCAAATAGGAAACGGTTGCTCCGCAACCAGGGCGGGTGCCCGTTTTGGTCGGGCAGTTGGGGTCCATGTTCGTGGCGATCAGTTTTGCCCCGCCGAGGATCATGTTCACGGCGTGCTCTAATGTATCGAGCGTGATGGTGCGACCCTCGCCGACGACGACAAAGTCCGGGGCATGGTCCACAATGGAGTAGCCATTATGGTGCAGCGCCTGCAAAAGGCCGCCCTCGCCAATCACATAGGCGGTTCCGCCGGGTTTGTGCTTTGCCAGGAATCGAGCGGTCGCCATGGCGCACGTAAAGATGTGTCGTTCCTCGACTTCAATGCCCATGCGTTGTAGCTTCGTCGTCACATCGCGCCGGGTGCGTTGGCTGTTGTTGGTAAGAAACAGGAATGGAATTTCCTGTGCCAGTAGCGCGTTTATGAAGCGATCTGCTCCGGGGATCAACTGACTCCCGCGATAAATAACACCGTCCATGTCGATTAAAAATCCGTTCCTCATCATCAGTTTTCCCTGCTCAGTTTCGTAGTTCGACCCTGCAGGCGCAAGGCTCCAGAGGCGAAGAATGCAAGTTTCATACCGCGTTTGCCAAATGCCCAGAAAACCCTAGGAAACGAGTCTCTGTTGCGATACGACCGGGTCTTGAGAGCGATAGCTGCTCTTAGCTTCGGCAGGAAATTGCAAGTTTGCTGTGCAATGCAATTCGAACCCAATGGTGGCGGATAGGGCCGACAAAAAACAGCCACGAGCTTTCGCTCGCGGCTGTTCTTCGTTATTAAGCTACGTGGTCTTCAAAGCTACCTAGTACCAGTGGCGACCGCTGTGCCGGTCCCAATGCCCTTCGCGATGGAAGTCCCAGTGGCCAGGCTGCACATCATAGTGATTGCCATGACGCCGCACTTCCGTGGGATGCCAATCGTAATGGCTGGTGTCATGATAGTCGTAGTGTGGACGGGCTACGTGGCCCCGAGAGGCGGAGTAGTAACTCATCGGTCGCTGCGGTTAGTAGGCTCGTGTGCTAGCGTGGCCAACCCGGTTATTGCTTCGATAACCGTGTGTTGGGAGCCTTCCCGGACAACAACAGTGCGTTGATGCTGGTCGCGGCCCGACTACGTCACATCGCGGGCACAAAATGGGGAACGAGAAAATACCTGGACATGAGTCGGCTTGCCGATCAGCAGGAAGTGCGAGAGCAACAAGAGACAACCGAGGAGGCGGTCGAGTAGGCCGCATCCGCCCCAACTCCTCCGCTGCTACGGAGTTGGGGACGAACCTGCCAGCAAGGGCATACCCCAAAAATGAATGTGCGCAGGTTGACGGACACTACCGATGACTTTCTCAGCGGACTCGATGTATTGCATCGGATCCGGTGGCACACGTTCCAGAATCGAACGCGACATTATATGCTCGCGTGTCAGCGCCCTACCCGCGTCATAATAAACGCAAAGTTTGCTCATGATCTCGCAGTGCGGTACTGATGCAGAACAAGATAGGGTAGGGCTCACCTTTGTGTATCACATTCTTCTAGCAGCTTCTCATCTATTCAACAATCACTGACAGGCAAGGGTTTACAACCTGTCTAAGAAAGGTGCCAGAACTAAATCCTGAAGCACAATCAGTTATCGGTTCCTGACAATTCTTTACTTTGCAGAGCGCGAGCGGCAAGGCCTATCCAACTCTTTAGACGCTGCGTCAGGTTCACGCGATTGTTATACGGCGCCCCTCCCGAGCCTGCGAAACACTTCTGATTCGGAGAGATCGTCTATTTGCACGACTTTTCGAGGTGAAGTCTTGCCGCGAATCACTCGAACTGCACCAGTTGGCAAATCGAGCGCCAGAGCAAGCGTCGCTTCGACCGCCAGATTTGCCTTCCCGCGTTCGGGTGGAGCGGTCACTCGCAATTTGAGTACGTCGCCGAGCCACTCGGCTACGCAATTTTTCGAAGAGGACGGAACGACTTTTACGGATAGTCTGATTGATTCTTCTCCTAACAGCTGGGATCCAACTTCGACAACGCGCGCGTCGCATAACGGCAACGATCAACGAGCCGGAACGATTGATCTAAACATTGAAAAGCACATGTAAGTCTGGATTCGCGTGCATCGTATTGTTATCCCGCGTTGTCGTCCTTGGAGAAGATGCTCCGACTTCCCGCTGTGCCCCAAGTCTGCTCGTTGAATTGAGAAGAATTTCCGGGTGCTACGGTTAGCCATTGCCACTCACCTTTGTGAACCAGCCTTGCAACAATTGCAATCTGACCAACATGATAGGTTATGTGTGCAACTGAACGCGTTATAGCCTGTGGGATCGTGTGGGATTCTCCACGAATCTGAATACGGTGGCCCAAATTGTCATCGTCAAGTGATTCGATTGCAGTCGCAAGTGCGCCCCATCCAGAGTCGAAATGCACAATGAGCGATTGTCGATCACCGTCCCAGTCGAGAAATTCAGTATCCCGGTTGCGATCTGGCTTCTCGCCGTCCGTGGTAAGAAAGTCCGTCCATCTGCTTCGGAGGTTGCCTCCCAGATGACGCAATATGATTGCGACTGAGTTGGTAGTGGGTGCAGGCCGCGCAAACAGTTCCTCGTCAGTAAGTTGTTCGATTGTGGCGTCAATCATGCATCTATACGACACGATTGTTTCGCGCATTGTGCTCAGCCATGGGAGGTTGCTTGTATGTTTCATAATTAATCTGGATAACGTCAAGCGTAACCGGCGGCGACGTTACGCGTTGATTTCAGTTTCCGCCGGATTCGCCGCTCCGGTTCCTGCGATTGTTGTGCGCCCCTGTTGAGTCAATCTCTTGCCTGGACCTTCGTGTTGAGCTTGAAATCTTGCGGCTCCGTGGGAGGTTTCGCGATTGCGACTATCTGATTGAGGTTAACCCACGTCCTGTCGGTTTCGATTTCCACGGAAGCCTGTTTGCGGAGTCGCACAAGGTGTGCTTGGCCATCCTCGGTAGCTTCCAGCTTAGCTATGGTTTCCGCAGTAAGTGCCGCAATTGCCAATCGCTTGAAGTTCCATTTGAACGCATCCTTGATGGATTTAGGGTGTTCGACAGTCACCCACGAATCACCCCAGAGCTCCACGACGGTGAAGATAGAGACGAAATACGTGATGCTCGCTGATGTGATCCTCGCTGTGTTCGGTCCTTTATTGTCGTAGGGGTCCAACGGAATACCCTCCGTTTGCTTAAACGGTGACTTGCCAGCAAATCGGAGTATATAGTCGTTTCCGGGTTTTAGAAACGACGGTGGGGGACCGTCATCGTCTTGCAGCGCGGAATCCGCAGCGATCAGCAATGTACTGATAGTGAGAACAGATATGAGCGTTCGCATGCGTTCAGTACTCCTCTTTGGCGTATAACGTCCAAGGTAACCGGGCGGCGGACAAGCACCTTTAGTGTCAAGGCGCGGCCGATCCGCCGCTCGGGTTGACCGCTTGGTTCGGCTCAGAATGTGATCTGGACGTAGTGACAAGGACGCACAGTATCATGGACAACACCCACAAGTAAAAGCCAACTCCCAGCTTTGACAGAATCTCGCTGGAACTTGCCGGAAGAAAAGCAGGAATCGGCGTACGAAATAATTCCAATGTATGAAGCGATATAAGCACTGAAATTGCACCGCAAAAACGCGCAGCGACCATCCGGTTTGAGGAAAGACTCAGCCAGGCCCCAATGAAAGTTACGTTTGCGAACCATCCGTATTGTCCGCAGAGTGCGCCGAACCATCCAATACTCAGTAGGCTGGCGCCATAACTCCAGCCCCCAAGTCCCTTGGCTGCACCCTGGTCGCGTTCCAAGTAAAGGGCTGGTGTCGCAAGTGCGATTACATAACAGATGCAACTGAGATACATGCATATCCGCTGTGGCGTCCAGATCACTGCTTTAAGAGACGGCTTCTGCTTGACAGTGACCATGTGCGTTGTTCCTAGGACTGGCACGAGAGCCTAACGTTTGAAATCACGCGGTTGCGGCCAAGTGACTCTCCATCAGGAAACGCGCGATCCGCAACTCGCGTGCATTTTATTGTTCGCCCTCTGCGTTCTATTCGCGCACTGCCGCTTCAATTTCAGCGATGTCGATTTTCATCTGTTTCATCATAGCCGTCATCGCCTTGGCAGACACATTCTTGTCGGCGTTTGTCGTTAATTCCGTCAGTCGCTTTGGATAGATTTGCCAAGACACCCCGAAACGATCCTTCAGCCAGCCGCAGTGGCTTTCCTCGCCGCCATTTGCGGTCAGGGCAGACCATAACCGATCGGACTCCGCTTGATCGTCGGTCGCGACCGAAATCGACACCGCCTCAGTCAGAGTGAACATCGGCCCGGCATCGAGAATCTGGTACGGTACCCCGCCAAGCAAGAAGTCAATTACCGAAAACTCGCCATGTCCCGCGTCACCGTGGAAGGCCTTCTCAATTCGGCTTCCCGGGATCAGTGAGCAGTAGAATTCTGCGGCTTCGCTGCCCCGCCCATCGCGGAACCATAGGCAAGTGCGGATAGAGTTAATCATCGTATTGTTCCTTGCGTGATACTGGTTTCTATTGCGAACAGCTCCCGAACGTCAACCAGTAGTCGATTGAAAATGTTCGAATTCGACACCTATTCGAAAGTTTTCCGAAAAGTCTGCTGGCGAACGTCCGTGATCACCGAGCCGGGACGAGTGATCTTCTATTTTCAAAAGACGCGCAAGACTGGCTTCGCGTGCATCACATTGTTATCCCGCTAAGTGTCCAGGTATGTCTCAGGTACGGTGATCCCCTGGAGACGGAAAAACGTAAGCTGATCGAAATAGCCGCGTTGAAACACAATTTGGTCATTTTGTACATGGAAGAACCCGCAGCCCCGCAGTCCTGTCGGATCGCTCCATTCAAGGATCGCCCATTCGCCTGCTTCGTGCAGAGTCTCTTCATTGCAAGTCATGTCTGCTCGTTTGAACTCTGTCTCAAACATCTTGCGGATTGCAGCACGTCCCACGAGTGGTTCGGTCACGATCTGGTGGTTTGTCGCGTCTTCTGCGTAAAGTTCGCACAGTCCTTGAACATCGGCCCGATTAAATCGGTCAACCCATTCGCGAACAACTTCGGCGGGAGTCATTGAGCAGTCCTAGTATGGCGATGGTAGCTGGCGGGATAACGTAAATCGGCTCAGTTGCCGGCCGCCCGCAGAGAGCAAGCTTCAAACCGACAACAACATCATATCGCGGGCGTCGCCGGTCAACTGCAGCCGGTGGTTAGGCCGAGACAAACTTGGGTTCACCAAACAACTGGCGGTACCGAAAAATGTCCTTGCCAACCACAAACACGCGGAAACGTGGGTCGTTCGCCTTGCGATATACTGGGATGTCGTTACGTATGGGGTCAACTCCCGCAGCAGTTAGCTTAGATTCAAGTACTAGAGCGTCACTTTCGTGTCGAAAAAACCCGACGATGTGCCAATGCTTTTCCCCTGTAACCTTGTCGAAGAAAAAATCACAGGCCTCTCGCTCAGACTTCGAAGCGTAAATCGGTGGAGAGTCTATACCGCGTTCGCTATAAAACACTACCCATTCGCCATCTCGAAGGTCGAGACACCAAGCATCGTGAGCGCTGGCGGAGATCGAATAGTTTGAAGGGTTGCATCCTTCACACCTCAAAAGTTCATCTAAATCGGTGGCTCTCATAGTCGGCCTAACGCCTATGATCACCGAGTCGCCGGAGTGATCACTGCTTCAAAAAACGCGCCGTCGGCGACTTCGGTGCATCATATTGTTATCTGCGTTTGCCTTTGAGTTCGGCAATTTTTCGTTCAATTTGCGACGTGTATTTTTTCGTCTGCCATTCGTCGATTTTTATTTTGCGAGTCTCGCGTATGGCTGCAAGTGGAATACAGATGGATTCATCCCATAACAGTTCCGTTTCACGAACCTCTTTTTTTCCGTCCCAGCCGGCAACAACATCGTGAACCCTTGGAACCAAAAAGTCGACCAGTGCGATTCGTTGATTTAGATCTAGCCGTGCCCCTTCGCATTGCAGGATATCGACGACTGTGTTTCTACCCGAATCGTAAACTGTCAGATAGAAAGGGTATTCCGAATCCGCGCCGGTGTTGTATTTTTTCAATCCCTTCTTCGCATCTGGGGGGAGCGATTTGAGAATCTCATCTTCGAGCTGCTCTCTCTTCTTGCGCCTCGCAGCGATTTTGAATTTGAGTTTTGGATCAGCCTTGAACGCAGCGTCTATAGCATCAGAGAGGTCCTGCCGATCCATTTTTGCGGTCACGTTCACACCGCAAAGTTCGGCGTAATCCAATTGGCGTTGGGTTGGCGGTTTACGCTCCCGCCCAGTGAGCAGTCGAAAGATTGCTTTGAGCAAGAGCATTCTCCGGTTTTTTGTTTAAGCAGATAACGGATCGGCGATAAGCGGCGTTGAATAGTGCCGCCGACTCCGCCGAGCCTAAAAAGGTTGATGCCAGATGGTACAGCGGAGATTTGAACCGAGCTATTCAACGTCCGCTTCATCGGCTTGTTAGCCGGCGTCGCGCGAGGCGCTCCGCTGGACTACCCCGAAGTGATCGGGCGAGCGATCAGTTGTCTCAGCACCGAGAGCAAAGTACCACCAATACCGAGTAGGCAAAGTCCTGCGCCGGGGATTGCGAGGAAGCTCAGCGCCTCTTTTGCTGCTCCCGTACTGCCGACCGAAGGCGCAGCGAGTCCCGCCACGAGCCAGAAGCCTGAGTACAGGAGAGAGCCTGCGCCAAACGCCGCCGCAGAGGTCCTCTCAAGAAGGCCGGTGCTTCCGGAGAGCCCAAGGAGAACAATCGACGCCAGAGCGGCCGCACCGATCGCGCCGCCATGAAGGTGCGCTCTCTTCATGTATTCCCATGATTTGGAAAGGACGGCATCCCTCTTGCTCGCATCGCTCTGATAGACGGTCTCGAACACGGGATCCGCTGAGGAGCGCAAGTGACCCTTGATGGAGTCCTCCGCCGCTCCAAACGCGCCGCCAAGAAGAAAGCCGAAGGCAATCGACAGCAGCGCCAGAATGATCCCGGGAGCTAGAGGTCTCAGATTCGGTACGGAATGGCTCGACATGTTGCCTCCTCGTGTGCGGCAATACACTCGTACGCCGGCTAACTATAAATGGACAGAAAGTAATCCGTATAATTCCCATCTATCATAACAATGCAGATTCCCGAAGGTCAAACCAACAAACGACTTGCGGCTTGGATGCTGGTTATTCGGATGAGTTGACAGAAACAGCTTGCGTTAGTGCTCAAGTGTACACATACTGTCAGAATGAAGCTACTGAACCAAGTACGGCAAAAGCTCCGTGCAGGACACTATGCCTACCGCACCGAGCAAGCTTATGTCCACTGGATCGAGCGCTTTATCCGCTGGCATGCCAAGATCCACAAGAGATGGCGCCATCCGTCCGAAATGGGGACTCCGGAGGTCGAAGCGTTTCTCTCCCATTTGGCCGTCGATCGCCATGTGACTTCTAGTACTCAAAATCAGGCCCTCAGCGCTCTGCTGTTCTTGTATCGCCACGTGATAGAGAAAGAGTTGGGCGACTTGAATGCGGTGCGGGCCGCTCGGTCGCGCCATTTACCAACGGTACTCACGCCCGAAGAGGTCGGTCGCCTTTTGGAGTGCTTGCAAGACCGAAGCGAAGCCCATGGCGCCTACGCGCTGATGGCTTCGCTTATGTACGGCAGCGGTTTGCGGCTCATGGAGTGTTGTCGTTTGCGCATCAAGGACATTGATTTTGGTCGCAATCAAGTGATGGTCAGGCAAGGAAAAGGCAATAGGGACCGCGCCGTGCCATTGCCTCGAACGGTACGTGAGCGTGTGCAGCAGCAAGTTCAATGGCGAGAAAAACTGCACCGTCGCGATCTCGAGGGCGGGGAGGGGCGAGCTGACTTGCCCCACGCCTTTGAGCGCAAATCGCCGAGTGCGGCGTATGATTTAGCATGGCAGTTCGTCTTCGCTTCCGACCGGTTGTCGCGTTGCCCACGCACGGGCCGTTCCGGACGTCATCACCTGCACGAAAACGCACTGCAAAAGTCGTTCCAACGGGCGGTTCGTTCAGCGGGAATCCCCAAACGGGCAACCTGCCACACACTACGTCACTCTTTCGCGACACACCTGCTGGCCAGTGTTTCCTGATCACGGGGGGTGCCGACATCCGTACTGTACAAGAACTACTAGGCCACAAAGATGTTTCCACAACCAGGATCTACACACATGTGTTGCAGCGCGGCGCTTGCGGCGTACTCAGCCCGTTAGATACGCTAAAGGACTAGCGCGGGTGCCACCCAGCCCCCCTCACTCCAACCCAGCCATCACCTCATCCGGAATATCGAAATTCGCCGACACGTTTTGCACATCGTCGTGATCGTCGAGCGCTTCCATCATTTTGAGTACCTTGGGAGCGTCGCCTGCTGAAACTTCGACGGTGTCTTGAGGCACGCGGGCGATCTCAGTAGATTCAGTTTCAATCTCCGCCTTCTCCAGAGCTTCTTGGAGGTCGGTCAAAGATTCTGGTTCACAGTAAACTTCAAAGTTGTCGCCTTCGCTACGAACATCGTCAGCCCCTGCTTCAAGGGCCAATTCCATGAGCGCTTCTTCGCCGATCTGTGCTTTCGGGACAATCGCCAATCCCTTGCGATCGAACATCCAAGCGACGCAGCCTGTAGCGCCGAGTTTGCCGCCGGCGATCTCGAAAATCTTGCGTACTTCTGGTGCCGTGCGATTGCGGTTGTCGGTGAGAATCTCACACAGCACGGCCACGCCTGCCGGGCCGTAGCCTTCGTACAGCACTTCCTCCAGGTTGCCACCCTCGAGCTCGCCGGTGCCCTTTTTGACAGCCCGTTCGATGTTGTCCTTCGGCATGCTGACGGCTTTAGCGTCGTTGATGGCATACCGCAGGCGCAGGTTCATCGACAGGTCGCCACCCCCGTCGCGAGCAGCAATGATGATGGCCTTGGAAAGTTTGCTCCAGACCTTGCCCCGCTTGTTGTCGATGGCCGCCTTCTTGTGCTTAATACCGGCCCAGTGAGAATGTCCTGCCATTTTCGGATGTCAGATGTTCGATGTGAGAAGGATGATGTTTAAACGAATTCCATGATCGGCCTGAGAGTTCAGATCGACTATCAAGGCCGCAAAAGACACAAAGCATATTCGCGAAATTCGACCTGTGCCGCCTGACTCAGCAATAGTGCTTTATTACTGTTAGCGGCTTCTGTGGTTACGCAAATCGCGAGTGGGCTTCTATCGCTTTTTCTTCTTTTTGACTTTCTTTTTCGTAGTCGTTTTCTTCTTTGTTTTCTTCTTCGTCGGGGACTTGGTCGTTTTCTTGACGACCTTCTTCTTGACTTTCTTTTTCACCTTCTTCTTGGCGACTGTTTTCTTCGCGGCATTCTTCGCTACAGCCTTCTTGGTGGCCGCAACCGGTTTCTTGGCGACTGCCTTTTTAGTGTCGGCCTTTTTAGTGTCGGCCTTCTTGCTGGCTGGCGCCGCCTTTGCAGGCTCGGCCTTCTTCTCCTTGGCCTTGGGTTTCTCGGGTACTGGCTCCGGTTCGGGAGCTTTCTTGGGAGCACGTTTGGGAAGGCGGTCTTTGCATCCAGGGTCGATCTCCAGCAAGATCTTACGAATCGTCTGGCCGTAAGGGCTACGGTTCAGTTCCACGCCCAACTGGTGCAGGATCGTGCCAACTTCTTCTCCCTTATTCTTGGGCACGGCGCGTTCCAAGCCTGGAACGGTATATTTCTTCGCCTCGGCGTCGGAGATTACGCCCACCACACGCAAGGACTCCAGCAAACCCGAATTAATCGGAATCGAATGCCCGGCGAGGCCCTGTTGGACGGCAAACGAAACGATGTAGGGCGTGCTGCCGTTGTACCTCGTGATAGTTTTTACGGACTGGCCAATGTTTTGCTTCTTCATTGGCTCTAAGTCAAACGAGTAATGAGTTTCAAAAACGCTCTGCAACACACGTTTCAGACGCGTTGCAGATTCTACTGGATCGTTCAGCGGCTTCATCACTTCCGCTAGTTCCAGGAGCGTACTCACGCGCACTTCGTTCCAATCGAAATAGTCGTTGCTGAGCGACTGAAAGACCTCTTCCGCCACATCGTAGGTGCTATTCTCCGCACAACAGGCAAAGACCAAATGGTCTAGCAACGAGCGGTCCTTCGTCAGAACCACGAGTTTGTAGTGTTTTTTGGCAACCTTCAATACTTTGGCGATCAGGGCTGCTCGATTCGTAGATGCCATGGTGTCGATTCTTGGTAGGAAGTGGAAAATTTTATGGATGGTAGGGTCGGCGACTGGCACCCAGCCGCTGATGAAAAACTCTATTCTTCTTCCTGGTCCGTCAGTTCTTCTAGCTCGGTATCTTCTGCCCTTGCGTCCAGTGACTCGGTAGGCGGGAGATCTTCAGGTGGAAGCACTTCGTCTAGTACCTTTGCTAACTCGATCGATTTCTTCACGCCCATATCCAATTCAAACTTCAATCGTGGCGTGTATCGTGTGTCGATGCGTTTGGCAATTTTGCTCTGCAAGTACCCGGCTGCGCTCTGCAGGCCACTCACGCACAGACGTTGTTTGGCATCATCTCCCATGACCGAGACGCTCACCTTAGCCTGTCGCATATCGGGCGCGACTTCGACTTTGGTGATTGTCGCGTTCTCGATGCGCGGGTCTTTTAGGTCCGCGAGAATCGCCATGCCGACGACTTCGCGGATTGCTTGAGCGGCTTTCAGTACGCGGCGAGAGGACATAACCAAACGAAGATCAAAGGATAATTGAAGTCTGGCCAGGCAGCTTCAGCAGCCTGGCAGCGAAAGTTATTCGGGTTGACGATCAGTCTTCGAAGCTACGGCCAACTTCTTCGACGCGATATACGTCGAACAGGTCGCCCTCTTTCACGTCGTTAAAGCCCGAGAGCTTAATGCCGCATTCGAGTCCTTCACGTACTTCTTTCGCGTCGTCCTTCTCGCGTCTGAGAGTATCAATCGGATAATCGCCGATGATCGTATTGTCACGAATGACACGAGCACGGGCGTTCCGCTCGACTACGCCTGAGAGAACCCGGCAGCCGGCAATGGTTCCACTGCGACTGATCTTGAAAATCTGCTGAACCAGGGCGCGACCCAGGTCGATCTCCCGTTCTTCCGGCTTTAGCAGGCCTTCAATGGCCGCTTTGAGATCTTCGGTGATCTTATAAATGACCTCGTAACGCCGTACTTGCACGCCTCGTTTGTCGGCCATGATGCGTGCTTTCTCATCGGGCACCACGTTGAAGCCAATTATGATCGCATCGGACGCATCGGCGAGGGTTACATCTGCTTCGGTGATGCCGCCTACCGATTTTTGCAGCAGCTTGATCTTCACTTCTGGGTGATCTAGTTTCCCAAGTTCTTTTTGAATCGCTTCGATCGAACCACGCACATCCGCTCGTAAGATAATGTTGAGCGTTTGCACCTCTTCGGCACCATCAAGCCGATCAAACAGGTTCTCCAATGTTACATGCTGAACGTCTACATCCAAGTTCGAGTTGCGGGCTTCGTGTGCACGATCTTCAGCTATCGTGCGAGCCTTGGCAATGTCGTCCAATACGTAGAAAGCTTCGCCAGCGCCCGGAGCCACGTCGAAACCGGTGATATTCACAGGCACACTCGGGCCCGCTTCTTCGAGGCGAGCGGTGGGAATGAGCGTATCGTACATCGCCTTCACCTTGCCGTAGGCTTGGCCAGAAACAATCACGTCGCCCACGCGCAAGGTGCCGTTCTGTACCATGACTTTGGAAACCACACCGCGGTCGGATTCTTGCTGTGCTTCGATGCAAGTACCAAGGGCAGGACGGTCGGGGTTGGCTGTGAACTCGTGCAACTCGGCAACGGTCAGAATGGTATCGAGCAATTCATCGATGCCTTCGCCGGTGATTGCACTGGTCTTAACGACTTCCACATCGCCGCCCCATTCACTGGGCACCAACTCCTGGGCGGTCAGCCCTTGCATTGCCTGATTGGCATCGACACCCGGCAGGTCGCACTTGTTGAGGGCGACAATGATGGGCACTTCAGCTGCACGAGCATGACTGATGGCTTCCTCTGTCTGGGGCATGATGCCGTCATCGGCAGCCACCACGAGCACAGCAATGTCCGTCACGTTTGCACCGCGAGCACGCATTTCGGTGAAGGCTTCGTGGCCCGGTGTATCGACAAACGAAATTTGCTGATCGTTCTTGAAAATCGTGTACGCACGAATGTGTTGCGTAATGCCGCCACTCTCGCCGCTGACAACATCGGTATCGATAATCTTGTCGATGAGCGACGTCTTACCGTGATCCACGTGACCAAGGAAGGTGATAATCGGTGCGCGAGGCTGCAGGTCTTCCTCCGCGTCCTCTCGATCACGAATCTCCGCCAGGTACTCATCTTCGACGGTTAATTCGTCACGGAATTCAACCTCGAGCCCCAGTTCAGCAGCTACTAGTTCTGTGAGATCAGGATCCATGACCGCCGCGATAGTGGTCATGACTCCTTCTTCCATGAGCAAACGCAAGATATCCGTAGCAGCAACACCCGCAGCTTCGGAAAGTTCGCGGACTGTGCAAGGCAGCTGAACGGTGACCTTGCCCTTACGTGGTGCCGCGGTATTGATACCTGAACGACGACGTCGGCTGCGACGTGGCGGGCGAGACATGCCACCGCTACGCCGTCCGGTACGACTGCGACTGAGCTGGCGTTGCTCACGCCCGCCCAGCATTGGAGTATCGCCCTTCTTGCCCCGTCCTTTGGCTCCTTTTTCCTTTTCACTCTGCAGCGCGTCCTCCGCTTTGCGGAGATGTGCTTTCAGCGGGGTGGCCCCAGCTTTGCTCGCCTTGAGTGCATCGGCGGGCAATTTCATGTCCGGTTTTTGGGCGGCCGGTTCTTTCTTGCCACGCGGAGCGGGCTTGGGAGGTTCATTCGTTGGCATCGGCGCGAGCTTAATTGCCGGGCGAGCACGACCACCGGAACCCTTACCGGCTTTGCGTGCACCCCCTCCACCAAGTACCGGTGGCTTGCCGCCGGCAGTAGTGCCGCCAGGAGGAACGTAGTCACCTCGCTGCATGACGCGAGCCAACGGGCCAGGCCGACGGGGGCCTTCGTCTTGCGGAGGCTCGGCCGGCGTCGCTGCGGTTGCTGAATCACTTTCGGCTGGCTCGCCATCTCCACCAGCTCCGCTATCTTTACCTGATGCGCTATCCTCACTTGCTCTGCTCGCCTCGGCAGCTTCTGCCGCTGCCGCTGCCGCTGCTTCTTGCTCGGCCTTTTCCTTGGCAGCTTGCTCGAGGGCTGCCTGACGAGCAGCGATCACCGGGTCTATCGGCTTGGGCGTGCTGATGACCTTAACGCGGTCGACCTCTTTCTTCGTGGGTCGCTGCGGGGCAATCGGTGCAGATGACTTCTTGCCCGGCCCGGCCGAGGGCTTCGCACCGCCGCCAGAAAGATGCTCGCGGATTTTGGTGACTTCCCCGTCGTCCAAACTGGCCAGCGCAGAGCCTTTACCACTGATGCCGATCTGCGTGCAGATATCGACCAGCTCTTTGCTGTCTACTTTCAGTTCCTTGGCCAGTGAATAAATGCGGACCGCCAAATTACTCTCTCCGTGCTCGCAATCGACTGGTCTCTTGAGGACCAACCGAACGATCGAGCATCTAATGGTGTGTTAAAAAAACATAGACTTGCGTCCTCCAACAATCATTTGCTGCCGTGCTACGACAATCGCTGGGTGCCGCAGGCTGCGCTTGCCGAGTCTGGACTTACCAGCGACGGCGAGCCCAGCATTGGTAAGCGTTGACGGCACTAAACCGATTCCTCCTTGTTCTCGTCGTCGGAGTCTGCCGTCGGTTCAGCGGCGGGCCCATCCTTAGCAGGCGACTCAGGTTCAGAGGACGAATCTCCTTCAGTTGCTGGCTCTACTGTTTCGGTTGCAACTTCCGCTCCGTCGTCGGTCTCATTGGTGTCAGTCTCGCCGGCGCCGGACTCGCTGGCGCTAGCTTCTCCCTCAGCGGGTGGCTCGGTTCCAGCTTCTGCTCCGTCAGCTTCAATACCTTCGGCTTCTGCTTTCTCAGCAGCTAGGGCAGCTTCCGCTTCAGCGTGCTGTTCTTCGATCTTTGCGAGACGATCTTCCTCACGTTTGCGTTTGCGTGCTTCTTGGGCAGCGGCCTCGGCCTCTTCGGCTAGCGATTCCGCTTGTTCGACTATCTTATCAACTTGCTCCTCGGTGAGGCCGCCCATTTCCATGAGGGCATCGGGCTCTATTATCGACAGGTCGTCGTAGCTAAGGAAGCCTTCCTCGACCAATCGCTCGGCCACTTCCACCTCTAACCCATCCAAAGCACTAAACCCACCCACAGCACGATCAATGGACTCGGCCAACTCGTCCTGGGTCATGATCTCGATATCCCAGCCAGAGAGTTTACTAGCGAGGCGAACATTCTGACCGCGGCGGCCAATGGCCAGCGAAAGCTGATCTTCCCGCACCAACACAATCGCCCGACCGAGCATTTTACACAGGATCACCTGCTCAACTTCGGCCGGCTGTAAGGCGTTGGGAATGAGTATTTCCAGATTATCGTCCCAGCGGACGATATCGATGCGTTCCCCCGCTAGTTCATCAACAATGTTCTTGATGCGATTGCCACGCACACCAACGCAAGCACCTACGCAATCAACCCGCGCATCGCTGCTGCTCACAGCTACCTTAGAGCGATAACCGGGCTCACGCGACATGGCTCGTACTTCAATGACGCCGTCTATGATCTCAGGGATTTCTTGTTCAAAAAGTCGCTGAACCAACTGGGGACGCGTGCGACTGAGAATCACCTTTACACGACTACCTGCCTTGCGAACTTCAAAAACTGTGGCGCGAACACGTTCGTTCACGTGATGCGTCTCACCGGGAATTTGCTCGCTGCGAGGGAGAATTGCTTCCACGTTAGTCAGCGTTACGGTCGCAGCGCCACCGTCGTAACGATGAATCAGCCCGCTCACAATTTCGCCAATTAGGTCGCTGTACTCGTCGTACAGGGCATCGCGTTCCGCTTCGCGAATCTTCTGAATCATCACTTGCTTGGCGGTCTGAGCACCAATGCGACCGACGGTCTCTTCAGAATCTAGCACTTCGCCGTTGTGAGTGGCAGCAATCTCGCCGCTATCACGATCGATACTAACCTCGATCTCTTCCTCTTCGCCGTAGTGCTTCTTTGCTGCTGAGACTAGCGCAGCTTCGATCCCCTCGAAAACAATTTCCTTTTCGATGTTCTTGTCGCGATGGATAGCATCGACGATGCGGAGCACTTCAGAGGGGTTCATATTGAGAAAGATCCTTTCGCGGCGTATTCGCCCGCCGCGTGCGGCACAGTCAAGTTGTCAGATTGTGAGTCAGGTTTTTCAGGTTGTACATCCAGAGAGCCTTAATGCCGTGAAACACCGCAAGACCTCCCCCCGCACTCGCTACCCCAAAGGAGCCGCGAAACGTCGAAAGGCCTTAGAGGTCAACGACTTAAAGCACTCTATAGTCTGGCTACTCTACGATGGGTTTGCCGACGTGTCAATGGGCAGGGCAATGTGGGTCTCGGCTAAGCGGCAAGCCTGGCTTGCCGCCTAGCCGAGACGAAGTGACTGAGCTGGGCTCAACCGCGCCCCACAACCAGCGCCGCCGCTTGCCCCTGTGGCGTGACGCTCAGCTTCAAGAAGCTCTCTCCGGCGGGCGAGCCCTCGCTGGCGATGCTCACCGGGCAGTTTTCATCCGGTGACTGGAAATTTAGTGTTTCAAAGAGCTTTCCCTCGCCAAGTGCCATGACGCTCGCCACTAGCTCGACGACGCTACTCGCCGCTCCCAAATTACCGAAGTAGCTCTTTGCCGCCACAACGGACGCTTCGCTTCCTGTTTCGCCGCCCAATGATCTTAGCGCCTTTGCTTCCGCCGCATCAGCTTTAGTTGTGCCTAGCCCATGAGCCGAGATGTGCCCAAGTGCATCAAATTCGAGAGAAGCATCGTCCAACGCAGCGGCTGCTGCATGCTCGAGTGACTCCTCGGGGCGGGCCTTGAGATCGACATCTGTCGCCACCGAGCTGCCAGCCCCCAGGATTTCGCCATAGATTGTCGCCCCGCGTGCCAGGGCTGCTTCGCGCTCTTCTAATACTAACGCACCTGCCCCCTCGCCAACGACCATACCAGTTCGAGCGGCATCAAACGGCCTACTCGCTGTTGTCGGGTCGAGCGTCGGATCGGCCAACTGCTCCGTCTGCACCGCGTGGATGGTCTTGAACGAATGAACGCGCGTGCCGCACGCCCCGGCCAGCATGCGATCGGCGTGCCCACGAGCAATCGTGTGCGTCGCCTCCCGAATGGCCATCAGCCCAGCGACTTCCCGCAGTGTGAGCGAATTATTCGGCCCTCGCAAATCATTAAAAATGGCTATATGGCTGGCTGGCATGTTAGGCAGAAACTTGAGCATCCACAGCGGGTTCATCTCAGGTAAACCCGTTGGCCCCCACTGGTCGAACTTAAAATCAGCCTCGTCCGCGCCACATTTGTTCATGCCATCGAGAAAGTCATCCGGCGGGCTGAGCATGTAGTCGCTGCCGAACACCACGCCGGATCGTTCTGGGTCGGGCACCGCTTCGCCGAAACCGGCATCGACCATCGCCTGCTGAGCTGCAGAGACCGCCATCATCGTTTCGCGACACATCATCTTCAGAGCTTTGCGGATCACCTTCTTGCGGTCTTTGGTCAGTTCGCCAAAGTCACCGATTTCGCCGGTGAAGTCACGCGCCTCGCCAGCATAGACCACTCGGCCCGCCAGCGGGGGCAACAACCCTAGCGGTGCCACACCGCTACGACCCGCACAGAGCGATTCCCACAGCGCGGCAGGCGAATTACCCAGTGGCGATACCACCCCCATCCCAGTGATCACAACACGGCGCGAAGAATTGGAAGCACTCATTATGCAGGACACTAGTCACGGAATTTGGGGCAAAGATCGAGCCCTCTAGCATATCCGAACTACTCCCGGAAGTAAGCCCCGCCAATTGTGCCACGCCAGCCATTCCGCTTCAGGCTTAGCCGACGGCATGAAAGAGGTGACCGCCCGGATCAGGCCGCCCAGATTGGAGTGGAGAAGTCAAACTGGGCGTTATGAGCTGGGCGATTTCAGAACTGGGCCGCCAAACTGCGAGCGGCTCAATACCGTCCATGAAATGTCGTATTGCGACTGGCCGTACTAGCAGCAGGCCCACCACCGGTGGCGGCAGTCCCTGGCACAGCAACGATCCCACGGCTTTCGACCATCAGCAACGCATCGGCTCGCGGGGGCGATTTCGGCAGGTGAAGCGTATCCATGATAAGGTTCGGCTTAGCCGGTCCTGGAGACGCGACGACGCCCATGCTCAGCAGGAGTACCTGATTTGTCGGCCAGCGGAAACGTTCGTGAAGCGAAACCATCGTCATCTGAGGGACCTCTACCTGTGTGCGTTGGTTGGGAGCAACCGTAGAGGGGGCTTCCAACTGCACCGGTAACATCTTTTCGACTTGGGTGAGTTTTAGTTTCACAACCGCGTCAGTCGTGGCCGTGTCCATCGAAAGTAGTGGGCTGAATTCAAAGTTAAATCCCTCGTCAATCGTGGCCAACTCAGGCTGATAACCGGGCCATACATTGGCCGTCGGAATAATGCCCTTGGTGTAGCTGAGCGGCTTAATCGAACTGACCACCTGCGACTGTCCGTTGAATACCATCTGGTGAGGCGGGTTGTGTTCACGATAATCCGTGCGGCGACGCAGTTCGGAAAGCAGCAGTGCCGCATCTTCACGGGCCATAATCCAACCCTGCACACCTGGTGATTGCACCGGCAGCGGGGTCATCAGCGGCAATGCTCGAGCTCGCCAGTTGGGGTTCTTCATCGTGATGATGCGAATGCCGAACCCATGTTGCTCAGCCGCTTTGTTGACAAAGCGGTCGACAATATCCGCGACGGTCGCCTGCATCTGTGGAGTGTGATAAATCTTCAGACGCTGACGATCCGCACTCAGCAGACCCACTGGACTAGAATGCCAAGCCTCGTAGCCCGTCTCTCGCAGAATCCAGTCAACAATCGTTTGTTCGGGATGTTTCGTGGCATCGACCCGCATCGTGTAAGGCGTGATGTCGTACTCACGCCACACTTGTCCATGGTCGTTGGGAAGCGCGCCGGTACCCTTACTTACTTGAGCGCGTGTTGCCCCAGCAGGGAGCGAATTGCCCGGTGCAGCTTGCGCCGGGGGTGTTTCGCCCGGTGTTTTCGGACTATCTGCCTCGCCGTTATCATAGCGGGCGGTGCGCACTTGCGGTGCCGCTGTCGCGTTGCTGGAAGAGCCTGGCGCCCGCCAACCCGTCGCGCCACTCTGTTGAGCATGTAATGTTTCGCAAGGCAGGTACAGCAACGCGATAGCGAGTATCGCTTTATGCATAGGCATCGGAGTCTCTCCGCTGGTCTCGATGGGAATCCATTCCGGAGGCGGAGTGTAGAAAAGGGTAGGGTGCCCAACAAGATCGTTGGGAGGAGCGTGCTAGCAGCCAGTGTGAGACCCGTCGAATAGAGAGCCGCAGGAAATACCCCGAAGGAGTTACATATCATAGCCCAGGGCAACTGCCGCGAGCCTAGGCGAGCAAGGGACGCCCTGGGTTCCGGAAGCATACAAAGACATCGACCGAGCAGAACGCATTGTCGACGATTGCGGACCATCGAGGTCGATATGAGAAACGGTAAACCCAGGATGACTGCGTTATGATATCACGTAACGACTGGCGTCTCCCAGCCATCATACTCGCCACCAAACTCCTCCGCCTTACTTGTGGGCATACCGTATTCGTTAGGAAATTTGCAAGAGAGCCTGATGATAGCCAAATTGGTGAGAGCTAATTCAATTTGATCGGCGATGCCAACATCGACGCTAATGAAAGCTTGATACTCACCCATAGCGCACGGAAACATGACCCATTCGTTGCTCATCAGCAATGCCTAGAAAAGAACGGAATCTGCTGAGAGCGAGGCGTAGGTGCCTTAAACCGGGCGAGGCGTAGCTCGCCGGCTACTTCGAGGTGCCAGCATCACTACCGCACCGCACCCGCCACCAAAGACGCATTGTGCCCGCCGAACCCGAAACTGTTTTTCATCACGCACTTCACTTCGCGCTCTTGCGGCGAGTTCGGCGTGTAGTTGAGATCGCACGCGGGATCGGGCGTGTCGAGATTGATCGTGGGCGGACAAACTTGGTCTCGCAGAGCAAGCAGCGAGAAGATCATTTCCACGCCGCCGCTGGCACCGAGCAAATGGCCCAACTGGCTCTTCGTGCTGCTCACGTTCACGACCTTCGCATGATCTTCAAACACGCGTTTCACGGCGGTGGTTTCTGCCTTATCGCCCAACGGTGTGCTCGTGCCGTGGGCGTTGATGTAGTCGATCGCGGATGGCTCGACCTGGGCATCCCTCAGCGCAGCGCTCATAGCCCGGGCTGCGCCGGTGCCTTCAGCATCTGGCTGGGTGATATGGCCTGCATCGGCACTGGACCCATAGCCGAGGACCTCGCCGTAGATTTTCGCTCCGCGTGCTTTGGCGTGCTCGAGTTCCTCGAACACGAGAATCCCGGCTCCTTCGCTTAACACGAAGCCATCGCGACCGGCGTCAAACGGGCGGCTGGCTGCTGCGGGTGCATCGTTTCGTGTGGATAGGGCCTTCATGTTGGCGAAGCCGCTCAGGCCGATGGGCGTGAGTGCTGCCTCCGTGCCGCCGGTCACCATGACGTCGGCATCGTCGTATTGAATCGACTTGAATGCGTCGCCCATGGCGTTGGCTGCACTCGTACATGCAGTCGCCACGGCATAGTTGGGTCCGCGAAGGCCAAAGCGAATCGAGATGTGCCCGGCTGCCGCATTGAGCATGAGCTTGGGAATCGTGAAGGCACTGACCCGATCGGGACCTTTGAGGATCAAGCGACGTTCTTGCTCTTCGATTTCATTGAGTCCGCCAATGCCCGAGCCAATGATGGCTCCACAGCGGTAGGCGTCTTCCTTCTCGAAATCGAGACCCGAGTCCTTCACGGCATCGGCTGAAGCAGTCAGGCCGAACTGCGTGAAGCGATCCACCCGCTTCGTTTCGCGGTGATCTATGTACCCTTCGGTCGTCCAAACATCCGATTTTACTTCGCCACCAAAATGTACCTTGAAGGCGCTCGTGTCGAACATCGTGATCTCGCTAATGCCGCTCTCGCCGGCGAGAATGCGTTTCCAAACGTCTTCAACACCTGTGCCCAGCGCTGTAACACATCCTAAACCAGTAATGACAACGCGGCGTTTCATCGCAAACTCAACTTCGTAAGAAAGACTTGGGACGCACTGAAAACATCGGCGAGGAACCAACTGCGCAGCGCTCGGAAATCACGCCAGTACACTCTTAGGTACCTACACGATGAGGCAAGCTGGCAAGGGAAGTCTGCCATCGATACAGCCACGGCTAAGCGGCAAGGCGCTACGAAGAGCTGCCGTTTTTCTCGATGAAATCGACCGCCTGACCAACCGTTTGAATCTTCTCGGCTGCATCGTCTGGGATGTTCACGTCGAACTCTTCTTCGAGTTCCATAACCAACTCAACCGTGTCGAGCGAGTCGGCGCCAAGATCGTTCACAAAGGAAGTCTCGGGCGTGATCTTGTCTTTATCGACGCCAAGTTGCTCTGAGACAATGTCTGTTACGCGTTCTAATATTGAGGCCACTGTGTGGTTCCTCCTTCAACCTGTAAGTGTCTGTCGTTTTGTAAAATGCGAAGCGAGCCACCCAGATGATGAGTCATTCACTTCGCAATGCTGACTTTCCGCTAAGCCGGCACTGACGCTAGCTTAGTTTTCTCATTTACTCAGCTCTGCACAATTAGGGCTGTGGCACCATTGTCGAGAAACTTGCTCGCTTGCACACCGCCTAAAGTCCGCCTTCTGTGTAAGCCATTCAAAATAGAACGTCTATGCGAAGGAGGTCAAGATATACCGTCTCATTTAGGGGCTGTCTAGGTCGGCTGATCATAAGTCCCTAGCCGCGGGCCAACGGCTCGCAGGTGCCCTGGCAGTAGGAAAATATACCCGCGATGTCTGAAATTGGCTCTCCGATTACGGGATTCGAGGCTGCGTGAGCAAACCTCCGACGAACAGTTGACTCGCAGGCTAATTCCCGCTCGTCACTGCCCCCCCTGAATTAAGCAGTCAGCCCCCCGTCGATCGTCAGCACTTGGCCCGTAATGTAGCTCGCAGAGCCGCTAGCAAGATAAAGAACGGCATCGGCGATCTCTTCGGCTTGCCCCAAACGTTGGGCCGGGATGCGTTTCTTGACCTCTTCATCCAAGGCGGAACCGAGCGCATCGGTCATTTCGGTGGCTATGAATCCTGGGCAAATAGAGTTGACCGTGATTTTTCGTTTCTTGCTGGCCAGTTCACGTGCAACCGTCTGCGTGAAGCCAATAATGCCGGCCTTAGAGGCCGAGTAATTCGACTGCCCTGGATTGCCCATGATGCCCGATACGCTCGAAATGTTGATGATCCGACCCGTCTTCTGGCGCATCATGACGCCTGTGGCCGCCCGCGTTAGCAAGAACACCGAACGCAGGTTCGTGGTGATCACTTCGTCCCAATCCTCGTCGCTCATACGAGGAATTAGTGTGTCTCGCGTGATGCCCGCGTTGTTGACCACGATATCTAGACGTTCCCAGTCGGCGTGGATCGTGTCGACGATTTTCTGCACCGCTTCGGAGTTCGTCACATCGCAAGGAAAACTCTCAGCCGAGCCACCAGCCGCGATGATCTCGTCGACAGTTTCTTTCAGCTTTTCTTCATTCCGCGCAAGGCAAGCGACTTTCGCTCCCGCAGCCGCGAGCGACAAGGCAATCGATTTGCCAATCCCACGCGACGCGCCCGTTACTAATGCGGTCTGTCCCGCGAGATCGACTTTGATTCGTGCTTCGATAGAGTCTGGCATCGTTTTCCCTACTAACTAGATTGCAATATTTGTTTATGCGGGCACGCTCTCGCACGGTGTCTTCCGAGCTATACGTTTGAGCAACCCCCGCAGCACCCGACCTGGCCCGACTTCGTAAAACTGCTCGATTCCGTAATCGTCAATCAATAGCCTTATAGAATCTTCCCAGCGTACCGGACTCACGACTTGGCGAATGAGCAATTCGCGGATTTCTTCAGGGTCGTCATGCGATTTGGCATCGACGTTAGAAATTACCGGTACCGCGGGAGGCTTGATATCGACCTCCTGCAATGCTTGACTCAGCCGCTCGACGGCCGGCTGCATAATCGGTGTATGAAACGCTCCCGCGACGGCCAGCGGAATGACTTTCATGGCTCCGGCTTCATCGGCCAGAGACGCGACACGCTCGCAAGCCGGGGTACTCCCAGAAACGACAATGTTACCCGGGCAAAGCAGATTCGCGATCTGCAGTACATCGTCCTGGCGTGCTTGGTCGCACAGATCGGCGACCTGTTGGCGTTCCATGCCCAGGATGCTTACCATGCCACTGGAGACTTCATCGGCTGCGTCCTGCATCGCTTGGCCGCGTTGCTGGACGAGCTTCAAGCCTGAGGCAAAATCGATCGAGCCAGCAAACACCAGTGCTGTGTATTCGCCTAAGCTCAAACCGGCAGTGGCAACGGCAGAGGAAACCGTTTCTGCGGCATCAACCTTCAACTGCTCCAGAGCAGCTAAGCTGCAAACGAACAGGGCTGGCTGGCTGTGGACTGTGGAATCTAGCTCTTCAGCCGGGCCCTCTTTGCAGAGCGTCAGCAGATCATATCCGAGAATTTCCGCCGCTTGCTCGAACAATTGACGAGCAGCAGGCAAACTCTCTGCGAGTTTCCCGCCCATGCCAACTGTTTGAGCGCCTTGGCCGGGAAATAGAAGAGCCGCTTTGGCCATAGAGAAGGTTCCCGAACGAAAGAGAAGGCCACGAACTAAATGGAACGTAGTGGACCGAGGGCCAACGCACCCCTGGAATGGGCTTGTAATACCCGCGGTCCGTTAGAAAGTTACAGCGCTGCGTAACTGAGCATGCATTGCTCAGCCAGAACTACTCGACCGATTCCACCATGGCGCGACCCATGTAATGGCCGCAAGTGCCACACACAACGTGCGTTGGGGTGGCCGTGCCACAGCGAGGACAGGGCTGCAGTTGCTTTGCCTTGAGGGCATTATGCGAACGACGCTTGCCGCTACGTGAATTGGAATGCTTACGCTTAGGGACGGCCATAGCCGGGCCTCTTCAATAACTGGGGTCAAATGAGCTTGGTCGAATCGCACAGGATACCGTGGAATTCCCCGCGACGAAAGGGGGAGCGGGCCATAGAGTGCCGTTGCATTGTGAACACATCCGTTAATCGCCAACCAGAGGCATTTGGCGGCAGAAATTGGGGTCGGTATTCGAGCAGTTACTGCCCGCGAGGCGATCAAGGTCGGCACCTAGCATACCCAAGCTTGATCGCACATCCAGTGTCATCAAAGACTTAACCCCTGCCTGCAGAAGGTGATAGGTTGCCGATGGCTGTCTTTTCCTGGAGGAAAAATGACGCTGTTCTGCTTTTATGCGACTGCTTTGCGACTGCCCGGTGCGTTAAAAAGTGAATTTGACGTGAGTTCCTAGATATGGCTATGATTGGGGCCCCCGGGAAGCTTTGCTTTCCAAGAGCCACCCCACCCCATTTTCCCTCCCTAAGTTTGCCACGGAGTCTCCCACCATGCGTGCCCCCCTGCGCCACACGGATTCCCGCCGCCGCGGTTTTACCCTCGTAGAACTCTTGGTCGTCATCGCCATCATCGGCGTCTTAGTCGGCCTGCTCCTCCCTGCCGTGCAAGCTGCTCGTGAGGCAGCCCGGCGTAACTCGTGCCAGAACAACTTGAAGCAGCAAGGGCTCGCCCTGCAGATGCACCACGATACGAAGCAGCATTATCCCAAAGGTCGCAATAGCACGACACAGTACGGTACCTCCTGGGCATTTTTCCTGCTTCCATTTATCGAACAACAGGGACTTTTCGACGCGTTCCAACCCAACGAGCGTGTTGATTCAGACGAGAATGCCGTCTCGATGCGCACTCCCATCGACATGTTCTACTGCCCAAGTCGACGCACTCCGGCGGCTGATCGCGACTTCGACAACAACGACAGTCCATCGGTCGTGCGCGGTGTTGCCGCCGGTGGTGACTTCGCAGCCAACGCAGGGTGGGATGTGAGATTTGGAATGAACGGCGTACTCACGAACGTTGAGCCAAGCGTTGTCGCCGGGCCGATCTACACCGGGTCACACATCAAAAACCGCTACATCACCGACGGACTCTCCCATACCTTCGCCTTGGGAGATCGGCATGTCCCTAGGAATCTCGATTCTCAAGAGGGCCTGGAACACCACGACGCAGGCGACACCGCCTTCTTTGCGGCAGATAATCCTCATGCCGTGTTGGCAGGCGTCAAAGACGGCCTTGCAGCCAGTGCAAATGAAAACTCCAACGAGAAATTCGGCAGCGAACACCCCGGCATCGTGCAGTTCGTCTACCTCGATGGCCACGTCAACGCGATTCCTGTCGATGCCGATATCGAAACCCTCAAACGCCTAGCCGCCTTCGGCGACGGACAAGTGGTTGGAGATGCAACTTAGCTCACGTAGCGTCCGCTGTGCGAACCGCCAATACAGAATGAATCCCCAACCAGGATCCACAAGAGCTCTCCACGACCGCTGCAACCGAATTGATAGGTCTTAGCCATCAGAGCTATTTCGCGCTTGCCGCTCACTAACATCCAACTAATGGTCCGCACAGCGGTCCCTACGCAGAGGCCCCGAGCTCTTCCGGAGGGGTCTCACCCAAATGCGCGTAACCGGCCGTGGTGAGCTTCCTTCCTCGTGGACTTCGCACCACGAGCTCTGCCCTCAGGAGAAACGGCTCGACCTCGTCGGTCAGCGTATCGGGTGCCATGTTCAGCGTATGGGCGATCGCTTCCACGCCGACAGGGCCACCGTTGAATACGCGCAGAATGGTTTCCAGGTACTTGCGATCTTGTCCGTCGAGCCCCAACGGATCGACGCCCAACATGTCGAGCGCCGCTTTGGCCACGGCAAAAGTGGCTTCGCCATCGGCCTTTGTCGTGGCGTAATCGCGAACCCAACGTAGGCGGTTATTGGCAATCCGCGGCGTGCCACGACTACACACAGCGATTTTTTGTGCCGCGTCGTCATCAATCTCCACTTTCAGCTTTTGGGCATTCCGTGTGACGATCTCGCACAACTCTTCCTGGTTGTAAAATTCCAAATGCTCTCGCACCTGAAAACGATCTCTCAGCGGTGCCGACAGCAACCCGGTACGCGTCGTAGCGCCGATGATCGTAAACGGTGGCAAGGGCATGTTTAGTGTGCGAGCATTCACCCCCTCGCCAAGCGTAATATCGATCCGAAAATCTTCCATTGCCGGATACATGAACTCTTCGACCGCCTTGGGCAGTCGATGAATCTCGTCGATGAACAGCACGGAGCCTTCCGAGGCGTTTGTCAAATACGGCAGTAGGTCCTTAGGCGCGGCCAGTGCCGCACCGCTGGCGATTTGCAACGGTACGTCCAACGCCCTGGGAATGCACATGGCGAAAGTCGTTTTCCCAAGGCCGGGCGGCCCGTCGAGTAAAATGTGCCCCAGTGGTTCCTTGCGAATTTGAGCCGCCTTGACGGCAATCATAATCCGCTCGTAGACCTCCCGCTGCCCAATCATGTCCTCCAGCCGCTTTGGCCGCAGGGCGGTATCCTCTTCTTTAGTGGTTAAGTCTTCATCCCCATCGCCACCAAACCCGCTCACGCCCGGCCGGTCAGGCGGAAGCTGGTCGTCGTCCCCAGATAGTATCGTTTCGCGAGTCATGAGTTGAATTGAGCTAAGGACTAATTAAGCAAGCCGGGGCATCCCGCCTCCAATGGAATCGCGAATAGCGTCCCCGAATGTCGATCCACCGGCACTCGTGAACACCTGTACGCTACTCCCCCACTATATCAAATCGGTCGCAGGTCATGAAAGCGTGATTCGTATCCGGCGAAAAGGGTGGCATGGACAACTTGTTGCCCTGGAATCTTGAGGGAGTGAGTGCTTCTCGCTGCCAGACCCCAGATTCTTCAGAAAACTTCGTCGTTGCGGGCATGCAGCACAAGCCTGGCAGCCACTGATTCCAGGGTAGCAAGCTACCCATGCCACCCTGACTAAATTCTTATTGTTTGAGTTAGAATGCCATCATGCTCTCTCAATCGCAACGCCACTGGATCGATCTCCGCACGCACGATGCCCGGTTTCTATTGTGGACAGCGGCGTCCATCCTGGGCCTAGGCATACTTGTCAGCTTTGCCGTCAGTGGGATTGATCCCGTGAACAACTTTGTCGCCGAATCCCTAGAGCCCGATCTGAGTCAGCCCGACGCGCCCGATCCTGAGACACCATCCCCCGGCGACCCTATACCCGAGGGGCCATCCCCTTGGGAGGAGATTGAAGGGCAGGCTCGACAGGGTGAGTGGCTCGACGTTTTTCTGGCGATTCCTAAGGCCATGGTCGAAGGCTGGCGAAGCCGCGCCTCAATAGGTCTCGCATTCCTGGTGTGCGGTTGCTGGCTTGCTTTCTCCCTGCAAGCAATCCAAACACCCAACCTGCACAGTCTCAGGTCTTGGGCTTGCTTCGTCGGGATACCCCTGGGAGTGCTAAGCATCTGGGGCACACTTTTTTTGTTGGTTTGGCAGGAGCAGTTTTGGGGACTGACAGAAAGCGAAGAGCTTGTGCCCGGCCTTCGATTCTTCATACTTGGCGTCGGCTTCCGCGAAGAGTTCAGCAAGTTCGTATGCTTCTTGCCGTTGCTTCCGTTTGTCCTATTTTCGCGAGATGAGCTCGCCGCATTCATCACGGCTGGCTGCGTTGGACTAGGCTTTGCCCTAGAAGAAAACATCGGCTATTTCACACGAGAATGGGCCACCTCGACCCTGGGACGCATGATGACAGCCGCCCCGTTGCACATGTCGCTCACCGCATTGGTCGGATTGGCTGCTTACCGCGCGTGTCGCTGGCCGAAGCAGTGGGGTGCGCACTTCTTTGGCGTCCTCGGGGCGGCCATCCTCGCCCACGGCCTGTACGACGCCTTCATCGTGCTGCCCGACTTGGTTGAATACAACATCCTCGCCTCGATCATCTTCATCCTGATCGTCTGGCAATTCTTCCGCGAGCTGAAAGAACTTCGAAAAATGCGGCGCGAGAGTTTCTCGCTATCGGCCAACTTCGTCATCTGCACGAGCACGGTGGTCGCTGCCACGCTGGTTGTGCTGAGCAGTTGGTTGGGCATTCACCTTGCCGCCAAGGTCTTGATCCCCTCGTTGATCTCGCAAGCGCTGATGGCCTACTTGTTCTTGCGTGAAATGCCTGAGTCGCTGGTCACAGTGTGAGCGACGCGTTGCAAGCGGACTATCGACGCCAACGCCGACACGAACTGAGCGACGCTCCCAGCATCAAGAGCAGTGTCGTCGTCGGCTCCGGCACATCGTGCCCTGGTGAGTCGCCACTCACGACACCGATGTCGATGCTCTTCTTCTTGATGAATGCGGTTGCTGCGTCGTCCGCGGATGTCTGCAGCGTGTTGTCGAACGTTAAACGCAGCGCCGTTACGCTTCCGTTAATTTGCAAACTACTGAGGTACGCCGCCAGATCGATGTTTGCCGCACCGCTCCAAATGACAGCAGTCCCGTCGTCACCAGGGCGGGAATACTGTCCACCGTTGGGTCCCGAACCTGTCCCCAAGATGAGATTGGTGGCCTGCGTGGCCAGATTGACAGCTGCTCCATCGACTTCGAGAACCGTCCAAATGAAGGCAGCGCCAACTGAAGCGTTTGCCTCGCGACCGGTGAGCCCACCCAAAGAGTAATCTCCCAACTCGCTGATATTGATGCTCTCGAGTCCCTTTCCGACGTTGGACCTGATAACAGTCGAAAGCTGGCTGTCGAGCGAGTCGGCAGTATTGTTCGATGATTCCGAAGAGAAACCTTGCGGATCGAGGTGCAGCGAATTCCCAATACTGATCGGCCCGCCTGTGCCCGGCATCGGTGCGAACAGCGAGGTCGCCTCGTCGTTGTTTTCTTTAACGTCCAGGAACATCACATCCGTACCTGCGATGTCACCCCAGGAAAACGTCCCCGCGCTGGCGATCGAAGGCAGGGCGCAGATCGCCATGACAGCAACCATCGTCACTCTAATCGGGAATCGACTGCTTCGCTTGTTGATACTCATTGTGTTGATACTCATAGGATGACTACTTTCGTGAGATACATTGGCGTGGCCAACAAAAAAGCCGGCATAGATGGGCGCATACTTTCCCCAAGAGGGGGGAGTATTGCGTCTATCTACACCGGCTCTGCGTTAGTTCTGACTCTTGGAAGAAGGAATCGGGGATATTCGGGAGATACCCGAGAACAATTCCAGCCTAATCAGCCCCAGTAAACAAGGCAAGTTTTTTCGCCCAATTTGGCAAAATAGCAGTGACAGATCGTTGAAAGAGCAAAGCAAATACTCTGCTTCTTTCCGACGTATTATCTAGGCTTGCGTGATCGGCTCGGAAAAAACTAACCGCTCGTCCGAATCCCTAACGTCCTATTACTTTTTCTCACTCATTCATCTGCCCCTTGATCGTGCGCTGGGTGACTTCCCACACTGCTTCCAAGTGAACAATGTAATCGGCAGGGGAGAGAAGGGCACTTCCATCGCCAATCATTTCAAAGAGCCAACCGTCACCGTACTTGTCCACGTTGATGGTTGATGGGTCAGAGAGTAGCACATCGTTGATGAGCGACAACTCACCCGCGAGCGGCGCGTAGAGCGATGCCTCCGCCTTTTGGCTTTCGATTTGGCCAATCTCCTGCCGCTCAGCCAAAGTAGCCCCTGCTTCGACTTCCCAATCAAGAAAGTAAACATCCTGCAGCAAACGCACGGCATAAGCTCCGAAGCCGAAGCGATAATTCCCACTCGCAAGCTCTTGAGCCCACAAGTGGTTCTTCGCGTAGAGCCGATCGGTGGGGAAATCCGCCTGGAACTCACCCATCATGAATGACAGGCTATTGGCTTTCGGCTGTTGGCTGTTGGCCATAATTTCTCAAGCAGCTTAACTTTTACGTAGTCTTGACAACAAAGCATTGAGCATACGCCGGGTGCTGCCGAGTTTCTCAGTGATCGTTTGATATTCCTCGTCTGGCAGAAATCCGAGATCTCTCGACAACAGCAATTGGTAGTCGACTTCGCTAGCTGAACCTTGTGACATTTGCACAAAGCGAGCAAAGTCAGCGTCGCTGCCTCGACCACACCCTTCTGCAAGATTTGACCCAATTGAACAAGAGGCGCGGCGCAATTGAGAAACCAACCCGAACCGTTCGTCGCCAGGAAATACTTTGGTGACCTCGTAAACGATCAGAGTAAACTGGTGAGCAAGTTTCCACACCTCAAGATTCCGAAAGTCTTGCATTATCCGATCCCTTACTTGCCAATAGCTAACAGCCAAGAGCTGTTTCTAGGTATATCTTACGCCCTGGTGTTCCGCCTCAAAGAACGCCGGCAGCAAACCGTCGACCCTCAGCAACCCAGCGCGAGTCAATTCGATCCGTCCGTCGGCGATTGTCACATAGCCGTTTGCCACATGCTCGTCCCAGGCCGATTGCCAGTGATCGATGATGTCCACGCCAAATTTTTCTTGGTAGTACTTAGGGTCGAGATAACCCTTTTTCATTTGCAGAATCATCTCGCGGACGAGTGCCTGATGCGGAGTGATTCTGAGGGCCCGCGACAACGGCAACTTGCCCGCCTCGAGGCTACCGCAATAGTCTTCCCACTCTGGAAGATTTTGATAATGCACCCCCGAGATATGCCCGAAGCTCGCAATGCCGGTGGCCAACAAGTCGCTTCCTTGCCAGAGGTTATCGCGATAGCTGAAGTTCACTGCTTCAGGGTCGCGCACCATCGTGTACGCACTCGACACAGCATAGCCGGCCGCTGCGAATTGATCGAACGCATAATCGACCCACTCACGCTTCTGCGGCCAATCGGCCACAGGCGTTTCGATCTCGTTGCCAAGAATATCCTTGGAGTAAACTGTATTGAACGGTAACTCCATTTGGTAAATCGTGACGCTATCCGGCTGCATGTCGAGCGCCCTAGCGACCGTGTCTTTCCACTTGTCGGTCGTATCACCAGCCATGCCGGCTATCAGATCGATATTCACATTCGGAAAGTTCGCGGCTTGGATCCACGGCCAGGCTTTGTAGATTTCTGGCGACTCGTGAGCCCGCCCGTTCGCGCTGAGGATTTCATCGTCGAAATGCTCTACACCCAGGCTCAGTCGTGTAATGCCCAGTTCGCGCAACGCATGAACCTTAGGCTCGCTCAGGGTACCCGGCTCGCACTCGAAAGTCACTTCCTCAGCCTTATCCCAACTGATGTTCGCTTCTAGGCGGTCCACCAAGCGGCGAAGCTGTTTCACGCTCAAGTATGAGGGCGTGCCACCACCGAAGTACACAAATCGAAACGGTCGGTCGCCCATCGCGGGCACTTGGCTCACTAACTCGATTTCTTTCGAGAGCGTCGCCATATAGCGTTCGATATTGTCCGCGTTCTTGTCGGTAAACACTTTGAAGTAACAGAACTTGCAGCGTTTTCTGCAAAACGGAATATGCAAATACAGCCCCAAAGGTACGTCCGCAGGCGGTGCATCGAGCGCAGCCTGCACCTCGCCCACATCCTCAGCCGACCATTGGGAGAACGGCGGATAGTTGCTAATAAAGTAACTGCCAACCTCTGTCTTCGTTGATTCTGCCATAGTTTTGTAACTCGTAATGAACGCGAAGCAAATTAGGACCACTAACTATCGCTATTTAACACTAGTATCACTGGCATCAGTGTCAATTCGCGAAAATTAGTGTTCCCAAAATAGCACTTTAATTTATTTCTATGCCAGTTTCCGCTCTACCGAAACAGTAAAGCGTTCCATCCGTGTTACCGATAACAATTCGCTCGTCTGAAACTGCCGGCGAAGCGATAAAACTACCGCCCGTGTTGAGTTGCCAGACTTCTTCACTAGATTTCAGATCGACTAAGTATAATCGCCCACGCACCGTCCCAAAGAAGGCAAACTTGCCGACGATCAAGGGAGAACTCTCCACTCGACTGCGAGTGGGAAACTCCCAAAGCGGCTCGCCTTTCTCGGGATTGATCGCATAGACTTTCTTACCTTGACTGCCGAACACGACGATGTCTTTAGTGAGAGCTGCTGCAGTGCGTACGCCGGAGCTGCGTTTCGTGTCGCGATACTTCCAGGCGATTTCCAGTGGGTCAAGTTGAACCGCAAAGAAGTTGCCATCCTCGGTACCAAAGTATGCACGACCCTTCATCACAGCAGGCGTGCAGCCCGTCGGTCCTTCGATGCTAACCGTGTCGAGCTGCTTGCCTTTCTCGACATCCACGGCATGTAGCACCCCGTCGCAACCAGCCAATAGCACGCGATTCTTCACGACCGTGGGCCAGCAACGCAGGGGCGAATCGATGGTGTACTCCCAGCGATTGTCGCCAGTCGCCTTGTCCAAAGAAAGAAGCGAGCCCCCTTCGGTAGTCACCAGCACAGCTTCGCCATGCACGTTCACCGCGGCATTGACTTCGCTCTTCGTGTCGTACTGCCAGACCTCACTACCATCTTCAGTAGAAAGACAGCGCACGATGCCGTTGTAATCACCAAGGTACAAGTGCTTGCCGGCAATTGTAGTGGCGGCAAGAAAGCCGGTATCTTCGAATCTTTTGGTCCACTTCTTCTCGCCAGTTTTCAGATCGACGGCGTGGAAAGTTCCATCGAAGTCACCAACATAGACGATACCGTTAGCGATAGCCGCCGTCCCCTCGAAGCCACCTTCCGAGTCACCGTCCTTTGCGGAATAGGTCCAGAGCTCTTCTAGCTCCGCTGGCAATTTCACCGTCACTGCGCCAGAAGCATTCGCATCGCCACGAAACACGGGCCAATCCGCGTTGGAAGTACTCTGGGTGAACAAGAGCACGCCAAGCAAGCACGCGTTAGCCATCGTCGTCCCGACGACGCTCCTGGAGAACGGCATCGGGACGTTGCGGGCTAACGCTCGTGCTAGGTGACACATCGAATTAGAACGCTTGTTCATAAAGGTTTAAGTAGTCGTTTGTAGACATTTCTACTGGATTGAAAGTGCCGGTCCACTGTTTGGCGGCTTCGACGGCAAGCTGCGGCAGCGATTCTCGCTCGACGCCACAGGAGGAAAGTGTCGTCGCGAGATTTGCATATTCCACAAGCTGCGACAAATAGTCCGCCAATTGGTCGGTGGACTCGTCCGAAGTATCGCCCGTCTCGCTCAGCAACTTATTGTAGGCAATGGCGACTCGCTCGTCGCTCGAATTGTGCCGAACCACCCAGGGCAACACGATTCCAATCGCCTCGCCATGGGTCACATCGTACTTCGCAGTGACCGGGTTCGCCAAAGCGTGAGCCGCACCCAACATTGAATTCTCAATCGCCATGCCTGCAGAACACGCGCCATGCTGCATCGCAGTCCGGGCTGTCAAATCATCCGCGTCATAGAGCACCTGCTGGAAGCCGCTCGTTAGCAAACGCCACGCCTGGAGGCTGTATCGCAAGGAGCGCTCGTTCTGTTTCTTCGTAACGAAAGTCTCTACGGCATGCGAAATGGCATCGATGCCAGTGAGCGCCGTCACCCTATCTGGCTGGGTGACCGTCAGCTCAGGATCAAGAATCGCAATGCGAAACGCCGCCCGCTTGTCGCCGCAAGCCATTTTCACGTGCGTCTCGGCATCGGAAATCAGTGCGAACGACTGGGCTTCGCTCCCTGTGCCGGCGGTCGTAGGCACCGCAATCATGGGCAGTAGGTCGCCCGTCGCCTTACCGACGCCCCAGTAGTCCTGCATGCTTCCGCCGCACGAATAGAGAAAGTTAACCCCCTTAGCACAGTCCATGCTGCTGCCGCCGCCAATTGCGATGATTGCCTGCGGCTCAAATTCTTTTGCGACCAAGACGCCAGCATCGACATGCTTGGTTGTGGGATTCTCCGCAAGACCGTCAAAGATGTGCGGCTCCAGGCCTGCCTCCTTGAGTGAAGCAACGCCCCGCTGTGTGTGCCCCACCTCCTCGATGCCCGGGTCAGAAACCACCATCACACGCGTTACCCCTAGACCGGCCGCCAGTTCGCCCAAGTCATCGAGGCAACCTGGGCCGAAGACAATCTTTGTCGGGCAGTTATAGTCAAATCCACTCATGAATAATTAGCCATGGGTGACACGGACAGCACGGATTGAACTAGTGAATCACGTAAAATACTATCCGCGACATCAGCATCTTCCGTGACTGATTCCAATTAGGTAGCAACTTGGACGGCACGGTTCTTGTACAGAAACTCGATCAAGTTTCCCTCATGCGGCTGGAGCCAATCGAGTTTTGGGGTGGGAATGGGACCAAGATTTAAGCGGTCGATCTCGGTGCTTGCTATTAGTTCTCTGCGAAAATCGTCGTCCTCGGTGATCGCCGTACAAACGAGTGAGTACTCCATCGCTTGCAACATCCTTGCCTGGGGGCATTCTACTACATTTACCAGCGGGAACATGTACTCCTTATTGCGCGACACCGATTCGTGCGAACTGTGATGCAGCACCACTGGTCGCAAGTACGCGACGGGTGGCTTCTCGACCAGCCGCTCGCCGTAGTTGGCAGTCATGTCTGTTACTTGGGAATCCTTGATGTCGCTTTCCAGTGCACCCCAAATTGCCTTGGCAGAGCCTTCAATTGTGAATGCCGCTAAGCCTGACTGGGGATCGTCCGGCGGTAGGACTTCAATCGGGCCCAACTTCTCAGCTAGGGCACTGGCGATTTCTTTTGTGTGACGCGAAGCGTAGATGCTCGACGCATTGATGCAGCTCCGCCCGCCGTTCTTGTAAACGCTGTCTACCATCAAATCGACATGCTGCTCCCAATCGTCCACGCAATCGTCGCCGAAGACGATCTTGCTGAACCCAGGTCCATGAACCTGCACCTTCGGATTGCCCGAGTACTGCTGGATCGTCTGCGGCCCGCCAAAGATCATGCTGCGACGGCAACTGGCAAGAATCGCCCCGCCGATTTCCCCACCTGCCCCCGGATACAAACTAAACGCCTCCTTGGGAATGCCCGCTTCAACCATCGCGGCGAACACGCGGTAGGGCGTCCACGGTTCGCTGCTACCCGGCTTAAGCACCAGCCCCATTTGCAAAGCAATCACTGGCAACCACAGCGTGTGAACGCCGGGCGAGTTTGATGGCAGCACCGCACCGAGCGCATCGCATTGGGCTTGGTAGCTCACCGTCACCCCGCGGTCCTCCTCCCCATACCCGCGAGCAAGGATATTGAGATCGAGCCCTCGCGTCAGACAATCGAGAATCTGCTCCAAGTTCTTCAGCACAAACGCATTCTTGGTGATGTTTGCCTCGCACATGGAGATCGGCATGCCGGTGGTTGCCGATTGCTGCTGAATGAAATCTTCGGGGGATTGTGTCGAGTCTCCGACTGTTAGCGTGCCGCTCTCGAACAACTCACCGGCAGCTTTGCACTTAGCGATCAACTCCGCCGGCGACAACGCTTGCAACGCGCGGCGAGCATTCTTGGCCTTTTTGGCGTCACGCTGAATGATGCCGCTGCCCACGGTATGCACCCGCGCAACTGGCTCGCCGGTATAAAAGTGGTTCACCTCGTCCACTTCGAGAGACTCGTAGGGAACGCCCCATCGGATTGCTGGTAGTTCGATCATAGTTTTTTGTTGGTCACAAATGGCACGGATGATCACAGATCAAAGTAGACGATGACCGCGACTATCCGTGCATATCCGCGTTTATCCGTGTCATCCGTGGCTAATAAACCCCGACCGTTGTTGCCGAGGCCAACCTGTGAAATGGTCGCACGCCACTAATTCCGTCCCAGGGATATTCTTCGTAAGGTTTTTCGCGTTCGCCCTCGTCACGTTCGAGGAAACCGGGCACGAAGAACTCTTGGGTGAGCGTCGTCAGCTTCGAGCGGCCCGTTTCGCCGTAGGGCACGAGTTCATCCGTGTTATCAAAGTCCACCACTTCCAACACGGCACGCGGTTGCGGCGCGTGGTAGGTAATTTTGTATTTATTTTCTGCGGTCACCGGTTCGCTACATGCCAGGCCCATCAGCGTGTTGCCATAAGTAGGCGTCATGTAGATGCCGCTCTCCTCAGGGGGGCCACCGAAGAGTTCTTCCACACAAAATTTGGTCCATTGCGGTGTGAATTCTGTGCCACCGCTGAAGATGCCGGTGATGCCGCACTCAGCGAGACTCGTGCCGCGTTCTTCCAGTTCTAGGCAAAGCGACTCAATGAGCTTGGGCGTGCCGAACATGCACTTCACATCGTGACCGGCGGTGAGCACGGTAATCGCCTGGTCGATGCAGTGCTTCTTATATTCCTCCAGGTGATCCATCCACCCCTTCTTGATGAGCTTCACCACCCAGCGTGGATCGAGATCGATGCAGAAGCAAATCCCTTCACGCTGCTGGGCCAAATGCTCAACAGCGAGTCGGAGCCGTCTCGGCCCTGAAGGCCCCAGCATTAACCAGTTGGCACCTTTGGGGAAATACTCGTCCGGCAGCGTGTCGCTGAAATTGGAGTAATCCGTGCGGAAGTCATCCACAGCGATACGACTCTTGGGGATGCCCGTCGTGCCACCGGTCTCGAATACGTAGACCGGTTTATCCGCTAACCCCTTTGGCACCCAACGCCGCACAGGTCCGCCGCGCAGCCACTCGTCTTCAAACTCAGGAAACTTTTTCAGATCGTCGTAGCACTTCACTTCCGTGAGTGGATCGAAATTCAGCTCGTTCTTCTTCTCAAGCCAGAAAGGGCAGCCCGTCGATTCGTGAAAATGCCACGCGACCGTTTCAACGGTATGAGCGTCTAACAATTCACGCGCCGCAACAACGGTTGCATCGGATGCAGGGGAGGACATGGGTAGCACGGCAAGGTGGGAGGTAGGAAAACGCGTGACCGCAAGGCTAGCCACTTAGTTTCCTAGAATACCGCAAGAAGCGGCGAGAAACAACGCGCTGGGCAGAGCGAGTGTCGCGATACGACCATGGCATTCCGACAGGAGCCAAGCGAGTGAGGAATCCGGCCTGGAGAAGTGTATGACAGTTATCGCGTAGGAAGGTGCAACCCGGACTCCTCGGTATGCGAGCCTTCCCTTCGGAATGACACTTTGGCAATCAGCTTCGTCTAAGATTCCCCATGCAACGTCGTCGCATTATTGCCCAGATGAGACAACACTTGGATCATGCCGTTAAGGTGAGCAAGCCGCGGACCGAAGCGATCGACGAATTCATTGAGAAAGTATTCCCCGTCGACCATATGGTCGGCTGAGTCGTTGATCTCGTCAGTAAGCGTTTCTAAATACTCCTGCTGGACGCGGCCTAGCGACTCAGCCGCATCGTGGCAGGACTTCGATAACTGAGGGTTTGCGTTCTTCCATCTGTGCAATTCCTGCTTCCGCTGGCGTTGCTGGCTGGACATCACCGAGACCAACTCTTCGAGGATCTCGTTCGTGCGATCCTGAGCGGCAAGCATCTCCCGCAACAAATCGGTTTGTACGTAGTCGGAGTCGATCGACTCGGAAGGAACGCCGGCGGCGGAAACATCCACCTGAGAGAAAACTGCTGTGCGGCTCGGATGAGTCTGTGACATCGAGGCTGGTGGTCCTTCCTTAACGCGTCGCTAAGGACACGTTGCATTTAAGTGCTGGCTGCTGCGATGAATAGAAATCTGCAAATGAGAATCAGACTGAACGAATCTTCTTCGATAAAGTACTTGCGGGTTTTCAAATGTTTCGCCGCGGCGCTTGCGTCGTGATCGAGCACCCTGAGCAAAATTGATGCACGACAACTCAAGCTGCTAGCAAAGCTAGTAGCTACAACGACCTGTGAGGGGCCTGTTTTATCAACGTGTCATTCCGGCCTGATGCACTCAGTTTAGTCGAAACTGAGCATATTCCTAGAGATGAGCGACTCTTTCGACAAAAACCGACCAGTTAAAGTCGGTCGGTACCCCAGCCCGATGAACCGATTGGGCCCACCTAGCCAAATGGCAACTCCTGTGACGATTGTGCAGGCACTCGCCGGGCCCCACCTCATCGATTCGCAACTTCTGACTATGCAAACCAGTAACCCTAAACCCTTACCAGCCATTGGCTTCCTGACGGTCGTCGAAAGTCCCCAGCACGGACTATTCGGAGGCTATTTGGTGCTATCACTCCAGGGTCGCCCCTTGGAATTTCGTTGCACGACTCCTGTGCAACCGACTCGTGCCCAGGAGATTCTCTACGGGGCAACCCTTCGAGAATATTTATTGGGCGAAGTCATTGGACACCCGTTGATCCAGCAAGCCGAACTACGACCCGAAGTAGTGCTGACCAATCAACAGGAAATGCTGGGGCTAGGGTTGTTGTGCGAACTGCCCATTGGGATGGTGGAACAATCAAACGGTGAAGAAGCAAGCCCAGCGGACGACGGCAAAGAGAGCATCGACTTGTCGTTTGATGGACCTGCGATTTGCTTAGGAAACTGTCGAGTGGAGTTTGCTACAGAGAACTTCCTCGACGCAACAGCACGCGAGCACTTGAGTCGCCTGGCGAGCTACGTGGAACTCAGCGAGCCCTTCCTGCGCATCGAAGCAGCCCTAGCCGAAGCGCAAGAGGCTGCTATTGAAGAGGAGATCGACGAAGAAACCGTAGCAGAGTCGACCGAGGAGCAAGCGCCCAACCTGGAAACGGATAATCCGTACCGTTCAGCGGCCTAACAGCCCTTGCTCGCGAATTTTAATACCTATCCTCTTTGGGATCGCCGTGCTCACCATTCAACCCTTCGACGAGTCGCTGAGCATTACTCGCCCAAGCTCCTTTCAGATTGATTGCCGACTGGCTAATCCAGAAGTCATCGGGATGCGCATCGAACCGCTCGCCGCGCGACTGAAGGGGCAACTATTTGCCGAAGGTGCGGACATCGCTCGCCAGCTGGCCATGCGCGATGCAGAGGCAGCTAGGCTCGGTCCGAAGCAACCTCGCTCACTCACTCAATCGATGGGCGACGGCAGGCGTACTCCGAGCCGGCCTGGAACACAAAGCGCACGCATTCAACCACCGCGCGATGTCGTCAAGTGGTCAGACCGACTTGGCTACTTGCTCCAACCGCCGTTAGAAAACCTCCTGGCGGCCCGCTCGCTGGATTTTCCGTTTACACCATTTCCCTACCAACTGGATGGCATTGCCTATCTCTACCCGCGACACGAAGCGGTGCTCGCCGACGAGATGGGACTCGGCAAAACGATGCAAGCAGTCGTGACATTGCGTTTGCTCGCTCATCAGGGGCTCATGCGCCGCACCTTGCTCGTTTGCCCGAAGCCCTTGGTGAGTAATTGGCGACGCGAGTTCGCACAGTGGGCACCGGAGATGCCGGTCACGGTGATCGAAGGCAATTCCGAGGAACGCCGCTGGCTATGGAAGAACGCTAAATCCGGCGTGCTCATCGCCAACTACGAGCTAGTCGTTCGCGACCGCCAACTGGCTGCTGCGGTGAACCCCTCCTACGATGTAATGGTGATCGACGAGTCACAGCGCATCAAGAACCGCAATGGCGCGACCAACCACGCCATCTGCTCGATCCCGCGAGCGCGTAGTTGGGCGCTCACTGGCACGCCCATTGAAAACAGTGTTGAAGATCTTGTCGGCATTTTTGAGTTTGTCTCCCCAGGCCGCCTGCGCCCGCAGATGAAGGTCCCTTCGGTACGCGCCGCGGTGAGCGATCACGTGCTGCGACGCACTAAAGACAACGTACTGACCGAATTGCCGCCGAAACTCGTCCGCGACGCAGATGTGGCACTCTCGCCCGAGCAATACGAAGCCTACCGTGCTGCGGAAGACGACGGCGTGGTGGCGCTCAACGATCTTGGCGCTCAGTTGACGATCCAGCATGTATTCGAACTAGTCTTGCGACTCAAACAGATATGCAACTTCGATCCGGTCACCGGGGCAAGCACCAAGTTCGACCGCCTGGAGGCCGATCTGGAAGAGTGCGCCGCCAGTGGTCGCAAGGCGATTGTGTTCAGCCAATGGGTGAACACCATTGAGAAACTCACCGCCAAGCTGGGCCGTTTCAGTCCGTTGGAGTACCACGGCAAAGTTCCTAGCAAGAAGCGTGACGGCATCATCGAGCAATTCCGTGACGACCCCAACAGTAGCGTGCTGCTCATGAGCTACGGAGCTGGCAGCGTGGGGCTGAACTTGCAATTCTCGCAGTACGTGTTTCTGTTTGATCGCTGGTGGAACCCGGCAGTCGAAGATCAGGCAATCAATCGCGCCCACCGCATCGGCGCCGCTGGCCCCGTGACGGTCACACGCTTCCTGGCGACCGGTACCATCGAGGAACGCATTAACGTGGTACTCGAAGAGAAACGCGAGTTGTTCGCCCAAGTGTTCAATGACGACGCTGACCAGCCGAGCGAACCGCGCTCGGGGCGCAACGGCCTCTCTCGCGAAGAAATCTTCGGTCTGTTTCCATTGAACTTCCCGAATGCGGCTTAGCAGCTTCTTCAGTACGACGCCATCGCGTCACACTCGCGTTTGCCGTCGAGCTTGCTCGGCGGCTAACTTTGCTAGTCTATAACGTCTGAAGCTCTCGGCACTTCCTCCACACGTTCAAAACGCCAGAGCAGCGCGTCGAGCGTCTTCTTAATCGAAGCGGCCAACTCTTCGGTAACCTCTACCGGCTGTGATTCGTCCACTGCCTTGAACCCCGACGGCCACAGCCGCACGGGCCAGTTCTGTATCTCAGCAGTTTGATTCACGCGTGCCATGAGCCGCGCTGTCCAAAACGCGCCCCAGCCATCGCGGAACTTCAACCAGCGGCGTAGTTGCGCGGCAAGCATTTCCGCCTGCGGGACTTCCTCAATTTGCAGTGAGCGTTCTTTGAGGCTCTGCAACCAAACGATCACCGCTGCCGCGAGAATCAAAAGGTAACTCCACGTTGTTGGCTGCAACCCGCCTTCCAGCGGCTTGCCGCTTAGCCGCCCTGGTGCTAAGTACTCCGCCAACAACAAACATTGACCGCAGGCAAAGGGCAGGGCGGCCATCCAGTGACGTGTCGGCAAGTAATTCAACAACCCCATCACAATGAGTATCCCCAGGAAACCCTTCCATATCCCAGGCAGTTCCAGCTGAGAGCCCGCGCCAGTCAGTAGCGATTGAATCGCGGGGATTGCGAGTACCACCCACAGCGAGAGCACAATCCACTGCCAGCCGCGATCCTGTGGCCGCTTGGCTCCCAACACGGCCATGAGGGGACAGAAAGTGCCTGCTGCGGCGAGGTAGCGTAGAGCGGATTGGCCGAGTGGGCTAATGCCCTCCAGCGAATACAGCGTGAGCTCCACAAGTCCCAGCACGCTTGCCGACAACGCACCCCACAGCAAGGGGGCGGCAAGAGTTGTTCCAGCAGCACGCCGCGTTCCGTAGAGCAGCAGCAACGCAATCGCACTAGCAATAATGCAAACGCCAACGGTTTCCCGCTGCGAAGGGGGCCCAAAGAGCACGACATTCGTTGCAATCGTCACAGACATCACTCATCTCAATACGACAGTGGTGCTCAGCTCGCGCGAAGTCCGGTCGTAACGGATGGCTAGTGGAAAGCTGTTGGGAAAACCGTACGTGTTGTGTTTGCTCAACGCCCGGGAGCAACCCATTCTTAGGTGTCGGAAACACTATCCACTGGGGAAGCCTCAGAGGAAAGTCACGCCCCCCCAAACGTGCGACTCCCAACTTACCACGTACGCCGCCCACGCGACTCCCCCCTCCCCACCGCGAAAAGGCCCACCGATGAAGAAACAACTCATAAGCATTTCGGACAGGCTGCTCACCTCCCGCCTTATCGTGCTGTTTGCACTAGCAACCTTGACGGTTGCCACTCCGGAAGCTCAGGCTCGCCTGTTTCGTCAAACATTCGGAGCGACGGTTCCCACGGCCGATGGCGGTTGTGCTTGGAACTACGACCAAGACTACTTTGTCCCTCGCCATTGCGACTCAGTCCGTTACGGCCTGTTCAGCGATTGCAAACAGTCCATCACCACATCGCCTGCTTGCCGTCGCTGCCATCCGCTTTATGCCAGTGCCTGTGGCAAAGGTTACTGTTCGCCCTACGGGGCTTGCCATTATCGCTTTCGCGACCACGTTTACAAGAGAGCCTGCGGCTGCACACCGCTGGCTTGCACCTATGGCCCCTGGGCGAACGATTACTGTGGCAGTTGCAAGCCACCACTCATGCGGCTGTGCGATCGAAGGCATTGCCACAAAAGCCAATGTGGTGGCTCGTATGGAAGCTTCGAGCCTCTAGGCCCCATGAACTGCCAAACTGGGGCCTATCAAAGCGGTTTTGGCTTTGCCCCCCTGGCAATGCGACCCAAGCATCCACTGAGTGGTCACTTGCCCAATGTCGAGCCCTTTGGAATCGACGTCCTAGGTGCAGTCACCTCCGATTCGGTACTCGACGAAAGCGGCAACCTACGCCCGGGAGTCGTCGCACCACAAGCCGCTCCGGTTCCTACCCCGCCACAGCCGATTGGTCCCAACCTGATCCCCTCCTTCGGGCAATGGCGCAAAGCCCAGCAGGACAAGATCAGCGAGTATGTCGAGGCGAACCCCGGAACCGTCTCCACGATCAACAACTGATCGATCGGCACCCTAATCAATTCAAACGATAAAATTTAACAGACAACCAAGTCTTCGAAACAAAAACTAACTGGCTTCGACCGAGAACGCTTACTGGGGAGTGAGGTGTTTCTTGGCCCCGAGGCCGAATGTGGGAGCGGGTAGATGTCCTAGCGATGTCTACCCGCTTTCTTTTTTGCCGCTTGCGGTCTATCCGCTGTACCAGCCCCCTTCAGCTTCCTCCAAACATTCCGCAGAATCCACTGGAGCGTTGCACCCGTCCGGGCCGATACTCTTAGTACAAAGCTCTTGGTAGACACATGCCGGCGGCTTTGTCTAAAAGTAACGGGAGGGCGGAACACAAAAGTTGTGTTTCGCTTCAGGATAAAGGTCCTAGCAAGACGACGGATCGACTTGCTAGGACCTTTTTATGCTCGCTTCGACACTGCCTGAACTTCACTCACTCCTCGTCACCCGAGTCCGCTTCCAACTCTTCAAGCAACGCACGGGCCTTTGTCTCAAACAGAATCATCGTTTGCGACTGCTTTAACACCTGCGTGAGCATCTTGCGAGCTTGGTCGCGTTTTCCTAGGTCAGCAATCATTTGCGAGACCAAGTACCCCGAGTCGGAGCTCAGATTGCTGCCGGAGATGTTCTGAAGCGTTTGCTGGGCTTCGCGATCATTGCCCATTTTGTGCAGCACCCAGGCAAGCGTCACTCGAGCCTGCGGGCTCTTGGGGAAACGCTGGGCGTTGACCTGTGCATAGCGAAGGGCCTTTTGCTTGCTATCTTCGTCGTCGCTATCAACCAGCAATAGGGCGAGCACGTTGTTCGCATCGGCATTAGCCGGATCGATCGTTAGGATCTTGTTCAGGTCGGTTTCCGCTCGATCCATATCGCCTTGCAACTTGGCAATCACACCATCGAGCAGTAGTGCGCGAATCGACTTAGGGTTCTTCGCGAGCAGTTTTTGAGAAACCTCACTCGCTTTGGAAATGTCTTCTTCACGAAGCAAGTACTCTGCATACGAGCGAGCTGTGTCCTCGTTGTCGCCATCTTCTGAGTAGGCGGTTTGGTACGCTTGCTTCGCGAGATCGTCTTTGCCTTCACGAGCGTACAAGCGGCCCATCACGACTTCCGGGTGGTTGAATTCCTCTCGCAATTCGCGAGCTCTCTTGAACTCACTACGTGCTTCGTCAAACTGACCGAGGCGAAACTGCGTAATGCCAAGCCGTTGATGCGCCGGTGCACTCTCAGCATCCATCTCAATCCAATTCTTCAACAGGCCGGCCGCGGTTTCCCATTGCTGACGGCGTTCTGCGACGCCAGCCCGGCCCGCCAGGACACGGATCTCAAACTTCCCTTTTCGCTTAGCATTGTCGGTGAAGGCCTCAGTCAGTTCGCCCGCTTTATCAAACAGTACGGCAGCTTCGGTCGTTCGCCCGGAGGTGAACGCATCGTCGGCAAGCAGCAAGTAAGCCTCAGGGTCGTCCGGCGAATTTGTGGCAGCTTTTTCTAGCAAAATTCTTGCAGTGCTGCCGTCGCGTCCGATGATGTGCATCTTGGCGAGGGTGATGTCCGTGGGCGGCAGTTTAGGGTACTTTTCTTTCGCACGATCGAGAAACGCGCGGGCGGCGTCCACGTCCTTATTGCGGAAACGTTGGATCGCGTCCTCCACTTCCGGATAGGAGCGATTCGACAACGACACGGAGTCGCCAATGAGGTTCTCGGTGGTCAACTGAGCACAGGCGGAGTGCGGGAAGCAAGCAATCAGCCCCAGCAGCAAGAATGGAACCAGAAGCAGAAGCGGCCGTGAAAGGCGGGAAATCTCTTTAAGCATGGGTACCTCGAGGTGTTCGCGGCGATAAGAGCTATCGTAATTGCCATCGTAATTGCTACCACCGCGGGTGGTGAGTTGAACTGGCAGCATAGACATTCTAGTCGATTTCCCCCCAGAGTACACTTCTCCGGTAACTTCGTGCGAAAAGAAACACCCGGCGGGACACTTGAGAATGCGGACTATTACGGTCGCAGAAGATACACCCCCGCGCCGGTCGACGCCCCACAGTCTGCTGTTTATAGTGAGCTAGATACTCCGGAACGGGCGACATTGCAGCCCACCTTTCAAAATACAGGGAGCTGAATCGCGTTGCTCGTCGGACCCGTTTTTTCTCGTGAAGTCACGACGACCCCCCGCAACTGGCGGCTCTATGGGCTGCGAGCCCTGTACGTGGGTGCCCTGTTCAGCTTGGCCATTACCGCTTGGCTGATACTCTCCGGTTCGCAACCGGTACGCGGCATCGGCGATTTATCACGCTTTGGGGGCACCGTGTTTGCTTTGATTGCCCCCGTGCAGATGGCCCTTGGCTTGGCATTCTCCGCACTCCTGACCGCGGCTGCCGTCGCGATGGAAAAAGACCGCCGCACGCTCGACTTGCTGCTGATGACCAACATGACCAACTCAGAGCTGGTCCTCGGCCGATTGCTCGCGAGCGTGCTCAGCGTGCTGATGCTCATTCTTGCGAGCTTGCCCCTGCTGATGCTACTTACGTTGCTCGGTGGCGTGAGCGCGGCACAGGTGCTGCGTGTGACAGCCGTGACTTTGGTGGCGGCGCTGGCTGGCGGAAGCTTGGGCTCCATGCTCGCGCTGTGGCGGGAGAAGACCTTTCAAACGCTCGCGATGACCGCGCTGGTACTCGGTTTATGGTTGCTGTTAGGCGAAGCCATCGCCAGCGGCGTGTTCGGCCCCGACTGGTGGGGCGTGGCAACCGATCGCTGGGCCGCCGGACTCAGTCCGTTGCGTGCGGTATTTGCCGCCGTCGAGCCGCTACACTTAGGCAACCAAGACCGACAACTGCCTTACGTTTGCAGCGAAGTGAATCTATTCCTGATCTTCGGCGGGCTGCTCATGCTCGCTCTCAACGCCACGGCCATTGCGATGGTGCGCGTCTGGAATCCTTCCCAAGAAGCGCGACCTCGTTCGGAAACACGTGCTCAAAGCGAGAAATCGACCGACCAAGCACTTGCCGCTGGCGTGGATATTCACGCAGACTCGGCCAAAACACGCGAAGTGTGGGACAATCCAATTCTCTGGAGAGAAATCTGCACGTGGGCGTACGGCAAGAAGATTATCCTCGTGCGCGTGGCCTATCTCATAGTATTCGCTATCTGCGCCGCCGGCCTGTGGTCGGCACTGCAAGCGGAAAGTTACACGTCCTCAGGGCCGTTCCCTTCCGAAGCTCGCCCGCTGGCGCCCCTGATGGTGCTGGGCCTGTTGCTTGTCAACGCGCTGGCCGTCACCTCAATCACCAACGAACGGGACTTGCGAGCGCTCGATTTGCTGCTCGTCACCGATCTTTCGCCCAAGGAAATTATTCTCGGCAAGCTCGTTGGCGTTTTTTACAACGCGAAAGAAATGATTCTGCTACCGGCGCTGCTTTGCGGGGTACTGTGGTACACCGGGCGACTTGGCACAGAGAATCTCGTATTCCTGCTGCTAGGATTGCTCACGCTCACATCGTTCACAGCAATGCTGGGCGTGCATTTGGGCATGAGCTACCCGAACTCTCGCACCGCCGTAGCCGCCAGCCTCGGGACCGTGTTATTCCTCCTACTGGGCATTGCCGTTTGCATGCGCATGATGCTGGCATTCCAAACATCGTTCGGCTCGCAATTCCTCGCCTTTACCGCGTTTATGTTCGGGGGCGGCGTAGGTCTGTATACGACGCTCGCCTACCGCAACGAGTCCAAGGCCCTCGCAATCGCCTGCCTGACGTCACCATTTGCCACGTTTTTCATCATGACCAGCTTCCTCCAAGCCAATTTCGGCGCTGCTATGATGGTCACACTCCTAACCTACGGCTTCGCCACCGCGGCAATGCTCATCCCAGCCATCGACGAATTCGACATTGCCACAGGACGAGCAACCGCTCAAGATTAGTGAATGATGGAATTGATTGTGCGTAGATTACTTTGTCTCGGCAGTAACCTACGCTCGCAAGATGCTAAGGTTTATAAATGGATCCGTGACACCCGTGTCCTCCGTGGCTAATTTACAGGAACCCCCACTTGGCCGTGCTAGGCGAGTTCGCTCCGTTCCTTATCGCCATGCTGGTGTTGGCCGCATGCAGCGCGTTCTTTTCATGCAGTGAGGCGGCGCTCTTTTCCTTGCAGAACGACGATCGTCGTAAGCTGGCCGCCAGTGGTGGACCTGGGCGATTAGCTACCGAATTGCTCACCAAGCCCGATCGGCTGCTCACGGCCATTCTGTTTTGGAACTTGATCATCAACATCATGTACTTCGCGTTGGCGTCGGTCATCGGCATCCAGCTCGAACGGCAAAGTCGCGTGGCAGAGGCAGCCGGTGTGGCATTTGCGGCGCTCATCACGCTGATCGTCTGTAGCGAGATGCTGCCCAAGACCTTTGGCGTACAACAAGCAGTGCCACTCTCCAAGCTGCTTGGCGTTCCGTTAGCTGCAGCGGTCAGAGTACTCGACCCAGTCATGCCACTGTTCGGCGGGATCAATCGGACGCTCGTGCGACTGGCGTTCCCTACCTTCGAGCGCGAATCGTACCTGGAGATCAACGACCTCGAACGGGCGATCACGCTCAGCACCGAAGACGAGCAACTCGCGTCGCAGGAACGCTCCGCCCTTGAAAACATCGTACTACTTTCCAGCCTGACCGCCGAAGAGCTCATGCGCCCGCGACGGCTTTATCAATCCTATGCGCCGCCGGTTCATCTGGAGCAACTCGGCGGGAAGCTCACGCCTAGCGGTTATCTGATGGTTACCGAACCCGACTCTGAGGAGATCGCTGCCGCCGTTCCGCTCAAACATTTGCCGAATGTACCAAAACGCCATTTAGAAGACTTCGCCCGCGATGTGATCTATGTCCCCTGGTGTGCTGATATCGCTTCGATTCTGGAGCAATTGCAAGAAAAACATCGCGAGGTGGCTGCAGTCGTCAATGAGAACGGCGAGACGATTGGCATCGTGACGCTCGAAGACATTCTCGAAACCATATTTCTGGACGATACCAGCCGCAGCGCACGCCTCATGGCGACCTCGTCGATACATCCGCTCGGTCCCAAGGTTTGGCAAGTCACCGGCATTACGAGTCTACGTAGGTTGGGGCGCTACTTCGACATCACGCCACCTGCAAGTAAAAGCATGACTGTAGCAGGCGTGCTGCAGGAAAGCTTGCAGGGCATCCCCGAAGCAGGCGACGAAGTCCAGTGGGGTCCGTTCGCATTTCGAGTGCTCACCGCTGAGGGGAACACGCCACTCACCGCGGAACTGCGTCGTCTCGACGGCCGGGGGGCTCCGTCATGATCTTGGCGTTGGTGCTGTTTATTGTAGGTCTTCTGCTGAGCGCATTCTTCAGTGGCACCGAAACCGGTTTCTATCGCATGACTCGGTTGCGTTTGGTGATCGATGGCCTGCAAGGCGATCGGGCGTCGAAGGCCATGCTCTGGCTGGCCAATCGTCCCTCGCTGTTCATCGCGACCGCACTGGTGGGCAACAACTTGGCCAACTACGTCACATCGCTGGCAGTCGTGATGGGCACCCAGCGCCTAATTCCCAACGGCGGCACCATTACCGATTTACTCTCGCCGATTGTGATTGCCCCAGTCATTTTCATCCTCGGCGAACTGCTCCCCAAGAACTTATTCTACGATGCACCCAACCGCCTGCTTCGCCGCTTCACGCCAGGTTTGGTACTCTGCACGATTCTGTTCGCGCCGGCCACACTGCTGCTGTGGGCGTTGAGCCAATTGCTCAAAATGTTGTCCAAGACCACACCCCAAGAATTGCGGCTGCGCTTGGCCCGTCGCGAGATTAGCCAACTCGTTGAAGAAGGCCACGAAGCCGGCATCCTTCGCCCTGTGCAGCGCACGCTTGCCCAGGAGATGCTCTCAGTAGCAGCGCAGCCCATAGCGACATTCGCAATCGCCGGCTCTCGCAACATGCGGCTCACAACCGACATGAGCAAGAGCGATGCCCTGAAGCTCGCGCAACGCCACAGCCGCACGCTACTTCCGGTGGAGGATGTGAAGCAGAGTCGCAAGCTAGTCGGCTATATCCGCACTGCCGACCTCTTCATTAACAACGAGAAAGGCCTACCTGCTGCCCTGCCAATGCTCGAATTGCAAGCCGACGAAACGTACCTCTCCGCCATGCACAAATTCAGCGAAGCAGAAGACGCCCTCGGCCACGTAGTCGACGACGACGGCAACACCGTTGGGTTTGTCACGGGACGCGAACTGCGTATGGCCTTGTTTAAGAGTTAGGAGCGAGCGACTCGCCAGTTTTGCACACATTATGCAGGCAAGTTAGAATCGCGGCCAAGGCTTCTCAGTAAATTACTCTCTTCAATAGGATTCATTCAATGCTTGGATTGTTGATCTCAGCGGGAGTGCTCGGACTGATCATATCACTCATGGAGGAGGGCGACTTCCCCGGCTGGACACCCATGATCATCTGTGTGTTAGCAGCGCTGGTTCCCTCTACGCTCATCAACGCCTTCATCCCAGCCGGACTGTTCTTCATCGGACTAATCGTAGGAGCCGTCTGCTGCGGAGTCGCAATCTCCGCCACCTGTGGAATGACCGTCCAGCGAGCCTGTATCGCAGCAGGTGTTTTCTTCGTGTTCCAAATTGCCTTAGGCTTTGCGCTCGCGGCGTTCATGTAACAGCTGCCGGAGTGCCAGGACCTGTCATGCCATTCACGTGCTAGGGATGGGTCCGTAGAAAACTGGGTATCAACTTACGCTGAAGGCGTTACGCACCATTGCCTAGGGTTGGTCAACAGCCAGCCTAGGCTCGAAGGCGAAACCGCTTCGCGGTAATACAGGCTCAGCGGCGAAATGGATTGGCTCCGCCCATAAAAAAAACCCCGCAGTTTTCACTGCGAGGTCCTAGAATTCAAATCTGGGCGATTCACATCCATTCCTAATCTCTTCTCACTTGGCATAACCAATTGACTTCATCACTGAGAGCATCTCTTCAAAGTTGATGAAGCGGCGACGGTGTCGCAACTTGTAATTGTCGATCGCACTGGCCAGTTCACCAGCTTCGGGCGAAAGGTCGTCGTGGCTGTTGGCGAATTGGCGGCGTTCGCGGCCGGCAGGAGATTCTTCGGCACCCGCGTGACGACGATCGATAAATGGCGTAAGCGTAGTGGGCATGGAAACTCCTGGGCAGGTTAAAGTACGTTTGGACGGATACCAGTAAGGCAATGCAGCGCGGCAATAGCCGTGCAATCCAAACAAAGGATAGCTCACAGAACACCACTAGGCCGCCTGTAACGCCCAACGATAAGCCACAACTGGAGGGCACTTCCGATAACTGGTAACGATTGCGCCGGTTGCAGCACCATGCCGTTTGAAATCTAGCGCCGCAAAGTCACGTCGCCCATCATTTGGGCTTGCAATTGGGCCAAGAATACACGGCTCGGCTCGTGCTCTCCGTTGATCGCCAGCGCCTGTTGCACCGTCGCAGCTGCATCCGTTGGCCGTCCCGCGGCAGCTTCTGCCTTGGCGATTTGGAACATGAGATCGGCATTCGGCTCGCCACGACCGTTGGCCGCACGCAGGCTGGCAATTGCATCGACCGGGCGTTCGACAGAGCTATAAGCGAGCCCTTCCAACCATAGCGCGCGTCGCGGTTCTTCACCCACGGCATAAGAATCCAGCACATGATGTAGCGTGGTCAAAGCACGATGCGGTCGACCCATTTCGTATTGCAACTCTGAGATATCCAGCAGCACGTCCGTCGCATGCGGTCCGTAACGCAAGGCGAGTTGCATATCGGCTAACGCTTGATTGGGCTTCTCAAGCTGACGATAGACGCGACCTCTTAGCGCCCATGCTCCCGCCAAGGTGCTGTCGAGCGCAATCGCTTGGCTTGCTCGTTCGAGTGCGCGATCGGGCGAACCCGAGTCGAGTAACATTTCGCCCGAACGAACGACGGTCGGCCCATGGTGCGGATCGAGCCGCACAGCCGCTTCCATTTGCTCGGCAGCTTCCCATTTGGCGTTTTCATTCCAAAGCACTTCGGCATATTGGCGGCGCGCGTCGATGTCCGTGGGGCTGATCTCAACCGCGCGGTCAAGCAGTGTTCGCGCCTGCTGGCAATTGCCACGTTCCATCGCTGCGACCCCCTCGCGAGAGAGCTTCCGGCACTTGGCGACCGACTCAGGCACTACTCTGTACTTCCGCAGCGACGCGCAGCCCGAAGTACTCGCGACGGCCATGAGCAGGCTTGCGAGTACGATAGTTCGACATTTCTGGGAAGCGGGTCTCAGCACTGAATTACGATGAGATTAATGGAGAGAGAAGCGGCGGAGGGTATCAACTGGCGGCACCACAGCACAACACCGCCGGCGCTGCTAGCTAGGAAAACGAGAACGACACAGACCACCGCTGAGCTTGCTCCGCGATTTCCAGAAACGCTGAGCAAGCTCAGCGGCTATATGAAAATCGACAAAAGAACCTGTTCCCTCCTTCGAATTCGCCTAAAATGGTCACTTCAACAACCACTCCCTCATTCAAACACTGTGAAGTTCCCCATGCCCGCCACCTGCGAAGCCCTCGGCCTGACGTTCGACTACCCCGATAACTGGCAGCTTGAAGATTCAAGTGAAGAGGCCGAGGCCATCATGCTAGCAGGCCCTGAGACCGCCTTCTGGCAAATCTCCCGCCACCCGGCAGGCACTGAGCTCGAATCCCTCTTCGACGAAGCTCTCTCCGCCCTGCGGGCCGAATACCAGCAAATCGAGGCTCATGCCGCACCTGAGCAGTCCTTTGAGGGCACACCGCTCACCGGTTTCGACGTGAACTTCTACTGCCTGGACTTCACAAACACGGCTTGGCTGCGTGGTTTCAGCACACCTGAGGCGGTCTACTTGCTAATCTGCCAAGCGGAAGATCGCGAAATGACCAGCACGGCCCCCATCTTTCAGGCAATGCTCACGAGCCTATTTCGTCAGCTTGACTCTCAAGTCGAGCCGCGTGATATCCCGAGCAGCTTGTAACTATTGCAAACTGCCTTGCCAAAAAGTGCTAGCACCGTGGCAAACATCGATTCATTGTTTTTGCCTTTAACGCAGCAATACACGACTCATTCGAGCTGAGCGATTGAGCCTCGAGTGTTTTGGCACGCGGCGTGCATTAGTAGTTTTCAACCGAGTGGCACGTTGCTCACCCCGGCCGCACTTTTCGCTCTCCGCAGCATCGCTGGCTAGGCTGAAGACCCAGACGTGCCACATCGCTCGCACAGCACGCCGGCGTATGGCGTTCACGAATCCCACCACGGGCAGTTGCGAGTCTTTCGGAAGTCCTCCTGAATAAGGAGTCCCCCATTGAAGGGCCCGGTTGGCATCCCTCGCAGGGCCAACCGGGTCCTTTTTTCGTGCGCGAACCTTCTCATGAGCTGCTGTGGTTAGCCCGCCGCGTCACGCGGCCACTACCTGCGCTGGTAAGGTGGCATTCACCGCATCCTTGGCGGGTCACATCCCTTCAGCCACAATACTGAACACGTATTGCTATTCTGACCTACCCAAGTCACCCACCCATGCTCGCCCACCCATGTTAGAACTGCTCTCCGACGATTCACTACACAACACTTTCGAAGGAATCAATTCCCTCTGGCTAGGCTTGGCCATTTGCGGCCTGCTTGCCGCGCTCGGCAAAGCAGCGGACGAACTCGTCGGCCAAGCAGTGATTCTCTCCGAACGTTCCGGTCTGCCAAAGATTGTTATCGGCGCCACAATCGTCAGCCTGGGCACCACTTCGCCTGAAGCAGCCGTTTCGGTATTGGCCGCACTGCAGGGCGACCCAGGATTGGCCTTGGGCAATGCGGTTGGCTCGATCATTTGCGACACCGGGCTGATCCTTGGCGTTGCAATTCTCATTTCGCCACCGCTCTTGCCGCCGGGCATTGTGAATCGCCAAGGCTGGTTGCAACTGGCTGCGGGAGTGCTGCTGGTCGCTGCTTGCTGGCCGCGGGACGGCAGAAACCCATTCGCTGTGGGCGGGAATCTTTCTCAATGGCTTGGTTTCGTATTTGTCGGGCTCTTGGTCGGCTACTTGTGGCTCTCAGTGAAGTGGGCCAAACAAGACCCTTCGGGAAACATTACCGAGGAATTGGCTGATATCGAAGAGCAAGCACACGGCACTAACGCGCCGGTCCCCGTAGTGGTCGTGAAGCTCTTGCTGTTCGTTGGCCTCGTGGTTCTATCGAGTCACATACTCATTCCCGCCATCAAAGTTGCCGCAGAGCGTCTAGGCGTGCCGCCTGAAATTGTGGCCGCCACAATCGTCGCCTTCGGCACTTCGCTACCCGAGTTGGTCACAGCGATTGTCGCCTCGCGTAAAGGACATGGCGACTTAGCCGTCGGGAACGTCATCGGCGCAGACATACTCAACGTGCTGTTTGTGGCCGGCCTATCGGCTGCGGTCACGAAGACAGGTTTGGACGCACCACCCTGGTTCTTCAAGGTTCAGTTCCCTGCCATGCTACTGATTTTGCTCCTCTTCCGCGTCGGAGTCGTTACTTCGGGCACACGCATGAAGAAAGGCTTCGGGTGGCTGCTGCTAATCGCCTACTTGGTGTACACTGCGCTAAACTTCACGTTGGATACTGGCGGAGGAGCGGAACCAGTAGAGCAGCCAGCACCAGCAGTGGTCGCTCCTGCAGCACAATAGCCGCGAACCGATATTCCTTAGCAGTCAGCTTGGACTCTCACGCGCTTTCAGCCGACTGCTGACGCATGTCGACTCGAGATCTGATTCAATTTAAGAGAGAGTCACTTCGGGGTAAATTTCCCGAGTAGCCAGTCGCCTAATCGCGCAGAAATACCAGACGCGACGAGCAAGAACTTGGCCTTCCAGGGCACCACCAACTCAGGTCGTCGTTTCTCACAGGCCGAAAGAATCTTTTCCGCAAGCCAAGCCGGATCAATCGCGGAAACTTTCGCGCCACCACCAGCAGTAGCTGCTTCTGCGGGCAAGCCTTCTGCCGCCTTCTCATAGCGTGCAACATTCGAGCCAGCAATCGGCCCCGGGCAAACCAGCATCGCGTGCAAGCCAGCATCGCGATTCTCTAGTCGCAGCTGTTGTGTATACGCTGCCAGCGCGTGCTTGCTCGCCGGGTACGCTCCCAGATAGCGCGGTGCAACTTTACTCGCCAGCGAGCCAACATTCACCACGTGCCCCTTGGATTCCAACAACATCGGTGCCAGCGCATGGGTTACGCGCACTGTGGCCAAAAAGTTCACGTCCAACAGTTGCTGGAAATCTTCCGCGGCGGAATCGAGTACCTTGCCGCGCAAACTCCTACCGGCACAGTTGCAGAGAAAGTCGAGCGTACCGAACTCTTCAGAAATACTATCGCGTAGTCGGTCAACATCCTCTTGCCAGGCAACGTCGGTCGGCAGTGCGATCACTTCACTCGCTCCCAGTAGACGCAGTTTTTCAGCTGCTTCTTCAAGGTGCTGCTCGTTGCGTGCGGCAATCGCCAAGCGAGCCCCACGCCGCGCTAGCGACTGCGCTAGAGCAAATCCCAACCCGGCAGATCCGCCAGTAATCAGGCATGCCTTGCCTTGCCAGTAGTCCTCAGACATCAATATTCCTTAGCCATGAAGGGAGCCCAGATATTACTTGCGGTCCTGTGTCGGTGCGTTTCAGGTACGGTTGTGGCGATTCTAGCAGCTTTAAGTCGCTGGAATCGACGTTCTTCGCAGGTAATCCGCTATGCCGTTGAAGCGGGAAGTATGCTTTAACCGCCCTCGCAACACAACCGCGATGGGTCCCGCTGCCACCCGAGTCACGTGAAAAGCGTGTATTCCCAGATCGCTCACCAAGGACCACAATGACGATCACCTCCACCCAAACACATCCACTCACGCCATCGTCGCCGATTCAGGATTGCTGCCATGCGACTGATGCCACTTTAAACCATCTTGATCAGCTCACGACTCCGGCCAATCAGGATGAAACGCCACGTTCAGCACTTCACGATCTCAAGATGCCGATGATGAACAGCTATTCCCAATGGGCCCGCACAAAAATTATCGCCACGGTCGGCCCCGCGTGTTGCGAAAAAGCACAGCTCGCAGAGCTCATTGAGTCCGGTGCAGATGTGTTCCGTCTGAACATGGCGCATGCAGGTCCCGATCAGCAACAGGTCTACGTAGACCGCATTCGCGAGGTAAGTCAGGAACTCAACCAGCCGATCGGCATCCTCGTCGATTTGGCTGGCCCTAAGTTTCGTCTGGGCGACATTGAAGGGGAGAGTATCTATTGCGATCGCGATGCCGAATTCGCGCTCGTCGCATCCGACCCGCAAGGCCCCTACGAATTAACCACCAGCTACGATCCGCTCATTGGCGAACTTTCCAAGGGTGATTTCGTCATGCTCGCCGATGGCACCGTTGGCATGAGCGTCGTGGATCTTGCCCCAGGCCGCGCCACGCTACGCGTCGTGCAACCCGGCTTAATCCGCAGCCGCCAAGGCATCAACTTGCCGGGCGTAAAGCTCAGTGCACCAGCCATTAGTGTCGACGATCACACCAACGCCATCTGGGCTGGCAAAGCGGGCGTCGATTTTGTGAGCCTTAGCTTTGTACGCTCGCCGGACGAAGTGCGTAACTTGCGCGACATCCTGCGCTCTGCCGGTTCCAAGGCCATGGTCATAGCGAAAATCGAAAAGCGTGAAGCGCTCGACCGACTCGACGACATCGTCAAGGAATCCGACGGCATCATGGTCGCCCGTGGCGATCTGGGTGTGGAGATCGACGTGGCGCAAATGCCGCTTGAGCAAAAGCGTATTATCCGCAGTTGTCAAGACTTCCACCGCCCGGTAATCATCGCCACCCAGATGCTCGACAGCATGCACGACTCCGCTCGTCCCACGCGTGCCGAAGCAACTGATGTGGCCAACGCCATTCTCGACGGTGCCGACGCCTGCATGCTTTCCGGAGAAACGGCTATCGGCAATTTCCCCAACGAAGCCGTCTCCATGATGAATCGCATTGCGATGGCAACGGAGGCGAGTATGGAAGGCAAAACCCTCCGCGACGCCGGCGGCAAACGCGATGATGGCTTGCACAAGATCACCCAAGGCGTGGTTCGTGGCGCTGGCACGATGGCTCAAGTGTTGGGCGCAAAATTAGTCGTCGTTTCCAGCCACTCCGGCCGCACGGCGATGGCCCTCTCTCAGCAACGCAGCTTTGTACCTACAATCGGCGTAAGCACCAACGAATCGACCCTCTGCAAGATGTGTCTCTACTGGGGTGTTACCCCATTGCGAGGCGCCCCGGCCTGCGTCATTGAAGACCTTATCCGCTACACCGACCATTGGGCCTGCGAGACCGGCCTAGCAAAGCCGGGCGATGCGATCGTCATCGTCGGTGGCACCCACCTGACCGCCGGCCCCGACGCCAGCGACGCGATGGCCAGTGGAGCACACGACATTGTGATCGTGCACGAGGTAGAGGGGCCTGGGGAGTGAGCCACGCGATTACCAACTGGGTTAGCCCGCATCGTCCCGATGCCGCTTAAAGAAGCGCTGTTGCACAAAAACTCGTGACGCCAGCACGGCGTGCTCAATAGTTATGCAGTCCGGGTTTCCGTACTTGCCCACGTCCAGCTAGATACGCTTGGTGAGCTCATCAGTTACTTCAACCACGTTGAAATTGAAGTCCAGAAGAGCCGTATCAGTAACTTTGACCTCTTTTAAGTTCGTGGTTGGAAACCTCGGTCGAAGCAGGCGAGATATTCCTCGTCCAGTGAATAGCCTTCTTTACATTTAGTGCCACACTCGACGACGGGCAAGTTGAGCGGGCATAGTTCGTCCAGGAAGACCTTGGATGGCACATGATCTCTGGTCTCAAGTAGTCCCTCGCAGTTTATGCAGAAGCCGAACATCCGTTCATCTGCGAAGACTTTGTTTGGATCCATTGATTCAATCTCGCCACAACCACCGCAGCGCCTCCGGAAAAATCGCCCCGCCGTGCTTGCCGCTGTGGCCTCCTTCGCCATACTCGAAGTGATAATCGTAACCAGCAAACTTCAGTGAGGCAGCCATCTGCTGGTTGGCAAGCGGCCAATTTCCGTGCTCATTATCGAGATCACCGGAGCCGCCTTGCAGGAACACGCGAATTGGTTTGGGCGCCGTCTTGCGAATCAGCGCAGGGTACACGTTACCGCCGCGAATGTTCGTGAAGCTACCGACGTGGCTTAGCACTTTGCGGAACGCGTCGGGGCGCTCCCAGGCAACTGTGAATGCGCAGATGCCACCGGAGCTAATGCCACAAATGGCTCGCTGGTTGGGATTGTCCGTGAGATTGTGCTCTTTTCCCACTTCAGGAAGAATCTCTTCCAGCAGAAAGCCGGCGTACTGTTCGGAGAGCGTGTCGTACTCAAAACTGCGATTCTCGGGCTGAGGCTTCCAACCGGGCTTCTCGGGTAGCTCCTCTTTCTTATGGCCCGGATCGATGAAGATGCCCACCATCACAGGCACATCGCCCGCAGCGATGAGATTGTCGAGTACAACAGGTGCACGGAACTGCCCCTCTTCAGCTACGTAAGTGTGACCGTCTTGGAATACCATGACTGCGGCAGGCTTGGCCATCTCATATTGGGCGGGCACGTAGGTCCAGTAGCGGCGTACTGTTTCTGGAAAGATCTTACTCCGCCAAACGTGTTCGGTTACTTCGCCACGCGGCACGCCTGACTTGCGTTGGGAGTCTTCGCCAAGCTGGTAGGCGTCGTCACCGGCATAGGTTAGCGAAGCTGAGGCAGCGATAAGCAGCAGCGTGCGTAGCCATTTCATAGACTCTGCTTTCTCTTGAGGGAAATCAATGGAGAAAGCAGCTTAGCATCAGACTGAACAATTGGCTAACAGTTCCGTTAGCCTGCATCGTCCCAATGCTGATCAGAGAAATCCAACGCACAGAGCGACAAGCGACGCGGGGACTGCGTGGGCTTACGACTTCTTGTTGGCCTGGCTCAGCGGCGAGCAACTTTTGCCTTACTCGCACCTTCTTTAATCAGCTTCTCTTCCAACCGCGATACAAAGTGCATGCTGCTGGTCTTACCGGCAAAGCCCAACACGCGACGATCAACTTCGTGGCGCTGGGAAAGAACGCGGCCTTCGGCAATATCGAATCGCACAGTGCCCTTGGTCATGCGCTCAAGCAATTGCGACTTTACAAACGGGTCGATGGGCGTCAGCACCTGATAGGTGACTTCGATAGTCGCGACGCCCGATTTCACGCTAGTAAGTTTGCACAGGCGGCGCGTGCGCACCTGTTGCTTGCCCCCGTTTTTGCGATCCACGGGAACTTCGTAATCGTGATCCCACTGCTCGCCCACAGCAATGGGCTTGCCCGACATCTCCAGCGTGATCGGCATGTCTTTGGTGACTTCCGGCTGCGGGTGTTTTTCTTCCCGGTGGACGATCTTGCCGGTAGGGGTCATGCGGATGAGCGTCATCGGCACGCCCACGGCACTGGCCGCTTGTTGAAAAATGGCGGGCGGCTGCTCGCCGGTCGTGCTGTCGTACTTCGCCACGCCTTGTTGCGGCTGGCGGTTGGTCATCTTGATCGACTCGACCACGTGCATGAACTCGATCTCGCCGTTAGGCAGCACGTCGGTCACTTTCCACGCTTTGACGGAATCGCTCACCGACTCGACGTCTTGCGTAGTCTCTTCAAGCGTCGTCGTGACGTTCGCTTCGTGCTTCACCTGATAACGCAGCACCTGGCCCATCTTGAATTTGTATTGCAGTTGGACCTTTTCGGCACTGCTCTTATCCGCATCTTCGGCAGGGGCAGCCAACGCAGAAGAAGCGACCGCGAGGGTCAACAAGCCCAGGTTCCAGAAACGAAGGTGCCAGAAGCAAAGCAGGGCAGGGCGGGGGAGTCTCATGGCGGGTGCATCCTTGCAAATCATAATCGGGTAGGGAACGTGCCTCAGTGCCGCTCCATTAGAATCTAAATGGGCTAACTATTTCAACTTCAGTCGCCCGCCCCAACCTAACTTCTCGCGAAGTGTACGGTAATAGCCGCGTCCGCTGATCTCAATGAGCTGGAACTCTGCTTTCGATCGTTCAACACGAATTCGATCGTCGGCAGTAATCTGACAAACGACTTTTCCATCGACGACCAGCGTGGTTCCTTCATTGGGATTGGGCACGGCCAGTTCGTAAACGCGGTCGGCGGAGTCGACCACCGGGCGATTCGTCAGGGTGTGCGGACTGATCGGCGACACCACCACAGCTTGCAACGCTTTTCGCAAGATCGGTCCGCCGGCCGATAGGTTGTGGGCGGTCGAACCGACGGGGGTGCTGACAATCAGGCCGTCGCAACTATAAGTGGTGGCCAATTCTCCGTCAACGTAAAGCTGCACTGCTAGCATCGCAAATGGCGGCCCCGCCATCACGGCCGCTTCGTTGAGCGCCAACGTGCGGCAAAGTTCCTTACCACCGCGGAGCACGACACATTCCAATATCAGATGACTAACGATTTCATACTCGCCACAGGCGAGGCACGGCAACACTTCCGCCAAATCCTCAGGCTGAATACCTGCCAGAAAACCTAAGTGGCCAAGATTCACCCCAATCACCGGCAGCTGCCGATAGCCCATCATGTGTGCCGTCCGTAACATCGAACCGTCGCCACCGAGCACGATGCCGAACTCCGCCTCGACCTCGGGAAATTCTTCCCCAGAGATATCATCGATTTCCGCAACCACATCCAGATGAGCGTCAATCGTAGGACGCAAATCGTCTGCCCGTTCGCGAATCTCCGGCCGATCTCGATCTGCCAGTAAGATGGCTCGAGGGCGGGCGTTCGAGGATTTGAATGAGGAGGTTTTGCTCATGGCACTTAGCATAACACGCAGGATGGGCATCGCCCACCAACACACCGGACTGCTAGACGAATGTTGCTAACTTCCAACAGCAGGTCTCTCTGCAGCGGCCGCCTCGCGACACGTCTTCACAATTCCCTCGACGCTCATCCCCAAGTCGGCAAGCAATTCATCGCGCTCGCCATGCTCAATAAAGGCATCAGGGATGCCTAGCCGAATCACACGGCTTGTGTCGAGCTTCTCATCAGCAGCCGCTTCGAGCACCGCGCTGCCGAAACCACCGGCCAACGCCGCTTCTTCAACCGTGACGACGAACGGACACTCGCGCACCGCTCGCAGGATAGTTTCCGCATCCAGTGGCTTTAAGAACCGCGCGTTGATGACGCCCACATGCAAGCCTTCGTGTTTCAACTGCTGGGCCGCTTCCACGCAGCGGTGTAGTAGTGCGCCACAGGCAATCAGGCAGCCATCTTCGCCCCAATCGAGCACTTCGCTGCGGCCATGCTCCACGGGAGCAACGTCGCGTGCGATTTCCACCGCGGTCGCTTTTGGGTAGCGAATCGCACACGGACCGTCGTGCTGCAACGCGAAGTCGAGCATCGCCGGCAGGTCGAGCGCATCGCCGGGGGCCATGATCGTCATGTTCGGAAACACACGCAGATAGCCAAAATCAAACACGCCATGATGCGTTGGTCCGTCTGGCCCGGCCAGTCCGCCACGATCGAGCATGAACGTCACCGGCAAATTCTGCAGCGCAACTTCTTGAAAGATGTGATCGTACGCGCGTTGTAAAAACGTGCTGTAGATATCGACAATCGGCCGCACCCCAGCTTTCGCTTGCCCCGCAGCAAACGCCACCGCGTGTGATTCGCAGATGCCCGTATCGAAGAATCGCTCGGGAATTTGCTCTCGAACGGCGTCTAGCTTGTTGCCCTGGCACATCGCTGCGGTCAGCACGGTCACACGCTCATCCGCCTTCATTCGCTCCAGAATGGCCTCCGAGGCCACGTGCGTGTAAGCACGGCTGGAGCTCTTCTTCATCGCCACGACCTCTTCCTCGCGGCGCTCAAACTGCGGCGGTGCATGGAAAGTAACCGGGTCTTCTGCGGCCGGTTGAAAGCCATGCCCTTTTTCGGTCACAACATGCAGGAGTACCGGTTGGTCGATATTCTGCGAGAGCTTCAGGTACTTCCGTAGCAAGCCAATATTGTGGCCGTCGATCGGGCCCACGTAGCGGAAGCCCAGATCCTCGAACATCATGCCGCCACTTATGCCCGCCTTGGCCGCTTCCTTGATTTGCACCAGGAACCGCTCTGCTGGGTCGCCCAGCAGAGGTACGCGATTGAGTAGCTTCGCAACGACATCCTTAGAACCATCGTAAACGGGGTTCATACGCAGTCGGTCGAGATAGTCGGCCACGCCACCCACACGTGGGCAGATCGACATGCGATTGTCGTTGAGCACCACGAGCAACTTCTCGCCTTGCCGCCGCGCATTGTTGAGTGCTTCAAACACGACTCCCGAGGGAAACGCCCCGTCGCCAATCACTGCCACGCTATGCCGGCCTTCCTCTTTGCGAAGCAGATCATCGCCACTGGCCAGCCCCAATGCCGTTGAAACGCTCGCTCCCGCGTGCCCCGTCATGAATAAGTCGTACTCGCTCTCGACCGGATTCGGGTAGCCCATCAGGCCCCCCTTAGTGCGAATGCTTTGGAATTCGTCGTACCGCCCGGTAATGAGCTTGTGCGGGTAGATCTGGTGACCCGTGTCCCAGATGAGCCGATCTTTTCGGAAGTCAAACGTCTGGTGCAGCGCTAGGCAAAGCTCGACCACGCCCAGGTTGGATGCAAAGTGCGCGCTGCGACAAGCAATGAGATTGCAGAGCACGTCGCGGATTTCGACTGCCAATTGCTCCAACTGAGGAAGCGACATACCTCGCAAGTCGTCCGGACTGGCGATGCCTGGCAGAAATGGTCCCTTATTTGATTTCGTCATTTCATTCTTCGATACTTGTTCGTGCTGCACCTCAGCAGGAGAGCACTCTAGTGAGTACGTTGCCCCACGTAATTCGCTAACTCAATGAGCGGCTCGGCAGCTGTGCCTAATAGCTTAACCGCATCCCGCGCCTGTTGGATTAACTCGTTAACCCGCTGTCGGCTTTCTTCGACGCCCAGCAGCTCAGGAAAGGTCGATTTCCCTTGTCTCGCGTCTTTGCCCGGGGTTTTCCCCAGCTGAGCCTCGGTGCCGTTCACATCTAGCAGATCGTCCACAATCTGAAACGCCAAGCCCAACTTGGTGCCGTACTCGTCCAGAGCCTGCACCCTCTCTGCAGCAGCCCCAGCGACCAAGGCACCCAGTTTCAAGGAAACGCGAAACAACGCCCCCGTCTTGCGGGCATGTATTAATTGTAATTGCTCAAGCGTGAGATCCTGAAATTCTGCCGCTAAATCATCCGCTTGACCACCTACGAGAGCCCTCGCACCGGCTGCAGTGGCCAATTCGCGACAAGCCGCAACCGCCGTCTCAGCGGGAGTCAGTTGCGTAGCGAGCACCTCAAACGCTTGTGCCTGCAAGGCGTCGCCCACGAGAATCGCCAGCGCTTCGTCAAATTGCTTGTGACACGTCGGGCGACCGCGGCGGAGATCGTCGTCATCCATCGCAGGCAGGTCGTCGTGAACGAGTGAGTAAGCGTGAATCATCTCCACCGCCACCGCTGCTGGAAGTGCCGCATCCACGCTGCCGCCGCATGCCTGCGCGGCAAGCATCACCAACTGGGGACGCAACCGTTTGCCTGGGGCAAGTAGCGCGTAGCGCATCCCATCGGCCAAGCGATCGGGACAGCCGTCCACATCATCGAACTGTACGGCAGCAGCTAGCGCCGCTTCAAACTTCTGCAAATCAACTTGCGGGGAGAACTTCACAGTGGGCGGTGCTATTTGAGTCATGTGTTGTATGTTTGACGTTTCGAAAAACCTGAGACTAGATTTGCTTTTACCTACAGAGCCGACGCCCCGTTACCTCCAGAGCAATCAAAATAGCGAGTCGCCACTTTCATCGCGTGGGGCACGCTTCGTCGTGCTCCGCCGAGTACGCTGCTGCGACTTACCGGTCAGGTCAGCCGCTTCGCCTTCGTCGAAGTCTTCGGTCGTCGCATTACCTTGATTATCCACAGCAGTCACTAACTCGATGCGACGCTCCGCATCTTCGAGCTGCGCGTAGCAACCCTGAACACGCTTTACGCCTAGCTCGTAAGCGGCCAGCGAATCGGACAGCGGCAACTGGCCTCCTTCGAGCTTACCCACAATCGTTTCCAGCTCGGCAAGCGACTCTTCAAAGCTTGGTGCATCAACCTTGATCTTCTTCTTAGCTACCTTTTTCTTCGCCATGACTGCTCTCTCGTTCTCAGCATGTGTATCAATTGAGTGATTCTAGAACGCTTCTGTAGCACCAGTACCAAACACTTCGTCGCGGTGCTTGCACCGCGATTGAATTGATCCTCTACGTGGTTTCGACACCTTCAACTCGACTAGTAATCGTCCCTTTAGCAAGACGCGTCTTCAACAGCTCGCCCACCTTCACGGTCGCAGAACTGGACAGCAACTCGCCATTCGACTCTCTCTGCGTGAGACTATACCCCCGCGACAACACGCCCAGTGGGCTCAGCACTTCTAGTTTACCCGCGAATGTGGCAAGTTGCGATTGGCGATTCTGTGTAGATTGCTGCATGGCCTGCTTCAAACGGCTTGCGATCTCATCGACTTGCCTGGAAAGATTGCGGACCCCTTCCCGAGGACGCTCGAACACCGGCCGCCTGGCAAGGGCGTCCGTGCGATCGCGCAACATCTCGATGCGCCGCTCAATCAATCCGTGCAGACGTTCTTCAAACATCCGCACGCCGCCAATCACTTCGTCAGCTGAGGGCACCGCTCGCTCCGCAGCTTCGCTGGGAGTGAGTGCTCGCACGTCGGCAGCTAGATCGGCAAGCGTCACGTCAATCTCGTGCCCCACAGCCGAAATGGTGGGCACGTTGGACTCAGCCAGTGCTCGAACCACCGGCTCTTCATTGAAGCACCACAAGTCCTCCATGCTGCCGCCACCTCGACCTACGACCAACACATCCAACGGGTCGGCAAGCCGGTTTGCCTGGGCAATCGCCGCAGCAATTTCCGCGGCAGCGCCGTCGCCTTGTACGCGTGTCGGGAACACCAGCACTTCAATGCCGCTCCAACGTCGGCGCAACACCTCCAAGAAGTCGCGAATCGCGGCGCCCGTAGGACTAGTGACAAAACCAATCCGACGGGGAAATCTTGGTAGGACTCGCTTACGATCAGCACGAAACAGCCCTTCCTTTTCCAATCGCTCGCGCAGCTTACGCAGGGCCAGCTCCAGGGCACCGACGCCCAGCGGTTCAATCTTCTCGATAACCAACTGATAGCTACCCCGCGGCGGGTAGACATCCAAGTGGCCGCGGCAGACCACTTCCAAACCGTCGTGCAGATCGAATTTTACTTTCGAGGCGGTCCCGCGCCACAGAACAGCGCGTAGCTGTGCCGCATCGTCCTTGAGCGTGAGGTAGCAGTGCCCCGACTGCGGACGCGAAAAGTTAGAGATCTCTCCCGACACCCAGACAGAGCCAAACTCCTGCTCGACCATCCCTTTAAGCTGGGCGGTGATTTGCGAAATCGACAGCACCCCACGAGCTGCATCAGTAGGCTCGGCAGGAAAGGCAGTGCTCATCGTAATGCCGCGGCAGGAGCGGCGAATCGTAGGCAAAAGTGGCGGGGAGAATTGGTTCCCCACCAATATACGCGAAACGCCGGGTGGCTTTGTAGGCCGCCCCGGCGTTTGCACGAATCTTTTCTACCGGTATCTGGGGTGGTAACCGAGAAGGTCCGCCTGGATTAACAGGGCGACAATGAGATTCGTTAGCCGACGAGCTTGCTCACCGCGGGATTTGAGTATCGACAAGGATCGATCCCAGCTGTCGCTTTGGATACCGGCATCGGAGTTCGCGCTTCACGTCGAGCAAGCAGAAGATGCAGGACATTTGGTAAAGTACCCAAGAGGCATCACATCGACTGCATGTAGTGACTTGCTATTTGGGATTACGGAACGGGATGCAGCCAAAACGTTTGGTCAGTGACTTGCAAAGGTTGTCATCGTTATATAGGCCATAAAACCAAGGCCCACAATCGCACAGATTGTCGTAAGCCGCAGCTTTACTTGGGTTTCCTCACCAGTTCCTGTACCAGCAAATCGCATGATGCGTCTGCCGGCACCAAAGTCCTCGAAGAATGAGGCTGGCATGAAGCAGGCCCCGATGGCGTAGGTCACCAGATAGGCCACAGCCAATACAATCAAACCCGAAACGAAGCGTGTATTCCAAGGCTCTTCTCTTGGCAGTAGAGCCGCAGCAGCACTACACGCAATTGAGGTGAGCACACCAATGACTCTTGCTATGCGCCAAAATTTTGCAACTGGAACTTGGTCACGGCCAAGTAGCTCGTCAAATTTTTCAAGCAACGCAAGCGAGACTTCGATGAAGAATGGGTCTCGCGAAATAGTACCGTGAGTTAGGGCCTTTTTGTCGAGTTTTCCTTTTACAACGTCGCGGATTCTCTGCATGTCTTCGTCGCGACTCTCTCCCGTCCTTCTCTGGTGCTTGTTCAAAGGACTGATGTTGTTGGCACATTTTAATTTCACCTTATTTTCCTGTCCTGCTATTCTGCCGGAAATCGAAATCTCAAACTCTCTGCTGAACGTTTCCGACAAGAGGCCACTCATGGCACAGCAAAAATGGTCGATGGAAATGACCAGACCTGAGATGTCGATGTTACTAGCATAATCATTTAGATAGGCTTCAACCTCTGGGCAAAGTGAGTAGGCCCAGGCTGTTAGGACTTGATCTTCTTTCTCACTAAGCGGGTGTCTTGTATTTTGTACTATCGATAGCCTAGCCGTCTTCACTGGCATCGTATCGCCGAGTTTAGTCGCGTGTTTTGCACCAGAGCGAAAATCGTAGCCGCAGGCGACGCAGATCACTGCGTCCTCAGCAAGCGAGCCGCCACAACCGTAGCATTTTCTTCTACCTGATTCAGGAGGTGAAGAGTCCTCCGAGGCGGGAGCAGTAGCAGCCGATTGAGAATCCCTGTCACCTAACCAATCACCGATGTCATTCTCAATGTCGTGTTCTTCAACGAGAACTGACTCAGGCACGAGTATACGGTGATTGCATTTCGCGCACTTCACGAATTTGCCAGCCAGATCGTCCTTCACGCGATACGTTTCTTGGCATTTGGGACAGGGAAACTCAATACTCATATCGCATCATTCCAGCTGAGTGAGAAAATGCCTAGTCTGCCTGCAGCTCTGCCCACCGCCCATAGTATCTCAACACGTGGCACTTCGCAATTTCCATTGAAAGCCATTGGTAGGTAGTAGATCACTCCTTTTCGATAGGCCGAGATAGCAGCTCGCGGGCTGATGGCTGCGCCTAGAGGGCTTCCAAAAAGCGAAGTCCAGGCACAGGCAAGGCTCCTCACTCTTAGGACCATGAAAGACGAGAATGCTGAACGCTACCAGAGAGAGTCGTTAGCCGACGAGCTTGCTCGCCGAGCGGATCGATTACCAAGAAGTGCTCGAAACCAGGAAACGCTTTGAATTGCGGCTTGAGAGTTTATCCTTCACGTCGAGCAAGCTCGGCGGCTAGTGGGAATCATCCAGCTTTGCGGAATTTCTCTGAGGGCTCAGAATATTCCGCGGGGAACTTCTGGAAATGTCCGTCGATTGAATGCGAGTTCGTCTGTTTAATCAACCCCTGACGCTTTGCCACCGTCTCACCAGCGCGGCGCTCGCCACTAGCTGCCCAGTTTTCAGCCTCGGTGGTTAGCTCCTGCAGTCTCCGCTCGACTCCCAAGCGTTGTTGCTCCAGCGCCGGGCGATCGAGCCCTGCTGGGATGTGAATCTCTGGACTAATAATGGCTCGCACGCGTGAGAAGGGCCGCGGCACGGCAAACTTGTCCCAACTGCCGGCCCGCCAGGGTCGATCGCTACCGAAGCCCAGCGCGACAATCGGCATTTGCATGCGCGAGGCAAGGAACACAGCACCTTGCGCCAATTCGCGCCGTGGACCGCGCGGGCCATCGGGCGTGATCGTAAGGTGCATGCTCTGGCCGCGTCGTGAGAGTTCCAAGAGCGCTGCGGTAGCGCCGTTATAGGTCGAGCCTCGCACGCAATGAAATCCCATGTGTCCGGCGACCCGATCAAGGATATCCGCGTCGCGATGCTTGCTGAGCAACATCGAAAGATTGCAATTCCCGCGCAGGTAAAGCGGGATCAAAATGTACTCGTGCCAAAACACATAGATGCGAGGCTTCTCTGCCGGATGAATGGCATCGACCCTCGGGTCTTGGAAGATGGCCCGGTAGTCCATCGTGCTCATCCAGCCGCGAATGCCCAGCGAAGCGAGCATTCCGCCCCAACGCACGGGCAATGACGGGCCGGCGGTTTTGTTTTTCTTACTCATGCTTCTTCGATTCTATTCAACCGGTCAGATCGAGCACATTGCCCATCTCACCGCTGGTGTCTTTGGCTTGTTTATCAGGTTTCTCTTCCGCCGTGTGCTCAACCTCTTTACTCTGCTCGTCAGCGCCGCCCTCCCACAGGCGGCGGCCGTCGGCATCGCGTTCGCTCGACGGTTGATCTTCCTCGGTATGGCCAATGCCGGCGGCGTCATCGGCTTTCAAGTCGGTCTCAATAGTGCGCTGCTGGGCAGCTGTATCCTGTTTAGCTCGCTCAGTCGAGCCTGCTTTCGCAGACAACGGTGCACCAGCGGCGCTCGCATTTACTGAAATATTAGGAATGCTACTCATGGGTATCTACTCCTGTTAGCAATTCACTCCAGTTAACATGTTTATGGAAGCTCAGTGGCGAAATGAGGATAGTAGATGAAAGAATTTCTTATCGGGTACTCGGTAGCCTCGGGCTCTGCGGTCGCTGCGCCTGTTGAGTTCGTTGCGGTGGTGGCGCTTCGAAATCGCTTTGTATTTGGTCAAGTAACTGGTTAATTCCCGGGAACGCTTGCTTCTGCACGATCGGATTGCTCATCGTTCCATCAACATAAAGTTGCAGGATTTGTTGGTTGGTGGTCTTCACTAGATTCTTCACGAAGGGCAACTGATAGTCTGTGCGACCTACCTCTGCGTGGAAGACAAGCTTCAAGTCTTGGTCGAAGTTGGTATAACCCTTGCCTTTGAGATTCACGACATCGCCATAGAAATCGAGCTGCTGGAGTGTCACGTGTCGGCCATCTAGCCGGAAACGAATGTGGCCTTCGTTGAATGCTGACTTATCAGTTTTGCCACTTCTCAACGTCTTTAGCACACGTAACAGCACGGGCGATTCGTAAATCTCTGCATCGCGAATGCGCACGTCGCCACTTCCGGTGAGCTGGTGTTGCGAACGGCCCTGTCCACCGATCTTTACGTTCGCATCGACTTTGCCCTTCATTTCCTCGGTACTGCCGAATCGTTCGACGGTCAGTCGCTTCAGGTCCACACCCACGAGGTTTGCCTCTGCTTCGTAGCGTGGCAGTCCGTAGAAAGTAACCATCGCATCCGCGGCAATGCGCCCATCGTAAGCTGAGGCGGTCACGGGACGCGGTGGTTGGCCATTCTGGGAGGCGGCGCGACGGCCGAAGAGGCATTGGCTATCGTCTACCCAAATGGGGCCCTTTACGTTGGTGAACTGCACGCCCTCAAACATGACCGAATCGAGATCCAACTCGCCCGCTGAGTAATTCCGCTGTTCGTCGGAAGCGCCCATCAAACGCACCGTGCCGTGCAAGTTGTGGAGGTCGATGCCGCACTGCAAATCGGTCTGCTGGCAAGTCAATTGAAAATCCCAATCCGTTTTGATTGGCGCCATAGCGGAAGCACTCTTCTCGAACGAAAGCACGCCGTTGTCTATTCGAAAGCTGCCAGTTGGATGCAAGGAGTCAATGAGCTTACTCAACTTTGCCGGCAGTGCGGTCAGTAGAGTACGCCCGACCGCTACTTTGTCTACCGTCAGCCCAACCAGTTGCATCTGCCACTGGCCATTCGGTGAAAAGAAGCCATTGCCGTTCGTCAGCACTTTCGTGCGCGCATGCCGGGCGCGTACATCGTTGAGTGTGATCGCGCCCTCGTCGTAGGTGATCACTCCGGAGACGTCCTCCATCAGGTAGTCGAAAAACCTCGGTCGTAGCGAAGCTGTCTCAGCCCTCGGTCGAATCTCCGCACGGATGCGCGGCTTGCCCTGCCCAGTGCGATAGTCCACATCAGCCATGAAATCGACATGCCCGCGCGGACGCAATTCAGTCCAAGCGTTCTGCACGTCTTCGTCGAACGCTTCGTACAGATTGTCGTCCAGCGGCACTTGCTCACCCGTGAAACGCAGCGAAAGCGCCGAGCCGACGGCAACCGGTTGCAAATAGCCTTGGCAGCGAATCTGTCTGCGCCCGTTAGATACGATATCGCGGAAAGTCCAGCGATCGTCCTCTGCCTGAACCGTGCCGCTGATTCCGCTCAGCGGATAGGGGAACTTGTCGTACTTCACACTCAGGTCGACGAGGTTTAACTGTAGGGAAGTCCTCGGGAGCTGGCCATCTTGCTGGCGATCAATCCGCCACAGAAAGTTCATCTTGCCTGCCGGGTGCAGCGAAGTGATCACCTCACGCGACTTGGGGGGGAGCGCGGCGATCATCCGTTTTTCAATTTCCACGTTCTCACCCGTGATTTTCACCCAGCCACGCGCAGCCGGCTTGGGATCGAAGATTTGCCCCACAATATGTATAGGCTGCCCGCCACCTTGGCCGGTCATATCGATGTCCAGACGCATCGGTCGATCCCCTTGCCGGGGCGTTACAAGAATCGTGCCAGAGCCGTCGGTCAACCGGTAGGGAAACTTATCCGACTCGAAAGCCAGCTCGCTACCGGTGAGCGTAGCGGTGGGGCTCCAATGCTGCCCGTCGAACGTTGCTTGTAGCGTGGCATCTACCAGCCCAGTTGGCTGGTGCTTCTCCCACTGCTCTTGCAGCAGCAGCGGCAGCACGTTGCGAAGCGATTTGTCCAGCGGCAATTGCACCACGCGAGCAGCGATGCTCGTTGGTGCGCTGGGAGCAAAACCGTTCCGCCGCGCGGAAGCAGCAATCGCTGCTGGTCCGCATTGGGCGTGAAAGTCGCTCACTTCTATTTGCCCCTCAGCGAGCTTCACTCGACACTGCAAGTTCGTCAGTGGTCGTGGCAATCGCGGGTGCTCCGCATGCCCGCTAACTACCTGTAAATCAGCAGCCACGCGAACTTGCCCAACGGCCTGGGCATTTCCAGATACCTCAATAACTCCGCTTGCCTGACAACCCAGATTCATGTCTCGGGCGTTCTGTGGTGCATGTGCCACAAGCCAAGCCAGCAGATCCTCATCGAATTGAAATTCGTCCACTCCTAATTCGGCTCGATAGTTCCCGTCAACCGGATTGATCCACGCTCGTAGGCGTGCTTGGCGAAGCTGTGTTCCCGAGAGTGTTCCATTGACCTTCACCACCGCCTGCGGCGTGGAAGCACCGGCGTTAGCACCCGCAATTGTGAGATTGATGTCGCGAACGGTGAGCGGCTTTAGGTTCGGCTTCGCCAGATCGCTAAACGCAATGGACGCGCCTTCGATGACAATCGGTGGCCGCTTTACTGTTGTTGCGGTCAATGGAAAGAAAGCTTCGACATTGAGCCGCCCGCTTGGGTCGCGCCGCAACCAGCAGCGCGGACGTCGGACCACTACACGTCGCACATCGGGAATGCCCTGCAACAATTGAGGCAGGCTCGCATTGCATTCCAGCAACAGTTCATCGACCGACAGCAAGTGGTTTTCGCGTTTCCCGCTGGCCGCCTCTTCCAAGTGCAGGTCGTAAATCGCGATGCCTTGCCCCTCGATCAGCCTCGCTCCGCCCACATTCACTTGTAGTTGAGGGAACTTCTCAGCGAGTACCACCTCCACCTTGCGGCGGATTTCGTCGTCCATGTGCGTATAGAAATACACACCCACAACCACCGCCAGCAGAATCGCCGCTACAACGACGAACCGGAAAACATACCAACAGGAGCTGACCAAACGAGCTACGATAACGCGAACCTTGCACTTAATTTAAGAGAGCGCTGCGGAGTCCAATCCATGTCATTCCTCGGTCGCTGCCGCTTGGCGGAATGACATGATTGCCACAGACTCTGCGCAGATTTTCCGCGAATAGTAGGAACCGTGGCAAGAACCGGCAAGACAGCCTCCGGCGAGCAACTTCAGCCGCGCTGCTTGCACCGCGATGCGTGCAACAGCTAGCACACACTCCACACGCTTAGCCGACCACCTTCGTACCGTGCTAGCAAATTCCCTGGCAGATTAACCTGGGCAGGTAGCTTAGGTTGGCCAGAATGCTCACCACGAACCGCCAATTGAACCAGCTTTCGCCACCAAGCGTCGCTCATTCCTTGTTCTGGCAAGCCGGCATTTCGCCAAGCAATACGCAGCGTTTCAATCGCCACGGCAGTTTCAACCGTAGATAGTAGACCAGTCAGCAGAGCGAATCCGCCTGACTCGCATGCCCCGTCGGTCTGATACTGGCCAGTCTGACTTTGGGTCAACACCTGCTCTGCCTGAGAATGAATTGCCGTGTACGCTTCCCCCGCCTGTTGCGCCGTGCGAAGCAGGGCCTGGTCGACTTTTGCATTAAAATCTTCACGCAGGAGCGGCAGCAATTCGTTTCGCAACCGATTCCGAGCAAAATGACTGTTCGTATTGCTTGCATCTTCACGGTGGTCTTGCCCTAGCTTGCCCAGATAGCCGTGCAACTCTTCGCGCGAAAACTCCAACTGCGGCCGCACGAGTGTCACGCTCGTGGACAAAGCCCTTTGCTGCTGCATGCCAGCAAGCCCCAGCAAGCCTGTGCCGCGCAGCAACCGGAAGAGCACCGTTTCCACCTGATCGTCCCGATGATGGCCTACCGCCACATAGCGTGCACCTATTCTCTCGGCAGCTTCGGTGAGCAAACGATAACGCTCGTCACGAGCGGCCCGCTCCAGGCCATCGCCTTGCAGCTTTGCCAAACCAGTAACATCGGCTCGAAGAACCTCCAACGGAATCTCCAACTCCTGGCATTGCTGAGCCAGCCATCGGGCGTCTGCCTCAGATTGCTCACCTCGCAACTGGTGATTCACATGCGCGGCAGTGAGCTGGCCACGGCCGCCTGCTTGGTGCTTTAAGCCCAGCAGCAAACGCAGCAGCGCCATGCTGTCGACCCCGCCTGAGACCGCCACAAGCACGTGCACATCCCGCCAAATTTTCGTTGGCCAGGAGGCGGCCAGACGCTCAGGCAGCGTCTCGGCAGGCTCACGGGGCGGATTGGGCATGATCGGTAAAGTCTACGGGGTCCTAGTCGAGGGTAGGCAGGCTACGCGCAACCTGTTGCTACGGTTGCAGTTTACACACTTTTTGGTAGCATGCTCAGAGGGTGCGGACGGCGGCAAATTGCCGTAGCCGCCACCCTACCATTTGCGAAGCATCTGCTTGCCACAACGAAAGATTGCGGCAAGCTGCATGTGGCTGCAAGACAATGAAAACTACGCAACTTGTGGCAAGCGCTTACGTGCAGGTCAGCAGTGCGTTGTGGTCAATTGAATAGATTGTTGATTAGTTGACGGTTGGACCCTCATAACTTCTTATTCGTAGCGATCTCAGGCGGCTTGCATGTTTCCGATTAGCCTCATGATGATCCGCTGGCTTGCTAGCGGCTGCACCCGATGGGCCACTATTTCTTCTTTTGGAAATGGTAGTGCCTCGCAGGTTGAAGTCGTTCGCATCGCAGTCAACGCTACCGCTTTGTGCAGACTGAGTGCTCGCCGCTGCCGAACTGCTTGTGTCAGTTTCTGCCGCGTGGGAATTCGGTGGTTTGTAACGAAGCTGTTGCCTGACGCTCACCTCGCCTACCGGCTTGCCCCAGTGGCAAGCGATTCGAGCGTGTGGAATCCGGCTCTGTGCTCGACAGGAAGTTTTATCGATCCTGACAACGTAGAACCGCTCTGCGTCGTGCGCCCATCGGCGCGCCAGGAAAGATAGTATTTGAGCGTCGTGTACCTACCGTGCAAGTTGTAGCCCCTGGGCTACAAGCACTGGTTGGCTGAAACGTCAAACGCTTCTCGACGTCATTTCTTTGCCCCCCGCGCCTGCACGCCCTCTGCGTGAGCGCCACCAACTCGCTCTGGACAACCGCTCCAGCGAGTCCCTGCCACGCGTTTGCGATAGCCCCTAATAAACCGACTCGGAAAGGCCCCTAACATGGCTTCGTTAACACTCACCCCTTGGTTACTGGCTGTTGGCATCTTGCCAACGGCAGCTCAATACACCCCTCCCTTGGCATTGGAGGGCATACCGCTCGCGCTCACACTGCTCGTTGTTGGGGCGCTGAGTATGGGGTTCCTTAAGGGCCTCGATTGGCTTCGCAAGCGCGATGCCGACAAGGAAGCCCAACAAATCATTGGCCGCGCCGAGGTCGAGGCAGCTTCTCGACGTAAAGAGGCTGCCATCGAAGCTCGCGAGATGGCTCTCCAGGAAAAAGCAAACGTAGAGAAAGAGAACGAGGAGACTCGCCGCGTGCTTCACGAGCGAGAGCGCAAGCTCGACAAGCAAGAGGACGGCATCGGGCATCGTCAGGAGCAGTTGCAGAAGCAAGAGAAGATGGTCGAGACCAATCAACGCCGTCTGAGCGAAAAAATCGAAGACGCTGAGCAACGCCAAAAGGAATTGGACGACCTGCTCGATCTCGAACGTCAGACCATGTACCAGCTCAGCGGCTTAAACCCGGAGGATGCGGAGAAAAGGCTGCTCGATCGACTGGAAAAGGAGCTGGTCCGCGAGCAAGGCGCGCTGATCATGAAATACGAGAAGGAAGCCGCCGAGAAATGCCAGGCGAAGGGCAAGGAACTGCTCATCACATCGATTCAACGCTTCGCGGCCTCTCACACAGCAGAATCGACTACCAGCACGGTCGATATTCCCAATGACGAAATGAAGGGCCGCATCATCGGCCGCGAAGGTCGTAACATTCGCGCTCTCGAAAAAGCCACTGGCGTGGATGTCATCATCGACGACACCCCGGGCGTGGTGATCGTCAGCGCATTTGATCCCGTGCGTCGTGAAATTGCACGCATCTCGCTGAACAAATTGATCGCCGATGGCCGAATCCACCCCACACGCATTGAAGAGTGCGTGGCGGAGACAGAAAAGGAGATCGATGGCGAAATTCGCAAGCATGGCGAAGAAGCCATGCAGGAAGCCCAAGTCTTCGGCCTGCACACCCGCGTGGTGGAATTACTCGGCCGCTTAAAGTATCGCACTAGCTATAGCCAAAACGTGTTGCGGCACTCGATCGAAGTTGCCTTCATCACTGGCATGCTCGCCGAAGAGATGGGCATGGACGGCGAACTGGCTCGCCGGGCCGGGTTGTTGCACGATATCGGCAAAGCGGCCGACCACGATCTCGAAGGGGGGCATCCCAAGATCGGTGCGGACCTGCTGAAGCGATTTGGCGAAGGCCCCGAAGTGGTGCATGCCGCCCTAGGACATCACGACGACTTACGCCCCGACATGCCGTACACGGTGATTTGCGCCGCGGCCGATGCTTGTAGCGCCTCGCGGCCCGGAGCACGTCGCGAAACACTCGACCGCTACATCAAACGTATGCAAGAGCTGGAAACCATCGCCAGCAACTTCGACGGTGTGCGCCAAGCATTTGCCATCCAGGCAGGCCGCGAGGTGCGTGTCATTGCCAGTGCTCGTGACACCACCGACGAGTCAGCCGCTAAAATCTGCCGCGACATTGCCCAAGCGTTTGAAGCACAACTCACGTACCCCGGCGAGATCAAAGTCACGCTCATCCGCGAAACCCGCGTCACCGAAACGGCTCATTAAAAATTGTTACCGTAAATCATCTAGCCACAAAGGTCACGAAGGACACGAAGAGCCAAATCGCCACCCATGACGCACTGGTTTGGATTTCGTATCTAGAATTAATTGTTGTCTCTTCCTCGCTGACTCCAATGCCTACACATTGTGCTCTTTGTGACCTTCGTGGTTTAGATCAATCAGGTCTCCACCCGAATTGATACCTATGCGACTGCTTTTCATCGGCGACATCGTTGGCAAGCCTGGGCGAGAAATCGTCAAACATTCCGTAGGCAAACTGCGCGAGGAGCATAGCCTGGATCTAATAATCGCCAACGCAGAAAACTCTGCCGGCGGTTCGGGACTAACCCCGGCGATCTACAAGGAACTCGTTAAGGCGGGCGTCGATGCAATTACCCTGGGCGATCATGTTTATCGCCGCAAGGAGATTTACACCGTCCTAGAGCGGGAAGAGAACATTGTGCGCCCCGCGAATCTGCCCGAGGAAGCAGCTGGTAGGACATGGACAACCGTCACCGCGGCCGATGGCACCATCGTGGGTATCTGTTGCCTGCTGGGGCAACTCTTCATGAAGCCGATCGATACGCCCTGGCGCACGGCCGACCGTGTGCTAGCAGCCATGCCGAGCGACGTGAAAGTGCGCTTCGTCGACTTCCATGTCGAGGCGACCAGCGAAGCCCAGATCATGGGCCGCTACCTCGACGGCCGCGTGTCCGCCGTACTCGGCACACACACCCACGTGCCCACCGCGGATGAGTGCATCTTGCCCGGTGGTACCGCCTTCCAGTGCGACGTGGGCATGACCGGCCCGCACGAAAGTATCATCGGCCGGAGAATCGATCGCGTTGTCGAAACCACGCTCACCTCGAACCCCACCCCCTTCGACGTAGCCACCGACGACGTGCGCCTCAACGGCACCATTGTCGATATCGACGTTGAAACGGGCCTTGCCATCGCGATCGAGCGCTTGTGCTATCGTGAAGAGAAGCCTTAAAGAAAGTCCGATAGCTCGCGGGCTAGCACCATTTTGAACTTCGCCAATCTGACCTTGCACGCGCATGCGACGTTTCTTACTGTCCGCTGCCATTGAGTGAAAATGGGCGAAGAATATTCCAAATTGAAGCGTCGTGAACTGCTTTCGAAAGATGCACGGTTCGCAACGCTTGCACTTGGCGTGTTGCTTACCGTGTTGCTTGTGGTCGCTAGCCGTCTCACGCCAGATGATCGCGGGTTTGGAACTCACGAACAGCTTGGCTTGGCGGGGTGTTGGGTACAAGCAACCGTTGGATGGCTTTGTCCAGCCTGCGGCATGACCACAGCTTGGGCCCAGACGCTTGATGGAAACTTAGTCGCTGCACTTGGAACCAACTTAGGAGGAACGCTGCTCTGCCTGATGGCCTGCTTGATTGCACCCTGGCTGATGATTTCAGCCGTGCGTGGAGCGTGGTTGTTTGGCCGACCCACGTTGCGAGCCATCGTCGTCACGGCAACCATCGTGATGTCGATCACCATGCTCGACTGGGCCCGACGCGCGTTTCTCACTTGAGATAGAAGCTCCCCGAAATAAAAAAATCAACTGAAGCACTGCTAGAAAGCCACGAGGAATAAGGACATGACTCGTTCCAACCAACTGCCCGCCACACTGCTCACTGCGATGGCCGTACTTTGCGTGGCCTCAACCGGCTGCTTGCACCAACTGGTCGCTACCGGCATGTACGTGTTCCAGGGTGGCAACGTCGTGGATGCTGCTTGCACCGAACTTGAAGGCGAGCGCGTTGTCGTGCTTGTGCGGCCGCCTGCTTCCAACGAGTACCGCCACGCTGGCGCTGCCCGAGCCATCGGAGCCCGCGTGAGCAGTCTGTTGCAAATGAAAGTCGATGGGATCGACGTGGTGAGCCAGCAGGAAGTCGACAATTGGGTTGACGAACAAGACTGGGAAAACTTCCAAGACCTAGGCCGTGCCGTCAAAGCTAGCCGCGTAGTGTACGTAGAAATCGATAGCTACGACCTCTACAAGGGCAAGACCCTCTACCAGGGCGACGCCGAGATCAAAGTTTCAGTCTACGACATGAAAAACCGCGGCAAGCTACTCTACGAGAACCCGCTCGGGCAGGTGCTGTTCCCCAAGAACAGCGGCATCCCGGCTGCTGACAAGCCAGTACAACACTTCCAGGCACAGTTTACGGAAGTGGTCTCGAACCTGATCGCTGAACATTTCTACAATCACAACCCCAACTCGACCTTCGCGATGGATGCTGTGGCGAATAAGTAGATAATGCCACTGTCATTCCGACAGCCGCCCTCCCACCAAGAAATACCGGACGGCGGAAGAATCCGGTTTGCGCACAGGTTAGACTTCTTGAGAACAGAAACTCGATTCCTCAGTCGTTCGGCTCCATCGGAATGACCTAGGCGCTGCGTCTTACAGCGGTGGTGGATCGCGTCGCGGCTTACGCTTCGGCATCATCTCTCGTCGAGGGCGTGGATTCGCGTTGCCGTTTTGCATCCGCTCTTGCATCGGCGTATAAGACTCAGCCCAGTCCCAGCCCAGCGGCGTCTTGAGTTCTTCCTTGGCGAGCATCGCCCAGGGTGTGCCCGGGTGTTCTTCTTGCACACGATCCAGATACTCATAGGCCTGCTCAGCCGTCTTTTCCAGCCGGCTGCTCGCAAAGTCGTCTCCCGGTCGCAAGGTCCACACGTTGTTCTTCTCCGTTTCGAACTTCATTCCTTGCTTCGCCTCGGCAAGCTTCATGTTGTAGCCCGCAGTGCGAACCTGCACGGCCAGTGCTCGGCCCACGGCTAAGTCGTAACCGGCTTGCCAGCGTGGCTCACGGATAGTCTTGCGATCCGACTCGCCCAGCAATAGGGTTTGGCACAGACGATCGATCTTCGGCTGCAGCAGCGCCGAGGAACGCTGGGCAGTGGTTAATAATTGCGCCAGCGAGGCTTCATCCCGTTTAGGGAAACGCAGTTGCACGGATTCCATGGGCGAGGTCCAAGACATCTGTGCCGCTTCGATTAACGCCCGCTTCGCGCGGTTACTCATGACAAGTTGTTGGTATTCTTGCACGGGAACGTAGTCCGGCTGGTAGCGTCGCATGAGATCGGGATCGAAAAAAGCAGTGATACTCGCTGCCAAGTTGTCGATCTCGCCGGCGCGAATCTTGCTGCCCACGCGACGATTCGGATGAGCCGCAAAATACAACCCGCCTGTGTCGTAGCAAAGTCTCGTGAGCGCATAGGGGCCGAAGCCGGAATCGACCAGGTCGTCGTCATTGCCGCGACCCACGAAGTTGAGTTTCAGCCGCTCTGGCATCAGCGATTCAGGCCCCAGAGAAACGGGTACCCATTGCGGACGTTGGTCGTAGTTGGGATCCGGGTCGATGTACTTCACGTACGCCGTCTGCCGACCGAACGGGGCAGGGCGGCCGACCACATACACAGGGATTGAAGAGCGTTGGCAAACCCGGATCGTCGCGTCCAAGGAATTCACATCGTCACCCGCTTCGTCGGTGAAAACCACAAACAGCACGTTGCGGCTACCACGACTGGCAGTACGATAGGCACGGAACTTCTCAGCAGCCGTTGCGACTGCGCGAAAGACATTCTCTTGCCCTTTGTTCGTTTCGTTCTCATCTTCCTTGACGGCTTTCACCGCTGCTTGGATTTCTGCCAAGTCGTCGGTCGGTTTCTCAGTGAGCAACTTCGGTTGCGAACCAAAACCGACGATCGCCGTGAGCAGCGGTTTGTCTTCATGTTTCTTGAATGCTGGATTCTTCGACGCTTCGATAACGCCTAGCTCTTCGTAGATGCGACCGAATCGCTTGGAGATCCTCTCGCGTTCCTTCTTCAAGCTGCCCGACTCGTCGAACAGCCAAACCACGAGGGTCGGCGATTGCTCTAAAGAGGTGAGGATCTCATGCGTGATGCGATCGATCGCACCCTCCGCACCCGTAGCCCCCACGCTCCCCACCCCCTGGGTAGGCAGGTCGAGTGACACTTCAGGACCTTGGAAAATTTGCGTTTCCAGTTCCACCGCGGGCAATTCGCCCACGTCTTCCATGGTTTCTGTTTCGATCAGCACGAGCGATTCTTCCGCGAACATCGCCGCCGCCGCCATTGCCGAGGCTTCGCCCCCTTGGCTCAATGCACCCATCTCCTCGGTCGACTCATCGGCAGAGAGAAACTCTTCAGTGAGAATTTCCTCCTCCAACTCCAGAGGCTCGTAAGTGAGATCGAGCTCCTTTCGCGTGCTGGGTAGCGCCAAGGTTGCGAGCGCCAACAGTCCAAGCAGCAACAAATGCATCCCAAAACTGGCAACCCAGGCCACCGCATCCCGATCGAACAACGGCAGCGATTGCTCGCCCGGGGGAAGTTGGTCAGCGGGTGATTGACTGGCGGTCGTTGCCATCTCGATACCTGAAAACGCTGCAGTAAGGTGTTTCCTAAGCCGGGCAGCAGACTTTGGATGCCCGACAACTGTTCCACTCCTATTCTGTGCGAACTGAGCCAATAGGGCAAGGAAACCCTCTCCAGACGCAGGAGTGCTCAAAGACCCGTATGAATACCGTTCAAATTGGACTCCCTAGCCCTCCTCCCACAATTCGTATATTCGGCTTTCCCAGCCAGGCCACTCACATCCCCTGACGGTGGAGTATAATTGAGGCAGTATGATTGAGTACGGGCGTCAAAAGCTCAGGGACGACGCTCGAAGACCATCACTTAAAGCCCAAGTTTTGAGGATTTGCTATGCCGCTGGTCCGTGCCCGGTTCACATCATCACTTGCAGTACTGTTCGCTTTCGCCGCCATGCTGCTCTCGGGAACCTCCCTGTGGGCTCAGTCAGCCGCAGAGCCAGAGAACCTTTCGTTCACTACCAAGGACGGGGTGCAGATCAAAGGCACCTACTATCCCAGCGATGTCGGTGAGCAAGCCGTGCCCGTGATTATGCTTCACGATGCGAACGAATCCCGAGCCGTCTTTGCGGACTTCGCTCGCCTGCTGCAAAGTCCCGTTTTACCGAATGGCCAGAAACGCGACTCACGTGCCGTCGTCACAATCGATCTGCGCGGCCATGGCGATAGCCGTACCGCGATCGGCCGCAATGGCGCAACGGTGGAATTGGACGGAAGCAACTTCCGCACGAGCGACTACGCCGCCATGGTGCTGCAAGACATGGAGGCGGTGCGCAAGTTTCTCGTGGAGAAGAACAACGCTCACGACTTAAATCTCAACAAGCTGTGCCTCATCGGTTCCGGCATGGGCGCCAACGTGGCGACGATTTGGGCGGCCCGCGACTGGAGTATGCCGCCGCTGGCACGCGTCAAGCAAGGGCAAGACGTAAAAGCTCTCGTGCTGATCTCCCCCCGCTGGAGCTTCCGAGGCTTGCCCCTGAAAGACGCCATCCGCCAGCCCGGCTTGCGCGAGGGAGCTTCCTTCTTTGTCGCTTACGGCAACGAAGACGGGAAGTTCAAAAGCGATGCACGCAACATTCACAAGAACCTCGAACGTTACCACCCCGAGCCGCCGCGCGATCAAATACGCGAAAAGAAAACACTGTACTTCAACGACAAACTCGACACGTCGTTGCAAGGGTCTGAGCTGCTCACGAAGCCACAGTTCAAACTGTTCGTAGACATCGATGTCTTCATCGAACGCCGCTTAGTGAACCAAGATTTCCCCTGGATTGATCGTAAGTTACAGTAGCGGTCGATGTTGCCTGTGAACTACAGGGATTCATTACTCCACGAATTCAGCACGGCGGTCGTTGATGACCACTCCCTGCCGTTCTGCTTGTTTCATAAAATGGCCAAGTAATGGTTCACGCAGTGTGCCGCTCATGAGTAGTGAATCGGTTTCTCCATCTTTCATCAAGAGTTTAACTAGCGTTACTATACTCGTCCCTCGGCGGCGACCGCCTCTCCTGCCGCCACTACGCGTGGACACTCTCGCTTTATACACTTCTATTTCTTGCAAGTCGGCTAGAAGCACCTCCGCATGGACGCCACGTCCTAGCAGTCCCTCTGCAATTATTAGTTGAGTGCTATCCACCGAATTTTCCTCAAAAGGCACAGACAATCCAGTTAGGGCCAACCAAATCAATCCTACGATACTGATAAACACGGCACCGCGGCGTGCCTTTTTTCCGCCCTTCAAACCTAGCAACAGCCCTGCCGTAATAATTGCCGCTCCAATTAAGAAGAACACTAACGTGGTAGTCCAAGGGTTCGTTGCAATCAGACGATCACCCTCAAGACGCACGTTGGCACTGTTCGGGGAGCAGCCGCTCAGAAAGAGCCACATTGGGAACAACCCCGAAATAGTTGGCCACTTACGTGTGTCAGGGCACATGCTGTGAATTACTCCACCCAGGCATACTCGCTTCCGCCAAAAACGGCTCGCCCGTCTCTGGATGCACAAACGACAACCTTACCGCGTGCAAACACAACGGTGGTTCGCCCACACCCAAAGTCTGTGTCCTGCCTAACTTCTTGTCAGGAAGATACCCCGGGTCGCCGCACACCGGATGGCCCAGTTCCCAAAGGTGAATGCGAATTTGGTTTGTGCGACCAGTGATCGGCTTGGCCTCCAGTAGCGTGGTTAGATTTCCGGTACCGTCGTCGCAGCGTTCAAGCACCTTGAACTCCGTCCGTGCGTGTTGCCCGTCTGGATCAGGCAAACGCAAGCCGGCCTGTACCGTATCGCGGCCTATCGATGTGGTCGACGTGAACTGGTCTTCTGCAATGTGTCCTTGCGCTCGTACAAGGTAGCTCTTCTCAACCGTGCCCGCTTCAAACTGCACTTGCAAGTTCCGTGCAATCGCCTTCGTACGAGCGCAAACCACCACGCCGGTGGTATTCGCATCCAACCGATGCACGAACCGTAATTTTTGCGGTGCGTAGACTTCGTCGAGAAAAAAATTAACCGTGTTTCGATGGAAGCGCCCGCCGGAATGCATCGGTAGCGGCGCTGGCTTGCTGAGCACAACGATAGCGTCGTCCTCGTGCAGAATACGAATGTCCGCGTTCACTGCCGGCTCGACCATCGCCGGCACATGGCGATTGTATCGCTGTCCCGCACGGACAATCCGCTGGGGGTCAACCGGGTGCTCGCGTTTCTCGTGATCCTCAAAAGTAATGAACCCTCGCTCACAGAAATCTTTCCACTGATCGCGTCCCATATGCGGGTGCAACCCATCGAGAGTATCCAGCAGGGTAGCTTGGTCGAAACGCTTTGGGATATTCAGCGGCCGGATGTGATCGTACGGTACGCTACCGGGTAGCACCTTGGCGAATTCGGCCAACTGCATTTGGCGTTGCTCAATCGTGGCCCGATGTTTGGCCAGGAACTCCTCGTAGCAATGCGGGCAATGCTCTCCGAGTACATAAGTTTCCGCTTGTTGGTCGGCTGCGTTCAGAGGTGCCTGGCAGGCGAAGCACTGGGTCGTGGCGGTTTCTTCGAGGTTTGGGTCGAGCGCCACACGTTGGTCGAACACGAAACACTCACCGTCGTAGTGATCGCCGCCGCACTCCTCAAAGTACTTGAGGATTCCACCATCGAGCTGGAAAACTTCTTTGAACCCTTCGCGTTCCATCAGCGGTCCCGCCTTTTCGCAGCGAATGCCGCCCGTGCAAAACATGACCACCGGCCGCTCTCGCGTCTCCGGGGGCAGTTGCTTGATTGCTTCGGGGAAATGGCGGAAGTGATCGATGTCTAGGTCTACGGCGTTCTCGAACGTACCCAGTTGGACTTCATAGTCATTTCGCGTGTCGAGCAACGTCAGCGGGCGACCCTCATCGAGCCACTTCTTGAGTTCCTTCGCAGAAAGCTTGGGCGAAGGGTTCTTCGCAGGTTCGATCCCCTCCACACCGAACGCGATGATCTCCCTTTTCAGCCGCACAAGCAACCGATTGAATGGCTGACGATCGCTATAACTGTCTTTGGTTTTCAAATCAGCGAACGCCGGATCGCTTCGCACTTCGACGAGAAACTCATCTATCGACCCCCGTGACCCAGCAAGAAATAGGTTTAGCCCTTCCGTGCTGAGCAAGATCGTGCCCTTGAGACTCAACCGCGAGCATAGCGACTTCAGCTCTCGTCGACGGCGCGGCAATTCGTCCAGCGCAATGAACTTGTACGCGGCGATGTTCACGATGGTGGAAAGTGTGTTAGTCATTAGCTTTACCGGTCATTTCGACAGGTGTCTCGGCACCGGGGAAATCTAGTTCTAAATCTCGTTGAGCTGGCAAACCAAACACGCAATTCATGCCCAGTCCCTCAGCCGTTCAACGCCTATCGGAATAACACGGCACAGGCCAGATCCCGAGTCATCCGTGGCCAAGTTCATGCCTCCGCTGTTTTGGTTAGCCCGGCCCATTGGACATTTAACTCGGTATCAAAAACTTTCTCAAACGGCCCCGCACGGCGGCGAGCGGCCCACAAGTTGACCTCGGGGTATTCGGTCGCGGACACCAGCAAGTCAACTTGCCCTTTGGTGCCCTGAATTCCCACCGACTCGACCGTTTGATTGTGACTACGATCCAACCCGCTAGCCAGTCGCAATACGGCCGACATCTGCCGTACGCGCAGGCGCTGGGCTTCGTCGAGCATGCGGAAATTGCGGTGCTTGGTTTTCGGTTGCGCACCGCGATGATATCGCGCCACGTTTGCCACGATCTGCAAATTCTGCGGATTGAACACTTCCATCCGGCTGTGCAAGATCAAATGGTACGAATGCTTGTGATGTTTTTCATAGCTGATCAAGTAGCCCACATCCTGCAGGCGGCTGGCGGCTTCCAGTAGCGGGAAGTCCTTCTCGTCGATGTCGAATAACTTCGCCAAGCCTTGGTAAATCTGCACCGCAAGTTTTGCCACATGCTTCGAGTGCGGCATGTTCACGCCGCAAGCTTCCGCAAAGCGGTCGAGTTGTGCATCGCAGTTAGGCGGAGCTGTGCTGGCAGGGCCTTGCATCGATTCAATCATCGTCAGCAACAGTCCGTCGCGTACGCCGTATTCATGGACTTGGAGCAAGTTCACCTTGAAGCGGCGCATGATCCGATCCACCACGGCGATGCCCGGCACGATGATATCCACGCGATCGGGATTGAGTCCGGGTACCTCGCGGCGCTCCTTGGGCGTCATCTTGCGAAGACGTTCCACGAGATGCCGCACGTCGGCTCGTGCCAATTGATATCCGGACGCAGGCAACTCTCCGAGTCCTTTACTCGCCATGACCATGCCGGCGAGATTCGTGAAGGTCCCCCCCGAGCCGATCAGCATATGCAGCGGCACGTTTGGCTTCTCGGTAGATTCCTTCAACTCGCGATCGATCCAACTGAGCATCTTCTTGAAATCGTCACCCGCCAAGGCCTGGCCGCCACCGAATTTCTCGGCCAGTCGCACCGCGCCTAAGCGGGTGCCATAAATCGCCTCAATCAGATCGCCCGAGGCGAGCACCAGTTCCGTGCTGCCACCCCCGATGTCTGCCAGTAGTGTATTCCTGCCAGTAAGGTCGAACCGCCGCCGCACGCTTTGAAATGCGAAGTGGGCTTCCTTTTCGGAGCTGATGACTTCGATATTAAGGCCCAGTTCCGTGCGCACCCGCTCTACAAATTCCGCACCGTTCTTCGCTTCGCGCACTGCACACGTGGCGATCGCCCGCTGGCAATCGACGCCCAACCCTTCGGCAATGGACTGGAAACGGCGCAGCGCGGTCAGCGAGGCAGTGATTGATTCCTCGTCGATCTTCCCCGAAGAGGCCAGCGCACTGCCCAGTCGGGTGGATTCGCGTTCTTCATCCAAAATGCGGTATCGCCCATCCGGCAGAGCCTCTGCCACAACGAGGCGAAGGCTATTACTGCCGATATCAAAGGCCGCCAGTCGAGACGCCGGCTCATTCAAGTTTTGGGTTTTCTCAGTCATCCTGTATCTAGCGTAAGCTAGTTCAATGGGTTCGGGGCTTCCATGCGTGCAAATCAATTCGCCTCTTCTAGAATAACAGAGCGAAGATGCAGCCGTTAGTGCCGCTGGCCCCTTAGCTGCCCGACCATTACGATCCGACGCAAGGGAGACACCGCTAAGCCGCAAGCGGCGGTTGTTGACCTCTTGCCGCCACCGCAGGATAATCGATTCTTCGCATCGTTCTCGAAACCTAGAAAAAACGCCAGTGCCAATCATTCGCCAACTCGAACAGCTTCCTGCCGCTGCCCGTGGCGGAGCCGTGGCGATTGGCAACTTCGATGGCGTACATCTGGGACATCGCCACATTGTAGATCAGCTACTTCGCCGAGCTGAGGAAGTCGGCGGACCTCCAATCGTGTTTACGTTCGATCCGCATCCTGTTCGGATCCTCCGACCCGAACATTGCCCGCCCCCGCTGACTTGGACGACACGAAAGGCGGAATTGCTGGCAGGTCTAGGTGTGTTCAAGATCGTCGCCTACCCGACCGACGAAGCACTCCTCTCGCTATCGGCTGCCGAATTCTTCCAGAAAATCGTGATTGACGCGCTCGACGCCAAGGCCATGGTCGAGGGCCCGAATTTCTATTTCGGTAAGAATCGCGAAGGTACCACGGACAAACTACGAGAGCTCACCACCGCGGCTGGCATGTCACTCGATGTGGTTGAGCCGGTCGAAGACGAGGGCGAGTTGGTCTCCAGTTCACGAATTCGCGCCCTTATCACTGAAGGCCAAGTTGCCGCTGCTACCCGTTTACTCGACGCGCCCTACCGTATCCGCGGCATGGTCACCCACGGGGCAGGGCGGGGCGCGAAGCTCGGCTTCCCGACGGCTAACCTCGAAGCAATCGACACGCTCGTCCCTGCCCAAGGCGTATACGCCGGCCGGGCACGTGTGGAGAATGGTAGTGGCCAGAACGCCAATCGTCCTTCGTGGCACGCCGCCGCGGTGAACCTCGGCCCGAACCCCACCTTCGGCGAATCACAAACTAAAACAGAAGTTCATTTGCTCGACCACAACGACGCCCTTTATGGAAAACCAATGGAAGTGGAATTCCTGAAGCGTTTGCGACCCATCGAAAGATTTGACTCGCAAGAGGCGCTGGTCGAGCAATTGAAAAAAGACATTGAACAAACCAGAGAGGTCGTCATCGCGGCGAAACCGCAAGCGTAACGTCAAACTCGTTCCCACGCTCCCGCGTGGTAACGGACTATCCAGCCGCTCCGGCGACGCTGAACCCTGGAGACACGCAACCAATTTTCGAGTTCATGACGCAGGAGCGTTAATCAATACCGTCCCCACGCAGGAGCGTGGGGACGAGAACTACGCTTGCGGATTCGCCGCATCCCAACAACAGAACATCCACCCATGATCAACTGGCAACCACTCGTTGAGCTCATCAACGCCAACGAATCTTTCCTCATCACTAGCCACTGCCGCGCGGATTGCGATGCGATTGGTAGCGAATTGGGCCTGGCGCTTGCGCTAGAAGCCCTCGGCAAGCGCGCGCAGATCGTCAATGGAGATGAAGTCCCAGAGCACATCACCTTCATGGACCCCGAGGGCCGCGTGCAGGAGCTTGATCACGTACCGCTGGAAACGCTCCGCCAACATCAAGTGTTCATCGTGGTCGATACCAGCGCGTGGGGTCAGCTAGGCCCGATGGCTGACGTATTGCGCGGCTTCGCTGGAGAGCGAGCGGTGATCGACCATCACGTTAGCGAGGACGACTTCAACGCGCAGGTGTTCAAAGATTCCAATGCAGAAGCGACAGGCCGTCTGATTCTTGAATTGATCGAAGAACTGGGCGTCGAGCTTACCCCCGAAATGGCCGCGCCACTGTTCGCAGCAATTGCCACAGATACAGGTTGGTTCAGGTTTTCTTCCGTCAAAGAGCCCGCCTTTAAGGCGCTGGCGAAATTAGTTGCGGCTGGTGCGAGCCCGCCGGATACTTTCTCTAAACTCTACGAGCAGCACAGCCTAGCCCGCCTGCACTTGCGTGGGAGAATCCTCGATCACGTAAAGAGTGAATGCGACGGGCGGTTAATGTGGACGTATGTCTCTCGGCAGGACTTTCAGGAGACCGGCGCACAAATTACCGACACCGAGGATGCCATCAACATGCAGCTCACCGTCGCCGGCACGGAAGCGGCTGCCTTGTTCGTGGAACTGGAACCCGAGGTGACGAAGATCAGTCTGCGAGCACGCGGCGATTTCGATGTGCGCGCCATTGCTGCACAATTTGGCGGCGGCGGCCACCGCGCCGCGGCCGGAATTACTTACCAAGGACCAAGAGAAGAAGCCCAAACCGCCGTTCTTGACGCCCTGCGTGCCGGGATGGAATAATCGTCAACGCGAAACCTTTGGCCACAATAATATTAACCACAGAGGACACGGAGTTTCACAGAGAATAATGAGCACGCGTATTCTACGAATGGGCTCAGGTAGCTATAGAACAATGCCTACCTGGAAGCCCGATTTCGTCCTCTGAAACTTAGCCAGTATACATTCGCGCTATCGGCGTTTTCCACATCCATTTCATTACTCTGTGAACCTCCGTGTCCTCTGTGGTTCCAAAGAGAAGTACCAATATGACCGACCCTACAAAGCCGAAAAACAACCGGCGGAGCGCTATCGCTGCCATCGTTGCCGGTGCGCTGGCTGTGCTTACGCCGTTGGGCGTTGGCATTGCCTCTTTCTTGACGCCGCTATTCAAGACGAAGAAGTCTCCTAAAGTGCGCGTCGCGCTGCTCAGCCAAGTACCCGACGATGGCATGCCCCGTTCGTTCCCTGTCGTTGCCGATAGGCAAGACGCCTGGACGGGCTACGAGGCACAGCGCATCGGCGCCGTTTACTTAGTACGCAACCCAGGAGAAGCAGAGCCTATCGCATTCACCGCCAAGTGCCCCCACGCAGGCTGTCTCGTCGGCTACACCCCCGGCGACACCGTATTCAAGTGCCCGTGCCATACGAGTTCGTTCAATCTCGATGGCACGCGAGTACGCGGCGACGAAGAGGTGTCCCCCCGCGGCATGGACACGCTGCCGGTCGAATTGAAGAAGCTTTCAGGCGACGGCGACATTGAGATCACCGAAATTCACGTCGAATACATCGACTACCAAACCGGCCATGCGGAGAAGCATTCAACGGCTTAGCTGCAACGAATAGGATCAACCACGGAGGCACGTAGGGCACGGACTTTCGACACCAATTTCCTCTCACAAAGGCGCTACGTGGATAAGTTTGAGAAAAATCAGTAATGCCATAGTGCCACTTAACAAGAGCTTTCATTGCCTTTGTGATTGGTGCCTCGACTACAGTTCTTTGTGACTTAGCGCCTTTGCGAGAAACAAATCAACTCAGATTATTCTCTGTGTCCTCCGTGCCTCCGTGGTTAATAAGATGACAGCCCCTTTTTCATTAATCGAACTAGCTTCCTGTGCCTGACACATCATCGAGAAATGGCTTGATCCCCCGCCTCACTGACTGGCTTGATGACCGCGCCGGCGTGCGTGATTTAGTCAATGATGCGCTGTACGAAAGCGTACCCGGCGGCGCACGCTGGCGCTATGTGTGGGGAAGCACGCTGGTGATGGCGTTCATGACGCAAGTCGTCACAGGCATATTCCTATGGATGGCTTATAGCCCCAGTACGCAAACTGCGTGGGAAAGCGTCTACTATATCCAGCACGAGATGACCGGCGGCTGGCTCCTGCGAGGCATTCATCACTTCATGGCGCAGGCGATGATCATTCTCCTAGCGATTCACTTCCTGCAAGTCGTTTGGGACGGGGCCTACCGCGCACCGCGCGAGCTGAATTTCGTGCTCGGGCTCATCCTAATGCTCATTGTGCTGGGATTAGCGCTCACCGGTTATTTGTTGCCCTGGGATCAAAAGGGCTATTGGGCCACCAATGTCGGCACGGAACTGTCGAGCCTCGCGCCCGGCGTGGGTAGCGAAGTGAAACAGCTGGCCGTAGGCGGCAGTTCGTATGGGCATCACACACTCACTCGCTTCTTCGCGCTGCACGCGGGCGTGTTGCCTGGCGCGATGGTTGCATTCTTGGCGCTGCACATCGCCCTTTTTCGCCGCCACGGGTTGCACGCGAAAGACAAGAACTACGCCCCGGACTCCACCTTTTGGCCAGATCAGGTACTCAAAGATAGCGTCGCCGCGCTCGGCGTACTGGCTGCCGTACTGGGGCTCACTGTCTACTACGGCGGCGCAGAGCTCACCGCCCCCGCCGACCCAGCAAGCCCCTACAATGCCGCTCGACCGGAGTGGTACTTCCTATTCCTATTCCAGTTCCTGAAATGGTTCCCCGGGCAGCTAGAAATCTGGGGTGCCATCGTCATTCCCACCGTCGTGCTGATCGTACTCTTCCTCATGCCGTGGATTGGCAAGTCCAAGGCTGGCCATTTTTTCAATGTGGGCTTGCTCGTGGTGATCATCGGTGGCGCGGTCGCGCTCACCGTGCAAGCGATCAACGACGATTACTACGCCAGCGGATTCACCGAGGAAGAAGCCACGGCATTGCTGGACTCAGCCGACGACGCAGACAATTTGGCCAAGACCCGCTACGAAGCGTCTCGCAACTTCCTTGACGCGAAGGATCAAGCCCACAACGAGGCACATCGCGTCATCGAACTGGCTAGTTCGCCAAGCAAGACCCCACCGACTGGTGCATTGCCCCTCGTGCAGAACGATCCGTACTTGCAAGGGCCGAAGCTCTACAAGCAAAACTGCGCAAGCTGCCATAACTACCAAGACCTCAGAAAGGAGCTCACCGAACTACCCTCCTACGAACGGGCCCTCGTGAATGAAGAACCGACCGCACCGAATCTCTACGGCGTCGGCTCGCGCGATTGGATCGCCAAAATGCTCGATCCCAAGTTCGTCAACAGCAAGCACTATTTCGGCTACAAGGATTCGCCGTTCGGCACCGACGGTGATTACCCCGAGATGGTCGATTACATCACGGCTTGTTTTGCTGACCTTGAAGGTGAAGAACGCAAAGCGGTTGAAGAAGCGTTTGACAAGGTTGCCATCGCTCTCTCCGCTGAGGCAAAACTCCCCTCGCAAGTCGAAGCAGACAAGCAAGACGCCAAGTTGATTCAACAAGGTCGTGCTCTCATTGAGGGCAAGCTTGCCGACATCGTCTCTGAAGGCATGAGTTGTACTGATTGCCACACCTTTGGCGAGCAACAGGACATCGGCTCGCCGGTGCTCGACGGCTACATGTCGAAAAAGTGGCTTTCCGACCTCATCCGCAATCCCGCCGACGAACGCTTTTACGGCGACATGAACGACCGCATGCCGAAGTTCGCCCCGCACGACAACGCGATGCTCAATCAGTTGGACGATAAGTCTTTGGAGTTGATCGTCGATTGGCTGCGCCAAGATTGGTATCGTCCCGAAAAAACCGAATGATAATCGACCAGTGACTCAGCTTCCTTTTTGAACCACAGAGGACACGGAGTTTCACAGAGGGCGGTAGAGCGGGGTTTCGCTCTTATTGCATTTTGTCTTGTTTCTTAGATTTCTCTCTGTGATGTCCTCCGTGCTCTCCGTGTCCTCTGTGGTTCAAAAACTAACGTATCCATCCCGTAGAAGAAAAACGCATGAGCAATCCTCTCGAATACAACAAACAACAACTCGTCGACCTCGTGCGCGAGCGTGCCCTGCAATTCGGCGAGTTCACACTCGCCTCCGGCAAGCAAGCCAGCTATTACCTTGACTGCCGCCAAGCAGTACTCACCGCCGAGGGGGCACGACTCGTTGGCGCGGGCATGTTGGAACTGATGGCCGATGACATGCCACCACTGGTCGGTGGCATGGCCATCGGGGCTGATCCGATTACCGCGGCCATTCTGACGCTATCTGGTATTCAAGGACAGAGCCTACGAGGCATCATGGTTCGTAAGGAATCGAAACAACACGGCACCGGCAAGTTTGTCGAAGGCCCCTACGAGCCCGGCGAGGAAGTCGTCATTGTCGAGGATGTCGTCACTACCGGCGGGTCCTCGTTGCTAGCAATCGAACGCTGCGAAGCGGTCGGGCTGAAGGTAAAACGCGTACTGGCCATCGTCGATCGCCTAGAAGGTGGCCGTGAAGCCTTTGCCAACGCGGGCTATGAGCTATCTACCCTGCTTACCATCAAAGATTTCGGCATCGATCCACCAGCGACGACCTGATAGCATGCTCGCTAGTAATTCATAGAGTGAATCGCCAAGGACGCAAAGAGCGCCAAGAAGAAACAAAAGAGAATCAAACAAGACGGGATTAAAAGGATGTCCAGGAAAGATAATTCATACTCAATCCTGTTCATCCTGTAGATCCCGTCAATTGATTCTTGGCGCTCTTTGCGTCCATGGCGGTTCAGTCACGAACTAGGGAACGGAATCTCCCATGGAATCTTCTCTTCACCGCCAACTCAAACTCACGTACGTCGAAGACGAATCGCAGCACGAGGTGGCTTGCGATGGGTATCGCATCGATGCGGTGCGCGGCAAGGAACTTATTGAGATTCAGCACGGTTCACTCTCAGCCATTCGCGACAAAATCGCTAAGCTGCTGAAGAAGAAGCACACGGTGCGCGTCGTGAAGCCAATCGTCGCGGAGAAACTGCTCGTCAAGCTCGACAAGCAAGATGGCAAAGTAGTGAGTCGTCGCCGCAGCCCCAAGCGGGGCGCACTGCTCGACGTGTTCGATCACCTCATCTATTTTACGCGCGTGTTTCCTCACGCACGGCTGACGCTTGATGTGCCGCTCGTCACCGTGGAAGAACATCGCTACCCGGGCCACGGCAGGCGGCGACGACGGCGCGAACGCGACTTCGTGGTACAAGACCAGTTCCTTACCGACGTGCTAGAAGTACATTCGTTACGCACTCATGCCGACCTGCGTGGCTTTCTGCCGAAACGTTTGCCACGGAAGTTCCACACCGGCCACCTTGCTGAGAAAATGAACGTACCCCGCAATACCGCCCAGCGCATGGCGTACTGCCTACGAGAAACCGGCTCGCTGTACGTGGTCGGCAAAGAGGGCAATGCAGTGTTGTATAGTCGGAAGGCTGCGTGAAGCGAAGTAGCTCGGCCATCCTGGCTGCGTAGGGTATGTCGAGTGGCTACGTCCTGATGGTCTCCTGAGGTATACTTTCCTCATGAGCGTTCCGCCCACGAGTACTGCCACATCGCACCACGCGGAAACCGTCCTTGAGATCGCTGAGTATCTCGAAGAACTCAAGGCCCGCGCACTTTCTGCGCCCGATACCCAAGCCGCTGTCCAGCGGGGCTATCTCACGCCCACTGAAGAACTAGCCGCGCGGCAGCTGCAGGCATCGTACTGGCAGTGCCGGAGTGCGTTGCTGGAGATCGTGCTTTCGCTCGATCCGGGCCCCGCTCACAGCGAGTCGATCGACTTAGCCGAACAAACAGCGACCAAGCAAGCAGCGAACTTCCTCACGGCGTTCACCGCGGCCGGCGTGCTCGTGGACGCGGCGATTTTTCTACGGAGCCGGTTTCACTCGGCCGCTTCGATTCGCAAAAAGCTCGACGAGCCCGATCCAGTCCTCGGTGTGCCCGGCGATATGTACGCCACGGTGCAGCACTCGCTCACCCGTCCGGGCAACGCGTGGCGGCTGTTGCAGGCGCGACGCAACTACCAGACGACTCGCTCCAAGTTAGTCGAACGGCTTCCCGGTGAGCCCTACGATCAACTCTTCTTGCTGGCTGATCAACTCGCTGAGCGCCTGCGCCCCAGCTTTACCACATTCCTGCGTACACGTCTGCACGTATGGGGCCGCTTTCTGAAGACTCTCTTCCGGCGCGACCTTGTAGGGCAGGGGTTATTCCTGGTGCAGCGTTACGTGTCCGGTTTGGTCTCGGAAGTCTCTGTGAAGCCGGGTCACCAACCGGGTGTGCCGGAGCAGATTCGCGCTCAGTTGCTCGAACACCTCCGACCGGGCGATGTCTTTGTCGTGCGTAAAGAGTTCGCCGCGACGAATTACTTCCTGCCGGGCTATTGGCCACACGCAGCGTTGTACTTGGGCTGCCGTGGCGATCTTTGCAACTTGTCAGTCGATGGGCATCCAGGCTTCGCCGACCGCACGGCGCTGTTCGATGACTGTCAGGAAATTGCTCCTGAGAATCCCCACGGCCTGCGCGTGTTGGAAGCCATGAAGGATGGCGTACTTATCCGCTCGGTCGATTCGCCGCTGGCGAGCGACTCAGTCGTGATTTTGCGGCCCCAGCTTTCCACTGAGAGTATTGCCGACGGATTCTGCAGGGCGATCTTGCACGAGGGTAAACCCTACGACTTCGATTTCGACTTCACCTGCTCGCATCGTATGGTTTGCACTGAAGTGGTGTACCGCGCCTATGACGGCCTAGGGGACATGCAGTTCCAGTTGGAGCGTCACGCCGGACGAATGGCGTTGGGGGCCCAGGGACTGATTCAAATGGCCTTGGCCGGCAGAGGCTTCACGCCAACGGCAGTTTACTCGCCCGCCGACGCTGAGGGCGTTCTCACTGGAGACCAGGCGATTGAAGTGCTAAGAAATAGAACACCGTCACAGTAGACTGCAGCGTCAGCCCGGAACTTGCGAACAAGCTACGATAGGTCAGCCGTCGAGAAGCCCTTTCCCCTGTGGATGCCCGCACAGCACTAGTGGTCGTACTATTTCGGTAAACTTTGCGGCTTGTACAGCGCAAATTCCTTGCTGCCAGGCTATCACTATGGCCACAGTAATCTTCGGGTTTTAGCACTCTCGCGCTGAACGACCGATACCATCGTCATGCTTTACCAGCTGCGCGGCAATTCGCTCATAATTTCGCCGCAAACCGTCTAGGCGATCTCTCGCTTTCAAGAACAGCCCGTCGATAGTTGATCATGAGGCGGAGGTTTCACCCCCGCGAAGGCGTTCCCTGTGCCTGATCGTTCTTGGGGAATGGCTTTGCAAGACAACAGCGTGCGGCCCGAAGGGTTAGTCGTTCTAACTCTCTACGGCCCAAGACGCAATGAAGGAGCGTAACTGTGAAGATTCGGACATGGATTGTCGGAATTGCGGCCCTCGCAATGAGCGGGAATGGTGCTGCAGCTCAGACACAGGCGACCGACTGGTCGTATGACAACAACGTGAAAGCCGTCGGCTGCTGTGAAGACAGCTGCTGCGGTGATGATTCCTGCTGCGATTTCGACCCCTGCTGTGGCGATGCTTGCTGCGGCGACGGAGTTGGTTGTGGCAGTGGCTGCGGAGTTGGCGGTGCATTGGCTGGCATGTCGCTGGCCGGAGCACTAGGCCTGGAGGACTCAGGTCTGGTAGTCGGTGGTTGGACGCAAGTCGGTTACCACGACGAGCAAACCGAGCTCTCGAATACCTTCGACGACGGACTAGCGTTCAATGATCTGCAAGATCGGATCAATCTCCACCAGCAGTACTTCTTCCTCGGGAAAGATGCTGACGGTAGCGACGGATGGGACTGGGGTTTCCGCACCGACGTCATGTACGGTACAGATGCCCAGAAAACCCAAGCCTTCGGCAACCCAGGAGCTGGTACCCGCGGCTTCGGTTCTTACGATGCTTCGCTGGATCACGGCTACTACGGCTGGGCGATTCCTCAAGCCTACGCTGAGCTTGAGAATGGCGACTTCAACGTGAAGATTGGTAAGTTCTACACGCTCGTAGGATACGAAGTCGTTACCGCTCCGGATAACTTCTTCTACAGTCACTCGTTGACCATGTTCAACAGCGAGCCGTTCACCCACACTGGTGTCCTTACTTCTTACACAGGTTTCGGCGGACTCACCCTGTACAACGGCTGGACCGCTGGCTGGGATACTGGTTTCGACAACACCCTCGGTGGTAGCAACTACCTCGGTGGTTTTGGTCTCGACATCAGCGACAACCTGAGCTTCACCTACATCACCACCTACGGTAACTTCGGTGCCCGTGATGGCGGTCAAGATGACAGCTACTCGCACAGCATCGTAATCGCTGCCAGCCTGACCGATCGCCTTGAATACGTATTCCAGAGTGACTTGGTCGGTATCGACGCCACGGCTGACAATGGCACACAGATCGGTAGCAACGACCAGACTGGAATCAACCAGTACTTGTTCTACCAGTGGAACGATCGCGTCAAGCTCGGTTCGCGTATGGAATGGTGGAAGAGCGACGGAACTTCGCACTACGAGCTAACTAGTGGTGTGAACTTCAGCGTGCTTGATAACTTGGTCGTGCGTCCTGAGTACCGCATGGACTGGGCTCCTGGCCTCGATGTTGATCGCGACACCATCGGTATCGACGCCATCCTGACTTACTAAGGTTGGTTTGGCAGGAGTATGCTCGGCTGAAGGCAATATGCCTCCTGCCGCCAGCCAAGCTTAACTAACGATCCCCTTCACCGGGGGTCGGCTTCATCCCCCGAAGCCGGCCCTCGGTTTTTTGTTTCCCAGTATTCGGCAATCTCAGGTATCAACCCCCACAGCTTGCGCTGGGGGCTAGATTTTCATATTCAAATGATCCTAGCCCCCGGCGCAAGCCGTGGGGTTATTGAATTTGTACAATATCTCAGCACTTCTAAATCAAAATCGCCTTTCCCAACTTGCGACGCACAGGCACAAACTGCCCTGCGTGCATCATGTCGTGCGTCGCGAGCAAAATGTACATGTGACCCACGGTCGGGAACATCTCACGGAACTTCTCTGGCGAAGGTGCATCTAGATCTGTCTCGCTAGTGCGCTCCAACGAAGCCATCGTAGCTTCACGAACCTCATCGAGCAGACGCAGGTACTCTTCCTTCGTGTGAAGCTTCGTTTTGTCCACACTCTTGGAATTCTCAGTGCTGTAGGTTTCCGCGAAGCCATCCGGCAGTTCGATTGCTGCCCCGGGCTCGACCATTTCTAACAGATGACACTCCGATGAAATTAAATGCCCAAGCTGCCATGCGAGACAATTGCAGCCCTCACCTGGGCTCTCCAGCAGCTCAGCATCTTCGAGGTCGCTGAAATAGGTCTTCAAAATAAAGGCACTAGTTTCAGCCGTGGTGCGAATGGCATCTTGAGCGTTCATGATTCTTCTCCGAGAGCAGTGAATACTTGACTTTGCACAACATACCATAGCGGTGTGGGCTTAGTAGCGTGTATTCACCCAACTGATCGCTGCTTCCCATCCTTCTACCATGCTCGAGCCTTCTCGCGTACAGGTCCCTGTGAGGGAACGATTTGCTGATTTTCGACTCAAGCCTTGGGCCTCGAGCTACAGGCCCACCCCGTTGCCACCCGCTCGAATCGCGCGATAATGGCTAATTCCACAAATCTCGCCAGGCGAGGCGTAGCTCGCCGGCTACTTGCTGTTTTCACTAGGCACTTGCCTCCGCTGCCGTGCCCAGAGTTTCCTAACACCTAATTCCCTATTCCCCCCAAACCCCTCCGCTATGAACGACAAACTCATCGGCACTGGCCTCACCTTCGACGACGTTCTCATCGAGCCTAGCATGAGCAGTGTCATCCCCTCCGAGGTGGATGTAGCGACCCGACTCACCAAGCGCATTTCCATGCGGGCGCCGCTGTTAAGCTCGCCCATGGATACGGTGACTGAGCACCGCATGGCGATCGCCCTCGCCCAAGAAGGGGGACTGAGCGTCATCCACAAGAATATGTCCGTGGAGCGCCAGACTAAAGAGGTCGACAAGGTGAAGCGCTCCGCGAACGGCATCATCGTCGATCCGGTGACGCTCCCGTCGGATGCTAGCGTCGCCGTCGCTCGGCAGACCATGCAGTCGTCCAACGTCTCCGGCATTCCGATCACCGCACCCGACGGCAAGCTGGCGGGTATTCTCACGCGGCGCGATCTCCGCTTCCTGGAAGACTCCGACCAGCCGGTGGCTCAAGTGATGACCCAAGGTGCCCAGCTTGTTACGGCTACGGGGACTGTGACGCTTGAGGAAGCAGAGAAGATATTGATGGCAAAAAAGGTCGAGAAGCTTCTCCTGGTTGACGAAGAATACAAACTGACGGGTCTCATCACGATCAAAGACATCGACATGATGCGGCGGTTCCCTCAGGCGAGTAAAGACGCCCAGGGTCGCCTCCGCGTTGGGGCTGCTATCGGAGTCCACGACTTCGAGCGGGCAGCGAGCCTCATCGAGAAAGATGTCGACTTTTTGGTAGTCGATAGTGCTCACGGGCATTCGACTAATGTGATCGAGACCGTCAAAGAGTTGAAGAAGCGTTGGGACATCGACCTGGTTGCAGGTAATGTCGCAACGGCTGAAGGAACGAAGGATTTGATTGCCGCTGGGGCCGATGCTGTGAAAGTTGGCATTGGCCCGGGATCGATCTGCACTACGCGGGTGATCTCCGGGATTGGCGTTCCCCAGGTCACGGCAGTCTACAACGCATCTCAAGCAGCCGCCGGCAGCGATACCACCATCATCGCGGACGGCGGAATTAGATACTCAGGAGACATTACCAAAGCACTTGTAGCTGGGGCCCACGTGGTGATGCTTGGCGGCTTGCTCGCCGGGCTGGACGAAAGCCCAGGCGAGCGAGTGTTGTACCAAGGACGCACCTTCAAGACCTATCGCGGGATGGGTTCGATGGGGGCAATGGTACACGGCAGTAGCGAACGATACCGACAATCCAAGGACGACGCCGGCAACGGCAAGCTGGTTCCCGAAGGCGTGGAAGGACGCGTGCCCTACAAAGGGCCGTTGAGCCCCTTCCTCTACCAAATGATCGGGGGCCTGCGTGCCGGAATGGGATACGCCGGTGCCAGAACCATCGAGGAGTTGCGCACTGAGGCGCGGTTCATTCAAGTGACCCCGGCCAGCGTGCGAGAAAGCCATCCGCATGACATCGCCATTACGCAAGAAGCTCCGAACTATACCGCAGAGTATAGCGCTAGCGAAACCATTTAATCGCACAGCTCGGGGGAACTGCACTAGCTCTCCATACTGGTGGGGAACTCTCGCTTACTCCCAGCTTGGATTAGCGCTGGTCGTACTGCACTTCTCAACAAGCTTAGCGCAAGCGGAAACATGGCATTCCACACAGCAGGATGCGGCTAGTGCTTCAGAGAATCCAACGCAAGCGGCGCGGCAAACAGTCCAGATGAGTAAGCGACAAGTCGCTCGTTGGAATCCCTACACAGAGAACGCTCAATCGATCAAGGCTGATAGCAACTTCCAGCGTGCCAGTTGGGAAGAAGTCGCAGCGTCCCAAGACCACCACGCGGTTGTCCAATCTGCGGAAACCCTGGAAGTCGATCCCTTCGAGCGCACCGATTTCGATGGCAACGTTGAACCGGCGCAACTGCTCGCCCAGAACGACGATCCGTTCGACCTCGACATCCCCGAATACGACCCGCCAGCCGAGAACGATCCGTTCAACGTAGGCGATTCGGAACCAGAAAACGAAGAGGACATTCCAGAGACGGATGACGACGCCGAAGCTGATTTTGAGGATGCTTTTGAAGACGCATTCGACGATCCAGATGCAGCGGAGTCGGAAGAGGAAGAGACCGAATTCGAACCAATTACGCCCGAACCAATTACGCCCGAACCCATCACGCCTGAACCGCTTCCAACTGGAGATGGCGAATCCGAGGTTGATAGCATCCTTCGCGATTCCAAGGAGTCGCTCGACAAAGAGACCATGCGAGAGGAAACCAGCCCCGAGGCGAGCAAGCTGTTAGAGAAATACCTTCGCGAGCAGGACGAAGACAAGGCCACCGGCGACGAGCAGAACCTATTTCAGGACCCTGACCTCGATAGGGATAAACAACAGGACACTCTGAATGAAGAGGAGCTCGAGAAGCTGAGAAGTCAGGAAGCCAGGGGTCACAACGAGCTTGCCAAGGCACGTATTGAGAGCGAGAAGAACTGCTCAGAAGAATTCGAAAAGCTGAAATCCGCACGTATCGAGAATATCGACCTTAGTATTCGCGTCCAAGGCGAGGCGGGTGCGGACTATCCGATCGCCTGCGGCTTAGGCAGCGAAGTATTCGCCCCACGTTCGTGGCCCCAGATCACCTACATGTGGAAAGCCTCCGGCACATGCCACAAGCCGTTGTACTTCGAGCAAGTTCAACTCGAACGCTATGGTCACTCGTGGGGACCATACTTGCAACCGATCATGTCCGGTGCCCATTTCTTCGGTTCCGTTGCTGTGCTCCCGTACAAGATGGGCATTCGCACACCCAACGAATGCGTATACACCCTGGGCTACTACCGCCCGGGCAGTTGTGCACCGTACATGATCGACCCCGTGCCGTTCACTTGGCGAGCCGTATTCTTCCAAGGCATGGTCGCCGGCGGCGCTGCGGTTGCCTTGCCGTAAGCGACTCTTAAGTAGCTCGGCCATCCTGGCTGAGTCGGGTAGAGCTGGCACTCCAAACTGAGATCGCCAAAACGGACCCGGCTGGCATTCTAAACCTCCCACTGCTCAGACCGGTGGCACCGAGCTACTCTCGGGGTGGCATGGGCAACTTGTTGCCCTTGAGCACGAGTGTTGGGGTAGCGTCGGGATTTCTCCTGAGAGACTACAAGGGTAGCAAGCTATCCATGCCACCCCGTATCGCGTTTAACCCACCTTCTACTACAATCGGTTCATGACCGATCAAGCAGAAACCAGCGAAGCCCCTGCCCGCAAATGGCAACCGCTCGACCGCACGCAGCGCCGCATCGCAGGCGTGCTCGTAGAAAAGGCCAAGACCACGCCCGGTAGCTACCCGCTCACGATGAACTCGATGGTTAATGCATCGAATCAAAAAAGCAATCGCTTCCCTCAGATGCAGCTCGACGAGGGAGATGCCTACGAGGCGTGCGAGCAGCTGATGAAGCTCGGCGCAATTGCCCAAATCCAAGGCGACAGCCGCACCGAGAAGTACCGCCACCTGCTGTACGACTGGCTTGGCGTCGATAAAACGGGAATTGCCGTCATGGGCGAGCTGCTGCTGCGCGGCGCGCAAACCCTCGGCGAGCTCCGCGCTAGAGCCGCTCGCATGGAACCGATCGCGGGTATGACAGAACTGCGACCGATCATTGATTCACTGGTCGCCAAAGAGCTCATGATCTACGTCACGCCGCCGGGCCGCGGCTGCATCGTGACGCACAATCTTTACCAGCCGCAGGAGTTGGAGAAGGTGCTCAAAGATGCCGGCGCAACTGCCCCCGCCGCTGCCGCGGCACCACCGAGCCCGTCATCCGCGCCACTAGTGGTTTCGGCGACTGGCAATGAATTGGCAGAGCTCAGGGAGGAGGTCGCCGAGCTCCGACAAGAACTCGCCGACCTGCGCGAACTGGTGGAGAGCTTGACCCAGTAGCTGGCCCCCCAAGGTTGTCAGTTACACACCAGATCAGTGGTATCTCGAACGACCTCCTGTCGCAAGTGACACCGAGACGTGTGCGTATCGGCAATCCGGTTTGCAAACGAAGTGTCGTCGCCAACCATTTTTTCATAAGCCAACCCATGGCCACTCCCAACCCATTCGGCCTGCACACAATTACGCCCTATCTGATCGTGCAGCGCGTGCCCGAACTGATCGAGTTTCTCACCGAGCTCTTCGGCGCAAACCAACGGGGCGAACTGCACATGCGTGACGATGGCAGCGTGAAGCATGCCGAGGTGCAGATCGGCGATTCGGTCGTCATGATGGGCGAACCGATGACCGAGTTCAAAGCCCAACCGGCGACGCTTTACACCTATGTCGATGATTGCGACGCGACCTACGCGAAGGCTTTGGAGATAGGCGCAGAGTCCGTTCTAGAGCCTGAAGACTATCCCCACGGCGACCGCTACGGTGGGATCAAGGACCTAGCGGGGAATACGTGGTGGGTGGTGACACACGTGGGCGGGTGAGAAGCTGAGACAACGTAGGCCGTAACAAGCTTGGCGCCGTTACGGCACACTACATCAACAGGATCGCCGCCGCTTCAAATAGATTGCCTTCCTTGGCTATCGAGTGGCCCGATGGTAGGCTCATGCCATTACAACATTGTTCATTCTTGAAAGTCCATCATGCTCCGCCCTCTATTATTTCTGTTCGCCCTCGTGACATTGACCAGCGCTACCTTTGCTCAAGAGAAAGAGGATGCCGCAAAGAAGCAGTTCCTTGAGCTTCGAACCTACACGTTGGTTGATGCAGCAGCGGAAGAGAAGCTCGACGCCTATCTGGAAAAAGCACTTCTACCAGCGCTGGAGCGTCAGGGCCTCGGTCCGAATGTAGCCTTTGATCAAGCAGGCGAAAGCGAAAGCATTGAAGTGATGCTGCTGATTGCCGGCCAGTCTGCCGAGGCTGTCACCACAGCAACCGCTAAGTTGGCAAAAGATGACACGTACCAACTGGCCGCCAAAGCGTACCACAGCACGCCCTCGGACAAGCCGCTGGTGAAACGGATTCGCAGTGAGTTGCTACAATCGTTCGACGTTTGGCCGCAGGCAATCGTTTCGCAGTATGTCAAAAAGGGCAGGGCACAACTGTTTGAGCTGCGCACCTATGAGAGCGCCACCGAAAGGCTTGGGCAACTCAAAGTCGAGATGTTCAACTCGGGTGAAGTGCCCATCTTTCTCGAATGCAATGTGATGCCTGTGTTCATGGGGCAAGCATTGATCGGCGATAAGCTGCCAAATCTCACCTACATGACCGTTCACGACGATGCGAAAACGCGGGACGCAAATTGGGCGAAGTTCGTGCAGCACCCTGACTGGAAGGCCTACAGTAAGGTCAAGAAGTACGCAGGAACCGTGAGCAAGATCCACAAAAGCGATTGGGTGGCGAAACCGTATTCGCAGCTGTAGTGCTAACCAACCTTGCGCACCACGCCTGTTACAATACCCAACACTTGCACGTTACGCACGTAGATTGGTTCCATCGAACTGTTGGCCGGTTGCAAACGGATGCGGTTGCCTTCAGGGATCCAGTATTTGAGAGTCGCTTCGCCCTCGTCGGTCATCGCAACCACGATGTCGTTCTTGCTGGCGTTCTTCGCCTTCTTGCAGATCACGATGTCGCCATCGGCGATGGCGGCTTCGATCATCGAATCGCCCTTCACACGTAAGGCGAAGTGGTTCTTCTTCGCAGGGAACATTGCGTCGAAGTCCAATAGCTCGGCGTCTTCAATCGCTTCAGTCAGACTACCCGCAGCAATCGACCCTACCAGCGGGATACCCTGATCCACGAGTCCAGCGTCGGTGAGCTGGATTGCCCTGGACATGTTGGGCTCACGAGTGATGAGGCCTTTTTTTTCCAATGCCTTTAAGTGGCACATCACGCCATTGGGAGAATTGATGCCAAACTGCTCGCCAATCTCTCGCACGGTCGGCCCGTAGCCGCGGCCCTGGATCTTGTCGCGAACGAACTCGTACACTTCGCGTTGGCGTTTGGTCAGTTGATCGAGGCTCATCGCGGTCCTTGCTTGCGGGAGGAATTCATAGGGCTAAGAATGGTCAAAATAGCCCGCCAATAGCATAAATTGTGGTGCAATCGACGCTATCATCCTAATATACGGGCGTACATCGTCAATAGCGTTTGTACAGTTATCGGCTGAAACTTAGTGGAATCCGCAATCTAGATGTCCATCGTCTCGTCGCATTGAGTCCCAGGTCATGCCCCAATGAACCACAAATTGCACGAATCACACGAATATTGCAGTGTGGAATTCTCGGGGAAAGCTTCTGTTTACGCAAGAAATTAGTGTTATTCGATTTATTCGGGGCTTGAAAATGGCCCAGTGAGCAGCTCCGGCCGAGGGTAGCAAAACTCTCTTGTTGCCGATTTGGTAGCGCGATGCGAAAATGTAAGCATCTCGAACAACTAGCTGCAACAGGAGTCAGCCATTCGCTCGTCGCCCCGGTATTTCACGTTTCAAGTCATCGTTGTCACCGGCGTCTTCTTACTGGCGATCCTGCTGGCCGGCAGTTCCCAAGTAAAGGCTCAACTCACGACTACCGATCTGCAAAGCGGGCCATCGTCGTTGGAAGTGTCTGCAGCCACAGAACTCACCCTCCAGGCTCGCTACCCTCGGAATGTCGAAGACCTGCAACGCATCGAAGCGCAGCTCCAGCGGGTTATCAAACGCTGCTTGCCATCGACGGTAGCACTGCAGCTGGGGCGTTCCGCCGGTAGCGGAGTGATCGTCAACCCTGAAGGGTTGATCCTCACCGCCGGCCACGTGATTGGTGATTCCAGCCGTAGCGTGATGATCGTACTGCCCGATGGCCGGAAGTTTACCGGCAAGAGCCTAGGTGCCAATCACGACATCGACGCCGGGATGGTTCAAATCGATAACCCGCCCGACGACCTGCCATACACACCGATTGCCAAGGGCACCGAGCTTGTTGCCGGACAATGGGTCGTCACTACAGGGCAACCGGGAGGCCTGATCGAAGGTCGCGCGCCGCCAGTTCGATTGGGCCGTGTGTTGTTTCGCGAAGATGAAGTAGTGTGTACTGATTGCACACTGGTCGGTGGCGACTCCGGCGGGCCGCTATTCAATATGCGTGGTGAGCTCGTGGGCATTCACAGCAGCATCGGACCGCGCGTTACGCACAATTTTCATGTTGCCACGACCGGCTTCGAAAACTCGTGGGATCGTCTACTGGCCGGCGAAGTTTGGGGCGGACACCTTAGCGACGAAATGCTAGCCAATCGCCCGGTGATTGGCGTCTCTGGTCGCACCATCCAAGGCCGCTGCGTGGTCGTGAAGTCCATCGCCGGTTTGCCTGCTGCCAAGGCAGGCATCGAAGATGGCGATGTGATTACGGCCATCGATGGAAAACCAATTGATACTTTTGAAGAACTCTCGCGGATTGTCTTTTTCCAAGATCCAGGGGCAACCGTGAAGATCACCTACGAACGCAACGGCGTCAATCGCACGGTTAGTGTCAAGATTATTACCGCGGATGAGATCGAACGAGAATAGTTGATATTGTGAGCTGACTGAAATAGAGAATAGCCACAGATGATATGATGCAGCATTGAATCATGCCACAGATCGAAGCAAGAGGACCGTCTTGAAATCCCACTCAACAACAATGCTCGCCGTACTGGCCCTATGCATTCTGGGCACATGTCGCCCAAGTGCATTGGCACAAGAAGCTGCTCCCGGGTTTACCCCCATTGAGCAGGAGCGCGATGTCCCCTTTGGGCTCGACCAGTTGCTTGTGCCACGCTGGCGCTTGGCGGATGGACCGCATGTGCGCGCGGCGTTTCGCGATGTGGTCCGCAATGCGTCGCACTCCACGGCGCGAGTTCGATCCGATGGGAAGCAAGTCGCCTTGGGCTCGATCGTGGGCGCCGATGGATGGATCCTCACCAAGGCAAGCCCCCTGAGTGGCGATGTCACGTGCCGGCTCAAAGATGGACGCACCTACAAGGCGGACATTGTGGGCATAAGTGGCGAGCACGACCTGGCCCTCTTGAAGATTGAAGCGACCAACCTACGCGAGCTGCGATTCTCCAGCAAAACGGCCACGGTTGGCTCGTTCGTAGCGACTGTGGGAACGCAGCGTGATCCCGAAGCAGTAGGGGTGGTAAGCGTGCCTGGCCGCGAAGTGCCCCCACAGCCCGGCGTGCTGGGGATTCAGCTCGATCAGGCCAACAAACCACTGGTAGTGCATGTGTTTCCCGAAAGCGGTGCCGAGCGTGCCGGCGTGAAAGAGAACGACCTGATCATACGCATCAACGAGACTCCAATTCCAACGCGCGTGGAGCTCATTGAAACGGTGCGCAAGTTCAATCCGGGTGATCGTGTGAAGCTCACTCTGGAGCGAGACTCAAAGACACTTACCGTCGAAGCAACTCTTTCAGGACGCTTTCCCGGCTGGCGGCAAAGTCGCAGCCAGTTTCAGAACTCCCTGGGCGGTAAGCTGAGCGTGCGCCGCTTTGGTTTCCCCGATGTGTTTCAGCACGACACAGTGCTCGCGCCCAATCAATGCGGCGGACCGTTGGTGAACCTGGATGGGGAGTCCGTCGGCGTGAACATCGCCCGCTCCGGCCGAACAGAGACTTATGCGCTGGATGTGCAAACCGTCACGGACCTGCTGTTCGATCTCCGCAGCGGCAAACTGGCCCCCCGCCGGCCGGAGTTGGAAGCGGCAAAGATTACTTCGCCGGCGCAGTAGGTATAGAGTTCTGCCATGTTCACGCAAAGCAGCCTCGAAGTTACACGCCAATCGCACCTTAGTGGCGGCTGTTCAAAGCGGCTATAATACGACTAACAGGACACAGGATTAACAGTGCACAAGTGTCTGCAATTGAGGTGTGAATGAAAGTCTATGGTTTCGAATCTGTTCAATCGCTCGTAGAATCAGAGGGATACGTTTTGAAACTTTTGGCAAATGACATAGGCGCTATTCTGTTTCCACGCACGACGGAGCATCGTGATGTGCGACAGCCGGGAATACGGTATGCGGACGACAGTAAGGGCAATGCCTTGGCCGCGATGGTCGTTCCTGGCCGAATCGAATTTCGCTTTCATGGAGACTTCTCTGATGAGCGAGTTCGCAAGTTGACCGAAGCTCTGCTCAAACATCCGGATTTCGATTTTGCGTCTTCGTTTGAAGTTACCTACCAGGGTCGAGTCTTGATTACCGCCGGAGACTCTTAGGTACCACAGCCTGATCGTCCTAGGCGGTTTTTGGTGGGTGATTTCCCTCCCGCTCCTCACGACTCCTGACGGGATAACAAGCTCCCAATACCGGTTACCACCGCCCTTTGCCGTTGCTTCCAACAGCAACGCCCATCATGCTATTCCTATGAGCCACCAATTCCCCACGTTCCCCGTCGAATCTGAATCCGGGGATATCGTTCGCCAAGAGATCATGACCGCCGCCCACACGATTGTCGTGAAGGTAGGTACGCGCGTGTTGACGCGTCCTGCCGGCGCGGTTGGTGCGGGCACACTGGATGACGAGCGGGTCGCAGCGATCGCCAACCAGCTCGCTGAGTTGCATCACGCCGGCCGGCAAGTCGTACTCGTAAGCAGCGGTGCTGTGGCCGCCGGCATGGGGCGACTGGGCTGGAAGGAAAGGCCCAGCGATCTCGCAAGACTTCAAGCCGCCGCCGCCGTGGGCCAGAGCGGGCTCATCGAGGCATACAACCACGCGCTGATTCCCCAAGGATTAAACGCCGCCCAGGTGTTGCTGACTGCCGAAGACTTGCAAGATCGGGCCCGCTACCTGAGCGTTCGCAACACGCTACTCGCACTGTTTAAGGTCGGCGCCATCCCCATCATTAACGAGAACGATACGGTAAGCGTCGAAGAACTAAAGATCAGCTTTGGCGACAACGACCGCCTCGCCGCGCTGGTCACCAACCTATTACAAGCACCGTTGATGATACTGCTCTCGGACATCGATGGCCTGTACGACGGCAACCCGGCCGCTGAGCACACCGAGGTGATGCCCGTGGTCACTGATCTAGAGACGGCCCAGACTGAGCTGGTTCACGATAGTGCAGATGTCGGACGGCAGGGCGGGGGGCTGAGTACCGGCGGCATGTATAGCAAGTTGCAAGCAACCCAGATTGCAACCTCGGCGGGAGAGAACGTAGTGATTGCCAATGGCCGTCGCGAAAATGTTATCACCCGTATTCTTGCCGGTGAAGAAGTGGGCACTCTCTTTCTTCCCGAAGGGCGACTCGTCGATGCGCGCAAACGGTGGATCGGCTGGTCCGCCGCACCCCAAGGAAAGGCACTGCTTGATGCGGGGGCATGTCGAGCCGTTGCCGAGCAAGGACGCAGTTTGCTCCCGGTGGGCATCACGGGTGTCAGCGGTATTTTCGACAGCGGGGATGTGATCTCCTTGTGCAATGAAAGCGGCCAAGAATTCGCGCGCGGGCTGACCAACTACACGTCCGTGGAACTAACGAAGATCCTCGGGCAACCAAGTGACAAGATCGCCGAGGTGCTTGGCCACTGTCCCTATCGCACAGTCGTGCATCGCGACAATCTGCTCGTTATTTCAGAAACGCAGACGTAGGCACTCACTTACTAGCGTTCCGCCTGTTCCGGTTGGCGCGATCGTGCTGACGAATTCGCAATGTGGCGAGGCTCTGATTAGTCTGGAAGGGTAGGGCGGGCAGCACTGTTTCTCTGGCGCTCTCATCCCAACTCAGAGCACTCTTTCTACCCACTGGCTCTCTGGAGTCTCGTCATGCGTCGATTTATTCCTTTTCTGCTTTCCGTTTTCTGCGTCGCCACAATCGCGGCCGCTCGCCCGCCGTTCGCACCCGCAGCGAAGAACCAGGCGCAGCCTACGCGAGCTCAGGCGGTTGCTGCCATACGCTCTACCGAGCGGCAGATGCACAACTTTCGCTTCGTAGAGTACCCGCGATTAGTTCGCGAGCTTGATCGGCAAATCAGGCTGGCCGAGGCAGAGACTCTCGTGGCAGCTGACCGCGTGGAAAATTACCGCGGGTTCCGCAGCTTCAATTTCTACACACCCGCCTATAACGCAGAGCAAAGCTGGCGCCTGCAAACTTTGGCTTCGCACCAGCATGTTCAACGTCTCCGTGAACAGCGTGCCGAGCTTACCCGCTATCGCCGAGATGTAATTCGGCAGCTGCGGGGCGACATCAACCGCGGAGTGGCCGTGCTGGCAGCGATGGATGCTGCGGTGGAGTAATTTTCTTCGTCAAGAGAACTTGCTTCCTAAGTCGACGTGCGGACGCCATGCAATCCGAGCGTCGACCAAGGTCGGCGGCTAACGTTTCTCTCTTGCCTTTGGTTAACCACTCCGCAATCTCTTTTCTCACAACGTCCGCAGACGCTCCAACCCGCCATCGATGTGAATGGTGTTTCCTGTGGCGTAGCTCAGCTTGCCACTGGCCAGCAGGGCGACGGCTTGGCCGACATCTTCGGTAGTGCCCCAGCGTGGCTGGGCGAGCAGGCCTTCTTCGATCAGCCGGTCGTACTTCTCCGTGACCACGGCAGTCATGTCGGTGCGGATCACTCCAGGGCGGATTTCATACACATTAATTCCGTGCGGGCCGAGGCGGCGTGCCCACAATTTTGTGGCCATCGATGTGCCCGCACGTGAGATGCAGTAGTCCCCCCGATCGGGCGAAGGGATCGCTGCCGATACAGACGAGATATTTACAATCGTCCCGGCGAAGCTCTCATCCGCTTCACCTTGAGTGAGCATCCAGCGTGCAGTCAGCTGTGTGAGAAAGTAGGGCCCCTTCAAGTTTACTGCCATCACTTGATCGAAACCTTCCTCGGTAGCTTCAGTAATATCTTTGCGACCAGGCGAGGTGATGCCAGCGTTGTTGACGAGCAAGTTCAATCGCCCGAAGTGCTGTTCCACTTGGTCGAGCATCGCGGCGCGTGCGTCGGCATCAGCCACATTGCCTTGGCAGTAGATAACCTCAGCGCCGTCAGTTCGTAAGGACGCCATCGCCTCACTCACCGCTTGTTCGTCGCGCATGCCATTAACGGCAAGGTTCCAACCGTCGGCGACCAGTGCCTTGCAGATTCCAAGCCCAATCCCACGGCTACCGCCCGTGACGAGCGCGACATTGTTTTCGTTGCTCACGTTTTTCTCTTTTCACTTAGTTTTCTTACCCAGTATCAATCAATCCAGCTCTTCCAGACACGCTTGGCGGTGTCGTAAATAGTACGATCGCGACGAATCTCTGGCGGTCGTTCGGAGAGCGGAATGGGATTGCCGTCCGCATCGAGTACTGGCGCGTACGGCTCGTCCGTAGTTCGCGGATAACCATCTCTTGGTGAGCCTTCGACGATCAATGCCTGGCCCGCATCGGGGTCGCCGCGTAGTCGGTCGCGGAAGGCCCCTCGATCAACCACCACGGGCGAAAGCTGCCCGTACTCTTCCATGATAGCCGGCTCGCTGAGAATTAGCACGCCCACGAGCGCCAACTTGCCGTAGGTGGAAAAATTCGCCCACCAACTCTTGCCGTACATCTTCAGAGCAGTGCCGAAAGATCTTTTGAATCGCCAGCGACCACCTTTCCATTCGATGGAGTTCAATTCGTCCATCATCAAATGCGATAGCGATCCCAACAGCACACCACCTGCTTTGAAATAGCGCAGCTGGAGATTCTCTGTCCCTGAAACCAAGAAGGCAATGCCGGTAAAAATCAGCACCGCCGGAATGCTATGCCACATGCCACGATGGACCGTGTAGCGTGCAATGAGTCGCGTGATGGCAAAGCGGACAAACAGGTACGACAATCCACCGGCAAGGACCAACTGCTCGTAGTTCATGCCCATATCTTGAAACCGGTCCATAAGCATCACCGGTGCCACGGCGGCGGCAAAGCCCATCGTCTCGCGCAGTGGTATGCCCGAGTCGCTATCGATATCCGGCAGCATGCCGGCCACTCCGCACAACCCACCAGCAACGACCGCGGACTCGATCGGCAGTCCCTTCAGCGCACCCACGCCCGTGTAGCCGATGCCAAGCACGGTACTAACGGTCACATGAGTGCGGAAGTTTGACATGGGTTGAGTACGCTCAAACCGATTCAATGTGTTAGCCGCCGACCTTAGTCGACGCGCGGCTCACAAGGAAAGCACACGTCGACCAAGGTCGGCGGCTAACGTGTCTCTCTCACTCGCAAGCTTGAGAGGCGAAAACTAACAAACCGCCCTACCTTCCGCCAATGCAAACCGCAGCTAGCAGCGCTAGCATGAGCACGGCACAAGTCCTGTGAGAGCTTGCTAGCACGACTGCTATTCGCATGCTCCGTTGTCACCGATATACTTCTGCCACCCATTAACCGCCCACTCCCTCCTGCTTACCGCGCCCTCACCAATATGCAAACCTACGACATCCTCATGCTGGTGGTTCTTGGAGCCGCCACGCTATTTGGCTTCTGGAAAGGCCTCGCTTGGCAAATCGCTTCGATCGCTTCGATCGTGGTGAGCTACTTTGCCGCTCATCAGTTTTCCGACCAGTTGGCACCACGAATCAGCCAGCATGCGCCGTGGAACAAGTTCCTGGCCATGCTCATTATTTACGCGGCTACGTCGTTTGTGATTTGGATGATTTTCCGCATGGTTTCAGGAGCGATCGATCGTGTCAGACTAAAGGAATTCGACCGCCAGATGGGGGCTCTCGTCGGATTCGGCAAGGGCATCCTGTTTTGCATCGCAATTACGTTCTTCGCAGTAACCTTGCTCGGGGAAGAGCAGAAACAGCGAATCGTCGCCAGCGGTTCTGGGCAAACCATCGTGAAATTTCTTGACAAAGCCGATTCCATCGTCCCGCCAGAGATTCACGACATCGTGGGACCAACAATCCAGAAAGTCGAAGAGCGTCTGGATCCCAATTATCAGTCGCCGCATGCCGGTAGTTTAGAGACCGTTGGCAGGCTCTGGGAAAGCACCCGCCAAAACACTCAAGGGGCCGGGCAGGGTGGCAGTATTTGGCCCAGCAGCGCTAATTCAACCAGCCAAAACAGCGGGCCTGCAGTCGGCCAGCAGACACCTACCAACCCGTGGCAAAACGAGCCACAGCCACTGCCTCCGCGCGACACACGCACACCGGCTTGGCCCGCCTCAACGAGCACGCGTTGAGACTAGGGAATAGCGTCACACCAACAGTGATCAACCGTCATCTCTAGAATGGGCATAAGACGGCAGGGGCCCCAAGTAGCGGGGAAAATAGCCCAAAAACGAACATAACAACGATTATCGGACGTTAGTAGTATCGCCCGCTTGCGGCTTAGCGGCTGCTTCGGACCGGGTTGCCGTTACAACTAAGACGCAAGCGACGATCTCTTTAGGAGTTCTCTGAAGTCGAATTCGACGCTTCAGATTCCTCAAGATACCGTCCCATCTGGCGGTACTTTTCGTAGCGTTGCGAGAGCAGTTCGTCGGTGGGGATTTGCTCCAGCTCGCGGAGCGTTTTCAACAGATACATCTTCAGCCGACCAGCCATTTGGTAGGGATCGCGATGAGCCGCGCCCAGCGGCTCTTCGACCACATCATCGACGATTCCCATGTCGTGCAGATGCTTCGAGGTGATCTTCAAGGCTCCGGCGGCCTGAGGGGCGAAATCGTGGCTTTTCCACAGAATCCCGGCACAGCCCTCGGGGCTGATCACCGAATAGTACGCATACTCCAGAACGGCCACACGATCGCCCACGCCGATGCCCAAAGCACCGCCAGAGCCGCCTTCGCCAATTACCACGCAGATAATTGGCACCGGCAGCCGCGACATGGCCATCATACTTTCGGCAATCACCTGAGCCTGGCCGCGTTCCTCGGCACCAATCCCTGGATAAGCCCCCGGCGTGTCAATCATCGTGACGATCGGTAGCCCGTACTTCGCCGCCAACTTCATTTTCTCCATCGCTTTACGATAGCCCTCGGGATGCGCGCAGCCAAAGAAGCACTCAGTACGCTCCTTGGTGGTTTTGCCTTTCTGATGGCCCACAAGCATGAGCTTCATGCCATCGAGCTTTGCAAAGCCGGTTCGCATGGCACGATCGTCGCCAAAGAACTTGTCGCCGTGTAGCTCTACGAACTCATCGAACACGAGATCGATGTAGTCAGTCAGCTGCGGGCGATCAGGATGCCGTGCAACACGAACCGTCTCCCAAGGATCGAGCCCGCTGTAGATGCTCTTCACAGTCTCATTGAGCACCTTGCGTTGCGCACGAATCTGATCGCGCACATCCCCAGTACGCGGCTCGAGAACCTCGAGCTTGCGAATCGTGTCCTCAATTTCGGTAATCCGTTTCTCGAACGGTAAACTCAATGCAGTTGTTGACATAGCGCAGCTTCTATTGTTTTTGAACCACAGAGGACACGGAGGTATACAGAGAGAATGATGGGACGCTGATGAACGCGGATCAAAGCGGATAAATACAATCTGCAAAAATCCGCCAGATCTGCGTTCATCCGCGTCCTATTCTCTCCCGCCGTGAACCTCCGTGCCTGTGTGGGAAAACGCTTATTGATTATTCTTGATTCAAATTGTCCTTGTCAGCCGCCTCAGGATCAGGCTTCTTTGGCTTAATGTGAAAACACCGGCCTGCCTTTAACTCGCGGCGGAATTGCTTCAAATTTTCCGGTCGATCTCCAGGATCCTTCGCCAGCATGCGATGCACCAACTGGGCGAACTCCGGCTGGATATTCTTTTGCAGCATCGTCAAGTCGGGCGGCTTAGTGCCGAGATGCTTTTGCAACAGTTCCGCAGGACTCGTCGCGGTGAACGGCATTTTGCCGCTCATCATTTCGTACACCATCACGCCGAAACTGTACACATCGGTCCGCTCGTCGCACAGCTTGCCGCGAATTTGCTCGGGCGCCATGTAGCTGTAAGTGCCCTGCACTGGCGTTTTACTACTGAAGAGCTTGCCTAAACCCTTAGGGATCTTCATCGCCAAGTTGAAGTCGATCAAGCGCACGTCGTTGTCGTCGCTCACCAGATAGTTGTCTGGCTTGATATCGCGATGCACCCAGCCCGAGTCGTGCATAGAGTCCAGCGCGTCGGCCGCTAGGTCTAGCACCTCTTCGAGTCGCCAGTGCAAGTTTTCAATGCCCGCCTGAATTTGCTGCTTCAAGTTTGGTGTCTTGAAAAGCTCCATGATCAGCCAGGTACCATCCTTGCGAGACGTACCGAAGTCGTGCGTCTCGATGATCGCCTTGTGCTCAAGCTGTTTACCCACGTGGAACTCGTGTTTCAGCTCCGCGGCGGCCGATTTGGCATGCCGATCACCCGGCGGCAGCCATTTCATGGCGAATTGCGTATTGTCCGCCACGGGGCGCACTGCCCAAATCTCAAACAAGGCTCCCGCCCTAATGAGATGGTACATGCGGTAAGGACCGACAAATTCGCGTCCGGTAGACATAGAGGGTGTGTATTGGTTGTGAAGCGAGAATCTGGCGAAAGTTGCTCTACCAGTTTAATCGCCATAACCAGAACGGGGAACACCATACAAGGGTGGCATGGGCAACTTGTTGCCCTTGGAACTTGAAGGGGCATATTGACGAGCAGAGTCAAAATAAACAGCAGGGCACACTTCCCTGAGCTTCCGTCAAGGGTAGCAAGCTACTCATGCCACCCTTGATTGCCATAGGAGCTACTCTCCACTCCCCTGCCCTTGTTCTTCGCTAGAATTCTCATCTAGCAACTCCGTTCCGGCGTCCATTTTTCTCGAGTGCCTCGCCTGTTCCTTGAGTGCCTCCTCGTCGCTGTGCAGGCCTCCTTCGGCCGAGGTCACGTTGTCGTCCTCGGCTTCTGCCCTGCGAGCGACTTCTGCTTGCTTCTCGCTTGCAGCTGATTGCTCAGCCGCTTGCGATTGCTCAGACAGCATCCGCACAGGCACCGATTTCGGGAAGATAATCTCACGCGCTTCATCAGGCATCGTGAGGCCGCTTTTCTCATAAGCAGCTTTCACCTTGCGTATCACGGCGGAGAGTACTTTGGGACCTTCATACTCATTCGTATCCACCCAGAATTGCATTCGCAAATTGACCGTCGATGCTCCCAATTCTTCCACGAGCACGGTGGGTCCGGGTTCATCAAGAACTGCCGGATGCTCGCGTATCGCATTGACGGCTACTTCCTGTGCTTCTGCCACGCTATCTTCAAAATCAATTCCGACGACGAACTCAAGTCGTGAGTTGGGATTCGCGGTGAAGTTCCGCACCACATTCTTATAAATAGTCGAGTTAGGAATATGTACATGATTGCCGTCGAGTGTCATGATCATCGTGCCACGCGTGGTCACACTCTGTACAACTCCCATATTCCCGTCGACTTCAATCCGATCTCCCGGCAGAAAGGGTCGCTGCAAACTGATCAGTAAACTGGCAAGAAAGTTCTCGGCAATGTCGCGGAATGCAATACCAATAATCAAACCCAATAGTCCCGTACCGCCGAGCACCGTTGTTGCTAGTCGCGTGAGCCCGGCAATCCTCAGTACGAGATAGATGCCCACGATGCAAACCAGTGCGACGAGGATTTGTACAAGCAGTCGTCGTAGAATGGCATTCTCAACACGCCGCCCGAAGAACCACGAGGCCAAGCTCCCCATCAGCTTCGCGGCAAACCAAGTGAGCACCAAGAGCGCGAGCGTAATCAATAGCGTTGGCACTGACTGCACGACATCGCGCACGAGCTGTTTCATTTGCATCTCTGCCGCAGAAAAGTCCCAAATGCTCGGCTTCACGATCTCGATATTATTGACCGTCATCACCACGTCTTGCGTGTTGTTCGCTAGGTCAGAAGCCTTTTGTCGAGCTTCTTCGCTCTTGGTCGAACCCGTTAGGAAAACAATCCCCTCGTCGACCCGTACCTCGACATCGCTGAATAACCCGGACGCACCCAAGATGCGTTCCAGACGCGTGGAGATGTCCTCATCCTCAGCCTCCGGCTTCACATTCACCTGGTCAGCAATTTTGGGCTCGACCTCGGTTTTTTCGATCGCTTCTTCCGCCGTAGCGGGAGCGTCCTTCTGAGCATTCACCCAAGCTGGCGTGGCAGCCACAAGAAATACCGCCAGTAGAAACCCCAATAAGCTTCGCCCGTGCTGAAACTGCATGCTTTCACTCCCCTGCCATGCTTGTTGACTTCTACCAATCAGCCGCCACGCGTTAGCGTCCGGTTGATATTTCGCATGTCGATTGCGAGACGAAGCAACAGTATGGTGGGAATTTGGCAGTTCGTGAACCATGCTACAACACCCAAGTTTTGGGTGGCACCGACACTCCGGCCTCAAGGAGTTGTTTTGGCGTGTTCGCATGGGAGGCCGAGTGTCGGTGTCAGAGACAAGAGGTCCTCGGGTTTCAAAATCGCCAACCTCTCGTGCTGTGCACGCCGGCAATCGTCCGATCAATGCTTGTGAGGTGGTCAAATCTAATGCGTACGACTGTCGGTGCCACCCGCGTGAAGCAGCCTAGTATGGAATTGAGAGGCGAATTTCCGTAGGATTGGTGCTCGCACACATCAAGACTAAGAAGGCGAAAATGCGAAGCGAAGCCCAGCCGAAATACACGAGCGAAGTAGTGGATGGTCGACTACACATCGCGATTCCAATGCAAAGACCTTACTTGCCCATACCGCAGTGGGTTGTCAGCTTCGATGTACTATCAGTAGTTCTCATTCCCCTCTGGCTTATAGGTTCAGTCATAGTGCGCACAATCCGCAGCAAAAAAGTTCCTCCACGTGCGGACTTCATGATTGGGCAAGAAGAGTTTTCGATGCGACTTTGCGATCGAGAAACCGGTGTACAGACCTCAATCGAGTGTCCACTCACGTCGATTGTGGAGTTCAGGAAGAATGAATTCGAGAAAGGCCTCTGGGTGCATATAAATAATAAGAGAAAGGAGACAATCCTCAAAGAAATGGACGATGAAACGATCAAAAGCTTATGCTCGACGATTCAGAGCTACATCGAATCGAACGACTAGTGCCTGCTATACGAAACGCGTTTGTTCCAGCCGACGCAGTCCCAAGCGGCCTGTGAGCCCGCAGCTAAAGAGGTATCACTCACCACGCAACCTTACCACTATTCCTCTCATCCTCCATCCCTAATACCCAACCTCAACCAACGTCAACCCATGCGCCGGCGCTGTCTGCCCTGCCCTTTTTCGATCTTTGGCCAGCAGCATTTCACCCATCCACTCCACCGGCTTGCGTCCTGCCCCGACATGCACCAGCGAACCGGCAATCGTGCGCACCATATTATAGAGAAACCCATCGCCAACCACATCGATTAGGATGAGCGAGTTAAGTTCGTAGGGTGGGAGGGGTAGCGGGATAGTTTCAGGCGTGGCGGCACTGTTTCTATCACCTTCATCGCGAGCGGCAATGACTTCGACAGAGAAGATCGTGCGCACGGTCGACTCCCTGGGCGAGCCCACTGACTCCAAACTCGCGAAGTCCTGCTTTCCTAGGAGCGCCTGCCCTGCCCTCTTCATCGCCTCTATATCCAACTGCTGCGGCACGTGCCAAGCGTTGCGCCGCAGCGCTACCGACGGCCTTCGGTCGTTGTGGATCGCGTAACGGTACCGCTTGCTCTTCGCTTGATGCTGCGCATGAAACCCCTCCGGCGCTGCTTCCACGGAAACCACCGTCGCATCGTCCGGCAGCTTGGCGTTCAACCCGCCGAGTAAGCGCTCGGCGGGCAGTTCGCTCTCTGTTTGCACTCCCACGACTTGCCCCATGGCGTGTACGCCGGAGTCAGTTCGCCCGCTGGCGTTAACTCTCACGCTCTCGCCAGTGATGTCCAGCCAAGCCTGCTCAAACGCCCCCTGCACGGTGCGACGCTCGGGTTGGGATTGCCAACCGCAAAAGTCGGCTCCGTCGTAAGCGAGCGTGATTTTCCAGGTGCTTCCGGCCACGATGTTTTGAACCACAGAGGACACGGAGGTTTATTGGACGCTCTTATCAGTCACTAGCTGATTTACGTTTACCTTAGACCATCATGACTTGATGGACTGTTTTTTTTTAAATTCTTGGACGGCATGACACGGTTCTTGAAGGCATAAGATCGCGAGTTGCTCTCTGTGTCCTCCGTGTCCTCTGTGGTTCAAAAAAGAAACCCTGAGCAAACTACACCGTCGCCGCTTCTCGCACCAACAATTCCGCAATTTGAACTGCGTTGGTGGCAGCACCCTTACGCAAGTTGTCGCTCACACACCAAAACGCGATGCCGTTATCGCAGGACAGGTCTTCACGAATGCGGCCGATGAAAGTGTCGTCGCTGCCTTCGCAATCCTTCGGCATGGGGTAGCTGCTGGTGTCGAGATCGTCGATCACCTTGATGCCAGGAGTTGCGGCAAACAGTTCGCGGGCCTGCTCAGCCGTGATCTTTTTCTCGGTTTCAACCAAGATGCTCTCACTGTGGCAATTGCTCACGGGAGCACGAACGCAAGTGGGGCACACTTTGATGGAGTCATCGCCGAAAATTTTCTGCGTCTCGTAAACCATCTTCATTTCTTCGGACGTATAACCTTGTTCTTTGTGCGAGCCAATCTGCGGAATCAGATTGAATGCAATTGGGTGGGCAAACGCCTCGTACTTGTAATCGTCGCCCGCGAGGAATGACTTCGAGCCTTCGATGAGATCGCTCTGCCCTTTCACGCCAGCACCACTAGTGGCTTGGTACGTGCTGACGATCACGCGCGTGATCTTGCCCGCCTCGTGTAGTGGCTTCATCGCGAGCACCATCTGCGTGGTGGAACAGTTAGGGCTGGAAATAATGCCCTGATGATCGCGCACTGCCTCGGGATTTACCTCGGGCACCACCAGCGGCACCTTAGGATCCATGCGCCAGAAACCACTTTCGTCGATCACCACGCAGTTACGCTCGACCGCCCAAGGGACGAACTGCTCCGCCGTATCGTCAGGCGTGCTGCCAATGGCTAGATCGATATCGTCGAACACCTCCGGCTTGAGCTCCACAACCGTGTGCTCTTCGCCCTTGAAGGTGATCGTGCTGCCGGCACTACGTGCAGAGGCCAGGAACGTGATCTTCTTGTAAGGAAAGTCTCGCTCTTCAAGCAACTGGCGAATAAGACGGCCTACGGCACCGGTGGCACCCACGATCGCAATCGAATCAAACACAACACGGTTCTCCTGGTAAATAGCTCCAAGGTAGGGACGGCGAAGAATCGCCAAGCTGGTTAGTTTACTTGGACCCAGCCCAGGTGGCAATGTTCACGGAATACTGGCCACGTAATGTAGGGTATTGTCGAGTGGAGCGAGGCGTACCTTGCCCCATCGTTCATGGTTCGCCTCGCTCCACTCGACGATACCCTACGTCTGCCCCCCACTAATTATCCACGCGATTTTGGCCACCCACTTCGTTAGAATGGCCCCTGTTCGACGACGGCTTTTTGCCAGCGACAGCGGCGGACCGCAAACGGGAGAATCCCTTGGCTTGAACATGATCACTACCGATCGGTCGGTAGTGATTCCCGGGAGCCAGGGGACTTGCCCTACTAGCGGTGATCGCGAACGCGGCTGGCAGAGCCGACGACGGAGCGGAACCAACGGACTGGCCGCTCCTTCGAGCGATGGGATCCCATCTTTTTTATTTTCCTAGTCAGCACTTCTTTTTTGAACCACAGAGGGCACGAAGAACACGGAGGCTCAGGTAGACGCACTGTTGACGTCCAGCCAGAGCCTTGGCGATTTGCACATTGTAAAAGGAGTGTTTTTGATTCAAGAAGCTTGAACATTTTCATGCAAAACAACAATAATTCAAAGTGCTACATTGCTCTTGGCGCGTTGCGTCATGGCTCGTGCTACCCACGAGAGTTTCTCTGTGACCCTCTGTGCCCTCTGTGGTTCATCAAGAAGAACCCTGTTTACGCCCTTAAGTTTCAATAATAAGCGTCACAGGCCCGTCGTTGACAAGCTCGACTTGCATGTCGGCCCGAAAGCGACCCGTTTCGGTTGGCGTGCCCTGCTCTCTTGCGATTGAGACGAAGCGTTCATAAAGCTGCTCAGCCAGCTCAGGAGGTGCTGCGCCGATGAAACTGGGCCGCCGACCTTTTTGACAGTTACCAAGCAAAGTGAACTGGCTCACCACCAGCAGCGCACCGCCGATATCGCCCAGCGAGAGATTCATCTTCCCCTCCTCGTCGGGAAAGACTCGCAGTCCGGTGATTTTGTCGACCAACCAGCGCACTTCCTTCTCGCCATCCTCGGGTGCCACGCCTAAGAGGACAAGCAGGCCACGTTGGATTTGGCCCGTCACCTCGCCGGCAACAGTAACACTCGCACGGGAAACACGTTGGATGCAGGTTCGCATGCTGAATCAGCTTTGGGATTGTGGGAGAGGGTCAAGCTTACAATCAGTTTAACCACGGATAACACGGATCGACACTGATGGAACTTAGCATTCGAATTGAATTCGTCACAAATCCGTGCCATCCGCACTATCCGTGGCGAGTAGTCATTGAGCCACTGAGCTATGGAGGCCATACTCGAATGCTGTCGCCGCTTGCTTTATCCTTCCGCCCTGCCCTTCGACCTTCGCCCTCAACCAATGTCTGACCCACTAGTACCCCTCACCTACTACTGCACAGCGATCATCGCCGTGTCGATCGCTGGCGGGATGATTCCCCAGTGGGTGCGGCTCACCCATGCCGGGATGCAGATCGTCGTCAGCGGCGTGGCCGGCGTGATGCTGGGCGTGGGCCTGTTGCACATGCTGCCTCATGCGTTGGCCGAAGTGAAAGACATCGAAGGTGCTGCGCACACGATATGCCTGTGGGCACTCGGCGGTTGGCTGGCGATGTTCTTCATCGAGCGGTTCTTCTGCTTCCACCATCACGATGTCGAGAGCGAACCGGACGGCACACTGCATGAGCATGATGATCACCCGCACTGTACCCACCACGATCATCATGGTCACGATCTCACCTGGAGCGGCGCGGCATTGGGCCTCACGCTCCATAGCGTGATCGCTGGCGTAGCACTCGCGGCGAGCGTTTGTCACGGGCACCAACAATTCCAACTGGCCGGGCTGGGCACGTTTATGGTAATCGTGCTGCACAAGCCGTTCGACTCGATGACGATCGCCATGCTCATGGGCAAGGGAGGCTGGTCGCGGCGCTGGCAATCCGTCGTGAACGGCCTATTCGCGCTGGCAATTCCCGTGGGCGTAGCACTGTTCTATTTCGGATTTGCGGGAGCAGAGGTATCCATCGAAACCGCTCGCCGCTTAGCCGACGCCGGAGCAAACGCTCCACTCACCCCCTCCCCTGCTCTGGCGTACGCACTGGCGTTCTCCGCAGGCACGTTCCTATGCATCTCCATGAGCGACTTGCTACCGGAGCTACAATTCCACGATCACGACCGCGGGAAGCTTTCCACGGCGCTCCTCGTGGGCCTCGTGCTAGCGCTGGGCATTGGAAAGCTTGAGGAGTTGGTGCACCGGCACGATGCACCGGCGGCGGAGACAACACCCGTTGAGTCTGGCGAGCGAGTTGAGAATCGTTAGCCGACAAGCTTGCTCGCCGTGATTTCGTCGTCTTCCATTTCACGTGCTCTAGATAGTGCCGAGGCTACCAAGCCCGCTGGTACCGAGACGACTCCCAAGCCAATCAATAACACAAAGAAGGTGAAGATTCGACCGCCCGTTGTGATAGGGTAAATATCGCCGTAACCAACGGTTGTCAGTGATGCCACGGCCCACCAAAGGCTGTGAAAAACCGAGGTAAATATTTTCGGTTGCGCTTCGTGCTCAAAATGATAGATGCCTACCGCAGATAGGTAAAGCACGATTGCAGCCAAGCAGATAAAGAGGATGATCTCTTCTTTGGCTATCAAGAGTGCGCGATGAAATCTCTGGATCGCCCGACTGTAGCGGGCCAACTTGAAAATGCGGAATAGTCGTAAGAGACGAAACGCGCGAACTGATCGAAGATCTATACCAAGCGACAAGTAAAATGGCAGTATTGCCAGTAAATCGATAATACCGAAGAAGCTAGTTGCAAACCTTAACTTCCTATCGGCCACCGCTAACCGAAGAACGTACTCAATAGTGAACACAGCAACCGAGAAGATCTCGAAGGCTTTCAAGAGCCGTTTCCAACCAGGAGATAGACCGGGTAACGTTTCCACAGCAAAAGCTATGAGATTGAGAACGATCAAGAACTGTATCGAGAGGTCAAATAACCGTCCGCGCTTCGTGTCGGCATGCTCGATGATCTGCTTGATTCTGTTCACTGATGATGTATTTTGAGGTGCTCTTTGACCTAAGTGACTTTACAAACCACGCGACGACCTAAGTCAACAGCTACCGGAACTGTGAGATATCTCTTGGGACTGTCACAACCAATTTACAAATCCGACCCCGAATCGCCTGGGTTCTTACGACCGGTCAAGAAGTTGTAGATAAACGCAATCACCGCGACGACTAGCAGTAGATGGATCAATCCGCCAACGAAGAACTTCAGCACGACGGATACGACCCAAACGACGCAGAGTAGTACAATGATGGCCCAAAGCATTTGGTACCTCTGAAAGTAAGCGGAGAGTGTTTTCTTCATGATGCGTTGAAGGATCAGACAGTGCTTGCGCTCACGTCGGCTAAATAGTCGCGGTCACAGTGCGCGGCTTAGCATGGGGCGGCGCGACGACATTGCCTTTTTTAGAATTCGCACCCGCCTCAACCCAATCAACCACGCGCCAGTCGAGCCATCTCCGATCAGGATCGCGGCCTGTCTTGGCGACGAACCCTAGGTGTCCGCCCTTGGGGATTACGATGGTTTCAATGCTCTCGCTCTTTTCGTAAGCAAGCAGCGGTCCTGTAGGCACAACCGGGTCGTCGGAGGCTGCGAGTATAGTGACTGGCTCAGTGATGCCCGCGAGCTTGGGACCGGGCTGGGTGGCAGAATAGTATTCTTCGGCAGACGCAAAACCGCCGCCGGGGGCGACAACCATTTCATCGATTTGTTTTAGACGTTTGGGACGAGGCGGCGTAGGCGATGGCGCTTCCTCGGGGAACAAATGCCAACGTTGCATGACTTGCTTCCACAACAGTTTTACAAAGAAGCGGTCGTAGGCCCTGCCACCCATGCCGTCGAAGCGTTGCTCGACGTCGAATAAATCAATCGGCGGGCAAATCGCTAAGGCACGTTGGTAGTTAGCGAGTTTTTCGCCTGTGTGATCGCCCAGCATGTTGAGGGTGATCGTACCGCCGAGCGAGAAGCCTACGATCTGCACTGGCGACTCAGGGTAGAGATCGGCAAGGTATTCCAGCGCCGAGCGCACGTCTTCGCCACGGCCGCAGTGGGCCGGCAAGCGAGCAAGCCCTTCCCCTGCTCCGCAGCCACGCATGTCCATACGAAACACGTTGTAGCCGCGATCGGTCAACCGCTCCATGCAGCGCTGCATGTAACTGCTGGTGTGACAGCCCGCCAACCCGTGGATGAGTAAGACTATTGCGTCACCCGGTTTCCAGCCACCGTTCTGATGACTCTGGGGCTTGTCTTCGTGCAGCGCTATTTGCTCATCGTCGTAACGTCCGACTGGATCGATTGTAGAAACCGTGTGCAGTTTGGCCGTGTAAGGCCGATACTTGTGCGGCCAATGAATGCCGACAATGGTTTGCAAATGCCCGCTAGGCAAGAGCCTGTAGGGGCGGAAGCTCCAATCGACGGTGCTATGAGTGTTGGCTTCGGACATGTGGAAGGTGGGGAGAAACGTGCTGTGAGGCAAGGTTGGACGCTACATGATTCTAGCAAGAAACGAGCCACATCGGCAGAGTGCGAAACGAATGCCTTGCAGCGGGGCGCTCGCGAAAGCACTTTTTAGTCTACAGATAGCACAGATTTCTCAAAACAAGAGCAGTTTGCTCGCGCGAACGTGAGATACCTTGACAAATAAGACGCTGCCAGCCGGAGGTAGATTCGGCAGACTCGACCCTACCCGCAGAGTTTACCGCCTTTGGCCGAGCGCTCTCCCGGGGAAATGATTCGAGACGGTTTGGGCGAGAATCCGATGACGGAACATAGTCGAGACGGTGCGCGCTGCCAACGCCCCACTGCCAGGACCTCCCCGAAAGGACTTACTGCCATGAGTGAATCCCGTGCTGTGCCTAATTCAACCGAATCTGTTGCGACAGGGCCCGCTGTCGCCCTTGTGATGAAACTCGGCGGAACCGTGGACGCGGGGGTAGTTTCGAGGTTGGCTTCGCGATTGGCCAGCGACCAAATGGTCGCTACTTGGGCAGTAAGCGATTCGAAACAGCTTAACGTTCTTCGCAATGTAAAGCCCGCAGGACGTGAGTTAGCGCTGGATGTTTCTGAAATATCGGAGCTGCGCATCGCCACAGAGAAGCTCGCGCAGCTTCAGGAAACCTCTAAAGTGGAAAGCCTGCTCGCAAGCGAGACTCAACTGCGCCGCTACGTGGCTCTGGCCAGTGGTGCGAACATTACGGCTGCCTTGGTGGAAGATGCCGCCAGCAAAGGCCCGCGGCAAGCTGGTCCGGGACTATGGCGATTTGCTACCGGTATAGAATTCCCTATCGAGGCAAGCTGGCCACGCCTATTCTCCAGCCGCAGCGCCAAGTCTGTCAGTGACGTAGCAACCGGTGGCGTAGCCGCCGTGAAGATCGACATGCAGAAGCTCGCTGGCTCATCGGCCGGGCAAAAGCAAGTCGATCGCCTGCTTACGAAACTCGCTTGGGCTCAGAACAACGGCACGGTAGTCACGACGCTCAGTGATTTAGCTGCAATCTACGCGGCGCGAACTGAAGTTCGTCCGCAGCGTTCCATCTTACGCGCTGCTTAATTTCCGGAGAATGACTCCTGAAATGCGCCCCGAGCCGTCATCACGCTATCCGAGCCAACATGCATTAGCAGTCGGCTCAGAAACCCCCGATCCTGCCCTGCTTAGCGAACTTCGCGAAACGCTTCCCAACTGGCGAAACCTAGCATCAAGCTGCCGAGGATGACGCCGAGATTCATCTTCCAGTTAGCCGTTTCGAAGGGCACACCGATGGCCCAATCTAGTGTGAAGACCACAGCGAGAAGTCCCGCGACGACCATCCCCAAGATCGTCATTGCTTTGGACATGGGCGGAAAACCTGGGTGTGCGTCTGAAAAAAAGAGCGGGGATTATGCGATTCTTGACTAGTAGCTGGGCTGGCTAGAGGATCTAGGTCTACCTGCCTCCGAATTTCTAGTATAGTTACTCGCAAGCGATTGTCAGGGCGCTGATCGCCAAGCTGGGTGAAGAATTTGACGGAATTTGACGATTCTGCGGGCTTAGGCTATCGAATTGCTTGCCCCGCGAGTGGCAAAGTCTAGGCGTCATCGTCGGCTGTTTCCAGGCCTCGCTCTTTGCGAATCTTCTGCACTTGATCGACGAGGCTCTCGATGACCGTCTGGTTGGCACTGATATTTAGCCACGCCCGGTAATAGGTCCAGCCAATTAGACAGATGCCGGCGAGTGCAGCCACCAAGTGTACATTCGCCCAGTCAGCCGTGTTTTCCATGGCATTGCCCGGGTCGCTGCGAGCACCCAATGCGGCAACGCCCACCACGGTAAACATGCCGACGAGGCACAGCGGAAAGGTTTTTCGCTTGAGCTGGATGCTCTTTCGTAGTGATTGGGTGTCCAGTGCGTAGGTCTCGGTGACCTCCTTGCACCAGCGGCTAGTACCTATGAAATACGTCACGACGATGCTCTCAACCAGCACCACCGCCAGGGCTGCGGCCACGCCAGTAAGCAAGTGAATGCTCCTAAGTCGTAGGTCACTCGACTCCGGTGGACTCGTGTAGAGGTCGCCTATGCCAAGCCCGAGGACAAGTGCCGCGGCGACCAATCCGAGCGAGAGTGTCGAGAGCGTAGTGAAAATTCGGGCCATTTGTGTCTTTAAGGTAGTTAGTCTGCAAGAGCGAGTTAGTCATTGTAACTCGCCCCGCCCATCGACGGCAGGGCGTTGCTTGAGAGTCGCCAGGGTTTAGAATCGTGGAAGGTTCGCAGCTCTACTGCCGCTTCCGGCTTACCCACCAAATCACTTGCATTTCCAAGTTCTAAACCTACTCCAACCCGCTTTCCAACTGTGCCCTCCACCGATCATAAACCACTGCTAGCCGTAACGATGGGCGACCCCGGAGGCATCGGCCCAGAGGTCATCGTGCGGGCGTGGGCTGACCCTGCGGTACACGAATCGGCACGGCTAGTCGTGCTAGGGCATCCAGAAATCATGCGACGGGCAGCCGCCCACGTGAGATCAGAAGTTGAAATTAAGCCTGTCGACTCCACCGCGGCACTGGCGGCTGCGGTAGCCGATGTGACTGATGCTCACCACATGGCCTGCTTAACGATGGGCGACGATGCGGTGCTCGACGCGCCGACAGGCGTGATCGATGCGCGGGCTGGCGAGGCGGCTTATCAAGCTGTCGTGCGAGCAACACGCGGCGCACTGGCCGGAGAGTTCGACGGGCTGGTGACCGCCCCTTTGAACAAAGCTGGGTTACATGCCGCCGGGCATTGGTACCCGGGACATACGGAATTACTGGCCGAGTTATGCGGAGTCGATGACTTCGCCATGATGCTTTACTTGCCAGCTGAGGAATTGGCTCGCCAAGGGAAAAAATCACAAGCCGGGTTGGGTGTCATTCATTCGACGCTGCACTGCGCGATGCGAGATGTTTTCGATCAGCTTACTCCCGAGAGAATCGCCGCGAAGTGCGGCCTCGCGAATGCGGTGTTTGCTGAGGGCTTTGGCGTAGAGCAGCCGCGCATCGGTGTGCTGGCCTTGAACCCGCACGCCGGCGAGAGCGGTCTGTTTGGCGACGAGGAATCTCGCATCATTGAGCCGGGAGTGAAGCTCGCACAACAATCCGGCATCAACGCGGCAGGCCCTTACCCTGCTGACACGCTGTTGATTCGCGCCGTGGATGGCGAATTCGATGGCGTCGTGGCGATGTATCACGATCAAGGTCACATTGCTTTGAAACTGTTGGGCATGCACCGCGCAGTGAATATCACCCTAGGGCTACCTATCGTGCGAACGAGCGTGGCCCACGGCACGGCATTCGACAAAGCTTGGAGCAAGGATGCTGACACGAGCCCAGCGGAATCCACAGGCATGGTGGCAGCGATCAAAGCAGCGAGCGAGTTGGCGCGGCGCGGGTTTCATTTCAAAACGACCAATGCAGGGGTGATTGCATGACGAGATTGAGGAAGCGATGGCATTTGATTCTATTCGTATCGCATCTCGTCTTCAGTGTGCAATTCCTGACGGATGCGCAAGCTCAACGGAACGATCAAGCGAAGGGGGAAAATAGCCTCAAGGACTTTCGGGGTGTTGTCCCAGAGCAATTGCTGGTGCCAGTTGTTATCGAGAAGAACGTGGAGAGTAATGGAATCAGTGAATTGGCGCGTCTAGACGGATTGATAAGAAGAGTAGAGCCAGGGGACACTGAAGAAAGAATTTGGGACATAGCGGACGGAGTGACTCCCGTCCCATCTCGCGATGCTTTCCCGCTCTTGCATGAGATAGCAGACAAGAACCGACAGTACATTGAGCAACTAGAAAGCATTTCTCATCTGACGTACATCCCTCAGCTGGAGATGGGGGCTGGACCCAAGGGTTTTTTCTCGGCACTTCATCTTAGAGATGCAGCTCGGTTAGAGATCACACTTCTGTTGGAAGAAGGAGAAACGGCTGAGGCAACTACACTCTGCTTAGCTTGCTTCCGTATCGGTGACAAACTCATGCAATCGAACGGAAACCTCAATTGCGTTAAGGAAGGATATGAGTTTCAGAGGACTTCCCTCATCGCAGCGGCACAGCTTTTCATCAATGAACGAGTGTCCGCAAAAGCAGCAGAACAATTATTTCAAGTTGTGAATGAGGGCATCGCTAGACCTTTCTCACTCGAGGCTAGACTATGTCACGACTTTCAATTCTACCATCAACCCTGGTTGGCGAGTCTTCCGCGCGGCGATGACTTGAAACAGGCTATTGATGCTCAATTGGAATACATGGTTCCAGAGGATGCCTCCCCTGAGCATCGCAAAAGGGTGACCACGGAACTCGAAAAAAGGCGCAAGCCAATTCTTGAAATGCTCGACAGCCATAAAGAAGCTTATAACTGGGAAGCGACCGTGCGGCTGCTTGCCAAATCGTACGAGAGTGAACTAACTCAAGGATATCCCGCACCAGAAGAAACAGAGAAAACGGAGGACGGAGAGGTTTCGGTATGGCCTCGTGAAATCTCCCTCAACCCTTTGAGCACTTTTGGGGGCTACTTTGGTAAGTCTTTCGAAATGCCAGACGAAGCTAAATTGGCCCAGGCCAAGAGACAACTCGCTGGCGTTACCAATCCGTTTGGAAAGCATCTAATTCGAGGCCTAGGGCCTGATCCCTCGGCAAGAATCTATAGAGCATACATCCTGGACTTGTCACTCCGATCAACCCAATTGGGCACTCAGCTATTTCGGCTGCGCCGCGGTCAATTACCCGAGTCACTTGCACAAGTCGTTGATGATGGGATCATTGAAAGCGTTCCGATCGACCCCTACGGAGGTCATCTAAAGTATGATGCCACAAAGAAGATAATTTGGAGCATCGGCCCGAACCGGATCAATGAGTTAGGAAAATTTGAGCCGGACGACGCTCGCTTCCTCAACTGGATGAGGTCTTCATTTAACTTGGAGCATTTAGGTCCTAAACTCCCAGAGTCAGCAGGACCGAAGCCTGACGACAAAGCCATACGTGTGCTTGTCCCTGGGGATCGACCCTCAAGGGAATAAAAAGGACCGCCACTCCAATCATTATCGCATCATTCCAAACTATACTCATATGCCCAACGACACGCTCCTCTACCTCATCCGCCACGGCGTAACCGCAGCCAACGAAGGGGGCGTGCTGCAGGGGCGAGGAGTGGACAACCCGCTGTCGGATTTTGGCAAAGCGCAAGCGAATCGCACGGCTTATGCGCTGGCTGAGTTTCCGCTGCAAGCCGTGTACGCGAGCCCGCTGCTTCGAGCGCAAGAAACCGCCGCTGCGATTGCCGAGCCGCACGATGGCGAGGTCACAACGGTCAATGAACTTGCCGAGGTGCACGTCGGCCGCTGGGAAGGTCGCACGTGGGCGCAGATCGAAGCGGACGAGCCTGATGCGTACCGGCAGTTTGTGGATACCGAGGGGGATGTGGGCTATCCCGAGGGCGAGACCTTCACGCAGGTTTTCGAACGAGTAAGCGGAGCGTTGAATCCGCTCTACGAGCGGCATGAAGGCGAGTCATTCGCCGTGGTGGCTCACAGCGTCGTGAACCGTTGCTACTTGGCTACGCTACTAGGAAGGGAACCGCATCGAGGACGCGACGTGCTGCAAGGCAACTGTGGCGTGAATGTGATCCGCCGGCGCGAAGGGAAATTGCGCATCGTGACGTTGAACTCGGCGTTGCATCTGCACGGTGTTTAGCACAAGTCGAGGATCAAATAGCCGCGAAATAACTTCTCGCCGGTGCCGCTGGGTGGAGCGACCATCTTGTCATTCCGACTGCCGTCTCAGCCAACTCCGTCATTCCGTGAGGTTGATAAGTGTTCTCCGCCTCACCGGCGAAACGTGTTCTTGCGGCTGCTTACACTCTGGATTGGTGCCTCGACCTCGGGTTCTTCCTTGTTCGGTGACAATCGGTGGAACACTTCCCCAGTGATGTCGACCGCAATGTGCTCGGCGTCGGCGTACTTGAAGAGGTCGAGCTTGTGGTCGATCGCTTGTGCGAACTGCACGTCGAAGAGCTCATAGCGTGTGAGCGGCTCATCAGCGGGTTCAAACACGACCTCGCCTTGTGACAGAGCAGCGTCCGCTCCACGACGGTACTCGATTAGGTAAGGGAAGAGATTGGTTTGCCCGACCATGAGCAGCACGTGATGCGGCAAGGCTTCGGGCCATTCGTCGCCCGGCTTGTAGTTGGGCCAGAGCTTTTCGACTTGGTCTGGCTTCCAGTGGCCGATTAGCGCGAAGACCGAGCGGTCTTCCCACCACATGGGACGTGGCTCGTCGAAATCAAACCGCTGGACGAGTTCATCAAGCAGTTGAGTGAGTCCGCCTCGATGGGCAAGTAGCAACTGTTGCGTAGGGCGGGCAACGCGCGCGTCGCTCGGGCCTCTGCCTTGTGTGTTCGGGGCTTGCCTATTGTTTGCTGCCTTGGCGGCCAGCAGTCGACGGAGTTCATGCAGGTCGATCTTCGTCACTTCGTGTTTGCTAGGCAGATGCAGGTCGGTCCACAGGTGTTGTGAATCAAAAACTTGCAGCAAACTGCCCTGCTCTCCCGACACAAGTGTCTGCAACGACCATCGCGTGCGGCGCTGGTTGCCAGCTCCTTGCTGCCAGTACTGGCCGGTGCCGGTGAGTTCGCTGCTGCCGAGATGAACGCGCTGCCGCACTTTGGCAACGATGTTGATGCTGCGCTCGATCGTTTCGAGCGTCTCGGCCACAAAGCGATTTCCATCGCCCGAGGAAACAATCTGCTGTACCACAGCTTGCGGCTTAGCGGCAGAAGGGGAAACTTCCGCACCTTTCTCGCGCAATTGCTTTCCATAAATCGCCGCTAGCACGCCAACAGCAACGAATGCGAGACCAGTGATAGCGGATGTTAAACGACGCAAGATGGCCTTCCTCTGCCGGTTTTGTCGGTTTTGTCAAAGATTCCGGTCGCGTTCTACCGACCAAATACTTTCGGAAGAGCAGCGCGATCACATTGTTATTCGACAAGTGTTGTGCGGGCGGATTCTAGGTTGAATCTGCCGGGCGAGTCCACGCCAGAGTTGGTTGCTGCTAGCAGTTGACTCGGGTGAGGGGTCGATGCGTTCTCCCAGTTGATTGAACCACCATAAACGCAATTTTGGGAAGCTGAAGCGCACTGCGAACCGCAGGGCACAGTCTCCACCGTTGACGCGGTACCGCTGCGGCAACGTCTTTCAGTTCAGGGGGAACGATATGAGAGTCAACTTGGCTAAAAAATTACTTTGCCTGGTCGCGATCGCGTCGACCGTCGGCTGCATGGGCGGTGGCGGGCGTGTTGCCCACAACTTGCCGCCTTCGCAGCGCTTGATGGAACCTGGCCCCGGTGTCGGTGGTCCTGGTCCTGGCGTGATTGGTCCTGGTGGCGGCATGCCCGCTAGCAGCTCCATGATGCGTGCTGCTGCTATGGGCGGACCTGGCGGCCCAGGCGGCCCTGCGATGTGCGGCCCAGGCGGTTGTCCACCGGCGATGGCTGGACGTACCGGAATGCCCGGCCCTGGCCCCATGCAAATGGGAATGCCACCGGTTGGTCCCATCCAACGGGCATCGTTCAAGCAAGACGCAGGCGTGCAGCAAGCTCAGTGCATGAGCGGGCCGCAATGCGGCATGAGTGGCCCCGGTGCCACTTCGCAACTTGCATTCCTCGGTGTCGAGGGTGGCGAAGTTGCTTGGGACGTAAGCGGTGCGGGAATGTTTGATTCCTCGCCACTGGTGATGCCTGGGCGTCAGAACTTCAACCAAGGCGGACTCTATCGCTTGAAGCTTTCCAACTTGCCGGAGCGTCCGGGTGTCGAGTTGTATCCAACCGTAGAAGTCGCTCCGGTGACTCCTCGTACGGATGCTTATCTGGCCCATGCACCAATCCCTATTCAGTTTACCGACGAAGATCTCGACCAAGTGCTTAGCGGCAACTTCGTGACGAAGGTTATTTACCTACCAGATCCCGAGTTCCAAGAGCTGGCGCTGGCTGGTGTTGAGACCTTGGTGAGCACACGACTCGATCCGGGCGTTGATCCCATCGATGAAGCGGACCGTCGCGGTTCGATCTTAGCGATCGTACGCATCGGTAACCTCGACTTGCAAGCCGCTCGCGGCTTAGCCGGTGGGATGGTCCAGCGTGCTGGCTATATGCAAGGCTGCCCAGACGGCAGCTGCATGCCTGGTGGCGGTAGTCCGATGGACGGCGCACCCATGGGCCCGGTCGGGATGAATCCTGCGGGTGTTGGCCCGATGGCTGTGCCTCCGCATATGATTGCCGGCGTGAACGTGCCTCAATACGGAATGCCTCATGTGGGCACACCAATTGGTCTGCCTGGTCCGCCGCACATCCCGCTGGGTCATCAAGCCGGTTTAACTTCACACACGATGAAGAACCGCACAAGAGTTCGTATGCCACCGCCAGTTCACAAGATGAAGATTAATGTGAAGCAGCGTCCGGGCATGAGCTACCCACGTCCAGTGAATAATATTTCCATTGACGAGAACCAGCGTGCTGGAACACGGATCTGCGGTGGCACGGTTGCTCCTGCTGTGCCGACGATGTTTCAGAATCTGAAGGCAAAGATGGCTAGCTGCCGTGCTTGCAATGACGATGGCTGCCAGGAATGTCAGTAGAAAGCTGTTAGCTGTGAGCTATTAGCTGTTAGCTTTTTAAAATTGAATTTGAACACTATGAACTTGCTCCACGCCTGCAGTTGCTTTGCCATGATTCGATCGAACAAGTTTCGATTGAATAGGGTGAAGCGTATTGATGGCAAATTACTAAGGGCAGTACTGCTGGGGTGTTTGTTTGTGTCGCCAAGTGCGGCAGATCAACCCACAGCGGGGCACTGGTTGCACTCCAGTGCTATGCCTCCGGGAGCGATTGGACGCCAGCGGTTAGCACGCGGCGGAGCGGTTCATGGATACTGCCAGCCGGTGGAGATTCGCGCACCCCAGGGTGTGCGAATCGCCCCGGCTGTTGGCAGTTCGTTCGCCGGTTCAGCAGACATGGCTTACGCAGAACGCTTGAAAGTGGGCCTGCGGATTGGGCCCGTCTATCGCTTTCAAGTTTCTGGCTTGAAGGATCAACCCGAAGTGGAACTCTTTCCCACAATCGAACTAGTTGATCGATTGCATCCGCCACAAGGCAAGGCCTTGAAGTTTCCGGTGCCTGTGGATCTCACTGCCGAGGAGTTGCAGTTGGCCTCTGAGGGGAAGTTTATCACCCGCGTAATCTATGTGGAAGACCCGCACACTGCGGTTCCAATTCTCCAAAGAGCAGAACGCGGAACCAACTGGGCAGAAGCTCGCCCGGGTGAAGATTTACTCCTCGCGGCGAAGGCGGTCGGTCGACCCATCGCGATATTGCGAATGGGTGGGCGGACACCAGAAACGTCGGGCTACGATCCGGCATTTACGTACAACGCGCCACGGCCATTGGTATACAACGCTTGGTCCACAGGGTTGGAGAGTGGTGGGATGGAGAGTAACCCAAGCGGGAACCTTGCCCGTTAGCCGTCGCCGTCCCGGCGCCGAGCCTATCAGGCCAACGATGCCTATCAGCCAAGGACACCCAGCGCCGAACGAGTTCGGCGGCTAACGAATCCGATTGGGCGAAACACGTTTTCTCACCTTCGACGAATCACTATGACGAATCACTCCAACGCAAACACTTCATTCATGCCCAGTTGGCTTCGCTACACGGTTATCGCCGTAGCGACGCTGATGATGTGTTCGTGCCAAGCTGCTTTGGATAGTGCAGCACTGGGTGGTTCGGTGATCGGAGGTAATTCGATCGACAAGGCGCTGCTTCGCGGTCAAAGCCCTGAAACGAGCGATCGCCGTATTCCCAAGCAATTGCCTTCGTCGCTTACGTCTGCACAGCTGGCGAGTGCGTCGGAACCGATTGCCGATTGCCCTGTAGACACCGGCTGCGCTTGTTGCAGCAGTTGCCGCACTGGCGATGGCGCAGCGGGGCCAGGCGATGAATACTTGTGTGATGGTGGCGACAAAGGCAATCCGGCTAGCGTGCGCGCCGACTGGACAGTCGATGGGTTAGGCCAGGAAGATACCGTCGCTCACTACGACACGGTTGATGGCCGCACAGTCGTGACGCCGAGCAATCAAGTCTGTATTTACGCACCACGCTTTGGTGCGATTCGCCGTGTGATTGACCTGCGTGCTTACGCTCGCATTGATGCGCCGCACGGTGCGATTCAAGATCAATCATTGGTGCGAATCGACGAGAACCAAGGCGCACTGATTTCGCTCAACCAAACCGAGCCCACCATCGATCGCTTGAACCTGCCGCCGAGCTTGCTGAAAGAACGCGACCGGGCCAGGGCGACCGAGCGTGTCCGCCGCGTTGGGCAAGTGCTAGGTCGTTTGCAGCCGTATGCGGACATCCAAGTCGTTTCCACAGGCGAAATGAGCCAATCGCAAGGACCGCTCGTGGGCCGTGCTTCCTTAGCTGCGATTGCCTGGACAGGCAATCAAGCCGCTCAAGTAACCATTGGGCGAGTGATAGCTCACGCCGAGGTTGGCCTGCGCCAGCCGGGTGTAGTTTACCAGATGCGCGAGCCAAATTCTCCGAAGCTACGACTGCTGAAACTTGCCTCGACCGACCACGCCAGGCCAGGCGAAGAAGTAGAATTCACCCTGCGTTTCGACAACATTGGCGACCGCGTCATGGGTAACGTGACAATCGTGGACAATCTCACCACTCGGCTGGAATACATCGAAGGCAGCCAAAAGTCCACGGTCGAAGCCGACTTTAAGACCCAGCCCAACGTGCAAGGCTCGTTGGTCGTACGCTGGGAAATCGTCGAGCCTCTCGAGCCAGGCGACGGCGGCGTGATTCAATTCAAGTGCCGCGTTCGGTAAGCTATGGTTGTCATCTCGCTTGAGAGAAAAAACCATGATTGCTGTGCTGCTCGCCACCTTAAGTGCCTTACTTGTCGCTTGGGGGAGTTGTATTTACTGCGACGAAGTAGATAACACCCATAGCAACTCCAAGCTTCGGGCAGCAACTCTTCTACTATCGACTAGCGTTTGGATAATTGTACTAGTCGAGACAGCCCAACAATTGCAACTCCCGGGCTCCTCTGGACCGGTGCAGTACTCCCTAGACGAGCAGGGGCAGATTAGTGCTTTATTCTTCGTTCGTGTTTTCGCAATGCTCGTCATTCTTGCCAACATGGTGTTGGCGGTGCTTGTCGTCTGTCGGCTGATTGCCGCAGCGATTCAACCCAATACACGTGACAAATGGCGGCTGTGCTTGCTTCCCATTATGTCACTAGCGGCTTTTGCTTTCGCCTATTACCTGTTTTTCACCCGAGAATTCTCTCCTGCGGTTTGAAGCCAATCACATTACTGGAGGCCAACTGGTAACCCACGAGCTGGCGTCAAGCGGATTAAGCAGGATTAGTGATTCCGTGAAGAGGGTATAGGGTTTCAAGTTTGTGCTGTACGATGGTGCAAACGCTCTCTCGCACTCCCTACCCCTCACCTTACTGCTGCCCTCTGTGTCTTACTTCTTCTTCCTATTTATCTGCGTGATCTGGGGCGCGAGCTTCATACTTATGGATCGTGCGCTGCAGGCGATGGGGCCGATCGCCGTGGGGTTGGGGCGGCTGATAGGCGGTTCGATCGTTGTTGGCTTGTATTGCTTGGTGACGCGCAAATGGGCTCGGCTCTCGCGAAGCGATTGGATGCATATCGGTGTTGTCGCCGTGCTAGCAAATTCTTTGCCGTTTGCGATGCAGCCCTACGTCATGGCACAGGCGGATGAGCATGCGTACTTCGGGCTGATGGTTGCGCTTGTGCCGATCGCGACCATCCTGATTTCCATTCCCATGCTGAGCGTGCATCCTACGTCGCGACAATTGGTAGGCGTACTAGGCGGTCTGGCTTGTATGGGGCTAATTGTGAGCGACGGCCAACAACGTGGTATTTCTACGCTGCATTTGCTCATGGCGCTATCCGTGCCGGTGGCCTACGCCATTGGAAACACCTATATCAAGTGGAAGCTCGATCATGTGCCGACTGCGACACTCACGCTCATGACGCTACTCACCGGGGCAGCGGTGCTCGCCCCCCTACAATGGGCACCCGGGGCGCTCGAAGCTCTTGGGTTGTCTGGGCCCGCGGAGCCGCAGAATGTAGCGCTCGCCTGGAGTTCGCTGGCGGTATTGAGCGTCTTAGGCACTGGCGTGGCGATTCTCATGTTTATCCATCTCATTAAGACCGAGGGGCCGCTGTTTGCAGGCATGGTCACCTACGTGGTACCCATGATGGCGCTGGTGTGGGGGGGCTACGATAAGGAGAAACTCACGACCACAGAAATCGTTGGTGTGGCCGGCACGCTGGCGATGGTGGCGTTGGTACAATGGCGCTCGGCAACGACGGTAGTGGACGAAGTGAAGGTCTAGATCGATTTGGGTTGAAGCGACGTCGGAACGACGACGGCAAACGGTAAACTGATATCTTAGGAAATGACGATGAGCGAATCTTGGCTAGCAAAACGGACCTCACACTTCGATAGCTCGGGCATTCGCAAGGTGTTCGACTTGGCGGCGAAGATGGAGAATCCGATCAATCTGTCGATCGGGCAGCCCGACTTTCCTGTGCCAGATGCAATCAAAGCTGCTGCTTGTGAGGCGATTAACTCGGATAAAAATGGGTATAGTCTGACCCAAGGCGTTTCACCCTTGCGGGAGGCGCTGCAAGCGAAGGTCGATGCGCAGTACGGTCACGACGATCGCCGGGTGCTGGTGACTTCCGGCACGAGCGGTGCGCTGGTGCTCACGATGATGGCGCTCGTGGATCCTGGCGACGAAGTGATATGCTTCGACCCCTACTTTGTCATGTACCCGGCGCTCGTGGGCATGGCGGGTGGCAAGGCCGTGGTGCTGGATACCTACCCCAACTTTCGAATTGATGTCGATAAAGTCGCCGCGGCGATCACCCCGCGCACAAAGCTTATCCTGCTCAACAGCCCGGCCAACCCTACGGGAGTCGTAGCCACTGAACAAGAAGTAAAAGCATTGGCGGAGCTGGCTGCGAAGCACAACATTGCGCTGCTGAGCGACGAGATCTATCGTCAGTTCTGCTACGACGGTGCCCTGCCCTCCCCCGCGGTGCACAATGAGAACACGATTGTTGTTGATGGTTTCAGCAAAGCCTATGGCGTGACCGGCTGGCGACTCGGCTGGGTGCACGGGCCGGCGGCGGTCATTGATAAGCTGACGATGTTGCAGCAGTACACCTTTGTGTGCGCGCCGCACCCGTTGCAACATGCGGCGCTGGCGGCGCTCGACGTAGACATGAGCGAGCAGGCGGCGGAGTACGCCCGACGGCGTGACATGATTGTCGACGGCTTGCGAGATGTCGGCTACGAGGTGAACCCTACTGGCGGAGCGTTCTATGTTTTTCCGAAAGTTCCTACCGACGAAACGGGGCAGCAATTCGTACGACGGGCCATTGAAAACGAACTGCTGATCATTCCCGGCGAGATCTTTAGTAGCCGCGATACCCACTTTCGGATTTCTTACGCTGCAAGCCTAGATACATTGGAACGCGGGCTGGAAGTACTGCAGAAGTTAGCAAAAGGTTAACTACAGCGTCAATTTAGCGGTTTGCTCATATACCACATCGCATCTTCAGGCTCTTGCATTGAGCAATCGGCCGGCGACGGTGCGGGTTGGAATCCGAACTCTGCATAGATGTTACTGGCCCTTGTGTTCTGCAATTTCACTTCGAGCGTGAGCTTGCAGCAGCCGGTTTCTCGTGCCGCAGCTTCAACAGCCTCCAGCAATCGGCGAGCAACGCCCTGCCCCCGCACCTCGGGTGCCACGTATACATCGTGAAGATTGATCAGCGGCTTCGCGGCAAACGTGGAGAAACCGCCGAAGGCGATAATCATGCCGACCGGTTGCTCGCCTTGCATCGCGAGAAAAGCGACAGTCGTGGGATGCTTGCGAAGCCCATCAATTAAATTCGCGCGTGCGTAGTCGCTAATCGGGTGGCCGTCACCCATGGGATCCGCGGAGTAGGCGTCCAGCATCGCGATGATGGCAGCTTGGTGCGCTGGGTTGGCGAGATCTGCAGTGAGGATATTGATGGGTGTCATGCGTGTTGTAGCGTACTCGTTCCGGTTGCGATCAGCAATCAATGCTGTTTGCTTGAAAGCGTTTTTGCCGGAAATTGAGCTCAGCTGCTATTATAGGATTCATGAGCACAGCCGTGCATTGCCAGCCCATCGCAGATGAAGCGGTACCGATGGGGCATCGCTACGAGTCGGTCGAGATCGTGCCGCACGACGGGGAACCCTCGCCACTGGAGAAGCCGGAAGCGAAGCTTGCTGTGGCGGCGTTATTCCCGCCGAGCCCCGCGGGCGTATGGAACGTGTAGCGAAGTTGGCTGGGAGCACCTCGTCGCAAGCTGGGGCCGCCAGTGCTGATAGAGAGAAGGTAGAAACTGGAGCGGAGGTCGTAGGGACCTTGGATTGGGATGCGGTAGGATGGCGAGAAGTACACTTGCAAGATCAGTTGAAGTTTGGCGGACAATGAACTCCACATGTTTCTCAGTTCGCTGTCCCCAAGTAAGCAGCTTCAACAATAGTGTCATCATCTCCGTTCACTAACCGATAGGGATGTATAACATCTGGATTACTTAAGACTATGATCGAGTCGAGGGGCAACCAAAGCCCTGAATCTAACCTCCCGAGCGGATTAATCTTCCAAGTCGAACCGTCTTCTAGAACAACTACTGTACCGTCGTTTGTCTTTGACTTTACCCAATGACCTTCGCCAACATTGCCATATAGTTGTTGGTTTGCACCCCTGATCGGAACCTGTTGCCAATTCCGATTAAGATTATCTGGTTGCCGCTTTTGTTGTAAAAGACGTTGATTGGGAGGAGTCACTTGCAGTGCCGCCAGCCTTTGCTTTTCCTCTTTGAATTCCTGAAGTTGCTTCTCCAAGGCTCTGGACGATTTCGTCAACTCAGCCAGCTCGTGTCGTGAGTCTTTCAGCTGCTGCTCAAGTTCCTTAACTCTGAAAGCCAGGAATTGCTTGGAACTCCTCACGTAAGACTTGTCATCACCAGAAAGAGTACCCCAAGCGAGTGAAATAATCTTTCCTTCTTGACTGCGAATCTTGACTACCTTCCTTGTTGTGGATATGAGTTCAGCATCTCGACGATGCTTCCCAGATGCGCTTACCCATTCTCTTCCGAAGCATGAAGCTGGGGCTACGCACATAGAGAAAATGAGTAGATAGATTGCATTTTTCATGGCTGATCTCCAAGACAGTGTCAGATCGCACAGTAGATATCCTAAACCAAAAAAGTTTTGCAGTACATTGCTGACGATTATGGACGGCTCACTTGATAATATAGCTTGCAAGCTATTCACGATCAAAAACAAGGCCTTAACTCCTAGCGCAAGAAAAAAACGGGCCTCCAGGATTGCTCCTGGGGGCCCGTTCTTGTTGGCGATTGTGACTTGAGAGTCCAACGGGGCGGTCTGCCGATCCCCACTGGCTTGAACGTCACTCGCTCCTTCGATGTAACACTCGTTTAGGCACTCTTGTTGGCCGGGGCCTCTTCGTCGCTGAATAACTTGGCTCGGCCATCGACAATGTCGTCGGTGATGGTGTACCGGCTGCCGCGGGGCTGGTCGGGTAGCTCGAACATGATGTCCAGCATCACGTTCTCGATGATCGACCGCAGGCCGCGGGCACCTGTCTCGCGTTCGGCCGCTTTGTGGGCGATTGCGTTGAGGGCCTTGTCGGTAAACTTAAGATCGGCATCCTCCATCGAAAACAAGTGCTCATATTGTTTGGTAAGAGCATTTTTCGGTTCTGTGAGGACGCGGACCAACGAATCTTCCTTCAGCGGCTCAAGATGAGTCACTACAGGTAGGCGTCCAACGAGCTCGGGAATGAGTCCGTACTCGATGATGTCGTCCGTGGTGACGTGCGAGAGAATCTCGCCCAGGCTCATGTCACTCGCGGTATCTTCACTCTGGCTAAAGCCAATCGAGCGTTTGCCTAATCGCTTACTGATGACATCCTGCACGCCATCGAACGTACCGCCACAGATGAACAGAATGTTCGACGTATCGAGCTGGATATACTGCTGCTCGGGGTGTTTGCGTCCCCCTTGCGGCGGCACATTGGCCGTGGTGCCTTCGAGCATCTTCAGCAGTGCCTGCTGAACACCTTCGCCCGAAACATCGCGGGTGATCGAAACATTTTGGCTCGTCTTGCCAATCTTGTCGATCTCGTCGATGTACAGCACGCCACGTTGGGCAGCTTCCACATCGAAGTCTGCTGCGTGGAGCAACTTCAAGAGCAAGTTCTCCACATCTTCGCCCACGTAGCCCGCTTCGGTGAGCGTCGTGGCATCGCCGATGGCGAAAGGCACGTTGAGGCTCTTGGCCAAGGTGCGAGCGAGCAAAGTCTTGCCGCAGCCGGTGGGGCCCACGAGCAGGATGTTTGACTTGTCGATATCGATATCTGTTTCATCCTCAGCCACCATGAGCCGCTTGTAGTGGCTATGGACTGCGACGGCGAGCACCCGTTTGGCGGACTCTTGGCCGATGACGTACTCTTCAAGCTCCGCCACGATTTCTCGTGGGCTGGGGATCTTGGTGAAGAGCGTTTTGCTCGTGCCGCGGCGTTTGCGTTCCTGATCCAAAATGGATTGGCACAACTCTATACATTCGCCACAGATGTAAACGTCGCCCGGGCCTTCGACCAACGGACCGACGTCGCGATAGCTCTTGCGGCAGAACGAACAGAAGGCGTTTTTCTTGGAAGCGCCGCTACGTTTGGTGATGTCCCTGCTGGAGGGCATGGTGGCTCCTTCGTCATGTGCTTGGCAGTGCCGGGTCATCGCCGTCCCGGCAGCCATCGCGGATCGATTTATGCTTAAGTTGCTCGAAGGAGTTGCCTGATCAAACTCGCCGGCGAGGGAGGTTCGCACTCGCAAGACTTGATGTCTGGTAAACTTTATGGGCTGGGCGGGTCATCCGTGTCGCACTCAGCTCGAGCTGCCCAAATGGTTGGGCAATTTATCACTGGTTATGGTTACGTACGGCAAGCGATCTTCGTTCGCCGATGAGTCTCTTGTACTGGGATTAACTTCGTCTGGGTGTGCTGGCATTCATCACCTCTGTGGCTGAGTGCCGAACAACCGTGTCAGGCGCATCTGCTGGCGCACTTGGTCCTAGGTGGCGGTATCCCCTCAAGTGTTAGGGGTGTTAGGGTTTCACATTGTCGCGATTCGCTGCGAGAATCATGTTCTAGTCGCTAGCACGATTCGCAAAGCGGATAATGACGAGCACTACGAGGAGCCAATCTCGACTATTGCTACTTCTCTCCAAGCTCGCTCTTCACAGTGCTAGCAAGCTTTTTCTTGATAGTTTTGTATTCCTCGTCGCTGAGCCCCCCTTGGGAGTGCAAGTCTCGGAAGTTGGTCATCGCCTCGCTGGCGTCGAAATTGACACCCGCATTGCGCGTGCGAAATTTTTTAGCGACCTGAATCGCTATGGCGATTAGCGCAAAGATCACGGCAAACCAAAGCATGGCCGTGGTGAGGCCCCAGGCAGCGTTCTCCAATGTCGGTGGTTTGGCTGGCAGTTTCGTTGGATCAATTTCGGATATCAGCACTTCTTTCCTCGCCGCCCCTGTTGCCTCGCCCCATAATGTCTAGCAGTGGCGGCTCTCCCCGTGACTGCCCATGATTCCTCCATTATTGACCGCCCCTGAAAATGAGTCCAGACGAATGCCCTAACCGGCAGAAATTCCTGGAAAGCCATAAGTGCCGCAACCCGCAAGGTTTAGCTTCTGCGGCAGACTCTGCTGGATGAGGCCAAGCGAGTGAAGCGGCCCCTGGGGAAGCTCCGATACCACCGTTAGGGGCCGCTGCGCGCGTGGTCGGACTCGTTCGCAGAGGAGACCGGGCGAGGCGTAGCTTGCCGGCTATTTTGGTTTGCTTACTTGAATCATGAGTTGTACCTAGTGAAATCACCACTTCCACCACTGCGAGTCGCACTGATAGTGCGACAAGTGTGCGCAGTCGTCCTGGGAGTCGTGCTGTTAGGATCGGCAGTCGGGGCTGCGCGCTTTCCGATTGAACCGCCACAGATGCAGACTACCTACTTGGGTGAACGCATCTTCATGCTGCCCTATCAAGTGAACGCCAGCGATCCCCTGGCAAGCGAAGTGAACAAAGTAAGATTGCTCATGTCACGCGGAGCAGCTGCCGATTGGCAATCACTTCAGGAAGCCGAGTCCAATGTGCGTGGCTTCAGTTACCACTGTCCTGCTGATGGCGAGTATTGGTTTGCGGTACAAATGGTCGATCGCCGCGGCAACGCTTGGCCCTCCGGCGAGATCAAACCGCAGATACGGCTTGTCGTGGATACCGAGAATCCGCAATTAAAACTCGCAGTAGCTTCCGACGGACAGAACGCGACGATTCGATACGCTGCCCGCGATAAGAATCTGAAAAGCGAAACCTTGCGAGTTGAAGTTCGTGCCGATAATGGCGTGTGGCGCCCCGTGCGTTTGCCGGACGCCGATGTAACGCAGGACGATCGGCTCATGGGTCGGGCTCGATTTGCAATCGAGTCACGCGACATTCAAGTTCGCGCTAGCATTGCCGATCACGCTGGGAACACAGTACAGTCACGAGCAGGCGATTCGGCGCGAGCGGGTGATCCTTTTGGGTTTCAACCGTCGGATGAAGATGTCGATAATGGCCCTTCGCTGGGGGAAGCACAATCGGGTGACACGATCGCTCGGGGCAGCGGTGCTCGCGTTGACGATCTTGAATGGCCGGCACTCAACGCTGCCCGCCGTCATCGTCCGCTGCCTACGGTGCGTGTTCCTGCCGACCAGCGTGAGGTTGATAAACTGACCGGTGTTCCGCCCTACAAAAACACCTACACCGAAAATTCCGTCACGGGCCGATCCTATCCTGAAAACAGCAACTCCCAAGGCTTCGGGAAGGACTTAGTGCAACAAAACCCGTTTGTCGCCAACGAGCGAACAGATTCGCCAACGCGATTTGTAAACGATCGTTTCAATCGCGACACAATCAACTCTAAGGACTATGACGCCAGCGAGCTGACCCCCGCGCCGTACCGAGCGCCCACAGAATCCACCGAAACGGACAGCCGCTGGAGATCGGCTGCCGATCCTAGCGGCCTACCGGCAATGCTCGTGAGCAGTCGTACGTTTGATGTGGAGTACGACCTAGAAACGGTGGGACGCTGGGGGGTTGCTCGCGTAGAAATTTGGGGCACGCAAGATGGCGGCCAGACGTGGGCCAGCTATGCTGTGGACACGGATAATCGTAGCCCAATTCGCGTGACCGTGCCGGGCTCAGGGACGTTTGGTTTGAAGATACTCGTCGATGGCGCCAACGGCGCGGCTGCACCGACCCCCCAAGCAGGCGACCAGCCGGAGATGACCGTGCGAGTTGACTTGCACGCACCGACCGCAGAGCTAATTTCCGCAGAGATTGGTAGGGGGCCTCTAGCCGATAACTTACTCATCCAATGGGCGGCTGCGGATACGAATCTGGAAGAACGCCCCATCGGTTTGTTTTACAGTTCCCACGAAAACGGCCCCTGGTCAACCGTCGCAACGGACTTAGAGAACACGGGGCAATACGCCTGGCGGATTGAACGACACGTGCCGGACCGCTTCTATCTAAAAGTGGAAGCGCGAGATACGGCCGGCAATGTGACGGCAGCGCAGACGCCGTCGCCCGTGGTGCTTAGTCGCCCAAAACCGGCCGGTCGGTTGCGCGGCGTGAGACCCATCTCGAACTCGAACGCCAAGCAACGCGTGCCAGTGGTACGACCGTTGCCACCGCGAGATCGCCGCTCGCCAGACCACCATTCGCCGGATCAAACGGCAATGGAACACGAGCGCGGGCAACGGTAGGGCTCTAGGCTTGAGGGCGGATTTAGTAGATTACTATGCGCTAGTCGCAGGGCAATGAGTACACCTGCTTCGTTCGCTCTAGAGGGGCGAGCATTTCTTCCGTGAGGCTAAGCCTAGAGTCAAAAGACCTAGTGCGAGTACTAAGGTTGAAGGCTCGGGTACGGTCACGTTGGCCGCTGTACTTGGCGTGCTGCCCGTGTGGAAGCGTTGCCACAGGATGAAGTCGAAGCCGTCGACATCGGTGTCTTTATCGGCATCGCCATCGGAGAAATCTGCGCCGGTTTGCGTGCCATAGTTGCTGTTCCACGTGGCCAGATCATCCCCATCGACATCCGCATCGAAATCGAAGTCGGCTGGGAAGGTGCGCGCGATGGTGCCGCCGCTAAAGGCTGCGACGTTACTGCCCACGGAGAACAGTGAATTCAAGTGAGTCATCACCCCATTGACCAGCGCATAAGCATTGATGTCGCCCAGCACGAGCATCGAGCCGTCAATCAGTTCCAACCCGTCCGGTCCACCAAATCCTGGCAAGTAGAGTGCTTCCTTGCCGGAGGTGCGATTGCCGTTATCGATCAGGTCGGTCAGGAATGTCATGGTGGGCGTGCCCGTTTCGCCAACAATCAACCGGCCGATGCCAAAGTTGTTGGTCGCCGTACCGCCAACGCCGAGATCGTCACCGCCCGCTTCCAGGAAGGTAGCTTGCACGCTGATAACTTCCACAATACCTGCGTCGAGATTCACTTGGGCTTCATTCGTCGTGGCGTAGAGTAGATCTTTACCGACTTCGAGTTTGGCTCCGTCGGTGAGAGTGAGTGAGCTTTGCGGCGAGAGGTTTATGTTGCCAGAAACGGCCAGCGTGGACTGCGGACCGTCGGCTGAGATGGAGACTACGCCCGCAGTGTTGAGATTGGCTAAGTCGATGCGACCCCCTGACTCAACTTGGATCCCGATGCCTCCACTAGCAGTCTTGGTGATGGTCCCGACGTTGGAGAGATCGATCACTCCGTTGTTGCTGGCAATGATCGAGCGCGTGCCGTTGGAGTTTCTGGAATCGGCATACGATTGCAGAGACGACAGGTCGAGCAGCGTGCCGGTACCATCAGCAGAGAATTGCGTTGTGTTGCCGGTGAAGTATTCGTTGTTGAATGTCGTGGCCGTGATTTGCGTTGCGCCGTATTGCTTCCCGCCACGCAGCAGGAAGCGAGACCCGTTGATCGTGGTCAGTCCGCCAGCTGCAACGTTCAGGTTTTGTCCCGCGGTCATGCTGGCCGTGCTATTGGTAAAGTTGGTGAGCGATGTCGCGGTGAAGGTACCTGCGTCATCACCTTCAAAGGTGACGGCACCTTCGGTGTAATCCAGCGCGTCGTTAGCGGTGAACGAGCTACCGTTGGCTAGATCGACAGTCAGTCCACTCGCCGTGGTCAGACTGGGGAGTGCGTAGGTCGGGTTATCAACATCAATACGGGTCGCTCCGGTGACGGTTGTCAGTCCGTCGAGATTCACGTTCCCGCCGCTGGCAACTTGAATACCGATGACTCCACTAGCAGTCTTGGTGATGGTCCCGACGTTGGAGAGATCGATCACTCCGTTGTTGCTGGCACTGATCGATCGTGTGCCGTTGGAGTTTCTGGAATCGGCATACGATTGCAGAGACGACAGGTCGAGCAGCGTGCCGGTACCATCAGCAGAGAATTGTGTCGTGTTGCCGGTGAAGTATTCGTTGTTGAATGTCGTGGCCGTGATTTGCGTTGCGCCGTATTGCTTCCCGCCACGCAGCAGGAAGCGAGAGCCGTTGATCGTGGTCAGTCCGCCAGCTGCAACGTTCAGGTCTTGTCCCGCGGTCATGCTGGCCGTGCTATTGGTAAAGTTGGTGAGCGATGTCGCGGTGAAGGTACCTGCGTCATCACCTTCAAAGGTGACGGCACCTTCGGTGTAATCCAGCGCGTCGTTAGCGGTGAACGAGCTACCGTTGGCTAGATCGACAGTCAGTCCACTCGCCGTGGTCAGACTGGGGAGTGCGTAGGTCGGGTTATCAACATCAATACGGGTCGCTCCGGTGACGGTTGTCAGTCCGTCGAGATTCACGTTCCCGCCGCTGGCAACTTGAATACCGATGACTCCACTAGCAGTCTTGGTGATGGTCCCGACGTTGGAGAGATCGATCACTCCGTTGTTGCTGGCACTGATCGATCGTGTGCCGTTGGAGTTTCTGGAATCGGCATACGATTGCAGAGACGACAGGTCGAGCAGCGTGCCGGTACCATCAGCAGAGAATTGTGTCGTGTTGCCGGTGAAGTATTCGTTGTTGAATGTCGTGGCCGTGATTTGCGTTGCGCCGTATTGCTTCCCGCCACGCAGCAGGAAGCGAGAGCCGTTGATCGTGGTCAGTCCGCCAGCTGCAACGTTCAGGTCTTGTCCCGCGGTCATGCTGGCCGTGCTATTGGTAAAGTTGGTGAGCGATGTCGCGGTGAAGGTACCTGCGTCATCACCTTCAAAGGTGACGGCACCTTCGGTGTAATCCAGCGCGTCGTTAGCGGTGAACGAGCTACCGTTGGCTAGATCGACAGTCAGTCCACTCGCCGTGGTCAGACTGGGGAGTGCGTAGGTCGGGTTATCAACATCAATACGGGTCGCTCCGGTGACGGTTGTCAGTCCGTCGAGATTCACGTTCCCGCCGCTGGCAACTTGAATACCGATGACTCCACTTCCGGTCTTAGCAATCGTCCCCAGATTGGAGAGATCAATCACACCGTTGTTGCTGGCACTGATCGATCGTGTGCCGTTGGAGTTTCTGGAATCGGCGTAGCTAAGCAACGACGTGAGGTCCAGTAGAGAGCCGGCACCACTTGAAGAGAACTGAGTAGCGTTGCCGCTAAGGGCAGTATTGGTAAACATCGTTGCGGCAACACGGACGGTTCCACCATTGGTTGCGAACAGTTGAGCCCCTTCCGGAGCGAATGCTGCTCCTGCTCCCGTTGCTTGAAACAATGCCGTAGTCGAGTCGGCGGTGATCCCTCCACCTATGAGCGCATCGTCTAGCACGGTCAGGCTGTGACCACCTGGGACTGTTAGAGTTGAACCGCTTGCTAGTGTGAAGTCGTTGATCTGCGAAGCGGGGTCGACATCGAACAGCACGCCATGGCCCGTGGGGATTTCGACGTTGAACTGGTCTGTCACATTGTTCAGCGGCGCTTGGTTGATATCCCAATTGCCCGCAGCCTTGTAACTGGATGGATCACCTAGTTCGTCACCCTCATAGACTGCTGTGAGTTCCGCTGATTGAGCATTGCCAAGCAGGCAAGACAAAACTAGGCAAACCGCCAAAGACAGAGCGACAGAAACGCGAATACCTGCGGACCATGCTAGAGATTTCATGATTGTTCTCCGAAGCCGAATCATTTAAGGCAACTGAAATGAGATGAGCAAGACGAGACTGGTAGGACCAGGCCGCTGGCAAGAGCCCGTGGCAAACCGCAGGTGCATCTTATCGTCCGCTGCGAGAAGATGCGAAGAAAAATGCACCTTCCCTGAGAATAGGCGAATTATCACCTGAACTCTGGCCCTAAACGCTTGGTCAGGCTGGCGTTACAATGGCACGCAGCATGGCCAAGAAAAACTCAAACACGCTTTCCGCACTCCAACTGTTCGTTGATCAAGAGCCGGCGGTCAAGGCGCCGGTGTGTGTACTGGCTGGGGACGACGGCTTCTTGCAGCACGAGGCGAAGTTGGCGTTGTTGCGAGCGCTCGAGGCGGAGGATTCCGTCGAGACGTTCAACGGACGGCATTGCGAGTTGCGTGATGTGCTTGACGCGTTACGTGAGAAGTCGCTGTTCGGTGGTGATCAACGAGTCGTGGTTGTTGAAGATGCCGACCAGTTTGTGAAACAGTACCGTGGTGAACTTGAAGACTACGTGGCCAAGCCGAGCGATTCCGCGGTGCTAATTCTGGAATGTACGAGCTGGCCTGGAAACACACGGCTTGCCAAAGCGGTAGCCGACTCAGGCCTGGCGGTGCGTTGCCAAACACCCGACAAGGGGCGGGAGCTTGCTGAGTTCACTTCGCAGCTAAAAACTTGGCTGGAATATTGTGCGAAGCAGCAGTTCGATTGCACATTGGAGCGTGGCGGATCCGATGCGTTACTCGAGCAGTTGGAGCCTACCGCGGGAGTGCTCTATCAGGAAGTCGCTCGACTGTCTCTCTTGGCAGGCGCTGGGGGTGTGATCGATGGGAAACTCGTGCGCGAGCATGTGGGCGGTTGGCGAACTCGCAAGACGTGGGACATGATCGACGCGGCTGCCGACGGTAATGCGTCCAGTGCTCTGCAGCAACTCGACCGATTACTCGCCGCGGGCGAGGAACCGCATGCGCTGCTTCCCCAAATGGCCTCGACGCTGCGGCGCTTTGCTATGGCGGTGCGAATTTTTGAGCAGGCTGAGCAGCAAGGTAAACGGGGTTCCTTGCGTAGCGCCCTCGAACGGGCGGGCGCTCCGAAGTTCAAACTTAATGATATGGAACGCCAGATGCGCCAGATCGGTCGCGATCGTGCGCGCCTAATTTACGACTGGCTGCTAGCAGCGGACCTTGGCCTTAAGGGCTATAACTCGACCAAAGATCGAGCCCGGCGAGTGATCGAGACGCTTATTGTGCGTTTGGCGCAGAAGCGTAACTAGCCTATTTCGCTGCCCAGCTTGCGCCGTGGCTAAATGTATGCAGTTCGAATGCTAGCATCAACGCTGCTTCCGTCCCCAGTGAACTTGCTGGCACGCCAAGTTTGAACTACTCTTCGCGGCCCTAAGGTTGCGCCTGTTCTCGGGCTGCCCTGCCCTATCCTGTTGTCAGCGACGTTCATGCACCGCAAAATTTCTGCCACAACTTGTTTGCTTGCTGCAGCGTGCCTATGCGCTGTTGGCTGTGCAACGCCGTGGTCGAAGGCGGACAAGATTGATGATATTTCCTATTCGCACCCGGCAGAGCGAATGGGGACTTCACAACCATCTACAACAGCTACCGAATTTGATGACAAAGGAGAGCTTTCCAACGAGGAAGCCCTCGCTGGTGTGTTGGACGAGCTTCAAGAAATCGGCGGCATCGACCCGGAAGCACAGCAGCAATTGATGGCCGACTTGCGTGAGACCAAGCCGGAACATTATGCACTGGTGGTCGATCAATTCCGCACGGCTCTCGCCTATCGTCAGCAACTGGAAAAACGCGACGAACTCGCTGAGCAAGAACGCGAGTTGGCGATGCAATCCAACTCAGGTAATGGTTCATCGCGTGCTGCCAAGCAAACAGCTGAACAAGTGGTGCGCGACCAAATACAAGCCGTTGCGTCAAGTGAGCCCTTGCAGGTGACAACGCACTCTCTGCATGCGATTCGATCGTTGCCAGTCCCCCCAAAATCCCATTCTCAATCGATGCCGCAAGCGAAAAGCTTGGCGCCTATTGTCAGTGATCAGCAGACGACCGAATTAACCAACAAGGGGCTGCCGCCCGTCAATGCACAGGTGCAGTCGGCTTCCTACACGGCGTTGGGTTCGCCACCAACGGCGAACGCACACGGCTGGGAAGCACAGTTAAAGAGTGCGATCGCGCAACTCGAGAGCGAAGTATCGCCAGAACCCCGCTCGGTGGAGGAAGTTCACGAGCATCTTCGCCTGCGTACGCTGCAACTGCTTGCAGGCGATCAGGAAGCGGCGCTGCAGTCGATTCCAGGAGCAAGCCCAGCTCAGCAGGACTATTGGGCAAAGCAGTTATTCGCGATATCGACATTCCTCGATCAAGAAACGCACAAGGATGGCAAGGCACGAGCCGCCGCGGCGCTCGTCCACTTGGATGCAGCTCGCGGGCAACTGGCCGAACTGGCCACTTTGCAGGTGCGCAACATGACGTTTGCCGAGCGGGTTGATGGTTTCGGCGAATACAAGACGGCTGAGAGCACGCTCTTCAAGCCGGGCGGATCGGTCACGCTCTATGCAGAGGTAGCCAACTATCGTAGCGATTCGACCGAGGAAGGTTATCGCACGGTCCTCACCACGAGCTACCAAGTCGTGGACAAAGCGGGCCAACGCGTTGACGGCGGGCAATTCCCCGACGTCGAGGACATTTGCCAGAATCGCCGGCGCGACTTCCACATGCAATACACGATCCCTCTACCCATGCGTATCTACGCGGGTCACTACGAAATGCAGCTGATCATCACAGATGGACTGAGCAACAAAATCGGGCAAGCGAGCATACCGTTTGAGATCGAGTAGTTTTGGACCGGATTATGAGACGGGATTTACAGGATCTACAGGATGAAATTCCATTCCTATCCTGTACATCCTGTTGATCCTGTCTAGTTTTCTTTACGACTTCGACCGAACCCTGCGGCGAAACCGGCAAGCGAGAGGAGAACCGCGCTGGCCGGTTCTGGCACGGCTTGAGCGCCTATGATGAGCGGGGCGAAATTCTGTTGCCAGATCAAGTAATCCGCGCCGTTGGATTCGGTGTCGTCGTTGGCATCGGCATCGTCGTTCATGCCGTAGGCGGTTTGCCAGACGCCTAGGTCTGCACCATCAACGAATGTGTCTTCATTGAAGTCTGCCGGATCGAAGGCGGTGATGCCGAGGGCTAGGATGTTGTCGAAGCCAGCAGTCGCTGAAACCGGTTGGCCAACCCAAGCTGGATTAGGATTGTGCAGCAAGCGAATTTCGCTAACGCCGGCAAGCGTAGCAGTGATGTCCATCCCCATCGATCCCGAGTTGCCGGAGACAGGAGTAAAGTTCGACGAATCGAACGAGAGACTTCCGCTCTGCCATTGACTGCTCGACGCAATGGTAGCGCTGCTCGTGGTTGAAAATAGACCGCCTGGGCCGTTGATAGCAAATCTGATGTCGAGTGTCGCGCCAGAGTTGTTCAAGATGTCGAATTCCAACTGAGTGATGCCAGCCGCAGTGTAGTCTCCTGTCCACTCGCTACTCGTATTGAAGGCAACTAGCCGCCCCAGCGAACCGCCACCTCCGCCGGCTTGGATCGAGAGAAAATCGTCCGTCGGGCCGTCTTGTCCACCCGAAAGAACTGGCCACGGGCCTAATCCATTACGCCAGCCATCGTCGCCAGATTCAAAATCAGCAAGTTGGCCGACGGCGATTGCGTGTGCGGTGCTGGTGACTACGGCAAAGATGCAAGCGAGCGCAATCGCGGCAAGGTGCTGCACGTAGTCGTACCGATAGCGTCGAAAATTCATCAGGGCCTCTGGTTGAGGGGTCTAGCTCTGGTTCCAAACTCCGGCCGCCGGTGCCTAGCTGGCGGTCGTCGATGTTCAACCTAGTATAGTCAGCCGGGAACATGCCTGTCATGCGTTTGGCAAGTGGACTTCCCCTTAGCCGCGGCTTTTTGAGAGAGCTTGGGGGGGCGTCGCGATTCCTCCCAGGCATTGTCGGGGAAAGACCGATGGGCTAAGCTGTGGGATTCGCCTGTTTCGCGTGGGCGTACCCTAGCCAGCGTAGCTTCAATTGGCAGAGCACCGCATTCGTAATGCGGGGGTTGCGAGTTCGATTCTCGCCGCTGGCTCTCGATACATTGTAGGTCATACGCAATCCATTGATTCCCTGCCAGGAGCGTTGAGTTCGATCATGTCGCAAGTTCTCGAAACAGATATCAAGCAAATCGTCGTTTCCCCCAGCACGTTCGGCCCGAACGAGATTAAAGACATTTCAGCTGCCATTTCGGCCGACTATGCAAATTTCCGCACGCTCCGCGAAGCGACTGCCGAGTTACGCGACCAGGAAAGCCGCACGCCAGCTGCCTCGGCTCGCCTGGGTGTTTGCCAGTATCTGGTTGGCAAGTACAGCGCCGCCATCGAAACGCTAACCACTGCCGATGGAGGTGCCTTGACGCACTTCTTCCTGGGTCGGGCGAACTTGGCGCTCGATAATTACGACGAAGCGCTCACGGCCTACGAGTCTGCCGAGCGAGCTGGTTACAACAAAGACGAGGTCTCCCTGGCCAAGGCGGAAGCATTGCGTTACATCGGCAGGCCCGAAGAGGCGCTAGCCATTTTGAATGAACTTTCTGGTGCCGTCGAGCAAACCGCAGAGTACCTCTATCAACGTTCGGCTACCGTTTCCGCATTGGGTGGTAACCCTTCGGAATCGATCGCTCTTTTAGAGCGTGCCGTCGAGAGCGACGATAGCCACGCAGGCGCCCTGTTCGGACTCGCGCTAGTCAACGATCGCCATGGCAACGATGAGTATGCCTTGCAGCTTTACGAGAAAGCCTCCGGCCAGTTCCCCACACACATTGGCACGCTGCTCAATCTTGGCTTGCTCTACGAAGACAACGGCCACTTCGAGCGTGCGAAACAATGTTACCAACGCATCCTCGAAGTGTATCCAGCCCACGAACGTGCTCGCCTCTTCTTCAAGGACTCCGATGCTTCGCGTGACATGTTTTACGACGAGGAGGCTCGTCGCCGACAAGATCGATTGGCGCAGATACTGAGCGTTCCCGTGACGGACTTCGAACTTTCAGTGCGAAGTCGCAATTGCTTGGAGAAGATGGGTGTCATGACGCTCGGCGATCTCACCGAGACGAGCGAGCAGGACCTGCTTTCCAGCAAGAACTTCGGCGAGACTTCGCTGGTAGAAATCCGCGAAATGCTCCTCTCCAAAGGCCTCGAACTGGGCCAATTTGCTGCGACCAAGTGGCAAGAAGAGCCTGTCTACCAAAACGACGCCCTTAGCGACGACGAACGAGCACTGCTCGATCGGCCGATCGCGGAGTTAAACCTTTCCGTACGTGCCCGCAAGTGCATGGTGCGTCTGGGGCTCACCACGATTGGCGAGTTGGTACGTCGCACAGGCGATGACTTGTTGGAATGTAAGAACTTCGGCGTGACGAGCCTGAACGAAGTGCGCGAGAAGCTTACCATCGCCAACTTGAAGCTGCGGGGCGAGTGAGCTCCGAGTTTTGGTTCATTCGAAGCGGTTAGCCGTCATCGTCACGATGTCGCTTCTCCTTTCGTTTCTCGCATCGGATTCTCAACACTGACGACGCCGGGACGGCGTGGGCTAACTTCGCTTGCGGGAAGAGGCGTGCGCCAAATCAATGAGCAACATGCCGTTCCACTTCGACTTGCTGCACAGTGACCGCGACGCGCGCCGGGGCTGTTTGCACACACCGCATGGCACCGTGGAGACCCCGGCTTTCATGCCGGTCGGTACGCAGGGCACGATTAAGGGCGTGGACATTGGCCGCGTTGCGGAGACGGGCGCGCAGATGGTGCTCGCCAACACGTACCACTTGCATCTGCGTCCTGGCGATGAAGTCGTCGCTCAGTTGGGCGATCTGCACGGATTCATGAATTGGTCGAAGCCGATTCTCACCGATAGCGGCGGCTTTCAGGTATTTAGCTTGGCTGATCGCTCAAAGGTTGACGAGCAAGGCGTAAAGTTTCGCTCGCACATCGATGGCTCACTCGTGGATCTTACGCCCGAGCGATCAATGGCGATCCAGGAGAATTTGGGCGCGGACCTCATTATGGCGTTCGACCATGTGATCGCGCTGCCCAATACGCCTGAGGCCGTGGCCGATGCGACTTGGCGAAGCGTGCGCTGGGCGGAGCGCTGCCAGAAGGCACACTCGCGCAGCGATCAATTGCTTTTGGGTATCGTGCAGGGGGGGCTTGATCATGCCCTTCGCCGTGAGTGTGCCGACGCGATGGTCGCGATGGACTTCGGAGCGTATGCCGTGGGCGGTCTGAGTGTAGGGGAACCGCCAGAGGAGATGTATGCCGCGATCGAAGCGACGACACCGCATCTTCCCAATGAGCGCCTGCGCTACCTGATGGGCGTGGGTAAGCCAGAGGACTTGCTAGAGGCGGTGCGGCGGGGGATCGACCTGTTCGATTGCGTGATGCCCACCCGCAATGGGCGAAACGCATTGGTGTTTACCGACGACGGCCCGCGACGATTGAAGAACGCTCAGTACACTCTGCAAAGTGAACCGCTGGAGGCCGACTGCCCTTGCCCCGCTTGCCAGCATAGCCGGGGTTACCTGCGGCATTTGTTCCAAGCCAAGGAGATGCTCGGGCCCGTGCTCGCCTCGATCCACAATCTCACCTATTACCAGCGTCTACTGGCTGAGGCTCGCGAGGCAATCGAGGCGGACGCGTTCGAGGAGTTCCATGCGAGAAAACAGGCAGGCTGGGACCAAGGCCGCTAGTTGCTTGTCGCGAGTCTCCCCCTAGCCTCAGAGCTATGCCACTCCCCAGGAATCCCCCATGGCACGGATCCTCCAAGACAACTGCGAAGCTATCCTCAAACGCCCTTGTTGCTTACGTCGCTTCGATTTATGATGACCCGCTTGTTTCCAGTCAAGTGATAGCAATCCCTGCGTAGCACGCCCACGTGGCGGCCCCGCTGGGTACTCTCCTGGATTTTGACGACATCTCTCGATAGCGAATAGCAAGAATCATCAGTGGCCAACATTGCCCTCCTTACCAGCGACCTCTTCACGAGTGGTCTGCTGCTTGCCCAAGAGACAATCAAGAAAACGCCAGAAGGTGACACAGGTGGAAGTGGCCTATTCGGCGGATTGCCGATCACCGCCCTGCTCCCGGTCATCTTGCTGCTGTTCTACTTCATGGTACTACGGCCTCAACAGAAGGCCCAGAATGAAACACGCGACCAGTTAGAAACACTCAAGGCGAAAGACCGAGTGATCACCATCGGCGGCATTCACGGCACGGTGACCAATATCCAGAAGGAACAGGGCATCGTAACCCTGCAAATCGACGACTCCACTGGCGCAAAACTGCGCGTGGGTACCTCGGCGATCAAGGAAGTTGTGACTGACGAGAGTAAACCAGACAAGAAGTAACTTCTCGCGTAGCACATCTCGGACACTTCATCTGACAGAAACCGAATCTAAGACAAATCGTCAATATTTCATTGGCATCAAAAAAACGTTGTAGGCCAACACAATATAGGTAAGCGAAGCAATGCTAAGAAACGGACATTCCCTACTGACACTTTTTGTTCTCGGCTTGGCGCTGTTTGGCGCCCTCAGCTGCGTGACTCCGACGATTGCCCAGGAAACGGGTGACCAGGAAGCGGTTAGTGAGACCCAAGCAGACGACGAAGTTGCTGTCACCACCATTCCTGAGACCGGAGTGAACCCAGAAGGAAGCGCCGCGGGCCCCACTGGAGCAATTGAAACCAATCCGACTGACGTTGCCGAGGAGTTAACCGATCCGAGTTCTCTCTCCGGCTTCGTCTTGCTCGCCATCGTGATCGCACTTTTCGTGATTCCCACCTTCATTGGCGGCTGGCTTGCGAAGCGTTGGAAAATGGCCGATCACGGCTGGAAGATATCCCTGGCGCTCGGAACGATCGCGGCTGCCTTGGTTGTGATTTCCACCGGCGAAGTGAAGCTGGGTCCAGACCTGAGCGGTGGCATCACGCTGATCTACGAGCTGGCTGACGGCGCCCAAGAGAGCGAAGACGGAGACGCAGATCGCGGAGACGACTCCAAAATCGACATGGACGGCATGATTAAGGCGTTGGTCGAACGTGTTGACCCGAGCGGCACCAAGGAAGTGACGATTCGTAAGTACGGCGAAGGCCAAATCGAAATCATTATCCCCAAGGCGAGCCCACAGGAGCTGGAGCTAATTCAACGGCAAATCACCACTGCCGGTAAGCTGGAGTTCAGGATCACCGCCTCAGAGAAGTTTCGCAAGCATCAGACAATAATTAAGAACGCTCGATCACTGAAGCCAGGGAAGAACGAAGTCAGAATCGATGACAAGCTGGTCGCGAAGTGGGTGAAGTTCCGTGAAGGCAGCCCCATCGATAATGACAACGGTGGTACCTACGTGAAACGAACCGTTGGCGATACCAAGCAAGCCCTCGTACTGTTCAACGATGGTTTAGATGTCACGGGCGACGACCTGAAGGCTGCTCGTGTGGGTGTGGATCAAACGAATCAGCCAGCGGTCAAGTTCACCATGAAGCCTAACGGTGCTTGGCGATTTGGCCAGCTCACAGGCAATCATTTAGAGAATGCCTCCGGGGCGAAGTACCAGCTTGGTATTTTGATCGACCAAGAACTCAAATCGGCCCCGTCGATTAACGGACGGATCTCAAGCGATGGTGAAATCTCTGGCCTTGGCACCCAAGAGGAATCGGAATTCCTCGTGGGAATCCTGAAGGCAGGTAGTTTGCCGGCTAACTTGAACAAGATACCCATCAGCCAGGAACAAATCAGCCCGACACTTGGTGCGGAAACCATCGAGAAGGGCAAGCTGGCCATTGGCATTTCGCTGGCAGCGGTCGTCGTGTTTATGTTGTTCTACTATCGGTTTGCGGGCGTCGTCGCCTGTGTAGCATTGGCTGTGAATCTGATTTTGATTCTCGGTTCGATGATGCTCATCAGCGGTGCGTTCACATTGCCTGGCTTGGCCGGTTTGGTGCTGACTGTGGGTATGTCGGTGGATGCAAACGTGTTAATCTTTGAACGCATCCGCGAAGAACTCAATCGAGGTGCCGCTCTGCGGATGGCTGTGCGAAATGGGTTTGCTCGTGCGACACAAACTATTGTCGATGCGAATATTACGACGCTCATTACGGCAATCGTGATTTACAAGATTGCTCCTGATAGTGTGAAAGGCTTCGGCGTGACGCTCATCTTGGGTATTCTCATGAGTATGTACACGGCGATCTTCCTATCGCGATTGGTGTTCGACATCGCAGAGAAGCTCAAGTTCCTCAAGGGCCTGAGCATGGGCCGCATCCTTGGCGAAACATCCATTGATTTCCTCGGCAAGCGAGGCATTGCTGCTACGCTGTCGGCCATCGTTATCGCCATTGGCATTTTCGGCATCAGCGGACGCGGTGCCGACTTGCTGAACATCGACTTTACCGGCGGTAGCTCTGTGACGATGGTGCTCAACAAAGAGAACGCGATGGATTTCTCCGACGTGAAAGCTGTGCTAGACGGAAGTTCACTGAAGGATAAGAATCTTTCGCTGGTAGAAGTGGGCGAGGACAATACCCACTATCGTGTGACAAGCGTGGAAGAAGATGTTGAAGCAGTGCAAGAGATGCTCGAAGAACTCTTCGGCGAGAAGCTGCAGACTTACAAAGTCAACTACGACAAGGTAAAGCCGCTAGGTGACGATCAGGCTTCTGCTGGCGTTCCTCAATCGGAGAATCGTCTACGTGAACTCGACCTGCTGGGCATGGTGCCGACCCCTTCGACGATAGCTTGGTCATCCACAATGGTTTTACAAGTCGCACAGGCTGAGCCGAGAGAAGCTGCCGCGGAAGAAACTGCTGAGCAACCTGCTGTAGAAATTGAGGAGCAGGCCGAAGGCGAATCTGAAGACACTTCCGGCGAAGACGCAATCGAGGAAGTCGTAGCGGAGGAAGGCTCCGAGGCTGAGAAAGAGGCTGACGATGCAACTGTTACTAGTAGCTTCAGTAGCGAGTCCGATCAGTTTGCCAATGGTACTTCCACGCATCTTACCTTTAGCGGTAGCGAGGGACTCAGCGGGCTGACCTACGACGCCCTTGTACAAGCGCTCGCCGATGCTTTGAAAGCGACCGGTAACGAAGGCGTTGCAGTGGAAATCAGTAACGACGAGTACTTGGCCTCTGGTGGAACGGCACGCGCGTTTGCCGACTGGGACGTGAAACTCGCCCTGCCCGAGGCAGCTGCCACCGAAGTGCTTGCAGCCCTGCAGAAGAAAACCAACGCCCAGGCGGTGTTCCCGCTGGCGAATAAAATCGGCGGTCGCGTGGCCGGCAACATGAAAAAAGATGCGATTGCGGCGGTTGTTATCTGCTTGGTGGGCATCATCGGCTACATTTGGTTCCGATTTCAACGTGTCATGTACGGCCTAGCCGCTGTGCTGGCCTTAGTTCACGATGTTGCCGTCACCCTCGGCGTAATTGCCTTGAGCGGTTACTTGGTCAGCAGCGTCCCCGAGCTTGCCGGTTCGCTGATGATCGAGAAATTCCAGCTTAGCCTGCCAATTGTGGCCGCTCTGCTGACGATCATCGGTTATTCGCTCAACGATACAATTGTGGTGTTCGACCGCATCCGCGAAGTGAAGGGCAAGAGTCCTACGCTCACCAGAGAAATGATTAACGAAAGCATCAACCAAACGCTTTCGCGAACATTGCTCACTTCGTTGACCACCCTGATCACCGTGTTGATCTTGTACGTATTCGGCGGCGACGGCATCCACGGCTTCGCATTTGCTTTGGTGATTGGCGTGATTGTGGGTACGTACAGTTCGATCTTTATCGCTTCACCAGCGCTCTTGTGGATGAGCCAACGTGCTGAAGCCGCGGCTAGCAAAGGTCAGGTTGGCGGCAGTTCGAACTTGGCTGGCAAGTCGCGTTAAAGTTTGCCCCAGCGGCACAGTCGATCTTGTTTCTGGACATTCGGTCCGCAGCTACGCAGCTACGGTGATTTCGTATCCCCCTGGGAGACGATCTTCAGCTGTGATGCGCCCCTATTCTGTACTGTGGAACGACACTTGTTTGCTTGCGACTAGATTGTTTACTAGGCCTGCTCTGCAACTCAGTGAGATCACGGTGCAATTACCGCGGCGAAATGTGAGATGCCCGTACTCTACGAATCCCAAAACGCTCTATGATCACGCGTCGAAGAAAAATCACAACTGCTGCCGTTGTGCTGGCGATAGGCATAGCGCTGGCGTGGCCGTTTCGCAAGGGAGATGAAGTCGCTCAGCCTACGCTGGCACCGGTGGCTGCGTTACCAACGCAGGCTCACACGGTGCCATCTGAAACAGTGCCGTCCCAAAACATCGCAACCTTGAAACCAGAGCGACTTGCCGGGCCGGTTGATCTTTCGAATCACCCCACGCTTTTGCCGCCTATGCCTCAGAAGAGCCAGGCGACGGGAACCGTTGCCCAGATGACGGGGCTCGGTAGCGACATCGTGCCGACGCCCGCTTCGGAGCCTGTCGCACGCCAGTCCGTCGCTCCTTCATTGTCTGGCCCTGTGCCGGATTTACCGCAACCATTGTCTCCCTTTGTAGCTAGCTCGTCACACGGCGTTTCCGGTCCCTCGACTAGTTCAACGGCTCAACATCCTGTTGTTTCGCTTGACCCAAGTGCACCACGTCCGGTGTATTCGATTGCTGCTAGACCGCCGCGACACGCCGCGACTCAATCGGAAGCAGACGCCGACAAAGACATCGACGAGGAAGGTTCAGACAATCTCGACGACCTGCGAATCCATGTGGTGCACAATGGTGACACGTTGCAGCGCTTAGCGAAGCGTTACCTAGATGACGAGCGGCGGGCGCTGGAAATCTTCGACCTAAATCGCGAGACGCTTAGCAACCCTCACTTGCTGCCGATCGGGACGGAGATCGTGATCCCGCCAAAAGTGATTTCGCCGATTGACGCGTTGCAAGTCAAGTAGCGAGGGGAACGCGGTCTAGCAAGAAGCGGGGCGAACTTCTTATCGAGCGTTAGGTCTGCTACCAGTTGCTTGAGCTTCTTGTTCTCCTCTTCCAAGCTCTTCAACTTGCATACCTCAGCAAGGCCCATGACCGCAAACTTCTTCTTCCAGCGGTAGAAGGTCTGTTCGCTGATTCCCAACTTCCGGACGATCTCGACGATCGCCGTTCCGGATTCGTGTTGGCGGATCACGAACCCGATCTGCTCCTCAGTGAAACGCTGTCGAGCCATGATTCCTGGTCTCCTTTCGAAGGGCAAACGCCTAAGACTCTCACACTTCGCATGGCCCAAGAAACAGGGGAAAGGTCACATACCCCAAGCAACCTCGAATATGGCCCTCCTCCTTTGGAAAGACACTCCTGTTGGCCGCGCCCCCGAACCTGCCTTGGTCCGTACCATCGGGTTCGCGGAGGTGTTTTCACCGCTATCCGTTTGATGTCCATTGAAACCGCTTCGATACGATGACTCAGCTCGCACTGCTATCACGTTAAGGATTGCTGTGATAGCACTCGTTTTAAACTGTAGGGAATGAAGAGACTTTTCCGATAGAACGGAATGTGATTCCCTGCGCGCTCAGTGGGCACTTCACTACTTTTCATCCACCATTGTTGCTATTCAACTTGCCAATAATGAATCCATTTCAGGATCACAGGCGATCGAGGAATGCGCTACTGTTGGCGATATTGGGACTTTGCTTCCTCAATGGCGCGAGGTCCATCGCCCGCGGGGGAGAGTCAGAAGTCAAGTACTCGTTGACAGCGGCTTTGGATTCCGAGGCTTTTCAAGACTTGCCTCTAGAGTCCCCCCCTTTGCTGGATGAGCAATCTCTAGTCAACGATACGGCAGTCTCACTTGCTTCCTACACCAATTATATGGGGAACGGCGGGCATCAGAGTGGGGCAGTCCGTGTCGGGTACGACGGCGGTTTTGTGATTGCCGACTCGAGGCAATCAAGTCTCAACGCCAATGACTCGCCGTACCTTTTGAGAATAAATGGGTGGGGCCAATTACGGCACGCCGCTCTCGATTCCCAAGGACCCAACCGAGATACGAATCAGTTTCAACTTGTGCGAGGTCGAATAATATTCTCGGGCCATACCTTTACGTCTGATTTCGCTTACTACGTCCAACTAGACGGTCGCAGCAGCAGTGGCGACGATGTGCGATTGCTGGATTACTTCTTAACCTACGATGTTGGGCACCACATTTGGGAGTGGGATAAGGGAACCCTGGTGTATAAAACGGGCAAATACAAGATGCCCTTTACGATGGCGCGCTACCTGACAGGGCGAGAATTTGAGTTCACCGATCGTTCGATGGCGAGCACGTTTTTCGATGTGAACCGTAGCTTGGCCTGGGGCCTGGGCGGAGCCCAAGAAGATGGGAATGTACCTTGGGACTGGGAAGTGGCGATTTTTAACGGATTGGTTACTGGTGGTGCCGAGACCGGTAGCAGTGGAGGGCTAGACGATAACTTTGCGTACTCCGGTCGTATCTTTTTTTATCCCTTCGGAGAGTGGGGCCCGGGTGAACTGGCCGATTTTGAATGTCATAAGGAAATGGCGGTCCGCACAGGAATGGCATTTGCTAATTCTACTATCGACGCCAGCGGCACGACTGAATTCAGCAGCCTGCGAGTGGTCGATTCGGGAGCAACTCTTGCCTCGCTCTTGCCGGGATCCGTTACTCAATACACCGTGGATCTTTACTCGGTCGATACCTCACTCAAGTGGCGAGGCTGGTCCACGACGTTTGAGTACTACTTCCGATATGTCGATCAATTTAACAACCCAGCAGTCGACAATCTGTATGATCATGGATTCTGGTTTCAATTGGGTAAGTTTGTCGTGCCGCGAAAACTACAATTGCTTACGCGTTGGTCAAGGGTCGTGGGCGACTCGGGCACGCTAGGACTGAATAATCAGAGCTCCGAAGAAATTGCGGGGGGCATGGCTTGGTACTTTCGCGATCAGAATTCCAAGTGGACTGTCGACATCACTTACCTCGATGGATCCCCCATCAATTCGTCAGCTCTAGACATCTCCCCTGGCGATGCTGGCTGGCTATTCCGGTCGCAAGTTCAATTCGCATTTTGAATGAAGTTGACCAAAGTCTCAGTGCCCCAATTAGAGCAACATACTTTTTTACGTAACGGTATTTCCGCAGTGCCCGAAGGTGGCTTCTAGATTGTCGAGAGTAATTTGTGGAAGTACTTGCTGCACCGCCTCGACAATTTTCTTGAGACTGCGTGGTCGCAAGCCGCGTATCAATTGCTTGACCTTCGAGAAGACATTCTCGATCGGATTCAGGTCCGGTGAGTAGGGAGGCAAGTAAACCACCTCCGCACCCACCGCTTCAATCGCCGCTACAGCCAAAGCCGATTTGTGGCTGGAAAGGTTATCCATCACCACCAAGTCGCCCGCATGCAAGGCGGGAGCTAATAACCACTGACAGAAGCCCGTGAAACAGATTCCGTTCATCGGGCCGTCCAGCACCATCGCGGCACGCGTGCCATCCAACGCCACCGCCTGCACCAAGGTATTGGTTTTCCACTTACCGCTGGGAATCGCTTCGAGCAGTCGATCTCCCCCTTCGGCCCAACCACGGATTCGAGTCAGATCGGTCTTCAAGCAGGTTTCGTCCAGAAAGACAAGACGCTCCGCATCAACCGTTTCTTGAGTCGCGTGCCAGTCTTGACGCGCTACGACGACATCGCTGCGGTCCTGCTCTGCGGCACGCGAGGACTTCTTTTGTATCGTCAGCCCGGCACCGTTCTCATCGACATCGCTGAAGTGAACCTGATCGATCGTCTCACGCGTGTTCTGGTCCTCCTTGTCGAACGTACCGCGACGCGTGGTGGCGCCGTTGCTGCTCGAATAGTCGTAATCCTCCTGACGCGTACTCGTGCTGGTGGTTTTGGTGAGCGAGAAGTTCGCCGCACCCGCCTTCAAATACCGCTGACCAGGGGGGAGGTAGCAATCCGGGTCATCAGGATCGTTGGGACCACAATCGGGATGATTCTCGTGATCCGGGCGAAAAACTCGTCGGGTGGTGACGTCGTGATCGTCGGTCGGCGTTTCAATGAAGCCCGCATGACCGCCGAAGCTGGTGCTGCGGTTGGTGATGCGCTCGTTACGGCTGATCGTGCCGTTGGACGTAAGTCAATTGCTGGGAGTTTTGCTCTGTCAGCGAAAACACGCTTTCACTGTGCAAAACTCGGGTGAAGCTCCTTTCCAGGATGGGCTGTAAGTTGTTTGAGGGCTTAGGCTTGTGGTGTTGATGGGCTTGCAGGTGTGCGGGAGTATTGCTTGCAAAAGGGGGTTTTGCTCGAGACTGGGCAAGTGGACTTACGTCAAACGCGATGGTGTGTTGGTGAAGCGTCGCAGGGGACGTGTCGCTGGAGAATAGTCTCAGGGCACAACTGAGCCCCTACATTTTATCGAATCGGGGGTTCAAAAGCGCGGGAGAAGTTTGGCCGGGGTTGGTGATGGTGAGAAGGTTTGGAGTGTGCTCTGGGACGCACTGTTTCCACTTTCGGCAGTCGTACCCGGCGAGAGACCTGCTGCTCACTCGTTTGCGGGATCAAGTGAAACGCCAGTATCTACACCCTCTGATTCTAGAAACTCTACCACTTTGAAGTACCACTTTTTTTCTTCCTCGGGCATGACGCGAACAGTTCGTCCCTTGATGAATAATCCATTTACAGTGCTGCCATGCATATTCTTAATGTTATTGTCCGCTCCGGCGTTGAGTAATTCGAGTACTGTTTCAAAGTCCGCAGTAGCTGCCGCGGTATACATGGGGGTCCTTTCGTAAATATCTTGATGATTTACGTTTGCCCCTGCCTTGATCAACAGCTTGACATTTTTTACTTGCTCCTTGGAAATCGCATAGTAGATGGGAGTCTGGCCGGTGAAAGATTCAAAGGGTATTCCGGTGTTTTCCAGATCGGGATCAGCACCATGCTCAAGTAGGGCTTTCAGCCAATACTCTTCTGAGAGCTCGGCGGCGAGATTGAGAGCTGATTCCCCACGTATCGTCAAAATATTCGGATCGGCCCCATGTTCCAGTAGCGACATGAACCCCTCCTTATTTCGACTCAAAAGTGCACGAATCAGGGGTGTAATGTTTCCTTTACCACACGAGTTCACATCCACTCCTTTTGCAACCAACCTATCAATAGCCTTCGTGTCCCCCCGCTCAGCGGACTCGACCAACGCCAGCACGCCATCGTCGCTGAACCAATCAACAGCTGGTGTTTGATTTCTTGTCAAACTCAAGGGAAGCTCTCCGCAACCTAGTAGCAAGAAAAGAAGAAGCAATGTAGTAACAAGCCAATATCTGACGGTTTGGAACATGGGCAACAGCTTTCAACAAGAGTGAAATACCAATCAACAGGGTGAGAAAAGGTGTCAGGAACCTTTTTCTTGCTGGCGAGGCCTCCCTCGAGGACGTAGAGTGCTTTCGAGGCCCAGCTCGCCAACCATTCGATCACGCCAAGTAGGCTCGCCGTAAGGGATGCCCCGCTGTACGCTTTGGCCTAAGGGCTGCAGTTCGGCTTCGCTCTGAGGCTGATTGACGAAATCAACCCAACCAGGACGGCGACGCAGAGGCCAAGCCGAGAGTAAGGCCCTTTCTTGAGTGCTCCCTTGGTGCCAGCGGTAGAGACTCCCCCAACGCCAGTCTTCGGCACGTTGGACTAGATTGGAGCGCAACGCATTCCGTTCTAAATAACGGCACAGCAGATAATAATGCTCATCGTCTTGTGTGGGGAACGACTTGAACCGCCCTTGATAAACATGTCCGGTACCCGTCGTGTGGCGGTGCGCGTGCCAACGTTGGGTATGCGTGAGCGTGAGCCAGCCGGTGAAGCGTGATAAGTCCTCATCCTGTTCGGGCCACACTACCAGATGCCAGTGATTGGGCATCACGCAGTAGGCGAGCAGTCGCATGTTGGTCCGTTCGACCGCTTCTTCAAGGACTTTCTCGAAGGCTTGATAATCTTCGTCTTTCTCGAACAGCGGCATCCGCGCATTGGCGCGATTCAGAACGTGGTAAACAAGTCCCCCCTGCGCGGCTCGATGTGGTCTTCCCATACCGGCAAACTAAGCAGAACAAGCGGCTGTGTCAAGAAAAAGGTTCCTGACACCTTTTCTCTCCCATGATTAAGATGGCAGACATGATTGGACTCACTCTGAGGCACCTATTCCAATAGTGAAAATGAGGGCATCGTCTTCCATGCTGTCTGCCCAGTCAGGACAGTACGCTTTCTCGACTCCAGATAGCTTCGTTTCACTCTCTGAATATACATGAAGCTGATAAGTGTCACCAACAAGCTGGAGCGTCCCGATCCATTTAGTCCCACACAGGGGCAGTCTATCACGTAGAGCTGCCTTCAGGTTTTCGTCGACTTCCTCATTAGTGGATACCTCCACTTCTCCTGAAAACGCCCATCGTGCTCTTGGATTCGTAGTAAGAAGGCTCGGCAAAGGAGATATCGACTTGCCCACAAATTCAAAGACCTGGCCTTTTCCAGAAACGTGCTTGGGTATTATCTCTCCTTGCGGTCGAGAATGCCCTAATTCATTGACAAGCCAGAAACCATCTCTTCGTTGAGTAGCTCCTTGATAAAAGTCAACGCCATCGAGCAAGTAAGAAGCGCTGTCACCTTCTCGCAACAGGTTGAACACCACAAAGTATCGGTGGCTCTCAATATCCATCGCGAGTCCCCCTCAGTTTCAGTTTCTTTATCTGCTTTTGCAAGAGTTGTTGAGTAGCCTCGTCGAGGTTTCTGCTCAATAGCAACTGCTGCTTCACATAGATTTCTTCGGGTGAGAAAAGGTGTCAGGAACCTTTTTCTTGCTCTATGCCACCTTCAGGATTGTCTGTCGCAGAATTCCATTCAGCGTCAAAGCCCGCCTTTATGCGAGCAAGCGACTGTGCTTGATCAAGGTTATCTGTTTGTTCATATGCTCTTGCTAAATGCTTAGCCAAATCTACAAGCATAATTCCCCAATTCGCTGGGTCCTTCCATAGACCAGTTGCGAGAGCAACATGTTGCTTGCCACCGCCAGCCCAGACCCTCAGCAATTCTCTTGCTTTGGCATCAGCTTCAACGGGGTTAGGAATTGGAAGTTGATTGTTATGTGTTGTAATCATATGGAATCATTTTCCTCACGGTAATGGTGATGACGCGGACTAATCAGTCGGGTCCGGCAAGCCAAGTTTCGGACGCCGACCGGGACCAATTGGGTCGCGTAGATTTGAAACAACATCTGAAGTTTTCGCTCGCTGGCCATTGGTTAAAGATTGAATTCGATTATGTTCTGCAAGTTCCCTGGCAGTTTTGCCTCCAAGAACTTCAGTTGTTGTTTCTGTACCAGGAGTCATCCTGCCGTCTAACTCGTGACGTCGCAAGCGCCCAGGAATATCTCCCGATTGTCCGACATAGGGCTTATTGGAATTGAGGTTGTCTGGAAACTCATATATACCTTCAACGTCACACTTCGCAGTATTGTGCACCAGCAGTGCATCCGCCCCGACCGCAAACGTGTGATCTTCCGAGATCGTTAGGTTATGCACCAAAAAGGCTTGGACAAACTCTTGCTCAATCTTGAGCACCGCTTGGCGGCTGCCGTCCTGTCCGATCAGTATATCGCCGCAGCGGAGTTCGTGCGAATTGACCCAACGGCCTTGCAGTGAAAGCCCTTCGTCTTCGTGGTCCGAAAGCTCGCGTGGAGCACTGCGTTCTTCGAGGTCGCGGCCGCTGAGAACCCAGAACGGATGGTAGATCGTGGTTCTTACCGGCCCTTGCTCGGTATGGATGGTCAGTAGCGGGCCTTCGTAGATGTTCTCGTGGAACTTCTCGACATGGCGCTCTCGCCAGGTGCCCGACTCATGATCATAGGCCAAGACCGTGTCGCCCTTGCGAATGTCCTTGATTTCACGCGGGCCATCGGGCGTGGCGACCAGTGTTTCGGGAGCGAAGCATTGATCCTGGAGGACATTGATCTGCTTGTTCGCATCAGCGATATTGACATCAACATCCACCTTCTTCGGCTTCGCCATCTTCCCCGCTTTTCTGAGCTTATCCGCCTTGAAGGCGGCGACTAGGGAACTCACCACATCGAAGGCCAACTCGCCTCGGCCTTCGCTGTTGCTCGCTTTTTCGACGACGTCGGCCCAAAGCGCCTGTGCTGTGTCGATGGGGTTCAAGATCGCATTGCCAATACCTTTGGCCGTTTCGATGGGGCTGGTCACAACGTCCCAAACGCCAGTAATCGCATTCTTGGGGCCGGTGTAGAAGAACCCTTTGGCAGTGTCCAGCACCTCATCGCCGTACAAATCGGCAGTTCGATACTGCGCATCCGCCTTCTGCTGATTCTGCGGCAGGTTCCGCGAGGCCGCTGAGAGCGCGGCTACGGCTTCGTCCGAAAGAGTCTCGTTGGTGTACTGCTCCCAGCCCTCGGGAGAGAACCCTTGGATGAAGGCATTCAACTCCGCAGGTGAGGCCGTGTTGAAGAACAGAATGGCTTGCTGGTTGGCGTCCTCCTCCATCGCCCGCACGGCCTCTGCCGCCGCGGCCGCGCCGGGGCTTTCTTCGGTGCTGGGCGCCTCGTAAGTTTCGCTGCCTTCAACGTCAATCCCTTGCACGGTATCGATGAATCTCTCGTAGATCGTCCCCGAGCCATCGGCTTCTTGGGTCTGCTTGTAGTTCTTATTGAAGAGGGTTTCGCTGCTACCACTTGAGGTGATCGTCTTACCACGGGCTTTGTAATCTTCACGGAGGGTAAGTGAATCTTCGATGACTTTGTCGCCCGGATTCTTCCCTCCGTAGCTGCCTTCGACCACGCCTCAGCCAACTCCTCCGCTCCAGCAGGGCGGAGAGACACCCCAACCCGTACTCTCATAACCTGTGGTACAGGTTTTGGGGGCAGGTCACTTGAAAAGACGGCTCAACTTACAAAACCGACTTATCCCTACGTCGATCACAAAGGCTCTAGCGACCAATAATGTCCAGCCGACGATACGGTAGACCGGCCGCTCTCCGTACAGAGTAATAAGGTCGCACCCGTTGCGCTTAACATGATTGAGGTGCGGGTGTAGGCCAGCAGTGTACGTTCATTAGCTCGCTTCGTGCGTTCTAAAGCCAACCGATTTCGTTCTGACCGATGGCTTTCGTCTGCGGAGTGGTTTTGCATAACAAGTCTCATTGTGAATTTACTGAAGCAGGCAGGTGTTAAGAATCGCTTTACCATGCTGGCCTAGAACCATCTAGCCGCTCGTCAGGTGGCGTATTCTTTAGCTTTTCCTAAGCGATTAGAAGCTTGAATCGCGAGATCGGACGTATTAGCCTAAAGTATCCGGCGAGTTCAGCGCTGAAACAAGTTTCTGCAATCTGGAGACCACTGAGAATGACCAGACTAACCCTTTCTCGCGTTGTGTGCCTTTTCCTCGGGCAGCTCGTCTTCCACTGCTTATCCGCAGAAGTATCCCTAGCAGCAGAGAGTTCAGCGACCGCTTCGGTCCGCAGGTACAACCCTATCAACAGGGCGTTCGTCGCTGTTGAATCTGAGGAAATCAAGCCCGGCAAGATCTACAATCATTTTAGTCAGAGTCGGGGTCGATATGTCTGGGCATTCGCAAAACGTGGCGGAGGGTTTTCCTATCCCTTAGGGACCGGCTCGACGGAACTCCCCAGCAGGTTTGATTTGGTGACGACAACACAAGAAACCAATGAACTGTTGGGGCGAAATGCAGGGAGTTGGTTGGAAGAAAGTCGCCGCGAGGGGGTAAAGATATATGTACGGCTGGATGAGAATGGGGATTGGCAAATTGTGCGCGGGCGAACTATCCGTTCCCACTTCGACCTCGATAGCGGAAGGCGTTGGGAGTGGCACGGTTCGCGTCGTGTTGCAGTAATGCACATTGGTGGCTATCAATGGACCACCAATGGCGATCGCTACGTGGCCTCCGATCCTTGGCATGGTTCAATGCCTCAGTATGACGGTTCCTGCAACTGCAATCCGATCGCAACGATGCATCAGCGCTGATCCCCCCACCATCGAGATCAGAGAATTGAGACCTACAGATCGAATCTTGAGCTATTCGAGCAAGCGGCTCATCTAAAGTCTTAAACCGTCGTTGTTATCCACAGTCGGATAAGTAAAAAGCGTTGCTCATTCCCTTAGGTATGTAAGCATGGCTAGACACGCCAATCCACACTTGCTACTTGCTTGTTGCCTCGCATTCTAAGCTCACTACTCATCAGCAAGCGTCCAGGTAGAACAGATTGCAACACGAGTGCCTAGCTCTGCGAATGCATTGATTGTTATTAATGCCAAAGTGGCCCACTGGCTCAAGCTCAGAACTGGAATCAACGTGGCGACGAGGCGATTCGTGGTGGCATGATTGATCTGCCCGCACGCGCTGAACAAATTCTCATGGCGGCAGAGTTTGACTACGAGTTCATGCATTCGCTTTGGGAAGTCGCGGTGGCCGCGTCCGCCCGCAAGGGCATACCCTAACAATGAATGTGCGCAGGTTGACGGACACTACCTTTGGATTCAGCGATTCGCCCGCTTGATCGAAGACCTAGACAGCAACCAGGTCGATCCCGAGCTTGCTGGTTTTGGGCAGCACGTCGTTGACTCGCTCCACAGAATTGTCAGCGTGCTAGATCGTGCTCAGAAGCGCAGCGACCTGCGTGAGTCGACTTCGTATGCAGGGCGACGACGGTATGGCCGGTATGGAACTTACGGATACTTCGAACAACAGGACTCCCTGCGAGATCGACAGGCGATTCAAGCTGAGGAAGCAAGTCGGGGCCTGGAATCAGCGCATACGATCGTCGAGGAATTGCGAAGTCTGTCTGCCCAAACTCGTCAAACGATGACCGAACGTTACAACCTATCTTTTTAGCTCGTTTAAGAGCATCACCAATTATTGCGCCGAACTGAATTTGATCGCTGGCAAATCTACGCTGCCGATCTTTGCGGCAGCTACGGACAATGAGAAAGCTTTGCCGCCGTCGATGACTTCGTAAACCAGAGGGCTTCCGTCGTAGGGACTCAGCGGGGCTTCTCCACCAAACTCGTCCACAATGGCGTTTAAGTCGGCCGGATAACCGTTTTCCGATTTGGCTGCTGCAATAGCCAAAGTGGTACGCAACACGGTAAATTCTGCATCGTGTACGGCGAACAGGGACGCTATCTTTGCTGGATCCCAGTTGCCGGTATTCTGTGTGTTCATCAACTTGTCTTGGTACTTTCTATTGACTTTCTCACCACAACGGATCGCATCAGCGGCGGATTGTGTTAGGCACTGGGCGGACTCATTAGCCATGGCAAAGTGGAGAGCAGCCATCCGATTCAAATGCTGGAGAAAAGAGGCTTCGCTATCGAATGCCGATTGCGGAATACCATGCTTAATTGCTGCGGCTTGAGCCGCTTTCTGCATCGCCTCAGGTCCAGCCGCAGGGAATTCTGCCCCTAATGCCTCCAGGACGATCTCCGCCCAGGGGCCATCCGGGTACGAGTGGCGTAAAGCGTCCATTCTCATCTTTAGAATGTTCGCTTCCGATTGCATCGTCTTGGCTGGCTGGACTAGATCGAAAGCTACAACGGTCAACAGGTCAAACGCCTCTTTCACCAATGCTTGGTCAGGGCAATTGACGGCCCACCGACCTAGGGAAAAGTAAGCGGTTTCTAGTATTTCGGCACCCGCAAAAGCCTCGGCGAGGGTTGTTTGGTGCGTCATATGCCGTCCCATCCGGAGACAAGCGAAGTAGGCATCCGCGGCCTCCTGCCAGTGTCCTTCCGACTCGCGATGGATGCCCACCAAGGCCATCAGGCGAGATAAATCGACCATCGAGTGCGTATGGGGCAATAACGAGGAAACCATGTATTGCTGGATATCAAGCCCGAAGTCAGCACTCGCTTGATTCGATCCGACTCGTGCTGAACGGATTGCGTGACGTGACTCGATCAGTAGCTCATCAAGCTTGGCTATTTCAGCATCCGTCGTCGCGGGGGTAACGATCTCCCAGATCGGCTTTTGCAGTATCTCACGCTTAACCGGGTCAACTGACGTCAAGAAGAGAATGGCACGTTGGTAGTGAAGTGCGCCGTTGTGCGCGGTTTGTGGCGACGGCTCACTTAGTTTTTCGCGAGCATCAGCAGATTGCCTAGCACCGCCAACAAGTAGTAGCAGTGCGAATGCGGTTGCCACAACTGGCCATTGAATTGAGTTAGGTTTGCCTACAGATTGCATGAGATGTTCCTTGGTACTCTTGTGAGTAATGTAATTGAAGTAATGTTAAGCAGCTTTCTCATCAATATCGCCACAAACCTCTGGCAACGTCGATCCGCGCAGCCTCCATGGAAGTTATCAATGGCCGTGGCTGATGAACATTTGAAAAAGGCTTTGTGGGAGCGTGATAGCCCAAGGAGCCACCGGCACTTCCCCTCCCATAGTAGGAGTGAACGTTGCCGCCAATAGGCAGTCCTGCGGGGGCCACTGGACTGGTTCGGTAAGGGTTCCCTGTAAACCCTCCTACATTCATAGCCGAGTAAGACTTTGGCGGTTGTGCGGGTTGCGAGCGAGAATAAGGGGAACCACTCCGATACTGTGCTGAAGCAGTGGCCAGCCCTAAAAGGACAAGGGCCACCAGGCCAGCCAATGCAGAGCAACGCGAGCCGTTCCTCGGGAACATGTTCTTTGCAGTCATATTCGACGCCTTCTTAGTGATGTAAGTCGCATATATTTTTGGAGTCACCGCTGTTCAGCTGTGCTTAAACCGAACAAAAGCGGGACCAGAAGAGTACCTATACTATACTCTAATGCTAAGCCACTGCATTGTTCATCGTCAAGCAAATTCGGTGCATTGAGTGAGCAGCTCGTAGGACAGTTCTAAGTATCACCACTCGCAGAACAGTTCCAAGTATCTTCACTGGTAGAACAGCTCTAAGTATCATCAACAGGCCGCGGATCCAGCCCTGGTACTCCAGGGATTCCAATGTCCCTAGGTCACTACTAAAATCGGACTCCATAGTTATTTCTTCGACCTAAGATTTCCTGGCAAGCGAGAGTGTGCTGTGAATTTGCGAGTTTGGTTTACTCAATACCGCACGACATTCTCCTATGTTGGGCTAGTATTCGCCACACTCTTCTTTGCTGCCTCTCTTTCCCCTTCGCTCTTGCCGCGAAACCATATTGTCCAAGGTCTACTATCGGGAATCGAGTTGGCCGTGGGGTACGGTGTGGGTTGGCTCTTCGTTGGGCTATGGACTTACTTGGAACTCCCGGTTCCAAGCGGCCGCGCCAAATCAAGCGGCCAGTGGCTGGTCACTATTTTCGCCACGGTAACAGCTGGCATTTCTTTGTGGCGTGCAACGGTCTGGCAAAACTCAATTCGTACGTTGATGGAGATGGAGCCTCTGCAAAGCGCCTACCCACTTCGCGTCTTGCTGATTGCAATTATTCTTGGAGGACTGCTCGTTGCCGCGACACGTTTTTTCTGGAAAAGTTGCTCGTACATCGCAAGAAAGAATAATCGCATTTTCCCACGGCGCATTTCGAATGCTTTAGGTTTCGTAATTGCCACAGCCCTCGTGATCTTGCTCGTCAATGGTGTCCTAGCAAAATCTGCGTTAAGCCTAGCCGATACAATCTTCTCTCGTATTGATGCCCAAACCGACGAGGGGATCGAACAACCGACCAGCGAACTAGCATCGGGCAGCGAAACATCTCTTATCCCCTGGCATACGATTGGACGTCAAGGCAAAGACTTCATTGCAAGCGGCCCCACGAAGGAGCAGTTGAGCAAATTCTCCGGAGAACCAGCACAGCAACCACTCCGTGTTTATGTGGGCCTGCGATCGGGAGAAACGACGCAGGAACGCGCCAAACTTGCCTTGAAAGAACTAATACGCGTAGGTGGTTTCAGTCGATCTGTTCTCGTTGTCGCAACGCCAACCGGAACTGGCTGGCTGGATCCTGGTGCTACTGACACCCTTGAATACTTGCATGCGGGCGATACCGCAATTGTCAGTATGCAGTACTCCTATCTCCCGAGTTGGATCACAATTTTGGTCGACCCCAATAAATCGAGGGTCGCGGCTCGGGCCCTGTTCGAGGAAGTCTATCAACACTGGAAGAAGCTCCCCAGATCTAGTCGTCCCAAACTCTACTTGCATGGTTTGAGCCTGGGCTCGCTAGGTTCAGAAACCTCGGCAGATCTCTTGAACACTTTTGAAGATCCGATTCAAGGCACACTCTGGAGCGGCCCGCCATTCCCGAGTCGCGTATGGTCGCGACTTACCCGAGCTAGACAGCCCAGTTCCCCTGCATGGTTGCCCGTATTTCGAGATGGAAGGGTCGTGCGTTTCATGGGTCAGCATACGGCGATCGACACTCCTAACCAACCGTGGAGCTCAATGCGCTGCCTGTATGTCCAACACGCCAGTGACCCGATGGTTTTCTTCTCACCAAGTCTGCTCTACCAAAAACCAAAATGGCTCGATGGAGAACGCGGCCCTGATGTTTCTCCCTATTTGGATTGGTACCCCATTATAACTTTTCTGCAAATCGCCTGTGACTTGCCGATGGCAACCAGTGTGCCGACTGGTTACGGACACAACTATGCTCCAGCCAATTACATCGAGGCTTGGATCGCTGTCACGGAACCAACGGGGTGGAGCGAGGAAGAGGTCTTACGACTCAAGCAAGCCTTTGCCAACTAGCCCCCGCAATGAGCAATGTGCGACGCTCTCGCCTTGGTCACTCTCACAGGAAACTCTTTCCTAAAGAGCTGGCTCTTGGTTTTGGGAAGTTCAATCGCAAAGTAGACGCTGCCGGTTGCGCTCGCCGTGCAAGGTCTCTTGCATGTGAACGTAGTGTCTTGCCGATGGCGTTAAAACGACGTCTTGTTTTGGTGGTTAGTCGGAGGTTTGAAAGATGCGAAGCGCCATTCCCTACTTTCAAGCTCGACAACGACCGGCACTAAGCGAACACATCACGACAAGGGCTAGAATTAGGCTGGTAGGCTCAGGCACCCGCGTAATTAGCACGGCAAACACCTCGCCACTCGCAGATGATAGCCCCGTGGGGTTACCAAACACATGCGGCGCATTCGCGATCAGTCCGCCGTAGATGTAGCCCACCTGCGTGGTGCCCGTCAGTGCATCGAGATCGATCACACCATTGTCGAATGTGTCGATGCCGTTGGCGAGGAAGAACTCCGCATTCGAGCCGAAGCGCAAGCGACTATTGTCGTCGGCAAACAGCTCAGGGTACTCACCCAGGAAGTGCTGCTCGTACTTGCCATTCTCGTCACGAACAACTGAGCTGATTTGATTCGTATTCGGCAATTGCTGGTCGGTCACAAAACCGTTCGCATCAGCGGCCGGGTTCGTGGGGTCGTACTCTTGCATCGTAATGCCACCGAATAGCAACTGGTGCATGTCACCAGAACCTTCGGAGAACAACCCCAGCTTGGCGGAGTGATATATATTCATCCCCTGTTTGAACACGGCGGTTGAGTTGTCCAGCACGCCGCCGGCATTCAACGGATCGAGCCCACCATCGGCCTGTACCGGATTGCCCGCCCCGTCGACTTCCACCGGCACGGTCCACGCCCCGTTGGTCTCAGTAAACACGCCGGCCAGCACTGTCAGTGCCTCACTCAAGCTGCCATCGCCGTTTTTGGTGAGCGTGGGGTAAACGTTCAAGTCTCGACGCCGAAAGCGATCTTCAGGTGTCGAATTCTGCACCGTCGTGAAGCCCAACGTGGTGCCATCGTCTTGGATCGTGAAGGTGCGAACTTGATTGGAATACTCGCCGTTGAGACTACCGCGATAGCGTCCCTCGTAATCTTGCCCGAACACCAACTGCATCTGGCCATCGACTTCATACATATCGCCGCCAGTTATTTTGAAGGTCTCGCCAGTTGGATCGTCGATCTGGCGAATATGCTGAGACGCCGTACCCGTTCCACCTTTCGCCCAATCTACCAAGCCGGGCAGATCGAACGCGGTTAAGTTATTGAATGTGCCGCGCTGAGTATCGTCGAGTGGATCCGTGTCGCCATAGCCGCCAGTCATGTAGAGACGCGAGCCAATTTGCTCGAACTGCGAATTAGCCGTCGTGAGCGACAGCACTTGAGCTTCGGTAAGTCCGCTGCCCAGGTCGCTCGGATCGAGTGTGCGATGCCAGGAAGTCTTCGCCACAGGGTCGATGACCCACACGTCGCGATTCTGCTTGCTGTCGGGAAGAGTGCTTTGATTGAGATCGAAGCCATGCAAGCCGTTGGTCAGCCCAGCAATCACGACCCATTGCCCGTCGTGTTCAGCCGCAGCGAAGGAATGCAGCGAAGGCACCTCGGCAGTTGCCATGTCGTAGCGCTGCAAACTCACGCGGTAGGGCAAATCGCCCCCAACGATCACCGGCGTCGTAGTCGCAGTTTGGTTGGCGGCAAAAGCTGAGGGGGCTACCAGGAAAATTAAACTAGCCAGCAGCGACGGAAACAGAATTTGGAACTTCATCATAGGAATAGACTTCGCAACGAATAATAAGTTTTGGGGTACGTTAGTAGCTCAAGTTAGTCAGCGACTCACCCACGACGGCGACGCCCGCAGGAAACGCTAAGCAGCCCAACCATTGCGAGCAAGGCACTTGTAGGCTCAGGCACACCGAGCGCGGTGATGTTATCAAGTTGCAAACCACCGACGCTGCCCACGCCCACGAAACTGGATGTGGGGTTATGGGTGATTCTTAATTGCGAAACATTTGTTAGGGCATCAGCAATATCGCTACCGCCGACATCCGTCCAGCTAGTCGCATCCACATTGAATACAACCTGATGCCATTGGTCGTCCGAGGGCACCGTTTGGCTTGCAGCGCTGACATAGTTGTCTCCGCTGCCAAACGATAGTGGCCCTTGAACGATACCTAGCCAGAGAGTGAGATCGGTGGGATTGTTGCTAGGCGATTTCACGTCGAATGCAATCTGCTGAAAGCCTTGAGCCGTCCAATCGCCTGACCACTGGGCATTGTTGAGTACGACCGACAGGTTGTTGAAGGCAACGTCGATCGCGTTGTCGCCCGCACCATCCGGCCCGGCGTTGGCGATATTGGTTGCTGTCGTACTACCGTTTGGTGAGCCCCAGCCACCATTGGTGCCATCTTGGAAGTCGTCTTGCAAGAGAATGGTCTGAGCCTGAGCATTTTGAGTGGTCAGCTGGAAGAGTAGCAGCATGGCGAAAGCAAGTTGGAAGAGTGAACGTTTCATAAATATGTCCTGCTAAGCGAATAAAGTGGTGAAATGGGAACTAAACAGTGGGTTTGTGATTGGCCCGCGAGCTACGTCTCGCGCGGACAGGGTATAAGTGAGTGGTCGCTTGCCGACTTAGCGGACGAATACTGGTCTCGCGACGAAGCCGAATCAAACACCGGAGAGAGGTTCCGGAGAAGAGAATTAGGGCAGACGACTAAATAGATACGCTGCCAGCCTGGCGAAATTTCGATCGCGATATCCTCCGAGCCCCGCAAGGGCTCGGGTCGCTGACCGTCAGGCTGGTAATTAACTCATGAGCGTAGAAAGAATGTCTGCGAGAGGAATGGTAGGGGCAACGAGATCGCCCCCTCGTTCCACAGTAGACAGGTGCTGGGGGAACCGTCAAGAGAAAGCGATCGGAAAACCAGGAGATCTTCTATGAAAGCTCGCCTTCTTGGCTTCGCACTGGGTCGTCATGGTCGACTACGAAGCGCCGGACGGCTGGAAGGCAAAGTTCCCCGGGTAGAGCAGCTCTCTTGAGCTGGACTCCAATGGGGACGACCCAGGAGCTAGGCATCGCGTCGCTTAGGGCACGACGCTCGACATGAGGCTAGGCCAGCTCGATTTGCCACGCGTACAAACTAGCGGTTGCTTCTTTGTTCCTATTCCAGCAGCTAATTTGACTTCATTGGGCGTGCTGCTAGACTGAAGCACTTGTGGAGGCCTTTTGGGGGGTATGGGAGAGCTCAGCAACTATCTCGTTTGGGTCCCCAAGTGCTGCCGGCGGGTGTCCGGAAAGCTGCCCTGCTACGCATTCACACTCCCGTATTCTATTCCGTTCTGGATGATTAGTTTTGCTCACCAAGGATGAATGTCCTTGTATAGAGTTAGGAGATGTGAATTACATGGGTTTTCTGGCCGAATATCGAATTAGACTACTGTGTGTTGTGCTAGCTGTGGTGCCTTTCCATAACACGCTCGCTCAGGGCAACTCACCCAATATTTTGCTGGTCCTTACCGACGACCAAAGTTGGAACGGTACCTCCGTGTTGATGGACCCCAGCATCGCGGGGTCGAAGAGCGACTTCTATCAGACACCAAGGCTGGAAGAGCTGGCTGCTCAGGGGATGCGTTTTACCAACGGGTATTCCTCTGCCTCTGTCTGCGCGCCCACACGCGCGGCAATCCTCACAGGAATGAGCCCGGCCCAGCTGCAAATGACCGACCTGAAGGATGCAAGACCGGGCACAGGCCGATGGACAGGGCTTTACAGCCGCTTGCCACTCACCGGACCCGCTCCCCAACCTCTTGATCCTTCGTTGACTTCGATTCCGCAAATCTTAAGGCAAGTTGATCCTAATTATGCTGCAGCCCATTATGGAAAGTGGCACCTCAATCTCGAAGGACAACCCGCGCCACCGGTCTTCGGCTACGACGACTCACTTGACCCTAAGGCACCGGGCCCCGAAGACCCGAAGGGAGTAGGCCAGCTTGCCACTCTTTCCAGTAATTTCATTGAACAACAAGTCAACCAGGGCAAACCTTTTTTTGTGCAGATGTCTACGCGTGCAGTCCACGACCCTGTAAGTGCACCGCAGGAATTGATAGACAAGTACAGCAACCTTCCCGCAGGCACGATCCACAAGAGTGTCGACTATGCGGCCATGACTGAAGATCTCGACAATGCTCTCGGCACGGTGATGGACAAGTTGGTCGAGCTGGGCGTTGAGGACAACACCTATGTGATTTTCACCTCCGACAATGGTGCCCCGACGACTCTGAGTTCGAGCACCCCCCTGAAACGCGGCAAGGCCACCTTGCATGAGGGCGGTATACGTGTGCCGTTTGTGGTAAGTGGACCAGGCATTCAGCAGAATAGCGTTAGCGATGTTCCTATCACGACTACTGATCTTTTCTCGACCATCGCCGGTCTTGCAGGCAATACCGCTACGCTCCCTGAGAATGTCGAAGGGGCCGACTTTTCTAGTGTGTTGCACAACGCGGGAGATCTGCCCACCGGCGTGGACCATCTAGCACGAAACTTCCATGAGGGGGGCGAGATCTACTGGCATTCGCCCCACAACTACGGGATTGGGCCAAATTACCGGATCGCACCGTCCTCGGCCATTCGAGACGGTGACTATAAGCTGCACGTTCATTACGGCGAACATGGCGGACCCGATCAACTCTCACTCTTTAATCTGTCTACAGACACGGGTGAAACGTTCAACCTAGCCGCCTCACAGCCAGCGCTTGCCGCCCAGCTAAAAAGCAAGCTTGATCGCTATCTGGAACGCGTCGATGCGTCCTTCGCGTTCGACGTGAAGGACAATATCACGTTGGAGTGGTCGGCAGATACCGCAGGCACCGAGAGCGATGCGTGGCGATCGCAAATTCGAGTGAAAAACAAAATCCGCGAAACCTTCGCACTGAGTGAAGGGTCCGAAAGTCCCACCCCTCTTGTGGCCAATAGCTACCAGCGTCAATTGGAGAATCAGGCATTTCATTTCGACGGGAATGACGCCATGCGTCGTATGTTTTTCCAAGTGGGTGATTTGACCGACATGCGCAAGAATACCCCCAACGCTGGCACGCCAGACTTAAATCGCTCGGCGTCGATGGAGTTTTGGGTGCGTCTGGACTCGCTCAGTGGCGAGCACATTTTATTCGAATCGGGCGACGCCACGAATGGACTCTCCGTGACCCTAGGAGACGCAGATGCCGACGGTAAGAGCAACGACGTCCGCTTTCGCGTCCTCGCGGACACGCAGTCGAATAGTTCGCAGGATTTAACCGTCACCGCGAAGCTCGATCGGTTTCTCGATCCTACGCAAGACTTCTTTCACGTCACCACCGTATTCAACGACGATCCGAATGATCGCTACAGTGAAGTCTATATCAATGGAGCTCTGGCAGGACGCGTTGCGGGCGTACTCGGCGAAGGGGAAAGCCTTCGCTGGGACGCGTACGACGGGGCTGCCCTGGGCGGGATTAGCAACAACGATATCAACTCAGGGCCAGGCCAATTAGGCGGTAGTGGCGGCACAGGCGATCTGCCGTTTGCAGGTGGTGGTTTTCGCGGAGAACTGGCCAACTTCCGATTCTACAACCATGCCATTGGTGCGAGCGACGTACAGTCTCAATACAATTCGGCGCTAGCCCCCACTAATCAAGGCATTGCCTCTTTTTCGGGTGACGCCCTTTCCCCTGCAGTTCGTCCAGTTAACATCAGCCATGGAGCGTTTGAATCAAGCTCCCTGATAGTGATTCAAGAACGCACCGATGAGCTAGCCGTGCAATTGGTTGCAGACGCCCTGATCGCGTCGGGCCAGACGCTGGAGGACAGTTCGCTAGGCACGATGGGAACCCTACCAGCAGGAACTGATTTCGTGAGTTACCTAATGCAGTTTGATCCTGTAGGTGATTCGCCAGGAATGCTGGAAACGGTCAGCGGTTCGATTCAGTTTAAGGACGAGATCATCGGCATTCTCTTCGATTCGGGATCGCTTGTAGCCAGCGATAATCTTCTCAACTCCGTCGGTGAGTACGGTGAGGATTTAGACCGCGGACTTACCCTCTCCGGAAACGACTTCCTAACCATTTCCGAGGATCTGCTCACTTTGGACTTCTCCTTAAGCGTAGATAGCGACGCAATGTTACAGTTTCGTGTACTTACGGACATCACGTTGGATGGCGATATCAACATCGATGGCTACGTCGACGGGGCCGACTTCCTCGAGTTCCAACGGGGATTCGGGACCGACTACGATGCCAACGATCTTGCAAACATTCAAGATAAATACGGTTCTTCTGCACCTGGACTAGCGACCGCCTCCGCCGGCCAAGTCCCTGAACCCACGGCACTCGTGCTGGCGCTCTTCGCATCCTCGGCATTAATTTTTCGACGCCGCCTTGCATTACATCGCGGTGCCCCCGCCGCGCTGTAATTGATATGCCGTGACAACTCTGAGAAGTTGCTGCCGCAATTTTCTCGAGCAAGCACAAGCAGCCAACGGTAGAAAACGCTGCTGTCTTCAGGATAAGATCAGGGTCGCCCAGCCCAGTTCATTAGCTCAGCCGTGCCCTGCCCTTCCCTCCACAAGGATCCCTTCCAATGAAGACACTTGCACTCGTTCACTTGGCGATTTCCTGCTTTGTCACGCTCCCCCTGAACGCCAAAGAGCCCGCCGCCGAAGACAAGGCTACGCAGAATTGGATCACCATGTTCGACGGCAAAACTTTTGACGGTTGGAAAGCCAACGAGATGGCCGACGGGTGGAAGATCGAGGACGGCACTATTCGCACGGCACCCGGGCGGAGTCACTTGTTCTATACCGCGAGTGACTTCACGGACTTCGAATTCAAAGCGGAAGTCAAAACCACCCCCGGTAGTAACTCGGGTATCTACTTTCACACGAAGTGGCAAGACAAGGGTTGGCCCAAACACGGGCACGAGTCCCAAGTCAACCAAACCCACACCGACCCGGTAAAATCAGGTAGCCTCTACAACGTCGTCAAGCTCTATGAGTCGCCCGCCAAAGATGGCCAGTGGTACGAACATCGCATCGTCGTCAAAGGCAATAACATTCGTGTGCATATTAACGGCAAGCTCGCACATGATTACACCGAGCCCAATGGTGTCACCGACGAGCGGCGTTTGTCCAAGGGTACGATCGCTTTACAGTCTCACGACCCCAAGAGCGTGGTCTACTATCGCAATCTGCGAATCCGTCCGCTGGGCGATGAAGAAGCTTCGCAATAGAGCAACCCCGCCGGCGAAAAAGAAACCTTACGGTTCTTTGACGTTCGTGCAGCACAGAACCCAGAAGAATTTCGACGCATTGCTTGCACCATGCTGTGATAGAGCTGCAAGTGATTCGTTGCAGTGACTCCGAGAATGCCCAATTGGTTGTTTAGCCAGCGGGGTCTTTTCGTAGAAATTCACTTACACCCTGCCTAGAAGCACCCCGCAAGCAAACGCTCAGCGGAGTTGCTATATTGGGTTCCGTTTACCCCCTCAGGCGACCTCCCCTCACGACATTCCTTTATGCGCAATCGCAAGAGCCCCCGAATGAAAATACTTCCTGCGCTGTTCGGCATCATCTGCGTGCTGTTCACCTCGGCCGCCAAGGCTGAAGAACGCCCGAACATCCTGTTCATCCTCACCGATGATCAAGCGGCACACACGCTCGACGCTTACGGCGACCAAGTTTGTGACACGCCCAACATCGATTCTCTTGCTGAGGGTGGCATGCATCTGACAGATGCCCATCACATGGGCGCTTGGACCGGAGCGGTTTGTACTGCCTCACGCACCATGATCATGACCGGGCGAACCGTTTGGCATTTGCCGAATTTCGACTTGGCCAAAGCTCGCCCTCTAAAAAAACTCGATTCGCCAGAAGTCGCAGAGGCCACCCAGCAGAGCATGCCTGCGCTGTTCAATGCGGCCGGTTACGATACGTTCCGCACGTGCAAGAAGGGCAACTCGTTCAACCCAGCCAACCAATTGTTCCAAGTGCGCCGCGACAAGACTTGCCGGGGCGGTGCCCAACCGGGCAGCGATTGGCATGGCGATCAGGCAATTAACTACCTTGAAACACGCCAAGCCACCAACGACAACGATCCATTTCTCATGTTCCTCGGGTTCTCGCATCCCCACGATCCGCGCAACGGCCCCAAAGAACTGGTCGCCAAGTACGGAGCGGTCAACACAAAGCAACCACCCACGACGGTCAACCCAAAGGCCCCGAAGCTCCCCATCAACTATCTTCCCGAGCATCCTTTCCATCACGGCCATCCGAAACTGCGTGATGAAGTGGCCGTCCAGGGAGTCTTGAAAGATCGCAGCGAAGCAACAGTGCGTAACGAGATAGGACGCGAGTTCGCCTGCATTGAGGCTGTCGACATCCAAATTGGTCGTGTGCTCGAAAAACTAAAAGCGATGAGCGAGTTAAAAAATACTTACGTCATCTTCACGAGTGACCATGGGATGTCCGTGGGACGGCACGGGTTGATGGGCAAGCAGAACCTCTACGAACACACCTGGCGCGTGCCCCTGCTCGTCCAAGGCCCCGGCATCAAGCCCGGCAGTCAGGCCTCCGGCTACACCTACTTACTCGATGTGTTGCCAACGATTTGCGACTTCGCAGGCATCGAAGTGCCGGCGAGCGTTGAAGGTAAAAGCTTTCGCCCCGTGCTTGAAGGCAAGACAGAGCGCGTGCGCGACATACTCTACGGCACCTACTCCGGTGGTACCAAGCCCGGGATACGTGCCGTGAAAACCGACGGTTGGAAGCTCATCAAGTACGATGTACTTGATGGCAAGGTCTGCGAAACGCAACTCTTCAACCTCCACGAAAACCCCCGGGAACTTCTCGCCCAACACCACACGCACGAAGTGGTTGCACTGACAGGTAATAAGCCCAGCCCGCAACAAGTCGACCTTGCCGAAGACCCGGCGCACGCCGAGAAGTTGCAAGAACTAGAAGCACTGCTGCTAGCGGAGCAAAAGCGTCTGGACGATCCCTATCGGCTTTGGGATCAAGAATAGCTGTTCTTCCAAACACTGTGCGAGCGGGGATGTAAAATCGCGAGGAGACGACTCGTAGCCTAGTCCACGACCGCCAACCCGAATGAAACGACGAGAACTTCCATGACGAAACTCGCGGTGACCGCAGCCAGTGGTGCGCTCGGTTCGGAAGTTGTAAAAGCCGCCGTTGAGGTCGTCGGCAAGGAGAACGTCGTTGGCCTTGCCCGCACTCCCAGCAAAGCCGAGTCGCTTGGTGTCGAAGTTCGCCCTGGTGACTACGGGTTGCCCGCTGTATTGAGAGAATCACTCCGAGGGATCGATGCTGTGCTGCTGGTATCCGGCATGGATGCTCCTGACAAACGTATCGAGCAGCACCGCAACGTCATTGAAGCGGCCAAGGACGCAGGAGTGAGCAAGATCGTCTACACCAGCATCCAAGGTGCGGAGGAAGGCACGGCGTTCTCGCCGATTGTACAGAGCAACCGTCAGACAGAGTCAGATATTCGCGATTCCGGTCTGCTGTGGGCGATCGGTCGAAACGGCATCTACATCGAGCCAGATGTCGAGTACATCGATAACTACAAAGAGCGCGGCGAAATCGCGAACTGTGCAGGTGACGAAAAGTGCGGCTATACGACTCGTCCGGAACTAGCTTGCGCATACGTACCTATGTTGACGGATTCAGTACACGACGGCCAAACCTACAACCTGCACGGAGAAGCGATCACCCAGCAGCAGTTGGCTGACTACCTGAACGATACCTTTGACACCCAACTGAAGTACCATTCAATGACGGTCGAGGAATACCGGGAGGAACGCATCACAGAACTTGGCGGTTTTCTGGGCGGCGTGATTGCCGGAATCTATGAAGGCATTCGCAATGGCGAGGCGAACAACAAAAGTCACTTCGCACTTGCGGCCGGTCGCGAACATCTCAGCTGGCAAGACTATTTCGATGGGCTGAGAACAACGGTCGAGTGACTTTGTATCAACCTCACTCACTGCTCATAACCTAGTCGTTAAACGCGTGCTAGAACCCTTCATTCACACTTCCACCAGAAGAACCCAGAGGAAACGACTGTATTTCCTGGCGATTGCCTGCTCGAGTCGGCTCCGCTAGTCGCACAAAACAACGCAGCATCAGGAATCGTCGTGAACCTGTGCTTCCAGGATTTGAATCAGTGTGCGAGCAAATTGCCGCAGAGGTTTCGCATCTGGTGCCATACGAAAACGGGTCGCAAGGCCCTGAACGGAGATCGTGACGAACTTGGCCAGCGCGTCGATCTCTTTCTTGCCCAGATGCTTCTGAGCTTTGTTTTCGTTGGTGATCGCCGTGCGAATTCCATCCTCTTGCCTCTTGAAGTGCTCCTCAAGCAGCTTCCTTGTCTCGGTGTCGTCGGGTTCAAGTTGCGCTAAAGTATTGGGCACGAGGCATCCGTTGCTGGGGCAGTCGGATTTCTCGAAAGCCGAAATGATTGTTTCTAAGTACTGCCCAATCGCTGCGATTCCCGCGCCCTCGGCTTCAACTGCCGCAAACATCGGGGTCACGACGGTTTCCTGATAGCGCTGCAGACATGGGCTAAGGACGAGGCGATGCTTCAGCTGAACGTCACTACGCTGACTGAACTAACTCGACGGTTTCTCCCGGACATGGTCGCTCGAGAGCGCGGACGCATTCTCAACACTGCCTCAACGGCTGCATTTTCACCTGGGCCGCTTCAGGCGGTTTACTACGCGACCAAGGCGTTCGTTGTTTCGTTTTCGCAGGCGATTGCGGAAGAACTTTGCGATGACAACGTCACCGTTACCGCTCTCTGCCCAGGAGCGGTCGCCACAGAGTTTGTTGCATCGGGTGATTTGGAAGGCGTTGATCTTTGGAAAAATGCAAAGTCGCCTGAGAGTGTCGCCAGCGTCGGCTACGAAGCAATGACCGATGGCAAGCTAGTAGCGATCAACGAATGGAAGTTGAAAGTGATGCTCGAATGGCTCGTGCCCTTTCCGCCACGTCGAATGGTCCTGAAAATGTCGAGGCAAACTATGGAAAATCGAGCCACTAATCTCGGTCTCGCTCTACTTGCTAATCTGATGCTGAAGCAGCAGCCTGTCCTACGACTATGCTTTCCACGCTCGTCATCGTCATTGCCATCGCTGCCTTTGCGATGCTTTCCTATATCCCTGCGATACGAAGCAGCGAAGGATGGAGGGCGACCGTTACGCCTTTGCGTCCATCATGGGCAGTGGCTTTCTAGTCTGCGCTCCCTTGTTGGCTTCTGTGGTGGGAAATTATGCGCCGCTGGTCATGGCCGTCTTGTTAAGCCTGTCTTGGTTGATCGGGGCTGAATGCCTAGCGTACCGAGCATGCCACCAAGCGTCTTGTGCGATGTTTGGTCTATGGCTTGCTGGCGACCCTAGGTGTTCTCATACTAGTATTTGGACCCTCGGCCGAAGCCGGGGCGATTTTGCTTGCACCAAAAACATTGGGAGAGAAAAGTCATGTCATTTCAAATCGACGAATGCGAAGACGGCAAGGTCATCGAAGTCCGAGTGACTGGTAAACTGACTGCTGAAGCTTACGAAACGTTCGTGCCGTTTGTCGAGCAACGAATTCAGCAGCACGGCAAGATTCGGTTCTTAGTCGTGATGCACGACTTCCATGGCTGGGACGCTGGAGCATTATGGGAAGATATCAAATTCGATCTCAAACACTTTAGCGACATTGATCGGCTGGCGATTGTCGGCGAAAGCAAGTGGGAGCAGGGAATGGCCGTTTTCTGCAGACCCTTCACGACCGCGAAAATCAAATACTTCGACGTTTCCAAGCTTGATGCAGCCCGCGAATGGATCAACGCCTAACACGGCTTCCAGCCTGTGGTTCGGGCACCTATTCAGCACAAACAGGCAAGGTAAGCTGCATGCCTTCGAAGGAGAACTATGATGAAAGCCGTCGCCTACAAGACTCCCGGTTCCATCGACCGTGATGACGGATTGCAAGACACAACGCTAGAAAAGCCCAAAGCGATAGTGTTGTAGTGGGACTGTTGAAGCAGAAAGCCATCTCGCCACACTGGGAGTTCATGTTCGCGCGGTCGCGGTTCGATACGTCTGAGCTCGATAACTTCGCTCAGGGAATAGTCGCGGAGTCGCCTTCACCGGCAAAAAGTCGAACCCCAACCAAGTCGACCTCGGTGTAGATTCCGCATACGCCGACAAGCTCAAAGAGCTGTGAATGTTATAACTCGCCGAGTAGAAGCGGCTGGACGATCCGTACCGACTGTGGGATCATTAATCTCTGATTGTTAACCTACCGGACGAGATTCACATGGCCAAAGATCGAGAAACTGAGTTCGACGCGTTCATGCGACGCTTTTGGTGGTTCGTCATGGGCGGGTTTCTCGCCCTCATCGTGCCGCTTTCCATCTACGGCTACTTCCTGAACCGGCGTCTCGATTCGTTCGCCGATGCCCTGCACTTTCGGGAACCCGATCCCGGCGACGACGCTGCCGTAGAGTTAGAGCTCGGCCAGCTGCTGACCCACCCAGTTCGTGGGCAAACGGTTTACGTTCCTGCGTACTCGCACGTGTATCACGAAGATGGCAAGCCGCACCTGCTCACAATCACACTCAGCGTGCGCAACACGAGTCTCGAACATGGCATCGTCGTCACCTCCGTTCGCTATTACGACACCAGCGGTAAGCTCACTAAGAAGCACCTCGACAAGCCACTCCGCTTAGGTCCGCTGGCCTCGACCGAATTCCTGGTCGAGCGGGAAGACACCTCCGGCGGCAGCGGCGCTAACTTTCTCGTCCAGTGGGTTGCCGACCAAGTGGTGAGCGAGCCCGTCATCGAGGCGGTCATGATCGACACGAGCTCCCAGCAAGGCATCTCGTTCGCCAGAAGCGGAACGGTCATCAAGGAGCAGGCGACTGAATCACAAAGCGACGCCGGCGACATGCCTCGTGTGCCGGCCCACGATTGAGTGCCCAGATAGTTGCCGCGGGAACTGAAATTAGCTGCCTGCCCTACTCCCAGCCCTCCTGCTAAACTGGGGCATGCAACACATTCGAAACTTCTGTATTATCGCCCATATCGACCACGGCAAGTCGACCCTCGCGGACCGGCTCATCCAAACTTGCGGTGGAATTGCGCAGCGAGATCTGCATGAGCAGATGCTCGATTCGATGGATATCGAGCGCGAACGGGGCATCACCATCAAGAGCAACACCATCACGCTCGACTATCGCGCTCCCGATGGCAAAGACTATCTGCTGAACCTCATCGACACGCCTGGCCATGTCGATTTTTCGCACGAAGTTCGGCGTTCTCTCATGGCGTGTGAAGGCGCGCTCATCATTGTCGATGCGTCCCAGGGAGTCGAAGCGCAGACTGTGGCCAATCTATACATGGCCATGGAACACGACCTGGAACTGCTGCCGATTATCAACAAAATCGATTTGCCGTCCGCAGATATCGAGCGCGCTCAAGAAGCCATCGATGCGGAATTGGGACTCGATCCGTTTGCTGCGATTTCCATTTCCGCGAAGAACGGTATCAACATTGAAGAAGTGCTAGTGGGCATCGTCGAAAAGCTGCCTCCCCCTCAGGGAGATCCCAACGCGCCGCTCAAGGCGCTCGTGTTTGATGCTCACTTCGATAAGTTTCGCGGCGTGATTCTGCAGTGTCGCATTATGGAGGGCACGCTCAAGCCGCGTGATACGATTCACTTCATGCACTCCGATCGTGACTTCAAGGTAGACGAAATCGGCTACAACCAGTTCCAACTCAATCCCCGCAAGCAGCTCAGTGCAGGTGAGGTGGGCTACATTGTGGCTGGTGTGAAGAGCGTGCAGGACATTGAAATCGGCGATACGATCACACTGCTCGATCGCCAAGCCGAAGAGCCCATCCCCGGCTATCAGAAGGCGCGGCAAGTCGTGTTCTCCTCCATCTACCCGATGGACACTGGCGAATATCAAGAGCTCACCAAGGCGCTCGACAAGCTGGCGATCAACGACGCGGCGCTCACGTTCGAGAAAGACAGCTCCGCAGCGCTCGGTTTCGGATTCCGCTGCGGGTTTCTTGGCCTGTTGCATCTGGATGTCATACAGGAACGCCTACAGCGGGAGTTCGATATCGGTCTAGTGATCTCCGCTCCGTCGGTGAAGTACATACTAAAACTGCGAGACGGCTCGGAGCTGGAAGTCGATAACCCCAGCTACTGGCCCGATCCCACGTCAATCGAGAGTGCCAGCGAGCCGTACATTAAGGCTTCGATCATCACTCCCGAAGAGTATGTCGGCGGAGTCATGGAACTGTGCCGCGAGCATCGCTCGGAGAGTCAAACCATGGACTATCTCTCTGCCAAGCGACTGGAGGTGACCAGCATCATGCCACTGGGAGAAGTGCTGTTCGACTTTTACGGCAAGCTAAAAATGCTCACTCGCGGCTACGGCTCGTTTGATTACGAACCGATCGAGTATCGCACAACCGATGTCGTGAAAGTCGACATCCTCGTCAACAAAGAACCTGTCGATACGCTTTCCTATCTCGTGCACCGCGACAAGGCGCGCAAACGCGCGTTGCACTACTGCGAAAAGCTGGCCAAGGAAATTCCCCGTCATCAGTTCAAAATCCCCATCCAAGGTGCCATCGGCGGCGAAATTATCGCGAGAACCACCGTCGCGCCCTACCGGAAGGATGTTACCGAGAAACTCTACGGCGGCGACGTAACACGCAAGAAAAAGCTATTAGAGAAGCAGAAGAAAGGCAAAGCCAAGATGAAGCAATTCGGCAGCGTGAACATCCCACAGAAAGCATTCGTATCCGTACTGCGCGCGGATGATGACTAGCATTGCGGCGCTGGGTGTTGGCCACGGATTGCAACGTTATTTACGTAATATTGATTTGCACCTAACAATGCAATCAGCAACCTCCCACAGAGTCAGCGTTCCAATGAATTCACCGCAGGAATTACGCCGACCGATAACACAGCTTGCGACATTCCATATCCTCAATAGTTGAATTCCAATGCAACCCAATCCTGCCAACTCCGATCCCAACAACCCAACGCCACTCGACATCGCCGGTGCCGCCAAGCCCAGCGTGCCGGTGTTTGCTTGCCTCGTTTACGTTCACACCAACGAAGACGGGATCGTCACTGGCAGAATTGCGAACCTCGCCAGCGATGATGCCTCCGCCATCACCGCCAGCGCCAGTTCGGAGCGCGAAGTCTTGGGCAAACTAACACGCGAGTTCAAGTCGCGAGTTGGCCAGCTATTGGAAGCATCCCAAGAGATACCTTGGATCGAGCCTCCACCAGCCCCTGCGGAAAACGAGCAGATGCGCTCGATTCCGTTGCACCTTTAGGCGTCTTCCGGCAGCAAAAAGTGCACGATGATCCAGGTTTGCATGCGATGCAATTCGAGTGCGGGTACAAAGTCGATTACGTTTATTGCCAGGAAATCATGGATGAGAAGTCTGGCATACGATTCTAAGAACCTGGCGAAGAGGCCAGAGAATCACACTGCGTCAGGAGTACTGCAGGACGGAAGGCGACTTGATGGTCGGTAGCATTGGACCCAAGTTGAAACTGACTAAGAATCACTAAACAACTCCCTCTAGCGCCCAATCAGCAAACGCTTCATCACTAGCCTCTTGCCAGTTGCCGCCCGTCGCTTCTTGCTTTCCGACAAGACTAGTGGCTTCAGCATCTTCTCTGACGGCAAACGACGCATCCACCGCCGCAGCCTTACGCGTGACAACTGCGTTGTCCTCAGCTACTGGCCAACCCCAAACTACTTCTTCTGACTCTTCCTCACTCTCGCCACTCTGCGCGTTACTGGCCAAGCCGAGCGGCGACAGATCGCCTCCCAGCGGCTCGTCTGCCACCACCAGCGAAACTGTTCGAGTCAGCTCGGTTCGTGGCAGTGTGTTTCCGTAGTTCTGTTGCCATGTGAGGAAATTGAAACCGTCCAGTGCATTCTCGGCGACTTCGTCGCCGAATCGCTCGTGCCAGCCCTTGCTCGCATGAGTCAAGTCAACGCCGTCGACGTCGCCATCTTCATCAAAATCGCCAGGCTTGCCATAGAGCTGTTCCTGCAAGTCCATCGTCTCGATACCAGAGTAGCTGACCGTCGAGGATTCAATGGTCACGGCACCGGAACCAACGACGTACAGCCCCGGTACAACGGTCGTCTCGTACAATGCATCTTCATTCACGTGAAGTTGATCGCCCGGTGCAAAAATCGGGAAATCGCCAGCAATATTGATCTGCTCGAACGCCGGGCCGACCACGTAGAATTCGTCGGCGCCACCATTGCCATCCAGTGAAAGCGTGCCAACGCCTGCTGTTCCGTCGACAGTGAACTCATCACCCTGGTTACCGCTGGCGAGTGTCACCGTCTCAATATCGCCGTACTGCACATCAATGGGGATGGCAACGTTGTCGAAGAGAACGTGCTCTTCGTAGCGACCTATCTCCTCAGGCGTAATCGTGTATTTGCCGCCGCCCGGCAACTCATAGGGGTTGTTCTGATCGAACACATTGAATGTGTCGGCACCCGATCCACCATCAACCTCCAGCCCGTCGACTAGCTCCATGTTCCTGTCCATGGGGCTAGCATTCACGACATCGTCGCCGTCGCCGGTCTTAATCAGTGCCCGCGTCCAAGGCGTGCTCTCCACATCGACTGTGTCGCCTTGCGAGCCGGTGCTCAGCGTGAGATCTTCGACGCTCGAGTAATCGACATTGATGTTGGCCGGCGTACCGATGAGATAGATATCTGCCTTGCCACGGATCACGCGAGAAGCAGAAACGTCGTAATCATCACTAAGCCCAAAGCCATAGGGGTTGTTCTGATCGCTGATGAACAGCTTGTCGATGCCGGCATCGCCATTGAACGTAAGATCGTCGACCAATTCCATGTTCTGGTCGTCCGGACTTGCGTAAAGTCGATCATTGCCGGCACCGCCATTGATCGTCGTCAGCCCTTCGGTCGTGGCATGCACACGGATGCTGTCGACAAAGTCGGTTGTCGTGAGCTCAAGATTCTCAGCGTTTGAGAAGTTGACATCGTAGGTCGTCGGACCGCCGGGGGTTACAAAACCAAAAGTGGTCGTGTACCGAGACACGCTGTGGTCGTCGATATCGTAATGAGCGGTCGAGAGCTCGCTGCCGCTTTCGTTGTGGTCGAATATGCGAACTGTGTCGCCTCCCGTGCCGCCGTCGATGTACGTGTTGTCAAACTCTTCCAGGTTGCCCAGCGAAGCGCCAACCGTGATCAGGTCGTTGCCCGCCATGGTTCTCACATTCATTACGCCAGAGAGGGCACTCGCCACGTTGACGATATCTGCTTGTCCGCCCGTCCGAATATCGGCACTCTCCACGCCGGAGTAAGCGATCGAAACCGGCAGGAATAAGCCCGGATTTGCCGGTTGGAATGGGTGTGCACGGAATCGCGATACGCCGCTGTCGGAGATCGTATACATGCGACTCAGACTGACGTTGCTATAGGGATTCGACTGGTCGTTGATCGTGATCGTATCCGTATTGAAGCCGCCATTGAATGTCAGGCCGCTGACCATCTCGATATTTTTGACGCCAGGCAACACACTGACCGAGTCGTTTCCCCAGCCGCCGTTGATGTCCAGATCGATCGCGGAGTTCCAACCTTCGATCGTAAAGGTGTCGCTGCCGAAGCCACCGTTGATCGTCACGGAGTCGAGCGTGCTGACCCAATGCGTGAATTCGACGTTGCCGTTGAGCACGACCTCGACCGACGGTTTCAGACCGGTGTTGTCCAGTCGGAGCACGAAGTTGTCGTCGCCGCTGGTTCCACCAACAGTCAAATCGGTCCAACCATTCAGGTAGGCGGTCTTCATCATCTGTCCGGTCGAACCGCCTGGCAGGTTCGTTGATTCGGAGTTCATCAAGTAAGACGCTTGGATGTCACCCGGGAAGGAAGCGATCTGCGAGCGGAAATTCCCGGCGCTGCCACCGGTGGCGCCGTTGTGAGAGTAGGTGGTTCCGAAGTTATCGCTAGAAGCGAACCAACCAAGTTCCTGTTGGTCTCGCATGTTGCGGGTCGATGACCAGAGGATACTGTTGTCGTGCTCAATGGCGTCGAGAAACGTAGCTAACTCGCGCGCCTTGAGCTTCCAGCCAAACGCTCCACCCGTGTTAGTCAGGTCCGACTGGTTGAGTCCCGCATTGGCGTTGGCGGTGGCCAGATTGTAGCCAACCGCAGGATTCGCCAAGTTGGTCTTCATATCTGCACCCGTGATGCCCATCGGATCGAAGATATTGTCCTTTACGTAGTTTTTGTAGATGATACCGCTGATTAAGTCTGGCCCGAAGAGAGTATTGGCCGTTAGATTCGACGCTGGGTTGATCAACTTCGGCAGTACGACTTTCGCCAACAACGAGAAGTTCGCGTTATTGTAACTAGGGTTCCACCTTGGCGTGTCGTAGACACTATCCGCTGCGATGGTCGGCGCGGGCAGTCCTGCTTCCACCAGGGCTTCCAGGTTGGCAAAGTTGTTGTTGCCATAGCTATTAAAATCTACGCCGATCGAATTACCGACCTCAAGAAAGCCACTGCTATGCGTCAGTAGGTGGCGTAGACTCACATTCTGTACGTTGCTGCCTGGATTCCAATCACTCGGCAGGTAGTCGACGAGCCTCGTGTTGAGCTGCGCATCGAGCCCACCGGGCATCGACTGCAATTTATGGAGGATGGCGGTGGCAGTGATTGTCTTGGAAACGCTGGAGACTTCCATCTCGGTAAGCGAGTTGAAGTTCGTGATCGGCATGTTGGCCGCCGTGCGTGCCAGCCCGTCGCCGCCGGTAGCTGCATTGACCGTGCCACCGGCGTTGATTGCGTAGCCATATCCGACTGCGGCACCGTTGGAGAGAAACTCGAAATTGTCGCCCATCACGCCAGCATCAAAGGTCGAAGACCCGAGCAGCACCGCCATTACCCGCCGGTCTTCCAGATGCTCGAACCCACGGCGGTAACGGTTGCATTGGCTTGGTTGGCGATTACGTGTGCGGTTATTCATACGGCTTTTCTTAACAGTGCCCATCGCGATATTCCTTGAACGAGGAGTTTCCATTGCTGGGGGTTCAGAAGTGACGAGTGGCGGGGCAGGCGTTGTTGCGGCGCCGCCGACTCGCTAGCTCGTACACAGGATTAATCAACAACCCGAGCCAACCCCGGACAGGAGTGCGAGAAAAAAGCAGGAAACTCCCGATAAAGACTTATTTTGCAGGGACTCCTGAGACATGGAGGCAATCGACGCCAGCGAACCTCCCCTTCCCTTGGGTGTCCGCTTGGTTATGAATACGTCGATGGAACGCAACGATCTCAACAGCCCACTTTCCAGAACGGCCTCGCGGCAAGTGGTATCCGCACCTTCCAACCAATTTGCATCAGGCGTAACCCTCGCCATCGTTGGCACGTTTCTGTTCGCTCTCAAGTCGATCTTCATCAAGCTCGCTTTCGCCGCCGGCGCAAGCCCCACGCTTGTTCTCACACTACGACTATTCTTCGCGTTACCCTTGTACGCCATCGTCCTTTGGCGGCTGCGCGCTGGCGGAAAATGCGAGCCGCTCACTCGCAAACAGGTACTACGAGCGCTCGGCCTGGGGTTTCTCGGCTACTACTTGGCTTCCTATCTCGACCTCACCGGGTTGTCGATGATCTCTGCGCAATTAGAACGTCTTACGCTCTTCACCTACCCGGCCATCGTTGCACTGTTAGCTTGGTTGTTCTTGGGCGAGGAGCTTGGCCCGCGCGTCATCTTCGCAATTCTCTTGAGCTATGCCGGCGTGCTGCTAATGTACGGCGGAGAGCGGGCTTTTACGCAGAGCGAACATCTTGGTTTAGGCGTATTGCTCGTGATGGGTTCCGCGCTTAGCTACTCGCTCTACATTCTGTTCGCCAAGCCAGCGATGCAGCGAATCGGCAGCGCGCAGTTCACAAGCCTCGCGATGATCGGCTCTACCTGCTTCGTGGGCGTCCACTTCTTGCTGACGCAGCCTTGGTCCGATTTGATCGACGCTCAGCCAGTGGTGTACCTGTACGGGTTGATCTTGGCTTTCGTGTGCACGGTGTTGCCAAGCTACATGATCAACGAAGCGATCGTACGCATCGGCGCAACGCGCACCACGGTCATCGGCTCGGTCGGCCCAACACTCACCATGCTCCTAGCGATCGTCGTGCTGGACGAGCCTTCCTCGCTGCAACACTTCGCCGGCATGGCGGTGGCAATTGCTGGGGTGAGTTTGGTGGCGAGGAAGTGAGCAGTGGGACCCCAAGTGCCACTGTGGCGAAAGTACCAAATGCAAATGATAGAAAATCGAGTTTTTCGCGAAAAAACGCTAGTTTCTTGGTAACCGATAACGAGTATCTGTATACTGGACGTAGGCTCGATGGGAGCACCGGCTTGCAGCTGAATCGGAACCGGTTCTATGCTTCGCATTTGGGGCGGTGGGTGAATCGTGATCCGATTGGGTATGATGGTGGGACGTTAAATCTCTATGAGTATGTGGGTGGGATGCCTTTAATGATGCTCGATCCAAATGGGACTGTATTTACGCCTATTTTTGAGCCGTTGGGCCCTCGGTGTTTGATATGCTCGTGTGAGGCTCGCAATGGTCGAAGAACGTGGAAGGTTAGAGCAAAGTGTGATCGTAATAGACGCTTGCAAGAATGTTGCAAAGATGCCTGTTGGCAACCTAACATTGGCTTTGGTGATACAACAGACATTGAACTTTGCGACGCGAAGCCTAGCGACGTTTGCACCATTTGGGATGTTTGTTCTAAAAGCAGTTGCGTTGATAAATGCGAGACGGCGTCCATTGCTTGCTTCTCTGGGTGCGCTCTGTTTAGTGGAGGAAATGCAGCCGCATGCGGTCTGCTTTGTGGTGCAGCGTACAAAGCGTGTAAAGCAAAATGTCAAAAATGTAAATTAGATTAGGTGTTGGTACATGCGACAGATAACTGGCCGTCTTGACCGGCAACAAAGCGTGCATACCTCATGAAAGTCCCTTCTTTTATGTCAACTGGCCCGGGCAAATCCATTTCATATGCCCTACTCATTGCTCTTGTCGTATTTCTTGGAGTGATTTACGAATATGGAATGGATTGGAATGACGCTAGAGTATTGCTTTTAGGCATAGCTGCCTTCCTTATGACCAGTTTTCTGATAAAGCTGTTCACACACTAGACATCCTGTCCCTCCAGAAAATCCAGCAACCAACGAGCCCAAACAACCATGAATCCCAAGTCCTGAGCATCTTAGGGAGAAAAGCCCCTGTCCCTCCCGAAAACTTCATCCGTGCAAAATGAAGCAAGTAAGAGTCAACTAAAGGAATCGACGCGTGCCAATTTGCCGATCAAAATTGAGTCCCTGATGAAAAAGGCCGAAGTGACCAAGTCATAAAAATAGCCCCGATGGTTTCGCACCGGGGCTGCTCGATCATGCCGACGTTGCGTACTTACCAAGCACTTCGTTAGCGGGCTGAGTGTTTCCGTTTTTCAATTCAGCCTGAGCCTTTTCTAATTCGTCCCAAGCCTCATAGGAGCAAGCTCTTCGCATGAACTAATAATCAAGGAAAAGTAACCCACAGCATCGACTGCAAGTCGCTCGACGTGCATTTCCTAACGAGTATCTGTACACTGGACGTAGGCTCGATCCGGCGACCGGGTTGCAGCTGAATCGGAATCGGTTCTATGCGGCTCACTTGGGGCGGTGGGTGAATCGCGACATCCTTGTCTATGTGGACGGGATGAACATGTATGGCTATGTGCTGAGAAATCCAAGCTACTGGCTGGACCCCAGCGGAAGGGAAGCCGCTCTTGCTGCTGGTGGCTTCTGGGCCTGGGTTTGGGGGACGGGAGGTACAACAGCAGCCGGAAGTGCCGCTGTCGCGGCTGCTCCTGTAGTAATAGCCGCAGGTGCCGCAGTTGCTGCGCCAATAGCCGGATACCATGTAGGTGATCGATGGGAACAAACTTATGGATGGGGAGAAGCGGTTGGAAACTGGTGGAGTCCGGCCCCTCTCGCACCTAGTCCTAGTCCGACGCCTCCGACTATCCCTAATACCTTCCCTCGCACGAGACCCCAATCAATACCCAATCCCCAGCCTGAGCCAGATCCTGAAACGGAGCCAAATAGACCGTACGTGCCAGAACTGGGGGAGGAGATTGCTATTGCATGTGCAACATGTCTAACGGCTCAAATGCCGAACCGATTGGCAGAATGTCTAGAAAAAGTTGTAAAGACCTGCCGAATTGTGATGGGCAGTACAAATTCTGCTATTGCAAAGGCGATCCTTGAGTGTCGCTAATTGATTCAATACATGTTTGTTTTAGAGCCGCCGTATTTGAACAATATAACATGGATAAACAAATTACTAGTTTGTGCAGTCAACTTGGGTGGGGTAAGCCTCATTCACATTACCAGATACAATCTGACATCGGAACATCGACGGGACTCTTTTGGTATGAGGCTGGAGATATCGGTGATCCTAGAACGGATTGTTTCTTGCAGGTCAATGAGTTGGAATGCAGAGACCAGGCAAGAATCGTCAAAGCAGCCGTATATGCTCCCAGATACAGGTTATGCACTGGTTGGCACGTCATTAGATTTATGATGTCTACTGAAGAATCTGTTCTCAATGAAGCAGTGCGACTGAGGCAATGGCTTCACCGAGATAACTTCACAAATCTTGAGTCTCGCCGAAAATTTCGATCTAATCACCCGGAAACTACTGGGTATAGTTGGCGTGTGCTACGTAAGTACGGCCCTCCCTTTTACGTTACAGTAGACAACACTAAGGGTATTGCAAATGTAGAAACACATCAAAGTGAAAAGTGTAAGCAAGCGATTTCCAACAGCGACTCCCCCGAATAACTGTCCCTCCCGAAAAGTCAAAGCCAGAAAAGGTTCCAGGAACCTAATAGACGATCAACAACGCACATTGGGGTCCGTTTTCAAACACATTTCTCGGCACGAAACCCGTCGTGCATTTCCTAACGAGTATCTGTATACTGGACGTAGGCTCGATCCGGGGACTGGGTTGCAGATCAATCGCCATCGGTTTTATGCTTCGCATTTGGGCAGGTGGGTGAATCGCGATCCGATTGGGTATTTGGGGAGCGAGTGGAATCTTTATGAGTACGCAAGCAGTGCAATCGCAATTTATAGGGACCCGTATGGACTGGAACCTAGGACTTGCGAACAACTAAATATCCATAACGCCTGGGAGAACAAGAAATGCCGTAAACGATGCTTTCTAGCGCCTCATGACACTGGGTATCTGAGTGGTCGAAGAGGTGTGTATTGGCTTTGCAGAGATAAGGGTCGTCCTTCTGAAGAATGCCACGAGCTTGCGAGGAAAGACATTAGGGAGTGCAAGGCGGGATGCGACGAGCACTTCCCACAACAAGATTGCAATCCGGCGTATTGCGATCCTGAAGATACAATAAAGGAAGTAATTAGGGATTGCGGCGCTCTGGGCTTAAATGCCTTTAGGTTGGGATTGCAGTGCACCGCGGAATTGAGCGTGGGTAGTCCAAAAGCAGTTTTTACTTGCGCAAAATACGCGACAGCACAAGAGAAATACATGATTTGCGCGGGAAACGTTGCTGGGAACGGTAGGTAATTTGTGATTGGCTTTCTTACAGTATGCTGCCATCGCCCACGATCCGTTTAGCAACGAAAATAGAAGCCTGCACCTTACTTGTAGATGTTTGAACAAGCAACTTGTCGCGGTCTCTTTTCGACTGTGGGTCCCATTTGTTCATTGGAGCTGCCGAAAAGTATGAATCTGACAACTTCAGTTACTCGACTTGCCCTGACTGTTCTATCAACTGGAGCGTTTACTCTCGCTGCTCTCCCTTTGTGCATCAGCGCAGAGCTAAGTGCAGACAAACCAGTCGGTGTCAAAAAACCAGGAATTTCAGCCAACGCTATTTTAGCTCGCTCTGCCGAAACGTACCGCGTAGCCGAGACTTACGTGGACAATGGAATTTCGATAACAACCATTCAACGTGCTAACGGCGCCAAGTTGCAACTCGTATTTGAATTCCACACAGCTTTCGAGAGAGCGAAAGCATTTCGGTTTGCATTTCGTAAGAACGCATTCAATCTTGGGTTCGAAGCACCATATGTTGTCTGGCATGAAGGGAAGCAAACCATGACCAACACTGGGCAGAAAAGAGGTTTTGTACCGGTGAAGTCGATCGGCACCGCGATTGCAATGTTGACTGGTGTATCTTCAGGTACTTCACACAACATCCCATCTCTGTTGATGCCAGGAGAAATTGGTGGCAAACGTATACTTAGCTTAGCAAAGATGAGTCCAATAAAGAAAAAGGTGCTTAACAATAGAGATTGCTACGTGTTGGAGGGCATTTCTGGCACCCGCCAAACAACACTTTGGATCGACAAAGAGTCCCAATTGATTCTAAGAATCGATGAGGCGTACACCCTTGACGGTGAGTTTAGAAACAAGACTACTAGCTATGACCCTGCTATCAACAGGGATGTCCCGAATGTCAGTTTCGCTAAGAAGCTTCCGAACGAGTGGAAGCACACGAAGAACACTAACCGTCCAGACAACCCTGAGAATCTTACAGATGAGAATACTGGTCGTGTCGCTCCCGCTGTCCCTGCAGATTAGTCCATCCGCCTGAGAATGGGCAAGCTGGAATACACAATCAGGATCAGAACGAGCACCGAGCCAAAAAAGGTTCCAGGAACCGAATCGACAGGCCTCTGACTGATTAGAGACTTGTTGGAGAATCCTAACCACGGAGAGTGCGAGTCGCGCACCCAATCGTGCATTCTCCAACGAGTATCTGTATACTGGCAGAAGACTCGACCCGGCGACCGGCTTGCAGTTGAATCGGAACAGGTTCTACCACTCAGGATTGGGGCGGTGGGTGAATCGGGATCCGATTGGGTATTGGGGTGGCCCCAATTTGTATGGATACGTGCGTAGTCGCCCTACATACTACGAAGATCCATTAGGTTTGCAGGAGGCTCCTCCTTGGGAGTGGGAGATTCCCCAGCCATATGATGCACCTGCGGATTTCGATATTAACGATTATCCCCCGTGGTCGCCGCCAGGCCCTGTCATAGGACCCGATCCTTCGAAACCTCCGAAGCCTCCTTGTAAAAAGGGGTGCAGTACTGCGGCATGCCAGCAAGAATGTGCCGATGCGTTGGCGATCTGCGGTGCTGGGTGCACTGTTTTATGCATACCCACAGGGCCTGGATACTTGGCTTGCGTGGGAGAATGCGGGGCTGTTTGCGCTGCAGGCTGGAGTTTTTGTCATCTTGGCTGTAAGCTTTGTCCAAACCCATAGGTTGGGATACGTAATGCGTTATAGTTTTCTCCTTGGGACAGCACTATTCATATCAGCTTGGATTTTCGTCAAAACTGTAGGTCTGCCATTTCATATACCGCTTGGGGTGTCAGTAGCTTTGTTTCTGGTGATAATGGTTACTATTGGCATTTTTAGGAATCTTCGTTTAGAGAATACAAGAGAAGCAACACCCAAAGACGAGCAAGAAGTCGAGTAACCACGGACCTGTCACTACCGAGTAATGCGGCGGGTGGCACTGGCGAAATCGGGTGCCACTGCTGGTTTATCACGGTCTGCCTAGCGAACCGCCTGACCTCATATGTCACGTGACGTCAGCACGCCAGCTAGCCCCGAGCCAGCAGTGAGCATCGGCGGCCGATTTGCCACATCTCACACTTCCAACATTTCCGGAAAGGAGCCCATCTTCAACTGAAAACTTCAAACCAACCAAGCCCACTAGCACTGGTCGCACGTCCCTGAGAGTGACTTTGCCAACGAGTATCTGTACACTGGACATAGGCTCGATCCGACGACCGGATTGCAGCTCAATCGGAACCGGTTCTATGCGGCTCACTTGGGGCGGTGGGTGAATCGCGACATCCTTGTCTATGTGGACGGGATGAACATGTATGGCTATGTGCTGAGTAATCCAAGCTACTGGCTGGACCCCAGCGGAAGGGAAGCCGCTCTTGCTGCTGGTGGCTTCTGGGCCTGGGTTTGGGGGACGGGAGGTACAACAGCAGCCGGAAGTTCCGCTGTCGCGGCTGCTCCTGTAGTAATAGCCGCAGGTGCCGCAGTTGCTGCGCCAATAGCCGGATACCATGTAGGTGATCGATGGGAACAAACTTATGGATGGGGAGAAGCGGTTGGAAACTGGTGGAGTCCGGCCCCTCTCGCACCTAGTCCTAGTCCGACACCTCCTACTATCCCTAATACCTTCCCTCGCACGAGACCCCAATCAATCCCTAATCCCCAGCCTGAGCCTGAGCCTGAACCCTATAGACCCTATTTCCCCGACTGTCCTGAAGAAACAGACGGAAAGGATCGCTGGCGTTGCACTATTAAAGCCAGGAATTGGTCAGTCGGTACACCATGCTATGGAGAGATCTTTTCTGGTGCCGGTTCGACCGAAGCGGAAGCAGCCGCAATCGCTACGCAAGCATGTCATGATGCTGGATGCCATAAGCCAGGCAGTGGGGGTGATTGCGGGCATGTCACCTGTAGGAAGCTCCCATAGGCATTGGAGGTTAGATGAGTATTACTTGGCGGGACCTAAAGATTGGCGATAGAATTCAAATGATTGAATGGCCACCAGAGCTAGACAAAGAAACGCTTCATGGAGACACAATCGGTTTTTACGAATGGGCTATTGAGTCTGGAAGCCAACTTACAGTTGTCAACATTGACGAGTGGGGTATCCCTTGGGGTAAGATAATTCGCACATTAGACGGCATAGAGACTACGGAAAGTATTGGCCTTAATCATAGTGGATATGTTGTTAGTGCGCCCTAAGCAGTAGGAGATGCAGCTTCCAATTGCAACTGGCCTTGTCGAACGACTCTTGCCTTTGTTGCGTAGAACCGACCTGAACGGACTTTTCTACCCTCGCGACGGAGCGACTGAATCAGAAAAGGTTCCAGGAACCGAATAGACGATCAACAACGCACATTGGGGTCCGTTTTCCAACCCATTTCCCGGCACGCAACCCACCGTGCATTTCCCAACGAGTATCTCTATACTGGACGAAGGCTCGACCCGGCGACCGAATTGCAGTTGAATCGGAATCGGTTCTATGTCTCGCATCTCGGGCGGTGGGTGAATCGCGATCCAGTACGTTACCTTGCAGGTTCCAACAATCTATACGAATACGTAGGGGGAACGCCTACAGATTATTCTGACCCTCTAGGACTAATTGAGGAGGGCGGTTGCTGTACGCCGCCTGCACCTGGGTTCCCCAACGTCTACTTTCCTACGCCTACCGGCATTCTGCATGGAACCGGTGGTAGCAACCCGACTGCTGTTGACAACCTCTTTCAAGGCATCGACGACATTCAAATACTATTGGATATCATCGACATCGTTAACATTGGAGGTGCCGGTGTGAAGCCCGGCAAGGGTAGTCCGCTTTGGAAAATAATTCAGGAACTCATCATTGTCGAGGGTATGCAAGAACAAGTTAGTCCCAACGATAGTCTCATAGATATATCTCAGGAATTACTGGATCACCTAGGAGGCGAGCTTCAACGCAATAATGGGTTTACATTATGGGTTGAAGTCGAGTTCTATTCATGCGTTAACAACCGCTGGGAAAAAGCTACAGATCAAGTTATGTATGATAGTGGTAACGCTGGTGTTTTTGGTGGGGCCTTGTTTCCAACTCCCACTTTTGATGATATTCGAAGAGCTATCGAGAACGCGCTTCGAGAGATTGACTTAGAGAATAGGGGGCGCTAGCTATGAAATCGAATCTGCGGGGCTTTGTGGTTTTCGTATTCACGTGCATGCTGATTGGCTGCGAAGACGCTAGACCTAGACAAGCGTATGAATTTGCCGTTACCGGACTGGAATCGCGTATTCTGCGAACTACACGTCAATTGGAAGACGATTCCTTGGACAAGACAGATGCAGGGGTTCGAGTCCGACAAGAGTTTGTGCTGCCTAGCGACCGGATAGCCTTGCAACAATTGATAACTAGCGGATCGAATGCACTTCATCGGCCTCTGGTACTATGGGGGATAGTTCGGCCAGTTCTGGGCAATCGTACAGACGCGGACTACGGCCTTCAATTGGAGTGGCTTGAAAAAGGACTAGAGACAACGGGCTTCTTCTTGCAAATGCGGAATGAGAAGATACTCAAGTTTGGGAATACGATTGATAGTAACAACAAAGAGTTTGTTAATCTCGCATTGGATAACAATCCAAGCAGGTATGACCAAATTGTATTTGTGCAAAGTGGTTCAGCAGGCCCGCAAACCGCGTTATTGACCAAAGAGCAGTATCAAGAAATCATCGTGCAAAGGCAGGCAGATCGAGTTGGCTTGATTCTTAAGGATGGCACTTTGACTAGTACCGGTCCAATTGCTTATCAAGAAGACTTTAACTCGGAAACACCCGAGTGATCTGTATTGCTCCTCCTGTCCCTACCGAATAATCTATTCGCTTGAGTATCGGGAGGCTGGAATACACAATCAGGATCAGAACGAGCACCGATTCAACTATCGCTGTGGCACAATGGGCTACGACGAGCTGAAAGCAACTCATGCAAAGCCCGTAGAGTTTGGAGGTTCGCACACCTGACAAAAAAAATGAACAACACGTCCTCGCATTGACGCTACGCACAAAATCGCGACATCGCCAACGAGTATCTCTATACTGGACGGAGGCTCGATCCGGAGACCGACTTGCAGCTCAATCGCAATCGGTTCTATGCCTTGCAATCCAGCAAAGGTTCCAGGAAGGAATTAAGAATGGCTCACCTTTTCTGGCTTCGATACGCCAGCAGTGAAAAGGCCAATAGCGCCAAAGCCAAACTCGTCGGCTCTGGCACACCCACCACTGAACTCGCCGTCCCCGAGTACTCCCGCTGGATGGCCAACAGATCGAGCCCATCCACTGTGCCGTTGGCATCGCTATCGCCGTCGCTGAACAGGGTCCCCAGGCCGAAGCCAATTCTCCACGTCTCCAAGTCTTGCCCGTCGACCGTGCGGCTAAAGTCGAAATCGCTGTCAGCGAATGCGAACACGCGGAAATCGACCACCACTGGCAAGTGATCGTAGGTCTCGCCGTCGTTGTCCATCGTGATGTCGAATTCTAGCAAGCCTGTCGCGGCCCGCTCGGCGGGTGTCATGGCGACGGTGTTCAGCACGAATTGATTGCCCACGTCTAGAGCTGAGTCGGAGTAGATCACATAGTCCAACACGCCAGGAGCAAAGGGCGAGTTGTCGTTGCGCCAAGTGTATTCGTCAGTACCTGCCCCGTTGTGCAGAGGGCGTGCGTCGGTCAGAGGAGTACCGTCCCAGTCAGGGACAGAGTCCGGCCCGTAGTTGAATTCATCCTGAATGTTGCCATCGATGAGTGTATCCAACGGCTGGAGGCCGCCGACTAGGTTCAAGTCGCCCACGATGGCCAGCGGCGTACCCGGTGGAAGATCGACAAATCCTCCAGGCGTGCGCGCGTCGCGCAGCCAATTCACAATCGAGTCGGACTCCTGTTGCCGCAGCTCGTCTTCAAAACCGCCTTCGTTGCCACAGCACTTGTAGTGATTGTTGAGGAAATAGAAGTCTGAGGCAAACTGAGCGTCGGGAAGATCAACCAGGGCGATCGCTTGACTGCGGTTGCCGCCGGGGGTTGTATCGTACTGCTGCATCGAGAGCGGGTACTTGCTAGCAATCACATTGCTCCCCCCCTTGTACACCTGCCAACCTGCGCCACCCAGTGGCATCAGGGTATTCAAGAGCACACGCACATCGGTACTGTTCTTAGGTGTGCAACTCTCACAGAAGGGATCCCCAATTTCCTGCAAGTTCAACACATCAGGATCTAGTGCGTCGAGCACCCGGGCGAACTTGTCGGCTTGTGCCGGGTTGTTGTCCGCAAAGATCGAATCCCAGTTGATGTTGTAGCTTACTGTTCGCAAGTCGGTCGATTGCTGACGATCAACAAAGGTACCGGTTTGCGCCTGCGCTGCTTGAATGCAGCAAAGTATCGTTACCAGCAAGAGATATCTAAGAGTGGGTAGCATGGACGACCAAGCGCAGGAGAATGGCGGGAAGAAATATAGTTCCAGTCTACGAGTGGGCCACCCTTTGTGCAATGATTTTCACACGATCGACAGGAGGACGGATGCATGTCAGGGTTTCCGATGGTCCCAAGATACGGCTCAAGATATGTAAGAGGTATGAGTGTTTGTCCGTCATATTGTGTTGCATGGATTTGACTTAGGAACCCTTGGGAGAAATCGCATGGAAGCGAAGTGAGCTGCTTTGGAGAACCGAGAAAGGTTCCAGGAACGAGTTTGAGGCAGCACCGACTAACCGCTTACTTTTCGATTGGCCTAGCCATGGAGGATAAGTGCCGCGTGCCTAAACCCAATGCTTGGCAAGGCGCTCTACCGGAACTCCCACTTCGCTGAGCAGCGTGCGATGCAACTTGGCGAGCAACGTTGGTTGCTTGTTGGCAATGTGGTGTCCAGCGCGCGGGTTGCCCACTGCGCCACCGGCTAGCAAGACTAGCAGATCGGTATGGTCGTGCGGCGCGACAAGCTTCGTTTCAATCCGATCATGAACAGGCCTTAGGCTCACCCTTTATCGAGACTCAAAGAACTTGTGTCATTCTAGCCGTCTGAAGTGCTAGCGTGTGTGAAACTATGACGATTGCGCGCAGATTTATCAATTCTCCTATGGCAACGGTTCGATGCCTGAGGAAGTCCGGTACACACCTCGCATCGTGCTAGCAGTGTCGGCGTACTCTTCTGTTTGTGCCTAATCATGAAGTCTCGTCACTCTCATCCCACCATTGAATCGCTCCTTCCACGCGCCGCACTGCTGGTCGTGACCTGCGGCCTATTGGGCTACTGGTTCAGTGGGAACGAATGGGTGAAACCAGGGGAGAGCGATCCTCTTGTTAGGGATACGATTTCCGTGGCAACAAGCGCAACTCAAGAGCACCCCGAATGTAATGCCAACGAGCCTTCTGCCTTGAATTTACAGGTGCAAGAAATGCTCGCGCAAGGCGGCTGCCCCGGTTGGATTTCGCTGGCGAGCGAACCGCAGTTATTGCAAGAGTTGCCTCCACTCGATGCACAACAACCCTCGCCGCACACTCAGCATGATGGACAAGTTCGCGCTACCGCCTATACCGATCAAGAACCCACCGACGACGATTTGCTTGGCGAACAGGACGACTTGCTCGAACTGTCTCCTCTCCCTTCCACCCATAAGAGGCCGTCGTCCAACGAGACACCGCCCAAACTTTCTACCGAAGCTGAGCAAAACAAAGAGCAAGCCGAAGACCTACTTGAAGATCGTAACGACTTGTTGGAAGTGCCTCGCGAAGGACTATCGATGCCAAAGAATGGCATCACAGAAGAATCAGAAGAGGACTTGCTCAACGATCGCGACGATCTGTTAATGCCTGATTTGCAGGACACAACAGATAGAGCGTTCCCGAACGACCAGAGCGCTACAAACAACAATAGAACCCCCAGCGGTGTAATCGCCCCCAGCGGTGGCCGTGCTCCGAACAGTTCACCACGTGAAAACTCACATTCAACAGGGCAAGCGACGCAACCGCAACAGGGAGGGCTCTTCGCGCCGCCAGCGCTCGATGCACCGAATCCTCACGCGGGTGCCAGCACTGGTAAGACAGATTCCGGCAAGAAGACGAGCACAAAAACACAACAGCAACTGCAACAAGAACGCTGCCAATTCGTAGCAGACTCGATGTATCCCGATGCCACTTCTTGCCGCACATGCCATGAAAAGATTTACGACGAGTGGAGCGTTTCGTCCCACGCGTACGCGGCTGTATCGCCCATGTACCAGAAGTTCGAGCAAACGATCCACAACCTCACGCACGGCACGATTGGCTACTTTTGCTTTCGATGCCACTCGCCTGTAGGCACGGCCCTGGGCTACCAGCGCACCACCGCCTTGTGGGACATGCCCCAAGCTGCACGCGAGGGTGTCACCTGTGTGGCGTGCCATCGCGTGAACGAAATGTACAGCAAGACCAACGGTGAACGGCGTATTGTGCCGGGAGATATTCACGCGCCGGTTTATGGCACCATTGGTGGCGACGGAGTTGCCGAAGTGATCGCTAAACGCGGTGATTACAAAGTGAAGATCGATCCGAATGACAAGAAACCGGGGCAGCCTATTCATCAAGCTGGGTTGTGCTTCCCTCAACTTTCCAAAAGCGAATTCTGTACGAGCTGCCACCAAGTGGCCGTGCACCCAGGCATCAAGTTGGAAGTCGTATGGGAGCAATACCGCGCTTCACCCGCGTGCAAGAAAGGCGTGAGTTGTCAGGATTGCCACATGGGTCGCATCCCCGGTGTGGCGAGTGGCTACGAGGTGGGAGCGGCTGCGATCGTCAATAAGAAGAAGGTGAACGAGAATCGCAAGCACGCCAATCACACCTTCTATGGCCCTGGCTACTCTATCGCACATCCGGGCGTGTTCCCGTGGCATCCCAAGGCCAAACGTTGGACCATGCAAGAGTGGTTGATGTTTGATTGGCGAGCGGGTTGGGGAACCAAGGGTTTCGAGGATGCGGTCGATAATGGCATCATTGAAATGAAGTTCCCGAAGGTGTGGGACGACGTCGACGATCGTATGGATGCACGCGAGATCATCGAAGACAACCAAAAGAAACTCGCGAAGAAGAACAAGCTGCGTCATGCCGTACTAGAAAACGGCTCGCACGTTGACGGCCCGTTCTTCAAACGTCAGCCGCGTGTCGGACAAGACTTGCGATTTACCTACAACGTAATCAACACCAATGATGGTCACAACTTGCCAACCGCTTCACTGGGTGCCCAGCCCCAACTGTGGGCGAATGTCGTGCTCATCGGACCCACTGGCGAGCGTCTATGGGAAACAGGTTACCTGGATTGCAATGGCGATCTTGCAGACATCCACTCCGTGGAAGTTCGCAACAAGCGAATGCCGTTTGATTGGCAACTATTCAACTTGCAAACCATGTTCTTGATCACCGGTGCGAAGGGAACCGATCGCGAGTTTCCACTACCGGTGAATGTGAGCATCGACCAGTTGCCGTTTATTCGCCCCGGGGCACAACCGATCTCCACGATCAATCACCCGCCTTTCATTCGCATGGAAAGTCGTTCCTTACCGGCGCTCGGTTCGCGCAAGGTTCCCTATAAAGTGCCTGGCAAACTAGTCTGCCAGCCGGGGCGATACCGCTTGTCATTCCGCATGCGTAGCCGTGCCGAACCGCCGTACTTCATGCGATTCTGCAATAGCACACCCGAGATGGTGCGCAGCATGACTGAAGGGATTATGGATTTTCATCAGGCGAGTTTCGAGTTTGAGGTTAGATAGAAACGGCTATTGGCTCTTAGCTATTGGCTACTGAAACTGAATTATGCTCACTACGCACATCACAAACTGGCTTCAACTCGTTCGACCGATTGGTCGAACTGTGTCCTGTTGCGCGGTGCTGTTTGTTGGTTTGCAAGGTTCGGTGTTGGCAGCGCAGCCTCTGTTCGATGCGCCAGGGCAGACAGCAGTTGAGACCATCGCTGCGCCGATGCAGCAGCCAACCCCACCGCAACCTGCCCCACCTCAATCTGCCCCACCTCAATCTGCTCCACCGCAAACAGCACCAGCGCTCATTGCGCCACTGCAAACTGCCGCGTTGCCAACCTCTTGTTTTGCACCGCCGGAGCTGCCTGTCTCGACCTCACCAGTCGAAGTCGCTTGCCGACCATCGCCCGGCTACATGCGCGGACCGCTGCGACATGGCATTGCGGCACCCGTGAACCCAGCAGTAGTATCAGCCCACGCACCGCCATGGGAACAGATTGCTGCTGGCCAGGACCCTAAGGCAAAAGAACAACCGCTAGCGATGCGCTTCGTGCCGCACTTACACGATTGCCAAACTTGCGAAGCCGATTACTCCTCGAATGACTTCTCGCCCGATCCGATCAGTCCGCAAATGGGTTTCGATTCGTTTGGCGAGTTACAGGTGTATGGTTGCAAGAATGAGATCTGTGCGCAACGCCCGTTGTGCGAACGCCCGCTACCGCTTTACCCAACCGGCCCCTGGCCACCTTCCTATACGTTTTTGGGTAGTACGAATCTCGTGCAGCCCAAGTTTTTTGTGTACGGCGACTTCCGTACCGCCATTGCTCAGAACAGAAACAATGGCAATACGGAAACGCCATGGAACAGTCGCTTGAATCTTGAACTGGATTTCTGGATCACTAGCACCGAGCGCATTCATGCATTCTGGGGACCTTTGGACGAAGGCCAACAGTTCACTGGGATTCTCTTCGATGACGGTGATGCCGATTACCAAGAGCATTACGACGGCTTCGACCAGAACACCGATGCATTGTATTTTGAAGGTGACATGGGGCAGATACTCGGAGGTTTCCGCGGCATCGAAGCACCTTTCGACGCACCGTTCGCTGTCGGTTTGATTCCTTTGCTATTCCAGAACGGCGTATGGCTGGAAGACTCCTTCGTTGGTGCCGCGGCCACAATACCTGCGCGCAACTCGCCCGGTTTAGATTGGTCGAACTTCGATACGACTTTCTTTGTAGGCTGGGATGAACTCACGACGCGCGCCTTCGACGGACCTGCCGCAGATCAAGCAGACTTCGTAGGTGCAACGACGTTTATCGAACGCCGCGGTGGCTATCTCGAAGCGGGCTGGGCCTATGTCAACGACGTCACTGACGAGAGTCGCAGTTATCACAACTTTGCGTTCAGCTACACGCGTCGTTATGCGAACCTAGTTTCCAACTCCGCACGTTTGATCATCAATCAAGGGCAAGAAGGCCCGCGTGATCTGCGTACAGCCGACGGCTACTTGCTCCTGCTAGAGAACAGTTTTCTTACACGTAATCCGTATCATGTTGTGCCCTATGCGAACCTCTTCGCCGGCTTTGGTCGCCCTCAGCCGTTGGGCCGCTTACAGGGGGTGCTCAAAAATACGGGCATTAATTTCGAGAGCGACTTGCTCACGGGTTACCCAATTCTCGATGACACGGCAAATAACACCTATGGCGCGGCGCTTGGTGTCGACCTGTTGGGCAACTGTCTTGAGCAGCAATTACTGTTGGAGTTCGCGACCGTGCAGGGATTTGATTCAGAAGCGAATCGTAACGCTGCCGGCGACCAGTACGCCTTTGGCATGCGTTACCAAAAGCCCTTGAATCAATCGCTCATCTTGCGAACCGATGCCATGTACGGCTGGTTAGAAAACGAGCAAGACATCAGTGGCATGCGAGTTGAACTAAGGCGGAAGTTCTGAGTGGACTACATGAACGCAACCCTAAAGAACACAAAGGGCACGAAGTCCTTCGTGTCCCTTAGTGCTCTTCGTGGTTCACTTTCCGTGCTTTGCCATTCCATTCTGTTCGTTAGTGCAACTCTCGTTGGATTTCTTGCATCGCTTTCTCAAGCTCTTTCTTGAGACCAAACTTCATGCCGAGCTCGGCAAGTTGCTTTGTGACAGTCTTCACCTTTTCAGGCGAAAGGTCGCACACGACATTGACAAGAATGAGATTATTTCCTTCCGAGCCCATGACAAACAGGCCGCGGATGGCCCCCTCTTCTCGTAGCACAGACACCACAGCGCTAGCGCCATGATCTTTCACGCGCAGAAGATCGTCCCAATCGGAGTTACGGATTCTCTGTTGATAATGGGCGATGAGCGCTGTGCGAGCAGGCTCGTCTTCATCGGTGAGGCGATCGAAACCACGAACACGCACCTCACTCACCGCGCTGCCGAGTACGGCAACGATCTGCTGGACCGAATTCACATAGTCAGCCGTCTGGGCAACCGCCTGCGACTGATCGCCTTGCTCACTATCAAGCAAACCTTCCACCAAGCCGGCCAGCGCCGCTTCGATGAGTCCACTCACATCGGTGAGCATCCCTTTGCCAAGATCGACTTCAAGAACTGCTTCGGGGCCATCTTGGTAGTCGAATTCAATACGACCTAGTTCTGCGCCTGCCGCCGCATCTGTGCTTTGCGCAAATCCTACTGCGCTGCCGCAAGCTACAACTGCCAGTGCTGCAAGCGCGGATAAAGTGAAACTAGCCCGTGGCTTGCGCCTGCCGGTTCTAGAATCGAAAACTCTTGAACGCACCACCATGATCAAATCCCTCGCGTCGCGAATGGGTGAACTATGGGCCCGCACCGTGCGGGCCCCTAGCAGGTACTTCGCGACAGGATCTGATTTCTTGTCTAAGCAGGTCGCTATTTTTCAAAAAAATTGGCGGTCACCTGGGGCGATACTAAGCCATTCCCGCCGGCTGTCACATGATAATGGTGGCATTGCGTACAGCTTTCTCCCGCGGCTCGACTCGTGTGGCAGGTAGCGCAGGAATCTTTCTCCATCGCAGCAAATCCGGAGTAGTGGAAGTTTTGCTTCGCTGCTGCTGCTGCTGCGATCTCATTCGGCTCAATTCGGTGACAACTCGAGCAGTCGCGCAGCTGTTGCTGTGTGAGATGGGGAGTATGCGAGAAGTGTGTGAAACTGCGTTGCTTGGTATGCGGTTGTTTCGCTTGCCAATGGATCTTCACGATCTTGCCGTCGCGCCGTTCGGCCGTGTGGCAAGTGCTGCAAAGACCCGGCGCGGTTGGTGCGAACATTTCGTTGACCTGTTGGCTAGCAATGTTTGCTTGCTCCCCCTTGCTCGATTCGACAGTTAGATCAAGCCACTGTCGCAGCCAAGGATCGGCGTGACCGGCAGGCCGATAACGCAATGCAAAGCTGCCGTCATCGCGGTGCCACACGCCTGATTGTTTATGGGACGAACTCGGCTGTTCGATCGATGCGTCTTTGCGTTGGCCAAACCAACGGTTGCGATAGTCGACAATTGCGCTCGGTGAAAGGTTGGCCAGGAGACCCATCTGTTCTTCTAAAGTGAGAGGTCTTCCTACAAGCTTAGCGGCACGCGTAACAATCTCTTCCGAACCGTTCGAGTCGAGCTTCTCAATGAGGTCCTTCAATTGCAACACCACATCACCAGCAGCTTTCAACTGCTGCGGGTCTTCAATGTCCACATCGAAGAAACTAAAATTGGAACCAAGAACGGACATTGCTTTTGACGCTCCAGGCTCGGAGGCCAAGAGTAGTCGAGTGACAGGTGAGAGCCGTCCATCAAAATCAAAATTAGCTGCCTGTGGCCAAGCGCCAATGTTGACACCATTCTCTGCGAGTAAATCTACATCGAGTGTCGGTAACGATACTAGCGAGATCCCTTCAGCAAGGCTCGTGTTAATCTCCGCATCGTGACAACTTGCGCAAGACACTTCGTAGCCCAAGGTGCGCTGTCCGCCACTCTCGCCTTCTACGTGACATGCGGAACAGGCAAATTCTTGCTTCTCTTTTGCAAAGTGCTTCCCGCTATGTGTCGCGTGATCGAAGGCAATCTTCGTGGAACTGCGATAGGGCCAATCGTTGAACTCGGGGTGGTCTGTGGCAAAGTGGTCGATTGTTTGCTTGTGGCACGCTTGGCACGACTCGTTCGACATGGCGGTGAGCGAATGCTCCAAACCACGATGTTCACGATGGCAAGCCGAACAGGCGATTGGGTCGGCTGGATCGATGCGTCCCTCGCTGGTGCGCTGAGCTTCTTCTCCCCAGGTCGTTTTGCCTTGCAATTCGTCCAAAGGAACATTGTGTGCGGAGAGCGCGAACTTCCGACTGAAAGTCTCCTTATGGCAATTCATGCAAAGCGCGGCTTGGGTGGGATCCAACTCTGCGGATCCGGTTGTATGTTGCAACCACTCGGTGAAAGTCGCACCGCCCGCTGCGTGGCAACTTGCGCACCGTGCTTCCTTCGCATCGCCTACTATTAGCGTTGCGTGTGAACGAGAAAGGGGGCCTGGCACGATGAATTCGTTCCGCCAGCCACTACTAAGTAGCATTAGCAGACAGCCCACGGTTGCAAGAAAGATGCCAACCACCCACCGCCCACGCCTCGATCGTTGCGAGCCAACGGGCGTACAACGGAACTGGATACAGCACTTGCCGTCGGGCGTAGGTCCATCTCCACAAGTGCCGCCGCGCAGGTCGGAGCGATTGCAGAGCCAGCGATCGCCTTGTTGCAGCGGATGACAGCCGGAGCCATGCGTACACTGCCCACCAGCAGTTGGACCCAGCGGACAGGGCGAATCGGCGCCGCATTGCCAGGGCTGATTCGGACGGGGGTAATCGCTTTTCCCCTGTGGATCGAGCGGCCCTCTCATGACAAACCTCCTGCGAAGAGGTGTGCCAACCAGCCATGTGCTAGCGCCAACAACAGCAGTGGATAGGTGAGCGCCACATGAACAAACAGCCAAGTCTTCAAACGCCACTGAAGCGCGTCGTGATAATCAAGATCGTCGCGCCGACGAACCAATGAGAACAACTGCTCTGCCGATTTCCTTTCGGTGTCAGAGAAATAACGAGTCGCTTCAGTAAGATCGGCCATCAATGCTTTACGAACATCGCTACTCGGACGAAGTCGATAACGCCAGCCGCGTGGCCTTGCAAAGTAGCTTCGCAGTCGTTGCTCGTAGTATTCCCCCAGGGTCGCTTCGCCAGAAGTCCGCACCGTAGCGAGAACCATGTTTTGTGCACGGTCGCGGAGAATCACGCGCAAGCGAGGAATCTCTTCGTAGAGAACTTCTTCACCAACTTTTGCGAGCTTCTTGGGGATAGTACGCGTCCAATAGAGACCAACAAGTCCGCTGATGATTGTCGCCGCGAAGACACAGGCGAGTATTGATTCGAGAATGCCATTGGGCCATCGGAATTGGATGTGTAGGAGAAAGATACCAACCGAGGCGAAGGCGATGTAGAGATGCGCTTGCAACCAGATAGCGGACCGGCCTAATGGCAGGACAGGCAATCGTTTCCGCAATGAATAACTTGCCAACGCCACGAGCATCGCTAGTAACAACCATCCTGTGTGATAGGCCGAGCGACCGAGCGAAGATTCAACAAAGCGTACCCAGAGAGCGACCAGCGCGACGAGTGCCACGGAAATCGTTGCATTGATCCAGCGGCGGCGGGCGAAGTGGTGCATCAACGGTCGTAGGGCCCGCTATGCGGACCACTGGTGCTCGTAAATTGGGGAGTGGCAACGATGAAAGACATGGTCCGCACAGCGGACCCTACAGGGTACTTGTTTCGAGCGAACAATCGAAGCGGAGAGACTTCGCGTTTAACGATCTAACCAGCCGGAAAGTTCACCCAGATTGCCCAGGTCTATCCGCACCAACGCATCGTGAGGGCAAGCTGCCAAGCAGGCTGGTCCTGTTGGGAGATCAAGGCACATATCGCACTTGGTTGCTTTCTCAATCGGCTGGCGCGTGGACTGGTCAATCATTACGGAGCCACGGCGGTCACGAATCTCAACCATGCGAATATTGTCGTACGGGCAGCTGTTGGCGCAAGTGGCACACCCGATGCAAGTCTGATCGTTGATTCGCACAACACCGGTTGCCGCGTCGCGACCGATTGCGCCCGTCGGGCAGCCGATCATGCAGACCGGATCGACACAGTGCATGCAAGCTTGAGTGATTTGAATCGGCCCACTGCGAGGGCCTTGCCGAACGAATCGCGGATTGTTGTCGTGCGTCGCGGCACAGGCTCGCACGCAATCGTCGCAGCGTGTGCAGCGATCTAAATCAATCGCCATCGCTTTCTGGCCATTGATCAAGCGTCGCTCGACGAGAAACTCTAACGTTCCTTGCTTCAGTGTATCATTGGTCTTACTCTCACACGGCGATTCCGGCAACTTCGAATCGCACTTGCAGTGGCCAAACTTATAAAGCCTATCCGCCTCCCAGCGGTCAATCTCTTGCTGGGAAAGATGAGGAAATACGAGCGTTTCCAATGCTTCCTGAGGAATACGTAACAGGTCGACGTAACCGAGTGCTCGAAGTGAGAGCTCTTGATTGACAACCTGCTGGGAACGATAGCTTTCGACAGATTCTGCAACACCAAATGCCCGCCCCTTGCCCAGGTAGGCGATTGTCCGATGCCCACCTCCGAAGCGTTGGCTCACGCGAACAAATCCCGAACGCACGAGTAGCACACCGTCACTCGGCTGGCCTTCTTCAACAATTAAAGGTTCGCGACCAACCGCATCGCCCCGGCGACCTTTGATGGCCTGCTCGTACTCATCTTGCCAATCGAATTCACCGTGCGATTCAAACAGTGTCGCCTCGGCCACGGCGTCCAGTTGCTTACTCGTTAGTGAAGCTAATAGTGGTGTTTCTCGTAAGTGGACTCGCAAACTATTCTGCCGATACAACTCTTCGATGTGCTCTCGCAGTGCTGGCGTGCGTCGCATAAGATCGCGCAAGCCTTGCCAGCGGATTTCAACCAATACAGCGTCCGACTCGGCGAGCACCGTCGCAGGGCGCTGGCTGCGTGTGAGTGCTGCGTACTCGCCGAACAATTGACCGGGACCGAGCGTGTCGTTCTCCGTGCCTTCAATCAGTAGCGGTACGTCTTGCACGAAAACGCGTGGACCCTCCAGCGTATTGCGAACCGCAGTGAGGCAATCTTCCTCCTCGGATTGCTGCCCGACGTCGAGAGAAACGACTGCGGGCGATTTGTCGCGTCGCACTTCTGGTAACCGTGGGTTGCGGGCGAGTTGCCAAAGCGCATTCCACCAGCTACTTTGCTGGCGAGGTTCGCGCCCAAGCGATTCCGACGAAAGCCCGGCAAGCACGACACGCACTTGGCCGGAGAGAATGAGAAAGGCACTACTGCCGTAATCTCCTTCGCGAACTACCAAATCACCCGGTCGATACTCGATGATGCGCGTATCGTTGCGCAACAAGTCGCGCAAGGATTGGCCCGCAGGGAAGAGTTTAGCGTCGATCTGCGAGAACGGATCCATCCGCAACAGGTGGTCGACATCCACCTCGCGCATTTCAGGACTGAACGGCTGATCCCATCGTTGGGGACGTTTGACGGCGACTTCCATGTCTATCGGGTGGGCAGTGGGCAGTGGGCAGTGGGCAGTAAAGAGTCTTGAGCTTCAATTGTTGTTATGAAATAGAATCCTCATCAGTAATTTCTACTTCGCGCCGGGCTTGCGTCGACTACTTGTACTGATTCACCGCAGGCAACAACTTATCGATTGCTTGCAATTTTCTACCGTCAGCGCTCGCAGCGAATTGAAAGGCTGCTTGGCCGATTTCTTTGGAGGCAGCAAGCAATGCTTCACGGTTATTCAGTTTCAATTTGGTTGCGAGTGCCACATCCATCGCTTGTGCGACGTGCTCATTATCGACGAGTTGGCGTATTTCGTACAGCCGCTTTTTCTGTGCCAGGGATCGCTTGGCTGCGGTGACGCCATAAGTGGCTTTCTCCGTGGCAATCGCTGTGGCACGGAAGCTGGCCTCCAGATCGGCCATGACACCCACGATGTACATGACGCGAAGTTGTTCTGGCGTGGAAGGCACATTCGTTTGGCCTCCGCCACGCAGGAAGTTATGGCGCACGATGCCTTGCGACCAGCTGACCAGTTCAAACTCCGCACTGCCAGCGACGTGACCGCCAACATTCACCAGCTTCTCATCAGGCGAAGTGTGGCAGGCGAGGCATTGCCGCGCGACCAAGTACAGGTTCGTCGGGTTGTTCATGCCTGCGGCCATGCTTGCTTTGATTCGCTGCTCGCGATGCTCAGGCGACTCCAGAGCGCGGGTGACATTCGATCCACCGTAGTCGGAATGTAAATCAATCCAGTCCTTTGCCGCGCCGTGGCACGATTCGCAGGAAACGCCTGCGACCACTCGTTCGCGGCCATCGACTTCTTGACACGTGTAGTGGCACTTGGTGCAGGTCTCGTTGCGTTTTACACTCCGCAGGCCTAAACGCTTGGCTATTTCTTTGGCTTCGGGTTTGCGATGCAGCGTTTCAAAGGTTGCGTAGTGCGGTGTGTTCTTCCACTGTTCAATTTCAGGGCCGTGGCACTTTACGCACGACTCGACGCCCAACACGTTGGCTGGATCGCACTTGGCAAACTCTGGCGCAACGCTGGGCGAGGCTACGCTATCGCTCGCAACGAGCAGGGCAAAGATCGCAAGTGGGGTAGTAACATTTGGTCGGATTATGTGTCGCATTCGTTGACTCGCTTGAGAGAGAACCTTTTGCAAGTCTAGGTTAAAAAAGTGACTGAGGAGTCGGGTAAGCCGAGTTGAGCGAGGCAATGTCTTACGGAACCCCGATCGGTTCAGCTCACTCCAGAACAACATCTCCCTCGGGAACGGCGATGCAGGCCAAGCACTCCCCGTCGGTCAGTTCGACACCAGGCTGCTTGAGGTGAGCGACTCGCCCGGCCACGACGTTTAGTCGGCACTGCCCGCAATTCCCGGCTAGGCAGCCAGTGGAAACTTCGACGCCTGCCGCAGTGGCAGCGGCGAGCAGAGTGTCGTGCTCGCCGTCCCAGCGAACGGTTTTCTCCGCTCGGCTGAAGAATACATCGCAAGGATCGCACTCCGGCATGTCGATACCGCGGATGGTCGCGGGTCCGAACGCTTCAAAGTGAACGTGCTCGCGGGGAACCCCCCACGCCCACAGCGCGGGTACCAACGACTGCATCATCGTAGGCGGACCACAGACGTAAAAACGGTAGTTGTTGGTTTGCAATTCACGCTGCAAGTAGTTGATGTCGATGTAACCGTGGTGATCGTAGCCTGAGTGGCTCGGATCTTGTGGTTGCGAGTAGGCCGTGCGAATTTGCAAGCGGGGGAGCCGCTGGGAGTGTTTCGTCAACTCGCGATGGAACGTATGCTCGTTACGATTGCGAAACCCTTGGAACAGCCACGCTTGGCGTTGGTCGTTTCGAGATGCGAGCGCGGCGATCATGCTCATCATCGGGGTCACGCCGATCCCGCCAGCAATGAAAACCACGGGCAGTGAATCGGCGGCATCAAAGAAAAAACTTCCCTGGGGTGCCTCGGAATACACGTTGCTACCGACGACGACATGCTGATGGAAAAAACTACTCCCTAGGCCAGGTGCAATGCCTGGCTGATCTGCCGGCGGAAGCGCATGCTTGATCGTGACTCGATAGCGGTCTTCACGCCAGTGATCGGAGAGCGAGTAGCAACGCACTAGCGGTGCAGCCGTGTCTGGAGTTGGCAAGTGAAACGTGAGGTACTGCCCAGGTGCATAGCGAGGCAAGGGCTTGCCATCGGTGGGCTCGAGGTAGTACGAACGGCAATGTGCTGCTTCGTCTATGACGGCGGTCACCGTGAACTGTCGAGTGCCATGCCACGCTTTGAGCGCTGGCTGAGAAGCGCGTGCCCACTCCAGCGCAGCCGCGAGTTGGGAGTTAAACTGCTGTTGTTCGTTGGAATGCTTTTGTGTCTTGCGCCGTTGCCGCTGCTTCTCAGTCCGGGCCGCCAGGCCAGCGCGCACCCCTGCCGCGCCTAGAAGGGCGGCGCCAGACAGCAGGCCAAGGGCGGGGGCGTCGAGCATGAAGAAGTGCTTGGAGAGAAAGGAGTTAGGGAAAGAGGGATTCGGGGCAAGGCTTGGAGCAGCTTGTTTTACTTCTTCTCCCCAGCGTCCGCCGGTAGTGGTAATCTTTGTGCAAGTTCAAACGCCTTGCGACTTGCCGGCATGGCGCTGGGCGCGTCACCTGCGGCGAACTGAATCCAATAGGCGGCTGGGAGGTCCGACCACTCTGGCTGCAGCAGCAACGGCTTGGCATCGCGAGCCATGAGTTTCGCATACTTGCGAACAACGGGCCGCCCCTCTTCCATGTAGCTGTCTTCTGGAAAGTTGCCCCAAATATTGAGCCCTTTATTGGTGAAAACGATGCGAGCAGCAAGTTTGTCAAAAGGAATCACTTGTTGTGGTGTAACGCCGGGCGTTGCGAGGTGTTCTATAACAGGTCGGCAAAAGAGCTTGCTTTCTAGATTCTTGAAGAGGTCTGCTGCGACTTCTCCGTGATCGACATTCAGAACACCTGAGAGTTTTTCGATTCTCTCTCCTGTGAATTTCAATTCTTCGATCTCCACACTTGCTTGCCCCGCAGCTTGACTTGCGAATCGGCCTGGTAGCAAGGCTCCGAACTGGCAACCGCCGATTCGGCCCCGCAGCGTGCCCGAGATTCTTGTTCTGTTACTGTGCCATTGGGCCAACCCTGAAAAACGGCCTTCGTGCAAACCATCCAGCACCGGCAGTACGACAGACGCTAACTGCATAGGCAGTTCGATCTGTCCGGTGTCTAGTTTCGCTTTCCAGGTGCCGTCAGTTTGCTGCTCGACAATCACGTTTAATTCTGCGTCGTGAAGTTCCGCAATTTCATTGGACGTGCTGGCTTGATTTGCTCTCAGCCTGACACGCTTCAGGTCGCTGGCGTCTTGGTGGTCGAATCGCAATCGAACGTTGGTGAAATCACTTGGTACTTCTGACTCGTTTGCAGCCGCTATGGTGAGTCGGTTGATGTTCACCAAGACGGGCCCGGCACTCGGCGATTGTATTTCTCGCTGAGCGACTTGCAACAACGTGGCAAGCGAATCGCACGTGAGCATTACACTCTTGATGCTTATAACTTTCGCTCCCGATGTGGTTCGCACCTCAATCTCTTCTAGTTCCGTAGTTGCTTCATTTGACGCGAAGGCGGCAAGCGTGGCGATCGAGTATCTCGTGAGACCCGGCTTGGGGGTTAGTTGTGGGGCCAGACTTGCTTGTACGCGCAGGCGTTCGCTCAGGTGCAGTTCAATCTCCTGCTGGCGGCGCTGCTGAAACGCGGGTACGTGCCGCGTGAAAACCACAGCGCCCATGGCCAAAGTTGGCGCAAAGCAGAGCGCAAAGAATGCCGTGCGGCAGATTCGCTTTCGAGTTGTCTCGTGAAGTGACGGCATCCTTGCCTTCAACTAATAAAATTGATAACGGACTTTAGCTGCTTTTTTGAACCACAGCGGACACGGAGATCACGGAGTTGACTGAGCTGTTTGCTTTTTGCGAATGGTCTTTACCTAAGAAGGTCTTCTTGCGTTAAGGCTTCAAGTTTCTTCCCACTCTCAATATGAATTTTAACTGCCTCTAACTGATCGGCTCTGATCTTCAAACTTCCTACCTGCCGACCTTTCCCGCCCTCTAGAGTTATCAATTCGCAATTCAGATTGTCTCGCCAATGAGGATTCCTTTGATTTAGCACTTCTTCAAAGCTCTGTGGAAACTCTACTGTCCAGGGTAGTGATTGATCGTACCGTTTGTGGACCAACAAAGCTTCCAGAATAGATTTCCGAGCATCCCAACGGTGGGTCGCAACGGCACATGAAATCAAAACTTTGTCGCCTCCGACCGTCCAAACTGTCGTCATGCCCAAATCTGTCTTGTTGTAGTAAAAATCTCTGCTTTTCCTCAACCAAAACCAACAAGCGACTGCTACAAGTGTGGTACCGAGCAACACCTGTTTGAGCGTAAATCGAGGCTTCAACTTCATAGCTAGCACCAGCGTCGAGAAATCTTGGACGACGTCTCTCTCCGTGTCCTCCGTGTCCTCCGTGCCCTCCGTGGTTCGAAACATTGTGGCATCCAATCCTTTAACGCTCGGCAGCCATTTTGAGGAACAACTCGTGCCGGGCTTTGATCTCTTCGAGGCTGTCGCCACCAAATTTCTCGACCACGGCGGTGGCCATTTCGAAGGCGACTACGTTTTCGACGATTACGCTAGCAGCAGAAATCGCGCAGACATCGCTGCGTTCGTAGCTGGCGCTTTCTTCCTCTTTGGTTTCCATATTGATCGACGCCAACGGCTTGGCGAGCGTGCTGATGGGCTTCTTCGCAGCGCGAATCACCAGCGGCTGGCCGTTGGTCATGCCGGCTTCCAAGCCGCCGGCATTGTTGGTGGGGCGCTCGTAGCCAAGGGTTGGAGTGTTCTTCTTTGACTCGTCGTAGTGGATCGGGTCGTGAACCTGCGATCCGGGACGGCGAGCCGCTTCGAAGCCGAGGCCGATTTCTACACCCTTGATCGCTTGCACGGCCATGACCGCTTGAGCGAGGCGGCCGTCGAGTTTGCGATCCCACTGGGCGTGGGTTCCCAGTCCGAACGGCAGGCCATCGACGCGCACCTCGATAATGCCGCCAAGGGTATCGCCCTCTTTGCCGGTCTGGTCGATGTATTGCTTCATCGCTTCGTCGCGGGCCAGATCGAGGCCATAGACGACGCTTTCATCCCGAATCTTGCGAAGCTCGTCGAGTGACGCATCGACCGGTTTGATCTTCTCTTTGCCGATTTCTGTGACGTAGCCGAACACGGTGATGTCCAGCGCAGCAAGCAACTGCTTTGCCAATGCACCTGCGGCAACACGGACGGCCGTCTCGCGGGCTGATGCACGTTCCAGTACGCCACGGATGCTGCCTAGATATTTAACGGCACCAGTGAGATCGCCGTGACCGGGGCGGGGGCGCTCGAGGTCTTCCATGCGTTCGAGCTTGTAGTCGCGATTGACGACTTCGAGCGCAATCGGGCTACCGAGGGTCACTCCGTGCCAAACGCCGGTACGCACGTCGACCTTGTCGGTCTCAATACGTTGCCGTCCTCCGCGACCGTAGCCACCCTGGCGGCGTTTGAGTTCGAAGTTGATGGGTTCTTCGTCGATGGTGACGCCCGCGGGAAAGCCATCGACCAACGCAAGAAGCGTCTTGCCGTGCGATTCGCCAGCGGTGAAATAACGGAGCATTGGAATGGGGTGTTAGGTATTAGGGGGGATAGGTATTAGGGAAACCGCTGTTTGGGCATTTGCGAGCCTGGCAGCTTAAGCTCTCAAGTCGCACTCACTCTACGCAATCTTAGCGCAGCTCTTCGCGTTGGGAGAGTAGTTCTCCGATGGGTGGGCCGCAAGGCGAGCGATAGCTGGCACATGCCAATTCTACCCATTCTAACTGCCAGCACCGGGTTTTGGGGAGGGCTGGTAATTTGGGCGATAGTTATTGGTCGCCAGGCGCTGGTCTTAGGTTCGATTCCCCAAACTAACGCATGGCGCCCAATAACCAGCGTCCCAAAAAACAGGATGGACGTCCATCATTCGAGAGGGGGCGGTCGATCCTTCGGTCCCGCTCCCGTCGTCGGCTTCGACAAACCGCGTTCTGCGATCACCGTTAATCAGCTGAGCACTCAGTTCCCGGGAAGCACGCCGGCGATCGATCGCTGGGTGCCTTTTTCAAACTGAGTGCGCTGTCCTTTCCCGGTCCGCCGCTGTCGTGTGCGAATCCGCCGTCGAACGTGTGCCATTTTAGGGAAATGGGCGGGAAATTCAGCAACTATTTTTGACCACTCGAAATTGGTACTACTAACTCCACTTCTTTTTTGAACCACGGAGAACACGGAGAGCACGGAGGTGTTGGGTTTAGCTCTCGCAAAGGCGCTAAGGCGCAAAGAGTTCTTATATCATCCATCGACAATTACTAGGTGGATAACTCCCTCGACAATCAATTTCAAACTATTCTACTATCGATATTCTTTGCGACCTGGCGTCTTTGCGAGAGACTGATCTTCTTAAGCTCCGTGAACCTCCGTGTCCTCTGTGGTTCAAAAGCATCACCAAGCAAACGTCGCACCCGTAATCAATTCAAACGCCTCGACATATTTCGCGCGCGTTTTGGCGACCACCTCCTCAGGCAATTCAGGCGGCTCGCTATTTTTGTCCCAGCCGGATTGGGTGAGCCAGTCGCGCACGAATTGTTTGTCGTAGGAAGGTTGCCCGCTCCCAGGTTCATACTGGTCGGCAGGCCAGAAGCGGCTGCTATCGGGGGTCATCGCTTCGTCGATGAGGATCAACTTTCCGTCCTGCTGGCCAAACTCGAATTTCGTGTCGGCGAGGATAATGCCGACCGAGCGTGCATGTTCGGCACCGCGCTGGTAGATGTCGATACTCTTCTCTCGCAGTTCTTCGCTCAGTTCTTGCCCCACAATGTTGCACATCTGTTGGAAGGTGATGTTTTCGTCGTGGTCGCCCTGCTCTGCTTTAGTGGCGGGAGTGAAGATGGGCTCGGGGAGTTGGTCGCTTTCAACCAAGCCAGGGGGAAGTTCGACACCGCACACCGTTTGACTCTCTTGGTACTCTTGCCAACCGCTGCCGGAGAGATACCCACGCACGACGCACTCCACGGGCACGACTTGTGTTTTGCGAACCAAGATCGTGCGGCCAGCGAGCGGCTCGATATCAATTCCCGCGGGCAAGTCCATCTTGGTGACGTCGGTTTCGAGCAGGTGATTGGCGATCCCGAGCTGTGAGTCTGCCAGCAATGCGAACCAGAAATTGCTCATTTCGGTGAGAACACGCCCCTTATCTGGCACGCCGTTGGGCATGACCCAGTCGTAAGCGCTGATGCGATCGGAACTGACCAGCAGGAGCGTATCGCCCAGGTCGTACACGTCGCGGACTTTTCCTCGTCGGCAGAGAATTCCTGGGAGCGAGGATTCCAGGAGGGGCGATTGGGTCATAGTAATGTCGGGTGCTTTTCAGAATGCGAGTGGGAAGTCACCAATATATCGCAAAGAGAAGATTGACCAATGAGTAAGTTTCGATACCCAATGCTCGGATCGTTAGCCGCCGACTTTGGTCGCCGCGCCTGCTATCGAACCGCGCGACGAGCAAGCTTGTCGGCTAACGACGATCTTTCCCGCGCTTGTGAGCAGCCACTTCGAGGGATAGAATGGGAGATTGCGGCCACTTTGCCGCTACTCCACCGGTATTCACCCTAGACGTGCTAACATGGGCCAACTGCGGTTTCGCGTTCATGAACGAGACCGCCTCGGGGAGGACGGGCTGGGACGCATCTATGTAGCTGGCATGGAGGATATCCCCTGGGCGACGAAAGCTCACTGGGACAACGATATTCTCGTCGTGCGACGCTCCGTTAGCGACTCAGGCAACATCTTCGTGCCGTGGAATGTCGAAGGTCACGGGCGGCAGATGCTGGCCAGCACAACGCTTATGGAGCGAGAGCGGCCGTACACCCTGGAAGTGGAATTGGCTCGCGGGCTCATTCAACGCTTACGAGCACGGCTGTTCATTTGGGAATGGCTAGGGCTGGAAGCCCCAAGCGAGCTTTCCGATCAGCTGCAAGACGCCACGCAGCAATTTTCACGGGCGGCCACCAACCAGCACGACCTAGCCCGGGCAGCGAATGCCGCCAGCGATGCCATCCGCTTAGGACTAGATGTTTCCAACCTTTTGGTGGAATGCTACACAAAACAAGCGATGGCGAAACGTCAGCACCAGACACCAAGTTCAACTCTGCTGGGTGTGAATCTTGGTCCCATGATTCCAACCGTCGAATTACGACGGCAGTTGGTTGATGCCACCAACATTATGCAACTGCCCATCGGTTGGAGAGCAATCGAGAGCGAAGAGGGTCGTCGCAATTTCACCGCAACCGACGAACAACTCGGCTGGTGCCAGAAGGCAGGCCTTAAAGTGGCCGCCGGGCCTTTGCTACGACTGGACGACTCGGGAATTCCCCTTTGGATGTATGTGTGGGAAGGTGAGGACTACGAGCAACTTTCTCGCATGATGCTAGAACACGTACGGGCCGTAGTCACCCGCTACGCCGGCCGCGTGCATTTGTGGCATGTGGCATCGCGCGTGAACACTGGTCGGCTGCTGGCACTCGATGAGGAACAGCGATTAAACTTGGTGGCTCAGGCAATTCAAACCGTCAAACAGATTGATCCGCGTACGCCAACGGTCGTATCGTTCGACCAGCCGTGGGGCGAATACATGGCAGGGCAGAACGAAGACCTTGCGCCGCTGCACTTTGCAGACGCGCTGCTACGTGCCGATTTGGGCGTTTCGGGGTTCGGGCTGGAAATCAACTCGGGCTACTGGCCGCACGGTAGTGTGCGACGGCCAAGTTTCGAGTTAGGCCGGCTAATCGATCAATGGAGTTTGCTGGGCGTACCACTGATGGCTCTGCTTTCCACGGCTAGTAAATCTGACGAGGATGGGATGGCGACTGCAAAGACTCACGTGGAGCCGGCAGCCGCTACGCAACAGGCAGATACGCAGCTGGCCTGGGCACAGCAAGTGGTGCCTTTGCTGCTGGCGCGGCCAACGATTCAGGTCATTCTCTGGAACCAATTGAGCGACGCCCTGCCCCACGAATTTCCTCACGGCGGACTGTTCGACGCCCAGGAGAACGCGAAGCCTACGTTGGCGTACTTGCGGGACTTGCGAAAGAGTTGTTTGGTTTAGAAAGCACAACTCTTGAATCACAGAGGGCGTAGAGGTTCACAGAGAGATAGGACGCGGATTGGCGCGGATGATTCCTGCTAGGGCAAATATTCATGGGTAAAATCTTTGAGACCATTGACGAGCAGCTGCAAGCGTTTATTGAATCGCAGCAGATTTTCTTTGTGGCAACGGCTCCGCTTTCGGACGCGGGGCACGTGAATCTTTCGCCGCGCGGGTTGGACTCGCTGCGCGTTCTTGGCCCGCAGACCGTGGCGTTTGTAGACATGACCGGTAGCGGGGTGGAGACGATTGCTCACTTGAAAGAAAACGGGCGGATAACGCTGATGTTCTGCGCGTTCAGCGGTCCGCCGAAGATACTCCGGCTGCAAGGGATTGGCGAAGCAATCACCTTGGACGATGCTCGCTTCGAGGAAGTACAACAAGACTTGCCCGTGCTGCCCGGTGTGCGGGCTATCATCCATATTCAGCTCGACCGCATCAGCGACTCCTGCGGGTATGGTGTGCCGCAGTATGAATACCTGGGCGACCGCACGCAGCTGACTGACTACACCGAACGCAAAGGGCCCGTCGGGATTGTTGAGTACCAGCGGAAAAAGAACCGGGTGAGTATTGACGGGCTGCCGGGGTTGGATGTTTGAGCTGGGGTGTGGCAACTTGCGTCGCGTCCGTTAGCCGTCGAGCTTGCTCGCCATGTCGTATGTTATCTGCGCACGAATGCAAGCCATCTCAGACTGTCAATGTCATCTTCTTGAATCGATGAAGTATATTCCATGAATCGCTTGACATTTGCTGGTGGCAGCAGATAGTCCTTATCTCGAAATCTCACTGCAAATACCCTGTCAAAGGCCACCGGATTGTATTGGATGATTGGTAGATCAAATCTCAATTCAGATTTTGCGAAGATGCCTTCGCGCTGAAAGTCACAACGCCAAAGACACCCTCCGGTGTCGCATTTAACTTCGTAACTACCTCCACCTGGTTTGATAGTCAGAGATGTGCTGCCGATACCTGTAAACCACTCGCCAACCACATTCATGTTCGGTGCGAGAAGACCATCTTCGGGCCGGGCGAGGTCTGCGGCAGTAGGTTCCCAGTTTCTAGCTCGCCGATTGAGCGACCACCGGATTGGCAGGGAGGATGAAAGGAATAGTCCGATTGCTGTCCCCAAGAGCACCGACATTCCTATTACGACAAGCCAGGAGGTACTAAGCCTATACTTACCCACCAGTTTCTGACTTTGTTTACGAATCGTGCTGAGATCAACCATAGTGACGGGATAGTTGGCAGTTTGAAGTGAGCTACTCTGATATCTGCGGAGTCTGTTCGCGCTTTGGTAGCGTAATGTACTCACACCCCGACTCACGCTGGTGTCTTTGGATATCCTCGAAGATTCGATCAACGTCAAAGTCCATTTTCTTTCCCAGCTCGTACTTAATCCGCATCATCTCCGCGATGGGGTCAGGGACGTTTGAATCATCTCTTGTTTCTTTTGATGACATTGTAGGCCTTCAATAGTTGTTCTGGCGTGCAGATCACTGGCAAGTCAAAGCCTGCATCCTTGCACACGGACTCGATGAGGTGACGAACGGTAGGGTTGAGGATGTGCTTGAAATTCCAAGTCGTGATGAATTGCATGTTATTCACCGCGGCAACAGCGATATGGAATGCGTCGCGCGGCTGCGACTCAGGAACCGCCTTATTAGCAAGCAGTGATTTCGTTACTTCTTTGACTGTTTCAGATGCATCCAGCTGGGCAAGTCCTTGAATAATTTCAAGCCGTTCCTGCGCTGCCGATGGGTCGCCATCGCTGGACTCACCTAACACCACATCGGAAATCCATAGTTCGTACCTTGCCTTGGCAGTTGACCACCATTGCCTTGTGATCTCTTGCTTGTAAGCAATCGCCGGATCAGGATGTATTCGCCCAGCGATGCACCCCACGACCGTCGTTTCAACATAAACCGTGTCCGTCGCTTTATTATAGCACGGCGGATATTGGCAAGCCAACGCGCGTGGACAACCCCACGGCGAGCAAGCTCGTCGGCTAACGGGCGGTTACTAAGTACGACAGCCTGCGTGCGACGCTTCAACGGCAACAAGTTGCCCGTGCCCCCCGTGTTCACGTGGGTAGACCTTACCTCGGATGGGCGAAGAACGAGTCGCCCAGTACGGCGTCTTCGCGGTTGGTGAAGCAGGGGAGTGCTTGATCGAGTCGGCAGAAGTGGAGAGCCTGCTGACACTCTTCGCTCAGGCCGCAAATGCGCAAAAAACCTTCGTGCTGAAGCACGCGCTTTTGCAGCATGACCAATTGGCCCATAAGCAGGCTTGGAAGAAACGCAACGTCTTCCATCTCAAGAACCAATCGGTAGGTGAAATGACGTTCCGCGAGCGACCAGAGTTGGGCTGCTACGTCGGACGGTTCTCCGTGGCCTGGATGCAGTCGCACGTAGAGCCAGTCGGGTCCGCGATCGACATCCAGACTCCATCCTCCACTCACACCTTCTTTGATGCTAACCATCGCTTTGCGCTCCTTTGCGACAAGTCAATCCGTTCCTACCCGCCGTAGACTCGTCGCCGTGAAAGAAAAACGGCCTGTTCCAAAAAGAGAAGTCTCAAGGCTGAGTATTTAATCTACGCCTGTGAGAGGAAAACGACAAGCGAAGTTTTTCTTTCCGCAAAACTGAACGTTTTAAAAAGTACCACCCTGAGGAAAGCTGCTAGCGATTCGGTGCGCGATTGGGGGATTTGGGTAGGGTCCGCTGTGAGGACCAATTCGATCGCGCAACGAGCCGCAATACCGTCCGCAACCTTGCAAGATTAACATAGGTGCACGCAAGGCCATTGAACCGCAGTAGTCCGATGTGCGGTCCGATGTGCGGACCCTACCCCAGCATTTCGGTGATGGTCGCTCGAGCGACTTCCATCGCTTCGGGGAGTTTTTTGGGATTCTTACCGCCCGCTTGGGCCATGTCCGGGCGACCGCCACCGCCGCCGCCGAGCACCTTCGCCACGGGGCCGATCCACTTACCAGCGCTGATGCCGCGATCTTGCAGGTCTTTGGAAATGCCCGCAATGAGTGTGACTTTGTCGTCACCCGCAGCGCTGGCAAGCAGCACAGCCGAGGGGGAAGTCTTCTGGCGAATTTGATCGATCAGCTGACGCATCAAATTCTGCTCGATACCCGGCAGGTCGGCCACAACCAGCGTGGTACCGCCGACGGTTTCGCCCTGTTCGAGCAAACTTTCCGCGGTAAGCGGGCCGCTCTGCTGGCGCTGGTCCAGGCGTTTGTCGAGGGCAGTGACTTCCGTCTGCAGTGCCTCGATGCGATCTGCCACTGCCATGGGTGCAACCGAAAGCAAGCGGGCAGTTTCCGTGAGCGCCTGCTTCATTTCCGTGTCGGTCGTCGCTGCCTCTCTGGAACCCGGAGTTGATCCCGGGGCTGCCGGTGCAGGGGCTGCTGGCTTCTCGGCTTCCCCGCCGGTATCCAAAGCTTTCTTCAGCTGGCGGCGGCGATCCGAGAGTGCTTGCGCGGCAGCTGGTACATCGGTGGGGCCGACGCGCAGTTTTTCTGCGGCGGCGGTGAGCGCTAGTCCTATTTGTTCGCGATATTCTTTCGCCTTCTCGCCGGTGAGCGCGACAATTCGTCGTGTGCCTGCCGACACCCCTTCTTCGGAGAGGATCTCAAACGAGTCGACTTGGTTGGTGTTGGTGAGATGCGTCCCGCCACACAGTTCGCGACTCACAATGCCGCCAGCCAGTGGTCCCATCGAAACCATGCGCACCGGGTCGGGGTATTTCTCGCCAAAAAGCATCATGGCACCCTGCTCGCGCGCTTCAGCCAGCGGGAGCGTTTCCCACTTTACGGTCGCGCCGCTCTCGACATGCTCGCGCACATCGCTGGCAATTCTGGCAAGTTGCTCCTGCGCGACGGGTGAGAGATTAGTGAAGTCGAAGCGCAGCCAATCGTTATCGACCTTTGAACCTTGCTGCTGAGCATGGGAGCCAAGATGCTTTTGCAAGGCGAGGTGCAACAGGTGGGTGGCCGAGTGAGCGCGGGCGATGGCATCGCGACGAGTTTCATCGACGGAGGCTTCCGCCGACGCGCCGGTGGTCACGCAACCTTCGATGACGTGCCCGTGATGGATCACCAACGAGCCGTCTTTCTGAACATCTTCCACTTTGAACACAAATCCGGGGTCAGATGCGCTGAGAATCTGCCCCTGATCGCCCACTTGGCCGCCGCTCTCTCCATAGAACGGCGTGCGGTCGAGTACTAATTGGACCGGGATATTTGCCGCATCGGCTGCGACCTCCTCGACGAGTTTCGCATCGTCCCCTTCGCCGGCAATAATGCCAAGCACGGTTGCTTCGGGCAAACTGGTCGCCTCGTAGCCGAGAAACTCAGTAGCGCCGAGAGCCTGCTTGAGTGAATCGAGCGGACCCTTTGCCCCCATGACGGTGTGCTGCACCTTGCCAGACGCCTCGCCATGCTCGGCCATCGCTTGGGCGTAGCCGTCCCAATCGAAGGCGAGTTTTTGATCGGCGGCGAGTGCTTCGAAGAGCTCGGGCGGCACTCCGTAGGTTTGATAGAGCTCGGCTGCGACCGAGCCTTCCACCTTCATGCGATTAGCTGATTTCATCTCGTCGAAAACGCGGTCAATTCGATTGAGCCCCGCATCGATGGTGCCAAAGAAGTTCGCCTCTTCGCTCTTGATAACGCTGGCGACGCGATCGACCGTTTCAGTGAGTTCTGGGTACCCGGCCTTCATTTGCTCAACCACAGCTGGGACGAGTTGATGCAGGAACGGTTCGCTGAGTCCCATTTGATGGCCGTCGAGTACTGCGCGTCGGAGCAATCGCTTCACGACATACTTTTCTTTATTCGCGCCAGGGTAGACGTTTTCGTGGACGGCAAACGTGCAAGCGCGCACGTGATCGGTAATCCTTCGGCAGCGCCGGCCTGCGTCGGAATCGAGTTCGTACTTCACGCCGCAGACTTCAGCCGCGGCTTCGACGATGGGCATGAGAATGTCGATATGGTAATTGGTCGGCACGCCTTGCAGGGTGGCGGCGGTGCGCTCGAGCCCCATGCCAGTGTCAATGTTCTTTGACGGTAGCGGGCGTAAGTTGTCTGGTGGATCGCCGACGCGATTGAACTGGGTGAACACGAGATTCCAGATCTCAACTTCCTTGCCGTCGTTGTCCGTGTAGTAGATTTCGCTGCAAGGGCCGCATACGCCATCGGGGCCCAGGCTGGGCGCGCTGGCGGGCCAAAAGTTTTCGTCCTCTTCCATGCGGGTGATCTTGCTGGTGGGTAGACCCAGCTTCTCATGCCAGATGTCGGCCGCTTCGTCGTCGTCCTTGTAAACAGTCACACTCAAGCGTGCGGGGTCGAGGCCAAGCCATTTCTTGTCGGTCAAGAATTCCCACGCCCAATGGATGGCTTCGCTCTTGAAGTAATCGCCAAAACTGAAGTTGCCGAGCATCTCGAAGAACGTGTGGTGATACGCCGTGCGGCCCACGTTATCGATGTCGCCGGTGCGCAGGCATTTCTGGCATGTGGTGGCGCGGGTATAGTCGAGCTTTACCTTGCCGAGGAAATGATCCTTGAACTGGTTCATGCCCGCAGGTGTGAACAAGACGCTAGGATCCCAGGTAGGCACAAGCACGTCGCTGGCGACACGAGTGTGCTGCTTAGTTTCGTAGAAGGCAAGGTACTTTTCACGAAGTTCGTCGGTTTGCATCGATAATAGTCGGCAGGGGGCAGTCGGCAGGGGGCAGTGCGAGCCGGGGCGTCCCCGCCCCCGATGCACCGCTTATCGGTAAACCACCCATCATATCGCGGCGGGGAGATTTGGACTACCGAGGGTAAGAGAGCAAGCAAAGCGCGGCGTGAAGGGTCGGCTAAGCCGCAAGCGGTAGTGTGAGGGTGGCTACGGCACCACCTTCAGGGTGATTCGCCGCTTCCAGGTATCCGCCGCCAAGTTGCTTCGCGAGACGGCGACACAGCGCCAAGCCCAGCCCCACGCCAGGGGCGGTTTCGGCGGCTTTCTGGGCACTCTTGCTGAAGGCGGGAGCACGGGATGCAGAACGCTCAGACTCGTACCCGGGGCCATGGTCGCGGACGGCGAACGCGACGCTCCGGCGACCAGGTTTGGTCGCGGCTATTTTCCCCTGTAAGTGGATACGTTTGTCTTCGGCGCTGCGGGCATACTTCGCCGCATTGTCGACTAGATTGAAGAGTATCTGCTCGACGACGCCGAGATCTGTCTGTATTGGCACATCGGCTACGGCGGGATCGACCTCGACAACCAACTCCATGTCTGCGAGTTTCGCGCGGTCGGCTAGGCGTTTTTCGAAGCGCTCGATCAACTCGCCAGGCGTGGTGCGATCGTCAAGCGACGGTCCCCTACCCCGTTCGAGCCGTGCGTAGCTGAGCACGTTTTCAACGAGGTGCGAAAGGCGTTCTGATTCGACACGCAATGTTTCCAGGTACTTCTGGCGTCGTTCGGCTTGAGGAACCATGCCACCGGCGAGCATCTCGGAATACATGCGAAAAGTGGTAAGCGGCGTGCGCAGCTCGTGCGTGACGGAAGATACGAACGCAGCTCGGCGTTCACTCAAAGCGAGCACGCCCCACAACAACCCGGCGACCGCCCCCAAGGCCAGCAGCACGGCAGCGGAGCTGAGCAACAGCATGCTAATCATGGCGTCGTTGGGTTGGTAGACATTCTTAAAAAGCGGAAGCTGCAGCTGCACAGGCAGGCCGGCCAACATGCGAGTCGGATCGCCCGCTTCGGGATCGCTCAGGGGAACAAGGTCGGCCTGCGGGAACAGGTCTTCCACCTCGTCGAGCAACTCCTTCTTGAGGTTCGCCCAATCGAGCCAACTGCCTTGCACGAGCATCTGGCCGTTGCGCCGAATTCGACGTGCGAGCAGCAACTGGTCGTTCATCCACAGCGGTCGACTCATACTCTCGACAACGCTCGCGCTGCCGTCGGTCGCAGGAATCGCTGCGGGGGCATTGATCGCGCTCCCATAGCCACGTTGCTTACTGAACTCTTGACGCGCTTGTTGCTGGTACCGTTGCTCCCGCTGCGCGTAATCCCCTCCTTTGCCTTTGCTTGCGACTTTTGGCAACGCGATCTGCTGGGGAATGTCCTCTTCTTCGTTCTTGTCCCCACTTTCGTCTGCAAACGGATTGTCGCTGTAGCCACCGCCGTTGCTGTAGTTCCCTCCGTACTCTCGGCCAAAACCGTCTCTGGACTGGTTTGTCGACGGGACAGATGGCGGGGGAAGGTTCGGTGTTGGCATCACCGCTACATAGTTCCCCTGTTCGGGTAATTCGCCAATCAGTTCCGGCAAGTCGATCTTCGCAGCCAACTGATCAAGTCGTTTGCGATTGTCTTGAAGTTGCTCTAGCGAGGGGCCCGGTGCCTGTAGCGCCTGCTTCTGGTTTGCCTGTCGCCGGTTTGCCTGCTCGGGGGACTGCTCAATCGGGACTTGTGGCGAACGCCAGTTGCCAGCTGGGTCGGCCTCGAAATTGAGGAACACGTTGTACGCAGGGTTCACGAGAGTCGATTGAAGTGGTGATGCCTGATAGACACTGGGCTGGTAAGCGTAGCTCGGGCGGGCCGTTTCTTCTGCGATCAGCGGGGCGAGCTTGGTATCCATGCGCCAGAGAGCAAGCCGCACGTTTTGGTCGCGCTGGGAAAGCATCTCTGCCTGCCAGCGCAAGCGGTCGGCATCGTAGGCGCGCATGATGACCCAGGCCAGCGTCGCGAGAACGACGAGCGAGCAGAGTGCGTAGATGAGCCAAACGTTGCGGGGACGCATATTTCGTTGGGTCCGCTGTGTGGGCCGTTGACTGATGGTTGATAATAGGAGAATCGATTTAGGGTATCGTGGTCCGCACAGCGGACCCTACGGACCTCCTATCATATACCCTCGCCCGCGCACCGTAGCGATTGCTTCTGGCCCTAACTTCTCTCGTAACCTTGCGACATGCATATCGACCGTACGGGTGCTAATGCCACGGGCGTCGATTTGCCAGACGTTTTCTAGCAGCTCTTCGCGGGGCACGGCGCGTCCCTGGTGACGGGCTAGGTAGCGCAGTAGATCGCATTCTTTTTCGGACAGCTCGGTGCGGGTATCCTCGGTGATAGCTTCGCTGCGAGCAAAGTCGATACGAGTGCCGCTCAGGTCTAGTTGCTGGACATCGGTCGGGCGACTTGGCGAGCGCCGCAAAACGGCTTCCACACGGGCGAGCAGTTCAGTGACACTGAATGGTTTCACCACGTAGTCGTCGGCCCCCAGCTTCAGTCCGCTTACGCGATCGTTCTCCTCGCCACGCGCGCTGAGGATAATCACCGGTAAAGTGGGTTTCGCATTGCGAACGGCAGCGAGGATTTCAAGGCCCGTTTTGCCAGGCAACACCATGTCGAGTAGTAGCAAGTCGAATTGCCGGCGCAGTGCTGTGTCGCAACCCTTGGTGCCGTCGCCTTCTTCAAGGACCTCGTGCCCGGCGTAGGTGAGCGCATCGACGACTCCGCGTCGGATGGCGCTGTCGTCTTCGATGGTGAGGATCGTGGGCAAGGCGGTGTGGGATGAGGGGATAGTGATTAGGGAATCATAAGTTTGCAGGGCTCGTCGAGTGGAGCGAGGCGTACCAAGACCCTTATTTGTGGTACGCCTCGCGGAGCTCAGCATGCACTACGGCCTACTTGCCGAACTCGCCGCCATACTCCCCGAGGCGGCTTCGTTAGTCGTTCCATTTCGCCGACTTCACTACTTTAGAGGATTTCAGTTTCAAAGCCACTTCAGATCTATTCAGCCTAGAAGGCTGAGCGACTTTGCCAGCTCCTTCCAGCGCGGTGTACACGTCTGCTGGGGCGAGGCCCAACCAGGGGTCGCTTGACGGGGTGAGGAATAACTCCGCATAGACCTTTTCGTTGAGCTGGTCGAAGTCCTGGGGTACGGTACCCTCGGCGAACCAGCGGTGGATCTGGCGGTGTAGTTGGTATTCGTTCTTAACGGTGTCGAGAGCGATGTCTGTCTCAAACTTTTGCACGAGAGCGAGAATTGGGTCTTCGATGAATCGCTTGCTCAGGGCGCGTCGCATGGCTTGTTCGGCATTTTCGTGCTCTTTGCGAATGATCGCAACGCTCGACTTGTCGAGCTTGGTTTCTTCACGATGTAGTGCAGCGATTTCCTGCCAATGGGGGTCAGCAGTACGTTGTTCAAGCCGTTGAGCCAAGGGGGCAAGTCGTTGAAGCATGGGGACCTCCGCTCTTCCTTTTGCCAGGGCACGATCAGCAGCGGCCAGTGCTGGTGGTGGCGTAGAGGATTTGCCAGGTGCCGCGTGTTGGTTGGCAACTACTTTAAGCAGTGGCGCTTCGACGGCAAATTTGCCGCGCGCCACAGGTGCTGCTTGTGCAGCTGTTGGAAGGGAGTTTGCCTGCCGAGGATTCGGCTGCATGCTAAAGCCAGTGGCCGGACTGCCTGAATTGAGTTTGGACAAGTCTTGTTGCCACGCTGTCAGAATTGCTTGCTCGCGCTGTTGGTGATAGGCGGCCAGAGTTCGTTCAGGCTCGGGTCGGCGCATGTTTGGATAGTTGTAGCTTAGTTCTTCCACACGATCCAACCACTCGACGAACGCCTTGGGGCTGTAGAGACCGGGAAGCACGTCCAGCGGCTTGCCCGCGGGAGTCAACACGTAGTGCGCACTGTTGCCGGTGATGGTACGCTCTAGCTTTCGTCCATCGCCAAAATCGATCGTGACTTTCGGCACGGGGCGGACGGTTTTCCAGTGCAGTATGAAACGCTCGCGCAAGACGGTGCTGATTGCTTCGTTGGAGTAGAGCGTCGTGCGGAAGAAGCGGCTGTTCGCGCAGCTGTACTCGTCGGTGAGTTTGCCTAGCATGCGTAGGCTGAGGATCGGTTTACCGGACTCTTTGGCGGCGGTTTGCGCAGCTTCGAGATCGGTGTACCAGTAAAGCTTGCTGACAGCGGCACCGCGTTGGGCGGCGATACGATCCAATGCGGCGTGCCAACGCTCGACTGCTTGTTCAGAGCGACCCTTTTGGCCGCGGCAGGCATGCTGGAACTGTTTGAGCGCCTTTTCCAATCCGGCAGAACCTTGCTCGCGATGCGCGGTGATGTACGCCTCCGCTTGCTCGACGGATTCGGGGGCGTCATCGTTGAAAACGTTGTAACCGCCACAAGCATGAGCTTGGGTCGCAATGAGTGCTAGAGCGAGTGTGAGCAAGATTCGCGACATAGTGGGTCTCCTTGGTAGGGTCCGCTGTGCGGACCAAGTGAAGGGGTGACAAGTTAGGTCGTAGGGTATCGCCGAGTGGAGCGAGGCGTACCATGAACAAGGTTTCGGTATGCCTCGCTCCACTCGGCAGTACCCTACAAATTTTTGGTCCGCACGGCGGACCCCACCTCTGTATCATACGGTCGAATTGGGGTTTGCTTTGTAACGGGTGTGTAACTGACTTCCGGCGTTGCTCTTTATGGACCACGAATTATGCGAAGAACACGCTAGAATAATCCCATGAACGAACCACCCGCATTCACCCGCGAGCAATCGCGGCGTGTTGATGAAATCGCGATCAACGAGTACGGCTTCTCGGGACTAGTGCTTATGGAAAACGCTGGACGAGGGGCGTGTGAGACGTTGTTGGAGTTTGATGCCTCTCTTAGGAAAACATTATTGACAGACATGACCGGCTCGGAGACGAGCCGGCTCGCGCCTGAATTGGATGCTCAGGTTGTGATTTTGTGCGGAAAAGGGAATAACGCGGGAGATGGGTTTGTGCTGGCTCGTCACTTGTCAATTCGTGGCATCGCAACAAAGGTCCTACTCCTAGCCCCGCCTCATGAACTGCGGGGCGATGCTTTGACGAACTATGCGATTCTCAAGCACAGTAGCCTAAAGCACGCCGGCCCTGCTGTGATTGATCTATCTCAAGGTGATGACTTTGCAAAGGCACTCGACCAGCACACAGGCAGCGCGAAGTGGTTGGTCGATGCCTTGCTGGGAACAGGAGCAACAGGCGCACCGCGTGCGCCCTACGACAAAGCGATTCGCTGGATGAACGCGCAGGAGGCGAAGCGATTGGCCCTCGACCTGCCGACTGGTTTGGATTGCGACTCTGGTATTCCCGCTGATCCAACCGTACGGGCCGATCTCACTTGCACTTTTGCTACTAGCAAGGTTGGCTTTCAAAAGCGGCAAGCGACGGAGTTTCTGGGAGAGGTATGCGTCGTTTCGATCGGAGTACCACAAGGGCTGATCGAGGCGATATCGACGTGACAAGACCACACTAGAGAGAGGCATTGAATCCTACAGCTTGCGCTGGGGGCTCAGGGGTACTCAATGAACAGCATAATAGCCCTGTAAGCTTCATTGTGGTTCGCAAGCTCTACGATTCGCCCTTACAATCGTTACAAAGCGGTTTTCGGCTCGTCACTACATCACTGCAGAAAGCCGTAAGCTAGAGTTCTAGGTTAGCCCTTTCATACAAAGTCTCGGTAGTTGAAAGGCACTCACAGGACCACACGATGCCCATCGCCCTCAAAACCCAAGCTGACGCTGCGCAAGACGCTTCGGACGATTACGTACCGATCGCGCTTGACGCGTATCGCCTGACCCAGCGGCAAAATGTGGATGTGTACTGTCGTCTGACGGGGCAAAACGCTTACAAGCTGTACGCCGGCAGGACAAGAAGAATTAAAGAGCATGACTTCGCCGAACTACAGAAGCGTGGGCACAGTACGCTGTATTTTGACCAGCACGCATTTGATGCCGTTTCCGAAGAACTCTTAGGCCGATTAGAAACGATTCTTGCGGACGAGAATGTCGCCACCGAACAACGATTTGCCGTGCTGCAAACAGCAGTAGCGGCAGAAGTAGATTCGGCATTCCGGCTGACCAACTGCGACAAGTTCGTCGGGCTTGCCAACAAAATGGGCACACAAGTTGCGAGCTTGCTACGTGGTGGAAATACTGTGCCTAGCGAGTTGTTTCAGATTGGCCAGCACGATGCTTACACATTCATGCACGTAACTAATGTAGCTGGCTATGCAGTTGTACTTGCCGAACACATGGGCATTTCCGATCCAGCAGAACTGGAGCAAATCGCCACGGGGGCGATACTGCATGATGTGGGTAAACGGCGCGTCCCGGCTGAGATATTGAAGACCAAAGGTCGGCTCACCACGGAGCAACGCGCCGTGATTGAAGATCACCCTCGCTTTGGCTATGAAGAACTTTGTGCAAGAGACGACCTGTCGCTCGCACAACTCATGATGGTCTACCAACATCATGAGAAGATTGACGGTACCGGCTATCCGGTACGAGTGGGCGGCGATGAAATACACCAGTGGGCGAAGCTGATTGCAGTGGTCGATGTGTTCGACGCGCTCACCAGCAAACGCCCTTACCGACGACCGGCAGCACTGGCGGACGTTCTTGGTTTTCTGGAGGAAGGCTCCGGAACACACTTTGACTCGGAGATGGTCCGATGTTGGATCGATGCATTTCAACAGAGCTGATGCCGACGCTGTGGCGGTCGCTTCCTTCCCAGGCCATGCTGCCGTTGGGGGGCGCGGAATTCTATGGGGCTGATCGACTGCAGCCCGCTTTACCGGATTCACGTCGGCAATACGCGCGCCTGAACAACCGCGTACCAGCCATTCTGAAGCTGAATGACTCGCACCACGCAATCTACATCCGCGACGCCTCAAGATTAGGCATGGGCCTCTACTCGCCGGTTCAGCTGTTCCCGCTCTCGGAAGTTCGCATTTGGCTGCCAGACCAAGAGCCGCTGAAAATGCGAGTACGTCGCTGCTTAAAACAGCAGCGCAACTGCTACCAAGTGGGTGTGCAGTTCACCGAAGGGCCGCTAGCAGCAGGCTTGTTCCGTAAGTTGTTTATGTCGACGGTTGGACGGAAAAACTGAGGCAAGCAAGCTCTCAAGTTTGCCCTTCCTCACGCTTTTACCTGCCTGCACTTGCATTCGGGTCGGGGGTTGTCGAGTCTTCGCTCCGCGAGTCTTGCTGCCCTACCTCTCGATTTGAGCGTACTTCGCAACTGCGGTCCTTTATTGTAAGGCTTCCCTGCAAGATTCGCGGAGCGAAGGCTCGTCATACTCGACGCGGAGCGGATCGACAAACGGTTTTTCATTGACCGAATCTGCTGGAGCACTCAGAATACAGGGGGTTATCAATTATCCAACAAATCTCAGTCAACCAAACGTCGGAACAACATACTATGGACAGCCGTGAACTTCGTGAGACGCTGGAGTCGCTCAAGCGCGAGCTTGCCAATTCCGAGAAACTCGACACGCCCACGCGAGAATCACTGGAAGAGCTATCGGCAGAAATCCACCGACGGCTCGATGGCACTTCAGACGCAGGCGACTCGCCGACAGGGGAGGCTTCGCTCACCGATCAATTGCAAGATTACCTGCTGGAGATTGAAGCCGAGCATCCGAGACTCACCCGCGTAGTGAATCAAGTGGCAGCGGCGCTAGCGAATTTGGGTATCTAGCAACCATTTCGCAATGAGACTACGGGGCAAGTCGCTCCAGCACCCACGCTTTTCCTTCCTTGCGGTAGCGAATGCGATCGTGCAGCCGGTTGGGGCGGCCTTGCCAGAATTCGATTTCGGTGGGCACGACGCGATAGCCGCCCCAGTGCTCGGGCACGGGAATCTCTTTTCCTTCGTGCTGGGTTTCAAGTTGCTGCATCGCGGTTTCTAACGCTGCGCGGTTGGGCACAAGGGAGGATTGCTGGGAGACGATTGCGCCGAGTTGGCTGGCGCGGGGACGAGCGTGGAAGTACTCCTCGCTTTGTTCGCGCGAAGTCTTCTCAACGAATCCCACAATGCGCACTTGGCGTTCGAGAGGGCCCCAGTAAAAGGTGAGCGACGCGTGCGGGTTGGCGGCCAGTTCGGTGCCCTTCTGCGAATCGTAGTTCGTGAAGAACACAAAGCCGCGCTCGTCGAACGCTTTGAGCAATACGATCCGGGCGCTGACGCTGCCGGCTGGGGTGGCTGTTGAGAGCGTCATCGCATTGACCTCAAACCAGTCGCCCGGCGAGGCCGCCTTAGAGGCCTCGAACCACGCAGTAAACTGCTCGAACGGCGAATCGGGGCAATCGGCCTTGGAAAGCCCGGCGCGCTGATAATTCCGTCGCATGTCTGCCAAAGACGAGTTGTCGCAGGGAGAGTTCTCTGAGGAAGAGATCTCCGGGGACTGAGGTTGGCCACTCATATTAAGACTCGGCAAGTTGCGCTCGGGAATTTCTTACGCTTGGTAGATTGGCTGTGAAGTGTCAATTGTAGCGGAGAATCTTTGTCACGTGTATTGGACCCCTGAACCAATCTCTCCCGAGCCGACAGGCGTCAGCCGTCGGGTGGTACTTTCTCACGCTGCTACCCGGCGTCTCAGGCCTGTCGGCTCGAGAAACGTTGTGCCTCTCGACTCGGGGCTCGGTAGGTTGCTTTGCACAGTTCGGCGTGAGATACTGATATGCTACGGTTTGCCGCCGCTCAAGATCGCGATTTTTGTTCCCCCTACCTGATACGAGGCCCTCTGCGATGAAGACTATCCTTTCCGTGCTCGCACTCGCCGCTGCTTGTTGCGTGACAACGACTGCCCAGGCCCAAGTTGTGACTTACTACCGTCCCACGATTAGCCCCGTCATGGCACCACGTGCGGTGTATTACGCACCAGCTCCTGCGCCAGTTCGCACGGTGAGCTACTACGCCCCAGTGGTAGAGCCGGTGGTCGCCCCTGTGGTCTACGAACCAGCCGTACGCGTGCGTCAGCGATATCGTCCCATTCTCGGTGGAACCGTCACGCGAGTTCGTCATGGCTATGTACCCTCGGTTTATCCGATCGTGCGTTATTAATTGCGGGAGATTGTAGACCGGATCGAGTGGAGCGAATTCCGGCCACCCTTTGCCTCTAGACTCTTGACACTAGACTCTCATCGTTCTTCATGGCTGAACTCAAGACCTTTCTGTTTACGGACATCTGTGGTTCGGTGCGTCTCAAGAACGAGATGGCCGGCAGCAGTGTGACGGAGCGCGATCTTGCGTTTATCCAAACGGTGCTCACGCCCCATCGGCAGCGGATTGAGGGTCGGCTCATCGAAATGGGTGGCCGAGTGGTTTCTACCGCCGGCGATGGGCACTTCCTGGTGTTCGATAACACGATCCAAGCGGCGCAGTGGGCTGTCGCAGTACAGGAAAGCCACCGCGACGAGCCCATCATGCTGCCAAGTGGCGACCACGTTGAAGTGCGCATGAGCGTACATGTGGGTGTGCCGCAGACCGACCCGGGCGATGTGGATAACTTCGTCGGCAAGAGCGTGGACTACGCCGCGCGGCTGAACGACTACGCTACCGGTGGGCAGATTCTGGTAAGCCGCAGTGTGATGGCGATTCTAGACGACGTAGGGCTCGACGGGATTCGGCTTTACCTACAAGGGCGACGAGAGCTCAAGGGTATTGGCCTAGTCGAAGTTCACGAACTGCTCTACGACGATGTCGGCCCTCGTACGATGCGCAACGAGCCGAAGAGTCACTCCAACCGGCAATGGACCGTGATCCCCACGATGGGTTTCGGCGAAGATGAGGGGGATGGCGGCGTAGCTGTTGTTGGTTCGGCGATTAAACAGGTGGGCAATTACGTGCTGGAAGGCCAAATTGGCGCCGGTGGCATGGGCGATGTGTACAAGGCTCGCCATAAGCAGTTTGATCGCGTGCGGGCGGTGAAGGTCATCAAGCCACAATTCGTAGGCCGCGGCCACGGGGAGGTGATCAGCCGGTTCTATAACGAGATCAAGGCTGTCGGGAAGTTGGAGCACAAGAACATTGTCGTAGCAATCGACAGCTCTGCGCCGACCGACCGAGTTCACTACCTGGTGATGGAGTACCTGGACGGCGTAGGACTGGATGACTTGGTGGCGCAAGTGGGCCCCCTGGCGACGGCTGACGCGTGCGAGATTATTCGCCAAGCGGCACAAGGCCTAGAGTACATCCACAAGCACGACATGGTACATCGCGACATCAAGCCGTCGAATTTGATGCTGACGCTTGTGGATGCGGACCAACTGCACAGCGATTTATCCAAGCCTGAGAACAACGGCGACGGACTGGGTGTGGTGAAAATCCTGGATCTCGGGCTCGCACTATTGGCCGACCAGGGTAACGAACGGCTTACGCGCTATGACAACAAGGCAATGGGCACCGGCATGTATATGCCGCCGGAACAATGGCGCACGACGAGCGTAGATATCCGGGCGGACATTTACAGCCTGGGTTGTACGTTGTATCACTTGCTGGCGGGCCACCCGCCGTACGTTGACTCTGACTTGCGTCCTGAGAAAGCCCACGAGAAAGAACCCCTGCCGACGATTCGCAACGCGAACATTCCTCGAAAGTTGTGGGATGTTCTTAAAAAGATGACCGCAAAGCGGCTGAGCGATCGCTATGCGACGCCCACTGAAGTGGTGACGGCGTTGGCACCTTTTCTGGAGGGGCACGACTTGGCAGGCTTGCGTCACCGGTACGATGCGACGCTGGGCGAAACGGTTGCCAACGGTCAATCCCATACACCGACTCATGGCAGAGCTCCTTCGCGGCAAGACACGTTGTGGTCGAAGGTGCGCAGCGGTTCGGGGAGTATTTACCCGACACGTCGCTGGATGCTCAGCACGGCGTTTCCGCTTCTGGCGATGGCAGTCATGTTGGGCGGTGCTGTTTTGCTGCAGCAGCGAAACGCAGGGCGGGCAGCTGAAGAAGCGGAGAGAAACGCGCGCGATGGCCTTGCGATTGTGGCACGCAACGCGGCGCGGGTAAATCTTGCCCCCCAATTGGGAGAACGCTTTGAGATCCTCGCCGCAGCGGCACGCGACCCCGCTTTGCGAGAGGCATTACTTAGGATCAACGAGGATCCAGACGACGCCTCGTTGCGCGCGGCGCTACAAGATTGGATCACGAAACAGTATAGCAACTCTAGCGAAGAAGCTCCGGCGGAAAGTTGGTTTGTGAATTGTTCCAACGGCATCCAGGTGGCTCGCTTCCCCTCAAAAGATAGCATCGGCAAGAACTTCGCCTATCGCAATTACTTTCACGGCGGCTCCGTTGATCTTAGCGAAGAGGAAGCAAAGCGTGCCAAGCCACTTATTGATCCCAAGCTCTCAGCAGTTTATGAGAGCAGCACTAGCCACAAGTTAAAAGTTGCGTTCTCGATGCCGATCTGGAACGCTCCCGCCAGTGGAGAGAAGCGTGACGTTCTCGGCGTGCTGGCCATGTCCGTTGATTTAGGTTCCTTCGAAGGCCTGGAGGCGTCGCTGCGAGGAATTAACCAAGTCGTGCTGGTGGATACGCGACCCGATGCGGTCGCCGGGAAAGCAGGCGAGGGGCTGATCCTCGACCACCCTTTCTACAGCCACAAGGCAGATCCCGAGAATCCACCACGTGTGAGCGACGAAGTGCTTGCAAAATTGAAAACCGCAACCACTAACGGCGATGGCCAATTCCTGAATGGCTACACCGATCCACTTGCCGAGAAGAAAGAACAACTTTTCTGGGGTGCCTACGAACCGGTGGAGGTTACGCTAAAAAGCGAAGAGGACCGTAAGCTATCTACCGGCTGGGTAGTGCTCGCTCAGGCTGAGGTGTTTGAATAACGCGAGTAGCTGAGCCGAGACGCACGCACTTTCGGGCTGGACTCTGACACGCTGCTACCTGAGTGCTTATGCATCTCGGACTGGGACGTTTACTAGGTTTCTACGTGCGCGGAACCCCCACTCCGCTGCAGCCGCCAATCAATGGCAGCGGCCACCAAGTGCTGCAACAACGTAGCAAGCACAATCGCCAGGATCACTCGCGGGTGATCTTCCGCGAGGACTTCCCCAGCGAGCACCAGAGCCAGCCCTGTGTGTTTCATGCTGAGTGCGAATAGCATCGTGGTGCGTGATGCGCGTGGCAGGCCGCACAAACGTGCGAGGCCGAGCGCGATGACGATGCCAACTGCGCCGAGCAAGATTGCCAGGACGGCTGGTAGGGCAGCGGTAGCAAGGGTTTCTTCTTGTACGAGTTTGGGCATCGCCAGTGCCGCGTTGGCGTAGTTGAGTACCAACAAATCGAAGAGAGTGATCAGACGAATCCACGGTTTGAGTCGGGCAATACGATTCTCGCCAGCTGCCCAAGCGAATAAAGCACCGGCCAGCGAAGGCAGCACGACCCAAAGGATGAACTCCAGGCCGGAAAACCTCGCGACGAGTTGTTCGATCTTTTCCGTATCCGCTTCGGATAGCGCAAAGCCCATGAGCTTGAGCATCTGCGGCGCGGCCAGTGGGCTGAGAACAATCGATAGGACGATCAGCCCCAAGGAGAGTGCGATATTGCCTCCGGCGTTTTGGCTCCAGCCTGCTGAGGAGTTTGCCACCGGCATGGCGGCAACCAGCGCGAGCCCGACGACAATTCCGGCCGTACTTTCCACGCTAAACACTTTCGGCAGCACGGGGCCTATGATTGCTACGAATAGCGCCGGACCAAACCATGCTGCCAACAATCCCAGCAACAGCACGGAGGGGCGTTCGAGCAAGTCGCGGATTTCCGACCAACGGATTACTGCCGCGGCGCAAAAGAGCAACATCGCTAGCAATAACATGGGTGCGTGAACTTCACCACCGGTGGGCTGAGCAAACGTTATATTACGTATTGCCCTGCCCGGGCCCGGCAGGAAGGCCGCCAAGGCATAAACTCCCACCAAGAATCCCAAGAAGTAGCGATGCAAGATACCGCCAAGCCAAGTTTGCGTTGGCATGGGCTCCTGCGGCTTTTGCAAGGCGTCAGAACTAGATTCAGAAGCCGCCATAGACGAGAGCTTGAGTTTTTGTGCCAGGTAGTTGGGATGGATCGATGTTTCTAGACTCGACATCGCTAGATTCGACCTTCCTAGAATAGCAGAACCACCGCTAGCTTTCATGGGCAATCGTCGGGGGGTACCTAACGTCTGGTGCCTGTCGGCCGGTGGAAATCACTGAACCGGCAAGCGTAAGCCGTCTGGTAGCCGCTCTCGTGGTGAACTTTGCTCTGCTGGGCGTGTCCTCTGAAATGCCTGTGCGTTACAATGCACATCCCACCGCAAGTCGCGTCGCGACTTCCCCCCTCCCTAGCTCCGCCCTCCCCCTCAGAAATGCCCACCGCCACAGCCGAAAGAGCCGCCGAAGAGACCGACGAGCTGTGCAGTACTTCGCTGGGTGAACCGGCGCAGGAGGGACGCCTCGAAAAAGCAACTGCTGCCCATGCCGTGACTTCGACAAGATTCTACGGCTGGACGATGCTGCCGTTGGCCATGTTGATCCTGGTGGCTAGCAGTCCGGGGCAGACGTTTGGATTTGCGTTTTTCAATCCCCACTTCCAAGAAGCACTCTCCCTTTCGACAACTCAACTTTCGAGTGTGTACTTGATCGCCACACTGCTAGCAGCCGTGCCGTTGAGTTACCTGGGCGCGCTGACCGATCGGTTTGGCATGCGGAATTCGATTTTGGCAACGGTGGTGGCTTCGAGCGCTGGCTGTTTGCTGCTGGCCTCGGCCAATCATGTGGCAGTGCTGTGCGTGTGCTTCTTTGTAATGCGATTACTCGGGCCCGGCATGATGGTCCTGCTGGCAAATAATACACTGGCCGCGTGGTTCGATCGACGCTTGGGCAAAGCGACCGGCGCGATGCAGCTAAGCATGGCTGGGGCCGTGGCGATTGTGCCGGCGGGCATGCTGCGGCTGATTCACCTCTATGGCTGGCGGCAAGCCTACGTAATCATCGGCTGTAGTGTTGCAGCACTGTTGTTGCCGGTTGTGTGGTTTTTCTATCGTGAGAGCCCGGCTGAAATGGGGCAACGCCCCGATGGTTCCGCTGCCGACTCCGACCCCGGTCCGCAAGTGCTGCCGGGAGTGCCCGCGGGTAAGGTTGCTCCATCGATTTCTTATTCCTCGGCCGAACTGACGCTTCGTGAAGCAAGCCGCACGGCCGGGTATTGGGTTCTCATTGGCGCGACAGCCACTTGGGCCATGATTGGCACGGGGTTGGTATTTCACATGGAAGCCCTGTTCGCGGAACGGGGCATCCATGCGACAACCATGCAACTTGCCCCAACAATGCTCGCGCTAGGCATGGCAGTCATGCAACTACTGGGCGGCGCGCTCGCAGATGGCGTGGCAATTCGCTGGCTCCTGATGTTCGCTTTGAGTGGCATCGGTGCGAGCTGCCTAGCCGTGATGGTTTCCTCAAGCGGCTCTGGGTTGCTGGCAGCGTTCACTCTATACGGATTTTCCCAAGGCTTAATGAGCGTGATTGCCGGCACAGCCTGGGCGCGTTTCTTTGGACGTGCGCATCTGGGTAAGATTCGCGGAACGGCGATTACCTCAGCCGTAGCGGCAAGCAGCGTGGGACCGCTGGTATTGGGAGTGTCCGCCGACTACGCGGGTGGATTCAACGCCGGGCTCATTGTGTTCATCGCAGCGGCCGGGTGCCTGTCGGTCGCGGGGTTTTGGGCGAGGCAACCTGTAATTCGAGCATCCAGGCTCGAGTCCAAATAGTTTCCTAAGCCTAGCGGCTCAGCCCTGGAGGGCCGAGCTACTGGAGGTCACTAAGCCGACTTCTCTAAATTATTCGCCTGATTCAGCTTGTTATAGAGCGTCTTGAGGCTAACGCCTAGCTGCTCGGCGGCTTTGGGTTTGCTGCCATCGTTGCGTTCGAGTGCTTCGTGGATGGCTTGCATTTCGAGCTCGCGGAGCGAGATGGCGCCAGGGCTGTTTCTAGCTGCGCCGATGAGTTGGCGACTGTCGAAGCGCTGGGGGAGGTGCTCTGCGCGAATGGGGCCCGAGTCGCATAGGATGGTTGCGTGCTCGATTACATTGGCCAACTCGCGCACATTGCCGGGCCAAACGTGTCCCATGAGCGATTGCAGAGCGTCTTCTGCGATGTCCTCCTCACTGGATTGCACTGCACCGCCCTGCCCTGCTCCGCTTTGACCGGGTTTACTCTGGGTGGGTCGCCTGTGACGACTCAGCAAGTGTTTGGCGAGTGAGCGCACATCTTCCATGCGTTCACGCAGCGGTGCCAGTTTGATTTCGAAAGAGTTGATGCGATACATCAGGTCTTCGCGGAACTCGCCTTCGACAACCATCTCAGGAAGATTACGATGCGTTGCGCAGACCACGCGCACATCAATGGTGATTGGTTTGTTCTCACCAACCCGGCGAATTTCTTTGCTTTCGAGCACACGCAACAGCTTCGCTTGCATGCTCTTGGGCAGCTCGCCGATTTCGTCGAGGAAGATCGTTCCGCCGGCGGCCACTTCGAACAGGCCTGTGCGATGATCGTCGGCACCGGTGAATGCGCCTTTGCGATGACCGAATAGTTCGCTTTCGATAAGGGTCTCTGGCAAAGCGCCGCAGTTGATTGCCACGAATGGGGCGTCGGCGCGGTTGCTTTGATTGTGGATAGCGCGAGCGACTAACTCTTTACCGGTACCCGTTTCGCCCAGCACTAGGACGGTAGCTTCGCTGGGTGCGACCTTTTCGATGAGGATTTGCACCTTTTGCATGGCCAGTGATTTGCCGATGAGCTCGGGCGAGCCTTCCAGTCGCTTGACTTCGTGCTGCAGTGCACGGCACTTCTTGTCGAGGCGCAGCTTGTCGCTCACTCGATCCAAGAGTGCTTTGATTTCCACAAGGCGGCATGGCTTGGTGAGATAATCGAACGCTCCGTGACGCAAAGCAGCGATGGCGCTTTCGAGCGTGCTCTTGCCTGTGAGGATCACCGCTTCGGTCTCGGGAGAATTTTCTTTGCACTTGGCGATTACACCAATGCCATCGAGCCCCGGCATGTCGAGATCGACGATAATGCAGTCGTAGGTATTCTTTTCGAGCGCAGCGACGGCGGTCGCTCCGTCCGGGCAAACGGTCACTGTATGGCCGAGTCGGGGCAGCTCGAGGCTCATCAATTCTTGCAGCGACTGTTCGTCGTCTGCAAAGAGCAGTTTCAATCCTTGTCCGGTCTTCTCGCTAGGCTGCTTTGCGGCCATGGCCATTCTCCTTGCTCAGTTGGTGAGCTGGTAAGTTAACTACAAACTTCGACCCGCGATCGGGTCCGTCGCTGGCAGCTTCGATGGTGCCGCCATGCTCTTCGACAATTCGGTAGGTAATGGAAAGCCCGAGGCCGGTGCCCTGCCCAGTTCGTCGGCGCGTGAAGAACGGTTCGAACAAGTGCTTGCGGACTTCCTCGCTCATGCCACAGCCGTTGTCTTCGACAACAATCTGAGCATTGGGTCCGGATCGCTCTACCGTCACGCGGACTGTTCCACCCGAATCGACGCTTTCCAGTGCATTGGTAATTAGGTTCAAAGCAACTTGCTTGATCTCTTGGGCGTTAATTTCTGCAATGACGGGCGGGCCCTCGACGAGCTCGAGGTTTTTGTCCTGATACTTTCCGAGATGTTGGACCATTTCGATGACGCTGGCGGCGAGATCTCGGAGATCGGCACCATGATATTGCGAGTCGCCCATGCGAGCGAAATCGAGTAATTTTTCGGTGATCTGTTTGCAGCGGAATGCTTCGCGTTGAATCATCTGCAAGTAATTTCGCGCGACTTGTACGTCCTCAGAGTGCGAATCATCGACGCTTTTCAACAAGTCATCGAGTCGGCCTTCGAGCGATTCGCTACACAAGGCAATCGAGGCGAGCGGGTTGTTGATTTCGTGCGACACGCCTGCTGCAAGGAAACCGACGCTGGCGAGTTGTTCACTGCGAACGACTTGGTTGGTACGCTGACGGACTTGCTGATCGAGGTCGTCCTTGATCTCGCTGAATCGCGAAGTCATTTGATTCATTGAAGCGGCCAGCTCGCCCATTTCGTCTTCAGTGTCGAGTTGAATGCGATGCTCGAACTCGCCCGAAGCCACACGACGCGAACCACTCACCAGTTGCCCGAATGGTTTGGCAAACGATTGATAGAACACGCGGAAAAACAAACCCAACAGACCCACTGCGAGCGCTGCGTTCACCCAAGCGATGATGATGGCCGTGCGATAGCGGGCCCGCACGACGCTCACTAGCTCGGCAAATCGGGTATGCAAATGGCTGGGTAGTTCCACAACGAGCGTGGCAAGTTGATCGACCTCGCTACGTAGTTTGCCGATCTGCAATTCGTCGAGCAACCAGTCTTCCTTGAGTTCGCCTTCGAGCTCACCTCCTGAGAGGCCAGCGACAACCGAATCAATCTTGGCCAAGGTTTCACGCTCGCGCCGGTCGTCGCCCAATCGCGAACCGGCAAGACCGCTGTTCTGGTCCAACTGACGTCGATAGCGAGCGATGGATTCAGTGAGTAATTCAAACTGAGTGCGATACTGTTCGCGCAACCACTGCGCATCCCAGGGACAATCGATGGCGTCTTTGATTTGCTCGGCTATTCCCTCGGTGCCATCGTCGCGAGGTAGCGAGTACTCGTCGAGTAGGGTTGACACGCCGTCGGGCAGCTCGAGACGTTCTTTGGCTTGGCTGAGCGTAATACGCAAGTCGCCCACGTGCTGACGCACCTGGCTAGCGAGCGGCAGTTCAGCAGAGCGCGCACGAATATTGCGCACGAGTCCCCGGTACGAATAGAGTCCGTAGTACGCACTGCCGAATAGGGACAGTACCGTCACGAGCAGTAGCGCGAGACCGATTTTCAGTTTGGTACGAATGGGCCAATGAGAGGGCACCGGCGACCTCCTGTCGCGGTAGTATTGCGAGACGCACATGTCAGCGTCAAATTACGGGGCCGCGGAGTGTAGCAAGCAGGCGGAAGCGGCGGCAAGGACAATTCCACTAAGGCATTTTGAACCGCAAAGAGCACAAAGGACGCAAAGACGTTAAACTGGAGGCAACAGGGGAATAGGGGTCCTGATCGGTTCCTGCTTGATCCGCTAGCGCAGTGCCATCCTGGGAACCGAACAGAAAACCAAAATCTTCTTGGCGTTCTTTGCGGTTCATAATTTAGAACCGAATCACGCGACGCATGAGCCAGACGCCCCAGAGTGCTAGCACTAGGTTGCCCAGCCAGACGGCTTGGGGAGGGAGTGCGCCATCTTTGGCTTGGTCGACGCAGCCGACAAGCATGGGGTAGTAGACGAGTAGAATTGGCAGGAAGCACGCGAAGAAGCTGCCCCAGAATTCTCCCTGGCGACGGCGGATAGCCATGGGGGCGCCGATCAAGGCGAAGCACAAACAGCTGAAGCCGTTCGCCCAGCGACGGTATGGCTCGGTCTGCAAGCGGTTCAATCGATTGCGTGCATCTTGCACACGCCGCTCGTTGGATTTCGATTGTTTCTCGCCGAGGTTTTCAAAGCTGCCGGTGAGGAGCGAGTAACTCGTGACGGCTGAGAACTCGTCCTGATATTGGCCAATGCGAACAAGTTGCTGCTCTTTCGCAGGCCCGACTTCGCTCAGGGCATGATCTGAGGGACTCTTTTCGCGGCTATCGAAACCGAGAAACTGGCTTAAGGGCAGGCCGAGAGAGTTTTCTCCGGGGAGATCGACCTTCCAGTTTTGGCTACCTTCTCCCTCGATGTTCCACCCGCTCAGATAAACCATGTCTTCGGCGATATTAACGCTAAAATGCCCCTCATCGGCCATGATAGTCTTGGTAGGGCCATCTGACTGATGGATAAAGATGTACGGGCTGATCAGGCGTTTGCCGTCGACTTGGCGGACCAAGATTTCGAAATTATTATTACGAAACTGGCGCGTCGTGTTGAGGCGGCCGTAGACGATTTCTTCAAACGACTCGATCGCGATTCGGTTTACGCCTTCACGCCCCCAGGAGACGGCCAAGTCGATGGTCTTTACCGCGCCTAAGCTCGCAACGGCTGCCATCAGAAAGGCGGGCCAGAGGAATTTCATGGGCGAGATGCCCAGTGACTTAGCTGCGATGAGCTCGTTGGACGCTGCGACGCGACCATAAACGCTGGTGGCCGCCATGAGCATGGAACCAGGCACGGCATACTGCATGGCTTGCGGCAGCATGTAGGGCAAAATTCTTAAGATGGGCGCCAGACCGAGCCCCTTCTTAACCGCTTCGCCGACGATCAGAACCAGGAATACGAAAACCGTCATGCTCACGAGAGTGACCGTGAACACTTTTAGTAATTCGATCAGCAGGTAGCGCGTAATTAGCCGCATAAGCGGCGGACTGTAGCATCCGGGCACGGAGAGCAAAAGAACGGTTTTGTCTTGCCGATCCACCGCGGCATTCTGACCGAGCGAGAACCACGATCCGGCCGATCTAAATTAGGAGCTCTACTCTGGGTTCAATCCGGATTATTCCGCCGCACTCTATTTCCAGTAGCGAGGGCGGCTATCGGAATGGCAGTGCAGCATAGCGGCCCACGGGGCTGCTCAGGTCCCTGCAGAGCAGCTCAATCGACGCCCAGATTGATGCTTGAATCGCTGGGGGGCTCCGGAGTGCTATCACGCACTGCTTGCATGAGTATTCGCACCGCCCGTGAATAGGCCACGATTGCTCCGCGGAAGTCTTTCTTGGCAATTGCATTGCGAGCGGACTCGCGTTCTGCGTGAATCTCGTTCCAGTCGAATTGCCAGTCGCGTTGCCCTTCCAGATCCTCCAGCTGGCGGACGATCTCTACGAGCGGTTTGATACTCTCCGGGCCGGGAGCCGTTTCGTAGCGACGGTAAGGGGCTTTTCCTTGGGGACTGGGGAGGCTAGCTCCGGTAACTGAAGGCTTGTTTCGTGCATACATGAGCAGTCCGGCTGCGAGACCTGTGACAACTGCAAGTGCGCCTGCCGCGACCCTATGTTCAACTCCCCATAGTAGCGGACAACCTACAACGCCAATCAGGCCAACACCTAAGGCAGACAGTAGTGGCAGTTGATCTGCTGACGAGTTCGCGGGTGGTGGATCGCATTCCGGGTTGCTAGCATCGTGTTGGCCCAATTCGCGGGTGTCGTAGACTTCAGCCACGATGACCGTAATGTTGTCAGGCCCCCCCAGGAGATTCGCCAGGTCAACCAATGTCTGCGTAGCATCGTCGGTGGGGAGTGCGCCAACGATGAGGCCGATGAGCTGCGAGCTAAGCGGGCCGGTTAACCCGTCGCTACACAACAGAAAGCGATCGCCGGTCTGCAGCGCAAAGGGGCCTTCGAGATCGACCTTCACTACACCGTTGGGTCCCAACGAACGGGTGATCACATTCTTGGGGACGTAGGCGGGGACATCTTCTTCGTTGGCTTGTCCAGCGACGGCCATCTCCCAGACGAGACTGTGATCGAACGTAATTTGCTCAAACGCATCGCCGCGCAGGCGATACACGCGACTATCGCCAACGTGAGCAGCGACTGCACCGCCAGGAAGTAAGGCGAGGCAACTGCACGTGGTGCCCATGCCGTGGAAGTCGACGCTGTTTTGGCCCTTGGTATTGATGCGTGCGTTCGCATCGTGAACGGCTGCCAACAGTGCTTCACAGGGCGCGAGATCGCGCCGCTTGTGGTAGGTGTGCGGAATGCAGTCTGCGGCAATCTGGCTGGCCAGTTCACCTGCTGCGTGTGCGCCCATGCCGTCGGCGACGACGAATAAGTGTCCGCGGCTCGACCAGAGGGCTTCTTCTTCGGCGATGGCAACTGCTAGCGAGTCTTGATTATTCGCCCGCCGCATGCCGACATCGCTCACCGCAGCACAGCGAAGCCCACCGACCGCTTTCGATAGCTTCACCGATTCTTGAGACACACGCGGGCCTTGGTCATGGCGGGAGTTGAGGCTGTTTTGGGGACACCCCATCTTAACGTGCAAGCACGCGTTGTCGAAGGGGGACCGGGCAAAGGAGAATGCCGAAAGTGGAAGTGTGTGCTAGAAGGCGATCTGGCGGCAAGGCACTGTACTTTCTACACTCCGCGACGATTCTCTCCAAATTGTGCCGTCCCATGCCTAGCTCTCAACTCAAAAACCGCTTGCCGCGACTGCTCGCCGTATTCGCCCTGCTCTGCTTGGTACTCATGCCGGGCTGCGTGCGGCGGCGTTTGTTGGTGCGCAGCAATCCGCCGGGCGCTACGGTTTACGTTGACAATCAGCAGATTGGGACAACGCCTTGCGCTACGAACTTTGTCTATTACGGCACCCGAGAAATTCGCCTGGTCAAGCCGGGCTACGAGACGCTGACGATTAACCAACCTATCCCTGCGCCATGGTACGAGCTGCCGCCGCTGGACTTTATCAGCGAGAACTTAATTCCGCGCGAAATCCAAGACTACCGTACGCTTTCCTACAACTTGCAGCCGCAAGTGTTGGTGCCAACGGATCAGTTATTGGGTCGTGCCGAGCAACTGCGTGCAAGTTCGCAACAGAATGCTGTGGTACCGGCTGGGGCGATGGTTCCCGCTTCAAATCTACCGGGCCCAATATCTTTTGAAACGCAACCGCACTCGGGCTCGCCAATGCTCTTGCCTCCGCAGGGGTCGCCGGCCTTAATTCCTCCGGCTGTCGGTACCCCTGTGCCAGTGGGGCCAACGACACTTGTGCCTCAACCGTTGCCTCCGTACGAACCAGCCTCGCTGCGTTCTGGCGAGCAATCCTTCGAGCCGCTGCCTGCACGGCAGCAACCGGTAGAAGTGTTGCCCCAAGCTCGCTAGCCGCCATCACGCTAGTCGGAATTGCTGGTGGAGCAAGCGGATGCCCCTGGCTCAACGGTGAAAGAGATTCGCTGGTCTGGTGCCAATTGGTGTCTCTCGGTCGATGATACCCCGCACGGCACGTGCCGGATCATTGGCAAGCTTGTGGGTGAGCACGTGTACTTCATTAACGATTTGCCGAATCCGAATGTTCAGCTCGCGGTCGTTAATTAATTTTCGCACGTCGGTTACCGCTCCATTACCATTGGTGATAGTACTGTCCACGTTTTGAATGACACGGCGCAGGTCTTTGATGGCTTCCTCTGCCTCGTCCGAGATTGTGCGATCTTTCAGCAATCGACCCAGCGTGCCTTCGCTGTTGTTGATATTGCTGACCAGCTCCGCGGCGTTGGAGAGCAGATCCTCGAAGTTGACTGCCGAACCTTCGAGAATGCCGACGATCTTCTCGCCCCGTTCGCCCAAGGGTTTGGTAAGTCCTTGCAGATTGTCGAGATTCTCCTCAGCACTTGTGGCCACGCCCTCGAGAGCACCAAGAATCGCTCGCGCATCTTCCACTATGGCCGGGAGTTGGGCGATGCCCTTACGGATGTCTTCTTTGACTTGCTCGTCGCCAATTACGTCGTCCACGTCATTCATCACGCGACCGAAGCGGTCCATTGCCAGCTCCATCGATTCGACAAGTCGCGTAATGCGCTGCATGTCGTTGCCACCCATGACATTGTTGAGACGCTCAGCAAGCATCGCGACTTCGTCCCCTGCCTTGCCGAGCGACTTGACGGTCTCGCGCAAATCGCCCTGCATGGTGGACAGCATATCCATTGGGTTAGAGTTGAACGTGCCCTGGACGACCGAGCCTGGCACGATCTGCTGCGCGCCCTTGGGAGAGCGCACGGGCACAAACTCGATGATCGCATCGCCCATGATGGACGTTTGAATCCGCGGCACTTCGTTAGTTTTCACTACCTTGCCTTCGTCGATGTCCATGGTAATGAGCGCCCCTTCGTCGGTCGCTTGCACATCACCAACGCGGCCGATGAGTAGTCCGCGACGTCGCACCGGTGTTTGCGGTGCAACACCGGGCGCTTGGTCGACCAGCATCTGCAGTTGGTAACGGCTACTGAAAGGCAGGGATGAGAAATCGCTGTTCCAGAGGATGAGGATGCTGGCCACGAAAAACGTGGCGATCCCCAGTACACCGAGTTGGAAGGCGCGTTTACGATCGTTCATGAGCGTTCATCTCCAAAAAAATCATCCCCGCCGACAGTTGCCGCTTGTAACTCTTCCAGCCGGTCCCCTGCTTCGCCTCTCACGAACTGGCTTACGCGTCGATCTGACGAGTCGTCCACTTCCTCAGACGATCCGTCGTAAAGGATTTGCGACTCACCGCGATCCAGTCGCGCAAGCGGATAGAGCATGACGATGCGGTCAGCCACTTTGCGAGCCGAGGTCATGTCGTGCGTGACGATAATACTTGTCACGTTGTAAGCTTCGCTACAGCGGAGCATCAGCTCGTTGATCACGTCGCTCATGATGGGGTCGAGCCCAGTAGTTGGCTCGTCGTACAGCAGCACCTCAGGGCGCATCACGAGCGCCCGGGCGAGGCCAACCCGCTTGCGCATACCCCCAGAGAGCTCTGCAGGGTATTTGTGGAGCACATTCACCGGCAAGCCCACCTCGCCGATCAACTGATGCATGACATCGCGCCCGCTACCTCCGTTGGCGCGCACTTCCTTAGGGCGATGCTGTTTGAGCGGAAAGAGAATGTTGTCTGCAACGGTCATGCTGTCGAAGAGTGCCGCATTCTGGAATACGAAGCCGAAGCGGGTGCGCTGACGAGCCAGCTCGCGATCATCCAGCTCAACGAGCGATTGGTTATCGAAGGTGACACGACCGGCTGTGGGGGCGATGAGTCCGATGATGGTTTTCAAGAGCACTGTCTTGCCGCAACCGCTCTCTCCGATGATCGCTAACGTCTGGCCGCGGGGGACTTCCAGCGACACGTCGCGCAGTACCATCTGCCGCCCGAAACGGACGGTAAGGTGGTCGATGTTGATAAGCGGTTCAGACATGGAGTGTTAAGCCCCAAACAGCGAAGGAGCCGCAGGCCAAATGGCTAGGTAGATTTGATCGAGCACGATACTCACTAACAAATCGAGCACGATAATCACCATGAAGGAATAGACGAAAGCCGTGGTGGCGGCGCGACCGACACCCTCAGCACCCGGTTGGCAGTGGAAGCCACGGTAGCAGCTGATGATGCCGATGGTTGCGCCGAAGAACATGCTCTTCACGAGGCCGTAGAACAGGTCCCAGTTCTCGACAAACTTCTTAGCGTTGGCAGAGTAGTGGTGATAGTCGATGCCCAAGAACGAAATGCAATACACGGCCCCGCCGACTACGCCCATGAAGATGGCCATGATTGTGAGCGAAGGAATCAATAACAGACAACTCAAGAACCGGGGCACCACCAGGTAATGCACGGGGTTGGCGCCCATGCTACTGAGCGCGTCGATTTGTTCGGTCACGCGCATGGTGCCTAGTTCGGCGGCCATGGAGCTTCCAACACGACCGGCGAGCATGACGGCGGCGAGCACGGGGCCCAATTCGCGGAACATGCTCTTGTTAATGACGCTACCAAGTTGCGTTTCCAAACCGAAGGTGCGGAATTGTGTGTACGACTGCACGGCCAGTACCATGCCAGTGAACCCACCGATCATGGCTACCACGGGCAAGCTTTGTACACCAATGCGGTACATGTTTTCGAACATGGCATCACGTCGCGGCATGCGTGTGAACAGCCAGGCAAGCGTTCGCCATGTGAAAAGCAGCAAGTCGCCTACCGCTTCGATGATTCCCACGCCGGTCGCGCCGATGTCCGCCACAGACTCTGCCAGCCCAGCGATGAAGCCGTCGCGAGGATCGCCACCTGATGCAGTACCGTCGTAGGTAGGGTTGTCGGTCGACATAGCTGGCAGACGAGTTTGCGAAGAGAGAAAGACGTAGCGCGGGCGCAAACCCGTACCTCTCCTCTAATCGACAAACTCTGCCAACGGCTTGAGATTAAGAAGGTGCTAGCAGTTGTGTAGTGGCGCAGAAATCAGAGCAAACACCCGTTAGCCGACGAGCTTGCTCGCCGTGAGGATTGTTGGTCGGCCGAGGTCCGCAGCACGACGGTGCGCTAAACTGACCGGAAGATAGGCAGATAGCGTGCATAGGATCGCTAGCTCCGCGGCGAGCAAGCTCGTCGGCTAACGTAGCCTAGGGAGAGTCTGGGCGATTACTCCAAATCTTCGCCGCGTGCGAAGCGTGCTAGCGTTTCCTGGTAGCGTTTTTTGCCCTTCTCGACGACGCGGCGGATTTCCTTGGCGTTGGACTCGCTCTCTTTGCGTAGTTCGGCGATCATCTGCAGCGACTCGACTTGGTAGTCGCTAATCGCGCTCACCAACTTTTCCAGCGACTCGGGGCTGACCGTCGAGCCATAGCCGGCCTTGAGGGCGGCTCGCTCTAGGTCGCGTCCCAAATCGGCCACGTCTTCGAGGCTTTTGTTCACGCCTTCTTTCAGTGCTTCGGTGGAAGCGGCTGCTTCGAACAAGCCCTGCTGCGATGTGTAGACCGTGCCGAGAATCGTAAACACATGCTCGTTGGTTGTGAAGAAGGTCACCGCGCGACGATAGACTTGGTCCTTCACATCGTGCGTTTGCTTGAGCTTCGTGACAAGCGTTTCGCCCACGTCGTAGCCGATGGAAAGGTTTTCAGAGATATCCTTGAGCAGCTGGTATGTGCGATCTTCCTCTTGGAAGGCATTGCGCGCTTCGTCGCGGGCTAGCTCGAGGCGGCCGCGATCGCTCTCGTCGCCTTCGAATTTGTCGATGGCTTTCTGCGAAGCAGCGAGGCCCTCTTTCGCTTTGTCCAAGTGCGGCAGTTGCGCTTCGAGCAGTTCGCGGGCAAGGATTTCCGCTTCTTTGAGAGCGAAACGGAAGTCGATGTAGCCGTCCATAATGGTTTGTTCGCGGACAAGCTGGTTCTTTGTTTCGGTGCACACGTCTTGATAGACGTCGACAATTTTTTCAAAGCGAGCCGAAGGCGAGCCGCGGCGGATTTTCATCCACAGGTTGGACATCTTCTCAGTAATGCCAATTTTGCCGTCGTCCAGTTGGCCGATGAGCGCTTTGGAGTCTTCGCGAATCGAATCGAACATCTGGCTGATTTCCAGATAGCGATTGCCCACGTTGATGTTTTCCACATTTTCACGCACCAAAGCATTAAACTTGGCCATGTGCTGGATGGTGTTCGCAATGGCCAGTGCGCGGGCTTCGTCCACATGGCGGACTTCTTCGAGCAGACGGATGAGCTCAACCGGGGCATCGTCCTTGTCCTTGAGGCCGAATTTTTCGAGCACTTCGACCGCCTTGTCCAGGTAGCCGCTCATCTTCTTCTCATGTTTGTCCGCTTCCTTGAGGACAGCCTTCTCGTGTTTCTCTTCGGCTTGTGCACTTGCTTGGGCCATGGTGGGGAGCTCCTGGATAGATGACTTGGTCGTCGGGGCGACTCACCGCTTGGACGGCGGACTGTTGCTTTGGTAAACTTCTAGATCGTGCAGCTTATCACGGCGACGGCGGCGAAAAAAGACTTGACTCGGCGGCTGGGCAATTCCAGCCGTTATAGTCTCCCTAACCGCATCTCCCTAACGGCCATTTTCAGACGCACGGTTCCAGGCATGGTCGCGCCCCACTTGCATGAAAGTTTCCCCGATGGCTCAGCAGCAACAACAAGCCCCACCCCCGGCAATCGATTCTGCGGAAGTTGAATCGGCTAGGGAAGTGATGCGCGAGCAGGGCCAGGACTTTACGCTTGTTGAGATGACGCGAATCATGGACGTGGCCAGCACGCTCCGTAGGGAGCAGGCGCTGGTCGAGCAGCAGCTGAATATTGATCAAGTGAAGGCCAAGCTGCGTGAACGGCTACTCGCCGCGGCAGAGGTGAGTGGCGATTCGATCAGCGCGGAGCAAGTCGATGTTGCTGTCGAACACTATTACGATCGTTTGCACACCTATCAAGACCCGCCGTTCGGCCTGGGGACGGCGCTGGCTCACGTCTACGTCCGCCGCGGCACGATCATGAAGTGGGCAATTGCCATCGGAGCCGTGGTGGCAATTTTTTGGGGACTGCTCGCCGGTGGCTTTTTTCCGGGTGAGCGACGCGACGCCAAGCTGGCGAACCAGGCATATGAGAGATTGGAGGAAACCAACGAAGCCATCCGTCAAGTCACCAATAACTCAAGTATCGAGAAGGAAGCGGCAGCAACCTTGGCAACAGCAAAAGCCCTACGCGAGGAGGGCGACTATCAGGCGTTGGAAGGTTTGATCGCCAAGCAACAACTTCTCGCCCAGACACTCATGCAACAGTATGAGCTCACCATCCCCAGTGTGCCTGGGCAAGAATCGGCATTCCCGATGGATTATACCGATGCGAATTCGCAGACGGTCCGTTCGGGATACTACGTCGTTGTCGAAGCGAAGGCCGCAGATGGCACGCCGGTGAGAGTGCAAGTACGCGATCGGCAAACGGGCAAAATGACAACGACCAGCAAATGGGCCGAGCAAGTACCCGCTGCGGTTTACAATCGCCTCAAGGAAGACAAACAGGCGGACGGTCTGCTGGACGATCGTCTCTTCGGCGTGAAGCAGCGTGGAGAGCGCGATTTAGAAGTTCGCATGCAAGGCGACTCTGGCGTGTTGGATCGCGGAGGTCAGCTCACAGAATGGTAGGCTCCACGCGATGACAACCACGGCATTAGCAGGCAGCCGCGTCGGGAATGAACTCGACCGGTCGATTGGCCGTTTGCGCAAGCAAATCGATCAGCATCTCGCTGGCATGAAACAAATCGACGAACAACTCGCGGAGCTCGTGGGACGACGGACCGCTGCGCTGGCGGACTTGGCAAGACATTACCTGCCTGATATCAGCCCGGAATCTATTCAGGGCACTTTCGCGGAGATCAGGCACGATTTGCTGGAAGTTCTCCAGCGCAAACGCCAACGTGAGGCTGAGTTGAGCAGCACCATCGGCCAGCTTGAGCGGAGCATCGACAGCGACGAGGAGGAGCTCGACCGTGTGACCGAGGCCCTTAACGAAAAAGTAGCTGAGCGCGAACGGCTCGAAGAATTACTCGCCGAACGCCTACACGCTAGCGATGAATTTCGCGAGCTATCGAAGCGGGCACTCGATGCGGAGGTTGAACTCGAACGGAACGAAGTGCGAGTTGCTGAGGCAAAACAAGAATCGAGCGAGAAGCTGCCAGCCTATGAGAAAAGTCGCCTGTTCAAGTATCTGCAAGAACGAGACTACGGTACAGCCGCGTACAAGAAGGAGGGACTCACACGGGTGCTCGATGGCTGGGTCGCCAAGATGATTGGCTTCCGCCGTGCACGCCGCAGCTACGACTTCCTCCGCGTGACGCCGGAACTGATGGCTAAGGAAGTGCAACGTCGGCGTGAGCATTTCAATGTGCTCATGGAGCAGGTGGAAGCGATTGAAGATCGCAACTCGGACGAAATTGGTCTCACAGCAGTGATGCGCGAAGGGCAAGAACTAGGCGCAAAGCGAGATGCGCTGACTGACGCAATTGCTAAGCAACAGGACCGGCTGATTGCTCACGAGGAAGAGTTGCTGCAACTTCAACAGCCGAACAACAAATATCACGACCAAGCCATTGCCCGCATGAAGTTTTTCCTCTCGAAAATGGAGGAGTCGAAGCTGCAACGTCGCTCGCGTCAAACTCCCGAGCCTCAGGACGATGCTATCGTGGCGGAAGTTTTGTGGCTTAACGAGCGACTCGACGATGCGGAACGGCAAGGGCAAGCTGAGTCTCGCAAACGCCAGCAGTGGGACGATAAGCTCTCCGGTCTGCATCAAATTCAGCAGCGTTTTCGGGAAGCAGAGTTCGACAGTCGTCGCTCGATGTTCCATCCTCGCTTCGAAATGGCGGATTTGGTCGAGGATTATCTCGAGGGCGATCTCGGCACGGAGGGGCTGTGGTCGGCAATTCGCAAGAACCAGGAATTCGCCCCGCAGTGGCACGAGCAACGCGGTGGCGGGTTTGATGATTTTCTCAACAGCGAAATGTCCTACGTATTGTTCCGCGTACTGACCGACGTAGCGGGTCACGCCCTCCGCAACGCCGCACGCCGGGGCATGGAACGCCGTGGGCCGATCCGTACGCAGCAACGCCGGCAATCAGGTAGGCCGAAGTTACCACGTCGCGGGTTTACCAAGGGGCGTGGGTTTTAGGCGCAAGCTGGTTTTAGGCGCAAGCTCCAGCGGCATAGGCACCCCCAACCACTTTTTCAATAGATAATGCAAAGTACTGAACTCCCATGAAAACTATACTCATTGCTATATCCTCATTGCTCCTCACCACCACTGCGCTAGCAGAACCTGGGACCATGGAACAAGCGGTTTCCACGGAGCTGAATGTCGGCTTCGAGCCGGTTTTCAACGGGCACGCATTCGAGAGGCCGATCGCTTTGGACCATGCGGGCGACGGTTCGGGAAAGCTCTATGTCATGGGGCAACTGGGTACGGTTGAAGTGCTTGATGGCCCGGAGGATGACTCGCCGGAGATGCTACTCGACATTACCGAGCGCGTGCTCTTCCTCAAGAATGAAAACGAGCAAGGTTTGCTCGGCATAGCGTTTCACCCAAAGTTTGCGGACAACGGGCAGTTCTTTCTCTACTATAACCCCCGGCCAACGGACGAAGATTCGCGGCGGCGGACGGTCGTTTCTCGGTTTACTGTGGAGAACGGCAAAGCCGATCCGGCTAGCGAAGAGCTATTACTAACGATCGAACAACCTTACTGGAATCACAACGGCGGCACGCTGCGCTTCGGTCCCGATGGCATGCTTTACATTGCCGTAGGCGATGGCGGTAAGTTTGATGATCCGCACGATCACGGCCAAAACCCCAAGACGCTGCTGGCGAGCGTGCTGCGGATCGACGTCGATCACCGATCTACGGTCGATGGCAAGAAACTGCCCTATGCCATTCCGTCGGACAATCCGTTTGCCGATAAGCCCGAGCAGGGTCGCGGCGAAGTGTGGGCCTATGGGTTGCGTAACGTGTGGCGTATGGAGTTCGACGCGAAGACTGGCGAGTTGTGGGCGGGTGACGTGGGGCAGAACGTTTGGGAGGAGATCGACATTCTCGAAGCAGGCAAGAATTACGGCTGGAATGTGCGCGAAGGAAAGCACGCGCTCGAAAAGCAAAAGGGGGTACCTCCGACCAAGCCGCGTGAAGGCGACGAACTTGTCGAGCCCGTTTGGGATTACCATCACGACATCGGTAAGTCGATTACTGGTGGGCACATCGTTCGCTGCAAGTCGCTACCGCAACTTGACGGCATGTATCTGTACGCGGATTACATCTCCGGTTCCATCTACGCGCTCGACTACGACCGTGAAGCAAATGAGGTGCGTAAGAATCACATCCTCCGCGAGAAAGGTCTGCCAGTGACCTCCTTCGGCCATGACGCACAAGGCGAGTCGTACTTCATGCAAGATGACGGTGTGATTTATCGATTGGTGGTTGAGAAGCAGTATTAGATATTTATGTCCCACACAGAGGCGCATGTAGCGCGAAGGCTTGTTGCAAGCAAAGTTAGCCATCATGGCGCGTCAAGCACGTATGACACGGATATTTTCGAACAGGAGGTAGCAGAGGGAACAGAGCAAGCCAGCAAGTCGCCACTCCATTCTCTCTGTTGCCTTCTGTTTGAGTATTGATAACGACAGACTTGAGGCCCTAACAAAACTGTCTGCTAGTGCCGCTGCTTATGCAGTACGCTAGCACAATGAAGTGAACACAATATACGCCATATTATGCTAATCCATTTGCCTTGACCTGGAGAATTCTTCGAGACCACAACCTCGAAATGAAGGAGAATCTGCCATGGCTAAGCCACTGGTGCCTGACGAACTCTGGGAACGAATTGAACCGCTGATTCCTGAACAACTGCCAAAGCCCAACGGAGGGCGACCTCCCATTGAAGATCGCAAAGTACTCACGGGTATCTTATTTGTCCTGAAGACAGGCATTGCTTGGGAAGACTTGCCGCAAGAGATGCAATGCGGTTCGGGCATGACTTGCTGGCGACGCTTGCGCGACTGGCAGGAAGAGGGAGTGTGGGAGGCGTTGGTACAACTGCTGCTGAATGAATTGCGCGAAGCCGATCAGATCGATTGGTCGCGTGCTGCCGTCGACAGCGCCAAGGCTCGTGCTATGGGGGGTGGCGAAAAGACGGGCCCGGACCCTACCAACCGCAGTAAACCGGGGAGCAAACATCACGTTGTGACCGACGCTCATGGAATTCCGTTGCACGTGACGCTTACGGGAGCGAATCGACAGGATGTGACACAGCTGCTGCCTGTGATTGACGGCATTCCGCCAGTAGCTGGAAAGCCGGGGCATCCTCGGCAACGCCCTGACGAAGTGTACGCTGACCGTGCTTACGATTCGCAGGCCCATCGTGAGCAACTTCAGCAGCGTGGCATCGAACCTCATTTGGCTAAGCGGAATACGGACCATGGTAGTGGACTGGGAATCTATCGTTGGGTTTCGGAACGCACGCTAAGTTGGCTTCATCAGTTTCGACGCCTAAAAACCAGATACGATCGCCGAGCTGATATCCACGAAGCTTTCATGAAGATCGCCCAAGCGTTAATCTGTTTCAGAGTCTTAAATTGGTAGTTTTGTTAGGACTTCTTAGTGTGGCCTATCGCCGGCGGCGGAGAAACCATGCGGTCCAGGCGAAGGTGGCCAACAGCAGCGAGGTCGGTTCAGGGATGCGACTGTTGAACAAGTAGGCAGAGCCAGAACCGAGGCGCCCGTTGCCATTGAAGTGTGCACCGACTAGCGTCGTGTCGCCGCTCATCGCCACGGAGTGGCCAAAAAGGTCCCCACCCGCAGCGTCGGAGGCAGTGAGCTTAGCAAGCTGATTGCCGGTGGTGACATCGAACAAATAGGCTGAACCAGAGCTGCTGCCCCCGTCATCATCGAAGACTGCACCGACAATAGCCGTGCCGCCACTGATCGCCACGGAGAAGCCAAACCGGTCGTTTGCCGCAGCATCGTTAGCGGTCAGTTTAGTAAGTTGGTTGCCGGTAGTCACATCGAACAGATAGGCTGAACCCGAGTCGCTGCCCTCGTCGTCATCTCGGTGTGCACCGATAAGAGCCGTGTTGCCGTTGATAGCCACAGAGTAGCCAAAACTGTCGCCCGCCGTAGCATCCTCGGCGGTAAGCTTGGCAAGTTGGTTGCCGGTACTGACATCGAACAGATAGGCCGAACCAGATGAGCCGCCCCCATCGTTATCGAGGAATGCACCGACAAGAGCCGTGTTACCGCTGATCGCCACGGACCAGCCAAAACTATCGCTCACCGCAGCATCGTCGGCGGTGAGTTTGGCAAGCTGGTTGCCAGTAGTGATATCGAACAGATAGGCCGAACCAGATGAGCTGCCCCCGTCGTCATTGCCGAATGCACCGACAAGAGCCGTGTTGCCGCTAATCGCTACGGACCCGCCAAAACGATCAACCGCCGCCGCATCGTTGGCAGTGAGCTTGGCTAGTTGGTTGCCAGTAGTGACATCGAACAGGTAGGCAGAGCCCGAATTGTTGCCCCCGACGTCATCGCCGAATGCACCGACTAGAGCCGTGTTGCCACTAATCGCTACGGAATAGCCAAAATAGTCAAAATAGCCAACCGCAGCGCCGTCGGCGGTGAGCTTGGTTTCGGCATTAAAAAATATGGCGGAAGCGGGCGTGGCAGCCAGACTGGCCAGCAGGAACGCTGTCAATAAAGATTTTGAAGCAGCGGTGGTTTGCATTAGACGTTACTGTTTGTCAAAGAGGATAGGTGAGACGGTAGGCTTCAGAGATTAAGATCTGTCAAGGTGATGCTCCGCTTCGATAGCGAACCGGTGGACTCCTAGCGGGCTGCTTACTCTGTCCTAGTCCTAGTTTTCAACGTTAGTTAGCCGAAACGGCTGAGTATAGTGAACGATTGACCAGCACAGTTAGCCATCCCGACACGCGGTGACACAGATAATACGGATTTTTTTCAACAAGAGGCAGCAGAGGGAACAGGGTTGTGCTTCGTGTTATTTGCTCTGTTCTCTCTGTTGCCCCCTGGTTCGAAAATCATCGGTCTCAGAATTTTGATGCCCTCTATTCTGCGGTTCCTGCGACCGTGCGTGGGGCTGAGAGCTTCCCCCACTTTCTTGCTAGTTGTGTGAGCTATTTCACCCAATCACGGTCAGAAGTGTCGTTGTTGGAAACTTTCGTCGTACCCCCGGCGTAAGAAACTCTACCCATTTCCGTCAAACTGATGTGCGAACGAGACTCTCAGTTTTGAGGTCAACCAGCCTTTTGCAGGGCCAATGTTCGGCGTGGGACAGTGTTCGCCGTGAGCCAGAGATTTGATAGAATGATCAAACAAGCGTCGGGCGACGCCTCCAGGAGATCAACTCATGACGCAGCCAACAAATCCGGGTTCCAATGGGCTACGCATCGCTGCGATTGCCTCGCTGTGCGTACTATGCGGCGGCTTCATCGCGGCAGGCCAATTGTTCTCCGGCTCGGGAACCAAAGCTGGCACGGGCGACACACCTCCCAGCGGTACGAAATCACAAATCAACAGTGCGAGGGCGAAGGATATGGATGCGTTGAACGACCCCAAACTTTCCAAGGCAACTTTCGGCGGCGGATGCTTCTGGTGTACCGAAGCGGTGTTCCGCGAACTACGCGGCGTAAAGGGCGTGTGGAGTGGTTACTCCGGCGGCAAAGTGGATAACCCCAGTTACCGCGAAGTCACCAGCGGGCTGACCGGTCATGCGGAGGTCATTCACATTGCGTACGATCCCAAACAAGTGAACTTCGAGACCTTGCTGGAAGTATTCTTCAAAACGCACGATCCCACCACGCTCAATCGTCAGGGTGCGGACACCGGCACGCAATATCGTTCGGCAGTGTTCTTCCACGATGAGGAGCAGCAAGAAACAGCTGAGCAGATCAAGAAGAAGCTCGATGCATCGGGAGCTTTCGGCGACGAAATTGTCACTGAGATCACGAAGTTTGAGAAGTTCTTTCCCGCCGAAGAGTATCACCAGGACTACTTCAATCTGAACCCCGATCAGGGTTACTGTCGCGCGGTGATTCAGCCGAAGATGGAAAAGTTCCGCAAGGTGTTTGCGGACAAACTCAAAGGGGAGGAAGACGAAGTGAGTGCTGAGAACCCAACGAATCCTGAGGACGTTGACTGGAAAAACGTGGACTGGAAGAGCAAACTCACCGAAGAGCAGTTCTATGTGACACGCAAGGAAGGCACTGAAAAACCTTTCAAGAACAAGTACTGGGATAACAAGCAAGAAGGCACGTACAACTGTGTGTGCTGCGGGCTGCCATTGTTCGAGTCGGACACCAAGTACAAGTCGGGCACCGGCTGGCCCAGTTTCTATAAGCCGATCGATAAGAAGAACGTGGGCGAGCGGGAAGATCGCAAACTGTTTGGCACTCGCACGGAAGTTCACTGCGCCCGCTGCGAAGCCCACCTAGGCCACGTATTCACTGACGGGCCGGAGCCTACGGGGCTCCGTTACTGCATGAATTCTGCTTCGTTGAAATTTGAAGACGAGAAGCAAACAGCCGAAGAGAAAAAGAAAGCGGCACAAGAGTAAGAGTAGCGGACGCGTCGAGCACAGCCTAGAAAACTTTCGTTTTCTCAGACGCTGAGCACCCCAGGACGATGCCTCCTTGGTCAGATACGGAAGTGGCCAAGCTTGTGCCTGGAACGTCGATTTTGGCCGATTTTGGGGCCTGCTGTTTGAGACAGAGGTCATCGACACCGCCGGGAGTAAATCTGCCCAAATCGCAGCCAGTTTCGACGCACAGGAGGATGAATCTGACGCACGTTAGCAATTCCCCGTTCGGCACCCAGGACGACGCCTCCTTACACAGTTGGAATACGCTGAATTCACGTCGATTTCCTAGTTGGCCGAGGGGTGGCATGCGGCTTGTGTGGTAAACTCCACGATGGGTTTGCATTTGCCATGAGTGCCCTGCGAGCTATGCGGCTAGCCAGCATCGTTCTTGATTCGATTCACCGGAGAGACAATGGAAAGCGCGACAATCTATTCAGCATCGCCAAGTGCTCTTGCCAAGTCGGACATCTCTGCAATTGGTTGCGTGAAGAAGGTCAGAACTGATGGAGGTCTATTGAAGAAGTCGACGTTTTTCGATGTCGAACTCGCAGACAGAGTAATTCGCCTCAATGTCATGCCTCAATCGGAAACGCAGGCTCACTTTCGGGAGTTCAAGGGGTACGTCCAACACCTGCATCAGACAGACCCACTAGACAACTACGATGAGATTAGAGGGTATATCGACAGTCTCCAGCAAGCGTACGGACTTGCAACTGATAGAGACTTTGGTTTTGAATCGGACGTTTTCTCGGTCCTCAATGGCATAGCCGAGTCATTATCCGGTGTTATCTTCCTTTGCGATTCACTGATTGACACCGAAGGAATGGTCATATTTGGACCGCTCGGTGATGCCTAGCTCGTGCAGTCCGACAACTGCGCTCTAAGTACAAGGGAGTGACCTTCATTATGCTCCAAAAATCCTTGGCTTTCATGCACCGGCGTGAAACGCCAAGGCAGTTTGGCGACATTAGAAATCACCCGCCAAGTGACAGCGGTTGTCCAAACCGCTGTCAGTTTGGGCACCAAATTATCTAACCCATGTGCGCCCCAGCTTAGCGGCCCACGGCCTTAGCGTAGGTTTCTCTTCCCTTACTGCTCAGGCCCCCAAACGCATGACTAATTGGAGCACAAGATCCAGGATGGTCTTGAGCACAACTAGTAGCGCGATCACTGGCCAGGAGGCGCCGACTACCATTGCGAGAAATACGCCTAGCACAATCGCCACATGCAACACAAGCATCCGCGGGTAAGGTCGCCACATGTGCGAGCCGGGGCCAAGATGTCGGCCTCGACCTTCGATGAGGAACTCCTGAATAAAGTCGTACGCATGGCTGGCGACTAGCGCTAGTGCCGTAGTACCGATCAACCAAGGACTATATTGCGCGCCCGCCGCGCCGTAATACTCCTTGCCCACAAAGCCGCCTAGTGCGAGTACAAAGATTCCATGCACGAGGGTAAATATGCCGTAATGCATGGCAAAGAAACCGGCCGAAGCAATGCGTTCTTTCGCCTCTCCGCCAGTACACCACAGCATCTTCAAAGCCGTGGTCACCCCCACTGCAACGTTCTCGGCCCAATAGAGCGCAAGCACCAGAAAGGGGCTCCACTCCCACCAAATAACGCCAATCAGCGGTAAGAAATTCGACACGAGCAGCAGCGCCGCACTCGGTGGAAACCACGGCCAAGGCCAGCTGCGGATGGCATCGAATCTACCGTCGGAATTTCGCTGAGTGTTCACTTCGTTTCTTAGGTCAGACTTCGTCGACTGCGTGACGAAAGGAGGCTCATGCACAGCATTGTGAGAGGCACTGTGGATGGTTCTGGGATAATCGCATTTATCTGGATGTTTGCAAAGTCCCCATCAAATTGCCTTTGCCAGGCAAGAAAGTCAGTGCCGTCTGAGTCGAGGTCTCCATCAGCGTCAGCGCCGTTCCCAGCGCCATAATCTGACTGCCAGTTCATGAGGTCCTGTGTATCGACGAAGCCATCGTTATCGAAGTCGGCATTTGAGGAAGGGGGAGCAGGTAGATTGCTTTGATCGAGAGCAAAAGTGTCGATTACCAGTCCTCCATTCATGCCGTTGTTGCCGTCACCGAGGGACAGAAATTCGAATGTCGCTATTTGATCAGTTACTGCAATTCGCATAGCGCCGTGATTTTGGTTGTAGCGAACCTCGCTGCCTGCTGCGGGAATACCCAGAGGATACAGCGTCCTGCCGCCCACGCCATTCACGAAGTAGAGCATTTCGTTCTGGGTGGAATCTGTGACTCGAAGGCGTTCGTAGATGTGGTTATGCCCAGCGAGTACGGCATCGGCACCCCACCGCTGGAACGGCAATTGCAACAGCGTGTCGCCTCCGTGAATGCTAGATGAGGAGTAGGGTGCACGGTGAACGTAGACGAAGTTCCACGTGGCCGTTGAACTTGCTAGTCCTTGCTGAAGCCAGACCGTCTGTGCCGCACGAGCATCCGTGTCAGCATGAAAGAGTTCACTGTCCATCGCGAATAAGCGAACAGAACCAGTCCCGTTTTCGATCGGTAATTCCACATCATAATAGCTACCCGAACTGTTGTGCACTCCAGCTGGCAGCCGACCACTCGGATTGTCAGGATCGTCGTGGAAGTAGTCGATATGTCCTGAAGCACTACCGCCAGTGATGTCGTGGTTGCCAATGGTAGGGAAGAAGCGTTGCGTAATACTGGTCTGAGTGGGGTAGGGGCTAGCCTCACTAATGGCGCGCTGTTGAATATAGTCGCCGTAGCGGGCTCCGACGATGCTCTCCCAATCGGAATGGCCTGTCGTAACCCCGCCGTAGTTGTTGTCGCCTAGGGTGATGATGTAGTCGGTGTCCCAATCGGTGCTTGTGACCATATTCGCCACGTTAGTTGCATTAGCACCACTTGTTCCCCAATCCCCAACAACTCCGAAAACTGTTGCTCCACCGGCCTCTGGGATCACTACTATTAGCTGAATCATCGCGGCTAGAATCAAGCTGCGACCTGACGATCGAAGCTTCGCAGAATATAACGCGAGTGCTCGTTGCATAGGTGTCGCCTACTCCCGTTGGGTCTCTCGCACGTGAGCTTGCTCCCGTCCGTCTGATTCAGGTGGCTCGTGGGCAGCAAGAAATCGTGCTTGGCACTTAACTTGTGTTGGTTGTTCGTCGTCCCTTGAATTTTATTGTACACAGTAGAGAAGAAACTGCTGGGGTTTTGCCAAGACTATATCAGGTAGTGGCATGGAATACTGAAGCAGCTAAGTGAGAAATGCTACACGACTTAGAGCGACGCGATTGTTTCGCACCCTGCAACTTTTTCGAGAAGGGACCTCCGCACTTCAGATCGCACCCTCAACTGTCGTACCCCAAGTTCGGCCGCAACCAGCGCTCGGCTTCTTCCAAGGGCATGCCCTTGCGCTTCGCGTAGTCTTCGACTTGTTCTTTGCTGATTCGATCCACGGCAAAGTAGCGTGCCTCAGGATGCGCGAAGTACAGGCCGCTGACGCTGGCGGCGGGGTGCATGGCGAGGGATTCGGTGAGTTTCACGCCGGTTGCGTTCTCTGCATCGAGAAGCGCGAACAGCGTGCGTTTCTCGGTGTGGTCCGGTTGTGAAGGATAACCCGGTGCGGGTCGGATACCGCGATAGTTCTCAGAGATAAGCGATTCGTTGTCGAGAGCCTCCTCTTTACCGTAGCCCCACTGCTGGCGGACTTGTTGGTGGGCATATTCCGCAAAGGCTTCGGCAAGGCGATCGGCGAGTGATTTGGTCAGTATCGCGTTGTAGTCGTCATGTTGGGCGTTGTACTTTGCGGCCAGTTCATCACAACCGATGCCGGCGGTCACGACGAAAGCGCCGATGTGATCTTTGCGTCCACTTTCGATTGGAGCGATGAAGTCTGACAGTGAATAGAAAGTGCCCTGCCCTTTGCGTTCCCACTGTTGGCGCAGCCCGTGGAACCGGGCAGCGACTTCTTTCCTCGCATCGTCCGAGTAGACGAGAATATCTTCCCCATCACTGGCAGCGGGCCAAAAGCCGTAGACGCCGGTAGCGGAGAGCGACTTGTTGGCGACGATCTCGTCGAGTAATTCGTTTGCTTCGTCGAATAGTTTTTTTGCTGCTTCACCAACCTTGGCATCCTCGAAAATCTTCGGGTACTTGCCTTTGAGTTCCCAAGTCATGAAGAAGGGGGACCAGTCGATGTACTCGCGCAAGGTTTCCAGCGAAAGGTCCTTAAATTCACGCACGCCGGTGAACTCTGGCTGCGGAATATCAACGGTCGCCCAATCACAGGTGAACCGCTTCTCCTTCGCCTGCTCATAAGGCAACAAGGTCACTTGTTGACGCTTCGCGAACGAAGCGACGAGTTGCTCCTGCGTCTTGCGATTCTCCACGTCGAATGTTGGGCGGCTCTCTGGGTTAATGAGCTTCTCAACCACACCTACAGAGCGCGATGCATCGAGCACGTGGGCCACGATATTCTCATAGTGCGGAGCAATCTTCACGGCCGTGTGCTTCGCACTGGTTGTAGCACCGCCGATCAACAGCGGCTTCTCGTTGCCCGTACGCTTCATTTCGCGCGCCACGTGAACCATCTCATCGAGACTTGGCGTAATGAGCCCTGACAAGCCGATGATATCGACGTTGTGTTTTTCGGCTTCTTCGAGGATCGTCTCGCAGGCGACCATGACGCCCAGATCCACAACTTCAAAGTTATTGCAGCCGAGCACTACGCCGACGATATTCTTGCCGATGTCGTGCACGTCGCCTTTGACGGTGGCCATGAGCACCTTGCCGCGAGCTTGCCCGGCAGTGCCGGCGGCTTCTTTCTCTTCTTCCATGTAGGGAGTGAGATACGCGACGGACTTTTTCATCACGCGGGCAGATTTGACTACCTGGGGGAGGAACATTTTACCTGCGCCAAACAGATCGCCCACGACACTCATGCCAGCCATCAGCGGGCCTTCGATGATTTGCAGGCACGTGTCGTACTTCTGGCGGGCTTCCTCGGTATCTTCCTCGACGTGTTTGACGACGCCTTTCAGCAGGGCGTACTTGAGACGTTCCTCGACGGTGTCATTGCGCCACTCGGTATCCGCTGATGCCCCCCGGCCCCCGGACTTGTCTTTGAGGTTTTCTGCAAAGTCGACGAGGCGTTCTGTCGCATCGTCGCGGCGATTGAGGATCACATCCTCGACGAGTTCCTTAAGTTGCGGCTCGATGTTGTCGTAAACCTCGAGCTGCCCAGCGTTCACGATACCCATATCGAGACCGGCGCTGACGGCGTGATAGAGGAACGCGGAGTGAATTGCTTCGCGCACCTTGTCGTTGCCACGGAATGAGAAACTCACATTCGAAACACCGCCCGACACATGCACGCCGGGGCAGGTGGCTTTGATCTCGCGTGTTGCTTCGATGAAGTCGACCGCGTAGTTGTTATGCTCTTCGATGCCAGTAGCGATCGTGAGAATATTCGGGTCAAAAATAATGTCGCTGGCCGGGAAGTCAGCCTCCTCGGTGAGCAGTTTGTACGCCCGCTGGCAAATGCGTACTTTGTCTTCCTTGGTGGCGGCTTGCCCTTTTTCGTCGAATGCCATGACCACCGCTGCCGCACCGTACTGCCGGCACAATTTTGCGCGGCGCAGGAATTCCTCTTCGCCATCCTTCAGGCTGATGGAGTTGACGATCGGCTTACCTTGAATTGCCTGCAAGCCGGCTTCCAGGACTTCCCACTTGCTACTATCGACCATCACGGGCACAGCGGCGATGTCCGTCTCGCCAGCGATTAGACGCAAAAACTTGGTCATCACGGCGACGCCATCGATCATGCCCTCGTCCATGTTGATATCGATGACATTCGCACCACCTTCGACTTGATTGCGAGCGACTTCGATCGCTTCCTCGTAGTTCTCGCTCTTGATGAGACGATCGAACTTCTTCGAGCCGGTAATATTCGTACGCTCGCCGATCATCAGGAAGTTACTCTCGGGGCGCAGTTCCATCGGTTGGGTGCCGCTGAGGCGCAAGCGTTGCGGCAGCTTCACACGTTGGTGCGGCTTCACATTTTTCGTTCGCTCCGCAATTGCTTCAATATGTGCCGGGCTCGTGCCGCAGCAACCTCCCACGATGTTCAACCAGCCCGCATCGGCAAATTCGCCGACGAGTTTCGCCATGCCTGCGGGATCGAGATCGTACTCGCCCATTTCGTTGGGCAATCCGGCGTTGGAGTGGCAACTGATATGTGCGGTGGATATGTTCTGCAAGGTTTCCAGATGAGGTCGCATGAGTTCGGGACCCAGTGCGCAATTCATGCCAACCGACATCATCGGGAAGTGTGAGATCGCCTGCCAGAACGCTTCGACCGATTGGCCAGAGACGAACGTAGCGCCACCCTTATCGAACGTTCCTGAAACCATGACGGGCAGGCTTGTGCCCGACTCATCGAAAAATCGCTGTATCGCGAAGAGACAAGCCTTGAGGTTGAGCGTGTCGATGACGGTTTCCGCCATAAGGATGTCGATGCCAGCCTCAGCCAGGGCTTTCACTTGGCCGTAGTAAGAGGTTTCCATCTCGGCGAACGTCGTGCCACGAAAAGCGGGGTCGTCTACCTTGGTGCTAATGGCGGTTTGCTTGGTCGTGGGACCAATCGAGCCGGCGACGAACCGCGGGCGCTCGGGCGTTTTTTCGTTGAACTCGTCGCGTGCCTTGACTGCACACGCAACCGCCGCGGCATTGATATCTTGCACGTACGAATCGGGCATGTCGAATTCGTCCATACCAACGACACTCGCACCGAAGGTATTGGTCGTTACGATGTCCGCGCCGGCGGCATAGTAGCGACGATGAATGTCTGTGATGTCGTCTGGCCGCGTGAGGCAGAGAATATCCGCGAAGTTCTTCAGGTCCTTGGTGTGATCGGCAAAACGTTCGCCGCGCACGTCAGCCTCTTCCAGACCGAGGGCCTGAATCTGGGTGCCCATGGCCCCGTCGAGAATGAGGATTCGCTCCTTCATGAGCGAGTGAAGGAGTTCGGTCTGGTCGATGATCGGAGAGGTGGGCATAGCTAGGTGAGATAGAATTGGGTGTGTTTAGAACCGACCATGATACCTATCTTAGAGAGGACCGCCCAGGGTGGGGCGGAGTTCGCTCGTTGAAGGGGGAAGGCGGAAGGCAGTATCATGTCATTCCGAAAGGAGTCGAACGACTGAGGAATCCGGTTGTTTCGCGAACTCAGGCTGAAGCTAGATTCCTCGGTCGGCAAGCCTCGCTTCGGAATGACATTAACGCAGAATTTGCAGTCCTATTGAGCCAAATGCAGGCCCATGACCAGAGCCCGTCGTGTAGCTATAATGGACGTTTCTTACTTCCCGCGGCTTGCGCCCGGGACTAGGGTTTCCACGTATTCTCGACCTACTACCTAACGCCTCAACATGCTTAACAAATACAGCAGCAAGATCACTCAGCCGAAATCTCAAGGTGCCAGCCAAGCGATGCTTTATGGCACGGGGATGACCGACGAAGATATGCAGAGGGCCCAAGTGGGCATTGCTAGCGTTTGGTACGAAGGCAACACATGCAACATGCACCTGCTTGACCTTGCGGCCGAGGTGAAGGCTGGTATGGCGGAGGCAGACCTCGTGGGCATGCGGTTCAATACGATTGGCGTTTCCGATGGCATCTCGATGGGGACCGACGGGATGAGTTACTCGTTGCAGTCGCGTGACCTCATTGCCGACAGCATCGAAACCGTGATGGGAGCCCAGTGGTATGACGGACTAGTGACCATCCCCGGGTGCGACAAGAACATGCCGGGCTGCTTGATCGCCATGGGCCGGCTAAACCGCCCTGCCCTGATGATCTACGGCGGCACCATCAAGCCGGGCTTCACGAAGTTCACCGAGAATGGCGAGAAGCGAGATATCGTCAGTGCGTTCCAATGCTACGGCGAATTCCTCGCGGGCAAGATTACCGATGAGGAACGTAAAGAGATCGTGAAAGTGAGCTGCCCAGGGGCTGGCGCTTGCGGCGGCATGTACACAGCCAACACGATGGCCTCGGCCATTGAAGCGATGGGTATGTCGTTGCCCTATAGTTCTTCAATCCCAGCGGTCGATCCCGACAAACTAAAGGAATGCCGCCAAGCGGGTAAGGCGATCTATCACTTACTCGAAAAAGACATCAAGCCGCGTGACATTATGACGCGTGATGCTTTCGAAAACGCGATGGTACTTCTCACCGCGGTAGGCGGCTCAACGAACGCGGTGCTGCATCTGCTAGCGATGGCGCGTTCGGTGGATGTAGCGCTCTCGATCGACGACTTCCAGTCAGTGAGCAACCGCACGCCGTTGATTGCCGACTTGAAACCGAGCGGCCGTTTTGTGCAGGAAGAGTTGCACGCAGTGGGCGGGACGCCGGCGGTGATGAAGCTGCTGCTGGAAGAAGGCATGATCAAGGGCGATTGCATGACGGTGACCGGTAAGACAATCGCAGAGAACCTAGCCGAGCTGCCAGGGCTTTCCGAAGGGCAAGAAGTGGTGCGCCCGTTGAGCAACCCGATCAAAGCAACTGGCCATATACGCATCATGCGCGGTAATTTCTGCCCCACCGGCGCGGTCGCCAAGATTACGGGCAAGGAAGGCTTGGTCTTCAAGGGAACTGCCAACTGCTTCGATTCCGAAGAGGACATGCTTGCCGCGCTCGAAGAAGACAATATCAAGAAAGGCGACGTCGTTATCATCCGCTACGAAGGCCCCCAAGGCGGCCCTGGTATGCCGGAGATGCTAACTCCGACTAGCGCCATCATGGGTGCAGGTCTAGGATCGGATGTGGCGTTGATGACCGACGGCCGATTCAGTGGCGGCTCGCACGGTTTTATCGTGGGGCATGTGACACCCGAAGCCCAAGTCGGCGGACCGATCGCACTCGTTGAGAATGGCGACAAGATCACCATCGACGCGGAGGAGAATCTCATCACCGTAGACATCACGGACGAGGAATTCGCGAAGCGTGAGGCGGCTTGGAAAGCGCCGGCATACAAGGCAACACGGGGCACGCTTTACAAGTACATTAAGAACGTGAAGAGTGCGAGCGAGGGGTGTGTGACGGACGAGTGAGATTTTGCGGTTTTTCCCATTCTTGGTACAATTAGATTCATGGACACACAGAACCTACCCGTCTTCGATGCTGCTCTGGCACTTCCGCCGGCACAACGCTCAGAATTGGCTGACAAGCTGGTATTGAGCCTTGCGCCTCCGGAGCGAGACGGCAACGAAAAAATGATTACCGATCTAGCTGCACAACTAGACGCGTTCGAGCGTGGTGAGTTGGAAACGATTGATGGGCCCGAGGCCTTAGCAGAACTTCGACGCCGCCAAGCTCGAAGGCAATCGTCTTGAAATGGGAATTGACGCCGCGCGTCTTGGATGATGCCGACCGAGCAGCAGCATGGTACGAATCTCGCCGAACAGGTTTGGGCAGCGAATTGCTCGACGAATTCGAGTTTGCCATCTTTGAAGTGATCAAGTCTCCTAAGCTGTATCCATTGCTGGAACAACCTGAGAACATCAAAGGTCGTGCACGACGCTTTTTGCTTCCCCGGTTCCCTTACGTGCTGATTTACGCGATGGATGGGGTAGAACTTGCCTTTCTCACCTTGCAGAATACTGCCAGCGATCCCGAAAACTGGCTTCGTTAATGATGGGTCAGAGAATGCCTCGCCGCTTAACCGTCCTAACACTCGTTCTCGCGGTTATCCTCGCCGGGGCATGGTACAAGGAGCGGGAGAACCGGCGGGACTGGGAGACGCAAACGGCGTGGAACCAGAAGATCGAGCGGCTAACGTCCGACGGACTTAAGCATAAAGAGATAATGGTCGCTCAAGTTCGTTCCTGGTGGACCAAGCCCAATGGCTTGAGCAAAGTCGAGTCAGAATGGAACGATGGCGAGCCCTTGGAACTGACGCAAATGGACGATCTCCAACATGCAACCTGGATTGACCCCAAATACAATATCGAACACAAATTCACATTCCGCGACGGCATAGTAATCGGCCACGGTACAGGTTGGGGGCCACGCAGTGTACTGGCGACATATCCGAGGCCTGCGAATTTCTCCCGCAGTTCCGAAGCCGAGTCCATCCGCGAAATAAATCTCGGCTGCGCCATAATCTTATGGTTTCATCTTTTCCTAGCATCGTTAGCCACGAAAGACTCACGCTGGTTGGAAGAGGGAGCGATCATAACCGCCATCACTGCTGGAGTTGCGTGGCTTGTCGATCCTATCCACTCCATTAGTTGGCACGGTATTTTCTCAAACGACAATCTGGTCTTTGCTTTGATAATGCTCGTCCTCTCAGGTGTACTGCTTGCCATTCGCCGGGCCGATGCGGCAGTCGGCTGGGGTTTTCGCTTCAGCCTGAGAGGAATGCTCATCGCAATGACTGCGGTGGCACTTCTACTGGCCTTGGGACCGGTCGGCTACGTGGCATTGGCAGTGGCAAGCGGTGCGGTGCTGCTAGGTGTCTTGAGGTTTCTACAGATTCGCGGGGCAACTTCCCACGAGCCGCAAGTGGGTTGACTATACTGGAAAGTCCCCCAACACTTAGCTGCAGAGCCAGCCCGACGCTTCTGACCGACTGCTCTCTGGATACCACGCGGCGGTCAAGGCCGTCGGCCAACGATAATTTTTCGCCTTTGGAGTTTTTCTCTGATGTTTCTACGTAGTTTGCTTCTCGTGTGCTGTACTCTCTCGCTCTTCACATTTCACCCTTCGCTCGTTCTGGCTGACCATCACGAGGAACTCAAGGCAGAAGCTCAGACTGCTGACAAGAAGGAAGAGACGCGGGCAGACGAAAAATCTGATGACAAGAAAGACGAGCCCAAAGTCACCCAGGGCACCGTCACCATCGACGGCAGCGAAGTCGCTTACACCGCCACCGCGGGTAAGCTGCCGATGAAGAGCGACGACGGAGAGACCAAGGCGGACGTGTTTTTTGTCGCCTACACAGTGGAAGCGGAAGGCGGCAAGCAGCGCCCGATCACGTATTGCTTCAACGGCGGACCCGGCTCTTCGAGCGTGTGGCTGCACCTGGGCATGCTCGGGCCGCAACGCGTGAAGCTGGATTCCGATGCAGGACGTGTGCGACCACCGGCCGAGTTAATTGCGAACCCTTACTCGTTGCTCGATAAGACGGATCTCGTGTTCATCGATCCTGTGAGCACCGGCTACAGTCGTCCGGCCAAGGGAGAGAAGAAGAACCAGTTCCACGGCTACGATGAAGATCTGAAATCTGTTGGCCAGTTCATTCACGACTACACCACCAAGTACGGTCGCTGGGGCTCGCCGAAGTTCTTGCTTGGCGAGAGCTATGGCGGCTTGCGCGCGGCAGGGCTCAGCGGTCGGCTGCAAGATCGGTACCACATGTACCTCAACGGCGTGGTATTGATTTCCGCAGTGGTGGACTTTCAAACGCTACGTGCCAACGGAAACAACGACATCGGGTACGCGCTCTTTTTGCCCGCCTATGCAGCGACAGCTTGGTACCACGAGGCGCTCGACGAACCACTCCAAAAGCTGTCCATAGAGAAGCTCGTGAAAAACGCCGAAAAGTTCGCTTCCGGGCCCTACCTGAGGGCGTTGCTCGCTGGCGATTCGCTTCAGGGAAAAAAGCGTGAGAAAATCATCGCCCGCATGTCTGCACTTACGGGACTCTCAGAAGATTTTCTCGATCGCGCAAAGTTGCGAGTGAGCATGCCCCAGTTCGGCAAAGAGCTGTTGCGTGAACGCCGCAAAGTCGTTGGTCGTTTTGATGGTCGCTATACAGGCAGCGATCGCGATTCAGTGGGCGAGTACACCGAGCACGACCCAAGCGGCACAGCACTGTTCGGGGCGTTTACTTCTGCAATGAACCAGTATCTGCGCGACACTCTGAAAGTCGAGGAAGAACGTGTCTACGAGATTCTCACTGGCAACGTCCATCCATGGGACTATAGCGAATTTACCAATCGCTACGTAGATGCCAGCCAAACGCTTCGTAAAGCGATGGCGGACAATCCCTACCTCCGTGTGTTTGCCGCCTGTGGTTACTATGATTTGGCGACCCCCGGTTTCGCCATGCAATACACGCGTAACCATCTCGGCTTGTCGCCTGAGTTGCGTGATCATATCGAGCTGCAGTTCTACGAAGGGGGTCACATGATGTATGTGCATGAGCCTTCGCTGGAGAAGCTGCGAGACGACTTACTGAAGTTCTATGACACGACGCTCAACGCAGAAGTTAAGACACCTACGGAGTGACGCTAGCAGTTGAGTAGGGTGATCAGAGGGCAGTTTCATTGACTTGACGAACGAGACTGCCCACGCTTTGAATTGTCGTCTTTACTAGCCCTACTAGTTCTGCAATAACTCACGAAGCACTCTCAATCTTACCGGCAACCGTTACGTTAAATCTTACGCGTATAGGCGTGACGATTAGAGTTCCCTGCCATGGATCGAACCTAATTCCTCCCTTATCGCAGTTATGCTTAGGCGTGTTAAATCAAAACTTCTGCGAAGTTCACGTTTTAACTCCCTGTTACGTGCTTGCGTACGGTGGCCCTTCTTTGCGGACTGTTACTATTGCTTTTCGGGGAGCTTTCGCCGCGAACATCGGGCGGTGCTGCTGGGCAAGCTCTCGCATTTGAATAAGAAAGATGAAGTCTGCCATTCGGGAGCTACCTACACGCTCCGACGGAATGTTCATCGGCTGGAAAAGGGGCTGATTATGCGGCCTCGGCGTGCGAGCTTCGCCTTGGATTATCTCGGAGAGACGATGCAGGCGTACGAAGAGACGATAGGACTAGCAAGTGAAGAAAACCAAGCTTTGCTGACATGGGCTTATGATGTGCTCTTCAAGTACTATTCAGTCGTAACTGAAAACGCTGAAGTCGACGCCTTTCGTACCCATTTTGAAGCGATGGAGGTTCCTCAACGTACCGAACCGAACCAATTGATCCCCTATCAGCGTGCAACGAATCCGCTGCGGGTCGATCTTCAGGGCATCCAGGAATTGGCATATCGTCGACGGAGCGTTCGTTGGTACCTCGACAAACCGGTTCCTCGAAGTTTTCTCGATGAAGCGATCGAAGTTGCCAAACTTTCGCCGAGTGCCTGCAACCGCCAGCCCTTTTCGTTCCAGGTTTTTGACGATCCTGAGGATGCCCGACGCGTAGGTGCGATCCCCTGGGGAACGAAAGGCTTTGCGGAGCATTTTCAGTGTGTGATCGTCATCATTGGAGATCTGAGCGCCTATTTCGATGAGCGAGACCGCCACATTATTTATATCGATGCGGGCCTTTCCGCGATGGCTTTGCAATTCGCCCTCGAATCGCAAGGAGTCAGCTCTTGCTGCATCAATTGGCCCGATATTGAAGCGAAGGAAATTGAAATGCAGGAAGTCTTGGGGCTGGAACTCTACCAGCGGCCCATCATGTGTATGTCAGTAGGCTACCCCGATCCGCAGGGGAGTGTGCCCTACTCGCAGAAGAAAACGCTGAATGAAATTAGGACGTACCGCCAACTATGATTGTTCAACTCTTTGGGGCGGGATTTGATAACCGCGGCGCCCAGCTGATGCTATGGACGGCTGCCCAAAAGCTACGGGAGTTGCACCCGGAAGTCGAAATCGTCGTCGAAGCGATCCGGAGTAGTCCCTCGGAAAGGGCAAGCTACGACCTCCGAACGCTGTTCCCTTCGCTAGGACTTCCCAAACAGAAAAGGGCCGTTCGACTCGCTTCGACCTACGATCGTCTGAGCCGACTGCTGCCTACGAAGCTGCATCGCAAGTACGGGCTGGTTCGACGCTGCGACGTGGATGCCTTTATCGACATTTCTGGGTACGCTTTCGGTGACAAATGGACGCTACTAAACCTCCGAGAACTCGATGCGAGGCTCTCCGTGTTTGCTCGCAAAGGGAAGCCTCGGATTCTGCTTCCTCAAATGCTTGGCCCCTTCAACGAAGAGCCGAAGCGGAGGGCGGCGGAGAAGGCTTTCTCAAAAGCGGACCTGATTTATGCCCGCGATCAAACGTCGTTGGAATGCGTACAAGCGCTGGATTGTGGCCCGGCGGAGATTCAGCTGGCTCCAGACATCACCATCTTTTGCGACGCGAAGAAAACGAAACCACCATTGGATGGGCCTTATGCTTCGCTGGTGCCCAACGCGCGGATGCTGGATAAGGCGGCCGGCACGTGGGGCGAGAACTACATGGAAGCCCTGGTCCAAGCGGGACAGAAGATTAAGAGTTATGACGTCCAACCGATTGTTGTCATCCACGATATTGGCCAAAACGACATCAAGCTGGGCTACGAACTGGCAGATCGCTTGGAGATTCCCCGTGAGAGAGTCTATCAACCCGACGATGCGTTAGAAATCAAGCAGCTTCTTGCTCAGGGCGTGATGACGATTGGTTCGCGGTTTCACGCGCTCGTATCCAGCCTGTCGACCGGAGTTCCTTCGATTGCCTTGGGTTGGGCGCATAAGTATGAGGCGTTACTCAAGGATTTTGGCCTCCCCGAGCTGTGCTGCCATCACACCGAGGGGCCTGATTGCACGCTGAAGCATATTGATCGCTGCATGGACCCAGACCGCCGCGAGCAAGTCGTGCAGACCTTGCAAGCCAGTAAGAAACACATGCGTGCTGAAAATGAGCGGATGTGGAGCCGGGTCTCCGAGATGCTTCGCGTGAGGTGCAGCTAGCCCTAGGGTATGCGAGGACGTTCTGCCAAGGAGGGGCACGCCAGTGGATGTTGAACTAGCCGAGCAGCACTGTGTAGGTTGGTTGGTGGGGTGCAACCGCACAACAGTACCAAAACCGTCATAGCAATCGCAGACAAGAGGCGCCTTGGCAATGAGTTACGTCGAAGAACGTACTCCCATTTTCGAGCTCGTGAAATAGCGCCGTTTTGGAGAGTTTTTTCTAGCCCGGGAGAGTCACTCATTGGCTGCGAAGAAAATGTCGTTCGCTGCTCAGGACAAAATGACCTGTGTCATGAACCCGGACCATAACCGGGCACAAGAATCCCCCGTGTGCCATCATTTGGACTAGCACTTCTCTGCGGTAGGTGAATTTACCGCTGCATCCAAGAACAGCTATTTCGAGCTGGCGGGGGATGCAACCTCATGCAATTGGCCGAGCGACGAACTCAGCGAAGTCTGGTGCACCACTGCGTCGCAGCACCCAAAACATTGTCACACAGGTGGCCGTGCCTCGAAGTCTGTTTGCCGCGATCCTCGACCGGATTGCACGCTTGGCGATTCCACCTCCTAGTGTCGCGGTGCCATGCGCCTAATTCAATTGGCCGGTGTAAGCCGCGACTTCAGAGGAAATTGCGCGCCGATGGCGGATTTGAAGCTCAGTGAAGGGCCACACAACGCCGCTGGTCCATCAAGGAACGAGAAAAATGTTTGAAAAACTCCACGCGCTAGCCGCAGGGGAGGGGCGCTGCGGTTAGAATAAGGGCCGGAATGCGCCGGGAGCGGTTCCCGGCTGATCTATCTGGGGAATCCCGGTCAAATAAACTTGGGGCAAATCATGTTCAGATTATCGTTTGTGGTCGTTTTTTCGGTTCTATGTTCCGGGCTTGCCCATGCTCAGGAAGTGCTCCCACGTCCCGAGGGGCCTTTCACTGGGAAGATAGGACTGACGTACAAGGATTCCGAGGCGGTGAAACCGGAGCTTAAGGTGCCGGCTACGTTTGGAATAGAAGACGCTCCGAACATTCTCATCGTCCTCATCGATGACTGCGGCTACGGCCAGATGGGAACCTTTGGTGGGGCAATTCCGACTCCCACATTTGATCGCGTTGCCAACAATGGTTTGCGTTTTAACCGCTTTCACACAACTGCGCTCTGCTCGCCAACGCGAGCCGCGCTGCTTTGCGGGCGCAATCATCACTCGGTGGCGAGTGGTGTGATCGGCGAGGCGGGAACCGGCTTTCCCGGTTACTCAGGGATCATTCCCGCAAGCGCCGGCACCTTTGCCGAGACGCTTCGCGAGTACGGCTATATGAATGCGTGGTTCGGCAAGAACCACAATGTACCCGACTGGGAGACGAGCCTCGTTGGGCCCTTCGACCGCTGGTCCGAAGGCCTAGGCTTCGATTACTTCTATGGCTTCGTCGGTGGCGACACCGATCAATTCCATCCTGCGTTGGTGGAAGGCAAGAAACGTATAGAGCCGCCCGAAACCAATGAAGATGGCAGCCCCTATCACTTCACGACCGACATCGCCGACAAGGCGATCCGCATGATGCGGGCCTCGAAAGCGGTCGCTCCACAGCGTCCCTTCTTCGTTTACTTTGCCACCGGTGCAACGCACGCGCCCCACCAAGTGCCCGAAGAGTGGATCGCCAAATTCAAAGGCAAATTCGAGGGAGGCTGGGACAAGTACCGCGAAGAGACGTTCGCCCGCCAAAAGAAGATGGGCATCATACCGGCCGATACAAAATTGACTCCTCGGCCCGATTCGCTTCCTGCTTGGGACTCGCTCCCCGAGGCCGAGCGCAAAGTCTACGCCCGCATGATGGAGGTGTTCGCCGCGTTTACCGCTCATACCGATCATGAAGTTGGTCGGTTGGTCGATACGATTGAAGAAATGGGCGAGCTCGACAACACGCTCGTCATCTACATGGCGGGCGACAACGGTTCGAGTGCCGAGGGAGGGATCAATGGACTCTTGAATGAAATGACGTTTTTCAACGCCCTGCCGGAATCGCTCGACACCAAACTCGCCGCGTTCGACACGCTCGGCAGCGACAAACACTACAACCACTTCCCCGCCGGTTGGGCGTGGGCGATGGACACGCCGTTTCAGTGGACCAAACAAATCGCTAGCCACTTCGGCGGCACTCGCAACGGCATGGCCATGTCCTGGCCCAAACGGATTAAGGCGAAAGGCGAGTTACGCGATCAATTCCATCACGTGATCGATATCGCCCCTACGATTCTTGAGGCAGTCGGCGTGGAAGCACCCGCTCAACTCAATGGCGTTGCGCAGAAGCCGATTGAGGGGGTCAGTATGATTTACACGTTCGACGATGCCGACGCGCCCGACCGCCGCACAACGCAGTATTTCGAGATGCTCGGCAACCAAGGGATGTACCACGATGGCTGGATGGCGAGCGCACTTCGGGGCATTCCCTGGGACAGCGAGTCGCCGCCGATCGATCTGTTGAATATGCCTTGGGAACTTTATCACATCGACAAAGACTTCAGCCAAGCCAACGATCTCGCAAAGCAGAACCCAGAGAAGCTCGACGAGCTCGTCAAGCTGTTCTTCGCCGAAGGATCCAAATACCAAGTCATGCCACTCGACGGTCGCAAGACAGAGCGATTAAATATCGATAATCGCCCGAGCCTGACACAAGGGCGGACAAAGTTTACGTATCCGAACCTGCTGCGTCTTCCTGAGGGGGCCTCACCCGACCTGAAGCATAAGAGCCACACGATCTCGGCGAATGTCACGATACCCGAAGGAGGCGCCGACGGCATGATCTTCACGCAGGGAGGTCGCTTCGCTGGCTATGGACTTTTTGTAAAGGATGGCAAACTCGTCTATCACTACAATTTGGCCGGTGTCGAGCGATTTAATATCGCTTCAGACAAGAAGATTCCTACGGGTGAAGTCGAGATCAAGGCCGTCTATAAGACCGACGCCGACAAGGCTTTCGCTGGCGCCGACGTGACACTGTTCGCCAATGGCGAGAAGATCGCCAAGGGCCGGGTCGAGAAGAGTATTCCTAATCGCGTGACTCTCGACGAAACGCTCGACATCGGCTTCGACACCGGCACGCCGGTGGCCGACGTTTACGAAATGCCTTTCAAATTTGAAGGCCAATTGGATTCCGTGACCATTGAACTTGAGTGAGAGAGGTAGGTAGCCGGTATATCCAAGACAATTTTATTCTTGGTGATCGCCGTCGGGCTTTTTCGGTCACTGCAGCGGATGGTCAGTCGTTTGATCGCTCGGTTCGTCATGCAGAAAATTTCGAACCATCCATTCCATATGCGGAACAACATCAGGCTGCCGAGGCCAAACTGGCAGCACTGAAGCAGAAGCATGGCAAGCGGCTTAACATCGTGTGGATCTTGGTCGACGACATGGGCATGGCGACCCAGGCTGCTACGGCGGTGGCGCAGTAATCGGCGCGGCAACGCCCAACATCGACCGGCTGGCGGCTGGTGGAGTGTCGACCGATTCAAGTTCGGACAATTTCGAAGTGCCTCAGGTTGGACCAACACTAGCGGCCTAGCGGCTCTAGCTACTCTCAGAGGTCTTGCCCGAAATTGTACACCACAGCGCCTTGCAGAAATCTCTTCTAGCTGGCGGGGGGATGCAACCGCTGCAGGCGGGTCAGCCGTCGACACCGTCCGAACTTACTTGCCAATAGGCATGAAGAGCGACTGGCCGTCCTAAGACGCCCTTGCTGTAGAACGACATATATTAGCTGGCCGAGACATGCGTTTCCGCGACGAAGTATCGACAACTGAGAGTGCGTGACCTAAGATTGTACACTCGCCGTGATCGCCCTTCCCGCTCATTGCACTCAATCCAGAACTTGCAGCATGACCAGCCGACTAGCCGTTCGTCTTTGCGTGGTCGCTTGGCTCCTTATGGGAGTCGTGGGCTCAGTTGGCACGTACGCCGAGCAGCCGACCCCCGGCTACAACGAAGAGATCCCGGCCGAAATCATGACGCCCGATAAGGTCGAGACCAGCATCGGTCCCCTCAACTTCGACGATGGCATCCCCGATGCCGAGACCACGCGGAAACTCTACGACAATCTCGACACACTCCGTGCGGTCGAGACCTTCCTCAATTTCATTCCCGCTACCTCCATCGAAGGACTGCGCCTCGGCCAGATCGCCCAGGGAGCGACCGAATGCAACCAGATAATCCTTTTCCAGAACCTGCTGGATTCCACTCCCTTGTTCCTCACCGGCAACACGGACACCGTCTATTGCCTCGGCTTACTCGATCTTGAAAAAGACGGACCGACCGTGGTCGAGATCCCGCCCGGCTGCGGACCAGGCACCTGTGATGATGCCTTCTTCCGCTTCGTCATCGACATGGGGCTTCCAGGACCCGATCGAGGCCAAGGAGGGAAGTATCTCATCGTCCCTCCCGGCTACGAGGGCGAGCTGCCCAAGGACAAGAAGGACGGCGGTGACTACTACGTCGCCCATTCGCGGAGCTATGTGAACTGGGTGCCGCTGCGCGGATTCCTTGTCGACGGCAAACCCGACGCCGCCGTGAAGATGTTCCAGGATGGCGTCAAAATCTACCCACTGAGCAAGGCCGACAACCCTCCGGCCATGGAGTTCATCGACAGCTCGGGGGATTATTTCAACACGATCCACGCCAACAACGACGAGTTCTATAAGGAACTGAATACGGTCATCCAGCGGGAACCCGTCGACTTCATCAGCCCGGAACTCCGTGGCATCGCCGCCTCTATCGGCATCGTCAAAGGCAAGGAATTCGCTCCCGACGAACGGATGCAGAAGATCCTGACCGACGCGGTGGCCATCGCCAACGGCACCGCCCGCGCGATCGCCTTCCGCAACCGCGATCCGCGTGCCAAGATCTACGAAGACGGGGCTTGGACGACCGCCTTCATCGGCGGCGACTATCGCTGGCTCGACGGCAATGGCATGAGAGGCCGCGACCTCGATGCCCGCACCAACTTCTTCTACATTGCCACAGTGAACACCCCCGCGATGGCCTTGAAGATGGTCGGCAAGGGCTCGCAGTACGCGCTCGCATACGTGGATAAGGATGGAAACTCGCTTGATGGCTCGAAAAACTACAAGCTCCACATTCCGGCGAATGTCCCGGCCAGGAACTTCTGGTCGGTCGTCGTCTACGATCCGCAGACCCGCTCCGAGCTCCAGACTAGCCAGCCCTTCCCCAGCAAGAACAACAAGCGTGATCAACTCATCGAGAACGCCGACGGCTCGGTCGACCTCTACTTCGGCCCCAAGGCTCCCGAGGGCAAGGAAGCCAACTGGGTCGCTACCGAACCGAGCAAGGGCTGGTTCGGCTGCCTCCGCCTCTACGGCCCGCTCGAACCCTGGTTCGACCAGACCTGGCGCCCCGGCGAGATCGAGCTGGTGAAATGATTCAAAGATCTAAACACTGAACAACCATCATCCGGAATTCATCATCCGCAGAATGGCATACACCTTTTTAAACCAATAAACCAAACATACCATGAAGCGAATACATACCCATCTGCTCGGCAGGCTCTGGCTCGCGGCCTTGCTTTCCGCCAATTCCGCCTTCGCGGTCGATACCACCGGCACTCCCGGCTCGCCGGATGCCACCACCTCCGTCCCCGGCGACCAGCTTCCCGCTCCGGCTCCAAGGTTCGGCGGCGAAATCAAGGAAACCGTCGATGAATCCAAGACCTGGTGGCCACCACGCGTCGTGCCGCCCGAGGGTGCTCCCAACATTCTGCTTGTCCTCATCGACGACTCCGGATTCGGCACCTCGAGCACTTTCGGAGGTGTGATCCCCAGCCCGACTCTGGACAAGCTCGCGGCCAACGGCCTGCGCTATACGGCGATGCACAACGCCGCACTGTGCTCCCCGACGCGCGCCGCGTTGATCAGCGGTCGCAATCACCACACCATGGGCTTCGGCGTGATCTCCGAGGCGTCCACCGGGTTCCCGGGCTATAACTCCATCATCACGCCGGACAGGGCGACGATTGGACGCATTCTTCAGGACAACGGCTTCGCGACCTCGTGGTTCGGCAAGAACCACAACACGCCGCCGTGGGTCGCGACCGATGTTGGACCGTTCGACCAATGGCCATCGGGTTACGGGTTTGAATATTTCTACGGTTTCCCGGTGGGCGAGACCAACCAGTGGGCCCCTTATCTCTTCCGCAATCACACTGCAATCTTCCCGTGGAAGGGCCAGCCCGAGGGCGACTGGAACCTGACCACCGCGATGGCCGACGAGGCAATCGACTACTTGCGCCGGACGGACGCGACGCACCCCGACAAACCGTTCCTGCTCTATTACGCGCCGGGAGGCACCCATTCACCCCACCACCCGTCGAAGGAATGGGTCGACAAGATCAGCGCGTTGAAACTCTTCGACGACGGTTGGAACAAACTGCGGGAGACGATCTTCGCCAACCAGAAGGAGCTCGGTGTCATTCCAGCCGACGCCAAGCTGACGCCATGGCCCAAGGGATCGCCGGCCAACTTGAAGGATTGGGAGGAGCTGTCGGCCGATGAGAAGAAGCTGTTCATCAAACAGGCGGACGTGTTCGCCGCCTACCACGCCTACACTGACCACGAGACCGGTCGGGTGATCGACGAGATCGAGCGCCAGGGCAAACTCGACAACACGCTGATCATCTGGCTGCAGGGCGACAACGGCAACAGCGCCGAGGGCACCACGGTCGGCACCCCGAACGACTACGCGGCGTACAATGGCGTCGACATCCCGGTGGACGTTCAGTTGGCCGATTTCTATGACAATTGGGGAGGTCCTGAGACGACCCCGCATATGGCGGTCGCCTGGACCTGGGCTTTCGATACCCCTTACAAGTGGACGAAGCAGGTTGCGTCGTATCTTGGCGGAAATCGGACCGGCGCGGTGATCTCCTGGCCGGCGCGGATCAAGGACAAGGGCGGCATCCGCAATCAGTTCCACCACGTGGTCGACGTCGTGCCGACGATCCTCGAGGCGACCGGAATCCCCGCACCCGAGTCTGTGGACGGCATTGAGCAGCACCCGATCGAGGGCGTGAGCATGGCCTACACCTTTGACGCGAAGAACGCCGACGTACCGTCGACGCACAATACGCAATACTTCGAGATGATCGGCCAGCGGGCGATCTATCACGACGGCTGGTACGCCAACACGAAGGTGGTAGTCGCGCCATGGGACAACAACCCGGGCATCAAGGTGCCGGACGTGCTCGACTACGAGTGGGAACTCTACGACCTCACGACGGACTGGACTCAGTTCGAGGACGTTTCCGCGAAGCACCCTGACAAGCTCAAGGAACTGCAGGCGGTCTTCGTTGAGGAAGCGGAAAAGTACAATGTGTTCCCCCTCAACAATGAGGGATTCCAGCGCTTCTTGCGGCCGCGGCCGAGCGGCTCGCCCGGCGTCACCGAGTTCAGTTATATCGCGCCGATCTCGATCGCGCTCGGTGCGATGCCGCCCTACCTCAACCGGGACTACACGGTTACTGCCGACATCGACATTCCGGAGGCCGGCGCCGAGGGCATGCTGATCACCGAGGGTGGCCGTTTCAACGGCTGGGGGCTCTATCTACTGAAGGGCAAACCGGTCTTCACCTACAACATGCTTGACCTGGACCGCTTCCGTTGGGAGAGCAAGGAGGCGCTTCCTCCCGGCCAACACACCGTGGTGTTCGACTTCAAGTATGATGGCCCGGGGCTCGGCAAGGGTGGAACCGGCGTACTGAGCGTCGATGGCGTCGAGGTAGCGAAAAAGACGATTCCCCACACCGTGCCCGCCGTCGAGATCATGGACGAGTGGATGGACGTCGGTTTTGACACCCGCACCGGCGTGGATGATAGCGACTATCAAGTGCCGTTCACCTTCACCGGCAAGATCAACAAGATTACCTTCAAGCCAGGTCCACCGGAGATGACCGAGGAGCAGATGAAGAAGGCCTCAGAGATGAGGGCCAAGCCGAACGACTGACCCGTCACTTCGGTTGCAAAGTAGTCGGGTCTGCTCTCGCCAGGGTGGGTCCGCGCACTCAGAATCGAATCAATTCCAAGTAGAAAACGAGAACTATGAGAACACACAATGAAAATGAAATGACAGCGTAAGCACCGGTATCCGCATCGCGGAAGGCTCTGAAAACCAGTTTTCTGGTGGCAGCCTTGTTAACCTCAGCCGTGGCTCCGTCCTTCGCGGAAACCACTGCCGCCGAATTGCCCGAAGTGTTTTCCGACGGCGACGACGCAAAGAAAGAACGTGTCGACGGCCTCAATCATGTACGGTATCTTGAAATTTACCTCGCAGCCCCTAACCCGGAAACCGGCAAGATCGTCGCCGCCTGCTACAACACCGCCATCGTCGCCTCGAATATACCCGAAGACAAGGACACCTGTCCTCAGAAACTGGTCGAGGGCCTCGACTTCGAGAAGATGAAAAAGGAATACGAGGTCGTCGCAGCGTCCCTGAATGGACTGAAACTCTGGATGCTCGATTGGACCCAGGTCGAGAATGGGGTCACCAGGGAGTTTAACGGCATTAAGGGCAGCTGATGCGCCCAACTGAACATGGACGGTAGCACCAACGTGAACAAGGTGCCTGCCTACAAGCCGATGATCATCGACCGCAAGAGCTCGATGGGTTGGAACAAGGACACCAAGGTGCTCTTATTGGACGACGCCGAAGGCTACACCTGGATCATGAAGGGTTTCGAGCTGGGCGTGAAGCCGCAGCACACCTACGACGAATTTGTCGCCGCCGGTGTCAACAACTACAAGAAGCTCCCTGCGGGCTGGAAGTTCCGGATCAAGGTGCTGGAGATGGACTACATCGAGACACCGGCAAACGGAAAGGCCACGATCATGGCAGATGAGTTTTTCAACGTCTACGACAAGATCGGCCCGGGTATGGGCAACTACAAACCGTGATTGCATGAATCATCGGTGCGAGCCTCTCGGTGATGGGTGGCCAAGAGCGGGTCGGGGGTCGTAGATGAGTGCGGCCCCTACGCCCCGGAGGGCAAGGAAGCCAACTGGATCGACACCGTGCTCGGAAAGGGCTGCTTCCCCTGCCTCCGCCTCTACAGCCCGCTAGAATTGTTCTTCGACAAGTCTTGGTCCTACTGAGATTGATCTCGCCAAATAGATTCGGCAGAGTTGCAAGGTCGCGCAACGAACGGGTGGCCCTACAAGGCGATGTGAGCGCGTGTCCTCTGATCCTCTCCTTGCTGTTTGGGGCCCGACACGGCTGCAAATCTGCTCGGTCATGAAGTTGCCGAAGTTAGACCAACCGCTCTCTTGAAACGCCCACTCAAATTGCAAGAGGTGGTGAAGACCTCAGAGGCAGTGTGGTTAAATCTACAGCACAACGATTTGGTGTTTGGAAACCACCCCAAACTTCACTTTCGTGACACATGTGGCATCGTCATGGACTTCTTAGCTACCAGCTCAATGATCGTAAGAACAAGCGTCTTTATGACAACCACCCGTCGATGGAAGGCACTGTTCCTTGAGCAAGAATTCTTATCGGAATGTTCTTCTGAGGAGGTTTTCGTCCAATTCGCTCAGTGATGGGTGCCGAATCCTATGACGGATTCTGTACCTTTGTACGGTTGCACCCTTGTTGATGAAATTGTGTGTGAAGCTACCTAGTGTGAAGCTAGCTAAAGGTCGGACCCGCTGAAGCTTGTTGGCTTTCTATCAGGGAGATTGTCAGCTGACTAGCGAATATCACCCTCAAGACCCTCAACAGAATCCGCAGAATGGACTTGTGGCACGCTTGCTGATTACCTAACTTTCGCAAGCATCCGTGTTCTCGCTGGCTCGCCTAGCAAGAACGCATTCCGTTTAATCGTTTCCATTCTGCCGTGCAGTACCAAGGCCCGCTGCGATGTCGTTTTCAACTCCGATCGTTATGCTGGTGTTTAATCGGCCAGATTTGACCAGCCGCGTGTTGAACGAGATTGCTCGCCAACGCCCACGGACGCTGCTAGTCTGCTGCGATGGGCCACGCCAAGACGTTGCAAGTGACGCCGCTAACGTTGCGGCCACACGGGCACTTTTCGACAAGATTGATTGGCCTTGTGAGTTATTGACGCAATTCAATGATGAGAATCTAGGCTGTCAATACGGAGTCGCAGGTGGGCTTAATTGGGCGTTCCAGCACGTAGAACGTGCTGTCATTCTTGAAGATGATTGCCTCCCGCACTCAACTTTTTTCAATTACTGTCAGTCTCTACTAGATCAGTATGAAGACGACCAGCGGATCATGGCAATCAGTGGCGATAACTTTCAAGAAGCACAACAACGCACGCCGTACAGCTACTACTTCAGCAAATACATGCATTGTTGGGGCTGGGCAACATGGAGACGTGCGTGGGAAAAAATGGATCTGAATCTCGATGCATGGCCCGCTTTCCGCGATAGTGGTGGAGTCGAAACCATCGCTGATAGCCCTGCGGAGGCGTGGTATTGGCGTCAGATTTTTGAGCGACAACAACGTGCGGAAATCGATAGCTGGGCCTTTTCCTATCAGTTTACCTGTTGGTTGGAGCATGGCCTCACGATCCTTCCCGAGAAGAACTTGATTAGCAATATCGGTTTCGGAGAACGCAGTACCCATACGGCGAATCCAGACCATCACCATGCAAATCTCCCAACTTTCCCCATCGGTGAATTAAGGCATCCGCCCCGAGTCCATCGCCATCGTGAAGCGGATAAGTTTACCTTTCCACGCTATTACTTTCGGGACAAGCTTACCCGAAAACTACGACGTGCGGCCCGCAGGCTCTGGGCGAATTACTTCGACCGGCCTGTCAGCCCGGGCCTCGCATCTGCGGTCCCTCAGCCAGACAACTCGACTCAGCCACGTCGAGCGGCCTAAACCTTCCTACAACCAAGAATCTATCAGGCGATCAAAAAGGCAGGACAGAAAATAACTTCTCCGTGGTCCCTCGCCCCTTTGGGTGAGAGGGCGGTCTGAGGAGGGGAAACCGACACGGAAGTTATCATGAAGTCATTCTTAACAGGCAAGGTCCAGCCACTTCAGGCTTAGCATACCGACATGTCGCGATTCCTACTGATTGATCACGGGCTTAGTCGTGTTGGAGGTCACAACTTCCAGTACGCAGTCGATATGCTGAGCGCTGCGCAACAGCAGGGCTATCAGCCGGTATTGGCCACCCATCAATCGCTTTCGCCGGATTTATTTCCTGACGAGTGGACGGTCATCCCTGCGTTCGATTACCACGCGCTCAAGGCTCACCAACTGGGCGTCGATGGGAGGAGCCGGTACGCAGTTGATCTTGAAGGTCGCCCGCTTGCTAAGAATGGCCCCAGCCTTGTCATTCGTCCTTTGGAGCGATGGCGACAGCAACGGCGACTGAATCAGTTGCAGCATTTCGTCGATGGATGCGAGCAAGTCTTCGACCAGATCGGTTGGAACGCCGAAGATCGCGTATTCCTGCCAACGCTACGTGAATTCGACTTCTTGGGGCTCGTGCGCTTCTTACAGGCGCATCCGGAAAGTGCTCAGCTTGATTGGCATATGCAATTCCATTTCGATGCTTTCAAGGGACGCGAGACGGAACACGCGGATCAGCAGGAACGCCGACTGAGGTTCGACCGGCAGGTTAATACCGCTCGCCAAGCGGTACCGGAGCATCGCTTTAATTTTTACGCGACGACTCAGGCAATGTGCAGGCAGTACAATCTGCTGGGTGTAGGCCAGTTCAAGCATCTGCCCTACCCTGTCGGCGATGTCTTCCGTGCGAAGAACGAAACGAAAGAGCTAAAACGACCGCTGCGGGTATCTTGTGCGGGAATGGTGCGACGGGAGAAGTATGGGTATTCGCTCACCAACTTTCTGCGAGACACGGCCGACTTACTGCAAAGCGGCGACATGCAGCTGGCTGTGCAGATTAATCCCAAACGAGTGCGCCGGCATCTGGGCAAAGCAGGGCTGGGTACCGCCAAGGTAAGCGAATGCTCAGCCGTTGAGGATTCTTCTCCCGTGGTTGTGGTGAAGCATCCACTTTCGTCGGAAGAGTATGTCGAGTTCATTCGAGGCTCGGATATCGGCCTGTTTCTTTACGATAGCGAACGGTACCACTCCCGCGCGAGCGGCATCCTGCTGGAAATGCTCAGCTCCGGAGTACCGATAATCGTACCCGGCGGGTGCTGGCTGGCGGACCAAATTCAAGGCGAACAATACGACCACGCACAACAAGTGTTGACCGATGCCAACCTAAGCATCGACGCAGACCTGCCACAGGTTTGGGCAACAGAAGCATCTGGCCGGGTTGCCTCAGCGACCGCGGAAGTCCCCGAAACCGTCTCAGGCGAAGTCTCAATAACGGGCAGCCAACATGCAATCCTTACTTGGAACTGGGATTCGAAAGACGTTGCTGGGCAGTACGTACAAATCAAAGCCAGCACACATGACACGCAAGGAAATGTCCTAGGAAGCGAGCAGGTCTTCACGTGTGGTGTCGCCCCCGATACGACGGCTCGACCGGGTGTTCTGATCTCGATCCCCGAGCGAACTTCTAAGTTGCGCATAGAACTGTCCAACGCGTTTGCCAATAGGACCATGGAACTGGATGATTTGCAACTGAGCTTCGTGCGAGCCGCAAGTAAAAAAGTCCCAATCGGACGAGTTGGCCTCATTGCAGCTGAGCCAGAACAGATTCCCGGCTTGCTGCGAGAAATGACCCAGCACATCGAGCACTATCGTGACTCAGCCCAAGCGTTCTCTGGTGCGTATGGAGAGAAGCACGCTCCTGAGCGCACGCTGGAGATTCTTGACGCGAATAGTCAGGCAAGGCAGCGTCCGGCGCCGCTTGCGGCTTAGCCGGCTTTTTCTTACGCAATGTTGCTGGGCAGTGGGCTACTGGGAAGTCAGTGCGCAAGGGTTCGGCTGCTAAGCCGCAAGCGGCAATCTCCACCGTTAAGTTGGCACGGCGGATTACGGCCCTATAATCAACACTTGAGCGTCAATCATGAATTGATCGCCTTAAGGTTCCTCAATCATCCCTCCGCATCCCCCTGCCGCCACCATGCCCTCGCACCCTGATACTGCCTCCCAACCCACTACACTCGCTGAACTCAAAGCTAGCGGTTGGAAAAGCCGCTCGGTGAAACAGGAGATTCACGACAACTTTCTTGAGAAGCTGCGCGGTGACGAGCCGTTGTATCCGGGCATCGTGGGGTACGACAACACCGTACTACCGGAGCTGAACGTCGCGATCCTTGCACAGCACGACATGCTGTTTCTTGGCGAGAAAGGACAAGCAAAGAGCCGGCTCATGCGACTGATTGCGGAGTTTCTCGATCCGGCGATTCCGTATCTCGACGATCCGGAGATTCCCCTGCACGACGATCCGCTCCAACCAATCACGCGACGCGGGAAAGAGATCATCGCGAACCTGCCGCCTGAGGAAATTCGTGTCGGCTGGTGGAAGCGCGAAGATCGCTACGCGGAACGGCTTGCGCCAGGAACGAAGTTTGCTGATGTGATTGGCGAGATCGACCCAGCGAAACTTGCCGCCGGTGTGAGCATGGGCGCCGAAGGCGCGTTGCACTTTGGGCTCATCCCAAGAATGCACCGGGGAATCTTTGCGATGAATGAACTACCGGAACTTGACGAACTCGTGCAGGTCGGCCTGTTCAACATTCTCGAAGAACGCGACGTGCAAATCCGCGGCTATCCGGTGAAGTTCGATATCGACGTGCTCATTCTCTTCAGTGCGAATCCAGCTACGTACAATCGCAGCGGCAAAGTGATTCCGCAACTGAAGGACCGCATCGGCTCGATGATCCAAACGCACTACCCGCTAGAGCGACAGTTGGGTGTGGAGATCATGGAGCAAGAAGTTGATTCGAGAGCGGAAGGCGGAGGGGGGAAGGCGAAGGACGTGATCGTCCCATACTTCATGAAGGAGTTAATTGAAGAGATTAGTCGCGCGGCGAGGAACTCAAAATTTGTCGATCAACAGTCGGGCGTTTCGGCTCGGTTGTCGTTAGCCAACTATCGCACGATGCTTGCCTCTGCAAGGCATCGGGCAGCCGTGCTGGGTGAGTCACCGGCGGTGCCACGGATCTCGGACCTCGGGCATCTGTACGCTTCGTCATTGGGCAAGCTGGAGCTCGACCTGATGGGCACACATCAAATGAGCGAGCGCCAAGTGCTGGACGCCGTGCAAGCCGAAGCCATTGCCACGGTGTTCAACGAGTACGTCGACAAGCACGGACTAGCCGAAATAGCAGAGATTTTCTCGCAAGGCGTGAAGATCGAAGTGGGCGACATGCTCCCCTCGTCCCACTACGCAGAACTGATCCAACGCGTGCCACCTGTGTGGGACAAAGCGTTCGAGGTAAACGCCAGCGAAAGCCCCGCGGTGCGAGCCTCGTGCGTAGAGTTCGTACTGGCCGGTTTGTACGCGACGGATCGCATTAGCCGCAGTCAAAGCCATGGGCGGATCGTCTATGAGGTTTGAATTTAAGCGTAGCTGAACGCGAATTCGGAAAGCCATGTTGCGTCGGGGCGTATCACACATTTACTGACTAGCCTTCCAAGACAAAACGTGACTCAGAACACCTGAGATCCGCAGGCCCTTATGATGGAACAGTACGACCCCGCCAGTTCGATTGGTTGGCGGCACCATCTTAATCATGTCTGGCCTCAGGAAGCTGCTTTTCAAAGCACCTATCTTTGAATTGAATATCTGCTTCTTGATATTCACGCTCTCAAGGACAGTCTTAAGAAAGCGACCAGTACGCGGGAGCGAGACAAGCTACTAGAGCAATACAACGTCGTGTTCGACGAATTCGAGCTTCAGCTTAGGGGCATCGAGGCCGAGGAACAGCCTCTCTACTTGATGCAACATTTACCATTCAATCGCTCTGAGTGAGTCGATTGACCATCGAATCGTTACAGTCGCGAAACCTGATTTTGCTAACTGCGGTTCAAACCGTCGGGCAGGAACATCGCCAGCACTTGACTATCGTTCGATTCGTACGAAGGCTGTGCACGCCTATGTAAGATAAGGTCAATAAGTAAACGACCGTTTCTAGTGTCGGTCTGGAACGCATCTAAGGTGGCCAGCTTGACCGCCACGGTTGGTCCAACTGACTGCAATTGTGAAACACGGAAACATGCAGAGGTGGTGTAATCATTGACTGGACATTGGATGCTCTGTTTTTACCGTCGAGGCCCAAGATCGTAGCGTTCACTTGCTTCGAGTAAGAGCACTCGAAAGCCCTTCGCGAGGCAAACTGGACGGAGGCTATCGTCGACTTCTGTGAGCAGCAAACAGGCAACTGGTCAAAAGCAACAGGAACGAGGAAGGCTCGGGCACACTCGTTGCGGCTGCAGCCGCGCTGGAGAGTGTCCCGTAATTCATTTGCCATCCGGACAAACCTGCGGGGGTTCCGTCAGTGCGTTGCCATGCAAGGAAGTCGGAGCCGTCGACGTCGCCATCTGCGTCAAAATCGCCCTCAAGGGTTGGAGTGGTGTAGAGCACCACGTCGTTGCCGTCACCACCCTCGTAGGAGATAAACAGAGGTGTGTCGCCGAAGTTTCCGACACCACCAAATTCACCGAACATGCCAACATTGTCGCCCTCCTCGAGATCAATAAACTGGCCCGTCCGCTCACCGGCTACGTTGAGAATCAGGAATTCTTGGTGCGGATCGAGTTCGAATCCCCCAATCAGCTCTACATCCAGCTCTCCCGCTAAGGTTGCATCGCCTCCGATTTGCAGTGCATCGTACTCTCCTTCGAGCAAACCGGCGAGTTCGATCGTGAGAGTGTTGGCAGCGCCAAAAATGATATCGTGCTCAATTTCCACAACTGCAGGGCTGTCGCCGGGGCTATAGCCGCCATTGAACAAAGGTGTGCCACTGCCGAAGATATCTCCAGCACCGCTCACTGGGCCATTGAAGGTCACGTCGCCGATGACATTCATAACGCTTCCCGCTGGGCTGGTAACCGGCTGGTCAAGTGTGGTGTCGATGAGTGTCAGATTGCCATTGTTATTCAGGCTCGCGGAACTCAGTGTACCGGCCACGGTCAGGCTTGCCCCGGCCTCGACAGTGACATCATCCGAAAGATTGATCGCGCTGTCTGAGTCGATGTTGACCGCATCGCCCATTAGTCCGGCGGCACCAATCACCAATCCCGAGTCTGAGAGGTTGAGCGTGCCATATTCGAAGTTAAGAATTCCAGGATCAAAATTGGTAAAATAGTTCGTGCTGAAGGTTCCGCCACGAATGGTTAGCGAACCTGCGGTTAACAATCTTACTCCTTGATTTTCATAGAGAATCGGTTCACCACCAAGGAATGGCAGATAAAATTCCCCCATCACGTTCACCTGCCCACCATCAGCCACAATCACTGAGGCTGATTCCGTTGACAAGGCCATGCCGCCAACATTCCAAACGGAACCCGCGCCAGTGACAGTAACAGGCCCTGTATTATTTGCGAAGTTCGTTGTGTCCACCGAAGCGCCGTCTTTCACTTCCAACTCACCAAGAGCTGTGACCTTTAGATCATAGTGGGTCCAGTTGGAGCCACTGTCAGAAATGACAGCTTGCCCCGTACCCACGACAGGATCACCGCCAATCCGGCTCTCGCCTTCATCCTCGCCCGTCACAACCGATGCTCCGTCCGAGACGAGGAACAACCCCGGCGCTCCATTCCCGATTTTGAATAAATTCCCCGTCAACTGGGCATCCGAACCGGTTACTACAAGGGTCCCATGGACACTGCTGCCAACTAGAATACTGCTGTCGACATTGACCGTATCGTGGTTGTAGCCGTTTCGACTGGTGTCACTGATCACCAACAAGCCGCGCTCCGGGCCAAGATGACCAACTTGAAGCCCTGAGGGATTCCATGGAATAACGTTGTTCAGAATTGGATCAACGAACAGACCGGCTTGGAACTCAGGCGCCACAGATCCGACCGTTTGAATAGCTGCAGAACTTGGTAATACGCTTAGGAAGGTTATTATCATAGCGCCCAGGCAAGACTTAAAACATGGCGGGGAGCGATGCTTACGCCCCAGTAGCAACGCAAACAGCGCCGAGGCTAGTAGCGTCATCGAAGTCGGTTCGGGAATCGCCGTAGTAAACAAGGCCACGTCGTTGCTGTTGCCAGCGGTATAGGTGATAAACAAGTCAACGCCGTTAGAGCCGCCAACGCGTGCCCCCTCGGCTAAGCCGTCGAATTGCCCCGTCAGTTCGCCCTCGATGTCGAGGATCGTAAATTCTTGTTGCGGGTCGAGCGCAAACCCATCGATCAGCGAAACGTCGAGCGCACCGGCCAGCGTAACATCACCGGCGATGTTCAATTGGTCGAACTCGCCGCTGGCCGTACCCGCCAATTCGATGTCGAGCGAGTTGAGAGCGCCGAGAGCGAGGTCCGTCTCAATAGGCACGACGGCCGGGCTATCGCCAGGGCTGTAGCCTCCGTTAAACGTGGCCGTACCGCTACCAAAAATCCCCCCCGCCCCTGAGACCAAGCCATTAAAAGTTATGTCGCCGATTACGTCGATCGTGGAGCCGGCGGGGCTGGTGACTGGTTGCTCAAGAGTCGCACCTTCCAGAATCAGACTGCCGTTATTGGTCAGAGCGCTGGAAACGAGAGCCCCCTCAACAAACAGCTTAGCAGTGGAATCCACAACAACTTCTCCAGAAACATCGATCGTTGAACTAGAGTCAACGTGTACGTCGCTGCCCAGTAGCCCCGCACCGCCCACCGTGAGTCCTGCCTGATTCAAGATCAGTGTTCCCGAATGAAAATTGAGCCGACCAGCACCGCTTCTGGTAATTTCCTCTGCGATGATTGTGCCTCCATCGAGATTAGCATCGCCACTAATAGTGAAAGCAAAAGAAGAGTCATTGGTGGAGATCAGCTGCCCGCCGTCTTCCACCCGGAGATTGGACACCTGGAGGGCGTTGTGATTGGTCCATGTGGAACCACTCCCTTTGATCGTCGCGTAGGAGATGACGGTAGTTATGATTCCACTACTTTGATTCACGCCAGATTCGACGGTGCCCCCATTAGCAATAATGATTTCTGTAGAGCTTGCCATCGAAAAATAGTCGCCAATGGTCAATTGGGAACCTGGGTCTGTTACGATAAGCGTACTTTTACTCCTCATCTCAAAATCGTTATCAACGACAACAGCCCCTCCGTTTTCAACATGCATTCTCGGTACCGCCCCAAAGTTCCCAATGATTAGATCTCTGGCGGAAAGGCTGGAACCGGCATCGCGAACATTCACTTGAACATACTGGGTACTATTTGAATTCTCACTGCCAATGATGAGGAACGTGTTCGAGTCGACGACCCCACCATCGTACACGTCAAGAATCGTTGCTTCGCTGAAGCCAATTGTAGTCTGTTGCGTAATGATCCAGGGATCAGCAATCACTCCAGTAGAGATGTCTCCGATGAGATCGACGGCGCCGTGTGTGGGGGCGACGATACCAAGAAACAGTACAGCAATGCTGAGTGACCTGAGGGTTAGTAGGCAATTTGAAAATCGTAGTGCCATAAACGGTCTCCCCGGGTACTACAGTCGATGAAAGCGTGCGAAGGCACTGGTACGCAGAGAGACTTGTCTAACGTATTGCCTAGTTGTCCTATGGTAATCTAGGCAGCGGCGACAATCTATCAGTCTATTTAGACTGTCAGAGTCGTTTGGTAAGCTATTATTCGCTATCCCAGCCAGATCGACATCAGGCCGGCACGATTATTAACCCCAAATTTCCGGTAGATGCCGGTGATATAATTGTGCGTGGTGGAAGGTGCTCGATTGATGTCCTGCGCAATTTCTTTTTCCGTTTTCCCGGTTAAGAGCAGCAGCACGATCGAACGCTCGTTGTCACTAAGCACCTCGTCGCCAACCAACAGCCCATGACTTAGAAACAACCTGCGCTGAAACCAACGCACGCTGCGTATTGCGGTGCCGACGAGATTGGCCTGCTCCTGATTGAATCGTTTATCGCCGCCGGCAAGCTCAAAGCAGAAGCAAGACTCCGTGTCGTCGTTCACTGGCGTAACTACATACAACCGATCAGTCAGGCCATAGGGCATTTGATACTTCTCAAAATGCTCGGACTGCTCGTATTCGCTGAGGTCGACTAATTCGCGTAACAGGCGAATGCGAAATTGGCCTGCCTCGCGCATGATGGCAATCGAAGCAGCACCGACCGTCTCTGCAAGGTGCTGATTTTCGAGGAGTTCTTCCCGTTTATCTTGGTAGACCTCGGGCAATTTGTAAGGCTCATGGACGCGCACGCGCCAACCGCCCAACGGATCCTGGGCCGCGAATTTGCCATGAGCAACGCGCAGCAGCCCACACCAATAGGCGAAGTCGGCCTCAAGCCAATCGGCAAGCGTCTTCATGAGATGAGCATTTGCTGCGGAAGCTTCGTTGGGAGCAAATGCTTCCAAATCGTCCCAAAGCTGGACCAGCTTGTCAAAAACTACAGGCGAGAAATCCATAGTGACATAGAGTAAGCCTGATTGCTTGCACGTCAACTACCGGGATATTCCCACCTGCAACTAGCCGAGGAATTCAAACCGACGCGAGCTTTGCCATTTACTTCCGTCTGGCGACTGCATCAACCGATACAGATGGCGGTTTGTGCTAACTCGCAGCGGTGTCGATGACTTTACACAGTTACCCAGCGAATCAGATTCTTTACTGTGCAAATCACGAATAGCAAACCAGAGGCACAATCTCCTCTGGTGGCTTAGCTCAAACTACTTTTCGGCTAGGCAAAACGGCACTGGCACTGTTGCTTACCACCTTTGGGCTGCTCACGTTGTCTACGCGGCGGAAGCGTGTCTAGCGATCTGATCAGGCATCGAATCTTCCTACTTTCTCACGCCCATAGCCAGAGACGGTCACTTCCTATTAGCCCTTGTCTTTCGTCAGCGTGCACACCCGCCGCTAGAGCATCATTGCTAGAGACAGGAAGTCGAGCAAGTCGCTAGAGACGAGCGAAGTCTCGCCGAGTTTGTCTGCCGCTAGGTCCCCCGCTCTGCCGTGGACATGTACCGCTAGTCGAGCGGCTTCCCACGGATGCATCCCCTGCGCGGCGAACGCGGCAACCACTCCTGTCAGGCAGTCGCCTGTACCGCCGGTGGCCATCCCTGGGTTGCCGGTTTCATTCACGGCATAGCGCTGAGTGTCTGCGACGACGGTGCCTTGGCCTTTGAGGACGACGATGGTGTTGCCGCTGGAATCCTTCTTGGCGAAGTCGATGGCACTAGCGATGCGGTCCTCTTGGGAATGAGGTGCCGCGCTACTTGCGAGGCGAGCAAACTCGCCGGGGTGGGGCGTGAGGATTCTTGGACCGGCGGGGGCGTCCATCAATTGCGGTGCGCGTTCAAGCAGTTGTGCTAGCGCGTTCAAGCCGTCCGCGTCGAGCACCAGAGGGCGCGGCACGTCGCGGTAGAGTTGGCCGACGAGCTCGGTGACGCCTTCGCTTTGCCCCAGACCGGGGCCGATGGCCCACGCGTCGTAGTGTTCGCGCACGCCGGCTAGCTCCATGACGTTGGCCAGATCGACAATGCCGTACTCGTCTTCCATCAACGGAATCGTGGTGTAGCAAGGTGAGTACGTGGCGACGGTGGGTTGAATGCCAACCGGCGAAGCAACGGTCACCAATCCTGCGCCACCTCGCAGCGCCGCCATGCCGGAAAGGCCGGCCGCACCCGCCATTCCGCGCGAGCCAGCGATGACCAGCACGCGACCGAAGTCGCCTTTGTGCGCGGCAGCGTCGCGTTGGGGGAGCGTTGGTAGGGGTTGGTCGGTGGCGTTTTGCATAGTGAATATTGTGAGTAGTCGGCAGTGGGCAGGGTTCAGTTAGTGCGCCGGGGCATCCTGCCCCTGCATTGAGTCGTGTTTCTGGGTTGCTACTAATCCAGCTAGATACCCGCCTTTGAAGCCGGCGTCGATGTTCACCACGGCGACGTTGCTCGCGCAGCTGTTAAGCATGGAGAGCAATGCCGCGATGCCGCCGAGGTTGGCTCCGTAGCCTACGCTCGTCGGCACAGCGAATATCGGGCAGGCGACGTAGCCGCCAACGACGCTGGGTAGTGCGCCTTCCATGCCGGCTACGACGACTAGCGCATCGGCGTTCTCGAATTCTGCGAGCCGCTCAGGCAATCGGTGCGGGCCGGCGACGCCCACATCGTGGACCATGCTCACACGTGCGCCCATCCAAAGGAGCGTCTGGTGGGCTTCTTCAGCGACGGGCAAATCGCTTGTGCCGGCAGAGATCACTACGACGTTGCCTTTGGCCTGGGCGTCCGGCAGATCGTCTCCGATTCGCAAGGTGCGGGCCGTGGAATCGTACATCATTTCTGGCAGCAGCTGCGAGATCTCGTTTGCTTTTGCCAAATCAATTCGAGTTGCCAGCACGCGCTCGCCGCGACTGCGTAGTTCCGAAGCGATCTGAGCGATGGTTTCGGCCGTTTTCCCCTCGCCGTAGATGACCTCTGGGAATCCGCAGCGGCGGGTGCGGTCGAGATCGATAGAGGCGCTTGCCAATTGGAGGGTAGCCTTCTGGTCAGTTTTTTTGGATTCGTCTCGTGGCATTCCTAGAGTGTAGCGAATTGAAGTGTGGGGCGTAACACAGTAGGCATTAGGTAGGTTTGGTACACTTATCTTAGGCGACCCCACGGCCTGCGCTGGGGGCTACTCACGACTATTCCTATGGGGCGAACTGTTTGTCATCTTCAATTAATACCACCCGCATCGCGCTCTTCGGTGGCGTTTATAGCAACTATTTGGCTCTGGAAGCGACGCTGGTAGATGCGCGCAACCGAGGTGTCGATGCCGTCTATTGCTTGGGCGACTTTGGTGCTTTTGGGCCTTACCCGGATCGCGCGCTCGAATTGCTGCGTGAGAACAATGTGGCTTGCTTGCAGGGCAACTACGACGATTCGATTGGCAACGAGTTGGAGGATTGCCAGTGCGGGTATACGGACCCACGCGACAATCACTTCGCGCAACTGAGTTACGATTACACGCTGGCGAACACATCGGCCGATCACAAGGCCTGGATGCGCACGCTACCACCGACGCGACGATTGGACTTGGGTGGTCGTACTGCCCTGCTCTGCCATGGTAGTCCACGGCGAGTGAATGAGTTTCTTTGGGAGAGCACGACGAGCACGCACTTCCTCGACTCGCTGGCCGCTGAGTATGAGGCGGATCTCATGCTCGTAACGCACACGGGAATCAAATGGCAACGAGAACTCGCCAGTGGGAAGCAGTTTGTGAACGTCGGCGTACTCGGACGTCCTGAGAATGATGGCACGACGAATGTTTGGTATACCCTTCTGGAAGTCGCGAATGACATCGTGAGCGCAAAGTTCGTTCCCGTAGCGTACGATCAAGAGCTGCTCGCACGCGAAATGCGTGCTGAGCAACTTCCCGAAGAATTCGTAGAAGCTATTCTCACCGGTTGGTGGACTACTTGCCTAGAAGTGCTACCGAGTAAGGAGCGCCGGCGGGGGCGATTTTGATCTTCAGGCGATTCCTTCAAATGCACTCATATCGCTTGCGGCTTAGCGGCGTTAAAGGAACGTGTGAGACATCGTGAGACGTGAGTAATCCCTGGACGTGCTGGCGGGCTCTGCTAAGCCGCAAGCGGCGTGGTGCCGACCAGCTCGTCGCGTACCGCTTGCAGTGTTTCTGCATCAATAGTGGGGCGCTCATTGGCAAAACCAACCAGCAACGCCAGATCGCACAGACGATTGATCCGCCGGGGCACGCCGCCTGTGAGTTGGTGGGCGGCTAATAAGGCATCAACGGCAAAGATTTCTCGCGAAGCGCCGGCCGCTTGCAGGCGTTGCTCGATGTATTGGCAGGTTTCTTCCGAGTCGAGCGGTTCGAGGGTTGCCTTCGCATCGAGGCGTTCTTCCAGTGCTCCGAAGCGAGCAATGGCCGGTAGTAGAGCCGGCTGGCCGACTAGTAGTAGCGTAAACAGCGGTTGGCCGGCGTCGTTGAGATTGAGCAGCAAACGTAGCGGTTCCAGCAGACCTGTATCTTCGAGCAGGTGAGCTTCGTCAATCACAACGACGGCGTGACGTTCTTGCTGGGCATTGGTATTGAGCACGTAGTTCAAACGCCGCAAACTTTCCTCGACCGTGTAACGCGGATCGGACGCCGGTGGGGCGCCAAGTTGTTCGGCCAAGTACACTAGCAAATCGCGCTCGGTCATTTGTGGGAACACGACTTCTACGAACGGTCGATATGCCTCGCCTGCCTGCCTGCGCAACTCAGCAATTAGCTGGGTCTTGCCCACACCGGTGGGACCAGCGAGCAAAGCGGCAGCGCGCCGACTCTCTAGTGCGTATCGTAACTTGTGCAGCACGGCTTGGTGCGAAGCACACGAGAAGAAGAAGCCTTCGTCACAACGCGGCTCGAAAGGTTTCGCTGCAAGTTGCCAGTAGTCTTGGTACATTCTTTGGCTTCTCGATTGTGCGTTCTTGGGATGAGGGACTGGCAATTCGATTCGATGGCATCCAGGCCTGTTAACCGGCTGCGGCCAACGGAATTGAACTGGTTGCTTGGTTTTCTAGTGTGCCGAGTGTGACTGCGGCGATACTAGGCGTGAGACGATCGAGCTGTCCGGCGTTGGCAATGGTCGCGGCAGCGTCGGGTGTGGCGAGCAAGGCTGCGTCGAGTCGGCACTGGCGGGCAATCGTTTCTGCGAAGCCAGCTTGCTGCACGTTTGACAGCGAGCCGAGGTCTACGAGCACCAGATCATAGTGATAGCGCAACACGCCAGCGGTGACTGAGGTGTGAATCGAATCAAGCTGAGCAGCCGCGCGTAAGCCGCCACGTACTAGCGGCAAGAGTGTAATGCCATCGTTGATCGATGCAACGGTAGCTTCCGCCAGCGGGGTTTCTCCCGAGAGCACATTCTCCCAACCGAGATCGACTTCCAATCCCAGTTGCGATGCAAGGCCGGGCGAGCTGAAATTGCCGTCAACGATGGCGATTGATTTTCCAGCAGTGGTAAGCGTACGAGCAACACTCAGTAGTAGCGTCGTGCAGCCGACGCCTTCTGAGGTGCCAGCAATGCCGACGACGGTCCTGCCCTGGTCTGTGGCTACCGCAAGTGTTTCGTGAAGTTGCTGCCAGTGTGGTGCGCCACTAGAGGTAAGTTCGTCGCAGACTGGGGACCACGCAAACGCATCGACTTCCAACCCGGGCTGGAACCTCGCTTCGACCGTGCTGGGTTGTGGTGCAAACGAGGAAAGCGGCTTGCGCTCCGTTGCCGGCAGCTCGGTTCGCTCAACCCGTTGAGGTGGCGGCGCTAGCGGCAGTGTGGCCGGGAATGTCGCCTCGGCAGATGATGGCACGGGTGCCGCTACAGGTGTCGGTGTCGGCTCAACGGCTCGGGCTGACTGCTCGGTGCGATCTTGATAGGCACGGATAAACGCTTGATCGAGGGTGCTCATGATGCGTGTCGCTGCGTGATTATTTGGACGAATGATCTAAACGCTTAACGTGATTTCGGTGTTGGTCGTTGTGCCATTTCCGTGGCCGTACGAATGCGTACGCCGGAAAGATAGTCCGACGAGTAGCCGGTCGAAGCGTAGCCCTGGCTCGGATCGGCCGGTGGCAAGGGTGCCAACGTTGCGTTTTGTGCAGTTGCACCAGCGGGCTGTTCTGCACTGGGTGCTGCCTTTTTCGGCTCCGCAAGTACAAAGCTAGGCGAGAACGGTTCGTTTGCCTCAGATGAGACTGGCTGTTCTTGTTTGGGCTCGGTAGTCCACTGCGGCTGGTAGTTTAAATCGAAGCCATCGTTGGCCACGTAGTCCGTCGCCAAAGGGGGCCCGTCGTATTCCCCGTTGTTCGCATTCAGCCATCCCAGCAAACCTGCCGCAAGCAGCAATGCCGCCGCCATGATGAGGCCAGAATGTGGCATAATCGCCTCGTGCATCCTGAAAATGCGACTGGCGAGTGTGACCTTCGGAGTGTGTTGCTGCCCACCAGAGGAAGACTCGCTCACACAGCGGCGTTCTTTGGACGCACGCCGTTCGCTCGATGGATCGATGTCTAGCGACTCGGCAATACTCACATTCGGAAGCGAGTAAGGTTGCGGTTCTTCCAATGGCGCACTGACCGCAACCGCTTCGGCGGCCCGCAATGTCTCCGACACAGCGTGCCCCGACAATGTAGGATTCGATTGAGAGCCTACAGCAACCGGAGCGTCGCCGACTCGTGGAATGCGCGCGAGCACTGGCAGCGATCTGGTGCGAGCCGTCTCTATGGCATCACCAACGGAGGTAGAATCAGCGGCAGTCGTTGTGCGTGGTTTCAAGTTGAAGCTTCCCTCGCTGCGCGACCTTTTGTGATGAAGGCCGCTTAGCAATTGCTAGCACTGTCCGCGCATACCAGAGGCGGCTCACCTTGAGAGTATCGGTAACGATTGGGCCGACCTTGAGGGTTGCCGAAGGATGGAGGCAGAAAGAACGGCGAGGTGCTAGCAGAAGTTCAAGAAATTCAGGCGATCCGGGAGCGTCGCGGCGGGAAATCTAGCTTACCGAAGGAGAAAGATCAGCCGGCGTTCGCGGGGCGGCTTGCAATTGCTCGGCCAAGAACTTCGAGAGCGTAGCCGGCGTGGGGTGGCTCCAGGCGACGTCAGGTGTGAGGAGCAGGCCGAGGGCTCGCTCGAATTCTAGGCTGAGCTCGATGGACGTCATCGAATCCATACCCAGCTCCGCAAAAGGCGTATCGCCGGAAATTTCGCAGTTGGTGGCTTCAACTTTGGTGGCTAGCAGTGCGAGCATCCAAGTTGTGACTGCAGCGTGAAGTTCCTCGGGCGGCATGGTGCCGATCGAATCCAGAAAGTCGGGCTCCAAGGATGCTGGCTTCGGTGCGGCGGCATGCCCACATTGCCCACTCCCGACAGAGCCGCTCAATGGTGATGCAGCCAAGGTAGACCGCCATTGGGCTAGAATTTTGAAGCCGTCCTCAAGGTACAGTTCGCGACAGTAGGAGCGCTTCACCTTGCCGCTGGTCGTGAGCGGCAAGCTAACTGGTTGAATGAGTAGGATGGCGTGCGGATCGATTTCATGCTGCTGGACTATAGCTGTCCGAATGGCCTGGAGAGCTTCGTCGAGATTTCCGCGGCGATGTTCGCGCTGGACTTGATGCACAACAACGAGTTGCTCGCTACCGTCGGTCGCAACGTCAAAGGCGGCGCCAGTGTCTACCGCAACATGTGAATCGGTGGCGGTTCGCTCGATATCTTGCGGGTAATGATTGCGACCGCGGATGATAATGACATCCTTGATGCGGCCCGTGATGAATAGTTCAGGCTGGTCGCTCTCGGCCTGGGCATTGTCAGCATCACCCACATTGAAGAATCCTAGGTCTCCGGTGCGCACGAACGGGTCGGTGGAGCCCGCGAGAGTAGCCGCAAATGTGGAACAGTTCTCGACCGAGCGTCCCCAGTAACCGTTTGCGACCGATTTGCCGCTGACCCAGACCTCACCGATCTCGCCAAGAGGTAGCTCGGTTTGAGTTGCTGGATCGACGATGAGCACCTGTTGATCGCCGAGGGCACGACCGCAACCGACAAGTTGCTTCGTGTCATTCGCCTCGGCAGAACCCTGTGTGGATACGACTTTGCGACGGGTGAGCGCTTCGCGGCTTACGTTCAGCACGATCGGTTCTTTATCTCGCTGGCCTCCGGTAACTTGAAGAGTTGCCTCAGCAAGTCCGTAGCAGGGGTAGAAGGCGCTCGATCGGAATCCGGCTGGCGCGAAGGCTGTTGCGAAGCGTTCAATCGTGCCCGCGTCAATAGGCTCGGCACCGCAAAAGGCAATATCCCAGCGACTTAAGTCGAGCGCGGCACGTTGTTCCTGCGTGGTTTTCTCAACACACAGATCGTAAGCAAAATTCGGCGCGCCGCTAATCGAAGCGCCGCTACTGGAAAGCGAATCAAGCCAGGCTATCGGACTTCGTAAGAACGCTGCCGGTGCCATCAATCGACTGGTACCACCAACGAACAGGGGAGTCAGAACTCCGCCAATCAGTCCCATATCGTGGTAGGCAGGTAGCCAGAAGCAACACTCCTGGACTGGCTGATCAAGTTGTCCGTCGTCTAGCCCGAACCCTTCGCGTATGGTCAACAGATTGTGAATGACGTTGCCATGCGAAACCACTACCCCACGCGGCTGGGAGGTCGATCCGGAAGTGTATTGGAGGAATGCTGCGTCGGATTCTTGCGGATGATGGAGATCGAATGCTGTTGTGACCTCTACTTGAGTGTCGGTCGGCAACCAATCGAGAGTTCGCACGGTCTCGGATTGTTCATCTAGCTTCAAGAGCCCCAGCGCATCGGCGGTGGTGAGCGCCACTTTGGGTGTGCAGTCTTCGGCAATGACGTCGAGCCTGGGTAACGGACGACGCGGTTTGGGATAGGTGGCCGGTACGGGAACCAAGCCGGCGTAAAGCAACCCGAAGAACCCGGCAATGAATTCCAAGCCGGGCGGATAGACCAGCATGGCACGCTCGCCCGGCTGGTACTTCCTCTGCAGTTCGGACCCGATTAATCGAGCTTTGGCGTCGAGATCGCCGTAGGTCCACACAATTTCCTCGCCTGAGTCGCCAGCGAAGCGATAGGCAACACGCTGTGGATGCTGCTTGGCTCGCTGGACGAGCAGACCGGTGAGGGTTTGCGGCGCGTCAAGCGTTGCGTTGGCCGTGCTCATGGTGCTGGTTCGTAGCGAATAGGGAGGTTGATAAGCCATGGGACTGGCCAAATTACTCTGCTGGACTTCCTTTTCAACGTTTCCTTTTCCTGGGCTTCCATTTCAGGACGGCTTGACGCCGATCACAATTCCATGCACGTCGCAAGCTATTAGGGTAAGCGTAGCCTAAGGGCCAGTGCAACGTACCAAGCGAATATTGGGTCAAGAAAATTCAAAGTTACTAGCTGTGGTTTCCGTCCATCCTAGCTAGGTACTCTCTGAAGAGGCGATTTCCTTGAACAGCATGGGCCAGAGTGTTACCTCTCTAGGTTCTGGGACTGACTTGCCGAATCTTCTTCCGCAGGAACTTGCGCGTCTTCTGTCTTGGGTAGTTCTGGATCGGGACTTGTTTCGGCAGGGGCGGGAATGTCGGTATTAGGTTGTGGTGAACCGGGCTGCTGAGGCTGGGTTGGCTGAGGGCGGGGTACAATCGGGGTGAATTGCTGTCCCGGAGCGCCGTAGTAGCTTTGGTTGTTCACCGACAAGATCCCCACTTCGCCCGTCCTGCCGGTCCGGTTGTCATGTGCCGCGACGCTGCCAAGTTGAATGAGCGGCGTTTTGCTTTGGCGAGAGGCAACGACCTGAGCACTTTCGCACACGACGCTTTTCACGTAGAGGGAATCGTTGGTCACGCCACAGATGGCTTCCCCCTTGCTGTCTCGCAGGACGAGGAGTCCTAGGCTGCTCGCATCGCCCCCATCCCCCGGTTGCTTGACCCCTTGCCCCAACTGGACGAGTACAAGTCGTGGATCGTCGCGATCGACCACCATCACGTTCCGGCAATTGATTCCACCGATGCAATGAATTTCATCTGCGACGAGTCGTTCGCAGACGACTTCTTTCGAAGCAACATGGCGGAACAACTTGTCCCGAATGGCGGCACCAAGGGCAAAAAAGATCAGCGGGTAAACGATCCAACGTTCGCGGTCTGTCATCGTGGGAGCAAGCAGGAGGGGAGTGATTAGTTGGTGGATTGATTGGCTACAGTTTCGGTTTTCGTCTCTTTGCCTTTTCGGACGAAATAGAGCTCGCCGACTTGGCGTTCGGCACGGGCTTCGTTGAAGATAAATCCGACAAGCTTATCCTCTTCAAGTCTCGGGAGCAGCTCGAAGCGGCGAAGCACGGGCTGCGGTTTCTCCTTGATTGAAGAATCTTGTTCTGCTGAATCGACAAGTGCCGGCTTGGCGGGCTCAGTGGCAAATTCCAGCAACAAACTGGCCGGAGATTGCTCGACAACGCGCCAATCCGCCTTAATCGTATCCGGGCGGCCCTCCATAGTGAGTTCCACGCGCGAGTCACTAAGAAAGCGAATCTCAACGGCTACGTCATACTTTTGCCAGTCGCTTTGCGGAGTATTGACATTGGCCTCTTCTCCAGCGGTCGGTTGTGGCGTGCCGACCCATTCTCCTTCTAACTGACTCACTACACCGTTGCTGCAGCCGAGTGCAAATACCAGCAGGCACGAAACGGCTATCAAATTGCGGAGAATGGCCGATGAATCGGCAGCAGAAGCGGACATAAAACTAGTCAGGATAATCGTCAAATGAAATACTGCAATGAATAACAAGCAGTATAGCGTAATCAACCGATTTCCGGCTGTAAGAAATCGGTCGGACAAGTGAACCTTGCGATTTTCTTGAAGGCGACAAATCGTACTAATCAATCAAATTTCCGTGGTTTTATCCACCGATAATTCGAACGATCCGGGCGGTTCGTTGACAAAAGATAGCTACTGAACCGCGTTCATCCGGGGATCACAGCTCAATAGGCCGCCGTCACGCGGCCGTCTACGTGCTTCCAGAAGGGCAGCCACACGAGGGTGAGCCTATCCACGGCGATATCGCTCTTACGCGGGCCGATCTCGATCTTCTCTAGTGGCAGGCGATTGGGTTGGTACTCGATGTCCAAATCCTCTAGGGCAACCTGCTGGTCGTGCTCCAATTCCTCGAGTTCGTCCTCCGCATCCATGAGCTTCGCCTCGGCTCGATTGGCCTGGGAACGCTCGCGGCTTGCTTGGCTGCCACTGCTGGAAATACTGCGGCGAGACTTGCTGCCGCCGAATAGCGAGGCGATCCACTCAATAAGCACAATCACAAACTGAAACATTTTCGCCCACGATTGCGACCTTTGTTCTTCGAGATAGCTGCGAGCCTTGTCCACCCGAGCCTGCTGCCTTTTGAGTTTGCTAGAGAACTTCTCGCGGACTTTCTCTTTCTCCTCTTCACGCTGATCGCGAGCCTGCTGGGTAATACGAATGCGGAAATCGGCTTCGCTCTCATCCGACTCGCTACGTACGTCCAGTGGCTCGCACTCGAAGATCGTGTAGCGTTCGGATTGGTAAAGATGGTCCTTGAGATCGCGTTCCCAGCCCTTGTAGTTTTTCTCCTGCGACATCTCCGATGGCAAATCGTCAAAGGCCGCGTCAGCTTGTGGCTCGTCTTCTAGCCGCGGACGTTGGTAGAACACCATGGAACCGTCCCAAGGCGGACGAGGCAGCTCGTCGTGGACGGTTTGTAGTGTCGCATAGTCCCGCCACTGATCGACATCCACCGACGACTTCACGAAGTGCATTTGCCCCAGGCCCAAGAGCCCCGGGCGATAGATGAGCGCCCCACCCTGAGGGCGGCGCTCGGCTATTTCGTAAAACTGCTGTTGGATGTCGGCTGTGATCACAGGACGCGAAGACTTCGCGCGCTCAGCTGCCTTGATGGCTTGACGCTGCTCTTCCTCAGACGGCGCGGCGGCAGCGGCCAGTTTGGCTAGCTTGGCCTTGGTATCCGCCATGAGCTTGCTGATTTGGTTGCGCGTGAGTGGCCCGCTCAGGTACGACATAGCCCAACGTGTGTGGAACACTACGGCCGCATTGTCGTGCACGTTGTTCATCAGAAACACGCGACTACCAAGGGCCGCAAGCGTCGCTTCCATTTTGCCGCGGTCGAACTTCGCACCCGCTTGGGCTGAGGCTCCCTCGAGTCCTTCCATCACGCGAGACTTGTCGCGTTCGGTTTGTAAACGTCCCAGCAACCACGTGCCCGCGTTCGAGAGGCCCTTATAGTCAAGATCTACCGGGTTTTGCGTAGCCAGCACGCATCCCACGCCGAACGCACGCGCCTGCTTGAGCAGCGTGAGCATCGGCTTCTTGCTCGGCGGGTTCGCGGTGGGCGGGAAGTACCCATACACTTCGTCCATGTAAAGTAGAGCACGCAAGCTGCCAGTGCCGGGCTGGGATCGCATCCAACTGAGCATCTCGTTGAGCAGAATCGTGACGAAGAACATCCGCTCGGAATCGTTCAGATGCGCGATCGAGAGAATCGACAACTTCGGCCGGCCTTCGTCCGTATAGAGTAGTTTCTGAATGTCGAGAGGTTCGCCCTCTAACCAACTGGCAAACGATGGGGAAGCGAGCAGGTTGTTCAGCTGCATTCCCAGATCCAATCGATCGTCGGCCGGGAAGAACGATTCCAGATCGACGACGCCCACGCGTTTGAAGGGCGGTTGCTGGATCTCTTGAATGAGCGCGGGCAGGTCAAGATCGCGACCTTCTTGCCAAGCGTGGCTCAACACGTTGGAAAGCAAGATGTGCTCGCGACTTTTCACAGGGTCCGCATCAATGCCCAACAGCGCGAGGATTCCGGATGCTGCCGATTGCACGCGATCGCGGAAGGCGTCGCCATCGTCGAGCACTGCTTGCGGAGGAGCATTGAACGATTTAAGAATTGTGAGTGGCACCCCTGCACTGCTGCCTGGCGTGTAGATGACTTTCTCGACTGCGCTGTTGTAGCGTCTGATGCGCTCACCATCTTGAGCCCACTTCGCTAGCCCATTTTTCCATAGTTCGGCCGTGTTCTCTGCAAGCTGCTCTCGCGTAATATCTTTGCGTTGGGCATCACTCGCATCGACCCACGGCTCGTAGTCGCTCGGCTTAAAGTCAGGAAAGGTAAGCAGTAAGTTGCCCAGATCGCCCTTGGGATCGATGGCAATGGCGGGCACACCGTCGAGACCCGCTTCTTCGAGCAGCGACAAACAGAGTCCGGTCTTTCCGCTACCCGTCATGCCCACGCAGACCGCGTGCGTAGTGAGGTCTTTGCTATCGTAAAGCACGTCTGTCTTAGACGTTTCTCCCGTGGACAGATTGTGCTTCCTGCCGAGATAGAACTCGCCTAGTTTCTCGGTAATGAGCGTGTTGGTTGGCTTTTTTTCGGAAGTCATCGTTGTTGGTGGCTCGTCGATGGAGAATTCATGTCATTCCGACGGCCGTCGCAGCGGAGGAGGAATCGAGTCCGAACCGGAGTTGGGGCCGGATTCCTCGGTCGGCTAGCCTCCCGTCGGAATGACATGAGAATACGAGTACAGGCAGATGTTTAGTTTAACGCTTTTTCGAGCGTGCGCAGAGCCTTCTCATTCGGCTGGTGAGCGAGAAACTCGCGCAGGATTACAGTGAATTTGTCGATCAGATCGTATGTGAGCCCGAGAGAACTGAATACTGGGCCTACCTGGCGCATCGCACCGAGCCCGCCACACCACCGACTAAGCGTGGCAAGCCAGTGAGGAACCGCCGCGTCGAACACCGGCGACTTGCCAACGATGTCTGAGAACCCAGGGATTGCGTCGGCAAGCGTCACAAGATCGTCGCGATCAAGTCGCTCGACGGGTAATGAAAGAATCGCTCCCATACCGCCGGCGGCCTGTTCGTCAGTGACTCCGAGCTGGTCAACAATGGTGGCAATGAGGTCGGACATAGCTGATAGTGTCTCTCGAATCCTAACCTATAACCAATAGCACTAACCACAAAGGTCACAAAGGACACTAAGACTCCGTTTCCTACCGTTGACGCTTCGAGAGTGGAATTGCTAGTCAATTCCAACTTTGTGATCTTTGTGCTCTTCGTGGTTCGTTTTTTGCTGTAGCGATTTCGTTAAGGCCAGAAACTCGCGGTACTGTTCATCCAACGTTTCAAACGAAACGCCCGTGGCGGCTTCTAGGGTAGTCGGCTCGTCGCGTCCCGCATAGATGGCAGCCAATAGTTCACGGAATGCCGGTCGATACTTGCCGCCTTCGTACTCCATGAAAAACGTCGCCAGTCCCGCTGACTGACTGTAGAGTCTGGGCAAATCTTTGCGTCGCTGCAATTCGAGCATGCCGAGGGACGATAGTTCTTCCAATGGCACATAGTAATTGTCAACTAACCGGCGATGCCGAGCGGCTGGTAGGCGGCCTGCTTCGGCACCGCCAAGAGTGTACATGCTGGAATCTCCGTTACGCTCGCCCCTCGCCAACGACTCAAAGTAACACGCCACACCTTCTGTCGCCCAGGCGTTCGCCAAACGTGCGAAATTCTTATTCGCCTTGCGAGACTCAAAGAAGAACTGATGCACGGCCTCGTGATAGATCGTGCCTGGGTCTTGGTCTTCGCCGGCGAAGAAATGCGTTTCGCGTTCTCGATCAAAGTAAATCCCCAGGGTCTTAGCAATCTGTGGCTGGCGTCTTAGTAACGCGGCATTGTATTGATCACGCGTGCGATGATAGATCACCTTAAACGGCTTGCGGCGATAGCCAGTTGGCTGCTTGCCGTCGAGGCGCGCTTGCAACTCGCGGGCAGACACATCGAACTCGCCAAACTGTTGCCGCCAAATCTGGTGGAGTGTTTCCAATCGCGTGGCCAAGTCTACGGCGGCCTCGCGACTGTGATTGGTAGTAACGTGGAAGTGATCGGTACGTACCGTCCAGCCGCGAGCGATGGTCGCGTGATGCTCTCCATCTTCGGTGGGTGTGATCCACTTTTTTCCCCAAGGGCGCTCGCCCGCTTCCCAGCGATCGCGATCTCCCGCCTTGATCCAGCCGAACTCTTCATGCCACAGGTTCCCGCGTTCGTACATGAGTGCCGCGTAGCCACCGCACCAATGTTCCGTTCCGTCGGGACCGGGCACAAGTTGATAGCCGAGCATCCGACGGGCTATGGCGTTGTCGGGATCAAGCGAGACGACTCGCGTGGCCAACTGCAGGGCCTCGCCAACGTTTTCTTCCGCCAGCAGATTTGAAAGCTGAGTTAGCGCCAGATCGTTCTCTACTACGGGAGGAACCTGCGAGCCCTCAGAATTTACTTGCGTATAAAGGTCACCCGCCACCCGAAGTTGCGTTTCAGCAACAGCGCAGTGAACCGCAACCGAGAGTAACGCTAAGATCAAGAGTAGCCGTGGCAATAGTACGAGCATAACCAATTATACCACGCGAAATCCACGCTCGAACTACAGCACGCTGCAAGTCTCCCCCTAGCCGCGAATGAACAAGTCGCCGGAGAATCGCTCTGCGGCTAGTTGTAGGGTGCGTGAGCGCAGCGAAACGCACCATGCTGCTTCCGCTTGTTGTTGGTGCGTTTCGCGGAGCTCACGGCACCCTACGGCACTATTCTCCTAACTTCCCAACTCACTAATCATCAGCAAACGCGGCATCGAACGCGACGTTGCTGGGTGCGAAATCAAGTTTTTTGACAAACGCCGCCGCTTCGGCAGCACCGTGAGCCCTGTCCATGCCGATGTCTTCCCACTCGACCGATAGCGGTCCTTGGTAATTTATGGCGTTAAGCGCGCGGATGATCTCTTCGAAGTTTACGCCACCACGACCGGGCGAACGGAAGTCCCAGCCGCGACGCGGATCGCCAAAGTTCAAGTGGCTCGCTAAAATGCCACTGCGACCATCCAGCGTGACGATCGCGTCCTTGATATGCACATGATAAATGCGATCTGGGAACGCGCGGATGAATTCCACCGGATCGACACCTTGCCAGATCAAATGGCTCGGGTCGAAGTTGAAGCCGAACTCTTCGCGATTGCCAATGGCATCGAGCGCCCGTTGGGCGGTGTGCAAATCAAAAGCGATTTCGGTGGGATGGACTTCCAAGGCGAATCGCACGCCGCACTCGCCGAACACATCGAGTATCGGATTCCAACGATCGGCAAACTGTTGGTAGCCTTCTTCGATCATGCTCTCAGGCACCGGCGGGAAGGAATAGAGCAACGGCCAGATTGCTGAGCCGGTGAAACCGTTGACGATACCGATGCCCAACTTCTGCGCCGCGCGGGCAGCATTCTTCACGTCCTCAGCGGCGCGAGCGTTCACTCCGGCCGGATCGCCGTCGCCCCACACGTACGGCGGAAGGATTGATTGATGCCGGGCGTCAATCGTGTCGCACACCGCCTGACCGACCAAGTGAGTGCTGATCGCATGGCATTGCAACTCGTGCTTTTGTAGTTGCTGACGTTTCTGATCGACATAGCCGTCGTCAGAAACCGCTTTGTCGACTTCAAAGTGATCACCCCAACACGCGAGTTCCAACCCGTCGTACCCAAACCCGCGTACCATCCCGGCCAACTCATCCAAAGACAAATCGGCCCACTGGCCGGTGAACAGTGTGACGGGACGAGACATAATGAGGGCTCCTGCGGGGCGTGAATATTCTAGTGAATCGGTATTTCTAACAGGCAGGCCATTGTCGCAAAATCCTGAGGACTGGCAACCACTTGCTCCATGAGTCGTTCAGCACTCGTCCCCACGCTCCCGCGTGGGAACGAGGGAGAGCTTCCTTAAGAGAATGCTATACTTCAACTGACCCGTATAGTTTGACGAATCGACTAAGCAATGCGAACTCCCAATCTCAAACTCCACTTTTGGTACGCACAGCGGACCCTACTACTGCTACTCGCGCTCCCCTGCCCTGTCCTGGCGGCGTTGCCGATTGAGATCGAAGTGGTGGCTGACCCCGGTTCGGGGCCCCAGATGCAGCGTTGGGCAAAGGTGCTTGGCGAGTGCGATTTGGCGCGCGTGCGCATTCGTGGTGCGCGGGGGACCGATCAGGTAGGCATTCGCACGGAGGAGACCGAACGCACGATACGCTACCACGTAACTGCTGTACTCGACTCCCGAGGTCGCCTAGTGCTTCCAGGCGGGAAATTCACCGACCACCAAACCGTCGCACTCAAGCAGTTTTTTCAGGAACTGCCTTTGGAGCAGAAGCACAACAGCGTAGACCGCGGACGCTTCGGGCTGACGGCTGCGCAGTTTGAGAGGGTGTTTAATGCGTTTTCAAATCCTGTATCGCTCCCTAAAGAGGAAGTCTCGCCGGGGGCGTTATTGAGTTCGCTCGCCAAGCAAACTCGACTTTCTGTGGAAGTGCCAAACAATATCAAGTGGCAGTTAGACGACAAGTCCCCCGAGGCGGTATCGTTGCCAGAACTTTCATTAGGGACCACGCTGGCAATATTTCTGCGCGAGCACTCACTGGGAATGGCTCCTGAGCAGCCACGCGGCGGGGAATTGCAGCTTCGCATCTTCGAGTTGCCCGCCGATCAGCGAGCTCTCGAGCATTGGCCCGTGGGATGGAAGAGCGACGCGATCGGGAAGCAGCTCGCGCCGAACATGTATCGCTCAACAGCTATCGAGATCAACGGCTTTCAATTGGAGGAAACACTCCAGGCGCTTGGCCCACATGCTGGGATACCGCTAGTTTACGATCGGTACGTGCTCGCTCGCCGCAAGATCGTGCCGGAGAAGATTCCCATCAAAATCGATCGCAAAGAAATGCTCATCCGCCGCGGGATCGATCTCGTGCTACGGCAAGCACGACTCACTGGCGACATGCGTGTCGACGAGAACGGGGTGCCGTTCTATTGGATCACACAATTTGGGAGCGATAGTCCGCGGGCGAGTAAGTAAAGGCAGCAACAGAGCGTCTCGTAGGGTAGGTCGAATGGAGCGAGGCTCACCCCAACAGCATCTTCAGTCCCGTGGCGACCATCACGATGATGAGAAACGCGAACACAAGGCTTTCCCCCTTCTTCATGGCGAGCTTCGCGCCGAACACGCCGCCGGCTAGATTGCCCGCCGCCATGATTAGCCCCGGTCGCCAGCACACTTGCCCGTAGTAGATGAATACGCCCAGCGCTGTTGCGGTGACGAAAATGGCAACTGCATTCTTCACGGCATTCGCGTTCACCAATTCGCGCGCGTGGAATAAGCCGATGCACAGGAGCATCAGTAGCCCCATGCCGGCTTGAATGAAGCCTACATAGAGGCCGAGCAGGAAAAACATGCCTGCTTCCAGTACAGGCGACTCGATTGCTTGGCGGTCTGCCTCCATCAAGAGCTGCGGCTTTCGCCACACGACTAGCGCCATCAACAAGAACAACACGCCGAAGGCCCGTTTGAACAAGAGCGGATCAAGACTGGCAGCCATCCACGCTCCGGGGATCGTGCCGAGCAGCACCGGTAAAGCCAATCGCCACGTGAGCTGGCTATCCCAATGACCATGTTTGCGAAAAGTGGTGGTCGCGGAAATGTTCGAGAGCAAAATGGCAACGCGATTCGTGCCATTGGCGATTTGCCCGTCGAGCCCACCGAAGAACATAAGCGCCGGCAAAGTGAGAAACGACCCACCTCCGGCAATGGTATTAATCGCGCCGGCCGCAAAGCCCACGGGGATGAGCAGGAGTTCCCAGTGCCAAGGTTGCATGTTGCCTCGAAAAATAGTGTGGCACGACTCTCCGAGTCGTTGGTCATTGGCCGCTAACATACGACTCGGAGAGTCGTGCTAAAATAAACTAACTCCGCAAATCCTCGGGCACATCGGCCAGTGCGGCGTCGTCGAGCACATACGCGCTACCGACAATCTTCGGATCGTGGTTCACGAGGTCCGGGAAACGGATGCCGGGCAGCACTTCGACGGCAAAAATTTCTTGCACGCCCTCTTCGAATTGGCAGAACGCAACGGTTTGGCCCGTTTCGATGTTGACAACCCACACGCCGCAGTTACGTTCTTCGGCTTTTTCGAGCCGTTCGACTAGTGGAATGCCGCTGAACACGGCCGACTCACGCACCTGCGAAAGCCCCACGAATGCCAGTGGTCCGATGAACGATAGCCCGCGCGTGAAGCCGGGGAATTGAGCGACTGGCTCGTACTTGCCACTCGCTAGATCGACGGTGCCGATGGTACCCTCGCCACTTTCCAGCAGCCAGAGCTTCCCGTTGTACCAACGCGGCGAGTGAGGCATCGACAGGCCACGCAGCAGAATTTCTTGCGAGTCGACATCAATTAGCAATCCGCCGTTGCGCTTATTCTCTCGCCACCCGCCTGGCGCGTTGGTCTCGCCAAGAGCCGTGACGTGACTCACTCGCCCGTCGAGTGTCGCTAACCCGTTCAAGTGGCAACAGTCACCGGGGATATAGGAATCGATGAACGAAGGCCGCCAGACTGGGGTAAAACTATTCTCCTCGCTGCGTTTTGCGAGGCAGGAGAACGTCGTGTTAACGAAGACCAAGTCTACCTCCTCCTTTTCCCTTCCTCCTTCCCCCTTGGAAAACGCCATTTCGTGAATCTGAATGTCGCCGGTGCAGTGCGAGCGGCGCGGCAAGAAACACGCGTCGTGCTTGGCACTACTGGCGGGGTAGTCCTCATTCTCATCGAGCTTCGCACACACCGCTGGCACATTGTGGAACTCCCACACGTCTACACTGCACCCGACAACAAGGCGCCCACCCGACAGCGCGAGCCCCATCGGTTTGTGCAGATTACGAAAGTGCGTGTTGAGTACGCCGCCATCATTGCGAAGGACAACCAGCTTACCGGCTTGGTAGGTGGTTACGAGGACCGAGCAACCGAGTTCGTCGAGCACCTGTGGGAAGCTGGTGGTGTGGACACTGCGCAGGGGTTCGGTTGTGGGGTCTGCGGGGGCCGCTTCTTCAGGTGATTCGTTGATGGGTTGGGGGGAATCGCTCATGAATCATATTGTGGAAAATCAGATAGAGATTTCGTAGAACCTGTTGAGTATGATAGTCTATCGGAAGGAGGATTTGCCATGAACATTGAACTACCTGAAGACCTGATTACCCGGCTGCAAGAACGAGCAGCGACTAATCAGAATGCTAATCCGGCTGAGATTATCCGCAAGGCACTCGATTCCTTGGACTGGGCTGAGCAAGAACGCGCAGCGATTCAAGCAGGTGTCGACGCTTGGAAAGCTGGAGAGGTGCAGGACTTTAATGAGTTAGATCGCGAATTCCGTGAGAAAAACAACATTCCTGCGGACGCCTAGATGTTTCGGGTCGTTGTCACTGAACCTGCTAAGGACGACCTTCAGGCGGCTCACGATTGGTGGGCCGAGAATCGCTCGGCTGAGCAAGCCGCTCGGTGGTACGTGGGAATTCATAAAGCGATCAAGACGCTCATGAGAATGCCCGAGCGTTGCTCGCTTGTGACAGATTACGCGAAAACTCTTGAGTTACACGTTCCGACAGGTTTATTGCCACGGAGTGGCATCTGATGATAACCCCGGCTCACAATACTGAAACATGGATCCCGGGGCTATTAGCAGTCGGTCTCTCTGGGAAGATCTTACAAAGTGCCAAAGTATTTGGCGGAGGAAGCGTCGGTGCTACACGATTATCCTCGGTAGCCGTCTATGGTGTCTTTCACATGCGCTGGGCCTTTAATCCCTGATACCATGATTTCCACTTCCCCATGCCCAGCACTCGCAACTGAGAGTGTCCCAGTACCCATCATGCGCTGAAACAGCGACTGTTGAACTTCTAATAGTCGTACGTCCGAGTGACGAACTTCACGAGTCCCTCTTGAAAGGATTCCTCTACGCAGCGTTGTTCGTCGATTGCTAACTATAAGAGTGGTCGTCATCGCCTGAAGGTACCAGATTGCCAGAATCAGAACTCCCAGGATTGGGGCTAGTAGCAAGCCAAGATTAGGAGTTTCAAGAAATGCAAACAGAATGGGGGGAATTAGGATCATGAGCACAACCAATGAAAAGGCAACGGGCTTGTTGCGGAATATCTTGGGATGAGTCACAAGTAATTCTTGCTCTGGCGAACTCCCGGCGGGGGCTGTTGCAGCAGGGGAGACAGTCGCGGCGGCAGTCGCAGCTAAAGCTGCTCTCCTGAGTTCTGCATCCAAAAATTCACCGCAGTGTTTGCACTTCTTCGCGCTCGCTAAGATTGGTTCCGAGCAGAAGTCGCAAGGAATCGTTGCTGGTTCAGGAGGTCGTTCAGGCGAAAGGGGTGAGGCGGTTGATTTCGTATCCGATTTGGCTTTCGACGAACCAGACGCTGCTAGTTTCTTTGCTTTGGGCGTTGCAGCCTTTTCCCGAGCTGGGACAGTGATGCCTTCACCACACCCCGGACATTTAGCCTTCTTCCCTGCGTACTTGCTAGGCGCGCTGATTGTTTTTGAGCAACCAGGGCATTTGACTCGAATCGGCATGCTGTAACCTCAGAGGAGTGTTGTTAGAACTACTCTAATCGGTCCAGCGTCAAAAATAAAGCTGTGCGAATACCCAAGGTCAACGGTCTATTCTCGGACACCTTCTGGCCGAATTGTACAAGCGCTTTTGGCCACCGTATCCGTTAAAATAGAGTCGCTAAAATACATCTGCCGCAGCTTCTGTCCGTCGTGTGATGGTAGCCGAACGAAGCTACTACTCAGGCCGGAGGCACCGAGCTACTTTTGCTCTCGACTATTGCAAAGCAAAAGTCGCTGGTAGGCTTGCTGGTCGATTCCCGCAAGTCGTTACTTGGCAACGAGTGTGGGCGGGCGGCGGGGGAAACGCTGCCGGACTTTTGCTCGTTAAAACGTGTATTCAGTGCAAAAGTGCTAAGCGGTATCCTAGAACGCTCTGCGATAGAAATCCGCGCGGTAGCGACCACTAGTCTTGAGGAATGAGCAGACCGATGGGACCTTTGAAGAGTGAAATGGATTCCGACCATCGCCAGTTCGGCAGCGGTTGGATTAGCGGCATGTTGAGCTCAGTGCTCGCTTTAATCGGGCTGGCGACTGTGCTCTGCTTGCTCTATCCGCAGTTGCTAACCGTGGCCGATGTACGTGGCTATTACAATGTCGCCCTGGTGCGTGTGGCGTTGCATGCGGTGCTCATCGCCGCGTTCCTCATGGGCGGCCTGAGCGCGACCTTGCGGCAAAGCAAACTGTTAGGCTTTGCCGGCATGACCACTGTGTTGGTGGCAACCCTGCTGGGCGGCTCGCGAGCAAGTAGCCAGATGCAAGGCGAGAGTGATGTTTACTTTGGGCTCGACTTTTTCATGCTCAACCTGATTTTGCTCGGGACGTTGTTCATCCCGATTGAGCGACTGTTCAAGAAGCGCAACCAACCGATCTTTCGGGCTGAATGGCGCGAAGACTTGTTCTACTTCTTCATCAGCAGCCTACTGGTGCAATCGCTCACGTACCTTTCGCTGACTCCTTCGATGACAATCCTGGCCAGAACCGAGTGGGCCGGAGGCATACGGGCGGGCATCGCTAGCCAACCCGTGTTGGTGCAGTTCCTAGAAATCATGTTCCTCACAGACTTGGTGCAGTACTGGTTTCACCGGGCGTTTCACGAGTTTCCTTGGCTTTGGCGATTCCATGCCGTGCACCACTCGGCAAAGCATATGGACTGGATCGCCGGTTCGCGAATGCACTTGGTCGAAATCATTCTGCTACGCGCTTTCACGACAATACCAATGTACGCCTTGGGGTTTGGAGAGCCGGCCCTCTATGGCTATATCTTCTTTGTGTATTTACTGTCGGTATTCGTACACTCGAACCTGCGTTTCCACTTTGGCCCTTTGCAGCACGTGCTCGCCACGCCGCGATTCCATCACTGGCACCACGGCATCGAGAAGGAAGCAATCAACATCAACTACGCCGTTCACTTCCCACTGCTCGACCGGCTGTTTGGCACATACCACATGCCAAAGGACCAATGGCCCGAAGGTTACGGCATCGCCGGCCATCCCGTTCCGTTGGGCTACTGGCAGCAGTTTTGGTACCCGTTTAGTCGGAAAGTCGAAAACCAATCAGACGACGAAACTAAGGGGGAGAGTTAAGGCGGAGTAGCCGGCCGCTCACCTCACAGTGACCAAGGCGCACGCATTTCTGGCGTGAGCAATGCGCTTACTTCGTCGTCGTTGGAACGCTCGGTCGTGGGATCCCAATCGAACCCGCGGCCTAGACGCAACGCGATGTTGTTGAGGTGACAGATCGTGGCTGTGCGGTGACCTGCTTCGGCGGGGGCGACTACCGGAGAGCCTGTTTTAATTGCTTCCAGGAATTCGCGGCGGTGCTTTGCGTAGGGTGGTTCCTTGGGAACCTCGACCCCTTGGAGTAGCGAGGCAGGCTCGGCCGTGAGCTCTGCACCGTGGACGGCTACAAAGAGTTTACCTTCGCTACCCTCGAACCACACGCCGCGGGGGCCCTCGTTGTTGCCGATCATTTTCAGGCCGTCGGCCCAGTGATTTTCAAACTTGAAATCGAGGCACGCATCGTACAAACAATCTTCCGCTGCCGGTGTGCCGGTGGCTTCGATTTTGGTCGGTCCGGTTGCATCGTTGTTCAAGATGTACTGAGCCAGGTCAATCACGTGACAGCCGCGATCGGTCATTTCGCCACCACCATAGGAGCTAATGAATCGCCACCAGAAGTGACAACGCTTCTCGGTATACGGCACCTCGGGCGTGTAACCGAGCCAGAAGTTGTAGTCCAATCCTTCCGGCACGTCGGTCGCCGGCGGGGTGCCTTGGAAGTCCTTGACCGATTGCAAGTGCGGCTCGTCGGTAGGGAGTTGAATGCGCACGGTATGAATTTTTCCGAAGCGACCTTCGGCGATGAGCTTCTTGGCAACGCCCGCACCAGGATTGGATCGCTCGTGAGAACCTGTTTGCAGAACCACGTTGTGAGCTTCGACAGCCTTGCACAGCGAGCGGCCCTCGCCGATGGAATTGGTGAGCGGCTTCTCGCAGTAGATTGCTTTACCAGCACGCGCGGCAGCAATCGCTGCGAGCCCATGCCAGTGATCGGGCGTGGCAATGAGCACGGCATCGATTGAATCGCTAGATACCAACTCGCGGAAGTCGCTGTAGGTTTGCTCGTCGTTGATTTTGAGCGATTCCTTGGCAGCAGCAACTCGCGAGGCATCCACATCGCACACGGCTGCAATTTGTACGTCGGGCTGTTGACTGAACCACTGGAGATGATGACTCCCCATGCCCCCCAGACCGATGAAGCCGAGGTTGATGCGTTCGCTGGGGGCGACCTTTCCCTGCTCGTCGGCAAGAGCAAACGGTGCGCCGAGCGCAGTCGCACCAGAAGCCAATGCTGCCTGCTTGACAAAACTACGGCGAGAGACGCCTCGAGAGAGTGGTATTTGCGACGGACGTTTCGACATGACGTTTTTCCCTGAGGAGTTGGACTACCACCGAATGTAACGCGCAGTCGACCGCGAGCAAGCGAATTTAAGGGAACCATCGTGCGTTCTTCGCTTTGCAGTAGCGGTACCCGCAGTGTTTGATGTAGTTTCGGCACTCGTGACCAAACTGTAGCCGATGTGAAATTGTGAAAAACAATCTCACGAATGTTGCCAGGTGCCGAGTGGCAACACGGCTACCAAAACATGCAAATATTGCTCGCGAAAATGTTGTGGTCTGCGGCGCGAGATCTCCTATTGACCATCTTTGGCTCTTAGGTGCCGCTCGTAAAATTGCGTTACCAACTCGATGCGTCGCTGGTCCACAAACGCCTTGCCACCATGAGCGCCGCCATGCACAACTTCGAGAGTTGCTTCGCGGCCAACCTGTTCGAAGACACCCAAGAGTTCGTGCGACTGATTGATGGGCACTTGAGGGTCTTGGTCGCCATGAATGATGAGAATCGGCGGATCGGTCGCTTCAACATGCGAAACAGGGCTGGCGAGGATGGCGAGGTCTGTTTTCTCGTCGGGTTGACCACCCAAAAGCAATTGCAGCGCCGGAATCCGTACTCCTAGTCCATGGGGAGTCGACTGCTGCAAAATCGTTTGGAAATTCGTAGGCCCATAATAGTCAACGACCGCCTGGACGTCTGACGAAGCTTCCAAGTAAGCGCCAACTCGTCCCTCCAATTCGGTGTGACCATTGGTGACGGCCAGAAGCGCGGCCAGATGACCGCCGGCAGAGGCTCCAGCAACGCCGATTCGCCGAGCATCGTAGCCGAAGGTTTCTTGTTCAGCACGCAAATAGCGGATAGCAGCTTTGCAATCATGAATCTGGGCCGGAAATTTCGCGACGGGCGAAAGCCGATAATCGACGCTGGCGATTGCAAATCCTTGCTTGAGGAGAAAACGAATTGGCACACTACGTTTGCTACCGCCGCGCCAAGCACCACCATGTACCCACACGATCAGTGGCGGCTTGCTGGCATGATGCGGCAGGTAGAGATCGAGCAGCAGCTTGTGTTCGCCAATCTGTGCGTACTCAAGGTCGCGCTGGACCTCGGCCGTAAATTCAGGCAGATACTCGATGCCAGCAGCTTGCAGGGAATCTTGCACCGCGACGATTGTTTCTTGGGACGGTCGAAAGTTACCCGGTCGGTTGCCTTCAGCAATCATGAGCGGTGTCCAACCACGCTTGTTCTTGCGATTCCAAACATGAACGTTCGCACCGTTGTCAACGAGAAACTTGATCAACTTCGTGTAACTCTTGTAGGCCGCCCCGTGCATCGCCGTCGAGCCGTTATTCGCCACTGCGTTGATGTCGGCTCCTCGTTGGAGCAACAAGTTGACAGCTGCAATCGTCTCATCTTCGGTTCCGGCTGCTTCGTCGCCATCGCCGAGCACGCCGATACCGGCCGCAGCCAGCAAGGGAGTACACTGGTCCACATTCGCTAGGCTGGGATCTGCCCCTAACTCAAGAAGCAGATGCATCAACGGCAAATCGGCTGTCTCGCTTGCCAAGAGAAATGGCGTAGCCTCCGTTTTGTTGAGGCGATCACGTGCTGCATTTTGCTTCTTATGTCGCAGATTGACGTCGGCTCCATGTTGGACAAGCTGCCGAACCAACTCCAGGCTACCAATTTCCCCCGAGCCAATCGGTGCCGGATTTCCGTCGCCTCGAATCGGCTTGCGTACCCAGGTGAGCGCGTGCAGCGCAGTGTAACCGCTGCTTCGATCATTCGGATCTGCGCCGGCTGCCAACAAGGCTAATGCCAACTCGAAGTGACCGTTCTCAACTGCGAGCACCAACGGGCTGGTGCCTTGCTTGGGGCTTTTGCCTGCCACTTTGCGTGGTTGCATCGTCTCGTTGACGTCAATTCCGGCAGTTAATAACTCAGAAACAACCTCCGTGTGTCCCTCGCGAATCGCGAAAAAGAAAGGTGTATAGCCTGACTTGAGCGGCGTACGAACATCGGCCCCGGCGGCTAGCAAGGCTTTGACGACCTTAGTATGTCCCTCGGCGGCCGCCCACATACAGGCCGTTTGCCCCTTTCGCTCTGTGGCATTGACCTCGGCACCACGGTCAAGCAATGCTTGGAGCGGCCCTGGTTTACCCGTGCGGGCAGCAGTCATCAGCACCGTTTCGCCACCTCGCAGTTTGGCATTGGGGTTGGCTCCTGCCTCCAGCAACAAAGTCACGATTTTGGAGTTGCCGTTTCTCGCGGCCAACGAGAGCGGCATGACGCCAAAGTAATTCAGTGCCTCCGGCTCAGCGCCAGCGTCCAAGAGCAGTTGCACCGACGCGACATCGTCAAGAAAAACGGCCCAGTGTAGCGCTGTCATTCCGTCGGGTTGCGGCGCATTGACGTCAGCGTCTTGATCGAGCAAAGCGTGCAACGCAGCGCGATCGTTGCTCTCGGCAACATCAGCTACTTGCGGAGCCGATTCTGCTGCCAATGTCTTGGAGATTACAACCAACGCTAGGCACGTGGTCGTAGCGATTTGCCTGATACCCATCACTGACTCAATTGCTGAGATTACTTTAGTGGGGTGGAATTTTGGCACATAACCGTGTGCTGTGAGTCCCTCTCCGTCCCGCCTGGGTGGCCATAGGCTCACAAATAGTCAAACGTCTAGCGGTTCGAACAGCCCTTCGACATGGCCTTGGCTATCTGCAAATGAGTCAAGCTTAACGCCAACCTTGTTGAGCAATGTCAAATGCAGATCGGCCAACGGTTTGGGGTGGTTGAATTTAATGTGGCGCCCACCCTGCATGTTGCCAGCCGCGCCGCCAGCCACAAGGATCGGTAAATTCGTGTGGTCGTGGACATTTGGGTTGCCCATGCCGCTGCCGTACAAGTAGAGCGAATGGTCTAGCAGCGAACCATTACCTTCCGGCGTATTCTGCAGTTTCTCCAGAAACTCAGCGAACAGCGACACATGAAACTGATTGATCTTGGCCACCTTGGCAATCTTCTTCGGGTTGTTGCCATGGTGAGTCAGCGGATGGTGGGGATCGTTCACGCCAATTTCAGGGTAAGTTCGATTGCTGGTTTCACGGGCGAGTTGAAAGGTTATGACGCGCGTGATATCACCCTGCATCGCCAACAGCTGCAAGTCAAACATCAGCCGGGCGTGATCCGCATAAGCAACCGGCACACCAACAGGACGATCAAGGTCGGGCAACGGATTTTCGGCGACATCGACTTCCGCTCGTTGGATGCGACGCTCGACCTCGCGAATGGTTTGCAAGTATTGGTCAACCTTGTTGCGGTCCTGGGGACCCAGTGTGTTCTGGAGCCGCGTGATTTCTGCGGTTACCGAATCGAGCAAGCTGGCCCGTTTTTTGATCGCTGCTTGTCGATCTGCCGCGCTGCCGCCGGCACCGAACAACGATTCGAAGACGATCCTCGGGTGGGCTTCGGCGGGCAATGGTGTCGTTGGCGACGACCAAGAGAGATTGTTCTGATAGACGCAAGCGTAGCCGTTATCACATTGGCCAACGACCGACAGCAAATCCATCGACATCTCGAGCGAGGGCAACTGCGTTGATTGACCGATCTGCTGCGCAGCAATCTGGTCAACCGTCGTCCCCAGATAGTAGTCTGAACTCTCAGTCCGCTTGGCTTCCGCGGCACTCAAAAAAGCAGCGTTCGAAGTCGCGTGCGTGCCGGGGTAAGCGTTTTGCAATTCCATGTTGGTGATTGCCGTGACCTGCTGCTTGACCCGGGACAGCGGTTGCAGCGTAGGCGAAAGCTCATCGAGTGTCTGCTCGCCAGGAGGCGTCCAGCGCGAGACGTCGCACCCCATTGGCATGTAGACGAAACCGAGCCGCCGCAGCTGAACAGGATTGGCCGGTGTCGATGCCAGGGCCGTCATTGAGGGGATCATGGCATCGAGCAACGGTAACGCCAACGAGGTTCCCATCCCGCGGAGGAACGTCCGACGTGGCAGCGACTTTTTCGTGACGATCATTTGGCTACCCTTTTCGGCTGTGACCATTGACCCGAGCTGCAAGTGCGCCCTGCAAGCGAACGACTACTTACCCGTACTTCGCATTCGGAAAGGAACGCTCTTGACGATTTCAACCAGTAGCGATGAAAAGCGGTAGTGCTCGCGTGCGGACTCTCGAACAATTTTGCGAACCGCCGGCCCGTCGTAAGGTTCGATACCGCGACCTAAGGCATACGTGAGAAGCTTCTCGGCCATTGTACCAACAAATAGCTCAGGGCGATTGAGCAATCCGGCCTCCAATCCATCAATTCCTGTAAACTCGCTGCCGTCGGGCAGCCCTCCTGTCGCGTCGACCGGCTGGCCACCCTCGATTTCGCGCCAGCGGCCCAAGGCATCGAAGTTTTCGAGGGCAAATCCGGGAGGATCCATAAAGTTATGGCAACTTGCACAGGCCGGGTTTGCACGGTGCTCTGCAAGTCGTTCTCGCACAGATAGATTGGCCGCGACGGTATTGTCCTTCAGGTCGGGCACGTCTGGTGGCGGTGGCGGTGGCGGGGTGCCGAGTAGATTTCCCAGGATCCACTTGCCGCGGATCACCGGAGAGGTTCGAGTGGCGTAGGATGTGACTGTCAGGATACTACCTTGCCGTAACAATCCTCCGCGATGGCTCTCTGGTTCAAGTGACACGCGCCGAAACCGACTGCCGTAGACATGGGGAATATTGTAATGCTTGGCGAGCCGCTCATTCAGATAGGTGTAGTCGGCCTGCAGCAGATCCAGCACACTGTGGTCTTCGCGAATGATACTTTCGAAAAACAGCTCGGTCTCTTGTCGAAAGGCTTGTCGGAGGTTGTCGTCGAAATCGGGAAACAACCGCGCATCGGGCGTCGACGCGTCGAGATTTCTCAAATGGAGCCACTGCCCCGCGAAGTTGCTAACCAGCGACTTTGCACGCACATCAGCCAGCATCCGTCGGGTCTGCGCTACGAGCACCTCAGGATCGCTTAGCTCGCCGCGCTCCGCTACTTCTAGCAACTCCTCGTCAGGAATGCTGCTCCACAAGAAAAACGATAGGCGCGAGGCCAGCTCCAAGTCGCTGATCGCGTAAGCAAAATCAGCAGCGAGATCGTCAGGCTCTTTCTCGACGCGAAACAAGAACTGCGGATTGACTAAGATCGCGCTCAGTGCCCACTCTATGCCAGTTTCAAAGTCAGCTTGTGCTCGGCCTTCGGCATACAACCTGAGGGGGACCGTCAAGTCACTCTCTTCGACCGGTCGACGATAGGCACGACGCATCAGCTGAGACACAATTTGCCTGGCACATGCTTCCTCATCGTCGCTGGTTTTCGGTTGGCAGGAAAGAACGCGTTCGCGACTGGGCGAATGACCAGGTCCGGCGACTTTAAAGGGTCCCGTTATTGAGACCTCGTAAATCGCCGGAGTCAGCCGCGGATGTCGGTTCATGTTGTAATGAACATTGAGCGGTTGCCGCTTCGTTTCTAGCAGCGACGAAGCGTTCTTGCGAAAGGTCACTCCCAGCTGATGCGAGCCAGCGGCCACGGTGACAAGCACTTTAAGATGACGGTCTACATTTGCATGCGAGGAAAGGTCGTACTCGGCATCTGCGCTACTTTCCTTTCGCTGCGGCGGCTTCACGGTCAATTGTTTGATAGGTTTTCTGTCGAGCAGAATCTCAAGTTGATGCGGCTCTTTGAGTCCTTCGACGTGCTCGTTGCGGTCGCGTGCCAAACGAACCTGTATCTCGTACTCCCCATCTTGCGGGAAGTAATGGGAAGTCAGCAAACCGCCACGAGTACCGAGCGGCAATCCGGCGACTCGCTCTTCTTGGGTCGTATCCGGAGAAATGCGGATGACACGACCAGTGGGCGACGGGTGACGTCCGCCAACGGCCAGGCGGCTAATTCTCTCAGCCGCCGCAATGTATCGATTGAGCAGCGTTGGCGAGAGCATGCCGACCGTGACGTTGTCGAATCCGTGACTCGACTCGTCGGCGGGCAGTAACCGAGTCGCGTCGATTTCCAAGGCCAAGAGGTCGCGGATTGCGTTTTGATACTCGAAACGGGTCAGTCGTCGGAAAGTCTCAACGCGTCCCGGACGAGGATGACTCGCCGCCTGAGCTTCGAGGACTTGCCCCAGGGCATGGGACGCCGTAGCGTATGTCATTTCATCCGGTTGTCCATAATCGCTAGGCGGCATCTGCCGAGCGCGCACCTTCCTTAGAACCTTTTCCCAAATGTCAGCGTTTTGCTCGAAGGGTTGTGCTTGGATCGACTCCAGATCCAGCTCAGCGACCTTCTCGTCTGGATTATGGCAATCGTAGCAATAGTCGCTTGCAAGCTGACGAACGATCAACTCAGGCTGTTCGACGAGTTGCACTGGCTCACTGCACTGCCCGGCCATCGGATGGACGCAGACCAGAAAGATGACCATGTGGGGCAGCAATGACCACGTCGGACAAAGCATAATAGTCGACCCGAATGAGAGAGAAGAAGCGAGCTATAAAGAAGTTCTCAGGTGATGGTGCCAGTATACTCCCAGGCTTGCAATCCGACGACCTTAAGCTGGCGTGTCCTTTTTTCCGTTAGGCCCGTCGATTTGGGGTTTACGAGGACAACTAATTCTTAATGTCCGTGACTTTGACTGCAAGCTCTCGTCACTGTAAGACACGGCCAATCACTTCTTTACAATCCCCAGTTTGGCGATGTTTTGCTGAGTTTTCCAGTTGCAGGCACGAATTCCTCGTGGGATGTTTGTGCATCCTTCTATTGGCATTGAAACGAAGGGTTTTTTGGAAGGGCGGCTAAAATCTGCGCAGCCTCGCCCACCCGCTACTGCCTGCCGCCACGGCCATCGCCCACGATGTTGAACTCTCACAGCGGTGCCAACTGCTGCCGGTCTCCGGATTGAACCTGTCGGGCAATAGTACCCTGCTGCGTTTACTCGGCTTAGATGTTTAACGCGCGTGGACAGCTCAGGGCGATACGAACTGTTTTTTAGCGCGGAATGCGATGCAATATTACGCAATGTGAACTATCGCTTGTGCTTCACAAGTGACGTCTTACCTGCATCTTCGCGAGCGGAACGAAGTAGCTAGAGCAAGCCCTCCGATAAGTAGGCAAAGCGTTGCGGTTTCCGGAACTGCAGTGGCAGAGGACCCGCTAGCTGCTTGGTCGAAGAAGCTCGAGCGCCAAACGTCGTAGTCCTCTGCGATCACAATCCCGGGAGTGAGATCGTTGGGAAGTATGACCGACACGCCCAGATTGTCCCGCCAGAGGGTGTAGTCCGCTACAGTCAATGCACCGTCGCCGTTATAGTCGCCCGGGATGCCTACGGTAAGCGAGACAGCGTTCGGTTCGTAGAGAAGATTCCACATCAGGTTGGTGGCAAGCGTGGGTAGAGCGGTGGTAGCAAACGTGCCCACCACGCCCTCTGCGGAAGTCATGAACTCAAAAGAGTCACCGGCTCTGGGTGAGAATCCATCCAAGAGCGAGACATTCAGCACTCCGCCTAGCTCTGCCGTTCCGGCAATCTGCAGGACATCGAATTCTGATCCTGACACGGACCCGCCAATCTCAATTTCTAAGTTGGCCAATTCACCGATATAAACATTGCCATCAAACAGCTCTAGCCCAGGACTGCTGCCAGGTGTGATATCAGCCTCAAAGTAAACGTCGCCGCCACCAGAAACTCCGAACCCTGCCTCGCCGAAAAAGGTAGCTGAGGATTGGGAGGAAACTTGAAATGAGGCGCCTGTGTGGAATACGTCGTTCCAGAAAGTGACGTTTGCTCCACCGCTGACGATCACTCGTCCGGCATTCTGATTCTGTAAGTCCCCAAAGAAATCGCTCTGGCCGTTCGAGTAGGTCAAATCCCCTTCGTTAATCAGCCCGAGTCCATCGACAACTAGTGTACCGCGACCGAGAATGTCGCCGTCCACGCCGTTGGTGAGTGCTTGCGAATAGTGAATGGTTCCGCCTAGGAGAGAGATGCGGCCTGAGTTGATCCCGTTGGCACCAGTCAGCATGATCGTGTTGTTTTGATCAATGCGAATCTCTCCTTGGGCCTCATTGGTAACCATCGCGGTAATTCGGCCATTCCCGCGGAGCACGCCACGGTTGGCGATTTGCGTTCCTCCGAAGAGGGAAGTCGTGCCACCGAGAATGACCGATCCATTGTTTTCGAGGAGCCCCGCGCTGGCGGACGAACCGTTCTCCACAACCAGCACTGAGGAACTGTCGATGAAGAGCGTATTTGTCACGGAGAGATGCTGGCCATTCTGCAAGGCGACCGATTCGCCTAGGAGTCCGTCGGCTGCGATATTCAGGCCGCCCGCGCTCGTAATTGCGAGCAAGCCCGCATTGAAATTCAGCGATCCGCTATTGACCAACTCGCCGACTGAGAGCTCACCGCCAGCCAGGGTCAAGGTGCTGAATGCCGCGATCGTGGCGATGCCTGTTGTAGCCAGTGCGTCGTTGGGTTGAAGCGTTAGATTGTCGCTGGCGAACAGCCCTGATAGCCCAATCGTCAGGTCACTATTGGTGGAGAAGGTGCCCCGAGTGAAGTTCACAGCTCCCGCAGCACCTTGTATTTCATCCAGCACGATGGTTCCGCCATCGAGGTTGACACTCGAGTTGGGCCCCATTTCTAAAGTGCCCGCAGTCTTGGTGAAGGTTCCTCCCGGCAGTATGTGAAGCACGGCACTCCCGGCACCAGGGGTGGAGGAGAACTGCGAATCGTCAGGATCGTTCACGGTAAGCCTCGAGCCTGCTCCACTGACGGTCAACGTTGTAGTTCCAGTGCTGCCAGGGGCTACCTTCCATTGTCCTTCGAAGCTCAGCTCAGCCCCACTAGTGACGTCGACGACCACAGCGCCTACGCTATCAGCACCCAGGTTGACATTGGTCAAAGTGCTTATTGATTCGTTGCTGAACGTGGCGGTCGAGTCGGCACCGCTATCAGCGGCCCAAGAGGATTCGCCGGCGCCACCTGCTACGAGTTGGCTGTCCAGGCCATCCACCAGTACAGTCGTCGATCCGCTAGCCGCCACCAGATCGAAGGTTCCCGCCATTTGGTTCACTGTCCCCCCGTTGTCTACCACCAACGAGTTGCCAATGGTCAGATCACTACTAGTGGAAAATGAACCGCCACTGGTTATGGCGATGCTTTTGTCGCCCGCAAAGAGGAACTCGCCGCCAGCTGTGTCGACCAATCCAGCGGTGATGGTGACATTGCCATGCGTTGTAAGCACACCGCCATTAGTTGCTGAAATCGAGCCGCCCTGTAGTTCTAACGGCCCATTAATCGTAGAGCTGCTACTGCCGTCGATGTTTACGTTGCCGTTAGCATAGATGGTTGTGGTACCGTCGCCGGTCGTGAGTTGACCACCTCCAGCAATAACTAGGTCAGCCGTATTATCGCCGTTGCCGTTTCCGATCGTGAAAGCTCCTGCGGTGGATTGCGTTAGAAGGCTCCCCACGCCGTCTATCGTTAGACTTGCCGATAAACCTGAGCCTGCCCCGAGTTCGATGTCACCCGACACCGTGACCGTTGCTCCGGAAAGAACTTCCAAGCTACCTGTTGTGTTGTTGTCCGTACCGCCTACGATTTCCAGACTTGATGCAAAAGCAGCGTTTGCTCCGTTGCTTATGCTTAACGCGCCAGCGTCTCCCTTGTTGCCAACTTGGGCAAGTCCCGTCACTGTCAACGCCGACCCACTGCCGTTGACAACCAGCGTCCCATTGCCCGATGAACTAGCGCCCAATTCAATTGAATCGGCATCTACTGTGGAACCATCTCCCACTGTTAGCGTCGCCCCACCGGAAATGAGAAGCTCATCAGCAGCAGCCAAATGGACGTCGAAAGTTGCGCCGTCGACTTGAGCGAGGGACAGACTACCCCCATCAATCACGATGTCGTCATCTGCCTGGAGCGTTGCATCGGCCGTAGTGCCGCTCACGCGGAATGTCACATTGCCAGCACTAACGGTGAGATCAGCAATAGTTGTGCTCGTGCTGGAGAATGCGACCGTCATCGTTTCGGGGAGACTAAAGCGGGCCCGTTCTGATAGGGGATCGTCGGGGACATTCTCTGGATTCCAATTGGCGGCCGTATCATAGTCTCCTCCAGCAGAGTTGATCCAGTCAGTCGTCTGGATCTCATCGGCAACGATCTTGAAGATGTCGCCCAACACGCGATCGAAGAAATAGAGCTCTCCCTCGGAGTCTTCAGCGAAGCTGACGATACCGTTATAGCTCCCTGTAGGCGTTAGAGGATTGAGCAATTCGCTAGAGCGATCAACAAACTCGCTCACACTCGTTCCGTCATAGCGAAATGAACCAAATTCGTCTCGCACCACGTCTGCGTAGAAGTAGGCGCCATGGAGGTCAGGAATAGCCGAGCCGCGATAGACGTACCCCCCAATTACTGCTGCAGTGGACCCATGAGGATAGCTAAAGATTGGGGGAATCGCATTTGGGGGATGGGGATCACTATTAAAGGGAACATCGACGTCTCCTTCGAGAGCACGCCAACCGAAATTTTGACCACCCGTTGTTCCCGCTGGAATGAAGTTGATCTCCTCGTACTGTACCGAGCCAACATCACCTAGGAACAGGTCGCCGTTGGCTCGGTCAAAGCTAGCGCGGAACGGATGTCTCAAACCGTAGGCGAATACTTCAGGTGCACCGCCGAGGGTCGCAAACGGGTTGCTCGCCGGGATTGCATAGTTGCGGCCGCTGTCGGTGGGGAAATCGTCGCCATCAACATCGATCCGTAACACCTTTCCTCGCACATCAAACGTGTCTTGGGCGGGAAGACCCTTGTCGGGCCCAGCAAACGTGCCACCATCGCCGGTGGCTATATACAATTGGTTATCGACGGGGCTGAAGCCGAGCCAGCCACCGTTATGACTTCCGGTGGGATTCGGGATCGTGAGAATTTCCCGCATAGAATTCATGTCTGCTACCAACGGATCCGAGACCGATCTAGTAAACTCGATTATCTTGATGTCATTCGTATTACTGTCAAAGAGGTTAAGATAAACTCTTCCGTTATTGACATAGTCTGGATGAAAAGCGAACGTCTGGAGGCCCGACTGCGTTCCTGCGAAATCTTCTAAGTCGAGAAAGGTCGATGACTGCTGGGTCTGAAGGTCGAGGATGCTGATCCTCACTGCGTTCTGTTCGCTGACATAGAGTGTACCACTCTGTCCAGGTGCCGCTGTTCCAAAGACGGGATTCGAGAAGCCCGTGGTGATCACGGGCTCCGCTCTCAAATCGACACCCCATGCGACTTGTTGTGAATGGGGCAGCATCGCCGTCACAAACGCGAGCCTCATTGCCCACGTTGCGCCTAGCTTTCCGACCTGAGAGTCTCGCCAAACAAAATCACAAAGAACCGAGCCAATAGCATGCACTCTAATAGCATTCACTGGGCACTTCCAATCCTTGCTCGAACGCTGACACTTTAGATATCTCAAGACTTCTGGCAGCCAACAGCAAGGGCTAGTCTCATCCCACCGCAGATTTATCAACGTGAGAATTTTTTTGTGCAATTTGCAATGCTCTGTTGCAAACTGCAGCGCAGTACCGCGGCTGGCTTGCACCAGCACGGGCGATGCCGATCAGGCAGATAGACCAGTTACTCTTATTGTTAGAAGGTACAGAAGCCGCGTCGCGCAACATGCACGACGACCGATGCCAGCCACAGTTTCCGCAATTCACGGGCCGAAACCGATGGTCAAGCTAACCGTGGCCAGAACTGCTTACGAGAATCAGCGACCTAAACGCACAGTGCTGCACAATCACGGCACGGCACTCAAAAGCACAGCAGCACGGCCCTGAATCGGTTTGCAAGGCGTTGCAAGAGAAAACCGGCGAAGGGGAGAACCCCCTTGAATTGCAAGAGAGTGCATCGAAGAGCGTCTGCGAGCTACAGACACTAGTACCCCGTAGGGGAGTCGAACAAGGGGCTTCAAACCCGGAAGAAACCGCACTTCCTGATTCCCGCGGCGCAGAATGCGGCGCAGTTGGCGCACAATCGGGAGTTGAAGATTCAGAGTTGAGAGCGTTAATCGAACGCTGGGCGGACCTGAGTGAAGCCGTAAAGGCAGGCATTATGGCGATGGTACGAGCCTAGGGAATTCATGCGAACGTCGTACTTGATGATTCTTAACCGAAGATTTCCTCTAGTAATTGATCTGACAGCCAAGGCTCTTCCTCTGAGTCCGAAGGGGATTCGGGATTGATAATCTCTGAGTCCTCGGCTGAAGCGAGCGTCGGGTTGGCTCCAGCTTGCTCTAACGAAACTGGATAGCTATGTGGTTCGATCACGTGGCCTAGATCTAGTATTTGCGATTCTTGGCGTGAGGCCTTCTTGTCGGTCCACTCAAACGCCAATGCGACATCGATGAGGGAGGCTTTGCTCGGGGATAAGTTGATAGCAGAAGCAGGCTCGTTCTCTGTTAGCGTGGCGTTTGCGCTAGTGGCACTTGCCAAGGCAAACGAACTATCAACTAAGGACTCTTGAGCCCCGTAGGAACTTATCCAAATAGCTAAGTCTTGCCCGTCAACAGCTCTATCAAGATTGGCGTCGCCAGCGGTTCGTCCCGCGCCAAAAGAAATCGTCGTTCCGCGCTGCCAAGTGAGGAAGTCGTGGCCGTCGACCCCATTGTAGGAATTAAAATCCGCCGAAGGCTGCGGCGCTTCGTATCCATAGGTGCCTCGCCAGTCGTTGAGATCGTCCGCTTCCACATCACCATCGGCGTCGGCATCCCCTTGCTCACGAGTGGCGTTATCCGACGTGCCGTGGCCGCGCTGCCATGCCAGGAAATCAAACCCATCAATCGTCTCGTTGGAATCAAAGTCACCGGCATCTGGGGCGATGTTCTCGTGCCAGACGACTACTTTGTCAGCGGCACGAACGGTCAGAGCGTCGATGTCACCATCGATGTCAAAGTCAGCAAGCACAAGCGAATCATAATAAAAAGCGTCCGTCTTGAGCTCGTGCTCAAGGTTCAAGCGAGGGGTAGCGGCACCGTCGTTAGAATACCATGAGAAACTTCCGCTGCTCGGCAAAGCGTAAAACCAATCCAGGTCGGAATCGCCATCCACGTCAAGGGGTATTAAAGAACTCTCGAAGGGACTGTTCGAAGGAATCGAACCCGAATGCACGAACCCACCTTCACCATCACCTGAGATCCAGCCGGGAAAGCCGAATGAGGTCGTGTAGACCAAGTCTAAATTTCCATCCCGATTCTGGTCTACTAGCTGGGTTGAGTTGACCCTCGATGGCAACCATACGCGATCAGTACCCGGAAACGTTGGGGTGATCTCATGTCGAGCAAAGTTTCCTTGGCCGTCGTTCTCATACCAATCTAAGCCACGACCGAAGTCATCGGTAGGACCCACAACGAGGTCCGGGTCCCCATCATTGTCGAGGTCACCTACAGCCAAGTGTTCTTCCGCAAATGGGTAATCGTCCAAGGTGGCAATCTGGCGAGTCTGGAAGTTGCCATCACCCAAGTTCTCATGCCAAAGTGCTCTAGCCGGTAACGAGTTAAAGCCAAAGCTATATTCTTCAGTCGACAAAACATCAAGGTCTCCATCATTGTCGATATCGACCGCCATCAGATTGCTTGCACCCCGCGTGACTTCGGCGATCATGTGCGAAGTGAACGTTTGCGAGCCATCATTCTCAAACCAGACATATGAGATACCAACCGCCAGGACATCCAGGTCGCCGTCGCGATCAAAATCGATCAACTCCATTTCGCTCGGGCTGAACGCTTCCGGAGTGATATCGTGGGTAACGTAGTCACCATTGCCAACATTCTCATGCCACTGGAGTTGTAATTCAAATCCTGCAGTCACCAAATCAAGATCACCATCTTTGTCCAAGTCAGCAGCCTCCAAGATTTGGCCCACGATTGGCGAATTGCCTACCTGCCCTTGGTTACTAAAGGCGCCACCACTGCTTGCCGGGGGAAGCAGGACTACTTGATAGTCCTCGACTTCACCATCCGCCGCGAAGCCCGTGGGAGAGTGTCCCCCCTCGGTACTCAAGCGGAAGCGAGCATAGGTGCTACCGGAATTGATACTCGTCGGGACGCTGAAGCGGACAAGATTGTCGCCCTCGATGACATCGAGACGAGCTGCAATGAGTTCATGAGCCCCATTGAAAGTCCCATCGCCGTCGAAATCAAACCAGGCATCAAGTCGCGCTCCTGTCGGTGCGTTTTGCACGTTCACGGTGACCGAGGCATCCACTTGACCAACTCGAATAGGAGAAAAAGTAACACCATCCTCGTCGGCCCCGTCGCCATCGGAAGCAACACTGGGCTGACCGTTGAGTTCCGCGTCGCGAGTCAGTCCCAGAGTCGGACCAATCGGTGCATGTGCCGCCGCTTGGAGATCGTCGGTGGAATAGCTTCTAGGGGCGTCGCCATAGTCGACGGGTTCGTCGCGTAGGATGATGATTGTGGGCTGGACAGCGGAGAGGTCTTGGCTGAAAGGTATCAAACCTGCAATATTTGCAAGCTCTAAAGTCACGGTTTCGTGATCCTCAAAATCGTCATCAGATATCGGTATAATCATAATCTCGGCAGTAGCCACAGCCGCCGCAAAAGTAACTATCCCCGACGATCCGGAGTAACTTGTCGCGCCCGAGACTTCGTAGTCAACTCCGTATTCTGCTGTACCACCTACCTGAAATTGAAAATCAACTTGTTCCTTTAGATTGACCGTGCGCGTAAAAATGAATTTCGCTACCCCACCGGAGTCTTCTGTAATTGACGTTTGGGTGACACTAGCTAAGACGCCATCGGGGATACTTTCATACCATAATAGCTCATCTTCAAATCTAGGCGCGGCCAGTAAGTCCAGGTCGCCATCTTGGTCGATATCTGCCGCTATCGCATCAACGAAATCGCGTTCGTTGTTTTCATCTGGCATTATGACAGGTACGAGCAAGAACTCATGCGAATTCGCATATTGCAGTATTGAGACGCCACTCCCATCCTTTGAAGCGACCAGGAGATCTAAATCTGCGTCTCCATCGATGTCCGATACAAATAGTGACGTAGGCCCATCAATCTCAGTGGTTATCAAATGCTTAACAAAGTCCCCCGCGCCATCGTTCTCCAGTAAATAAATCTTGTCTGAATTTTCGCTGATCGTAATGACATCGAAATCCCCGTCTCGGTCATAATCGATTACCTCAAATGCGGTATGATCCCTGGAGTTGTCTATTGTTCTTTCTGTGAAGTCGTGCAAGCCATTATTCTCATACAAGGATACTTTTCCGAAGAATCCGTTCGATCCTGCGATGAAGTCGAGATCGCCATCTCTGTCCATATCTCGTGCTTGTACTTTATAGACTTCATCGGTATCAAACGTGCTGCTGAGCGATAGCCTTAGGCTGAAATTCTGATGGCCATCATTTTCATACCATCTGATACTGCTCCTACTTGTAGTTACGGCCAGAACGTCCCAGTCTCCGTCGTTATCAATGTCTGCAACATCTAGCGTGTGAACGCTAGGGTAACTTGACTGGTTGTTTTGGCGAGTGAAGTTCTGTTCGCCGTCATTTTCAAACCATCCGACATCAGTTACGAAATCAAAGTCGCCATCTTTATCAAGATCGACCACTCTCACCGTGTCAGCAGAGTAATTGAACGCTAAATGCTCTACGAATTGCCCTGCTCCAAGATTCTCAAACCACACCACTGGCCCGTTTACTCTTGACACGATATCAATGTCACCATCCCTATCGACATCCGCTGGAATTATGAACTCGGCGGTTCCATTGCTAGAGGGAATCAGATTGGGTGAGGGGCTCAATCCCACGACAGTCAACGGTGTGTTGATGGTAACTAAGTAGTCCTCGATTTCTCCATCGGTTGCTAAGTCTACTATTCCTAACCCACCTGATGTGCTGAGCCTGAAACGCGCGTAGGTCTCACCTGACATCGCGTTCGACGGTACGCTAAACTGCACAACATTTTGTCCATTCACGACCTCTAGACTACCAGCTATCCGCTCACCGGCACCTTGCCAGGAGCCATCGCCGTTGAAGTCAATCCAGGCATCAAGCCGTGCCCCTTCGGGTGCATTCTGTACTTCGACAATAGCGGTGGCTCCAGTTTGGCCCACGTGGAGTTCGCTGAAAGCCACTCCATCGTCGTCGGCACCGTCGCCATCGGCGTTTACTGAAGGCATGCCAGTCGTTTCGGAATCACGCAGTGTCCCCAGAGTTGGCCCAAACGGAGTGTGGCCCGTCGGTACGTCGGTTGGGTAAGGAAATGGTGCGTCGCCGTAGTCGGCAACTACGTCTGTGTTCTCTTGAACCAGATTCAGCGATACGGTCGTTTGATCGCCGAGAAGATAGTTCTTGTTCTCTTGTTCAGGTATCGTAATTTGTAGGTTCTTAGCGAGTTCCAGGAAGTCGTCGGCGATCGACGTGATCTGCAAGGAAATACTTGCTTCGTTTTCTGGAAAAGTAATCGTTCCTTCCTTGCCGGAGAACACGGTTGCACCCAAGACCTCGTAGTCGACTCCATATTCGGCGTTTCCGTCGAATTCAAAGGCAATAACTGCTTCTTCTGTGAGAATGCCCGCGCGAGTAAATGTAATAGTTGCTGAATCCGTTGAATCTTCTGACAGTTCAGAGATATTGCTTTGAAGCCCCAGCGTGAATAAGTAATTCTCAAACCACCTGACCCCTCGATTGGCGCTATGTCCGGTTAATAGGTCCAAATCACCGTCACTATCAACGTCCGCAACGCGGACTTCCCTCGCACTTAGGCCGGGAGGGAAAGAGATATCAGTAAAGTTCTGGCTGCCGTCATTCTTGTAATATCCAAGAGCGCCGGTATCTTTCTTTGCTGCAAACACGTCAAAATCACCGTCGCCATCGATATCCCCCAGCCGTGCTGAATCTGCTCCACCAGCTGTCGACGTGATGAGTTGCTTGGTGAATATTTCCTGGCCATCATTTTCGTACCAGAAAATGGAATCGCTGGCAGATTCGGCGAAGAGAAAATCGATGTCTCCGTCTCGGTCTATATCAGCGACTGTCGTTTGACCAGCGCTGACGACGGTGTCATCGATCAATCGTAGGGTAAAGTCCTCATGTCCGTCATTCTCAAACCAGAGAATTTGGTCATCAGGAGCGTTAGAGACGCCGTACTGTCCTAAAGACGTTAGAAGGTCCAAGTCACCATCGCTATCAACATCAACAGCGACCGTGGAGACTGGGCCATCGACCGTGGCCGTCACAGTCTTTTTCGTGAATATTTGCTCGCCGTTGTTTTCATACCATTCGATAGTATCTCCCCAAAAAGCGGACGCTATCACATCCATGTCGCCGTCGCTGTCGAAGTCCACGACATCGACAGAGCTAGCACCATCAAGATTTGAGGATAGAATCTGTTCTTGGAAGTTCCCTATCCCATCGTTTTCGTACCATGCAACGACATCGCTATTGTAGAAGCTAGCAACTAGGTCCAAGTTGCCATCACCGTCAATATCGGCAGTTTTCAAGGAGCTTGGGCCTCGTAGTGTTGAGATGACTGTCGTATTCGAAAAGCTTTTCTGTCCGTTATTCTCATACCATGCGATTCTTCCAGAGGTACCGTTTACATACCCCGAGATTACATCGAGATCGCCGTCCCCATCCAAGTCACCGAATTCCAGAAGATTATGTGATCCAGTTAGAGTCGTAATCGGTGATTCAATAAGAGCTTCAGCTGGCGTTGCTTCTGGCGGTAGAGTCGTCAAAGCATAGTCTTCTACCTCCCCATCATTGGCGATACCTCCCGGTGCCAAACCACCTTCTGTACTGAGGCGAAAGCGAGCGTACTTCCTACCGCTGAGAGAATCGGCGGGCACATCGAATTCCAGCATATTGTCTCCTTCGACAACACTCCAGCTCGCTGCAATTTGCTCGCCCGCACCTCCCCAACTTCCATCATTGTTCCAATCGATCCAGGCCTCGAGCTTTGCACCCGCAGGGGCGTTCTGCACATTGACGGTTGCTGTGGCGTCAAGTTGGCCGACTTGGATGGTGCTGAAGGTGATGCCGTCGTCGCCGATGTCGGTAGCAGCATTTGTCGAGGCTTGGCCGTCTAGCTCGTTACTTCTCACAGCGCCTAACTGGGGCCCTTGAGAGCGATGGCCGGCCCCGTATTCAAATTTAGAGGTAGGGTACGGCAAAGGGGCATCGCCAAAGTCCCCAACATCGTTGTCCGTAATGGAAACTACGAGCGTGGAGTCCTCAGCAGGTGCAGAATCCGTCGGTACAACTTCCAAGTGAACAAGTTCTGTAACGTTCTCCAATAGAGTATCGTCGACTACGACAAAATCGATAGTTATTGAATCGACGTTACTGGGAAAGTCAACAAGGACATGGCCATTTCCAGAATTTGTAATCCCGGCAAGTGTGTAGTCTTCCCCATAGATAGCAGTCCCACCTAATTCTATCCTTGCTGTCGTGGGTTCTGTGAGATTACCCTCACGAAACAGCGTTACAGAACCCGCTTCATTCTCCTCTGACACGGCAAGTCCGCTCGGGCTGATTGAAATGGCAGAGTTCGCTTGTAGCGATAATTCGATTCCCTCGCCGGCGTCATTAATCTGAGCAATGTCGAGATCCCCATCCCCGTCGAAGTCGGCGTGGACTAGCTGAAGCGGTGTTGTACTAATCCCTGGATAATATCTCGTATCGGAAGAGAAGTTTTGATTTCCGTCATTTTCAAAGACTATATAATGTGAGGGATCAATCCCTGTACTTTGGACAAGGTCGAAGTCTCCGTCTTGATCAAAGTCAACTGGATCGAGCCTTGGACTCGATCCAACAATCGACCAGACACTATGCTCAACAAAACTAAGTTGCCCTCGATTCTCAAACCATGAAGAACGCGGAGCTTCGTCAGGTTCGCCGGAAAGGCCCGGATAAGTGCTCGACAGGATGTCAAGGTCGCCATCGCGATCTAAGTCCACGACCGATACGTGAAGGGATACAAAAGGCGTGATCTGGTGCGATTCGAAATTCAGGCCATTTGTGTGTTCGTACCAGTAAATTCCTTCGTTGGTACCAGAAATGAGATCGTTGTCGCCGTCCTGATCGAAGTCGACAGTCAAGAGAAAATCGATTTCGGAATGGCCGGCGACTACAGGGACAGGATCAAAGTAGCGCCCGCTAGCTATTGTTTGAGGGAGAATCTCTACTTCATAGTCTTCGACCTCACCGTCATTCGCTGGTCCGACAGGGCTAAGCCGGGTGTCTGTGCTGAGTCGAAACCTAGCGTAGGTTGTACCAACTGCGGCATCATTGGGAACGTCGAAAGTCAATTGATTGCTTCCGCTAGTTACTGGCGCTCCTAATACGATCCACTCTGCAGCGTGTAGCCATTTGCCGTCGCCGTTAAAGTCGATCCAGCCATATAAGTAGGCCCCGTCTGGAGCGTTTTGAACTTCGACGTCGACGGTAGCACCTAGTTGACCGACCCTCATGGAGCTGACCGTTATCCCATCTTCATCTGCGCCGTCGCCGTCGGCTGTCGAAGAGGGAGTGCCATCGGCTTCCGCATCTCGTGTTGCACCTAGCGTTGGGCCGACGGCTGCATGTCGTGCTCCAAACTCGAAGAAAGTCGTCGGATAGGGAGAAGGGGCGTCACCATAGTCAGCAGGGCCGTTATTCTCAAACCAAGCGATCGTGTCGTCGAATGCAGACGCACTGAGCACGTCCAAATCGCCATCGCCGTCAACATCAGCCACAAAAACGCTTTGCGCAGTACCAGCGGAGGTGCTAATCGTGTGCTTGGTGAAAGTCTGGTTGCCATCATTCTTGTACCAGGCAATCGTGTCGTCGGATACAGACGCACTGAGCACGTCCAAATCGCCATCGCCATTTAAATCTGCCGCAAACACGCTGTGTGCTCCATCAGCGGAGGTGCTGATCGTGTGCTCGGTGAAATTCTGGCTGCCGTTATTTTCGTACCAGGCGATCTTGTCGTCGCTGAACGAAGCGCTGAGCACGTCCAAATCGCCATCGCCATCCACATCAGCCGCAAACACGCTGCGTGCCCCATCAGCGGAGGTGCTGATCGTGTGCTCGGTGAAATTCTGGCTGCCGTTGTTCTCGTACCAGACGATCTTGTCGTCGCCGAACGAAGCACTGAGCACGTCCAAATCGCCATCGCCATCTAAATCTGCCGCAAACACGCTGTGTGCTCCATCAGCGGAGGTGTTGATCGTTTGCTCGGTGAAGTTCTGGCTGCCGTCATTCTCGTACCAGGCGATCTTGTCGTCGCCGGACGAAGCACTGAGCACGTCCAAATCGCCATCGCCATCTACATCTGCCGCGAACACATCGCGTGGTGTGCGGGCACTGGTGCTGATCGTGTGCTCGGTAAAGTTTTGGTTGCCGTCGTTCTCATACCAGGCGATCGTGCCGTAGAACGAAGCGCTGAGCACGTCCAAATCGCCATCGCCATCCAAGTCTGCCGCAAACACGCTAAACGCCACATTAGCAGAGGTGCTGATCGTGTGCTCGGTAAAGTTCTGGTTGCCGTCGTTCTCGTACCAGGCAATCTTGTCATCGGCGGACGAGGCACTAAGCACGTCCAAATCGCCATCGCTATCGAGATCCGCTGCAAATACGTCGGTTGCTCCGTCGGCACTGGTGCTGATAGGTTGCAGGGGGCTGAATTCTCGATTGGCTGTTGTAGGACTGGTGACGAAAACCGCGTAGTCCTCAACCTCGCCATCGTTGGCTGGGCCGGTAACGCCCAGTCCTCCTGCCGTGCTCAACCGGAATCGGGCATAGGTGGTGCCAGCAATAGCATCACTGGGAACGTCGAAAGTGAGCAGGTTGTCTCCGACGACGACGTCATGAGAGGCGAAGACTCGTTCTCTTGGACTACCCCACGAACCGTCCCCGTTGAAGTCGATCCAAGCGTCAAGCTTGCCAGCCCCTCCTTGCACGTTGACGGTCACCGTTGCGTCGAGCGCCCCGACCTGGATCGTGCCAAAAGTGACTCCATCTTCGTCCGACCCATCGCCGTCAGCTACCGGTGAAGGGGTGCCCTCGGGTTCCGAATCCCTTGTCAATCCTAGCGTTGGTCCTACAGCTTCGTGCTCCGCACCACCATCCGCCAGCAACGTATCGTAAGGCTCAGGGGCGTCGCCGAAATCGCTCGCTAAGAGAAGGCGGCGTTCGAGTTGTTCTATTTTCAGTCGGCGCTGGATCATGGTGTCCTTACAGCGTGTCCGTTATTGATCATTGAGAGCTCCATCGCTGGAAGAGTTCAACCGATGGTCGGCGGGAAGAGGCGATGGGCGAGCTATTGAAACCGGTCGCATTTGCGGATCACCCCATTCTAATGGGGGGCTTCGAGCTTCGCAATCAATCTGTGCCGCGGGTTTTCAACTACCGCGTGACAATACGCGGAAAATCCCTGCTTACGAGCGACTTCTTCAACCCAAGCTCGGCCCCTGTTGATCGTAGCCCATTTCCTTCTCGTACTCCTGCCGTCTCTTGAGGTTGCCGAGCAGACGGCGCATTGACTGGCATGAGCGAGTTCCAGGCGATTGGTTAAGTGAGCATTTCGGAACCGATGACGTTCTGAATGAAATCTGGTTCTAGCGTCTGATTGTCGGTGGTAGTGTGCAAAACGGAAACGTCTCCGGTAGTCTCAAATACCACAGCCAAAATTTGGTCATAGTTAAGGGCATTCGCCTCTCGAAGCTTGCCGAACAGATCAGCTCGTGTAACATTTGCTTTGTCTAAATTCTCATCCAAGATCGTGCTACCACTCATTAAAAGGAGTGGCTCGTTATCAACCAGCTTACTGAAAGTTTTGGATTTCCGCCTTAGCCACGCCAACAACCACTGACCCAAATAGAGCGAGGCAATAGCTAGTAATCCTATCAGCAAAGAGGGGTTCTTGAGAGCGATAGTGGAAGCGAACAACGAACCCACAGCAATCGTCATTGCAAAGTCGGAAGCTGACATTTTTGAGAAACTTCGCAAGCCTACTACTCGGGTGAGTACTAGAATCGTTGCGTAAGTGATCAAAGCAGTAAAAAGCATCAGGGGTATATTTGCCCACTCAGCCGTGATCCATTCTGTGTTCATTGTGTTCCTTACTTTTTGAAATGAAATTTAGTCTAATAGGAACTGCTTTCCGACTCAGTTTCTGAGGAGTCCCGGACAAGGCCTGTATCCTCCTCTAGGCCAAACGTGTGGATGATGTCACGGATCGCCGTGTAGAGCATCATCACGATAGATATGACCGCACCGGCCAAGATGGCAGAGAGAGTCAGCACAGTGTAGTAAGCGGTGCTGTACCACCAAGGGGGAATGTCATCCGATTTGGTAATCGGGATGCAGTGGATCACTAAAAACAAAATGGCCATAATAAGAACAAGCATGTCGTAAAACGCAATTTCTTGGATGCGTCGGTAGAACAAAGGCTTCATTTGCAAATCTGAGTTGATCGACATCCCTAGCAAAGTAAGCATCAAGGCTAAAATCGTGGCAGCGGCGGTCATTACCGCCGAACACATAAAGCGACTCGTCGGCAGGATTGCTTCAAGGAGTACGCGTGCTTCGTCACTCGTCACACGGCCAATCATAAAAACAACTCCTGCCATTAGCAGGGTTGCTACCAGACCAGAACCGGCCGCCACGCTCGCGTCTCTTTTCCAGCGCGAGTAATCTGAAGCTTCGCTCATCGTGAACACGCCAATTCTCTGAATGTCTAAGTGCGGCATCAATGCATAGAAATAGCCTGATCGCCGGTACAGCGATGCTGTAGCAACCGTAAGGTTCGGCATAACATGCTAATCTCGGACCGCTCCGGCTGTGGAAGCTAACTCCTCATCGGACGGCGACTCTATCCCTGGAGCCGTCGAATCGGCATCACTCAGAGAAATCCTGATCAGACATTTATTTATTTCTCATAAATATCTAATGCCGACTATTTCGACTGCATGGTCAAAGAACCACCACCCTGGGGTCAGCGAATCCACGCTCTGCTGGGTTAAGTAGACCTCTGACGCTCTCATTAGAGCTGCATCGTCGGGCATAGCATTTGCAAGCATCTCTTTCACAGCAATTTGTCTGGACCTTCCATTTCTCAACCTCGACCCCGCTAAATTTTCCATGATTGAAAGCCACCACGACGAACATTCCTCTCACGAACACGGACACGCCGTTGCCGCCGACCACGAGGAGGTCGTTACGAATCTCGACCGCCCCCCGCTTCTAAGTTGGGGCGCTATCCTCGGCGGGCTGGCTTGCATGCTGGCCCTGAGTTGGCTGCTCGGGCTCTTGGGGCTCGCCCTCGGTGTGAGTATTGCTGACGTTACTGATGGAGAAGCCGTGGGACAGGGAATGCTCATCGGGACTGTGGTATGGCTGGTTCTCACTGCGCTAATTGCCTATTTCGTTAGCTCTATGTTGGCGGCCCGTTTGAGCGGGAAAGTTGATGATACCGTTGGTATGCTCCACGGTTTTGTCCTCTGGGGGGTCGCAACTACCGTGGGCATGGTGCTCGGCTACTACGGCATAAAGGGCTTGCTGCAGACTGGTTACAGTGCTGTTGAAACAACGACAAGCGTCGTTGCAACGACTGCTTCGGGGGCAGCTAGTGGGGTGTTCAATGCTGGCGCAGCCGTAGTAGATGCCGCTGATACCCCCTTGGGAGACAACATTCAAGCCAGGCTCAAGCGACGAGCCGCCTCGGTGGTCGCTGAATATGAAGCCGAGGGTGGCGTGGAGGTCGATTCTGAGGAAGTAGAGAGCGCCATAGAGTCGCTCAGTGCGGATGACGTCCAAGAAATTGCCACCTTGCTAGTGCAGGGCGAGATAACTGCCGCACGAGAATCACTTGCCGATAAAACGGATCTCTCCACTGCTGAAATTCGAGAAATCGTGGAAGGCATATCGAATCAATTTGAGGAGCAGCTGGGTACCGACGAAAACAAGACGGAATTAACTGGCGATGTGGCGAATTCGATAAACCGCCGAACTGCAGATTTCATAGCAGATTTGGATGCTCGGGGTGGTGCTGAAGTTTCTCAATCCGACGTATCCCAGGCCCTTGAAGGACTAACACCCGAGACGCTTCGCAGAGTCAGCATCAGGTTGTTCAACGGGAATTTGCAGAGTGCAAAGGATGTACTGGTGAATAATACCAATCTTACAACGCGCCAGGTGAATGACATCGTCGATGGCGTGAATGCGGACGTGTCGCGCAAAATTGAAGAATACCAAACTCAAGTATCCGAGGCCGCTGAGGCCGCTTCCACCTACGCCCAATCCATACTCTGGATCGAATTCATCGCCGGTGCCCTTGGTCTAGCAGTGAGTATTTTAGGAGGTTGGCTGGGTGCCGAAACCTCCCGAACGTTGTATGCGGAAATTCACCATAACCCGCGTTTAGAATCGAGAAGTTAGCCTGACCAATATCCTACAGTAACAAAGCACACCCCTCTTGTGACGATGTATGCAAACCGCGGATAAGTGCGTCGCAATCAACTTCAACACGAAAGTTTTCTCATGCGTTTCGGAATTATTGGCCTCATCGTACTGATTCTCATTGTCGCCGCCATCATGAAGAGTGCCGCGGTAGGCGGCCTCGGCGGAATATTGCTGTTGGTACTGATTGTCATGCTACTCACGGGACGTCTATGAAAACATTCTTAAGAACTGAGATGAACCGAAGCCAAGCTCAAAATTGCTCGTTGCTGATATGAAAAGTCGTGAAGTCCATTTGCAGTCTCGCCCTCAAGGGATTCCCAAAGAGAACAATTTTGTGCTGACTGAGGCAACCTTGCCTAATGTGGGCAAGGGCGAATTCCTCGTTCGCAACGAATGGTTCTCCGTTGATCCCTATATGCGCGGACGCATGCGAGAGGGCGAGAGCTACGTTGAACCGTTCGAACTCAATCAGCCCATGGAGGGCGGCTGCTTAGGCAAGGTTGAAAGCTCGAACAACCCTGATTTTCAGGAAGGTGACTACGTTCTGGGCAACCAAGGCTGGCGTGAATGCTGGATCTCCGATGGTGAGGGAGTCATGAAAATTGATTCTTCAGCAGCTCCCCCGCAAGCTTATCTAAGTGTACTCGGAATGACCGGCATGACAGCCTATGTGGGGCTCACTCAAGTCGGAAATCTTCAAGACGGAGAGCGGGTATTTGTTTCTGCGGCCTCTGGTGCTGTGGGGTCGATTGTCTGTCAAATAGCTAAAGCTAAGGGATGTTTCGTTATCGGTAGTGCTGGATCGACGGGAAAAATTGCCTGGCTGAAAGAGAATGCCGGCGTGGATAAAGCCTTCAACTATCACGAGACCAATAACATTTCTCAGGAAATCGCTGAGCTATCTCCTGACGGGATTGATCTCTACTTCGATAACGTTGGCGGAGATCATTTGCAGGGCGCTATCGACAATATGAACGACCGAGGCAGAATCGTTTGCTGCGGAATGATTTCGACCTACAACGAACAAGACCCCGAACCTGGGCCAAACAATCTGTTCAAAATAATTGGCAAGCGTATTCGGATGGAAGGATTTATCGTTCGAGACCACATGGACTTGAAAGATGAGTTCGTCAAAGCCATGCAGAGCTGGATTCAGTCTGACCAGATTGTCTGGAAAGAAACCATCACCGAAGGCCTGGAGAATGCCCCACAAGCGTTCATTAATTTGCTTAGTGGGGAAAAGCTCGGAAAAGCCCTGGTAAAAGTCTGATTAATCCCTCGAGAACTCCAGGACCAGAGAATTGGCATCCAACTTGCTCTTACGAGATTCAAGGTTTTAGAGAGACTTGGCTCTTGATTGCAGCAGGTTCCGTATTTCCGCCTGACCTACGGAAACTTGTTGTAGCTTGAGCTTGCAGTCCTAGACTGCAAACCTGCGATGTCAGGAGGCGCTGTGCCGAGACAGTTGCTTCCTGGCGTCGCTTTTTGTTTCCCACTGCCAAACATTACCTAGAGAACCATCATGAAAACTCTTTTAGCGAAGTTCGGCATCAGTAGCATAGCGTTCGCACTTTTTGCCGCTCTCTCGATTTCCCTAGCTGGTTGCGATAACGAAAGGGAAGTCTTAGACGTTGAAACGCCTGATGGCGAAGTGGAAATTGATCGCGATCCAGACAATGGTGATATCGATGTCGAGACAGAGGATAACTAGCAGTATTGCCCGCCGTCTCAATAGTAAACTCATTCACTGTGGCGAAGCCCCCGGCTTCGCCACTTTTTTCTTGCGCGTGCCTTATTAACGGTGAGACGAAAGCGGGAAGTTGATTGTCTAGGCACCACTCTGGTTTCCCGTCGTTCATTACAAGCCACCGTCTACATCGAAAAGATTATTGACTAACAGCAGGATAGCCCGTGTATGGGAGCAATTACCTACTTGGCACAAGGGTTGCTGACTATATCAAGTAGAGAGATGTACTAGAGGGCAGGACCGACTTGCAATATGAAACCTAAGGAGAAAGCTATGAATTGGGACCAAATCGAAGGCAAATGGAAACAAGCAAAAGGACAAGTGAAAGAAAAATGGGGCGACCTGACTGACGACGAGGTGGACCAAATTGCCGGCAACCGTGATCAACTTGTTGGTAAAGTCCAAGAGAAATATGGCATCGCCAAGGAAGAAGCTGAGAAGCAAGTTTCACAGTTTGAAAGCTCTTGTAATTGCTGAATGGTTTGACGACATGCGTGGCGGCTATCTGGCCGCCGGCTAAAACGTCTCGGCTACCCTATCGCGGGATGTTCCTGCGGATGAAGACGAATTAGCTATTTAAGTAGAAGGAATCAAAGATGACAATTTCGAACCTACTTCCCGGTGGAATCGCATTAGGACTCTGCACATTGCTAGCTGTCGGAAGTGTGATAGCCCAGGGCAATGCGACTCTCAACGAGCGTAATGTCAAGCAGCGCAACACAAATCGGCTGGATGGCAACAAGGTGGATAAGAAAATGCAGGGCAATATGGTTCGTGCGAGCCAGCTAACCGGCATGAATATCTACACACCTAACGGTGAAAGCCTGGGTGAGATTAACGATATCGTGCTCGACTGTCACAAAGGAAAAATCGCCTACGCTGCGGTAACTTATGGTGGATTCTTAGGGATGGGCGACAAGATGTTCGCCGTACCTTTTGAAGCCTTTAAGACCCGCACCGATCCGGATGACCGCGACGAGACCATGCTAACGCTCGACGTGACCCAGCAGAAACTGGAAGGTGCTCAGGGGTTCAACCAGGACAACTGGCCTAATTTTGCGGACAAGAGCTTCGCAATGCAGTTCGATAAGCGTTACGGCGTTGATCGCAAGAAGATGCAAGTGGAGCGTCACCGCCAGCTTAATAACAACGACGACAACTAACCACGGTACTAGCACGCTTCGTGTTTGATGCGAGCTACATTATTTCGATTCCACCGCGGGTTACTCAATTTGGGTAGCCCGCGGCATTTTTCCAACGATTGGAAGTATTGCATTTATGATTGGCAACATTATCGGGTGGTGTGTGTTTGGGCTGATCGTCGGAGCGATTGTCCGCGCACTGTCTCCCAACGACAATGTGCAAGGTTGCCTGCCTACGATTGCTGTCGGGGTGGGCGGATCTTTCACGGGGGGCATGATCTGGTACCTGTTGTTCGGTTCTGAAGAAGTCGGCATACAGCCGTCAGGATTCATCGGGGCTATCCTCGGCGGGTTAGTTATGTTGTGGGCCCTCCGCTGGTTCACTCACCGCCAGATTAACTCTCGTGGGGACTTCGAATCCCGCGAGGACTGAGTCGTCCTTTTTAAAGATAAAAGCCACGCCTGAATGGACGGCGAAGGATAAACGACAATATGAGCACGTGAAAAAGAGCGCGCTGGAGCAAGGCAAGTCTGAACAGCAAGCTGAGATAGGGCCCAAACGCGCGCCAAGGATTCTTCCCGTCGCGATCTTCGAGGATTCGTTGTTGTTCGGCATTCATGATTGAGTATTTCTTAGCGAGTCCACGCCAGCCATTTGTGAAACATTGACTTTACGAGCGGTGTGAGCCGGGTGCGGTTGTACTGATCGCCGAGCTTGCGGATTGCCTCGGCCTGCGTCGGATAGGGATGGATGGTGCTCGCAATCTTGCCAAGGCCGAGCTTGTTGGTCATCGCCAACGTCACTTCGGAAATCAGGTCTCCAGCACTTCGAGCAAGAGTCGTGTCTTTATCGAACTGCCGCTGCCGTATTCAACCAACTTCACGTTTCGATCTAGCTGCTCTGCACTTTCGACGGCATTGGTACTCATGATCCCGAGTTCGGTGCGAGTCAAGTAGTACTCGTCGAGTTCACCGATCTTATCAAATAGTTGCGAGCCCTTTTCGTCATAGAAGTACTTGCAAAGCAATTCCTTTTTTCGCGCCACTCCCTCGGTGGCCTCTGCAAGGAAATCTTCGGTGGCTAGAGTCTGCTCAATCATGATATCGTCTCGGAGATTTCTGGTGGCACAGGCTAATCGAAACCAAACTCATCAAGGTCAATGGCGTCTTCATCGGAATCGAAGGGGACAAATTGATCTCGATGATGTTGCAGGAAGGAATCGCTTACCCAGTCAAAGGTTTCTTCAGCACGCTTTTCACCCATGGCGAACAGCGCTGGAATATTTTCGACTTCGGCGAGACCCCACTGGCGTTCCATCGGAAAGTTGACGTGTCGGTAGCGGTCTCCCAGCAAGTACTTCAACGGCAAGTGAAGCCCTTGGACTTGTGAGGTACTCATCAAATCGGCAACTCGCGGTGCCCAAAACAACACGCCCGCGTCTGCGCCGGGTGGTTCTAGTGAGTATTGAGCTCGGCCCGTGCCAATCGAAAGTAGATGAACCTCTTTGGTGCTGTACGCTGGATCCATGCCTTCACGCGTGCAGAATTGCTGAATCCGCATGGTTTCGGAAAACGCCAGCATACTTGGGTCGGCAGCCCAAACACCTCCGTCTACAAACGCCTCGTCGCGAATCTGTCGATGTGGAAAATACGTAGGCGCTGCTGTCGCTGCGATCACTACGTCGGAAACTTTCAAGTTGCTGTCGCGAACTCCCAAGGGCAGATGCCGCGATCGGAATATGTGAGGCTCTCCGCGGCTGAGATTGACCGAAGGAATAATCAGCCTTGTAAATTCAACCGACTTGAGTGTTCGATCTCCAAAACCCTCATCGAAAGCGGTCTGCAAGGCATGTGGGCAGTATCGAGCCCGGAATGCCGAGTCCAACCCGCTGCCAGTTTTTTCCCGGAAAACCCAATTCGCGACGGGAAAGATAAATCGCATTAGCCGCTTTGCCTTGTAAGGTGGCCTGGGCGTAAATATCTGCTCGCCATATCGGACGTAGAAGTCATGCATTTGCTCGGCCGACATCCCCAGAGCCAATCCGGCTGCAATGATCCCTCCCGTTGAGGTACCGGCAATCAGGTCGAACGATTCTGCGATGGGGCGACCGAGCTTTTGTTCCAGTTCCTTCAAGTAGGAAGTGATAAATGCGCCGCGGATGCCTCCGCCAATTAAGGAGAGGATTTGAAAACGAGCCATTGTGATTCCGTTTGCGTTACATTCAGGTGTTTGACTGCCGACTACTCAATTCGCAATACAGATGCTCGATCTACCGATGTTCGGGGTTCTCGTAGTCGAATCGGCAGCCGGCGTCCCATTGAGAGCGTTGGTTGCCGTGAGCGGGAATTCCCCCAGCGTCCTTAATCATGCGAGCCAAATGCATGAGGTTCCAAGTCATGAAAGTCGTATTGCGGTTGGTGAAGTCGTTCTCAGGGCCGCCGGAACCTGGATCGAGATAGGACGGGCCGGGACCTGCTTCACCCAGCCATGCCGCGTCCGCCTGAGGGGGAATCGCATACCCGAGATGCTGTAGCGAGTAGAGAATGTTCATCGAGCAGTGCTTCGCACCGTCCTCATTGCCTGTGATCAGGCAACCACCGACGCGCCCGTAGTAGGCGTACTGGCCTTGCTCGTTCAAATCACCTGACGACGAGTAGAGACGTTCAATCACTTGAGTACAGACCGACGATTTTTCACCCAGCCAAATCGGCGACGTGATTACGAGGATGTCCGCTGCTTTGACTTTCTCGTTAATCTGGGGCCACTCGTCTTGATCCCAACCTTGCTCAGTCATGTCGGGGTAGACGCCGAAAGCTAAACTAAAGTCCACGGGCCGCAGTACCTCAACAGAAACGCCATTGGCTTCCAGAATCGTCTGGGAAATATCGATCAGACCTTGTGTATGTGATTTGTCTGGCGACTTCTTAAGTGTGCAATTCAGAAATAGAGCTCTCAGGTCGGAAAAATCCCATTTGCTTTGCGAGCACATTTGCTGTTGTTGTTCGTTGAGCTCCATTTTGGTCTCCAGGCGATTTGCGCAAGTTTGAGGAAAAAGTTTGTCGTTGTTCTAGTCGGGGGTTAGCTGTCATTTCTTTGTGCCGCCTCGGCGACTGCTGCGGCTACGCGAGGTGCAACACTACGATCCAATGGGTCGGGCAAGACACGTTCCGGAGACGGCCTCGACGTCGCAGAGGCTAAAGCATGAGCTGCCGCTATTTTCATTTCTTCGGAAATTACACTGGCACCTGCGTCCAACGCCCCACGAAAGATGCCAGGAAATGCCAGCACATTATTGATCTGATTGGGAAAGTCACTCCGCCCGGTACCGACCACTGCGGCGCCTCCGCGTCTCGCATCGTCCGGCATGATCTCCGGTGTTGGATTGGCCATTGCCAAAACGATCGAGTCTGTGGCCATTGTTGAGACGTCGTCCGAAGAAAGCAAGTTGCCTTTGCTGACGCCAATAAAGACATCGGCTCCGTCGATCATATCTTGCAGCGTCCCCCTGCGATTCTCGCGATTCGTGTAGGAAAGCAGTTCGTGCTTGTAGTTGGCCAAATCGCTACGGCTGTTGTGAATCGCGCCTTTAGAGTCACACACGACAACATCGTCAACTGGGATGCAGACATTCGGGCTGTGGCCGACACAACGCAATAGACGTGCGATCGCTGTCCCGGCAGCACCGGCGCCGTTGATCACGACTTTCATTTGAGTGATGTCACGTTCGAGTACTTTTGCGGCGTTGAGTAGCGCGGCCAACAGGACAATCGCCGTGCCGTGTTGATCATCGTGAAAGACGGGGACGCCGATATCCTGCAACTGCTGCTCGACGGCAAAACAACGTGGAGCCGAGATATCTTCCAGGTTGATACCGCCGAAAACCGGTGCAATTCGCCGCACCGTGGCGACTATTTCGTCAACGTCCTGTGTGTCGAGGCAAATGGGCCATGCGTCGATGTTGGCGAACTCCTTGAACAGCAACGACTTGCCTTCCATCACGGGGATGGCTGCGTGTGGGCCAATGTTTCCGAGTCCCAGCACTGCCGATCCGTCAGTCACTACCGCAACCGAGTTTCGCTTGATCGTCAACTCACGAGCCTTGTTCTGATCACTCGCGATGACTTCGCACGGGCGTGCGACACCAGGTGTGTACGCCAGCGACAGATCATCGCGGCTGGCTATCGGCATCTTTCCAACGACGCCAATTTTTCCACGGAGTTGTTCGTGGATAAGGAGACTTCGCTCAAAGAAATCCATTGTCGGTTTGTCCTTTCTCAAGTCTGGTTACAATTTCGCCAAAATCGAATGTATCGGTTGAGTCTCGGCCAATGGCATGTGGCTAAACAACGCCGTAGGCCAACATGGAGTCAGCGACCTTTATGAAACCCGCGGACTCCGTCGCCTCGGGCCCCCGGTTGTGAACCGTGACCTTCACATGAATATCCTCGGCATCCGCTTTCACGTACTCAACAAAGACATCGAAGTAGCGGTCATCGTCAAAAGCATCCGTGTCGATCAACTCAACTTCGGGTTGATCCTTGCCCGTCTGGTTCCGCGACACCAGTTCGTCTTACGGAAACCCGCGCTGTGGATATTTGTAGAGCGTTTTCAAATAGGAGTTCGTCGGCGTGCCGTCGAGGTAATAGTAGACCTCCTTGACATCTTCACCATGATTACCTTCGTTTCCCGTTAGCCCGAACATTCGCTCTTTCAGAACGGGGTCTCTACCGTTCCACATTGCGAGCGACAGACAAAGTCGCTGCTTGTCGTCGCAGAAGCCCGCGATTCCATCCTCGCCCCAACGGTAAGCGCGACTGCGTGACGCCTCGTGGCTCACGTATTCCCAGGCCTCGCCGTGCTCACTATAGTCTTCGCGCATCGTTCCCCATTGGCGCTCGCTAAGGTAGGGCCCAAACGCGCGCCAAGGATTCTTCCCGTCGCGATCTTCGATGAGTCGTTGTTGTTCGGCATTCATGATTGAGTGTTCCTTAGCGAGTCCACGCCAGCCATTTGTTAAACATTGTCTTTACAAGCGGTGTGAGCCGGGTGCGACTGTGCTGATCGCCGAGCTTGCGGATTGCCTCGGCCTGAGTCGGATAGGGATGAATTGTGCTGCCGATCTTCGATAGACCAAGGCCATGTGTCATTGCCAGCGTGATTTCAGAAATCATGTCGCCAGCGTTGCGGGCCACGATAGTCGCTCCGAGGATTTGGTCCGAGCCCTTCTTGGTGTGGATCTTCACGAAGCCTTCGTCCTCACCTTCGAGGATCGCGCGGTCAACATCGCTGAAGTGCTGCACGTACGTTTCGATCTCGACGCCTTGTTTTTCGGCCTCATGCTCATAGAGACCGACGTGAGAAATTTCTGGAGACGTATAAGTACACCACGGAATCGTCAGGGCGCTTGACTTCTTGCGTCCTTTGAAAAGTGCGTTCTGAATTACGATACGAGCCATGAAGTCGGCAGCATGCGTGAACTGGTACGGCGAACAGATGTCGCCTGCCGCAAAGATGTTCGGATTGGTCGTTTGCATCCGGTCGTTGACTTTGACACCTTTCTTGTCGAAGTCCACGCCGACTCCTTCAAGGTTCAGGTTCTCAACATTCGGTGCTCGGCCAACTGCGACTAACAATGCATCGATCGGTTCGTTGTATTCCTGACCATGCGACTCGACGGTCAGTCGAATACCGCCTTCGTTCTTGATCTCTAGGTTGCGTCCGCAGCAGAGTAGCTTGACGCCGTCCTGCTCCATTGCCTTCCGAACGATTTCGGCAGCTTCACGATCTTCTCGCGGTAAAATGCCGTGCTCCGACTCCACGAGGTAGACTTCGGAGCCAAGCTGTGCGAACGACTGGGCCATCTCACAGCCGATGGGTCCGGCCCCGATGACACCGAATCGCCGAGGCAACTCCGTCAGCGAAAAGACGCTTTCATTCGTCAGATACTCGACGCTGTCCAGTCCGGCAATTGGCGGAGCAGACGCGCGTGCTCCCGTTGCAATGACAGCTCGTTTGAATTCGAGCTTCGTGCCATCGACATCAATGCTATTGGAGTCAATAAACCGGCCCTGACCAAAGTAGACATCAATGCCAAGGTCGCTGAATCGTGTTGCCGAATCGTTTGGGCTAATGCGGGCACGAAGCTTTCGCATTCGCTCCATGACGTTCGCGAAATTGATATTCACTCTGTCAGGAACTTCAACGCCGAATTCGGAGGCGTGCTTCACCGTTGCGGCGACCCGAGCCGCACTGATCACGCCCTTTGATGGAACGCAACCGACATTCAGGCAATCACCGCCCATCAAGCTGCGTTCGATCAATGCGACCTTCGCTCCCAGCCCGGCGGCACCGGCAGCGGCAACCAAACCAGCAGTTCCGGCCCCGATCACGACCAAGTTGTAGCGGCCGGCTGGAGTCGGGTTGCTCCAGTCGGGTGGATGCACATTGGCTTCGAGTGCCTGGTTGTGCTCGTCATTGGGTTGTAATTGAACTAGCGTCATTTTGCTTTCTCGGTTGATTCGGAGTGTTTATGTGCTTCAGGCGATCACTTCGATAATACGACGGGGGTGGTCTGGGAATTCGGCGCGGCCGACAGTTTGCCATTCTCGTTCTGGGCGACTGCGGGGTGAAGTCGCTGCATCGCCTTTTTTACCACCAGTGGAAAAACACCCAGCAACACGAAGGCAGCGATCAGTTGAGGAGTCAGGATACCACTGGCTCCTTTGTCGGCGAGCGTCGTCAGGTTCGGAACACTTGATCCGGCGTATACGAAGACTGCAGTACCGGGCAGCATGCCGAGTTGGCTGACCCACCAGTACGATCGCGGTGGAATCGGCGTCAGTCCCATGACTGCATTGACAACGAAAAAGGGAACTGCCGGAATGAGCCGCAAGGTAAACAGATAGAAAGCCCCCTCGCGCTCAAGCGCCTTGTTGAACGCGGTTAACCGATCCCCGAAGCGATGCTGTATCGTGTCGCGAAATAAGTAGCGGCTGAGGAAGAACGCTAGTGTCGCTCCAGTCGTCGAGGCAAAGCTAACCAGCACTACGCCACGCCAAAAACCGAAGTACCATCCGAATAGCAAGGTCAAGCCGGCAGCTCCCGGCAACGACAATCCAGTGATCACCACATAGACCAGGAAAGCAACCGCGTAGACGAGGACGGGATTATCGACTTGGTACAGCCGCAGTTCAGCTTCTCGACTTGCAAGGCTACCGAGCGATAACGAGTCGCCAAACTGCGTGTAACCAACTGCGATGGCCACCACTACGACCGACAGCACGCCGACCTTTGTCCAAATGCCTTTTGAGTGTTTCATCTTTCGCTCTCCATGTTTGTATTCGTTTGGTCAACATACCAGCCCAATGCTGATCAACTTTTCCGACCCGCTACGTTCCGTCCGCCCTGGATCCATTTCACCGCGACAGGGGTATCGAAGAGCAAGGACACGCCGTCGATCACGAGTATTGCCCTGAGAAATATACGGTATACTCTCGTCGCTTCCGGCCTTGCAAACAGGACGAGGCCCACTAGCAATATCCACGGGAGCGGGTGCGGGATTGCCATGAGCTTGGAAAACCGCAGTCGTAGAACAAGATCATATAGCAATCAATTTCTGAACGGGACGTAACTAAAGTCAGCGATCGACCGCATGGGCTACCTCGCACGTACGATTGTTTGCAGTTATTTGGGGAGGCTGTGATTGAGCATGCCTAGCAGTATCGCTGCTCCGCTTTGAATCCAGCGAGGCATGAAGAAGCCACCCGCCGTGACGGATCCAGCGGCGGCACAGGATTCCCAAGATGATGCCATAAGCCAAGTGGGCCAATGCCACGGTGATGGGCATCTTCGGCATATCTAGCCCCATGAATCCCACGCCGAGGGAGTTGACGGCCGGGCTCAGGAGAAAACCGACTCCGATCAATTCCCCATAGATAACGGCGCTTCGTAGTGAACCACGGCCAAACAGCACGGCAAAGATGATTCCAAAAGCTGCACCATTCCAGAAATGGTAGGTCCAACCAAGTACATCCGATAAGAGCGAGGGGCCCAGCATGAAGCGGTCGGTCATGAGAACACCGAGAAGGCGAGGTAGGTCTCCAGGCATTCCCTCGAACACATGAAAACTTGTTGCCCGTACGGCCTCCAGAGCCAAGGTGGCCACGATACCGGCTGCTGCTCCGGAAAGTATGCGGTTACTAAGTCGCCTGTGGCCCCGCCAACTTGCAAGGCAGGTAACTATCGCCAGTGCCAGCGAGGCTGGAAGCAGCAACCAAAGAGCGAGCACAGGCATGGTCGCAAGCCCAGCCTGGGCGGCTGGAAAGATATTCGGCGAGATCCCGGCTAGCAGCAAGACCATGCCTGACACTATCAACTCTTCTTTGTGGAACTTGCGCATCTTAGACTCCTAATCGTGCGATGGCTCCACCGGAGCCATCGCACGGAAAGTGGAAATACCGGGGTTAAACTATCGATTCAGCATCGCTGTCATGTTTGCCAGTTTCTCGTCCAGCATCATCCCGATTTTGTCAACCTTGGCATTCCCAAATTTATGGAGCTGCTGTGAGGGTGGGATGTAGGTTACATGGGTCCGTCCCTGGTGGTCGGAGTAGATGTTGATCCGCACAGGCACGACCAGACCAGCGCCAGGTTCGACAGTGAATAGCTGCTTGCCGACATTCGGATTTCCGACGAACAGCGTTTCCGACTGCAGCTTGAGTCCCGTCATGGCGAGTACTTTTCCTTGATTGATCTCGCCCATGACCATCATGCCATTCCCAGCAACCATCTTCTTTACAGCGGCAACGGTTTGCTCAACCGACCCAGTGGCCGGCACGACAACTGGGCCACTTTTCGGGGAGGTACTCGCGCCTTTTTTTCCGCTCTGCGCAAAAGCCGATGCACCGAGAGCAACAGTAAGTCCCACAACAACCAACGCGATCTTCGTTCTAGTAAACATCGCTACAACTCCTCTAGACTTGAATTCGCCCCTAATTGACATGGCTACGATGCGCAACGCTGCGCTGTTCGCTTTGGGTTGCCCGACGCGGATGGGGCGGTCACATCCGCGTGCCTATCTGACAAGAAAGACGAGCAGCAAGCCATATCCTTACATTTGGACTGGGAAAAACTTTGCCGGGCAGCCCCAGTGCCAAAATTAGTTAAGTCGTCATTGCTGGCACGTGGCTGATTTGCAGCGATTTTATTCCCAATGTGGCGTTGCCCACAGAACGGCAATCTTCAGTACTGATACGCTGATCGTATTGTCATCCGCACACGCCCACAACTTACGGCACTCGTGGGTCTAAGGAGGTTGGTTCAGTCCGGCATAGAAGGAGCATGACTAGATGACGAGCGTTGAAAAAAAACAAACGACCGATGGATTGACCGAGACGGAACTCGTGAGTTTCTTGCGTGAAGAACTTGCGGAGTTAAGACAAGAGCTGTCTCACGAGAGGCACACTTTGAATCACGAAAAAGAGATTGCCGAGCGAGTTCATCGTAGCCTCTTGCCAATCGCCGTCCGTCATCAAAGTATTGATGTCGACGTTCGACATCTTTCTGTAGAGCCACTTGGAAATGACTACTGTCAGGTGCGTATTCCACAGGATGACCCGCTCGCGTGCTATATCTCCATGTGTCATGTGGAGGGGCGAGGAATCGCATCGGCTCTACTGGCGTCTCGAATTAGTAGTGAGGCACGCCATCTGATTGAAGGCCTATTCGGCCCTGCAGACATGGTCCATTCTCTGAACATGTTTATCTATGAATACTTCCATGAACTAGATATTCGGTCTTCGTTTATGGCTACCCGGATCGATCTCACACAACGCACCGTTTGTTTTAGCGGTGCTGATCATCCAGGTGGGTTACTGCTGCGCCCTAACCAGGGACTTGCACAGCGCTTGGCCAGCCAACACAGTTCGATCGGTCGGGGGCCGGACATCTTGTATGGCGATTCTCAAACAATGATCGGGCTTAAAAATGGCGACCGTCTACTCTTCTTTGCAGCTGGCATCACTCAGAATGTCAATTCGGCCGGGCAAGCGCTAGGCCAGTCGGGATTAGCCACCATCGCTGCTAGCACACTGAGCTTAGGTGTGTTTGAAATGCTGGATGAACTTATTGAGCAGGTAAAAAAACACTGTGGTGGGCCGTTGCAATACGACACAACGCTCGTCGCGGTAGAAATCAAGTGATTGTTCCGGAAATGGTGTAAGCGTGATTGGATCCATCCGTCGTACAGATGGAAGCTTCGCTTGGCAGACCAATAGGAGTCACCCAATTTCCCACGGTGGCATTGCACTGTAGGCAGCAGCTTCTATTTGATCAGTGAGCGTATCCAACGTTAGCGGGAGTAGAATTGTGAATACTCAATCTATTGGCAATCGCGTGATTACATTTCAGAACGGTCTGAAGCTTCTTGCTTGGACCACCATGCTACTCGCGTCATTGGCAGTCACGCAGATCTCTGGCGATTGGGGCCATTCCGTTTGCGGTCCGTGGGGCTGCGGTCCTCCAACACAGGCATTGGTCGGCTGCCATTTGGCATGGTTCGTCGTCCTGCTTCCCTTGGTTTTTCTCTCAAGTAATTCAAGCCGCCTAGCGGTCCAATCGCCCATTCAGCTTGGAATGATTTTGCTTGGCGCAGGTACGTTGATGCTGTTGACACTACTGATCTATCAAGGCGTCGTCTGGTGGCCAGAGGCCAGTGAATGGCAGCGCAACTTTTTCTGGCAGCGGTTTGGATTCTCAATTGCGACGAGTGTCGATATCCCCGCTCTGCAACTACTAACTGTCGGGTTCGTGATGATAGGGGTGGCGCGTGCTTCGTCCGCGCCCCCTCAAGAGGATACTGTCCTGACAACGGGCGAAAGGCTTAGTGGCCATCGCCTTGAGCACTAAGAATCGTCTTGGAATTTTGACCATTGGAGATATCAGCATGCTAGTTCTTTCTCGCAAGTGCAGCGAACGAATCGTCATTGATTTCAATGGCGAAACGATCATAGTCCACGTTCTCAAGATGCAAGGTAAGCAGGTGCGACTCGGCATTGAGGCGCCAGTACATATCGCTGTGCATCGCCAGGAGATCTCGGACAAGTTAGCAGCGGAGCGGGTGGCTTAGCACAGGTTGCTTGTGCAGGTTGTTCCCTACGTCGCTCGAAATCCCAAATGGCGAATTCTACAATCGGAGGGCAGCCATGTCACTTCTAAGCTACTTTTCGAAAATATGCCGACGTGTGTGGTTTGTTACCCATCGCCGGTCTCTTGGGTATGCCGGTATTGCCGCTGTTGCGCTCACAGCCTGGATGCTCTCCTTGGCCTACCAGGAAGTTCGCACGCAGCGAGTTCTTCCCAACAACGCCGAGTTTTCTCAATCCAGTCTGTTGCCACAACGGCAAACGGTGCAATTTGCGCGACAGCGTCCTACGACTGAATTCGATTTGTCGGCAAGCATCGTACCCAAAAACGAGCTGCATTCAGGCGGGCCTCCCAAAGACGGGATCCCGGCCCTGACTAACCCGAAGTTCATCACTTCCAGGGCTGCTACGTATTTGCAACCTGCGGACCGAGTGATTGGCGTTGTGGTGGCAAACCAGGCCAAAGCTTACCCGCTGAAAATTCTCAACTACCATGAAATCGTAAACGATCGCTTTGGCGATACGCCAGTGGCCGTGATCTACTGCCCCCTCTGTGATTCTTGTACCGCATTCAATCGTCGCACGGAGCAAGGTGAACTTGAATTCGGAGTTTCAGGTTTGTTGTACAACAGCAATGTATTGATGTTTGACCGTGGCGGTCAGCCAGAGGGTTTGTGGTCGCAGATCATGGCGCGAGGGATTACCGGACCGAGTGCTAGAGTTGGGCTGTTGCCCTTACCACTGGAACTTACCACGTGGAAAGAATGGCTATCACAACATCCGAATTCGTTGGTCTTGTCCTCTCAAACAGGACATCAACGCAACTACAATCGTAGTCCCTACGGTGATTACTTTTCCACGCCACGGCTAATGTTTCCGGTCAAGCAAACGGACAATCGCTTGCCGGCCAAAGCACGAGTCCTCGGCGTTTGGACGGATACGACTGCGAAAGCCTATCCGGAATCGTACTTCGCTCCAGGTCGTCAGCGAGTGGAGGATATAGTCGATGGCAAAAAGATTGTCATTCAATACAACAACGCCGCGAAAAGCATGCGGGTAGTGGAAGCCGATCAGGGTGTGCAATGGATGTACTCGCTTTGGTTCGCCTGGTACGCCTTTCATCCCGAGACTGAAATCGTTGGACGATAGCGAGACGGTTTGTGAGTGGGATAACCGCCTTGCGTTTAGCGCCAAGTACTTTCGCTTAGTCGCCTACAGGTGGCTAGGCAATCACTCGAGCCCAATGCTGCTTCTGCTGGAAATGAATCTGTCGTTGAAGTTCAATAAACGCCACGAGCTATAGTTGGGCCAGAAACCAATAACTGACTCCGGCTAATAAAGCCGCAGCTGGCAGCGTCACAAACCAAGCGAGCAGGATCTTCAGAATGGTCGTTTTCTGTGCTTGGCCTGTCGTTGCGCCGATTCCGAACAATGAGCCGCAACTGACGTGGGTTGTTGAGACCGGCAGACCGTAGCGACTGGCTCCAATCACAATAGCGCCGGCAACAAGATTCGCAGTAAATCCCTGACCGTGATTCATCGAAGTGATTTTATGACTCATCGTCTCAGCGACTCTACGAGCACTTAGTAAACCGCCAATTGCGATCACGGTACCAACGAGGACGAGGCTCGCTGAGACTCCCAGAAAGGGAGCGACGAGCAACATCGCGGCAATTTTGGGCGTATCATTGAGCCCTCGGGCAAAACTAACCATCCCTGCCGACAGAAAGTGTAAACGATCGAGAGTTTCTGCGGCCGAGATTCCCATTACCGCTCCCTGATATCGACTTTGGCACGTGACGGTATTACCTAACGTCGCGCTCAATTTCTCAGCTCGTTGCAGCGCCACCGCATGGTGGTTGTCTGCGAGGACCTCGACCGTTGCATTGCCAATACAAAGACAATGTTCGCGACCGATCCCGAGTCGAAGGCGACTCCAGCGAAACACTGGGTAAATCACGCTAGCCGCGGCGATTGCCAGAATGGGACTAAGGATCAGCGGAAGTAGGAATTTGGACCCAAGAATTCCCATATCCAAAGCCGAGCCGGCGAACAAACCGGTGCCAAGCAGCGCACCCACCAGACTGTGAGTGGTCGAGATTGGCATACCACCCCAGGTCGCCAAAAGGACCGTCAGTCCCGCTCCCAGCGCAACGGCGGCAGCAAAGGCGGGTTGCGTAGCGATCGTGTCGTCTACAAGGCCCTTGCCGCTGAAACTTTGGATAAGGTTTCCGGCAAGTAGGTATGCCGTCAGCGAGCCGAGGAAAGTTGTTCCTGTCGCCCAGATCAGCGCAGTCCTGAAGCTCGTCGTGCCACTGCCAAATAGTGTTGCGACCCCTTTGAAATTGTCGTTAGCACCGTTCGCGTAGGCGACGCATAGTCCAGCAAAAATGATGGCAAAAAAGATCATACTCGAGCTCGTATTTCTAAATGCTTGTGGTGCAGGGAGCAAACCGCAGTCGCTACTCGTGTTGATACCGAACGTTCTGGCAGCTCCGGTTACACGCGGCATCCTGGCTAATGTAATTCCACGCTTCGCCGGAGACGCTTAAGTCCTCACGGACCGTGGTCGATGACCGCTCGCCCAAGTATCGCCCCCACTTCCGGAAGTCGCCTTTGCGTACTCGATCGTTGACTAGCCGTCGTTTCGTAAAATTCTTGCCGTTGCCTCTCTTGCCGAGTGGATAAACTACCAATTCGGTAACGACGGTGTCGGACGTCCTTTCCTTACACGAGATCAGCAGAAAATTGCGCAAAGTACGAGAAAACGTACGGAGACCCCCGACTTCAAAAAATCTGGACCTGCTAAGTGTGAGTCCCACAAGATTTGCCTGGCAGGAATGGCGTATTCTCGCGGCCTCGGTACAAGCTAGCAGTAGGTCGATGATCGACATCTCAGAGCGTTTTTTTTCGGTCTGACAAAACTTTTCTTGAAATGCCCGTAAGGAATTCAGCGTGCCACCGTCATTTACCCATTGAAACGATGGGCGCGTTGCCTCGCACGTTGCAGGGGCCATTGGTCAGGGCCATCGAGGCAGTAACTTTCACCCACTTGGCCATTGTTAATCGAAAGGATTCTATCGCATGATCCGCAATTTCTTTACTTTGACATCTGGCGTTGTTCTCCTGCTGGGCTGCCTCGCACCCAGCGCGTCTGCCGGCTCGAAGGTCCATGTTGGCAGGAAATTTCCAGAAAGCCAGCAGGTTTCGATGGACCAGGTCGACCATCGCATCTGGCATCAACTGCTACAAAAGTACGTCGATTCAGACGGCCAGGTAAATTACCAAGCTTGGAAGGGATCTGCGCAAGACACTCAAAGTCTTGATGTGTATCTCAATTCGCTTTCGCAGGCTAGCAGGAAGGCCCGAGCAACTCGTGAGTCGCAGCTGGCGTTCTGGATCAATGCGTACAATGCCGTCACAGTGAAAGGAATCTTGAGAGAATACCCGACAGACAGCATTCGAAACCACACCGCAAAGGTGTTTGGGTACAACATCTGGCACGATCTCTTATTGACTGTCGGCGACAGCACTATCTCGTTAGACGACATGGAGCACAAGGTGCTACGGACGATGAAAGAGCCTCGTATTCACTTCGCTATAGTTTGCGCCTCCTACAGCTGCCCCCGCTTGTTAAATGAGGCATACACGGCTGAAAACCTAGATGCTCAACTTGCTAAGAACACCCAGGCATTTTTCGCAAACCCTGGCAATTTTCGTTATGACGTCGCAAAGCCGCGGTTCTACCTGTCGTCCATCTTGAGCTGGTTCGGCGAAGACTTTGGTAGCAACCAAGCCACCCAGCTTAAGACCATCTCATCTTATCTTCCGACAGAGGCAGCGCAGAATGCTGCACAAAAGAATGCTGTTAGCGTATCTTACTTGGACTACGACTGGAGCCTAAACGACCAGAAAACAAAACGCCAGTGACATCTGAGCCGACTACCCGATGCCTACTATTGTAGCCTTACGGCAATTGTCACTGTGTAGCTCAATTGACCAAAGTGATAGACGGTTCATCACAATAGACCGCTTCGAGAAAGTTCACCAGCGAGCGCCTATCGCGGAACGCTATTCAGGAAAAGGGAAAACATGACCGAGACATTGCAATACGAACAGTCTGTCAAAACTCGATATGAGGCTGCGGCCAAGCAACGGGAAGCGACCCTTTGCTGTCCCGTCGAATATCCGACGGAGCTATTGGAAGCTATTCCTGACGAGATTCTGCAGCGTGACTATGGATGCGGTGACCCTTCGCCATTCTTGAGATCAGGTGACACCGTGCTGGACCTTGGCTCGGGGGGCGGTAAGTTATGCTACATAGCCGCTCAAGTCGTTGGTGCGCAGGGGCGAGTGATTGGAGTCGATTGCAACACCGAGATGCTACAGTTAGCGAGAAAGTATCAGGCGGAGGTAGCCAAGTCTATTGGATTTGATAACGTGTCGTTTCGCTGTGGATTGATTCAAGATCTGCAGCTCGATCTACAGCTACTTTCTAGCGAGCTTAGCCGCAATCCCAAATCGGGTGTTGATGGCATCCTCGAACAACGTCAAATTGAGCAACGCCTGCGCCGCGAGCAACCGTTGCTTCCTAATAATAGCGTGGACTGTATTGTTTCCAATTGCGTGCTCAATCTCGTCCGTCCCCAAGACCGACAGGAACTATTCCGAGAGATGTTTCGTGTTCTCAAACCGGGTGGACGAGTCGCAATCAGCGACATTGTTTCTGATGAGGATGTCCCAGAGCACCTAAAGTCCAACTCAACTCTCTGGTCTGGCTGTATTTCTGGTGCTTGGCGTGAAGACGAGTTTATCGCTGAATTTGCGAGGGCCGGTTTTCACGGAATGTTCTTCGCAAAGCGGGAACAGGAGCCGTGGAAAACTGTGGAGGGCATAGAGTTTCGATCAGTTACTGTTGTCGGCTATAAGGGCAAGCAAGGACCGTGTCTCGAACGCAACCAGGCGTTAATGTACCGTGGTCCGTTCAATAAAATCGAAGACGACGACGGTCATGTATTTTTCCGTGGCCAGCGCGCTGCCGTCTGTGACAAGACCTTCCGTCTACTACAGGAACAACCCTACGCAGATTTATTCATCCCGATTGAGCCTTACGAGGAGGTCTCACTAGCACAAGCTGAGCCGTTTCAATGCCAACGTAACGCATCGCGACATCCGCGGGAGTCAAAAGGAATTGACTATAGCGTGACAAGCACAGAAATCAGTAACTGCGACGGGAATGAGGGTGAATGTTGCTAGACACTGACCCTTATGTGGAGTCCATCGAATCGAAGGCCGACCCAGGACTGACCATTTCTGTGATCATTCCTATGTTGAACGAGGCAAACAACATCGAACGCTCGGTTCGGTCAGCTTGGGCAGCGGGAGCTAGCGAAGTACTTGTTGTGGACGGAGGCAGTCAGGATCGTTCCGTACAATCGGCTGAAGCCGCCGGAGCAAAAGTGTATCGCAGTGTTCGTGGAAGGGGAGCCCAGCAAAACTACGGGGCAACCCATGCGAGTGGCGATGTGCTTCTATTTCTTCACGCTGACAATTGGCTTGCACCGGTTTGTGGCCAGCAAATACGTGAGGCACTACGTAGGTCCGATGTGATTGCAGGAGCATTTCACCAGCGAATCAACTCTGACAACTGGCGTTATCGGCTACTGGAGCATGGGAATGCCTTGAGAGCCCGATTTTGGGGAGTGCCCTATGGAGATCAAGGGATCTTCGTGCGTCGCTCCGAGTTCGAGAATGCAGGAGGTTTCCCCGAAATTGCTTTAATGGAAGATCTGATGCTGATGCGCACAATTCGCGAGATTGGAAAAGTGATGCTTCTGCCTGGCCCAGTTTGTGTTTCCCCAAGACGCTGGGAACAAGAAGGCGTGATTCGACAAACACTGCGTAACTGGTGTCTGATTGTATTTCGCAAGCTCGGAATATCGCCGAACCGGCTTGCGCATTTCTATCCTACACATTGCCAAGAAACTATGCTAACCAGCGAGGTGAATACCCCAAATGAGTGCCGCAAAGACATCAATGCTACACCGCAATGCTCCGCTAGCGATCGCTAGTACGCAATTGCAAGTTCTTTCCGCAAACCCCCGAGTCCCGACTTTCTCTGATCGGGTTCTGGACGCAGGAGTTGGCAAACTTGTTGCGAGTGGGTTAGAAGTGTTGCAGGTAAACCTCGGTAAACTATGCAACATGACTTGCTCACATTGCCACGTTGACGCCGGACCGGATCGTCGTGAAATAATGCAAAAGGAGACGATTGACCAATGCCTTGACGTTCTTCGCAGACACCCGTCAATCAAGACGGTTGATTTGACAGGCGGGGCGCCAGAAATGAATCCACATTTTCGTCACATGGTGCAAGAGGCTCGTTTACTCGGGCGGCATGTGATTGATCGGTGCAATCTTACAATCTTGTTGGCCAAAGGGTATGAGGGGCTCTCCGAGTTTCTTGCCACGCATCAAGTTGAAATCGTCGCTTCGCTCCCCTGCTACTTGGAAGAGAATGCCGACGCTCAGCGTGGCGACGGGGCATTCGCAAAATCGGTCGAAGCGCTGCGAGAGTTAAACCATCTCGGTTATGGCACTGAGGGTAGCGGTCTCACCTTGACTTTGGTGTATAACCCGGTCGGGCCAAGCCTTCCGCCGAATCAGGAGAAACTTCAAGCTACCTATCGCCGTGAACTGGAAGCTCGCTACGGTATCCGTTTCAATCAACTGTTCACTATCACGAACATGCCGATTAGCAGATACTTGGATCATCTGATCGCGACGAGCCAGTTTGAAGAGTACATGCAAATACTTGTCGAAGCGTTCAATCCGGCCGCACTGAGCGGGCTGATGTGCCGCAGCACACTGTCCGTCGGCTGGGACGGTCGATTGTTCGATTGCGATTTCAATCAAATGTTGGATATGGAAGTTGGCGACGGCTATCCATCGACCATTGATAGGTTTGCATACGATTCTCTTTGTCACCGTGAGATTGTGACGAGCCAACACTGCTTCGGTTGTACCGCCGGCGCTGGCTCAGGTTGTCAGGGGGCAATTTCCAACTGAGAAACTAGTTCTAACCGTAACAGCTCCCACGCGTTTGAAACTCGATACCAATTCTAAACCGCCGCCAATGGCCGCGGTGATCAACTTGACGAAACAAGGCACATGGGAGTCGGCAATGTTCATGACCCAACTCAAAGCCACTCAGGCTGGCTTTTTCACCATGTGCCGCGATTGACACTTGCGTATTGCAGGGACGACAATGGAGCAATCGGTCCGCAAGGGAAACCCATCCATTACGTTTTCGCAGTTCGCCATGAGGATGCCGTCATCGAAGAGCTTACGAATAAGATCGGTGGGAAGCTGAGCCCTGCTTCTTGGGTTGCTGAGCATGGCGATTTCCTCTACCGCTATGCACTCTCGCGACTTCGCGACGGTGACGCGGCAGAAGAAGTCGTACAGGAGTCATTTGTTGCCGCCTTGCGACACGTTGAGCAGTATAGCGCGACGGGGTCCGAGCGGGCGTGGCTGCTGGGTATTCTTAAACGAAAAATTATCGATCTTGTGCGCGCCAGAAATCGAACTGCCTCTCTAAGTAGTGAAGATTCCACAGATCCATCTGAAGCCCTGTTCGACCGCAGCGGATCGTGGCGGAAGGAAATCCGAAACGCCGGTTTCGCTCCACTCGACTCGCTTGAAAGTGAAGACTTTTGGCGTATTCTCCGAACATGCTTGGATACGCTCCCCAGTCGACACGCGGACGTTTTTGTTCTACGAGAGGTCGATGAGCTGGACACAGAAGAGATTTGTAAGGAATTAGAAGTCACCGCGTCAAACCTATGGGTAATTCTCCATCGAGCGCGTTTGAAGTTGTCGATGTGCATGAAAACCCGCTGGCTACAGGACGCAAGTTAACCTAGCGATACCAACGATGCTCAGCTGTAAAGAAATCACGAAACTCGTCTCTGAATCACTCGACCGTGAGTTGACTTGGCGGCAGCGCGTAGGTTTGTGGATGCATATTGGCATGTGTGGCATGTGTTGGCGTTTTCGGAAGGATCTCATTCATATTCACGAGGAAACACGGCGCCAAGCGAAACGAATCGAAGACGAGACGGGCGACTCCGCTGAGCAGTTGCCAATCGAAGCTCGCAATCGTATGAAGCGACTGCTGGAATCACACCAAGGCTAGCTTCTTTGATGTGGCGTTCGCATCGTGCGTTCCTTTCCAACCCAACTTCTTCGCAGGCTTCTTGCCTCGGCTTTTTGGTCTCCTGTCATTGCTGAAAGTTCGAGGATGCGTAATGGTCAATAACTTCAGGACACCTGCCCCGGCGGCTTCCGTCGACTTCAAAAGCCTTTCTCGCTCAGTGTTGGCGAGAAAGATCCGCCCTTTGGGGACGCGTTTCTGGACTCGCGCTCGGCGATGCGCAATAGGTGTGCCACATGTGTCAGGTAGGCGCAGGGTAGTGGCACACAATCTCACCACGAAACCAGCTCAAGCAAATCGAAGACTTACCATTCCTGACCAAACATTGAGCCAACCGCCGGCGCAACTGTGCGGTTTTGCCCATGAAATCGTGAGCGGCTGGTTAGAGATGGGCGGCCGCTTGCTTGAAGTGAGCACCGCTGGCAGGTACTTTCTAGTCGTTGCCGCGAAAAAAATGACGTGCCCCGAATTCAACGTTTGGTAAGGGCTTTGCGTCGGCATGTTCGCATCCAACACTTACCCAATCCGAAAGGCGTAACGGAATTTCAATATGAACGATCAATCAAAGCAGCTTGCTTCGACTGGCAGCGGACTCGAGAAGCCATTGGCAACCACACTATTACTTTTACGTCTCGGGGTGGCACTTGTTTTCTTCATGTGGACGCTCGATAAGCTGATGAACCCGGAGCATGCCGCCGGTATCTTCGAGCGATACTATCAAATGCCCGGACTTGGCTCGGCTCTGATGGTCGGAATCGGTGCCGCTCAAATGATCTTGGTCTTGGCTTTTGCGACCGGAACGATTCGCACAGTTTCATATGGGTTGATAACGGTACTACATGCAATTTCGACCGCTAGTTGCTACCCGCAATATTTGAATCCTTGGGAGAAACCAAATCTCCTCTTCTTTGCCGCATTCCCGATGCTTGCGGCCTGTGTCGGACTTTGGTTACTCCGCAAGTGGGACGTCTGGACAGTTGATGGGTTTCGCGAACGGGTGAAGAACGCTGAGCAATAGCATGAATTCCCATGTCATACAATCTTTTGTCAACTCGGAGAAACCATGAACCGTAATCGTATTGGCGCTCTAACTTCAACCGCAACTCTGCTCGCCATCTGCGCTGCAGTCCATTCGATAGCTGACGCGCAACAATCGAATGTGAAGTCAGATCAGCAACCTTCGTTTACCCAAGGTGAAGCACAAACAGATATCACCAAGCTCTACCAATGGACGGGAAACAATCCACGCACGGCTAATGTTGGAACGATAAAGTCGGCAGATGGCGCTGAATGGACGGTGCCTGCCAAGACGCATTTCAAATCGGCAACAAAAGCGGCAGACCTGTACAACGAAGCCAATGGGGTTGAGCCAGACGGAATTGCCGACGTTGATCTGGAAGCGATTCCGTTACTCGACGCAGGCGGCGACGAAATATTCACGGTTTACGTCTTTGGTGACAACTATTTCGAGTTCTACGTGAACGGCAAACTGTTGGCGGTCGATGCCGTTCCGATGACGCCATTCAACAGCAGCGTCATCCGTTTCAAAGCGAACCGCCCGTTCACGGTTGGGATCATGGGAGTCGATTGGGAAGAGCGTCTTGGACTGGGCTTCGAGAAATTCCGCGGTGCGTCGTTTCATCAAGGTGACGCCGGTTTGGTGGCGGTAATCAAAAACACAACAGGCGAAACGGTTGCGATAACCGATGCGAACTGGAAGGCCCAAACGTTTTACACGGCGCCGCTGAAGACGAAGAAATGCCTGGTGCTCAAGGGTGGCATCCGTGACAGTTCGAGATGCAGCACGGAGGACGCCGCAGACGGAACCTCTTACTTCGCAGCTCACTGGCCGATCCCCGAAAACTGGGCCGCAGCCGACTTCGACGATAGCGACTGGCCTAACGCTAAGACCTTCACTAACGAGTTTGTCGGCGTCGACAACAAACCGGCGTACACCAACTTCACCGACCTGTTCGACGACTCTAAAACCGATGCGCAATTCATATGGTCATCGAGTCTGGTGCATGACAATCTTGTGCTGATGCGAACAACCATTGGCAAGTAATAGGTAACAACAACCAGGGCTACGCAAAGAATGAACCTGTGTAGATCAGGTTGCGTACGTGTTTTAGAGCAACTAACGTTTCGTCCTTAATTTCAGGAGGTTTTACTGTGAATGCCGCTCACGCGGAGAGTCTGCTAGCTCACTTGCAGCAGATTCCCGACCCGCGTGGGGCTAAAGGAAGGCGCCACTCATTGCAGGCCATGCTGGCCACCGTTGCCTGTGCCGTATTGTGCGGTGCGCGAGGCTATGAAGCCATTGCCCAGTGGATTCACGCTCAAGAGAAGAGCGTTTGGTATCTGCTGGGGTACTTTCGCACGCCGCCCAAAGAAGGCGCGTTTCGTTACTTACTGAACATGATGGACCCGGAGCAACTCGAACAAGCCTTGCGTGCTTGGATCACTCCTCACGCAGAAGTCGACCCCCAAGCAATGGCCTGCCTAGCCATTGATGGAAAGACGCTTTGTAAGACCCTGGATCGGTACGGCAAGTCGGTCCATCTCTTGAGCCTGTTTGATCAGCAGACCGGCTGCGTACTCAGCCAAATGCCTGTCTCGGGAAAGACGAACGAGATTAAGACCGCCCCCGAAATTCTCCAGACGCTTGTCTTGGAAGGACGTGTGGTGACCGGAGACGCGATGTTCGCACAGACCGAGATTTGTAGGACCATTACCGATTCGGGCGGTGACTTCCTGATTGTCGTAAAAGGCAATCAGGGAAACTTAGAAGAAGACATCGCCGGTGATTTCTTACCGGCCTTTTCCCCCCGCCAGTCAGCATAAAAAAGAGGCGTTCCAAACCGAGGTCCGGACGCACACCAAAGAGCATGGTCGCGTTATCACGCGGCATCTTCAGGCCAGCACGCGGATCGTTCCGCACCTCTCTCGCTGGCCCGGACTTCGGCAGGTGATTCGCTTAGAGCGTACGAGTCGTCGCAACAACGAGACGATCACCGAGGTCCAGTATGCCATCACCAGTCTCTCTCCGCAGCGTGCCGATGCGGAGAAGCTGCTTGAGATCTGGCGTAGCCATTGGGGCATTGAAAACCGTTTGCACTGGGTTCGTGATGTCCTCTGGCAAGAAGACCGTTGTGGGGTCCGTCATCACCGTGGAAGCCAAAACTTAGCCTGCTTCCGCAATGCGGCTATCAATCTGCTCCGTTTAGCCAAAGTCCCCAGCCTCATCGGTGCTATCAGAGAAAACGCTTACCGAGTCGATAAGCTATTCGCCAAGCTGGGTATCATGAAACTTTGAATCGCCCTTGGCAAGAAGCTCCAGAATTGCAGGGTTGTGCGACTGAGAGCCACCCAGTGCACAAACGTACAGTACCCCGTAGGGGAGTCGAACCCCTGTCTCCGCCGTGAGAGGGCGGTGTCCTGGGCCACTAGACGAACGGGGCGTGAAGTGGGGCCTTAGATTCTACGGTCCGGCGGGTAGGTTGTAAATCGGCGGAAGAAATCATGTAGGGTCAGCTGGTAATACCCTTGGTGAGCGTCATAAACGCCGTTTCGAGGTCGATTTGCTCCTCGGTCAGGCGTGTTAAGCCGTGGCCGGCGTCGAGGAGTAGTTTGGCGAGCACGCTGACGTCGTGGTCGCCGACGACGAGGGTGACGCGGAGGTCGTCGGGGGTGACTTCCACATGCTCCACGATGGGGTGATCTTCTAACTGCTTGGCTGCCGCTTCGCGTTGGTTGGCGGTAGCATCGTTCACCACATTGATACGGAGGACCATTTGCTGGCGGACTTTTTTCATGACGTCAGCCACGGAGTCGTTCACTTTCAACTCGCCCTTCTCGATAATGCCGATCTTGTTGCAGATATCGGCCAGCTCGGGGAGAATGTGACTACTGACCATGATGGTTTTGCCCATATTGCGCAGCTCTTTGAGCAGGCCGCGGATTTCGATGCGGGCGCGGGGATCGAGCCCGGAAGCAGGCTCGTCGAGCAGCAACACCTGCGGGTCGTGCAGCAACACGCGCGCGAGACCCAAGCGTTGAGTCATGCCGCGGGAAAGGCTGGTTACGAGCGCTTCGCGTTTGTAGCCGAGGTCGACCAGTTCAAGCACTTCGTCGCAGATTTTCCGCCGCGCGGGGCCTTTGATGCGGTAGGCGGCCGCGAAGAACTCAAGGTACTCAATGACCTTCATATTGTCGTACACGCCGAAGAAGTCGGGCATGTAGCCGATGATGCGGCGGATTTCTTTCGGCTTGGTGTAAATGGAATACCCGCCGACGTACGCCTCGCCCCAGGTGGGGTTGAGCAGCGTGGCGAGGATGCGCATAGTTGTGGTCTTGCCAGCACCGTTGGGGCCGATGAAACCGAACACATCGCCCGCTTCGAGCTTAAGATCGATTTTATGGATGGCGAATAGATCGCCATATTTTTTTGTAAGGTCGCGGACTTCGATCATTTTTTGCGATACGAGTTGAGAGTGTAGGGTCCGCTGTGCGGACCGAGTACTTTGTTGCGACTTAGTGAGTGGAATCTTGCCTGGACTTTATGGTCCGCACAGCGGACCCTACGGGCCCAGCACTTCTAACTTTTTTAATGGAATCACAAATCGGTAGTAAATCCAACGGCGGTCTTGGTCGCTGGCGAGGGGTTGGGCGGTTTCAGCATTGTCGCCATCCATCCACTGGCTGCCTTCGTCGTCCTTGGCTCGCGCGAGCAGAATGGCTTGCTGGCCGTCTAGCAGGTGGCTTAGCTCGATAAAATGTTGGTAACGGTTCACTGTGGGTGCGTAGGCACTGCCGCCGGCCGCTTCGTAGAACATCATCACTTTGAGCGTGCGCACGACGTCCTCATTCCACTGCACGTATGGCACTGAGCCATCAGCCGTGACGTTATACACGGTGTCCTCGCCAGCGGCAGCGTTGGTTAGCATGGTTTTGATCGAGCGGGGTTGAATCGCGGAGTCGATCTTCGCACTCGCGCCATTGCCGATTGGTTTTAGGCGATAGGCCCAATTACTATGTAGAAGTAGGCAGTCGGTAAAATTGATGCCGGAGGTATTTTCGATGCGGCCACTCACGATGCCGTCGTCATCGACGTTGAGCCGCGCGTCGATTGCGTCGTCAAGCTGCCCAGTCCAGCGCGCAGTGATAGTTTTGGTCGACCACTCCTGCACGGGTAAGCCGTTCATCATGTTGAGTTGCGGAGAGATCGCGTAGCCGCGGTCGAACATCGTAGTCTGCCCTACTCCGCCCTGCATGCCGCCGAGTCCAGTGCCGGGCATGCCAAGCCAAGCGGTCAGCGGCACTGAGTTCGAAGACTTTGGATTTGAAGACCCTGCGGTGGTGGCGACGTCCTGGCCGCCGAAGCGTGGCTGCAGCGAGAGCTGGTAACTCTTCGCGCGCGGGCTGAAGAAGTTAGTCCATACGGTGCCACGGGCGTTGCCGGTGGACATATCGACGTCAACGATTTCCACCTGGTTCACGCGCAGCTGATCGCCCTTAAGATAGTAGGCCAGCCAGTACGCACCGAGGGAAACCAATACCACGATTAGTGGGAAGGTGATCCAGGTGAGCTCCATGCGTTTGAGCACACGCTTTACGAAGAAGTAGTCGCCCGGGCCAATCAGACCGATGTAAATGAGTACGAGTAGCGCCACGATCCCAAAGGGAACCGGCGTAACGCCTTCAAACTTTGCCCCCAGTGCATTGCTCAACTGATTGATAAGATCAGGCGTGCCGCTGTAATTGTAGGCGTTGGCGTCCTGTTGTTTGTCTGTTTCGACGACGGGCCAGTCGAGCGCGGTGCGCAGGAGCTCGGTGCGGCCCGACCAATCGGCCAGAGGAGCCTGATCGGGATCGAGTCCGATGAAAGTGATTTCGCCCAGCCCTACACGCGTGCGAACCGCCAGTGGCAGGTCTGTCGAGGAGTTGCCCGCAGAAGCAAGGATCTCGCCTGTGACGATATCAAACTGCGGGATTCGCAAATCGATACGTCCTCGATTGATGGAATCCTCAACGCTGGCCAATCGTTGGATCTTTGCTGAGTCGCGCAACGGTACCATGCCGACAAACTCGCCGGGGGCAAACGCTTCGAGCGGTCCGTCCGGGCCGAGTAGCTCTTCAGCCTCGGAGCCGCAGAACAGGACAAGGCTGCCGCCCAGTTCGACCCAGCGCTTCAGTGCCATCACCCTTGGTGAGTTGGCTCGCAGGGCTCGGTAGACGCTCGGATCGGCAGAAGAAAGGACAACGGCGCTGACCCCCTCGTAGCCTTGCCAGTCGAGCGGCAAACTCGCGAGCCCATCGACTCGTACCAATCGCGTTGCCGTATTTTCGAATTCGTTGTTCTGGGTACGTACCAACGCGCCTAAGCCAACCGGCTTGCCGAGCGCAACGACCAGTCGGTTGGTAGACGCCAATCCATGGCGAATGACTCCGGGGCTGCTTTCGTAGCCGCTCTCAAATTTACGTGTCGCCAGTGACCTGCCTTCAACGGAAATGAGTGAGACCTTCACCCCGGCGCTACTTTGACCTGGGCGAACCATCAGGCGTGCCTTGGTAGCAGTGCCGGGGAGAATGGCGACCATTCGCTCCGGCGGCGACACGTAGGTAACCGGCACGCCGTCTGAGTCGGGCATCGTGACACTTACCAGGCCGGTTGCTTTTTCAGAGCCGCCCTGAAGGGTCACTTCCAGCTGGGTCCAACAACCGACTTTGTAGGTGCCGTCGAAGCCAAGGCGGATGTTGGTAATTCTTGTCTTGTTGGAGTCTTGGGCTGTGGATTGCGGAATCGCCAAGCCGGTAAGTACAACGGCACACGTAAATGCGAAGCGAAGGCGAGTAGCGGAATGTCTGTTCGGTGCGATCACGGTTTCTCCGCGTCGTCGCAGGAGCAGGCGAGTCGGCCGCAGCCGGGGCAGCCTTTACCATACTTGTCAGTAACTGCAGCGGAGAGATCCACCTCGGCTACATTGGCGATCGTAGTAAGCCAAGCCAGCACATCGGCGAACTCGGCGGCCAAGTTCTCGGATGGCCCCGCTTCGGGCGTGCCTTCGCGGAGCGCGGAGGCCAGCTCGCCGATTTCTTCCATCAACCACATAAACGTGCCATCGATGCCGCGGGCTACGTCTTTCTCGTGGTACATGCCACGGATAAGTTGCTGAAAATCGCGTAGAGAGATTTCGGTGGTTGTGTCGGTCATGGCGAGGAGTCGTTTGTAGGGTCCGCTATGCGGACCGGCTGTGCGGACCGTTAGGGGGATGGTCCGCTACCTCTAGAATAGTCGCGTTCAGGGCGTGCGACCAGTGTGCTAAACTGGCTTGCATGAGCGACGATTTTGTAACGGTGACGAAGACGGACGCCTTACCACCGGGCGAGGGGGGCACCTTTCATGTGGGCGAACGCCTAGTGGCGGTGTTTAATTTGAAGGGTGAGTTCTTCGCAATCGACGACCTATGCCCCCACATGGGAGCCTCGCTGGGGGCAGGCCAATTGGATGAGGAGGGTTGCGTCATGTGCCCCTGGCACGCCTGGTCGTTCAACGTGTGCGATGGACGCTGGCTCGATAATCCGCGACTGAAAATCGATCGGTTCGAAGTGCGCGTGTCAGGTGACGAAGTGCAAGTGCGGGTTGTGCCGATTGCGAAAGATGCGAGTGAGGACGATCTCCTTGAGGGCGAGGCGTAGCTTATTGCGCCTCGGTTCTCCTCATTGAAGGAGGGCATCCGTTGGGGCGGGACCGGTCGGTTTTCATCGTTGCTTCATGAAGTCGGTGGTTCATTTCATAGCTGCCGCTGCCCCTGCTGGCTATTTGTGGTTAGAATGTGATGCACATCAAGTTGACCTTCCCAATCACCTATGCCCACCAAAATCACCACTCCCGACGACCCGGCTCTTGCCGAACTCTGCGAGCGTCTTGCTGCGCTGTCCAGCGAGCTCGACCTCTCAGGCCGGTGGCCGGCCGAGCAGCTTCGGCTTTGTGGCGAGTACGGCGTGTTCGAGTGGTTTGTCGGCGAGGAGTACGGCGGACAGGCCTGGGATCCGTTGATGAGCACTCGCGGGTACTTGGCCCTCAGTGCGGCGTGCCTGACCACTACGTTTATTCTCACGCAACGCACAGGGGCTTGTCGGCGTATTGATACCTCAGCGAACGAATCGCTAAAGCCAGAACTTTTGCCGGCGCTCGCGCGCGGGGATTCCTTCGCAACCGTGGGTGTCTCGCATCTTACAACCAGTGGGCGTCATTTGAAGACGCCGTTGTTGCGGGCCGAACGCACCGAGGACGGTTTCGTGCTCAATGGCATGAGCCCCTGGGTCACTGGCGGGCCGCATGCGGAGCATATCGTTATCGGCGCGCAAGTGGTTGAGAGAGAAGCGACATGCGATGAGCAAATACTGATCGTGCTGCCGACGGACTTGCCGGGCGTGACCTGCCCACCGCATACGCAACTCGTGGGGCTCACTGCCAGCCATACGGGACAAGTGAAGCTCGACAACGTGATCGTCGACGATCGCTATCTGCTAGCCGGGCCAGTGGCGAAAGTCATGACTCAAGGCACGGGCGGTACTACGGGCGGTTTGCAAACTTCGACGCTTGCACTCGGGTTATCGCGGGCAGCCTTGGATTTCATTCGTGGTGAATCCGATAAGCGAGAAGAACTGTTCACTCCCTCGGATGCGCTCGAGCGGGACTGGGAGCAAACTCGCGCCGCTCTACTCTCCGCTATCGAGGGGGCACCTACCTGCTCCAGCGAGCAGCTCCGCACCAACGTCAACAGCCTCGTCTTGCGTAGTACCCAAGCAGCACTGGCCGCCGCCAAGGGCGCAGGCTACGTGGCCGGCCATCCGGTGGGGCGCTGGTGCCGCGAGGCGCTTTTCTTCCTGGTCTGGAGCTGCCCGCAGCCAGTGGTTTCTGCAAACCTGTGCGAACTGGCGGGCATCAGCGAGTAGTTTCCCCTGCCTCGTTCCCACGCTCCTGCGTGGGAATGCAATTTCAGCCGCTCTGTGGCAAAGACGCTCAAGCTTGAATCGAGTAAACTGTCCCTCACCTATCCAACCATGCTACAAGCTTCAACGACGCTAGAGCATGAGGACGAGATTAACTACTGCCCACTGCATACAGCCCACTATGAGTAAAGAAGATCCTATTGTTGTCTGGCACGAGTCGTCCGTTTCGCGTGAGCAGCGCGAGAAGCTCAACGCACATCGGGGCTGCGTGGTGTGGTTCACCGGGCTCTCCGGTAGCGGGAAGAGCACGGTGGCCAACGCAGTCGATCGGCTACTGTTCGAGCGAGGCGTTCGCACCTACGTTCTCGATGGCGACAACGTGCGTCACGGGCTGAACGCCACTCCGGCGATGCTGACTGAGCAGTTTGACGAAGCCTTCGGCCAGCGATTCGGCCTGGGGTTCGGCCAGCAGGACCGCGAAGAGAACATTCGCCGCGTGGGTGCCGTCGCCCGGCTCATGGCAGACGCGGGGCTAGTTACTCTTACTGCGTTTGTGAGTCCCTATCGCAAGGATCGCGATTCCGTACGCGCGACAGTGAACGCAGCGACTGCGGCCGGCAATGACTTTGTCGAGGTGTTTGTTGATACGCCGCTGGAGGTTTGCGAATCTCGCGATCCGAAGGGACTTTACAAGAAGGCGCGGGCTGGTGAGATCAAGAATTTCACCGGCATTGACGCTCCTTACGAAGCGCCCAACGAAGCAGAAATTACCCTCGATGGTGGAACTGGTACCCCAGAAGAGTTAGCCAAACAGGTAGTGGAGCACCTTGTAGCACTCGGTAAGATCACGGCATAGCTAGCAGTGCAAGCGGGAGTTTTTGCGTCTGGTGAAATCGGGGTTTGAACAAGTTCCAGTTGACGCAGTTGAGCAAATGAGAATAACTTAACTTATCGGCGGCAAGGCTAAGTTTCATCTCGCCAAACTGCCGCGAGGTGTCCCTGGGGAGGGATTCAAGGAGGTCCACCATGGCCAGCAGTTTGTTACGCAAGGAAGGCAAACAAGCCGATTTGGAAGCTTCAGAGTTTCCCAGCGGTGCCCTGCAAAAATCGGAGTCGCTCGACGACGAGACCCGCGCAGCTTACCTGCTGGACAGGGGATCTGAAACGTACCCGATTAGGCATCTTTATGCCCCCGCAGTACGGCTGAAAACTCTAATGCGAGTCGCCACAAAAGAGTCTGCGCTCCGCAAAAGCATGGCTGAGGAAATCGCCATGAAAATTGCCTCCCGCATCCCGGGTTCCATTCATGACTTCATGATCCGCTTCGACGAGAAAAACCACTACGTCCTCGAAGGGTGGTGCATGAGCTATCATGCGAAGCAAGTCGCCCAACACGAGGCGATGCTACTGGCAGGGCATAGCCAAGTGGTGAACGACATTGTCGTACGGCGGCCACGGTAGGTCTGACAGGAAGGTTGGCGCGGCGAAACCGCAAGCGATTCTTACGCTCGCTCTATGCCTCTTCGCGTTTGATGTTCTTTGCGATCCTTGCGAGCAAGTCCACCAATTCGTTTTCTCCGGCGAGAAACTTGAGCTCGACGCCCAGCGCTCGCAACGGCGTTTGCCCAATTTCATCTACACGCAACTTCACCAAGTCTTTGCGAGTGCATAGCAACAAGTCCGCAGAGTGCTCACTTGTTAGCCTCTCAAGATGCTCGACATCCTCGCGTGTGTAGTCGTGATGATCGGGCAGCTCGTGCCAACCGACTGGCTCGCAACCCAATTCTGCAAGCGTGTGGCGAAAGCCGGCCGGGTTGCCAATGCCGCAAAACGCAACAACGCGGCGCTGGCTCAAATCGCCCACGGGCTCAACCCCTTGGGTAGCGCTGAGCAAAGCGGCCGGTTGGTGAACGACTTCGCACCATAAGGAATCGGGCGAAAGATTAGCGGCGCGCTCGCGTATCGCAGCTCTTTGATGCTCGTCCAACATGTCGGCCCGGCTGAGCACTACCACTTGCGCCCGCTGCAAGCCATTCACTGATTCACGCAGCGTGCCGCGGGGAAGTTGATGGTCGTAACCAAACGGTTCGCTAGCGTCGAGCAATACAATGTCCAGATCGCGCGCTAGGCGCCGGTGTTGGAACCCATCGTCGAGCAGCAACAATTGACTGGTCAGTTCTTCAACCGCTATAGCAGCCGAAGCAACACGATCAGGATTTTGTAAGTGCGGTACATCGGGCAACGCCAGTTCGAGTTCGAGGGCTTCGTCATTCTTACTGCCCTGCTCTGCCCCGTAGCCGCGACTGAGAATCGCTACACGCACATCGCGCTTTCGCAACTGTCGCGCCGTCCACTCCACCAGCGGCGTCTTCCCAGTGCCGCCTACGGTGAGATTCCCTACGCATATCACCGGGACTTCGGCACGGTGTATTTCTTTCTTTCCCGTATCGAATCGATGATTCCGCCAGCGTGTTGCCGCACTATAGCCGAACTCTCCAACGCGCAATCCGACTCGCAGAAGCGCCGCCACCAGCCCGCGCCGACGGCCACTCACAAGATCGCGAAAATCACTCGGGGAGATCAAGTTGGGCTCGCAATGAGAAGATTTAGAGAGCGGGAGGGTGTGCAAAATGCGAATTGTCGGGGAAATAGCCCTGTCGGAACAGTCCTGTCTGTAGGAAAAGGGAACTCCGAGGGGCTGACGAGCGTCCAACACGCGTATAATAGCATGGAGCTCGAAACAAGCTGCCTGCTATCCGACGGCTTCCGCTTGCCTGCCTCGGTAGTATTGTAGATTCCCTTTCCACTTTCGCATTTTGCTTTTCAAAATATGCCTACCGTTGCTTCACCACCGAGTGCAGATGAGCAGTCCCGCGTGAGCCTTCCGGCTCAGCATCAGGAGTTTATTGATAAGCAGGTCCAGAAAACCCGTCGCGGGCTGAAAATCGTGGACCTGACTGCGGGCCTTATCACTTTGGTGATCGGCGTGCTGCTGTTTCTGCTCACCGCAGCGATCATCGACCACTGGATCGTGCCGGGCGGGCTGGGGACGATTGGGCGTTCGCTGCTATTTGGCGGTTTTTTGGCGGGCATCGCTTGGCACGTTTGGCGTTCGTTTTTGCCGCTGTTGCGACCGATCAATCCAATTTATGCCGCACAGACCATTGAAACAAACAGCCCCTCGCTCAAAAACAACCTGCTGAATCTGTTGTTGTTTCGTGGCCGCAAACAACCGATGGCCGCGCAAGTGTACCAGGCGATCCAAAAGCAAACAGCAGATCGCCTTAGCGAATCGCCCATGGCGAGCGTGATCGATCGCTCGGCGGTCATCAAACTTGGGTACGCACTAGTCGCCGTCGTCGCGCTGTGCGCTCTGTATCGCGTGTTCTCGCCAAAAGACCCAACCGCCACGATGGGTCGCGTGCTCGCCCCTTGGGCAGACATTGCGGCGCCAAGTCGTGTAAAGATCAACGACATCAGCCCCGGCGACGCAAGCGTCGCCCGTGGCGAACGGCTCGACATCTCGGCCGCGATTCTTGGCATGGCCGACAACGAACCGGTTGAACTGCATTACTCATCACTCGACCAGCAAATTGTGGATTCGCGATTGCTGATGAACCGGCAGGGAGAAACCGATTACTACGCGGTCACACTGCCACCCAAACGCGGCGGTGTTTCCGGACGCGTTACCGCCAACGGCATCGGTCAGGACCTCAAGTACTGGATCACTGCCGGCGACGCTCGCAGCCTCGAACATCGCATCACGGTCTATTCGCGGCCTACCATTGTTGTCACTGGCGTACGATACGAGTACCCATCCTACACGGGCTACCCCACGCAAACGTCAACCGACACGGGCGACGTGCGCGCGGTCGAGGGCACACGCGTCACTCTTTCTGCGGTGTCAAACCTCCCACTCAAGTCCGCGCACATCGATTTTGCCGCCGATGGTCGCCGCGATCTTTCGATGAAGGTAGACGGCGATCGGGCGACTGCCACATTTACGCTCAAGCTACAGCAGGATCGCCGCACACCGCAGCATAAGAGCTACGCACTACGCATGGTCACTACGAGTGATCGGCAGAATGTAGACCCGGCAAAGTACACAATCGAAGTCACACCCGACTATGCCCCTGAAATACGTATCCTTTCACCCGAGGAACCTGAAATCGAAGTTCGCTCCGACGAGACGGTGCGCATTGAAGTGGAAGCTCGGGATCCGGACTTTGCCGTGCAGCAGGTCGAGTTGGTCGGATTGGAAGGCGAACGAGAAATCGCACTCGGTCGATTGCTGGAGGAGGACTTCCCCGGCAAGTTCAACGGCGGTTTGCCCTTTACCCCAGAAGAAGCAGGCTTGCAGCCGGGTGACGTACTAGAGTACTGGGCCACCGCGCACGACAATCGCCGACCGGAAGCCAACCTGGGCGTCAGCGCGCATCGTCGCATGAAAATTGTCGGCCCGGCGGAACGTCCGAATATTCCCGACCAAGAGCAGCAACCCAACGTGAACCAAGAAGGCGGCCAGGGTGAGCAAGGCGAGGGAGGTGGCGAAGCGGGTGAAGCCGGGCAACAAGGTGGTGGTGGCGAAGGTGGTGAGGCGGGGGAAAACGACCCCAACGCCGAAGGCGAAGGGCAACCGGGCGAAGGTGGCGAGGGAGACAATCAGGACGCCCAAGCCGGTGAAGGGGGACAAGGCGGTGAAGGTGGTGGGCAGAATCCCGATCAGCAAAACGCCATGAACGACCAGGGCACGAATCAAGAAAACGGCCAAGGAGGCGGACAACAGAATCAGCAAGGGGACTCTCAAGACCCACAACAGCAGAACCAGCCCAACGACGCCGGCGATAACGGCCAGCAAGACCAGCAGCCCGGCGACCAACAGAATCAACCGCAAGGTGGCCAGCCCGATGGCAAAGGCCAACAAGGCGGCGAGCAACAGGACCCCGTTGCTTCGGACGGTTCTGACGATGGCGAAGCCTTTGATCGAATTGCTGAGCACCTCGAAGAACAAAACGGCGAAGCGAGTCCTCAGCAGGAGAATGGAAATAGTGCTGAGCAGAACGATGACCCCAAGGCGCAGCAGACCCCTGGCGAGCAGTCACAAACGGGCGATTCGCAGAATAACCAGCCACAGGAAGAGGGCGAAGCTGGCGAAGGGGCTCAACCAGAAGAGGGTGGCGAGAACCAACCGGCGCAACCGCAGGGGAACCAAACAGGCGAAGCGCAGGAAGCGCCCGGCGAAGGGGGCAACCAGCCCGATGCGGCGCAGCCTAAGCCAGAAGGAGAAGGCGAGCAGCAGCAAGGCGAAGGTTCTGAAGGGCCGGATAGCAATCCCAATCGCAACCAGGGTGAATCCGGCGGCGGCGAAAATCCAGGCGAAGAACAAGGCACACCTCAGGCGAATCCCAAGAAACCTGAAGAAAAGGACGGCGAGTCCCAAGGCCACGAAGCCGACAGCGAAGAACCGGCCGAGTCGAAAGATAAGAAGGAATCAGACACTGAAGGTGGTCAGAGCGGCGACCGCAGCGGCGAGGGTCAAGAAGGTGCCGGACAACAGGCCGACGATGAAGGCAAAGGAGGTGCCGGCCAAAACACGGCAGCCGAAGAAGGCGCAAACGCTGCCAACGAACCGGGCGAAGGTGAAACCGGCCAGAAGCCGGGCGACGGCGCACCGGCCGATGGTGAGACCGGCGAGTCTTCAGAGGATCAGTCCGGCGACGGCAGCGAACAAGAAGATGGCCAAGGCGACCAGCCTGGCGGCGAAGCCGGCGAGGGCGAACAACCCGAGGCCGGTGAAGTACAGGACCCTCAGGCGAGCCAAGGCGAGTCTGGCAAAGCAGATCCAAGCCAGCAGCCGGGCGACAAGGATTCTCAACAGGAGCAGGGCGAAAGCACGGAGCCCAGCAAGGGCGACTCTGGCCAAACCGGGCAACCCAATGGTCAACCCAGCGGAGCTTCAGCAGGCGAAGGTTCTGACCACGGTGACACACCTCCTGATGGCGAGATTGAAGCGGGCGACAAAGCGAATCTCGATTACGCTAATAAGCAGACCGATTTGGTTCTCGAAAAGCTTGAAGACCAGCTCGCCAAGAAAGATGTCGATAAGGACTTGCTCGACAAACTCGGTTGGGACCAGCAGGAACTACGCAAGTTTGTAGATCGCTGGAAGAACTTGAAAGACCGCGCCGAGGGCAACGGCGAAGACGCAGGCGAGGCGGAAACCCAGTTGAACCAAGCCCTACGCAGCCTTGGGCTGAAGGGCAACGGGCCGCGTCGTTTCAAGTCGAGCGTCGATAAAGACAAACTCCGCGACTTAAACGAAGCCTATCGTAATCAAGCGCCGCTCAAGTACCGTGATCGCGTACGTGCCTATGTGAAGGGCGCTGCGAGCGAGAAGTAGGGTCCGCTGTGCGGACCAAGATTGAGATGGTAGGGTAATGCCGAGTGGAGCGAGGTATACCACGAAGAGACATCCGTATGCCTCGTTCCACTCGGCAGGACCCTTGCATCTTACCAGAGCAAAGCTGGTCCGCTCAGCGGACCCTACTTTATGACCATTCTCCCCCAGTATCTTGTCCCGTTTCATCCGAAACACATTCCTCATCATTTTGTCGATGTGCTCGTCGTAGGGGGCGGCATCGCTGGAATGCGGGCGACAATGGCGATTGATCCTTCCTTGTCGGCGCTAGTGGTCACGAAAGATCAACTTCGCGAATCGAACTCCAGCTACGCGCAAGGCGGCATCGCCGGAGTGCTAGCCCCGGAAGATAGATTTGAAGATCACATTGAGGATACGCTGGTCGCGGGAGCGAACCTTTGCAATCGCGATATCGTGGAAATGGTTGTGCGGGAGGCGCCGGGACACATTCGCCAGCTCATCGAGTGGGGCACCTCCTTCGATACCGAAGACGACGGCGAGCTGGTACTTGGCCGCGAAGGGGGCCACGGCGTGCGCCGCATTGCCCACGCCCTGGGAGATGCCACGGGCAAGGAGATCATGCGTGCCATGATTCGTCGCGCGCGGGAAGAGCTGGGGGCCCAAATCTGGCAGAATACATTCACGATTGATCTGCTGACGCATGAGAAACGCTGTGTGGGCGCGCTGGTTTGGAACCCGCATCACGGCAAAACCTTCGTCTGGGCGAAGCAGACCATTCTTTGCACTGGCGGCGTAGGCCAAGTGTATCGCGAAACGACCAATCCCACAGTTGCCACCGGTGACGGCCATGCAGCTGCTTTCCGCGCGGGTGCGATACTTCGCGACATGGAGTTCATGCAGTTCCACCCTACCGTGCTTTACATCGCGGGTAGTAGTCGCAGCTTAATCACCGAGGCCATCCGCGGCGAAGGGGCTTACCTTGTTGATCACAATGGCGAGCGATTCATGCCCGCTATCGATGAGCGGGCCGAGCTCGCACCGCGCGACATCGTCAGCCAAGCCATCGTGAATCACATGGAGAAGACACGCCAGCCGTGCGTCTATCTTGATCTGAGCCATCTCGATGCGAAGCAAGTGCTCAAACGCTTCCCTGGCATTGCCGCGAAGTGCATGGAATTTGGTATCGACATCACGACCGATCGCATCCCCGTACGGCCCGGTGCGCATTACATGATCGGTGGTGTGGAGGTCGACGACAACGGCGCCAGCAGCTTGCCCGGCTTATGGGCCGCCGGCGAGGTGACTAGCAGTGGGCTGCATGGAGCGAACCGGCTGGCCTCGAACAGCTTGCTCGAAGGTTTGGTCTATGGCGCGCGTGCAGGTGCTCATGCGTCAGAGGCAGCAATTGGCCAGCCTGATACCTTCCAAGCCATTCCGCTAGAGAACCCCACGGTCGACAAATTCTCACAGGCATTGGACTTCGAGGACGTCCGCAATTCACTCAAAAGCCTCATGTGGCGCTCCGTGGGTGTACGGAGGGACGGCAAGGATCTTGCCAAAGCGGCCGAGACCATCGCCGGCTGGCAACGCTATGTATTGCGCCAACAACTGCCCGATCCGCGCGGCTGGGAACTGCAAAACATGCTTACCGTGGCGGGCATCATGATCGAGGCGGCCCTGCGACGCACGGAATCCCGCGGCGTTCATTACCGCAGCGACTTTCCCGAACGTGACGACGAGACCTGGCGTCGTCACACGACTGATGTGCGCGTCTGAGTCCCAATATCTTGGATTTCTCTGCTGAGCTTGCTTCGCGCTAGTACGGATCGCAGGTCGATCCCGGCGACGAAATATTTTCTCGATTCTGGCGAACTCCCGCCCTCTGAACCGCGTAACTTGCGGGTATAGACAGCCTAATAGGGTCAGGTTAGGCTGCTAGGCTAACTTTTACACCCTTTAGCAGGCAACCAACGGCGGCACGCGTCTCGAACGCAACCTTCTGACAGATCAAGAGTTACGCTCTCCCTGACTGCAGTTGGCGCTGACTGTGACAGGCAGCGCTCTCTCGCGACGTTCTGATCGAAGGCTGGAAAGAGAAGTTGCCTGCCACTCTCGAAATGCGATCCCCCGAGAATAGCGAGATGACCACCCTTTCTGATTCAGCCAATTCCCAAGCTTCCCAAGACGGTTCGCCAGCGGACCAATCCGGCTCGCAGGCGATGATTGAGGCCCACGATCTTTCCAAGTTCTACGGCAATTTCGCGGCTACTCGGAACGTCTCCTTCTCCATCAAGCAGGGCGAAGTCGCCGCGTTTCTGGGGCCCAACGGTGCTGGCAAAAGTACCACGATGAAGTTGCTGACTGGCTATCTGGCGCCTTCAACGGGCTATGCGTCGATCGCCGGTCACAACATGGCCAGCGATCGAATTGCCGGGGCGAAGCACCTGGGCTACCTGCCAGAAAATGGCCCACTTTATCCCGACATGTCCGCCCACAGCCTGCTTACGTTTTTTGGCAACGCACGGGGAATCTCCGGGCGTCGCCTAGAAGAACGCATGGAGTCGGTCATCGGCACCTGCAATCTGGCCAGCGTTATCCGCAAACCGATTGGCAAGCTCTCTAAGGGTTTCCGTCAACGAGTTGGCATGGCGCAGGCACTGCTACACGATCCGGACGTGTTGATTCTCGACGAACCGACTGCCGGGCTCGATCCCAACCAAATTCGTGAAGTGCGGAAGATGATCCGAGAGTTGGGCGAGAAGAAAACGATCCTGTTGTCGACACATATTCTGCAAGAGGTACAGGCGATGTGCAATCGCGTGGTGTTCATCAACGAAGGCCGCATGGTTTTCGATGGAACGCCGGCAGAACTCACCCGACAACAGCCCGATCTCGACCACCGCTTCCACGAGCTTACCGGGGCGGAAGCGATTCTATAGCAAGATTTTTTGAAACAAACGACACCCTACCTGACAACATCTGAAACTGAAAATTTGCGATGAACTGGACCGTTCTTAAAGCCGTTTTTAAGCGTGACTTCGTTAGTTACTTTTCCAGCCCTACTGGCTACGTATTTATCTGCGTATTTGCCGTACTGAGCGGGTTGGCGACGTTTTGGTCACCCGAGTTCTTCACACGAAATCTGGCTAACCTTGACCAACTGAGTCATTGGCTGCCGTTCATCATGCTGGTATTTATTCCTGCGATTACGATGAGCATTTGGGCGGAAGAACGCCGACAAGGTACCGACGAGCTTTTGCTCACCGTACCCGCCCACGACATCGATATCGTCCTCGGCAAATACTTGGCCGGTGTGGCAATTTTTACCGTCTCGCTAGTGTTTTCAGCCGCCTCGATCCTGATTGTCTTCAAGTACGGCCTCGGCAACCCTGACGGGGGGCTCTATGTGAGCACATTCATTGGTTACTGGTTCATTGGCATCGCCATGATTGCCGTCGGCATGGTTGCTTCGTTTCTAACGGACAACCTGACGGTCGGATTTATTTTGGGAACGCTTTTCAATCTGCCGCTCGCAATTTTTGGCGTTGCAGATTGGGTGTTTAAGGACTTTCCCAGCTTGGCCCAAGGCCTGAGGAATTGGAGTGCCATCGAGCAGTTCAAAGATTTCGAGCGAGGCGTGCTGAGCATTGGTGGCGTGGTTTACTTCCTAAGCATTGCCGTGGTGATGATCTACCTGAGCATGGTACTCATTGGCCGCCGGCACTGGCGGGCGAGTGAAGAGAGCGCCGGCATGGCGGGGCACTTTTTCGTCCGCACCTTGGCGCTGGCCGCGGCAGCGATTGGCATCACGATGTTCGTGCAGGACCACAACTTCGCCCGTATCGACGCGACTAGCGAAAACCTCAACTCGCTCTCGCCGGATACGCGACGGCTTATTACCGAACTGCGCACCAACGACGACGTGCGCAACATTAAGATCGACGCCTATATAAGCAATGAGGTGCCCGATGAATATGCCACTACCAAGCGCACCTTGCTCACGACTCTCGAAGAACTTCGCGCACTGGGCGGCGGAAAGATTCGCGTCGTCGAGCACGCGATTCCTAACTTCGGCCCTGAGGCAGAGAAGGCCGAGAAAAACTTCGGCATTACCCCTCAAGAATACATGCCGCCTGAAGGTGGCGAGACAACCGACTTTTTCCTCGGTCTCGCGTTTACTTCCGGGCTGGACAAAGTAGTCGTGCCGTTTGTCAACACGGGGATTCCCGTCGAGTACGAACTCGTGCGATCGATCCTGACGGTTGCTCAACCACAGCGAAAAGTTCTCGGCGTGGTCAGCACGGGACTCGCATTCACGGAACTCGATCAACCTGCGGGCCAACGCTACGCATTGATCGACGAATTGGACAAACAGTACGAATTGAAGCCCGTCGACCCCACCAAGCCGATCGAAGACAAGTACGACGCATTACTAGCGATCCAACCTTCGATGATGGGTCCCCAGGAGATGGATAACTTTGTGGACGCGGTTCGCGAGGGCATCCCCACAGCAATTTTTGAAGACCCGTTCCCCTTCTTTTTTGCAGAGCAATCAGTCCCCGGCACAGGCGATCCCCGCATGTCTGCCTCGCCCATGGGAGGGATGTTTGGTGGCGGTGGGCAACCGATTCCCAAGGGAGACATCAACCAACTTTGGAATTTGTTACAGGTGCGTTTTGACCCGGCGAATATCGTGTGGCAGAACTATCGACCTGAGTACAGTGTATGGGGCTACCAAACCCCTGAATGGGTGTTCATTGACCGCGGCAACGGTGCCGCCGAGTCGTTCAATGACGAGCAGGACATCTCCTCCGGACTCAACCAAATCTTGTTGCTCTATCCGGGCTCGATTCGTGAGGATGAAGACCAAGGGGATGGGGCCGATCTCAAATTTTCGGCTCTCGCCACCACCGGGCACGACAATTCCGGTACCGTTGCGACACGCAGCAGGCAGCGAGCAAGCAACCGGGTAAGTCGTGGTGAAAAAACGGGGCCACCTAGTGCCAAGTCCTACATCGTAGCCGCTCAAGTCACGGGCAAGCCGGCGGAGAAGCAGGCAGTGCTCGAAGAGGAACTCACAGACGAGACCGACCCGGCTGATCGAGTTGAGTCGGAGAAGAAGACCGAAGAGAAAGAACTTAACGTTGTGATCGTTGCCGACATCGACTGGACGATTCCAAGCTTTTTTGACATTCGCGCCCAAGGCATGGAGAACTTTCTCCCCGCTACGCAAAATGTGACGCTGATGCTCAACATTCTCGATTCGCTGGCCGGGGACGATCGCTTCATCGCGATGCGGAAGCGCACCTTGCCGCTCAAGCGATTGGACGACATCGACAACGCCCGCATGGAATATCTCGTGCTCGCCGAGAAGGATCAAAAGAAATTCGATGAAGCGCTCGACGAAAAGCTGGCTGCTGCTGAGAAGGAATTTCGCGAGAAGATCGAGGCAATCCAAGACGCTAAGGGCCTGAGCTCGATGGAGAAAATGCAGCAACTCAGTCTAGTATCTCGTCGTGCCGAGTCGAAGTTTGAAGCCGAGAAAGCCGCCATCGACACGGAGCGAAGCCGCAATCAAAAGAAGACCAAGAACGACATGGACGAGGCTGTCGAATCCGTGCAGCTCAAGTACAAACTGTTCGGCCTGTTTATTCCGCTCATCCCGCCGTTGCTCCTGGCGACCGCGGTGTTCTTCCACCGCCGCGAGCAGGAACGCATCGGCGTGGTGAAGGAACGACTACGATAACGCTACTCCACTTAGAATTTGAACCACGAAGGGCACAAAGGACACTAAGAGAAAGAGTTGAGCTTGGTTTGCTCAGTTCTTGTTGAGAATAGCTTCTCTGCGAGTGTTCTCCTGAAATTACTTCGTAATCTTTGTGCCCTTCGTGGTAATCAGTTACTACTTTCATTTTTCAATAGACATAAACGATTGCTACCATGAGTGAATCTGCGAAAACGCTACTATTTCTTGCCATTGGGGTAGTTGCCATTGGGGCCGGCGTATGGGGCTCGCGTGTGGGGGAGGACTTCGACCCAGAGGAACTTGTCGGCGATGAACTCACCGCGGACTTTGATGTCGAAGAACCCAATCGCATGCGGCTTGTGCGATACGATTCCGCAACGGCTGAGGCCCGCGAATTCGAAGTAGCCGAAGCAGACGGCCTGTGGACCATTCCCTCCAAAGAAGGCTACCCAGCCGACGCCGCCGATCAAATGGCCGATGCCGCTACGGGGCTCGTCGGCTTGGAAGTGCTTCGCATTGCGGCGAGTACAGCCGAAGACCACGCGAAGTACGGCGTGGTCGACCCTAGTTCCTCTGGACTTGACGCGAACAGCGAAGGTATCGGCATACGCGTCAGCATGACCGGCAAGGATGATGAAAACCTGATTGACCTTATCGTGGGTGACGAAGTGAAAGGCACACCCGAGTTGCGCTACGTACGTCGTGCCAATCAAGATATTGTGTACGTTGTGGAACTCGATGCAGAGAGCCTCTCGACCGACTTCTCCGACTGGATCGAAGCGGACTTACTCAAGCTCAACGCGTTCGACATCGATCGCATCAACATGAACGACTACTCGATCGAACTGGGCCTCGTGATGACCCAGGGCGGATTGAGCCGCGACATCACTGGTGGCGATCGCCGCGAACAAATGATGTTCACTTACGACCGCGAAGATGCGAAGTGGGCCATTGAAGAGATCCGCGAATTCAATAAAGAGAAAGGTACTTTCAACAAGGTCGAGCTCACCGACGACAAACAACTCAACCAGGAAGCACTCAAGGAACTGGCCACTGCAATCGACGACCTGAAAATTGTCGATGTCGAACACAAGCCAGAAGGACTAGGCGTGTCGCTGACCGCTGGTGAGCTACTCCTGGAGAGCCAAGACGCCATCGAGAACTTGAAAGAACGTGGCTTCGCTCCGACTCGTTTGGAGGAGAACGGTCCCATCGAGATCCTCTCTAGCGAAGGTGAAGTGATCGTCACCATGAACGACGGAGTGGAATACCTCCTCCGCTTCGGCGGACTGCAAATGGGAGACGAAGCAGGAGCCAATAGCGAAGATGGCGAAGGCGTGAATCGTTACCTATTTATTACCGCCCGCGTGAATGAGGATGCCATCGAGCAGCCTGAGCTGGAAACACTTCCCGAATTACCCGCCGGTGCTGAGGAACCAGAGCAGGCGCCTGCGACAGAAGAAGAGTCAACGGAGACTGATGCTGAAGAGGAAGAAGAAGAAGAGGAGCAAGCGGAAGAAATGACTGGCGACAACTCCGCTGAAAATGTCACCGAAACAGCTGACTCCGATGCAGAAGTCGACTCCGAAGAAGCCGACCCCGAAGAGGTATCGCCCGACGCTCCCCCCGAAGCTGAAACCAAAGCGGCGGCTGAGACTGACACAGAAATGAGTGAGCCCGCGGCCAATGGCGAAGAGGTACTCGCAGAACTGTCCATTGAAGAAATCAAGGCTGAGCGGGAACGCATCAAACGCGACAACCAGCGCAAGCAAGGTGAATTCAATGAAAAAGTAAAGCAAGCAGAGCAGCGCGTTGCCGAACTGAACGAACGTTTTGGCGACTGGTACTACGTAATCGACAACAGCGTCTACCAGAAGATTCACCTGAGCCGCGATCAAGTGATCGTCGAAAAAGGCGATGAAGAAGAGAATACAGGCGGCGCACCTGCCAACCCGCTGCAAGGCTTGCCAAGTTTGCCCGGGCAGTAAGGTTGCCATCTAGCTTCATTCAGTGCTAGGCCCTTCGTTCAGTGGCAGGGCGTTCATGGTACGCCTCGCTCCACTCGACGGTACCCTACGCGAGTTCTTCGCCCAGCGCCCGTAGGAAGTCCAGCGTGAACAGCCCGGTATCATGGCCGTCGCTAAAGTGAATCGAGTACGCGTATCGTCCCATTGGATTCATTTGGGCAATTGCCAGCGGGCGAGTTTCTTCCGGAGCCAACACATTCAACTGCGTCGACGGCGGTGGCGGGGCTTTACGTTTCTCGTTGCAACTCGCACAAGGGCAACGCTCACGCAAAGTTCGCAGAGGATAGACGTGCTCGACATCGTCGCTCCATACGATCTGTAGATGCTGATCGTCCAGCAAAGTTAAAGTAGTAGGCTGTAGGGTCATGATGCTGCTCTTGGATTTCCTCTAGCAGAGTAGGCCGTATCTCGGAACGCAGTTACAGCGTTCCGAGATCGTTTGCCGCAACTGCTCGTTGCTTGTTAAGGCTTACGCCCCACGCTGATCAATGAATCGTCGCGCCTTGCCCTCAAATCTTGGCAAAGACATCGCTGGTGCCAATCGTACTTCGACTTTCAAGCCTAACCGCAAGCCTAGCTCTTCGGCAATACGCTGGGGGCTTTGCAGGCGGTCTTCGACTTCAACGATCAACTCGTCCATTTCCCCCCGTTTACGCACTGTCAGGCGATACTCGGTCACCTCTGGGAAGCTGCGGAGGATTTGCTCGACGGAACTGGGGAAAATGTTCACGCCTCGAATGACCATCATGTCGTCGGCTCGCCCGAGGACGCCCCCATCAAGGAATACAAACCGATTCGTGCCCGCCCCGAGCTCCGCTGAGGGGACTTCTTCGCTAGACAGCGACTCACTCGACCAGCGTGGGCGAACGAGGTCGCCTGTTCGATAACGCAGGATCGGCATTCCATAGCGGCCCAGTGAGGTGAGCACCAAATGAGCCAACTCACCCTCCGCGGCCGATCCTTCGTGTTCGACAGAATAGAATTCGGCGAGGAATTCGCTTTCCAACACGTAGAGTCCCTTGCCTGCCGGATCACCATAGCCCCAGGGGCCAACTTCGCTCGCGCCACTGTGGTCGGTGACGCGCGCCTGCCAAGCGGTTTCGATGCGCGACCGCACACTCTCTACGGAGCCACCCGGCTCACCCGCCACGATGATTCTCTCGACAGCAAACTTCCCGAGGTTAATTTTGTGCTCTTCAGCCACCTCAACCAAGTGCAGTGCATAAGTCGGCGTGCAAAGCAAAACGGTAGTAGCCGTGCGCTGCATGAGATCCAGCCGCGCGAGAGTGTTCATGCCGCCACCGGGCACTACTAAAGTTCCGCGGGCGACCAACGCATCGCGCGCGCTCCAGAAACCAATGAAGGGCCCAAAGGAAAAAGCGAGCATCACTCGATCTGCCGAAGTCACTTCCGCAGCATCAAGCACGTACTGCCAACAATCCATCCACCACTGCCAATCTTCCTCCGTGTCGAACACGCCCAGCGGCTTACCGTGCGTTCCGGAAGTTTGGTGAAAACGCACATACTGATCGATGGGCCAGGTGAGGTTCGCCGGCGTGGCGAGTGCCCCGCCCTCAGTATGAGGCGCGCGAGAGAGCTCGTCCTTGACGGTCATCGGTAGTTCGGCCAATTGCTCAAAACTGCGCAGAGGCAACGCTAATCCAGCAAGCTTTTCTGCATAGAAGCTATTGGTTGGTAAGATGGTCGCGAGCAGTTCATTCACACGCGTGAGCTGATACGCCTGGAGCGCCTCGCGATCGAGTGCTTCACTTCGCCGGCGGTGTTCAAAGGAGCCACGCATAGAGCAATGCTTAGAAAATGGTCTGGAAAATCTGCAAAGGACTCGTTAGCCGCTAACTTTGTCAGCGCTCGGCCTATCTAGAGAACCAGCGCCAACCAAGGTCGGCGGCTAAATTTCTCCTGGCTTGTTTGGGTACCGCGTCCGGCTCAACACAATGGCTACCCATCCGAGGGCAAGCAAAACAGTTTCGCGCCGGCGCGAAGATACATCTTACCTTGATATACTGCCGGTGTGGAGTTAGTCGCTTCGCCCAGTTCCGTACGGCCCAGAAGTTCGAACTTCTCACCGGCACTGATAGCCACAACTGTGCCTTCTGTGGAAATACAATAAATCTTATCGCCCACCACAATCGGTGAACCGAAATAGTTTCCGCCCACACGCTCTACCCAGAGGCTCTTCCCGGTGTCGATATCGAAACAATTCACCTTGCCGCGATCGTGCCACAAATACATTCTATTTTCGACCACCACGGGCGTCGGCACGTAGGGAATGTTGCGAGTAAACACTTCGGGCTTGCCGGGATTGTCTCCATCGGGTGGAATCGTCACGGCTACAAGTGCCTTGCCATTTCCCCCACCACCGCACTGGCCGTAGACACGCGTCCCAACAAGCAGTGGCGAACTTACCGTGCGCGCCGGAAAAACCTTGGGCATCTCCCACAGCAAGTCACCGGACGCGACGTCAATCGCTTGCATGCCGCCTTCCATACTGTTGGAAACGACTGCCTGCACTGCCCTACCCTCTTTGGTAGTCTTGAGCACACAGGGAGTCGAGTACGTCGCTTTGCCGGCAGGCCGCTCGACCTTCCAGCGAAGCTCGCCCGTCGTTGCTTCGAGTCCCGCCAAGAAACCGCCACTCGGCGTATCGCATTGAATGCAAACCGTATCTCCAACGACAACAGGTGATATACCAAACCCGTGAACGCCGGCATATTCGCCCAGATTGCGATTCCATACAAACTCACCAGCGTGAGTTGTTGCGATAACCCGCAACTGACCTGCTTCGCCGAGACAGAAGTAGACGTGTTGCTCGTCAGCAGCCGGCGTGCAGGAAGCAAAACTATTCGCAGCATGCATGGGATACGAGCCTGCTTGAGCTTCGTACCCCCAGCGTTTGACTCCATCGCTTGCACCGTAGCATAGAAGCGAAACATCACCCTCCTGCTGGCCTCCACACGTTACATAAATGGAATCGCCCCAGCCAATGGGTGACCCGTGCCCCGCGCCTGGTAAATCGTCTTGCCAAGCGTAGTCGTCCTCCTTCCACTGGGCAGGAAACGCTACTTCCTCTGCAACTCCTGAGCCATTGGGGCCACGAAAGCGTGACCATTCCTGGGCGTCCGCGTTCGAAAACGAGAGTGCCAATAAGAAGAGGCAAGATGCTATGGTTTTCATACAGGTGCTTTCGAGATCCAGTACATCAATATTATGACGTAGGGTATTACCGAGGAATTAGGCACACCATGTCCCTGTTCATGGTATGCCTCGTTCCTCGGCAATACCCTACACTAGCAGTGGTCTTTGTGTCCTTCGTCGTTCAAGATCATCAACGTTCGATATTGTACGATTCCACCTTGCGATACAGCGTCGCTCGCCCAATGCCCAACAGTTTGGCGGCTTCGGGGATGTTGTCATTTGTGCGTTTGAGCGCCTCGACAATCAGTCTCTTTTCCCATGCTTCAATTTCTAGTGTTTCAAGAACCGGTTCACCGCTGTCCCGTAGGCCCAGATCTGTAGGCAGAATCTCTTCTCCCTCGGCTAGTACCACAGCACTATCCATCACATTGCGCAACTGGCGCACATTGCCTGGCCAGTGATAGTCGACCAGCTTCGCTCGGGCCGCTTTGCTGAGCGTCAGACCTGGCCGGCCACGTTCCACCCGATAGTGATCGAGAAAGAAATCGATCAACAGCGCCACATCATCGCCGCGCTCTCGCAACGGCGGCACCTGGAGCTCAAAGATGCTGAGGCGGTAGTAGAGGTCTTCGCGAAATTTCTTCTCCCGAACAAATGACTGCAAATCCCGGTTGGTCGCTGCGACCAGACGCACATCGACAGTCACCTCGTGTGTTGCACCTACCGGCAGGAACGGATGTCCTTCGAGAATGCGCAGTAGCTTCGCTTGCCCCTCCAATGGTAACTCGCCGACTTCATCCAGGAACAGCGTGCCAAGATTCGCCTGTTGAAAATAGCCGATGTGGTCACGATCTGCGCCAGTAAATGCTCCCTGCTTGTGCCCGAATAGGTGGCTTTCGATCAAATCTGCGGGAATGGCTGCACAGTTTACGGACACCAATGGCTGCTCGGCTCGGGGACTGAGCCGATGGATCGCCCGTGCTACTAATTCCTTGCCCGCCCCGCTTTCCCCACGAATCAACACTCCACCCGGCGCCTTTGCCACGCGATCAATCTTCCGCTTCAGGGCTTGCATCGGCTTGCTATCGCCAATCAGATCCCCATAGCCTGGCGAGGCAGCGACCAGTCGTTCGTGCTCAGTCTGCAAGCTACGATTCGCATGTGCGCGCACCAGTGCGATGGTTAACAGGTTGGCAACCGCGATGATAAAATCGAAGTCCGACTGACGAAAACGCCCGTCTTCCAAATAGACATGCAACGCTCCGAGCGTCGCACGCTCGCCATCGTCACCTTTGCGCACCAAGGGGGCACAAACGGCATCAGCGTAGGGTGAATCCTCCGAGTCGTTTTTTTCCGAAGGTTGATTCGCAACCCAAATCGCGTGCCCCTGCTGCAACACCAACTCGGTCAGGCTCTCACTCAGCTTTAGACGATCCGCCTTTTCTTGAGGATACACCAACTGCGGACGCAAATTCCCCTCGTCATCGACCCACAAGAACGCGACGACGGCTGCTTTCGTGCGTTCCTCCAAAAGACCAAGTGCGATACGCACGGCACTATCAGGATCTTCTCGCCCCAGCAGTTGAATGCTCAACTGGTAGAGCAGTACTAACTCCTGAGCTTGTTCCGGTGTGGGCAATGCGGCAAGAACTTCTTCGTTGCTCTGCTGGACGGCGATCGGCATGTCTTGCACGATCGTTTGCACGAGTAGCGGGTCGGTCGTCTCTGCGGTCGGAGGGTCATCCGAAAGGTGAAACGAAAACTCGTTCGAGCCCACGTGCAGGTGGTGAGTGTCGGCAAGGGTCGCCTCGTGCACCTTCTGGCCGTTAACGGCAATGCCGTTGCGGCTTTTCTGATCGACAATTTCCCAACCCGAGTCGGACAGGTGGATGATGGCATGCACCCGCGAACACTTCGGATCGAGCAGAGTCACATGGCAATCGCTACCGCGACCGATCAACGTCTCACGCGTCGGGTCCAACGAAAAGTTCGTACCCGATCGCTTGCCAGTAAGTAGTGTTAGATAAGCGTACAACGCAACTGCATCCCGAGGGCTGTGTTAGCAGAGAGGCTCTATGGTACTGGATGCGAAGCCCATTGAAAACGATCCCCTGCTCTAATAGCCGGCGAGCTACGCCTCGACCGGAAGCCAACCCAGGATCGGGATCGAAGACAACGAGGCTCGCACTACCTACTCCACACTACCTTTCCCTTGCCTTCTTGCGCCTTTATACTTTTAGAAGTGCGGGACTCCCAGAAACGCGAATCGCTCAGCGAACCAATCACGCGGGGAGCCCCATGACGGGCTGTAGCTCAGCTTGGCTAGAGCGCTGCGTTCGGGACGCAGAGGTCGGAGGTTCAAATCCTCTCAGCCCGACTGTACAAACAAGCAGGTAATTTTCGCTGACCACATGTCAGATCTCTCTGCACAAATGCAAAGAAGAATGCAGAGTTCCGATTATCCAGTAACGTACCCTTGGACTGGAAAAAACGGACAATGCAAATCCCACAACTGTGGAAGAGTTTTGGGAGCTGCATTTGCCAAGTCTGTGCCTGTCAATTTCAAAGTATCGAAGTTGAAAGCCTTCCACCGTCGACAGAGCTATTGGATTCGCTACGCTCAAAGTCGAATTGATCGAGGCAGGAAGCTCGATATTTGCCAGATTCCCGGCCTCATCCGCGACGCGAAATCCATCGACTATTAGTCAAATACAATGTAAGATGCGTGCCTTCGCTCCCGGCTTCAATCTTGCGATGGCTACAGCATGTACAAGAGTATTGTTTTGTTGTTGATGGCTGCTCTATCAATTGGATGCTCTCCAGAAACGGTTTTACAACAAGCCGAAGATACTCCACCGCGCCCAGCGGGTGATATAACTACTGCAGATGCAGGGCACCCCCATAAGATTGCAACAAAGCACCTACCTAATCCAGTCCAAGTTCATCCGAAGGTGATTTCCGGCGGCTTGCCAGAGGGTGACAGAGCGTTTCAGGAACTCCAAGACTTGGGCGTCAAGACAGTTATCAGCGTCGATGGTGCAAGGCCCGATGTGGCGATCGCTAAGAAATATGGACTTCGATACGTTCACCTACCACACGGGTACGATGGTGTGCCAGAAAATCGCATCAAAGAATTGGCCAAGGCAGTCCGTGATTTGGACGGACCAGTATACATTCATTGCCACCATGGAAAACACCGCAGTCCGGCTGCGGCCAGCGTGGCCTGTGTCGCGGCTGGGTTGATACCACAAGTAGATGGTTTGTCAGTTCTTAAAATCGCAGGCACTAGCCCGAACTATCGTGGGCTGTATGAATCTGCCCGCACGACAACACCTTTTGAGGACGCCTTGTTGGATGAACTCGACGTAGAGTTTCGAGAGTCGATGGAAGTGCCACCGATGGCCGAAGCGATGGTGGCGTTGGAGCACACGCACGACCACCTCAAGGCGATTGCTGCTGCCGGGTGGCGTTCCCCCGGTGATCATCCCGACCTGGACCCGGCCCACGAAGCATTGCTCTTCCGAGAACACTTCACTGAGCTACTTAGAACGGACTACGTGCAGCAGAAGTCGGAAGAGTTTCAGCAACTTATGCGGGGCTCTGAGGAAGCTGCACAGAAGTTGGAGGACACCCTACGCCAATGGCAACCAACGGAATCTCGGCCTGCTCCACCACCCGCCTTGGAACAAATATTCACCAGCATTACAGCCGACTGCAAGACGTGTCATCAAAAGTTTCGCGACGTTCCACTTAGTGAGAAGTAGTTCAGAACTCCGCTTGGAATTGAGTGCGAAATAAGACGCCACTGTCGCCTACGAGTATGTCGCTGGTTGTGTTCTGTTCTGGGCTACCATCCAAAGCCGTTACGTCGAAAGACACTTTCACAGCTGGCGATTCAAGTGGATACCAATTCAATCCTGCGGCGTATTCGGTGCGCTCGCCAAATAACCCACTCACCTGTGAGTAACGAACGTTCCAGTCGAGTCGCTGTGGGACTATGAAACGCCCGCCTTCGACGTAGAATCCTCGTTGGAATAGATCATTGACAGACAGTGCCCCGTCTCCGCGAATGTCTTCGATCCACCGCAAAAAAAGTTCCGTATTGACACTCCAACCACGCCATTTCATAGCCGCATCGACGCCATAAAAGTAGATGTCGAATTCCGATACGGCAACTCCGGCGGTTAGGGCGCCCGTTTGGGTCAATCTTGTACCGTCCGTAAGCCGTATGAAGTCGGTTTCATCAAGTGGTACGCCTACGGCGTCTGCGGCTTGCGACGAGTACACAAACGAGTGGCCGAACCGGACAAGGGGGTCGCTAGTACATTCGAAGTCTACGATTTGGCCGCCAAAGTCTCCGAACGGATCAAAGTAGTTTGTGGAAGCGAACGCAAAGCGATTGTCGGTCGTTGAATTAGGCAGGTTGGCGGTTCGGTATCCGTTACCCGCCATAATCTCATAGTGTCCCGTGTTCCCAATTTTGCCAATGCCAAACAGACCGATCGTCCGATCAGGGCGAAAGAAATCGCAGGCCATCGGTCGGTCGATAAATCGGGTCCGACGTGCTCCCAGTAGCCATTGTCGGCTTGCGACGACTTTCCGCTTACCCATTTGAATCAGAAATCGGTCACTACACTCCCATGCCCACCAGTAATCGAAAAAATCAACTGTGTGGCCCCCGTCAGTGTCGCCGTCAAGCTGCAAGAAATAGGTTAGTCTTGGGTCTTGTGCATACCCTGAAAAAATCAAACGTGCGCGTTCAATGTCGAAAGCGTTTCGGTTGCGTATCGGGCGAGTTACGCCGGCATTGTCTGTCCAACTGTCTGCGTCACGGCTAAAGGCATGGTGGCGAAACTGAATCCATCCATTGACCTTCAACTCAAGCGGATGCTTTTCCGAGTCGAAGGGTCGCAGCACAAACCCCTTATCGTGGTCCGTGTAGTATCGCAGTGTGCGGAAGTCTGGGGATGACCCCGCGTCGCATAATGGTTCGCATGAATCTTCTACCACCACGGGCAAACGGCGGATGGTAGACGCGACGCCGCAGAAAGGTTCGTCTTTACTAGCAGATTCGTAGACCGACGCTTGGCGTTCTACTTGGTCGCGTAGTTCGCTGATTTCAGCCGCTTGTTTATCTAGTAACGACTTGAGTTCTGCTGTCGTGGGGTTGGCGAAAACGTCTTGCGAGCAGACAGCCCCCAGGAGCAAACAAGTACTCGCAAGGACTGAGAATATCCGATTAGAAACACGTAGCATCTTGCCACTCCGAGCCTTGCAAATCCTTCGCTGGGCCATCGGAGTCTTGCAGACAGACTTTGGTTCCACCGTCGTGGTACACCGACGGCAAGATACATCGGCACTTGCACTGGTCGTTGTTTAGGTTTTTACAGAAATACGGGCAGTTCGGGGGAAGGAACTCTTGCTTGCTCTTGTCCTACCCCAGGGAAACGGTTCTAGCCGACAATCTCGTTTCACGAAGCTGGAGCCACAACAAAATCCACACTCTCACGTTTTTCTTCCAAAGACAACATGGTAGATCGTAGATCGGGGTAGCTTCGCGTGTCACACCACTGGACATGGTTGTAGTTAGAGCGGTGCTGGGGTCGTTCGCCGCTGCCACTGCCGGCGAACACTGTAATCTCGGCAGGTCCTTTATAGCGGTCCTCCAACCAACGTTGTAACAATTGCTCTTGATCGCCCAGCGAGCGAATATCTTGCTTGCCCTCACCAGGGCTACTAACTCGGCAGATCATGATTACCTGCAAGGTGGGGCCATGCTTGGGGGCCAGGGGGGGCGTCGAGAAACATCATGTCTATATCTCCTTCGTGACTGTGGTTGGAAATACCACCCATCAAGTATGCATTGGCAGAGGCTCGACGCTCGACGGGGTTAGCCGTCCAGCGGCTTACAGGCGTAGAAGTCCTCGAACGTAAACCGGACAGTTTTCGCGAGGATTGGGCCTAAAACGCGAGTGCTCATCAAGTCGTTAGGAAACGTGAATCGTCAGTCGGCCCGACTTAAAATCAAAACAGCAGTCTGGTTCAAGTCGTAACCGCGGAGACATGTGATTCGTAACCATCGCGCCAAGGAATGATGGAACACATTGCCGTTTCGCGGTCTCGCACAATCGACTGGACGCGGACGTTGGAGGGAGATGCGTTGTGGCAACCTTCGCCTGATTCGATTGCTCAGATCACGCCGAATGCCTTATCGGCATTGCACACGCTGGCCAAACACGACTTTCTTCATGCCGGGCAGATCGCTGCCGTGCGAAGTTCGTTAAATATGAAGCCAGCGTTCTTCTAGGGAGCGACGTCGATTGCCGAAAACGATTGTCGCCGAAAACCTACCGCTTTCACGTTTGGATTTGTCCTGCAAGAATTAGCTGCAAGGGAGAAAGCAGGTATCGTGCAGGACTTCAGCGCAATCATTAACGAATTATTTCGATCGGAATCTCGCCGTGTGCTGGCGACACTAATTCGTGCGCTGGGCGATTTCAATTTGGCGGAAGACGCAATGCAGGAAGCGTTTGCAGCGGCTTCTGCGGATTGGGAATCAAATGGCATTCCCGACGATCCCGTTGCATGGCTGATTTCTGCAGGCAGATTTCGGGCAATTGACCTGATTCGCAGAGAAGCCCAGTTTCGGGAATTGCTGCCGGGTATTGTTTCGCGAGTCGAAGAGATTACATCGCGCAACATGGTCGTCGCGGGACGTGAGATCGAAGACGATCAATTGCGACTGATCTTCACTTGTTGTCATCCTGCGATCGATCCGAGGATTCAGGTGCCGCTCACTCTGAGGGAGGTTTGCGGGCTGTCTACGGAGGAGATCGCCGACGCATTCCTGACAGCTCCCGCCACGATGGCTCAGCGGATTGTGCGGGGAAAAGCTAAGATTCGCAGTGCCGGAATCCCGTATGTCATCCCTTCTCGCGACGAACTTCCGGATCGAATCGACGCTGTGCTGTCGGTCATCTATCTCGTTTACAACGAAGGTTATTCCGCGTCAATGGGCAGTCAACTGCTGCGCGTCGAGCTTTCGAGCGAAGCCATTCGCCTTGGTCGGCTTCTAGTGAAACTGCTTCCGGATCCCGAAGTCATGGGTTTGCTTGCGCTGATGTTGCTGCACGAGTCTCGGCGTGATGCACGCGTTGATAAAACGGGAGACATCGTCCTGCTCGAACAACAGGATCGCTCAACCTGGAACTACCAATTCATCGAAGAAGGACAACGGCTGGTTCAGCAGTCGCTGGCTTCGCGACGCATCGGTGCCTACACATTGCAGGCCGCAATATCGGCTGTTCATGCGGACGCAACAGTTGCCTCAGAGACCGACTGGCATCAGATCGTCGCTCTGTACGACGTGCTGTTCCAGATTGACACATCGCCAGTGGTCGAGTTGAACCGGGCGGTTGCTGTCGCGATGCGTGACACACCGACAGCGGGACTGCAGTTGATCAACGGGATACTCGATCGAGGCGAATTAACCGACTACTACCTGACTCATTCGGCTCGCGGCGAGTTGTTGCGGCGAAGCGGCGATTTGGTGGGGGCGAAGGTTGCATTCGAACGAGCGTTTGAGCTTGCCAAGCAGGACTCGGAACGACGTTTTCTTGCGAAACGCCTGAAATCCCTTGTGAATCACAGGGAAGAACGTGACAAGAATTAATTTCGTGGAATTTTTGGACAGCATGTCGATTCTCGCCGTCCCCGTTCGACTACTGATGAAATGAGAGGCGCTGACCCTGCCTTGGCAACCAATCACTGTGGAGAGCTCAATATGAAATTCATCTGTCTTGGGTACGCTGACCACTCAAAGTTTGCAGCAATGAGCGAGCAGGAGATGCAAAGCGTCATGGAAGAGTGCATGGCGTACGATGACGTTCTGCGGCAGGGCGGGCATTTTGCTGGTGGCAATGCGCTAGAGGACGCGGCGAAGGCAGTCACGCTTCGCTTTCGCGATGGCAACATTCAGGCTACCGACGGGCCCTACGCGGAGACCAAAGAACAAATCGGTGGCATCCTGATTCTCGAAGCGGACAACATGGAACACGCCGTCGAACTCATGTCGAAGCACCCGGGCGTCCGCATCGGACCGTTCGAGATTCGTCCCACCGATGAAACAATCGATAAGATGGTTGCCCAGCGCGATGCTGCGTTCATGGAAAGGAAGAGCTGAGATTCACCAGCAGGAGGAATAACCGATGTTTGCGAAACCGCAGAAAGAGCACGAATGGCTGCATCAACTGGTTGGACGTTGGAAGGTCCATCATGACTGCGAAATGCCCGACGGAACCAAGTCCACAACAGAAGGCACGATGAATTGTCGATCGCTTGGCGGAATGTGGTTGATTTGCGAAAGCACGGGTGAGTCACCTGAAGGCGAAGCTTGGTCATCCATCATGACACTTGGGTTTGATCCGACGAAGGGGCATTACGTGGGCACGTTCGTCGGGTCGATGATGCCAAACATCTGGAAATATAAAGGTAAACTCGACGCATACGGTAAGCGGCTGCCGCTGAATTCGTTCGGGCCACAGTTCGACGGAGGTGGAACGTGCAACTATCGGGACACGATCGACATCTTGGACGCCGACACGTGGCTGTTCGGCAGCGAAATGCAGAACGAAGATGGATCGTGGGTACAATTCATGCATGGGAAACATACTCGCAGTTGAACCAATTCTAAATGAAAGAGAGACAAAAATGAGAGTCATGGTCATGGTCAAGGCGACCAAGAGCTCCGAAGCCGGTGAAATGCCGAGTGAAGAACTGCTGTCACGGATGGGTAAGTTCAACGAGGAACTCGTAGCCGCTGGAATTATGAAATCCGGCGAGGGCCTCAAGCCAAGCTCCAATGGCGTGCGCGTTCATTTTTCCGGAACCAACCGGACTGCAACAGACGGTCCTTTTGCGGAAACGAAGGAACTCGTGGCCGGTTACTGGTTGTGGGAAGTGAAGTCAATGGACGAGGCAGTTGAGTGGGTCAAACGCTGTCCGAATCCGATGCTGGAAGATTCAGATATTGATATCCGCCCACTTTTCGAAATAGAAGATTTCGCGGAGAGCGACCCCACGGGCGAACAAGCGTCGCAAGAGGAGGATCTGCGACGCGCAGTAGCGTTACATCAATCGACGACGCAGCCCTATCTCTTCTTCGCCGGTCGGTGCGACGAAGCTCTCGCATTCTACGAGCAGGCAATCGGAGCACAGATTCTCATGAAAATGCGATTCAGCGAAAGCCCTGAACCGCTTCCCGAGGGCGTGCTGCAATCCGGCTTTGGAGATAAGGTCATGCACGCATCATTCAAAGTTGGGAAGATGAACTTGATGGCGTCTGACGGATGTAATGACGCAACAAAATTCGAAGGCTTTCGGCTGGCGTTGACGGTCGAAAACGAATCCGCCTGCGATTTGGCATTCAATGCACTCGCAGAAGACGGAACAATTGACATGCCATTGGAAGCCACCTTCTGGTCACCACGATACGGTCAGGTTACGGACAAATTCGGAGTCGGCTGGATGGTAATGGTCACGGGCGAGCAACCATAGTGGTTTGTTACAGCCTTGTATCAGCGGAGTGGAATTTGACTGCTAATTGTAAAGAAGAGTACAGATCCTCATGAAATACATGCTCTTAATCTACAGTGACGAAAGCTGTTGGACAGAAGAATCACGCAAAGCATGCATGATCGACTCGATGGAGATCGCGAAAGAGTTGGAGGCCAATGGGAAATGGCTCGACTCCGCGCCGCTCCATTCGGTTACAACGGCGACAGCTGTTCGTGTCCGCAACGGCAATCGCCAGATTACCGATGGCCCGTTCGCTGAGACCACAGAGCAACTCGGAGGGTACTACATCATCGACGTTGATAATCTGGATGAAGCCATTGCAATCGCTGGTCGGCTGCCGCCTGCCACGAAGGGAACGGTTGAGATTCGGCCTCTGTTTCCCTTGCCGGAAATATGGGAAGAAAGAGCCCGGAAAAGCGATGCGTGAAAAACCCAACGACGTTGATCAGTATCTGGACATCGGTTGCGGACGGTGTAAGTTCGGTGGGACCCCGAACTGCAAAGTGAATTCTTGGACCGACGAGCTCACGTTGCTTCGAAGCATCTTGCTGCAGTCTGACCTTACCGAAGAAATCAAATGGAGTGTCCCGTGTTACACGTACGAAGGCCGAAACGTCCTGACGCTCAGTGCGCTGAAAGAGAGTGCGGTCATTTCATTCTTCCGCGGCGCCGAATTGGCAGACTCTGAGGACATCCTGGAGAAGCCGGGGGAGAATTCTCGTTTTGCTCGATACATCCGGTTCACCGATACGAAACAGATCAAGTCGCTGAAGGATGTGCTTCTAGACTACATTCGACTTGCCATCCAAGTAGAGAAAACCGGCTCGAAACCAAAAGCCATTGAAGAGGTAGAGAAACAACATCCCGCCGAACTGACTGAGATGTTCGAGTCAATTCCAAAGTTTGCGAAAGCGTTTTTAGCACTGACTCCCGGACGTCAGCGCGGCTACCTCATTCACTTCTCATCAGCGAAGCAATCAAAGACAAGAATCGCACGCATCAGGAAGTGCATGCCGAAAATCTTCGAGGGCAAGGGCTGGAACGAACGATAATGCGGAAGGTACGAGACCATACGCCGAGTACTCCACCTTGCCCAACCGTTTCAACACCTGCGTGTCGCGAGCCCTGCTGACACCCATTTGCCGGGCCAATAGGACTTGAATCTGTTGACCGTTCCGCTCCGAATTTCGAGACCGATGCGAGTTGGATGGAGTAAGGGTGAGATTGTGCGAAGTTGGACAAATTTCTATGACGATCTGCTTCGTGCAATCGCATCGGTGTTTCGACCGCTGGACGAAATCTTCACGGTAAACCTAACTCATGTAAACGAATTACGCCATTACAACCGCATTGTGGCTGAATACTTCGAATTGCGATGTTTGCAGTTCAACGACGCCACGACGAAAAAGTCTTAACCGTGGCTTGTCGCCACGACTCGACGCAGAACGTCGCTGGTGGTCCAGCCGACGCCACTTTTCGTGGTATCGTCGACTACCTCAGCCCGTAGGATCGAATATGACCAACTGATCCCTGAAACACTTTTGAACCGTTAGGGTGGCGAACCATTCTAGCGAAGCCTCAATAGCTGGCTTTCAATAACTTGCCATCCGCCCGATTGCCCAATTGTTGCAGGACTTGCGGTTCGATGTCTTCCTGGACAAAGCGACTCGAACCATCGGCAAAAGCAAATTGTGCGCCGCCCGGGTGTGCACTACCAAAGCCACCGGTCACCAGCGGGCCCATCGGCGGGAGGGGATCCTCTCCCTTTTGATCACGCTTCCACCGGCGAGATTTCCGGAGGAAGTCGTTCTCGTCGAACCGTGAAGCATTTCTTAAGGTAGCCCGCGTACCGCTGACCCAACCGAGCTCGTCTTCATCCGCGCGGTACTCGCCGAAAAGAAGTGTCTGCGAACTACCATCGAGAATGTCCGTGTAGCGGAGCTTGCTATTCAGGAACAGTAGCCCGTTATTGTCGGCTGCGATGGGCTCTTCTCGACTATGGTAGTTGCCGGCGTAAGTTGTGCGTGCCGCAGTTCCCGCTTCGTTGATTTCCGCCCCTGGGAAAGAGGGGCATATGAACAAATCAACCGTCAACGCACGCACTTCGCTGTTCTCCTTGGCATATGCACCTGCCGATTGATCGAAGTGCCGGTAGGCATTGCTCATCTCCACGTAGGGAAGAATTTGCACAAGCCAACTCACGTGTTGGCCTTCAGGTTCACTGCGGATCGGCCCCTCAGGATTAATCGAGCCCGCGGGCAGGTGCTCGGTGGCGAATTCATAATTGTGCACCGCTAGGGCGAGTTGCGAGACGTTGTTCAAGCAGGAGCAACGCCGCGCCGCCTCGCGCGCCGCTTGCACCGCCGGTAAGAGCAGCCCCACCAGTACGCCGATGATCGCGATCACGACCAATAGTTCGACGAGGGTAAAGCCGCGGCGCCTTGTGCAGTGCTGCGATGTTCTTGGACGAACGGGATTTTGACGGGAGGGGTTGGTAGGCATGTGGAATCTCCTTGAGTTTAGGTTTGCTTAGATGTCATTCCGAAGGGAGTCGAGCGAGCGAAGAATCGCGATTGAACCTTGGGTTGAGCGGATTTCTCGGTCGCTGTCGCTCGGTCGAAATGACATGATGTTGGACTCTTGCTTCTTTACGGTTCGTTAGTTGCTTCGGGCTCAGTTGAAAACCTATACGAACGCTTAATAGTACGAGTCGCGACCGAAAGCCGCGCCGTTACTTGAACTTCGCGCACCGTGCTTTCGTCGCCTATCGATTTGGCGGCATCGCCGATGGCAATCTCAACTTGTGCGGCATCCAGGCTGGGGATCGTGCCGGCGGGGAGTTCCCAGGTCTCGCCGCGATAGTCGGCTGAGCTTTGTAGTTGTTGCCAGGCACGTTGGATACCGGCGGCTAACAGCAGCTCGGTCTGTCGTACTTGGTGCTGCGTGCGCAATGCTCGTCGCGTGTCCAGCGCGGTACGCACGGATGTCGTGACTATTGAAGTAGCGATCGCCAAGCACACCAGCACTCCGATGAGTATGGAACCCGCTCGGCTTGTTCTCGAACGTGCGATCATGGCGACCCTCCTGTCGTTGTGTCGTTGCCCAGAAACCGACCGAGAACCGCTTCAACATGGAGTCGCACCTGTGGCGGAACGCCGACCAAGTGCGTTTCCTTGAGGAGAGTCAACACAGCGCGTGCCGGTTCGGCCAGCTCGGTGAATTGCACTTGGTAGTCTTGCGGGAAGGCGTACAGATCGTGGTAGGCCTGATTCTGCTGCGTCTTAGCATCCATACGTTGTTGCAAGCGAATCAAACCGGCCGGCTGCACTTGGTAGGTGATGGGACCTTGCCCGGGCACTTCGAGCTGCAAGGTTGGTGCTTGCTTTGATGCGAGTTGAGTCTGCTGGACAATGAACGTGATGCTCGTAGCTTGGTGAACATCGCTACGGAATTGCCGTGAAAGTCGCAGTGCTGTGCGCTCGACCTGAGATTGAGTGCGAGTGCCCGACTCGACGCGCATCGTACGGCTAACCATATTGATAGCCAAACCGAGCAGCACGCTGCCCACGGAGATCGAAATCAACAATTCCACGAGCGTGAATCCCCGGGAGCGATGACGGCGATGCCTAGTTACTTTCATGGCGTGCCCTCGTCTGTTTTCACCTCGGTATTCGGTTCAGCTTCGCTCGCGGTCTTTGGGAGCGGATCGACCCAACCGACTAGCGACACGGGGGAACTCTTGCCGAGACGATCCCAAGCTAACTGCATGAGAAGCCGCGTGCCGTATTCATCGGAGAGCAGCTCAACGGAAAGTTTGGGATTGGGCAACGCGGCCTCGATTTGTTCTGAGGGCTTAATCTCTTGGATTGCCGTGGCGAGGTTCGCCTGGTCCAGGGTCGTGAGACGGTCGAGTTGATTGGAAAGCTCATCAAGGGCAAGGCGATAGTGGCGTGAGTCTTGCCACAGGCGACCCGTGCGTACCGTGAGAGAACCGACCACCGACAGGGCCACCACCAGCAACGTGGCAGCGACAAGCAACTCGGTAAGCGTAAAACCAGCGCGGTCTGGTGCCTTGCCTTGGGCAGAGGTCCGTCCTTTTCGCTTTGTGTTAAATCGGTTCATCTGGTTAACCCAGCATTTCAATTAGTTGGTACAGGGGAGTCATCGTGGCGAGGGCAACAAACAGCACAGCCGCAGCCATGAGCAGAACGACGCAGGGCAGTAGCGCGTCGAGATAGGCATCCAGGCGTTGCGCTACACGGCTTTCCTTCCAGTCGGCCAAGTGCCGGAGGGTCCAAACGGTCGAATCGGTTGTTGTGGTATGCTGCAAGGCGCGAGATTCGGCGGGCGAGAGCAGTCGCGCTGTCGCGAGACTTTGCCACAGGTTGGCTCCCTGTTCCACTTCGTTGCGCACGAACAGCAATCGCTGCCGCACCCAAGAGTCGTAGTGATAGCGGGCTAAGGTCGATAGCGTGCCTGGCAACGGCCGTCCCGCTTGGTGCGCAATCGCCAGTAGGTTCAGCAGGCTACCAGAGCGAAGCTGCCTGATCGGTTTGAAGAGTCTCGTTACAACATGACGCCGAAAAAAACGTCTTGGCCATTTCGCTCGCGTAAGCCAAACTCCCAGCAGCAGGACCACGATCAGTAGCGGGGTGAGTTGAATCGCTAAATTTGCAATGCGATTGAGAAGGTGAAACGACTCTGTGCCTTCCAAATAAAAGTCTCGTAAGATGGCATGGAATTGGGGGAATATCTTGACCACCAAAAAAGACAGCACCAGTAGGAGAAACACTCCGAGCAGCGTCATGTAGGCGCCGATCTGCCTGAGTCGATGGCCAACCTGACGAATCGTTTGATCAGATTGGTCGGTCAATCCGTCGAAGACTTCTGCAATGGTTCCCGATTGCATGCCAAAACGCACGGCGAGCGACTGTTCGTCAGAAAGTGTGCCGGGGGTTTGCTCCAGCGCATCGGGTAAGGGAGTTCCCGTGTTCAAGCGTTGCGCAAGGCGATAGAGTCGCCGCCGATAGCGGCCCCGATGTTCCTTGGCAAAACTTTCCACCAGCGGCGCAAGTTCCAGGCGCTCGGCGAGGCCCGCCGACAGAATCCGTAGTAGCCCCTGCTGCTTGGAAGCAAGCGTATCGGCCGGCCACCAGGGCGTGCTGGTCCAACGCGACCAGGGCCACGCGGGAAGATCAGAACGCCCAAAGAAGCGTGCAAAGGTAGGAAACAACTCACTCAAAACGAAAGCCTTTCATGTTCTCTAGCTAACTCTTCTCTCACTAATCAATCAAACCGTTAATCAAGCTCACCAACGGCATGAACAATGCGATCACAACGAAACCGACGACCAGTCCTACCGCAATCACTGCAAAATGGGCCAAGTAGCCACTCGACCAACTCTGCCGGTCGCGAACGCGCGTGGAATAAAGTTTGGCCAACTGCCGCAGCAGCCGGATGCTCGGTCCGCTGTGCTTGCTGGGTTGCAGAGCATGGACCAACGAGGTGGGTAAACGTCGTGCCGCGACAGACTCCTGGAAATTAAGTTCCTGGCGCATCCGCTGTGCTTGCTCGACCTCTTCTGCGAGTTTCCAAGCTGTTCGCCGCGTTGTGATTAATTCGACACCGTTGCTCGCCAAGCGTAGTGCCGCCGGCAGTGTGAGCCCTGCGTTGAGAGATTCGGCCACCAGCCGCGATAGGCGTCCCATCGATGCAACTTGCAAGGAACTACCCATCGTGAGCGCGTTGCCCAAACGTCCCGGGGGGCCGCCCTTGCGCACCGCGCGAAACACGCTATGAATCCCAAGCGAGAGTGCGAGAATCGTCAGCGAGAAAGCGACCGGATGATCGAGAGTGAAACGCGATATGGCCACCAACAGTCGAGTGATCGTTGGAAGTTGTATTTCGAAGTCGTTGTACATACTGTCAAAGACCGGGACGATGGAGACGCTCATGAAGATGAGCACGAGCAGCGCGCCCAAGCAAACAAGCGCCGGATAGAGTAGTGCTCGAATCCACTGCGAGCTGTTTTTATTCTCACGCAGAGCTTCGCCAAACATGGCGCTTAAATCTAAAACACTGCCTAAAGATTGCTGAGCATTGCCTCCCTGTCCGAGTAGCAACAACCACGGAGTGTCGGGATCTTTCGGATCACAGATCTCCTCGGCAGTGGCGCCGGATTCTAGTCGAGCAACGAGACGGCTCAGCTTGCGGCGCGAACTCCCTGGCGGTAATTCCTCTGCAAAGGCAGCGAGCGCCGGCACGAGCTGCTCGCGCTGCTCAAGCACTTGGGAAACTCGCTGAACGAGAGGCTGCTGCTCTTGCGATAGTTTATTGACGAGCGGCACCTCCAGGGATGGGGCACTTGCCGCCAGCTCGATGGCTGTTGACTCGACCACGATTTTTTCCAGCGATGTTACCTGCCTACCCTGAGCTTCGAGTTGCGCGGCCGCATCGGCAGCGCTATCGGCGGTGATTTGGCCGCGTTCCACGGAGCCCCCTTCATTTGGGCCCTCTGTATTCAGTGCTTCGTAAATGAATTCAGGCATGACGTTGTGGAAAGGACGGCTCAAAAATTAGGAAAAGTCGTGCGAGCGGCGAGGCCCTCAAGCAGTTGGGAAAACGGGCCGAACAGACACAGGCCATAGGCGAGCACTATGAGGCCCCCTACTGTGACACCTATGGCAGTCGGTAGCACCACCCGCCACGTTGCCGCGCGGTGTTGCGCGCGGCTGCGATAAGTCATTTCTGCGAAGAGCAATATCTCTGGCAACGATTGCTCGCCCAAATCACCGGTGAGCGCCCACCTCAACAGGGGCGGCAACGGGCGCAGGTGCTGGGAATCCGCAGGCAGGGTGTTCTCTTGCGCGTGCGATCTCGACAGCGCGTGTGCCGCGGCAATCAACGTCTGATCCTCCGTCACGGCCGCGGCCACGGGTAAGCTCTCGGACATCGACAAGCCGTTCTCGAGGAGCAGCCCTAGTTGATGCGCAAAGTTCGCATGCAGGGTGTCAGCTTGGTAGCGCCGTGAGCCGGGCACCAGTCGCTGCCAATTCCCTCGCCCACATCGCCACAGCAACACGCCGACGAACATAAGCAGCGGAACGCCGATCGCCCAAATTGGTAGGCTCGTGCGTAGAAACATGAGCACTTGGGTATACCAACCGGGCGTCTGGCCAACTTGCACGTACATATTTTCGACCGTCGGTGCATACACCAGGCACAACACGATCAGGCCCAAGTAAGCGAGCCCAAGAATGATTAGTGGAGAGATCAACGAGCGCGTAAGCGTGCCGCGAAGCTTTCCCTCTGCGGTGGCTGTACGGCTTAAGGCGTCAAGCGTTGCAGAGAGCCGATTGCTCCGTAGCCCCGCTTCCAAAGCACTGCGGTAAACAGGCGGGAGTTCCCCGTTCTCTGTCGTTGCCGCGATTAACGATTGCCCTAAATCCGATCGCAGCGTGAGACTGCGATCGATCCGGCTTAACTCCTCTGCGACGACATCTTCGTTGTCCTGAGGGGCAAGCTGCGAAGGAATACCCACCTCAGCCAGCGCCGCCAGCTCGTCGTTAAGTGCCAACACATCTTGGAGAGTGATTTCGGACATACCTTAGAAGCAAGAGAATTTCGTAACAAACCAGAAACGAGATGTGACCAGCCCTGATGAGGCGAGGGACGGCGCGACTATCCCATTGATGCGCGGAATCGAGGGATCTGTCTAAAGAAATGGTTTTTTAAGTTTTACCGCGAAGCGGTTTCTTCTTTCAGCCCAGGGTTGCGGCGCCAGCCTCTACCCTGGGACGAGAGATAATTTTGATCATTTACGCGTCACACGCGCTCTGATGCAGCCAGGACGGAACCCCTGCGGGGTACGTGACTTTGCACTTCGAAAACCAGGGTAGGCCACTGCGTGACCAACCCTGGGCTGAAAGTCGCAACGCCGTTGGTGTACACGAATCCCAATACGGTTCCGAAGCCGGCAATCACTTTAATGGTTTCGATCCAGCCTGCGGAAGTCGTGAAGCTTGTTCGCGACGAAGATCGGAGAACACTTCGAAGAGCGCCCAGGGGGCATCGACACTGCCCTTAACCACCTTGTGGGTGGCTCGGCGGTGGAGTTCCTCGCTATCGGCCGAGGCAACTTTGGGGAACGCAGCGGCAAGGTAACCGGGCAGTCCCATGATGATTGCCAACAGAACGGCAAACGACAAGCTGCCTAGTGAACGATTCAGACGCTGCATCCGGCGAGCATCCCGTGCTGCCTCGATAACTCTCGGTCGCAGGTCCTCGGTCGGTTGGGCATAGCTGGCGGCGGCACGCACGATCGACTCCAACTGTGCGAAATCAGATGGCGGTTCGCTCGAATTGCTCTTGCTTAAATCCCCATTGAACAAGTCAGGACTAAACGGATTATGGTTGAAGCTAGGCACGCGGCACCGTCCTCTCTGTGCCGTTGGCCCTTTCGGGTCGGTCCACAGGGTCGAGCTTCTGCTGAAGCTTAGCCATCGCGTAGCGATAGCGACTGGCTGCGGTGTCGGGCGGGACTTCGAGGACTTCGGCGATCTGGGCAAACGTCATGTCCTCCCAAATCTTCAGCACAACGACTTCGGACTGCTTGGTGGGAAGAGTACGCAACGCACTCCACACGGCCCGATAGTTCTCTTCCGTTTCTAGCTCGTCGACCGAGCGATGCGTCGATAGATCGATCAGACTGCCCGCGAAGATCAACCGCTTCTGCCGGCGGGCAATGAGCAACGACTCATTGCGAACCATGCGTAACAAGTAAGGCCACGGCTGATCTGTCCGGCAAAATTTCCTCAGATTTCGCGCAACCAGAACCAGAGTCGCCTGCACGGCATCTTCCGCGTCGTGCTGGTTCCGCGTGATCGTTGTGGCATAGCGCACCAGTCGCTGAGAAGTGAGATCAAACAGCCCGCTGAGCGCAGACACACCACTCTGGGTGAGACGTTCGACGCAGACCGTCAACTTTTCAGGAAAAGTGGGGAGCTGATCCATACCCCTTAACGATGCGCGTTCCGGGGGAGTTTGTCTACAATTCCCGATATTTTCCCTGAAGGACGTACATGCCATGCAGTCAGTGCTCACACCTCACTTCAATAGCAGCAGTTAGCAGACATTCCTGCGTCCTTCGGGCCTGCCGCCGCCCGTGAGGCGTGGGCCGTCGCAGGTCAAGCCAACTTCCATAGAGATAGGGTATGACGACCTCCGGTGGTAGCTAGATATTCAGGGTATGCAGGTTCGAACTCGCAGTGCAATCCAATTACTGGCCGTATTTCGCCACAAGTCACATGCCAGTAACTACTTAGGGTCCCCCCGGGTGGCTATGTCGCCTTCTTTATCCGTTTTTTCGGAAATTCAGGATACCAATTTCCCCCTCGGCGCGCCTTACTAGGGTGTGGCTTTTAGCGGAGACCTATCGAGAGATACTGACCTGCCGGCCGCCTTCACTTCAGGCCGGGCCTTCACTTGAGATAGCGGATGAGTGCCGAGTTCCAGAACGAGCCAGGTGGCGAACGAGGAAGCAATGGCTCTGCCCATTCTGCGCAAAGCATGCCTAAACAGAATACCGCTGAGCAAGACAAGCACCGAGACGCGTTCGCGAGGCTCTTTGCGAAGCACGATCGCTGGTTGTTTGCTTATTTGGTAACACTGCTGTCCAGCCCGGCAGATGCAGAAGAAGTATTTCAGGAGATCAGTGTGGTGATCTGGCGGAATTATGAGCGGTTTGAGCTGGGTACGGACTTTGTGAAGTGGGCAAGCGTGATTGCTCACAACCAGGTCCGCAAGTTTCGCCGTCAGGGTCGCCGGCGAGGATTTCAACTGAGTGATGCGACGTTGGATTTGATGGCCCAAGAGACAACTCGCCGGGCAGATCTTTTTGAATTTCGTCGCGAAGCGCTCCGCCACTGCATAGAGCAACTACCTGAGAATGACCAGCAACTAGTCCAACTTTGCTACAGCGACGACGGCGGTAATTTCAAGACCGTCGCGGAGAGCATCGGCCGACCCGTGAATACCGTTTACAAAGCCTTGAATCGCATCCGTCGTGTCTTGCACGAATGTATCGACAGGAAGATTGCGCAGGAAGGCCTGCTATGACTCGCCCCAGTTACACTAAATTCAACTACTCGAAGCCGCGCATGCTGACACTCCTGGGCGAGCTTTGCAACGATACGCTTACTGATGCCAACACGAACCAGATCGCGCATTGGTTGGAAACCGAGCCGCAAGCCCGAATCATCTACGCCAACTACATGGCGATGCACGCCGAGCTTTATAGCGAGCCGGCGTTACTTAGCACTCCAACTTCTCTCGTTAATTTGGATCAGCCCGCAGGCGCTAGAGTGAAGAAGTCGCCATTTCGCGGTTGGCATTTACGGGGCTGGCACCTGGCTTTGGCCGCATCGTTGGCGGCAGTGGCACTAACTGTGGGGGCCTGGCTAGTTCGCGACGGTAGCAACCTAAGCAGTGGACCGGCTATGGCAGATGCTAACGACGCATCTCCAGGCTTACCTGTTGCACAAATCACTGGCACGCACAATTGCTTGTGGAAAGACAATAGGCAGTCCGTTGGTTATGGCGAGCAGCTTGCAGCGGGCCGTCGTTTGGAATTGGCCGAGGGATTGGCGGAGATCACCTTCAACGATGGCGCTACCATTTTGCTAGAAGGCCCCGCTTCGTTCGTGGTCAGCGGACCTGCCACTGCTGAACTCGATGCCGGTCGCCTTGCAGCGGTGGTACCCAGTCGTGCAAGTTCGTTCCGTGTATCGACCCAAACGCTTGACTTGCTAGACGCCGGCACGGAATTTGGGCTGCACGCCCTCGACTCAGGCGCTTCTGAGGTTCATGTATTTAACGGCATCGTAAGGGCCGACGTACTCGACGCGAGGGGGCGGCCACGCGAGCGATTGCAGCTCAACGCCACCGAAGCGGTACGCATCAATCCTGTCTCAACAACGGTTATGGAGTTTCCTGCGGATGACGGCAAGTTCATTCGCAGCTTGGCCTCTTCAACAGGTCCGCACGATGGACTGCTCGCCTACGAAGGGTTTACGTATCCGGCCGGTCCGCTGACCGCTCAGAATGGCGGCTTCGGGTGGGCGGGGCCTTGGTTCAGCATTGCTGCCGACAAGGTCAAAGGCCGCGATACCAATAGCGTCGCCAAGGGAAGCCTCGCCGTCGAAGGCATCGTTCCCCTGGGTAATCGCGCCGCACTAACCGGTCACGAGAATCGCATTCGTCGAAGCTTGGCAACCTCTGTCGGGGGGGGCTTTGATGCCGCCGGACTCGTCGAAAACCAGGATGGCGTGCGGCTGATTGGGCGGGATGGCAAGCAGGTTTTTCTGAGCTTCGTACAGAGAGTTTCCAAAACCGAAGACGAATTCTATGGCCTGGAGTTGCATCGGGGTGACGGAAACGCCAATCGCGTTCTCTGCCTGGGCCACGGTGACGAGGGTGCGGGTTACTGTGCGACATCGAACTTCAACATCTATCGAGCGGAAAACGCGGTTCCACTAGGGACTGAAGACACTACAGCCCACCTGTTTGTAGTTAAAATATCCTACGGCACGGATAATCGTGACACCTTGGAGGTGTTCCGCGACCCACGACCGCTGCATGAAGAATCGCGACTGCAGCCCGTGGCGAAGTTGCGCGGGAACTTCGCTTTCGATCGCGTGAGCTTGGCAAACTTCCACGGAGAGAAAATTCACGAAGTAGATGAACTGCGAGTGGGTACCAATTACGCAGCAGTCACGAAGCGTTGGGGCGGTAATCGAGGGCGACTGATTCGTCGGGTGGCGAACCGTCAGTTCACTTATCCAAGCCTAAAAGAAACAAAACACGGCTTGTCACTCGTAGTGGCGAGCCACGGATGGAATTGAGAAGAAGGCATGTATTGAATTCGGAGGGACGTTGTTTTGGGCACAGCACATTGAACTCTGTGACTGAGACCACACATTTTTTCTTTCTTAGGGGTTAGTCCCCGGAGGTAGCATCATGAAGTTTATTGGAAGTTTACTGGCCGTAGCACTGCTAGCGATGCCGGCTTTCGCGCAGCCGCTTGTGGATGGTACGCGTGACGCCAGCTACGGCGCGGCGCTAGCCGTTCAGACTGTGCAGACTCAGTTTGGCGACAACACCGACCCTGCCGGCTTTAGCAATGAAGGCGAACTCGACGCGGGTTATGCCACGATCAGCGGTGGCAGGCTCTACGTCATGCTCACTGGCAACATTGGGCAAAACTTTAACAAAGTGAGCGTGTTTATCGATTCAGTAGCGGGCGGTGAGAATGTGCTCAATGGCGCTCTCGCCTACGACTTCGGGGACGTGTCGCAAAACTTTGGCGGCTTGACCTTCGATACCGGTTTTGAAGCGGACTATCACCTGTTCGGTCGTTGGAATGGCGGCCCGTTCGAGTTGGATATCGTCGATCGCGCTGCAAGTACTGCGGGCAACGAATTCGGCAACTTTGGCGCAGCATCAGTTGTTGCTGGCGCTGTTCAGAGCGGAACCATCTCCGCGGGCGGTACCGCAACAACCAATGCTGATGGCGGAGGGTTCTTAACCCAAGATGTCGATTTTGGTTTCAACAACACCAACATCCTCGGTGTTACGGGCGGAACGGCTGCTTCTGACCCAGTTGCAGCTGCTGCGGTTCTGACTGGATTGGAATTCTCGATTGATCTTGCGGACCTGGGTAGCCCAGGGGTCGGTGATGAAATCAAGATCCACGCCGCCTACGGCAATGGCGACAACAACTACCATTCCAATCAGATCCTCGGTGGCCTACCTGCCCCTCAGGGCAACCTAGGCAGCGATGGAAGCGGGAACGGCACTGGGAATCTGGCTGGAATTGATTTCAACCAGTACGGTGGAGATCAGTTCTTTACCATTACGGTTGTGCCCGAACCGACCTCGATGCTCCTCTTCGGCCTCGGCTTAGTAGGACTCGGCTTAGGACGTCGTCGCAGCTAGTTGGCGGTGCGGAGAGTTGTACAGAAAGATTGACGAACCTGGCAATCCGCCCCGTCGCACAACTGTGCGACGGGCGGGGAGTCGGTTTACTTTTCAAGCGAGCCAAGACCTTGGTTCCAAATCAACGGAAGAATTATGAATCGTCAGAACAGAACAAATCCCAGGGCAAGACAACTTCGCGGCTTCACCCTCGTGGAACTGCTCGTGGTGATCGCAATCATTGGCGTCCTGGTAGGCTTGCTCTTGCCCGCGGTGCAAGCCGCCCGCGAAGCGGCCCGGCGGATGAGCTGTGGGAATAACTTAAAACAGCTGGGGCTGGCTTGTTTGACGTTCGAGAGCTCCAACGGGCACTTGCCGGTAAGCATCATGCGCTATCCTGAAGATCAGTCCTACGAAGGTGGATCTTCGCCTGTTTGGGTTGGTCCGCCAGGTGGTAAAATGGCTGCCGACAACGGGGGCCCCGGTTACAGCGGCAAGGGTTGGATTGTCGATGTGCTGCCGCAGATGGAACAGCAAGCTGCGTATGACCGAATCATCGAGGCTTGCAAGCTGAGGCCAGGCAAGCAGTTCGCTGCTTTAGCGACCGCTGGTCGAGGAATGGGCGATGCTGCGATACGCGACATTGTAAGTACACAACAACCCTTCTTAACCTGCCCCTCGGACGGCTCGGCTGTGGCTTCTGACAAGCAGTACTGGTGGGGAAGCTGGCCCACCGGCGCTGGCATCCTGGTGGGGACGACTTCCTACAAAGGTGTTATCGGGGATTCGATTATCTCCGGAACGGCCAATGGACAGGACACAATCTTCATTGACTCCGGTTCCACACCCGATTGCCACAACACGGTCGACTGCAATGGACTGATCTGGAGGAATACGTCTTACGATCCTGTCGAACTACGTCAGATCTCTGACGGACAAAGCAATACTTTCATGGTGGGTGAAGGGGTCGTCTCTCAAGACTTTCATTCGGCAGCTTTTTTCGCCGATGGAGACTGGGCAACCTGTGGAATACCGCTGAACTTCTTTATCTTAGACCTCTCTGAAGAGGAGATAAAGTCGTCGCATTGGCACGAGACCCGTGGCTTCAAGAGCCTACACCCGGGCGGTTCTCAATTTGTACTGGCCGATGGATCGATGCATTTCGTGGCCGAGGGTATCGACACGCAAACTTATCGTGGACTAGCCACGCGCAATGGTGAAGAGGTTGTTTCCCTAAACAACTAGATGACGAGACAACTAGCAGGTCAAACAACGAGTAAGCCTAGTAAGCACAGACATTTAGCAGGGTTTTCGAATGACAAGTAAGCGTTGGTTTCGAGAGGTCCTGACCGTTGCGCTAGTTGCAGTCACCGTGGGCTGTGGTGGTGTCTACGATTCAACGATCAGCGGCAAAGTATCGCTCGACAATCAAGCGCTTTCCCGTGGTGCCATTACCTTTCAACCGATCACATCAGGTCCCCCCTCAACGGGGCGAATCAAAAGCGACGGGAGCTATCGAATAAGAACCGGCAGTGAAATCGGACTACCTCCGGGGGAATACAAAGTAACCATCCGTGCGAACGAGGCTCCAGCGAATGCCGTCAGCAAAGATGGCGGACCGCCACCAATAGGAAAACGCATCACACCCGTCTGGTACGACCGTGCGAGCACCACTCCACTGTCGTTTCAAGTCCAACCAGGACCCAATACTTACGACATTGAACTTTCCGAAAAACCACCCGAAGGCTGGGTCGATCCAGCCAAGAAACGTCGGCGTTAGAAAGCAAGCAAAGAAACCTCTTCCATGCATGACACTCAAGCACCAGCACGAAACAGACCGCGCATTGCCTGCTGGGCTTTGGCGCTGTCCTGCGCGGCTTGGGTAGCTGCAACGAGCGGAATGCAGCCTGCATCCGCACAAGATGCTTCGGCTCCTGCGATGCTGCAAATTTTTGAAGCTCGTTGGGAGACCGTTGAGAACCGCATGGCCGATATTTTTGACATCGGCTACGGTCGCCTCTGGATACCTCCGACCAGTCGTGCCGATTCAGGTGACCAATCGGTGGGCTACGACGTCTACGACCGCTTCGACCTGGGCACGGGCCGTCGCCCAACTGCCTATGGTTCGAAGGTGTCGCTCCAACGCATGATTGAAGATGCCCACGACGCGAGTGTCGATGTCTATGCCGACTTGATTCTCAATCATGCCGGCTTCAGCGACCTCTCCAACTTCGATAACTATGGCACCCCAAACGATCCGTCCGACGATGTGACTTTTGCGGAAGCGGGCGGATACCCGGGCCTGGCAATCACACTACCTGGAGATATTGATGGCGATTTTCACAGCTCCTTTGAAACGGGCGATCTGAATGGTCGTTTGGCCGGACTCGTGGATATTGCTCAAGAGAAGAATCACCAGTTCATTCGCAATCCCGTCGCCGTGGGCGATCCTAATAATATTCCTGCTGGTACGGCTGCCGCTTTCGGTCGCATTGCCAACTTGCCCGACGCGAATAACGCCCGTTTCTATCCGGACCAAGACCTCGGTGGCACACAATTCGACGTCGACCCCGGTCCAGGCGAATTCCTTGTCACGCGTTACGACTTCAACCGGGTTAACCCACTAGCCGGCGATGCGGTTGTCGAGACGGCCGAGCAACTCTTGATGCGCCATGCACAATGGATGATTCAAGAAGTGGGCCTCGATGGTTTCCGCTTAGATGCGGTCAAGCATATGCCAACCAACACGCTCACGCTGCTGGATCAGGCTGTCTACAAGGTGAACGACCGGTTGCAGCACGATGGGAGCTACAAGCCCGTGTTCTCTTTTGGTGAAGTACTGGATGGCAACACGGGCACGCTGCAGAATTACATCAACTCCAATTTGCCCAACCCCTCAGCCATCCCGGCCGACAACTTCGAAGTGCGCGGCAATCGCGATGTGCTCGATTTCCCCCTCTTTTTTGCTATGCGTAGCAATCTCACCAGCAATGGTTTGGGAAACAACTGGCACAACATTCGTAACGCAAGCCAGGACCTCAACGACGACGGGCTGCACAACGGCAGCCAGGGCGTGTCATTTGTCGACAGTCACGACAATCTGGGAGGCGGTTTCCCCTTCCTCAAGAATGTCGCTTACGCCTACACCCTCATGCGACCGGGCAACGCGCTGGTTTATACCAATGCGAAAGAATTTGGCAGTGGACGAGATTTCCCAAATACTGGTAAGGTCGATGCGCTGGGCGGCGTTTTCGGCGAGACGATCACCAAGCTGGTTGAAATTCGCAACACGCATGGCCGCGGAGATTTCCGCGAACGCTGGCTCGACGACGGGTTCAATCCCGATGGTTTTTCCAATGTTTACATCTACGAGCGTTCCAACTCTGCGATCGTCGGGTTGAACAGTCGCAACGACGACTTTGTAGAAACGCGGAACGGTGTGCAGACTGATTTTGCGCCCGGCACGGTGCTGGTTGAGCTCACCGGTAATGCCGCCGACTCGACAGTCGATCCGGGGGGAGCGATTCCCGATACCCTTCGTGTGAACGACAACGGGGGTGGCATTGGCGTTATCGACATGAGCATTCCCAGCAACGGTTCGCACGGACGCGGCTACGTGATCTACGGGCTGGCGACTCCCCAGGGGTCGCTTTCGTTAAGCAACGTCTCGTCCACGATGCAGGGGGCGACCCCCACGGTGGCAACCAACGGAACCGCACGACTGGCGGATATCGATGTCATCACCTCAGACACGTTCGAATTGCAACTCAACACAACCGCCGTGACCTTGCCCGCGCCCCCCGGGGAAGCAACTCCCTATCGAGACTTTGATGCCGACGGCGACAACGCACTTTTCAAGTTTGACGAAGGCCAAGACCTCAACGGCAACTCAGGAATCGACCACACGACTCCCGGATCCGTGGTGTACGGATTTGAATTTTTCACGGATACGCGCATCCCCGGTTATATCGACGATGGCAGCGGTGGGAACTCAGGCTCGGGCAGTGGAACCTACACTCAGACAATTGATGCGACGCAACTGGCTGAGGGGCGGCACTATGTAACCACCCGTGCTTTCCGTCACCGCGACGACGGTCCAGCTGTGTTCACCGACTTCAAGAAAACCATCTATATCGATCGGTTGCCCGCCGATAGTGCGGTCGTAAGTTTCCAGCCGTATGAGAGTAACCCCGCAGCGGTGGAGGATCGCGACCTGATCGTGCGGAACCCAGATGGTACGGCCAACAATATGCATATCTTCCTGGATAAAGCAGCCGCTTTGTCGGACGCACAAATCCTGGCACTCGCACAAGGCTCGTCGAACAACGGGCAAGCTGGGCAATACGATCGCGACGCGTGGGTCTCTGGCTTTGAGAACGTACCATTCGGCAACCATGTGGCAACGGTGGTTACCTACGAGGCGACCGGAAATGTTGGGATTCAGCGCCATGTGGGACTGTTCGTCGATGCGGGAATTGGCGCTGGCTTCGGTGATCTGGACGCCGACGGCGTTTATGAGAACAGCGATCTGTCGGGCACGACAAATGGCTCGTTTGAGGCGGTGCTCTATTCGCAAGACACCCAGTTCAACCCAGCAGCGGATGTCGATGGCGATGGTCGCGTCACGAATCTTGATTTGTTCCTCCTCGGCGACGAGCTGATCGAGGGAGGGGCCGGCTTTCTCACCCAGCAAGCTTTCGATGGCGTGCTGGTCCGCCGCGGCGATGTGAACAACTCGGGTACCACCGATGGCAACGACGTGGCTGAGCTCCATGCTGGCTTTGGCGGCACCGCTTGGATCGACGACTTGAATGCTGATGGCAGCGTTGACATCGACGATGTGGCGACGCTTGTCGACGATTTGGTCGGCACCAGCCGCGGGGATTTTGATTTGGATCGTGATGTTGACGGCGGAGACTTTCTCGCTTGGCAACTGGGAATCGGCGGCAATCGTTTCGACCAGGGAGATGCCAACCTCGACGGCGTCGTCGATGCAACCGACCTCGGCATTTGGCAAGCTGAGTACGGCTTCATCGCCGCAGGATTCGGATCTGCGATAGCCGCATCCTCAGCGATACCCGAACCGTCGTCACTCGTGCTCGTCAGCCTCGGCTTGCTAGTCGTTTGTAGCAGTCGCAAGAAGTCAGTTCGCCACAACCAATTTATGCAGTAACCAACCAACCTAGTAACCAATTCACTCAGTTCTTGTTTATTTGAGAGGGACAAAAATGACACGCAAACTAAAATCAGTGAGTGTTCTCGCAGGGCTGTTGTGCCTGAGCTTAACGCTCACCGCCGAGGCACAAATCATCGTGGATGGCACGGCCGATGCTAATTACGGCCCCGCGCTATCAACACAAAACACCAATACCGAGTTTGGCAACGCCGACTCGGGTGATCCGCTGAACCCAGGCGGTGGATCGGAGATCAACCAGGTATTCGCAACCGTTAGCAATGGCCGGCTTTACGTTTCGATTACTGGCAACTTGGAAGCGAATTTCAACAAGCTGGATGTTTTTCTCGATGTCAATGCTGGTTCAGGTCAAAACACGATCGATGGCTCGACGCTTCCTACCGACGTCGATCACTTTTGCTGTGGTGGCGAAAATTCTTCGACAAACGCCTTGCAAAACATTGAAGGATTGCATTTTGACACCGCTTTCAAAGCAGACCATTACCTCACATTTGCTAACGGCTTCGAAACGGTCCGCCCCGGTGAGAATGAGTTGAAATTCTATGCTCTCACCTCGCACTATTCCGACCTCAATGGAGGTGTCAACGGTCGTCGTGGGGCCTTAGGAATGCAACTCGCCCAGAACGGGCTGCCCCAAGTCCTGCGCGGCACGACGGGTGACTTCGATACCGATGGCAATGTGGATGGCGGTGAGTTTCTCACTTGGCAACAGAACAACGGCGGCACTGAGCTCACGCGTGCTGCTGGTGATGCCACTGGCGAAGGAACTGTCGACGCGGCTGACCTGGATGTTTTTCAAGCTACCTATGGCTTCGATGTGGCGACTTCGAGCTTCGATTCCTACTACTTCGCTCCGCAGAACCCTAGCGCTGACAACTCCAACGCTCTTTTAGGTCCGACACTGCCCAATTTGGCACAAGGCCAGTTGATCGATAAGAACTACGCACTCTCGCCCACCGGCGGGGAAGGAACCGACGACGAAGGCACGAATCTAATCACACGCGAGCTAGAGTTCGTGCTGCCAGTTGCCGCCAGCGATCCTACAAATGCCTTCAACCATCGCGATATGGAAAATATTGTTGATCTGGAAATGGCGATCAACAACAGTAACACGGCAGGGGTGAATGGCGACTCTGGTAACACGGGCGAACCTGGCGATCCTCCTCCTTATGAGACTCCTACCGCAGGAGACCCAGGAAACGTAGTCACCGGCATCGAGTTCTCCATTCCTCTTTCTGAAATTGGCAATCCCACTGGCGACATTCGTATCGCAGCATTTGTCAATAGCGGCGATCACAACTACGCATCTAACCAATTCGCCGGAGACGGTATCCTCAGAGGGAATCTCGGCGGTGATGGCGTGGGTGGGTCCATTGGCGATCTGCTCGGAGTAGATCTCAGCGCGATCGCTGGCGACCAGTTCGTCACCGTGAGCCAAGCAGTGCCAATCGCCTCAGCAGTTCCAGAACCAAGCAGCTTGGTTCTGTGCTTGCTGGCCGGTTGCAGTGGGTTAATTCGCCGCAAACGTTAAAGGTCGTTTTCATGCGAGGGGCTGCGTTCATTTGCTCAAATGCGAGGGCAGACGCGGCCCCTCTTTCTCTATCAAGTTAGCTCTTGGGGCGGTGGTTGTGGCTGGAAATATTGACTTTGCTCAGGGACGGCTAACTCGCATCCCCTCAGCGCTAACGCTGGCTGCAAGCTTAGTACTGGTACTGCCGGTCGGTTGCAGCCCTAATCAAGGGCCACGCACCGAGCAAGCCTCTGCGGAGCTTGAGTCAGTAAAGACGAGTGAAGTCGCAGCCGCGAATCGCGATGAGGCGGCTATCCCTTCGCCCGCTTGGCCAGAGGTGAAGGGAAATGCGACCGTCCCGGAGTGGGCCGTGGATGCGGTGTTCTATCAGGTGTTCCCGGAACGCTTCCGCAATGGCGATAGCTCCAACGATCCCACGCGCGAGTCGCTAGAGTTTCCTGATACCGTCGCAGAGAACTGGGCCATCACACCTTGGACGGGCGACTGGTACGCGCGAGCTGATTGGGAACAAGCCGACGGTGACAATTTCTATGAGCACGGTGTTTTCAATCGACGCTACGGCGGAGACTTGCAGGGCATTCTCGATGGGCTGGACTACCTGCAATCGCTCGGCGTGAACACGCTGTATCTAAATCCTGTATTTTACGCTCGCTCGTTGCACAAGTACGACGGCGCTTCGATGCACCACATCGATCCCTACTTTGGCCCCGATCCGGCGGGCGATTTCGCTCTAATGGCTAAAGAAACAAGCGCTCCCGAGACGTGGCAATGGACGGCGGCAGACAAGTTGTTTCTCAAGCTTATTGCCGATCTGCACCAGCGCGAAATGCGGATCATCATTGACGGCGTGTTCAATCATACAGGGCGCGACTTTTTCGCTTTTGCGGATCTGATGAAGAACCAAAAGAAATCGCCCTACAAAGAGTGGTATATCGTCTCGACTTTCGACGATCCCGAGACGCCAGGCGATGAGTTCAAGTACAAAGGTTGGTGGGGCGTACACACGCTGCCCGAGTTCACCGACATTCATCAGGGTGCCGATCTTCACCCGGGCCCGAAGCAGTATGTCATGGACATTACCAGCCGCTGGATGGATCCCAACGGCGATGGCGACCCGAGTGACGGCATCGATGGCTGGCGATTGGATGTGGCGAACGAAGTACCCATTGCCTTCTGGAAGGATTGGAACGCACATGTGAGGCAGCTCAACGGAGCGGCTTATACCGTCGCCGAGCATTGGGAGGACGCGGCTCAGTTCCTAGCAGAAGGCGGGTTTTCCGCTACGATGAATTACCATGCCTTTGCATTCCCAGTGAAGGGATTTTTGATCGACGGGCAACTCTCGGCTCATGATTTCGCCCGCGAGCTAACGCTCCGCCGCCAAGACTTCCCGCCAGCGACGTCGTTTGTGCTGCAAAACTTGATCGACTCGCACGACACCAACCGCCTGGCGTCGATGATTGTGAATCGCCCTGACTATGAAAAAGCACAACCTTACTTGCAGCCTCACAAATTTGACTACGATGTCAGCGAACGTGTCTCGCCACGTTACTGGAAAGAGTGCAATGTCCAGGCACCCAATGCCGAGGAGCGAAAGATTCAGCGGCTCGTCGTGCTCATGCAGATGACCTACGTTGGCGCTCCGATGATCTATTACGGCGACGAAGCCGGTATGTGGGGTGCCGACGATCCGTGTGATCGTATGCCGATGGTTTGGCAAGACATGACGTTCGAGGACCAGTCGCATGATCCACTCAATCGCCAGCGCACTCCCGATCCCGTGAGCTTCGCTCAAGGGCTATTCGACTTCTACCAGCAGGCGATTTCGCTTCGCAGCGAGCTTCCCGTGTTACGCCGCGGCTCGATAGCGAAAGTGCTAACCGACGACGATGCGCAAGTCTATGTGTTTCAGCGGAAGCTGGGTGATCGCCAAGTGATCATAGCGATCAATCGCGGTGCAGAAGCATTTACAGTTACATTGCCCGAGGTGAGTGAGTCGAAGTGGGAGGTAAAACTGACGACTGGCTTTGAAGGGGACGAGTCCCCGCAGAAAGAATTCACCCTGCCGGCCCACGAAGGCGTGGTCCTCTATCGCTAAGGCGTTACTCCCCCTCAATATGCTCGACGCCACTCGCGAACTTCCCGCCAACCTGTATCGCCGAAAGCCGGCCTGGCGTCTTCTTGCCATAATCGGTCTCTTAATCACGCTCTCAGGCTGCAGCAAGCAGGATGACCGTCACGTGATCCAGCTTTGGCACCAAATGGTCGTCAACGAACGCCTGTTTCTCAATGAACTCGTAACCGAATACGAAAAGCAGCATCCCGAGATCGATGTTCGGCTCGTGTTCAAAGACACAGAAGAACTCCGCAGCAGCTTTCAAGCTGCCGCTCTCGCGGGCGTGGGCCCAGCGATTGTTTATGGGCCGAGTGATGTGCTGGGCGCATATCACACAATGGGAATCATCGCTGATATGACTCCTTGGTTGGATGAGAACGCGCGTGCGAAATTCAAACCGGGCGGGCTCACCTACCTTCCTGCCAAAGACGGTCCTCAACGCGATGATTCTCAAAATAGGGATCTCGTGCAGGTGTCGGATCGCTTTGGCAATCATTTGGCACTAGTCTACAATCGCAAGTTTGTAGAGACTCCTCCGCAGACTGTCGAAGAACTGATTGAGATCGGCCGCCGCAACACGCTCGACGAGGACGGCAACGGACGCAACGAGCGCTACGGATTGGTTTGGAACTACGAAGAGCCCTATTTTGCTGTACCGTTCATCACAGGCTCGGGTGGCTGGCTGTTTGCCAATGAGGAGAACACCGAGCCGGATCTGGATACTCCGCAGATGGTGGCGGCTCTGCAGTTGATCGACGATCTCCAACGTGTCCACGGAATCGTTCCTCGCGGCTGCGACTATGAGACGGCCGACTCGCTCTTCAAATCGGGCAATGCCGCTATGATCATCAATGGCGATTGGAGTTGGGGGGACTACCTTGCTTTGGAGCGTATCGATGCTGCCATCGCTCCACTGCCAATCGTCACGGAAACGGGACAGCCCATGGGACCGATGATCTCCCCCAAGGGATACTCGCTAAATAAGAATGCGACGCCTGCCCAGCGCGATGCTGCGATGCAACTAATCACCTACCTCACAAGCGAATCTTCGCAGCGACGTGCCCTGCACTCGCTTCGTATTCTGCCCTCTCGCACTGCGCTGTACGACGATCCCCTGCTCACGCAAGATCCCACGCTCAAAGCATCGCGAGAACAGTTTGAACAAGGGCACCTAATGCCTTCCGGCTCAGAGATGCGTGCCGTGTGGGATGCCATGCGGCCACCCTACCAAGCTGTGCTGGGAGGAGCAATCTCCGCGAAAGACGCCGCCGCCGCCATGCAAGCTAATGCCGAGCAGGCCATCTCCTTGCTGCAGCGCGACGACCAGGAGATCGGCGGAAGTTGGTTGTGGGCAGCTCTGGCAAGTGCGACCACGCTGGGATTGTTGTTCTGGCAACGTCGCGGACTGGCAACTTTGCTGCCCGACATGCGCCGCCAACCGTTGGCCTACTTGCTTGTTGGCCCGGCCATTGTGCTGATCTTCCTGACCGTTGTGTTTCCCTTTTTCTACAATCTGCTGCTCTCCTTCTCGAACATGTCGCTCACACATTTTCAAGATTGGGGATTCGCTGGTTCACAAAACTACATCGACGTGCTTGGCGACGGCCAGTTCTACGCGGTTCTGCTGAAGACCATCATCTGGACGATTGTAAATGTCGTGTTCCATGTTGGCATTGGCATACTGCTGGCTGTAGCACTGAACGGACCGATTCGAGGCAAGGCGATTTACCGCGTGTTGTTGATTCTCCCTTGGGCAGTGCCGGCTTACATTACGGCACTCACTTGGCGCAGCATGTTTCATTTGGAGTATGGAGCGGTGAACTTGCTGGGCAATCAGTTGTTCGGCATACCGCCGGTCAACTGGCTTGGCGAAGCAACCAACGCGTTCATCGCCTGCATTATCGCAAATGTATGGCTCGGGTTTCCTTTCATGATGGTCATTGCCTTGGGCGGACTACAAGGAATCCCACAAGACATGTACGAAGCCGCGCGAATCGATCGCGCATCGCGTTGGCAACAATTCCGTCATATTACGCTCCCGTTGCTCAAGCCGGTCCTCGCTCCGGCGGCCACGCTCGGCGCTATTTGGACATTCAACAACTTAAACGTCGTCTGGCTCGTGTCCAATGGTGGCGCTCCTTCTAACAAGACACACATCCTCGTGTCCTACGTATACAAGGAAGTTTTCAATCTGTACCGCTATGGCTACGGTGCGGCGCTCTCCATGATTGTCTTCGTCATCCTGCTCGCCTTCTGCCTGGTCTTCCTGCATCGAGCAAAAGCCACGGAGAACGTATATGGTTAGCGAACCCAAACGCATCACGTTCTTGCGGCATGCCGTGCTCTTGTTGTTCGTGGCGATCAGCGTCTACCCGGCGCTCAATGTGCTATCGATCTCCCTGCGCCCCGGCGATCAACTCAAAACGACCGATCTTTCGATCATCCCGGACAACTGGACGTTCGATTCCTACATCGCGTTGTTCACGGAGCAACCATTCCTGCGTTGGCTAGCAAACTCGCTGTTGGTTTCCTTCGCGGTAACCGTCACCGGCGTGGCGCTCGCTGCAATGGGAGGATACGCGCTTAGTCGATTTCGTTTCGTGGGGCGGCAAGCCCTAATGCTCTCGATCCTCACGACGCAGATGTTTCCCGCCACAATGCTCCTGCTGCCTTTGTACATTCTGGTGGCCAAGCTGAACCTGATGAATACTTTCCTGGGCTTGCTTGTGTTTTATGTCTCCACTGCCCTGCCCTTCTGCGTGTGGCAAATGAAAGGGTTTTACGACACGATCTCGCCTTCGCTGGAAGAGGCGGCCCGAGTGGACGGTTGCTCGCGAATGGTCGCCTTTCGCCGGGTCATCTTGCCACTGGCGGCGCCCGGCTTGGTGATCACGGCCTTGTTCAGCTTTATGACCGCCTGGAGCGAGTACATCGTTGCCGCCCAGGTCTTGCAAGATCGCGACATGTTCACTCTCCCGTTGGGTGTGAAGAGTTTTCAAGCCAGTATGTCTACCCAGTGGGGGCTCTACGCAGCGGCCGCCATTTTGGTTAGCGTGCCGGTGGTCATCGTTTTTATTGTGCTTAGCAAATACCTGGTATCCGGCATGACTGTCGGAGCTGTCAAAGAGTAGTCCCTTCGCTTTCGTTTCCCTTTCAAGAGTTCTCCTTTCAGAATAAGTATAACTGTCGTGGCAACTGTCAGCTTTCGCAATGTGAACAAGGTCTATCCCGATGGATTTCACGCCGTTCATGATTTGAATTTAGAAGTGAAAGAGGGAGAGTTCCTTGTGCTGGTCGGGCCCTCAGGGTGCGGAAAAAGCACCACGCTGCGCATGCTCGCCGGGCTGGAGGAGATTTCCTCCGGTGAGATCGCCATTGAAGATCGCGTAGTGAACGCCATCGAGCCGGGTGATCGCGACATCGCCATGGTCTTCCAAAACTACGCGCTCTACCCGCACATGTCGGTTCGCGAGAACTTGGCCTTCGGCCTAAAAATGCGCCGCACGCCAAAGCAGGAGATCGCCGAGCGCACCGCCGAAGTGGCGAGTACTTTGGGAATTGAGTCGCTGTTGGATCGCCGACCGCGCGAGCTCTCCGGCGGGCAACGGCAGCGTGTGGCACTCGGGCGGGCAATCGTGCGGCAACCGAAGGTATTCCTGTTTGACGAGCCGCTCTCCAATCTCGATGCCAAACTGCGCGTGCAAATGCGTGCCGAGATTGCATCATTGCACCATCGTTTAAAGACCACCATGGTGTACGTAACGCACGACCAAGTGGAAGCGATGACTCTCGGCGAGCGCATCGTCATCATGAACCACGGACGCATTCAACAAGCTGCCGCTCCACTGGAGCTCTATCGCCGCCCGGCAAACCGTTTCGTCGCGGGTTTCATCGGCAGTCCGCCTATGAACTTCCTGCGAGGGACTCTCAAAGACAGTATGTTTCAGAGCGAGGGCATGTCGATCCAACTTGCCAACGTTTCCAACGAAGCCTTGTCGCACGAGGGGAACGTGTGGCTAGGTTTCCGCGCGGAGGACCTCGTCTTGAATAGCGATGGGCCCAGCCTGCCTGAAGTTGAGTTAGAAGTCGTGGAACAAATGGGGCACGAGTCGATTGGCTACTTCACGCTCCTGGGCGAGCGACATTCGATTCGTCTTCCCGCCACCAGCGAAGTCAACCCAGGCAGCCGCATCGTGCCGCGACTTCGCCCTGCGGGTTGGCACTTATTTGCTGATGACGAAGAAGGTTGCCGCTTTGCCCGCGAAAATGAGACAGCGCAGGTTTGAAATCTGCCTCGTTGAGGAACGCTGCCTGGCAATATACTCAGTCGCAATGCGCCAACGGAGTCCCCGATTCAGGCAGCGTTATTCAGCATCAACGTCTCGCCTCAATCGTACCAACTGCGATGGAGCGGATGGTCGTTTCTCAATCGCTTAGCGCCGCCGCCTGGTCTGTTTTGGCTTCTCCAGGTCGAAATTGAGATCGTCGCGGTCGCCAGAGATCTCGGCCTTGAGAGTTGTACGGTCGTTGTAGATGGAGGGAATGTATTGTTCAGGCACGTCGACTAATTCGCTACTGCCTTCGTCAGCCGGAACTCTCTTGCCGCTGGGGCGGTTGGCAACGATCATCACGAGATAGGGTCCTTGCTCAGGGCCTTCTAATTGGGGAATCTCGTACCGGCCGTCGATAATCTTGGCACCCGCAGACTTGCCGTCAAATCCGTTGGCGGGAATCAGGTCGATCGTGCCGTTTGTGATTTGTTGGCCGTCGTACGCTACGGTGCCGCTGACTGCAAAGCGTCCCACCGCATTCTCGTCGGCGCACCCGCCAAGTGGTGCGACACACCCGAGGGCACAAAACAGCAGCGTACGTAGCGACATTGAATTAGGCATATTTGGAAACTACAGCTGTCCCGCGTCGACGATTTCGCCGCCTTCAGGGGTCGCCAAAGCCCACCAGACGACTTGATCGATCGAGTCGTTAATGAACCTCGTCGAGGCATCAGCCATGGCGACGTTGACACCGCCGGTGTGGTAGCTGCGTGAATGTTGTTGCCAGACGCCGGCATACGTGCCAGCGGAGGTCGGTTGGCACGGTGCAATCAGTTCGGCGTTTTCAGCCTCGCACCAGCGCGTGTAATCGGCAAGCTTGAGGGAAGGTCGATACGGATGCCCAGTCCCGGGCGGCAAATTCGGCGGCCAGTCGTGCATGTAAAGCGCAGCCGGACCGAAGTGCATCGCGCCGCGGGTGTCTTGCCCGGGCACCAGCCGCAATTCAGAGATCGCGGCAGTATTGCTAGTGCCGTCGCCGAATTGTCCAAATGTGCGACCCTTGATCGTCCCCTTGATTGGATCGTCGGCGTCGCCTCTCGTGGGTGGCAAGTCTGCGACGACGAATGTCCCCAGTCCCGTCATGTGCGGAACTCCATCGGCATGCGACGGCGTGACCTTCAACGGATCGGCATTCGGATCGCCAGCGAGTCGATCTTCCCACCCCTGGATTGCTTGCTGCGGGGTGATGTCGTGAGCGTAATAGAATCCGCGCCCTGCGTTCGCAACGTAGTTTCCACGGGCTCCATAGAATCCGTTTACGATGCCAATATCTGCCGGCTGATTTGCCTCCGAAGGGCAACTAAACGAATTCAGTACGATGTGATGTGCCGTGTCGTCGTTCCTGTCTCGCTCTTCCAGGCGAATTCTCCAATCGGTGCTCGCAAACACATTCGCTTCTTCAAGGTAGGGCATTAGCAAAGTGACCCAGCTTAGGAGAGTCTTTGAATCGTTACCCGCTTGTTCACGCACCTCTGCCGGTGGCAACGATCCCTGACTCGTCGCATAGTTCTGCACTGCCAGTCCAAGGTTGTGCAAATTATTCACACACTGCGTACGACGAGCCGCTTCGCGCGCAGCTTGCACCGCGGGGAGCAATAGTCCGACGAGCACGCCGATGATAGCGATTACGACCAACAGTTCGACCAGCGTAAAACCGCGTTGCGCTTGTTTAATCTGCAGGGCGCGCTTAAAGCTTCGGGACATCAGGATGTCTCCCCAGAAGAAATGAAAGTGCTCGGACGTACGGCAAAGTACCCGCTAGGAGAGTTTCTTCTCCACGGGCTGCATTCCGCTGCTCTGTTCCAATTGCGATAGTAGCACAATCGCTGCTCCTGCACCATTTTAATCTGCTGCATCCCAGGCCTCAGGAGGGTTCGCCGGAAGGTCAAGCTGTTAGGTCAGCTTCTGGGCGTGACTAGCCTGCAGGTGTCCTGAGACCGGCCTGCCGCAAATGTGACTACTCACAACAACTGGTGGAAAAACGCGGTTTGTTAGAGCGAGCCCCCACCCACAACTCGGCCGGTTCGCGTGGAATTCTCCCAAATAATCTGCAGGTGGGGCTCATTTTAGTTGGCAGTCACGCTTGCGGGTCGGTATCATAACCATTGATACAAAGAAGGAAGAAAGAGTCATGGTCGGCGGGATCGATCCGGTCGATTCGGGGGAGTTCACACTCTCAACACCACGGTCTATTAGGAGGGAAGTCTAATGAGAAGTTTCGGAATTTGTTCGGTTTTTTTGGCGGTGATTGCTCTATGCCAACTGCCGCTTGCGTCGGCGGGCATCATTGAAGACTTTCAATTCAGTGATGTTTCAGGTACCGAAATTGAGAATGCAGCGAACGACGCCGGCACGGGACATCAGTTTGATGTCGACTCTGATTTAGCCGGCGTAGTAACTAATGGCTCAGGCCAGCTTGACTTGTCCACAAAAACAAATCCCGAGTTTGGCTCTACTTATGTAGATCTTGATCCAGATTTTGCCTCAGGCACCCTGTACGGCGTGATGGAGTTGACTTGGGACTTTGACGCGAATTCACTCGACCCTGCGGAGAACGAAGAGATACGTCTCTCGCTTATTCAGTTCGACCCTCGCTCAACGTTCGTTACTGCCGAGTTCGAGATTCAGCGCGAAGACGATCTCTCGGTGACACTCTTTGGAAATGCCGTCGGCACGGGATCAGTTGATACTGGCTCAGCGACGCTCAATGCCGCACAAACGAGCAACTTCATCGCAGTCCTTGCAATTAATTTGGATTCCGATGACTTGTCTCTCCACTATTCCGACGACAACGGTGCTACCTTCAATACATTGGGTGGCGGTTCACTCGATCCAACCCGCGGCGTCGCTTCGCTACGTGCCGTCTTTAACAATGACTTCCTCAACGATCGTGTGTTAATTGACCGCGTCTATTTAACCGACACGAACCCGTTCCCTGGTCAGATTCCGAGCATCCCCGAACCAGCCAGCTTTGCCCTGTTCGCACTTGGGCTGATTGGTTTGTCAGCAGGTCGCCGTCGTCAGTAGGCACTTCTGCTGGCAAGACATCGACATTCATCATTGGCTTTCCACCAAGGCTCCGCACGTTTCGTGCGGAGCCTTGGCCTTGTTATTCGTGAAAGTAGTTATGCGTTCTCGCACGACCACAGCGATACTGTTTCTGTGCCTAACAACGCCTTGCGTTGACGGATTGGCGCAGCAACGCATCGAAGCTCAGAAGTACGCCGTCGTCAGCGGCCATCCCGCAGCGACCGTCGTGGGGCTGGAAGTGCTGCGCCAGGGCGGTAATGTCGTTGATGCGGCCGTTGCTACTTCGTTGGCGCTCGGCGTTGCCGAGCCTTACGGTTCAGGGCTCGGCGGCAAACTGGTCATGCTCTATCGCGACGCACAGACTGGCAAAGTGCATTCCATCGTGGCGCTGTGCGCTTCGCCTGCGGCACTGGATGCCGGGGAGTTCACAAAGCTTTCGGACTCGAAACGCAAATATGGCTACAAGGCCGTCGGCGTACCTGGCTTGATCGCCGGACTCCATGAAGCTCACAGCCGTTGGGGCTCGCAACCGTGGAACGACTTAGTAGAACCGGCAGCTGTATTGGCTGACCGTGGCGTCGAGATTGATGCCACCATGCATGACATGTTCCTCCCGAAAGTGGGGAGTCTGAGAAAAGATGAAGAAGCCTCGCAACTCTACCTCGTCGACGGGCAGGCTCCGCCGGTGGGTACGCTCATGCGAAATGCCGACTTGGCAAATACCTTGCGAGACATCGGAGCAGGCGGCGGGAAAGCGTTTTACAACGGCCCCATTGCTGAGAGGGTCGTGGCCGCCTCGCGTGCCAGTGGCGGCTATCTCGTAAAAGAGGACTTTGAGGACTACCGTGCAGAGGTGGGCGAACCACTGGAGATCGAATATCGGGGACATCGCATTTACTCGTGCCCTCCTCCGCTCACCGGCGGAGTCACTGTGCTTGCAGCGCTTGAGTGCTTGGAACACATGCACTCCAAGCTACCCGGGAATAATTCCAGTGATGGAGCATTTGTTCAATTCACTGATCAGGCTTGCCGATCGCTGCAATGCTTGTATCCACCAATTCGCGACCACGTGGCCGATGTGCCTACGGCTGCGCAATCTTGCCGTACGATGCTTAGTGAAACATCGGCTAAGCAATTCGCTCGTGCGGCTAGCGAACTTGATCCGCGCAATCCACTGCAAGACCCCAAGCGGACTGAGGAGAGAGAGACAACTCTGGAGGGTCTACCCGCGGCAAGCACTTCACACCTGCTGGTCGTTGACCGGGCTGGCAATATGGTGAGCCTCACGCAGTCGCTGAGCCTGCATTTCGGTGCAAGTGTCGTTGCGCCTGAGACGGGTTTCCTACTGAACGACAGCATGAGTAACTTCGCCACCCAAAGCCAAAAGTCGGTAAATCACGTTGCCGCCAAGAAGCGGGCACGCAGCACCATCGCCCCGATCATCGTGACCAAGCAGGACAAGCCATGGTTAGCTTTGGGAATCCCTGGGGGGCAGCGGATTCCTACTACTACACTTCAATTACTCTGGAGGGTGATCGACCAGCAATCTCCGCTGGAGGATGCCTTCGCTGCGTCACGTTTTCATCTGCGCAGACCGCTCCGAAAAAACGCTCCTGAGAACGTCATCGATTACGAAGTAGATGCACCCTCGGAATGGGTAGCACAGGTGAAGGATCACGGCTGGCAGCTCGAACCGCGCCCGCGAGATGGCCACTACTTCGGTGGCGGAGGAGCAGCCCAATACCAAGAGAGTGGAACCATTGTCGGCGTTGCCGATCCCCGTCGCACCAATTTTGCCGCAGGAGACTGAACCTAGGATTTTCATGTCATTCAAACTGCTAACGTCGAAGGTATTACTGGCCGCAATTCTTGGAATCTGGCTAGGTATGCTGCTAGGTACCGGCAATGCGCTAGGTCAGATTACCCTCGATGGGGATTTTGATCACGGTAGCTTGGACGAAGCGAACTCGTCTGTGAGCGGGAGCCTGGTATCACTAGCTGGCCGCGATAACTTTAATTCAGGCGACTGGAAGTGGCTCTATTTTTCCGCCGACAATGTAAACGGCCTGCAACCCACATTCCAAATTGACGACGACTTTGCCACGGGGGGTAGCAGTCTTAACAACCACGAAATGGTCTATAGCTACGACCAACAAACGTGGCAGTTTTTCGACAATAATGCCCGTAGTTCCGGGGCGGGGACTTTCACGTTTTCGAACAACGCGCCGTTTAGCCAGAATGAAGTTTATGTGGCGTACGGCCTACCATATTCCAATGGACGCTCAGTCGCACACACGGCACAAGCTGCCACAAGTCCCTGGGTTTCGCCGACCGTTAGCGGCAATGCATCGCTAGTGATCGGCCAGTCACCCGGCGGGATCGACGATCTGGGTCGGCCGATCGCGTCCCGCGACATGTACGGCTACAAGATCACCGACTCCTCAGCCACGGGACCTAAGCAGAAGATCGCCGTGATGGGTGGCGTGCATGCGAACGAAACAGTGGCCAACTACACGCTTGAAGGTCTTGTCGACTTCCTGTTGAGCGACGATCTCGAAGCGGGCCGGCTACGGAGTCTGGCTGAGATTTACGTCTATCCGATGGTCAACCCCGATGGCCGCCATGCCGGGTACAATCGCAGTACGGTCCAGCGCCCTAACCATGATCCGAACCGTTTCTGGGATTCCCCCTCCTACGGCGGTATGAGCGACGTGAAGGTCGTGGGCGATGCACTACTGGCCGACACCGGCGGCGATGTGGATTACTTCATCGATTTTCATTCGACCGTCAATGGCAAAGATGGGCACTACGGATACGTTCACCCCGATTTCCAAGCCGACCCCTTCTGGCAGACGTTGCTGCAGCTCGAACCAAGCGTCAACACGCAAAGTGCAAGTTTGGTTTCGCTCACAGGGCAAAAATTCGGTCGCGACGAGCTCAACGCCGAATTCACAATGACGTTTGAAACACAATTCATCGCCGGGGAGAACATCGACCGCTTTCACGATTTGGGTGCCAACTTTGGCCGGTCGCTTGAGCAGACCTTTCGAGTTGCTGCCGACGTGAATTTCGATCGCGTACTCGACAGCCAGGATTGGCTGCAGTTCATTGCCGGTGCAGAAACCGATCTCTCTGGACTCACGGCGGTCGAAGCCTACGCCGCTGGCGATCTCGACGGCGACGGCGTCAATAGCATTGAGGATCTTAGTATTTTCAAGAATGCTTACATTGCTGAGTACGGTATCGCGAGCTTCGCAGCACTTCTAGTTCCCGTCCCTGAACCGACTACAATGGCACTGCTGCTACTCGCGCTTGCGGCCAGGCCGCGGTCCAGCAGAAAACAATTTGATTCATACCCAACCCATCGGAGGATTTAGAATGTCTAGAATTAACTCTTGGCAAGCCTCGTGTTTAGTCGCCCTGCTCATGACAGCCACAGTTTCGGTCGCCCAAGGTGTCGACCTTGAGGCATTCGAGTTCAGCGACTCTGGCGGCACCCAGCTCAGCGCAGCGGCGAACTCCGTGAATGCTAGTAACATGTGGTCTGCCGATATTTCTGGTTCAAGCGTCCAAAGTGGTGCATTCTTTGTCGGCAAAGATCTGGACGACTTGGCAAGCAGCTACCTGCAAATCGACAACATCAACGCCGCAACCGGCAGCAGTCGATATATCGTTGCCACAATGTCAGGCTGGGAATTCTTCGACAGTGTTGTTGGCCAAGGCGAGGAAGTAAGGTTCGCTTTCATCGACGAAGACACTGGCAATAGCGGCAATACGGTTATCGGCGAAGTGCGGATCGATCGCAACACCGACAACGAGACCATCGAGTTGCGGGGCGTCGCCTCGGGGAATGGGTCGGTCGATATTGGCAACCGGGCAACCCTTGCCACTGCGCAATCAAATCCCTTTACGATGGCTTTGGAGTACAACCCGGTCTCCAGGACTTACGAAGTGTTCTACAAAGATGGCTCGAATCCCTCACAGTCCCTTGGCATCGGCAGTGTGGCTCCTGGTCGCGACGCCAACTCTGTTCGCCTTGTCGTGAACAACAATTTTTTTAGCGATTTCAGCGAGTTTCTCAACATCGATCGCGTCGCATTGACCGACACGAATCCGTTCAGCGATTTGTTAACGCTAGAAGTAAATCGCGACACGGGCGTGACCAAGCTGATCAACACGACAGGTGCGACGCTCAGTGGAATTACGTCCGGGACGCTGAGTTCCGATGTCGGGGCTGTGAATTCTGGCAGCATCAACGCGCCGCCAAGCTCCTTGGCAATCGGAGCGGAAGTGACCCTCAGCACCGGTTCCGGACCTTGGATCAAGAATAATACCGAAGATTTACTCTACGAGCTCGTCGCCAGTGGCGTCACGCGTAGTGCCAACGTCAACTTCGTCGGCAACGGCGGCCAGCGGTTTGACGTCGGCGATCTCGACTTCATGAATGGCATCACCGCTGCCGATTGGAACATTTTCATTGCCGGCGCTGAAACTGATCTTTCAGCACTGACCGTGGCCGAAGCTTACCAGGCTGGCGACCTCGATGGCGACGGCGTTAATAGCGTAGTCGATTTCGACATCTTCAAAGCCGCGTTCGACGAGGCCAACGGAGTCGGCGCTTTTCAGGCGATGCTGGCTAGCGTGCCTGAGCCGAGTTCGTTTCTCCTGGTCGCCTTCGGAGCCAGCATCTTGCTCACAACCAATCGACGGCGTACGGCTTAGCCAATTGATCAACCAGACCGCAACCTCAAGTGACTTCCAATCTCGATAAGGATTCAACTCATGCTACGCAAACTTACAAATAGAATCATCCCGTGGGGAGCCATCGGCCTATCATTGGTGTTCATTTGCACGTCACATGCAGGCGTACTGGAGGACTTCCAATTCAACGACTCCAACGGCACGACTCTCGGCGATGCGGCCAATAGTGCGAATAACGGGAACAACTGGGAACCGTCGACACAACTCAATAATTCGTCGGTACTCAATGGCGTATTTCGCATCCAGAATGACGATCCGGGATTGAACTCGAGTTACTTGCAGATCGACAACATCACTAGTGGCACGGTCTGGATGGTTGCCGAGATGGACGGGTGGAACTTCACCCCCGACCCTTCGGGCGTTTCAGGAGATTTTGAAGAAATTCGCTTTGGGTTTCTCACTAACGACGACCTCACCGGCAGCACCATCACTGCGCAAATGGAAATTGAACGAAACAGCACAACCGGCGGCATCGAGATTAACGGGCAAGCATTGGGAGTCGGATCGAATATAAGTGCCACTTCGTTATCGTTCAATCAAGCTCAACCTTTTACTTCGGTGCTCAAGCTGGATAAGACTGCGAACACCTACCAGATTCTTATCGACGACGGTTCTGGGTTTACTTCGATTGGCAGCGGCAATGTCGATCCCGCACGTGATGGCAATTCCATTCGCTTCTCGATCGGCGACAACTTTGCCGGTTCCGGTGAGTTTTTTGACGTCGATCGTTTCTATATCACCGACGTTGATCCGGTTGGTATAGAGACCGACAACCTCACGCTGCAAGTGAATACTACAACCGGCATGATGGAGATTCTCAATGACGGCACAACCCCGTTCGACATCGATTGGTATCGGATCGAAAGCACGACTGACGACCTTAACTTCAACGGCTGGAGCAGCCTCAGCGATCGTAGCGTCGACGCCATCGACGGCATCGACCCCGATTCAACAGTCGGCAACGGCATTGGCGAGACCTGGGACGAAGCGGGCGGCTCCGACGACGGGGTACTCTCTGAGTCGTTTCTGCAAAGCAGTTCGGTCTTCGGCAACAATCGCTCCGAGACTTTGGGCAGTGCGTTCAAAGTTGGTGGAGATACCGACTCGCTCACGTTCGAGTACCGTAGCGCAATCAATGGAGCTGTGTTCACCGGTGATATCGACTTCGTCACGGGTGGCCTTGCAGCCGACATCAATGGGGACCTCAAAGTCGATGGAGCTGACTTTTTGCAGATTCAGCGCGACAACCCGTCGCTGATCCCGAATTTCCAAGCCGAGTACGGCGCTGGCTCCAGTGCCCAAGCTTCCTCAAGTGCCGTGCCAGAGCCGACAGCCTTGAGTTTGCTCGCGGTGATGCTGGCCGTCACTACGTTAGGAGTCCGCCGGCGGGAAGTCGCGTGATTCAACCAGGCGACCCAGTCCTGCTGCACCAAGTTCGTCGAACCTGCGATAGACTGCTGACTCTTGACAGCGGGCCGTCTGACAGGGCTACCATAGAGACCAACTACAAGGCAAACTAGGCGAATGCCTTGCGGATCTCGGCGAGGTGCTTGGGGCACTCTGTGCGCGGGTCGCCCGCTTCTTCGTACTCCAGGACGATATATCCGCGGTAATTGGAGTCCTTTAAGATGCGAGCGAGTCGATCGTAGTCCGTCGGCTGCTTGTTGGTTCGCTCTTCGTTGTTAGAAGTCACCACTTTCACCTGCACGTTCAGTGCGTAGGGGGCAATCTTCGCCAAGTCGGTGTAAGGGTCGTCGTAGTAAAAGTTCCCACTGTCGAGATTCACGCCAAACCACGGGCTGCGGACATCTCGCACAAACGACAACACGCCTTCTGCCGTGCTCGTCGGACCGCCGTGATTTTCCAACGCTAGGTGAATGCCATGCTCGCCCGCGTACTGGCAGCACGCTTCGATTCCTTCGACCATCAAGTCGTGCGTTTGCTGCTGCGACTGACCCTGCTTCGGTTTGCCGGCGAAGATGCGAATCACCGGCGCGCCGAGCACCTCCGCGCGGTCGATCCATCGCTTAACGTCGGCAATTTGCCGATCTCGTTCCGCACCGGGAGGAAACCCAAAGTCGTTCCCCACTGCTGTGCCCGAAACGCTCAGGCCCAAGTGAAAACATTGCTGCTTGAGCTTGCGAAGATCGGCGTCGGTTGTATCAGCGGGGAAGTAGTACGATGTGAGCTCGGTCGCATCCAAATTCATCTTCGCACAATCGTCCACGAAGTCCGCCAGCGTGAGCTCTGCAGGATCGCCGGTGAGCAAGTCGCGATAGCTGTAGGCAGCCAAGCTCAACTTGAACTTGTGCGATCCATTCCTCGCGATGGGCTCGATCGCCGAAGCATGCTTCCCTGGAGAACCAACTCCACCAGTGGCCGCTGTTGCGGCAGCGCAGCCCAGCATGAACTTTCGACGATCAAAATTCAGTGACATGTAATGGCTCTCCGTAGATGGAAAAGGATAAAGTGTAACCGCCCATGACCTACGGTCAGCGCGGGCGCAGATGCGAGCAACCTGCCAATCTCTGCCAGACTGCGCATCCTCAAGGCGCGCAACGGCTTAGTCAACTTCGTATCGCTCTAGCAACTACAGACCCAGCATCTATAGTCCCAGTTCCTGAAGCTTCGGCTCGAGCGCTTCGGCCCAGCGCTGGTAGCCTTGTTTGCTGAGGTGGAGTGCATCGGGCATGATCTCTGCGCTGAGACTGTTATCGGGTTCCAGGAAAACCTTGCCGATATCCAACCAATGAACTTGCTTACCATCGGCAAAGCGGCGAATGCGTTGGTTGATTGCCTGATTGTTCAGGCGCTGTTCGTCTAACTCGGTCCGCCCACGCGGGAAGATGCCGTGCAGCACGACCTTGGTTTCGGGCGATTGGTCGGCGATAATCTCCAAGATTCGCTCGATGCCCGCTGCTACTTCCGCCGGGTCCTGCATCATGTGCCCCGTGTTGTTCGTTCCGATCATCAGAACAGCGACTTCGGGCTTGATCTCCGAAAAACCTCCACCATGTTGCAATCGCCAAATGATGTGCTCAGTGCGGTCGCCGCTGATACCTAGGTTCACCGCATTGCGAGGCGCAAATGTTTCTTCCCAAATACTCTTACCCCCATTTTCCCAGCTATGGGTAATGGAGTCTCCAATAAATGCCAGTCGAACCGGATCACTACCCTTCTTTACACGACTCTTAAGCAGGTCTTCACGTTGCTTCCAATTCTTATCGTCGCCGCGCGTCTCGGGAATGACTGCCGAATTTACTTCGTAGAACGATCGCTGGTTTCGGTAGAGCTGCTTCATGCCACGTAACACCTCTGCATATTCTGGATCGTCGTGGAAGCTGGTCAGTTCTTGTGGATCGACCTCCAGGTCGAACAGGTTCCACTCCCTCGTTCGTGGGAAGTACATCAGCTTGTAACGCTCCGAGCGAACACCGTCGTGCTTGGGTACGTTGTGCACAGCATCGTTTTCGTAGTAAGCATAGTAGACCGCGTCGCGCCAGTCTGAAGGGGCTTCGCAGTTTCCCCGGAGCACGGGCACGAGGCTCCGCCCTTGAATCTCTGGCGGAACGGGCGCCCCGGCTAGCTCCAGAAAGGTAGGAGCGTAGTCGATGTTTTGAATTAAAGTTGGAGTGCGCGACCCCTCAGTAATCTTACCAGGCCAACGGATAAGGAACGGCATTTTCATCGACTCTTCGAACATCCAGCGTTTATCGTACCAACCATGGTCGCCCAAGTAGAAGCCCTGGTCTGAGGAGTAGATCACAATCGTATTCTCTGCCAATCCCGTCTCGTCGAGGTAGGCCAATAGCCGCCCTACCCCGTCGTCCACAGCGGCGATGCAGCGCAAATAGTCTTTGATATATCTTTGGTACTTCCAACTGAGGATCTGCGTATCGGACAGACTGCCGGCGCGCATCTTTGCTAGGAAGTCTTGGTTTTCTGGCTCATACTGTGCATCCCATGCTTGCTTTTGCTCCTCCGTCATGCGGGCATACTCCCCATTGCGCCCTTCCGTCTTAAAATGCTTTGGGAACTCAATTTTCCCATGCAGTTTCATGTCATGTCTCCACATCATGTGATCGCGGATCGACATCTCGTTTTGCTTGAGCAACTCCGAACGATTAGAGTAGTTGTCGTGAAGTGTCGGAGGTTCAGGAATATCCGACTCTTTATATAAGTCAAAGTGACGCTGCGGTGGCGCCCAATTGCGATGAGGGGCCTTGTGCTGGCACATCAACAGGAACGGTTTCTCAGTATCGCGATCTTGGAGCCAGTCTAATGAAAGGTCGGTAATAATATCGGTGCAGTAACCCATCCGCCGGTGTCGACTACCATCCATCTGAATAAAGTCGGGGTTGTAGTACGAACCTTGTCCAGGCAGCACTTCCCAATGATCGAAACCGGTCGGATCGGACGACAAATGCCATTTGCCGATCAAGGCAGCTTGATAACCGGCTTGTTGAATCAGTTTAGGGAATGTCGTCTGATTCCCATCAAAACGATTCCCGTTGCGTAAGAACCCGTTCTTGTGGCTATGCTTGCCCGTCAAGATGCAAGCTCGCGAGGGACCGCAAATGGAGTTGGCGCAAAAGGAGTTAAGAAACACAGCACCTTCTTGAGCAAGCCGATCGATGTTCGGGGTCTCGTTGATCTTCGATCCGTACGCGCCAATTGATTGCAAAGCGTGATCGTCGGAGAAGATGAAAACGATGTTCGGTTGCTGATCAGCCGCGAAATTTTCGGCAGAGCCGATAGTCCCCAGCACGAAAGCCCAAAGCAAGAAAACACCGAGAAGCTGCGGCGAATGCAACGCTACCTTTGTGGGGGTGCAGTTTCCAGGGAGATAGAGAGCTCTCATCATGATTTGGGGCATGGACCTGACAGTCGGGGTAAGAGAAATCTGGATGGTAGGGGCAGGCTTAATACTCTCGGCAGCGCCGCTAGCGAGCGACCTAGCACAGAAAATAGCTGGGGCAGGAAACGCTGGAAATAGTTTACCTGAAACCAGATAATCTTCCAGCAAATTCTGCTCTCGCGGCAATTGACTATGTTGCCATTGGTCAGCAACTTTGCCGATGCAACACCTGTTCACGCACTGTCACTTTGTGGCTCTAAAAACCCGGAGTTTGGGGAAATCCGCCTGCTGTTTGTGTCTTGCCTACATGTGTGCGACAATTGATGAAGTTGACCCGAAATGTATTGGGTCTCCCAAACGGTAACCCTTATATGGAGAACTGATTTCGCTTAAGGAAGTCGGCTGGCCGCTCGTCAATACTCTTATCTTGTTTGATCTGCCAGAAGGCGCTCGTGTTTTCTTCCACCTCAGGTGACGTAATAGTCGTGCTAGGTGGGAGAAAACGCCAGCGCCTTTTTGCCTGCGTTGATGAAGGAGATCCGTAAGGTAAGTCCAGACTCCGACGGAGATCTCAGCAGCAGGAAATTGCTGCGAAGTCGATTCGACCTACATTGAAAGACCATTTCATGTCTCGCATGCGACTCTTTGAGTGGCTTAACAGCCATCGCAACTTCCGCTTCAATAATCTCCCTCGCCACGATCGACGTCTAGGGTTCGAGCCGCTTGAAGCTCGCCACCTATTAGCAACCTTCATGGTAACCAACACCAACGACAGTGGTGCCGGTTCACTTCGCGAAGCGATGAGCGATGCTAACACAACTGCCAATGTCGGAGGAATCGACGAGATCCACTTTAGCATTGGATCGGGCACGCAATCGATTCAGCCTCTGAGCCCGTTACCGACCATCACCGACCCCGTGGCGATTCTTGGCAATACGCAACCAGGTTTCACCGGGGTGCCCCTGATCGAGCTGGATGGCGCATCGCAAGTTTCCGGTGCCGGGTTAAGGATCGACTCGGGAGGTTCCGAAATCCGAGGCATGGTTATCAACCGATTTTCGTCTCATGGAATCGTTCTTGAATTCGGTGGTGGCAACCAAGTGACCGGCAACTATGTGGGAATGAATTCCACGGGGCAGACGATACTCGAGAATGAAGGGAATGGGATCATTATCTTTGAGTCAAATGACAATGAGATTGGCGGAGTCCTTGAAGTAGAAAGGAACGTCATTTCCGGCAACGCTCTCAATGGAATAACGATAGTCAGCAGCTCGGGTACCAAGATCAAGGGAAATTATATCGGGCTCGACGCAGGAGACGGAATAGTTCGAGGCAACGAAGGCGATGGCATCGCGATCTTTCGATCGCCAAACACTATAGTTGGTGGTGATAATCCTGGCGAAGGGAATGTCATCTCAGGCAATAAGGCCAATGGAATTGTCGTTTTTGGAACTGACTCAACCGAAAGTGTGATCCAAGGAAATACTATTGGCTTAGATAGCACCGGGATGCTCTCCAGGGGCAACACAAGAGCGGGAGTCGTAATCACCCATGAAGAAGGACTTCCTGAGACGGGGGCTTCAAAAACGGCCATCGGCGGCTTTACGCCTGGGGCGGGGAACGTGATATCCGGGAACGGGCGGAGCGGGATCGAGCTGCTTCGCGTCCACGAGAATGTCATTCAAGGAAACCGAATCGGCTTAACAAGTGATGGCTTAGGGGTGCGAGCGAATGGGATGAGTCAGGATGCTTCTTTCTCCCATGGCATCGATCTCTATGATTCTTTTGACAACTTCATTGGGGGCGACGATGACGATGATGGCGTGCTCGATGACATGATCTTGGCACGCAACTATATTGCAGGCAGTATCGAGTCGGGTATTAGTATCGCTGGCGCTGCTTCATCGGGGAACGTAGTCCGCGGTAATTATATTGGGACGGATATCAACGGCCTAGGTGCGAGTAGTACCTTCGGCAACGGGCTCTCAGGAGTACATATCGATACCGCGTCGAACAACACCATTGGCGGCGTCGAGCCCGGTGCGGGCAATCTGATCAGTGGCAATAAAGAAGGCATTCGCATCTCGGGCTCAACTTCCACCGCCAATGGCATCTACGGCAATGTTATCGGGCTAGACGAGCAGGGCGACAAACGGGGCAACGAGTTCGGTGGTGTCGTCATCGAAGGAGCCTTTGGGAATTTCATCGGCGCTTTCACTGGAACTCCTGGCACCAATCCAGGAAACGTGATCTCAGGAAACGACAGTCATGGTGTCATCATTCAGGGTGTTACGGCGAAGGAAAACATTGTCCTGGGGAATCTTATTGGCGTAAATTCTTCGGGTGAACCGGCGGGCAACGATGGTGACGGAGTGTTCATTGACAACGCGCCTGACAATCGGGTTGGCAATACCGATTTCATTTCCCTCAAAGGAATGAATGTCATCTCAAAGAATGTCGCAAATGGCATCCGTATCGAGGGTATTTTGGCTTCAGGCAATCGTATCGCTGCCAATCACATCGGAGTTAATCTTGCCGGAACAGTTGCTGCCGGAAACCTTGGGCGGGGAGTCGCTATTATTGGTGCTCCCGATAACTTTGTCGAAGAGGGCAACGTCATCTCGGGCAATCTTAGTGCCGGAGTTGTCATTTCTGGCGCGCTGGCAATCGGGAACGCGCTAACGGGCAATCTGATCGGCGTTGCCTCTAATGGCAATGATCCTCTCGGCAACTTATTGCACGGTATTTTTGTCACTCAGAATGCAAGCTCCAACATCATTGGAGATCCGGTCGGCGATGCGGGCAACGTTATTGCATTCAACGGCGTCGTGCTGGGATTACAAGGACATGGCGTCGTGATAGAGTCAGGTCTTTTTAACCAAATTCGAAAGAATAGTATCCACAGCAACAGTGGCCGAGGTATCGATCTTAACAACGATTCGTTTACGGTGAACGACCATCTCGATGTTGATGGAGGTGCAAATGCATCTCAGAATTTCCCTGTCGTCTCGAAGGTTGGATTTGCTGGGCCTGTCAAAACGATCACTTGGTCATTGACGGGGCCTGCGCTGGCGACATTTACATTCGACTTTTTCGCCAGCGATTCCCTAGACCCTTCCGGATTTGGCGAGGGGAAAACCTATCTAAATACCCAAACCGCGATAGCCGATGACAATGGCTTGGTCAGCCATACGACAGTGTTCGATTCGAGCGACCAGTATATTTCGGCAACTGCCACCGACGTGTTAGGCAACACTTCCGAATTCTCGATGGTCGACACCGATGGCGACGCCTTGGCCGACGCTTGGGAGCTGACAGGAATTGACTTCGACGAGAATGGTACGATCGATCTGCCGCTCAATTCCAATCCGAATCATAAAGATATTTTCGTTGAGGTCGACGCGATGGTTGGTCGCGCGCCCGACCCCGGTGCCCTCACAGATGTCGTCGCAGCGTTCGCTTCGGCTCCAAACACCCTGGTGCAGAATCCGGACGGTGAGAATGGAATCTTTCTGCACGCAGCGCTCGACGAGACGGACGTTTCGCTTTCTGCATTTCCTAATAAATGGATGGAAGCTAGCGTTGTAAAGTTGGCCCAGTTCGGCACCGAGGCAGAACGAGACGATGCCAATGCGGCGAACATCCTAGCGGCAAAAGGACTGACCCACCGCTGGTCGATCTTTGCAGACACGCATTCTGGTGATAGCAGTGGTGGTTCGTCGGAGCCGTCAAGCAACGACTTTTTTGTCTCGCTGGGTTTATGGAGCACAACTCCAGGCGTACCTGGTGGCATGCCCGGCGGTACACACCAGCAACAAGCCGGCACCTTCATGCACGAACTGGGGCATACTTTGGGTCTCGGCCATGGGGGCGATGATGCTATCAGATATAAGCCCAACTACCACAGTGTGATGAACTATATTTGGCAGACGCCCGGCCAAAAACTTCCGACAACTGGCCGCCCTACTAATGCCAACGAGCATGCCTACTTCGATAGTTGGGTCCTAGACTACTCACGCCAGGTCTTTCCTGATCTCGATCAGCTTAATCTCATCGAATCCGAGGGGATTGGAGGCGACCCAGGAAACACTGTGAGAATTCAGAGCACCAGCCGATATGTGAAAGAAGGCGGGCCTGTCGATTGGGACAAAGATGGCCTATTCAATGAGACGGTGCATGTTACCCTTACCCCGGATTGGAGGTTTGGACTCACGGGTCATGAGGATTGGTCGAATTTGCAGTATTATTTTGTCGAATCGAAAGACTTCGCCGACGGGGCATCAACAACTAGCTCAGATAACGAATTGACCTTCGAATTGTGGCAGAGCCTGGTCGACTGGCACGCGCTACCCGGCGACTACAACCTTAGCGGCACCGTCGATGCAGGGGACCTGACCGAGTGGCAGGACACCTACGGACAGGCCGCAATTTCTCCGTTCGCATACGCGGATGGCAACGGCAATAGCCTTATCGATGGTGCCGACTTTCTGAGGTGGCAAAGGAACTTCGGTAGCGATATCGATGACCCCGGGCAACTTCAGTTTCTGCAACCCAGCTATACTGTCACTGAAACCGCTGGCGTGTTCAACGTGATCGTGGAACGAATCGGCGGGACCCAAGGCGCCATCACAGTTGACTATGAATTGGAAGACGGCACGGCCTTGTCCACTGAAGATTACGTTGACGCCAGCGGGACATTATCTTTTGCTGACGGCCAAACGAGCCAGTTCATCAGCGTCGAGATTATCCACGACGAGTCGGCCGAGAGCGACGAGTATTTTAATATCACGCTGAGCAACCCCACAGGGGGCGCCTCGCTGGGCAATCCGTCAACCACAACCTTTACGATTAGCGAAACTGAACCGCCGATCGTAGTCACCAACATCAACGACTCGGGCGGCGGTTCCTTGCGCCGAGCAATTCAAACAGCTAATCTCCGACCCGGTGCCGATACGATCACGTTCGATGTCGGCATATTCGCCACACCGCAAACAATTTCGCTGAACACGGGTGAAATCGCAATTAGCGAAGCGGTCACCATCGATGCGACGGCACTGGCGAATAACGTGACGATCGATGCCAACTTGCTATCGCGTATTTTCAACATCACCACCACCACCGGCGATTTTCAGTTCAACGGCCTCACGCTCAAGGGCGGCCAAACTACCGGCTTTCATGCCAACTCCTCAGACAATACCTACAGTGGCGGAGCCATCCGATCGCTCACTACCGGGAATCTTACGTTGGATAGCAGCACGATTTCCGGGAACAGCACTGCGGGATATTATGTTTCAGGAGGAGGGGTGTTCGCTGCTGGCGATGTCACGCTCACGAGCTCCACCATCAGCGGGAACAATAGTTATGGCTATGGCGGAGGGGTGTCTGCCGATGGCAATGTCACGCTCACCAACTCCACCGTCAGCGGGAACAGTAGTTATAGCAGTGGCGGAGGGGTGTCTGCCGATGGCAATGTCACACTCACGGGCTCCACCGTCAGCGGAAACAGTGTTACAGGAAGTTATTCCTATGGCGGCGGGGTGTTTGCTGCTGGCGATGTCACCCTCACGGGCTCCACGGTCAGCGGGAACAGCGGTGTTGACGATGGCGGTGGGGTGTTCGCCTTTGGCAATGTCACGCTCACAGGCTCCACGGTCAGCGGGAACAGCAGTTTTGGCGATGGCGGAGGGGTGTCTTCCTTTTTTGGCAATGTCTCGCTCACCAACTCCACGGTCAGCGGGAACAGTATTTCCGGATTTTATGCCTATGGCGGAGGGGTGTTCGCCCGTGGCAATATCACGCTCTCTCAAAGTACCGTCACGGACAACGAGGCGATCGGCACAACCGCAACCGGCGGTGGCATTCGGAACTTCAACGGTACGATCATCATCGATGGTTCGATCGTAGCTGGCAACACGGCTGGCGGCGGCATGGATGACATCCACCCAGGCACGGGCACGCTCAATGTCAACTTCAGCTTGATTGAACAGACCGGCCTGACGATCACCGGCACCAATAACATCATCGGGCAATCGGCAAGCCTGGCGCCACTCGCCGACAATGGCGGACCAACCCTGACGCATGCCCTGCTCGCCGATAGCCCGGCGATCGACGCGGGCGACCCCAACCTTTTGTTCGACGCCAATGAGTTCGATCAACGTGGCGCGCCGTTTTTCCGCGTGTTTGACGATCCGGCGGTAGGCACGGGTCAGGACATGGGCGCCTACGAACGTCAGAACCTGCCCGGAACTCACATAGTGGTCGACACGTTCATGGACGAGAACGATGGCGACTACAGCGCCGGCGATCTGAGCTTACGCGAGGCGGTCGAACTCGCCAACAGCAACGTGGGAGACCACACAATTACGTTCGACCCAGGGGTGTTCGCCACTCCGCAAACGATCTTGCTGACACTCGGTGAAATCGAGATTACCGAAGCGGTTACCATCGATGGCCCTGGGCAGGAACTGCTCACGATCGACGCCCAGCAGCAGTCGCGCATCTTCCATATCACCGCCTTCACTGGTGTCAATGTCTTCGCTGGGGATTTTCTACTCGCCGGGCTCACCCTCACCGGCGGCCTGACGACGGGCGACAGTAACATATCCGGGGGATCTGCCTCGTCCGGCGGCGGCGCCATTCGAGTATCGAGAGGCCATCTCACCATTGACCAGAGCACCATCAGTGGAAATAGCACGACGGGCCTCAACTCGAAAGGCGGCGGGATTCATACGTATTTTGCCGATGTGACGCTCACTAACAGCACGGTCAGCGGAAACAGTACCGCCGGCGACGGCGCCCATGGCGGCGGCATCTCTTCGCACTTCGGCACGGTGACGCTCACCAACAGCACGGTCAGCGGAAACAGCACGACCGGAGACTATGCCTCTGGCGGCGGGATTCATAAGAGTGTCGGCGCGTTGAATCTGACCAACAGCACGGTCAGCGGAAACAGCACATCCGGTTACCGTGGCAGAGGCGGCGGGATCTCTACCAGTGGTGCTGAGGTGACTCTCACCAACAGCACGGTCAGCGGAAACAACACCGCCGGCCAGAATGCCAATGGCGGCGGGATATTAACTTATGGCGCTATTGCGATGATCCATAGTACCATTACCGCCAATCACACCTATCATGCTATCTCGACCGGTGGGGGCATCTGGAGCTTCAACAACCCGATCACCATCACCAATTCGATCGTAACGGGCAACACGGCCGGCGACGGGATGGATGACATCCGCCCAGGTACAGGCGCGCTCGATATCGACTTCAGCCTGATCCAGCAAACGGGGCTGACGTTCACAGGCACCGATAACATCATCGGGCAATCGGCCGACTTGGGGCCGCTTGCAGACAACGGCGGGCCAACCCAGACGCATGCGTTGCTCGCCAGTAGCCCGGCGATCGACGCAGGTGATCCTAGTATTGTGTTTAACGTGAGCGAATTCGATCAACGCGGCGTCGGCTACGCTCGGGTAGAAAATGGTCGCATCGACATCGGTTCCTTCGAAAGTAGCGAGCCGATTGGTGCCTCTGCCAACTTCGATAGCGATGTCGTCGGGGGTGACTTCCTGGCTTGGCAGCGTGGCTGCGGTATTCAACTGCCGAATGCCCTGAAAGCCGATGGGGACACAGAAAATGACCTGGACGTGGAACTGGGATCCCACCTGCGCGGGAATGACAGGAACTCTCAAGTGTTGTTGAGTGATGACCTTACTGCTGTCGCGATGGCTATGGAGTGGATAGGACAGACTTCCCTTGAAGTCGATCCTATTACCGAGGATGAATCGACGCCGGATGGGGCGGCACTCGATGTGGTATTTACGTCGGATTACTCAATCCCAGTGTCTCCTGTTAGTGCGGACAGCGAAGCATTTCAAGCAAGGTCCGATGATGAGCATCAACGCGAGGTGACTTGGCTGTCGGGCGAGTTGTTGGAGCGAGTGTTTGGGTAGGCAGAGGATCGGCTCGTTCCCGTAGAAGAACAATAAGTCGCCTGATGCATCGCAGATATGCCTGAAGCGTTTCGAGGACTCATTCCGTTCCAATTATACTGCCATTTGGCGGCAATTCATGCCAGCGTCGATAGCCTGAGAACACCGACAGTTGATGAGCACGTACCTCACAGCGAACAAGTCTACGGAAGTTAGCTTTCCCAGTTCATCGAGCGATCTACCGCTTGCTTCCAGCGGGATCGCAGTGCCGAAGACTGCTCGGCTGAGATTTGCGGCTCGAAACGAACATCAACGGCCCATTGGTTGGCGATTGTTTCGCAGTCTTTCCAAACCCCTGCGGCAAGACCAGCCAGATAGGCGGCCCCCAGCGCGGTAGACTCCGTAACGACGGGCCGTACGACGGAGATCTGCAACAGGTCGGCTTGGAACTGTAAGAGGTGCGCATTGACGCTCGCCCCCCCGTCGACACGCAATTCCCCCAGTTCGACACCCGAGTCGCTTTGCATGGCACCGACGAGGTCGGCCACTTGAAAAGCAATCGATTCGACCGCGGCCCGCGCGATGTGTGCTGCAGTGGTGCCGCCGGTGATACCGACGATCGTTCCGCGTGCGTAGGGGTCCCAGTGCGGAGCGCCGAGACCAGCAAAAGCAGGCACGACAAAGACGCCGCCATTATCCTTAACAGAATTAGCGAGCGCTTCCACTTCCGAAGAGCTCTTGATGATGCCCAAGCCATCGCGAAGCCAACTCACGACTGCACCGCCGGTGAATACGCTCCCTTCAAGGGCGTACTCCAACTGGTCGCCCACTTGCCAGGCAACTGTGGTGAGCAGATTGTGCTCAGAAGTCACCGCTTCCGGGCCGGTGTTCATGAGCATGAAACAACCGGTGCCGTACGTGTTCTTCACGGATCCTGGCACATAGCACGCTTGCCCGAACAACGCAGACTGTTGATCGCCGGCGATTCCGCCGATCTTGATTCCCTTGAGCTTATCCGAAGAGCTGACTTCGCCGTAGACTTCACTCGAAGGACGTATCTCGGGCAGCAACGCACTCGGTACTCGGAAGCATTCGAGCAATTCATCGTCCCACTTGCCGGTATGAATGTTCATCAACAAGGTGCGCGAGGCGTTCGACACGTCGGTGATATGCAGCTTGCCACCAGTCAGATTCCAGATCAGCCAAGCGTCGATCGTGCCGCAAGCGAGCTCGCCCTGCACAGCTCGCTCGCGTGCTCCCGGCACCTTGTCCAAGATCCACGCGATTTTGGTGCCACTAAAATAAGGATCGAGCACGAGCCCTGTCTTCTTCTTGACAAGCGCCTCACGCCCTGCGTCTTTGAGTTCCTGACAGACCTTCGCAGTCCGTCGGTCCTGCCACACAATTGCTGGGTGGATCGGCGCTCCTGTCTTGCGATCCCAGACGACGATGGTCTCTCGTTGATTGGTAATTCCCAGGGCCGCGATGTCAGCAGCTTGCACCCCATTGGACGCGAGCACCGCTTCTGTGACTTCCAACTGCGAAGCCCAAATTTCCTCTGGGTCGTGCTCTACCCAACCTGGTTGCGGGTAGTGCTGTTTAAATTCTTTCTGCTCGACGCCAACAATCTTTCCGTCATCAGAAAACAGGATTGCACGAGAGGAAGTCGTGCCTTGGTCTAAAGCAAGGATGAGGGCCATCGAATTACCGATTGATAAGGAGGAAGTTGAGAAGGAGTTGCACTGAAATTAGATAGGGTGGATTGCAGGAGCAATGAAGAACTCCGCATAGCAAAGACATCTCACATTTCGGCGCTATAGCACCGCAATACTTTGATTCACTAGGCTGCCCCCACTAACGCCCTCGGGCTGCTGCTAAAAGTCGTCTGGCTACTTGGCCGCAGGTTCGAGTGTCGGACTTGGTTTCAATGGAGCGTTTTCTAGTGAGCTCTCAAGTTGTTTCGCACTGGGCATTAACTGCTCCTGGGTCGCGTGTCGCAGAAGCTTGGGCACGTTTGTCGTTATTGATTCATAGCCGCTTTCTGCGAGCCGAATGGCTGCCTCGGGTTGATCAACGGTCCACGCATGGAGGCTCAGGCCGGCCTGTTGGCAGCGTAGGATAAATGCCTCATCATAGGCCGGTTTATTGGCCTTCAAGTCGATCCCGTCGGCGTCGTGCTCCACGGCAATCGCGATAACCCGTTCGTGTGTGGGATACCAATGATCGAGTTTCTTATCGAACTTGAATTCAACTAGCCAATAGGCTTGCACCTGTGGCAGGGCTTGTTTCGCAGCTTTGATGACATCGCGTTTGAATGAGATAATCCTGAGGTCTTGGTAATTGACATCGCTCTTGGCTAGCACGTTTACAAGATGGGGAACAATCTCCGGTCCGCATTTGATTTCAATATAAAAAAGCTTTCCTTGGGGGACAGTAGACAAAACATCAGAGAGCGTGGGCATTCGCTCGCCGGCAAACCGCCGACCCTTCCAGCGGCCGACGTCTAGTTTTTGGAGTTCGGCAAGTGTCGATTCTGCAATCTTGGTGTCCACACCACAGAGGCGTTTGGTCGAAGCGTCGTGAAAACAGACAATCTGCCCATCAGCCGTGAGATGGAAGTCGCCCTCGATGCCGTCAGCTCCTTGCTCCCAGGCTAGTTGAAACGCGCTGATCGTATTTTCTGGTGCGTCGGACGACGCGCCTCGGTGCGCAATAATGGTCTGCCCATAAGCTTCGGGCAAAACGCCATTCGCTAGGCACCAGAGGACTGCAGTGATGAACACTCGGTTAATCACATCATTTCTTTCAAAGTTTCGCGATGCGTGTCGACGTGGGAGTCCCACTGAAGTGGGTCTCCATGAGGTAAACATTATAGGTCAAGACAAAGAAAACCCCCACCGTGGTAGACCACGGTGAGGGCGAAAATCTTGACGAAATTTTAGCATCCTTCAACACTAGCTACGTAGCGAACGTCTCCGTAGTCCTAGGACTCCGACAGCGCTCATTAGCAGCAGCACCGACGAAGGCTCGGGCACTTGCACCCGAAAGAGCTCAAATGTTCCATCAGTTCGAGAGTCAGCGTGATAGTAAACAAATCTGCTATCTGAGCTGAAGGAAATTTTATCGACTCCTGAACCAACATCGGAACCCGGGTGATTCAAGGTGTGGTTTTGAACCGAGGGAGTACCACCTGTGATCGGGATAACGTACAGCTCATTGACACCGTTGGTGTTCAAGTCGCCCGCGAAGGCAATTTTAGTTCCATCGGGGCTGATCTTGAAAAAGCCGGCGTCGAGATCGACATCCGTGTTCGACGGAAGTAGCGGAGTGGCGTTGCCGCCGGCAATTGGCAGGCTATAAAGCTCGTCAACTCCGTCGGTGGTGAGATCGCCTCGGAAGATAATTGTCTGCTGATCCGGGGTCACAGCCATGAAGTCGATATCTCCTACGAAATCGTTAACCGGATCGGGAAAGTTGGAGATGAGAATAGGTGTCGGAGTTGCAGCCGTGGAGCCATCGGCAGCCGTGCGATAGAACGCATCCTCGGGCGTGCCGTTGCCTGCACCTAGCACTGGCGAACTGAAACCAGAGAAAACGATGTCAGAACCGACTTGGGCATAACTACCTGTGTCAATTTCTGAAATATCGTGCTGGATTAGATCAGGTCCAACCAAAATACCTACCGTAGGATTGAGCACCGTAGCAGGCTGCGGTCCCACACCTGGGAACGAAGTTACGAACAACGATTTGGTATCGGAGAAGAACAGGGAGTTGCCATCAGAGCTGACCTGCTGATCGTAGGCGTTGACCCTGCCGCTAGTGAGCATCGTAACAGCCTGCGACCCACTGGCCGGAGCTAAGTAAAGCTCGTTTTCCAGTGTGGGATCGTTAATATCCTCTTCATAGCGGATGACCACGTTCAACCCGTCTGGTGTCCAAGCAATGCCGCCGTCAACGTCTCCGACGCCAGCTGGATTGATCTTTACTGCCGTGCCACCACCAATGGGTGCCACCCACGCCTGGTCATCGACCGTAAGCGGACCATCTGGGGCCTCATTCAACGAGCCAACAAATGCTATCTGCGTGCCGTCCGGTGAGATAGCGAATTCCTCGAAGTCGCCGACCGCTACAGCGGGATTGAAATTAATCACAATCGCACTGGCGTCGCCTGCCAAAATGGCGATCAAACTCAAGGCAACGACAGTTGCTGTGGGGATTTTGTTTTGCAACAGAATCCTCGAACTCTTCAAAACATTCATTAGAACTACTCCTCCCAAAAGGTTAAAAAAACCAAAAAGCATTCCGCTAGTAAACTACTATTTGAATGCGAACGACAATCAATCTTTAAGGGTAATCAGTGACAATTTCTTCCCCAGCTCTGCTGTGCAGGGCTGCAAATACGACGGGGTCAAGATCCTCTTGAATGAAATGTACCGAGCCATCTCCATAGCAGAAGTTGGCTCCTGAAGTGTGGAAACTGTAAATCTCCTCCTCATTGGTACAGTTCATCAGTGCCGTCTCACCGCAGGCTCTACTGCCTCCTACCGACATAAAATTACTGCGGTCTGCCCAGCTTATGCCCTGTGTGTTCGGAGCATTGCCCGTGTCGACTCCGTTTTTGTAGATTAGCGGGCGACCCGCATCCTCGAACAGCATGAACGAGTTGGACAAACCGTCGGTGACATAACGCATCTTTGTAGGGTCAAAATCGTCAACCCGGTCAATCTGCTTGAAACCCCGCGCGTAAGGGTGCAAAATGCTCGCCCACTTTGTTTCTACATCATCGGTTACGCCTAGGTCCATTAGCAGAGCATGGGCAAAGGGAGGGCTCTTATTGATGTTAACCGAGACTAGATAGTCCGTCGTATTCTCAACGAGGCGCTCCCCCACGGAAGGGCATTTCATTACCGGCATGGGTGTCTGAACATGCTCCCAGTTCGTCGAGCCGTCCGGATTGGGTTGAACCTTTTCATCCCAGTCGAGCTTCAAGTAGATCCGCTCCGCCATATTGCCTTGCTCAACAAATGGCAGCACAAAAGTCATGAGGCTGTGCTCCCAGCGAATCTGTCGCCCGTTGATCGCCTCCTTTTCAGTATAGGCAGGGGGGAATTCGCCTCTCTGTTCTTCATACAGCAGGCACGCTAGCCCAACCTGGCGCATCTGATTGACACACGCCGCACGCCGCGAGGCTTCGCGAGCCGCTTGAACAGCAGGGAGTAACAGACCCACCAAGACGCCGATGATGGCAATCACCACCAACAACTCCACGAGGGTGAAGCCCTGATTAGCGCGATCAAAGTGTTGCTTCGGTCTATTGAGTGTCATGTCGAATCCCTTGCTATCCTCGAAACTTGTTTGCAAGCCGAGAATAATGACGTGTGAAAAATAATGACCAGTGGTATCAAAACGATTAGATAAGCAGTTGGGTATCAGGAGCGATTGGTCTTGCGAGTTGAAGTTGCGGAAAAGATGAACATCACTAACCCGCACAGCAGCGCGGAAGACGGCTCAGGAACCATGCTGGTTGAAGCAACAGCAGAGTTGTCAGTCCCGTAATTGCTCTGAATGTCAGCTAGTACCGAAGCGTCGTAAGTCCCGGGAAATCCTCTTTGGAATTCGAGAAAGTCTGCTCCGTCTACTTTCAGATCAGCGTTCAGGTCTCCATCGAGCCCCGCGCCTGCCAGTTGCAAATCGTCTACGAAGTCGATAAAAGCAAACGAGAAGGCGGTATCTTCCAGTCCGTCGACAGAAGGCGTTGCGAAGGAGTCGATGCCCAGAATGCGAAAGTTATCGCCGTCTTTCACATAGGACATAATATTGTCGTCGTCGTTACCTTCGCTAACTGAGTTGAGCAAAAGCATGCCTTGCTCATTGGTCTTACCGGCGACCACAAGGATGTATTCGCCCTCATCGTCCCTCGTAAGAGTGAAGCCTGCAGGGGCGGTTGAATTAACAATCGTACCGTCGGCGTTCACGCGACCGGCGACCAAGTTCTCGGCATCGTAAGGCAAGTAAACGTAGTTGGCTCCGTCCGACGCATCGGTTGGGTTACTTTCCGCATCTTTGTCATAGTCTTTCACATGAATGTCCCATGAGCCATCGGTTTTCGAGGTGACGGTAGCAAAGTTATTATCATTTCCCCACGCGGTAGCCATAAGCACACCGTCGGTCTGAGAATCCACGTCAGCAATAGTTACGCCGATACGACCAATGGTGTTGTTGGAATCGACTGCGGTACCGGTCTCGAAGCCCGAGTCGGCACCAAAGAAAGCAACAGCCACGTTGATGTTATGTTCTTCGCCACTGAGAAATGACGAGGTGGAAACACTCCACAGGTTGCCGCCATCATGGGTGGTGTCTGCAATGCCGTAGCTCTTGTCGCCGAGAAAGCCCGTGTTGTCTCGAACTCCCTGAGTGACGGTAGCCAACATAACCCCGTCGCCCACGGCTAGTTCGGCACCATCAACGTAGAAGTTGAGGTCGCCGCGATTGGAGCCGATGCCAGACACGTTGATTCCCGTGCTCGACTGGGGGACGACTGCAAGCGTGGCATCTGAGGCATTGAGCCCAATGTCAGATGGTAAAGCAGTAACCTCTGTGTTCCAGCCCATGACTCTGCTGCGGCTGAAACCGGTAAGCGTGGACAGGGCGGGAATGGCACCTGGTCCGGTGGGGCCGCCAGTGAATGGAACGAACGCTAGATCGAAGTAGGTGCCGCGGGCGGCATCCTGCCCTTGCGGGAAGCTATCGGCGATCCCCCCCGTTTTTCCATCAATGGGATCGCTGTTGCTAATATCCTCGGAGAGAACGACCCAATCAGTTCCATTGCTGTGAGGTGCAAAGCTTGGCAGATTGTCTGTGCTGGGCCCACCGCTCGGGTTTCCTCCCAGGTCGTCGTGAGAACCGTGCTGATTGATGAGTAGCGACCCGCTCGTTGGCGTGTGGCCTGCGATCGACAAGCGGAAACGCCCTTGTGCTTCGCGTACCATCGTGACCGCGTTGCCGCTAGAAATCAGTACCTCAGCTGGTTCATTCGCGTTGCCCGTATGAACTCTCGCGAGTGACATATTTGGCGTTCCGAGTGGGAGAAACACAAAAGAAGAGTTATCGCCCGCTTGGCGGATCGGAGCATTGAACTGGCTATTCTCGTCGCTAACCGTGCTCTGCAAGGTAAAGGCAGAACCATCGCTCATCTGGCTCACCGATGCAAAAACCTTGTTATCTTCGCCTGAATTTGCCAAGAAAATGCCCTGGCGCCGTGTGTCCGTGACACCAGGGATGGTGATCACTGACAAGCCACTTTCTGGCGTCGTGCCACCATCGAGAGAGTCTTGCTGAATGTCTGCAGCGGTCATCCCGTTGAGCACAAACTCGTTAAAGGCAGTACCACCGTTTGAGTAAACGTTTCCGCCCACCCAGCCCTCGCTGAAGGGGAAGTAGATGGCATTAAGGTTGGAATCTAGCGAACCATTGTTGGGGAGCGTTGTACCAGGAGCATCGATGCCCGCTTTGCGAGTCGTTAGCGAGAGACTGCCGCTCGGGTCACGCACTACTGAGGACGAGGACCAGAGTGTCTCGGAACCAACAGTGCGACCCAATTCGCCGACCGACCCGAGCAGAATGCCATTGGCAGCATCGTCGGATGCAGAGGGCCCGATCTGGACCGGCACAACACCGGTGGTCCCATTGCCGACGACCGAGAAACCGCTCGTCGATTGGCCCGCTGGAATGCTGACCGTTCCGCTCGCGCTAACTTGGATGTTGGCATTCTCGACTGCCTTGGCAACTTGGAAGCCGCTCGCCATAGAAGCGAGAGCAAAAACGACGGCTAGCGATATCGATCTCAAAGGCGAGTACATGGGTTATCTCAACACCTGAAGGGCTAATGTGATGCAGAATGAAGTAAAATATTTCGCTAGGCACCATCGAGTTTTGACATTTGGAGGGAACCTTTCCCAACGGCCGAAACTCTGGTGCTAGCGTAGATCATCTTGATGGGCGTTCGCCCAAATGTTAGGAGAGGCCGGTGAAGGTCTCATGAAGAGTAATCGATTAGCTTTCCGCGGACATTTTTGGCACGAAAAAAGGCTCCACGGATCAACCGTGGAGCCTTCTCGTTATCTCTGGGCTCTCAGGATGCTTTGTGCCGAAATCGTCAGCACGAGCAAAATCGTTTTGTTACTACTACAACCACACTAAAGCCTACAGTTGTCCCTGTCAACTGTTTTGTAAAAGTAGATTTCTTCACATCGCGCAACAGCAGACTCCACAACGACTTGCAGAGTCCAGGGACACCTTGGTAATTTCCAGCAGACTACCGCGACACATCGATTTGCGATACTTTGCGAGCCGGAGTGGACCTTGTCAGTGATATTAAATCGCTCTTCTCTTTCACCGCCACTTTTCCAAGCGAAGGATAGCAAATGTCCGCACTTTCTCACCTTTACCCCGCCGCCAGACTCCCGTTCGCCCGCTTAGCGTTGAAATGCGGTTTCAAAATTACAGCCGCCTTGACGGTCGTGACATTGCTCATTTCCGCTAGCTTTGCCGCAGAGAAGCCCAACCTAGTGATCATCTTCGCGGACGACCTGGGCTACAACGACCTCGGGTGCTTCGGCGCCGACGAGATCAAGACCCCTGCGATCGATCGCATGGCGAAAGAAGGCCGGCGCTTTACCAACTTCTACGTGGCCGCACCCACATGCACGCCTTCGCGTGCCGCGTTACTCACGGGCTGTTACCCGGTGCGATCTGGGATCGACGACGATGTTGCCGTGACCGCAAGCGGTTGGCGATCACCGAGCCGGGTGGTTCATCCCAACGCACCCTTCGGCCTCGCGCAGGCAGAGGTGACGGTGGCTGAGGTGCTTAAGCAAGCGGGCTACCAGACGGGCATGGTCGGCAAGTGGCACCTGGGCGACGCGGAGCAATTCAACCCCGTTCATCAAGGGTTCGACGAATACTTCGGCGTACCTTACAGCAACGACATGAATCCGTATTACTATCTTCGCGGCACAGAGCGACTGGACGAGGAACTCGAGCGAGATCAGCAGGTAAGGCGTTTTACGGAGGAGTCACTCAGCTTTATTAAGGAGCACAAAGACGGGCCCTTTTTCCTCTACGTTGCCCACGCCATGCCCCACACGCCGCTGGCCGCTTCAGAACAATTTCGCGATAAATCCGAACGTGGTTTGTACGGCGATGCGGTTGCTGAAGTCGATTGGAGCACGGGAGAAATACTGCAAACACTGCGTGACCTGAACCTCGACAAGAACACGCTAGTCATCTTCACCTCTGACAATGGTCCGTGGTTGTCTCAGGCAGAGCACGGCGGAAGTGCCTTCCCGTTTCGTGCCGGCAAAGGCACGACATACGAAGGTGGTATGCGAGTTCCCTGCGTCGTGTGGCAGCCAGGGACAGTGCCTGAAGGAACCGAGTGCAACGAGCTGGCTACCGCTCTGGATGTGATGCCCACGTTCGCCCATTTGGCAGGCGCAGAGCCGCCCAGCGACCGTGTGATTGATGGTCACAATATTACGCCGTTGCTCATGGACGAACCAGGTGCCAAGACCCCCTACGAGTATTTCTACTACTACTTCGGTAACGAACTGCACGCAGTGCGCAGCGGTCGCTGGAAGCTGCGAACGAAGAACAAGATGATCAACGAGAATGTCTACTCCTATCGCGGTGCCAAGGTGAAAGACGTGCCGATTCCTCACGCTCTTTATGATTTACAACGTGATCCCGCCGAACAGAAATCGGTCTTCAAAAACCACCCTGAAATCGTCGAACGATTGCAGGCCGCGCTCGATAGAGCTAGGGAAGATATGGGCGATGCGCTCACGGGGGTAGAGCCTACCAACGTTCGCCCGGTGGGCAAGATTGCCAGTGCCCCAGCGATACCGAAGTAGTCGCTCTAGTTAAGCTTCCACAGCTTTGGGCTCGTACTGGTCACGGCGAGGTAGCCGCTGGCGATGGTTTCCTGCACGTCGGCTTCGGTGCGGCACACGGCGACTGGCAAGTCCGGTAATTGCGAGCACCAGCAGGCTACTAGAGGCTGGTTCGGGAACTGCGAAACTATTGGCGGCAGCTAAGCTGCTTGCATCGTAAGCTGCATGCCAGGCGGCTAGGTCCTGAGCATCGACCTCGCCGTTGCCATCGGCATCTCCTTGGGCGGTGGTAGCTGATGGCGTGTTGAAACCGCGTTGCCATACAAGCAAGTCGATACCGTCGACTTCACCATCGTTATTGAAGTCAGCATCAATTATAGGAGAAATGTACTCCACGTCACCGGTAGTTAGAAACGCCGGATTGCCCGCGATGTGATAGCTAAAGCTCAAATCCTCCTGAACGCCCGCTTTATCGAAATCAAAAGCGTTGCCCAGTGGGATTGAGGTTCCATCTGCAATCGTGCTATCAGCCGTGAGATACGACTCGATCAGCTGGTGCGTGCCAACCCCGCCCGCTTCCTCCCAGCCATTGCCATTACCGGGTGCTCCGTTGCCTTCGTAGTCGCTGTCTTGCAAGCTATTCCAGGCAACTGCGTCCAGAGAGCTGGATGCACTGGTGATTTCATAGGAGTCGATCGCAAAGCTCTGGCCTGAAGTATTTTGGAGCGTTACTTTTCCAGTCGTGGTGCTAACAACGAGCTTGAGCTTGGCAGCCGATGCCCCAGTTTCGCCAAAGCTAAGGTTGTCGATCGCGGATCGCACTCGATTCGCTCCGCCGTCATCGAATTTCAAACGATAGTCTTCGCCCAGCGTGCCGATGAAGTCAAAACTCACCGTATCCATATTGCCTGCGCTCAGTAGCCCAGTTGACCTCGTCTCGACGACCGACATGTCCGAGAGGCGAATCAAGTCGATCGTCCACCCGTAGGGCGCTTCGCTTTGGTCGGTGGCGTTGCCGATCTGGAACGAATGGAGTTCCAACGCAACCGTGGAGCCCACCGTAAATTCGATCGTTGGGTCAGCCGGGGGCTGACCGTTGGACTGGGCGCTGGCATCCACATCGAGCTGAGCAACAGGCACGTCGAAGCCCGCGCCGCCAAACGTACCGGAACTGTGAAACTCCCAGACATTTGAACCGGTTGATCCAGCGGGAGCCCATGTCAAGCCGATGTTGGGTGTCGCACCGGTGCCGTCGGTCGTCACGAAGCCGGGACTATCGCCCGTAACATTGCTGCCGAAAAACTCTCCGATGTCTGAGTTACTGCCGGGCGAAGGGCTTACCGCGAAGTTAATGGTTGTGGCAGGAGCCTGTCCTGAAGAATCGACCAGAGCGATCAGGGCTGCCAATGCGAGGTAAAGAACTTTCATGATACCCTTGCGACGAGTCTTAGATGTTTTTGACAGGTTCAACTTATCACTGCCAGCTCGCCACCACTGGATCTCCAAGGCGAACGTGGAGGCAATAAAGCAAGCTCTTGATAAGCGTCGTGAATGAACAAAGCGACCGTAGAACACTCAGCCGCGGCGGTAAGAGCAGTTGAGGCGGTTCTTTGGTATCCGCAGTGAGAGTCTAGACATTGATGCCGAGTTGCGATGCGTCATCCCGAGTGTTAGAAGTCCCAGCAAGGTTAAGGAAACGGAACTCGGCTCCGGGATGGCTAACAGCGACTGAAAAGCCCCTATTCCGTTTGCTTGCTCGTACAAGAACTTGAATTGAATAAAGTCCGTCAAGTCGTTGTCAAAGTCGAAATCTAAGTCGCCCAGAGCGTGTGCTTGTGAATAGCTCAACCCGGTGAAATCTGCGCCTCGTCCCGCATTGTAAACGAGCCAATCGGAAACGTCCAAAGTGCCATCCTCATTCAAGTCTGCCCATTCCGATGTATAGGTGACGATCTCATAGAGTATTTCAGGCCGATTGGTAGTAATGCCATCGACTCCGTAGTCGATTAATTGTCGCATGCGGCTCACATCGTCGACGGTGTAGACCACGAGCTCTAAATCGTTCGCGTGGACTAAGTCCACCGTCGCCTGACTAATCAAGTTGTGCGACCAGTCCAGGAAGTCGGCCCCCTGGGATTTCACGGTATCGATCACCGTTTGATCGATCGTGCCAGCCCCCAACGCACCGAGATTGTAAGTAGGGTCTAGAGCGTTTAAGTCGTTCAGGAAACTCCAGCTGAAGGAAATAACCCGAAACTCGGTAGTTCCGATCCCAATTTGTACGAACTCGTTGTGATAATTTACTGCAGATCCTGCCTTCCTCTCGACCACGGGTTCAACTTCCGAGGTGACGGACTCACTAATAGCTTCCGCTAGCGTTGGCACCGGCTCTCCTGCATACGCAGGAGAAAACCAGGACCCCGCATCTAATGCCTGCAGTTCTGCTAGAGTCTTCCCAGCAACTAAACCCGTGCCATTGGTCGTACGATCAACCGTGCTGTCGTGCATGAGGACCAGCTTTCCATCGGCCGAAACCCGCACGTCGAACTCCGCTAGATCTGCCTTGGCGGCCGACGATTCGATGGCAGCGAGAGTGTTTTCAGGTGCGCTCGTCGAATCGCCACGATGGGCTAATACCAGCGTTCTGCCCCCCGCTGAAGGCATCCCTGCAACGTATGCGAGTGTAACCACAGCCAAGCAGAAAAAATGTTCTCGATAGCGATTTTCGGTATGCAACTGAACCACCCCTACTGAGCCTAAGGTTTGATAGAACTAAGGTTATGGAAATTGTTTCATCTAAGAGTGTAGATAGACGAGTATTGGTGTCGCCCCTCATAAATTGGATCCACAGGTCGGCGCTGTTGGCAGATCAAGGCGGCTCGGATTTTGTTCGGTTTCCTATGGCAGTTCGTAGTTCACCCGCCAGTTGCTGACTCGCACTTACGACCGCTGGCAACCAAGGCCTCGCCAGTTCTGCGCGCTTCTACACATTTATTTCCCACAGCTTTGGGCTAGTACTGGTCACGGCGAGGTAGCCGCTGGCGATGGTTTCCTGCACGTCGGCTTCGGTGCGGCACAAACCGCCGGCGATGTGTGGGATGCGCGACTTTTTCATATCCGCGGCAACCTTCACCGCGGCAGCCGCGGGTAAGCACTCCACCACATCGGGCTTTGCCGAGCCGGCAACTTTTAAGCCCCGCTCTAGCGCGCGACTGTCGGAGAGGAAGGTGCGCAAGATAGAAAGCATTCCTAATCGCTTGGCAGCGCGGGTGAGGTGCTGATGCACGGTCACGACGCCATCTATCTTACCAAGACCCGCGAGGTATTCGAGCCCCGCATCGTTGTTCTCTAGGCCAGGAATCAGGTCGATGTGCACGAGCAGGCGCAAGTGATCTAGCGGCGGTTGCTCGAGTGATTCGAGTACCTTGGGGAGCTCGCTGATCGAAGCACCTTGCAAGATCACACAGCTTGCTTTGCACAGGGCGTCATTACCACAGGGGACTTCTGAAAACACAGGGATGACTGGCTTAGAGAAACAACGGTCGATTTGGCTAAAAGTGGGCATAAGCGTCTAAAGTGTCGCGACGAATGACGGGAAAAATTGCGTAACAATAAGTCGAATGTGAGGGAATAGTGTTTGTTACAAGCGGTTTAGGACTCGGGAAATGGGCGATTGTGGAATCATGCCTAATAACCATTCCGTTGACAGCCTAGCAATCACGAGTACACTCGACGAGTAGAAGAACAAAATAAAATCCAGCTCTAACGGCGTGTCGTGTCAAAACTTCCACTGCCGGCTAGTGCACTCAAGTGGCCTAGAGAATAATCGAGAAAGGCCCCGCGGTGTTCCGCGGGGTCTTTCTTTTTGCGCCATGGTAAAGGGACGACGAAGGACATCGCGTCTATGAAAAGCAACAACCCTACCAATATCGATAGCGATCGGCCGCTTGATAGCGAGGTGATCGATCTCCTGGTCGTCGGCGGAGGAATCGTCGGCGCAGGCGTTGCGAGAGACGGTGCGCTTCGCGGACTGAAGACGAAACTCATCGACCAAAACGACTTTGCCTCTGGCACTAGCAGCAAGTCGAGCAGGCTGCTCCATGGAGGCATTCGCTACCTCGCCCAAATGAAAATTGGCTTAGTTCGCGAAGCAAGTCGCGAGAAGACCGTCATCAATCGCATTGCGCCACATCTCTCCGATCCGTTGGCTTTTGTCTTCCCTACCCGACGGAAGTCTCCCTGGTCTTACTGGAAACTCTCCCTGGGGGTGAAACTTTACGACTGGCTGTGTGGCGGGAAAAACCTGGGCAAGAGCCGCTCACTGAATGTCGCCTCTACGCTCAAGTTGTTACCTAATCTCGATCAGCAAAACCTGACTGGCTCTGTCCGCTACTACGACGGACTAACCAACGATGCGCGTTTGGTGCTCGACACACTGCGCTCTGCCGCGGCCAGTGGTGCTGAGATTGCAAACTACACGCGCTTCGTTGATGCCTCTTACGAAAATGACCTTTGGACGTGTCAAATCCAAGAACAACATTCTGACGGGACGAGTAGCTCTGGCGAAATCAGGGCAAGATGTGTGGTCAATGCGACGGGCCCCTGGTCGCACCGGCTACCCAATTCAGAAACTTCTTTACGACTCACCAAGGGAGTTCACCTCGTCATCGACAAGACGAAACTACCCGTGCCCGATGCCGTCGTTGTTGCCGAGGGAGAGCGTATTCTGTTCGCAATCCCTTGGGGCGAGCGGGTGATACTCGGTACGACCGACACCGACTACGATGGGCCTATCGGTGCCCCGACTTGCACAACAGAAGATCAGCAGTACGTATTGGATGCGATCAACCGAGCGTTTCCAGTAGCAAACTTGGTAGCTGCAGATGTGATTAGCACGTGGGCCGGTCTCCGGCCCTTGGTAGCCGACAAACGCGGCAACCCTTCAGATATCTCACGCCGCCACGAAGTGGCGATGAGTCACCCCGGTTGGTGGGATGTTACCGGCGGCAAGCTCACCACGTATCGGCTAATGGGCGAAGAGACGATTGACCAGATTCTCCAGCATTTAGAATTGGGCAAGAAAGAGTGTGCAACGGCCAGCACGCCTTTGCTCGAAGAAAAGCTGGTTGCCGCACACAGTGGCAACTTGAGTGGCATTCTGCCGCCAGAAGTTTCCGCAGAAGCAGTCCGACACTATTGCCAAGAGGAATGGGCCCAGCATCTTGATGATGTTATGATTCGCCGGACCAGTTGGCGCTATTACCACCGAGAGCACCTGAAAATTGCCGAGCAAGTCGCCCAGTGGATGGGTGAAGCACTCCATTGGGGCAGCGATCGAATCCAACAGGAGCTAAACTACTACCGCGCCGCGACTACGAACTCAACAAGCGGCCAAATAATTCCTCGGCCTCACTTTGCAGAACTCGTGAGCCAAGCAACTCAGCGAACTCATGTAGCAGTTAAACCTTAGCGGGCAGCTATCAAATCACCAACCTCTTCTCGATTCTCTTCTCATCATGCACCCGTATCTTGCTGAGTTCATTGGCACGCTGATTCTCATTCTGCTTGGCAACGGTGTAGTCGCCAATGTCGTGCTCAACAAGACCAAGGGCAATGACAGCGGTTGGATTGTCATCACTTTTGGTTGGGGCATGGGAGTGTTCGTAGCCGTGTGGTGTGTTGGCTCTGCAAGTGGCGCGCACATCAACCCGGCAGTCACCGTTGCGTTGGCCATGGTCGACAACGATTTCACTTGGGCGAGTGTGCCCGGCTACGTGATCGCGCAAATGCTCGGTGGCATTGCTGGTGGTGCCCTCGTGTATCTGGTTTATCGCGACCACTACGCCGTCACCGAAAGTGGCGATGCCAAGCTTGCCACTTTCGCAACGGCACCTGAAATTCGCAACACCACAAACAACTTCATCAGTGAAGCTATCGGAACCTTTGTCCTGGTGTTCGCCGTGTTGTTGGCTGTAGATCCATTGCTGTTTGCGGAGCTGCCTCTTTCTGGGGGCGCAGCTGCTGAAGGCGCAAAGAGCATGAAGCTGGGGCTCGGTGCGCTGGGCGCACTGCCCGTTGGGCTTTTAGTATTTTCAATCGGCCTCTCGCTGGGCGGAACAACCGGCTACGCGATCAACCCGGCGCGCGACCTGGGGCCACGGATTGCCCATGCGATCTTGCCCGTTCCCAACAAACGTGACAGCGATTGGTCCTACGCTTGGATTCCGGTTGTGGGTCCACTAGCAGGTGCAGCGCTGGCGGCGGTTCTCTATACTGCTATTGCTTAGCCGTTTCATAAGATTGGACGATGCAGGGCTAGTCTAACGAGTCGATTGCCTCACGGTGCGAGCACCGCGGCGAAATGTAAGATGACCTTGCTACACGCACTTTTGGAGCGCCCTCGTAAGGCCGAATCTCTCAGCATGCCAACACGTAAGCTAGTTTGTTTCCGAACGCTTTGTTTCCGAACGCACTCCGGCCGACTGCCAGTTTGTCTGTTCCTCTTGTTGCTCGCGATTTGTTTGTCGCTGCCAAGTGGCATGTGCCTAGCCAAGCAGCCCGTTTGGCAACAGGTTTGGGCTGAAGAATTCAACGGCCCGGAACTGGACAAGAGCCAATGGCAGATCGCGGAGACCACGAAGCCACACAACAATGAACAGCAGGCTTATCGTGCGTCGCATGTACGAGTCGAGGATGGGAATCTCGTCCTCAGCGCTACCAACGATTCCTTTGGCGGCAAGCCTTTTAGCTCAGGCAAGGTCGTGAGCATCCAAGAGTGGCGATTCGGACGCTGGGAAGTCCGGGCGAAGTTGCCCAGCACGCGTGGTACTTGGCCGGCGATCTGGATTCTGCCTGACTCAAAAAAATATCGTTGGCCCAGCCAGGGTGAGATCGACATCCTGGAGAACCGCGGCGACTGGCCCCACGTGGTAAGCCATGCGTTCCACTACGGTACGAATCCACCCTACACGCACAAATTCGAATCGTCGCCCTACGAACTGGCGGTCAAAGGCAAGCCGGTCGACTTCCATCAGGGCTACCACACTTACGCGGCAGAGTGGGACAAGGAGGAGATTCGTTTCTTCGTAGACGGAGCCCCCTCGTGGACAGTCACTGATGAGAAACTCGATGGTTTTCTCTCGCATCAAACGGCGCCCATGCAGGTAATTCTTAATCTTGCCGTAGGCGGAGACTACGTGAAAGAAGCCCAGCCCGATGCTACCAGCAATTGGCCACAGCACATGCTAGTTGACTACGTTCGTGTCTTCCAGAGAAACTCGACCAGCAATGAAGCAGCGAGTATAAAAGCCGTTGAAGATGCCCACATTGAATCCCAAACCCGAGCGATGACCTTTAACATTCGCCTTAACACAGAAGACGATAAAGAGAATGCATGGCGACATCGCAGCGAGTTAGTCCTGGATCGCATCAGGCACTTCTCGCCGGACATTCTGGGTCTGCAAGAAGTACTTCCGGAGCAATCTTCTGCCATCGCCGAGACCTTGACTGAGTACAACAGCATTGGTGGCGGGCGCGATGCGGATGGAGGCGGAGAAGCTTCGCCAATTTTGTATCGCCGCTCGCGGTATGAGGTTTTGGCGTCTGGGATGTTCTGGCTGTCGAATACGCCTGAGGAACCGGGCTCGATGACTTGGGGCAATCATTATCCGAGAATCTGCACTTGGGCTCGGCTTTTCGATCGAAACTCTCGTCACCGAGTACTTGCACTCAATACGCACTGGGACCACGAGTCCCAACCGGCACGCTTGAAAGGTGCCAAGGTGATAGCGGAACGACTGAACTCGATCGCCAAACCTGATGAGCCAATCCTGCTTCTTGGCGATTTCAATGTCGGGCCCCAGAACCCGGCTAGGCATGCGCTACAGCAAAATCAATTGCGAGAAGCCTTTCTTCAGGTCCACGATCCTACCGACTCGGTCGGCACCTACCACAATTTCAAAGGCAAGCCGAGCAGCCAGAAGATCGACGCCATACTCGTCAGCGGAAACTGGAAAGTCCTCCAGGCGAATATCGACCAGCATGCTCTCGATGGCCGCTACCCTTCAGACCACTTCCCGGTGACCGCGGTGCTCGAGCTGCAATAGTGCCGCTTGTTGCTTGAGTCTGTACGACCTACGATGATTGGGTGGCTATTCTGCTAACCCGATATCGGAGACTCATCATGCCCCGCCCTGCCCCAATTGCGCGCGCACTCGTTGCGAGCCTAATCCTCACGTACGCGCCATTCGCGTCAGCCCAGCCGACTGCTTCCGACCAGTTCGTATCCGAAGCAAGCCGAATCGTAGGGACGTACGAGCCGAAGTCTCGCGAGCACACGCCCCAAGCGATGGCTGAGGCGGCGCAGCGGTTCCTGGAAACGTTGGACGACGCACAAAGACAGCAGGCGGCGCTTACCTTGGACGATCCCGAACGACGCGAGTGGACCAACCTCCCGGCCCGGTCAGATGCGGGCGGTTTGCAACTGGGGAAATGCAACCAGCAGCAGGTCGAAGCGGCTTGCGATCTCATGGGCACGCTCTTCAGCAAGCAAGGCTACGCGAAAATGTGCCACATCATGCTCGCTGACGATCAATTGCTCAAAGGGGGGCGGGCTCGGTCGGGATTCGGCACCGAAGAGTTCGCCGTGGTGATCTTTGGCACACCCTCGCCCGATACGCCTTGGGCATTTCAACTCGATGGCCATCATGTGGGCGTCAACTTGGCCATCGAAGGGAAGAAGCTGACGATGTCGCCCAGCTTCATCGGCACCCAACCAGAAGCGTATCACCTTGCCGACAAAAAGATCCGCCCGTTCGAAAGGGAAACCGACGGTGCGACCGAGCTCATCAACAGTCTCGATCCCAAGTTACAAGCACAAGCGATCGTGAAGCCCAAGCGTGGCAGGATCAAAACCGGCCCCGGCACTGATGGCAAAGTTCCCGAGGCTGCCGGCGTGTCGTGTGCCGACTTCAGCGATGCTCAAAAAGAGGCGCTCATGAAGCTCATCGCCCAATGGGTCAACGACTTGCCACCCGAGCAAGCAGAGCTACGAATGGAGCAGCTTCGCAAAGAAATCGACCAAATGCACTTCGCCTGGCACGGCCCTACCGCAGCAGGAAGTGACGTTTCCTACGCCATCCAGGGTCCCACGCTCATCATCGAGTACGCCTGCCAAAACCTGGGTGACAAACCGACCGATCACCTGCACTCGATGTACCGCGATCCGACCAACGAGTATGGGAAACAGTTGAAGTAGTAGAAGTGTTGGGGCACCTTAATCAAACCATTCATCAGCCGGATCGAATGCTGGCACGCACACATTGAGTATTTTCAATGGTTTCCCAGGTTCGCTAACGGCCCGGTGCCGGCAGCCGGGGCGGATCAGAACGGCATCGCCGGGCCTGACTGCATGACGATCACCGTCAAGTTCCACAAAGCCGTTGCCTTCAATCACGTAGTAAAACTCCGTCATCGTCTTATGGAAATGCGTGCGTGCGTTCTCCGTGATATCCACTTCGTGCAGCGAAGCGGGGCTCTCCGCCTCTGCAACAAACGCGCGCCGTGCCTTGCCGCACGGGCAAGCAATCGGATCTAAATTTGCGATTTGTGTGATTGAATAGTTCGGCAAAAGCTTCTGGTGCTCCCTAATAATCCACGTCTACCCATTGGCTCGCTTGGTTGCTCTTGAGTACCGCGTCGCAGATGGCGATTTCGTCGTGGCCGTCTTGGAACGTAGCGAAGTCGCCCCCCTTGCGCACGCCGCGGATGAAGCCATACACGTTGCGAAACAGGTTCTTCGGTGCGTCTGGATATGCCTCATTATGCCCACCAGGGTAGTGTGCATATTCGCGTGCTTCCTCATACAGCAAGCTCGGGTCTTTCATCAGCACTTCATTCGGTCCGTCGCGCCGGCCAATCCATAGCTCGTTGGGGCGCTCTTGATCCCAGGCAATGGCCCGCTTCGCGCCGTCGATTTCGTAGAACAGGCGATTCTTCCGACCTGCAGCACACTGATTGACCGTCAACACACCGTGGCAACCATTCTCGAATTCCACGAGGATCGAAGCGTAGTCTTCGGTCTTGATTTCTACGTCTTCCAAGTCCTCTGGCTTGATCTCTTTGCCGGCGTAGGTTTCGACTTCCACCTTGGGGCGCTTGCGCACGGGATGTATCGTTTGCATGTCCGCCATTAGGCGTTTGATTTTCAAGCCGGTCACAAACTGCACCATGTCGCACAAGTGCGACCCGATATCGGCGACCGCGCGAGAGTCGCCGCCAATCTCCGGCTCCAGTCGCCAATTCCAGTCGTTCTCTTGTAGTAGCCAGTCCTGCAGATAACTCCCCTGCACTGCCAACACGCGACCAATGTCGCCACGCTGACACATGGCGCGCGCTTGTTGCACCAGCGGGTTGTAGCGGTAGTTGAAGTTAATCGCGTTTACTTTTCCCGATTCGTTGGCCAGCCGAACCAGTTTTCTTGACTCGGTCGAGTTCATCGCCAGCGGTTTCTCGCTCACGACATGCTTTCCTGCTGCGAGGATCGCCTTGTTCACCTCGAAGTGCAAATGATTCGGCGTGCAATTGTGGACGACCTCAATCTCGGGATCCGCCAGCATGGCGTGGTAGTCGCCGTAGCCTTTAGGAATCGAGAGCTCTGCTGCCTTGGCTTCCGCCGTTGCGTTGTCGCGCTCTGCGACGGCGACCACGTCGATACAACCCACGCGCCGCAACGCTTCCAGATGGGCTGGGCCAATGAATCCGGTGCCGATGATGGCGGCTTTGGTATTGCTCATAGGTTTCGGTACTAAGGTTCGAGGAATAGGGTTATGATGTGCCCAGCAGGAAGTCTGGCTGAGGACGATATATTAGCATATTTGATTATTGCGGGCGCTGGGCCTGTTAGCCGTTGCTTCGGCGGTCCGTGGAAGAGTAAAGCAACGCTCATAACAAAATGAAAACAATTCAGAACAAGACAATGGTGGGCGTCCAACAGAGGCAATGGAAGCATCTGTTCGCGCTAATCTCTGGCTTTGTTGCTGTTCTTGGGATGCTCGTCATCACCAGTTGGCATCTCGGCTGGACGACCGTCCTACAGATCAATCCGTCGCTTGTTCCGATGCAGTACAACACGGCTCTTGGGTTCTTGCTTGCAGGAGTTGCAACATTGCTGCTCGCTTACGGGAAGAAAAGCTGGGCTGTGGGCCTCTCGTATGCGTTTGGCCTCATCGGTTTCTTGACCCTGCTAGAATATGTGCTTGGCGTCTCCTTTGGCATCGACCAGTTTTTCATGGAGCACTACATCACGGTCGAAACCTCTCATCCAGGACGAATGGCCCCAAACACAGCTCTCTGCTTTGTTCTGACTGCGATTTCCCTAGTGGCTGCTGCATCTATGCGACAGCACAGTGCAACCACCGCCGTGACATCGTGCGTTATCTTCTCGCTTGCACTGGCAGCGATTGTTGGGTACGCGGGAGGCATTTCTGAGGCGTATGGCTGGGGTCATCTGACAAGCATGGCAATACATACGTCGGGAGCGTTCATTGTGCTGTCGATCACACTGTTTACCTGGTCCTGGACTCGTCAGCGGCAGTCTATTCCTCCGTGGCTTTCGTCCGTAGGTGGAATCATGGGAGTCGCGACGACATTGCTTATCTGGCAGGCGATTGCTTCGAGTGTCAGCTCAGTCACCTCTACGACAATATTACTCACCGGGATCTCTGCGACGGCTCTTCTTGCGGTTCTCATCGAAGCGTTATGTCGTCTCAGAGCGGCCAACGTTCATATTGAATTGGAGATTGCAGAACGCCAAGAGATTGAAGATATGTTGCAGAGACAAGCAGAGAAACTAACACGAGCCAATGAAGATCTCGAGCAGTTTGCTTACATAGCCTCTCACGACTTGAAATCGCCATTGCGGGCAATCGATAATTTAGCCAGTTGGATTGCCCAGGACGTGGGGGAAAGCTTGCCCCCGAAATCTCAAGAGCACCTGACCTTGATGCGAAGTCGCGTGGGACGTATGGAGGCTCTGCTGGGTGACTTGCTCGATTATGCGCGAGCCGGTCGAGACGCAGGCGTTGCGCAGGCGATTGATTTCGGAGAGCTCGTGCAGGACATCCTCGAAACGATCAACGTGCCCGCAGAGTTTCAGGTAGATTTCAACCCCGTCATGCCCACACTGCGAGCGCGAAAATCGGCTCTGCGACAAGTGATGATGAATCTCATCAGCAACGCTATCAAACATCACGATCGTCCGGACGGTCGCGTCACCATCACAGCCACAGAAGTCTCGCCCAACGACATCGAAATCATCGTGAGAGATGACGGGCCGGGGATTTCTGCGGAGTTCCACGAGCGCGCCTTCAAACCGTTTCAAACGTTGCAATCCCGCGACGAGATTGAAGGCACCGGTATGGGCCTGGCGATTGTGAAAAGGCTGATCCAGAACGAGGGAGGTAGCATCCAGCTCATCTCTCCTGCAGGCCAAGGAGCCCAGTTCCGCATACGCATGCCGAAAGAAATGCCGCTACCTGAGGAGCTTCCTGGGGTTGGATCGAAACAGGTGTGACAGCCTATCCCACAATCCGACTCCGCAGAGATTCTCGTGACAATCCCAGCCCGAAAGAGAAGCTACTTCGCATTGGCGCTGATCGGCGCAACACTCATCGCAACAGTCAGCATTGCTCAACGGCGTGCTCGCCGCGCGCAGCCTACCGGCAAGAGCGTCGCGATAACGCATGACGACCGTGAACGCGAATTCCGCATTCACGTGCCAGCCTCATGCAGCGAGCAACAGCCCGTCCCCCTAGTGCTATGCCTGCACGGTGGAGGTGGTAACTCCAGCCAGGGGTCCACCATGGGAATGACCGATGTGGCCGATCGGCATGGTTTCATCGCGGTGTATCCCAACGCGATTAATCACCATTGGAACGACGGACGCGAGTCTCCCAATTTTGCTGAGCACGACAAAACAATCGACGATGTCGCATTTCTCACAGCCATCGTCCGGCAAGTCCGAGAGGACTACGCCATCGACGCCAACCGGGTTTTCGCCACGGGTGTTTCCAATGGCGGGTTCATGACGCAGCGGCTGGCAATCGAGCGACCCGAGATATTCTCTGCCGCAGGAGTGATCATCGCATCGATGGGCGTGCCGCTGAAGGAAAAATTCAAACCTGAATTACCCGTGTCGATTCTCTACATGAACGGCACGGCCGACCCGCTGGTGCCCTACGACGGCGGACCGATCCGTGTCGATTTCTTTCCTCGCCTCAGAAAGGCGCGAGGAGAAAAGCTACCAGATCGCGGCAGTTGCATTCCTACCGACGAGGCGGTTGCTCTGTGGATCAAGCGTAACGGCATCACTGCGAAGCCTAAGGTTGGCGAACTCGCCGATAAGAACCCCGACGACGAGTGCACCACGGAGTTCAGCTTGTGGACCGGCGGCGAGCGCGGCACGACCGTGGCGCTTTACAAAGTGGTCGGCGGCGGCCACACCATCCCGGGAGCGAAGCGTAATTTCCCGAAAAGCTTAGTCGGCCCCACCAGTGGAGACTTTGACGGGTTCGAGACGGTCTGGAAGTTCTTCAACGAGCACGCACGGCTGCCTGAGAATGTCTCTGCCGAATGATGCATTGGATTCTCCCCCCGGGTAGCACCGACACTTGTTCCGCAAAAAGCGTTGCCACCTCTATCGCCTTGCCGGAAACGTGTCGGGTTCGCTTGCGACATGAGGCATCCTAGTTTCGTATTCTAGCCTCTAAGACCTCCTGTGCTGCGCACACCGCCACTTCTCCCTTGCATGACCACACGGATTGGTTAGGTGAATCAAAGGGAAAGTATCGGTGCTACCAAAAATTTCAAGCTGTGCACAACTTACAGACCTAGCACTCCAGCCAGAATGAAACCTTGCGACCCTATCACTTGGCACCGTTCCAGGTCTTCGCTCCGCTGATTGTGCAGCCACCTCTTTATCGCATCTGGCAGAAACACATGCGGGACCTTCCGGCAAGCTGTGCGCCCTTCGTAGTCGCAATTCTCTTGCTCGTGTGCGGCACATCGCAGGCCCATGAACAAGTTAGCTTCTCACGCGACATCAAACCACTACTCGCCAAACGCTGCTTCGCTTGCCACGGACCGGATCTCGCCGAAAGCGCCCTTGCGCTTCACGAGCGCGATCAGGCCCTCGCGATCACCGATTCGGGTGAAGCGGCTATCGTGTTGAGCAAACCAAACTCCAGCGAGCTCCTGCGGCGAGTTTCTTCCACAGCCGAAGACCTTCGCATGCCGCCCGAGGGCGATCCACTTACGCCACGCGAGGTCGATCTCCTAGAACAGTGGATTTCTCAAGGAGCAGACTATCAGTTGCACTGGACGTTCCTACCGCCCAAGAAATCTTCCTTCCCCAAGTTTCAAGACACTGGGCAAGACAGTTCTTGGGTAGCAAACCCGCTTGATGCCTTCATTCTTGCGAAGCTCGAGGCGAAGGGTTTACCCCCCTCGCCGCCGGCAGAAAAAGCAGTCCTTGCCCGCCGAGTTTACTACAACCTAATCGGCCTACCGCCGACGCTCCAGCAGATGCAAACCTTTCTCGACGATAAACGCCCCGGTGGCAACCACATCGACCACAACTGGGATGCCCACGGCGACTTGATCTATAATCACAGCCAAGATGTCAGCGAAACCGACCAGCCTATTGCCGCTTCGCTCAAAGACCTCCGCCAGCGCGGGCTGCTCGACAAAACCTTGGTGGTGCGGGGCGGCGAATTCGGTCGGCAACCGACCGCCGAATACGCCGAAGGCACCGGCCGCGACCACAACAGCTACGGCTTCACCATGTGGATGGCCGGCGGCGGTATCAAAGGCGGCACAACCGTCGGCAGCACCGACGAACTAGGCAGCCGCGCTGTGGAGCGCCCCACCACCGTCAAAGAGCTCCACGCCACAGTCCTCCAGCAAATGGGCCTCGATCCGAATCACCTCACGTATTTCTACAACGGGTTGGACCAGAAGCTCGTGGGCGTGGAGCCAGTCGAGCCTATTTGGGAGGTGGTTGGGTAGGTTTGGGCTCTTTGCTCTTTGACTGGGAAGTGGGAATAGCTGCCGTTTCGGACGTGCCTATCGAGCCAGGTGTGTACCCCTACTCGACAGCTTATGAATCGTCGTTCGTGCAAGTCGGTGCCCGCGCCGGGGGTCCTTGCACGATGCCTCGGTACCAATTTGCGTTGACCACTTCGCGTCGATTACACTCTAGAGAACTCCAAACTGCAATCAGGTTGACGGAGTTTTCCACCACTCTACTTAGGGAATCGTATCTAATGAAATTCACAGTAGCCCTACTGGTCTTAACTCTCGCAGTTCTCTTGCAGCCAGACTGTTCCGCTGCGGGGACCTATCTCAATCAATCGAATATCACTGTCGCAGTTGGACCTGGCACCTCCCCGGGAAGTTTTAACAATACTTTCGCCAACGGACAGACTATCGAGAAAGTGATAGACGCGCCCACGGCGACCGCGGAAGAAACTCATAACCAAGCAACTCACATCTGGTTCACAGCGGACAACGTGGGAGGCGGGCTCGAACTTGTTTTCGACTTCGGAATTGCCTACGACGTTGGCACGCTTCATTTTTGGAATTACACTGACGATTTCTATGATGTCGACAACATCGATTTCACCTTCTTTGGCCTCCTCGGCCAGCAAGTAGGCACGCTGTCTGTGCAACCCGACTTAGGCTCACCCGGCGGAATCGCCGCCCAAGACATTGCACTGGCCGCACCACTAAACATTAAGTCCGTGACTGCATTTCTTACGGGTGACAATAGGCAGGTTGATTTCCAAAACATAGGCTTCACCGCAGAAGTATCGCAGATTCCAGAGCCGACGGTTCTTGCTATGGTCCTAATCGCCGCGGCAGTAGGCGTTTTCAGACCACGTCGGCGATTCTTCTTGGGCTGAGCCTTGCCCTACGCCTTGCCGGCGTTGTTCGGTAGCGATTCTCGGTAGCACTCCAACAAATGGGCCTCGACCCCGAACCACCTGACGTACTTCTATGACGGGTTGGATCAAAGGCTCGTGAGTGCTGAACCGGTAGAGCCGAATTGGGAAGTGATTGGGTAGTGGTGAAGAACTCGAACTTTAGGATCAAACAACATGCGTGAGTTACCGATACCTGAAGGCGTCAATCAAGACGATGATGCCACGGAGCTCTTGCGATTCTGGCTGGCAAACGGCAAGCCGAACGTGACGCTCTTGCTCGGAATGTACGAAGACGCTGTTGAATGTGATGTCGACGAATTGTGGGCATGAGGAAATATCCTGAGTGACATTGCTCAGCATATCGCCAATGGTCTCGAAGAAAGTCACGCCTGGGACTTCAATCAGTCGGTGCAAAGTCTTGTTTCTCACTTCAACTCAGCAATGGCAAAGCGGGCACCTGGCTCGGAAGGCAACTATCCAGACGATGCCTAGCTACGGCAACAAGTGCAACTTGCGGCAGCCACCACAATCCCACCGACCCACCCCACCGGCACAATCAGCCGCACCAAACGCTCTATTCGGCCGCCCCATCCAGCCCCCCATGTTGCCAAAAAGCTACAGTTCTCTGAGTGCTGGTGCGCTCAGAATGAATGGACTTGGGTTTTGATGCACTCTGGAAAGGGCAGCAGCATGTGGTGGACTCTTGGATTAATCGTGGCGGTAGTCGCAGTGTGGGCGTTGCATGATATTGTGCAGAAGAAGCACAGCATCTTGCATAACTTTCCCGTCGTCGGGCACTTCCGCTATTGGCTCGAACATATCGGGCCAGAGCTGCGTCAATACATCGTCACGAGCGACAACGAGGAGCGTCCCTTCAGCCGCGCACAGCGCCGTTGGGTGTACGCCTCTTCCAAAAGTGAGAACAACTACTTTGGCTTTGGCACGAGCGTCGATCTCGAAGAGCATCCCAACCATGTGATTATCAAGCACAGTCCTTTTCCGCTGAACGATCCTCACCCGGGCGATGCGAACTTTGACGCCAGCTACTCGATTCCCTCGCAAAAAGTACTCGGTGAGTATCGAGGACGTCGCCACGCATTCAAACCCGAGTCGTTGGTTAACATCTCAGGCATGAGCTTTGGCGCCCTCAGTGGCCCCGCCATCGAAGCAATCAATCGTGGTTGTGAACTGGCGGGCGCGTTGCACAACACCGGCGAAGGGGGCGTCTCTCCCCATCACCAGCATGGCGGCGATCTCATGTGGCAAATCGGCACGGGCTACTTTGGTTGTCGCGAGAAAGATGGAACCTTCTCTCTCGAACGCCTCATGGAAGTCGTCGAGAAAAACCCCGTGCGTGCGCTAGAAATAAAGCTTAGCCAAGGTGCCAAACCGGGCGTCGGCGGCATGTTGCCTGCGGAGAAAATTACACCTGAAATTGCCGCGATACGTGGCATTCCGATGGGTAAAGATTGCCTGAGCCCCTCATCGCATCGCGAGTTCGACAGCGTCGATAGCATGCTCGATTTCGTTGAACTCCTAGCCCAAGCCACCGGATTGCCGGTGGGCATCAAGAGCGCGATCGGAAACATGGACTTTTGGAGCGATCTAGCATCCCAAATGGCGACGACCAATCGAGGCGTCGATTTCATTACCATCGACGGTGGCGAGGGCGGCACCGGCGCAGCACCGCGCGTGTTCTCCGATCACGTTGCCCTGCCCTTCAAGCATGGCATGAGCCGAGTCTATCGCGAGTTTGTCGCCCAAGACCTGCAAGACCACGTCACGTTCATCGGCTCGGGCAAACTCGGTTTCCCCGAGCAAGCACTGTTGGCGTTTGGTATGGGTTGCGACATGATTTCCGTAGCGCGCGAAGCAATGCTTTCGATCGGCTGCATCCAGGCCCAACGTTGTCACACCGGCTTTTGTCCTGCTGGAGTCGCCACCCAAAACAAGTGGCTCATGGCTGGTCTCGATCCGACTCTCAAAGCGGCGCGCCTGGCGAACTACTTGGTCTCGCTACGCAAAGAGCTCTTGCGCCTGTGCCGCGCGTGCGGAGTAAGCCACCCCGCCTATATGACGCTCGATCACTTTGAGTTGCTGGGTAAGGGCATGGCTACCCAACCCGCCGCCGATGCGTTCGGCTACGACAAAACGGTCACCCAGGCTGCGACTCTCTACGAGGGTATAGTTAGGTAAGTCTTCTCGGTAGGTGTTTCTCCGAACCGAGAATTTGTCTAGCTGAGTTCTAGAATGGGCAAGCTCCCTGTTTCTACAACGAGCTAGATCAAACGCAGGTGGCCGCGAAGCCGATTCGGAAAGCAATTGAATAGCGGAGAATCCATCGTTTGCTTCTTCAGAAGATGAAGCCGTCTTAGTTTCGGTGCTGCTCTCCTAGTTGGAAGACATGGATATCGCAATCTGTTCGCGGACGACACAATCTTGTGTTGGTGTGCCCTAACAAAGCGAGTCGCTTCCGTTCGATTTTTGCCTTTGCAATTTCACGTAGGTGAATCAGACTGTTGGGGACATGATCGCCAGAATCTCACTCGAGTCCCCTAAGGAACCGGCTACAATAACGTCAGGGTGTTCGTTGAAGATAGGTCGTCTAACAACATCAAGCCCTTTCGGCCTGGTCGTCCTGAGGTAGATCGCTCAATCGGCGAAAAGGCCGCCCATTCTATTCCGAGTTAAACGGTCACCTGCCCACAATGTGTAACAACCTACTGAAATCAGTAAGGATCCTCTGAAATGCGAAACCAGACTCTGACGCTGCTCTGCATCTTACTTCTTGCCTGTAGTCACGTATTCGCACAAGGTGTTGATGCGGCTAGTGGTTCAAAAAAAGAAAGCCACTTTACCTGGCCGGATGGCGCCGTGGCTGCAGTTTGTTTGACCTACGACGATGGACTGGATTGTCACTTAGATCTTGCTGCCCCAGATTTAGAATCACACGGGTTTCGCGGGACCTTTTATTGTCATGGAGCTTCCGGATCTTTAGCCAAACGAACGGATGAATGGCGGGCATTGGCCAAACGTGGCCATGAATTGGGGAATCACTCGCTTTTCCATCCCTGCATGGGTGTCGAAGGCAATGGGAAGAAGAGAGAGTGGATCGTTCCAGAATATGCGATGGAAAACTATACCGTTCGTCGAATGAAAGATGAATTGTGGGTGGCGAATACGCTTCTAAGAGCGGTGGACGGGAAAAAGGAACGCACCTACGGCTATACCTGTTCCGAAAGTGATGCCGGCGGGAAAAGCTTTATCCCTGAAGTAAAAAAGCTCTTCCCAGGCGCGCGGGGTGTTGGTCCTGTGCCTAACAGCATGGCAGAGTTTGATTGTTACTACACACCCAGCTTCATGGTCATCGATCATCCTGCGGCTGATCTAATCGCGCAAGCCGAGGAAGCAGCAAGAAATGGCACCGTGGCAACGCTCATGTTTCATAGCGTTGGCGGCGGACACCTTAACGTTTCGAAGGAAGCACACCGCGAATTCTTGGGCTACCTGAAGAGGAACAGGGCTCGGTTCTACGTGGCCCCCTTCGTAGACGTAATCAACTGGGTTCAGAAATCACGATGAGAATCGTGGACCAGTAATTCTCAAGATCCCCACATAATCCTGCGTTAGAAGCTCTGCTTGACGTCAGGAATTCAGCTTCGATACGATCCACCGATACCTTCTATCCATTAGTTATTCACCTAGTGCGATCAGATGAAGTTAGCCCATTTCGACCCATTTGTAGGCCAGCACTGCGAAACGACGGCCGCTGGTTGCCTGCTTCGGCATCTTGGGATTGAGCTGACCGAACCGATGCTCTTTGGTCTCGGCGAGGGACTGGGGTTCATCTATTGGAACATGAAGACGATGGACTTCCCGTTCATTGGCGGCCGCGTCAAACCCGACTTGCTAACCGAGAACCTTTGCCGGAACCTGAATCTGACTCGAACCATCCAAGAAACCGTGTCAGTCAAGAAAGCGTGGGAGAATGCGGCTCGCTTGATTGATGCAGGCATTCCCGTCGGGCTGAAGCTCGATTGCTTTCATCTTGATTACTTCTCATCAAAAATCCATTTCGCGGGGCACTATGTCGCCATGTACGGCTACGACGAGGAGTTCGCGTACTTAGTCGATACCGATCAACAGGGTGGGAAGGTCAAGACTTTTCTCCAGAATTTGGCATTGGCCCGCAGCGAAAAGGGCCCCATGTCGTCTAGGAATCTGTCGTACTCGATTTCCTGCGATGGCGAGCGACCAGATTTGAGAGAGATCCTCAAGACAGCGATCCACAACAATGCAAAGGATTACCTAAGACCACCGATCACGAACATTGGGTACAAGGGTATCCTGAAGACAAGTCGCGAAATCAAGAAATGGTTTGAGACTAGCAAGGATCGCAAGCGAGACTTTCAAACCACAGCAACGCTCATGGAACGCGCCGGCACGGGAGGAGCACTTTTCCGCAACCTTTACCGGGATTTTCTGTTAGAGGCTTACGAGTTGACTTCGCAGTCCGAACTCAAGGATGCTTCCCACGCATTTGACCAAATCGCAACACTATGGACGAGCGTGGCAGACCATTTTCACGAGGCGGGAGAAACTTCCGACGTGAAACACATCAACGACGCGGCGGAAGTTTTGGTCGAGCTCTCTGTGAGGGAGAAGATCGCGATGGAAGACTTGCTGCGTGCGACCGCGAAATAACATTGAGCAGTGGACGATAGTTGAAATGCTCCCGAGCCGACCCCGACGCGACGGGATCCCCCAGAGGCGAATCGCGACTATCTGCCAACAATTAACCGCTAGTGGCTATCCGCAAACTCATTGGCTATAATCTCCCCAAATGCCGATCGGGGAGGTCGGCATCGATTCCAAGTGGTGTCTCCCACGCTGGTTCTCGTGAAGCTTCGCTAGAAGCGCCAGGCTAGTGACTTGAATTCTCATTTCCGTGAAGGATTTCAGTGTATGAACACTTCTCGTCGCCCATCGTTTCTCTCGCGTTGCGGCAGTTCAACTTTGCATCTGAACCAGCGCCCTGGCAATCGCAGGCAACTGCGATTTGAATCGCTCGAAGACCGCCGTCTGTTGGCGGCACTCACGGTCAGCAGTTTGGACGACACGCTCGACGGCGGCAGTCTGCGCGAGGCAATCAACGTCGCCAACGGCAATGGCGAGGCGGATACGATTGAATTCTCGCTCTCCGGCACGATCAACCTGGGCTCGCAGCTGCCGACGATCACCACGGACATGAACATCGTGGGGCCCGGCGCAGAATTGCTTACGATCGACGCCGGAAACGGCACCGATGGCCTCTTCGCCACGGGCGATGGCTTTCGCATTTTCTCGATCGATAGCCTGACGCCCATTCAAGTCGAGATCAGCGATCTCACACTCACCGGCGGAGACATCGGCACACCGATTTCAGGCTCCACCGCAGGGGGAGCAATACTAAATCACGAGAATCTGCTTCTCGATCGCGTCAACCTGGTTGCGAATGCTGCGAGTTCCGTCGGCGGCGGCATCAGAAATGTGGGCGATCTCGTCGTCAGGCAGAGTACCTTCTCGGGAAATACGGCACTCACTGGGGGCGGACTTTCCAATCTATCCCTTACTTCTAGCGTCGGCACTGCGACCATCGTCGATAGTACCCTCTCTGGGAATTCAGCAACAGGTACGGTTGTCTTTGCCGGTGGTGGTGGCATCTACAACAACAGTAGCGCGGCCGTAACTATCACCGGCAGTACCTTGTCGGGGAATTCAGCGACCACTCGCGGCGGCGGTATCTTTAATCGGGGCACGGCGACACTCACCGGCTCGATTGTCGCCAACAGCACAGCGAACGAGGAAGTCGATTCCACACTGGGCACGCTCACCGGTTCCCACAATCTCGTCGAAGACGGCAGCGACGGACTCGCCGACACCATCACCGGCGACCCGCTGCTTGGCCCACTAGCCAACAACGGCGGACCCACTCAAACTCACGCACTCCTGCCGGACAGTCCGGCGATTGATGCGATTGCGCTGACGGCGCCGGTGCATAGCTACGAACTCAACGGCACGTATGCCGACTCGTTTGGCGGACCCGATTTGGTTCCCCTCGGCGGTACGCTGGTCGGCTCGGGGTATGAATTTGAAAATAACGAAGGTTTGACCCTATTGTCGGCTAGCAACGACCCGGGAGAGTACACAATCGAGTTGGAGTTTTCTTACGTTGCATATGACCAGGGCAATCCCTACCAAAAAATTATCGATTTCAAGGATCGCGGCTCTGACAACGGCCTGTATGCCCTTAACGACACGTTGGTGTTTTACGAGAGCGGACAAGTCGCTGTGTCGGGAAGTGTTTTCACGGCCAATACGCTGCATAACCTCGTTTTCTCCCGTGACGCGGTAACTGACGAGATTGCCGCCTACGTGGACGGGACGCTGTTGTGGACTTATGTCGACTCAAGCGACCAGTCAGTGTTCAGTGGCCCCGACCAGATCATGCGGTTCTTCGAGAATGAATCAGGGCCTAGTGAATCTGAAGCCGGTTTTGTCGAACGCATTCGTATCTTTGACGAGGTATTATCGCCCGAAGAGGTCGCCCTGCTGGGAACATCTTTCGACCAACGCGGCGCACCCTACGCGCGTGAAGTTGGCGCAGGCCGGGACGTCGGTGCCTACGAAGCCCAAGTCGCCCCATCGGCTGATTTCGACAACGATCTCAAGGTCGACGGGTTCGACTTTCTTACCTGGCAAATCGGCTTCGGCATGGCGGACGCTTCGCGCGCCGACGGCAACGCCGACGACGATACGGATGTCGATGCCAGCGACCTAGCTGCTTGGCAATTAACCTACGGGCAAGACTTCAACGGCCCCACCGGCACTGCGGGCGGTTGCCAGGCGCACAACAACGTGCAGGCTTCGCTAGGTCTCAACTACTTGATCGCCACGCAAGGCACCTTTCCCAGTGGCGCTTTTGCCCCTAACGGCGTGCCCTACATCGGCGAGGTTGCGCTGTTTGCTGGTGATTTTGAGCCGAATGGGTGGAAGTTTGCCGATGGCGAAATTTTGCCGATCTCTCAACACCAAGCTTTGTTTAGCCTTCTAGGAACCACCTACGGCGGCGATGGTGAAACAACCTTTGGACTGCCCGACTTGCGCGGTCGCACCGCCATGGGTGAAGGAACTGGACCGGGGTTAACTCCCCGCTCACTGGGGCAGAAGCTCGGCACAGAGACTGTTACACTCACCACGTCGCAACTTCCTACCCATAGCCACTCCGCGATAGGCGGCACTGTCGACACGACCCAAGTGGGCAACGGTGCAGCGCACAACAATGTGCAACCTTCGCTCGGGTTGAACTATGTCATCACAGCGCAAGGTAGCTTCCCAAGTCAGAGCGGCGGAGGTGCGTTTCACAACGGGTACTACGGTGCGATTTCGGTCTATGCTGGCTTTGAATATGCTACCGATGGCCCCCACTTGAATGGACAGTTGGTCCCCACCAGTCAGAATTCGGCCTTGTTTAGCCTCCTGGGAACTACCTACGGGGGCGATGGGAGAACCACTTTCGCGCTGCCCGACTTGCGTGGTCGTATAGCGGTGCATGAGGGGAACGGAAATAACTTAGGAAGTCGCGCCGGTGTCGAAACCGTTGCCCTGGCAACCAATCAAATGCCCGCCCACACACACACATCGCCTGGTCCCGATGACTTCACAGGTAGCACGGGCAGCGGCCAGGCGCATGAGAATCGGCAGCCCTACCTAACCGTGAATTATGTGATCAATCTCCAGGGAGACTTTCCTTCAGAAAGCGGGGGGTTTGGCACTAGTAGCCTTGGCGCTATTGTACCCTTCGCTGGCAACTTTGCTCCTCAGGGGTCCGCATTCTTGGACGGTCAGTTGCTTTCCATCGCTCAGCACCAGTCACTCTTTAGTCTCCTCGGAACCACCTACGGTGGCGATGGCGAAATCACCTTTGCACTGCCCGATCTGCGCGGGCGCACACCCGTTGGTTTTGGGCAGGGAGCAGGGCTCACCAATCGCTCTCTGGGCGAGGAATTTGGGGCGAGTACTCATACGCTTACTCAGAGCCAGATCCCAATCCATCAGCACGCTCTGGATGGTAGCTCAGCTGCGGTTGCACTAGCTCCGACTCTCACGCTCCTCCCCAGTTCCACCAGTACAAACCTCTCGCTAGCGTATTCGCCTCTTTTGGCGGACGCACTGTTTGGTGAAGACGCAGATGCAACTGAGGAGCAACTTGCGGTCCAACCACCAACCGCAGAAGCCATTCATACAGCCGGCGGCGAAACCGACAAGCGCAGCTCAACGACATTCGACTTCGCGGAGCTTGATGCGGTTGGTTCCGGTCTTGAAGGTGATGAAGCTCAGCAAGAACCTTGGCTCGCGGACGAATTGTTAGAACGTGTATTCGGCTAATCGATTGGATAGGGCTCCCCCTGATCTGACATGCGTAGGCAGTCGCGTGCGCCGTCTAGTGGGTTCAATCCAACTATCAACGCCTTTCAGATCGGATCAGCTCGTCGCAACTTCCAACGAATCGTTCCACAGACCACTCCGATTGCGCAAAAACGGCATTTTCTCTGCCAATTCCCAGGCGAAATGTCGCTCCGACTTTACTACAATGGACAGCTTCATTTGTGATAGAATCTTGCCCTCGCGAGGAAAAACCGTTCGATGAGTACCGCTGAAAGTTCCGCCGCCCCGATCACCAATTCCCACGGCATGGAAGTCGAAAAGATTCCTAGCCACGTTTTTCAGAACGCCAAAAATGCCAGTACCTATGTCGCCGGGCAAATCGCAGACCTAATTCGGCAACGCAGCGATGCCGGCGAAAACTGCGTCCTGGGGCTCGCGACGGGCAGCACGCCGGTTTCCGTATACGATGAACTGGTCCGCCTGCACGAAGAGGAAGGCCTTTCGTTTCAGAATGTCGTGACCTTCAATCTCGACGAATACTTCCCAATGGACTCCGATGCGCTACAAAGCTACGTGCGTTTCATGCAGGAACATCTGTTCGATCGCGTCGATATCAAGCCAGAGAACGTCCACATCCCCGATGGCACCATCGACGAAGCCGAGGTTGCCAATTACTGTCGCGACTACGAGCAAGCCATTACCAGTGCCGGCGGAATCGACATTCAAATCCTCGGCATTGGTCGCACCGGGCACATCGGTTTCAACGAGCCGGGCTCAGGGCGTGAAAGTCGTACGCGTTTGATCACGCTCGACATCGTCACACGTCGTGACGCTGCCAGCGACTTCTTTGGCGAAGAGTACGTGCCGAGTCGCGCCATTACGATGGGCGTCGGCACGATTCTCGAAGCGAAGCAGATTTACTTGCTCGCCTTTGGCGAAGGAAAAGCACCCGTCGTCGCGGCCGCCATCGAAGGGGAGATTTCTAAGTCCATCGCTGCCAGTTTCCTCCAGGATCACGCCAACGCGAAAATCATTCTCGACGACGCAGCCGCCGAGCAACTCACGCGATTCCGTTGCCCGTGGGTGTTGGGCTCGTGCGATTGGAACGAACCGCTCATTCGCAAAGCCGTGCTCTGGCTCTCGCAGCATTTGCAGAAACCCATCCTCAAGCTCACCGTCGAAGACTACAACGAGGAGGGCCTCCAAGACTTGCTCGCTCAGTACGGCAGTGCCTACGACATCAACCTCAAAGTGTTCCGCCATCTGCAAAGCACGATCACCGGTTGGCCCGGTGGCAAGCCAGAGCATGCTCGCCAGCCGGGCGATCGTCCACAGAATCATGAAGACATCTTCCCGAAACGTATCATCGTGTTTTCGCCCCACCCGGACGACGATGTGATCTCCATGGGCGGGACCCTCGGGCGACTTGCCGATCAGGGGCACGAAGTGCATATCGCGTATCAAACCTCGGGCAATATCGCAGTGTTCGACCACGACGTGCGAGAGCAGGCCGAATTGATTGCGGACTTCAACAATGCGTTTGAGCTCCCCAACGAACAAACGAGCGCCCTGCTCAGTGGCATGCAGGAAGCGCTTGAGAACAAGCTCCCTGGTGAGGTCGATAGTGAAGCGGTGCAAAGGGTCAAAGGACTCATCCGCCGCGGTGAAGCCCGCGCCGGAGCTCGTGTGTGTGGCGTACCGGCCGACAAGTTGCACTTCATGGACATGCCGTTTTATGAAACGGGGCGCGTGCGCAAGAAGCCGCTCGGCGAAGACGATATCGCACTCACGGTCAAATTGCTGCAGCAAATCAAGCCGCATCAGATTTATGCCGCCGGCGACCTTTCCGACCCGCACGGTACGCATCGCACCTGCTTGAAAGCTATTTTGGAGGCTTGCCAAGAGGTGCAGGAAGAATCTTGGTACGAAGTGTGCGACGTGTGGCTCTATCGCGGTGCCTGGCAAGAATGGAGCCCGCATCAAATCGAAATGTCGGTGCCGCTTAGCCCGAACGAAATGCTCCGCAAGCGAAACGCGATCTTCAAGCACGAGTCGCAAAAAGACCGCGCCCTGTTCCCCGGACCCGACCCGCGAGAGTTTTGGCAACGGGCCGAAGATCGCAACCATAAGACGGCCCAAGTCTACGATGCGCTCGGCCTGGCAGAGTACGAAGCGATCGAAGGCTTCGTACGTTGGAAGGGCGATGTGCTGAACCTGCTTTAATCGCGTCGGGTCCGCTGTGCGGACCATCGGATGGCATGGCGGACCACCAAATAGCATGGTCCCGCGAAGTGTTTCGCTGATTCCAGCATCGCTAGTCCATTTCTGCCAGAGCAGCCTAGTTTAGTGTTACGCCTCCAGAGTCTGGGGGGGAGGCGTAGCGCGCCGGCTACTTTGCGTAGCGTCTCGCTGCTGCGAACTAGAAAACGCATGAGTCAGCAGCCGCGTTCCGTCCGCCCGCACGGCGGACCCTACCCTAGAAAGCCCGCTGTGGTCGGCTCGGGGACGTTCCCCGCATGCCATGCTATAATGGCTAGTATGAAAAAAGTCTTTGTTTCAGGTTGCTACGATATTCTCCACGCGGGGCACGTGCAGTTCTTCACGGAGGCTCGTGCGCTGGGCGACCACTTGACCGTGTCGTTTGCTTCAACCGAGGTCCTCTGGAGTCACAAGCACCGCCGCTCTTCGCTACCAGACGAACACAAGAAAGCTCTCCTGGAGAGCATGACGGTCGTCGATCACGTAGTCGTGGGGAACGGCAAGGTACTCGGCCTGGACTTTCTCGATCACTTCAAGGCCATCCGTCCCGATGTGCTGGCTGTGACGAGCGACGACAATTACGAAACTGAAAAGCGAAGACTCTGCGAAGAGACCGGCGCTGAGTATCGCGTTCTCGCGAAGTCTCCGCCGCAATTCGAGCCGATCTCTACGACCGAAATTGTACGCTTCATCCGCGCCCCCTCAGAAGCGCCGCTGCGAATCGATTTTGCTGGCGGCTGGCTTGATGTGCCGAAGCACTCCCGCGAAGACGGCTACGTGGTGAACTGCGCGATCTCGCCAGCGGTCACCTTGAAGGAATGGCCCTACGAGCGATGTTCCGGACTCGGCGGCAGCGGGGCCTGGGCGATGCTCAATGGTAGCGATGGTGTGGCCGCTGAACTCAACCTGGGCGTCGGCTGGCAGGACCCAGCTGTGATTTTCGAGACGGGTCTCTGCGTATGGAGAAGCGGCCAGCGCCCTTCGTTGGAATTGAAACGCGACGGGCAGATGCTCGCCGGCCGGTTGGCTATTTTCTGGACCGGCAAACCCCACGATACGCCGGGTCTCACCGATACCAAACGCGACTACCAGCTGATCCACACCGCCAGTGAGATTGCTCGCGATGCTGTGATCAAGAACGATATCACGTTACTGGGCAAAGCGGTTCAGCACTCCTACCGGGCCCAGCTCGACGAGGGCATGGCTGAGCTCCCCGCGGTCGATGGCGCACTCGCCCGCAAGTACTGCGGCGGAGGTTGGGGCGGCTACGCGGCCTATCTTTTTGAAGACCCCAGTGCCCGCGACGCGTTCCTCAAGAACAAAAACAGCTCGGCAGTTGAGCCTTATCTGCGCTAAAGCATGCGACCGATCCGCTCGCTCTTTCCCAAGCCGACACGAGTAAGCCAGCGGCTCGTGGTCTTGGGAACGTCGCCAGCACAACACTATCAGCGCAAGAAAAATGGCTGGCTACGCGAGGTGCGTAACCAGCCATTTCGTTTGTCTACTAAAGTGACTCGATCTATCGCTTACGCGAAACAACCAAACCAGTCATACCGAGCAAGAACAGCGCGATGCTGGTCGGCTCAGGGACCATCTGAAAAGTTCCGGTTGGGAATGGCGGGGTCGAAGTGGCATTGGTTCCGTCATCGGTGCCAACATTGTTGTCGTCACCGTCCCAGGCGTCAGCACCGGAATAGTAGAAATCGGCAGCGTCGAATACGCCGCCATTGGGTCCAACGCCATCGTTGCGATAAGCCCAACCGTCTAAGCTATCCCAAGCCTCTCCGGTACCATCGGTATTGATATCGCCGAAGGTGTCGATCACGGACTCGGAACCGGTGAACAAACCTGTTGCGTCGAAAAACAGCTCAATTGCATCGTCGCCGTTGTGGTTCACAGCGCCACCGGGTGCAACAAAGTCAGGTGCGAAACCAAACCACTGAGTAAAGTCACCATCGGCAGCATTTGCGACATAGTAGAAATCGCCAGCGGAAAGAGAACCGGCCGGTAGTGTGGCTTCAACGCCATCGGTGCCGTCACCATTGTTTGCGGAGCCAATACCGTACAGACTCAAGTCTGCGATGTCGGCGGTCGCGTATAGCTCGACACCTTTAGGGTCACCGCCTGGTAGCGGCCCATCATAGACCCCGGAGATAAGTAAGCTCGCGTTCGCTTGGCTCGCAGCCAGCAACACGACGCCGCATAAGGCGGCAGTAAGGTTTCGAAGACTCATTAGGTCCCTCCTCAAAAGAAAAAAACAACTACGAATGGTCTATCCAACACCGACAAACCGTTGCCGGTGCTTACAATTTTCCGCCCATCTTGCTGAGGAAAACCTGCCCCAGCGACTGACTCCAGTGTAATCGATCCTTGTGAATATTTGGAGAATCCGACCCCGATTATCGCGAAATTCCTGGCGATCTGCGGAATATACCTACTTGCTGGCCCATCCTTGGAGGTTGGCCGCTAGTGGCTTGACCGCAAACGTCTTCCAGAGCAACCGGATGCCAGAATCGCCGTAAGTCCAAACAGCACAAGCGTTGAAGGTTCTGGCACGCTCTGCACGCTAGTCGCCTGAACGTCGCCGTACTGCAGTTGCCAAATGTCCAGATCGAGCCCATCGACCGTGCCATCGCCGTTGGCGTCTCCCTGGGCGAGGGTTGCTCCCGCCTCCAGGCCCTGTTGCCAGATGAGGAAGTCCTCTCCATCAACCATGTTGTCGCCATTGAAGTCTGCGTCGTCGGCACCCACGATAATCGTAATGCCGCTCACTTCGATGTTGTCGAAGGCGAACGCTTCCTCTTGACCGTTAGTGCCCGCCAACAGCGACAGCGTAAGAACATCACCATCGGCTCCCAAAGCGGAAGTGAGGGTCTGGAATACATTGGTGAGTTGAAGGAGGTCACCACTGTTATTTTCCATGCTGAGTGGATCGTCAAGCATTTTGACTGCACCGCTAGCGAGCGTGTAGACAGCGTCATCAACCGCTTCGTCCACTGAGGAAGTAAATAGGGCCTGTTCTGGACCACCATCGATCGAATAAGTGAAATTGAAGAAATCACTGCTCTCCTCAAAATCGCCCATCGCCGCAAAGTCGATCGAAACACTTAAGCCGGTAGCGCCTGCGATGTCGAATTCCCACGTGGCACTGGCGGTACCAGAAGGGTTATCGTTGTTCACGGTGTCCGAGATACCAAACCAACCATCGGTCTTGATTGCCGCATCGACAATACCTCGTGCGTCGTTGGAGATACCAGCATTGGTCTCATCGACCAACTGAAAGGGAATCGTGCTACTGACGCCAACTTGATACTCTTCAAATCCACTAGCAGGGCTTGTGAACGCCCCCGGCAGTGGACTCTGCACGAAGCTGATCAACCCCATCGGGTTATCGAAATCGTCTTTCGCCAAGAACGGCACCGAGTTGACCTGCCCCACGGTGAAGCTCACCGGAATGTTCACCAGCGCGTTGGCCGCGCCCTGGCTAGAAGTCGTGACGGTAATCACGCCGCTCTTGGTGCCGGTCATCGAGGTATCGAGCCCAATGCTGTGCGAGTTGGCACCCGCTAACGCAAAGCCGGTCCCCGAAGCGCTGCCAAACAAATCGCCCGAGACGCTGATCGAGTAGTCGAGCTCATCCGCGCCAGCGGCAGCTACGACATTCGCAACATTCTGCACCAGCACGTCCACGTTAATCGTCGCCCCTTGGGGCACGTTGCCTGGCATCGAAGCTAGTTGCGCACCTAACACTGCCGGCAATTGGTAGTCTGCCACCACGGGCAGGTGATCGCTAAAATCGTGCAGTGCATCCAACACGCTGGCTGATTGCGAACGACCGACGTAGGTGTTGTTGATCGCTTGGTTGTAGGAGACCCCGTCGTTACCGAACGCAGCGTAGGAATGGGCTAGGCCCGAGAGCCCCGTAGAAGTGGGACCAATGTAACTGAGCCCTTCGCCATCGAGTAAATTATCCGAAACGAGCTGCAAATCGAAACGGTCGTCGAGTCCGCCGGTCGCCCCGCTATCACCCTGGCTAGCGATTCGTGTAGATTGCGTATGGTGAATCGACTCCGACGCTGTATTCGGCCAACTCGGCAAGTCGAGCGGGTCGTTACTCGTTACAAGGAGATTCGTGTAGCCCTGCTCGTGGCTGCCGAAATTGAAATCGCCGGTAAACACGAAATTCGCGCCGGCTCCAAGGGTCAGAGCATCATCGCTCAGAGACTGCCCTTCCGCGGCACGGATCGAACTCCCACCACTCGACGAGAAATGCGACGAGTAAACATAGAATTCGGTGCTTGGATCCGTGTAGCCGATGGGCTGAAATTGGCCGCGGAGTGTAGGACGCGGCCCGGCGGTCGAGATTTCGCTCTGTCCAAGAAAGGAGACCGAAGCGCTATCATAAACAAAGCCCAGCCGATCAGCAAAATCGCTGCTGATTACGGGCTCATAAGTACTCACGCCATAAATGCTGTTGAGCAATCCAGCCATTCGTTCTGCGGTATTGGACGTGCCGAGTCGAGACTGTTCTTGAAAAGTGACGACATCAACCCGTTTGGAAAAGCCATTGGCCAGCGTATTTCCGATAGCGGAGAAGATGGTGCTGAAGTTGCTGTCGTCGGTCACGTTCTGTGGATTATTCAGTGTGTTATACGAAACGATCCGCAGCTGGGCCTGTGCCCCGAGCGAACTCGTCGAGAGCGCGATCGCCGTCAGAAGTCGGAGGAAAAGCTGGCCTGATGGCATAAGTTTATAACGCGGTATGGCGTGAAGTGGTGGTTAATCGACACTCTCAAACGCTTAGCAAATCTTCCGACGCAGACCCAATCCGATGAGCCCTGCTCCCAGCAATGACAGCGCACTTGGCTCGGGCACAACGCCAGCAGCAGCACCCCCGCCAGTTGTGCCGTACTCTGCTTCCCATGCTGAGATCAGCGAAGGGTCGTCCCATTGAATGAGTAGAAAGTCCTCGCCATCGATCATTCCGTCCTCGTTGAGGTCGGGGTCGTCGATCGGGGCGATCACCTCGAAGTCGATATCCAATATCACCAAATTGTTCTCCGCAGACTGGCTGTCACTTGCAATCGTGATCGTGCCGGACTTCAAGCCAACACTGCTGGTATCGAGTTGCAATTGATGCATATTCCCTCCGCCCAGGGCGAGGTCCATGTCCGCGACACTACTGCCAAGTAAATCGCCAGTAAAATTAATTGTGTAGTCGAGTTCGTCCGCTCCGAGCGAGGCAACGACGTTTGCGACATTCTCTACGAAGACGTCCAACAAAAACTCCTCATCGAGGGCAATTGTTGCCGGGATGGTTGTCGCGATTGCCGCGTCCATGACTGCGGGCAATTGATAATCTGCTACAACGGGTAGGTGATCACTAAAGCTGTATAGGGCATTCAGCACACTCGCTGGCTGCGACCGACCCAAGATAGTGTTATTGATGCGGGTGTTGTAAGAGACTCCATCATTGCCGAACGCTTGGTAAGAATGCTCCAATGAACCAAGCCCTGTCGAAGTTGGTCCCAAATAGCTAAGTCCCTCCCCATCGAGCAAGTTGTTCGAAACAAGCTGCAAGTCAAACCGATCGTCCATTCCGCCAGAAGCACCACCGTCGCTCAGATTTGACGTGCGAGTCGATTGGGTCATGTGCTCCGCTATCGAAGAATTCGGCCATGAGGACAGATCGATCGGGTCGTTCGCTGTAACCTCGAGGTTCTCGTAGCCATCTTCACTGCTGCTGCCAAAGTTGAAGTCGCCCGAAAAGATAAAGTTGGCGTTGGTGCCGAGAGCGGCGGCATCGTTACTCACACGCAACCCCTCAGTCGTACGAGTGCTGATATCTGAGCCACTACTCCCCGCTTTGAAATGCGAGGAATAGAGATAGAGGTCTGCCGAGGAGTCAGTATATCCGACCGGACGAAACTGGCCGCGGAAAGTTGGTCTCGGCCCACCGGCAAACACATTGGTGGTGTTAATCAATTCGACAGTTGACGAATCGTAGACTATCCCCACGCGATCAGTCCCAAAGGCGTATAGTGAGGCTTCGTAGGAACTTACTCCGTATTCTGTGTTCAGCAAGTTGGCCATCTCTTGCGCCGTGGAAGTACCGCTTAAGCCTCGCTGCTCTTGCAAGGCTAATAGATCCACGCGTTTAGCGATTCCATTGATGCTCTTGTTGCCTATCGCAGTAAAGATGGTGCTAAACAGCGTCCCCTCCAAACTATCGATTGGTTTGTCGAGCGTGTTATAGTTAACAACGCGAAGCTGCGCGTGAGCCATCAGCGAGGTCGTCAAAACGATGGTCGCCACAAGCGAACGAATAGTGATATTTACCAACGCCATGGAAACCAAACATAAAACTGGCCATGCCGCTAGAGCGGCATGGCCAAAGATGAACGTAACTCGCCGCTTCGGGTATTCAGCTAGCTTTGCGACGCATTCCCATCGCAACCAGCCCTAGGCCCAACATGACCAGCGTGCTTGGTTCAGGCACAGCACCCACCGAGGCACTGCTGCTACCAGCGGTGCCGTACTGAGCTTGAAAATCGGCAATCGTGATCCCAGCTGCCGAAGGGTCACCGTTTTGAATCAACAGTAAGTCGGCGCCATCGACGAGTCCGCTGTTGTTCACGTCAGCGTTGTTGCCACCACCAACATCACCTTCAATGAGCAGGTTGTCGAACACAAAGACTTCGCCACTACCGTTGTTGGCTGCAGAAAATTCCAGAGTAAGCGTAGATCCTGAACCGGTGATTCCAGCTGCATAGGTTGTCAACTGGTTGGTTAAGTCAGTTGTGCCATTGATCTGCAACGGGTCTTTGAATAATTCGAACTCGTCGTTGGTAAACGTGCCGAATGAGTTCATTTCTTGGTAGGTTCTTAGACCAGTCGTGTCATCAAGACCATCTTGAGGATCGACATCACTTGAAGAATAGGTGATCGCATCCCCGCCATTATCGAACGGGCCATTAGTAGAGAGTTCATCCCAAATCGCCGAGTTGAAAAAGCCATTAGCCGCGCCGGGGTACGTATCGCCACTTTCCATAGTAACCGTGTAGGTTACACCTTCGTTGGCAGTAATATCAAAGAGCGTCTGTGGATTTCCGCCATCAATCGTTGCGGTGAACACGAATGAATCAGCTAGTTCAAAGTCGCCGATGGAGGCCATGTCCAATGATAGCGACAAGTTGGAAAAACCGCTGATATCGTATACCCAAGTCGCAGTACCGGTACCTCCGATATTATTTCCATTCTCCAAATCCGCGATACCGAAAACGTTGTCCGTCTTGCCCGTGAAAAGGATGCCTTCACTGTCACCAACAAAAGTACCGGCTGAATCATCGGCAAAGTCGAAATTGACACCGCGGTTGGTGATTCCAAAGACATCAAAGCGACTACCCGAGAAAGAGCCAGCAACATCCGCACCGTTTGAGTCCAGTATGATATTGGCCGAGTTGTCTGGCGTGATGACACGTGAGGTGAAGTCACCGTTAGGTGTGCCGCTAAAGATGCCGTCACCACCGACGAAACCGAAGTCGTCGAAGCCAACTTGAACGGCCGAACTTACATTAGCTGTTGCGAACAGCAGGGCTACTGCCAATGCTGCGATTGAATAACGAGACATTAAGGTCTCTCCCATTCTGGTTCCTAGAGAAATAAACTGACGGACATCGCCATTAAACTAGCGACATAACTCATTCCAAACATTAAGGTCGAACCACGAGTCACAGACCTATTAAGCGGCAAAGTGAGATACTAATCCATTGTATCAACCCAAAACAAATAATACCCGCTAAGCCCCCCCAGAATATCCGAAAAGTGAGAAGGTATCATGTAGACTGTCCATTTTGCAGGCATCCACCATTTCCAAAGCCACGTGGACAGATTATTTCAGTACCGTTGTTCAGTTAGTTTTTGCTAAGTATATTCGAATTTCAGGCTTTACGTGTAAAGTCCTGCAATTACGGAGAGCGTTTCTCCTGATTGAAGATCGTCTCGATATTCGATTTTGAAACCGTTACTGCATTTCGCAGAACGGACAACAACTAGGTGATTCCCGCAGCGTGTGCCAATTCTTTATAAAAACCGGCTATAGTGGGTAAGATCAAATCAGATACTCCAGTATCATTTTGCACTAGCAAGAAGCTGTGCTACCCGTTCATTGTGGAGAGCCAAAGCCTCCACGGCTGTGTTAAACCGGAGCAGGTCATGACCAGAGAAAAATCCATCAAAGAGACAACTGCAGGCTTCACCCTTGTTGAGCTTCTTGTCGTCATCGCCATCATTGGCGTGCTGGTCGGCTTGCTGCTTCCAGCCGTACAAGCGGCGCGCGAGGCCGCTCGTCGTTCGCAGTGTGTGAACAACCTCAAGCAAATGGGGCTCGCAGCCGCAAACTACGAAAGCGCCCACGGAGTCTTTCCTCCCGGTCGACTTATCCCCGACTGGTCTACCAACGGCACCGAGAAATCCCTCGGCTATACGAATTACGAGTCGGTGCCCGCAAATGCGAGCACTAAAACTGGTTTCTACTCGGTGCATATTTGGTTGTTGCCATTCATGGAAGCTGGCAATGTCTATAATCTTATCAATTTCGACATTGCTCAGGTCAAACGAATGACCACCAACGGAACGCCTACAAATCCGAATTACGACGCCTACGCAACGGCCCAAGGTCTCTTTATCTGCCCGAGCGACGGGAACACCGAACGTATTATCTCGGAGAATAACTACCGCTGCAACTTCGGAGGTTCAACACCTGGTGCCGGAGGGCGGGGCGGGAAGACCTCTCGTACCGGAGCGTACGGCGAACAAGATGGCGATGTCTGGAATGTTGGCGGCAATGGAGCATTCACCATCGGAAAGAAAGGCCTAGCTGCGAAGCGATTCACCGATGGCCTGTCAAACACCGCATTCTTTTCAGAACGCACGAAAGGTTCGGGTGGGCCCCAGCAAGGGAGAACTGCCATTGGCGACATGGTCCGCTGCCCCAAATATGATTTCGATCCCACCGAATCATTTGCTGAAATCTATGACAAGGCCGACCAATATTCAGGGAAAATTGAGAGCTTCATATTTAGTTGGGCCGGGAGATGGGCCACCAGTGGCGATTCTGCCGACTGGTCGAACGGCTGGCCCTTTGCTGGCTATGACAGCACGCAATACAACCATGTGGCGCCCCCGAACTGGAGGGGCCAGGATTGCGGTGCCAGCTTCATACCCGATACACCTCAAGAACACGCCATTATTGCCCCACGAAGCCAGCACCCTGGCAGCGTGGTAACGGCCTTCGGTGATGGTCACACGGACATCATCAACGATAGTATCGACCTCTTGGTCTGGCGAGCAATTGGCACGCGTGAAGCAGAGCAAGGCGAGCCTGTGAGTATCGATTACTAATCGTCGCGACGATGGCCAACTATCGTGAATACCTGAGGCTGCTGTTGTTTTTCAGCTTAGCATGGGCTTTGCCCGTTCAGGTTTCGGCGGACATCGATCAACCACAACCAGCCCTTCGCTTTGCCACTTTCAACGTCTCGCTCTACGGCGAGAATTCTGGCGAAGTCGCCCAGCGGATTGCCGGTGGCAAAGATCCACAGGCGCAGGCGCTTGCGGAAATCATCCAGCGAGTTCAGCCCGACGTGCTGCTGCTCAACGAAATCGATTACACGCCTGACGATCGCCTGCTGAAAGTTTTTCTCAAAGAGTATCTCGGCAAGCCCCAGAACAAATCCGGCTCACCGGACGGGCCAGCCAAGCCGGTTGAGTTTCCGTATCATTTCACCGCTCCCTCAAACACCGGCGTCCACTCCGGTCGCGATCTTGATCACAACGGCATCATCGACTCACGGCCCGGCAGTCGCGACTACGGCGGCGACTGCTGGGGCTTTGGCGTTTACGAAGGGCAATACGGCATGGCTGTGCTCTCGCGCTTTCCGATCGACGAAGGCAAGGCACGCACGTTTCGCAAGTTTCTGTGGCGTGATCTGCCCCATGCTCAACTTCCTACCGAGCCGCAACGTGCTACTTCGCCGCAAGGACTGGTCGAGTCGTGGTATTCGCTCGCCTCGCTCGCGCAGTTCCGGCTTAGCAGCAAGAGCCACTGGGATGTGCCGGTAAAGATCAATGGGCAGCGCGTTCACCTGCTCGCGTCGCACCCGACGCCGCCCGGCTTCGATGGCCCGGAAGATCGCAACGGCCGGCGCAATCAAGATGAGATCCGCTTCTGGACGGACTATCTCGCCGCGGGCAAGGAATATCACATCGACGATCGCGGCACCAAGGGCGGTCTGAAAGCGGGCGAGCGGTTTGTCATCGCAGGCGACTTGAATGCCGACCCGGCCGACGGCGCTGCCAACCAGGCGATTAGGAACTTGCTCGCCTCACCGAGGGTTGCCCAAGCGGACGCCCCTTCGAGCGTGGGTGCCGTCGAGCAGTCTGAGCGTCAAGGTGGCGTGAACGTCCAGCACACCGGCAATCCCAAGCACGACACCCTGGACGCTTCTGATAATGCCAATAAGGGCGGTCCCGGGCGAAATCCTGGAAACCTGCGCGTCGATTACGTGTTGCCATCGGTAGGATTTCGCATCACCGGCAGCGGCGTCTTCTGGCCTGAGACGAGCGACCCGCTCTTCAAGCTTGTCGGCGTGCATCCCTTCCCCAGCTCCGATCACCGGCTGGTATGGGTTGATGTGGAGTTTGAATAGCAGTTTCTCTGAAGCTAGAGAGCGAGCCACCAAGATTTCTACAAATTGGTGCCCCTCCTACCAGAAGTCCGCAGCTTCTTTTGTTATACTTCTGGCCTTGAATGCAACTGGCTCCCTATTTCTCTAGTGAGAGTTTCGGCGACTATGAGTAACGAACGTTGGCCCCTAGGCGTATTCGCAAGCGTAGATGCAGGCTTCGGAGTGAAGCTCGACGTGGCCGCCGCCCTGGGCGTGCCGACGATCCACCTGCACGCACCCGCCAATTTGGCTGATCCGGTCCAGGCAGCACAAGACTATTCCGAGAAGACAGCCCACCTGGGCATCCGCCCAACGCTGGTGTTCACCGAATTTGGCGACGAGAGCTACGAGAGCATCCCCATCGTCAAGGAGACTGTTGGCCTCGTGCCGGAAGCGACGCGAGAGAAGCGCGTCGAGATCCTCAAACGGACCGTCGTGTTTGCCAATGAGCTAGGAGTGAATGCAGTCGGGTTGCATGTCGGCTTCGTACCGCACGACACGGAGGACCCCACCTACGCGGTGATTGTGGAGACGCTGCAAGAGGCCTGCGACTATGCAAAAACGCACCAAACCAGCATTCATCTCGAAACGGGTCAAGAACCGGCCGACGTGTTGCTTGCCTTTCTTAAAGCGGTCGATCGCGCAAACCTATTCATTAATTTCGATCCGGCGAACATGATTCTCTACGGCTGCGGCGAACCGTTGCCGGCACTTGAGAAACTGGCCCCTTACGTGCGCAGCGTCCACTGCAAAGATGCCACCTGGAGCGACCAGCCTGAAGAAACCTGGGGCGCTGAAGTCCCCCTCGGCGAAGGCGATGTCGGCATGCGAGAGTACCTGCAAACACTCAAGAAAATTGGCTATGAAGGTCCGCTGACCATCGAGCGCGAGATTTCCCAAGAACCGGCGCGGCAAGAAGCAGAGATCGGCGCCGCGCTCGGGCTGCTGACGAAGCTGAAGAAAGAACTATTGAGCTGAACTAAGCCTCTGTACGAAACGCCGCGGAAGCCAGCCTCAAGAAACTTTGCACCACAGCTTTGCCATAAAAGCATCCCCTCGATTTTGAAAGAATGCACCGATGGGCGTAAAGACACGACTTTGCATCATGATGTTTCTCCAGTTTTTTACTTGGAGCGCTTGGTTCAACACGCTCGGACTGTACATGGGTGCCAACGGGCTCGGAGATTTCATCGCCGGTGCCTACGGTAGTGCGCCGATTGCGGCGCTGATTGCCCCGCTATTCTTGGGTCTCGTTGCCGACCGGTTTTTCGCATCGCAACGAGTCATGGGAGTCTTGATGCTGCTGGGAGGTGGGTTGTTATTCCTTGCTCCCACCTATGCGGCTTCGGACGACCCAGGAAAGTTTGTGTGGGTCTGCATTGCTCACATGTTGTGCTACATGCCTACCCTAGGCCTAAGCAACACGATTGCCTTCTCACACATCGGCGACCAGGATGAGTTTCCAAAAATCCGCGTTTGGGGAACTATCGGCTGGATTGTGGCCGGATTGGTTGTTGGTTTTTCCGGCTGGTCGGCCAGTCCTCACATGTTCCAACTGGGTGGATACGCCTCGATCGCGTTAGGGCTGTTTTGCTTCACCCTTCCGCACACGCCCCCACCAGCAGCAGGCAAGCCAGTCGATATGGGCACGCTGTTCATGGCAGACGCTTGGAAGATGCTTGCCGAACCAGCGTTCTTGATCTTCATTGCCGCGTCCACACTCATCTGCATCCCGCTAGCTTATTACTACGCGTTCACTTCTATGCTGCTCGGTCAAATGGGCTTCGCGGCACCCGCGGCAACGATGACACTCGGGCAAATGAGCGAAATCATCTTCATGCTGCTCATCCCGTTCTTCTTCCGCCGACTTGGCGTCAAGTGGATGATCGTGATCGGCATGGCTGCCTGGGCTGGTCGCTACTTGCTCATGGCCTACGGGGCAGAAAGCCAAACCGCCTGGATGATCTTGCTAGCAGTCGTGTTGCATGGAGTGTGTTACGACTTCTTTTTCGTCACCGGCTTTATGTACACAGATCGCAAAGCTCCGGCTGAGGTTCGTGGCCAGGCACAAAGCTTGCTTGTGTTCTTTACCCAGGGTGTAGGCATGTACATAGGTTACGCGGTAGCGGGAAAGTTCTTTGCAAACGTAAAGCCCAAGGCCGACTTACTCAGCGAGCAACTTGCCAACGACCAACCCGCATCGACACTCTCACTAGAATCTCTCGGCAGCATGTTTTCTGTGAAGGTTCCGGAAAGCGTCGATCCGCAAATCTATCAAGATACGATGACTCAGTGGAAAGAGTTTTGGATCACACCTGCCTGGATGGCGTTGGCCGTGCTTGTCGCCTTCGCACTCCTGTTTTACGACAAGCGTGCCACGAAGAAAATCATTGAAGAACAACTAGGAGATAATTCATAATGACACGTGTAGGAATTGCCGGCATCGGCTTCATGGGGATGGTGCATTACCTCTCTTACCAGAAAATTGACGACGTGGAAGTTGTCGCCCTTTGCGAACCGGACGACAAACGGCGTGCTGGCGATTGGCGCGATATCAAAGGCAACTTCGGCCCACCCGGAGAACAAATGGATCTCTCCGGCGTGACGACGTACAGAACGTACGAAGAGATGGTTGCGGACGAGAGCCTCGACATCATCGATATCACGCTCCCCCCCGCGATGCACCACGACGCGGCCCTTGCGGCTCTTGGCGCTGGTAAGCATGCGTTCACCGAGAAACCGCTGGCTATGAAGCAGGCCGATTGTCAAAACATGCGCGCTGCTGCCGAGGCAGCAGGCAAGCACTTGCTCGTCGGACATGTGCTACCCCACTTCCCGGAGTACGCCTGGGCGCTGCGCGAAATCAATAGCGGTAAGCACGGTAAGCTTTTGGCCGGCTCGTTCAATCGTACGATTTCCGATCCCGCTTGGCTGCCGACCTTTTGGTCCGCAGAAAAGATCGGCGGTCCGCTGCTCGACCTCCACGTGCACGATGCTCAGTTCATTCGTCTAGCCTTTGGCATGCCCAACGAGGTCATCGCTCGCGGGCGCATGCGTGAAGGTCTGGCCGAGCACTGGCACTCCCTCATGCAGTTCGAGGGCAACGACATGACGGTCCACGCCACCAGCGGAGCTATCCCTTACGCCGGACGTTCCTTCCTGCACGGGTTTGAAATTCAGCTTGAAAAGGCGCTTCTCACTTTCGAGTTCTCAGTGATTGGCGACGAAGGAAAGTACTCCCGCCCACCCACACTGCTCACCGGCGATGGAAAGATTGAATTCCCCGAACTGGGCGACGGCGACCCGATGAACGCTTTCGAAGCCGAGCTGAGGCATGTGGTCGAAGTCGTTGCCAACGACGCTCCGCTAGGAGCCCTCGATGCGCAGCTCGCGCAGGATGCTATTGCGATTTGCGAATTGGAGCGTGAGAGCTTGGCCAGTTGATGCATCCCTAACTAATGTCTGCGGCGCGAAGAGTCGTAAGGCTGGGTGTCGTTAGTTACTTTCTATCACGCGCAGGAACATTGCGATTGTGCATCGCATCCTCTCAATCGCTAGCACCGGAGGATCGGGCGGTTCGTTGGATGGATTGCGAGAGCGACGGCGGTTCGCAGGTACCGCTGAGCCGGTCGCGGAGATATTCTAAGGCGCTGCGGCCGAGTTTTTTCGACGTCTGCACGATCGTAGTGAAGACGTTCATCGCACGGGTTCTGCGGATGCTCACGCTATGTAAGCTCACGTCGCGACGGCGCGCACTCACCCGAGCGCCTAATTCCGAGGCGTCGTTGTGCAGCGGGACCGAAGACTCCGATATAACCATCAGCAACTCGTCTCGCTTCGACTGCGTCTTGGCAATTCGATCATCGAGCGCCTCGTATCTGGTGCGAATCGAGAACAGCTTGTCGAATTCCACTCGCAGATGGGCCGCCAATTCCACGGTTGGTCCCGCGCGATAGTCTTGCAACCCTCCATAGTAGTTCCTATACGCTTCCCGGAACGCTTCCAGCGCCTCCGCATGGCGACCCACCGTTAGTGAACGTTTTTTGTAATGTCGCCCTGCAGCGACTCTTGCAAATATACAGGGCCAACACAAACCGAGTTTGTCCGTGAGCAGCTTGAACTGGCCGGCGCCGTCGCTAACCACCGACCTGACGATCGGCACGGAACTTTGACGCCGATAACAGACAATCGCCGCTGCCTGCTCGCTCGCCGTGCGGAGTTGAGCGTTACGCATGCCGAACCAATCGTCGAGCAAAGCACTCAACTCGGTCGCCTGGCAGCTCGATGTCGGTAGCGTAACATTAGTTCTATAATTAGCACTGAGATAAACCGGGGCCTTTGCTGCTGAGAGCGGCAAAACAGCAACAAAATGCTCAGAGCTACCTGCCCCAACAAGCCCTCAAGGGCGAAGTGGCTCAAGACTTGATAAACCTCTTCAATGCGGCGGACCGCGGGGAAGCGGATCGTCTCTTGCAGATGGCAGCCGACAAGCACCGCCAGGCGGCCCCGAAGTTGGCCGAGTGGATGGAAGACAACGTACCTGAAGGGCTCGCTGTGTTTCACCTGCCGGCCGCACATCTCAAACGCCCCAGGACGAGCAACGTCTGCGAAAGACTCAACAAAGAAATCACTCTGCGAACACGCGTTGCCACGCTGTTCCCGAACGAGGCGTCACTGCTGAGGCTTGCCTCAGCAGTACTCGTCGAAACTGATTAAGAATGGCGCACAGGAAAGCGGTACCTAACCGCGGAAGCTAACTCGTAAATCAAAAAGCGATTTACAGCACTACCGTTGCTTTACCCAAGAATGCAGCGTAGAGTGTTCGTGTTTTGAACTGGTACGATAAAGTCACTCTTGATCGCAATCGTTACTAAAGTCCATCCCCTCACCTTCACAATGAAATTGTGCGATGCAACGAATCTTGGTCATGATGACGTGTGCCCTGGCTTGCGTTCAATCTGCAGAACACCCTTCGGTGGCAGAAGATAGTACTGCAACGTTTGATAGCCAGGTCGTCGAGCAGGTATCTAGTCCACTGCGTGACTATCTATTAAAAGAGGACCTCAGTTACACATGGGAAAAAGTCCGTGAAGGCAAGATTGCTGGCGTCGAATACGTTGAGCTTATTCTTACCTCACAAACTTGGCGGGATATTGTCTGGAAACATCGCTTGTTCATCCTCAACCCCGGCAAGGTAGCAAAGAGTACAAACGCACTGCTAGTCATTGCTGGTGGTAGATGGAAAGAAGAGTTCGCAGATCCCTCCTATGATAGTGCCCCAGGCAAAGAGGCATTACTGTTTGCAGCTTTTGCACGACAGCTTAATTCTCCCGTTGCTGTGCTCCTTCAGGTTCCTCAGCAACCTATTTTCGATGGAATGGTAGAGGACGAAATCATCTCCTTCACCTTTGAGCAATTCCTTGATACCAGAGAGCCGGAGTGGCCCCTGCTCTTACCCATGGTAAAAAGTGCTGTGAGAGGCATGGATGCCATCCAAGCGTTTTGTGAGGAGGAATGGTCTCTCTCGATTGAAACCTTTACCGTGACGGGGGGATCCAAGCGAGGTTGGACCACATGGCTCACAGGCGCAACGGATCCTCGCGTAACTGCCATCGCTCCGATGGTCATCGACATGCTGAACATGAGGAGTCAACTAAAGCATCAGCAAGCAACCTGGGGAGAGTTCTCTCCAATGATTCATGATTACACTCAAAGGAAGATTTTTGAAAGAATAGAATCTAGTGAGGGAAAGGAACTCCTAACGATCGTCGACCCCCTGGCCTACAAGGATTCGCTCAAAATCCCTAAGCTCATCGTCCTGGGCACAAACGACCCCTATTGGACTCTTGATTCCCTCAACCTGTATTGGCCAGAACTTCTTGGGCCGAAGCATATTCTCTATGTGCCAAACAACGGGCACGGCCTGAAAGACATGCCTCGCGTACTAGGTGGAGTCTTGGCGCTGCATGAGCAGACAAGTGGTGGAGACGAACTTCCGGATTTGTCTTGGTCTTTCCGCGAAAAGGGCGATAAGGTGGTCCTTTCTATCAAGTCGGATATCCCCCCAGTGAAATGCCACTTGTGGACCGCAGAATCGATATCAAGAGACTTTCGGGAGTCCCGTTGGACAGCATCAGAAGTTCTGCCGTTTGAGGATGGCTATACCATTGAAATTGACAAATCCAAGACTGGATCGAAGGCGTTGTTTGGGGAAGTTGTTTACGACCGCAAGATAATGCCTCTCTATCTGTCAACGAATGTGCACATAACTCATTCCACCAAGCCTGCACAGCAGCATGAATGAGGTGGTCCTAAATTGACGGACAGGTGGGGAGCTTAAAATGGGGACAGAAAGGACAGCCGTCGCGCCCCGCAAGAAGGTACAATCCCCGAAGTCAGGATGCCGTGCCTGTTCTCAGGAGTTCAACCAGGAAGCGGTCCAGGTGCTGCTGGACGGTCACACGACCAAGTCAGTGGGGGCTCACCGGTACCAACCTACTCTACCGCTGGAAGCGAGAACAACTCTCCCAGAGTGGCACAGCGGCAGGCACCATAGAAGCACGCGTTCATGAGCTAGGACTCGATCTGCGTCGCGTCGAGCGAGAGCGAGATGTATTAATGAAAGCGATGGCAGTTTCAACTGCCATTCACAAAATGAAGAGAATCACCTGTCCGTCCATTCAGGACCACCATTATGGCGGCCAAGAAGAGTATTCACGACAACCGGACAACACATGTTTGACTACAAGAATGAAGCATGCTGCGACCATACCACCTGAGGGATCTCGCTGCCCCAGTCAATTCGCAGACGTCCTTAGCGGCGATCAGAGCCAAGAACGCAGTCCTTGCACCAACTGTTCGGGGCAGCCGCTCGCTCGGACGATCCGCGACCAAATCGCCAGGTAAGCCCACCTGCCACCCAATACGACTCAACATTGGCGGCGGATTGGCCGAATTGATCTTCCGTGAAGAACATGCCACCGGCATTCACGTCGAAGTCGACGCCCGGCAAGAAGTCACGGATGCCGAAACCGGCAGAGAGGCGGTGTTCGTTGATCGAAGGGAACTGGGATTGCAGATACTGAATCGCCGGTAGCCCATCAGGTGGAATCACGCCTCCCACAACCAGCGATGGCGCATCCAGCATGTTGTATTCAGCAAATGTGTACCCCAGGCGGATGCGGATGTTCTGTGTGAGGGAGTATTGAGCTCCGGTTTGCAAGACGAACTGGTCTTCCCAAATGGCTCTGAAGAAATCCGACTCAGAATATCGTTTGTAGAGGATATCGCTGGCCAACAGCAGACGTCCACCCATGAGTCGATCGTTGGCAATGCCCCAGCCGAACGTTTCGGGCAAGTCCAGTTGGATATCTTGCGCAGTGGAAAAAGCGCCGCCGCCAAGACTGAGGCGCACGGCGTCTTCGAAGCGAAAACTCTCTTTAGTCATCCAGTAGCAACCAAGCGTCGTATGGTCGGTCGCTTGATAGGTAGCGCCAAACAGGCCGCGTAACCCATAGGCCGTTGTGGCGGAGCCGAGACCGGAAAAAGGCCCATCCAGGATACCCGTCGTCACGTAGAGTTGCGCGCCGACCGACAAACGGTCGCTGACCTGCACGCCGACACCGGAGGCGACGTGCAGTGCAAGTAAACTTGCCGCGGAGCCATTGCTTTCGGGCGCGTCGAAATACTTCACACCCAGGCCGGCACCGCTAATGAATGCAGCACCCCAAGTGACTGGCAATCCGAGCGCGGAGAAGTCTTGCGTCACAGCAATATTGGCCAAGGCGTTTCCAGGCGATCCGGACTTGGCTTCGTAGGGTGAGATGCTTGCCAAGGGTAAATTCGCGTCATTGTCCACGTTGATAGTAGGTTCCACCCAGCCGCTGCCAAAGCTGAACTGTGTGCCGCGAAATTGTGTGAGCGTGGCAGGATTACCGGTAAAGGCTGACTGGACGTCTTGGGGCCGAGCGACGCTTACCCCCCCCATGCCACCAGAGGCCGGCATCATCGCGGCGTGCAATTCCACGCCAAAGGATTGGGCCGAGACGTCTTGCTGAATCAAAGAGGCGATAGCAACCGCCAATGAAAATATGAGTCGTCGGGCAATTGGGCGCCGTGGGCAAGACATTTTGGACCCTTAGTTGGAGTCAGACTGATTCTAGCGATGATTAGGGAAATCTTTACCGATGGGATCGACCGAGTTTGAGCGCATAGGCGAGATAAATGGAGAGTTTTACCCCACTAAGTGATGGACTTATTCGGGTCGGGCCGATTAGGAGAGTTATGCCGCACGAACTGGGCCAATACTCGTCCCCGGATTTCCCAGATGACTTCCCGAACTATGGCACGCAATTCGGGATATTCCCTGGGGTAGCAAGGGGTTCTGCCAATTCGAGCCATCATGGCAGGAGGACCTAATGAGTGATTGCCAAAACGTGGGTTTACGGGTCGGTTACGAGCGCCGCCTGAACGTCAAGTTCCTGGTAAGTCAGCTCACTACCGACACCGAGCGAGTGGCGGCGAGTGCTATTGCCGGTGATCGCCAGGTATGGCCACTTGGACATCTCCAATTTCTTGTGCCATGAGGTGAAGCACTAGTCGCCGACCACGCTAAGCAAGAAGCTGGTGAAGATTGCGGTGAAGGTTACCCTGCATGCAATATACGTGCGTTTCAACTTGCCGAAGTGGCTATCACTCGGAGATTGTTCGAGGCAATTCTCGACCACATTGAACGGCTCACTCTGCCGCCAGCGGTGATCGCTCAGTGTCGTGTGTAGTAATTTGGATTGCTTTTACATTCGATACTGGGAGTAATATCTGCTCAGAAAGGTTGGGAATGTGCGGCTCAGAAGCTTGAATCTTGTTATGGGCGGTAAAAGTCAGAAAATGGGTATGATAGCCAACGAACAGGAAATGTTGTCATGTGCTACTCATGGGGGGGGGGGGCTCATTCTGTTACAATAGGCGACATGCGAGTCTGGGTTGGTTCCAGGCAATCGCAACCGGAGGATCTCGGATCAGGTAATCATCAGCAGCAAATGGGGATCACAAAGATGAAACGCTATGCAGTACTTGGGCTCGGCCTCGCGGTAATTGCCGCTGGATCTCTCCAAGCTCAGCAATCGCAGCACAATACTGACGCCCCGTACTACGACCTTGGTGGGGTTCACTACCCAGTGACCACTGACTCGGAAGCGTCGCAAACGTGGTTCGACCGCGGTTTGGCGATGTGCTACGGCTTCAACCATGAGGAAGCAGTACGCTGTTTCGAGAAATCTCTCGCTGCCGACCCTGGCAACGCGATGGCGTATTGGGGCCTTGCTTATGCCTGGGGGCCGAATATCAATAACATGTTGATCGAGCCCGCGCAAATTGCGCAAGCAACACTGGCCGTACGTTTGGCACGGCTGCATTCAACGCATTGCACCGATTTGGAGAAAGCGCTGATCGAAGCGATGGCCTCACGCTACGCAACACACGTGCCGGAGGATCGTGATCCACTTAATCAGGCGTACGCCGATGCGATGCGTACCGTTTACCAGCAGCACGGTAACGACCCGCTGGTAGCAACTCTGTTCGCGGAATCCCTGATGAACTTGCAACCGTGGTTGCACTGGGCTCCCGATGGCAAGCCGGGAGCGCACACGTCGGAAATTGTCGAAGTATTGGAAGCAGGCATGAAACGTTCGCCCAAGTACCCGTCGCTCTGCCACTTCTACATCCATGCGATGGAAGCTTCCCCAACGCCCGAGAAAGCGCTACAGGCCGCGAATCACCTGCGCGACGCACTGCCGGACCAGGGGCACCTGTTGCACATGCCCACACATATCGATATTTGGTTAGGCGACTACGAGAAGGTAATTGCTGAGAATCTCAAGGCAATTGAAGCGGACAAAAAATTCCTGAGCCGCGAGGGGCCGCTGAATTTCTACTCGTTGTATCGGATTCACAACTATCACTTCTTGGTCTACGGCGCGATGTTCGATGGCCAAAGCGAATTGGCTCTCCAGGCCGCGCAAGCGATCAAGGAGCAAGTCCCCGAACCGATGCTTCTCGAACAGGTCGACTTCTTGGACGCCTTCATGCCGACCGATTTGCATGTGCTCGTACGATTTGGCCGCTGGGAAGAAATACTCAAGCAGCCAGAACCGGCCGACTATCTACCGATGTCCCGCAGCATCTGGCACTACGCCCGCGCGCTTGCCTATGCCGCCACGGAGCGAATCGATCAGGCTGAAGTCGAGCAGGACTCGTTTGAGGAAGCCTTGGAGCAAGTCCCCGAGACAAGTTTCCTCTTTCAAAATCCCTCGATTAACATTCTCGGAGTCGCCGAGGAGATGATAGCCGGGGAGATTGCCTATCGACGAGGTGAATTCGATGTTGCCTTTGAGCACCTCCGCGAAGCAATCCGCCGTGATGATGCGCTCAACTACGACGAACCTTGGGGGTGGATGCAGCCCGCGCGCCACGCGCTCGGAGCGCTACTGCTCGAACAAGAGCATTATGAGGAAGCCGAAGCAGTCTATCGCGAAGATTTGCGGCGGCATCCCAAGAACGCCTGGGCGCTGCATGGCCTGGCGGAGTGTCTTGAAAAACAGGGCAAGACCGAGGAACTGGCGCAATGCCGCGAGCAATTCACAATCGCCACCCAACGCACTGATGTGAAGATTGATCGCTCATGCTACTGCAAGTTGAAAATGGATGATGAATCCGACGACTGAAGCAGTCTCAAGAATTAGCCAGCTTGTTCGAAGGCCAAGGGTCTGCGATGGCGAACGCGAGGCGTTCGTGTTGTAGCTTATCGAAAAGCGTCCGTCTGCTCGCTGTGTCTCAACAACTGAGCGAGGCTGGCTGGGCTGTTAAGATCCTACTACATTAATCATAAGAGACTGGTTCCCTATGCAGCGGCAGTTCAACTGCCTACTGCTCCAACACGTAGCTCAGCGCAACCTACTAGTTCGTTGCAGCTCATTGTTCGAGCGGGGTCTGTAACCCGAGTCGACAGACAGAAGTTACTCTGTCATCAACTGAAGACTGGCGACCCCGCTACCCGAAACAAATCGAGGCAAACTGGGATGCAGTCCTATTGAGTAAACATCTCGATAAACACACTTGGTATAACTCTTGAGGTACTAGCATGAGCCTAACCATCGTCGGTGTAGTCGTTCACCTGCTGGTAGAACTTGTACTGATCATACGTGTGATGACTCGGCCGCATCGCGAGCCCGCATCGCGAATTGCTTGGATCGCTGTCATTGCAGCGGTGCCATTCCTGGGAATGTTGGTCTACCTTTTGTTTGGTGAGACCAACATCGGTCGACACCGAGTGGAGCGAATGAGGCAAGTCATTCAGCATTTGCCCTCAAGGGTGATTGCTAGCTCGGGCGAGGAAGAGAATGCCCTAGCCACTGTGCCCAAGCGGTACGAGCATCTCTTCCGCACCGGTCAGTCGATCAGCGGTTTTGAAGCGATCGCAGGCAACTCGGCACAGCTGATGGCTGACTCGAATGCCGCCATTGATGCAATGGTGGCGGATATCGACAGTGCCACCGACCACGTGCACTTACTATTCTATATCTGGCTACCCGATCGCAACGGCATGAAGATGGTCGAAGCCCTGAAACGTGCGGCGGGACGAGGCGTCGTATGTCGTGCCATGGCAGATGACCTAGGCTCTCGGACCATGATTCGTTCGCGACATTGGAAAGAAATGCGGGAGGCCGGGGTTCGGGTAGCCAGCGCGCTGCCCATTGGCAATCCACTATTACTACTCTTGCGGGGTCGCATCGATCTCCGAAACCACCGTAAGATTCTGGTGATCGATGGGCGTATCACTTACTGTGGTAGCCAAAACTGTGCTGACCCCGAGTTCTTGGTCAAGGCAAAATATGCTCCCTGGGTAGATGCCGTGGTTCGATTCGAGGGCCCCATTGTCCGGCAGAACCAACATCTGTTTGCCAGCGACTGGATGAGTTACACGAACGAAGACATCGGAGATCTGCTGCGATCGCCGATTGCAACGCCGCCATCAGGTTTCCCGGCCCAGGTCATTGGCACAGGGCCTACAGTACGCTACACAGCTATGCCCGAGATGTTTGAGTCGCTGTTTCACGCGGCTCGCCGTGAATTGACAATTTCTACACCGTATTATGTGCCCGATGAGTCCATGCAGAATGCGCTTTGTGCAGCGGCCTGGCGGGGTGTTAAAACCACGATCATCTTTCCTGCCAAAAACGACTCGTGGATCGTGGGTGCTGCCAGTCGCAGCTACTACGCGGCCCTGTTGGAAGCAGGTGTGGAGATCCACGAATACGTCGGAGGTTTGCTGCACACCAAGTCGCTCACGCTGGACGGCGAAATAACGCTGATCGGTTCGGCCAATATGGACCGGCGCAGCTTTGACTTAAACTACGAAAACAACATCCTGTTGTACGACCCGAAACTCACCACGGAAGTTCGAGCCCGCCAGCAGGAATACATTTCCAGATCCCGACCCGTGACTCGAGAGGTCGTGGAGTCGTGGTCAGTTACCACCCGACTCTGGAACAATACGCTGGCAACCTTAGGACCGATCCTGTGACCGGCCGAAACGACTTATTGGGTCGATGTTCAAGTTGGCGGAAATGGCGGAATTGTGGTTGAGTGCAATGGGTACGGTAGAGTTAGATCTAGCTTTGGAACGCAAGTTTCGATGCTAGTCATAAGTGTGCCGTCTGTGAATGTGGCGGATTGTTCTTACCAGGGATGTGTGCCCATCGATGCGCTGGCGTGCGAAGGCGACAGAGACAATTCCTCCCAAAAAAAGTTGCCGACTATCGCCATTTTCGGTCGGCGGGGGTAACATTGGGGACATCGAAATTGCGATAGACGCATCGGCGATTAGTTGAAGCGTACCGGCATTGGGCCAGGTCCGTTAGTTTCATGATGTACATGTAGCATTACAGGACAAGGCGTGTGACACGGACTATTGTTGTTCTTCAGACTGCTCGAATTCTTTCCTAACGATGCGACTTTTCTACACTGACTGGGGATGCAAGTTATGAGAATTGATGTTTGTCGTGCTTTGTGTTGCATTGCGCTATCGATTGCGTCTTTGGGAGCGTGCGAAGCTCAGGAGACAAAACGACCGTCAATAGTACAGTCGCCTGAGTCTACCGAAGCTCAGGATAAGGAATTTGCCGCGCTTCGCGCCGGGGCGCAGGCATTTGTTGAAGCCTTCAACAAAGGGGACGCCCAAGCGGTCGCGGCATTGTGGACTGAAGACGGCGAGTACGTTGACGATACCGGACGTAGCTTCGTTGGCCGCGAGGCGATCGAGAAAGGCTACGCCGAGTTTTTTGCCGACAACGGCAAAGCTAAAATTCAGATCATGATCGGCTCCTTGCGGTTGTTGAGTAACGATGTGGCTATCGAAGACGGGCACACCGCCAATGAGGCAGCAGCGGACGGTGCTGCGGGAATTAGTGACTACACCGTCGTGCACGCCAAGGTCGACGGAAAATGGCATATGGCTTCAGTACGCGTCGAGTTGATAGAGAGCTTGGTTGCGCAGCAAAACCTTGCGGATCTTGATTGGCTGGTGGGGACTTGGGTTGCCGAAGACCGCGGAAACAAGCACAAGTCCGTCTGCCGTTGGGTCAGTGACCAGAGCTTTGTCCAACGAGATTTTAAGGTCACTCGCTTAGATGGGACACAAACCTCGGGCGTGCAGTTGATCGGTTGGAATCCGCAAGGCGGTTATGTGCAATCCTGGACTTTTAGTGCTGATGGCGGCCATGCTGTTGGTGCTTGGACCCCGACCGAGGGTGGTTGGTCAGCACAGATGCAAGGGATGACGGGCGATGGCATGTCGACCTCATCGACTAACATACTCAAGCGCCTGGATGATAAAGCCTACGTGTGGCAATCAGTCGACAGAACCATGGGCGGTGTTGCCTATCCGGATACCGATGAGGTGATCTTGAAACGTCTGCCAGTGAATCAATAGAACAGCCAAATATCCAGAACACTTTCAATTCGTGAGCTTTAATGATGGTCCGACAATTCTTATTTACGCTCTTCGTAGTCAGCTTGGCATTCAGCCTACCGTTGGAGGACTGCTGTGCCCGCGGGGGTCGCGGTGGTGGGGGCGGCCGTGGAGGATTTAGTGGCGGCGGTGGTCGCGCCGGTGGTTTCAGTGGGGGCGGAAGTCGCAGCGGAGGATTTAGTGGGGGCGGCGGATTCAGTGGGGGTGGACGCATGCCGAGCGGAATGGGCGGAGCTGGCTTCACCGGAAACGCTCGTAGCCCCGGTGCTTATAGCGGTAGTGCTAGTCGTGCCGGAATCGGCGGATATGGCACATCGGGCGCGGCTGGCGGTCGAGCTGCAGTCGGCGGACTTGGTGCGTCAGGAGCAGGTAGCGGCCGCGCCAGAGTCGGCGGAGCTGGTACTGCGGGAGCAGCTGGCGGCATGGCACGTGGAAACACCTCGCAAAGAAATTTCAGCCGACCCAGCAGCAGCCAGCTGAGTAGTTTTTTAAAAATGCCATCGGATGAAGGTCTGCATAGTTTTGCCACCAGTGGGAGATCAGCGCCGAGTCAGTTGCCAGCAGGCGGCGGCAACTTTGAAGTGAACCATGGCTCGACAACCGGTCCGCGCGGCGGTCAAGTCGGAGGCGCAACAATAACTGGTAGCAGGGGCAATACAGTGGGACGGGCGGTAGGCGTCGGTCCGAATGGCGGAGTTGGTACCGTCGGTGGAGTCCAGGGTGCAGCGGGTGGTAAGGCGGCTCGAGGCGTGGGCGTCGGTCCGAATGGCGGAGTTGGTGCCGTCGGTGGAGTCCAGGGCGCAGCGGGTGGCAAGGCGGTTCGAGGCGTAGGCGTAGGACCTGGCGGGCAAGTTGCCGCTGGCCGGGCAGCAGTTGGTCCTGGTGGTCGCGCGGCAGCCGGTGGCATCGTTGCCGGCCCTGCGGGCGTCGCCGCCGGCTTTGCTCGAGTCACACCCTCGGGACGTTACACAGCCGCCGCTGCCGTACGAACCAACTACAACCGTTGGGGAATTTATAACCGGGGTTGGCATGCCAATTATCCGGGCGCTTGGTTTGCCGCCGGATGGGCCGCCAATGCTGTATGGAATCCATGCACTTGGACCACAGCCTCGTCCTATTGCGGCTACAGTGATGTGCCTCCGGTTTACTATGACTACGGCAACAATATCACCTACCAAGACAACAACGTCTACATGGACGGCAACGATGTAGGGACCTCGGAAGAATATTACAATCAAGCTGCTGATATTGCTGAAGACGGAGCAAAGGCAAACGCTCCGGAGGACGGGGACTGGTTGCCTTTGGGTGTATTCGCGTTGACCAAGCCCGACAATCCTAAGTCAGACGTAACCATCCAACTGGCTGTTAACAAGGAAGGGGTCATTCGCGGTAACTCGACCGATTCAGAAACAGACAAGAACGAAGTTATCCAAGGTGCGGTCGATAAGGAAACTCAGAAGGTCGCCTTTACCGTCGGCGATCATCCTGAAGTAGTTGTCGAAACGGGGATTTACAACCTCACCAAAGACGAGGCGCCGATTCTAATCCACTTCGGCAAAGACCGTACCGAACAATGGCTACTGGTGCGACTGCACAACCCGGATGCTTCCGCCGGAAAGCAATAAGGTACTACGTGTTAGAGAAAGCATGTGAGGGTCGTACCACGCCCTGAAGTCGTATATCAAAATCCCAGTTACGCAATTTGCGACGGGTTTTATTCTTCTTGGTTCGCTTCTTTAGTCCACCTACTATGAATTTACCCCAAAGCGATTCCGCTTTCGACTGGGTGTTCATTATGGCGTCACGCTGTAGGGTCTGGTGCAGGTTCACGATGTCATTGTGTGCGTTCCGCGAACCCCATTCAGGGACTGCCTAGAACTGGCAGTGCTCTAAAAGCTGACCTCCATCACGCGTTCCCGGACGTGTCCGATCCGCGAACCGCCCCCTTGGCGGTCGTGGGCCAGTCAGCGGCCGAGACTTCGATCCAGCGAATGCAGGCGGTGCAATTCGCGATTTAACCACGGACCGCATCAAGGTCACTCATCGCGGCGTCGGTTACGCCGAGCGCCATCTCGCTCGGTTTGGCCCTGATGGTCCGAATCAAGTGATGACCCAGCGTTTACGAGACATTGCAGATGGCAAACTAAGTCCGACACGATACGATCGTAATTTCTACATCCATGAACTGCGTGAATCCGTGAGATATCGCCGTCTCGGTCACCGTACTGGTGCAGGTAATGACTATGACTTGTGGAATAACGCACACACGGGCACACTTGAGGACTACCGGTTGCCAGACTTCGATGCGAATGGAAACCGCACGCCTTACCATCCCGATACTTGGCATCTGTTTAATTGATGCGAGAGGAATTAAAATGAACAACGTTCAAATAAAGCTGTTGCGATCAATTGAAAGGTACGATGGTGAGTGGGGCTGGTACCAACTTGATCGCGTTGTTAATCCGCGAGACTTTCCGGATGGGTTAACACTTATGGATGTTCTTCGTTCGCTTGAAGTAGACGGATTGATTGAACAACGACCAGCAACCCCACAGAACAAGTATGTGATTACCGAGACAGGTGCCGCAACTATCAAAGCCGTTGAGAATGAAGAAGCGTGAAGCTCTGTTGTCAATTCACCATAGACTCAGCCGCATCCTCGGCCTTCCACACGTCGGGCAAGAACTGCCCAAGCTTCTCACGTGGCGTCGCCCCAATTTTCGCCAGCACGCTGATGAGATAACGTTGCGGATCGATCTTGTGGCGTTCGCAGCTGGCGATGAGGCTCCACAGCCGGACGTGATTCTCTGCCGCTGTGTCGTTGCCGGCGAATAGCCAGTTCTTGCGGCCGATTGCGACTCGCTTGAGCGCCCGCTCACTAGCGTTGTTGTCGATGTTGAGGTAGCCCTGCGTGGTAAAGGTGTTGAGCGCCTGCCACTGGTTCTAGGCGTAGGTGATCGCAGTGGCCATCGGGCTGCGGGGCAGCACAACTTCTTGTTCACTGTCGAGCCACAACTTGATCTGCACGAGTATCGGCACGCTGCGATCCTGACGTAACGCTATTCGCGTTTCATTATCTGTGTCTTTCCCTTCACGCTCGATGGCATACAACTGCCCAACGAGCGCAAGCATTATCAAGGAGCGCTGCTCGCCAGAGTCCTGCGCGTAGTAGAACTTTCGCCGCGCATGCGCCCAGCAGGCGTACTTGTGGCGAATGTGCTTGAGAACTTTGAAGCTGGCCGGGAAGTATTCGAGTTGCTCACTGATCTCGGCACCGATCCGGCAACGCTCGTTCCCGCAAGCTGGGCACGCTTTACTGTCGAGATCGTGTTCGATCTCAATTCGCTCTAGATGCTCGGGCAGTTGCTGGCGACCGTGCTAGTCGCGGTTCTTGACCCGACGAGTGACGAGCGGTTCGCCCGACTCGTCTTCGACGCTCGCCTGATCGAGGTTGGCTCTATCGATGCGTTGCCCGAACAGCCAGAGTTGCCGCGGGTCGAACTTCTCAGAAGGAGGACCATAGTAGCGACGCAAGATCGCAGCGACGGCAGCCTTCACCGCTTCATCAATGGCGGCTTGCTGCTCCTCTTTAAGATGCTCGATCTCAGAAGTATGCTGCCAATGCTGTTCAGCAATAAATTGCTTCAACGCATCCACATCGTTTGGCAGTTCTTCCATGGCAACCGTCATGCAGCCCGTTGTAAAGCATGAGGCAGGACACGCAGGACAAGTTCTCAAGAATGTTCACACACTTGCGCTGCGCGACACTCATGCCAGAAAGCAATCGCAAGAGCTGATCGCAACTGACCTCGACGACCGGTTTGCCCGTACGTGGGAACTGAAACTCGCCACGCTCCAATCGCTTGTAGTAAATCGCCAAGCCGTCGCGGTCCCACCACAGAACTTTCACTAAGTGACCGCCTTTGTTGCGGAACACAAACAGGCTCCCGGAGAGCGGATCGTGCCCAAGGAAAGAGCGGACGACCTCCGCCAACCCGTCGAACGACTTCCGCATATCGACCGGCGTGGTTGCGATCCACACTTGCACGTCTTGCAGGTTGGCGGCAATCATTGCGTGTCTCGTGATCGGGGGGTGTGAACCAGTTCCGCGATCCGCTCGGCGGTAGTCGCTGGCGGAAGGCGAAGCTCTAGGTCACCCGCCTGTTTTATCACGAACGGCGATTCGGGGCCTGGCTCGTCGCTGATCACCGCCGGAACGAAGGCGAGTGTCTTGGAAGTCGGCTTTCGAGTGCCATCACGTTCTGCAACCGTCCGTCGCCAGGCGTAGAACGCAGATTCAGTCACCTGCTCGCGCCGACAGAACTCGCGAACGCTCAGGCCGCTGGTTGAAAATCGCTGTAGCGTCTTACGCCAAGATGCTTCTTTCGCGGGGTCTCGCTGCTTGTTCGCCATCGCTGGTTTCCTGAGTGAGAAAACCAGCAGCTTGACCCGAACGCGCGAGAACTAGAAGATGTGTTTAGCGGAACGCACACGCTGAGACTGCTCAAAAAGCTGAGCTGTCGCATCGTCAGTGAAGTTAAAGACCTTCCCCGGAACTGTGGTCCGCGGCACGGACACTGACATAGTCCCGAGAATTCGTGCCGACTCAAATTGACACCACCCACTGGTGTCACGTTTGATTGGTCAACGTTTCCAACTAGGGTGAGTGATCACCGACGCTGGAATCGTAGCTCGCCAATCGTCGAAGCTGAGTTGTGGTGATGACGAATCACGCACAGCTGCTATTTAGGCTTCGAAGGGCGTTCTAGCACTTGGCCGTCAGCTAGCAATTGATGGCGTAGTTTGGCGTAGGGTATGTCTTGAACGGAAACTTGGTGATCAATCGCCAATGAGGCAGCGGTCGCAGCGCTCTGTCCGAGCACCATGAAAACAGGCTCCATGCGGATGGATCCGAACGCGATGTGCGAACTGGAGAGACACACTGGGACCATTAGATTAGTGCATTCTTCCTTTTTGGGGACGAGCGAACCGTAAGCGATCTGGTAAGGCTGCCTTGGAGGGACGCCGATGTCTCCTTCGTTTTGGACGTACCCATTCGGTTTGATGTAACGCTGTACATTGTGCGAGTCCATCGTATACGACCCCATCCCAATGGGACTCGGCGGCTGACGTTTGCCCTGCACATCGTTTTCTGTGGTCACGTACTCGCCGATCATGCGTCGTGCTTCGCGAACGTAGATCTGATGAGGCCAGTTGCCATTGTCAATGAACTCGTCTTTCGCCAAGCCCCACGCATTCATGCGGTCTTGAAGTTCTTTTGGCACTCTTGGATCGGTACAGATGAAGTAGAGCAGACCCTGCTGGTAAGTCTCGTGTTCCTTGATAATTTCGCTCCTGCGCTCGTAGCTGGCTTCGGGATAGTCCCAGTTCATTCCAATATTGTCAAAACTGAACGGCCCGTGGTTGTTGGTGTCGGTCTTTCGGTTCGGGATCAGGTCGAATTTCTTAAAGACGTACATCGGATCGAGACCCGCCTCAAAGATGCGCAGTAGCAGCTCGTACTGGGCAGGATCGTAACCTTCGGGCTTCGGGAACGGGACGCGGTTTTCCGGATGATCGGTCAGACACATGCGGAAACAGTAGGCCTGCACGCGCTTGTCACCCTCTCCTTTCTTGCCTGGATCTGCCGTAGAAACTTTGGGCAATACGCCGCTATTGGGATCTCCTGGAGTTTTATAGGGCGATACCTGGAGTTCGCCGAAATGATGCTGGTGGTGTAGGACCCCCACCTGAATGCCGTTCCAACTCTCATCGTAAACACGGTTTGCCTCTCGGCCGACGTGATAACTTGCACCTGCCGCTGCCATTAAATCCCCTTCATAGGTAGCGTCGATGAAGACCTTGCCCTGAATGGTTTTATCGCTGAGAGTTGTTATCGAAGTGATGTGGCCATCCTCCTTCTTGACTCCATTCTCTCGATCTAGCCATTCGTCCCTGTAGACAGGGATTTCGTATTCGGCGACTAGGTCCTCGAATACTTGTTCCGCAATATGTGGTTCAAAGATCCACATGCTGCGGTCTTTACTATCGGAAGGCGGCATGACACGCCCCCGAAAGCTGTAGTCAGACCTGTCCTGCCATTTCCATGTTTCTGGCTTGTCGTAGTAGTTAAAAATCCGTTCGTAGAACTCTCGGGAGAGTCCCCCGATGACGGATTTATTTCCTGAGTCGGTCCAGCCAAGTCCTCCGGATGAGAGTCCCCCCAGATGCTTGTCGGGTGAGATAATCACCACAGACTTGTCCAACTTCTTTGCTTGCACCGCTGCAATGACCGCAGCTGAAGTTCCTCCATAGATGACAATGTCGGCCTCCAGCGTCTTGGGAGTGGTCTGGGCCTCGGCGAAATTGGCAAACGCAAGCAGTAAGGCTGCCAATATTGCGATTGAGTTTTTCATGATTGTAACGTGAAAGAGAGTAAATCGGTTCATCTAATGCTGCTCAAGCTGTGCTCCAGCTTGACGGAGGGGGCAGGCATCTGCCCATAATCCAATAACTTTTGTCGTAGTTTAGTATAAGGCACGTCCTGCACGGCTTGGTGTTCATTGCAAACAACGCGTGAGCGCCCTTGAGAATCCTGGCCGAACCGCGAGTTGCTTGATCCGGCCTCTAATCTCTCTACCCATAACGCCATAAAGGCTCTACTCAGCCCCGCGCCAACGCGTCGCTCTGCTCGACAAAGTCGTCGCCATCCCACTCGGCGTCTTCCTTGATCATCTTCTCTTTCTCATGGGCTGCCTTCTTCGCAGCTCGCGCCTCGGCTTGGCGTTTCACAAGATCCGCATGGGTCGTGAAGAACTGCAAGCTGTGTCCTTTGAAGTCTTCGAGCGTTTCAAACTTGTGCTTCTCCATGAAGGCGAGCAGTTGGTCCTTCATCTCTGCCACGCAGCGGTAGCCCATCTTCATGACACCGGTGCAAACTTGCACCGTGTCGGCACCCAGCAGAATAAACTGTGCCGCATCGTTGCCCGTTTCTACGCCACCAATGCCTGAGAGCGTGCGACCGGGGAATTCCTTGTCGATGCACGTGGAGATTTCCATGCACATGCGAAGTGCAATCGGCATGACTGCCTGGCAAGAATAACCACCCGGGGTCGTGTACCCCTCGACGCTTGGCTCTGGGCGAAGCGTTTCCAGGTCCACCCCCACAACGCTGCGAATCGTATTGATCGCCGCCACACCTTGGCAGCCAGCTTTTAGAGCGGCCCGCGTGGGGTCTTCGATGTGCGTTACGTTCGGAGTGAGCTTTGCCCAGACCGGCTTCTTAGCGACTTCCATCACCCAGCCGCACACTTCTTCGAGGATGTCCGCGTTCTCGCCCATCGCCGCGCCCATACGCCGCTCTGGTAAACCGTGTGGGCAGCTCATATTCAACTCAAACGAATCGACCCCCGCCTCTTCGCAGCGTCCCACGATCTCTTGCCAAGCGTCCTTGTTGTACTCCTCCATGATCGAAGCGATGAGCACGCCCTCAGGATACTTATCCTTGATCTGCTTGAACTCATCAATCCAAGTGTCGAACGAACGGTCGGAAATTAGCTCGATGTTCTCCCAGCCATAAATTTCGTTCGATTCACGACTGCGCAATCGCACATACCGCGGCTGCACATTGACTACCTTCTCAGCATCAAGGCTGACGGTCTTACAGATGACCGCGCCCCAACCTTCATCAAATGCCTTGCCAATCACGTTCGCATTCGTCCCGGGAGGGCCCGAACCGATGACGAAAGGATTAGGAAGTTTCAGACCATCGACGGTAGTTTCTAGAGTAGGCATGGTGATTGACCGGATTACGGGATTTTCGGGATTGACTGGATTTTCTTAACTACCGAGCTGGGAGGGACTTCAGGTCGCGAACCTCCCTGCGAACATTCACACCTGTTGACCCAAAGTTGATGAGGAGCCCTACTTCTTTACTAGTGGCTACTAAGTAGTTTACCAACTGCACTTCGTGAGACTGACTCAATGCTTCTGCGGCTTTTAACTCAAGGATGAGCTGATTGTTGACAATGATATCTGCGTAGAAATAACCAACCGTGTGCCCTCGGTAAATAACATCTAACTTCACCTGTGGGATCGCTTGCAGTCCTACTTCGCGAAGCTCGATGAGCAATGCGTTTCATAGACTGACTCGAGAAATCCCGCACCTAGAGAATTGTACACCTTATAAGCACAGCCAATCACCTTCTCTGCCAGATCACCGTGCTGCATCAATTTGAACCCCTTCCAAGCGATCCTGTTAATCCCGCACGATCCGGCAATCCGGTCATTCCCCAAGCACTTCATCCAACATCGCTAGCAAATAATTAGCATCGTCCTTAGTAATACACATCGGCGGTTTGATTCGCAGCGTGTTTCCATAGAGCCCGCCTTTGCCGAGCAGCACGCCGCGCTGTTTCATTGCTTCCATCACGTCGGACGCTTCGGTGTTGGCCGGTTCTTTCGTTTTGCGGTCGCGCACGAGCTCCACGCCGAGCATGAGCCCCATGCCGCGCACGTCGCCGATGATGTCGTGTTTTTCTTGCAGCGCGAGGAAGCCGTCCTTCAGGTGGTTGCCGACTTCGAGCGCATTCTGTTGAATGCCGTCCTCCTCGATCACTTCGAGAGTCGCCAAGCCTTGTGTCATACTAATCGGATTGCCGCCGTAGGTATTGAAGTGAATCTTGTTGGTCATCACTTCGGAGATTTCCTCGGTCGTTGTAAACGCGCCCAACGGGATGCCGTTGCCAATTCCTTTGGCCATGGTGATCGCATCGGGTACGACATCGTAATTCTGGTGCGACCAGAAATGCTTACCGGTACGTCCAAAACCGCCCTGCACTTCGTCGGCAATGCAAATCCCGCCGTGCTGGCGTACGATGTCGTAGACGATCTGGAAGTATTCCTTCGGCGGCACAACCGCGCCTCCAACGCCTTGGATCGGCTCGCCAATAAAACACGCCACCTCGCCAGAGGTTTGGTACTCGATTACTTCCTTCACGTCGTGTGCGCATTTTAGATCGCAGCTCGGGTACTCTAAGCCATATGGACAGCGATAGCAGTAGCCTGCGTGCGTGTGAACAATACCCGGGGCGTTGTTCGATTTAAACTTCCACGAACCGTGCGCTGTGAGCCCCATCGTGGTCGCGGTACCCCCATGATACCCGTTGCGCAAGCCGATGACCTGCGTGTTGCCGGTATGCTCGCGTGCGGAAAGAATCGCCACCTCGTTGGCTTCGCTGCCACTGTTAGTGAAGTAGGAGCGAGTGAGTCCGTCGGGCATTTTCTCCGCGAGTTTCTCCGCGAATTGCGCAATCGTCGGGTGCAAGTAAATAGTCGTGGTGTGCTGTAGCTTGCCTGTCTGCTCTTTCACCTTCTCGACGATCTTCGGATGGCAATGCCCCACGCTGACCGTCACAATACCCGCGAATGCATCCAGATAGCGCGTTCCTTGGTCGTCCCACACGTACTGCATATGCCCTTCGACGACCATCATCGGCTCACGATAGTACGTAATAACCCCCGGCGACACGTACTGCTTGCGCAGTGCAATCACTTCATCACGCGAAAGGCCGTCGTAAGGCGTGGGCTGGTGGTCGATGATGGGGAGTTGCATTTGTGCTTTCGTTGTCATTTGTGTCACTCGCTATCTTCAACTAAAAGATTTAGCCACAAAGTGCACGAAGGACACAAAGAAGAACTGCTTCTAGTTCTTAGTGGAGGGACTTTGTGCTCTTTGTGGTTCACTAGTTAGTAGGTTCAATATCAACATCACCCGCTTCAGGTACCAGTATACCCGGTCCCGTATCACTAAGTCCCCTCTCTTCCTTGGTGCCTGGCACAAGGTTATCCAATAGGATGCCCAGGATCGCAGCCACTGCCATTCCAGTGGAGCCAATCGCAATCGCTACGCCGTAGAGACCGTTCCCAAAAGCGTTGGCACCCCCATCTTCTCCCGATCCGCCCACATTGGCAAGCCAAGCGAGGTCGGCCTTACCTGTGCCAAAATCAAAGTAAAACGGCACGCTTAATCCCATGAACAGCGCGAAGCCGCCGATGAACAAGTTGCGATCGCTGTTTAGATCGGCCTTGGCGAATTGTCGAACGCCCACCGCGGCAATGAGGCCAAACAACGCGCAATACAAACCGCCCACCACTGGCTTAGGAATTGCTGAGGCCAGTGCGCCAAATTTGCCGAACAGTCCCAGCAAGATCAGTACCACGGCTCCGATTTGCACGACGTAGCGACTACCCACTTTAGTCAGTCCTACGAGCCCGATGTTCTCTGAATAGCTGGTACTACTGAACCCACCCAGCACCCCGGTGAGCGAGCACCCAACGCCTTCAAACCCAATACCTCGCGAGATTTCCTTTGGGGTAGGATCGCCACCGCCGGCCATGTTTTTACAAGCATGGTAATCGCCGAACGATTCGATCATCGATGCCAAGTACCCAGCCAGCACTGCCACCACTGCGCTGGTCGCCAGCTTAGGAAAGCCCCACGGGAAGAAAACTGTCGTCGTGCGGAACCAGTCGGAACGGCTAACAGCAGAAGTATCAATATAGGCAGCGTTGCCCGGTTGAAAAATTCCCTGACTCGTCAGCACAGCACATACACTCACGCTAATACCAATGGCCGAGAGCATGGGAAAAAGTTGGAAGAAGCGGACTTGCTTGGAAAGCACGAGCGAAAACAGCACGATTAAAAACATCGTCAGCAACGATATCGGCCAGTGCGTCGCCGCTACTGGTGCACCGAACTGATAGAGCGCCAATCCAATCAACATGATCACCGGCCCGATCACTACGGGGGAGAGCATCCGGCGCACGTACCCCATGAGACCCGTGAAGCCAACAATCGCCTCCAAGATGCCGCCGAAGATGATCGCTCCGGCGATGGTTTGCATGCCCGAGGAACCGGCGGCCTGCCACTGATCGACAATCGCGGTTATGTCTTCGTCGGATGCACTGCCAGCGGCTACGCTACTCCAATCAAGTCCTGCCTGCTGGTGTACGTCGGCAATGATCGCGAAGAACGCTGCTAAGAACGAGAACGAAACACCCTGGATAATTGGCAATCGCGAACCAAATGTAGACTGCAAGAGTGTCGCCACGCCGCTACACAACATGACGCTCGAAATGAGTAGCGCCGTGTTGGTGAGTTGCATCTCAGTGAGCTGCGTCGTTAACTCCGCCGAAAGCCCCTCTGGCATTGGCCACAACACGGGACCAAAAATCAATGGCACCGCGACAGTCGACCCAAACATTGTCAGTACATGCTGCAACCCCAACACCACCGACCGAGCAAAAGGCGGCTTGTCGTCGAGGCCATAAATGATAGTGCGTTCTAGCATAGGCAGATGATAGACAGGATTAACAGGATGAGTCTTGTAGGCCGAAACAAGCAACGCACAGTTACGGCATGGATACCACAATGATTTGAACCACAGAGGTCACGGAGGAACATAGAGAAACATTTGTTAAGCGAAGTTTATTCTTGATGCTGCGAGCTTAGATACTGCTACGGTCAAGCGATTTTCATCAAATTTTCGGTCCAGTCTCAATGCTGAGCATTGCATTAGAGTTTTCGTCGCGCTAATCACGCAGGGCGGCAGCAAGGTTAGAAAAGAACTCCGTGTTCCTCCGTGATCTCTGTGGTTCAATAACACTGTGGCCACTCTAGCCAGAACGGCCTGCAAACAGATCACGGCGCAACAATCGCGCCGTACGTTTCCGGCCGGCGATCGCGGAAAAACTGCCATGTGTTGCGCACTTCACGGATCATGTCGAAGTCCATATCGGCAATCACGATGTCGTCCTCGTCACGCTTATCACTCTGCTGGACGTACTGCCCGCGCGGATCGACGAAGTAGCTTTGCCCGTAGAATTCACCGATGCGCCAAGGCTCTTCCCAGCCGGGTCGATTAATCGCGCCGACGAAGTACTGATTCGCCACGGCATGCGCAGGCTGTTCGATCTTCCACAAGTACTCGCTCAACCCGGCTACCGTGGCCGAGGGGTTGAAGACGATCTCCGCGCCGTTCAGTCCCAGGCAACGCGCACCATCCGGGAAGTGGCGATCGTAACAAATGTAAACGCCCACTTTGCCGACGCGCGTTTCAAACACGGGGTAACCCATATTGCCCGGGCGGAAGTAAAATTTCTCAAAGAACCCCGGGTTGCAGTGTGGGATGTGAATCTTACGAAACTTGCCCAGGTACTCACCATCCGCATCGATTACCGCAGCAGAGTTGTAGTACACGCCGGTGATGTCCTCTTCATACATGGGCACCACGAGCACCATCTCGTGCTTTTTAGCAAGCTCCTGCATGAGCTTCGTGGTCGGCCCATCCGGTAGGCGCTCCGTCAGATCGTACCACTTGACCTCTTGCTCCGCACAAAAGTACGGCCCGTAGAACAGCTCTTGCAGGCAACAAACTTGCGCCCCTTGGTCGGCCGCTTGGGCGATCATGTCGACATGCTTATCGATCATCGCCTGTTTGATTTTTTGCACCGGCGAAGTAGCCGGCTCACAGAGGGTTGCCTGAATTAACGCGCCGCGAACTATACGTGCCATTGCTGATGCTTTCATTGAAATGATTGGTCGGAAACGACTAGCGCGTAGACTAGTTGCGCAAGCTGATGGGCTTCCGCATCATAGCGTTTTCGCTTCGTAATCTCCACCAGTTATTATTATTGGACAGGCCCGTCAATCTCTTTGGACAGGATTAACGTGATCACCCTGCGGCAGAAACAAAACTTGCGGAAACTACTCATCCGGGAGGCTATTACCCCTGAGTTTTGCTACGATAGGATTGCCCCGATATTGAATCCGGTGACTTGTTACCACTAACAGAAAGCACTCTTCCATGACTGCCACCGCCACCCAAACGCCCTTTGTGCCTGTGCTGTCCGGCAGCAGTTGGCAAACCGTCGAGACAGAAAACTTTACCGAAGTTTTCAATCCATCGACCGGTGAGGTTATCGCCCGTACGCCTCACTTGAGCGCGGAACAAACCAACGACGTCGTCGCTGCCGCCAAAGCCGCCCTGCCCGCTTGGCGCGAAACGCCAGTCGTCGAGCGAGCCCGCGTGATGTTCCGCTATCGCGCGCTCATGGAACAGCATTTCGAAGAGCTCGCCGCACTGGTCACACGCGAGCATGGCAAGACGCTCGCCGAAGCGCGTGCCGAGGTGAATCGCGGAGTGGAAATGGTCGAGTTCGCCGCGGGCTTGCCGAGCCTGATGATGGGCGAAACGCTACCTAATATCGCGCGCAGTGTTGATGCGGAAGCGGTCAAGCACCCAGTCGGCGTGTGTGTGGGCATCACACCTTACAACTTTCCGAACATGGTCCCGCTGTGGATGTTCCCCGTAGCAATCACCTGCGGCAACACGTTTATCTTGAAGCCGTCAGAGAAAGTACCGCTGTCAGCCGTTCGCTTGGCTGAGCTGCTCCTTGAAGCCGGCTTGCCTGAAGGTGTGATGAACGTCGCGCACGGCGATCGTGTTTGTGCTGAGACATTACTCACCCATCCCGATGTGGCGGCCATTTCGTTCGTTGGCTCCACCCCAATTGCCAAAGCGATCTACGAAACCGGCACCAAGCACGGCAAACGTGTTCAGGCGGCCGGCGGAGCGAAGAATCATCTAATTGTCATGCCGGATGCCGATCAGGAACAAACCGTCAAAGCGCTCTCCGCCAGTGCGTTCGGCTGTGCCGGACAACGCTGCATGGCGGGTAGCCTGACGGTTGCCGTCGGCGAAGCGGGCGATGCCGTCGTGCCCAAACTGGTCGACTATGCCGGTGCGATGCGCGTCGGCCCGAGCGACGGTAATGAAAACGTGGATATGGGCCCCGTAATCCGCAACGACCACCGCGAACGGGTCGCCAGCTACCTGGACATTGCCTCCGGCGAGGGCGCGACCGTCGCACTAGACGGCCGCCGTGATTTTTCTGGCGACGGCTTTCTCATTGGCCCCAGCGTGGTCGATCACGTGGCTCCCACGATGCGTGTCGCCAAGGAAGAAGTCTTCGGCCCGCTGCTATCGGTGGTGCGCGTGAACACACTCGAAGAAGCGCTCGCACTAGGCGACGACTGCGAGTTCGGCAACGGAGCGGTCATCTTCACGCGCAGCGGCTACGCGGCCCGGCAGTTCAAACAACACTTCAACGCCGGCATGATCGGCATTAACGTCGGTGTACCGGCCCCGATGGCCTGGTTCCCGTTCACCGGCTGGAACCGCTCGTTCTTCGGCGACCTACACATCCAGGGCACTGAAAGCATCCAGTTCTACACACGCCAAAAAGTGACGCTCACCCGCTGGCCGCAAGAGGGCGAGTCGCACCACGACCCGGTGTGGAAGAGTGGTTCGGGGTCGTAGGGTCCGCTGTGCGGACCATCAATTTGGAGTGACTTGAGTACGAGTCTGTCAGCAATTTGGCATTTCCAGTTGGCTCCCCTTAGGTCGCCCTTTTCGAGTCTAGTGGTCCGCACAGCGGACCCTACTTACCGTCGGCGTAGCTCGGCGGCTACGGCCACTATGGAGCAGTTTGTTGCTCAAAGCCAGAGTGAGTGACCGAAATTGGTTGAAGCCATTTTGACTTTGAGAAGTTTGCTTTGGTAGAATGTGTAGGAGTTGTGTTAAATTGCAATCCCACTAGCAAGACGCCTTTTTCAATTCATCGGAAATGAGAGCCATGACCGACGAAAGCACCCTGCCGCGAAGCACTCCAAGAATCCGCGTAGGCCGCATTTCGCTCATTGCCGTTGGGCTTTTTCTATTGGCGGGGTCTATCGCTTGGCACTATCGACTGCTGCCGGGGTCGTATCCGAGCGCTCGCGAGAATGCCATTATGGTCATCGCTCCCTATCGACATGAGGGCACTTGGGTATTCGACGATGATTCCACAGGTCTTGTCAAGGAACCGTTTCTGGCAGGTGTACCAGAAATGATCGACGTTCTCGTAGAAGACATCCCCGACGCAGACGAGGGCTTCCGACTACTGTTCAGTGCAAAGCCTTTTCCAGGTCACCAGGAAAAGCTGACTTGGCTTCGTGGCGACTCCGAAGGCAACTTCTACGCCATTGATGATCCACCGATGGAGGGATGGATTTGTCCGGCCATGTTCAAGTACTACTCGAAAGCACCGAAGAATCTCTATGTAAAGGCTGAGTGTATCCAGGAGCGATAAGGGCAAGTCAGCCACGACATCACGAGGCGGCGTCTGGTAAAACGTAATGCCCCACCCAGCAGCCAAGTCTAACACCTCGCCTGCCGTATCCAAAACCTGTCAGCAGCCGCCGAGTGCCAAGGAGGACATTCGCTACATTTTTTCAAGCCCGACGACGACCGGCACCAAGGGAACACATCACGACAAGAGCTAGAATTATGCTGGTAGGCTCAGGCACCCGGGTAATCAGTACCGCGAACACCTCGCCACTCGCAGAGGAAAGCCCCGTGGGGTTACCAAACACGTGCGGCGCATTCGCAATCAGTCCCCCATAGATGTAGCCCACCTGCGTGGTGCCGCCCACTGAGGGTATTTCGCAACGACCCAACGCCGCTGAGTGACGTCACGGCACTTCTTGTGGTAGTAGCTACCTTGCCAGTGCCTAGTTCGCTCATGCTGCTTCTATCTGGGAGCTCGCTATTCAGCAGGCGTGTTCGATGAATTGCCCGGCTCCAGCGAATATACCTTAAAATTTGTATAGATATGGTGAGTGCCAACCATGCGAAATCCGAAGTAGCCCTCCCGGTAAACCGGAAAGCGATCCGAGTCATACACGGCGTCTCGCACAACTCGCTGGCCTTCACTATCGCGTCCCTCGATCAGAATCCTGTCGCGGCGACCGATTTGATAGATCAGCTTGCCATCAACGATGTATTGAATCACGTCGTCGTAGGCCACCAGTTGAACAGTCATCACTTCGTCCGGAGTTATCAGATAGGCTGGCTTACCGTCTTTGTCGTTCAACATAAGATGCTCGGCTGGCTCTCCATCCAATGCACGCGGATATCGCCGCATCCGGGTTGTCTGGTTTCGACGCCCCCCGGTACTAGCGTAATAGCAGTGCATCTTGTCGTAGCTCCCAAAATCTCCGGTGTACCGCGACGAATCGAATAGCCCTTGTATTGGATCTGCTGGGTCGGTTGCCATCCAGAAATTATTAATGTCGCTCGGCTGGACTCCTTCGATCGCCGGTTCATGTGTGGGACAAAGCACATTATAAGTGATCGTCATTCGCGTTGGGAATTTCTTCTTGTACCAGATCGTGCATCCACGTCCCGGAGTTAAGCAATCCAACGAACGGTCTCGCGCCACAACTCGTGCCGAATCAAACCCCGACCGCCGCTGAATCTGAACTACCCAGTTGTCAAGGCTCTCGAAGTTATCCTGCTCAAGCAGCGGCCCAACAGTGAACAGTCCTGCGCCATGGCCGAGCACTAGCGGACTTCCGCCGGAAGCTGGCTGGCTCTGGCCGGTCTGCGCCTGATCTGCAGTCGGTTGGGCAAGCGCATCAGAATATAAAATGGCAAGCACAAGCAGACCTGATAGAGTCGCGTTCATTCTCATTGCTAGAATACCTCCCTGAGTCACCTGTCACAGTCACTCTTGATTTCGCGTGGATGTCGAACTGCTACGATGTCGTGGTCACCGAGGAAGGGACCACACGATGCTGGCAGCTTGCAAGAAGTCAATACTTGGCTGTTCTAGCTATCCTTTAGCCGCCAGGCAACCATTGGCGGCGACTATCGAACGGATGATGGAAGTTCCTGTAAGCGGAGAACATTACGGCACTAGCGCCGGTGAACACACCCGTTAGAGGTAGGCGACACTCCGAGCTTGGATTGGGTCCGGGCTGTTTTCCGACGAGCAATCTGGGTGTAGGGATTATTATCACTGTCATGAAACACGTAGTGATAGACTTTCTCAAGCAGAATTCCTAGCAAAGCTATTTCCATTCTGGAAGCGTGATCGTCTATTGAGAGTCACTCTGGTACAATGTCGCGTGAAAAGTTCCCATTCGTAAACTCTTCTATTCGAGATCTGCAATACGCGAAACTTCCGGAAAATACGCCGGCGTGGCGTGAAATCAGTGGTCGCTATCCTAGCGGTTGTTTTCGTCGTGGCAGGAATTAATGCGTGGCTGAGTCTTTCCCCCACAGAACCACCAGCCCGTGAGCCGGGAGTGGTCCTCTTTCGCTACAATTTAAATAGTGTCAGCACAGAGTTGCGTGAATAAGGATTCCTTAATACGCTCTCCGCAGAATTCCCAGAGATTAAGGTCCTTGATTCCAAACAGTACCTGGGGGCCTCGCGCGAAAACTTTACGCAACGCGCGAAGCTGCTAATGGAAAGATGTGGGGACGCGCTCCAAGGTGTCTTCTGTGTCAACGAGCCCAACTCCGACAGCATGCTGCAAGTCTTCGAAGAGTTCAAGCTTTCTGGGAAGGTTCCATTTATTGCATGTGACTCGAATGTCCCGCTAGCAGAGGCTTTGAAGAACAACAAGATTTCTGGCATCGTGCTGCAAGACCCTGTGGGGATGGGATACAGCGCAGTGAAAACGATGATTGACCACCTCGATGATAAAGAGATCGCTCTGAAAATCAGCACGGGCCAAACGATGGCAACCCCTGAGAATGTGGATTCCGATGAGATCCGCAGCCTCCTGTACCCGGAACGGTTCAGCGGCACAGAATTCGAGCCAGAGAAAGCACGCTACACCATCGCAGTCGTTGCCAAGGAACATACCCATGAGTATTGGCAGTTCGTTCACGCCGGAGCGGAGAAAGCTGCGCGCGAGGCAGGCGATATCAAGATTCGCTTCGAAGCGACCGTACGGTAGTGTCCGTCAACCTGCGCACATTCATTTTAGGCTTTGCTCTTGCTGGTAGGTCCTCCCCAGCATCACAGGCGGCGAGTACATCTCGTCGAAACTCTTTCGAATACGCTTGCATCGATTCACCTCCTAGCTGAAGTGAACCTAGCTTAGCTAACTTGCCTAGGGAGCGTTAGAGCTAGTCAAAGAACGCACCCATGCTAATCGTAAATACTCAAAGTTCGACTGTGGCACAAAGAGACAGCCTTGCGTCTTTCAAGGAAATGGCTTGCGACGAGTGCTTTTCAGTGGGTCGACTAGCGCCACTAACGATCGCATGGCAGCATCTTCTGTAATTAGTTTGTTTCGAGCATTCGCTGTCGATAATGTTCGTCAGACCTTGCACCGATGCGTTCCACCTGTTCAACGGGCATAAAGATGGGGCCACCTGCGGTCGTAGCACCCACAAATACTCGTGCTGCTTTCTCTGCCATCATAAGTGCTGCCTCTACTTGTTTCGCGCTACCACCGATCGCAATCAGGCCGTGGTTTTCTAACAAGATCGTCTTAGGAATGCAGCCAGTCCGGTCCCTAAAGGCTTCGACTTCTTGCGCAATGCAACGGGCCAAGGTTAGCCCAGGATCGACGTAGGGAATGAGCACCGACTCTTGTCCGCAGTAAACAATCTGATCGGGGAAGAGACGACGCTTGGCATAATCTTCAGCTCGCGGAGAACACAGTAGTTGATTCACGCAAATCGGATGTGTATGGCCCACAAAATGAATGCCTGGAAGTTCCAATAGCCAGGAGTGAAATAATGTCTCCACGGAAGGCTTGAGGGCATCAGGGTTTGCCCGGCTTTCCAGCAATAAGGATTCTACGCCTTCATCACCGGTATCCGCGCCGTCCAGCGACTTCAGGATTACTTGCGAGTTAACCTCTACCAGTTGGTCTGTTGTTAAGGTGCCAAGTTGCGTACCGCTTGCTTTTATCAGCAACCTATCGGCATCTAATTGTCCTGAGACATTGCCCTCACCCAGTATTGCCATCTCCTCGAACTGCGCAACTTGGTGCGCCATTTCGATGAGGTCCTGCTGGATCGAAGCTAGATGTTTCTCGGCATCTTGTTGGCTATTCACTTCATGCACCTTTCATTGGTCCGCTGAGCAGAACTAAATCCTACGAGCCACACCTTTATGCTGCTCACTAGACCAAGCTATCAACAGAATATACATACTTGCTCACTGTGACGGTTCACCCGAAGAGTGGCCCATAATTGCGACAGGCACGGAAGTCGGCCCCTTCAGGGTCTGCTGTGCCGAAGGCGTTCCATGAGCTTGGACGGAAGATATTCTCATCCGACACATTGTGCATGTAAACCGGGATACGTAGCATCGCTGCCAGGGAGATCATGTCGGCGCCAATGTGGCCGTAGCTCATCACGCAGTGGTTTGCACCCCAGTTGTTCATGACATTGTAAGCGTCACGAAAAGCTCCCTTGCCAGTAATCCGCGGGGCGAACCAGGTGGTGGGCCATGTCGGGTTGGTGCGTTGATCCAGGATGTCGTGCGCTTCGTCAGGGAGTTCCACGGTGACTCCCTCGGCAAGTTGTAGCGCAGGACCAAGGCCCTGGACAAGGTTCAAGCGGGCGATCGTGGCCGGCATTCCACCCTTCGTGCGATAGCGAGTCGACCAACCGCCTCCAGGAAAATACTCGGTAATTGATGGATGCCAAGTGGTCGCTTGCAAGCAGGCTTGCTCCTCCTCGTCGGTGATTTGCCACCAAGGCTTTATTGCCGGCTCCCCATCGACTTGCTGTTCACCCGTTCCATCGAGAGCTGCTGGTCCTGAGTTAATCAAGTGCAGCAGGCCACTGGCGGCGTCGCCCTCCAGCTTGTGGCCGGTCGTCCGCTGAACTGCATCAGGACTCCAGTAGGTGCGTAGATCTGCAAAAATTTGGGCCGTGTTCGTTAGCAAATGTCCGAAGAGCATCGTAACAGCATTGAGCGCGTCATTCTCAGTGGCCACCATGTAAGGGCAGCGGCGACCATTCCAATCGAACGAGGTGTTGAGGATCGCCTCCATGAAGTCACCGTTGGGGTAGGTGTCTGTCCATTGACGCTGCCCCTGAAAACCGGCGGCAATCGCATGGTGTCCTTGCGCTTCTTCATGAAATCCCATCTCCGCTAGGCGCGGATTGCCTACCATGAGGTCTCGCGTAGCGAGGGCCATCTTCACGCTGGTTTCCCACTCCTTATCGAGCTTATCGCGACTCCGCTTCTTATCGTCCGAATTGGCATCGAATCCTTCCGTGCAATTTTCCTTGACCCACGTCATGGCACGTTGATATTCGTCTTGGTCAAAAATCCCATCACGTTCTCGACGGGCAACTTCCGTCATGTCGACCACCTCAACACGCATGCCAAGGTATTGCTCAAAGAAGGCAGAATCGACGACCGACCCAGCAATGCCCATCGAAGTGCCACCAATGGAGAGGTAAGACTTACCCCGCAGTTGGGAGACCGCTAGCCCAGCACGAGCGAAGCGAAGAATCTTCATCGCAACATCATCCGGTATGGAGCTATCGCCTGCATCTTGCACGTCACGACCGTAAATTCCAAAAGCCGGTAGGCCTTTTTGGGTATGACCGGCGAGTACCGCCGCCAGATAGACCGCCCCTGGGCGCTCGGTGCCGTTGAACCCCCAGACGGCTTTGGGCCGGAGCGGGTTCATATCCATCGTTTCTGAGCCGTAACACCAGCAGGGAGTCACGGTGAGCGAAACATCGACACGTTCGCGTAAGAAATGCTCCTCAGCCGCAGCGGCTTCCGCGACACCTCCGATGCACGTGTCGTGTACGACACACTCTACCGGCGATCCGTCGGTTAGAAAAAGCTTGCTGGAAATCAGCTCGGCTACGGCATGGGCTTGCCCCATGGTCTGGGCTTCCAGCGACTCACGTACGCCACCCATTCGACCATCAATTGTTGGGCGGATTCCGATCTTTGGAGTGCTATGCTGCGGCATTGGGGGGTGTTTCCTCAGGGAGTAGTTGTACTAAAAAAGTTCTCATGGAATTCCATGGCTGTTCAAGACGCCACTGATTGGCGCTCGGGTCACAACGGGGTGACGCCTTTCTTCAGAAGAATATTACCGTACTTACAAGTCTCGCCGGTCATCACTACGGCAAATGCCTTCCGAGCGCGGTCGTAGAACGCAGAACGTTCAACTCGAGCAATTTCTGCGACCTCAGGATTGTGACGATCGACAACCGATCGATACGCGATTTCGACTGCCGCGTCGATTTGGTCGCCATCTACGGCAGCCATCATTACGAGTGGTGCATCAGCGTAAGTGTCGAGTTCAAACAAAGGTAGAATCGCGTCTATGAGATCAGGAATCCTAATGCCATCGGCACGCAGTACGTTGGTATTCGTCGAGTGCCCAGGAAAATGGGCATCAGCGAGAACAATCTCATCTCCGTGACCCATTCGGCAGAGACAAGCCAATAACTCAGGCGATAAGATTGGTGAGATACCCTTAAGCATAACGTTTCTCAGCTCATTTATACATGATTCTAAATCGTAACAAAACCATAGGCGTCGATGACACTATGCGATAGCCCACCACAACGGACAGCCTAAATGATTGCCTCCTGCCGTGGCTAGGCGGTCAAGAAATCGGGGGTATTTGCGAACTTTCTTCGATAAACTACGGCATATGTTACGGATAACTCAATATAAACAGGGAAAACCCGATGGCCCTGAGAGCATCGGAATGGAAAATATCATGACTCACAAACTTAGTGTTTGGCTCGTCCTACTGCTTCTCGCAGTTTCGCCGGCGGCACATGCTGCTCAGCGTCCCAATGTGATGCTCGTGATTACTGACGATCAAGGGTACGGAGACCTCGGTTGCCACGGCAACCCGGTACTGAAGACACCGAATATCGACTCGTTGTACGCCCAGAGCGCCCGGTTCACTGATTTCCATGTAAGTCCGACTTGTTCGCCGACGCGTGGAGCGCTGATGAGCGGACACTACTCCAATCGCGCTGGCACTTGGCACACCATCATGGGGCGGTCGATCTTGTTCGAGGGTGAGACAACCCTGGGGGAGGCATTCTCCTCGGGAGGTTACGCGACCGGCATGTTCGGCAAATGGCACATTGGGGACAACTACCCTTATCGACCGGAGGACCGCGGCTTCGGCACGGTCGTGCGACACGGTGGCGGCGGAATTGGGCAGACTCCCGACGTGTGGGACAACGCCTACTTCGACGACTCATACTTCTGCAACGGCCAGATCGAGAAACGCCACGGTTACTGCACCGATGTGTTCTTCGACGAAACTAAGAAGTTCATCCAAGGAGCCGTTGCCGAGGGAAAGCCGTTCTTTGCTTACCTGTCGACGAATGCCCCGCACGGTCCGATGCTTTGTCCCGAGGAGTTTTCGGCACCGTACCGAGAGCAAGTCGGGGAGAAGCAAGCAGTGTTTTTCGGCATGATCGCCAACATCGACAAGAATGTGGGTGAGCTCCGCGCTTGGTTGAAAAACGAAGGGTTGGCAGAGAACACCATCTTTATCTTCATGACAGACAACGGCACCGCAGCCGGCGCGAGGATTCATAACGCTGGCATGCGAGGTGGCAAGGGCAGCCAGTTTGAGGGGGGGCACCGCGTGCCGCTGTTCATTCATTGGCCCGAAGGAGGCATTGATAAACCCGTTGATATTGACCGACTCAGCGCCCATATCGACGTACTACCAACGCTCCAGGAACTCTGCGGACTACCCGAGCAAGAAGACTATGAAATCGATGGCGTTTCGCTCATGCCCCTGTTGAAAGACCCGCAAGCCGATTGGCCAGATCGGGTGATTGTCACTGATTCGCAACGGGTACTCGACCCCAAGAAATGGAAGAATTGCAGTACAATGACCCAGCGGTGGCGGTTGGTGAACGGCAAAGGTCTGTACGAGATCGCGAAAGACCCCGGACAGAAACACGACGTCTCCAAAGAGCATCCACAAGTCGTTGAAAAGCTGCGAGCCGCCTATGAAGACTGGTGGCAAAGCCTCCAGCCGGCCTTGGCCCGCCATGCGGAAATCGTCCTCGGCAACCCGGAAGAGAATCCCAGTCGACTAACCTGTCACGACTGGTTGACGGATGACGGCGGGCACTCGCCGTGGAACCAAGCGACCATTCGAGCTGGCCAAAGTACCGTTGGCGACTGGGCGGTACGCGTCGAGCAGGCGGGCAAATACCGCATCACTCTCCGGCGTTGGCCAGCAGAAGCCGCCACGCCCTTGACTGATGCTCTGCCAGCTGGCTCGACTGTGCCCGGCATGGAGGCGTTTCGCGAAACGCCCGGCAAAGCATTGAAGATCCGATCAGCGGGCATTCAAATCGGTGACGTCAAACTCCAGCGACCTGCCGCATCGGATGCTGAGTCTGTAGAGTTTGAGGCAAAATTGCCCGAAGGTTCAGAACGTCTGCGGTGCTACTTCGAGCTAGCCGACGGAAGTACTATCGGGGCATACTACGCTGACGTAGAGCTGCTTAGCAATTAGCATAAGAGAAAGCCCAATTGCCCATGGGATCGGCCCATGGAACCGATTGACCAGTTCCTCGCTAGTAGGTCAGGATGCGGAGATGATGCAAGAGCCCAATCGTGTAGACTTCATACTAGCTGCGACGCTGTTCTTCCTTTCGGGATTGCAGCCAGAACTTCGCGCCGAGGAACCCACGTCTGCTAAGGCGACCAGTTTTGTGCATCCGGGCATCGCGCACACACTACCTAGTATCGCGTTTGTAAAGCGCAAACTAGCAGCCGGCGAGCAACCTTGGACAGAGGCTTGGGAGCAACTCGAAGAGTCTCGCTATGTCCGTAGACGCAGGCAGCCTCAACCGCGAGCCCACGTCGCTCGGGGACCTTACGGGAATCCCGACCATGGCGCTTCCGAGTTTGTTCGTGATGGCACCACTGCTTACACGCTTGCCTTGAAATGGGTCATTACCGGTGAGGAAGACCATGCAGGTGAAGCGGCGCAGATATTAGATGCGTGGTCTCAAACTCTTGAAAAGGTCACCGACCATGATGCCGCGTTGCTGATTGGTATGTGTGGTCACCATTACTGCAATGCTGCCGAACTCATCAAACATACCTGGGATGGGTGGCCCAAAGAGGACCAAGCTCAATTTGAATCGATGTTGAGAGAAGTTTGGTACCCAATCATCAAAGATTTCTACCCGAGCGCTAATGGGAACTGGGATGGTTCCATACTTCAAACCATGTTGGCGATGGGAGTCTTTCTAGATGATCGGCCAATGTTCGACCGTGCTGTAAACTACTACCTGGAAGGCGAAGGAAACGGTGCCGTGCGGAACTATTTCAACGAGTTCGGCGAATGCCAAGAAAGTGGTCGCGATCAGGCTCACACTCAAATGGGCCTAGAGTATTTGGCAAATTCGTGTGAAACGGCTTGGAACCAAGGGATCGACCTGTACGGTGCGTATGATAACCGGTTGTTGAAGGGATTTGAGTACACAGCGAAGTTCAACCTTGGATTTGAGGTGCGCTACGAACCCTACAAGAGTTTCGAGGGGCGTTATTTTTATGAGTCAATCTCGGAGGAAGCTCGTGGTCGGCTTCGCCCCATGTACGAAAAAGTCTTGAATCACTATCAAAACCGCAAAGGCCTGGACGCGTCTTTCACCAAGAAAGCCGTCGCGAAGACTCGTCCTGAGTCTCGCGGACGATCAATCCTGCCTTGGGGCACACTCATGTTTGCCGATCAACCAGCTGAATTTCCAGTAGACAAGTAGTGGGCTTGCTAGTTTCACAACTTGCAGCCTTCCTCTCCACTCAATGATCGAGACAGCCGCTTCCATCGGTTCGAACTAGTCTGTTGGCGTTAGCGTGACGCGGTGCAAGTCAAAGCCTTCCCAGTCATTTTTGTTTGGCTTGAGCCCCAGAGTATAGATGCCGGCCTTGGGAATGGTAATCTCGCCAAGACTAATTGACCGAACGCCCTTTGCATCAGTCGCCAGGACCTCGATGGGTTTCTTAGTTTTGTTGAATTCAAGGGACAACTTACTCTTTCCCCCCCCCTCGATTTCAGCCATGACGTCATAGGTGCCTGCCTTGGCCGCGCGAAAATCCCACGACAACCACGATTTCACTTTGTTCCAATCAGTGATCTTCGCGCTATTTCCCTTCTCTTCCAAACGGGCGTGCGAGCGGATCGTGTTGTGGATGTCTGCCCAGACCGCGTCAAGCACGATGCTGCCATCGGGGAGCGTCCCCGGCAGGTGAGGCACTACGTTTAGCGGACCGGTAAACTTCAACTCGACCACACTTGCGATTGCGTCGGGAGCATTTTGAGGAACAGTCACTACTACATCGCCCTCAGTTGCCTTAGTTGAAAGCTCTGCACCCGTGGCCAGCAATCGCGCAGCTGTCACTTCGTTTCGGAGGCCGGGAATGACCAATTTCTGATCTGATGGCCAATCAAACACATGAATGTAAAGTGTTCCGCCATTTTCCGTGGTCTTCTTGGTACAGCGACCCCATTGCAACTTTGCAAAGGGGCTGGCGGTGGTTCCGTAAATGGCGGATCCATTGAGCTTCATCCAGTCTCCCAATTGTTGCAATCGCTGGATGCTCGGCTCGGGGATTTCTCCTTCTGCGGTAGGCCCGACGTTGAGGAGGTAGTTACCACCCTTACTCACAATGTCGATGAGGTTGCGAAGAATTACTTCCGTGGATTTCCAATTGTCGTCGTAACTCTTATAGCCCCAGGTGTCGTTCATTGTCATGCAGGTTTCCCAATCACGACCCTCGATACCTGTGGCAGGAATGTGCTGCTCGGGTGTCTCCGTGTCGCCCTTGTAACCGCCACCGAGACGGTTGTTCGTGATGAGTCCGGGGCGCAACGCGATCAGGTCGTGCAACGGCTTCGCACGCTCAGGCGTCATCAAGTGTGGCGTGTCCCACCACAGAATGTCTGGCTTGATGCGTGTCAGGATTTCGCGAGTCTGTGGCACGGCGATCTTCTTGAGGTATTCATCGAAGCTGCCCTTATGGGCATCGTCCCAACCGCCCCCTTCCTTGGAGCCAGCCTTCGCCCCGCCTGGATGTGTCCAATCCTGAGCCTGCGAATAATAAGTACCGAACTTCAATCCCCTGTGGCGTGCTGCTTCCGCCAAGGGCGTAATCAAATCCTTTTTATACGGCGTAGCATCTGCAATATCCCACTCCGTTGCGTCCGAAGGGAACAGCGCGAAACCGTCGTGATGTTTCGCGGTGATCACGATGTACTTCATGCCAGCGTTCTTGGCGAGTTCCGCCCAGGCTTCAGGATTGTACTTGACTGGGTTGAACCCCTTGGCATAGCCCTGGTATTCGGCGACGGGGATCTTTCCACGCTGCATGATCCACTCGCCGATACCCTCGATTTGCTTACCCTCGTAAACTCCAGCGGGCACAGCATAAAGACCCCAATGGATGAACATGCCAAACTTGGCGTCCCTCCACCACTCTAAGTGGTCGGAAGATTGCTTTGGTGAATCTCCTGATTCCGTTTTTTGGGCACTGGCGGGTAGAGCCGCAGTGGTCAAGAGAACTATTAGAAGTAGCGGGAGAATTGCTCGCTTCATGGTGTTTCCTTCTATTTCTATGTGACTAGAAAGTAAAATTCATAGGTACTTCGCGACCTATTGTACTTAACTGAGTGTGAACGAATTCCAATGGAAAGTCACTACTTGGAGCTAACGGGTAGTGCCCCTTGCCAACCGGCAAGCCATTGCTGGGTAAGTTCGTCTACCAGGGTTGCATGGGCCGGATCGTCGGCGATGTTGGTGTTCTCTTGCGGATCCGTTTGATGGTCGTAGAGTTCCACTGCGTCCACCTTGGTGTGATCTTTGCGATCGACCCAACGAGTGAAACGGTAGCGATTGGTACGCATTGAGTAGCCCATCAGTCTCTTGCCCTGGACGGTTCGCGGATACTGGCTGAAGGCAGCTGACTTCCAAGATCGTTTAGGGTTTTTGAGCAACGGTTTAACGCTTGTTCCCTCTAAATGCTCAGGCAAAGGAATATCTGCAAGCTCGGCCAATGTTGGATAGATGTCAACAAACTCGACCAAGGCGTCGGTCTTCTTGCCTCCGCCCTTCGTACCAGGGGCTGAGATGATCAGCGGCGCCCGAGCATCGTCCTCTACGTTGCTGTGCTTGCACCAGCGATTGTGCTCGCCTAACTTCCAACCATGATCGCCCCACAGAATGACAATGGTGTCCTCACGCAGATCTAGGGCGTCAAGCTCCTCAAGCACCCGACCGAGTTGGGCGTCCATGTAGCTTACTGCGGCATAGTAGCCGTGCTTCAGCTGCTTCGTGTAGTACTCCGGCAGGTCCTTCACGTCGGGCACGCCACTGTAATTCCACATCTCGTTCTTTTCAACGAGGGCGTAGCTCGGGGCATCGCTTGGTAAGAACGGGTTGGGCGCCGGAGGAATCTGCTCTGGATTGTAAAGATCCCAGTAGTGTTTTGGCACGCTGAACGGTAGATGGGGCTTGTGGAATCCGACGCCCAGAAAGAATGGCTTTCCGCTCGCCTTGAATTGTCGTAAGGCTGCGATTGCTTCATCAGCCAGCTTCCCTTCTCCGCCACCGTTGGGGGGATCGTCAGTCGCTCGGAAGGCTTGGCCACGATTCGTCTGGGTCAATCTGTTTGCCCATTCCCTGGGCACGTTGTTGTTGGTGGCTGCTAGGCTATTTTTGCGCCGGGTACGATTCTTGCGCGGTGTGGAAAAGGCTCCGGCAGCAACCGACCAGGATGGTGCGTCGCCTAAACCGCCATGGTAGATTTTCCCCAGACCGGCGCACTCGTAACCATGTTCCTTGAACAACTGCGGGAGGGTCACCACGAGAGGCAAGGCCTCGCGAAAGTGAGTCCGCAAGTCCCACACCCGGCTGGTGTCAGGTCGAGTTCCCGTCAGCACACTGGTCCGCGAAGGCGAACAGACCGCCTGCTGGCAATAGGCACGATTGAAGACTAGGCTCCGCTCGGCGAGTCGATCGATGTGAGGACTCTTGATCACCGTGTTGCCATAGCAACCAAGCTCCGGTCGGAGGTCATCAGCAATGAGAAACAGCACGTTGAGACGTTTCGGTGTCGCGGTAGCGGTGGTTTCTGCCAGGAGTCTAGCATTCCAATTCACCGACAGTACGACCAGCAAACCGAAAATGAGTTTGACCATAGTAGTCACCCCTAGTTGGTCTTCCTGGCGGACTTTTCGAGGACAATCTCGGCGTCGTTGGCTTGTTTCGGGCCCGGCGTGCTGCGACCGTCTACCACAAATTGTCTGAGCAGCTGTGTTAGTCGCTCAACCTCTTCTGGAAATTCCGCTTGTAGGTTCTTGGTTTCATCCAAATCGAGGGCGAGGTTGTAGAGTTGGGATGCAGGCAACGCCTTTGCTTCTCGGCTTCCGGGTTTCGGGGTACTCCAACCGCCAGAGCCCGGGCAGAGTGCAAGCTTCCAGTCTCCTTGCCGGATCGCGAAAGAGCCATTGATGGAGTGATGCACGATGGCATCACGTCCTGGCGACGACACTTTGCCTTTGCCGAGGAGCGCGGGCAGGAAGCTAACACTATCCTCTCCGGCGTCGGAAGGCAGCTTTGTTTCGAGCAGTTCAGCGCAGGTGGCCAGCAGGTCAGTCAGGCAGATAGTTTGTTCACTAAAGACGCCCGCCTTCACTTGGCCTGGCCAACGTGCAATGAAAGGAATCCGATGGCCGCCTTCAAAAATATCTGCCTTGGATCCCCGGAGGTCGGCGCTCGGGTAGTGCCCCTGCGCTTGAAGCTCGGGAATCTCGGCAGCCTTCGAGCAACCATTGTCGCTTGTGAAGATTACGAGTGTGTTTTTCGCGACGCCCGCCTGGTTGATCGCCCTAAGCACCTCACCCACCACCCCGTCGGTCTCCATGACAAAGTCGCCGTAGTCGCCAAGCTCACTCTTTCCTTGCCACTGCTTGCTCGGCACAATAGGCGTGTGCGGTGCGCTCAGCGGCAAGTAGAGAAAGAATGGCTGGCCTGTCTTACCTTGCTGGTCGATGAACTCGACCGCTTTTTTGGCCAACAAGGGCAGCATATCGACTGGCTCAATCATTTGCGTCACGCGATCATTCTCAAATAGCGATTTCATCATCCGCGCGTGATGAAAGCCGATGAACTCATCAAAGCCGCGCGTTATCGGCCCGTCGTGTGTGATCGCACCCAACGGTGCTCCAAGCAGTTCGCCTCGGTTCTTACGTTTACTGCCCCCCGACTCGTCGGCACCTTCAATCGTGAACCCCAAATGCCATTTTCCGATGCAAGACGTGCGATAGCCGTTTTGCTGCAACAGCGATGGTGCGGTTAGTCGCTTCACTGCAATCAAAGGTGTCGCATATCCAGAAAGCACACCCGCCTGCAAACGTGTCCGCCAGGCGTAGCGACCCGTGAGAATGCCGTAGCGTGTTGGCGTGCAGACCGATGAACCAGAGTGCGCATCGGTAAAGTGCATTCCCTGAGCTGCCAACTGATCGATGTGCGGTGTGGGGATTCTTCCGCGATCGCGATTCAAACACTGCACATCCCCATAACCAAGATCATCGGCCAGAATATAGACGATGTTCGGCTTGGTGGCTGCGAAAGCGGACGAAGAGACCAACAGGAAGCCGATTTGCAGAAGAATTTTCTTGTTCATAGATTGACCGACCGATACAAGAACGTGAGGTGACACAATTGAGGAGCGTTGTTAAGGTCAGGTGCGTTTCTTTACGCCATTGGTCACGTCTTTGTGCCAGTCCTTCAATAGTTTGATGAATTCACTGACCAGCTCAGGATGCTGCTCGGCTAGGTCGTGCTTTTCGCCGAGATCGGTCTCGAGGTTGTACAGGACAGGGTTCTTGAAAGCTGTAGTGGTGACGAGCTTGAACGCTCCCTTTCTGATTGCCAATCGCGTTCCCATACTCCAGAAAATCGGGCGAGGAGCCAGCGGACTCGCGTTGGTCAGATGGTCAAGCAAACTCTCGCCATCGATGGTAACTTCCTCGGGTAACGAAGCCCCCGACATTTCCGCCATCGTAGGCAGCAAGTCGGCCCCCATCACCGTTTCCTCCGAAACTCTGCCTGCTTTAATCTGACCGGGCCAGCAAGCCACTGCGGGCACGCGATGTCCGCCTTCCCAGATGGCGCCTTTCCTGCCCCGTAGGGGACCTACTGAGCCAGGCCTTGCCGGGCCGTTATCCGAAAAGAATACAATCAGGGTATTGTCTTCCACGGAGGCATCCTTAAGAGCTTGCCGAATACGACCTACCCCCTCGTCCATGACTTCAATCATCTCCTCGTAGACTCCAGGTCTAAACGGATTCTTGCGCTTCCCCTTTCCTCGCGTATAGAACTGCGGCTCCTCACGTCCTTGATAGGGATAGTGCGGGGCTGCGTGAGCGAGATAAAGCAGAAACGGCTTGTCGTGGTTACGCTTGATGAAGTCGACCCCGTAATCGGTGATCAGGTCAGTCGAATAGCCTGCCTCTGGGGTCAGTTCATCTTGCTTCCACCAATCTTCTTCGCCGGTTTGATCGAGATGGGCGTGGTAATCGACGTTACCAGCAACAAACCCAGTGTACTCGTCGAAACCTTGTCGGATTGGATTGTAAGCCGGTTGGTAACCTACGTGCCATTTGCCGAACAAGGCCGTGGTGTAGCCAGCAGTCTTGAGAATCTCTGCGAACGTCGTTTCCTGCAAGTCTAGTCCCGTGTGGCGATGGCTCTTCGCGGTGACGACTCCCACAATGCCCGTGCGCTGCTGGTATCTGCCTGTTAAGAGCGCTGCCCTAGTTGGACTGCAGACTGACCCGTTGGAGTGGAAGTCCGTCAGCCGCACGCCATCTGCTGCCAGGGCATCGATATGGGGCGTCTCGACTTCGGTGCTACCGAAGCAACCAACGTCTCCATAGCCCAAGTCATCCGCGACGATGACGATGATGTTTGGCTTATCGCTTGCTCCAACCGGCATCGAGCTCATGAGCAACATGATGGTTGCAAAGTACCGACACAATAGTTTGTTGGAAAGGTGCATGGCGTCTATCTCGATAATGCATTAACCCGTTGGTAGTTTACTTCAACTTTAGTCTCAGCTTTCGAAGATTGATTGGCTGCCAACTGTCTGCTTCGGGAATGATCTGCAGGCTGTAAGTTCCCGCCTGCTCAATCTTTATCGTACCGAGAAACTTCTCCGTATAGGAGCCATACCCGCCTGTGGAGGTGACTTCCACCGTGACCTGCTTCTCCGGCAAACCAATGCGGAAGCTGGACTTCGCTTTCTCGATAGCCATTTCTGCCGATACTTCGTACGTTCCCGGTTGGTCGAATTTCACCGACCACTCGACCCAAGCGTGGGCATCAGTCCAGTAGCCGATATTAGGAGTGCCTTCTGCACCTTGCACTTGTATGTCTCGGCTGCCTTCATTGTTATGGAGGAAGGCCGTTTCGGCGGTCAGAACCAGCGATCCGTCCTGTTGCTCAAGGGAGGAATCGCTGTCGATATCCAATGCTCCCTGCACCTTCAGCACAATAACGCTATCATTCTCGTCAGGCGCATTGGAAGGCAAGGAAACCAGTACTCCCGCCTCCGTCAGGCGAGTTTTTAGGGGGTTTTTGTCGGCCAACAAGAACGCTTCCTGAACTGTACTCTTCAAGCCGGGCACCAACAATTCGTCGCTGTCGGGCCAGTCGAACACGTGCAGATACAGGATGGTTTCATCCCCGGCCGTCTTCTTTGTACAGCGTCCCCACTCTAGTTTGCCAAAGGGGCTGGCGGTCGTCCCGTAGATCGACTCGTTATTGATCTTCATCCACGCGCCAATGGCTTCTAGCCGCTCGACTGCTTGGGGGAGCAAAGTCCCTTCACCTGTCGGGCTAACGTTGAGCAAGTAATTTCCACCCTTGCTCGCGATATCTGCAAGGTTGCGAATCAAAGTCTGTACTGATTTGAAGTTATTGTCACCTCGTTTGTAGCCCCAACTGCCGCTGATGGGCATGCAAACCTCCCAATCCTGGGCGGTCGGACCGACGGGGGGAATCTTTCGCTCAAAAGTCTTATGGTCGCCTGGATAACCTTCACCCAGACGATCGTTCGTGATGAGGCCGGGCTGCAGAAACCTAGTTGAATAGAGGCTATCAAGCGCTTCCTTGCTCATTTTCCGCGGCGTGTCCCACCAGAAAATACTGATCGGGCCATATTCAGTCAGTAGTTGTTTCGCCTCGGGATAGGCCTTCTCGCGAACGTATTGATCATTGCTCACGCGTTCGAGGGTCTTGTCCCAGTTGTTGCCCATGCCACCGGGATGGTGCCAGTCCTGCGCCTGCGAGTAGTAGAAGCCAAGTCGAATCCCTTGCTTCTGGCAGGCCTCGGAAAGTTCCTTCATGATGTCACGCTTGAAGGGAGTGGCATCGACCACATTGTAGTCAGTGGCCTGAGAGCCAAACATGGAAAACCCGTCGTGGTGCTTAGCGGTAATGACGATGTATTTCATGCCAGCGTTTTTGGCCATATTGACGAACTCGTCCGCGTCGAACTTGGTTGGGTTGAATTGATCGGCATATTTCTTGTACTCGGCTATGGGGATCTTCCCTCGGTTCATCATCCATTCTGCACTGTTGGGAAGTTTTTGCCCTTTGTATTCTCCTCCGACTACGGAATAGACGCCCCAGTGGACGAACATGCCAAACTTGGCTTCACGCCACCAAGCCATCCGAGCGTCGCGATCGTCTGACAGATCTTTGGCGACCTTCATCGAAGGAAATTGCCTTTCAAGGTATCCTAATGAACTCAAGAATCGATCAGTTTCTATTAGGGTTTCCTGATACTTAGTTTCCGGCTTTGACTGATTGAAGAATCCGTGCCGTGCTCCCTCATACAATCGCAAATCGCATCGAACACCAGCCGCCTCCATTCTCTTCTTATACTCTTCGGCGGTGGCTACAGGGATGAGGTCGTCTTTGGTACCAAGGAGAACCAACGTGGGGGGAGCCTCCTCGTCGATGTTGTGCAGCGGAGAGATCTCCTGCCAGTAGTCTTTCACGCGATAGTAGCCGTAGCCTGTCTCACTGTTGTCGAAGACTGCGTTGTAGAGGACGAGCGCATTAGGGAGGCAACTAATTGACGTATCTTCGCCAGTCTCGTTGAACCCGTCCGTTAGCGCGGCCGCCGCTGCAACATGCCCACCGGCCGAACCGCCTGAGGCTACGATCCTATCTGGGTCGATACCCAACTCGTTAGCATGAGCGCGGGTCCACCGAATGGCCGACTTGCCATCCTTAACGCACTCTTGCGGGGTTGTCTTGTGCCTGCTCTTCACGCGGTAGTCCGCGCAAATGGCAACCATGCCCCGAGAAGCGAGATACTCACTCTGCGGGAAGAACTGCTTGACGGTCCCCCCATTCCACCCCCCGCCGAAGAAGAATACGATGGCAGGTCGCTTATCGGTAACTTGGTGATTAGCTGGATTGAAGACGTGCAGCTTCAATTTCACTCCGTCGATAACCTTGTATTCGACAATCTTGTCGGGTTGCTGCTCGTCAGACGGATTGTCAGATTTTGGAGCAGCCATGACGCTGCCGACTTGCAAGGCTACTGCCAGTGCAACAAGGAATACTCGCATGAATCTTCTCATCTGCTTGGCCGTGTTGTGAGTTGTGAGTTCGATGGTTTGCTTATCAGTCTTGTTTGTTGATTGGGTTCTGGACATGCTTCGCAATGAGTCGGGCTATAATCCGATTTCCTTCTGGTGACGGATGTACCCCGTCGCTGTGCATCCAGTTAGGCTCTGCTCCTAACAAACGATACAAGTCGACACTCGGGACATCAAGTTTTTTGGCAACTTGCAAGGCTGCATCGCGATAGTCCTCGAGCACTTTAGTAAGACCGCCGGCCTTCGTGAAATTCTCCACTCGATGGCGCGCAAAGTAGGGCTCGGCGTCTATGGGAGGCAATGTACAGAGTACGGCATGGATTCTGCGATTCGTGCAGGCTCTAACCATTTCATCTAGATTGCGGGAGTACTGATCCACGGGAACATGAACGTGCCCCTCGGCCAGACGACTGTCATTAGTTCCAAACAGGATCACCACGATCTCGGGATGGTGGTCGAGCACATCCTGCTTCATTCGCCGCAGGCCATGTCGCGTTGTGTTGCCAGCGATCCCTGAGTTGAGAATCTCTACACCCAGTAGTTTTTCCAACTCCGCAGGAAACCCTCGTTTCGTAATGCTGTCTCCGAAGCACACAATCTTTGGTGCCTTGGGTTTTGACTTCGCTGCCGACTTGGATTTCATGGGCCGTTCCAGCACCTGGCCATTTGCGAGAATTCGGCTTTGAAGCTTCTTGAAGTTTATTTGTTGGACCGAGAGGCCTTCCTCAATTGCCAGCACGGCAGCAGTGCCGGCCGATTGACCAAGCACCATGAAGACGGGTTCCATGCGAATCGAACCAAAAGCGATGTGCGTTGCAGACACACACACCGGCACGAGGAGGTTCTCACACTCAGTTTCCTTAGGGACGATGGAACGATAAGAAATTGGATACGGCTTCAAACCGTGCTCCTGAACATCACCTTCATTGCGAGCGGCACCGCCCTGCACGATGCGCTGGCAATTGTGCGAGTCCATTCCATAGGCTGCCATTCCGACCGGATCTTCGGCAATGATTTTGCTGCGGCAATTATGCTCGGTCATCACATAATCCGACACCATCCGCCGCGCCTCGCGAACGTATAACTGATGCGACCAGCCGTCGGTGTCCTGGAACTCGTCTTTGCAGGGCCCAAATGATTGAAACTCGGCTCGCAGGCTTTCGGGCATGCGGGGGCTGGTTGACATGAAGTACCAGAATCCTCGAATGTAATCCTCGTGTGCCTGCCAGATTTCAGCTCGCGTTGCATAATCGGCATCCGGGTAATCGTAGTTTTCCCCAATGAAGTCGGTGGAAATCCCTTGGCTGTTGTTGATATCCGTCTTGCCGTTAGGCATCCAGACGGGGTGACAGAACTGCTGAATCGTGGGGACTTTATTGGCAGCGACGATCTTCTCAACACGGCGGGCAGCCAGCTCGTAGCGTGCCGGGTCGTAGTTGGCGGGAGGCTCTAGCGCTCGGCGATTCTCTGGAATGTTGGTAAAACAAAGTCGGAAGTTGTAGGCCTGTACGCGTTGATCGCCGTCGCCCGGAATGCCCCCGCTGCCGCGCTGGATCAGCGGGATGAGTCCGCTCATGGGATCACCAGGCGTGACATAAGGATCTACGCTGCCATAGATTTGATTCTTCGGTGTCTCAGCTCGGATTCCATTCAAGGTCTCATTGTATAGAGCATTCGCCTCGCGCCCTACACGGTAGCTCACTCCCGACATGGCCATCAAGTCGCCCTCATAGGTGGCATCGATGAACATCTTTGCCCGGATGACATCTCCACCCTCGACTAGTATTTCGGTAATACGCTCGCCATCTTTCTTCACCAGGGCAAGACGTTGTCCCAAACGGACAGGCACCTTGGCTTCTTCAAGCATCTGCTTGAGAATCTGCTCGGCGACATGCGGCTCAAAGGTCCACATGGTAGCGTTCTCGCCTTGAACTTCTGCAAGTTTCGTACGTTTAGAACGCTCGGCGAAAAACTCTTCGCGAGATTCCTGCGTCCAAGATTCATCCTTGGCATAGTGCTGGGCGACTCGCCGGTAGAATTCACGGCTTAGACCACCGATGACATCCTTATTGCCGATGTCTGTAGCGTCTAAACCTCCGGACGTCATGCCTCCGATGTGCTGCCCTGGTTCCAGGAGGACGACTGACTTCCCCTGTCGTGCTACTTCAACCGCTGCAGTGACCCCGCTGGCTGTGCCACCGTAAACGCAGACATCGTGTTCCGCAATTTCTGCATTACAAGGCAGAGCGAGAAGAGAACAAAGTAACGGTGCAAATTGGAAACGAGCTAATATTTTGGTAGGTGTATTCATCAGGCGAACTACGACCTCTGGTGAAATCGATTGGCAAAGAAAACCGAGCATGGATTCTACATGCCATTTTGTCGATCGACAGCAGGGAATCCTACGATGGCCAACTATTTACTAGACAGATCAAAATTGGCTTCATTCGTGCCCTCGGCCGGCACTTCAAATTTGTGATCGCGATTGTGGGGCGACACAAGTTCGCGCGGGGGAGGGTCGGTCTCTAGCGCATCGGGTGCCCAATGATTCGTGGTCAAGCTTACGGAATACGACCCCGGCGCAACTCCAGACTGTTCGCCATCGAGCGACGTCAAGGAGAAGCGGCCATCAGCATCCGTTATGGCTGTGTAGTTTGTCTCGGGGCCTCCTCCGGGAAGATAAAACAAGACCTTTACCTTCTCAAAGGGATTGCCGTCGAGCGTGACTCGCCCCTCAACCGGGACAAGACCGGCGCCCCCACCGCAACCTGCAAGGTGCGTAACTGCTAGGAGGGCAAGTAGGGGAAGTCGAATACGAGCAAGCTTGTGGGTGACCATGGACGATGCGTACCAGAGGGGTAAGACGAAAGCTTTATGGGCAACGCTCGGAGCCCCGAGATTTATGCGACACGGTTGGGCGCTGGGTATTGGCAGAGGGTATGACGATTGGCGTTATGAGATTCCGGCTGCTCCCGAGCGTCAAAACCGGCCTGATTTCGGTGCCACCCAGTTTTCGTCATCCGCCGCATCAATGCTTCCCATGGCAGCAAATGCGAGTAAATCGATATCGAATGAAATGTAGCGAGCCGATGCATCGCACATTGCGCCATTCATGCCGCCGGGATGCATGGCCCAAAAAGCCGACATACAGGCTCTCTTGCCCGACCCTGGGTAGGCACCACTCGTTCCAGTGCTATTGGGGCATTCGAGGTAGTTGCCATCAAAAACGCGATCCTGGGCAATCGGCTGAGCCATTATGTAATTGCCCCAAGTCCATGCCCAGAACGGACGTCGCGGTTCGTACTCGTTGCTACTCTCTGCCAAGAGGAGCGTTTGGGTAGTCCCGTCCGCAATATTCCTCATTGATTCACGAGTCAATCGGTCGGCAGGCTGTGGGAACTGAGGAGCAACTTCGACATGCAGAGGGCCACGCCAGCCCCAGTGCGCACCTGTAGTCTTGAATGCGCCACTACTCGAAGGTAAATCTTCGTAGAGATACCACGTCAGGGAGCCATCTCCACGCCCCGCGTTCGCTACATAACTCGAAGTTGCGAACAGCTGGCCGTTGGTCGGTCCACTGGCAGGTACCACCAGAGCGGGCTCAATATCCGAAGGGCAATTGTAAGTCCCAATGAACGTTTCACGGAATTGCTGAAGACTCGGGTCACCCGGCGCGCTCACCGACAGCGGTGTACCAGAAGACATAGCAGGGCGATAGAGCTCGCGAAGTTGTGTGCTTTCCATATAGGGAAGTACCTCACGAGTCCAGCCGGAAAAATAATTGCTTTGAATTCCTGTGCCATCCCTCTGGGCCCCCGGTGGGAAAGTCTCGTGTGAATCATGGTAGAGATGCATCGCCAGAGCGATTTGCCTTAACTTGTTGGTGCATTCTGCACGCCGTGCTGCCTCGCGGGCAGCTTGCACGGCCGGCAGCAGGAGACCAACCAACACGCCAATGATGGCAATCACCACCAACAGCTCAACCAAGGTAAATGCCCGCCGATGATTGTGGCGCGGCTTACGCTTAAAGCAAAGCAGGCCTTCTCGAATCAGTTTGCTAGAAGCCATTTTTCTAATCCTTTTTGAGAAATAACTTTTTCGTGTACCGGCGAGCCTAAATTGACCTCAAACAGAGGGCAAATTCGCACTCAGACCGGCTTCCCTTTAAGGTCGCCAAGCTACTGATTGCGAGGAAGAACGAAGATGTAGGCTATGGACAAGGAGCTGCGAAAGATAAGGCAATCGTTGCTTTAATATATCCGTGAAAAGGCTGAGTTGATTTAAGTGGCGTCGGTAATTTTTCTTGCCTACCATTCAGTATTGTTTTACGGCAATGCGTCCCGCTACTGGCTCAAAGTCGACGTTCCTTGGTATAACGCGAACAACTAAATTGTAGCCCCCTCAGAATCAATTTGCCGAGGCATCTGCCCGGTGCCTCAGCAACAAAGTATCGCACTACTGCGCATCCAACGACACGGCCACAATTCCGTACATATTGGGCTCGGACTCCGGTGCCTCAGTCGAGCCCAGGAACACGACTGTCGGCTCGGCAACCACCTTCACCCACACGGAGAGGGTGTCCTCGACACTCTCGCCTGGGCCTACGCCCGAGGGACCTTGGTTGTGCCAAGCATGGTTGTACGTTTGATACGGTCCAGTGTCTAAACCGATTTCGTCGCCCGTGTCTTGGAAATCACGTTTTAACCAAGCAGGCGCTGGAAGTCGATTGTCGAACAGCACATACAGTCTACAAGGCACATCAACCTTCACGCTGACTTGAATGTCCGGGTTGAACTTGTCGCTATTAAATGTTTTCACATAGTCACCGCCCAGCAAGTAAGGTGGCATGCCAGCTGGCGTGACACCGTTCCACTGGTGAGCAACCCGATCAACGAAGGCAAACGCGTCTTCCTGCATGCCCTGCGGTACTATCTCGTAGTAATTCAACATCGAAGAGCTTCGCTCGATGTTGTCGTGGACCTCTGAAATAACAGCAGGTCTTGAGAAGGATTCCAGAGACTTGCTGGAGTAGGTGCGCCGATTGATCGACACAATGCGGCTGGCAGTACCGATCGCATCCAAATGCACCGCTTCGCCCATACGCAGTCGCTGGGCACTATTACGATCCGTATGGTCGTTGTAGTCGACATCGACTTCGCCCTCGAACACTACCACATCGGTCGCACCGTCGTTGTTCACTTCGACTCCGAACTGGGTGCCCAGATCCACGACCATGGCGCGAGGGGTCAGTACAGAGAATCCTTTGGCTTGGTCGGACACCGTCGCGGTCAAACGGCCCAAGAGAATTCGCGCCTTCATGTTGCTGATCAGTTCATAGGCTGCGGGCGCGTGCAGCACAACTTTGCTACCGTGAGCGTATTTCAGCTCAAGCTTTCCTTTTGTAACTCGAATTACATCACCAGGCATACACAAATTTGCGCGAAGGCGGGGAGTTTGCTCTACGTACCAAGTGCAGTCTTCAGAGATCGGTTTGAGTGCGTCCAGAATCTGAAATTCTGCCGTCGGCCTAGATCGATTGAGATCCCAGCGGTCTGCTGACTGCCAAATCCCTATCGCCAATAACAGCCCAGATGCGATTGCGAAGAGCCCCCAGTTCCGAACTGTAGAGCTACTCTTACGGGACGCAGGCTCCGGTTTTACGTTGTTTCCTTGGTTGCTGTGCGTTTTGCCGCTGCATTCGGTCTGATTCGCGTCTATCGAGTCGAAATAATCTTGGGCAGCCTCTAGACTACAAAGCTCCGCGTGGACGCTCATGTACTTGAGATAGAGTCGTCGTGTATTGGCATCTTCCTTCAACGCGGTTGCCAATTCGCGCATTTCTTCCGGAGCGATTGATTTATCAATCCAGCCAGAGACCAATGTATGTAGTCGAATTGCGTCCATTAACGTCCATTCACTTCCATTGTGGGTAACTCATTCTAAATCACGACCGCTGAGCCAGCTGTGTTTCAATACAGCGATGCAGCAAGCGCCGAATCCGAGACAAGGAACCATAAACCGTCGGGAGAGGCAATCCGCGTCGTTGAGATATGTTCTTTGGCTCTGCATTCTGGCAATATCGATCGTTCAGCAAGTTTCGATCTTTGGCGTTTAGTCGGCCAAGGCACAGATGCAACTGTTCTCGGCGAATATCATATTCGTATGAGTACTTCTCATATTCTGCTGAAAGCGACTTGACGAGGGCATCATCGAACATCAATTTGTCGGTCGCTTTCTTCCTTCGATGACGCAGGATCTCAATTAGCACAAAGCCGCATGCCCAAGGGAAGAATTCTCGATCAGCGTCGTAGTTATCTCGTTTCTCCCACAAAGTAAGGCAAGCATTTTGTAGTAGGTCGTCAGCGTCGCTGGGATTGCCTACCATCGAAATTGCATAAGCTCGCATCCGCGCTTGGTTAGAGCTCAGGATGTCAACGAACTGGGAATCAGTTGATTTTCCGCTCATCTGACTCTTTCGATAAGGGATGCCGTACTTCCGGTCACATACTTATCCTTCCGCAACTCACGCTGCAGTTTATCGCAGAAAGTCTGCAATTACCCTAATTTTCTTAATTGTCAAGTTTTTTTGATGCCGTGACAGAAGGGAGGGCGTGGTGGTTAGCCACCACTTTTCGACCTGCTCAATAAAGTTCCAATAAAAACCTGCTTTCTGCGATAACGATGGCTACTTTTTGCGAATACCCACTGGGAAGCATTACGGTATCTGCGTAATACCTCTGGAAGCACGGTGTTTTCCAGCAAGCTGGGCAGAGCGGTCTAGAAACTCGGTATTTCTAGGCGTGAAATAGAATGCCGCTTTGGGAAAGTTGAGTGCAGCTTGAGTTCAAGGCACTCGCCTCGTCACTTACTCTCACTCAAAATCCGTTCTTACAAAACTGCCCGATGTTCAAACTTCAACGCTGTTTCTGTCTCGCTGCTACTAGGCAAAGGTACGGGCGTTACTTCTTTGGGAGCTGCTTGCTCCTGGAGCGAGCCTTGTACAGCTCAACGTTGAAACCATCGACTCCGAGTCCGGCTCCATTCTTGAGATCGAGTTGGATGGAACTTCTGCTGGAAGCGAGTACGACCAGTTGATGGCAGATACGGTTACACAGGCTGGCGACTTAACCATTTTACTGATCGACGATGGCGGCGGACTGTTTGCTCCTATGGCTTCAGATAGCTTCCTGGTGTTAAGCGCCACGTCCTTGATGGGCTCATTCAACAATGTGGCCAATGGGGCGCGGATCGACACCATAGGTGGCGAGGGTTCCTTCCTCGTTTCTTACGACAGTGCGAGCGATATGGTACTGGTCTCCGACTTTCTCTCCGCAGGCCTCCCCGGTGATTTCAATGGCAGCAGCTTCGTCGATGGCCTGGACTTTCTCACTTGGCAAACCGATGGTCTGTCGGCAGCCGAGCTGACCAATTGGCAAACCAACTATGGGCAGTCGGGAGCTTCAACCGCAAGTACGGCGACTGCGGTCGTCCCCGAACCCAGTTGTCTATTCCTGTTTGCTATAAGCTTTCTTAGCTACGGAAGAGATCGCGGGGTGTTTGTAATCCGCTAAGACCATCCTAGTCGAGATTGTCGAAGCATTTACTCAACTGCACCTCGCAGGCGAAACACGAAGAACATTAGAAAAGCCGCGAAGACAGACTTTATTGGCATAAAAACATGACTTTCGTATGCGGAGGGAAATGTAGGCAGTGGGTAGAATAGAAGTATCTAGGAATGACGACTCGGACCGTTGCTATGCTAGATCGCCCCGCATTTTCGATCGTTGCAGTTTTACTGCGAGGTATCGCTTTGTATTACTGTTTATCCACCGCCGGCAGAGCAGCCGACTCGAACGCTGGAAGTCCAACTCACATCAAGTGCATCTCAGTAGGACCAGTTTCTCTTGGATGCAAGTCGTTGCTGGTGCCGAAGCCGCTGCAAAAGAGTTCTACAGTGAGTTAGATGTTCTCGTACCAGAATCGACCCAGACTGCAATACTCGCTCCTCGTAGGACTCGACACTAGAAACCCAACGACCAAGAGGAATCAACACTTGTCTTTCCTTCGAATCCTATTCGCCTTACTTGCGATTGTAGCCTATTGCTCAAGTGCTCCACTGGCTCGTGCAATTGACATTGGTACCACTACTTCGTACCACAATCACCGGTTCGAATACTGGGGCACCTCGCTGGCCTGGTGGGGCAATGAAGTTGGCGGCCAATCCAACGCCCAGGGCCGTGAAGACCTGGTCGATATCTTTTTCGATCCGAACAACGGCTTGGGGATGAACTTCTTGCGCTACAATATCGGGGCCGGCTCGAACCCCGACACGTCGATCCAGAACATCACGCGTCCCGGCGCAAAGATGGACGGTTGGGTGCCGGACCAGCCGACCGATTTCTCCGATACCAGCACCTGGCAATGGGACTGGAACGCCGACGCGACCCAGCGGTTGATTTTGGACATGGCCATCGATCACGGTGTGTCCAATGTCGAGGCGTTCGCCAACTCCGCCCCCTGGTGGTTGACGCGCAATCTGCAATCCAACGGCATCAGTGGCGGCGGCTCAAACTTGAGCACGGCCCGAAACGACGAGTTCGCCCACTACATGCTGGAAGTCGTCGATCACTTCGAGACGAATCTCGGCATTCATTTCGAAACCTTGGCCCCGATGAACGAGCCCGGGTCGGGTTTCTGGAATGGCAACTCCAACCAGGAGGGCATGGGCGTCCCGGCCGGATTTTATCAAGACCGATTGATTAAGGAGTTCGGGTCGGAGATCGCAAACCGGGGAACCAATATCAAGCTGGTTGGCCTGGAGGAGACCTCAACAGATCAATCGGCGGATTCTTGGAACAACGGCAGTCTTACCAACACCGCGAAAAGCTACCTCTCGCAAGTAAACACACACAGCTATGGATTTAACGGGGCTAGCTTACCAAGCGACTCCCAGAATCTGTTCAACGCGGTCAGCCCAGACGGCCTGAAGATCTACGCCACGGAATACGGTACCGGACAAGGCGCAACGCGGCTCGCCCGACAGATCAACAACGACATCCGCTACCTGGACGCCGCCGGCTGGACCTACTGGCAGGCAATTGAAGACAACAATGGTAGCGGCTGGGGGCTGGCCCTCTCGAATTTCAATGGAAACAACCCTAGGTTTGACGTCCAGGACCAGTACTTCGCGTTTAAACAGTACTCAGCGTTCATCCGTCCTGGGTCAGAAATCATCGAGCTAGCAAACCAAGACGATATCACCGCCGCCTACGACCCGCGAACCGGTATCACGAACGTGGTGGTCAACAACGAAGGGGGAGATAACACTTCCCAGCAGTACAGTTTCGATGTGCTGGATCGCCAAGTATTGTCGACCCGCCTGATCCGTACTACCGATGAGGACAACAGCCTGCGGACCGACGCCTACGCTGCGCTGGGCCCGGCTACAGCCAGTAACAACAACGTTAGTTTCGACGCCGTGGGCAACGCCGTCACTTCGGTCGTGATTTACCACCGACCCAACCTCGTCGAGAACCCTAGTCTTGATCTAGGGAGCTCCAACAACGGCACAAAGGTAATTGCTGGGTGGCAGGCAGAAGGCAACGCATTGTTCGCCAACGTGGAAGATAACAGTGGCGACGGCAGCGGATCGGCATTGATGCTGACTAACTCTGTCGGCAATACCGGTAGGATTTCCCAAAGTGGGATCGGTGATGCGGACGTCGACCTGACCGGCGTGGCGTACCAATTGTCGTTGGACGTGCAGTTTGCCAACGAGGACAGCGCTCATTATGACGCCGATACCTACCTAGCTCTGGAGTTCTACGGAGCCGACGACGAAACCCTCGCGTCGATTTCTCTACAGGATTCTGAAACCGAGATCGATCCAGCGTTTGCTGTAAAGCGAGACGGGTTTGAGAGCAGTGTCGATGGGAGTGACCCCAACGACACGGTGTACCGCACCTACCTCAGCGGCCGTTTTGTGGCCCCTGAGGGAACTCGATTCGTTCGCCCCGTCATCCGTTTCGACGGCGTCGAGTCGGGCAGCAATAACGTGGTGAACCTCGATAACGTACGATTGCAGGAAGTCCACCCCGAAGCCACGGCACGCGTGTGGAATGCCGAGGGTAGCGGAGACTGGTCTGGCGATGACAACTGGACGAACCATGCAAAGGTCGACAATAACGCTTGGGCTTACTTCGGGAATGCGATCGATCAAGCCAGCACGGTGACGATCGCCAGTACCACCTATGCCCAGGGCGTTACCTTCTTCAGCGACCACGAATACCAACTGCAAGGCAGCGGGCAATTGACAACCGGTCACCCTACAGAGAGCTCGGCGATCGATGCGAGGATGGGAAGTCATCGAATTTCCGTCGATACGTCGCTTGTCGGTTCCGTTGATGTGCAGGTGCTTCCCGGTGCAAGCCTGGTCTTTGATGGCGGGCTTGATCTCAATGGCCATGATCTCACGAAGTTGGGTGCAGGTCTACTTGATCTCTCAGTCGGTTTTGAAATGGGCAGTGGCCAGATCAACTCCTACACCACGTTAGAGGCACTTATTGCGATTGGCTCGGATGCTGTCCTGGATGGCGATTTCCAGCTCCTACTTGCCCCGGGCCAGACTTTGGAACTCGGCGATACGTTCGAGCTACTTTCTTACAACTCGCTGAGCGACACTTTCGATAACCTCTTCCTACCGTCACTCGCGGACGGACTTGCGTGGGACATCGACTACGGTGCCAGTTTGCTAATGGTAGAAATCGTCAACGCCACGTCTGAGGGCGACTTTGACGGTGACGGTAATGTTGATGGGGTAGATTTTCTCTATTGGCAACAACATGGCCTGTCGGCAAGTGAGCTGACTGAGTGGCAAGACAACTACGGAAGCATGGCCCCGCAGCCCAGTTCTGCCGTTGTTCCCGAGCCTAGCACTTTCGTTCTGTGCTTCTTTGCCATTACAATTCCATTGTCACTCGCCACACTAAGAAACCAACCCACACAGAAATCACTCCGGAAAGTGAATTGATCATGGCAGGCAGTACCAGTGAGCCCGTGAACACCCTTAACTCATCGTCTTTGGAAACAGGGCCAACCTCTCATACGCCATTTGTGACGGTTACGTTCCTGTTTTTCTTCTGGGGTTTCCTCACGGTCATGAATGACGTGCTGATCCCGTTTTTCAAGAAGACCTTCGATCTGACCTACTTTCAAGCTGGACTGGTGCAGTTTGCATTTTTCGGCGCGTTTTTCGTCATCTCGCTTCTCTACTTCTTTATATCAACTAAGAGTGGCGATCCTATTAACCGGATCGGGTATCAACGGACCATTGTCATCGCGTTGTGTATTTGCGCGGGAGGGTGCGCCTTGTTCTCACCGGCCGCCGCGGCGGGCTCGTATGCTTTTTTTCTCGGCGCGCTCTTCTTACTAGCTACCGGTGTGACACTGCTGCAAATTGCCGCGAACCCGTATGCAGCAATCCTGGGGAAGCCAGAAAATGCTTCGAGCCGTCTGAACCTTGCTCAGGGGCTAAATTCGTTAGGCACTACCCTCGCCCCAATTGCAGGAGGGCTACTGGTTTACAAGGTGTTTGCTAGTGAGGGTGAATTGGCTTTGGATGCCCTTAAGACACCGTACTTAATTTTTGCCGGCGTATGTCTTGTGCTTGCTGGTGTGGTGTGGTTCATTCACTTGCCTTCGATCGGAGGTGACTCAGTTCAAGATGAGAAATCGAGTGCGTTGGGCTTTCCACAACTCCGTTTAGGAATGGCCGCGATCTTTCTCTATGTTGGTTCGGAAGTTGCCATTGGCAGCTATCTGATCGACTTCATGGGCAACGAAAACGTGATGGGCTGGGCGAAACCACTAGCTACTACCTATTTGGCGTTCTATTGGGGTGGTGCCATGATTGGTCGCCTATGCGGCTCGATTGCGATGTGTGACATGGAAAACCCAGGGCGCAAACCTGTGTATATGATCGCCACGGCGGCGGCAGTCATGGCACTCATCTACATTGTCACAGCTGTAGATTTCAAGGACGGAGAGCTTGTGACAAAATTCATCGAGCTGAAGACTCTATGGCCGTTTGCCGCGATGGTCGGGCTTTGCTTGGTTGCGTTCGCGATTGGCAAAGGCAGACCTGCCATGGTGCTGTCTGTGTTCTCCGTGTTCCTGATTGCCTTGCTTATCGTGGCAGCCCTCACGACGGGCAAGGTTGCCCTGTGGGCAGCGTTAGGGGCAGGGCTGTTCAATTCCATCATGTGGTCGAATATTTTCACACTGGCGATCGAAGGCCTAAAAGAACATACCTCGCAAGGTTCATCGCTATTGGTGATGATGATTGTCGGTGGTGCACTGTTTCCGCTGGTGATGGGTGCGGCCGCTGATCGGTTTGGTATCCGTCATGCCTTCTTAGTTCCCGTGCTCAGCTATGTTTACATCGCATTCTACGGCTGGTGGTGCCACGCTAGGTCCGCAAAGCTTAGTTGATAGCCTCCTAATCTAGCCGCCCTGCCCTGCAAGCTTCGAACTGTGTCAATGAATTACCAGACAGATAACCGCATCGTTCTGACACTGGACGCCGGCGGTACGAATTTCGCTTTCTCTGCCATCCGGCAAGGAGAAGAGATGACCCAGCCGGTCACTCTGCCCGCGGAAGCGAACGATCTGGAGGCTAGTCTCAACAACTTGATCTCGGGATTCGAGCAGCTCGTGGGCCAGCTTTCAGAGCGCCCGTCTGCTATTAGTTTTGCTTTCCCTGGTCCCGCCGACTATCCACGGGGCATCATCTACAACGTGGGGAATCTTCCGGCTTATCAGGGTGGGGTTGCAGTGGGGCCCATGCTCGAAGGTCATTTCGACTTACCGGTGTACATCAACAACGATGGCGACTTGTTTGCCTACGGAGAAGCCATAGCGGGGCTGCTGCCTGAAGTCAATCGAATGTTAGCCGAAGCCGGTAGCCCTAAGCGGTATCAGAATCTTTTTGCCGTGACCTTAGGCACAGGGTTTGGTGGCGGAATCGTGCAAAATGGCCAACTGTTTCTGGGAGACAACTCAGCAGCTGGCGAAATCTGGATACTCAGGAACAAGATCCGAAGCGACTGCTTTGCTGAAGAGGGGGCAAGTATTCGTGCTGTTCAGTCAGCTTATGCAGCCGCAGCGGGAATCGATGCAGCCGCTGCCCCGCCGCCCAAAGAGATTTTCAAGATCGGGATGGGGCAGAAACTAGGCAACCAGGTCGCGGCACAGCAAGCCTTCGAAACTTTAGGGGAAGTCGTGGGCGATGCGATGGCCAACGCGCTGACACTGATCGACGGATTGGCAATTATTGGTGGCGGCCTAGCCGGAGCAGCTCCGCTGTTCATGCCGCGACTCGTGCAGGAGATGAATGGTACGATCTGCAAGTACAACGGAGAGACAATCCCTCGTCTAGCACAGCGCGTGTATGACTTGACCAATGAGCAATCGCAGCGAGATTTCCTGCGCGGTGAATCCAAGGAGATTGCTGTGCCTCGCTCAGACCGCACAATTCTTTGTGACCCACTGAAACGAATCGGCGTGGGGATTTCGCAACTGGGGACCAATCGTGCAGTCGCGATCGGAGCCTATGCCTACGCACTTCAGCAACTAGATAATTCAATCACTTGATTCAACATAGATTTGAGAGCGATCGCATGAAACTCTTCTTATTCGCAGCCGCTTTGCTGGCTGCATTGCCTACCGCTGCACTAAATACAACGGCCCTGCGCGCCGACGAGACCACCGATCTGACAAGGTTCGTCAATCCACAGATCGACACGCACAATTCGCGATGGTTTTACTTTTCCTCAGCTTGCCGACCATTTGGCATGGTTAATCTCAGTCCAGATACTCAAACCGAGGGAAGCTGGAAGAGTGGCTATCTGTATGGCGATGACACGATTCGCTGCTTTAGTCACGTGCATGCTTGGCAGATGTCGGGGATTGCAGTCATGCCAACTACGGGTCCCCTGCAGGGGCATCTAGGAATGGATGCCTATGAATCCAAGTATTCCCATGACGATGAGGTGGTGCGCCCTGGGTACCACAAAGTCTACTTGGATCGCTACAAGATCGCTGCCGAGCTCACCTCGACGTGCCGCGTCGGTTGGCACCGCTACACCTTCCCGGCTAGCGAAGAGAGTTACATTCTCTTCGATACTGGCGCTTTCTTGGGTCATGGCCCGATGGTTTCGTCTAAAGTCCAGCGGATAAGCGAGACGGAAATAGCGGGCTACGCGCTGATGGAGAAGACTTCACGTCGTCCCAAAGACACCTACGTCTATTTCGTTGCCCAATTCAACAAGCCGTTCACCCAATTCATCAGTTGGTCCGCAGGTGAGTTGCAAAGCGAAACAGAATCGGTGGAAGGGGCCAACGTCGGTGCTGCGGTCAAATTTGCTACAACACAAGATGAGCAAGTCCTCGCCAAGGTGGCCATTTCCTACACCAGCATTGAAGGTGCTCGGAAAAACCTCGCGGCAGAATCGCCACATTGGGATTTCGATCGAGTAGTTGCCGAATCGACCTCCGAGTGGAACGAGTGGCTAGGTCGCATCCAAGTGAGTGGCGGTACACTTCAACAGCAAACCAAGCTCTACACCGATCTGTGGCACTCGCTTCTAGGGCGACGCATTATCAGCGACGTCGATGGCAAGTATTGCGATATGACCGGCCCAGAACCAAAGGTTCGGCAAAAGCGACTGCGTAGCGACGGAACCCCCGTATTCGATCACTACAACTTCGACGCGCTCTGGGGAAGCCATTGGTCTCTGAATATTCTCTGGTCGATGTCCTATCCTCAGGTGATGGACGGTTTCTGTGAAACGATGATCGATATGTATCGGGACGGCGGGCTCATTCCGCGTGGGCCGTCGGGCGGGAACTACACCTATGTGATGATCGGCGACCCAGCCAGTTCATTTTTTGCCACAGCCTTTAACAAGGGAATACGCAGTTACGACTACGAGGCAGCCTACGAGGGGCTACGTAAGAACGCCTTCCCCGGAGGCATCCGCGATCACGCTGGATACGAACACAAGAAGAACGCTCATGGTGGAGGCATGCAATTCTATGTCGATTTGGGGTATGTACCAGAAGACATGGGTGGGAGCGGAGCACATCGTGATGGAGCTGCCATGACCCTCGAGTATGCCTATCAAGATTGGTGCCTCGCACAATTCGCCAAAGCACTCGGCAAGGAGCAAGACTACCGACTATTCATGGAGCGATCGCAAAACTATAGGAACCTTTGGGATCCTGAGATGAAGCTAATGCGTCCGAAGATGAAAGACGGGAGTTGGATGCCCAACTTCCAGCCGTACGGAAAGGGATTTCACGGCAAGGGCTTTTGCGAAAGCAACTCGATGATCTACTCCAACTACGTGCCCCACGACATGGCGGGACTTATTCAACTCTTTGGTGGCCAAGAGGCTTACTCTCAATTCCTCAACGGTTCGTTCGACCAAAGCGTCGAAAGGCGATTCGTCGCGGATCATGGCAAGCACGCTGAAATGGTCGTCGACTACGATAATCAACCAGGGACTGCGATGGCACACCTGTTCAACTACAGTGGCAAGCCGTGGCTTTCTCAAAAGTGGGTGAGGGAAGTCAAACTTAAGGCACACGGCGATGTTACACCCTACGGCGGGTACCATGGCGACGAAGACCAGGGGCAAATGGGAGCTCTCGGCGTGCTGATGGCGATCGGACTGTTTCAAGTAGATGGAGGGGCGGCAGTCGACTCCATCTACGAAATTACAACGCCACTATTCGAGAAGACCACCATCAATCTGGCTGCCCCCTACTACCCTGGTGATAAGTTTGAGATCGTGGCGAGAAACCGGTCCCCTGAAAATATCTACATCCAGACGGCGACACTCAACGGCAAACCACTGAGTGACTGCTGGATTCGCCACAGCGATCTTGTCGCAGGCGGAAAGCTGGAACTCACTCTCGGTGCCACACCCAACAAACAGTGGGGGTCGGCAGAACCACCCTCTGATATTGGCAAGTAACGCGGCCACTTAACATCGGATGTCTCCGAGCAACAGTCGCAATATGGTAATAGGAGTCACTATCCTCCCTACTCTTCCGCTGAGTTTCTAGCTGGAATTAGTTCCGCTCGCAACAGCAAGCACTGGTGTCGAGCTGTACGTGATCCAGATCGGCGCCGGTGGGAATCCTGGAACAAAAGAACAGCCACTCATGATTCGGACGATGCCGCAACGCGCTCAGCAACCAATCACAGTCGTTCTGTGAAGTGGAATCTATCTCGGCGAATCGCTGGTCTTTACAGCAGCGGATTCCGGCGTGAAGAATGCAACCGAGGAGTACCGCAGTGTAGCTGGCGAAGAGGCGATTCCCAGCGGGGGTAGAAATCTAGCTACCAAGCGCACTCTACCCCTTCATAACCGGTGGTACAGGAATTCGAAGCTGGTCACTGCCACACTTCGCAAGCCGGTAGAAACGGAATCGCCTTCGTCGGTGACCCTAAAGCGGGCTGCAACGGCTTAGTTGGTAGAGCTCACGCGCTAAGTTCGCAGCAATCAATGGACAACTTGTGCCAAGAGCATCGCATTATCCGGCTGATTCCCTCGTCGTGGGGCATAGCGTTGGATCACAACCTGATTCACTCTGAGACCGACAGCAGGAAGGCCCGAAAGGGCTGCTTCCCGCAACTTGGAGACTGGTTCCACACGTGTGGGCAGGTCACGTGTAAGCGAGACTTCACCTCGACAAGCAGGCATTGCGAGAGCTAGAAGTACTAGCTTTCTGTCTATGGTGCTACCTCGATCGGGTTCAAGCCTCGTGGCAATCCGTAAGACGTCAAGGTGCCCCATGGTATGTGGGTTGTCGATGAACCTTCTGGGCGTCGCTGTTCTGCCACTCTACGACTATACGGCATATCGACTTCCATCCGATCGCAATAGTGATGAATGATCCGCTCGTAGATCGGAGCGAATCGACCCCGCGAATTTGATGAAATCGTGCGATAGTGGTACCTGCCCTCAAAGCTCCTGTAGGGTTCGTACGGTACGTCTTCACCGAGATTGAACTTAGCCGTGTACTCAAATCCAAGAGCGAGACGATTGTCGGCAGCCCCGTAAAGATCGACACCCTGTTTCCAAGCGATCTCGCACGCACACCCGAGAAACCCCATGCCCATTTGAGTGTGTGCCTGATCTCGGCCGCTTTCCTGGCATTCACCGAACTCGTTGAAGTAATTCTGAATCGCGCCGTTGCCCTTGCCTTGCAGGTAATAGTTGACCGCTTGCTGGAACATCTCTCGGTCGTCGAGATAAACTCCCATTGCGAGCATTGTCTGGATCATGGACGCATCCCAGTTGCCATTGGCTGAGGGATAAAAGTCCTGAATCACCGGATAGAAAACCTTCCTAAGCATTCGTTCGAATTGTGCTTGTTGATCGATATTCCAGCCGGCATCCGTGTGTCGGACGAGCTCTGCCGCATTGCAGAAGCCTATGCCCGCCATACCGATCAGCAGCTTTGCGTCGTGGCCGGAAACGGACTCCAGCGTTTCGGACCAGCCATTTAGAATTTCTATCGACTTTGTCGCGTGCTCTTGTTTTCCAGTAAGGCACCACTGCAAGGCATGTGTATAGGCAGCGCTCGAGTCGTTTGAAAAATCGGAACTACCAATATTAGGATTGTTCCTTACCCCACGCACCACATTCGCAAACGGCTTCGGTTTGTATTCCAGTGAGGCTGATCCCACCGATCTGGAGGATCGCGACCGTGATCTGGAACGCGATCTGGAACGCGACGGCCGGGACGATTGCAATCGTTCCCAAGCGGATATCCACGGCTGTTCGCCGGCCTCGATCTTCTGTCGGATGAATGCCAGTTCGGCGCGACTGTGAAGCAGGCCGGGATGAATGAACGGCTTTGCCTTTGCCGAAGATTCAGAACTCTCGTCAGCTAGAGTCGAAGCCGCTGGTCCAAATGCGAAAAACAGGAGAAGCAAGTATTTCATGGTCAATGGCCTAAAACGTTCTGTCATTTGATACTGCATGCGGCGCAAGCGCGAGTCTCTTTCTTAACTTGCCCTAATTTATCCTTCAAGAGCCGGAAGCGACACATCCTCTGTACACCTTCCATCCTGTCATCTCGCCAGGCGTTCCGTTGAACTTTTACCGATAGAGCAATTGGCTTTTACCGCTGTAAATCCAGCAGTAGTATATCAGACGAAGAGCCATTGTGAGCCGGCGGTTCATTCCGTGCCACCTCTCACTGCTACCACACCCACTATTTAAGAGCGTTTGCTAGCCGGCCAAGCGTTGGCGACGAATAAACAGCGTCAGCAAGCCCAACGCCACGAGTAAACAGATTCCAGGCTCGAGCACAGCTGCGTTCGCTACTACGAGCGGTAGAACACTTCCTGCGGAACTCGTGCTCGGTGTAGCAGTCGAGCACATTCCCGCAGAGCTTGTCAAGCTTGGTCGCGGTCCGCCCGGCGACAGAGGTAGTCGAAGGACGTACTCACTCTACAAACATAGTGCTCCTGGTAGACTTTGTGCGTATCGTCTCAAAACCTCGCAGTCATCGCGTCGGTGTCAATAAAAGGCGAGGCACCATCACACGATGGCACCCCGCCCTTGGATTACACCTATTCCTCGAAACTAGCGTTACGCACAACGCTCCTTGCGACGTGCCATGAGTCCCATAAGAACCAAACTAACCATAGCTAGCGTGGTCGGCTCGGGGACCGCTGAAGCGGAAGACACTGCCGAAGTGACGTAAGTGGGGGGCGACCTCGACAACCACGCCATCGGCGGTGTGGTAGCTAAATACCAAGTCTTGGGCGTCAACCGTCTCATCGTAAGCATTGCCGAGACTGATCGACTCGCCAGCGCCCAGTGGGACAAGGGCAGTACCGCCACCACTACCGTCGTTGCCATATTCGCTCTGCCAGATCGCGAGATCTGCAGCGTCAATAGCATCGTCACCATTCGCGTCACCAAACGGGTGCAGATCAATGGGGGCGGTGAAACCAACATTGGCTTGCCAAGTCAGGAAATCCGCTCCGTCTACGAGGCCACTGCTATCGAAGTCGGCAGTGGTCGATTACTCCGCTAAGGTCGATGGCTGCTGTTCCCGGTAGTCGTCGACGTTGTCGCTATCGACGATCTGACAGGCCACGGTCAACGTGCCCGAATATCCCTGCGGGACAGCATAAGCTTTGTCGTGATGCAACAAACAGAGCAAGCGGACGGACTCATAGCCATACAAATAGGGCTTCTGCACGACCGAACCAATGATCTTGCCGTTGCGAATTCCTTGTAACGTTGCATCAAGGTGATCGAAAGCGACGACCTGCACGTCACCCGTCTTACCTGCTTCGTCCACGGCCTGCGCGCAAGCTGGACCGTTGCGGCTGTATAGGCCGACCAGGCATTGCACTTCAGGATGGTTCTGAAGTGCGTCGGTAGCGTTCTCCAGGGCACGGTCATCGTCGCGCTGATCGAGGTAGGTTTCCACGATCGTGTACTTGCCAGCTTCAATCGGCGCGTCTAGCTCGTCACTGACTGACGTAAAACTCTCGCGATCGGCAAGTGTATTGATCAACAATTGTCGTCGGATGCGGGCAGTCTCCCGGGAGTTATCACCCACGAAAAGGGCGATTTCCCCGCCGTCGGGCAACGCACGTTGGACCAATTCTGCCAATAACCGACCGCCATTATGATTATTGGCGCCAATGTGATAATGAGTCAGCGCATCGGGCGCTCGGTTATCGAAGGTGGCCACGCCCACAGCGGCCGCTGCTGCACTGATAAGTCTAGTCTGATTGGTAGGGTCGAGAGGACTGATCATCAGCGCGTCGATCTTTTTCGGATCAACATGGCGAAGCGCAGCGGTTTGCTCACTCACTGCTGTCTCGCTCGACTCGGGAGTTACCGTTTCAAGCTCGGCATTGAATTCCTCTGCCGCGTCCTTGGCACCCTCTAGAACATCATTCCAAAAAGGATCAGGCCCGCCCAAGATACATTGGATTCGCGTGGGCTCAGCCGGGAACTTCTGATTAGCGAGCGGGGCGCTCAACTGGTAGTAATAGCCCGCCAGGACCAGCACGGCGATGGTCGCGATCCAGAAATATGGTTTTCTCAACATTTCATGACTCGCTTTTTCTTGCCTGAGAAGAGTAATCGGGGCCAGAGCGCGCGTTTCACCAACTCGGGCGACGTAAACTACCGCGGGTACTTTACCACGTGCTTCTAGCTCGTACAACTTACCCGTCGAAAGGTTGATGACGACGTCTGCAAGAGCTTGCTACTGCAAGAATCGCTCGTACCAGTGGGCTACTTGGCTCAGGCACCGCATTGGAAGCTGACGAGACAAGCGTGGTCGGACCCCATAGCCAGCCAACCACGCATCTAAAGCGGTAGCACCTAAAGCATCTTGCTGCCATTTCAGCAAGTCTGCGACATACCTGTCGCCATCGGCCACAAAATCGCCAGGTGGAGTGGAAGTGACATAAACGACTTTGTCTGGTAGTAGCGAGTCGTCAGACAGGCCGATGTTTAATTGTAGATTACCATCCGTATTGGGACTGAACACGGAGTTGTCAAAGACAGAGCCCACTGTCTCGCTATCACTGTTGCCAAGCAACAGATTACCCCGCCAATACGCTTCGGCGATTTGTCCATCGTGGGGAGTGCCAAGTTCTTCCCTACCGTCGCCGGAGTTATTCGGAGGTCCGCTACTTTCGAGGTCTTGATCTTGAAAACTATTCTACGTCCCCGGGGCGAGTGCTCCGCTAGGTCTTACAATCTCGTAGAAGTTCATGTCGAACGGTGTGACGGTATCGTTCAGAATGGAAATTTCGCCAGTGGTCGTATTGACTTCCAGTGTCGGCTGACCATCCACTACGTTGATGGTCAAAGTGGTAGTTCCCGTCTGGAAATGCGGCATGCCATCTCTGTCGTCGATTGCACCAAATACGATTCCTGCAAGCCCGATGTCGACCCAACCTGGAGCGACATTTGGTAAACGTTGAGCGTCACTCGCCAGGCAGTGAGAAACAGGGAGACGTAGAATCGAACCGGCCGCAATACATCGCCTTAAGTGGCGGTGTGAACGATAACCCAAGAGATCCCCGGCCGCACTTTGACGAACCAGAAGCTGAGGGCAGTTGCAGTTGTTGTGGCGGGAATGCCGCGAATGGCATATTTTCGCCTAATGACATTTTGGCACCCGCAAGCGAGACGTCGAGTTTGTCAGCCGTCACCAACAGACTATCTAACATCGCTTTATTTGGAGAGGTCTCGGCGTTTTTCTACGACGCTGCCGGTGAGCCGTTACATGCCTACGGCCGCAGCGGCATCATAATGGGCGGCGTCGGCCTAACGTATCGTCCCGGGTTGCGGCACTTTCACGCCACCACTGTCCGCCAGCACAAGGCCGACTCCGTGGATTTGCCTGGAGTTCACCCGAACTGCGGGCCGAATTTTTCGCTTGTCTCCTCCCCCAGGAGGAGTTCATGTCGCGATGGGCGACGGTGCTGTCAAGTTTGAACCGGACGATGCTGAAATCCTCATTCTTAAGCAACTGGCTACCAAAGACGATGGCGGCATCGACAACACTGACGATTAGGCCATGGAAATGAACCAAGCGAATGGAGGGCAAGGATGAGATACGCACCATACGAGCGGCTGCTGCCGCTGGCGATCGTCTGCGCAGCTAGCATGGGTTGCGGGGATTGCGAACCTATCAGCTACGTCAAAGGTAAGGTGAGTTGCGGCGGCAAGCCGGTACCTGCCGATACTAGAGTCTTCTTCGAACAGGCTGGCAAAGGATATCTCGCCGCCAGGGTCGTCCAAGAGGACGGCACTTACGTGCTGAAGCACAAGCGGGCTGAAGAGTACCGGCCAGGTGAGTTCGTTATCTATGTAGGGCCTCCGACGACTTATCTCACGGAAGTAGAGTTCCGAGCGCTCAAGAAAAAGGTCAACGCCGATTTCCGCAGCCGCGTCGAAAAGCCGCTGCCTTCTCCCGACGGTGTACTACCCGTGAAGTACTACCAGTCGTCGACCAGCCCGCTTCGTGAAACCGTGAAACAGGGCGACAACGTGATCAATTTCTTGCTCGAAGATTAACGGCGTCGCGAAGCAGACCAATGGGCATCCGGAACGGTGGCCATGAATTTGCACCCGTGCTGCAATCCTTGTAGATCCGCGAGTCAACGTCTGAGTCATGGCGAAAGCACTATGCGCTCCACGCATTCTTCATAACGTTCCGGCGTGGCACGAAGGCTAGGACCATCAACAACAGCAAACTGCTACTTGGTTCAGGAACAGAATTGGTTACAGCAAGAGAGTTTAAACTTGCTCCGTAACTAGTTTGCCAGGCAGCTAAGTCCGATTCGCTGAGAGGGCTGAATGAATCTCCTCGTTGCCACTGTAAGAAATCAAGCCCATCGAATTCGTCGTCGTAGTTGAAGTCTGGATGAAGGTTCAGTTTGACCCCAGTAATTTGGCCTTCTCCCAGTGCGCCACCATTCTGGTCTGAGACATAAGATAGGAAGAGATATTTGCTGCCATCTTCGTCTACAAAAATGTCACTATCGCCGAGAGATACGGGGTCGGCGTAGTCGTCAGGATCAGAACCAATTCCGTTTGCGGTCTCAACTGCGGCGTGCAACTCTTCAGCAGAGATCACGACATCGAAATAGGCTTGGCCGGTGGAGTCGCGAGCAACTTCCCAGTTTTCAAAATCTGAATCGCTCACATCCAAAACAACGCGGTAGAGATCGTCGTATCGGTCAGGTGCACTGGAATTCGCTTCCCTCACGTAAAAGAATATCTCTAACGCGTCGGGAGAGATGAGATTCACACTCACGTGGTTAAACCGTTCATCATTTCCGTTTGATAGGACACGTTCCCCAGGTAGCGGATTCCTTGGATGAGCAGCAAATTCGGAGGATGCGATGAACGATGCGGCCGGCGAATAATAGTCGTCCTGCCCTCCGGGGTTGGCGTCACTGGTCCATAAACTGCTGGGCGTACTTTCGCGCGTCCAAGCTTCGCCAAAGGGATTGCCAGCCAGTGGCGCCCAAGGATCAAGCGGATTGGGCGAAGCATTGATAATTCCACGTTTTCCGATGGAATACCAGCTGCCATCGACTTCAAAGGCACGTTGATAGTCTTCGCCGATCCAAATATCTCGCGTGATATCGTCCACGGTCACGGTCTTTGGGCCGTGACCTGACTCGCCGCCGGCATGTGTGGGATCATTGAAATTCAGTCCTGAGGCGCTGGTGGTGACAAAGCTCTCGTGCTTTCGTGGCACAGAAGTCCCGCCGGAGGTGGTTGTCGATGGCTGATTCTGGCCGTGGAAGTACATCACAATCTGCTGATTGGCTTCATCGACATGGACATCAGGGGCCGAGACGTGATCATAGGTATCACGGGTCGAGTCCGCGTCGATATCGAAAACCCCGCGTCGATTCCGACCATTGTATTCGCCGCCCAGATCGAATGTTGTCCAGGGACCTTCCAGCGACTGGGCCCATTTCATGCGGATGCGTTCTCCCCCATGATTGCCGTAGTACATATAGTAATTCGCATCGGCATCGGCCCGCTCAGCTGGGGGTATCCAGCTTGGCACTCGAATGACCGACGGAAAGGCGGTGTCGTTTCCATTGTCGGCAATCACTCGGCCATTATCGAGAAGTTCAAAGTCGTAGATCGTTCCTGCGATTGCGGAAGGTGCCTGCACGAACAGTAAGGCTGACAGCAACATCGCGCAGATCGAAATTGTGGCGGAAGTGAGATTGTTTCTGCTTTTCATGATTAGGGGAATTTCTAAACTGGGTTAGCGATGAATTCGCAAGCTAAGAAAGCAAATGAAAGAGAAGAAAAACAAAGTGAACCCTGTAGGCTCCGGAATCGAAACACTAACAGACGGCGGCGACGCTAGGCTGTGGTCTGTTTGCCAAGCTAAAAAGTCGGAGCCGTCCGAGTCTCTATCTCCGTCGGCATCTGAGTAACCATTCTGGCCAAAGTCGCCCGTCCATCGCAGGAGATCGTCTGAGTCGATGTCGCCATCGAGATCGAAGTCAGCGGTACTCGCGTTCGCTGCAAAGCGAATATTGTCGATGAGGCCACGAGTTGCCCGAAGACCTGTGCCAATCCAAGTGCTCGGATCACTACCAAATTGGGCTGCCGACAACTCAAGGGTGAGAATCGGATCGCCTGCATTCATTGTAGTCTGATTCGTGAGGTCATTTGCGAAAAGAGAAACTTCGCGATTGCCTAATTCGTCAGGATTCGACCAAGTCAGAGATAACCGATACCACGTATCGACCGCGTAATTAACTCCCGAATCAATCTCGGCACCGGTCGCGTCCCTGAGCTTGAACACGCCATCGCTATCGAGCCCAAACCCGACACTTCGTTCGTCGTTGGATACAGAGAACTGACCGTTGTCGTTCGTGTCTTCGCTCCAACCATAAAGCCGCACCGTCGAGTCTGAGGTTGCGTCGTCATCGTAGTCAGCATTTCCGTCCTGGTCGTGATCCGTGGAATCCCCAGCGAAAAAGTCGGCAGTCATTGATCTGCCGTAAACGGGAACCAACCCTAGGTTCCCGAACTGCTCACTTCCGCCGCTATCCACATGTCCCGCAGCCTGACCTGCCACATAGCTCCCACTGGTGACTGTCGAGACGATCAGGTTTTCTGTCGTTCCGGTGGATACCCAGCCAGCCTGCCCGTTGAGCGGGCCTACGTCATAGAGGGACGGCTCAAATTCGACGTGTTGCCACGAGGGTGACAGTGCGTTGGCAAAGCGTGTTCCAAGCCACAATTGGCTCTTGCCGTCGAGGTGTGTTGTTACATCAAAAACTTCGAACTGTGTCGAGTGAATAACTTGGGAGCCAGTCACAGATGCAGCAGTGGCTTGCTGCGCTGCGATAATATCCTCTCGCCCTACTGGAAATACTTCTCCGATAAAGAAGGGCATATTTGGCAGATTCAAGTCCGTCCGCACATCGCTGATGAACTGCGTCAAGTTGGACTGATAGGCACCGGGGTTGTTCGATTCGTATCCGTTGTCGCCCTCCCCCTGGTGCCACGCCATTCCTAATACGTTCACGGTGTCTCCGCGATTTTGTATCACATCAAAGGCTTCACTGACGGTACTTACAAACAACGAGTACATCTCGTCGCCGTTGGTGTTCCCTTTCTCCCAGTCGGTGCGAAGATTGGTCCCACCGCGAGTTACTTTGACGATCGCGAGATCATCTATTCCTTTCCCAGACAATGTTCTTCCGAGGCCAAACTCGGGCCCAAAAGTAGAGCTTGGTGGGGCGAGCGGCAGGAAGTTTCCGCCCGAGTCTAAGCGGGTACTAGCACCGGTCACATCGGTGTCGTAGTAGAACTCAATGCCAGCGTCCAAAGGGCTTGAAGGAAGTTCGCTAATCGAGGCGCGACCGCTGGCATTGGACTGGCCAGCCAGCAAGACGACATTCACAGTTTTCGCCTCCGATGCTCCAGCGAACCAGATGGTAAGCAGGGATGCCGTGAGTCCAACAAGCCAGCGTTGTGCGACAACGGAGCTAGTCACAAACAGCTTTTCAAATCTTCGCCTACAAGAGGCCGAAGAAATTGAGAGACGACTCATGATGTAGTCCACAGTGTAATACATAGAAGCTTCTTCACTAATGTCCTTGGAACGCACTCTCTGATTTAAGCAGTAAAAGCGAATCTTCCTGAGAGGCAGATGGCCGAAATGGCCAACGTGCAGACGAGCAGGCTGGAGGGCTCTGGGACAGCGGTGGAACTCGCTGGCGTTATCTGCGTGCCATACTGATTCTTCCATACAACGAGGTCGTCGCTATCCACAACCTTATCGTGGTTCGCATCCCCGTCAGTGATCTGTGCGTTGGAGTTGCCAAAACCTCGTTGCCAAATGAGGAAATCCGTGCCATCGACTTCACCGTCTGTGTTAAAATCGGCATTGTCAGCTAGGCTTATATCCAGATCCGACAATGCCAGAATAAAGTCTCGTTCTCCGCCGAGCTTCTCGACGCCATCCTCGTAAGCCTGCCCAAAAGCATAGACAGACCCAGCCGTGGAGCCCGTACGCAGCCACTCGAATCCCGGGTTGCCGCCATTAGTGAGCCGTAGTGCGTAGCCAGCCGTCCCTGCGGTTTCCTCCAGGGAAAGTGCAGAATCGAGAACGATTGCTCCAACGTCCGAAGCGATGAGCTCGGGCAGGCTTAATCCGGTCAACACTAATTGCGACGTGCCTGGGATGAGTGTGCTCGCTCCGACATCATCGACTTCAAAGATCTCGAGATTGACGAGGATTTCGTTGGGGTCTAAAGAGTTCGGATCGTAGTCATATCCGAGAAAAATCGTTTTAAGATCGAAAGTCGAATCGACCTGGAACGTTTGGGTCAAAGAGGTTAGGGCATCGTCTCCACTCAAGCCGGGATGGTCAGGCGTCGCAGCAATTACATTTGCGACATTCGTTGCGGGGAATAAGTCTCCTGTTAAGACGGTCGCTGTTGGACCCATTCCAGCTGCACCGACTTTTCCAGCACCAAACACGGTGGAACCCGCTGACAACGGCGAACCCCAAAAGTCCAATCCCCCGTCGTTAGCAATCGGAATTCCGCCAGCACCGTAGGGAGAATTTCCGGCGAGCATGTACCCAGCAAGCACACCTCTACCAAACTCCATGTCGATGTCATACGGTTCAGCGCCTGGGGAATAGAGCTGAGGGTTCTGAGTGAGGGGATTAACCTCCGAAGCTGGCGGAGTGATGTTGTGATAGACATTCGTGTCATACGTGACGTTCGTTCCGTTATCAGCATTGGTGCCTGCGGTCCCGGAGCTGGCACTGGAAAACACATTGTTGTTGAAAACGGTCTCCAGGGGAGTTCTATCCAGCCTTGGTCCAATGAGCTCCGGAGAGAGTTCTTCTTTGAAATAATGCGTGTTGTTGTAGATATTTGTATCCGTCATATCGGAATCGTTCTCGAATCCATAATGATAGGCACCATACAAGTCGTTCACGCTCAGGTTGTAACGGATGATCGTGTCCGTCATCGGTTTTTTCATGATGCTCGCAAACCAATGGTTGCCATGCGTGTAGTTATATTGAATGACCGTTCCCTTAGAATAATAGTCGGCATCAAAGCCACCACGGTCATGGTCTCCCACATCACCCGTGTTGCCGTAGGCTTCGTTAAACTGAAAGACGGTACCGATGGTTTTGAAGTTGTAGAAGCTATTCCCGGTGCTATGGCGGCTGCTGTTTGCAGACGTGTTGTATTCAATGACCGCGTAGTCCGTGTCACGCGCCACGAGGGAGTTCCTCCCCGTGTTGCCAATCCAGTTGTGAGCCACATACAGATTCTTAATCGCATTGGCCCTGTGCGTGCCGGGGAAATCGTGCGCACGTTCGATATCGGCATTGGCAATGTCAGTACTGATACCGACACCGCCGACATAATTAAGGACGTTGTTTGTTATCCGTACATCATTGAAGGTTGTAGCATTGGAAGAAGTCGGTGAAGCTCCATAAAAGTGGATTCCCCCTCTTTCCTTACCTTCGACCTCGCCATTGATGTGGTGGATATAATTATCTTGAATGTAAATTTGGTTGAGAGCCTTGCCTCGATCTTCTCCGAGAACGTAGATCCCCATGGATTGAACGTCTTCCTGAGTGCCCCCATTGTTGTTGGTGATTTCAAGATTGCTTACCGTCACGTACTCAGAATTATAGAGAAGCAGTCCAGCTGACACCGGATCGCCGTTGGCGCGAGTCGGGTGAGGATGAACAACACCGTGATTGTTGATGATTGGCTTGTTCCCCGTGCCATAGGCAGAGATCGTGATCCTATTCGCAGGCGAGCCGACGCCTCTCGGGGCGAACATACCGGTGAACACTTTGCCTCGCTCCAGCAGGATATTGTCACCTGGAGAAAAAGTCGCTTGGCGGTAGGTATCGAAATCTGCTTGCGTCGAGATGTAGAAATCGGCACCCCTTGCCAACGGGCCGGGGCATAAGAGGAGTGCAAGCGCGCAGAGCAGAGCTTGAGGTAGTCGCTCGAAGTGTGTGGTTTTGAATCTCATGTTGGTATCTCAGTAAAGAAAGCTCCGCTCGATTGAGCGTTCGACTTAAGTCGAACACTGTTACCTCCAGTGTGGCGATTACATTTCCGCACTTACTATTGGCGACTACGGCTGACGTTCGACAGCTCCCATATCCGCAGAATCAACCCCGACTCGCGTTCCGAGAATGTCTCTGCCGCCGTTGTTCACTATGGATACTGCTCTGTCGATGCAGGGAGAAGTTTTCCTTAGCTGATATCCTCGGAGGTCGGCCATGGTGGTCAAGTCGATGTCTTTGCCAGCCTTTCCCGGCTTGGTGAAGCTGGGATTGACGTTGAGCGGGTCGCCATCTGATTCGTGAGGCGAAAGATTGAAATAGTGGTTGTTCTGGAACTTGGTGTTGATCCCATGGGGGTTCTTACCCCAAGTGCCTTTTCCTGCAAAAAAGAACAGATTATTCTCAAATGTCGAATTCAAGGGTGTCCTGCCTTTGGGGAAAACTTCGACATCAAGTCCCTCACGAACGAAATGTGTGTTGTTGTAGATGTGAATATCTTTTGCCTGCCGCGCGGTCTCAAAGCCGTAGAAGTAGAGGCCTTCACGTTCGTTCTGACTAATGTTGTAACGAATCACGACATGGCGGTTGCGCCGTTTCATGATCCCACAAAACCACTGGTTGTCGTGGCTGTAGTTATATTGAATGAAGGTGTTTACACAGTTGTAATCGGCATCGAATCCTCCTCGATCGATCTTGCTCTCCCCAATATTTCCATAGGCCTCGTTGAATTGGATTTTGATGCCGTTGGTATTAAAGCAAAAAATGCTGTGCCCGGTATCGTAGCGACTACTATTGGCAAGCACGTTGCGCTCGTAGATTGCATCTTTACTGCAGCGAGCGATGATATTGTTGCGCCCCGTATGATCAACGTAGTTGCCCGCCACGTACACCTGAGTCCAGAGATGGTGATCGCGCGTAGACTGCTTCCGGAATTCTATGCGTCCGCAAGAAGAATCGTTTCCAATGCCGACTCCTCCGACGTTGACAATCCGATTGTTGGTGATTCGGAGGTCGTCGAAAATAGTAGATTTCAAGCTGCGGACGTGGACATGAATCCCCCCTCGTTTCTTGCCAGCGACTTTCCCGTTTACATCGTGGACATGGCAGTCGTCGATGTAGACATGGCGGCGAATCCCTTCCTCGCCGTTGGCGATCACATAGATACCGTAGAGGTTCCCCTGATCCTTGTCGCTTCCATCGGTATTGGTAATCTCCAATCCGCTGACTTCCACGTAAGAACTGTTGGCGAGCAGTAAGCCGGCTTTTTCTTTCCCTCCGGCATCGATCCTCGGGCGTGCGCCCTCTCCCACTGGTTGAATACGGATGGGGCCTTCTATTGTGCCATTTCCAGAGGGGGCCAACATGCCGGAAAACTTCCTGCCACGCTCAAGCAAAATCGCATCGCCAGGAAGCAACTCGACGGCGTTGATCGCATCAAACTCTGCTTGTGTTTGAATTCGATAATCAGTGGCATTGCAGGGCGCACCTTGATCGCAAAATAGCAAGAGAACTACGAGAAAAAGTGGAAGCGTTAATTTCACGATACGACTCTGCATCTGCTACTGGGGAACTGGCGGATCAATAGCGATAGTCCGCGCCATCGCGGCTCAGTTGGCAGCTCTCCTCGATCTCTGCAAGCTGCTCAGAAAGTTTGCGAAACAACTCAGGTTTCTCGCTGGCGAGATTGTTGGTTTCTTCGGGATCTTGCTTCAAATCATAGAGACCGAAGCGGCCTTTTTTTTTCGCTTCTTTGAGCAGTTTGTAATCACCGCTGATGATCGCCTTCCCGTCAATCCCGCTGTAGAGTCTGCGGTAACCAAGAAACAGTGGTTTGTCTCGAGCGGTGACGGTGCCGTTGATCACAGGCATGAGATCGATGCCATCAATAGGTCGGTCCTGCTTGCTGGAGAACTTATAGCCAACGAGCTTTGCAATCGTGGGAAAGTAGTCGACCGTCGAGCAGCGGACCTCTGTCGTCGTTTCTGCCGGAATGACACCGGGCCATTCAGCACATGCCGGCTCCAGGACGCCGCCTTCGTACATCATATGCTTGTGCCCTTTAAACGGGCCGGCCGAGGCAACGCCCTTTTTGGCAAGTCCATCGGACGGGCCGTTGTCGCTGCAGAAAAAGACGACGGTATTTTTTTCGATACCCAACGCCCGCAGCTTTGTGCGGAGTCGTCCCACTTGCTCGTCCATGGCCGTGATGCAGCCATAATAGTTTTGCCTCGCCTTGCCGAACTTTGCATATCGCTTCTTGTACTCCTCGCCAGCAACGACCGGTTCGTGAGGCGTATGGAACCAGATGGTTGCAAAGAAAGGATTGCTCTTGTTCTGCTCGATAAAAGGTATCGCGCGGTCCATGATGACTCGGCTATCATCACCTGCTAAGTTCTCGGTGGCTTCCTTCCCATTGTGCATGTAAGGGAAACCGCCCTTCCAGGGCTCGCCTGACGTGCTTCCCCATTTCTCCCATCCCTCGGGAGTGACCGTTGGGTCCCAGGTCGGCACGGCACTAGTCGTGGCAAAAAACTCGTCGTAGCCGTGATGCGAGGGAGGCGAGTAAACTCCTCGAGTGGAGACCTCCTCGGACTTCACCCAGCCCATGTGCCATTTGCCAAAGAAACCGGTTTGGTATCCCCGCTTCTTCAGCATTTCGGCAATGGTGATTTCGCCAACACGCATGCCACCGGTATGCGCAGCAAGTATCCCGAACCGAAACGGAAAACGTCCGGTTAGGCAGCTCCCGCGCGTTGGAGAGCAAAGCGGAGCGGCCGCATAGAACCGATCGAACCTCACCCCGTTCCGCGCCATGCTATCGAGATTCGGCGTTTGGATGTCCGTGTTGCCATTGAAACCGACATCCCCCCACCCCTGATCATCGCTCATGATCAAGATCACGTTGGGGGTGCCCTGCCCTTCCTCTGCCGCCAATAGCTTGAACGAGCCAAAGCAGAGAGAGCAAATGCTGAAAAAGAACAGAATGGTGTAGCGAGAGTGTTTCAAAACGTATCGTGACTTTCCAAATGTGGTGCGCTGAAACCGCGCACCACAGATATAGCGACAGATCAGGCGGGACGACCCCGCGACTGCGAGATCGTCCCAACACCGACAGTAGAAAGAAATTCTCAGTGACGTCTGCAAGCTCTACTTGCCGACGACTTGAAGCCGATTGCCTCGACCAAAAGCAAACAAGACGGCACAACCGGCCAAGAGGAAGCTGCTGGGCTCGGGAATAGTTCCCACGGTCAGGGAATCTACTCGGAGTCCTGTATCAGGATCCATAACATTGCTATCGGCTGACATCTGCAGCGTAATCGTCGTTCCTGCAGTGACAAAGAGTTCACCCAGATTATGGACATCTCCAGATTCTCCGTTGCCAAGCACAACATCGGAAAACGCCGTAGAGGAAATGGTGAGGAGTGCGCCATCATCTTGGCCTGCCAAGTCGATCTCAACCAGATTCACATCGACATCGAAGGATATCACCCACGCTTCGCCCGGATTGAAATCCCGGGATTCATTGCTGTAGCCACCTGGATTGGTATCGTCATTGATACCGAGCGAATTGACGTTCGCTTGGACGTTAGTCTTGTGGTCGGTGTCTGGGTCGCCAGAGGATGCTAGACTGCCGTTTTGGCCAATAATCTCGATAGTCTCGAGCGTTACATCGATCCCTGTGTCAAGATCAGTCCCAATAACTGATGCTCCGACCAGCCCCTTCCCACTCTCACCGCCATCGAAGGGATCATCCTGTACAAAATCGAACGTAAACGCGGCATGTGCATGCGGGCTGAGCAGTAGTAGCAGGGCTGTTGCAAAAGCGAGCGAGTATGGTTTGAAATTCATGAGACCCTCCGAAATATGGTTGCCCCGGAAAAAGAGTAGAACGTAATGGCACGAACGCACGAGGCAACGCGCTTCCCGCCACCAGATAAGGGCGGTAGAGCACGCTTTTGGACACGAGAACCTGTATTTTACTTGATCCTGCCTCCTAAAGCTCGTGAAATGGGGCTTTGATTCTCAAAATCACTCTCGTAGACGAAAACATGCGAAGAAATGCGGGCACACATACCGAATGCATTTCCCCATGTTCCTCCGCAGTGAGCTCCCACGCTTGCCGCACGCAGCTCCCTAGGAAAGCCCCGGTTTAGGCGGCCTTTCGTCGGTGAGTCATTCCTTTGAAGCCTGGACCTCAAACGCCCCTTTAAGCCGGATGTCTTGGGAAGAACTACCGACCAACACCGCAAAGTCGCCCGGTTCGACCACCCATTCCATGTTTCGGTCTAGCAGAGCCATGGCGCGACTCTCAATGGTGAACGAAACGTCCTTGGTTTCTCCCGGAGCTAGATGAATGCGCTCGAAGCCCCGCAGCACGGAGTCGTAGGTCGTGACACTGCTAAGCTCGTCACGTAGATAGAGCTGTACCACTTCGTCGCCGGCACGATCGCCTGCATTGGTGACGCGGCAGGTTACTTCGACAGACTCACCGGGTTGAATCTCTTCGGGAGTGATCTTCAGATCGCCATAAGTGAACTCCGTATAGCTAAGGCCGAATCCGAAGGGGTAGAGCTCTCCCAGGATGCGAGAGCTGCCTTTCCCATTCGGGTTGTGGCCGGTGCCCTGCCCCGACTGGCTGCCTGGTTTGAACGGGAAGTTGTAGGGGAGCTGCCCGACTGTACGTGGAAAAGTGACCGGAAGCTTTCCACCGGGGTTGTAGTCTCCAAACAGAACATCAGCCACGGCTCGTCCGCAGGCTTCGCCCGGGAACCATGCTTCGACAATTCCAGGGATGTTGCGGTCGATCCAGTTGATCGACAGGGCACGTCCGTTGACGAGCACCACGACGATCGGCTTCCCCGTCTTGTGGAGTGCTTGCACCAGTTCACGCTGGTAGCCAGTGAGATTCAGGTCAGTACGACTCTTGCTCTCGCCGATAGTGTCCTCAGATTCGCCGAGTACTGCGACAATAACATCCACGTCGCGAGCCAAGTTAACAGCCTCCTTAATTAACTTCGCATCATTGCCTGCGGGAGGCTCGTACAGTACTTCCGACTCTGGCCAACGGGAGTCGACGGTTTCAGCACCAGCCGCGTAGTGAACGACCGTGTCTGGAGAGACTGCCGATTGCACACCTTCCAGAATGCTTACCACTTCCCCACCGGTAGGACCGTATCGGCTAATGCTATGTTCAATCTCTTTCGCGTTAGGGCCGCATACCAGGATCGATTTGAGATCCTTCTTCAAGGGCAAGACCTGGTTCTCATTCTTCAGCAGAACGATCGACTCGCGAGCCGCGCGGATCGCTGTTTGACGATGAAGCGGCGAGTGGACAAGCCCGTCGCCTCCCTTCGGATTGGCGACATAAGGGTTGTCGAAAAGGCCCAATTCAAACTTTACGCGTAGGACGTCGCGGACACGGTCGTCAACGATGTCCATGGAGATTCCCTTCTCCTCGATCAGCTCGCGAAGCGGTAAGACGAACCCTTTCGGAGAGTTAAACTCGGTTCGGACGTTCCCGCCGCTCTCGAGAAACAAGCGAACCGCGTCCTTCGCAGAACTCGCAACGTGATGCTTACTATGCAAATACTTCACTGCGTCGCTATCGGAGACGACGTACCCGCGGAATCCCAACTGTTTCCTCAGGATGTCAATCATCATCTCACTGCTGCCTGAAACGGGGATGCCATCGTAATCGTTATAGGAACTCATGATGCCCAGAATGCGGGCATCGCGGATCACCTCAGCGAATGGTGCTAGGTAAATCTGCTGCATTTCGCGCGGAGCAACGTGAGGATCGGTGCGTGCCTTGCCGTCTCTTCCCCCTTTGGGCACGCTGTACACAGCAAAATGCTTGGCCGTGGATGCAACCCCTGAGTTTTGTAAGCCACGAGCCTGTTGCACTCCCAGAGCCCCAACCAGAAAAGGATCTTCGCCGTAACATTCCACAACGCGTCCCCACCGCGGATCGCGAGCGACATCCAAAATAGGTGAATAGATATTCGTGTAACCCAAAGACTTGGCTTCGGTACCTGTTATGCGTCCAATGTCGGCAGCCAGCTGCTTGTTCCAGGTAGCCCCGATACCGACCTGTGCCGGGAAGTTCGTGGCACGATGGTGGCACACTCCTCGGATGCCCTCGTTGGTGAATTCAACTGGGATTCCTAATCGTGTTTCTTCAAGAAACCAGCGCTGCACTTCGTTGATTGCGCGTGCATGCTTCGAAGGTGGCCAGAGATACTCGCTTTCCTTATCGCCTCGCCATCCTGCTATTCCGTTAATGTGTTCGTCGATATTCGCGAGGCCGTCTTTCCAGATACTTTCCTTCCACTTCGGCGTGGGGAGATCGTCTTTGACGACTCGCTTGTAGCCGTAGAGCGTCACTAACTGGCAGGTCTTTTCGTTGACGTTCATCTGAGACAGCAGGTCTTCTGTCCTGGCATCGATCGACGCTGTAGAGTCCTCGTAGGTGTCCCGTTTGCCGTTCTTGTTCAGATCGATCCACCCTTGGTGGTAGAGCGATGCCTCTCGCGGAGCGAGAACATCACCCTCGTTGGCGGAAGACTGCAGACTTTGCATTGCCGTGGCAAACCGGGTCCCGAAGGTTTTCAATGCTGCGGCATCGAAGTGCGAATAATCGCCAACGTGTCCGAGGTCGATAGCGCTCACGCATGCGGTGTTATCGACATGGGTCGGAATGCTCCGTTGCTGCTGGATGACGATGTCGCTGCGACTCTTCTTGCCAACGCGGAAATGCCCCAGTTCGCCCAGTACAAAAGGCAAGCCTGGGGAACCGAGATCGGCTCGCAAGTCGCCAATCAGTTTCGTGAGCCGCTTACGGTAAGTAAGCGCCTTCGACTCTCTGCAATCGCCCTCTCCTTGGTGCCAGAGAATGCCCTTGAGCGTCCCACGCTTCGCGGCAAGTTTAGCCCGAGCGATTGCCGACGCGTAAAGTTTCCCGCCTTGACTCCATTCTTTCAGCGAGGTTCCCCCCACGGCGCACGGGACTAGCCCGATTGATAACGTTTCATCCTGTGCTTGCATCTGCTCGGCAAACTCTATGCCCAGGCCATAACGGGCGATCTTGGGCTTGTCGAAATGGAGCGGATGCGATGCGGGCTTCCATTGGTCATTGGCATCCAGGGCATAGATTCCCCGCTTGGGATTTCTATCTTCTGGGGACATTTCTCCCCGTCCCGACATATTCGACTGACCAACTAGCAGGTAGACGTGAAATTGTTCCTGGGAGATGTCCTCCGGCAGACCGCTATGTTGGTCCTCCTGGGCAAAGCCAGCTGAGCAAGCCATCACGAAGAGCACCCACACGACTGTGGCCAGCGAGGTAGTCCGGGCGCTACGGCCTTCATAGACTGGAAGTATTGGAAATCTCACTGATTTACCTCTTGGGAGAGAAGTCTCTCACATTTTGAATAATCGGATTGATGGGATCGCCAACTCGCGTCGAGACGCACACAGGCGAGCAAGTGAACGAATGAGATTGGGCGATACCTTGGTTGATTGGAGGCAAGCCCAAGCAGCAGTGTACGCGATCGTGCTGCGACGCAAGTATCAGGACGTCGATTCTCTGGTCATTTCTTACCCAGAGCCCCCAATTGACAAAGGGCCAAACACGCCAGAATTGGACAACCACGCTGAAATCCACTGCATCAGCGCCGCTCAAGATACGCCAGGCTTGCGGGTAGCTCGTGCTTTGACAACTCTTAGAATGGTCCTCAAGCTCGCAGGACGACTGACCATGAAACAACTTCTGTCAGCTTGCGCCCAAGTCACCAGGAATGACAAAGCCCTAGGGGCAGTTTGATATTCAACGTTTCCGAATCGCCTGCTCCTCTTTTGCCAAAAAGAAATCAATATATCCGTCCAAACCAGCGCCTGCTCGCCCTTTCTACCTAGCGAGGGGGGCCAGCCGGCGTGGCAATTGGCTCTGTTGGCTTTTGCCATGCCTCTACCATGCGGGATTAGAACTGGTAGCGATCTGACACAGCAGATATGAAGAATCATGACATTAGCTGAAACGCAAGGTGCATTTGCGCGACTGATCGCTCGGCACGAGCGAGATGTACAGAGCTACATTTTCGCGTCGGTCTCACGATGGGCTGACGCCGACGACATTTGGCAAGAGACAATCGTCCGACTGTGGGAAGAGTTCGATAAGTATGAAATGGGCACCAACTTTTCAGCCTGGGCAATTCGGGTAGCCTACTACGAGATTCTGACTTGGCGAAAACGTCAGAGTCGAAGCCACTTGGTCTTTGACCAAGCGTTGGTTGATGTGATAGCAAGCGAACAGCAGCAATTCTATTCCGAAGAATCCCGTTCCCGACTGCTCGCCCTGGAGCAGTGTCTCGAATCGCTTGACACGGAGAAAAGAGAGGTCTTGAGTTGGTTTTATTCGCGCGCGATGCGGGTCGAGCAAATCGCATCCGTTCGTAGTTCGACTTCAGATGCGATCTATAAAGTACTCCAGAGGACCCGTCAATCGTTGCGATTGTGTATACAAAAGCGGCTCGACGGAAAGGCACACACATGATCCGTAGCGATAGAGAGATATTGGATCTGATCCACGAACTGGTTACCGACCAGATCGAGGAGGGTGCGCGAGGAACCGATCCCCAGTCGCTCCAAAAGCTCGTCTCTAGCGACGACCGCATACGACGCCTCTATCTGCAATACATGCAAGAGTCTTTTCATATTCGATCAAGACTCATAGCGGATTCCGCATACTTCAGTGATTCGACGATTGCGAATCTTACCAACGTCAATCTTCCCGGGCCAACCAGCGGGACGTTACGGCACCAAAGTCCCAGGCGATCGAATCTGATGTGGTTTGCAGCCGTTTCGGCTGTGGTACTGGTGTCTGGTTTTGCTTGGCTTGCTCCCGATTCCAGCAAGCAACGAGGCGGCCAACAAGAAGGCAGCCAACTCACCTCCACGACAGACAATCGTCCAAGCCAAATCGAACTACCCGAAGGGGCGGTTGCCACATTGGTGAGAAGCAACGGAGCAGTTCGGGGTGATTCGGGCGATATGCTAGCTGATTTAAGCCGCTTGGAGATTGGACAAGAGATACGTATCGATCGAGGTAGTGCGGAGTTAGTATTTGATTCTGGGGTCGAGGCTTTGCTGCTGGCACCAGCCCAGCTTAAAGTCTTGGGTACCGATCGAGTTTCGAGCGAGTACGGTCGGTTCTCTGCTCGCGTCGGCAGTACTGGGGTCGGTTTTGTTATCGAAACTCCAATGGCACGTGTCACAGACCTCGGCACTGAATTTGGAGTTTCGATCGCTGAGTCCGGTCAAACGGAAATTGCCGTTTTTGAAGGCGAGGTTGATCTGGAATTCGGCTCTACTAGCGACCGCCAACAAGTTGATAGTTCCGACACAAGAGAACGCTTGCTTCAAGGAGAAGCCGTTCGTATTGACAGCAGCGGCGCGAGAACACGCGTCGTTTCCATCGACGACAGGCACCTTCCCAGTGTTCGGCAGCTACCCCCCGTGTTTCAAAGACTCCCCGCAATTGGGGCGGTTCGCGACAACACAGACAAGCAGAATCCGTCGAACCGAAAATTCTACCGAATCGTTCACAGCGGGTTCCGCGAAGACTGCCAAGCGTTTGTTGATCGTCCTCATCAATGGAATGGTCTCTTAGCTGAAGGACTCCCACGCGAATTGATCGGCGCTGACTATGTCATGCCTTTCAATGACGACAAATTTGATAGCGACCTGGAGGTGGAGATTTCGGTAACTCGATCTGCTTCGATCTATGTGTTTTTTAGCGATAACGTGAGCGTGCCGCCTTGGTTGCGCAGAGATTTCGAGGATACCGGAATAGATATCGGCCTCGATGAAGGACGTAATCGGTTCCGCCCCGACTTGATCTCAGGAGTAGGCCCAGGGGAGAGTATCGACACGGTGTTTTCCGTTTGGAAGCAGGAGGTACCAATTCCCCGGACCGTTATTCTGGGGTCCGTAAAGAAGCCCGCATCAAAGAATGGCTACAATATGTACGGGGTCGCAGTCGCTGGGCACTAGGAAGGTGCTCAATCATGTCAGCTTCTCTGGCCCCCAAAGAGAACAAGTTAGGTTGCTGATAATCGCCCAGATAGACTTTATGCTGTTTTACAGGGTGAATTACTGTCCAAAGGTTGGATTTATCGCCCTTTCAAGTACTCGGAGGGCTGGTTTTCTTGCGGGAAGCTGCCTGGAGTTGCTGCAACCCGCTTGATTCCGTTGGAAGATTGAGTCCTCATAACACGTTATTCGATTAAGGGTTTTTCTGCTCTACCGCTTATCTTGCTCGCTATTCAGGGAGATTGGTTTCATGGCATTTCGAAGAAAACAAGCTTCAATTCTTACGTTTCTAGTGCTGGTTGGCTGCGTAATTGGCTCTGCAACGTACGCCGCCGAGAAGAGTGTCGGTACGTTGGTCGTCGACACCTACATTTCTGACGATGGCGATGATCCGGAAGAAGAACCAGACGACGTGCAAGGGGCGAGGACCAATATCACCATTCGTGGCGGAAGCGATGGTGCTAACAGCCTCAACGCCAAAGCATTCCTGACGTTCGATCTCACCGAAGCGATCGATCCAACGCTGCCTTACTTTTTGGAAGTCACCACCGACGTGGATGGAAGTTCGGGCGACACGTTCGGCGTCTATTCAATCACCGATCCAGATCTGCGAGCGATCATTGATGAGACAACTTTGACATGGAATGTGGCAGCTGCAAGTGCTCCGGGCGCCGTTGAGTCTTTCCGCGATTTGGATGCTGTTGGTAACGAAGTGGCTCAATTTCTTGCACCAGGTACAACCAATACTCCCATTCTGTCGTCATTCTTCGGTTCCGACATTCAGTCCTTTGGGCCTGGGCTGGGTTCTGCTGTCTTTGGGATTGTGGGTGGCGGTAACCAACAGATTGACATCAAGTCAAAGGAACTTGCCGCGGGAGTTGGAGCCGCTCGACTGTTCTCGTTCGATAACATCGACTCGAATGGATCAGGAGGTGGCCCGATCAATGCGACTGCCACGTGGGTCAACAATGCGGTACCTGTAGCGGGCAATACCTATCGGGTGGTCTCCGGCGACATTGTCGAAGCGGATGGGGCAGGTACTTTCCAGGGGAATGCCATGATTGTAGCCGACGGGGGTACGCTTGATTTCACCGCCGATGGTTTTGATCAAGATGTCCTTTACGTTAATGCGGGTGCCAACTTGACTCAAAACTCGTCTGGCGACTTTGCCTTAGGGGACATCAATGCCCTGGGAACCTTAATTCTCGATGGAACTGCGACAATGAATCCTAGTGCAGGTTCCGACATCTTTATCGACATGGTCATGTCTGGCACGGGCAACATGGTCGTCAATAGCAATGGGACCGGTTCCGACTTATTCCTCTCAGCAGCAACCGCTCACACGGGCACGATCACGTTTGCTGGCTCTGGCGACGAGGTCCTCTACACCGAACCTAATTCTGGGATTGGGGGGCGTCTGGAAATGAATTCCACCGGTGCCAATCGTCTAGTCTTTAATGGTGACGGTGCTGGCGGGGGAACAACAGCTTTCAATCAAGCTGGCAGCATTGACCATCGCAGCACGGTTGATCGCCTCAACGGCACATCGACTATCGAGGCGAATGCACCTGTGGCCATCGACCTTACCAAGACATTTGTTGGGAACGAACGCAGGCTCTTCATTAATGACACGATAACTGGGTCGGCAGACATTACCGTCAATGGCACGGCGACTGACCCTACTTCAGGGAGCACGACTCTGAATGAGCTTGAGGTAAACAATACGGACCAGGGTAGTGATATCGAAGTTGGCACTTACTCGGGCACTATGACCACTAACGATTTCGTCAATGTCGAAATTCGCAGGGAGTTTCCCGCCGCAGCTTTCGTTGTCAACTCGGGGGGTGTTCTGGAAATGGGCAGTCGAAATATCAACACGCAACATACCCTGCGAATGGGAGAGATCACGGTCAACGCGGGAGGCGCATTGATAGTTGGTCATGAAGTCGACGACCAGCATGTTCCTCTGGAATTGCACGTTGCTAGCGACAGTGGACAATCGGGTGACTTGACTCTCGCAAGTACCTCGACACTTACCATGCAAGTCTCAGGGACCGGCGCCAACGACTTCGACAAGATTCTTGTGGATGGTACGGCCAATTTGGATGGAACCTTGCAAATCTTAGTCAATCCTGCCGTTCCTTCTCAAACCGATACGATTACTGCGGGCCCTTACGTGCCCACCTTGGGAGATACCTTCGACATCATTCGCGCTTCCACAGGACAGTTGGCGAATTTCGATGGTCTGAACGGCGTCGATGGCGATGATCTTGCAGTTTGGAACACTTCTTATGGCGTCGACGACGGGGCAGACGCCGATGGAGACGGCAATTCCGACGGAGTTGACTTCCTCACTTGGCAAACCGAGTTTGGCGCAGCTGCAGGCGGCGGTGGAACGCTCATTGACAATTCCTTGGTGCTGAGCGTCATTGATGCCGGTGGGGCGTTCACGGGTACGGGGCTGGAGTTTCAGTTGAATGTCAGCTCTTCCTTGATCCAACTCGAAGTCGTTTCCGCGGGAGCTGTATCTGCAGTACCCGAGCCTACCACTAGCCTGATGCTTCTGTGTGCGGCTTTTGGATTCGCAGGCACCCGACGCGGTCGATTGCCAGCTTAGTTGCACGATAGACTTGGCAAGACAAGGCACGGTCCGCGAGAGGGCAGGTCGCGGACCGTGTCAGCTTTCAACGAAAAACATTTAATTAGCCCATGACTAGGAGCGACAAGATGGATCCTCGCAGGCGGATAGCTCGAATCCGGAAGACATGCTGGAAAGTTGACCAGCCGGCAGCTTCTCGATGTGAGCAATGGAAATCTGGCTTCACTTTAGTAGAGCTGCTGGTTGTCATCGCCATTATCGGCGTTCTCGTGGGCCTCTTATTGCCAGCGGTTCAGGCGGCTCGCGAAGCGGCCCGACGCAATCAATGCCTGAACCAACATCGGCAAATCAGCATCGGTGCTATGAACTACGAGAGTGCTTTTGGGCACTTCCCCCCCTCGACCGATTCGCTAGATCCGAATGCCGGTACAACCCTGAAACATGAATACTCCTGGACGGTCTTCTTGCTCCCTTATGTAGAGCAACAGGTGCTATGGGATACCATTGACAAGTCCCAAAATTGGTCGGACCCCATTAATGAAATCCCCACCAAGTCCACTCTCTCACTCGTCCGCTGTCCTAGCCGAGGAGTTACGGAAGAGGTCAATCTCAACGGGCCGGGAGGTACCTCTGGCGGATTTGGGATCGTGCAAGGGTCGGAGTTAAGGTCTCACATCATGGCGGTCTTGGGGGCCAACACGGAATTTGATGCTACGATTCCTAACTTTTGCACCGACGAATCTTCTCCGTACACGATGGCGAAAGAGGAACAGGGATCTTCGCGAGGGACACCCCCCTGTATCACCGGAAACTTCGGGCCCATTGCCAATAGTGGAGTCATCTACCGGTACAGCAGAACCACTATTGGCCAGATTGAGGACGGCACCAGCAACACTTTTCTGGTAGGCGAGTCTGCCTTCGGCGATCCGGAGGCCGACGTAACGCGCCCTTGGATCTGTGGTTCCACGAACGGCAAGTGGATGTATGCTGGCAAGAACGTTGCCTACACCATCAATAGCGGCGACAAACCAGGACCTTTACGAAACAATGTCGGTTTTGGCTCCGAACATCCCGGAGGGTGTCACTTTGCGATGAGCGATGGCTCGGCGACCTACTTCTCTGAGAATGTCGAATTGAGGGTCCTCTACAACTTGGCCAGTCGCAATGATGGGCAAATTATCGATTATGGTTCGCTATAAGGCATTCATGTTGAGAAAGCTCATTCGCGATTCCCGCCCCTTGCGATTGCTGGCAGCTTGCCTGTTTGCTGTGGCACTGGCTGGTTGTGACTCGCCTTCCTACGAACAGGATACGGCCCCTGTCTCGGGTCGAGTCACCCTGGACGGGGAACCGCTAACGCAGGGCATTGTGTATCTCTTGCCTAGTAAGGGTCGGTCGGCCAAAGGATTGATCAAGCAAGACGGTTCCTTTGTGCTCAAAACCTATAGCGAAGGTGATGGAGCGCAAGTCGGCACGCATCCCGCCACGGTAGCTGCTTTGCCGGGGGACGATATGGATTCGGCTACCAAGAAACCGAGCGTCACCGTGCCACGACGATATTCGCGGCCTGCCACATCAGGCCTGACTGTGGAAGTAAAACCTGGGGAGAACAATGAAGTCGAGTTCGCCCTCACGAGTAAGGCGAACGGAGATACGAGGCGGGCAAGGTGAGTTGCCTTGGCTGCCGAGGAGGTATCGAGTCGCCCGGTTTTGCATGAGTCTTCTGCAAGGTTGTCTCACACATTCAGTTCAACTCTATTTTTGCTTTCTCCAGAGTTTGCTTCCTCGGCGAACGTGTTAGTACTGCGAATGCGGTAGTGCTCGCACTACTCCAGAGATCTCACACTAAGCAGAAGCAACACGTGCATTCTACTTTCAAGCCAACAACCCTAATCGGAACACTCTCTGGAACTTTGATCGCTCAAGCTCGTCGAGGGTTCTGCTCACGATCCTATTTCTCATTCCAATCGTGAAGACAAGAGATTGCGTACAATAATGAAAATACTGGGCTCGCTTTCGTTGGTTCTTTTTCTTCTATTGCCAAACGCACATTCAGAGACTGAACAGCATGCGTATCAAGCAACGGGACTGAAGATAGGGGAAGTCACCCCTGACTCAGCAATCGTTTGGACTCGGCTCACAAAGCGTCCTGAGCGCAACCCGAGCGATGGCCCCCAAGTCGAAATCAAATACGTTGGCAACAAGAACGACAAGGCGCGTCGAAAAGGAACGGTTGAAGCGGTAGTCTTTCCTTCCGGCACTTCTGTGGGGGACTTGCGAGAGTCCGTTCCCGGTGTAGGCGGTGATACCAGGGTCCGTTACCGACCTCAAGGTCAACTAGAATGGATTTCGTCGCCGTGGGACGCCGTGAATTCCGAACGCGACTACTCGCGACAGATACTCTTGAAAGGGCTGCAGCCACGAACTAAATACGAGTTGCAAGTGGAGGGACGTGGCTCAGGACAAACTGAGCCAACTTCGCAACTGAGCGGCAGCTTCCGCACCGCCCCATCACCTGAGGAAAGTGCCCGAGTTGTCTTTACCGTTTCAACGGGCCAAGGAGACAACGACCAAGATCGCCCCGACGGGTTTCAGATCTACCCATCCATGCTTCGACTGAAGCCGGACTTTTTCGTCCATACGGGGGACATTCTCTACTACGATCGACTCGCCAAGACGCTACCGCTGGCACGTTACCACTGGCAACGAATGTTCAGCTGGCCGACGAACTTGGATTTCCATCGTCAGGTTCCCAGCTACTTTGAGAAGGACGATCACGACACTTGGGTGGACGACTGCTGGCCGACGATGAAGTCAAACTATATGCACGAATTCACATTTGCACAGGGACAAGCGGTTTTTCTTGAGCAAGTTCCCATGGGCGCGCGAACCTATCGGACTTTCCGCTGGGGGAGCGACTTACAGATCTGGCTGGTTGAAGGCCGTGACTTTCGCAGCTCGAACAATGCACCGGACAGCCCTCGGAAAACCATTTGGGGCGAGCAGCAGAAGAAGTGGTTTAAGCGCACTTTTCAGGAATCCGACGCAACCTTTCGAGTCCTCATTAGTCCGACGCCTTTGGTGGGCCCCGACCGATCAAAAAAGAACGACAACCATGCTAACGCTGGTTTCCAAACCGAGGGGCAAGAACTAAGAGATTTTCTCGGCTCGCAAGAGAATGCGATCGTCGTTTGTGGCGACAGGCATTGGCAATACATGTCCGTTGATCCCAAAACCGATGTCCGCGAGTATTGCTGCGGCCCCGCTTCAGACAAACATGCCGGTGGCTGGAGCCAGGATGACTATGTGGAAGACTATCATCGCTTCCTGCGAGTCAAAGGAGGCTTTCTTTCAGTAACCGTACAGCGAATCAAGTCGAAACCTACGCTCATTGCAAAATTTCATGATGTCGATGGCACTGTTCACCACACCGATACAAGAGTAGCCAAATGAGAATCCCCAAGACTGCCTGGGCTAGCTTGGCAATCCTCTTTTGCGGACTCGTACCGAATCTTGCGTCCGCTCAACAGGAAACACCACAACCTAAGAGCAAGCAGCCAAACGTCTTGTTCATCATGGTTGATGACTTGAACGACTGGACAGGCGCATTGAAAGGTAACTTGCAAGCGAAAACGCCCAACTTGGACAAACTCTTCCAAAGCGGGACCACTTTCACAAACGCTCATTGCTCGGCACCCGTTTGCAATACTTCCAGACACTCACTGCTTACAGGGCTGCATCCCGTGAACACCGGCTGGTATGGAACTACTGGCTTAAAGGGTATCAGAGATTCTTACGACCAAGTCCTCGCTGGCCGACTTCCGATGCCCACGTTGTTCAAGAACAATGGCTACACGACTTTGGCGGCAGGCAAGATATTTCACAAAGGGGTGCAAGATTTCACCTACCCCTATTGGGATGTCACCCGTAGAGCCAATTACGGATTTCGAAAGAACGCCGCCAGCAAAGGGAAGTTTGGCCCCGCTGCCCAGGACGGCGGCGCCTTCAAGCTGAAATACGGAAAAGCTGTCAAAGGAGATTCGCTCAACTGGGAAGCGCTTGAGCAAGGACGTATTCCTCCTAAGGGAATGCCCGACGAACAAATTGCTCAATGGGCGGTAGAGCAATTGGAGCAGGATTTCGAGAAGCCTTTTTTTATGGCTGTCGGCTTTTTGAGACCACACGTTCCCTATACGGCCCCGAAGCGATTCTTCGAGCAGTACCCATTGAATTCGATTCAAGTGCCCGAAGTTCCGGATGACGATTTTTCCGACATTCCCTTGTATGGAAAAGCGATGGCCTATGGCACCTTGCCGAACGGCGATCACAAGGAAGTGCTAGATTTGAGTCCGACTTATTGGAAAGAGCTTGTGCGCGCCTACTTAGCATGCACCACTTTTGTAGACCATGAAATCGGTAGAGTCATCGATGCACTTGAAAAAAGCCCCTATGCTGACAATACCATCATCGTCTTGTGCTCCGACCACGGCCAGCACTTGGGTGAGAAGAAGCATTGGCGAAAACAATGCCTGTGGGAAGAAGCGACTCAAGTGGTACTGTTCTTTTCCTACCCAGAGCTGAAAGCCAGGAATCAAACAAACGATTGTCCGGTAAGCCTGATCGATATCTATCCAACTCTATCTGCGCTGTGTGATCTCCCCGAACAAGCGCTGGATGGCGTGAATATCAAAGAACTGATCGATGACCCAGAGGCAGAGCGAGGGAGACCTGTATTGACCAATCGGTACTACAAGAATCACGCTGTCCGTAGTCAAGACTGGCGTTTCATTCGATATCGAGATGGATCGGAAGAACTCTATGACCATCGGACTGACCCTGAGGAACACAATAATTTGGCAAGCCAGTCAGGATACGAAGAAATCCTAGAAGGGCATCGCAAATGGCTGCCCGAGACTGATGCACTTCCGCCAGGGAAATCCAGTTTTTCCAAAGACTCCTACGATCTGCGAGTTGAGAGTTTTCAGCGGAATGGAGTTCCTGCCTGGCTTCAGTAACGTGCGCTGACGTAGCATATAGTTAAGAGAACCTATCCAACCGGTCAGTTCGCAAGCCAACTCTTTGCCTTCCCGTACTGAAAGCAATGCAAGCCACCAAATCTGAGAATCGCCCTGCCGGCTCTGGAACAAACGTTATGAGGTCTCGTTGCGGATAGGGCGCTCCCGATACTTCATGAGCCCTTATTTGTGTTGAAATTCTCGACTCGAAGTGGTCCTCCGAATCCTGTGACGTACAATCCAGGGCAGTATACGTCCATCTCAACGCACTGATGCTTCGAAAATCAGCAGTAGCCTAACGCATCGTCAGACTACCAAACGAACGTCAATTCTGTATCAAGGCTTGGTTGAATCCCATGACACTACTTCAAGCGGCTGACTAGACACTCCTCGATCGTAGCGTGAATTATGTCGGGGGCGCCGGGGTAGACTAACTCACTCTTGACCCCCAGCGATTGGAGATGCTCGTGCAGCTTGACGCCATAGTTTGAACTGTGCGTCGGATCTTTGGTGTCTTTCCCCATCGCTGGCTTCACATGGTAGTAGAGATAGACCGGCGGGTCGTCGCTGCTTGCCAGAGCGTAGGGTGAATACTCGTTAATGGTTGAGAGCATCTGGTCACGGCTAGCGAGGAAAGCTTTGATGCTCTTCTCGCGATTCTCCTTACCGGGGTTGATGATCCCAAACGCGTGACCGCCGTAAAACCCATTCGGCATCCACTTTTTCATCTGCATCGGATCAAGAGTGGTCTGTGCACGCAACCCGACGGCAAAGTTGGGTCGGGTCGACAGGCGGGCGATGGGGTCTTCGCTACAGGGATCGGCAAGGTCATCGTGAAAGGCCAGCCAGAGACTCGTACAGCCACCAGCCGAGCCACCAAACGCGGCGACTCGCTTTGGATCCAGATTCCACTCGTTTGCTTTGCTGCGCACAAACTGCAGCGCGTGGGCGCAGTCGTACAGCGGCGCTTTGACGGGCGGATCGACGCCCTCTTTAACGGCATGACGGATCAGACGATACTCAACGCTGACAACCGAAATCTTTGCCTTGAGCAGGCCAGGGAGCACGGATATTAGATTTCTATTTAGCCTCTCGCCACCATTCCAACCACCGCCATGAATGTGGAAGGCCAGCGCAGTTGGCCGTGCCGAATCAGCCTTCCAGAAGTGCAGCTTATGTCTTGGGCTATCCCCGTACAGAACGTCGCGCAGTGTCGGCTCCAGGGCGGCGTCGAGTTCTGGATCCGCGGCAGAGGCGAAGCTGACACTCAGGAGCAAGCCCCCGACAAATAGCGTCATCTGCAGCATGGCGGCTGTTTGGTTTCTTGCTTTCATGTGAATCCGCGTGTTAGAGAAGTGCAGGAGGATTGCAAAGTCATTATACCAATGCTCCCAATAGTTTGAGTAGGACCATGGGGTTCTAGCTAAGTTGGTCGGCATAGGCTCGCAGCGGTATTTTGGGTTGGGGGAAGAAATATCCTCAAGCAGTTAGTATGAAAACCTCCGGATCGGCCTCTGCCACGTCTGCGAGTTTGTATTAAACGCAACACGCACGAACTTGCTCAACCTCAGCGATTTACCGGACGTCCAACACGCTCTTGAAGCGACTAGGGCCGGCAAGCAGTACCACGAGCTCGGTCCGCCTTTTTCGAGAGTCTCGGCGCAGACTTGCCGCTGCGTAATTGCATGGTGCTTTCTGGGAGGTATATTATATCAAAGAGTGGTATGGATCAGGCTGTATAAGTTGCCTGTTGGCCGGATTGGCCGACAGCCATCCTGAACTTTTACCATCGCAGTCGAAAGCAAAAAAGGAAGCAGAAGATGAATACGTCAAGAACAACGTTGTCTATCGGTGCGATATGCGGTGTGTTCGCCGTCGCTCTACTCGTCGGCTGCGGCAAGAAAAATGTCCCCGTCACTACGGCGATCGAAGCCGATAAGAAGGCCAGCATCGCCGCCCCCAGTATAGAGGAAATAAAAGCCATCGCCGAGGAGGGCTTCATCTACGGTCTGCCGATCGTGATGAACTACGCCGTGATGTATGAATACGCTGTCGACGAAGGCGGCAGTCAGTTCAAAGCACCCTTTAATCAAATCAAGAACGAGCCTCGCGTCTACACCTATAAGGACACGGCGGTCATCTCACCAAACAGCGATACACCTTACTCCTTCACTTGGCTCGACCTGCGTGCCGAACCGATCGTCCTTACTGTTCCTGCCGTCGAAGAAAAACGCTACTACGCGGTGATGATGTGCGACGGCAATACCTACAACTACGGCTACATCGGCAGTCGTGCCACCGGCAACGAGCCCGGTAGCTACATGGTTGTAAGCCCGGATTGGAAAGGCGAAAAGCCCGAAGGCATCAAGCAGGTTTTCACGTCCACTACGCCCTTCTCCCTCGTTGCCTACCGCACCCAGCTCTTCAATCCTGAAGACATGCCAAACGTGATCAAGGTCCAAGCCGGCTACCAAGTGGAACTACTATCCGCCTTCCTCAAACAGCCTGCACCCACTGCCGCACCAAAGATCGATTTCCTCCCGGCCTCTACTCCCGGTATCAAGGAGAACTTCTTCCAATACCTCGATGCCGCCCTCGAGTTTGTCCCGACCACCGACCAGAATAAGGACATCCACGCCAAGCTTGCCTCTATCGGCATTGGCCCGGCCAAGGTCTTTGACTTCGAAGACCTCAGCCCGGAACATAAACTCGCATTCGTTGAGGCGTTGAAGGCCGGTGACGCAAAGGTGAGCAAGTACCTCGCAGAAGGCACCAAGCAGGTCAACAACTGGAACATCGGTGCCTTCTTCGGCGACCAGAAGTTCTTCAACGGCGATTGGCTCAAACGTGCCGCAGGCGCCAGGGCCGGCATTTATGCAAATGACGCCATTGAAGCGACCTACCCCTACACCCGGGTGGATGGAAATGGTGATACACTCGATTGCAGCAAGTCCAACTACACCCTCACCTTCCCCGCCGGCAAGACCCCACCAGTCAACGCTTTCTGGTCGGTGACGATGTATGACGGCAAGACCCAACTTCTCATCGAGAACCCCATCAACCGTTACATCATCAACTCCCCGATGATGTCTAACATGAAGAAGAACGACGACGGCTCGCTGACGATCTACATCCAGCACGAAAGCCCCGGTGCCGACAAGGAAGCCAACTGGCTCCCCGCCCCAAACGACACCGTCTATCTCGCGATGCGCCTTTACTGGCCACAGACTGAAGCCCCATCCGTCCTACCTCCGGGCGAAGGTAGCTGGAAGCCACCAAGCATTGTGAAAGCCAACTAAAGAAAATCCACTAACAATATCGGGATAACCAAAGCTAACTTATATGAATACTACACATCGAACCCATCATAGCGCTGCCTGCGGCCTTACTATTGCCACGGCAATGCTCGCCATCATCTCAACCCATTCAGCCATTGCTCAAAGTGCTGCCGTCCCGCCATCGATCACCTCTCCTGACGAAGTGGATACCGTGATCGGATCGCTCAAGTTCACCGACGGCCAGCCAACCGAGGACACTCTTGAGAAGGTCTATGACTACGTGGACTTCACGCACGCGACCCGTGCGTTCTCTGATACCCTGCAAGGCGTAAGTATTCACGCCATCCGCAAAGGTCTTCAAGAAATCGGCGTGAAAGACAATGAAGTCATCGTTTTCTCTGAGTTGATGGATGCCAATTCGCTGTTTCTAACAGCCAATGCGGACACGGTTTACATTATCGGCGGATTCGATCTCAGCAAAGGCCCGGTGGTCATTGAAACTCCGCCGCAGGTTCTCGGCACCGTTCAGGATGCCTGGTTCCGCTGGGTCATAGATGTCGGCCTCCCGGGCCCGGATCGCGGCGAAGGCGGAAAGTATCTGATCGTCCCTCCCGGATACGAAGGAGCCTTGCCTGAGGGGGGATTCAATGTCGCTTTCTCCAAGACCACCCACGGTGTTTGGTTTGCACGCGCTTTCATCGAGAACAACAACGATCCGAAGCCTGTAGTCGCGAGAATCAAGGAGCTCACCAAAATCTATCCATACACACCGGGTAGCTTTGGCACTCCGATCGCTGAGTTCCTCGATGGCAAAGCACCGCTCGGCAAAATCACCGATCCTCCGGCAACCGTTTTCCATGAGGGGAGCGGCAAGGTGATGAATACCATTCCTCCGAACGACTGGACTTACTACGAGATGCTGAACGAGGTCATTCAGCAGGAGCCAGCGACTTCCCTCGATCCCGAGCTGATGGGGCCGATTGCCGCTATCGGCATCGTCAAGGGCAAGCCCTTCACGCCGGATGAGCGGATGAAAAAAATTCTCACCGAAGCGCTGGTGGTCGCCAACGCGGCTTCGCGGAGCATCTTCATGGCTCCAAGGGATCCGTCCTGGTACTACTACGGCGGAGATTCCAACTGGCAGAATATGCTCTTCGCTACGGGTTACGAATTTGAGACCCCCATCCCGATGATCACCAAGGATGGGGTGAAGCCCTTCCCGACGACCGGATATCGTCAGTTGGATGCGCGGCGTGCCTTTTTCTATGGCGTCACCGGAATCACACCGGCGATGGCCATGAGACTGCCTGGTATCGGATCCACCTATCTATGGACGATGGTGGACTCCGATAAGAACTACTTTGATGGATCAAAGACCTACAAGGTCACCCTGCCGAAGGACATTCCCGCCGGGAAATTCTGGTCGTTCACCTTGTACGATACGATGACCCGCTCGATGCTGGCCACTCCGCAACGCTATCCACGCGCAGGAAGTCAGAGCTACCCGTCACCGGCTGCTACGTCCGCCTCAGATGGGACCACCACCCTCTATTTTAGTCCCGAGCAGCCTGAGGGCGTGGAGCGTGGCAACTGGATTCAAACGCTTCCCGGCAAGGGATTCTTTCCGGCGTTGCGTCTCTACAGCCCGCTTGAGCCGTTCTTCGACAAGCAATGGCAGCCGACCGAGGTGGAGCTAGTGAAATAGTTCCCAAACTAATGTTGAACCATGCAGGCCGGTCGAGAACAAGACCGGCCTGCGCATTCAGATGCGGATTGCTCAACATGAATCGATCCGACACTTTTGTTCCACCCACCTCTTTGTAGTGGCTGTTCATTTTCCATACTTTTCCACCACATTGAAATCCCCATAATGTATCTAAGTCACCAAACCCTTGCCGGTGCCACGCTGATTCTTGTATCTGCTCTTTTAGCCGCCTCGGTCTCTGCGGCGGATCACATCGAAGGACGTGTCGAGGGAGGCGATGTGTCGATGATACGTCCCGACGGCACGGTTCTCGGTCACTTTGACGCAGGCAAGAACATCACTGGACCGTGGGGCGTTGCTATCGACGGCAATGACAATGTCTGGGTCGCCAGCTCCATAAGCCACTCCATCACCCAGTTGTGTGGTGTGCGCCCTGAGAACTTCCCCCCGGGACTAGCAACGGGCGATCCTATTTCCCCTCCCGGCAGCTACATCGACGGACTACAAACCGTTACAGCGGTCGCCATCGATCCTGCGGGAAACGCATGGGTGGCCAACAGTTGGAACTAGACGGACGTAGGCTTCACGGAGGTGCCGGACGAGGCGCTTTTCACCCGCTTTGCCGCAAATACGACGGTGGTATTTTTCGGAGTCGCCAAACCGGTACGCACCCCGTTGATCGGTCCGGTCGAAGCTCCGTAGGCGCAGTGACGCTAGAATCCCCCCTGCTCTTCCCCTGACATCTAACAAGCACTCAAGCACAAAGCTATAAAATGAAAATTTACAGTTCTATCACCGCCCTGCTCGCCACCAGTGCCATCCTTTTCGCCGTGACCGTCGCCCACGCCCAGGTTTCGAAAGAGACTCTCGAGTCCATCTCCATCCCTGACAAGGTCGAGACCGCTATCGGCAGTCTCGAGTTTTTCGACGGCGTGCCCAGCGATGCCACCATCGACAGGCTCTACGACAACCTCGACCGCAGTCGCGCCGTCGATGTGTTCCTCGACAATGTCGGAGCCGTGTCGATGTACAACGTCCGCAAGGGTCTGGCCGATGCCGGGGCCAAGGGAGCGAACAAAATCGCGATTTTCGAACAACTCATGGATTCGCAGACCCTCGTGGTCACCGCCAATACATCGACACTCTACGCTTACACCTATACGGACCTGTCCAGTGACGGCCCAACCGTCATCGACGTCCCGCCCGGCATGCTCGGCTTTCTCAACGACGCCTGGCAGCGGTTCGTCGGAAATATGGGCGTCACCGGCCCGGACAAGGGCAAGGGCGGCAAGTATCTCGTCATTCCTCCCGACTACGATGGCGAAATTCCGGACGGCTATTTCCTCCTCAAGCCGCCGACCAACCGGAACTTCATGTTCCTGCGCGGCTCGATCAAGAACGGCCTGAAGCCTGCGGTCGAAAACATTACTTCCAACCTGAAGGTTTATCCGCTGAAGGACGCGAAAAAGCCGGCCCCCACCGAATTCGTCAACGTGTCCAACAAGGCATTCAGTACTCTTTTCCCCAGCGACTATGCCTACTTTGAAAACCTCAACGAGGTCATCCAAGAAGAACCGATCGATGCCATTAGCCCGGACGTGCGCGGCGAGGTAGCCGCGATCGGCATCGTCAAAGGTAAGCCATTCAATCCGGATGCCCGGATGAAGAAGCTCCTCGCCGAATCCGCCACCCTCGGCGCCGCAACCGCACGCGCCATCACCTATCAGCCGCGCATCGGCGGCGTGGCGATCTATCCGGATACCGACAGCGTTTGGAGCACGGCTTTCGCCAATCACAACACCGCCTTCGAGGCCGACGGCACGATGAACCTGGATGCTCGCGTGCTGTACTACTTCAACGCCGGTGGCGTCACCCCCGCCATGGCGACCAGTCATGTTGGGCAGGGATCCGACTACGCGCTCGCTTGGCTCGATGCCAACCAGCAACCCTTCGACGGATCCAAGACCTATAAGTTGCACCTGCCGCCCAACGTCCCGGTCAACGATTTCTGGGCTATCACCATGTATGACACCCAGACCCGCTCACAGCTTCAAACCGGCCAACCCTTTCCGACTATCGGTAGCCAGACAAAGGGCATGAAGAAAAACGACGACGGTTCCTACGATGTTTACTTCGCCCCAAAGGCTCCCGAGGGCCAAGAAGGTAACTGGTTGCAAACCGTCCCGGGCAAAAGCTGGTTCACCATCCTCCGCATGTATGGCCCGCTCGAGCCATGGATAGCAAAGACTTGGCGTCCGAGTGAAATCGAACTAGTGACCAAGCCGATTGGCAAAGGCGGTCTCGCCGAGGAGTTGGAAGAGAAGGTCGAGAAGGCTATCAGATAAGACTCAATACGCCCATCCACTAGAGCATATTCCAAAACTTCGATTTGCTAGCTGAACATAAGTTCGCGAGTTCCGTTTTCATTTCATTGACAGTGTTACAGCATGGGTGAGAATGGTTGTCCCGCGAAGTGAGCGTAGCGGACGACCGCTTCTTCTTGTCGGAAAAGTTTGCGGGACTACACTTCGCTGAGCGAAGCAGCCAGGAACGATTGCTGATTCGACGGTTCCAACTTTTCACTTGTTGACGTGCCCCGTGGGCAATAACCCAAAACCAAGTTACTCGCTAACATCAACTTCAGATGGCGGAAGTGTTACGCTTTTCTTCGAAAACATGATGTCCTTCTTGCAAATAGGGATGTCCCACTCACTGTTCCGATGCTCGTCTCACAAGAAGACGATCTCGTTCCACCATAAATTGAAAAGTGGATTCACACGTAAGAGCGGGGGCAAATGTTTATGCGGGGTGAATTGTGTGATAGATTGGCACTGCAGCAAAATTCGTTAGTGCATCGCAATCTTGCGCGTTGTCGGTAACGAGACGAAGTAGGAAGCGAAAGACACTGTTCACACGTTGCCCCTAGTGTAGATGCCCTACACTAGACAGCCCGCTCAACGCTTTTCTTTGGCCAGAAACATCTGTTACTCGTCGTCGATGATTCCCGTCCAGAACTCAGACCAAGAGGTTCTTAGCAATCATGAAACTCTTCAAAATTAAATTTGTTATTGGCTGCTTGATTCTGCTCATGGCAAGTCCACTGGCTGCTCAGGAGCACGTCGAGAACCAACACGCTGATGACGCAAAAATGGCGTGGTGGCGCGAGGCCAAGTTCGGCATGTTCGTGCACTGGGGTGTCTATTCGGCGACTGGCGGGGAATTCAGAGGCAAGATGCCGACCAACAGTGCGGAATGGATGATGAACAAGGCGCAGATTCCCATCGCTGACTACAAGGTGGAAAACGTCGATAAGTTTAATCCCACCCAATTCAATGCCAAGACCTTTGTCGGATTGGCCAAAGAGGCCGGTATGAAATACCTAGTCATCACCGCCAAGCACCACGATGGTTTTGCCATGTTCCACTCGACAAGCAGCCCCTACAACGTCGTGGATGCCACCCCATTCAAGCGTGATGTCATGAAGGAGCTTGCCGAGGCTTGCCAGGAACAGGGGATTCGCTTCGGTTTCTACTACTCGCAGTGCCAAGATTGGCATCATCCCGGCGGCATGGGGAACGGATGGGACAAGACCATCAAACGCGTTAGCTTCGATGAATACGTGCAAGAAAAGGCGGCTCCCGAGATCAAGCAATTGCTCACAGAGTACGGTCCCATTGCGATTTTCTGGTGGGATACGCCTCGCGATATGAGTAAGGAAGCCTTCGACAGCCTTCACTCCAGTACGAATTTGCAGCCCGGTATCATCACCAATGATCGCCTGGGGAAAGAGTATCGAGGTGACCACAAGACTTTTGAACGTCACATCCCACGCAAGGGGCCGGTCGGAGCTGACTGGGAAGTTTGTATGCCCATCAGTGGCAGCTGGGGCTACAAGAAATCGGACAGGGACTTCAAATCGATCGAGACCCTGATTCGTAACCTAGTCGATATCGCCAGCAAGGGCGGCAATTATCTTTTGAATGTCAGCCCAACCGGCGAAGGAACCCTATTGCCCCAGGCGACCGAACGGCTCAAGGCGATGGGGCAGTGGATGAAGGTGAACAGTGAGTCGATCTACGGCAGTACGGCCAGCCCGTTCGGCAAACTAGACTGGGGACGCTGCACCAAAAAGGAATTCGCCAACGGATCAACTTTGTACCTACACGTGTTTGATTGGCCCAAGGACGGCAAGCTGCTGGTGCCCGGCTTAAATAACAAAGTTGAGCAGGCCTACCTAATGGACGGTTGGCAGGCCTTGGAAACCTCTTCGGCGGATGCCGGCGTCACGGTATCCCTACCTGCCGAGGCACCCGACAAGATCGCGAGCGTCGTCGTGGTGAAGGTCCATGGAAAACTGGATATTTCAACCGTATTGCCAAAGCCTACCAAAGACGGTTCCTTGGTTCTGTTGGCCGACATGGCCTATCTTCATAACAACGAAGGGAGTGAGCAACTAAGCTTACTAGAAGGACGACGTGGTGGTGATTCTTACCTCAGTCGCTGGACGGATGCCGAGGCTTGGGTGGAGTGGTCGTTCACAATCGATCGGCCGGGAAGCTATGACGTGTCGGCGGAACTGTCTTTACAGGGAAAGAAGAGTCGCTTCCGCATGGGCCTACCGGGCCAACTCCAGACCGTGGAGGTTGCTTCTACGAGAAGAGCTCGCGACTACGCTGAGAAGTCAATCGGCACAATCGAAATTGATAAAGCGGGAGAGTATACGTTGCAGATCAAACCCGAAAAAGGAGAATGGCAACCCATGAACCTTCGAAAGGTCGTGCTGAAGTTGAAGTAAGCCGTGCGACCCAATTCGAGAAGGTCTCAATGAAAAAGTTTCTGCCCATAGCTCTCTTGCCCTAGTGCTTGGCAGCAACTTCCTCTGCTGTTGGTACCGATGGGTTTTCTGTTGCCGAGACAACCGAGCAATTCGCCCAGCGGATCGCTTGGCGGAAGGATGCAAAGCTTGAAGAGGCGTTTGCATAGGATCACTCATCTGACAAACTTGGCCAAGTATCAAACTCACGATCCAATGGTTCTTGATTGAGGGAGAAAAAGACCCATTGGTCTTGCTTGGCATTCACGTCGAAACTAATGCGTTGTCCTCCAGGTGTTAAAAAGGATTCTCCGAGCTGCGTCGCGTCGCCATTTGTTTCCTCCAGAGTTTTTGCGACAATCTGAGCGTCATCTGATCGGCTCACATACACGATTCCCAGATCGGGACGAGAATGCACAGCTACGCATAGATTCTCTCCGCGATGAAAGACTCTCCAGTTGGGCCCTGTCGCATCAGGAGTCCAGCTTTGCGGAATCTGGACTGGCCCCCCTGCGACGGCTAGATTGCGCCAAACGCCCGTGTTATTCCAACCACGATAAGCCGTACCCGGGCCTGCCAGATAGAGAACTTCCGAAAGATCGGTGGCACCATCGTCTAACAAGAGAGTAATTGGACGCGACACAATTTGAGACATCATGCCACGATGCACGCCACCGGCACTCAACAAATAGCCGGGACCTCCCGAATAGATTTCAGGCGAAGCTCCCGGTCCATGGCCAATCCGAACGTAGAATTCCTCGGGTTTTGTCAGTATCCACTTGGCTGTTTTATCGGGTAATCGATAAGGGGCCCAGCATGCCCACAGTGCATGATGAAGGCCTCCTGCGTGGACTTCCAAATTAGCGGGGCTGTCAGGTGACAGGCTCATCCAAGTCTTCATAAGTGCTGTGTGATAGTCTCCGTCCAGAGATGTTGTAGTGGCATGGCGGTATTGCCTCCTGAAGGGAGGAAATCGCCGGAGACTCAGGCTCCCGATGGCATACTTCCAGTTTAGTTGGTCCAACACACGCCGCGCACTTCGTCTAATTCTTGGCGAACCGAACGCCTCTAGGTTCAGTAGTGCTGTCAGCGTATATCCCTGGTAGGGAATTGAATTGAACTCATAGAGGCCCTCCATTCGCAAATTCTCCAACATGTCTAAGAGCCAAAGCTCCAGCCCATTAGTCGTGTTGTCAAAACGAGGATCCTCGCTTCCGTGCAATGCCATCCAACGATTCTTAAGAAAGCGTGATCCTTCGGTCATCAGTAAGTGATTTTCCGTATCGCGAACTAACCCCATGGTGCGGGGAACTGTAACGAGCGGATCACCACCATCCTCGGTCATCAGTACGTTGAGCAGGTGAGTTCGCGTCTCGGGAAACAACACGTTGGGGTCTTCGCCAAATAGGAAAAGAATTGGGACCAACCCAGCCAATGTGAAGTCGTAGTCGCCTTCAGGGTGCTTGCTCCACGTTGAACCCACATTTCCCCATGGTTTGACCTGAAGCAAGTAGGCATTAGCAGCATCCAAGTCTCTCCGGAGTGCAAACCGCCCCATTAGTGCCCGGGGGACTCGCATCTTGCCTTCCGACTTCCAATCGCCCAGTGGATGATCTGCCCAGTACTCGAGGATCTTGTTGGTTAATTCCGAGCTCTCTTGCCAGACCAAGGTACGAGTCTTCGGAATCTCAACAGCGGATGATTTCCGATCCGCAGGTTCACCATATGCGGTGCTGAGCGAGAAACCCAGCATCCAACAACTCAGCAGTGCAACTAGGATGGGAGAGAAAGTCGAGAGGCGTTGCATTGAGATGTTTTGCTTCTCAGGGAACTGAAATTAGCCTTGGAACGTGTTTGCTGATCACGCCCTAATGCCTCGAACAAGGTGGAGTCTCTTTTGGCCAACGGTCTTCTTGGATGCTCCCGAAACGCTGGTAGAAAGAGCTTAATCTTGTCTACTGCACTGATCGCTTAGGTGGTTCTGCTAGAAGTTGCTTCCGATTCACCTTCCTCTGGGGTCTCCTGCTCCCCTGCAGGCGACAGGCGTTTTTCTAGACGCTCCTTGAATTCCTCAACGTTCGCTTGTCGGATCACTTCGCAATTGACGTTGATCTCTCCACGTTTCGCGGACGGTAATTCCGAAGTCTTGTTGTTCTGCAAGCATGCCAGGATGCGTATGGCTTCATAGCCGTAGTTAAAGGGATCTTGCGCAATCGTCGCGTGGACACTTCCATCGACAATTCCTTGGAGCGTTTCCGGATCTTCATCAAAAGCAACAATTTTGACTTTGTTGAGAAGGTCTTTATCGGCGAGTCCTTTCAGTATGGCTGGGCCTTGCCAGCCGTTGAGGCCAACGAAACAGTCCAGGTCTTCATTCGCTTGCAGTGCTTGGAGGACATTCTGCTCCGCCTTTGCTGGATCGCCGTCATCCGTCAAGATTGCGACCGTCTGCCAACGAGGGTCCGTTTCCGTCGCGTCCGCTTGAGCATTCTGCATGCTCTTCTCATACCCTTCTATTCTTTCCTGCAGGTTCCCCTTACTAAGGCTGGCAATCAAAACACATACTTTGCCACCTTCAGGGAGAGCTTTTCGTACCATATCGCCCACAAACTTTCCGGCATTGTAGTTGCTTGTGCCGACGTAGTACTGCCGATCTGATTGCGAAGCGTCGGAATCGAAGGTCACCAAGTGCATATCCTTCGCGAGACTATTAAGTAGGGGAGTCTGTTTCTCGGCATCCAAGGGGCTGACAGCACATCCGTCGATGGCGTCGTGGTCGATCTTGGCGAGCAGCTTCAGTTGCTCATCGGCCTGTTCCGCAGCCGTAAGCATTTCTACCTGCAGTTCTACGTTGTGCGCCTTAGCAGCCGCTTCTGCGCCCAGGACCGTGAGTTTCCAGAAATTGGAGTCCCCACCGGTGACAAACACTGCCCGAGTCACCTGTTTTTTCGTTGACTCCGGTTTGGTGGGCACGGTACTGCGATACCAGAATGCTCCGCCTACACTAACCAAGAGCAACAACCACAGCCACGGTCGAATCGCTGACATCTAGGACTCCGAATGGATAAACAGTCAACAAGGGAAATTACTTCAGGAGCAGCAGATAAACAATTTCCCGACTTCTTGAGGGTATTAGTGTCGAACCATTGGCCGCGGTGGTGTTAGCCGCGGTTAGCTTCTCGAAAAAGTCAACCGCGGCTAACGCCACCTCGGCTAATTTCTAGGGGTTCCTTGGTGCTTGTGCCGTTTCAACTCCGGCAAGTTATTTGACAGAACTTCCTTACGTGTCGGAAATCTTCTTTCGTCCCACAGTTTGCTGAGAATACTCAGCGGCTAGCCTACTCGAATCGCTAGCTGCCTGCCCAAGCTAGTTTCTTGACGCAACAGAGCCCTAATTCAAAATTGATCCGAGTTGAGCGGGTGACCATCAGCCGAAAGATTCAGCCGGTCCCAGACCGACGCATAGGGCGGGTTCTCAGAAATTCCGTCAATTCGTATTTCGATATCGTCACTGATCCAGTGAACGCTACCATCGACAAAACAAACGAATAGGCCGCCTTGATGCTGACTGCGTGCTGTTTGTTGGCTATTACGATCTCTTCCAATGCAACCCATCTTCATTTGCGCCAGCGCCACCTTCGTCCCGATTGCTCTGATAACATCTTGGCATCCGATGGTATCGTCAGCCTCGTCTCCTGGTGAATTCGGACCTGCAGCATCTCCATAGTAACCATGTCGCCAAAGTGCGCTCGGTCCACCACCGAGTGCCCACGTGCCACGCACGTCAAATTCGACGACTCCGGCGCGAATCTCTCCTGCCAGTATCGTGTTGCTCGTGCCATCAGTGACACGGGCTATTGTAATCCCGGTGTTAGCGCCCATGACCCCGCGAAGATCATCGCGATTCCACCCCGGTGAATTCGGACCGGCGGCGCTGAAACTCCCGTGACTGTTGGTGGACATAGCACCCAGGCCTGCATTTGCTGCGTAGTTGCCACGAGCCCAATTATTTCCAAAGCCATTCGTGTCAGCCGCAGTATTCCCATTGAAGGGCTCTTGATTGTACTCCGTATCTTCAGGGCAAAGTAAGCCAGGAATCTGAGCGCTGCGTGCCAACTCATTCGCTGGGTCGGAAATTGGTAGCGTCAGATCAAATGCATCATAGATCGACTGCTGCTCCATGTAAGCCAAGGTGAGGACAACCCAGTTGGCCAGATGGGAGTTTTTGTTACTGAAACCCGACGGATCTCCGTTGTTGTTTTCGGGCCAAGTGGAGCTAGGTGGGAACTCCCCGTTGGCCGACTCGTAATTGAGGATCGCGAGCCCCACTTGCTTCATATTATTCTGGCACTGGGTCCGTCGAGCCGCTGCACGAGCCGCTTGGACGGCGGGAAGTAGCAGTCCAACGAGTACGCCGATAATAGCAATGACTACCAAGAGCTCCACTAGGGTGAAAGCTTTGCGAGGCGATTGATGTACTCTTGATTGAATGACTCTAACCATGGTCTTCCTATTCCTTGTCTTAGGGTTTTTCTACTTTGATATCGAAGGGCATGTCCGCCGTGTCCACCACCAGCGGAGTCGAGCTTGCGCTACTGTATTTGGGATCTACAGCATTGGTTCGTTGTCCACCCCCGGTCTTCGAGGAAACAATCACTTTGTGCTTGCCTTGGACCAGTCCGTCGCCGTAGTCGTAGGTGGTGACTTGTTCGATCGTGCCATCTTCAGCGAGACCAGCAATGCCTGGCCGCGGGACGGTCTTCGCATCGACAGGTGGAGTTTGAGGGACGAACTGAACAAATGCGCCTGGTATAGGAGAGCCATCCACAAAAGTCACCTTGCCCTCGACGGGGACTATGTCGTACGCCGTATCAGAATCTCCGCAGCCCATCAAAAGCGAACTACTCGCCATCAGTGCGATGAAGATGTAAATCCTATCGATTCTCCTCAAAGTGATTTCTCCTGTCTGAGAATCCTTCCTCCGGATTCAATGGGTTGATGCTGTTGGGGGGATTACGTGATAAAGAACTAGTGCAAGTAATGCATTATGTGTTGCGTTTCCGACGCAGTAAGGAAGGGAATGCTGCAGTCGCAGCTAGCAGCAACGCTGATGGCTCTGGGACTGCACGAGCGACCGCGGCGCTCATTGCAGGCCCAGTGAATTCCTGTTGCCAAATCAGATAATCAGAGCCAGCAACGTCCATATCGGCGTCCGCATCTCCCTGCATCTTCGTTGCGGTGCCAGTTAAACCATAGTTAGTATCCCAGATAGCGAGATCGTCTCCATCGACGTCAGTATCCTCGTCGAAATCAGCCGCTAGCGCACCGTCATCATATTCCACGGTAAAATTGGAAATCGTGTAGCTGCCACTGCCTGCAGCGAACGGTTGATTGTTAAACATCAAGAAGCCCAAGGTATCAATATTCTCAATTCGGCCTCTCGTGTTAAATGTGTCTTCAGGGTAGACCCCCAGTTCGGTGTCGACATCGAACTCTGCAAACTCACCGTTGTTCGTATCTACGAAAAGGGTTTCCGCGCCAGGCACATCGCTGGTCCAGGTAACGGTCGTGTACCAGCCATTCACAACTTCATCGGCAATACCATCGGGCGGAAAAGAAAAGTCCACGTTGCGTTCGAGTCTTTCAACCGTGGTCGTGAAAGTATGAATGGTTGCGGTGTCCACGCCCAGTCCACCACTTGACTCGCCAGTTGGACTTGAGCCACCGTTCCCAAACGTCCCGCTGCCGCTGAGAAAGCCACTATAATTACCTGCCTCATAAGTAGGGACTGCACCGTTTTCATCATCAGTGATGCTGTCGTCGTAGCGCATTCGTAATGAAGAACCGAAAGCCGGTCCCATATCAATCATGATCGGAATCAACCCTTGATTGGTTGTGGTGTCACCAAAGCCAAAGCGAAATTGGGTATCACCCTCCGTCAGAAGATCGTGAAACTGCACATCGAAGCTCACGCTGAGTTTCTGCCCTACTTGGGATGTGTCGACACCCGTGAACTCTTGGTACACGCGAGGTTGTTCACCTAAATCAGACACCGCACCGGAGTGGGCGGAGGTAAACCCCGAGGAGGACTGATTAGAAAGCGTTTGAACGCCAGCGAACAATTGAAACGGATCGTGTTCCGTCCAAGAGCTGTTGAGGTTAATGGGTTGAGTCGCCGCACTCACTGCCCCACAAACGCTGGCAATCAGGAGCAGTACTCCCAATACGCTGGTAAGACAGTTGGGGCCACGCCCTTTATCGTGCTTATTCTTATTCATGGTATTCTGTTCCTTAAAAACCTCTTGAAAAGTGTTTCAACCAGTTCACCCGCGGTATAACTTCAGGCTCACTTCAATTTGCTTCGTTTCCAACGCATCAACCCGCCAGAGATGGCAGCGGCCAGCGTCAACAGCAACGACGACGGTTCCGGAACCGCACCACTGCTTGCCAGATTCATGGCAGGCCCGGTGAATTCCTGTTGCCAAGTCAGGTAATCAGAACCGTCGACATCCATATCGGCGTCTGCATCTCCCTGCATCTTCGTGGCTGTGCCCGTCAAACCATAGTTAGTATCCCAGCTGGCGAGATCGTCTCCATCGACGTCAGTATCCTCGTCGAAATCAGCGGACAGCGCACCGTCGTCGTATTCCACCATGAAATTGGAAACGGTGTAGCTGCCATTGCCCATGAATGGATTGTTATTAAAGATCACGAAGCCCAACGTATCGATGTTTTCGATGCGTCCTCTGTTGTTGAATACATCTTCTTGGTAAACACCCAGGCCGGTGTCGACATCAAATACCGAAGCACCTCTGCCTGCTTCATCGATATCCAAAAAGATCGTCTCCGCGCCAGGGGCGTCGCTTGTCCAGGTAACGGTCGTGTACCAGCCATTGACGACTTCATCAGCAATACCATCGGGTGGAAAAGAAAAGTCGACGTTTCGTTCGACACGTTCGATTGTCGTCGTGAAGGTATGAGTGACCGAAGTGTCCACACCCAAGCCCCCATTGAGGTCGCCAGTTGGGTTTCCGCCACCTCCACCATAAGTGGTACTGGCGCTCAAAAAACCGCTGTAATTTCCTGGCTCATAGTTGGGGACAGCTCCATTTTCATCGTCAGTAATACTGTCGTCGTAGCGAAATCGGAAGGAAGAGCCCTGGGTTTGTCCGATGTCGATCATGATTGGAACCAGCGCTTGATTGGTCGTTCTGTCACCGAAGCCAAAGCGAAATTGGGTGTCGCCAATCACCGGAACGGTGTGAAACTGCAGATCAAAGCTCGCACTGAATTTCTGCCCCACTTGAGAGACATCGTACCCTGTAAATTCTTGATACACGCGCGGCTGCTCACCTAAGTCCGATACCGCACTCGAGTGTGCCGAAGTAAACCCTGAGGAGGACTGATTAGAAAGTGCTTGAACACCAGCACCGAGTTGAAAGGGGTCGTGCTCCGACCAGGTGCTGTTGAGATTAAGTTGCTGGGTCGCAGCGCTCGCTGCTCCACAACCACAGGCAGACAAGTAGAGCACGCCCAATAGGCTGGTAGCGTGCAGTGCTTCCAATTTTCGAAATTGATTGATCCACTTCATGATGCTCTGCTCCAAAAGATTGACCTAACGAGTGCTTCCCGACGTGATGGCATTGTGCCTCTAATAACACTGCACATGAGAAAAATCAAATGCTTCGTTTCCGTCGCACTAAGCCAGGCAATGCAACGGATAGAATCAGCAGCATTGATGAGGGTTCAGGCACAGAGCCACTTGAAGGTGGAGGTCCTGTATATTGACTTTGCCAAGTTAGGAAGTCAGCACCGTTGACCTCCATGTCTCCATTCGCGTCGCCATCGGCCTTCGTTGCGCTGCCAGAGAGGCCGTAGTTGGTATCCCATGCGGCTAGGTCGCTGTCGTCGACAAAACCATCCTCGTTGAAATCAGCCGACAGGAAAGCACCACCGAGCACAGACAAGACAACGCTGTCAGCGTTGTAGACAAGGTCCCAAGAGAGACCACTACTTAGTGGGGCGAGGGAAAGATCGACCGCCTTAAACTCTCCATTAACACCGCTGCTGTTGGCAGTCTGTAGAATCGTGTAGCTATCTCCGCTGACGGGGCTGTAGCCATCCAGTTCAACGACCAACTCACCGTTGCCAATGCGGGCGTCATCGGTCACCTGGATTGTGGAATGGCTCGATCCGGTGATGACGCTATGTAACTCTGCCGTGCCACTACGTGCGACATACAAAGGGTCACCAAATGTCACCCCACCGCCGCTTAGCGTCTGATCGAGAAGCTCTGCCATGATCAAGTCACCCACAGCAACCGTCGCATCAGGACCTGTGACCTTCAAGGTTGAAGATGCGCTCCCACCGGTGCCTAAAGTCATCCAGAGTCCCTGCACGACTGAGAACTCAGCGCTATCCTTAACATCAATCACCGTGAGGCCTCCACGATATTGGATGTTTCTGTCGTCGCCATCGTGCAACGGCTCATCGTCTCCGGCTGATAGGATCAAGCCCGCTGTAGAGATCAAGTCAACATGCCCATCAGGGAACGGTTCTTGGCCGGGAGCAGCGAACGTGTTGGGATTGCTATCGACCGTAAACTTGCCAGCGCCCTCGAGGGTGATGATGGTGCTGGTCATTTGCTCTGGATCATCATTGTTGAAGTTCTCACGACCCAGATAATTCTGCATTCTGAAGTCGGTCTCTGTTCCACCCGTGGAGGTGTTGAAGATATTAAATTCACCATTGTCTCGCACGGTGATCGTCGCTCGTGCTCTTTGGTTGTAAAGAGCAGACAAATTGAAGATGGCATTGTCTTCAACGACAATGTCTGCCGAATTGCCATGCCGACCGCCGATATTGAAAAGACCATTCTGTATCTCAAAATCCCCAGTCAGATCTGCCGGTCCCTTACTATTACCGAGGGTAAACTGCGCACTGCCTGAAAGAGCCATGCTCACCGCACCTCGATTATTCATGCCGCCCGCGAGACTCACGTGAGAAGTTCCATCCATGATGATCGTGCTTGAAGGCGCACCTGGTGTGCCATGGGCGTTGTCGCCGCCGCCGCCGCCAAGGGTCCATCCATCGAGGCTGCGAAGTACGGCATCATTGTGCAGTTCCACCCTGCCTGTTGAGCCGGGTGCATTGGAGATCCCTAATCCGCCCCCAGCCCCTCCTGCCCCATTGCCGGGGACGTCGCCGAAATCAAGCGTGCCGCCATTGACGATCAGCGTACCACTCGCACCAGAGTTGTTCCCAAGTATCGAACTGGCCGCGTCGTAAATCACCATGTAGCCACTATCCATCTGGTAGGTACCAGTGCTTCCCCCAGCATCGCCTGCGATCAGGGCTTCCGTATCGACACCCGCTCCCGTGCCGGCGGCTGTGATGATAGCCGTGCCACCGCCGTCAATCTTTGGTGCCTTGTTATTGCCGATGGGAATCACACCTGTGGCCCAGTTAGCGGTATCAAAGAAGTCGCCCGTACCAGAACCCGCACCGCCACCATCGTCAGCGCTCCAAGATATCACCTGTGCGACAGACGGATTGGCCAAGCCAGACAAGAATAGCGAGGCAACTACCAATCCGGCGCAGAGAGTCGAAACACTGTGCCTCGAAATCAGTTGCCCTCGATATTCCTTTGATACAATTTCCATGCGATCCCCTATCTCGGAAAAAATGAAAAAACAGATGAGGTACCCCTGCGCTTTGCAGTACTTCAAGGGAGTGACAACTCCCCAGTCAGAATCCTAACAGTGCTGCCTATTCGAATCCAGAAAATGGCAGGTGCAGGTGGACGTCTGCCCCAGAGCCCACCGATATGCCGCGTAACGCCTATCTATTACATAATTCCGTCCAGCGGAGACGAAATTACGAAGAATAGTTGAAGAAACCCCAGATTTCTTGCCCGACGATGGTTCCTGCTTCCGGATTGCAAGAAAGACGTCCTGAAATCGAGCGTTTCCACGGAGAGCCCGCAGAAACATGGAGATAGAGATCAAGCAGAAGTGGGCATGTCATGTATGCAGACATGCGTCGAAGGGGGAGAAGCCGCATGCAGCAAGCCTACTAGCGCACCGATGATGGCAATCACCACCAGCAGTTCCACGAGAGTAAAGCCACGGCCGCTTTTTTCATCTAGAGCATTCCTTCTCGCATAGACAAACAAGCCAAGAAAAAAACTACGACATGAGTGGATCTGACATGCCCCCAAAACCCACTGACTACATGGTAGTCCTATGCCAAGTAGTGACATTTATTCCGTAAGCTCGAGACGAATTTCGAAGAAAAGCTGATAGAAATGCCGGGATTCTCGCAGAACAACTGACCCAGCTGGCCTGCTTCTTCGAGCTTTGCCGGGGCGCGAGCGCGTTGGGAGGTCGAGTCGGCTAGGGTGCCATTCCGTTTCGCTCGAATTCGAAGCGCCCAAATTCGAAACGGATTGGCGTGTTCCGTAAAGCCATTCAGCACAACGGTTTAAAAACCTATGGCCGGGCAAGGAACAGGCCGGCTGAAGTCGTTCCGACCACGGGGATTGCCCCACGGATGACCCGAAGTACCGTTTTTTTTGAGAAGTTTGGCTTTTGTTTCGTAATCCGCGTTCTTTGTTGCGGATATTCAGTACACGCCGCGGCCGACGGCGTGGGTGGGTTGCTCTTCAATAGTTGTTTCCATGGGAGGTTCTAAACTATTTTTATTGGTGCAATTCTCGTGCAGTTAACGACGTCCGCAGTTAGGCTGGACATTGCCACTGCCATCGACTCATCTGCAGTTAGCGCTGCGGTTAACTTTTCCAGGCAATAATCGGCCTACTTTTTTTTCGCGACCGGGAGTGGCCCGGCTCGCAAGACGACCCTTGGCATGTTTTTGCCTGCCCCTATTTCGGCTCTTTTTTGTTGTTTCCGCTACTTCTCTGGGGGGGCGGAACGGTACTTTTTTGTTCCTGTTTTAGAAAGTGAAGCGACTCATGAAAGTTAGAAAAAACGTGTCCATCGCGTGTGCAGTGGCCTTGTCGGCCGTCTTCTGCTGCAACGCAGCCCTTGCCTATGGGCCGATCGCCCTCAACCCTACTTGGGAAGAATGGGACCCAGCTAATCTTGGCACCGGCGTCCAGACGCTTTCCGGCGAGTCCGCGACTGGCTACACCACATCCATTAGTGGCACCGTGGGAGAAACCGGTGAGATTCCGCAAGCTTACCAGACTTTTTCTCCGTTAAATTTATCGCGAGTTGGCGATAAAGTCGAATTCTCTTTTGACATCCAGTTCAACGCTGAATTAGGTGCTATTAATCTAGATACTGACTTTCGCGCTGGCATCAGTTCCACCGCGAACAACTCGGGCGCTGTGTTCGGGTATGATGCGGGAGGTTCTGCCGGTGGAAGTTCGGTTCGCCTGCGTTACGACTCCAATGGTATCACTTTCAACGGCGACAACGGTGGCGCCTTTGACGTAAATAATATTAACCATTCCCTGAATGCCAGTGGCACGATCAATGGTGGGGGCGGCACACCGGCTGGCGATGTGCTCGGTGAGAGTACGACGGAAACCCACTCTTTCGTATTGTCGCTCGAACGCGTAGCGGGTGGACTCGTGGGGTCCTCCTCATGGACCTCCGACGCTCCTGGCGCTGTGCCAGTCGTCAACGCCTATCCTAGTCCCTACGACGATTCCTTTGGGACGAATTTGCCAACGGGCTGGACCAATACCATCGACATGATCCAGATCTCGCTCTTGGAAGAGAACGTCACCACTTCCTATCCTGCTAGCTTTACGATCTCCAACGTCGTTGTGTCGGGTACGCCCGTGCCTGAGCCGAGCTCGCTTCTGTTGCTAGTCGGGTCGATCGCTTGTGCAACCGTTGGCAGTCGACGTGCACGCTAGTCTGAAATCGCTGATTTAATTGTCAGCAATGTAAATCGAGAGGGGGGGAGAATGGAGCCGGCTTGGCCACTTCAGCTCCCCCCCTTTTTTTGCGTAGAGCAGAGTCTTTTTAGAAGGTTATGTAGACATTGCCGTGGTATAAGGTCATTCTGGGACTCCGATACTCCGTGGTCAAGAAACTATAGCCAAGTAACGACGCCCAACTTAAGAGACCATTTGGGGCGAGTCACGGGGAAATCGCCCAAGAGTGAAACTTTTCTCAAGAAGCTCTCGTAATTTTCCCATCGACATGCGGAGAGTAAGTGTGGAAGGGTATAGGTATAGTCAGGCGGGTGGCGAGCCAAACTTACCCAGGATAGGAAATGGCTAACGTTTTAGATGACGGGCAGTTTGTTGAGCGGCTAACCTCCAGCCAAGCCAGGCTGAGGGTCTATGCCGTTTCTCTGGTGCGCGATCCGCACGATGCAGATGACTTGCTCCAAAACGCCTGCCTGACACTTTGGGAAAAGCGACAGCAGTACGACAGCGACCGCGAGTTCTTTCCCTGGGCCTGTGGCATCGTTCTGATCGAGATCCTGCGACATCGGCGGAAAAAAGCAACCGATAAGTTGCTCTTCGACGAAGCCTTGATCACCACTCTTGCGGCGGACTACGTTGCCAAATCCACGGAATATGAATCCCGCTACGAATGTTTGCACAAGTGCATCGCCAAGCTGAGCGACCATGATCGCAGGCTCTTGGAGGAGCACTACCGAAAGGGCACCAAACCCAAGAAGATTTCCCAGCAACGTGGTTTGCCAGTCACGACTGTCTACAGTAGGTTGACAAGAATTCGTGAGCTGTTGCACGCGTGTATCGAGGCTGGGCTCGTTCAACAATCACATCCCTAGTAGATACGTCCGAGGAAGTCACATTCCAACAGCAACCATTTCGGATAATGGGAGCCTTTGAAGCCTTTCAGGCAATTAGAAAAAACAAATGGATGACACCAAACTACGTCTGAAAATTTACCGTTGGCTCGACGGAGTGATCGAGCCGCAGGAAAACTCGGAATTGCAAGCAATTCTGGCAAGCGATGCCCATGCGCGCGATGTCTTTCTGAAGTGCGTGGGCCTTCATGCCGAACTTTGCAACTCCGCTACTGCTCAGAATTACCTCGAATCGATTCAGGGCTTAGCTTCCGTCCCACCGGATCCGAGTTTGTCTACACGTCGCGAAGAGAACGGAGCGTCTCGAATCTGGAGATACCTGGCGCTCGCAGCCACTGTTGTTATCGCCGTCGGTCTTTGGCGAGTAACCGCTACTTCGGAATTGCAAACTGCCGTAGTCGTCACGGACTCGGAGATTCTTGACACGATCAAACCTCTCTCCACTGATTGCGTTTGGTACGTCGAACAATCAGGTCAAGCAGATAAAACGGTACAAGAGCAAGCCAATTCCTTTTTGGCGGGAGATGTCATTCGATTGAGCAAAGGAAGGCTCGAATTACAATACACCCACGGCACCTCCGTGGTGTTGCATGCGCCCGCCGCTTACCAATTAATAACGGACATGAAATCGAGGGTTCTTCTCGGGCGTTTGACCGCTACCGTGCCTACCGAGGGTATCGGTTTCTCTGTGCTGACTCCGCGTGCCACGGTCATCGATTTGGGAACGGAGTTTGGTGTCGAAGTCAATGACGATGGTGCGACCGATGTCGTAGTATTCAATGGCGAAGTAGATGTTGATTACAACGACCACACTAACAATCATAGTGCTCAACGTCTCCGCATGGGCGAAGCGGTACGCCTCGATGCAGTCGGTACAGCAAGCCGCATTGCACAAATCGATGGGCAACTCTACTCGAAAAACAACCTGCAACCGCCAACGCGGCCGGCAGTGATATCAGGGGTCTTCGACAATATTGCGCGCGATTCTACGGTGTTGAATTACTATGAGATTGTTGCTCAGGGTATGCAAGAAGATGCACCTGCATTTGTTGATCGCCTAGCGCACCAGTGGAATGGAATCGATTCCAGCGGCATGCCGCCTTACCTAGTGGGTGCTGATTATGTGAAAACATTCAATAGCGATAAATTCCACAGAAACATTGGTATCAGCGTAGTTCTGTCCGCACCTTGCGACCTGTACATCTTGTTTGACGATCGACTTCCGACACCTGCCTGGCTGCAGAAGGAGTTTCAAGATACGGGAGATAATATAGGCATGGACACGGGCCCCTTTCATTCGCCAGCAACTGGCTGGCAGAACATGGACTCTGCGGGGGTTGGTCCCGGCGAGAGTGTCGAGGATACACTTTCCGTGTGGGTAAAAAAGGTTTCGGAGCCTAGTACCATATTGCTTGGATCCACGGTGACCCCTCAGTCGCATTCTAATATGTATGGCATTGTGGCGGTTCCATTGACATCCCCTTAGGTGATCCCTTCCGCAGTGTGATCCCTTCCGCCTAGCATGCCCGCGATCTTGCCCGGAAAAAAACCCTGCTTGATAATCGAGGTTCACGATCTGGAGTTATAGCCCTCGAACCCAATGGCCGTTGGCGGTAGGAATCGACTTACTGACGGGCGGCGGATTCAAATTATTCTGAATCAATCCTCGAGATTCGCTCGGCCTTGTCCGTCCGGTCCCCTAGGTGAAACTCAAGACTGTTCACTTGCTCGGACGGAAACAGAAGATGTCCGGCCGTCCATCTGAAAAAGAACTTACCCTCTGAAGCGGGAACCAACTCTAAGGGTTGACGACCTTGAATTTGAAGCCACAAGACGTTGCCGATGCGCTCGACTTTCATGGGGGGATCGTCGTCGAACTGAAAGGTTCCTACAAATTTGTCTAGCTTCTCTGGTGGCAGCGAAACGTACGGGCGTGTCGCCTCACTAGCCGGCCCTGGTTTATCTGCTTCAGGAAGCTCGCGCAGCCAAATGTTGCGATAACGAACGGGGTTGCCATGGTCCTGCAGCGCCAGGGGCAAGCGATCGGCATGTGATTCATAGGGGTGGTTTTGCAGCCACGAAGTAGGACCCCACAATTCCCGATCATCGTGAACCACGATCCCGTTGTGTATCACTGTGATACGAGCGGGTGAGAGTAAATTCCCTGCATGATCGAAGCGAGGCCTGCGGAACACGATGTCGTAAGACTGCCATTCCCCTGGTGGCAAGCAGGCATTCACCAGTGGTGGATACTGCCCGTAAATGGCCGCTGCTTGCCCATCTGGGTAGGTCTTATTTTCGAATGAATCGAGGACCTGGAGTTCGTATTTGCCCATGAGGAATACACCGCTGTTTCCTCGTTGCTGACCTGTGCCAAAGGGTGTAGCAGGCGCTGCCCACTCGACATGCAACTGAACATCGCCGAAGCCATCGGCAGAAACCAACTTCCCACTATCGGGCACCGATTCCATATAGCCATCGCGCACCACCCAGCGAGCTGCGGTGCCCTCCACCGATCGCCAATTCTTCAAGTCGGTACCGTCAAAAAGCACTAGGGCATCTGAAGGTGGCGGAACCGGAAGCGCTTGGCGGGCCGGTTTCACAATCGGAGGTTGCGGACGATTGATATCATGAATCAGCCAGCCAGAGGGTGTTTGTGCATTTGCGACAGCTTGCCCCACAGCAAGGAATAAAAGCCACAAGACACTACCACTGCGCAAGGATTTCTTTGCGTGACAATCTGGAATCTGCATAGGAAGAATCGCCTGAGGTAAGGCCGCAGAAGCATCTCCAACGGCGGGTAGACATTGCTCAATGAACGATGACAATGCACAACAATATAGTACACACCGAGAGCACTTTGTGATAACCCATGACTTTGGGACTGCAACTGGAGTTTGCTAGCGATCGCAACGAAACTACAGCGTGAAGCTTCTCAATCGGCTGAGAGCAGTGAGTGCCAATATGCCCCGCCGGTAAGCAACTAGGATAAGACGATATGAAACTCAGCAGATCAACAGAACATTTGAAGTCATGAGCATGAAGAGATGTATTGCCGTACTCGGGGTGTTGCTGGCGACGGCAACAATTTCCGCTGCCGATCAGCGCTATGTGCTGCAGTACGATTCGCCGGGCAATGACAATTTGTTGGTGGAGCGGAAAGAGAAGACCAAGAGTCTTGGTTACATCCAGACGGCGCTACCAATGGGAAATGGCCGATTGGGTGCGATGTTCTCCGGCGGAATCGACCAGGAACATCTGCTGATCAATGAGATCACGTTATGGATGAACGCTAAGCGAGGACTCGACGAAGTGGCGCAGTCTGGCACTCGCAAAGGCGCTTTTCGGCATTTGGAACTCGTGCGGCAGGCCTATCGTGAGGGGAAGTACGGCACCAAGCGAGGCAGCATGGAGAGCCTCTCAACGAAGTTCTTAAGCAGCACTCAACCGCTTGGGAATTATGCGCCATTTGCTGACCTGCTGATTTTCACCGGTCACGATCCCGCATCAGTCAGCAACTATCGCCGCTCGCTGGATTCGCGGACAGGACTGGGCAGTGTCAGTTATCGGATCGGCGAAGGACGGTTTACACGCGAATACTTCTGCAGCCATCCGAACGATGTGGTCGTGGTGCGCTACACAGCCGAGAGGGCGAAGCTGAACCTAACGATTCAGGCGACCACCAAGCATCACGCAACGCTACTGAAGGCGGAAAGCGACCGAATCGTCCTGACTGGAGAAGTCTCGATGGTTCAGGATTCGGTTGAATTCATGCAAGTGGTCCAGGTGAATGCTGTTGACGGAGAACTGATCTCAAGGCCGGACGGTTCGATTCTGGTAAGGGACGCAAGCGATGTGCAGATCATTCTGACGGGCTATTCCGACTACCTGCCTGTGTATCCGTCGTTCAAAGGACGAGATTACCAAGCAGATTGCGAAAGGACGATCACAGCGGCGGGCACCCTTGGATTCGATTCCCTCAGAAAGGCGCATGTGGACGATATATCCGCCCTGATGAAACGCTGCCGGTTGGAACTGGATTTTCGGCCTTCTGGACTAACCACCGATAAGCTGGTGGCGGACGGCGGAAGTGTGGAATTGGAAAACCTCTATTTCAACTACGCTCGCTACCTGCAGCTGAGCTGTTCGCGCAATGCACCCGTTCCCTCGAACCTGCAGGGGCTCTGGAACGCGGACCTGAAACCCCCGTGGAATTGCGACTACCACAACGACATCAACGTGCAGATGAACTACTGGATGGTCGAGACTGCGAACTTGCCGGGATCGTTCAAGCCCTTTGTGGAATGGACTAAGGTCCTGGCTGAATCCGGTTCCCATACCGCTCGTGAGACTTACGGCATCGAAAAGGGTTGGTGTATCGGCGTCAATGGCAATGTCTATGGCTTTAGCGCCCCGAATGAACATGGCCGCCGCATGCAGCAGTCTGCTCATTGGATCGCTCAGCATCTGTTCGAGCATTATGCCTTCAGCAGGGACGAGGCGTACCTGGAGGAGATCTATCCCATCCTCAAAGGCGCGGCGGAGTTCTTCGTGGAGTTCCTCGCACCGTGGAAGGACGGAACCCTTGTCGTCTATCCCACTTGGTCGCCAGAGAACGTTTATCTGCCAAAGCAGCATGGCAAACTGAACAAGCAGACCTATGGCGCGTCGTGGGATCAACAGCTTGTTCTGAATCTCTTTACCGACTGCATCGAAGCCTCCACTATACTGGACCGCGATGAGGCCTTCCGCAAAACCCTGCAGAACATGATCCCCAAGCTTTGTCCCCAGAAAATCGGACAGCACGGCCAGCTTCAGGAATGGCCAGAGGATTGGGACCGTCCGACGGATAAACATCGCCATATTTCACACCTTATTGCCCTGCATCCGGGCAGGGACATTTCGCCGTTGACGACGAAGGAACTGGCACAGGCTGCGTTGGTGACCATGAAGCACCGAGGCGATGAATCCACAGGCTGGAGTTCCGGTTGGAAGACCTGTTTCTGGGCTCGACTGCACAACGGAGACAAGGCGCATCAAATCTACCGTTTCCTCACCGCGAAGCGGGCCTATCCGAATCTGTTCGATTTCCACCCCCCGTTCCAAATTGACGGCAACTTCGGCGGCGCGGCGGGCGTTTGCGAAATGCTACTGCAAAGCCATCTGCGCAGTGTCGATGCGCATGCCCAAACGATCGAAGAGGCCGCACTTGTTGCCTATGAGATCGATCCGAAATCCCCGAATTGTTTTGTCCCTGTTGTGCAGGATGAGAGCGTGGCTCAGGCTCCCTACATCTTGCAGCTACTACCGGCGCTGCCCTCGGCTTGGCCAAGTGGCCGTGTCCGCGGGCTTCGAGCGCGGGGCGGGTTTGAGGTGGATATAACGTGGAAAGATGGCCAGCTGGTAGCAGCGACCATCCGCTCTAAGCAGGGAGGCGACTTTCGCCTTCATTGGGAGGGCACGCTTAGCGACACGATCAATTTGCCAAAGGGCCAATCGTTTTCATTGCCCGAGGAGGCTCGACTCCGTTCAACCCAAGTGGGAAATCCCGGGTGATGCTAATCATGGAGTCCTGAGGGCAGTATCGCGTACCCTCGGGGATTCTTCACACGCGTCGGCTTTTTTTGTGATTTCTGTAGATTAATTGGTAATCCGAGCAGGACCCTGCGGAGTATCAGTACCGGTGTATTTGTGTGCACTGCGTATTCGACAATTCTCCAACAGTATCAAGTTGCAGGTAGGCACTCATCTCATGCCATATTCAATGCAATCATCCCCTCGTGCCATACGAGTGAAGATTGGCGGTTTTACGCTCGTCGAATTGCTAATAGTGATTGCCATCATTGGCGTGCTCGTTGGGCTCTTGCTGCCCGCAGTACAAGCGGCCCGCGAATCCGCACGAAGGGCCCAGTGCATCAACAACCAGCAGCAGTTCGTGCTGTCGATGCACAACTATGAGTCAAGCCATGGAAAGTTCCCGAAGGGAATCGATGGGGAAGACTCGCTTGGACTCAATGCAACAGCACAGGTCTTCCTACTTCCGTTCATTGAGCAGGTTTCGCTCCAGGATGGTTGGAATTTCAAAGCGAAGGCAGACGCAAACATCGCGATTACCAGTATAAGACTTCCTACACTTTCCTGTCCTTCAGATGATGCTGCTGGAAGGCTCGTTGCGACAACCAACGCATCTAGACTTTTCTCCCGCTCAAATTATGTAACCTGTTTTGGCAGCAACACGATGCTTGCTGATCAAGCGGGGGAACAGATTTGGATGGATCACGATGGAAGCCAAGTTGACTGGACCACCGATGGCACTTATGGCGTGGATAGCGACACCACTTTTGCAAGAATGGAAGATGGGAGTTCTAATGTCATCGTCGCCAGTGAAGTCTTAAGTGGTAGGGATGACGATGGTACCGATGCAGGAAATTGTGACTCCAAATACTGTGTCGATGTTCGAGGAGTTTGGTCTTTATTCCTGCCGGGGGCATCGTGGTACACGCATTTCAACACGCCCAATGGAGCTGCAGACGCGGGGCCAGTGGGGGGAGCGGGCCGTAGCTGGGCTGTGAATGAAATGAACCCGTGGATGCCAGTGATATCTGGTGGACAGTATCATGAGTATCACGCCAGTGCTCGCAGCGCCCATCCAGGCGGGGTGCTGGCTGCCTATGGAGACGGTCACGTCGGTTTTATTCCGGACGAAATCGATGTTGTCGTGTGGAGAAGTCTTGCCGCGATCGATGACGGCAATACCGCAACGTTTGAATAGTGAATGGAGGTTGGCTAATTTCTTACGTATAGCAAGTTTTAGCCATTTGGTACCATGATGAAATCAGATTTTTCGAGCCGCGTCTTTTTGGCGGCTTTACTTGCTGCTTCCACTATGCTGACAGGGTGCAGCGAACCTAGTCGTCTTTCAGTCAATGGCGAAGTCAGTATTGATGGAGTACCTGTTGAGCATGGGTACGTGCAATTCACCCCCCTGACTGGGACCAGTGGACCCACCTCCGGTGCAGATATCAAGAAGGGCGCTTATCAAGTCGCTTCAGTTAGAGGGCTTGTGCAAGGCCGTTATCGCGTAGAGATTCAGTCTTGGAAACGTTCCGGCAAAGTGTCTGTGGACCCCGTCACTGGTGAAAATTTTCAAGGAGGAAACTTAGTGCAACTCTTACCAGCCAAATACAATAAGGAGTCTGAGCTGACCATGGATATTGAATCCGGGAATCGGACTTTCGATTTTCATCTCAAGCCGTGATTCGCGCCTTTCGGACTTCAAAGCCCCGGGGTGATTGATGAAATAAGGCTTGTCAACTGCATTGATGTAGTCTTCGACTCGTGAATGCCCTAAGGCAACATCGGTGAATGCTCCGTCGCGATCAGGAACGATGATCGATGCACTAGTAGCGCCGTAGTTAGTGATCTCTACCTTCCTCCCAGACGCACTTTCGAGCGTATAGAGCCGAATGCTGTCGAAGGCTTTGACCGCAATTTCTCCCGCCTGCGCACTCAACGTCACACAAAGGCCAACATTACTGTAACAATCCAGGTTGGTTGCATTTTGAAACTTCTGAAATAGAGTGTTATTGCATCGAGTGTCGAAAATCCACTACTTGTCTGGCCACGCGCCTACGGTCAGGATAACTTCTAGTAAGCCTGTGCGGGAGGCTCACGCGTGACAGATGCCCGATTAGAGTCCAACCCATCAAGACAAGTCCGATATTCAGCTATGATCTTAAGAAAATGCTTACTTTCGATTCTTATTCTTGCTACTGTTTCTCAGCTTGCCCGTTTTGCTCAGGCAGAAAGTGAGCGCCTGCCGAATTTTCTTGTCATTGTCGTCGACGACTTAGGCTACATGGACATCGGAGCTAACAACCCCAATTGTTTCTACGACACGCCCAACATCGATGGGTTGGCAAGTTCAGGCATGCGGTTCACCGATGGCTATGCCACTAATCCCGTCTGCTCGCCGACGCGGTTTAGCCTTATGACAGGAAGGTACCCCACGCGCAGGCAATGCACCAATTTCTTCTCTGGCAAGAGGTCCTGCAAATATCATCCGGCGGAATTGAACGATCGCATGCCGCTGGATGAAATCACCATCGCTCAAGCCTTGCACGACAAGGGGTACGCCACTTTTTTTGCCGGCAAGTGGCACCTCGGACCAAGCAAAGAATACTTTCCTCAGAATCGAGGCTTCGATGTCAACATGGGTGGTCATCACAAGGGTGGACCCTACACAGGCAAGAAATACTTTGCCCCCTTTGAAAACCCTGAGCTAAATCCCGAGAGTCCAACAGGAGAACATCTACCTGATCGGCTGGCCAGCGAAACAGCAACATTCATCAGGGAACACAAGCAGCAGCCCTTCTTGGCGTACTTGTCCTTTTACTCGGTTCACACGCCGCTCATGGGACGAGCTGACCTAGTAGAAAAATACAATCAAAGAGCCAGTGATGTTGAAGGCAATGTCTTCGAAGCGGAGGAGCAGGTTTTCCTCACGAAAGACGTACGCAAGGTCAGGGTTATTCAGAATCATGCCGTCTACGCTGCGATGGTCGAAGCCACTGATCAAGCGATCGGCAAAGTACTGGAGCAACTAGAAGCGTCCGGCCTCACGGAAAATACAGTTGTCGTTTTCACTTCCGATCACGGCGGACTATGCACATCAGAAGGATCTCCGACAAGCAATATGCCGCTCCGTTGTGGCAAGGGATGGATCTATGAGGGTGGCATTCGGGTACCGTGGATCGTACGCTACCCTGGCGTCACACTGGGCGGCTCAGTAAGTCACGAGCCGCTCAACTCGAACGATCTGTTTCCCACGATAGCAGCAGCAGCGGAAGTAAAAGTCGAGCATGAAATCGATGGAGTGAACCTTATCCCCGCACTTTCAGGTAATGAACTGTCGGAGCGTCCCCTCTTCTGGCACTATCCTCACTACAGCAACCAAGGCGGTTTCCCGGGGGGAGCCATTCGTGAAGGTAAGTTCAAGCTGGTCGAACGCTATGAGGACGGCCGAGTGCACCTTTACAATCTTGAGGAGGATATTGGCGAACAAACCGACATCACGAGCACGAACCTCGATGTAGCCAAACACATGCGTGACCGACTGCACGAGTGGTACAAGACAGTAGATGCGAGATTCCTTAGAGAGAAGAACGGACAAACTCCCTGGAGCCCATAACTGGGGCGAGTTATGCTCTGATTCCCAAACACCCTAAACCCTGCGAGACTACCATGAGGTCATCCACAATCAATCGCCGGCAAATGCTAATGTCCTCTGCAGCTGCAGCAGGTGTAACAGCGGCTCTTCAGGCTAGTTCATCGCGTGCCCAAGTAAGTGCTGCCTCAAAACCGCACTCCAACGGAGTGATCCTCTTTCAAGGTGACTCCATCACGGATGCCGGCCGTGCGCGCAAGACTGAAGCCAACCCGAACAATGCCACAACACTCGGCAGAGGTTATCCGATGCTGATCGGGGCCGGCCTACTCGAACAGAATCCGGCTGCAAATTTACGAATCTACAACCGGGGAATTAGCGGCAACAAGGTGCCTGATCTCAGCAGCCGCTGGAAAAACGATTGCCTGGATCTAAAACCGACTATCCTTAGCATTCTGGTTGGCGTGAATGACATCTGGCACAAATTAAACGGCAAGTACGACGGCACTGTAGAAGACTACAGCACAGGCTTTGCGGCACTTATCGAGCAAACCAAGAAGGCTCTCCCTAGGACAACGATTGTGATCTGCGAGCCGTTTGCTCTGCGGTGCGGTGCGGTGAACGACTCGTGGTTTCCAGAAATGGACCAACGCCGCGCTGCGGCTAAAGACGTAGCCACTAGCGCAGGGACAGTCTGGATCCCATTCCAAACTATGTTCGACACCGCCATCGCGGCGGGAACGAAGCCGAACTACTGGGCCGGCGATGGTGTCCATCCCACGCTGGCTGGGCATGGACTCATGGCAAGAACTTGGCGTGAAGTCGTTGGGCTGTAGTACGACACAAGTGCCCAGCCAATTGAGCTCGATTTTGCATAAACAACGAAACGACAACTAACGTCAAGAAACCCAACGGTAGCGTTCAGATTCCCGTCTGACTGAATGGCGTGAGAGCTTTGTTTCCATCGATTCCGTAGACTGCGGTGTAAGTATCGACACTGAGCAAGGCTCAAGCTAGTGGACTCGTCATGCCTACGGTGATCGCAGCGATGATGCCAGCCTTGGTAGTGCCTTTCCAGAACAGCAGCATGACCAGCGATGGTAAATTGGCCGACCCAGCCACACTAAACGCCCACCCGACTAAGTAGCCGACATTCAGCTTCTGAAATTTCGTACCCGAAATAATCGCGACGACGCCGTCTGCCACAGAGGCAATCTTGGCGATACGCACTTGTTCCACGACGGTCATGTTTCGACTGAACAACTCTTATAATGTCGGCATTTTCGTAGATTCATTGGTAATCTGAGCTTGCGGGTGCGGAGTACTTGCGGGCCGGTGTTTGGCGAATCCTGTAATAGCGTAGAATTAAATAGGACAATATTGGCTGCAACCGACTAAAGCTGAATGGCCGTGTTGGGTGCCGTTAGCGTGAACTTGATGAAATCAAAATTCGCGGTTCGTCCCAACTTATCATCAATTCTTCTCTTCTCCCCCAGTTTGTAAGTTCGACCATGCTGGTATCACCCCGTCGAAAACGGAACACTAGTCGTAGCGGAAACGCCGCTTTTTTACACTCGTGGAACTGCTGGTCGTCATCGCCATTATCGGTGTGTTAGTCGGCTTACTCTTGCCGGCGGTGCAGGCGGCGCGCGAAGCAGCTCGACGGATGCAGCGCGTCAATAATCTGAGACAGATTGGCATTGGCCTGCTGAACCACGAGAGCACCCACGGACTCTTTCCTGCCGGTTGGCAGGGCTGCAATAGTACGGCCCCCGGGCTGGCAGAATTTTGCCCGAAGAAGACAAGCCCTCGAGGGCTATGACATGACGGTTGCCGGCGCAAGCCTATTCGTTCACATCCTTCCCTTCATCGAACAACAGTCGCTCTTCGACCAGCTGGCACCGGATGAAGTCGCGCTGTGGGCTAACAACAACACTTGGGCTGACAGCGAGCCTGCGGTTCAGATTGCAGTTGGCACCCGGCCAGACGCATACGCCTGCCCTAGCAATGGTGAGCTGCAGCTTGTTTCGGAGCAACTCCACGGCGTTTCTTTTTCCCCAGCGACGGGTAGCTACGCGGGCTCAATGGGTTCCTGTGGACCAAGCTTCACTTGCAACGATATCAATGATGCACAGCAGGATCCTGCGCTAAGAATTAATGCCAAGTACAGTAACAATGGGATGTTCTTCTACTCCACACAGCTTCGCCTATCTCAGGTGACCGACGGAACGAGCAATACTATTTTTGTAGGCGAGACTATCGACGGTCACTTCAGCAAGCAATCGAACATTTGGACCAATGGCAACCGCGGGCAGTCGAGCATGCGCTCAAGCGCTACTCCACTTAACTTCCCAATGGGCCTCGACAGTGGTACGGGGCTACTCATCGGTATGGGCGGTGCCGAAGCATCCAACGGTCGTTTTTCCAGTACGCATCCAGGTGGTGCTAACTTTACCTACGCCGATGGGCATGTCGGGTTCATCACGGAGAATATCGACCACGTAACGTATCAGCAGGCCTCGACGCGCGATCGGGGCGAAGTGATATCGGAGTGATGTAAGCTGGAATTTGACATCTGAAATTTGGAGAGTCGGATGATAGAGGCAGGACTACAGGGGTTGAAATTATCGCTCGGGAGCAGATGGCACCGATCCCGACGCAGGGAAGGAGTGGCGTTAGCCGTAGTGCTTACTCTCGGCTTGCTTTCTGGATGTGGAGATGGCCGACCGGAGCGGGTTGCTGTATCCGGAGTCGTTCTCATTGATGGCAAGCCGCTGACGCACGGCTCGGTTCTCTTCGTTCCTGGACAGGGAAGGCCGGGCGGCGGGGGCTCTCGATGAAGCCGGCCGATTTACGCTCACTTGTTACGAACCAGGGGACGGTGTGCCGCCCGGCAAGTACCGGGTACAAGTCAGGGGCGTCGAGCCCATGGGTGAAGTGGCACAGCGCTGGCACGCACCAAAAAAATACGCCGATGCCGAGACTTCTGGACTCGAATTCGAAGTCGACTCAGCAAGGGACGACGTCAAGATCGAGCTCGATTGGGAAGTAAAAAAAAACGTTTGTAGAGAGATTCTACTAGTAAGCCTCCCGTCCCAGCGTATTGAAGAACGAAGGACGGCAGAGTCGCGGTAGCTGAGTTGCACGCTGGCAGAGAGACTGCGCGCCGAAATCAACCTAGAAGCTCCCTGACGGTTTAAACAGTACCCTGCAGAGCCTCAAACATCAGTAGCGGCGGAGTGTCTAGAACTTCACTAGGCGACACGCACCGGGGATGCGGCATTGGAATAGGTTGTAAACTACGGTTTGAGCCGTTCCCGGCTCAATATTCCAGGCTCATTTCCGATCAACCCAAACGGGGAATCCTGGCGTGCGCCAATCGTGGGTTCTTGGGAGGAACTCGTAATTTCCACGATTTGTTCCCCCCGCATCGCATTACTTTTTAACAATTCCGTAGAATTCTTCGTAATTTGATCGGAGCGATGCGGAGTAATAACGGTGACGGTGCATCGGCGAAGCTTTATCAACAGAGAACTGACCACTCACTGATCACCCTTCCATTCATATTCTATATCATTTCAATAGTGCCTGTGTTGAAGATCTCACTGCATTGTGTGCTGATTACCCTCGTGCTCGCACATACCGCTGCGTTTGGAGTGACGATCGATCCTGCTTCACCCGTTGGCGCGACGAACATCCGCGGTGGTTGGAACATCAAAGCCTGGCCGACGCGATTTAACACGATCGGTGAAGCTCAAGACCTTAATGGACATTTCGACGCAAACATCCTCCGCATCCCGATGTTTGCGACGGCACACAACGCGGACGGAAGCGTTGGCACTTCTGCCTACAGCACTGAGGTCGATGCGATTCGATCGGTCCTGGCTGTGAATCCCGACGTCGAAATTTTTTCCGGTCTCAAGCTACAAAGGGCTAATACGTTCCCTGCATGGGTGAGTGAAGGGGCTGCGCAGTGGCCCGTTGAAACCGGCGGGATTTTTGGCAACACCGTCCAACGCCACAGTCCCGATCACTACAGCACGATGGTCGCCGACTATCTGACCTTCATAAAGCGTGAAGTCATCAACACCACGCTTGGCACTCAGCCGTTTTCTACTACTCCAAGCTGCGATGGCAAGGGAGATCCTGACGACGAGCCACTCTATCAGGCGTTTGTTGAAGGCAACTCTGTCCAGTTCTGGATAGTTAATGCTGACAACACGATATTCAATCGGCCAATTGATCAAATAACGGGGCAGCTTTTGACCGATGCAGCGAGCGTCGAGACGACGTTCTACGGTGCGATCGACAATGACATCAGTCTCAATGAGATCTTCTCGCTACCGGTTACCTTCGATGCGGATGCGCAAGGCTTTTGGGTCAATGTCTTCCCTGCTCAATTGGTGGTAATCATCTGATTTGAACTTGCCGATGCGGGTGAATTTGATCGAGACGGTGACGTGGATGGACTCGATTTCCTGGCTTGGCAATGTAATTCCAATCTTGGGAGTTTGGCTGACTGGGAAGCCAATTACCGACTAGCCCTCACCATTAACGTAACGACTGTGCCGGAGCCAGGCCCCCCTCCTGCTGGCTTGTGCTGCCCTCTCTTTGGTTTGGTAGACATGGTCGCTAAGCAGGCGGTGAGCGCAACCTCAGATAGAAACGGAAAGCCCTAAGCTGTTGAAGAACGCATGACAAGGACCCTAATATATAACAACCAAACCGTATGGCTCCACTCCGCATAGCAATGGTCCCCACGAAACTGGTGGCATACTTCTCTAACAAGAAGGGCGCCATAAGTGGAGCCTGTTTTTCTGGAGTCTAGGCACAGGAAATACCATGACCAACCGCTTCGTGCATTCTGCCTTTGCAGTCGTTGCGTTCTTCAATCTCTGCAGCGTTGCCAGAAGCGATGGCAGTGCTGCTATTGGTGATGAAAGGCGTCAACCGAATATCGTCTTCATCCTGGCTGATGATCTTGGGTATGGCGATGTGCAGTGCCTCAATCCGGAGCGAGGCAAGATCACCACGCCACATATGGATCGACTGGCCTCACAGGGTATGACGTTTACCGACGCGCACACCACATCGTCGGTTTGCACACCAACTCGCTATGGCGTCTTAACCGGGCGTTACAACTGGCGAACGCATTTACAGAACGGGGTCCTCTGGGGTTACAGCACCCCACTGATCGCCAAAGACCGGCTGACCGTGGCTGGGCTGTTGCAAGAGAGTGGTTACCACACGGCCTGCATCGGCAAGTGGCACCTGGGACTCGCCATGCCGACGGCAGACGGAAAGGAAGCAAACAAGCAAGGGTCCAATGTGGATTGGAACGGGGTGATCAGCGACAGTCCGGTTCACCACGGATTCGACTACTACTATGGCATCTCTGCATCGTTGGATATGCCCCCCTACATCTATATCGAGAACGACCAGTTTGTAGGTCAGTGCACGACCAAGAAGACATTTCTTCGCAAAGGGCTGGCTCACGCCGATTTTGAAGCGGTAGATGTACTCCCCAATCTTGGAAAGAAGACCGCTGAATTTATCGCCCAGCAAACTGCTGACGTCCCCTTCTTCGTCTACGTGCCACTAACCTCACCTCACACGCCCATCGCACCCACGCAAGAATGGATCGGCAAAAGTGGGCTAGGCAAGTACGGCGACTTTGTGATGCAGACCGACGATGTGATTGGACAGATCATCCATGCTATCGACGCTACCGGACTGAGCGAGAAGACGATCGTCATTGTCACCAGCGACAATGGTTGCTCCAAGGCAGCCAAGATTTCGGAACTCGAGGCCCTGGGGCACTATCCTAGTGCGCACTTGCGTGGTTCGAAGGCGGATCTCTGGGACGGCGGACATCGCGTTCCGTTCTTTGTACGTTGGCCAAGCATCATCGAAGCGGGAAGCCAATGCGCTCAAACGATCTGTCAAACCGATCTGATGGCTACCTGTGCGGACTTGCTGGGAGCGGCATTACCCGCGGGCGCCGGCGAAGACAGTGTTAGTTTTCTGCCGGCATTGAGCGGGAAGCCTATTGTTTGCTCTCGCAACGGCGTGATTCACCATTCCATCAGCGGGCACTTTGCCTATCGTCATGGAAAATGGAAGCTACTACTAGCCAGGGGCTCGGGCGGATGGACTGCCCCCAGAGAAGCGGCGGCTGCCAAAAACGGTAGCCCGATCGCTCAGCTGTATGACATGGAGAACGACCCGGGCGAAAAAACGAATCTTTACGAGTCACATCCCAAAGTTACTGCGCGTTTGCTCAAAATGTTGGAGGACGATATTACGAACGGACGCAGCACCAACGGGCCGGCACTTAAAAACGATGTCTCGGCGATCAACTTATGGAAAAGTAGAAAGCAGAAGGAACAATGAACAAAATCACTCTGTCACTGATATGCCTGCTGGCATTTAGTCAATCTGCTTCTCCTCTTGAGACTCATGCTTTTGAGTCGAACGCCGGAGCAAAAAAGCAACCCTACGATGGTTCTTGGGAATCACTACAGAAGATGCCGGTTCCTGCTTGGTTCGATGACGGAAAGATCGGCATTTTCATCCATTGGGGACCCTACAGTGCGATCGGCTATCGCAAGGGAGGCGGCTATGCGGAGCATGTGCCGAAACTGTTTTACGCCGATCCGAAAAATTACTATCCCTACATGAAGCAGCGTTGGGGGGCGCACCCGCCTGAGTTCGGCTACAAGGATATCATTCCTGAATTCACAGCGGAGAATTGGGATCCGGATGCCTGGGCGGAGCTCTTTGAAGAGGTTGGCGCAAAATATGTTGTGCTGACCGCCGAGCATCACGACGGCTGGGCCAATTGGGATTCCGATCTTACGCCCTGGAACGCGGTGGACAAAGGACCGCATCGCGATTTGGTCGGCGACCTGGGCAAGGCCGTTCGGAAACGGGGACTTAAGTACGCGCCGTCGTATCACCGCGAGCGCCATACGGGCTTTTTTGCCATGGAGAAGTATGTGGTTCACAGCGAGCCGCGCCCCGACATTGCTGAGGAAATCAGACGTGTTCCCGAGGCGGCCATGCTCTACGGGCCTGAGTTCAGCTACAGCAAAGCGTTTGTCGATGACTATGTCGCCCGCTGGAAGGAGATCCAGGCAAAGTACCATCCCGACATGCTGTGGGTTGATGACTTTCCTATCTACACCCGCGATGGTAATCGCGTTCGTAACGGCAAGGCAAAGCCTGAGATTAAGTATTTGGACGACCAGGTCCGTGGCATGATCACCGACTTTATGAACGACGGGGCGGCACGTGGTCAGGAAGTATACTGCAACAACAAAGGTGGGAATCGAAACTGGCCCGATGGCGTGGGCTGCTTGGAAAAGGACAATCTGAAGCTCAAAGTGATCGGTCCCAAATGGCAGAGCTGCACGACCTTCGGTTCCTCTTTCGGCTATAAGAAGGGAGATCGATACAAGACGGTTGAGAGTGTAATTCACGAAATGATTGAAGTCGTGAGCCGCAACGGAAACTTTCTAATCAACATTGGGCCGAAGGGTGACGGCACGCTCGTTCCGGAGCAGGTGGAGCGTTTGCAAGCGATGGGCAATTGGCTGAAGATCAACGGCGACGCCATCTACGGTTCGCGCTACTGGAAGGTAAACAATCAGGAGAAAGGGCATCTGGCATTCACCACAAGAGAAAAGAATCTCTACGCCATCTCGCTTGAGAAGCCGGTAGTGCCTTTCACGATCGCAGCGACGAGTGGGTGGACGGCGGATCAGATCAAATCCGTCAAGCTGCTCGGAGCGGAAAGCGAAGTGAGCTGGAAGATCACTCCTGACGGTTTGCGAATCACCCCGCCATCCGACTTGGGAGCCAGTCAGCATGCTTGGGCATTTGAAATAGTAACTACTGAAGAACAGCATCATGCCAATGCGATTCAGTCGAATGCAGTGACGGCTTTGAAGGGAACGAAGAAGGTGGATCTGGAGGGGAATGTCGTTGGAAAGCCAAAGAAGAAATAGTGGACGGTCCGTAAACTTGTTCAGCGTCTGGAAGTGGTCGATCCTAGCCCCAAGAGCCAGGGGGCCACTTCCAGCATCGAATAGTTCTGATTTGCAGAATAATCGTGAGCAGAAGACATGAAACAAATCCAGCTATTGGTGCCGCTATTCCTAGTAGCGGCAAGCCTGTTTACTCCAATTGCCCGTTCGCAGGATCGCCCCAATATCATCTTCCTGATGACGGATGATCAACGTTGGGACAACATGGGCTGCTACGGACGACCGGAATTCAAGACGCCGAATATTGACCAACTAGCAAAACAGGGTGTTGTCTTTGATCAAGCTGTTTGTGCAGTTGCGATTTGTATGCCTAGCCGGGTGACGATGATGACTGGTCGACATGTTTCCAATCACCGAGTGGGATTCGTGGCACCTAACGACTATACCTTGTCGCAGGCCGATTTTGCCAAGGGCTACCCCGCAATGCTCAAGGAGGAAGGATATCGAACCGGCTTTATCGGCAAGGTGGGATTCACGGTTACCGAGAAGGCGCAGCGGCCAAGTACGCCAAGAGAGCATTATTACGAAGTGAATACAGGTGAGGTCTTTGACTTTTTTGCCGGCAGTGAAACTGTGCCTTCTAGGGGCCTCGAACTGTGGCCAGCCAATGATCCAGGCCTGCAGGAAATCTACCGAGCGGGGCGCAAAGGCACGGGACGTACGCTGAAGACTGGCGAGGCTATCCTGCGGTTCTTGGATACCCAGCCCAAAGACCAACCGTTTTGCCTTTCTGTCAGTTTCTATGCCGTCAAACATGACAGCGACAGAGATATGTATATGCCGCATTATCAGCAGTTCAAAGATTACGGATTCTCGGCGCCGGACAACTGGGTGGAAGGCGATAATGAAAAACTTCCGCAGGTGGTGAAAGATCACGCCCGTGGTGTGCCGCTGCATCGCCAGCGTTCATCAACCCCTGCGATGTATGAAAACCTGGTGCGCCGTTTTGCGACTCAGGGATACAGTGTCGATCAGCAAGTGGGGCTGATGATGGAGAAACTGAAGGAGATGGGCCAGCTTGAGAATACGGTTATCATTTACACCAGTGACAATGGGCGATTTCAGGGATCGCACGGTCTGTTCGATAAGTGCCTACTCTACGAAGAATCGGTCAGGGCGCCGCTCATTGTTTTTGACGGGCGGATATCTGACTCCAAACAAGGTCGTCGTGAAGATGCCCTGATTTCTTCCGTTGACATGGCACCGACGATTCTTTCGATCGCAGGATTGAAACCCCCGGCCACGATGCAGGGGCGTGATTTCAGCGGGATCTTGAATCAGACACAGGACATGTCCGAATGGCGGGATGCGGTCCTTATGGAGGACCTTTTTATTGTTAAGCTATTCCGCTCAAAGCGTAAGCCGAATGTAGATGACATCAATCAGAAGCTGATTGATGCCAACGAATCCTATCGTTCCCGTGGAATACGTACAGTTCGGTGGAAGTATTTTGTCTACTACGAACAGAGTCCTCCAATCGAAGAGTTGTATGATTTAGAAATTGATTCGCAGGAACAAACTAATCTGGTGAATAGTCCGGAGCATGCTGAGGTGTTGCAGAAGTTGCGGAAGCGGACTGAGGAAATGTATAAGGAAGCTGTGCGGTAGAACTATCCGAGTGATCTGGCTCGCGTTGTACTAGCAGAAGTTCCGGACGAGGTATCCAACTGCAAACACGTCCGGGTAACAATGTCTATTAAATATCAAGCTCAAGGAAAACTTCATGAAATACCCGCCTAGATATTGCTCGTGGACATTAGCGTTGTTGTTTTCAATAGTTTGCACGCAGTGCGTTGCGACAGAGTTTTATGTTGCTCCTGTGGGAAGTGATACCAACCCGGGAACAATTACCGAACCGTTCAAGACGCTGGAGAAAGCCCAGCAATCGGTGCGTGATGCCCTGCCCAGTGCCACAGAGGAAATCAATGTTTGGATACGGGGCGGAACCTATTACCTGGAAGACACCCTCGTGTTCGGACCAGCGGATTCAGGTTCTTCTTCTGTGCCGGTTACGTATTCCGCTTACCCCGATGAAACGGCCATTATCAGCGGATCCATTCCGCTGTCTCCAAAATGGAGCCCCCATGAGGGCGATCTACTTGTGGCGCGCGTCGAAACCGGGCTGAAGTTTGACATACTGTTCGTTGACGGCGATCTGCAAATATTGGCGCGTTACCCGAACTTTGATCCGAAGGTGAAAATTCTCGATGGCTATGCACCTGATGCTCTGAGCAAATCACGCGTATCCCGATGGTCTGACCCTACAACCGGTTTTGTACGGGGTTTGCACAACAACGAGTGGGGCGGAAACTCGTATAAGATTATCGGCGTCAAACCCAATGGCGATCCGCAGCTTGATTGGGTGGGTGACAACAATCGCGGAAAAGGCCTGCACAGAAAATACCGTATGGTTGAGAACCTTTTCGAGGAACTCGATGCCCCGGGGGAATGGTTCTATGACGAAACAGACGGCAATCTTTACTTCTATCCACCGGCGGGTATAGATCCTTACACGGCAACCTATGAGGGTGCCTCACTTGAAGAGTTGATTCGCATCGTGGGTACACCGGAGAAGAAGGTAAAACATCTGGCGTTTCGCAACCTTACGTTTACCGGCACGCACCGCACCTTGTTCACTCGCGAATACGAAGGTCTGCAGCGCAGCGACTGGCGTCTGGCCCGTGCCGGAGCCCTCTTCATTCAAGATGCGGAGAACGTCACGATTTCCGACTCTTGTTTCGACAGAGTCGGCGGCAATGCCATCTTCTTGAGTGCCTACAACCGCAATCATTTGATCATCGACAATGAGTTTATTGAGAACGGTGCCACCTGCGTCAATGTAGTAGGAAGCACCAAGGCATTGCGCCATATCAATTCATGGGATGATCATATTACCGAGGAGGGTGAAATTGATGGCAAAGCCGGACCACTGACAGAGGATTATCCCAAAGATATCACGATCAGTAGGAACCACATGCAAGATAACGGACGCTTTGAGAAACAGACCGCTGGCGTGAATATCTCGATGGCGGAGAGCATTAAGGTCAGCCACAACACAGTTCACGGTAGTCCACGTGCCGCACTGAATGTGTGCGACGGGACCTGGGGCGGTCACGTGTTTGAATTTAACGACATCTTTGACTGCGTAAATGAAACGCATGATCACGGGCCGTTCAATTCATGGGGTCGTGATCGGTTCTATTCCATCGGCGGCTATAACCACAGTGGTTCCAAGGGAGAGGTTAAATCTAAGTACGCCTCGCTCGATGCCTGGAAGACCACCATCATTCGCAACAACCGTGTGCACTACGACCAGCCCAGTTCGTTCGGCATCGACTTGGACGATGGGTCTAGTAACTACGAAATCTACAACAACCTCTTACTGAATACGGATATTAAGCTGCGCGAGGGATTCAACCGTGTGGTCTACAACAACATTCAAATCAACAAACGGGGTGAGTTCCATGTTTGGTACAACGAGTGCCGCGACAAGTTTACCAACAACATCTTGGTCAACGATGTGGCCTACAACACCAAGTATCTTAAGTCATCCCGGGCGAAGAAAATGGGCTGTGTGCTTGATTACAACCTGTTCTGGAATAGCGGAGACGAGGTCGCCCTTGGCGATGGCGGTTGGGCGAAAGTTGGCTGGGATGTTCACTCAGAAATTGCCGATCCGATGTTTGTCGATCCAGCATCCAACGACTACCGCGTTAAGAGAGAGTCTCCCGCGCTCGCTTTGGGTTTCAACAACTTTCCGATGGACCAGTTCGGTAAGCCCGGCGCGCCACAACCACCCGCAATTACCATCGGTTCCGGTGCATCGGCCGCCGCAACCGCAGAGCCGTTGATGGGCGGCATGATCGCCAGCATCACCGATATGGCCACGCAATCGGTATTGGGCGCACCCGATCGCAAAGGAGTATTTTTCGAGTCGTTGCCAGCCGATAGTTACGCAGCTAAGCAGGGCTTCCGAAAACACGATCTGATCAAGGCGATGAATGGCAAAGAAGTGACCACCAAGAAGAACTTTTGGAGGCGATATGAATCAATCGAATCGGGCTCAACCGTAGAGTGCACGATCGTCCGCAATCAACATGAGGAATCGCTTTCCTTCGTAAAACCGTCACGTTAGAGGCGTTCGCGCATTATTAGGGGATGAGTAAGTTATTGTGTAGGACTCCTGTAGAGCCAGCGAATCTGAGCCAACTCTGGAGCCTATGATCCTTTGAAGGCGTTGCGATTTTGCAAACAACGCCTCCCGAGAGTTATCATCTCTGTTTCCGATTAAGCTCTCGAGAAAACTCGCAAGGTCGACTTGGAATGCAACGCTAGGCAAAACGTAAATCAACGGCTTCGCTTTCCAGAATCGCACATAAAAATGGAGTAGGATACTTGTTTCACGAGCCTTAAGGTCCCGAAAAGGTGCATGAAAGAACGTGATGTTGCGGCCTCGATGGCAGTGAAGACCGAAGAGTTGAAGAAGCAAACTTAAGAGACAATGGCAAGGTAGCAACCAATGTATAACCAACTTCAATGGACGATCTTTCTTCTCATCGTACCTATTACGATTTGTACCCCGAGCGGCGTTACATTCGCTCAAGTCGCAGCAGTCACTCCTGTCACGACAGAGGACTCCTCGATGTCAACACTTGGACTCGCTCCGCCTACTGAGGCGGTGGTGCTGTTCGATGGATCGAACTTCGATGCCTGGAAGCCTTTTTCGTGGAAGTGGATCAATCCGAACGACGATCAGAACGAAATCCAGTGGAAGCTTGTCGATGGCGACGCTATGCAGATCGCCTTTGAATTCGAAGGCAAGCGTCGAAAGCAGGTTCTTTGCACGAAGGAGAAATTCGGCGACTACCGCCTGCACCTCGAGTTTCAGTTACCCAAGGAAGGCACCGGCAACAGTGGGCTATTCTTTGGACCGTTGTACGAGCTCCAGATTCTCAACAGTGCAGGCAAGAAGCGTCCTGGTCTCAACGACTGCGGCGCGATCTATCTAATACGTGCACCCGACTCGAATGCAGCTTTGGGACCGGGCCTGTGGCAAACGGTCGATTTAGAGTATCAGGCGGCACGGTTTCGCGAACACGAGTATATTGCTGAAAACAAGAACGCCCGTGTCACTGTGCGGCTTAACGGAGTGCTTATCCACGACGACTACAAGCTTTCGGTACGGCGGAACAAATATGGCGCATACCCCGAAAAACCGCTCTCGCACATCATCCTGCAAGACCATGACTCCGAAGTGAAGTTCAGAAATATTTGGCTAATCAAACAATGAAACGAATACAATGGTGCAATATGAATTGTAAGCGACTTTTCACGATGGCTCTTCTGATCGCAACCACTCTTGCGATGGCCAATGCGGAGGCGAGTGAGGCTTGGGTCATTGACAGTCAGGCCCAGTGGGAGGAAGCCATTCCAGCAGAACCGGGCTCCGCAAAATCAGGACTGGAGTTGAAGGACGGTGTAGCGAGCCCGACCGGCAATTCGGCTACACTGCAAAGCGCACTAAAGACATTCGATAAGAAGCACTCAGCCCAGTCAATTGTTTTCGAGCAGTCACCGGAATGGTTGAATTGGGAGCCGACAGAGAACTTGGGTCCTGTCAATCTGGGAGATGCTCCAGTGATGTTGAGTCTTGGGCCAGATAATTACTGGATGTTTGGTCGCTACATGAAAGAATCCAAAAAGGATGGCAAGAGCCCGTTGCCGCCGTTTACTCCTGAGCCAGCTACGCTGGAAGGTTTCGACATACCGTTAAAAACGACTAAGTTTCCCAATCAATTTGACGCGGCCGGCGGATTGAAAAAGGGAACCGGAGGCTATCACGCCTGGCAAAGCCGCGACATGGTCAACTGGGTTCATCACGGACCCATTACTGAGAGTGTCGGCAAGTGGATGACGACCGCTGAGTTTGCCGATGGAAAAGCGTACTTCTACTATGACTTTCCCAATGACCAGGACCCTCACGTCTATGTCGACGCCGACCTGTTCGACGGTCTTCCAGGCGACAACAAGGGGATGGCCTACGACGATCCTTCCCATGGGTCTGACTGCGCGATCATCCGCGACCTTGACGGGAAGTTTCATCTGATTGTGGAAGATTGGAGTCCCATCAACGCGCGGACCCACGCCTGGGATTCTCCGCTTGCGGCTCACGCTGTCAGTCCTGACGGAATTCAGGACTTCAAGCTGCTCTCGCCCCCGGTGGACGAGCGCACGAAACCAACCGGCCAGATTGGAACTTACAATCATCCGCACTGGGTCAAGGAGAATCCCGAACGTTTCATGACAAATGTGGCCGAGTACGAGATACACGAGCCAGAGCAAAACGCCTACGGCGATTGGTCAGCGATTTGCATCGGCGGGCAGTACTACCTGTTTTGCGACTTTGATCCTGCTGAAGGCAAGAACATGAGCGTCGGGTGGTTCACGGCGTCGAGCATTGACGGCCCCTTTTCGTTTTGCGATTCCCTCGGCAAGGGGCACCCTGACCCGGATATTTGCTTCGCTGAAGGGAAGTTCTATCTGGCGACTCAAATGAAAACCGATTATGTCAGCGCCGGTCCTTGGGTCGAATCAGTCGAAGCTCGTGTCGGGGTCGATACCGATGGTGACGGCAGCGTCGATCACTGGGGCGATTGGCAACGAGTCAAAGAAACGTACGACTACACGCCTGGTTTTGCCAAGCAGATACAGAAGACTCCAGCTTCGATCGACTTGTCAGATCTACCCGCAGGCTTTGGCTTTCAGTTCGAAGTCAAAGTCACCGACACGACCGAGAACAAGTCGAAACCGAAGCTTGACAAGGTCACTCTGACATTTGAGTGAACCAGTTCTTTAAGAATTTTAGTGGGCAATCTTCTCGCTTGCCCAATTCGTCCATAGCAAACAGACCGGGGCACTTGCCCTGCGGTACTTGTTCTTGAGTAGGAGTTTGATGAGGCACCTAATTATTGTTTCGTGTATGGTCGCAGTTAGCGCTACGTACGCGATGGCTGAGAAACCCAACTTCGTCATCATTCTTACAGACGACCAGGGTTACGCTGATGTGGGCTGCTATGGTTCCCCTGATATTCGCACGCCGCGACTAGACGCCATGGCTGACGAGGGCGTGAAGTTCACAAATTTCTATGCGCAGCCGATCTGCGGGCCATCGCGCGCAGCGTTAATGACCGGCTGCTATCCCATGCGGGTTGCCGAGCGGGGCAGTACGAAGCAGGTCCATACGATTCTTCATAGCAAGGAAATCACTATTGCGGAGATTTTGAAAACGCAAGGCTATGCGACCGCCTGTTTTGGGAAATGGGATCTTGCCAAACACTCGCAGTCGGATTTCTTCCCAGACTTGTTTCCTACGCGGCAAGGCTTCGATTATTTCTTTGGCACGCCGACCAGCAACGACCGCGTTGCCAACTTGTACCGCAATGAAAAGCTGATCGAACCAAAAGCTAACATGGCGACTCTGACCGAACGCTACACCGACGAAGCGATCAGTTTCATGCGGAAACATAAGGACGAGCCATTCTTTGTCTACCTTCCTCATACGATGCCGCACACTCGATTGGACGCCTCGTTGAGATTCAAGGGCAAGAGCAAACGCGGGCTCTACGGCGACGTGATAGAAGAGATCGATTTTAACGTGGGCCGCATTCTGGACGCGGTGCACGAACTGGATCTGGCAAAGAACACCTATGTGATTTTCACCAGCGACAACGGTCCTTGGCTGTCCAAGAATAAAGAACACGCCGACGGTCATTTGCCGAGGGATCACGGCGGTTCGGCGGGCCCCTTGCGGAGCGGAAAGGTATCGACGTTTGAAGGTGGCGTCCGTGTCCCTTGCATTGTTTGGGGGCCCGGTCGCGTGCCAGCGGGGAAAACGTGCGATGCGATCGTGAGTACGCTCGATGTCCTTCCCACCTTTGCGGCTTTAGCTGGCGGGGAAACTCCTGCGGATCGCGTTATTGACGGGGAGGATATACGCCATCTGTTTGGCGGCGAATTCGATAAAGCTAACGCAGACAAGACGCATTTCTACTACCTGAGAATGCATCTGCAGGCGGTGCGACAAGGTAAGTGGAAGTTGCATCTGCCACGCGAGATAGAACCGATTGGCGCCGCCCCTTTTAGTCGAAATCCGCACATTCCCATCGCCGACCGCATCGGCTTTCCCAAGCCGTTTCTCGTAGATTTGGAAGCCGATCTGGCCGAGACTACGGATGTCAGCGAACAGCACCCCCATGTTGTTAAGCGGTTGCTCGCCTTAGCGGAATCGATGCGTGAGGACCTTGGCGACTTCGACCGGGTTGGAAAGAACATGCGGTTCTTCGACCTGAACGGGCTGCGTCCGACCAAGCCGCCGGTTCCAGTGGCTCACAAACCCCACAGCAGCAAACGAAGCAAGGAGATAGAACGTTGAGGACTTTCATTATTACTTTTGGCCTGTTTGTGGCGCTTGCCCTTCGCTCGCAAGCCGACCAGCCAAACTTCGTTGTCATCTTTGCGGACGAACTGGGGTACGGTGACATCAGTTGCTACGACCCGAAGGGTGTCGAGACTCCGCATGTTGATGAATTGGCTGCAGAGGGATTTCGCAGTACGGATTTCTTTATCCCTGCCAACGTTTGCAGCCCCTCGCGAGCCGCATTGCTGACAGGCCGCTACCCGATGCGTTGCGGAATACCTGTTGCCCGGTACGAAAAGGCTGGCTCAAAGTATGAGGATTACGGTCTCGTACTTGACGAAATCACCATCCCCGAATTACTAGGGGCCGCCGGCTATCGCTCACTGATTGTCGGCAAATGGCACCTTGGTATGGAGGTCGAGGGTTCGCACCCCTTGGACGCCGGCTTTCACGAACACCTGGGCATTCCCAGCAACTACGCGACAAACCCGAAGGCACGCGGCCCGAACGCAGACACGCTCTATCGTGGTAAGCAGGTCGAACAGAAAAACGTTCCCCTGGAAGAGCTGACGCAGCGTTACACGGATGAAGTCGTCGAGTTTATCGGCCGGCAAAAGGACGAACCTTTTTTTATCTACGTCGCGCACCACATCGTCCACGGTCCGCACCGGCCCAGTGTAGACTTTGTGGGAACTTCCAAGAAAGGCAAGTACGGCGACTTCATCAAGGAACTCGATCACAGCACGGGCCGCATCATGAAAGCCTTGCACGATGCGGGCGTCGATGACAATACGTTGGTAGTGTTTACCTCCGACAATGGCCCCACCTTTCACGGCTCTGCGGGACCGTTGCGAGGCGGCAAGTACTGCACGATCGAAGGCGGGCATCGCGTGCCGGCCATCTTCCGCTGGCCGGGCAAGATACCAGCAGGGCAAGTCTCTCACGCAACGCTATCGAGCATGGATCTGCTGCCGCTGTTTTGCGACCTCTCTGGCGTGGAGAGACCGCAGGAACGGAAAATCGACGGAGAAAACATCTTACCGATTCTCACAGGCAAAACTGACGAGTCGCCGCATAAGAGGCTGTACTACTACAACGGCACAAACCTGCAGGCCGTTCGCGAAGGTGACTGGAAACTTCATCTGCCTCGTAGTCAGAAGGATCAACCCTTTTGGAACAAGAAGAAGCACGCGTCTCGAGTATTCGTAACGCTTGACGAACCCCACCTCTTTAACCTGAAAGAGGACATTGGCGAGAAGAATAACCTCGCCGCTCAGCATCCTGAAATTGTTGTGCGTTTGCAAGAATTTGCAGAAGAAGCACGTGCCGAACTTGGCGACGTACACACGACCGGCACCGATCAGCGAAGAATCAACCTTGTGGATCCGCAGGAGCGGTAAGGCTTGATTGCATCGTCCCGAGTTGTTTTTTCGGATAGGAGTGAAGTCTTGAGTCAAATGCTAGTCGCTATATGCCTTCTTGCAGGCCTTGCGCTTCGGACAGACGCCGCCCAGCCTAACGTTATCGTCATCATGGCGGACGACCTGGGCTACGCCGACGTTGGCTTCCAGGGCTGCAAGGACATTTCAACGCCCAACATCGACCAGCTTGCTAAAAGCGGAGCGCGCTTTTCGCAGGGCTACGTTACGGGGTGCATGTGTGGTCCATCGAGAGCTGGCTTTATCACCGGCCGCATTCAGTCCACCTTTGGTTACTATGTGAATCCCGCTCAACCATTGGATCCCAAGCAGGGGCTTCCAGCAGGCATAAAGACCGTCGCTCACCATATGCAGCAGCAGGGATACGTAACCGGCGTCGTCGGCAAGTGGCACATGGGAACGGCCGATCATCAGCATCCCGACGCAATGGGGTACTCCGATTGGTTCGGCTTCCTCGGTGGAGGATTGATGTACTATCCGCTGGATCATCCCTCGTACAACGGCCGGTATCTGACAAAGGAGAAACCGTGGAGTACGCGTGACATGCACCACACGTTGCCAATGCTGCACAACGGCACGCCCGTCGAGTGGAATCAATATCTGACTCGCGAGTTGACCGAGGGCGGCATCCGGTTCATCGAAAAGAACCGCGATCAGCCCTTCTTTCTATTCATGTCTTACAACGCACCTCATGAATATCTCGAAGCACCTGCAATAACGATTGCAAAGTACCCCCCCGATTCAGTGAGCGACGTTCCCGGTGTGCCTGCCAAGAGCCGGTCAATCTATGCCGCGATGGTAGACGAGATGGATCAGGGAATCGGACGATTGATGGAAACGCTCAACAAGCTGGACCTCGCGGACAATACCGTCGTCTGGTTTCTAAGTGATCACGGCGGCCTGAAACGCACCAGTGACAACGGACCGCTGCGTGGAGCGAAAGGAAGTGCTTACGAAGGCGGACTCCGTGTTCCCTTCGTGGTCCGCTGGCCGGAGAAGGTGGCACCGGGTACAGTGCTCGATCATCCCGTGACATCGCTAGATATCGGCGCAACTTCACTGGCTCTCGCCGGCGGGAATGTGAAACAAACGAGTCTGCATGGGAGTGACATCACCAGCTATATGACTGGCCAATCGGCCGACGCTCCACACGATGTGATTTACTGGCACGTCGGTCGCAGTCCCCAAGACCTATCCGGAGTAATGCGTGACGGCGACTACAAAATGCTCGCGAAACGCGGCAGAGTCGAACTGTTCAACATCAAAGACGACCCGTCTGAGTCCACAGACCTTGCCAAAGCCCAACCGCAACGGGCCAAACGAATGCTGGTCCAATGGAATGAGTGGAATGGATCGAACGCACCGCCATTGTGGAAGCAAAGTGGACGCAAAGACTATCAGTATGCCGATTATGAGTGGCTCAAGGGCACGCCGCACTACCAACGAACAAAGGAAGAATAAGCAATGCCTAGTCGTCAGCTTCTTGTGTTAGTGACCTTCTTGTGGTGCTGCCAACACACGTTCTCATTTGGGTTTGATCAACCACCAAACTTCGTGGTCATCTTTACAGACGATCAAGGCTACGGCGACCTGAGTTGCTACGGTGGTGCGCACGTCAGCACGCCACGCATCGACCAAATGGCGGCCGAAGGAGCCAAGTTGACCAGTTTCTATGTGGCAGCGCCAGTCTGTACGCCGTCGCGTGCCGGGCTTATGACTGGGTGCTATCCTACACGGATCGGGATGGGGAAAGGCTCGAAGCACGGGGTGCTACTCGCCGGTGATGCGAAAGGCCTCCATCCTAACGAAATCACCATTGCGGAAGTGCTGAAATCGGTCGGCTATCGAACAGGCATGTTCGGCAAATGGCATCTCGGGGACCAGCCCGAGTTTTTGCCGACAGAGCAGGGATTCGACGAGTACTTTGGAATTCCCTACAGCCACGATATCCATCCCTTTCATCCGCGACAGAAACACTATCAGTTTCCACCGCTGCCGCTTCTGGAAGGCGAAACCGTTGTCGAAATGGAACCCGATGCGGACTTCCTAACCAAACGCATCACGCAGCGGTCTGTGGAGTTTATCGAGAAACACAAAGACGATCCATTCTTTCTCTACATTCCACACCCCATTCCTCACGCCCCACTCCATGTTTCGCCTAAGTTGATGGACAAGGTCTCAGGCGACGTCGTGGCGAAGCTGAAAGAGGAAGACGGCTACATCGACTACCGCACGAGAGACAAGCTTTTCCCTGAGGCGATTGCTGAGATCGATTGGTCCGTAGGGCAAATCCTCGACGCACTCCAAGCGAATGGTCTCGACGAAAACACGCTTGTGCTGTTCACCTCAGACAATGGCCCCCCGAGGAACACCCTCTTCGCCACAGCTGGACCATTACGCGGCCACAAAGGATCAACTTTCGAAGGTGGCATGCGCGAACCAACCGTCATCCGCTGGCCCGGTAAAATCCCCGCGGGTGAGGTGAACAATCAATTGATGACAGCCATGGACCTGCTGCCGACATTCGCGAAGCTGGCAGGCGCGGAGGTTCCAACCGACCGAATCATTGATGGCAAGAATATTTGGCCAACACTGGCCAAAAACGCCGACTCGCCTCACGATGCGTTCTTCTACTATGCCGCCAATACGCTCAAAGCCGTGCGGTCGGGGAATTGGAAACTCCACACGAACAAAGGAAAACCAACGGAGCTGTACAATTTAGAGGACGACATCGGCGAGACGAATAACGTGTTGGGTGAGCATCCGAAAGTCGTAGAGCGGCTCACGGAGTATCTCGCCGATTTCGCCGCAGACATCGCCAAGAATAGCCGCCCCGCTGGCTTTGTCGAGAATCCCAAGCCGCTTTCAAAATAACTCTTGATTTCTGGCGTTCAATGGGCCTAACAGGAGCATCGCAGTGCAGAGCAGCAGCGCTCCACTCGCCGGTTCCGGCACGGCCATCGAAATCGGGGTCGACGCGACCACTTCGCTTCCATACTCCGCTTGCCATGCGGGAATGAGAGAAGGTGCGGAACGCTGGATTGCTAGAAAGTCGGCACCGTCAACGTCGTTGTCTCCATCCCAATCGGCTTGCAAGGCGGCGACGACTCTAAGATACGCCTCGTCGGTTCTGTAGTTGATCTGCCACGCTAGGTCGGAGTCCAAGTCCGGCAGAGTAAGCGTATCAAACTGGCCAGTGATAATTCCGCCGTCGTTCAAGGTGGCACGTAGTATGCGAAAAAAGTCACCTAGCTCAGGTTCAAAAACGCCTTCGCCGAGATCTACAAGCGATACTTCTAGCTCGCCCGCCAAGTCAAGCGTCCAGGCGGTGAGAACGTCAAACTTGCTGCCGTTTGGGGTGGTTCTGCCAAGTTCCAGTTGTAAGATGCCGGACGCGGATTGCTCGTAATGCCCAGCCATTCGTAGCTGACCTACCGAGTCCCCGACGGTTACCGTACCGTGGTTGAGGAACCGTCTCTCATTCTCGCTGCCGAAGATCATACTTAAATGGCCCTCACCCTGGACCTTGCCGCCCTGCTCGTTCACTAAAGATGCGTAAGAGACCCTCATGTAATCAGCAAAATGGATCTCCGCCCCCGCTCGATTGAACAATTGGCTGTGGTCGTTGTCATCCGCCCCTTCCAGCGTCATCGTGGTTCCCGCACCGGCGCGAATAATCCCCTCATTCGCCATCTGTTCGTCGAAGACGATTCGGAATCTCGACTCGTCTCGGCTTTCAATCAAGCCTTCGTTCACCCAGTTGGGGCCAGCTCCGACCGTGAGCCAGCCATCGCCGTGGGCAACCAATTCGCCCCGCTGTTGGAACAGCCACCCTTGAGATGCTGTGGTGATGGTCAGATGCGAATCGTTGCCGGCCTCGATGCGGCCCTCATTGGTGAACAGGTAGTCTGTTGGATTGATAAACGCAGCAAACCCGCTACTTGAAATCGTGTGGTCGGGGCCGTTGAGCAGGGTCGAGTTTTCCGGAACCCACAGCTCACCGTCAAAGCGTATCTCCCCACTGCCGAGAAAGCGGACTCGGCCAAGCCCTTCGTAAGTGCCATTCGATTGGTGGCCGTTGATCGAGCCAGTGGTTATCACTCCGTCGTTATAGATTGTGCCGGCGAGGACCGTACCGTACGGTGCTTCAACGTGCCCGCTGATGTGGGCTTCGGCAGCCGAACTGGGAATCCCGAAAGTTCCGTAGTCGTCGGCCGTGTAATTGATCGAGCCAAACTGTATAACCCCCCCTTCGTCGGCGTGCAAAATTCCGCCAACGACGCTGCCGATTGCGACGGTCGAACCTGGGCCCGCGTAGATCGTTCCTGGGGCGGTGTTGCCGAATTCGTCGGTCTCGTAATTTTTGATTCTGGAACCTTCGTCGAACCAGATGTATAAATCTGCGCCGTCAATCGCGCGGATGATGCCGCTGTTGGTCATCAAATTTCGATCGTTGCCGTCTTTAAACGAAAACTCGTTGAAGGTCGACGAATCGTTCGCTTCGATGATGCCACGGTTGATGAATTCTAGGTTTTCAATACTGGCTGTCCCATGTCTCGTTTCTTTGAATCTCAACGTATTGTCGACATTGATCAGCCGCGAGGCGCCCTGCCACTCTTTTTCAAACCCCGGTGTCGAGATCGAACCTCCCCCGGTGAGTGTGACTTCGTCGGCGGCGATGAGGATTTCGTGGGCATCGAATTCGTGGGTGAAGATCGTACCGGTGTTGTCGATGTGTCCGACCAGGCTGAGATAGTCGTCATTGTTTAGAGACGGTCCGCTTTCGATGAACCCCTCCAAACGCACGTTCTCTAGAATGCTCTTACGAAGTGATAGGCCCATGTCGGGCTCGGGTTTGAACGTGGAACCCCGGATTGTACCGCCAAAAGTGCGCACGTTGCAAAGGCAAAGTGACGATTCATCGTCTACTTCAATGACGCCTCTGGTGTTGTTCAAAGTGTCACCCTCGAATCCAAGTCCCAGGTTTCCCCCATTGACCGCACGAATGACGCCCGAATTCGTCCAGGCCGCTTCACCGGGAGTTTGGCCTTCAGGACCGGAGAGATCTAAGTTCAGCATGCTGTGAGGGCCATCAGATTCGATCACCCCGCGATTGTCGACCAAAAGACCTTCGCCAAACGTTGAGGCGTTGAATACTTGGGGGTCGGAGGAACGGGCAGTGATTGTATTGTCAACGTTAATGAACCTAGGTGTCCCCTCGGCCAGATTCGTGACTGTGCCGCCTGAAATCGTCGCATCGCCGATGAGTTCAATGCTCCCACCGCCCGAAACGGCCACTTGATTGGCAATCGCCAGATTCCCATGGTCGACTGTGATCGTTCTGAGATTCGCGAAGGTGCTGTTGTGGAGCGTAGCGTCACCGACAATCGTCGTTTGTGCATCGAGCTCAACGTTCTGGAGCGACACGCTGGAGAGCAGTTCCACATGACCTTCTTCAACACCGCCTGTGTTGGACGTCTGAATCCGCCCGCCGTAGATGTTCGCCTTTTCAATCAACACACGCGAATCGCCCTGCGCCTCGATCGTGCCCAAGAGATCGTCATCTTGATTCAAGATCGCCCCGTTTTCCCATTGAAACAGACGTAGCGTGCCACCATTGCTCGCGCGGAGCGTCCCGCGATTGAACAGGTTGTCCGTGTCATTGTGGTTCCCCTGCCCCAGTTGTGCTTGGACGCTGAGTTGAGCGACTGGCTTGTTGGCGTCGATCAAGTGCTCGTTCCAGATCGCCACCAATTCGATAGTGCCGCTGCCTTCAACAAGGCCCTGGTTCCAGAACAAGTGAGCCGAACCCTCGCCGTTGGGGCTTTGCCACCCGAGTTTTCCATAAGTTAGGGAAATGAGACCTGACGGCGTGTTGAGCGAGGTCTCCCTGATCTTCAAGCCGTTATAAGGACCAAGCGTGTTCTCTATATTGATAGTACCAGAGTTTTCTAAAGCACCGCTCCGAACTTCCGTTGCGGAAACGGTGAGCTCGTCGCCTGAATCCACGACCAAGCCATAGACAAAGTAGCGATCATCGGCAATCACACTCGAATTTTGGTTCGTATTATCGTCAATCCGAACGGCGTTTGGACTCGAAAAGCCAAGCGGCACCTCACCCAGAGACCAATTTTCCGCAACGCCCCAATTGCCCGTCGGCGGGCCGATCCAGACGTTGGTCTGAGCGTTGACTAGCGACCCGGCGTTCAAGAACGTCAGGACTATAACCGAGCAGAGCGCCCTTGTAGTACGATTCATAGGGAGAAAGTTCTGAAAAGCCGATGCTGGCAAGAGTCACTTTGCGATGAGAGGTCATATTATGATGCAAGAGCCAATTCGTGTCAAAAAGGCTTGAACGCTCACACTGTTTGTAGGTCTCATGAATCGTGCTAGATTGTTGCTTCCTGAACCGGTTCAGCGCACGCACAAAAATGGTAATCCGAGCTAGAGCATGAAACTACTTTTTGGGGCAGCAGCTACACTGCTAATGGCCGTCGCAGCCCAAGCGGACGAGCCTAACACCAAGCTATTAAAAGTCGAATATTCCGAAGCGAAAGGAATTGGCCCGGAAAAGGGAGTGATGCGCCGAGACCCCAGCGACATTATCAAGGTCAATGACCACTTCTATGTGTGGTATTCAAAGGGGAACATCTCTCCAGGTTACGATGCGACCGTTTGGTACGCGACTTCGCCCGACGGCCACACATGGACCGAAAAAGGCATGGCGCTCGACAAAGGCGAGCCCGGCACCTGGGAAGCGGCGAGTGTGTTCACGCCCAACATTCTCGTCGCGGAGGGACGCTACTGGCTTTTTTACACGGGGACTTCCAGGGAGTTTGCCAGGCCCTTCAACCCGGACTCAACAATAGGCATTGCCGTTTCAGACTCACCCGAGGGTCCCTGGGAACGTCTCGCCACCAACCCGGCCCTAAAGAACAGTGACAAGCGGGAGGACTTCGACAGTCACCTAGTTGATGACGCATGTCTGATCAAGCGCGATGGGAAGTATTGGTTCTACTATAAGGGGCGTCAGCTAGGGAAAAGTCCGGCGCAAACTCAAATGGGCTTGGCGATCGCAGACCATCCGCAGGGCCCTTACGTGAAGCATGAGGAGAATCCCGTGATTCCTGGCAATCACGAGGTGCTCGTCTGGCCGCAGGGAACCGGCGTGGCCGCGATGATCGGCAAGGTGGGACCCAAGGAGATCACGAATTCGATCCTCTATGCTGAGGAAGGAATTCGGTTTACCAAAACCCACAAGGTTATCAATGGTCCGCGGGCTGGTGGTGCCTACCGTTCTGAAGCGTTTACAGATGATGGAACTGGGAAGCAGATTGACTGGGGCGTGCATATTGGAATTCGGAAGGGATCGCTTCCGTACATTCAGCGTTTTGACCTTAGGGAGTAATGAAGAATGACGCGATTTCATTTCATCGTGTTTTTGTTATTCGCACATTGGCTTTGCGATTCCGCTGACGCATTCGAAGCAAGTGTGAGGTCGCCTAACGAATCTCACACGGTAAACTTTGCGCTAAGTGAAAAAGGCGAACCCACCTACAGCGCCACTTCGGATAGCAAGCCGCTGATACTCCGTTCGCGTTTGGGGTTCGAGCCAAACCTTCTAGGTGGCTTTGTCCAAAGAGATACCAAGCAACGCGCGGTCCGAGATACATGGCAGTTCGCTCTTGGCGAGCGCAGCAAAGTCCCCGACAACTATAACGAACTGACAGTTGCACTCGAACACAAAACGGGAGTGAGAGTAGATGTCGTAATGCGTGCCTACAATGAAGGCGTAGCCATCAGATACCAATTCCCAAAGAAGCAGAACGATGGCGTGAAGCTGCAATTCGGAGGTGAGCATACGGAATTCCGATTACCTGTGGGTACGCAAGGTTACGAAGAATACGGAACAGAGGGCCCCTACCATCTCAGCTTGATTTCTGAAATCAAACCGTATTGCGAACGACCATTGACTATCGTGAGACCCGATGGTGGCTACGCAGCGATCTGCGAGGCGGGCAACATCGACTACCCTCGAATGATGCTATCGCCGCTCGAAGGCGTCGATGGTGCTCTCGTTAGCGCCCTGGGCGGTCGAACTACTAATACCGAATCTGAGCATCAGCGGCATGACCCCACCGTCTCCATGCAGCCCGGCGATGCGACACCTTGGCGATTGCTGCTAGTTGGCGATACCCCAGGCAAGTTGCTAGAAAACAATTACCTGTTGCTCAATTTGAGTCCGCCGTGCCGGCTAGAAGACACCTCGTGGATCAAACCTGGCAAGGTGATGCGATCGGAACTCACCACCGCGAGCGGCAAGGCGGTAATCGACTTCGCCAAGACGGCCGGGTTGAGTTACGTCCATTTTGATGCCGGTTGGTACGGTCCAGAGCGGAGTCGCAAGTCTGATGCGAGGCGAGTCGCACCAGAAAAGAGTCACGAACTGGGGATCCAAGAGGTCATCGATTACGGCCAAGAGCAAGGTGTAGGCGTTCTGGTCTACGTCAATCAGGTCCACCTCAAGACCCAGCTCTCAGAGATCTTGCCGCTCTATGAGCGATGGGGGATGAAAGGCATCAAATTTGGCTTCGTGCCCGTAGGCCCGCAGACGGAAACCCGTTGGCTGACCAATTCCTTTGCGGAAGCGGCGCGGCATCACTTAATGATTAATGTGCATGACGGTTTTCGCGCAAACGGCATCAATCGAACCTTTCCGAACTTGATGACTGTCGAAGGGATTCGTGGCAACGAGAGAATGCCAACCGCTGCCCACAACTGCACACTACTCTTTACTCGTTACCTGTGCGGTGTCGGCGATTATACCGTGTGCTACTATAGCGACCGAATCCAGACGACTAAGGCTCATCAACTCGCAATGGCTGTCGTATCATTCAGTCCGCTGCAGTGGATCTTCTGGTACGACCGTCCTGAGAAGTATAATGGAGAGCCCGAGATCGAGTTCTTTCGGGAGGTGCCGACAGTGTGGGACGAGACTCGTGTGCTGGAAGGGAAGATTGGAGAGTATGCGACCATTGCTCGGCGAAGCGGCGAGGAATGGTTTATCGGGATGATCAATGCGAACGAGCCGCGGCAAGCAAGCCTGCCCCTGAGCTTTCTCAGACCCGATCGCGACTATGAGGCCTCTGTCTATTACGACGACCCAGACGTAGACACTAAAACGCACGTGGGAATTCGTCGCCAACAGATCACTACTACATCAACGCTTGACGTTGCGTTGTTGAAGTCTGGAGGGGCGGCCATCTGGATCCGGCCGAGTTCCAGCGAATAGAGGATTTCCACGAACAGCAAGATGCCCCCAACACCTTTCCCCTGAAGCCGTTGCCTGGAAGCAGGTCAAGTGGAGTGTACCTCTTGGCAATCTAAGAGGTTCGCTCACTTTCATTCAGCGATTTGATTTCATAGAGGTTCATGAGATGCAGAAGAGTTTGATACTAATTGCATGGTACGCCCTGACTGCAACGGACCTGTTGGCAGCACCCGTGACTGTTCGATCCCCAAACGAGCAAGTTGCAACATCGTTTGTTGTGGAGAATGGGTCACTGTGCTACCAGGTCTCTAGGGATGGCAAGCCGGTCATTGCGTCCTCTAAAGTGGAGATCTTCGCGGGGGCGGAAATGGCGATGATCGAACATTCCATTCGCAAACACGATTCGAACTGGAAGCCGGTCTATGGCCAATTTAGCACCATCCGCGACCACCACCGCGAACTAACAATTTCGCTGATAGCAGACGGCATTCCGGTGAAACTGCTTTGCCGCGCGTTCGATTCAGGGATTGGATTTCGTTTTGTCTTGCCTAAGGAGTCCGCTGATAAATCCATGAGGTATTCTAGTGAGTACAAGGTGCTCGATGGGGCGGCTCATTATGCGGGTCCGGTCGGTGCCACAGTGGAACTTTCGGCAAAGACAAAGCGCGTCGCCGTACCTCTTGTAACCGAATGCCGAGACGGGCTGCACCTCGCGTTCCTGGAGTCCGACCTCTATTCCGCCGTCGGTTTTGAGTGCATGCGAATTCAGTTTCACGCAACCAAAAAGTCGTTGAGGGCCTCCAGTTCAGCGGTTTCGATCGGTGAGGGGCAACTCACTCCGTGGCGGGTCATCCTCATAGGCGAGACGGCCGGGGAATTGACCGTTAACACTGTGGCATTGAATTTGGCTGCTCCCTGTAAGCTGGAAGACACGAGCTGGATTGAGCCCGGCAAGGGGCTCTGGGACTGGCGGATTCACGGGTACCACAATGGGGAGTTTGTGTATGACATTGATACTCGTAGCTACCTGCATCTGATCGATTTCTGTGCCGAACAAGGGCTCGAATATTTCACTGTCGACGACCATTGGTTCAAGACGGCAGAGAATGGTAAAATGGTCGTGGCCCCGGAAGTCGATATTGCCAAGGTGATGGACTATGCCAAGGAAAAGGGCGTTATGATCATGCTCTACTACGATCGTAAGAAGGGCGACTTTGGCGATCAGACACTCTTTAGCCACTATGCTGATCTGGGCGCTACGGGCATGAAGTATGGCTTCATGGGAAACCGTGCTGGCTTCACTCGGGATGCTATTGATGCCGCCGCAGAAAACAAACTGCTCATCAACTTTCACGATGGCCCGGTGCCCATGGCGGGCGTTGAGCGCACGATGCCCAACCTAGTCAGCCGCGAATATTGCCACGGGCAGCAGGACAGTCGGAGAGCCTTTACTCCCGAAACCTTTCTTAAAATGGCGATGGTTAGCGCATTGACCGGCCCGTTGGATATGTCGAACGGTAATTTTGGGATCAATAGCATCAACGCCGGTGAGCGCAAGAAGGGGCCCAAGAAGAAGAACAGCTATATCTCAACGGTGGTCAGCGAGGTGGCTCGCAACCTCGTAATCTACACCGGGCTCGTCACGCTCCCCGACGCACCAGAAGAGTATCTAAAGAAAGCCGATCTATTTGAGTTTTTAAAAGCCATGCCAGCCACCTGGGACGATTCACTCGTCCTAAACTCAAAGATCGGAACCTACATTACCGTCGCTCGACGCAGTAGCGACACCTGGTTCATTGGCTCGGTCAACGATCAAAGCGAACGTACACTAGATGTTCGGCTCGATTTCCTGGAGCCGGAAGTCGCCTATGAGGCGACGCTCTATCAGGACGCGCGGGACTCACATGGGGTAAAGAATCCCGAAGCTTATGAGGTCAAAACAATCACCATCAAGCAGGGCGACACCGTTCCGGCTACAATGGCCGTCGGCGGCGGGCATGCGATGATTATTCGTCCGGTCAATCAGTCAGGCTGGTGATCATGGATTCTTCAGTCCTTGGAAGGTTTCCATTGAGAGAGTGCCTTCATGGACGCTATACGTGGCAGAGAATAGAATCTGAAAAGGCATTTTTATTAGGTCAATCAGTGAGCTCGCAGCTTGCGATGGCGCACAACACACGACAGTAGCGTGACCACCTCAGGATTTGGGAAATCGAACCGACAAAACGACGAGTACTTCTAACATGGGAATCAAGATGCATAGAGCTCTGTTGACACTCGTGATCGTTGGCTGGATTGCTGCGGACCCATCATGGGCAGCGCGCCATGACGTGGACGAAAGCCACAACCCTAAGGCAGACTTGGCGTTTACTCATGAGGCGTCAGCTCCCGAAGAGCCATTGACACTCTGGTACCGCGAACCGGCGACCAAGTGGGAGACCCAGGCGCTACCCGTGGGAAATGGCCGGCTGGCCGCCATGGTTTTCGGCGGGGTTAATAACGAGCGGATCCAATTCAACGAAGAGACCGTCTGGGATGGCGTGCCCACGGATTACAACAATCCCGAAGCACTGAATGCTTTGCCGGAAGTTCGGCGTCTGCTCTTCGAGGGTAAGAACGATGAAGCGACCCGTCTGGCTGGAAGAACCATGATGGGAATTCCGACGAAGATCAAATCGTATCAGACCCTCGGCGACCTGTGGCTTGACTTTCCCGATACGGATAAGGTCTCTGGCTACCGGCGTGACCTGGATCTTACGACGGCAATCAGCCGGACTCAATACACTGTGGATGGGGTCGAGTATACGCGGGAAGTGTTTGTGAGCGCGCCAGCCCAAGCCATCGTGATCCACCTCAACGCCAGCCAACCGGGAAAGATCAGCTTCACAGCCAAGCTTGCTCGCGAAAAAGCGTCCACGACGTCCGCTTCGGGCAATCGTCTGATCCTGCGTGGGAAACTCGGCGTCGACTACGAAGCGCAGCTCCGCCCTGTGGTCCGTGGCGGTAGTGTCAGCTCCACCGATGGGGAACTGAAGGTCACTGATGCGGATGAAGTAACGCTGCTGGTTGTGGGAGCAACGAGCTACAACAGTGCCACAGATATTTCGGGTGATGCCACGGCACGCTGCGAAAGCTATCTTGAGGCAATCGGCCTTGGGGCGGTCAGCGAGGAGTCCTACGAAGATTTACGCGCTGCGCACATCGCTGACTACCAGCAGCTGTTCAACCGTGTGCTGCTGGACCTGGGGACAACCGATGCGGTTAGCAAGCCAACTGATCAGCGGCTGAGGGAGATCAAAAAGGGGAAGCACGATCCGCAGTTCGAGACACTCTACTTCCAATTTGGGCGCTACCTGTTGATCAGCAGTTCCCGTGACGGGCATCTGCCAGCCAACCTGCAAGGCAAGTGGGCACAGCAGTATAAGGCGGCGTGGAACAGTGACTATCATTTCAACATCAACTTTCAGATGAACTACTGGCCTGCTCAGGTCTGCAATCTCTCTGAATGCCACATGCCTTTTTTCGACTATGTGGAAAGCCTGATTCCCTTTGGTGAGAAGACGGCCAAAGTGCATTATGGCGCGGAGGGGTGGACGCTGCATCACCTCTCCGACATTTACGGCAGGACCTCTCCGGCGGACGGCGTATGGGGCATTTGGCCGATGGGCGCAGCCTGGGCAAGCCGCGACCTGATGGAGCACTACCGCTTCAACGGCGATAAGGAGTTCCTAACCCAGCGGGCATACCCCACCATGAAGGGAGCCGCCCAATTCATGCTAGATTTTTTGGTCGAGGCGCCCGCAGGCACCCCGGCTGCCGGACGACTAGTTACAAGTCCCTCCCACTCTCCCGAGAATGCATTCATCAAAGCGGACGGAACGGAGTCGGAATTCACTTATGGGGCAACGATGGACCTCCAGATTGTTTACGACCTGTTCACTAGTCTGCTAGAAGCGAATCGGGCGATCGATCCAACGGGCAACTTCGACAAGGAGTTCCGAGCGGAGCTTGAAACGGCATTGGCCAAACTACAGCCCTTGCAGATCAGCTCCAATACGGGCCGCTTACAGGAGTGGATTGAAGACTATGGAGAGAAAGATCCACACCATCGCCACACGTCCCATCTGTTTGGACTTCATCCAGGGAAGCAGATCACCAAGAACGGCACACCCGAACTGTTTGAGGCTGCCAGGAAATCACTCGAAAGGCGTGGGGATTTCGGCAAAGGCTGGAGCATGGCGTGGAAGGTGAATTTCTGGGCCCGCTTTCACGATGGTGAGCGCGCCCACAAGCTGTTGGGCAACCTGCTGAGGAAGATGACGCTAACCAACTTGTTTGATACGCATCCGCCATTCCAAATTGACGGCAACTTTGGCGGAACGGCAGCCATTGCCGAGATGCTGTTGCAAAGCCACGACGATGGAATTGATCTACTACCTGCTCTCCCGAGCGCCTGGCCAACGGGATCAGTGCAGGGTCTGCGCGCACGCGGTGGCTTTGAGGTGGACATCCACTGGAAGGACGGTCGGCTAACTCGTGCAACGATACGTTCGCTGAATGGAAATCCGCTGAAGGTCCGCTATGGGGACGAAACTCGCAAGCTCGATCTAGCACAAGGCGATAGCTTCACCTGGAATAAAAAGTAGGACTTCTGGCATTTGTGAAACGTTTGAACTATGGGTATGACCAAGTACCTCCTTAATCAATGACAACTAAGGCGGTCCATGCTTGAGGGACGATCAATTCTCTAATTACGCGAACCAATTTGCCGACTGAATGCGCTTCGCGATTCGCCACATAGGAGGGAGCTACCTTGTTTAAGCAAATATCACTAGCACTATGCATGTTAGCCTTGGTCTCTGGGCAAGCCTATTCAGACCAGCCCAATGTCATTTTTGTGATGGTCGATGATATCAGCCACAATTCTTTTAGCTATTACAAAGCCGATGGGCCTAGAACTCCGTTTATCGACGACTTGGCTCGAAAGAGTGCTCGTCTTACCGACTTCCACGTGTCACCAACGTGTTCGCCAACGCGAGCCTCTTTGATGACTGGGCGGTACAATGCCGTCACGGGAGTTTGGCATACGATTTACCAGCGCAACCAATTGCGCGCTGATGAAATCACGATGGCCGACGTCTTCAAACACAACGGCTATGCGACTGGCTTGTTTTGGAAATGGCACCTGGGCGACAACTACCCGTTTCGGCCCAAAGACCGTGGCTTCGATCATGTGGTTTGGACCAAGGCAGGCGGGGTCGGCCAGTCTTCTGACTATTGGGGAAATATGCAGACTAGACTCAGTGCCTGGATCAACGATGAGTTGGTTGTCATGGAAGATGAAGACGACGGTATTGAGGGCGCATTCAGTACGAATTTCTTCTTCAACCGGGCCATGGAATGGATCGAAGAGAGAGCCAACGAAAACCAACCGTTCTTTGCCTACATTCCTACCGCGACAGTCCACGATCCGTTCCACCTGCCACCCGACGCACGAGATGGTGTAGACGCCGTCACTGGCAGTATTGAGAATATCGACAAGAACATGGGGCGATTGTTGAAGTTTCTGGATGAGAAAGGGATCGCCAACAATACGATACTAGTGTTCACGACGGACAATGGGGGGCATGGAGATGACACACCCCTAAGAGGTGGCAAAGGGTCCCAGTTCGATGGGGGATCTCGAGTTCCGTGTTTCGTTCGTTGGCCAGCGGGAGGAGTCGGCGGCTTGGGCAAAGGGCACGACGTGACTCCCCTTACAGCTCATATTGATTGGCTGCCAACGTTCATGGACATGCTGGGGTTTGAGGACCTTCCGGATCGCCCGGGGAATTTGGCAATCCACGGGCAGAGCTTTAAGAACTTTCTGGATACGGACTTGAGCAATGACCCTGGCCCCGAATTCAAGAATCGGACCATAGTTATTGAGAACATGCGAACGGAGAATGCGGAAAAGCACAAGAAGTACTCGGCCAAGAAAGACATTTGGAATGGAAACAAAATCACGAATAAGTGGCGTTTGGTTCGGGGCAGTGCAAAGGGAAGGTACGAACTGTATGACGTACTTGGTGATGAAGCGCAGGAAGAGAATCTGATCGAGAACAAGGCCCATGAAGGTGTTGCTGAAGACCTTAAGGCAGAGTACGAAAAGTACTGGGATCTCGTAGCGCGACGTTCCGACGAATATACACGCATTATCCTTGGGCACTCCTCTGAGCCAGTCACTCAGCTGAACAGCCATGATTTTCACAGCAGGTACATTTGGAATCATGCCATAGTCGCAACAGGAAAAACAGGCAGCGGGTTCATTGCCGTCGAGTTCTCAGAGCCTGGGACTTACCATTTCGACCTGCGTCGCTGGCCCAAAGAAATTGAGGACCAAACGACACTCACAACAGCCCCCGATGGCGTGGTGTACGACGGGAAAACAGAATCTGTTCCACTAGATATTGCGAGTGCCCGGATCAAAATCTGGAATGGAGATGAAGTCTACGTCGACACGCGCAAGAATGCAGAAGCGGGTGCTGATGGTATTCCGTTTGTGGTTGAGAGCTTGCCTGCGGGACCAGCCTTCATCCAAACCTGGTTTTACAATTTCGCTGGCGAACCAGAGGGAGCTGTGTACTACAACTATGCTCGCCGGGAAGTCTCTCAAAAATGAGAACATCGCTTATGGATCGCCCGCCAGTTATCGCAATACTCGCAAAAGGGAACTGACCAAGAGTGGCAGCTTCACCTTGAGAGAGTCGAAAGGTCTTTGAAATAAAATGAAACGCTCGAAAAGACATTACCACTCAACGGTGCGCACTAGCTTGTTTGTTCAGGTTGCAAGTGCTCTCGTCGTACTGCTCCAGGCGGCTTCTCAGGGTGCCCCGACCGATGCGCTGCGACTTTGGTATGAGCAACCGGCAACCGAATGGGCGGAAGCTTTACCAATCGGCAATGGACGACTTGGAGCCATGGTCTATGGGGGAATTCAGCGGGAGCATCTGCAACTAAACGAAGACACGCTCTGGAGCGGTGGTCCCCGCAGTTACGACAATCCACAGGCCTATCAGCATCTTGGAAAAGTTCGAGAATTGCTCGAGCGGGGCGAGTACGCCGAAGCTGAGGACACAGCGCAGAAGATGATGGGCAAGCCAATCTACCAAGCGGCTTATCAGCCGTTGGGCGATCTCTACCTCCAGTTTCCGCCTGACCAACACTCGCACGGCGAGGAGGCAAGCGACTATCGACGCGAGCTGGATTTGCAGAATGCCGTGGCCACGGTGACCTATCGCAAAGGGGATGCTCGTTTCACGCGAAAGGTGTTCGCATCCCATCCCGATCAAGTGATCGTGATACGTCTTGAGTGCGACAAGCCTGGGCAGTTGAGCTTCGATGTGCTGATGACCAGTCTTCATCCTTCCCGATCTCAAACGATCGCGGACGACACACTCTCCATGACAGGCCAAGTTGCACCTCGCACCGACAAAGGATTGACCGGGTCGCGTGCCTTGATCGGACCCTGGGAAGGCGAAGGAGTGAAATTCGCTGCCCAGGTGAAAGTCGCCACCAAAGGTGGGACAGTCGTTGCTCAGGATGATAAGGTTTCCATTCGAGAGGCCGATGCGGTCACGCTGTACTATTCGGCGGCGACTAGCTTTGTCAGTCGCCAAGACACGAGCGGCAACCCGTTGGAATCCGCCGGGGAACATCTTGCCGGCATTCAGGGAAAGACATTTGATGAACTCTACCAGAGGCATGCTGAAGATTATGCGTCGCTGTTCGGCCGTGTCGCGATCGATTTGGGCGGGAAAAATGCAGATTCTCTCCCCACCGACCAGCGGATCGAAAGAGCCGACGTTGGAAAAGCAGATCCACTTCTGCTTGAACAAGTTTTCCAATATGGCCGCTACCTGATGATTGCCGGCTCACGTCCCGGCACGCAGCCTCTGAACCTACAGGGGATTTGGAACAACGATCTCAATCCGCGCTGGGGAAGTAAGTATACGATCAACATCAACATCGAGATGAACTATTGGGTGGCGGAAGTCTGCAACCTGAGCGAATGTCATGAACCGCTCCTGCGCATGGTCAGCGAGTTGGAGGCACCGGGCAGGAGTACAGCGAAAGTCCACTACAGAACCGATGGCTGGATGGCTCATCACAACACGGACCTCTGGCGCGGCACCGCGCCTGTTGACGGAGCGCAGTGGGGAATGTGGCCGATGGGTGGCGCGTGGCTTTGCCAACATCTTTGGGAGCACTATCTCTATACGGGCGACGCCGATCACCTCAAGGATTCGTATCCACTCATGAAGGGCGCCGTTGAGTTCTTCCTAGATGTTCTCGTCGAAAACGAAGACGGTGATCTGATCACATCGCCGTCGCTCTCCCCCGAGCATAGCCATGGTGGCGGGACAAGGGATGGCCTAAGCGTCGGCCGCTCTGGAATTTCACTATGCACCGGTCCCACCATCGACATGCAGATTCTGCGAGATCTATTTGCAAACACCATAAAGGCGTCCGAAATTCTGGATGTTGATAAAGACTTCCGATCGAAAATGGCAGATGCGCGAGCACGTTTGGCGCCCATGAAAATCGGTCGACATGGCCAACTTCAGGAATGGCTGGTGGACTGGGATAATCCCAAGGATCGGCATAGCCACGTCTCGCACATGTATGGACTGTTTCCCAGCGATCAGATCAACCCTCGCGACACCCCGGAGTTGTTTGAGGCGGCGCGAACATCCATGATCCACCGGGGATTCTCCGGTGGGTGGTCTGGTGCTTGGCGGGTCGCGCTGTGGGCTCGCCTGGGTGATGGGGATAGGGCACTGAGCGCGTTGACCCAGCACGTGGTGCCCCGCTTCGGACCGAACTTGTTCAACGGCGGAGCGGGCTTTCAGATTGACGCCAATTTTGGCGCGACAGCCGGCATCGCTGAGATGCTCATGCAAAGCCATTTAGCGGCCGAAGACGGAAGCCAATTGCTGCACCTGCTTCCAGCCCTGCCTTCTACCTGGCCAGAAGGATCGGTGCAGGGTTTACGTGCACGCGGAGGGTTTGAGGTTGATATCTACTGGAAAGAAGGGAAGCTCGTGAAGGCAGACATCACATCGCTGCGGGGCAGACCACTAGTTGTCCAAACTCCGGATGGGAAACGCAAGGCATACGAAAGCACAGTAGCTGGCAAAGCCTATACGGTGAAGTGAAGGAGCCCTGGCGTATGAGCCCAACGGACCCACACCTCATCAGATCGAAAATACTGACCATTGACGCCTTAAGTAACACCTCCATCCTCGCAGAACGCTATCTCAAATGCCCGACTGATAATCCGCCTGTCCGCACGGCGTGGCTTGGCACATGGCCCACAATCAACGACCCTGTCTTTGCTTGGTGCTTCCCAACAGGTTCGGATACTGCTGAACACGATATTCAACTACCGCAAATTTCCCCTGACCCAATTGATTGCAACAACCGAATATGAATCACCCCATCCGAATGATCGTCGCAGCAACCATCGGTGCTACTCTAGCTGGAAACGGCCTGAGTGCTGACGTAGTGGCATCTTCCCCACCGAATGTGGTGCTTATCTTTGCGGATGACCTGGGCTATGGCGATCTCGGTTGCTATGGCGCAACGAACGTAAAAACCCCGAACATCGACCGGTTAGCGAAAGAGGGGCGGCGCTTCACAGATGCCCACACGGCGTCTGCTGTCTGCACCCCATCGCGGTATGCGTTGCTGACCGGCAAGTACCCTGTCCGCGCCAACGACGGTGCCGGAGTTTGGGGACCTGCTCCGATTGATTCTGGGCTGTTGATCGACACGGAGGAATTCACCCTTGCCGACGCTTTTAAACAAGAGGGCTACGCGACGGCAGCGCTGGGCAAGTGGCATTTGGGATTCGGAAGCGGAAAGAATGACTGGCAAGAACCGCTACGCCCCGGGCCGCAGGACCTCGGTTTCGATTACTACTTTGGACTTCCTGTGGTCAACAGTGCTCCCCCTTACGTCTATGTCGAGAACGATCGCGTCGTCGGTGGCGACCCTGCCGATCCACTTGTCTATCTCGGCAGAGGTCGGCGAAAAGGGGCGACGCCGATTACTCCGATTCCACCTGAAGCCTCGCAGCGCACGCCTAATTTCTTCAAAGGCGCAGTCGAAGCTCATAAGAAATACAACGACTATACGGTGGGAACTGTCTTAGCCGAGAAGGCAGTCGACTGGATCGCGGCCCACAAGGAAAATCCCTTCTTCCTCTACCTGGCAACCACGCACATCCACCATCCCTACACACCGGGCGAACGCTTTCAAGGAACGAGTGACGCGGCGCTCTATGGTGACTTCATTCAAGAGTTGGATTGGATGGTTGGCCAAGTATTGCAAAGCCTTGAGAAGCAGGGGTTGAGTGACAACACGCTGGTCATCTTTATGAGTGACAACGGCGGGATGCTGAACCTCGGCGGGCGCAATGCCGTGCAGCTGGGACACCGTTTGAATGGCGACCTGCTCGGATTCAAGTTCGGCGTTTGGGAAGGTGGGCACCGGGTGCCATTGATCGCAAGGTGGCCTGGCAAAATCGATGCGGGGACCGAATCGGATCAGCTGATTTGCAATGTCGACATGCTCGCCACATTGATGGAGCTGCTCGGTCAAGATTCGGATTCGCTGAGCAGCAAGGACTCCGTCAATGTACTGCCAGCGTTGCTTGAGAATCCTGACCAGCCGCTTCGCAGCGAACTGGTTCTCGCCCCACACAAGGGCAGCCACCTCTCGCTCCGCAGAGGAAAGTGGATGTACATACCCCGGCGCGGCAGCGGAGGATTCGGCGGCTCGAAACCGCACCAGCACGCTTGGGGCGGGCCTCCTGCGACAGAGTTTGTTGGCAGCGTGAACAGTGATATCGAGAATGGCAAAACCAGGAACGACGCTCCGCCTGCTCAACTCTACGACCTCCAGGCCGATGTGAATCAGACGACCAACCTTTACCTAAAGTATCCTGAGGTCGTCCAAGAGATGGAAGCTCGGTTGGAAACCTATCGTCCGAAATCGAAGGGCAAGAAAAACTAGTAGGTCCAGTTCGCGTTCCTCCAAAACGATCAGACAATAAGCAATGCCTACACCAAACTCCGTAGAAGAAACAAACGAGTGCTGCTCCACTTCCTGCGGGTGCACACCAAGCGTCAGCCGTCGGGACATGCTGCACCTATTGGGCGCGGGGGTAGCGGTTTCGGCGCTCCCGCTCGGCGAGCAGGCGATGGCAGGGCCGTTTGCTGCCGAAGACAGCTCAGAGCATCTGATCCCAGCCGATAAGAAGTTAACCCCCAAATGGGTTAACACGCTGACAGATCGTGGCCAGGCGGAGGTCTTCTCGGGCGACCAACTGAAGTACATTGGCATGCCCGTTGGCGGCATTGGCTGCGGCCAGTTGTACCTTGGCGGCGATGGTCGGCTTTGGCTGTGGGATATTTTCAAGTGCAACTACGAACGCGAGAAGGACCACGGACAACGCATTGCCGCCTTCACACTCGGCGGGCACTACGCGCATCCGGTCGCACAAGGAGAGCAGTACACTAACCGCAACGGCGCTGACGTGCAGCAAGGATTTCTTATTCGCACGAACGCCGGCACGCGTACGCTCGACCGACAGGGCTTTCCCGGGGTGACGTTTCGCGGTGAGTACCCGGTTGGAAAAGTGACGTACGTCGATCCGGAATTCCCGGTGACCATCGAGCTGGAGGCATTCAGCCCGTTTATTCCGCTCAATGCCAAAGACTCCGCCCTACCTGCGACAGTGATGAGCTTCACCGTCACCAATACGACCGATGCGTCTGTTGAGGTCGATCTCGGCGGGTGGATGCAGAATGCGACCTGCCCCTACACAACCGACGCATCTCTCGGACAGCGCAAGAACCAATGCGTAAAGTCGGAGGGGCGGGTTAGCGTGCTCGGTTCCGCGGAGGGTAACGGTCTTAAGTCAAAACATGGCTATGGCTCCACCACGCTGAGCCTTCTTCACGACCCTGTCAAGGAGGCTGGCATCACGATCAGCTCGGCGACTTCATTGACCGACCCCGACAGCCCAGAAGGTCTATTCGCACAAATGGGCGGGCTCGATTCCCAAGCCACCAGCAAGCCCATGGACGAGCTGCTTGTTGGCGGACTGGCCGCTCGGTTCGACCTCCAACCCGGCGAGTCGAAAACAGTCGACTTTGCCATCACTTGGTATTTTCCTGATTACAACGAGAAGGGCAAAGGTCGCAAGCACATGCGCAGCCTACGGGAGTTCACAAAACTGCGTAGGCACTATGCGGCTTGGTTCGACTCGGCTGACGAAGTGGCCGGTTACCTAAGTGAGAACAAGCAGCGATTGCTCGGTGGCACGCGCGACTGGAACCGCACGTGGTACGACAGCACGCTGCCGTTCTGGTTGCTCGACCGCAGTTTTATACCAATCGACTGCATGGCGACCCAAACCTTCCATTGGTTCGACAATGGTCGCCCTTTCGGTTGGGAAGGCGTGGACTGCTGCCCGGGAACCTGCACTCACGTCTGGCACTATGCACAAGCCTTGGGGAGAGTGTTCCCCGAGATCGAGCGTGCCTTTCGCGAGATGGTGGACTTCAAAGACGGCATCGGGTTTCATCCCGATACTGGCATCATCGGGCATCGTGGTGAGCTCCATGCCACTCCTGCTATCGATGGGCAGGCTGGCACGATCCTGCGGGCCTACCGCGAACACCAGATGTCCTCAGACAGTGCCTTGCTCAAGCAAATTTGGCCGAATGTCAAGAAAGCGATTGAGTTCTTGATTCGTCAAGACGGCGATGGCAACGGGCTGCTCGAAGGCAAACAACAACACACGCTCGATGCCTCCTGGCATGGACCCATGGGGTGGTTGAGCGGGATGTACCTTGCGGCGCTGGCGTCTGGCGAAGCGATGGCCCTCGAGATGGGCGACCCGGAATTCGCCACGCAGTGCCGTACGATCATCGATCGGGGCTCAAAGAGTATAATCGCAGAAGTGTTCGACGGGGAGTATTTCATTCACAAACCCGACCCGACCGTACGCGCTCTCAACTCGAATAAGGGTTGTCACGTTGATCAGGTACTTGGGCAGGCCTGGATGAAGCAGGTGGGACTGGGTCGCGTAATCCCGAAGCAAGAAACTGTTGCAGCGCTCAACAGCCTGTGGAAGTACAACTTTGCTCCCGACGCCGGCCAATATGCGCTGGATCACATCCAAATCGAAAAGGCGTTTCGCTGGTATGCGATGCCCGGGGAAGCCGGTTTGCTGATGTGTACCTGGCCCACGGGAGGTGCCACCGAGGCCGTCCCTGGAGATCACCTGAGGACCAAGGAAAACCCGCCGGTATATACCGGCCCGGGTGGCTATTTCAACGAGTGTATGAACGGCTTCGAGTACCAAGTCGCGGCGCACATGATCTATGAAGGCGAACCCAACAGCCAGTTGGTGCAGCGAGGCCTCGCCATCGCAAAGGCGGTGCATGAGCGGTACGGAGCGGAAAAGAGGAATCCCTACAACGAGATCGAATGCGGTGATCACTATGCCCGTTCCATGGCGAGCTACGGCGTCTTCCTCGCCGCTTGTGGGTTTGAATATCATGGGCCCAAGGGTCAGCTTGGTTTTGCGCCGCGTATTAGCCCAGCAGACTTCAAGGCTCCGTTCATCGCGGCCGAGGGCTGGGGCAGCTTTGCCCAGAAAGTAGTCGATGGCAGGCAGTCCGTCTCAATTGAGCTGCGCTACGGAGAGCTCGCACTGAACGAATTCACCTTGGATCAAGTCGCAGGCACTGCGGCCAGTCGTGCGGTTGTAGTCGTTGACGGGAAAGAGATTGCGGCAGATCTGCAAATTCAGGAAGGTCGTTACGTTGTTCGTTTTCCGAATGGACTAAGCTTGAAGGCGGGGCAGAAAATGGAGGCTCGTTATGTCTAGAAAACGTTGTTTGAAGAAGATCGGTTTGCTTGCCGTCGGGTGGGCTTGTCTGCTTGCATCGTGCACGGTCGCAGCCAAGCCCAACTTCATGATCATCTTCACCGATGACCAGGGCTATAACGACCTAGGGTGTTTCGGCTCGAAAACGATTCACACTCCGCATTGCGATCGACTTGCTAAAGAAGGGCGCCGACTTACCAACTTTTATGTCCCTAGTTCAGTCTGCACGCCGTCCCGAGCCGCGCTGCTTACCGGCAGCTACCCCAAGCGAGTCGGTATGCACAGCGGAGTTCTGTTCCCCAACGACGACTACGGTTTGAGTCCCGATGAGCACACCATTGCCGACCAACTACGCTCGGTCGGCTACGCCACCGCCTGCGTTGGCAAATGGCACTTAGGCCACCACAGAGAGGTGCTCCCACGCCAGAACGGCTTTGATTCTTACTTTGGCATCCCTTACTCAAACGACATGAACCGTCCTAAGAACATAAGAAAGGTTCCCCACGGCGATGACGCCGCATGGATCCACCAGGACAAGCAAGTAGAACTTTGGAATGCTCCACTTGTCGTTGACGATGAAATCGTTGAGCTTCCCGTGAATCAACGCACCATCACCCGTCGCTATACAGACAAAGCCGTAGAATTCATCAGCGACAACAAGGATAAGCCTTTTCTTCTCTACCTGCCACACAGCATGCCGCACATCCCGCTTTTTGTTCCGGCTGACGTCCATGACCTTAACCCGAAGCACGCCTACAAGTGTGTGATTGAACACCTGGACGCTGAAGTCGGCCGTCTAGTGCAAACGGTCCGGGAACTTGGCCTGGCTGAAAACACCTACATCGTCTTTACCTCTGACAACGGTCCTTGGCTTCGCTACAAGCATCACGCAGGGAGTGCGCTGCCACTTCGCGGCGGCAAGGGCACGACCTTCGAGGGTGGTCATCGGGTGCCATGCATCGTGTAGGGTCCCGGACGGATACCCGCCGGAACGACCAGCGGTGCCCTCACGTCCACCCTTGACCTTCTACCGACTCTCGCCTCGCTAGCCGGCTCCGAGTTACCAGAAGACATTGACATCGATGGTCATGATCTCAGCCAGACCCTCACCGGCGATGCTCCCTCCCCACGCACCGAACTCCTCTTCTACAGCAGCAAGGGACTCCTTGAGGGCCTCAGGCAGGGAGATTGGAAAATCCTCGTCAAGAAGTCAAAGGCTGCGAAACGCAAGGATGCGAACCAGGGAAAAGTCCAGCCACCCCAACCCAAAATCCTGCTGTTCGACCTTACCAACGACATCAGCGAGACAACTAATTTGGCCGACAGCAATCCCGAAAAAGTCGCTGCTCTCCTAGCACGCATGACCGAACTCGATCAAGAAATCACTGCCAACGCCCGAACTGTTTGGCGAAAGAAATAGACTTCTCTTCAAACCCAATTCTCTGAGTCACACAGTTCGCCCGCTTCAGCGTTCAAGAGGACATCGAACGTCTCCTCCAACGGCGTGATTCATTTCTTGCTTTCATGCTTGCCGTTAACGAACTTGACCTGGTCGAGTTTGATGACCACAGCATTGGGCCATCGCTTGTTGTTGTAGATTCGTTGGGCCCGGGCAACAGAAAGTTTCAGGCCCTCGGGCGTTTGGGTGAACCGCGACTCAACATTGGCGTCCGGGTTGTACTCAAGAACCTTGTCGTTCTGCCCAAGCACGCAGATCGTGGTGGCATCGGTGGCCTGTAGCTCGGTAAGCAAGATCTCTTTCCGCTCGCCATGCGGCCAACGCTTTTCCGGACCCGTGTGGCCTGTCACCAACACGTAGACAGAATTGCCACCCTTGGATTGTGTGTACCATACGCCTTCTTCACCAATCACGGGACACGGTCGGATGCCGCGGATTGCTTCGTCGTTGATGAACATCCACAAACCCAGTTCTCGGAAGGTGCGTTCCTGTTCAACGGGAATCACTCCCGAAGGTTCTGGGCCTGCGTTGATTAGCAGGTTGCCCCCCTTGGCTCGGGTTTCAATCAACATATTGATCAACTTGGTCCCCGTTTTGTAATCCTCGTTGGTGGGTTTGAATTGCCATTGGCTTCCAAGAGTAAAACACGACTCCCAAGGCCCCGGCAGAGGCTCCTTGGGTAGGCGTTGCTCTGGCGTCTCCATTTCGCCGCGGGTGACAATGCATTGAGGCTGTAGCTGGTGGATGTACTTGGCTAGCTCCGGTCCTCCTTCGCCATCGAAAAACAACACATCAATGTCGCCATAGTTGCGAAACAGTTCGTCGAGTTGCTTCTTATTGTAGGCCAATAGGGCCGACTTCTCGTTGCCTGTCGTGCCCTTTCGCCGGACGACTTCGCCGTGACGATGCAAAAAGAGGAAATCCTCTGGTGAAAAGTAGAACCCGACCTTGATGCCGTGCCGCCGGCATGCATCGACATACTTGTCTACGATGTCTTGCCCGTAGGGCGTATTCATGATGCAATAATCGGTGGTCTCAGTATCCCACATGCAGAAGCCACTATGATGCTTGGTCGTTAGCACCATGTATTTCATGCCGGCGATCTTCGCGATCTCCATCCAATCATCCGGATCAAACTGTTTTGGATTGAACGTCTTTGGCAGCTCGTTGATAAAGCGATCAAGGTACTCCTCGGAAGCACCGACCATGGAGTGGCTAATCACTGAACCCAGCTGAGAATCGTGCGACCAATGCACGAACATACCCAGGCCCCAGTCCATGAACTCCGCCTCCCGTTGGGGATCGTTGCGCAGAACTCCATCCCGCGAAGAGTCCTCGGAATAAGAGAGTGAGACCGAGGATAAGATCAGCAGGATTGCTACTAGCGTGGGTAGGTTGGTATTCATGTAGAACCTTTTGTACTCAAAAAGTTTATGCGATAATGCCCCGAAGGATTCAGACCACTAGTATACTTAAGGGCGGAGCCTGTGGGCAGATGCCATCGGGAACGCGCTAGGCGGATACTGAAAAGCACTAATCTAATCGGGATGAACGATGGACAAGAAATCGGACTCCTTCAGCAATACCTGTTGCAGCGATGCCACTTCATGCAGCCCGGACCCGATGGGAAGGCGCGATTTCATCAAAGCTTCCGGGCTCACGGCCGCGATGCTGATGGTAGGCCGGACCAAGGTGATGGCTGGGCCGTTTAAGGCGGAGGACTTGGATAGCATCATTCCCGCAGACAAGAAGCTGAGCCCGGATTGGATCGCGAGCCTCTATGCGCGGGGGGAAGCGCTCAGTGCGACCGGCGACGACTTGAAGTTTATCGGGATGCCCATCAATGGGATCTGCACAGGGCAGGTTTATCTCGGCGGCGATGGCCGACTCTGGTATTGGAATTTGGATGCTACGAAGGACAAGAAGAACAACCCAAAAGGTGCTCGCTACATGCACCCGGATGAAGCACAGTCTCCCGTAGGCCAGGGCTTTGCGCTGCAAGTGGGCGGCAACGTTCATACCCTCGACTCGCATGGCTTCAACGAGGTCCGGTTCACAAATCACTATCCAATGGCAAAGGTCAACTATGCCGACGATTCTTGTCCAGTAACAGTGCAATTGGAGGCCTATACGCCTTTCATTCCGCTCAATCGTGATGAGTCCAGCTATCCGGTCATCGTCATGCGCTACACGCTGACGAACACCGACTCCACCGCCCAAGACGTTTCTATTGCCGGCTGGATCGAGAATATCTCCAACCGCCAGTCTGCTAAGAGAGCGAAAGGGCAGGCAGCAAAGGGCCAGAAAGTCACCGTATATCGCGAGCACGATAACCTTACCACAGTCGAGTGCTCAGCAAAGTTCCAGAACGCTGCGATGGAGGACCAGCCCGACCACTGCTCGATGGCGCTGGGTATCCTTGGCAAAGAGCGGCCAGAGCTTGTAGGCCTTGAGAAGAGCCAGCCAGATGCGAAGGGCATCTTTTCATCAGATGCTGGCGCTAAGGAGGGTGAACATAGCGAACAGGACTTCAAGCAACCGGCATTCGCTTCGCTGGGCCGTAAGCTCACCCTCGCGCCGGGTGAATCTCAGGCCGTGTCATTTGCCGTCTCCTGGTGTTTTCCTCTTGTGCAGTATGGCGTTAACTTTGGACCCAAAGGAGTCGCTCTCGGTCGGAACCACTATGCAACCCTATGGCCGACAGCGGCTAAGGCTTCGGAGCAACTGGCCAGACGAGAGAAGGAGTTGTACGACACGACCAAGGCCTGGGTGGATACCTGGTACGATTCCACCCTGCCCTATTGGTTCTTGGAACGATCGTTTATCCCGATTGACTGTGTGCAAACACAAATGGGACAGCGGGTTTTCCCCAAGGGAAGCGATACAGAAATTTACAATTTCGAAGAAGGAGTGCGATGCTGTCCTGGGAATTGCACCCACGTCTGGCACTACGCACAGGGGTTGGCCCGCATCTTCCCGATCATCGAATGCGAGAACCGCGACAAGATCGAATATGGCCTGGGCTTTGATGCGAAAACGGGGGCCATTTCCCATCGCTATATGGGAGGGAGGTTTGGCGAAGCCATTGATGGTAACTGCGGCACGATTCTGCGCGTGCTTCGCGAAAGTCAGATGACCACGGACTACCGTTTTCTCACGAGCATCTGGGACCGGGTGAAGCTGTCGATGGATCACGTGATTCAAAAGTGGGACCCAGAAGAAGATGGCATGCTGGCAGGCGCCCAGCACAATACCCTGGATGAGCCTTGGTTCGGGCAGGTGCATTGGTTGATCAACCTTTATCATGCGGCCCTAAAAGCCTCCGCGGTCATGGCTCGCCAGATGAAACAACCGGCGACGGCCGAACGCTATGAGCGAATCGTAGAAAAGGGCGCACCAGCAATGGTAGATCTGCTGTGGAACGAAGAATTTGGCTACTTCATCCACAAGCCGGGGGATGCGGATAGTGAAAAGCACGGCTCGACCAATGGCTGCCACATCGACCAGGTGCTGGGTGATTCTTGGTTACACAATGTCGGGATCGACCCGATCCTGCCACAGGACAAAATCCGGAAGTCACTGCATGCGCTGTGGAAATATAACTTTACGCCCAATGTTGGCGCGTTCCGCAAGGTGATGACCAATGGGCGCTGGTACGCCGCGGCGGGCGATGCCGGGCTGGTGATGTGCAGCTTCCCGAATGGGAAAATCGATCCGAAGAGTGGTAAGGCGAGTTATGCCGGCTATCTCAACGAGTGCATGACCGGCTTTGAGTGGCAGGTTTCCGCCCACATGATCTGGGAGGGCATGGTGGAGAAGGGCATGGCCATCGGCAAAGCAATCTATGACCGTTATCAGCCGGAGGTTCGCAACCCGTACAACGAAGTCGAGTGTAGTGACCATTACTCGCGAGCGATGGCCTGCTATGGAGCTTACCTGGCGGCTTGCGGATATCGCTACGACGGTCCGGAAGGCAAGCTCGCCTTCGGACCGCGACTCAGCCCAGAAAAATTCAGGGCAGCTTTCACCGCCGCCGAAGGCTGGGGCCGCTTTCATCAGTCCGTCAAAGGCGGCCGGCAGGAAAACACGATTGAACTACGTTACGGTAAACTTCACCTGAAACAGTTGGCCCTCGACTCTGCGCCCGGGACCCAAGCCGGTAAAGTCGCAATCACACTCGATGGTCGCCAACTTGATGTCCGTTCCCAAAACGACGGCCCGCGCACCGTCATTCAGTTCCCGACGGGTATGAATATGGCCGCTGGCCAAATTCTAAACGTGCAGCATGGTTAGCATACGAATGATGGAAAATCGGCGTGGATTTGAAAGCAAGAACAAAATGGACCAATAAAGAAGAGGATTCCAATGAACATGATCTACAACATGATGGGGCTCGCTTGGTGCTGCCTGGCTATCACTGCTTTGGGCGCCATCCCGGCAGGTGCCTCCGAACCGGTCTCAATTGAGTCGTTGTTGAGCGAAATGGTCGACCGTGAGTCCGTAGCGCGCTATCCGGAAAAGAGTTTCAGGCTCAAGCAGCACAGCAGCTACAACCGCGCATCGAAAATCCCCGCAAAGGAGAAAGGCTGGTTCACCAATCACGATTACAATTCAGGGAAGAAGGATCGTAATTTCATTCGCATTGAAGAAAACAACGGTGAACAGGAATGGGTACTGATGGACCATCAGAAGCCTGGCGCCATCGTACGCACCTGGATGCCTTGGCATAATCCGAAAAACAGTGGTTCGAATATCACCATGCGCGTCTATCTCGACGGTGCCAGCGAGCCAACACTGGAAGGCAACATGCTAGGGATGTTCGATGGCACTGGCCTGATTCCCTATCCCTTTGCCCATCCGTCGCTGCGTTCAGCCGTGAGCTTCTTCCCGATTCCCTATGCAAAAAGCTGCAAGGTGACGACAACCGCGATGCCGTTCTTTTATCAGTTCACTTTTCGGGAATATGACGAAGGTATTCCAGTAACAACCTTCACGATGGAGGACTTCGAGGCGGCCCAGGAGCTAATAGAAGAGACGGGCAAGACGCTTCTGAATCCAGTGACTGCCAGTGCGGGTGATCCATTTCGATTTAGTGCCGAGCTCGGCACTCAGGAAAAGGAGTCGCTGGACCTGCCGGCCGGGCCGGCTGCAGTGCGAGAGCTTTCCGTGAAACTGGGCAGCTATACGGATCCCAATGTCACCCGCCAGGTAGTATTGAAGATGGAGTTCGATGGCAAGGAGACGGTCTGGTGTCCCATCGGAGATTTCTTTGGCAGCGGCATCGGGTTGAATCCATTTCAAGGATGGTATCGCAAGGTGGCTGAAGACGGCACCTTGAGTTGTCGCTGGATAATGCCCTACCAGGTAGGCGGCAAGGTATCGCTGGTTAATCTCAGCAGTGAACCTGTTCATGCCGAGCTGGAAGTGAAAACCGGCAAGTGGACCTGGGATGATCGTTCCATGTATTTCAATGCCGCTTGGCGGGGACAATCTCCTGTTCCGACACGTCCCCGTTCGGACTGGAACTATGTAACCCTCAAAGGCCGCGGTGTATACGTAGGGGACACTCTGACGATCATGAACCCCGTCGCTAATTGGTGGGGTGAAGGCGACGAAAAAATCTGGGTCGATGGCGAGGACTTTCCGTCGATCTTCGGAACTGGAACTGAAGACTATTACGCTTATTCTTGGGGCGGGGTGAGCACTGATTTCTATGAGCATCCTTTCCATGCTCAGCCACGTGCCCATATCTATAACAAGCTAAACCGCAAGACTTCCAATGAGCGCAACACGCTGGGCCTCAGCGTAGAAACCCGCAGCCGTGCGCTCGACACGATGCCCTTTGGATCCTCTTTGCAGCTCGACATGGAGGTTTGGCACTGGACGGATTGCGACATGGGCTACGGTGTTGGAGTCTATTGGTACGGTGATGCAGAGACGGTCTCAAACCGCGCGCCGGACCCCGAAGGAGTCTTGCTTGTACCGCCAGTGGCCAATGTTGAGTGATCTTTTCGACCTGCAGATTAGTTTTACTACCATGCTACAATTTTCTAGAAGTGATACTATGAAAACCTTCACTGGATTTACACTGTTTGCCGGTCTGTTCTTGCTGGTTGGCTTGGCACCGCAACTCAAGGCTCAGGAGTCAGGATCGATGCAGAAGCGTGGAGAGTTTGCTCAGGACGTGGAATTCTTGCAATCGCATACCGATCTTGTTGTCTTGGAAAGAGGCGAGTCTGCGATTGCCATCGCGCCGTCCTATCAAGGCCGGGTGATGACGAGCACCTTTGATCGCGAGACAGGTCCGAGTTTCGGATGGATCAACCGGCCGGTTATTGAGAAGGGGCTTCTCTCCGACGAGGAGCGGAAGGGGGAACTCGAGGAGCACATCTATGTCTTCGGCGGTGAAGAGCGATTTTGGCTTGGCCCAGAAGGCGGGCAGTTTGCTCTATACTTCAAGCCAGGTTCCAAGTTCGATTTTTCCGACTGGCATACGCCTGCGGTCATCGATACCGAACCGTTCGAGCTGGTTGAAAAGTCGAAAGATAACGTCGCTTTTCGACGCGATTGTGAATTGACGAACTACAGCGGCACCGTCTTTAAGATGGGCATCGAACGGACTGTTCGTTTGCTGGATGAAGCCGCCACCGAACAAATTGTTGGGGTCCAGCTGGCCAAAGGTATTCGCATGGTCGGCTACGAGACCGACAACCGCTTGACCAATACCGGTGAGCAACCATGGGCCCCTGAAACGGGCCTGCCGTCGATCTGGATTCTTGGCATGTACAATCCAGCGCCAAGAACCACCGTGGTCATCCCATTCAAGTCGGGATCCGATGCCGAACTTGGCCCGAAAGTGAACGACACGTACTTCGGAAAGGTTCCGCCCGAATACCTGGAGGTGGATGAGGACATCCTCTATTTCAAAGGCGATGGAACCCGTCGCGGTAAGATCGGCATTGGTCCGAAACGCACCAAGGGCGTAGCCGGTAGCTACGATGCCGATAGCCAGGTGCTCACCATCGTCACCTATAACCAACAATCCGCGCCAAACGGCTACGTCAATTCGATGTGGGAGCATCAGAAAGAGCCTTATGCCGGCGATGTGATCAACTCCTACAACGACGGCTCTCCTGAGCCGGGCGCTGATCCGCTAGGGCCATTCTACGAGCTTGAAACATCGTCACCCGCCGCAGCTCTCAAACCGGGGGAGACGATGCGGCATGTGCAGCGGACGATGCACTTCCACGGCACTGAAGCAGATCTCGACGTCGTTGCTGTCAAGGTACTGGGCGTCAACTTGGAGACGATCAAGGGGCAGTTCTAGGTATTCGTCGCATGGCAGCGTCCTGCAGGGATTATACAGGGTGGAATTCGGCAATGTTGTTGTTGGGCCGCCGACGAACAAACCCTGCAGGATCACCAAGACGACTGGAAGTAGGTCTCCTCTCGCTTTGCCAAGTTCAGATGATGTCTCCCAGCTCAACACAGTGCGCGAAGCATCTTTGTGTTGAGCAAAGATATGAACAACCTGGGGTACGAGACGATTCAATGTCCCTGACAGGAGAAAGCAATGGAAACTAGTTTCTTGATGAAGAAAACGGTTTTTGCATTGGTACTGGTGTCTGGGCTCATTCCGGAAATCGCACGGGCGGAACTGACAGTAGCATCGCCGTTCACAGACAACGCAGTATTGCAACGTGATTTGCCAGTCCCGGTCTGGGGCAATGCTGCTGCCGGGACAACCGTCACGGTGAAGTTCGCGGAACAGAAGAAGTCGGCTGTGGCCAATTCCGATGGCCGGTGGAAGGTGATGCTCGATTCCTTGCCCGCTTCATTCGACCCGCGAATACTCTCCGTCACTTCACCTGGCCATCCGAGAATCGAACTCTCGAATCTCCTTGTAGGCGAAGTTTGGATCTGTTCCGGGCAGTCGAATATGCAGTTCCCGTTGGACAGGGTACCTGAGGCCAAAGCATTGATTCCAAAGGCGAAACACATTCGCACGTTCAATGTTAAACGTACGGTGGCGTTTGCCGAACAGGACACCTGCGAGGGCGAATGGGTCGAACAGCATCCCGATAGTGCCGTGGCCTTTTCTTTTGCCTACTTTCTGGAAGAGGCTGCCGATGTTCCGGTTGGGATCATCCTGACCTGTTGGGGCAGTTCTTCTCTCGAAGCGTGGATGCCTCGCGATATAACGGAAACGGTACCGCATTTCAGGACGATGATCGATGAGTTTGATGCCGATACCAAAACCCGGAACCGGATCGCTGCCATTCTGGAAGGGCCCAGGCCCTGGAGCAGAGGCGAAGATATCTTTTTGCGCCGCCAGTCGAATATCCTCTACAACGCCATGATGCATCCGCTGGCTCCTTATGGCTGCCGGGGGTTGGTATGGTATCAGGGCGAGCGAAACACCCAGTCGATGTTTGGGATGTTGACTGAGCCCTGGTTCTCACGAAACTCCGGCATCTTGAAATATGGGGATACGTTCAAGGCATGGGTGCGGCGTTATCGAAAAGAGTGGGGACGTGATGATCTGCATTTTCTCGTCGTGATGCTCCCCGGCTATGGAAAGACTTTGCCGGGCGGACCGCAGGGCGGAGCCGAAAGCCCTGTTGCCCATTCCTGGGCTTGGATGCGCGAGTCACAGCTGAAGGCGCTCGATTTACCGCACACATCTGTAGTCAACACGATTGATCTGGGTCACATAAAAAACATCCGTCCCACAGACAAACTCCCCGTTGGAAAGCGACTGGCGCTGCTTGCTGCCAGCGACGTGCTAGGGCATGACATCCAGGCGCAGGGGCCGGTGATGAAAGCGGTGGAGTGCAAAGTCAATCGCCTAGTCGTTCACTTCGAGCATGCCGAAGGACTGAAGACGCGCGACGGGAAAGCGCCTACGGCATTCTGGGTAGCAGATGAATCCGCTCAATGGATGAAAGCCGATGCTGAGTTGAGCGGGGAATGCGTCGTGCTGAGTTCTACTGAGGTGGCAAAGCCACTCTACGTCCGCTACGCCTTTGCCGGAAAACCGAGCGTTAATTTGGTAAACGAGGCAGGGTTGCCTGCCTACCCGTTTCGGACAGACATTTTTGATCCCTGAAAGTAGTAGGAAGTTGTGTTAGAAGAAAAGCGTGCGTGATTGATAAACAGAGTTCACGCGTGGGCGTTCGGGATCACTACCGAAGTTGGAAACAGGCACCTTTCAATCGCATAGTGGAGGGGTAATCAGTACCACAACGCTGGCACTGCTACTTTGTAATGCGATTGTCCTTGCCTCTCGGCGAGTTCACGCTCGGCTGAGTTTGGACAAGCTGCGATTTGTTCGAAAGGCTGGTTGCTTGGCAAGCGCAGCTTGCCTCTTCTCGGACTCCGTGTGATGACATTTTTGGAAGCGATCGCTATGGCCGCTTAGCGACGAGTTTGGCCGTCGGCCTCGGCTTTCTCAAGAGCGGCTGCGAGTCGCTTTGTCACTTCTGGGGACTCCTCGGCGAGATTTGTCAGCTCCCCTGGGTCTTGGGACAAATCGTAAAGCTCATTGCCTTGGTCGCTGTCACGACCGTAGCGCACAATTAGTTTCCACTTTCCCGTGCAAACAGCGATAGAACTGTCTTTACCATTTCCAAGAATGAAGACCGCCTCGCGCTGAGCGATATGGTCTGCCTCACCGAGCATGACTGGGAGAAGGCTGATAGAGTCTTGGGCAGCATTCGGCGGCAATTCACAGTCAAGAATATCGGCTGAGGTAGCAAACAAGTCGGTCAGATTGAACGTGTAGTCCGATGAGCTCCCAGCAGCAATTCGTCCGGGCCAGCGCACAATAAACGGGATGCGATGCCCTCCCTCGTAGGCGTACCCCTTCCCATCTCTCCACGGACCGTTGGTGACATGGCCCCTCCTCTTAGCGTCTGCCTTAGCGGTTTTGAACTTCTCTCGGATCTCACCGGAGTCGTCGGCAAGGTTGAGCTTGACACCTTGGGTCCCTTTGAAGTCTTTGGGCGTAGAGCCGTTGTCGCTTGTGAAAATAACGAGCGTCTTCTCGGTCAGTTTCAATTCATCCAAGGTCCTGAGAATCGTTCCCACATGGGAGTCCAATTCCTGGACATGGTCCCCAAACAGTCCGGCATCGCTCGTCCCACGAAACTTCGCTGCCGGAGTAACGTGGGTATGGGGAGCGCAGGGAGTGAAGTACAGGAAGAAGGGGTTGTCGGCATTCTTACGGATGAACGCGACAGCCTTGCTCGTGAGCGTACTGTCTACCTGGTCCTCAACACGAGGGTGAGCAAGACCTTTCGGAAAGTCATGCCCACGCACGATGCGATACTCTTCACCGGCCTTTCGACCAACCAAATCGTGATTCTCGATGAATGCTCGGGTTGAATCATTGTGATTCGACGGCACACCGAAATGGTAATCAAAGCCGACTTCCAAGGGCCCCGTGATGGGCAACTTGTTCCAATCCTTGCTGTATCCAAGGTGCCACTTTCCGATGGCAGCTGAGGTGTAGTCCTGGTCTTCTAGGAAGGACGCAATTGTCGTTTGCCCTGGGCGAAGTCGATAGCCGTTGCCTCGTTGGTGCAGTCGCCAGGGGGAGCATCCCGTGAGCAAACCGTAGCGAGAAGGCGAACAAAGCGAGGCTGCTGAATGGGCATCGGTAAACCTCATCCCCTCACTGGCAAGACTATCGATATTGGGTGTGTGGATCTTCTTGGCGCCATAACAGCTGACATCTCCATACCCCAAGTCGTCAGCAAATAGAACAACGATGTTTGGCTTGGAAGTTGGTTTGTCGATTTCCGCAGCTTGCCCACAAAAGGGAAATGCCGCGATGATGGCGGCTACGCGAACCACCGCTAGTTTGTTGCCCATGAGCACAATCCTTTTTCTTACTTTGCAAGAATAGAATTTCATCTCCGCGACGATCATCGGAGGCGCAAACAATTAGATTAGAACGTACAAATTCCACTGTAAGGGAGACGAAGCTTCGCAGGAAGTGCTCGATGAATACCTGCAATCAATCGAAAACGCAACCGAGCGGGTCAGGTCATGTGGCTCACGACCCACGCATAACAGGCTGATCCACGTCGAAAAACAGGCCGCGACGAATTCGACGCTTTCAAGAAAATGCAAAAAAGGAAAAGGGGAAACTTGACCGCTCCAACCAGAACAGGGTACGTGGAGCTCCGCGAGGCGTACCATGAACACCGGTTCGGTACGCCTCGCGGAGCTCGACATGCGCTACGACATGGTCCGCACAGCGGCCCTACAGCAGCTCATCCAGCTCATCCACCAACGATTCAAACCGATCTAGCGCCGTTCGAACTGGCTTTGGTTTAGTCATATCCACGCCAGCGTCTTTAAGCAGGTCGAGCGGGTCTTTCGAGCAGCCGCCTTTGAGGAAGGAAAGGTAGTCGTTCAACTCCTTCTCACCGCCGTTGATGACGCGTTCGCTCAGGGCGATTGCGGCCGACAGCCCGGTGGCGTATTTGTACACGTAAAACGCGCGGTAGAAGTGCGGGATGCGGAAACATTCCAGTTTTAACTGCTCATCGATGGCGAAGTCGGGGCCGAAGTACGCTTCGAGTAGTTTGAGATATTCCTCCTTGAAGCACTCGACGGTGAGCGGCTCGCCGGATTCGGCTAGCTCGTGGGCGATCTTCTCGAACTCGGCGAACATCGTTTGGCGGATGATCGTGCCGCGGATGGCGTCGATGTCGCGGTTCACGAGGTACGCACGTTCTTTGTCGCTCTTGGCTTCGCTCATCAACTGGCGGCTGAGGAGTTGCTCGTTGAACGTGCTGGCGACCTCGGCCACGAAAATCACGTAGTCGTAGTACAAGTAGGGCTGATTGTTTGAGGAGTAGTAGCTATGCATGGAGTGCCCCGCCTCGTGCGTGAGGGTGAACACGTGATCCAGCACGCTCTCCTGGTAATTCATGAGAATGAACGGGGCCGCGTTGAATGTGCCGCAACTGAAAGCGCCGCTTTGCTTGCCTCGATTGGGGTAACGGTCGCACCAGCGAGCGGTTGTGAGCCCTTCACCTAGCACGTTGCAATAATCGCTGCCCAATGGTTCCAACGAGCGCATGACCACATCGACGGCTTGCTTCCAAGTGCGATTTTGGTCGAGATCGCTGAGGATCGGCACGTAGGTATCGTAGTGATGAACCTCCTTGAGCTTCATCTTGCGTTTGCGAAGATCGTAGTACCGATGCTGTACCGGTAGGCGTTCGCGGACGGCTTTGGTGAGGTTGTCGTACACGCTCACAGGTACATTGTCTGGAAACAATGCGGCAGCACGGGCGCTATCGTGGCCGCGGGCCTTTGCGTAGTACACGTCGCGTTGGATCGAGCCGCTGAGCGTGGCGGCCAGTACATTCTCGTGCGACTCGAAGACTTCGTAATACTGGTGAAACGCTTTTTTGCGTACGCTGCGTTTCGGCGAGTGCAGCATGGCCGAAAATGAAGAATGCGAGAGCTCGATTTCTTGCCCCGTGGCATCTTCGATCATGCCAAACTTCAAATCGGCATCGGTGAGCTGGCGGAACGCTTTGTTCGAAGTGTCGGCCATTTCGCTTTGCATGGCGAGCAGGCGCTCCTCAGCATCGCTGAGTGTGTGCGGGCGATAGCGGGCGATGCGCTCGAGCACCAACTGGTACGGTTGCAACTCTTTGGCCTTAAGCAGCTTCTGGAACTTGCTCTTGGAAATCGCCAAAATTTCCGGCCGGATGTAACTGGCTGCCTGACCAGCTTCGCTGGCGGCGTGTTGGAAACGACCGACCATGCGTTGGTATTCGCTGTTGGTTTGGTCTTCGGCTGTTTTCAAGAACGCGTAGGTGCCGATCTGTTCGGCCTGCTCGTCGAATTTCGCATCGAACGCTAAGCATGCCGCTAGTTGTTTGGCGCTGTCGCCCAATTTCGCACGGAATTTGTCGAACTGGGGGATCGTCTTCTTCCACTTGGTGAACGCCTTCTCCCAGGCGGCATCGGTCGGGAAGAGCGTTTCGAGGTTCCAAGTGTCGGCTTCTTTCACCTTGGAGCGGGGTGGAAGTGTCTTGGGGCGGGGTTTTCGTTTCGTTTTGGTAGCGGCCATTATTTTTTACCACAGAGCAGTATTTGCTATCGTCGGGGAGGTTCACAGAGAAAATGCTTGAGGCTTAATTCTCTCGCAAAGGCGCTAAGGCGCGAAGTGGTGTGATCGGGAGCAAGGGTACCTTACCCCTAAGCTTCTTCTTCATCGTGTTTCATTCTAAGGCGACTCTGTTCAACTCGAGCACCGAGATATCCACCTAAGACACTTGCAATGACTACTGCAAAGTAGGCTACCGGGTAAGCATCGTATCCAGCGTTTGCTATGAAGTACGCAACTGGCAAACAAGCGACTAACGCCATGAGGCTCCAGAAACCAGCTGCAAAAAGACCGAGGATAGGTGAGTACTTTGTCGGTAGCGAAAGCCAAGCTACTGCAGGTCCTATTGAAAAACAGATCAGAATCCAGCCTAGAGCTTGATTGCGATAGCCCCAAGCGTACGAGACAATCGCGACCAAGGAACAAATACCAAGTAGGCGCCTTATAGAATAACTCGGCATGGCCTTCGTCACCTCACGATTACCTCCGTGAATCTCCGTGTCCTCTGTGGTTCAAAAAGAACGAGGGCAACGTCTACCACCGCCAGGCGATGGTGCCCCACGCGAGACCCGCGCCGAAACCACTCATCAGTAGGTGGTCGCCGCTTTTGACGCCGCCGGCGCGGTAGGTTTCGTCCAGGGCAAGCGGGATGCTGGCGGCGGAGGTATTGCCGTAGCGGTCGATGTGTTTGACGACGCGCTCACGGTCGATTCCTAGACTAGACACAGCCGCGTCGAGGATGCGCGCGTTGGCTTGATGAAACAAATAGCAGGCGATGTCCGTGCTGGCGAGGCCGGCGTGGTCGAGCACTTGCTGGACGTTTTCTTCTACCAGCCGCACGGCCCACTTGAACACGGGGCGGCCGTTCATTTGCAGATAGTAGTCGTTGGTCGGAGGCGCGCCGATCGCGCACGGTTGCAGCGAGCCCCCTTCGGGTCGGTAGAGCAGCTCCGTGCCGCTGCCATCAGCCCCCAGGGTGTAGGAGAGGGCACCTTGTTCGTCGCTACCTTTGGTGAGCAGCACCGCACCGGCACCATCGCCGAAGATGGGATAAATCTTGACGTCGTTGGGGTCGACAATGCGTGAATTGGTATCGGCCCCGATCACCAACGCGTACTTGCTGCAACCCGTAGCAACGAATTGCATAGCCGTGCAGAGGGCATACGTAAAGCCGGCACAAGCAGCCGAGATGTCCATTGCCGCGCAGCTCAATCCTAGGCGATCTTGCACTGTGGTGGCCGTGGCAGGGGCGAGCCGGTCGGGGGTGAATGTGGCGAGGGTTAGCAGGTCGACTTCGCTTGCTGAAACGCCGGCTGCGTCGAGGCACTTCTTCGCTGCTTCGTAGGCCATGTCGCCGGTGGACATGCCGGGCGGCGCGTGTCGGCGTTCACGGATGCCAGTGCGTTGGATTATCCAGTCCGCATCGCAACCGAGCCTAGCGAGATCGTCGTTGGTGACGATATTATCCGGCACATAGCTGCCGGTCCCGACAATACGCACGCCGGTCAGGCTTCTCAATGGTGCTCCGCCGATCGACGGCGTCTCGTCACTCATAAACGGAAACCTTCGGTGGCGGCAGGGAAGACGGGTTATAAAGTCGGGCTGACGGAGGGGGGAATGCCGTGGGCGGGCAAGCTGTGCAAGGTACGACAGAAAGGCGAAATCCGCAAGCTCAGGCTTGGGGGCGACTAGGCCAAACGACTATTTCATGTTGGGCATGGTGTTATGTGGTAGCCCGAAGCGCAAGTGAGGGAATAACCGTTTTGGCGATGCCCCTCGCTTACGCTTAGGGTTGTGATCGGACCAGAAGTAATTTGCCCTGTTGGTGCGTACAGTTACTGTTGCGGTTCTTCTTCGAGGATTCTCCATTGGTCAATGCGAGCGGGCAGTCGGCTGCCTTCGTCCAAGTCGTTCCAGGCAAGTACGACGGAAAGCGTGAACGGCTTGCCGGTGGAATCCGTGATGGAACTTTCCACGCGATAAACCGCAGGCAGAAGCTGCGTTGCTCCGCGCGCACTGGTGCCGGAAAGCGGGCCCAGCGCTACTGCGTTGGGCGATTCCCCCAATTGGGCAGTTTGCTCTGCGAGGGGACTTTCGCGCAGGCCAGTGAGTACGATGAGCTTGGCTTCCGCTTCCGTGGGGCGTGGGGTATCGGGCGAGGCGCGAGGATCAAGCGGAGGCGCAAAGGTCGAGACTGCCTTGTAAGTGAGAAATCGCAGTGATTTGTCGTATTGTTTTTCGGCCAGAGCTGAAAGCCAGCCTTCGACGATGGTCTCCGCCTGTTGGTGCAGCAGCCCCTTGGTGATGGTCCGTTTTGAGATAGCGGCCATGCCTATCACCACGGCTAAAGCGAGCGCCCAGCGTGCGAGCTTTGCACCGGCCAGTTGTTCGGGACGCAAGTGAATCTGCCAGAGCGCGATTAGTGCGCAACAAACGGCTAGCAACGGCACGAGCCACATGCCAGGTGAGGCAAACGCGACCAGCGAAGCAATTCCCAGCAGCAGCGCCACCACGGCCAGCGGGTGCAGTTTGCGATACTCGTCCGTCTTGTTGTGTTCCGAGTCCATGGTTTATTCATTTCTTCCCGCTGGCAAGAAACACGCTGCTTCGAATCGCGGTGCGGTGATATCTTGCACGGAAAACTGCTACTTGAACTTCTTCACGTCGTCTTCGAAAGCCAAGACGAGATTGTAGGCCGGAGCGTTAAAATACTGAATCGTGGACTTTTCCCAGTCGGCCATTTTCGATGTATCCCAGACACCGGCTTGCCTGGGACCATACACGATAGTGAATGTTAGCCAGCTAGTAAATAAAACCGCGACGAACAGGCCCATGAGCGGACCAGCCACCATTTCAAACTGGGGAATAAACCGCATCCTCACTCGCGAAGCCTTGTCGCAGAGCACTCTTAGCACCAGCATCGACACGAAGAAAGATAGCCAATATCCGGCAAAGATGAAGTACCAGAAATTTCCGTCGCTTGTGTCCGCTTGCTCAAACCCCCAAATGCCAAACGGCACACCAACGATGTAGCCCGTTGGGATGCTAATAAGCAGGCAGAGCAAGTTGACCGTGTTGCTCCACAGTCCCTCGCCAATGGTCATGGCGATGCCAGCGAAGAAAACGAAGAAAAGTAGGATGCAGACGTAAAACATGATTTTTGTGTGCTGGCTAGGTGGTAGCTAGGGTTCGCGGAACGCCATGGAGGACGTTCCTTAGAAGACACGTAATATCTATTTCAAGACTCTCATCACTTCTGGCAGCGAGGTCACGCCCTTGGCGACCAGTAGTATCGCTTCTTCTTGCAACGAACGCTGGCGCGATGTGCGGGCTGCCTTTCTCAGGAGGTCACCCTGCGGCTTCTTGAGCAACACTTCGCGCATTTTGTCGTTCACCTCCAACAATTCAAAAATGCCGGTGCGACCTTGGTAGCCGAAGCCCTGGCAATCGGGGCACGGCTTATCGCTTTCTAGCTCTTCTGGCTTGGGCGGGCGGTAGAGTTGTTCGACTTTGCCGGCAGGGATACCCAGCTTCTTGAGCACTTGCGGAGTGGGTGTGTAGCCAACACGGCAGGTGGGGCACAACTTGCGAACAAGCCGTACGTAGAGGACCGCGGTGACGTGCTTGGCAAATATTTTATGAGGGACCTTGGCTTGCAATAACCGGAGCAGCGCGTCCGCACCGTCGCGGGCGGGTATCGTAGTGATCACCAGCTTCTCGTCAACTACTTCATCCATCAGCAGTTTAGTCGCTTCCGTATCAGTAAACTCTCTCATCACGTACACGTTAGGGTACGTGCGGATCAGATCAGGAATGATCGTGGCGGCGGTTTCCCCTTTGGAGGGGTCAAACTTGTTGACGGTGACGTTCTGAATTTCTTGTTCTGGTTTGTCGGCTTGTTCAATGGCAGCGAAGTCGCGCATCAGGCGGTCGGTCTCGTCGAGCGACACATTGGTAAGTGTCGACATTCCGCCACCTGGCATGGAGGAGAACACCAGCAAGCCCTTATCGCGGGCCATGAGCTCCGACCACTTTTCTTGCAGGCCATCGCGCATACCCAAGTCTTCGAACGTGCTGAAGCTGGCTTTCTTACCAATGAACTCAAGGACCACTCGCTCGCCACTCTTGGTGCCTTCGCTCGTGATGGGCAGGAGGTAGTTCTTGCCTTCGAACTTCGCGCCGAGTTTTCCTTTTTGTTTCTTGCGGCGTTCCTTCACGTCCAAATTGGCGAGTGTCTTGAGCACAGCAAGCAGGACATCGCCCGACTCGCGATCGCGGGGCTCGCCCGAGTGCCACATGCCATCGATCTCATGCCGCACGTTCACCGCTTGTTGCGTGTAGTCGAGCATGACACGGTCCGCTCGCTTGGTTACCGTCTCAGAAACCAGGTCCTTGAGAATCAAGTAGCCGGGTGACTGGCGAGCAATGAGCAAATTGGCGTTATCCGCGTTAGCATCTTCGGCTCCCATGGCCATTAGGTCGACGGCGGCGCCCAGTTCGTACTGTGCTTTGCGTTCGGTGTCGATTTTCACACCGAGCTTACCCATGGTCTCAGAGAAAGCATAACGCCACCACTCGCGAGTGAGGACTGTCTGGTGTTTCTGTACCGACTTATTGTGCGTGAGGATGTAGGGGATAGCCGACGCCACGAACGCCACAAGTAGGATCGGAATGCGATAAAGAAAGTTGAAGTCGACAAAAAACAAGGCGATGGCAAGCACGGCAAATGGGGAAAACACAACAGGATTCCACTTGTGCCAGCCGATCTTGTGAGTCTGCGTATCACGATTCACCCAGTCACCAAATCCAACCCACGATAACAACACAGCGGTGAAAAGGCCGAAGGGAACGATCCAAAGCCACGGGCTTGAGTCGCGGCTTTCGCCAATGCTCTCGACCGTTGCCTTGTAATCGACCTCCATTTTCTTGGATTTCACTTTGAAAGCCTGCGCGTCAGCAGCGGCCTGTGCTTCCGCGGCTTTCTTGGCAGCATCATCCTTCGCAGCGGCGCATGCGACCCCGGGAGCAAGCGCCCCGTTGAAACCCAATACGAGTAAAAGCAAAACCAGCCACAATTGCCGCATCACATGATTCCAGGTTGTTTGACCGAAATGCCCTTGAGGGCCATTTTGAGTTCTTCGGGATTGGGCGCTACTTCTAGCGCGACGGTGCGGTCGATGAGTTTATCGTCGACCAATTGCTTCAAGCTTTGCGTGAAAGTCTGCATGCCATCCTCGACGCCCACGCTAATGGCTCCGCTGAGCTTGTGATCTTCCTCTTCTTGCACCAGCTTGCGAATGGTAGGAGTGAATCGCATGATCTCCACGGTCGGGACACGACCTACGCCCGGCTTGATGCTCTTCAGTAGTTTCTGAGCAACGATGCCCTTCATATTCATGGAGATGGCGCTGCGCAGTGCGCCGTGCATATCCTGCGGGAAGAGATCGAGAATACGACCGATCGTTCCCGGAGCACCGCTAGCGTGGATGGTTCCGAACACCAAGTGACCGGTCTCAGCCGCGTGAATGGCGGTCATGAAGGTTTCCTTGTCACGCATTTCGCCCACGAGCATGATGTCGGGATCTTCACGTACGGCGTGCTTCATGCCGACTTCGAAGTCCACGACATCGAGGCCGATTTCGCGCTGGTTGATTAGGCACTTGTCTTCAGTAAACACGAATTCGATCGGGTCTTCGAGCGTGAGAATATGCTTGCGATAGTTGTGATTGATCCAGTTGAGCATCGAACCAATGGTTGTCGTTTTGCCCGATCCGGTCACCCCAGCCAGCAGCACCATGCCTTGGTCGTATTTGCAGAGATCGACCATCGACTTAGGCAAGTAGAGTCCCTCGAAGTCGGGAATCCAGCTGTTCACGCGACGAGCCACTAGGCCAATGTGGCCAAGTTGCTGGAGCAGGTTCACGCGGAACCGCCAGTTAGTGCCATCCACTTCGACCATGTGTGCGAAGTCGGCCCCGCCGTCGTGGTCGAAAATCTTGCGGTTTCGCTCGCTCATCATCGGAAAGCAGAGGCGAACCATTTCCTCGTCTTCGATGGGGGAACGCTGCATGGGACGCAGTGTGCCGTCGATGCGCACCATGGGCGGATTGCCTACCTTGAGGTGCAAGTCGCTCGCTTCTAGCTTGACGCAGGCACGAAACAGCTTGTCGATCTCTAGCTCTCTGTGGACGGCTACGAAACTATCGTAGTCGCTAGAGCTGATCGAGCTTTTCTGGGCGTTGGTGTTTGACATAGGTCTTCTCCTCGGTAAGCCATCTTGCTAGGCCACGAGCCCGACTGGAGGCAAGCGGACCGGGATACCTGCCTCGGCCATGATTTGTTTGGTCTCTTGAATCGTATACTCGCCAAAGTGAAATATGCTGGCCGCCAAGGCAGCATCGGCTTTTCCCTTGGTCACGGCATCAGCCAAATGCTGTGGGCACCCTGCCCCGCCGCTGGCTACTACGGGGATACCGACTGCTTGGCTTACTGCGGCGGTCATTTCCAAGTCGTAACCATCCTTGGTGCCGTCGGCGTCCATGCATGTGAGCACGATTTCCCCCGCGCCAAGTTCTTCGACTTGCTTGGCCCACGCTAGTGCATCGAGCCCGGTGGGAATGCGTCCACCGTTAATGAACACTTCAAACTTTTCATTACCTTCGGCATCCGTGACGCGCTTGGGGTCGATATTCACGACCGTCGCGCAGCCGCCAAAAGCCCGGCTGATTTCTGTAATGAGCTCGGGTGTACGGACAGCGGCTGAGTTAAGGCTCACTTTCTCAGCGCCGGCTTGAATGAGTTGTCGAGCATCTTCCAGCGTGCGGATCCCTCCGCCAACGGTGAACGGCATGAAAACTTGCTCCGCCGTGCGGCGCACCATGTCGCGCATAATGTCGCGACCCTCGTGACTGGCACAGATGTCCAGGAACACTAATTCGTCTGCCCCGTCACGTTCGTAACGAGCGGCTACCTCGACCGGATCGCCTGCATCGCGCAGATTCACGAAGTTGGTCCCCTTTACGACGCGACCGCGATCGACATCTAAACAAGGAATGACACGTTTGGCGAGCATGTGTGTGGGGCGAGGGTCCAAGGACGAGGCAATTACAATGGGGCAAGGCAGAATCACCCGAAGCTCCGTAGTCCTCTTAGCTTAAGTAGCCTACCGGGGTGGGTCAACTAGATGGCGGGCCAGAGACCTAGTAGTAAGGGTTGTAGTGCTTGGCCTGCGAGAAGTACCGCTTGCTACTTAGCAGCGGCGGCGAATTCGTGCCCGTAGTCAAATACAACTCAGAATCGCCGCCAAGCCGCAAGCGGCCCACTGGGTAGTGTGACCCTACCGTTGGGATCTTGCTACAATGGTGGGCATGTCTGAGCTACTTACTCTGCTGCCGCCAGTATTCCTTAAATCGCTCGCCGCCAATGGTGGCGTTCCGATTCCTATTGAGGATCCCGGCTGGCATCAGGAAATTACTCTCGCACCCGCCGAGCATCTGCCGCCGATTAGGCTCGAGCCCTCCTACATGAAGGCTGGAGTCCAGAAAACGGTTGAGCAATTTGAGCGAGGTGAATCACTCCCATGGGATATTGGGCGTACGATGAAGAAAGCCGAGCAAGGCCGGGAAGACTTGCTCTAATGCGCCCCGCAAAACCCCCACTTCCGACGATCGGCTGGCGCGAGTGGACTTCGCTTCCTGAGTTGGGTATCTCGCAAGTCAAGCCGAAGATCGATACCGGGGCCCGATCCTCCTCGTTGCACGCTCGGCACATCGAAATCTTCCAACGTGATGGTAGCGACTGGGTGCGATTTGAAGTCCAACCAGTACAACGGCGGAAGGAACCTCGGATCGTTTGCGAGGCGCCCGTGCTGGAACAGCGTTACGTGAAGAGTTCTAGCGGGCACACGACGCGGCGTGTGGTGATTCGCACAACACTCGAACTGGCAGGGCAAAGCTGGGCGATTGACCTGACGTTGGCCTCCCGCGATCAGATGGGGTTTCGTATGCTGTTAGGACGCGAAGCCGTGCGGGGACGCTTTCTTGTGGACCCAGCCAAGTCGTATTTACAAAGCCAACGACCCAAAAGACGGCTTAAAAAGAAGCAACCAAAAGGCAAAAAGCCGAAAGAGGAGTGAAACTTGAAGATCGCCATCCTGAGTCGCAATTCCAAGCTCTACTCGACCGATCGGCTGAAGCAGGCAGCTAAGGAGCGGGGCCATGAGGTATCGATCGTCGACTACTTGCGTTGCTACATGGACATCACTTCGCACCGGCCGCAAGTGATCTACCAAGGCGGCCCTTTGGAGGTCGATGCCGTGATCCCACGCATTGGAGCGTCGCACACGTTCTACGGGACTGCGGTCGTGCGGCAATTCGAGGTGAAAGGTGTATTCGTGGCGAACGAGTCGCAGGCGATCAGCCGATCACGAGACAAGCTGCGCAGCTTGCAACTGCTGGCCCGCGATGGCATCGGCCTGCCGGTCACAGGTTTTGCGCACTCCACCAAAGATATTGACGGGCTGATCAGTCTCGCAGGTGGATCGCCTTTGGTGATTAAACTCATCGAGGGTACGCAAGGCGTGGGAGTCATCCTGGCGGAAACGAAGAAGGCCGCCCAAGCTGTGATCGAAGCATTCCGCGGGCTGGATGCGAACATTCTCGTGCAAGAGTTCATCAAGGAAGCTGGCGGTGCCGATTTACGCTGCTTCGTCATCGGCGGCCGAGTTGTGGCCGCGATGAAGCGTCAAGGTCCCGAGGGTGAGTTCCGCAGCAATCTTCATCGGGGCGGCTCCGCAGAGAAAATCAAACTAACGCCCGAGGAACGTTCCACTGCGGTGCGCTCCGCGAAATCGATGGGTCTGAATATCGCGGGCGTAGACATCTTGCGGTCCAACCACGGCGCGGTCGTCATGGAAGTGAACTCATCGCCAGGGCTGGAAGGTATCGAGCAAGCCACAAACGTAGACGTCGCTGGGAAGATCATCGACTTTATCGAAAAAAACGCCAAACCGGGTAAGCAGCGTGACAAAGGAAAAGGGTAAGGTCAAGGTCGCCGCGGCTAAACCGCGAGCGGCTATCAACGAGCCTGTGACGATCTCTGGTGCCGTGGTGCAACCGGGAGAACGCGAGCGGCTTGAGATTCCCGTTGCTCGTCTGCCCACGGGTACTGCTCTTTCCTTGCCGGTGGTCGTGGTCAATGGAAAACGGCCCGGACCGACGCTTTGGATGAGCGCGGCTGTCCATGGCGATGAAGTGAACGGCTTGGAGATCATTGGGCAAGTGCTCGATCGCATCAAGCCGCGCGAGCTGGCCGGAACGATCATCGCCACGCCAATTGTGAACGTGTTTGGTTTCAACGCCCAATCTCGCTACCTGCCTGACCGCCGCGACCTAAATCGATCGTTCCCAGGCAGCTCGCGGGGCTCGCTCGCTAGCCGCTTAGCCCACCTTTTCATGCAGGAAGTCGTGCTGAAGTGCCAGTACGGTATCGACCTGCACACAGGCTCCAACCATCGCACGAACCTGCCGCAGATTCGCACCAACCTCCAAGACCCCGAATCAAGGCGCCTGGCCGAAGCGTTCGCGGCTCCGGTGATCATGCATGGTGCGGAGATCGACGGCACCCTGCGTCGCGCTGCCACTCGGGCGGGGATTCGCACGATGGTTTACGAGGCGGGCGAGCCATTGCGATTTGACGACGCGGCCATCCGCCTTGGCCGCGATGGCGTATTGCGCGTGCTGGCAGCGTTGGGCATGCGGAAGAAAAGCCCCAAGAAACGATCCGCGCACTCGGCAGTCGTCGATACCACCCGCTGGGTTCGTGCCCGGCAGAGCGGCATCTTGCGGCTGAGTACTAAGCTCGGCGCGCAGGTGGCTGAGAAAGAGCAGATCGGTTTCGTCGCGGACGCCTTTGGCGACGACCCCCGCCCGCTAATCGCACCCTCAGCTGGCATCATCATCGGTCATACGAACAACCCATTGGTGCAACAGGGCGAAGCGGTAGTCCATATCGCTTCGATGAAAAGCGACGACCATGCGGACGAAGTCGCGGCACTGCTGGCGGAGGAGTGAGATCTAATTGACCCGGGCGGCGATACCGCATGCGCTGCAGCAAACCTAGTTGCTACGCTGGCGGTTTCGCCGTACTCTCTTCGCCAACCATAAATTAGTCCCGCGACATGAACAGTTGCAGGATGTACCAGAATAGTAGCGCGACCGCGGCAAACAGTGCCAGGGAAGCAGCAACGTACTGGTCGGTACGATAGTGCAGCATCACATTCGAAGTGGAATACAGAATGTAACCGCAGGCAAGAGCGATCATCGCGTAAGTGAAGATGGGCCCCAAGGCGAAGCTAAAAAGTATAGCACAAACGATTAGGCCCATTGCGGCAATACCGCCGAACACTAGGACCGATCGCATGAAGGAAAAGTCTTGTCGCGTGATGAACACGATCGCCGTGAGCACGCCGAACAGGGCAAGTGTAGTGTACGATGCCGTGGGAATGACGCCTGCGAACCTCGGGTTGCTCGCAGCGATATAGAGCAGTGGCAAGATGATAATAGACTCTGCGACCACGTAGAGACTAAGACCAGCATATTGCATCCCTCTGGAAGTCGAGGACATCGCCCAACTGTTAGCAATCCAGCTCACAGCCATAAATGCTCCCAGGACGATCAGCCAGGAGTATTGGCCCCCCATCATCGTATTCGTGAGACGCTCAGCGATTGGCGAGTTCAGTAAGACCGCTTCCAAGCCAATAAAGGCCAAAATAGCTCCGGCCAGGTGCATGTAAGTTCGCGTAATAAACGTCGCGCGCTCACTGGACTCGGCGTGGGCGGCCATTGTGAAGTTGGACGGTGCGTAAGGATTCTCGGAGGCATTCATGGCAATTCCCTGGAATGTTGGACTTCAGTCTCTTCAAAGAGCATAGAGGATCCCTCCAAAAGCGAGGCCCCCACTATGGCAAACTTACCGTATTTTACGCACCAATCAATGCTGGGGTTCGGACCAAGCCATTGATTTACCCAGGACTCAACCGATATTATGCTTATTGGCGGCAATTTTCCGGCTTTCGACCAGTACGTCGGGCAGTCTGGTTCCGCTACCGCCTTGCCTCCTGCCTCGCAGGGCCAGGGCCCATCCACACCATCGGAGCGAATCGCATGGCTATTGAATCCACAGAGCTAACAGCCAACCGGTTCCAATCATTGATCAACACCGCCGCCTTACTGGTCGTCGGTGGGTTCCTAGGTGCTGTAGCCGTGGCTTACTTCTCCGGCGGGAGTCCGACTGGCCAGTGGGGCACCGTAGTGAACGCCACAGCGTCGCAAGGTGAGGACAACTTTACCATTGCCACGGGGCTGGTCGATCAAGATCTCGAAGGCTTTTTCTTCCTCGACTTCATCACGGGCGACTTGCGGGGGGCGATCCTCAGTCGTCGCACTGGCAAGTTCTCCGGCTTTTTTGAATACAACGTGCAGGCCGACTTCGGTACGCAGACGCAGAACCCCAAATACCTGATGGTCACCGGACTGGCCGATCTGCCGCGGGGGAAAGGCCCTTCGCAATTGGCTCGTTGCGTTGTCTATGTGGCCGAAGCTACCAGCGGTCAGGTGTATGCTTACGCGTTGCCCTACAATGGGAGCTTGAATGCCAAGGGATCGCCGCAGCAAGGCTCCTTCATAATGGTCGATGGCGGGCCGTTCCGGACTACTTTCGTGCGTGGGCAGTAAAAAGGACGAACGTGCTGGTATGCAGATTCAACTGAACGGTCGCTCTAAAGAAGTCGCCACGGGCGCGACAGTGGCGGACTTGCTCGTGGAATTGGAACTCGATTCTAGAACATTGGCGGTCGAGCGGAACCTAGAGTTGGCTCCGCGCACCGAACACGCTGCGACGCAATTGGCTGAGGGAGACCGCATCGAGATTGTGACGTTGGTGGGGGGCGGTTGAGACGTATTTATTGTAAACCTACTGGCTGGGCACCGGCGAGCTGTTAGCTCGCGGCTATTTTCCCTCTCGACAGTTTCCTCGCTCAATTTCGCAATCGACAAGCTAGCCGCAGGCTAACAGCCTGCCGGTGCACAACAGCAGACTTCATGAATTCACCAAACTTTGCCCGCCAAACCATGCCCACAGAAACCCTCACCGCTGACTCCCTGACCATCGGCACCCACACGTTGGCAAGCCGCCTCATCGTGGGCACCGGCAAGTACTCTACGTACGAGCAGATGGGCGAGTCGCTTGCCGCGAGTGGCACGGACTGCATCACCGTCGCGATCCGTCGCGAACGACTCATCGACGCGGAAGGCAACAATCTGCTCGACTTCATCGATACCTCGCGCTACACGCTGCTGCCCAACACGGCCGGTTGCTTCAATGCGGACGATGCGGTTCGAGTAGCCAAACTGGGCCGTGAGATCCTGCTCGGCATCGAAAACCCGGGGGCTGATTGGGTCAAGCTAGAATGCTTGGCCGATACAAGAACCTTGCTGCCCGATCCGGTGGCCACCATTGATGCTACCGAGCGGCTGGTGGCCGATGGCTTTCAAGTGCTTGTGTACACCAGCGACGACCCCATCGTAGCCCGTCGGCTGAAAGAAGCTGGTGCGGCGAGCGTCATGCCCGCGGGCAGCCCGATTGGCTCTGGTCAGGGGGTGCTCAACCCGAACAACATTCGTATTTGCTTGGAGTACTTGAAGGAGGGCGATCCCGATTACCCAGTCATTGTGGACGCCGGAGTGGGCGGTGCGAGCGACGTGGCCGCAGCTATGGAACTGGGCGTCGATGGCGTACTACTCAACACGGCAGTCGCTCACGCGGCTGATCCAGTGCTTATGGCCGAGGCGATGCAGCACGGGATTAAGGCGGGCAGAAAGTCGTACCTTGCCGGTCGTATTCCCAAAAAGCTCTACGCCACGGCCAGTAGTCCCGAAGAAGGGGCGATCACCGCGCGGCCCCGTTAAGAGTATTTCGCCGCCTCATGCGGCTTAGTCGCTTCTAACCGCCCCACCCCATGGACGCTTCTGCACCACCGCTGTCGGTTGAAGACATCCTCGGATCGGAGGGCTCGATTGCGCGACGGATCGAACACTACGAATCGCGCCCGCAGCAGCTGGACATGGCTCGTGCTGTGGCAGATGCCATCGAGCGGAAGAAACACCTCGTCGTGGAAGCAGGCACGGGCGTGGGGAAAAGCTTCGCCTATCTGGTGCCGGCGATTTTGGCGGCTACGGAAGCCACTGAATCGAATGGTAATGGCAAGAAACCGCTGAAGATTGTTGTCTCCACGCATACGATTAGTTTGCAGGAACAGCTCATCAGCAAGGACCTGCCGCTACTTAATAGCGTCATCCCGCGGGAGTTTAGTGCCGTGTTGGTGAAGGGTCGTCGCAACTACATGAGTTTGCGCCGGCTACATACGGCGAGTTCTCGAAGCGGCTCGCTGTTTGATTCACGAGACGCATACGACCAGCTGGACGATTTGCGCCGCTGGAGCGAGACCACACGCGACGGTTCGCTGGCTGATTTGGAGTACAAACCGGCGCCCAGCGTGTGGGACGAGGTAGCCAGCGACCACGGCAATTGCATGGGCCGGCGCTGTCCAACCTATCGCAAGTGCTTTTACTATCAAGATCGTCGGCGCGTGCAAAATGCGCAAATCTTGGTGGTGAATCATGCCCTGTTCTTTAGCGACCTATCGCTACGGCGTTCGGGGGTGAGCATTCTACCGGATTACGATGTGGCCGTGCTGGACGAGGCTCACACGGTTGAGGCCGTGGCGGCCGATCATCTAGGAGTGCGCCTCACGAGCAGCCAAATCGACTACACGCTCAGTCGGCTGTACAACGACCGAACCAACAAAGGCTTGCTTGTGGGGCACGGTTTGGAGTCGCTCGCGAAGCTGGTCGACAGTTGCCGCTATGTGGCCACGGAGTTTTTTGGCGACGTGTGGGAATGGCGCGAAGGCGAAGCACCGCCGAATGGTCGCGTGCGTGAGCCGTTGAAAATTGACAATTCGTTGAGTTCCGAACTCAAGGCGTTGGCTCTGGGTGTGAAACGAGCCGGAGATCGGTTTGAGGACGAAACCATTCGGCAGGATTTCACATCGGCACACGATCGGTTGCTGGGCCTGGCGGGCGACGTACATGCGTGGCATCGGCAACAGATCGACTCGGCAGTCTATTGGGCAGATATTCATCAATCCCGTAGCGGCCGCCCGCGGATGACGCTGGCCGCCGCACCGGTTGATGTTGGTCCGGCCTTGCGAGAACAGCTTTTCCAGGAAGTGAAGACCGTAGTACTCACCAGCGCGACCCTGGCGGTAGGTCGACAGGGCTCGTTCGACTTCTTCAAGGAACGTATCGGGCTCACCGGGAGCAAGTCGTTGTCGCTGGACAGCCCGTTTGATTACAAACGGCAAGTCGAACTAGTCACGCTCACCGATATGCCCGACCCGAGCGGGCAACGCTCCGACTATGAGAGGGCTTGCCTGGATTCGCTCAAGTACTTTCTGCGCGAGAGCGACGGCCGGGCGTTTGTGCTGTTCACTAGCTACGACACGATGCGCAAAGCGGCCTCAGGGCTTTCGAAGTGGCTCGACCAGAACAATCTCACGCTCATCAGCCAAGCGGACGGCACGCCGCGCAGCCGCATGCTGGAATTGTTCAAGGAGAACCCTCGCTCGGTACTATTCGGGGCAGATAGCTTTTGGCAAGGCGTGGATGTGCCGGGCGAAGCGTTGCAGTTAGTGGTGATCACGAAGCTGCCATTCAGTGTGCCTGATCGCCCGCTATTGGAAGCACGCTTGGAAGCAATCAAAGAGGCGGGCGGGCAGCCGTTTCGCGAGTACCAACTCCCCGAGGCGGCGTTGAAGCTCAAGCAAGGCTTCGGCCGCCTAGTGCGCAGCCAACGAGACACGGGCCGCGTGGTGATTCTCGACCCGCGCATCAACACTAAATCCTACGGGCGCACGTTCCTGGACTCGTTGCCCGAGTGCCGGGTGGTGAAGATGAGCCGGCCGAGAGCTTGAATTCTTCTCGTCCCTAGCCGCTGTGCTACGCACCACGGGTCGTTGATGCTTGAGCCGATTCGTAACTCCTTGCTGTTGACAAATTCTCGCAGCGGGCAAAACTTCGGCGGTGCGTAGCACCGCGGCTAGGGGGTGCATTATAATGCTTGCAAACCGTTCTTCTTGATTCCCCCAAATTCAAATTGCTATCTCTATGAGAATTTCAACACGCTTTGTGACTGTCTCGCTCGCGGCCGCTTGCTTCGTCACGGTGTTCTTCAATGACTCTGCCTGCAATCGCTTATCGGCACAAGAGAACGATATCCCTGAAGAGCGGGGCACCGCGCCAGAGCCAATCAATATTCCCCGCAAGGGAGAGAAGCTAACGATCCGCGATGTGCCGCGCGACGAAGTCATTTGCTTCGCACTCTATACCACACAGGATCGCGTGCTAAAGCTATCCGCACAGCTCTATCCGCTGCTGGAGGGCGAGTCGCGCGAAGTGAGCTTAGAGCTCAATCGCAATGGACAATGGCAAACGGCTAACAAGCAGAAAGTGGACGAGGCGCACTGGATGACCACTTTCCGGGTTGAGGATTGGGACGACACGAAACAAGTCACCTATCGCGTCACCCACCCGGGCGGAGCGATTTACGAGGGGATCATTCGTGCCAACCCACGTGTCAAGGAAGAAATTGTCGTGGCCGCGTTCACGGGCAATTCAAATAGAGACCGCGGCCCGCGGCAGGACATCGTCGACAACGTGAAGGCCCAAGACCCCGACCTGCTTTTCTTCTCGGGCGATCAAAGCTATGACCACAACCAGCACTATAAGGCGTGGTTGTTGTTCGGCGAGCAATTTGGCGAAATCATCAAGGACCGACCCACTGTCACCATTCCCGACGACCACGACGTAGGGCAAGCCAACCTGTGGGGAGCTGCTGGAAAACATTCCAAAAAAGGAAGCGGCTCCGATGGTGGCTACTTTAAAAAAGCTGAGTACGTGAACATGGTGCAGAGGGCCCAGTGCGCCCATCTCCCCGACCCCTATGACCAGACGCCTGTCGGACAAGACATCTCGGTTTACTATACGTCGCTGAACATCGGTGGTATCGACTTCGCGATTGTCGAAGACCGCAAGTGGAAGACCGGCCCTGAGGGAATGGTACCCCAACAAGGTCCGCGCCCCGACCATGTGAACAATCCCAGTTACGACCCCGCGACAGTCGATCTGCCGGAAGCCCGCCTGCTGGGCGAACGGCAACTGGAGTTCCTGCGCGAGTGGGGTCAGGATTGGGAGAACGCTGAAATGAAGTCTGTTCTCTCGCAAACTATCTTCGCTGGCGGGGCGCATATTCACGGCCCAAACCAGGAGCGACTGCTGGCTGATATGGATAGTAACGGCTGGCCCCAAACGGGTCGCAACCAAGCCCTCTACGAATTGCGACGCGCATTCGCGTTTCACATCGCTGGCGATCAGCACTTGGCAACGGTCATCCATCACGGCACCAATCAGTGGGAAGATGCCATCTGGTCGTTCTGTGTGCCGTCGATCGTAAATTTTTACGGTCGTTGGTGGTGGCCGCTGGAGGACTCGAAAGGCGCGGGCGAGCCGGAGCGCGAACTGGGCAAGCTGAAATTCAATGGCCGCTACTACGACGGTTTTCGCAATAAGGTGACCATGCACGCCTACGCCAACCCGACCGACGAGAACTACAACGCGGCCGGTTACGGCATCATTCGCTTCAATAAACCGTCGCGTGAGATCGTCATGGAATGCTGGCCCCGGCACGTGGATGTGACCGCGGTCGATGCCGCCCAAATGCCAGGCTGGCCAGTAACGATCGCCCAACAAGACAACTACGCGCGCGAAGCCCGCGGCCATCTGCCCACAGTGAAAGTGGCCGAAGGGATGAGACCCGTCATTCAAGTGATTGACCAATCCACCGGCGAGTCGGTGTACACGCTGCGTGCCCCGGCCGACGAGTTTCAGCCCTACGTTTTCCACAGCGGCAAGTACACCTTACGTGTGGGCGAGGGCGAGGACATAAAAGAATTCTCCGATTTGGAGGCGACTGAAGAGCCTGGGAATGAAGTTCTTGAGGTAAAGTTTGAGTAAGTGGGCCGGTTGTCACTAGCTAACAGCTGCTTGATTCTCACAACACCAATGAAAAAACTCCGCTCTCGTCAACGCTTTGGAAAATACCTCATTGAGCGGAAGCTCGGCGAGGGAGGGTTTGCTGTCGTCTACCAGGCGCGCGATACGATCGAGGGTGTGCAGGTCGCACTCAAGATTCCGCATGAGCACATGGTTGATGTGGACACGCTCGAAGCCTTTCGGCGCGAGGTGCGACTGATTGCGAAGCTCGATCACCCGAATATTCTTCCGCTGAAAACAGCCGACCTGATTGAAGGCCAGCTGGTTGTCGCAAGTCTACTGGGCAAGGGGACGCTCGAGGAACGGTTAACCAAGCGAATGTCGCTCGACCTGGCGCTCGCCTTCGCCAAGCAGATGCTCGCCGGAGTGGCGTATGCGCATGGTGAGAAAATCCTGCACTGCGATATCAAGCCGGAGAACTTTATCCTGTTTGAGGGCAATCACCTGCGACTATCAGACTTCGGCGTGGCGCGGGTCTCGCGCCGCACCGTGCAAGGCTCTGGTGCAGGGACCCTTGGTTACATGGCCCCTGAGCAAGCGATGGGCCGACCCACATTTCAGTCCGATGTGTTCGCCCTCGGGCTGGTGTTTTATCAGATGTTCACCGGCTATCTTCCCGAATGGCCGTTTGATTGGCCGCCCGAGGGGATCGAGGTGCTGAATGAAAAGCTCTCGCCACCGATGGTTGCCTTCTTGCAACGCGCGATGGAGCTCTCCCCCAAAAAACGTTTTGCTGATGGCAAGGCGATGCTCTCTGCGTTTGAACGCATTAAAGTGCGCGTAAAACGTGCAAAGCGCAGCACACGCACGGGAACGGGACGCCGGCCTAACACAACCGACTGGCGTGCGATGCGCTACAAGCAGTTCCTCGCTGAATTCAAATCGCTCAAAGCAACGCATACGTGTGTCGCCTGTCAGGGCCCCGTTGCGGAATCAATGACCGGCTGCCCGTGGTGCGGCAAGCCGCGCTGGCAACACCCCGGCGAAACGGATATGCCCCAGTGCTGCCCGCGCTGTCGCCGCGGCATGAAACTTGATTGGGAGTATTGTCCCTGGTGCTATGGTCCAGGCTTTGAAGTGACCACTTCCCGAGAGTACACCGACCGCCGCTACTCCGGTCGTTGCCAGAACACTAAATGTACACGCAAAGTGCTCATGCCCTTTATGAGTTACTGCCCTTGGTGCCATATCAAGGTCCGTAAAAAGTGGCCCCTCGAGTCCTCGGTGAGTCCAACCAAGCATCGCTGCGGCAAGTGCGGCTGGGGCATCGCCAAAGACTACTGGAGCCATTGCCCCTGGTGCTCGCATCGGCTGGCGGAGAAGTGATCTTTGGAAAACACTATACTTTAGAGTAACTTTGCCGGCGTGACGTCGTGAGGGACGTAGTAGGATTGTCTATTCGGAAAGAGAACCACGTTGACGGAATTGAAACAACTCACCCCTGGCAATTCGCAATCGTGGCTGGAAGCTAACGACGAGGTTCCACATACGATTGGGGTGAGTGGTGCCACCGCAGCAGTGCTTTCGGCTCGTAGTCCTGACAAAGACACCTGCAACGAGGATGCCGCCTTGGTGCTCGCCATGCAAAGTGGCAGCACACTGCTCATGGTGGCTGACGGGTGCGGCGGTATGGCAAGCGGTGAGTTGGCCGCGAGGTTGACGCTGGAGTCGGTGCTCAGCTCGGTACTTGCTGCTAATCCAGAAGAGTCGCTACGCTCGGCCATTCTCGACGGCATTGAATCCGCCAATCGCGAGGTCATGGCCGTGGGTACGGGTTCTGCAACGACTCTTGTAGCAGCGCTCATCGAAGAGAATCAAGTGCGTACGTTTCACGTGGGTGACTCGCAGGCGATACTCGTCGGTGGTCGGGGCAAAGTCAAATTGCTCACAAAAGCACACTCCCCAGTAGGCTACGCACTAGAGTCGGGCATCATCAACGAGCGCGAGGCCATCGAACACGAAGATCGCCATCTCGTTTCAAACCTCATCGGCGTGGAAGAAATGCACGTCGAGATTGGGCCCACCGTGCCGCTTGCCCAGCGCGATATGCTACTGCTCGCCAGCGACGGTCTGTGGGACAATATGTTCATGCAAGAAGTTGTGGACGCCACTTGTCGCGGTCCGGCGCTGCATGTGGCCACGCGTCTGGCGGGCGCAGCTTGGCAGCGGATGCACGACCAACCTGCGGGCGATCCCGGCAAGCCAGATGATCTGACGCTGATTGCACTTAGTCGACGGTGAAGGACACTTCCACATGCTGAGAGCGTCTTCGAGATTGCTGTAGCGACTTCCAGAAGACATTTCGCCGCGGTGCTTGCACCGAGATTACTGACGTGCCGCTATAGCAACTTCAAAACTGCTCTAGGTTGCTGTCCTAATATACGCAAAGCATTCGGCTGAATTGTCCTGGAATCAGCAAATTCGTCGCAAACCTAATCTGTTAGGACGCGTCGGCGTTTCACGCTAAACGCACCAAGCAAAAAGTGTTTGATACGTTGGTCTGTCTGCCGGTGCAGGTAGCTGATTCGCTGCCGTATCCTTCACGCCAACCAGACGCTCGAGATCGCTTCGCTTGGCCTGGGAGGTGTGGGTGGCTGGTTCCTCTGGCGATGGCCTGCCAAGGTCGAGTGAGAACCCAGCCCCAAGTGAGTTCCGGAGGTCCGTTGGAATGAGCGTCGCTGACTTGGCCTTTGTTGGTGGGAGCTGGTGTTGTTTTGGCATATTTCCCCCAGGAGAAATCTTATTTACATGCAAACTATCGACTGACTTCGCTCTCAGCCACTGTTTTTGGCGGCGGTTTAGCAGCCGAAAGCGATAGTTGCCATGCAATTGGGTACGTTGTTTATCGTTACTCGGCAAGCAAAATTGGGGGCGAACAGTAACGCATCCATGCTTGCTTTATCAAAGCCGGCTTGTTAATCTTGCGGTTTGCTGCATGCCCCCCCCCCCTGGCTCCGCACCTTCGGTAGGACTGGACAGCCCGATGAACCGTTTGGCCCTTGCGTGGTACGTAAACAGTAGTTCGCTTTGCCTTTGCATGCTGACGTCCGCGCTATCGGCGCCGGCTTTGGGGCAGGAGACGATTTCCACCGATACCACTCAAACGGGCGGAACCTACACCACCACGGGAACAAATGCCTTCTATAAAGGGTTCTTGTTCGTTACCGACGCCGATAACGATCCGACACTCATGTTGCAGTCCGGCGCTACTTGGAACTCGCGCGCGCTGGTGGTCGGTGGCGGGGAGGACCAAACCGGTAATCTTTTGATCCAAGGCGGGAGTGCATTGATCAACACACTTGACACTCCAGGCGGGGATGGAGGCACATTTTTTGGCGGCGGCGTGAATATACGTCGCGGACAAGCCCTTCTAGGTTTGTTGGCGGGTGCCACCGGCACCGCCACCGTCACCGGGCCAGGCTCGACGTGGGAGAATTCCTCGCTCTTGGCTGTTGGCAATTCGGGGATGGGTGTGTTGGCGATCGAAGACGGTGCGATGGTCACCAGCACCGCAGGCACTATTGGCGTGCGTGCCGGCTCCACCGGGTCTGTAACTATCAGCGATCCGAATTCACAGTGGATCAACTCCAGTACTATGGAAGTGGGTTTTCTTGGAAGTGGAACGCTGTCGATTTATGGTGGGTTGGTCAGCAACGCCGTAGGATCCATTGCTGGTGCTGAAGGCGGTTCGGGGACAGTCCTCGTAAGCGGCGACAACTCAGAATGGCAAAATTCTTCTGATTTGCGAGTGGGCTTTCGTGACATTGGTATGCTTACGATCGAGGCCGGCGGCACGGTAACCAGTAACGGGAGCACTATCGGAAACCGTGAGACAGGAATTGGGACGGTCCATGTCACGGGGGCGGGTTCACAGTGGCAATCTTCGCGTGAAATCAGCTTAGGACAATCTGGCTCTGGAACCCTGTCCATTCTAGATGGTGGCGTCGTCACCATCACCAGCTCGGGAGGTGGAACCACGCTAGGAAGATTCAGCGGCTCAGAGGGTTCAGTCACCGTCTCGGGCACAGGTTCGCAGTGGCAGAACAACATCCCCCTCTATGTAGGCGTAGAAGGCACGGGGACACTAACAATCGACAATGGCGGGTTCGTCAGTAACTCGACGGGCAATGTCGCCTACGATACTGGTTCTGTAGGGACGGTTACCGTGACAGGCCCAAACTCGCAATGGGAAAATAGTCAGAATTTAGCGATCGGATCTTTTGATGGCGACAGCACCGGGATGGTGACGGTGAGTGGCGGTGGGTCAATCTCCGTCGGTGGTCTGTTATTCATCGGGTCCGGGAGCACGCTGAATGTGGATCCTGGCGGATCGATTGACTTCACCGGCTCTGACAGGATTATTAACAATGGGGTCATCAATGGCCCGATAGATACGAACCGGCGTATCTTTGGCTCGGGCACCTTTTCGGATCTTACGGTCGGCGACGGGACGATAGTCAACCCGGGAAACAGTCCGGGTAGTATGAGTACCACCACCACCTCATGGGGTAATGGCGGAATCTACGAATGGGAGACCACCGAAGTCGAGGGTGTGGCGGGGACCGACTGGGACCTGTGGAATGCCAATAACTTAGGCATTGTGGACAGTGGCGCCTTTACAATTGAGATCAAGCCGATTGATGGCAACAGCAATCCCGCCGCTCTAGCCGGCTGGGATCCGACACAGAGTCACGAATGGCTGATTGGCACCTCCACCAACGCTGCATTTACCGACACTGCATTGCTCAATCTGGAACTGGATGTTTCGGAGTTCATGTCGTTGCATGATCTGGCAGACGGCAGTTTTGGATTATTCTCGACCGATGACAAAAACTCGCTGTTTCTGAAATTTACCGCACCGCTCCTCGGCGACTTCGACGCTGATGGCATTTGGGATGCCGATGACCTTGATTTGTTAGCCGCTGCTGCGCAATCCGGCTCGACCGATGTGTTCTTTGATCTGAATAACGACGGCATGGTGACCTTCGAGATCGGCAGCGGCAGCGATTCCGACTATTGGCTTCACACGCTGCTTGGCAGCGAGTATGGCGACCTCGACCTTGATGGCGTGATTGATGGAGCTGACTTCAGTACACTGCTGGGCAATTTCGGCACAACGAGCGGCTGGGCAGCCGGCAACATTGATGGCAGCACCGTTGTCGACGGTGCCGATTTCAGCACGCTGCTGGGGAATTTCGGATTCACGAGCACTGCGTCGTTGGCTGCGTCCACAGTGCCCGAACCGTCAACTCTCGGATTATTGCTACTCGCACTTTCAGTCTGCGTTTCCTCTGCCAGATTGTCAAACTAAAAAGAAGACTTTGTACCTCTAAGTGGGGGAGCAATCGACATGTACCGACTAACCTTTATCAGCCTACTCTTGGCAATAGTTGTCGATCCTGCAAGTGCGACGTTGGTCGTTTCGACCGACGAAGTTTCCTCTGGGAGTTTCGCGATTGCGGTGACAACGGACCAAGTATTTGACGCGATCGAAATCGGCGTGAACGGCGACGTCGGAAACGGTGTCAACATTGTTCCGATTAGCCCGACGACGATGGGGCAGAATTATGTTTCTTCCAGTCCTTCTTTTACGCTCCTATCAGCGTTGGGCACGAACTTGGAGGCCGATGGTGTCTTTGAGCCTGGACTGAATTTCGATCTCGACCTGACCTATGGCGTTACGAGCCCAGTACCGGGGCAATGGACGTCGGGCTTGAGTAATGCATTATTCCTGCATTTCGACCTCGTAAATCCCAGTGCAATCGCGAATGTGACCGTCAACTTGTATAATGGTTCGCCAACACCGTTTGCAAGTGAGACAGTACAAGCTATCTCCGCGATTCCCGAAGCAAGCTCCGTGGTGGTGTGGTCGCTACTCAGCATTGGTGTTTTAGTTGCCGGATTATCTCGCAATTTCAGGGGTTGCGCCAATCGCAGTGTCGCCGTAGCGGTGGTCGCTTGAGCCGAATCCAAGTTCTGTCTCGCACTATTTCCGCCATTGCCTCACTGGCGACGTTTCTTCTGTTGATCGGCGACCAGGCTCGTGCTACGACGATCGAGATCACCTCGATCTCGACCGAGAATTATGTCGTCGCGGTTTCGACAGAGTCTGTGTTCGACACACTGGTTCTTGGTGTTGATGGCGACGTGTCCGAAGGCGTTAACGTAGTTCCATTGAATGACCAGTTGGCCGCGCGCGTGCTTACCTCAACAACGAGCGGATTCCGGTTATTAACGCCGCTAGGTGCTCCCGACAATGAGGGCGTATTCGAACCGGGAATCTCGCACGCTATTGATTTGACTTACGGTGTGACAAGCCCCGTCCCCGGCGAATGGATTGACGGGCTCGACTCGGCGCTATTTATTTCCTTCCGACTTCAAAGTGGTGTTGCGGCGATTAGTCTTCGACTGCTCCACCAGGGAACCGAGGTTGAAGCAACGACGAGTTCGTTTCCGCTACCCATGGCAACCGGGGACTATAACCTCGACGGGTTAGTAGACGGCGCCGACTTCCTGGCAATACAACGAGGCAATCCGTCGTTAATTTCCGTATGGCAAACGCAGTATGGTTCTGGCTCGGCCCTACTCGCTCTCTCGCAGCAAGTGCCTGAGCCGACGACACTGGTGCTGATAACCCTCTGCACGCTAGCCGCCTTCGGCTATCGCGAAGTACGATAAATGGAGATTGCGTTCGCACAGCGAACTGATGCAGCGGTAGTCCCCGCACCGTTTTTCTTAGCTTGCTTATGACAAAATCGGTTCAACAGTAAGCGTCATTCAACTAAGGACTTACGCCGATATCGATGCCCCTAAAGTCGTCCCGATTTCAAAACCCCAATACTCGGTCGGCTTTTGGCTTTTGGCAATGCTCCTAACGTGCAAAATCACGCGAATGCGGGGGATACCATTCGTCCGCGAAAACGGTGGGAAAATCATCCCAGAAGCGATCAATGGAATCGCCTGCAGCGATAGGGCCAATGAGCGCCTGGATGGTAACACGTGTCCCCGTGAACACAGGGGCAACGCTCACGATCTCAGGGTCAAAATGAACAACCGTTGTTGTCTCTTCTCCCCAAAAAAGACTCGTGGGCTCTTCTGCTGTTCTACGCATATTCCATCCAGCCCGGCTAGTTCGAACCAATCGCCGCTCCCGCTTCCCAGCCCGCTTCGCTACGCTCGACGCGGCGATAAAGGGTGTCGCGCTCAATCGGCTCGCGGCCCGCTTCTTCGATGAGGCGGCGGAGGTCGGCAACGGTCATCATTTCGGGCGTCTCGGCACCGGCGTCGTGGTAAATGAGCTCGTGCCTTACCGTGCCGTCGATATCGTCCGCACCGTAGCTGAGGGCAATTTGCGCGGTGCCGATACCTAGCATGATCCAGTATGCCTTGATGTGCGGAATGTTGTCGAGCATCAGTCGGCTCACGGCCATCGTGCGCAGATCTTCAGGCCCAGTGGGCTTCTTGATATGCGACAGGCCCGTGTTATCCGGATGGAATGCCAATGGGATGAACGTTTGGAAACCATTGGTCTCGTCCTGCAGTTCGCGCAAACGAATCAAGTGATCGATTCGGTGGAACGGCTTTTCGACATGCCCATACAGCATCGTACAATTGGTTCGCAGCCCTAGCTCGTGAGCCGTGCGATGGGTTTCAAACCAGCGGCCGGAGTCTGCCTTGTGTTCGCAGATTTGGCTGCGCACCTCAGGATGAAAAATCTCTGCCCCGCCGCCCGGCATGCTGCCTAGCCCGGCATCGATCATGTCCTCCATCACCCAGCGTAACGGCTGCTTCGTGAGTCGCTCGAACCAATCAATCTCAACCGGCGTCCACGCTTTCAGGTGCAGCTCGGGATAGGCCTCGTGGAGCAAGCTGATCACTTTGCGGTACCACTCGTACTTCGCCTGATGATGCAAGCCGCCGACGATGTGCATTTCCGTGCAGCCATTGTTCACTGCCTCTTGCCCGCGAGCGAGCACCTGCTCGTCGTTCATCCAGTAGCTTTTTTTATCACGCAGGTCCGCGCGAAACGCGCAGAAAGTACAGCGATACACGCACACGTTGGTGGGATTCAAGTGCGTGTTAATGTTGTAATAAGCCGCGTTGCCGTTCTTACGTTCGCGCACCAAGTTGGCCAGCTCGCCTAGTTCAGGCAGCGGCACCTGCGGGTCGTAGAGCAGCAGGCCATCGTCGAACGAGAGACGCTCGCCGGCTTCGACCTTTTCGCGGATGGGGGCAAGGATGGGGGTAGAGGTTCTAAGCATAGGATATTCGAGTAGTTAGGACTCGCGCAGAGCCGCAGAGACAGCAGAGTTGTAATTTATCGGTCGCTGTCATTGATACCGTTCACAATGCGTGTGATTCCATCTTTCATGAGGTTAACGTTAAAGTTCAGCAGCAGCCCTAAAGGATGCTTGGTGAGTCGAAGGTAAGTGAGCAATTGTTTTTTGTGAACTGGGTTGACTTGCTCAATTGACTTTATCTCAATAACAATACGATTCTCAACTAGCAAATCGATCCGATAGCCTTCATCAAACCGAAGCCCTCGATACTCAATGGCAATCGCGACTTGCCTCTCACAAGCCAATTCTCTTTGCTTCAATTCATGATAAAGAACCACCTCGTATACTGACTCTAGCAACCCCGGCCCCACCTCTCGGTGGATTGCAATCGCAGCATCGACAACCTCTCCACTGATTCGATTTGTCTCTTCCATCGAAGTCACTATCAATCCTCTGCTGTCTCCGCGTCTCTGCGCGAGACATTCAAAGGAGCATCAAGTCTAAGGTTCCAACCGCCAACAGGCCTAGACTTATCACGGCATTTACATTGAAAAATGCGGTGTTTACGCGGTCGAGATCGTCGGGCTTCACCAGGGCGTGCTCGTAAATCAGTAGCGCAGCCACGGCAACGACGGCTGCGGTGTAGAACCAACCAAACGGCGGAAAGGCCCAAGAAAGTGCTGCCAGCAGGAGGACGGTCATCGCGTGACAGCCCGCGGCTAGCCTCAACGCTCCGGGTACACCGAGCTTCACCGGTACGCTATGAAGCTTCGCTTGGACGTCAAAGTCCACATCTTGGCACGCATAGAGGATGTCGAAGCCGGCAACCCAGGTGAGTACTGCTCCGCCTAGGACTAACGCTGGAAGCAGGTCTGTCGGGTTCTGCAGGACGATTTCGCCGCGGATGGCGATCCAGGCGGCTAACGGCGAAACCGCAAGCGCTGCACCGAGCCAAAAGTGTGCTAGCGACGTGAAACGCTTCGTGAGGCTGTAACCGCACAGGAACAACAGCACGGGCACGCTCAAGTACAGCGGCAATGTGTTGGGGAGAAATAGCAGCGTGCTAGCGACGAACGCAAGGCTGCAAGCGATGGCGAATACCGTGACTTGCGATGCACTGAGGATTCCCGACGGCAAGTGCCGCCCTGCTGTCCGTGGATTGCTCGCGTCGATCTTCTGATCTACTAGTCGGTTGAATGCCATCGCCGCACTGCGCGCGGTAACCATGCAGAGGAGGATGCCGAGGAGTTCTTGCCAGCGCACCTCCGGCGGCGGACCCACGGGTTGAGCAACTGTGGCGGTTACTGTCCACTCATAGGTTGGGGCATGCCAAGCCATCACCGCCGCCAGCAGCGCAAATGGCAGCGCGAAGATTGTATGGCTGAAGCGGATGAGTGACAGAAAATGGCGGGCGGTTTGCTGCATGTGGGGGGGGGGGATGGCATGGGTAGCTTGCTACCCTTGTTTAGAAGTGGTGGGAAGTCTCCTGCCGTGAACGCCTGAACTCAAATCATTGCTCTCCGAGACGCTCAAGGGCAACAAGTTGCCCATGCCACTCTTTTATTCCTGCCCCCAGCGTTTGATGAGACAGTTATCGACCCCGAGTTGGTCGCAGACTCTGGCGACGATGAAGTCGACCAAATCGCGTAGCGTGCTTACGCCGTGGTACCAGCCGGGCGAGGCTGGCAGGATGACGGCACCGGCGGCGGCGGCTTTACGCATATTTTCAATGGCTGGAAGCGAGAGCGGTGTTTCGCGGGGCACGAGAATCAGCTTGCGGCCTTCTTTCAAATGCACTTCGGCTGCGCGCTGAATGAGATTGCCCGCGGTGCCGTTGGCCACAGCGCTGAGCGTGGTGCCTGAGCAGGGCGTAATGACCATACCTTCAGTGACGAACGAACCACTCGCCACGGGTGACATGAAGTCCTGCCAGTGATGGTATTGCAACTCGCCAACAGGACGAGATTCCACAGAAAGTACGTTGCTGTCCGCGGTGCCCACACCGGCAGAGGCTTGTAGGAGCTTGATTTTACTGTCCGATGCATTGGTCACATCATGCAGCATGAGATCGGCGGGGCGGAAATCTTCTAGATCGATCGTTAGGTCCATCTCCTGCTTGATTACGGCCGCGCCCGAGGGGCTAATCGAGAGGTGCACGTCATGCCCGGTGGCCAACAGTACTTCAATTAGCCGTAGAGAATAAACTGCGCCACTCGCGCCGGTGATTCCGATACAAATTCGTTTGTTCATTGGAGTTCTGGGGTAGTGATTCGCGCAGAGACGCAGAGACAGCAGAGATTCAGGGAGGGGACGTTATTCGGCAACATTATTTGCTAGGCGAGTGATGCCACCTTTCATAAGATTGACGTTGAAGTTTAGCAGGAGGCCTAGTCGTTTATCAGTTAGTCTCAAGTAAGTTAGCAATTGCTTCTTATGGACAGGATTTACTTCTTCTATTGATTTGATCTCGACGACGACATCCTCCTCCACAAGTAAATCTATGCGATAGCCCTCGTTGAATTTCAGTCCTCGATATTCAATAGCAATGGGCACCTGCCGCGTGCTCTTGATTCCTCTTGATTCCTCTTGATTTCAATTCATGATGCAGAACAACTTCATAAACCGACTTGAGCAAGCCCGGTCCCAATTCTCGATGCACAGTGATTGCTGCATCAACGATCTCACCACTTAATTAATTCAGTACGTTCATGCGCCTTGCTAATTCTTGCCAACAAACCTCTGCCGTCTCTGCGTCTCTGCGTCTCTGCGCGAAACCTCAACCCTTCCTCCCAACATAAAGTGTCGCCACGCCGAGGGTAAGTCCACGGTAGGTGACGTTCGTAAGGCCGGCTGCTTGCATGCGTTCGGCGAGTGCCGCACCTTGGGGGAATTCTCCCACGCTTTCGGGCAAATAGTCATAGGCTTCCGCGTCGTTGCGGGCGAGCCATTGGCCCAGTTTAGGCAGGATGTTGCGGAAATACCAACCGTAGACAGCCCTAAATGGTTGCCAGCGGGGCGTACTGAACTCCAGCACAGCCACCTGTCCGCCCGGCTTGCACACGCGAGCCATCTCAGCAAGGCCAGCGTCGGTATTAGCAACGTTTCGCAGTCCAAATGCGACTGACACGATATCGAACTCATTGTCGGGAAACGGCAAGTGTTGCGTGTCGGCTTCTAAGAAAGTGAGCTGCCCGTTGGTGCCAAGTATGCGGCCTTTCTGTTCACCAATGGCAAGCATCTCATGACAGAAGTCCGTGCCTACGATCTGTGCTTTGCCTTCACTCGCCTTGTGGTAAGCAATCGCCAAGTCGCCGGTGCCGGTGCAGACGTCAAGAATCTTCATACCACCGGCCGGAGCTACTTGCCGCACGGTTCGCCAACGCCAGTACTTATCGACGTTGAGCGACAGCAGATGATTCATGCGATCGTAGCGTCCGGCAATCTGGCCGAACATCTTGCGGACGCGTTCGTTGGACTTATCGACCATCTATCGAAGTGGGAAGCTGAGGGTGGAAGAGGGAGGGACGCAAGCGGTATAACTTTTTCGATTATCGCAGTAGGATAGCTGCCTCGCTAGCGCCAACCGAAAGTGCGTGTCAGTGGTTAACGGAAAGTAGATCAGTGCCGCTGTACTGATTAATTTCGACTTGGAATATGAACCGATCCGGCACATTTTCAGCAATCTTGCAATTCAATCGTTCCTCTACTCAGCCTAGAAGGCCGAGCTACAGTGCACCTCAACATTCATTACCTACCGCAGTTTGTTGCTGAGGAAGACCTCGCAGGCTCAACCGTCGTGATGGTGGATCTGCTGCGCGCATCGACCACCATCTGCACGGCGCTGGCAAACGGGGCGATGGCGGTGCGGCCCTTTGTAGAAGTCGACGCGACCGCCCAGGCGGCGGCAGAGTACGAGCGGGAAAAGATCGTGCTCGGTGGGGAACGCGGTGGCGAGCCGATTGAGGGGTTCGATCTGGGGAATTCGCCGCTAGAGTACACCGCCGATGTGGTGTTCGGGCAGACGATCCTCTTCACCACGACCAATGGCACGCGGGCGCTGGGGCATGCTCATTTGGCCAGTCGCGTCTTGGTGGGTGCTGCGGTGAATCGTCAGGCGGTGGTCGAGAGGCTTCGTGATGAAGGGGAAATCAACATCCTGTGTGCTGGCACCGGGGGCGTGGTCACGCGGGAGGATATCCTCGCTGCTGGGGCGATCGCCGAGCCGCTGCTGAGTAAGGGCGATTGGTCCCCAAACGAATGGGCAGAGGCTGCCGTGCGAGAATGGCAGGAACTGGTCACCACGGCCCGGGCCCTGGGACGCAGCGAGAGTGAGCAATTTGCCGAGGAATTGAAGACTACCCCCGGCGGCCGCAATCTGCTGGGCATCGGCCGCGATGAGGATTTGCCCGTGTGTGCTCAGCTCGATGTTCTGGACCTGGTGCCCGAATTGAACCGCGAGAACGGCCTTATTGTCTAGCCGTAGAGCTTTCATCGCTCCGCAGTTAGACTAGTCGTTTGCAATTTTCGACCAACTTTAGCCTCTCGCAAAGGCGCTAAGACGCAGAGGGTGCGTGCTTTGCGTCTTAGCGCCTTTGCGAGAGACATTTTGATTTAGGTATTTTGTCATGGAAATGGAAAAACTAGTCTCGCTCTGCAAACGTCGCGGCTTCATGTTTCAGTCGAGTGAAATCTACGGCGGCATCAACGGGTTTTGGGACTACGGGCCGCTGGGCGTAGAGCTAAAGCGCAACATTAAAGATGCGTGGTGGCACGATATGATTACCGCGCACGACGAATTAGATGTGCGCCCCGGAGCACCCAGCACGTATGAAATGACGGGGCTGGATTGCACAATCATCATGCACCCGCAAGTATGGAAAGTAAGCGGGCACCAGGACTTGTTCAGCGACATGATGGTCGATTGCAAGGAATCCAAGGGGCGCTATCGCTACGATCAATTGCGAGGCCGATGGGTGGAGGCCAAGGGCCAGAAAGTGTTTGTCACTACGAAAGTCGAGGCTGAGGAGGAGGACGAAGATCTGCAACGACGTGCTCTCAAGTTCTTCAATCTCCGCGCTAAGAATGTCGAGGAACTTTCCTGGGACGGCGACACGGTATCTCTCGAAACCATTAGCGAATTTGAGAACGTGCTCGCACCGGAGGCAAAATCGGTGGGATCACTCACCGAGCCGCGGGAATTTAACCTCATGTTCAAAACCATCGTGGGAGCGATGGGAACCGAAGCGGACACCGCCTTCCTGCGCCCGGAGACGGCTCAGGGTATTTTCGTAAACTTCAAAAACGTAGTAGATAGCACGCGGGTAAAAATCCCGTTCGGCATCGCCCAGGTTGGCAAGAGTTTCCGCAATGAGATTACGCCACGGAACTTTACCTTCCGTTCGCGCGAGTTTGAGCAGATGGAGATCGAGTTCTTCTGTCATCCGGACTCGTCGCGAAAATGGTATGAGTATTGGCGTGATCGCCGCATGCAATGGTACAAAGATCTCGGCCTCGCGGGCGAACGGTTGCAACTACGAGATCATGCACCTGACGAGCTGAGCCATTACAGCACAGGTACGGCAGACATTGAGTATGCGTTCCCCTTCCTACCGGAAGGCGAGTACGGCGAACTGGAAGGCATCGCCCATCGCGGTGATTTCGATCTGCGTAGCCACATGGAGGGGAAGCTCGACCCCAACACTTGCCCGTTGGAGGTAGAGAAGGGTGAGGATGGCAAGCCGAAGTACCGTGGCTCAGGGAAAGACCTGACGTATCGCGATCCGGAAACAAATGAGAAGTATCTGCCGCACGTGATCGAGCCCTCAGCCGGTGCTGATCGGGCGACCCTTGCATTCTTGTGTGAAGCGTACCAGGAGGACGAGCAACCGGACGACAAAGGCAAGATGCAAACTCGCGTAGTAATGAAGCTGCATCCGCGGATAGCGCCCGTGAAAGCGGCCGTATTCCCACTCGTGAAAAAGGAGGGGATGCCGGAGATCGCCAAGGACGTTTATCGGGCGCTCAAGGCAAAGTTCCCAGCCGTTTACGACGAGAAGGGAGCGGTGGGCCGTCGGTATCGTCGGCAGGACGAAGCGGGTACGCCGTATTGCATTACGATCGACGGGGACACGCTAACTGACAAGACGGTGACGATTCGTGATCGCGATTCGCTCGAGCAATGGCGCGTGAAGCTTGACGATGTGGTCGAGGAGATCGCGGGGCGGGTGAGTTAGCGCACTTGTCATTCCGACGGAATCGGGTAGCCCCGACACTTCGTCAGTAAGTAGGCTTGATGACCAGATCAACTCAATCTGACAAGTGTCGGGGTCGCTTGCCGACAAGAGGTCTTGATTACAAGGGGCTGGGGAATCAGCGAATCCAAGAACCTCTTGTGCTGCGCACACCGACACCAATCCGGGTACGCGTGTGAGTTGAAAACCTATTTGGCGGCTGTGGTGTCGGTGCTACCCGTTTCCGACTTTCCATGTACCTACGCCACACGCCGGTAGTACGCGCTGTCGTAGCCGTAACGTTGTTCGGTTGCGAATTGCAGCGCGTCGAGTTGGCGATCAACGCCGGAGATTTGGCGATTTAACCGACGGCTGTTTTGCCACAAACGTTTGGCCATCCAGGCGAGCCCTACGATGAGGCCACCCTCGCCAGCGAGAGTTACCGTGAGAGCTTGGTTCCAAAGTTCTGGACGGACGTAGAGAGTCGCATACGCGAGAACTGCCAATCCGACAGCCAAGGCGAGACCACTCGCGCCAAGTAATGCGCTCACCCACCAGCCGGCGCTAGTGCGTTGTTGAGCGTAGGTTGCAATGGGCGGCACAGAACCAGATTGCGCAGGGTTAGTTTGCAGAGCGCCGAGTTGTGCAGCGTCTTGTAGTGGTTGGCGAACTAAATGCAGCGCGGGGCACGGTTCACTGGCTGGTGTTTTACTCTTCGCACCTAATCGCCGCCCGAGCAGATTGAGTTCCGCCTGGACTTGCTGGCTATCGAAGACCTCTCGCAGTGGGATGATCTTCGGCACATCCAGCTCGGTGAGTTCTACGCCAGCAGTACCAAGATTCTCTGTTTCCTCGATCGGATGTAAACCTTCCTCAAGGGCAAACTCACAGCGGGGGCAAACCAAGGGCCCGATCACACCTGACGCAATCGCAGGTACATCTTGCTGGCAATGACGGCACCACATAGACAGAAACTCGCGAAGGCTCTTGAGGAGACGGAACGCACAGACTGGTGCGTTCTCACTTCGGAATTATCGACCACCGGGCGCGGCAGACTTTAACGGTTCGGGGGAGTTTACGGGCGAGTTGCGACCTCGTCCCCACGCTCCCGCGTGGGAACGCACGATCTCGCAGCTCCGCGGCGCTGACCACTAAGCGAAGCCCGGCCGAACTCCTCTGCTATTGCCGCAGTGCGGCTGGGCATTGCGTTCCCACGCAGGAGCGTGGGGACGATGGGAGGCGAGCCTCCCATCGGAACGACAAGTTTAGCGACTTGCCTATTACTCTTACCTCTGAATCGTCACACGCGAACCGACCGAGATAATGTCGTACAAGTCGGCAACCTCGCCCTCGCGGAGGCTGATGGTGCGTTCGACCGGTTCGCTGGCGACGCGACTTTGGTCGCTCGGACCACGGATCACGGCGACTTGGCCGCTGGTGGTTGAGGGGTTAGAGAGCACAATGCTGCGCGAATCGCTGGCACCGTTCGCACTGCCATATAGTCCGCCGGCAGGGGTGACCAATTTTTGATCGACCATCCAGCTACCCTCTTCGATAGTCGCGGCGGGATCCATTGTCACTTGGAAGCGACCTGCGTAGCGACGGCCCAACATGAGCGTCAGCTCGCGCGAGCTAAGGTCCACCTTCGCATTGAACGGACCACGAATGACCTTGAGGCTCTGACCGGTTTGTAAGGCGTCGGGCGTACCGAGGCCGTTGATCTTGGCGAGCAGTTGCCAAGGCACATCGTACTTAGCCGCAATCTGCTGGATGGTTTCCCCAGCTTGCACCAAGTAAGGTGCTTCGAGACGCGGCTCGCTAGAATAGATGACCGTGCCGGCAAGCTGGCCGAGCAACTGATTTACTTCATCCGTTTCAGCTTTTGTGAGCGAAGGATCGCCGTGCCAATCGGAAAGCAGCAACAAAGCTTGGGAAAGCTCACCACGATCGAGCGCTGCCTGCACGGCAACACGCGTAGCCGCGAAGAGCGATGTTTGTGGCGTAGGGGTGGTGTTCTGTGGCAACCCGGCGGTCGCCGAGTCGTTGTTTTGCTGTTGGTAAGCGGCAGGAGTATCAGTCTCTAGATCCAGTTGCTCGACCTCTTCTTCTTGAACGATCGTATTGGGAGTGACGGTCATCGCCAACCGCTCGCTTTGGGCTGTCGTCTCGTCGGAACCACCCATCTCCGGAACTTCCGGCATATCAGGAACCGTCGCCTGATCATCTCCCAGGGTGCTCTCGGCTGAAGTATCAGCGGGCGCGGAAGTTACAGGAGGCGTCCAAGCAGGCGGAGGGCTACCCGCGTCGCCGGTGTAGGCAGGCGTAGCAGGGGGAGTGAACGGTGGTGGACCCGATCCATCGTCGATCGCAAAACTTTCGGAAGAACCTGTGTCGGCTGACGTGCCGAATGCATCGCCGCCAAAAGCGCCTGTAGCGGGATCGTCGATCGCTAGATCATCTTCCAGCGAGTACTCGCCCATGCCCTCAGGCAGGACCGGATCGGTCTCGTTGATTCTTAGATACAGTACGACGCCAACGCAGACCAAAAAGGTAATGGTGGCCAAAGGACGAATGGAACTCACAGTTCATACTCCTGAATCTTGTCTACGGTTGCCATGCACAGATTGGCATAACAAATTAGCGATAGCGCCGCAGATGGTAGGGGAACCACTGGAGCGACGCTACAGCAGTTACGAAAAACTCGAACTCAATCAGATGGCGTTTGCGGCTTACCAGCAGTGCGGGTGGTTCCGCGGTATGAGTGGGGCCTGTTGAGTGGCGATTTTCCTATTGCGCGGCGATTTCCCAAGGCTTCGGCTAAGCCGCAAGCGGCAATTCCGGTACACTAGGTTCATGACGAATGAAGAACCAAAACGAAAACCAAAACGAAAACCGCTCCGCAAACGCATCGGGATTGCGCTTCTGGTCGTTGTGCTAGCATTGCTGGCAATGGCGATGTGGCAGATCGACGATTGGAGCCGCGATTTGACGACCAACTCTGCTGAGACTTCAGTGAACGCTAAGGGGCTGTTGTTGCGTCCAATACGTGTCGCCTCTTCCCCAGAAGTGGTTGAGGCAGCGCTGCATGAGTTTGTCGATACGCACTCACAATGGGAGTGGGTTTCATCCGATGCCTCGTTACCAGGGTGGCGTTTCATTCGCCTGACCCGTACTACAAAATGGCTGCGTTTCACCGATGATGTAACCATTAACACTATCTACACACACCCTAAAGAAACACTTATTGAAGTCAGCAGCCAGTCACGCATCGGCAAGGGCGACTTGGGCCAGAACCCGCGAAATATTCGGGAACTGAATGCCTGGCTGCGCGAGGAGCTTGGTGGCGCAGCGGTTGGCCAACCGTAGGTCGGAGCGAGTTCCGGCGATCTAGCTGCAATGGAAATTGCAAGGACGCTTCACCAGCAGACGCCGTTGGCCTACGGCTGTTTGTAGTAGCCGCGCCTCCCTTATTGTCAAGTGAATTTCTTCCCCAATTTCAACCATGCTATCAGTGTCAACCGTTGCTCAATTGTAGGAGTACAAAGTTTTTTATTTTCAGATTTCCTCTAACTAACTCACACGCCGCTGCGCCTGTCAATAAAAAACTTTGTCAAGTTCACTTCATCGAGAAACAGGCTTTGTCGCGATTCGCATTGGCAACTATAATGAGCACTGAGTAACTACAATGAAGGCGACCAACAACAACGCGACACACTCCGCGCGAGTCGAATCGCTGAAACATATTACGTGAGGGTTCACGATGATTACCGTACGTCCCAAAGTAGCTGAGCTGACTTACCAACTCCTCGGTCGCTCGATCCATCCTGAGCTATTTCAGATTCATCAGCGCCGCACCATCGAACGCAACGGCTACAAGGTCAACGTGTGGATTACCAGTTGCGGGCATGTGGTCACTTGGCACTACGGCGACTCGGTGCTGACCGAGGTTGTCGGCTCGGCCACACAAAAGATGCCTTTGCGGCAACGCTTAAAAGCCTATTCGCTCAAAGGGCAGCGAAGCGAGCAGTTCCAGGCAATGGGTGGTGTGACGCACGAGACGCAATTCTCGCTCGAACCGTCCGACGCCAGTCGCTTTGCCGCTTATCAGAAACAACTCACGCTGCAGGCTACGCGGCAAGGCATGTTGCAACGCTTCGACGCAAGCGGCCGCTTTGAAGATGGTGCGCTGAGCTACGTGAACGTCGATTCACGCGACAAAGTGTTCCGCGTGCAAGCGTTCCATACGTTTCCAGCTGATTACGCGATGCTGAAAGTGCAATCTTGGTATCGGTTGCCGTAAGTGAAAAGGTTCTCGTTCCCACGCTCCTGCGTGGTAATGAGAGATCTCGCCGCTCTGCGACACATACCCTCGAGCGGGCTTTTCCAAACTCAAAATGCAGGACCGCGGGAGCGGCCAAGTCTTGCGTTCCCGCGTGGGAGCGTGGGAACGAGGTTAGAGACCCTTCAGGAAGTCAGCAAACGCTTCGTTCACCGCTTGCGGATTCTCAAGGGTCGTCATGTGTCCTGCGTTGGGTATCTCTAAGAAGCTGGCGTTGGGTAGCGCGTTGGCGATGCCCCGCATTTCGGCTGGCGGGCTGATGGCGTCTTCTGCACCGCACACGACTAGCGCGGGGCAGGTGATTTCTTTCAGTCGCTCAGTCACGTCAGGTCTCGCGGCCATGCCCAATTGAGCGGCGGCCACCGCCAGTGGCGATTGACGCAGGATCATTTCCTTCACCTTTTCTGCGACGGACGGTGCGTGTTGCTGCTTCGACGTGGCAAGCATCACGGAAAGCATGCTCGTGGCGGCTTCGGTATCTTTGGCAGATTGCATGAGCGAGGCCATCTTCTGGCGTTTCTCACGTGCTTCGGGTGGGTCGGCAATCACGCGCGTATCACACGCGATCAGCGCCTTGAGTCGCTCCGGATAGTTCAGCGCGAACTGCCAGGCGACGTAGCCGCCCATCGAGAACCCGGCCAGCACCACGGGCTCGTTAATCGAAAGCTCGTCGAGAAGTGCGATGATGTCGTCGGCGTACTGGCGCATGGTGACACCTTCGGTACCGTCTTGCTCAGTTTGTGTGGAGCCGCCATAACCGCGCAGGTTGGGCACGATCACCTGATAGCCGGCCGAGAGAGCCTCCACCTGCGGTTGCCACATCTGTGCGTCGAGTGGGAAGCCGTGCAACAGCACCACTGGGGTGCCCTTGCCGTGGGTCTCGTAGGTCAGTTGGATACCGTTGATACTGGTGGTGCTATTCATGGGTTTGCAATTTCAGGCAAGTACTTGGTTTCAGGTAATGTTAGCCACCGACCTTGTTCGACGGCAAACGGGCGTGGGGCATATCATGACGCTTCCGCTTTCTCAGGCACCGGCTTCGTCGGCAGCCCCTTCTCCCTGCGTTTCTCAAGCTCTTTCTCAAACTGCACGAGCTTGCGTTGCATGACTTGCACGTAGGGTTGGCCCGCGACGGCGAGGCGTTGAAACTCGACCGCTTTCTCGTAATTACCCGCGGTGAAATAGCAGTGGGCGAGGGTGTCTTGGAACCCGGCTTCGCCTGGAGAGAGTTCCAGTGACTTTTGCGAGTAGGCAATCGCTTTTTGATAATCGCCTTCTGTGTTTCCGATTAGCCAAGCCCACTGGTTATAGAGCCCCGCGATGTGGGGATAGCTGTCGATTAGTTCCTGCTGCTTGCGACTGACGCGACGGATTCGTGCGAGGGTGCGCTTGCGATAATCCTCATCCGAGCCCTGGGCGTGATACATCGCAATGAGAATGTCCGCGTTGTCCTCGTAGGCAGCAGCGGCTTGCTCTAGTTTCTTGGCTTGATTTTTATAGTCTTCCAGTGACTGGTAGTAACACGCCTCGTAGTAGAGACGCTGCGCGTAGAAGGCGGCCAACGGTTCATTGCCATGCTCGAGATAGGTGCGATGCAGCTTTTTCTTTTCGCCCGGATTCTTATCGAGCGCATCGCAGGAAGCCGCCAGAAGATCGGCCGCTTCGCGATCGTTACCGCTATCGTGTAGCCACAGAGCGAGCGACTGCCTCGCGGACATCGCCAGGGGGTCGATTTCCGCAAAACCGTCGATCACATAGCGCCATTCTCGTTTCGCCCAATCCAGGCGGCCCAGTTCCTGGAGAGCCCCCCCCAGAGCGACACGTTGCTCGTCGTCGTCGTCGATGAGGTCCCATGCTTTGGTAGCCGTGGTTTCCGCCGCGTCCCCCTTGCCCTGCTTGCCATAGGCGTTGGCTAAGTAGTAAAGAACGAGCCGTTCCTTGCAAATTTCTTTCTCGAAACGCGACTCGAATTGTTCGAGCACGTCCCAGCGCTCGTTCTCGGTGATCCAATCGATCGCATAGATCAGGCCGCGCGTCCTTTGCAATTGCGGGCTGCCCGCGGCAGTGAGGCTGGTAAGCTCAACGCTTCGCACCAGCGAAGCAGTTGTTTCGTCGAGCAGCTCGAGCCGATTGCATAGTTTGAGTTCGTGATCGAGTAGCAAGTACACGATGTCTGAGGACGTCTTGTCCTGGCCTTCCGTTGCTACCAGTTCGATCTCGCTTTCAATAAACGCAGCCCAGCGAGCAACCGTCTCTGCGGGGGAGTTCAATTCTACGAAGATGAGTCGAATCCACTCGATAGGCGTCCGTTTGCTTGTACCGCACTCCTGAAGTACCCTCTGCTCGGCTTGCTTGAGCGCTGCGGGGTCCATGTCTGTGAGTTGCAACGCCGCAAGGCGAGCGATCTCTGGCGATGCCTCAAAGCGGGCCACGCGAGCAATTGCCGGTGCGCCAGCTGCTTCTGGCAGGGCGACAAGTTGTTCGATCCGCAGTCTGCGTTCCTCTTGGTTCAGCTCGTTGTAGCGAGCTAGAATTCTACGCACTTCGGTCGGATCGTCGTCTCGCAACCAATCGACTTGCAGCTTGTGCAAGATGTAGCTGACGCGGGAGGCGATTTCCAAATCGCGATGCCGCTCATTTTGCTTCAGTTGATCGAACGCCTCGTGTCCCAGTTGCAAGAGCTGCTGTTCTGCGGCTTCACGAACGTGGTACTCGTCGTCTCCTAATTGAGAGATGAGCGCGTCGAGTTCTTCAGTGGACGGGATTGTGCTCGCTTGTGCGAGGAGTTCTTCGGGAGACAGGAGGAGCGCAAAGGCAATCAGAGCAGCGAAGAGTAGTTGTGAAATAGTCATAGGTGGTCCGTGCGAGCCAACCCTGTGGTAGCACTGTGCTCGCTGGCTTCTTCCCTGGTAACTCAGCAACCCTAGCGGTTGCTTTCCATCTCTTCGATGTAGCGACGTAGTCGTTCTAGCTCGTCGGTGACGCTACGGAGCTTGAGCATATTCTGGACGCGCTTGAGCAATTCGATCTTGTCGACTGGCTTGGAGAGGAAGTCGTCTGTGCCGGAATTAACGGCCCGTTCCATGTCGCCCAGTTCGTTGAGCGCAGTGACCATCAGCACCATCACACCGCTGGTCTCTTCGCCCTGCTTGAGGCGTTCGCACACTTCGAATCCGCTCAACTTGGGCATCATCACGTCAAGCAGAATGAGATCGGGCTTGAAGGAGGCCACCTTATCGAGCGTATCTTGCCCATCGACGGCCACTTCGGTGTCGACATCGATCTCGCCGAGATAGGCCTGCATGAGCTCAACGTTGGCTTCGTTGTCGTCGGCGATGAGTACGCGGTGTTTGTCTGACATGATGTGTCTCTCTTATTTGGATGAACCACAAAGGGCACAAAGAACACGAAGATAATCCCCAGGCTCTAATCTCGAAGCCAATATGGGGTTTCTCTGGGTTGGTAGTCGGTGTGAGATAACTGTCTGAATTATCGCACCGTAATGCACATTCAGGTAAAACCGACTCTCAAAAACTTGGACATCCTGGAAGCCTTGTGCAATGAGGTGCGACCTTTGTGCTCTTTGTGTCCTTTGTGGTCAAAAATTTACAGACTCAAGCGGATGCCGTTTCACATGCCGCGGCGGGGACTGGGAATTGCTGGCACAGTTCACTCACTTGGCTGCGCACTGACTGCAGGACCGTGTTGTCTTCCGGTGAGGAAAGGGCCTGCAGGATCCAGTCGCCCACTTGTTTCATTTCCGCGGTGCCCATGCCACGCGAGGTGAGCGCCGGCGTACCGATGCGAATGCCTGAGGGGTCCATCGGTTGGCGTTGGTCGTAGGGAATCATGTTCATATTGACCGTGATGCCACAAGCGTCGAGCGCATTCTCCGCCTGTTTGCCACCGATACCTAGCGGTGTCACATCGACGAGCATGAGATGATTCTCGGTGCCGCCGCTCACAAGGTTCAACCCGCCTGCAAGCAGTACTTCCGCGAGAACCGCAGCATTGTCGATTACCTGCTGGGCGTAGACTTTGAATTCCGGCTTGAGAGCCTCGCCGAAGCAAACCGCCTTGCCGGCGATCACGTGCATGAGCGGGCCACCCTGCAGGCCGGGGAAGACACGGCTGTTGAGGATTTTGGCGTATTTCTTCTTCGCCAGCACCAGACCGCCTCGCGGGCCGCGGAGCGTTTTGTGTGTGGTGCTCGTCACAAAGTCCGCGACTGGTACGGGATTGTCGTGCAGCCCGGCGGCAACGAGTCCCGCGTAGTGGGCCATATCGACCATGAGTTTCGCACCGACGTCATTGGCGATCTCAGCAAACTTGGCGTGGGGAATCTCGCGCGGGTAGGCACTAGCTCCGGCAACGATGAGCTTCGGCTTGTGCTCTTTGGCGAGCTTGGCGACTTGATCGAAATCGATGCGATGATCGTCTTCGCGAACGCCGTAGCTTACGAAGTTGTAAAGGATGCCTGAGATATTGAGATGCATACCATGCGTGAGATGCCCGCCGTGAGCCAGGTCGAGCCCGAGAACCGTATCGCCCGGTTCCAGGGCAGCCAAGTAGATGGCCATGTTGGCTTGGGAGCCGGAGTGCGGTTGCACGTTGGCGAACTCTGCACCGAATAGCTCTTTCGCACGATCGCGAGCCAGGGTCTCGACTACGTCTACGTGTTCGCAACCACCGTAGTAGCGACGTCCAGGGTAGCCTTCGGCATATTTGTTGGTCAGCACACTCCCAGCGGCCTGCATGACGGCAGGGCTGGTGTAGTTCTCGCTGGCGATCATTTCGAGGCCATCTTGTTGGCGCTCGATTTCGTTGGCTACGGCTGACCAGATTTCGGGGTCGTTGTCTGCTAGAAAGTTAGGCATGGAAATTCGCTATTAGCTATTGGCGTGAATATCTGAGCCCTCCATTGTCGAAGGGTCGCGCGAGGGTGTCAATCGGGCTCGCATAAGCGGATTTCGCTGCAGAGCTTGCCCGCCGCGCGGTTCTTTCGCCAGATTAGTCGAAGACGCTGAGGTTTTCGGCGAGGTGCAGTTCACGATGAGGCGAAGTCCACGGCGACCAAGGTAGTCGGCTAACGGGGCGTGGTACCAGTGATCGTCACTTTGAGAATCCCCTTATTGTCGTTCAAGCGTGCCGGGTGGTCGTTGACGCGGAGATAAAGCACGCTATCGACCTTCGGCTCTAGGGTACCAGCTAGACCGATGGGTAGCGGGTTGAGAAAGCTGCCGGCACCTGACGTACTCTCCAGCGGTGCCAGAGCCGCCAGAAGTTTGCCAAGGGGCTCTCCGGCGTGGTACTCGAGAGTTACTCCGCCGGGCTCGCATGCCCACGGCATAGGAGGTGTAGCTGCGCGATCGAGCGCGATTTGATATCGTCCTTCGGCAGTGAGCCGATAGGTTTTCCCCGCTACAAGCTTCCAGCCAGTCGATTGCCAGCCGCGATTGGTGGCGACTTCGATGGTCGTGCTATTGTTATTTAGTTCTGTCAGCTCGCGCTCCTGCAGGTTCATGCGCTCGAAGTCGTAGCCGTAATCCAGCGTGGCGATCATCGCCAGCCAGTTGCGTTCCAGCAGTGCCCAATCCTGTTGGCCCACTTGTTGTTTGAAACGACGACTGAGTTGCGGGCGATTGACTGTCTTTTGCAGTCCGTGGAATTTCTTTTGGAAAGTCGGATGGTTTTCTAGCAGCGATGCGAGTGCCCAACTCCAGGCGTATTCCGTCGTGGTAAGTACGCGTCGATTGTCGATTCGCATGACCTCGCTCAAAGACAATGGCTTGCCCGCGGCGACGGCATCACGAATAAGCTTCACGCGGCCCCACATAGGTACCTCTTCGCGCGAGCTAGGCATGACGGCTAATTGCAGCTTGCCTGACTGCCAGTAATGTGTGCCCATAAGTTCTGCCAGACCCTCCATGTGCCAGCCTGGCCCGCAGCCTTTCAGAAATTCCAGCATGAAGGCGTGTGTGCCTTCGTGTAGCAGCAGGTGACGACGGTAGTAGTTGCTGGGCTGCTCTTTGAGCCACAGCTCGCGATCGTGCGCAAAGCCATTGAGAAAGTTGGGTCGATCGCTGGGCAACAGATCCAATTCCTCGAACTTCTCACGGTCTTTGATGAGAAAGCCCTGCACACGCCACGTAGCAGTCGCCTCTAACGGTACGCCAAAGTACTTCGCCCACACTGGCACCGCCGCATCGAAGACGGATGGAAGCTCATCGACCGATTCGCTCGCTGGCAAGTCGGTAAAGAGACGCAAGTGCTTGCCGCGCAGCTCGCGCAGACCAGAGCCTTGGGCGGCCTGAACATCGACTTTGTGTGGCGGGGGGAGTTGGAGTTGCGATTGGGCTTGGGCTTGGGATGCCCCGAGTAGAATCAGCCCGGCAAGGAGTATTATGAGTCGCATGCAAATCCATGTTAGCCGTCGAGCTTGCTCGCCGTCGGGGTATTACGAGTCAATAAACATTCAATTTTTCGACACCGTCCAGTACAAGAACTGAATACCTGGCCCATTATACCAACCCTCACCGCCCGCGGAACAATTTCTCTAGCTGTCGGTTGATCTCATCACCAAGTACCTGCCCGGCGGCGTTCTGTAGTAGTTCGGCTATTACCTTGTCTTCGATCCGCCAGCGAGTGAGCGTGCCGCGCACGGGTATCTGCAGCTTTTGTCCTGCTAGCGAGCGGAAGTACTTGCTGCCTCGCACCCACTTTTCTTGCACAGGGATTTCCAGGTCGAGCCACAGCTGCTCGTCGAAGCTCACCCAACCCGTCGAGCGCACCGGCACGTCGTCTACCAGGAACTTCATCTCGCGGTGGTAGACTTTGCCATCGACGACTCGCAGTTCGATCGTTTGCTCTTGCATCGTGATGCCATCGCCGGCGGGAACCGCGCCACCGGTGGGCAGTTCGCGGCCGCGGGCGAGCATGCCGATTTGGCGTAGCAGGTCGACCATCGGTTTGGTGTTCGGGCCGGGGAGAATCGCCAACCGGTGAACATTAAGTTGCCCACCGAGGTCGGCGTTCTTCGGCTCGTCGAGCGGGATGTTCGCACCATCGAGGTTGATCGAGAACTCCCCTTCAGCGCGGGTCGCGCCGGCGAGAATCGGCGCGGCATATTTGAGTAGTGACTCGCTTACTTCCTGGGAGATCGACACATTCTGCACGAGCGGGCCCTTGGGCAGTTGCAACACACGCGGTGGCGGATCAAGTAGCACACGGGGCTGCGCGGTCACGCGACCCTGCCCTACGCTTAAGTCGATTGGTTGGAACAGCAACTTACCCTCTTTGAGCGTGCCCTGCACACTCGCCTGTCCGAAATTCAAACCGTAGAGATTAGCAGCAGCCCAGCCGGTTTCGCCGGTGACTTGCCAACGCTGCGACCAGTGCCGTGGTGCCGCAGTCGGATTCACGCTGACTGCGACTTCGTTCAAGACAGCTGCAAACTGCACACGTGCCCGGTTGGCACCTTCGAGCTTGGCGCCGGGGCCGAGGGTTTCGGTGATCAGCTGTTCGACGGCCGCTGAATCGTAGGACAATGCCAAATCGCCCTGCAAGCGCTGTTGCGTGCTGACTTCTTCAAGCGTTGCGGTGCCAGCAGCTTCTAGGGTTTGGCTGACGGCTCTCAGATTGGTGATTTGCAAACGGTCGATCGCCTGCTGGTAGGCCACGCGGCCGCCCAGTTCCAGCTTCGGCTCGCTCCACAAGAGCTTGGGCGTTCGAGAATTGGCACCGGCGCTGCTCTCGGATCCGACAAGCTCTAAATTGCTAGCCGTGCAAGTGACTTCCGCAGCAGCTTCCTGCGTGTTGCTATCCAAGAGAATCCGGCCGACGGCATTTCCTCGCGGCCAGGGAGACTCCCCCCCGACTAATCCACCCAGTGCGGCCACGCGCTCGAGGTCTGCGCGATACGCAATTTCTCCGCGTGCCAGCGGCGGAGCGTCGGCGGCGAATTGCACGGCGAGGTCGCGTGTCCTAGCTGCAATGGTGCTAGTTGTGAGCTCTAATTGATGCGAGTCAAGCGAGCTCGTCGCGGATTCCCAACGAAAATCGCCCGTAAGCTTTGCCTTGGGTTCCTCGAATCGCACTTCGCCCCAGTTGCCGCGTAGATCGTCGACTTCTACGAGCGAGTTCACCAAATGCACATAGCCAGGACCACTGCGCAGTTCTGCGTCGAGCGTTGCGGCACCATTGATTTGTTCTGGGATGCCATCGACCCAAGGTCGCAGTCGCCCGGCCCAACGTACGAGCGGGCCACTGCCGGTGATACGTGCGGCGATTGTCTTGCTCGACGGAACTGTCTGGCCAGTCGCTGCGGGGTTGCTCGGGACGGGTGCAGGGGCGGCAAGCTGGAGTGGCTCTAGCAGTTCCACATTGAACACGTCGTTCACACCCAATAGATTTACGGTCCCTTTAATGAGTTGCGTCGGCTGCAAGCCCCGATGTTGACCGCTGGTTTGCACATCGAGGCGTAATTGCTCGTCTGCCCACACAAGTTGTTTGTTGTGTCGAATGTTCACTTTCTCAAAGTCGGCTCGTAGCGTCGCCATGAAGCCGGTCTCACTCGTATCGCGCAGCGTGAGCTTGCCGCCGCCGGTGCCTTCAAGTTCCCACTCGGCAAGATCGATGAACTGTCCCAACTGACTCGCGAGTTGGTTGAGATCGAAACGGAACGTGCCATCGGCACCCTCGGCCACGGCGTTGAGTTTGGCTGAGGCAAAGGGAGAGCGGAATGTGACGGTGCTGAGTTGCGGGCGCGGCGTGGCATTAGCCGCTAAGCCGCGAGCGGCAATCAGTTCCGCGTAGGCTTCCACCGGGTCGTCCCAGCGGATTTCGCGCTCGCCGTCCGTACCACGCAGATCCTGGACCTTGGCTGCGATGTCCCAGTGGCGCGCGGATGCGTTTGCGCCACCACTGCCCTCAAGAGCACCGTTACCACCGAGACTTCGCGCCGTGAGCGAAACCGTACCCGAGTCAACTTCCACTCCGGGACGCAGTTGCAAGGTGTTTGGCAGTTGTTTGGTGAGTGCAACCAGATCGATGTTACCAGTGATTGTGGAATCGTCTGTCGGTAGCGTGTCGAGACTCAGCCGACGTAGCTCGTTGATGTTGAAGGTGCCGCGTGCATCGCCCTCAAACCAATCGCCACTCGCTTTGAGTTGCTCGACAAGAATGCGATCGCCGGCCACCGATAGATTTGCGTCCAACGATGCATCTGTCATTTGCAAGATGTCTCCTGAGAGCGCGTCGGCAGTGAACTTCGTGTTGGCCAGATCGACGCGGCCGCTGGCTTGCAGCTTGGCAGTGGGCTGGGCGCTCGCTGGCTGGGCTCCCGTTGGCTGAGCCTGCCCGACGGGCGGCAATTGCCAATCGACGGTGATGTCTGAGGAAGCTACCCCAAGCACTCGTCCGCCAGGCATGGCACGTGCGAGCCACGGTTCGAGTGGTTGCAGCGGCAAGCGATTCGAGATGAGTTTGAGTTGCTGCCGTCCCTGGCCGAGCGACTGCACGCGAAACTGCACCTGTCCTGGCTGGGAAGCGAGGGCCGCATCTGACGAAACCATCTGCACGTTGGCCGTGCCATCGGCTAGCCAAGTGCCCTCGGTCGAGTTTGCCGTGGCATTGACGTTCAGGCCGTTGACATTCCACTGTTGACCGGTCGTTGCATCCATTGCTGCCAGTCCGCCATCGACGATTTCAATCGCGACGTTTATGTCCGTGCGTTGAGGTTCCAGCGAGACATCTTGGTCGATCGGCGTTTGTTGACTTTCCGTTTGAAAGCCAGCTAGTGCCGTTTCCCAATTACTGCCCTGCGGATTAGTTTTGAGATAGATCTCAGGTCGCACAATTTTTATGGTGCCCAAATTGCGCCGGTTGGTGAGCAGTGCCGTCAAGGAGCGATCGAGCGTCACACTTTTCGCAGTGAACAGCGGCAGCCCCTCCGCGTCCAGCCAGCTCACGTTGGTGAGGGTTTGGTTGCCCGTCCATCCGAGTGACGCGCCCTCAGAGGTGACACGTCCTGCACCGGCGGGAATCGCCCGAGCGAGCGCGGCATCGCGCAGTGGCGTGTTTGCGACAATCGTGGGCAGCAGAGCCGTCAGTCCGCCGAGCAACAACAGCAGTGCGAACAGAAATCGACGCCGTCGTCTTTTGCCCCGTGCATGGCGCGAGGGACCAAGGGTTAGCGGCTCGATAGGTTCCGTAGGGGCTGGTTTCAAAGAACTTCGTCGGCGACGAGCCATAGCACGTGACTCTGCTCTAGGGAGGTGGGAGTAGAATGAGCGAAGGGGATAGCTGCGAATTCTAGGCAACCGAGATGAGCCAGGCCAGAGCGGTGTGGGATGCTAGCAGGGCGTAGGCTTTGTCGTCGAGAACGCCAGTGAAGGGTCAAGCGAGGTCGTAGGGCGACTGTCCAGCGTGTCAAAAACGCAGAATACGGACGACCGGCTCCCTCTCCGCAACTCGAATAGTAAACTAGGAGCGGCCAGACATCGACGCACTAATAAACGCCAGCACGTCCGCATAGCTCTGGACGATCACGCGCCGGCTGACCTTCGCAGCTACCTTCTTCGCCTTGATCGCCGGCCAAGGGTCTTCGGTCGTGAGCGTGCCGTCGGGGAGTTCTCAATGTGCCACATCTTGTTTTCGATGAAAGCAGAAGCCGAGGTGACCGAGACCGATGCGTTTTTCGACATTCAAATTGAGATGGTGGTTACAGCAGCCGATTGCATTCGAGAATCTCGCTACTCGCAGGAGTGTTTAATTGCTAACTAGACCTCTGCACTTAGCCCGATTCGCTGAGCCGCCAAAGGTAGTCCTGCCGCCGTCAGTTTGAGATATACCTGCCCGAACGAGAAACTGTAATTGCTGAGCTTAGCGAGTTACCATACGGCGTCGCGCCGTTGCTAATTGGAAGAGAAGTCTGGTACGATGTAACGCGTCTTAATATCGCGTGAGTTACACCGCATACGGCTACGACGTCAAGCCTGTGAGCAGCGTAGGACTCGTCACAGTCCTCGCAACCGCCTCGAAAAACGTATCGACAATCGTCGACATGGAAGCCGCTGAAAGATCGTCTTCCCTGAGACAAAAGTGATTCGTGCAACCGTGGAGAAGTGGAGAAGTAATGAGCAGTTTTTTAACTAGATTCGTTTTGGTCGTCGGGTTAATGCTAAGCGGATGTAGCAAGAAGACTGAGCGCAATGCCACAGATAGCACAAGCACGGTGGAAGTGGAAAAAGACGAAGCTTTACCTTCGAAAGTCGATGAAGTCGACGTTGAGCCGCAAAAAGACAAGGAAGATATCAACGCGGTTGCCAATTTTGAGGCTGGGATCGCAGCTTATCAGGCCAACGACCTGCCGCTCGCCTACGAAGAGTTTCTCGCGGCTTCCAAGAAAGGCCATGCCGATTCCCAATTCAATTTGGGATTGATGTATGAGCAAGGCATCGGGGTTGGCAAGGACGAGAAGAAAGCAGTGGTTTGGTATGGCAAATCTGCCGCCCAAGGGAATGCAGCCGCCCAATTCAATCTGGGAGTGCTGTATGAAAACGGTCGTGGCGCGAAGGTTAATTTTGCAAAAGCTAATAAGTGGTACCGCTACGCGTCGGTGCAAGGGGATGGGCTGGCCATCGGCAACCTGGGCATGCTGTATGTACGAGGAGACGGAGTGACGGAGAACAAGGTCGCGGGCGTGGCGCTGCTCTTGATGTCTGCAGCCGCGGATCAATCACCCGAAAACCATGCGAGACGGAATATAACTGCTACTCGCGGCCTGACGGCTGACATGATCGCTTCAGCCCAGGCACTCTCCGAAGAATTGAGTAGTGCGAAGAACCTCTTGGAGCCGCTCGATCAGTATTTGAGCGAATCAGAGAATAGAGCAAAGAAGCAGTAGCGACTCGATCCCTGACAGAAAGGGAAAGGCACAGCAACAAGTAGCCCTGAGAAAGATGGAGATTTAGGGTAAGTCCATATGGCAAATGAAGCTTTTTGGGACGCCATCGCTTAACCCTGCGATCGCATGCTCCATTAACTTATCAGCGTGCCGATCACGCCAAGATCTAATAGATTTGCAATATCCTGCTTTCGACCTCGCTGAGAGACAAAAACATTTGCCGGTTTGAGGTCGCGGAGCCAAATCAGATCCGCGCCGAATGCGTCTAGAACCGCTCCTGGCGCATTCGGTCCCCATCTCAACACCGCGTCCCCCATCCGCTTCTTGTACTTAGTGATTTTCTGTTGTTTTCTCGCCACTGCGGAGGTCGGGACTCGGCTGCACTCGTCAAACGGGCCTGAGCGGCCCGATTGGTAAGCCAAGGCAAAGAGATGCAGACGCGTCTGATTGTCCCTGAACTTACGGCAAGAGAGCTTCATGATAGTGCAACTGCAGCTAACGCAGGTCGGCTTGAGTTCGACGACCAATTCTGCGAAGTTTCGTGAGATTCGCTGCCCCTCAGCCGAGTTGCCACTCCCCCAAAAGCAGTCCATTTACAAGGCCTTCGCGGAAAAAACCCGCTGCGAGGGTGGATAATCCTTCGGTTGGTGCCGTCGATTCCTGGTTCTCCCCAAACCGGCGGCCTATAATTGACCTCAACCTGCTGGTGGCCTCTATCCGGCCCCGACAACCTATCTCACCGTTTGTCCTCGCTCTCGATGAACTGTTTTCCTTCCTACTCTTTGACTAGCGGAGCCTTAGCTATGACTCGACTCTCCCTCCCATTTCTCCTTGCCGGATTGCTCATGACGATGCCGTGCAGCACTTTCGTGAGCGCAGCGGAAATCGCAGCCTTCAGCGAAACGGAAATGATAGCAACTCCCGTGTTTGGCGATGAAATCCCTGACGATTGGGAAGAACAAATTGACAAGAAGACGGAAGAATTCCCCGATGAAGTTCGTGAGACAATCCGCGAGAAGCTCAAAGCGGCTGTGCGGAAACGTCTGAGCGAAGAGGAAGCCAGCGGAGAGGAGACGGACGAGGAAGCCGACGACTCGAAAACTAAAGAGTCTGAGTCAGATGAAAAAAACGGCAAAGAGAAAGATGAGGAAACTGAAAAGAAAGAGACCCCCAAGAAAGATCTCATCAGCGAGGAAGCCAAGAAGCTCAAAGCTGAAATGGAATTGGACGCGTTACGCTTCAAGCATCAAGTGGCAATGTACGAGAAGGAGCTCGCTGCCCAACGTTTGCTGAATGAGAAGTCAAAAATTGATCGCAAGTTGGAGGCTGAGCGGATCGACGCCCAAAAGGTAAATCTGGAACGCGAACGCGATCGCATCAAGCTCGAAATCGATCTTCTCAAACAGCGCAGTGCTCTGGATCAAGCGAAACGAGCCGTCGAACTCGCTGCCTCCAAGGCTGAGCAAGAGAAGATCGAGCTAGAGATGAAGGTCGAGACCACCAAGGAACAGCTCGAAGATCGTATCCTCGGCGACGAAAGCTACCCCGACGAGCCATTTCAAGATGGCGTCCTGTCTATCAGTCTGCGTCGCATTGAACTGAACGGCCCGATCATGACCGGTGCCGCGGACTACGTTTGCCAGCGACTCGACTACTTCAACAACCAATCGCGCAAGCCCATCTTCCTGGTCATCGACAATTGCCCTGGTGGCTCGGCGATTGAGGGTATGCAAATTGTCCAGTCGATCAAGAAGAGCGAAGCGCCGGTCCACGTGGTGGTCAAACGCTTCGCAGCCAGCATGGCGGCCATTATCACCACGTTGGCCGACCACTCGTACTGTTATCCCGATGCGATCATCCTTCATCATCAGGCGAGCACCATGATGTACGGCAATGGTCGCGCAATCAAAGATCAGGTGCGCCAGCTGGAGGAAATCTCGCATCGCTTGATCGGTGCAGTGGCTGAGAAGCAAGGATTAAGCGAAGAAGAATTCGTCGATGAGATGTACGAGAATCGCATTTCCGGAGATTGGGAATTGTTCGGCAATCAAGCAGTCGAGCAGAAGTGGGTTGATCACGTCGCCACCACGATCCGCGAACAGGGTATTCGCACCCGTCCCAAGGGGATGCGAGTGACCCGTTCGCTCTTCTCCTTCGGTGGCGAGCAAGCTGCCCAAGAGTCTTCAGGCTATCAGGAACGCTACGAAGTTTTCCTGAAGGAGCAAGTCGACAATAAAGGGCAACGCTTTGTGAAACTACCACGGCTGAGTCCGATCGACGCGTGGTTGATCTACAACCCGGACGAGTACTACCGGTAAGCTCTATTACTGGTAGACCCCATAAAAATTAGCGAGGGGTGGGCAATGCCCACCCCTCGTTTTTGCGCTTTGATGCACTTTTCGCGGGTTCTACCCAAGTGCCAACGCATCTCGGCTCGGAAGGTTTGGGGACTTGATAGGCATCTCCCTGAGCTATTTCTTCAACGTTGGCACGTGGTACAATCGGTGGCTTAGTTTCTGAAGATTTGCATTAAAACCGACACGAAAACCACCGAAAGTGCCTCCCATGCCTCTGGCCGATTTTCCTGAGCTCACCCTTTCTCACAGTGCGATGTCCGTGCTCGAAGCTGCCGAGAAGGCAGGACGGTTGCATCTGGCTGGTAGTGTGGAGGAACTTGTCGCGCTCGCCACGCCGGACAAATCGCTTGGATTGGGAGAAGTCGGCCCCGATGGGCGGTATGTCGTCGGGTACGACGTGAATGGCGAGTTCCAGCGCGAGGCGGAGGTCTACAAAATCAAGAACGGCGTGGCAGCCAACTACTTCGAAGCGTACATGCGTCGCCGCGATCCAGAGTGCATGGTCGTGGGCGACGACACCGTGACCGACAAGCCAACTTACCAGGATCGCTTCAACAAGGACTTCGCTGACTTGCGCGAAGAGACCTTAGAATGGCTGCGCGATCAGCCGATTGCCGCGTTCTTCTTTCGCACCGGCTTGCCAGACAAGCCGCTCAACGCGGTGGCCATCGCCCCGGCCAATGCGGGCTTCTTCGCCCTCGGGCTCGCCATGCTGCAAGGCATTGTGCCGTTGGAGGAAGTTCGTGCAGCGGGGGCCGACTACAGCCACGAAGCAGTTGTCTACATTGCCCCACCGTTTCGCCATACGCATTTCGACGGCAAGCAAGTTGTCGTACATAACCGCCGGTTCGAGGAGGACGGTTTCAACCTGCATGAGCTGTTCGCCTACAACCTCTACCCGGGCCCATCCGCCAAGAAGGGCGTCTATGGCATGTTGCTCACCCTGGGCGAGCGGGATGAACAACCGTGGACCACGGCCCACTGCTCGACAGTGGAAGTCGTCACGCCTTACGAAAACGCAACCGTGATCATGCATGAGGGTGCGTCGGGGGGCGGTAAGAGTGAAATGCTCGAGCATATGCATCGCGAGAGCGACGGCACGTTGCTGCTAGGCACGAACACGATCACCGGCGACACACGCAAACTCACCATGCCGCGCGGTTGCGACTTGCGACCCGTGACGGACGACATGGCTCTGTGCCACTCCGCGTTGCAAGATCAGGACGGCCCGAATCAAAAACTTTCATTGATCGATGCGGAGAACGCGTGGTTTGTGCGCGTGAATCACATCGAACAGTACGGCATCGATCCGCAATTGGAACGGCTGACCATCGATCCGCCTGGGCCGCTGTTGTTCTTAAACATCGATGCCCAGCCCGGTGCGACCGCGCTGATCTGGGAACACAAGATGGACGCCCCGGGCGAGCCTTGCCCGAACCCTCGCGTAGTCGTACCCAGGAAATACGTGCCGGATGTGGTGAGCAAGCCGGTGACGGTCGACATCCGCAGCTTTGGCGTGCGTTGCCCGCCCTGCACGAAGGAAAACCCTACCTACGGCATCCTCGGCTTGTTTCATGTGCTACCCCCCTCGCTGGCCTGGCTCTGGCGCTTGGTCGCGCCGCGCGGGCACGGCAACCCTTCGATCGTCGACCAAGGGGGCATGCAAAGCGAGGGGGTCGGTTCGTTCTGGCCGTTCGCCACCGGGCGAAAGGTGGATCAAGCGAACATCCTGCTCGACCAAATCATGCAAACCGCCAGCACGCAGTTCGTGCTAATCCCGAACCAGCACGTCGGCTGCTGGAAAGTCGGCTTCGCGCCACAATGGGTGACGAGAGAGTATCTCGCCCGTCGGGGTGCGACGCCGTTCAACACCGCCGACCTGAAAGCCAGCCGCTGCCCGCTCTTGGGTTACAATAAAGAAACAATCCAAGTCGAGGGCCAAACCATCGGCGCCTGGTTCCTCGACGTCGCCCTGCAACCCGAGGTGGGCGAAGCGGCCTACGATGCCGGGGCAAAAATCCTGACCGACTTCTTCCACCAACAGGTAAAGGATTTTCTTGTTGATGACCTGCGCCCGCTGGGCCGGGAGATCATCCAAGCGTGTTTGGATGGGGCGACGGCGGAAGAGTATGCGGGGCTGGGTGGGTAATTCTGGGGTACGACCCCCCTCTCAGGAGCTGATTCCCCAGCTCCTCTTTGTAGTCTGGCAGGAATATGGGAGCAGAAGAGCTTCCATATTGAGGGCTAGCGATAGTATGGAACCACTTTGGTTCCATATTGACGGTAGCTGTCAATACAGAGGTGAATTGCTTCCATACTAACCGCAGGCTATCATATAGAGCTTGATTCTCTCTATGTGATAGGTAACCTACAATATGGACTCTAAACAAACCGACCGACGCGCTGGCCGGTATCTCATGCAAACGGTCCCCTCAGGGGAGGGATATCGGGCATTCATGCCCGAGCCGTTGCCCCCCTCTCCCAAGCTAGAGATCGACGACGATCTCCAAGTCTTGTTGTCGCAGGCCGATCGAGTCCTTGGCCGATTGGACGGTTCCATTGAGACGCTGCCGCATCCCGACCTGTTCGTGATGATGTACGTGCGCAAGGAGGCCGTGCTTTCTAGTCAAATCGAAGGAACGCAAAGCTCGCTCCAAGATGTCCTCGCAGCTGAGGCCGAGGTACTCTCGCCTGACCGACCGAAAGATGTGGTCGAAGTCGTCAACTACGTGGCTGCGATGAACCACGGTCTAGCGAGACTCGAAGCGTTGCCCGTCTCGGTGAGGCTCATTCGCGAAATCCACGCGGAGCTGCTTGCGAATGTCAGAGGATCGCACCTAACACCTGGCGAAGTCCGCACGAGCCAGAACTGGATCGGCCCTGCAGGATGCACGCTCAGCGCTGCCGCCTTTGTACCCCCACCGCCTCATGAAATCGGGCCTTGCCTCTCCAACTTAGAAAAATTCCTGCACACCGATAGCAAGCTCCCTTTGCTTCTCAAGGTCGGTCTGGTTCACGCCCAGTTTGAAACGATCCACCCGTTCCTCGATGGAAATGGTCGCGTGGGTCGTTTACTCATTACTTTTCTGCTGTGCGAACGCGAAGTGCTACAAAAGCCGGTGCTGTACCTCTCCTACTACTTCAAGAAGCATCGCCAGGAGTACTATGACTGCTTGCAGTCGGTTCGAGATAATGGGACTTGGGAGGAGTGGCTCAAGTTTTTCTTGCGTGGCGTGATCGAGGTCAGCAAACAGGCGAGCGAAACGGCGCGAAGGATTCTAAGCCTGCGTGAAGCACACCGCCAGATTATCACAGAGAACTTCAGTCGGAGCGCAGCCAACGGGCATCGCCTGCTAGATCACCTGTATACGCAGCCAATTATTACGGTCAAGAATGCGCAAGACGCGACTGGTGCCTCTTACAAACCGGCCAACGACCTTGTGAACCGCATGACCGAATTAGGCATTCTGTACGAGATTACAGGGCATGCTCGGAATCGGAAATTCAAGTACGAGGACTACGTTAGCTTGTTTGATGATGGGTGAACCAACTAAAAAAGCCCGATCGTTAACTGAAGCATCAGGCCATGTCTAAATCCCGAATCAACAGGCTTCGAAAATTGACTTCATCCGCTTCGACACCAAGCGAATGAACAAGGATTTCGACAAGTTGATTCCACACGGCAAGGCAATTCTCGTCGATTGCGACTTCGGTGTGTCGGCAAACCTGTTCGTAGTCGCTGGCTAGTACATCACGGCAAAGGTCCTTTACGTTCAACATCCTTGAAGGCAAGTAGTTACGCAGCGAGCTGAGAATTGTCAGGATCTTGAGATGTGTCTCAAGGAAAATCCATAATCCAAGCAATCCCAATAGCGGCCAAAGCCACCGAGCTGCTGGAAACTGCCAGAGCTGATGCAATTCGATGTAGGCAACTCCTGCAGTTATGAGAAACGCTAGGACACGAAAGGGTGGCGCGTAGTCAAGCTCCCGGATTCGGAAGGGAGATACTGACTTGAGCTCGCACCAGTCCTGGCGGCGGGTCTCACGAGGGAATAAGTCCGCCATAGAGGTTTGCAGCGACACCTCAGTTGCAGGTCGCTTGGTGACTTCGGCAAGAACAAATTGCATCTTTCGCCAAAGAGCGGCATTGAGCGTCACGCTGTTTCGAGTTTGATCCTGCAAGCCAAGCTTGCCCAGAATAAGATCGTAGAGGTCTCCAACGCGGATGTCATTGGCTTTTACCAAGCCCTGAACTTCCTCGTCATCCAAAGCAATGTGAAACTGCTCTTCGATTTCGAGAACAATTTCCTGGAAATCGAGGCCCATTAGATCACTTGCCTTGAGGAATCCGGTATCGGCAAACCCGACCAAACAAGGTCAGTCGACCGCGTGTGGCAACGATACAGAATACCCGTTGGCATCGCTCGCCGGCTAGTCTTCGCCCCTTCGCACCGCGGCCCTCACTTCAGAGGCGGGCCTTGCAGCACAACACCGTTGGTATCGAGAATCTGAAAGTGGTGAATCCCAACCGGCAGGCCGTCGCGGTGCGTCCAGACTATCTTTTTGTCGGGTGTGACTTCAAACAGTTTGGGCGATTGTGGGTCTTTCCTACCGGCGGCGTAGCTGGTGATCACGATGTTGCCGTTGGGTAGAAGTTGGCCGCCGCACGGGTCCTGCAGCCACGGGCCGGGGAGGTCGTCGTTGGCGAGTTCCCAAACTATCTGGCCCTCGGAATCGTAATCGACAACGCGATTGCCATTGGTACAGCAAACAAGGGTGCGGCCCTCGCCATGACGAATCGCAGTAAAAGGCCACGTGTGATTCTTTCGCTCGGTGTCTCCCGGAACGGTCGTATCCAACTTGCTGAGCACCTTACCCTTCGCGTCATAATGGAACACGGCGAAATCCAGAAGGTGTGGGGCAAGATACGTGCCATCGGCGAGCTTACGCGTCATGCGCGTCTGCATGTGGTTGTTCTTCGCCTGGCAAGCGAGCGGAAATTCGACGATGATTTTGCCTGTGCGATCGATCTCCAGCAAACGAGGCTTGGGACCGGCTTCCGTAAGAACAATTGTTTCGTCTGCGGTTGGTTGGGCGCTGTTCACTTCGGCTTGCGTGCCGCGCCAGAGGACTGCTTCCTTGCCTTCGGGTGTGATCTCGACGACAGCACCGCCTGGAAAGCGTTTCCCGCGATTTAGCGTGAGTAAGATGTTGCCGCTGGGCAGCACATACCCGTCGCGAGTTGCATGGGGATACGACCAAGTCTCTTCCCCAGCACCATCCAGGATGTAAGTCTTCTTGCCACACGCTAGGAAGCTGTGTGTTATTGCTTGTTCCTGCGACTCAGGTTGCTTTGTGCCGAGCTGCTGAGCTGTGTTTACAAACCGCTGAGCGGGGGCAATACTCGCCATCAGGGTCATTGCCAGCGCCGCTAACGATAATTTTTTCGGTGTGTCGAAATGCATCCAAGTACCCCTGTGTATTGTTAAACTAGTGTTGCGATCTCCAGCTTACTCCCTAAAGCTCTTGTAGAAACAGACCACGGCAATGACTAGCGGAATCCACGAACCGAGAAAGCAGATGCCAAGCAGTAACTCCGTGAAAGACCCAGGAGTTAATGGCACTGTGAATGCAACCACTGCTCCCAGCCACATCGCAGCGAACAGTAGCATTGCTAGGTAGGAAGCGCTGCGTAGATTTTTCTGTCGCTCGTTCATAATGCGTGCTTACCAAATTTTACGGTCCTCAGGGAAGTTTAGTGGGTCACTTGGGGGGATGAATACCTATCCTGAAGCGATTTGATTGAAATCTTGGGCGTTGAATCTCGCGCAGAGACGCGGAGACAGCAGAGGTGTGCTGGTAACCGCTATCGCAACACTTATCTCTTCTTGTGAATGGAGCATTGCCTAGGGTAACCACGACGACGCGACGAGCACTACGAAAAACCCCTGCCGAATGAACCACTGAGCGGTGTTTTCAAAGTTGGGGAGAATCATTCAGGTACACGCATCACGTCGAGCAAGCTCGACGGCTAACTTCCTTGCTTACTCAGCCCTGGAGGGCCGAGCTACAATACGAACCACTACAAATCAAAATTAAACGTCCGTGCCAAGTACCGGCCAAACCGGCTGGCAACCGTCCGAGGCTCCGTCTTGATTCTTGCTCGGCCGATCAATCCGTGGCGCATCAGGCCCGTGGGGTCTTGGAGTCTCGCTTGGGCTCGATAGGCTTTCTCTAGCGGGCGAGTCACACCGTCGGCATCCGGCTGGGCGGCCAGCGGACCGCCGTTAGTGCTAGAGAGTCTTGGCGGGGCGATGTCGAGTTCTTCGTTGCTCGCGACATATTCAATTTCTGTGACGAAGACGTGGTAGGCGCTTTCGTCGAACATAATGCGCGCCTCTTGGCCGCGGCGCACGTCGGCGATGTCGTCCTGCGGGATGACTAGCACGGCGTCCCACTCGTTAGGATCGCCGATCTGGCAAAGCAAGTTCTGCGGGCCGTCGGGCGTGAGCAACGCGCCGAGGTTTTGCTCGTCCAGGGGCGAGCCGGTCCAACTGGCGAGCTCCTCTTCCTGGTCCCCCTTGGGCTCTGGGATGCGGAACGGCGGGATGACCGTGCCAGCTACAGGAGCCGTAATCTTCAGACGCTCGCGGTCTTTGAGCTTTTGGGCGAGCTGGTCATCGACGGCGGCGAGTTTTTCGCGGGTCACGTTGAGCTCGAGGCTTGCTTGCTCGCCCCGATCGCGGAAACGCATTTGCCGGAGCGTGCGCAGCTGGGTATTGAGGGAGGATTTCTCCCCTTCGAGCCTCGCAATGGCCATTTCCAGGTCGACGTTCTTGAGTTGGGCAAGCAGGTCGCCCTTTTCGACGCGCACCCCAGGCTCGACGGCCCACTCGAGGATGCCGGGCGCTTCGATGTACACGCTTTCAGCACCGTGGGGTTCCAATTCGAACAGCGCGATCACCGACGATGGCAGTGGCACGAGGAACAACGTGGAGATGAGTCCCGCGATGATCAGCAGCGAGACGAACATACGCAGGCGTTTCACTTTTTGGATTCTCCCTGGAACGCGGAAAAACTTAAACAACTTCACAAACGGCATGACGATCAGCCCGTACAACGAGGCACACGCGATGGCTTGTCCGAGTACTTTCAAGCCATAGGGCTCGAACACTTGATTCAGAAAATACAGGATCGACAGCAGAATCATCCAGCGATACAGGAATGACGCGACTGTGTAAAAAGCGAATAACGCTTGGTGCCGCTTCGGCAGGAATGGGTCTTCCTGCTCTTCGAGGCCCAAGCACCAATTCCCGAGCTTGCGATTGAGGATCGAGCTTGCCTTCTGGCGCAGGTTGGGGATCTCCAGAATGTCGCTGAGGATGTAGTAGCCATCGTAACGCAGCAGAGGGTTGGCATTGAAGAGGATCGTGCTGACGGAGCTGACGAACATGACGTTCAGTGCTAAATAGTTCAACCAGCCCGGTTCGCTGAACCACCAGATGAACGTGGCCACCGACGCAATGACGACCTCTACGTACATACCGGCAGCGCCGATTGCTGCGCGATGCCAACGATTGGGCAGCATCCAGGAGTCACTCACATTGCAGTAGAGGCAAGGCGTGAGCACGAGAAACATGACGCCCATCTCGTGACATTCGCCGCCGAAATGTTTACACGAGAGCCCGTGACCGAATTCGTGGATGATCTTTGTAACCATCAGAACGCTGCCTAGCACGAGCCAATTCTGTGCGGCAAAGAATGAATGGAACGACGGCAGCCGCGCCTGGAACACATCAAACTGTACGATCACCAATGTTAACGCACATAGTGCTAAGCAGATGCTGAGGATCGTAGCGGTGGGTGTGAAGAACCAACTGACCCACGGGTAGATACCGTTGAGAATGCGCTCGGGATCGAACCCACGAAAGCGGAAGGCGAGTACATTACTTAGGGAGCCAATCAGCTCCTTACGTTTCTTCTCGTCGCGACGTTCTTTGAGCTGTACGCCCTGCCCTGATGCATCGGACAGCACAAGACCACTCTTGTGGAGCATGCCGATGAAGTTTTGTAGTTCCTCGACGCGAATCGTCTGCGGCGGGAAGTCTGCTTCAAACTGTTCGGCGATTTCTTCGAGACTCGACTCGCCATCGAGCATCTGGAGGATGGCGAACTCTTCTTCCTCGAACCGGTAATACTGCAGACCGACCGGCTCCTTCACGACCCAGTAGTTACGTCCCTGGTAGCGCTGCTTGCGCGCCGCTAAATCGGGGCGTACGCGAATGGCCAGCTTTCGCGACGAGCTCGAAACAATGCTGTCTGCGAGAGTGGCCATTTAGGGAAGTCGAGAGTTTCGTAGGAGAGTTGAGAGTCTAGGATCGAGAGACTTGAGGAAATTGACTAGGTCATGGTGGCATGGGCAACTTGTTGCCCTTGATGCTCTTCTAAACTCTTGCGTACTAGCCAGTGACCTGATTCGGACAACGTTTCCAGCCCTGAACAAGGGTAGCAAGCTACCCATGCCACCCTTTACTTCGCTGCTGTTTCGCTCACGTGGATGGTCATCGAGGCAAGCAGTCCTGGGCGGATGAGCCAGTAGTCGCCAGCGCGCTCGTTCGCGACATCGGCCCGCACAAGGTAGTGTCCGTCCGACTGTACGGACTGGCTCACGTAGATAATGCGACCTTCGAAAGACGCTTTACGACCGCGGGCTAAGTCCACACGCACCGTAACGGGTTTGCCTGCGATGTCCACGGGATCGAACTTGCTGGAGTCGACAAAGCATTCGACATGCATGGTATCAAGTTTCAGCAGGCGAAGAATCGGCTCGCCCGGGTTAACCCATTCGGATTGATGGCGATAGACGGTTTGCACATCGCCATCGAAAGGAGCCTTTATGGTACGACGCTCCAGCGACACATCGGCGGCGCCCAGCTCAGCGACCTTGATGTTGACTTCCTTCTCCGAGAGGAATTGATCTTTCTCCGCTTTCTCGATTTGCAAGATAGAGCGTTCCCAGTCGAGCTTCTTCCGACGAATTTGAATTGCCGCGACCGCTCCCGGCGAGCGTCTTTCGGCTTCCAAGTCTTGTTCCCAGTCAGTCTTGGCAACCTCCGCGGCCTTCTTGGCATACTTCTCTTCAATATCGTCGTCGGCACGAGCACGGGCCGCTTCGAGACTGAATTCGGCGATCACTCGTTGTGCCTTCGGGAGACGGTCATCGATGGTGCCGATGATGTCTCCCTGCTTCACACGCGTGCCTTCGCGCACGTTCATCGTGATCAGTACACCTTCTTCCTCCGCCGGGATGTCGATATCGTCCTGCACCTTAATGCGCACATCGTCGTACGTGGGATCGCCCTCGTACTGCGATTGTTGTGCATACGAGTTGGCGACGAGCACCGTGTTTATCGTCAAAAACAGGGCGGGTGCGATGGCGGTGAGTGATCTCATAGTTTTGACCTTCCGTAGGGTATGTCGAGTGGAGCGAGGCATGCCCTGAACGCGGGACTGGTACGCCTCGCTCCACTCGACATACCCTACGTTGTGGGACTCCGTTTGCGGGTGCTGTACTACAACCGAAACAAAATGCGTGACTGGATAAATTCAAACAGGTCGTGGAATATCACGTAACCGACAGGCTGTTTGCCGCAATCGATTTTGGCTTTGACGTCTTGGCCGACTTTCAAGTCGTTGGCGACGTCCTTGAGTCCTAGCTGCTGGGTGAGTTGCTGCTGGTCGAACGACACAGTCATGCGTACCGTGTTGCCTTTGTCGCCACTGATTTCCGCGGTCGTGTGGATTTCTTCGACTGTTCCCGCTAGTTTCTCGCTGGGATGCGTGGCGAGAATGAAAGTGAGCTGGAGCTTCGCGTTCGGGTCGCTCTTGCGCAGCTTCTGTAGCTGCTCGATCACGTGGCCCATCTTCGTCTCGGGCACAAAGATCTCTAGTTCCCAACGTTGGCTGGGATCGGCAACTTCCATGAGTTGTTGGCCCTTGCGAACCGGGCGCCCCTTAAGGCGTTCCTCGACTCGCCAAGTGACGACCTTACCGCCGATCGGACTGCGAACGATCAGATTCTCTCGCTTTTTATTCAGTAGTCGACGCTGTTCCTGATAGCTCTCCATCACCGTTTGTAGTTGCTTCTTCTCACCCTCGACCTGGGCTCGCTCGGCATCGCTAGGGCGAGCACGTTGATCGTTCATCATCTGAATGCGTTTCTTGGTGGAAGCAATCTCCGCTGCCGTTTTCTCGACTTCGCCATCGAGGGCGGCCGTTTCTGATTCGAGATCGGTGCTGCGCATTTCGGCAACGATATCGCCTTGTTTCACGGTGCTGTTCAGCGAGACGTTGACTTCCTCGATCGTGCCGTCGAGGCCGGCGAACACGTTGCGGCGCACTTCGGGCATGAGCTGGCCGTCGGCGACCATCGTAAATTCGTAGGGCACCAAACAGGCTGCCGTAATCAATCCGGCTAGGACGATTGTCGCTAAAATCGTCTTTGGCAAATTGCGGGCGGTGGTGAGCACGCGGCTCTTGCCGATGAATCGCCACAGCGGCAGCAGGAACAGCCCTTCGTGCGATTGAGCGTTAGTGAGCGAGGTGGCGCTATGCTTTTTCACCACATCGACGCGTTGCATCAGACCATCAGGGGCACGACTATCAACGAGTTGCTCGATGATGATCGCACCGAGTATGTTTTCCTTCTTGCGGCGATTCTCCTTGTCGTCCGCATTGGGGTCTGCTTCACGCAACGGCAAGACAGATAGCTGCTTCGTGTGCGATTCATCGACGTAGGCGTTGACAGCCTTCTCCACCTGCGGGGCCAGGTCCGACGTGTCGCCGGTATACCACAGGTCTTCACCGCTTTTGCAAACCACCTTGGAAAGATTGCGCAGCAGTCTCACCACATTGGAACGTTTGTCGAAGGTGTCTTGCCCACTGATCGACTCGACGACGTACTTTGCACCCTTTTTAAGTACAACGGTAACGCGGTCGCAGCCGATGAGACGGCGCCCCTCGTTGGCAATCGTGTAGGCGGTTTCGCGCGAGTTGAGATGTTCGTGAACTTGCGAGGTAAATGATTCCAACTGTTCCCACAGAGTCTGCTTGGTAGCGAAGTGCCTCAGGCGACGAGTCTTTAAGTATTCGCCTGCTAGCTCACAGAGTTGGACGAGGAACTTCAAATAGCCGCGCTGCGTAGTGGGGCGAGCTCCTGGGCGTTGGAAAACTTCCACAAGGCCATCAACGCCCCGGTCGGTAGAGATCGGGGCTACAACCAACAGAAAGTCGGTCGGGTTGGCGGCAACGTGATCGTCGTCTCCTTCTCCGCCGGCGCCGGAGTGGGGCGCGACGAGCGTGGGCTGCCCCTTCTTGGCGATGTCTTCCAATAATCTCGCGTGTTGCATCTGGGCAGCCGGATTGTCGGCGAGGCCCGATTGACGGAGGTTCGACTGATACTCAAGCTTAAACCCGGTCGTTTCGTTGATCGACCAGACCACACCTCCCATGGCCGCTAACGCGGCCACAGCCCTGTCGAGCAATCCAGCGTAGAATTCCCCAGTCTCAACATCGCTCTTGGAGAGTTCAACAACCTCTTGAACGAGGCTCTGAATCTCCTGCTTCGCGCGATTGACATCGTCGCCCTCAGGCATCGAGGCACTCGTAGCGGTTGTTTCGGTGGTATTCGACACAGTGGGTGCGATCTAGGAGACGGTGGGCGACGGCCGACCGCCTAGCCGCCTGAAGTGAAAAGTCGGCGGAACGGTCAATGCTCAATTCTCCCGCGTTTTCGCCTCAACGTCAAACTCGATCAGGGCGAAGAACTGGGGAAATCGTGGCACGGATGGCGCTTTGGCGCGGTTAGGACCTTCGCAGTCGGCAGAATTGCTCAACTCGCGACACCGATCGGAGGGTGCGATATCTCCTGAGCCGTGGGGTTCTGCGCCACGGAAATATCGAAACAGCACCGATTGGACGTAAAGCCGCAAGAGTGCTAGAATATTAGCGATTCTGAGGCGAGAGTGATGCCAGCGGCACCGGTCGCGGCGGTTTCGTCGCGAAACCTGATGAGGAAGTTAGATTTAGATGGCAAAAGAAAAAGAAGAAGCCCTAGAGGTCGAAGGCGTGGTGACTCAGGCCTTGGCCAACACGCGTTTTCGCGTGGAAATTGAGGGCGGGCACATCGTGCAAGCCCACGTTGCGGGGCGGATGCGCAAGCATTTCATTCGAATTGTGCCCGGGGATAAGGTACGCGTGGAACTCTCGCCTTATGACCTAACCAAGGGTCGAATTACTTACCGCGAGCGCTAATTCTCTCGCAAAACTGAGACCTGGACGCTGGCGATTTCTGCTTGTCGCGTCAAGTTTTGGGCGGTTTTTTCTGGCAAGATTCTCCCCGCCGACGGCGAAAGCCATTATATTCCTAGGTCGCTGCAGCGCTGCGCCTGTGGGTGTAGCACGCAACAACAATGTGAAAGAGCCGGGGAACTCTTTCAAGGATTGCTCCGTAGCAGGACTACGACCGCTTCCTAATGACGCGATTCCCGATCCCACCCAAACTGTATTCAACAACCCACCTACCCCCCTCCGGGAGACTCCGACGGTGAGCCAACTTACCCAACGCTACATATCTTTCTTTTTGTGCCCCCTCGTGTTCACTCTAGCCGCGGGCTTCACAGCTTTTACTCCTGCGACCAAGGCCGAAGCTTCCAATGAGCCGCTGGCGGTCGTTGTGTTCAGTGGCTACGACGCGCTGATGAACGATATCGACTTCGTCGGTAACCTGGGCAACGTGCCGAATCTTTCGGCTCAAGTCGACGGCATGTTGGGCATGTTCACCCAAGGCAAAGGCTTGGTCGGCTTGGACAAGTCCAAGCCAATTGGCGTGGTCGTGGAAATGGACGAGAACGGCAACCCCTCGGGGGCACTTTGCATGCCCGTAACAAGCCTGGAAGAGCTGATTGGCACCGGAGCACCATTTGGTGTGACTGGCGAAAAGCAAGCAGATGGTTCGTGGCAAATTGGCTCGCAAGGGCAGATGATCTTTGCGACGGAGAGCAACGGCTGGGCATTCCTCGCCCCTGCCCCTGCCATGCTAGAGGGAGCCCCAGGCGATCCGGGTGCTCTCTTCGGAGCGATGACCAAGGAATACGACTTGGCCGTTCAAGTGAACGTGCAACAAGTGCCGGAAGCCCAGAAGCAGATGCTCGTGGGCATGCTTGGGCAAGCTGCACAGCAAGGAGTCGAGCAGCTTGCCGACGAGTCGGATGAAGACTTTCAAGATCGTCAGCGGGTCATGAACTTGCAGCTGAAGCAGTTCGAAGACATGGTCCAGCAAGTCGACGAAGTCACCTTTGGCTTGTCGCTCGATGGTGGCCAGCAGCGCACTTTTATGGATTTCATCTACACGGCCGTCGCCGGTAGCGATCTCGCTAAGCAGTTTTCCGGGCTCAATAACACAAAGACGAATCAAGCCGGCTTTATTCAGCCGGAAGCTGCCATGATGATGGTCGTCGCTGTACAAAACGACGAAATGACTGCAGAGCAGAAAACACAAGTTGAGCAAGGCATGCAGGTGAATCGTATGCAGCTCCATACCGTGATCGACGACCAAGACGAGCTAGACGATGCAGCCAAAGAACTAATGAAGAGCGCCGCGGACGATTTCCTCGATTCGCTCAAAGCTACTGCCCTGAGCGGCAAGTTCGACATGGGTGCCGTGATGAACGTGGGATCCGATGCGGCCTCGATGTTGTTTGGCGGCTACAATGCCGATCCGGCGAAGGTGGAATCGGGCATCAAGAAATTGGTTGAGCTGGCGAAGGAGAATGATGAATTCCCCGGAGTTAAATGGAACGCGGACTCGCACAATGGAGTGCAATTTCACACGGTGACCGTACCCGTTCCGGCTGACGAGGAAGAAGCACAACAGATTTTCGGCCAAGAGGTCGAGATTGTTGTGGGCATCGGTAAGGACAGCGTTTATGCGGGTGCTGGACGCGATGCGATTGCCGACTTGAAAGCTGTCATGGATGCTTCGGCGAGTGATCTCGGCAAGTCGGTGCCACCGATGGAAATGTCGTTTGCGTTGACTCAGATCATGGATTTCGCCGGAGTCGTGGCCAAAGCCGACGGCCCGGCCGAAGCGACGGCCGCGATTGAGATGGTCGCCAACATGCTTGCCAACGACGCCAACGGACGCGACCACGTGCGAATTCTCTCGACGGCCATTCCTAATGGCTCGAAGACACGCATTGAAGCAGAAGAAGGCGTCCTGCGAGCGATCGGCATGATGCTCATGCAAGCCAAAATGCAGCAACAAGGTGCCGGCTTCTGAAGTTAAGCTCACAGCAATTCTTTTCCCGATCCGACTGCTAACGCATCTCGGCTCGGCAGGCAATGCACCGTCGCTTGCCGGTTCGGGGGGGGGGAGATTTGCAATGCCAGTGGTGGCTCTGGAAGGTGCTGATCCTAAGGGGAAATAATGAGCCAAGTCACAATCGTTGCAACGCTGATTGGTGAAGATCGTCCCGGCTTGGTCGAGCAGATCGCCGAACAGGTTAACGCCCACGGTGGCAACTGGGTTGAAAGCCGAATGGCTCACCTGGCTGGGCAGTTTGCCGGCATTCTGCGTGTCGAAGTCGAAGAGGCGCAAGTCGAGGCTCTGCAGGCAGCACTCGCCAAGCTGAAAGCAGCCGGGCTGGATACGATTGTCCACGCAGAATCGTCCGCAACGACACAAACTGCTGAGGTTGCGCAATTGGAAGCCCCGTCGCTTCAATTGGAGCTGGTGGGGCATGATCGGCCGGGTATCGTCCGTGAGGTGACCAGCGTACTGGCACGATTGGGCGTGAATGTCGAGGAACTTAATACCGAACGCACCGCCGCGGCGAATACGGGCCAGCCACTGTTCAATGCGGCCGCTAGCTTGCGGCTACCTGCGGGAGTCTCCCGCGGAACGCTACAAGCAGCCCTGGAAGAGGTTGCAGGCGATCTCATGGTGGATATTCAGCTGGTAGCAAGCGAATAGTGAATCGCCTGGGTCGTCACTCTGACCACACGTTAGCGACCAAGCTGCTATTTCCGAGCCACAGCGGCTTGTGACTTCTGTAGAGTGCAGGCCAGATTCTCAGCAGCTACCTCGTCGGAAACCGCCATTGGACTTAATTCCCGCTTGGCTTTCAGCCGACTAGGAAATAAGATGAAGGGGAGATTTGTGAAAGATTTCACGAAGTCTTTTGTAACTGCATATGGCTCATTGAGCGGACTCGGGGACGAGCCGGCTTGCCCTATTTTACGACGTGACTAGTTATGGCAAAAAAAGGCCCACGCAAGAAGGTTCCTAAGGAACTAGCGATTATCAATGCCGACAACTGCACCGGGTGCGAGTCGTGCTTGGAAGTCTGCCCGGTCGATTGTATCGAGATGAAGAAGATCGATCGTGGCGTCATCAAGGGCACGCAGCAGTGGTGCGAGATCGATCTCGAGCGCTGCGTGGGGTGCGAAGTCTGTGTGCACATCCCCGGCAAAAAAAGCAACCCGTACGAGCTGCTCGTCTGCCCGTGGGACGCTATCGAGATGGTGCCCACCGAGAATGCTGCGGTCGTGATGGCTCAAGTCGGCGGCCCGCCGGAATACATCGAAGAGCACTGGGACCGCCTCGTCGGCACGGCGCAACATCTGGCTGAACTACGCGCGGCTAACTAGCGCACATCTAGCAAATCGACTCTCTCACTGTACAAGTGGTCTGCCAGCAAGAAGCGATGCACGCTGGAGCATGCTGCTCTTCGCAAACAGCAATACGAGTTTCACGGACGACGTGGCAGTTTCACCTTGCGGCCCTCTGGATGCCTGCGTGTGGCAAGTAGCTCTACGCTTTTGCAACAATCGAACGCATGTATTCAATACTGCTGCGCGCGATTTCCAACGGGCTCGGCTCGTACTTAAATACTTCCACCGACACCCAGCCGTCATAGCCACTTTTCTGCAGCGCTGCGAAGATAGCCTCGAACTTCACATCACCCATACCGGGTCCAAGAAGGTTCGGATCGTTGGCGTGAAAGTGCGCCGTGTGCTGGGCGTTGGCGGTGATGACATCGGCAATGGGTAGCGCTTCGCTGGACATGGCTTTAACGTCTAAGTGCAGGCGGCAATTGGGCGAATCGACCAACTGCATGAGCCGCACGCCCTGCTCGGCCGTATTGAGAAAGTCCCCCTCGCCGGGGCCTAGGGGCTCCAAGGCAATCGTAACTCCGAGCTGTTCACACATTGGCATGGCGGCTCGCAGGACTTCTGCCGCGTGCTGCTCTGCCTCTTGATAGGCAACACCCGGCAACAAGTTGCGCTGTTGCGGCGAGCCGAGCACCATAATCGTGCCGCCCAAGTCGTGACAAAGTTGGGCGAGTTCTTGGATGTATTCGCCCGTGCGGCTGCGCACCGCGTCGTCGGGGCTCGTGAGGTAAAAACCCTCGGTCTTAGCCAGCAGCCAGTGCAGCCCGACGACTTCCAGCCCCGCGTCGGCGGCTTGCTGTTTCACTTCGGCGCGTTTTTCCGGAGACACGTTTCGCACATCGGCCACGTCGGCCCCTTCCCCCGCGACGCTGTCGCCAAGCGTGAAGGGGGCGATCTCTACGCCGGTGTAACCTAGCTCCCGCGCGAGCGGCCAGACTTGGTCAAAGGGTTGGTGGCCAAACATTTCGTTACAGAAGGCGTATTTCATGGGGGTAAGTATAGCAGATCGTGACGAATGAGAACGGCTGGTTGTGGGAATCAACCTGCTACGCGATAATTTGGGCAACGCCATTAGTTCTGTTGAATAGGATATTTACACGCATGACGCTACCACTTGGCACGATTCACCAAGGCGATTGCCTGGAATTGATGAAACAGCTCGACGACGGCAGTATTGATCTCGCCTTTGCCGATCCGCCTTTCAACATTGGCTACAAGTACGACAAGTACGACGATCGCCAGGACGATGAGAAGTATCTCGACTGGTGCGAGAAGTGGATTGGTGAGATGCACCGCCTGCTCAAACCGGATGGCACGTTTTGGCTTGCCATTGGCGATGAATATGCCGCTGAACTGAAAGTCGCTGCGACACGTACGCTCAAGCCGGGCTTTCATATGCGGGGCTGGGTTGTCTGGTATTACACCTTTGGCGTGAATTGCAAAACGAAGTTCACGCGTTCGCACGCTCATTTGTTTCAGCTGGTGAAGAACGAAAAGAAGTTCACCTTTAATGCCGAGGTACCCGCAGTGCGCGTGCCTTCTGCCAGGGCGCTGGTTTACGGCGACAAGCGTGCCAATCCCAAAGGCCGCCTGCCGGACGACACTTGGATTCTGCGGCCGCAAGATGCGCCAGAGAGCTTCCAAGCCATGGACGACGTTTGGTATTACAGCCGAGTCGCTGGCACGTTTAAGGAGCGGCAAGGATTTCACGGCTGTCAGATGCCGGAGCAACTGCTAGGACGAATTATTCGCGTGAGCAGCAACGAGGGAGACGTGGTGTTCGACCCGTTTGCTGGCAGCGGCACCACATTGGCTGTCGCGAAAAAACTGGAGCGTGAATTTATTGGTACGGAACTCTCTGAGGACTATGCCCAATACGCTACAGAGCGCTTGGCGGCAATTAGTTCAGGCGACCCGCTTGATGGTCCGGCCGATCCGCTTTCAAGTTCGCCTAAGACGAAGAATGGCGTGAAGTTGAAAGATCGCGAAAAACGACTTGCCAAGAAAAACTCTACCGCGAGCAAGCAAAGCTAGCAGACTGTCAATTCGCATCTTTACGGCTCTGCTGAGCTCCGCCGCCGGCTAGCAGTTCATCCTCGACATCCGCGCCGGTTACGTCTACCAGGAACATGCCGTTGAGGTAGTTTCGGCCCAGGAGCATGGCGTAGCTCATGGCGGAACGGTCGTTAAGGGAGACCAATACCGTGCGTTCAACCCCTTCGCAAAGAAGGGTCATTGGGATTTTATAGCGTTTCTCTTCACGCTCGCTGGTGCGCACGATGGCCACTTCCTCAATGATGCGTTCCAGCCAGAGGGACTCGCCTGTACGATTCTCGACGCGGAAGCGAATTTTCTTGCCGAGGTTTTCTTCCATGACTTCAGAGCCATCTTCAATGCTCCACGAGTCGGCATGTAACGAGCAAGTCTTGGCACCGGTATCGACGCGAGAATTGAACAGCATGGGATCTTCGGTGACTTCGAAATCTAGCAGTGCGACATTCACTGTCGGGCCAAGCACGCGGAGATCCTCGGCAGAGACCTTGGTCGATTGCACGTCGTCTAGGTCCAAGGAAAGGACGAAGATCGCAGCGGCGATGATCGAGGCACCGAGGGCGAAGACAACAGCTGTCTGTCGTTTGAAGTCGCTCATGGGGTGTTATCTCCTAGTCGCTGAGTCGTCAATCAAGATAGTGGTTGAGGCATCCTTACTACGCCTAAGAATTCCCCATTTGTTACAAGCGGTATCACTTCGCAGGTAGCAGTGTCGTACTCTGGTAACTGGTCAATTATACCTGCCAGACTGTGCCCGGGTCAAAAAACGCGTAAGCCGTTACGCCTGAATGACTTTAAGTTGTTTGACAATTTCGCGATTTTTCTCTTGGACAAGCTGTCCGCACGCTGCTGCGACATCTGCGCCCAAACTATAGCGAATCGTCGTAGTTAGGCGAGCCTGCTTCAGCAGTCCGGAAAAATGCTCGATCGTTTCGCGATCGCTCCCCGTGAGGTGCGGAGCGTCGTCGATTGGGTTGCAAGGTATAAGGTTCACATGAGCACGCAACCCGTCAAGCCATGCGATGAGTGCAGCGGCATCGTCGGGGGAATCGTTCAGGCTGGCGAGCATCAGGTACTCAATCATTACCGTTGATTCGGTCCCTTGGATTTTTTGCCTTTCCATTAAGGCATCACGCAACTGCTCCAGCGAGTACTTCTTGGCCAGTGGAATGATTCTTTCTCTTGTGTCTTGGCGGGCGCTGTGCAAGCTCAACGCGAGATTGACCTTGGGAAACTTGTAGGCAAACCGGACCATCGCGTCAGGTATTCCGACCGTAGACACAAGTACTCGTCGCGGGGAATGGTTGAAGTACTCCGCTGAGGTGAGCAGATCGAGCGTGTGATAGAGCTGCTGCTCATTGTGGAACGGCTCTCCCATGCCCATGAACACGAGATTACGAATGCGGCGATCCTCAGCAGCGAGCAGCTGGTTGGCCTGAACGACTTGGTCGAGTATCTCCTCCGCGGTAAGATTCTGTGCGACGCCCATCTTACCGGTAGCGCAGAAATCACACGCCGCAGCGCAGCCGACTTGACTGGAGACGCAGAGTGTGGTGCGGCCCGATGCGATACGCAGGATAACCGACTCGATGAGCAAGCCCGTGCACGTGCGGAACAGCAGCTTCGTCGCCCCATCTTGCTGCGAATCGCACCGTTTGTGCAGTGACAGGGAATGCAGAGCAATATGTTGGGCAAATGGCTCTCGCGCCCCCTCGGGCAGTTCGGCAAGCGCAGCTTCGTCTTGGCCGCGATGCTTCAGCAAGACGGTCCTCAGCCGACGCAAGTGCTGCGGGTCGAGCTTCAGCTCACGGCGCACCTTCTGCACAGCTTGCTCGTCGAACAGCGTTGGTTTCGGGATGACGTTAGCCACGGTTAGCACCGATGAGATTTATTGTAGGGTATGTCGAGTGGAGCGAGGCGTACCCTACTCTCGGATTCTACAACAAAATTGTTTTCGATGCCTCGCCCGGTTGTTCTATTGCGTAGCGTGGTACGAGGTACCCAGGCAGGCGCTGGCGCATCTCCGTGACGATTCGCTTGCCTTCCTCAATCGGGACTTCAAAATGTGCGGCACCGGAGACCCGATCAAGCTGGTGCAGGTAATACGGAGTGATACTTAATTCGATCAGGCGTTCGCTCAGATCACACTGGGCTTCGACACTGTCGTTCACGCCACGCAACAAAACAGCTTGGTTGAGCAACACCACGCCAACGGATTGCAGCTTCTGGCACGCAGCGGCGACTTCGTCGTCGAGTTCTTGGGCGTGGTTAGCATGCAAAACGACGACCGACTTCAGCCGCTCGCGGCTTAGCAGGCCCATGAGAAAATCTGTAATCCGCGAAGGAACCATGATCGGCAATCGAGTATGAATCCTCAACCGTTTCACGTGGGCAATCTTCTCGATACGATCCACGAGCATTTCTAGTCGCGAATCAACCAGCATCAGCGGATCGCCCCCACTGAGGATAACCTCGTGAATGGACTCATCGGCCACAATTGCATCGAGTGCCACGTCCCAGGCAGCATCGCTGTGTGGAGCGGTTTCATAAGGGTAGTGGCGGCGGAAGCAGTAGCGGCAATGCACAGCACATACGCCAGTGGTGATCAACAACACGCGGCCCTGGTATTTGTGGAGCAATCCGGGCGCCTGCTCAGCGGCGGCATCGTCGACCGGATCGACGGTGAAACCCGCTACTGGATTGCCTTCCTCGGCCAGCGGCAGAACTTGTCGCAAGAGTGGGTCTGCTGGATCGCCGGGCTTGATTCTCGCCAAATACGCAGGGGGGACGAATACGGGGAATTGGCTCGCACCGCTGGCTGCAGCGCTGATAGTCTCAGGTGGCAAGTCGAGCTGCTGACAGAGTGCCTCCGCATCGCGGATCGCGGCTTTGATCTCTCCCTGCCAACACATTTCAGGGGCTGCCGCCTCGCTAGAACGGGCGCGGACAGGTTCGGGTTGAGACGTTAAACTGGGCATCGACAGCGGATCGTGTTTCGAGGGTTGTAGGTACAGATTGTGTCATTCCGAAGAAGCTTAGGCGACGAGGAATCCGGCATCCATTCCAACCGGGGTTCAAAACTCGATTCCTGCGCTACCCGGCATTTCCAGTCACCAAGGCGGCTGTCGGAATGATGATCATCAGACTGTTTGAGAATCACTGCATCATACACGATTTAACTGAGGAAAGATTCTGTGGGAACCTATAGTACAAATGAATTCAAGAAGGGTCTGAAGGTTCAGATCGACGGCACGCCCTACCTGATGTTCGAGATGAATTTCCGTAAGCCGGGCAAAGGCTCTGCCTTGTACGAGTGCAAGCTTCGTAATTTGCTGCGTGGCACCGTCATGGACCGAACTTACAAGGCGGGCGCTTCGCTGGAATCTGCCGATGTCGAGGAATTTAATGCCCAATATTTGTACCGCCAGGGCGAATCATTCGTGTTCATGAATAATGAGGACTTCGAACAATACGAGCTCACCGAAGAGCAAATGGGCGATGCCGGGAAGTTCATCAAGGAAAACATGGACTGCCAGGTCATGGTGTGGGACAATCAGCCCATCGCGATGACGCCCCCGAATCACGTCATACTGCAAGTCGAATACTGCGAGCCCGCTGCCAAAGGGAATACGGCGACGAATGTTTCGAAGCCTGTGAAGCTAGAGACCGGTGCAGAAATCCTGGCCCCGGCTTTTATTAATATTGGTGATTGGTTGCGAGTCGATACTCGCACCGGTGAATATATCGAACGAGCGAAAGAGCCTGAGAGTTAAGTGATTTCAGCTTTGTAAGGTATTGCCGAGCCCCGCGAGGCATACCATGCCCCGCGTTGGTGGTAAGCCTCGCCAAGCTCGGCAGTACCCTGCATCAATTATCTAACTATTCTGCTGAGGAAACCCTATGAGTCCCACTGTCATTACGCTGATCGTTCTTGCCGTGTTGGCAGTCATTCTCATCGGCTGGGTCACGGGGATTTACAATCGCCTGGTGACGTTGCGAAATCGGTTGGAGAATGCTTTTTCGCAAATCGAAGTGCAACTAAAGCGGCGCTATGACTTGATTCCTAACTTGGTCGAGACCGTTAAGGGATACATGGAACACGAGAAGGGCACACTCGAAGCGGTTATTCAGGCTCGCAACCAAGCAATGGGTGCCGTAAAAGCAGCATCAGAAAACCCAGGGGATGCAGCGGCCATGACACAACTGGCAGGAGCGGAACAAATGCTGGGCGGCGTGCTGGGCCGGCTGTTCGCTCTGGCGGAAGACTATCCCGACTTGAAAGCCAACGAAAACATGATGCAGCTCACTGAGGAGCTCACTGCTACAGAGAATAAGGTGGCCTTCGCACGGCAAGCGTACAATGATTCGGTGACACAATACAACACCTACCGTCAAACCTTCCCGCCAGTGATCTTCGCCGGCATGATGGGCCATGGCCAGGATGCTGAGCTATTGGAGTTTGATAGTGAAGTGATTGCTGAAGCGCCGAAGGTGGAGTTTTGAGGCTTTAGGTCGTTAGGCTTTAGACTATAGGATTGAGTTAGAAAGCTTAACAGGTCAGCCAAGCCTCTATCGTTCTGTTCTTCAATCCTACAGTCTAAAGCCTAATCCCCCACAGCCTTCCCAATGGCTACCGACTTTTTCGAACGACAATCTGCGGCGCGCAAGTCGACCAAGTGGCTGGTGGGGATGTTCACAATCGGGGTCGTGTGCATCGTGGGCGGCACGGCGTTTCTTGCCTGGTTAGCGGTTCGCGAGCTGGCCGTGGCGAACCCCTATGAATCGGAGAGGCTGCTCGGGCTGCCCCAGGATCAAACCGCGATCCCCGTGATAGCCGGCTTGGTCTCCTTGTCGCTGATTGTGCTCGGCACTCTCTACAAGCTCTCACAACTGCGCGGCGGGGGTTCGGTTGTGGCGGAGAGCTTGGGCGGGAAGCGAGTCTTCCCGAACGTTGATACGCTTGCCGAGCGCCGCCTGCTGAACGTCGTTGAAGAGATGGCCCTAGCCAGCGGCGTGCCTGTGCCTCCGGTTTATCTTCTCGAAGGCGAGCCAGGTATCAACGCATTCGCTGCCGGCTATGCAACCAGCGATGCGGTGGTGGCAGTCACACGGGGGTGCGCAGAAAACCTCTCACGCGAGGAACTCCAGGGGGTGGTGGCCCATGAGTTCAGTCACATTCTCAATGGCGACATGCGACTGAACATTCGCCTGATTGGTGTGCTGCACGGAATCCTCCTGCTGGGACTGATCGGTCGGATCATCTTGCGCAGCTCGGGCGGTTCGCATCGCCGCAGCTCACGCGACAACAACAATAGCGGAGCTTACCTGATGATGATCGGGCTGGCGATGCTCGTTCTTGGCTATGCCGGGACGCTAATGGGAAACCTCATCAAGGCGGCCGTCTCTAGGCAACGAGAGTATCTGGCCGATGCGTCGGCAGTGCAATTCACACGCAACCCGGGTGGGCTTTCAGGAGCTCTGAAGAAAATCGGTGGCTTTGTGACCGGCTCAAAGCTCACTTCGGCCAATGCTTCTGAGGCGAGCCACATGTTTTTCGCGCAGGGCGTGTGGGAAGGGTTTACCTCGTTGACGGCCACACACCCACCGCTGCGGAAACGAATCTTAGCGCTCGAGCCGGGCTGGAAGGGCAAGTTCCTCGTTACTGCCAAGGGAGCCGCCGCCGGGCAACATGCCGGGGCTGCCGGTCTGGTTGGAAGCGTCACTGCTGGGCATGTTGATACTGAGCAAATCGACGAACACGATCAGGTGCCGCTCGACGTTGTGGAGCACTCTGCCGACCAAGTTGGCGAGCCGACCGAACTGCATCGTAGCTACGCGGCTGAGCTGGTCGCCGACCTGCCACACATCGTAGTCAATGCGGTCCACGAGCCCTATGGTGCTCGGGCGATTGTGTTTTGCCTCCTGGTGGATCGCGATCCAGAGATCAGGAGAATTCAGTTTGCCGCCCTGAAAAAAACCTCGCCTAAGGATCTTGTCGCCCTCACAATCAAGTTATTGCGCATCGTAGAAGCACTCGACGCGAGTGTGCGTTTACCGCTGATCGACATGGCATTGCCTTCGCTTCGTGCGATGTCACATGCCCAGTATCAGGAATTCATTCGCTGTTTCCAGGATCTTGTCGGGGCTGACCAGAGAATCGCTCTGTTTGAGTGGACACTTTATCGCATTGTGCTCCGGCACCTGCGTCCGCAGTTTGAACGAACCGCCCCGCCGAAGATTGCTTACTACGGCTTGCAACGTATGAACGAGGCCTGTTCGATGCTGCTATCTACGCTTGCTCACGCAGATAACCGTCGCGCTGAAGCACCAACAGCCTTTAAGCGAGGTGCGGCGTACTTGCCGAATGTGCAAGTGGAGATGCTCAGTCCGGCGGAGTGTGGGCTTGCGCCATTAAGCGAAGCGCTCGACAAGCTCAATCGAGTCGCGAGGAAGCAGCGCAAGTCTGTTGTCGAGGCGTGCGCAGCTTGTATCTGCGCGGACCACGACGTTACGGTAGCAGAAGCAGAACTATTCCGCGGCATCTGCGACATGCTCGATTGCCCCATGCCGCCACTGCTTCCTGGACAGCCTGTCGCGAGTCCGTCGGCAACCGCATGAGCGATAACAACCAGCGCCGCGAAGCAATCACGAAGCGAAGTGAGCTGCTCAAACGGGTACGCGACTTTTTTCATAATCGCGGTTTCTTAGAAGTCGAAACTCCGCTGGTGAGTGGCGAAGTGATTCCTGAGTTGCATATTGAACCGTCGATTGTTGGCGAACTGCCTAGGGGGGCACAGTTCTTGCAGGCCTCTCCTGAGTTACACATGAAGCGGCTGTTGTGTGAAGGGTTCGAGGCTATTTACCAAGTCACCCGATCGTTCCGTGGCGGCGAACAGGGTGCGCTGCACTCGCCGGAGTTCACCATCGTTGAGTGGTATCGAACGGGCGATGGCATGACCGAGGGGATTGCATTGGTAGACCGGCTGTTAGGTGAGGTCGCTGGCACGCGACCAGCTGTCTTAACAAGTTACCGCGAGGCGTTCGAGCGCGAGGTGCAGCTCGACCCTCACTTGGCGAGTTGCGAATTGCTGGCTGCCAAGGCGAGAGACCTTCAGCTGGACGTGCCCGAAGAGTTTCCACACGATGATCGCGACCAGTGGATGAATCTGTTGCTCTCGTTTTGTATCGAACCCAAACTGGGACAGGACGGGCCGGAGATTCTTTGCGATTACCCGTCCGGCCAAGCGGCGCTCGCGAAGGTGGAACCGAGCTCCAACGGTATCTCGGTCGCTCGCCGGTTCGAGCTCTACTGGCGAGGCATTGAATTGGCCAACGGCTACGACGAACTGACCGATGCCGTTGAGCTGCGAAATCGATTGGAGCAAGTGAATACGGCCCGAGCGAATGATGGCCGCCCTGCCCTGCCGTTGCCAGAGTCGCTGCTCGCGACGATGACCGATCCTGGCCTGCCGCCGTGCAGCGGTTGTGCTTTGGGATTTGATCGGCTCGCGATGCTCGCTTGCGAGGCCGATTCGATCGACAGAGTGAGGGCGTTCTAGCTCAGCGGATTGTCTTCAAGCTCCGTTGCGAACTGTACGCCCTCGTAGATTTTTGCCAGTGGGAGTTCTGCTTCCACCTCAGGCAATTCGACCACGGCATCGATTCCTTCAATCACTTCACGCTCAAAACTTGGTACTTCCGCTGCTGCAAGCCTTCTTAGGCGCGGGCCAGCTTGGCACATTCCTGGTGCCGGAAACAGCTCACCAGATGGTCGTTCACCAGCCCGGTAGCCTGCATGTGGGCGTACATGATGGTGCTGCCGGCGAACTTGAAACCTTTGGACTTCAGGTCTTTGCTCAGCGCGTCCGACTCGGCCGTGGTAACGGGCACATCCTTGGTGGTTTTCCAGCGGTTTTGAATCGGCTTTCCTTCGACGAACTGCCAGATATACTTCGCGAATCTACCATGCTCCTGCTGGACTTCGATGAAGGCCTGCGCGTTGGTCACTGCCGCGTTCACCTTCAATTTATTACGTACGATTCCTGGGTTCTGCAGAAGCTTCTCGATGCGCTTGGCCGAAAATCGCGCAACCTTCTGCACGTCGAACTGGGCAAACGCTTTTCGGTAGCCTTCGCGTTTGTTGAGGATCGTGGCCCAACTCAAACCGGCTTGGGCGCTTTCGAGCGTGAGGAATTCAAACTGGTGCTTATCGTCGTAAACCGGGACGCCCCACTCCCCGTCGTGGTACTCGCGGTAGAGATCGTTGCCAGACTCGCACCAGGGACAGCGTTGTTGACTGGGCATGTTTTTTTGAACCACGAAGGACACAATGAGCACAAAGCTACTCTCAAGACATAAGTGCGCGTCGCCGATACAATGCGAATCGATGAGGATGGTCGTTCTTCTCATCCGCAGGAAATGATTGCTCCTCAAAACAGCGCCACCGATGCCAATTAATCTCGGGTAGCACCGCATCCCCTTCTACCTCGGCTTCGACATGCGTGAAGTAGAGGTTGTTCGCTAGCGGTAATGCCGCTTCGTAGAGTTGGGCTCCGCCAATGACAAAAACATCTTCCCCGCCGGGCAAGTCCATTGAAACTTCAATAGCATCTTCCAGAGTGTGCGCGATCTTCACCTCCTCGTACTGGGTCGCGAAATCTTTTTGCCGCGTCACGACAACGGAGGTGCGTCCCGGCAACGGCTTGCCGATGGATTCCCACGTCTTGCGACCCATGACGATGGGATGCCCCATCGTGATTCGTTTGAATCGCTTTAAATCAGCAGAAAGCCGCCAGGGGAGATCGCCCCCGCGGCCAATGATGCTGTTCTGGGCGGCGGCGACGATAATGGAAAGGCCAGTGTTTTGAACCACGGAGTCACAGAGAGCACGGAGGTTTGTTGGATATCTCGCGAAGGCGTCAAGGATTCGAAAATCACTGAGTCCAGTGGACAATCAACAATGCGTTGACAACCCATGCAACATATAAGTAACACTCTTGCTTTGCGCCTTAGCGCCTTTGCGAGAGTAACAATAGTTTCTTCTCCGTGTCCTCCGAGACTCCGTGGTTCAAAACTACACCGCTACCTTCGCCCTAATATGCGGATGCGGATCGTAGTCTCCCAGCGTAAAATCCTCGAACTCAAAATCGAAAATCGACTTTACCTCTGGATTGAGCGTCATGGTGGGGAGTGGCCTTGGCTCGCGCCCTAGCTGCGTGCGGGCTTGGTCGAGATGATTTTCGTAGAGATGCGCATCGCCGAGGGTGTGGACGAAGTCGCCCGGCTCTAGGTCCGTCGCTTGAGCGACCATCATCGTGAGCAACGCGTAAGACGCGATGTTGAACGGCACCCCCAAAAACACATCGGCGCTCCTTTGGTAGAGCTGGCAAGAGAGCCGGCCATTGGCTACGTAGAACTGGAACAGCAGATGACAGGGCGGAAGTGCCATCTTGGAAATCTCGCCCACGTTCCACGCACTCACGATCAAACGGCGTGAGTCGGGGTTCGACTGAATTTGCTCGATGAGGTCAGTGATTTGATCGACCACGCCACCATCAGCGCTAGGCCAGCTGCGCCATTGGTGGCCGTAGACCGGCCCCAGCTCGCCGTTCTCGTCGGCCCACTCGTCCCAGATGCTGACGCCGTGCTCGTTGAGGTAAGCCGTGTTGGTATCGCCGCGCAGGAACCAGAGCAGCTCATAGGCTATCGACTTCAGGTGCAACTTCTTGGTGGTGAGTAGTGGGAACCCCGCCGACAAATCAAACCGCAGCTGCCTTCCGAACACGCTTCGCGTACCGGTGCCTGTACGGTCGGACTTTTGGACACCGTTGTCGAGAACGTCTTGGAGGAGGTTGAGATATTGCTGCATGACTCAGATTCTCGTTCCCACGCTCCTGCGTGGGAACGCACGAACTAGCCGCTCCTGCGGCGTTTGAGTTTTAAGTGATCGCAAACCCAAGGTACGGGGCTGCGCCGCAGGAGCGGCTGACTATCCCGTTCCACGCAGGAGCGTGGGAACGAGCGTGAGCTACTCCTGCTCGGCCATAAGCTGTTCGAGCTTCTTGGCCAGGGCGGTTGGATCGTCGTTTTTTACGATTTTATCAATTTCAGGAGCTTTGACACCCAGTTTTTCCAGAGCTCCGGCGGCTTGCTTCCATTTGGTGGCACGGGCCTTGCCTTCGGCTAGGTACAGGTCCGTGACCAGCTCGCCCAGACGTTGGATGCCGATCGCCTCCTTATTGTCGTAGAAGTTCTTGATCGCCTTTTGCTGGAATTTCGTGAATTGGCGGGCCATCGCTGGGGGCTCCTCGTGATGTGACGAATATAGCTTACGGCAAACTGCAAGCTTTGGACATTATCGCCCCACAAGCGGCTTTAACCACCGGCGACCGTGGGGTAAAGTATGTTATCGACTGTCGGCTGCTCTAGGTAGCACCCGACCTGTCTAATTTTCCCTGGCTTTGGAATGAAGGCTCTACAAGACATGCCGGTTATCAAGTTCACGAAAGAAAATGTTGAGATCGAAGTCCCCAACGGTGCGAACCTGCGGACCGAAGCCGTTAAGGCAGGTGTCAACGTCCACCAGGGCATCAATGGCTTCGCTGCGGGCCTGAATAAAGTAGTGAATTGCCACGGCCTGGGCCAATGCGGCACCTGTCGCGTGCGGATTACCAAAGGCATGGAAAACGTGAGCAAGATGGGCATGGTCGAGAAGGCAAGATTCCGCGTGCCGATTCCTACTCCGGTGACTCCGGGAGGCTTCGATCCTTTGCCCTGCCTCGCGTTTGTAGGCAACGAAGAAACGATGCGGCTTTCCTGCCAAACTAAAGTGAACGGCGATATCGAAGTCGAAACGGGCCCTGAGCTTGACCTGTTCGGCGAGAATTTCTTTAGCTAAAGGAGAAGCTCTTGTAGGGTCCGCTGTGCGGACCATAGGCTATCACAAGTCATGTAGGGTACTGCCGAGTGGAGCGAGGCATACCGAATCCACAGACTATTGGCTCTTGGCAATACAGCTGAGCAGCTAATAGCCGAGAGCCAACAGCCTTCCATGAAACAAGTCGTCGCCATTGTGAAGCCGTTCCTCGCGGAGCGCATCTTAGACGCTTTGCGGCGCGCCCCCTTGGAAGCCGTGCACGTGCGTGAAGTGAAAGGCATGGGGCGGCAGAAGAACTATCTCAACGAATACGCCGAGAGCGAATACGCCGAGGCGTTTCTCCCCAAGGTAGAGATTACCGCTTGGGTCGAGGATGCACGCAGCGAAGAAGTGATACGCCAAATGGTTGAGACAGCGCGCACCGGCCGCATGGGCGACGGAAAGATATTCGTGATGAGTGCCGAGCACGTTGAGGCGGGGCTAGGGCTTTAGTGGGTGGCTGGGTAGCGTCTCCTCGTTACCACGCTCCTGCGTGGGAACGGGATATCTAGCCACTCCTGCGGCGCTAGACCCTGACAGTGATTGGCCTTCGCACCGGGCCAGACGCAGAGCGTCAGAATCTTGCGTTACCACGCGGGAGCGTGGGAACGAGTGGTCTCGGCAAGACTGTTCTACGCCGGGAAAAACGCGTCAAACACCACGCGGGCGATGAGCCAATAGCATCGTGCAGCTGAGTACCAGGAGCAGCAAGGATGCCGGCTCAGGAATCGCCTGCAAAAATAATTGCCCTCCATGCACTTGAAGTCTTAGGTCATCCGATTCTAGCGATGGCCAAACATCTGCGATGCCAGCGACGTCGAATCGAACCTCCGACGGGTCGAAGCCGACGATGCTATCGGCAGACATGATTAACCAAGGCCCTGCTTCTCCTGGCAAGAACCCTGGCAGGTCGTTGATCTGCAGTATCCAGGGCGTGCTTTCGCTCGCACTAAACTGCAAATCGCCTTCCACTTCAAACAGGTCCCAGTCCTCGCCGGGCGTGCCATCGGCCGAGCCAATCTCCCACTCAAAGACAGCTCCTTCGCCAATCGTTGCGTTGCCGATGACTGAGAGTATGCCGGCCGAGTTGCCTGGGGCGATGTTGGCGCCACTGCCAATCGCAATATCACCAACGTAAGTGCCGTTGCCTTCAAAACGACTGTCAGAGCCCGATAAATCCAAGGCTGACGCCTCGCCATCGAAAGTCACGGCAAGCGACCTCGACTCGTCGATTTGAATTGATCCTTGAAAATCAAAGGTGTCGTTGCCAACAAGGTCAAGGCTAGCGTGCTCTGTTCCAGCACGGACTGTTCCGTCCATCCTCACGAAAGCGTCGAAAGATGTGATGGAGGCGTCGCCGTCTACAATGATATCGCCACCGAGAGTGATTCGTTCCTGGACTCGACTGATATTTGCAGCAACTCTTCTCGCTTGCAGGGCTAGATCAGGTGAGATAGTGAGATTAGTTTGATCGGAAAGTCCAATTGCACTCTCAATCACCGGCAAGATCTGCCTGCCATCGACCAGTGGAGAAATGAAGATGTAGGAATCCTGAGTTACACGCAAATCACCATTTAGCCGCGGGGAGGAAAGAGAGTTACCCGGAGCCATTGTCAACGCTCCTCCCGCTAACACGAGGTTGCCAGTCACGGCATTGGTAATACTCAAACGTCCCTCAGGAAGAATCGTCACTTCCCCTGTGCCGAGGGCATTGGTGTCGTAGACTGTCAAGTCTGCAGCAGCGATCTCGATTGGCTGAGAGTAAGTTACATTGTTACCGCGCAGATTTGTCACACCTCCTGTGAATCGTAGCGCCCCTTGAAAAGCGTTCAAATCGCCTTCAAAGTCAATGATCCCGTTGCCGAATCCGCCCTCGACTACGAGTTGGCCCTGCCCTGTTATCGAGCTTGTGACAACGGTAGTTCCGCGCTCAATACGGATGAATCCACCACCCGAGAGAACCTCGATAGGGGCAGAAATGCCGCCTCGTAATTCCATATCGAGGATGCCGCCATCGAAGCGGAATTTTCTACCCGTGAGAGCGAGGCCGCTTTCGGTCCTCAGGCTTGCCCCTTGGTGAATGGTAACAGCATGCTCGTCATCCAGCGGTGCCGTTCCGAACTGATCCGTAATGAATTGACCTCCCTGGATATCGATGGGTCCGGTATGCATTGCCAAGCTTCTGGAGAGCGACGCGATGCCCTCCCCGATTTTTGTGATTGGGAAGTCTCCTTCCAATTTCAGATCGTCAAGTCCACCCGAGGCGATCGTAATGCTGTTTGCCCGAACTGTGGGCGAATTGGTTGCTGAAGGACGGAACTCTGCGTAGTCCGATATTTCGACATCTCCCAGAATCATGGGCATCTCAGACTCGTATTCTACGCGGAGAAAAGTGCCGTTGAGGGTCAGGTCTGTGCCTGTCGGCAATGCGCCCTCGCTAAAGAGTAAAACGCTGCTGCCACTACCAGCACTAAACTTGGTTGGCCCTGAGTACGTGTTGTTGCCATGAAGGCGCAGGGGCCCTGTATTCGAAGCGTAGGTCAAACCGACCGACCCCTGTGCGTTGTCGACAATATCTGCCGAGATCGTGCCGGCCCCACTGACGATTAGCTCCGCACCGTCGGAAGCGCCTGCGCTCAATTGACCATTCGTGATTGATGCATCAAGTAGCAATCCGCCACTTTCTAATGTTAGGGTGTGACCATTGAGGTCAATCGGACCACTACCCATCTTCAGCGCGTTGATGTTCTTGTCTTCCGCTAGAGTGACACCTCCACTGAAGTCACCTACGTTGTCTGTAGAGGTGGCCGCAATCAGGTTGGTAGCATAGGTGTGCAGTGCGGAATAGGCGACGACGCCGTCGGGGCCATAAGTCGCGAAATCATCTTCTACAGTCGCCCAACCCCCAAGCAGGTTGTCGTCCAGAGTGGGTGCGGTTGCGAATTGCAGTTTGCCGCCGTTGCTGCCCGGGTCAAACCGCAACGCCGTGCCAGGACGCCTGACCAAACTTGCTATCTCTAATGTCGTCTCACTGCCGGAATCTGACGGGTTTTCTACAACGATCTCACTGGTTCCCCGATCCAGGGTTACGGTCCCCAACCGCTCAGTGAGTTGCTCTCCGGCGCGTCCCAGGAGTGTCAACTTCATGCCGTTGAGATCAACCGGCGTGCTATCTGGGATACGATCTTCATTTGCAATCTCACCACTGTTGTCGAGAATCAAGCCGCTCCTACCGCCGCCCCTAGAGAGTCTGCCATTTCCAACGATTTTTGATGTCGAATTAAGGCTGCCACTTTCGATTAACCTAAAGTTCTCTGCCAGAACATGCGTCTCTCCGGAATAGGAGTGGTTACCACTCTGAAAGCGTAAATCTTGCCGTCCTTTGACCGTGAGGTCGCCACCGTGTAGCACGCCTGTGATGAGAGCCACCTCTCCGGTAAAAACACCCGCTGACAGGTTGGAGCCACGATCACCGAGAAACACGTTTCCCGCCAACGTTGTTTGCTCCAAGGCTTCACTGCCGCCAACAACCAACGCAGCCTGACCAATCGGTCCACTGGCATTATTTAAGTGGATGTCTCCGTGATAAATTTCTTCCGTATCGAGGACTACCTGAGCGGTATCGTGAACGCCCAAGTGAATTGCTGGCGGTGCCTCACCCGCATCTCCCCTTACAGTGAGCTGGCCACCTTCCACATCGACGCGTGTGAATCCTGATCCACGGATGTCTTCCAGGACTCCCGGGGTTCTATCCTGCTTCGTCAGCACTTTTTGCCCTGCAATAGCACCACGAATAGTTCCGCCAAGAAATCTTAGCTCGTCGGTGATCGACAAGACAGCTCCTTGGTCGGCCTCTAGTCGCAAATCTTCGATAAAGCTTTCTCTCTCAGCGGTGCGGGGATCGATAACGAAGGACTCAAGCGTATTGCTCTGCCTAGCGACCAGACTTGCAACAAAACGACCGGGGCTTAAATAAAACGTACCACGGGGAGACTCTAAGTCTCCGGTGAGTTCCATTTGGGTCTCGGAGATGAAGACATCACCCGCTTGCGAAAGCTTACCAGAGAGCCTCACCGGTCCGCTTTGCGTGGCAGCGAAGTTTCCACGAGCCACAATTTCACCTGCAATGTCAACTTTTCTTGATGCGAAAACAGAACCGGAGCCATGCAAGCCATTCGTAAAAACGTAACTGTTACTCGAAGTCACTCCAAGGGCAACGCCACCCGAGAAAGTAACCGGCGCGTCCAATGTGGCTGCCAAGCCGTCAACACTCCCACCGGTGAGCAGGCCTCGCTCCAGTGTGATTTGATGTCCATAAGGAGTGACAGATCCGCCCAAATCTAGACTTCCCTCTTTCACAACAATTTGTTCATTTCCACCCCCTCCCCTAAGCAATAGCTCCCCTCGATCTACTACAGTATTGGCGTTTGCATCTCCTAAGGCCGCGGGCTGCTCGAAAAAAACGCGCATGCCGGGGCCAATTTCTGTTTTGCCGGAGTAGGATGTCGAACCATCGATTGTGATTACTGGATTGTTAGATTGGCCCCCGGGAAGATTAGGGATTTCTCTCTTCAAAAAGCTCAGTCCTCCGGCACCAGTGATAGCTCCCTGTATCCGCATCGAGTCGAATTGTGTCAGTTCGATGGTACTATCACGGGAGAGGTCTAAATCCATGACCACATCGGTAAAGCCCGCAACGCCGTATAATTCACCTCGCGCCAATCTGGTTGACAATTTCACACCTACCTTGCCGCCGTCAAGTGTTGTGGTGGGCACGAGATAATCGGAATCACTCTGCCCCGTAACACTCTGAGAAACGAAAGATAAGCGAGCGTTGGGCCCCACTGAGATGCCGCTGCTACTTGAAACTGCGTTGACATCCGCGAGCACCAATTCTCCTCCATCGACTGCAATACTGCCTTGCCACGTTGAGTTGTCGCCAGATAGCCTGAGCGCTCCAAACCCAGTCTTTGCGATGTCTCCCTCCAAAGAAGCAATACTACCACTCAGTTCAACATTCTTCAGTCCCACGAGGTCGAAGAGTAGGCTTTCCCCCGGAGCGATTAGCACGGGCGTCGCTATCTCTACACCTAAAGTGACTCGCTGAGGAATAAGCGTCCTGACGGTCGCCGGCTCGGAACCTGGATTGTCGAGCAACAACGGGCCCGCCCCTTGCAATGCGATCGTGCCAAAATCGGAAAAGCTTGCGTTCCCAAGGGTAACCTGGGCGTCCAAATCAAGAGTAACGATGCCGGCCTGCGCTGCCACGTTGGCGGTAGCGCCAGCCGAGTTGGGGACCCCGTTATCCCAATTCAAGGGATCGAACCAGTCGGTTGCGTCGGGTAAATTCAACCAAGTGCTATTGGTTTGCGCCGGGCTCGACTTGCTCTGAATTCCAAAAAGTAAGAGAAGCAAGACGGTGGTACATATCTGGTAGATCGGCTTACGTGAGTTCATAGCGAGTTGTCATTTGTGGGGAGCAGCTGGAGTAAGTAGTGGCGTGGGTATCATTCAACAGAAAATCGGAGGTTGGCAAATCCGACGAAAGCGATAAAGAGACGCTGCAACAGCCCCGAGGAACCAGCCGCGCGAAGTCCCGTTGCTCAAGGAAACGAGCGATGCACCGGATTGCCAATGACACAACCAACCAAAACGGGCAATGCTGTTGAAGGTTGCCCACAGGTCAGTTGTTAAGAAATCATTGGCTTCGCTGATTATAGAAGTGTCTAGGAAAGACGAAGGTTGCCTGTACAGTAGCCGCCTGGCACTCGAGATGCAAGCAAAACCGAGTAAAATAGGCTAAATCGGCCGCATGGGAGACGGAAAAATCTTTGTGATGAGTGCCGAGCACGTTGAGGCGGGGCTAGGGCTTTAGTGGGTGGCATGGGTAGCGCCTCCTCGTTACCACGCTCCTGCGTGGGAACGGGATATCTAGCCGCTCCTGCGGCGCTCGACCCTGACAGTGCTTGGCCTTCGCACCGGGCCAGACGCAGAGCGTCAGAATCTTGTGTTCCCACGAAGGAGCGTGGGAACGAGTGGTCACGCCGGAAAAAACGCGTCAAACACCGCGCGGGTTTGACGGAACACTTTCTCTGCTTCGGCAGTTAGCGACTCCGTGTTCTCATAACCCAAGAGCATCGCCAGCCGGGCTAGTTCTTTCTCGTCTTCTGGGAACTCGTGCCGACCGGGGGAGTTCATCAGTCGGATGCGAGATTCGACATTTCTTTGGAAGCGATAGCTGCCAGCGAGCTGCTCGGCTGTTTCCTGCTTGAGCAGCCCGGCACTTGCGAGCGCGTCGAGCGCCTTCAGTGTGTTGGTTTGCCGAATTGAAAGTTCCTGACAACCGTGCTTGAGTTGCAGCATTTGCACAATGAATTCCGTGTCCATGGTGCCGCCGCGGGCGCGTTTGAGATTGCGTGGCGAGGCGGAGGCTTCCAGTTTGGCTCGCATCTGCCTGATTTCTCCTACTTGATTCTCTTGCCACGCTTGGCCAAACACGGCTTGCTGGAGGGCCGCCTCACAGCGTGTCCTAGCGATCTCAGAGCCCGTGATGACACGAGCCTTGCACAATGCTTGGCGTTCCCAGAGTTGGCCTTCGCCGCGATCGAAGTACTTCACAAACGATTCCAGCGAGACGGCCAACTGACCGCCGCGACCCGTGGGGCGCAAGCGCGGATCGACTTCGTAGAGCTGCCCCTGGGGGCCAAACTGGTTGACCTTTTTGATGATTCGCTGCGCTAGCTCGCCGAAGAAGTGATTGTTGGTCGTCCCTGAGTTTCTATGATCGTGCCCACCACGTTGGACGGGCTGCGTATCGCCTTCTGCCTCGTACAAGAAAACCAAATCGAGATCACTGTGAAAGTTCGGCTCGCTACCACCGAGCTTGCCGATGGCCACGACGAGAAACTCGCACGTGGTGCCATGCCGTTCGACGGGCACACTCCAGGGCAGGATCTCCGAGGTGATCCTTTCAATGCCACTCTCACCGGGCAGCTCCGATCCGATTTGCGGCTCACCGAGCTTCTCCACGAGCTTCTCATACTCGATCTCGATCACCTTTTTCAGACAAACTTCCGCCGTGTCGGATAGCGCCTGGTGGGTCGCCTGGATGGCATCCTTGCCAAGTATGTCGCGCACGCCGATGCGTAGGTGTTGCGAAGCCTTGAAGCTGTGCAGAATGGGCGCGAGGTCTTCCGCGCTGTGGGCTAGCTCTTCGAGAGACTTGTGAAGTCGGTCGTAGTCAGGTAACCGATCGGTGAGCAGGCTGTCGGTGAGCTCGTCGATCATACCAGGGTTCGTGGTGAGGATTCCCGTCAAGTAGGGACATGCCGCGCAGAGCGTGACGTAGAGGTTCATCGACGGGCGATTCTCGCTGAACAGTTCCCACAGCGCTGCCTTGCCACCGAGCGAGTCGCTTACGCGGCACAGCGCAATCAGTGTCGCATCAGGATCGGGCGTAGCAGCAATGGCAGAGAGCAAGCGAGGTGCGATCGACGCGAGAAACAACCTGCAGCGCCGCGTGGAGAGGAAAGGAATCGATTCCGTGGCAAGCGACATCAGGTGGTCGTAGGCGGTTCTTGGGTCTGAGAAGGGATAGTGCCCCAAAATCTCTTCAATGGCCTGCTCGCTCGGGTCAGGGTCGTTCACAAGATCGACCTCTCGAGACTGCTGCGGACTGTCTACGGTGGCTTCCTCAAAGGCATCGTGCAGCAGGTGATCGAGAATACGGTTGTTCTCGGCCGTGCGCTGCTCGTAGTCCTCCTGAAAAAGTCTTTTCGCCGATTGATCAGAACCGTGGTCGGACTGTCTTGAGTAGCCCAATCGACGCGAGAGCTTGCGCATCTCCTCACTACTGGTCGGTAGCTCGTGCGTTTGCAGATCGAACATGATCTGCAGGCGGTGCTCCACTTTTCGGAGGAATCGGTAGTTGACGTCGAGGATGCTGCGTTCCTGTTCGGTCAAGCAACCTGCCTGTTCCAGCAGGCTAATGGCCTCAAGCGTGTTCCCCGTGCGCACTTCGGGGGAGGCCCCGCCATTGAGCAACTGGAGGAACTGGATCACGAATTCGATATCGCGAATGCCGCCGTGTCCCGTTTTCACGTTGGTATTCGCCACGCCTTTCGCATCGGCGCGTTTCTCAATCCGGCGCTTCAACGACTGAATTCCAGCGATATCCGCCAAGCTAAGATAGCGACGATACACCCAGGGCTCGAGTTGCCCAAGAAACCGCTCCCCCAGTTCGATGTCGCCGGCAATCACACGTGCCTTGACATACGCCTGGCGTTCCCAGGTACGGCCGCGCAGGTCATAGTAGGCAAGCGCCTGACCGAGTCCGGTGCTCAGCGGCCCACGTCGGCCTTCCGGTCGGAGTCGCATGTCTACGCGGTAGGCCGCGCCGAGGTCGGTCGGTTCGGTAAGCAGCTGAATGAGCTGTTGGGCCACCCGATGCGCGTACTGGTCCGCCCCTAAGGTTCCGTCTGCCACGGAATCATGCAGGAATACTAAATCGATGTCGCTCGAGTAGTTGAGTTCTCGTCCGCCCAGTTTTCCGAGCGCAAGGACTACGAACTGCGGGCGCTCTCGCCCGACTTTCCCCTGAAGCTTGCGATGCACATGCTGCAAAGCGGCTTCGACCACCGCGTCGGCCACGTAGGAAATCTGCCTTGTGACCTGATCCACAGGATGCTCTGCGACGACATCACCGTAAGCAATCCGCAACGTCTCACGACGTTTGAAACGGCGCAGGTGAGCCATCACGTCATCATTGGTATCCAAGGAAGCAACTTCGGCGACAAGCTCTCCGACGATTGTTTCCCTTGCGTAGGGAAGTCCCTCCGTCATGCGCAGCAGGTCATAACTCTCCGGATCGGAGCAGAGCAAATCGCTCAGGTCTTGGCTAGCTGTGAGTAGCAACAATAAATTCGGAAGCGCTTGGCGATCGCGCTCGAAAAGTGCCGCCGTGGAAAGCGGGCTGCGCGCCGCCAGCAGGAAGCGTTCCAGGTTGTTCAGCGCCATGTCCACATCGGCCAGTCGAGGAGCGGTCTCTTCGAATTGCCGGCAGACTTCAGCCAATAAGTCCAGCGTTACACCCGCATCGGCTAATCGGACTAGGTTCGAATGCCCAGTGCGCACGTCTGATACGCCCAATTGCTTGAGCCAGGCACGCGCCTCGCCGGGGACTTCCTGGTCTTGAGTTCCGAGAATGGTTCGTAGGCGTTGGGACTGCATCGGCGGTGGGTTGCATAGGTTCAGCGGAAGAACGGGAGACTGATTTTTGAGGGTCCGCCTACAGAGCCACTATAACCTGACGGCGTGGGGGCTGTCATGGCTGCCGTGCAGAAATAAGCGAGCGTTGCCTGGCAGCGAGAGATGCTGCAGGGCCCGATTACAGAGAATCGCTAGATCGGTTCGGCAACGAGTTCTGGCCGGTCGGGAGGATGATTGGTAAGACGGACCGAGATGAGGCTGCTGAGTTTGAATCGCTAGGTGCCACTCCACACATCCAAAGCAGTAACAGACTGTAGCCGCCTATCTAATGCAAACTGAACCGCCGTGAAGGGAACCAGTTATGCAGCAAAATCGTAACTGAGCTCGTAGAGTGGAGGGCGAACTTGTAGGAAGCTGCCTTTCGAGCAGGCTCCACAACTTTCGACTTATCTCCCTATGATCGTCCGGCGCGCACATTAGGCAGTGCTGCACAAAGATACGGCTTTCAAGGATAGAGTGCTATCTGAGAAGTTCAGCAGTAAAACGCATTCGGTGATCCACTGTAATCTAGTCAGCGAGATGGAATTCATTGGAATAAGCAGTGAGAAACGCCTATTTACTGGCACCTTTCGTCCGGCTTTGCCTCTCTGCCGAAATTTTGGCACGCCCATTGCACTTACTCATCAGCCGCTAGTCCGCTAGCAGCAATAGTGAGTACACGTTAACAGTTCTCACTGAAGCCCCACCTCAACACTACTAGTTACTCAGCTTCCGCGAGGTTGCTAAGCGCTAGTAGCCCGCCGAAGTTCCTTTGCGAACGAGAAGAGCAAAGGGAAACATCCCACCGTATTGGAGAGACCGAGAGATGACTGCGCAAGTACTGCACAAATTGGAAGATATGACACACACCATCGCGTTGTGGACGTCGGTTGCGGCGACCACGATATTCGCCAGCGTCTTTTTCTTCACTAGCGATATAAACTTTAACTACCACTTTCAGCGGTTCTTTTCGGGCAAGGCGGGTAGTGCTGATCTGCCAATCTTCATGGGAATCCTACTCGCCATCTGTCTCGGCTATACGCTTGCCAGTAAGAAGCAGCTCGCCGAAGTCGGTGGGGCGATTGTCGTGGTCTCCGTGGCAGCCCTCTACGGATGGTGCGCATTTGTCATCTCCTATTCGCCCGGGCCCACCCTTCTAGTGCTTGCCGCTCCCGCACTGTTTTTTTTGGCGTCAAGGCGTGCCGCTGCCAAGCAAGAAGCACTGTCGCTGGCAGAAGAATTACCGCTCGTTGAGAATCACAACGACAACGAAGATCACGACAATCACCACGAGCCGGCTGAGGTTGTTCATGAAGAACGCGAGTTGGTAGCCGGCGCTGTTGCATAGCATGATCAATGAACACCCGATCGCCGAACAGTCGTTTCTAACGGAGGATGCTTTCAATGAGATTTTCTCGCAGACCCTACGACTTAGCAGCGTCTTGAGGGACATTGTTGCCAAACTGGGTAATCGTTTAGAAGTGGATGTCTGTTCGATCTACTTGAGGGAGAAAGACGCTGCAACCTTGGTTCTGGCAGCGACGGTTGGACTTAATCAGAACTGCGTCGGTTCACTGCGAATGGGACTGCATGAGGGTCTGGCAGGAATGGTCGCTGAAGAGATGCAACCGGTTGCTATCGCAGAAGCGACGAAGCATCCTCGCTTCAAATATTTCCCAGAAGCCGAAGAAGACGCTTACGAATCGTTTCTCGGCGTGCCCATCGATTCCCAAGGCGTATTGGTCGTACAAACGGTCGAGCCTCGCTCTTATTCGCCGGTCGAAATCTTACGCTTGCTGAACCAGGCGACGATGCTTGGGGCTTGTCTGAACAAGTCTTGAGTTGTCGCCTGGTGTGCCACTGCTGGCTTCTTCAGCAGTGGCACCCTACTCTACTAAACCGTACACTTTCAGGTGCCGATCTAGTTTTACGGCCCAATTCAGCGGTCTAGTTGTACGGCCCAGTTCAACGGCCTAGTTCAACGGCCTAGTTCAACGGCTAGCCAGTTCGGCGGCGAAGGCTGGCAGTTCATCATGCGGTGCAGCTCATCACACAGTGCGACTTGTCTTAAAACGTTAGGGGCTCAAGCCGGTGCAATACAAAGACAGAATTATCGAGCTACCCCAAAACCGCGTGTGGCGCAGCTACCTCGGCGGCCGGATACTTGATGAGCTGGTCGGTAAAACCGAGCCCGCCGATAGTCACTTCCCCGAAGACTGGATCGGCTCAGTCACTGCGGCCAACAATCCTGATTCGCATGGCGAGCACGAGGGCATTTCCAAGGTCAGCATCGATGGGCAAGAGCTGCTCCTTCCCGACTTGATCGCCAAAGATCCTGAGTATTTCCTCGGCGCGGATCACGTGGCACGGTACGGGCAACAACCGATGGTGCTCATCAAACTGTTGGATGCCTCGGTGCGTCTGCAGTTACAAGCCCATCCGACGGCGGACTTTGCGAAGCGGCATCTCGATTCTGATTCGGGCAAGGCCGAGGCGTATTACATTCTGGACGTGCGTGAGGATGCCAAGCAGGGGAATGTCGACCAGGCGTACGTCTATCTGGGATTTCAGCGGCCACCTAGTCGCGATGATTTGCGTAGTTGGATCGAAGAGCAGAACATGGCAGCGATCTTGGATTGTTTCGACAAGATCCATGTGAAGCCGGGCGACGTGCTGTTTATCCCCGGCGGTGTGCCGCACGCGATCGGCGAGGGCATTTTCATGGTGGAGATCATGGAGCCTTCGGACCTGGTCGTCCGCTTCGAGTTCGAGCGCGCAGGCTACACGTTGCCCGAGTCCGCGAGATTCATGAACCGGGGCCTCGAGTTTTGCCTAGACATCTTCGATTTCGAGGCGAAGCCCGAGGACCTAGTGCGCCGCGACTTCATGTTCCAGGCTCAACGGGAAGCCACCTACGGTGACGCGGGACATCGTGATAGTTTGATCGGCCCAGAAACCACGCCGTGCTTTCGCGTGAAGAAATCAACGATCTGTGGTAGCGTCCAGCGCACCGAAGATTCGTTCTTTGCGGGCGTCGTGACCAGCGGCGAATGTATTATTCGAACCGCTGAGCACGAATTGAAGCTGAAACGGCTGAGTAAATTCTTCTGCCCCGCGGGCCTGGGGAGCTATACGATTGAGGCGGAGCGGGAAGTGCAGATTTTGGAGTGCTTTCCGCCGATGGTGGAGGGTTGAGGCGTGGACAGCAATTTACCCACGCCTAGCTAACGGTTAGCAAGAATTCAAACGCGGGCTCAACGGCATGCCCAACACCGATTCACACTGCTGGGCAAGCCAGCAGTGGCACCTGGCGTAGCATTGTCGCCCTAACGGCTGGGTTCACCGGGCCGCGGCGAACAGTACTGATTTCGAAACCCGCGCGACCCGCGGCTCCGTGTGCAACCCATTGTTATGTCGCGATTGGCGGTCAATCCCACCAGTTGAACGCAGCATTCCCGACAGATTGCGGTTGCCAATATTTTACCTGTTCGCGTTCCGAAGTGTCTAGTATTGCGAGATCAGTGTCAGTGAGATTGCGATCGAGTTCGGCAGTTGTCGCAATAGTCACATTAGGAAATAGGGTTGCAAGTTGTTGTGTCAGCGGATCGGAATCAATGAACCGAATTTCACATGAGAGTAGTTCCAACGGTTCGGAAAATGCGACAATCGGATAGGTCGAATGACCAAGGATTGAAAGCGCGGTGTCGCCGTTTGTCAGCAAGGCGGAATGAAAATTCGGCGTGACGCCACGCTCGGAAACATCTGACACGGTATACCCCAGTGGAGTCGCCGCGGCGTAGACGATGGATTTGAATTCTGCGATGCCGATTTCTGGGATGGGGCCGCGGTCGTCCCAGTTGAAGAAGCTCGTGATGCCGCGTCTTACGATCATGGGGTTTAGCGCCCTAACGTAAATGGCTCAGTTGCCGGCCGCCCGCGGGAGCAGGCTTCAAACCGGCAACAACAGTCTACTCGCGGGCGCAGCCGGTCAACTGCAGCCGGTGGTTAGGGGGCACGTCAGGGGCGGGTGCTAACGGCATGAAAGACGATAAAACGATATCGCCGCCAAAAGTGCTTCCAGAATGGATGATCCTTTCGCCATCCTGTGTAAACAGCAATGATCGGTGGCGAAGCGACGGAGCAAACTACTGCGACTGCGATCCAAGAGCCAACCGGATAATTGCTTCAATCGCCTCAGCCAACGGATTGCCCCCCCAACGATAAATGGACAGAAAGTAATCTGTATAACTCAATAAAGTAGCATGTCCAAATATTGCCGCAAGCCGTTGCAGTATCACGAGTAAGGGAACACTGCTTAGACTTGCAGTCGAAATGGACAGAATAAGGCGTTGGCACCATAGCCACCTGGCAACCTTGGGTGATTCACCCCATTTCTTAGCTGGGCACTTTCCAGATACCCGCTCCGGCTACGTTGACTTGCGACCGAGTTACGAGACTCCTATCCGAATTTCAGAGGTGCTACCGGGAACTACGCTGCGGTAAAACCGCGTCAAGCACAGTAAACCCCACCATTGATATCAAGCGTGGCGCCGGTAATGAAGCCATCGTACTCGGAGGCCAGAAAGACCACCGGGCGGGCGACATCTTCGGGGTTGCCAGCTCGGCCCAATGGGATGCCGGCTACTGTGTTATCCGCGGACTCTTTGGTGGTGTGCGTGTTGTGGAAACGGGTGCCCAGCATCAAGCCCGGGGCGACTGCGTTCACTCGCACGCCGCGTGGCGCTAGTTCGCTGGCCAGCGAGCGCGTCCAGGTGAGCGTTGCCCCCTTGGCGGTCGAATAGGCCAGTGATCCGCCGTGGCCTCCTTTGCGACCGGCCAGTGAGGCAAGATTGACGATGCTACTCGCCTGGTTTTTGCAAAGGTGGGGAGCGCACTCCCGCGAAACCAACATCATGGAGGTGAGATTAATGTTCATCACCTTGTCCCAGAAGTTGGTGTCGATTTCGTCAAGGTTGCGTCGCGCGACGAGATCGCCTGCGTTGTTGATCAGGACATCGATGCCCCCCAGGAATTCACAGGCTGATTGTACAAACGACTTCACGGACTGCTCGTCGGTAAGATCCGCCTGGAACGCCTTCGCTGGTAGGTTCTCGCTGGTGGCGCTGGCAACCAACCCATCGGCACCTTCGCGACTGGTGTGATAGTGAATGGCCACATGGCATCCTTCGCGAATCAATTCCTGCACGATCGCGAGTCCTAGCCCCTGGCCGCCTCCGGTGACGACGACGCGTTTTCCTGTGAGTTTTCCCATGATTTATCCTTTTAGTGTTCGTGTTTCGCGAAGAGTCCTATCCTACCAGTGCGAGGGGGCCGGATGAATGGGCGAACGGCGAACCGAACTAGAGTTGATACCGCCAATATCGATTAGTTGGCTCAGTCGTTCGACTCCTTTCGGAATGACACAGTGGGAGCAATGCCGCGTCTCCGGTGGCACCCTGTACTTACGCACCCCACATTGACGGCGGTTCTCGCGAGTTGAACAATGCAGGGCATGAACACCGAAGTCGCGACGAAAATTGCCGGTTGGCTGGCCGAAGCCAAGAACGTAGTCGTGTTCACCGGTGCTGGTGTGAGTACGGAGAGCGGGATTCCTGACTTTCGCTCGCCTGGCGGCGTCTGGTCGAAGTATCGCACCGTTTACTACGACGAGTTTATGGCCAGCGCGGAAGCGCGGCACGAATACTGGCAACAAAAAGCCGAGGGGCATCGCGAATTTGCCGACGCACAGCCTAATGATGGGCATCGTGTGATTGGCCAGTGGGAACGGGACGGCACGATTCGTGGCGTGGTGACGCAGAACATCGACGGGCTGCATCAAATGGGCGGCAATCGGGAGGTGCTCGAATTGCATGGGACGGCGCGGCAGATTCTCTGCCAAGATTGCGGAGCTCGCTACGAGGCTGGGCCGCTCGTGGCTGAGTTTCTAGAAACTGATCGCGTTCCCGAATGCGGCAAATGCGCTACGGGACGTTTGAAGCACGCGACGATTTCGTTCGGTCAATCACTGCCAGCGGACGTGCTGCGCGAAGCGGCCCAGTGGTGTCGGCAGACGGACCTGCTGTTGGCAATTGGCTCTTCATTGGTCGTGTCGCCGGCAGCTGACTTACCGGCGACTGCGGTACGAAACGGGGCCCGGCTGGTCATCATCAACCGCGACACGACACCGCTGGACTCGCTGGCGGACGAGGTGATTCGGGAATCGATCGGTACCACGTTGATGGCGATCAATGCGTGTTTGGCGTCGTGAGTCTGTGCTGGTGACAGATCGCACCGGAACGCGAGCCCAAATAGTTTTTGAACCACAAAGGTCACAAAGTAAAGTCGCAGAGCGTGATAAGTGCCCTACAAACCTTAGTGTTCTTTGTGCCCTTCGTGGTTCATTAATCTGAGGTACGGAGCTCAAACACCGAGGGTAAATAGCTCCGGCCCCACGTGTTGCGTAACGACGTTGCCGAACAGGGTGTGCGCGTTGGCGTCGTAGATTGCAATCGGTAGCGTCTCGCCGATTTGGCGTTGGTTGCCCTCGAATACCACGATGCGATCGCACATGGTGCGTCCGGTGAGTTGGAGGACGGGGCCATCGGCTTCGTCTTTACGCGTGGCCGTCTTGCTAGGGCCTTCGACTAAAACTTCCACCTCGCGGCCGAGGAAATCTTGGTTGTCTGCCTCGCTGATCTCATTTTGCAAGTCAAGTAGCCGATTATTGCGCTCGCGTTTGACTTCTTCAGTAATGTCGTCCGGGTAGCGCTCTGCGCCTTTGGTTCCTGGGCGTTCGCTGTACTTGAAAATGAAGCTGTTCTTGAACCGATACTCCCTCACGGAGTCCATGGTGGCTTGGAATTCGTCCTCAGTCTCCCCACAGAAGCCGACGATAAAGTCGCTCGAAACAGCCGCTCTGGGTAGCCACTCGCGGATACGATCATGCATTTCACGATAGTCATCGGTCGTGTAGCCGCGTTTCATGCGATCGAGCACCGCGTCGGAGCCGCTTTGCAAAGGCACATGCAAGTATTTAGCGAGCTTCGGCAGGTCGCGCACGGTCTCTAGCACGTCGTCGGTCATATCTTTGGGGTAGTTCGTCACGAACTTGATGCGTTCGATGCCCGGAATTTCATGAACCGCGTTGAGTAGGTCGCTAAACCGAGTTGTGCGCTCCCCCTCTTTGAACTTGTAGCTGTTAACCGTTTGCCCAAGGAGCGTGATTTCCTTGCAGCCTTCGCTGGCAAGTTGACGTGCTTCGGCGAGGATTTGCGCCGGCGGTCGGCTTTGCTCCGGGCCGCGCACGCTGGGCACGATGCAGTAGGTGCAGAACTTATCGCAACCGATCACAATACGCACGTACGCTTGGTAGGGCGTGGGGCGCATCGTGGGATCGCGCAGCGGGTCGAAGCTCTCGTGGCTGCGTTCGATTTCCGCACGACCGCCGTCCTTGCGGCCGAGGCTCACTTCCATCTGTTGCCCTGCCCCGTCGGCAATTTCAGAAATCAACTGCGGCACTTGGTGTAGCTGCCCAGGGCCGACGATTAAGTCTACGTAGGGCGCTCTTTGGAAGATGAGCTTCTGATCTTTCTGAGCCATGCAGCCCAGCACGCCGATGATCTTATCGGGATTCTCTTGCTTGGCATTTTTCAGCCTGCCGAGCGCGCTGTAGATTTTGTCTTCTGCGTGCTGACGAACACTGCATGTGTTGAAGAGCACCGTGTCTGCCGCTTGTGGGCTATCGGTGAGTTCGTACCCCTCCTTACGCAAGCTGGCCACGACGAGCTCGCTATCAAGCACGTTCATCTGGCAGCCAACGGTTTCGATGTAAAGTTTTTTGGTCATTGGAAAAATGATTTGCCGGGCTCCGCTTCTTCTTTGAACCACAGAGGGCACAGAGATACACGGAGGAAGCTTTCGGAGACGGATTGAAATGCCTTAGGTAGGCATGGGGGGTAGTTCTTGGTTTTCGATGTCGTATTTTGTTCCGCAATTCCTCGAGTCGAGTTTTTTTTCACTCTGTGAACCTCCACTGCGATTCTAAGAGTCGGCTCTGTGGTTCAGACTAGAGCACCCCAGGCTCATGCAGCTTCGCTTTCTTGTTTATCTTCCGCTTGTACTTGTTGTTTGGCTAGTTGCTTTTTCTGTTGCTCGACTTGCATGCGGACTTGCTCGACCAGTTCGTTGCGGCGGGCGGCCATCAGCTTCACAAGCGTGGTCACCGCGACGTAGCCGGCAAAGCAAATGAGTAAAATGTCCCAGCGATCCATCGCGGTGTTTCTCCGTAACGCTACCAAGCACACTAGCGGCATCGGGTCGATGCGGGCTAGCAAACGTTTGGTAATTTGGGGTTTCGGGGGGAACTCGTATGATACAGCGCACTTGCCGGTGCGTGCGAGGCCGTTTTACCGCTTGCGGCTTAGCGGCGCCGGCCGCTTGAGGCTTAGCCGCGCCGTGAGGTTAGCTCAACGAATCACCCGGTTTGAGGCGATTTCCCCGTAGAAAATCGCCCGCTGGCATGGCCCGCTTGCCTGCGGGTTGGACTTCTAGCAGTTCCAAAACACCTTCGCCGGTGGCAACGATAAGCGAATCCTCGGCAGAGGTAATGGTGCCGGGCTCGCTAGAATCCGCGCTAGAAGGCGTGGCAGAATCGCCCGAATCTGCCTCTGGGAAACGCGTCCGGTGGACAATCAGACGCTGCGGGTCGTCTCCATCTGCTTCCCAGTGGGTGTAAGCCCGCGGCCAAGGCTGGAGGGCACGGACTTGGTTATGGATTTGCTGAGCCGATTGCGACCAATCGATCAAGCCATGTTCCTTGGCGAGTCGTGGTGCTTTGCTTTTCTTGCTTGAATCTTGCTCTACTGGCGAGGTCGAATCCGTGGCTAATTGGGCGATCACTTCCTCGACCAAAGTGGCCCCCATTTCTGCAAGCCGTTCTTCTAGTTCGCCCGCTGTTTCGTGGGGATCAATCGGTGTGCGTTGCACACCAAGGATGGGGCCGGCGTCTAGGCCGGGCGTCATTTGAATGACCGTGTTTCCCGTTTCTTGGTCGCCATTGAACACAGCCCATTGTACGGGCGCGGCTCCACGATATTTCGGCAGTAGCGAGCCATGCAGATTCACGCCGCCGAGGGATGTACATTCCAGCGCGGCCGGCTTGAGAATCTCGCCGTAGTCGCAGACGACCATCAGCTGCGCGTCGAGCGATTTCAACCGCTGGTGGGCTTCGTCCTCGTTGACGGTGTCAGGTTGCCAGAGCGGGAGTTCCAATTCTTGCGCCGCGAGAGCCATCGGCGCAATCGCCGCCCGCCGGCCACGCGGCGGGCGCGTGACCACCAACAACACCTCGTGCTGCGGATCGTCGTGCAGTCGGCGCAATGTCGGCACAGCAAACGGGCCAGTTCCTAGGGCGATAACTTTCATGGAATCACATCCTACTCTTTCTACTCTTTTGAACCACAAAGAGCACTAAGGACACGAAGTTTCGTAGGGTGTTGGTTTCAAGCGTCAAATCGCGAAGCGTGCTTCGTGTTCTTTGTGACCTTAGTGGTAAAAAGTTCCTAAGGTACTGATTACGTTCGCAGACGCTCTAGCTCGGCGATGCGGGCAGCGATGGTTGCTTCATCGGGCATTTCGCCTGTGTTGCGTCGGCTGTCGAAGTCGATTTCGAATTCTTCCAGCTCGTCCCGCACTTCGGCCATTTGGGTTTCGCTAAGGCGATCAATAAATAGCGTGCCGTCGAGGTGATCGGTTTCGTGCTGCAACACCCGTGCGAATAGGCCATCGACCTCAGCGGATATTTCTTCCCCCTTGAGATTGTACGCTTCGACCGTGATTTTTTCCTTGCGCATTACCGGGGCGTGTACACCGGGGATGCTCAGGCAGCCTTCGCTCCCCTCGGCTTGGCCTTTGCCGTGGGAAAGTACAGGGTTAATGAACACACACTCGGCCTCTCTATCCGCTGGATCGCCGGTGACGTTTGAGATAAACAGCCGATAGGGTAGATCTACCTGATTGGCGGCCAGCCCGACGCCTTCGTGCTCGTACATCAACTCGAACATCTGCGCGACCATCCCGCGAAGCTCCGCGTCGACTCGTTTCAGGGGCTTAGAAGTGTGCCGCAGCGTGGGGTGCGGGTAATGAATAATCTGAAGTTCCACTCGTTGCCTCGCCAATCTCTGCTTTATGGTCCGGGTCTGCTCGTTCTGGGTTTTCTGAGGCCTTGATTATACGCACAATCGGCCTGAAGCCGAGTGGGGCATCCATATTCGTTGACGCTTGATTCCTGCAGGCCTAGACTCTGTCTGGTACGCACAATTCCTGGATCTGGCTAGCAGCGACACTTTCTCCGAGCGTCGCGCTGCCGGCTTGTGAAGCACGCAAAGGAAGAAGTGTCCGTGTGCACAGCACAGGAGGCTTTCAGCACCGCCGATGAGCCAGCTTAGAGAAACCTCTCAATACCTCTTGCCGCAAGCGGCCCCGACACTTGTCCGAGCCATCCGATAGAGTAGGCAATGCTGCAAGCGGACGAAGTGTCGCGGCTACCCAGTTCCATGGCAGAGACTCACAATTGCAGACTGACTAAAAACAGGCGTGAAACCACATCCCAACAACACCGAACCTGCTGCGTGGCCTGCTTGGTTGGCTTCGGTGGTTGTTCACGGATTGCTACTGTGTGCGGTTATTGCACTGGCTTCGCCGCCTGAGCAGCGAGGTATAGCCGACACACCGGATCGCGAAGCGGGGATCGTCCTGAAATCGACTTCTGATGACACGGTGATGTTTGAGGAGGAAGGAGACGTCGAGGCAGTGGAAGAGTCTGCTCCGGCCCAAACTCCGATACAGACTCCGGCGGTGCGTAGTACCGCGACTGCGGGGAAGAGCGTGGCAGAAACAAATCCTGCTGAGCCCTTGTCGCCCCCACTGGCGGGGATTGGATCGCTGACAAGCGACGACGCTCCGCTGGGCAATGCCAATACGATGGCGGCTGAGAGTGGTAGCGGCGGCGTGGGTCGTGCTGTTGGCAAGATTGGCCGCACGAAAGTAAAACTGTTTGGCGTGGAGGGGGAAGGCACACGGTTTGTGTACGTGCTTGATCGATCCGACAGTATGAATGGTACGCCGATGGTGGCCTTGAAGCGGCAGCTCATTGCCAGTTTGAATTCGTTGGAGAGCGTGCATCAATTCCATCTTATCTTCTTCAATCATAAGACGCGTATCTGGAGAGGCGACGGCATTCAGAACGGTCGCACGGCATTTGCCACGGATGCGAACCTGCGCTCGGTGGCTCGGTTTATTGAAGGCATGACGGCCGATGGGGGCACCTATCGTTGGGAAGCCCTGCAGAAGGCGCTCGCACTGCGTCCTGACGTGGTGTTTTTTCTGACCGACGCCGATAACCCAATGCCCGGGGCTGATGTACTGAAAGCAGTTACACGGGCTGGACGGCAGGGCACGGCGATTCAAACGATTGAATTCGGCATTGGCAGAGAAAGCCGACGTGATAATTTCCTCAAGCACTTGGCTAAAGAAACCGGCGGCGGTTACGATTACGTTGACGTGCGACGGCTGGAATGAGTGGCGTTCTCGTTCACACGCTCCTGCGTAGGAACGCGGTGGATTGATGCTCCGCGTTGCTGAATTTGTGAAATTGCAGCTTCGTTGGCTGATGTACTCGCGATGCATTCGCCGCGGAGCGGCTGGTTATCCCATTCCCCCGCGGGAGCGTAGCAACGAGTTTGAATAGTACCATGTCTAACCTCCCTATCATCCTTGCTGAGACAACTACCCAGCGTAATCCGCTGAACATCATTTTCTCCGGTGGGGTCACGGGCATTGCAATCATCGCCCTGCTGGCGTTGCTCTCGATGATAGCCTTGGCTTTAGTGGTAGAGCACTTGCTCACGATTCGTCGCGCTGTGCTGTTGCCTGAGAATATTGCACAGAAGGTGCGCCAGAAGGTTGCCACGGGCGACTTGTCCGGGGCGAACACCGTTTGTCAAACACAACCGTGTGCTCTGACGGCCGTACTGCAAGCCGGGCTGGGAGAAGTACCGCTCGGGTGGAACCACGTCGAGAAGGCCATGGAGGAAACACTCGCTGAGCAGGCTGCTAGGCTGCTGAGGAAGATCGACTACCTTTCGCTCATCGGCAACATCGCCCCGATGGTGGGCCTATTAGGAACCGTAGTGGGGATGATCTTCGCGTTCCAAAGCGTGGCCGACGCCCAGGGCGCCGCGCGGGCGGCAGATTTGGCAAGCGGCATCTATCAGGCGCTAGTCACAACCGTCGGCGGACTGATTGTGGCGATTCCCTCGCTGGCGGCGTTTGCGATCTTCCGTAATCGGATCGACAAGATGGTGGCAGAGATTGGACACGCGGCGCAAGCTGCGATGGTGCCGTTGAAGTCTCAACTTGTCGGTAATTTGAAACATTGAACCACGGAGACACGGAGGTGGTAATAGGGCGCGGATGAACGCAGATTGGGCGGATGATTGCAGATCGGACCCGAAGAACCCACAAATGGCAATTAGACTACAAGCAATCTGCACGAAGGATACCTGTTCCATAAAGAATCAGTTTGGATCCACTCAATCTGCGTTCATCCGCGTCCCATTATTGTTAGTAAATTCGTGGTGAATCATGCGCAAACCTAGCCTAGGCCGAGATCGCGCGATTGACTTCAACGTGACACCGATGATCGACGTCGTGTTCTTGTTAATCATTTTCTTTCTGGTGAGTAGTCACTTGGCAAGTCAGGAGACGCTGATGGACTTGCTGCTCCCCTCTGCAGAAAGCAAACTGGAGTCTGCTGAGGCTCAACAGCATCGGATTACGATTAATGTGACTGCAGTCGGTGAGACTTATTTGGGCGGCCGGGCCGCAAGTGTGGCAGAGATATCTAAGCGACTGGCCGTCGAGCGCAAGATTACCGCCGAGGAACTGCAGGTGCGCATTCGGGCGGATCGACATGTCCCCTACGGAAAAGTAACTCCCTTACTGGCCGCTTGCGTGCAAGCGCAGGTGTTGAACGTGGCATTCGCTGTAGAAGAGGATTCGCCGTGAAAGCCCCTCACTGCTTGAGTCGCAGCCACTCCCTCGGCCCGGCGATGACGCCGATGATCGATGTGGTGTTCTTGCTGCTCATTTTCTTCCTGAGTACTACTAGCTTTCAAACACCCGAGGGAACGCTGCCGAGCAAGTTACATGCTGCGGAGGGGAATTCTTTGGCGACACCTACGCAAATTTCCGAGATGGAATTGGAACGGATCATGATCGAAGTTACCGGTGAAGGCGATCACTTAGGATTCGCTGTGAATGGGCGAGTATTGCACTCGCTTGCTGGTGTCGCCGGGCTGCTAGAGCAACTCGGTCAGATTGATGGTACACTGCCGGTGATTCTCGAAATTGAAGCTGAGATCCCTCTGGGCAAGGCGATTGATGTGTATGATGCCTGTCGGTCGGCCGGATTCTTGAAAGTGCAATTTGCCGTGTCGGAAGAGCTGCTCTAGTGCGGTGTTACAAATAAGAACTAGGATTGCGAGTAGAGTCGTACCACACTGAGCAAACCCCAACATTTACATGAAACTATGCACTAGAAACTTCCCCATTCTAGCGTGAGCACAGGCCATATGATTGCAACACGACGGTACGAAGGACTCAACGTAGTGCTCGTTGTGCCGTCGTGGTTCAGGCGAATTCTCGGGGGAACGCTGATCCTGCTAAACGCATCGATCTGCTACGGCGAAGAAGCACGTTCGGTGAGTACCGCTCGGCAAATGATTGCGGATTCGACGCAGCCCGCCTCAGAGCGTATTGCTGATACTGTTGAGTTGATACGTGGGGAAACGCTTCGCTGCGTGGCATTGCCCGCTACGACGCCGCTGAAACAGCTTGAGGCACAATGGAAGAGAATTGCAAAGATCGACTTGCTTGTGAATGATTTGAGCAACGCCCCTCGCTACCAACTCGTCAGATTCCAATTTGCACTCGCTCTCATCGAGCAGGGAAAACAACTGTACCGCACCCCCGTTGCGGCGACGGCTCGTAAGCAGCGAATGCTCATGGCTCGCGAGAAGCTACGAACTGCGCTATTTATGTTGAAGGATGTCGATGAAGAGTTCGCCAAGAGAGTGCCCGGCCCGTCATCGAAACCGACCGATAGCGACGACGATGCGAGCTTGAGCATCACTGCGATTACCGCCCTGCGCACCAACCTAGAGCTGTACTTGGCCAAAGCGTATCGCTGGCAAGCGTTGTGCTACCCTGCAGAATCGGCTGATTGGTACAACTCTTTAGGCCTAGCTCAGGAGCAGTTGGCCACGTTGGCAGGTGTGCCTGATTCAAGTCCTCTGAAGAAGCAGGTCCTCAGTGAGAAAGCAATTTGCGAGCAGATTATGAAGCAGCGGTTTGGGTATGAGCCTCGGATTAGTCCGACGCTACCTATTTTGGAGCCACTGGCTGTGGCTCCGGAAAAGGTTGACGTGAGAGCGGCGGAGCCGACAAGTAGCGCAGGTGATCGATCGGGGCGGCAATCCGAAGCGCACAGGGCGGAAGAGGTTGCTGCTCGCTTGTCGTCCTCGCCGGAAACTCGTCGCGACGCTTATCTGCACTGGTCACACATTGAAGCGCGCAGCCCGGGTGGTTCACCGCGTTGGCAACGTGCTCGCAAGGCGCGCATCGACCTGCTGGAAAAACTTGGCGAGCAAGGCCGCGCCGACAAACTACAGAAGTTGACTGAAGTGCTCTATCCTGAGACCACCGCGGCAAATCGGAAATAGCCGTGCGCCAACGACTCGCTGGTGCGCAACTGAAAAGGCTTCAGACCTCAGACCTCGGGCTTCAGGACACGATCGCAATCATGTCTTGAAGTCCGAAACCTGAAGTCCAAAGCCTGTAGCCTTGCTCAGCCTCTCCAGCGAGCCGTTGGCTCGCGGCTAGGCAAATGGTGCGTTGTTCGCTCTACGGCTGCAATGGGTACCAGGGCCCGCGCACGTAGTACACACCAAACTGTGCCGTGTCCTGAGGCCAGGCCGGGGTCGATTTGTATCCGCCCCTATTACCGGGCCCACTGTAGTTGCGACCGAATTGGTGGTCGATGCGCGAAACGCGGCTGCTCCCGACGCCCCAACTCCAATTGGTTTGCATGTTGGCAGTCGGAGGCACGACTAACGATACCGGCACGCCGTAGGAGGTGTGCGCGTAGTTCGCGTGCCAATTGTAGTTCTGGGCTCGCTGCTGCGGCTCCAAATAGCGATTAGCCGCTTCGGCTTGGCTGCCACACGCATAGAGCGTCGCGACGACAAGCAATGTGAAGATTAGTCTCATAGCGAAGTTCCTTATTTCAACGAAGGCCCTAGAAGGCGGTCCTACAATTCTGACACAAGCCAATAGCTAATAGCCAGCGGCTAACAGCCATTTAGAAGTGCGGGTTCAACTTCCAGAGCATGTGATCTAATCGCAGTCCGTAGGTGCGGTAGCGAATCTTCGAGCGTGTCCAGCCGGCACCCCGGTTGTAGGTGTAATGGCTGCGTGTGTGTTTGTAGAGATACTCGTGCGGCATCAACGGCTGGTAGGTCGTGTACGTGTGACCTACGTTGGCGGGCACAGGCATCGGCGAGATGTACATGTCGGCCGTGGTGCCGCTGGGCTCGGGGCCCTCGTGGAAATTGTAGAACAAGTCGCCCTTGTTCTGGTAGCTGATCGTGCGGTCGTACATTCCTTCCGCATGGGTCTCATCGGCTTGCCACCAGGTGGTCGCGGCAATTGCGACCAGCAGTGCCGTGTTTGCCAAACGCTGGGTCATCGTTTTCCCCCCTCAAGTGAATTCGTGCATAAGAATGGGCCAAGGTGCGAAAGCCGTCAGATAGCTGCACTCGGATAGCTCATTTTTCCTCTCTACGAATCACTGTCGGACGGCAGGGCTCGTGCCGATGAGTTTTCTTTTACGTGCCGTAACAGTAGTTCTGGCCGTGCAGGCACCCGTGTCAAAAGCGGGTGGGAATTCGGCCTCGCGACCGATATAATCATGAGAATCGCTATAAATTAACACACACCTGAACCCCAAGGCTTGCGCCGGGGGCTACTCAAATACTGCATTGATACGATCCAGCTATGGCTAAGAAGAAGAAACGTGTGAAGAAGAAGTCCGCAAATAGCAGCGCTGCGGCTCCGCGGAAGAAGAAGAAAAAAAAGAAGGTGGCTGTCGACGCCTCCCCTACTCCGCGCAAGAAGAAGCGGAAGAAGAAGGTCCGCCGCGTGGCGGAGAGCCAGTCGGAGGCCCCTTCGAATGGTGCTCAGGCGAATGGTGCGCCGGCGAAACGAAAACGCCGTGCCACCGCCCAAACGATGGCCGCCTCGCAACGCGATATTTCCGTCAGCGAGTTCTTCGCAAAGAATCGCCATCTGCTTGGGTTCGACAATCCGCGCAAGGCGCTACTCACCACAATTAAGGAAGCGGTCGACAACTCGCTGGATGCGTGCGAAGAGGCGGGCATCTTGCCGGAGATTTGGGTTCACATCGAACAGACCGGCGGCGATCGCTACAAGGTGGGCATTCAAGACAATGGCCCAGGCATTCTCAAGAAGCAGATCCCGCTGATCTTCGGTAAGCTGCTGTACGGCTCTAAATTCCATCGCCTCCGACAAAGCCGTGGGCAGCAGGGTATCGGCATTAGCGCGGCCGGCATGTACGGCGTGCAGACCACGGGCAAGCCGATCAAGATTATCTCCAAGGTTTCCGTGCGAAAGCCGGCTCACTACTACGAGTTGCAGATCGATACCAAACGCAATCAGCCGAAGATCATGAACGGCAAAGGGGACGGGGTTGATATCCCACCGGGAGAGAAGGGCTCGAAGTACATCGAGAAGCATGGCATTGAGTGGGTCGAAGAGAAAAGCGGCACGCGAGTCACCATTGAGTTGCAAGCGAAGTACACACGCGGCCGGGGCAGCGTGGACGAGTACCTTGAGCAAACGGCTATCGCGAACCCGCATGTGACGCTGCATTACCTTGACCCCGACGGCGGCACTCGCGACTATCCTAGTTCCACGGATAAATTGCCGCCGGAGCCCAAAGAAATTCTCCCGCATCCCTACGGCGTAGAATTGGGCCGCTTGGCTTCAATGCTGGAAGAAGCCAAGGGGATGACCGTTTCGCAGTTCCTTACGGGGAGCTTTTCGCGTGTGACCCCCTCGGTGTCGCGGAAGATTTGCGAGAAGGCAAAGATCAGCACGCGGGCGAACTCGACCCGCTTGGGACGCCAGGATGCAGACGCCCTCTATCATGCCATTCAGGACACCAAGATTTCTAACCCCTCGACGGACTGCATTTGCCCGATCGGCGAAGAGTTGATCCTCAAAGGGCTGCATCAGGTCGTACCGGGCGAGTTCTACGCAGCCGCCACGCGACCTCCTTCAGTGTATCGGGGGAATCCATTCCAGATCGAAGTCGGCCTCGCCTACGGTGGTGCAGCCCCGGCGCAGAATGTATCGAAGGACTTGCTCAATGAACTGCTCGACGAAACCGACGCTCGCACGTGCCGGCAGTTTCTCGTTAACACATTCAACGGCATGGGCACCGAGGCGGCCGACAAGATTCTCAAAGCGTCGAAGCTGGGAACACGGCAATCCCCCTCGAAGCTCACACCCAAGCAACGGGCCGCGCTACTCGATAGCATGAAAAATGTGAACATCAGCGAGGGTCAATCGATGAACGTGTTGCGACTGGCTAATCGAGTGCCACTGCAGTTCCAGCACGGTGCTTGTGCGATCACGCAGTCGGTGATCGGCAACAACTGGCGGAGCTACGGCCTTACCCAATCGCGCGGCAGTCTACCGAAGGGCCCGGTGAGTATCATGGTACATATCGCCAGCGTGTGGGTTCCGTTCACTAGTGAATCAAAAGAAGCGGTGGCCAGCTACCCGGAAATCCAAAAGGAGCTACGTCTCGGGCTACAAGCCGTGGGCCGCAAGCTGGGCATGTACCTGCGCCGCCGCTTAAAAGTGCGCCAACAGACCGACCGCCGCGAAGTGTTCTTGCGTTACCTGAAGGAAGTTTCCACCGCGGTAAGCGAGATCAATGGCGCGAAACGGGATGACCTCTATGAGCAACTCGTAAAGGTTGCCAAGAAACGCACCGCGGATGCGGACATGGTGATGGACGACCGTGGGCGCAAGCTCGATCAAGAAATGGACCTGGGGGATAACGTGCTGATTGTTGATCCTGCGGAGTCGGAGCATCACATCAATCGGGTAGCGGCTGTTGAGGGTGATGAGGAAGAGTGATTATTTAGCGCAATATTCGTTGACGCAAAGGCGCAAAGGACACAAAGAATCGCAGAGAAACTTGACTGAGGTCTAGAATGGATGGAATGTGGGGGGATAGCAATCGAGTTAACGGATTGGAGCTGCCAAAGCTGCTCATATCATTGTTAAACAACAATCTTTGGGTCCATCCAGGGGACGACATCCTGGGTAGGGTGATCCCTTGGTGTCGAGACCCCTTTGTGTTCTTGGATCGAGAAATGATGATACAAGAATCAAAGCAATGCAGTTCTATCGATCTGTTTTTTCGTAGTGCAAGCTCCAAAGAATCCAAACAAAGAGTTCCCCCACTGCCTTGGATTGATACTGACTTAGCAGTAATGATCGGATGCAATAAACACCTAGGAGACGACGTAGGAATCTGCTTGGACTACAGAACCGATTCCCTTGATCCGTGCGTAGTTGCCAGCTATTGGCCAGAAAAGTCGAGTTTCGATGATTACGACAAGTTTGGGCACTTCTGGAGAGAAGTAACACCGACATTCTCGGAGTTTGCAAAAATATTGAATCTCCAGTAGTTCCTTTGCGATTCTCAGCGGCCTTCGCGGCTTTGCTTCAAAATACAAACCCTAAATAAAGACAACCTATGGCAAAGAAATCTCCAACAACGGCCGGCACGAAGACGCGTGTAAAGCTTTCCACGCGGGACAAGAAAACTATGGCCGCGCTCACGGGCCTCGCCGATGGCGTCGTGAAGGCGGCCAGTGCGAAGCGGGACCCGTTTGTGGACATCCCCAGTCGCACGCTTTCCAACGTGAAGTACTCGCCCCGTAAGAAAATCATCGAGATGGGCAACAACAAGAATCGGCGACAGCTGTTCGATCTTTCGCAGGCGAAGGCCTATATGCGCACCATGCTGGTCGCCAGCGGTTGCAAACGACTGCTGGAGCAAGGTAAGACCACCAGCCTTCGTGGTTTGTACTACATGCTCAAGCACACCATCGAGGGAGCGAAGGAGAACACGTTCGACGAACAGGGCGAGTGCGACACGATCATTGAAGATACCGAAGTACTGTTGAGCAGCATTCGCGAAGAGCTGCACCTGTACGCAGAGAACCGCGGTGCGATGGTGGGTAACATTACGCTCATTGATCGCGGCGACACGATTGACTGCTCGCGAATGGGCTCCGGCGGGTACGCGATTCCATCGATCGTGGAGCCGGAAATCGTTGAGCTAGATCGGAAAAAGTGCAAAGCAGACTTTATCTTGCACGTTGAAAAAGGAACCGTCTGGCAACGTTTCAATGAAGACCGATTCTGGGAGCAGCACAATTGCATCCTCACTCACGGTGCCGGCCAGCCACCCCGTGGCGTACGGCGAATGCTCAATCGCATGCACAACGAGTTGAAACTTCCCATTTATTGCGTGTTGGATAACGACCCTTGGGGCTACTACATCTACAGCGTGATCAAACAGGGCTCAATCAACCTCGCGTTCGAGTCGCAACGCATGGCAATTCCCGAGGCAAAGTACCTGGGTTTAAGAAGCGTTGATTACACGCGCTGCGATCTGGACGACAGTGTGAAGATCGCGCTCAACGAAACGGACAAGAAACGCGCCAAGCAGATCGCCAAGTACCCGTGGTTCGAGAAGAAACGCCCCTGGCAAAGCGAAATCAAGAAGATGCTGTCCAACGACTTTAAGCTGGAAGTCGAATCGCTGATCTCCAAAGACATCAGTTACGTGACGGAGACGTACGTGCCGGAGCGTTTGGCGGCGAAGGATTGGCTCGATTGACCAGATTACAGGATGAGCAGGATTTACCGGATCAGATGTTATTCGGTTTCTTGGTTGTCACTTACCCTGTCGACCTTGCAAACCCTGTTATCCGATCTTTTTCCTAACCAGCCATCCGATCCCACAACGGCAACGCCAGTACAACCAGCCCGACGACGACTGATCCGATTGAAGCCACCAGCACTGCACCGCTGGCCATATCGAGCGCATCGCGGATCTCGGGGTTAGTTTCCTGGGTGATTGCCCGAGCGAGCCGTTCGATGGAAGAATTGAATAGCTCTGCCGTCAGAACACCGGTGATGCAAATGGCAAGCACACACCAGGAGAGTTTCGGCAAGCCGAGCGATAGACCGAGCATCACCACCAGCACGGTCACGAATAGGTGAACGAAGAAACTCACCTCGGCTCTCACGGCCACCTTCACACCGCGGGCGGCATCGGTGAATTTGCGTAACCAGGAATGGCTTTCGTAGTGGTGGTTGTCAGCTGAAGGCATGATGCTTGTAAGCTTCCCCAGATGCTCATTGGGTAGTGTTAGCCGTCGATCTTGATCGACGCGTGCTTGGCAATTGAACCGAGCGGTAAGCAATCGCGGAGGCTAAGTACTTATTGTAAGCTACTCTAACCCAAATGCGCCAGCCGGTGGAATATCAATGCCAGTGGTTTGAGTGATGCGTTTCTTCGGCAGGAACCTGGGCTCTACCAGGAAGCGAACACCCACGTTGTCTTTCGAGTCGTCAATGTTTACTCCCATTGATACCAGCAGCGATTCACCAATGCGGGTAATAGATAGAGTCTGACCGATGAGCCCCGCCTCGCTGATATCGTAGGAAGCACTCGCGCTGGTAAGCCACTTGGGCCCGATGCGGTAACTATAGCTGCCCAATAGCACGTTGCTGGAGAACGGGCCTTCGATAGAGCGGAACCCAACGTAGCCGTTGCCGCGCGTGGGGCGATTGAGCAGCACGCCAGCTGACACGGTCTTGAGGCCACTGCCGAAGAAGTCAGCTGCCCCGTCGGACACTATCGTAAAGCGATCGCCCAAATGCCAGCGTAGGTCGTAGTCCACTAGGCCGAAGTCTTGCCCCAGGTTGTCACGATCTGAATCCGGGAACCAAGAAGCATTTGTATCGAGGGTAAGCCAATCCACAATATGTTCGCGCCCCGGACCGCCACGTTTGGTTTGCCAGCGTTGGCGGGCTCCCATGCGTACCACGGTTTGGTCTTCCACGACTTCCGTCGAGGGGGAAGTGACCCAGCCTTGTAGTCCAGAGCGAATGGCGTAGAACCGGGGATCGAATTTCGGATCGCTGAAGTCGATATTTGGTGGCAGCGTACCGTTGAACAAGCGGCGGCGAAATTCCGTGATGGAAGTGTCGTCCAGCTGATCATAGAGCGGCAGCTCATCGTAGTTACGGCTCGAGTCGGCCCACGCAAATTCGGCATCAAGCACCACTTTGTGAGCCAGCCCGTTCAAGTTAAACAGCGTATCGCGGATGGTCGGATCGACCGACCAGAAGGGAATGCTCGCCCGCACACCAGCTTGACCATAGAGACGATCGATACTTTCCCCGTCCAGCGCTTCGCCCCAATGGGCCGCTTCGCCAAGCACGTAAGGCACAAACTTTACGACCCCTGCCTGCAGGGGCAGATCGATTTCTTGGCGTGTGGCTAGGCGTTCACCCTGCTGGCCGGAGCCAGCTTCCCACGGCAGCGTGCTGAATTGAGCGAGCAGCGTAGGCTCGCTCGGCGGTGTCGCATTGTTCATGTTTGCGTAGCCAGCCTGCGAATGCTCAAACCAGGTGAGCCGATCACCCAATAGCGATTCGCCAAGCCAGTAGTGATCGACGCGCGGTAGCCATTGGGTTTCCGTCCAGAACGGATTCACCTGGGCATTGGCTTCGATGGAGAATTCGCGATTGTTATTAAACCGCTTCGCGCGCAGGCCCGTGCGGGGCGACTTGAGTTCGTCCCATTCTTGTTCGTAGTATTGCTCCAGGAATGTGCGGTCGCTGCTGAGGCCCAACTCGCCGGTGATTTCCCAACCGCTCGCGAGTCGCTGGCGGTGCTCGCCAAACACGCGGTAGCGAAATGCTTCCTCCGGCACAATCGAACGCCGTCCACGGCCCAAGTTATCCACGCCATTGTCGTCGATAGCCCACAGATCGAATCGGCCTTCTGCCGGACCATCGAAGTTGAATAGCCCAGGCCGTTCATACTGGAAATCGGTCCCCGCACCGAAACCACGGTCGCTTAGATAGTCGGTACTGAGCCCCCACTTCGTCCCCTCAGGAGCATTGCGAATGCCGAAGAGTTGATACGCATCGAAGTCGACCATCACCTGCGTACCGAAGACACTGTCGTCCCCTACGCGTACACGATCGATGAAGAAGGAAGGTTCCTCCAAGTCGGTCGCAATCGTGGGCCAATAGAACACTGGCACGCCGCGAACGTAGAGAGAATTTCCACGGCTTTCGGCCAACTGCTTGTGATCGACCACCGGCGTACCAGTCAGCGGGTCGATCAACGGTTGCCCCGTGCGTGAATCAACGACTGTTTGGTGAACGTCCTCAAACATGATCTGTTGCGAACCAAAGTGGTAAGCCGGTTCTTCCAATCGGCTAGTCGTTACTAGCGCATCAGTTGCAGCGAAATGCGAATCGTCCAATTGCCGAATTGCCGCTGCTTTTAGGCGCACCAGCCCTTGGTATTTGAACTTCTCCGTTCGCGGAAGCGGTGTGAGCAGCTCGGCATTGAGGATGATGCCTACCTGCCGGCGCACGTCGTAGAACATGCGGTCTGCATAGACGATGCGATCGCCTTGCCGGAACTCGATGTTACCTTCCATGTAGATTTCCAACGGATCTTCGCTCGATTGCACGCCCGAACCGGCTAAGCCGGACTGGACTCCTGCCGCCCAAACAACAGCGCGGTCGGTCGAGATATCGACGGTGCCCACAGGTCCCAGTGCTCCGGGTAATCCGTTGCTAGTAAGTCCCTCGATGATGACGCGAATACCGTTCTTCGCTACTAGTGCATTCTGGCCATTGGCGAGTTGTTTCCACTCCAAGGTATTATCAACATCACTACGATTGAGTATCTGGAAACGGCGCGTGCCTAGCGGCAATCCCTGCTCGATACCCGGCGTAGGGGCGAACTCGGTGAATTGCGCGAGCATCAACTGATGGCGACGATCGGGGTCGAACTGATCGAGCCCGCGTTGGTAGATGGCCGGCTTGGTAGCGGGCTCTGGCGCGGCAGTTGGCAATTCCATACGCAACGGCGCACTAGTCGTAAGCCGCGAAAACCAACGGGGAGATTGTTCGTGGGCGATCACTTGCCCAGGCTGGTCTGAACTGGCGTCGCCCGTGCGGCGGAAGTCCACCGATACGTGACCGCCCTCCTCGGGCTCAAAGTAGGCAATGACTTTCTTCGGACCGTGCGGGCCTTCACGGCGATCAATCCAGAGCACAGCTTGTTTGCCGCGTGTGTAAGTGAGCCCCTGATTCAAATAGCAATGCCCGTGTAGATACCAAACTTCGTACACGCCCTGCTGCCAACGACTGCACCAATCGGCAGCCACAGTGATCGGCTGATTGGAGTTCACGTCTGCATGTAAGATGTCGGCGGCCTGAGATACGGCTGGCTGCCAGTTATTCAGCATGAAAACGACTAACGTCAAGGCGGACAGCGTGAATAGGTGCGCAAACCGTGCGCGCAGCGTTCTCCTAGTCGTTCCCATAAAGGGACCGCTACGGAGCGGGAAGCAACTCGGTGATGCTGCTGGCGTGTTGATCGTTAAGGGTTTCCTTGAGCTTCGTTCCACATCTACCGGGAGCGTACAACGAGCGCAACCAGCGCGCACCGCACATTGCCCCCGTAGAAGCTCGGGGTCCTCGGTAGAGATAGTGGCCGCGGAGTATAGGAAAGCCCGCCCCCCGGGGACAAGGCGAATCACGCAGGGCTAGCAAGTGCGTAACCCGCTACAGGAGAGGGACTTACGGCCATTCACTTGCATCTGTGCTGTCACTTCCGAGTTTAGCTGTTACAAACCGGTGCAAACCACGCTGTTGATAGTGGTAGCAGTCCGCTCGCCGGTAGGGTCTGCTACGCAACGTCGGGACGACGACAGCTATAACTTGGCGACGGAGAGAGTAAGCACTTTGCGAGCACTTCAAACATTCATCGAATTCACGATCCGCTGGCGATACGCCTTGCTGGCCATCGCTGTGGCGTTGGGCGTTGCGGGTGCACTCACCGGGCGTAGTCTCACGCTGGACCGTTCGATCGAGAACATGTTTGCCGAAGACGACCCGATTCTGGTGCCATATCGGCGGTTGCAGCGCACGTTTGGCGAGAACGAAATCGTCATGGCGATCTATGCCGACGAGCAGCTGACCTCCGATTCTGGAAAAGAACGCATCGGCACGCTCGTCGAGAAACTACGCGCGACGCCCGGCGTGGTGGCTGCTGTGTCGCTGCTCGACCCGCCGGGGGCTGCGGACTTTGAGAATCTAGAGATCGGCGCTCGCTTCCGCGAAGTGTTCTCTGGCTACACGCACAACACGGAACTCGATGCGGCAGGAATTATTTGTTTGATCGAGCGTCCCCAACACGACGGCACTCCCCGCCACGAGACACTCGCCCAGATGCGCGCCGCAATAAGCGAATATCCAAGCGGAGTACTTGTCGGCGAGCCGGTGCTCATCGAGGAGGCGTTCGATCTGTTGGAAGTCGATGGGAAGCAACTTAACACATGGTGTACGGCGCTTGTACTCATGGTGCTGCTGGTTTGTTTTCGCAATCTGCGCTGGGTCATTCTACCACTGGCGGTGGTGCATCTTACGCTGGCACTTACTCGTGCTACGCTCGTACTCGCTCATTTGAAGCTCAGTATGGTGAGCTCCATGCTGGCGGCAATCGTTACCGTGGTGGGTGTGGCCACGATCGTGCATGTGATTGTGCGATTTCGCAACGCACTACGCGAGGGACTATGCCGACGAGCGGCATTATCCAAAGCTGCTGAGCAACTCGTGGTGCCAGTCACATTCGCGTGCTTGACCGATGCGGCCGGGTTTGCCTCGTTGATGATTTCCGAGGTGGGCCCGGTCCAAGATTTCGGGCTCATGATGGCCATTGGTAGTTTGCTGGTGTTACCGAGCTGTTGGCTGCTCTGTGCGGGTCTAATGTTATTAGGCACGGACAACGATACTGAGAACGAGCCAACGAAACCGACAAGCGAGTGGCTAGACCGTGTCCTAGGAAAAGTCCTTTCTCTCGCCCACCAGCGCCGGGGCTTACTCGCTGCGTTGGCCGTGGCGCTTGCCGTCTTCGCGATCCTAGGAACACAGCGACTTGAGCGCGAAACCGAGTTCACTAAGAACTTCCGACCAGGAAGCCCGTTGGTCGGAGCTTACGGATTTGTCGAAACTCGCTTCGGCGGCGCAGGCGTATGGGACCTGCAGTTCCCCGCACCACAGCGCCCCGACAAGAAGTTCTTGCTGAAAGTGCTGGAGCTCGAAGAACAGCTCAAAGCCAAAGCCCCGCAGCTCTCCAAGGCGATTTCGCTTGCCGATACGCTCGATGCCGGCGTGGGCGGCTTGCATCGGCGTTTTGTGGGTTCGATGGCGGTACGAGGCGGGTTAGCTACGATCCGCGCACGCATGCCGGAGTTCGTGGACACGATCACTAACATCGACCCCAAGGACGAGCGGCCGTGGATGCGCATACTGCTTCGCGCACCTGAGCAACTTGGCGCTGAAGAAAAAACCCAGCTCATCGAGCAGGTAGAAGCACTCGGGAAAAAGCAATTCCCTGAGGCCGAAGTCACCGGCTATTACGTGCTGCTTACGAAGTTGATCGAAAGCGTATTGGCCGATCAATGGAAAACCTTCGGTCTAGCGACGCTTGCTGTGGTGTTGATGATGGCCGTGGCGTTCCGTAGTTTGCCGTTGGCGGTACTGACGATGATTCCCAATACGCTGCCGGTGCTTGTGTTATTCGGCGCAATGGGCTGGCTAGGCGTGCGTGTGAACATGGGAGCCGCGATGATCGCCGCCGTCTCGGTGGGCCTGTCGGTGGACGGCTCAATTCACTACGTGCTGGGGTATCAACGGCTGCGAAGGCAAGGAATGAGCAGCACCGAGGCGCTGGCCAGCACACAGTCGACCGTGGGTCGGGCCGCAGTGTTTGCCACGCTCGCATTGGTTGCCGGCTTTGCGACGCTCGCATTCAGCGACTTCGTACCCACAGCGTACTTCGGGGTGCTGGTGAGTCTGAGCATGCTCGGAGGGCTCGTGGGGAACCTAGCGGTGCTGCCTTTGTTGATCGGGCTCGTGGATCGGCAACTATAGGGTACTGCCGAGTGGAGCGAGGCACACCAAGCTGTTGTTCTTGGTCCGCACAGCGGCCCCTACTGTCCTCTGCCTACCTGTTCTCCCACATCAGGTGAGAGCGAATAGAGCAATACGTTCAAGCCGATACGGGCGGCATCCTCTTGGGTGTAGCCGCGGCACTGTTGGGCTTCGTGTAATTCGAGCGCACAACTGATGTCGTACTTACTGAAGATGACCGCCAGGCGACCATCGATCTCTACGCCTTCGAGGTCCGGTTTCACTTTAAGAACGCGGGGAGGGGGCATGGGCTGGCCTGGTCTTGTTGCTGCCGGGTTACGCCGGCTGACTTGGCGAATGTCAAATCCGCCGGCTTGCTCGCTGAAGAGCGGATGATCGACGGGAATGGGCGTGAGCTTGTGCTCGGGCAGCACGAGCGCGATCTCGCGACGAAATGCCTCCGCGAATTCCTTGCTCGCACAAATCGAGTCGGCTAGGAGTGTGCCACCGTTGGTGAGAAACTCGCCCAGCTGTGCGCGTTCCTTTTCAGTGAAGTGAAAATCGTGTCGTCCGTGCATGAATGCCATGTGGAATCTCAATAGCGCCTTGTCTGCGGGGGAGACGGCGTACTCGTTGACATCGACGGGCAGTTTCAACTCGCCCTGCCCTGCCGCACGCAGTAAGTTGACAAGGGCTCCCGGCGCATCGTTGCAGCCGCCGCCGTGCTGAAGCTTTGCAATGCGGATTGCTCCACGCGTGCCGAGCGCATCAAGCTCAATCAGCTCGTTGACATCAAAGGCTGTCTCTTTCCCTTTGGGCTCGCGATTGGTCGCGTACGCCAGCACGTTGATACCTATTGCATTAGCATCCGCAATGCGTTTGCTGATCGCGGGTGGCACATCGCGCTCGCGACCGCGGCGATAGAGCTCCCACGAGCAGGAAAGGTCAACCTCAGAAAATACCACGCACGTGCGACAGCCATACTCGACAGTCCAGAGCTTACCCACGTAGGGAGAATCCGCATCGACCAGTTCGTCGATTCGCCAAATGGGGTGCTCCGGCCCCGCCCGGCGGAGCTTGTACTCACCTTCGGGGAACACGCGGTCGAGGTACCTGCGGAAGCCGGTCTCGAATTCACTCCCGTCGTTACAGCAAGCCTCAGCAAACAGGAAACCTCCGCGATCCAAATACCCTCGCATCTTCTCCTCACTACCCGCCAGTTCGGGGCTCATGCTCCCGCTGATAAACAACACGGGCGTTTGCAGCAGGTCTTCGACGGTGGAAAGCTGGAGGTCTACAATTTGCCACGTGAGATCCAGCCCCCAGCGCTGCTCTGTGTAGTGGGTGAGGCTTGCGACGTCGTTGCGATGGTTCTGCCAATCTTCGCCTGGGCCGTGCTCGACTTTGCCCATCAACACAGGGCGACGACCTTTGGAAAGAAATAGCAAGGCAAACGCCGTCGTCACGCGCACGTTGTGTTCGGAAGGCTTTTCACCCTGCCAATAGTGGACAAGCTTTACTTGTCGATTCAGCAGGAACTCTGCACCTTCGCGATACCAGTCGTGATCGCCAATAAAGCGACGCGCGCTAAGCCTCCCCGCACGTTCCAAACCATAGAGATAGTAGTAATGCCACAGGCTACCCATCCCCCCCGTGCCCGGGTTGCGCTGTACCGAGAAAGTTCGGCCCAACCACGTGAGGGCGCGCTCCAGGGAGTCGTCCTCCTCATGGGGCAAGCAGCACTGCATGCGAGCGTCCTCCACCTTGGCTGACTGGCCCGTGACATGGCCGGAGCAAATGACCGTTGCTCCGATGCCCGCACAAGTCATGCTGCCTGAACCCTTACCTCTGCGGTAGCCCCAGGAACCTGTCGGATGCTGATCTCGCTTCCAATAGTCAGCCGCCAACTGCCAGGTTCGCGGGTTGACCTTCGCGCCGGCACGCTCCGCTTCGTGCAGAGCGAGCACGGCAAACTGCGATACACTATTGTCGCCACCCGTTTTCGTTTCGTAGTCCCATGAACCTGCATTCCTTCCTTCCTCGCACTGCTTACTCTCTAACCAATCGACATTATGCTGAATCAACGGCAGATCTCGCCGCGGCTCGGCTGCACAGAGCGCCATCGTTTGCAAGGCAACCGCATAACTTTTCTTCGGTCGGACTTTTCGCAGAAAGGTGAGCGCCTGTTGAATGCGCGGCTCGCGCACCGGTACGCCCGAATTCAAAAGCGCGAGCGTACACAGCCCGGTAGCACCGCCCTCGTACTCGCCGTGATCGGTGCGTGTTTTGGGAAGTTCGTTGAGCAAAAATTCACTGCCCTGACGAATCGATTCGCGAACACGCTCGGCGGAAAGCGGAGGATTCACTTGCCCGGGCTGTGCAAAGGCGGAAGTGCAAGCGATGAAGAACACCAACAGCGATGGAAATAGAATTTGCATATTTCAAATTCTACCAAGCAACCATCAAGTAGGGTATGTCGAGTGGAGCGAGGCGTACCAAACTAAGGAATGGCCAATAGTCATAAACCACCCGCCTGTGGTTGGCCATTGGTAAAAGTGGGCTTGGACACTTTCCCAGATACGCCTTGCTAGGCTCGACATAACCTACGCGACTCCCCTAAACGCCCTCCGCATACAACTTGCTTCCCCCCCCACTGCATTGTCCCTGGATGGAGCCACCTATAGAATCAACGGTACAGACATTCAAACGCAGTCGCATTCGCACCCCACCAAAGATACGCAGGAGGCGCCCTAGCTTTGCCGGCCCCTAATAGCCCAACCCCGAATCCCCCAACTCCGAGTCCACCGAAGAACCCTTCGACGAGGAACCTGGGCGACATTCTTCAAGAATTTCGTCAGCACCGGCAGCTTATGCAACGGGAGCTGCAGAAGGTTATCATCGGTCAGGACGAGGTGATCGAGCAAATCTTCGCCGCCATCTTCACTCGCGGCCATTGCCTGCTGGAAGGTGTGCCCGGTTTGGCGAAAACGCTCATGGTGAGCACGCTCTCGTCCATTTTGGATCTCAACTTTAAACGCATCCAGTTCACGCCGGACCTGATGCCTTCGGACATCACTGGCACGAATGTTCTCGAAGAGGACGAGCATGGCAAGAGAAGCTTTCGCTTTGTCGAGGGGCCCGTGTTCACGAATATCCTGCTGGCGGACGAAATCAACCGTACTCCGCCCAAGACGCAAGCCGCGCTCTTGCAAGCGATGCAGGAACGTCAAGTTTCGGTCGGTCAAACGACATACGATCTCCCGCAGCCCTTCTTTACGATCGCGACCCAGAACCCCATCGAGCAAGAAGGCACCTACCCGTTGCCCGAAGCACAGCTTGACCGGTTCATGTTCAACATCAAGGTCGATTACCCGAGTGCCGACGAGGAAGAGCAGATTCTCACCACAACCACGCGGCAAGACAAACCTGAGGTGAAGAAGATTCTCTCTGCCCGGGCGATCTTGAATCTACAAAAGCTGGTAGGCTCTGTCGCGGTGAGCGAGTACCTCATCAAATATGTCGCAAGACTCGTGCGCGCGACGCGCCCTAAAGACGAGTCAGCGCCCGAGTACGTGAAGGAGCTCGTCGACTGGGGTGCCGGCCCGCGCGCTGGGCAGTTCCTCATCTATGGCGGCAAGGCGCTCGCGGCGATGGACGGACGCTTTACCGTGGCGGTCGAAGATGTGCAGAAAATAGCCGTGCCCGTGCTGCGCCACCGTGTGAGCACCAACTTTCAAGCGCAAGCTCAAGGAATGAGCAACGAAGATGTCATCGCGAGATTGATTGCGGACGTACCTACGCCAGAGATTCCGAAGTATGGGGAAGGGTGAAGAAATGTAGGGTACTGCCGAGCTCCGCGAGGCATACCGAACCGTTGTTCGTGGTATGCCTCGCGGAGCTCGGCAGTACCCTACGGATCGATCCAAAAAACCCTCTTTCCGATTCTTAGTCTCTTCCGCCCCTTTGCGTCAAACCAACAATGCCCAGCACCGTCGAAAGCTACCTGAAGCCCGAAGTGATTCGGCAAATTTCGCGGCTTGATCTGCGCGCGCAGTTTATCGTGAAGGGCTTCCTGCAAGGCTTGCACGCAAGTCCGCTGCAAGGGTTCTCTGTGGAGTTCAGCGAGCATCGTCGCTATGCGCCAGGCGATGATCCTAAGGATATCGACTGGCTCGCTTTCGCGAAGACCGATCGCTACTACGTGAAGAAGTTCGAGGCAGAGACCAACATCACAGGCTACTTGGCGATGGATCTAAGCGCGTCGATGGGCTATCGCTATCGGCAGGAGTTATCCAAGTTTGAGTACGCTACGTGCCTTGCCGCCGCGCTGTGCTACTTGATGGTACACCAGAACGATCCCGTGGGTCTGGTGACTTTTGGCGAAAGAATTGTTGACTCGCTCGCGCCGAAATCAAAACGGGCACAGATTGGCAATATCCTCTCCCTGCTCGCACGACTGGAGCCGACCGACAAGACCAACGTCGCCAACAGTCTCAACCAGCTGGCAGCAATGCTCAAGCACAGTAGCCTGGTAATGGTCTTCAGCGATTTGCTGGAGGATCCCGAACCGCTACTCGCGTCACTCCGCCGTCTACGCCACGGCGGTCACGATGTGATTGTGTTTCACATTCTCGATCAGGCCGAAGTGGAGTTCCCCTTCGAAGGGCTCGTGGAACTCGAAGACCCAGAGACCAATGAGAGATTAGAAGTGGATGCCGACGGCTATCGGGCCGACTATTTGGAAGAGATCAACAGTTTCCGCGACATGCTGGGTCGGGAGTGCGTGAAGAGCAAGATCGACTACGTGCCATTGGATACGAGTATGCCATTCGATCATGCGTTGATGGAGTATTTATTGAATCGGCGAGATTGGGGATGAGTAAGGTGCCACATTTTTTTGAACCACAGAGGTGCACAGAGGTGCACAGAGAAACTAATCAGTCAAACCGCGAAGCATCTGTTGGGGTTTAAATCCAGTAAGGCGCACCACAAACGAAGGTGCGTTTCGCTAATGCTCACGACACCCTACGAAACTACAACACTAACTCTGTGAACCTCCGCGTCCTCTGTGGTTCAAATAGGATCTAAGCGAAGAATGAGCTTCCTAACACCAATGCTGCTCGGAGGAATTGGCCTAATCGCTTTGCCGATTGTGCTGCACTTGGTGATGCGCCAGGAGCCCAAGCTGCTGCTGTTTCCGGCGCTGCGATTTGTGCGCCAGCGGCGAGACTCCAATCGGCGGCGTGTCAAGCTACGGCACTGGTTGCTGCTGGCGATGCGTTGCTTGCTGATCGCGCTGTTTGCATTTGCACTCGCGCGGCCGACACTGCGAGGGAGCGGGTTGAAAGGTAAGGAGGGTGCGCCACTAGCGGTGGCGATGGTTGTGGATAACTCGCCACGCATGCAGTACGTGCACAAGAATCGCACTCGACTGGACGAAGCTACCGAGATCGCCGGTAAGCTGCTCAACAAACTGCCCGCGGACACCCAAGTAGCTGTCGTAGATCTGGGCCGCGCTGCCGGTGGTTTCGCGCGAGATTTGGGCACGGCACGCACGCGGCTCTCCAATTTGCGAGCCAGCGCCAGTATTCGCCCCTTGGCAGAAGTCGCGGCCGAAGCGATCACGCTAGTGGCAGACAAGGAAGAGTATCGCCAAGAGGTTTTTCTCTACACGGACCTCTCCTCCGCAGCCTGGAACGAAGAGGGACTGCAAACTCTTAGCGCAGCACTTTCTGCCGAGCCGGATGTCAAGCTGTACTTGATCGATGTCGGCGTGGACGAACCGACGAACGCGTCGCTAGGCGATTTGAAAGTCCGTCGCACGGTACTAAGGCCCGGTGAATCGCTCCACGTGGAAACACTAGTAGAAACCAATGAGGGTGGCTCATCAACTTTAGTGGAACTATGGCTCTCCGGCGACAATGGAGATAAGATGACGAAGCGCGGCCAGCAGATCGTCGCCGCAACCGACAAGTCTAGTAGCGACAAACCCGCCGAAGTTGCGTTCGAGGTGACCGACTTACCGCTGGGAACGCACCAAGCGATGGTGAAGCTGGCGACCAATGATCCGTTGGCCGTAGATAACGAGCGTTACTTCACCGTGGAGGTCCGCCCACCGGAGCGCGTATTGCTCGTAGCCGAGAAGCCTTCCGATGCACTGTTCGTGCAGGAGGCGCTCAATCCCACACTTTGGGAACAACCATTGCGTTTCGTTTGCGAAACGATGCTCTTCGACGAGCTCGCACAGACGGACCTTACAAAGTACAAAAGCGTATTGTTGCTCGATCCGCCCGCGCAGTCGACCGACACGTGGCAGCAGCTGCTTGACTTCGCAAATCAGGGCGGTGGCGTGGGTCTATTCCTAGGGCATCGTGCCCGACGAGACGCTTTCAATAGCGTTGAAGCCCAGCAGTTGTTGCCGGGGCCGTTGGTGCGCAAGTCGCGTGACGCCACGTACCTGCGGCCCAGACGACTCGACCACCCTGCCCTGGTCGGGCTGCGTGATTACGAGGAAAGCATCCCTTGGAAAACGTGCAACGTGTTCACCTATTGGCAGTTTGAAGACGTTGCGGACGACACGTACCCAATCGCTACTTATGCGAATGGCGATCCGGCAATCCTCGAACGTACTGCCGGGCGTGGTCGCATCATTACGATGACGACGCCGATTTCTGATTCGCTGGATCCTGAGGGTCGCGATCCATGGAACGTGCTCACCGCGCCGGCTGTTGCCTGGCCGTTTGTGGCCATCGTCGAAGAGCTCACCGGCTATCTCACGCAGGACAGTACCGGCGACCTGACGTTTGCCGCAGGCACGACCGCGCGAGTTTCGCTGGACGCGAATCAGCAGATTTCCAGCTACGTGCTGCGCCAGCCAGACGGGCAAGCCATGCGTCGCACGGCAACGCCCGGTGAACGTACGTTGCAAGTGAGCGTGACTGACCAGCTGGGCAACTATCGTTTGACCTCAGGTGGCTCTGCTACTGAATCCAGCGGGCGGCTCGACCGCGGCTTCAGCATAAACCTGCCAGCCGAGACCACTAATCTTGCCCGTGTCGCACCGGAAACGCTGCTGGATGCCTTGCCTGAAGGCCGCGCAGAGGTAGCCCAATCGCTCACCGACGCACAAGATTATGTGGACGTGGGAAGCCGTGGACGCGAGCTGTTCTCCTGGATCATGGCAATCGTGACCATCGTGTGGTGCGGCGAGCATTTGCTGGCGAACCGATTTTATCGGAGCGCGCCATGACCAGTTGGAGTTTCGATCCTGTCGGCGGCCCTTGGCTGCTTGCCGCGCTGGCTGCCGTGCTATTACCTTTGCTGGCGATTGGCCCAAATCGCGAGCAATCTCGCGGGCGACGGGTCACACTTACAGCGCTGCGCGCGGTCACCATGCTACTACTGTTCGTAGCACTGTTGCGCCCGTCACTAGAAACCACCGAAACCCGCCCACTACCCGGCACCTTGTTGGTGCTGGGCGATGTTTCGCGCAGCATGAGTGTGGAGGATTCGCTGGGGAACGAGTCTCGATTTGTTTCGATGAAAAACGTACTCCGCGAATCGCAAGAGCCACTCGCTGAGCTGGACGAGAACTGGGACTTCAAGGCCTACGCTTTTGACGAACAACTCACGCCGTTAGAAGTGAAAGAGGGCCTGATTGCTTTCCCTGATTCGCCAGACGGAAATCAAACAGCCATCGGTGCCGCGCTAGACGATGTTCTCGCTCGTGAGGCCCAGCAACGTTTGGTCGCGGTGCTACTGATGAGCGACGGAGCCCAACGCGCGTTCGCCCCGCGAGATACACCGCCGCAAACGCTAGCCCGCCGGCTAGCAGTCGATGGCGTGCCATTGTACACGTTTACCTATGGCAAGCCGGCACTGGGGGATCGCTCCGACGTGCGCATGAGCGACCTACTCACCAACGATACGACCTTCGCCGAAACACCGGCAACCGTTAGTGGCGTGGTCACGGCCAACGGATATCAGAATCAGCCGTTCACGGTGCAACTCTTGTGGGAAGATGCCGACGGCGAGATGCAAACGGTCGATACGCAGCGCATTGAGATGCAACACAACCGCCGGCAGCAGGAAGTCAAGCTTACCTACACTCCGAACGAGCCGGGCGAGTACAAGGTGACCTTGCGAGTAGAACCGCCCGAAGGCGAACTAGTCACGGCCAATAACGAGCAAACCACTTTTGTCACCGTGCAAAAGGGTGGTGTGAAAGTACTGTACCTAGCCGGTGCCGACCGAATTGGTGGCGGGCCGAACATCGAAGCACGCTTTGTGCGCAACGCTTTGTCCGCGCATGCCGATTTGAATGTCAATTACGAACTGCTCAACTATCGCAACCCGCAGATAGACTATCGTGGTCGGCTCGACGAGGGCAAATACGATGTACTGCTGTTGGGGAATGTCGACTCGATCGCTTTCGACAAACCGACCTGGGACACAATCGCCAAGTTGATCGACGACGGCACGGGCCTAGCCATGCTGGGCGGGTTCCACAGTTTCGGTCCTGGCGGCTATCGTCGCACTTCGCTGGAGCGGGTGCTGCCGATACGAATGGGCCCTGCCGAACGTCAGAATTTCAATGAGCCGCCTCGCTCGGACATGCATTTGCCAGCGGGACCAGTGCAACTGGTGCCGGTGGGGCTGGGTGGCACCGTGCATCCCATTCTGCAGATTGGCGATAATGCTTCAGCAGAGAGTAAACTTTGGAGCGAAGTCCCAGCCCTCGATGGTGGTAACCAATTTGATCGTTTGCGACTTGCTCCGAACGCGCAGACCATCGCGGAAGCGGACAACCTGGCCCGTTCGCCGCTGATCGTGCTCGGCGCGTGGGGCGAAGGTCGCACTGCCGCACTGGCATTCGATTCCACGTGGCACTGGCAAATGGAAGGCTACGGGGAAGTCCACAGGCGATTCTGGCGGCAGTTGGTTCTCTGGCTGGCCAAGAAGGACGACAGCGCCGGCCGGCAAGTGTGGGCGAAGCTCGATGGACGGCGTTACCAACAGGGCAATCGCGTGGAATTTACCCTGGGTGCCCGCGACACGCAGAGCCAAGCCCTCGCTGAAGCAGAGTTCGACGTGCAAGTAGAAATGCCCGACGGTAGCGTGAAGCCGGTACGGACCGTTTCGAATAATAGAACTTCCCGGAAGGCAAGCTTTGCTGAGACTTCTCAGGCGGGCGACTATCGCATCTTGGTAAGCGCTCGCGCGGGGGGCGAATCGCTCGGCACTACAACACTTCGCTTTTCTGTAACGGACCAAGACGTAGAGCTCGACCAACCAGCCGCCGACCCGACGCTCATGGCCGCGCTCTCCAAAGCCACTGCGGAAGCAGGTGGCGAAGCGCTCGCACCTGAGGAACTACCGGAGTTGCTCGAACGGCTCAAGGAAAAGCGCGAAGAGTTTGAAGAGGAGATCGTCGAGCAACGCACGCTATGGGACACGTGGCCGATGCTTATTGGATTCGTTGGGCTGTTGGGTACGGAGTGGTTTTTGCGGAAGAAGTGGGGGATGGTTTGAAGTTGTGCAACTGCATCTTTTTTTCGATATAGTACGAACCTACCTGAGCTACCTGCATTAGTGCTGAAACGTATCAGCAGCAGGGGCATTTACACAAACGTTTCGAATACGACTTACCATGAATGCATACGACCACTTCGGAATTCCTAAGCATGTCACTCTAGGATTTCTTGCATTCTTGCTAATTACATATCTCTATGTCTGGAAGGTGAAAGTCTCTTTTTTGGGGATCAGAGTCGAATCCATGCCTGAGGCTATCTTGCCTTTAGCTAGATGGATCCTACCAGGTATAATCACGACTCTGATTGCGGGCTTTTTTCCAATTACTGACGGCGTTTCGGGTCTTGATCAAAGAACTAGTTCATTGGATAGCAAGAGTGAGCCTCACATAGCTTCTACTTCTCCATCGCCCCAAAGTCGTGATGAACCGATCGAAGTTAACGACCTAGAGGCACCTACTGAGTCATCGACACTGGCTGCCGCAGACGCAAAAGTTGTGTCGCAACCTATTGTGCCTATCCCGTCGGATTTCCTAGTTAAGATTGGTAAAAGTAGCATGTCTTTTTTGGAAGAAGCCCACAGCCCAAAAGATTGGGCTACATACCGCGATCATGTCGACATAGACGTTGATCTCGGGACGCAATTTGAGAGTGTGACGTTCTACAACGTTAGCAGGGATTTTTTTGACACCGAGAAAGATCTCATAGACTATTACTTGTATCGATTCGATTCTAGCGATCCCCTTATCTCAAGAGACATCGAGGCGAGCATCGAGTCGCGCCTCGTTTCCGCTACTCGGGTACAAACTCCTGAACACGAAGCAAGCCCGCATTTAATTATTTGGACACTCAGCAATGGCGATTGTATTGCGTTGACTCCAGGGCAAGTTGGCGGATTCAGCAAGACACATGTGCTGCCATTCACGGAGCGATACTTCAGTAGCTTGCTTAACACTGGGAGCCCCCCTGTAACTGCGATTCTCATGAAACCACTCTTCGAAGGCTCTAAGGTTTGCTGGGTTACTGCACCGGGAATACACACGGCAGGTTTTGAACTTCTGCAAATCGACGACTCGGATATTGCTCATCTGGCAATACTACCATCATTAAGTACAAAGATTGCAATCAGGTACGAAGTGCGCCTCGATCTGAACACCGAGGCAAATGATTTCTTGAGAGAGCAACTTGAGGATGGAGTTACCATTGATTTCATGAGTTACATTGGCACGCTCGATTTCACCGAGTGTGAGGACGGGCTTATTATCATCAAAGATGCATCCCTCGTAGATGCCTACAATTTTTAGTCACTTGAGAATATCGGCACTCTTTATCGCGTCTCTTCTTAACAGACAGTTCTCTTGCAAGAACGGGGAGTCCCTCGTCGTGCGATCTGCGGACGAACACGATGCCGCACCTCTTAAAGAGCTAGTGAAAACAATGCTTGCCGATGGCAACGGACAAGTACGTCTGCTCGAAGTAAACTCAGCCACCAAGGAAGACGAGCTTGGCGCAATTGTCAACCACCGGGATGACCCCAACTGCTTATTCCTGATCGCCGAGCCTGACCAGAAGGTGGTCGGTTGTTTGCACTTCGCTGGCAGCCCGCTCTCGCGTCTTGCCCATCGCGGAATCTTCGGCATGGGCGTCGCTCCCCAGTGGCGAGGCCAGGGCGTTGGCCGGCAGCTGCTCCAAACTTTTCTCGCTTGGGCCGAATTGAACCCCATGCTGGAAAAGATCTGCCTAGCCGTTGTGGCCAACAACGCTCGCGCGATTGCGCTCTATAAGAAGCTGGGCTTTCAGGAAGAGGGCCCCACGCGTGACTCGAGGTGAAGTATGACGAGGGCGACTACTCTTGTCATACTCTTATGTATCGGTTTGTGTAGAGTGGTCACGGATGTTGTCGCTCGGCCATCCTGGCTGAGTAGTGGGAAGCTGAGCACTCCGGCCCGCCTAGTTTGGCTCCGTGAGGTCGTGCTGCCAATCCGCTCACGGACCAGGCCGGAGTCACTGATCTACTTGGGGCGGTACTTGGGCAACGAGCCTCCAAACTGGTAGAATCCTCAGCACACATGGCTTCGCTCGCTGAAAAATCGCTGGGTTACTTACACGCACGGCTCGCTCCGTGTTTGGCGGTGCCGGAGTGTGTCCAGCGGTACGACTATCGCACGTACTACTCCATGCTCATCGCCAACTCGATGGCGTTTCTCTTGCATTTGTCGTGGATCTATATTTTCTGGCGGCTCGACTTTATGCCGCTTAGCTATATCAACATGATTAGCGTAGCCATTTGGATTATTAACATTGCCATCCTGCGTTACTGGGGGGCAGTGCTGACGGCAGTCGTGATTGGTTCTGCGGAAGTGGTCACCCATCAGTTCCTGGCGATTTACTATTTAGGGTGGGGTTATGGGTTTCAGTATTACCTGCTGGTAGTCGTGGCGTTTGCTTTCATGATGAACTTCAGGAAAATGTTGATCCCGGGGCTGATGTTCGTAGTCTGCTTAGTATCGTTTCTCGGGTTCTATTACGAAGTGCAGTACTGGAAAACTCCCCACTTCGAGTTAGGCGCGACCGTGCGTGAATCCTTTCTCATGGCCAACGTGACTAGCGCGTTTGCCATTCTGGCGATGATGTCTTACGTCTACAGCGAAGCAGCTCGCACGGCGGAAGCCATGCTGGAGCTCGAACGCCAAAAATCCGACCGGCTGCTCCTGAACATCTTGCCCGCATCGATCGCCCAGCGTCTCAAAGAAGATAGTGCGGTCATCGCAGACCACTTCGATTCCGCCACGGTCATGTTCTCCGACATCGTGGGCTTTACTGCGATGTCAGAAAAAGTTTTGCCGGAGAAGCTCGTGGGGCTTCTGAATCAACTGTTCTCCGCGTTTGACGATCTCGCAGAGAAGCACAACTTGGAGAAGATCAAAACCATCGGCGATGCGTACATGGTCGCTGGCGGAATCCCCGAGAAGCGTGAGGGGCACACGGTCGACGTTTCGCACATGGCGCTCGACATGCTTCGTGCGGTCGAAAAGATTAATGAGGAGAATGACGACCCGGTCGAAATCCGCATCGGCATCCACAGAGGCCCAGCGGTGGCTGGGGTCATCGGTATTAAAAAGTTTGCCTACGATGTGTGGGGCGATACGGTGAACACCGCAAGCCGCATGGAATCAACCAGCCTGCCGAGCAGGATTCAACTTTCTGAGCAAGCGGCGGAGTCATTGAACGATGATTTCGAAATCGTCGAGCGCGGCACCGTAGAGGTGAAAGGCAAAGGCGGCATGAAGACGTACTGGCTGCTGGGGCGCGCGTAGGGTCCACTGTGCGGACCAACAGCACGCAACCAATGGCGCGTCAAACCAGAGTGGTTTTCTTCAGAAGGCAGAGTCCTGGTCCGCACAGCGGCCCCTACATCCGCACCAACAATTTCCCGGTCACCTTATCCTCCGCATCAATCGTGCTTGATTCTTGCAGGGCGTGCAATTCTGCGGTGTCTTCGAGCGTCGCGATGCGATCCACGCGCGTCTTCAACACGCCATCGGTGAGCCAGCGGTTAATGTCGTCAGCAGCGTTGGCTTGGGCCTTGGCCGACGCGAGGAACATCACGAAGCCGAGCAGCTTGTTGCAATTCGAGTAGAACGGGCCGACCGGGAATTCGGGGCGGGCGTCGCGACCAGCCATGATGACCATACGACCGCCGAGGGTGAGCGACGCGAAGGCCGGCTCGAAGTTGGGCGTGCGAGCTGTCTCCCACCACACGTTCACGCCGTCGGGCAGTTCCTCTCGCACACGCTCCGCGACGTTTTCAGTACGATAGTTAATCACCAAATCCGCGCCGAGCCTCTGGCAGTACTCCACCTTGGCTTGATTGCTAGTCGTGGCGACAACGCGATTGCCGTGCGCTTTGGCCATTTGAACGACTGTGGAACCCACGCCGCCGCTACCGCCGCTCACGAGAACTGTTTCACCTTCTTGGATGCGAGCTTCCTCGACCAAACCTAGGTGAGCGGTGATCCCAACCAGTGCCGTTGCCGCAGCAGCTTCGTCGGTCACGCCCTCGGGCGTGGGATAGAGCCACTGCTCATCGACGGCCGCCAGTTCGGCAAACGTGCCTTGCCGGCCGAGTAATCCCTGGTTGGAGCCCCACACCCGATCACCCGGCTCGAACTTGGTAACATCGTCGCCCACGGCTTCTACCACGCCTGCTAAGTCGCACCCTACCACGAATGGCATGGGCAGCTCAAAGGGCACATGGCCGGCACGAATATACGTATCCACGGGATTCAACGCGGCTACCTTCACCCGCACAAGTACCTGATTGGCAGTAAGAGTCGGATCGGGCAGTTCACCAACTTTGATGTTGCTAGCCGGGCCAGTTTGTTCGATGTACGCCGCTCGCATCAGGAAACTCCAAGACGAAATGAAAGATTCGCCTACGTCACAACGTAGGCTGAGCTTATACTAGCGGAACACACATTTTTTTGAACCACAGAGGGCACAAAGACCACGGAGAAACTGAAGAGAACAAATAGGGTGCATGCGATTCATAAGGCACACCTTCAAGAGCAGTGCGTTTTGTGAAACTCACAGCCTACAATAGCTCTCTGTGAACCTCCGTGCTCTTTGTGGTTCAAATCCTAAAGCCACAACCGTAGTAAACGCTTGAATTGGTTCCCGAAAAAACTTGGCTGGGTTCTGCTCATTTATATGGGCCTGCTGGCCTATGCGCTGGTGGCTTGGTTGCCCTCGATCATCGACACCTACCAGCGCACTGCGGAAAGCAAGCCGGCGTTGGCTACGACCTATCTGGTGGGAGTATCGATTGGCGGGCTGGTGCTGTTGGGCATCTCGCTCTTCTTCCTGGGTCGTATGTGGCGGAATAGTTTGGCCAAACAACGTGATCGTACACGACGCTCAAAGAACCCTAGCGCGCTCTCACCGACGGAACGCCGCGCGGAACTCGATGCAAACCTTGCCCGCAGCGAGCAGTTCACCTCGGACGCCGCTGCCGATGAAGCGCTGCGCGAGCAGCTCAAGACGGACATGGAAGCGCTGGCTGCGAAGAGGGAAACGCAGCGTTTGGAAATCGTCGCGTTTGGCACGATTTCTAGCGGGAAGAGCTCGCTGCTGAATTCGCTGGCAGGTCGAGAAGTGTTTTCCTCGAATGTCGTCGGCGGCACCACCAGCGCGCGCAGTGAGATCCCTTGGCCGGGCAGCGATTCGGTCGTCTTGGTCGATACGCCGGGCCTGGCGGAAGTGCGGGGCGAGTCACGCGCAGCCATCGCGGCGGCGGCGGCCAACACGGCAGACTTGGTGCTACTGGTGGTCGATGGGCCGTTGAAATCTTACGAGGTGGAGCTAGTTGAAGTCCTCTTCGCGATGGAGAAGCGGCTGCTGGTGTGCCTCAACAAAGAGGATTGGTACGATCCGGCGGAGCAAAAGGAATTGCTCGCACAAATCTCTGAACAGTTGCCCAATGTTGAAGCGCCAGACGTCGTGGCCGTGCGAGCCGCGGAAGTCATGCGTCCCCGCGTGCGTGTACTTGCCGACGGCACTGAAAAAACCGAGTACGTGCCCACCCCGCCCGATGTCACACCGTTAGCCAGACGCATGCTGCGGGTTATCGAGCACGACGGCAAAGATATGCTCCTGGCCAATTTGCTACTGCAATCGCGTGGCTTGGTCGATGAAGCGAAAGATCGCGTGCGGGAGCAGCTCGACAAACGAGCCGACGAGATCATCACGAAATACATGTGGGCAGCGGGCGGCGCAGCAGGAATCAACCCGTTCCCGCTCCTCGATCTGGCCGGCGGCAGCGCGATCACGATGAAGATGGTGCTCGACTTGGCGAAGGTGTACCGACAAAAGCTCGACGTCGATATGGCGGCCAAGATGCTCGAGCAGCTCGGCAAGAACTTGATTGCGATGGTCGGTGCCACAGTTGCCACACCTGCAGTGGCCGCGGGAATCGGTTCACTATTAAAGACCGTGCCGGGCATCGGCACAATCGCCGGCGGACTGGTGCAGGGCGTGACCCAGGCACTGGTGACCCGCTGGATTGGCAATGTGTTTGTCGAGTATCTTCGTAACGAAATGAAACCACCGGGCGGCGGTCTAGCCGAAATCGCTCGCGACCAGTGGGAGAAACTCACGCGGCCACAGAATTTGAAGAAGCTAATTCAGCTGGGTAGGGACGAATTGGATCATGAAGAACAGGATATTTTTTAACCACAAAGTACACAAAGAGGTTGCATAGTTGGCTATGCCGAATGAATTTCCTAGATTTCATCGATTAGTGATTGGTAGTTTCTTTCACCAACTGCACATTTCCGATGGATTCTTTGTGACCTTTGTGTTCTTTGTGGTTCAATAAGTCTATGGCATCTCCATCAACAACAACCCACGACGCTGACTATGCCGATGCCTTGGAATCGGTTAAGGATGCCGTGTTGCGCATGAAGGGTTGCAATGAAGGGGAACGTACCGAGCTGATGCACGACCTGGCGCAGCTGGAGATGATGGCTGAGAAGTTGCAGGCGGGACGGGTTGAGATCGTCGTGTTCGGCGAGATAAGCACCGGCAAGAGCGCACTGATCAACGCCATGATTGGTGAAGACAAAGCGGGTGTAAACATCCGTGGCGGGTGGACCAAGGACGTGTGGCAGATTCCTTGGGACTCTTCGGGATACGAAATCTCTGGCTTTGCCGATTCTAAGGTCGTTTTCGTTGATACACCGGGCCTAAACGAAGTTGACGGTGCAGAGCGCGGCGAGCTGGCCCAACGTGCCGCCGAGCGAGCCGACATCGTACTGTTTGTGACGGATTCCGATCTAAACGAGACGGAATACTCAGCGTTGGTCGATTTGGCTGCGTTGCACAAGCCCTTGCTGTTGGTGCTTAACAAAACGGACCTTTATCGCAAGGAAGAGTTGGCCGATTTGCTATCGCTCTTCCGCGGCACTCGCCTGGCAGGCATTGTCGATCCGGAACATGTGGTCACCGCGCAGGCCAACCCGCGCGAGATGGAGTACGTTGTCGAGTCGGCCGATGGCAGCACGCGCACCGAGTACCGCAAACCTGAACCTCATGTGAGCGAAGTCACCACAGGCATTGTAAAGTTGCTGCAAGCCGAAGGAAAATCGTTGGTGGCGCTCAACGCCGCAATCTTTGCCGCTGACAAGAGCGATCGCATGGCGGCGATTCGCGTGAAGTATCGCGAAGAGACTGCCGCGAAGGTCATCTGGAGCTACGCGACAATCAAGTCGCTAGCCGTAGCACTTAACCCGGTGGCCGTGACCGACGTGCTAGGCGGTGCTGCCGTTGACGCCACGATGGTTGTAAACCTGGGAAAAATCTACGGCATCGAAGTCACGATGGCCAACGCCCGAGAGCTAATTACTTCGATCCTCAAAGCGGCCGGCTGGGTCATGTTGGGGGAAGCGGTCGTGCACTATACGTCAAGTTTCTTCAAAGCCGTGACCTTCGGCTTCAGCACCATCGCCTCAGCCATTCCCCAAGGCGCGGCAGCCGGATACGGCTCGTACATCGTGGGACAAGCGGCGCGGTACTACTTTCAGCACGGTGCCAGCTGGGGTGAGAACGCACCGAAGCAAGTGGTGAGCCAAATCCTCGCGAACACGGACAAAGAGTCGGTCCTGGAGAAGCTCAAGGACGAGATTCGTGAGAAGATCGCAAGGAACGAGCACGCGGATCGTTGAGTGGCGATCAGCGATTGTCGACGCCTTCGAGATACTGCTTGAATACGCGTAGCGTTTCTTCGCTGACGTGATGCTCAATTCCCTCCGAGTCGATTGCCGCAATGGCGGGGCTGACGCCGAGAGCGATGAGAAATTGCTCGACGATTTCATGTCGTCGGCGCGACGCGGACGCCAGTTTTTCGCCTTTGGTCGTGAGTCGCAGCGGGCGATAGGGCTCGCTCTCGACAAGCCCCTCGCTTGCGAGCCGCGCAACGGTCTTCGTAATCGTCACGTGGCTCACGCCAAACAACCGCGCCAAGTCAGCTCCCCGGCATTCGCCCTTCTCGGCGATGGCGTCGGCAATCGCTTCGACGTAATCCTCAGCCGTTTCCTGGGCGTGATCCGCCCGGGTGCGTTGGAAGGGTCGCGGTTGCTGCTTCGAGCTGGTTTTCTCTAATCGCTTCTTTTCTTGTGGGTTGGCCATTCGTTCATTCTCGCAAGAACCTGAACCGCCTGCTAGTTGCTGGAATAGACACTCTCCCATTTGTTGGCCATCGACTTTGGTCGACGATGGGCTGGTACCCAGAGCACGCGACGAGCAAGCTCGACGGCTAATGATGTAATTCCGGCCATTGGTCAGAATCTCATTTGCTGACTTGACAGAAGTTTAGCAACGGCTAAATTAACCGGGGTTTAACCAAGGCTAAATTAACTCGTACTGGAACTCCCTTATGAAGTTTTCAAATCATATTCGCCCAAAAGCCGGCTTTACGCTCGTCGAATTACTGGTCGTAATAGCCATTATCGGTGTGCTCATCGGGCTGCTACTACCTGCCGTTCAGGCGGCACGTGAGGCGGCACGACGGAGCCAATGCATGAACCATCTCAGGCAAATCGGCCTCGCCATGCAGAACTACGAGAGCGCTCGTGGCGTACTGCCGCCGGGCTATCGGTCGAATTCGCACTCCGCGTCTGTTGTTTCGCGGGATACGACTACTTGGGATGCAGAGCCGGGCTGGGGTTGGGGAGCGCATTTGCTCGACCATATGGAGCAGTCGAGCATCTCGGCAGGTGTCCAACTGGATGAACCGATCTGGCATGTCGACCACCGGTCGTTGATTCGCACTCAGGTTTCCACCTTCCTATGCCCGTCGTCTACCGGAGATACCGAGTCGTTTCTCTTGCAGGACGAATCCGGCACCTCACTTTCGCTTTCTGGCGGCAATGTCGAACTAGCACGCTCGCACTATGTCGCCAGTCACGGGCAGGAATCGTGCTGGGGAGAGTGCGGTGGCAACCCCTCGCAGGTGATTTTCTCGGACATCTATAGCCAAGCAAAGCAAACCATCAATCACCAACGCGACGTATCCCAAATTGCGGACGGGCCGTTCTATCGCAATTCCAAGACTCGCTTCAAAGAGATTACCGACGGTCTCTCGAATACGATTTTCCTTGGCGAGCACTCCTCGTCACTCAGCGAAAAAACTTGGGTGGGTGTCGTGCCGGGCGCGTTTGTGCATCCACTATTCAGTTCGCCTGAGAACGGCGTTGATTCGGCCGCCACGTTGGTGCTCGTTCACGCGGGTCCCTCCGGCGGCGAGGAAGATGCCAACGGCCTGCCGATCATCCATCCGGTGAATTTTCCCGCGTATCACGTAGGGCAGATGTATTCCGAACACCCTGGCGGTGGCAACGTAGGCCTGGGTGACGGTTCCACACGGTTCGTCGCCAACGAGGTCGACCTGTTCGTGTGGGCCGAGTGGTCGAGCATCGCCGAAGGCGAGGTCCAGAACGAAATGTAGTTTCGGTGGTTCGAGAACTACCGATCGACCCAAGCGTCGGCTCTACGAGCCACGGCTTTTTCCTCAACAACTCGACAAACTTCAGACGAAGAAATTCCATGACAAGATTCACCCATCGCTTAACCTGCTGCTGTCTAGCTCTGAGCCTGATGCCACTTCCAGGCTGCGGGAATTCTATCGAGACAGGCCCAGCGGCTTACGCCAATCTGCAATCGCTGTACTTAGTGTCCAACCAGCGCGATGCAAAAAAGTTGGAAGAAGTGGCTCAACATATTGCCGAACAACGCCAAACGGGGGAGATTTCCGCTGCGGAGGAAGAATCGCTTGTCGAGATCATTAACGATGCGAGGGGTGGTAATTGGCAAGCGGCTAATAAGGCGGCCCGAGCGTTGATGGAAGCACAAATACACCTCAATCGCTAAACACCAGCCCAGGCACACCGCCTAGGTCGGAGAAGAACACTCAGAGTCGCCATGGCTGACAAGACTAGCGTCGTGGGTTCAGGGACTCCCGCAACATTTGACAATGGGGGTCGATAGGTGCGTTGCCAAGCGATGAAATCTTCTCCACCTCGGTCGCTACCGTAGTCCGAACTCCAAATATTGAGATCAAGGTCATCTACGAACTCGTCATTGTTGAAGTCTGTGTATCCAGAGAGAGGATGGTCTGAAACAACATCCCAGATAGTTTGTTGGAGTATATCGTTCAACCCAGGAGTAGTGGCACTCTCGTCTCCGTAAGAAATCGTTGGCCGTGCTAAACCTACGGGAGATGTCTTAAAGAACATTGAGTAAAAAGTCATTGCCGCCATGTAGCGGCCTTCGTCGGTGAGGTGAATCAAGTCGCGGTAGAAGTAGTTAAGGCTTGTGACTCCAGGGATGGTCCCTGCCGCAATCTGCTTATCTAACTCAAACAAGACTTCCCCGGCCGGGACTACGTAAACCGTTGCGTCGGTTAGTTCTCTCACATCTTCTAGGAGATGCTCGTAGTACTCTCTCTGGCTTCTCGTCGCAGTAGTTGGATCATCGACAAACGGGGTCTCCCACTCAGACTGGTAAGGCCAAGTCGTTTGGCCTGGCCAGGTCGCGTAAATATAGAAAACGGTGTCTGCGTTTTGGGGATTCTGCTGAGCCAAGGAGATGAATGTCAGGATGGAATCTATGTCATCTTGGAGTGTAGAACTTTGCGTGAGGTGAGGTTGCATCGTGACAAAGTCCCACTCGTAGTTTGGCAAAGCATTAGGGAATTTATCGTAGGGGGATCGGGGCGTAATGCACACTGTGTCTGGATCCGCGACGATCGAGTGCAACGCCGAGCTACAGCGAATATGCGGAACCGTTTCGTGACTACCCCCTTCGGCAAGAACTATTTGCTCAAAACCAGAGAGAAGCTCTTGGCCGTTGCTGAATTTAAAGCCATCTTGTGTAAAGCTATTGCCAATAGAATAGCTAGTTGTCTGCGAGCGAGCGGGGGCTACAGCCATAGCGGCAACCAATAGGCCTAATACAATGCTGAGCTTCATATGTCGGTTCCTCGCCAGAATCTGTGGGTGAAAATATGCAACATCACGACAGTGGGACCTCCGCTCAGGCTCGACAGAGGGGCTAGCCAACTCTCCTGGTGTATACATTTGTCAATTCAAACCACACATTTTGAACACCTAAGTCATCTGATGGTCAGTTTGAGAACCCCAAAAAAAACACTGCATGTTAGCTTCAAATCTCCTGTTTGCCCGGAATCTACCCACAGATTCTGGTGAGGAGGCCATATATCCGCTACACCAACGTGTACTGATGAATGGGAGCAAACTAAGAGCTCCCCATTCGAATATATGCCCCCGCTATCCTTCCTATTCTAGCAGCAGGCCCTGAATCCCAACAATAAAAAACGCGACTGTTTCGTGTAACGTAGAAACTAGCACAACACGCAAAAGCGCACTTGCAGCCATATTTTCACTAGAACCACCTCAATCGAGTATTCGCAAACACTTCAGCCGTCTGAAGTATTACGAATATTCTTGCCAGCCTGCTTCCAGCGGCGTTCATTGCTCCGCAGGCTGCTCATTTCTTGTGAGGATCTCGTGCTTAGCGAATCCCAAACAATTTGACGTGTCTGTCACCCGCGATTACGATCAACGCTATGCGAAGTGCTTGAGGATACTGAGGAGACTCTCGGCACCCACCAGCTGTCTGAGGACATTGCTAAGCTACTCGAGCCGCATGCGTTTGCGGGCGCGGCCCTGAAACGGAACGGAACCATGTGCGTACGAAGTTCAGTGTTGCATTCTTGCGCGCTTTTGGTTTACTGTTGCGCCGTTGCAACTACAGCGGTGGCGAGCACCTCCTACCATATTGGCAACAGCTTGACATACGACAGTCTGCCAGAAGGGGTAGCCGATCTTGCAACCACCCGGGGCTTTACACACGAGGTGGGTATGCACATTCGATCAGCCTCGTCACTCAACGCAATTGAGATGTGGCCCGACGAGACTACAATCGACCCTTTAGAACCATTCGGCACGTACCAGAATGCGTTGTCGAATTACGCCTGGGACGCGGTGACACTCCAACCGCACAATCGAAGTGTATCGGTCGGCGGTTTTGCCTCAACACTTGCCACGGATGTCGATACGATCACCAACATGATCGATCTCACGCGAACTAATCCTGCGAATGCAGATACGAAGTTCTACATCTACGCTGCCTGGCCACTCTTAAACAATTCTCAGAGCGTCTGGGAGTCTCACTCTGAAGATCTCGACGAAACCCTCACTACCCGGAAGCGTGGGTACTATAACAATCTGATTGAACGAGTACGGCAAGAGACCACTGCCGAGGTGCTGATGGTGCCTGTGGGCGAAGTGCTGTTTGAGCTGAGCAAAGCGTTGGCTAATGGTGAGGTTCCTGGCTTCTCGCACATCTCACAGTTTTACCGCGATCAGCTTCATATGAATTATTCCCACGGTAGATACGTGGCTGGCCTAACGACTTACTCGACGCTATTCAACGACACGCCCTACGGCCTGACGCCCGATAACTACTACGGGGGAGAAAACATTCTCACACCCGAGCAATTCGATGTGCTGCAGGGGATTGTAAGCGAAGTGCTAGACAACCATCAGTACAGCGGCACCAATTTCCCAACCCCAACCACTGCGGACTTCAATCTAAGCGGGCAAGTCGAGAGTGACGACCTCACCGTGTGGTCCTCCTCCTATGGAGTGACCGAGCCCTACGATCCCAACGGCGACGGCGTTGTCGATGAGGCGGATCGACTGCTGTGGGAGACGAGTGCCTCTACATTTCACCCAGCCGACTTCAATCGCGATAGTCGTGTGAATCCACTGGATTTCGATGTTTGGGAACAATCCATGGGCGTCGATGATGGCGGCGACGCGGACGGCGATGGCGACACTGACGAGCAAGATCGCCTGATCTGGGAGCAAGCGAACGTTCCGTTCCATCCGGCCGACTTCAACCTAGACGGCATCGTGGAAGAATCTGATCTCGCGCTAGCGCTTCAATTCTACGGCCTCGACGATAGCGGAGACGTGAATGGCGACAACGAGACGAACGGTGCCGACTTCCTCGCCATTCAACAGGTGTTTACGCCTCACAATCCGGCAGATTTCAACAAGGACTATGTCGTCGACGAGGAAGACCTCCAGCAATGGGAAGCCACGGTCGGTTGGCAGGAAACGACTGACATCGATGGCGACGGGATAGCCGCGGGAAATGAATTCCTCGCTTGGCAGCAAGAACTCGGCAAAATTTGGCCCGTCGGCGCTGGTGGTGGCAATGTCAGCAACGTGCCGGAACCATCTGGATTAATCTTGGGCTTCAGCCTAGCACTGGGCATCGGCCTAACGCGACCGCGTGATAAGCATGTGCGTAGAAACTAGGCTGATGAACTGCAGCTCACCGAGCCCTCTACCAAGGCTTGAGCTTCCAACCGAGTACGAACCCGATCCCTAAGCACCACAACGCGGCAACCTCGGGTTTTTCGCGGGCGTACTCTTTCACATAATCGACGATGTCCGCACTCGGCTGTAGATCCCCTGGGGAACTCGCCTGACCGGTGGAAAGGATGTCTTGCTTCCTCGTGGCGGCAGTTTCTGACATGGAGTGTCTCCTCTGAATAAGAAAGAGTGTGGGTTGTGATTAACGGGGTGGAAGTTTTATTTCAGACCGGGCTGCAGTTGCAGCAGATTCCGGTGCCGTTGGATGTGACGTTGCTGGCTTAGTTGCGGATCCAGGCTTGAGAGTTTGCTTGAGCCACGTAACGTTGCGTTGTAACTCTTCGGAGGAACGTTCCCAGGTGGCAAACCCTTGACGTAGTTTGAGGTACGCCATCCCCAGTAGCAAGGCTGCGGCAACCAAACCGCACCCGGCGGCGGCGGCTAGGGAACTGGCTTTGGTCCAACTAAATTCCAACGAAAACCACTCTCCCAGTGAGAGCAGTCCCACGGGCAAGCAACTGAGCAGCACAAGTGTGCCGATGCCAGCCAAGATTGCTGTTGAGCGTAGCTTTTGGGCGTTTTCTTTGGCGTCGAGCTTGGCGAGCCGTAGCTGCAGCTCGCCCAGTTCGAGCGCATCGTGAGCTAGACTGGCAAAGCTCTGTCGAACATGGCTCGGCTTGCCATTGCTTGTGGATGCTCGCTGGGTGTTTTGATTGGTATTCATAATCGCTCTAGCATGATTTGCTTCGTCTCTGCTCGCTACTTTTGTGAATCATCTGCGTTTTACGAGCCAACCGAAGGCGATGCCCAAGGCCAAAGCGGCAGCGACGGTGATTTTTGGGTGCGTGCCCAGGAACTCTTCGACGCCTTGCGAACAACGCTCAACAAAGTCCGAGGAGTTAGTGTCCTCTTCCTGAAAAGACCTTGCCGCTGTCGTCGTAGCTGTCGTCGTAGCTGTGGTCGTAGAGTCCCAATAGTCCTGCAGTCGATTCTTAGACATGAGTTGCTTTCGGTGAAATCGTGATCGCTACTTGGGTCGCGGGTAAGCAGGAGTATCTGCACCACCATCCTCGGCCTTTTCTCTTGCTTCGGCTACTTTCCCCGTCATTTCGCCCGCCTTGGCAGTCAAGTATCCCATCGCTGCCCGCGAGAGGCCCGTAGCAGCCAGGGTTAAGAGCTGAGCGCTTAACCCCGACGTACGGCTGGCCTTACTCTTTGGCGCCACGACTAGCTTCTCTTGCTTTGCCAGCCGTGCGAGCGTGGCAGCATCGGGCACGATTTTGCGGATTGGCCGCGGAACTAACGCATACCCAACTACGGTCGCAGCCCCGGCCACCAGCCAGGGGTACCGCCGTACGTAGTAACGCCAATCGGTGCGGTCGCGCACCTGCTGGCCGACTTGTTCGAAGTCGGCATGCAGTTCACGCCGCAACGTGCTCATCCTCTCACGTAGTTCATCGGCATTGGTTTTCTTATCCATCGGGTACCTTCAATCTCCGCGGGCTTTCCCTGTTACTTTAGCTGTCCGGCTGCTTACTTCCTCAGACGATTGCTTACAGCGTCCGGAAGAACGCCATCAAGCTGACCGAGAATCTTTCGACCCAGCCCTTCGGCAGCGATGCGATCGGTCCAACTGCTCGAAGAAGATCTGCGGGAAGATTGAGTAAGTATGAAGCCAAGTGCAAAGCCAGCGCCTAAGGCGGTAAAAATTGTCTTGCCGAGATTGTCCTTGGCCATCTCTCGCACTTGGCTTACGCCGCGCTGCAGATACTGCTGCGCACGCTGAGCCGGATCATGGCTAATGTATTCACCTTCGCCAGGGTCAAAAGTCTCCGAGCGATCGACGTTGGTAAACGGTTCGGTATTGGCAGGCATCTTGAGCCTCCTAGCTTTAATTGGTAAGTCTTAGGGAGTGAAATATTTCTAGCGAGATCGCAAGACCAATCCGACAACCACACCCGCCAACAAGCCTGTGCCGAATGCGACCGCCACAGACTCGGCAGGACGTTTCTCGACGGTTTGTCGCACTTGTCCGGCGGCGTCGCGCATCGAATCGCTTGCTTGACCGAAATATTCTTTGGCGGTATCAGCGGCATGTTGCACCATGCCAGAGGACTTTTCGCTGAGCTTCTCCAGCGTGGCTTCAACCTGCTGTCGCGCTTCGCCAGTTTTCTGTTGTATGAGTCCGACGATTTGCTCAAATTCGCCAGAAACTTCTTGCAGTTCGTCGTCGGTGAGTTGCCCCCACTTTTCCTGAATGAGGCCCTTAAGTTGGTTCCAGTTTCCTGTGAGCTGCTGTTGCGTGATCATCCTGTCTTCCTTTGTGTAGACGCTAACTGCAACATCCAAAGTGAATGCTGCCGAAGGTGGCGAAACCGGATTTGCCCCAGTGCTTATGCCGAGAGATAACAAGCCGAACGCCGAACTCAGATGTAAAGAAATCTCTCAGCCTAACTTCGGGTAGATTGCCCTCTAGTATAGCATTATCTATCTAATGAGGCACTTAACTATCAGCATAGCTTGAGCAAACCCCGTACCATAGGCACCGGTAGTGTGCTGGCAGACTACGGAATGCAATTTGCCTTGCTTAATGGGCTCTAACGGGGGAATGTTGTAATCTCTTCATCGCCCGAGGGTTAGAATACAATCCAGTGCCTCGAGTCGTGTAGCCTGTGGTGGTTTCCCTGTGACCACCCTGGACGATTGGGCTCCAGGCCATGTTCGCTGCGACTGAATTGCCGCACTTGCCTAACCAGAATTTTCCCTCATGAGTACTCCGCCTACCGATGGCCCCAGCGTGGAAGTTCCCGTCCGCAGCGAAGTTGGTAGCGAGCTTCGCACAACTCCACCGGAAGAGTCGTTGAGCCTGTCTACGGATTATTCTAGCGGGGGCATCTGCGGCGCAAGAAACCCAGCCTTCAGCGACCCCACTAGCGACGAGGTTTGTGATTTGGGGGTTGAGATCCAAGCCTGGGATCTCAAAGATGCGGCCTTGGTAACGCTAACCGTATTGGCGGCTTTCTACACGCTCTATTTCACGCGGGCACTGCTGTTCCCGATTGTGCTAGCTTTTATCGTGAACCTGGTGCTCAAGCCCATTATCTTGCGATTACAGAAATGGCGTGTGCCGACTGCTCTGTCAGCCGCCTGCGTCATGTCGCTGAGCTTGGCGGTCGTCGCCGGGGGGGTATGGTTACTGTGGGATCCAGCTGCACGCTGGGTCACCGAAGCCCAACTTAGATTGCCTGCCGCGATGGAAAAGTTTGAGACCTTGCAAGCTCCGATTGAGCAGATCGCAGAGGTCAGCAAGCAGATCGAAGAAGCTACAGAACTCCCCGGCGAAGATAGACCGGTACAGGTCGAGAGCAAAGAAGACAAGTTGGGCAGTGCTTTGAACATCACGGGCGGTTTCCTCGGCGGTACCATGATTGTGCTGGTGCTGGTCTTTTTCTTGCTGGCCGGAGGTGACCGATTCCTGGAGAAGATCGTCGAGTTGATGCCCAACTGGCGCGACAAGCGCCGTGTGGTGGCAATGTCGCGTGACGTGCAGTATCAGATATCGAGTTACTTGCTGTCCATCACCATCATTAATGCCCTGTTGGGGCTATCCATTGGCTTGGGCCTTTACGCCATTGGCATTCCTGAGCCGGCACTATGGGGAACGCTAGCCGCCCTGTTGAACTACATACCGTTTGCTGGCGCAATCGTAGGTGCTGTCATCGTTTTTCTTGTCGGGTTGATTTCCATGCCCTCGATTGGCGGCGCTATGCTGGCACCGCTGATTTACTTGTCCGCGAACGCCATCGAAGCAAATTTCATTACCCCGGTTGTGTTGGGCAAGTCGATCAGCCTCAACCCAGTAATACTCATCCTGTCCGTGTTCTTCTGGGGTTGGCTGTGGGGCATCGGCGGAGTGTTACTGGCCGTGCCGCTTCTGGTGGTGCTGAAGATCAGCTTCGACCACTCGCCGACACTCAAGCCACTGGGCATGTTTCTGGCGCGGTGAATGCGGCACCAGTTACGACAACCCAAACTTTCGGAGTGCCGATTTTGCTGCTCAAGAGCACTTGCCTAATTCTCGCTTCTTGTTGCCTAGCAATCGAGCCGTACACTCTTGCCCAACAAGCAGGTAGCGATGAAATCTTCGCTGCAAAGAAAACAGGCGAAGTAACCATGAAAGAAATCATCGGCAATGCCAAACTCATGACCAAGGTGAAGAACGACCTGCTGGGCGGCGAACGGCTGGCCATGATGGTCAGTCACGAAATCATGGTGCAAATCATGTTGCGAGACAAACAGTTCATGAAAACCCTGCAAGGCTAACTGAGCGAGGAGACAAGCCTCAATGGGGAGCGGGCGGCAGAAATGCTCGAAAAAAACCGAGCCGAGGATGCTCCGATGTGAATGCGGCGTTCATCCCCCAGCCGTAATGCACCAGCACTTGGGCAATAACTCGTTACCGATTTACCCGAGTGCTAACGCATCCCGGAAATAAACTTGTCGAACTCTCGGCTCAGGCTTTCTAGTGCGGCTTGACTCTCGGACTGATCCGGTCGATCCTGTTCATCTTGTTATCCCGTCAATTCCCACCTTCCCATCGCTCACATGGAAACCATCCAAGGCAATCTCTACGACTTCCCCAAGTATTACGACCTCGTGTATGGCAGCGATTGGGAGGCAGAATTTGATTTTCTCGAAGACTGCTTCGAAAAGCACACAGAATTGGTCGTGGAGCGCCTGTTCGAGCCAGCTTGTGGAACAGGACGATTGCTCGTGAAGCTGGCCGAGGCGGAGTACGAAGTCGGTGGGCTGGATCTTAATGCCAAGGCGATTGCTTACTGCAACGCGCGGCTTGATAAGCTCGGCTACGACGCGATGACTTTTGTCGGCGACATGTCGGACTTCACGCTGGCCAAGCCGGTCGATGCGGCATTCAACACGATCAATAGCTTTCGTCATCTGAGTACCGAGCAACAGGCACGTGATCATTTACAGTGCATCGCCAACTGCTTGCGTCCCGGCGGGCTCTACGTTCTGGGGCTACATCTCACACCCACCACCATCGAGCCTATGCAAGAGGAAAGCTGGTCGGCACGCCGTGGGAACTTGGCCGTTTGTTCACGATTGTGGGTCGAGGAGTGCGACTTGAAGGCTCGACAAGAGCGCGTGGGCATGAGCTTCGACGTGTACACGCCGACCAAGCAGTTTCGTATTGTCGATGAGATTTCGTTTCGTATTTATACCGCCCCGCAAATGCAGAAGTTGCTCGCTAGCGTTCCAGAGTTGGAGATCGCCGCGGTCTACGACTTTAGCTACGATATTGGCCGGCCGGTGGAGATTGGGCCTGATACTGAGGATGTGGTGTTCGTATTAAGGAAGTGCGGCTAGATAGATATTGGCCTCTATTGTTCGTGCTGTCTTGTAGTAGCTGGCGCATTTCTGTGGTTTTCATCGCTCCATGCCCCTGCAGCAACAGGCTACCTAAGGCGGAACTCCAAACAGAAGATCGCCAAACGGATCGAAACGACAAACCAGAAAGGCCTTCGCAACGCCATTCATTCCAGCGATAATAGCTATAAGCAATAATAGAATGCGGAGGGGTCGGTCTCGGAGCTTGACCCAAGTCACTCTACCTGTCCTCTAGTGCCACCCTAGTAGTTTCCTACCTTGAGCAACTCGGCTAATACTTCGTCGCAGCAGCAAATTGTTCCGCAATCCTCTTTCCAGGAAGATAGGCTGGACTTCATCGCGTGGGCGCTCGCCTGTGTGAAAATCGACGCGCGTCGTGTGGGTGAACAACTAACAATTGAGCTACCTGAGGCGGATCAGTCTTCCTTCGGCGGGCAACGGACGGTGACTGTGACTCGCACGGCGGACGAGCGCTTCACCGAATGGCTCACAGTGAAAATTGCTGCCAAAGAGAAACCACTGCACGCGAGGCCTGGCAAGCAGCCGCTTTCGGTCAATGATTTGGTCGCGCCGTTGTTCGACGCCTACACAGTCGACGGTGGACAAATCCACTTAGGTGGGTGCCAACTCACCGACCACCCGTTCTTGCGGCTTACTTTTCCGGTAGATGCGAAAACCGTTTGTCACGTGTTCGTCGCGCCGGATGGTTCAACCGTGGAGGATGAGCTCGCAAGAGAACTGGGTCTCGACGAGACTTCACCCGTTACCGATTTGCCACCCCGCATCGACGAGATGGCCTTTCAGACTCTGCGGGGAGCTGGCCTGAGGATTGCCGCCAAGGCGTCGAGCTCACGCGACCCAGAGGCCACGGTGGTTGATCCGCTGGCGGCAGCCGTTGTCTGGATTCGTCATGCCGATGGACAGTTGGAATTCACCATCGGCGACTCAAGCGCGACGCATCATTTCAGCAGTTGGGCTCGGCTGCTCGCTCCCCAACCTTATGTAACACGTTTTTCCGGCACAAGCACTTTTCATCTCGCTGCCACCGATGACGGACGAATCGATGCAGCCGACCAGATCGCTACGTGCGAACACTCGGGCCGTCGGGTGCTGGCCGAAGACCTCATCGAGTGTGCTGTCACCGGGCAAAGGGTGCTACCGGAGTTCACCGAGGTGTGTCCTGTCACCGGCCGTGCCTCGCTGCGTGGTGAGTTCGTGACGTGTGCCACTTGCCAACAACGGGTGAGCAAGGCATCGCTGGTCAATCGAGCAGCCCCCGAGCTGAAGTGTCTAGCTTGTTCTCAGCTCCACAAGGTGGGCAAGGAAGACCCGCGGCTGGTTTGGATTTTCGGAGAGCATCCAGGCCTTGATCGCTGGGGACGCTGGCAATTGGCCGAAACGGAGTCTGCCTACATTGCCCAAGGTTCGAGCCTCACGAAACGCATTCTTGTGGTCATCGACAAGGAGACTCTGGACGTGCGCCGGCTAGCATCTGCTGGAATCTTAAGTCCCGGGTGGACAGACGTGAGCGAGCCAGCTCAGGAAGAATTGCTGCGTTAGTCGTGAGAGCGGCCCCGGCTGCTAGCCGCCGTTGCTACTTGTAAGAGCGTAAGTACCTACTGCAAGGCGGTTTCCGTCACTATGACTCGGCAGTTTTACCGCCCCGCAAAATGAGTAGGGGGCGGAAGTCAAGCAGATTGCCAGCAATTTCGCCGAAAATGCTGGGAAAATTGCTGGACTCGGCCGGCCCTGTGAATACAATCTAACAGCTGGGAACGATTGCGCGTTTCCAGCTGTGAATCATTCCCCTTTCTCAGTCACTTACCATCAGACGCACCCATTAAATCGGTTCTTGCCCCGCTTGGTCCTCGTACCTTGCCAAGATGTACTCTGTGCAGTCAGTACCCCGCGTAATATGCGGTCTTACCACTGCCAAGACTTCCTGGCTCACGAACACCTCCGCCGGAGCAACCCTCGCCACTCAACGGCAAATCTTACCTGATAGTGCTGACTAGGTCCGGGGCAGTGGATCTAACGAGGCAGCGGTCAGCGTGTTCGCTCACGTTGTCGCTACGCTTTGTTGGACGAAGATTGTTGGACTAAGAAACCTTCAATATGAAACCTAAGCAGTGTATGTGTGCGTCGATTCTCAACGGTAAGTATCCTTTCATCCTAGGTGACTGAAGTCCCGACCATCTTTGAGATGGGGTCCAAGGGCAACTTCCGATTTACTTTGCTGAGCAAGCACGACGTTGAACAAGAACAACTATGCCTAGTAAAGCTTCGTCAGTCCTGAGTTTCGGCGCAGTTGTAATTTTTTACTAAATGTTTGATAACACGCGACTTGCGATCAAGTCGTGTTAGAATTACTTACCTTTTGACGAGTACCTCAGCGATGATCGCCACCTTCATGGCTCAGCTTGTTCGACGGGACCAGCCTGCATTGAGATTCAATGCGCTATCCGGAGCAATCGCAATTTGTCGCGCCCCATCCCTGAGAGTCGTCATGAGAATCGTCGAAAGACGATGCTATTTGAATCTATTAGATTTGAAACTGTTTACTGAGCAAGCCCATTTTCAAAGCAAGATTGTGCAACGCTGGCAGCGCCGGTGGCACGAGACCTCCCTTCACTTCACGGTCCGAGCCCGCTTCGCCCCCCTGCATGTTCTTCTTCCTAACGATACGCTCTCTACGTGTCCGCAACTGTTAAGCTGCGATCCAGTCAAGTTGGATGCACTGAAGTTGCGCGACCGAAGCGCAATCGTATCGAGACCTAAGAGTTCGTAACCAACGCTGAGCTAGCAATACCACTTGGAATGTGCCCCCGCCACCACAGCGGACTCACTTTTTATGAGTCGGGGCACCTCAGATGGAATCCCAAAAAACTAGATACCTCCCCATGGAGAGTGCCCCTTGTACGATGTAATGTTGGACCAAGATCTTGAAAACGACTCAGCAACTGCTGAGGTCGATGCCGACTTAAGCGGCAAAAGCAAGAAGGTCGATGACGATGATTCCGACGGCGTTTCCATAACAGTCGCCGCTAAAGATAAAGCGGAGGAAGCCGAGGAGGAAACCATAGAGACCGAGTCGTGGTCGGACGATCCGGTGCGCATGTATCTTACCCAAATGGGCGAGATTCCGCTGCTGACGCGCCAAGAGGAAATCAACCTCGCCCGTCGCATCGAAAACACGCGCACTTCGTTCCGCCGTCGACTGCTCGCTTGCGATTACGTAATCCGCGCCGCCTACAAGGTGCTGCTTCGCGTGCATCGGGGGGAACTCCCCTTCGATCGCACGGTGCAAGTTTCCGTGACCGATCGCTTGGAGAAGGAGCAGATTCTGGGGCGTTTGCCGCATAATCTGGCCACGCTCGAAACACTCCTGGAGCGCAATGAGCACGATTACCAGATCGCGACGAGCAAGTCGGAAAAGATAAGCAAGCGTCGCGATGCCTGGAAACGCCTCGGCCAACGCCGGCGTCGTGCGGTAATGCTCGTGGAAGAGCTCGGCTTGCGTACTCAGCGCATTGAGCCCATGATCGCCACGCTTGAGGAGTTCAACAGCCGCGTGATCGAGCTGCAGGCGCAACTCGCTAAGATGAAGAAGAACCGCCGACCCGCGTCGGAGCGCAAGCCCGTGCTGGTCGAGATTCGCAACATTCTGCGGGCGACTCAAGAGACGCCCACCAGTTTGAAGAATCGCGTCGATACGCTGCGGCGTATCTACTCCAAGTATCAGCGTGCGAAACGTGGGCTGAGCGAGGGGAACTTGCGTCTGGTGGTTTCGATCGCCAAGAAGTATCGCAATCGTGGCCTCAGCTTCTTGGATCTTATCCAGGAAGGCAACGCAGGCCTCATGCGTGCCGTCGATAAGTTTGAGTATCGTCGCGGCTTCAAGTTCTGCACGTACGCCACATGGTGGATTCGCCAAGCGATCACCCGTGCCGTAGCGGACCAAAGTCGTACGATTCGCATCCCGGTTCACATGGTGGAAACCATGAGCCGCGTACGCAACGTATCTCGCATGCTGTTACAAAAACTGGGACGCGAGCCAACGATCGAAGAGACCGCCAAGAGTGCCGAGTGTTCGGTAGAAGAAGCGCGTCGCGTGCTCGCCATGAGCCGCTACCCGATCAGCCTCGACCGCCCCGTGGGTAACAGCGAAGATAGCCACTTTGGCGATCTGCTGCCCGACTCGGGTGCCGAAAGCCCGCACGTGGGTGCCGGCCAAGAGATGCTACGCACTCGGATCACCTCAGTCCTGAAAACCCTGAGCTACCGCGAACGCGAGATCATCAAGCTTCGCTACGGCCTGGGCGACGGTTACAGCTACACGCTCGAAGAAGTGGGACACATCTTCAAAGTGACCCGCGAGCGTATTCGCCAAATCGAAGCCAAAGCGGTTCGCAAACTACAACAACCGAGCCGCAGCCAAGAGCTTTCGGGCTTCCTGGATTAGCGGACATCCGCACAACGGACTATCGGCGATTACTTTCAACAGCCGCAGTCATCCATTTGGGTGACTGCGGCTGTTCTCGTTCTATTAGGATAACATCAGGGGCTGGATTAGCTGTAATGTGAGAATTCTCACCACTTCTTGCAATCTGCTGCGAGTCCTCGGCCGTATCTATCTGTAACTGTGCCGTTGGGCCAGCAGGTACCTATCGTTCGCAGGCCTGACTTATCGGCCTCGTTCTCCACACCACTGAGTAAGTTCTACTGAAAGCTTGAGGGTTCTAATGAAGAGTTTCTACCGATGGGGCGTTATGACTGTGCTTTGCTGCACCGTCGCCACCACAGGCCTCCGTTCAGCTTCTGCTGAAATCATCTACGGACTCACGACCCAAAACATGGTCTCTATCATCGACAGTGACGATCCTGAAGTCTCTATCGATGGTGGTAATATCAACAATCTGATGCCCAACGAAACGCTCCTCGCCATCGATTACCGAGCAGCAACTGGGCGGATTTATGTCCTGGGTGCCAGCAATAACGTCTACACGGTTGCCCAATCTGGCGACGCTACTGCTTTCGACGCCACCTTCGTGGGCAATTTTTCTCCGCCCAATCTGCAAGGTAGCAGCTATGCATTCGATTTTAATCCGGCGTTCATGGACGGCGAATTTGCTCGCATCATCAGCGACACCGATGACAACCGTGTGATCAGCGGCAATACGGGTCAATACTTGGCACCCGTCGAAAAAACTGACGTTTTTTATAACACCGGGGATACAAATGAGGGTGAGAACCCGAACATCGCCGGCATTGCTTACACGAACAGCCTTTTTATTCCCACCGGCACGCAGCAGTATGGCATTGACGCTTCGCTCGGTATTCTTGCTACCGTCGCCAACAATGCAGGGACGCTCGACACCGTTGGCCCACTTGGAGTAGCCGGTCTCACCAATGAGCTGGGATTCGATATCTCCGGTGCTACTGGCATCGCTTACGCTGCACTTCAGAATTCGCCCAACTCGCAGCTTTACACGATTGATCTGGGAACCGGTAGTGCCAGCCTACTCGGCAAATTTGGCAGTGGCGACTTGATCCGCAGTTTGACTGTTTTACCGGCGGGAGGGGTAGATCCAAATGATAATGACGTCCCTGAGCCTACCAGCATGTTGCTGCTCGGCGGTGGCCTCCTCGGCCTGGGACTCGTTCGTCGTCGCAAGTAACTCAAGATCGTCACCAATTAGATAGAACCTCACGACCCCGCAATGCCTTAGGCGTTGCGGGGTTTTTTTCGTACAACAGCAGACAGAAGAGTAAATTTTGCAGCTTCTCTCGTGTCGCACCGCGGCCAATAACGCAGGCCTTTACAAACACGCTAACCGTGGTAACTTGCTTCTCAGTGAAACAACCCCGTGTTGGTGCCTCGGTCGTGAGAAGCTGTTCTCGACCGAACAACAGGGAACTCCGGTGCGAATCCGGGACGGCCCCGCCGCTGTGACTGAGTTAAGAGCGACTGCATTCTTGAAAGCCATTACCCCCGTTGGGGTGAGAAGGCAGCAGTCGCCACCGCTCAGGAGTCAGAAGACCTACCAATGCTTGTAGCGAGACGTGCTTGCGAGGGACGAGCGACTCGTGACTGATGCTGGATACGTTTACGGCCCCACGCTAGTGGAACGTCGCAAGCGGTTGGTATGGTCCTTTTGATTCCTGTGCGCAGGCAACTCCTACGCGGCTTTACGCTCGTAGAACTGTTAGTCACGATCGCCATTATTGGCGTACTCGTTGGCTTGTTGCTGCCGGCGGTGCAGGCTGCGCGTGAGTCATCGCGGCGAACGCAGTGCCAGAATCATCTCAAGCAGCTCGCACTGGGGCTTGCTAGTTACGAGTCCTCCCATGAAGTTTTTCCAGCAGGGTGCCTTGGTTGCCGGAAGATCGATGGCCAACCTAACGGCAAACAGATGAATTCCTGGAGTGCTCAACTACTTGGCCAACTCGAACAGGTGGCCCTTGCTGATGCGTACGAGCACGCAGTGCCTTCCTATCGTTCACCCAATCGCGAGCTGGGCGCAACGCTCCTGCCAATGTTTCTTTGTCCCAGCACCACCTCCGACGTTCTGCACAACCCCAACGGGCTGTGGCGAGGGCAAGCGTTCACTGACTACGGGGGGATCTATGGCGTTGAAGGTCCAGGACGCGATGCTGATTTCGGCCATTTGCAGACTCTCGCAGATCCTTACTTGGGCGTACTGCTGTTCGAGGTCCCTGTCAGCGCTGTGGAAATCACCGACGGGTTGTCGCAAACGGTCGTCCTCGCTGAGCGTAGCAAGCGCCGTGTCACTTCGGCCGAGTGGACCAACGGTCGCAACCTGTTCGCCCATGAGGGTTCCACGCCGATTAACATGGAATCGGGCCTCGGCCACGACATCGGTAGCCCACATCCCGGCGGAGCACTCGTCGCATTTTGCGATGGGCATGTTGAGTTTCTTGCGAACTCGACCGAGCAAAACGCGCTAAACAGTTTGCTCACAAAGGCGGGCGGGGAGTTGCCATGAATCTCCGAGTTATAATGCTCGCGGTGACCACGACTCTGATTTTGACGCTTGCGGTTTCTCCGAGCGCAGCGGCAACCCAACCGGTCGCCTCGTTCGCGGACATCCAGTTCTGGATCGGCAGCGGCACGAACCGTACAGCACTGGCCATCGACTTTAACGGTCAGACTCCCACGGACGAAGCTCTTGTCTGGGGCTACCGCTGGGATGGCACCGCTACTGGCTCCGACTTGTTTCAAGAGGTCGTTGCTGCTGACTCTCAACTGTTTGCAAAACTCGTCGCTATCCCTCCCGAAGGGGAAGCGATTATCGGCATCGGTTACGACGCTAACAACGACCAACAATTCGCCATCACCGGCGGCGCCACATTCGATGAGCTAGGTATTTTCCACAGCCCCAGTGTGAGCGACGCAGAAACTTCCCTCGACGAGCAGGACCTGTACGCGGAAGGCTGGTTTCTGGGTTACTGGCACCTGGGCACCCAGGCTGACGATCCAGCAGGGACTTGGTCTTCATCCCAAACTAGTATCGGTGCACTTCCACTCGTCGATGGAAGTTACGTGGGACTTGCTTTCACAACCGACACCGAATCGACTGGTGCGTTCCCTGAGAATCTCGTGAGCGCTGCCCTACCTCAGTTAAGTAGTGGCGACTTCAACGGCGATCACTTGGTTGACGGCTTAGATTTTTCAATTTGGCAAACGGGCCTTGCCGATAGCACTTCGCTCACCGCTTGGCAGGCGCATTATGGTCAAGCCAAAAACAGGGTGCTCGCAGTGCCCGAGCCGTCCAGCGGAATTTTGGCCCTGACGATGCTCGTCGTGACGGTGTCAACCCGACATCGCACGCCAAAACGAACGTCGCACTAGCGATACCCACCACTGTTTTTTCACCTTTGTATAGCGAGAGTAACCTTGAAACTGAAACTACTACTGCTCCTGAAACGACTTGCCGCTTGTGCCACTTACACCATCACTGTTTTGTTTTGTCAGGGGAGCTATGCCAGTATCTTCGCCACTCAGATTGTTGAGTACGTTCCTGGAACGGGTGCAACTTTGACCAATCCTCTAGTCGCTCTAGGCAAGCCTTCAGCTCGCGTGCCTGGCTCGACTTTTCCTGGTTTTGAGAGCCCGGCAGAACCTCTCAATCCATTCGCGTCGCATTTTTCGGGCAATGAGCTTGTGCAGATCGGCCCTGGGGGAGAGATCACGCTTCGCTTGGAAAATTACGTGAATGTCGGTGCAGGGCCGGAACTTGCTTTGTTCGGCAATACGGCACTCATCGACTCGGGGGTCAATACAGCTGGTGATCCGGTCAGTTTTTTCGGCAACGATGAGGTCGTTGTCGAAGTGAGCGAAACCGGCTTGCCTGGCGAGTGGGTCGCACTGAATGGCGGAGCAAGAGTCGTAGTTGAGACGCCAACCAACTTCTACGCGGACGCAAGCGGCCTCACGGGTCCTGACCCGGCCGTTGAGAACTTGCTGCCACTGTTGGACGTTCTCACTCCCGCTGATTTTGGTAAGCCGTATATTAGCCCTGCGGCCAACGACGCTTTCGCCGGATTAACGATTGCCGAAATTGAAGATTTGCTAGACGGATCCGCAGGAGGACAGTGGCTAGAGCTGGGCGGCTTGAGTGTCCTAGGAGAGCCATTGGCTCGTGTCGGCTACGTCCGGCTGAGCGACCCTCAGGACCCCAGCCCATTCGGCACGGCCAACCTATTTGAGCTGATGGCAGTGAGCATTAATCGTGATTTGCTAGGTGCTCACGTTCCCGAGCCCACCACCTTCGTGCTGTTTGCCGCAAGTTCGTGCGCAATGCTTTGCGTACGCGAACAGCGCCGTAGACTATAGGCATTATCATAGCCTGGCGGGCACTTCAGAGGGGGGTGCCTGCCAGTTTATTCCGCTCGCGAGATGGTTCGCCCATTGATAGGCACCTGGACTAATCCAGAATCATCTCGCGGGTTTTTTTATGCGCGCACTGGTGGATGACGCGGTTTTTCTTAACCACAGAGATCACAGAGGGACACGGAGGATTTAGTATTTGTCTCTTGCAAAGGCGTTTGGGCGCAAGGTGATTACTGGGTAGACAATGCAACGTAATTCCACTTTGCGCCTTAGCGCCTTTGCGAGATAATCCCCCTCACGAGTTCTCTGTGAACCTCCGTGCCCTCTGTGGTTCGAAACATTGTGGACCCAAATATCAAGAAAAACGCGGCCGCTTGGGATGAACTGGCCCGTCGGCAAGCGAAGCTCGCTCAACCGGCCAAGGATGAGGACTTTCGCAACCCGCTGCAAACCGTCGATCCGCTCGGCTGGTTGGGGGGCGATATTCAAGGTAAGGCGGTACTTTGCTTGGCAGCTGGAGGTGGAAGGCAAAGTGCGCTGTACGCTGCTGCTGGCGCACGAGTCACAGTCGTGGACTTGAGTGGTGAGATGCTCACTCTTGATCGTGCTGTGGCAAGCGAGCGCGGCTTGGAAGTTCGCGCAGTTGAAACCTCGATGGAGCGACTCGACATGTTTGCGCCCGGAGAATTCGACTGTGTGATTCAACCTGTGAGCACATGTTATGTACCGGATGTAGCACCGGTGCTGGCCGCGGTTGCCCGCGTGCTACGCCCCGGCGGAATCTACGTGAGCCAGCACAAGTCGCCGGTGAGTTTGCAAGCCGGCTTGAAGGCTGAGGGAAATGCCTACGACCTTCTTGTGCCGTACTATCGCGACTACCAGGGTAAGAACCAGCCGCTCCCCTCCCCCACAGGGCCTAGCAGGCTGCGCGAGCCGGGCACCGTGGAGTACTTGCACCGCTGGGAACAACTCTTGGGGGGAATGTGCCGCGCGGGGTTTGTGATCGAGGACCTCATCGAACCAGTCCACGCGGATGCAGAAGCAGCTGTCGGCACCTTCGGGCACCGAGGACAGTTCATCGCGCCGTATTTTAGGGTGAAGGCGCGGCGCCGCGGCTTTGAAATGCAGCGTACAAGGATCGAGCTATCGAAATAGCTCGAGTTGCTCAACTAGCCGCGAGATCGATGCGGCCATTTTGAAATACACCGAAGGAGTTACCCAAAGCGTCGTGTGTCTCTATCGACCGAGCAATGAACATTGCCCGCCGGACGTACACGCCCGAGGTCGAAAACAAGGTCGGTCCGCTTCGATTGCGACCTCGGCAATGCGACTTCGCAGGCAACGCGATTTGCTCGATCGCTTTCTGACATCAACGAACACCCAGGGTAGGTCAAAGGTCGCTTAGGCTCTCTGTTGACCAACCCTAGGCTACGATGCGTAACACCTTCGGTGTATCCCATAAATACTCGCTTAGACGCACCGCAACTCTCCGGCGAGCCGCTATCCCGCAACCATTTTTTAGAACAGTGCCGAACGCTTGCTCATTCCTATCAAAGAATGACTCGAATTGTGCGAATTCCTAGTACCGACCATAAACCATCAACGCACAATATTCTTTCGAGAGTCCGTGCGATGTAGTTCCAACTAGCAAATCGAAAGTGAGTTTAGTCGTTGTACGGTATAACCCAGCACTAAGTACGCCTGCATTACAAAGTAAGCCCCAGCAAGGTAAGCATAGTTGTCGCTGTTCAACTCCTCGTTCATTGCTACGGTCACGATTCCAAGTAGAAGTGGTATGGTTGGAAGGAGCATGTGGCGAAAGTTGGCATTGATCTTCGCTTGAAGCAAGGCAATCGTGAGAACTGGCAAAGCCGCTAAAGTGGCGACGAACGTTCGCCACTCCGGTAATTGAAGTTCACGAGCGTCTATCTCAATGCGCGAACAAGCTGCGGCGATGCTCACGCCAGTCATCCAGGCTATCATTTCCATAACCGAGACCTGAAATTCGCGCGTCTTCAACAAGCCGATATTTGCAACCCACCCGATTTTCTTCGTTATATAGAAGCCAGCACATACGGTTACCACCAACGCTGCGTAAAATAGGAGGTAGTCGTCGACCAGCTTTGCTGGTGGATACGTGAAGAAGTAGACCGCTGCAACTGCCATCAACAAATAGAACGTCAGCCATGCGTAGCGTACCGAGGAATCCCCTCTTCCCACACAAGCCCATGTGGTCGCCATGAGGAGTTGCACAGGCACGACGAGCGAGAGTAGGAGTAAGGAGCCTAAATTGTAATTGAACCAGCCTTTCCCCCCGACTCCGCCATCTCCATTCCGATTTGCAAAGTCTATGCAGTACAGGCACGCACTCAGGTTTACAAACCAGAACAAGACTGTCAGGGATTTTCGCAACATCAGATCGGGCGATTGGAGTGGGCTGGTAAATCTAAGTGCATATCCTCAAGTTTACACCACAGAACAGTTCTATGACCCAGGGCGTTGAAATGGGAGCTTTCTCCAGCGAGAATAACAGCCCGTTAGCCGACGGGCTTGCTCGCCAGGGAGCTTCAATCGAAGGTTGACGCCGAGTACCAAAGGGCTCCTCCCGGCTAACAAAACTGCCCACTGTCCCCTGCCAACTGCCCACTCACAATATGATCAGCCAAGCTCAGCAGGATGTTTGTTGTCTCATGGGGCAGCCCGTGGCGGGAAACCCGCGGCATTATATGCTGGAGGCGGCCTTCGCCCAGGCAGACCTTGATTGGCGATTTCTCACGTTCGAGGTTATTGAAGACGACTTCGTCCGCGCATTGGACGGCGCACGCGTGTTCGGATTTCGCGGGGTGATGCTCGCTCCGCCGCATCGAGAATCGGCCCTGGAATTGGTCGACGATTTGACAGACCAAGCTCGCGCGAGCGGCTCAGTGAATTGCTTGCAGCTCACCGAAACGGGGCTGGTGGGTCACAATACGGAGGGATCGTCACTCAAGAAGCTGGCTGAGCAGACGACTTATCTGGACGGCTCGTCGGTGGTGATCTTGGGTGGCGGACGTTGGGCGCGATCCATCGCTGCGGAGATGGCACTCGCCGGCGTCGAAGAACTTACGCTCGTCTATCAAGATGTGGAACCACTCCAGGAGTTCGTGAACGAGCTGGTCGAACAAACGCCGCTGGCGAATTGCTTTGTGGCACCGTGGCCAGCGGGCGAGCCGTTGGAGATTCCCGAGAATTGTTCACTATTGGTCAACGCCACCAAGATTGGCCGCATGGCACCTGAGAAACCGTTGCCGATCGTGACCGACAGCCTTTCGCCAAGCGTGACGGTCGCCGACGTGGTGTTCAACCCGATAGACACCTGGCTCTTGCGCCAAGCTGCGGAGCATGGTTGCCCCACCATCGACGGGCTTACGCTTCTCGTGGAACAGGCTGCCGCTGCTTTTGAAATTTGGACGGGCCAAGCTGCGGATCGCGATGCGATGCGAGATGCCGTTGAGGAGTTCTTGGCGTTGTGACAACCTCATTCCCACGCTCCCGCGTGGGAATGGAAGCTCCAGCCGCTCCTGCGGCAATGAGGCTCTTACCGATTTGCACGAGAGATTGAGTGGCAAGACTTTCAAGCTAGTAGTGACGCAGGAGCGTCACAATCGTGCGTTCCCACGCGGGAGCGTTGGAACGAGGTTACTAATGAAAACACTCTTCATCACCGGTACCAACACTGAGGTTGGCAAGACGCACGTGGCGGCTATGCTCGCTCGCTCGCTGGTTGAGCGTGGCACGAGAGTCGGGATCTACAAGCCAGTCGCGAGCGGCTGTCGGAAAAAAGATGGTGAGCTCATAGCCGACGATGCGGTGGCCCTCTGGGAAGCAGCCGGACGTCCGAGCACCCTCGAGCAAGTCTGCCCACAGAGGTTCACTGCCCCCGTTTCTCCGCCAACCTCCGCGGCATTGGAAGGGAAGTCGGTCGATGCTCGGCTGTTACGCACGGGTCTCGATTATTGGCGTGAGAACTATGAGGTTACGCTTGTCGAAGGCGCAGGCGGACTCATGTCGCCGTTGTCGGAAGAAGACTTCAATATAGATTTGGCCCGCGAGTTGGGCGGGCCGATTATCATCGTTGCGGCCAATCGACTGGGCGTGATCAACGCGACGCTGCAGACGATCATCACGGCAAAGACGCAAGCGGCAGAGTGCCCGATAGCGGGCGTGGTGCTGAACCAAGTTACACCCAATGAAAATGATGCAAGCCTGGCAACCAACGCCATAGAACTAGCTGGGCAACTTCGATCCGTAGGCAATGTTACCCTGCTGGCGAGCGTAGGGTTTGGCGAGGAGCGGTTCGCGGAGCCGATCGACTGGGGCTCGCTACTCGTACGAAACCAATAGCCGCAGTGCTGGGCACTGCTGGTTGTCGCTCTTCAAGACACAAGTACTACGTGGCCGCCGTCACTTCAGCCGCGGGCTCCCCCAGGCGAGCTTCCGCTTCGGTGGTGTCAACCTCCACTCGCAAGGTCGCGCTCCAGCGGCCATCTGCGTCGGGGATCACTACCCAGTGCGGTACAACGGCTACCGATTGGTGCACCAGCTCGAAGCCGCCTTCCGATTGGCTCACCGTTTCCACGGGGTAAGTCCACACATTTGTGGGGCGTTCAAAGGTCAGCCCGATGCGAATGCCCAGCCAGTGATCCGTCAGCGCTAAGCCCGAAGTCCCTTGGAGATTCAACTGCGTACCCAGCTGTCCCAGTTGATTGCCGTCAGTGTCGGTAAAGTACCGATCGTCCGCACCCGAAGGCAAGCCGGCAAAGTTGAACTCGGGGGCCAAATGCAAGCCAATGTCGCTGGGCACATTCTCAAGGAGGTAGGCGATCTCCAGCGTCGAGCCCTTTGCGTTAAGCGTAATGCCTTTGGTAAGCTTCACCTGCCGACCAGCCACGCTTCCTTCACGAGTCATCTGCAATTGAACCCGCCCTTCGCCGCGACGAAGTTTCGATTCGTACGTACCATGGACAAAGTTGCCCATTTCCTCAGCAGTGCCAGAAACGACGTCGTCGAAGTTTACATCGTCCGCATAGAAGTGATCGACTAGCGAGTTGCGGCGAAACGAATCATAGCCGAGCCGTTCTTCGAGGCCTTCCTGCTTGAACACGATACGATCGTGAATACTGGCCGCGCCGTCATCGCCTTGGTTCGCGCCCTGCAAGACTTTGCGATGGTAAGCTTCGGGCCGGCGAGTGAGCGTGGCCCCTAGGTTGTGGCAGATGCTATTCACGTCCAGCTCATAAATTTGGCCTCCATCGGCGGGGGCAACTAACGCCATCAGGCGGCTGTTGGCGAGGCGCACTTCAGGGCGACCATCGAGGTTGTAGTCCTCGGTAGTGACTTCGACCCACGAGTCATCTCCACTTCGCCAGCCGCGACCTTCCGCCTCGTCCAGTAGATTGTCTGCGGCTATGAGCTTCTCAAACACAGCATTGCGCAAATGTGGCAAATACGTGCCACCGAACGCACCGTGCCAGTAGCTGCAATTACATTGCCCACGGTACAGTTCCAGGCGGGCCTGTTCGATGAGTTGTCCTTCCGCATTGTCGCCCTCACCTTGATTTGCAGCCACTTGATGCAAGCGGCGGCTCACCATTTGCATGCGGGCATACATGGCGTTGGTCTCGGGGTACTTCACCTTGAAGTTCCGCCAGTAGCCGCCGCGCACGAATGGTTGAATGGCATCCCACTTGCCGGCATCTTGCAAGTCGTGCTGCGCATCTTCGTACTGGTTAATCTGTGCCGCTGGCAGCGACCACTCGGTCATTTCTCGATAGCTTCCCTCGGGAATATAAACCTTGCCCAACGGCGGCACGCTTTCGAGTGCCTCAGCCGGGGTCGTGACTTTCAGCCAGTCGCTGTTCTCCTGCAGTGCTTCAAAGAAGCGTCCCAACCAGCCATTCTCGTAAACATGCTGTTTGGTGCCGGGCCACGTGCCAAACTTTTCGCCATCGTCGCCAAATACCATGATTGCCCCGGGGCGGCGCTCGGCAACGCTACGGAGGTAATCGATCGTTTCTTGTGGCTCTTGAAACGGCAGCAAGTAGCGAAGTTTTTCACTGCCTGGGAACACCCGTAGCAAGTGACAATCGTCTTCAGTGACGTAGTAGCCATCAAGCTGCTCGTCCGCGAGGCCCGCATTTTTGAAGTGGAAATCGTCTAGCACGGTATACTCCATACCCCCCTTGACGATATCGGTTGTGAGCGACTGTTCCCACACGCGTTCCGGCATCCACATGCCGCGTACGTTCGCGCCAAGACGATTCTCTAGCCACTGGCGATAAGCCACGATTTGGCCCACACGATCACGCGGAGGGATCATCGGCAAAATCGGCTCCATGAGCGGGCCGCCCACGATTTCAATGCGACCGGTAGCAACCAGCCCTGACAACCGATCGACGTATTCTCCGTGGTGCTCATCGAGCCACTCCATGAGCGAACCGCTGGTGTGCAGAGCAATTCGCAGGCCCTCGTAACGCTCGAAGACATCGAGAAATGGTAGGTAACTATCTCGATAGGCCTGCTCGAACACGCCGTCGAAGTTGCCGACGGGCTGATGGTTATGCAGGACAAGTACGAGTCGAAGGGGTTGATTCATCATGAATATCTGGTGCGGAAAGGCGTCTCGTTAGGGAATCTCTGCCGGTGTGAGCTGTTGGGGTGGTCACAACCACGGCAACGACCCTCATAGCATTGCGTTTTTCACCGATTATCGCCAGTCGTCCCGTTCCCAAATCGACAAATCCGGCCCAGTTAGCAAGGAAATCTCGCCTCAAGATCGGCAAGAACAGCGCGGCCGACGAAGACTACCCAACTTACGAGACTCCTAGAGTGCCGCCGAGCCTCGTAGAACGTGACGATACCGATTGCTAGCCCGCGAGCTACGCCTCGCGCGGAGAAGTGGAGAAAAGTTTACCGCGCGAGGCGTAGCTCGCGGGCTATTCATGCCGATCGAGGGCACCAGAAATCATTCAAATGCATCGCGAAGTTGCTCCGCGGCCACCTCCGGCAGGACCGTATTGACCAGCACCCCGCTACCGAGTTCCACGCCCGCGAATCTCGCTGTTCTCGGAAGTAGCCGCCAGTGCCAATGGTAGGCTTGCTCGTCGGGGTCGTCCGTCGGTGCAGTTGTCGGGCTGGTGTGCAGCATCAGGTTATAGTCAGCCGTGGGGAGCACTTTCCTGACAGCTTTCTGCATGCCTAGCAACGCGCCGGCTAACTCGTCGATCTGCACTGCCGGCAGCTGCTCGAATCGGGCTGAGTGCGTGCGGGGCAACAACCAAACCTCATACGGCCGCCGGGCAGCGTACGGACAGATAATGATAAAATTTTCTGTGGCGCCAACGAAGCGATCTTGGGAGGCTGCTTCTGCGGCGATTGTTTCGCAGAAATAGCAGTTCCCGTGCTGCTTCCGTAAGCCGCGGGCACCTGCGGCCTCACGTGCAAACCCCAGCGGTACGAAGCTAAAAGCCATAAGCTGGCTATGCACGTGTGCTAGCGTTGCCCCAGCGGTCGGTCCAGAGTTTTTGAAGAGGGCGACCGACTCGATGTTCTCTTCTGACAGTCGTGCCCGGAAGCGTTCTAGCTGCAGCCGCAGAATCAAACTCCACTGCTCGGCATCAATCAGTGTTGCATCGACGAGGTGTTCAGGAGACTCAACAAACACTTCCTGCGCACCTAGCTCGCCAGTCAAAGCGGGATACTTATTGGGCACCACGCGAACCAGCCAGTTACCGTGCAAGTCGCAAATTTCTCCCAGCGGGGTTGGAGTCTCCGTCTCGTTGCCGACACAAAACGGGCAGGTACCCGCGCTCGCTTGGGCGGTGGCAGCTAGCTCCGGCTGAAAATCCTGCGGCCGCCGCTCTCGATCAGCTGCCATCAGCACCTGCAAGCCCGTCAGCGGATCGATGCGAAGTTCATTCATAGTGTTCTACTCGTCCCGTCTCCTTGTTCCCGCCGCTCCTGCGTGGGAATGAGGTTTGTTTTTAGTAGAGATAGAACAGGAAGAAGAAAACCCCAATCGCAGCCGCACCAACAACGCCCCCCCCAAGCGCACCCAAACAGTGCAGCAATAGCAGGGAAAGGAGCAACCATCATCACCACCGTCAGCGGGTTCCCATAGGGCGAACCAACTCGTGCTTGATGCAATCTTCGTATGGCCGCACAGCAAGAAAACATCACGGCTATCCAGAAAGTTGCAATGAGTACGTTGCTGACCTGGAACTGAAAGCGATACTTTTTCATGCAGGGTAAACCGGTGACGACGACCTTCGGCCCAAGGAAAATCACCTTCCCTGGATTAATGGTTAAGCTTCAAGTCTTACTCTGTTCTCTCCGCTTCCTCCTGTTCATCATCCGTACTGATCTTCTCTCATTCTCACGAAACCGCTGCAAGCTTCCGCGCCATCACGCGCTCGTAAAGCTCGCGGTACTCCGCGGCACTGCGATTCCACGACCAGTCTTGTCGCATGCCGGCATTCACAATCTTCGCCCAAGTGTCCTGGCTATTGTACAAGCCACATGCGCGGTGCAAGGTTTCACTCAATGCATAGGCGGTGTAATCATAAAAAGTAAAGCCGGTGGCCGTGCCGTTTTCGATCGTTTCTTTGTGAGCGTTCACAACGGTATCGTTCAAGCCGCCCGTTTCTCGCACGACGGGCACCGTACCGTACTGCAAACTATACAGTTGATTGAGCCCGCACGGTTCGTACTGACTGGGCATGAGGAACATGTCGGCACCTGCTTCAATCACATGAGCCAGCTCGTTGGAGAACTCCAATCGCACGGCAATGTGCTCCGGAAATTGCTGGGCCAGTTCACCCAAGAGCGTGTGGAACTTCGGGTCGCCTGTGCCGAGGACCACCCATTGGGCCTCGATCTGCTGCTTTGCCCAGTCTCGCATCACACGGGCAATCAGATCGAAGCCCTTTTGATCGGCTAGCCGTCCCACGGCTGCCAGCAAGGGCACATCGGCACGCTCGGGCAAGTCCATGCGGCGCTGCAGCTCTGCCTTGCATTGGGGCTTGCCCTGTTGCCACGTGTCGGCATTGTAGGTGTTCTCCCCAAGGAATTTGTCGTTGACCGGGCTCCAGGCAGAGTAGTCCACGCCGTTGATGATGCCCGACAGGTCTTCCCGCCGACTTTGCAATATGCCATCAAAGCCGCAACTCAGTGGCGGGTCGAGGATTTCCTCGGCATAGGTGGGACTCACTGTCGTTACCGCATCCGCGAACGCGATGCCCGTCTTCAGGAAACTCAACTGGCCGTAGTATTCCATCTCGTGATGGTTGAAGTGCTTCCAGTCAATGCCCGTGAGCGCCATGTCCCAGTGCCAGAAGTTCCCCTGATAGGCAAGGTTATGAATCGTCATGACCGAAGGTAACTGGCCCAACTGGGGATGATCCGCGTAAACGGTCTTCAAATATGCCGGCGCTAGGCCAGCCGTCCAGTCGTGCGCGTGAACCACATCGATATCGAGCCCCAACCGTGGAATCGCTTCCAGAGCGGCCCGGCAGAAGAAGGTGAATCGCTCGCTATTGTCGTCGTAGTCCTCGCCCGCTTCGTTGTAGAGTTCGGGCCGGTCGAAGTAGTGCTCGTTCTGCACAAAATAAACCGTGACGTCAGGGCTGTCTTCCGAACTTTGGGGCAACCGTCCGCGCAGGTAATGCCCGGGCACCATCTTTTGCCCTACAGGGATCTCGAAATGCACGTCTGTGGGCTCGATCTCCAGCCCAGCGGCGTAAATTGAACGAAACGCTGGGAGCACCAGCGTAGCGCGCACTCCCTGCGAGGCCAACGACTGCGGCAAGCTGCCACACACGTCGCCCAAACCGCCGGTCTTGCTGTAAGGAGTTGCTTCGCTGGTGATGAAGAGTACGTTCACGAAATCTCTTGAAGTTGGTTAGAGTTCTCAGGGACTATTTTGAACCACAGAGGACACGGAGAGCACGGAGTTTCTCAGAGAATACTTAAAGGCGGATATTGAGCAGACAGATTGAATCTTGCGACACTCACTCATTTTCTCCTTGTCCTCTGTGGTTCAAAACATTGTGGTATCTCTTCTCAAACAGCCTGCCCCACGACATCGCCAATAGCCTCGGCAACATATTTCAAATTTGTCGGCGTGAGCCCGGCTACGTTGATTCTTCCAGAGCCCACAATGTACACGGCATGCTCGTCGCGGAGCGATTCGACCTGCTCCTTGCTCAGCCCGGAAAATGAGAACATCCCGCGTTGTTGGGTGATGAACGAGAAATCTCCAGGCACGCCGGCTTCCGCCAAGCCATCGACAAATCCTTGTCGCATGTTGTTAATGCGCCGTCGCATTGCAGCCACGTCGGCGATCCACTGTTCACGGAGTGTTGCGCTGCGCAAAACCTTGTTCACGATCTCCGCACCGTGCGCAGGCGGATTGGAATAGAGCCGGCGGATCACGGCGTTTAATTGGGTTTGCAGGGCACTGGCGCTCTCTGCCGTCTTCCCGACAATCGCCAATGCGCCGACTCGTTCGCGATAGAGACTAAAATTCTTAGAGAACGAACTGCACACCATCAGCTCTGCACCCTCAGTCGAAAAAGCCCTCAGGCCAGCCGCGTCTTCTTCGATGCCGTCGGCAAAGCCTTGGTACGCGAAGTCCAGCAACGGCAGCACGCCCCGCTCTCGTAACACCGAAGCGATCTCCGTCCACTGCTGGCCGGTGGGGTCCACTCCCGTGGGGTTGTGGCAACAGCCGTGCAATAGGACCACATCGCCGGCGGGAATTTTCTTAAGCGCGGCCAGCATCCCTTCGTAATCGAGTCGGTCGTTCTGCGAATCGAAGTACGGATACTTCTTCAGCGGAAGCCCACAAGCGTTAAACACATTAGGGTGGTTCGGCCAAGTGGGATCGCTGTGCCAGAGAGTCGCTCCCGGGAGATTCGCCTTGATAAACTCCCCCGCCACACGCAGAGCCCCCGTGCCACCGGGCGTTTGGGCGCTAGCGATACGTTTCCCCTCGATCACTTCGTGCCCGCTACCGAAGAGCAAGTCGCAAACGGCCTCGCGATACTCAACCAGTCCGGGGATCGGCAAGTAGGACTTCGTGGCCGCTTCAGCTGCAAGCTCGGTAGCTGCCGTACGCACGCAGTCGAGGATCGGAGTCTTGCCGTGCTCGTCCTTGTAGACGCCCACGCTCAGGTTTACCTTCTCGGAGCGAGGATCGCTGTTAAATGCTGCGGTCAAACCCAGGATGGCATCGGCCGGGGCCGGTTCTATTTGTTCAAGCATCGTTCTGTTTTTTTAGCATTGTGGTGGGTCGTTTTTCTGCTCAACCAATTATCATAATACGCGTTGGCCCGGATCGTCCCGATGCCGAGCAAGCGTGCTCTAACCGACGGATCGACCGCGGGTCGCGGACGGCGAACAAGTCGGCAGTCCTAAGAAGTCGGCAAGCGGAGTGACTAACTAGGTGGCTTACATTCATCCACGAACGGTTTATCATAAGGTGGCTTGCAGCCCGTTCCTAGTCCGTGATCTGTTAGCCTGCCACTCCCACTTCCGCCCTCCCCTTCCCGCCTAGTATATGTCCCGCCCTACTACTGATGGTCCTCGCGTTGGAATCTGGCTGATCGGCGCCCGTGGCGGCGTGGCGGTCACGAGCATTGCCGGGCTGATTGCCCAACAGCAGGGCCTTGCCGATGGCACAGGCCTAGTGAGTACTTTGCCGCCCTTTGCCAATTTGCCGCTGGTCGAGTGGAACAATCTAGTCGTCGGTGGGCACGACATTCGCCAGGCGCCGCTCATCGATGAGCTGGAGCGCCTGCACACCCAAAGCCGGGTACTTTCGCCGGCACTGGTCGAATCTTGTCGGGAGGAACTGGCAAAGATCGAGTCCCGCATTCGCCCCGGCACGCTCTGGAACGTAGGCACCCGAATCAAGCAACTGGCCGAACCTGCTGCAGCGGGTCGGTCTTCAGATTCGGGAATTAACAACGCGAAGTCGGCAAGTGACGTGGTCGCCGCGGTTCAAGCGGACCTCGCGGCATTCAAGGAGGACAACGCACTTGAACAAGTCGTTGTCATCAACCTCGCTTCGACCGAGGTAAGCCCCGAGGACACCGACGCTTGGCCCGCGACTTGGGACGAACTCAAAATATCTCTGCCCACTGCCGACTGCCCCCTGCCTGCTAGTTCCTTGTACGCCATTGCGGCCCTCGATGCAGGCATGCCTTACGTCAATTTCACCCCGTCGCTGGGTTCCGCGCTGCCTGCACTCGACGATCTTGCGCACCAACGCGGCACGTGCCACGCGGGTCGCGACGGCAAGACGGGCGAGACACTCATGAAAAGCGTGCTGGCCCCCATGTTTGCTGCCAGAAACCTAGAGGTTATGAGTTGGGTTGGGCACAATATCTTCGGCAATCTCGATGGCAAAGTGCTCGACGACCCGGCCAACAAGCAGTCGAAGCTCAGCAGCAAAGGCAATCTGCTGGGAGATATCCTGGGTTACGCCCCACAATCGCACATCTCAATCGAGCACATCGAAAGCCTGGGCGACTGGAAAACCGCCTGGGACCACATTCACTTTCGCGGATTCCTCAATACGCCGATGACGCTGCAATTCACGTGGCAAGGTTGCGACTCACTACTGGCCGCCCCGCTGGTACTCGACCTGGCACGCTTCACGCTTTTGGCTCGCGAACGGGGAGAAACCGGCACGCTCGATTTCCTCGCCAGCTTCTTCAAAAGCCCACTGGGCGAAGGCGATCAAGCGTTTGCGGCACAGTACGAACGCCTATTGGCGTGGGTCAATTCATACTCTGAATAAGACCACTCAATTCCGCCGCTGAGTTTGCTCCGCACTGTGGCCAAGCTCGGATCAAGCTCGGCGGCGAAACGTCGGACTGACCATGTCTTCTCCAAACCAAAAAGAAACTTGGGATTTCTTTACAATCCGTATTGAGCAATTCGCGCAAAACTGCTTCAATGCGCGCCTAACGCAAAACAAACGCTCCCAACACAGACACTCTTGGTTGATCAAGACAAGAACAACGAAGACCTCAGACGCTCCCCCCGAACTTTCGTGCTCATTTGAAGACACTGCTATATCTCAACTACTGGCTCTATCATTGCAACTGCACGGTTAAGCAAGACTGTACGGTTTGCCCGATCATCGACTCTAGGAACGCTTCCTAGATAGACGCTACTCAGTTGGCTCTTCCAAGCCTCATCGGCACCCGGGAGAAGAGCTTTTTACAAGGACCAGGGTGCCATTTCCCCAGGAAGGAGCCAACATCATGGCTGCAGCAAAGAAGACCGCAAAGCGCGGTGCCGCAAAGACGGCAAAGAAGTCTCCGAAGAAACGCGCAACGGCTAAGAAGTCGACTGCTAAGAAGTCGCCTAAGAAGAGGGCCGCTAAGAAGGCGACCACCAAGAAGGCCGCTAAGAAGAGCCCCAAAAAGAAGGCTACTAAAAAGGCAGCGAAGAAGTCGACCGCCAAGCGTACGACGAAGAAGTCGCCTAAGAAGAAGGCCGCTGCAAAGCGCACGACCAAGAAGTCGACCGCTAAGAAATCGACCGCAAAGCGTTCGCCCAAGAAGACAACCGCCAAGCGCGGCCGTCCCGCGAAGAAGAAATAGTCTTCGCGCGAAGCAATGGTACCTAACGACGCCCCAGCCTCCAAAGCTGTGGCGTCGTTTTTTTGTGGGCACTCTTAAAAGACCCTACTGGCCCCGCCGAGTGCCTTCTGCTCACTTCCCTCCCGACGTTGACCATTTCCAGGGTGCGTGTTAGCTTAATGGCTAGAAAAAACAAATAAGAAACACTGAAAAATGCCTTCAATTAACCAAAAGTGACCCTTCCGTTGTCCTCTTCAAACGATTCTCAGGCAAACGATACGCCTGAGCCACCCCCACGGTTTGCTGACCTGGGCCTTTCCGAAACCATGATGGCCGCCCTGGAGCACGTCGCTTACGAAACGCCCACTCCTGTGCAGGCGGGCGTCATACCCGTAGCGATCACTGGCGCGGATGTGCTCGGGCAGGCTCGTACCGGCACCGGCAAAACGGCTGCTTTTGCGATTCCGATTCTCGAACGTATGGACCAGCCGCGCAAGAGTAAGAAGCCGAGAGCCATTGCGCTTGTGCCCACCCGAGAACTGGCCGTGCAAGTGCGCGATGAAGTCGATCGCCTGTCACACGGTCGCAAGCTGAAGACCGTAGCCCTCTACGGCGGCAAGCCGATCAAATCGCAAATCGGTCGGCTGGAACGGGGTTGCGACTTTGTCGTCGGCACGCCGGGCCGCGTGCTCGATCATCTCTCCCGCGGGACGTTGCAGCTCGACGAGCTGGAAGTGATCGTGCTCGACGAAGCAGACCGCATGTTGGACATCGGCTTTCGGCCGGACATTGAAAAGATCCTCCGCAGTTGCCCGAAGGACCGCCAAACACTCTTGCTGAGCGCGACGGTCGCGCCCGCGGTGGAAAAACTCGCCCAGCGCTACATGCGCGACCCCACGATCATGGACTTCTCGCCCAAGGGCAAGTCGGCCGACACGATCGAGCAGCGTTACTTCACGATCGAGCAAGAGCGGAAGTTCGACTTGCTCGTGCGACTGCTGGAACGTGAAAAGCCAGAGCAAGCGATCATTTTCTGCCGCACCAAGCGGGGGACCGATAAAGTGCATCGCAAGCTAAGTCGTAAAATCAAGAATGCGTCTTGCATCCACGGCGACATGGCCCAGAATGTGCGTGATCGTGTGATGAAGGCTTTCCGCGCTGGCGAATCGAAGCTGCTGGTAGCGACCGACGTCGTGGGGCGTGGCATTGATGTGACGAACATTTCACACATCATCAATTACGATTTGCCTCAGTCGTCCGACGATTACGTGCATCGCGTGGGCCGCACGGGTCGCATGGGTCGCGAAGGAGTGGCTTACTCGTTCGTCACACCCGAACAGGGTGGCGAGCTAACTCGCATTGAGATGCTGATCAACAAGTTGCTCGAACGCGACGAAATCGATGGCTTCCAAGCAGTCGCCCAAGCTGCTCCGCCTGCTGAAGAGGCAAAGTCCGACGATCCCGAAAAGCCGGCACCACCCCCGCCACCAGGACGGCGCCCGAGGAAACGGCATCGCCGCGGTCTGTAGGGTCCGCTGTGCGGACCTTCGTAGAAGACTACAAGTATTTTCAATGTCGCCGCTGCGCTTGCTCCGCGATACGTGTGCAAACGGCGCCCAGCCTGTTGGTGCGCACAGATCTTGGTCCGCACAGAGGCCGTGAATTTTTCTCAACCGGGCCTGAGGTCCTAGTGCTCGGGGGTTCTTTCTTGAAAGGTTGGTTGTGTCGTTGTTAAACACCCCTGTTTGCTAAAGTTGCTTGGGATGCTGACGACCCGATGGCGTTGGCATCCTTGCCTGATCATCACAAGCTTACCCGGTCGCTTGCCGCCGTAAATCAAGTGTTCTCTGGAAGTTGTGCGCTAGTGCCTGCCATAAACAGATCGCTCTGGCTTTCAGCAACCCTCGAACCGGGAACTGACCCAGCCCCCGATTCCGACAGCCGGCGTTGGGGAACTCAGCAGTCGCACTGCGCTGCTGATAGATCTCTTTCGCTGTGGAAGTGCCCATCCGGGCACGCCACCGCTTGACCTCTTCGCTATCGCCTTTCACCGGAGCAAACGGGTCGATCCCCTTGGACTCCTTACGTGTTTGCTCCATGATCGGCAGGTACGTTGTGATACCCGCCTGCTCAAGGGCAGTAATGTCGTCCAGCTTCACGAAGCCCCCATCGGCCAGGTACTGCTCGGGAGCCTGCTGGTAGCGCCGCTCAAGTTGATCAATCAAGGGCTTCATCTGACCACCGTCAGTCCCCGCATTGACCACATCCACACCAGCAATCACCAGCGTATCGGTCGTCGTCGCAAACTGTACGTTATAGGCCGGACGAAAGCCCCCATCGGCCATCTTCATCTTGCGTGCTTCGGGGTCGGTGGTCGAAGCGCGTGCTTCGCTACCAGAACCCTTCTTACGACGCTCCATTTTCGGAACGAGCGTTTCACGCTCTTCTAAAGCCGCTTCAATACGCTCCTGCCGCTCACGAGCCGCACGCACCCGTGCTGCCTGTTCACGACGGTTCTCAACCCCGACATCTTCTTCGCTCTCCCTCTGAAGTGTTTCCAGATGTTGCTCCGCCTGGGCGAGGCATTCATCGAGGGTGGGCTTCCTGCGGAAGGAACTCGAACTGGCCGATGCGCGAACACGCATCCCGTCTTGGGCCAGGCTGTTGAGTTCAATGAGTCCCTGGTGCAGCAGCGTGGCCACGCTTTGAGTGAGCAGGTCGTCGAGAAACTCATGGTGTTGGGTGCGAAAGTCGCTCAGCGTATGGTAATTCACGCTCACTTCGCCACAGATCCACAGGTAAGCCAAGTGTTCTTGGCAGAGCTTAGCGAGTCGACGAGCGGAGGTGACTCCCTCGACGGTGGCGAAGAGCCACAACGAGAGGAGAATCTTTGGATCGATCGGATTGCGACCAGCATTCCCATCCACCGCCTTAATCTTCTGATACAAGAGCGTCAGGTCGAGTCCTTCCACGTAGGCCCAAATCAGTCGCGCTGCGTGATCTTCAGCAAGCAAGTGATCGAGTGCGAGCGGGCGAAACTCGATCTGTCGTCGCTCAGCACGCTGAAAACGGGCCGTGCCGGTCTGTGTGGTACGTTCCATCAAGAACCTCCATCGCAAAGCATGTTAGAATCAAAGCAGTCACCGATTCTAAATTCTTAGCTGCCGAGTAGGTGGCTGAATAATTCACAAGCTCACAGCGGACCCTACTTTGTGGTAAACTCATCGCGTAAGAACTCTGCCGCCGCGTCCCACTGTTGGGCCGCCTTTTGAAAATCGACCTCCATGGCTCGCACCGTCTGCGGCGATTCGACGCGCGGCGAGTTCCTTACCGCCGGATTCAAGGGAATCTGTGCACTCGCACCTTCGGCAAGCATTTCCTCAACCTTTGGTGTGAGAAGAAACTCCACCAATCGCTGTGCGTCTTCCTGGTGCGGCGCTCCTTTCACCAAGGCAATCGTGTTGGGAATGAACAACGTACCCACCTCCTCGTTGCCCTGGTCGGGATAGACAATCGTTACCGGTTTTCCTGCGGAGAGCTCGATCAACGCATCGTCGGTATCGGTCAGCCCGAAAGCGATCTGCCCACTGCCCACGGCAAGGGCGACCTGTTTATTGCCGCTGAGGATCTTTGCGTTCGCAGCGACTTGGCTGAGGTATTCTTTCGCGCGATCTTCCCCCCAAGCGGCGAACAGGCAAGCGGCGTGGGTAGCCGTCGTCCCCGCTAGTGGCTTAGCGATGCCGCAGCGGGCTTTCCATTTTGGGTCGGCAAGAGCAAGGATTGTTGTCGGTCGTTCTTCCTTTGGAATAAGCTCCGTGTTCACCAGCAGTACCCGCGCCCGCGCAGCCAACCCATGCCAGGTATGTTGGGGTGAACGATACTGAGCGGGAAACGCATTCGCATTCTTTGCTGCGTACGCTTGCAGCAACTCCGCTTGATCAAGTCGCAACGTGTTCACGACTTCGTTATTCCAAAACAGGTCGCAACGTGGACGTGCTCGTTCTGCGAGGATTGCCTGCGTGAGACCGACTGTCTTGGTGGACTCCGTATCGAATTTCGCGCGCACTGCAATTCCCGTTTGGCGCGTGAACTCATCAAATACCGGTTGCGAGAAGGGCTCGTCTAGCGCCGTGTAAACAACGACCTCACGCTTCTCTTGTGGCACACATCCGATAAAAAAAAACGCCGCTAGTAAAATCAGGCTCCACGTAGAGGCGCGTTTTCGCAGAGGTATTCTGGGGTGTTCTTCACGCATCAAACTTGCTCCGAAAGTAGCTGGGATCACTGATAAATGCTAATTATGACCAATTTCATTGGCGATAATCAATTTCAATTAACATTCCTGAGTTCCAATTGGCTCCGCGGAATCTCTGCGTAGAGCAGGAGACGCAAGAATTGCTACGTGCAGCTTTCCCGCTGGCAAGTTACAATATACCCTTATCTGGAACACCCTGCTCCCCGCTTTTAGGCTCGATGAAATTAGTCCTGCTCGGCACCACTGGCTATCACCCTAACGATCGTCGTCAGACGGCGTGCTTGATGCTGCCTGAGTTGGGCGTGTTGCTCGACGCGGGGACGGCCATCTATCGGGCACGGCCGTTGATCGAAACCTCGCACCTCGATATTTTTCTCACGCACGCGCATCTCGATCATTGTGTCGGGCTCACGTTCCTATTCGACGTGCTGTACGAAAAAAACGTCGAGCGCGTGACCGTCCATGGCGAGCCCGAGAAGCTCGCAGCGATTCGCGAACACTTGTTCTCTGAATTGCTGTTCCCTGTACTACCGCCGATCGACATGCAATCGATCGCCAAGAACGTCGAACTGGCCGACGGTGGAAAACTTACCCACTTTTCCCTAGAGCATCCCGGCGGTTCTATCGGCTACCGCATTGATTGGCCTGATCGCTCAATGGCCTACGTAACCGATACTGTAGCCGATACGAAGGCGGATTATCTCGAAGAAATCGCTGGCGTAGATTTGCTGATCCACGAATGCTATTTCGATGATAGCCAAGAAGAGCAAGCCGTGCTCACCGGCCACAGTTGCCTTACCCCAGTCGTGGAAGTCGCCAAGAAGGCGAACGTGGGGCGATTAGTGTTAGTCCATATCAATCCCCTGTTTGCTGATGACGGAGAGTTGGATATCGCAGGGGCGCGGAAGATTTTTGCGAAGACCGAAATTGGTGTTGATGGAATGGTTCTAGAGTTCTGAAAAATGTTCTTCCGGCTCAGCGGCTCCCAGCATGTCATTCCGACCGAGCCCTAGCGACTGAGGAATCCAGACTAAACTCTTGTTGAGCCTCCATGCGTGAATACTACACTTACATTCTCGCTAACAAGAATCGACGCCTCTACGTAGGCGTGACTGGTAATCTCGAACAACGCATTTACCAGCACAAGTACAAACTCGTCGAAGGCTTTGCAAAGAAGTACGGGATGACATCGCTCGTGTGGTACGAACGGTTCCACGATGTGAACGAGGCCATCGAAGCAGAAAAACGCATCAAGGGATGGAGGCGTGAGAAGAAGTTAGCACTTATCAAAGAAGTGAACCCTGATTGGCTTGATTTGGCGACGGATTGGGGAATTGAATACCAACCTTGAGTCCGGGCCGGATTCCTCAGTCGTTCGACTCCTTTCGGAATGACATGATGGTGTATCGCTCGGTAGAAATGGCTATCGCCTAACCCAATCGCCGAATTAACTTCTTCAGCCGCTTCTGATACCCATAGTGCTCGACCTCCAGCCGGTGCCGCGGCGACTTCTTGTACTGTACGCCACTGGACAGATCTGCCGCACCGTTGCTCTTGAGCCTGCGAAACCACTCAGCCTGTGATAGTTTCTTCTGCATGGCAAGCAGATACTTCGCCACCAATTGCGATTGATAATCTACTAACCCCCACTGGCCGCTGTCTGGTTGAATTAAACCGATGCAAAACAGATCGTCGCGCTCGGGGTGAAACACGTTGAGGAACAGCTCCGGCGCGCCGCGTTGCCAGTTGAGATGTTGCTGCTCGACAAATGGGAAACTCACCAGGAACCCGGTCGCGTAGATCACCAAGTCGAACTCCGCGCGACTACCATCCATAAACTCGACTTCGAGCCCGTCAAAGCGTTTGACATCTCCTCGCAACTCGAGATTCCCATGCCCCACGTGATGATGGATCTGTGAGTTAATCACCGGGTGGGTTTCAAACAGTCGATGGTCAGGCCGCGGCACGCCGGTTCGCTCGGCCGGTCCAAGTGTCAAATGCGTGACCCCACGAGCGGCTAGACGGCGGAACCACAGCGGCAAGCGTAGCCACTGGAGCAGCTCGTTACATTGGTCGATCGGTTTGCCACGGAAAAACTTCGGTAGCACAGGGTAATTGCGCCGCGTGCTGAGGACGGCGCGATCCGCATGAATGGCGGCCTCCACAGCCAAATCGCACCCGGAGTTCCCGCCGCCAACCACCAGCACGCGCTTGCCGTGCAGGGCGTCGGGCGTTTTGTACTCACTGGAGTGCAGCACTTCGCCGGCGAACCGGCCCCCCCGCTCTAGCCAACTTTCCTCAGGCCAACGGGGATTCCAGTTGTGCCCGTTGGCGATTACTACGCCACAGTAATGTCGCACCTCGCCGCTGTTGAGTTCGACCTGCCAGCCTTGTTCACCACTGCCTGTGGGCTCCAGCCTCTTCACCGCTGTATCGAACTGAATATGCTCTCGCAAGCCAAAGTGCGCCGCGTAGGCCTGAAAGTATTGCCACACGAGCTCACGCCCAGGATACGGCGGATAATCCTCGGGCATGGGGAAGTCGGTGAATTCCGTGAGTCGTTTAGAAGAGATGAGATGCGTGGAGGCATACACGCTGCTGGCCGGCTTGCCGTAGTACCAGTTGCCGCCGATGTCATCCTCGCGTTCTAGGCAATCGAACGGAATGCCCGCCTCGAGGAAATTCTTGGCCGCAGCAAGCCCCGACGAGCCCGCGCCCAGAATGCAGAATTTCTCTTCGGTGGGGATTTTCGTCGCGGCAGGCATCCCCCCACTTCTAATTGGAACCGCGTGGGACGCCTAGAGCGCCCAGTCGTTTTCCTGCAAAGTTATTAGTGCGGCTGACTCGGAATTACGCCATTTCCATGGACAGGATGAGCGGGATCGGGCTTCGGGGGCAATCTCTGCCCCTAGCTCCGTGCCCTCCTGTCCGGCCTTCGTGCAATTCCGTGCTTTGCTGAGCAAGCTACTTTGCGGCTTCCTCAGCGGCTCGTTGCTTGGGATCGTATCGTTTCAAGTTGATCGTCTGCTTGATAACTTGATTGATGTTCTGTCCGCCAGCGGTGATCGTGAGGTTCATGTCCTGGTTGATCATCGACTGCGCGAGGAAGCCTGCATCGCGATCAAAAAGGATTTCGCCGGATGACTTCTGATCCTTAATGGCGACTTGCGCGCCCTGGGCACCGGCACCATCTCCGAAGGCTAGCTTCAAACTTGGCTTGAACACGGCATACTGCTTACCGTCAACTTCTTTGGAGCCTTCGTAGGTGTAAGTCGTCTCGATGGTTTGCTTACCGAACATGGGGTTCTTATTCTCGACCTTGTTGCTCCAGTTTTGGCCTTCCTTCAACTCACCCTCGGGGAAGTACAGCGAACCCTGGCGGATGAGTTGTTCGAAGCCCTTCTTACTGGCAAGGTCGCCCATCATGGCTGCGCCGGGTGACTCTTGCATTTTCTTCAACAACTCTTCCGGCACATCGACTTCGGTGATTTTTCCTTGTGGTGTCATCGTGACTTTGAAAGCCGAGGAGGTGAGCGCTTTCACCAATGGGGCTAGCTGCGCGCCGAAGCCTTCGGGTTCCTTCTCGTCGGCCGAGTCCACGGCGATGTTTTGGCCGCCGGGACCCTTGATGTCCATCTTCATGCGATTGATTTTTTGCTCGACAACGGCGTTGCCCTTCTCGTCCAGACCCTCGACTTTCCAGGTCGTGTCGATGAACGTGCCGATGCTGGTGTCCATCTTGCCCGCCTGGCCCATGTCCATACTCATGTTCATGTCCTGAGTCATCTCGTAATGATGCTCGTCGCCAGGAGTGAACTTCCAAACAAATGTGGCTGGCGGAGCTGCGGTGGCCGTTGCTTGAGCCGCTGCGTGGGTCGGCATCGAAACGAGAAGAGCAAAAAGAATCGCGACGCTAGCGTTGATGAAGCTTGACATGAAGGGTCCTTACGTTTGGTCTCTGAGATAGTGTCCCTGGAATTGGGGGCCTCAGATTGATCGGTGCGCGGCGAGCATTACGCCACGGTCATTTCTTTACGTATTATGAGGGCCCTGGGGTCGCTGGGAAACCGCAAAAACACTCTGCGAAGGGGGAAGGACCTTCCACAGTCTCAATCAGGGCGGGCAGGAAGGAAAGAAACTTGCGTATTCGACTACTCGAGACTCAGTGACTCGCCCGGAGAGAGCACAAATGGCTCGGCAGCAGTTTGCTCGCGGACTTCCTCGGCCCAAGCCTTGGCATCCTGTTCAATCGGCGGCCACGTGTTGTAGTGGCAGGGCAATACTTGTCGGGCACCAAGGAACTTGACTGCTTCTACCGCGTCAGCGGGGCCCATCGTGAATTGATCGCCAATGGGCAACACGGCGAGATCGAGACCGCCCGCAGCCTTTGCACTCAGACCGATGAGTTTCATGTCGAGGAACAAACTTGTGTCGCCGGCGAAGTAGAGTCGCTTGCCGTCGATCTCCAGCAAGAATCCGCCTGCCGTACCGCCGTAGGAACCGTCAGGCAGGCTGGAACTGTGATGCGCGAGCGTTTGAGTGACGTGACCGAAGGGTAGATCGTAGCCACCGCCTGTGTTCAGAGCGACGACTCTATCTTCGGCAATACCCTCACGCTTGAGCCACTCGACAATTTCAAAGTTCGCTACGACCGTGGCGCCGGTGCGAGTAGCAATTGCCACGGCATCGGCCACATGATCGAAGTGCCCGTGCGTGAGCAGAATGAAATCTGCGTCAACCTCATCAGCGGAAATCGGCGCAACGGGGGAATCCGTAAGGAATGGATCAAGCAGCAGCCTGTGGCTGCCGGTGTCAATCGTGAATGTCGAGTGGCCGAGCCACGTGATTTCGAGGGGCATAGTAGTTTCTCGTTTGCGGTTTCTCAACTCGTTCCCACGCTCCCGCGTGGTAACGCACGATTCCGACGCTCCTGCGTCGATGCACAACAATTGTTTGTCCAGTTGAGTCAGGCCCAAACCGGAGCAAGACAGCGATTCAGAAACGCCGCAGGAGCGGTTGGATACCCCGTTCCCACGCGGGAGCGAGGGAACGAGGAAACAACTAATATTCAGCTACGCAAGATCGCGTTCATGTTGTTCTTGTACGCTTCCACCCCAGGTTGCCCGTAAGGGTTGATACCAATGAGGCGACCCTCGGAAACCGTCGCGAGCATCAGCATTTGGAATAGTTGGCCTATCGTGTGCTCGTTCACACTCGGCAGATGCAGGTCGGCCGTGGGGCGATTATCGTCGCGGTAGGCTTGATTAGTGCCTTTGGTGGCGGCGTCGAGCACATCGACCAGCGTCTTGTCGGCCAGCTCATTGAGCTGATCTTGGTTGTTGTCGCTTTTGCCGATTTCGATTTCGTCACGCTGGAACTTATCGACGATCAGGTTCGTGACTAGCTTGTCACGCTTGCCCTCCTGATGCTGTTGCCCGCGACTGTGCAGATCGCGTGTATTGACGACCGTGAGCGGCATAGCACCCCGTTCTTGCTTGCCAAGGCTTTCAGAAAGGAGTTGGTCGTACCACAAGCCGACCGATTCCAGCTGCTTGCCCCAGGTGGTAAGCAGGCGGATGTCGCAGCCTCGCTTGGTTTCTAACAGATGACAAACGCCGACGTATTGCAGCACAAGATTCTCGTCCGCGTGTGTGTTTCGGAAATGCTCATTCATGGCATCGGCACCTTCGAGCAACTTCACGATATCCAGCCCCATGATGGCGGCTGGCAACAGGCCGACGGCCGAAAGCACGGAGAATCGCCCACCCACGCCATCGGGCACGGCGAAGATGTCAGGACATCCGAGCGCGGTAGCCAGATCGAAGAGCTTGCCGCTTTTGCCCGTGACGGGAATCACGCGCTGGGCGACCTTCGCGGGATCGTCATCGCAGGCATCGCTGAGCTTTTCGAGCAGGATGCGGAACGCGGCGGCGGTTTCCAGGGTGCCACCGCTTTTGCTGATGACGGCGATACCCCACTGGTCGGCAATGCCGCCCCCTTCGTCCGGGTAGAGTAAATCGAACAGACCACGCAGCGCGTCGTTATCGACGTTATTCCCCTCGAAGGTGATGCGTGGTCGGCCGCCACGGCGATCGCGCGGCAGTTCGTTGTAGTAGGGATGACAACAAGCCTCCATCAGTGCCCGTGCGCCCATGTACGAACCGCCGATGCCGAGGGAGACCACGCGATCGACCAGGCCGGCGAGGCGATCTGCGGCGACTTGGATACGTCCGATCTCGCTGTCCGCGCCACGATTGCGATACTCGGATAGCAACCGCCCAGGCAATTCGTGAAAACCAGCATCGAAGGGCACTTTGTCCTCGGGCGTAACGCCATCGGCCCAGAGTTGGGACTCAGCGAGCACTTCGTCGCGGACTTCTTCGAGTTGATTGACCATGCCGGCCAGGTCGTCCGGGGTGATGCCATTCTCAGGCAACATCACGCCGGCGGGGTCGTAGGAAAGCAGTGGATCGGACATTCGAGTTTCCTTAGTAGGGTCCACTGTGCGGACCGTTGGTTGCTAGTCAATCACCTAATCGTCACCATTCCTTACTCAGTGGCAAGAGCCCACCGGTGACGGCTGGCCTCTCACACGCTAAAATCGCATGCTGACACTTTACCAGCTAGCGGGCGAGCCCCTACCCCCCTATGAGCCAGGGCTCGCCGGCCCTTCTTACTCCCCACTGTCTCCTGTCCCCTGCCGACTTACTTATGGACCTCCACGAACTGACGCGCCAACTCAACACCAAGAACGACTCAAAAATCGTCATGTATGTAGGCGACGGACTGGGGGGGCTGCCCCAGCATCCTGGTGGAAAGACCGAGCTGGAAACAGCCCAGACGCCAAATCTCGACAAGCTGGCGACTGAAGGCATCAGCGGCGGAAGCCTGCCGGTAGCCCACGGGATTTCTCCTGGTAGCGGCCCGGGGCATTTGGGGCTATTTGGCTACGATCCGCTGAAGTACCTGATCGGTCGCGGCGCGCTGGAGGCCACCGGCATTGGTTTTGAGTTGAAAGAGGGGGACGTGGCCATCCGGGCAAATTTCTGTACTGTGGACGATGCGGGCAACATTACCGATCGCCGTGCCGGAAGATTGCCGACCGAAGAGAGCGCACCGCTAGCGGTGAAGCTGCGAGAGGTTTCGATTCCCAACGTCGAAATATTTGTGGAACCTGTGAAGGAGCATCGTTTTGTTTTGGTGCTACGAGGCACCGGCGTGAATGAAGGAAAGCTGAACGGCAACGTCCACGACACCGACCCGCAAGCGACCGGGGTGCCTCCTCTGGCCGCTCAAGCGGCCGAGCCAGACAGTAAAGTCACGGCGGAAATCTGCGATGAATTCGTGAAGCAAGCGCGCGTGCTGCTCGCCGGACAACCGAAGGCGAACTGCTGTACCTTGCGCGGCGTGGCATCCAAACCAAGCCTGCCAAGCTATGAAGAAGTGTACGGCCTGCGCGCCGCAGCGATTGCGGTCTACCCGATGTACAAAGGTCTTGCACAACTCGTTGGCATGGACATCTTGGGAGAAGCAAAGACGCTCGACGAGCAGATGCAGGTACTCAAAGAGAACTGGGATGCTTACGACTTCTTCTTCATTCACTTCAAGTACACCGACAGCACCGGCGAAGATGGCGACTTCGACGCGAAAGTAAAGCGGACCGAAGATTACGACGCCGCTGTGCCGCAGATCATGGAACTGGGCCCCGATGTGTTCATTGCAACCGGCGACCACAGCACGCCCGCCATGCTTGCCAGCCACAGTTGGCATCCGGTTCCAACACTCCTGTGGGCAAAGAACTGCCGCCCCGATGGGTGCGATTCCTTCGGCGAAGACCAATGCTTACGCGGCGGGCTGGGTCAGTTTGAAGCGAAGCACCTAATGACCCTAGCGCTGGCCAATGCGGGTAGGCTGGCGAAGTTTGGGGCTTGAGGTTTTGGGGAAGTGCCACGGCATTTGGGGTCCTGAGTTTGGCACTTTCGGAGCTTGTGGTAGAATAGAGCGAACAGGATCAACCTCGATCTCTTCGGAGCCCCCCTCTCATGCCTGAGAGCCTAACGAATTACGATGCCTTAGTCACTGCAGCATTGGCCCTGCCTGCGAACGACCGAATGCGACTCATCGACACTTTGGTCGATGCCGTGCCCGAAGACCAAGCCACTGAATTACATCCCGACTGGCTACCCGTTCTCGAACAACGCGACCAAGAACTGGCCGAGGGTAGAGTAAAAGGAGAGGACTGGGAAAAAGTCCGCAGCCGACTCTTCAAACGGGCCGGGCTAAGCAGTGAAGGCTAGCTTTCACCCAGAATCAACTGCCGAGTTAGAAGGTGCCATGAATTGGTATCTCGCTCGCGATGATGAAGTATCCAAACGGTTCGCATATGCCGTCGATGACGCGATGAATCGCATTCTAGATAACCCTGATAGATTCCCGCTGGTGTGTGGCAACTTTCGTGGTTGTCGCATTACTAAGTTTCCTTACCAAATTATTTACCGATTCGGGAAAGATTTTCTCCGCATCCAGGCGGTGGCCCACCTCAGTCGTCGGCTTGGCTATTGGAAGAAGCGGAGGTAGTGAAACACCTAGTCGTTGCGGACCCTTGATGGCTGCGCTGACAGTTGCTCTGCAAACTTGCCCTTATGCCTCGCGAGAGTCCATGTAATGAGACGGTTTATCGGACGTCGCTATCGGCTCTTACTGGTTGCCATAGCTGCAATTGCGTTTGCTTGCCTGTTGTTCTCGACCGCCGGTCCGTTTCGATCCGTTGTCGGCCACGGAGTCAGTGCCGAGCAAGCAAATGCCAAGCTTTGGAACTGTCTCGTCCCGAACGGTGCTAAGAATGTTTGGTTTGAATCCGGCTACCGCGCAACACGCGTCGAATGCGAACTCAGCCAAGCAGTCTTCAAGGGGTGGTGCGAGTCCAGAAGCTGGAGACCCTACGTGATCGACGAGCAACAGCGAGCGAGGGTTTATTCGATGAGTTCGGATTCACCGGTCGAGGTTCGCAATGGACTACGGTTCAACGACAGAGTGGGTGACCTCGGACACCAAGGGGTTTACGACGCCGCAACGGGAACGGCCTACGTGACCTACAGCGGCGGATAAGAGATTTATTAATCGAAATACCACTACTCGTTTGCCGAAGCCCAATGCTTGTAAGGCGAACTGGGGCAGTTTGAAGCGAAGCACCTGATGACACTCGCGCTAGCAAACGCCGGGCGGTTGGCTAAGTTTGGGGCTTGAGAGGCCACGGCACCAGGCTAGTTCGTCTGCTCATCCCCCAACTCAAGACAAGAGATTGGCACTCATGAAGCGTATTCTACGCAGCTGGCTTGGTCTTGCTACGGTGACCGTGCTAGGCGTGGTTCTGACGCGCCCCGCTTGGCACCTGTTCTCGACGGCTTGGAAAGACCAGCACGCCTCATACACTTTGCCCGAGGGCTATGTCGATGATGCCAGCCGCATGAATGCGACGAAAGTTGCAGAAGTGTGGCCTATTCCGACCGACCGAGAGGAAGCCGAGCGACAGCTCGCCCTGCTCTTAGAGCGCGCACGTGAGGAGAAACTGAGCGTCTCGATCTCCGGGGCGCGGCATTCGATGGGCGGGCATACGTTTGTCCCAGGAGGGCTCGTGATTGACATGCTCCCTTTTCGGGAAATGCAATTCGACGAGCAGACGAACCTCCTGACTGTCGGAGCTGGGGCACGCTGGAGAGACGTGCTCGCCTATCTTGATCCGCTGGGCAAATCGGTGGCGATCATGCAATCGAATAACGACTTCACGGTCGGCGGTTCGATTAGCGTGAACTGCCACGGATGGCAGCTGGGTAAACCACCGATAGCATCGTCTGTCGAGAGCTTTCGACTGATGTTGGCCAACGGTCAGATTAGTAATTGTTCGAGAACCGATTCGCCCGAGCTGTTTGCTCTGGCCCTGGGCGGGTACGGCTTGTTTGGTGTGATCCTTGATGTGCAACTTCGAGTTGTCCCGAACGAAACCTATACAACCAGACAATCCATAGTGAAGACCACCGCACTCCCAGCTACATTTCTCGAAGCCGCCAGTGAGAAGTCCAACGCAACGTTGGCATTTGCCCGACTAAGAGTTTCTGACGAAGCTTTTCTGGAACAGGCACTGCTCTGCCTTTCGTATCGCGATCGGCATAGTGGGAGCGCAATTCCCAATTTGGCTGAGAGCGGAAATACCAACCTGCGACGTACAATCTTTCGAGGTAGCGTTGATAGCGACTATGGCAAGGAGATGCGTTGGAAAGCTGAGACCAAGCTGCGGCCAAAGCTCACCCCAGAGCGGTTCAGCCGGAACCAAGTTTTCAATGAGTCAGTAGAGGTTTTCCGTAATCGCGATCCAAAAGCGAGCGACATTTTACACGAGTACTTCATTCCGCCGCGCAACTTCGGAATCTTCATTACTCAGGCACGCAGACTGATTAGAGCAAGCGGATGCGACTTACTCAACGTAACTATCCGTTACGTTGAGCCCGATAGCGATGCCATGCTCAATTATGCGAGGGAGGCGGCACTCGCGATTGTCATGCTCTATAATCAAAACATGGACTCTGCCAGCGAGGCCCACATGACGGAGTTAAGTAGACAACTGATTGATGCTGCTTTGCAGGCTGAGGGGACCTATTATTTACCGTATCGGTTGCACGCGACGCGCGAGCAATTTCAAAGGGCCTACCCACAGTCTGACGAATTCTTTCGTCAGAAGAGCGTCTACGACCCGGAATTGGTTTTCCAGAACCAGTTCTACCGGAGCTATGCCCCAGCAGAAGAACGACGCAGATAACTGATTCGGGCTACTTCTTCGCCTCTTCGTTGACCGCATCCGAAGGAGCTTCGATCTCCTTGAGCTCTTCAGTGAGTTCCTGCAAACGCTTAGCGGCGCGTTCGTTGGCTTCTTTCGCGCGGGCCGCGGCTTGGTCGGCAGCTTCCGCTTTCTGTTTAGCTTCCTCGGCCTCCGTCTTGGCGTTGGCGAGCTGTTTTTCAATACGCTTCCTTGCTACCACGGGATGATTCCAGCCAAGATTGACCTCCAGGCCGGGGATCGCCTTCTCCAGTGCCATGGCCGCGTCGTAGCTGACCTTCGTATTCCACAGATACAACTTGCGGAGACGCTTCAAGCCCGAGAGATGGATCAGCCCGGCGTCGCTCACTTGCGTGCCGTACAGGTTTAAGTAGTGCAGACGGTCGAGCGAGCCCACATGCTTGAGGCTCCCGTCGTCGAGGTTGGATTTCTCTAGATGCAATTGCGAAATGTTCGGCAGCTTCTCAAGCACGGCCAGCGACTCCGGCGAGACTTGGCTGCCAGAGAGATTCAGCCACACAATTTGCTCGCCTGCACCGGCGAGCGTAGCTAGGTTAGCGGCGTTGACGGCACCAGAATCTTGCGCGAAGCTCACTTGCAACAACGCGCTCTTGCCAAACAACGGCATGACGCTTGCGCCGGTGGCTGCGATTTTCTTGACGGCTTCATCAGCGGCGGCTTTAACGTCCTTAAGTTCCTCAGAATCGTGCGGCACAGGCTCCGCTTGCGGCTTAGCCGTTTCTGTATCAGCCGCTGCTGACTTTTCTTCGCTTGCCGGTTTCTCGGATGGCTTCTGCGCGGATGTATACGAAGCACCTTGGGCAATCCATTCGCGGACCAAGTCAATCTGTTCTTTGGGTAGCGGATCGGCCCCCTTGGGCATCCGTTTTTTATCCTCGGCGGGCAAGACCAAACGCTCGAACAGCTCGCTCGCGTCCGGCTTACCGGCAACCACGAGATGATCTTCGTGAAACGCCTGGATCTGCTCCGCCGAATCCAGCCGTAATTTCTTAAGAGCTTTCTTTTCGCCATGACACTTCACGCAGTGCTGCTTGAAGATAGGTTGAATCTGCGTTTGAAAATCGATGGGCGCGTCGGCCGCGAAAGATTGCGAAGTGGCAATGAGCGGAGCCAAAGCGAGAAGAAGAGCGATTCGCGTCATGATGGGCTACTGAGTAGATAGAGGATTGTGGTCCAACGGCGCCGGCACGCCTGAGGGCGATTATAACTACCCAGATTGCCCATGGCACTACTGTAATTTTACGGCAGAAACTTGACGAGAAATTGAACGAGTACGAAAATAAGGTGTTGCCGTGTGGTTCCGGCGACGCCTTCTGGGTAGTTAACGCTGCATTTCTTGAAGGAGGTCACAGAGAAGACAGAGGTTGCGCAATGAGCTATGTCTTGTCGGCCAGCTCGGTGCTCTCAGTATTCTCTTTTTCAAGAACTATCTCTAAAGCCTCACACGCACAGGCGCAGGCGCAAGTTTCCCGCCGGCCAGTTGCATCAGACGGGCTTGCATGACATCGGCAAGGTGGGCGCGACGGAGGCGTTCCTCACTAGTCCAGCGTTGGCGGATTTCGCGGGCAACTTTTTTGACATGTTGAATAGGCATGGGGGAGTCTCCACTTGGGGGGTGAACTTCTCTGTCCGCGTTCTATACGTGGCGGGTCATCGAAGGTTCACTCTTTCAGAGGAATAGGACGGCGAAACCGGCAAGCGGCGTGGCTACTTGTCGAGCAATTCCACTTGTTTTGGGGATCTATCAAGCGGGTTTTCTGGGGAATCGTAGGCTCCGAAGTCGTTGAAGAAATGCCGTTTGGCGAAGCGGTAGGCCCAACTTTTCTCGGGAACTGCTTTCATGCGATTATGCTGCGAGGGCCGCGGCGACATCGCTAGCAATTCAGCCGCGGCAGTTTTCCTGGCAGTGGTATCCTCTGCGCCGTGCAACACGTTGAGCTGGTGCAGCAGGTCGGGCCGTTCCAACACGATGCATCCGCGGGTTTGGCTGGCAGCCAGTTCGCGAAAATCTTTCAAGTACTGCGAATTGTTGAACGTGTCGGCCAGGGGCACATCCTCGTAAATGCTTTCTTTGGCGAACTGCACAATCGGGCACGGCTCGATCGCTCCCCAAGGGGAAATATGATGCGTGAACCCTGTGGCCGCAGGGCACAAGGCCTGGCCCTCGCCATCGTAGTAGGCATCCACGATGGCAATCGGCTTCTTCACGCGCATGTTGACGACAAACTCCCGGATGCGCAGTTGCTCTTCGGGGGCGAGCGCCAGGGCTTCATTCGGCTCGGGACCCATCGGGCGGTACGTGTGATACCACATGTACAGCACGCCCAATTCGATAAGGCGATCGACCCACGCTTCGTTGACAAGATCGTCGAGGTTGGTCTTACAAACACTGGTGCAAACGCCGGTCACCACGTTGTGCTCCACGCAATTGTGAATGCCTTGCATCGTTTTGTTGAGCACTTCGGCACCGCCGCGACGCTCGTCGCTAACAATCTCTGTACCTTCGACGGATATGAGAGGCGTTACGTTGCCGCACTTGCGTAGCTCAGCGGCAATTTCGCCTGTGATAAAGTGCCCGTTGGTGAAGACTTGGAAGTAGCACTCTGGATGCCGACGGAAGATTTCCAGAATGTCCGGGTGCATGAACGGCTCGCCACCGACGATTCCAAAGAAGTAATTACCTTGCTCGTTCGCTTCGCGGATGACCTTGGAGAGCGCATCGACTTCAATGCGTTCCTGCTTCGCAGCCACATCCACCCAGCAGCCTTGGCAACGCAAGTTGCAGCTGTTGATGATCGATATGTACAGGAACGGCGGAAAGAACTCCCCACGTTTCAACCGGCTCTTGTGCTTTTGGATCGCTCGCGCTCCCTTGAAGCCAAAATTGTAGGCAAGTTTCCAGAGCAATCGCTTGTCGGTTTCGGTGAGCAGGCGTTTGGCGTAGCGGAGATACATTCAAAGACGGAGGGATAAAGGCAGAAGGCGGAAACACAAATTTCGCCGCGGAGCTTACTCCGCGTTTAATTTTATGTGCACGGCGCATTGTAGCAAATCACCGCGGCGAGCGTTGGAGAACCGCGATAACGTCGGCTCGAAAACGAATGTACCCCAGTAAAATAGTCGAGAGACAAAATAGGGCAATCCAGAACGGGCCCACTCCTGCAGCGAGCATCCGTGGCGTGTCGAGAAAGCGATCTCCTGAGAGCCATGCGAGTGCGAGATAACTGCCATTTGCCAAGAGACAGAAATCCGCAACGAACCATGCCCCAGCGATGACGCGCGATCAGCGCAAGCGTGAGCGGCAAGGCGACGCCAAACAGTGGACCTGCCCACAAAGTGAGTTGCGGAAACGGATCGGGACTGTGAAAACTGTAGGGCAAGTGCCAAGGAGCCAAGCTGTATTCAGAAAGCGTACCGCCGCCGAGCCAGCCACCAATCAGATGCCCCACCTCGTGGCAAAAAGTCATGGCAATCCACGAAGCGAGAAGAAGCATCAGGAGGCATATCACGTTATTTCTCAAAGCAGGAGCCTCGGTAGTGGGTACACACTATTGTACTGCATGAACGCAAGCATCGCGGCGACGATGACAATCGTGAAACCCCTCTGATTCTGGCGTATTATTGGAATTTCTGGCCTCCTACCCGGCGGGTACTTCCCGCAATTGATGAAGTCAGGAGAGCCCGTCTAGAGTCCAGATAACTCACCAATCCCCGCAACCTTCCCAAACAAGCCTTTACCTGACCATTAAAGTTTGCTTAACTCACCCTATCGGTCGATTACATAAAGTAGGGGACACTGGTCGACTCGTCTTTTGGAACAGACATCTCTGAACTAGGCCTTTCTTGTCATGACAGCAAGTGTCATGGCGGCAAGGTGCTGTCGGTGGCAATCAACCGCGACCTGCTTGCGCATGTTATGCGTGGTAGTGCAATCGACACCAAGTACTTTTCACGAGTTGATTCGACAAGTTCGGATCTCCTTTTCGTCGAATTCAATCCGAAATTCAACCCAGGTATAGATTGATGGCTAGGTTAACTACCCTTCTACAAAGCATCCTCAACTTGCTCGGTTTAAGGTCACCTAGAAGTGCGACCAGCCTTCCCGACTCAAAGCGCTCGTTGGATATCGAAACGCTGGAAGAGCGTCGCCTGCTGAGCACCAACCAACTTTACTGGAACCCCGTTAATTCTAAGATCACTATCATCGGATCGGAACTGGCCGATACGGCAGTTGTTTCGGAAGCCGTTGCTGGCGAAATCCACGTGAGTTATCAGTTGGCTGGTGAGGAACTCAAGGCTACGTTCGACAAGGCGGTTGTGAGTTCCATCGTTTTCTATGGTAAGGGGGGCGACGATTCGTTCAGCAACTCGACCGATCTCAGCGTAGTGGCCTTTGGTGATCTGGGTAACGACACATTGCAAGGAGGCTCCGCAAACGACAGGCTTTATGGAGGACTAGGAGCTGATCGCCTGCTCGGCGGCTCTGGTGACGATTCCTTGTATGGCGCTGAAGGCAACGACGAGCTTCATGGTGAGGAAGGGGATGATTATCTGCTCGCCGGATCGGGAGACGATATACTCTTAGGCCACGACGGAGTCGATTCGCTAATCGGAGGTTCGGGGAACGATCATCTAGAAGGTGGCCAGGGTAGCGACAGGATGTGGGGCTCAGAAGGAAGCGACGTGCTGCTCGGAAACGAGGGAGTTGATCTACTATTCGGCGAAGCAGGTGAAGACACGCTGTTTGGTGGAAGTGAAAACGATGAGCTACGTGGCGGCACAGATGATGACCATCTCTACGGAGGTAAGGGGGCGGATTATTTGGCTGGAGAATCTGGCGAAGACCTACTCTCGGGCGATGATGGGAATGATGCCCTATACGGAGGCTCAGGCGATGACCAACTCGCCGGGGGAGAGGGCAATGATATTTTGTATGGATCGACAGGCGATGACAAGCTCTTCGGCGACAACGGTGAAGACCGACTTTATGGAGAGCTCGGCAGCGATGAATTGTCCGGCGGGATCGGCAACGACCAGCTTAAAGGGGGTGAAGGTAACGATTATTTGATCGGCGAAGCGGGAGACGATTACCTCAGTGGAGCGGAGGGCAACGATGTACTGTACGGTCATGCTGGGAACGATACCTTAGTGGCAGGAGCGGGTGACGACAAACTCGTCGGTTTCGAAGGAGATGACCTGCTCTATGGAAACGCAGGAGATGACAGGATTTTCGGCAACGAAGGCAAGGACCGACTCTATGGCGATACGGGCCACGATACTTTGATTGGTGCTGGAGATGACGACCACCTGGAAGGCGGCGAAGGGAACGACTATCTAGCCGGGGGAGAAGGCAATGACTATTTAGTCGGGGGCGATGGTGATGATGGTCTCTACGGGCACGCTGGAAACGACTCGCTCTATGCAGGGCCTGGGAATGATAAACTCGTAGGTTACGAAGGAGATGACCTGCTCTATGGTAGCGTGGGAGACGACCTACTTCTCGGTGACGCAGGCAAAGACCGACTCTTTGGTGAGGCGGGCCACGATACTTTGATTGGTGCTGGAGATGACGACCACCTGGAAGGCGGCGAAGGGAACGACTATCTAGCCGGGGGAGAAGGCAATGACTATTTAGTCGGGGGCGATGGTGATGATGGTCTCTACGGGCACGCTGGAAACGACTCGCTCTATGCAGGGCCTGGGAATGATAAACTCGTAGGTTACGAAGGAGATGACCTGCTCTATGGTAGCGTGGGAGACGACCTACTTCTTGGTGACGCAGGCAAGGACCGACTCTTTGGTGAGGCGGGCCGCGATAGGTTGATCGGCGCCGAAGATGACGACTATTTAGTGGGCGGCGAGGACAATGACTATTTAGCAGGGGGAGAGGGCGACGACTATTTAGTCGGGGGCGATGGCGATGATAGTCTCTACGGGCACGCTGGAAACGACTCGCTCTATGCAGGGCCTGGGAATGATAAACTCGTAGGTTACGAAGGAGATGACCTGCTCCATGGAAACGCGGGAGATGACACGCTCTTCGGAAACGAAGATGATGACCGACTCTATGGCGAGGAGGGACGAGACGCGCTCGGTGGTGGGGCAGGCAACGACATGCTAGTTGGTGGCGAAGATGACGACACCCTTTATGGAAATCAGGGCGATGATGTCTTAAACGGCAGCGCTGGCAATGACCTCCTCCAGGGGGACGCAGGGCAGGACCAACTACGTGGGGGAACCGGCCAAGACTCACTCGCTGGCGGCCTCGGTAACGACGATCTTAGAGGGGGTGAAGGGAACGATTTACTAATTGGAGATCAGGGGCATGACCTCCTTGATGGAGAGGAAGGAGATGATCTACTTTCTGGTGGCCAAGGGAATGATGAACTGTTGGGAGGCGCTGGCAAGGATGTGTTGATCGGCGGTACAGGCCTAGATAAGTTGACGGGCTCAGCCGGAGAAGACTTGCTAGTCGGTTCAGATGTGGCTCACGATCTGGCTGCCCTGAACGGTCTTCAGCAACAATGGGCGGATAGTTCTCCGTACGAATCTCGCATTGCTGCAATCCAGAGTGCCGGCTCAGCAAACGCATTGCAATTGCAAGTGAACGTGTTGGACGACCATGTCGCTGATGAAATTCTCGGTGGCGGCGATCGCGATTGGATCGTGCTCCCTGGAATCTTGCCGATTTACGACCCCCTGGCCAGCACCAGCGGCCACAGTCACTCCGCTCATGACCACAGCACGACACCCGGCGGACACCACCACTACTCGACCGAATCGATCGTCGATTACGTACCCGTGGTCGAGGGATTTGCTCTGATTGACTCGCTCGATCATCTACGCGATATTGCGCCTGACGAGTCCCTGCATACCTTGATCCCCCATGCACGCGACGCCAGCAAACAGGAGGAGCACCTATCGCTATTCGAACTTGTGCGTTACGACGAGGTCACGCACACCGCACTGGCTGATGGCGACTGGTCTGACTCGAGTATCTGGGAGGACGGTGTGGCTCCGCAACCTGGCGCACGTGTGCTGATTCCGGTGGGCGTAGAAGTTCAAGTCGACCAAGTTATCGGCGCGGAACTAGAAACCGTAAGAGTCGATGGCACACTTTCGTTTGCGACTGATGAGGATACTCAGCTAAAGGTGGACACGATGATCGTGTCGGAAGTCGGTAGACTAGAGATCGGCACCGCCGACACCCCGATTTTCCACGATGTGACTGCCCAGCTCACGTTCACCGACAGAGGTGCGATCGATCGCTCGTGGGATCCGTACGGCATCAGTCGGGGCCTGATTACGCATGGTTCGGTGGAGATCCACGGTGCGGAGACCACTTCGCATTTGCTCACCTCAGGAGCACTCGCTGCTGGAGCAACTACCTTGCAACTAGAGAGCGTTCCCACGGGCTGGAACTTGGGTGACCAGATAGTCATCGCCGGTACTTCCAGTGAAGCGGACGAGAGCGAACAGCGAACCATCACGGCCATTGTGGGCAGCACGATTGCCTTCGCCCCGCTGGACTTCGATCACGCGTTGCCCACACCTAGCGGGCAAGTGCATGTCGCCAACTTGACGCGAAACATTGTCATTAGCTCCGACGCAGATGAGATCGCCCGCCGAGGCCATGTGATGTTCATGCACAACCGCGATGTCAACGTCAGCTACGCCACGTTCGACAAGCTGGGCCGAACCAACAAGCTCATTTCCGTGAACGACTCGGAAGTCGATGAGAACTGGGACTTGGTCGCAGGCACCGGTACGAACAATAGGGCCCGCTATGCGATTCACTTCCATCGTAACGGCACCGTTGCCGATAGCGCGCCTGCCGTGGTTCATGGCAGCGTGGTGACGGATAACGCCGGCTGGGGGTATGTGAACCACAGCAGCTACGTCAACTTCACAGAGAATGTTGCCTACGATGTGACTGGCGCGGCCTTCACCACGGAAGTGGGCGACGAGATTGGCAGCTTTGCACGCAACATTGCCATCTCGACCAGTGGCACCGGAGAAGACCCCGACTCTCGCCAAAGGTTGCAAGACTTCGGTCATGGCGGAGACGGCTTTTGGTTCCAGGGAGCGGGCATCTCGGTCGTGGACAATGTCGCCAGTGGGTCGCAGGGAAGCGCCTTTTTCTTCTATACACGTGGCTTTGGGTTCGGCGGGCAGCGTGCCCACTTCCCGACTGCAAGTCTGGTAGATCCCTCAATCGCTGATGGGCAGAACTCGATCCTGGCAGACCACGTCCCCGTAGTCGCATTCCACGGGAATCAGGGCTATTCCTCGGCTGCTGGGCTGACAGTCCGATATCATTTACGGGATGCAACGCACGACGTGCAAAGTGTCTTCAGTGACTCGCAGTTTTACAACAATACGGTAGGAGTTAACCTCCCTTACACCAACCAAACCGTGCTCCGTAATTTGACGATTGTGAACGATGTCGGCAAATTCGAGGATACTGGGGTGCAATCGAATTTTGTCACTAAGTCAATCGTGTACGACAGTCTTCACGTAGCAGGGTACTATCATGGCATACGTGTGGCTCGCGGCGGGGACTCGGTCGTCAACAATGGCTATTTTGAAGCAATAACTGCAATCCACATTAAACCAGCTGCGAGTGAAAATCGCAAAATTGTTATCCAAGGAAGTCCAATTTTTGCGAAGCCTGCTCCAGAATTATTGGGTAACATAAATCAGCATGAAGTCGTCGTTGGCTTTAGCGTTGTTGCCAACCACGGAAGTATCAGCCATTTGTTCGCTTCGAATTCTGTGACGCTAAACTATGGAAGCTTCGACAACCAACGGGTCTACTTCAACACTCAACTGCCAAATGCAATCCCCTTCCCAGAGTCCGCGGCGCATATTCCTGAGGAGTACATAGGACTCACCACGGCGCAGCTCCGTACGAATTTCGGCAAGACAATAGCAGGGGAGATTGCCCCGGACGATACGGTGACACTGCCTCAGATTTTGGGAGTCGTTGGGCTCCCCGGGGCCTAGCCTTAGTGCACCGGTAACGCTCTATTCAGGGAAAATACACTGTAAGCCGCTGGTAACAAAAGCTTTACGTCGATTGCGGCAAGTTGTCGCTCGACAACCCTCGCGGCTGTGCCTAAGATTGCACCTCGGCTAATCGCTCCCGCGACCGGCCCGATCACCTCACCCCGGAGCCTTCTGGCTCGTATGCGTTCCAACCCGGCAGGCCTCTCCGCGTCGTCACTAGACGGCCCGCGGATCGACGCCGCCTTTCACACCGCGCGGCAAACATTGCTAGCGGCTCGTAACCAAGATGGCGTTTTCGAGGGCCGTCTCTCCAGCTCGCCGCTTTCCACGGCTACGGCTATTAGTGCGCTCGCGCTGGCGGAGCAACACGTTGACGACGACCAGCACGCTGACGGCAAGACAGATACAGCTTGGTTTACCGGCGTCATGATGCGAAATGAGCTGAGCGAACTGTTCACTCAAAGCCTGGGCTACCTGGCAAAACAACAAAACGACGACGGTGGCTGGGGCGATACGGATCTCAGCCCGTCGAACATTGCGACCACGATGCTCGTCGAGGCGGCGTTCCATCTCACAGGCGTGCCCGCGAAGTACACAGGTATGCTCGAACGGGCTCAGGAATATGTCAAGGTGCAAGGCGGCGTAGTTGGATTGAGAGACCGCTACGGCCGAGACAAAACATTCGCCGCACCGATTTTGGCCAATTGCGCCCTCGCCGGCTTGGTCCCCTGGAGCAAAGTTTCCGCCCTGCCCTTCGAGCTGGCCGCGCTACCGCAACGCTGGTACCACAAACTGGGTTTGCCTGTGGTGAGCTACGCCATTCCGGCACTCGTAGCAATCGGACAAGCGCGGCATCATCACCATCCCACTTGGAATCCGCTCACGAAGTTCCTGCGAGATCGCTCGAAGCAACGTACACTCGACGTTCTCGAAGAGATACAACCCGCGAGCGGCGGTTTCCTCGAAGCGACGCCACTCACCAGCTTTGTCGTGATGAGCCTCGCCAGCATTGGGCAAGCTGATTCGTCGGTTGTGCGGAACGGCGTGGAGTTCCTACTCGCGTCAGTGCGTGCCGATGGTAGTTGGCCGATCGATACCAATTTGGCGACCTGGAACACCTCGCAAGCGGTGAGCGCGCTCGATTGGGAGTTCGATGCAGATTTCACTGGAACGGGCCGACACAAAGAAGGTCACGACGCAGCACCCACCGAAGAGGAGTTGCAAACACTCGATTGGTTACTTGATTGCCAGCTGAAGAGGCAGCACCCTTACACCGGAGCCCAAGCGGGTGGTTGGGCGTGGACCGATCTGTCCGGCGGCGTGCCCGACGCAGACGATACTTCAGCCGCGCTATTGGCCTTGTCCACTTGGCGAGAACTTTACCCGAATGTGCGCTGCGAGGCGATTCAGAAAGCGGCACTCGCTGGTATTGATTGGCTGCTGGATCTACAAAACGCCGATGGTGGCATGCCGACTTTTTGTCGCGGATGGGGGAAGCTTCCCTTTGACCGTAGCAGCACGGACATCACGGCGCATGCGATCCGGTCCTGGCGCCAATGGCAACAGCAACTTCATCTCAAGCGGAACGACCCGCCGCGTAGCGCACGCATCGAAGCGGCAGTGAGCTCGGCTACGCAATTCCTAATTAAGGAACAGAAACCTGACGGCCGCTGGAACCCACTGTGGTTCGGAAATGCCATGCAGCCAGACGAATCGAATCCCGTCTACGGCACGTCGAAGGTGCTGCTAGCCTTGGAACCTGCCCGCCATGACGCTTGCGGTTTCGCCGTCGACAATGATGTGCTGGTGAAGGCCGTCAACTGGCTTGCCGGCGTGCAACACGCTTGTGGCGGCTGGGGTGTCGCGGATGTGGCCAAGAAACGCATCACGAAACTGCACCCCAAGGAAGATGGCCACGCTGTATGTAGTGTCGAGGAAACGGCCCTGGCGGTCGAGGCGTTACTTCCTTGGGCAGGGCAGGATGCAAAGATCGCCCAATCCGTGCAGCAAGGCGTCGAGTGGCTGTGCGACAGGGTTGAATCGGGCCGGCATACCGAGCCTGCCGCCATCGGTTTCTATTTTGCGAAGCTTTGGTATTATGAAGAGTTGTACCCGCAGATTTTTGCGACACAGACTTTACGTCATGCTTCCCAGCTAGCGATGCAATCGACCACAGCGGCGCTGGCTGCCACGGTTTAGTCGGCTCGCAACTAGTATTTCGCCGCTGAGCAGCAATAGTGAACTGACCCTTGAGGCCACACACCCAGTGCCGACAAAAACCTCTACGCCTCGAGAAGCTACGCGAAAAAAGCGTCGTCGTACGAGCCATCTCAAGGATGTGCCCCCCACGCTGGATCTGCGAGAGCAACTTCGCAAAGTGTGCCAGCAAACGGCCGCGAAGCTCGATAAGAGCAGCCCACTTTCCAAAGAAGAGCTAGAGCGAATCGCCCGCGGATTGCTCACGGACCAAAATCAACCCGAAGGCTATCTCGGCTGGATTATGGTTGTGCTCTCTAGCGAGTTCTGGCGAGACCAAGTCGCCGCAACCCCACCTTCGCGACGATTGTTCTTGCTACCGCATTGCCTGAAACATGCCGAAGGTTGCCCGGCCGATTACGACCAGTTTGGGCTCGATTGCAAGACTTGCGGCGCGTGTAGCATTGCCGACTTTCGCACCCAGGCTGAGGAACTTGGCTATAAGGTACTCGTGGCTGAGGGCTCGCCGATAGTGATGAAAATCATCGTAAGCGGCTACGTCGATGCGATCGTGGGTGTCGCGTGCTTAAACGTGTTGGAAAAGGCTATCGACAAAGTACTGTTAGCTGGTATTCCCTGCATGGCGGTGCCCCTGCTCTCTAGCGATTGTCGCAACACCTCGGTCGACGAACCGTGGGTCAGCGAGCTCATCGGCATTCAGCAAGCACCGGTCACTACGCAGACAAATACCTATCTGCATCTATTGCGCTCCGCGAGCGGCATGTTTGAAGCTGACGGGCTCAAGAAAATCGTTCCTCGCGTGCGCAGCGGACCGTCGCTTGCTGAGATGAACGGCGAAGGCATTGGCGGGCTCGACCCAGTGGCTGCGACCGAAGCCATCTCGCATGACTTTCTCGCACGCGGCGGTAAATACGCACGACCATTCATCACGCTGGCTGCCTACGATGCGCTCACTGGCGGTAATGCGACCACTTACGATGGTGCGACAGCCGCTACCAAGATTCCTAGCTTTGTGAAGAGCGTGGCACTTTCGATCGAGACCTTCCACAAGGCCTCGCTCGTCCATGATGATATCCAAGACGACGACGCCCACCGTTACGGCGAGCCAACCCTGCACCGCAAGTACGGCACGGCCACGGCGATCAATGTGGGCGACTATCTGATCGGGCTCGGCTATCGACTCGTGAGCCGCGAAGCTGCCGAAATGGGCGGCGAGACGTGCGCCGACTTACTCGACCGCTTGGCAGATGCTCATTTGCGGCTCAGCGAGGGGCAAGGGGCGGAGCTCCTATGGCGCGACGCTCGCAATAAACCGCTTAGTCCACTAGACGCGCTGAAGATCTACGCCTTGAAGACGGCTCCCGCGTTTGAGGCAGCTCTGCTATGTGGCGTGCGTTGTGCACAGCCGCTAGGAGAGCTTGAGGTACCGCTCAAGCAGCTTGCCAAGCATTTAGGCGTTGCGTTCCAAGTACTCAATGATTTGAAGGACTGGCACGGGGACGATGACAACAAACTGGCCGCCGGTCTCGACGCATTGGGAGGTCGGCCCACGTTGCTTTGGGCGTTGGCTACCGAATCGCTCGAAGGAGATGATCGCGACAGGTTAACTGAACTCGCGGAGAACGATTCGCTCGATAATGCGGTACGCGTCCAAGAAATCCGGCGACTCTACCAACAGGCAGGCGTCTTCGAGAAAGCCCACCAATTGGTAGATAAGTATCAAGTGCGAGCCGAGCAATTAGCCGACTCGGTTGAGCCTGAACCGCTGCGGCGTTTACTGTACTACTTGATCGACACGGTACTTGAGCGGCAAGCGGAGACTGAGCCGGTTCTTGTGACGCCCACGTTAGCGAGTTAGCCGCCAGCTGTTCGCAGTCCCACCCTTAGGCGGCGAAACCGCAAGCGTAGCGGTTGAAGTGAAGAGATCAAAGACAATCAACCCAGGGGCAAGCAACTCTAAAACCATGCCCGCCGACTACTCCCCACTTGTTGAGCTGTTCTATGACACGCCTGCCGCGTTGGGCCTGTTCTCTTCCGTCGAGGCGGACGACCTGCCCGAGACATTTAGGTCGCTGCTGGCTCACAACGATCACATGACTGTGACGCTCGAAGCGTGGCACAATAGCTTGGTCGATGTGCGGGTGCAACGAGAACATAGTGAGGGGGACGTATACGCCCGCGAAAGCCTGCTCGCCCGACAACGAGATGGTGGCATCGTACAATACGGCATCATGCGTATCGATCTGGCCGGCCTGCCGGAAATCGTGCGGCTAGAAATCGAGTCGCAAGCCTTGCCACTAGGGCGAATTCTCATTCGACACCATGTATTGCGTGCCGTTGAACTAATCGGTTTATGGCGAGTGAACCCCAGCGAAATACTGCGGTCAAAGCTGAAAGCGCCCGAGGGAGCCGCCGTTTATGCCCGCAGTGCCCGCATTTTGGTAGAGGGCACCCCAGCTGTCGAATTGCTAGAAATCGTGACGCAGTAAATCAGCTCAGTTTCACTAACCACGAAGATCACGAAGGACACCAAGAGTGGGCTTCAGCATATACCAATGAGCCAACGTCGCCCCCTTAGTGTACTTTGCGGTTCAGAACTCCGTCAGTTCTATTTTCTCCTACACGATTGAGATCGCATGCCAGTAATCGACGACCAATACGATTGTCTAGTTATGGGCGGAGGGCCCGCCGGTTCTACCACGGCGGCTCTGGTAGCGCAAGCGGGGCTGAAAACGCTGATGGTGGAGCGGGAGAAGTTCCCGCGACCTCACATCGGCGAATCGCTCATGCCAGAAACGTACTGGACGTTCCAGCGACTCGGCGTGCTCGACAAGCTCAAGCAGAGCAATTTCGCGAAGAAGGTTGGCGTGCAGTTTGTGAATCACACGGGTAAGGAATCCGCCCCGTTTTTCTTTCGAACGCACGACGATCGCGAGAGCAGCCAAACTTGGCACGTAGATCGGGCTGAGTTCGACCAAATGCTGTTCGATAACGCTACCGAGAAAGGCGTTCACACTTTCGATTGCGTGCGCGTACTGGAAGTTCTATTTGACGATTCAACAGGCAAGGAGAAACGTGCCGTGGGCGCTCGCCTGCAATTCACGGACGAGCATGGCACTAATGAAGCCGGAGCCGTGCAAACACAAGAAGTACGAGCCAAGGTGATCGTGGACGCCACAGGGCAGCAAGCCGTGCTGGGCACGAGAGTTGGGGGGCGCACGATAAACCCGCGGCTGAAAAAAGCTTCTCTCTGGCGACATTATCGCGACGCTGAGCGTGACGAGTCCGGCGGCGGGGTAAAGACGATCATCCTGCACAACGAAGACCAATCTGCATGGTTTTGGTATATCCCGCAAGCGAACAACCTAGTGAGCGTGGGAGTCGTTGCTGATCGCGACTACTTACTTAAGGGCCGCGGGGACTTCGAAAAAACTTTCACCGAAGAGCTTGCCAAGTGCCCCGGCGTGAGTGAGCGTCTGGCGGGTGCCGAAGCGACCGAGGGCATCGTTGCCGCCAAGGAGTTTTCCTATACCACCGAACAATCGAGCGGCAATGGTTGGGTGCTCGTGGGCGATGCGTGGGGATTTATCGACCCGGTGTACTCCTCGGGCGTTTACTTCGCTTTGAAGTCGGCGGAATTGGCTGCCGATTGTGTGATCGCGGCGCTGAAATCGGGCGATACTTCTGGCGAGTCTCTGGGAAGCTGGGTCGACGGCTTTGCGAAACAAACGGCACTCATTCGCAGGCTGGTGTATGCGTTCTACACACCGGAGTTTCGCGTCGGCAAGTTCATCGCAGAGCACCCACAGCATCAAGAGGAATTGGTAGACTTATTGATAGGGCGCGTCTTTGACGGTCGCGAGGGGAAGATATTCGACGACCTAGAGCCGTGGCTCGCGGCGCAAAACAAATTAACCGCAAAGAACGCAAAGATCGCCAAGTAGAACTAACCACAGAGAGGACGAAGCAAGAGTAGATTGAGTATTATATTGCCGGGACATCGCTTCCCCGATAATCTGCTACTCAATTTCCCTTTGTGCTCTATGTGTCCTTTGTGGTTTGTAGTACTTCCTTGGCGCTCTTTGTGTTCTTTGCGGTTCAAAATGGCCCCGCGGCTAGCTAGACTTGTGGCATACGGAAGTACCAAGCCTCTTGCTTTGAAAGTTACCATGCTTCGTTTTATTTGGCCGTTGGTGATCCTGTTGCTTATCTTGCATCAGGACAATTGGTTTTGGGACGACGGCACGCTCGTCTTCGGGTTCATTCCGGTGGGGCTGTTCTATCACGCCTGTATTTCGGTGGCCGCGGCAACAACTTGGTTTCTGGTCGTCCTGTTTTGTTGGCCCAAGGGACTGGATGAAAAGGTCTCTCATGAGAGCACGAAGGGGGAGCAGTCCGTATGAGCTTCGTATCTCTCCGCACAAGTTCCCTAACCCTAGCTACTGAAGTCGGTGAAGCACCCGCCGGGCTCACTGAGTTTTGGATCATTGCGGGTTACCTGTTGCTGCTAATTCTGCTTGGCTTCTTTGCTAGCCGACTGTTCACGGGCACGAAAAGCGACTATCAGCTAGCAAGCCATTCCATCGGCCCGTTCCTACTTTTGATGTCGATTTTCGGCACTACGATGACGGCGTTCGCACTGCTGGGTTCCACGGGCGAGGCTTACAAAGAAGGCATCGGCGTTTACGGCATGCTGGCCTCCTCCAGCGGCATTATTCATTCGCTTTGCTTCTTTCTGGTGGGCATCCGACTCTGGTCGTTTGGCAAGCGCTACGGTTACGCCACGCAGATCCAGTTCTTTCGCGATCGGTTGGATAGCGACCTCATTGGGCTGCTGCTGTTCCCTATTCTCGTATCACTGGTGATTCCCTACTTACTAATCGGCGTGATGGGCAGCGGCACAGTCATTCAAACGATGACCGCCGGAGCGTTTCCCGATGTTCAGCGTTTCGTGACTGAATCCCCAGCCACCAGCGGCGGGTTTCCCAAAGAATTTGGCTCGCTGGTCGTGTGTTGCGTGGTGCTCAGCTACGTGTTCTTCGGCGGCATGCGGGGCACGGCTTGGGCGAATGCGTTTCAGACGATTGTGTTTATGGTGCTCGGCGTGGTCACGTTCTGCGTGATTGCCAGCAGACTGGGTGGGGAAGAATCGCTGCTGGACAACTTAAGAAAGCTCGGCGAAGCGATCCCTGAGGACAAGGCGACCCGCGTCGAAATGTCGAAGACCAAGTTCTTCAGCTATCTGCTCATTCCGCTCTCGGTAGGTATGTTCCCGCATTTGTTCCAGCACTGGCTAACCGCCAAAAGCGCGAAGAGCTTTCGGCTTTCAGTGGTCGCCCATCCTCTGTTCATCATGATCGTGTGGGTGCCCTGCGTGCTGATTGGCGTGTGGGCCACGAGCGATTTGATCCCAGCGAACATCCCGTTGCCGAAGAACCCCAATGCCGTACTAACCGTGTTGGTTAAGAATCTCACCGGGCCCATTCTGGGCGGGTTGCTCACCGCCGGAGTGCTGGCAGCTATCATGTCTTCCCTGGACAGTCAGTTCTTGTGTATCGGCACGATGTTCACGAATGACATCGCCACGCACTATGCGAAAGAGGGTCGTTTCACTGATCGGCAGGAAGTAATGCTCACGCGGGGATTCATCATTGCCATCGTAGCACTGACCTACTGGCTAAGCCTGTTTGAGTCGAAGAGTGTGTTCACCCTTGGCGTGTGGTGCTTCACGGGCTTCGCCAGCCTCTTCCCACTGGTGGTGGCAGCAGTGTATTGGCGTGGGCTCACAAAGCACGGTGCCTTCGCCTGTGTGTTGGCCACGATCGGTGCTTGGTTGTACTTTTTCCGCGAGGCAGGCTACGGCGCGAATCGCACCTACACGATCGATTTGCTCGGCCATGAAGTGATGCCCGTAGCGGCAATTTTTGCCATGTCGGCTATTGCTTTGGTGGGCGTATCGTTGGTGACTTCGCCGCCCAAGGAAGAGACGCTTCGGAAGTTTTTCTCAGACGACATCATTTGAGTTTGAACCGCAAAGGACGCTAAGAGCGCCAAGAAACTCTACTACCACAAAGTTCACAAAGAACACTAGGTAAATACTTCTTAGTGCCCTTCGTGTACTTAGTGGTAAGTTATATTACCTTGGCGCTCTTAGCGTCCTTTGCGATTCACTCTTTCCCGGTATCTGGCTCCGAATGAAAATCGCCTACTTAGCTGCGGGGGCTGCGGGGATGTATTGCGGGAGTTGTCTACACGACAATACCCTAGCCGCCGCATTGTTGAAGCTGGGTGAGGACGTCACACTCGTGCCGATTTACACACCCATCCGTACCGATGAGCGCGACATGAGCGAACCTCGCGTGTTTTTTGGGGGGATCAATGCTTATTTGCAGCAGAAAGTGCCGCTGTTTCGCTACACGCCGCGTTGGCTGGACCGTTGGTTAGACCACCCTGTCCTGCTGCTTGTGTTGGCCGGCCGCGGCGCGAGTGTTGACGCGAAGAAGCTGGGCCCGATGACTGTATCGATGCTCAAAGGAGAGCAAGGCAATCAACGCAAAGAACTGGTGAAGCTAGTCGATTGGCTACTCGAGGAAGTACAGCCCGATGTGGTGCACCTCTCCAATTCGATGATGTTGGGACTCGCGCGGATGATTGCCGAGCGCTGCGGTCCGCCCGTGGTTTGTTCGCTCTCCGGTGAAGACATTTTCCTGGAACAACTCACACCGCCTTATTATCAGCAAGCTCGAGAGATGCTCAAAGAGCGTGCTGCTGAGGTCCACGCCTTCACCGCACTCAACGGTTACTACGCCGATTTCATGGCCGATTACCTGGCGGTGCCGCGCGAACGCATTCACGTGATCCCTCACGGGCTGGACCTCGCAGGGCATGCTACCGAGCCGAAGTCAGGCAGTGAACGCGGCGACCATGAGCCGCTGCGAATTGGCTACTTGGCAAGAATTTGCCACGACAAAGGGCTTCATCTACTTGTAGGAGCGTGTGAATTATTGGCCGCTCGCTCGCCCGACAAACTTTTTGAACTTCACGCAGCAGGCTACTTAGGGGCTGGCGACCGGCGCTATTTTGCCGATCTAGAGAAACGCATCGCACGGGGACCGCTCGCAGATCGATTTACCTACCATGGCGAACTGGACCGCGCGGGGAAAATCGCGTACTTGCTGTCGCTGGACATCATGAGCACGCCGACAGTCTATCGGGAGAGCAAGGGCTTACCCATGTTGGAATCGCTCGCCAACGGTACGCCGGTAGTGGTGCCTGCTCATGGCACATTCCCGGAGCTCGTCGAGCAAACGGGCGGCGGACTGTTGCATGAGCCTCTCGATGCGACCGATCTAGCTTCAAAGCTCGAAAAACTTCTCGACGATCACGCTCAGCGAGCGGCCCTCGGCGCCGCGGGCCATGCGGCGGTAAAGGAGCGATATCAGGCCCAGAAGATGGCAGAGCAGACCTTGGGGTTGTATCGGGAGCTCGTTTCTTAGAGGGAAGTGCCTGGTGTGAAACCGGCTAGAACCTCGATTGGAAAAACCTGTGCTCACGCACCTCGGCTCGGGGAGTGCCTTGGTATTCCATTTCCCTATGCGATGCATTCTTGGCTAGAATGGTGGCAAGTCGGTTTCCCTGTCCAGCAGCCTGTTGCAATCAGCTTTTCTCCATGCATCGTCAATCGAAACCTGGGACAGATACAAACGCGGCTAGCGCCTCATTTGACTTTCAAGGGTGGTTCGAGACTTGGCAGCAGGAATGCCTGTGTCTGCGACTTGATCCCAATGGGATCATTACTTTTGTGTCCGCCAATTCAATGGAGTTGCTGGGGTACCAACCTAGCGAGTTGGTTGGTCGCCCGGCGGTGGACTTTTTGGCTCTCGACCACCCAGACCACGCGCTGATTCAGGGCCTGACGGATAAGACATGGCCACTCCGAGATCAACCTATCAAGCGTCATACAGCGCGTCGGCGCGACGGTACTCTCGCCTATTTCGTAACCCAGGAACGCAACATCTACGACGAGAGTGGTACACAGGTTGCCACCGAGCGAATGGCGTATGACGAGACAGCCCGCGTAGAGGCAGAGCTATCGGTTCTAGAAAGCGAGCAGAAGTATCGTCGGCTTGTGGAGGGCATCCGAGGGGACTACTTCATCTTCACGCATAGCCCCGACGGCGAAGTCACCTACGCAAGCCCATCAATCAAGGATGTTCTCGGTTACGATCCCGAGATGGTGGTGGGACGTAACTGGCGCGACTTTGTCAAGGCAGACAATCTAGGGCGTGATGAAGCTGAAAAAGTTGAAGGAGCCGTGGCCGCAGGAAAACCCTTCCACAAGCTCGTTGTTGAGATCGACAACCAAGAAGGCGAAAAACTAATTGTTGAAGTGCAGGAACGTCAACTGTACGATTCCGCTGGCAATTACGAGTCGATGGAAGGCATTGCGCGCGATATTACCGAGCTCACCACCGCGACTAACGAGTTACAACAGCTGCGCGAAGAACTGGAGCAGCGGGTGGCTAATCGCACGGCCGAGTTGCAAGCGACGAATGTGCAACTAAGTGAAAGCGAAGAGCGTTATCGCGATCTGGTTGAAAAGCAGGCGGAGTTTATCGTGCGTTGGACGCCCGACCTCAAGAGGACGTTCGTCAACGAGTCGTACGCTCGATATATCGGAAAGCCGGCCAGCGAGTTGGTGAATTGCTCGTTCATGCCAATCCTGGTAAAAGAAGACGCCGCTGTCTTCGAAACCGCTATGGCGCAGCTTACTCCCGAGAAAAACAGTGTGACCTACGAGCACCGTATCCATCGCGAGGGTGGGGTGGTGAGCTGGGCCCAGTGGACGGATCGTGCTTTTTTTGATGAGCAGGGGAATCCGGAGTCATACCTCTCTGTGGGGAGAGACGTCACCGCTTTGAAAGAAGCCGAGGACAAAGTCCGCCAGAAAGAGTTGCTGCTAGAGCATGTATCGCGACGGGCGATTATGGGCGAATTGGTTGCCGGAATTGCTCATGAAATCCATCAACCACTGCATGCCGCCAGTGCGTTTGCCGAGGCGGCAAGACGACACTTGGAGATGGGCAAGCCGGGCGGCGTCGAGACATCCGTGGACTGTATGCGCGAAATCTCTGAGGCAGTGACCCGTACCGCCACAATAATTCGCCGTCTGCGAGACTTCACCAAGCCAAGTGATGTGAAGCTGGAGAAGCTCTTCATTAACGATCTTGTACGAGAATCCCTAGAAATACTTGCATTTGAGACGCGAAGAGCGCATCTTTACCCAGAGATGCACTTGGCAAGCGATTTGCCCTGGGTGCAGGGGGATCGCATCCAGTTGCAACAAATTATCGTCAGCCTCATCACCAATGCGTGTGAAGCGGTTGCCGATGTTCCTATCCAACAGCGCAAGTTAACCATTCGCTCAGGAGTGGATGGTAAGATGGTACGTATTGAATTCGAGGATTCAGGGACTGGTATTTCCGCAGATGAGCTGGAAAGCGTTTTCGACGCATTTGTTACTTCCAGGTCGGGGGGCACCGGCATGGGGCTAACCGTTTCTCGAACCATTGCCGAGGCACATCGCGGCACGCTTTATGCCAAATCCAATGCACCCGCCCCGGGAGCCTGCTTCGTTTTAGAATTGCCCTACCCAGGAGCGCGGGCCGCTTCTCAATCGGTAGTATCCGGTCAGGCCGAGTTGAATGAGGATTCTAAAAGTGAGTGAACAGCGCGGAATCATTTACGTAGTAGACGACGACGAGCAGATTCGTAAGGGAGCCTCCGTACTACTAGAAACGCTTGACGCCGATTTGGTTGCTTTCGATTCCGCTGAGAGCTTCCTCGAAGCCTACGATGGGCGCCGCCCTGCATGTCTCGTGACCGATCTCTGCATGCTGGGAATGAGCGGCACAGAACTGCAGGAACATCTGCACTCGCTCGGCATTAAAATGTCCGTTGTGGTGATCACTGCCCATGCATCGACCGCGTCGACCGTACGTGCCATGAAGAATGGGGCGTTTACATTGCTGGAAAAGCCTTGCGATCCGAATGCCTTGTGGACTGCGGCACGCAACGGGCTGGAGATCGACAAGGATACCTACGAGCAGGAATTGTCGTGCATGAGTGTTCGCGAGCGGCTGGATAGCCTCACCAATAAGGAGCAGGCGGTCCTCGAATGCATCGTGGTCGGCGATGCCAATAAGGTCATCGCGCGAAAGATGGACGTGAGCATTCGCACCGTCGAAAATCACCGCAGCCGCGTGTTTTCCAAGATGAAGGCCGATTCAGTGGCCGAGTTGGTGCGGATGTCGCTGATGGTCGAGCAGGAAGGCAGCTGAGTGGCCTAGATGTCCAACCGCGTTGCTAGCAGTTGCCGCTTACCGAGTGTTTCTTTCGGGTAGGAATCGTGATCTCCTGCCTACCAATTGCTCACTTGTTGGCACGGGTTTCCCATTGAATGGGCAACCACAGCCTGCTTTTCAGCGGCAACCCACAATTCCACTGCGGGAAGTGCGGACTATAACCGCAGAAGCTACCCTCTATAGTTTCATTACTCGCACCGCTGGCGAACCGGAACTCGTCGCGGTCGGAAGCACCAAGTAGGTGCTTCTCTTCATCATCAATTCTGCGAGCGACCTCAGCCCAGCACGCTTTGCTGTGGTAGGTCGACTTTCGAGGAGGAATAGTAAAATGTCTGAAAAGCGAATTAGTGAAGATGCCGTTGTATACGTCGTGGACGACGATCCACAGGCCTGTCGTGCCGTATCGGAATTGGTCCACACCTTTGGCTACCAGGTTCGCTCTTACAACACGGCTGAGGAATTCCTGGAGAATGCTTCCAACGATCGCCCTGGCTGCGTTGTGCTCGATCTCAGGATGCCCGAAGCCGACGGTTTGGAACTGCATCGCCGCATGATCGAACGTGGGCTGAACCTGCCCGTGGTGATCATTACGGCTTATGCAGAAACCTCCGTCACAGTGAAGTCCATTCGCAGCGGTGCCGTATCGGTACTCGATAAGCCCTATGCGGACGACGACCTGTGGACACACGTTCAGGAAGCAATCTGCAAGAGCGAGAAGGAACTACGGCTTTCCAAACACCAGGCATCGCTGGAAGAACGCCTCAAGCGGCTTTCGCCGCAAGATCGGGCCGTCTTGCAGCTGATGCTGGCTGGGGAGAAGAATCGAACGATTGCTAAACGACTGGATGTGAGCCTGCGAACCGTAGAAAACCGCCGCCGTCGTGTTTTCGACGTGATGGAAGCGGATTCGGTCGCCCAGCTCACACGCATGGTCGTGGAGTACGAGCATAAACTGCTGCCTAAGAAAGACTCGAACGAAGCTTGGCTGGCCCTGCCGTTTGAACGCGTTGCTTAGGCTGGCATTCTCAGCTTAGGGCCTCACTTCTCTGCTGGAACAGAGCAGAGATATGCGGACCCATGAATCCGGTCGTTGGCACGAGCCAACGGCCGGTTTTCCTGTTGGGTAGGGCTTTTCGCTGCTGCGAAGGGGGGACCTTCCCAGTGGCGCTGCTAAGCCGTGAGCGGCAAAAAGGCCTTATTCGGCCCATTACGGCTTGTGAAGCGGCTTGTTTTAGCTAAAATTCGGAGCTACGCCCAGAGTTACCAACTCTGCCACTTACCCGTTTCCAACCCACGAAACTGCTGCTCACTCGCTATGGCTAAACGCCCCCGCAATAACGTTCGAACCGCTCGCAAAGATCCCGTTTGTGTGGATGGGGTCCGGCCCCGCCCTATGTTTGTCGATTACAAAGACCTCGACCTACTAGGCAAGCTGACCAATCGTCACGGGCGTATCGTTAGCCGTCGCAAGACCGGCTGCCAAGCGGCTAGCCAGCATGCCGTCTCCAAAGCGATCAAGCGAGCCCGTTTCATGGCTTTGCTGCCGTATGTTGGTAGCTAGTTTCTCTTTCAAATGTTGATTGTTGTTTGCGCTGATTCTTCAATGCGCTGTTTCCCCTGCCGAGGGCTCCACCGATGTCTGAGCCTACAGGAAACGCACCTTTCAAAACGCAGAGACTTGTCGAGTTCCATGACACCGACATGGCCGGCATCATGCACTTCGCGTCGTTCTTCCATTACATGGAGTCGGCCGAGCACGAGATGATTCGCTCACTCGGGTTTAGCGTTCACACCGAACACGAAGGCCAGAAGCTGAGCTTCCCGCGTGTGAGCGTCTCGTGCGACTTCCACTCCCCAGCTCGAAGCGAAGATATTCTCGACATCGCGATCAGGGTCACCAAGATCGGCACCAGCAGTGTGAGTTATGATTTCCGGTTCACGTGCGAAGGCCGCGAAGTCGCCACCGGCGCGATCACCGCCGTATGTTGCAGCGTGACCCCGGGCGAGCCAATCGCTGCCGTACCTTTGCCGAGTGATATTGTTGAGAAGTTGAAGACCTATGCAGCGTGATGATCGAATTTCCCCCGCGCAGTAGCGCGGAGTACGCTCACCTGTCACTCCGACAGCCGTCTCAGCGGCGGAGGAATCTGGTCCGAACTAGAGTTGAGACTCGATATCTCGGTCGCTGTCGCTCGGTCGATATGACATGATGGGGAATTCAAAGTTTCTCTGTCTATGTGTGACACCTTTATTCATTGTTCGTTGTCGCCATGACCAACTCTTACTTGTTGCAGCTAGTACTTTCAGTTGCCCAAGGCCTGGAGCCGGAGGTTGAGCTGCGTGAGCGGCAGGCCAAATGGCTCAAGGCTCAGCAGCAGGACGACGGTGGTTTCGCCGGGCGTGACGGGCCAAGCGACTTGTACTACTCGGCATTTGCGCTGCGCAGTTTGGCTGTACTAGGTGAATTACAGGGTGAGGTGGCTGACCAAGCGGCAAACTTCCTGAGCAGTCGGCTACATGGGAACGCGAGTGTGATCGATCTCATCTCGCTCGTGCTCTCTGCGAAGCAACTCGACATGTCCGCAGGCATCGATCCGCTCGCCTCCGCTGGTGACGACTGGCAAGCGAATGTGCTAGGCCTGCTTGAGCAATTACGCACTGCTGATGGCGGCTATGCGAAGACGATTGAAGGAGCAGCCGCCAGCACCTATCAAAGCTTCCTTGCATTGCTGGTCTATCAGCTGCTGGAGGAAACTCCTCCGGAGCCCGCATCGCTGCGCGATTTCCTGCTTTCACAGCAGCGCGAGGATGGCGGCTTCGTTGAGATACGCGTAATGAAGCGCAGCGGCGTGAATCCCACGGCAGCGGCTATTGGCGGATTGAAGTTACTCGAAGCCGTGTTTCTGGAGAAAGGAGCTACGCTGCCAGCGCTCTCACTAGACATTTCCAACAACGCGGCTGAGTTCCTACTCGAAATGCAGAATGAGGAGGGGGGCGTACCGGCGAACACGCGCATCCCGATTGCCGATCTGTTGAGCACATTCACCGCGATGCAATCCTTGCATACACTCGGCCGGCTTGATGAGTTCGACCAGGCTGCAGCACGAAAGTTCGCCCAAAGCGTTGAACAACCGACCGGCGGTTTCCTGGCTGCGGCCTGGGACCAAATTGCCGACGTGGAGTACACGTTCTACGGGCTGGGCGTGCTGGGGCTCTGTGGTCAGAGCTAATTTGAGCCGAGTGTTCGGCAAGCTCGCCCTTGGCTCAGATAGAAGTAGCTCATAGGCGCTTCCCGCGTTACCGATCACAATACAGCTGTGAGCGGACTGATCGCAGAACATCTGAAAAAGAGCTACCCGACTTCGAGCGAGCCGTTGGAAATCTTGCGCGATGTTTCGCTCTCGCTGGAAGCAGGGCAGAACGTGGCCATCGTGGGACCCAGCGGTTCGGGTAAGAGCACGCTGCTGGCAATCCTGGGCTCTTTGGACTTGCCCACTTCGGGTATATTGCAGGTAGACGGCGTCGATCCACTTTCGCTCAACGAGAAAGAATTAGCCGCCTACCGAGCGGACCAAGTCGGCTTCGTCTTCCAGGAACATCACCTGCTTCCGCAGTGCACCGTGCTGGAAAATGTGCTGATTCCATTCTTAGCAACTCGCACAGCCAATGCACAGGATGTGGAAACCGCCAAAAGCCTGCTCGAGCGAGTGGGACTCGCCGAGCGACTCACTCATCGACCGGCTGAGCTCTCCGGCGGCGAACGCCAGCGCGTCGCACTTGCCCGGGCATTAGTACGCGATCCACCGTTGCTGCTGGCCGACGAGCCGACCGGCAGCCTCGATCAATCCACGGCAGATGCGATTGCGGAACTGCTGCTTGAACTGCAAGGCGAACGGCAGAAGATGCTGGTTGTTGTCACGCACAGCCAAAGTTTAGCGGCGAAGATGCAACGGCGTTGCCAGCTCGACTTAGGCGTCTTGGAAGAAGTTGCTTGAGCTGGATTTCGAGATCCTAGATCGCGGCACAAGTGCCGCGGCGAAATGGCGAGGAACGGAACCTAGTGGCTTGCCACTGATGTGTTCAATTCATACGCCGTGATGGTTCCGCTGTACTCATTGCACACAACCAACAAGGGCTGCTTGGTGGGGCTTTCGCTCTCGGGCACGAAAACTAACCCTTCGGGCGACGCATCGATGATACCGGCTTCCTCGGCCGGCGGAATGTAGCAGCAGTACTTGGCTGCGGTTGGCTCTGTGAGATCGTAAACCATGATGCCGCTGGCTCGCTCTAAGCCAATGAAGGCGTATCTCCGACCAGCGATCTGTCCGAGCACGACGCCTTCTGGCTCTGGACCGCGCACGTGGCTGCGGCTGTCAAGATAGCTAGCCGGCTTGGTCTCCTGCTTAGCCCACAAGGAAAGTAACCGCTCGAAATCGCTGCCACTATCGAAGACGAGCTCCAGCTTATTGCCAGAGGCACGCCACACAGAAAAACTACGTGTCCCGAAAGCATGCAGCTCATCAATGTCGCCATCGTGATCGGGATCGCACTCTTCGATGCTCACCTGCAAGCGGCCGAGTTGATTGGGTTGCAGTAGATGCCGGGCTGGCGCACGATGGTCCCAGCAGCGACCTGTCCCTGCGAGCAGACAGCCAGGCAAATCTGCCGCGGCGGCTGCCTCGCGATAGTTAATATAGTCCCGCGGGTCGCCTTCGTTGGCGGTCACGAGATAGTCAATGCCATCCTCGGAAAAGTGAGCGATCGCATCGGGCTCGAAACTAGCCTTCACCGGCCAAAGCTGTGCCTGTAGATGGTCGTCTTGATCGCTCGCGTCGAGCCCGGTCGTCGAGTATCCGACATTTGAATAAGAGACGGTTGTAGCCGAGGGCGTACCCACTGCCAATGAATGGGCCCCCGGCACGTGCCGGAAGTCCTTCTTGCCAAGAGCGTGGATATTTGTGACCCGGGCCAAGAGAAGATCGACTTCTGCGATGGCATTGTTTTCTTGCAACGTGACCCAGGCACGCCGGCCATCCTGCGAGCAAGCAATGTATTCCGGTTCGAGGTCTTCGGCGACCGTTGCTCGACCGTCGTGGTGGGTCTTGCTAGGGCCAAATAGCCGCACGCCTTGTGAGCGCAACTCTACCGATTGGATATCGAATTCTTCAAAGCTGCATTGCGAGACCTCTGCCTGTGCGAACCCCTTGACCAAGTCAACGACCGTAACACTTCCTGTGCCGTCAAATTCATAATCGTCGGTAGGCTCTCCTTCGTTTGCCACGACGAGAAATCGACCGTCAGGAGAAAAACAAACCATGTCGGGATGATGCCCGGCGGGAAACGTAATAAGTGGTTTCAGTGAACTTGCGTTATGTAAATCGATCCGCCCCGGTTGCCGTTTGTTGATCGACGCGAGTGCGATGGCTACCCGCCCGTCACTAGCGGCAACGCTCGTAGCGTGAAAACCGTCGGGTAAACTCAGCAACCGGCGCGAGGCGACGCCATCAGCGAGTCGCACCGAAAGAATTCCGCGCTCGGTAGTGACAAACAAGGCGCTTGAAGTGGTATCGAGCGCGGCAATTTCAACCGTTTGGACGGGGGGCTTGACTCTCCACAGAACGTTGGCGTCAAAGGCCGCAGCGCCACCATTGGCCGACACAACCGCGGCAACTGCCAGGGCGAAATAAATCAGTGGCTTGCACATAGCACTTGGCATGGACAGGTGACTTGGTGGAGGTGAACGCTTCCGAATACGAACAACTAGAGCTGTGCTATGTGAATTTTTAGTGAAGACTTGGAGAGCAATCTGCCTGCAAATCCCCCAGTTTCAACTAAACAGATTCTTATTCTTCTCTTAACAGAAATCTCGCAATTGCCATCTAGGCTACCGCCTTGGTTTGCATGAGTGACAAGCGCGATCGCAGTAGAGCGGCCGCGCGGAACCCTGTTGCACGAATTATTTTTTCCTCTGGAGAGACTCAATGAAGTCGCTAGGTCACCCCTCAAGACTATTACTCAGCAGTGCTCTTATTGTGCTGGGATATCTTTTTACTTCGACAGCAGATGCTCAGGTCTACATCAACGAGATTTACTTCGATCCGCCGGGTTCGACTGGCGAAAAGGTTTTCGAATATATCGAGCTACGCGGTACTCCTAGTGAATCACTGGCTGGCCAATATCTTATTTTTCTGGAGAACGAAAGTAGCGAGACCGCGAACGCGGGTGTGATTGAAAACATTTTTGACCTGACTACTCGCTCGCTAGGAACCAACGGCTTTCTCACGCTACGTCAAGCAGCGAGTGACAATTTCTACGGTGGTATGGAACCTGCCGGGACCACCGTACTCGTCAATACTGGCTCCGGTCTCACCTTTGGCTCGGGCCCTACGAGTACCATCGGCCACTCCGACATCGAGGGAACCGGCGTTATTGAAAACAGCGGATTTACAGCCATGCTCATCGACATTGGCACAGGTACTGCTCCCCTGCTGGGGCAAGACCTTGACGTTGGCGACGATGGCATGAGCGATGACACGTTCCCAGCAGAGTGGACAACCCTGGACTCGATTGGAATCAACTCAGAAGTCAGCGAGATTGATGGACGCCTCTATGCCCCAATCAACTTTAGCCATGGGGTACCTGAGGAGGGAGGCAACGTCGAGCCAGGAGCCGTGTTCATCGACACCGACTACGAAATTGAATATATCGGTCGCTGGGGAAATAGCACCGGATCCACTGCGGCCGACTGGCACGCCACGAACCTAACTGCTGACTCAAACACCGGATCGGCCGGTAGCCCCGACTTTCGGCAGTCCGGAACTTTCCACGATCCGCCGCTTGGGGTTGATAATTTTGTCGAAACCACGCAGGGGGTTCCTTACGGCATGCAGCTTGCCAACACGTTGGGGGCTCCCAACCTGTTCATCCTCGATGGCGACTTCGAGTACGACTCCGCATCGGGCACCTTTGATAACGATGTCGATGGTGGAGACTTTCTGGCTTGGCAACGCGGCTTTGGCTTCGAACTGACATCTGAAGATGGCGAGGCCAACGACGCCACCCGCCAGCACGGCGACACACCGAATGCCGAAGGCATCTTTGACCGGATCGTTGATACCCAAGACCTCGCCGTGTGGGCGAGCCATTACGGCGAAACCTACACACCACCTTCCTCAGCAGCCAGTTCCACAAGCAGCTTAGCCGCTGTCCCCGAGCCTGCAGCCCTCCTGCTCACCTTGATAGGAAGCGCGTTTGTGGGGATGAGCCGTATCCGACAGACAATCTGACAACCAGCACTGCCACCCACGCACTGCTTTGCTGAGTTTTCCACATCAAGTATCCCGCTTTTCCATCGGAAGGAAGCTATCGATGAGAACTAGTTTTTTCGCGAACCACTCCAAGAAAAAGAATTGCATAGGTTTCACGCTCGTAGAGCTATTGGTAGTGATCGCGATCATTGGAGTCTTGGTCGGCCTGCTGCTACCCGCCGTGCAGGCAGCACGTGAGGCAGCCCGGCGCTCGCAATGCACTAATAACCTCAAGCAGATAGGCCTGGGACTGTTAAACTTCGAATCGACCAATAAGCACTTCCCGCCTGGACAGTTCAAGCCGGCTGGACTCAAAGAGAACGCTGCTCTGGCTTGGCCAGTTTGGCACTTACCCTACATGGAACAGCAGACACTCTACGACCGGATTGACTTTACCGTTGACCTAAGACACCAGCCCAACAACATGCCAGACTACACAGGGCCAGTTAATACGGTGATTCCCGCCTATATTTGCCCAAGCACAGGTCGCCGGCAGAAGTATCGAGGTGAAGACAATCGCATCTCTGGCATCGGTGCAATCACTGGCGGAGACGGCCTCGCCTGCATGGATTACATGGGCAACAAAGGACCCGGCGAGGACATCAAGAATCCTGTCAATGGTGTTGAGTATGTGAAGACAGACAACTCGTTCTTCGAAGTGTTTCGTGGTGTCCTCCTAGATATTGAATCGGGTCACGATGATGGGGGATTCGATTGCATACTCAACCCCAAAAAATCGTGTTCTGCAGATGTGGTCTCTGTTCGGCAGATTACCGACGGTCTAAGCAATACGTTTATCGTGATGGAGTCGTCCGGCAAGGGCTGTGAGGAGGAGCTCACGGCTGCGAATCAGCTCAACAGGACCCCAACCAAAGAACTTTCTGGCGCGTGGGCGAGCGAAAAGAACATCAGCGGCATCGACGTTTCGCCAGAAACCTCTATCCAAGGTACGACCTCGGCAATTAACCCGCCGGAGAAAATCCATTTCGCCAAAGAGGAATTGTTCTCCGACCACTCGGGGGGTGTGCAAGTGCTAATGTGCGACGGCTCGGTCCACTTCCTGAGTAACGATACTCCCTTCGAAGTCTACATCGCACTAAGTAGTCGAGATGGCGAAGAGCTTGCGAATGTGGATTCGTTGTAGTTTCGGTTCCACACTAAGGGAGAGCTCCCGAGCCGAAATGCGTCAGCTATCATTGAAGGGGACCGCCCAGGACTGGTCTTGTTTTCTCACTGAGGTCGATGCCACTTGTGTCACGAACGCATTTTGGCTAACCAACGCAGGACATTTCGCCCTTAGTGAGAAATGCTTTCGACCGCCTTGCCAGCAATCGTTTTCCATCAAGGACGTCAGACCATGGAGCCTGGGCAGTTCTCGAGCAGGCAGTATCCCAGATTTGGGGAGGGGAGGGGCGAATGAGAGGGTTCTTCCAGCGTCCATTTCCTACGGCGGTCAGACTCACCGCTGAACTTAGCACTTTGCCAGATTCGGGTGCTCTCGGAGTCCAATGCTGGTAATCTTCCTGCATCTTCCGAGCTTTTCGCAGATACCAGAGACCCGGCGTTGCAATAGGCAACATTCGCTCCTGGAGTGTTTCCAGGTACACCCAATTGGGAAATCCCGAATAACTAAGTTGGGTGGCAGCATCGCACACACCTCATCCCTGGTTCTATACCAATGCCGGAACCGAAGTCCTCTTCGTCTGCGATGAAGGGATTTGCTGTAATTATCGGCTGGATGTGCCTAGAATCCATGAGAAGTCGATTGTCGCCTGATGACGGAAACGCCATCTTCAATACTTTCGACTGGCTCAAGAAGATCGCTGGACTCGCTGCAGCCGTCGCCATTTGGAACCAGAGTTCGCGGCTGCTGATTGTCTATTTCACATGGTTCGTTCTTATGCTGATCCGTGCCGGTTGGCACGACGCTCAACTGGAAACTGAGGCATGGAAAGTGGTGGCTAGAGTCGCGGTACTTGCGATATTCTGGGGGGCAGTTGGCGTGCTCATTCATAGAGATCAGCGAGAGCAAACTCGCCCGCAACTTTGAATGGCCATTACGTCATTCCAAATCCCGGTCTTCAATTGCAGATAGCAACTACTACTGGTTGTCAAAGGCACTGTGTTGCCTCGTATCTGCACTCGCCGACGTGCTTTACATCCAGTTTGCCTGGGCCAGAGGTGCGGCGTTGGTTGTTTGGTGGGTCATTTTGGAATTTCTTGTTGGCGAAATTGTGGCCGTTGCTGCAGGTCTGTCGGGTCCTCCAGGCTTGGGTGGCGGTATCATTGGGCTCGTCGGCAAATGGGTTCTGGGAATCTGGGGTCCCATCGTGGGCTACGTCATCGGCCGGTGCGAATCAAAAAGGCCATTCTTAGCGATTTAGCCTCCGCACCTTGCTTATCGTTGTGGCGGTGCTTGCCGTCTTGCTGGGAGTGGTCAAGTTCTTCTTCTCCTGACTGCCTGAGCCTTCCGTCTGAGGGTTCACTTCAGCAGGTCACGACTGAGTGCTTGCGTTTTTTGCCCCCGCACCTTGCGTTTTGTTCTGCAATTAGCAGGCGGCGGATTGTGGCTCGATTGAGACCCGTATTAGCGACCGTTATCTAGCGGCGGAGTGCACAACCCCCGCTAGAAACGGCAGTTCTGCCAACTAACACAGGACATTTTGTCCTGAGCAGCGAACGGTAGTTCGCTAAGCAACCCAGGAGGACCTCGTTGGCTGCTGAGCACAACAAAATCACACCATTCTGGGCGGTACCCGAGCAACCAAACGAAAACGCCTCGGACGTGCTTGGCACACCCGAGGCGTTTTTTAGTTGGCTTTGCTCGTCTTAGTGTTCTGTTTCCGACACTCCGCGGCTAAGCCGCAGGCGGCGAGACCTACCGTAGGTAGCGTTGTTGCATCCTATTCGTTGTGCGACCCTCCTCACTATTTTTGCTAGTCTTCAGAGGGTAATTCACACTGCACAAAGTGCGTAAAAAATGCCTTGGGCCTGCGACATGTCGCAGCACCCAAGGCATGTTGAGGTTTCAAGCAAACCCTCATGACTCCCCTACGGAGTCAAGAGAGGCTACCTACTTGCGGCGGCGAACTAGTGAGCCGGCAAGGGCCAGCGACGCGAGCACTGCAGCGGTTGGTTCTGGCACGGGGACCGAACCGGGTGAGCCAACGGCTGGTTGTCCGTTGGTATTGGGAGCAGTGGCAATAGCACCATTCTGGCCAGCTACACTGTAACGATTAAGCACTGGGTCGAACGATTGACCAGGGGCGCCATCGGCATTGATGTAGCCTGCGAAATCGATAATTTCACCTGCTTCAGGACCATTCATGTTGGCGTCCAGGAACAACGTTGCTCCATCGTCTCCACCGCCAAGACCGCTACCGTCGTGGTAGCCGACTTGTGGGAGCACTGCTAAGACGTCATCCCAGAGATCAGTCCATTCAAGTCCAAACAGTACTGGATCGTTGACATAAACTACGGATTCTCCGGGAGCAATGGAATCAATGCCTAGCAGGGGATCGGCCGCAACGGGGTCCTGTGAGTCGTCATCAAAGAAGAGGGGACCGTCAACGGCTGCGGTCCAGGTCATATCGCCATAGTTGGTGACTTCAATCCAGTCGTCTGAGAGATCTGGATTGGGATCGTTGCCCGCCCAAAGTTCGGTAACTTGTAGGTCAATGGCGGCGTGAGCCTGGCAAGCTACAAGCACGACAAGGCTCGCGAAGAACGCGGATACTGTCTTCTTCATTAGATTCGTCTCTCCAATAGATGAAAAAAGCATGGTGAACTGGGAGTCTGTAGTTCCCGTCCAATCGCCAGTCAGCGATGCCACGAAGCTTAGGAGTGCTTCGTGAAGAGCAGGTGAAGAGTTCTTGACGGCCGCGTGAAGCTTCTGTGAAGAGATAGCTAAGAGTGCAGGAAGGATTCGGCTGATTGACATTAATCCCGAGCAGCGCGATACTTACGACTCGGCGAGCGGCTTGCCGCAAGACGTGCTATTCACAACTCAGGCAGAAAAGCCTGCAAGAAAACCGGCGCTGGAGCGAAGTATCTACTCGTACTTTGCACATTCAGCAAACCACCTCAAGAACCTCACTCTGGGAGTAACGCAATGGCAACTGGATTAGTAGGACTGACCTGGATTTGGATCATGTTGGCCGGCGGCGTAAGCGCAATGCCGCTGGGCGGGGCCCCGTTGCCGCTCGACCCGGCCCTCTCGGCAGTCGCGCCACAAGAGTGCCTCTGGTACGGCAGTTCCTCCGGTCAGACGGACGCCAATCCGGATAGCGAGAACGAGACCGAGCAGCTTTTTGCAGAACCCCAAGTGCAACGTTTGGCTGAGGAAATCGAAACGCAAATCATGAGCGCCCTCGGCATGGCCACCCAACGTGGCGGCCGCGAAGAACAAGTTCTCGCTCGCAGCGTGCCGCCGTTGATCAAAGGCGTAATGCTCAGACCTTTTGTGTTCTACATCGAAGATGTGGAAGTCACCGATAAGGGTCCAGGCGGACAGGGCGTCGATGGTTCAGCCGCTTTTGTCATCAACGCTGGAGAGCAAAAAGAGGAGATTGAAAAAGCGATCAACAACCTCCTGCAGCTTGAGCCTAAGGCCTTCCGCGAAGAACAACTTGAAGGCGTTGCGTGGAAGCGGGCCTTCCTGGGACGCGACATTAGTACGCCTGTCGTGCGAATGGGCTGGAAGGGCGACTACTTTATCGTCGCCATCGGCGAAGAAACTGCGAAGACCGTGCTGGAGCGCATGGAAGCTGGCAACACGCCGGACTGGCTCGAAGAACTTCGTAGCGAGCATCCCCTGGAACGTGAACTTGCCGTGGGGTATTTCAACGTAGCACGAGTTCTAGAAAAGGTGCGTCCCTATGTTGAAAACGAGCAGGGCTGGGACGCTGCTAACAAACTAGGACTCATGAGTATCGAGGCCATCCATACCCGCAGTGGCTACGATGCGGTGGCATGCAAGACCATGATGCATGTGAAGACTGACGGTCAACGGAAAGGGCTTTTAGGTCTCATACCATACAAGCCTCTCTCCAAACGCGATCTTCAGGCGATTCCCAAGAACCCCCTACTGGCCGTTGCGAAGCGCGTGGATGTGGACGAGGTGATCGACGTTGCCCTACGGATCGCGAGTGATTTCGAACCGCGAGCCAAAGAGCAATTCGAGCAAGGCCTGTGGCAAGTCGAAAGTCAAACGGGCGTGAACTTGCGGAACGACATAATCAAGAACTTGGACGATGTTTGGATCGCCTACCTGCCCGGTGGCGACCTAATGAGCAGCTGGTTGGGCTCCGCAGTGGCAGTAAAGGTGAAGGATCGAGCCCGTTTGAGTGAAGCGATCGACAAGATCGTGGCACTCGCCCAACAGCAAATGCAGCAACAATTCCAGAACGGACGCCGCCGCGGTGGTGCCACGATTCAGGAGAATACGGTCGGCGATCACACGATTTACTCGCTGCAAGTCACCGGTGAGGCGTTCCCGTTCTCTCCTGCATGGTGCGTGAGCGACGAGTGGCTGGTGTTTGGCCTGATGCCACAGACGGTGCGTGACGTACTGGAGCGTGAAGAGGAAGACTCACTTGCCGATGTGGAAGTCGTACGCGAACCGCTAGCGGCGAGCGACGCACCTTCGGTCGTGTTTTACGTAGACACGCCTCGACTAGTACGCTCGGTTTATCCTTGGGTTCAAATGGGCGTGCAGGCGATCGCCAGCCAAGCACGCCGCGAGGGCCTTAACTTCGACACGACTGCCCTGCCCTCGGTAGAAGTGATCGCCAAGCACCTACAGCCGGGCGTATCAACTTGGACGCACAAGCGAGACGGTTTCCACTTCACCTCGCATCATTCGCTGCCCGGCAGCGGCAACATGATGGCGATTGCGCCGATGGGCGTAGCGTTGGTGGTACCGGCGGTTGGGTCAGCTCGGTTGGCAGCTCAGACGGTTACGGAGATAAACCAACTGAAACAGTTTGCTTTGGCGGTACTCAATTATGAGTCGGCTCACGGCGAGTTTCCCACGGACATCTACGATGACGATGGGAACGCGCTGCTCAGCTGGCGAGTAAAGATCCTTCCCTATATGGAAGCCCAGAACATTTACGACCGATTCCACTTAGACGAAGCTTGGGATAGTGATCACAACAAGCCGCTTCTTGAGATGATGCCAGATATCTTCAAGTCGCCTAGCGGCGAAGCTCCCGCTGGGAAGACACGTTTTCTTTCGTTTTCCGGTGAGGGTATGATCATGAATGGTGAGGAGGCTGCGCAATTCAGGAGCATCACCGACGGCTCTTCCAATACGCTGCTTGTTGTCCAAGCGAATATCGATAAGGCAGTCGAGTGGTCGAAGCCAGGAGACTTGAAGTTTGACCCGCAGAGTCCTTTCGACGGACTGCTCACTGAAACCGGCATGTTCCTCGGCGTGTTCTGTGATGGCCATGTATCGCGAATCAGTAACGGTATTGATGAAGAAACCATGAAGGCGCTGGTCACGAAAGACGGTGGCGAGATCATTGATCACAATCAAATGAACATGAATCCGCAGCAGCGAGTAATGGAAGTAGAGGATGCAGAGGCGGTCGAGTTTGATGTTGAAATCGATATGATCGATCTCGTACCGCAATGAATGCGAACTCATAACCCTAGCCCCCGGCGCAAGCCGTGGGGTTATTCAACACGTTTGCAAGCGCACAATCCCCACAGCTTGCGCTGGGGGCTAGAGGGCACTCAAAACATTACAAGCACGCAGCGCTAGCAAGTGAATGACGCTAGTATCCACTTGCTAGCGCTGCGTGCTTGTATTGCACTTAGTAGTCGTACCAAACACCGAAGCCGGTTTTCTGGACGCTGTTGTCGAAGAACGAGAACTGGTCGTCCTTGCCGTTGTAGTACTCCATGCCCAGGCGGAACATGCCGCTAGCCGGACTGCGGCGCCAGGCCCAACCGGCCTGGACGACGAAGTTGCCGCCGAAGTCGACCTCTTCACGTAAGTGACCGTTTACGGCCGCAAACGGTGCTCCACGGAAACCGGTGGCACTCACAGGGGCGTAGTCGATGCCGAACTGGAACTCCCACGGCTCGGCCACGTCGTCGCGGAATGCGTAGCCCGCTTCACCGTACAGGCGAACCTTCTCACGAGGGTACACCGAATAGCCTATGACGATCACGTCGCGACTGTAGTTGAGACGGTCGAAGGTGGGGTTCTTGAGAATGAATTCATCGCCGACGTGCGAGCTGAGGTGATAGTAGGCTACTTTGAACTGTTGGTGCGAATCGCCCCAGGTGAGTGGTATGCCAAAGCGGTAGTCGGTAGCAGCTACGTCGTGGTCCTCGTCGGGATCAAGTCGCGTGAGCCCGGCGCCCTCGATGCCTAGTTCAAAGCCTTCCGGACGAACGTTTCCGCTGGTGCCGTAGCGCACAATCGTGGCACGTCCGCCGAGGGAGATATCCCAATTATCTCCGTCTGCCTTCTGGTTGTTCCACACGGAACGAAAGCGGGACTCTTTCGCACCAGCCAAATAACTGCGATAGATGACGCCCTGCGGTAGCAGCCGCCAAGCGTAGTCGTGCCCGCAACAGCAACCTAGTCCAGTGCAATCGCTGCCGCCAGTTCCCTGGCAGCCACAAAGAGCTTGCTCGTACTGGACTTGTTTTGTGAATTCTGCCTCGTGGCCCAGGTTGTCAAATGGCATTTCTCCCTGAAGCGGGATTTGCTCTGCCAAGAGCTCCTCGGCCAAGAGTTGATCAGAGAGCTCATCGTTCGGGCGACTCCTTGCGCGGGAACCTGGGCCGGGACCCAACTTCATAGCCGACCCTTGCACAATGTCTTTGCTGGAAAACTCTACGCCTTTCGCCTGGGACTCCCGAGGAGCACAAATACCCACGAGAACGATGAGCGTAAGAGCTATTGCAGAGTATCGTTTTCTTGTCATAGCGGGTCTATCGAGAAGACTTGGAGGAGTGTCCGAGGGCTTACGAGAGATAATCCACGCAACGAAGTTTTTGTGTTTGGCTCTGGCGGCAGTCAGCTGCGAGTACTGAACTAAAATGCTGAGACCGAATTGCTGAATGGAATTATCGATACGAGCATTCTCATCGACGTAGGCCCTTCCACGCATCAAGAGAGATTCGCCACTTCTCACGGGAAACCTAAATTGCCATTCCAGTTAGTGAATCGTGGCAAACTGTAACGATTGCTGGCAATAAAATTGATTGCAGCGGTGGTCGGCAGGAGGACGCTGCTAGCATGTGAATATCCGTCGACTAGGTGTGGTTGTTGTTGGTGCGAAGTAGGTTGGAAACTCGATCTAAGTGTTGAGGCACGTAGGCAAATCTCTCTGAGATTTGCATTTATCCGCTTAAGTCTCGGAGAGACTGACCTACGTGCAACAACCACCCAAAGTGCATGTACTTGTTTGCACACCGAAGGATCGGCCCGCACCATGTCCCAGAAACGCTCAATTCAATTGGCCCTCGTGGTGGTGACGCTAAGCATCGGTTGTCTCAGTTCTGGGGCAATTGCCAAGGGGACGGGACTGTGGCGACTGCCGAGTTCTACGGCTCAATACTTTGGCTGCGGTAACGGCCCGGGCCATCACGCGCCGATGATTCGCTCGCCCGGATACCAACCACCCCAAGTACAGCGGCTGAAGTTCATCCCTGCTAAGCAGGGCCCCTTCTGCAAGGCCGGCACATGCGGTGTGACCGCCGGTTTTCAATCGATGCCAGCCGAAGCGGACATCTGGTCGCCGGACAATCTCAATGGAGCCTTCCGACAGGGACCGCCGCAGCAGGTACTACCGCAGCGGGGAAATCCGCAGCATGCACAATCCCAAATGCCAATGCATCTGCAGCCGCAGTTTGCGCCACAAAGGATGCCGATGCAGGCACATCCCCGCGTACCAGGACAGCAGCAGTCGGTCCTGTTTGCGCCCCCAACGAAGCGGACCTTGCCACTGATACAGGAAGAATCAACCCTCACTGAGGAGATTAAGAAGGGCAAGAGCGAGATGAACGCGGAACCCCAGAGCGATAACTTGGTGACGCCTGCTGACGAGGAAGAATCCAGGGACAGCCTGCTGGATGAGGACGACCTCAATAGTTTCCGCACGGAGGATCCTGAAGCCGATCTCGAGGAACCGGCCATGCCTGACGCCGAGCCTCGGTCTGCACCGCAATCGAAGGACGACACCCCGCAGACCGATCAGGCCAAGGGGCCGCGGGTCTGGACTGTGAGACACTGAGAATTAATTGATAGGGACGACAACAACGATGGTAGCCATGCCTCGGTCAGAGAGTTTTTTCCAGACACGAAGTGCTCGAATACCACGAATGAGAAGGGCAAACCGATCCGTGCGATTCGTTAGTTTTGTGGTCCAAAAAATGACGCCGCTACTGGAGTGGTAGTGCCCGTCCAGTTGGACACATTTGTCTCTGGAATATCTCGCACAAAAAACCCCGGGCTTGCGCCCGGGGCCGGTTGTGGTTCAGCTTGTGAGTTTAGCCGCTATTGGCCAGCTTCTTCACTCACTCTCCAGCGTCATCACTAGGCGCATCTTCTCCTTCACCAACGCCCGCAGCAACGGGCTCGGGCTCGTCTTCTTTGGTTTTGAGGCCTTCAAAGATAAGCTGCTTCTTATCGCCGACTTTCTTGGCTTCGACCTTGATAAGGTCTTTGCCGTTGAACTCGCCCTTGAGGAGTTCTTCGGCCAGTGGATCTTCGATGAACGACTCGATAGAACGACGCAACGGTCTCGCACCGTAATCGGTGTTTGAGCCCTTCTTGATGAGGAATTCTTTCGCGTCGTCCGACAGCTCAAGTGCGAGACCTTTCTCGCTCAGACGCTGACGCACCTTGGAGAGTTCCAACTCGACGACTTCCTTGAGATCTTTCTCGGTAAGGTGACGGAACACGATGATATCATTCACGCGATTGATGAATTCGGGACGGAACACCTTCTCGATTTCGTCGGTCACGCGGCTCTTCATGCCATCGTAGGAAGCATCGTCATCCGGCTTCTGGAAACCGAACGAGGCTTCGTTCTTGATCGCATCGGCACCCGCGTTGGTGGTCATGATGAGGATCACATTGCGGAAGTCGACATTGCGACCGAAGCTATCGGTTAGGCGCCCCTCTTCCATCAACTGCAGGAGCATGTTGAAGACTTCGGGGTGAGCTTTCTCGATTTCATCGAGCAGCACGACGGCATAAGGACGACGGCGGATTTGCTCAGTGAGTTGGCCACCCTCTTCATAGCCGACGTAGCCGGGAGGGGCACCAATCAGACGACTGACGTTGTGCTTCTCCATGTATTCGCTCATGTCAATCTGGATGAGCGCTTCCTCATCGCCGAACATGAACTCAGCCAGCGCCTTGGCAAGCAAAGTCTTACCCACGCCTGTCGGGCCAGCAAACACAAACGTGCCGGTTGGCCGTTTGGGATCTTGCAGACCGCTACGACTACGACGCACGGCTTTGGCGATGGCCTTGATGGCTTCGTCCTGGCTGATGACCTTCTCGTGAAGCTCGTCTTCCATGTTCATCAGGCGAATCGTGTCTTCGGTACTCATGCGTGTGAGCGGAATTCCAGTCATCTTAGAGACGACCTCTGCGATCACGTCTTCATCGACCACGCCACCGTTCTCTCGTGATTTCTCACGCCACTGGGCAGTGATGTCTTTCTTTTTCTTCTTGAGCTTGTCGGCCGAATCACGCAGGGCAGCAGCCTTCTCGAAATCTTGATTGGCGACCGCTTCTTCCTTCTCGACGTTTAGCTGCTCGACTTCTTCGTCGATCTCTTTCAAGTTTGGCGGCTTGCTCATAGTTTTCAAACGAACGCGAGCACCCGCCTCGTCGATCACGTCGATTGCCTTATCTGGCAGACAACGCCCGGTGATGTACCGATCAGACAGCTCGACAGCAGCCTTTACGGCATCGTCGGTGATTTGCACGCGATGATGCTCTTCATAGCGATCTCGCAGACCCACGAGAATCTTGACCGTGTCATCCGGCGTGGTCGGCTCGACCAGTACCTCTTGGAAACGACGGGCCAAGGCAGAATCCTTTTCGATGTACTTGCGATACTCGTCGAGCGTGGTAGCGCCGATGCATTGGATCTCGCCTCGGGCAAGGGCCGGCTTGAGCACGTTGGACGCATCAATGGCACCTTCAGCCCCACCGGCTCCGACCAATGTATGCAGTTCGTCGATGAACAAGATCGTGTTCTTGGCACGGCGTACTTCGTTCATGACGGCTTTGATACGTTCTTCGAATTGGCCGCGATATTTGGTTCCAGCGACCATCATGGCGAGATCAAGCACAACAATGCGACGTTCAAGTAGGATTTCTGGCACGTTGCCGTCAATCACGCGTTGAGCGAAGCCTTCGACGATAGCGGTTTTGCCTACGCCAGCTTCGCCGAGCAGAACCGGATTGTTCTTGGTACGACGGCAGAGCACTTGGATGGCGCGTTCGATTTCCTTTTCGCGACCGATTACTGGGTCTAGTTTCTTTTGCTTGGCGAGTTCGGTGAGATCGCGTCCAAAGCTATCCAAGGCTGGCGTCTTACTCTTGCTGCTCTTGCGGCTTTCGCGTTCTTCGCCCCCCTCGCCACCGCGACCACCCCGGCCGCCGGTGCTCTCTTCACCTTCGATACCGTGACCGAGCAGATTAAGGACTTCTTCGCGAACGTCTTCGAGCTTCAAGCCGAGATTCATAAGCACTTGAGCGGCAACGCCCTCTTGCTCACGCAACAAGCCGAGCAGGATGTGCTCTGTGCCGACGTAGTTATGATTCAGATGGCGAGCCTCTTCCATTGAGTACTCGATCACTTTCTTTGCACGCGGCGTCTGAGGCAGCTTGCCCATGGTGACCATGTCCGGGCCGCTCTGGACGAGCTTCTCGACTTCGAGGCGGATTTTCCGCAGGTCGACATCCAGGTTCTTCAGCACGTTAGCAGCAACGCCTGAACCCTCCTTGATGAGCCCAAGCAACACGTGCTCGGTGCCAATGTATTCGTGATTGAAACGCTGCGCTTCTTGGTTGGCCAGTTGCATGACCTTGCGGGCGCGGTCGGTAAAGCGTTCGTACATGATGTTCCTCTATTCCCTTGGGGGCGTCCGTCCTCAGTTGAGGGCGGCTAAGCGACGTTTCTATTCTCAAACGGTCGCTCTGTCGTTGGTGATTCTAGATCCTGCTTATCTAAATGCTGTTCTTCTAACTGTTCTTCTAAACCGTGAAGCGGCAATATTGTTGGAGTTTCCGTCTCGTCTTCCTCACTCTCAATCTCGATCGTTACCTCTTCGACCACTTCTATCTCTTGGCGAATCTCATCAGGTCCCTTGCTGAGCAACCTTCGCTCCGCGGCGATCTCTGCTTGCCACGGGGCTGCGGCTTCCCATTTTTCGATTTTGTCTAGTTCCTGGCAAGCGTCTTGCGGGCGATCTTGCCGACGCCATAGCGTGGCCAGCATCAACGCGGCTGAGACATCTTGCTTCTCTTGCTTCAATATCTTTAGCAGCAGTTGCTCGGTGGCGACCCAGTCGCCAGCCAAGTATTTCTGCTGCGCTTCCTTGTATCTCAACTCGCTGCGCTCGCTAGGGTCGAGCCCATCGCGCTCACCTAGCTCCGCCAAGTAGCGTCGCCAATCGGCACGTCCTTCCACCCAAGCGAGCACCCATAAAGTTGCGAGCAACCCGGCCCCCACGGTCTTCACTTCTGGGGGCATCCACTCATTCCAAACCAGCGTGGCAGCAATCCACACATTCAGTAGTACTGTAAATCCTACCGCCAGCGCCAAACCTGCCCAAGACCCCCTGGCCCACAAGTGGGGCAATCCGGGCCATAAGTAGGCTGACCAATGGAGTTTGGGTTGCGACACGCAATAAGTCCTTTTCTTGCGATTTGCCACGAATAACGCGGCTGTGAAAGTCTAGCCCGCTGCCTGCGCTATTCAAGGCTGGCTGTGCTATTGGTGCTTGGGCAAGCTAAGCCATCGTCACTTGCGCAGCAGCAACTGCCACTTTTGCAGCGGCAAGGCGAATCTGGACCTTCACCTGTTGTGGGAACAGAGGAAAGATAACGATAATGACGAGTTCGGGCGAGATCGGTTTGAGGGGTCCGGGAAACGGAAAACCGCCGAAGATCGCTCAATTTGCCCGTGAGCAACCCAGCACCCTCGGCCGCTTGCGGCTTAGCTGCCACCGGAGGGCGGTAATAGACGCGATAGCCACTAGCGCCGCTGCTACGCCGCAAGCGGCGTTCCGAGTATTGAAAGCCACTCCACATTTCACAAAATTCCATGCCCCCATTCGACTCCGCCATCCTTCGCATTCTCGACGCTTCGCTCAATCGGTCGACTGAGGGGCTGCGCGTGGTGGACGATTACGTGCGGTTCGTACTGGACGATGGCTTTCTCACTTCTCAGCTGAAGCAATTGCGGCATGACTTGGCAGCTTCTGCTGCACAGCTCAACGTAGGCGAGCGGCACGCCGCAAGAGACATGGCGGGCGATGTTGGTGCGGCGATCTCTACCGCGAGCGAGCGCAGTCGTGTGGACACCTGGAGCGTATGCCGGGCAAGTTGCGAGCGGGTGAAGCAATCACTGCGGAGCCTCGAAGAATACTCCAAAGTGTCCAGTTCAGATCTGGGCGCTCAGCTGGAACAGCTGCGGTATCGGTTCTACGATTTCGAAGCCGCTTTGGGCAGGACACTCAACTCACGGGAACGACTTGCCAACGTGCGACTTTGCGTGTTGATCGACGGAGGTGAATCGGAGGAGGCATTCGCTGAGCTCGTTGGACAGTTGATCGACGCTGGGGTGGGGATGATTCAATTACGGGATAAGAAACTCAGTGACCGCGAATTGCTCCGGAGGACTAGAACCATCGTTGAACGAATACGACTTGAGCAGCTGAAGTCCGACTCCGACGGGCCGATTTGCTTTGCGATCGTCAACGATCGAGCTGACATTGCCTCTGCTGCAAACGCTCACGGCGTCCACCTGGGACAAGACGATTTGAGCATCACGGCAGCCCGTAAGATCATTGGGCCTAGCCGACTTATTGGTTACTCAACGCATTCTCTCGAGCAAGCAGAGCAGGCGGTTCTCGAAGGAGCCAATTATTTAGGCGCGGGACCGACATTCCCTTCACAAACCAAGTCGTTCGACGAATTCCCGGGGCTGTACTACCTGAGCGAAGTCGCCGAGTCGATTACGCTACCTACGTTTGCGATTGGAGGTATCACCACCGAGAATGTTGAACAAGTTGTCGAGCGGGGCATGTCACGCATCGCGGTGAGTGGGGCTGTAGCTCGTGCGAGTGAACCGGGAAAAGTCGTCGAAAAGCTCAATCGCTTGCTCACGAGAGAATAGCCGCAGGATAACATCCTGCCGGTGCTGAGGAGAAAATTTGCCGCGAGTGAAAGCTTTGAAGAAGCGGTGGACTCTGAGAGCAACTCTCCGGCGAGATGTTATCTCGCGGCTACTTTTCTTTTGTGGTTATTTCACAAGAAAGGTCTGAAATGCTTGCACGCTGACGCTCAGGCTTAAGCGCGGTATGATAACCGGTTCACTCAAAACCTGCGAACTTCAAACAACATCGAAACATGCTTCACGCAATCATTATGGCCGGGGGGACCGGCACGCGATTTTGGCCGGCTAGTACCGCTACGCGGCCAAAACAGCTCTTGAATCTCGTGGGCAACGAGAGCATGATCCGCCAGACGGTGGATCGGCTGGGCACTCTCATTCCTGCTGAGCAAACGCTCATTGTGACCAACCGGCGTCTGCTGCTGTCCATCCAGGAACAACTCCCAGAACTGCCCGCCGCTTCGCTGGTGGGCGAGCCTTGCAAGCGCGACACGGCACCCTGCATCGGGCTGGCAGCACTGCTTGTTAGCAAAAACGACCCCGATGCCACGATGGCGGTCATGCCGGCCGATCATGTGATTCGCTCGACCGATCGGTTTCAGTCTGCGCTCAAACAAGCGGCCAGACTTGTGGAAGACGCACCTGATCGAATCGTTACCTTTGGCATCCGCCCCACGTACCCAGCCGAAATCTTCGGTTATATTCAGCGTGGTTCGCGCATCGAAACGCACGATGGTGAGGCACCAACGTTTGTCGTGAAGCAATTCCGCGAAAAGCCCGACGCAGCCACCGCAACGCAATATGTGGCTGAAGGTGACTATTACTGGAACTCCGGCATTTTCATCTGGAAGGCGAAAACCATTCTCGACGCGTTGGCCAAACGTCAGCCCGAAATGCTCGAGCACCTCGAGAAAATCGGTGCCGCCTGGGGAACCGATCAGCAGGGAGCAGTCCTTGAAAAGGAATTCACTGCCATCAAGGGTATCTCGATTGACTATGCCGTCATGGAACACGCGAAGAACGTAGCCGTGATCGAAGCGCCCTACGACTGGGACGATCTGGGCGGTTGGAAGTCGCTGGAGCGGCTCGTCGGCGAGGACCGCGACGGCAATACCATCGTGGGCAAGCATCTTGGCTTGAACACCAAGGGAACCATTGTGCGGGGCGAGGGCGACCACCTGATCGTCACGCTTGGCCTAAAGAACTGCCTGATCGTTCACACCGAAAACGCCACGCTAGTGGCGAACAAGGACGATGAGGAATCGATCCGCGAAGTGGTGAAAGAATTGGAAAAGCGTGGGTGGAAAGAGTATCTGTAAGTGAAACATTCCTAGGAGACATGAATGAACAGTCAATATGCCCTGCTTGCGAAAGATCGTGTGCCCAGTCGCGATGAATGGCAGAAGTCCATAGATAATTGCGGTTTTGACTTCCAGATTGATCCAGAACTCAAGCCCTTCGAAGATTCTGGGTATTTGCCCTGCAAGCTCAGTGGTAAGGACGCAGGTTTCGAGATCTATTACGACACATCTCCGGAAACTTTAGCTCAGTTCAGCTCCATTGCCCCTTCAGCAAGTTGCTCAATTGAGTTTGGCTGGGGCGGTGAAATGATCGAATGCGCGTCAGCAATGATAGCTTCCTATTCCCTCGCTAAAGACTTTGGGGCAATAGTCTCGTATGAAGGTGAGAAACCGTATCAAGACCTTGAGCCCTTCCTGAATGATACCAATGCGATCATTGAAGATGCAATGAAATAGATATGTCCTCCACTCGCATCATCGGTATCGACTACGGCACCGTCCGCATCGGCCTCGCTACGGCTGACCTAGAGCTCGGCATCGCCGGGCCCTATGAGAATTACAATCGCCGCAGCGAACGACTCGATGCGGAGTACTTCGCACGGCTCGCGAAAGAAGAACGCCCGCTGCGATTTGTGGTTGGCCTGCCGGTGCATCTCAGCGGTGAGGAGAGTCAGAAATCACAGGAGGCTCGTGCGTTTGGCGCATGGTTGGAAAAGCTAACCAGCGTGCCGGTGGAGTACTTCGACGAACGTTTTACCAGTAGCGAGGCAGAGAGAATTCTCGGCGAGGCGAACCTCACGAAGAAGAAACGCAAGGCGCGGCTTGATCAACTAGCAGCGCAGATCATGCTCACGGCGTATTTAGAAGCTGGTGCCAAGGGGCAGAACAACCCGGGAGGGATTGAATAATGGATCGCCTCGTTTTCGGTTGTGGTTATCTGGGAGAACGGGTTGCAGCACAGTGGCGTGAGTCGGGCGATACGGTGCACGTGGTCACGCGCTCGATGGAATCCGCGGTGGCTTATCGCGAGTACGGCTACGAGACCATCGTGGCCGACGTCACGGATCCCAACACCTTTGGCGAACTGCCTGAGGTCGATACCGTGCTCTATGCCGTCGGTTACGACCGCACTTCCGATCACAGCATTGAAGAAGTTTACGCACAAGGCGTTAGTAACGTGTTGGCAGCATTGCCGGAGAGCGTCGAACATTTCATTTACATAAGCACCACCGGCGTTTACGGCGACGCGAATGGTAAAGTAGTTGACGAAACAACGCCGACCAGCCCGCACCGTGCAGGCGGGAAGGCTTCGCTGGCGGCTGAACGATTTCTCACGGAATCTCTCTTAGAGAGCGCGCCGCAAAGCCGGCAAGCGGCGATACTGCGCTTGGCGGGCATTTACGGGCCGGGACGGGTTCCTTATTTGGAGAAGCTGCGAGCCGGTGAGCCGATCGCTGCACTGAGTGAGGGCTGGTTGAACTTGACCCACGTTGATGACGCGGCGCGGGTTGTTGTGCAGGTGGATCGTTGGCTTGACGGAGGAGCTTGGAACGCCGAGGACCGGGCCGTTAAAGCGATTCGACCCGTGATCTTCAATGTCAGCGATGGCTCGCCAGTCGTACGAGGCGACTACTATCGCGAAGTGGCACGGTTGATCGGCGCTGCTGAGCCGCAGTTCGAGCAGCCAGAGCCCGATTCTCCCAAAGCTGCACGGGCGGCGACGAATAAACGGATTAGCAATGCGAAGCTCTTGGAGGAGCTGGAGATAAAATTCCAATACCCCAGCTATCGCGAAGGCTTGAAAGCGATTTTGGGGTGAGCGGCTACTCCCAGAGCCATCATGCGAGTAGTAGCCGATTGAACTATTAACGCACTACGCGACTGCTTACGCATGTGGGCTCGGGGCTTTCCGGACGTTATTGAGAACTGTTCTCGACAACCGCAAGGATTCGCTAATCCCCGGGCGTCAACCGTTGCGTGTTGGTGGCGGTAATCTCTAGAATTGCGGTACGAATCATTGTCGCGACATAAAAACATAAGAATTGATACTACTATGCTTGAACGGACTCCTCTATTTCCGCACGTCATTGAACTGAACCACCAGGCTCAGCGACGCATCTCCTGTAGCGTTTACCTGATCTACGACGATGCTGAGTGGGCACTGATCGACATCGGGTATGAGGACGCCGTCCAGGACTGCATCGACTTGATCCGCGAGTTGGATTTCCCGTTCAGCAAATGCAAGACGCTGATCGCTTCGCATGCGGACGTCGATCACATCCAGGGCTTGGCCACGGCAAAGCAATTACTGAAGACAACGGTCACCGCCCACCCGCTAGCGGCTAAGCACTTGGTAGCAGGCGATGCCATAGCCACGTTCGCGGAGATTGCTGCTCAGGACATTCATCTGGAGATGCCTCCGGTGGAAGTCGAGAACCAGGTGAAAGATGGCGACACGCTAAAAATCGGCGGCCTCGAACTGGAAGTCTGGCACACTCCAGGGCATACCGATGGGCAACTGAGCTTCCGCATGGGCGAGTTGCTGTTCTCCGGCGACAACCTGTTTGCCGACGGTTGCGTGGGAGCCATCGACGCCCATCACGGCAGTAGCATCCCGGACTTCATCACTTCGCTCGAACGCATCAAAGCAAGCGACGTGAAGTGGTTACTCCCCAGCCACGGGCCCGTGTTCCGCAAGGACAATTCACTAATCGACAAGACGCTTGCCCGACTAGAAACCTATCTGCACATGGCCGACTTCGGCACGTGTGCCATCGATTGGCCACTGATGGATCAGTGGGAGAAGAACTTGGTCGATGGGAAGATGCCAGAGTAATACGAAGTCACCAATGAACTAGTCTAAATGACCAATCGCAAGCGGTTGTAATCGTGCATTGGTCATTGGGACTTGGTCATTGGTCATCCACGCTAGCACTGGCAACTTTTCCCGGTTGTGCGGGTTATTCCTCAACCTTCTGGGCCTTTCAGTCCGATTCCCTTATTGAGAGCTTATCTGCCCAGGTCCGCGCTTCGTTTGCGGTGGGCTTTACGATCGAGGGGGGGAAACATGATCCGTCGGATCTGCCTAGCGAGCCTTTGCTTTGCTGCCTTTGCCTGTGTGAATTCGCAAGAAGAAGCCAGCGCCCAGCAAGCATACGGACGCCAATGGAATTCAACGTACACTACGCAGGACTGGAATCGGTTCTACCACTACCCGTACGTCTACTATCCACAGAACTTCTGGGGCGACGAGTACTATCGCAGTGCCGATAGCCTGTACCACCGCTATCCGCCCGAAATGCGTATTCCGGTCTACAACCGCCACTGGCATAACTACTATCCGAACCGTCGGAAGTACCACACCGGGCATCACTTCAATCTCGATGTGTTTTGATGCTAGTCGCGATACGTTAAGAACCGATTGGGGGCATGGGCAGCTTGCTGCCCTTGTCGCCTAGGGTTCGTCTTGTATTGCTAGCACGCTACTTCTATCTCGTTTCAGCTTGGCAGAGTTCTGCAGAGACGGAATGTCGGAGGGGCTGAGCGTAGGGAAGGGCTTCGAGAGGCAGCGAGCTCAACGGACGAAGATCACTCTTCCAAATCAAGTGCCAATCGACGGTAGATTTCCACGGCTTTCTCAAGCTGCTCGACTTCGATCCATTCGTCGGCGGTGTGCGCTTGGGCAATCGAGCCAGGGCCGAACACAACCGTGGAAATTCCTGCGGTAGCAAGCGTGGCCGCGTTGGCGCCATAGGGAACGCCCTTGAGTTGGCCCGTGTCGGCGACTTCTCGAGCGATATTTGAAAGCCGCTTGGCTAGAGGAAGGTTATCGCCCTCGGCAAGGCCGTGACTTTGCATCCAAGGTGGCTGGTGAGCTACCGTGCAGTCGAGAAGTTCTGCGTGCTCTTCTATCCAACGGGAGAGCTCAGCGAAGGCTTCCTCGGGGGTTTCCTCCGGTGAGAGCCGACGATCGATATTCACTGCTGCGATCTCGGGAACGGTATTTGCACCGGTGCCGCCGTGGAAGGTGGTGACGCTCACGGTAGGTCGTCCGCAGCGTGGGTCTTCGGGCCGTTGGGCAAGAACTTCGCTTTCGTAAAGTTGCACAGCGCGAACGATCGAAGCCATGGCGTAGATCGCGTTCGCGCCCTCTGAGGGTTGCGATGAATGCGCAGCACGCCCGTGCGTTTCCACTTGCCAACGCGCAACGCCACGGTGCGATACGACGACATCAAGTTCCGTGGGCTCCGCCACTACCGCGGCCCGTGGTTTCAATCGGGCTACCGTTTCGCTAGAGAGTGTTCCGTGCGTTTGGTGGTTGGATGTGCCATTGGTGTCGCTCCATAGCTCGGCCAGCGCACGCACCCCGGTGAATCCGCACTCTTCGTTGATTGTGGATGCGAAGAGCACCGGCCGGGGTAAGTCGGGGTCTGTTCCGATCTCAGCTAACGCCACTAACATGGCCGCCATGCCACCTTTCACATCGCACGCACCGCGGCCATAGAGCCTCCCCTGTGCGTGCTTCGCATCAAACGGATTGCAGGTCATACCTTCAGTGGAAACGGTGTCCTGATGGGCCTCAAACAGCATAGGAGCCGCCTGAGCCCCACCCTGTGGGGGCTCAGACACCGAATTTGGCCCAAAACCAACCAGGGCGAGGAAGTTATCACGACCAGGGTGGACGCTCTGCCTGAGCCAAGGCCAGCCCTGCTGCTGGGCAAAATTCTGTAGAAAATCCGTCACGCGGCCCTCTCCGGCGTCGGGATCGTCAGGTGCGGTAAGCAGGGGATTAACGCTTGGGAGGGCAATTAGCTGCTCGAGGAGCTGGACGGAGGCGGACGACATATCGTGTTGATTTAAAAGAACTTAGGGCGGAAAATGAGGTGCTTGTTATAAACTTTTCACCTGAATCAGCGAAGTTAAGGTGACAAAGTCGTTGCAAAACTGTGAACCGTTCATTAAGATCGCTACATGCAAGGGGCAACCTTTGCATACTTTTGCCCTTCGCGGGTTGCTGCCCCACTCGCGAAGGGTTTTTTCATGCGCTGTGCTGTAATACCAGGCTTAAATACGAAAACTCTTGAGCCGGCAGGCGTAAGCCGCTGGGGGGGCACTCTCGCTGGGGTGCACTCTAACAAACTTCAACCCGACTGCTAACGCATGTTGGCTCGCCCTGTGCTTCCCAGCACGTTTCTCCTTTGCATTACGCCTTGGATTCTGCCCCCAGGGCAGTATTGTAAGTGGTAGGTCGTGAATCGTGCTTCTGCAGGCAGCTATTCTACCAGTAATCGCCTGCTCCGACGCGACCAGTCCCCCCTTCCACCTTGGCAGTGCCCGTCGGTGCTGTTGCTTCCGTTGGAGAGTCATTGATGTCAGAGAGTATTGAGCCGCAACTTGTGGAGTCCATCCTAGAAGGTTTTGCCGACCCGGAAACCGGTCGGGGGCTGAAGACTATGGGCCAAGTGGCCGGCGTGCAGATCGACGGCAATCGGGTCGCCGTGAAAGTCGGCCTCACAACCTACTCTGGTCCGCTGTGGGAACAAACACGGCAATCCATCGAAGATCGCCTCAAAGAGAAACTCCCTGGCTCGGCGGACGTGAGCGTGGAAATCACAACTCATCAGCGCCCTGCCGAACCGATCGGCAGCATTGGGCTCACTGCGAAGAGCGTCATCGCCGTTGGCTCTGGCAAAGGGGGCGTGGGAAAAAGCACCGTCGCTGCGTCGCTTGCCTACGGCTTGAAGGCGAGTGGTTGCAAGGTGGGCATCATGGATGCAGACGTCTACGGCCCGAGCATTCCGCATTTGCTGGGAGTTCCCGACGCCAAGCCCACGGCAGAGGAAAAACGCCTCCAGCCGATCGAGACAGACGGCATACGCTTGATGAGCATGGGCTTCTTAGTCCCCCCGGGCGAAGCAGTCGTTTGGCGCGGGCCCATGTTGCACGGAGCAGTCACCCAGTTCCTGAGAGACACCGACTGGGGCGATCTCGACTATCTGATCATCGACATGCCACCAGGTACCGGTGACATCGCATTGACGCTTTCCCAACTGTTACCGCTCACCGGGGCAGTGGTCGTGTGTACGCCACAAGAAGTGGCACTGCTGGATGCCGTCAAGGCAATCGCCATGTTCCGCAAAGTGAATATTCCCGTGCTGGGCATGGTTGAGAACATGAGCTACTTCCTTTGCCCAGACAATGGCAAGCAGTATGACATCTTCGGCACAGGCGGCGCGCGGGAAAAAGCGGCAGAGCTGGAAACACCGTTCCTGGGTGAAGTGCCCATTCAAATCCCAATCCGCGAGCGCGGCGATGCGGGCGACACGGCGGGCAACTTGCTGGACTCACAAGCGAGCGCTTACTTCGAGCGGATTTGCTTTAATCTGGTGAGCGGAATCACCACGGCACGCGTGGATAGTCCACCGATGCCGACGTTGTCGGTGCTGTAAGAAGTTCGGGGGGGGAGGGGGGAACTCCACCTGCGCGCAAATTGCGCAAACTGTGGGGCAAGAACGATCATTTCCGATTGCCGCTCATCGAGCCTACACGTCGAATCTAAACGTCTAGGCCCAGCAACCGCATCAACGTAAGCGCATTGCTCTTGGGCACCACACCGGTACGCATTTTGTAGTCGAAGGTCATCTTGCCATCGACCGATTCGTCGCGGAAGTGAACGTTCTTGGCGGGCAGTTCCTGTTCGTTAACGATCTCACTGAGCGATAGGTCGTGGGTGGTCACCAAGCCAACTGAGCCCGATTTCAAGAGACTATGGATCACGGCACGAGCACCGACGAGCCGGTCATGGGAATTCGTGCCGTGGAGGATTTCGTCGAGTAGGAAGAGCACCTTTTGAGCTTCATTCAATTTATCCTCGGCGAGTTCGACAATAAGTTGAATTCGCTTCAACTCAGCAAAAAAGTGCGAGGTGCCGGTTTGCAACGAATCCTGCACCCGCATCGCTGCCGCCACTTGCAGACGAGAGAGCTTCAGCTCGCGTGCGAACACAGGTGCTCCGGACCAAGCCAGCGCAGTGTTTATCCCTACCGAACGCATCAGTGTACTCTTTCCTGACATGTTCGAACCGGAAATCAATAGCAACCTGCAGCCCTCGCCGAGCGCCACATCGTTGGCGACAGCTGCAGCGCTGGGCAGTAGCGGATGCGAGAGCCCATGAGCAGTGAACTGCGGTGCACCCTCCTCTATTTGTGGAAAACAGTACTCAGAATTTTCAAAGTGCAACTGTGCGAACGCCAAAAGTGCTTCCAGCTCTCCGGCGGCGTCAAACCAGCGTGCGACGTGCGATCCATGCATTGAGCGCCAATGATCGATCTTGCAGGCAAAGTGCAATCCGACCATCGAAATCAGTGCCAGAGGTGCAATCATTGCATTGCGGCACATATTATCAAACTGACTAACCGTGCGTTCCAATTGATGGATCTTCTGGGAAGTCGGGGTGCCGTCTTCTACCAATTCATGCCGGAGACGTTTGATCGCGGGGTCGTCACCGCGGACAGTTTCTAGTGCGGAAACAACTCGCACAATCCGCTGCAACTCTAGGACAGCATGTTCACTATATTGCTTGATGGCAAGTAACGTCGCACGGAGGTGATAGAGGAACCCCATCTGCAGGAGGACGACGAGGATCAAGAGCGAGAGTGATTTCGATGTAGACACTGTGCCCATCGCAATCGTTACGAAAAAATGCCCCAGTGCTAAAACTCCCATCACCCCGAGTAATAATCCGACGGCCGATACCCAAGTCGCAGTCAGCTCCCCTGGATTGGCAAGCCACTTTTGGAGCTGCATTGCATCTTGTTGCGATTGTTTGGTTGGCCCGATAATCGCCAATCGCTCGCGAAGATCGAGCTGATCGCGCAAATTGTGAACCGCCTTTTGCCGATCGAGAATAGTTTCCTTCGAGGGCAATGCCTTGTTAGCTTCTGGTGCCAGCCATGAAGCCAAAGTTTTCTCCCCGGCAGGCGTCACTGGCGAATTGAGAAGTTGAAACAACGAACCGTGACCGAAAATATCAAGATCGCCGGAGTAGGGATGCAGCGGATCGATGAACTCTTCGCCGTCCGGTCCGATGCCAACCCACTTGCCGTCGAGTCGCTTCAGGCAGCGCTGGTAGTGTTCAATAGCACGTGTGGCCACGAGCAATTTACGTTTGATCGACCCGTGGTAGAAGACAGTGCCGATAAAGATCCCAATTGGAAATAGTAAGAATTGCCAAGGGACTCCCCATCCTCCAAACACAACCCAGGTGGCAAGCAGGGCAGCGCAGAGGAGCGCTGTGCGTAAGCTCACGGCCTGATCGTCTTTACGGCGAAGACTGGCGTACGCTTGCTGTCGAGCTTGCAGGCGTTTTTCGTATTCGGAGCGGCAATCCATAAATGCTTGTTTTCAGCCACCAACTAGCTGGTGGAATTCCCCTCGCCTGTCGCAGTGCTTGACGCGCTTTCAATGAAACTGAGAAGAGGTCACCCGGATCGTATGCTAAGCCGTGCTCAGATGCAAACCTCACTCACAAAGTCACTGCTTGGCAAGCCGGCAGTAGGCACCCGGCAAACGCAGCTAAAACAACTACTTCCAACGTGGCAGAATTTGGCTCGTTTGGCTACCAACGCTAATGCTCTTCGTGGTGTCTCCCTCACTAGCCAATAAGGCATCGACATGGGCTAGACGCATTCACAAGAAAGTTCGTTCTCGGAATTGACGGCGAGTAGACAGTGGTTCGACAGAACCTCTTTTTCTACGCTCCGTAAGAATTACGCCGAAGGCATAAATCTGTAAAAAGAAGATCATCTACAAACTGCCAAGTCCACTCCACCACAGCGCATGAAAAAAGGGCCGCTGCGTCGCGAGGCAGCGGCCCTTTTCGATAGGCTAACGGTCTAGCGTTTCTTCTTACGAGTCTTACGCTTGGCCGTTTTCTTTTTCTTGGCGGACTTCTTCTTTGTCTTCCGCTTCGCAGTTTTCTTCTTAGCGGCCTTTTTCTTCTTTTTCTTGGCCGTCTTTTTCTTGGCAGCTTTCTTCTTCGTCTTCTTCTTCGCTACCTTCTTCTTTTTACGCTTGGCGGTTTTCTTCTTGGCGGCCTTCTTCTTCTTTGTTTTCTTCTTGGCTACCTTCCGCTTGGCGGATTTCTTCTTGGCGACTTTACGTTTCGCCTTTTTGCGCTTTGGGGCTGCCTTCTTCTTTTTGGCAGCGCGTTTCTTCTTCTTGGCCACAGTCATTCCTCCTAAATAGAGTTCTGGTGACGTGTGCCTCTGACTGTCGTGAGCACCCTCCTTGAGGGAGAAGCACCCGTCGATAGCTAGGCGGTTAAACTCACGCCACGCTTACTAAACTCGACCGCTCATCCGGAGCAGGTCGACGCATCTCACGAAACCTGACGAATCTCTCCTGGCGATCAATTCGCCAGATACTTTTTCTCGTGCGGTTCGTAATGGCTTCAGCAAGTATTCGTTTCATGCGAAACGCATGCTTGCATCGGTTGGCCGTATTTGTACGGATACTTGAATTTTGTGCAACACTTTTTCTAGAAAAAACTTGTGCCGCAAACTCGAATTGTGGACCTGCAAACTCGTTCTCATGCGCAAACGACGCGCGCAAGGGCGCCTTTGAGATTCCTAAGTCGCAAATTCACCTCCCGCAAATTGAAGTCTTACATTCCTCACAAACGTCGCTCTTGTCCAACCTCGTTTATCAATATTGTGGCACTACATCTGCGATATGAATGGTAGATTTCAGAGCGATCCAAAGCGTGGTCTGATCAACCAAGTACGAAACCGCATCGACTAACTTCCCGGCCGCTTCTGTGCCCATCGCCAGGACGCAAGAGGCAACGTGCCAGGAACGGCGCAAAAAGGGATCTCGCACACAAATCACTTTATTTAAGTGTTTTCGCATGTCCTGCCTGCTCATCAACTGCTGCGTGCCAACTTCGCTGCACACGGCAACACCAACTTGCGATTGGCTCTCTTGCCTTGCCGAAAGAGGTTGGATATTGCGGTAAATTGGCAAAGCGATTGGGCATGCGGCACTGTGATTGAGTTTGCTAAATGTTGTATGCAACACGCTCGCCCAAGCAGCATGCGTTGCGTCGTTGGAAACCCACGAGATTCGACTTGCGATGTGCGTTCACGGCGTCGCACACTACCAATGCAGCGCGCTATTGCTAACGACAACGAGATGAAAAATAGTTGCGAAACTTCTCCGGAATTTTTTTACACTTTTTTTTCTGATCAGGCGTTTTTTTCTACGAAAGCGCGCAAATTGCGTTTTCACAAACCAAATCGCGATGCGCACGACGCGTGACAATCGCAGCGATCGTTACACGATCATGGGCATCGCGCACTCGAGTTGATGCGCGCTACGAGATGCGAATTGATCAATGCTCGCGCGCCCAGAATCTCAAACTGAGATTAGTTTCGTGCGTTTTAACACCTACCAACGACTCGCTCCGTAACTTTGATACGTGCGCCAGTTGCCATAAGCGAGATAGCCGAACAGAAACGCCAGGAAGAGCTGCCCGCTAACGAGCCCGTAGAGTGCCATAAGCCCTCCGACTGCCATACTGAGTTGCAAGGAAAGCAGAATCCCGCGTTGCGGTTGGTTGACGGTAAGCAATTCGCGCGCAACTTGCCCACCATCAAGCGGGTAGAGCGGCAAGAGGTTCATCAAGCCCCACAGGATGTTGATTTGCATGAAGTACGACACTAGGTAGTTAGCCGCCTTGCCAGCGTAGGGCTCCCAATAAAAACTGCCGAGTAACAACGGGAAGGAGAAGGCTTCGCTGAGGCCAGCCTTTTCGAAATTGAACTCACGGCCCGACTGCCAGCCGATGGCGTGCCCTGAGAGTCGCACGAGCAAGAAAGTTGCCGCTGCAAGGAGAAACCCGGCACACGGCCCCGCCAACGAGATTTCGATTTGCGATTTAGGCGAACGTTCTTCCCCTTCGCTGATCGCTAGCCCTCCGAAACCGTGCAACACGATTCTTGGTCGACCACCGTAGCGGCGTTGCAGGAAAGCGTGCCCCAGTTCATGGACGAGAATCGAGACAAGCATCGCAACGATCCAAATAATAATTTGAACTGGCGGTGTGCCGTTCTTCATGTCCAAACCCAAGAACACGGCAACCAGCCAGAAGAACGGATGCACGCGCACCGGAAAGTCGAAAAGGCGAAAGTGAAGATCGCCTTGGGTGCGTGGCGGTTCAAAGAGCATAGCGGCAAGCCTTGAGTAGCGGGTCGAAGTAGACGCACCCAGCTTACGCCGCGTTGGCAATGCTTGTCGAGACAGTGTCTGTTGATTTTGCGTCCGTGCCGCCAAGCGCCTTAGCGATGTAGACGGCCGCGCGCACCGACGCGCCGCCCTGCCCTACCTGCTCGCGGAGTTCTGCTAATTCGGTGTGCCGTTTTTCCAATTGCGACTCGTCTCTAAGCCACTCAATAATGTGCGCTGCAAGCTCACCAGAGCGATCTGTACTGGTTAGGTACTCAGGCAACAACACGTGTGCGTCCTGGGGATCGTTCCGATCGTAAATGCCCACGGGCCGCTTGCGAAATGGATTGTCGGTGGTCATCAGATTCACAAGCGTGATGTAGCGGACGCGCCTTAGGTATGGCTGCACCAGGAACGAAAACCTGTTGAGGTGGTAATGGATGACGCTCGGTTTCGCATGGTAGAGCAGTTCCAACGATACAGAGCCAGAACAGGCCAAGCAGCAATCGGCCGCTTCGATGAGCTCGCCGGTGCGCTGGGTGTGGATCTCTACGCGGACTTTGCTCTTATTCGCTAGGCGACGCGCCTGAATGGTTTGCTTCTCGTTAAACGCGGCAATGGCAAAGCGTGCCTCAGGGACTTTCGCTACGATGTGCTCGGCTGTCTTGAGGAAACACTCCAGGTTGCCCGCTACCTCTTGATCGCGCGAGCCGGGCAGGATGGTCACTAGCGGCCCGGCGCCCTCTCGTTGCTGGGCCACGAAGTCTTTATCGATATTGCGTCCACGCAGTTCATCGAAGTACGGATGCCCCACATAGGTGGCATTACAGCCGCGATCTCGGAACCATTTCTCCTCGAACGGTAACTTGCAGAGGGCATGATCTACGTAGCGGCGCATCTTTTTGATGCGATACTCGGCCCACGCCCACAGTTGGGGCGTGCCATAGTAAAACACGGGGATGCCGCGTTGTTTTGCACGTCGGGCGATCCACCAGTTAAACCCGGGGTAGTCAATCAACACGACCGCGTCAGGGCGGTGTTCTTCAAAGTATTGATCGGCTCGCTTGAGCAGGCCGAGGAACTTGTGAATGTTCAATAGCACCTTGAGCACCCACATGACGGCCAGCTTCGTGAGGTCTTCGTGCAGTTCACAGCCAGCAGCAGCCATCTTAGGGCCGCCGTAGCCGACAAACTCGCACTCTGGCATTTGTTTACGCAGCGCGTGAATTAAGTTCGCGCCGTGCAAGTCGCCAGACGGTTCGCCAACAGAGAAGAAAATTTGCATCGGTTCGAGGCTCGCTGCTAACACAGAATTACGGGCCGCGAAGTATGGCAAAAGGGGCAAATCAGGGGAACGCCGGTTTTTGTGCTGCCAAACGAAGAAAACTCGCGCAGAGACGCGGAGACGCAGAGCAATAGACCGGATAACAGGATGAGCTGGATTGAATAGATGAGAACTCGGAGACGGGTTTCACTCGGACGGATTAATGGCGTTTCAAACCAATACTATTTGAATTCCAAATTTCTCAGTTCGATCCTGTCAATCCAGCTCATCCTGTTGTCCGGTCCAAAACATCCTCTGCGTCTCCGCGTCTCTGCGCGAGTCATCACGCTGCGTGACGAGGCTCGGCTAAGCGAAACGTCTGCAGCGTAGCAAGCATTAATGCGATAGCTCCAAAGGCGAAGATCGGTGTGTAACCAGTCCAACGAATGAGCACGCCCACGGGAACTGCTCCGAAGATGACGGGCAGCGCTAGGCACATGCTCACAGCGCTCACATAGCGTGGGTGTTCCGACGCCGGAGCAACTTCAAGTGTGTAGTTGATCAAAATGCGCATCGTGACCGGTGTGAAACCTATGGGGGCGAACATCAACCAATACCACTGGCGGCTGACCTCTTCAGGCAACAAGGAGAGTACCACTGCCATCAGCGGCGCGAGCGAAGCACCAAACAAAGTAAGACGCAGCGCAGCACGGTTGCCCAGCCAATCGGCAAGCGGGCCGATGATGAGGCTAAAAATCGCAACGGCAATGTGTTGTACGCAGACCCATTTCATAAGCACGGTCATCGAGACCTCGTCTTCGCCACGACCGAGAGTTTGGTAGTGCGGGAACATCATGAACGTCGCGCTGAATAGCACGGCGACCACGGCAAGTCGTGCAAAGTTAGGATTCTCCTTGGAAGTATTCCAAGCATTCTGGAATCGCTGCCAGAGCGGGGTGATCACTTCTTGAAATCCGTCGGGCTCTTCAACTGTCATGGCTACAAACATTGAGGCCAATGCGAAACCGAGCGCCGGGGCCGCGAAGATGTAAACGAAGCCCGTCGTGGGATCGGCTAACCATCCGGGCAAGAAATACCATGCCGCCAGAATGGAAGTGGGTGCGCCCACGAGTACCGTCGCAGCAAACAGCCGCCCGCGTAGGTTCGCCCGGATGAGCTTCCCCTGCAACGCGTGCGCCGCTAGTTGATTCATTCCGGTCGTGCAAAAGAACACGGCATACAACGCAAGGAACAAGTACGGCATCCACACCGCGGGGCTACCGTCAGCGGCCTGCCACCAGCCGTTCGCCCAGATGATGGCAAGAATTGTGAAGGGGATCGCCATCGCAAAGGAACCAACCGTGACAGCCCACTTCTTGCTGGGCAGCACCTTTAGACGGCGCGCGAACAGCACCTGCGGTACGCTGAAACCCAACCGGTTGAAAACCATCAGCGAGCTGCGCATCACCGGCCCGCCACCAATGAAATCCATCACCGCTGGCATGATGATGCTCTCGGTCTTGAAAATCCAACCAATGCGAAAAAGCACTTGGTGAATCATCAAGAAGATAAAGTTGCGTCCCTCACGCGGTCCATCTGCCTGGCTGACACTCGCCGGCGTTTCGACCGGGACCGCAAGCGTTCCACCCACGAGCTCCTGAGGAGGCGTCTCTTCAATGAGTTGAGGCATAGTGGAAGGCAACGGTTGGCGGGCTCACTCCGGTGGGACGGGAGCAAATGGGTGAGGTGGGAGCCGCATTGTAGCAGCTATTCAGAAGACACGAGCAGCACAAATACGGTTCGCTACCTCTAGGCCCCCTAGCCGCGAGCTAGCAGCTCGCCGGAGCACAGAGGTTGGGTGTCCTATCGAGCAAATTCCCAGCATCATGAAAGGCTGCGGCTACCGGCAGTACCCTGCCACTATGCTTCACTCAGATACTGCGACTCGTTGAACTCTTGCCCCGCTTCGACCAACTTCGCCACCGCGGCAGCATCATGGGCAACCAGCGGGCTGATTTCTACATCCACGCCGTCTGCGACTTTTGCACCGGCGGCGGTCAGCCAGCGGCGGTGTTGGTCGAGTAGATACTGCTGCACATACTTAGGAGTATCTTTGGGAGCTCCCGGTGCGTTTTTCAGCGGGGCGAAGACTTCACGCTCTGCGAACTCGACCACAATGGGTCGTTTGGCTTGGGGCAGCAGGTCGAAAATGAACCGCTCGAACTTCAAGGCGTTTTTTTCTTCGGGCTCAAGTAGCTTGCCTGACTCGTCTAGAAAGCTTGCCTGCTTATGTGCGGTGTGGAATGGAAGCGAGTCTTTGAGCTTCAACGACCGCTCTAAGAAAGCAACGTCGAATACATGAATCGCAATGCTGCCCGCCCAGAACTTGAGTCCACCGTCAGCGCCCTGTTGTTGGGCAATGGACTCAGGGAAATCGCTGTACTCAATCACATGCAACGCGTCATCGACGAGCACAAAGTTGCCCAGCTTTTCCTCGGGCGTCTGCTTGGCAATGGTGAGAGACGTGAGTTCCGATTCAGCCAGCAGGTGCGAGCCGATAAGTTCTTCATCGCAAATCGGCGCGAGCGGATTGTCAACCTGAAAGTAAAACAGCTGCTTGACGCCGTGGCGATGCATGTGCTCGATCGCGCCACTGTCGGCCAGTGCGGCAACGGTACCGCCGTGGCCATTTGGGCTTAGGAACAATTCGTCCTTGGCAGACATCAGCACCTTGCCCTTCTTGTCATCAACGGCAGGCATGGTCCCTTGGCAGAAGATCACCAAATCGTCTTCAGTGAGGCCGAAGCGATGATGCTTCTCTACGAACTCGACCGTGTCTTCGTGCGTCACGGGGCTAGTCATCAGGTACAACGGTATCGGCTTGCCATATTGCCTGCTGAGCGCGCGGACCTTCTCAATGTGAATTTGCAGGAGTGTCGCTTCGGAGAGCGGCCCGATGGGGTACAGGCTCTTCGGTTTCTCAAACCCGAGGCGGCTCCCCTGCCCTCCGGCTACTAACAGTACGCCCATTTCTCCAGTCGCTAATGCTGACTTGCCACGCAGCTTGGCTTCTTCCGGGGTGAAACCTAACCCAGACTTCGCGTTGGCCTTTCGATCAGCTAGTCGCACCGCCGGTGGCGGCTCGGCTTTGGCAGAAAGCGCGGCCCAGTCGGGCTGCTCCACTTCGCCGCGGAATAGCGAGGCGACTAGGTCGAAGTCGATGTTGTTGATCTGGCCGGCGAGCTGCCCTCTGCCGGCGTCATCCAGTTCGTCCCAGAAGGCGAGCAGATGCTCCTGCCCGTGGGCTCTGAGTTTTTCTTGTAGTTGATCGAAGCTCGTTACATCAGCGCTCAAAACACTCATCCTCTCACCCAGGTATACGCTAGCCAGCACAGTAGCGGGAAACCCACAAAAACTAGTCCGTAGGTCACCAACGAGGTCCAAACGTGTCGCGGCCAGCGTGCCATAGTAATGTGGTTCTCAATAGTTATTTGTCGAATCCGTCGATTATCGATGCTCACCGGGCCAATTGCTAGCCCGCCGCTTGCGGCTTAGCGGTCCTAGTAGACGTGCTAAGCCGCAGGCGGCAGTTGCTTGACCGCCCTGATAACCGCTATACTCTTCGCTTGCAAAAGAGTTTACCCATTCCAGTTTTGAGGAGATTCCTCCCGTGGCATCCGGCAAGTACCTATTCACTAGCGAAGCAGTCAGCATGGGGCATCCCGATAAGCTGGCCGACCAAATCTCTGACGGCGTGCTCGACGCCCTATTCGCCCAAGACCCCCAAAGCCGCGTGGCGTGCGAAACGATGGTCACGACTGGCGTCGTTGTCATCGCCGGCGAGATCAGCACCAAGGCCTCGGTCGATATGCAGAAAATCGTGCGCGAGGTCATCAAGGATGTGGGCTACACGGATGCTTCGATGGGCATCAGTGCCGACCATTGCGCCGTCATGGTCGCCATCGATGAACAATCGCCGGACATAGCCATGGGTGTCGATAGCGACACATCGACGGGCAAGGAAATCGGTGCTGGCGACCAGGGCCTCATGTTTGGCTACGCTTGCAACGACACCGAAGAATTGATGCCGCTACCAATTGCCCTCTCGCACCGCATCCTCAACCGACTGGTCGATGCCCGCAGAAACGGCGATATGGCTTGGCTGCGTCCCGACAGCAAGAGCCAAGTTACCGTCGAGTATGATGGCAACACACCAGTTCGCATCGACACGGTGGTCATCAGCACCCAGCATGATGAAAGCGTGCTAACCAGCGACGGCAAGCTGATGGCTGAGGAAGCAAAGAAAGAGATCATCGAGAAGATTATCAAGCCGGAGCTGCCGGCTGACCTCGTCGATGGCGACATTACGTATCACATTAATCCAACGGGCAAATTCGTCGTGGGCGGCCCCCACGGCGACTGCGGCCTGACTGGCCGGAAAATTATCGTCGATACTTACGGCGGTTGGGGCCGTCACGGTGGCGGTGCATTCAGCGGTAAGGACCCCACCAAGGTAGATCGCAGTGCTGCCTACATGGCGCGCTACGTGGCAAAGAACATCGTCGCCTCGGGTCTTGCCGATCGCTGCGAGGTACAACTGGCCTACGCCATCGGCGTGAGCGAGCCGGTGAGCATCTACGTGGATACCGAAGGCACCGGCAAGATTGAAGATTCCGTGATTTGTGATCTGGTGAAAGAGCATTTCCCGCTCACACCTGCCGGGATCATTGAGCACTTGCAGCTTCGCCGGCCCATTTACCGCAAGACGGCTGCCGGTGGCCACTTCGGCCGCAGCGAGCCCGAATTCACGTGGGAGAAGACCGACGTGGCAGAGAAGCTCTCGGCAGCAGCCGCAGCAGGTGCTACGGCTTAGTAGCAACTCTCGAGCCGTCATGAACCCGAGCCGACATGCCCAGGCGGTCGGCTCGGGAAGCGTGCTAGCACGGATATTGATGTAGTGGCAACGCAGGGCTATCCGCTATCGTGCTGTCACGATGTCTGCACTGCTCCAGCCTGAATTGCCACTGATTGAAACCGAGTCTGAGGACTCTGCTGCGGTCGATCTTGCGCTGGAAGAACGATTAGCCGGCTTCGAAGTCATCACTACAGCAGGTGAAGCCCCTGCTACGGTCATACGAACCACCGTGCTGGGCGTGATCGGTGCCATGATATTCGCCGGCACCGTGCTCACCCTGTGTAGACTATTCGGAGAAGCGACGGCCGACATGCCGCGCGGCACGCTGTTTGGCATCGCCTTGCTGGGCACCGTAGCCGTGAAATTCGGCCGCGTTGCTTGGCGGCGCCAATTTGGTACGCCACGCACGAAGCGGGCACGTCGGCTCGACCAACTGGTCGGTTGGGGCTCGTCGCTGGGCTTAATTCTCCTGGCTGTTGGCTGCTGTTACCCGGCGTATCGCAACAGCGATTGGTTGATTTGGCTGCCCATGCTGATTGCCGACCAATTCTGGCGGCAGACGTTCTTCGACAACGACCGCCCTAACGTGATGCTTGCGGATTTGCCTAGTGAAGAGGAATTGGCCAAAATAAAGCAGATATCTGAAAAGACCGAGGAGATCATCGACTCCGAAGAAACTCGCCTCGGAGAAGAAGTCCTGCAGCAGTTGTTTCGAGTACGCGATGAACAAGGCTACGAAGTCATTTATGGTACGGTACGGGCCGGCTTTGTGACTGGTCAACGCCACGCCACCGTGCACGTAGGTTTTTGCCCCCCGTTGGCGGCTACGCCGTCGGTCGAGGCAGAGGCGTGCGATTTCGAGGAAGCCAAGGTAAAAGTTGCTCAGGCAATGGCCCACGGTGTGCGACTGGATGTGCGGCTTAGCGAACCGGCTGAAGAGGCTTGCTCAGTGACGATCGATCTGGCAGCTACGCCGAATTCTTTAAGTCGTAGCTAAGGGGTGGCATGGGCAACAAGTTGCCCATGCCACCCCTTAGTTGCCAATGCCACCCGGTCTCGCGTTGTTCGCATCTCGCCCTAGCGGTATAATCCGCGCCGTATGACTAACTTACGCATTGGCCTTGGGGAGGACTCACATCGCACAGCAGGTGGTGGCCCGTTGCGAATCGGCGGCATCGAAGTTCCGCACAACCAGCACACCGTGGGGCACAGCGACGCGGATGTACTCCTCCACGCAGTGACTGACGCATTACTGGGAGCCGCGGGACTGCAGGACATCGGACAGTTGTTCCCGAATAACGACCCGGTCAATGCGGGACGAGATTCTGCTGAGTTCCTGAAACTTGCCTACGGACGAGTAAAAGAGTCTGGATATACACTGGTGAACCTTGATGCCGTAGTCACCGCTCAACAACCCAAGCTATCGCCACACAAGGAAGCTATTGTCACTCGAATCGCTGAAATCCTGCAATGCGAACGAAGTCAAATTAACGTGAAAGCCAAGACCGGCGAAGGCGTCGGGCCGGTCGGTCGCGGAGAGGCAATGGAAGCAAGAGTCGTTGCGTTGATTGAAGTAAGAAGCGATTGACCAATACTGAAACTCAGCACAGCTGCACCGGCAGGCCCAACTAGGATTACTCTGGGACTGCGGCCATTTTTGCGTACAAAATTTTGATGCGAAACACGGAATAACTGCCCACTGCCCACTGCCTACCCAACTGCCATGTCTACAACCACCGAAGCCACTATGACGCCTCCAACTCTTTCCGAGCCCCATCCCTCGCTCCACATTTACAACACGCTTTCGAAGAAGAAAGAACCGTTCCAAACAGTCAAGAAAGGCAAGGTAGGTATCTACCTGTGCGGGCCCACGGTTTACGACAAGGCGCACATCGGCCACATGGTAGGCCCAGTCATTTTCGATTGCATGAAACGTTACCTCGTGTATTGCGGGTACGACGTGAGTTGGGTCGTGAACATCACCGACGTCGATGACAAGCTCATTAACAAAGCCAACGAGCGTGGCATCACGATGCTCGATGTCGCCGAAGAGAACATCCAGGATTACAACGACAACCTAGCAGCGCTCGGCGTGGACACGATCGATCACTTTCCGCGGGCGACCGACTGCATGGATGAAATCATCGCGCTGATCGAATCGCTGGTCGAGCAGGGTTTTGCTTATGCATCGGAAGGCGATGTGTACTTCGATGTGACCAAAGACGCCAACTATGGCAAGCTTTCCAATCGCAGCCTCGATGCCATGCAAGGCGAAGGGGGTGGCGGGGCCTCAAAGAAACGAGGCGCGGCCGACTTCGCACTGTGGAAAAGCGCGAAAGAGGGTGAACCCTCTTGGGAAAGCCCTTGGGGCGCTGGCCGTCCTGGGTGGCACATCGAATGCTCAGCCATGAGCCGCAAATTGCTGGGCGAAACGTTCGACATCCACGGTGGCGGGCTCGACCTTGTATTTCCGCATCACGAGAACGAAATCGCACAAAGCGAATGCTGCCACAACGCACCAATGGTCACCTACTGGGCTCACAACGGCCTGCTCCGGAGAGACGCTGCTGCAGGAAAGATCGGCGGGAAGAGCGAACGCGGCGAAGCAGAAGGCGTCGCAGGAGATTCTCCCGAGGCTCAGGCGTCGGGGAAAATGAGCCGCAGCAAGGGTGCTGGCGGGCTAGCAGACTTGATCGGCAACCAAGGTGGCGAACGTATCCGCTTCTTTCTGCTTCGCACGCATTATCGCAGCACCGTGATGTTCAGCGAGCCGGCCATCGAGGAAGCTGCCGTCGGGCTGGAAACCTTCTATCGACTGTTTAAGCGATTCAACAGGATTTCCAAGGGCGAATTCTACGCGCTGACCGCTCCCACCGAACGCGGTGGTGGCATGCTCACGGACGATTCGATTCCCGTCCTCAAGGCGGCCGGTGTGTGTCGCCAGAAGTTCCTGCAAGCCATGGATGATGACTTCAACACGGGGGGCGCGATTGCAGAGCTGTTCGAGCTGGCAAAAATCGCCAACAAGTATTGCGACGAGAACGACCTCGAAGGTGCTGGCAATGCCGACGTGGCTGCTTTGGCGACACTTGAACTGGTGATGACTTCAATCAAAGAGCTGTCGAACGTGCTGGGCCTTTTCTTGGAAGCGCCGAAGGCATCTGGCGGCGATGACTTGCTCGATGCGGTAATGCCTCTAGTCATTGAGTTGCGCACTGCTGCCCGCAGTGCGAAAGACTTTGCCACGGCCGACGCCATCCGTGATCAGCTGACGCCGCTGGGCGTAGCAATTGAAGACCGGGGCGGGCAGGCAGAGTGGTCAGGCGGCGGCGAGGGTACGCTCGAGGGCGTGATGCAACTGCTCATCGAGCTCCGCCAGCAAGCCCGCGAGAACAAAGACTTCGCCACAAGCGACAAAATCCGCGACGGGCTGGCTGCCGCGGGCGTGAAGCTGGAAGATCGCGCCGGTGGAGCCGAGTGGTCGCGGTCGTGATATAATGAGACAGGTCCCGTTTGAGTTGACTTGGAGGTAACAAATATGACTGAAGCTTTAAAAAATGCTTTCGATCAAGCATCAGCCTTGTCCGACCAAGACCAGAATTTCATCGCTGCAATTATGCTAGAAGAAATGCGGTCTGGTGATGGCTGGAAAAAAGAGTACGAAGAATCGGGATTGGAGATTGATCAACTTGCTCACGAGGCCCATCTTGAGCATCTCGCTGGTAAGACGATACCTCTTGATCCCGACAAGCTATGAAGTCCTCGACCACTCAGCGATTTCGCGAGCGACTTGCTGCACTACCTGAACGCATTCAACGTGAAGCTCGTGAATCGTATCGTTTGTTCTTAACGGCGCCTCACTCTAGTAGCCTGCGATTCAAGAGAGTCAATCGTAAGCGTCCCTACTACTCGGCTCGTGTAGGCCGTAATTACCGAGTCCTGGGTATGCTCGAAGATGTTACTATCAACTGGTTCTGGATCGGCCCTCACGACGAGTATGATCGTCTTGTTGCAGCCCTGAACTGAAAGTTCTCTGTGCGTATCCTCGGCGTTGATCCTGGCTTAAACATCACCGGTTACGGCGTGATTGACGTTGTCAATCGCCAAGTGAAACTCATCGAAGCGGGCGTGGTGCGCGGCAAGACGCGAGGGTCGCTCTCTGCTCGCGTGCGTGAGATTCATCTTGGCGTGGCAGACGTAATTGAAACACTCAAGCCGGAGAGCGTGGCGATCGAAAAGCTCTATTCGCACTACGATCGTCCCACCACGGCCATCCTCATGGGCCACGCCCGTGGCGTGATCGTGCTGGCTGCGGCGCTGGCAGATTTGGATGTCACGGATTACCCTTCGACGCAAGTGAAGAAAACGCTCACCGGAAATGGCCGCGCTCCGAAATCACAAGTGCAACTGGCCGTGCAGCGCGAACTGCGGCTGGCAAAGCTTCCCGAGCCGGCTGATGTGGCTGACGCCCTGGCGATCGCGCTCTGTCACGCGTATGCTGTGAATGTTAATCATTCACTCCTTCCTTAGTTAAGCATCGAATGAAACCCCAATACCAGCACGCAGCGCAAGCAAGTGAATAAAAGGCTGGCCGTTTCGATTCACTTGCTGGCGCTGCGTGTTAGTATTGAAATCGAATCCGTTCGTTAGCCGCCGACCTTGGTCGGCGCGTGGCTGGCACCGCGAGAGTTCCCTGTTTTTCCATCCCCGCGCCGAGCAAGCTCGGCGGCTAACATCTCACTAATAGCTAACAGCTAATTACTAACCGCTCCCTATGATCACAAAGATTACCGGCAAAACGATTGGCGCCAGCGGCGACTCCCTGACACTTGGGGTTGGTCCGTTTGAATACGAGATTTTCATTCCTGAATTCACCCGCCGCCAAGTTCAGGAGAACATTGGCAAAGAGATTAGCCTGCACACGATTGAGTATCTTGAAGGCAATCCCATGCAGGGGCGGATGACCCCACGCATGATTGGCTTCCTCAATGCCGTTGAGCGCGAGTTCTTCGAGCTGTTCTGCTCGGTCGATAAGGTCGGTGTGAAGAAAGCACTACGGGCGATGGTCCGGCCGGTGCAGGAGGTCGCCACCTTGATCGAAGACCAAGACGCCAAAGGCCTCTCGGGGTTGCCAGGCATTGGCCCCGCCACGGCAGAGAAAATCATTGCCACGCTGCGCAGGAAGATCCCCAAGTTTGCCCTCCTCATTGGTCGCGATCTGCCTGAAGGTGCCGAACAGGTTCGCGACATCGCCAGCGAAGCGTTCGACGCGATGCGAGCCCTGGGCCATTCGGACAGCGATGCGCGCCGCTTGATCGACGACGCCCTCGAGCGGAAAAAGAAATACAAGAACGTCGATGAACTGCTGAGGGCAATTTACGAACAGAAGGCGGGGGGGGGGGAGTAGTGGGCAGTAGACAGGGGGCAGGGGCTCGTTGGTGGCGTCTTCGAAAGCATGTGATCCGATGCCCGAGGTCTGAATTCTGAAGCCCCGAAACGCACGCTGAAAGCACGATTTCTCCTTTCGATTCGCAACCTCCTCGTTATTTATCTGCTACTCTTATTCATGCTTAGTGTCTTCGAACGTTGGTTAGTCTTTCCCGCCCCGCACGCTAACAATGCAGACTTGCAGCCTGCGGGGCTCGTGTTCGAGGATGTGTTCTTCTCTGCCGAGGATGGAACCAAACTGAACGGCTGGTACGTGCCGCACGATTCGCCACGTGCGGTCGTGCTTTACTGCCATGGCAACGGGGAAGACGTGCCCCGGCTGGCGAATCGGCTGAAAGTTTTGCACGACCGCATCGGCGTGGCCGTGTTTGCTTGGGATTATCGAGGCTATGGTCGTAGTGAAGGCACCCCACACGAAGAGAACGTGGTCGCCGACGCGCGCGCGGCACAACTTTGGTTAGCGGAGCGAGCTGGCATCGCACCGGAGGAGGTCCTGCTCATGGGCCGCTCGTTGGGCGGGGCCGCGACGATCGCTGTCGCGTCGGAATATCCCGTCCGTGGGCTAGTGCTCGATCGTACCTTCGCAACACTCACAGACGCCGCGGCTGTTCATTTCCCCTGGCTTCCTGTTCGCTGGATGATGCGCAATCGATTTGATTCGGTCGAACGTATCGCCAAGTACCAGGGCCCTCTGCTGCAAACGCACGGCACCGAGGACGAAGTGATTCCCTTTGACCACGCAGAGGAACTATTCGCCGCCTCGGCGAGCGAGCAGAAACGCTTCATGCGAGTCGAAGGAGCGAACCACAACGGGCCACTTCCTGAAGAGTGCTACGCGGCACTCGATGAGTTTTTGGATGCACTACCGTAGCCAACAACCTCTCCGAGCCGAGAGGCGTCAGCCCTCAGGTTGCATTCTTGACGCTTCAACCGGAGAGCTAACGCTTCTCGGCTCTGGGACTTATCGACGTTCGCCGGCTTCTGCACTTTTGCACGCAGCTGCGATTTCCCTGTGCAAAAGTCCGGCTCGTTCTGTGCGCTGATTCCTCGTAAGCCCTTTCCGCCAAGTCGCTTATGCATCAAGCCTGGCAATCGCTGCTAAGACTTTTGCTCTGAAGCATGACGTACTGTGCTACTCAGCGAAACCGCGTAAGTCGATCCGCAGGAATGCTTGAGGGTGTGTCTGAATTGAGAAAGAACCTTCCAGTACGAGCATTTTAGCGGAGTGGGTGGCCAAAAGCGGGTAGAAAACCTGAACTCGCGGACTTGCGAGGATGAGTAGGGTATAATTGGTAGCAGTGCTTTATGGTGCTGTTAATGTCTACCTATCAATCTACAAGTCATCTGATAATGTGCTGCGGATAATCGCATGAAGACTTCTTTTGAAGGCATCGTTTCCTCCGGGGGCTTGCAACTGGACGAATCCGTTGATCTGGCTGATCAGTGCCGTGTGCATGTCACAGTGATTCCTATCAACGAGTGCCCGCAGAAGTGGGCCGAATCGCTGAGCAACTTGGAAGAGCTGCGTAGTTCAGAGCCTATTCGATCCGGCGGACTTCGTTATAGTCGCGAGCAGCTCAATGAACGCGATTGACACGAACATCCTGATTTATGCCGTCGATACTGAGGAGCCCGAAAAGTCGGCCAAAGCGATCGAATTGCTCAGGCGACTTTCTACCGAGCCGGTACCACTGATCGTTCCTTGGCAAGTTGCAGTTGAATTTCTGGCTTGCCTACGACGTTGGGAAAACGCAAAACGCATCTCCCGTTCGCAGTCGCAGCGTTATCTCGCAGAGTTCCTAATGCCAATGCCGATCGTGCACCCCTCAACCAAAGTGCTGCAAGCTTCGCTCGAACTGAGCAGTCGCCATAGCCTCTCTCACTGGGATAGCTTGCTACTTGCTGCCTGTATCGAAGCAGGTGTTCAATCACTTTATAGCGAAGACATGAGTCATGGAGGAACTTATGACTCCGTGCAAATCGTCAATCCATTCTGTTAGCCGGTAGGTTGTGATGTGTGGACTAATGTGTCGATGGTGGCCAAAAGCGTTGATAAATTTGGTGGACTCGGCATCAATCTAGGCTTAGACTCAGGCACAATCGACGTTTCACGAGCATGCTTTTTCCTTGCGGCTACCTGCACTCGTTGGTACAGTCAAGTCTGCTCCGACTGAGGTAGCGCACCAACATTCTCACTGCTGTTAGAGGACAAGAACATGATGCGAAGTATCGCAAGTTCTTTCTTATCCATTTCATGCTTTCTGTACGTCGCCATTTTGTCGGCCATTTGTACAGCTCAGTCTGTCCGACTTCCTGCCGACTTGAACCCGGGTGATGAGTATCGGCTTGCGTTTGTAACCGCCGGGATGCGTGACGCGACCAGTAGCAACATTGCTGATTATAATACGTTCGTCAGAAACGAAGCGAATGCACCAAGCAGCATAGTTCGTGGTCTCGCGACCGAATGGTTTGCTCTCGCCTCAACCAGTGATGTTGATGCAATCGAGAACACCGGCACTGACCCAACACCTGACGGAGACACTGGTGTTCCGATCTACTTGGTAGATGGAATGACTCGCGTCGCTGACCACTACGACCACTTGTGGGGCACCTATAGAGTTGGTCTACACGCCCCGCTCGATTTTACGCAGTATGGCATTGCCCTTAATGGATCTAACAATGTCTGGACCGGAATTGGCAGCAATGGCGTAGCGCTTAGCGACCAACTCGGAACGAACACCCCATGGCTCGGCATGTCTAGGGTTAGAACCGGGAGATGGCTCGGTAACAGAAACACTACTTCGAGCAGCCAGATAAATTCTCTCTATGGCATCTCATCCGTGCTTATCGCCGTCCCCGAACCTTCAACAGCGTCTTTACTTTGCGCAGGCGTCTTTGTCCTTCTCAGAAGGCGAACGGATACTGCTCGCCGGGTGCCACTGCTGGTTTATCGCAGATGACTACCAGTAGAAGCTTCCGCCCCTACGCACACCACTCCCTTGGATCGCGGCAAGAAGCTCGACCAGCAGTGTTTGAAGTTCTTGGTTATGCTGCGGAGGTAAAGTCCTCACCTGCGCAAGACCCACTGCTGGCCAGCGACCATGTGGCGGCGGATGTTACGCCACTGACTGTAATTACGTTGCATCGTTTGGCAAACAGCGATCAACCAGCAGTGGCACCCGCGCGCTTGATCCAATGCACCTACGCCTGCTCGGTACGGTAGGCGTCGTGTCCTGCACGGAGTTTTTGTCGGACTTGATTCAGTAGCTTCATTCTGATGGTATGCGTACATTTGAACACTAAAGCAAGCTGTTTCTGTCTAACTCAGACGAATAACCAGCATCCAAGCCGCAAGTCGTTTGTTGGTTTGACTTTCGGGAATCTGCATTGTTATGATAGATGGGAATTATACAGAATACTTTCTGTCCATTTATCGTTATGCCGCCACTCAGTTTCAAAGCGCGAACAAAGCAACGTTGGTTTCGCTTCAAGAAGTGGTGGCGCTTCAACTTTGGTCCCAAGCCTGTGATCGAGTGGGACACACCTTGTCCGCGATGTGGGTCTAAGGTTTTGTGGGGTCACGGTACTCGTGTTGAAGGTAAGACATTGCACGTATCCAACGGTTTCCAATGCGTGAAGTGCGGATGGTGTCCACCACGACAAGACCCGGCCGCATAACCAGCGGCTGCAGTTGACCGGCGACGCCCGCGAGTAGAATGATGTTGTCGGTTTGGAGCCTGCTTTCCGCGGGCGGCCGGCAACTGAGCCTTTTACGTTCGTCGGCTTGGAGTGTGCGAGTGTTACCCATCGTCCGAGCCAAGGTTACGTTTCTCAGTCACGATTTTGGTGGACGCACTAGGCTGCCCGACCTGTCGTCGGGGCAATACATGCCCCATCTCGTCATCCAATCACCCGATGTCCGTGCTGCCACAGTTGTGGAAGGAAACGTGATCGTTGATGATTACTTGGGGGTTCGCTTTCTCGCCGGTCCGCCCGAAATCATTCGCGACGAAGCTTATGATTGCGAATTCGAATTGATGTACCATCCCAATGTCAACTACGATGCTGTTCAGGAGGGTGCGACATTCACCGTACGCGAAGGCGGCACAGTAATTGGATTCGGTACTGTTACCGGTCGATGTGGATGAAGCGCAGACGAACAAAGAAATGCACGCGAGTTGCGGATCGCGCGTGTTCCAATAGTAAGATCAACAGCCGCAACCGCGTGATTTCGAACGTTATGCCCCTAGATTTTCGACAAGATCGAACCGCGACGGGGAAGCCGGAACTGATCGCTACAGGCAAATGCGGATGGCCGGAATTTCCTGGCCTTGCTCGGGCTGTCGTTAAACACTTCGGCATGACCGTAATCGAAAAGATCGACGGCTTGGACGAGCGGATGTGGTTCACGCGGCTCGGCAGTGCTCGGTACTGCGTCTCTTGGGATATTTGGTTTCCAGAGGTATCCATCATGGCTTGGGAAGATACGCCAGATGCCGCCATTGATCGTTTGGCAACCGGGCCCTAACCACCGGCTGCAGTTGACCGGCGACGCCCGAGAGTAGAATATTGTGGTCGGTTGGTAGCCCACTCCCGCGGGCGGCCGGCAACTGAGCCTTTTACGTTATATGGCAAAGAAATGAGTGTACCTCAATGGGCGGACGAAGAGCTATCTGCGTCGCTCGATTCCTGGATCGCCGAAGGTGAGTCTGTCTCACTAGAATTCAAAGGCGAACTGCCCGACCAGAGACGAAAAATTGCCCAAGAAATTGCCGCGATGGCAACGTCAGGAGGTGGTAGCATTCTCATGGGCGTTTCCGATGAGGGAGACGTTGTCGGTCTACCTCTCGCCGACGGTGGTGCCAGAGACGATTACTTTGAACAAATCCAAGGCATCGTGGACACCGTGCGACCGTCCGTTGCTGCTGACTTGCAATATGGAGTCACCCAGTCACAGACCATTCTAATAATCTCGATTCCTAAACAATCCGATCCAGTATTCTACGTCGAGCATCGGCCATACATCAGAGACGGTCGTCGATCTCGACCTGCACGGCCTGAAGAAGTTGTTGCCTCCGTATGGGCGCATCCAAGTTCAGAGCATAAACGTGAAATGGAACGAATACACGAACGGCAAATGGCAAACATCGTGGATGGCGGCCAGCGGGCCCGCGACTCATACTTGCAGCGATGATGCCGCCACTGCCGAACAAAAGCCCTATAACAATGGCATGAACGCGGAGCCGCCGATCGCGCGTTTTCAAATGGAGCATCAATCTCGGCGGCCCGGTTATGCCAGACGTTATGTTGCTCACGCCGAAGAATGAAATCCTCGGCGTGTTCTCTTGGCGTGACAAAAGTTCGCGGGTCGCACGGACAGTCGACCGCGGAAAACTCTGCCACCTCTCTAGCATGGTTCAGTCGATTGTCCGTGGGCGCAGCTCAGGAGGTAACTCGATAGGCCTCCTGTGCCGTGCACACCGACAATCATTCGTAGTACCCGCGACGAAATGCAAAGCGACATGCGAATGACTGTCGGTGCTACCCAAGATCGTTTCGTTTGCAGAGTTTCTGGTCCGCACAGCGGACCCTACGCCAGCTTTCTACCGCAATTGCTGGCGGCACTCACTGAAGAACGCTTGAAAGTCTTCCCGCTGGTAGTCCGGGTAGGTCCACGGCAACGCTTGCCATGCTTTTTTACGGTACTGGAGCGTGAGTTCCGCGTAGATGCCCTGCTGCAAGTAGATGCGATGGGCGTGGTCTTTGGTCGAAGCGAGAATCAGCTTGGCGAGCGTGAGATAGCCCGGGTCGAGATTCAGCGGACGGGGCTCGGAGTGATCAGATTGCTCGATGTAGCGAACTTCAAGGTCGTTTGTAGCCCGCTTGACGGCGGCCAATTCGCTCGGGTCGATGGTTTGCTGGAATGCCCAGAATTGTTTTTTGAGGTCGGGGCCCATTTCTTCGAGATAATAGTCTGTCTCTGTGAAGTCGAACGCGGGGCTGACGAGGGCCGCTTTGCCGAACTGCTCTTGGGCCCGCTCAAGCCCCCAAGCGAGTGCTTCGTCATAACGGCTGCTGGCCGCGATGAGTAGCAGGACGGGTTTTGGTTTTGTGATAGCGCCCATAAGTCTTCGAGATTTTGTCGGGTGTGTGAGCGCAGCGAAACGCACCACGATTAGGTGCGTTTCGCTGCGCTCACACACCCCACAAGAGGATCGAACTCCTAGTACGCCTTCGCGAACACAGCACGCTTTTCGCTTGGCTGTCCGGTGAAGAGGCAGGTTCCCGGCTCGTCGTCACCATCAATAGGTACACAGCGCACCGTGACTTTCAGTTTTTTCAACGTTTCTTCAATTTCGGGTGTGTCAACAAAGTGGCAGTAGGCCAAGCCGCCGTGGATCTCGGGGTGATCTTCGTTCTGAGGAGTAAAGAACTCTTTGAACTCATCAAGATCGTCAATCCTTACCGTCACTTCGTCCCGGGCCTTGGCGGCGCGATCGAACAGGCCCTGCTGGATGCCATTGAGGGTGGCGGAGATTCGTTGGATGAACTCGCCACGGGGAGTGCCCTGTCCTTTTCCACCTAGGTCACGGCGTGAAACGAAAACGCCATCTTCAGCCACATCGCGGGGGCCGATCTCGGCACGTATCGGCACGCCTCGTTTGACCCATTGCCATTTTTTCTCGCCACCCCGCATGTCGCGGTTGTCGACCTTCACTCGAACTGGTTCACCAGCGTACTCTTGGGCTTCCAGCTCCTGCTTGAGCTCCTCGACATACGGCAACACCTTGGCTGCTTCCTCTTCATTGCGATAGATCGGCAGCAGCACGACCTGTGCGGGCGCGAGCTTCGGTGGCACGATTAAACCGTCGTCGTCGGCGTGGGTCATGATCAAGCCACCCACGAGCCGAGTGGAAACGCCCCAACTGGTCGTCCAAGCATGCTCCAACTCACCAGCCACGTTCTGGAACTTGATCTCCTGAGCCTTGGCAAAGTTCTGTCCCAGGAAGTGGCTCGTGCCTGCTTGTAGTGCTTTGCGATCCTGCATCATCGCTTCGATGGAGTAGGTGGCGACCGCACCGGGGAAGCGCTCGCCAGAAGTTTTCTCGCCCTTAATGACCGGCATAGCCATGACGTTCTCGGCGAAGTCCGCGTATACGTCGAGCATCTGACGTGTCTCGGCGACTGCTTCTTCCTCCGTCGCGTGAACCGTGTGACCTTCCTGCCAGAGAAACTCGGTCGTGCGGAGGAACATGCGTGTACGCATTTCCCAGCGTACTACGTTGGCCCATTGGTTAATGAGAATCGGCAGATCGCGGTGCGATTCCACCCAGCGGGCGAAGGTGGCCCCGATGATCGTCTCGCTCGTGGGACGCACGATCAGTGGCTCTTGCAGCTCAGCCGAAGGTGCTGGACGCAAGCCACCCGCAGGATCGGGCTCTAGTCGATGGTGAGTGACCACGGCGCACTCTTTGGCGAAGCCCTCCACGTGCTCAGCCTCCTTTTCCAAGAAACTCATCGGAATGAACAGCGGGAAGTACGCGTTTTCGTGTCCGGTGGCTTTAAATCGCGCGTCGAGATTCTTCTGGATGTTCTCCCAGATGGCATAGCCCCACGGCTTGATGACCATGCAGCCACGCACGTCGGAGTTTTCAGCTAGGTCGGCCGCCTTCACGACCTGTTGGTACCACTCTGGGTAGTCCTCAGCACGAGTGGGCGAGATTGCAGATTTTGGTTGTTTGGCCATTCAAAGGGACGAAGGTTAGGGGCGTCGGGGCAAGAAAAACAATTAGCCGCGAGCCAACGGCTCGCCGGAGCATACAAATAAGCCCCGACATTCTAAACGAGCTTGAGACGCCGCGAAACGCGAAATCGGCCCCAAGTCGCGGAGGGTTAGTTCTGCTAGGATGGCTGTTTGGCGATTCACCGGCGACCTGCTAGGTCGCGGCTATTTGCCTTTCCTGTCATTCACTCGACTCTAGACCCTCAGCTCTCGACTTTCACGCATGGAACGACAATTCGTCAGCCAACTTGGCCATAATTCGCCAGTACAGCAGGTTTTTCTCGCTTCGGATAAACAACTGCGCCCAAATCGCAATGGAAACCTCTACCTGCAGGTCGAGCTCTCCGACCGCAGCGGCATGGTGCAAGCCCGCCAGTGGAACGCCAGTGAGGAAGACTACAAAGCCTTCGAGAACGGCGACTACGTGTACGTCGACGGGGCCACGCAGCTCTTCCAGGGCAATGTGCAGTTGATCGCCACCCGCATTCGCCGTGCTAGGGAAGACGAGGTCGATGAAGCGGATTACATGACGCTCGAATCGACAACGATCAATGAAATGAGGACCCGTTTCGTCGAAATCATGCGAGGCATCAAGAGCGCGCCAGTCGCACGCCTCGCCGCTGCGTTTCTCGATGACGAAGCGTTCATGGATAAGTTCTGCCGAGCGCCTGCTGGCATGAAGAACCATCACGCTTACCAAGGCGGACTGCTCGACCACGTCCTGAGCCTCGCAGAGCTGTCGCTACTGGTCGCTCCACGCTACCCGAATCTTGACGGCGACAAACTGCTCCTTGGCGTGTTCCTACACGATGCCGCGAAGGTGGACGAGCTGACCTACGAACGCGACATTGCCTACAGCGACGAAGGACAACTTCTGGGGCACATGGCCATGGCACTCACGATGGTTGATCAAAAGGCCGCCGAAGCCGTCAAGAAAGATGGCATGCCTTTGCCAGACAAATTGCTCGTGGAGATCAAACACATGATCATCAGTCACCACGGCAAATATGAATATGGAAGTGCAAAACTACCCATGACGCTCGAAGCGGTCGCCCTGCACCATCTCGACAACCTCGACGCCAAGATGGCCAGCTTCACGCAACTGATGAAGGATTGCCCCAACGTCGATAGCCCCTGGACGCAGTATTTCTCGCAGATCGGGCGGAAGCTGTATAAGGGTGAAGTTGGCCAGAAGTGAGACTATGCAGACTTCGATGAAACGCAAAAATACACCGCCGTGATATGGTATAATAGTGGAGTCTTTATCGCCCTTTTAGATTCCATCCAACGGAGTCAAATCTTTGTATGATCCATAGCGAAGAATATAAACTCGACCGCACTGCCTTTCGCGTGACAACCTTCCAGGAAGCAGGAAATGACCTGGAATACTGGCTGACGAAGACGCCCCAACAGCGGATCGCTCATATGGAATACCTCAGGCAGATGAACTATGGAGAACACTACGCTTCCGAAGGACTTCAGAGAGTTCTTACAGTTACTCAACGCAAACCATGTTGAATATCTGGTCGTTGGAGGATTTGCCGTCGGTCTCCATGGTTATCCCCGTGCCACCTCGGATATCGACATCTGGATTTCGACCGACCAAGAGAACTCTTTAAAGATCGCCAAGTCTCTCGTTGAATTCGGTTTCGCAGCCTCTAGCATTGATGCGAAACGCTTCACATTCGCAGATCAGATCTTCCAGATCGGAAGAGCTCCTATTCGAATTGATCTTCTGACCTCAATCCCAGGTGTCGAGTTTGAGGCCTGCGTAGCTCGCTCTGAAAAATATATCCTTGACGAAATCACCATTCGAGCAATCAACCTGGAAGACCTCAGAACGAATAAGCTTGCTAGCGGCAGAAGCAAAGATCTCGACGACTTAGAAAACCTTCCCCAATAGTTTAGCTGCGACCATTGCAACTCCACAAAGCAGCTCCTCCCTCAACTCCCATTCCCACTTATGCCAGAACTTAGCGACGCCATTCTCCGCCACGTGAACGACGAGCGTTATCGCCCCGTCAAACCAAAAACCATCGCCAAGAAACTGGGGCTAGAAGAGGCCGATGTTTCGCGCGTGAAGAAAGAAGTGAAACGCCTGGTGCGCGAGAAAAAGCTGGCCTACGGGCCAAGTCACTTGGTGTGCCCCGTGAAGGCCGATCACCCGGCCGCAAAAGTTGGCGAGCAACCGGCTAAGAACAAGCGTCCCAAGCAAATCACGGGCATGTTCCGCCGCAATGCCAGCGGCTACGGGTTCGTGAGACCTGAAGGCACGACCAAGAGCGAGGGTAGAGACTCCGACGTATTCATTCCCGCCAACGGCGCGGGCGATGCGGCCAGCGGCGATACGGTGCGGATCAAGCTGGACGGCAAGATGGGACGTAAGGGCAAGCCCGAAGGCCGCATTACCGAGGTGATCGAGCGAGCGAACAATCGCTTTGTCGGCACTTACTTCGAGGAGGCCGATCAGGCGCTCGTGCAAGTCGATGGTGGCGTATTCATGAAGCCCATCTACGTGGGCGATCCGGGTGCCAAGGGTGCCCGCACCGACGACAAAGTGGTCATGGAGATGGTGCGATTCCCCTCGAACGTGCGCGACGGCGAAGGCGTAATCGTGGAAATCCTCGGTCAGCGTGGCCAACCGGGCGTCGATACGCTCTCGGTCATTCACGAATTCAATCTGCCCGGTCCGTTTCCTGAAGATGTGCTGGAAGAAGCCCGCGAACAGGCCGTGCAGTTCGATGAGTCGATTCCCAAGAAGCGTACCGACTTCACTGGCGAAACGGTCATCACGATCGACCCGGACACAGCCCGCGACTTCGACGATGCGATTTCACTTGAGCAACTCGACAACGGCCACTGGGTGCTCGGTGTACACATTGCCGACGTTTCTCACTTTGTGCAACCGAAAACGCCGCTGGATCGCGAAGCACGCGATCGGGCCACCAGCGTGTACCTGCCGGACCGCGTGATCCCCATGCTGCCAGAGATCATCTCCAATAATTTGGCCAGTCTCCAGCCGGATCGTGTGCGCTATGCCGTCACAGCGAAGATCGAGTTCAACGCGGAAGGCGTGCGCATCGGCACCGATGTCTACAAGGCAGCCATCAAAAGCTGCCGGCGCTTTACCTATGAAGAAGTTGACGAGTACCTCGCGGACCCGAAGGACTGGAAGTCGAAGCTCACCCCGCAGGTACACCAGTTACTCGGCAACATGCACACGCTAGCGATGATTCTCCGCAAGCGACGGTTCGACAAAGGCGCACTCGAACTTCATATGCCAGAGCTGAAGATCGATCTCGACAAAGACGGCAAGGTCAGCGGTGCCCACTTACAAGAGAATACCGAGAGCCATCAGATCATTGAAGAATTCATGCTAGCTGCGAACATTGCCGTGGCGGAGCGTCTGGCTGACGAGGGTCTCATCTTCCTACGCCGCGTTCACGGCGCGCCTGATCCACGACGTTTGAAGGCACTCACGGAGTTTGTAAAAGCACTCGGCCTGAAGACTGACGACCTGCAGAGCCGCTTCGCGCTGCAGAAGCTTCTTGACGAGGTGAAGAACGACCCACGGCAACATGCCGTCAACTTCGCTACGCTGCGTTCCATGCAACGAGCGATCTACAGCCCTGAAGATGAAGGGCACTTCGCGTTGGCGAGCGATTGCTACTGTCATTTTACCTCGCCGATTCGTCGTTATCCTGACCTCACGATTCACCGTTTGATTGAATCGCTCACCGAGGGACGCAAGCCTGTACAGGAATACCAACAGATTCTCTCGCTAGGCGATCATTGCAGCGAGCGCGAGCAACGGGCAACAGCAGCAGAGCGCGAGATCACCAAGGTGAAACTGCTCGACTACTTCGAGGACAAAGTCGGCAAGAAAATGGACGGCATCGTCACCGGCGTCGAAAGCTTCGGACTGTTCGTCACCGCCACAGACATCCCGGCCGAGGGCCTCGTGCATATCAGCTCGCTCACAGACGATCACTACAAGTTCGATCGCGCCGGCCACGTGCTCACCGGCTTCCGCTCCGGCGGTACCTTCCGCCTGGGGGACAAGGTACGCATCGAAGTCGCGTCGGTCGATCTGGACAAACGCGAGCTTGACTTCCGTGTCGTGAAGAGCGCCAAAAAGGCGAAGCAGAAGGGCAAAGATAAACACAAGAAGAAACGCCGCTAGGAGACCTCGTTTCCACGCTCCTGCGTGGGAACGCAGGTTTCAGACGCTCCCGCGTCACTGCCCCCGGAATATGGTTGGCCCAACGCTTGGGGTTTCGCCGCAGGAGCCGGCTAGGTATCCCGTTTCCACACAGGAGCGTGGGAACGAGGAGCTTAAACAGCCCCTGGGAGTGAATTCTCCAAAGCGTTAAGATGGCGTGCATGGCCACTCCCTCACTTTCCCACACGCCTCTGCACGCTTGGCACGTCGAACACGGCGGGCGAATGGTAGACTTTGCCGGCTGGGAAATGCCGGTGCAATACACGTCGATTGTCGAAGAACATAACGCCGTCCGCAGTTCGCTGGGACTGTTCGATGTGTCGCACATGGGCCGGCTGCAGTTCTCTGGTAGCGCTTGTGAGAAGCTGCTCGACAAGCTGCTGACACGGCGGGTGAGGGACATGCTCCCCGGCGATATTCGTTACAGCCTCGTCTGCCAAGAAGAGGGCGGCATTCTCGACGATGTGCTCGTCTATCGATTACTCAGCCAGGCCGAGGCAACTGAGGTGGAAGACGACCAACCAGCGTTTCAGCTCGTCGTGAACGCCAGCAACCGTCAAAAAATTGTCTCGCACTTTCATACCTTCGTAGATGCCACCGACCGCGTGCGCATGAGCGACTTGACCACGGTCACCGCAATGATCGCCGTACAAGGGCCGCGTGCGATTGAACTACTCGATCCACTGGTGGATTTCGAGCTCACCCAGCTCGCCAACTACCACGGCACCTACAGCGAAGTCGAAGACAAACCATGCTACGTAAGTCGCACCGGCTATACGGGCGAAGATGGCGCAGAGATCATTTGCTCCGCCAATTACGCTGAGCCCATTTGGGAACTACTGATGGATGTTGGAAAAGATGCCGGTATCGCCGCTTGCGGCTTAGCCGCCCGCGACACCCTGCGACTCGAAGCCGCCATGCCACTCTACGGCCACGAACTTTCCGAAGCGATTAACCCCGTACAAGCTGGTCTAGGCTTTGGAGTGAACGTCAAGGATCGCGAGTTCGTGGGACGCGACGCGATCGTGAAAGCTCGCAAGCAGTACGCCGAAGAAAATCACAACTTGCCGGTGCGCGTTGGCCTAGAACTCGGCGGCAAAAGACCCGCCCGCGAAGGGGCAACCATCCTCAACGGAGACAACGTCGTTGGCAAAGTCACCAGCGGAACATTTTCCCCGACGCTCGAAAAGCCCATCGCAATGGGTTACGTCACCCATGAGAATTCGGTAGTCGGTACAGAACTGGCCATCGACATCCGCGGCAAGCAGCATGCCGCGAAGATAGTGAAGTTACCCTTTTACAAACGGAAATAGAACGTCACGTTCGTAGGGTACGTCGAGTGCAGCGGGGCGTACCATGAACTACTTTTTGGTACGCCTCACTCCACTCGACATCCCCTACACAATCCCACCAAGAAATAATTAAGGAACCCAACCAAGTGAAACCTGCAGACCTCCATTTTGCCAAGACTCACGAGTGGGTTTCCGTCGCCGAAGAAGACGGCTCGCAAGTGGCCACCGTGGGCATTTCCGCCTTTGCCGTCGAGGCGCTGACCGACCTCGTGTTCATGGAACTCCCAACCATCGGTAAGCAAGTCAGCGCGGGGGAACCCTTCTGCGAAGTCGAATCGGTAAAAGCCGTCAGCGACGTGTACGCACCCGTCAGCGGCGAAGTCATTGCCGTGAATGAAACGCTGCCCGACACACTTGAGAAGCTCAGCACAGCCCCCTACGGCGATGGCTGGATCGCTAAGATCAAGATGAGTGAGGAGGGCCTAGGCCACTTAATGGATTACGACGCGTATCAGAAGCAATGCAGCGAAGAGAGTTGATCAAGGGAAAAGGGGAATGCCGAAAGGGGAATCCCCTAGGCGAACCTTTTGTGATTTCCGCCTCTCTCGCGACTTTCCACTTTCCACTTTCGCCTTTCTTGCAATGCCTTACCTTTACAACACGCCGGAAGATCGGCAAGCGATGCTAGAGTCGATCGGCGTGCAGTCGATTGACGAACTGTTTGCGCCGATACCCGACGATCTGAAGCTCGCACGACCATTGGCATTGCCGCCGGCGTTATCGGAGTTGGAACTCGACCAGCACTTGGGCGAACTTGCTGCGCAGAACACGCACGCTGGTCAAGCTGCCTGCTTCTTGGGGGGCGGTTCGTACGATCATCACATTCCTGCCGTCGTCGATGCGATTGGTGGTCGGAGCGAGTTCTATACGTCTTACACGCCCTACCAGGCCGAGGCCTCACAGGGAAACTTGCAGGCGATGTTCGAGTATCAATCGCTCATCTGCCGCCTCACAGGCATGGCCATCTCCAACAGCAGCCTGTACGACGGAGCAAGCAGCACGGCCGAGGCGGTGCTTATGGCGATTAGCTCTACACGCCGCACCGGCAAAGTGATCGTGCCATCGAGCCTGCATCCGGAGTATCGACAGACGATTGCAACCTACTTGGAGAACCTGGGAGTCGAGCTCGTCACACTCCCCTGCCCCACTGGTGTTGTCGACACCGACCAACTCGCCAGCGCCGTAGACGACCAAACTGCGGCCATTGTGTTGCAGCAGCCCAACTTCTTCGGCTGCGTGGAAGATGCCGAGCCCATCGCGAAGTTAGCCCACGACAACGGCGCGTTGTTAATCTCCGTATTCGACCCGATCAGCTTGGGCATTCTCAAACGGCCCGGTGAATATGGTGCGAACATAGCCGTGGCCGAAGGGCAAACCCTGGGCACGCCCATGCACTACGGCGGGCCAGTCTTAGGCATTATGACCTGCGATGACAAACTCGTGCGCCGCATGCCGGGACGTGTCGTGGGAGAGACAAACGATCGCCGCGGCAATCGCTGTTTCGTACTCACACTACAAACCCGCGAGCAACACATCCGTCGCGACAAAGCCACTAGCAATGTGTGTAGCAATCAGGCACTGTTCGCCGTGCGAGCGAGCGTCTACCTTGCCCAGCTTGGCCCGCAAGGGCTCAAAGAAACTGCCAACCTATGCCTGCAAAAGACGCATTACCTGGCTGACAAGTTGTGCGAGAATGACCGCTTCTCCATGGCGTTCACCGCGCCCACCTTCAAAGAGTTCGTCGTTCGCGACGCGAATGGCAGAGTTGACGAGCTAGTAAAGACGGCCCTCGACGCTGGCTACCTAGCGGGCGTACCAATGAGCACTTGGTACCCAGAGCTTGACGATTGCCTGCTGATCGCTGTCACGGAAAAACGTACCAAGGCCGAGATGGATGGGCTCGTGGCGGTGCTTTGTGGCGCAGGCAAACCATGAGGGAGAAGTTCCGCTCAACCGGCCTGCTATCTCTTCTTCGATTCACTGGATTGGCTTTGTCGTTCTTTGGATCAACCAACGTCAACGACAGACGTTCTCTATCGCTTCTCTCCTTATCGATCTGTGCAGGGTCAATCTACGTTGCTTCGATCGCGTTGGCCGACACACAACCAGTTGGGGGAGAGAGTACGGTTGTAGAGGCAGAAGTTGATACGCAGAAAGTCGTGAAGATTGCCACGCAAAACGTCAAAGTGGACGGCTACAGAGGGATTTGGTACGCCAACCAAAGATCGGGCGACGTGTATCGCTTCAAATACAGCGGAGGCCTGGGAACCTATTGCGCCAAGCACAGACCATTTGCCATCTATTCCCCTACAGCACGCAAAACATTCTTTTGCTATGGAGGAGCCGCAAGAAATAATAACCACCGGCTTGTCCATATGGTTTCCTATTTCGATCACAAAACCGGAATGGTCCCGCAACCCACGTTGTTGTTGGATAAAAAGACGGGCGATGCACACGACAATCCGGTTATCTCGTTGGACTACCATGGCCATTTGTGGATTTTTTCTACCTCACATGGACGCGGTCGGCCTTCTTTTGTGCACCGGAGCAAAGAGCCGTTTTCGATCGACGCTTTCGAACGAATCGATGCAACTTACTCAAAAGAGGGAGAAACCCTTCCTCTAGACAACTTCTCCTACTTGCAGGTCTGGCCTCAGAGAAAGGGAGGATTTGCCTCTTTCTTCACGCGTTACAAGGCCCCTGCTGATCGCACTCTCTTCTTTATGAAAAGCGCCGACGGAAAACAATGGTCGGCATGGCAGAGACTAGCGGCATTCGAGAAGGGGCACTATCAGGTGAGTGTTTCAGACGGCGATCACCTTGGTTCAGCGTTTAATTATCATCCCAACGGCAAAGTGCACCCCATTGACGATGGACGCCCCAACCCAAAAGAGCGTCCTGACGGCAAGGGGCAAGTCGTCGGTCAAGGGCTCAACTATCGTACGAATTTGTACTACGTAGAGACTCTCGATGGAGGACTCACCTGGCAGAACGCAGCTGGCGAGACACTTCAATTGCCCCTGACTGAAGTGAGCAATCCGGCCCTGGTCCGGGACTTTGCCGCTGAGGAAAAAAACATTTACATGAAAGACATCCAGTTTGACGAGCAAGGAAATCCAGTCATTCTGATCCTAGCCAGCAGAGGATATCAATCGGGTCCGATAAACGATCCGCGTGATTGGCTACTTGCACATTGGACTGACGAGCAATGGACGTTTTCTACGATCGCCCAATCTGACAACAATTACGACATGGGATCGCTATTTTTAGAAAAGGGACAATGGCGGCTAGTCGCTCCCACCGAACAGGGCCCACAGGCTTACAACACTGGTGGAGAAGTCTGCATGTGGACCAGTGCGGATCAAGGTAAGACATGGAAACGTGGGCGACAACTCACACGCAACAGCCCGTACAACCATACCTTTGTGCGACGACCAATTCAGGCCCACCCGGATTTCTACGCCTTTTGGGCTGACGGACATGGGCGGCAGCCTTCCAAGTCGAGGCTGTATTTCTGCAACCAACAAGGGGATGTTTTTCAGTTGCCGGCGTTAATGGACGGCCCGTTTGCTAAGCCACGCAAGCTCACTGCAACCGGAGAGCAAGCGGCTGCAATCGCACCCTAAAACTGACGCGTGGGTGCGAGTTGAGTGAAGGGGCAAGGCCGTCTTCTAGCTCTTCCCCGCTGTTGCTCCTAAGGGTTGGAATTTCACGAACTGGAAGCCCGCCAGAGGACTGCGCGTTTACCAACCCCTGCCGGCCCCTGGCAAGATAACGCTCGAGTCTCGCTAAGTACTAGCCCACCCGGGACGCTGAAGCAGTTATACTCGTAGGCCGGCTCCTGCTGGAGCGGCTTTCGACTACGAGGTAACAGCTGCCTGGCCACACTCTTCGCTCGCTCTGGTTTCTACTTGCCCCAAGCCCCCCTCATGACAACGACTGATCCGCAAGACGCCTGTCACATTCCTACCTCTTCAGTCCTGGGTGATCTCGATTGCCCGCCACGACGGAGCAAGCAGCACGGCCGAGGCGGTGCTCATGGCGATCAGCTCTACACGCCGCACCGGCAAAGTGATCGTGCCATCGAGCCTGCATCCGGAGTATCGACAGACGATTGCAACCTACTTGGAGAACCTGGGAGTCGAGCTCGTCACACTCCCCTGCCCCACTGGTGTTGTCGACACCGACCAACTCGCCAGCGCCGTAGATGACCAAACTGCGGCCATTGTGTTGCAGCAGCCCAACTTCTTCGGCTGCGTGGAAGATGCCGAGCCCATCGCGAAGTTAGCCCAGCACAACGGCGCGTTGTTAATCTCCGTATTCGACCCGATCAGCTTGGGAATTCTCAAACGGCCCGGTGAATATGGTGCGAACATAGCCGTGGCCGAAGGGCAAACCCTGGGCACGCCCATGCACTACGGCGGGCCCGTGCTGGGCATTATGACCTGCGATGACAAACTCGTGCGCCGCATGCCGGGACGTGTCGTGGGAGAGACCAGCGATCGCCGCGGCAATCGCTGCTTCGTACTCACACTACAAACCTGCGAGCAACACATCCGTCGCGACAAAGCCACTAGCAATGTGTGTAGCAATCAGGCGCTGTTCGCCGTGCGAGCGAGTGTGTACTTCGCGCAACTAGGACCGCAAGGATTGAAAGAGACGGCCAACTTGTGCCTGCAAAAGACACATTACCTGGCGGACAAACTATGCGAAGATGATCGCTTCTCAATGGCGTTCACCGCGCCCACCTTCAAAGAGTTCGTCGTTCGCGATGCGAATGGCAAAGTCGATGAACTGGTAAAGACGGCCCTCGACGCTGGCTACCTAGCGGGCGTACCACTGGGCACTTGGTACCCAGAGCTTGACGATTGCCTGCTGATAGCTGTCACGGAAAAACGCACGAAGACGGAAATCGATGGCCTTGTGGCAGTGCTTTGTGGCGAGACAAGCAGCGAAAGCATTGAACCGGCGGTTGCCACAATGAATTGAACCACAGAGGGCACTGAGAACACGGAGGTTTGATAAGGAGTGATTACGATGGGTATGTGCCATTGTTGGAAGCAAGCCAACAATGAACCAATTGACTTGATAATGAACGCACCCAAGTTCCATCTCATCTTCCTATATGAAGACTGAGTAAAGCTCATTTCTTCTTGACTAGCCTTGATGATGCAACTCTGCGAGGTCGGCACGGTGGCCCAGTTATGAAAGAGTTGGATACCTATTCAAATATCTGGGATCGATCATCAGAAGAAATCGTATGGCTTATCGAGGGCTTCCACGACTTGAAAAGCTTTATTTCTCGAACTGTTACCTCGAACTGTTGCCTCGAACTTGGGCGTCGTCATGGCGTTTAGTTGACGAACTCAATCTCTGTGTACCTCCGTGCCCCCTGTGGTTCATAATAGAATAGCGAAGAAGTGCCTATTCTTTTCTCGGGGACGTATCACATGGCAGACGAGCATCATGAAGAGGACATTCACGGCACGGTAGGCCCAACGCCTTCTCCAGCAGACTCACCCGGTCAAGCCAGCAGCGAAGGCCCCCGCTTTCGGATCATCCGCCCGCATGATGAAGGCGGCCTGGGCAAAGTCTCGGTGGCGCTTGATACCGAGCTTGATCGCGAAGTGGCCCTCAAGGAGATCAAGCCGCAGTTTGCGGATGATGCGTCAAGCCGTTCGCGTTTCTTGCTCGAAGCGGAGATTACTGGCGGGCTCGAGCACCCAGGGATTGTGCCGATCTACGGCTTGGGCGCCTCGGCCGATGGTCGGCCCTACTACGCGATGCGATTCATTCGCGGCGATAATCTAGCCACGGCGATCCGCGCCTACCACGAAGAGGGTGAGAAAGCGGATGGCCCAGACAAGGTCGTTCAACTGCGCCGGTTGCTGGGCCGGTTCCTCGATGTGTGCAACGCGGTCTACTACGCACACCAACGGGGCGTGTTGCATCGCGACTTGAAGCCGGGCAACGTCATGCTCGGCGAGTACGGCGAAACGCTGGTCGTTGATTGGGGATTGGCGAAGCCAATCGGTGCTGCCGAGGATACAGTTGCCGATCAGAGCGAAAACATGGTCCAATCCCCGCTCGTGCCACGCTCGGGCAGTGTTGTCGATGCAACGCAGCTCGGCTCGGCCATCGGTTCGCCGCACTACATGAGCCCCGAGCAGGCTCGCGGCGAGCACGACCAACTGGGCCCGGCAGCCGATGTTTATAGCTTAGGGGCTACGCTCTACACACTGCTCACCAATCGCAGACCGATTCACGGCGATACGATTGAAACGATACTTGAGAAAGTTCGATTGGGCCCCACGAAAACGGCTCGGCAAGAAAACTCGCAAGTCGATGCTGCATTGAGTGCCATCTGCGCTCGCGCCATGGCCCAAGAGCCCACAGATCGTTACGCCACGGTGCGAGCGCTGGCCGAAGATGTCGAACGCTACTTGGCTGACGAACCGGTCCGGGCCTTCCCCGAACCGCTTGCCCGACGCACCCGGCGCTGGCTGCGCAAACATCCACGGCTGGTCGGCTCAGCAGCGGCGACGCTCATCGCAGGGGTGGTGAGCGCGGGCACGATTGCGGGGGTGGTGAGCTCGAGCAATCAGAAGCTGGGGGAGAAGAATGTCGAGCTGGCGGATGCGAATACGAAGCTTGAAGTGGCCCGTGACGATGCCTTGCAGGCGAAAACTGAGGCGGTAGAAGTTGCTGAATTTATGGTCTCCGCTTTTCGGTCGCCTGATCCGGCCCTCTATGGGAAAGATATCACGGTTGCTCAGGCGCTCGAGTGGGCAGCGGTGGATATTGAGGATCGATTCGAGGACGATCCACGCACGAAAGCGGCGCTACTGGATGCTCTCGGTCGCACTTACAGAGGCTTGGGCCTCGTGCAAGAAGCGGTGCCGCTCAGCGAGGAAGCATTCCAGTTGCTCTTGGAGCATCTGGGGCCCGAGGCGGCTGAAACGCTCGTCGTGAAACACAACTTCGCCCAAGCACTCGTCTATGCAGGAGAGACCGACCGTGGGACGGCGTTGCTTGAAGAGGTTTTGCAATCACGCCGCCAACTGCTGGGACCCCACAGCGAACCAGCCCTCATCACGATGAACAATCTGGCGGAAGCCTATCAGAATGCAGGGCAGATTAAAAAAGCGATCGCTCTGCAAGAACAGACCCACGCCCTCAGGAAGGAAGAGAAATCTCCCGACACGCACGCATTGATTGTTTCGCTCAACAATCTCGGGAATTTTTACCGCTCTGCTGGGGATTTGAAGAAGTCACTTAGTATCCACCAAGAAGCAGCCAAGTTGGCCGGCGAAACGCTCGGCCCCGAGGACATCGAGACTCTGGTACTACAGGCCAATCTAGCCAACACGCTCCTCGATCTGGGCAAGAAACAGCAAGCGCTTCTGATTCAAGAGAATGCTTATAAAAAGTTGCTGAAATTGCTGGGTCCCGACCACCCTAGCACCTTGATGTCTGCGAATAATTTGGCAACTACCTACAAGCTGCTCGCGCAGCAGGACGAAGCGATCAATTTGTACGAGAAAAGTCTTGCGGCCAGCAGAGAAAAACTCGGCGAAGCTCACCCGAAAACCTTAACGCTCATGGGAAACCTTGGCGAAGCCTACGCCGGGGCGGGCCGATTGCCAGAGGCCCTCGAGATGCAGGAATCGCTGTTACAAACTGCGGAACGAACTTTCGCCGCGGACCATCCGAATCTTCTCAACATCAAAGGCAATTTGGCGAAAACTTATCTGAGCGTGGGGCGGTTCCAGGAAGCCACAGTTCTCACTAAGCAAGCGTACGACCAACTTTGCAAGAAACTGGGCGAGGATCACCCCGATACGCTGACGAGTCTCAGCAGCTTGGCACTTGCTTATCTGGAAAGTGGCGAGATCGACAAAGCAATCACCCTAATGGAGAAAACGCTGAAGAAAGAGCGCGTCGTGCTTGGCGATGACCACCCGGAAACCTTGGGGACGTTGAACAATTTGGCTAACGCCTACCAAGACGCAGGGCGCCTGCCAGAGGCTCTAAAACTCCATGAAGAGACGTTCGCAAAGAAGCAGAAGGTCTTCGGGCCGAAACATCCCTACACACTCACCTCGATGAATAATGTCGCCCAGGCGTACCAGGAAGCAGGAGAAATAGAAAAAGCCATCGCGATGCACGAGAAGAATCTTGAGATCGATCGCGATATTCGGAAGCCGGGCCACCCGGAGACTCTCAAGACAATGACAAACTTAGCGATGGCTTATTCCTCGGCAGGGGAGTTTGAGAAGGCGTTGGCTCTCTGTGAAGAGTGTGATCGACTCTTCCTGGAAACCCTTGAGAAGGATCATCCCGACAGGCTATCTTTGCTGAGTAATTGGGCCTTCATTCTCTACAACGCAGGTCAACTCGACGAAGCGATCACTCGGTACGAAGAGAACTTAGTCGCTCGACGTGCAAAGCTCGGGCCTGCACACCATGACACTTTACAGACCATGCAAAACTTGGCTTCTTGCTACGGGAATGCCGGCAGGGCCGAAGAAGCAATTACCATGATGGAACAGGCCTACAAGCAGCTAGCAGCACAGTTTGGGCAAGCCCACCACATAACGATCAGCACCTCGGGGAATCTAGCTGATCTCTATGAGCAAGTGGGAAGGAATGAAGAGGCCGTTGAACTCTACGAGCAATCGCTCAAAAATAGCAAAGCGACGCTTGGACACAATCATCCCGCAACGCTTGGCTATACTGATCGCTTGGCGTATCTCAATGAACGATTCGCAAGGTACGAGCAAGCACAAGCACTATACATCGCCTACGCCACCACGCTTCAACAGCAAGAACGAGCTAGCAATGGCGTGCATATCGCTTATGCGATCGAACGCAACGCTTATTGCCTTGTGAAGCGTGGCATGCACGACGACGCGGAAGAACCGCTCAAATGGATCCGAGAAATCACCAAGGAGTCACCCAACTGGTTTCTGCGACACGATGCCACGAGTTTGCTTGGGGAAATAAAGCAAACTCAGGGCAAATTTGAGGAGAGCGAGAAGTTGCTGCTGGCTGGGTATCGCGGGCTCGCAGAAACTCGTGAGAACATTCCACCCCGAAACCTATTTGTGCTTCCTGAATCGCTCATGCGAATCGTGAATTTCTACCGAACTCGCGGCAATCTTGACGAGACAGGAAAATGGCAGAAGGAACTGGATAAAATCAATGCAAAGGGAGCTAAGCCAGACACAAAGCCTATTACTGAGCCAGAGCCCTTTGATAATCTGAACTTCAACTTCCACTAACCGTAAGCCCCGCGCGAGGCGTAGCTCGCGGGCTAGTTTCGCGTAACAATTCTTACTAGCAGGAAAGAATCTCTGTTTAGAATAGCTAGAACTCTTCTCGACTTTTCAACAGCGCACCTTCTCGGCAGGAAGCGATGGCTAGCGAACGCAGTGACAACGAAACGCGCAACCCTGACATTCACGGTACGGTCGGTCCATCGCCTTCTCCGGCGGACTCAGCATCTCGAGATACCAGCGAAGGCCCCCGCTTTCGGATCATCCGCCCGCATGACGAGGGCGGCCTGGGCAAGGTCTCGGTAGCGCTCGACACCGAGTTGGATCGCGAAGTCGCGCTCAAGGAGATCAAGCCGCAGTTTGCCGATGACGAATCAAGCCGTTCGCGTTTCTTGCTCGAAGCGGAAATTACCGGCGGGTTAGAGCACCCTGGCATCGTGCCGATCTACGGCTTGGGCGCTTCAGCCGACGGACGCCCTTACTACGCGATGCGGTTCATCCGTGGCAACAACCTGGCCACGGCCATTCGAGCGTACCATGAGGAAGGCGAGACCGAGAGTGGCCCGGATAAAGTGGTGCAACTGCGCCGACTGCTGGGCCGGTTCCTCGATGTGTGCAACGCGGTCTACTACGCACACCAACGGGGCGTGTTGCATCGCGACTTGAAGCCGGGCAACGTCATGCTTGGCGAGTACGGCGAAACACTCGTTGTTGATTGGGGATTGGCGAAGCCAATCGGTGCACCCGAGGAGTCAGTCGTTGAAGCAAACGAAAACACTATCCAATCCCCGCTGGTACCGCGCTCGGGTAGCGTGGTCGATGCAACGCAGCTCGGCTCGGCGATTGGTTCGCCCCACTACATGAGCCCCGAACAGGCTCGCGGCGAACACGACCAACTGGGCCCGGCAGCCGATGTTTATAGCTTAGGTGCCACGCTTTACACGCTGCTCACTAATCGCAGACCGATTCACGGCGATACGATCGAGACAGTCCTTGAGAAAGTTCAATTGGGCCCCACGAAAACGGCTCGGCAAGAAAACTCGCAAGTCGATGCTGCATTGAGTGCCATCTGCGCTCGCGCCATGGCCCAAGAGCCCACAGATCGTTACGCCACGGTGCGAGCGCTGGCCGAAGATGTCGAACGCTACTTGGCTGACGAACCGGTCCGGGCCTTCCCCGAACCGCTTGCCCGACGCACCCGGCGCTGGCTGCGCAAACATCCACGGCTGGTCGGCTCTGCTGCGGCTACGCTCATTGCGGGCATTGTGAGTGCGGGCACGATTGCGGGGGTGGTGAGTTCCAGCAATCAGAAGCTGGGGGAGAAGAATGTTGAGCTGGCCGATGCAAATTCCCAGTTGGGAGTTGCGAAGGAGGAAGCCGAAACGGCGCGAGATGAGGCGATCGCTGCACGCGATGAGGCGGAAGTCAAACGCCGAGAAGCTGTGATGCAAAAGCAACGTGCTACGGCGGCAACAGACTTTTTGGTTCAAGCCTTCGATGCCGCAGATCCTGCCAACTTGGGCCCACAAACTCCTGTACAAGATATTCTCGAGCATGCCGCTACTAAAGCAGCTGACGGCATTACAGACCCAGAGCTCAAGGCCACCATTCTATGGGCAGTTGGTGATGCGCTCTTTAGTGCAGGCAATTACCCCTTAGCAATTTCGACCCTAGAGCAGGCAGTATCATTGCGAGATTCGCTTGGGTTGGGAGAACCGCGTGAGGTTATTCGAGTGAAAGACAGTCTTGCGGAAGCACTACGATTTGAAGGCGATACAGAACGGTCATTGGAGCTTCACAAGGAGAATCTACGTTATGCTGAAGATCACCTTGGCGAGTCTGACACACTAACCGACACGGTGCGTAGCCACTTAGCAATTACGCATCTTTACTTAGGCGATTATGAGAGAACTAAGGAGTTGGTCGAAGTGGTTGTCATGCGTGCTCGGGCGAACCCCCCGGAGGACCTGAACAAGTTTGTTTACCCGCTGCTGAATCTCGGAGCTGCTTATTTGAATCAGGGAGACATTCGTCAAGCGAAAACACTGACTGAAGAGGCACTCGATGCGATTCACAATGCGAATTCCACGGACATTATCTTGTTGTCTGACTCGATGGGGCTATTGGCATTAGCGGAGGAAGCACAAGGAAATACGGAAAAAGGGTTTGAGATTCGCAAGAATGCTTACCAACTGACTAGCGAGAAGCTCTCACCTAATCACCCTAAGACCCTCGGTCAAATCAATCTACTTTCCATCAGCTATGGCAATGCTGGCAACACACAACGTGCAATGACCTTGCTCGAAGGAGGCCTAAAGTCCGCCAAGTCCCGCTTAGGAAGTAGTCATCCGCTAACGCTCGAATTGCAATCACATCTCGCGATTGTCTACGGACACGCAAATCGCAAACAAGATGCCCTGGACCTTATTGATTCCGCCCTGGAAACTATCGAACAACGCTATGAACCTGATGACCGCACAAAGCTTGAGGCTATATCTTACCTATCACGGGCGCTGGCTAGCATTGGAGACCACCAGCGGGCACTAGAATTACGCCTCCACTTACTTCAGATGATTCGCGAGACACGAGGCCCAACAGATTACCGCACCCTCGCAGTAACTCGTGATGTTGCCGAACTGCATGAAGAGCTTGGGCAGCGAAAAGAAGCTCACCGTTTATTCAAGATTGTCTACGACACCACTCGCAAAACTAAGGGAGAGTTGCATTTAGAAACGATTCGTGCGGCACGTGACTTCGGTCTTAGTCACAGAGCCCTTGGCAATCTAGACGAAGCACTGTCATTGTTCGAAGAACAATACAAGAGTAGCCAAACTGCCCTAGGTCCCGATCACCCCATCACCGTGGAAGCGCGACGCAGTCTGGCGAATGGATATCTCGCCGACAAGCAATTCCAGGAAGCGAGCGTCCTCTTCGGAGATCTCACGAACCGATCCGAAGCGGGCAAAGTCTCGGAAATACAAATCATTGATCAGAGTCTGGAGGCAATTTGTCAACTGTATCTTGGCAATGGCTCCAAGGCTCAAGACTTACTAAGTGAGAGTTACCGAGAGGCCGCCACTCAGTTTGGAATACTCGAAGACCGTACGACCATGGTTTGGGTTCTCTATCGGAGCGTGTTACTTCTAAGTGGTGAACATGAATCACTGATTGAACTTTGCCAGCAGCGAATTTCAGATGAGGAGGCCCATGGAAGCTTTCTAGCTTTTGATCACGCAGCGATGGGCGAAGCCTACTTGGCTCTCGGTAAATATCAGGAAGCGGATGATTCTGGCGATATTGCTTTCGAAACCTTAATGAAGGCGAGTGAGTCTCTCGAACAGGGTGCCAAAGGAATGGAATTTGAAAGTAAACTTGACACAAATTCATTCTGGTGGATTTCTAGTATTCGAGGTTCCTACTACGCAAACTCGGGCGCATTGGAAATTGCTGCTGAGAACCTACAGCGAAGCTTTGATGACATGCCCAAAGATCGAGAGAAGCTTTCGCCGCTTGCCTGGCAGTTAGGGCGTCGTATCCTTGGTGACCTGTCGGAAGTCCATGATCGCTGGGAAGATTCCACGGAAAAAGAAAAGTGGCAAGACGAACTCGAAAAGTTCGAAGCCCAGCGAGAAGAGTTTGACCCTCTAGCACCTGACCAGAAAAGCCCAAGTGAGAAACAGCAATAGCCCAACAACTAGGTGCTTAGCCACGCGCGAGGCGTAGCTCGCGGGCTAGTTGCGCGTTAAATTAAGTTCATATCTACGTGTATTAAATCAACACTGCCGACCGCCCACCGCCAACTCCCTCCCCTCAATGCGTAACATCCGCGATACCCAGCTCCTGTTCGATCTCTCCAAGCCTGGCAGCCGTGGTGCGCGGCTGCCTGCTAGCGATGTGGGCGAGCAACCCATTGAGGACTTGCTCCCCGCGTCGGCGCTTGCTGCGACACTGCCCGAGTTGCCTGAGGTTTCCGAGCCACAAGTCGTTCGGCATTTTACTAATCTCTCCACGCAGAACATGTCGGTCGACACGCACTTCTACCCGCTGGGTAGTTGCACCATGAAGTACAACCCGAAGCGCAACGAACGGGCAGCCGCCATGCCGGCTTTCGCAGCGTTGCATCCGTATCAGCCAGAGGAAACGCTGCAAGGCATGTTGCATGTGCTGCATGAAATGCAGGAGTACCTGCAAGAAATCTCAGGTTTGCCAGCTTGTTCCTTGCAACCGGCCGCAGGTGCGCATGGGGAGTACGCTGCATTGCTGGTCGCCGCTGCGTACTTTAAAGACCTTGGTGAGATTGAGCAGCGGAGGAAAGTCCTCGTGCCCGATAACGCACACGGCACGAATCCGGCGAGCGCGGTGATGGCTGGGTTTGAGGTCGTGACCGTGAAGACGCTCACCAACGGTAGCGTTGACATGGTGGACTTCCACGCAAAGCTCGATGACCACATTGCTGTGCTGATGATCACCAATCCGAACACCGTGGGCATTTTCGAGCCGGCCATGGCAGAGATTGCTGATGCCATTCACAAGCGCGGCGGGCTGGTCTATCTCGATGGAGCGAACATGAATGCCATCTTGGGCGTCACTCGCCCGGGAGACTTCGGCGCCGATATGCAACACTACAATCCGCACAAGACCTTCAGTGGTCCGCACGGTGGCGGCGGACCTGGTGCGGGGCCCATTTGTGTGACAGAGAAGCTCGCTCCGTATCTGCCGGCACCGGTGGTGAAGAAAGTGGACAATCCCTCTGCGGACACCGACAAGACTGCCGACTGCCCACTGCCGACTGCCCACTACACGCTCGATTTCGATCGCCCTAAGTCGGTCGGTCGCGTCCGCGGCTTCTTCGGCAACGTGGGCGTGCTGCTGCGGGCCTACTGCTACATTCGCACCCATGGACCTGAAGGACTCCGCGCGGTGTCTGAGAATGCCGTGCTCAATGCAAATTACTTGCTTAGCATCGTGAAGAATCTTCTCCCGATACCGCAAGGCGATCGCTGCATGCATGAGTTCGTGGCAAGTGCTTCACCGCTCAAGAAAGAAAATGGCGTCACGGCGATGGACCTCGCGAAGCGGCTACTGGACTTTGGGTTCCATGCACCCACGGTGTACTTCCCAATGACCGTAGCGGAGTCGATCATGGTCGAGCCCACGGAATCGGAAAGCAAAGAAACGCTCGATGCATTCGCGGAAGTGCTATCGCAAATCATTGCGGAGGATGCTGACCTTCTACACGAAGCGCCACACACGACTGCCATTAGTCGCCCGAACGAAGTCCAAGCCGCGCGGCAGCCGGTTTTGAATTGCCCCTGTGGTTGAACCCGCGTTCGCGTGGTATCGGCAACTTGTTGCCCTTTGAACCTTTTTCTACTTGCCTCGAACTAGAGGAAGGGTGCCATCTCGTCACCTTTCTCTATCGCCTATCAAGGGTAGCAAGCTACCCATGCCACCCATTACACCGACCATGCCCCTGTTATTCCCTTGTCGACTGATTATCGACCCGCCACGGACGGGCGTATGGAATATGGCGGTCGACGAGTGCCTCCTCGAAGAGGCAGCTGACGAAGGCATCGCCACGCTCAGGTTTTACCAGTGGAGCGAGCCTACTCTTTCGCTGGGGTACTTCCAGCGCTACGCCGACCGAGCGACGCATTTGGCCAGCAATGACTTGCCAGTCGTGCGCCGACTCTCCGGCGGGGGCACCCTGTTGCACGATCGTGAACTCACCTACTCGCTCTGCTTGCCACCCGATCATCCGCTGGCGAAACGTCACCAACAGCTCTATCGCCTAGTCCATCAAAGTGCAATTGAAGCACTAGGCGAACAAGAAGTTGAACTGCTCTTTTGGGATGAGTTTGCAAAACAACAATCGGTAGCGAGCCACTCCGAGGACGCCTTCCTATGCTTCCAACGGCGAACCGATGATGACCTTGTCTTCGTTCACCAAGGCCAAGCGACAACACGAAGCCAAACAACGAAGGTAGTCGGCAGTGCCCAACGCCGTCGTCGCGGGGCCGTGTTGCAACATGGGGCGTTGCTGCTCGGAAAATCTGCATTTGCGCAGGAATTGTCCGGCCTGATCGAACTGACGGGCAAAAGCATCGATCTCGATCGGTTTCGAACCTCCTGGTCGGAACGAATTGCTACGAAAGTCGATCTCGAATTGCGGACCTCCGAAATGTCTCGTGCAATCCAGGAAAAGTCACAAGCTCTTGCTAATGAACGACTTAAGAGCACCAATTGGCTGCGCAGGAAATAGCCCGATTAAGAGTCAGTAAGCCACCTGTCGATAGAATCCAATAGGCTGGAAGCAATGGGACTCAGGCATAGACACTACGGCTACCCGCCAAAGTCCACTAGCGAGGAGGGATTTTGTCTCGTCAAAAAAAATTTTTCACGCGTTAGATAGGGTCGCCGTGAGTACTGCACCAAGAGTATGATAGAAGCAGTGGCTCAGGTCACTTAAGCTTGTGTCCCCTCAGGACATGCCAATCCTGTTGTCGTGCCCGTGGGGGGTCTGACACAAGTAGCAGAGAAAATACCTCGATAGAGTTAGCCCCATTTGCAGTGCCTTGTGCGTGTTGCTGCATAAGGCCAATAGGCACGGCAGGGCGGCTCGGTTCCGGTCTTAGAGGCCCGGAATACTCGGAGGGGAGACCACTTTCAAATGATTGGAATAGGGCAATGGAAGTCACTCTGAAAGTTTTAGCGGGTGCAAAGAAAGGCGCAAAGGTTGTCGTTAAAAAGAGCGAGTTCACGATTGGTCGCAGCGAAGAGTGTCACCTAAGCGTCGGTAGCACCTCGATTAGTCGTCGCCACTGCACGATCTCACGCGGAGAAAATAAGGTCTCTGTGAAAGATCTTGGCAGTCGCAACGGTACGCTCGTCAATGGCAAGAAAATTGATGGCGAAGTGGAATTGGTGGCCGGCGATGAACTGGTCGTCGGGCCGCTGAAATTCCAAGTACGCATCAGCACAGGCCTCAAGAACGACAAGAAACCAAAAGTGAAGTCGGTCGCAGAAGCGGTCGAGCGGACGGCTGATTCCGGCTCGGGCGAATTTGATGTGGACGACATCTCCAGTTGGCTACTTGGTCCTGAGAAACCAGCCGCATCGACGCACGAAACCGTTCAGATGCAAATGGACGAGACGAGCTCGATGCCGATTACCAGCGGACCCAAGCCCGCAGAGGCGAAGCCACCCGAGGAAGCACAGGCGCCCGAGGGTTCGTCCGTTATCGATGAAGAACCCGCCAAGCCAGAGAGCGGCTCTGGCTCCGGTAAGAAAAAAGCCCCTGGCAAGCTGCCGCCAGTGCCGAAAAAGGATAACACGAAGGATAGCCGCGAAGCTGCCGAGAACGCTCTGCGGGCGTGGAGTCGGCGGCGGTAAGATGATCGCTCCCATATCAGCGGCAAGCGAGCAATGAATTTCTATATTGTCATTTCGACCGTGCGACAGCGTTTGAGACATCCCGTTCTGAGCTCTCGATTAATCTTGTTCCTTCCTCGCGTTGGGATTCGACTCCTCTCGGAATGGCATGATCGGTGCTTTGTCATTCCCCTGGATCTTCGGAAGGCCTGACTCTAGAGCAACTTGCCTTCGTGCATGTGTAAGATACGATGTAGGCAATCACCACTATCACAAGCCGACCACGGAGAAGAGACCCGAGATGAGTTCACGCCTTCCAAAGCCGAAAGAACAACCCAAAGCGGCCCTGCTGGGGCTCGCCTTTGATGCGGAAGATGGCCACAAGCGTTTAACCCGCGGCAAGAACTTCCTCTTGGCGGGTGGCTCCGAAGAAACGCACGGCGTCATGCAAGAAACGGCCATTAAGGTCAACGAACAGCTTGACGCTCGCGGCAAGAAGCTGGAAGAAGTCTCCTCCCAGGAACTGCGCGACATCGTTGAAGACTCACTACCGTAAGTGACTTTAACGCAGAGAAAAGAAGAACGCCGCGGATTGCTCCACGGCGTTCTTGTTGAGCCTAAATTTGTTTGCCCCCTCAGCCAACTAGCTCGGCTTCTTCAACGGAAGATTCGTCGCCGTCGCTGTCGAAACCTTCGACAACCGATTCCGCAGCAATCGGTGCCCGGCCGAGTTGGGCCAACTCAGCAGCGGAAACCTTCTCGTAACCGAGTTCGAAAATCACTTCGAGCACTTCGCTACAAGTCGGGAACATGCGACCGCTGGTACGCTTGTATTCGTCCATGGCGTTCATGAACTCGACTTCTTTCTCTGAGTAATCACGCTCGCAGGTGGTAGGATCAATCTGGCGGCGACGCTGCACTTTCTCACGACGCTCGCTCTTGGCAACAGGTGCCTTGTTCTCTGCAGCAACCTCCGCGTCACGACGCTCGTTGCGGCGACGATCGATAGTAACTTCCTCGTCGCCCACTTTCTTGGCAGTCTTGCCCTTGGCGACGGATGTCTTCGTAGTGGGCTTCGTGGTGGCCTTCTTGGCGGTACGCTTTTTTGCTGAAGCTGATTTTGTCTTGCTAGAGGCTGCAGATTTCTTGGTGGTCTTCTTTTGGGTAGGTGTTTTGGTCTTGGCCACAGTTAAATCTCCTAGGCGGGACGTTAGGAAGGGTAGCCAGCGGGGAGCTTAGCTTACAAGTGACTTGGAGGGTCACACAAACATTCCCGACTCCGGAGGAAATGCAAATCACAAGGAGATTTCAACTCGGGTATTCTGCGAAAACCTGCCTATCTCGGTAGCCCATGCCGCTTGCTCTGATTGTGCGGGCAGGATTCTCGACACACGAGTCGTAAGCACCGAGCCCCGTCTCACCCTCTGTCCCTGCCCCCCAAGAGAATTCGAGTGCTCGCGCATCACGGCTCAAGGATACGGCGCTCAAGAATCCCACACCGGCTTGGCTCTGCTCCGACTCTTGCACGGTGTTACTTATTGCACGGCGATACTTTTGCACGGAAGGCGTGTTTCTAGGTGCAAAAGTCGGCTCGCTCTAGGCGCTGGTTACCGTGTTAACCCTTGCCGTGGCAAGACTTACGCAACGCAAGCAAGGCTCTCCCTGGCGACTTTTGCTTTGCGATAGTCTGGCGCGTGCAAAACTCTCCGACGCCACTCCATCGGCACGCTTCAGCGTACGGGTACCCGTGGAAAGCGATTCGCAGTCGATCGCGTCGTACCGACCATTGTACGAAACGCTCTAGCCAGCTTCAGCCACAATTTTTGGCCGGCGTTGCGTTGAGTAGAGAAACGCGCCGATTCCATTCAGCCAGAGCATCACTGCGTGGCTAGCCTACGGAAGCGTTTCGCGGAATCTGCCCACGAGACGCGTTTCCGTGCCTTGCTTTGCTTTTGAGAGACCCTACCCCGCCCTAGAACGACGGAGAGAAGTGATGGGGAAATCAGCCAAGCCCCACAGGCAATTTGGTTCCTGACACCTTTTTACTTTCGATATTCCAGGAGGCAACTGCGTCAAAAAAGTCAACGGCAAAATCAACGACCACTGTGGCTAGAACTCGTCGCTCCTCCAGTCGCTCGATGCGCAGATGTCGATTGTGAACGTTATATCGCGAGATATAGTGCTTGTTTAACATTGCCGTTTCTCCATGAATAAAGCACACGGACCAAGTAACGCGTGAAATTATTGAAAGCTGGCCATTAGATTTTTGGCGAGATCGAAGCTTGATTACATTGCCGACTTCTAGCAACTACCGTCGAACAAAGTGAGGCGAGAAGAAGTAGTAATGAAGATGGTTCTGGTATGGTTTGATCGTTGAGTTCGAACCACATCCCACCGGTCTCAAAAGTGTTCCAAGGACCGGAGGCGACACTGCCTGATGTTGCAGCGGTCAGTTGATCTAATTCGCTATCTGCCCGCGCCCAGACCCAACCCAGATTGGGTTGCGGAGTATTGGTAATAGATAGCCAGTAAATCGTGCCAGGGCTTAAAACGAGTCCGCCAGGCACGTTGACTATATATTCGTGCGGAGTTGTAACCCCATTGAGCAATGGCCCACCCGTCGGCTCACGACTATACGGCGAGCCGATATCAAAATCGCCCCCTACAAGAGGTGCACCAGGTAACCCACCTGCGTCTTCCAGGAACACAACTCGGAAGACATCAGGTGTCGGTGTCACTACGCCGGTACTGCCGATAAAACGTAAGGAGCGGACTGTCACCGGTTCCGCTGCATCGATCAGAAAATTGTCTGCTGATTTTTGAGAGATCGGGAAGTCAGCGGACGAAAATGCTGCAAACGGCTCCGAGGGCGTGGTTTGGCTGTAGATCGTCGCGGCTGATGCATTGAACGCTGAACTGAGCCCAATTGCTAAACAAATACTGAAAATACTCTTCATTGGTCTGCCACTCTCTCTCGCGGTTAACCCCACTGATGCTTAGTGTAGCGGGGCATGACCGGTTCAGCAGATAATTCTCTTATTACAGAGGAATCTCTGAGTCATTACCCAAAAGTTCGAAGGATAATACCAGCTGGGGTACACCCAAAATGAGCCCCTCGGCAACCGCATCAAAAGCCTAGTTTTGAGCTGTCCACAATCCCGATTTCCAGGGGGACCCTATTTGAGCCCTTTTCAGGTCGCGAGCAAAAGAAAAGCCGCCCGTTGCCAGGCGGGCCATAAAAAGGTGTCAGGAACCTTTTTTCTTGACTCTCCAGCGTTTCCTGACTAATCTGGCCTCATGGGAAGATCACACCGAGCCGCCCGCGGGGGCCTCGTTTATCACGTCCTGAACCGCGCTAACGCGCGTATGACCATTTTCGAGAAGGACGAGGACTACGCGGCTTTTGAGCAAGTGCTCGAAGAGGCCGTCGAGCGCACCGGCATGCGACTGCTGGCTTACTGCCTGATGCCCAATCATTGGCATCTGGTAGTCTGGCCGGAGCAGGACGACGATTTGTCGCGTTTCACGGGGTGGCTGACGCTCACCCACACCCAACGCTGGCACGCTCATCGGCACTCTACCGGTAGCGGCCACGTCTATCAGGGGCGATTCAAGTCGTTCCCGCTGGAGGATGATGAGCATTATTTGACGGTCTGTCGTTATGTTGAGCGGAATGCATTGCGAGCGAACCTGGTTGCCCACGCAGAGGCGTGGCGGTGGAGTAGTCTTTGGCGATGGAGTCAGGGAGACGCCTCGCAGAAGCAACTTCTGGCCAAGTGGCCCGTGCGTCGTAGTCCCAACTGGGTGGAGCACGTCAACCAGTGCCTTAGCGAAGCTGAGCTTAAAGCCATTCGCCGGAGCGTCGAACGGGGCCGTCCCTACGGTTCTGCCAAGTGGAGCGATCGCACGGTGAAGCAACTGGGCCTGGAAAGCACACTTCGCCCACGAGGCAGACCGAGAAACAAGCAAAAAGGTTCCTGACACCTTTTTCGAGGCCCAGGATTGGTCCTCCCCTCTTTGTTTTTCCCCTTCGCTTCTCCGCAAAAGTCTCGCGGGACGACTGCCAATCGTCGCAATCCGCTCTACAATGTTGGCTGCTTCCTACCAACCAAGAAAAGTTAGCAAAGCGAGTTCTCCCATGCCTTTTCGATTTTCCATCGCCGTTGCCTTTTTGCTCGCTTGCTCCCTCTTCCCAACTGCGTTGGCTGCTGAAAACACCGATCAACCTATCAGCGCCGACTTCGTACTCCAGGATGGCACGATCGTGGATGGCACCGGCGGGGAGCCCTACCAAGGCAGTGTCGCAGTGCGCGATGACAAGATCATCGCGGTCGGGAAGTTTACTCCCGGAGAGGTCAAGCGGACCATCGATTGTCGCGGGCTCGTGATCTGCCCGGGGTTCATCGACCTGCACAACCACAGCGACAGCACGATCCTCACTCCCGAGACAAGAGATTCGCGTTGTTATTTAACGCAGGGCTGCACCACACTGGTGACCGGCAATTGCGGTGGCGGCCCGATCGAAGTGGGCAAGTATTACGATGAGCTTGCCGCGCAAGGTATCGGCGTCAACGTCGCGCACCTGCTGCCGCAGGGGAGCCTGCGGGGCGAAGTGATCGGACAAACTCGCCGTGCACCAAACGACACCGAACTGCAAAAAATGCAGTCGCTCGCCGACACCGCCATGCAGGAAGGCGCGTGGGGCATGTCGACCGGGTTGCAGTACGTGCCCGGTTCGTATGCCGACACTGCCGAACTCGTGGCGATCGCCAGTCGGATCGCCAAGCAGGGGGGTTTTTACGCTAGTCACATGCGCGACGAAAGCGATGAATTGCTGGAAGCCGTCGAGGAAACGATCGAGATCGGCAGGCAGGCAAATCTGCCAGTGCATGTCTCGCATTTCAAATCGAGCAAGCGTCGCAACTGGGGCAAGGTCCGCGCGGCAGCCCATGTCATTGAAGAGGCCCGCAAGAATGGCGTGCGTGTGACGGCCGACCAGTATCCGTACACCGCGTCATCCACCTCGATCATGGCGATGCTGCTCTCAGACAAAGAACGCGAAGGGGGTAACCAAGCCACCGCCGAGCGGCTCAAGAACCCGACGGAAGCGGCACGGCTCCGCCCGTACGTCGCCGAAGCGCTGGCCGCCCGCGATCGGGTGATGATCGCTTCCTCGAAACAGCAGCCTGACTGGGTTGGCATGCTGATCCGCGAGGTCGCCGCGGCAGAGAAGCGCGAACCGATCGACATCGCGATGGAAATCCTGCTCGACGCGAGTGCCCAAGGGGTCAACTTCAGCATGGACGAAGGGGACGTACGATACGTGATGATGCTCCCCTGGGTCGCCACCGCATCGGACGGCAGCGTGAAAATCGACGACGGCTCCCGGCCCCACCCGCGCAGTTTTGGCACCTTCCCTCGCAAGATCGGCCGCTACGCCATCCAGGATAAGGTGCTGCCACTGGCCGCCGCCATCCGCAGCGCCAGTGGCCTCCCTGCCGACATCCTCGGCATGACCGATCGCGGCTACGTGCGCACCGACCAAGTCGCCGACTTAGTGGTTTTTGACCCAGTGGAGTTGCAGGACAATGCCACGTATCAAGAACCGTTCCAACCCTCGCAAGGCGTCCGCTGGGTGCTAGTCAACGGCAAGCTGGCCATCGACAACGGCGAGTTGCTGGAGACCTTAGCAGGCAAACCGTTGCGGCGCGACTCCGGTGGCGAGTGACCGAGCGGGAACTACCCTAATGCACACACCTTATGGGCTTAGAACTTTTCCCAAAACTGCCTGCCATCACCAGCTGCGAAAACCCTCCCCGGCCCCGAGAGGCCGACCCTCCCAAGGGGAGGGTGTTTTTCAGAGGCAGGTTAGGATTGAGTGCCACCCTCCCTCTGGGAGGGTCGACGTCTCAGCGTCGGGGAGGGTTGCACCTGAGAACGGTTGGCCTTCGGCTGTTAAGTCAGCAAGCTGGGGATGGCAAGCTGTTTGATCGTTAGCAGCGAATGCGGCTCAAGCAACGCATTCAGTCTTTCCGTCCCAAGGTGCGCAGGGCGACGGCATGCTGCCGAAGCGCTTCGCGGAAGGTCGGGTATTCTACGTACGCCACGCCATGGTCTTGGCACGTTGTGCGCACATAATCGGAAACCAGTGGATAGCACGTATGCGGTAGCCGCGGGAAGAGGTGGTGCTCAATTTGAAAGTTCAATCCGCCAACGAGCCACCCGATCGATCGGCTCTGCGTAGCAAAGTTGGCGGTTGTTGCTAACTGATGCTCAGACCAAGTGTTTGTCGGTCCGGCCCGGCAGAACTCAGGGGGCGTCAAAGCGTCCGGCACAATGTGCGCTAACTGAAACACGGTAGCCAGCGTGAGATTGAAGACTACGGCAATGACTGCCAAACCGGCCAGCGCCGTCGTCCACCCGCACACTACCGCCGGTAACGCCCAGAGCATGAGGAAGCACAACAGTTTGCCAAGACAAAACGCGACCCTATCTCCTGCGGTCATGTGGGGCAATTGCGTGTGCTGATCAACGCGCCCTGTTACGAACATTCGTATGTCGCGCAGGTTGTGGGCACTGAAGTTCAGCAAATAGACCAACGGAAAGTATAAGTGTTGATACCGATGCCACCACCGTCGCGGATGGTCGTACGAGAGTCTCAGCACGCCTCCACTGTCGATGTCGTGGTCGGCGCCCTCGATGTTGGGATACGTATGGTGCCGCGAGTTGTGGACGTAACGCCACACATGGCTGCTGATGCCGATGACGTCTGTCAGAAAACCGACCGCGCGATTTGCCCGACGAGCGACGAACATGGCGCTGTGATTAGCGTCATGCGTCACATTCATGGCCACCAGAGCATCGGCCCAGGCAAACAGTGCGCACGCCGCCAGATAGGCGACGGATAAACCGTCGCGCCCGATGGCCAGCATGAGTCCATACAAACCGATCCACAGAGTGCAAATCGTGACTGCCTTGACGAGCAACCGTTGCCGCGCTGACTGGACCACCGTGGGGGTGCAGATCTGATGGACCCCCGCCTTGAGATCCACAAAGAGCGCATCGGTGCTTGGGAACGGGCGGACCACGGGCAACTGCCCGCGCGCGATGCGTGATTGTATCGGCGTATGGCTCGGCATTCAGTCCTCAGCTCGATCTTTATCGAATGGGTTGAACCCGAGACTACCTCAAGCTCGCAGCACTTGCCATGTTAACTTCGCTCGCCCGCTTGGGTCAAACTTGGGGTGAAACATTTCAGGACTACGCAAAGAATGAACCTGTGCAGATCAGGTTGCGTACGTGTTTTAGAGCAACTAACGTTTCGTCCTTAATTTCAGGAGGTTTTACTGTGAATGCCGCTCACGCGGAGAGTCTGCTAGCTCACTTGCAGCAGATTCCCGACCCGCGTGGGGCTAAAGGAAGGCGCCACTCATTGCAGGCCATGCTGGCCACCGTTGCCTGTGCCGTATTGTGCGGTGCGCGAGGCTATGAAGCCATTGCCCAGTGGATTCACGCTCAAGAGAAGAGCGTTTGGTATCTGCTGGGGTACTTTCGCACGCCGCCCAAAGAAGGCGCGTTTCGTTACTTACTGAACATGATGGACCCGGAGCAACTCGAACAAGCCTTGCGTGCTTGGATCACTCCTCACGCAGAAGTCGACCCCCAAGCAATGGCCTGCCTAGCCATTGATGGAAAGACGCTTTGTAAGACCCTGGATCGGTACGGCAAGTCGGTCCATCTCTTGAGCCTGTTTGATCAGCAGACCGGCTGCGTACTCAGCCAAATGCCTGTCTCGGGAAAGACGAACGAGATTAAGACCGCCCCCGAAATTCTCCAGACGCTTGTCTTGGAAGGACGTGTGGTGACCGGAGACGCGATGTTCGCACAGACCGAGATTTGTAGGACCATTACCGATTCGGGCGGTGACTTCCTGATTGTCGTAAAAGGCAATCAGGGAAACTTAGAAGAAGACATCGCCGGTGATTTCTTACCGGCCTTTTCCCCCCGCCAGTCAGCATAAAAAAGAGGCGTTCCAAACCGAGGTCCGGACGCACACCAAAGAGCATGGTCGCGTTATCACGCGGCATCTTCAGGCCAGCACGCGGATCGTTCCGCACCTCTCTCGCTGGCCCGGACTTCGGCAGGTGATTCGCTTAGAGCGTACGAGTCGTCGCAACAACGAGACGATCACCGAGGTCCAGTATGCCATCACCAGTCTCTCTCCGCAGCGTGCCGATGCGGAGAAGCTGCTTGAGATCTGGCGTAGCCATTGGGGCATTGAAAACCGTTTGCACTGGGTTCGTGATGTCCTCTGGCAAGAAGACCGTTGTGGGGTCCGTCATCACCGTGGAAGCCAAAACTTAGCCTGCTTCCGCAATGCGGCTATCAATCTGCTCCGTTTAGCCAAAGTCCCCAGCCTCATCGGTGCTATCAGAGAAAACGCTTACCGAGTCGATAAGCTATTCGCCAAGCTGGGTATCATGAAACTTTGAATCGCCCTGGGAAACATTTCAGAACCAGTCACCCATTCCCATTCCCTAGCGATCTTTTAGGAATGCTCAAATCAGGTTCGATTCTTGCGCCTTTATCTCGCGGCGAACTCGCTACGGTGCGTCGAACAATGAATCGAATGGCACGTAGATTTCTGGAAGCGTTTACGCCGAACTGACCTAGGCAAAAAAGGCCTCACTTGCACAGATGGTGTTCTCTAACACCACCATTACTAGCAAGCAAGGCTTTTTTTGACGACGTTCGTTCAGCAAGGACTAAAGAAAGTACTGCTGCGATAGCGATGCTTAGGAGTTGGGGTGATAGGACTTAAAGAAAAGTAAGTGCCATTCGCGTACCGAGCTGACGCTCGTTGCTAACTCCCCTCGGACTGGTAGGCCGACGCGAATTGGCAAGTTGCTATCGTGCCCTCCGAGGGGGCGTCCTCGCAATCGCAGCGTCGAATACCCCTTCGGTTAGTAAGCAAAGAATCTCTGCAATTGAAATAGAATCGCATGCTATCAGTGGACTCTTTTAGCTAAGGTAATGACCTTAACACGATTCAAACTTAGGTGGATAATCAACTTACGTGCAGTCGGCAGGTTTGACAAAAAAACAGGAAATAGACATGGCATCCCAATGTTTACATTTAGTTAAGCTTCTCAGGGATACCCTAATTGCGCTTCTGCTTGCAATTCCGTTGTGTTCGATTCAAACTTCCGCTCAAGATTCACCCACCGGAAATCAGGACAGCAATTACAGCTGTACTTTCAACTTGCAAAGCGAGGTTTTAGCTACCCCTGCAACAATCCCTCTAATTTCAGATGGACGGCCAGTGAATCTAATTCGCATCTTTGGAGAGTTAGATTCATCTGGAATTGGAAGTGGCTTTCTTGTTTGCGAAGAAGGTGAATGGCAATTCAATAGTTTTGGTGATGCCAGCCTCTCTCAATTAAAGCGAAAGAAGAAAATCCCTGTCCAATTTCACTTGGAAGGTGTGAATGCACAGCGTGAAAAACTAATTCGAGTTACCTTTGAACCGACTAGGTCGGAGCAGGATCTATACCTATTGCTAACGGATAAAGCGAGTCTGGCCAGATCCAGCCAGCTGATGCTTGGTGTGCACCAGAGATATTTAGTAGGGAATGCGAAACCGCCCCGACGCACTGATACACTGTCACCAACGCAAGTAATACAACTTTTTGATCGTGTTCCGATTGCTGAGAAAACGGACGATAGCCAGGCTGGTGTAAAGCAAACATTACCTCCAAAGACCTCCTTAGCAAGCGGCTATGTGACAGGAGTAGCCGAGAATCCGAGTGATTTAGGTTTATTGGAGGTTCCCTTGCGTAACCGTAGATTGAGTAAATTAATATGTCTCGACCAGAATAAATGCTCTTATGAATGGTCAGGTAAACATTTCCACAGCGCGGTTACTATGGTGGCTTATCCGGGGTACTTGATTAAGCTAGAAGCATTGCGACTCAAAGACCCACTCAATAGAGGACGGAGCCTATATCACGTGGAATTTCTAGAAGAGAATCGTATTGAGGAACTCCAAGGCAAGGAGCTCTATCTAGTTGCTGATTCAAGTGAGTCTGAACCGTACCGGCTCTTAGTACGTCAAGGTGAAGATTTACAATACGTGTACCGGATGACTTCAATCAAACGCTAACCACTGAGCGTATAAAGGAAGCCGTCGAAATCCATTCGAACCTGTTACGTTAGCAGAAATCCTATACGTCACGGCGAATTGTTGCACTGCTGGTAGTGAAAGCAGACTTCCATGAGCCGTCACTGGAACGCAGCACCTCCAGGTCTCGCCCCGCAAGACCTACTTCCGATTCTTAACCTACCGTAGCTTACAGGTGATCATTTTGGCGGGCCGGTCGCCCTCGAAGCAGGAAACTGCCGGTTGCTAAAGTGTGCCGTTGACGCCCACCTATGAGTCAAAACGCAACATGCTAACGTGCGTCGGAGTACCAGTCCGAGGGGAGTTAGCAACTAGGGAAACAACGGTTTCAGGTCTATTTTAGGGTCGGGGCCGATCCGCTAGACTGCGGGCATGCCTCGCACGAAACGTCATTGTCCGACCGGTCACGTTTTTTTGACGTCCTCAATCGAGCCGGAAGCAGAGCGCCTGGGCCTGGGCCTGGGCCTGGGCCTGGAAAGCACCCTACGCAAGCCGGGCAGGCCTAAACAAGAGACCTGACCCTTTTGTTTCTCCACAAGGCAAGATCAATGGGGAACTGATGCCTTTTGAATTCTTAAACCGTGTGTTTCGTTCTCAACACGCTTCTAGCTTACTAGTAGCGTGTTTACTCTGCCTGACCTCCACGGGTTTAGCGATGGGAGGAGAACGTTGGTCCAAGGAACGAGCCACCCAGTGGTACGCCAATCAACCGTGGCTAGTTGGTTGTAACTTCTTACCGAGTTCTGCCATCAACCAACTAGCCATGTGGCAGGCCGACACATTTGATCCAGAAACCATTGATCGTGAGCTAGGTTGGGCCGAGTCGATCGGTTTCAACACCGTTCGCGTGTATCTCCACGACCTGCCTTGGAGCGAAGACCGAGACGGCTATTTTAAGCGGATCGACGAATTCCTCTCGATTGCCGAGAAGCACAAAATCAGTACGCTGATGGTGATTTTTGACGGCGTCTGGGATCCAGATCCCCAGTCGGGACTGCAAAGACCTCCACGCGCGGGAGTTCACAACAGTGGCTGGGTGCAAAGTCCCGGGCGAGTTCTCCTGGCCGATCCGAAAAAACAGGATCAGCTCAAACCGTATGTCACCGATCTCGTCACCCACTTTGCCAACGATGAGCGCATCGTCATTTGGGACCTCTTCAACGAGCCTGACAATCCAAACACAAGTAGCTATGGGCCACTAGAACTCGACAATAAGGATGAGGTTGCTGCTCAATTGACAAGAAAGGCGTTTGGCTGGGCACGCTCGGTCAACCCATCGCAGCCTCTGACGGTAGGAGTGTGGCGAGGGCCCGCTTGGGATAATCTCAAAGATCTCAATCTTGTGCACCAAGCTGCCCTGGAACTGAGCGACGTCATCTCCTACCACGATTACGGCACTCCGGAAGCTATGCAGGCTCGTATCGACGAGCTTCGCAAGTACGGTCGTCCGCTGATCTGCACTGAATACATGGCCCGTGGTCATGGGAGCACATTTGAGACGATCCTGCCGATTCTCAAGAATGAGAAAGTCGGCGCGTATTGTTGGGGATTGGTCGATGGCAAGTCTCAAACGAAGTACCCGTGGTCGACTTGGCAAACACCGATTCTCGGTGAGCCAGAACTCTGGCACCATGATATTTTTAACACCGATGGTAGTCCTTATCGTCAGAAAGAAGTGTCCCTAATCAAAGAACTGACAAGCAGTGAAAGCAACGGGGATGAGAAGTAAGGGGAAACAAAGGGGGCATGCCTCGCACCAAACGTCATTGTCCGGCCGGTCACGTTTCTTGACGTCCTCAATCGAGCTGGAAGCAGAGCGCCGCGCGCCTGGGCCTGACCTTTTGTTTCTCCAAATAATTAGCCTCGGCTTCTGCTTCTACGTGTTAAGAAACCTAAGCTAGCACCAGCCAGTAGAACTAGACTTGAAGGTTCAGGCATAGCGGTTTTCGATGCAATCGTGTCATTAATCCAAGCTGACGCAAGGTTCACTTCGTAGGCGGAGCTTGCTGCGCCATAGCGTGAAACTCCTTCGCCGCCAGATGTGATTCCAGCTAAATAGAAGTCTTCATCGGACTGAATGAACCATCCTCCGCCTGAATCTCCGGGCATGGCTTGGCCGCCGAGAGCAGAGAAGTTGGAGAATCCCGGTTGAGTGAAAAAATACTCTAAATATCCAGTTGTAGGCGAATCTGCGAATTGGACAAAATTCTGTGAAGCGCGCTTAACACCGTCAAGGGTAGGCGCCGCGCCAGTTGCAGGGGTTCCAGTTTGTCCGTATCCAACAATGCTAGCGACGTCACCAACCTGTACGGAACCCTGGTAAAGCTCCGCTGGCGCAGCCGTAGTAAACCCATCTTCAAAGTAAAGCAAAGCCAGATCCACTCCTTGCTCGACACCGTCGTAGCCAGGATGCAAGAACACTTCGGTAGGTGTCTTAAACTCCTGAGCACCTGTAGAGGTGTTCGATCCGATGACGAATAGAAACTCTTCTGGTAGGAGTAGTGAGTTCGGATTGTTTACGTCAGCAACAGTGGCGTGTCCCGCCGTAAAGGCCCAATTAAATCCACCAAATTGGTTCATAGGGCCCACACCGACACCGGAGGCAAAGCCGGTGTCGCCAACAAAGAGGCCGCCGACGCTTGGAAACAAAGCCGCGTATTCAGTATACGCAGAGGCTGGTGTAATGTTCACATTGTGAACACCAACCGCATGCGCATTCGAGACGACGCCACAAATGACCGGCACCGCCAACATAGCGACGCCTAACATCAGCATCACAAACGGATCTCTAGCAGCGCATTCTATTGTAGGTTTCATTGTACTACTTTCCTTGTCTATCCAAACGAACGGCTTCCAGAATCCAACGCCGAGTCAGACTCCAACAAAAATTTCTCGTAACCTGTCCCTATAAGAACAAGACCAAAAATCTTGAGGCTATAACATGAGAGAAAACCATTCTCTCGCCTCAAGTTCGTGCGCACGCACGCCTAAGCGCAGCACTGCTCACGAACTTAAGAACAATAATGTCTACTCGAAAGAAGTTACCTAGAAAAGGAACGGCGGGAAAAAACCCCTAGTTCTTAAGTCTCGACCACCCAACCACTACATCTCACTCGCCCTCACAATGCCTAAGCCCTGCAAGCCGACCTAATACATCTGCTTAAGGTACTGCCTCGGAATTTCGTGCCATGGAAGCTTTCTGATATTTGTAATCCCTCCTCATTCAATCTGGTTAAGTGTTCAAACTCGTTCGTCTTTTCCTGCGGATCAGCCAATCCTCGCAGTGCCTTATATCTTGGTAGGTGGCCCGCTTGGTTTTTCCTGTCGTCATCGTTTGACAGCGTCACCAGACTATTGTAATTGCTGGCATTGCCCCAATCTACAATAGGAGAAGAGACGCGATGGGGGAAACAAAGGGGTCAGATGGCCGGGGCCGATCCGCTAGACTGCGAGCATGCCTCGCACGAAACGTCATTGTCCGGCCGGTCACGTTTTTTTGACGTCCTCAATCGAGCCGGAAGCAGAGCGCCGCGCGCCTGGGCCTGGAAAGCACCCTACGCAAGCGGGGCAGGCCTAAAAAAGAGACCTGACTCTTTTGCTTCTCCGCCGCTGACGCTCGCGATAGTTGGAGTAGTGCTAGCACACCGGCAGAGGCGAACTTGCGTCCTACGACCCACGCCGCTACTCTCCGCCACGGAACTATTTGCCAAACTGAGGAGAACGCCGCTGCGCGTTGCCCGTGATGTCGACTATCGCTACCCGTCTACTGCTTGCCGCCCTGCCCTGCTTGTTGGCTGTGGGCTGCAAACAGATGAATACGCAGGCCCTGAATTCAGAGGGAGTGCGTCTTTATCAGTCTGGCAATTATGCTCAGGCGGCCGATCAGTTTCAGCGTGCCGTGGCAACCGATCCCAAGAACGCCACCAGCTACTACAATCTGGCCGCGGCACTTCACAAGAGTGCCAAGTTGCAGAACAACACGGCCGAATTTGCTCAGGCAGAGCAACTCTACAATCAGTGCCTGGAGTACGATCCCAATCATACCGAGTGTTATCGCGGGCTGGCCGTGCTACTCACCGAAACCAATCGCCGCGACGCCTCCTTTCGCTTGCTCGAAGGCTGGGCTCAACGTAGTCCCAAGTTGGCCGACCCGCGTATCGAGTTGGCCCGCTTGCTGGAGGAAAATAACAACCTACCCCAAGCGACCACACGTTTGGTTGAGGCCATCTCGATTGAGCCGCAGAACAGCCGCGCGCTCACAGCACTGGGCCGCTTGCGAGAGATGTCCGGCGATCGTGCCCAAGCGCTCGCCAACTACCAGCGTTCGCTCACAATCAACCGCTTCCAACCAGAGATATCCACTCGCGTAGCGTCGCTGCAAGCCGCCGGCGTTTCGCCCGCCGCACCGCCAATTGTCACGCCGCAAGGCGACACACGAACGGCAACACAATGGCAGCCTGTTGTGCGCTACTAGATCGCGTTTGTCAAAAGGGAATCGCTGAGGCTCAGCACACTGCGCCCGCCTAACTTCCTCTTGCTCCACCAGCCGATCTTCGTGCCACTCACGACCACCTCTTGCAACGCAGGGAGCGATGCAAGCACGCTGGCAGCCTGTTTGCCGACGGGATTGTTGCTGAGATCAATCTGCTGAAGTCGCTCGAACCCAGCCAAGCGCGACACCCCCTCGTCAGTCACTTCGCAGTTGGAGAGATCAAGCCTGCGTAGGTCTTGGAAACTCTTCGCGTTCTCCTCCAAGCATTCCAATAAAGCATCACCACGCGGCGAATCCGCCAGCTTGATGCCAATAGTCTTCTCCGTCAGCTCAGCGAAGTCGCCGAAGGATTTCCTCAGCCAGTCGATCACCTCGTACTCGATTTCTGCCCCTAGCTCTCTCACTAATTCGACGGCCGCCGTCTGTCGGACATAGCGTTTCACTTGTGCGGCGATCCACGAATGACGATCGGTGCGGTGCTCCAGATAGTGCATGGCGCTTTCGAACGCCTCGTGCAGTTGATGGAACTCGCTTGCACTGCCGCCGTGATCTGGGTGCGCTTGCTTCGCCCGCTCGAAATACGCCTTGTGCACGTCCGTCTCCGCATAAGGCGGTAGCAGGCCTAACACAACCATATACTCGGGGCGCTGAAACTCTGAATCAGACGAATCGGCGGTGCTCATCTTTTGCCTTTCTCTGTGTCATTGAACAGGCGTTCGAAATTCTCGCAAGCACCCCGAATAGCGACTGCTCCGTCGCAGCGCTTCGCGAGTTGCTGGCAACTCTCGTGAATGCTGGGTTGCTGAAACAGCTCGGCCAGGCGTTGGGCAACTTTGTGCGTCTTGAATTGTTTGGGCATGACGAGATCGCCTGTGCCTAGGCGTTTCAGGCGTGTGGCGTTGTCCAGCTGATCGTAGGACATCGGCATCACCAACTGCGGCACACCTGCGGAGAGCGCCTGGGCGCAGCTGCCGATGCCGCCATGATGCACCAGCGCCGCCACGCGAGGTAGCAGTTTGCTGAATGGCACAAAAGCGAAGTGCTGCACCGACGGCGGCAGGTCATCCGGAATTTGCTGTGGGTATTTCGTGAGTAGCACGCCTCGACGATCGAGCTTCTCACAAACGCCGACCGCCGTTTGGAAGAACTTAGCTGCTTGCGTGTTTGCAGAACCCGGGGCAAATGCGATAGGCGGTTCGCCTGCATTGAGAAAGGTTTCGACATCTTCGGACAACTCCGCAGCGGGGTCGGAATCATAGAGCGGAAAGCCAACCAGCTCAGCTGAGTGTGGCCAGTCGGGCTGTTTAGGGCCAAACCACTCCGGCCAGAAGCAGAGGGTCAGCTCAGGTGAGTTGTGCCACTGGCGATAAATCCGGCTCACAGGTGGCAAGCCAAGTTCGGCTCGCAAGCCATTCACTTCTTTGCCGAGAATGCGATCAATCACTAGCTTGTCACCCAACCAGAATTGCAGTCGCTTCAGCCAGCGTGGGGTGGGCGGCTGCGTGAAGGCCCCGATGAAGTTGGGCGTGTCGTGCATCGTCCGTAGAGCGAGCGGCGCGTAGTGGATTGTCGCTTGCGGTGCACGATTTCCCTGCTGGATCTGCTTCTCACTAAAAGTGCGACCGGCCAGATCGAGCCCATGGGATCCGAGCACCGTTTCGCCTACACGATAGTGATCAGAGATGGTGTCGTACAGTTCGCGTGCGAAAGTAGCGACCAGCTCCATCATGATCTTCGGCCCTCGTATGGGCCGCCAAAGGTCAGGGTGGCTTGTGAGCTCCTCGTACTCTTCGATCGTTCCCAGGGGTACAAGATCCAATCCGGCACTTTCAGTCTCCTCTCGAAAGTGCGGATTCGTAATCACCGAAACCTCGTGTCCACGCTCGCGCATCGCAGCGCCAAGCCCTACCATCGGTAAGACATCGCCATAGCTGCCGAGCGCGGTGAGAAGGAGATGCATGGGGAACTAGTGGGCAGTAGGCAGGGAGCAGTCACTTCCATGAATATATCCTAGCAAGTTGTTCCGAGACTAGGTTGCACTACCCTAATGCGAAAGCGACAATAGGACGATGGCCGACGACTTATCCGACGACGACGACCTTGAACTGGAGCTGGAGCCTGTCGATCCAGCCATTGTTGCTCACGAGAAACAACGGGCCGAGCAGCGCATCAAGCGTGCTGGGCAGACGGTTGCTATCGACAACGTTTATGAAGAAGACGAGGAAATCGGGTTAGATTTTGAGACTGACTGGATCAAACAGTTCCGTTTCTCTACACGGCACCTGCTCATTCTCACTGCCGTGTTGGCCATCGTGCTTACTCTGCATCGCCAAGTTGGCGGTTGTAACTTGCTATTCTGGGGCTTTCTCACGGTCGTAGCCGCGGGCTGGTACTTTGTGCTTCGGCAAGAGCGGCAACTCATCGCCCGTCGCCAGGCGAAGCGGGCTGAGCTGGAAGCGTTGTTTGCGCAGGACGAGGACGCGTTCGAAGATACCGGCAGCTTTGCTCGCGACTTAGAAGCGATGCGCGCCGAAAGCATGGACGCAGAGCGACCGCGATTTCAGTGGCAGTTTTCCATGCAACAACTGCTGATGGCAATGACCGCGGCCGCCTTGATGCTTGGCTTCTCGCGACTGTTCGGTCGCGATACCATGGGCATTCTGCTCGGCTTCACGGCGCTCGCCGGTCTGGTCGTGTACGCCACCGGTTACGAAGCACCGCGGATCGTCGTGCTCGGTTGGTGGCTGCTGCTGGTGATGTACCTGATGCTCGGACTGGTGATGATGTTCGTACCGGAAGGTGCGTAGTTTGCGAGTAGTCCTCGAGTACGTTAGCCCGCACCGTCCCGGTGGCGATCTACTTGCTTTGCTTCTCGATCCACGCTTGGACGTTCGCCTCTAGCACATCCAAGGGAATCGCGCCGCTGGCGAGCACCATGTCGTGAAAGCTGCGGATGTCGAACTTCTCTCCGAGGGCTTCCTCCGCTTGGGCGCGCAACGCGCGTATCTTCAGTTCGCCCGTCTTATATCCCAATGCTTGCCCAGGCCAGCCGATATAGCGATCGATCTCTGCGGTGATGTTGTGCAAACTCATGGCGGAATTCTCGTGCAAGTAATCAATCGCTTGCTTACGCGTCCAACCCATGTAGTGAATACCCGTATCGACTACCAGCCGACTCGCACGCCAGATTTCCATAGTGAGCCGGCCAAAATCGCTGTAGGGGTCTTTGTAGAAGCCGATCTCACGCCCAAGGCGCTCGGAGTACAGCGCCCAGCCTTCGATGTAGGCGGTAAAGTCCGCGAAGCGGCGGAACTTTGGCATGCCTTCGATCTCTTGTTGCAACGCGAGTTGCAAATGATGCCCAGGCACCGCTTCGTGCAGCGCAAGCGCTTCGAGCGTGTACAACGGGCGGCTCTTGATGTTGAATGTATTCAGGTAGAAAAACCCGGCCTTGGTGCCATCGCCCGCGGGACGTTGGTAGTAGGCTGCTGTAGTGCGCGGAGCGTTGTACTCGGGCACCTCGCGCAATCCGTAGGGCGTGCGCGGCAGCTTGCCAAACAGCTTGGGCAACTCGCCGTCGGCCTTCTTCAATATCGCGGCCGCCTCCTTCATGAGTTGCTCGGCTGAGGGTGCATAGAATTGTGGGTCGGTTCGTAGATACGTAGTGAACGCCGCGAAATCGCCGTCGAAGCCCACCTGCTGGATGATTCCATCCATCTCGCTACGTATCCGCTTCACCTCTGCGAGACCAATTTGGTGAACCTCCTCGGGAGTTTGATCCAAAGTCGTGAAGCGGCGCACGCGATGGCGATAAAAGTCGCGCCCGTCGGGCAATGCCGACGCGCCGATGGAGCCTCGCGCCGCGGGCACGTACTCGTTTTTCATGAACTTGGCAAAACGTCTGTACCCAGGCACAACACTTTCGGCAATGGCTTCCTTCGCAGCAGTGCGAAGTCGCTCGTGCTCGCTCTCGGGCACAGCCGCTGCGATTGCTTCGAGTGGCTCGTAGAGCAAGCTCTTCTCCGGGTCATCGACGATGTGTGTATCGATAGTTGGTTCGTAACCTTGGAGAATAACCGCAGGAACAGTCTTTTCTGTATCAATGCCGACCCGCATAAGTTCCATATACCCGTTGGCATACTCACCAAACGCCTGCAATCGGGCAACGTAGTTCTCGTAGTCTCGCGTACTCTCCAGGGGTACATCGCGCCGCAACTCAGGAAAACTAACATGAAACCCCGAGCGGTTTGTGATCGGCAGCAAGTGATTGCCGAATTTGAACTCGGCGAGCGATTCTCTCAACTGGCGGGCGAAAATATCGTAGTTCACTTGCTCCGTTGCGGCGAGTTGGGACCTATCGAGTGCTTCCAACCGTTTGAGAAATTTGGCCGTGCTCTCATTTCTACGCCGCGCATCCGCCAAGGAAATGGCTTCCAGCTTATCGTTATATCGATGATCTCCCGCACTGGTTGCCCACTGCGGAAACTCCTGCATGTCGTACTCCCAGGAGTCCTCCAATAGCTGCGCAAAGTCGGCCGAAGTGTCAGCACGAACTGAAGTAGCACATGACAGAAGGAGAGTGAAACAAAGCGAAAGTGAGCGAATGGCTGCAGGGGACATTAAGCGTCCTTGAATATGAAAGGCGGGGGAATTGAGTCCATCTATTTTTAACAGGAGGTAGCAGAGCAAACAGAGGTGAATTTTAGTTTGATTCTGTTCTCTCCGTTACCTCCTGTTCAATTCTCGATAGAGCAGATTCTGACGCACGAGCTAGGAGAGGTCGAGCGTCTAAGCGTGACCTTCGCGACAAAACGTGTGTTCGGAATGACGACGCCAAAGGACTTCCTCGGGCGACTCATCTGGAGCAGAACATCAACATTCGCGGCCAAACTGCCTGCATTTTGGCTCTGAGGCTGCATTGACTAACCGTATTGGCACGGGCGTTGCACTCTTAGGCTCTTGTCGGCGTTTTCTGAATGGCGCATTGCCGAATGCCGCATTGATAATGAACTCAACTGAGGTCGTCATGACTCACCGCATTACCGACTCCTTAATCGTCTCGCTCCTATCCCTAGCGCTCGCTTTCCTTGCGCAGTCAGCCCATGCTCAGCAACCCGGGCTACCTGCTGGTCCGGGGTTGGCACTTCCAGCCGCTGATGCAGCAGACATGAATGTATTGGAGCGTGGCCCGATTCACGAAGCGTTTGCTGAACCGTTTGCTTTGGATGTGAACGACGCGGCTTCGCCAGTGATCGATCTCGAGCCCCCTGCGCCCATCGAAGAGCTTCCGCCGGAAGTGCGTCCCGAAGGAAACAACGTACAGTGGCTCGGCGGTTACTGGATGTTCTCTGAGGAACAGAACGACTTTATCTGGATCAGCGGCGTGTGGCGCGAGATTCCACCCGGGCGACAATGGATGCCCGGACATTGGTCGACCGTCAAACAGGCAAACGGCATTGGTTTCCAATGGGTAAGCGGTTTCTGGGCCGCCGAAGGCGTGCAAGAGGTGCAGTTCTTGCCGCAGCCTCCGCAAACGCTTGAACTGGGTCCCAATTTGGCTGCCCCCAGTGATCAACATTTCTGGATTCCCGGCTGTTGGACATTTCATCAAACGCGTTACGCGTGGCGTCCCGGTTATTGGTATCAGGGACATGCCAACTGGATTTGGACGCCCGATCACTACGTGGCCACGCCACGCGGTTATGTGTATGTCGCCGGCTATTGGGACTACCCGCTGGCCAATCGCGGCTTGCTGTTCGCACCCGTCTATTGGCCCGGACGCCACAACTTCCACAACGTCAGCTATCGGCCGCATCACGTGGTGAATTCCTCGCTGCTGCTTACCAGCCTGTTCGTGAACACGCCCTACCGCCATTACTACTTCGGCTACCACAACAACTACGCTCGCTTCGGGCTGAACCCGTGGTACGACGTACGCCATCGTAGCCGCGGCGCTCACAAAGGCCACGGACGACATCACTACGATCCGCTCTTCGCGTATCACAAATGGCACGACGGTCATCGCGACTCGCACTGGTTGGACCGCTATCGAGGCGATCACTCCGCACGTGACCACAACAACCGCGGCCGTGATGGTAGAAGCGATCGCGGAAATGATCGTGGCAACAACCGTGATCGTGGCACTCCCGATGAGATTGTGCTTAACAACTCACGAGGCAAACCGGGCAACAAACAGTTGAAGCCAGAGACTGCCAAGCTCACGAATTTGGTCACGCCGCTGGGGCAGTTCTCGCAGCATGCCAGCACGGGCAAGAACTCGCCAAACCAACGCCTCCAGCGTGTGAACAAACAACAAGAACAGGAAGCTCTGCGCGGCTCTAGCCGCATGCGTGAATTAGCTCGCCTCCGCGCAAAGCAAGAAGTCGTCTCACAAGCGACGCCCAACAAGGGCAGCCTTCGCAACGGTGGCCAAACTCATGCTGCAACACGGCGCAACACACTTACGTTGCCTAAGCATGTGCAGACCGGTAAACCTATCACCACCAATCCGCTAACTTCCACCACTCGTCCCTTAGGGCAAGGCCGACCGGATGTGCAACAGAAGCAAGTCACGTCGCAAGACACACAATTGCGCCGACAGCTCGATCTGCAACAGCGTGAACAGAGCGGACAACTCCGCAAGCAACAAGAGCCGATTCGCGAGCAGCAACAAACTTCGCGCAATCGCGTGCAAGAACAACAACAGGCGATCAATCGATTCTTGCAAGGTCAGCAGAATCGCGTTCGCGACCAGCGGGGAACTCCGCGCGACCAGCAGGTGAAGCCTCGCGCTCAACAATCGTTGCCGCGCGTGCAAACTCCTAGTACGCAGCCCAACACGTTGCGTCCGCAAGTCTCCCCCCTCGGCACACGCACCTACAATCTGAATCAAACCCCGAACGTACAAGACAACCAGCGGACACAGGGCAATCGGAGGCAAATTCAGAATCGCCAGCAGCAACCGACGAAGGCACAACCCTCAACCAACTTGCCTCGCGTGCTGCGTACCCCAAGCAACAGTCCCTCAACGACTCGTTCCACAACAAATCGCCCCACGATCAAGCGTTCAACCACAAACCGCTCGACCTACCGCTCGATATCTCCGGGCCGCAGTTCAGCTCCCCGGCAGCAATCGAACGTACAACGTCGTAGCCAGCCTCAGCAACAGATGCGCAGGTCCAGCGGCAGTTCGTCCAGTAGCTCGCAAAAGTCTCAGGGCAATCGCAAGAGTTTCAGTAAACGCAGCAAGTAGACGCTCGGCGAGGCAATTCCATCGCGCCAGGAACACCGCGGCGATAGGTTCCATGCCATCGCGACACGAATTTCGAGAACGCTTGATCTGATTCACGACGTTCAAACGACATTGCTGGTGGAACGCTTTTGAACATCTGCTTCATGCTCAATCTGCCCTCGAACTTGTAACCAGCCCGCGACGTACCAACACACCAGCGCCCATGCGGCCCCCACCGCCCAACCGGCCAGGACATCTGTCGGCCAGTGAACGCCCAGGTACACGCGGCTTACTCCTACACCAATCGTAAGGAGAGCAGCCAAGCTGACCACGAGAATTTGCAACCGCCGTCTGGCGAGTTGTCGAGCAAGCAGCATGCCAAGCGTCAGGTAAACGGCTGCCGCCATCATGGAGTGGCCACTGGGGAAGCTTGATGTGAAAGCATGCGAACCGTGCGAGACCAAGTCGGGGCGATCTCTGGCAAACGCAGCTTTCAATCCGAGACTCATCGCGATCGCACCCGCTGTAGCAATCGTTACATAAATGGCTGCCCTTGGCATGGGCATAAGGAACAGGAACAGCACGGTCGAAGCGGTGAGCAGCCCGAGCACCGCGATGCCACCCAACGCGGTCAAGTCGCGTCCGATCTCTTCCACAATCTCCGGGCCAAGCGGATCGCTCGAATCGGCCGGGTTTCGCATCGACAGCAAAATCCTTTCATCGATCGACGCGGTTGAACCTTCGCCCACCTCGTCCGCCAGCTCGATGAAGCCCCAAGTCAACGCTGCCGCCAGCAGAAGCGCCAGCAGCGGCGCCCACTCTAAGTGCGAAAAGCTGCGAGCGTATCGCTCCAACTCCTGAACAGGTTTCGGTAGAGAGGGCATCTGAAATGGTCGTTCGGATAGTGATCTCGAAAGTGGCTTTTTGGTCTGTACAGCGCTGACACGCCCTATTTCGCCGCGGTGCTTGCACCGCGATATCATTAATTCGCTAAACCAATCGGAAAACGCTCTCTGGATGACCGGAGAAAATGAGAACCGTTGCCGAGACCATCACTGCCCGTCATATTAAACAGCAGTAGCGATTACCGATAGTAACGCAAAAGTGCACTTCTCGACAGCCACAACAATCCTTTCATCGACAAGCAATGATACAAATCGACGAACAACTCACGCCAAAACTCCTTCAACCTGCCTGCAAGTCGCTATGGCAATTGGCCGAACAGAAGCTCCCGCGCATCGCCGCTGCCTTCCCCCCCGGAGAGCCGACTCCCGTCATCACGCGCGCTGGCAAGTACACCGCGCAGGGTTGGACGGAATGGACGCAAGGCTTTCAGTACGGCGGATGCATTCTCACGTTCGAGGCCACTGGCAATGAAGAACTGCTCGGCATGGCGTATCGTGGCGTGTGGGAAGCCATGCCCGCGCACGTGACGCACTTCGGCGTTCACGATCACGGCTTCAACAACGTAAGCACCTACGGCAACCTGCGACGCTTGATGCTCGAAGGAAAGATCCCCCGCGATCAAGCCCAGCTGCACGCTTACGAAATCGCGTTGAAAGCCTCCGCTGCCGTGCAGGCGATGCGCTGGAGTCCCACGCACCAGCACAATCAAGCTGGTGGCGGCTTTATCTATTCCTTCAATGGCCCGCATTCGTTGTTTTCAGACACCATTCGCTCGTTGCGCGTGCTATCCCTTGGTCACCAACTGGGCCATCGTGTGTTGAGCGAGAACGACGAGGCGGTCGATTTACTTGGCCGATTGATCGCGCACGCACGCGCCACCGCCGAGTGGAATGTGTACTATGGAGGCGATTCTGAAAATCAAAAACGCGACGCCTACGACCTACGCGGGCGAGTCGTCCACGAGAGCATCATCAACCCCAACGACGGGCGCTATCGCTGCCCCAGCACACAGCAGGGCTACTCCCCGTTCACTACCTGGACGCGCGGTCTCGCGTGGGTAATGCTCGGCTTTGCAGAGCAGTTGGAATTCCTCGATACGCTCACCGATGAGGTGCTCACGCAGCACGGCGGACGAGAAACGATCGTCGACATGATGCGTACTGCGGCTGAGGCGACTTGCGACTTCTACATCGAGCAAACCCCCACCGATGGTATTCCCTATTGGGATACCGGCGCCCCTGGCTTAGTGAAGCTGGGCGACTACAGAGACCGCCCCGCAGAGCCCGTGAACGAGCACGAACCGGTCGACAGCTCAGCAGCGGCGATTGCTTGCCAAGGGCTGATGCGCTTGGGGCGCTGGCTCAGTGGGCAAGGGGAAACCGCCAGCGGGGCGCGATACTACCAAGCGGGGCTAAGCGTGTTGCGCACGCTATTGGGTGAGCCCTACCTAGCGACTGATGAAGCGCACGATGGTTTGCTGCTGCACTCGATCTATCATCGGCCTCGCGATTGGGACTACATCCCTGAGGGCTCGGCAATCCCTTATGGAGAATCCAGCATGTGGGGCGACTACCATTTGTTGGAAGCAGCTCTGTATGTCGAGCGCTTGGCAGAAGGTGAGCAGTACTACACTTTCTTCAATGGCAAAGCATGAGAGTGAGCCACGGATGACACGGAACTCACGGGCGGTTCGAACAGGAGGTAACAGAGGGAACGGAGACAGAACGGACTCTAAATCTTCAAATCCACCTGCAGCCAGCCATCTTCAAGTAGTCCATTGAGCTTGAACCTTACTCACAAGCTGTTCTCTCTAGTTCCTCCTGTTCAAGAATCATCAGTGTCATCCGTGGCTAATTTGCTGCGCCCATCAAGCAACACGTCGTGCTAACTTCTGCAATCTCGCCTCTCGCTCGCGGTATTCTCTCGCGCGACACAAGAGACACGGCGCGTAAACGTAGCCCCCGCACTTGCAGCAGCGCGAGGGGCGCGTGGCGAAGAGCTGCAGTTGGCGCTCGGGCTCGCGCCCATGCAGACCGCGACGATTGTTGGCGATCGCGTTCACCGAACCTCGACTGACTTTCAGCAAGCTGGCGATCTGCCGTTGGGAGTGCTTGTCTTCATCGAGTAGGCGCTTCACTTCAAGAACGATCTCACGCGACAACATCAGCCGAGCCCTTCGGTGCAGGTTTGAGTATTCAGAAAAGGAGAGTGTCGCTTTGATCACTACGCGGCGGCACGAAACTCGTCCGGGTCGTCCTCTTCGCTAGGCTCCTGGTGCCAGAAATCGCCCGGCTCGGGCAGCGGCTCAAGCTCCTGTTCACTACTCAGGAACACATCGAAATCGTCATGCTGGGCTCGGTTCATCGCAGAAGCTCCTGTTTGCTAGTTTTTGGCTGTAAAGGCGAGATATTAAGCAGGTAACCAGTGATGGCACCTGCCCTCTCACAGACATAAAACTAGCAAAAAGCGCGGCCAAATAATATACAAATGTTCAGTATTTATTCAGGTATTCCTGCGAGGCTGTTCTCGGGCGATTTTGGCGTTCGCGCAGCCCAGAAAGAGCGACTCGGGGTACCGATTCCATCAGAGAGACCACGGCCAAGAGGGACTTCGATAAGGACTTACGTAGAAAACCGAGCCCACCATTTTCGCCCCTGTTTTCGGGAGCAGTTTGTAGCCCAGGTGGGTCACTCAGGGTTTAGATAAATTGGTGCCCAAACTGACAGCGGTTTGGACAACCTTTGTCACTTAGCGGGTGATTTCTAATGTCTCCAATCTGCCTCGGCGTTTCTCGCCGAACGCACATAGCCATATATCCCTAAGGTGCACAGGAATGGTACGCCGACGCGAGTTTGTTGTCTCGCGAGTTCAAGCGGTGGGAAACTTGCAAGAATTACCAGTACCCCTTATTCCCTGGTGGCTTCTTTCTGTGTCGTACGCGAGCAATCGACTATTCCTGGCTCAAGAATTGCTATTCGCCAATGATTTGTGCAAGGCTGCCATCCTGCGGCTATACTGGATCGACCGACTCGCTATGCCGCCCCATGATGGGGGGACGTGTCTCGTCGAATTTGTGGAATTTGGTTCGCAGTACTTAAACGATTGTCTTTGCTAGAATTGCTAAGCCCTCTATGGCTTGTGTAGACTCGTGTGTCGCAGGGTAACTGAGAAGCCGTAAGTCAGCTAACATATACTCACCTAAATTTCTCGCCAGCCTCAAACCGAAATTGGCAGACGCATGATGAACTATAAACAGAGTTTAGTCAGTGTCCCCGTTTTATACTTCTTATTGACCGCCTCATTGGGTTCGCCCGCCCAAGCTCAGCTCATCACCACGCGGCAGGTGAGCACGGGCGACATCTCGCCGACGCTGTATGCCCAGGTCAACAACGGCGGCCCGTTCGAGCCGCCGGCCGGGGTCGTGTTCCGCAACGTTCAGTTGTTCACGCCGGCGGTCGACGGCACCACGCTGGCCTTCATCAGTTCAAGCTTCGAGGCGAACTTCTTCAATCCGGTTGCGTACTTCGAAGCGGGCCTGTTTCTGATCGACGGCCTGACCCCGCAGTTGCACAGCGATGGCACCACGAACCTGAACGTCAAGCCCATCGTGCACGGCGTCACCGACCCTGGCGTGGGTGCGTTCGCCAACGGACCGAGCTCGGGCGGCGCCGCTGTCGGTTTTGATTTCGCGCCCAACTCGATCTCTCTGTCCAATGGCAGCGTGTCGGTTTTCACCCTTCAGAACGGGCCAGGAAACCGTTATGGACTCTACGAAGGAACGACCACCACGGTCACCACGGCGCCGGTGCCGTCGGTGGAGGTGATCGCTGATCAGAACCACACGGTTCTGGCCGGCGCCGAGGTCGCGGTGGCAGGCACAAGTGCCAACGGTCACCACGACAGCTTTTCATTCGCGCGCGATGGCGATCGCACGGTCGCTGCCGTCCTACTGACCAACGACCGCTGGGTGCTGACGTCCTACGAGAACGGCGTCCGTGAGAACCTGTTGATTTCCGGCGGCGGGGCCGAGGCGATCGACCTTCCCGACGGCCCGTTTTTAAATACCAAGTACGTCGATGCCGATGGCGGACAGATCGCCCTGATCTCGAGCGATAAGGTTTACAAGTTTGACACGGCCAACAACGCATCGCTGCTGGTGGACGCCGGCGGGCCGTTGAACTACCTCACGCTCGACGGCGACGACGTGGTGGTCGGCCGCGGCGGACCCACCTCAGGGGGGTTCAACCCCGTGGTCACGACCCGTGGCCGAGGCGGTTCAATCAGACCTGACCTGCACTTCCTCGGCGCCGCGGTGGGGAGCATCGCGCAGGTCCAGGACAGCGCGTTGGTTGATCTGGTCGACTCAAGCACACCGATCCCCGGCACGGCCGAGACGTTCGCCGCCTTCGGGCCGTATTCGTACAGCGAGGGCAACCTCGCCTTCGTGGGAAGCGGTCCGTCCGCCAGCGGCATCGGCGGGTTGTTTGTGCAGTACCTCGGCGAGGTGTTTGAGGTGCTCTCGATCGGTGACACGTTTGACGGCAAAATGGTCACCGGGGTCGACATCAACCGCCGCGGCCTGGACGGCGACCTGCTGGCATTCGTGGTGAGCTTCGAGAGCATCGATCTTCCCAACAACGACATCATGTACGACCAGAGCATCTACACACTTTCGCTGTCGGAGAACTTCGCGGCCGCCGGTGACTTCGACATCGACGGCGATGTCGATGGCGCCGACTTTCTTGAATGGCAACGCATCGACGGAACGCCAACCGGACTGTCTGAATGGCAAACCAATTACGGTACTCCACCCGGCCCACTGTCCCTATTAACGGCCGTGCCAGAGCCGTCAGGTACTATGTTGTTAGGACTTTCAGCCTTCGGGATTCTTTGTCGAAGTAAACGACAGCCCCTTGAGCAATAGCCTTGTCTTTCTCCCATGGCAGTCTCCGACGCTAGTTAGCGGGAACGTCCATTCCGTCCTTTGGGATAGCGAGTTCGGTAGCCTTCCAGTCAGCAATGATTCTTAAGAGGTCAGAAACTTTTCGAGGCATGGGCTTTTGTTGCTCAAGCAGCCTCCATTCGCCGAACCGACGCCAAAATGCGACATTAATTGACCCAGCCACAAGCATTCGCGTGCCCGTGTGGTCAATATCGACAGAAGGAAGCGACCATGGACCCGAGTAGAATTTGTGTTCGACGGTGCCCGTGGCGTTGTCAATAACAATGATTTCAGGGTCGCGGATATATTTACCAGAGTTGCCGAATGTTGGCAGTAGGACTGTACGGCTACCGTCTGGTGAAAAGTGACCAGAGTAACCTAACTCGTATTCCCCAAACGATTTTAATTCTTCGCCAGACTCCGCATCGTAGAGAGCATAATTCGACTTGAGGAAGCGAGCTGCAATGTCCGAAGGATCGTCACTCGCTTTGATATAACGAGCATAAAGAAACTTCTTCCCGTCAGGGCTGAGCGCCATCATACGACCATCCACACCCGTTAGTTCACCTGATGGCATCTCGAACCGGTCTACTTCCTTTTGTTCGAAGTTGAAAACGCGAACAACGTTGTAAGGACGGGAAGGCCCTCCCTCAAAGACACGCTCCGTCGCACCAGAGACATAGTACCAGCCACTATTGCTGGGACATCTACCAATCTCATTGCCCGTGCTGGCATCAAGAATCACACGTGTATTTGACGTTTCAAAGTTGTAGATTAGGTTACCGGAAGCGTCACGTCGAACTTCATTGGAAATATGTGCGTTGAGTCGTGTCGAGTGACTTTTAAAAATACCTATCGAGGGTAGCTGAACAGTTTCAATTAGTTCTCCGCTTTCGACGTCAAAGCGGCGAGCACGCCAACTGTCGTAAATCAATAGGCTAGAACCATCTGGCGAGAACTGGGCGATTCCTCCATGCTTAAATTCTCGAATTACTTCGCCCGTATCGGTGTCCCATAAGACACTGAAATCGAAAAAGCTGAGCAAAGCATGGCCGCTCTTGGGCGAGAATTTCACATGTCGTAGATGGCTCTTATGTCTTCGGTGAGTCCGCACCATTTGACCAGTTTTGAGGTCAAATAGCATTGCTTCACCCACTTTCAAATCGAAACTGAAGAGCGGAAGTAGAGTCGCAAGCTTCCTTAGCTTGCCTTCGACATCCGGTTGACCCGCAACTAACGCACTCGGCTTTTTACGATGCGCGGCGCTTGAGCCTCGACTGTTGTTTTCGATACTTCCTTGCGTCGTAGTAGCCGAGCCGTCCTCAGCCATTGAGTGATGATAGGAGACCACCCAAACGGTTAAGAGAGCTACGGTAAATCGTTGTGTCGAGGTCGACATAAAGTAAGGATTACCGCGATTACTTCTCGACCTGCACTGCACTACTGCCTAACCATACAGATTTCAACACCTGATAAGTGGGGACTGCCGCCAGAAACAGTGCGAGCCACGTGACAACGGAATGGGCCGCAGGCTTGACGCTCGCCGGTACAAGTAGTGTCGTGATACTAAGCGACATTACTATCAAGAGATGGAACGCAAAAAACACAAACGGAGCAACTAGGAAAACCGAGAGTAGCCGAGTCGTATACATGACCAACCTTGCTCCGAATTGAGTTGATATAAAAATGCTTCGTCGATGGGTATTATACTATTATTTGCGATTGAACCGAAGTGAAGACAGTGGAGCCCTAAAATAGCTGCTTTTGCCAAATTGCTGACTTAGATGCCGGCTCCCGAGAGTGGCCGGCTTCATCGTTTGACGCAGTTTAACCAGCCGCGGCGTTTCACGCTGACGCTCCAGGTTACCAGCCCGGTCGAAAAACTAGAGAATAGTTTTACTGACGTACCAGAAACCTTGAATCGCTACATAGCTAAAGCAACCGTAGCTGATGAGAAAGGACACAAGGCAGAATTGCCTTAGTCGATAGCTGTTTTCCTCGAAGTGGGCGTGAACGTACCAAAACGCTTCGCCCTTTTTTTCAGGCAGCACTGTGAGCTCCCGTATATCAAGCACATTACTTTCGCTGCGTCGATTTGCGTCCATATGTTCAAACGACCAATCTGCAAAATCGGGCGGTGCCTTAGGCCAATCGTCCGGGTGGACGAAATCTCGTACGTATGAATAGGAGAGCATGAGCATGTTAACTTCGTGGTCCCTGATTCGCTCACTAAACGTCTTGTCCGGATCGCTTGCTCCCCCGTCATATTCCGCCCAAATCAAATCTGGGATGTAGCGAAACCCTCGACCTGAGCGTTCAAAACCTTCGAATGAATCAAAGTCTCTGATGAGTGTCGGGCAAAAAAACCAATAGGCCATTCCAGCGATTGAGAATGTCACAGCACCAAAATAGAAAAGAGTCCAACTGAATGGAAGCATCAAAGGGATTACCAGGTTTGCCTGCGGTATCACCATGCGTCAGAGAGGATCCTCACGGGACCGGTTCAAGAATCGATTCCTCTGGTATTTAAAAAACCACTGCAAACGTGGAACGTAGAAGGTACGCACTAACAAACTTTTTTAGTCAGGACTTGAAATCCCCATGGCAGTCTCCGATGCAGGTTGGCAATACTAACAGCTCTGTGAGAAAGCCGGTGTAATGTCGAAGAACTTGAGGAACGGTGGATGGCCAAGAACGTAAGACCAAGTCTTGACAACCCACCACCAAACTCTGCTTCCAACGAGTACCAACCTAGTCTCCTCAGTTGGGACCCCAAAGTTAAGCATGCGGCTATTAGCACCCCAGTTGTGAACATAAGCTAGCGTTCTCTGGCCGACTTTACCTAGTGCATCAATGCGGATGCTCGATTTACTCTTGAGTATTTCCCGGTAGAACTCTCGGCTTGGCGAACAACTTTCAAGCTCCTCGGGTCTGAAAATCCAAACCGTTCTCTTATGTCCGGTGACTCGCTCACGAGTTAACCATAGCAAGTCGGAACTCCACCCTTGCGACACAAGGAACGACTTAAAATTCTCTAAGGCATCTTCAAAAGGTACACGAGCATCACCGCCACAGACGCTAACCTTAAGTCCCATCGTCTCCAAACAGTCTACTAAGGGCTGCACTTCAGAATTCGTAAAATCTCGTTCCGCAGACAATGAAAAGAAAGACTCCTTTAGTCTGCCTGATAACGAAAGACTGTCGCTGAGAGGTATAATGAAACAGGGCTGAGGGCCCAGACGCCGTGCAGCGTCGCGGGTCGACTCGATTGGGGCAGCATCCAGCGGCATACCCACCTTAGATGCAAGCTCCTCTTCCAGAGCGATTCGGTTTTCAAAGTATTCCCCAGTTGCTTTCGTGCCGGGGAATGATTTTGAAAGCTCTTTAATGACTAGCTCAAGTGTCAGCACATCGTCTGATTGACAATAGATATACCCCATCGAAGTCATCCTAGGTTTATTGTTGCGTCCCGGCAATTCATTGTACTTATTCCCGAAGTGTGCTTTTAGCCCTCCACACGCGAAGCTGCGTCAGATTCATCGTCGAATGGCACGTAGATTTACCTAACTCCTTTCACCATTTCGCTTTTGATCACGTGACGTGGTTTTCTTAGAAACGCAAAGTGCTTGGGCCTTCGTTTCAATAGGCGTGGCTCGAATCGGTCGGGTCGATCGGCAACACGATGGCTGGCGACGCAATCCAGCAACTGTTGATAAAGGATCATTCGGTGCGCACCCCCTCGACACGCTTGGTAATCAATCAGCCGTTGAAACTCTTCAAGGAATTGCAGAGCTCCTTTGAAGCTAACCGTGTTGGGGGTAAGCATTCTGATTCTCAGGCGTATCGGGCATCGTTACCGTAGAGCCATCGAACAAATACACGCGACGGTTTTTCCAAAGCCAGTCCGATTGAGCACTCTTATCAAGGGCTTGTCCTGTCTCTTGTGCGACATCGGAGAAAAACTCCTCCGGCAAACGTTTTCTCGCTTGGCAGTACGCGCCAGTTTCTGGCGAGCATTCACTTTGGCCTTGGGATAGGCGATGCGTAAGTAAGCGCGCGACGGCTGTCCGACAGGAATGATCGGCACTCAAAACTTGGCTCAAAAAAACCCACAGCGTTACTAGTGGTGGGTAGATGCTATCGTTCCAAACGACCTTGGACGCTGTCAGTGCTTGCGAAACAATCTGCTCGGAAAGAACACCGGTGAAAGGCAAGTCGCCGTCTTGAAGAAACTGGCGTCGCAGAAAACTGACCTGTTGTCGAAAACGATCTGGGTTAAAATTGCCCATCAGAAGGCCTCCTTGCTAGCGATGGTTGTGTTAGACAACACCATCTGTGCAAGTGAGGCCTTTTTTGCCTAGGTCAGTTCGGCGTAAACACTTACAGAAATCTACGTGCCATTCGACGATGAATCCGACGCGTTTTCGGGACTTCAGTTTCTGACCAATGTGGGTCACTCATGTGCTAGATAGCCAAGTGCCCTTCGAACCGGAACTAGACGAGCCCGCGGGCGTTATCGGCACGGCACCTAGCGACCAATTGAACAGTCTGGGAGTGATTCCTGGATGATTCGATAGCCCTCAGCGGTAACTTTGGTTTCTTCTATATTAATAAGCTCTAGTGTATCCATGCCTTGCAAGTGCTGAGCGATACTATCGTCCACTAGAGTGTGTTTTACATTGAGCCATTTCAAGGTATCACGGGAGCTTTTGAGGACCTGAATAACCCCCTCAGCTGTTACGGAAGTATAAGATAGATGAATGGTCTGTAGTTTGCTGAGCTTCTTCAAGTGTAATAACCCTGAATCCGTTACAGGTGTGTCTGCAAGACCTAATGTGTTGAGGCTAGAGCATCGGCCTATGGATGCCATCCCGTCGTCGCCGATTTCCGTACTTGAGAGCCTTAGTTCTTCAAGATTCGTTAGTTTCCATAACTGCCCTATTCCTTTGTTAGATATATTCGTCTCCCTGAGATTGATATACCGAACCTTATGCAACAGCGAAGAAAGCTGGATAACTTCCTCATCGCTAATCTCAGAACCAGCCAGATTCAATCCAACTATAGTTCTGAAATAATCAGCTCCAATGAGTGAATGAAGCCAAACCGGTCCCCATGGGCCAACATCAACAATTCTGCCCTTCTTGACCTTACGGAAAAACTCATAATCGTAGATGGGAGAAACACCAGCCTTTTCAAGGATAGCTAGAGCCGCTTGCTGCTTAGCGACTCGATTTGCTTCAATTCCAAAGTAAACCGCAACTACGGTGAAGACGATTAAGAGTGATTTGAGGCTATATCGAATTGTTCGACGACGCATAGAACTCCTTAGCTCGTTCAAGGATAGTCTTCCACACTATGTGACAAAACGGCTGGAACAGCAGAGTGTACTGTTACCCAGCAAATCCCCTGGTAGATTATACCTTTCCTGCGTTCTATCGCCAAAATTGTGGTTTTCAAAAAGCAGTTTTCAAGGCAGCGGAGGCACCCATCAATCGCTGATGCCGCACTTCCGTAAGTGACAAAGGAGGCGTCGTCCTGGGGCTGGAATGGCAGACGGCTACGACGCGTCGGAGTGAAACGCGAATGGCACTTACTTTTCTTTAACTCCTTTGAGCATATCGAGTTTGGCCTCGTTCCTTGGTTTGTCGAGGAAGTCGTAGAGCTTGAATCGCCGTTTTCTTTTTCGGGGTTCGAATCGATCGGGTCGATCAGCAACTCGATGGCTGGCAATGCACTTCAGTAGCTGGTCGTAGAGTTCCTGGCGCAATTCTGCATTGCGTCCAACCATGAATTCAATGACCGGTTGAAACGCCTCCAGAGTCTGCATGGCTCCTTTGAAGCTGATTGTTCTCGGCTGAATGTCGTGCTCACTTGCCGCTTGAGCCATGACTGTCCGGATGAGATTGTAGGCCAGCACATGCGTCCAGATCTCTTTACGAACAAGTTCCGGAGTTTTGCAACGCAAGTCGTGCATTTGCATCGTCGATTTGATAGACCTCAGATCGAGTTCATTATTCCATCTCTGGCGATAAATGAATGCCAGATCCTCTTTGGTGGTTTGCTCGGGGTCAAGTAAAGTTGTGACGACGATAATGCTCTTCGTCCTAAAGCCTCGTGTTAGAACGTGAATGCGCGTCTCTCGCACGGTGATGAAGTCAGGAAGCGACTGATAGGTCGCCCGATCCACCGCTCGAATGGAAGAAGGCTTTTTCCAGCGAACGATATGATCGTCTTTGCCCAGTCGTTCTCCTTTGCGAAAGTCGGCTTTACGGTTGGCTTTGTTGAGCCGGCTAACGAGATCGAGACCACGTTGTTGGAGCATCGCGATGTTGGCCCAATTGGCCATCAGCCGATCACCTAGCAGAATGTCTCCGGGCGACAGGATATCCCAGAGCTTGCGGAGTAAACTGACTTCGCCCTGTCCCTTGCCGGCGTAACAGCATACCCCCAGACCAACAATCGATCCACAAGAAAGAGAAAGGATTGCTCCAACCCGGGCGATCGGAGATCCTAACCCTGGCCGCTGCGTCGGAATTTGCGGATAGGCCTGTTGGTTCGCTGGCGTATCAGCCATGGTGACCGTCGTCCCATCGAACATATAAACGCGGCGTCCCTTCCAAAGCCACTTCGGATCCACCTGAGAATCTAATACGCGGCCAACCTGGCAAGCCACCGCTGAGAAGAACCTTTCAGGCAAACGCCTTCGGGCTCGGCAGTAGCTGCCGGTAAGAGCCGAGCATTCGCTCTCTCCGTGAGCAAGTCGATGAGCGATGAGTCGAGCAACGGCCCCTCGGCACGAATGGTCTTGGCTGAGCACTTGGCTCAGGAAGACCCACAGCGTTACCAGGGGCGGGTAGACGCGGTCTTTCCAGGTCACTTCCGCGTCTGTCAGTGCCTGTGAAATGTGCTCCATCGACAAAATATTCGTGAAAGGTAAACCGCCTTCTTGCAGAAACTGTCGCTGCAGAAATCGGACTTGTCGACGAATGCGTACTGGATTAGAAAGACACATCGTAAGGCCTCCTTGCTGGTGATGGGTTCTTTGACAAAACCATCTGAGCAAGCGAGGCTTTTTTTGACGACGTCAGTTCAGCAAGGACTAAAGAAAGCACTGCTGCGATAGCGATGCTTAGGAGTTGGGGTGAAAGGACTTAAAGAAAAGTAAGTGCCATTCGAGTGAAACTCCGACGCTGATTAGCTACCTCAGAAACTCCAGTTAGCTGCCGGCGGTGTCGATGACCTCTGTCTCGAACGGCATCCCCAAGATCGGTCAAATTCATCACCCAAGGTCCCAATCTGGCCACTCGCTAAACGACACATGGGGCATCGTCCTGGGGTACTTGGCGACTAGCTCAATGATCGTGAAGCGAGAGTTACGACGACACCCCCCTTCGGTGGAAGGCACTGTCATCTGAGCAAGAATTCTCATCGGAGGAGGCTTTCGTCTATTTCGCCCCGAGCCGACAAGCAGCTACTGACCCAGCTGCTTGCGCGTCGCGTCGAGAAGCTCGTATAAATCCGGCCAAAGGTGCAGAATCCGCGACCGCAATCACAGCCAATAGGGGCTTCGACAAGGACGACCGGCGGAAAACGTACTCCCAGTATCAGGCAATTGTATTGCCCCTGTTTTTGGGAGGAGTTCCTAGCTCCGTTGGGTCACTCTCTGGCTAGCTAATCAATCGCCGTTTCGAGCCTGAGGTCGATACGAGCTCATGATTTTCCGATGGTTGACACCGCGTCCCAACGGTTTGCATTGCGGTCGCCACCATGGATTGTTGGCGGTCACGGCTATTGGCGTAATAGAAAATCAGGCTCGCTGCATTCCGCAAGTCGCGTGCTAATGCAACCTGTGTTTCATGTCGGAAATGACGGACTCACATACTCGAAGTCGGCCTTTCCCAATGACCCAACTCACCAGTGCGCTAAGCATCAGCAGTTGGCAAGTAGGCTCGGGAACTGCGATCGCAGAAACGGCCTCGGGCATACGGACCCCGAAATTGTACTGCCATATCTTATGGTCAACTCCGTTCACGACTAAGTTACTGTCACCGTCTGCCGCAAGGCTCGCTCCGGTGAGACCGAAATCTCTTTGCCACTGAAGAAAGTCGAGGCCGTCGACGTCACTGTCACCATCGTAGTCGCCGTTCGGAAGTTGCAGCGTGGCAGTAACGGGGTAATGGTCTGACGGGTAGCGACCGCTGAAGTTTGTGCGAATGATCTGGGCATTCGTTGCGGTGAAATCATAGCTATGCAGGATATGGTCAATTCGAGAGCCGATCGATGCTCCGACGAAACCATGCTGCGTTTTTTCATAAGGCGTTTGCACCGGCTCAACCTCACGATAGCTGTCTAGTAGTTGAAAACTACTTGGGTCGTTTTCGCCGACAAGATCGAGAAACGCAGTATTGTTTTCTAGAACATTTAGATCGCCCATCACAATAAGAGGACGATCACCAGCGAGTAAATCGATCTGTTGTCGAATGAGATTGGCGGAGTGAACCCTCGCCGGTTGGCTAACATGGTCCCAATGAGTATTGAGCACGAAGTACTCCTGATTGCCAGCCTGGTTGTCCTCTAGCATTGCCCATGATGCGATCCGAAAAGTGGCGGCACCTGGAAAGACGCTAGGTATCGAGGGCGCGTTGCTCAGCCAAAAAGTGCCCTCGTTGGTGCGTGTGAACCGATCGTTGCGGTAAAAAATCCCGGTGTGCTCACCAGAATGAAACCCGTTGTTGCGACCGATTCCATACGATCCGTAGCTAGGCAGTGCGGTTCGCAGGTCGTTCATTTGGTTTTCAAAGGCCTCTTGCACACCCAAAATGTCGGGCCCGTAGTCGTTGATCACCGTGGTAGCCAAGTCGCGCCGGTGATTGCCGGTCGTCGAAATCCAGGCGTTGTTACCACTGGTTGGCGAACCGTAGTCGAAATCGGCCTTAATATTAAAGGACATCGTCTTAATGGCCGGTGTCTGAGCGAAAAGCGTCCCAGGCAGCACTGCCACCCAGAGCCACACCCATCGGAACACCCTGAGACAGGCCGAACGGGAAAGCTCCGATCGATGCCAGTTTCTCTGCCTGCTGACTGCTGTACGAATGTGGGGACGCATGGGAATCCTTGTCGCTGACACTTCGAACTGAACTTGAGCCTGGAGCCAATCCCGGCGAGCAATGATCCCTATTCTAGCCACTCACGGCTCGCGTGTGGGCGATGGGTTAGCGCAAATCACGCTGGTGGCTTCGAGAAAACTCAAAGCACTTGCAGCGATTCACCCTAGTGCGGCAGGAAAATCTGCACACCGGATAAGACGGATTTCAATTGCGTGGGATATTGAACAAACTCAGGCTCGAAGCGCAGCTCTAAAATCGGCTAATTTGATCCATTTGAAGCTCAGGTCTGGCCACTCGCTAAACGACTCATGTGGCATCGACATGGGTCGCGAAAGGAGTGCTGCTGAGCAGCCCATGTGGGTCACTCAGGGGTTAGATAAATTGGTGCCCAAACTGATAGCGGTTTGGATAACCTCAGCGAGTTCGGGGGGATATTCCTGCGGTCGGTCAGGAACGACCAGGATGACCGAACCGAAAGACTCGGTGTGATTTACAAGTGATTAGCCGGAATTATAGGAAGCTGTGACGGCTTCGGTCCATCCGTTTGTTATGCACCAATTCAGTGGCGGTCCAGTTTCAGAAAATGCATTCGTTCGAATCGATCATTCCGGCTCGTCTTAGGCCGCGTTCTGATGGCTGCTCATGGCATCGTCGACTTTGGCGTTCAGCCGGTTGATAAGATATATGACTGGAAGGGCAAGCAGCACTAACACCCCGGTCACCGGCCAGATCAGGTCATCCCGTCCTTTCGCCAGGTGCGGCAGCGCAAGCCAAATAATGCCAATGTAAATTGGCGCAAAGACAATTGCGACTGCTTGGGCTACGGCGATTTTTACCAATTGAGCCAAGATTAACTTACAAATACTCGCCACGGACTCAAGGATCTTCATGGTTCGGATCGTCCCGAAACGAACGTCCGCGATAACCGAGTCGCGGGAGTTGATTTTCCATTGCAAAGCCGCCCGATTCCGCGACTTCGGTTCATCGCATTGTTCTGCCACGTTGTATTGCAAAAAAACTACGCGTCAGGTTCGACGATTGGAGTTCCGGCGAGCAATGTGTCCGCGAATTCCGCAAATGATGACGCCAATTGCCGAAAGTCCTCCCATTGAAGGGAGGTTGCCGGTATGTCGCCAACACCACCCGACGAACCGTCGCGAACATCTATCGCGTAGAGTTCTCCACCTCCATCCGATCCAATGCCCAATAGACCCGGCGCAAATTCGTCGAATCCGTATTCACGACTGTATTGCAGAACGTCCCTTATCGGCCACAGCCACACGAGTCCCGATCCAACTGATTCAATATCCATTTTGACAGCACCGTGTCGTATGTGGAATGCGATAAACTCAGGCGGAGTATTCGCCGGGCATGCAATTCGGAAGCGCTCAATGTCATCGGATGTAGGAATGTCGCGCATCGAAAATCTTGATTGGCAGAACGTAAAAGGCTCAGTTGCCGGCCGCCCGCGGAAAGCAGGCTGCAAACCGACAACAACATCATATCGCGGGCGCAGCCGGTCAACTGCAGCCGGTGGTTAGGCGGCACCTTCCGGCAAACGACGCTTCAAGACTTTTTCCCAATGATGGATGCGGCAGAAAACCGAATGTCGAATCCTCCAATCCTGACAGTCATCGAGACGACACTTCTCCTCGCCGCGACTTTTGCCAAGCAACTCCCAAAGCTCAAGGTCGTCACGTTGCTTTAGGTCCGCCTCGTCAGGAACCGCAAGCCAATCGTCACGATCTTTGGCCCACTCTAAAAATCGCTTAAGGATTTCTTCAAGACGATTCGGATCACCCATCCCGTGCCACTGCATTCGGTCACGTTTGCACTGAATCCATGAGGCATCGTCGTCGCCATCACCGATCGAATAATCGGCGTAAGGCGCGGCTTCGAGAATGGTGTCACGTAGGTCGATCTTGACCCACCAACCGGGATTGTCGAGGGTTTCAATGACAACGCCGTAGGAATGTTCCCAGTCGCCATCGCATTGGGCAGAGTACCAGTCGTTTATGTCGGCAAACACGGACATTAGTCTTGCCGCCTAACGGTTGAGATCACCGAGCCGGGACAGTTGATCTTCCATTTCAAAAACACGCGCAAGCCCGGCTTCGCGTGCATCGTTTTGTTATCTGGCTATTCTCACGTATCGTCAAACTTGGTTTTCAATTTTTCGAAGGAAATTGTTAATTGGTCTGCTGAAATCCAATTTTGGTCGTTTCATTTCGGTCTTCGTCAATTCCCGGGGCCTAAGTTCATACGCACTAGCAACACGTTCCATTTTTAGCACCTTAGTGCCGATTTCAGTCCCAATCCGATAAATATGTTGGCATTGGATTTCTGATGTATTCATTCCCAAGAAGATGGTGGTCACGACGCCTGGCGCAGAAATTGGCTTGTTGCCTTCTTGAGTTACGATTCGATATTCCTTTTCGTAACTCCAATCCTCGTGTTTCATGAACAAAGCCTTCATGCCTCGAATTACGAAACCGTTCTCGTATTTTTCCTGCGTTGGCGGACCAGTGTTATATTTCTTCAACTCACTGTTGAATTCATCTAAGCTCTGAGGAAGCTGCTTAAGTTGGTCGTTTAACCCTGCTGTTGACAGATATTCGATTGGGCTCGCGTTGCGAATGATGGGTAGCTCGTCGTATTCTTCGTCGTAGGGATTGATATTGGATTTGAGCGGCAGTTCGCTTAACTGGTCGTCCGTGTAGTCGGTGTATTCAATGCACACACCTTTGTGTGAGTCAGCATAATGCGACCACATCATAATGTTCGCGCTTATTGCAGACAATGAAAGGACGCCCCACTGATTGTTACTTCCCATAAGGCTCTGCGACAGTCCACAGTCGAAGGGGTCATTTAACGATGATGGTTTCGGATACCACGCATATCCCTCGATCAAGGCACTCGACGTGTTGTTGTTGATTCGAGTGTATTTGTATAGTTGCTTCATCGGCTTCCATTGTTTGGCAGCGTGTCGCGATTAAACCTGAAGTGCCACATAACGTAAAAGGCTCAGTTGCCGGCCGCCCGCGGGAGGGGGCGTACCACCGACAACTTCATTCTACTCGCGGGCGTCGCCGGTCAACTGCAGCCGGTGGTTAGGGCACTACCAGAAACGCCACCACGGTTTCTTCTGTTCGGCTTCGGCAACTGTCACTTGATTGATCTTGGTGCCGGGCGGCAGGTCTTTCACTTGCTGGTGAATCTGGCCCGAGACCGAAAAGTGGACCGCGATGTCCGTCACTTCAATGTTGTCTGGATCAAGTTGACCGCCGAGGACCGGTGGTTGCTTGAAACTCAAGCATTCATTCTGGCCGGGGTCCATGCCGAGCAGGGCCTGCCCTTGCACGATGTCCGGCATGAACCACGCTTCGATGTGTTGCTCCTCGGTAATCGCCGCTTGGAATTCGTCCAGCGATGCGGACACTTGATCGGCGGACCCTTCAACAACGTTAAGCCACAGAATGGCACCGTCACTTAAACGACGCACGAACGCATCGCCTGCCTTCGTAATAACGACCAACTCGACATCGTCTGGGAGAAGCCATCTCCAATCGTCGAGCAGTTGCTCGATTGGGTATGTCGTCTTCGTGGCGAGTTGCATGCCCGAAAGTGCCCTAACTTGTTATTAGACACAAAAATGTAGATAACACCTGCTTATCTACAAAAAGTGTGGATAAGCAGACTCCGTAATTGTATCAAAATCGTCCACTTCTGGCATGCTGCCGGGATGATGGCAAAGTGTAGAGAGGTAAATGCCTACCCTACCTCAGCTTCATCGTCCGAACGCAGTTCCTAAGGCACTGTCATCTGAGCAAGAATTCTCATCTGATGAGGCTTTCGTCTATTTCGCCCCGAGCCGACAAGCGGCTACTGACCCAGCTGCTTGCGCGTCGCGTCGAGAAGTTCAAACAGCCGGCTGTCGCTGCGTCGTAGCGAGTCGCTCATCTCGGTAGTGAGTCGGCCCAATTCAGTTCGCGCGCGTACGTCGTTGCCTAGGCGGGCTTCGGTAATGACTAAAGCGGCAATCGTGAAAGCGTTGGTCGCGTCAGGCGCGTCGCCCTGTTGCGTATTCCGATCGAGCTCTCGCAGCTTGGCGAGCGCCTTCTTGTTCTCCTCAGAGAGCAGCAAGTAGTAACGCACGAGACCCTGCTCGGCCAATTGCTTCTCGTAGGCATCGGCCTCAGGGAAGTACTTCTCGACGGCCTGCCAGGCAGCTTCGCTCGGGGCCAGATTGGCTTGGTAAATCTGCTCCCAAGCCGTCTCGCGTTTCACAACCTCGGGACGTTCGTTTCCGCGCAGGTAGTTCTTCGGTCGCGTCACCAGACTCAGCAAGCCACCCGCAAGCAGCGCACAACCTACTAAGACAAAGCGTCGTATTCTGCTGCTCTTGCTCGGCTGAAGCGAAGTGAGCGTTTGCATCGCCTGGCTTAGCTTGCGAGTGGTCGAGGAACTTGAACTCGCCATTCCATTCGCTGAGTTCCCTTTTCCTGAGCTATTGGCACCTGAAATCCACTCCGCCAGTGGCCAGCTTTCGGGACCGTCCCCCCAGCCTTCCTCTTTCGCTTGAGAGGCCAACTCCCGCAGTTCCGTGAGCAACTCTGCGGGCGAGTCGTAGCGATCCGCAGGCTGCTTGGCCATGAGCCGCTTGATGACTCGCACCATTCCCGCAGGCACATCTTCGCGCACTTCACGCAAGGGCTTCGGCTGTACGTTCAAATGTTGCACCGCGATGGCGAGCGCCGTCTCGCCCGTGTGCGGCGGCTCACCAGCGAGCAAGTGGTAGGCGGTTACGCCGAGTGAATACAAGTCGCTACGAAAATCGACATCGCGACTTTCGATTTGCTCCGGGCTCATATAGAGCGGCGTTCCCATAGCAACGCCCACCTGGGTGAGCGCCGGACTGCTGAGTGCCTGGGCATCGACATTCAAGACCCTTGCGAGACCAAAGTCGGCAACTTTCACCTCGCCACTGGAGCTGAGCAATAGGTTCTCTGGCTTAATATCGCGGTGGACGATGCCCTGCTCAGACGCCTTGTGCAGTGCCGCGGCCACTTGTCGTAGTACATCTAGCACCAGTCGCGGCGGCAATGAGCCTTGCTTACGGAGCACTTCGCTGAGGTTCTTCCCGGGCACGTATTCTTGGGCAATGAAGTGAATGCCCTCAGCACGCCCCACTTCGTAGATCTGCACGATATTCGCATGGACCAGCGAAGCGGCCGCCCGCGCTTCGTTAGTAAAACGCTGCACGTAGCTGGCATCGCTGGCGAGTGCAGGCTGCAAGACTTTCAGTGCCACTTGCCGACTGAGCGATTCCTGATTCGCCAAATAAACCTCAGCCATCCCCCCAGCACCCAGCTGACGTAGCACGCAATAGTCGCCAAGCGTTTTGCCGGTAAGGTCAGTCATATTATTTGGCGATGGGACGCTGAGAATCCTGGAATGTTCTTGTTAGTCACTGATGACACTGATTGCACGGATACTTTGGAACAGCCGCCTCGCTGTAACTCGCTCCACTCGTTACGGCCTACATCTCTGTTCCCTCTGTTGTCTCCTGTAAAATCAGCGGTGCTATCCGTGTCATCCGTGGCTAAATTCTTTGCTCGTTACTCACGAAGGCGTGCCCACGGGAACTTCAACCGCTTCGAGTACGCGCTTCGTCGCTTCGGATTTATTCAACACATAATAGTGAATACCGGGCACGCCTGCTTCGAGCAGTTCGGCGGACTGTTTGGTGGCGAAATCCACACCAACTTCAAACTGTCCTGCCGGATCGTCTTCGTACTTCTCCAAGGCAGCAATGAAGTCGCTTGGCAGTTTAGCCCCACACAGACTGGCGATGCGCTGAATCTGTGCGCCGTTGGTTACCGGTAGCAGACCTGGAATGATCGGCGCAGTGATGCCTAGCTCTTCACACTTTTCGCGGAATCGGAAAAAGTCGGCATTGTCGTAGAACAGCTGCGTGATGATGGCATCGCCGCCCGCATCGACCTTGCGTTTGAGGTTTTCCAAGTCGGCGTCGGCGCTGGGCGCTTCTTGGTGTGTTTCCGGATAGCCGGCCACCAGGACTCCCATCTCGGGGAATTCGCCGCGAATGAATGCGACCAACTCATTGGCGTACGAAAACCCATCAGCCACCGGCGTAAACTTGGTTTCGCCTTGGGGAGGATCGCCTCGCAGTGCCACGACATTCTCAATTCCCAAGCCTTGCGCGCGTTGCAGATAATCACGCAACTGGTCGCGGGTGCTGCCCACACAGGTCAAATGGGTAGCGACGGCTACGCCATGCTGTTTACGCACATCGCCGATGATTTCCAGCGTGCGATTTTGTGTGGAACCACCAGCTCCATAGGTGCAGGTCACGTAGCTGGGCTTGAACTTCATGAGCTCCCTCACGTGGCCAGCTAGCGCGCGAACGCCACCGTCGGTTTTCGGAGGAAATAGTTCAAAGGAAAGCGCGAACCGACCGGGGCCGTAGGTATTGGACAGTGACATGTGGGAAGGTTGCATCGGGAACGGGGGAATGGGGAATACTGCACTTTAAGCCTACGGGCGATGGTCCGCAATCGCGTAGGCCGCTCAACAGGAGAACTGCCTAGGCGAATTTTGCACGCTCGCCGAATTACTGTAGAATGAAACTCCCACCTGCGTCCTAGGTATCCCCCTCCCCCCGACGCTCTTTGCCGTGCATATTCGCTGCTTCATTCTGTTTATTGCTTTTTCCGTGCCGCTTGTTGCGGAAGCACAGGAGAATCATCCGGCGCTAGAACCTCGTGCGGCGCGCGAGCATGTGCTGACTCCGCTGTTGGAAAGCCATTGCTACGACTGTCACTCCGGTGAAGAAGCCGAGGCCGGCGTGGCGCTCGATCAACTGAATGATGCGGGCCCTTTGCTCGGGGAGCGACGCACTTGGCTGCGTGTGTTGAATCGCCTGCGTGACGGCTCGATGCCGCCCGAGGAGTACGACCAGCCCGCGGCCGACGAGCGGCAACAAGTTTCCGACTGGCTCGATGCGGAATTGCATTCACTCGATTGTAGCCAACCGCAAAGCCCTGGGCGTGTAACGTTGCGTAGGCTCAATCGTGCGGAGTATGCGAACACGGTCCGCGACTTGACCGGTGTGACCATTGATGTGCAAGAGATCTTCCCACGCGATGAACTGGGCTACGGGTTTGATAACAATGGCGATGTGCTATCACTCTCGCCACTACTCCTTGAAAAGTACCTCGTCGCCGCAGAGCAAATCTCAGCCGAGGCGATTTCAGCTCCAGAGTCGATCCTCAAACCAAGTCGTCAGTACATGGCAGGACAATTGCGCGGCGGGCAATTGATCGCGGACAACACACGGCTGCTCAGTACCAACGGAGCCATCCAAGCCAAGGTCAACTTCCCGAAGCAAGGGCGTTACTTCCTGCGCGTGCGCTGCTACGCCACGCAGGCTGGCGATACGAATGAACTGGCAGAGATGCGCGTTGAACTGGGTGGCCAAGCGCTGAGCGTGTTGGGAGTAGCCGCAGCTCAGGATGATCCGCACACGTACGTGATTCCTCTCGATGCGCAAAAGGGAAAGCAAACGGTATCGGTTAAATTCACTAACGACTTTTATCATCCTGATGCAGTCGATGAATCGCGCCGCGATCGCAATCTATTCGTACTATCGCTGACCGTCGTGGGTCCCGTAGAAAAACAGAAAGTCGCCGCAGGCGATACGCTGCTCACCTCAGCTCCAACTCCCGAGCAATGGAGGTCTCCTGATGCTTGGCAACCGGTGGTGCGAACGGAACTTTACGAACTCGTCTCAAAAGCCTTCCGCCGCCCAGCTACCGATGACGAAGTCAATCGCTACTTGAAACTTGTAGGCACCTCGCACGAACGCGGCGATTCCTACGGACGCGCGATGCAGACGGCACTGCAAGGAGTGCTCGTTTCCCCGAAGTTCCTCTTTCGTGACGAATCTCCGACGGATGGTGGCGTCGACAAAGATAAAAAATATCGACTCAACGACCACCAACTGGCTACCCGGCTCAGTTACTTCCTTACGCTCAGTATGCCCGATCAGGAGATGCGACGACTTGCTGATCAAGGCAAGCTGTACGAACAGTTGCATCAACAAGTCAATCGACTCTTGGAAGGTGATCGTAGCGATGCCTTCTTGCGCCACTTTGGAGAACAGTGGCTAGAAACGCGCCGGCTAGAGAATTTAGAGCGAGACAAGCAGGCATTTCCCGACTACGATCCGGCACTCGCCCAATCGATGCGCGACGAGACGTTCCTGTTTCTCCGCGATATGTTGAGTACCAACAAGCCGTTGAGCAGCTTGCTCTCTTCAGATGAGAGCTATCTCGACGCGCGCCTTGCCAAGCATTATGGCGTCGTGTGGCCCGTAGACGCGGCACCTGATTCCTTCCAACGGCTGCGCCTGCCAGAAGAGCGCCGCGGCGGGCTGCTCACGCAAGGGAGCGTGCTGTCAGTAGTTTCACTGGTGGATCGCACTTCACCCGTGCTGCGCGGCAAGTGGATTCTCGATCACTTACTCAACGATCCGCCGGCTGACCCTCCACCGGGGGTTTCCGATCTGGCTAAGCAGCCAGCGGGAGAAAAACCGCAGTCACTGCGCGCCCAACTGGAGCTTCACCGGGCGGATCCTGGCTGCGCAACCTGTCACATACGTATGGATCCGCTAGGGTTCGCCCTGGAGAACTTCGATGCCCTGGGGGCCTACCGAGAACTTGAGAACAACCAGCCAATCGACGTCAGCGGCAAACTGCCCGACGGGCGTGAGCTTACCGGTGCACTAGGGCTGCAGGAGGTGTTGCTGGAAGACTTCGACGTCGTGCGCCGTGCTTTGGCCGCACAACTGCTGACCTACGCCCTGGGCCGCGGCTTAGAGTACCATGATGAGTGTGCCGTCAATGAGATTGCCGAGGCGACTAAGCAAAACGACGACAACCTAGCAGCGATGATTCACGCAGTGGTGGATAGCGCGCCATTCCAGCAACGTGAAGATGTTGTGAGAGAATAAACCCAGCGAGATCCCCGCCCCGAGCCGAACACAACCAAGTGAATTGCTATGAACAACCCACCGCAATACGACCAAGCAACCCGGCGCAGCTTTCTTAAGGGACTCAGCCTGCGCGGGCTTGGCACGGCGCTCGCTTTGCCGTTCTTGCCAAGCACGTTGCCTCGCAACCTGTGGGCAGCTACCAGTGCAGCGAAGGCGCCTGTGCGCATGGCTTTCATGTTCATTCCCAACGGTGCGAACATGGCAGCGTGGACGCCCGAGAGTGAAGGCGCAGACTTTCGCTGGTCGGAAACGCTCAAACCGCTCGCTCCGTTACGCAGCAAAGTGCAGGTGATTTCAGGCCTCGCCAACGACGCCGGTTGGGCTCATGGGGATGGGGCCGGCGATCATGCCCGCAACGCTTCAACGTTTCTCACAGGAATGCACCCAGAGAAAACTGACGGCAAGGGAATTCGTGTGGGCGTGTCAGTCGATCAACTTGCCGCTCAGCACTTTGCGGAAAGCACACGGTTTGCCTCGCTCGAACTGGGCGTCGAGAAGGGTCGCAATACCGGGCGTTGCGACAGCGGCTATAGCTGTGCGTACTCAAATAATATTTCCTGGCGAACGCCCAACACGCCAACGATGCAGGAAACCAACCCCCAGTTGGTGTTCGATCGCTTATTCAGCTCCGGCAAACCGGCTGAACAGGCGCAGTCGCGGCATATCCGCCAAGCGCAACGCCGCAGCGTTCTCGACTTGGTTCAAGAAGATGCTAGAGCGCTACAGCGAAACCTCAGCGGTGCCGATCGACACAAGCTGGCAGAGTATCTCGACGGCGTGCGCGAGGTAGAGACTCGCGTTCGCTCGGCCCAAGTCTTGCGAAAAGGCGACTGGACCGGCGACGGCTTCGAACGCCCCGCCGGGGTACCGGAAGATTACGCGGAGCACTTGCGATTAATGACCGACATGCTCGTGCTCGCATTTCAAACGGACATGACCCGCGTCGGCACGCTTATGTTCGGCCGCGCGGGGAGCAATATCAATTACGAACCTATCGGCGTGCGGCAAGGGCACCACATCCTATCGCACCACAAGAACGATGCGGCCAACCTCAAGCAGATTGCGCAGATTAACAAGTATCACGTCGAACAACTCGCCTACTTCTTGAAGCGCCTCGATTCGATTGCCGACGGCGCTGGCACGCTGCTCGACCAGTCGCTAGTCGTTTATGGCAGTGGCATTAGCGACGGCAATCGCCACAATCACGACGACTTGCCGATCGTCGTGGCAGGTGGCGGAGGGGCGACTGATGGCAGCATCGTGCGCGGCGGAACGCATCGCCGCTTCAAGCCGAAAACGCCGCTTATGAACTTGCACTTGAGCCTGCTGCAGAAAGCCGGCGTGCCGGCTACGCAGGTGGCCGACAGCACAGGTGCGTTGCCGTTGGTGTGATGTGGCGATCCTCCAAAACACCACACAACTCTTCCCAGATTGCCATCGCCGCCGCCCGAAGAAACTTGTTTCCCGGTGGTTTGGGCGTCGCGGAATACGCCAATTCCGCTATAATCGCCGGTTCTTGGATTGGCAAGGATGTCGCTCCGCGATTCCGATGCTAGTCGAATTCAAACAGTAGCCACCCAACTCGAAGTCTCCCCCCTCGGAAGCCTCGCCATGAGCCAAACGCAACTCCCCTCCACCACCGCATCGAATCTTGAACGCACGAACTGGACCGAAATCACTCCGCAGGCCTTGTACGACAAGTGCATGACCCTCGCCCGCAACTTGTGGTGGAGTTGGCACCCCGAGGTGATCAATCTGTTCCGCGATCTCGATCCCGTGCGCTGGCGTCAACTCGATCACAGCCCCATCGCGTTGCTTTCGGAAATGACCCCCGATCAGGTATCTCAACGGGCCAACGAAATGGTGCTCTACACACGCATCAATCAGGCCCATCGCCGATTGAAAGATTATCTGGCAGATGAACGAAGCACTTGGGGCGCTCGCAATGCAGGCGTGCTTGGTTCACACCCGGTCGCTTATTTCTCTGCCGAGTTTGGCATTCACGAGTCGGCACCCATCTACAGTGGTGGTTTGGGCGTGCTCTCGGGCGATCACATCAAGAGCGCCAGCGGACTGGGCGTGCCGCTCGTTGCAATTGGCCTGTTCTACGACCAAGGATACTTCAAGCAGCATCTCAACTCGGAAGGCCTGCAAGAGGAAGAGTATCTCGACACCAAGGTCGAAAACTTGCCCATGGAGCAAGCGCGCTGTCCTGAGGGCAAGCCGATCACCGTCGAAGTGAAAACTCGCGGGGAATCAATCTTCGCGAAGCTTTGGAAAATGAATGTCGGCCGCATCTCGCTTTACTTGTTGGATTGCGACGTGGAAGGCAACAGCCCGGAAGATCGCGAACTCACGTCCCGCTTGTACGGTGGCGACACACGTACACGCATTCGCCAGGAACTGGTCCTCGGCGTGGGCGGCGTTCGGGCACTTCGTGAGTTGGGCATCAAGCCGGGCGTCTATCACCTCAACGAAGGCCACAGCGGCTTCGCTCCGCTGGAAGTCATTCGCGAACGCATGGTAGACGACGGCCTCGTCTTCGACGAAGCACTCCGCGAAGTCGCCTCGCACACCGTGTTCACAACGCACACACCTGTGCCGGCCGGTCACGATCGTTTCGACGGCAAGCTCATCGAAGAGCATCTCGGCCCACTCCGCGAGAAGCTGGGTATCTCTTACGATCAACTCATGGGCCTGGGGCGTGTCGAACCCCAGAACGAAGGGGAAACCTTCTGCATGACGGTCATCGGCTTGAAACTTTCTCGCCGCGCCAACGCCGTCAGCTCCCTCCATGGGCAAGTCTCCCGGCGCATGTGGGCCCACCTCTGGCCATGGCGCGTGGAAGAGGAAGTTCCCATCGGGCACATCACCAACGGCGTGCATATCCCCAGTTGGTTGGCCTACCCCATGCACATGTTGTACGACAAATACTTCGAGAACGACTGGGTCAAGAACATGGGCAACCCAGACACCTGGCAGCCCATTTTTGATGTCGATCCGGGTGAGCTTTGGGAAACGCACAACGCCCTGAAGGCTCGCTGTATAGAGTTCGTGCGCCGCCGCGTAAGCCGTCAGTGCCGGCGCCGCAACGAGGACGAATCCATCGTCGAAGCCTCGCGCAACATCCTCGACCCCAACGCGCTGACAATCGGTTTCGCGCGTCGGTTTGCCACGTACAAACGGGCCGACCTCTTCATGCAAGACTTGGATCGCTTGGCGAAGATCGTGAACGACGAGAATCGCCCCGTGCAGTTCATCTTCGCCGGCAAGGCCCACCCGGCCGACGAGCCTGGCAAGAAGCTCATCCAGGGAATTGCCAACCTCCGGCACGATCCTCGCTTTGCTGGCCGTGTCGTATTCGTCGAAGACTACGATATCAACGTAGGTCGGCACTTGGTGCAGGGCGTCGATGTGTGGTTGAACAACCCGCGTCGCCCGCTGGAAGCCTCCGGCACCAGTGGAGAGAAAGTCGTCCTCAACGGCGGATTGAACTTCTCCGTCTTAGACGGTTGGTGGGCGGAAGCCTACAACGGCAAGAACGGTTTCGCCATCGGCCACGGCACTTCCCACGCCAACGTAGAGACGGGCGACGAGCGCGACGGCGAGCACTTAATGCAGGTGCTGGAGAACGAAGTCATCCCGCTCTTCTACGACCGCGATGCCGACGGCCTGCCCCTTGGCTGGATCGAGCACATGGCCAACAGCATCGCCACCCTCGCAGCCCGCTTTAGCGCGCATCGCATGGTGACTGACTACGTTGAGAAAGCGTACCTAGTTGCCGCCGGCGGCGTGAGCTCGGATATGAGCGTGCGGTAACGACTTGCTCAGTGAAGCTCTCCCGAGCCGACAGCCGCAGGACGTCGTGTAGACTCCAGATGGGGTAGACTCCAGACAACGCACCCGACTGCCAACGCTCCTCGGCTCGGGTTCGCTGCTGCCTACTATTGGGTAGTGCTTCGCTGTGTCGCCGCCACCCGGATTCTCGAGTGTGGGAAATCTTAAGGGCCCAAGGTTTAGAACCACAAAGAACACGAAGATCACAAAAACTCTGCTCGCCAGAATCACCTATCCACGCTAGAGATGCCTAGATTTTCGGAATCGCGTGAAACTCATTTTTTTGCGATCTTCGTGTTCTTTGTGTTCTTAGTGGTTAAGAAATAGTCTTGCCAGAAAGTATTGCCAGACACGCATTCTCAAGCAGCTTGACTTCTTAGCCTAAATAGTGTACACACGTACATTATGGCGATCCCTGCTCACTCTTCCCCGCCGCCCGCGATCTACGACTCCCCACGCGGCACGCTCGATTCCCCTCGCGGCACGCTCTACGGGGCGAATGTGCGGCGCTTGATGGCCCGCTTCAACATGACCTTGGCCGAGGTGGTCGAGGCTACTGGGCTGGATGAACGCACGCTGCGCAGCATCCTCCGCGAGAAAACCCGCCCGCATGCGCGCACGCTCCACAAGCTGGCCACCGGCCTGGGCGTCACGACCGACGAGCTCTTTCGCGAGCCATCCCGCGCTGCTCAGCAGTCAATTCAAAAAGGCCAATTGCAGCGCGCAGCATTCAATCGGGCCACCAACCCCACAGCCGTCGCTACCGTCGAGCGCCACCCGGAAATCTTCGCCGATTGGAACGAGCAAGACCTCGCCGAGCTGTGCAGCCACCGAGGCGTCGGCGGCGAACTCACCGAAGCGGGCACGCTCGCCACCGCCCAAGCAATGAACGAGCGCCGCGAGCTCCTCAACCGCGCAGCCCTGCTCCTAGAAACCGACCAAGCGGACTTGCTGCGCGAATTCATCGCGATGCTCTACAAACGGGCGAGCGTGGAGAGTTAAGGATGTTAACCTCGTTCCCACGCAGGAGCGTGGGAACGAGGATCGACTGGATAAGAAACACTCATCTCGTAAATCCAGTCGATCCAGTAATCCGGTCCAACCTCACCCCTCTTCCCGCACCACCGTTGCCACAGGCAGCACGTCGATCCGCTCCGCCTGCTCCAGCTTCTCCAACCAGTAGACCGTGCCGTCTTCGCCCACGAGCCGATCTTCGGGCTCCAGTTCGATCGCGCCGCCGAAGAGTATTTCCAAGCGCGTCGTGCTTGTCGGCGGTGTGGCCGTGCGATCGACGAGGGTTTCCACCGGCTGAATTCTCACCGGCACAGCCGTTGCGATGTACGTCCAGCTTTCGATCTCCAGCTCGCCTTCGTTGTCGACCCACACGGCCCGCTCTACGTCGACGCGGTCGCTCAGCCCGTAGGCGATGCGCAGCTCGCGCGTTTCGCATTCCCACAGGCCAACCGCCTCCAGTTGCTTGCTCGCAAGAATCGTCCAGCGATGCCCGAGCCCATCCACCAGCACGTCGCCCAGTGTCGGCTTGGCATCGCCCGCGGGGAAGACAAATCGCCAGAGCGCATCAGCAGCGGTCGCAGCACCGGCACTGGGCGCGGCTTCAGTCGTTGTGAATGTGTAGCGCCGCGCCGCAGCAATGGCCGTCGTGCTGGGAGAATCGTTTCGCGCGAGCGTCAACGGCTCCAGAAAATCGACAACCGTTGCAAAATCATCGGTCAGATCGAGGTCAATCATCCGGTCGTTCCTTCCGTGCGAATCTCAAAAGGCTGGCACTCGACGAGTTTGCGATCGCACCAGTCCACAGTGCGTTCGAGCGTTTCGATATACTCGCTCCACAGCACGCGCTGCCCGTCAAGCCAATACGTCGGCTTCGGGTTGGCGCGCAACTCGATGAGCTGGGCGAGCGTTTGCGTGCGAATAGTTGCCAGCTGTTCTTGGGTGGTCGTTTCGTCAGCCATTAGAGGCACCTCAGTTCAAAGCGAAAGACAATGGGCTGCCCAGTCACCGGGGTCAGTTCGTAACGCACCTGGTAGACAGCGCCTGCCGCGGGGAAAGCCGAATCGGTAGAAATATCGATCTCATGTCGGAAGTTGTAGCCTGTTTCATCGATACTCCAGGGCGCACCGGTTTGCAACGTGTCGAAAATCACGTCCGCGATCACGAGCGCCTGCCCATCGTGCCCCGTCACCACCGACTGCGTTGCCGGATCGCGCGGGTCGATTTGAAAGATGGAATACTCGGCTGCCGTTAGCGAGCTCTGCGTGACCGGCGAGTCGTCCGCATCGACGATCCGCGCCAGCAGCGTTGCCGTACCGTCGCGAAAGACCGCTCCGGGAATATCTCGTGCGTTGGACATTAAACAATTACCTCGCCTGCGAGTTTGGATTGGGATTCATCCGCCAGTTCCGCCCACGTCGCACCGGTAGTGGCAACTTCGCCTGCACTCGCTCCTGCGACGACCACCTCATAGGCTGCTGACATGATGTTTGCTCCTGAGTTGTGGAAGGGAAAACTGTAAGGAACGCCTTCGGTGGCATTTAAACCCACTGGCCCGGGGCGTTCCCTACAGATGTCATGCACTTTAAGAAAACGCCGCCTACCCCGTACACTTCACCACAAAGCGCGGGTTCATCACCGCGGCGGCGCCTCGTTCGCTCGCTTTGAAGCGCAGCACCACGTCGTTGTTGAAGTCTGCCTCGCTACCCAGGGGAGCTTGTGTCACGGTGATCGGCCAATTCTCCATGTAGGCAAACGCCTTGCGGAAGTCGCCCAGGAACCACCACTTCTTCGCGTCGTCGGCAGCTTCCTCAGTCGCCAACACACGCCGATACGCTAGCCGGCTCTCCCGCACGCGGTAACTGCCCAGCGGGTTGGTGGCGGTCGTCGTGGTTTCCGAACCGGCTGCCGCGTAGGTAATTTCTGCCGCGTTGAACACCCGATTCGCAGCGTGGCGATAGGCAGGCATCACCAGCACCGTCGTACCACTCACCAACACAGGCTCGTCGGTGTCCGGGTCGAGAATCTCTGCAAACAGTTGCTCGGCCGCATCCACGCTAGTCCAATCGACCAACTCATTCGAAGCCAGCTCGTTCTTCCACGGCCCGCTGGTTTGATACGTATCCAACGCAGTGCCGTTAGGCTTGTAGTTGTTGGTCGCGCCGATCACCACGTCCAGCAATCGCTTCTCTTTGCTCAGCCCAAGCGCTTCACCCACCTCGGCCGCACGACTCAGTACCAAGTGCGTGCGGTCGAAGAAAATCGCCTCCTTGGTCACCGGCACAATGAAGCCCCGTTTGGAAGTCGACGGGGTTTCGATGTAGTCCTCGCCGAAACCAAAGTGCGGGTACGGCATCCCCGGGGCGACTTCCTCAGCAACGTCGCCCAGCTTGGTAGCACCGGGGATTTTCTCGCCGTCGAGTCGCGTCGGAATCGTTTCGACCAGCTTGCTCGCCACGAACGCTTCCTGCGTGTAGGCGTCGAGAATTTTCGAGTAGATCACCTGCCCGGCGACATTCAAGAAAGCCGTCACATCGACACCGTCCGCTTCAGTGACGCTCACCGCGCCGCCGGCACGCGGGTCCAACAGCCGCACCCAATGGCGGCCGTCTGGCACCAGCGCTTCGGCCAAGTCGCGCAGGCTAAAGTCTTCCGCCTGCAGATCGCCCGAAGTAAGCGCCTCGCTCAGATGTTGCACCGTGCGATCAGCACCATCCGCTTCGTAGCGCCGCCGCAATTCTCGATAGTTCAGAGACATGTTGATCCTTTTGGTAGAAGTTTTGTTTTCCGCTTTTCGTACCACCCAACCTCGTTCCCACGCTCCCGCGTGGGAACGAGGACATAGAGGATTTACGCCGCCCCTTGCACTCCGCCGCGCATAATCGTGCTCACGATGTCCATCAACACACGTTCGCCGGCCGGGTTCACCTGGCGAGCGCAGCGACCGATTGCCAAGTTCGTCGTGGCCACCGCCTCGACTTCTTGGGAGAGTAGCTCCGTGCCCAGACCGTCTTCCGCCACGCCGATCAGCTCACCCAGCTCGACGGTCGCGCTGAGCATCGGGTACTCAAACACTCCGCTGGTGGCGATTCGCACCGGAGTCGTATCGCCGGAGGGAGAAGCCTGCATCGCGACGCCGACAAAATCGTCGTGCAACGCCTCCTGATTGGCAGCCTTGGTGCCTTGGTCAGACAGTTCCGAAGCGGCCACCGCTTGCCCGTTGCTCAAGTAAACCAAGTCGCCAATTTCAATCACTTGAGACTCGCCCGCAGGTAGTAGCACGGGATTGGTATCGCCGTAGCGCCATCGCATAACATTTGACATAGGGTTTTCCTCGGTAGGTTGGGGGATAAGTGTTAGGGGATAGGTGTTAGGGGGATAGGTGTTAGTCCGGAAGCCTCTCAGCGCACGTTGCCGACTAGCGAACTTGCTTTGATCGCCTGGGCAAACTCGCCGGCGCTGGCAACTTCCGTTGTGTCGCTCGCTAGCAGGCTTAGCTGGTCGACGCTCCGCGGACGGCGCAACAACGCTGCTCGTTCGGCAATCAGTGCGGGGAGCTCCTCCTCAGAGATCGCTCGCAGGGTGGCGAACAGACGCTCGCCGAGAGATTCCTCGACTGAACGCGACCCGCTAGCAACCAAGCCGTGCTGCTGCGCTAGCTGATGAATCTTCAAATCGCGCGAAGCCACTGTTGCTTGCGACTTCGCGAGATCGAGTTGCTCGCGCAACGTGCGTTCTGCTTCAGCACACAAGTCGGGCCGATGCAATCGCAATGTCTCCAGCGTAAGTCCATCGAAATTGGCCGCACCGGTAGCAACCGAACTGGCAGCATCACTCGCCTCTTGCGGATCGGCTTGCGATTCAAACAGCCCGTGCGTCGTAGCCGGATCGGCCACCAGATCGACACTCCTCACGTGGGTAATCTCTTCGACCACCGTTTGCGAGTCTTCCCGCGTGAGTCGTGCGAGCACATTGTGCGAGAAGCCCACATTCCGCGGGTTGTGCTGCGCGTCCCACACCAATTGCTCAGCCAGCGGATGCTTCGGATTGAAATGCAGATCGCCAAACAGGCCGCTCTGCTCAGTGCCGGCACCAACGTATTGCACATCACGAATCACGCCCAGACGATCGCGATAATCGCGCGGCACCAGCGTTCCGCCGGCCGGGTGATTCACATTCACTTTCGCTTCCTCGTAGAGTGCCGCCGCCTGACGCAGGGTCGATTCGCGATACTCGCGCCCATTCTTCGAGTGCCTACCAATGAGCTTCACGCCCCGCAGCACACCCCCCGCAGCATCCACGCGCAACCTGACGCCGCGCGAATCGACATACTCGCTAATCGGTTCCTCCAGCGAAGTGTTTCCTGGTGGGTTGTCAAACGGCAACTCGAGTTGCCGAGCCTTAGGTTCTTGGTTCATAAGCATGTCGCTCCTATCGATTTGGGGTCCGTTATCGGTTGGGATCATGACAAGAAAAAAGCCTCGCCCCCTGCGATTCCGAAGAAAGCAAAGGGCGAGGCTCGGTGCGATACCCACCGGAAGTGGGCTCGCAACTGGATACCGTTTCAAATTTGTCTAGAGTGCCTTAGTTTCGCACCTTCGTTGGCCCGCCACATCCCGAGGCGCGGTGTGTGGCAAATCCTTATGGCAAAACATTGGGAACCGCAAAGAGCGCGAAGAGCGCGGAGAAGCCAACTTTCAACACTACAAGTCGACGCGAAGAGCCCCAGAGCGTGAGTGTCTCAACGAACTCTTTCTTACTTATTTACTTTCTTGCATGTTTTCTTTGCGTCCTTTGCGGTTAATAAAACCCTGCCAGAAAACATCACCAGACACGAGGCAGAGTGGGAACGAACGTAAGTCTTACCCTCGCACCATTTGCTCGCTCGCCACGCGCACATGTTGTACGTGACCATCTTGCAAGCTCACCGTCAGCGTAGCCGTCCCGTGAAAACCGCGTTGGCTCACGCTCAGCAACAAGCGTTGCAACTCTCTCACAGGCAACTGTTGTTTCGATCCGCCGGTGCGGGTGCTTCGTGTGTCGTTCATGCGTTCATTATCCGGAAAACGCATTTCATTTCAGCAATGATTTTTGGCCACTTTGAGAGTTGGCTAGCCTGTCATCCCCAGAAGAGTCGAACGACTGAGGAATGACAGGTGGCACCTATTTTCCTGCCCACGCCGGGTGCCTACTAGCGAAGGATTCTCATCACAGAAACTCTCGCTTCACGATCAATGAGCTAGTCGCCAAGTACCCCAGGTCGACGCCTCTTGGGTTAGTTAGTAAGTGGCCAGATTGGGACCTTGCGTGATGAATTTGACCGATTTTAGGGGCTGCCGTTCGAGACAGAGGTCATCGACACCGCCTGGAGTTAGCACTAACCGCCATCCGCAGCGGCTGATGCAACCGACTGCACGAAGCGAATCTCGAAACTCGCATCGATCTAAATCACCTCCAGTATCTTCAGGAGTCTGTGTCTGCTTCCAGGAGGCGACCCACGCACGGCACTGTAAGCGAGATGAAATACGGCGGTCGATTACCGTGCAGCAGCTTACACGAGTGTTTTGCGTTGCGTCGGCGAAACGGTCAGAAGCATGTGGTCCCTTGGCGAGGAGAGCGACGAACGGTCGACGAACGGTGAAGCAACTAGCAATGGCACGACACCAGCTACTGGACTACAATCAGAATGTTGGAAGAACTCCGTCGTGAACCAGGAGCTGATTTTGCGAGAAGTTGCGTTGATCAGGTTTAAGCGAATTCACATACAGCCTGGAGGAGAAGACAAGGCAGGACATTGGTGGTTCGAAATCGGTGATCCAAATGACACCAACTCCGAAAGCTACGGATGGTGGCCCGCTAGTCCACTTGATTCTTTGTTTCATTGCCTGAAGGGTGTTGATGGTAAACTAAACAACGGTCTGTTTGGTTGTGCTCCAGCTCGAGATCCCCATCACGCAGAGGCTGCGGATGAAGAGTTTTCTCCTTTAGTAGCCCCCGAGGACGGCAGATCGGATGATGATGTCGCCGACTGCCTTCGTTTGTTTGCAAATGACTACAGAGGCAAATGGCAGTGGTTTCTAGGATGGGGGAAGAATTGCCACAACTTTCAACGTGCTGCACTGAAGCACTGTGGGCTAGAAGTTCCCAGTAACATCAGGAGGATCAAATTATGACAGGAGGGACACAGAACTCGCGAGACACTCGTTACTTTCGTTCGTTTTCTGCCCACCGGCACCCTGTGCAACCCCAAAAACAACTTGAGTATCCTCAGGCCCAAGAACTCTCGACCTATTACGAAGCTCAATACGACGAACAAGGACGCCTCGTCGAGTTTGCTAAGAAGTTGCGAGTAAACGATGACTCGGTCGAAGAATGGCGCATCGTTTTCACGGAAATGTACCAGTATCTCGAAAGTGGAAGCCTCAAGCAGCGTACTTTGAGAATCCCCGGACAAAGCGATCAAATCTGGGAATTTACTGAAAACCAGACGTCTTGGTCGGATTACTTCGAGCGACTGTCCGAACGGTGGTTTCGGCGGTCAAGCCCTATCGATCGACCCTCGCCCTCGCAGCTATCCTTGCTCGTTCACGAGCAGTTCACGGAATTAGAAGCGGAAGTATTTGAAGCTTCTGTTGGTGGGCCACGCGACAATGAATGGGCTTTCAATACCACATTGCAAATACTAAACAGAACGCGCGACATCATCGAGGAGATTGTTCCAAAAGCTGCTGCACGGATTTGTGCTTTGGCTATAGCTGAAGGGCAACAGGACGGACTCGTGTGGAAAGGATTCGATGAGCCCGAACCCAGCCTTTCCGGGGTTATCGAATCTTGGCGAGATGGGCATCCAGAAGTAGGCGAGCTTGAAACAGTCACACTCTTGGCCAAACGCGATCTTGATGAGATGGGCCAACGTTGGGCGGCTGCTGCAAAGATTGCCTCGATTACCTTCGCACCTATTAGAGCCGCCGATGGCGAAGACCTAACCATTGGCGCGATGCTTTTCCTCATAGCAGGGCAAACACTTAACGACGACAATCTTTGCGTCGTGAATTCTATCTTCCGCCGGCTGTTGCAGCAAATTCAGTCCGTTCTCGATATGGCCCGGGTCTACCAGACCTCGAATCAAAACTCCCAATGGCCCTAGCTCATGCGGCCTCACGCTTAGTTGTTTCAGGCGTGACCTGTGTGGCTTGGCTTAGCGACGCTTTCTCTGCCCCATTATTCCACCATGAAGCTAAACGCTTACTGAATGCCGCCTCGTAGTATCCAGGCTTGCTGCGTTCGTCTGTCTCTCTTGGCATTACAGATCCCTCCTGGAAGCATTTACGAATTCCTGCGCATATTAGGCAAGGCAGATACTGTGGGTCAATACCGAATCGCAGTGGTCCGCTAGCACTACTTCAGCGTGTCGTTTCGAGCGTCGCAGTCAAGCCAAGTGCATGGTGCCCCGGGGGCGAGTTAGCTTTGCACACTGATTTCGTGCAAATGGCTAATGGACATAAGTACGTTCGTGACATTTACCATTGGCAACGGTATCTTCGTAGAGTGCGGCGATGGGTCACGACCGATTTCATAGACGGGGTCTTGTCGGTGACGCACTCATGCACTGGGGACGGACGGTTTCGCAACTGCAGAGGTGTATCTACCGACTCCAATTCATGAATATGCAAACTGCTGAGTCTGGACAAACATCAGCAGATTCCGTCCGACGCTAACTCGCTGAGGTTGTCCAAACCGAATGTCAGTTTGGGCAGCAACTTATCTAATACATGAGTGACCCTCATGGGTCGCTGACAGCCGAGTGTCCTCTCATGCTCCGCATATCAATCAGCCCGCTTCGTTTCAGTAATCAACTGGGTAGGCCCGTCTTTCAACGGCTCGCCAAGATCGATGACTAGCGGCTTTCCTTGCAGGACTTGCTCGACCCATTGCTTGAAGTGCGCCGTCTCCTCATCAAAGTAGCGAGCAAAGTCGCGCCCCGGGCAGCCGGTTTGCCCCTTGGCGACCTTCGCGTGGGTCGTGATCGCTTCGCTGGGTAAGTCGTATCTCGATACCAGCCAGGCAACCAATTGGACGGCTGACTCTACTTGCGCGGGGCTGGGTCGTTGAGCTTCAAAATTGCCCATTAATTCGACGCCAAGAGTACCGGCCAATTTGTATTTCGTATTCGTCTCCGGTTCGTACTCGAGTGATCGGCCTTCGTAGATCGTACCATCGGGCGCGATAAGAAAGTGATACGGCAAATCGGGCCAGTAGGTGTTGCGTGGCGGTTTTTCAATCTCAGGTCGACGTTTTCCCCACGATTGCATGTTGCGAATGAACTGCACCGGATCGCGATCGGTGGTCCACAGCACACCCGCATGGTGCAGCATCACCCGCCTGGGCGCATGCCGACGGTCGTCATCAATCGGATCAGGTCGAGAACCCCACTGGGCGGCGCTAACGAACCTTTTAGGTTTGGGCACTTTGACGCGTTGCTGGAAAGCCTTCTCCTGGGGACTGAGCTTCTTAGAACTGGGCTGCTTAGGCGTAAGCTCCGCAGGCTCCGTAGCGACACTCAAGGAAGTGGTGAGTAACATTCCGGCTAGCAAGCCAGCTTGGCAGAATCGACTCATCGGTAAGTTACTCAACTTGGCATGAGGAAGGGAACGCGAAGACTCTCACCCAGTATGCACCTGAGTGCTACTTGATGGCAAGAATTATTCACCACAAAGAACACAAAGGGCACGAAGAAAACAAGAAAAAGAGTTTCTCAAACCACCTGCTATCTGGGTTGGTTCGCGTAGAGTTGTAGCTTCGAAAGGCGGCTTCTTTGTGATCTTCGTGATCTTCGTGTTCTTCGTGGTTCCAAGAGTTTCGCCGTTGAAGTCTGCCACACACGCGAGTTCGGACATGTGCATTAGCCCCCAGCCACCGCGATGTTCTTCTGTTCCTGTTCGTAATCAAATCCCAGCCGTTGACTCCACGTCTGGGGTGAGAGAATGCCCTTCTCGAAAGCAACGCGTTCGACCTGGCATTCGCGCAGTTGGTCGCGCACGCGTAGGCTCGGCGGGATGATCTGGATTTCTACCAGCTCGCGCACACCTGCAGGCAAGCGACCGGCTGATACTGCTCCCGCGATCACACGCCACAACAGGGTGCAATCGTCCTGCATGAGTGTCGCCTGCAGGCGCTCGAACATCTTCACCGCGGGGCCCTCCGCCACCAGCGTCGAGGCGTAATTGGCGTTGGACGCGTCGGAGGTGAACATGAACTCAGGCATCACCAGCCGCGCGGCAATGGCGCGTAGTTCTGCCTGCAAGACGGTGACAAAGCTAGCCGCATCGATGCCCGCAGCTGGGAAGTCGTACTCCAGTCCCGCCGGCGCGTCGAGAATCGTGCCCGGCGCGTATTTCGTCACGCCAGGAGCGTTACTCCCAGGTGTTGCCGACGTTTGATCGGCCACGAATTGCTCCACCCCGTTGCGTGTGGCGCTGCGATGCTTGCGAATCAAGGCGATGGCGGACTGGATCTCTGCCACGACGCTCATATTCCGCAGCAGCTTCTCCACGCGACGCAAATTACTACGCACGGCAAAGTACAACGGCAGACCGCGCTTCACGTTGCCATCGACATTTGCCTTGCGATGCTGCACCTCCTCGGCAGGCACCGGGCGGCCATCGACGTAGTAGCCGAGCACCGTCTCCACATCGTCCACCTCGGTTTGAATCCCGAAGCTCACGCCGGGGGTGCGTTTCAACTCACCCGGTGTGGTGATTTGCTCCGGCTCGATGAATCGCACGCGTGTCAGCCCATCGGGCGCGGGAAACACGCGCAAGAACGCTTCGCCATCGCGATCCATACGCCGCACAATTTCCTGCTGGCGACTTTGCCAGCGATTTTCGTGCGTGAACTCGTCAAGCACGTTCTGCACCTCCATCACCAACGTAGCCGGCGCGTCGACGCCCTTGCGAACGGTCGCCAAGTATTGATGCCCAGGTCCCACCAGGTAACTGATGCGATTCTCCATGCCATTGATGGCAAACTCGTTAGTCGCCGCCAACAATCGGCATTGTCGGCGCACCTCAGCCAGCTGCGTTTCGTCGCGCACGAGACTCGCCGTGCCGCTGGGACTTTGCCCATCGACACTCACCTCCGGCCACCACTGGCCATCGCCGTCGAGAAACGCCTCCCGCGGATCGACCAGCGAGTCCCATAGCAGGTCGCAAGCTTCACTGACGCGGGCTTCGAGTTGGTGCATTGAGTTCTTTGGCATCGTTGTTTCTCCGGTCATAGGTTTCATTTTTAGTTCCTAACTCCACGCAACCTCGTTCCCACGCTCCTGCGTGGGAACGCAAGAGATTGCCGCTCCGCGGCACTGCACCCTGGCTCAACATGCACTCCTGAGGAATACCGAAAGCAGTGCATCGCCGCAGAGCGGCTGGATATCCCGTTCCCACGCGGGAGCGTGGGAACGAGCTCTCTAATCACACAAGTCGCTCCCCCAGTCCGTCTCCTTTGCCGTTACCGTGATGCAACTGCTCTGCTAAGCGCAGTGCCATCTCCAGCGCATCGGGTCCGTCGTCATAGGTGCCCAGTGGGAAATCGCGCAGTTGATCCACCAGCAGGCGCGTCGACGGGCTACCCGCGTGAAATCGCAATCGCCGCTGCGAGAGGTACGGCCCCAGCCGGCGGATGCGTACTTGTTTGTTCGTGGTGTTAGTGATCGCGTAGGGCTGGCAGACGGGCAGAGCGCGCCGACGGAACTCCGCGATAAACTCACCCGCCAACAGTTCTTGAAATTGATTCGTCTCCACGCCAAACGCAGCGGGCTGAAACTGCTGGTGCAGTTTCACACCCGTGGCAACCATCTCCGGCGTGGGACGACGGTCAAGATTCGCCTTGATGTAGAGGATCCCCTTGGCGTCGACGCCCAGCATGACGAACGCGGAGTAGTCCCCATGGCGTGCGTCGGAGCCTTTACTCGGATCGAGTGCCATCGTCTTCAACTGCAAGTCGGCCGGCCAATCGCGGAACCACATTTCGCCCTCGTCAAAGTAGCTCTCCGGCCATTCGCAGCGCTCGGGGTCAATCGGCGAGCTTTGCTTCTCACGCTCAAACGCCGTGCGCCCTTCTTCGGTGCGCATGCGCATCAGACGGTACAAGTCCTCCTCGTCAGGCCACAGGAGCACCGCGCCCGCATCCATCTTCGCGCGGTTCCGCTCGTAGAAGGCTCGCGCCTTGTCTATTGCGTTGGGCGTTTCGCGATCGCAGTAGAGCTGCTCCCACTTGTCCCACAGGTCGGTGTTCGTGGGCCAAGTTTCGATGGCGCGAAACAGTGAGGATTTCCAACCGGGCGTGTGCAGTAGCTGCATGGCTAACGCATCGCGATGGAGCGCGGTTGCCAGATTCACCAAGTTCGTTCGCTTCGAACCGGCCTTGAGCAGCGAGCCGTCAAACCAATGGCGGCTTAATTCTCGCTGAGCAGCAGATGCAATGTGGCTATCGTTCTGCAGATCGTCGCACACAATGAGCGTCGGCCGATTCGAACCCCGTCGCCGCCCGCGCAATCGCTGCCCGGTGCCATACGCTTCGATAACCGAGCCGTTAGGAAGCTCGATGGCCGAAGCCCGCCAGCGGGGACCTTTGCCCACAGCACCCGGATAGTCGGCAGCTAGCAGCTCGTTGGTTTCCAGCTCGTGCTTGATGTTCTCCAAGTGCGTTTGTGCTTGGTTCTTCGTGTCCGAGACGATCCACACGTAAGGTTCCTGGTCTTCCAGCACCGCCTGCAAAACAAAGCTGAGCGAGCCAATGGTACTTTTGGCCGCACCGCGCGGGCCGACCACGTTGAGCTTGCCGCCCCGCTCGCGCCGCAGCCGGTCGAGTTCCTTGCCAAGCCACTTGTGGAGTTTCGAGGGCGCACGCAGGAAATGTGTCGGCAAGTAGCGACGCCCCCACTCGAGCGTACCCAAGCCTGACTGCGCAAGGTCGCACGCTTGCTCGCGTGATACGCGGGAAATCCCTCGGCAGAGTGCGTTTTCTGGAGTCATGCTTAGCCGGTTCAAGAAACGTCTTCAGCAGAGAGATCGGATATAGAGTCTTCACGGGTCTCAACACGGGGCTCTTCGGTGGACCTCTCACGGGTCGTACCGAAGTCAGCAAAATAGTCGGCCCCCTCAGGTCGGGGACGATCAATATCATCGAGCCGAGTGAGCAGCCGCTCGCGATCTTCTCGGTCGTGAATCTCTTCATTCACGAACGCTGCGAACTGGGCAGTCGCTGCGGCCAGATCGCGGGCAGTGACCGTCGCCGCCTTCCGCGCGAAGCGTTCCGGATTGCGGCGCTCAAACCACCAGACGCTCGCCCGCCAGTTTTTCGAGTCTTTCACCGCTTCGTGAATCGTGTTCATATAGCTCACCTCCGCATTGGCTTCCGCTTTGCGCAATCGCTTGCGAAAAGCCGTGTCACGATTCAGCGCATCCCGCAACTCCACCTGTGTGCAATCGACATACAGGCAAGCAGTCTCCCGATCGCAACCAAGCAGCGCGATGCGGCAGACTTCCTCTTGTTGGTCGGGGGTGAGAGGCATTGCGGTTTTGTGTGTTTGGGTCTACTTGCTGTCATTCCGAAAGGAGTCGAACGACTGAGGAATCCGGTTTAGAGCTCGGTTGATATTTAAGCTGTATTCCTCGTTCCCACGCTCCTGCGTGAGAACGGGATACCTAGCCGCTCCTGCGGCGATCCTGTCTGTGCTGCATTACTCGATTGCAGTGTTAGCTGACAGCGATAACGACGCGGGAGCGTCTGGAACTTGCGTTCCCACGCAGGAGCGTGGGAACGAGATAGGAAACAATCGCTCAACTCCCTTGGTACTCAAAACTCACCACGGCGCGTCCTGCCGAGCTACGATATCCGGCGCTAATCCGCGATCCGTGACGTCTACCCAACTTGTTCACGCTCACCGCCTTCCAAAGTGACGAGCTCCGACAGTGACGAATCAGCGAGGGGTGACTACTGGTGATGTTCACACGATGGCCCAACTCACGATGCAGCGAAGCGACTTCCGCCAACACGCGCGTGCCGATACCCATGCCTTGAAAATCAGGCAACGTGACAAGACGCGTAAAACGACGATGCGCTCGCCGACCGATCACCGGCAATGTCGCAGCGAAGGCGACGGGCACTCCGCTCCAAGTGGCCAAGTAGCAGCGTGCGACCCGGTTGAGCGAACCGCTCAAATAGTGATGACGCGCAAAGGGTTCCCACGCAGCCAACCCGCAGCGATGGATTGCCAGCTCAAGACGTGGTCGCCGAAGCCGCCTCCGGGTAAGTGTGCCAGTGGCCATGTCCAACACCCAATCCGCCTCCAGCCACTCGGCCACATCGTAGTGGCAAGTGACTGCCACGAAGCGCGGCAAGCTGCCTCGCCGGACGCCTTTGGCAATGGCCGTCGAGCAGGCTTTCGCCACGTTGCGATCCACGACGCTAGTGAATTCATCGAAGATTATGGGCGCTGGTTGGTGGGCGCTAGGCGCTGGTTTTACGGGTTCAGAACATGTACGGGCAGGAATCTGAGAACTAGCGCCTAGCGCCCCACAACCAGCGCCCAGTGCACTCACCAAATCGCAACGGAATTGCTCGCCGTTGCTCAACACGGCATACGGCTTCACCCAAGAAGGGGGCGAGCTGAACCCCACGGCAGTGAACAGTTCGACAACGCGCTCAATCGGCAGATGCTCGAAGCAGTCAATCACTGCGCGATCGGTTGGCCAATCAGCGCGTTGGTAGAGTTGCTCTCGGTAGGCAGCCCGCGCGACGGTACTTTTGCCGCTCCCCGAGGGGCCCACGATCAGGCCGACTTCCCACGGCTCTTCTAGCTCTGGTAGTTCGACGGAGAACGACTCGTGCGACTGCGCCTCGAGCGGCACATCGAACATGCCCGCGACTTGCTGCACGCGAAACGATTCGAACACCGGACAACTCACGCTAACGTCAACACGCGGCATCGTCGGCCCTCCTTGCACATGGCTTCGTAAACTGCTTGCTGTTCCTGCTCGTCGTCGCACTCGACGACCACTTGGTAACTCTCGGAGATGGTTTTCTCAGGCACCTCTTCCGCAGCCGCCAAAGCGGCTGCGGCCGTTTGGGTTGCCGTGCCAACTTTGGCGATCATCTTTTCGACTTCCGGCTCTTCGAATTGTGCGTCGGAGATCAAGTCGTCGAGTTGCTCCGAATCAACGCCTGCCATCGCGGCGAGCGGATCGTGGGTGAGCAAGATCTGCTCCGCTTCTTGCTCGTTCACGTCGAGCACCAACACGGGTACCTCGGCATCAGGAGTCGTCTGGGCGCGGAGGTGTCCGTCGATCAACTGCAACGTGCCATCGGCAAGCTCACGCACGAGCAGCGCATCCGCGTAGCCAATCTCCGCCAGCACCCCCCTCATCGCCGCTTGCTGCGCCGGCGGATGTGTGCGCCAATTCCTGGGATGCGCCCGCAGCACGGCCGCCGGCACACGACGCAGTCCTTTGATTCTGTCTCGGTATTGCATTCGTTCCTTTCTCGTACCCACGCTCCTGCGTGGATACGGGAGTTCCAGCCGCTCCGCGGCATTGATGTTCGGAAAAAGTTAAGTATTTTTGCAACAAACGCCGCGGAGCGGCTAGTTCGTGCGTTCCTACGCAGGAGCGTAGGAACGAGAATTCGACTGCGGTGAGATCACTGCCGCGATTCCACCCGCACCGACGGGCGCGTTTGTGCGTGGATACCGTCGACCACATCGTTGAGCATGTACCCCGCGGCCGCACCCAGTAGCGCGACGAGCGTGATCCACGTGCGTCGGAAAATGCTGATCCAACCCACGACGCCCAACTCGCCACCGGTGCCGCGCAGCGTATCTTCGATATTGCGAATCATCTGGTAATTCTCCTTGATATGCCTGGGCACGTTGCCGGGCAGTTCCGAGTCGTAACCCAACTCGCTCTGCAAGTAGGAAACCACGTGAACAAGTTGCGGATCGGGATCATTCATGGGTCATCTCTAAGAGTGTCACTTCGAAGCGAGCCGTAGATAGGTCGAGTTTCACGAGGCGTAGCAGCAGTCAGGCTTCAGACTTCAGACATCAGGGTTGCCAGGGAGGCCTGAAGCCCGAGGTCTGACGCCTTCGATTCCGGAAACCCGGTTACCACTCGATTCAGCCTCGCGCCGCGGTTCCACTGGCCGTCTCGCTTCGTAAGTTTGGCGAGTCCGTCGGGCCGAGTGGTTCCTCAGTCGGTCGCACACCGGCAGCCATATCAACGCGATTCGCATCGCCGGCGAACGCTTTCAGGTACTCCAGGGTTTGCACGTAGCTGCCGTACATGCGCATCGAGTCTTTCACATAGATAAACGTGCTGCGAAATCGGCTTTCCAGGCGGGTCCAATTGACGATTGCGCGATCCAGCGCTCCCAGCAAGATGAGCGCGTTCTGACTGCGGAAGTTCAATTGGCTCGAAAGCGGAATGTTCGGATCGCTCCCGTCGAGCGCCCACGGCAAAGCAATCAGCCCACCGGGAGCCTCCTGCACTTCATCACCTCCGAAAGGCGCCGTCGAACCGAGCAAGGTCTCCTGCGAAGAGGTCGCCCGTTCGATCAAATCGCCTAAAGGCGCGCGCTCCGGATTGTAGGTCACCCGCCGTCGCATGCGATCTGCGGCAAGCAAGTGCTCGACATAGTGCTCCTTCGTCGTGTCATCGAGCCCGCCGCGTACGCCGAACTCGTCGTTGGAAACGATCTCACTACGAAAATCAAACAACGGCCCGAGCGCCGCCACGATGTGTAAATTGCGAATCTCAGAAATCGCACGACGGAATTGTTCTTGGCCTGGCATTTGGGGAATCTCCAATTGGGGAAAGGTTGTTTAACGGGGAAAGACATTGGGTGCGTAAAGGGGGAAGGCGGAAGGAGGAAGCACAGGTGGAAACTCACTCGGCGAATTCCGCCTTCCGCCCTCCCCCTTCCGCCATAAACTGCGTCGGCGCGACATCGTTGAAGCGTTCACGTAACTCGCGTCTCAAATCGTCCGCGAAGTTCGCGTGCTCCACGTTGCTTTCGGCAATCTCGTCGAGCCGGTCGAGTGCAAGGCGTCCTGCAAGCGCGTCTTGTAACGGGTCACGTCCTTCGAGTTGCGAAAGTCGTAGAAGTTGACGAGCTTCACGATCGTCGCGTTCGATGGGGCTGGCGGTTTCGATCTCGTGGCTTTGCTCAGGAAACGAAGCCTCCGCGGCAGCGGTTGCCTCCCGCGACTCCTGATCGCCAACAAGTTTCATGCCCTCACGAGCGTTTGAAGACATTGCACGTCTCGAGCGCCAACCCCGCAGTCCGAAACCTGCAGCCCGACTCTCTCGCCGCTTCCTCCTGCAACCCAGCCACCAACCGCCCAGCGTTCCCGCAGCAATCGCCGCCCAACCTACGAAGTGACCAAGGCGACCACCCTGATTGAAACTGGCTGGACGCTCGCCACTTGGAGCCAACGCCGGCGGTGCCGCAACGTCAGCCGCGCCGCTTGCCGGTTTCGCCGCGATACGTGCCGCGTCACGCTCCAAAGCTTCCAATCGCGATCGCAACTCTTCACAAGCACAATCTTTCTCTTGAGGAACCACCGGCGCCGCAGGTCCCACGGGAACCAGCGGCCTTAGCGGAACCAGCGGCTTTACTCGAACCAGCGGGCAACGCCCATCCGGGCAGTTCGCTCTCGGGGCAGGAAGTGCCTTAGGGCTCACCGGACGCCTAGCAGTCACCCGCGCAAAACGCTGCCCAAGGGTGCGCTGCAAGAAACGTCGCAACGGGCGGCCAGAACTCGCATAGGTCACCCCGTCGGCTGTGCCCCAAATGACAGCGACCAGCTGCCCGCGCGCATTGAACACGCCGCCCCCCGAATCGCCAGAGCGCACTCGCCCGCGCATCCGCAGACTGGTTCGCCCAGCGCTGACGGTTTCGCCGATCAGCATTCCACTCGCGCACTCGTACTTTCCTGTGGGTCCGTAGCCGCAAGCGATGTAACGTGCCTGAGTGAGCGACGCCAACGAAACGGGAGCCGCCTGCTGCGCCGGCTTGGCGATTTCCAGCGCCGCCAGATCGGCCTCGCGATCTTTGCCGATGAGAATAGCTGCATATTTCTTGCCATCGCTAAATCGCACCGTCACTTGCCCCGTGCCTTCGCTGAACAAGTGCGCGCAGGTGAGCACCAACCCATGCTGCCGGTTCTCAGTCACGTCAATCAACGTACCGCTGCCCAGGTTGGCAGCGCCGCCGGGAAGCTCGTTCACCACGCGACAAACAAATCGCTGCGACGCGATGAGCTTCGGCGATATCGCAAGCAAGAGAGCCGTCATTAGCAATGCGATTAACTTATTCATCGCGTCCCCCCATTGCTCACTGTTTCGCGTTGCGCGGTACCGGCAGGAACCAACGTAAACCGATACCGATAGAAGGGGCTGCGCGCGAGATCTGCCGGCTCGGTAAGTCGGTCTGCCAAGTGCGGCACAGGATCGACGCCGCCAGCCAGGCGATCGGCCATGGCACACGCTTGGCTACAAAATGGCGGGCGATCCTGAAGAAGACGGTCTTCGGTTTCCGCATGGATGAGAAATCGCCACACGGGCAAGTGACGCAGCGCCGCGGCGAGCACACCGCCGTAACCATAGTCACAACCGGCCAAACGGCGCATGAACTTCGCAGCGCCGCGCCGATTGTACTGTCGCCAACGACCTGCGGGGTTGGTTTCAAACACATCGATCGCGCCCGGGTACTTGGCAACTTGCGAGGCCAACGTGACCGCCCTGCCCCCTTTCAGTTCGCGCACTTCGCAGCAAAAAGCATCCCCGCCCCACCACACGACGCGGGCTGCATGGGTGTACTCACTGCGTCCGGCCACGCCAATCAAGCGCGACACGAGCCCCCGCCCGCGAAACAACAGCAAATCGCCATCGCGAATCTCCGCGGACGCTTCGTCAATAGGAACCAGGCAACGCATCGACTCTCTCCTTGTAGGGTCCGCTGTGCGGACCGAAATGAACTGACAACACGGCACCCATCGCGTCGATTTGGCCCGCACAGCAGACCCTACGCGCACGAAAAAAGCCCGACGTCGGCAAACGTTGCCGACGTCGGGCTCAAGGCGGATACCACGGTTACTCAAGAACCAGGGCTCCGACAGATACCTTCATGTCACACGAGCGATTATAGAGAGTCGTCTGGCACAATTTCTATAAAGAAGTTGGGGGATCGGTTCTTATTGCCTACCGTCAATTCGTAGGGCATGTCGAGTGGAACGAGGCGTACCGAAGTCAGGCTTCAGACTTCGGTCCTCAGGGTTGTTATCGAGACCTGAAGCCCGAGGTCTGAAACCTGAAGCCTCTGTATCGTGAAGCTCGGTACGCCTCGCGGAGCTCGACATACCCTACCAAGTTCTTGGCGGTTCCAACTTCTAGCGCCGGTACTGCGCCTGCTGTCTGCTGCGGCTGGCGACTTGGCCGGAGTAGTCGCGCTCGTACGCGCTGAACTCGGCCCACACAGGCAAGTGGTCGGAAACCATCAGAGCTTGCTCCTGGGTGATGTTGAACTGCCGCACCATGTCGAACACGCCGCTACGACCGGTGTACTCGGTGGTCGAGGGCTGATGAATCACCAGATTGTCGTACAACTTCGTCTGCCGCGTGTTGGTGAAGACACCTTTAATGAGCGGGTAGACGCCAGGGATTTGCCCCAGGCGGCTGCTTGCGAGATCGCGATCATCGGCATTCCAATCCCCCAAAGCAATCACATCGTCCTCGTTGCCACCAGCCCGCCGCACCACGCGGTACACGTCGGCCATGGCATCGACTTCCTCATCGGCCTCGTCCGGGTCGGTGTGAATATTTACGAGCGTGAACGAAAACGCACTATCGGGGTTCAGACGCGTTTGGAAGTGCGCTACCAGCGGTTCTCGATGCAGCACGTTGTCTGGATCGCTCAGCGTGTAGACGCTGGAACGGTCGACCATGATCTTGCGTGTGTCAAAGATAAAAGCGTACTGCTCGGTCGAACGCGTGTTCCCAATGCGAGGTCCGGTCACATGGTCGTACTGCGCGCCGCCCGAGTTGATGAGCCTCACGAAATTGGGAATATGGTAGTCGTCGCTCGTGCGTATTTCTTGAATAGCCACGACATCGAACTGCCGGACGATTTCTGCAAGGGTGCGAATCACTGCACCGTTTGCTTTCTCAACTTTCGCCTTGCCGAACACTTGAATGTTGAACGACGCGATCTTGATGGTAGGCCCTTCGTCAACACGAGGGATTGAACCACCACTCCCAGAAGAAGCGGGACGGTAGATCGGAGGCGATGGCGTGCTAGGCTGTTGATAGACCGGCGGAGCAGGTTGCAACGGTGGCGTTTGGCCCTCCGTCCAGCTGCCTTGTTGCGGGTAATCTTGCTGAGGATACGAATCTTGCGTGTGTTGGTTGCTATAGGGCCTACTAGGATCTTGAACACCGGCATTCTGCGCATCGCGCGCAGCGCCAGCCATGTCTTCCAAGCCGCCACCGGTGAGGAACACCCACACCAGCCCACCCAGCACACCAAGAGTTCCTAGAGATAATAGCCGTTGCACTGCCCGCTCCTTGGGCGCCGTCGCCAGGGTTGTGTGGGTCCATCCGTGTGATCAGCGCAGCCGCAATGAAACTCCCGCGCCGAGAGGGGGCGAAGATTACCGCAAGAGCGAATTATGTGCCAGAGCGATCCGGCCGCTTGCGGCTTAGCTGTTCCCTGAGAGCTGTTTGCCGCAGTGCTACGTATCTCAGGACTGTGTGCGCCTTGCTAGCAACTCGGGTGGCATCGGCAACTTGTTGCCTATGCTTGGGGCGCCTGCCTGTTGCTTAGGGACGATTCGGAGGAACGACAACCCGCATCGCCACAAGGGTAGCAAGCTACCCATGCCACCCATTGCGATGATCAAATCCCTCACTTCGTCGCTTCGCGCACCAAGTGGGCTAGCTCGGGGAGAATGAGCTTCTCGGTGGCCAACCTCACCGCTGCCGTCGAGCCGGGCATCGTGAGCACGACGGTCTGATCCACCAGGCCGCCAGTCGCGCGGCTGAGCATCGCCGCGGGACCGATCTCTTCGTAGCTCAGCACGCGGAGCAATTCGCCGTAGCCGGGCAGCTCTTTGGTGAACACACCCGCCAGCGCTTCGGGCGTCTGATCGCGCGGCGAAATGCCCGTGCCCCCGGTGAGCAAAATCGCGTCGATATTCTCATCAACACTGAACTGCCTGACGGCAGCTGCTAGCAACTGCGGATCGTCGGGCAGTATCTGTCGAGCTATCACTTCGTGCCCTGCCCCGGTAAGCAGTTCCACGAGCATCGCCCCGCCGCGATCGGTTTCCAACGTGCGCGTGTCGCTCACCGTGATCACTGCGCAGGCAACGCTCTCGGGCGACTGTTGGCGATGCAACTTCACTGTGGGGCTTGAGTAGTCGGGCATACGATTGTTTCAAAATACTTTTGTGAACCTATTCCCTCGTAGGGAAGCAGCGATTCCTACTTGCCTAGTCAACTACGACTCAGTCTACATCTCTGCGGTCACTGCGTGGGGTCCTATTATAAGAGCATTCGCAGTCAGGCCGCTACTTTCGTGCCATCTTTTGCCTACTCCAGCCGCAGATAGGGACTATAATTGCCAGTGACAGGAAATGTCAGTTCCGGGCCACGTCCACTCATTCACACGTCTTACTCCATGCCCCGCCTCGCCCTTACCCTTGCCGTTTTGCTAACCTTCGTTGCTGGACACCCGGCCTGCGCGGATGTGTTTCAGCTGAAGACCGGCGGCGAGGTGGTCGGCACGCTGGTGGCTCGTGGTGAGCGCGACGGCTATGTGATTCGCACCGTCGAGGGGGCGACGCTCACTCTGTCCAAGTTAGACATCACAAAAATTGTTCCCGAACAACCTGAGTTGGCCGAATACCAACAGCGCAGCCGCAGTGCGCCCGACACGACAGACGCTCATCGCGAGTTGGCCGCCTGGTGTACCGAGCACAGGCTGCAGGACGAGGCGAAGCACCACCTGCGCCGACTGTTAGAGCTCGATCCCACCGACCAAGCAGCCCGGCTGAGTCTCGGATTTCAACGACACGGCAATCGTTGGATGTCGCGAGAGCAAATCATGCAAGAGCGCGGCATGGTCCTCTACGAAGGCAAGTATCGCACTCCCCAAGACGTCGCCCTGCGTTCGATGCAACAACAACGCGAACAGGCTGAGGCCGATTGGTACGGTGATTTAAAACTGTGGAAGGGTTGGTTGAACAACCGCCGGGCTGAGCGCGTGCAAGAGGCCGAGCGGTCCATTGCCGGCATCACCGACCCGCGGGCTGTGCCGGCACTGTTGAAATGGTTGGAGAATGAGCCGGACGAATGGACGCGACGCTTGCTGTTAGAAACCATGCACGCCCTGCCCCACCCAGATGTCGTCAGGAAACTCGTGCAGCTTTCGGTAGAGTCCAACGACCCCGAAGAGCGCGTGCTGTGCTTAGACTACTTACTGAGGCTGCCCACGCCGGTGAGTCTCACGCCCTACGTGAAGTATCTTACGAGCAAGAAAAGCGATAACGTGATCGTCAACCGCGCGGGCTATGCTCTCGGGCAACTGGGCAACAAGCAAGCGATCAGCCCGTTGATCGATCGGCTGATCACGCGCCACAAGTATCGCATTGGCCCCGAGGATGAGCCACAAATTAACGCGAACTTCTCGCCGACAGCTGGCGGCGGCGGTGGCGGTCTCTCGATGGGCGGTAAGGGACCTAAGTTCATTACCAAGGACCACAACAATCTCGAAGTCCTACGGGCATTAAGTGCGCTCTCAGGCGGCCAAGACTTTGGCTACAACCAACTCGCCTGGCGCCGCTGGTTTGTCAACGAGCAACAGTACGAATACTACAGCTCCCGACGGGACAAGTAGTTCTGAAACTGCCAAGAACTTGGTAGGGTATGTCGAGCTCTGCGAGGCGTACCGAGCTTCACGATTCAGAGGCTTCAGGTTTCAGACCTCGGGCTTCAGGTCTCGATGACAACCCTGAGGACCGAAGCCTGACTTCGGTATGCCTCGCTCCACTCGACATACCCTACCAAATAGCGGTTCAAACAAAGGCTTCCTTCATGAGCGATAAACCCACTGTGGCGATTATTGGCGCGAGCAGCGATCGCAGCAAGTTCGGCAACAAGAGCATTCGCGCGCACTTGGCGCAGGGCTACGAAGTGTTCCCTGTGAATCCCAAGGGAGGCGAAATCGAGGGGCTAACCACCTACGCTTCCATTGCGGACGTGCCGGTCGAGCAGCTCAATCGGGTGAGCCTCTACGTGCCGCCGAAGGTTGGCGAGAAACTCCTGCCAGAGATTGCCGCCAAGGGGTGCGACGAGCTGTGGCTTAACCCGGGCAGCGAAAGTGAGCAGCTCGTCCAAGCCGCCCGAGACGCCGGCCTCGAACCGATCGTTGCGTGCAGCATCGTCGACGTAGGTGAGTCGCCAGGAAGCTTTGGCGATTGAAGCTATTGGATGAAAACCAGGGAGGTTAGAACCACAGAGGGCACCAAGAGCAGGAAGATTTGATCATTGCGCCGCAGAACAAGTTACCTACCTAATTACTCTTAGTGCACTTCGTGTCCTTTGAGGTTCAATCCATTCCGTGTTGCAGCGATCGAGAGAATATGCACCGCCAACCACTTCTAGATCTACTTACGCAGTACGAGCAGCAGTACTCCGAGGAGAGTGCCGTTGTCGCCCAGATTCGCGCGTTGGTTGAAAACGCTGAAGATTGTTTTGACCGGACTTGCCGGCCGGGTCACATTACGGGTTCTGCCTGGGTGATGAGTACCGACCGCTCGCGCTGTCTGTTGGTCCATCACGGCAAGCTGGTGAAATGGCTCCAGCCGGGCGGGCATGCCGATGGCGATACCGACGTGGCCCGCGTAGCGATGAAGGAAGCTGCCGAGGAGACGGGCCTGCGTTCGCTCATGCTCGCCGACTTGCTGCCGCTGGATGTGGATGTTCACGTGATCCCCGAGCGGTGCGACGTCCAGGGGCAACTCATCGAAGACGCCCACGAGCACCACGACATTCGATTCTTGGTGCTGGCCAGCGAGAAGGAAGCGCCAACCGTCAGCCATGAGTCCCGCGACGTCCGCTGGTTCACTGAGGCGGAGTTCCGTGAGATCACCCAAGAGGAAAGCGTGCTGCGCCTGTGGCGCAAAGCAGCTGCGTGGGGCTGATTGGGTGTTGGCCTGATGCAGAGCTGCAGCGACAGGAGAGGACTGACCGGATTACCGGATAGGCCAGATCAACCAGAATAGGTTTTGGGAGACGGGATTTACAGGATTCACTGGATATTGTCCGCGGCCCTCGACAGCTACGCTCTAGATTTGGCAAACCCCTTAACTCAGGTGGTCCCTAGTCTCATTCAAATCTCGTTGATCTGGCTTATCCTGTTATCCGGTCCAATTCTATGCGACTCTGCGTGAGACTTTAGAGACTTCAAACTGAGATTGGCAACGACTACAATCTGCAGTGAGTAGTCCGTTCTAAGAATAGGGGAGGGTTTCGAGATGGCCGGTGGTTTTGGGACAGTAAAGATTGATCGCAAGGATTTGCCGGAGGGTGAGTCGTTGTGCGAGTATTGCACAGCTAAGTGTTGTCGTTACTTCGCCATGCCGATCGAAACGCCTGACACGTTCAAAGAGCTGGAATACCTGCGGTGGTTTCTGCTGCACGAGCGCTCGAGCGTGTTCAAAGAAGACGACGATTGGTACCTATTGGTCCACACCGTGTGTAAGCACCTGCAAGACGACAACCGCTGCGGCATCTACGAAACACGACCGCAGATCTGTCGCGACTACACCACCAAGAACTGCGAATACGACGACGAATGGACCTACGATTTTTACCTCGAAACTCCCGAGCAAGTTTGGGAATACACCGAGGCAGTCATTCAAAACAAAGGCGACAGCCTTCGTAGCCGTAAGCCCGAGCTGCTGCCGGTCCTTTGATTGACCGGTTCGTTGGATCGGATGACTGGAGGCGCCGGATCGAGCGGATGAAGAAACATCCTGTTGATCGTGTCAATCTTGTCTCGTTTCATTCCCTAGCTCGGCACTTTCGAGGGGACAGAAATCCGACAAGAATTGCCAACTCTACGGACGGCTTATTGCAGGTTTCTTACGGTTCGGACCATTAGCCATTGCCGGCATCTCGTTTTCTGGACACGATTTACTGGATCGACTGGATCAGCAGAGCTCCCGTCGATCCTATCAAATCCAGTCCTCCGGCCATTTCTTTCTCATGAAGCGAGACAATCATTACGAAGCGGCGTTCGAGGCGTACTTGCAACATCGGCAAGTGGCCTACGTGGCGGTCGATGAACAGCGGCGCAGCCAAGTCGTCGGGGGGTCGCTCAAGAATGCCGACTTCCTCGTCACCCCGTCCGCCGGCGCGACGCTGTTGGTCGACGTGAAGGGTCGACGGTTTCCGAGCGGGCAAACGAGCCGCCAGTACTGGAAGAATTGGTCCACTTGGGACGATCTTCACAGCCTGGCAAGTTGGCAGCAGCGGATTGGTACGGGAGCGGTGGCGATGTTTGCGTTTGCGTATCACTTAACCGAGGAGCGCTCGCCCGTGCCACGGCAGCAACTGTTTCAGTTCCGCGATCGCTGGTATGCATTTCTGGCCGTGCGCGTGGCGGATTACATCCAACGCATGAAGCCGCTCTCGGAGAAATGGCAGACCGTGTCGATGCCCGTGGCAGACTTTCGAGCCGCCGCCGTACCGTTTGACGATTGGCTTGGGCGTAATGCCACGGTGCCTCGTAGAGACGCTGAGAACTGACCGGATTACCGGATCGGATCGGACCGGATCGACCAGATTGAAAGTGATCCTGTAAATCCTGTCCAGAAAAACCTCTGCCGAGTATTGCTTGGCAACAGCGCTCAGGTCAATTAGGCTAAAGACTTACGAAGCTAGACCACCAATAGCGAGCGCATCATGGCTTGGGGAATTCTACTACTCTGTACCGTCTTAGGCGCACTGGCAGCGTATCGACCGAGCAAGCGCAAGAAAGACTTCCAGCGCCCCTCGGATGCGTAGCAGCAAACGACTTGCCCGCTTTGGTGCCAAGAGCGAGTTCCCCGAGCAATCGGGCGCTGAGTTCGGAAACCGCCAAGGACGCAAAGCGCGCCAAGTTCCTCGCCGCGGCGAAGGAACGTAGAGAGTCGGGACACACAACTAACTCTGACAGGAGGAAGCGGAGTGGACTTGCATTAACACTCAGTTCCCTCTGTTACCTTCTGTTCAATAAAAAGATTTTCAGAATCGACTGGATAGGTAATACACACCTAATCCTGTTCATCCTGTAAATCCTGTCTCGTTCTTTCTTTGCGTCCTTCGCGGTTCCCCTGAACTCTCCAAAGAAGCATCCAGCAATCTAGAATTAGGCAGCATGCCGTTCGCTGGGCACGTAGGCGATGCCAGAGAATTCGGCCAGCGCTGCGATCACGCGGTCTTGCTCACGGCGGGTCAATTCTGGGAACACGGGCAAGCTCAGCACTTCTTCAGCTGCCTGTTCGGTGACGGGCAAGCTGCCCTCGGCGTAGCCCAAGTTCAAGAAACACTTCTGGCGATGCAACGGCACAGGATAGTAAATCGCCGAGCCGATTTCACGTTCTTGCAGAAACGATTGCAGCGCATCACGACGGCCACCTGGAACGCGGACAGTAAACTGGTTCCACACGCTCGTGCAACCCGGAGATTCAACGGGCAAAGTCAGGCTAGCACCGAAACTCTGCTGATTGAAACCCAATCGATCAAACTCGTTGACATAATGGTCTGCATGACGTTGACGACTGGCGGCCCAATCATCCAATCGCGGAAGCTTGACTCCCAGCACGGCTGCTTGCAGCGTATCAAGCCGACTGTTCACGCCGACCAAGCTGTGATGATAGCGCGGGCGTTGGCCATGATCGCGAAGCACGCGTAACTTGTCGGCAATTTGTTCGTCGTCGGTCGTGAGCATGCCACCGTCGCCAAAACCGCCTAGGTTCTTCGTCGGATAGAAAGAAAAGCAGCCGATCTGGCCCAAACTGCCTGCCCGTTTTCCGTGGTAGTCTGCTCCGATCGCTTGGGCTGCATCCTCGATAATGGGAATGTCGCCACAAGCCTCGCTCAGCGCGTCCATCTCTGCACACTGTCCGAATAGATGCACCGGCAGCACAGCCTTTGTGGCGGAAGTGATTTTCTTGGCCACCTCGGCTGGGTCGAGATTAAACGTATCGGGCAAGATATCCGCAAACACGGGCGTCGCGCCCAATCGCCAGACCGCCCCGGCAGTCGCAAAGAAGGTAAAACTGGGCAGAATCACTTCGTCGCCAGGACCAATCTCCAGTGCCATCAAAGCGAGCAAGAGCGCGTCGCTGCCGGAGGCACAGCCGATGGCGTACTTGCTGCCACAGTACCCAGCAATCGCCGTTTCCAAGTCACCACAAGCCGGGCCATGCACGAAGGCACCGCTGCGAGTGACTTCAGCGAGAGCCGCATCGACCTCCGCCTGCAGAGGCTGGTTTTGACGATTCACATCAAGCATCGGAACAGGCTGATTGCTGGTGGTTGTGGCGCTCATGAGGTTCTCTTCCTAATTGATTCGACGCTCGCGTAGGGTCAGGTGGAGCGATTCGTCGCGAAGATTAGAAATTCACCGCAGGAGGGTCAACGCGAATGCTGCGAAGGGCACCGCTTTTTTTGACGAAAAGATCGCAGAGGTCGCAAAGAAATGCCAAGAGGTTGCGTAGCGTGCTAGCATTGCCTTCCGTACGGCCATGCACTGTGCGGCGAAGAATAGGGCCACGGATACAAGTGGAGCAGTCAAAAACTGACAAATCATCACGCCGAGTCACAAAAACCAGAGTGAGAGACTCCACGACTTCAGGGCTTCTGCCCCATCAGTTACACATGAATCGTCCGCACATTCGAAAGCATGAGCTAAACCATGAGATCGGTTAGCCGCGACACTTCGTCCGGCATGCGGGCTGCCTATTCAAACGGCTTGCTCGGACAAGTGTCGGGGCCGCTTGCGGCAAGAGGCCTACAAACGCTGCACTCGACCCCCGCACCCTCTTGTGCTGCGCACACCGACACTTCTCCCTTGCAGCACTACGAAGAAAAGAAGCGAAATGAGGAGAAAGTGTCGGTGCTTCCCCAGATTATGGAGTTGTGTGAAAAGACACGGCTCCCGCCGATTCTATGTCCTTAACAGCAAGCCAACTACAAAGCCTGCAATGCGGCAACGATATCGGCAGGCTCGGCCCGTTTGGTGTAGTCCGCATCGAGAAACGCGTAGCGGATTTTGCCCTCGGTATCGACTATGTAGACGGCAGAGAGGGGCAGTTCATAGGAGTCGTCGCCGTTGTATTCCTCTAGGGTGCCACGTTCCTTGTACTTCTCAGCCACTTCGGGCGGCAACTTGTAGACCAAGCCGAACTTGCGGGCCAGTTCGTTTCCAGGATCACTGAGAACCTGAAAGCCGATGCGTAGCTTTTCCTGGGTCGCCGCCGCCTTGGGGGGAAGTTCAGGTGTCAGAGCAACCACCTTCGCGCCCAGTCGCTTGATCGTTGGCAACGAGGACTGCATCGCTTCCAGCTGCAAGTTACAGTAGGGGCACCAGCCGCCGCGATACCAGACCAACACGACAGGCCCCTCGGCCCACAGGCTGCTCAGTTCGACCGTTTCCTCGGCGGGACTCTTGAGCTCGCCACCGGGTGCCGAGTCGCCCACCTGTTTGGCGCTTTCGGTGATGCCCGAGTTGGCAACTTGCTGCATGCCGTCGGCATAGATCTTCCGAATCTCCTCGGGAGCCTTCTGGGCGAAACCGGCTTTACGGGCGGCCAACTTTTCTGACAAGTTGGGTAGAGCGTCTGTGGATTCTGCGCTCGGAGCGTCATCTTCCTGCGACTTCTCCACCGAATCTGCTTGATCATCCCTATCCGTTTTTTTCTCCATGACTTCCTCGGCAGAGATGGGATCCGCGATCGTTTCCTCAGCAGGCGGCGGCTGGGGAATGGGCTCCTGACAGCCGGCACAGAAAAGCACGAGCAAACCGATTAGTAGTGCCTTTACGGGATGACTATGGTCGGGATGACTGTGGTCGGGGTGCCTCTGGTGAAATTTCACAGCTCGATTCCTCAATTTTGATCAGGTGGGGAAAGGTGGGAAACTCAACAGAACAAATTGCCCGCCAAACCGCAAGCAGGTTCTCTCTTGAATTGACGCCCGAGGATTCCTGTACCCTTTGTGTTATACGAAGTGCGTCGAAACAGTTTTTCAAGCACATTCTTGCCGTAGTCTTGCGTAAAGACTTGTACCACGCCGCGAGCACGGGATAATCACAGATCGTGCGGGCTCGGCTCGCGGAGGTAACCTGTTGGCAATCGTCTGTGGAGTAAAAGCAATGAATATCAAAGGAAGAATGCTTGGCTTGGTCCTATTGTCCTGTTCGGTCGGCTCAACAGCCGTTGCCCAGATGGCTACGCCGTCTGCGGAGCACAAAAACTTGGCCGCCGAGGTGGGTGTGTGGGATGCCAACCTGCAAATGTGGATGGCTCCTGATGCCCCACCAATGCCGAGCAAAGGTGTTGAAACCAACAAGATGATGGGCGATTTTTGGATCATCAGCGAGTTTAAGAGCGATATGGGTGGCATGACGTTTACTGGCCACGGTCAGCACGGCTACGATCCGGCTAAGAAAAAGTATGTGGGCACATGGATCGATTCGATGAGTCCCTATCTCTCTACGCAGGAGGGAGAGTTCGATGCCAAGTCAAATACGCTAACTCTGCTGGCTACCGGGCGCAACATGATGACGGGCGAAATCGAGAAGTCGAAAATGGTGAGCAAATATATCGACGAGAATACGAAAGTGTTCGAGATCTACATGCCCGTCGAAGGTGAAGAAGGTAAGTGGTGGAAGTCCTTGCAAATCGACTACAAGCGCCGTGCCAAATCCGACGCGAAGCTTCAGTGACTCCTGCCTAGCTAACCCCCCAGCAGAAGGCGCGAGGACAACTAGACGGGATGAACAGGATCGATTCGGACGTCAAAATCCAGTCGATCCTGTGAATCCTGTCTCGCTTTCTAAAGCGGCTCATACTCGCCTGCGAGTTGCCCAGTGCGCTCACGCGGCCATGCTTCTAAAGTGGCGCCCGCTTGCCATTGTTGGATGAGAGCCTGTCCTAAAGGCTTGCGACCAGCCTGGAGATTCGTGACGAAACTTGCATGCGTGCGTCCGGCACGATAGTCGGGCATGCGTTTGGGAGCTGCCAGCAGGCGAGCGATTTTGCTGAGATCGAAGTCGTAGAGTAGCGTGCCGTGGTAGAGCAGGTGTCGGCGTTTCACACGCAGGCTATTGCCGGAGAATTTCAGCGATTTGCCGCCAGCCTTTTCGAGGCTCAAGTCGCTCGTCCCCGCGCGCTGCACGGTCGTAGACTCCGCAGGGGAGCTTGTAGCGAGAACTTGCCTGACCGCGGCAGCCGTGCGATCGAGAACATAACGATGGGCCGCGTCGATATTGATTAAACCCGTATCGATCCGTCCAGCATCAACCAGCCCCGAGGCCTCCCCACTGGACAGCCGGGATTGTTCCAGCACGACGGAGAACATCAAACAGCCTGGTCCCACCAACACAACGCCGCCGCCGCTACCCCGACGAAAGATGCCAACGCCTTCTTCCTGGCAGGCCGCCTGGTTTACCTCCGCCAGGTCGGATGAGCGTCCCAACACGACAAAGTCGTCAGCCGATTCCCACAGCCGTAGGACCTCCCTTCCCTCGCCCTGCTCTGCTCGTTCAAGCAGTGCTTCGTCCAAAGCCAGATTGGCGGCCGGGGTGTCGAGGGTGAGTTCCAGGAGCTGCATGTTTTGACAAGTCTTCTTGAGAACCACGAATCTTACGAATTACACGAATGCTGGGCCCTCTCAAGAGCATCCATCTGGGAGTCCCAATTCGTGTAAATTCGTACGATTCGTGGTTAAGGAAATAAAAGCTCTCCTAATAGAGCAAACGAGGTTGGGAAGCTTGGTGGTTGAGAGCTATCCGGTGGACGTTTAAACTCAGGGATTCGCTGCCACCCATTCTTCCCACCAGGCATAGTGATGTCTTCCAGTCTACCTTCTCCCTCATCCTCTGACGAACCGCCTGCCGGATCGGTTGCAGCCGACGATCTGCTCCCACCGGTCGAGCCACCCAGTGCGAAGTTTATCATCCAGCTGTTCGTCACCCCGATGATTATCGTGGCCTGCGTCGTGGGCGTGTGGCTGTTAATCCAATGGCTAGCCAATTCGGGCGGAGAAGACCCCGACAAGATTGTGGCTGCGCTGCGCAGCTCCAACCAGGCCCGTTTTCAACAGGCGGAAAGGCTCAGCCACATGCTGCAGGCTGAGGGGCGCTATCCGGAGCTTAAGACGAACAGCAAGCTGCTAGGCAAGCTGGCCGACTTGCTCATTGAGCAAGTCGACGCACCCGGCGAAGGCGAAGGGGATATCACGATGCGGATTTTCCTGGCGAAGTCGCTCGGCGAATTTCACGTTGACGACGGCCTGCCTGCGCTGATTGCAACCGCCCAGCGAGACAAGGAGCGAGACGTGCGTCGCTTTGCCGTCAATGGGATTGCCGTGCTGGCGAGCACCGTGCCCGATTTAGATCGACCCGAGTTACGGGAGCTACTGCGCTCGCTTGCCGATAGCGACGACCAGCTACTGCGCAGCGAAGCAGCCTTTGCTGCGGGCGTCCTAGCAGCCGCACCGGAGGCCAATGCCGAGTACCGCGAATTACTGGCCGCCCTCGCTGAAGACTTCTATCCCGACGCGCGCTACAACGCCGCGCTGGGACTGGCCCGAGCAGGCGATCTACGAGCGGTGCCTGTTTTGCAGGAGATGCTCGACCTCGAATCACTCTCGGCCAGCGTTGAGAGCGAGGAGGGCGTGGGCGACCAGGCAGACCAGGACAAGAGTGACTTGCTCGTACGGTTGAGGAAATCGAAACGCGATACTCTCCTCAAGACGACCCTCCGAGGTGTCGAGCTGTTGTTGGAGAAACATTCGCCGGGCGATTTGTCTGGATTGAACGATTCGCTCGATCAGTTCCTCACACAGGCCGGACAGCTCGAGGAGCCCCAGCTGGTGCCGAATTCTCTGCTAGAGAAAGCAGAGCAGCTCAAATCGAAGTTCGAGTCGAGCGCCCCGTGATCGAAACCGCTTCGCGGTAAGACAGTACGGCCCACGATCTGACAACCTACTACGCACCCGCGTTAAACTGTACCGCTTCTATCAGCTTTGCCGCTGCGCTGTTGCGTTTTCTCAACATCGCAGCCGGTTTTCTCTTGAGCTCAGCCCGGGTGTCGAGTCCCATAGAGGGTGAGGCTCAAAGCGAGTTCGCACTAGAAAAGCAGCGTGAGATCGCCAGACCGACCTGCTAGCATCGCAAATTTTACTTAAAGAAATTTGCCTTGCGCATGTTTGTCCGCAAGACTTGATCTGATGAGGGGGAAGCTCATCTTGCCAGGTTCGCGTGCGCGCACCGTGGTTGCCATGCATGGCACCTCTATGGCTAGTAGCGTCTCCTCACGACTTGTCCTTCGTATTGGGTGAAGAAAACTATGAAACGTCAAATCACAAGCCTGTCTCGGTACTGCTCTGCTTTGCTCTGCGCTTTACTGTTCGGTGCGGTCTTCGCACTCAGTTCCTCAAGTCCCGTTGTCGCTACTGCACAAGAATGCGACGCCTGTGGAATTCAGACCTATCGCGTCGAGTGCCAAACGGTTTATGAAGAGAAAGAAGTCACCGCCTATCGCATGGTGCCTGAAACGGTCTACGAGCAACGGCAAATCACGCGCCGCGTTCCCGTTTGGGAAACCCAGACACACGAGCGACGCTACACCGTCTCTCGCCCGGTGCGCGAAACCAACTATCGCGACCAACGCTATACCGTGCAACGCCCGGTGTGGGAAACTTATGTGCGCGATTGCAGTTATAACGTCACGCGCAACGTGACCGAAACGCGCACCCGCCAGCGTCGTTACACCGTGCAACGCCCGGTGTGGGAAACCAGCGAGCGCGAGCAAAGCTATACGGTCATGCGTCCGGTTCGTGAAACAATCGAGCAGGAACGCCGCTACACGGTCATGCGTCCGGTCGTGGATTATGTAACCCGCTACGTCGACCAAGGCTGTTATCAAGATCAAGTCGTAGTCTCCGCACCGGCCACTCCGCCACGTCGCGGGCTCACGTGGATGCCTGCTCGTTCCGTCGTGAACCCAGCCGTCGGCTTCACCCAAGTCCAACGTCCGGGACTGGTATGGGCCACTGTGCAGGCTCCACCGCAGCAACAAGTTCAACGCGTTTGGAAGCCAAACGTCGTTCCCGTTCGCGTACCAGTAACTCGCTACTGCCCACAAGAAGTCGTCCAGAAGGTGCCCGTAGAGGTGTGTCGCCAAGTTCCGCAACGCATGGTGCGTAAAATACCCGTGCGGACTTGCCGCATGGTGAGCGAGGAACGCGTTGAGAACATCCCTTACACAGTTTGCCGCCCCGTGACCGAGCGCGTCGAGCGAAAGGTTCCCATGAAGGTGTGCCGCATGGTCACCGAAGAGCGTGTCCGGCGGATTCCTGTAACGACTTGCCGCATGGTGAGCGAAGAGCGCGTCGAGCCCGTTACCCGTCGCGTCTGCAAGATGGTAGAGAAATCAGAAACTATCCAGGTAGCCCGCCGTACCTGCCGTCGCGAAGAGTACACCTACAAGGTCCGCGTTCCGCACACCGTCCGCTTCCGCGTGCCGATCGAACAACCCTCCTGCAACAGTTGCACCGCAGACGCTTCGTCTTCGGACGACAAGCAGGACGAAGCCCCGTCCCTCGCCCTCGCCAAGCAGATTGCCTGGTCAGATGACGAAAACGAGCGCGGCTAAGGGGTCAGGCCTCAGACTTCAGGTCTCCGTCGCAACCCCGGAGTCTGAAGACCGAGACCGTCCTACCCCGCTCTCACGTTTTGCCCTCCGCGTGGGACATTGCCTCCTGCCCGACGCGGGTGTCTGGCAAAAGTCTCTGGCAAGACCTTGAAACCACAAAAGGCACAAAGAGCACTAAGAATAGTGTTTTTTGCAATCATCGTTTGGCTAGAATCTACTGGAACGAGCTACTTGAATTGGGGTATTCAATCTAGCTAATAGCGCAACAGGGGTTGATAGGGCCACAATCCTGCAGCACATCTGCACAGCCCGCGATTCTTGGCTTTTTCTTCAGAGCTTCAGACTCAATTGTTTGTTCTTGGTGCTCTTGGTGGTTCATCAATAGACTTGCCATTATTTTTGCCACACACAGACGAAGCTCATTGTTGACACTTCGAGTCAAGAACTAGAGACTATCGGATCCGCTCCTGGTTCCTTCTTTCGTATCGTCACAGTGTCATGTCGCCTTCTCAACCAACTCTATTCGGCGAATCTCAAGCGGACACCAACCTGAGCGGGCTAAGCACGCCAGCGATGTTAGCCGAACTGCTCAACGTACCGGTCGTGGCCGTGCGGCGCTGGCATCGGCGAGGCGCGTTGCTGGCGACCTGCACGATCCGCAAGCTGCCGTACTTTGACTTCGCAGAGGCGACCATCGCCCGCAAGTTAGCCAGCTTAGTTCACGCGGGGTGTTCGCTTAGCGAAGTCGATCGCAAGTTGGACGAGCTGGCCGCCAGTCTGCCGGATTGCCGGCGACCTCTGGCCGATCCGACCATCGTCGTCCACGGCGCGCAGCTGTTAGAGCGTCGGGGCGAAGAGCTGATACAGCCGGGCGGGCAGTTATTGCTGGAGTTCGAGCAGGAGTGCGCGTTATTCATAGCCGAGGAGCCGCTCTCAGACGAAATCATCGCATTCCCCGTCTCGATTGAATCGCCCAATCAACAACTCAACAAACCCGACAGCCTTCAAGCACCCCTAGCTGCTTCCAAAGATTTGGGGGATGCGCTGCGTGAGGAGCTGCTCCAGCAAGCAGTCGATTTTGAAGTCGCAGGCGAATTCGCGCAAGCGACCGAAACCTACCGTGCATTACTGCTTGCCGGAGCCAACGATGCAGAAGTACAGTTTGCCCTCGCGGATGTCCTGTTCATGCAAGGGGACATTTCTGCCGCCCGCGAACGCTACTACATGGCACTGGAACTGGATGAAGAGTTTATCGAAGCACGCTTAAGTCTCGGTTGCGTGCTGGCGAGTGCGGGCGAAACCGAGCTGGCGATCGCCGCCTTTGAGGGGGCACTTGAGCTGCATCGCGAGTATGCCGACGCCCATTTTCATTTGGCCAATGCACTCCAGCAAGCGGGGCAAACCGAGCGGGCCAAGTCGCATCGGGAAACCTTTTTGGAACTTGCCCCCGAGAGTCCCTGGGCCAGCTCGGTGCGTGAGCAGCTACAGACATAACGGTTTGGTAGACCTTGCTGCCTAGTGGAGAAGTTCTCCCCGCTAGCTCAAATCCTTGGCGTGCTTGCACTGTCAGCTCAGCTGTTTATGCTTATAGCTGGTTCCTACGCGTCTCTCCGCACATTCGCTGATGCCCGACATCCTTTTTCACTACGAGCGCGTCAATCCCAGCAGTTGGGCCTACTTGTCGTCGCTGTTGATGTTGGCGTTATTCTTTAAGTTCAATCGCATCTGGAGTTTGCGGAACATCGACTTGTTCCTGCTGATTGCTCTAGCGCCAGGGCTGTTGCTGGTGCAGTACAGTTTCGAGAACGTGTCGGCTGAGAATGCTCTGCCGATTCAGAAACTGGGATTCATCTGGCTGTTCGTCGCAGAGCTATTGCTCATGCTGCGCATGTTGATGGATCCGGCGCTGCTGCGCCGCCCGCTGCTGGATCCCAATTTGAACACTCCTGGCCTGTTGTTCCTGGGCGGTTCGCTGCTGTTTTTCTTGATGGCCAATGTGGTATTCGGCAAGCCAAGTGCAGCCGACCTTTCCCCAGCCCAACAAACCGCTAGTGCTGCCGAAGAGGCTGAGCAAACTACGAGTACCGAGCAGGCTCTGACTAACGATACACCGACTGATCCCGTCACTGCGGATGCCGCCACAGAAGCTACCGAAGAAGTTGCCGATGAAGTTGCCAACGAGGTTGCATCGCCCGACACGTTTTCCACGGCGGCTCCCGGCTTCTCTTTACTGTACCGACTGCCACGGATCACCACGCAAACGGTCATCCGTCAAGGACAACAGGGCGAACGCCCTTCGGCCGAACTCCCCGAAGCCCAGCGCGTTGCCCAAGCGACCGCCCGCGTGATGGCGATTCTTTCGCACTTTTTGATCGTCGTAGGATTAATCGTCATCGGCATTCGTCATTTCGAAAACCCGGCGGCCGGCGTAGCGACCGCCACCATGTATCTCATGCTACCCTACACGGCACTGTTCACCGGTAGTGTTGCCCACGCGCTACCCGCTTCGCTGTTGGTGTGGGCGGTGGTACTGTATCGCCGGCCGACCCTCGCTGGCATGATGATCGGGATGGCCGCCGGGACGATCTATTATCCGGCATTCCTGATTCCGCTTTGGTGCAGCTACTACTGGGCCCGTGGAGTGAAACGCTTTATTACGGGCATGCTCGTCACCCTTGCCGTGTTGGTCATCACCCAAGCCGCCACTGCCGAGAGTTGGGGTCAGTTCCTCATTCATGTGCGTTTGATGTTCGGCATCCGCTTGCCGATTGAAGAGGCCGAGGGGGTGTGGCAATTCTGGAGCTTCTGGTATCGCATGCCGATTCTTGCCGCGTTTGTGGCCCTGGCGTTTAGCTTCACGGTCTGGCCGATGCGAAAGAATCTCGGCTCGCTCATCTGTTGTTCAGCCGCACTGATGCTGGGCGCCCAGTTCTGGCACGCGCAAGGCGGCGGACTCTACATCGCCTGGTTCCTACCACTGGTGCTACTAGCGATCTTCCGCCCAAACCTCTCCGACACAATCGCCGCCCGTATGGTGCCCGAAGGTTGGTGGCAACTACGCCTGCGTAGATTGAATTCGCAAGCCGAGAAGCAAGCCACGTAGATACAAGTCACGTAGGATACTGCCGAGCCATTGGAGGACTTCAGATTTCGGGCTTCAGGATTGCGATACAGTCCTGAAGTCTGAAGCCTGACTCCTGGTATGCCTCGCGGAGCTCGGCAGTACCCTACAGAAACTTCCAGAATCTAGCCGCAAGTTCATTCGCAAGCTCAGTTCAGCGGGAAGACGCCCACATCTTCGCTGTTCAGATCGATCAGTTCTCGCATGGCTGCTTCCTGGTTCTCAATCGTCTTCGCAGCGGAACCCTGTACGCGACGATCAGCAATACTGTGGGCCCACCACGGTGCTTCCGTCTTGATTTTCTGAGTGAGCTTGAGCGTTACCTTTGTTTGCTTGTCATCGCGCGCGAGGGTTGTACCCATTTGGTAGTCGAGCAACTTTTCGCCCGGCTTTTTCAAACGCACTTGGGAGTCGATCTCGTCAGGTGTGATTTTCACGACTTGCTGGAGCTTCACCTCATTTTTGCCGATGTACTCATCGGTCGTGCGCACTTGCAGTTCGCCGGTCAGGTCAAGCTTATAATCCGACTCGCCCGCGAGCATCTTAAGGATCTTCCCCTCGCCCACCTTCTCTTCCCCAAGGTCCAGATCGCCTCCTTCCCAATGCTGGCTGATAAACTCGCTATCGCCCCCCATGGTGACAATCTCCTTAGCGGCATTCGTGCGCACCATAATCTTACGCACCTTGGTAAAGTCCTCGGCAATCGTGAAAGTGCGCTCGGCCGTCTGCTGCGTGACGTACTCGCCACGAATAAAAAAGCCTGCCACGACCGCAATCACGAGCAAGGCAAAAACAATAAGTAGAATCTTCTTCATAGCGATCTCATTCCCAAGAACGAATACATAACAGGGCCGCCCATTGTAGCACCCAAGGTGAAGCAGAACGACCGGCTCTGCAGGCATGCTGGGAGTTCCCCTCAGCAGAGACGTCCAAGACGCTGTTTTTCCTAGTTTCGCACTACGCGCCCTAGGGCCAAGTTCGCACTCTCCAGCTGGATGTCTCCGCGTGAGACTTACGGCGACGCACTGGGCAGGCTATGTTGGGCCACTCCGCCCCTCTCCCCGCCCGCCGCCCATGGTCCCTGCGTATCTGCGAATTCCCCTGCTCAAGGCGGCGATTGCGATTCTCCTCTTCGGCACCGTCCCCGCGGCCCTCAGCCACGTGAGTACCGATTCGTTTTCGCTAGGCCTTGTGCGACTATTGGTTCCGGCGATTGCGCTCACCGCAATGCTGGCGGCCGCCAAGCAACTCCATCAGGTTGGCCAACTCACGTGGACCCAGTGGAAAGTCGTCATCACCATCGGCCTACTCTTTGGCCTGCACTGGCTGACTTATTTCTTGAGCATCAAGGAGGGCAGCGCCGCGATCGGCGCCATCGGCTTCACCACCTACGGCGTGCAGATTCCCCTCTTGGGCTGGCTGTTCGGTTTCGGACGCCCGTCGCTCCGCACCTTTGCGGCGCTCGGTTTGGCTCTCTGCGGCGCAGCATTTTGCGTTTTGGATAGTCTCACGGAAGTGCCGGCACTCTCCTCGACTGATCAGCCCAAGCAACTGGGAGCCTGGATCATCGTGGGCGTTCTCAGCGGTACAATCTACGCCGCGTTGCCGCTACTCCATCAGCGCTATGCAGAGATTCCCAACGCTGTACGAACCTGGGGGCAGTTCGCCTTTGCGCTACCTGTGTTCTTGCTAACCGCACCGCTGGCCGAATGGAACTTCCCGGTCGATCAACTGTGGCTAATCGTGTATCTCTCACTCGTGATTACCCTGGCAGCGCATTTCCTGTGGATCCAAGCCGCCACGGTGCTACCGATCTCGATCACTGGTGTGCTCGCCTATCTCCAGCTGCCTACTTCGCTCGCGTTCGCCTGGCTGCTGATCGACGAGCCGATCACGCTCTCCATGCTTTTCGGCGCAGCCCTCGTTATCGTCGCCAACGCAATGGCCATCAGCGATCGACCGAACTGAAGAACAAATAGGGTGACGAAGTGGTAGGGTATTGTCGAGTGGAGCGAGGCGTACCGAACCTCAAGGCACCAGAGACTTCAGGCTTCGGGCTTCAGGGTTGCAATGCAGGCCTGAAGTCCGAGGCCTGAGGTCTGAAGCCTGACTCCGGTACGCCTCGCTCGGCTCGACAATACCCGACAAATTCCACATCCCTAAGAGACCGCCTGTAACGATTACCCCAGCTACTCCGGCTCACACTCTCACTTCGCGCCATTCTTGCTCGTTCCCAGCCGTCCCCAGCCCGTTGGGCGACCGATACTCTGGTAGGAGTATCTCTTATGAATTCAATCGATCCCGCCGTCGGAGCTGTCCTGGCCGCCAAACAGGCGAGCCAGCAGCAAACGATTGGCTATACGCTGCTCGCCAAATCACTGCAAGCAACTGAGGCACAGGGCCAAGCAGCCCTCGACTTGCTCGATTCCGCCGCCGCTCTCGGCAAAGCCCACGGCAAAGGCTCGCATTTCGACTCGCAGGCTTAGTAATCAGCTAGCGAAAGATTCAATAGGACGCGGATGTACGCCGATCTGGCGGATTCTCGCAGATCGCTCCGGTACATTTTTTTGCGATCAATCAAGACAACGCAGTGCTACTAACTTCCAACAGAAGCAGTACCTAACGGAAATAATCTGCGCCTGTCCGCTCAATCGGCGTTCATCCGCGTCCTATTCCGCCCCAGGTTCATCGCTACAATGGCGGCATGACCAACTCCGCGACGCTACCCTACCCCGCCGATACTGCCGCTCTGCTCTTTGATTGCGATGGCACCCTGGCCGACACCATGCCCTTTCACGTGGTCGCCTGGCAGGAGAGCTTCGCCGAACACGGCATCGATCTCCCACAGGGTTTCATCGACGAGCGCGCCGGCAAGCCAACCGAAACCATCGTGCGCGAGGCAAACGTACTTTACCGCGAGCATCTCGGTGGCAAAGAACTCGACCCGGTCGCATTTTGCGAAGTGAAAGAAGCCCGTTTCCTGGTGCGCATGAGCGAAGTACTACCCATCGAACCGGTCCTCGCCACCGCCCGTGCCGCCCACGGCACAATGCCAATCGCGGTCGTGTCAGGCAGTAATGCGGCAGTTGTGTCCAAGACACTCAAGCACATCGGTGCGGATCACTTATTTGAAGTCGTCATCACCGCCGACGATCCGATTCCCGCCAAACCCTCGCCAGAAATATTCCTAGAGGCAGCCCGCCGCTTGAATGTGCCACCAGAAAAGTGCCATGTGTTCGAAGATGGCGACCCGGGCATCGTGGCCGCCAAAGCCGCCGGCATGAGTTGGACGGACGTACGACTCGTTCTGAGTTGCTAACAATCACAACTTGCCGAGTCGCAAGGCGAACATGGCTATGACAAAATCCAAAGCCAATACGGGCTCCGGCTGCCTGACTCTTTTCTCGCTCCCGTTCACGATCGCGGGGCTCTGCATCTTGGGTTGGACCCTCTGGAGTCTGTTCGGTTGGCAGCAGGCTCAGAGCTGGGTTGAAACTCCCGCCACCCTACTCGAGACAAGGCTCAAGACGAGCCGCAGTGACGATTCCGACACCTACCAGGCGACCGCGCGGTACCGTTACCAGTACGCCGGCAAGACCTACGAATCAGACCGTGTGTCACTCCACTCGGGGAGCGACAACCTGGGCTCGTACCAGCAAGATCTCGCCAAGCGGCTAAAGAAACAGTTCAAGGACAAAAAGCCTTGGCCCGCTTATGTGAACCCCAGTGACCCTACGAAAGCAGTACTGGATCGCTCGCTGCGTCCTTGGTTCACGCTGTTCAAGTTGGGTTTTGGGCTCGTGTTCGCGGCGGTGGGTATTGGTATGCTGGTCGGCGCGCGGATCATGGCACGGAAGCAGGGTGAAAAAGCACAACTCTCCCAGGAGCATCCCGACCAACCCTGGCTGCAACAACCCGATTGGGCCGCTGGCCGGATTGAGAGCAATCAACAGTACGCCATTTGGTTTGCCTGGGGTTTCGCCTTCTTCTGGAACCTCATCAGTTGGGCCGCGAGCATCAGTGCCTTTACAACTGCCAAGGATCTACCACTGTGGACGTATACGATCATCCTCGGATTTCCGGTTATCGGTCTCTACCTGCTTGGCTGGGCGATTTACACCACTTTGCAACGCGCTCGCTGGGGAAACTCCGTCTTCGAGATGGCCAACGTCCCCGGAGTGATTGGCGGGCAACTGGCCGGCGTGATCCATGTCCCTGGGCAACTGCGGCCCGACGATGGGGTGCTCCTTTCGCTCACTCGTTATGTCCGACGTACGAAACAAACCAGCGACGGAGACGAGACCTACGACGACCCTCAGTGGCAAAGCGACAAGCTGATTTCGCGAACCATGCCAGGCACGAAAGGGGGTGCTGCCATTCCGGTTGCCTTTCATATTCCCTTTGAGCAACACCCTACCGACGAAGAGGAGGGACACCTCTGGAAGCTCGAAGCCGAGAGCAATACCCCGGGTGTCAATTACCAAGCGGAGTTTGCAGTCCCCGTGTTCCGCACTGAGGCTAGTAGCAACGCCCCCCCTTCCGAAAGCGACCTACTTGCAGAGTATGAAGAGATACCACCGCTCGAATCTCTACTCAACCGAATTGGCGGGCATCTCGGGCGAGAAACAGACACCAGCCTTCAGCTCTGCTTCCCGACAGGGCACCGCTGGAAACTGGGGCTCCTGCTGGGCTTCTTCGGCTTGTTTTTCGGCGGGACAGGCATCGGGCTCCTACTGGAGCGAGCGTGGCTGCTAGCCATCCCCTTCACGCTCATCGGCGGGGGAATCTTCCTCGCTGGGCTCTATTATCTGACCGAACGCATCGACCTCCGCATTAGTGGCGACGGGCTCACGGTGCAACGCGGCCCGTTCGGTCTTGTTCAGCAACAACGCTTCACGCCTGAGCAAATCCAGGCAATCACCGTTAGCGCCTCAGGCACCCGCTCCGGGAACACGGTCTACCAACAGATCGCGATTGAGCCCCAAGAAGGCAAACCGGTAAAGCTACTCACGAGCCTTACCCGCCGCGCCGACGCAGATCGATTAGCAGAACGGTTCCGTGAAATCCTCGGCCCTGAAGTCGACTTGTAAAAATCGTCTCCGTCAGCGCACCTCTGGCATCGTAGCAGCCAAAGCCGCCGGCATGACCTGGACTGACGTACGCGAGCTTTCGGTGAAGAGCTAGTTGTACCGTCGGCGTGAGGTTGTCAGCAGTGTGCCCATCGACAGCAGCAACACGAGTGCACTTGGCTCGGGCACCGTCGGATTCCCAAAGGGGTCCGTACCAGGGGGACCTTCCCAAAACGATACGTGGGACATGTTGCGCGAGTCGCCATCCAGGTCAAGAAAATTCAAACCTGACATAAATGTGAATAGACTGAATCCGAACTGGCTTGGTCCCTTCACGGAATAATAGAGTACATTCGCATCGGAGCCAGTGTACTTGAAATAGGCCTCGTCCAAGTTAGTCAAAGCTGACTCTGTAGTCACAGGCATCGTACCTGCGGCATCTTCGAAGAACATGAATCCGTTGGCCATATTGAAGACGAACGTCGCGTCGTCGTCTGTCTTTTTGAACAGCGCAGTGGGGTCAATCAGATCGGGATCGTTGGCCGTGTTGTACTCATCGATCTCTTCGAGAACCTTAGCGAGCGTATCGTTGCCGCCCATTGCGCCCGGGTTGTTGCCAACCAGAAAACCGGCTTCAGCAATGCTGGCCGAGACGCAAAAAATGAATGCCGCGGATAGCGTCGCAAGGAAACCCCTGGCGCGTGTTGTGTAGGCGCGCAGCGCCACCACCTGAAGTCGTGTCCTGTTCATGAGCCTGACCTACTTGTAGAAAGTTGATGCGAAAATCGCATCCATGCACCGAGAGAACTCCGCCAGCGTCTTCGCTCGAGGAGTGCGATAGATTATTTGCGGCGATTCACCACAAGTTCTCCTGCGATTCTTATTCTGCGGAATACCGTATCGAATAGCCAGCAAATTGCGCAAATAATATGGGAATCTCGCATTTTTGCTCTGTCCGGGGCATCTGCGAGCCGTGCAAACTCCGCCATTACGCCGCTGAGCTTGCTCCGCGCTGATGCTAGAAGCCTACTACCACCAAGCGCGGAGCAAGCTCAGCGGCTAAATACGGTTACCTCAGCGTGGGGCTACCTCGACGCAACCTGCCCAAACAACTGCTGCCAAACCAAACCAGCAGCAATTAGCGCGAGCCCCACCACCCAAATCCTCGGCTCCACCCAGAACGCTAGCGACAGACACGCGGCAAGTCCCAGCCACGGGATGAACCGCGGGTAAAGCCGCTCCGCTTCGCTCAGTCGCGTCGCGGCCAAGTTCGTGATCGCGTAGTACACCAACACCGTGAACGCGCTGAACGACCACGTGGTTTTCACATCGCCCAGCAGTGTGAGCCCAGCGATGAGCACGCCCACAGCAACCACCGCGACCGTGGGCGTTGTGCCGCTGGCGTTGATCTTCGCCAAGCCACTCGGTAAATCGCCACGTCGACCCATCGCCAGGGCTACGCGGGAGAGACCCAAGATGAGGTTCAGCAGCACGCCAGCCATGGCGGTCAGTGCACCGAGAACAACCAGCTTTCCGGCCCCCGCTTCGTAGTAACTGTTTGCTACAGCTTCCAGCGGGGCACCGTTGTGCGCGACAACCTCTGCCAAGGCGGGAGCCCCCAGAATCGTGACGCACGTATGTCCAACGGAAATGTACAGCACGGCCGACACAGCAAGCGTTAGCAGGATGGCCAGCGGAATTGTACGCCTGGGGTTCATGACCTCCTCGCCAAGGGTCGCAATACGCCCATAGCCCGTAAATGCCACGAACATCAGTGCACAGGACTGGAGAAATGAGGCGGCGGAGTCTTCACGGGCAAAGAACGGACCAAGATAATCGTTTCTGATCCCCTCAGTATTGAGCCCAACAAGCACGAACCTCGAAAGCACATACAGCGTGAAGGTCACCATCGCGATATTCACCCAGTTGGAACGTCGCAACCCGCTGAGCACCAGCAGTGTCATCAGCGCTACCACGCCACACGCAATAGGCACCAGCCATTGCGGATCGTACTTGCCAAGAAAGCGTGACCCGTAGCTCGCCAGCCCCAGCGCAGCCGTCGCGGCCGAGGCACTTTTCGCGCACAAAAACATCCAACCTGCTGTGAACCCCAAGCGCGGGTGCAGCCACCGATAGCCGTACTCGTAGGTGCCGCCACTGACCGGATGATTGGCTGCGAGCTGCGCACTGCTGAGCCCGTTAAGCAGTGCCACCACCGCCGCCACCGATATGGCCAACACTACCGACGCGCCCGTCACGCCGGCGGCGATCCCGATGCTCACAAACACGCCAGTACCCAGAATCGACCCGAGCCCCATCATCATCGCGCCAAATACGCCCACTTGGCGTTGCAGCTGTTGGGGGGTGGCGTGCGAATTCGGGCTGGTCATCCGTCCATTATTTGCACAGATGCACGCAGTGGGAACGGAGAAAACCCCCAAGCCAGGAAAGTCCTACGAGACAAGTATGTTTTGAAGTTCGCCAAGCACCCACTTCACACATTTCGCGCCGGTGCTTGCACCGCGATGTAACTAGTTCGCAGCGCCAACTAGGAAAGCGCTCTGAGAAAAAACCTTCGCCCGTGCAGCCCTAAGATAATAACTCTGGACTACCTCGAGAGCGGACGAAGTTTCGTTAGCGTCATTGCGAAAACGCAATTTCGAAATTGTTGCCTGCATCAATCCACTTAGACGCGTTTCGCAAAGTAGATGATGAGTAGAACCAACAAAATGGTCCCTAAAATTCCGCCGCCAAGATACATAGCATTCTCCTCAAGTTGTAGGAGTGGCCCGAAGCCTGTAGCCACAAAACGGGAATGCCGAGACTTCCTCTATTGTGGTCTATAGGAACCCAGATATCCAGACTTCTTGACGACAATTCAGCCATTGCGACATCGATTATTGTGGGAACACAAGAAGTAGTGAACAGCAGGCCTCGGAGGGAACGGAGCAAATGCTAGACCTTGATGCTCACTTCTGCACTCCTTGCTCCCGAACTCCGTTCTCTCGGTTGCCTTCTGTTTTGAAAAAGTTCATTGTGTTGCGACGTGGTCTCCTTTCTTCTTTTCCGGGGCCACGTCGGGAGATTCCATCAACCAGAGGCCCAAAGTCGCGAGCTGAGCAATGATTGCCCCAATGGCTGGTGGCCAAGCGATGCGGATAACTGGCTTCGGAGAAGAGACCCCCCAATCGGTGAAAAACAGCGTTGCGACAATCAAGCATACCGTCACTGCGGAAGCGATTCTCAGCCGCCGCTTGTTTTTGGACCTGGCAACGACCATGACCAGCATGTCAACGAACGCCAAGAATGCGACACCCGGGGGCCAAGGGATGGTAGCGAACATGAATGCCACTACCGCAACAACGGTCGTGAGAACAAGTAAGCGAGCTAGGCTAAATTGCATTGAGGCACCCCAAGGTTAGTGGGCCAGCTTCACTTGCCTCTTCAGAAAATCCCAGGTCGATAGCGGCCAAGGCACGGGCTAGGGGGCGGCAATCCCCGACGGGCATCGATCGGCCAGCTGCCGCGCTACGAGCGAGATCCTTCTAGTCGTCCCAATCGTCCTGCTCCTCAGCTTGCTGTTGAAGCCCATACAGCCCCAGCACGCGCAGCTCGTCCTTGCTCAGCCGAATCCCCTTGTGCTTCTTGAGCGCCTTGCGAATGCGCTTCTGCACTTTCTCAATCGTCTCGTGTTCATCGCCAGAAAGACGAATCCCTCGCCACATGCGACGCCGAACCATTTCAAACAGGTGCTTCATGCCCGCAGTCTAACGGATGGGGGTGACGCGGCGTAGGGTCCGCTGTGCGGACCAAAAAGAACCACCAGCCAACCCCAACCCAAGGGCCAAGGGCCAAGGGCCAAGTCCGCACCAAGGCTATCCCAACTCATCGGTCCGCACAGCGGACCCTACTCACCGGCGTCATCCACACTCGCTGCTGACTTGGGCTGGCCGGTACCGCAGCCCCAAAGCTTCGCGTACACTCCCTGCCCAACCCAACGGTGGAATGACGAATGGGGCCATTGGTGCGGGCACTCGACGTAGCCGTGCTTCACCGGATTCCAATGCAGGTAGTCGAAGTGAGCCTCGAAATCCTCGACATCTTCACAGGTGTGCTCCCAGAAACGTCGCTGCCAAACACCGCGTCTACGATTCTTGTCTCGCGAAAGGGAAGTCGGTTGCTCCACGCCACCCGCATCGAGATAGCGTTTCGTAAATTCTTTTTTGAGCCACGCCCAGCGAGTGGAGTAGTTCGCATCGCCACCCGGCAGAGACCAGATCGTGTGCAAGTGATCTGGCAGCAGCACCACTGCGTTCACCTCAAACGGCCAGCGCGACTTCGTTTCGCGAAACACATCGCCGAGGAGTTTGACGTTCGGTGCCTGAGAGAAAATCGGTGCATTCCGTTCCGTCTTGAGCGTAAAGAAAAACGTCCCGCCCGGCACAAAGAAGCGTCGATAGTTCGGCATGCCTCCAGCGTAATTCGCACACAACCCAAACACAACGTATTTGTGCAAACCGTAGGGTCCGCTGTGCGGACCAAAAAGAACCACCAATCAACCCCAACCCAAGAGCCAAGTCCGCACCAGCGCCTTCCCAACTCATCAGACCCGTAGGGTCCGCTGTGCGGAAAGAAAAGAACCGCCAACCACCCCCAACCCAAGAGCCAAGTCCGCACCAGCGCCATCCCAACTCACCAAACCGTAGGGTCCGCTGTGCGGACCAAAAAGAACCACCAGCCAACCCCAACCCCAACCCAAGAGCCAAGTCCGCACCAAGGCTATCCCAACTCATCGGTCCGCACAGCGGACCCTACTAAACTGGTGTATGCTCAACGAGGCTTGTCGATGATTACTGTTTTCCGTTGTACTCGCCAAGCTGGGCATCTTCGGGAAGATGCTCGGACAAGACGAACTTAGGGCGCTGGTGGTCATTGACGAAGGCGGCTAGATCGATAGCTTCCTGAGTCGTCAGCGTCGCATCGTCGAGCGGCATGGCTACTATCAGCCATGAAGCCAGCTTGTTGACGCGGCTAAGTCCTGCTCCGTCATTGTACGAATTCTCGCCCCAAACCGGCGGCCCGTCCTCGCTGCCGAAACCATCCTCGCCGTGACAGTACGCACATAGGTCCGCATAGAGGGTTGCTCCACGCTGCTTGTTGGGCTCGAATTCTTCCAAGTTCAGTTGCGGTGTGTGATTCGGACCAAGCGGCTTCTCAGCATTCATCTGCAGCTTGCTGCCCTGGGACAGCCAAGTGATGTAGGTCGTGATCGCTACCGACACTCGGCTGCCATTGGGCGGACGAATCCCGTTCTGGCTCCGCATGAAACAGTTGAGAGCACGGTCTTCAAGCGTGATTACTCGCTGCTCCCGCGGCGACCAAGCGGGATAAGCGGCTGCCGTTCCAAGGAAACTTCCCGCAGACGCATGCCTGCCCGAGTCGAGGTGGCAAGACGTACAATTCAGCGAATTGCCCACGTACTGCTTCGAGAGCGGATGCTCGGAAGTGCGTCTGACAATTTCCTCGCCAAGCCGTACAACCTCGCCAAGCTGGCCCGCCGGGTAGGTACCTTCGGCGGTCGTGCCTTGCGGTTCGGAATGCGATACCCCTGAGAAGACAACCAGCCCACTAACACAAAATAGCAGGATCACTCCTCTCGCCATCCGACGACGGTAGTTGCAACCGTTAGACATCATGAGATTTCCTTACAGCACAATTTCATGCGATGGAGCCAAGCCAGAAGCAAACCCTTCACAGGCTCGCCCCTCATTAAACTCTCAGATTATAACCCATCGGCCCGTAGGGTCCGCTGTGCGGACCGAAAACATAGCCGCGCAGCGCCCAAAGAACACGGGCAGTACCAACCCCATTGGTAAGATTCACGACGGGGCAAAACCAACCCATCGGTCCGCACAGCGGACCCTACTTGACTCTACTCGCTAGGAATTCCTTTTCGATCTGAATTACCCAGCCATTTCCCTATGTCATCGAGAAATTTCCAGACATCGCCTTCTGAAGGATTCAGATAGCTAGAGTCATTTGGATCGTCTCCCATCAATTCAAAAGTTTCTATGAGCCAGGGCGGGCCATGGCCATTCGACTTCAATTCAGGGAGCCATGACTCCAATTCACCGCATCTAACTACAAATAGTCCGTAAGAATCAAGCTGGTCAAATAAATCATTTGCTGCTTGCCGCCCTTCATTACCAAGGACTTCTATTCCGCCGTCGCGTTTCATATCCTTCCCGGTTTCGTCCATGCCACCACGGAGTACAGATCGACTCTGCCCCAGACCTAACTTACTCATGTCAGGGATATTTCCAGCTGCCAAAAAGTTTTGCCAGTCCTTTCCGCCATTCTTCACGATGTCAATGTCAACAATTGCCGCAGAAGGTATGCCGAGTTCTCTTAAAGGCTTCACGATTTCGTGAATCGTCGTCTTGTTCTGAGCATTCAAGAACAGACAGTTGGGGATGCCCCTCGGTGGGTCAAGTCGTTGCAGCCTCGTGTTGATTTCATCATAGAACGCACGATCTGTGTCGGATTCTGTGACAATCACCGACTCATAGAATAGGCCCTGGAGGACACCAGTCGAACGCAACAGGGGCTTACGCATTAGCTCCAATAGCTTGTCTGATGCTAGGCATCGTGCCGTGCCCACGTTATCTCTATAGGTAAGCCGTACGATGTTGACCCTTGCACCGGACTGGACACATCCCATAACAAAGTTTGCGCTGTGAGTAGATGCAAATATCCGTTTGTTTGTGTCGCTAGCCGAGCCGACGATTTCTTTGCCTAGCTTGTATGAGAGTGCCGGATGTAGAAATGCTTCTGGCTCGTCAACCAGTATTATGCGGGGGTCGCCTGCAATTATTTCTGTGATTATCCCCGCGAAAGCTTTCGTCCCATCACTAGCCGTTGCTATTTCCGGTGCTCTCCTGTGAAATTCAACTGCTTTTCCTGTTATGCCCCTTTCGTGTTCTTCAGTAGGAGGCTCGATGTCGGAAAGGCGAACCCTTAGCTGCCCTAATTTAGTCGGATCCAAAACAAAGTATTTTCCAAATGCTTCGTAAACAATACGCCGCACGTCAAACCGTTTGTCATTGCTCCTAAACAATATATCCAACGGTGATTCGGGAGGTGCTTGCAAATCAGTCATCGAAACATCGTTTAGGAGGTTAATTCGTCGACGCCCATCGAGCATTAAGACAAACATATTCATTAGGGTTTTGCAAAACTGCCGCTTGTGAGCCTCAGGATTCTCTAACCAAGTAATGAGATCTTCGAAATCTACCTTTGTTCTCAGTTTCCCTCGACCTATAAGTACCTCCCCTTCCTTGAGTCTTGCTTTAGGCCCTGGTTCGACGACAAGCTTCTCGGCGAAGTCTCTGGACGGCTCAAATCCCGAACCACTAAGAGAAACCCTGTCCAGAATCACGTCATTTGTATTCTTCAATCCTCTTTGGCAGTAACCTTGGATCTCTTGGAGAACTTTGCTTTTGCCAGAGTTATTTGGGCCGACGAAAACCGTGACAGGCGTTCCATCCAGGTGAAGTGAAGCACCATATGGGTGAGCGCCAAATTTTAGTGAAATTGACTCAATCATTCGGCTTTTCCAAAAACAATTCCGTTCCAAAAAACCGCCAGCGACCAACCAAGTTTCCTCGGCCAGTCGCTGACGGCTAATGTCTCTTTCAAGCAACTCATCGGTCCGCACAGCGGACCCTACGAGCAACCCATCGAGTTCCCGCAGTTGTGGCACAGGTAACAGTTCCCGTTCCGCACGGTGATGCTGCCGCAGTTGTCGCAGCTGGGGGCGTCGGTTTGGAAGCCGGCGAATTGTTCGCTGCGGGCGGCTACCGATGACTTGTTGTCGCCAGATTGGTCGTCCTTCACCATGACGCCGGCGCGTTCTAACAGGCGGTGGCTGTAGCCGTTTGCTAAATCGCCCTCGGCATTCTTCGAGCCGTTTACGTGGCCATTCTTTGCGGGGGACGATTCCACGTCGGAGGCATCGGCTACTGAGGGCGAGTCGGTACCGGTCGAATCCTGACCACTCTTTGGCCCGCTAGCCTTCTTGGCAACGGGCCCGCTCTCGGTGGGCTCGGCTTCTTTCTTCGAAGCCGATCCACTGGTCGACTCTTCCGGCGGCAAGCCCAGGCTCGCTTCGCGGTATCCAGGCAAGAACGCAATGCCCAACCAACGGAAGATGTAATCGATCAGGCTCTTGGCGATCCGGATGTCCGGGTTCTTGGTGTGGCCCTGCGGTTCGAATCGCATGTGGGTGAACTTGCGAACGTAATCTTCCAGCGGTACGCCGTACTGCAGGCTCATGGAGACGGCCGTGCCGAAGGCGTCCATGATGCCGCCGATGGTGCTACCTTCCTTGGCCATGGTGATGAACAGCTCGCCGGGGCGGCCGTCTGGGAACATGCCGACGGTGATGTAGCCCTCGTGACCGGCGACGCTAAACTTGTGCGTCTTGCTATCACGCGTGTCGGGTAGGCGTTCGCGACGCGGCTTGGCCGTCAGGGCAGCTTCCTTATCTTTCGCCTTGTCGGCCTCGGTGCTGGTATTTAGCGGTTGGCTATCTTTGGAGCCATCGCGGTAGATCGCCAACGCCTTCAGACCCAGCTTCCAACCATCGACGTACGCCTGACCGATTTCCTCCGGCGTGGTATCACGCGGCATGTTGACCGTCTTGCTGATTGCTCCCGAAAGGAATGGCTGGGCGGCGGCCATCATCGTCACGTGAGCTTGCCAAGCGATACTACGAACGCCGTTGCGTGGGGTGAACGCACAATCGAACACGCTCAAGTGCTCAGGCAGCAAGTCGCTTGCGCCTTCGATCGTGTCTTCCTTCTCGATGTAGTCGAGAATCGACTCGATCTCAGGCTGGTCGTAGCCCAGGGTTTCCAATGCCTTCGGCACCGTTTGGTTCACGATCTTCAGCATGCCACCGCCGGCGAGTTGCTTGTACTTCACCAACGCGATGTCGGGCTCGATGCCCGTGGTGTCGCAATCCATCATGAAGCTAATCGTGCCGGTCGGCGCGAGCACCGTGGCCTGAGCGTTGCGGAAGCCGTGCGATTTGCCAGCAGCAAGCACACGGTCCCACGTTTGGCGAGCGTCATCGACAAGCGCCTCGGGGCATTCCTCGTTGATGTGCTCAACCGCTTGACGATGCATGCCCATCACGCGGAGCATCGGGTCGCGATTCTCTTCAAACCCATCGAACGGACCAACCGCTTCGGCCAGTTCCGCACTGGTGAGGTTCGCTTGGCCGTGTAGCAGTGAAGTGATCGCACCGCACACGCCCCGACCGGCGTCGCTGTCGTAAGCCAAACCATTGCTCATCAACACGCTGCCCAGGTTGGAGTAACCCAAACCGAGTGGACGGAATGCATGACTGTTGCGAGCGATGTCTGCCGTGGGGTAGCTGGCGTGATCGACCAGAATTTCCTGAGCGATGAAGAACAAGCGACAAGCTTTCTTGAAGCCGGTGGAGTCGAAGACGCCATCGTCGCCACGGAACTTCATGAGGTTGATGCTCGCCAGGTTGCAAGCCGTGTCGTCGAGGAACATATACTCGCTGCACGGGTTGCTGGCGTTGATTCGCCCGCTATTGGGGCAAGTGTGCCAGTTGTTGATCGTGGTGTCGTACTGCACGCCAGGATCGCCACAGTGCCAAGCACAGTCGGCCATGCGATCAACCACTTCGCGGGCCTGGTAGGTCGGACCTTCCTTGCTGCTATCGGTGACCCAACGCGTGGTCCACGGCTCGTCCTTCTCGACGGCATGCATGAAGTCGTCCGTGAGGCGGACCGAAAGGTTGGCGTTTTGGAACATGATCGAGCTGTACGCTTCGCCATTGAAGTTCGACTCGTAGCCGCCCTTTTCGATCAGCACGTGCGCCTTCTGCTCTTCCTTCCACTTGCACTCGATGAACTCCATGACGTCCGGATGCCAGACTTTAATGGACTGCATCTTGGCAGCGCGACGCGTCTTGCCGCCACTCTTCACCACGGCTGCGATTTGGTCGTAGACCCGCATGAACGAAAGCGGCCCCGAAGGATTACCACCACCGGCCAGCTTCTCACGATGGCTTCGCAATGTGGAAAGGTCGGTGCCTGTGCCCGAGCCGAACTTGAACAGCATGGCCTCGCTGCGAGCGAGCTCCATGATGTCTTCCATGTTGTCTGCGACGTGCTGAATAAAGCAGGCGGAGCCTTGGGGGTATTCGTACGGGTTGTCTGGCTGCACAACGTCTTTCAAAGTCGGATCCCAACGCCAGTTGCACTTCGCACCCTCCACGCCGTACTGATGGAACAGGCCCACATTGAACCACACGGGCGAGTTGAACGCACCGACTTGATGCAGGCACAACCAGGAGAGGTCGCGATAGAAGCGCTCCGCGTCTTCATTGCTGGCGAAGTAGCCATCTTCCAGCCCCCAATCGGTGATGGTGCGCGTGACGCGATGCACCAACTGGCGAACACTGTACTCACGCTCATCACTACCGACTTCGCCGTAGAAGTACTTGCTGCAGATAACGTTGGTAGCGAGTTGCGACCAGAAGTCGGGCACTTCGCAATTGGTTTGCTCAAACAGCACCCCGCCATTCTCATCCTTGATAGCAGCACTGCGGATTTCCCACTTCACCGTGTCAAACGGATCGGCGACGCCCTCGGGACAGAAGTCGCGGTCGATCTTCAAGCGTCCATGAAATTGCTTCGGCCCGCGCTCCTCGTTCGGCTCTGATGAGAAACCTGTGCTCGAATCAGTGCTGCTTGAAGCTGGGGACGTACCAAGATTGACTGTCGCCATGACGTAACCTCCTGTTAAGGGTGCTGTTGCTTAACGCGGTGTACTAACGAAAAAGCAAAGGTGGGAGAGGGGCATCCGTACCAATGTACATAACCATACGTGTGTACGCACGTTCATATCGCTCTGAGTACCTCATCGACATCCTCTGTCGATCCACGGTACAAGATTTAGAGTGAGTATCGAATAAACACCGCATAAAGCAGTAGTCATTTTGAACCGAAACACAACATGTGGTACTCGATGCCCTATTGAGTACCCCACATGCAGTGAGTAGCGAGGAGTGATTCTAGACCTTTGAGCCGATGCGTCAAATAGAAACTTGTGTTTGCCCTAAGTAGCTATCATACCACGGGTTGTGTCTAACGTGAAGTGCTAGCGAAGTGACTATGAAGGTATTGCTAAGGCACTTAAGCTGTTACCCCATAATGGTTTGCGTAGAATATCGCGATGTCTTCAAGCAGCGCGGCCGAATGCGACAGAAGTGATGGAAATCTCAGCGTTGCGACCGGGAAGTTTCCTCTAGCTTGCGTGAGGTGCGCAGAGTAACAGCAGCGGAAAAGACCTGTGGTCCGTCGAGCTCCAGCTAGCACGGTGATCGGCCTCGTGCGATCAAGTTCCCGTCGCCTATAGTCTGCCAGACTTCGATGAACTTCCCGGCGTGCTTGTGCGAATTGCGTTGCTACTTCTGACCTGCTGGTGCACTGCGGGCTGCAGCGGTTCACGCTGGGCTAAGAGCGACCTGGACTACGCAGCCAAGTACCCACGCCATACAGACGATCTCGCACGAACCACCAAGCAGGCCATCGACGCGCGGCACGTCTATGGAAAGCGGGGCGCGTATGCGGGAGCAATTGCCAGAAACCAACCCGCTTCCGCTGGCGCGCAGGTGGGAGTCTTCGCCTATCCACAAAGCTATCTGGAAACGTACGGCGGCTTGGCGGGGCTACTCCAGGAAGGTTCCGATACGGCCATCTCAGGTGGAGTGGAAGTTGGCGCTCGTTTGCAAACGCCGACCCGACTCGCACCGTTCGTCGGCGTGAACGGCTACCTCGGGTACTGGCCCTTTGGAGACGGCAAGGATGGTCGCGACAACAACGGCAATGGTTTTGTTGATGAGGACGCGGAGGACGACGGTGGTGAAGTTGTCTTCGCCGCCAAGCCCGAGGCCGGTTTGCACTTCTGGCTGACACCACGATTGCGGCTCACGGGCTCAGCCGGATATCAATTTGTCGCGGAAGGGTCGGAGCCAGACTCGTTGACTTACGGCATCTCTTTGAGCCTGTTGGAAACGAACCAATCGTGTCCTGTTGAGGCAAGTTCTAGTGCCCAAGAACCTTGGGAATTCGTAATGCCCCAATTGCCGGAACCCGTGCCGGTCTCTCAGCCGTCGTTCGACATGCCTGAGGGATTGCCACGGGTTGAATAAAGCGACGAAGCAGAAATTGTCTTGACCATTGCTGGCGGTTTCGCCGGCTCGCCGGACCAGATTCATGCCAGCAGCGAAGTTCTCAGCGAGCAAGCTCGACCGCTAACAGCAAGAATTGAACTGCTAGCACTTACTTGCCCTACCTTTTTGGCACAGCAACTGCTATTTGGCATTGAGGCCCTTTAGGGTATTTTGTGTGAGTTCGCAAGGAGCGGACTCGACGTGCGCGGGGATGGATCTCTGGATAGCCGAAGGATTGAGACAACGGCTGTTGCGTACGTCACACTCGGTCAGGCAACCGACGTGTTGAGTTGCGTTTGGGTTAGCGGGAGTGAACCCGCAACAGACGCAGAATTTTTCGCGGCGCTGTATATATCGGAAACAGCATCCGCCGGAAAGGAGATCCGCCATGCTAGTTTTATCTCGCGGTCCTGAGGATCGTATCTGTTTCCCCACACTCGGGGTGAACATCGAAATCATTCGCGTTGACGGCAATCGTGTCCGAGTCGGAATCGACGCGCCACGTGAAATCCCCGTGCTTCGTCACGAGCTCGTAGAAAAAAGCGAATATAGTGCCACTGAGAACGCAGTTTCGAGCCCCTCCAAGCACTCTGCGAAACCTCAAGTAGCCGACAAGGGCCCGTCGCACGACATGCGCAACAAGCTCAACTCAGCTAATCTGGCACTCAACCTAGCAGTCAAGCAGCTTGATGCCGGGATGAGCGAGAAGGCGATGCAAACATTGCACAAGGCACTGCGGAGTTACGACCAGCTCGAGGAAGAAGTCGCGCCCACCAGCAAGCCAACTCCCAACCAGCCACGCGCACTCCTCGTGGAAGATAACGAGCGTGAGCGCAGCCTGCTCGCTGAAATCTTGCGGCTCAGCGGCTTCGAAGTCGATACTGCCGAAGATGGCCTGCAAGCGCTCGTTTACCTTTCCCGAAGCCGCGCCCCGGATGTCGTATTGATGGACATCAACATGCCCCGATTCAACGGCGTGCAAACGATCGACGCCATTCGCGAGAACCCCGAATTCGCCGCCATGCAAGTGTATGCCGTGACCGGCGAAGATCGCGACACGGTGAAAATCGAAGTCGGTCCCAAAGGCATTGATGGCTGGTTCCAAAAACCATACAACCCGCGCGAATTGGTCGACCACCTGCAAGGTCAATTTGAAATGCACGCCACTTCGCCAATGGCGGTGTAGGTTTTGTTGTGCGGACTTCTAACCAACTACCATCGGTCTGCACAGCCGGCCCCTACTAGAAAACAACCGTCGCCTGCAGCTACGGGCTAATCGCGATTCTCTGCGCGCGACTTGATTACGCGATTCAATGCAACAGGATCAACCGGTTTCACTAGGTGTTCGTTAAAGCCGGCGGCGAGGACCGCTTCGCGATCGTGCGCGCCTCCAAATCCGGTTAACGCCACCATACAGACTTCCGAGGAGTCGAGGGTAGCTCGTACTTGCTGGGCAATCTGATAGCCATCGAGCCCCGGCAGCGCGATGTCCACTAAAGCCACATCAGGCTTCTCGCTCAGGATAGTCGCCAGACCTTGGACGCCATCCTCGGCAGTTATGACTTGATATCCATCCATTTCCAACAGTTGCGCTAGCATCTCACGCGCGTCCTGTTGATCTTCCACCAGCACGATTCGGCACGGCTTCTCGGAACTCACAGCACCAGCATTCCTGCCCTGCTGTTTGCCCTGCTGTTTGCCCTGTTCCTGCATGCTCTGTTCCTGCATGCTCTGCTGTCGAGCTTCCGAGGCTTCGACGGCGGGAATCAGCGGCAAGTGCAACTCGAATCGGCTTCCCTTGCCGATGCCGTCGCTCTCGGCGGTGATGTGCCCACCGTGCATTTCAGCCAGCGCTTGAACGAGCGTGAGCCCCACGCCTAAGCCGTGCGACTGCTTCATGTTCGGCTCGAGTTGCACAAACATTTCAAAAATGCTTTTCAGCTTCTGCTTCTCGATCCCGCGACCGTTGTCGATGACGGCAAGGATGGCCTCGTTGCGATCGCACTCCACAGTCATCTCGATCTCGCCCCCGGCGGGGGTGTACTTCATGGCATTGGTGAGCAAGTTTTCAATGACTTGCAGAATGCGGGTCGAGTCGGCACGAATCCAGATCGGCTCTACCTCCCAATCAAACTCAAAATGGTGCCCCACCTCTGTCATCATCGGCTCATTCGCTTCGTAGACTGCTTTGGCAAGTTGTACGAGATCCCAAACTTGCAGATCCAAGACAAGACGATCTTTGGTGATCCGTGCCACGTCGAGCAAGTCATCCAGCAGGCGAGAGATGTGTTCCGACTGGCGGAGGATCACTTGCGCTTCACGCGACAACGCGCCTTCAGGCGTTCGCTTGTTGATCACACGGATCGCGCTCAGCACTGCGGCCAAGGGGTTACGTAGCTCATGGGAAAGCATCGCCAGAAAGCGATCGCGGCTGGCGATCGACTCGGTGAGCTCCGCCTCGAATTGCTTCCGCTGCGAGATGTCTTGCACGAACGCAATCGCGTAAAGTGGTTGAGAAGCCTCGTCGAGTTGCATCGAGACGGTCAGATTGATCCATATCGGAATGCCCGACTTTTTCACGTAGCGTTTCTGAATAGAATAGCTCTTGATTTCCCCGGCAACGAGTTGGCGATACCGCTGCATATCGTCCGCGAGATCATCGGGATGAGTCACTCGCTGGAAGTCGGTAGCAAGCAGTTCGTCCCGCGTGTACTCGACAATCTGGCAGAACTTGTCGTTCACGCGCAACCAGCGTCCATCCACAGCAACGTGCGCAATCCCCACGGCCGCGTTCTCGAAGGTGCTACGAAATCTCGCCTCAACATCCTGCAGTGCAATCTGCTCAGTTTCGATCATGGTAAGATCGCTCCCAGAAACAAGATTCTAAGTGGCAGAGGCTAGGCGACAGTGCAAGGCACCCCTGAGATTCCCTAGGAAAATTCTATGCGAACAGCAGTCCCGGCAATAGAGTGGTGAGCCCAGACTCACGTAGGGTACTGCAGAAATATAGGGTGCTGTCGAGAGGAGCGAGGCGTACCATTTACTCCGCTTGCGGCTTGAGAAGAGGTGAAAGCAGCAACCACTCTTGCGCAGTAAACCTCCGGAAGTGCGTAGCACTGCGGCTATGGGGATTTCCCCTTGGTCGATGCCGCCACTTCGCTCAAAGCAACCAACTCACGTAGGGTACTGCCGAGCTCCGCGAGGCATACCACAACCAGCGTTCATGGTATGCCTCGCTCCACTCGAGGGTACCCTTCCATCTCTCCATCTTACTCGCCCCATTCGGGTGCGTGCCAATTTGGCACGGGGTCCGTCCCACCCCAATCAATTGTATACTCGCCTGCATCGACGTAGCGATGAAAGCTCGACAAGGACCAATCAGCGACTCGCTGAACGAAGGCGTGCTTCCTCGGATTCCAGTGAACATAATCGACGCAACGCTTCAGATCTTGTGGGCCATCGACCGTGTGTTCCCAGTAGCGTTTTTGCCAAACTCCTCGACGACGATATTTGATACGCGATTCCGACTGCTGAAACTCTTCTCCACCCGCCTCCAACCATTTCCTAGTAAACAGCTCTTTGATCCGACTCCAGCGCATGGGATAGGCAACGTCCCCTTCCGGCAATTGCCAAATCGTGTGCCAGTGATCAGGAAGCAGCACCTGAGCAATCATTTCAAACGGATGGTCTTCACGCACCTCTTCAATGGCTTCTCGCAAGCATTTCCTGGCAAGGTCGCTGGTCAGAAAAGGTTGCCGAAGATGCGTCACTGCCGTGAAGAAGTAGATTCCACCAGGCACAAAATTACGTCGATAGTTAGGCATACCTGTTATCGTAATGCGCGCATCTCACGGTGAGTACTACCATGATCCGTAGGGTACTGCCGAGCTCAGCGAGGCATACCACGCCCCTCGCCCACGGCATGAGTACCAACAGACCGTAGGGTACTGCCGAGCTCCGCGAGGCATACCGCAACCAGCGTTCATGGTATGCCTCGCTCCACTCGGCAGTACCCTACAATTCCCCCACATCACGGTCGCAGGGAAAATGCGTTCGCAGTCGGGCCACGCCAAAAGCACAAGCGTCGCGGCAAACGACAACTCACTCATGCGGGGCACCATCCGCTTGCGGTTTCGCCGCGTCTGTGTTTTCGCGTTGCATCTGCTTCTCAAGCAACTAACCCTTCAGCTTGCGAACTTTCGCTTTCGCTTCTATCTCCTGCAAATTCACTTTTGCTTCGCTGCGCAACTTGACCGCCTCGATTCGCTGCTCCAACATCGCAAGTCCCGCATCGTATTGCGCTTGCACCGCAGCCACCAATTCTTCGGCGGCCTGGACGGCTGCTTGTTGTTGCTTGAGTGCTTCTTTGAATTTGCCTTCCGCTTCGGCCAGATCAACGCGAGCAGTCGCTAGTGCGTATTTGGCTTGAATCAACTTCTCCACGCTGCCGCCGTGCGCCCCAGTCTCGTAAAGATGTTTAATTTCTTCGAGGAGCTTTTCGTACTCGGTAACGAGCTCACGCAGCGGGGCGAGTTTGGCGTCTTGAGACGCGTCGTCCGCCGCTTGCGGTTTTGTCGCCGGCAACGCTACCGGCCCGCTCTGATTCTGAAGCACCGCAACTGGCACATCCCCATAACTCTTCGAGGATTTGCCATCGCGTGTGTATAAAAGCTGAAGCGATTCAATCGGATAAGCAGCCCAGCGACTTTCATCGACGATGGCCGGCACCGGCATGAGAAGCATCGGTACGATTTGCTTCCTCAAGACGCCGCGCTCGTCCTGGTTGCTGCCGCCTCCGGTACCTAGTTGGTAACCGTCAAGTATCTTATCTTGTTCTACCATCATCTGAAGTTTCTCAGCGATCCAACTGTTCCCCTCTGCGCGTTCCTGTGCAGCCACCTTCGTAAGACTTGCGCGTAGCTGCTCAACCGTCAAGTCAGGAATCGGCGGATCGAACAACGTGCGACGATCTTCTGCCGTTTCGTTATTGAATATCTTGGTAGCTTCGACGAGCGACATGGGGCCTTTGTCGAGGACTTTTCCCGCCGCTTGCGGCTTCGCCGCCTCTCCCTCGGCAATCCCCAGTTGATCCCCTATTATAATGTCCGTCTTGCCTCCCGCCCTCATCAGAGCCAGCTTGGCTTTGAAAAGCTCCACACCTGCAGACTCCCAGCGCTTCGTGGCTTCGTACCACGGTTGTTGTGCCTCACTCAGATTTCCAACCTCAACAGGATTCGAAAGCAGCTCCTTCTCTTCGGCCTGCATCACTTTCTCGGCATCTTGGAGTGATGTTTCCGCTATTTCGACTGCTCGGCGGAGTTCTCTCAATCGCTTTTCAGCCTGCCCTAACTCGGGTGCTACAATCTCCGCTTGCGGCTTCGCCGCACCCTCCTCGGCCCTCGGCTCTGCTGGCAAGTTCTCAAACTCCACCCACTGAAAGGGTCGCGTTTGAAATTCGAGCCGCGTTATTTCCTCAGGTTTCAAACCAGCAAAACTCCACTCTGACTGTTTTACCGTTCCCGCAACTCTCCAGGTTGCTCTCACCGATTTGTGCTGCTTGCCTGCTTGGTCAATGGCAAGGACGCGGCATTCACTGTCGAGAAAGTTGTCAGAAGTGACGACGATCGTTTTGTCGTCCCTCGTCGATGCAGCGGCGAAGACGACGCCCTTGCTATCCGAGAGGCCAGCGGCTGAGCCAAGGCCGTCGTCGATCGCTACCGTTTTCCACTCGCCTGAGGCTATGCCGATGCGAAGATCAAACCCCCTGTCATCTTTTTTGACAAGAAATACTTGGCCTAGGTAGCCTCGGGGTAGTTCTTTGCCAGTGGACATAACTTCGCAACTTGCTTTAGCGCCAATCTGCTCAGATTCCGTTCTCCAACTAGCATCTTTCGGCATGTTCGTGATTCGAAAGACGAGTTCACGCTGCAACTGCTTTTCGCTTGATGAGACACTCCCGCCCTCGACACGGAATGGTACATCCTTGAGCGACATACCTCTCCCATCCCACCAACGCTGAGGTTTCTCACCATGCGTGCCGATTGCAAGTATTTCGACTTCCAAACCATTGGGGAGTCTTCGAGTTGTTGAAGCATGCGCTGCAAGTGACTTTTCTGAATCTTGAATTTCACTAGCTAATTCCCCCCCACGCTCCGCCCAAACCAACGGCCCTGCCAACACCAGCGCCACAACCGCCAGCAGCGTCCACATCCCCCCGCGGCCTAACGGCAGCGGCTCGCGAATTGGCTCGTCGAATAACCTTGCCAGCCGGCGGCGTAACTCGCTGGGACTACGACCACTTGCCGCCAAAGTGGCGACTTGATCTGCACTGCTCTTTCTCTGTGCCAGTTCCACAACGCGCAGTAGCGCCTGCGCATATTGCACTTGGGGTGGAGAAGTCTTGCCTTCGACCGCTTCGCACGCCAGTTCGTCGCAGCAGTATTCGCGCAACGTGCTAATGCGACGGCTCAAGAACCACAGTGCCGGGTTGAAAAACAGCACCGCCTCGGCAATGCGCTGCAACAGGTTCACCCACATGTCGGCCCGCCGCACGTGAGCCAGCTCGTGGGCGAGAATCATTTCCAGCTCGGGTTGGGTGAGCCCGGTGAGCGCGCCCGCCGGCAGCAATATCGTGGGCCGCAGGAGGCCCACCACTTTTGGAACCAGCACGTCATCGACCTGCTTCAAGACGGGTGCAACACGCACATGCCACTTCTCGCTGAGCTGCTGCAGGTATCGGAAGAGCTCCCCATCGCGAACCGTTCCTCCGCTGCGTGCCAATTTCGACGTGTGCCAAAAGCCTCGCGCCAATCGCAACAGCATCGCAGATACGCCCACAAAGTACAGCACCAGCAGCGCTGGTGTGTAACGCTCCCAAATCCCAAGTCGACGTGCGTCAGCTGTCGGGTTTTGCGGCGCTACATTCTCAGCAAAGATTTCGCTCTTATTCGCAATGCTTAGTCCGTCATCGAATACCAATTCACCCTGAGAACCAAGTTCCGTCTCAATGGCACTGTGCGCAGATTCCGCGTGCAGTTCAACCCCCGCTCGCTGAGGCAACTGGGCCGGGATTGCGATCACTGCATAGGTCGCCGGCAGCAAGGCAAACGTCACAGGCAGCAATGCGAAACCTACCACCAACGCCGCAACGCAAACCAAGTACTGCTGCGAGGCTTTGCAAACGAGCCGCGTTATCAGACACGCCAGCGCCGCCAGCAACGCGATTTGCCACAGCGAATGCGCGAGCGTCAAACAAAGCCGCGTTGCGAAGTCGCTTGTCAACCAATCAGTCGCATTCATGATTTTTCCTCGCGGGCTTTACGATTGATCATCTTCCGCAATTCAGCTAGTTCCTCGGCATCGAGATCGGCCGTCTCTAGTAGGTTCAACACCATCTCTTGAGGCGAATCGTTGAAGAGCTTCTTCATCACGTCGCGCACCACGCCACCCGTGACGCTTTGCTTTTCCACCTTGGGCGAAAACAGAAATGCTTTTCCCTGCTTGCGGCGTTTCACGAATCCCTTGCGATGCATGATGTTTAGCATCGTGATAACCGAGCTATGCGTCAGTGGCCTAGCCGCTTCAGCGGCCAGGCGCTCGCGCACGTCACGCACCGCCAGCGGCGACTCGTCCCAGAGAATCTTCAGGAGCTCTAGCTCCAAGTCCGTCGGATGTTCAGAAGCAGGTCGTGACATGCAAAAGTCTAGAGTCGAGGGTTGAGAGACTAGTGGAAAGGAAGTTAGCCCGCATCGTACCGATGCCGTTTCAAAATCGGAAGCAGCTTACCTCGTTCCCACGCAGGAGCGTGGGAACGAGCGTTGCATGGTAGTACTATGGTTAACTTTTAATTCTTTCGTTGATCCTACCCGTGCCAGAATTTCGCGTCAAGCTAAACTTTGAAAGAATTAGAAGTTCCCCTGCGAATCGCACAAGAAATAGCCGCGAGCCAACGGCCCGCCGGTGCACAGCGACAGGCTCTACCCTGCGAGCAAACTCTCGGCAGCCCGCTAAGTCGCGACTATGTTCCCTCCAGACGCAACGCTTACGAAAACCGCCTAGCACCGTTAACCTAATAGCTGCGTGTGCCCAATCTCATTCTGCACTGGCGACTTCCCACTAGTCTCTTAACCCTAGACTCTAGACTTTCATTATGCCCCGAGCCCCTGAACTGAGCCGTGAGATCGACCAACTGGGCCGCCTATGTGGCGACATCATCAAGCAGCTCGCCGGTGGAAAAGGCTTCGAGCTCGTCGAGCAGGTCCGCCGGCTAGCGCGCGAAACGCAGCGAGCCGGCTCGTCCCCGAACCCGACTGGAACGCAGAGCCCGAATGATGCCGCGACTGAACTGGACGAGCTGCTGCAAGGACTCGACCCGCACCAGATTGAAGTCGTCACTCGCAGCTTTACCGTATTCTTGGAATTAGCGAACTTGGCTGAAGATCGCCAACGCGTGCGCGTGCTCCATCAACGCCAACAGCAGGCACACCCCTATCCCTCCAAGGAAACGGTCCGCGCGGCGATCGCCGACTTCCACGAGCGGGGCCTCTCTGCGAAGCAAGTACAAGCGTATGTCGATCAAGCGCGCATCGAGCTAGTGCTGACCGCACACCCGACCGAAGCCAAGCGCCGCGCTGTGCGCCGTTTGCTGGGCGACATGCGCCGGCTGCTTGGCAAGCTCGACGCTAGCGACCTGTTGCCAACCACTCGCCAGCGTCTCCACGAGAAACTAGCGGCTCAGCTTTCCAAACTCTCGCAAACTGATTTCCTCCGCCCCTGGCGGCCGACCGTTATGCAGGAAGTCGAGCGGGGCCTCTCGATCCGTCACGTGTTATGGGAGCAAGTTCCCCGCATCGCCAGCGATTTGCGAAGCGCGCTGGCGGAGTTCTATCCTGAGGTGATCTATTCGCATCCGATGGTCGAATACAACTCCTGGATCGGCGGCGACCGCGACGGCAACCCATTTGTCACGCCAGAGATCACCGCTCAAACGCTGCGCGAAATGCGAGACATGGCCTTCGAGAAGCATCTCGCGAGTTGCCGGAAGCTATCGCGTTCGTTGTCGCTCTCCGATCGTCAAACACCACCGGCCGCGGAGCTCACCGATGCCATTACCGCCGCCGGTAAACAGTGGCCCCCGTTGGCAGAAGAACTAGAAAAGCTGCCGCCGTTGGAATCGTATCGACGCTGGCTGCATGTGGTCGCTTGGCGTCTGGAAAGAACTGCCGAGGTTGATCTGGCAGTTGACGGCCAATCCGCAAACGAGGGGGCAAGCGCGTACGTCTCACCAGCAGAACTGCTTGCCGACCTCGCGATCATGCGTGACTCGCTCGTCGCCACAGGCAATCAGGCAATTTACGACGCAGACGTCCAACCGTGGGTTGATCAGATTGAAGCTTTCGCGTTTCACACCGCTCGGCTCGACATTCGACAAGACTCAGGCGTCTACCGCGACGTGCTCAACGAAGTTTGGAAGCTCACTGGCGATTGCGAAGCCCCCGAGAAGCTCGACGAACCGGCGCGACAAAAGCTGTTGGTCGAAACGCTCGGCAAGCCGTTTACCGTTCCCAAAGAAGCCTCCGACACGACGCGCGAGACGTTCGAGCTATTCACCCTACTCCGCCGCACCGCCCGGCGCTTCGGCCTGACGGCAATCGGCAGTCATATCGTCAGCATGACCCGCGTGCCGAGCGACTTGCTCGTCGTGCTCTGGCTGTGGCGCTGGTCGGAACAAGTTGATGGTACAGGAAACAACGAGGCCGACTCCTCGATGCATCTACCGTTGGTGCCGCTGTTTGAAACCATTGACGACTTGAAGCAAGCGCCCGACACACTCACTTCGCTACTGGCCGAGCCTGCGTACCGCGAGTACGTGCGCCAGCAGGGCGACCGGCAGACCGCCATGGTCGGCTACTCGGACAGCACCAAAGATGGTGGGTACTTCTCCGCACAGGTGGCGCTCCAAACTGGCCAGACCGGCCTCGCGGAAGTTGCCAAGCGCGAAGGCGTGGATCTCACCTTCTTTCACGGGCGCGGCGGCTCGCTCGGACGCGGCGGCGGCCCGGCAGCCAAAAGCGTGCTCTCGCTCCCAACCGAAGCGTTCAACGGCACGCTCCGATTGACTGAGCAGGGAGAGGTGCTCGCCGATCGCTACGACAACCCAGCCATTGCGCATCGCCACCTAGAACAGCTCACCTGGGCAGTGCTCACTGCCGTTTCGCAAGATCCCACGCCACCGCCCGCCCAGTGGCAATCTTCCGTCGAGCAACTCGCCGAGTCCTCGCTCAAGGCGTATCGCGAACTGGTCGACCACCCCACCTTCGCCGACTTCTATCGCCAAGTCACACCGATCAGCGCGATTGAGCAGTTGCCCATCGGTTCGCGACCTTCCAAACGTAAAGGGGGCAATCGGATCGAGGATCTGCGAGCCATTCCCTGGGTCTATTCCTGGACGCAGTGCCGTTGCCTGCTGCCCGCCTGGTACGGCCTGGGCAGCGCGTTCGAGGCGTATGTGGGCGATCAATTCTCTCGCTTAGAGTCGCTCCAGAAAATGCATCGCGAGTGGCCCTTCTTCGGCATCGCCATCGACAACTCCATGCATGCACTCGCACAAGCCAACATGAGCGTTTTCGCCAAGTATGCCTCGCTGGCCACCGGCGTCGAGGAACACGAAGAACTCACCGAAGCGATCCTCAAGGAGTTCGAGCGCTCCCGCCACGCAGTCCTCGCCATCACCGGCAGCAGCCAGCTGCTCGATCGCATCCCCTGGCTGCAGCGTTCTATCAAAGCACGCAACGGCTACGTCGACCCATTGAACCTGCTGCAAGTGGAACTACTGCGGCGCGGCAAACAAGATCGTGTTAAACAAGAAGTCGAAACAGGCGATGACGACCAACTCAACCAGTGGGAGCACTTAACGCACCTGACGGTGAAAGGGGTTTCGACGGGGATGCGCACTACGGGGTAGTCTTATCGCGAAGCGGTCCCGTCTCATGGCCCAGGGTTGCCCGGCGGGCCGGGCTACCTTGGGTCTGAAGATACAATTTGACCGTATCACAATATTGTGATACACTTGGAGAGCGGCGCGGATGCCACAAACAGAGTTGATATTCTACCAGGACGAGAACGGTACAGTGCCTGTGCGTGACTGGCTGCAAGAGTTAGAGTCGAAGGACATTGTCGCGGCTGACAAGTGTGTTGCCAAGCTCGGGCTGCTCAGTGAACGAGGCCACGAGTTGCGACGGCCTCACGTAGACATGTTGCGAGATGGCATCTTTGAGTTGCGCATTCGACACGGGAACGTCAATTACAGGATTCTCTACTTCTTCCACGGGAAGAACGTGGCGATTCTGGCGCACGGCCTGACGAAAGAAGCAAAGGTGCCGAAGCAGGATATCGAGCGAGCACTAGAACGCAAAACAGCATTTGTGAAAGATGCCAAGCGTCACAGTTACCAGGAGGACAATAATAATGGCTAAGACACGCGACGCAATGAAAATCATCGACAAGATGATTGGTGACGACCCGGAAAGACGGCAGAGGATTGCCGAGGCTCGCACCCAGTCAGAAATTGCCCAGATGGTTTACGACGCCCGGCACGCAGCTGGACTAACGCAGAAGCAACTTGCAGACTTGATCGGCACGGGCCAATCGGCCATCGCTCGGCTAGAGGATGCCGATTACGACGGGCACTCACTAACGATGCTGCAACGGATCGCCAAGGCACTGAACTGCCACATTCGGCTGAGCATGGTTCCCAACGACCCCCAGCCGCAAGTGGCGTGAGTTGGTTGCGTTTACGCAGACAGGTTTTCCGTGATCTTTACCGTGATCTTGCCACACCCTACGGAACTATTCTTACTTCACGGGCAGACCGGCGCTAAACGTCAACTTTTTTCCATCGGGAGAGAAACTCGGATCCTTGAGCGAACGGTTCGTAGGCTGCTGCGGTAGCAGGCTAGGAGGAGACCAGTCGTTCGGGTTGATCGAGTAAATCTGCGAGCGGCCATCTCGCTGAGGACATACGGCAGAAAATAGGATTTGCTCTCCATCAGGACTCCAACACAGCGCTGGAGCAAAAGCACCGATGTAGCGGATCTTGTGGCCCTGCTTAGCTCCGCGGGCATCGACGATCGCTAGCACGGTTGTGTCATCAAGCCTCGCTTGGAAAGCAATTTTCTTTGAATCAGCCGACCAAGCAAAATTCCAGTTGATGTACTGGTACGGGCTGCTCGGATCGTCCAGCAACATTCGCTTCTCCTCGCTGACGGTGTCGTAGATCACAAGATTTTCGCTCAACCCATAAGCAACGCTCTCACCGTCGGGCGACCAAGCGGTGCCCCAGCCTTGGTTATCGAGCGACTCCGTTGTGACCTTATCGCCACTAAAGTCCATCAACAGAACACCTTTGCCAGATTGCGTGTAGGCTAGTCGATTCCCCCCGGGAGCAAGCGAGGGCATGACGCCAGCTCCCAGTATCCGCGGCTCGCTCCCATCGGCATTCACGATGCCGATCTTTCCAAACTTGACTCCCGACTCGTCACCGCCACGACTCGTATCAAAGACAATGCGTTTGCCGTCGCGCGACCACTCCGACGATCCCTGAAATCTATGATCGGGAACATTTCCTAGGAGGCGCATTTGAGAACCGTCAGGCTCGGCGATGAACACCTGAGAGTTGTGTTCTTCCGGTTCTCCTTCGATAACATCTTGGGTTTGCTGGGCCTGTAGGGGCGGGGCACTGAGGAGAAGGCTAAGCCAGACGCAGACACACGCAATATTCGGCAGCATGCCGAGAGGACCAATAGAAGAGCGGACAAGTCGTCTCGTGAGTCCCATGAAGTAGCTCCAGGTGCAAGGCTGACTCAATATAGATGCTTCCCTCTATTCGCCACGGTACCCGCGCTCGGTGCGCGATGTCAATGACATGCGCGCCGGCGTGACATTTACCTACGTGGATTCAGCAAAACCCGTCGCGTTTTATCGCGAAGCAGTGGCGTCTCCTAGCCCGGGGTTGCCCGGCGGGCCGGGATACCCTGGGGCGCCACGGCACACGTCGTGTTTACGCTGAAAGCATTACGTCGAACTCACGAAAACCACTTCACGAATCCTACCAACAGCATCGTAAAGATGCAGAACAAGATAAGGTGCCACAGGCACCCAGGTCCGCCGGTGAAGTCGGGTTTGTAGACAGTATCGTAAATGGGGTACACGGCTGTTGACTCATTCCGTGGAGTTTCAAGTAGGGTCCGCTGTGCGGACCAATGGGCATGGTACGAACTCGTGGTTTCTTAGCAATTGAATAAAGGTTGCCGGGCGAGTTTTATCGGTCCGCACAGTGGACCCTACGCCTTCCCCAACTCTTCCATCAACCCATCAACCATCGCCTCGGTATGAGCCGTCGTCAGACTCAACCGTAACAACGATTGTCCTTCAGGCACGGAAGGCGGACGGATGGCGGGCACCCAGTAACCTGCTTCGCGCAACCTGCCGGCCAAGGCCAGTGCCTGCTTGGCAGAACCGATGCGGATGGGAATGATCTGGCTCGCCGAAGGCGTTACGTCCCAGCCTTGCGCGGTGAGCCGCTCGCGCAGGTCACTCGCCTTCTGCAACAATAGCGCTCCGCAATGCGGATTGGCTTCGATTATATCCAGTGCCGCCAGTGCCGCGGCGGAATTTGCAGACGGGTGCGCAGTTGAGAACACGAAACTCCGTGAACGATTTGCTAACCACTTCACTAGCGACTTGCTACCGCACACCAACCCGCCTGCCGAGCCGAGTGCTTTGCTGAGCGTGCCCATGCGAACGACCGGTGCAGACTCCGCATCGGGAATCTCGTCGGCAATGTGTTCCCAGAGGCCTCCGCCCCCTCCCTTGCCTACACGGTTCCCAAACACACCCAGCGCGTGGGCTTCGTCGATCAGTAACATGGCGTCGTATTTTCTGGCGAGTCGCACGAGCTCTATCAGCGGGGCCAAATCGCCATCCATGCTGAACAGCGTGTCGCTGACGATCAGCCGGCGGCGAAATCCACCACCCGCAGCAAGCAGCGTTTCCAACTCGCTCATGTCGCAGTGGGAATAGACGTGCCGCTCTGCTCTGGAAAGCCGGCACCCATCAATGAGACTCGCATGATTGAGCGAATCGCCGTAGACGCAATCGCCACGATCTACCAGCGCCGGCACCACACCAACGTTTGCAGCATAGCCACTGGTGAACAGTAGCGCCGCCTCAGCGTTCAAGAACTCCGCCAAGCGAGCTTCAAGTTGCTCGTGCAACGTCGAGCGCCCACAGATCAACGGGCTAGCCGCGCGACCGACGCCCTGTTGCTGGCACGCCGCCACTGCCGCGCTGCCCAAACGTGCGTCGCCAGCCATGCCGAGGTAATCGTTCGAGGCAAAGTTTACGCAACCCGCTGACAAAGGACCGGTCGTCAGCGGTCCCGCCGCTTCCAGCCCCGCAGGCAATTCGCGCAGCAGGTCGCTTATCTTGAGTTCAGCGAGCGACGTGTCAATCCAAGCAAATGGGTTCATCACCCCAGTCTACTTGGGAAACTGTCCGATTGAATCGGGTAGCCCCGACACTTCTTCCTTGCCTGCTTGATAGAGTGACTACGCGAAACACCGAAAAAGTGTCGGTGCTTCCCGTCTTCTCAAGAGATTTGAGCTGTTCGTGCGGGGCAACGGACATCAGGACAAAAAAGAACACTCCCATGCCACTAACGAGCGACATGGGAGTGTCTTCAACGGCGGTGTGGAACTGGGCAATTCCCGGAGGGATTGCTCGATGGGGATACCATGAGAAATCACACCACACGTTTGGGCCGTAGGTGATACGGCCGCCTGGAATGCTTGGATCTAGGAAATCTGCGAGAATCTCAGAAACTTTTCCGAGGCATCATGTTGGACCTTTAGTTCGCTTGACCCGCTCTTGTAGTCCTTCTACTTTGAACTGTTGGCAGTCTACTCTGCTGGCAGATAAGTCGATTCGACGCCCCCTTGGCCCAGCTTGGTTCTATCCGTGTCCAACCCTCCACCAACTGAGCCCAACTCTCCGAGCAAGTCGCATCCCACGTGGCTGCTCTTGGCGGGAATTGCTCTGGGCGTTGCGATCGGTGTCAGCTGGGCGATAGCTTGGACACCAAGTATCGAACAGCAGACGACCCAACTCCAAGCTTCGCGAAACGAAGCTCTCCTCAGCGACGTAACCACTGCCAACGTGCAACCCCAGCCTGAGTGGTCGCCTGCGGATGTCGTGCAGCAGCAAATGGAATCGCTCACCGCCAGTCGCACCGATCCCTTGGCAATTCGCAATTGCTTTGCGCTCGCTTCGCCCTCCAACCGAATGGCGACGGGCCCGCTCGAGCGTTTCGCCGCGATGGCATCCGGTCCCGGGTATCGCCCGCTGATCGACGCGCGCTCGTATCTCGTGGGCGATGCTGTCATGCGAGACCATAGCGCCGCCGTGTTGGTAACGCTGATCACGCACGACGGCGAGCCCTTCTCCTACCGTTTTTTCCTTTCGCAACAGCCGCCCGTCATGAAAGGAAGTGCGCCAAAGGAAAGCAGTCCCGACATCAGCGGTGGCACGCCATCAACAGCCGATGGCCCACAACCAAACGCCGACTGCTGGATGACCGACGGCGTTGTGCGAGAGCTACCGCCGGTACAGCGATCGCCAGCCCAGCCTTCCCCTTCTGCTAGACCCAATTCGGGGTCCAGCGCATGACGGCCCGAGATTCGGAACTCTCCACCAATGACGAAACGGCTGACGATGGTGCGCTCATGCAGCAAGTAGCCCAGGGCTGCGAGGCTGCACTGGCCGAATTATACGACCGCCATTCGGGCCGTTTGTACGGAATATGCCTCAAAATTCTCCGTCGTCCTGCCGATGCGCAAGCTGCTTTATCCGACATTTTCTACGAAATTTGGCGTCGGGCAGATCGTTTCAATCCAGAGCGGGGGCAGGTGCGTACCTATTTTACTACCCTAGCTCGCAGCAGAGCCATCGATCGACTCCGCTCGGATAGTACTCGGACCAATCATGAGCGAGAGTACTCCCGCGAGTCGAGTGAGGAAAAAGGACAGCGATCCCAGACACACGATCCGGTCCAAGCAGCCATAATCGACGAGACCATGCAGTTTGTTCGCGAGACCCTTCGCGGTTTGCCTGAAGACCAGCAAACCTGCTTAGAGACGGCCTACTTTGAAGGATTAACTCAGCAGGAGATTTCCGCCCGCCTGGGACTGCCGCTGGGAACCGTAAAGACGCATATACGCGGCGGGCTCGAAAAGCTCCGCCAAGCGGTGAGCGCTTTTGAGGCGGGAACGCACTTGGAACCCAAGGTAACTACCAACAAGCCTCGTTAATAGAGACGACACGACCTTCAACCTAATGAATTGCCAAGAGTGCCAACCACTGTTGATCGACTCCCTGCTGGGCGACCTATCGCCTGAGCAAGCGAGTGAGATTGCGCACCACGTGGAAACGTGTGAAGCGTGTGCGTTGGAATGGCAACTCGTGCAGCGTGACTTCTCGCAGTTGGCTGAGACGAGCGAACCGGTCGATCCCCCCACGGATCTCAAGGCACGACTGCTCTCCTCATTGCCTGTTAAATCGTCGCCAGCAAAACCGTTGCCTGCTAACGAAGGCCTGACGATCGTCGCCGACGTTCCGCCCACAGCACCCGTCGTGGCATTCGGCATGTCCGAGGCGCTCGATGAGCCGGTTGACTACAACACGTTGGCATCGGATGCTCACCGTGCCGACGGCGCTGGCTGGACGAAGTTTGCGCTCTTGGCGGCAACGCTGGCTGGTGTGTTGCTTGGCGGTTGGGGAGCGCAAGCCATTCGCTCCACGCTTGCTGAGGCAGCGGCCGAGAGAGCCGTCGCTCAGTCACGAGCACAAGCCGCCACGACTTTGGCTACCACAATGCAGGCCTCACGACGGCTGACCGACCAAGCAACTTTGCGCAACGCTGCCTTCACTTCGGCAGAGAGCCCCAGCCTAGTTGCCACACTCAGCTGGGACGTGCTTTCCCAGCAATTGCACTTCCATGCCGTTGGGCTGCCAGCTAAGCCCGATGATCAAACCTATCGCTTATGGCTGATCGACGATGTCGGTCAATGGGTCGAAGCCGGCGATATTCTTGCTAGCTCGGAAGACGACCCGAGCGTGTACCGGCTGCTTGCCCCAGCTCCAGAGCACGAGCACCCCTTTGTGGCAGCTGCCCTCGCGCTCGATTCCGCCGAATCACCAGACCTCGACAAGCATGGTCGGGTAATCTCCCAAACCCAATTCGGGCCTGCTGCGGGTGAATAGCCCTATTTCCTTCCGAGGGGGGAAGGCTAGACGACCGAGGAATCCAGTCTCAACTTGGGTTTGGACCGCAAATTCTGACAGATTGGCTCCAATGCTGAGACACCTGTCGAAATGACACGAAATGCGACTCTGTGCTGCCTTGAATTGGTTATGCTCGCCCCCCTCGACGGCCCGCGAGAATCTGTTATTCTGTAGGGCTCGATTTTGCGCGGGCTCATGCTTGTAGGCATAGTCCTGAGCACGCCCAGAATTCCGTCGGTTCGTAGCACCGCAGCCACTAAACAAGTCACCTGTAACCAGTCGTAAGAATATCATGTACGCAATCATCGCCGATGGCGGCCGCCAGCATAAAGTTGAAGAAGGACAAGAAGTCACCGTCGATTACCGTGACATCGCCGCTGGCGAAGTGTTCACCTTCGAGAAAGTACTCGCGGTAAGCGATGGCTCCGGCGACTTACAGCTCGGCACGCCTACCGTCAGTGGTGCAACGGTCACTGCCGAAGTGGTCGGACCCTCGCAGGGCCCGAAGCTGGTCGTCCAAAAAATCCGCCGCCGCAAGAACAGCCGCCGCAAGACGGGCCATCGCAGCATGTACACCAAAGTGAAGATCAGCAAGATCAGCTCCTAGGGCAACACCCCGTCAAAAGAACAACCGTGGCCGGGGTGCTTTAGCACTCCGGCCTTTTCCGTGCGCTCTTGCAGCGCAGTATCAGCACAATTGCACCGTAAGTGAAAATTGGTGTCTGGCAACAATCTCTGGCAAGACCTTGAAACCACAAAGGGCCCAAAGAGCACTAAGCATATTTTTTTTGTAAGTATCGGTTGGCTAGAATCTACTCGAGTGAGCTGCTTGAATTTGGGTGTTTCACCTAGCTAATAGCTCAGCAGGGGTTGACTCAACAGGGGTTGATAGGGCCGCAATTTTGCAGCACGTCTTCACAGCTCACGATTCTTGGCTTCATTCTTTAGAGCTTCAGACTCAATTGTTTAGTTCTTAGCGTGCTTTGTGATCTTGGTGGTTCATCAAATGACTTGCCATAGAATTATGCCACAGACGAAAATGGTGCCTACGTTGCCAGCGCCTCCTACAGTGGTAGAATGGTGCCCCCCGCGCTGCTTCTAACCGCTTCCCACCAAAAAAGAACAGCTCCCAGCTCAACCACACGGAATGTGGTTCGGCAAGACGGTCCCCCCCTGGGAATTATTGCCGCCCTCCTGTGGTCTTCGCCAGTCGCCTCCAGGCGATCCATCCACCAACGCCAAGTATACCTGTGCTTGGAAGGATCCTTTCGATGCTTTGCTTTCCTAAAAAGCTCCTCCTGCCACTGCCCCTGATGGGGCTTCTCCTACTGCTGGGACTCTCCGCAGAACCAATACTAAGTCAGCCGGCACAGGCACAGCAGGCAATAAATCAACTTCGAGAGCCTGCTCGCCCAAATAGGTACGAACCTGCTAGCAACGCAGCTTCTAGCCAAGAAAATACCAACCAAGAAGCAGATAGCAAGGAAGCACCAACTACGGAAAGCACTGACAAGAACAGCACCGCTGAAGAGACATCCCCGATTGTCGCCACGCCGACGGGTGTCTCCCGCGAAGCGATTCAACGGCGTCTGGAAGCTCTAGAATCGGCTGGCCTCGACGAAACAGAAAAACGTCGGGCTACCGAGGCCTACCAGAGCGCGCTCGAATCGCTCTCCATCGCAGAAAAACAACAAGAAGAACTGCAATCCCTCACCGAGAAATTCGACAGGCTGCCTGAGAACATCAAGAAGTACCGGCAGGAACTCGCCGACCCCCTCCCCGCCAACCCGTCGATCGATCCCCAAGCAGATGTTGCCGAGTTGGAACGTCAAGCAACCGAACTTGAGCAAACGGTTAAACAGACGACCGAGTCACTTGCGAAGTACCAAGCAGAGCCAGCGATACGCACTACGCGTTTGGCCGAACTCCCGAGTCTGATTGCAGACGCGAAAAGCGAGCTGGCGGAGTTGCAAGAGCAGACTAAGGCAACGCCTGTCCCTGCCGATTCCACAGGAGCGAGCAACCTTTCGCTGGCAAAATCGCTCGCAGGGCAAGCCCGCCTACAAGCGCTCCAAGCAACGCTCGCCGTGATGGAGAAACAGCAGCAGTTGTACTCGACCGGTGGCGAGTCGCTGAAGCTTCGTCAAGATTTAATATCCCGCGAGCTGGCTGCTCAAGAGAAACGGCTTGCCAAACTGCGCGAGGTGATCAACAACCGACGCCAAGCGGACGCTACTGCCCAAGCCGCCAATGCCGCTCGCGATGCGGAGAAGAAACGTCTGCCCCCGATCGCAGCGCTCGCCAAGCGTAATGCGGAACTTGCCGATCTGCGCAAGGACGCCTCAGAGCGAATTGGGAAACTTACCAAAGAGCGTGAGGAAATCGCCGAACGAAACCTCACCCTCAAGACCGAATTCGAACGCAGCCAGCAACGCGCCGAAGGCACCGGCCTTTCCGAGGGTATGGGACAATTACTTCGTCAGCAACAAGCCGACCTGCCCGACTTGCAAAATGTAAAACGCCGCAGTGCGACCCGCTCTCAGCAGGCTGCCGACGTGGTGTTCAAGCAGTACGAACTCAACGACATGCGCAGCGACCTGTCGGCCCTGGACATTGAGGAACAGGTGGAGAAAGTAATCGCTCAGCTCCCCAAGAACTATCAAACGGGAAAGGCGCGCGAACGTGCCGAGCAAGAAATTCGTGAGCTGCTCGAAGCCGAACGCAAGTACCTGGACGATTTAATCGAGGACTACGACACCTATTCGCTGAACCTCATGCAGCTCGGTGCCGAAGAAGCGACCCTGATCAAACGGACCGAAGACTACGCAGCCTTTATTGCGAAACGCGTGTTGTGGATCCGCAGTTGTTTCCCGCTAGCCTCTGCCGACGTTCGCCCAGCTGTGGACGCATCTGCCTGGAGCCTCGACCCGCACCATTGGAGCGATGCGGTGACAACCTTAGCCCTTTCAGCCAGGGAGCATCCCTACCAGATTGGCTTGCTGTGCCTAGCAATGATCGTGGTCTTGGGTGCCCAGCGACGTTCGCGTCGCATCTTGCGAGAGATCGGCACCCAAGCGGCCAAAGGCTCTTGCACCAACTCTTTTATTACCGTCAGGGCCATCTGGCTGACGACAACGGTGGCCCTGCCCTGGCCGGTGCTGATGTGGTTCTCCGGGTGGTGGATGGATCGCCCGCTCCAAGAATCAGAATTCGTGCGATCGTTGTCGCACGGCCTGCGGTTCACTGCCAATTGCTTATTTCTCCTCGAATTTGTCCGCCAGCTTTGTCGTTCCGGCGGCCTGGCCGACGCGCATTTCCAGTGGCCTAGCGCCTGTTTGGTGCAAGCTCGCCGGAGCCTGCGTTGGCTTACTTGGGGCGCGCTACCACTCGTGTTATGGCTAGTTGGTTTGGAAGTACAAAATGTCGAACCGCTGTGGAGTTCCTCACTGGGTCGCGTGCTGTTTATTATTGTGATGTTGCTCCTCTCGGCCGTGCTGCGCAGGGTGCTCTTGGTCAGGGGTAGTCCGCTCCTATTGACGATGAAGCAATCCGGCAAAACGTGGCTCTCGCTACTGCACTACCTGTGGGGGCCGCTGCTGGTCATCCTGCCAGTGCTACTGGCTGTACTGGCAGGACTGGGGTACTACTACACGGCGCAACACATGGCGGTTCGTCTACTGCAAACCGTCGGCGTGATCCTCGGGCTGCTCGTCGTGGGGGGAACGTTGCGACGTTGGATTCTCATTAATCGCCGCAAACTGGCGAAGGAAAGTGCCCGCAAACGCCGTGAAGCACAACGGGAGCAACAGCAGCTGGCCGCTGCCGCCGACACCTCGACCACTAGCGCGACACCCATTCAAGAAATCGCCGAAGAAGTCGTCGACCTGAAAGCACTTGGTGCGCAAACCGACAAATTGGTTCACACGGTGCTCATGGCGATTGGGGCGGTCATCGCGGTACTCATTTGGCAAGAGATGCTCTCGGCTGTCGCCTTCATCACAGAGAAACCTATCTTCCTCACTAAAGGTGGGACCACCTGGGGGCAACTTCTGGGCTTTGGCCTGCTAGTGACAGTCACGTGGGTCGCCGTGCGCGACTTGCCTGCACTGCTCGACTTCGCCGTCCTGCAGCACCTGCCGATGGACGGCGGAAGTCGCTATGCCTTCACGGCAATTTGTCGCTACGCGATTTTGGCAGTCGGCATTGTCGCGGCTTTCGGCGCGCTGGGCTTCCACTGGGATAGCATCCAGTGGCTCGTTGCCGCCATGGGCGTCGGCCTGGGATTTGGTATGCAGGAAATCTTTGCCAATTTCATCTCCGGCATTATCCTGCTGTTTGAACGCCCCATTCGCGTGGGCGATATCATCACACTCGGCGATCGCACCGGCGTCGTGAATCGCATCCGTATGCGTGCGACAACCATTGTCGACTGGGATCGCAAGGAATATATCGTCCCGAATAAAGATCTCATCACCGAACGACTCCTGAACTGGACGCTCACCGATCACACCAACCGAATCGTCATCGAAGTGGGCGTCGCCTACGGCAGCGATACCGAACTCGCCTGCCAACTGCTCCGCGAAGCCGCCCACGAGCATCCATTGATTCTCGACGAGCCTGCCCCGGTGACCACGTTCGACCGCTTCGGCGACAGCGCGCTGAACCTCGTCCTCCGCTGCTATCTGCCGAACCTCGACAATCGGCTCGACACGATCCATCGATTACACACGATGGTCGACAAGAAATTCCGCGATGCAGGCCTGGAGATCGCCTTCCCACAAACCGACCTGCACGTGAGAAGTGTGCCCAAATCGGTAGAACGCCTAGCTCGCAGAGAAGCTGAAGCAGAAACCGTGGCATCGAACGGCGCCAGTAACGGTTCTACGTAGTGCCCACCCCGTAACCAATGGCCCGGGGTGCTGAAGCACCCTGGCCACAATCGGTTTGCGTTCGATCCACTCGATCACTCTCCACGATTTCCGTAGAGATACTCCATATCCGGCTTCTCCGTAGCAAAAAAGTGAACCCAAATATAGGCGTGACTAAATGCGGCAACTAAAAGTGCCGCCTTGGAGTTCAGACCAACCGCAATTGCCCAAAACAGCAGAAAGGCGTAAGCGTACATCCCGTTGCTGGTGAATCGGAAAATGCCCTTCTCCACAAGCGGCAGATCGCGGTAGCGCGGATCGAAATGATCGGCACCGGCCGCCCGCCTCATGCCGAAATAGCGCATGACGCTAACCATAGCGTAGCACCCCGGCAGCGCGAGCAGCGTCGTGAGAATGACTCGCGGGAGAACGGGAAGCTCAAGACTACCACGATCCAGCCACGCCAGCACAAACAGCGAGACGAATCGTCCGCCAAACAACAGAAAAAAACCTACGAGGTAGCCCCCAAAGCCTATCGCCTTGCTAGTCGCTGCGGATCGCAACTCCAACCGCCATGCCAACCAGACGAACAGTTGGTGCACGACCGGAAAAGCAACGGCTGTCCAAAAAGCTACTGGAAAGGGTCGACTAAGCCCCCCCCAGGCTAACCAAACGAGTACCAACAACAGCGCTAAGCTGCAGTAGTGGAGTGTCTGTCCAACCCACATGCCGGGTGCGGTCTTGGCAGCCGTCATATCGGGCTTTCTATTCTAGAGTGTGACCGTTTGCGAATCATGTCACTCCATCATAGCGACTGCAATTGCCGAGCGCGACTCAATCCTGTGACGGCATTCAATGGCACCAGCAAGCACGCTACGTAACGTAGGGCCTGGCGCGCCAAAGTACCCTGGCCACCTAAGCCTAGCCGGTCGCCCGGTTCTCCTGTGCTTCGCAATGACGGGAATAAACCCCACGCAGAGTCGCAGAGGATTGCATTTTCAACTCTCCGTCCTCCACGTCTCTGCGTGGGGCAAAAATTTGCCTATACTAAGGGTGAAGCAATAATCCGGCGGAAAACTCCCGCGAGCCACGAAAGACTGCAACTGCCTTCCGGCATGCTGAATCCAATCTACCTCACTGTCGCTGCAACGCTGCTCCACATCACCGTCGTCGGGACGATCTTCTTCCGTGTCGTCATGCGCAAGCCGTCGGTTGGAGTATCGCTGGCGTGGATGATTCTGGTCGGGACCATCCCAGCGGTCGGAGCCGTGTTTTACTTGTTGGTCGGTGAGCGGCGGGTCGGGCAACGTCGCGTCCGGCGTATTGAAGAAATGCGAATGGACTACGCACGGCTTGCCGAAGCGGTCATCGACAAGGGTCTGACCCAAGTCGATTGGACTCAACACCCAGCAGGCGCCCAAGGGATGGATCGCCTGGGAACCAGTCTGGCCGGTCTACCTACGGTTGCCGGTAGCACAGGTAAGTTGCTCACAGATTCGGACGCCATTCTGCAAGGTATCGCTCAGGATATCGAGGCGGCCAAGCATAGCGTTCTGATGGAATTCTATATTTGGAATGCAGGAGGGCTTGCAGACGATGTCGTCGAGGCACTGATCCGCGCCGCCGAACGTGGCGTTTCTTGTCGAGTCTTGGTCGACGCCATCGGTGCGCGGCCTTGGTGGCGCACCGATCAACCTGAGCGACTACGTACGTCGGGCGTAAAAGTTCAGGCCGCTTGCCCGGCTGGAATTTTCCGAGCACTGTTCAGCCGCAACGACCTACGCTTGCACCGTAAGGTTGTGGTTGTCGATGGCGAAGTTGCCTGGACCGGCAGCATGAACCTGGTCGATCCTAAGTTCTTTAAGCAAGATTCCGATGTCGGTCAGTGGGTCGATGCCATGCTGCGTGTAGAGGGCTCGGTGATTGCCCCACTTGCGATGACGATGATTAGCGACTGGATGCTAGAGACCGATGAAACCCTTGAGGAGATTGTCGAGTGTGCGAATTTGCGCACGGTGCAGTCGAAAGGCAATCAAGATATCCAGGTGGTCCCCTCAGGCCCCGTCGGGACTGCCGATGCGGCACTGCAGATGTTGTTGGCATTGATCAATGCGGCACAGGATGAGTTAGTGCTAACGACACCCTACTTCGTGCCAGACGAATCGATCGTGCGGGCTTTGCGTGGCGCGGCAGGGCGCGGGGTTGCAGTGCATTTGGTACTCCCCGAGCGCGTCGATTCCGTACTCACTCGCTACGCGAGTCGGTCCTACTACCAGGAATTACTGGAAGTCGGGATCTATATTCACCTGTTCCGCGGCGGCCTCTTGCACACCAAGAGTGTCACGGCCGACCGAGCGATCTCGATGTTCGGCACAGTGAATATCGATATGCGTAGCCTGTGGTTAAATTACGAGGTGTCTCTGTACGTCTACGGCGAAACCTTCGGCCAACACTTACGCTACGTACAAGAAGGCTACATCGCCGATAGCGATCTCGTCGATCTAGACGAGTGGGGCAGTCGCTCGCTGCTGCAAAAAATGATCGAAAACACACTGCGGTTGATGAGCCCCGTACTATGAGTGCGCCCGAGAGAATTTCCGCCGACGATTCGGGAATGCCGCTCCGGCTGATGACCTACAACATTCATAAAGGTATTGGCGGCCTCGATCGCAAATACCGTTTAGAACGCATCGTCGAAGTGATTGACCACTATCGCCCCGATGTTGCGTGCTTACAGGAGGTCGATGAAGGAGTTCCCCGTTCCCACCGAGACCATCAGGTCGAAAAACTGGCCGAGCAACTTGGCTACCAACACACGGCTTTCCAACGCAACGTAAAGCTTCGACGTGGTGCGTACGGCAACGCGATCCTTAGTCGCTTTCCGATTCAAGAATGCATCGACATTGATTTGACCGTCCGTCCCAAGAAACGCCGGCAAGCCCAACTTGCCCGACTAATCGCGGAGACTCCCCACGGAAGTGCCAACCTAACGGTCGTCAATTTGCACCTCGGCCTAGCAGGTTTCGAGCGCACAATTCAACTACGCCGCCTGTTTGCGAGCGGAGAGCTGAGCAAGCCGCCTAGTGATCACGTGCTGGATCAAGCCATCATCGTCGCGGGCGACTTCAACGACGTGTGGGAAAATCTCGGCAAGCGCCTCCTGCAACCCCAAGGTTTCCAACGGGCTGGAGCCGGGATTCGCACGTTTCCTGCCATCGCGCCGCTGCGAGCACTGGACGGCATTCATTTCCGTGGCAGGCCGTTGTCTTACGGGCACAGCTTCGCTGGACGAACCAACATCGCCAAACAGGCGTCCGACCACCGACCCCTGGTGGCAGATTTCGAGCTCAAATTGCAATGAGCTGCATTTGGCGTGCAGAATCTGTCATTCCGAAAGGAGTCGAACGACTGAGCAGTCCGGTTCACACTCGATTGCGCTTGTTAGGTGATCGAGATTGCAGACTGGATTTCTCGGTCGCTATCGCTCGGTCGAAGCGACATGACTCTTGCCCCTTCACTTCTCTAGTCTCCGTGATCGCCACGACCTCTGCGCGAGACTCCTTTCTTAGGGTACCGCACAGATTCATGTAAAATGCACGCTAAGCAACCCATGTGGGTCACTCAGGGGTTAGATAAATTGGTGCCCAAACTGATAGCGGTTTGGACAAGCTCAGCGAGTTCGGGGGATGTTCCTGCGGTCGGTCAGGAACGCCCCCGTTCACCGGGCCGCGGCGAACGAATTCGATTCCAAAACCCGCGCGGCCCACGGCTCCATGTCCAACGCTTTTTTATCCGCTTTCTTCCTTCACAATCTTCCGATGCCGATTCCACCTGAGAACCAAGATGAGAATGATCGGCAACGCAATCATTAAAACGTCAGCAACGACTGGAGAAGCAATAGTCCCACGAATCACAGTTGCATTAGATGGAACCACTAGCGTCTGTGCGGCGGTAGACGCCTCAACATAATCATGCCGAATGAACACGACAGAGCCATTGAGCCGGTTGTGTGCTTGAAACCTTGCTGGCGGTTGATAGCTTGCTGCACATTGCGACACCGGGATCACCAGTAGGTCCGATCGCTCGTCCATCACACTGTAGGAGTATCCGGGAAAAGACGCAGCTATCGAATCCGAGATTGTGCGTCGGAACCAACGCCTATAGTCCTCCTCGCCGTGGATACGGTACTCGTCAATATGCTGTACAGCCTTTGTAGGCCTATCCTGAATGCACCCGGCCAACTCCACAGGTGGTATGCGAAACCATCCGCTCCAGAGAGCAACGGCACCAGTCAGAACGAGTAGCTCGCCAAGTGAAAAGCGTTTAGGCATGCGTTAGACCCAGCTCAACTTCGCTTTGTTCGGATAACGTATAAGGCTCAGTTGCCGGCCGCCCGCGGAATGCAGGCTCCAAACCGACAACAACATCATAACGCGGGCGTTGCCGGTCAACTGCAGCCGGTGGTTAGGGCGATCCTTCGGGATGCTTGGCGAACTTCGCAATCCAACCTTCCTCAGTGAACTGCTCACCGTGAAGCCCGTCAGATTCATCAGCGACATTGACCCCGTCGACCATCACGTGCACATTCTCAAAATCGTTGGCCTCGACCAGAGCGAACAGAAAGTCGTGCATACCGGTTTCGATCGCTTGGATTACACAGCGTCGGATCAGGTCGATTTGCTCGGGCGTCTGATCTGCAAGTTCACGCTGAAGGTTTTGGAGAGACGGAGCACGCCAGTGACCTTGAGAGGCGAGGTCAAAAAAGTCGATGGCGTTGTCGCGGAGCTTGGTAACGACGATCTTCCCAAACTTGTCCACGGCGGGATGTGCCATATCGCCCTAACGTAAAAGGCTCAGTTGCCGGCCGCCCGCGGGAGCGGGCGTTGAACCGACCACACCATTCTACACGCGGGCGTCGCCGGTCAACTGCAGCCGGTGGTTAGCCACCGTCAGACGGCCACAGCACGTTAAGCGCATCTTTGGCAACTTCGTGCAACTCTTCCTGTCGCTCAGTTTCCGTTGGGTCTTCAGCCAGGCGGGCCAGCTCTGATCGGAACTGCTCAGCTGTGTCAGCGGGCATCGTGCTGATGAGCCGGAAGATGCACCAGTATTTCCAGACGTGGTCATTCCCTCGCAGGACGGTCCATATCAGCGGTGCCATCTCATTTGGTAGCGTCGTGAGAAAGTCGCCAATAGGCTTCGATACTGGCCAGTTGCAGTCTTGTAGCCATTCGAGGAGATCAGGCAAAACGGGAGATACAGCGGGATGCCCCAACGCGATGAGAGCTTCTGCGTTCGCGATATCGAACTTGTCGCGTGGCAGGTGTTCGCGTACGTCAATTGCCATAGGTGGCTAACGTCGAAGTCCTCTCACACCTGCCCCGGGGCGACGCTTCGACTGTGGGTTAAAGGTTGAATGGCCATGGAAAAATGAACTCGCGGCGGGGCAGGTGTTGAGAGCGACGCCTTGTTCGCCTTAATTTTTATGTGTTGTGATTGAACGAGTAGAGTCGTCCTCCAACGAGATCAACGATGAAAAAGTCCACATCGCCAACGCAACCTGAAGGCCGATAGTAAAAGAAGGCGTAAAACGATCCCTCGCTCTTCAATGCGGATCGAATCGCTTCAAAGTGATTGGTGAGTTCTGACGCATTGCCGGCATCGTAGGTGCTGAGAGCGAAATCAAGATACTCCTGGAACTTCCCATCGAAGGGAGATCGCCTCCAGCGCTCAAAGCTCCAGTGATCGCGATAGCTGGGGTGCTTCGGGTATTCGGAGAGCAACCTCTCGTCCGCAGCTTCGAAACGCGTCCGGATCGAGGACGGTAGCTCATAGACAGAAATCGAATACCCATCCCCGTTGAACGCCCGCTCTGAGTCGTATTCAAAGATTGGAGGCCCGAGGTCCACTTCCGTGTCGTAAAGCCCTTCGAGATACCGCTCGTCAGCACCTGCATTCACTATTGCCGAGGCCCCTGCCAGCAATCCAAATGCGATGATTGGGATTCCGATCTGCAGCCCCAGTCGCTTCCATCGCTTCTTAACGGCAGTGTAGATTATCCAGATGCCGTAGGGAATGCACCCGAGTAGCGTGACGAGGAGGGCTATGCCCCAAATGGCTGTCACGATGTCACTCATTTTTTAAAGGCGAACGTTAGGCATAACCGGGCCGCCGCGGTTGATGCACCATTTGAAAACGCGTGACCGGCGGCTCCGCGTTCATGCCTTTGTTATGCCGCATTTTGTGCGACGGTCTTCTCAATAGCACTCAAAGGAACGCGATACATTGCCATCGTCATCAACAAACAGGTAAACGCTACCCATGTCTCCAAACACGGCGCAGTTGTCATCACCGTAGATGCCTTTGTCGTTGAATTGCAGATCAAGAGCATCACGGTGGTTGGACCACGGGAATGGCGCGTAGGGTGCTGCCTGAATGGAACCCAATTGGCAGAGGAACTGCCCGGGCGAGTCGTCACCGCTTTGGATGAAATGGGGCAGCCCGCCAATCTTGGTGCCGTTAAGAATTGGGAGATTGTAACCTTGCGACACGTCCAATTCGTAGGTGGCGTCACCAGCGGCGGGATAGTCGGCAGACCGATATCGGACTCCATAGAATGGACCAGCCGAACCAACCGCAGATAGTACATTAAGATCCCGCCGTGGAGTGGCCGCAGCGGAAACCCAGTGAAACGTGAGGCCATCGTCACCCCAAAGCCAGTCGTCTTCGTTTTCTGTCAGGAGCAAAAGGATGGTGCCGGGAAGGTCGGCGTCAATGATGTCCATTGAGTCGCCAAAATTGAATTGTGCGAGGAAGCGGCACGGCGAACCAGTGCTGGCATTAGGCCATTCCATGTCATCGGGCCAAAATGGTCGGCCACCGACCTTGGTGCATGCAGGATCGTCAGGTTCGCCTTTGCCAAACACGAAAACATCTGTGGGGAAAGTATCGCCAACGCGAAGTTTGTGACGGTCCCGGAGCGTTTCGACTGAGTAGAGGTCAAAGGCGCTGGTGATGAGTTCACCGGACAGCTTCTTGTCGCTCATCTCGGCGTCGAACAGTGTTGCAGCGGTGGCAAGATCGAGTTCGGCGTGCGCCTTGGACGTGTTCCGTTCAATCATGTGCAAGTCTTTAGCGGCATAACTTGTTATTAGACACAAAAAATGTAGATAACACCTGCTTATCTACAAAAAGTGTGGATAAGCAGACTCCGTAATTGTATCAAAATCGTCCACTTCTGGCATGCTGCCGGGATGATGGCAAAGTGTAGAGAGGTGAATGCCTACCCTAGCTCAGCTTCATCGTCCGAGGCACTTTTCGCAATTCTCTAACGACAAGAGGGGTTGATGACCTCTGTCTCAAACAGCAGCCCCAAAATCGGCCAAATTCGACGTTCTAGGCACAAGTTTGGCCACTTCCGTATCTGACCAAAGGAGGCGTCGAACTGAGCCACCTGAAGTAGCTGGAATCAGAGCCTCCATAGCAGTAGGAGCAGTGCAGCCAGTATTGCGACTGAGACTACAGTTCGTACCTGATTCCATCGATTCCACTGCGATTCAAACGATAGACGTGCCTGACTGGCGGCGTCTTCATCCAGCGAATCGCAATCAAGAGACTGCACCTCGTTGTTCAGCGGGATGTTGACCGTCATGGTCGGCAACTGCACGAGGAAAACGCTTGCCAATGCAGCAGTTGAGATGATTAGTCGGCTTTGCACACCGGGATCCAGCAAGGCCAGTGCCGCAGCAACGATCAACGCAATGGATGAGCCCAGCCACATGATCATGAATAGCGGCTGGCCACTTTGGATCACGCGATCGATTGCCTGAAAGCTACGAAGAAAGTCTCGATCACTCAGTTGCCTAATCCCCGGCATGACCACGGCAGAGAACGCAAACAGGAAACCCGCCATCAATGCGTTTAGAAATGTCGCGACCATTAGAAAGTATGCGTAAGTGCTCATGTCTGGAGCGTACGGTTTCTCTTGTAGGTCCGCAATAATCTAGTGCTCTACGAAAGCTACGCTGAGTGCGATTCGGGTCGAGATCCGACGCTACTTTCGCTTGGCTCCCAACTGACGCAGGAGGCGTCGAACTGGGGTAGATAATGTCCCAAAAACGGACGTTTTTGGGACTGCTGGCGAGAGATTGTCGCTAAAAAGCTTACGCCGATGGTTTCGTTCCAAAAGGCGTCCCTCAATCAAAGTCCCATAACAAGCAGCGGTTCTAGCTTTTTGGGAATCTCTTAGAGTGCATTTTTACATGAATCTGGGCGATACCCTTTCTTTGCCTATAATAGAGTCTCGCAACTCCCCACCGATCGCATACGAAGCAAACGCCATGACAACCTCCCAAACCACCGCCCTGGAGTCTCTAGCCGAATTGGCCGACAAGCCGCAGGAACTCTTCGACCGCGTGGCTCAAGACCTCGCCGCAGCCGAGCAGTGGCATCAGTTGTTCGACCTGCGACTCATGCAGCGACGACACGAGCTGGGCTTGCCGCTGGAGCGCAACAGCACGCTCGAAGACGTAGACGAGTCGCTCCGCGATGATCTGGAACAGGGCTACCTAGCCGCCTGCCGCGAGGTAGGCCAGTTGCTCCTCGACAAGCACCAGCTCCGCGAGGCATGGATGTACCTCCGCCCAGCCAGCGAAAAAGAGATGGTGCGCAAGTACTTGGAAAGCGTCGTTCCGAACGAAGACAACTGCGATGCGTTGATCGAAGTTTCGCTGCATGAAGGAGTCGACCCTGAACGCGGCTACGCGTGGCTGATCGCCAATCACGGCACGTGCAATTCGATCACGACGCTCGACTCGTTGGCCGGCCAATTGCCCGAACAGCAACAAGAGTCCTGCGCCGCCGTGTTGCTGCGTCATGTCTACGCAGAACTCCAAGGCAACATGCGTGGGCACTTGCACCGCTTAGAAGGCGAAGCGCCCGAGGGCATTTCTATCGGCGAGCTCATGCAGCAGTTCCCCGCGCTCACCGAAGGAGGCAGCTACCACATGGATGCCTCGCACCTAGCAAGTACCGTGCGCTTCGCCCGGTTACTTACCGATCCGCAGCTCGTGAAGAAAGCCATCGAGATTTGTGAATATGGCAAGCACCTTATCGAAGACATGCAGTACCCAGGCGAAGCGCCCTTCGAAGAGCTCTACCCCACACACGAACTGTTCCTTCGCGCCACACTCGGAGAACGCGTCGACGAGGCAATTGAGTTTTTCACTCGACGTGCCCGCGAAGAACAAGCAGCCGAACCGGCGCTCGGCGTACCCACCAACACTGCCGTAGAAACACTACTAGTATTGTTAAATCGCAACGAGCGGTACGCTGAAGCAATGGAACTCTACGCAGAGCTAGTGCCCACCGACCGAGCACTTTCGCCCCTGTCGCCAACCCTCCTGGAACTGGCCACCCAAAGCGGCGATTGGCAGCGTTACGAAGCACTCTGCAGCGAACGCAACGATATCGTCGGCTATGCGGCAGGACGGGCCCTGCAACAAGGGTAGCTTGCTACCCTTGCGGTACATCTCGCAATGCCATCACAGCTTAGTCACCAAGAGCAGAGTACCTACGAGGGCAGCAAGTTACCCAAGGCACCCCGAGAATTTTTCTTGCCGCTGGGCTACAGCCTGCTTACGTTGGGTGGCATGGGTAGCTTGCTACCCTTCGGCTACCGTGACCGATCGCCGCGTCTGGTCGGCGGACCTTCGCCATCGCGGGGGCCGAACTCACCACCTGGCGACGGACCACGCCGACGATCACGCTCGCCACGTGGCTGTTCGCGTGAACTCCCACCGGGTCCTTCATGCGCTCGATCGCGCTGCCGATCTCCCTCGGGGCCACCGCGTCCCGGGCCACCACGTCCCGGCCCCGCCGGACCAGGGCGATTACCATCACGCGGCACTCGCTCCCAGTCGGGGCGATAGTCCCAACGAGAATCAAACGGCTGACCTGAATCGCGATGGTACATACTACGCAAACGACTCTGCATGTCCGAAGGCGAGAGACTTAGCAACTCAGCACGCTGCTCGGGAGAGAGCTCTTTCGTGAAGAAGCGTTCGAGCTCAGTCTCTGAAACTTGACCTTGAAGTGAGCGAGACTGTCGATACCAGCGCATCACTTGTTCGAGTTTCTGCTCTGGGGATAATTCCCGAAAAGACTCCTTTACGTTCTCGGGCAATGCCGATTGCCACTCATCACTTCGATCAGCCAAATTCCGGTACTTTCGACGCCACTCCTCCGGGTTTCGTCCTCGCTTGGCTTGTTCGAACAAACGCATTCTTGCTTGCATCACAGGTTTGGCCGCTTCGAGAACTTCACGTAGCTCCTTCTCGTTGAGCTGGAACTTCGCGTCGGCGCGAGCCTCCACTAACCACTGCGCGACCGTTTTCGCGCGTTCCTCAGGATCATCGATACTACGCAGTTCATACTGTTTTGCCTCAGGCAATCCGCTTACCCAAGTTTCATACGCAATCAGAGTCGGCAGCAATTCACCATCAGTCACCGTCTGGTGGAGTTTCTGAATACGCTCTTGCTCCTCATCAGACAGTTCACGATAGAGAAGCGTCTGATAACGCAGTTGGGTCCGCTGCTGGGTGTCGATTGTCGCAAGCCAAGTATCTCGTTCACGCAAGTCTGAGAAACTCGCCAGTTGCTCGGCTTTCGCTTGAATATCTTCTTGTTCTTCGGGGGATAAATCTGTAAGTAGGTCCGTGCGCTTGGCCAATTGCTTGAGGAACGACTCATCCTTGAACTGGGAGTACGAATCGACATGCAGAACCACCGGCAACTGAGCTCGCAACTGACGATTAGGACTCGTCCATGCTAGGCGGAACATCACAAAACCCAACAGCGCTGCCGAGCCGAAGAGCAACCAGTTGGAAATGCGTCGCTTCCGCTGCACGACAGGCATAGCGGTGGTTTTTTCGAGCACTTCCCGCTCAGCAGCGGTAACGACCATTTCCATCGTCGTGCGTGAGAATTGATCGCCGACCGTCGTCTGCGGCAGCTCATCCAAAGCGGCCCAAGCCTGCTCCAACTGCTGGAGTTGCTGCCTGAATTGCTCGTCCCCAGCAAGCCGCTTCTCTACCTGCGCATTCTCCGCCGGGCTGAGCTCGCCATCCAAATAGGCGACGATCAGTTCTTGCGAGGAAGTATCAGCGGTTGAGGGGGGGTGCTTTGCCAAGTTTCAGTTTCAAATCAGGTTATTTTGAACCGTAGATAATTGAGTTAAGAATCGATGTCATTCCCAATGGAGTCAAACGACTGACCAATCGGGTTGGAATTCCAACACAGCAGCTAACTGGATCTCTCGGTCGCTGTCGCTCGGTCGAAGTGACATGCTTATTCGAGTTTGCAGTTCTCCGCACCTCACTCCACTTTCTGCCCTTGTTGCATATACGGTTGAATCACATCGCGCAAGTTCGCTCGCGCACGAGAGAGCAGCGACTTCACTGCTGGCCCGCTCAGGTGCATCACTTCTCCAATTTCTTGATAGCTCAGGTGTTCAAACTTGTTGAGCAGCACAGCCATGCGCTGCCGCTGGTCGAGCGTGGCAATCGCCACATTGACAATGTCGCGCAGTTCAGCCTTATCGAGTTGTCGGGTTGGCATTTGGCCACTAGCCGCCACGGCCTGGACTTCGAGTCCGTTGAAATTTTCCTCGCCGCTATTGCGAGCGGCTAGGTTCACTTCCTGTCGACGAGCCAGAGATCTCCTTGCGTTGGAAGCTACGTTGTTGGCGATCGTGAACAACCAAGTCGAGAACTTCGAGCCAGGCACATAGCGCTTGCGAGCGCGGTACACACGCAGGAATACATCTTGGGCTAAGTCCTCGGCCATGTCGCGTTTACCCACCAAGTGGGTCATCAGCGATACGAGCCGGTTTTGGTAGTTCTCCACCAACTGTTCAAACGCCTGCGCATCGTCATCGCGTACGCGCAGCATCAACCGCACATCAGGGTCCGAGGACGTGTAACGCTGAGCAGTGGTGTCAGAAATCGCCAACGGCGTACTATCCTCCCTAAAATGGGTTTAATACTGGGGAACCGAGTCATTCTAGCTTATGCGGAATCGATGGGGGAACTCAACTTGAAACCCCTGATAGAGGGCCCAGTTTCGCAGAAAACGCAAGAACGAGACCAAATCTGAAGGGATCGCGCAGCTCCACCCTCTCCCAGTTAGCCTCGGTACTTGCACCACGATGCTATGGATTTCGCCACGAGAAGCCAGAGGATGCGCCAAGCTGAGAACACCTTGCGCTAAAAGAAACACCCACCAAGAGGCTCCAGAGGATCAAAAAAAGACTCCCTGAAGCCTCTTGGCAGATCATGGCGTCGTAAGGATTACCGTGAACCGTGCGTCAAGATTCAGACCGGTGATTTAGCCGCTCGGTCTCTACTTTCTGACAGGGCAGCTCTGGCGAGAGCTCCCCACGACGAATCGGCACGCTTCGCGGTGCTTCGATGGCCAACCGAACACGACCGCCTCGATTCCTCACTACTTTCACAATGATGTCGTCGCCAATCCGAATTGTCTCGTCTTCCCTTCGAGTCAAAACTAACATTGCCTTCTCCTCCGTTTGGCCCCAACCATGCGGAAGTCTCTAGCAGAACGCCGATGCGGCTACTACAGAAACCTGTTACCTCGCCGGAGGGGATTATATCACATATTATCGGAAGTTCGTTGTTAGTTTTCCGGAGTCACTTAGGTGGGCATCCACCGTCACCATGGATTTAATCTGCTATTTCCCATCAATCGCAAACCGGAGGCGCCGAATCGCTATGAAATTATTCAGCGAGTACCGCTGCTAGCATGGCTGCCTTAGGCAGAAACTTCGCACTGGGTAGCAACCGAGCATATTTCGCCGCTGAGCTTGCTTCGCGATCAAGGGAAAGCGGAGCAAGCTCAGCGGCGAAATGGGACACAGAAATACGCAGAGATCCTATTCCAGCGCAAACACTTCCTGCTGCGAGCGTCGCAACTGCCCGCAAGCCGCGTCAATACGGTTGCCTTTGCGGTGCCGAAACTGCACCCGAATGCCCGCCTGCTCCAGAATGTCGCGAAACGCATGTTGCCGCGCGAGCGTCGGAGTTTCGTAAGGCAAGCCCGCGACCGGATTGTAGGGAATGACGTTCAGCAGCGCTTCTCGCCCGGAAAGTCGATCTGCCAGTTCGCGGGCGTGCTCGTCTTGATCATTCAGATCGTGCAATAACACATACTCATAAGTCAGCCGCCGGCCGGAAACGTCGAAGTACCTATCGGCCGCGTCGAGAATCGCGTCGAGCCCAATTTTATCGTTCACCGGCACCAGCTTATTTCGCAGCTCGTCGTTGGGAGCATGCAGCGAAATCGCCAGGCGGTACGTTCGCTTGTGCTTGGCGAGGCGATCGATGCTTGCCGGCAAGCCCACGGTGCTGATCGTGATTCGCCGAGCAGAAATCCCCAGGCCGTCCTCGCGGTGAGCTTCCTCCAATGCCGGCAATAAGCCGTCGAGATTTGCCAACGGCTCACCCATGCCCATCACTACGATGTGACTGAGCCGCTCTTCCTTGGCCAACAAATTTTGCAGTAACAGGATCTGCTCGATGATCTCGCCCGTCGTAAGATTACGATCCACGCCATCCAACCCGCTCGCACAAAACACGCAACCCATCCCGCAGCCGACTTGTGTGCTGATACAAATGGTGCGCCGTACCTTGTCGCGTAGCAATACGCACTCGATCTGCCCCCCGTCGGCCAGGCTCAGTAGCAATTTCTCTGTGCCATCTTCGGCCTTCGTATGCTTCGCGACGCTGCTAGTCCACAGCGGTAGCTCCGCCGTCAGTTGATCCCGTAGCGCCTGCGGCAAGTTCGTCATCGCTTGCCAGTCGGCTGCGCGTTTCTCGAATAACCAATTGCGAATTTGCTTGCCACGAAACTTTGGTACATCGCGCTCCGCAAGCCACGCCGTGAGCGTGCTATCAAGCGAGTCCAGGAGGTGAGTAGATTGGGAAGGCATGTTTATGAGACAAGTTCTGCGAATGAGCGTAGGGTACTGCCGAGTGGAGCGAGGCATACCATGTCCGCTGTTCATGGTATGCCTCGCTCCACTCGGCAATACCCTACAACCAATTCATGGTTTTCATGCAAAACCTAACGCCCTGCCGACAAAATCGACGGCAACCATGTACACAGGTAATAAGCCCGCGGTGCGGTCAGGTCGAGCAACGATGCTAGGTCCAAGCCGCCACTGCTTTGGTTTCGCAACCGTTGCCCCTCCGCTCCCAGTAGTGCAGTGAGCGCGGCCGCCGGCTCGTTGTACTTGATGGCACGCACATTGTCGGTGCTCACCCCAGCAAGCTCCGCTGCACGCTCGATAGCCGCATCGATGAAGCCGATTTTGTCCACCAAGCCATTGTCGACCGCCTGCTGGGCAGTAAAAATTTGCCCTGTGGCAATCTTGTCCACCAGTTCCGGCTTACCTGCAAACTCAGGCCGGCCTGAAACGACGATCTCTTTGAATCGCTCGAAGCTCAAATCGACAAGCGTTTGCAACAGCTGACGTTCCTCGGCACGCTCCTCATCACTCAAGTCGCGCGTCGGACTGCCCATCAGCTTGAACTTGTGACTCGCCACGGAGTCGTCCTCGATATCCCAGGCAGTTAGCAGACCACTCAGGTCGTAATGCGGAATCACCACGCCAATCGAACCGGTCCACGTGGCGGGCTCCGCGAAAATGGTATCTTCCTTCTCGCCGACGGCCATCGCCATGTAATAGCCACCGCTAGCACAGATACTCCCCATGCTCACCACAATCGGCAGATCGCGGTCATCGGCCAATTCCAGCAAGTGATGGTACAAATAGTCGCTCCCGGTGACCGTGCCGCCAGGGGAATCGATCCGCAGAACCACAGCGACCACGTTTTCGTCTTTTCGAACGCGATCGATTTGCTGCTTGATGTAGCCGTCGCCCTCCATGATGGTGCCGGTGGCTTGGATGATAGCAATCTTCTGCTTCGCCTTGCCGTTAAGCGAATGGAACTTCTCCTGCGGCCCATTCGGCGGGCTGAAGTAGCTCTGGTAAGCGGTCGACTGCCCGATGAGTCCCATCACGCACAGCCCCAGGGCAATCAGCAGAAACTTCCCGTACTTGCCAAATGCGGAGGGCGGCTGCTGCTGCAAAATCACCTGCGGCGCAGGTTGTGGTTGGCCGGCAATCGGGGTGAGCCTCGGCTGGGGCGCCGCGCCCGGCGCAGGATCGTGAGGATTATCGGAAGGACTCATACTGGCAGCTCAGGTTGAGGGGAGCAGTGGAAGGAGCGGATCGACGAAACTGCATTCTACTGCCGCAGTGCAGGGAAAGAAACGGGCCCGGTTTCTGGTGGCTTGCTTCGTTCGCTGCGGCAATTCGTGCTGCAACTTCTCTGGCAACCTTCGGCCACCGACCATTGCCCCTGCCCTACCCTACGCGGTAGATTAAGCGGTCTGGAGAAGAACTCACGCCCCGTGTCGGACTTGCTTTACAGCTGGCCGGGGCCGCGACTATTGATTAAAGGAGTGACCCGCCGTGATTGTTTGTGCTTCGATGGAATGCCTGCCCGACCTGCCCAGGGAAGAAGTCCCCGGGGCGCTCGTCGACTTGGAATACACAGCGATTGAGCTACCCGTGCATAGCTCGGGTGTCAGCTGGTATCAGCCGTCTGCCGTGGCGGCCAACTTGGAAGAGGCCACCGAAAAGTTCCGCGACACCAAGCGGCTGAACATCTCCGCCTTTAGCTTCGACACCGACGATACCGGCGACGCGTACTACGAGCAGTTCGGCGCACTCTGCAAACTGGCCAAGTCGTTGCGAGTGGTGCCAATCGTCGTGCCCGCTGCTAAGCAGGGCACACCATTCAACGAAGAGATCGATCGCCTGCGCGAGCTCGTGAAAATCGCCTCTATGGAAGGCTGCCTCGTAGCGATGAAAACCACCATCGGCTGCATGAGCGAAGATCCTGACACCGCTGCCGTGCTATGCGATAACGTGAAAGGCCTGGGAGTTTGCCTCGACCCGAGCTGCTTTATCACCGGCCCGTGGCAAGGGAAAGACTTTGGCAAGATCGTTCCTTACACATTCCACGTGCAGATGCGCGACTCAACCACCAGTAAGATGCACGTTCGCGTTGGACAAGGCGAGATGGACTACGCCAAACTCATCGGGCAACTCGAAGCGGCCAACTACAAGGGCGCGCTCTCAGTCCACATGCCGCCCCTGGAAGATCTCGACCATCGCGCCGAGATGCGCAAGATGCGTCTGTTGTTGGAAAGCCTGCTGTAGCTCATCGAGCGACCTGCCGCAGCCGCGGTGCTACGCACCGCCGGAACGTCGCCTCTGCAAAGGTTCCTGTGTTACGTTTCAGGCTCCTCGATCCCAGAGTACCCCGCGATGCCTTGGCAAATACACGCGCATGAGGTGGTCGAAATGGTCCATCACTTTCACCGCCTGCCGACTTCCACCTTTAGAAAACCACTGCTGACGAGCAATTTGTTCGTTGAGACGTCGTGATAGCGAAATCTTCAAGGAACGGCTGATACTTTTCGAGTTTCGTTCAGTCCTCCAGCTTATCAGAGTATGCGCGTGACTTGGATCGGTTGCCACAGCGTGGCATCGGGCATCTAGATAGCTACACGCCTCTCGCACGCCATCGCAAATATGTTGCTGCACGACTCGCTCGAACACGACAGTAGGATTCGATTGCTTGCGGCGGTACTCGTCAGCTCGTTCTTTGTCGGGAGGTTTGAGTCCCTCCTTCCAATGCACATACCCCTGAGGGCGATCGGGCATCCAACTGCCATAGGCGTGGTAGGCGAAGAGATAGCAAGGCATACCTCTACTTGAGTTCAAGCCTCCGGCGGTGCGTAGCACCGCGGCTATCGACCCCCAAACAACAACAGCCGCGACGGGAGGGGGTGTCGCGGCCGTCGTGTCAATCGTCGCAGGGCTGCGACGATCGAGGGAGGGTTCCAATTGTATTACCGTGCCAAGCTTCTCAACGCGCTTCGTCCTCTTGATCCAAGCGGCGCTGCATCTCTTGCATGCGTTGCTCCAACTCTCGCATGCGATTGAGCATGCGCTGCTCATTTTCATTACGAGGAGCCTCAGGGATATTGATTCCTCGTCGTGGACGGAAAAACTCTTCCATTTCTTGCTCCAGCTCTTCGGCCAGACCACCGTTGAAGCCGCCGCCATCGAAACCACCGCCCCCACGGTTGTCCCGTCGAGCTTGGCCTCTGAGCATCCGCTCGACCGGCCCGCGAAGCTCCTCAGGCAACTGCTGGAGCGACTCGGGGTCGTCGCCCGTGACTTCCCATTTTTCATCGCCTCGTTGCACCGTGATCCTAGCCGGCTCGTTGTTGTTGCGTTGAATCGAGATCGAAACGCCGCCTGGCAAAGCCATCATCCCGCCCCCCATACCAAACGGCTGCATGCCTCCCCGATCTGGAAAGCCTAGTCCACCTCGCTGCAGCATCTCACGCATGAGTTGGCCCGCATCACCTTGAAGATTCAGCGGCAATCGATTGGCACTACCGTTATTCAATTGCACATCGTCCGGTCGCTCCGCAGGCGTGACGGTAATGGTTTTCTCCTTCGCCAGTCGCAAGATTTTTAGTTCAATCGGCTTAGCTCCATCGGCAATCACTAGCTTTTGCAAGCCACGCATGTTGAGTAGTGGCTGCCCCCCGGCGCTAATAATGACATCGTGAGGGCGCAAGCCGGCTTGCTCAGCCGGGCTGCCGGCGATCACTTGTTCGATAACCACGCCCAGATCGTCTGCCAATTGCAGATGGGTTCGCAACACAGGGCTCTCGACCGCGCGTCCCTGAATGCCAATCCAGAAGGCCGGCTGCACGACTTCACGTTTCGGTTCTTTCCTGAGGGCATCTTCACGCATCGCATCTCGCCCGTCGGGACCGATGGGCACGATCGGCCCATCAAGTTCCAGCTCAGAGTCTTCGGCCGCTTCTTCGGCAATCTCGGCGGCGATGGCTTCGGAAGCGTCGCCCGACTCATCATCCAATACAGCACTCTCTCCGTGGGCTTGTGGCAGAAGCGCCTCTTGGGGCAGCCATGCCACCAATGCGACCAACGTTAAAGCGGTGCACGCGATGGCAAGTATTCTGACTAAGGGAGACTGCTGGGTGGATAGTCTTGTACGCTGGCTCATCTCGGAATTCTCCTCGTGGTCTCATCTTTCTATAGGAACAAACTAACTTACAGATTCGCAGAATCCGCGGAAAAAGTACAGCTTCGCCCGTTTCTACGAGAACACCTGGAACTTAGTTCGCTACTCGCAATAATTTCTCGTGAGCCCGAGCCTTTCTAAATCTCTGAGCTGTCATGCGAGAGCAGTCGACTCGGAGGAAAGCTTAACTATCATTCCGCATTGTGCAATTTACCAGCGTAGTGCAGTTGGTTGCCAGCCGTTGTGCGCGTGTACACCCACAACGCGACCGCTCCAGCGAAGATCAACAGGCTCAAGTTCTGCGAAATGCTGAGCCCCGTACCGAAAACGGGCGACTCGTCCACGCGAATGTGCTCCAGCAGGAAGCGAGCGATCGGGTAGAGCGTCAACATCAGCACCACGACTTGCCCGTCGCGCGTTCGCCAAGGAAAAACCGCCCACAGCAACCAGCACAGCAGCGCCGCGTTGACCGCGCTGTAAATCTGCGTCGGCTGCACCGGCAAGCTGCGCTCCGGCGGAGAACTGATCGACACGCGATGCGTCTGCCCACTACCATCGACGATTTCCAACGGATGGTTCTGCAAGAAGGCGCGCACCGTGAGCGACTCCGCCTGAGGGACTGTTTCCACCAAATATTCCCCAATCGCCTGAACCGTCATGCCCGGCTTGAGCTGCGCATCCGCTGCCGGTGAGTCGGGAACCACACTGGCGATCACCACCCCGGAGGGAACGTCTCCGGCGGACTCGTCAGCAGCTGTGCCGAACCGCAAACCAGAGAAGCGCCCCTGCCCGGCTTGCTCCGCATAAGGGCCGCTCAGTTTCCCGGGCGAGCTTTCCTTGGGAAAGGTGATTGCATAGGGGACCTCACTCACACCGCCATAACAGCAACCGTTGAGCAGGCACCCCACCCGCCCAAACGCCAAACCGATCAGCAAGCTGGGCGCTATCAAATCAGCCAGCGCGAGCGTGGGCAGCTTATGCTTGCGCGTGAAGTAGAGAAACGCTCCCGTTGCGCCGATCAACGAGCCGTACACCACGAGGCCGCCCTCGGTGAAGCTGAGCGCCGCTTTGATAGTCTGGCCTAGAGTCTCTTGCTTGATGCGTGCGTCCCAGTACTCGATCACATAAAACAGGCGCGCCCCCACGATGCCAGCCACGAACATATGCATCGCGAGCGACATGATCGTCTCCCCGGCGATTCCAGCATTCCGCCCGCGCGATATCGCTAGCCAAAGCCCTGAAAGACAACCCAGGAGCATCATCAGGCCGTAACTGCGGATCGGCAACCCGTCGGGAAACAACTTGGGCAGTAACACAATGGCTAGCGCCACAAAAGCCAGGGTCGTCCATGCATCGACAGCGCCGCCGTTTTTATAGACAGAGTAACCACCCACGGCCAACCATATTGCCAGCAGCACGCCAAATCCAAAGATCGGCACGCCAAAGGCTTCGACGGGAATGCGAAAGAGTTCAGAGCACATGGGGAAACGGTTATTGGCTATTGGAGTGGGTAGCCGCGACACTTCGTCCGGCTTGCGGGCTGCCTATTCTAGCGGATGGATCGGACAAGTGTCGGGGTCGCTTGCGACAGGAGGCTTGACGATTTCAACTATTCTTCCCAAACACCTCTCGTGTTGCGCACAGGCACCTGCTCCCATCCTAAGGTCATTCGCCGGTACCCAATATCACATTGTCAATCAATCGCGTCGAACCCACCGCTGCGGCGATCAGGGCAACCGCCGACTCGTCAAGCGTTACAACCGGTGTCAGTGTGCCTTGGCGCACAATCGAAACATAATTCGCCTCAAGCCCTGCCGAATTCAAAACGCCATACATATTGCGAATCAGCACTTCGGCGCTCCGTTCGCCTCGCTCGAATTCTGTTTCGGCAGCTTGCAGGGCTCTGGGGATCGCCAGCGCTTGTTCGCGCTCCGCTTCGCTAAGGTACGCGTTCCGCGAGCTCATGGCGAGCCCATCCGGCTCGCGAATCGTTGGGCAAATCTGCAGTTCCATGGGCACATTCAAGTCGCCGATCATCTGCTCGATCACCAAAGCCTGCTGGTAATCCTTCTGACCAAAGTACGCACGATCGGCAGGCATCAGGTTGAAGAGTTTCAGCACGACCGTAGCTACGCCATCGAAATGCTCTGGTCTGACACGCCCCTCAAGCCGCTTGGCGATTCCCTCCATGTGAACCGTCGTGGAGTGCCCCTCAGGATAGATTTCGCTTTGCTGGGGGGTGAACACCAAATGGCAACCGCGCTCGCGCAGAGCACTCAGGTCTTGCTCCAAGGTGCGCGGATACTTCTCCAGGTCTTCACTTGGTGCAAACTGTGTGGGATTCACGAAAATGCTAACGGCAACTAGGTCGCACTCCGCCAGCGCAGCATCGACCAGGCTCAAGTGCCCTTGGTGCAACGCCCCCATCGTGGGGACCAGCCCCACGACTTTGCCAGATTGCCTAGCCGCGATGATTGCGGCGCGTATTTCGTTGCCTGATTCGATTGTCTCCATCCAACTACGGTACCCCTTGGATTTACCTTCCAGCAAGGCCCTAGAAGTCTAGCCCTGCCTATTTGTGCTGCGACTTTGGGAAATAGCCGCGACTTAACAAGTCGCCGGAGAACTGGAGAAAGGCAACCTGGATGAGCAGGCTCTCGGCGACTCGTTGAGCCGCGGCAAGGTGCCGGGTGCTTTGGGTGCATTATCTCGCCCAGGACGATGCCACCTTAGTCAGTTAGCAAATGGCCAGATTTGTTCCTCGAACGATAAATTTGGCCGATTTTGGGGCTGCCGTTCGAGACTGAGGTCATCGACACCGCCGGGAGTAAATCTGTCCAAATCGCAGCCAGTTTCGACGCACAGGACGATGAAGCCGAGGGGAGTTGGAATGGCGATGATTGACCTGTTATTGGTGGGATTCGGGGCTTCATTCTAGCTACCATTTGCTGCAGAAAGCATTTCGACCCCTGAACTTACTGAATAGCAGTGCGTTAGGTCGGTGTGCTTCTCCGCGTGTCGTTAGCGTCGCCATCGCGACAACGTTATAATCTTTGGGAGAACCGACTGAAATCTACGTTGCCAGTTTTCGCCATTTGTCACCTCGCCACTTCAAATTCCATGGCAGATAGCTATGACGACGCCTTGAGGTATCGGGCCGTGAAGTTATTCACGGAGGGCGACTTCGATTCTGCAATTACTTTGTTTGACGAGTTGGTGCAGAACACTGATGATGCCTGGGATTGTTCGTGGCGTGCTAACACTCTTCTACTGCTTGGGCGATACGAAGAGTCACACACGACGTATTTGCGAGTACTTGAAACGCATCCCGATGATATTTCAACATTGCAACATCTAGCCTACATACTTGCGGCTTGTCCTTTCTCAAATTTGCGAGATGGGAACAAAGCGGTTGAGTATGCCACCAGAGCCTGTGACTTAACAGCCTGGAAAAACTGGGCATCGCTGTCCGTCCTAGCAGCGGCATACGCCGAACTCTCGGATTGGACTAAAGCCCAATTGTACGCGAAACAAGCCCTAGGAGTCGCCCCAGGCGAAGAAAAGAATAACCAAGAGTCGGCCATTCAGCTCTACGACAACCAGAAACTATTTCGAGCAAGCCCTGAGCGAGACAGAGCAAGACTTCGTTCTCGTCTATGCCAGTGGAAGGTCCCTTCTTATGGGGGCGACAATGCCGACACACCGAACGATAAGTGAAGATAATTATGGGAGTGCACATCCACCGAACGAAGAAATGGTGGCTCAATAGCTTACAGCGGCGCGCTCAATTTGCACCGGAATCGTAGCTTCCAACCAGCATCTGCATGAAACTTCGACGCGTCAGCCGATGAAGCGAATGGCACCTAGTTTTTCGTAAAGCACTACGAGAAAATGAGTTAACCACATATCCTATAGTGAATAAGTTCCATCAAAGGGCAGCAGAAAACTTCGATGCGATTTTCAAAAAAACTTGCTCTACTATTCAGGAAGCCCAGACAGCATCTGGCTGCAATCGATAAAGCACGCGAGTTCTTCCAAGATAATTGTAACCGAGAAGACCATCGTTCGATGGCAAAGGTTATCGCTACCACAGACGACGGCTTTATTGTCCGACTTTGTTTTGGCCACACCAAGCCACCCAGTCGTGCGTATTTCAAAATTCATGAATCTGGGGCCGTCGACGAACTTGAATTTGAGCAAGTACGTCAATATGGTGAGCGTCCTTGGCGGTAGCTCAATGACATAGCCCGCCCGGCAGTACGGACTGAAGCTACGACGCGTCGGACACAGGTTCGCTAACGTGCGTCGGCGAGTATGCCCGAAGCACCTTAGGGATATATGGCTTCGTGCGTTCGGCGAGAAACGCCGAGGCAGATTGGCGACATTCGAAATCACCCGCAAAGTGACAGAGGTTGTCCAAACCGCTGTCAGTTTGGGTAGCAAGTTATCTAACCCCTGTGTGACCCACCTGAGTGCCGTAACGTGCAAGATCACACCGACGTGGGCGGCACCTCGACTAGCCGCGACCTAACAACTCGCCGGAGAATAGAAGAAAGACAACCTGGATGAGTAGGTGCCCGGCGGCTCAGTGAACCGCGGCTAGGTGCGATTCCACACGCAACCCTGCATCAGGTGGCAGCTTCCACCGCTGCGATGGCCTCTTTCTCGACTGCTTGGCGCTCCTCGTCGTTCGCAGGCATCGGTAGCACTGCCGTGGGACCAGCCAGCACTAACTTCGACGCCACAGTATCTGCCGGCAACTCACCAAGCCAAATTACGAGCTTTGCTCGTGGCTGCTGAGGGTCGTAGTGTAAAACCCTTACATCGGGACATGCCTTGCCCAGCTTGCCTGCGAGAATCCGCACAGCTTCCTTGCTCTCAGAACCAACTGCGATGCTATTCTCCGCGTTCTTCAAGTGAGCTAGTAACCCGGTAACTGTCCAGTCGCTGCTCGGATGGCGCATCCAGGGGGCTACCTCCGCGGCCGGTTCCAACACAAACCGCCGAAACGACATCCTAGGGTGCGGCACCTGGAGCCCTTCGCTTTCGGGCCCCCCACCGCATGCGGTTTCGCCGTCAATTTGCTCAGCATCATAGAGCAGCAAATCCAGATCAAGCGTTCTCGCCTGCCAGCGCTCCACACGCTTGCGATTGGCAGCCGCCTCGATAGCGTGCAGCTCTTCAAGCAGCTTCGAGGGCGGGAGAGACGTACTGAGCAACGCAGCCGCGTTAAGAAACTCCCCCTGCCCCGTCGGGCCCCCAATGGGCCGAGTGGCGTGCAACCGACTGCGAACGCGAAGTTGCGTGCCTGGGATTTGCGTGAGCGCTAGGAACGCCTCTGAGAGCGTCTGATCGCGTTCGCCAAGATTCGCGCCAAGTGCAATCAGTGCGTTCGCCATCGGCTGCTCTAAAGCTCACAGCTAAAAGCCAACAGCTGATAGCCTTCAAAAAAATGGAGGGGCCTGAGGACATCGTGTCCCAGACCCCTCCAATGCGAATCCGTTCAAAAACATCCGTTCAAAAACATCGGGGGACTACCCTGTCGCGAGACCCCAAGCAATGAAGCAAGAGAGAATGCCGTACGCTGCATCCGTACTGTTGACGCCCCTTTGTAAAAAATGTCTCCAACAATTCAGACGGTGGTTGACGGGACCAACCCGCACAAGTGCTTATTCTTAATTCGCTATTTCTTGGTTCGCTTACTGCTTCACAACAGCTAGCCATCGTAGCTCTCAGACCAGTCAACGGGAAGACGGTCCGCAAGAGGGACCGCCACAATTAAATTAGACCCATGAGCACGCAACTTGAGACGCTAACGCCAACAGCCGAGCAAACTTCGGAGGTGAAACATCGCAGGTGAAACATCGATACGGAACTTCGTTCGATTCAGAAACAAGAGGACAGCCTGCATGCAGCTTAGATGGAGGCAAATACGCGGTCACATTGTGTATGATCCCGATATGTGTTGATTGGATGCGGGTTACACAAGTTGCGATGCCCACTCAATCAATACCCTACCACTCTAACTTTGCGGCCTGCCCCACCAACACATCGCGACTAGTTCGTTGCGACTCCTAAATCTGCCATGCAAAGCGGAAGAGCATTATTGCAGGGCGATTTCTTGGCCGTCGCTCGCGAAGTAGATTATTTGCAAAAGAACCCCCGAGTTCTTTACCCGGGTTTTCGTCCGTTGGTCTCTCTTGAATCATCAACTCGACTGTTGCCCATTCTTGTGATCTGAACGAATATGTCAACCACGCTTCGCGACGACGACAACACAAAATCAAAATTTGTTTCGTGCAAGGTTTTTGTTGGCAGAAAAATTGAAAAAATGATTCGGCAATTTATACAGCAATTTCGTTGCTGCTTGACGTTCTCTTGGCCCGGTTTGTAGCGCATCGGCGCTTCACTCGCTTCCCTCTATAAGGGGCGACAGCTAGCATGAAATCTGCGATGCACGACTCGCCGGAAAATACTGAGAACGACTCTAGCAATAACTCAACGAACAAGCATGCCCCCCCCCCCCCCCCAACAAAACTTCCAACAACGTTGTATCGTCGCTCTTGAGAGCCGTCGCGCTGAAGATACGCAACGCATGATCGAGCGATTCGAGGGGCGCGCCTTCGTCAGCCCCTCGATGCGTGAAGCCCCCGTCGAAGCCGAAGGGCCACTTGTCGACTTTGCCCATCGGCTTATCACCGGGCAAGTCGATGTGATGATCCTACTCACCGGTGTCGGCACACGGCAGTTTATTGAGCGCGTCGAATCTCGCGTCGATCGCGAGCGCCTGGTGAACGCGCTCGCCGACATCCAAACCGTCGCCCGCGGCCCAAAGCCACAAGCCGCACTACGCGAACTGGGCATCTCCGCTACAATCGTGGTGCCCGAACCCAACACCTGGCGGGAGATTCTCGAAACGCTCGACAAGCGACTGCCGGTCACCAATCTCAACGTCGCCATCCAAGAATACGGCATCCCGAACATTAGTCTCACCGCCGGTTTGGAAGCGCGCGGCGCAACCGTCGAAGCCGTGAAAATCTATCGCTGGGAACTCCCTACCGACCTGGGACCACTCAAACAAAACGTGCAACGTCTCGCTCAAGGCGAAGTCGATTTGGCACTGTTCACTTCCGGCCAGCAGGTGGTGCATCTACTGGAAATCGCGCAGCAACTCGATCTAGAAGCGGAAGTGCGCAAGGCATTTCAACAAACCGTGGTCGCATCGATTGGCCCTACCACGAGTGAAGCACTGCGCGATCGAGAATTGCCGGTCGACTTTGAGCCATCGCATCCGAAGCTAGGGCATTTGATCTCAGAATCAGCAGAAGCCTCGGCAGAGTTGATCGCGCGAAAGAATCGTGTGCAATGCGCGACCGCAAACCAGCAAGCAAATCGGAGTGCCCCTTGGTATGACAGCCCGTTCATGAAAGCGTGCCGGCGCGAACCGGTTCCCTACACGCCGGTGTGGTTGATGCGCCAGGCGGGGCGCTACATGAGTGAGTATCGCGAAGTCCGTGCGAAGACCACCTTCCTCGAGCTTTGCAAGAATCCTAAACTTTGCAGCGAAGTCATGTGTACCGCCGTCGACAAACTGGGCGTCGACGCGGCCATTATCTTCAGCGACTTGCTGCCCATCCTTGAGCCGATGGGCTTCGATCTAGAATTCACCCCCGGCGATGGCCCTCAGATTCACAACCCGGTGCGCACCGCAGGCGATCTCAGTCGCGTTGTCGAGCTGGAAAACCTCGATTCGCTTGACTTTGTGTTCGAAACCGTCTCGCAAACTCGGACCGACTTACCTGAAGATTTGCCGCTCATCGGTTTCGCCGGCGCGCCATTCACCCTCGCCAGCTACGCCATCGAGGGAGGCTCCAGCCGCAGCTTCCTGCACACGAAAAAGCTCATGTACACCGACTCCGCCAGTTGGAATGAACTATTGGGGCGCCTCTCGCGTTCGATCACGCGCTACCTAAACGCCCAGATCGCCGCCGGTGCCCAAGTAGTACAACTATTCGACAGCTGGGTCGGTTGCCTAGGCCCGCACGACTACCGCACGTATGTCATGCCGCATGTCAGCTCGATCATCGCCGGCATTACGCCCGGCACGCCGGTGATTCACTTCGGCACCGGCAACCCGACCTTGCTGCCACTTCAAGCGGAAGCTGGTGGCGACGTAATCGGCGTAGACTGGCGCATCGACTTGGCCGACGCCTGGAAACGCATCGGCTACGACCACGCCGTGCAAGGCAACCTCGACCCGCTCACACTACTGGCCGACGAAGAAACGCTCCGCGAGCGCGTGCAAGGTGTCCTCACTGCGGCGGACAACCGTCCAGGCCATATCTTTAATCTGGGCCACGGCGTGCTCAAGCAAACGCCCGTGGAGAATGCCCAGGCGGTGGTGAAACTGGTACAGGAGTTGAGCAAGCGGTAGGGTTAGCGATGTTTCCAATGAGCTGGTTCTCGCGAAGTGTGCGAGATCGAAATGACGATGATCTCGCTTCTCACCACTTTGTAGATAATACGAAACGGAAATCGCTGCATCAGGAAGTAACGATGTACGTCGTCGCACTTGGGGAAACGTTCGGGTGTCCTAGCGATTTGACGGATTGCGTGATCCACGGCGGAGTCGAAGGCGTCGGCCGCATCCAAGCTACGCTCGGCGTACCAGCAGCAGAGAATCGATGAAATCATTCTCTGCTGCTGAAATAATGATGACTTTAGTCATCAAGACCCGCCTAGCGTCGGGCACGTTCTCGCACTTCGGCCCAACTGGAGCCGGACATGTCCCCCGCATCAAAAGCGTCGCTACGACGCTTTGCTTCGGCTAGCCACGCAGGCGAAGGAGGGGACCAGTCGTCGGGTGAGACGTTAGACAGTAGAGCTGCAACTAGCTGAGCACGCTCCGCGGAAGGAAGCGTTTCAGCAGCTGTGAGAACGTCTTGATACGAAGCATTGACCATGCACTTATTCTAATGGGTAGAGCACATCGATCACAAGCAAAAAACCCACGGCTTGCACCGTGGGCTCGTTGTCTCTTCCAATGTTGCGACTTGTCGCTTAGCTGACCTCTTCTCGAAGCAACTTCTGAGAGAGGGCTCTCGGCTAAGCCGCAAGCGGTCAGGCTGAAGGCCGGCTGTAGTACTGATACGCGAGCAGCACTTCGTAGAGGTCGGCGCTCACGGTGACGTCGTCGTCTTCGAAGTCCTCAAGCCAAGTGCGCTTGCTGTTGAACGCGTCCGCCAGCATCGGTAGCAGCTTCGCGAGCGAAGAGGTGACTTGGGCTTGACCCTCGTCGTTCTTCGTGAGCTGCGGGGCGGCCGATTCTTCGGGGCCGCGGAAAATCTTTAGTTGAGGTGCCGACATGCTTTCGAGTTCCTTCTCGGTTTTCTACGCCACTAGTGACGTTGCGTTGTAATCGCTCACGCTCGGCAGGAATCCATTCCGTACCGGTCGCTTGCACAGCGCCGCCCTGTCTCCTCGATAGGTATCGGCGTGCCTCGGGCGAAAGCATTGGTCCATTTAGAGAAAAACTTCCGTTTAATCCGCTCGCAACTGCTAGCACGGTTGGATTACGCTCGCCCTGGGGGAGCGGTTGCCCAATCGCGAGGGCTTCGCGTACCATGTTTCCAGCGGCAGCGATGCCTGTGTGCTTACCCAGTCGTATCCAAAGCAGCTAGCTTCAGCCCCTGTTTGCACGACAAGCACGACTTGCCTTTATCGCTGTTCACCAACTCCCCCTGCCAACCCATTCTCGCATCCGCCTTCCTCCCTCCGCCTTAATGACATGGATTTTAAACGACGCTTACAAAAGGCTGCCGAGCGCGGTGAGCAGGCCCGTGAGGAGCGAGCCAAGGAGGCAGCCGCCAAAGCCCTCAGCGAGGAGGAGTACCGCCGCCTGCATTCCAGCTACCGCCTGGAGTTGGCCGACCACATCGAAAGCTGTGTGAAGCAACTGGCCGAAAACTTCCCGGGCTTCAAGTACGAGGCCGTGGTGAGCGAAAAGGGCTGGGGCGCGGCCGTACACCGCGACGATCTCTCGCTGAAACGTGGCAAGCGAGACAACCTGTTTAGCCGGCTAGAGCTCACGATCAGCCCGTTCAACAAGTACCACGTGCTCGATCTCGTGGCTAAAGGAGCGGTTCGCAACAAAGAGAACTTCACGCGCAACCACTTCCAGAAGCTCAACGACGCAGACCTCGACTCATTCCGAGAACTAGTCGAACTGTGGACGCTCGACTACGCAGAAGAATTTGCTGGGAGTTGAGTACAGTTCACTAGTGGAAAGAATTACCAAAGGGGAGTTTGCTCCAAACGCAATTTCGCCAAGCGCAGTTCCTCCAAACAAAAATAGCCGCGAGCTAACAGCCCGCCGGTGCGCAACCAGGAAGGGATGCCCACGAGCATTGCTTGTTTGTCGTAACCTATTCGGGACTGATCGCGCAAGAGGTAGCAAACTCTTGCGGGCGAATCACCGGCAGGCCGTTGGCCCGCGGCTACTTCCCCTACCACATCGCTCAATCCAATGGCGCTTCGGCCAACATCTTCAATGCGTCGAGGCATTCAACCACGGTCTCGCAGCGGGTCTCATTCCACCCTTCGCGACGATGCGAGATGATCGCCAGCTTGAATTGCTCGAACGCTTCTGCCAAATCGTCCGGCAGGTCATCCACATCGACAGGTAAACGCTCGCGTTTGGTCTTGGTGGCTTTGGGGGCATCTTCAAGCTCGCTGGATTCTTCGCCCGCTTCGTCGTAATCCTCTTCGGACCCATCCGATCCACGATTCTCTGCGGATGCTTTTGGTGAAGCGTCTGAACCGGGCGATTGCAACTCCTTGGACTTGGGCGTGAGCGACTCAGTGGCTGTTGAATCGGCCTGCTCATCGCGAAGTTGCTGACCATCTTCCAGCGAGCCTTCGAGCTCTGCCGATGGCTCCTCGGGCTGCTGTTCACCCGGCTTGCCAACAGTTTCCCAGCGCTTGCCGCGCATTTGAGAAATCGACCAACCGTTTTGAATCGCCCCTTCGAGCCACATTTCCGCATCGTCCCAATCGATGGCCGCTTGGAAGTGGCTCCAGAATAGTCCCGGGTACTGCTGGACATTCTCACCGAACTGCTGATACACGCGCCGGAGACGACCCACGTGCTGACTTGTCACACCGCCCACCAATTGGGCCCAGGCTTCGTCGGAATACTCACTAGCCGCGGCGTCGGCGGCGATCAACGCATCACGCCACTCGCTGATGATCTGGCCTTTGTCCCAATTGGTCGTACTGACCAAATTGTTCCACTTACCGATGAAAGGTTGGCTCGGCTCGCTGGAGTCTTCGGTAGCGGCTTCAGCTTCAGCAATGCGATTGGTAGTTTCTGTGGTCTGGGCCATGGGCGGCATGCACTCCTTGCGAAGAGGGGGGAATCCGTAGGGGTAACTCGTAGCTAGAGCGTGTCTTGAAGTGAGTGCAGTACCGAATTCGAACATTTCGCCACGGTGCTTGCACCGCGATGTCTTCGATTCGCTCTAGCGACTCCAAAACGCCTCAAATACGCGACGCGCTGCACTGCATTACATGCACTGCACGGTTAGCGGGGGCGGATTCTAACACGCTAGCAGCGCTGCCGACCACTAGCGCGAAGCACCCAACGATGAGAAAAGCAATCGCCAAGGGAACCACACGCGACAAAACCGCTACGGGCGGAAGTTTCCGTCGTTGAGCTTTCGCAAAAGTCCGGCTGCGCAAAGCCTAGGGCCTGGGGATAACCTGTCGACAAGGACTGCCAAGATTCACTCCGCGTCGAGTCTGTCGAGATTCACCTATTACCGCGCGGGCTGATCCGCCTCAAAGCCGCATGCCTTGTGCGATCCGTCGCAGAACGGCAAGTTCTTCGATTCGCCACAGCGGCACAGCGCATAGGCCGGCTTGTCGGGATCGAGCTTGAACTCATTCCCTTGAGAATCAACAAGCGTAAAAGCGCCTTCGACCAATAGCGGACCATTCGGGCGGGTCGTGATCTTAACATCAGCCATCGGCAGAGTTCCTTCGTGATGAATTGTGCGAATCATTCAGAGAAGTGTTATCAGAGGCTGGCATTTTACGACGAGGCGCAAAAACCCGCTAGCGGTCGATAGGCGACAAGATCGCCTCTAGCCCTAGCGTATTACTCGTGCTCACGAAAATAGAAGAACACCCGCACACGTTTCGGTGCCGGCTTCAGCCCGCTGATCGACGACTTCTCTTCGAGGCCTTCCTGTTCTGCTTGTGCAAGTTCAGCAATCCGGGTGTCTGTGGATTGAGACTTGCGATCTTCACCGGTGCGACGCCACTGTTCGGGGCTCATCTTTAGTCGCATCGCCCAGGAGGCATCCCTCTCGTCGACATCAGTTTCCTGACTCTGCACTCTGCCGATCATGCCTCCGCCTCCGCCACCTCCATAACCACCAGATTCTCCACCGCCATAGCTCCGCCCACCACCATACTCACCCTCGCCATAATCACCGGCGCCCTGTGCACGACTCGAACGCACTCCGCGATGCGACACTCGCCAACTCTTCACCACACGGGCGATCTCCTCAGGCGTTGCTTCCACGAGCAAGCCCTCCGCTTCTGTTGGCACGTCTTTCTTGTCGGATTCTTCGAGTTCCTTCTTTGCGGCAAGTGGCAGGTTTTTTACAGCTAACGGTTCGCTCAGTGCTCTGCTCGATTGGCCTTCCGATTGCCGGGTGTTCGAATTATCCAAGCGAGATAGATCGCGCGGCGACCCGCCCTCTTGCAATCGCAAGAGCTGCTCCCGCGAAGCGACGCGCAGTAAAACACCTTGCCTAGTGAACATCGTTTCCAACCTCGCAAGCGCTTCCTGCGGCTCTCCGTTGTAGGCAAGCTCAACCGCGTCGACAGCTTGGTCTGGTGAGAATCCGTCTTTGGAGAGTCTGCCTTCCGTAGAAGAATCGATATCCACGGGTTCCGATTCCAAGGGCTCATCGACTGCACTCTCTTCCCGCGGCATCGCAGCCAGCTCTAACTCAGCTAAGTCAGAGACATCCGCAAGCTCACCTGCCGCTCCCAGCTCAGCCGTCTCAGGCTGGCCCTGCACTCGCCCCGGTCTTGCCGGCGTGCTCTCGCTGAGCATTCCTTGAGCTTGTGCATTCTGCCTAGCGCTGAAGACTTCAGTGCCAAAGGCCTCATCACCGGCAACCGCTTTGCCGTCGGTAATAGTCCCGCTACGAGCCATCTTTGGAGAAACCGTTTGCGAACGCACGGGAGCAGGTTGTGATGCTGTCGCGGCGGCTAGCTTATCGTCGCTCTCACTATCAGCTTGCATTGATAGCTGGGAGCTCGGCGTGGCTTGAGCCGGCTCTGCTGCTGGTGTCGCTTCTTTCACTTGATCAACCGCGGCAACCGGCTCACGCACTTCACGATCCGGCGATGCAAAGAACATGAGCATCAGCGTCGCAGCAGTCGCCAAACCAGCCCACACAAACCCACGACGACGTCCGGAGGAGTGATGGTCCATCGGCAAGTTCGCGGGCGTTGCCCTCTCGATTTGCTTCTGGCTAATTTGTTCCAGCCCAATTTGATCTAGAACGCGTTGCTTCAAGTCGTACCCCAGCCCCTCGGCAGGCAAGGATTGAACCGTCGAGGAAAGCTGACGCAACTCGTCGAGCGTCTTCCTCGCCGCCGGGTCTCTCTCCAGTCGCGCCTCAACCGCCGCGCGATCCTCGGCCGTCAGTTCGCCATCAAGATAGGCGCTGAGCAATTCGTCGGCGGGTGTGGGATTGTTCGTGTTCAGTGTTCAGTACTCAGTTAATTCACGCTTCGTGTCTCAAAAGTTCGCCGCTTGCGGCTTAGCAGCACCGCCTCATAGTGCCCAACTCCATACCGTTCCCAGCTACCGGCTAAGCCGCAAGCGGCAATTCACCCCTGTCCAATCGGTTCTCCCAACAAGCTGCTAAGCTTCTCTTTCAATTGTAACCGCGCCCGAAAGAGCCGACTGCGCACCGTGCCCACCGGTAGGCCCAAGATTTCGGTGATTTGTTCGTAGCTGCAACTTTCTAGTTCCCGCAGTACGAGAATCTGCCGATGCTCGTCGCCCAGCTGGCCGATCGCAGCATGCACCTGTTCGGTTTGCTCGTCAGAGAGCACCTGCTCCTCGGCACTGGGCTGGTTGTCCACGGGTTCGTCTCCCACATTCTCACGGGCTGCCTCAAGACTGCGTGTCGCCCTGCTCTCTCGATTTTTTCGGTGGCGACGGTGCGAGAGAGCCAGGTTCATGCCCACACGATACAGCCACGTGTAGAACTGCGAGTCACCCCGAAAGGCGTCCAGCTTTACGTAGGCTTGCACGAAGGCGTCCTGAACCAAGTCGGCCGCATCCTCTCGCGAGCCGGCCACTCGCAGCAGCGTGTTGAACAGTCGATCCTGATACTTCTCGACTAGCGGCCCGTAGGCCTGCGTATCGCCCGCTCGCACGGCGGCGATTGCCTGATCGTCTTCAATCGCCGAGTCGTCAGTCAGGCTCGAGTTATCAGTAGGGACTGGATCGCTCACACTGCTCTCAACTGCTGCCGTAGAAGTAGACGTAAAGCGGAATAGAATAGTTCCCCAATACTCATAGGTACTCATAGCATTCTTGTGCCGCCCGCGAGTTGCGTCAAACGGCTCGTTACAAGCGTGTTACGTCTGGATCCACGAAAAACGCCCGCAAGCCAATAATGGCCTGCGGGCGTTCGATTTGTCGTAGCTATTGTCTCGCAAGTCGAGACAGGACTCACCTAGGCGGGGGCGACCGTGACTGCGCACGGACCCTTTTTGCCTTGGCCGATTTCGTAGGTCACTGTTTGACCCTCGGAAAGATCTTCGATGGTGGTGCCCTGAACTTCCGAGTGGTGGAAGAACAGATCGTCACGATCTCCCTCAATGAAACCGAAGCCCTTGTCTGTGATCAACTTCTTAATTCTACCTTCTGGCATTGCTGCACTCCAAATACGTGAAACCGGACACGTGGCCGGGGTCGAAAGAACTGCTAGATGAGACTCTTACGACCCAAAAAAATTAAGGAGCAGGGGGAACTGCACAACTGGGCAACTGTGAATTCCTGATGGCGCGAACCACGAAGAAAGCACGGTAACGCAGAATGCGCACGTGACGGAAAGATCATCCAAGAAGGTGGTAGCCTAACTCTCAAGTCTCTCACTCACTCGTACTCGCTGCTCGTCGCGAACACTCCGCGACTAGCAATAGTGTACGGTCGCCCGCGTCCAAAATCAACTAACGTTGCTGAAAAGAATGCTAGCAGAGCGTTTTCGCACGAGAAAACGCCTGTTTTAAGCTATCTCCCGAGCCAAACCCGGGCCGACATGGGCTAGCCGTCGGGTCGAAGCTTCCAGAGCGTACCACCCGAGCGCTGTCGCATCTCGGCTCAGAAGCATTCACTCGAACACTGCGATTCACCTGAAATAGCTGTCGATGCGTGTTAGACATCAGTATGCTTGGAGAGTCTGCACTGTTTGCAGGCCTCCTATAAGCTACTCCTCTTAGGTTTTTCGGGGTTCGTCATCGTACCTCAATCACTCTATCGTTTTGCCTGATCGCCAGCTCGGGAATAATTGTTTCGGCGCAGTTCAATACCGTGCTGAACATCCCAACCGACCCAAACATTGCCGAATACACGATCATCGGCAATCACACGCAAGTCAATCTCTCCGATGGGGGTGTGATTGAAGAACGCGTGCAAGTGGGGAGTCGCCAAGGGCTCAATGCAAATATCGAAATCAACATCGCGGGAGGAATCGTCGAAGAACGGTTTACCGCCTACAACAAGTCGACGGTGAACATCTCGGGCGGCAACGTCGGAAGCAATACTCACTTCGGGGGCATCAAGCAGGGCAATTTCACGGGGGGGGAACAATCGGCGACTTTCTCGACATCTGGGAAGGCAGCACGGTCGACATGACCGGTGGAGAGGTTGGCTCCAATGCTCGGATTGACTCGCGAAGTACCTTCAACGTGTCGGGCGGATCTATTGCCTACAGCTTAGCAGTGACTTCCGGCGGGCATTTTAATATGAGCGGCACGGCGGTGGTCAACGCTCCGAGAATCATAGGAGGCGCAACGGCTACGGTTACTGGTGGTGTCGTTGCCTCCAGCCTCAATGCCAGTTCCGGTAGTGTGGTCACGCTTTCGGGTGGAGCAATCGGCGGGCGCGCCGATTGCTCTGCTGGTAGCGATGTCACGTTCCAAGGGGCGGAATTCCAACTCAATGGCACCCCAATCGCTGGACTGGTCAGTCCCGGAGACACCACCACGTTGACCGTCCCCGAAGGCTCCCTGTTTTCAGGGACACTCGCCGATGGAACACCGCTTACGGCACAACCGACGCCGCCGATGCAAACAACGACGGCGAGACCAACGGTATCGACCTGCTCGCTTGGCTCGGTCATCGACGCCACGGCAGTGCCGGAACCAACATCGCTATTGCTGTTGAGTTTGGCGAGCGCACTCACAGTGCGCCGCCCTAGGCGCTACCTTACCCGCTAGCCGAAACGCTTACCCCCCCCCCCGTTAGCAGTCGGCTCGGGGGGGGGATGTTGAGCTCGATAAACGCTGAACTGCGACTACTTTGCGACTTCCAGCACCTCGATGTCCCCAAGGTGCTCCACATCTGAAGTACCCGCCACGGCCAGCAGTGCCTTGCCTGGGCCAGGCACTAGCTGGTGGAAGAATCTCGGCTGCTGCAATTCGCCGACAGGTTGCCAAGCTTGGCCCGCGGCATCCAGGCGATAGACGACCCCCTCCAAGCCATTCGCATAGAGCTGGCCGCCCTGATTGATCGCTGTCGTACCGAAACCATCCATACCACTACCAGGGAATTCCGCAAAGTCGCTCACTTGCCCAGTCGCCGGATCGTAGATCGTGACTTTCTGGGTAATGTCATTGTCTTCATTCATACCGCCTATGATCACGAGCTTGCCCTCGTGCTCGCCAACCGAGAGCGCGCGGCGTTTGAGCTTCAGGACTTCCAGGGGACGCCACGAGCCACTTTCTTGGCTGAGGTCATAGGTAAGAATCTCGCCCTGCCATTCGCCGGGTGTTTCGCCTGTAAGATTCCAACCACCCACCACGTACATCGTGCCGTCGATCACCACGACATCGTGAGACGAGCGGGCCGCCGGCAGCGCCGGGAGGTCGGTCCAAGTTTTAGTCTTGGGGTCGTACACTGCAAAGTCAGCCACCGAGTGCAGATCTGCCTCGTCCCCATCAGCATTGCGTGCTTCCAAACCACCGACGCGATAAATCTTGCCGTCGTAGGTAGCTGCTGCTAGTCCTTGCAGGGGGCGCGGACAAGGCAGGTCTTCCCAAGCTGAGCCACCGGATAGATTCAAACGCTGGAAATGGGTCGAGAGTTCTTCACGTGAGTAGCTATGCGCCGCACCGGTATGACCGCTGTACACGTACAACCACCCGTCGCTGACCGCGGCCCCGAAGCTCGTGACGGGCTCAGCAACCGGCGGATAGGCAGAATGGGTGTTGGCAGCCGCGGAAGTCGCCGCTTCTCGCGGTTCCGTGTTGCCCTCTTTATTGGTGTGCATGAACGTGATCGTCGCATAGTGCGACTCGTTGTTGTAGGGCTCGCCGTCAACGGTTCCTTCCTTATCAACTTCGTGCCCCACAATCGCCGCGATCTGCGTCTCACCACCACCGGTAACCGGTGGCGGGAACCACGCCTCGCCATCGCGGTCGCTCTTGCTCTTTTCAGACTCACCATCGCCCACCATCAACGTCGCTTCCACTCCTTCGAGCGGCTTGCCCTGCCAAAGAACCGTCAAACAGAGCCCTCGCTGGCTAACACTAGGGATCACTTCCAACCCGGCTTGCGGCTTAGCGGCGCTGACTTTCTGCTTCGAGCCCTTCTGTTCTGAGGGCTCCTGCGTAAGTCGTGGCGGATCTGTCGCCACCTGCCCTGCGTGGTAGGCGTAATACTTCAGCAGGGTCCCATGATAGTTCCCATAAGTCAGGCTTGTCGCAAGCGTCGCCCGCGGGTTAACTGGCTCCGCGGAACGCCGGCCAATGAAGTCCTCCTCGTCAACTTCCACGAGCTTTACGTCGGCATGCTTCTTGCCCTCTGTGAGTGCGTTCACCTTTGCCTTGAGCAACGATTCAGGCAACTTGTAAGCCCGCTCATCGGGGCTCTCTCCGAAGAACAGCAAGGCACGATTCTCGCTATCAGTCGTGACCCAAGCAAAGTGGGCTAAGCAGCTTTGCGAAGTTCCAAAAAGCAGCAGGGCTATCAGTGACTTGAATAAGAAGTTCGGTTTCATAACAGTTATTCCTTCATGCAATTGTTAGCCGACGAGCTTGCTCGCCGTGTGGTCTCTTCTTCTTGTAAGTGTTCGCCACTATTCACAGCGAATGATTGACTTCCTCGCCAGCCCGCGTCACGAGCGCTGCTCGCACGTCGGGATCGGAATCGTCGACAATAAAAAGCACCGATCCGTCGAGCTTCACAAATTGCACGCCGCCGGAATGATCGCTACGAAACGACCGGCTATTGGCGGTAGGAACGTAGTGCTCGCTGTCGTTAAACAGAATGGGCGCGCGGGCTGCTAGATAGCCAGAGCCTTGCGCCCAGTAGCCCTCCGCCCAAGCGAAACTGGTGCGCCTGCCAGGCGAGGCTGGCTCGTCGGTACTTGCCAGCGGCTCATGGTCGAGAAACGCGTAGTTGATCTCGCCAGCCAACAGGGTGTTGCTCGCCCCGTCGATCACGTTGCGAAGCTGCAATCGGTAGCGATCGCCACTCACATTATCGAACGCCCCGTTGTTGATCGCCGGTTGGTTGTCCGTGCGCGTCGAAATCAAGTAGCTCCCCATACCGAGGGTCTGTCCGAGCCGTGCGGTACCGGGACGCTGCATCGAGGGACAAACGTAGACATCAATAGTGCCGGTCGTCACGTCAATATTCGCTGGATCGTTAATCGGCTTTGTGAGATCGTAGGTTGCGAATCGAGCACCCTGCTCCAAATACGGCAGCAATAACACGAGCGTGCTACCGAGAGTTTCGTATTGCGTCCCCAGTTTCGGCGGTGGCAGCGTCCCGTGCGACGATTCGTAACTGAGCGTGGCGAGGCCAACTTGCTTCAGATTATTCTGGCAATTCACCCGCCGTGCCGCTTCCCTGGCCGCCTGCACTGCTGGAAGCAGTAGCCCCACCAGCACGCCAAGAATCGCAATCACGACGAGCAGTTCAACGAGGGTAAAGCCGCTTCGCGAACGTCCGTTAGCCGATGTCTCTGATTGCACGTGGCTTGATCGCCGCGAGCTATGCCGACCACTCGATAATAACCCCGCTATGATTGTCATCGACATGAGAGTGCTTGGTTCAGGTACCGCGGAGAAGCTAACAGTGCTGGAAGTACCATATCCACTATGCCAATCGCTTAGTGCATCGCCGCCAAGTTCATCGCGCTGCCAATTGAGAAAGTCTGCCCCATCGACAACCTCGTTCCCATCAAAGTCGCCTGGCAATCCCTCGCTGATCGTGAAATCAATCGCCAGAGTCGCTGCCTCGCCGTTGGGGAAGACTATTTGGTTGAAGGGAGTCTGCGATTCCTTCATGTACCATTGGGGGAAACCCCCGCTGCCGCCATATTGATCTGTCGGATGCAACGAAGAGAGGAACAGCCCCAGTACCCCTTCTGACAAACCTTGCTGAACGTACTCAGTAACACCCGGCAATGTGAGATCCAGCTCGAATGAGAACGTCGCTTCGTCGGGAATGGTTTCCCCGGGTAGCAAATCTGCCGTGTCAGCGGCGTTGCGCGCTGTTCCCACGGCCCAAGGCATTACCTCGAAAGGATCGGTCGTCTCTCCGGGAGCGGTCGCACTGAATCCGCCGGTGATGTTTGAATTCACGTCAATCACGCCGCCGCTTCCGTCTCCGACGATTGGGTAGGCGACATAGGAATTGCCGGGACCACTATGAATGGCTTGACCGTTCGACTCCTCAAGCCGTTGGCCGCCCTGACCGGAACCACCTGCGCTTGTCCCCAGATCGAACCCCTCATAGCCGGCACGGAAGCCGACGCCGAACAGTTCGACAGCTTGCTGAGAATCAAGCGTGCTATTCTGGAAGTTGGCTAAATAGCTCGTCGGAGTCGCTGGTGTGTCGCTGTAGAGCGTGCCACTGGATTGCATTTTGGCGGTGAAAGTGACCGAATTAATTTGGTAAGCACTCGGTGCAAGGCCCGCAGTGACTTCCTCGGTCGTTTCAAAAGCAAACAGCACGGCACTTTGCCGCGCAGGGAAATCCGCCTCGCGATGTAGAAACATGCCGGTTTGGCTATCCACTTCAAAGCCACCACTAAACGACGAGGCTTGAGCTCTCGTAGCGGGCGACCCTCCCGAAAGGTAGGTCCACATATCGAGATCGGGCTGATCCCAAGTCGCGACCTCGGCACGAGCAAACTCAGCGCTGAGCACCAAGCTACCCACCGTCAGCCATAACAGAAACGTGCCGATGATCAGGCCCAGCAGCGCGGCAAAACGCCGACTGGGTTGCGATGGTCGGTTCGGAGTATTTGGAGTACGCATGAGGTATCTCCCGGTCACCTTTTTGTAGTCACTTTTTTGTGATTCGAATAAAGCCAAGGGCCGAGCGAGACAGCGAAGCAACTCGCTCGACCTGGCAAATTCATTTCCATTACTTCTTACGACGTGCCCAGCACAACCCGAGACTAAGCAACGAGGCTAACGCTACGCTGCTGGGCTCAGGGACTGCCACTGAGACGTTATCTAAGTCAATCGTGATCGGCTGCGTGCTCGTCTCAAATCCAACAGGCACACTCATTGAGACCTGCACATGGCCGACATTGGAGAAAACCGTTTCGTGATCGGAACCTTCATAAGTAACAATCGAAGGGCTCCCTGCGCTAAATTCGAATGTCAAATCAGTCCACACGTTCGGTAGTACGGGAGCGCCGAAAGTTACGGACGTAGCGCCAGGGAAATTCCCAGGTCCTGAAGCACGTGCCGAGAAACTCACTGGGACTGGAGCATTGTGACGTACAGAGTATTTCAGCTGCGTATAACCGAGTTCGCGCCAATTTCCAACAAAGGCATTTCCGCTCGAATTGAATTCGTCTTGAGCGCGAAAGGTGACCGAACTTCCACCCGCAATCTCCTCAAAGGTGCGTTGCGTAGTCACATAGCCACTGTCGAGGACCCCGCCGGTGGGAACATGTGTGACAAAATCGTCTGCAGCGGAGTTCGCCCAACTTGCGTTATTGGTGTCGAAGGTTTCCGTAAAGACAATCTCTCCTGCGGAGACCGGTAGTGCGAAAGCGCAGGCAATTAGGCCGGCAGACAAAAGGTTCCAACTTCTCATCAGTCACTCCTCACAAATAAATGGGATGGCATCCACACGCGCGAATGCCCAGAAAAACCTTTAGCTGGCGAGTGACCGATCCGTGTTTTCTGAGCGAGAAGTTTGCTCTAAACAACGGCCTGGCTGGCGGGAAGGCTACTTGATATCAAGTCTCAGTAGCAATAGAATAACGCTCCGCTGACCGGCCACAAGTGCCATTTCAGCGTTTTCACAAATAAATATGCGTCAATTCGTTTCGAGCGAAGATATGCCCAATTCTAGAAGAGGCGATGAGCACAAAGCAGCCCCTGCGAAACGAGAACGGGCAGGGATCGAGACGCCATCGAATGTTCGAACACTCGACGCTACAGACCTATTCTGTGGCCAAAAACAGGTCGTCATCCGCCACGCCGGCGAGGACTATCGCCTCATCGTCACCAGAAACAACCGGCTCATATTGCAGAAGTGAAACGGCTGGCTAGATCACAAGCGTCGCGAGCCGAGATGCGTTAGTAGTCGGGTTGCGCACTCTCGCGCTTCCCCCCGACTACTAAAGCATGTCGGCTCGGGGGGAGACTTCTGTGTTTCGAAACTAGCTAGCGCTGAGAACCTGCACCACGCTTCGCAACGCTCGTCTCCTGCCCACCACTGGCAAGATACGCAAACAGGTCACCCACTTCTTCGAGCGTGAGTTTGTTGAGCAAGCCCGTCGGCATCGCACTCTGATCACTCGAGCTGATATCTTCGATTTCCGCGTGGGCGAACTCCTTTACCTGGCCAGACTGCGTGAGCATCTTCACGCCGGCGCGTCCTTGTGAGGCAACAATGCCCACGTAGGTTTTACCACTGGCAGTAACGACTTTGCTCGCGTACTGGTCAGAGATCACGTGCGAGGGGTACACGATCGATTCGAGGATCTCCTTGCGCTGGAAACGCCTAGCTACGCTCGTAAGATCAGGCCCCATCGACTCCCCATTGGTACCCATGCGATGACATGCGGCGCATTGCGCCTTGCCAAACACCCCATGGCCACGCGTGGCATCGCCACTACGGCCACTACCAGAGTCCAAATACGTAAGCAGCTCGTTGTAGCTCCACTTATCGCGTCCTGCATCAACCGGCAACCGCGCCGGTTGCGCATCTGGGTACCTAGCCGCATACCAAGCTTGCCATCCAGCGAGTTGCCTAGAACCGCCAGCACTACCGATGTCGTCACCCGCACGACTGGCCTCTTCGCCAGTCCAAAACTCCAACAACTTGTTCACCTTACGAGCCACCTTCGGCTCGCCGCGCAGACCCACGAGAATCAAGCTGCGGTAGTGTTCCGCCTCACTAGGACGCTGCCGAACTCTCGTGAGCGCGTCGAGCACTTCCTCAGCCGGTGCGCCTTCGACAATCTTCAACGCATCAACGAGGAACGACCAATTCGCGTCAGTCGGCTGTTGCGTGAGACTCATCGCGACCGTCTCGCGATAGTCCGGCTCGTTTACGTAGATTTCATGCAGATGCTCGTGCGAAGCCGTCTCCTCGGTTTGCCCTAACACGGCAATGAGTCCCACGCGCAGGCGGCGTTGGGCATCGCTATTCTTACACAGTGGCTTCACGCGCGAGTCTAGCTCTCGCAGTACAGCCAGCATTTCGGCACCCGGTTCCTTGGGCAGCTTGGCGAGTACCGACAACGCGGACGCAGGCCAACGTTCGCCCGATTGCAGCAAGTGCTGGCGTTCGGCAAGCGAGAGCTGCGTGAAGAAATCACGCGCGAACTGCTCAACGTAAGCCGCCACGCTATAACCACCTTCCACGCTACGCGCCTGCTCATAATAGTTCAACAATGCGAGCTTCGCATCACGATCCCAGCCTGTGTGCAGACGAGCGGCATACGCGGCTATCTGCATTTTTTCGACAATCGCAATGTCTTCTCGTGCCAATTCCGTCGTGAACTTTGCTGCCGCCTCGTGTGATTGCAAGTGAACGAGCAATCGCACCAACTCGCGATTCACCATCGTGTTCTCAGTAGGGTAAAGATCTGCGAGTTGGTCGGTCAGTGGGACAACCGTCTTGCGATCGACTTCTCCGTGAATCAGCGCCAACTGAACCACTCGTAGTAGTTCCAGCGATGGTTCATCGGCTTCGTTGAGGATCTCTTCGCAACGTGCGAGCACTGCCCGCGCTGTGGCCTCGTGGCGCTCGATGGTCAAGAGGGCTACCGAACCGTTGAGGAAGAGCTGGTCGTTTCCAGAGGTGAGCACCGTGCGGGCCCATGCCTCTACCGGCATTTTTTCCAATAGTCGCCGCGCGGCAAACGCGACAAAGCGGTCGTCATCAGCCAGCAATGGCAGCACGGCTTTCGCATCAGGCAGTTCGCCTCGACGCATGAAGGATTCACAAGCTAACCGACGCACGAGCGCATCCTTGTCCGCGAGCATGTCGGCAAGTTGCCCTCGCACATTCACGGCGTCGCTAGCGTACATCAGTCGAGCCGCTTTGGCGCGGATGGCCGGCTGTGGGTCGGTCGCTATTTTCATTAGCAGCGCATCATCGGGGCGCGGGCCGAAGGTGATCAGTAGATCAACCGCGCGAATGCGATCGCGCACCGATTGGTTCGTATCGCCCACGATGGCTTGCAACTCAGTAGCCCAGGCGGCACCCAGCTTGCGCTTCACACCGGCAATTTTTCCGCGTGCCCAGTCGGCATCGAATTGCGGTTGGCGAATCGCACGCTGGATTCCCGTGCCAAGGTTGGCCAGCTCAGAAGTTTCCTTGCCTGTGTAGCGAACCCGATACACGCCGCCATCAGTGCCTCGCCCGCCAGTGCAAAAGTACAACGCTCCGTCTGGTCCCACGGCAATGTCCGTGGCGTTCAGCGGACGACCTTCGATGAATACTTCCTTCTTGCCGCGGAAACTGGCCCCATCACGCTCAAACGTCACACTGTAGATCTTACCTGTCGCCCAATCGCAAGCGAACATCGCGCCGTGATACTTCTCAGGGAATGCAAACGAATCGTAGAACTCTACGCCTGTCGGAGAGCCCGCACCCAGTTCCACCGCGGCGGGCAGACTATCTAAATAATACTCTGGCCATTTCGCCCAGCCACTGCGCCAGCCCATTTCAGCACCGGCGGTAACGTGATTGATGCGAGTCGGGCGATACCAGGGAGCTCCGCGGTCCCATTCCATGTCCGCATCGTAGGTAAACAGTTCGCCTTGGGCATCGAAGGCAAAATCGTAGGCATTGCGCAAACCACCAGCCACCAGCTCGACAAAACTACCGTTCGCATCGGTGCGAAACACCGTGCCGCCTGGCGCGGGGATTCCCACAGCATGCCCCTGAGGGTCTTCATAGCGAGGACGTACAAGATCCCCTTCGTACCAACTGTGATACGCACTGCGACCCACCGGTGTGGCATCCACGCGGGCATGATCGCCGATCACGACGTAGAGCATGCCATCGGGACCAAGTCGCACGGCATGCGCACCATGCTCGCCGCGCGAGCCTTTGAAACCTACCAGCTTGGTAATTTCGTCGGCTGTGCCGTCGCGATCAGAATCGCGCAACCGATAAAGCGCCGGTCCCTCAGGACCACTACCCACGGCAAACACGCGGCTGCCCAAAGCCACAATGCCCTGGGTATTCATCAGCTCGTCGCAAAACGTGGTCACTTCATCATGCACGCCGTTGCCGTCGGTATCGGTGAGCTTCAGCAGGTGGCCCCCTTCTTGCGAGGCATAAATATTACCGCGGGAGTCGAAGGTCATGGCGATCAGCGAGCCAACTGCTTCGTCGCGCATCAGCCGCTCAACGGCAAACTCGCGGTCCACGGTAAACCGTGCACCTTGCCCGGCGATGACCACTTCGTCGCCCCATGGGAGCGTCGCTCCCAGCGGGCCGAAACTAGTAGCGTCAAGCCAGTCGGCATCGCGGAATTCTCTCAGCCGCCAACCTTGAAAGCGTCGCACGCTCGTCTTCCAGGTGTTGTCAGTGGAAAAGCTCTTGTAAGTTCCCGCCTTTTCTTTAATCAGCAAGCGGGCGACAAGTCCGGCCGCGTTGCCGTCGGTATTCGAAACACGAATCGCTATGGTGTGCGTATCGCCACTTCCGGTGTAACGTTTGATGTCGTGTACCTGCATCTGTCGCCAGTCGGTTCCAGTGGCAACTGGTTCGCCATTGATGAACAGCTCGAAGGCGTTGTCCGCGGCGATTTGGATTTCCGCAATCTCAATCGGACCCGTCGTGAACGTCTTGCGAAAGTAGCAATCGCCTTGGGGCGCTTCATTCTTCTTGTGCGCCGGCGACCAAATCCATTCCGCGTCGAATCCGATCTGCTCCTGGAGCTTCTCGACCTGGGCTTTCTCCTGCAGAGCTTTGGTCGTGACTTCGACCACCTGCGCATGAGCCAGTGCTGGTAAGCTTGCCAGAAACAGCAAAAAAGCGAGAACGGAGAGAACCTGACTGGGTCTTGGACTGGGTATCTGATTAGGAACCGCCTGCATGGCAATCTCGCTGCGTACGCTGTGTGGGTAAGTATAGTTGCGTCGAGAGCATAACAGCGTAGCGTGGAGAGCGACAACAGAAGTTAAGGTGCTAGCAGCGATAGGAATTGGCCACGAGCTAACAGTCCCCCCAAACGTCTTTCCTAATTCGCCATTGCCTTTCCAATTGCCCTAGCCTCACATGGGTTGATTGCAAACAATAGCCCTTAGTTCAACAGTCCCTCACTTATACTTCCACTTTTCGCCACTATGACTATTGCCAAGTTATCACTCACGCTGTGCTGTTTGCTAGCACTTACCGCCGGTTGCTCTTCCAGCACGGAGGCTCCACCGAAAGCTAAGCAAAGCGAAGAGCAAGCGATCGCTGACGAGTCGACAGACTCCGCTGAGACGAGTGAAACCGAGGAAGCCGAAGCCGCCCCATCGGATCAACCCTTCGTATTGGGTAATGCTATCGTTGACTTCGATCCACCGACCTTGGAGGAGCTAGATGAGTCAGCCGACTGGCAAGACAATCCGGTTCTCGATAGCGAAGCGCAACTGCGCAAAGAACTTGCCGAGGAAGAACCGCCTGAGGTCAGCGTAGAGGAAGCACTCAAACTTAAGAACGGACCGCCCGGAAACAACAAGAAAATTCTCACCGCACTGGGTGTGTTGGCTGACGCCGACGGGAAGAATGTCGACTACGACCAAGACTTCGTACGCCACGTCACTGGCGACCTGAAGACAACGAACCCCGTGATGGTAAGTAGCGTGACGGACTTCGAGTTCAGCGATCTCTCCGGCCTGGGCTTTCTAAGCTTCGACCGCCACTTCAACTACTTCGCCCCGCAAAATTCCGTCGTTAGCTGGCAGACCAGCAAAGACGGGCTCACCGACAAGATGGTCATTCGTGACGACCTCACCTGGAGCGATGGCAAGCCGGTAACGGCGCACGACATTGAATTTAGCTATCGGCTGATCATGACCGATCACGACGACTTGGTGATTCCCGCGGTACGGCAAGGAACCGATCAACTCAAGCTGGTAAAGGCCTACGACGACCACACAATCGTTTACTTTCACAAGACGGCTTTGGCTACGAACAAGCCGAACATGATTTTTCCGATCTTGCCCAAGCACATCTACGAGAAAACCCTGCCTGAAGACCCCTCCATGAAGCGCAGTAAACGACACCGCGAACTGGAAGATCACCCCGTGGTCAACGGAGGGTACACGCTCAGCAAACGGGTGCGCAACCAAGAGTTTGTCGTCAAGCGGCGCGAAAGCTACTACATGCACAATGGCAAGCAGGTGCGCAAAAAACCTTACTTTAAGTCGGTGCGTGTGAAAGTCATCGAAGACGCCAACACGGCACTGCTCGCGCTCAAGAAGGGCGATATCGAAGAGATGTTGCTCCGACCCGAGCAGTGGGAAAGCCAGACCGGTGATGCAGCCTTCTATAAGCACAACACGAAAGTCACAGCCATTGAGTGGACCAACTTCTTTTTCCAATACAACGTGGAGTCCCGCTACTTTGCAGATAAAAAGGTCCGCTGGGCAATGACCTACGCAGTGGATTACGAGGAGCTGTTGAAAACCATATGTCGCGATCTCTATCAACAGAGCCAAGGCACCTACCACCCTGAGTCTTGGATGTTCCCTGAGAACGCTCCGAAGATCGTGCAGCAAGACCTCGACAAAGCAGAGGATCTGCTGGACGAAGCGGGATGGGACGACAGCGATGGTGATGGAATTCGCGACAAGATGATCGACGGCAAGCTTGTGCCGTTCGAGTTTGCTCTGATGACGTACACCTCGGAGACAGGCATCCAAGCAGCCACACTCATGAAGGAGTGCCTCGACCAGATCGGTATTATTGCGCACGTGAAGTCAACGGAATTCACCGTCATGCAGCAGAAAAATCTCGATCATGAATTTGATATGACTATGGGAGGCTGGGGCACCTCGACTGACCCGGACTCGAACGAGAACATTTTCGCCACCGGGCAGAATCGCAACTATGGGCAATATTCCAATGAGGAAGTTGATCGCCTGTTTAAAGAAGGACGTAAAGAATTGGACAAGGAAAAACGTGCAGCGATTTACGCAAAGATCCATCAGATCCTTTGGGACGATCAGCCCTACACGTGGCTGTTTTACCGACCCGCGTTTTATGCCTTCAACAAGAAACTACGCGGCTACCACTTCAGCCCCCGTGGCCCCTACAACTATAGCCCTGGTGTTAGCAGCATCTACGTGCCAGCGGAAAGGCCGTAGGCACCAGCCATTCAACCTCGTTCCCACGCTCCTGCGTGGGAACGCAAGTGGAGGCCGCTCCTGCGGCCACGAAGCTGAAGAAAAGCAAGCCGATATTTGACAAAGCGCCGCAGGAGCGGCTGGGCATTGCGTTCCCACGCAGGAGCGTGGGAACGAGACTGAAGAACCTCTCCACATGACTAGTTATCTCCTCCGTCGCACTGCCATCGGCTTGCTCACGCTGCTGCTAATCACCTTCTTGATCTACGGCCTGATTCGCGCCATGCCCGGCACACCGCTGACTGGCGACATGGCGAACTTGGATCCCAGTAAGCAACTCAGCGAAGAGGCCCTAGAGCGTCGTCGCGTGCAGTACGGTTTGGATAAGCCGTGGTACCAAGCATACTTCGTGTGGCTTGGAAATACCCTCAGCGGCGATCTGGGAAAGTCGATCCCGCAGAACGACAAACCGGTCGCCACGCTCATTGCGGAACGCGCCCCGGCTACGCTGTTGCTCTCGGTCACCTCGTTGATACTAACTTACCTACTGTCGATCCCTCTCGGGTTGTGGTCTTCCACGCATAGCGACAGCGTGGCCGAACGCACCACGAGTACGCTACTCTATATGCTCTACTCGCTACCCTCGTTTGTTGCTGCGCTGTACTTGCAGTTACTCTTCTACGTGAAGCTCGATTGGCTGCCGCTCTATGGAATGCATTCCGACGGGTACGAGCAGTTCACCGCGGCAGAGTACGCTTGGGATTTGCTAAAGCATTCCATCCTGCCGGTGATCTGTTTCACCTACGGCAGCTTGGCTTACTACTCGCGATTTATTCGAGCCAACATGCAGGAAGTGGTACGGCAAGACTTCATCCGCACCGCCAAAGCGAAGGGCGTGCCGCCGGGGCGCGTCGTGTGGCACCATGCATTTCGCAATACACTCATCCCGCTGGTAACACTCATGGGACTCACACTCCCCGGGCTGTTGAGCGGCGCGGTCATCCTCGAACAGATTTTCGTCTGGCCCGGCATGGGGCGACTGTACTTTGAAGCCATCGGCCAACGCGACTACGAAACCATCATGGGCCTCACGCTCATGTTCTCTGTGCTGACACTGTTGGGACAATTACTGGCGGATGTGCTTTATGCTGTTGTCGATCCACGAGTAACCTATCACTGAGTTCATCACCTCCACATTTCGCCTCTGAACTTGCTCCGCGCTCAACTTGAGCAACACCAATCGAAAACCAAACACCGAGCAAGCTCGGTGACAAAATTGACCAGTAATAGCAATGCTTAACGAACTTCCTACCGAAACGCCTGCTGAACTGCTTGAACGAGACGCTGCCGATCCTCACGTGCCCGAGCAGGTATCGCGCGGCTTCTGGGGCGAAGCATGGCAGAGGTTCCGGCAACGCAAGCTGCAAATGATGTCACTCGCGTTCGTCATGTTCTTAGGCATCGTCGCGCTCACTGCGCCGATGATCGCTGGCACCAAGCCGATTGTCTGCAAGTACAAGGGCAGCATCTATTTCCCTGCAATGGGCTACTACGTGCGCAGCTGGGAAAACCCGATCTTCCGCAAAGAGCGCTTCCGCAACATCTACCCAAAGAACCTCAAGAAGAAAGACCCCGAAAGCTGGGCCGTGTGGCCGTTGGTGTATCAAGACCCGTATCGTCGCGTACGCAAGAATGAATGGGTCGATGAAAACGGTGAAGGCCGCCCTGGCAACCCCTCAGGCACCAAAGGATCGCCCAGCAGCTTGAACTGGTTTGGCACCAACCAGCAAGGGTTCGATGTGTTCGCCCAAATGGTCCACGGCACGCAGATAGCCCTGAGCGTCGGCTTCGTGTCGATGGGCATTGCCGCGTCGATTGGCATCTTCATCGGTGCGCTGGCCGGCTACTTGGGCGGTTGGATCGACATCCTACTAAGTCGCCTCATTGAAGTGGTGATGTGCGTCCCCTCACTGGTGCTGATCCTTGCACTGGTGGCCATGCTCGACAACGTGACCAACTGGCATCTGATGGCAATCGTCGGCTGCACAAGCTGGACCGGCATTGCTCGGCTCACGCGCGCAGAGTTTCTCAAACTCAAGCAGATGGAGTTCATCACCGCCGCTAGAGCGTTGGGCGCAAACCGCTGGCGAATCATGTTCCGCCACGTACTACGCAATGCGCTCGCCCCGGTACTGGTTCCGATCACGTTCGGTATTGCGGCGGCCATTCTCATCGAAAGCGGGCTGAGCTATCTAGGCTTCGGCGCGTCGCCCCCAAATCCCAGTTGGGGAACGCTACTCAAGAGCGGTCGCACAGCAATTCAACAAATGTGGTGGCTCATCGTCTTCCCCGGCACAGCGATTTTCTTGACCGTGCTCGCTTACAACCTCATCGGCGAAGGCTTGCAAGAAGCGACCGATCCACGCTTGCGACAAGATAGCCATTGAGTTGAGAGTCGAGAGCCAAAAAGCCGTAGGGTAGGTCGAGTGGAGCGAGGCGTACCATGCGCCAGCAATGACCAATGACCAAGGCACGTTGGCCAACCGCTTGCGATTGGTCATTTAGGCTTGGTCATTGGTCATTCTTCGGCACGCCTCTTAGTGATCACCAACCGTGAACTCCGTCACAAAGATTCGCTCAACCAGCGGCACCGGTAGCAGCCGATTGATGCGCAGGAGGATCACGTTCTGTAGGCGATGTAGGCTCGGCTCTTGATAGCTTGCCAGCTCCAATGAGCGCACTGCGGTTAGCGCTTCGTTGCGAAGGCGCTGTTTCCAGTTGGCTAGTTGCTCGATCGTTCGGGGGGAAGTCCCCTCGTTAAGCTTCAGCGAAACGGCAAACAGTACTCGAGAGGTCTCATTTCGCGTGGGGCGAAACTCCTTCAAGCGAAATTCACCCAGGTCGAAAGTCGCATACGCCGGACGTTCCTCCTGTTCTTCACCCTCTGCGCCAGCCTCCACACCGCTTGTCGCAGTCGCGGTATCTTTCGTACTTGCTCCGTCATTCTCAGCAGCACGAGCCAAAGCAACCGGCTGGCTAAAGACCAGCACCGTCAGCAGCAGTTTGCAGAATCCCAATGGAGCTGTCCTGTGTAGCTTTGTCTCGAATGTCATAGCACTAATTCCTAAATGGATTCGTCCAGAAGTTCCACGATCACTAATTGCTGCACGCGATGCTCACCCAGTTGCATGCGGGCCATATCCGTCAGGCGCATCTTCACGCTGGCAAGGCGCGGGTCTTCCAACTCATCGGCCGTCACGTTGCGTACGATCTTCAGCACGGAATCCTGAAACGGTCCGCGTCGACCTTCAAACGCCTCGGCAAGGGATTTCTTCTTGGTCTCTGCCGTCACTACATACAGCGCGAACTTCAACTGACGCCACTCGGGCTCTGGCTTGCTCCTGTCCGGAACCGACACTGGCACGCGATATCTGCCCACTGCAACCTCCACGGTTGCGTCGGTGGGCGCGTCGAACTCCAGATCGTCGAAGTAGTCCACCAGCCGCGGCACTTCCTCGCCACCACAACCGGGCAGCGCAAGCACCAGTAGCAGCACCCACCAGAGGCGGGAAGTACAGAACTTGGCAACTGAATTGGGAACGAAATGCATAAATAAACATACTTCCCACTCCCACGGCGGCAGTGAGCTACCTTTCAGAAGAACCACTCTCTTGGGCTCGCTCCGCGCAATCAGCGGAAAGTGCCGCTTGTAACGATTCTGCCTGCAACCCGTATGTCGAACTCTTCAAATAAACATCGCTCGCAAAGACTGCTCCCGCTACTCGCGCTGCCCCTATTGATTGGCTGCGTAGATGCGGATGCGCTCATCAGCCAACGTCGTGCCGCGGCCGCCGGCATGCGGCTCGAAGAAGTCGATCTCGGAAAGTTTCACATCTCGCTCCCTCCCCACGGTCCCGACGGGCAAAGTGGCGTTGTGAATTTCCACGCCTTCGTGCAGGTCACTAATCGCAACCTCAAAGAAGTGCAAACCACTGTCGAGGAGCATCGACCCCGCCTGCGCCACCAAATGCTGATGGCCGTGCGAAATTTCTCCGCGGAAGATCTTACCGCTCCCGAACTAGCCTCGCTACGCAAGAAACTGGTCGACGCCGTGAACGAGCCCTTCGACGAGCCCCTAGCCCAAACAGCCGGCTTCTATTCAGTGAAGTTCTTTCCTCTGTAGAGTCTGAGGGTGGCATGGGCAACATGCCTGGGAATTCCTGAGGCCTCAGACTTCAGGTATCAGGCTTCGGGACTCGGGGGTTAACCGAACGTGTACTGAAGCCTGAGGTCTGAAGTCTGAAGCCTTACTCCGCAAGGCAACAAGCTGCCCATGCCCCCTCTCTGCACAGCTACTGCTTCACCTCAACCCCAGGTATCGCCGCCTTAAGCTTCTCTGCGGCAGCCGGCGTCGTCGAGCTTTGCGTAATCGACAGCTTCTTAAGATTCTTCAGCGTCGCCAACTTCGCCAGCCCGTCGTCGGTAACGAGCGTCGCGTTGAGATTCAGGTCTTCCAGGCTGGTGAGCTTCGCCAAAGGCTCTATGGCCGAATCGTCCACAAAGCTGTTCCACAGGTTCAGCCACTTTAATTTCGTGCAGCCGACAAGGTGCGCGAGCCCTGGACCCTGCACGCCTGTTTCGCTCAGATCGAGCTTTGCCAGTTCGCTCATCTCAGAAAGATGCGCGAGCCCCTCGTCGCTCACGTAGGTGCCACGCAGGATGAGCAGCCGCATCTTTTTCATCCCGGCGAGCGCCGCCATTCCTTCATCGCCAAATGGGACCCGCAGTAGATTCAAGTCGTCAAGATTCACCAGCCCGGCGAGCGTCTGCATGCCCTCGTCGGTGAGCTTGGCATCTTCTAGATGCAACCCGCGCAGTTGCTTCAGATTCTTTAGATGAATTAGCCCATCGTCGTCGATCCCCGGAGCGCGAAGCTTCAGACTCGACAACACGGGCAACTCGGGAGCTACACCCAACGACTTGTTACTCAACGTGCAGCCGCGCAAGTCGAGCAGTCGAAGCTTCTTCAAAGCCCCCAACTGTAAAACGCCTTCATCAGTAAACTTGGTGTACGGCGCTGCGAAGTGCGTTAGCTCTTTCAGCTTAACCAGGTGCTCGATCCCCTCGTCGGTGAGTTGTGAAGAACGATGCAAGTTGATTGATCGTAGCGACGGAAAGCGGGCCAGTTCTGCCAACCCGGAGTCAGTCACACTCGTATTAAGCAGTCGCAGTTCCTTCAGTTGCGGAAGCACCGGCAGCGCGGCCATAGTTTCGTTCGAGATGGTAGCGCCCCACAACACCAACTTCTTGAGTGAGTCTTCCCCTTCAAACAGTGCCATGTCTGCGGTTTGTGCTTTGCACTTTTCTAAATCGACGACGATGAGATTGCCCTTGTCGTCCTTTTGCATCTTTCCGCGCAGTTGCTCCACGCGTTGCTCAAGCGTCTGCGGCGCGACACTCGGGGGGTTCGCCGAGGTGGTTTGACCCGTGGCGGCGTGACCGGCCACCAATGGCGCGAGAATGGCCGCGGCCGTTTTTAGTTTTTTGAGATTCTTCGCGAGCGATTTCAAGAAGGACACAAATGGCTCCTCGTGCGAGCTTGTAAAGGGTTTGGGAAGGAAAGGGAAATGCCCATGCGGACCGTGACAGTCTAGCAAATTCTGCCGCCAGGCGTGATTCGCTCCCCAGAAAGCTGATACGCATAGGCCACGATCATGGTGCGGCTAGAAAAGTCTGAAAAGTTCTTCCATCAGGTTTGCACGGTCCGAGAAAACTATGCGGGATTGGTTGCTTCGCGATTTTCGCTCGACTAGAATTCAGCCTTCCTCCAGTTCTTGCCAATTCCCAATGTTAATAACACTCTCCAGTGTTTACGACACTGTGTTACCAGTCCTGCCGTATCAAAGGGTTTCTCTCGATGACTAAAAAGCCTACCGCTCTGCTATCCCAGGGCACCACTCGCCGCGGCTTTCTTTCCACAACAGCAGCCGGTGTCGGTTACTGGGTCGCCGGGGGCGTGCAAGCGCAGACCTCAAAAATGGTCAACGGCGGATTGCAAATCGCCTGCGTGGGTGTGGGCGGCAAAGGCAAGAGCGATACAAAAAACGCCTCTCGCTTCGGTAAGATTTACGCCATGTGCGATGTCGATCGTCGTACGCTGAAAGGCACTGCCAGGCAGTTCAAGACCGAACACACGTTTACCGACTATCGCGAACTGTTTGACCAGCTCGGCGATAAAGTCGATGCCGTTACCGTCAGCACGCCCGATCACACCCACGCCGTGATCGCCTCGAAGGCGATGAAGATGGGCAAACACGTCTACTGCCAGAAGCCGCTCACGCATTCCATTCACGAAGCGCGCCAGTTGCAAAACATCGCTCGCGAAATGGGGGTCGTCACGCAAATGGGTAACCAGTTCACCGCGTTCGATCCTATGCGGAAAACCGCTTACCAAGTGCGCAGCGGCCAACTGGGCGATGTGAGCGATGTCCACGTTTGGACTAACCGCCCTGTGTGGCCGCAAGGCGAAGATCGCCAACCCGACAAGCCCGTTCCTGATTCGCTCGACTGGGAATCGTGGATTGGCCCCGCGCCGATGCGGCCTTACGCCGACGGCTACCACGACTTCAAATGGCGCGGCTGGTGGGACTTCGGTACCGGAGCTCTGGGCGACATGGCCTGCCACACGGTTAACATGCCGTACATGGCGCTAACCATGCGCGACCCAACTTCTATTACCGCAGAAACTTCCGGCCACAATGGCGATAGCTATCCCGAGTGGTCGAGGATCAAATTCGAGTTCCCTGAGCTTGACGGGCGCGCTGCCTTCACTCTGCACTGGTACGATGGCAGTCAACTTCCTCCCACAGAACTGACCGGCCCATTCCTCTCGCAATCTGATGGCGACGGCAAACCGGCCCAACTGGACAACAGCGGCTGTATCATGGTAGGCAGCAAAGGCAAGCTGTATGCCGCGGGTGACTACGCCCAGGCAGGCATCTATTGGTCGGATGCCGATGGGGAAAAACTGGAACCGCGAGAGGTCGATTACCCAAACAACATGGGCGGCCCTGAATTAGGCCACGTCAAGGAATTCTATGCGGGCATCGCCACCGGCGATCCTCACCTGCCCGTCTCCAACATGGTCGACTACAGCGGCCCGCTCACCGAGACCATCCTGCTGGGTAACTTAGCCGTTTGGAAAGGCGGCAAGGTCGAGTGGGACGCCAAGAAAGCTATGCCCGTAAACGATCCCGAGCTAGAGAAGATCGTGCGTCGGGATTACCGCGATGGGTATACGCTGTAGGGGAGTTCTGAGCGTGTTACAACGCAGCTAAGCCGCAAGCGGCAAACCGGAGGAAATAGCCGCGAGCTAACAGCTCGCCGGTGCCCCGCCCTTCACGCCCCCCTAAAGAAGAGTAATCGGCGGCACAATTATGCCACTTGTAGCGATTGCCCCACAGGAACCTGCTCAACGCAACTGGCTATCGAGTGAAAAACTTGACCCTGCCCAGAGCGGCATTTAGTATCAAGTGAAGGGCCAGTCACTTTGCTAGACGCGCAGAACGGCCCTTGGCACCTCATTTCAAGTTAGGAAGCACCCGTTGGGCATTGTCTTTACAGCCGTGATTGGGATCGTTGCGCTGGTGGCGCTCGTGGCGACGTTCCTCTGCATCAAGAACTGGCACTGGGCCCAAATGCTGCTCATGCTGGGTATCTTTTTGGGCGGCTTGGGTGCGCTGTTCCTCTCCGCCGAAACCTTACGCATCCATCGCGCGTTGCGCCAAAAATTGCCACGCGAACGCACACTTATCGAAGAGGCAGAAGAAATCAACCTCGCGTTCCGCAACGGCACTGAGAACGCGGGCCTCATCGGTAAGATGTTTCGGGATTCAGAGAAGCCCCCCTTTGGTGCCGATGTCGAAAGCATTCCGGGCATCGATACACTCGCTCGACAAGTGAAGCAACTCACTCGCCAACGCGGGCGCGTATGGCGCGGCGTTCGACCCTCGGGGCCGCTTGCCAACGACGCGATCCCAGTTGCCATCCCCCAACCGTCTCCCCACGGCATGCCACCTGAGGCAATTGTCTTCGCCTTCGAGATTGGTCTTTCCAACGGCCCAAACCCCTCGGAAGGCACGCAGTATCTCGGCCAATTCAAAGTGGTGAGCGTCACCCCCGATGGAGCCGTGCTGTCACCGATTCAGCAACTCGACCAACGTACCGGCAGCCGACTCGAGCGCAGCAAAGGCCCGTGGAGCGTTTATGAAACCATGCCCGATGATCGGCACGAGCTCTACGCAGAGCTCAACGAGCAACAGCTTCGCCAGTTGCTACCACCGGCCACAGTCGAAGAATATCTTCGTCACGGAGGCCCGGCCAACGCAGATGACGACGAATACCACACTGCCGGCTTTGATGAAGAGGGCAACCGACTAGGCCCGGACGAAATCAGCAATGCCGCTGAGAAGCGTTACGATCGCCCATTGCGCTCCTACGGATACCTGTTCGAGGAACTCAATCGCAGCAAGGTCGTCATGCAGGCCAATGCCATGGCCCTACAAAAAGACATTAGCCTAGTCCAGGAAGCCCAGGCCAGTGCAAAAAAGTTGCAAGCTTATCGCGAAGGCGAAAAAGTTGCTCTCGCCAAAGATCTCACGCTCATGAAACGCGACCGAGAAGCCATCGAAGCACTTTCTCAGAAGCTGGCCGAGATCGTCGACAACGCCAAGGGCTTGCTTGATCAAGCACTCACCGCCAACGAACAACTGGCCCAGCAGCTTATGCTCCGCCAGGTAGGCAGTGTCCGTCCCGCTGCCCCAGCAGGCGGCAATCTCTTGCGATTTGAACCTTAGCCCGCTTGCGGCTTAGCAGTTATCTAGCACTGCATTCTATTGGAAACTCTTACCCCACTGCTTGCTAACCCGCGAGCGGCTGCTAGCATTTCTTGCACCGGTTCGCCTATCGCTAGCCCCGCGAGCAAAGTACCCTCCCTAGACCTATCTCCCTAACCACCTAACCCCTAATTCCCTCCCCCCATGGGTTACGAAAACCGCGACTACGCCCAGTACGAAGGCCAGGGAGTACAACTCTCTATGCCGCAAAGTGTGACCATGCGCCTCGTCATGGTGAACGTCGCGGTCTACTTGCTGCAAATGTTCACGCAGTACCAAATCCCCGGTGGCCCGACTTCGCCACCGATGGTTACTTCAACCATCGACCAATACTTTGCCCTCTCGGCCAATTGGTTCCAGCAGCCTTGGAAAGCATATCAACTCCTTAGCTACGGGTTCCTCCATTCGTTAGCGGATATCGGCCACATCCTCGTCAACATGGTCGTGCTGTGGATGTTCGGTCGGGAGTTAGAAAACCGTTATGGCTCGAAGCAATTCCTCGGCTTGTACCTCACCGCGATTGTCTTCGCAGGTCTCGGGTGGTCGATCATCGAAGCCGCCTACGGCGGCCCTGCTGGTGGAATGCTTGGCGCCTCGGGTGGTATCGCGGCACTGTTCTTGCTCTATGCACTCAACTGGCCATACCGCAAGGTGTTGTTCATGTTGGTCATCCCCATGCCCATGTGGCTGGCTGCCGGTATCGCACTGTTCTACGACGCGATGGGAGCCGTCAACCGCTCGGGTAACGTCGCCTTCACCGCCCACCTTTCGGGTACCCTATTCGGCTTTTTGTTCTACAAAACCGGCTTCAACCCATTGGGCAATTTCCTAAGCGGACTTTCCACGACACAGCTTCCCCGTCGCGGCCCCAAGCTGCGCGTTCACTCTCCCGAAGAAGAGGAAGAGCGTGAGAATGAAATTGACCGCATCCTCAGAAAAGTCTCAGCGAGCGGCCAAGGCAGCCTCACCCGTGGCGAACGTCGCACACTGGAGAAAGAAAGCCAACGCATCAAGGATCGGCGGTAGGATCCGCAACAGAGGATCCTGATGTTCATTGTAGGGTATTGCCGAGTGGAGCGAGGCATACCGGATTCGGACTTCAGGCTCCGGGCCTCGGTATTACCATTGAGGCCTGAAGCCTGAGGTCTGAAGCCCCCCGAATCCTCGCTCCGCTCGACATACCCTACCTAACTCGCGAAGCACTTGTCCGCACAGCGGACCTCACCAGGCACGGACGCCACATGACACGCCTCATTCTCATCGCCGCTGCCCTCGCTGCTACCGCCGCCTGGCCTCGCGGTACCGACACGAATTCAGAAACTGTCCAACATCCACCCCGGCCCGCCCGAGCGAACCCCGGCAAACTTGTCTCGCTTCCCGGCGGCATCTTCTCAATGGGCGCACCGCGCCCTAGCCCGGCCGATCAACGCCCCGTGCATCAACGGGCCGTCTCCAGCTTCCAGATCGAAGCAACTTCTGTCACCAACGCTCAATTTGCCAAGTTCGTTGCCGCCACCAGCCACATCACCACGGCCGAGCGCCGTGGCAGCTCGCGCGTGTTTGTTCCCAACGCACGCGCCTGGCGTGTCGTTACCGGAGCAGCGTGGCAAACGCCTAAAGGACCGGGCAGCTCAATTGCCGGCAGAGAAGATTACCCCGTAGTGCATGTTTCATGGTACGACGCCAGTGCCTACGCCGCCTGGGCAGGACGACGCCTTCCGACCGAAGCCGAATACGAATACGCTGCCCGCGATGGACGCGTCGATTGCCCCTACCCGTGGGGCCGCGAACTCATGCCCAGTGGCAACCACCAAGATCAAACGGGGCAAGCTCCAAGATGGCTGGCTAACGGCTGGCAAGGCTGGTTCCCCCAAGCAGACACCGCTGAAGATGGTTACGCCGGCCTGTCCCCCGTCGGTGCGTTCCCAGCCACTCGCCGCGGCCTCTATGACATCACCGGCAACGTCTGGTGCTGGTGCCAGGACGCCTACGACCCCCAAAGTTATGCCAAGGCAACACCGCACAATACAAGCAAGAAATCAGGCCCAACAGCCAAAAGCCAACAGCCAACAGCCTTTGTCAGTGAACAACGCGTCCGTCGTGGCGGTTCATGGTTATCAGCAGCCAATTACGGCGACGCCCTCGTGGTAAGCTACCGCGACCACGCCCCACCCGAGGAAACCACCAACCACACCGGCTTTCGCTGTGCAAAGTAATAATAGTTGTAGGGTTCGCTGTGCGGACCAAAGAATCGCCGCGAAGCGACCACGAACCGACGAGCCAATCAACTAGACTCCCTATCATGGTCCGCACAGCGGACTCTACAACTTTGACCCAATTTTCAAACAAGTTTCGTTAGCGAAGTTCGCATCATGAGCAATTCCGATCAAACCATCATCATCACCGGCGCCAGTGGCCTCGTCGGCTCGGCCCTGGTTAATGCCCTCGAAAACGACGGCCACAAAGTCATCCGCGCCGTGCGCCGCGAAGTGAAAGACTCCGCACGTGAGTTGCACTGGGATCCCAACAAAGGCGAGATCGATGCAGTCCGCTTTGAAGATGCGGATGCAGTCATCCATCTGGCCGGCGAAGGCATCGCAGACAGCCGTTGGTCGGACGCCGTCAAGCAGCGCATCCTCCACTCTCGTACCAAGGGCACGCTGCTGATCGCGGAAACAATTGCCAACTGTCAGAACAAACCGCACACACTCGCCTGCGCCTCGGCCATCGGCTACTACGGCGATCGGGGCGACAGCGTGCTTACCGAACAATCAGACCCTGGCGAGGGCTTCCTTCCCGACGTCTGCCAACAGTGGGAAGCCTCCTGCGAACCGGCCCGCGATGCAGGCATTCGCGTAGCGAACATGCGCATCGGAGTCGTGCTCAGTCCCAAAGGTGGCGCGCTGGCCAAGATGCTCACCCCGTTCAAGATGGGCGTCGGTGGTGTCCTCGGCAACGGCCAGCAATACTTCAGTTGGATTGCGCTGGATGACTTGGTCGCGGGCATTGTTCATGTGATCAACACGCCCACGCTCTCCGGCCCGGTGAACATGACCGCCCCAAACCCGGTAACAAATCACAAATACACAAAAACTCTAGGGAGCGTGCTCGGTCGCCCGACGTTCCTCCCCATGCCCGCCTTTGTCGCAAGGCTCGCCTTCGGCGAAATGGCCGACGCACTGCTACTTGCCAGCACTCGTGTGAAACCCACGGTACTCAGCGACACGGGATATCACTTTGAGTATCCCGAGTTGGAACCTGCGCTAGAGCATTTACTGAATGAGACGAAGACTTCATGAAAGCTCAGACTTCAATGAAAATTGCAGCTAATCCGCAAGCGGCGGTTTCAAAATAGCCGCCGGACAACGACTCACAGGAGCCCCGCCACCAGTTCCCCATCCCAAGAAGCCTCACCACCGAAAGCGAATGTTCGGCGGTTGCGGATCGACGTAGTAGATTCCATACCCCTCCATCCGTTCCATACCCGAGCTTCTTTTTCTCGTCGAGTTGAATGTCTCTCGACAGGCAATAATTTTTCGCAGGTCGTCGGAATCCACTCATGGAATATGCCGCCCATTCATCTTGTGTTTCGTTAGTCTTGGCAGTTAATGGCACGGAGAACCGCTGCTCTCATGTTGATCCAAAAGGCGTTTTTCTGAAGGGAGAGTATACCCCAACCCCTCCCACCGAGGCAGAGTTGCGTGTCACCGTCGATGGTACGCTCAATGCGCACTGTGTTCTTACCTAACGGTATCCAAGCCGGCGAGCCTCGCGTGGAGTATCTCGCAACTGTTCCCAACAGCAAGTAGCCGCGAGCTAACAGCTCGCCGGTGAACCGACGCAGCGCCACCTGATCGCACAATCCGCTTCTCAATCCTATGCGATTTCTCAGCCCCCCCTTCTCTTGTTCACTCTACTAGCGGTTGGTTGCGACCCGCTCACTAGTGTTGAGGATACACAGCTCCCCCCACGGCGTGCAGCAAAGTTGGAGAAAGAAGAACACGAGCAAGAAGAAGCGGATGCTTCAGCTGAGGTTGTGCTGGCTGGGATTAGAAACTTCGTTAAGTCCAATGGATTCGAGGCGCAGAAACTTGTCGTTACGCTGCGCAACACTGGAGACGTACCAGTTCGTACCGTCGATGCCAACATTACTACACGTGATTCCGGCGGTAGTATCATTCAGACGTGGAACTACACGATCTATGCGGTCTCGAAAGCCGAATCAGAAATACTCCCCAACAAGCTTTGGAGAACGCCCAAGAGCAAAGGTCATGTTTTTCCACATATGGAACAGGCAGACTCAGTGGATGTCACCGTTTCCTACGCCTCCTCAAAGCAAGGCTGATAGCAGAGTCCCCCACTCGCACATCAATCTATCTTCCCCTAACTCCCCCGGCGACCCGCCCGGTCACGTCTAGCCCCTCGCTTTCGGTTTAGCCGCGTCCTTTGTTGAGCAGGGCAGCCCCGCTAAATTGCCTTGATTTCACCCTCCTTAGGCCCCGCGGCTAAGCCGCAAGCGGCCCTACCTCTGACGCCCCTTTCGCGTTAAACTGGGGGTTTCTCGCGAGGGCCACCGCCCCCGTCCTAGCAACTGGTTCCTGGCCCCTCAACCCCTAGCCCCTTCCCACATGCATTCTCAAGTTGTCGTTCTCGGAGGCGGGCCCGGTGGGTACGCCGCAGCGTTCATGGCCGCCGATCTTGGCCTCGAGGTCGCTATCGTCGAAGCCGACCCGCGCCTGGGTGGCACCTGCCTGTTGCGTGGGTGCATTCCCAGTAAAGCCCTCCTGCACGTGGCGAAAGTCATCAGTGAGTCGCGCGAAATGCACGAATGGGGTGTCGACTTCCAAGAGCCTAAGCTCAACGTCGATGCGATGCGGGCGCGAAAAGAAAAAGTCATCGATACGCTTACCGGCGGACTGGCCGAGCTCGTCAAACGCCGCAAAGTGAAACGCATCCATGCTCGCGGCGTGTTTGTCGATTCGCAAACACTGCAACTCGAAGGTGGCAACCCAGAGACCTACGAGAGCGAACGCATTACGTTCGACCACTGCATCCTTGCCACGGGTAGCGTGCCCGCCATGCCGCCGATGTTCAACATCGGCAGCGACCGAGTGATGGACTCCACCGGCGCGCTCAATCTTGTGGACATCCCCAAGTCACTGCTCGTGATCGGCGGCGGCTACATCGGCCTAGAGATGGGCACCGTCTATGCAGAAATCGGCTCGGAGGTTTCCGTCGTCGAGATGACCACCGGCCTGTTACCCGGTGCAGATCGAGATCTCGTGAAGCCGCTTGCGAAACGACTCTCGCAGACGATGACCGCGATTCACTTGAATACCAAGGTCACCGCTTTAAGAGACGCGGGCGATCACGTCGATGTCGATATCGAAGGTCCTGAAGGCGATGACTCAGGCGTCAGCGGCACGCATCAGTTCGAACGCGTACTTGTCGCAGTCGGCCGTCGCCCCGTATCGAAAGGCTTCGGACTAGAGAACACCAAGGTCGAGCTTGATAAGCGCGGCTTTGCGAAAGTCGATAACCAACAACGCACCACCGATGAGCGCATTTTCGCTATTGGCGATATCGCAGGCGAACCAATGCTCGCTCATAAAGCCTCCTACGAAGGCAAAGTAGCCGCAGAGGTACTCGCCGGCCATGCCGCCGCAAATGATGCACACGCGATTCCTGCGGTGGTCTTTACCGATCCGGAAATCGCCTGGGCCGGCCTCACCGCCGACCAAGCCAAGGCCGAGGGCCGCACCGTAAAGATCGTCCAGTACCCGTGGCAAGCCAGTGGACGAGCCATCGCCATCGGCCGTACCGATGGGCTCACCAAGTGGCTCATCGATCCAGAGACCGACCGCCTGCTCGGCTGCGGTATCGTCGGCTCAGGAGCCGGCGAATTGATCGCCGAAGCCGTCGTCGCCATTGAAATGGGCTGCAAGGTCCACGACCTAACCGAATCCATCCACCCGCACCCAACCTTGAGTGAAACATTAGCCTTCGCTGGCGAAGTCTACTTAGGTACGGCCACGGAAGTTTATCGACCTAAGAGATAGTCACGATTTCACAGCTGCATTTTTTGAACCACAGAGGGCACGGAGAGCACGGAGGTTGTTAGTGAACCCAATCGACCGGATGCCGTGATGAATGACGAAGACCTAACGAGGGAGATTATTGGGTGTGCGATGGAGGTACATCGTGCATTGGGACCAGGCTTGCTTGAGTCGACTTACGAAAAGTGCCTGTTATTTTGGATTGCTCCAGCGTAAGAACAATGCAAAAGCGCAGGTTGCTCTCCCCATCAAATACAAGAGTATAGAATTAGAAGCCGGCTATCGGATTGACTTGCTCGTCGAAGAAAGAGTTATCATCGAACTCAAGGCCATTGAATCAATACTGCCAATACACAAAGCACAACTCCTTTCTTACTTAAAACTAAGCGGCATCCGAACCGGATTGCTTATCAACTTTAACGTACCACTACTAAAAGAGGGCATCACTAGAGTCGTCAACGGCTAGGTTGCGAGTAACCAACAAACCTCCGTGCTCTCCGTGCCCTCTGTGGTTCAAAAAAATAACGCTACAGGATTTCCAACATGGCAACCGCCGACACCACACCCCGTTCACCCATTCCTAACGACTCCGACCCGGGCGAAACCGCTGAGTGGTTGGAATCCTTAGATTACATTCTCGAAAGCAAAGGCCCAGAGCGCGTGCAACAGCTGCTCGCCGTGCTCGATGAGACGGCCCATCGCAACGGCGTGGAGCTCCCCTTCACGGCGACCACTCCGTACATCAACACGATCCCCGCGGACAAGACGCCCCCCTTCCCGGGCAATCGGGAGCTGGAGCGTCGTATCAAGAGTTTCGTGCGCTGGAACGCCATGGCCATGGTCACACGAGCTAATCGCGACCCAGCTGCACCCGGCGGACACATTAGCACGTTCGCTAGCAGTGCCACGCTATACGAAGTCGCCTTCAATCACTTCATCCGTGGTCGCGGGGAAGATGGTTACTCCGGCGATCAGGTCTATTACCAAGGACACGCCGCCCCTGGCATGTACTCGCGTGCGTTTCTCGAAGGTCGCCTCACCGAGCAGAACCTCGTAAACTTCCGTCGCGAACTGAGCGAGGGCGGCGGGCTTTCCTCGTATCCACATCCTTGGCTCATGCCGGAGTTTTGGGAATTCCCGACCGTCTCGATGGGCTTGGGGCCGATCATGTCGATCTACCAAGCGCGGTTCAATCGCTACCTGACTGATCGCGGCATCAAAGACGTTGCCGGCAAACGCGTGTGGGCATTTCTAGGCGATGGAGAATGCGACGAGCCGGAAACCCTCGGTGCGATCACGCTCGCCTCGCGCGAACATCTCGACAATCTCACGTTCGTGATCAATTGCAACCTACAACGGCTCGACGGGCCAGTACGGGGCAACGGCAAGATCATTCAGGAACTCGAAGGCGCTTTCCGCGGAGCCGGTTGGAATGTCATCAAAGTCGTATGGGGCGGCGACTGGGATCCGCTTATCGAGGACGACGAGCAAGGTCTGCTGGCTGAGCGCATGATGGCTGCCGTCGATGGCGAGTACCAGAAGTACGTCGTCAGTGGTGGCAAATACATTCGCGAACACTTCTTCGGCACCAATCCCGAGCTGCTCAAGATGGTGAAAAACTACTCCGACGAACGCCTCGCCAAACTCAAACGAGGCGGCCACGATCCTGAGAAAGTCTTCGCTGCGATGAAGGCCGCCACCGAGTGCAAGGGCCGCCCAACAGTGATCATCGCTAAGACGATCAAGGGTTACGGCGTGGGCGAAGGGGGCGAAGGTCGCAACATCACGCACAACCAGAAGAAGCTCAACGAGCAAGAACTCCGCGAGTTCCGCAGTCGATTTGGCATTCCCATTTCCGACGAGCGCGTGTCCGAGGCCCCCTTCTATCGTCCCCCCGAAGATAGCCCCGAGATGAAGTACATGCGCGAGCAACGCGCTAAGCTCGGCGGTAGTGTCCCGGCACGTAACAACGCCCCCGTGCCCTTGAAAGTCCCTCGGCTGGAGGACTACAGCAAGACGATGGACAAGCTCGTCAGTCCCAGCCCAGACAAGCCGATGTCCACCACGATGGGCTTCGTACGTCTGCTTAGCGACCTGCTGCGGGACAAAGGCATTGGCAAACAAATCGTGCCGATTGTGCCCGATGAGTCGCGCACCTTCGGCATGGAAGGTCTGTTCCGCCAGGTGGGCATCTACGCACATACAGGGCAGCTCTATGATCCTGTCGATTCCGACCAACTCGCGTACTACAAAGAAGCGAAGGACGGGCAGCTACTCGAAGAGGGTATCACCGAAGCGGGCTCGATGAGCAGCTTCATTGCCGCCGGCACCAGCTACTCGTCGCACGGCGTGAACATGATTCCGATGTTCATCTACTATTCCATGTTCGGCTTCCAGAGAATCGGCGACCTCATATGGGCCGCAGCCGACTGCCGCACGAAAGGCTTCATGCTTGGCGGCACGGCAGGGCGCACGACACTCAATGGCGAGGGCCTTCAGCATCAAGACGGTCACAGCCTGCTCAACGCGATCGCGTTCCCGACGGTCCGCGCTTACGACCCTGCCTATGCGTACGAGACGGCGGTCATCATTTTCGACGGGCTCAAGAAGCTCTACGAAGAGAACGAGACCGCCATCTACTACATCACCCTCGAAAATGAAAACTACGAGATGCCTCCCATGCCCAAGGGTTGCGAGGAAGGCATCATCGCGGGCATGTATCAGCTGAACAAGAAGCCAGAGAATCTGAAAGGTAAGGGTGAGCACAAGGTTACGTTACTGGGAAGCGGACCCATCTTGCGAGAAACCTTACGGGCCCAGCAAATTCTTGCCGAGAAGTACCAAGTGTCCAGCGACGTGTGGAGCATGACCAGCTACACACAACTGCGCCGCGAAGCCCAAGAATGCGAACGCTGGAACATGATGCACCCCACCAAGAAGGCCAAAGTGCCCTACATTGCCGAGCAGCTCAAAGGAATCGAGCACCCAGTAGTCGCCGCCAGCGACTATGTGCAAGCACTCCCAGAGCAAATCGACCCGTGGGTACCCGGCGGATTAACTGTCCTCGGAACTGACGGTATGGGACGTAGCGAAAGCCGCGAAGCCCTCCGCCGTCACTTCGAGGTCGACGCCGAATGCATCACCATCGCCGCGCTGTACCAATTGAGCAAGCGAGGCGAAATCGATGCCAAGGTCGTTGCCAAAGCGATCAAGGACTTGGGCGTGGACGAAGATAAGCAATCGGCGTTGTATGCTTAAACCTAAATGATTTTGAACCACAGAGGACACGGAGGTTCACAGAGAAGCAAGAGAGCACCCTAGGTGTTGGATGATCGAGAGCTTACTGAGAAAATCATTGGGTCTGCGATGGAAGTTCATTCGCAGCTAGGGCCAGGGTTGCTGGAATCGACTTACTTGTTGAAGATAGTTGAATTAAAGGCTGTCGAATCGATCCTTCCCATCCATGAAGCACAATTATTGTCCTATCTCAAGATGAGCAATCTTCGAGTCAGCCTCCTACTAAACTTTAACGTCGAACGCTTAAAGCACGGAATCACAAGAATGGTCAACGGCTAGTAAAGCCCTCACCAAGTTTCCTCTGTGAACCTCCGTGCCCTCTGTGGTTCAAAAAAAGAATTCCAACAAAGCTAACCAACTATTTAGTCATGCCTACACAAATCAAACTGCCCAACTTGGGCGAAAATGTCGAATCGGGCGATGTCCTGAGCCTGTTTGTTTCCGAAGGGGACGTGGTCGCCAAAGACCAAGACCTCATGGAACTTGAGACCGACAAGGCCACCCTCCCGATCCCCAGCCCCCAAGCCGGCAAGATCGTGAAGATCCTCGTTGCCGAAGGCGACACCGTCACCATCGATCAAGCGATCATTGAGATCGAAGCCGCTGATGGTGCGGGAACTTCCGAACCGGCCCCTGGCCCCGCCGCTTCAGCGGCCGGGTCCGATGCATCGCCAGAGCCTGAACCCGAACCAGCAAAGCAAGCCCCCGAGCCGGTCCCCGCAAGCGAAGTCTCCGATGGCGGCCTTCCAGGGAGTGCAGCACCGGAGCCCAAGTCAGCACCACAACCCACTGAAGCACACGCCGATGCTCCCAGCCGTGCAGTCAGTTCCCAGGCAACCGTTTCGAGCCCCTCCGCACCGCAGCCGAACGTCGATCTCCCCGGCGACGGTCACTCCGCCGCTGCCGCTGGTCCTGCTGTGCGCCGACTAGCCCGCGAGCTGGGCGTCGATCTCCGACGCGTGCAACCGGCCGCCGGCGATCGCATTACTGAAGCCGACGTGCAGGCATTCGTGCGCAGCAACAATCAGCAAGCAGCCGCGTCGGCTCCCAAGGGCGTGACGCCCCCAGGAATGCCCGACTCCGACGGTGGCGGTGCAGTGCGTGTGGAGAAAATGTCGCGTATGCGGCAGACCATTGCGCGCAATATGCTCGCTTCCTACTCGAACATCCCGCAGCTCACCAACTTCGACGATGTCGATGTCACCGAGCTCGAACGCATTCGCAAGGAAAGTAAGGAAGACTACGCCGCCCAAGGCGTGAAGCTCACGCACATGCCGTTCATCGTCAAGAGCGTCGCCACGGCTTTGAAGCATCACCCGATCGTGAACGCTTCGGTCTCTGACGAAGGCGTCGAGATCATCTACAAGGAATACGTCAACATAGGCATCGCCGTCGACACCGATCGCGGCCTCGTGGTGCCCGTCCTGCGCGATGCAGATCGAAAAAGCATCCCGCAGATCGCCCGCGAGATCGCCGAAATCGCCGAAGCGGCACGCACCGGCACGCTTTCCGTCGACGACATGCGCGGTGGCACCTTCACCATCAGCAACCTGGGCGCCATCGGCGGCACGTACAGCACGCCGATCATCAACCCGCCTGAAGCGGCTATCCTCCTCATCGGTCGGAGTCGCATCTTGCCACAGTTCGACAAGGCAAGCGGCGAGTTCCAACCCCGCCTGATGATGCCCCTCTCAATCTCCTACGACCACCGCATCGTCGACGGCGCCGCAGCTGCCAGGTTCTTGAACGACGCAAAGAGCTATCTTGCCAATCCGGGGCGTCTGTTAATGGCTCCGTGAATGAATGCGGACGGTCATTTCCTGAGTTTCCCCAAAGGGGATTCGTATCATAGCCCAGGGTAACGCCTAGCGCGCCTAGGCGAGCAACTGCCACCCTGGGTAATCAAAGAGGAACAAGAAGCGGCCGAGTAATTCGCGCTGCCAATCGTCGGAGCACCACCGAGGCCGCAATAAGTCGATGCGCACCGAAGAGAGACCAAGGTGATCAACTCACTAAATAGCTTTGCGCTACTTCTCGCCCTGACCAGTGCTTTGGCGATCAGGCTGCAATTGATGTCTGGGATGGGCGGCCGATTTGTTGGTAGTTGGACTCCTCCGAATGAAGCTAGCTTCCGAGCAATCTGCGGAGTCATAGCTCTTTCCACGGCAGCAATTCTCTTGGGAGTCTGCGTCTACGTATTCTTCCGTGGAGCAAGTAGGCAATGCTACATTGCTCTTGCAATCTTGCTTGCTACACCGGTTCTCTGGTGGCTAAGCTGCGTCGTCTAGGTACGTAGTCAAGCTCTAGTCGGCCAAATAACAACGGTATAACAACCATGCGTTTTTCCGCCCCCAAGCTCGCCGACTGCACCCAACCTGGCCCTGATTCGGAACTCTACATCGTCGAGGGCGACTCCGCCGCGCGGGCCGTCTTGCGAGTCCGCAACGCCGCCAACCAAGCCGTGCTGCCCATGCAGGGCAAGCCGCTCAACGCGATGAACACTTCAGCCAACGAAGTACACAGGAACGTTCAGTTCGCAGCCGTGCTAGACTCTCTCGGGATTGAGCTGTCTGTAAACTCGAACGCAGCCCAGCTAGTGAACGTGCGCTACGAACGACTCATCCTACTGTTCGACCCCGATGCCGACGGCATCCACGCTCGCACGCTCATGCTGTTGTTCCTCTATCGCTGGCTGCGCCCACTGCTCGACGCTGGGCGTGTGTTCGATGTGCACGCACCACAGTGGATCATCGCTGCCGCAGGAATGCCCCAGCCGGTGTACGCTTCCACCGAAAGCCATCTCAATCGGGTGCGCGACTATCTGCGCGAGCAGGGCCTAACAGAAATTAAAACCAAACGCTTTCGAGGCCTCGGCGGGGTGGACGCCCTCACGCTTAAGACGCAATGCATCGCCCCTGAGTCGCGCAACTTGAAGCCGCTCAGCGCGGAAGATGCGGACCGAGCGCTAATTGTGTTTGCAGAGCTACGCGTTCTGGGCCGCGAGCTGTAGGGTCTGCTGTGCGGACGATTGCGCAGACCATTGTGCAGAGGCTCGCGGACAATCTGTAGGGTACTGCCGAGTGGAGCGAGGCATACCAAGCGCCTCGTTCATGGTATGCCTCGCTCCACTCGGCAGTACCCTACAAGACGAAGGAAAGTTCTTGATCCGCACAGCGGACCCTACGGCTAAGGCGGGATCTCGACTGAACCGTTATTGTGACAGGATTGACAGGATCGCTATTCAGAATAAATCCTGTTCATCCTGTCCAAAACAACTACGGAGTCGGCTCTTCCAACTCTGCCTCGATCGCCCGAATCTCTGCCTGTTCCTTGGGTGTTGGGAATCGCTCTCCCCGCTCGAACTTCTGCTCAGCTGGCGGCTCCGTATCGTGATCGGTAATCGACTCCAGCGAACCGTCGTCATGGAAGCGGTACCAATTCCCTACTGTCGAGCCGTAGCCCGATCGATAACGCCCCCGTGCCTTCGGCTTTCCGTTGTAATGTTCAGAGATATAGGCACCATTCACTAGCTCGTCATGATCGTAACGAGTGTGGGAAAGCGTTACTCCATCAGAAGAAAACATCCAATGCTCGCGCCGAGTACCGGCCTTCAATCGCAACTTCCAAATGATATTGCCTGCTGCATCACAAAGTGTCTGCGTGCCCGTGCCATTGATGACTTCACTCAACAAGCTTCCGTCGGGGGCATAAAACTTGCCTTGGAGAACATCGTGTTCGTCAGGCATGGGATCCTCCATACCGCCATTGGGCTCGACCAAACAGAGCCCCGTACCGCGCAGCTCGCCGTCGGGATAGTAGGATTGGAACGGGCCGTATCCGTAGTCATCGATGAGCACCTCCGTAGAGATGCCGTCATCCGTTTCCCAATGAACGCGAAACCAGTTCTTACCAAAGTACCCGGCCCCATCGTGCAGCCCTACGCCTCGATATGTGCCAATGTAGGCAGGGTTAAAAGAGAGCTCTTGCTGCCGTGGGTAAACGTATATCGACATTACTACCAGCAAGAACAGAGCGACTGCCAACCCACTTAGAAGATAGACGAGCTTTCGAGGTCTGCGGGCTTCGCTCATGAATCATCTCGCTCTCTGCGGCCTCTGCGACTCTGCGTGGAAACACTTACCATTCCAACAGCTGTAGGGTCCGCTGTGCGGACCATTGCGCAGACCATTGTGCAGAGGCTCGAAACAATCTATAGGGTACTGCCGAGTGGAGCGAGGCATACCATGAACGAGGCGCTTGGTATGCCTCGCGGAGCTCGGCAGTACCCTACAAGACGAAGGAAAGTTCTTGATCCGCACAGCGGACCCTACAGCTAAGGCGGGATCTCGACTGAACCGTTATTGTGACAGGATTGACAGGATCGCTATTCAGAATAAATCCTGTCCAATGAGTTTCGTAAACACCCTTACATCGTAAACCCAAGAATCGGAAAGCAAAGCACCGGGATACTCAAGCTGGCGATCCCGATCCACCAGCGTACTTCGCCAATGTCGATCTTGTCGTTGGCCGTTTTAGGATGCTGAATGCCCATCAGGATTACCAGAATCAGCATCGGCGTCCACATCACTGCGTGGTCGAGATTGAAGACGATGTAGGCAATGCAAAACGAGGTAAATACTTTGGCAATCGTGTGAGCGCGATCCAAGAATAGTGCGTAGATCGTGTGTCCACCGTCGAGCTGGCTCACCGGCAACATATTCAAGCCGGTGATCAACATGCCCACCCAGCCGGCCATGAAGTACGGATTCACCTGCGAGAGTGGTATCCATCGCGTGCCCGCCCATTGCGGTTGTAAGTAGTCGAGCATCCAACTCCCCAGCACCGGCAGGTAGAGTTTCAATTCGTCGGGACGCGTGGGGCCGCCGAGTTTCAAGTCGCCAATGCCCCACCAGAAAACGGGCACCGCCACCACCAAGCCGGCCAGCGGCCCCGCGATGCCGATGTCGAAAATCTGTCGACGGTCGGCGCGCATGCCGTCCATGCCGATCACTGCGCCCATTGTACCGATTGGGTTGAACGGCACAGGAATACACATCGGGTAACTGGCTGAGATGCCATACTTCACGGTTTGAATGAAGTGGCCCATCTCGTGCGTGAGCAAAATTGCGAGCACGGCCACCATGTATTGCAGACCGGTCCGCCAATTGTTGGCCATCACCGCTAGCATCTTGGACAGATCGCCAAACGAACGGTCTGGCATCCAATCGGCAGCGCCCACGTAGTACGTGGATAGACAGGTCGCCAAGAAGAGCAAAATCGGCAGTAAAGTACGCCGCTGCCGCACAGGGGGAGGACTGTACAAGTCGGAGGCCTTCAATTCCGGTAAATGAGCGTAAACAGGATCAAGAAAAGGATCGTCCGCCGCCGGTTCCCGACCCGCTGGCGGCTTAGCAGGCCCCGGAGCCAATGAATCGCCTACCGATAGATCGCGCGCGCCACCTGCCGGTTTCTCCGCAGGCTCCCTAGCAGGTTTCTGAGCAGCATCTTCCGCTTGGGCCTTCTTCACGGGCTCCTTCCCAGAAGGGTCTTCGTCATTATTCTCGCGTTTTTCCATCATGCAATCTTACGGCAGAAAACAAGGAAAGTCGAAGGGGCTTCTACAAAGTCAGTTAGCCTCCGATACGAGCCGTGGGGTTGTGCAGCATGAGAGAAATTCCCAACCTCGCGGCTCGTGTCGGTCGCTAGTCAAAAAGTAGCTTGGGGGATCTGCCCACCAAAATATCTGCACATTCGTCACATTTTCCGCAACCCGCACCACGCAACCCGCCGATAGATGACGATGGTCAGACAAGAAGTCTGCCGTTGCCCTGGCAGTTCTTAGGAACTGCCGGTGGCGTGCAAACGGCTGGCTCAGGACAAGTCAGCCACCTTGCCATGCGGAGATTGGCCGCGCTAGTGGCGGGTGAGCTTGTACCAAAACAACTTTTCAATTTTGATCGCGTCTTCTGGGCCTAGTCAGCGATCATCAAGGGGGAAACGAGTCATGGTGGGCAAATCTCTACTTATCGCTCTGCGCGGCAGCTTGGCAATCGCCGTTGTCGGTTCGCCGACACTAGCTTGGGCCGATGGTGTCGATTGCGACACGCAAAAGAACCAGAAGTCGGTCGTCATAAAAGCGGGTGAAGCGCTCGATCGCATCGCCAAGGCCGAAAAGACACAACTCCAGACAACCACGGCCGAAGGTACGGAAGCTGCCTTACAGCCCATCGCAAACGTCAGCGACTACGAGCCCGATCTAGCGGACGAACCGGTTCAAGCGACTGCTGTCGCTTCTGATTCGCCTGTCGCAGAGCCCAATGAAGTTGAAGAAGTCACAATTGATGATACCGCTTCGGCCAACGAATCTAACGAAGAAGTCGCTATCGAGTCTGGCGAGCCACAACCGTCGAGCTTCTTCGGAGCAACGCCCGGAACCACCACTCGCGTTCAACTCGTCGAAGAGTGGGGCTCGCCAGTCGATGACGATACCACTTCCGATGTGCTGGCCTACGAGTTGAAGGGTTTCCCTCGCGTAACCGTTCGCCTGCAAGACGACGTGGTCGTGAAAATTCAGGTACAACTCGCCGAGCCGTTCGTAGCCAACTCGCTCATGGAGCGCTTGCAGCTGAACGAATTCGACTCGTACACTCGCACCAACGAACTGGGCGATGTTACCGAAACAGTTATTCCCGAACGCGGTGTCACGCTCAGTCATGAACTGGCAACCGATGGCACTTCCATCAACGCGGACGGCGAGCATCTCGTCCACGGACTTGCCATCCAAACCCTCAGCGGCAGTCAATTCCTCCAGCGGGCTCAACAGCGTCCGGCTCGCGACTTCGACGCTCGCATTGCCGATCTCGAAACCGCTCTCACTTACGACGGAAACCTTACCGTTGCCAAGTACGAGCTCTCGCGTATCGGTCTTGAACTGGGCCGCCCAGTGCTTGCCTCGGAGTTGATCGAAGAAGCACTCGAGAGCGATACCCAATCACCAGAATCTAACTCACCTGAGTTCAAGCTACAACGTGCTCGCTGCTTGACTGCCACAGCCAAGTACCGCGACGCAGTTGCCACATGCCAGGAAATCCTGGAATCGACAGATACTTCAAAATTGATCCGCGCTCAAACGCTACACCAAATGGGTTTGCTCTCGTCGCTTGGAAGTAAAACGATTGCGAAGCAAACGGTACCGTTGCACAACAAGGCCATCGAACTGGCAGACCAGCTCGCCACGAGCCCCGACGCCGGCACAGCAACCGCAGCCGGGGAGCTACTAGTCGATGCTCATCTAGCCATCGCCAAGGCCATCGCTGCAGGTGAATGGCAAGACCAAGAGAAAACCGTCGCTCAGTGGATCACCCGCGCTTCGGGTCTCGCTGAAGAGCAAATCGAACGTAGTGCAACGAACCTGCCACTACGATTGCAAGTCACCGTTAATGCCCTGGCCGCCGGAGCCAAGCTGAATCCGCCCATCGACCCCAAACTGTGGGTCGCTGAAGCGGAAGACACCGCCGCCAAGCTAAACGCGCTCAGCGGCGACGTAACCGCTGCTGCTCAAACTCAGTGGCAACTAGGCTTGGCGTACTACTACGCGACAGACATTCAACATCGTCGCGGCAAGAGCGCTTCGGCGTTGCGCTACGGCGACCTAGCTCAGTCGCAACTGGTTGAGTTGGCCGAGACGCGCAGCGAATGCCCCGATACGGACTTCCTCATCGGCCGCACCTACTTCCAAATTGGTGCCGTTCACGCTGTGCATCGCGGCGATCACGAAACGGCCTGCGAGTACTACGACAATGCGGGCCCACTCCTGATGAACTCTGCCCCAGTGACCCCACTCGCTTCACCGGGCCGTCATGGCGACGCCCTGGTTAGCATGGGCGTGAGCTACTGGAACGTCGGTCAACGCGACTTGGCTTACGAGTATACTGAGAACGGTGTTGACCTCGTCACCCAAGGCATCAGCGAAGGCCTGCTCACAGCCGACGCCGCAGCCGTTGCCCAAGGGAACCTCGCCGCTATGGACCGAGCCCTTGGCAAAGTAAGAGCCGAAGACTTCGAGCCCATCACACCCACAGCTCCGCAGCGAGAAGCCCAAACGCAAATCGCTCGCAAGACGAACTCACGGACCCGCACGAATTCAAGCCGTACGACTTCGAACGGCAACAGTTCGCAGCAACGCGTCGCTCGCAGAAACTCGCAACGTCGCTAGCAGAAGTGACCACTGCCGATCCAGTTTGGATCGGGAAAAACGCACCAACCCTAAGACTGGCACCCTACCTAGGGTGCCAGTCTTTTTGCTGTACAAACAAGAGGCCTACTGGCATCTCTAGACACCTTGCTCCTCAAGGCGAGCTACCCGTTCATTGCCACCCCGCGGTACATAATTGGGACTGCGGTTTTCTTGAACTTGGCTTCTAACTGGGGGATGTCGTCGTGGTGGCCCAGCACGATCACCGTGTCGCCTGCGGCCAAGGGGGTGCTGGGCGAGGGGTTAAGCAGCAACTTGCCGCCCTCGCTCCTGACCCCCACGATGAGGAAGCCTTGGTTGCCGCGGACTTCGATATCGCCGAGGGTCTTCTCCACCAATTGCGAATCGGCGGTAACCTGGATCTCTTCAAATTGCAGGCCGATTTGGTCGAGCTCCTCGTTGACGCTGCTCTGGTGGGTGATCTGCTCGAGCAGGTTCTCTGCCGAAGGGCGAATGATCAGCTGGGCAACCTTGGCAGCACCAATAGCGGTCGGCAAGATCACGCGATCCGCTCCGCTGCTGCGCAGCTTCTTTTCCGTGCGTGGGTTCTCACCCCGTGCAATGATCATCAGCTGGGGATTCATCTCTCTGGCGGTAATCGTGACAAACAAGTTAAGAGCATCTTCAGAGAGCACCGTGGCAACCGTCGCGGCTCGATGAATCCCAGCTTGTTCGAGTATACTTTCCTCAGTAGCATCGCCATCAATGATCAAATAGCCCGCCTCGGCAGCTTCTTGCAAGCGCCGCTCGTTGCGATCGATCACCACAAAGGGTTTGCCAGCTGCATGCAATTCCCTGGCGAGCATCGATCCCATTCTCCCGACGCCACACAAAATCGTGTGGTTCTTCACTTGCTCGAGCTCTTTGGTCATTCTTCGTGCTCCTAATGAACGGTTCAATTCGCCATCGATGAGCATCTGCAAGAAGCCTCCACCGATGTAGATTAGCGCCCCGTAACCCAGGACGATCACCGAGATGGTCAATACTCGTAGGCCAAACGACTCAATGGGCTGAACTTCTCCGTAACCGACCCCAAAGATGGTGATCACCACCATGTAGACCGAGTCGGCGAGCTTCCAGCCAGCGGCCATGTAGCCAGCCACGGCCAACAGGCAGATCAGGAAAAACAGAGCCGCCCCGATGAGGACCTTACGAAATGGCTCGGGAGCAGGCGTGCTTTTCATGTTGAGCTAACAGGCAATGTTGAGCTAACAGGCCATCCAGAATGAACGAGCGCAGACTTGCAGGCTCAGCATCCCGCATGAGGGTTATGGTCTTCCGTGACCCCAAACCCTCACGCAGGAGTGAATCATTTAATGAACAGCATTTCCTGATAGGTCGGTAGCGGCCAAAGGTCGTCTGCCACCAAGCCTTCCAGCTTGTCAGCGGCATCACGAACCTTACTCATCGCGGGCAGCACGACATCGCAGCAATGGCGCGCTTCGGCATGATAATCGTCCGAGGCCACTTCCGTGACGGCAGACTCTAGCTCGCCTACGCTATCTTGCAACGCCTTCACCAGGCCGGTGACCTTGTCGAGTGTCTCCGTGTCGAATTCATACCCCAGGGCTTGCAAGTTGGCGCAAGTCGCTGCCAACTCATTTTGATAGCGAACCGCCGCAGGGAAAATCAGCGTCCGCGCCATTTCGATGGTCAAGTTCGATTCGACGGCAATCGTCATGCAGTACTGCTCAAGATAGGTCTCTAGGCGGCTTTCCAGCTCGCGCTTGCTCAAGACTTCGTACTTCTCGAACAGCTCCCGCACTTCCTCAGCTTGCAGCGCGGGCAATGCGTCGGCTGTGGTCTTGAGATTCAGCAGACCACGTTGCTCTGCTTCACTGTGCCACTGGTCGCTGTAACCATCACCGTTAAAGACGATCGAGCCATGCTCGTTCATGATGTTGGTGAGTAGTTTCTGCAGTTCACCGTGCAGTTTCTCGGGATCGCCGCCGGTCGCTTCTTCGAGGTGTGACGCACAGAAGTCTAGCGACTCCGCAATGATCGTGTTCATGGCGACCAAGGGGCCGGAGATCGACTGGCTGGAACCAACCGCCCGGAACTCAAATCGATTTCCCGTAAAGGCAAACGGGCTCGTGCGGTTGCGGTCGCCAGCATCCTTAGCCAACGCCGGCAGCACATCCGCCCCAACCGTGAGCTGCCCCTTGGGGAGTGAGGATTTCGCTCCGCCAGACTTGATTTGCTCAAACACGTCGGTCAGTTGATCGCCCAAGAAAATCGAGATAATCGCCGGCGGGGCTTCGTTGGCTCCCAGCCGATGATCGTTGCTGGCTGAAGCTACCACCGAACGCAACAACCCTTGGTACTTGTGGACGGCACGGATCACGGCAGCGCAAATCAGCAAGAACTGAGCATTCGCGTGTGGCGTATCACCCGGGTCGAGCAAGTTCCCCTGCGAGGAGCTACCCATCGACCAGTTCACATGCTTGCCGGAACCGTTGACCCCAGCGAAGGGCTTCTCATGCATCAGACAGGCCATGCCGTATTTCTCGGCAACTTTCTTGAGCATGGTCATCGTCAGCTGCTGGTGATCAGCCGCCACGTTGGCACTCTCGTACATGGGGGCGATTTCATACTGTCCTGGGGCAACCTCGTTGTGGCGCGTTTTGACAGGAATACCGAGCTTAAACAGTTCACGCTCCGCCTCAAGCATGAAGGCGAGCACACGATCAGGAATTGCGCCGAAGTAATGATCGTCGAACTCCTGACCCTTGGGGGGCTTGGCGCCGAACAGCGTGCGACCGGCTGTCAGCAAGTCGGGCCGAGAAAAGTAAAAGTGGCGGTCGATCAGGAAGTACTCCTGCTCAGGACCGGCCGTAGAAGAAACCAGCGCCCCGTCGTCGTGCCCGAACAGTTTCAAAATCCTCTGGGCCTGCTTATTAAGGGCTTGCATCGACCGCAGTACAGGCGTTTTCTTGTCGAGCGCTTCACCCGACCAAGAGACAAACGCCGTGGGAATGCAGAGCGTGGAACCGTTAGCATTTTCTAGCAAGTATGCCGGGCTGGTGACGTCCCAGATCGTGTAGCCTCGGGCTTCGAACGTGACGCGAATGCCACCGCTAGGGAAGCTGGAACCGTCCGGCTCACCCTGGATCAACTGTGTGCCACTGAACTCCGCAATGGCGGCTCCCTCGCCATCGGGCGAGAGAAAGCTGTCATGCTTCTCGGCTGTGAGTCCCGTCAACGGGTAGAAGACGTGAGCATAGTGAGTGGCTCCGTTGTCGAGCGCCCAATCCTTCATGGCGGCAGCAACGACATCAGCGGTCGAGCAATCCAGCTTCTGCCCTGCTTCGATGGTCTTGGTAAGTGTCTTGAAGACATCCTTCGGGAGTCGTTTCTTCATCTCCGCTTTAGAAAAAACGCTGGAGTTGAACAGTTCCCCCGTATCCTCTTCCGCAAAGCCCTGAGCACTGCCCGCCTTGTAATTCACCACTGAAGAAATGGCTGCCGCTCGCGCAGAGCCTGCTGAGGATGCGGGGGAACTACCGCCGCCGGAAGTGGATCTGTTGCTACCTTTAGTGAGAGTCGTGGACACGGTGTTCGCCTAACCAAATAGAAGGAAGAAGGGGAGCTGAAGGACGTCAGGCAGTCACTTGCCTATTCCCTCAAAGTTTCAGCCCTAGGCAATCCATTGCGAGGCAATCCAGACTTTGTTCGCAAACCTTGTGCCAGTCGTGATAAGACCTAATTCTAGAGAGTTCTACGAAAAGCGGTCACAAGATCGCCCAACCCATGAGCGATGCGTGCGTGGATTATGGGCACGCGATGGGTTAGCTTAGGCGGTTGGCTGTGCTATGCCCTGACGCAAATCACCTTCGTTAGCCGACGAGCATGCTCGCCGCGCATTCACCAGCTTCAATACCGTATCCATTTGACTGGTGCCCATTTGACTGTCGCGCGGCGACCAAGGTCGTCGGCTAACCAAAGCTCTTAGAGATTTCAACGATCATGCACAAATTCAATCCCGCCGATTACGGCCCTGTCCTCGCTGAGCTAATCGACATCGATCGCCGCCGGCCGCTCGATGCCACTTGTGGCTTAGCAGCGCCGGGGCAATCGTTACAAGAGAATGCTGCTAACACGCAAGCGGCATTTGCGCATACGAAAATCACCGACGATTCCCTAGCCCACTGCGTACTCGCTGGCGTGTGGCTACTGCACGACTTTCTTGACGAGTCGCACAACTTCTCCCAAACGATCAAGACCCCGGAAGGCAGCTTCTGGCACGGCATCATGCACCGCCGCGAAGGGGATTTCTCCAACGCGAAGTATTGGTTCCGCAACGTGGGCGATCACGAAGTTTTCGCAGATATCGCCGCCCGCGTTGCTGAAGAAGTGGCAGGAGCTGAGGCAATTCTTGCCGGCGGCGATTGGGACCCATTCAGCTTTGTCGATGCCTGTCAAACCGCACTCCGTAACGGCGACCACGACGATCAAGCAGTTCACGAAGCTTGCCTACATGCTCAACAAATCGAATGGGAAGTGCTGTTCGACTATTGCTACCAGAACGCAACGTAACCCTCATCTGTAGCTCGTGCCTCATGTAGGCTCTGTCGAGTGCAGCCTCGGAGCCTGCGGCAAGAGCCTGGGCGATCTCTCTCAGGCCATGTGAGGGTCCGGTAAGGGGGCTGACTTCTTGGAATCGACATCGTAGGCGACGAAAAGAGTCGCCAATACCGCACAGCACACAATCACACGAGACAGGAATAAACGAGAGGAGATTAGCATGGCGCGTCTCGTTGAAGGGAGGAGGACAATCAGCTGAGCTGGGCTGTCGCTTCCGGTTCGCGGGGACTCATCCTAATTGGTGAGCTGCTGCGTGGCAAATATCGTGATCTGGTGGGGTGGCCCGGGTTGCTTAAGCACCCCGGCCTGAGAAATGGTTTCGCACCAGTGCGACCAGCGCCAGGACTAGAAGTAGCGAGGAAGAGGGCTAGCTCTAGTGAGCTACCTATTGTGAGGCACTAATCGTCTCGTTCTCTTGGGAGCGAGGAGGGCCAAACTGAGTACCAGTAGAAACGCGGAGGCGGGCTCCGGCACGTTAACGAAGAGGAACGCGGCACCGGGGACCTCGCTAGTCCCCAAATAGGGCCCCGCGCCTACGAGTAGTCGGCCATTATCCAAGGAAACGCTCGTTCCAAAAAATGGGTCGTAATCGGAATCGGGTGAGGTGATCGTATCGAAAATATTCCAACTGTTCTGGGTATCGCGACGATACAGTTCAACGCGATTGGGTTCGCCAGTTTCCCCAGCCATACCGATGGCTAGGATGTTTCCTTCAATGTCGACCGTCCTCCCACTCGAACTGTTAGCCCCCTGCAGTCTGGTGGATTCTTCCCACTTGGCAGGAGTACCTCCTGCTTGCTGCAGAGTTCTTGTCATGATTAATGACTCATCGACGCCCCTGAGAACGGCGACGTCACCTTCGAGGCGGATTGAACCTGACCTGAAGCTGTCCAGTAGGGTGAATTCCTCGGGAGGCGGGAGTCGATTCTCGGCTTCGAAAGCGAATTGGTCTGTTTGAGTCCATTGGCCACTACTGTCTCGATCAAAGAAATACAGCCCTACCGATCTTGTCCCTGCACCAATTCTGCTGCCGGGGTGAGTAATGGAGATCGCGGTGTCACCGCTTAGATCAACTGAATACCCGATTTGCGACATACTGAACGAGCCAAAATTATTGGGAGAGATCAGCTGCTCAGCTCTCCACTGCCCGCTATTATCCTTTTCGTAGACAAGAATAACGCCTTCATTGTCGCTCGAGCGACCATCGCGACTGCCATGAGTGTCACCAGCGATTGCAGTCTCTCCCGAAATGGCAACAGACCTACCCGGTGCCGTATAACCGGGAGAGTATTCAAGCATCGCAGGAGTTTTCAAGCCTGGCTTGCTAGCCTGCCACCCATGCTCCCCCAATTCAGCAAAGGTGACAGCATCAAGGTGAGACCCGAGATCCCCAAAAGTCTGTCCAATAATTATCGTGCCATTGCTCAGGGCCGTTTCCTGGCCGATATAGAGGCCTCTGGTGAATCGATCAGCGAAGCTATCGCCAGGAGGAAGTAGGTCGTCATAACCGATCAAGTGAGTTTCTTCCCAGATGCCCTCCGTGCTAGGCTGAAAAATGTGGGTGCGAGGTACGTCTGAAGTAGCATACCTAGTCCCACTTCGTACTATCACCAAATCACCTTCAATTTCCACGTGGGTGCCGAACACGTTTCCGTCATAGTGAACGCTGGCCATCAGGGTTTGGGCATGCTGATAGTGCTGAGCAGCTGTCTCCAGTGCCGATGAAGCTCCGGCCAGTATTCCCAGAGTCAGTGAGAGAAGCAAATTTCGAGTGCGAATCATTAGGTCTGCCGGCAAGCGGGGTTAAATTTCGTCGTAGAAAGACCATTCTAGCAGGCACACCGAATGCTTCAAATCTTATGGTTGCCTTCTCCAGGGGGATCGCATAGTCGAGATTCGCTCCGCGAATCTTGTTCACCGTCAGCAAGATTCGTGGAGCGAATCCCCACAATCAGCGACTTTGCAGTTCTCCCCCAAGCCTCCCAAGCGCGGCTTTCCGGGCGAGATCTCCCCCGCCTCAGAGCCTGCGGCTCAGAAATACTACGATTTGGGCCCTTTTAGCCCGTTTGTCGCTTTGCCCTCGACCCGCTAAAATGCAGTTCTACCCAGAACGATTAACGGCTGGTCTGATCGCCAAGGTGGTTTAATTCCACATGGCGAGCAGCCTGGAGTTACCTGCAGCACCGAAGGAGCAATACGTGCAAATCAGCGTTTCCACCCGACACGGTCACCTGAGTGAAGCCTCGCAGGAGAAGCTGAAGGCGAAAGCCGACAAGTTGACCCGCATTTTCGATCGGATTACTTCGATCGAGATCGTCATCGATTTGAAAAACGAGCAACACCCAGAGGTGACTCTGGAAGTTTCGGCCGAGCACAAGCACGACTTTGTGGCTCACGAAACGGCAGAGCGAGCAGACAGCTTGCTGGGGGCGGTGGAATCGGCAATTGCCAAGCTCGAACAGCAGCTCCGCAAGTACAAGACCAAAGTGCAGGAACGACATCGCAACCCAGACGCTCGCCGCCAAGAAATAACTGTCGGTGATGATGAAGAAGAATGAGCCAAGCCTAATCGCCCCTCTTTAGCCGCGGAGATAGCTCCGCAAACTAGGGGTTCAAAACAACTCAACGAGCAATTGATTAAAGGTCAGATACGTATGAATTTTGTAGATTTCATTTGTCGCGATGCCATTCGCACGAATATTGAAGCGACCGCCAAGGAAGAAGTGATTCGCGCGATGGCCACTTCGCTAAAAGAAGCGGGCAAGATTGGCGAGGACCAGTTTGACGGTATTGTAGAAGCGATTCTCAAGCGAGAAGAGCTAGGCAGCACCGGCATTGGCCGAGGTGTGGCGGTTCCGCATACAAAACACCCGAGTGTCACCGAACTTGTTGGCACCGTGGCCGTAAGTGAAGAGGGCGTGGAGTTCGACAGCCTTGATGGGGAAAAGGTGCATCTGCTGTTTTTGCTGATCTCCCCCCCCGACCGGCCAGGCGACCACCTGCGAGCTTTAGAGAACATATCACGGCAGCTGCGTGACGACACTTTTTGCAGCTTCCTGAAACAAACCAAAGAAGCCGACGACGTGTGGCAACTGCTTGAGGAAGCGGACGCGAACAAGTTCGGCGCTAAAGCTAAGTAGGACTAGTTAGCTATTGGTTATTCGCTTTCCCGCGAGAGCCAACGGCCTAAAGCCTCAAATGAGAGACAGACACTAAGAAGCTGGGGCGTGACTGACACGGCAACCCTATTTGCCGGCTCCACAAACCTGCGAGAAATAATGAACGAGCCCGTCCAACGAACCGTGGTGGTGACCAATCCGCAGGGGATTCACCTCCGTCCTGCTGAACAAATTGCACGATTGGCTGAGCAGTTTGAATCAGAGATCACGATATCTCACGAGACCTTCAGTGTAGATGCCAAAAGCATCATACACGTGATGACACTAGCCGCACGCGAGGGGGTTAAGCTTACGCTCAGCGCCCGAGGCCCGGACGCCCAGGAGGCGGTCGATGCCCTGGTGCAGTTAGTAGAGAGTGATTTTGTCGACGACAAATCGAAGACTGAGTCAATGAAACAATGAGTCAAATGAAACAATGAGTAGCAAGAACGCTAGATAGATCGGAGCGAGCCGGACAGCCGCCCTATAATACCACTGCTAAATGGTATACCGCTGTCACGCTTTCGCCCCCCGAGACAGATCGCGAACCTCTTGTCGCTCAAACCGTCGTGCGTCATACCGCTTGTTGCGAAGACCATGGCAAGAGAAACCAAATGCCGCTTGTGGCCCAGCTGCAATCAAGCTGAGTCGCAAGCAAATCGCACGCAAACTGCGAGCGAACCGAGACCTCCTTCGACTCTCTTTTGGAGCGACCATCAACGTAAACATGCCGCTTGCCGCCGCTACTGGAAACGCGTTTCTTACGAACGCGCTTCGGCAAAACCACCAAAGTGCATGACGTGAATTGTTGAACTACGAGAGATTGATTAAGGGGAACCTTGGATCGCTGCGTGACTTCGTTTGCGAACGAGTTTGCGGATAGGCCCCCGTTGGGGCTGCTAGGCCGTAAGTGGCGATCGTGTTTGGGATTCTTGCTGGTGCTCGCGCTCGTGTACTGACGCCCCAACCTATTTTAATTTGGGGGCGTAATGGAACGCCTACAGGGAATTGCCGTATCGCCCGGAGTGGCCATCGGTGAAGCGCTGGTACTCGATAACGAGGGATTTCGGATCCCCCGGCGGTTCCTTCCGCGCGATGCCGTCGAGGAAGAACTTGATCGCCTGCACAAGGCGCTCGAATCGGCCACGAGCGAAGTCGAACGCAATCGCGATCGCGTAGCCGCAGAGTTAGGCGATGAGTACGCCGCCATCTTTTCTGCCCATCTGCAGATGATGCGAGACAAGCGACTGCATGAAGAAGTAGAAGAGTTAATCCGCACTCGGCATTACTCGCCCGAGTACGCAGTAAGCCGTTCGTTGCGGAAATATGCGAAGATCTTCGAGTCCCTGGACGGCGAATATATGGCCGAGCGGGCGAACGATATTTTCGATATCGAGAAGCGCATTCTGCGTAATTTGCTAGGCATGCGGCGCGAGGAGCTTTCGCAAGTCACTTCGCCCGTGTTGGTGCTCGCTCGCAACTTAACGCCCAGCGAAACGGCTAACTTGAATCCGCAGTTCGTCATGGGCATGGTCACCGAGGTGGGTGGACCGGGTAGTCACACAGCAATTGTGGCTGAAGGCCTAGGTATTCCCGCGGTCGTGGGCGTGGGCCTGTTTCTGACAGACGTGTCGGGCGGCGATACGGTGATCATCGATGGCGATCAGGGGCAGATCATCCTGAACCCGGATGAAGAAACGCTCGCCCGTTATCGCCATGAGGTCGAAGAGCAACGTTCCTTGGCCGCGAAGCTGGAGACCCTGCGCGAGTTGCCTGCCATTACCACCGATGGCCAGGTCGTCCAACTGCTGGGCAATATCGAGTTCCCCCACGAAGTGACACAGTGCCTGGAGCGCGGTGCCGATGGTATCGGGCTCTATCGCACGGAGTTTCTGTATCTGGGTCGCGAAGACGACCCGAGTGAAGACACGCACTACGAAGCATACAGCGGCGTGGCCAAGGCGATGGGGGACAAACCGGTGGTCGTGCGCACGCTCGATTTGGGTGCCGACAAAATGCGCATGCTGCCCAACCCCGAGGACGAACGCAACCCGTTTCTCGGCCTGAGGAGCATTCGCCTAGCACTACGTAATCGCGATTTGTTTCGTACCCAGTTGAGAGCGATCCTACGCGCGAGCGTGCATGGCAACATCCGTCTGATGTTCCCGCTGATTAGCACGATGCTGGAGTTTCGGCAAGCAAAAATGGTGCTCGCCGATGCGATGGAGGATCTGGAAGAAGCTGGGGTTCCATTCGATCGGGACATCAAAGTTGGCATGATGGTCGAGGTCCCCTCGGCGGTGGTCATGATGGACCGCTTTGTCGAAGTGGCAGACTTCTTCAGTATCGGCACGAATGATCTCGTTCAGTACTGCTTGGCGGTGGACAGGAGTAACAAGGACGTAGCCAACCTGTACACGGCCGCCGATCCTGCCGTGCTACGGCTCATCAGAGACACAGTCAATGCCGCCAAGGCAGCAGATCGCCCGGTCAGCATGTGCGGCCAAATGTGTGGCAACCCGATGTACACAATGCTACTTCTGGGTCTCGGTTTGCGCAGCATGAGCGTAACTCCCGCCGCGGTGCCAGAGATCAAACGCGTTTGTCGCAGCGTTTCCATTGCGCAATGTGAGGCGATTGCCCAACACGTAATGACCCTCGAAAACGCTCGCGATATCAAGACCTATTTGAGAGATGAATTATCAGGAGTATTCCCGGAGTTGCCGGTGTGATGGAGTGACATAACAAACGCTGTAGGGTACTGCCGAGCCCAGCGAGGCATACCATGCAGAAGAGTCAGGTTTGGCTCGCTCCACTCAGCAGTACCCTACGAGACATATCCAACGAATGAAGCCGAGGGTGAATGACCCCTCGCTTCCATAGAACCATTTGAAGAAAGTAACCCAAAATGAAACAAGAAATGCTGATCAACGTCGCTCAGCCGGAGGAATGCCGGATTGCGATTGTTGAGGACAACCAGCTTGAAGAGCTGTACGTTGAGCGAAGTAGCCAAGACAACTACGTCGGCAACATTTACAAAGGCAAAATCGTAAACCTAGAACCAAGCATCCAGGCGGCGTTCGTTGATTTTGGCGTGGGCCGCAATGGCTTCCTACATATCAGCGACGTAGAGTCGCAGTACTTCCGTCAGGGTGGGTTCGACCCCGACAAGCCGATCCAGCCGGATGGAACGCAGCGCGACGATCGCGAGGAGCGAAAAGAACGCAGCAGTTCCAATGGCGCGGCAAGCGACTCGCACGACGAAGACGACTTCGATGGCGAAGAAGGGGGTGAGGAAAGCAAAGAGCGCGAGCAAGGGGGAGGCACCCGTACTCGGAAGCGTCCGCAGCAGCGCAAAGTGCGACCTGGCGTACGTCCGCGCGTGAAGCCACCGATTCAGGACATTTTCCGCCGCGGCGACGAAGTGCTTGTGCAAGTCATCAAAGAAGGCATCGGCACAAAAGGGCCCACGCTTTCCACCTACATCAGCATCCCAGGCCGTTACTTGGTGCTGATGCCCGCGTTAGGACGCATCGGCGTTTCGCGCAAGATCGAAGACGAGCAAGCCCGCCGCCGGCTGCGCGACATCCTTCGCGACCTCAGCCCGCCGAAGGGCCTAGGATTTATCGTACGCACCGCGGGCACCGATCGTACCAAGAGCGAACTGTCCCGCGACTTGGCGTACTTGCTACGTCTGTGGAAAACGATTGTAAAACGCATCAAGTCCACGCCCGCTCCGTGTGATATCTACCAAGAGTCCGACATGATCATTCGGACAATTCGCGACATTTTCACCAGCGAAGTCGATTCGATCCATATCGATCAAGAGGAAGCCTACGAACGGGCAAAAGAGTTCCTGCAAATCACGATGCCCCGCTACGCGAGTCGGCTGCAACTCTACGATGGCAAGGAGCCGTTGTTCCATAAGTACAAGATCGACGAAGAGATCGCCCAGATCAATCACCGCCAGGTGCCACTCAAAGGGGGCGGTTCCATCGTGATTGATCAAACCGAAGCACTTGTCGCGATCGACGTGAACAGCGGTAGCTTCCGCACAGATGGCTCTGCTGAAGAGTCCGCATTCCGCTTGAACCAAATCGCCGCTAAGGAAATCGCTCGACAGCTACGCCTGCGCGATCTGGGCGGCGTCGTGGTAAACGACTTTATCGACATGCGACACGATCGTCATCGTCGCAAAGTAGAGAACACGCTCCGCGACGCAGTGCGACGCGATCGAGCACGCACCAAGATCTTGCGCACGAGTCCCTTCGGCCTGATCGAAATGACACGCCAGCGGATTCGTCCCAGCCTCAAACGCAGCGTCTACAAGGAATGCCCCGGCTGCTCGGGAACCGGCGTGGTGAAGAGTTCCGAAAGCATGGCGATCGAAGTGGTCCGCAAGCTCATCATGGCCGCACAGGATACACGCGTAAAGAAGCTAACCGTCGCAATCGAAGAAGATGTGGCCAGCTACATCAACAACCGCAAGCGGCGAGAGCTAGCCCGTATCGAAGACGTCCACGATATCGAACTGCTCGTTGACAGCCGCGAGGACGTATCGCCAGAGTTCTTGCGCATCGCCTGCGAAGATGAAAGCGGTCGCGAGATTCGCGTGGTAGATAGCTGAGAGTTCGTCATCCCGTAGCCAACGGTGTTGTGGGCATCGTTAGCTGCCGAGCTTGCTCGACGCGAGGCTCATTTTGGCAACTCGCGTCGATCAAGCCGTAGGGTATGCCGAGCTCCGCAAGGCATACCGTGCCCCTGTTTCATGGTATGCCTCGCGGTGCTCGGCAGTACCCTACAAGAATACAAGAACAAGCCCGAACTGAACCAACGATGTTCTTCCGCCTACTACTACTGTTCACGCTCATTCCCGTGCTCGAAGTGTGGCTGTTGTTCCGACTAAGTGGGCAGTTCGGCTTTTTTACGACCATTGCCGTCGTACTCGGCACAGGCATCGTAGGTGCGTGGTTGGCGAAGCTGCAAGGCTTTTTGGCCTTAAACGCCCTGCGTGCAGAAATCATACAAGGTCGCATGCCAACGGCGCGAATTGTCGACGGCGTACTGATACTCATCGCGGGCGTGGTGCTCATCACACCGGGCATTCTTACCGACATCGCCGGCATTGCCCTGCTTCTGCCGCCGGTGCGAAGTGTGGTGCGCAAGATCGCAACCGCCTGGTTCACCAGACATGTGCAGGTCACCACGAGCAACATCTGGCAACAGTTTTCCGATGAGGCCCAACGACAAGATTCTCAGACAACGGATAAGCCATTGCCGCAGGGAGAAGTGATCGATGCGCGCGTGGTAGAAACCCGGGTTGAAGAGTGACTAACTAGTTCCCCGTAGGGTATGTCGAGTGGAGCGAGGCGTACCCTACAATCTAAGCAACATGAGTCACCGAGTCTCGTGATACAATAATCGCCATGCCTGACCTCACGAATGCTCTCATTAAAGCCGCTCGCAAGCTCTCCAAAACCGTCGACACGCTTTCCTTCGCTGAGCCCGTCACCCACGTCTACAACCCGCTCTCCTACGCCCGTGGTGCGCACGAGCAATACCTGCACCTCGCCAATCCCAAAGGTGCGCGCGTCCTCTTCCTCGGAATGAACCCCGGCCCGTGGGGCATGGCCCAAACCGGAGTGCCGTTCGGCCAAATCGAAACCGTCCGCGATTGGTTGAAGATCGACGCAAAGATCTCACGCACAAAGATCGAGCACCCCGCTGGTGAACATCCTAAACGGCCCATCCAAGGCCTCGAGTGCCAGCGCAACGAAGTTTCCGGCGAGCGCCTCTGGGGCCTGTTCCGCGAGAAGTTCAAGACACCGAAGAAGTTCTTCGCCCAGCACTTCGTCACGAATTACTGCCCGCTAGTTTTCATGGAAACCAGCGGCAAGAACCGCACGCCTGATAAACTGCCAGCAGCCGAGCGCGCCCCGCTCGACGCTGCCTGCGACGAGCACTTACGGACGTTGCTGAAAACGCTCCAACCAAAATTCGCCATCGGCGTGGGCGTTTACGCAGAAAAATGCTTACAGCGAGTGAACGAAAACGAAGCGATCAACATCACCCGCATCCTGCACCCCAGCCCCGCCAGCCCGCTCGCCAACCGCGGCTGGGCGGAGCAAGCCACCAAGCAGCTTGTCGAAGCGGGCATCTGGAAATAGCTCGGGCCTCCAGGCCTGAGTTTCTCGACGCCACATTTTTTTCGACGCAAAGCCGCCAATGACGCAAAGAATCGCGGAGAAACTATTTAGCCACACGTTAATTCTCTCAACGAATCGCTCGAAGTAAACGAATAGCCATTCGTACAATTCGCGAAATTCGTTGTAAAAAATGACACGGCAACGGAACGATGCGGGCTAACCATCAATCCCACCACAGCCCGACCGCCTTGTCACGCACCAGCGCCCGGGCCAACAGCTCCACGCCGTAGTTCTCCTCGGAGAGGTCCACCCCCTCAACTAGCGAGTGTACCCTGGGGTCAAGTTCCTGCCCCATCTCCTCGGCCATCTCGATCATCTCGTCGTAACAACCAAAGCCTTGATCCACCGTGTCGGGGCAGAACTCGTAGATCTCCTGGGCCAGCGTCCGCGTATCCTCGGGCAACGAGGCAAACTCGACGGTCACCCGATCATGACCGATGTCGGAAATAGCGATCCCATACTTCGCATCCCAGGCTTCTAGCCGTGCGATGATGTCCGCGTTGCTCACGTCGCAGTTATCGCCGTTGGTGACTTTGGATTTGAGTTCTTCGGTGTTGATCATGCGGCCCCCTAATTCGAGATTCTGAAACCAGTAGTTTTATTCCAAATTGGCACCCAACAAGCCGACATCGAGTCCCACTTTTCGGAAGTATCTCATTGCGAAAACATGGAGAACTAGCAACAGCAATAGAGCAACCGGGTAACCAGTTTTGAGGGACACGACACTAGCCACAGCAGTACAAGTGATTGCCAGTGGCCAGTTGGTCAACTCTTTCATTAACATGAGACAGGCAACAATGGAAAAAGCCTCAATCGCCCACAAGAGCAAACCAATGAAGAGCCAAGCAGCTGATGGTCCTTTAAACTCTCCAAAAGAGTTATCGAAAGCGAGGACGTATAGGAAGATCGATATTGGAAATAGGAAGGTTCCAAGCTTCAACCCAATCGCCAGCACCGCCCAGCGGTGATACTTTAACAAGCGAGATAGGTTTAGCCAGAACTGCGAATGAGCATTGTCATTGATTTCGTCACCCATATGCTTCGCCTTGGATCGGATTCCAACGAGGTTTGAACCCCTCACTCCTCAAATAACTCCGTCGCCGTCAACCGCACCGAGGGCAACGCCAAGGGACTCGCCGCGTCGTCCCCTTGTGAATCGTCTTATTCTTATAGGTGAAATCTACCGGTTCGCGATAAACCTCAGCTGGAACTGCGGAGGTCAGTCGAATCAAGTCGCCCTACCTAGGGAATTATATGAGAAAACTAATGCCTCTTAGCGATTCTTTGCACCCTTGGCGTCTCCGCGTCAAAACTCAATAACTCCCACAACAGCGCCAATAAGCTGTCACTCTGGCCCCTCGCCTCTGGCCCCTCTGCCCTCACTCCCCACAAACTGGCACAAAAATTCTTGCAGCGGCCCCAATACCCATGGTATACAATTGCACACGTTCGACGGCGGCCCTTGGGGCGACTGCGGCGGACTGCGAAACACCCAAGCCCACGCTTGAACAACTCGACAGAAGCTCTTTAGCGGGGGCTGCCTGTCGTTTCCCGGGAGCGTGTGGCTGAACGTGCGGTAGCAGTGCTCGCATATGCGGTTCCGCAAGACCGACGAACGGGACGGCAGTGAAGGACCCGCCGACCCTCTCGAATGATGGACGTCCATCCTTTTGTTGTAGGGTCCGCTGTGCGGACCGTTGTTTTGCAAGCCATGTAGGGTACTGACGAGTGGAGCGAAACATACCGCGCACTAGTTCCTGGTATGCCTCGCTCCACTCGTCAGTACCCTACGATCAACATCATGGTCCGCACTGCGGACCCTACTACGATGAAATTTACCGACTCTGATCGCGCTCAGATCCTGCTCGCCCTCACCCGCGATGTGGGACCGCTGCTGCGCGCCCGGTTGCTGGAGGCCTTCGCAACGCCAGAGCGCGTACTTACGGCCAGCGAGCACGAGCTGCAACAAGTTTCCGGCGTGGGCCCGAAGATCTCCAAACGCATCATCAACGCTCGGCGTGACATCGATCTCGATGTGCAATTGGGCATCGTCGAACGTGAAGGCCTTGGCGTGCTCTTGCCGCCACGCAATGAGAGCGACACAGAACAAGCCGACTATCCGCGTATGCTGCGCGAGATTCCCGATCCGCCGGGCGTGCTATTCACGCGCGGCGAGTTGCTCCCGGGAGATGCCGTTGCGATTGGCATCGTCGGTACGCGCCGCGCTACGCATTACGGAAAGCAACAAGCAGAGCGTCTCGCTGGCGCGCTGGCCCGTGCGGGCATCACGGTCGTAAGCGGCTTGGCGCGGGGCATCGACACAGCCGCCCATCGTGGTGCACTAGCAGCTGGCGGTCGTACGATTGCCGTGCTGGCGAGCGGCGTGCTGAACATTTACCCGCCAGAGAATGAAGGCCTCGCCGAAGAGATCGCCGCCAACGGGTGCGTGCTCAGTGAGGCAGCTCCCACCATGCCGCCCATGAGTGGCATGTTCCCACAACGCAATCGCATCATCAGCGGCATGTCGTTAGGGGTGATCGTCGTAGAAGCGGCCGAACGTAGCGGCGCGCTCATCACCGCCCGTCATGCCTACGAGCAGAACCGCGAAGTGTTTGCCGTCCCTGGACAAGTTACCAGCCGCGTGTCGGCCGGCCCGCACAAGCTGCTGCGCGACGGAGCGAAGCTGGTCACGTGCATCGACGACGTGCTGGAAGAGCTAGGCCCGCTGGTCGAACCCACCCAGCGAGCCGACGGCACCACCATGCGTTCACCCGCGGAAATAAAGCTCAACGAGATGGAGCAACGCGTGCTGGAGAAAATCGAACCGGGCGGCACCTACATCGAGAATGTGGCCATCCACTGCGAATTACCCATTCATCGCGTACTCGCCACGATAAGTGTCCTGGAGACGCGACATTTGGTTAGGAAAATTGGTGGGAACCAAATCGCGAGGATTTGAGTCTAAAGCGTTGTGGCACCAGCCAAAGGGTTGCTTGCTACCCTTGTGAACCTGGGGGTGATGCCTACCCTCAGTGTCTGACCTCAGTGTCTGACCTCAGTGTCTAACCTCAGTGTCAGGGCCCCAGGTGCTGAGACTCCTAGGACAACCCCAAGGGCAACAAGTTGCCCATGCCACCCATTCCGGCATGGAGAGGAGTGACAATCACCCCAGAATTCGGCCAATATCATGGTCCCGTCAACGAAGCACCCTTCTAGCACTCCAAACTGACCCGACCAGCCGAAAACCGTGTAGTTACCCCTCCACGGGGCTACCTACTAAAAAAGATGTTCACTGTATTAAAATCGACCACACACCCCCCCAATATGAGACTCTACGAGCCCCCGAAACTGACATAATCGGTGTAAGAGTTGCAGATTTGGCAGTCGAAAAAACTGCAAAAACCGCGTGAACCAACCTCCTTGAAGCGACGTAAACCCTTAGCAGTAGTGATTTTCGCCCTTTTCGGCGGTGCCGACGCTAGCAACGAAACTTTCGCTCGGCATGTGAGTTGCATAACAATATTGCGGTGAGTCATCAGGTACGATGGCAGAAGTCACCCGCGGTAACGATTGCCACCACGGCAGGACGCCGCAAGAGACGCTATCCCCAACCCATGGAAATGCCCGTTGAGGCTAGGGCTGGTGGATTACTGATTTGACGGCGAGGTGAAAGGATGTTCGCCTCCGTAACGTCGGACTCTCTTTTTGAGGAGTTCGGGACTATGACTACCCCACGCACGGAAGACCAAAAGAACAGAAAAGTCAAAACGACCAAACGAGCAAAGAGCACGAACGTGGCCAACACCAAGCAAGATCAGCCAACGACTACTGACGAACAACTGTTCGAGTCGTACCGCGCCGACGGTGACTCGACCGTATTCGCAGAGCTTGTCTCGCGCTACCAGCGCGAGTTATACAACTACCTCCGTCGCTACATGAACGACGCCTCGCTGGCCGAAGACGTGTTTCAGGCGACATTCCTAGCGGTTCACGTCAAGCAACACCTCTTCCAAGAGGGACGTAAGTTTCGCCCGTGGCTCTACACAATCGCCACCAACCAAGCGATTGACGCCCAGCGCCGCAACAAACGCCACCGCCGCCTAAGCCTCGACCAAAGTCACAGCACCGGCACCGAACAACTCGGCTCGCTATTAGACATTGTCGCTGGCGACCAACTGAGTGCGCACCAGACAGTCGATAACAATGAGCAAGCTCAGTGGGTTCGCGACGCGGTCGCCAACCTGCCAGAATCGCTTCGCAACGCGGTCAACCTCGTGTACTTCAAAGGCATGAAATACCGCGACGCAGCTGACGCTATGTCGATCCCCGTTGGCACCGTCAAAAGCCGCCTGCACTCGGCCATCAGTCGCCTCGGTGACGCCTGGCACGAAGGGAAGACCACCAAGCTCGGCTAAGCCGGTACGGGCCCACTAGGCCCGGCTACTCAGCTGTATGCACAAAGAGATGCAGGTATTGTTACCCTACAAGCCTGTCGCCCGGCCCGTCTCGACGATGTGGCCCGGGCGGCAGGTTTTTTGTGCATCAGGTATGAAGCTTTGGACGGGCGAGCGAGAGCCAGCCGAGATGTGACTTGGTGAGTGGAAGCCCCTGGCAAGGCTCCGGTAGTGCGTAGCACTGCGGCCTGTGGGAGAAAGGACCACAAAAGCCGCTTAGGGTGTCGCCGTTGATTCTTCCACGACGCCATCAGCGGGCTCTTTGCCAGGTTCAATGGCATCGCGCACGGGATTGGCTGAAGCACCCTTGGGGAAGAGTGCCGCGTTCACCTTGGGCAGCATCAACTTGGCAAACTCGACCGCAGAGCTATCGTTGATTTCCTCTTCATCGGCAGTGACGGATGTGGTGAAGTACAACTTGTAGAGCGCCGTGTTGTTGCCGTAGTAGTAACGCGGATCATCCGGGGCATCCCATTTATCCTGTCCTTCTTTGTTACCGTTCCAGGCCCAGAATACGCGCACTTGGTAACGCCCCATGGCATCTTCCTTGTGGAACTTAGCCGTGTAGAACATGCCCGGCTCGCCCTGCTTGGGGGCAATCTGGTGCTTGGTCTTTGTACCCGTTGGCGTAAAGCCGGCACTAGGGAAGCAAATGTCGGGCGTGTGGCGGACGATATCGCGTGAGTGCCCCACAATGAGCCACAGATCGACTTCGCGCCCCGAGTTAGGATCGACGTACTTGCGAGACACGTGGCCAACAGCGCCCGCCGTGTCGCGGACCTCATCGGTCACCTTCTTATCTACGCTTTCCCAACCGGCCACATTTTTTGGCACCTGCTCGAAGCGCTTAGCGAATTCAGCAGCGGTGACACTAGAAGTATTCAGCCGGTCGGAGAAATAACCTTCTACTACGGTCAGCCCTACCAAGGACACCACGGCAACGAGCAAGGGAATGAACAGATTATTCTGAGGCATGACAGCAAAGCCGGAAACGGGGTTAAAAGCACCAGTAGGGGTCTTTCAACGGTAGGCTTGTACCGCGGGGCTGTCAAGCAAGGGGCGAGCCAAAGGCGATAGCTTCGGGTGGCCCTATGATCGCGGTCCGTAGTCGTAAATAAACCCGATGCCAGCGTACGGCTCAGTTGATCGCTCTTCTCTTACTCTTCCGAACCCTCGAAGTAAATCGCCTGCTGAAGGCCACCCTTGCCGGGCTCGGCCGCGTAGGCCGAAGCTGGGTTGATAATACGGATGCCGCCGTTGTCGGTGCTAACAGCGTTGGCACTCGTTGGCATTACCGCATTATCGGTACGAATGCGAAGCCGGCTGGCAGGCACATTCTGCGGAGGCGTCACCGGAGGCAGTGGTTTGAGCAAGCCGGTCAGGTGAGCTACGCGCCGAAGGCTTGTTGGCAGACTCGGCGGTGCGTTTTCGCCGTTAGGTTGAGTCTGCTGGACAGGACTCAGGTGGCTTGCCGGGCGAACACCATCGTCCTTGATTTGTTTCTCCAAAGGCGTGAAGCGAGCAGCCGGATTGGCCAGTTGGGAACTCACGTTTGGCAGAGGCTGTGGCGCGGAACCGTAGATTGGATTGGCTCGATTCTGGAAGGCTGGATTCCGTAGTCCGAGAGCCGATTTAGGGATACGAGGAAACGAGCCCTCAGCAGCCGGCGAGCGCAGGCCGAGAGGTTCGAGCTCCGGCAAAGCTTCCGCTCCGCCACCCTCTGGCGATAGCGGATCGCCCAGGGCCTCCACGGTCGCATCATCCTCTTCTCGTTCTTGCTTTTCCGGCCCCGCTTTGTCTTCCTTGGAAGGAATGGGTCGTTCTATGCCTTTCAATCCTGCCTCCTCGTCCTCGGAGTACTGCGGATCGGCAGTCGTCGGAGGCACTGCGGCCGGATCGCCCGGCCAGGGACGCCAGTGGGTGTGCCAAACTCCCCAAGTGTCTCTCTTGGGACGGCAATTGCCGTCGGCAGCACAGGCACAGGGAGTCTCGGGATGGGCTGCCCAGGTCAATGAGTCGGCAGCCAACAGGCCAAGCAGGGCGACCCCTGATAGTACGGGAGCGAATAGATTGCGTTGCATGGTGCTATCCTTAATGGCACTGCCGGGAGCAGTTTCGTTTTTTCATGGCCATCGCTGGCCGGGGTGCTGCGTTGGGTCTTTTCTTCGTGGAGTGCGCGGGGAGCCCCATAGGCTACCCGCGTGTAATTTCACTCCTCTGGTGGTGTGTTTCTTAACAGTCTCTCTTAGTTTTCTAGCGATCGAGATCACTAGTACTAGTTTCCTTAAATCAGCCGCCAGGTGTCCTGTCCGGCTCACCCACAGAACCGTGGGCTAACACCCTGCGGCTGATAGTTTCTTTTATGGCATCTAAAACAGTACTACATGTCGGTCAGGGTCGATTCGGCTTAGAACGTGTTGCCTAGGCCGAAGCGAACGATACGGTTAGCAGTCGAGGTGCCGAGCGAGGTGATGCCGAGGATTTGCTCGAAGGGACTCAGCACAGTACGCAGCACGCTGCTGAACTTGGAGAGCTTGTTCCCCGCGATGTAGAGTCGATCGCCAGGCATCATTTGGTAGTTAGTTGCTGTGACGGCACCGCCGGAGATTGCTTTCCAATCGACCGGTAGGATTTGCTCGCAGCCAACACCATTCGGTGCGGGCCTGGCAATCCACAACGTGGAGGTCGAGAATTGAGAGATACCTTGAATGTTGGCCACCGCATCAAGCACGGTTTCATTGCCAGTGATCGGCAACTTCACAACGCTATCCCCCTGCCCACCATCGGCAGTAATGATGTAGTACACCTTGCTATTGTACGCGAGGATATCAAGAAACACTTCGGGATCGTCGAGATCCTTAGAGAGCTGCTCTTCAATCGCCGTTCGTGCTTGCTCGATGGTAGCACCTGCCACGTAAACCGAACCGTAAGTGCCCAAATTCACTCGCCCGTCAGGACCTACTAGGTGCTGCCCGGTAACCTGCTGAGCACCAGCTGAGGCTACTAGCGACACAGAGATTTCAACGTTGGCGAGAATCTGTGAGAGCTCGTCCCGCAGAGTCGCTTCCGCCTCTTCAACCGTATCGCCAGCGATATTGATGCGACCGTATGTGGGTCCCAGATTTACACTGCCATCGGCATCGATGTTGTAGGTGTTATCGATCGGAAGTTCCGGGAAGTTACCCGTAGCGCGGATTAATACCACGTCGAAGACTTCCAGCTTATGGGGCGATTTGGGCACCAAACGCACGCCTTCGATGAGCAGCACATCTGGCGGCTCGATCACGTAACGTGGCAAAGTGACTTTCTCAAGCTCACGCGGCACGCTACTCGCGGCAGGGGCTTCCGGCGGCGTTGCGGGGAATGGATCTCTGGGCTGCATAAAGGCTGTGCAGCCTGTGCAGCTGACCGCGAGGGCCAACAGAAGAGGCAGGACTGCATTGGTTGTCTGGCAGGACTTCATCGTGATCTATCTCGCTGGAGAAACGTCCTTGTTTCGCGGCTACGCTTCCGGTATTCGGCTGCTAGCATGCGGATGCATTTTCCACAGGCAGCAGGAAACGGAGGAATTGCTTGCGCGACGGTTACAGAAGGAATAATCGGCAATCTTTACCAGCGACTTGTGTAGTAGCCTCGGGAATTCCCAAAAAACAACGCGGAGAGTCCCTGCGCCTACCACGCGTGCTTAGATCGAGCGCCCAGATCGAACTTGGCCAGCGATGGGTGCTCAAGCCGCGCGATCATTGCCATTGCTTGGCGAAAGGGGCAAGCTAGAAGGCCTTGCTGGCAAACCATTTGCAGCAAGTCAGGCGATTTGACAGAACTGTCAAACCCGCGTAACCTCAAGGCACTGGCACCAAGGGCAAATATACCTTTTCCCAGCGATTCGCGCGAACCGCACTAACAGTCTCGGCGTAGTAGTTAGAGCTGCTAGCATTCCCGCGAATCACGTTACGTTAAATCTGTGATGGTGAAGCTGAGAATAGTCAGTCCTTAGACTTATCGCCAAACTCCCCCGTAAAAAATCTTACTAGCAATTCTCGCCTCGGCGAGCCTTTCTTCGTCTATGAGCAGCACTTTCGACAACGATTTCATCGACGAGGACATTCAGCTAGATGCTGATGCCGAGCAGAAGGCTTGGATCATATTCGGCGTTCTATTCGCGCTCGTCACGCTCGCCTACGAGAACCTCATTCGGGCAACCGTCCCGTTTTGGTTCGACTCCCTCTACTCGCATGGCTGGCTGATCCCCGTGATCGCAGCCGGGTTGTTCTGGGTGCGGCGACAACCGTTGACCCGAGTGGCAACCTCCGAGCGGTGGATCGGGGCGGCTGTCATGTTCTTGTTTTTGAATCTCCGCTGGTATTTCTCGATTATCGACATGCAGCCTGTCATTCGCATGACTTTCATCGGTGTCCTGCTCGGCGTTGTAATGCTGGTTGGTGGCTGGCGCATGCTGAAGTGGGCTGGGCCTGCCGTGGCTTTCTTACTGTTCATGTTCCCGCTGCCCAGCGTACTGGAGCATACCGTGCTCTTGGGTCTGCAAAAGATGGCTACTATCTGTAGTACCGCGGTGCTGCAAACCCTGGGGATTTCTGCGGTCAGAGATGGCAATCGAATTCTCATCGGGGAAATGCAACTGGGTGTGGTCGATGCTTGCAGCGGGCTACGGATGCTCACGATATTTGTGGCCATGAGCGTTGCCTTGGCTATCGTAATGAAACGCCCCTGGTGGGATCGCCTCGCTGTGCTCGTCGCGGCTGTGCCGATTGCACTGCTTGCAAACATTATCCGAATTGTGATCACCGCCTTGCTCTACAAGTGGTTTGGCATGGAGAACGATCTGATCAACACGCTGGTCCACGATTGGGCCGGGCTGGCGATGATGCCTATCGGTCTAGGCTTCCTAGCCCTGCTGTTTGCGATACTTTCCAATCTCACGATTCCGATCGAAGATGATTATTCTGATTTCGGCATGGCTGCCGGATGAGTTACGCGAAGTACATTCCCACTTAGAATCCGCCTGCAGAGGGTGTTCTAGCGGAGGTTCCGGAGCCGGGCATCAAGCGATCGGCGCCGGATCGTTCGTCGCGGAACCAGTCACCTAGCTGACCGGTTTAGGCTGAACTATCAGCCCGAATCAATAGGTACGTGGGTCGCCAAGAGCATACCGCCGGGCTGCTGGCTGTTGCTTTTGGACAGCACCTGGGTTGGCTTTTCACCACATACACGCTGCGAGAACGACTATACACAGGCAAAAATGCCTGCCACAGGGCGTTGGCCCGGCAATTGCGTACCGCTACCTCCGTGACCGCTCCCCCCAAGCAACAGATTCGCAGTAAGCCTAGCAATCACGCACTGACAGCACTCACGCACTGGGACTCGTTTCATTAGAGAGGCATCCGATGGCAAATCATGACGACAACTTTTCAAGTCCGGCAGCGACCTACGAAGCTCCTGAGAGAGAAGCTCCCTCACGAGCTTTAGTAACGGCCCCGCCTGCGGGCCCCGCTTCTTCGCCGATTGGAGCCCCGGCACCGATGTACGCAGGCGAAGATCTCCTGCGAGGTGGACTGAGCCAAAAGTGGCTAATGAACTGCCTGCGACGTCGCTGGCTCATGGCTTCGCTGCTGGGGCTCCTCGCGGCAGCACTAGTTGCTATTCCGCTCTATCTGCTCTTCCCCGAGTCTCACAAAACGGTTGCCTACTACCGAATCAATTCATCAACACAAGACAACCCTATTGGCAAATCAACTCGCTCGAACATGGACACCAAGAGCTTTGCCATTTTCGCCAAAACTCAAGCAGCACTCGTAAAAACTCCGCTGGTTCTGAATCGAGCTCTTGCTGAGCCCAAAGTCCGGCAGACGGAAGCCTATAAGGACAAGGGTGACAACGCCTCGAATTGGCTCAACGATGAGCTACGAGTGAACTTGGCCAGCGAAAGCGAGATTTTGGAACTCCGCTACGATGGTCCCGAGGACAAGAATGAGATGGAGCTCATCATGAACGCCGTCTGCGACGCATTTGAGGAACAGATTCTGCTTGTCGAACGTGAAAAGCGGTCCGATGAACTGGAGCAGCTTGTCAAGCTCCATAAGAAAGTGAAAGAGGACGTCGCAGAAAAATTTAAGAAATTCAAGCAGCTTGCTGAAGCCAGCGGAGCCGGTGACTCAGAAACCGCGGCGAATGAAGTCCGCATGCTAACCTCTGAAATCATGGAGATCCAACGCGCCATTTCAAAGATTGAAAAAGAGATGATTGAAGTCCAGATTCGTAAGGAGATTGCGCTACGGGAGATCGATTCCCCGGCTCGACTCGACGCAATGGTTGATGGAGTGTTGGCCTCGGACATCACTATCAAGAATTATGAGCAGGAGCTGTTTGGTCTTGAGCAACAGTTGCGGGGTCAGGGTGGAGTGGGACTCAATCAACAAGCACCTAATTTGATCCGTTTGCGAAACATGATCGCCCAGTCGAGTCAGAATCTAAACCAATACCGCTCTGAGAAAGAGAAGCAGGTCCGCAAGGATCTTGCCGATCGCCCCGATAACGAGAAGCAAAGAGTCATCATCGAATTCCGCATGCGGATGCAGGCGGCAGCGGCGCAGTACCAAAAACTCTCAGCTCAGCTTGAGGAGAAAAATGACCTCCTTGCACTCAAGAGCAAGCGAGACCCCGACTTGGCAATCTTGCAGCAGGAGGTAGAACGCGAGCGCGAGACCGAGAGTATTCTGGCCTCGAAGGTTCAATCCCAGAGACTCATGCAGGACGATTCAAGAAGGAAACAAATCGAAGTCATCCAGAAGGCAACAGCAACCACCAACATTACTACGATTGAACGCTTGGCGATCGCTGGCGTGGGCGGGCTCTCTGCTCTGGCACTTACTTGCTATGGCGTTGCCCTCATGGATTTCCGCAAGCGTCGCCTGAATGGTCCGACCGACTTGGATGAAGGCCTGGGCATTCGCGTGCTCGGTGTGCTTCCTGCGGTAACGGCACGCAAGGCGCTAGCGGGAGGGAACATGGCTTCGGTGCAAGTCTCCGAGGCAATCGATAACGTGCGAGCCACGCTCATGCACGATTCAACATCGAAGAAACGGCAGGTTGTACTCGTCACCAGCTCCGACACACTGGACGGCTGCACAACCGTGGCTTCGACGCTAGCGGTAAGTCTTGCTCGGGCCGGTCGTCGCACATTGCTCATTGACGGCGATCTACGATCACCCTCACTGCACAACCTGTTCGGCCTGCCTCTAGACGATGGCTTCAGCGAAGTGCTGCGAACCGAGGCGGAACTGACCGACGTCATTCGCCCAACAAGTACGGAGAGCCTGTATGTCATCACAGCTGGCATCTGCGACTCTAGTGCGGTGCATGCTTTGGCGACCGATCAGCCACAGCCGATCTTCGAGAAGCTACGAGAACAGTTCGATTTCATTATCGTGGACAGTGCTCCCGTGTTGAGCGTTTCCGACAGCTTATCACTGGGTCAGTATGTTGATGGAGCGGTGCTCTCGGTTCTCCGAGATCATAGCGAGCTTCGCAAGGTGAACAAAGCAGCTGAGCTACTGGATGGACTTGGCATTCGTCTGCTCGGCACCGTGGTCAACGGCATGCCTCTTAAGACGGATCGTCGGATCCTGCAGCTTCACAAGAACACGGTTCGCAGCCAAAAGCAGTTGGCTGCACCGGATAAGAAAGCGAAGAAGTCGAAAGGGAAAAGTAAGAAGGCCGCCAAGGCCGAGGCAAAAGCAAAAGCTGAAAAGCCTGCTGAGCCGACGCCGACTGCCATAGCTGTCGCCGAGCCTCCCAAGGCTGCTCCACCGAAGCCAATCGACCCCGTCGTCGAAGAGAAAGGCAACTCCATCGACCTGGATGATATCCAGCTCGACATGGACGACTTCGACATCGACGAGTTGTAAGAAACGAAGAACCCTAAGAAACGGCCCTCAGCCGTGATTTGCTGAGACGTCGGATCGCCCTTTGCGATCCGGCGTCTTTTTTGGTTTGTGCGTCAAGCATGACGCCAATGGCCATGCCCCTTCAGGGTTCACTCCTGGTCGATCGTGCACACTAGAGATACTTCAAGCTCTTCAATGGCGCACGGGGAGCCGTTGGCTCGCAGCTCTCGTAACTGAGTACTGAAGGATCGAAGGCGGGAAGCGATTTGTGCTGAGCGACTTGCTGATTTACCGCTTGAAGTTCCGCTGCCGAATCTCCAAGAAGCCATCAGCGGGCCTTTTCCAGCCTCTTTCGGGGAAAATCCCCACTTTTTGACAACTCGCCTCCTTCAGACGATGGTAGAGAAAGTCCTGTTTTTCAGCAAACAGAGGCTGCCCTCGCTGCGTAGAGTCTATAGAGAGAGTCCAGGGTCCCCCTCTACGGGGTTTGGTTTCCAGCTCAGCTGCCAGCACAACTGCTGCTGAAGGGATGTCAGATCCGTGGCCTTGACCTAAAATTCTAGTATCTGCCTTTTGAAGCGCTTGCTACTATTCGCCACCATGACTGACGAGCTGATTGCCTATTTGCTGAACGATCTTCCCGACGACCGCAAAGCGGAAGTCGAGAGCCAGCTCGCAGCCGATCCGAAGTGGCGTGAGGAGCTCGCTCGCCTGCAAGACTGCTTGGGAGAGAGCAGCGGCGAAGACTGCAGCGATTCGGCAGAACAGCCGCCACCTGGTGATTTGGTCAACCGCACGTGCACATTGGTCGATAGCGTGTGCGGCCCGCCGGCTAGCCTCTCGCCGACCACCGAGCGCTGCTGCAGCCGATCCAAGTGGACCCTGGCAGACGTTTCCGTGGCGGTTGGCATCGTACTGATCCTTTCCGCGCTCGTGCTACCAGCTATTCGCGGTAGCCGCGACAGTGCCCGCCGTGTTGCTTGCCAAGACAACCTCCGCACGCTCGGCACCGCGCTGTTCGACTACGCCCAAGCTCGCAACGGGCAACTGCCGAGTGTGGGTCCGAATGAAAACGCTGGAACGTTTGCCGTGAAACTTGCCGCTGCCGGTTACCTGCAACCTCAGCAGTTGGGCGAATCGCTCGTCTGTCCGCAGTCGGCACTGGCCGGTGAATCGGGCAAGCGTCGTGTATTGGTCCGCGTGCTTTCCTCTCGCGACGACAAGGGCGATCCAAAGCTCAAGATTCAAATGTGGCCACTCATGAGCGGCAGCTACGCCTATCGGCTGGGCTACTTTGATAAGCATGGCGAATATCGCCAAGTGAAATTCACAGGCAGTCACAACGCACCCATGTTGGCAGATGCACCCAGCTTTACCAATGCAAAGTTCCGCAGCCTCAATCACGGCAATGGCGGTTACAACGTGATCTTCCAGGATCTCAGTTCGCGGTTTGTCATCGAATGCGATTTAAACTGCTCGGGCGAAGGGCTCGACGATCCGTTCCTCAACGACAATCGGGCCCATGCCGCCGGACTTTGCCGGCGAGATGTCGTACTCGGTCGCAGCGAATGGACCCCTCTGGGCCCGCTCTCACCCGTAACGCAATCGGTCGCGGCACGTTCTTCAATGCCGATGATGCTGTACTTCTCCGGGCTCAACTCGTCGAACAAGCAGGACTAGAGCGAGTCCCTACAAACTCGCAGCACGATCTCTCAGCCCGTCCGCAGCTGCTTGCGTTGGGCAACCAACTTACGAATGTGTTCCAAGTCGTCGTTCGGCGTCGCGCTTATCAATCGCCGGGTGTAATCTTCGCGTGGGTGCTCGTAGATTGCCTCGCTTGGGCCGAATTCCACGATCTTCCCTTGGTTCATCACAGCCATCATGTCGGCCATGAACTTCACCACGCTCAAGTCGTGGCTAATGAAGATGTAGGTGAGCCCGCGTTGTTCTTGCAAACGCTTCAGCAAGTTCAACACCTGGGCCTGCACCGAGACGTCCAATGCCGAGACGGACTCGTCGCAGATGATGAATTCCGGTTCCACGGCAATCGAGCGGGCGATGCAAATTCGTTGTCGTTGGCCGCCGGAAAACTCATGCGGATAACGCCGCAAGAATGCCGAGCTTAAATCGACTTCTTCCAACAGCGCCGCCGCCCGATCGCGACGATCTTTCTTACCGCTGCCAATGCCTTGAATGACCATCGGCTCGGTAATAGCCGACTCAATCGTCATACGTGGATTGAGCGAGCCGTAAGGGTCTTGGAAAATGATTTGCATCTGGCTGCGAATCTCGCGTAAATCAGTCCGCCCCAGGGCCCTGACATCCTTGCCATCGAAAGTCACCTTGCCGCTCGTTGGTTCTACGAGCCGCAGGATGGCCCGCCCACAAGTTGTCTTGCCGCAGCCGCTTTCGCCTACCAGCCCCAAGGTTTGCCCCGGATAAACATCGAAACTCACGCCATCGACGGCCTTTACGTGATCCACCACGCGAGCGAGCAGCCCACGCCGCACGGGGAAATGCACTTTCAAGTCTCGCACCGATAGCAGCGGCTTGGTACCTTCCTCGACGGCTGTGGCATCGGGCAGGTGGTTGGCTTCCTCCCACGGGTGACCGATCTCCGCCAGCTGGCTCTTGGGATGTAACAGCCGTCCACGGCCTTGAGTCTTCAGCTGATTTAATCGCGCCGCATCGAGTTCCTTTTCGATGACCTCGATCCGCTGGCCCTGGGGACTCTCAACGACTTTGATATCCATGAAGTCGCTCACTGTCGGCAACAAACGGTACGGTGTGTCCAGTCGCGGCCGGCAAGCGAGCAGGCCCTTGGTGTACGGATGCTTGGGATTCTCGAAAATATCGAGCACGGGCCCCTGCTCAACCATCTCGCCACGGAACATCACCAGCACTTCGTCGGCAATCTCTGCGATGACACCCAGATCGTGCGTGATGAACAAAATCGCCATGCCACGTTCGTCGCGCAACTTGCGGAGCATGTCGAGAATTTGCTTCTGAATCGTCACGTCGAGCGCAGTCGTTGGCTCGTCTGCAATTAATAACTTCGGATTGCAAGAGAGCGCCATGGCAATCATGACGCGCTGCTTCTGCCCGCCAGACATTTGATGCGGGTAGGAATCAACTCGCTGTTCTGGCTCGGGAATGCCCACCTCCTTGAACAGTGCGATCGTTCGTTCGCGAGCTTCTGCCTTAGAGACCTCTTGGTGTAGGATGATCGCTTCCATGACTTGTGCGCCCACGGTGAACACCGGGTTGAGCGAAGTCATCGGCTCCTGAAAAATCATGCTCACATCTTTGCCGCGGATGCCCCGCATCTGTGGTTCTGGCAAGCCAACGAGGTCTTTCCCAAGCAGCGAGATCGTGCCCGTTTCAATCTTTGCTGAAGACGCCAGCAGCTGCATGATTGACAACGAGGTAACCGACTTGCCCGATCCGCTTTCCCCCACGATTCCTAGGGTGTGTCCCTGCTCGATGCGGAATGACACCCCATCGACGGCCTTAACGACGCCCTCGTCGGTATGGAAATGGGTATGCAGATTGGCGACATCAACAACAGGGCCATCAACGACAGCGGCATCCTTAACAGCTTGTGACACGTGCTTGACTCGTTACGGTGTGAAGGCTTCCTCAGGGTAAGCGAGCATTCTAGGCGAATTGGGCACCGTACCGAAGCGCAACTTTTGGCTACCTCATGCTACAATGCTCGACTATGACAATTCTCATCGGCGTCGACGAAGCGGGCTACGGCCCAAATTTGGGCCCTCTGTGTATCGGAGTGACCGCTTGGTGCGTCCCGGATAGGCGAGCCGGATCGTCGCCGATCCCGTCTGATGCGTTCGACCTCTATAAACTGCTAGCCGAGGCAGTTTCGCGCAAACCGGCCGAGGGGAAGATCGCGATTGCAGACTCTAAGCAGCTCTACAAACCTGCCTCGCACTCTAAAGGTGGCGTAGGACTGAAGCACTTGGAACTGGGGGTGCTGGCGGCGCTAGACGTTTCAAACGACGACGAGACGTCGACGGCTAGCTTGCGTGATTACATCGCGACAACGCAGGCGGACCCTGAAGCTCTTCGCAAAACAATTCCTTGGTACAAAGATTCCAACGCATCAATCCCCATCGATGCCGACACGGAGTTGATCGACCACACTGCTTGCCGGTTTCGCCGTGTACTAGAACAAACCCATGTTGAACTTCTCGCGGTTCGTGCAAGGCTCGTGTTCCCCGAGGAGTTCAACTCGCTAGTCGATCGCTACACTACCAAAGGCGCCGCGCTTTCCCACGTGACACTTGCTTTGGTTCGCGAAGTTTACGACGCATGCATTGAACAAATCGCGGAGCAAGCTCAGAGGCGAAATATTGTGATCGTCTGCGACAAACATGGGGGGCGCAATCGCTATGGGGCGTTGTTGCAGCATCACTTCCCCGAGCAGTGGATCACCACGCAAGTCGAAAGCCGCGCTGCGAGCCGCTACACTTGGGAGGATGATGCTAGCCGAACCGAGATCTCTTTCTGCACCGGCGGCGAATCGTTCTTGCCGACGGCGCTTGCCTCAATGACCGCCAAGTACCATCGCGAGTTGGCTATGCGCAGTTTCAATGCGTTCTGGCAAAAACACGTTCCCGATATCAAACCAACAGCCGGTTACCCGCTTGATGCGAGGCGATTTAGGGCCGAGATTGCGGGGAAGCAGGAAGAGTTGGGGATTAAAGATCGCATCTTGTGGCGGAAACGATAAACCTTGAACCACGGAGTCACGGAGTTGTAAAGACAGCGTTGTAGAATAGGACGCGTACTAGGCAGATGGACGCTGATGTAACAAGAATTCATTTATTCAGAGCATCGTATGACATGCGGGAGTTACCTTCCAAGCCATTTGCAGTTCTAATCCTTTGCATCCGCCCGATCTGCGTTCATCCGCGTCCTATTACTTCCCCGTGACCTCTGTGACTCAGTGGTAGATCAGCAATGTCCAACTTCATCTACATCGCCCGTCACGCTTGGGCTGGTTCGTTTGGCGATCCTGGCTGGGTGACTGACGCAGATCGTGAGCTCGAACCCGAGGGGGCGGAGCGCTATGCTCGTGTGATCGAACTTCTCGCCGAACGCGGCCTAGCACCTGAGCTTATCGCCACGAGCCCATACATTCGCTGTCGCCAAACGGCCGACATCATGGCGGAGGGGGTGCCGGGCGAAGTTGAAGTGGTGGAGCTCGACGCATTGACCCCCGGTAGTGACTTCGCAGCCTTGGTGAAATGGTCGTGCAAACACGCCGGTCAATCGTTGGCTTGGGTCGGCCACGCGCCGGATGTGAGTACCTTGACTGCCGCGCTCATCGGCGACAGTCATGCCACCATCCGCTTCGCGAAAGGCTCGATCGCTGCGGTGCAACTTTATGACGAAGTTGACTACGCCTGTGGTGAGCTGCATTGGCACGTCACGGCGAAGTCGCTGGGGTTGTGAGTAACGCATAGTGAAGTACCAGCGCGATTCGTAGGGTACTGCCGAGCTCCGCGAGGCATACCATGTGCAGGGTTCCGGTATGCCTCGCCAAGCTCGGCAATCCCCTACCCTCCCCCGTTCTCAAACCCCTATCGCTCCGCATATCCTAAGAGACTCAATTCACGGAAGGCCACTACACGGAGCATTGAGCACGATGGCTCGACACGGAAAGTACGACTGCCTAATCATCGGCGGGGGACATAATGGACTCGTCTGCGCGGCTTATCTGGCGAAAGCGGGCCGCAAGGTGTGCGTGCTGGAACGGCGGCATCTGCTCGGCGGATGTGCGACCACCGAAGAGCTGTGGCCCGGCTATAAGGTCTCGACCGCGGCCTATGTGATCAGCCTGTTCCAAACGCAGATCATTCGCGAGCTGGCGCTCACAGAGAACGGCCTGAAAATCCTGCCACGGACGCCGTCGTCGTTCACGCCGTTGCCTGATGGCCGCAGCCTTACGCTTGGTCCCGATGCAGCGATGTGTGAGCGCGAGATTAGCAAGTTCAGTATGCGCGATGCCACGGCTTACCCGCGTTACAACGAGCTGCTCAGTCGAGTGGCAGCAGCGCTGGAGCCCACGCTTTCCGAGGCGGCTCCTGATCCGTTACCCATGCCTGAGAGCTGGCGGAAGATTGGTCTCGGGAAGAAACTACGCGATGGTAAGAAGCTTTGGGCGATGCACGGTGCCCTGAAAAACCTGGGCGACGCCATGCCTGAGGCAATCGAGCTACTGACTGCGGCAGCTCGACCGATACTTGATCGTTGGTTCGAGTCCGATGCGCTCAAGGCGACGCTAGCGACCGACGCGATTATCGGTGCGTTCACTTCAATCAGTTCGCCTGGTAGTGCGTATGTGTTGCTACACCACGTCATGGGCGAAGCGGGCGGTGCGCGAGGCGTGTGGGGTTACGTTGAGGGGGGCATGGGCGGACTTGCCGATTCACTGGAGAAAGTTTGCACGCAACTTGGCGTGGATATTCGCCGCGAGTCGCCCGTGCATGCCATTCACACGGACAAGTCGGGTGTAAGCGGGCTAGGTCTGATCGATGGTTCGCAACTTGAAGCACATGTCGTCGCATCAAGTGTCGATGCCAATCTTACGTTCAAAAAAATGCTGGACCCGGCTGTGTTGCCGGACGATTTTCGTGCGGCCGTCAATCGTATCGACTACGCCAGCGCTTCGGCCAAGGTGAACCTGGCGCTCAGTGAGCCGCCCAACTTCACCTGCCTCCCCTCGACAGGGGTCATGCCGCACCATCATGGCACCATGCATGTGGGACCCACGATGGACTATATCGATCATGCGTACGACGATGCCAAGTATGGCCGGCCGAGCGTGAACCCGGTCTTAGAAATCACGATGCCTACCAGTGTCGACCGCACAATCGCGCCTGAGGGAAAACATATTCTCAGCATGTTTGTGCAGTACGCACCGTACGATTTGGCTGACGGCCCTGATGGTCCCACTTCATGGGATGACGTCAAGGAATCGTTCGCAGATCGCTGCGTTGCGGCGCTTGCAGAATACGCCCCCAATGTGCCCGCGGCGATCGAGCATCGTCAGGTGCTTTCACCGCTTGATCTCGAGAGAGTCTACGGCCTGACGGGCGGCAACATCATGCAGGGGGCGATGGGGCCGCACCAGCTATACTGTTTTCGCCCGGTCGCCGGCTGGGCCGATCACCGCACACCAGTACCGGGTCTCTACCTGTGCGGGGCAGCCAGTCACCCCGGCGGCGGCGTCATGGGCAGCTGCGGCAGGAATGCCGCTACAGAGATTTTGCGGGACAAGAGCTGGTAGATGGGCGCTAGCTATTGGACGCTAGGCGCTGGTTTCAATCCGCGCATAGCAAAACCCGCGGCAATCTAAAGGATTGCCACGGGCTGCAAATACTATTCGCACTCTGCTGATCGACATTGCACAGTTCACACTGCTATTCAAACGACCCAGATTGCGTTGCCGCTAGCGTTACCGCTGCTGCTCCAGCTGAGCACCAGCATCAACATTAACGTCGGTACCAGCTTCGATACTTCCGCTCTGCGTATTGGTGTTCACATTCGCATCGGCATTGGCATTGGCTCCGGTCTGGCCAGAGTTTTGATTACTCTCGTATTGGTTACTCTGTTGGCCAGTCTGCTCACTCTGTCGTGGAGATGGGTCAGACTGCATCCGGTCAGATTGGGTTTGACCCGACTGCATTTCGCCGGACTGGTCTTGGCCAGATTGGTTAACAGTAGGCGAGTTGTCGAAGTAAACTCGGCTACCGTTCTGACAGATAAACTCACGACCTGATGCATCCCACTGCAAGACATACGTTTGGCCTTGGACAGGTTGATTGTAGCCCTGGTTATAGGTTGGCGCACCATAAGTTTGGTTGCCATCGTACTGACCTTGAGTGACAACGCCTGCGTTGGCTTGAACGCCACCGCGGTAGCCCGAAGTATGCCTACCTGTGAACGGCTGAGTTACGCGTTGAGTCGCATTGATCGCCCCTTCGCCTACTCGACGGGTCACATTGGCGGCACCCTGAGCCACGCCACGGGTAGCCTGTGCAGTCCCCTGGGCGATCCCGCGGGCTGTATTTCTTACAGGACCTTGACCGTTGACTTGACTCATCGCTGGAAGCATCAACATCGCGCCAATCGCGGCACAACCGACCTTCACTACTCCTAAGTTCTTGATTGACATGTTCATCTCAAACTCCTTTCAATACTTAACTCTACTAGTCCGTCACAATCGGACGGACGGGGCAAGATGCCCCCTTGTGAAAAACTCGGTGTCAAAAAACGTGCCGAAGCCGAGAGGTGCTCGGCTCCAGCTTTAGTGCGATCCATGCAGATCGGTGCTCCTAGAATTTGTAATTCCTAAGATCACGCCTGCGGATCATGGCAAGCCGCTAGCTGCACTTACAAGCGTCGCGTAAATCGCGAACGCGGTCATGTACGGCCTTCACCTCGGCGTATTGACGCTGCAGAACGTCGTTGACCGCTGAGCCGGGAGTCTCTTTCAAGACCTCTTCGTAGGCACCCTTGATATGGTCCTCACCAGCCTCGGCTTCGTTGAGGACTGCTTGCTTGTCGTCGGAACTCAGTGCCGTTTTCAGGCTAATGTAGCTCCGATGCAGTGCCGCCAGCCAGCTTCCCTCGCGGCATACTTCTTCGCCATTCGTAGCGATCAAGTTGCCAAGCTCGGTGGAGTTGGCGCGACGCTGCTGAGCCCATTTCTGGAACTTCTCAGCAAGCTGCGGATCGCTCAATTCTTTACCTGCCTCGGTAAAACCGTCTGCCGAGTCAATATTCGCTTGGCGAATCTTCTTCAAGTTTTCAATAACCTCAGGCTTGAGGTCAGCTACAGTTTCGGGGGTTGCAATACTCATGATTGATATCCTCCTGAATTTCAATTTGTTTAGAAAACCTTGCTCCGACCGATCGACTTCTATGGCTTAGTCCAACGGCGATCGTCCGGATTTGTGTTATCGCTGTGCATTGCTGCTAAGGAGTTGCTCTGAATCGCGGAATGATTAGGCTAACTACAAACAGCACCAAGAATACGAAGAAACAGATCTTCGCGATGCCTACCGATGCCCCAGCGAGACCGCCGAACCCAAGAGCGCCAGCAACGAGAGCGATAACAAGAAACGTAAGAGCCCAACTGAGCATAATGCACCAATCCTTCCCTTCAGGGTGAGTTGATTACCGGATCGCGACTGAGCTAGGCCCAAGTCTGCGTCACCAGTACATGTTGCAATGATCATGCCAATGTCCACAAAACACTTCTATTGCAGCGCAGAATCGGCAAACGAGAGTTTTTCACGCACGCTAGCTGCGTGAAAGTCGACCAACCAGGTCGTTAACTAACCAACTTCCCGTTTAACTCGCCTCCAATGACTCACAAGCTTGCTGATGATGCTTTCCTCAGTCTCTCGGTTGTGTTCTCTAAGGTCGAGATAATTCCCATGGGTAAGCTGCTTCAGGTCGAGCGAGTCAACACTGACCTGATCACGCTTCTCCTCCGCAAGACAAACGGCAATCAGTTCGAAGCGGCTCGCATTTTGGGGATAACCCGGGGGAGTTTACGAAACAAAACTCGCTCGCTCGGTATTGTCATTGACCAAATAATCAAGGTCGAGGAAGAGGTCACGTCAGTGTAAAAATAGAACGAGCGACAAGGTGCCGCTTAGTCTCCTCGGCTACGGGGCTGGTAGATTTTGTGACTGTTGGATGTATGATGTGGAGAGGAAGATATTCCGTGTAGGTACGTCCTACAAGCACGTTATCAATTTCACCGCAACCATCTCATAGTCCCCATGCCTTCCGAAGAAGAGCTCTACCAAGAGCATATCCTCGATCACTACGAAGACCCGTTCCATCGCGGCACGCTTGCTGGCGCGACGCATGCGCACGAGGATAAGAATCCGCTGTGTGGCGATGTCGTGAAGATCGAACTGCAGCTCGACGATGAGGGTAAGATTGTCGACGCGTACTTCGATGGTAAGGGCTGCGTCATCAGCCAGGCCTCTGCGTCGATGATCCTCGAAGAGATGCATGGCAAAACAGTTGACGAGGTCAAAGAGTATACGGCCGAACAAATGCTGGAGTTATATGGCCCTCGGCTCACACCAAACCGGCAAAAGTGTTGCTTGCTGTCGTGGAAGGTGCTGCAGTCGGCGGTTCATGCGCCGGTAGAGAAAGGCTGAAAGAACACTGTTGGGTACCGTCGAGTAGAGCGAGGCGTACCATGACAACGGCGCTTGGTACGCCTCGCTCCACTCGACATACCCTACGACTTTCTCCGTGACCTTTGTGGTTCAAAAAATGAATAGCGTTATAGCCAAGCATTCTCAATTGTTGTCCACGTCCTTGCGCGGCGACTTTCCCATCCTGTCGGAAACCGTCCACAACGGCCACCCGCTGGCATTTCTTGACAATGCCGCCAGCACGCAGCGCCCGGCTTGCGTGATCGACACCATCTCGGGTGTTTATGAGCGAGATTATGCCAACGTGCATCGGGGCATCCACACACTCAGCGAGCGTAGCACGGAGCTTTACGAACGGGCGCGAGAAAGTGTGCGCAATTTTCTAAACGCGAAGAATGTGAGTGAGTGCATTTTCACGCAAGGCACGACGGCATCGATCAATACCGTCGCACGCAGTTGGGGCGATGCGAACCTCGCTGCCGGCGATGAGATCCTGCTCACCGTCATGGAGCATCACTCCAACCTTGTGCCTTGGCAGCAATTGGCCGAGCGCAGCGGGGCGGTGCTCAAGCACATTCCCCTCACCGACGATGGCCGGCTCGATATGTCGTCTCTAGATACGTTGCTTTCTGAGCGCACGAAACTGGTAGCCATCGTGAGTGTGTCGAACACGCTGGGCACCATCAATCCGGTCAAGGAGATCATCGAGAAGGCGCACGCCGTTGGCGCATTGGTGCTCGTCGATGCGGCGCAAAGCGTGCCCCACATGCCGATTGACGTACAAGAACTTGATTGCGATTTCCTCGCCTTCAGCGGCCACAAGATGTGCGGCCCGTCTGGCGTTGGTGCGTTGTATGGCAAAGAGGCGTTACTCGAGGCGATGCCGCCGTTTCTTGGTGGTGGGAGCATGATCAACGAAGTGCGTCTCGACAGCTTCACGCCGGCCGAATTGCCCGCGAAGTTCGAAGCCGGCACGCCACCGATTGTGCCGGCGATCGCCATGAAGGCAGCAATCGACTATCTCACACATATCGGTCTCGAAAAAATTCACGCCCACGAGCAAGTGCTGATCACGGAAGCTTACAATCGCCTGCAGGAGGTTGATGGGCTAACGATCCTCGGTCCAGGACCGTCGCATCGCGCCGGCTTAGTGAGCTTCTCTTTCGAGAAGATTCACGCCCACGAATTTGCCCAAATCCTCAACGACAGCTTCGGTGTTGCCGTGCGAGCCGGACATCATTGCACACAGCCGCTACACGCGTTGTTGGGAATCACCGCCAGTACGCGAGCGAGTTTCTATCTCTACAACACGCCTGAAGAAGTCGACCGGCTTGTAGAAGGTGTACACGCAGTGCAGAAGAAGTTCGCGCCGCAGGGCCGGAAGCGCAAGCCTCGGAAGTAGGGATTGCCAATAATCGTAGGGTACTGTGACTATCTAACCGCTTTGCAATTGTGCCGCCTCCGCCGCTATAATCCACAAGAGTCAAGAGCAACTCTCCCAAGGATGCAACAATGCCTTTTCAATTCCCCGGAACTTCCCGCGGTGGCGGTTTTTCGTTTCCTCAACAGCGTCAACCGCAGCAGCGGCGTCAGCGGCCGATGTTTGGTGGTGGCGGTCGGGCGAGCACTGCCAATCGCGGAGTCGGTAGTGCCATCAAGATGCGGCTACTGATTGCTGCGGGTATCGCGGTGTTCGCCTTAATTAGCTACTACGGGAAGCCGGGTGATGTGAATGAAGTGACCGGCGAGACTGAACGCGTAGCGATGACCGAAGAGGCGGAAGAGATTCAACTCGGTTTACAAGCGGCGCCCCAAATGATCAGCCAGCATGGCGGCCCATCGCGCAGCTTGGCGGATCGACAACGTGTTCACAATATCGGGCAACGTCTGTTAGCCGCGCTCGATGAAAAGCTGGCTGATTCAGATCGGCACAACCCTTATCGCGACAGCTTCCATTTCACCCTGCTGGCCGATCCGAAAACGGTCAACGCATTTGCCTTGCCTGGTGGGCCGGTGTTCATTACCGAAGCACTCTACAGTCGACTTTCCGATGGACAACTGGCCGGCGTTCTCGGCCACGAAATTGGCCACGTGCTACTTCGTCACGGCAACAAGCGCATGGCCAAGCAGGGACTCTACCAAGGTCTCGCCGGCGCAATGGGCGTACTGGGTGGCGATGCGGGCGGCGCACGCATGGCACAGATGGTTTCCAGCGCGCTAAGCATGAAGTACGGACGCGAGCACGAACTGGAAGCCGACAAGTGGTCAGTCACCTTGACCGCCAACGCGGGTTACGACCCGCGAGCGATGATCGGCGTGATGAAAATTCTCGACGAAGCGACCGGCGGCGACGGCCCGCCAGAGTTTCTCAGCACACATCCCAAGCCAGCGAATCGCGTAGAGTACATTGAGGAAGTGATCGCGGAGACGTTTCCTAACGGTGTGCCTGAAGGGTTAAGGCAGTAGCCGTAGGGGAAAGTGATCGGCGCGCGAGTGGTCGAGGCACTGGTTGGCTATTTCTTGGCTATTTCTAGTGCTTTACTTAATCTCAAAGGAACCTGCGGCGGTGCGAGCCGACGGCCCATGCTAAGCAGACAGTCGCTAGCAGCAGTGTGGATGGTTCGGGTACGCCCTCGAAGATCGTGAGCTCATAATCGCCGATTTCGCCGTGTTCGCCGAATAGATCGAAGTCGGAATATCCCGTGACGGCTAGTACGACTTCACCGCTGGCAGGGACGGTGCCCATAACTCGCGACTTCAGGCCATCGCCACCACCCGCACCGTCGTCGTCGAGAACGATAATGTCGCCGAATTCGTCTACCCATGCCAACATGGTATCAAAAGGGATACCGAAGTCGGTATCTGACGTTTCCGCAACAAACGATTCACCAGGCGTCAGGCCGGTAAATCTCCAGTAATCGAGCGGATCAGTCCCAAGCCCCAAAGCATTGTCTGTGATGGCATCGAAAAAACCACCAACCCACGTGGGGTCGTCGAAAGAGAACGTATCGAGTTCTCCAGGAGTGAGGCTCTCGGGGACAGAAAACGAATCAAGTGGAGCGCCTCCGGCATCGAAGACCTCAACAAAGAGTTCGTAGTCGCCGTCCTCAGAGTGCGTACCATCGAAATCGTCGCAGCAGCCTGTGACTGCCAAGTGAATGCTCCCGTCAGCATTCACACCAACGCCGAAGATGCCGCTCCCAAGGCCATCGCCCAAGGGACTACTATCGTCGTCTTCGTCTAAGGTTGGCAACGAAAAAGTGTCGTCAGCAAAAGCGCCGAGATAAGTGTCTGGAGAGGGGAAGCCTTCCAGTGAGTCGAGAACCGAAATGACGCCGGGGCCGAGCACAGTAGCGCTGCCAAAATCATCATTGGGTTCTGCGCCATAACCCGTGCTGATAGTGCACAGAGCGGACAGAAGTAGAGCGGCAAGGAATCGGCGCATTGGGACTCACCTCGAAAGGACTTGAAAACGGGAATTGGACAGCCCAAGCAGTTTAATTGCTGAGTGCCCCACGCGTCAAATCTTAATAAATCGGACTAAGTAGCGAAGTTTCATCGCAATCAAGGCAACATGACGTGGGGTAGTATTCGGCATGCTCTTGGGGCCGGGGTCGGTTTCCACTGGTGATGGTCCGCACAGTGGAGCCTACTGTTCCGCCGCTTCCTCAGCCTCTTCCTGTGCTTCCTCTGCTCCTGCGGGCAGACGTTCTTCCTCCACCTTTGGTAGCTCGCCGTGCAGGCCTTCTTTCAAGAAGTTCACGAGGTCCTTCTTGTCCTGCTCGCTAAGGTCGAGCTTCTTGACGTTTTCGCTGAGGTAGGGGTTCTTGTGTCCGCCTTTGGCGTACCACTCGATGACTTCTTCGAGCGTTTCCTGCGAGCCGTCGTGCATGTAGGGGCCCGTTGAGGCGATGTTACGCACGGTCGGGGTTTTGAAGGCGCCGCGGTCCAGGTCTTCGTTGGTTTCCGTGAAACGGCCCCAATCGAAGTCCGCTGGTCGATCTTCGTCGGCCATTTCTTCCTCAAAGCCGACGCCCAGGTTGTGGTACTTTTCGTCGGTAAAGTTCGCACCGAAATGGCAGGCAGTGCAGCCACCCTTTTCGCTGAAGAAGAGTTCGCCACCGCGCCGGGCCGATTCGCTCAGCGGAGATTTTTCTGCTAGCGCTTTCAATGCCATGTACTCCTCGTAGACCTCGGGCTCTTCCTCTTTGAGTTCGTCGAGATATTCCTCTTCGATCTCGAAACCTTCTTCAAGCGACTTAATCTCCAAATGGTAGTCCCAAGGCGTAGGACCAGTGACAAGGGCTCGTTCGAACGCAGCGAGTGCCTTGGCGGCATTGTCGATCTCTACGGCATCGTCTCCCTCGCCATCGCCGAAGACCGCTTCGAACTGGGCGACATACTCAGGCACGGTTTTCAGATCGGCAACGGTCGCCTCGTGCGTGTTGCCCATTTCAATCGGGTTGGCAATCGGCCCGATGGCTTGCTCTTCGAGTGTGGCGGCGCGACCGTCCCAAAATTGTTTGTCGCTGAGAATGCGATTATACGCGACTGGCGAATTACGATTACCGGTTTGCCCATCGACACCTACACCAAATTGCGTGTCTTTCCCGTAGCCAAAATCAGGGTGGTGGCAACTTGCACAGCTGATGCTGTTGTCGCTGGAGATGCGCGGGTCGAAAAACAGTTGGCGGCCTAACTCAATCTTCGCGCGGGTGAGTGGGTTTTCTTTTAGGCCTTTGATTTCCCCGGCACCGGCTTTCAAACCGAGGGGCAATTCGGGATCGAGCGTAACGTGGTTGTCTGGATCTGCGAGCCACATCTTCACTTGGTCGAGTGTGAGCACGCCTTCGCCAGGGATGCCGTCGTAAAGTTCGTCGGTGCCAAGGAGGATGGTTTCTGGTTCCGCTTGCGGCTTAGCAATAACTTCTTCCACGCTACTCTCAGTTTCGCTTTTGAGTTCGAGCTCAGGTTCGTTTTCCATCACTTTCTCTACATCCTTCGCCGGTTCGCTCTCTTCTCCTACTTCCGCTAAAACGCGAGCGGTGGGTTCTGTGGATTCTTCCGTTTCGGATTCGCTAGGTTCCTTGGCGAGGCTTTCCTGTTCCGCTTCTTGCTTCATCTCTTCGACAAATTCTTTGGGTGGAGCATCGCCACCTTGGATAATGTACTTATTGACCAAGAATGCCACGGCCAAGAGGACCAACACGATTACGATCAATCTACCCATCGTCAGTTTCCCCTGATTCAGATTTGTCTAACAGAAAGTACTCGTAAAACTCAGACGACTACGACTGCACCCGCAAGCGGGGCCGCCCAGTAACACCAGTGTAACGTAAACACATCGTAACAAAACTGGATCCGTTTCAATGAGGCAATATGTCACGAGTTTTTGGACCATGAAGGTCACAAAGAACACAAAGAAAATCTCTTTGTGTCCTTTGTTGTTACTGATGTTCCTATTGGCGTTCTTGGCGGCACATAAAAAGAACCCCCAGCTTGCGCTGGGGGCTAGGGGCTCTTCGATGTTTCAATTGTGCTGCTTAGCTAGCCGTTTGCAGGTTGGCTTTCTCGAAGTAGGCTTTGCTTTCCTGTGGGCTCGGCTTGATGGTCAGCTCGCCTTGCTTCCAGTTCGCGGGGCAGACTTCGCCATTACGCTCGAAGTATTGCAATGCATCGACCATGCGGAGAGCTTCTTCAACGCTGCGGCCCAATGGGAGGTCGTTGACCACCTGATGCCGTACGATGCCTTCCTTGTCGATAAGGAACAATCCGCGGAGCGAGACGCCTCCTTCGAGCAGCACACCGTAGTCGTCAGCGATTTTCTTGCTGATGTCGGCGATCATCGGATACGCAATGTCACCGAGGCCGCCTTCGGCTCGAGGGCGTTCGCGCCACGCGAGGTGTGTAAAGTGGCTGTCGATGGAGCAGCTAAGTAGTTGCACGTCGCGCTTGGCAAACTCTTCATTTGCATCCGAGAAGGCGATGATTTCCGTCGGGCAGACAAAGGTGAAATCTAGTGGGTAGAAGAATAACAGCGTGTACTTGCCGCGGTAGTCTTCGAGAGAGATTTCCTTGAACTGGCCGTCGGGCATCACTGCCTGGGCGGAAAAATCAGGCGCGCATTTCTGAACTAGGCAACTCATTCGGGTATCTTTCTTCGTAAGGTGGGATTCTGGCGGGGTTTCGTTCTTGAGCTAGTAGGGTGTCGCGAGCGACAGCGAAACGCCGCCAACTCGGCAGTAGGTGCGTTTCGCCAAAGCTCACGACACCCTACATCTACTGTGAACTCCATCTAACTACAGCGCTGCATTCAATGCGGCAACGGCTGCGTCGTAGTTGGGCTCGTCGGTTACTTCAGGCACGTACTCTGCGTAGGTGACTTTGCCGTCCGCGTCGAGCACGAATACTGCGCGGGTGAGGATCTTCAATTCTTCAAGCATGGTGCCATAGTCAGTACCGAAATTTCGGTCCTGGTAATCACTGGCAGATTGCATGTTTTCGATGCCTTCGGCACCGCAGAATCGGTTCATGGCGAAAGGCAAATCGAGACTCACCGTCAGAGCGTTGATTTTATCGCCCATCGCACCGAGCGTTTCGTTGAACTTCTTGGTTTGTGTGGCACACACGCCAGTGTCGAGCGAGGGCACGACGCTGAGGATGGTTGGCTTGCCCTTAACACAATCGAGGCCGATGGTCTGCATACCATCTTTGAAGAAGTGCAGCTTGAAGTCAGGAGCGGCTTGGCCGACCTTTACTTCTTCGCCAGCGAGAGTCATGGGGTTGCCTTTGAATGTAACGACGCCAGAGCGGGACATAGGAGGGACCTATAAGGAGGGAGGGCTGCGGGGGATTGATTTCGAGCACCCCATTATCGCGGATTCTGGCTGGGTTTCAAGGCTGTAGCCCAGGCTCCTATGCAGAGACCATTGATCGCCTCGCGCAGGGGCACGAATCCGGGCCGGGGGTGGTTAAGCACCCCGGGCATTGATCGTAGCATGCGTTACGCAGACTACATCGATTCACGGGCTATGCATGCGGCGTAGGTTGGTCCGCACTGCGGACCCTACCCAGCAGCCACTTTTGTGCCTTCAATTTCCGGCACAGCAAATCCCTTGCGATAGTTGTCGTCCCGTAAGAAGCTATTCGCCAGTTCTGCGGTCTCACCAGTGAACTGCTCAACCGAGGTATCAAAGTCGAGCATTGGGCCCAGCTGGAAATCGCTAGTTGCGCCACCATGCTGCTCGCAAACCCTTTGCAGACCCTGGAACACTTGGCCAAGCTCCGGTGTGTCTAGCGTCGAGACGGCGTCTTCAATCTTCGTTTTCTCACTTTGCTGAGCAACTTGCGCACCCACGTTCGCCAGATTGCACCATCCGGTTGAGTAGTAACCTTCCTGGATAGGAGCATTGAGTAGCAAGGGGTCGTTTGCACGAATTGCATCAGCAAAGTTCTGCTGGTGGTTGCCCTTAGCTTCACCGCCTCTACCGCCGAATTTCGCGATTACTTGCCCCTCGGCGTCAAACGCAGTGGCATGACCGCGTTGACCCTCGAAGCGTCCCCCCTCGCAGTGAACGACGTAGCCACTCGTAGGCCCGTTCATGCCAGCGGATTCACGAATAGCTTCGTCCATTTCCAGATTGCATATACCAATCGTGACAGGAATCCCGCCCGCATTGAGTGCTGCAAAGTGCAGGTTCGGTGTGTTGCCGGCGTCGTGCCAGCCAAACCGCCCACCCGCAGCAATAAATTGCGAGGGCATTTTCACTTCGTCCCGGAACACATTGTTTCGCACGTCGTCAACGATATGCACGCCCCAGTTGCCCATTTCCCCTGAACCGGTATTCCACACCCAGTGCCAATCGTAGTGGAAATTCTCTCGATACATCGGCACATTCTGAGCGGGGCCCAGCCACAGGTCGTAGTCTACGCTTTTCGGCGGCGCGAGCGGCGTGTCGCGTTTACCGATCGAGGCTCGCTTGCCGTAACGATTCACCTGTACCCAACGTATCTCACCGATTTTCTTCTCTTCGTGCAAGAACTTCTTGATCTCTGCCTGCATCGGATCGGTGCGTTGCTGCGTGCCGATTTGACAAATGCGATTGAATTTGTGCGCGGCATTTACAACCTGCCGACCTTCCCACTGGGTTTGGCTGAGCGGTTTCTCAACATACACATGCTTGCCCGCTTGCATGGCTAGAATCGCTGCCAATCCGTGCCAATGGTTGCACGTGGCAACCACCACCGCGTCGAGGTCCTTAGACTCCAGCATCTTCCGCAAATCCGTGTACTTCGTAGCGCTGGTGTACTTCTCACCTAGCTTGCCTGTGCGCTCGCTATCCGGGTCGCACAAACCCACGACCTTCATGCCTGGGACGCGTGAACATCGGGAAACTAGATGTTCCCCGCGACCACCACAGCCGATGAGTCCTACGTTGATTTGCTCGTTCGCACTCGCTGCCAATAGCGAGCGTGAAGGCAACGCCAGGGCGGTGCCAGCAGCAAGGCCCGTTTGGAGAAATGTTCTACGTGAATGGAAGCTTTTCATAGCAATTTTCCGGTAGCGTTGGCGTTTAGGAACGTGGCGAAGCAAGCGTCTCAATATAGTATCCGCTTCTAGCCTAATATTTTACGGCGAAAAACTGAAATTTTCTTCGCCACCGGCAGGATTTCTGCAAAGAATCTCAGATTTCTCCGCCGAGATGGCCCCGCGTCACAAGGCATCCGAGGATCTAAGCCGGAGTGTTTGAGCACCCCGGCCGCTACTGGATGGGCTACTTCCGTGGCTTCAACGAGCCATCCTCAAGATCTTGCCAATATCGGGCCACCGCACTGCGGCGTTGACTAGCGGTGCGTTCGGGGCGATAGCCGCCCAGGTTTTTCTTGCCAGTGATCTCGTTCAAGTTATGCAGCGCGAGCACGCGATAGTCGAGCTGGTCCGAATCGAGCCGACGAATCAACTGCGGCAGCGCGCCTTCCTTGCGCTGCTCGGTCGTGGAACCAATTGCCGACTGGTCGTAGCCCAGCAGCATCTCCATCAAGTCTTGTGCTTCGCGATTGCCGCGCTGTTTGGTAAAGTCCTCGTACAGCGAATCGGCTGCCTGGGGATCGCGAGAGATCGCCTCGCGCATGGTCCTAATTAACAGGTCCCAGTTAGCACGCTGTTTCTCATCGTTCAGTGACTTTACGAACGGCTCGAACACACCCACGTACGCACCGCTTTCCACCGCAAGACTGCGCACTTCGCTACGTCGTCCCAACTGACGCGTATCGGCTAGTTCCAAGAGGCGAATGTTCACCGGTTGTGCCGGAGTCAACGCGTCTGCCACGATTTCAGCCGCGCGACGTTCCAGTGCGGTCACTGGTTCCTCATCGACCCACTCAGGAAAGTCTTCCATGGGTTTCACTGCGCTATCGACTCCTTGGAGCGTGCTCCAAGTGCCATCGCCCGTGGCCTCCCTGCCGTCCCACTTCACCGAACCGCCCGTGAGATACCAACTCAATTCCAACGGACCCAGCGACTCGAGGTCAGATCCAGGGACAAAAAGTCGCCGCGATTCAACGGCAAGCGTTGTGGAGGGACCCAAGTCTAGCACGCGAGTTTCATTGCCCGTGGTGAGAGCTATCTGATTGCCCTCCAGGCCAGAAACTAAAAGTAATCGGCCATACACCAAATCTAACGCAACGTCAGTGGCATCTGAATCCCCAGGAACGACCGGTAGAAGGGTAACTTCGGTACCACCGCCCAAGTAAGCATTCACTCCACCGGCGAGCACGGCATGCGCCCGAAACTTCGGCAGCACGAGTATCTTCTCGTGTGTGGCGAGCGCGCTGCGATTGGGCAAGCGTCTCCATACGGCATCGCCCGCATCCCAGCGAAGCAGCACGTCTTTATTGCCCAAGTAATTGCCAATTTGCACCGGCCCAGCAGGCACGTCTGGCACAGCACGTTCTTCGTCGATGTCTTGCGATTCGGCGGTCCCTACTTCAGCGGGCGTCCCATCAGTCATCGCAACTTCGCCAGTTGACCCTGAAGCGGTTTCACTAGATTCTGCTTCGGCAGTTGTCGGAGGAGTCGGAACCGGTGGCGGAGTACCCCCACTACCTTCCGCGCGAGTCATTGCTTGACCGTCAGGTCCGCCTCCGGTGGCTGCTTCCTCCTCCGGCTCCTCTTCGAAGTCCGGCACATCGAGCGGATCAAGTCCTACAATGTCGCCGTTGCCATCGACCCGTACAGCGGGCTCACCAGTTTCCGCCCCGGCCGTCTCTTCCATCGGCACCGTTTCCTCTGGAGTTATGTCAAATCCGTCCTCGCTCGGCTCGTCCTCCGTAACGATTACGTCTTCGCCGTCTACTGACTCGCTTTCCGCAGCGATTGCGGTTTCGCCGCCACCCGACTCAGCAGGTTTGACTCCAGGAACAAACGGCGGCGGAGGCCCATCACTCGCCACACCAGGAACAAACGGTGCTGGTGGTCCCTCGGGAGCTTCGCCAGTTCCAGTTCCTGTTCCGGCGGCTGGCGTTTCGCTCATCTCAGGTTCATCAATCTCGATTCCTTCTTCCAGCAGTTCCGAGCCTCCCATGTCAGCCACTGCGCCTGGGTCCTGCGGCTCTTCTTGCGGCCAAAACAGATAGGCACTCGCCGTGCCCAACACCAGTAGCGCCGCCACCGCCAATTTTCGATTCCGGCTCCTCCGCTCAACATCGACAGCAGCTTGGAGGTAGTCCGGCACTGTTTTGCTATCCGAAGGCTCGTCTCGAATGGCCGCCACTGGTGGTGCCGCGCTTGCCGCAGGGGCGACTACAGCTGGAGCTACCGGAGGCGCGCTCGCAGCTGTCTGAACTTCGGGCGGGGCATGTCCTGGCTCGATGCGCAGCTTCTCGCCAATCGGATCCGATGCCGAGCCCGCCAGCAATTGCTCGGCACGCTCCTTCAATTCGTACATGCGTTGCCGCACATCCGGCGGCACATCGGCCGGCTCGCCGAGCACCATGGTTAGAATGTGATGGCAGGAAGCAACTTCCGCCAATCGCATATCCGCATCGTTACCCATTTCCAGGGCTTGTCGCTCGAAAACCGCCACTTGCTCGGGAGACATCGTGTTATCGAGATACTCCGCCACCGCGTTCGCATCCAAATTGGGCTCGCCACCAAGCACCTCATCGTTGTCGCCCGCATCTACCTCAGGAGCGCCGAGCTTCTGGCGGCGGACGGCATCGCGCGTGCGATGGATCAGCTCAGTCGCGAAGTCGCTCGATTCGATCTTGCGACCCAATTCCTCATGGTCAGCCGGATCGAGAATATCGTCCATGTAAGCAAGCAAAGTGCGGAGAGTAAGACGCATAGTAGGGAGTGAGGTGTTAGGTTGAGAGGGAATAGGTAATAGGAAAGTCGCAGAGCAGCCAATTCTCTAGTCAGGTTGTTCCCTGAAACAGATAATAGCCGGCGAGCCAACGGCTCGCCGGAGAACTGCTACAACGTCCCGCTACCAGTAATAGTGGGAACCCCGAGTAGTTTTCGTGCAAAGAAGTGCGGAGAATTATTCTGCGTAGACACAACACGTGCCGACGAGAGAACTTACGACGCGGCCACAGTTTTGCGAGAGACGTAAATCCGCCGTTTTCCGCTTCGTAGCGGGAGCGCCTGCGGAGTGGCTTCTGACGGAGTGGCTTCCGACGGAATGGCTTCTGAAATGGCCAGCAGCTTCACTGGACTAGGAAACGCGATCAGCGCAAACAGCGAAAGCCCAATCTGGAACGCCGCGATGAGCCCCGGATGCGGCAAAGTCGGCAACGGCACCTGCGGCTGCCGGAACAGCACCTCCCGCCGTTCCCAACCATCGCTCGTGCGAATCCAGTCCGACGGTCCCAGGGTCGCAATACCGTAGCCAAGAAATTCCCACGAATCACCAGCGGCACGCAGTCGATCACCATTCTCAAACTGCTGCACCACGCCCGCCAAGCAGCAGACCGTCAGCAAAGTGATCAGGAATCGTCGCACGTGTGGCACCTCACGAAGAAGAAAGAAAGGCCAGAAGTGGCTGACTCTCCTATCTGCAACGCCCATGCCGGGGCAGAAATCCCTATATTCGCAGTGCCGATCTTCGGAACATGATGCAGAAAAGCAACGCGGCCCGTAGCAAGTTCACCACGAACAATCATGACGGTTCTAGCCCGGCTCGTCACGATGCCGCGTAGTTTCCCCAATGGCACAATTAAGCCCTCACCAACCCAACGGCACCGGGACACGGTGCGGGCTAACGGTTCCTGGCGTCACACGGCCAACCACAAACTCAACCAGGCCCACATACTCGTTATTGCTGTCCAACTCATTTTCCGAACCGTAACGCAATGCCTGCTTAGAGTTACGGCACGAGTTACCTGGCTTGCTGCGCACGTTGCGAACTGGCGTGTACAATAGAGTCTTGTCAGAGAGGTGCCTGCGAACACTCGTTCCTGGCCTCGTATTCGCTCCCAACTCTATTCCTAATCATGAACAGTTACCCCCGCGATCGCGTTGAGCGACTTCGTCGAGAAGCCGAAGGCTATCTCGAACTAGGAATGCCCCAGCAGTCGTTTCAGGCGCTCCAACGTCACGGCAAACTCGTTCATGGCGACGCCCGCGTGTGTTACCTGATGGGCGAGTCATTGCGAGAGTTGCGCCGACACAGCGAAGCGATCTTTCCGTTGCGTCGCAGCCTGGAATTGATCCCCGACAGCATGCACACGAGCCTCTCACTCGCTTGGTGCTACAAACGGGTCGGCAAGCTGGACCGCGCGATTGACGCGTTGGAGCATGCAGTGCATCTGGAACCTGGTGAAGCGATCCTGCACTACAACTTGGCCTGCTACTGGAGCCTCGCCCAGAACCGCCGCCGCGCGCTGCAGCATTTGGCGAACGCATTAGAAATCGACGGCAACTTCCGTGACATGGTCTACGACGAACCTGATTTCGATCCGATGCGTGCGGACCCGTTGTTTCGGAGTTTGACCGGGGTGTAGGGTCCGCTGTGCGGACCTTTAAGCCTCAACTCTTCAGCATTTCGCCGTCGGAGCTTGCTCCGCGCTTGGCTTGTACTCCCTAGAAGTTACTCTTTTGACGGGAAGAGCACAGAGAATCGCAAGGTAGTCTCTGGCATGAAACCTCTCTTGATGCGAACACTGCACTATCTGATCGCTATGGCAGTCTCGTCGCTTGCAGCTTGGATTGTGCTGCAATTGCTCTACTGGGAACGAGGCTTTGCAGGCCTCTATGCGTTTAGAGACGGGCTCTGCATCGGTGCCTTCGTACTACTCTTCCTCTTTGCCATTGAAACGCTGTTGCTGAAACGTACTTCACAATCAAAACAGCTATTGATGGTTTCTGCGGCAACGACGGCTGCGATCTACTTTGTTTGGCATGTCTTATTGATGGCTTGAACCTGCAAAGGGTACCACATCAGCCGCCACGCCAAACAAAAGCAAAAACCCCGGCCGGCGCCGAAGCACCGACCGAGGCTTTGAAGGGGTACACACACTTCTTCACTCTCTCACTCTCTCGTCACTCAACTCTAGACTCTCAACGCTTCTAATAGTTGAACTCCAAACCAGCCTGCAAACCGTGCAGGAGGATCGAGCCATTCGTGTTCACATAGTTCGCTTGAGCGGCATCAATATACGCTCCAGGCACCTGCTCAGTAGCCAGGGCAACGCCCGTCACACCGAGTGCACGCCAACCACCGTACAGGCGCGTGTGGCAAGTGCACTGGTAGCTCAAGCCGGCACGAATCTCGCCAACGAAGGAAATGTCATCCTTCATGGCGTTCACGTAGAAGCTTTCGCCACTATTAGCGAAGGTAACATCGCCGGTTGGCGAGTCAAAGTATTGACTGGAGCTTACGTCATTACCATAAATACCACCGTTGACACCGAAGTTCAGCCCCCACTTGCCCGCGCAACCCAGGCGATAGATGCCACGGCTACCCAGTTGGAAACCATACAATCGGTTCTCCACATCGGAGTGGTAGTCCATGAAGCCAGTAGCAGCCGTATTGGTGTTCGTGAAATCAACACCGTACATGAACGATTCGTTGATCTCCATATAGCGGAACCCGAAGATCGAAGTCAGCTGGAAGCGAGGTCCGCAGCCACAACCACAGGCTCCAACGCCGCACGTGTCGCATGCCTCAGCAGCACAGCCACCAGCGTCGCATCCGCCAGTTGCACAACCACCGGCACCGCAACCACCACGTCCGCGAAGGCGCCCGCCAAGTCCGTTGCCAAGGCCAGCACCGTAGCCGTAGCTAGGTCCAGCAGCGATGCCAACTCCGCCACCGAATCCGAACGTTGAGACACGCAGCAAATTCACTTCCGCACTGAGCAGTTCAAACGAATTGCGAACACGAGCTAGGTCAACACGAATTGGGTCGCCATTGTCAGGCTGGACTGGTGGTCCGTAGTCAAAGTAATCACCCATCGCACGGTCGCCCGTACCGGGATCGTAACGCAAACCTTGGAAATTCATCATCGAGTACATGCGATTGGTAGCGCTATCAACCTGGAAAGCCGTCTGATCGTCCTCGAAAATCTGCCAGTAGCCAGCTTCGACACCCCAGCGTGGTCCACAGCCGCAAGGATCGCAATCCAACCACCTGCCAACGCGCGCTTCAAAGCCGCCTTGGTAGCCCGTCTCAATGTCCTGCGTGGACAGCGTGATCGCGTCTGAGGTAGGGTAAGAACCAACCGGCATCGCGTCGGCACCGATAAATACCAGAGGTACCTTGTCCTGGCGATCACGTTCCATCAGCAGACCATAAACACCACCGAACCAGTTGCCGCAACCGCGAACACCGCAACCGCCGCATTGGCCGCAATCGTCACACTGACCACAACCGCCAAGTCCGTGACGCACTGCAGCAGCACCTTGGCCGTAACCAGAGCCAAAAGTGTTGTAGCTACCACCACCGCAGTCAGCAGCGCCGTAGGCAGTTCCGCCCATGGCGTAACCGGCACCGCAGTTGCCAGTCGAGCAACCAGCAGCAGCTGTTGGTGCGTAGTAGTTTGGTGCAGGTGCCGGAGCTGGCATCGCGTAGTTTTGTGCTGGATTGCCGGCACTTGCATCGGCAGGCACTGCAGGTGTCGGTGCGGGCAATGTGCCTGGTTGGGCATTGAAATTCATTGCCACGCGAGGCGCGGGCCCCTGCGGGACCACATAGCCTTGCTGTGGGGCTACATAGCCCTGTTGCGGAGCATACACAGGCTGAGCCTGGTACTGTTGATACTGTTGCTGAGCTTGGGCAATTGTGCTCCCAAGCAGGGCGGCCGATGCCGTTAGCAGGCCGAGCCCAAATAATTTGGATACTCGCATCTTCACGCTCTCCTTAGTGTGTGTGTCCCGTTGTAGCCACCGGTGACTTGGCAGCATCCATCTGCCAGCGGGGATTCGGTTCCATGCCCGCGTGCGCCGCACTCAGGCCTGTTCGATACATTTCAGAAGGACTCACCGCCCGTCACTTTGCAGCGCATGTGTTTCCATCCATTTACGCCATCGACCAGGAAGGTCCGTTAGAATTGGCACAGGTGGTACCGCGAGACAGGTTTTCCAGAACGCCGCACGAGCAATCCGCACAGCCGGAAAAGCTTAACAGGCACGCACTGCGCAGCCCGCAGGGTTTACCAAGCGGTCAAGAAAAAAGGCGACAAGCAGAAAGAAATCGGCCGCCAAGGCGCCAGATGCGCGCACTTGCAGAATTCGCCGCAGAGCTTGCTCCGCGCTGGGGGTTGGGCGCTGGGCGCTGGGCGCTGGGCGCTGGGCGCTAGTACTTGGCTACTATGCGAGAACGAGCGCCTAGCGCCCGACAACCAGCACCCCAAAGGCCGCTAAGCCGCAAGCGGCAGTATGGAGGATTTCGCTGAGGGATTCACCACATCCGCATATAGCGCGATCACTTCTTTCGCCAGCTGCGCGTAATCTTCTGCTCCAGCGGATTGCGGTGCGTATTGGAAGATCGACTGCTCATGACTCGGCGCCTCGGCCAAGCGAATGTTCCGTCGGATGGGGGTCTCGAACAGCCGCACGTCGCTCCAGGCGGTGTTGCCCGTTGCCGCTTCTTGAAAAAATGCTGCTACGTCGTCGCTTACTTCTGCTGCCAAACGCGTGCCCGATTCGTACAGGCAGCGAACCACGCCGGCCAGCTTCAGTCGATCGTTCAATCGCCGGCGCACCAGGTCAATCGTCTGCAGCAATTTACTTAACCCGTGCAAAGCCAAATAGTGCGGCTGCAATGGCAAGAACACATCATCTACGGCGCTCAGGGCGTTGAGCGTCAAAATGCCCAGCGAAGGTGGGCAATCAATGAGCACAAAGTCGAGGTCCTGCTTCATTTCGGCCAATGCATCGCGGAGGATCACTTCGCGACCCACCACGCCAGCAAGTTCCACTTCCGCTGCCGCCAAATCGATATGCGAACTGGCCACCAGCAGGTTCTCGCCCACTGGCTGCCACACCTCATCCAACGGCACATCGCCGGTCAGTAGCTGATAAGTCGTAGGCTTGGGATCCGCTTCGCCAGGCGCCGGGCCGACGCCCAAATGCAGCGAAGCATGCGCCTGCGGGTCGAGATCGATCAGCCCCACGCGATAGCCAGCCTCGGCCAATGCCGCGCTCAAGTTCACTGCGGAAGTGGTTTTACCCACGCCCCCTTTTTGATTGATAATAGCAATCGAACGCATAGCGTGCCTCGAAAGAAATGGAATTAGCGCCGCGGATTGTAGAACCCACGCGTAAGCAATCCCAGAGCATTCAAGCAAAGGTGCTAGCAAGTAGGGTCCGCTGTGCGGACCAGCGAATCGTTTTGGGTGCAGGAGGTAGGGTACTGCCGAGTGGAGCGAGGCATACCATGAACGAGGGTTCGGTACGCCTCGCTCCACTCGGCAATACCCTACAAGACACGCGAAATCACAAGGGTAGCAAGCTACCCATGCCACCCATCAATTACTCGACCTTCCCAAAATACTCGCTCGTCATACGATCCAAATTCACCGCCGGCGTCACCAGCACGCTCTGCCCGTCGCCCGTGACGCGGCCCCAGTGCTTGTAGCCTTGATCCAACAGAATCGTCAGCTGCTGCTCTCCGCCGGAGAAAACCAGTGCCTGCCGCCAGCGATCTGGGTTCGTGCTGATCTGCTCCTCGCGCTGCTCGTTCCAATGGAAATTCCGGTCGAGCGTCATCGCATTGCGAAAGTGGACCATGCCGGGCTTGCCGGTGAGTTCGTGGCGGGCGACGACTTTGAATCCGCCCGGCCAGTCCTTAGCGTTCTCACGGCTACCCAACTCCAGCAGTTCTACGTGCGATTGCTCAGCGACGAGACGGGCCCCCTCGGCCCCCCAGAACTTCACACAATCGTCGGTCGAGCTAACCCGAAACCAAGCCCCCCCCGCCGCCACTGCCGCCGCGAGGCCCACGCAGACGAGAATGGCCAAACGTCCACTGATCTCGGGTGTATGAGGCACTGGTTTTTGGGCGCTAGGCGCTGGTTGCTCGTCGATCACAGATTCCCCTTTCGGCATTCCCCTTTCCCCTTTCGTATACGCTTCCGCCTTCGGTTCAATTCACTATACTATGGGGCTCACTTCCCTCGAACCACCCTAACCACGCCCCCTCCCCCGCTATGGCCGATAAGTTTGATCCCTACCGCGAAGCCCTGGTCATGGAAACCGAAACTGAGTGGCCCGACGCCTACCTCGAGCGCGACGAGGCCGAGCTCACTAAACTAGCCATCGCCTTGCACGCCACGGCCGAAGAGGCCAGCGAGATCCAATACGTGCGCATGCACACCGGCTTCTGTCGCAAGATCGTCGCCACTGAGGAAGACATCGAGCGGGTTTCATCTTAATTTTTACGCAAAGATGCAAAGAACGCTAAGAATCGCAAAATAGGGTGCCGTGAGCGACAGCGAAACGCACCAAGAACTGACAACGCTATCGATGGTGCGTTTCGCTAAAGCTCACGACACCCTACATGATCAGTGTTTATCCGTGTTCATCTGTGGTTCCGAATAGTTTCTTTACGATTCTCTGCTTCCTTCGCTTCTTTGCGTCAAGTCATTGTTGCCTCACCATGAACAAAGAATCCAACGTCCGTGTCAATCTTGCTGAGCGCAGCTACGATATCGCCATCGGCAGCGGCAATCGTCAACAACTAGCCGAATTCCTGCGCGAGCGCACTCAGCGCGAGCATGCCGTCATCATCACGGACTCCAACGTCGATCAGCTCTACGCGGATGCCCTCGGCGATGTGCTCACTGCCGACGGATGGGAAGTGCAGGTCCTGATCGTCGAGCCCGGCGAACCTAGCAAGTCAATCGAGACGTGCGAAGATCTCTGGGAAACGATGCTCAACGAGGGGGCCGATCGGCATTCCATCGTCGTCGCCGTGGGGGGCGGAGTCGTCGGCGACTTGGCTGGCTTTGTGGCCGCTACGTTCACACGCGGACTGGAATTCTTCCAGGTGCCCACCACGCTGCTCTCCCAGGTAGATAGCTCGGTGGGTGGCAAGACGGGTGTCAACCTGCCCGGCGCGAAGAACATGGTCGGCTGCTTCTGGCAACCCCTCGGCGTGCTGATCGACGTGGAAGTCCTCACCACCCTGCCCGACCGCGAGTACCGTGCCGGTCTAGCCGAAGTCGTTAAGTACGGCGTGATTCTCGACGAGCCGTTCTTTGCCTATCTGGAAGACAACGCCGAGGCGATCAATGCAAAAGACCCCGCTGTGCTCACAGAAATCATCCGCCGCAGTTGCGAGCTGAAAGCGAAAGTCGTCGAGGCAGACGAGCTGGAAGCCGTCGACATGGCCAGCAAATTCGAGGGTGGCAAGCTCAGCCGAGCCATACTCAACTACGGCCACACCTTCGCCCATGCGTTTGAAGCGATCACTGGTTACGAATCAATGCTTCACGGCGAAGCGGTCGCCGTCGGCATGCGTTGCGCCGCCCGACTCGCAGAAAAACAGGGGCGCGTCGATGCCGAGTTCGTGCAACGGCAAGACCTCCTGCTAGCCGCCCTCGGCCTGAGCGTCTCCCCGCCTGAAGCGGACCCGGAAGACATTCTGCATCTGATGTCTCGCGATAAGAAAAGCGACAGCGGCGCGATCCGCTTCATCCTGCCCACCAAGATGGGGCACGTCGAGCTCGTGAGCGATTTCCAGAGCGAAGATGTGATTGCGTCGTTGAGTTTCTAGCTCTGCTGTGCATTTTGGCGGCGCTTTGTTATCAACGAATCTCTCGAATGACCCGAATGGGGTTTGAAGTGGCGACGTGAATCCTCAAAGGTTTCTCGCAGAGGACACCGAGTTATAGACGCATCTAACCACACGGAGTGTGGTTGTACTGTATCACCACACTCCGTGTGGTTTGAAGCGTCGAACAGCCTTTGCCGTAGTGCTACTGCCCGAACACGGCAGCTTTCTCCTCGATCAAAAGTTCGTTAATCTTGCCAAGTGTTAGTTGCGTTCCGTCTTTGGAACCCAGATTCACGTGCAGCAATTGCCGCCCTGTCATTTCGTTGCCAAACACGCGGTTCAGGGCATAGGCGGCAGCGACTTTCACTTCCTGACTGTCACTATTAGCTACAACACTAGAGAGCATCTCGTGTGCTTGCACGGCAACCTTGCCCAGGGCGGCAAGATTGCGAATCACTGCGAGTTGATGTTCCTCAGTAGCTGCCTCATCGGGAGTTTTCAGTTCACTGAGCATCAGCTTCAATACTTCCTTCGCGCCTCGACTTTGGTTGACCTTGTCTAAAAACCTACGCATCTCTGATCTTGATTTTTGTGAATCGGAAAACGTCAGCTCCATCAACTCAGGGCCGATACCCGTGACATTGACTAGTGGAATTAGCACACTTGGGTAGGAACTCTTCTTAAACCTCTTAAGAATATGTTGCACGACTTCCTGTCGATCCTCGTTGCTGATTGGCATCCCGTCTCCGAGATAGTACGCCTGGGCATCTCCGCCATCTCTGGATTCCGAGAGACAAACCTTCTTGATTAACCCTAACGCCTGCGCTCGCTGGCCTTTGGCTTGCACCCTGGAAGCGGCACTCAGGATGAGAGAACTCCACTCAGGCGGGTTGGCATCGTATTCTTTTTCCAGTCGATCCAACCAATACTTGGAGTCGATGCTCTCAAGCGACTGAACTATTGCTGCTGAAAGCTTGGTCTGTGCTTGACCCGTGCTGGGGAAATCATACTCCCCCGCCACATCCAAAATCGCCTCGGCCGCTTCTTTGCCTTTGCCGGTGCGACCAAAGGCGGCCAGCGCTTGGATGGCTTCAATGCGGCGTTCGGTACTGAGCTCGTACTTCCAGAGATCGCGCCAATGCTCGAACGGTTGGCCGGCGTAGAGGTAAGTGGGTCGGGCGTTTTCTCGGTCACGTTCTGCTTTGCGAATCTCTTCGTCGCTTTGTTTGCTCCCCTCGTCTTCGGAAGTGTGCTTAGCGATAAAGGCTTCTAGCTCAGCGACATCCGGGCCGCCTGAGTATCTAGCAACTTCTTTTCCATCTTTAAAGAATGCGAAATACGGAACTTGCTGAATGTCAAATTTCTTCGCAAGTCCGGGCTCTCTGGAGACATCCACTCTCACCAAGTCAAAGGTAACTTTCTTTCGTTGCTCCGCCTCTGACATGGCTGCGTCCATCACGCGGCAAGGACGAGAATTGAGCGGTGAGCCAAAGAAAAGAAATCCTGTTGAGCTTTCGTATTGTCGTTTTTGATTTGATACCAGCGGCCAACCATAGTGCGATTGTTCTGCTCGGGAAAGTTGACCAAGCTGTGAAAACGATTCGAACTCCTCCTGCGCCTCCTCCAACTGCTTCGCTTGTTCCTTTGCTTGGCGGCGTTGCTGTATCGCTTTCCACGCTTGCAGGTTCGGTTCAATCCGCCCGGTGATGAGTTTATCGTCGGCTCTGTACTTGAACGACTTCTCGCCGTCATATTCGATACCGTACCCAACACCGATTTCATCAGATTCCGCACCTCCAAATCCTGCTCCCGAGTCTTGTGGTAGAGAGGTTTTGACTTTTCGGATCACATAGTATTTCAGCGGTGAAAGCTCATCGATGTCATCGCGCTCGAAGATGGTTCGCACATCCTCCAGCGAAGTCGTCGGCCACACGTGCAAGCCGACTAGAAGGTCTCCCTCTTGGAGGGTGCCGCTCAGACCGTTGCGGCTTGCGTCGGAGATCTTTAATCCGCCGTCAAAATACATCGCTTTTGCGCGAGCCAATTCCTTAACGTCCAGCTTCTCGACTTCCACATTGAGCAGCTTAAAAACCAAGTCCGCGGCCCGTTGTTCTTCGAGGGTTGGGAAGGGGGAGTTGGCGGCGGTGGCGGGTTTTAGTGGAGTTTGCTCTGTGCTCTCGTTTACCACTTCAACATGGCTTGTCATTGCTTCGTTGATTTGCTTGATCAGCTCGGGATGTTTGTCAAAGAGGGCAACCTTCTCTTTGACCATGTTGCTAATCTCCTTCCTTATCTTGGAGCTTTGCGTATAGAATCTCTGTTCTACATTGTGATCTGAGGTGCCCAGCGCCTTGAGCATTCTCATTCGTTCTTCGTTGATCTTTTCAATTCGTTCTTTAGCAGCTTTGATTTTCTGATCTATCTCAGCGAGCTTTTCTCCGGCAATGGCAAGCTCCGCATTCTTTGTGTTCTTCGTGTCCTTGGTGGTTTCTTTTTCCGTCTTGGTATCCTTCTCTCCGTCGCTACTCAGGCCAGAGGCATGAGCTACTGTTTTCGTCTCGTGCGCAACGCTGCGCAACGCAGGTTGCCAGAGGACAATACTAACGACTGCTACGGCCGCGAAGCCGGCTAGCGTGACGGTGGATCGCTTGACGAGCATGGGTTCGTCCTCCAAGTTGAGGATACTGCGAATGCGACCGGCGAGCGGGTGGCGCGCCATTGCGGAAGCGGCGAGAGTGGGGGGTAGTTTCGCGTGTTTAGAATTCCCTCTGGCGGCGGCGAAGTCTACGAGCAGCTCGGCATACGCTTGCGGCCGGGCCGTTCTAGCTACCACCAGTGCATCGACGCACTGTTCGCGATCGATTCGAACCTGTCGGCTCAGCCACCACACGCAGGGGTGGAAGAACAGGAGCGATTCGATGATGCGCTGCGCGAGGTTCACCAAGTTGTCCCAGCGGCGCACGTGGGCTAGCTCGTGGAGCAGGACCATTTCTAGTTGCTCGGGCGACCAACCGGTGAGCGCGGCCGGGGGGAGTAGGATCAAGGGGCGAAGGATGCCAATAAGCACCGGCTCGGCGAGGGCATCGCAGATTTTCACGACAACCTTCCTCGAAACCTGAAGTGTCTCTGCAAGTCGTTGGCAGGTTTCGTTTACCGCTACGCCCATCTCACCAAATGAACCCATCGGCTTCGCCGCGCGGCGTAGACGCTCTGAACCAACCAGCCCCGTGACCAGCAGCGCAAACGTAAGCGGCGTGCCAACGATCCAGAGCCAGGGGAGGAGTGGGATGAGTTTGTAGTGTATTGCCGAGGTACGAGGCATACCATGTTCCTGGCTCATGGTATGCCTCGCGGAGCTCGGCAGTACCGTACGAATATCGTTTGCCGCCGTCGTCGATGTGTCGCTCTGCTGCTCGGGAAGTTTGGCTAGGTCGATCACTAGCGGCTGTCGTTGCGCATTGAACTCTGGTTGCAACTCTACAGGTGTTTCAGGAGTCGCGACTTCGATCTCAACGAGCGGCTTAATTCGCGACGATAATTCAATCGCAATTCCCACTGGCGCAACGGCGAACACAACGAGCGTGAGTAGCGAGATTGCGTAACGCACGCCGGGCCGCTTGCGGCTTAGCGGCCCCGCAAGCAAGCGTAGCGCCGCCCCTACCAGCGCCACGACGGCACCGATCCACAGGAAGTGCAACATCGTCCAACCGGCGATTTGCCACACGTGCATTTGGATGAGAGTGGACATAGTAAAAGAGGAATTAGGGTTTAAGGGTCAGTTTGTAGGGTATGTCGAGTGGAGCGAGGCGTACCATGAACAAGGGGCATGGTATGCCTCGCGGAGCTCGGCAGTACCCTACGGTTGCTGGTTACTTCTTTCGTTTCTGATCGATCAACGTTCGTAGTTCTTTCAATTGTGCATCACTCAGCTGGCCGCCTTCAACTAGGTGCGTTGCTAGGCGATCGGCAGAGCCGTCGAAAACGCCTTCGACCAGTTTGCGGACCATGCCGCGGGCAGTTTTCTTTTGCGTGATGGCTGCCGCCCAGGTGGCGCCGCGGCCTTGGCCGGTGCGTTTCACGAGGCGTTTGTCGAGCATCACGCGCAGCATCGTGGCGACGGTGGTGGTGGCGACCTCGCGTTGTTGGCGGAGCTGTTCGCAAACATCGCTAAGTGACGTTGCGCCGGTGCTCCAGAGCACGCGGAGGATTTCTAATTCGCCATCGGTCGGCTGATTCGCAGGAGGACGAGCCATTTGAGTGAGAATATAGGTGTTAGGGAATAGGATTTTAGGAAGTAGGGTTCAGGCGGCGGACTACATGGCCACGCTGCTTTCGCTAATTCTATCGAATTAGAACCATGCGTGTCAAGCGTTTTTGTAGGGTCCGCTGTGCGGACCAAAATCGAAGGTTCCGATGCCTATGGACCGGAGGAGCAAGCCTGGGGACTGGTCCGCACAGCGGACCCTACGGTTTTGAGGCTCTTTTGCGAGATGCTAGGCAATGCTGCGTTCACAAGGGCAACAAGTTGCCCATGCCACCCTTTGCAGGCAACGGCCTACTCAAAGAGAAGCACGGAGAAGTCGATTGCCGCTTGTGGGCTAGCGGCTTTTTCAGAGGGCGCTGCTAAGCCGCGAGCGGCGGGGAGGAAGCGCTCAACGCTTACGCCCCAAGCGTCGCCAGCGACTGGTGGAGTGGCGACGAGTGACTTCCAAGAAATCGCCGCTTCGACATGCCAGTGGTTGTCCATTGGTTTAGCGGCAACGAACCACTCGGGGTTCCACGTGGCATCGCCCCAGCAGGCATCGGTGGTCCAACCGCGATGGTCGAGCGTTAGCTCGTACGCGCTCTGGTAGTCGCGATCAGTGTCGAGCCGAATCGTTACGCGGTCGTGCTCCGATAGATCCGCATCGCGAGGGCGCGGGCGCACGTTGGGCGTGTAATCGCATTCAGCATCGCGTTGTGCGCGAAGTGCTATGTAGAGATACTCGTCATCGTAGGAAAAACACGCATCAACCGCTTGCGGCTTTGTTGTCGCTACGTAGAACCGTTGCCAGCACTCGTCGGTGGTCTGCCCATCGAGTAATGGTTTGCTTGCCGTGTAGTCGCAAGCGACTGTTGGTATCGGGGAGGGAACTTCCTCTTTCTCACTGAGCCAATTCTCCATATCGACGCGATCGCGCCAGGCGTCACCAGGTGGGCGATGCTTCAGCTTTGTGAAATGCCCGATGGCTGCTTTGTCTCGGCCTAGCAGGCGCTCAAGGGTTCCTTGCTGCCACGTGAGTGCGGGGCTCGCCAACTGTTCTTTGTTCTGCTGAAGTACTTGCGCGGCGAACAGGCTGGCGTAGGTGAGCATTTGCTTGTTGGTTGGTTGAGCTTCCTCTGAGACCGGCATGGCTGAGGTGAGCCGATGGGCGTGAGAGACCTCTCCGCTCGAGTAGGTTTGCACAAGATTGAGTAAGGCATGAGGCGCTTCGGGTGACTCTGGAAACTTTTCCAACAGCGTACGACGACACTCGCAGGCCAGATCGATTTCACCTGCAGCATGCCACTCTAACGCCATCTCCGCGAAGAGCGTTGCCGAAGATTCCTCGGGCAAGTCGCGAGCCAGTTGGAGTAACATCGCCACCGAGGCAGCGTTAGCACCACGACTATGAACGATGTGGCGGATACGTGTGCGTTGAGCTCTATCCGCCTCACTTGCGACGAGGGAAGTCGAGTGGCTCGCTTGCTCAATTTGCTCCTCAGCAATCGAGCCGTGAGCAGCGATTACGAAGAGAAGCAATACAGCGAGAGTTCTTAGGAGCAAGGACATAGTGAGGGGATTCTATCGCTGAGGAAGGAATTGACCTAGATGGATGGGCCGCTAGGCCGCCAGTGGCTATGGATTAAGACGATTATGCTAGCAGTAGGGTCGGCTCAGGAGTCTGCGGTGAGCTAAGTTTAGGTAGCCCTGTGGATTCAAAGCTCCTTCACATTCAAGGCCCGGCGGTGTGTAGCACCGTGGTTACTGCCCTATGCCCACTATCAACTCCGCACCTACTGTTGCCGCCACGAAACCGAGTAGTCCGCCGCTTGCGACTTTGGTGCGGCGCAGCTCATCGCTCTATACGTTGCCTGCGGTAGCGGCAGAGGTGCTACGGCTGACGGAATGCCCTCAGGTTGATGCGCAAGCACTGAAGGAATGCATCGAGCGAGATCCGGCGCTCACTGCCAAGGTTTTGCGGGTGGTGAACAGCTCGCTGTTTGGTCTTTCCAGTGGCGTGAGCGACTTGAATCAAGCAGTCGCCATGCTGGGTGTGAAACCGTTGAAGCTGCTGGTACTCGGGTTTTCTCTTCCTGAGAATCTATTCGTCAACGTCGCAGCCGAGGAATTGCAGTGGTACTGGCGAACGACCCTCGCTCGTGCGGTTGCCGCCCGCGAAATCAGTGAACATGTCTTCGGCAAGAGCGGCAACGATGCGTTTCTCGCTGGCCTGCTACAAGGCATCGGCATCTTGGCGTTGTTAGGAGAGCTGGGAGCGACCTACGCAGAGTTCATTAGTCGTGTTATTGCTGAGCAAGGGGATTTGAGTGGCATCGAGGATGCCGCACTAGGATTTGATCATCGTGAGCTCACCGCAGCGCTGCTTACCCAGTGGCGATTGCCGAATAGTTTGGTCGATGCAATTCGCCAGCCGCGAGTGATTCGCATCTTGGCACGAGGGACAGACGATGCGCACCGGCTACGGCAATCGGCTCACTTGGGCGATTTGTTGGCTCAGCTTGTCGCACAGCGACGCATCAAAGTGTTGCCAGAGTTGCTGGAAGCGGCTGATGCGTATGCTGGGTTGAATCGCGATCAGCTGAATGCGCTCGTTGCGACGCTCCAGGAACATGTGGAACAACTGGCCGACGTATTGAGTGTGTCGTTGCCCGAGCAGACCGACTATCTGGAAGTCGTGGCCGAAGCACACGAGCGTCTCGCGGGTGTTGCGGAGGAAACGACCAAGCAACTGGGCCCCGTAAGTGCTGACGACGAGATGGGCTCAGCCGAACTGGCGGGCAAGACGGCACTGTTGCAATCGGCCGTGGCGACGTTGGCGGAAACACCTGATGTTGAGCAGGGAGATTCGCAACTGGATTCAGATTCGCAAGAGCCTGCCGAGAAGGACCAGAACTGTGCAAGAGAGTCAGCTAAGCCGCAAGCGGTGGCGCAAAGCTTTGAGAATCGACTTACACTGACGGTTGGGCAATGTCGAGCAGCGCGACAACCGTTGAGCGTGATTTGGTTGGCGGTGGAGGCTTCGCCATCATTGGATTCGAAATCACTGGCGGTTCTGAACCAGTTATTCGACGCGGTTTGTCGGCAAGTAGATCACGAGGGCACAGACTTCAGTGCGGTAGAACCTGCCACACGTGCCGTACTGCTGGCAGACTGCGAACGGAGCGAGGCGATTGACTTGGCTCACCAAGCACTGCAGCGATTGCGAAGCGTATTGAAGCAACTGGCAGCGGGCGGGAAGCTACCGCCTTGCACCCTGAGCGCCGGTGTGGCGACGGTGGCACTTGCGCCGAAGAATTTCCCACCGGCCGCACTCTTAGAAACGGCACAACGCTGCCAAGCTGCGGCGCAGGCTGCCGGAACGGTGAAGAGTCTAGAAATTTGCTGAGCTATTGGGTCCGCTGTGAGCTTGTGAATTATTCAGCTACCTACTCGGCAGCTAAGAATTTAGAATCGGTGACTGCTTTGATTCTAACATGCTTTGCGATGGAGGTTCTTGATGGAACGTACCACACAGACCGGCACGGCCCGTTTTCAGCGTGCTGAGCGACGACAGATCGAGTTTCGCCCGCTCGCACTCGATCACTTGCTTGCTGAAGATCACGCAGCGCGACTGATTTGGGCCTACGTGGAAGGACTCGACCTGACGCTCTTGTATCAGAAGATTAAGGCGGTGGATGGGAATGCTGGTCGCAATCCGATCGATCCAAAGATTCTCCTCTCGTTGTGGCTCTTCGCCACCGTCGAGGGAGTCACCTCCGCTCGTCGACTCGCTAAGCTCTGCCAAGAACACTTGGCTTACCTGTGGATCTGTGGCGAAGTGAGCGTGAATTACCATACGCTGAGCGACTTTCGCACCCAACACCATGAGTTTCTCGACGACCTGCTCACTCAAAGCGTGGCCACGCTGCTGCACCAGGGACTCATTGAACTCAACAGCCTGGCCCAAGACGGGATGCGTGTTCGCGCATCGGCCAGTTCGAGTTCCTTCCGCAGGAAGCCCACCCTCGATGAATGCCTCGCCCAGGCGGAGCAACATCTGGAAACACTTCAGAGGGAGAGCGAAGAAGATGTCGGGGTTGAGAACCGTCGTGAACAGGCAGCACGGGTGCGTGCGGCTCGTGAGCGGCAGGAGCGTATTGAAGCGGCTTTAGAAGAGCGTGAAACGCTCGTTCCGAAAATGGAGCGTCGTAAGAAGGGTTCTGGTAGCGAAGCACGCGCTTCGACCACCGACCCCGAAGCACGCAAGATGAAGATGGCCGATGGGGGCTTTCGTCCGGCCTATAACGTACAGTTTGCGACGACGACCGATACGCTGGTGATTGCTGGTGTGGATGTGGTCAATGCGGGGACTGACGGTGGTCAGATGAAGCCCTTGATTGATCAACTTGAGCGGCGCTACCAGCAGGCTCCCGAGCAGTACCTGGCCGATGGGGGCTTCGTGAAGCTGGACGACATTACTGCCCTTGAGCAGGCGGGTATCACAACGTACCTGCCGATCATGGAGCAAACACGTAAGGAGTCCAAGGGGATCGACCCGTTTGCTCCGGTGAAAGGCGATAGCGAAGAGGTCAAGCGGTGGCGTGCCCGGATGGGCACTTCCACAGCGAAAGAGATCTATCAGCAGCGCAGTGCGACTGCTGAGTTCCCCAACGCCGGCTGTCGGAATCGGGGGCTGGGTCAGTTCCCGGTTCGAGGGTTGCTGAAAGCCAGAGCGATCTGTTTATGGCAGGCACTAGCGCACAACTTCCAGAGAACACTTGATTTACGGCGGCAAGCGACCGGGTAAGCTTGTGATGATCAGGCAAGGATGCCAACGCCATCGGGTCGTCAGCATCCCAAGCAACTTTAGCAAACAGGGGTGTTTAACAACGACACAACCAACCTTTCAAGAAAGAACCCCCGAGCACTAGGACCTCAGGCCCGGTTGAGAAAAATTCACGGCCTCTGTGCGGACCAACTCTTGAACTCACAGTTCCTGCCTGTTCGGCGGGCTCAGCTCTGCTCACGGTAAAAAAGATCAAGAACTGGTCCGCACAGCGCACCCTACGGTGAGTTCGTTGCAAGTCTCTTTTGCGGCTTCGAGTTTGTCTGCTTGAATTGCTTCTGTTAGTTGATCAAGCAAGCCGACTTGGCGCAAAGTGAACGGAATGGGCTCGTCTGCTTTTGGCAGAGTGGGGATAAGTCGCTTCACGATCTGTTCGATCAAAACGGGGATGCCTTCGCCGGTGAGCGCGGAGGTGGCAACGATTGGTAGCTCGGGCTTGGTGGCCTGAGTCGTGCCATCGAGCTGGTCGATTTTGTTCGCGACGATTAACGGCACGAGATTGTTCGGCGGAGACGCCAGCGCGGGTCCGAGTAGTTCTTGGGATTCCTTGGCGACTGACTTCTCGATGTCACTGCCTGCTTCCACAACCCAGAGGACCAAGTCGGCCGTGGCGATCGATTTCCTCGCTAGCTCAACGCCAGCGGCTTCGAGTGGTTCCTGGGTGGTGCGCAAGCCGGCGACATCGATGAGTTCCACCGGCCAACCATCCAGCGCGGTGGTCGCGGTGACGACGTCGCGTGTGGTGCCAGGTTGATCGAACACGATGGCCCGTTGGTATCCGAGTAGCGCGTTGATGAGGCTGCTCTTGCCAACATTAGGGCGGCCAGCAATCACGACTTTCCAGGGTTTCGTGAGGTGCAGGCCGAAAGGGATGCGGGCCTGCAGGTTTGCAATGCGTTGCAATGCTTCGCTTATGTTCTTCGCTGCGATTTCACTTGCAATGAAATCGATTTCGCTTTTCAGCGTGCCTCCATCCTGCTGAAGCAGCACGGCCGAGGTCTTGAGGGTGAGCGAATTGGCTAGGGCGATCTGGGCTTCGGCGGCGATTCTGTCGGCACTCTCTTGCTCTAGCCACTGTTGCCAAGGAATGATCTGGCAACCGGCATCGGCCAATTGTTGCGTGATTCGTGCAACTGCTGTGGGGCCGCCGTGGCACTGGACTTCAGTGGTGGCTCCAGACGTGCGACAGACGATCACCTCTTCGCGGTGCCCCTGTTCATCATGCCAGTGACCAAAAGTAATTCGACCAGTAACTTGATCGCCGAGAGGATGTCCGTTGGCGGCAACGAAAGCGGAGTCGATTGCGCTTAGCGCCGCCTTTCCCTTGGCGGCAATAACAGCGACGGCGGCACGACCCGCGGGAGTGAGTACGCTCGCGCAGTCTTCGCAGGGAATAGAATTGTCCGCGTCGATCACAGTGTCTCCCGCGGCGCTCACAAGGATCTCGCCTTGGAGCTTGCCTTGGAGCTTGCTGTCCAAATTCCTGACAAGACCAACGCTGGTTCACTACGAAGTTGACGCTTCTCTATCTCCAGGTGTTTCGCCAACAACGGCGCGTCGCCGCCGGTGAGAATCACCAGGGGGGGCGTTGTTTGCGGCGAAGCCGCCAGTGTTCTGCTCAGCTGATTCGTAAGTTCACGCACCGCACCGATGGTTCCCCAATAGATACCCGAGCCAATCGCTTCTTGTGTGGTACGACCAATCGCTGCGGGAGCTTCTTGCTTGGAATCGATCGCGATCTGGGGAAGTGCTGCGGTGCCTTGCTGCAATGCTTGACTGGCGAGCTGCATGCCCGGCAGGATGGCGCCGCCTTGAAACACGCCCTCTGTATCCAAAAGATCGACCGTGATCGCCGAGCCTGCATCGACGACGATTGCTGCTTCGTGAGCGCGTCGTAGTCGATTGGCAGCAACCACCGCGAGCAGCCGATCGATGCCTACTTTTTCTGGCTCGTTGATATTCGCCTGTAGTGAGAGTGATTTCTGCGTGAGCACTTCCAGTGGGCCGATGCCGGATCGCTTCAGGCCTAACTGTAGATCCCCGAGAACCGACGGATGAACGGAAGCCACGCTGCAGGCGAGCGTAGTGCCCTCAACGGACTCGCACTGTACTTTGTCCACAAAGGCACGCACTTCGGCGAGCCACTCACGCACGCTGCGATCGCGATGCACCACGCTTGCTACCTCGTCAGGCACTGCCAGTGGCGGCGGGGCGATGGGCAACATCGTCTGGGGCTTGTCTTCGCACGCAGCAGCTGCGCGAAAAAGCCCAAGCTTCACGCGGGAGTTTCCGACATCGATGGCAAGGAGATCAAGCATGGTCGAGGAAACCACTGAGTGTCGGAATTGGATTTACCACAAAGGACACAAAGATACTTCGTGTCCTTTGTGCCCTTTGTGGTTTAACTATTCGGAGTCTCGGCCAAAACGGCATAGGTGCGATTCATTAAGTCATTCAATCCCTCGCCGGTGACTGCTGAGAAACGCAAAATGTCTTTGCCGGTTAATTCAGCGAGCTTCGCTTGCACCTCGGTCGCGTCGGGCAGTTCGCACTTACTGACGGCAATGATCTCTGGACGGTTGGCGAGATCCACGTCGTACGCTTCCACCTCTTGGCGGATGGCTTGGTAGTTTTCGACGGGGTCGGTACCATCGACTGGGGTGGGCTCGACCAAATGGACGAGCACGCGGGTCCGCTCTACGTGGCGGAGAAACTCGTGCCCCAGGCCCGCGCCTTCGGCCGCACCTTCGATGAGGCCCGGGATGTCTGCCATGACGAGGGTACGATCGATATCGATCTGCACGATGCCCAAGTTGGGGATTTTCGTCGTGAACGGGTAGTCGGCAATCTCTGGGCGGGCGCGGGAGACACGACTGAGCAGCGTGCTCTTGCCGGCGTTCGGCTTGCCGAGCAGGCCGACATCGGCGAGCACTTTGAGCTCAAAGGTCAGTCGACGCGCTTCACCGTCGCCGCCGCGAGTGAACTCGCGCGGCGCTTGGTTGGTGGCAGACTTAAAACGTGTGTTCCCTTTGCCCCCCTTGCCACCACGGGCTGCGACGACTTGCTCACCAGGGGCAGCAAGATCTTTCAGGAAGAAGTCACCCTTCTCGTCGATCACAACCGTGCCGGGCGGAACATGGATGACCAGATCGTCGGCGTTCGCGCCGTGACATTTCTTTCCTTGCCCTGGCGTGCCCGACTTGGCGCGCCAATGCTTGCGATGCGTGAGTTCGGAGAGGCTATCGACGCCTTCCTCCGCGATGACAATCACACTGCCACCGTTGCCGCCATCGCCGCCATCAGGTCCGCCGCGTGGCACGTACTTCTCACGCCGAAAGCTCATGCAGCCATCGCCCCCACGGCCCGCTTCGACATCGACGGTAACTCGGTCTATGAACATTGTGTGGGCACTGGTTACTGGGCGCTAGGCGCTGGTTACTTGTTGGCGGGTTGGTGTACGGGGTAAACGTAACATTAGGAAACCAGCGGCTAATAACTAGCGCCCGATAACAAAAAAGGGATGCCACCGGGTTCGGCGCATCCCTTCGTTTGGTTTGGTTTCCAGTAAGGAAACTTGCAGCGGCTAAGCAGCAAGCGGCAACACTACGACTTCACAACGACGCCGGCAACTTCCTCGGCAGGTAGCACGTTGATGCGACGGCCTTTGCGGTCGAACTTCACGTGACCTTCGACCAGCGCGTAGAGCGTGTAGTCGTTGCCCTCGCCGACGCCCTTGCCGGGATGGAACTTGTTGCCAAGCTGGCGGATCAGGATGTTGCCGGGCATGACGTGCTCGCCGCCATATTTCTTGACTCCCCGCCGTTGAGCGTTGGAATCGCGACCATTGCGGCTAGAGCCTTGTCCCTTTTTGTGTGCCATCGGTGCACCTTCTATAATTCATGTCTGATTTGGTAAATTGCCTAACCTGCAGCGGCAAGACGGGTCGAGCCCCAGATTTTAGCAGGCGGGGGGGAGGTGGGCAAGGGTGCGGATTTGGCCTGTATAGTCGAATGAAATGGCCCCACCTGGCCCTTGGGGAGTAAACTATTAGTATAGGCCAATGAACCCTTTCGATTTGAGGAGTGGATCAATGACTACCAAGCAAAAAGCGATTTCCGTGATAGAATCGCTCGACCAGGACGTCACGATGGACCAGGTCATCGATAAGCTCTACCTGCTGCGGAAGATTGAGCTGGGTATAGCTCAGGCGGACGCCGGCGATGTGATGGACCACGACGAGTTCATGGCCGAACTTGAGGGCGAAGATGTCGGTTGAAATCGCCTGGACGCGGCAGGCCCGCCAGGACCTGCGTGGGATTCGTGCGCACATCGCCCAGGACGCACCTGCCACTGCGGCAGCTTATGTTCGAGGCCTACGAAACTCCGTGAATCGCCTCAAGAAGTTTCCTTACTCGGGAGAGGTTGTCCCAGAGCTAGGCCGCGAGGAGTTGAGAGAAGTCCTGCGTGGGAATTATCGGCTGATCTACCGAGTGTCCCAAAATCGCGTCGACATCCTAACTGTTTTTCACGGAGCGCGGCTATTGGATGAAACCGACTTCTAACTCGGTAGAGTTGTTCACGAATTATGCCTAGCGTACCGGCTGTCTCCGCTCGCGGCCTAGCAGCAGAAGGCCGCAGGATAGTAGCAAGAGCGCGGACGGCTCGGGGATGAGTTGGAAGGAGTGGGAGAGGCCAGCAAATTGTACGTAGGGTCCTTCTAGGTAACCCGTTGTGACAACTCGTAGAGACTGTACAGGCTCGAACTCGGCCACTTTTTCACCCCAGAACGAGTTGTCGTACTCCCACTGCAAATCTAACTCCGCTAGTGGTGTGAAGCTGCCGGAAGAATTACTACTTTCCATTCCGCTAACGAAAGTTGTAACCTCAAGGTCACCATTCAGCCCCCAGTAACCGCGGCCGTTGAAATGAAAATTTGGCTGGCTACGGACCGAAGCTCCAGAAATACTTACTCCCGGATTCACAACGCTTACATCGAACGAATACCCTAGCTTCATAGCTGAACGTCCGGCTGATAGTTCGTCTGTTGAGGCTATATAGTTTTCGATAGCATCGTAGTCTGGAATTTTTCCGAGAAAGAGCCAGTCTTCGTACTGTGTGAATAGGCCGACCCCACAACAGGGGTCAATGTACGTCTGACTACCGGCTGCTACTCCAATAGTCGTTGGATCGATAGTCAGCGTATCTCGACGGTTGAAACCAATGAATGGATACAAGGGATAGCTAACCGGGAAGTAATCAAGACCCTCCGGAAACTGGTTTTCGATTCGGTCACCAGAATACAGGACCATCTCAAAGTTCTCGTATCGCAGTCCCCCGCGTATGATCGTACCGCCGGACATTAGCTCAGCCAGCGTGGAATCCGGTGCCGGCCCTTCGTACCCCGGTTGAACCAGCGCCGCTTCCTCCAGCGTTAGCCCTGACTCAACGACCCACTCAACGATTGGCCCCGCCTGCACATCGGGCACGTACACGAGGTTGTTGGTGCGTGCGATCAGCTCGACTTCCTTTTCCCAGCCAGACATTCGCATGAGGTGGCCAACGGCGCAAGCGGTGTTGTCGCTGTCTACAAAAATGGGCAAGGCACACTGGGTGTCGTACTCGTTCTGGGGAAATAGGCCGCGTTGCTGGTAGACTCGCAGCCGAGCGATCTGCTGGGCTCGCTGTTTGGCTAACTTCGCCAACCAGTGGTCACGCTCGCTGGGCGTCCATTTTTCCTGGCGGTGCTGCTCTAGACGCTGGAGTGCGACTTCCAAGGCGACCGTTTCATCGTGCTGAAGCTGCTCGATGACCGCGTCGAAGTGGCGCTGGAGGCATTGTATTCGCTCTACTGAATTGGCCGAGGGCTGGCGCAGGTCCTTAACTCGTAGGAGGTACGCGCTACGCAAGCGATTGTCGACCTGCGTACTAATCGGGTACGAATGCTCTTTGAGATCGCCCGGGGTCATGTTCGACGGTGTTAGCGATCGGGTAGTCCAAACCACTTGAAGCAGGACGGCGATTGTCAGCACGGCTCGAAGCATATTGTGTCCTTGAACTGCTGAAGTTGAGGTGTAACCTCACAGTCATTGGCCTCCCTAGCATAAGATACCTAGCGCACGTGGTCAAATATTTCGCTATCCTGCGGCTAATCAAACACGCTTTTTCCGCAGATCCACGGTAGCAGCTCCCCAAATGATTCACCGCCCACTAGAAGATTGGGAATACCCCGATCCCGACGACGAAGAGGACGACGAGCTTGCCGTCGATACACGGCCCTGCCCTACTTGCGGCGCGGAAGTCTATGAAGACGCGCAGCGTTGTGCCTTGTGTGGCGAGTATGTGACGTTTCGTAACCCGGCGCTCGAGGGTTGGCCGTGGTGGTTTGTGGCGTTGGGGCTGGTAGGAATTATTGGTGTGATGCTGGCGCTGAGTGGGGTGTAGGACCCTACCCTTGATGATTCCTCATGGTGCGTTTCGCTGTTGCTCACGACACCCTACGACCGCTCCAACTTCTATACGGCAACTTGAAAGTCTTGCTCGCTGGCCTCGACTTCTAGGATGGGCTCGGCGCGGGTGAGTAGGCCTTGGCAATCTTCGCTGAGATTGTTGAGAGTGACGGTCTTGCCTAGCTCTTTGTATTTCGCACAGATCGTGTTGATCGCTTCCAGGGCCGTATGGTCGTAGACTCGGGTGTTTTTGAACTCGATGTTCACATGACTTGGGTCTTCAGTCGGCGTGAAGATTTCCTTGAAGGAGGTTGCCGCACCGAAGAACAGCGGGCCGGTGAGCGTATAGGTTTTCACGTCGGCCGTTTCGCTGACCTCTGCTTGAATTTGATGCGACTTCTTCCAAGCGAACACCAACGCACTGATCATAACGCCCGCGGCTACCGCGATGGCCAAGTCGGCCAGCACGGTGATTGCAGAAACCGCTACGATGACGAAGATATCGCTCGGTGGAATCTTGTTCCACAAACGTAGGCTCGTCCATTCGAAGGTGGCGATCACAACGATGAACATCACGCCGATCAACGCCGGTACGGGAATCATGCCGATGCAGCTCCACAGCGGCGGAAACACGATGAAGCCCAGCAGGCACAAGGCCGCGGTGATGCCTGAGAGGCGATGCCGACCTCCGGAGCGGATGTTGATCATCGATTGACCAATCATGGCACACCCGCCCATGCTGCCAAATAGCCCAGAGACCATATTGCCGAGGCCTTGGGCTAGGCATTCGCGATTGCTGGAACCGCGGGTTTCGGTGAGTTCGTCGATGAGCGTGAGCGTCATGAGCGATTCGATGAGCCCGATCGAGGCAAGCGTTATCGCTAGGCCGAAGATGATGCCCAGGCTTTTCAAGTTGAATGGGATCGCAGGAATAGCGAAGTGCCCTGCTTTGTGAACACTGGATTCAGACTCCTGGTTTGTCGCCAGCGTTGGGTCAAAGTCCTCTGCTGCGATCGCTTGTCCGCGGGCGTTGACTTTCGAGAAGATGAGCTGGGGCTTCTCTGCCTCGAATTGTTTGCTCTTTGCCGACTGCTCAGCGGCAATGGCATTCATCTGAGCAACCGATTCGCTCACGGTGAGTGCCTTGATCGGGGTGAACTGCACGATCATTGTGAGGACGACAATTGCAACCAGGGTTCCCGGGACTGCTTTGGTGAGTCGAGGGAAGTAGTAGATGATCGCCATCGTCAGCAAAATCAGCGCGATCGTGGTGAAGAGCACGGTGCCACTCATCCACTGGGCAGCGACTTCAAAGGTTTGCGTGTGGTCGTTGAAGGCAACCGAGTGATTCGATTTGAGTTGGTGAACTTGCGCTAGCCCAATGACGATCGCCAAACCGTTCACAAAGCCTAGCATCACTGGGTGCGGTAGCAGGCGGATGAATCTTCCCGCGCCAAACAGGCCGCAGAGCATTTGGATCACGCCACAGAGGATTACCGCGGCGAAGAGATACTGCAGCCCATAGAGTACGACGAAGGCAGTCATCACGACGGCCATGGCACCGGTCGCTCCGGAGATCATCCCTGGACGCCCGCCCAATAGCGAAGTGATAAAGCCGACGAAAAACGCTGCCCACAGTCCAATCGATGGATGCACACCAGCCACAAAGGAGAACGCCACGGCTTCGGGCACCAATGCGATGGCAACGGTGAGACCGGAAAGGAGTTCATTCTTGACGTTGATATCGCGTTTAACTAGCAGGTCGATCATGAGGAGTTTTTCTCGGTTTACTTTTTTCGTTACTTCAAATTTGCCAACAGCTACTGAGAGCGCACCGCGTACGCAGCTCTGGGTACTCGGAGGAAGGTTTCTGACTCTCAGGACGTCAGGTAGGAAAACGTCCCGTGGAGCGGTTCAATCTTGCTCGGTCTGGCCGCTTGCCTGCGACCGCCGAGCAGTTTCTGCAGACTTGCTAGTCCGCACACCGCCAGGAGGTGGGAGCAATTGCTTGCTGTGGGTAGCAGTATAGTTACGCCGGGCTGAGAGAGCTAGGCGAATTTAAGGTCGCTCCACAGCCCATGTGGAAAGAAGCGGGGCGATTCCAGTATTTTCCTGGTGGGAACTCCCCCGGCCGACAATCTTGGGGTAATGCGGGGGCGGCTACAGGAAGCGACTTGCAGCTAACCACATAGCGTGTGGGGGTGCCGTGTGCTTGTACGATTACCGAAACAGCCAGCGGTGGGCGACGCCTTCACCGGCACCGTCGTAGAGGTTCGCTTTGCCGCGGGGGACGCCGAAGCGGATCTCGCGTTCGTTTTCTTCGTACTCGTCGCCGGGGCGCCAGAAGTTAAGCTGCAGCACCTTGTGCGTGAACTCCCGCCCTGTGGCAGGCGCATCGCCCACTTCAAACGCACCTGGGGGATCGTCCCAGCGGTAAGCGTTCGACAGGCCGCGGACGTAAACGCTGAAGAAGTCGATCGAGGGATCGACATCTTCCCACATGGCTACGCCCCACAGGCCGCGGGCTTCGCGTCCCTCTTCGACGGGCAACTTCTGCTGAGCCATTTGGGCACTGGTAAGTAGCTTGCCGGTGGAGAACTCACGACGGCGGATCGTTTCCAACGCTGCGGGAATCACGCGGTCGAGGTAAGCCTTGCGGATGCGCTGCCCCGTTTCGTCGCGGTCTTGCGTGCTGAGCACGAAGCTCGGCAGAAAGCGCACGTTCTCAATCCCTTCTGACTTCGTGACGAATTCGCCATCAGGCTGCACCGTCGGAACGAGGCCAGCACCCGTGTTGCGCACACGGTAGACCATGTACCAAATGAGCTTGCGTTGTACTGCTCCATCGTCTGTGGGCACTTCAATACTAATCATGCGCAATGGCTTAAAGGTGAGTTCTAGGCACCACACATCGTGGATGAACGGCACGTCGGCGGCCATTTCGTAAAGCGTGCGACTGACGGCCGTCGAGTCGGGTTTCCACTGGAGCGACTCGTCGGCACGAATTTCGATAAGGTTGTGGATGGCGATGGCGTCTGAGGGTTCCACGCTTGGTGGAATCGTTGTGAGCACGCCAGGGGCAAAATTGGGCACGGTCCCCAAACTATCACCTTGCGCGCAGGCAACGCCAGCGGTCGAGAGGACCAACGCAGCGAGCGCTAGTGGCACGTAGGTGAGGAGAGTGATCAGTGAACGATGAATTCGTGGGGTGGCCATAAACTGCTTTCGAGCCCGTGGGCTAGTTACGGTTGGCGGGGCTTCATCGAGTGAAGCGCCCCTGCTCTAGCAGTATAAATGGAGGCCCCGGGCTGGGCAAACTTTTCCTGCGGGGAAGCGGGGGCCCCGGGCCAGCGTGGCGGTAGAGAGCGAGTAATCGGTACAACCGGGCCTTGAAAGCTCGTGCGGCAGTACCCTACGACTTGGGTGCACACCCAGTAGGGTCCGCTGTGCGGACCGAGCTAAGCGGACCAAGCTATGCGGACCAAGCCACACGGACCGAGAAGAACCACCTGCCAAGCGCCTATTAACAGGCCAAGTTTTGCCTGAGTCTGCCCATTGGATTGGTCCGCACAGCGGACCCTACTTAGCTGGGCGCGAACGACTGCCACTTAGTGTAAGAGTCAAAACTGTGAATGCCGCGAAAGCAATCGCGCTCGGCTCGGGTACGTTTTGTGCGGCTGGTGGCGTACTCCCGAGTTGTTGCTGCCAGATTAGGAAGTCCGAGCCGTCAACGGCGGTGTCGGCGTTCGCATCGCCTAGGAAGTGGGTGGCTTCGCCATTCAAGCCGTAGTTGTCTTGCCACGTGGACAAGTCGTCCTCATCGACGTCGCCATCTTCGTCGAAGTCGGCGGCTTCTGGATTGGCGACCTGAATCCAATCGCTGTAGAACGCGATGCCAAAACTCTCACCGAGTTCTTGGTAGTACGACAACGGGCGATTGTTGCCAAATTCGAGCTCGAAGGTGACATCGACGTCGGCATTCAAGAGGAGGTCGGCAAAGTTTGCGCTCGTCCAATTCATGCCCGTCGATTCGACTTGCTGGACGTTCGGCTGCAGCGCGAGCAGGTTCTGCCACCACGGAGCGTTTGCGTCGCCTTCGGAGATTTCGATGAAGCCGAAATCGTTACCAGCCGAGGAAGGGATGGTGGAATGGAAATCGATAAAAACATCGACTTCGGTGCCTGGGGTCGAGGCAACGTCGGCCAGCATGGCTTCTCCGTTGGCGCGGATGTCTTCGTGGGTAGTCCACAGCGACGGATTCCAGAGGCCGTTAGGATCTTGATCTGGATTTTCTACCGTCGCACGGCTCGTCCCCGCAAAGCGACCGGCCGCATTGAGTGTGGGGTAGGCGAAGAACTCGACCTCGTCGCGCAAACGAGCAGCTCGCACGTCGTCGGAAATGAGCCAGTTGATCAGCCCCTCGTAGGTGTGGGTTCCGAGGACTTCGCCTGAGTGCATGCCCGTGGTGAGCACGACCTTGCGTTTGGCGGTCGGAGAATCGGTAGCCGGATTGGTGATTCGATAAGCAAAAATATCCTTCCGTGGCACTAAGCGATCAAGATCGTCGAATGCCAAGGGCGTCTGCCCAATCACGCCGTTGGCGTCGCCGGAGACGGTCGGCTCTGCCCAGGGGGAAGCAAGTACGGTGGCCGTATGCTCGGCCGAGCGACCATACGAGTAGGGCTGGGCATAAGCTACGAAAACTTCATCACCAGTGAACGCGCTGTTGTTGGAGAACGTGTAGAGATTTCCACTGCGCCCGTTGTTTTCAAAGAACTGCCAGTTCTCGTTGTCATAGGAGTAGACCATCGCATGAGAGTTGAGTGCGTAGTTGCCACCGGCGAACTCCTGATCGATCGAGAAAACGGGTTGAGCGTTGTCGAGACCCGTCGCTTGAAAGTACATCCAGCGCCAACCATCTTGAAACGGATGATTTTCGCGTCCCACGAGCGAGATATTGTTGAGGTCGCCGCTCCAACTCTGCAGTGCACCATGATCGAAGTTGGCAAACAAGTTTAACTGAGCTTGGGCCGGCGAAGCGGTGATTGTGGCAAATGCAAGTAGGACCAGCATGAGCATCGACCGGGTGCGCCGAAGCGAGACGACGACCAGCGCCACTGCACTAAGCAAAATCGTTGCACTGGTCGGCTCGGGGACAACGACTGCCGGCGACTGGGCTTGAGCCGCCAATGGGTCCACCAAACCTTGGTACACACGTACATTGTCGAACAAGCCGAACGCCAGAGAGGAATCGGACGCTGCGCTGGCGTAGAGGTCGGTCATCATCAGACCAATCCCTCCTTCGAGATTCACAGACTGTTCTTCCGCATTGAACCCATCGTTGGGGTCGTTGATGACGCTGTTGTTGATCGTGCCGAGTACCAGGGAGTTGCCACTCTGGTGGCTCTCGAGTGTAACTCGCACCGTGCCTACCGCTGATCCTGCACCACTTCCTGGCGCAGTGGGATCTACTTCGAGCGTAACCGTGACCCACTGGAAGCCGAGTGCACCGGCCGGCTGCGTGCCGGTGGCATTCATGTTGCTGGTGGCCGACTCGATGCTGAACGATGGAAACAGGTTCTCCAGATCGACGTTGTCGTTAGCATTCGTATTGTTATATCCAGGCTGATTCTCTGAGTGGATGTCACTCTCTCCATACTGCCCGCTGGCCAAGTCGAGGTGCGCGCCGTCCTTCACCAGGGCAAAGTCACACTCCCCCCCGCAGCTTGCATCGCCGTCGGTGGAGTAGATGACACCCGCGCCGTTCTGGCCTGGAGAAAAAGTGTTTTGTGCATCGTCCACTTGAAATCCCGCCAGCACGCCCACGTGCTCGGTCGAACCACTGCCTGAAGGCGCAACCCAGTTTGCCCACACATCGACTTGCACGGTGTACGGACCAGCGAACGCCGCATCTTCGTAGACAGCTGCCACTTGATCGCCGCGCCACAAGCCGGGCACATTCACCGCCAGGCGCAGCCCGCTTGTGCCCACATCGCCGGGCGCTGAGTTGGGCGCCTCGGGAATACCAAACTGCGAGTAGTTGAAGCCGAAGTCGGCATCGCTCGTATCGCTCGAGTCAGGCTTGTTCGTACCGCCGAAGTGCGAGTATCGCCAACCGGCGCTCGTGCTGAGATCGTCCGAAAATAGTACGGTCTGCGCTGCACCGGTCGAAGCGGTGACACAAAGCCACACGAGAATTAACATACAACGAATCACAATCACCTCAATGTAGGAACCATCGCGAAGCAACTCGCGCGTGTAGAAGTTTAAGACGCCTTAACTGGCGCAGCCTCCATTGTAGCATGAGCGTGTCGCTTAATGCACGTAGTGGGCACTGTCGGATGGCGGCAAATCGGGAGTGGGGAACCCGCACAACCAGGCCCAGGAAGCCGCAGGCGGGAGTTGGTAGGGTATCGCCGAGTGGAGCGAGGCGTACCGAGCGTAGGTAATGACCAATGACCAAGCCCAAATGACCAATGCACGTTCGCCAGTCGCTTGCGATTGGTCATTACCTACACATGGTATGCCTCGCGGAACTCGGCAATACCCTACGACTTGGGTGCACAGCCATATAGGGTCCGCTGTGAGCTTGTGAATTATTCAGCTACCTACTCGGCAGCTAAGAATTTAGAATCGGTGACTGCTTTGATTCTAACATGCTTTGCGATGGAGGTTCTTGATGGAACGTACCACACAGACCGGCACGGCCCGTTTTCAGCGTGCTGAGCGACGACAGATCGAGTTTCGCCCGCTCGCACTCGATCACTTGCTTGCTGAAGATCACGCAGCGCGACTGATTTGGGCCTACGTGGAAGGACTCGACCTGACGCTCTTGTATCAGAAGATTAAGGCGGTGGATGGGAATGCTGGTCGCAATCCGATCGATCCAAAGATTCTCCTCTCGTTGTGGCTCTTCGCCACCGTCGAGGGAGTCACCTCCGCTCGTCGACTCGCTAAGCTCTGCCAAGAACACTTGGCTTACCTGTGGATCTGTGGCGAAGTGAGCGTGAATTACCATACGCTGAGCGACTTTCGCACCCAACACCATGAGTTTCTCGACGACCTGCTCACTCAAAGCGTGGCCACGCTGCTGCACCAGGGACTCATTGAACTCAACAGCCTGGCCCAAGACGGGATGCGTGTTCGCGCATCGGCCAGTTCGAGTTCCTTCCGCAGGAAGCCCACCCTCGATGAATGCCTCGCCCAGGCGGAGCAACATCTGGAAACACTTCAGAGGGAGAGCGAAGAAGATGTCGGGGTTGAGAACCGTCGTGAACAGGCAGCACGGGTGCGTGCGGCTCGTGAGCGGCAGGAGCGTATTGAAGCGGCTTTAGAAGAGCGTGAAACGCTCGTTCCGAAAATGGAGCGTCGTAAGAAGGGTTCTGGTAGCGAAGCACGCGCTTCGACCACCGACCCCGAAGCACGCAAGATGAAGATGGCCGATGGGGGCTTTCGTCCGGCCTATAACGTACAGTTTGCGACGACGACCGATACGCTGGTGATTGCTGGTGTGGATGTGGTCAATGCGGGGACTGACGGTGGTCAGATGAAGCCCTTGATTGATCAACTTGAGCGGCGCTACCAGCAGGCTCCCGAGCAGTACCTGGCCGATGGGGGCTTCGTGAAGCTGGACGACATTACTGCCCTTGAGCAGGCGGGTATCACAACGTACCTGCCGATCATGGAGCAAACACGTAAGGAGTCCAAGGGGATCGACCCGTTTGCTCCGGTGAAAGGCGATAGCGAAGAGGTCAAGCGGTGGCGTGCCCGGATGGGCACTTCCACAGCGAAAGAGATCTATCAGCAGCGCAGTGCGACTGCTGAGTTCCCCAACGCCGGCTGTCGGAATCGGGGGCTGGGTCAGTTCCCGGTTCGAGGGTTGCTGAAAGCCAGAGCGATCTGTTTATGGCAGGCACTAGCGCACAACTTCCAGAGAACACTTGATTTACGGCGGCAAGCGACCGGGTAAGCTTGTGATGATCAGGCAAGGATGCCAACGCCATCGGGTCGTCAGCATCCCAAGCAACTTTAGCAAACAGGGGTGTTTAACAACGACACAACCAACCTTTCAAGAAAGAACCCCCGAGCACTAGGACCTCAGGCCCGGTTGAGAAAAATTCACGGCCTCTGTGCGGACCGAGTCGCGCGGACTGGAAAGAACCATGTTCCAACCACCAACCAATGAACCACGTTTCGCTAAAATCGCCCATTCCATTGGTCCGCACAGCGGACCCTACCTGGCTTATCAAGTTTGGGTTTCTTCGTTGACGACAACCCGTTGGCTGACAGTTTGCCAAGAAGCAAAGACGCGGCATTCGAGGACGAGCAGATCGTTTACCTCGTAGTCGACGATTTACTTGCGACTCTTGTTGCCAGCGATTCATGGAGCCATGCAACCAATGAAAATGCGCTGGGCGATGAACTTACTGGAGACGAAAAAGAAACGGAGGACCTCTACGCATCGTTGGCTGCTGATCTCCTCGAAACGCTCTTCGACTGAATTTGAAAATGAAACAGACGATAGTATTTCAATTCCTTAAATCTCGAATCGTACTTGCAAGAACTTGCCAAACAGGTCGGCTCTTGAGGGCAAATTGCCGGGCGTTCTGAGAGTTGCTTGGACAACCCCAAGAAATGGATTCGACGTTCTTTGCCTCTGCGAACGCTTTAAGTTTGTTTTCGCCCCGCAGACCCAAGCGTACTCTGAATAGCGCAGGTAATGAATCGCGTGACAAGCGGCCCTGAAAGCACGTCTTTTGGCAAGACACATTGCATTGCTTTGCTTACCCCATTGAAGAGAGCCATGTTGTTGGCGAGATACCGCTGGTGCTGAGGTGTGTTTCCACAGACCTGAATTGTACGAAGCGAGTATCACAACACTTCGAAGTGGCAGGCGTTACTCAGGTTTTTTCGCGTGACCTGAACAAGCCGGCCCAGGACATCGTGATTATCGCACAGAGAGTGGCCGAACTTGGTTCGGGGATAGCATGGATCTGAGCATGCACTGACTTCAATAAGCCACCCAATTCGGGGTTTAGGAGGTCCGCATTCCACACCTCCAAATAGTTTATCCCGCTGGATAGCGCCAACTCAAGCGTCTCGTCAAATTCCAATTCCAGGAGATCGGCCGGTGCAGTACCAGCTTCGCCACCGAACCGCTCTGGCTGGTTCGTAACGCTGCCGACGATCTGCACTGTCCCGAACGTCGCAGCCGCAGTGGATTGGATGATCTCGGACATCCCTGGGTATACTTCTTGGGCATTGCCTAGGCTCCACCAGGCAGCAAATGCGCCAAGCTGATCGGGATGCTGTGAGACACCATAGCTAATCACTTGCTGAGCAACCTGGTTATTGTCCCCATCGCCAATGCCGCGGAGATCATCGGGACCGAGGACAGGATGGATCTCGATATCGAGTGCCGTTGTGGGAAATGCTTTCGCAAAGCTATCAGTGACTGTGTTCCACGAATCAACATGCAAGACAGTGCTGTACCCAGCCTGTTCCCAGGTTCCACCCGAAGCGGATGACGCGGGTAATTGCATCTCAAAACCGTTGAGAGTCGAATGGGTAATGTGTACCAAATCGAGCGTTGCGTTATCTGCGTACCGACTTCCCAATTCTTGGACAAAGCTATCCCATGCGCCCAGATATACATTGTCCCAAGGAATAGGCATGGTTTTAGTCTCCCCCCGAAGGTCGTACTCAAAGACTTCTGCTCCTTCGCTATGAAGCCAAGACGGTGCGCGTTGTCCGTTGACGATGCCCAGTGAAATCCCCAGCCCTGCGGCTGTTGCCAGTTGGAACTGCCGATCAAGGTTATCCCAATTGTAGACCCCAGGCGCGATCTCAATTTCATCCCAGCCGAGACGAACCAACACGCCGTCGACAAACTCAAGGTCACCCAGATCGGTGAGCACCGAGTTGCTATTGTCGCTAGTCGGAGGACAACTGCAGTAGATTCCAACCGGCGATTGTTGCGCCATCGCGACCTTATTCGGCGATAAGGTTGCGGCCAAGGCCAGCACCACCACAGAGCAATGCAAATAGGAGGCTCTCTTGCGGCCGCAGATCATCACAACTATCGCAGCCAGCCCCAGGCACAAACCGGTCGGTTCGGGTACATTCCCGTCGTGTGCCAGCAAATGATCAAACCATGCATCAGCCATCGCCTCAGCGCCAATCACATTCGGATGAAGCTGGTCGGCTTGAAATCCGATTGGCCACAGGGGTTCTGTTGCGGTCCAAACGTCGGGACCTGCGAAGAGATGATCTGGGTAGCGGTTCGTAAGTGCCTCTAGTGCGTACTTTTCGTTTTCGATCTCGGGTTCCTGGGTCACTTTGTAGATATGTGTCGCGATGTGTACCGCCTCGGCGCCATCGCTGAGTAGTTGGTTTCCGTATAACTCAAATGCATCGGCTCCTTGCTCGATCCGTATCAAATCATTTGGGCCCTCGATTCCGACCGTTCGATCGGTTGAATACACGCCTTGCAGGCTCTGTTGGGCGAGAACAATGACCGGTTCGATTGATGCTTGAATCGCAGGGCGTAACACATCGAGCCAAAGCTGGGTAGGTTCGCCCGTCGCAACATCGATCCAATTGGCAAGTGGATTTCCCGGTTGAATTGCCTTGACGACTGTAACGACTCGATCCGCAGGATCAGCGATGCCGTAGAGGTCGTCAATCTTTTCCTGCAATAAAATTGGCCAGAGAACGGATGTGGAGTAACCATTGACGACCAGTGTCTTTGCCTGATCGTCGAAGATCGTGGATGCCTGCAACCGTGCAGACGTCAGATAGCTCGAGGCCACTAGGAAACAATAGAGTGTCAAAACATTTTTCATTGGGGCGTTCCAATAAGAGACGGGGAAAGTAATACGTGTACGTACGATTTGTGCGAGCTGCTTAGTTTGCTTCCCTGGATTTCTGGACATGATGTAAAAACGGTTACTGCGGTGTTCTGGATTTTTTCGCGCTAAGCTCTAATTGATGCTGAAGTAATACTTCAAACCATTGCTGGGCCATGAGCTCCGCTCCAAATTGGTTGGGATGAACGCCGTCTCGGGCAAACGCACGTGGATAATTCTGCTTCGTGGGTTTCCAGAGGTCGGGCCCGCGATGAATGCCAAGTGGTTTTTGCTGCATCAAGGCATCCAGTGCCAGGGATTCATTTCCTATTTCAGGTTCCATGGGATGCTTGTAGATGTGGGTGGATATCAATACCTCGTCTGCTCCATCCTCTTGAAGTGCGTTGGCATATAGCTGCAGAGCCTCCGCGCCGAAATCGATGCCTCGGTAATCGTTGGCCCCTCGAATACCAATAGATCTTCGCCCAAAAGCTCCTTGCAGTGACTGCTGAGCGAGCACAATGACAGGACGATTCCCTTTGTCATTGCGAAGCTTAGGCTTGAGGATTTGAGTCCATGGCTTACGCCGTTGACCGGTTTCTAAATCTATCCAGCCGGAAATTGGCGTACCTCCCTTGAGTGCCGATCGGACTTCGACAACGTTAGGTCCCAGCAGACGGTTGATCTTCTGTTGCAATATTCCCGGCCACCGAAACGAGGTCGAATAACCGTTGACGACGAGCACCGTTGGCTCTCCGTTCAAAAGTCCGCGAACCGTCCTTTCGCTGCTGAACGGTTCCAGTTGTTGAGGCGATTGCGCCAAGAGGCTGGATGACAGTAGGCACGATGCGAGCATCATGACCCAAGAAGCTCGTTCAATTCGCATCATTTCCTCTCATTAGTGTTCAACATGTCGCCTATTGGTCAACGCTCGACTTCAGTTGTAAGTTCGCGAGAGTCGATTCAATCTGCCACAAGCTCGCAAACAATGCCTGTCGATCGGCCCCTACGGCCCGTTCCATCTCAGCGTGAATTGGCTCGACACTCCGAATGAGCTTTTCATGCAGCCGATGTCCTAGTGCCGTCAGGCAGACGAGTTTTGCTCGGCCGTCGCTCTTATCACGCTTCCTGCGCAAGAGTTTCTTTTCCTCGAGCAGCGACAACATTGCAGCAATGGTGTTGGGATCGGAATAGGCTCGTGCGGCAAGATCCTGTTGGCGAATCTCATCCTGCTCCGCGAGTAGAGAGAGCAAAACGTATTGATCAGCTGTGACACCAAAGGACGCAAAGTGTTGCTGTGCATAGCGATGCATAGTCATGTAGGCACGACGTAGCCGCATCGCCATGGTTTCGCTGACAGGCATTGAGAACCTCCATTTGCATTTCGCAACTAATACGTAGACGTACTAATGTTAGAACCCCGTACTTCGTTCGAGGTTTCGAGAGAAGCACCTACCAATTCTTGGAATTGCGGAAAATTTTTTAACAATCCACTTCCTCGACAAACCAAGACACGAAGCAAAACTCGATATGCTTAAAGGAGTTAGAGAAAAGTAAGTGCCATTCGCGTTTCACTCCTGTGCAGGTTATGCGGCACCGACAGTGGCTGGACGTGTCAGCCGTGAAGCTAGGTGGCTGAAACGATGAGATAACTGACGTAGGCCACGTATAACCCCAGGAGCAACGCTCCTTCCCAACGGTCGATAGAATGCCTGGTAAAGAAGACCGGTAAACAAGCAACTGAGGCTAATACCATGACAGGAAAATCGAATCGAAGCAGTTTGGGCGATACATGTATCCCTGTCGGTGAAACGATGCCCGCTATGCTGAGAACGCACAGGAGGTTGAAGATATTGCTCCCAACGACATTTCCAACCGCAATGTCGCGTTCACCGCGAAGGCTCGCTACGAGCGAAGTAACCACTTCGGGCAGCGAAGTACCGGCGGCGACAATGGTGAGGCCGACCACGATTTCACTGACACCTGCCGCTTTGGCGAATACAACCGCCGCATCGACAAGTAGTCGTGACCCCAGGACCAAGAGTGCAAGTCCAACGAGTGCCGTCAATATCGCTCCTGACATCGACCCGATTGGAATGTCAGGCTTCACCTCTGTGGTTTGCGATCCTGCTGTGCCAGGTCTGTTGGCGGCAAGTAGTAGAAATGCTGTGTAGCCGAGGAAAACGAGTGAAAGCATCGAGCCATCAAGCCGACTGACCACACCATCGTACGCGAGTAGCCACGCGAGTACTGAGACTCCGACCATTACAGGAACATCCAGACGCACAAGTTGCGAACTAACGGCCAGCGGTGTGATTAAAGCAGACAGGCCAAGAATAGCGAGTACATTGAAAATGTTGCTGCCAACTACGTTGCCTAGTGCAACGTCAGCTTGCCCAAATAGCGACGCTTTAACGCTAACCGCCAGCTCGGGTGCACTCGTACCAAAAGCGACGACTGTCAAACCGACTACCAGCGGCGACAGCCCCGCCGCTGTAGCTAATCGGCTGGCTCCTCGCACCAATGCTTCCGCTCCAAGAACGAGCAAAACGAGACCACCGATGAATCCGAGAATTGCCATACCACAAGATAGCAGATAGAGCAGACGGAACGAAGATGCACAAACTCCCCTCGGCTTGATCGACCGACGCACTTTAGCGGCAGTCCGTTGGACGCGTCGGCGTGGACGTCCGAGGCGAGTTCGGCAGATCCCAAAATGCCTTCGGCTTCATCTTCCTGTGCGTCGAAACTGGCTGCGGTTTGGTCAGATTTAGTCCCGGCGGTGTCGATGACCTCTGTCTCGAACAGCAGTCCCAAAATCGGTCAAATTCATCGTTTGAGGACAAAATCTGGCCACTTGCTAACTAACACATGAGGCATCGTCCTGAGTGACATGTTGCCCCAGCAACGGGCTCAACAAAATGCGGCGCACGCCAGTTCCAACAACTCGGCCCTACAGCACAGACTAGCGCATACAAAAGGCCGGGGTGCTTAAGCACCCCGGCCCGAGGGACTCTCTTTTGAGCATGCAGACTTAGTGCCCCGGCACTAACGCCTAGCTACACACAGCGATTCGGCCTCATTTGGATTCGGTGAAGATATTCTCGCGATGGTATTCTAAATAGCCTGCAGCTTCATCGGAAGGTGTACGAAGCATCTTCTGGTTGGTAACGTGGAGAGTTTGTCGTTCAGCATCATCAAGCGCATCTGATATGAGAACCGTTCCGTTCTTATCGAACGAAATCAGACCCGCATCAAATAGTGCGTCGAGTGTCGCAGTCAAAGGTATGCCATTGTGATAGTCGAGTCGCTCAGCGTCGGTTGAGTCGCGCCAAGGCTTGATATGCGAAGCGCGAATAGCGTCTAGCGTTGTCGAACCGGTGACAGCGCACTTGCCGTTCCAGTGCGCAAGAACCTCAGACCGAAATATGCCTTGGCCAACACGTGCGTTCGCTAGAGTCTCCTTGGTTGTCACCGTAGGTTTCTTCGATGCGATAGACTGCAGGTCAGGTACAAGTGTGCTATAACCAGTTTGACGGTCGCGAAGTTGTGCAACCGGAATTCGACCAATGATTGCGGCATAGAGACGTGTACCGTCTTTGATCAACTTGCCGAGTTTAAGCAGCGTTGCCTCGTCGAACTTAGCAATTGTTCGATTCCCATTGGGGTCAGCATCAACAGCGGTACATACGACACCATATCCCTCAGTCCCGTTGCCCAAGAGTTCGACATGGCGCTTACGCTCGGGGAACCCCGCAGATTTGCTCTTCCATTCATCCCAATAGACTGGGACACGTTCGATTCCACCAACGGTTTCGATTCCATCATCCCAGACACGCAGGAACAGGCGGTTCGAATTGGGCTGATACGCGCCCCATGACCATCGCGAATTGCTAAGGTTTGCGCCGAGTGTCTGTCGGAAAAACGTGCTGATCTTCATATAGCGTTGGACACAGATATTTACAACAGAACAAGATATGAGTGATGTTCACCACCGCATAGCACAATCATACTGGAATCTTCTATTCGTCGCAAAATCCTTAACGGCAGGAAACTGGGTGGCACGACTGAGAGGCCATGCACGGAGCATAGACTACGCCGAGACAAGACGCAAACCTCGCACGTGAACTCACTGCAGCGCATAGAAATGGCCGGGGTGCTGAAGCACCCCGGCCGGACTGAATCGTGTTTGGTAACTGGAGCTTAGGTTGTCTTGTCGACTTCCTCTTCGCCGGCGGGGCCCGGTCTCTCGCCGCCTGGTCCACGACGGCGCGGGCCGCGCTGGCCGGCACGTGGTGGACCACCTTCTCCGGGTGGTGGGCCGCGGAGTTCGCCCCGCTGGCCACCCTGTTGCATTCGCTCACGCATGCGATTTGCAAGCTTACCAAACTCTTCGCGGCTGAGTTGGTCGTCGCCATCTTCGTCGAAGTGATCAAAAACTTTCATCGGATCGATTTGGGCGCCTGGTCCGCCACGCTGTCCGCCGCGAGCGCGACCCTGTGGAGGACCTTGACGGTCGCGTTCGCCACGAGGTCCGGGACGATCTTGCCCCGGACGTTCTCGCCCAAGTCGTTCGCCACGCTCTGCACGCTCTCCACCTTCGGGCCTTCTGGGGCGATTCGCTGCGCCGCGCTGGCCGGGTTGGCCCGGTTGGCGATCAGCACGTCGTGCTGGCGTGGCTTCGCGATCAGCGCCGCGTCTGCCTTCCTGTGCACGTCCGCGTGGCCCTCCACGCAGTTCGCTGCGCTCGCCACCCTCTTGTAGGCGATCTCGCCGCTGTTTCATCTGCTCAGTGAGCTTGCCAAATTCCTCACGGCTGAGCTTGCCATCGCCATCTGCGTCGAAGCGATCGAACAACTGCATCGGATCGGGTTGGCCGCCGGGTCCGCCACGTGGTGGACCTTGCGGAGGACCTTGACGATCGCGTTCGCCACGCGGGCCGGGACGATCTTGCCCAGGGCGCGCACGCCGCTCAGGTCGATCTCCACGCTCAGGACGATCACCTTGCTCGGGTCGGGGACCACCTTCGGGACCGCCACGACGACGAGCACCAAATCGTTCTCGCATAGACTCTCGGGCGGCACCACGCTCTTCCTCATTGAGCTCGCCATCGCCATCGGCATCAAACTCTTTTAACATGCGCTCTCGCATGGCGGCACGGTCGGGGCGACTTTCGCCTGCATTACTCCTATCAGCTGCGGCGGCATTGACTCGCGCACGGGTCCGCCTTTGCGCTCGCTTTTCTTCGTCGGCGTCTGCTGCTTCGGTGGAATCGTCGGTTGAGTCTTCCTGGGCGGCAGGGGCATCGACTGCCTCGTCTTCGGCAAAGGCCGAGGGAACGCAAAGGCCCAAGACGAGCAACCACGCCATGGTGGATGCTGCGAGGTAGCTCAGGGAACGACAACTAATGAAACAAGATGGTTTGGTCGGGTTGATAGGTTTGTGGCTCATTTGTTTCTGTCTCGCTGGGTGTTGGATTTGGTTTGCCTATTCTCTACGTATGAAACGCCGAGTTGGCGGTGAGGTTTCGCGAGAATTGTCACATTTCAGCTAATTCGCCGGGATGGCAACCCAACTAGCTTGCCCTATCGGCTACCTTGCCGGTGGGTCTGGAGTGCTAGACAGTCCGGTCGCCGTGACCCGGGCCCAGCAAAATCGCCAACGGTTGTTTGGGCTGTGGGTTGATGTGCTTACCGGCTGGTTCGCTGGGGAGGATCGACCGTTAGTCTCGCGTTTCGAGTGCCGCTTCCATACGCTCCAGACGCTCGGTGATACTGATCAAGTGGTCGAGAATCATCGCATGCACATACGCTGCGTCCATCCCAACAGGGCTGTCGGCCGAGGAGATTTGATCGATGATCGACTGAAGTTCTGCTTTCGTTTTCATTGAGTATCCTATGGATTGGTTATCCTACGGTCCGAAGGGCGTGCTGGTGCCTTTTCTGCACCGATCGTTCTTGCTTGTAGCTTCGGTCGGTCGATGTGCCCGACAGTACGAAACGTGGAATTCTTTGCTGAGCATCGAGCCCGATGTCATTCTCACGCATGGCAGTTAGCTGAGAATTTATTGAGCGCTGATCTGCGTCGATGTTTCGCGCCGCCGTCTTTTCATTCGGTGCGATTTTGGTAGGCACCTTGCGAGTAGGTAAGCTCGTAGCTGTGAGAATAGATTTCGATCAAGTTTCCAAAAGGATCTTCGCAGTAAACCATCCGGTAAGGCTTTTCGCCGGGGTAATACTCACGGACAGGCATTCTTTGCTTGCCGCCGTTCTCAACGATTCGCTTCGCCAGTCCTTCCAAATCGGGGTCTTGGACGCAGAAGTGAAAAACCCCGGTCTTCCAATACTCAAAATTGTTCACCGGTTTCTGGGCATTTTCAAACTCAAATAGCTCAACGCCAACTCGATCGCCGGTGGCCAAATGCGCAATGCGAAATCGACCCCAACCTTCTCCAAAGACATCGTTGCACATCACACCGATGGCGGAATCATCCGACACGACTTCGGTTGCGGGCATGATGACGTACCAACCCAATGTCGTGGTATAAAAGTCTACCGCTTCATCCAAGTCTGGCACGGAGATACCGATGTGAGAAAATGTTCTCGGAAACGTCATCTGAGGTTTTCCAATCGATGAGAGGATCGTGATGTCACACTGGCGCATTGTCGCCTGAGCGAATTGTACTTCCTATGGCAAAAGAACGGCAGTTCCTAGACAGCGTCGGCTGCCTCGTTTGGCTCAGTTAGGCAATTCCCCAACTGCGTGAGATGTCTATGACCAAAGGGCCTAAGCAAGATGCCGTTCGAGCGTGCGATATTTTTAACCTGCAGCACGAAATCGCGAATGTGTGTTTGGTCGCGAATCTGCGTCTCTGACATTTGATTTCCCTGAGAACCTTAGCAATCGACCTAAATGGCTATTGATTAACTGCTTAGATAAAAGTGATCCGAGCTGACTCTCTAGGAAGCAGTAGCAATCACGAATGATTTTCTGCATCACGCCCTCCGATGGGATAGCATGCTCAATAAACAATTCTAACTAGAGGCGGATGGCAATGATTGACGGTCAACGCTTACGTTGGTTCGCAGCAAGTCAGCATCGCCAGAAGACGGCTCGTTCGCATTCTTTCACCACTTCGTCCTACGCTCGGCGACTGCGTATCGAAGAACTTGAATCCCGCCAAATGCTGACCGCGGATTTTGGGGTGAATGTGGTTCAGAATCCAGGGGCGGAACAAGGAATCGACCATTGGAACATGGGGTACCACAGCGACGACCTAGAAGTTCGCAGCTATGGAGGCGATAGCGTACCAGCGGTGGCCGACCGCCCAGCGGAACTCGAGAACAAGCTATGGTACGGAAGTGGAGCGGGAGATCAGGACGACCGGAGGCTCGCGCAGCAAATAGCGTTCGACTTTCCAATAGCGCTAGTCGATAGCGGAAGTCTGTACGTCGATTTCTCCGCTTACCTGGGGGGCTGGCAACATCAAGACGAAACAGACAATGCCCGTTTGTGGTTTCGTGGCGAGAACTTTGTCGATGTAATTCAAATTTATGAATTAATCGGTCCTAGCTCGACAGAGCGCAACGACCAAACGACTCTTATCAAGCGAGAACTCCCAAACGTTCCCGTGCCAGTTGGCACCAGAAGCGCGAATGGACCTTGTCGCCTGATTCCACTGAACGAGCGGCATTCCGAGTTGTGTGAATCGGTTGAGGATTTGGCAGCGTAGCCTTGCTTCGATTTGCTGATGGCACAACTTGCGACTGGTGAGCTTACCGCCGAAGATCGCTTTCAAGCGATACATGGTCGTCTCGACCAAGCTCCGCGTGTGTTAACCGGCCTGCACCTTCCAAGACCGGCGACTCGTCCGCTTGATCTCCCGAGTCGCTTCATCACGTGCAAACGAGGCTCCGAAGAATTTCCGTGCTGTTTAATCACGGCATTCTTCTGCGGAGGAATTACCGGCTCGATCGCTTCGCATTCAAAGCTCTCGTAAATCTTCCACTGATCGTAGGCCCCATCGCCGTAGAACTTAATGATTGGCTCTTCCACTTGAGCAAGCAAGTCGTCGACTTGGTCGCCATCGTGCTGGTCGTTCTCGGTGAGAAGTTCCGCAAGGATCTCTCCCGTCTCAGGATCGATTCCCACGTGCAGCTTACGCCACGTGCGACGCTTGCTCACGCCATGCTTGCGTGCTTTCCACTCGCCCTCTCCGTAGACTTTCAGACCTGTGCTATCGACCACGATGTCCCGTAGACCTTTCGTAGGCTTCACCGACAGAGAAATCTCCATCTTGGCGGCCCGTTTTTGCAGGCTCGTGTAGTCTGGGATCTTTACCTGAGCGTCCATCAACTTCACCAGCGAACGACCGAAGCCTTCGGTCTGACGGTAGGTCAGCCCAAAGACTTCTCGCAGCGAGAGTAGGCAGCGAATTGCTGTGTCGCTGTAGGTGTAGGGTTGGCCGACCTTGGTTTCGAGATTCTCGTGTTCCCAGCCGATGAGCACATCTTCTTCCAGCCAGAGCGTCACATCGCCTCGCCTGACGAGCGCTTCGTTATACTGTTTCCAGTTCTTGACTTCGTAAGCATTGCCTTCGGTCCTGGTTTTCGCACGTTTGGCCATCGATCGCTCCGCGATTGAGAGAAGAAAGTCCGTTCAACACACTTCTACGCTGCGAAGGGAAGAATCGTTCGACAAGGCCCTTGACATCACCAGAGCCATGTCATGTGAGGCACTTTTTCATTGGAATAGGTCGCCCTCATGTTACAATGCTAGTATCCTGCAGCTCCTGCGGTCGACATGTCCAGGCGTCTACCACGGTTGCTCTTCCCGCCACCAATCCCACCGAAATCAGTTCATGTCTTCGATGCCTTACGCAAGTTGGGTTTGCTGTTTTGGTGCGCTCTTCGGCATCGGCGCAATCGGATGTTCTCGGCCTACTCCTCCCACCGACTTCGAGAATAGCCCAGTTGCTGTTCACGAGGTCGATGTCGATCGTATTCAGTTGCAATCATGGCCGCGAACGGTGCGAGTTCAGGGGAGCATGCTCGCCTATGAGGATGCCGTAATCGGTTCCAAACTTCCTGGCCGAGTAGCCGCCGTAAATGTTGATCTTGGCAGCATCGTGCGGCAGGGCGATGTCATGGTGGAACTCGTACGACACGAACTCGAACTGAGAGTCGGTCTAGCGGAAGCTCAACTACGGCAAGCATGTGCCGTCATAGGGATCAAGCCTGAGGAAGACGAAACACTTTTCAACGCGTCGCAGGCTCCTGGGGTGACCTTGGAACAAGCGCTTGTAGCAGAAGCACAGAGCATTGTGAATCGTGCCGAACAACTGTTGAGCTCTCGCGCAGTTTCTAAACAAGAGTTCGACACCATGGTCGCGCAGTTAAAGGCCGCCCAAGCACGCTACAGTTCGGCATTAAATCTGGTCAACGAACAAATCTCGATGATTGGCGTGCGGCGCAAAGAGTTAGCTCTCGCAAAACAATTGGTTGTTGACTCACAGATTACCGCTCCCTTCGATGGCGTCGTGGGTGAGCGACACATCTCGCCGGGCGAATTCGTAAGTGTTGGCCAGACATTGGTCTCGCTGGTTCGTGCAGATCTTCTCCGATTTACGGCGGGTGTCCCAGAGAGTCACGCCGCTAAGATCAAGGAAGGGCAAACCGTAAACATTGTTGATGGTCTAAACATTACTTCTCCTATCTCAACGAAGATCACACGCATCAGTCCCACCGTAATGCAAGCGAGCAGGTCGGTCCTAATCGAGGCAGACGTCCCTAATCCGCTGTTGGATCTCCAAGCAGGAATTTTTGCAGAAGCAGAGGTTGTTATCGATGCTCACAATGAATCGCTTGTGCTGCCGCTCTCGGCCGTAAGCCGCTTCGCAGGCGTTCAAAAGGTATGGGTTGTCAGTGACGGTATCGCCGAGCAAAAGACGATTCGAACCGGTCGCGAGGATGGTCACCGGATTGAAATCCTGCAGGGCATTGATCGAGATGATTTGATAATCGTCGACGAGAAGCAAGGTCATGGTGGGCCAGTCGTGGCACGTGAAAGGGCGGCAGAATCTCAACCCCAAGCCAATGTTCCCTCGACTAGTTCAGTTGCGAATTGCGACTCTCTCAATAATACGAACTAGAGTTTCCGGAGTTCTCGCGTGCAGTGGCTAGCTAAGGTTTGTGTTGAACGTCCCATCTTCGCCTTGATGCTTATCTTGGCCATTGTCGTGGCAGGGGTAACGTCGTACGACAACTTGGGAATCGACCGATTTCCAAACATCGATCTTCCCACCATTCGCGTGCAGACTATCTACCCTGGCGCCGCATCGGTTGAAGTGGAGTCTGAAGTTTCACAGCCGCTCGAAGATGCTGTTGCCACGGTAGCAGGACTTGATGAGCTTCGCTCGATATCAAGTGATGGGGTCTCCATGCTTCTGCTCACTTTTCGGCTGGATCAAAACATCAATGTTGCCGCACAAGATGTTCGCGATGCGATCGCCGCGATCATGAATCGACTTCCACCTGATATCGATCCTCCGGTCGTCCAGAAACAAGACCTCGACGCATCGCCTATTTTGTCTATCGCGGTGTCCGGTCCGCGCGATACACGCGAGCTCTATTTCATGGCCGATCGGTATGTTAAGGGCAGCATTGAATCAGCACGCGGCGTCGGACAGGTCCTCATCGAAGGTGCCGTCGAACGGGCAATTCAGATCAATATCCAAGCCGACAAGCTCGCAGCGTACCGACTTTCCATCATGCAGGTGCATGACGCTATCGTCGCTCAGAATGCCGAAGTTCCGGGAGGCCGAGTTGATGCAGGTTATCGCGAGTTGAGTCTCCGCACTCTAGGTCGGATGCCTGAATCTCGCAACTTTAACGATCTCGTGGTCTCCACAGTCGATAATGTACCCGTGAGAATTCGCGATTTGGGCGAATCGGTCGATTTGACAAAAGAACGACGCACTTTGGCGCGGTTCAATGGCGACCCGGCAGTCGTCCTCTTGGTTCAACGCCAGTCAGGCATGAACACCGTGGAAGTCATCGACGCAGTCAAGGAACGCCTCGCGACCGCCCGTGGACTATTGCCCTCGGATGTCAAAGCTGAAATCCTTCAAGATCAATCACGATATATTCGGGCTGCGCTCCATGAGATTCAGAATCATCTTGTCTCTGGTAGCTTGATGGCGAGCGTCATCGTGCTCTTGTTTATGCGGTCTTGGAGATCGACGGTCATCGCCGCCATAGCAATTCCCACTTCGATAATCGGCGCATTTGCGGTCATGAAAGTCATGGGCTTTACCATGAACAATGTCACTATGCTGGCCCTCGTCCTGATGGTGGGAGTTGTGATCGACGATGCAATTATTGTGCTGGAAAATGTGTTCCGCGCCATCGAAGAAAAAGGGCTCCTACCCAAAGATGCGGCCATCCAAGGGACGCGCGAGATCGGCAGCGCCGTGTTGGCCACGACTCTTTCGCTCGTCATCGTCTTCTTGCCCGTCTCCTTTCTCTCGAGTGTCACGGGACGGCTGCTCTATGAATTCGGGATAACGGCTAGCGTAGCAGTCTTGATTTCCATGATTGTGAGTTTCTCGCTCACACCGATGATGTGCAGTCGTATGCTCGGCAAAAACAAGGTCGAGCAATCAGCCACAACCACTAGGCCCGCCTCACGGGGGGGATTCTACCGTGTGATCGAAAGCACCTATATGTTCCTTCTGCGTCACTCGCTACGACTCCGCTGGCTCGTCATCCTGCTCGTCGTCTTGACGATTGCGGCTAACGTGCCTCTCTATCATATGGTGAAACAAGACTACATTCCTACGGACGTTGACGAAGCGGAATTTGAAGCACGTATCTACGCCCCCGAAGGTGTGAGTGTCACTTCCATGGAAGACATCATTCATCGCGTCGAACCGAAAGTATTGGATATCGTGGGCGTTACCAATGTTATGACCACCGTAGGAGGGGGCAGTGGCATTCGAGGCCCCAGTTCTGCCAGTATGTATGTGCGCCTCGAAGACATCGAAACACGATCCTTTTCTTGGAATCGACTAGCAAATGCCATCCTCGCTGGAGATCCAGCACAAGCTTGGCAAGGCAATTTCAGTCAACGAGAAAAGATGCGAGAGATCCGCCAAATCATTGCCCAATATCCTGAGCTTCGCGCTTCAGTGCGAAACCTTACCTCCTTCCGACAAGGAGCACCGGTCGACATCGATTTCGTCGTGACCGGACCAAGCCTGCAATTCCTTGCTGACTTCAGTGCACGACTGGCGAAAGAAATTGCTGATATTCCAGGCATAGTCGATATCGACACGACGTTACGAATGGACAAACCGAATTTGCTGGCACATATCGATCGCGAACGGGCTGCAGTCCTTGGAATCGATGTGCAAGAAGTAGCGGACACGCTCCGGGTCGCTGTCGGCGGGGATGACACCGTTTCCAGATTCTATGACAGTCAGGATGATGATGCCTACGACGTCGAACTCCGGCTTGTCGGAGTGGATCGTGGTGATATCCAAGACATTTCTCAGCTGTATTTACGCGCAATGTCTCCAGCGTCGTCAAGCCTGCCCCCCATGAGTCTGGCAGCCCAACCGTTGATCTCGGGCATCGGGTACGACAACCGTTCCAATCCCCTCACGCGGATCGACAACGTTGTTACTTTTGAAGAAACCCATAGCCCCGCGCGGATCGATCGCCTCGATCGTCAACGCATGGCGGCAATTCGGGCTAATCTCGGTTCCGGATATGCCCTCGCCGATCGAGTCGCCCTCGTGCAGGATGCCGCCGAGAAGCTCGGCTTGCCCCCCGGTTATTCCACTCGCGTAATGGGGAGAGCACGCGAACTGGAGAAAACGCTTCAAGAATTCCTGTGGACGTGCGCCTTGTCGTTCGTCTGCATGTATATCGTACTCGCTGCACAGTACGAACATCTTTTTCATCCGATTACCATTTTGTTGTCGCTTCCTATCGCCGTCCCTTTCGGACTGTTGAGCCTGTGGATGGGTGGAGAAACACTCAATCTCTACTCTGCTCTAGGTATTCTTGTGCTGTTCGGCATGGTGAAAAAGGCGTCCATTCTGCAAGTCGATCATATTAATCAACTACGTGCCGGCGGCATGGAACGCGAACAAGCAATTCTCGTTGGTAACCGCGACCGCCTAAGACCAATTCTGATGACCGTAATTTCTTTCATTGCGGGCATGATCCCCCTGCTGATCGCCACAGGCCCAGGTGCAGAGGAACGCCGCTCGATTGCCGTGCTCGTCGTAGGCGGCATGTCTTTCTCTCTCTTATTGACTCTGCTCGCGGTGCCGGTGATTTACTCTGTCCTCGATGATATTTCAGCAGCGATACGCAAGCGAGTCGCTGCTTCTTAGGATTTTTAGCTTGCTTGTTAAACCGATACATATCCTCTGCGGTGATCGCCTCCTGGCGATCTGCCGGCAGGTGCCGCCAAAGCTGGTCCAGTCGGACCGGCCAGAATGTCAGTTGAGCTGGTTGCGTTACAAGTGGAGGGAGCTTGCTCGCCTCGCATAATTCACCTCCATGCAGTAACTGCTGGCGTTGCTGGCGCCACAGCGCCAACTCCAACAACGCCAAGACACTCACTCTAACCGGGGGTGAATCGTCGACCAACACCGACTTGTGATCAACGCAATGGGGTGTAGTATGCCTGGGGTTCGGGCCGAATCGTGGGCGAATTACGCAAATTACGAATTCGCTGCTGTGGTCGCACGACTGTGCGCACGATCCTCAAAGAAGAAGGCCTCCATCCAGGCCCCAAACGTGGGCCAGGTACTTGGGATGAGTTCCTGAAGATCCATGCTGACACCCTCTGGCAGTGTGACTTCTTCTCCAAGATGGCAATGACCAGTAGCGGGCTTCGGCAGGCCTATGTCCTGGCCTTCTTGCACGTCAAATCACGACGAGTTATCTGCTCACCGGCGACGATCAAGCCTGATGATAAGTGGGTAGCAGCTCAAGCCGAATCGATGCTCGAACAGACCCGAGGTATGGACTTGCCGGTTCGCTATTTAGTGCGGGACCTCGACTTCAAATACTCCAATCGATTCGATCGAGTCTTCACGGACAACGGTGTCTCTATTGAGCCGACGGCTCTAGGGCACCCAATCAAAATGCGTTCGTCGAACGCTGGATTGGTTCTATCCGGCTTGAGTGCCTCAACCGATTCATTGTGCTTGGCTTGGGCCACTTCGACTGCATCGTCTCATGTTATCTGGATTATTATCATCAGGCACGCCCGCATCAGCGGAAGGAAAACAAGCCTTTACTCGGTGTCTGGCCGGAGGTCGATGATCCGCCGGTTAAAGACGACGAGATCGTCTGTCGAGAGTGGCTGGGCGGCGTATCGAAGCACTACGAACGCAAAGCTGCCTGAGAAGGGAGAGAGACAACTGCGATCGAGTCGTTTTGTGCCTGCACGCTTCTCAGCCATGCGCCGTTGGTAAGCCGCGTGCGATTCGTGACAATCGGTTCCCTTCCACTACAGCTTCAGCAGCGATATCGACCGACGTTCACCGATCGATATCGTGTGACAACCTTGTTGAACAGGACGTGGGATGCTGTCGAGGTCGTTGAGTTCACCTGCAAGCACACCGCCAAAGTAGGCGACGGCCTCACGGAGATCCGTCGGCTCATCGAGCGACTCGTTGCCAAACGTGACGAACGCCGCGATGGCTTCGTTCGTGTTGTGTCTAACGCAATGCGGCAGCAACTCAGATCCGAGGCTGACGAGGTCGTTAAGAACCTCACCCGCGAAGGGATTCCGCGTGGTCTGGCAGCGAAGGCGACACAGTTCGCACGCGAAAGCGGTCGATTCTCGATCTTCTCGTTGGTCGATGCCCTCACGCGTCTTGCCCAAGAAGTTCGCTACGCTGGTGACCGTGTCGAGATCGATGCTAAGGCAGCCTCGCTCTTAGCGCTTGCTGTATAGATTCGTGGTTGATTGCTTGTGAGTTCTCGGTGCTGCCCGTTGCAGCACCGCTCTGTTTCTTGTTTTTTAACAAGGAGAAGTATTGTTGTGGCTACGACCACGAAGAGGACGCGTCCGGTTTACGAAGTGCGTATCGGACGCATCCGCGCAGCGATCTGGGAAAACGAAACCCAGAATGGAATCCGGCACAACGTCACCATCAGCCGGCTTTACAAAGCCGATGAACAATGGAAGGACTCGCCCAGCTTCGGCCGCGACGACCTGCCATTGGTAGCGAAAGTGGCCGACTTGGCCCATAGCTGGATCTTGGGCGTAACGCCGGAGCAAACACCAGCGGCGACCGAGTTCTGATCCGGTGCAAATATTCGCTCGCTGAGCGGAGGAGAGGTTTGGCGAAGGTTTTGCCTACATTCGCCGTCGCAGGCCTCTCTTTTGCCAAGAAGGCATGCCCACGTCAGAAAGATGCGCCCGCAAATAGCGCCTCGCAAAGTCTCGAATTCGGCTCGGCAGGATGGCAAAAATAGCCTTTTTATATCGCCCATCCGTGCCATCGGAACAGACGATGACTATGGCGTGCGATTTACATTTTCGAAATAGCCAATAATTTCAACACTCTAGGAATGTGTAGCAGTGGAGTCGCGGGTTGGGCTCTGATCTTTGCGGCACAAGAAATCAGGGCAGTACCGCCGCTGCTAGGAAACGTGAAGGATGAACTTGAGGCGAGAGAATTAGGGTTATGCCCTTTGGTTTTCTTTAGCCTCTTCTTGTTCAACATTTCGATTTCTATCTGGAACATGTTGTTCCGGAACTCATTCTTACGGAGAAGCAAGGATAGACTCATGAGAAGTATTGTTAGTTTCCTTGGCGCGTTTTGTTTGTTGTTGAGTGCGAGTTCGTCGGCGAATGCCTCGATTGTGCACGAGATGTCGACTACACCTGAATCTGCGTATTTTGAATATGCGGATACGTTTCCTTCGGTCGGTTGGTTGTTTGTTCAGCAAGATGGTGTTGATGTTACGTTTGGCTCGGGTGTGCTGATCGGCCAGAATTGGGTCCTTACCTCTGCTCACGGCGTACTCGAAAACGATTACGACATCAACAGCGTTTACAACGGCTTCGAATTTGGCCTTGGCAACAATGTCATTACAGATCCGGGTGAGAGCCTGTTTGCTAGCGAAGTCTTTGTAAATCCTGGTTACGGCGGATTTGAAAGCGGTCCCGATTTGGCGTTGCTCTACTTTGAGGATGCATTTGAGACCGCGACTGCCGCCGAACTCTACCTGGGAGATGTCGCAGACCTCACGGGAACTGACACAGGTATTGCCGGGTACGGCGTTGGCGGAACCCCAAGTACGGGTTATGTTGGGGCTGCTGGTCAAAAACGCGCTGGAATTGTTCCAATTGACTCAGTAGCTTCACCGAATAGTACCTTTATGGAGACATTTTTTCGCCAACCCGGTCATCCCGACTTCAACGATCTTGGGCTTTTGGGTAGTCCTGGAGATTCGGGTGGAGGATGGTTTACCGAGATCGATGATGAGTTTTTCCTTACAGGGATAACTTCGTTTGCGACTCTGAATCCTCGTTATGGTAGCAGTACCTACGCCACGATTCTTGGTCTCGATGAACGAGTTTGGATTGGCGAAACGATCGCCAGTAGGGCAGTACCGGAACCTTCTAGCGTCGTGTTATTGGGAGCTGCAAGTTTGGTGGGACTAGGGCGTAGACGACGGCGGGGTTAGCGTACGCCATCAACGAGCATCTTGCGTGTCGGTCATCATGCCACTGCGACGCCACAAGCGGACATAGACGAACACGGTGGCATGTCGGTGAGCAAAAAAACCCACCAAGTCCGGTTTCCAGCCACCCCATTTTGACGGACGATATCGGTCACCAGATTGGGCGTATCTGTTGAGCACGTGGTCGCAACCATCGACATGCCGAGCAACCACCAGGGCATCGAATGACTCGAGTGGAAGTACTTTTCCGTGTTCTTCCCTGAGCGCCGTGATACGGCCAAGCCAATTCCCAATGTCAGCAGTAAGAATCCGGTGACGATCACCCAATCGAGAGTGGTCAACGTTGTGTCACGTGCTCAGATTGGTTGGTGCCAACAAAGAAATAGTCCTGAGCGCCTACTGGATTCACAACTCCATTTGAATCGCGTTGAGAATCAATGGACGCTGCCCCCAGGTCCATGAATTCTCACCCGCGATTCGTCTAAAGCGATGGTAAATTATTGTGAAAACTATTGCGAGTCAGAATCGATATGCTCTTGCCGGCGGCGGGAGAAAAGCAAAGCGATCCCTCCCAGCGTACCGATCACAAGTGAAGTCGGTTCAGGGACAGTAACAGCAGTCGAGTCGCTATTCAATGCACTCAGAGATCCGGGGCTCGCAACATACTGCTGCCAGAGTAGGAAGTCATGTCCGTCGGTATCCCCGTCGCCATCGGCATCGCCGCCGGAATTGATTCCGTAAGAGCTTTGGAAGAGCAGCAGATCATCCTCGGTTACCGAATAATCTAAGTTGAAGTCTCCAGGCACCAAGGCGCGCTGGCCGTAGGTGGGAAGTTCTTGCCCCGCCTCGTAGGCTCCCTGATCAGGCCCCGATCCGAGGAAATCGTCGTTGATGCCTGGGATCAACAAAGCTTGCCCCTCAACGGCTGCTCCGGCTGCCAGTCGCAAGTCGAGTGGCTCGTGTTCAGTCAACACCGCTGCTTTGGACGTCGGAACGGTGACTCCCGGAACAAAAAGTGAAGTGAGATTCGTGGGATTGAGTCCGGAAAGTATCATCCCATTGGGTTCTGCCGTGAGGAAGTCGGTGGATCCTGGGTTATAGATTCGCGCACCGTTGGGACTGCCGGCCGTTTGGCCCACGGCATCGTAGTCGAAGCTACAAGAGCCATCGCACTTGTCCACGTCTGCGGGACGACTATTGCCGTTGTTGTAGCCATTGATCTGACCTACATCGGCTCCGCCAATGGCCAGATTGTTGCGGAACAGGGCATTGGAAAAAGGGTCGCCTGTCGACGTATACAGACCCGAGCCCGACTTCACGACGGTGTTATGCATAATCACGTCGCCATCGCTTTGACGGTTCGGCTTGAAGGGAACATGAATCACGTTGTAGATCGAATTACGCAGGATGTAAGTCGGACCACCCAAAGTAGGCTGAGTGCTGATCCCGATAAACGCATCGGTGATGCGATTATCGATCACGCGTACATTCCCCTGGGCGAAGTCGGCTTCGATCGCGTCGTCGAGGCTCTGCGTGATTTCGTTGTTGTGAATATCGATGCTCCGCTGATCATTGTTGCTCTGGTTCCCTTCGAATTCCAACAACGAGATGTTATCGCGAAAACTACTCACGGTGTTATAGGCGATCACATTTCCGGGACCACTGACTTCAATTCCTTCACCAATATTGTTGCCGCTAGCACCCACAGAGGATTCCTGCCAAGTGGATACCCCATTGATGACATTATCAACCACGTACCCGTTCGTAGCCCCACTGAGCATGCGGATCCCGTGCCTAGCATGGATGGTATTGCGGGCGATCACGAAGTCACTTGCCCCATTGGCTTTGATTCCGTGTGAGTCGAGGTTCTGAATATCAAATCCAATGATTTGAACGTCGTGTTTGCCCTCAAGATTGATCTGTGTGAAAATTGCAGGGTCATCAAACGACTTACTCCGGTAAATGTTGGGATTCCCGGGCGTGCCACTTTCCACCATCAGCTCGCCTTGAAAGCCGGGATCAAACTCGATGATGTTGCCTTGCATCATCTTAGGCAGCTCGCGAGTGCTGACGTTCAGCGTTTGCTGCGACGATCCGCCGTTGGGATCGTTCATGTCAAGTTGAACCTCGTAATTGGTGCCAGGATTCAGTTTGAACAGACTGCCCGAGTACTTAGTGGTCCAATGCGCTCCCCCCGAGATGGTCGCATTTGAGCCAGCGTCGACGCGCCGCAAGGGCATGCCCTGAACCCAGTTCGTCTCTCCGACAGGCCGATATTGGATGCCGACAGACGCATTGCTGTTGTCGTCGCCGCTGAACGCCCACTCGAAGGAGAGGTACTCGTACGTGGGAAACGGCGAGGTCAGAGAACCGGCGGTGATGGAGTTGGCCGCCCGCGCATGATGTAACGAACCTGTCGTTGCGAGAACGAGAGCAATCAAGCCCGATAGACAAGTTTTTGGCAGCCAAGGCTTGCTTCGCGAGGCGACAGAGCTCGATGATTCTCGTACGGTGATATTCGCTAACATGAGATTCGAGTTTTCTCTATCAAATTTGTTTGGAATAGACGAAGCATGGGGAAGTCAGCAAGACGCTGTGTTGCCGAGATGCCCCGCGCAGGGCCCTCCGTCAGCGCCCTCGCATCGGCCGTTTTTTAGGCTGATGCGAGGACTGAGACGCGAGGGTATACTCTTCTGTGCAAACTGATTGCAGAGGGTTTCAAAAACACAGGGATACTAAATCGACTCTCAACGAAGGTCGGGAGCAATTAGCTTTTCTTGCTGCTGCGATTTCCAACGAACATCATTCCAATCACCAGCAACAAGGCAGACGTCGGTTCAGGAACGGATGTGGCAACTGCGGTGGACGCGGTTGTACCGTAGTTGTCTTGGAACAGCTGCAAATCGCCAGGTGTAGCTCCATTGGTCGACTCGCCTCGCTGCCAAGTCAGGAAATCGGCTCCATCGACATCACCTTCGCCAGTGAAGTCGCCTGGGATACCCGCCGTGGCGGCGATGACATCCAGTCGGTAGTCAGGTGCCACAAAGTTTGTGAAATCCCAAGCAAAGCCAGGAGGTGGCGCTATGTTGTCCGTCGACACAGTCGGCTCTATGAGGCCCGAGGCTCGAATAAGTGTAAACTTCTGGCCAATCGCAAGAGGTGGAGCGTTGGTGAAATCTAGTTCGACCGTCCCGCCTGACAGGTCGAGATCGGCATTGTTTTTCACGTCGAAATAGGCTGCTTCACCGTTAGGAAAGACCGGGAAAACAACTTTGCCGCTGTCGGATAAAGTAAATTCGGTATGCAGGCCCGGAGGAGCCACCCAGGGACTGACATTCAGTATCGTGCGGTCGAAGTCAGGCCCGCCCCCGCCAGGAGTTTGCAGGCCATCGCCCACAATGAAACTGCCGCCGGTGACATTGACTATCGGGCCCCGAAGATCGTCGATGCCGGTCATCGAACCGCCAGAGACGTTGATCGTAGCACGCCGATCGCCAGCGCCGACGTAAGATCTGTCATCAATCCGTAACCCATCACTGACCGACCCATTCCCGATGAACTTGCCCCCAGTGACGTCGATCGTACTCCCCTCAAACATTGCGATGTCAACGAAGGCTCCCTTGCCGACCGTGAGTTCGCCTCCAGAGACCTTCAACTTGTTGAGGCCGGTGGCAGAAGTACCCACGTTACTAATGTTGCCGCTGATTTTTGTTCGATTGATTCTGGACGTGCCGCCAGAAATTTCGAACAAACCATTATCAGCGTTGATTTGAGTCAGACCACCACCCGCAGCGAAGTCGGTGTCTCCACCAGTCTGATTGTACGTTGCTACGCCAAAGTTATCTCGGCCCACTTCAAGATTTCCGTGTACCTGGAAAGTAGAGGACCCAGTGCCAAGGACATTGAACGTGGTCGAGTTGGTCTGGACCGCGATGCCAGCATATCTGGCAATCTGCAAATAATTAATCTGGTTCTTTGTTCCGAGGCCCAAGCCAGCCTCTCCATCGAGATTGATCACCACGTCATCCGAGGGATCGATCACGCTACCGGAAAATGATCCACCGAGTATCACCGCATGGTCAGATGACGAGGTGCCAGGAGGATTAAAATAAAATTCGCCACTAGCGCCGCGCCATTCGGCCGAGTTCCAGTCGACGGGGGAGTCGTTGTTCGGTATGTATTTGTTCTGACCCAACGCCTGGGAACTGCAAAGCACAGCCAGGCACGCGATAGACAATAACCCTAAGACAGTTTTTTTCATCCCTCTACTCCTCCGATGGTTTACTTTAAGCTGTTGAATGGCGATCTCGAATGCCACGAAGATAAGCGTCTAATAGGCAATTAACCGGCAGACTGGCTTGAATGTAGCCTCTCCGATGAGATAGTTAACCTTCCTAATAATGTCTATCTTCTTCTGACATGCACTTCTTGTCAAGCGATTTATCATAGGATTCCTACTTTCTTCACTTTTGCACCCAGACCGCAATCCCCTGCCTTTGTAAGTTGCGATCCAGAATCTTCAGGTGATTAAGAGAGCTGCATGCACGTAGTCTCGGATTCCGTGAATGGTATCCGGAGGAGGGGGAAGTGGTTTACTGAGGTCGATGATGAGTTTTTACTCACTGGAATCAGCTCATTTGCTACTCTGAATCTTCGTTATGGAAGTAGTACGTACGCGACTATCGTCGGCCCCGAACTACGAAACGATCGCCAGTAAGGCAGTGCCGGAACCTTCTAGCGTCGTGTTATTGGGAGCTGCAAGTTTGGTGGGACTAGGGCGTAGACGACGGCGGGGATAGCGTACGCCATCAACGAGCATCTTGCGTGGTTGCCTCTCGGTACATCAATTCTTTCAGTGCATTGAGCATGTCGTATTGAAAGCTGTCGTAGTTGGCGAGCACCACAAGTAGCGCATCGTCGTTAGGGAACCACCAGAGTTTTGAGGTGTAGCCTCGCACAGTGCCGCCATGCCCAATGCAGCGGCAACCTTCTGAAAAAGAAAAGACCTCCCAACCGCAGCCGCAGGACTCCTGATTAGGTTTGAAGAGTTTTTTCCGTGTGTCCGAAGAGAGAACGTCGTCGGTTTGCAAAGCGTCGATCCACTTGGACAGCTCGACGTCGTTGGTAACAACCCCCCATGCCTTTGTACTCGTACCCAAAACTCTTGGACGGCGGGTAAGGATCGACGAGTGGCGTGCGACCAGCAGTCTCATTTCGCCTATAGCCCAACGCGATTCGGCGACCGAGACGTTCGAGGTTCGGGTCATGATTCGCCTGTTGGATGTCGCCTATGCGGGCAGCGAAGCGACACTCACCTTCACTGATCCGATCGACCCGGCGAGTGTGACTCACGACTCGATTCGCGTGATGGGCAGCCAGTCGGGACTACTCAACGACGACACGGCCAATTCTGTAGTGAATGGACCAACTTGTTACTGTCCCGCTGCGTTCGCGCGGCTTCGCCGGGGAAAAGCTAACGCTGATTCTCAAGGCAGACCGCGAAGAAATGACTCGATCAGGGGTTTGGAGTCAACGTTCCAATCCGATCTACGAGCCCGAGATTGAAACACATGTCGTGCCGGTGACCGGCGGCACAGGCAATTGGATTCGGACAGACCAAACGTATCTGACTGCACTCCGCACAGTCGGTGTTATCGACCGCAACGGAGCCCTGGACCTGATCGGCAATCGCGATTACCGAACACTGCGTTAGCCCACGACTTACGGACAGTGGCGGGCCAGATCTTCTACTACGCCGCTGATGCCGGGGCGTCTTCGGCAAGACTAAACGTCAGAAGGGCAACCCGTCGTAGCTCCAACCCGTAAGATTCTTGGGTGGCAATACAATCACTCTTCATCACAACGTTTTGAGCTCGCTAGAAAGACAGTTTTCACAACGCGGATTTGCAATAGGGGACATCCGCAGCAGCGTCGGCCTCAACGTATCAGCCGACGACTGGTTTGTCGGCACCTGCTTTTCGATTCGCTTCCATTAGTTTCGTCGAAGGCAGCCAGCTTGCTAAAGCGTGCTGCGGGGTAGAGATCGCTTGTGGCGAGATACACCTTTTCGAGTTGGAATCTTTCCTGCTTCGAGCTCTTGGCCGATGTGTCTGCAGGCGATTGGCAACGTGCGGTTGCGGCATCACCACCGCCGCCATCCCGGAACTGCGCACGGCTTGTTCCGGCCTAAGTGGCGCATAAAAAACAACCAGCCGGATGAGCGGCTGGTTGTTTTTAATGTTTATCGCGAGCCAGGAACTCAGGCCTTGGCTTGCTTGTTCTTGCGGTAATAGTTCGCACCCAAGACGCTGCAGACCAACCCGCCGAACAGGAAGGCCGAAGGCTCAGGAACTGCGGTGATTGTTAGATTATCCCAATGGATGTCGTAATCAACACCGTCGGTCGTATTGTGACCTTGCAAAATGACGTTATCGATTTCAACCGACCCAAGCGAAGGAACAGAGCCTGTGATGTCGCCCACTGAATAATTGATAGTCGACCCCGCTAGGCTTGCATCCAAGGTGTACCAAGCGTCGTACACGAAGCCACTAGGAAGCCCAATTTCGGACCATCCTGATCCACTATCCCACACCTGAAACCTAGGGCCCGAACCATCGCTTGCGAACTCGATGATCGGATAGTCGGCGATGGTATTGGAACCATCCACGCCAGTTCCCCAGAGTCCAGCCATGCGGCGGCCGGTAGTCGCCCAGTCGGACGGGATGTACAAGTCGATGCTCAGGCCACCGGTGCCCGCGGGCAAATCGTACTTGCGGCCTTGGGTGTTGTAGAATGCGCTTGAAAAACTGGCTGGCCTATTGTCAACACCGTCTGCAGCAGAAATCGAATGAAGTAAGCGATTGTCACCATCGAAGGAAACGGGAGAGGTAAATGCGGCAGGAGCATATCGATCGGTATACCAAACGTCAGGGGCTTGAGTAGAGCCGGTAGTAACTGCCGAGTCAAAAGTCTCGGGCACACCGAAGGTCAACACAGCGTGGGATTGTGATGGACACAGTACTAACGCCAAGCAACAAATAAGTAGTTTTTTCATCAGATACCCACCAATTAGAAATGGAAACGTTCTGCAGATAGCCGCAAGTCTATACGCTTTTCACCAAAGGTCAACCTTTTCCAGACGGGATTGTCAGGATAATTGGAAAGGATGGGGAGTATAAAGAGTTCGGGCTGGGTCAGGTCTCGAACCGGGTAGGTGGGGGGTTTGCCGCAAGATCTGAATTGGCAAGGATTTACGGCTACGTCAGGTGTCGCTGCTGGCCCCCATCGAGCTTTGCGACAATTAGTCAATTCACCGAAGCCGCTACCAAGCTATATTGCTCTTCGCTAAAGCGTTTGCAGAGTTGGTGTGACGAGGAAGATTGACCACATCGCGGTGCAAGCACTGCGGCTAAATGTGAGACGTTTGTGCATCACCAACCTCTGAGAACGCTTAGCAATACCATTTTAGCTCGGCTGAGGTGTACCTTCCGATTTTGAATCTACCCATTCCCTTGATTTGCAGCCTCCGCTGATGCTTAACTCCTTGTCGATTCTGCCGCTCCCGATGTTAGCGCTTGAACTCACCCCTGCCGTGGAGCTCGCTAGCGTCTTGGCCCTGGGGATTGCCGCCCAGTGGGTTGCCTGGAAACTTCGCCTGCCGGCGATTGTGCTGCTGCTGGTGTTTGGCGTGGCGCTCGGGCGGTTCTTGCCGGCTGAGGAACTGGGGGCCAGTCAAGATTTGTTCTTTGCGATGGTGTCGCTCGCGGTGGGTGTGATTCTATTTGAGGGCGGTCTGAGTCTCGACTTTCGGGAAATCCACGGTACCAAAGGTGTGGTCGCGCGGCTGGTTTCCATTGGGCTGGTGATCACGTGGCTCTCAACGGCGGCGGCGGCTTACTACTTGGGTATTTTTTCCTTGCCGATGTCCGTGCTCCTAGGGGCGCTGCTCACGGTAAGCGGGCCGACAGTGGTGCTTCCGCTACTGAGACATGTGCAACCGGTGCGGCGGATTGGTTCGCTCGCCAAGTGGGAAGGCATAGTGAACGACCCCATCGGCGCTGTGCTGGCAGCGCTGGTGTTTGAAGTGGTTCTGCATCAAGCAGAACAGGGTGACCTTGCCACGGGCGAAGTGCTCACAAACTTGGGGCTCACGATTCTGTGTGGCGTAGCGTTGGCAGGCCTAGGGGCGTGGTTCTTGTGGGAAATCCTACGGCGCTATCTCGTGCCCGACTACTTACAGAACCCGTTCATCCTGGCGTTCGTGATGCTGTTGTTCGCTGTGTCGAACCAACTCATGCACGAGTCGGGCTTGGTAACGGTGACGCTCATGGGCGTGATCCTCGCTAACCAGCGCAAGGTAGAACTACGGCACGTGGTGGAGTTCAAAGAAAACCTGCGAGTGTTACTGATCAGCATGCTGTTCATCGTGCTGGCCTCGCGACTGGAAGTGAACATGGCCACGCTGGAGAAGCTCGGTTGGGGAAGCATCGGCCTGGTACTGGTGATCATTATGGTGATCCGCCCGGTGGCGGTGTTCTTCTCCACACTGGGGAGTAGTTTGAGCTGGAACGAGCGAGCGTTTCTCGCCTGGATTCATCCGCGGGGAATTGTGGCTGCGGCGGTGAGTTCGCTGCTAGCACTGCAAATTAAGCTGAGCCTGGAAGAGCATCACCCGGAGTCCACACTCTTGGCCGAAGCGGAAAAGTTCGAGCTGGTGACATTTCTAGTGATCATGGCATCGGTCACGATCTACGGGCTGACGCTCGCGCCACTGGCGCGCTGGTTGGGCTTGTCGGGGCAGAACCCGCAGGGCGTGTTGTTTGCCGGGGCGTCGCGACCGGCGCGGGAAATCGCGATTGCGATTCAGCAAGAAGGTTTCCCCGTGCTGCTGGTTGATACGAATCCCAAAAACAATTCATCCGCCCGCATGAAGGGCCTACCGGTGACACACGCGAGCATTGGCAGCGAGTTTGTGCAGGAAGAGATCGACCTAGGCGGCATCGGCCGACTACTGGCGATGACCCCGAACGACGAGGTGAACACACTGGCGGTGCAAGGTTTTACCGAGCGATTTGGACGCGCGGAAGTGTACCAACTGGCTTCGCCAGAGGCACGCAGCGAAAAGACGGAAACCGTCACGGCGTATCGGCGTGGGCGCACGCTGTTTGATATTCCAACCACACTTGCGGAGTTGGAAGCACGCTTCGAAGCCGGCGCAAAGATCAAGAAGACCATGCTCAGCGAGGACTTCGACTACGACGACTTCTTAGCAGAGCATGGCAACTCTGCATTAGTGCTGTTCCGCGTGGAAGATGGCAAACGGTTAATCGTGGCGACCGACGAACAGGAGGCGGTGCCGAAGGCGGGGCAGAAGATTATCGCGTTGATCGATGAAGACAAGTCGGTCATTTCTCGCGAAGCATCGACGACAACGATCAGCGACAAGAGTGGGGACTCAAGTATTTCCGCGGGGCTTTAGCTCGAGTCGCTTGCGGCTTAGCAGCGCCCGGAAGAAATGCCTGAGAGACAATGTGAGGGAAAAGCAGTCACTGGCCCGGGGTGCTTAAGCACCCCAGCCACTCCCCACGTAAGGCGTGGCTCGCGGGCTACTTGCTTATTCGCCAAGCAATCGAGTACGGCTCACTAGCCTCAAACAATTCCTCACTCGTTGCGTAATTTGCAACGGGCACGGTGATCGCTTTGGTTGTGAGCTCAATTTCTGGCGATTCAAAGTTCCAGGGCTTGGCGGTGAAATGCGAGTCGGTCACTCTAGTGAACTTCGTTTCCTCTGCATGTTCGGGGAGCAGCGCAAATTGCTGCTCCTCGGCCAAGATCGCTTTGCACATCCACAGGCTTAAGGCGTCGAAGGCGGGAAGCCAAGCTTCTAGCTCTGCGAGTGATGACTTCCTAACATTCGTCGTGGCAAGAATCTGCACTTCCGAGATTTCCTCCAGCCAGTCCCGGGTTACGTCATCTGGTGGTGAGTCTTCAGAATGGGCAAGCAACTGCTTGAAATGCTCCGCCACTAGGTAGGCAGCAACGAAAGAAGAGTCGTGAGCAAGCATGCGCTGCACAGATCGCTCCCAGATGATGAGCGACTGCTTGTTTTCTAACTCTAAGAACGAGAGCGGCCGGCCCTGCGAATCAAGCTCGGGCGATGCGTCCCACTCGCGCCAGCCATCGTCGTGGTGGTGGATCGCCTTGAGCAGAGAATTTCGGTAGGACTCACCGGGCGGCGAGGCCGCAAGTGGTTGATATGCTTCAGCCAATTCGCCACTCAGTCGGGCGTGCTCCGTCTGGGGGATGAGCAACCAGTGGGGTGAACCATCAGGGGCGGTGATTTCGCGGCGGAGCATGTTTCTATCATTTCTTTCGAGTTGGCTACAAGTACTAACCACAACGACTGATCTGCGCAGTAAAAAACCGGCGAGGGGAGCTCGCCGGTTCTTCGATAGTAGGTACAAGGCTGCAGCTGCTAAGCCGCAAGCGGCTACACAGCAGCGTAAAAGCTGCTGAACTTGTCGATCGACACGGGCTTGATCTTGCCTGCGTTGCCGGCCTGGCCGAAGGCGGTCATGCGGGCGACGCAAACTTCCTTCATTGCAGCACGGGCCGGTTTCAGGTAATCGCGCGGATCGAACTTCGAGGGGTCCGTAGCCAACACTTTGCGAATGGCACCGGTAATTGCTAGGCGGTTGTCGGTATCGACGTTCACTTTGCGAACGCCACTCTTGATGCCGCGCTGGATCTCTTCGACTGGCACGCCCCAGGTTTGCTTCAACTCACCACCAAACTCGTTGATGATGTCCTGCAGTTCTTGCGGCACGCTACTGCTGCCATGCATGACAAGGTGACAGTTAGGCAGACGCTTGTGAATCTCTTCGATACGTTTCATATCGAGCACATCGCCGTCCGGCTTGCGAGTGAACTTGTACGCACCGTGGCTGGTGCCGATGGCGACGGCTAAAGCATCGACGTCTGTTTCAGCCACAAAGCGTTCGGCTTCATCGGGATCGGTCAGTAGCTGATCGTGTGATAGCTTGCCGACAGCACCGTGTCCATCTTCGGCTTCGCCTTCGCCGCTTTCGAGCGAGCCCAAGCAACCGAGTTCGCCTTCGACCGATACGCCTTGCGAGTGGGCGCTCTCGACGACCTCTTTGGTGACTTTCACGTTGTACTCGAAGTCGGCGGGCGTTTTGCCATCTTCCTGGAGCGAGCCGTCCATCATGACACTGGTAAAGCCGTTGTCGATCGCACTTTGGCAAGTCGCTGGGCTGTTGCCGTGGTCTTGGTGCATGACGATGGGGATGTTCGGGTAGAGTTCCGAAGCGGCCAGCATCAAGTGACGCAGGTAGTTATCTTGCGAGTAGGAGCGGGCACCGCGCGACGCCTGAATGATCACAGGGGAGTCAGTCTCTTCGGCAGCTTCCATGATCGACTGGATCTGCTCCATGTTGTTCACATTGAATGCGGCCAAGCCGTAATCGTTCTCAGCGGCGTGATCCAGCAACAATCTCATCGGGACTAAAGGCATCGTGGGATTTCCTTCTTGGGGGGCTATTGGCTGTTGACTATTTGTTTTTATGTGAGGAACTAGTTTACCAAAAAGACGGGCCGGCGCTGAGGGGGCGAAAACCGGGGAGAATGGGCGATTTACTCTACCCACCGGGCAAAGTATGCGGCAGCTCGGCCATCCTCGGCTGTGCTCTTGTAGGGTATTGTCGAGTGGAGCGAGGCGTACCGAACCCTTGTTCATGGTACGCCTCGCTCCACTCGACGGTACCCCACGACCGATTTTTTCGAGGCACCGATCTACTTGTCTGCAAGACTATTTCTCTGCAAGGATTTCGCTTGGCGGGACTTGGAGCAGACGCACCAGGATGAGCTTGCTTTGCGGGGTGCCGGAGGTTTCCGCTACGTGGAAGGCGTGGCCGAGGCTGCTGCCGGCGTCGGGGAGGCAGCCGAGGACAAGGATTTCGCCGGGTGTGAGTTCGGCGGCGATGCGGAGGTCGGCGAAGGACTCACGCTCGCGCGAGGCGGTCATCAGGAAGATGCCTTTGTCCGAACCGATGCGCCGCTGGCGCAGCTCGCCGTGATGCAACTCGGGAGTGACGCTAAGACTTACACGCTGGTGCGGTTGTGCTCTCGCTTTGAGCGAGTAGACGGCTTCGACTTCGCGGAACTCGTTGCCGTTGAGTCCATCGTCGTCGCTCACCAGAATATGCAGGGAGTTGCGCACTTCCGACGCGGTGATCGGCATTTGCTCGTGCTTGCTGAGGCGTTCGATCCGACGAGTGACGCGCGGCTGAGCCGTCAGACTGGTGATGACTTTCTCGCCGGCAAGGTCGGTGGAAGCGCTTGCCTGCTGGTCGGCGGGTTGGCCGACCAATTCCAGCAGATCGGTGAGTTCACCAGGCAATGGCGCGCCGACCGTGCCAACGCGCAAACCATTGGCGGTGAGGCGGCGGCGTGTGGCGGCATCGACTTGCTGTTCGTCAACGCGCGACCACAGTTGTTGCACGTCGTCTTCAAGTTCCACAGGTATACGTACGTGGAACACTTCCAGCGTGACGCTTTCCGGCGTGGACTTGATCGGCTGGAGGAGCGTTTCCAGTGCTTCGTCTGGAGGGGCGAGAAACGTCTGGCAGCCAGCGAGGGTGATGCAAAGCACGACGAGAACCCAGTAGCGGACATTCAGCAGCATCGGGAATTGTCGGGGCATGAAGGAGCTACTGGGTGGATTGCCATTTCTCGTGGTATCGTTACGCCGACCTTGTTCGGCGCGAAGCTCGCGGATCGTAGGTTTTTGGCGAATCGCGAGCAATGGCAGCGGAGCGGTGCTAGCAATCGTTCTTGAAGGCGCAATTACCCGACTGCTTACGCATGTCGGCTCGGGAGAAAGGTAGTAATCCCATCCCGTAGCCCACGCCTTTGGCATGGGATGCGTCCTCGGTTTGGTGCCACCTATCAAATACACCTATCACGTACCAACCCATCCCACGGCAGAGCCATGGGCTACGTGGGGTGACTAAGCGGGAATCAGCTTCGGTGCGGGCCAGTGGCGGCCGTGGATGCGACCGAATTCGGCGGCTAGCTCGGTGAATTCGCGTTCGAGGAATTCGTAAAGCGTGTGCGGTGGATCGGCAGCGAGCCACTGCTGGGCGAAGCGATCCATGAGGGCATCGTACTCGCGTTGCGAGTTGCCGTGCGCGTAGTTGCGACCTGGGTGGCGGCGGAGGTCGCCGTCGAAAGCGGGGCCGATGTGCCAGAGTTCATGTAATAACGTCGAGAGCTTTTCTTCGAGCGAGGTATTCAAGAACCGGGGCAAGTAGATGCTGAGGATGTACAGGTACTCTTCGCCCTGTGAATCGCAAACGGTCTGCACGAGGTAGCGCCGCCCGCGGGTGCGTTTCTCGCGACTGCCCCCCTCAAAGCGCAACGGTGTGAGCGAAGCATAGATGCCGTGCGACACATTGCGGCGTGCCTGCACAATACTGATGGCAACGCGATCGAAGTCGATGTGCGAGAACTCTGGCAGCCTGGCGATCATGTCGCGGCAGACGCTTTCGATGGCGGCTGAGAAGTCGAAGCCGGGGAGATCGGCTCCTGGTGCTCGGCTTATCTTAGTATTCGCGCTCTTGGTATTCGTGCGATTAGTGCGGCGATTTTTAGTTGGCAAGCGTGTCCCCTCCTTGGAGCAACCTTAGGCTGAGTACTACAACAAGGTCGCATTGTAGCTTGAAAGCGCCGAGCATTGGTACAGCGATGCGACCACTACTCCGACTCGGCTTGCCTAGGCGGTCTGATGCCTGGCGGTTTACCGAACGCTGGCACATCTGGCGACCCGGTGAGCCTGGCAGAAATGGTGCAACGCTGAGCACCCATAGAAAAGGCGAGCCAGGAATTGCTTCCGGGCTCGCCTTTGAATGTTCTTGCGTTGACGTAGTCGGCTCTACTTTGACTCTTCCTCAGCGGCAGCTTCTTCGCTGGCAACCTCTTCCGTGGGGGCTTCGTCTTCAGCGGGTGCTTCCGATGTGGCTTCTTCCTCAGCGGGTGCCGCTTCTTCGGCCGGTGCTTCGTCGTCGAAGGCTGGCTTTTCGCTCTTCTGGACTACGCGGTCGCGTACGCCAACGAACTCAAGGATGGCACGCGTGGCATTGTCGCCGAGGCGGGGGGTCGCCAGGCGAACGATGCGGGTGTAACCGCCGGGACGGTCCATGAAACGGCCGGCAACTTCTTCAAACAGCACGGTGACGGCGTTCTTGTCGCCGAGCAGTTGCAAGCAGCGACGGCGAGCGGCTACGGCCGGTGCCATCGCCTGGTTCCATTGAGTCCACTTGTCGCTAGAGCGCCACGACTTGTACTGGTCGCTGCCCTGGTCGGCACCCGTGCCGTGTTCTTCAGCAGCTTTAGCAGCGACTAGACCACGGCGGGCGATGGTGATGCATTTTTCAACCAGCGGGCGAACTTCTTTCGCCTTGCTAATCGTGGTGATGATCCGACCCTTGACTAGCGGCTCGGACTCCAGCTTGATGTAGCGAATGTCATCGACGTCGCGTTCAGTGAGAAACAGGTTGCTGGCCAAGCTACGCAACAGTGCGCGTTGATGCTTGGGATTGCGGCCGAGCTTGCGGCCTTTTCGACGATGACGCATGGCTTATTCTTCCTAAGTTTCTTACTCAATCGCTTCGCAAGCGAGGCGGCTAAATATCAATGTGGCTATGAAATCAATCGGGTGTGCATCACACGCTGGAGGCAGCAGGGACTCGCATGCCTAGGTGCAGGTTGAGCTCACGCATTTTTTGTTGCACTTCAGTCAGAGTCGTCTCGCCAAAGTTGCGAACCTCCAGCAATTGGTCTTCCGTAAGGGCGACCAAATCGCGGACGGTGAGAATGTTTTCGCTTTCCAAGCAGTTGCTGGCTCGGACGGAAAGATTCATGTCGGCAAGCGTCATGTTTAGCTTTGCGTCCAGGGCGGCATCGCCACCACCAGGGCTGCCGCTGCGGGCTGCCGAGTGAACTTGCGAGCCGAGTTCGCTGTACTGGACGAACGGTGCGAGATGCTTGCGGAGAATCTTCGACGCCTCGACGAGGCCCATTTCTGGAGAGACCGAACCGTCGGTCCAGATCTCCAGGGTGAGCTTGTCATAGTTCGTCTTTTGACCCACACGAGTTTCCTCGACATCGTATCGCACACGGGTGACGGGGCTGAAGACGGCATCGATCGGGATGATGCCGATTTCCTGCCCACCTTCGCCATGCTCGCCGGAGGAAACATAGCCACGGCCATTCTCGACGACCATTTCAATAACGAAAGGTACGTCCTCTGTGAGCGTGGCGATCACAAGGTCTTTGTTGATGACTTCGACCGATTCATCTGTTTCGATGTCAGCGGCAGTAACATCACCGGCGGTGTTGCGCTCCACACGAAGCACTTTGGTCGAGTCGCTATGGTTTTTCACGACCAACGACTTGATGTTCAAGACAATGTCAGTGCAATCCTGCAGCACGCCAGGGATCGTGGTGAATTCATGTTGGGCGTTGTGCACCTTAATTTGCGTAACGGCACTGCCTTCGAGACTGGAAAGCAGAATGCGACGCAAGCCATTACCGATGGTTGTGCCGAAGCCGCGCTCAAAAGGTTCTGCATAGAAGCGACCGTAGTTGGCGGTGAGCGTACTTGCGTCGCAAACCACTTGACTAGGAAGTTCGAGTCCACGCCAGCGAATATGCATAGGAAATCTCCGTGGGATAGTGACTAGCTTGGGCAACTAGCGACTAGATTGTGTTGGCTTATAGGGGGGAGTCTCGGGTGCACGTTAACCCTGCTGGGCAAGCCAGCAGTGGCACCCGTAGGTGTCTTATCGCGAGCAAGGCTCGCTGGTTCTTAGCGCGAGCAAAGCTCGACGATCAGTTGTGTTTCGATGGGGATGGATACGTCTTCGGCGGCGGGGAGGCGGCCAATGATGCCTTCGGGGACGCCTTCGGTGGTGACCGACAGGAAGTCGGGCACGTCGACAGCGCCTTCGGAAATAATGCTGCGAGCCAGATCGAGGCTCTTGGCACGATTCTTCACGCGAACGATATCACCCACGCGTACCTGACAGCTTGCGACGTCCGTACGAACTCCGTTGACGGTCACGTGGCCGTGATTAACTAGCTGACGCGCTTGACTACGACTGATGCCGAAGCCCATGCGATGCACGACGTTGTCCAAGCGGCGTTCCAACAGGCTCATGAGCGTATCGCCCGTGTTGCCCTTGGCCCGCTCTGCCTGAGCGAAGTACTTGCGGAATTGACGCTCGAGCACGCCATAGTAATGCTTCACCTTTTGCTTTTCACGCAGGTGAATGCCGTAGTCGGTTTGCTTGTTCCGACGGTAGTTCTGTTGCCCTGGTGGTTGCTCGCGTCGTTCGATCGCACACTTCGGCGTATCGCAGCGAGTACCTTTGAGGAAGAGCTTCATCCCGTCGCGACGGCAAAGGCGACAAACAGGTCCGGTGTATCGTGCCATAATTTCGTACTGCTTCGTAACTGCAAAGTATCTTTGGAATTGAAAAGCCAACGACCCAGTGCCAAACAGCCCGGGGCCAATAGCTAACAGCTTTTAGTTAGACGCGACGCTTCTTGCGAGCGCGGCAACCGTTGTGTGGTAGGGGAGTAACGTCCTCGATGGACTTCACTTTGAGTCCGGCTGCTTCGAGGGCGGTAATGGCGCTTTCGCGACCACTACCAGGACCCTTTACGCGAACTTCGACATCTTTGACGCCGTACTTGCGAGCCTTCTCAGCCGCTTGTTGGGCGGCCATTTGACCGGCGAAGGGTGTGCTCTTGCGACTTCCCTTGAAGCCACTCGTACCCGAGCTGGCCCAACAGAGCGTGTCGCCCTTGGTGTCGGTGATGGTGACCATGGTATTATTGAACGTCGCGATGATGTGCGCTACGCCAACGGTCACATTGCGACGCGCCTTCTTGGCTTTCGATTTGGTTTTTTGCTTGGCCAACTTACTGAACTCCTAGTGAATCTTTCAAAAAACACCGAGCAAGCCCGGTGGCTAAATGCGTTACCTGCTTAGCGAAGGTCTTTAACGCCCTTTTTGCCGGCAACGGTTTTCTTAGGACCTTTGCGAGTGCGGGCGTTGGTCTTGGTGCGCTGACCGCGAACCGGCAGGCCACGACGGTGACGCATGCCGCGGTAACTGGCAATGTCGCGTAGTCGTGATATGTTTTGACTCACCTGACGACGCAGCTGACCCTCGACGGTGTAATCTTTGTCGAGCAGTGCGGCAATGCGAGCGACTTCATCTTCTTGCAGGTCGCGAGCGCGGGCCTGCGGATTGACGCCGGCCTTGTGGCACAGCTCACGTGCAGTCTTCTCGCCTACGCCGTAAAGGTAGGTGAGCGAGATGATCGTAGGGCGATCGGCTGGAATGTCTACGCCAAGCAAACGTGGCATGTGGGGTTACTCCGGTATCTGAATCGAAAACTTGTGTTGTTTGGGGGGACTTCTTTGACAAGATCAGCTAAGCCGCGAGCGGCAAAAAGTTTAACCTTGGCGTTGCTTGTGACGTGGGTTCGAACAGACGACACGCACCACACCGCGGCGACGCACGACTTTGCACTTATCGCAAATGCGTTTCACACTAGCGCGGACTTTCATGGTTTCTCTCCTGCACGGTCTGTTTTACCAAATGCCATATGCCCGAGCTGGGATGCTCAAACGGGGATGGCCAATTCTGGCGGGGATACCTACTGGCTTCGACGAGTTTAGTCGAAACGTACCAATATAGTGGTCTGACGGGCAATCTTTCAAGGGCTTCAAGTTATGTATATCTGCTATCTTGTCATTCAGAGAAGAACGCCCCAGGCCTGGGTGTATTCAAGCATTCTCCGGGCCTTGCTGAGGGGTGGTTCCTCAATTCACGGCCAACTCTTCTAGTTCTGCGGGTGTGGGGGCTCGGGTAAGTAGTTCGGGGCCGTTCTCTGTGATGGCGATTGTATGCTCGAAATGAGCGCTCGGCTTGCCGTCGGCAGTGACCTGCGTCCAGTAGTCTTTCATCATTTTCACGCGTTTGGTGCCCATGTTGACCATCGGCTCCACAGCAATCACGAGTCCTTCTTCGATCAGAAAATCGCCGCTGCCTTTAAGTCCGCGTCCTGCGAAGTTGGGCACTTGAGGGTCCTCGTGCATGTCGCGGCCGATACCGTGACCGACAAAGCACTCGACGGTACTGAATCCATGATCTCGCACATACTTGGCCATCTCGCGAGCGATGGAGCTCCAGCGATTTTTCACGGCCAGCAGTTCGATTGCCAGGTTCAAGGTGCCGAGCGTTACGTCGAGCAGTTTTTGTACAGGAGGACTGATTTCGCCAATAGCATGCGTGACGGCCGCGTCGCCGCACCAACCGTCGAGCCGGCAGCCGGTATCGATGCTGACGATGTCGCCCTCGACCAACGGGCGATCATCGGGAATGCCGTGGACAACCGCCTCGTTGACACTCATGCAAGTGACCGCGGGAAACGGCGGCTTGGTTTTGACGGTATTGGGGTAGTTCTTGAAGAGTGGAGTGGCACCCAGTGCAGCGAAGTGGGCTTCGATCTCGCGATCGATTGCTTTGGTGGTTGCGCCGGGGCCGATCATTTCAGCCGCGATCTGGTGCGCACGCCAAACGGCAAGCCCGGCACGGCGCATTTTTGTAAGTTCGCGTTTTGATTTGAGTTCGGCCATCTTTGATTCCTACCTAATGTCATCCCGACCGAGCGACAGCGGCGGAGAAATAACAGGTATTGTTACTTCTTGATTCTCTGGTTCTCAACCACGGTGACGATGCGCTCGAAGACTTCCTCGGGGGAGTCGTGGCCGTCGATCACATGGAGCACGTCGCGTTGCTGGTAATAGTCTAGCAAAGGTTTTGTGAGGTCATTGTACTGTTGGAGTCGCTTTTTAATGACATCCAGGGTGTCGTCGTCGCGGCCCCGCTCGACCAAACGCCTGAGCAGGAGACCGTATTCCACGCGAATTTCCATCGCCAGGTTGAGCGGCATGCCATGCTCGGCAAGCATTTCATCGAGGTTTTCGGCCTGCGCGACGGTGCGGGGGAATCCATCCAGCACATAGCCATTTTGGCAGTCCTCTTCTTCAAGCCGCTCGACAAGGATTTCCTGTACGAGGTCGTCCGGCACAAGGCGGCCGGTTTGCATGAACTCGTCGGCCTGCTTACCGATGGGCGTTCCCAGGCGGCACGCTTCACGGAGCAAATCCCCCGTGGAGAGGTGCGGGATGCTAAGCCGCTCGGCTAGTCGAACCGATTGGGTTCCTTTGCCGGCTCCGGGAGGTCCTATGAAAACGATCCGCATAACTTGTGTCTTGCTGCGCCGGCGACCGCGGCAAGTGCGCGATCAGCGCACCACGGGGCAACCGAGTTCGGTAGACGGCAAGCCGCCTTAGGATTCCAGCAATCCTTTGTAGTTCCGCATGACCAAGTGACTGTCAATTTTTTGTACAAGGTCAAACGCCACGCTCACAGCAATCAGCAATCCGGTGCCGCCGTAGAAACTAGCCACCAAGGGTGAAACACCCACCGAGGCAGAGATCAGCGTGGGGATGATGGCCACTAAGGCTAAGAAGCCGGCACCCACATACGTGATACGGAACATCACTTTTTCCAAATAATCGGCCGTCCGCTTACCCGGACGATAACCGGGAATGAACGAACCGTAGTTCTTCAAGTTGTCTGAAACGTCTTTCGGATTGAACGTGATAGCGGTCCAAAAGAAGCAGAAGAAGTAAATCAGCGCGATGTAAGCCAGCACGTAGAGATACGAATTCTGCTGGAATGAATCAGCGAGGGTCCGCATGACCGCACCAAAGGTGCTATCGGGATCCTCGGAAAGCCTGCCCAACGAAGCGAACAGAATGCCGGGAATCATCATCAGGCTACTAGCGAAAATGATCGGCATAACGCCAGCCTGGTTAACTTTAAGCGGCAAGTACTGACGGGCACCGCCGAAGACTTTGCGTCCTCGCACGTGCTTGGCACTTTGCATCGGAATTCGTCGCTGGCCGAGCGTGATATACACCACCCCGACTACCACCGCTAAGAACATGGTAGCAAGCAGGATGAGTTGCTCGATGCCGTACTGACCGCGCCCCCCTTCGAGTGACAGAGAAGCGTTGCCAATAAGCTCTGCACCAGCGGCGGGCATAGCCGCGAGGATGCCGGCCATGATCAACAGGCTGATGCCGTTGCCAATGCCGAACTCGTCGATCTGCTCGCCGATCCACATGAGGAACACGGTTCCTGCGGTCATCGTGAGCACGCTGATAATAATCCAACTGAACGGCAAGCCTCCGTCGATGAGATATTCTTCTTTCACCAGGCGCTGCGGAATCACGAAGGCGGTGATGTAGAGATAGCTTTGGATCAAGCAAATTGCCACGGTCGCATAGCGCGTATATTCGTTGATTTTCTTACGTCCCGCTTCGCCCTCCTTCTGAAGTGCTTCGAGCGGCGGATAAACGCTGCCCATCAGCTGGAAGATAATCGAGGCGGAGATATAAGGCATAATCCCAAGACCAAAGATGGTGACCTGGGTGAGTTGGCTTGCCGATAGCATGGCGACTTGCTGGAAAGCTTTCGCTAGTCCGCCACCATCTTTACCGAAGGCTTCAATGGCTGTGGGATCGACGATCGGCAGTGGGACTTGAAAGCCCAGGCGATAGACGGCCAACAGGCCGAGCGTAAGAAGGATTTTCTTGCGTAGTTCGGTAATCTGCCAAACAACGCGGAGCTTTTCCCACATGACAAGTATCCTACCTAGTTTGTGAAATCAGCTGGGGGGAGTGTTTGTCTGCTTGCTGTTATTCCGAAGGGAGGCAAAGCCACCCCTCCCCGGCCGCTACCGCGTCCGACCCTCCCTGGAGGAGGAGGGTGATTTCATTCCGATAATAGTGTCTCTAATCCAACAACCGCGAGCCCATGCAACCCTCCCTTTGGGAGGGTCGGACGTTGTACGGCCGTGGAGGGCTACTAAGCCTTGGCGGCCGCGGCCTTCTTGGCTTCCTTCTTCTCTCTCTTCTTGACTTCAACCGGCACCTTAGTGGCGAGCGTGATCATTTCCGCGCCTGCCTTTTCGATTTTTTCTGCGGCGCTTTTGCTGAAGCGATGGGCTTGGATGGTGACCTTCTTAGTCAATTCCCCGTCGCCGAGTATTTTGAGGATGTCGAACCGGCCGCGGGCCAAGTTCTTAGCGGCCAGGGCACGGAGCGAGACTTCCTCGCCCGCTTCGAAATTCTCGTTGATCTGGCCAACATTGACCACAGCAACTTTCAGTGCCCATTGGTTATTGAAGCCACGCTTGGGAACGCGGCGAACCAGCGGCATGGCACCGCCCTGGAACGTGGGCTTGCGAGAATGGCCCGAGCGCGAACCCTGTCCATTGTGGCCGCGGCCCGAGGTCTTGCCGTGCCCAGAGCCTGGGCCCCGACCAATGCGTCTACGTTTTTTGTGACCGCGTATGCCGCGGTGGACGTCACTTAAATTCATGAGAGGTTCACTCCACGGAGGCGTTCAACCTCGTGTTTGGGCCTGAGTTGCTGAAGCCCCGCGATGGTGGCTTTCACCAGCGAGACAGGATTGTTTGAGCCGAAGCTTTTGGTCAGGATGTCGTGAATGCCTGCTGCTTCGCAAACGGCACGCACAGCGGCGCCGGCGATTACACCGGTACCAGGACCGGCGGGTACGAGCACCACTCGGGCGGCACCGAACTCGCCAATGACTTGATGCGGGATGGTGGACTCATCCATCGGGATTTCCACTTGGCTACGCATTCCCTCTTTGACCGCCTTTTCGACGCTCGGAGGAACTTCGTTGGCTTTGCCGTAACCCCAGCCGACCTTACCCTTGCCGTTACCAACCACCACCATGGCGGCAAAGCTAAAGCGCCGACCACCTTTCACGACGGCAGCGCAACGCTTGATCTTGACGACCTTCTCGATAAGTTCGCCGCGTTGCTTTTCTTCGTCTGACTTCTGAGGGCGACGACGACGCTTGCCGCCTTTGCCGTCAGGCTTACCGCCTGGCTTGCCAGCGTTTCTTGAATTCGAACTTGTGGGGGCGCCTGTGGACACGGGCGATACTCCGGATTTGAGCTTTGTAAGATCCGCTGGGCGGACCAAAGGTGATAGGTTCGTCTGTCTTGAATTGTTAATTGATCGTGCGGGCTGGTCCGCATCGTTTGGTCCGCACAGCGGACCCTACGTACTTTCTTAAAACTCCAACCCGGCTTCACGAGCGGCTTCAGCGAGGGCAGCTACTCGACCGTGGAACTTGGCGGCTCCGCGATCGAAGCGAACTAGCTTCACGCCGGCATCGGCGGCGCGTTGGGCGATCACCTTGCCGACTTCTTCCGCAGCAGCGACGTTGCCGCCGTACTTGATGCTCGACAGGCCTTTGTCAGCCGTCGAGGCGGAAACGAGCGTCTTGCCCTGTTCGTCGTCGATGATCTGAGCGCTGATGTTCTTGTGGCTGCGTGTGACGCACAAACGGGGACGCGTGGCGTCGCCGCGTAGACGCTTGCGGACGCGGAACGTGCGTCGCTGTCGCTGCTTGCCAATGGCTTTTGCGTGTTTCATGTGATTTTGCTTTCAAGACAACATCGGGATGATGTTGGTTAACTTACTTAGCTGTCTTACCGGCCTTGCGGCGGACTTGTTCGCCTTCGTAGCGGACGCCTTTGCCCTTGTAAGGTTCTGGCTTGCGGACGGCACGAACTTCGGCGGCGAACTGGCCGACTTTTTGCTTATCGGTTCCTTTGACCACGACATGTGTTTGGTCGGGGCAACTGACGTCCAGTTCCTTAGGAATCTTCTTGTGAATCTCGTTGGCAAAGCCAACGCGAAGTTGCAGGGTGTCTCCCTGAATCGCGGCCAGGTAACCAACGCCGTGGATTTCGAGCTTCTTCTCGTAACCGTTAGTAACACCTTCAACCATGTTAGCAATCAAGGCGCGAGTCAAACCGTGCAGGGCACGTCCTTCGCGATCGTCTTTGTGTCGAGAGACGACGATTTCCTTGGCGTCGTCGTCGACCTTCACTTCCACTTCGGGACGATAGTCGAACGAAAGCTTACCGAGCTTGCCTTCGACATCCACGCTATTGCCAGCGACGTTCACTTTGACGCCATCAACAATCGGGATAGGTTTTTTTCCAATACGGGACATTTTTTTTGGGGCCTTTGGCTATTGGCTGTTAGCTCTTGGCTGATGCGGTGGTTACGTTACTTAATGATTCAACAAGCTAGTAGCTCACTACTAATAGCTCACTACTCGCCTACCATAGTTCGCAGAGGACTTCGCCACCGAGTTTCTTTTGACGTGCTTCGCGGTCGCTAATCACGCCTCGGCTGGAGCTAATGATCGAGATACCCAACCCGTTGAGGATGGGACGCAAGTCGTTCGCTCGGCTGTAAACACGTCGGCCCGGTGAGCTTACGCGTTTGATGTGGCGGATCACGCGTTCGCCGTTGGGGCCATACTTTAGGTCGATTCGTAGGTCTTTCACCGGGCGGCCATCAATGGCTTCCTCGGTCCAGTCCCAGATGTAGCCTTCGCGCTTGAGCACTTCGGCAACGCCACGCTTGACCTTGGAGAGTGGCATCGCCACCTCAGGTTTTTCTACGCTTACAGCATTGCGTATGCGGGTGAGCATGTCGGCGATCGGGTCGGTCATCATTGCGGGTTCATTCCCCTACGTAGGGACGCTTGGTTGAATGTGAATCGTTGTTTTGGTTGTTTCTTTGCTACCGGCCGACTCTTTGCGTCGGAGTAGTTCTGACTATGTCTACCAACTGGCTTTTTTCACGCCGGGGATCAAACCCTTGTCAGCGAGACTGCGGAAGCAAATGCGGCAGATGCCGAACTTGCGATACACGGCACGGGGACGACCGCAGAGCTGGCAACGCGACTCGCGACGCGAAGAATACTTGGGCTCTCGGTTGGCCTTTGCGATTTTTGATTTACTCGCCACGGGGAATCCTCAGGTTTCAAGTTTGTGGAATGCTACGGAGGGCATTCCCTACATTTATTGATTACGTTGCGGTTTCGGGAGTTTGGAAAGGCATGCCGAAGCCGCGGAGTAGTTCTCGTGATTCGTCGTCGGATCCGCCGGTGCAGCAAATGGCAATGTTCATGCCCTGCGGGCGGACGTACTTGTCTGGGTTGAGCTCGGGAAACACCAACTGTTCGGTCAGCCCCAAGCTGTAGTTGCCGTTGCCATCGAAGGCGGTGGGCTTCAGGCCGCGAAAGTCGCGAACACGAGGCAGTACCAACGAGATCAAGCGATCGAGAAATTCGTACATCCGTGGTCCGCGGAGCGTGACCTTGCAGCCGATGGCTTGGCCTTCGCGAAGCTTGAATCCGGCTACACTCTGGCGAGCTTTGCAGATCTGCGGCTTTTGGCCGGTGATCTCGGTCATTGCGGAGACGGCTTCTTCAAGGTGCTTTTTATCGCTAATCGCCGAACCAACGCCCATGCTCACCACGATCTTATCGACCTTGGGCAAGTCCAAACGATTCTTGCGGCCGAGCTTCTCCTGGAGAGCTGGAAGCACTTGCTTGTCAAATTGTTCTTGTAGTCTGGGAGTCATGGTTTAGCTCGTAGGGTCCGCTGTGCGGACCACAGAATTTGAATCCTGGTAGGTTTTACTCATCGGTCCGCATAGCGGACCCTACACTACTTCTTGGCATACTTGGCTTTGGCGGGTGCGATGTCGCCGGCGGACGCGTCGCAGCTTTTGCAGAAGCGTTCTTTCGCACCGTCGTCGGTATAGCGGGCACCCAGGCGGGTCTTCTTGCCGCAGCTTTCGCAAACGTAGGCAAGGTTGGACAACTGGATAGGCATCTCTTTGCTGAGCCGACCACCCTGAGGGTGCTTCTGGCTCCGACGGACATGCTTGTACACGCGTGCGACGTTCTCGACGAGCGCTTTGCCCGTCTCGCGGTCGACCTGGATCACGCGACTTTGCGTTCCCCGGTCAGCGCCGGTAATTACTTGGACGGTGTCACCTGTTCTTATGAGCATTGCTAAACTACCTCGCTCGCGAGACTAACGATCTTCATGAAGCGTCGCTCGCGTAATTCACGGGCCACGGCACCAAAGATGCGCGTGCCACGGGGGTTGTTGTCTTTGTCGATCAGTACGATCGCATTGCTGTCGAATCGTACGTAGCTACCATCGGCACGTCGCGTGGGGGCTTTTGTCCGCACGATGACGCCACGAATGACGGCCTTCTTCTTCACTTCGCTGCCTGGGATAACGCTCTTTACGCTGCAGACGATCACGTCGCCAATCTGGGCAAAGCGGCGTTTGCTACCCCCGAGGACCTTGATGCACATGACTTCCTTGGCACCAGTGTTGTCCGCGACTGCGAGGCGGGATTGCATTTGAATCATGGATGAACTCGGTACTATTTTTGACGTTTCTTATCGGCACAGAGTATGACTTCTGGCAGCAAGCGTAACGGCTAGTCTTCTGTAGTGGTTGTTTCTTCAGCGGAAGCTTCCGTTGCAGGTGCTTCAGCAACGGGCTCGGGCTTGTTGGTTTTGTGGTCTTTCTCGCGAGCTTCATCGATCTCAGCGACGCGGGCTTCTTCCAGCTTGGCGGCGGCACGCATCGCGGTGATATCGACCGCTTGGCTCTTCGAGACAACGCGGACTAAATCCCAACGCTTGGTCTTGCTGCGCGGTGGGCATTCAATGATATCGACGGTGTCGCCAAGGCCGGACTCGTTCTCTTCGTCATGCACGTAGCATACGGTCTTGCCGTGAATGAACTTGCCGTACTTGGGGTGACGCGTGAGTCGCTTGATTTCGACGCGACGTGTTTTGTCGCACTTATCGCTCATCACGACGCCGGTGAGTTGTTTCTTAGGCATGCTGGATTCTTGGGTCTGGGGCTCTTGGCTGCTGTGCTCTTGCCTTGCGGAGAGCCGCTTGCGTTAACTTGCGGAGGCTGCTGCTTCCTTGGTTTGTTTCTGCTGTCTCTCGGTTTGAATTGTCTTAACGCGGGCGATCAGACGACGCTGACGACGCAACTCGCTGGGAGCGTCAAGCTTTTCGGTTTGTGACTGCACACGCAGGCGAAACAAGTTTTCGGCAGCTTCTTTGAGGGTTAGCTCAAGCTGCTCGTCGCTCATGTCGCGTAGTTCTTTGTTATGGACCATTTTTTTCTACCGTTGGTATCTCTACCGTTGTTCAACCGACGGCTGACGCCTGTCGGCCAGGGAACAGTACTTAGTTTCTCTTAACCATACGAACACGGACGGGCATCTTGTGGGCTAGTCGGGCGAAGCAAACCTTGGCCGCCGCTTCGCTCACACCGCTTAGTTCGTACAACATCGAGCCGGGCCGCACGACGGCCGCCCAGTAATCGGGTTCTCCCTTACCTTTACCCATGCGGGTTTCCAGCGGGATGGAAGTAATTGACTTGTGTGGAAAGATGCGAATGTACAACTTTCCTTCGCCACGGATGTATTGCTGGGCAGCGATACGGCCTGCTTCGATCGTTGCGGCGCTAATCCATCCGCCCTCCATCGACTGGAGACCGAAATCGCCGAAGACAACCGTGTTGCCGCGGGATGCGCTACCTCTTATACGACCTCTTTGGCTTTTTCTGTGTTTGACCCTCTTGGGCATCAGCGCCATCGGCTTGGTCCTCGAACATACCTTGGTTGATCCATACTTGAATACCAATATGGCCCTGTGCCGTCTTGGCTTCGACAATACCGTAATCGATCTTTGCTCGCAAAGTGCTGAGCGGAATCGACCCGGAAATCTGCTTCTCTCGGCGAGCCATTTCGGCACCGCCGAGTCGACCTGCTAATTGAATCTTGATGCCTTTGGCACCCGCCTCCATGGTTTGTTCCATGGCACGCTTCATCGTGCGGCGGAAGCCGGCTCGTTTGACGAGCTGCTCGGCAATATCTTCGGCCACCAGTTGAGCTTGCAGCTCAGGGCGACCCACCTCTTCAATTTTGATGTTGATGCGACGACCCACCAGGGCTTGCAGCTCGTCCTGCAGTTGCTCGACCTCGGTACCTTTGCGGCCGATGATCACACCCGGGCGGGCGGCGTACAGGATAACCTTCACTTCGTCGCGTGTCCGTTCGATCTCCACCTTCGGGATGCCGGCAAACTTGTACTTCGCGTGAACGTACTTGCGAATCTTTTGATCTTCGATCAGCAGCTCAGCGAAGTCCTTCTTCGAAGCATACCAGCGGCTCTTCCAGTCGAGCATAACGCCCGTGCGGAAACCAATTGGATTGACTTTTTGACCCATAGTTTTGGGGCTGTTGGCTGTTGGCGTTGACTGTTGGCTGGAGGTGACTCCGGCCAATAGCTGAATGGCCAATGGCTAATAGCTTTTCCTATTCAATGGCGATGTGGATGTGTGCGAAACGTTTCTTAATAATGTGTGCCATGCCGCGGGCGCGGGGGCGAACTCTCTTGAACATGGGGCCGCCGTCGATGCGGGCTTCAGTAACTCGCAGACCGGCGATATTTGGGGCTCGCAGGTCTTCCGCATTGCCGAGGGCACTCTTGAGAACCTTCTCAAGCATGCGTGCACCGCGCTGTGGCTGAAACTTCAGGATCGCCAGAGCGTCATCGACTCGCTGTCCGCGAATTAATGTGGCAAGCGGGCGTACCTTGGTAGCGCTGATGCGGGCGTGTTTGTGGTGTGCTGTGTAGGCCATGATTCACTATTTTCAACTGCTGGGTTTAGCTGCTGGGCTTTTGGGCTGCAGGCTATTTCTTGCCCTTGCCGCCGTGTCCACGGAAATTGCGTGTCGGTGAGAACTCGCCAAGCTTGTGGCCGACCATGTCCTCAGTGACTGAGACTTTCAAATGTTGTTTACCGTTGTGGACCATGAACGTGTGGCCGACGAACTCAGGAACAATCGTGCAAGCACGTGCCCAAGTAGTAATCGGCTCTTTCAAGCCCGTATCGTTTTGCTTCTCTACCTTGAGGTAGAGCTTCAAATCGACGTAAGGTCCTTTTTTAAGTGATCGTCCCATGTTTTGGCTCTTAGCTGTTAGCTCTTGGCCATTGGCTTTTCAACTGCCGGCCAACAGCCAACAGACAACAGCCAATAGCTATTTAATTAGTTTCTGTGTGCCGTAACGTCGACTGCGACGGCGGCGGATAATGGCTTGGTTGGATGCTTTGCGACGCTCGCGTGTCGATCCGCCCTTGGCACTCTTGCCGCCGGGGCTTACTGGGTGACGGCCACCCTTCGTGCGACCCTCGCCACCACCGTGCGGATGATCGACAGGGTTCATGGCGGTACCACGAACGTGTGGGCGACGGCCCATCCAGCGACTGCGACCCGCTTTACCGAGCACAATCATCGAGTGATCGCCATTGCCAGTCGAACCAATGGTGGCGCGACATGCGGAAGGAATACGACGAATTTCGCCACTGGGAAGTGAAATCTGTGCCCAGTCTGCTTCACGAGCCATCAGCGTGGCACTGGTGCCAGCTCCGCGACACAGAACGCCGCCGTTGCCCGGGCGAAGCTCAACGCAGTGAATCTCTGTAGCCAGGGGAATCTTCGAAAGCGGCAAGCAATTGCCCAATTCGGCTGGTGCTTCAGGACCACTGCTGACCTGGTCGCCTGCCTTCAAACCGGCAGGGGCGATAATGTAACGCTTCTCTCCGTCGGCATAATGCAACAAGGCAATGCGGGCCGAGCGATTGGGATCGTATTGAATGGAATCAACCTTCGCGGAGATACCGTCCTTGTTGCGACGGAAGTCTACGACGCGATAACGCTGCTTGTGACCACCACCGCGATGCCGTGAGGTAATCTTGCCCTGGTTATTGCGTCCGCCGGTTTTCGTCTTGGGGCGCAGAAGGCTCTTCTCTGGCTTGGCCCCAGGAGTCAAGTCCGCGAAGTCGCTCACTGAGGCGCCACGGCGGCCAGGAGTTGTCGGCTTGTATTTTCTAATACCCATGATGGTGTCTTTTTTAAAACTGGGGCTTTTAGCTAATGGCTATTGGCTGTCGGCTTCTTTGTTGGCTCAAACGACTCAGAAGAAGTTGATGCGATGCTCAGGGTCGAGCGTCACAATAGCTTTCTTCCAATCGGCGGTGCGACCCATGCGGGCACGGGTGCGACGCAACTTGCCTTGGCGGTTCTGCGTGTGAACCTTCAAAACCCTTACCTCAAACAGCTCCTCAACCGCTTTACGCACGTCGGCTTTGGTAGCCAAGCGATTCACCTCAAACGCATAAGCGTTGTTGCGAGTCGACTTGTGCATTCCCTTTTCGGTGACCAACGGCTTGATGATCACCTGATGGGGCTGCAGTTCAAGGCTGGTTTTTTGGGGGATGTGTCTGGGCATTGCTAGGGACTTATACTGTGGGCTTTAGGCTGCAGGGGCAACTATTCGGCGACTGCGGTTTCTGCTGGCTTTTTGGCGGCTTTATCTTTGAGTACGTCGAGTGCCTCGGGCGTGAACAGCAGGCGATCTGCCGAAAGCACGTTCAGGGCGTTCAATTCGTGAGCAGGCGATACCGCCACGCGAGCGATGTTGCGAGCACTCTTGTAAACATTTGGTGAGTAACCAGCCGTCGTGACCAACACCGAACCTCCGTTGCAATCGAGGGTCTTGATGACGGCGACCATATCCTTGGTTTTTGGTTGCTCGAATTCGAGCTTGTCGATCAACGTGACTTCCTCGTCGCGAAGCTTGGCGGCAATGGCCATGCGAGTGGCCAACTGGAGCGCTTTGCGAGGGAGCGAGTAGGAATAGTCGCGATTACGGATGTTATGAATATGCCCACCACCACGCCGAATACCCGAGCGACGCGAACCGGCACGAGCGTTACCCGTGCCCTTCTGACGGTACATTTTCTTCTTGGCCCCAGCGACTTTGCCGCGGCTTTTGGTTTGGTGCGAACCCTGACGAGCGTTGGCCTGATACATAACCACCGCGTCGTGCAGAAGCTGCTTATTAATATGCGGAGCAAAGTCAGTCGGCTCGACGTTATAAGTGCCGACCTTCTTACCCTTTGCATCGTGTACGGTTAGTTTGGACATGAATTAGGCTTTAGACTTTAGCTGATTAGGCTTTAGGAAACGGGACTAAACATCTTCAAGGCAATTGACTGAACCTACAGCCTAAAGCCTAAATTCCTACAGCCTTATTACATCGTGTTTGTTTGCTTGACGACTACGTAGCCGCCGTTGGGACCTGGGATGCCGCCGCGGATAATGAGCAAGTTCTGCTCCGAGTCAACCCGAACGACCTTCTGATTACGAACGGTGCAGCGAGCGTTGCCATATTGACCGGGCATGCGAATACCCTTGAACAGGCGGCTTGGACTGGCACTACAGCCGGTGCCGCCCATATGGCGATGACACTTCTTAACACCGTGAGTGGCACGCTGACCAGCAAAGTTGTGGCGTTTCATGGCACCCGAGAAGCCGCGACCCTTACTAGTGGCGACCACATCGACGCAATCGACCTCAGCAAAGACGTCGACCTTCACTTCGCCGCCGACCTCTAATTCGCCCGCTTCACCGCGGATCTCGCGAACAAAACGCTGGGGCTCACAGTCAGGCTTGGGCTGAGATTCGACACCAGCAGCGGCACGCCGCTTGGCACGCTTGCCGTCGAGCTTGGCAACTTGACCACGCTCACTGCGGGAAGCCAACCGACGGGGCTTATCGACATAGCCGAGCTGGACGGCTTCATAACCATCGCGGTCGGGAGTGCGGACCCTCAGGACTTTGCACGGGCCAGCGTGAACGACCGTCACGGGAACCACTTTCCCGGAGTCATCGTACACCTGCGTCATGCCGACCTTGCGGCCCAAGATACCAATTGCCATCGTTGAGTTTCCTGTGGTCGGCACGCCCTGCGGGAGAAATCGCCTCTTGTGGCGAAACTTACCCGCGGAACTTCCGCTACATAGATGGAGTTACCCGGTGTGTAAAAATATCGAAAATGTATCGAAAACGCCTACCAAAAGGCCCTGTCTTCAAAGTGCCTTATCAGGAAGTCGTCGCTTTGATTTTGATGTCAACGCCCGCTGGCAAGCTCAGTTTATTCAGAGCCTCGATCGTCTTGGCCGTAGCCTGGACTATATCGATCAGCCGTTTGTGCGTGCGGATTTCAAATTGCTGCCTTGCTTTCTTGTCGACATGCGGGCCGGAAAGGACCGTGTATCGCTCGATTCGCGTTGGCAGAGGAATGGGGCCGTGAACTTCGGAGTTGGTTCTCTTGGCGGTATCCACGATCTCAGCACAGCTCAAATCGAGCACCGAGTGATCGTAGGCTTCCATACGGATTCGAATAACGTCTTGCGCCATGCTGGCACCTCACTGTGTCGATATCACTGTGTTGATATCTCAGGACGATCCGGCCCCTAAGCAAAACCCGATTAGTAAACACGAGGTTTAATAAACACAGGTTGCCAGAACCAAACTCTTGAAGTTTCAAAGACCAATACTGCTTCGACACCGCAATTAGTGCCGAATCGAGGATTCTATGGCGTTTCGGAACTATCGTCAACAGTTGGTGTCGGCGATTTTCACGAATTCTTTCACCATCATGCCCCGGAGGCATCAGCGCCCGGATATTCACACCATCTACCCTGGATAGCAAATCCGGACGCTTACGCTGCCGACTCGCTGACTAGAGCCCCAACGTCAGTCACTCATCGCTTCCTGGGCCGTGATGATCGCATTGGCGATATCCACCAGTTTCCGCCTCTTTTCGCTGGCAAGCTTCTGCAGGCGGCGGAAGGCGTCTCCCTCGTCGAGCTTGCTCTGACTCATGAGAATGCCCTTGGCCCGCTCAATGATTTTACGGTCGGCCAGAGCCTGCCGTAGATCTTGCACCTCCTCGTGAAGGGCTTCGAACTGCTCGAAGCGGCGTAGCACTAGGTAAATGGTAGGCTGAATATGCTCCGGTTCGATCGGCTCCAGCAAGTAAGCCATTACGTGATCTTGTATGGCCCGCTCGACGTCCTGCAACGATTCGCTCTGGGTCACTACAATCGCGGGGATCGGTTCTTCCTTGCTGATTTCGATCAGGGCGCTGAGAGCATCGCCATCGGGCAAATCGACCCCGCTCATGATCAACTCGGGCCGCTTGCGTTGGCACTGCTCCAAGAGACCGGCGTGAGTTCCCACTTGCCCCTGAACTTGGTAGTCGAGCCCCTCGATGGCTTCGACGAGCGTTTGACGCACCTCCGCATCGGAGTGCGCAACGAGAATCTTCACCGCGTCGGCCATACTTGCCCTCGGACTTGTCCGCCTAGACCTGTGCGCCTGAAGTGCGGCGCACAAACACCAAGACCTTGCCAGCCTCCGAGACCCAGCGATCGCGTGTCTCAAACAGCTATCATAGGCATTTGAGGTCAATGTCCTCAATGACCTGCTGGAATCAAAATGGAGTAGCGTTACCGATACTCGGTGAACGAAGCCGATGATCCGGTTGCGGAAATCACTCATGGCTATTCCGCTTGACTCTCTTCAGCAGACCGCTAACATCAGACATAGAAGCCTCGCCCACGATTGGCCGAGGACTTTAAGACGGTCTACGACAGCCCGGCTGCGGAGCAATTCCACGCGAATCGCTCCGCAGCTGGGCTTTTTTTGCGCTCCAATCGAACCATCCACTTGCCAATGCCACTTGCCAATGATGGTTAAGAAAACGGTGGTAATACAGTTGGGTGGGATGGTGAAGTGTATCCCCTCCTAGAAACCTTCTGGTCGCAAGACCAGATGTGGCCGAACCGCGGACGAGTGAGTGCCGAGACGCACTCGTTTGCGGGGAGGCCACTTTGGCGTGCCGAGTGAGTCGTGTTGTTTCCGCCTGACCCAACATGCTTACCGGCACGTCTTTTTTTGGTTACTTCGTAACCTACAGGAGCATCAGCCATGAATTGGGATCAAATCGAAGGTAAGTGGACCGAGCTCAAGGGACACGCCAAAGAGAAGTGGGGCGAGCTGGCCGATGACGAGCTCGACCAAATCGCCGGCAAGAAGGGTCAGCTTGTTGGCAAGCTACAGCAAAGTGTCGGGCTGGCCAAAGAAGAGGCCGAGAAGCAAGCCGATGAATTTGCTGCAAAGTGTGACTGTTAGTTGTCCTTCACATCGAAGGGCAAGGCAACGACTCTCCGATTGCTTGGAGGCGCCGCGCAGGTAACACGCGTCGCCTCCTTTTTTGGAACTCGATAAGTACAACTACCCTCGAGCCAGCGTTTCGCTGAGGATCTCTCGGATCACATCTCGATCCTTCTCGCTCAAGTGACTAAACGCTTCGGAAGTATCCTCACCGGTGAGAATGGCCTCAAGCCGTGTGTCGATGATCGCGCGTATCGAACTGGGCAGCGCTGCGAACGACTCGGAATAAATCAGATAGCTGCACGGATACTTGAAGAGTCGAGTTTGCAAATCGAAGTCACGCAGACTACGGCCCTTGGAATCGCGGGGGCCTAGCTTCGTGAATTCTGTGACGAAGTTGCTCGTTCCCTTCACGGGTGATTTAAGTTGAAACTCGCCGCTGTAGAGCAGGCACGCCAGTAGTTCTTCAGCGGCGCGATTGAGCCGGCGCTGCGAGACTTCATGCTGATAGCCGGAGGGCTTCTTGAGAATTTCGTTCCATACCGTGTCGTAGTGGGCAGCTTCGCGCGCTTCGTAGGAGGCGTTGGTAATCGCATTGTGCATCTGCGATTGGTGCTCCAACAGCATCAACGAAACGATATCGCTATGCGGCGTGAGGTAGGCACCATTACGGATGCGTTTCTCAATCGTCAACAGATTAGCGTTCTCCTCGGTGTTGATTTTGTCTTGCTCGTCTTTCAGAATTGCGTTACCGCGATGGCGCATCTCACCATGCGTGCCAGTGACATACCAGCCGCCGAAACGCTCGTCGAACGGCGTGCGGTGGTCGGTGGTTTCTGAGCCCAGCGACAACAGCGCGTGGCCACGGCGGTCGGGGAACACAGAGCGCACCAAATAGCCCGGCACATCGCGAGTGCGGTCGTTGTGGTGGCACGCGAGGCAGGTGCCCTTATCTCGCACGAACTTGGGGCGTTCGACTTCGCGTTGCTCCAGTGAATAGAACATCGCGCCCTGAACCGGATCGACCACGGAGACTTCCAGAATATCTCCCTGGGGCACATAGCCGATGTACGCATCGTCGTTGTAGTAAAGTGCCCGGGGTGTATGGGGCGAGATTTGATGCACTTGCAAGCTGGTTTTGGAGAAGACTAACAGTTGGGACTCCTGCGAGATCTCCAACTGCTTGAGCACAGCAGGTAGCCAGCCCCATCGCTTATCCCAACTGAGTTTCACCTTGCCAGCGTCGAGCTTTGCTTGCAACTGCGTGACGCCGTCGTTCACTTCAGCGGTGCTGTAGTAGATAGGTGCTTCGTCGATGTCGTCGCTGGCATGAACCGTAGGTAACAGCCCTGCTATCACCAGTAGACAGATTATTGAGTGTAGGTGATTCATTGGTAAAAAGAATCTCGAGCCGAAGGCATCAGCGTCCCTTTACTTTACGCTCAAGCTCGTGAAATGTCCTGACACTTACGCTTCCGGCTTGCTAGGTTGGTTCTGCAAAATTGGTAGCGGCTCTTTGAACGTAAGCGTGCGATACGGGAAAGGAATTTCTACGCCAGCGTCGTCGAGGGCTCGCTTCACAGCGGCGACCACTTCGTCGCGGCTTTTGCGTTCTGCCACGGGTGTGCTGCCGGCCCACCAGGTGACCTCGTAGTTGATGCTCGACGCGCCGAACTCTTGAGCGAACACTTGGATTGGCTTTTCGTCGGTCACTGTTTCGCACGACTCGACCGCCTGGGTGATGATGTCGCGGCACTTATCGACATCCTCGTCGTAGGCGACGCCCACAATAATCGTGGTGCGGCGAAAGCGCTGGCTGGTCATCACGTAAACGGGATTCTTGAACAACTGGGCGTTGGGTACCACGATCAATTGCCCATCGACCTGGCGGATGGTGGTCATGCGAATGGTCGTCTCTTCGACCTTACCTTTGATGCCGTTGCACTCGATAAAGTCGCCCGTCTCGTAGGGAAATCCCCACAGGATGAGGATGCCGGCAAAGAAGTTCTCGACGATGTCTTTGAAGGCAAAACCGACGGCAATCGAACTGAGTCCGAGGACCGAGAGCATTGTCGTAATCTTTAGGCTGGGGAAAATAATGATCGCGGCGATCATCATCCCCGACAGCCAAATGCCGATGTAAACGAATTGACGAATGAGGTCTTTCAGACTGCCGCGGATGTGGACGCCCCGCAACACGCGGCGGCACAAACGCTGCCCGATAGCGGCCGCAAACCAGGTGAGCACAACCACAATGAAAGCGAGAATGAAAATCGGCAGTCGGCCGAGAAAGCTCTCCCACATGCCGTAGACGCTTTTCCAAACCGTGCTGACCGCCTCTTCGAGGTCCTCGGGCGGGTCGGCCATCTTGATTTCTTCTTCGGGGCTTGGTTCCGCGTTTTCGGGCCCAGAGTTTTCGGACTCAGTGCTGTCTGGCTCTGCGCTGTTTGGCTCAGCGTTTGCGTCAGTATCGTCAGAAGCGCCGTCCTCTCCAGCGTTGCTGGAATCGTCGGTCGCTTCGGTGTCCTGCTGTTCCGTAGCTTGTTGGCTTGCTGGTGGCGCGGGTGGTTCCGCACTCACTTGAGCGATCAGAAGCCAGCACAAAATGAATGCGTGCACGGCGAACCCCCTTCCTCTATCTAAGAGCCTTGGTCTGCCTGACCGCTAACATTAGAACAGCTTTCATGGGGCAACCGAAGGGCAGGCAACTTGTCGGTCGCACCTGGAACAAGTTAAGTTATAGTCCGTTGGAACGTATCGCTGCTTCTCTCGACTTTCCCTAAAGGTAACCCAGTGGACGAAATGAATCCGTTAACGGTCCGCGCTATGATGCTGGTTTTCTGCATTTGGATGGTCTCGTGCGTTTCTTCTTGCTCAGAGGTACTGTACTACTTCAACAAGCAAGAAGCGGAAGCCAAGATCACGAAGATCTATGAAGAGACGCATCGAGGTCGGCATATCGGACAGCATATTTCCTATCGGTTCCAGCATGCTGAAACCGACGAGTTCGAGCGAGGCGGGTTCGTGGTTGATGACGCCGACGCCATCAATTTTGCCGTCGGGCAAACCATCCCCATTGAATACCGCGGTAGTTCCCCAGCTCTATCGAGACTCAAGGGGACGAATAATTCCTTCTGGGTAACGATCTTCCTCGTTTCCTCTGTCTTGATGATCGGACTCGTTGCAGTGATGAGCTACCTGAGCATGCAAGAAGAAAAACGCTCGAGCCGGCGCTGAAGGCTTTAGGCGAAATAACTGGCGAGTTAACAAGTCGCCGGGGAATCGCTCTGTGGGCCAATCCTTCGAGCAAATCTCCGGCAGCTCGTTGAGCCGCGGCTATTAACTGGGGTGTGCTACCTCTTGTTCAGTTAGCCGACGAGCTTGCCCGACGTGAGTTACCTCCTTGAGCTACGCGTCCGGCTGCAGCATGAGCATCCAACCGAGACAACCTTCGCGGCGACCAAGGTCGGCAGCTAACGGGAGCGTACGAAGTGTCGATCAGCCCACGAAGCATGGGATACTCGTCGGCTATCCGCCACTCACTGAGTAGTCCTCGCACCGGCACATTGCTTGAACCTGCAAGCCGGATGGCTTATCCTAGAGTAAGCTATTCTGAGATTCTTTGGCCGCGATCAATAAGGACGTTCTCTCATGTCCCAGCAAGACCATTCTCAACCGAAGAGTTTCTCACTCGGGCGGATTCTCCTGATTGCCGTGCCGGCAGCGGCCATTGCTTGGGGGGTGCAGTCCTACTGGGACAACGCGCGCGAGCAGGCCGAAAAGAAGACCGAACAAAACACGGTGCGCAACCTGCTGGGCACCGAGTCGGCCAACAAGCTGGCAAAGGAATTCACTGATGCGGATGGCGACTTGCTAGCCGACCCGCCGGAGGACGAGGCGAAGTTGCAAGACCCTGACGAGCTTGTCTTTTCCTACTACGCTTCCACGGAAGAAGGCGATGAGCAACAGACCTGGAAGACATTTACCGAGGCGCTCTCCCAGCGCACCGGCAAACCGGTGAAGTACGTGCGCTTTGCGGATGTAAGCGAACAGCTGCGCGCCTTGCGCGAGGGAACCCTGCACATGACTGCCTTCGGTACCGGGGCAGTTCCCACGGCTGTAAACAAGAGCGGCTTCACGCCGTTGTGTTGTTTTGCCGACACCGACGGCAATTACAGCTACACCATGAAAATCATCGTGCCTGCCGACAGCGACATCAAGAAGGTGGAGGACTTGCGTGGGAAGCGATTCACCTTCACACGACCGCGTTCTAACAGCGGCTACAAGGCCGCACTGGCCATGTTACTCGCCGACCACGACATGCAACCCGAACGCGACTACGCCTGGGGTTTTTCCTACGGGCATGAGAATTCGATCGCAGGTGTCGCGGATAAGCAGTTCGAAGCGGCTGCGGTAGCGAGCGACGTGCTGGATCGCGAAATTGCTGCCGGCAAAATTTCTGAGGACTCAATCCGCACGATCTACGAGTCGAAACCCTTTCCTCCCGGCGTGTTGGGCTACGTAAGCAACCTGACGCCCGAGCTGCGCGAAGCAATTCGCGAGACCGTCGCAGAGTTCAAAATCGACGGCACCCCGCTGGCCGAGTACGGCGCAGGCAAGCCGATCGAGCTAGCGATGGTCTCCTACAAAAAGGACTGGGCGCCGGTGCGAGACATCAACAAAGCAGTTGAGGAAGCACGCGAGCAGGTGCAGTAGCCGGACAGTCTAGGGTTGCGAGACCAGGGTCTAGAAGAGAGTGGTTGTAGGGTTTGTCGAGAGGAGCGAGGCGAACCAGAGAATGACCAAGTCTAAATGACCAACGGTCGTCAACTCGGCCCGGAGGGCCGCAACATCCCCAGCCGGTGGCGTGAGCCACCGGAGAGTTTGCTTCTATCCTAGGCCCGAAGGGTCGATACATGCACCGAGTTAAATTTTGTATCGACCCTTCGGGCCTAGGGAACAAATATTGATCGGCTACCGGAGTCTAACGACTCCGGCTAGGGCTGTGCCCGCCCTCCGGGCGTAGTTGCAGGTAGCGCCCATGCCGCAACTACGCGTTGCTTGTTACGGCTTACCTCTACCTCATCTATTACGCTTGCCCTATGCGTTTCCGCCTCTCTACGATTCTGTACATGTTCGCGTTGCTTGCGGCGGGGATGGCTACGTTTGGTGCAGTTGGCGTGATTGCGGCAGTCTATGTTGCAGCAGTCTGGCTATACCTCTTCCGTACCGGTCCCCCCGAACCGATACAATCGCTGTATAAATCTACCCTCGCATTTACTCTCGGGATGGTGGTTGCGATCCTCTACTCCGGCCTCGCCTCGGCCCGCAGTAGCTCACTTCGTTTTGGATGCTGCACCAACTTGAGAATTCACACGCTGGGGTTGCTCACTTACGAAAGTGCGTACTCAACTCTGCCGCCCGCTGCTCTCACCATGAAAGGAGGAAAGGACGCCTATTCTTGGCGGCTTGCGATTGGTCCTTTTCTTGAATCCTCTCCGTTATGGTCGCGATACGATTGGACCAAAGCCTACGATGACCCGGCAAATGTGGCAGTCACAAAAGTCTCCTTTCGCGGCTACTGTTGTCCGGATGCCGATAGCGAACTGCCCAATCGCACCGACTACTTTGCCATCATCGGTCCAGACACGGTTTGGGCACGAGAGCGAGTGCAGAAACCAAGTGACATAACTGACCGGCACCACCAAACGATCATGCTCATCGAAGCGGGTGGTCGAAACACACCGTGGACGAAGCCAGTTGACTTGACCATGCAAGAAGCGATGGACCTGCTGACTGGTAAGATGCCCGAGGCGATTCTGCACGGCGATTCGCAAAATCGCGGTATTATCTTTTTGAGGAATACGAGCTACGTGAATGTGGCAATGGCTGATGCGAGTGTGCGAACGCTAAGCATCCCGCTCGACGAAGCCACAGCTCGCGCACTGCTCACTGCCAACGGTGGCGAAGAGATCGACGAGGATGCCCTCACGCAGAGACGCACTACCAAGCGACTCAACTATCGCGGCATCTATGGGTTAAGCCTGTTCGTGCTGCTCGCTTTATTACCAGGGTTTGTACTGTGGTACAAAAAGCCCGAACCAACGACAGATCCAATAGCCGCGACCTAACAGGTCGCCGGAGCACCCTCGCAAAGTCCCGTTATGCGTTTCCGCCTTTCCACAATTCTGTACGTGTTCGCGCTGCTGGCGGCGGGGATGGCGACGTTTGGTGGGTGGGGGATTCCTTCGGCACTATATCTATGTGGGGTGTGGTATTTTTTGCTCAAGAAAAACGATCGAGGGTTGAGAAAGACCCTGACCTATTTCGTTATCGCTGCGCTCGTCGGACTCCTACCTACTACTCTCGTTCTCACAGGCCTATCCTCGGCAAGGTACGGCCACGCGAGAAGTCTATGTACGAGAACCCTTAGGGAAGTCTATTATGCGTTACAGAATCATGAGTCGGCACAGCGTGCGCTACCACCGGCTATCGGATTCGACGACTTGAACCAAGTCCCCTCCTCTTGGAGGCTCACCATTGCAGGCTTCTTTGCACCGGGACACTTCTATCCGCCGTATGATCATACACAACGCTACGACGCACCCGCCAATGCTAAAACGACTAACATGAATGTCCACGACGTCTTCGGCTGTCCCGCAGCAAGCCAAATAAATGGTAACGAAACCCAGTACTTTGCAGTGGTTGGCAAGGGAACGGCCTGGGATAGAGACCAAGTCAAGAGAACGGCCGATATCACGGATGCACCGGGCACGACGATCATGCTCATCGAAGCAGGCAACCAAGCGATTCCTTGGACGAAGCCCGAGGACTTCTCAATTGAGAAAGCTGTCAATCTGCTGACAGGCAAAATCCCCGACGCGATTCTGCATTACGACTCCAAAGACACAAGCTGGTTTTACGTAAAACACTCCAGCCATGTGAACGTCGCAATGGCGGATGGTGATATCCGGTATCTCACGATTCCCGTTGAAGAGAAAATTGCCCGCGCACTGCTTACCGCCAACGGTGGGGAAGTCATCCCGCCGGGGACGCTTGATGCGCTTACTGAGCCTCAGTTGAACTACGCTCGCATTTATTCGCTGAGCCTGTTTGTGCTGCTCGCGTTGCTGCCGGGGTTAGTGCTTTGGCGGCGGCGCACCGGCATGGACACAGAGCAAACTCAGTAGCTCGGTCATCTTGGCTGAGTTTGTGGCATGTTCGAAACCTCCGCCGTGTTGGCGCTTCAACCCGGTTGGAAGTGGTGGCCGAACCGCAGTCAGGCCGAAGGCACCGACCTACTGCTGCGGTGCAACAACTTCGCGTTGCTTGTTATGGCCTACGAACTGCTATAATGAGGTAGCGGGCTTGTCGCTCACGCCCTGTTCCCTCTCCTCGTTGACCGCCATGCGCTTTCGCCTCTCTACGATTCTGTACGTGTTCGCCTTGCTGGCGGCGGGGATGGCTACGTTTGGTGTGTGGTTGGGGATTGGTCTTGCTGCTGTTGTGCTCGTGATTTGGTGGTTGATCTTTAGTGGCAGGACTAAGAGTTCGACCATCCTTCAGGTACTTTTCTTACTCCCAATCTTGTTGATCATCGCGGTGATCCTTTTCGAGCTGGTGATGCCGAAAGTGCAGGGATTGAGGGAGACATCTCGAGTGCATTCCTGTCATAATAACCTGCGTCAAATTTCGCTGGCGCTGCAGCTGTACTGCGAGAAGCATCAATCGCTTCCTCCAGCGGTAGCTACCGACAGCCAAGGCAAGTCGCTTTCCTCATGGCGAGTGGAGACTCTTGCCTATATCGAAGGAATGACTATCTGGAGTCAATGGCAGCGTGACCTACCGTACGATGATCCGGCCAATGCGGCACTTGCTAAGACTGCGATTGGTATCTACCAGTGCCCAAGCGACCCGCCAGTACGTAGCGGTACACCTGAGTGCAACTACTTTGCGATTATCGGTCCGGAGACAGCATGGGCAAATCCCAAAGGTACTCGCTTAGAAGAGATTGGCGATTTGCACAAGCAGACGATCTTGCTTATCGAAGCCGCCGGATTGAACATTCCTTGGGCGGACCCACGTGACTTAAGTTTCCAGGATGCATTCAAAATCTTAACCGGACGGTCCCCGGAGTGCGTAGTTCATCGTCGCGGCGAACATTCTGGAACTCTCCGTCGATTCTTCAACAAGCAAACACTAGGCGTGAATGTCGCCTTTTGCGACGGCACGGTGCGTTTCCTACCTATACCGCTGGATGAAGACCTTGCTCGAGCGCTGCTCACTGCCAACGGTGGGGAGGTGATTCCACCGGGAACACTCGATCGGCTGACTGAGCCACAGTTAGACTACGCTCGTATCTATTCACTGAGCGTTTTCGTGCTGCTCGCGTTGGTGCCGGGGGTTGTGCTTTGGAGGCGAAGAAATCGTGAACACAGAGCAAGCCCAATAGCCGCGACTTAACAGGTCGCCGGGGCGCACTCGATAGACATTGGTTATGAGCAAATTCCCGGCAGCCTGTTAGGCCGCGGCTAGGTTATGGGGTAATGTGCCGCACAGCGGACCCTACATAAATCGTTCGAGCTCTTCGGGGGGCGCGGGGGCGAAGCCGTGGGGTTCTAGGGAACAGCTTGCGCGGCCTTGGCTCAAGGATCGCATGGCGCTGCTGTAGCCGAAGAGCTCTTTCAGTGGTGCGTCCGCGTGCAGCACGGTGAGGTTGCCGCGTTGTTGGGTGTGGTGGATGATTGCGCGGCGTTGCTGGAGGTCGCTCACCAGATCGCCCACGTGTTCGTCGGGCGTGCTAATCTCTAGTCGCATGATCGGTTCCAGTAGCACGGTGCCCGCTTTGCGAAGCGCTTGGTCGAACGCTTGAGCAGCTGCTGTGCGGAAGGCGATTTCGGTGCTGTCTGTCTCGTGCATTTCGCCCGAAAGTAGACGCGTTTTGACTCGCATCAGCGGGAAGCCCAAGGTGCCACCGCCCTGCCCTGCGTTCTCAAGCTCTTCCAATACAACCGTGAGCATTTCATTCGGCAAGCCGTGGTCGAGCGAATTACCTACGACCACACCGGCAGCGCTTTCCATGGGCTCAACCGTGAGTTTCACTTTGGCTACATGGGGTACGCCATTGATCAGGCGATTGCACTCGACTTCCACCTCGGCCATCTCAGCGATCGTTTCGCGATAGCTGACGCGTGGATTGTGGACCTTCACATTGAGCTTAAAATCGCGTTCCAGGCGATGCTGGATTACCTCTAAGTGCAATTCACCCATGCCGCTGATGAGCGTTTGCCCAGTGTCTTCGTTCTCGTTGGCAGTAAAGGTAGGGTCTTGCTTACGCAGCATCTCGAGCGCTTCGGCCAGCTTCTTTTTGTCGGTCGTGCTCTCCGGCTCGATCGCCATGGAGATGACCGTCTCGGGAAATTCGATCGACTCCAGTAGAATAGGCTCGCGCGTATCGCAAAGGGTATCGCCTGTGACGGAATCTCTCAAACCGATCACGCCGACAATGTCACCCGCTTGGACCGAGTCGAGCTGTTCTTCTTTTTTGCTGGCGTGGATCTTCCAAAGCTGGGCGACGTTTTCCTTGATGTCTTTGCCAGGATTGAAGACGCGACTGTTACCTTTGAGCGTGCCGGAGTAGACGCGTACCCAGTAGAGGTCGCCCGTCTTGTAGGGCAAGATTTTGAAGACGAGACCACAGAAGGGCTCCTTCGGGTCGGGCTTGCGCGAGATCTTGGCCTCGTCGCCGGTGCCCTCTTCTTCGGTAGCTTTCTTCGAGCCCTTCTTATTGGACTTCGCCTTTCCGCTGGGATCGAGTCCTTCGACCGGTGGCATTTCCATCGGGTTGGGCAAGTAGGCGGCCACCGCGTCGAGTAGCGGTTGGATCCCTACGCCGTGTAGAGCGGAACCGCACAGCAACGGTTGGATTTGGCGGTGAACGGTGGCGTCGCGGATGACTTCGTGAAGCAGTTTTGCAGGAATCTCCGCTTCTTCGAGAGCAAGCTCCATCAACTTGTTGCTGTAGTTGCATAAGTCTTCGACCATCTGCTCGCGCCACAGTGAGGCGTTTACTTGTAGGTCTTCGGGTATTTCTTCGACAACGACTTCGCGCCCTGCCTTGCCTGCCGGGAAGGTGAGCATCTTCATTCCGATGAGATCAATAATCCCGCGGAACGGATCGTCCACATGTGCAGGCCCCAGGCCGACGGGAATTTGCAGTACCACCGGCGTAGCGTGGAGACGATCCTTAATTTCGGCGAGCACCGCCTCGAAGTCGGCCCCTTCGCGGTCGAGCTTGTTGATGAACGCCATGCGCGGTACGCCGTACTTATTCGCTTGCCGCCAGACGGTTTCGCTTTGGGCTTCCACGCCTTCTCGACCACTAAACACAATGACCGCGCCATCGAGCACACGCAGACTGCGTTCCACCTCGGCAGTAAAATCCACGTGCCCCGGCGTGTCGATCAGGTTGATCTGCACATCGTTCCAAGGAAACGCCACGCACGCGGAGTAGATGGTAATACCCCGCTCGGCCTCTTCCGCATCGTCGTCGGTGGTAGTCGTACCGCGATCGACCTCACCCGCGCGATGCTTTGCGCCCGACACGTACAACATGCGCTCTGTGACGGTCGTTTTGCCGGCATCAATGTGGGCGATGATGCCAAGGTTGCGTATCTTTGTGAGGTCGGTGGGCATGTGAATTTGGTTACGTTTTGATTTGACGCAAAGACGCGAAGGACGCGGTGAATCGCAGAGCGTGAATTGTTGTAGTAATTCGGTCGGATTGTGTCGGCGTACCCCTACGGGGTACTCACAAGTCATCCGTGTAAATCTGTGACATTGGTGGCTAAGACAACCCTTTGCGTTTCGTCGCGACCTTGCGTCCATACTCTGCGCATGAGAAAGGCCAGGAACGATAGGCGAGTGCTCTAACAACACACTCGACTTTCGTCCCTGGCCTCTCGACTCTCTCGTTACCAAGCGAAGTGGGCAAACGCCTTGTTCGCGTCGGCCATGCGGTGGACGTTTTCGCGTTTGGTCATGGCGGCGCCTTCGCGGTTGTAGGCGGCGGTGAGCTCGTCGGCCAATTTTTGAGCAGTCGGGCGACCCTTCTTGTCGCGAACGGCAGCCAAGATCCAGCGGAACGCGAGGGCCTGTTGGCGGGCACGGTTCACTTGCATGGGAACTTGGTAGGCTGCACCGCCGACTCGCTTGGAGCGAACTTCGATCGAGGGCTTGACGTTTTCCACAGCAGTGGTGAACGCTTCGATCGCCTCCACTTCTTCGACGCGAGTCTTAACAATGTCCAGTGCATCGTAGAACACTTTTTGCGCGGTCGCTTTTTTGCCATCAAGCATCAGGCAATTAATGAACTTCGCAGCGAGTAACGAATCGTGAACTGGATCGGGCTTGAGCTGTTTGCGACTTGCGGTAATGCGGGCCATAGGTGGCTTTCGGCTGTTGGCTGTTGGCTGTTGGCTTTAAAGAGGCCGAACCTGACAGCGAAGTGTATATTTTGAATTGCTTAGATTTCTGCTTCGGGCAATAGCTAATGGCTATCAGCCAAGAGCCTTTACTGACCCTTCTTCGCGCCATAACGGCTGCGGGATTGCTTACGACCACTGACGCCCAGGGTATCGAGGGCACCACGGACGACTTGGTAACGAACACCGGGAAGATCGCGAACACGACCACCGCGTACAAGAACGATGCTATGCTCTTGCAGCGTATGACCTTCGCCGGGGATATAAACGGTGACTTCCTTACCGTTAGACAATCGCACACGCGTGATCTTGCGAAGCGCGGAGTTCGGCTTCTTGGGGGTCATCGTCCGCACTTGCAGGCAAACACCCCGCTTTTGAGGGCAGCGCTCAAGGACTGGCGCTTTGCTGAACTTCCGCTTCTTCTTGCGGTTCTTGCGGACGAGTTGATTGATTGTTGGCATAACGTGCGCTGTAAGGATCGGCTGTCTGGGAATGTTTTGCTAAGTTGCTTACTGTTTTGCTTTAAATCGCCCCTCCACAAGTCACTGCAGTGGGTAGGGACGAATCAACTAATTTACCGCATCTGAGGGGAACGTCAACAGGCAATTGGACTGCGGCACAGGGGCATCGCCCTGAGCCAGAGGTCCTGTCTGCTATAACCCCCCAGGGGGAACGAAAGCTCTCGGCTCAAGTTCCGCTTGGGGGCAGTGTCCGCCCTACTCTGTCCGCCCTATTCTTGGGGTTGCTCGCCCTCAGGTGTTGCAGGCGGCTCGGCGGGGGACTCTGCCGGTGGCGGCGAAGTTTCCGACGTTGGTGCTGGAGTTGGGGTTGGTGTTGGGGATGGGGCCGACGATGGTGCTGGTGCTGCTTCTTCGCCCAGCAACGCATCGAGGCTGGGAGCCTTCTCGGGTAGTGCCTGGCTCGGGGCACTCTCGCCATTGCTGCTCTCTTGCAGGGCGCTGTCCAACAGCGGGAAGGAGCGTTCGAGGACGCGTTCCTTCTCGGCCGCCAAGGCTTCCAAGGCGGCAGGTTGGATGCGAACTTCCGATTCCTGAACCGTGTGGAAGCCGGTGCCCGCGGGGATCAAGTGACCGAGGATCACGTTTTCCTTAAGGCCAACCAGATTGTCTGTCTTACCTGCGAGGGCGGCTTCAGTAAGCACCTTGGTCGTTTCTTGGAAACTGGCCGCGGAGATAAAGCTGCTCGACTGGACTGATGCCTTGGTGATACCCAACAGCTGCGTGCTGCCGGTTGCCATCGACGGTTTCTTACCTTTGCAGATGTCGCCCCCCAGGGCTTCGATCTGGGCGTTCGCCTGTTCGATAGCGTCCTTGGGAACAACCGTGCCTTCGGCGAAGTCGCTATCTCCTTTGGCACTGATCTTCAAGCAGTTGGCCAGATCTTCGTTGGCGGCGCGGAAGGCTTGCTTATCCATGACGGCACCAGGCAGCAAGTCGGTATCGCCAGGCGATTCGATCATGATTTTGCCAAGCATTTGCGACACGATGATCTCGATGTGCTTGTCGTTGATCTCCACACGCTGACTACGATAGACGTTTTGAATCTCGCGAGTCAGGTACTGCTGCACTGCCTCTTCGCCAGAGATGCGAAGAATGTCATGCGGCACCAACGGCCCATCGACCAACGCTTCGCCAGCGCGAATGGTGTCGCCAGCATGGACGCGAAGATGCTTGGAGTGAGAGACTAAGTGCTCTCGCTCTACGCCGGTCTCGCTGCGAACGATAATCGAACGCTTGCCGCGTTTCTTCTCGCTCAGTAGCTCAACCACGCCGTCGATTTCTGCGATGACCGCAGGGTCTTTCGGCTTGCGAGCTTCGAAGATTTCGGTGACACGTGGCAGACCACCGGTGATGTCCTGAGTTCCGGAAGCTTCACGCGGTGTCTTAGCGAGTAGCGAGCCTGGGGTGATGGTTTCGCCTTCGTCGACTTCGACGTGAGCACGCTCAGGCATGTAGTAGAAGTCGAGGATTTTCCCGTCTGCTGGGTCCTCAACGATAATCTGCGGATGCAAATCGCCTTTGTGCTCCATGATAACGAAGCGTAGCTTGCCGGAAGGGTCTTTCTCGCCACGCATGGTCTCGCCTTCGACCATATCCTCGAAGCGAATAATACCGCCCGTCTCGGCGAGAATCGGGATGCTGTGCGGATCCCATTCACATACGGTTCCGCCCGGCTTGATGACGTCGTTCTCGCCGGCTTGCAGAATGGCACCGGTTGGTACTTCATACTTCTCAACCTCGCGGCCTTTATCATCGACCAGCGCGATCTCGCCGTTACGCGAAAGCACGACTTGCTTGCCGGCTGCGTTGGTCACGACCTTCAAGCGAGCTGTCTTGACGATACCGCCGAGCTTGGCCTTGATGTCCGAATCTTCCACGTTGTGCTGGCCAGTACCACCGATGTGGAACGTACGCATGGTGAGCTGCGTACCAGGCTCGCCGATGCTTTGAGCACCGATGATTCCCACGGCCATGCCTTCTTCGACCATCGAACCCGTAGACATATCCATGCCGTAACAGCAACGGCAAATACCGAGCTGAGCATCGCAAGTCATCGGGCTGCGAACTTGGATTTTCTCCAGGCCGAGCTCTTCGATCTTGCGAGCGATCTCGCCAGTGATCATGCCGTTCTCGGAGACGATCACTTCGTCAGTAATCGGGTTCACGATGTTGGAACGACTCACACGACCGCGGATCGAGTCGGCGAGACTTACCTCGACCTTTTCGCCACGGTAGATGATGCCCTTGGTGATGCCCTTGGTCGTGGTGCAATCGTCCATCGTGATGACGACATTCTGCGCCACGTCGGCCAGTTTACGCGTGAGATAACCACTATCGGCCGTCTTGAGCGCGGTATCGGCCAATCCTTTGCGGGCACCATGCGTGGAACTGAAGTATTCCAGTACCGTGAGTCCTTCGCGGAAGTTCGCCTTGATGGGCGTCTCGATAATCTTGCCGGATGGCTTGGCCATGAGGCCACGCATACCGCCTAGTTGTCGCATCTGTTCGACACCACCACGAGCACCAGAGTGAGCCATCAAGTAAATCGGGTTCACGTAGCCACCGCTGCGGTAATCGTTCTCTAGGCCGGTCATCATTTCCGCGGTAATTTGCTCGCGGGCATGCGTCCAAGCATCGAGTACCGAGTTGTAACGTTCCAGCTCTGTAATAACACCGCGTTGGAACAGCTTGTTGAACTTCATGACCTGCTTCTCGGCCTCGCCAATGATCTTGCCCTTGGTGTCAGGCGTGATCAGGTCGTCGGTGCCGAAGGACAAACCGCTGAGCGTACTCTGGCGGAAGCCGAGCTGATTCATGTCGTCGAGTAGTTCGATCGTTTGACGACGACCGAGGAACTCGTAGCAGTCGGAAATCACCTTCGCGAGTTCGCTGGAACGCAGCGACACGTTATAGAACGGCATACCTTCAGGCAAGATCGCGTTGAACATGACGCGTCCCACCGTGGTTTCGATGCGCTTGCCATAGGCTGCCTCGGCTGCCTTGCCACCTTCCATGTCGTCACGTAAGCAACGATTTTTCGGCAGGCGAAGTTGGATTTTTGTGTGAGTGCTAACTTTGCCAGAGCCACGCGCCGTTTCGACTTCTTCCATGGAACTGAAAACCATGCCGTCGCCGACATTGTCGGGGACGTTCATGGTGAGGTAGTAGCTACCCATCACAACGTCTTGCGACGGGCTAATAATCGGCGCACCGTTGGACGGACTGAAGATGTTGTGCGTGCTCATCATGAGCGTGTGCGCTTCGACCTGAGCTTCGATCGACAGTGGCAAGTGGACGGCCATTTGATCGCCATCGAAGTCGGCATTGAAGCCTTTGCACACGAGCGGATGCAAGTTGATCGCGTTGCCTTCAACCAGTGTGGGCTCGAAAGCTTGGATACCCATGCGGTGCAATGTGGGTGCGCGATTGAGCAGCACAGGATGGTTGGTAATAACCTCTTCGAGGATATCCCAAACCTCTTCGTCCTTGCGCTCAAGCATCTTCTTTGCGGACTTGATCGTGTCCGCGTGGCCGAGTTCTTTGAGACGGCGGATGATGAACGGTTGGTACAGTTCGAGGGCAATCTTCTTGGGCAGGCCACATTGATGCAGCTTGAGGCGTGGGCCTACCACGATCACGGATCGAGCCGAGTAATCGACACGCTTGCCAAGCAGGTTTTCGCGGAAGCGCCCCTGCTTACCTTTGATCATGTCGGTCAAAGACTTCAGTGGACGGTTGGAGGAACCCAGCACAGGACGCTTGCAACGGTTGTTGTCGAACAGAGCATCAACCGACTGTTGCAACATGCGTTTCTCGTTGCGAATGATCACCTCAGGGGCGTTTAGATCGACGAGTTTCTTCAGGCGGTTGTTGCGGTTAATGATACGACGATAAAGGTCGTTTAAGTCACTCGTGGCGAAGTTGCCGGAATCGAGCAGCACCAGTGGACGCAGATCGGGCGGGATCACAGGGATCACGTCGAGGACCATCCACTCTGGCTTGTTATCCGAATCGCGAATGGACTCAACGGTTTTCAGGCGGCCGATATAGTCCTTTGCCTTTTGCTTCGATCCGGTTTCCTTAAGCTCCACACGAAGCTGTTCGCTCAGGCTCACAAGATCGAGCCCACCGAGCAGCTTGCGGATCGCCTCGGCGCCCATGTCGGCGTCGAAGGAGCCTTCGCCGTACTCTTCACGAGCAGCGCGGAACTCTTCTTCGGTGAGCAGTTGGCCGACTTCCAAAGGCGTGCCGCCGGCGTCGCATACGACGTAGTCTTGGAAGTAGATGACCTTCTCAAGCGAGGTGGTCTTCATGGCCAATAGCGAGCCTAGACGGCTTGGCATGGCTTTGAAAAACCAAATGTGCACGATCGGCGCGGCCAATTCGATATGGCCCATGCGTTTGCGGCGCACGCGAGAGTGCGTGACTTTCACGCCGCAACGATCGCAAATCATGCCCTTATACTTCATGCCGCGGTACTTGCCGCACGCACATTCCCAGTCCTTCTCAGGGCCGAAGATACGCTCGCAGAACAGACCGTCCTTTTCAGGGCGGTAGGTACGGTAGTTGATCGTCTCCGGCTTTTTCACTTCGCCGAACGACCAGCTACGAATATCGTGCGGTCGTGCTAGGCTGATCTTGACCGAACCGTAGTCGTTCACGCGGTCGTAGTTTGCGCCTTCTAGAATGCTCATATTTGGTACTTCTCCTGACTTCGTCTAGCGGGGGCGACGTCGCCGATATGTTATTTCTGAACCACGGAGACACGGAGGACACGGAGAGCAATTTGGTTTGCATCGCTCTCTATCGAACTCTGTGATCTCCGTGTCTCCGTGGTTAATTTGTTGCCTAGAGGGTTCGCTTCTCTAACTGCATGTTCAGTCCTAGGCCGCGGATTTCGTTGGTGAGAACATCGAAGCTCGCCGGGGTGCCGGCTTGCAACGTGTTCTCGCCTTTGACCATGGACTCGTAAATCTTGGTACGTCCCTCGACATCGTCACTCTTGACGGTGAGCAACTCCTGCAAGATGTACGCGGCACCGTAAGCTTCGAGTGCCCAAACTTCCATCTCGCCGAAGCGTTGGCCACCGAAGCGGGCCTTACCGCCGAGTGGTTGCTGCGTGATCAACGAGTAGGGACCTGTGCTACGTGCGTGGACCTTGTCGTCCACCAGGTGATGCAACTTGAGCATGTAGATGTAACCGACTGTCGTCTCTTGCTCGAACGGTTCACCCGTACGGCCATCCAACAGGCGAGCCTTGCCGTGGGCAGGGAGTCCCGCTTCGGCGAGGGCGTCGTTGATCTGCGATTCCTCGGCACCGTCGAACACCGGAGTGATCGCGCGGAAGCCAAGCTTCGCACCGGCCCAGCCGAGATGCGTTTCGAGAATCTGACCCACGTTCATACGACTCGGCACGCCCAACGGGTTGAGCATGATCTGAATCGGCGTGCCATCTTCAAGGAACGGCATGTCTTCGATGGGAAGGATCTTCGAGATCACACCCTTGTTACCGTGACGCCCGGCCATTTTATCACCCACGGAAATGACCCGCTTAGTGGCGATGTAAACCTTAACCATTTGCAACACGCCGCTGCGTAGTTCGTCGCCGCGTTTCATGGAGTTAAGGCGACGATCTCGCGTGTCGATGGCTTCCTCGACGGCAGGCCACGCTTGGCGGTAGATCGACTGCACTTCTTTCTGGCGGGCCTCGCTGCGGATGTCGAGATTGTCCAATTTGAACGCAACCGCTTGATCGGCTACAAACTGGGGCTCCTGGTTGTGGACGATCTCGTTGCCGTCTTCGTCAGTGAGTTTCTTAGAAAGCACACTTTCGAGCTGCGTGACCATATCGGTAAACGCAGCAGCGATCGCTTCGTTACTTTCCTTCTCTGCGTCTTTGAGCGCCTTCTCGAACGCCTTACGTTCGTCTTCGCTCAGACTCATGCGGCGAGAGAATTTCTGCGTGTCAATGACGATGCCTTCGACGCCCGAAGTGACTTCGAGGGAGTCGTTCTTCACGTCCTCGCCAGCACGACCGAAAATGGCATGCAGCAGTTTCTCTTCAGGGGTGAGCTCGGTCTTGCTCTTAGGCGAAACCTTACCGACGAGAATGTCGCCAGGCTCGACATAGGTGCCGATCTGCACGATGCCGCTCTCGTCGAGATTGCGGAGCGCCTTCTCGCTGACATTAGGAATATCGCGAGTGAACTCTTCGCGGCCGAGTTTAGTTTCGCGAATTTCGACGTCGCACTCTTCGATGTGAATCGATGTGTACGTGTCGTTGTGAACTAACTCTTCGGAGATGATGATGGCATCCTCGAAGTTGTAGCCCATGTAACTCATGAAGGCGACGAGTACATTGCGCCCCAGGGCCAAGTCGCCCTGGAATGTGGCAGCACCGTCGGCCAGGATATCGCCCTTTTCGACCTTGTCGCCCGGCTTGACGATCGGCCTTTGGTTTTGGCAGGTGCGCTCGTTCAGACCGACGAACTTACGCAGGTGATGCACCTCGGGGCCGATTTCGATACGGTCTGCATCGACGTAAGTGACCGTACCCTTGTGCCCGGCACGCACAATCATGCCGGAGTGCATGGCGACATCCGATTCCAAACCTGTACCGACCACCGGTGGTTCGGCTACCAGCAACGGCACGGCTTGCCGCTGCATGTTGGAACCCATCAACGCGCGGTTGGCATCGTCGTGCTCGAGGAACGGAATCAAACCGGCTGACACGCCGATCATCTGACTCGGGGCCACATCGGTGTATTGAATCTTGTCGGTCGGGACGAGCACAAAGTCACTGCGGTAACGAGCGACCATCGTGTCGCCATCGATCTTACCGTCCTTCACGGGCACGTCAGCCGAGGCGACGTAGGCGTCGGACTCTTGATCGGCCCGCAGCCAGACAATTTCGTCGGTAAGCTTGGTGTTCTTCACCACGCGGTAAGGCGTCACGAGAAAACCATAGTCGTCGACTGTGGCGTACATCGCGAGACTAGAGATCAGACCGATGTTCGTGCCTTCCGGCGTTTCGATCGGGCAGATGCGGCCGTAGTGGGAAATGTGAACATCGCGGACTTCGAAGCCGGCACGCTTACGATTCAAACCACCAGGGCCCAAGGCTGAGAGGCGGCGTTCGTGCGTGAGCATCGAGAGTGGATTGGTTTGATCCACCACCTGCGACAGTTCGCCACGACCGAAGAAGTATTCGATGGCCGCGGAAATGCTCTTCGGATTAATCAGACTGCGGGGAGTCATGTCCTCCGCGTCCTTGAGGCTCATGCGCTCTTGCACCGTGCGGCGGAGCTTCAAGAAGCCCTTGCGAATTTCGTCGCAAGCGAGTTCGTCAATCGTACGCAAACGGCGATTGCCCAAGTGATCAATATCATCGACGTAAGCTTCCGGATCACTGGCTACCAGCTTGAGCAGGTAGTTAAGCGACGCGATGATGTCCTCTTCGCGAAGTACCATTTCGCTTTCGGAAACTTCGAGACCCAGCTTACGATTGATACGGAAGCGACCGACCTGACCCAAGCGATAACGGTTTGAGTCGAAGAACTTCTCGTTGAATAGCGTGCGAGCCTTCTCTAGTTGAGGTGGGTTGCCCGGACGCAATCGCTGGTAAATCCGCAGTAGCGCTTCCTCATGGCTACTCGTGTTGTCGTCCGCCATTGCGTTGAGCAGATGCGGTGTCGGTGGCGGGTCCATGATTTCGACCGACTTCAGATCCGAAGTACAGATAATCTCTGCTGTGTTCTTCGTGATGCGCTGGCCCGATTCGATGATAATCTCGCCGGCGCGTTCGCTACCCACCGGATAGACGATATCCTCAACGGCAATCTTGTTCTCGATTTTCGAAACACTGCGGCCGTCGACCACCTTCTCTTTCTTGGCCTCGTAAAACGTCTTGAGGATTTCTGAATCCATGCCCATCTTAGGAGACATGGCACGCAGCAGCGTAATCGCGGAGAACTTACCGCTTTGATCGATGCGGACCGTGATCGAATCTTTCTTGGTGGTGTTCAACTCGATCCAGCTACCACGCTCAGGAATCACGCGGCAGCTATGCAGCCGGCGATCGCCCGCATCGACTTCCGAAACGAAATCGATACCGGGGCTGCGGTGCAATTGGCTTACGACGACGCGCTCGGCACCGTTGATGATGAATTCGCCACCGCCGAGCATGATCGGCAAGTCACCAAGATAGACTTCCTCCTCAATAGGCTCGTCCTTGACCAGGCGTAACCAAATGCGGAACGGACGACCGTAGGTCAGGCGCAGCTGACGACACTCGTCAGTATTGTAGCGAGGCTTGCCGAGCTCGTAGCGCACGTACTCCAATTGAATGGACTTGTCGTAGCTTTCGATCGGGAAGATCTCTTGCAGCACGGATTCCAGGCCGTCGACTTTACGCTTGGCTGTCGAACCGTTGTTGTACTGAAGAAAGCGTTCGTAGCTTGCGGTTTGGATCTCGGTGAGATCAGGGATCGCGAAAGGTTCTCTTCCGCTACCGAAACGGCGAATCTTGTCGGTTGCTAAGCGTCTTTGGGCTGTGACTGCCATAGAGCCGAATACTCCGAAATCTGGGGTGGGGAGCTAATCTGGGTGGGAAGCGACTGTCGCGCGATTGGCTCGAAGAGCCAGGAGACGCGAGACGGTCCAACGTTGTTTAGTGGTGAGCGCGCTGGACCGCAGGTCGGGCGACCCGCGACGGGTCGCCCAACATTGCGACATCTCTAAACGGGCCGTCCGTACACGGACCTTCTGCTAAGGGGAAGCAGTAGGAATCGATGAGCCTGAGGGCCAAGGTTGGGGCCATAGTCAAGTGAGTCTCTCGGGGAAAATTGTTTCTGTTGAACGGCCACACACATGGCGGCCGCTCGGGCAAAACGATTACCACCGAAGACTACTTGATCTCTACGGTCGCACCAGCACCTTCCAGGTCGGCCTTGGCTTTTTCGGCATCTTCTTTCGAGACGCCTTCCTTGACCTTGCTGGGAGCACTTTCAACCACTTCCTTGGCTTCTTTCAGACCAAGTCCAGTGAGGGCACGAACTACCTTAATGACGCCGATCTTCTGATCGCCGAAGCTTTCCATGACGACATCGAATTCGGTTTGCTCAGCGGCGGCTTCACCACCACCATCGCCACCGGCTGCCATCATGACGCCACCGCCACCAGCGGCAGGCTCGATACCGTGCACGTCTTTGAGGTAATCGCTCAGCTCTTTAGCTTCCTTCAAGGTAAGCTCGACGATCTTGTCGCCTAGCTCTTTTGCGGAAGCGGAAAATTCGGCTACTGCTGCATCATCGCTCATCTTAATATTCCCTTTGGATAAAGGGCCCTTTCTACTTTGGCCTGTGGCCTACATGTGAGGGCCACATAAAAATGAATTATGTAGACCCACGAATCGAATCTGGATTGGTGAGTTAGTGCTATCTTCTTTGCGTCTCAATGAAGATTGCAAATGGTTTCTTTCTACTCTTCGCTTTTCTGTTTGATCTGTCCGCCAAGTGTGCGGCCAGGACCAAGTAACTGGCCGGAGAGCGTAGCTCCTGGGCCGAGAATTTGTCCGACGAGCAGGCTGAGCTGCTCGGTACGGGTTGGCCATTTGCTGACTGCCACCACGTCCTGAGGCGACATTGTCTCGCCGGCCATGACGCCACCCTTGGCGACGAATGGCTTGAACTGGTCGTCGTCCTTGGCGAGCCGTGCCACTTCCTTGGCGAGCGAAACAATGTCTTCGGCTCCCCAAACTACGGCGGCTGAACCTTCTATACCTTCAAAGGCCGGCGCGAGAGCCGTACCCTCGGTGGCGCGGCGGGCGAGGCTGTTCTTCACGACCAGCATGCTGATGTCTTTGGCACGTAGCTCACGACGCAGCTCTACGCACGCATTGGCTTCGACGCCCAGGCAGTCTACGACCAGCATGTTTTCCACGCCGTCAAGCTTAGCCTTAAGTTCGTCAGTAATCAGGTTTTTGAGGTACTTACTCATGGGAGCAGGAAATCAGGTTATTAGGTATTAGGTTGTTAGGCCGAATTTTTTTACCGTGTGAGTCGGCTCTTCCCGAGCCCGACTAGGCAATCATTCTGTACTAAACCGCAAGTCTCACACTCGGGCTCATTGTGGCACTGATGTGGGCACTCTTGATGTAAGCACCTTTGATCGTGTTGGGCTTCATGCTAACTACGCGATCGATGAAGGCTTGAATGTTCTCAGCCAATTTTGGCGCATCGAAGCTGAGCTTGCCGACCGGTGCTTGGACATTGCCACCCTTGTCGTTGCGAAATTCGACTTTGCCGGCCTTATACTCTTCGACCGTTTTGGCGACGTCAGGAGTGACAGTGCCGGCACGAGGAGAAGGCATCAGGCCGCGGGGGCCGAGCACGCGACCCAGTGGGCCGACGACTTTCATCATGTCAGGCGAAGCGATGCAGGCATCGAAGTCCGTCCAACCGCCGATAATTTTCTTGGCGAGATCCTCGTCACCCACTTCATCGGCGCCCGCTTCACGAGCGGCGTCAGCGGCCGGGCCTTTGGCGAACACCACAACGCGGAGTTCCTTGCCGATACCGTTGGGCAGGACGATCGAGCCGCGAACGATTTGGTCCGCCTGGGTGTGATCGACGCCAAGTCGCATGACGACTTCCACCGTCTGGTCGAACTTCGTGCCGTCGTATTTCTGCAGAGCATCGACAGCGGCGGGGACGTCTAGGGCTTCCTCAGGCTGCTTGGCAGTGGAGGACTTCATTCTCTTGGCTAGCTTTGGCATGTTTGCGTTTCCTTAAAAACGGCTTTCGAGTGCTCCCTAAGACCATTCCCAGTGTGGGACCATGGCGGGGGGGAGTTTTACCTCTAACTCTTGTAACTAAACTCAATCAACCTTCAACTTCGATGCCCATACTGCGGGCCGTGCCAGCGATCATTCGCGAGGCATGCTCGACGTCACGGGCATTGAGATCAGCCATTTTTGTCGTAGCGATCTCTTCCAACTGGGCCTGCGTGACCTTGGCAACTTTATCTTTGTTAGGAACGCCCGAGCCTTTGGCAATGTTCGCCGTCTTCTTCAACAGCACAGCAGCCGGAGGGCTTTTGGTGATGAAGTCGAACGAGCGATCGTTGTACACGTTGACCACCACGGGAATCATCATCCCGTTGGCTTCCTTTGTGCGATCGTTGAACGCTTGAACGAATTGGCCCAGGTTGACGCCGAATTTACCGAGCGCGGTACCCACTGGAGGAGCAGGAGTGGCCTGTCCGCCGGGGATTTGGAACTTTGCGCTGCCTGTGAGTTGTTTTGCCATTTTAGGTTTCTTATCGTGTGCTTCTTGTCTTAGAAAGCTTAAAACTTGTTCGATTGGCCTCAGTTACCGAGAGGGCCGTTAGGCCGCGACCGGCCCAATTGATTGAACTCAGGTGGATTCGATTTGCCAGTATTCTAGTTCGACAGGAGTGCTGCGGCCGAAGATGTTGATCATGACAATCACCTTGCCGCTTTGGTCGTCGATTTCGCTGACGTTGCCCTCGAAGCCCTCAAAAGTGCCTTCCTTGACCTTGACGGCTTCTTCCAGCTTGAACTTGATGTCCAGCTTCGGTGCTTCGTCGGTCTCTTCTTCCTCTGGATGGATAATACGGGCGACTTCGCTGGCCAACATCGGTGTTGGTTTGCCACCGGAGCCTGTGAAATCGCCAATGCCTGAAGTCTCGCGAACGGCAAACCAGGTGTCGTCGTTAATGTGCATGTGCACGACGATGTAGCCTGGGTAGAGCTTTCGCTGAACGACTTTCTTCTTACCGCCTTTGAACTCCGTGATCTTCTCGGTGGGAACTACCACTTCGCCGAAGAACTCTTCGAGCCCTTCAATTGCAATCTTGCGACGCAAGGCTTCGGAGATACTCTTCTCGCGGTTGCTTTGAACTTTGAGGATGTACCAGTCCATGCGGATCGCGTCGGGGTCCACCTCTTCCTCCTCGACGGCCTCTTCCTCGGCTTCACCCCCTGCCTCCTCTTCCTCCTCGGCAGCTTCGTCCTCTTCCGCTTCTTCAGCAGAGGGTTCTTCCTCAGCCTCTATTTCATCAACTTCAGCCTCATCTCCGGGTGCTGACGACTCCACTTCGCTGACTGTGGATGCTTCCTCTGACGCAGCATCTTCCACTGGCGTGGGAGCGGTGTCTTCCACTGCCGTGGAGGCTGGGGCCTCAGCGGACTCTTCCTCGACAGGTTTTTCGAGTTCTTCACTCACCGACGGCACCACTTTCCTAACACTTCAAATTTTCCACTGCTGAAGAAACACCAACAAATCGCCCAGGTCACCCAAGTGCAAACAGCACTAAATACCTAGGAAGGTCTTCATCAAATAATCCAGTATCAGGTCGTAACCGAACAGGATCGACACAAGCAGGAAGATCACGATGATCACGACCAGCGAGGCTCGATACAGTTCGCCGCGTGACGGCCAGGAAACTTTGTTCATCTCTGCTTCGACCGAAATCAGGAAATCGGCAAAGCTGGGCAAATTGACAATGCGGTAGGCAACCCAAAAACCGACAGCGGCAATCACTGCTGGAATCAAGTACTGCCAAGTGGCGTCGCCACCGCTGTTACGTTCGCTCATCAACCACGCACCGGCAGCGAAAATCGCCGCTAGCGAAAAAAGCGTGACTTGGCGGGCAACCTTGCCCTGACTTCGCTTGTAGCGCGAAGTATTAAACATTCCTGCGATAAGTTCAGCCACGGGGCTTGTATCCTTAATTAACTGCGAACCAAAACCCACAACCCAAACCAGACGAAACCTCTACACGAGACTCACACTACTGCGAGACGCGACCATCAGCGAAAGCAGGGGCGGCGGGACTCGAACTCGCAACCCCTGGTTTTGGAAACCAGTGCTCTGCCAATTGAGCTACGCCCCTTCGCAAAAGGGGAGAGTTGAAAGCGGAAAGGGGAATAAACAATCTTCCACTTTCCACTTTCGCATTTCCCCTTTCGGGTTACTCAACGATTTTCGTTACTACACCGGACCCGACCGTCTTACCGCCTTCGCGAATCGCGAAGCGAACACCGTCGTCCATAGCGATAGGCTTCATCAGCTCAACCGTTAGCTTGGCATTGTCGCCAGGCATGCACATCTCGGCATCGCCAACCAGGTTGGCAGTACCGGTGACATCAGTGGTGCGGAAGTAAAACTGAGGACGATACCCGCTGAAGAATGGCGTGTGACGGCCACCCTCTTCCTTGCTCAAGACATAAACCTCTGCCTCGAACTTGGTATGCGGAGTAATGCTACCCGGCTTGGAAAGCACTTGCCCACGTGTAATGTCTTCTCGTTTCACACCACGAAGCAGAACGCCAACGTTGTCGCCAGCGTAGCCTTCATCCATAGTCTTGTTGAACGCTTCAACACCCGTGCAGGTGGTCTTGGTTGGAGCTTCGGTCAGGCCGATGATCTCCACTTCTTCACCTACCTTGATGGTACCACGTTCGATACGACCAGTAGCCACGGTACCGCGACCTTCGATCGAGAACACATCCTCAACAGCCATCAAGAATGGCTTGTCGTTCTCGCGAACAGGCTCAGGAATGTATTCGTCAATGGCGTCCATCAGTTCACCAACACACTTGGCGTACTCAGGATCACCTGGATTGTCGATGGCACCCTTAGCGTTACCGCGGACGAGTGGAATTTCGTCGCCGGGGAAGCCGTACATGGTGAGCAATTCACGGATTTCCAATTCCACCAACTCAAGCAACTCTTCGTCGTCGACGAGATCGCATTTGTTGAGGAACACCACGATACGAGGCACACCTACCTGACGAGCGAGCAGAATGTGCTCACGCGTTTGAGGCATCGGGCCGTCCGCGGCAGACACCACCAGAATAGCACCGTCCATTTGGGCGGCACCGGTGATCATGTTCTTGACGAAGTCGGCATGGCCCGGGCAATCGATGTGGGCATAGTGACGATTGTCAGTTTCGTACTCGACGTGCGAAACAGCGATAGTAACCGTCTTCGTTTCATCACGAACCGTACCGCCCTTAGCGATATCCGAGTAAGACTTCGCCTTGGCATAGCCCTTTTCAGCCTGGACGGCCAAAATTGCGCCAGTGGTAGTCGTTTTACCATGATCGATGTGACCGATGGTGCCAACGTTAACATGCGGTTTCGACCGCTCGAATGTATCCTTAGCCATTTTTCTTACCTAACTCCGGTCGTAAATCCAGGGTTTGTTAAGGACAACCGTAAAACAGTTTTCGTTAATACAAGCTTTGCCGCAAACCAAACCGGCGAAGCACGAATCTCTAAGTTGATTTCCTGCATCTCTCTTGCTGCAAGCTCCGGTCACTTACGCTCGCGGCTCGCTAATCCTCTTGACTCCAACCTCTCCTCAAGAGCTGCTGATGAGACTTGAACTCATGACCTCTTCCTTACCAAGGAAGTGCTCTACCACTGAGCTACAGCAGCGTTGGGAGCTATCGGCTATTAGCTGTTAGCTATTAGCTGCCTGCTCGCATACCTTACTCAAATACTCCATCAGTTCCGGCCCATAGCTAACAGCCATCAGCCAACAGCCTCAATAAAAGCGGGTGAAGGGAATCGAACCCTCGTCTTCAGCTTGGAAGGCTGTGGCTCTACCATTGAGCTACACCCGCGGGATTGATGTTAGATCGAAGATTTAAGATTGCTGACTTGAAAACCAGACAACCCCAAACAGCACCTCTAACCAAACACGATCTCCAACTCTGCAACGACTCGATTTCTTACCCAATCCCTAAACCTGCAACCTTAAATCTCAAATTTCCAATGGGAGGTACAGGATTCGAACCTGTGAAGGCATAAGCCATCAGATTTACAGTCTGACCCGTTTGACCGCTCCGGAAACCTCCCGCGTTGTTTTGCCTATTTACTAAGCCGCGAGCGGCCTCTGTTCCTCTTAAATTACTGTTCCAACTAGCGGGAGAGCTAGCGGAGGGACTTGAACCCACAACCTGCGGTTTACAAAACCGCTGCTCTGCCAATTGAGCTACGCTAGCCTGGGTCCACTGAAGTTGTGCGAATCAACTAATATAACGAGCGAACTGAGGGTGGCAAGGCGGCTATTGCGAAATCCAGAGCGAATTTCGGGCCAATTTGGAGGAGATTCGGTTTGCGACCTCTGAGTAGGCTGGTGGCAAAATGGGTAAGATTTGCCCGTTGTAGGCTGGCAATCGTTGTAAGTCGTCAGCGATATCGTCGGATCAAGAGGCACAAAGTAGCTAGAGAGAGCGCAAGAGTTGAAGGTTCGGGAATCCCTGCCACAGAAAGCAGCGTCACTTCGCCTGTGATATAGAGCTGGCTCGTGTCCCACTGGGCGCCTAGGTCTGTCGTGACCTGATCGAACTGGCCGACCGGCGAGACACCCGTCCAATCGAAGAGCTTAAACGTCTCACCGACGATTGAGGCCCCGTTGTCGCCTTCCTCAGGTGAGAGCAGCAATTCGAGCGTGCCACCGAGCGTGACCGGGAAGCCTGCATCGAACCGGATTATTGATCCCCACTGGTCGTCTTCGATGACAATGCGGAGCACACCGGCATCGTCGATCTGAAAGGAGTTCTGGACGACGATAGGCACGGGCGACTCGCTGTTTAAGTCCCAGACGCGGAACGTCTCGCCAGCCTGGATGTCCAGTGAGTCGACCGAGCCATCGGGCTGGACGAGGTTGCGTCGGTTGGGAGCGCGAAAGACGTTGAAGCCGCCGCCAAGTTGCCGATCGACAGACTGTCGCGTGTCGGCGCCGGTGAAGTCCGCGGTGAACAGTAGCGTGTCATCGCGGAAGCCGTCCTCCGCGACCCAGCTCCAGATGGTGTTTGTCAGGTTGGCACCGGAGAAGTCGGCGCCGGCGATCTGGGTGTAGGGGCCGTCGTCGTAGCCCTCGAAGTCCGCCCCCGAGAGGTTCTGCTCGGAGAAATCCCAGCCAGTGAGATCCTTGGCACCGAGGCCAATGCCACGCAGGTCGTTCGCCTGGTAGCTGGCAGTCGAGTAGAGCTGCTCGGCGCTGAAGCCGTTGTCGATGTTGTTGCCCATGCCGTTGAAGAGGTCAGCCTCGAAATAGAAGTCCGCATGGCGGATATCGGCGCCGGAAAAGTCGGCGCCGATGAGGGTTGCACCTCGGAATGCGGCCTCCCTGACGCTCTGCCCCGTAAAGTTCCAACCGGACAGGTCTAGCCGGTCTAGTTCGAGGCCTTGCAGGTCCCTACTCCGGTAGCTGGCCGTTGAATAGAGCTGGGCGGAGGTTAGTCCGTCGCCACTTTGAGTGAAGAACTTCCCGTGGCGGACGTCGGCATCGGTGAAGTCGGCCCCACTCAACACGGCGTTCCTCAACACCGCATCGCGGAGCGACTGGCCGGAAAAGTCCCAACCCGAGAGATCAAGTTCTTCGAGGCGGACACCTCGCAGGTCGCCGCTGTTGTAGCTCGCCGTGGAGTACAACTGCGTGGCGGTAACGGCACCTGCCCCGACGCCGAAGCGTGCAAAGATCACATCGCGCACGTCCGCGCCTGAGATGTTGGCACCCGTGAGATTGGCGTCGTCGAGATTGGCTCCCGTGAGGTTATGCCCAGCGAAGTTCCAGCCGCTGAGGTCGTTGTCCTCAAGATTAACGCCTGACAAGTCGCCCGCCTGATAACTGGCCGTCGAGTAAAACTGAGCGCTGGTCAGCCCGCGGCTGGTCGTCTCGCGAAGCTCGGCGTTGCGGATCGTAGTGTTTGAGAGGTCGGCATGCGTGAAGGTTGAGGACGAGAGCTTCGCACCGGTAAAATCGAGGCCCGAGAGGTCCCAGCCGGTGAGGTCGTTGCTATCGAGCTCGACCGACGACAGGTCGCCGCTCTGGTAGCTGGCCGTCGAATACAACTGCGCTGCAGTGAAGTCGCTCACGGCGGTGAGGTCAGCGCCACGGATCGTCGCGTCGGTGAAGTCCGTGTTGGTCACAAGCGCTTGGGACAGGTTGGCGTCGGTGAGATTGGAACGCTGCAAGTTGACTCCGACCAAACTACTGGACCTGAGGTTGGCCCCTGTGAGGTCCTGGTCCGAGAGGTCCCAATCAACGAGACTATTTTCGCTGAGGATAATCCCTTGCAGATCACCGCTTTGGTAGCTGGCAGTTGCGTAGATCTGCTCTTTCGTGAGGTTTGAGAAAGTCGTGGTCACGGCGCCGCGGAAATCGGCGCCTGCGATAATCGCGTCACTGAAATTCGCGCCGCTGAACCTCGCGCCGTTAAAGCGAGCGTTGCTCAGGTTGGCCCCGCTGAAGTCGGTACGAATCAGCCTCGTGTTGCTGAAGCTGGCACCTTGGAGCCCCTGCCCAGTGAGGTCCCAATCAGTCAGGTCGTTCCCCCACAACGCAACACCCGCTAAGTCGCCCGCCTGGTAGCTTGCCGTCGAGTAGAGCTGCGCAGGCGTGAAGGTCGCTGCAACGGAGGTGAATTGAGCGCCGCGGACTACTGCTCCCGTAAAATTGACATTAGCGAGGTTTGCCGCAAAAAAGTCGGCATCGGAAAGATTCTGGCCTGCGAGGTTGGCGCCGGACAGATCGTGCCACTTCAGCTCGATGCCAGACAGATCTCCCGCTTGGTAGCTGGCCGTCGTCGCGAGCTGCGCAGGCGTGATGCCGGGTTCAAATCGCGCATCGAATCGTGCGCCATTGAGCAGCGCCCCACTAAAATCGGCCCCCGCAACCGCGGTGCGGTTAAAGATTGCTCGGTTTAAAAAGGCGCCGCTCAGGTCGGCTCCGGTGAGGTTGGCGGAGCTGAATGAAACGGACGGCGCGTTGACGTCGGCGAGATAGGCTCCCGTCAGATCGGCGGACCGAAAGTTCGTTGTGGTGAGGTTAGCACCCGTGAGATCGGCGTCGGTGAGCATGGCGTTCGAGAAGTCTGCGCGAGTCAGGTTCACTCTCGTCAGCCAAGCCTGAGTGAGGTCCAAGCCCGCTGCTTGCAAAAACGGCGCGGGCATGACTCCAGCGCCGTCGGGCGCGAGCATTGACGACTCCTGCCGGCCCTGCGAGGGGTCGGCCGGGTCGATCAGTTCCCACTGAAACACATCCGCCGTTGCCAGCGGAGAGATCGCAATCGACAACTGTACTAAGCAGGACACCACGAACGACTTGCGAGACCGCAATGTGTTGAGGCGAGAGAAGAGTCGCACGGCGAGTACCTCATGGATGCGAACGGTAGATCTACCCAATGTAAGAGAAACGTCGTGAGAAGCGTTGCGTGGCAACCGAGTGCTCATTGTCGTTATTACCCTATCACAAGCCGCGGCTCTCCTCAAGATTTTCCGCGCGTTCGATAGGCGATCTGTGGATAGGCGTAAAAAAACACGACTCCGCGCGACAGGGTTCACTCCCCCGTCGCGCGTTGTCGCGTTGTAATGCTAGGACTCGTGCGGCTTATTCTCACTTCCGGCGACGACCCACAAGGGCGAAGCCGGCAAGGGCAGCAAGTACGGCAGTCGCCGGTTCAGGTACAATTGCGTTGGCGATTTGTCCGCGCTCGACCATCGTGCCGGTCATCCCGGAAATCTGAAACGAGTTACCGTTGTAAGTGAGGTTCAGGTCGGCTGTGATGCCAACCGTATGCTCAATATCCCCGTTGGCAAGCGAGGTATAGGTGTCGGTTCCAGGCAGTAAATCAAGTGCCATCCCATCGGCTGCCAAATCGATATCCCCACCGCCGCCACCGCCGCCACCGAAGGCGATCTTCAGAACGGTGACGTGCCCGCGATACTTCCTCCTGGGGGGACCGGCCGCCTTGAGCATGTTGAAGTCGGGCTCGTTCTTGTCGAACACGAAGCTGGCAGGTTGCTCGAGTTCGAGCTTCCCACCAGTGGTTGTGTTGGCGACTGCTCGACCATCCGCTGAAACAGCAACCGACGAACCAAAGCCGGCAACAGGGTCGTTGTCGGTGAAGGTCAGGTCAAATCCGCCGAAGTCGATAGTGCTGAACAGCGGGAACGTCTTGCCGTCTTCGTCATACGGATCGATGTCGTCTGGCGGGATAGCACTCGAGGCGGCATTGTTGGATCGCGATTGGTAGTAGTCGTACCCCTTCTTCGATAGCGAAACACCCACGAGGAGATCGCCGCCGGCTTCGCCTAGTGGCACCGTGCCAGCGCCGGTGAGTTCGAACGAGATGATCTCAGTATCAAACTGCAAGAAGGGACTGTTTTGCGCCGCGGCGAGGCACGGAGTCAGGGCGACCAACAGGCAGAAGAGCCCACTGCGCAGCAACCCAGCGCGCAGCGGCATTGGAAAATGAATCATTAGCGAACCTCCCAAGATTAAAGAAAATAAATAGGTGGGCCCAGGGCGTGTGGCCCCATGAAGAGCAGGCTCTACTATAAAGTGGCTAGTCTGGGACTGCAAATAAGCGATTTACCGCTCGCCAGCTTAGCTGGCGGGGTCTTAACGCTTAGACACCGCGCTAACTATTGACGGCGCGGCTAAGCCGCAAGCGGCAGGGGAATAGCGTGGCAAAGATGACCAGCAGTGCGGTGCTTGGTTCGGGTATGGTGCTGTTGGAGGCGCTGCTCGGCGTCGACCCGGCTCGCTGTTGTTGCCACGTGAGGAAGTCGAGACCGGTGCTTAGGCCGTCCTGGTTGGCGTCGCTTTCGCCGTTGATGCCGAAGTCGCCTTGCCATTGATTGAGATCTGCCGCGTCGACGTTGCCATCGGTGTTAAAGTCTGCGGTGAGGGAGGAAGCAGCTACCACGTCCAATGCAATGACCACACCGACCGAGTTGAGTTGCCACTCGAGTCCGGCATCAAGTTCAGGCAGATCGAGAACGTCGTAGTCCCCGCCTGCACCGCCTTGCACGCTCAAGAGCGGGAACGAGTCTCCCAGTTCGGGAACGTAAACACCCCCGCCGAGATCGATGAACTCGACACTCAAGGTGCCGTCGATTTGGGCGGTTCCATCGATCAGTAGTTGATCGAACTGCCCAGGGTTTGTCCCACCGATTTCGAAGGCAAGCGTGCTTGTCGAGGTGAGGGCGAGATCGTCGCTCAAGGTGAGCGTACCGATGGAGTCAGCAAGACTTGAGTCACCAGGAGCAACCGAACCTCCAATCGTGAGATCGCCTGCAACCGTGCCGCTGCCGGCGAGGGTGGATGTACCATGCCAAACGTAGCTGCCGCTGAGATTCAAGTTGGCAGCAGGGCCGACTTCCACGATGCCAGTGATGTTGCCGCTACCGGCGAGCATGGTGGTTCCGTCTTCTAGCTGCAACGGGCCGCTGGAACTTAGGCTTGCGTTGATATTCAAGTTGCCGACTGCGATTTTTTGTAATCCGTCGCTGCCCAGTTGCAGGGGTCCGTTCACATTGACGGTGCCCACGGTATTGAACTGCACTTGGCCAGAGCCGCCAGTACTGCTGAAATTGCCAAAGAAATTGATGATCGCCGAACTATCCGCTTGGATCGTAACGGGGCTGGAGTCGACTGATATGTCTCCCGTGAAGTTGGCCACGTTGCCAAGCTCGACTTGGAGGATGCTCGTGCCGCTGCCAGTGCTAGAGAAAGTGATGTCGTCAGCCAGTGTTGCCACGGCCTGCACTTGTAGCTTGCCCCCTCGCTCCACCACGGTATCACCCTGTGCGCTGCCAAGGGCCGTGCCGTCTTCCGCCACGGCGATAGCTCCTGAGCGGACGATGGTTTGCCCCGTGTAGTCGCTCCCGCCGCCGAAGAACGAGGTTAGCTCTTCCGCGATGACGGTGCCGCTGCCGCTAATGTTGCGAACCGCCTCGAAGTCGAATACGCGGAGCGTGCCGTTGTTCACCAAGCTGATGGGGTTATCGGGGAAGGTGCTTGCATTGGTCACGAAGCCCGACTCACCCACGTGTAGCTCGCCGCCGGCTTGAATCAAGAAGCTACTACTCATGGCACCGGTGTCCGACGCATTCATCACCAACGTCGCCCCGTCGGCGATGGTAAAGTCTGACTGCATGGCAGAAAGATCGCCAGTTAGTTTGAGGGTTCCCGAATTCACCTGCGTGGAACCAGCGTAACTATTACCGTCGTTGTCGATGGTAACTGTACCTGTCCCGTCAACTCTCACGCTGCCGCCGGTGATGGCACCTGTGCCCTGCAAAGTGTAATCTCCGCTGGCATCGAATACGATTTCGTTCGCATTGTTTTGGTCAGTGATCGTGACGGTGCGCCGATTCAAGGGAGCGGTATCGTCGAAGCGCACATTGTCGCCGTTCACAAAAGCGACCGAGCCGCTGGTGGAGGAGAAGTTCATGTCGCCCCCAGAGCTCCAGTCGGAACTCGTCTGACCAGTCCAAACAAGATCAAGCGGATCGCGCGAAGCGAAGATCGAAAGTTGGTAAAGCTGCACATCATTGGAGCTGCCTGTGACACGAGCGAGATAGTCGCCAGAGTCTAGTCCTGAGGTGATCGACTCGATGCCTCCTGCGGCGGCCGAACTGGACTGACCAAGCTGGACCGTGCCGTTGGAATTGAACAACGTAAGCGTGAGATTGCTCAAGGCGCGGGAATCAAAGTTACTTTGCGAACCGCCTTGGGGCCCTATTTGGTAGAGTGCGCCGCGGGGGGTGAGATCGAGCGTCACATTCGTACTCTCGGTCACTGAAAAACTGAAGAAGTCGATATCGCTGTTGTCGTCGATGCTCACGAAGTCGGTCTCGTTGGCGCCGATCGCCGTGCCCGTGCCGCCAGTGCCAATCGCGGCGCTGCTCGACGTGTTGACCGTACCGATGTCGAACGCGTTTAGGCTGGAATCGTTTCCGCCATTCTTTTCCAAAGCATCGCCGTAATTGCGTTGCAGCGCGAGTACATCATCTAACTGCGGGCCATCGAAGGTAGTCGCGATGAATGGCTCGATCAGGAAGCTCGCGTTGCTGCTTTCGATATGCTCAACACCCACGCCATGCATTGCTTCGTGCATGATGGTGTTGCGAAAGTACCGATAATTGTTGGCTGAGCTATTCGCGAACGTGTTGACGTCCGTGTTGAAGACCATTTCGCCGTAGTTGGGGAACGAGTTGTAGGCCAAAGTGCCGCTCAAACCGCTACCGAAGGAATTGCCAGCGATGCGCACATCGCCACGTGCATTGGAGCCCGAGAGATCGCCCGAGTTGCTGGAGCTAAGCCCACCGGGGTTCGAGCCCTCCACCTGATACACATACGTCAGTCCCGAGAGTTCGCCAAGTCGGTTGAAGGAATCTTCAAAGTGAGAAAACCAGGGTCGTTGGGTAAAATCGTCGCCACCGGGTCCTGCGCCAAACTTTGAATCAAGGTAGGTGACCAAGCCACTAGGACCGGCCGGCACGCTCGACCCGGAACCGAGATTGACAGAAGGAATGTTAATGCCGTCGTCGACGATGCTCCAAGTGAGCGTGGCGGGCGAACCCAAGCTGCCCGTGTTGCCACTGGCCGTGGTTGACCAGCGGCCACTACTTCCCGAGGCAAGTTCGTACGCGGCGGCCGGCGCGTGCGCGAATGCCAAGGTAGCGCACACAAAGAGCATGATGCAAAGCTGCCGCATGAAGATCTATTCTTTCCGTTCCAGTTAACAACTGCTGTGAGCTCACTACTTGTGGCTCAGTACGGGAGGATGCCTAATCCTGCCGAGACTCGCCACAGCAATTGTCATCCTATTAGTATGGTCTCAATCTCGGAATCCCGCAAAGCGCTAGTTTTGCCGGAGTGTGCGGAGATAAGCGAGCCGGCAGGCTTAAGCCGTCGGATCGAGGGATTTGTTGGCGGCTTACCACATGAGACTTACTAGCACGGTGATTAGCATCACCGTGGCGAACAAGGCTTTCGCTCCGGTGCCCAACATGCGGCCGGTGAACGCTGCTCGACCGACGCGGAGAGATTGCTGAGACGTTTCGCCACGCGTCAACTCTGCTAGCGTTGCCCCGCCGAGTGCGCCACAGGCGCCGCCCAACACGGCACCGACTAGCGAGCCGATCACAGGAATGGGAATGCCGAGGCCCGCTCCGCCGATCGCCCCAGCCAGCGAACCAACGAGCGCGAACCAACTAGCGCGGCGACTACCCCCGGCTCGCTTCGTGCTCCACATGCCGGTGAGTGTTTCCGCCGCTTCACCAGCAACGGCTTCGGCAGCGAGTAGCGCAACGCCGGCCCAACTGAGCGCCATGACGCCAGCCTCGGGGCCAAGCCAACCGTAAAGTGCTGCCGCAGCAACCATCAACCAAGTGCCCGGCATGCCCACAAGCGCGAGCACCCAACCACCGATCGCCGCGAGGACGAGTAGTATGGCGGCGAGATAGGGGAGAATGGCTTGCATGGCTTGCATGGCTTGCATGGTGGGCAGTGGGCAGTGGGCAGTGGGCAGTGGGCAGTGGGCAGTGGGCAGTGGGCAGTGGGCAGTGGGCAGTGGGCAGTGGGCAGTGGGCAGTGGGCAGTGGGCAGTGGGCAGTTTGGATTCTGTGAGTCGAGAGTCTTCTAGCGCAAGGACGAACAGCAAAAAACTTGCGGAAAACTTTCCGAAGCAGTCTGCCTACTGCCCCCTGCCGACTGCCCACTTACTCCCAATCGCGTTACACTACTATCATGGCTGATAACGACCCGATTATTGACCCTAAAACGAAACCTACGCCTCCGCCCATTGAATCTCCCGCGGCGCTCTCCGGTTGGCAGCGGCGTTGGCACGAGATCATCTTCGAGGCAGACACGCCTGCGGGCAAGGCGTTCGACATCACACTGTTGGTGCTGATCGTCATCAGCGTGGTAGGCGTGTTGATTCAAAGCACGCCAACTTATGAGGAATTGTATCAGCCGAAGTGGGGCCGCACGCTCGACTTGCTGGAATGGGTGATTACGATACTTTTCACCGTTGAGTATATCGCCCGGCTCGCCTGCGTGGCTCACCCGCTACGGTACGTCTTCAGCTTCTATGGCATCGTCGATCTGCTGGCCATCCTGCCCAGCTACCTGGCACCCTTTGTCAGTGGCACGCAAGCACTCGCCACGATTCGCACGCTGCGCCTGCTGCGTGTGTTCCGCGTATTCAAGCTGGGCGATCACTTGGCAGAAAGCCGGACGCTGCTCAAGATCGTGAAACAAACGCGCACGAAGATCACGGTGTTCCTATCAGTCATCATGATCGCGATCACGGTCCTGGGGACCATCATGTACGTGATCGAACGCGACGAGCCGGGCAGCGGCTTTACGAGCATACCAATCAGCATCTATTGGGCGATCGTCACGCTCACCACCGTAGGCTACGGCGATATTGCGCCGGTGACGGTGCTCGGCAAGACGGTCGCCGGGATGATGATGCTGATCGGCTACAGTATAACCGTAGTAACTATCGGCATCTTCGCGGCGGTCGTCCTAGGAGCAAAAGAAGAGAAGCAAGTCCCGAGCACGCAATCGTGCCCCAACTGCTTAAGTGAAGATCACGCCGCGGACGCAAAATATTGCAAGCGTTGCGGGAGTTTGTTGTAGGGTCCGCTGTGCAGACCGAAATAACCGGTCGTATCACGCCAAGAAGAGCCGGTCCTACCACGAATCGGTGGTCCGCACAGCGGACCCTGCGTGACTACGTTGCCAGACCCAACACCGTTGACCGGACGCGCGACATGCAGTGGGATGTGGCTATCTCGGGGAGAGTCCAACGCTTGCAGTCATTGACTTCCTGGCCTCCCACCAGTCGACGGATGCGCTCTTCGTCGCTCCAATTATCTCGAATGCGAGCACACTCCTGCGCGATGCGACCTGGGGTAGGTAAGTACTCGGGTTGGTTGCCCTTCATGATTTGGAGGTTCCTTCTACGCACGTGTTTTTTGGGACGGGAGCGACGTTCTGCGAATGGAAGAACCGGGACTGCGAAGTACGGCACGACTGCTCGGGCGGGAAACAGTCTAGATGTGCTTGGCCGCAGCCCCGGAGGGTTGGCTTGGTGAGTTGGTTTCAATTGCATAACGAGCGTGAATCTAAGGAAAGCTCGTGGAGATTTTGTGAAGGGAATGAGAAAACTTGGAGAGTCTGATATTTCGCCACCGAGCTTGTTCGGTGCTACCCCTGAGAGCACTAGCGCAGGATAAGGCCTGCGGCGATAGGTCCCATCTCTCTGCATCCCTGGAAAGATCGTCTGGCTAGAATCCTCGCGAAGCATCGCAGTTACGCTTATGCGCGAATTCCCCTAGACTAGTGCGTTAGAGTCACACGGAAGCAATCTGATCTCAAGACAGTTTTTCAAGGATTGGGCACCATGAATGATGTTCTGGCAGTCGTTTTGGCCGGGGGAAAAGGCTCGCGTTTAGAGCCGCTCACACGCGATCGCGCGAAGCCGGCTGTGCCGTTTGGCGGCACGTATCGTATTATCGACTTTACACTGTCGAATTGCCTGAACAGCGGCATCCGTAAAATCCTTGTGCTCACGCAGTACAAAGCGATGAGCCTCACGCGTCACGTGGCCCACGGCTGGCGACATTTACTGTGTCGCGAACTGGGCGAATTCATCGACGTGGTGCCTCCCCAGCAGCGCATCGACGAACAATGGTACCAAGGCACCGCCGATGCCGTGTATCAAAACATTTTTACGCTCGAGCAAGAGCGACCCGAGTATGTGGTGATTCTCGCTGGCGACCACATTTACAAGATGGATTACAGCAAGATGATCGATCACCATATCGCCCAGCAGGCCGATCTCACGATTGCCGCGCTCGAGGTAAGCGTGCCCGAAGCGCGCAGCTTCGGCGTCATGCAAACCAACGAGTCGGGCCAGATCATTGGCTTCGAAGAAAAACCCGAAAACCCGAAAACCGTTCCTGGCGACGATGAGCATTGCCTCGCGTCGATGGGCATTTACGTGTTCAGTGCGCCGTTTCTGTTCGAGCAGCTTTGTCTTGATGCCACCTTGCCGGAAAGTTCGCACGACTTTGGTAAGAACATCATCCCCTCGATCATCGACACGCACAAAGTCGTGGCGTTTCCTTTCCAGGATGAGAACAGCAAGCAGCAAGCGTACTGGCGCGATGTGGGCACGCTTGATGCGTTTTACGAAGCGAACATCGAGCTGACTGGCGTCGAACCGCTACTGAACATGTACGACTACCGCTGGCCGATCCGCACCGACCAGCCGAACCTGCCACCGCCGAAGTTTGTGTTCGACGAAGACGAAGGCCGTCGCGGCGCCGCATACGATAGTATCATTGCCGCGGGCACGATTATCTCCGGCGCGAAAGTCTCTCGCAGTATCCTGGGGCCCAAGTGCCGGATTGAAGAACGTGCCGAGGTGAGCGACTCGATCCTCATGAACGGCGTACGCATTGGACCCGACGCAATCATCCGCCGCGCAATCATCGACAAGAACGTCGACCTGCCCGCCGGTGCCCAAGTAGGCGTGGACCTCGAAGCCGACCGCCGACGCGGGTTTACCGTGACCGAAAGCGGGCTGGTGGTGATCCCGATGATCGCGGATGCAGGGTCGTTGTTCGGGCGTTAAGGTTTTTAGCCACAGATGGACGCAGATTAACGCGGATGATTCGTAGGGTGCCGTGAGTAAGAACATTGAGCGAATCGAAAGAACTTAACTGGTCAGTGCCTCGTTGGTCGTACGTAAGGCCGCTCAAGCAAGAAATGAGTTCGGCGGTTTGCAGTAAGTCCTTCAAGCGAGTAGCTATAGTTTCTCTCATAGCAAGCCTGACGATTCTCGCTATTGCAATGCTCGCAATTCCTCAGCTCAACTTCGCATTCCTGTGGAAGCTACCTGTGGTATTCGGGGCAATTCTACTTATGGCTCTTCTCGACTTAGGTGCGCAGTGTCTGTCCAAGCCTACTGTAAAGCTGCTGGCAGATCGTCTCATCTATTCCCATGTGCAGTCGGCGGGGAACAAGGTGAAGTTCGAATATATACGAGAATCTCGGCTAACTATTTTCTCGCACAATCGAGTTTTGTTGACGATTTGGTACGATCAAAAGAGAAGACGGCGACGGGTTCGTATGGGAGTCGCCGAGAAAGTTGCTCTCGACGAGTTGGCCGAGCTACTCCCAGTAACGCCGACAATCCGCGACGCCAGAGCGACTTACCAAAGGCTGTTTCCCACCTCGAACCCTAAGTGACTATGACCTTTGGCCAAAGAAATTTTCGTTCGTCTTCTTTACCTAGGGCGTTGCCCTAGGCTACGGTGTCGGGAGGCCTTCGGCCATTATTGATGGTAAATGAAAACTTGCGAGTAAGTTCCCGGCGAGCTGTTGGCTCGCGGCTCCTTTTCACATCAACGGCGTTCCGTGGACGACCAACCCATAACTCGGCAATCCAGCACTCTTGGAAACGCACGCCGACGCTTGCTTGCCATGCTGAGCCTCATCCTGGCGGGAGAGGCGATCTACATTCCGGTGTTTCATCTGAATCGTTACTTCAAGAGCAGCATGCTGGAAGTGTGGAACATCGACGAAGACAAACTCGGCGATCTGTTTGCGGTGTACGGAAGCGTCGCGATGGCTTGCTATTTTCTCGGCGGACCTTTGGCCGATAAGGTTTCGCCAAAGAAGCTGCTCGCGACTTCTTTGTTGGCCACCGGTGCGGGATCGGTCTATATGGCGAGCTTTCCCTCGTTCACCAACCTGTATTGGCTGTATGCTTTTTGGGGCGCTTCGACCGTCTTGCTTTTTTGGGCACCTCTGATTCGTGCCACACGCCAATGGGGTACCAGCAATGGGCAAGGAATGGCGTTTGGAGTACTCGACGCCGGCCGCGGTCTCGCCGCAGCCGTCGTGGCAAGCGCAGCGGCAGGGATGTTTCCTGCAGAAGAGAATCTCTCGCCTGACAAATTAGAAATCACCTTGAAACAGCTCCTGTGGTTCTACGCTGCGGTCAATGCAGGCGCGGCTGCTTGCGTTTTGGCATTTGTGCCAAACAGTTCTCAGATCACTACGCCGGAGGCTCCTGTTCAATACAAGAGCAACCTGCTGCAACGACTGTACCAAGTGCTCTCTAGCCCGACTATTTGGCTGCAAGCCGTAGTCATCTTTTCTGCCTACAGCGTGTTCCGCGGGTTTGGTTACTACGGGCACTATTTGGAGGACGCGTACGATTTCGACGCGAAAGAATCTGCATCTGCGATCTCGGCGCTCACGTTTATTCGCTTCGGCGCAGCACTGGTGGCCGGTTGGTTCGCCGATCGTGTCCTAGGCGTGGGACGAACGCTTGCCGTGTGTTTTGTGCTGCTCATCGTGGTTTACGGCGAATTCCTCGCCAGCCCCGACGGGCTACCTGTTTGGCTGATGCTCGCGACGCTGGCGGCAAGTTGCTTGGCGATGTTCGGCCTGCGGGGGATTTACTTCGCTCCGCTAGAAAGCACCGGAACGCCCAGAGAGTTGACCGGCACAGCAGTAGGCGTGATTTGCTTTGTCGGTTTTCTGCCAGAGATCTTCATGCCCAAACTTTGCGGCCGACTGGTAAGCAACGCCCGCGAAGCGGGGAATGTGATCGTTGGGTACGAGCAGTTGTTTTTGATACTGGCGCTGTTGTCGCTCGTGGGGCTGACGGCCAGCTGGATGTTGTGGCGGGCAGAGCGGTGATTTGCTTGTCTGACGAGCGTGGTACAATGGAGTAGTGAAAGTTATTCATCTTTGCACCCTCCAGATTGCGGAACCGATTATGAGCACTAGACTGACGGCGATCATTCAGCGTGAGGGCGATGGATATGTCGCCCATTGTGCTGAGTTGGATATTGCCAGCCAGGGTGACACGGTAGAGCAGGCACGCGATAATCTTCAAGAAGCGCTGGAGCTGTTCTTCGAAACGGCTCCTTAAGAAGAAATGAAGCGACGGCTGGCTGGATAGATTCTTGGCCGAAGGCCTACTTCATCGTAGCCTAGGGCAACGCCCTAGGACGCGATTCTCACTCCCCATTTGGCCGAAGGCCATACTCACACTACACATCGGCAACTCAATCCCAAACATAGCGCTCGTCGAATTCAATCCCATATTTGTTTAGCATCGCCCGAAATTCATCTTGAAACGACCGCGTTCGGTGATGTTCTTCCTGATTTCTTACGTACGCTTCTGCATCGTCACGTAGTATCGGACTGACCGAAAACATCCCATAGCCGCGCTGCCAATAGAATCGCTGGTATTGGTTCCCCAAGGTCTTCACAAACTTGGAAGATTCACGTTTGATGTGTTCCACGAATTCGGCGGGCGCATGTTTCTTGCCCATGTCGAAAAGGATGTGGACGTGATCGTCAGCACCACCCACAACGACCCAACGACAATCCATGTCACGAATCGTCGTTGCCAGATACGCATGCACGCGAGGGCGAATAGGTTCGTCGAGCCAAGGTTTACGGTTCTTGGTGCTGAAGACAAGATGCGCGTAGAGTTTAGTTAGCGATTGGGGCATTGTAGTGTGGGCGAATTCGAGGAGTGATTATGGCCTTCGGCCAAAGTGGGATTGGTCGGAATCAGGACCTAGGGCGTTGCCCTAGGCTACGATGACGGAGGCCTTCGGCCAAGCGGTTTCACCTTTGGCCGAAGGCCATAATCACTCTCAGCGCATTGCACTCAACCTCGCCCCCTGCGCACTGCATCCAACCGATTGTTAATTTGGTCTACCGCCGCTTGGTTCTCGCGACTGGAGTACCACTTAACCGCTTCCTCGTGCATCTTTACGAAGTACTTGCTAAGCTCGTTGCCACGACGGGGAGGGATAGCCAATAGGTACTTGGGCCAGAAGGTGTCAATGAACTCCGGCCCCCCTTCGATGGGCTCCGCAATTTCGCGCATGCGGGCGAGCATCAGCGGTGCGTAACGGCCATCTTGGGCGACCGCTGCCGTGGTGGCGGCAAGGCTTTTAGCGGCTTCGATCGGCTCTTCGATTTCTAGAAACAAGTCCGCTTGCTTCAACCGCGCTAGCGACGCCAAGTCAGGCCGATCAGCTGCCACGTAGACGCCGGTGAGTTGATCGTACGCTTTGAGTCGTTTCTTTGGGTCTTTTTCGTAAGCGATGAAGTCGTCGAACACTTCCCACGTGAAGTCTGGCACGTTGCGGAACGTGTTGAACAGGACGCTCAACTGTTTTCGCATGAGCTTCGTGTTCTTGTCGTCGATCTTGCCATCGACACTCAGCTTCGCCATGTCGCGCCAGGCCTGCGTATTGCCGGGGCACAGCTGCGTGACTTTGCTGAGGAATAGTAGTTGATCACGCGGGGAGAGCTCCAGACTGTGCGAAAGCTCTGGGAAGGCTCGCATGACCAAATCAGCCTGCCGTTTGGCCGTAGCGTTGAGGCCGGCGGTTTGGAGTTGGCGTTCCATTTCGCGGTCGGTGATTTGCTCGCCCGTGTGCGGGTCGTTCAACTGGCCGACGTAGTACTTGTCGCCTCGGTAACGGCCAGACGATTTCAACGCGAACGAAATCCGATCAGCCGTCGGAGGAGCGGTGAGCTCTACCCAGCAGAGCCACGCGTGATAGTCGTTGAAAACGTTCTCGCCGCGGACATACGCCGCCGGAATGCCAAGGCTCTTGCCGACGCGACTAGCGAAGTCCGCTTGGTGGGCACACACGCCGCCGAACTGGCGGATGCTAGGCAAGTCGTAACTATGCCCATTGAGCTTCGCCACTTCTGAGCCGCTCTTGAGCATCGTCTGATCGTAAGGCACATCCTGATAGCTCTTGCCAAAGTTACCGGTACGGTGGGCGTAGTTTTCCACGGCCCAGGTGCGTTCTTTCATGGGTGTGGGGTGATTAACCGCGTAGACGAGAAACTCCCACGGCAAGAACCGCCCGCCGCTGGAGCCGACCAAGTGTTGGAAATTCTCTAGCGGCCCGACCAGTCCCGTGGGCATCTCTGCTTTCGCACGTTTCTGATGATGTGCATAAGTGTAAACGGCTCCGCGCGGCTTGTCCCATACGAGTGCCACGGCAATTGCTAGGTCGGCGTGCTCGGCAACTTGCTCGGTGGACTTCGTGCAAAGCTGATCGAACAGATCGAGTACTCTTGCTACGTCGTCATGCTGCCCGTCGATAGCGGTGAAGAGATTCTCAGCCGTCTCGGTGTGTTCCGCCAGCCACGTTTGAGTCGTGGTGCTGAGTTGCTCTTGGAGAAGCTCAGCATTCGTTTGGCGAAAACGTTCCGCGGAAATGGCGCGCACCTCTTTGTAGCTGCGCGAGGTGAAGAGCTTGCGTTTTTTGTAAAGCTCTTGCAGTTGCTCGCTGCCATATTGCGGTTTGACATCGGTAGAAAAGTCGCTGCCGAGGCCCGGTTTCACTTTGGACTCTTTGTTCTCCGCTTTTGCAGCTTCATGTTCTGCTGGCTTTTTCCTGAAGGATTCACCAGTGACTTCTGTTGAAAAGCCAGTGCCCAGGCCGACTTCTTCCTCAGCAAACGAATTGTGCGAGCTGAAAATCAGCATCGCCAGAATGGCGCAGGTCGATGCACCTTGCAGGAAACTAGGCATGACGGGCCAAGGTGGAATGAAAGGAGAGGCCAAGTAAGCTAAGGTCTCATTCTATTCGCTTTGCCAGATGGCGTCACGCGATTGTCGCGATTCAATCCAATAGCCACCAATAGCCGCGGGCTAACAGCCCGCCGGGGAATTGCTCTGAAGGACAGGCTACTATTGCGCACCGGCGGGCTGTTAACCCGCGGCTAGATTCGATAGTTTTTCGATCGTATTTCGCTGCGGCACTTGGGCTGCGAGTGCTACAGCAGCGTCTGCGAGCGACACGGTGAGAATTTGCTTGTGTCGGGCTTTCTTGGCGAACAATATTTGATGATCCAAGCCGAACGTGCGGCTCATGGTTGGGTAACAGTTCGAATTGAATCGCCCTTCCGGAACGATTTCGATGACTCGCGTTCCGGGCTTGGCAAACTGCAAGTTAGCGAGACCCGCGCCATGCGTGGCCACGATGGTGTCTGCTTCGCTGATGAGTCGACACTGCTCGGCTAGGTCGTAATTCTCAAAGCAATGCGTTTCAAATCCGCGCTCATTCAAGAACACATCGAACTCTGTTTCGTTGGCCAATCGTCGCGTGGCTGCTTGGCGCCGACTGATAAATAGACGTCGGCACGGTGCCGAACTGGCCGGCTCGCATGCCAATAGTTTGTCGGCGAGCATGCGCCCCAGATGTCGTTGGCACTCAGGCGACGGCTTCGAAGGAACGAGCAGCTGGTCTGCCTCGAGAGTGAGCCCGCAATGCGGTTGGATGAGTTGGGACTCGGCTATGCCAAGCTCTCCGAGGACTCTTCGCTGGAAACTCGATTGGCAATCCACGAGGTAGTAGTCCGCCATGAAGCCCGCCCGATGAAGCGTGGCGTAGCGAGGTAGAATATCAACCATCCAGTGATAGAAATTGTGGCTGCTGACAGTGTTGAGCGTTGCCACGCGACCCGAAACGTGCTGAATCCTTGGTAGGGAGCGTCGTAACGTAAGGTCCCCTTCTCTGCGGAATCTGTGATTGCGCAAGGCACGACGACTGAGCGTGAACTTCGAGCCGCCTGCCAGTGAAAAATTGAAGCCGGTTTCTTGAATTGCCTCGCCGGTGGAAGTCATGGCAATGCAATGGCGTCCAACGGAGCGTCCGTTTTGTAGTCTCGCAACCCAGGCCGCCGGTGCGATCTGCGCCTTCAAACTGTGGTGTTGCAGCAGGCCCTCGGTTAGCGAGGGGTAATCGAATTGCGGCAAGCCTTCCGCTTCGCCCACTTGGGTGAGAGTGACTTGCTCGGGCGTAGTGGCGGCAAGTTCCTCAACGCGGCTTTGACGCGTCGCAGGTACCGTGCCTCGGAGGAAAAGGCGATGGAGATCGCGTGGCAACAGGTACTTGCCGACATTCCAGAGTGGTGTCTGCGAGAGTGGATAAGGGGGCGATTCCATGCGTGACACTAATACTTATTGCATCGCGGGAGGAGGTTACTGCTAAGCCGCAAGCGGCTGCTTACTTGGCGGCGGTTTCTTCATCCGCAGTGCCAACGAGCTCGATGGAGTCCACGATCAGACGATCGGCATCAGCAAACTTGTCGAGTTGTGCTCGTTCGACGGTCGAGACGACCGAGACACGTTGCACGTCGTCATCAGCGACCAAATAGTAACGCCACTGCACCTCGATGTCTTTCATCGTGCCGTTGGCGAAGACGGCCAGACAGTTGTGGCCGGTTGAGCTGGTCCACTCATTGGCTGCTTCAATTTCGTTGATATTCTCTCCTAGCGACTGCTTCACTTCTTGTTTGAACTGCTCCAGCTTGGTGGCCCGTCCGGCGGAGCGAGGCGGCAAGGTAGTAACATTACAGTGGGCGATCTTCGTGCCGCCTTCCAACAATCGCAATGAAACCAAGTCGCGACGACCTGCGGTTACGTACCAATTGCCGGCATGGGCGAAGCGATAGCCACGCTGGGGCGAGTCGAACAGCATGCGACCCTGCGGTTCGATTTCCAGCGCACTCGCTGTGGCAAGCAAGTCTTTGGTGAAGGAGGCGTCGCTGTTGGTAGGGCGAACAGTGATGCTGAGCTTGGCGGTGGAGTCTAGACCTGGAGTCGCATCGCCGATCTTACGTTTTTCTTTCACAACGAGATTTATCTTGGTGATGCGCTTCTCGCGAAGATGAAACAAATAGGCTCCTTTGATCTCCATCTCGAGCGCCGCACCATCAACTCCACCGTGCAAGCTGCCGGCCATACGGATTTGCACTTGGTCGTTCTTCTCTCCCACGACGACACTGCTCACTTCGCAAATGCCGGCGTTGTCTAGACCGAGGATGGCCGCCATGTCCTTGCCATCGGTATTCCAAGTGTCGCCCTCCTCTACTTCGCGATTGGGTAACAGACGATTGAGCACCAACGTGTTGCCAACAACGTCCAACAGGTCGCACTGCTCTCGCGTAAGTAAGCCCTCGCAGCTTTGCATGCGGGTACGCCCATCGCGTAGTTCGCAGACCACTTCGTTGAGCTTTTTGGGGAGTTTCACCTCGATAGTGGCCTCGTCCGTTTTCTCTGTGCCTTGGGCTTGTTCATAGAGACGAAGCGAGCGTGCTCGCGGGCCGTCTTTGAGCATCTTCTCCTGGTAGCTGAATTGACCTTGCATGCTCAACGGCAACACTCGCTTGGTATCGGTCGGACCTTCTTCGGTAGCGCCAGGTACGATGAGATCGCCCCCCAATTGCAGATCGATTGTCACCTGGCTCGGCTCGCCAAGCAGATTGCTTGCCTGAAGCAGGAACTTTTCGGCAGAGGCCTGCTGGGCGGTTACCGAGAGAAGGAAAGCGAACATTGCTGTGCGCCGGGCTGTCATGGGAAGTAGGGCTGTCATGGGAATAAGCATCGCTTAAGGAAGAATACGTGAGACTTTGGTGGCGCTCTGGTGTTTACTTGACGTTACTTCGCTGCTCGCTGTGCGGTTTGCTGCTAGGCGGACGCGGCACCGTTTAGGAGTTGATAAATAGCGCATTTTGGAGGGACAGTCCAGGTGAGTTTCCACCGCTGTAAGCTCAATGGGTCGTTCATCCCAAGGTGCCCCAACCATGCGTAGATTACCCAAACTTCCGTACCGCAGACCATGTCCATCGGAATTCCAAAAATAGTCTAACTCTTTACCTTATCATGACTTAGGACGATTATCGTGGTCATTGGACAGTTCCCTGTGACATGTGCTAGCAAACTTCTCTCGACCCATTCGAGCAAGTGTGCGTACAACGTGTAGGACCTCATGAGCGAGCTAGCACTCCAGCTACTCCGGTCAAGGCTCCCAATAGAGAAGCAAACGACTGAATCTACGACAGCTTCAGACCCCGGAGAATTGAAATTACCGCTAGTCTCGCAACCCAGGTAGAAGCCACCTCGCCACGACGGCAAGACTAATTCCCCCCGCTGCGAACAACGTCTAGCACCCAAAAGGAACAGAAGAACAGAGGCACTCCCCATGCATAATGAATACAAAATCCCGGTACTCGAAGACCTACGCGACAGCGACACCGACGCTCCGCTTCGCGAACGGTTGCTCTCGCGCATCGACTCGGCTGAACGCCTGATCGCGGGTATCGATGCTGACAAAACCTATAAGAGTACCAAAATACTCACCGCACTCGCTGGCGACGATATGCCATTGGTGCGACCTCGCCAATTCGATGGCGGCGATCTATTGCACGATCTGCGTTTGTACGTCGAAGACCTCTCTGATGCTGCCGAGTTGCAAGCCGATTCCATGGGCGAGCAGGTCTTTACAGTCGAAGAATTGGCCAACCAGTTCAACGTCTCGACCAAAACCATTTCGCGCTGGCGAGCCTTGGGGCTCGTAAGTCGTCGACTCGTGTTCGACGGTCGCAAGCGTGTGGGCTTCCTGCGCAGTAGCGTCGATCGTTTTGTGAAGAACAACGCGGAGCGAGTGGAGCGCGGCTCGAAGTTCAGCCAATTGACCGACAGCCAACGTCATGAATTTGTCGCTCGGGCGAAAGAGCTCGCCAACAATGGTAGTGGCCAAGCAGAAATCGCTCGACTGCTGGCAGAACGTTCGGGCCGTAGTGTGGAAACCATTCGCACGGCTTTGCGTCAGCACGATATCGACCATCCCGAAGTTGCGATCTTCCCCGCTGGTGGCGGACCGCTGACCGAGAAGCAGCGCCAGAACATCTATCAAGCGTATCGTCGCGGCACGAATGTCGATCGGCTATGCTCCGACTACGATCGCACGAAGACGACCGTCTATCGTGTAATCAACGAAATCCGAGCCGAACGGATCATGGAACTACCGCTGGATCACATGGAGAACCCTCGCTTCAAACGCAAAGGTGCGGACAAGGCTTGCCTGGGCGAAATGCCCGAGCCAGAAACGGTCACACGCCGTCCGAAGCGACCCACCGGATTGCCTCCTTACTTAGCAGCGTTGTACGAGATGACCTTGCTCACCCGCGAGCAGGAGCAGCACATCTTTCGTAAGTACAACTATTTGAAGTACAAGGCATACAAGCTCCGTGCACAACTAGAACCAGACAATCCGAAGACGGCATTGATGGACGAGATCGAAGACCTCTACGAGCAGGTCCTGAAGTTCAAGAACCAGATCATCCGCGCTAATCTGCGGCTGGTGGTTTCGATCGCCAAGCGGCACGTGAAGCCCGATCAGGATTTCTTCGCACTGGTTTCGGACGGCAACGTGTCCCTGTTGCGAGCCATCGAGAAATTCGACTACGCCCGTGGCAACAAGTTCAGCACGTACGCCAGCTGGGCGATTATGAAGAACTTCGCCCGCACGATTCCTGGCGAGTACCGCCAGCGCGACCGTTTCCGCACCAGCCACGACGAACTGTTCGCGGCCACTCAAGAAGAACGGGGCAACCCGACGGTCGAATTGAGTGCTCAAGAAGATCGTGTGTCGAAGATCAATCGCATCCTCAGCAAACTCGATGAACGCGAACAGGCGATCATCGTCGGACGCTTCGGTCTGGACCACAGCACTGAGCCGAAAACGCTCAAGCAAGTGGGCGCGGACCTAGGCGTAACGAAAGAACGCATCCGCCAGATCGAAGCGCGAGCCCTCAACAAGCTGCGTCAAGCGGCGGCAGATGAGAAGATCGCGCTTGATATTTGAGGCAAAGTTTTTGAAGCAACGCTGGACAACTGAACCCCTCCCTCCCGCCGTGGCCGAAAAGTTTGGCTGCGGCGGGTTTTTCTTGTTGGTCGACGTGATTCTCCAATTGACGAATGTTAATCGCGGGTGCAGTTAAGCCGCAAGCGGCAGAGGAATCCGGTTTGCAGTCTCGTTCGGATCATCATTGGCAGATGGTTTGGGAATCGCTCGAAGGTACTCTACAATTGTGATATCCATGCCACTCAGCCCTCACTGGATAGCTATCATGAGCGTCGACGTGTCGATGGGTGAGCCGCTTCGCTGTCGAACGGCACCCATTGTAGTACGGACAAGTTCCTAGAATACTCCGGGCGTCGCGTGTTCTCGGCTTTCCTCTAGCGTCCTATCCAACCAAGTGGCACGGACATGTGGACTGAAGCAACCTGGCCAATGCATTGAAAGATAGATGCGTAATCAATTCACACACCGATGGGTACTCGCGCTACTCATCACACCCAGCGCGTGCTTGATTTTCGCGAGCGGCCTTGGCCTGATTAGCTGGGAAGCGACTTTAATCCTGGTGACGATATTCCTTGGTACAGCCTTGTATTGGATGCTACCTCATGTGTTATGAGCTCGAAGCGACCAGGTAGCCTGTGATGCGACTCCCAACCATCCGCGCCATTATCGACCGTCGCGTGCTCGTCAACTTTCGCGTGCAACCTGATCGGCTGGCCGCTTTATTGCCGCCACCTTTCGAGCCGCAGCTGGTCGGTGGGCATGGCATTGCAGGCATCTGTTTGATCCGGCTCAAGCACGTTCGCCCGCAAGGGTTGCCTGCTTGGGTGGGAGTGAGTTCGGAGAACGCCGCCCACCGGATTGCTGTGCAATGGGAGGATGATGGCCAAGTGCGCACTGGCGTCTACATCCCTAGGCGAGATACCGACTCGCGGATCAATGCATGGTTGGGCGGACGGGCCTTCCCGGGGCAGCACCACTTTTCGCATTTTGAAGTGAACGAGCAGTTCGACGCCGACCTGGGCGACAAGAAGCCGAAAGATAGGGTAAATGTTGCCATGCACAGTGCAGACAACTCCGCCAGCGTGCTTGTTGAGGGCACAGCGACCGACAAATTGCCCGACGATTCGCTCTTTGATTCGGTCGAACACGTTTCGCAGTTCTTCGAAGCCGGCTCGCTCGGGTATTCACCGGCGATCAAGTCGGGTGAGTACGACGGTCTCGAGCTTCGCACTTTCAACTGGCACGTGCAGCCGCTGGCGGTCACGCGCGTGGAGTCTTCGCTGTTCGACGACCGGGCACAATTCCCCCCCGGCACCGCAACGTTCGATAATGCGCTGCTGATGCGCGGCATCGATCATCAGTGGCATAGTCGTGAATCGATTTGCTGTGAGGCAATCAGCAAGTAGGGTCCGCTGTGCGGACCCTTGAGTTGTTTTTGGTGTTGGATGTAGGGTACTGCCGAGTGGAGCGAGGCATACCGAACCTTCGTTCATGGTATGCCTCGCTCCACTCGGCAGTACCCTACCCTCATATTTTGGTCCGCACAGCGAACCCTACTTCCCTATTTGCAATTTTGCTCAAGGGCGGCTGCGCCTGAAACCGACTATCACGCAACAAGTGACAAGCAGCAACGTACTGGCCGGTTCGGGCACGTCCACGGGCACTTCGGGTGCGGGACTGCTGGAGAACGAAACATTGTCCAAGAGCATGCTTGGTACGAAATCGCCCCCTGGAAAAACTTCGGGGCGGATGGCTAGTTCGCGGAGACTTCCTGCGAATGACTCAATATTGCCCGCGTAGGTTTCTGATTCTGCGAGGTAATCAAGTGGTCCTACACGCACCATTGGCACGTCGATTCCGTCAAGACGAAGACTAAAGTGGTCACCCACCGGTCCGCCATAACAATAGTCGCCGGGATAATCACAGCTAACTTCTATCTGAACTGATCGCGCCCAAGCAGGAATATTACCTGTTTGATAGGCAACGGGAATGGATGGCGAGAAGAAGTCACCGAACAGCAACAATGAATGATACCCTGAGAGTGCCGATCTATGTCTGCCGTTGACAGTCATCACTATGTGCGTGCCATTGCCAATATGCCCATCAATAAAACTCGCATAGCGGATGTCAGGGACAACTATGCTGTGGTCGGGAAGTTCTTCCCTGATGGACCAGCCGGGAAGTACAATTCTTGCATCGAATTGATCCTGTTCAAACCCATACTTGTTTGGGTTGAAATAGCCGTACTCAAAGTCCAGATAGAATGGTGAATCCGGATTGAAGAAATGAGGGTTGAGTTCAGCGCCGGGATACCACGGTTCTGGGGTTCCAAAGCTCAGTTCTGTTGCTTCAAAACCGAGGTTTTCAAATGCTGCTACTTGAGTTGTGGTAGTCGCTACGAGGCTGAGCAGTAGAAGGAAGCAGGCTGATTTTGCTAGACCGCAAATACCATTTTCAAAAAGCATCGCAAAACCGTAGAAGAGGTCACTGGATTCAGAGTAGCTCTTGCTGAGCTCTTCACGCCCGAGAATAACACGAATCAGACCTGCAAGCAATCTTTAAGCTACCTGTCGAGGCGTAGCTCGACGGCTACCTGTCCTTCATTCTCTCCGCAATCCGTACACAGGTTGCAGGGTCCGCTGTGCAGACCATTGAGTTGTTTTTGGTGTTGGATGTAGGGTACTGCCGAGTGGAGCGAGGCCTACCGAACCTTCGTTCATGGTATGCCTCGCTCCACTCGGCAGTACCCTACCCTCATATTTTGGTCCGCACCGTGGACCCTACTTTGCCGGCCTATCTCACAACTTGCTTGCCGTTCCCCCAACCCATCTGATAAACTCGCAACCGTGGGGGGCTGACCCCAATGAGCACAGCCCCGGGATGGATTCACTCTATCAATACGTCGTCTTCCCGCCGGGCAAGCAGCCCAGTGTGGAAGAAGTTTCTGCATTGCGTCGCTGGGCGACTGCGGCGAAGCAGCGCTATGCGATTGGCGTGAATGCGGACGATGGCGGCTTGGTGTTCGCGTTTGAAACGCAGCCGTTCAGTTCCGCTTTGTCAAGCAGTGGCCCTGTGGCATCACTCATCGGGCGCTGGCAAATGCGTGGCTGCGAAGTGCGTGAGAAGCTCTCGTTTATCAAGCAGCCGACGGCGCTTCAACCAATGCCTGGCGGTGTATTGCATGATGTGGTTGAGCGTCGCGACGCCCCTGCTCACAAACTCATCAAGAGCAAGCAGCTAGCCGCTCAAGAAGCCCTTGGGCAAGCCGGCTTGCGTGTGCATGGAGTGCTTGATCGCAACGAGTGGCTGCAACGCGTGGCGCAGGGCGTACCTTATGCATTGATTGCACTGGGAACGCTACTGATGATCGCAGCCGGCGTTCACTTGGCAAGCCGCTTGCAGGATTCGCCCGGCGAACGACGCCAGCAAACCATCGAGCGCGTTGCTGAAGATGCTTTGAGCGAGGAACTCTCTAGACAATCGCGAGAGGCATCAGCACCGGACATGCGGCACCAGGAGAATTAGTGCGATGCCGAGTGACGGCGACTAATACGCTTCTTAACGGAGTAACCGGCGTTACCGAGAGCTCGACGACCTCCGAGAACCAAGGTCACAAGGCCAAGTAACGCATAGCTGCTTGGCTCGGGGATGGCGGAGATTGAGATATTGTCTACGCCAATCGCCCCTCCGCTTGTACTATCGATGACAATGCGACCGATGAAAGGGCCTGAGTCGATGCCAATGCCGAAGAACTGTGTCCCTAGCGAGTCAGCAGTCGTGGGGTAGGCAGAGCCGATTGCATTGCCCAGCGTATCGAAGGCATAAACATTGGCCGACCCGACAACGCTGTTGTTCTTTATAGGGTTGAATCCAACGGCGGAAATGTTGCTGGAGTTGAAGATTATCTCGATAGCAGCCGAACCTGCATTGGGCAACACGACATCGCTCGCATAGGGGGTTGTTCCAAAGCCACCAACAGGGAAAGAGGCTAATACATCACCCACGAGTGGAGTCGTATCACCGATGCTGATATCACCTATGGTGACCGCCTGGATGGTCAACGGCTGAATGAGTCCCGCGGGAAACATTCCGTTTTCGACTGCTTGAGTCAATGGGTTGGAGAGAGGAGAAAAGTCGTTTGGGGCGGTATTAGATGACCCGTTGGAGGGGAGAGTAGACTGCTCGAAGTCTTCCACTCCAATGAGAACCCGACCAGCCGCATAGGCATCGTAGGACGTTTTGTCATTAAAGGTAGAAATCACCGCGTGGGCATTTGCAGCGCAGACGAGTGTGATTGCCAGTGAGGCTAGAATAGTGGAGCGCATCGGTATCGTGTCTCTCGAGTTAGTCGGATTGTCACGGAGTCCAAATCAAAGACTGTTGTCCAACGATATGGAATACCAAGTTCGACGGGAGTGTGCCCTACAGGATAATCACTGCGAGGCGAAATCGACAAGCGCAATACGGCAAACAGCTCGCCATTTGTGCTAATTATTGCGGGGAAAGCTCTGAACCTGTGGTAATCCCTAGGCTTCGTTGCGTGAGTCACGAAGTGACTGCCCGCTGTTTCCTCCTACTGGACAGAGAGTCTGTGCGCGCTTGCGGCGCTGGCAGCAGGTACTCATACTGCCAAGGGCGTGAGTCACAGGCCAGATTTTGCAGGGTGCTGATTTACTAGCAAGCAGGGACTTCCAGGGTTATCAAGTTATGTCACGACACTTCGTACGCATTGCGGCGTGCTCGCCCCTCCTTCTCCTTCTCTTTTGCCCACTCCCTGCGCACGCCGAGGTGCGTACCTACGATAACGGTGGCGTCGACAACGAGTGGTTCAACGCCGCTAACTGGTCACCCGCCGGTTTGCCTGCCTCAGACGACGAGCTGACCGTCGACTCGGGAACTCCTAGTACGACGACGCTCGTCGAAGTGAACGACTTGGGTGCAGTCTTGGTCACGGGCAGTGGTGTGAGCGCTACCTTCAATGAATTAAGGGTGGGAGCCCAAGGCGAGGCTTCTCTTACGATCGATGAGGGGGCCATCGCCAACGCGGGGATTGTGCGCATGGGTCAAGCCGCTGAATCGCTCGGCTTTGTGACGGTCGATGGACCGGGGAGTCAACTCGCCACGACGGCCGGCGTGTCCGTTGGGTTTGGCAACGAGGCCATCGGCTTTCTTGGAGTGAGCAATCAGGCGGTTGTCTCGAGCCCCAGCTTTTTCAGCGTAGGGGGTGTCGCCGGTTCCAGCGGAGACGTGTTCGCAGAGGAAGGCACGATTACTTCAAGCGGTTTCGTAGATGTTGGATCGCGGGGAATCGGATTCATGGAGCTCACCTTCGGCTCCTCGCTCACTTCGACCAACACGCTTCGCATTGGGGACTTCTCAACGGGCGAGGGTACCGTGCTGGTCAACGATTCTACGATTGATGTCAAGTCTCTGACCGTCGGCGCACGCGGTTACGGTGTCCTAGAAATCAGCAATGGATCGGTCGTCACCGGTACCGGCACCAGTGGGGGCGATGTGCTCCGCATGGGCGACGTGTTGGGCAGCTTGGGGGAAGTCTACGTCGAGGGCGCGGGCACTCTGCTGGACCTTGCCACTCAAGGCGCGCAAATCGGCAATCGTGGCGCAGGGGAACTCGAAGTCCTCGACGGTGCCGAATTCCGCTCAAAATCAGGATCTCTTGGTACCTTCGGCAGCGGGAGTCAGGGCTATGCGATTGTCTTGGGATCCGGTTCGCAATGGAACATGACCAGCACTCTGGAAGTGGGTCGCGAAGGGAGTGGCCAGTTGGAAATTATCGACGGTGGGATTGTTACATTCAGTTCCGGTCAAGTCGGCTCCCAAGCCACCGGCAAAGGAGTCGTTTTCATCAGCGGACCGGGTTCGGAACTGGTGCAGACGGATCCCAACGGTATCCTCGCAATTGGCAATTCCGGCATGGGACGAGTGGAGCTTTCCAACGGCGGGAAGCTTACGACTGTGTCGACCCTACTCGAGGACAACGGCACCCTCGCCGGTAGCGGCATCCACGTAGGTGATTTGCAATCCCGCGGCCGCGTCGAGCCAGGCCTTTCGCCTGGCAAGTTGACCGTCGAGGGCGAATACACGCAACTCTCTCCTGCAACGCTTGCTATCGAACTAGCGGGAACTGTTGCCGAGAGTGAATACGACATTCTCGAAATCACAGCCTCTGCAGCGCTCGATGGGGACTTGGAACTTACGCTGATCGACAGCTTCCTCCCCACAGCGAGCGACGTATTTACGATCCTCAGTGCTGGATCAATTTCCGGCAGCTTTTCTAATGGAGCGAACGGCGGAAGCATCACCACAGCCGATGGTGCGGGGCAGTTTACGATTCATTACGGTGGCGGCAGCCTGTTCAATCCCAACGAAGTCGTGCTCACGGACTTCGCACTCTTCGATGTTGATCTGGACAATGACAACGATGTCGATGGGGCGGATTTTCTCGCGCTGCAACGCGACGATCCGGCGCTGATTCCCGCTTGGCAGGCACAGTACGGGAGCGGCAGTTCGTCAGTCTCCTCTAACAACGTGCCGGAACCGAGCACCGGGTGCCTGTTAGTTGCAGCACTGCTATCGATCGCCGGGTGGCGCCGCGCTAGCTAACATAGGTGCTAGGTCTGGCTGTGCTAGGTCTGGCTGCTAAGCCGCAAGCGGCGGCGAACATCCCCAGAAGCATGATCGAACTGGGCTCGGGAATTGCCCTGGTGCTGATAGTCGAACTGCTACTGCCGGCTTGTTGTTGCCACGTGAGGAAGTCGAATCCATCGCTGTTGCCATCGTCGTTGGCGTCGGCGGAGTCATCCACCCCATAGGCTGCTTGCCACACCCCGAGGTCGGCAGCGTCCACCCTTCCGTCGAGATCGAAATCGGCGGCCAAAGCGGTGAGGACGCTCAGCACTACGTTGTTCGCGCCGTAGTCGAGGCCCCAGAGTAAACCTGTATCGAGTGTCGGCAAGGAAAGTGAATCGAATGTGCCGCTCACGCCTTCGGCTGCCAGCAACAGAGGGAAGGAATCGCCGGAGCTCGGTGAGAAGCCGCCGGCGAGCGTCACATCGAGGTCGCCGGCCAGTTCAGCGGATCCGCTCACGTGAACTTGCGCGGGTCCCGTATCGGCATCGCCAACCTGCAACGCAGCGCTGCTGCCACTGCTGAAGGTGAGATCGGCTAGGAAGAGTCCATTCGCGCCTGCGAGCAGTTCCAACGAGCCGGAACCGACCTCGACCGAGTCGTAGAAGGTTCCCACCGCGTCGCTAGCCACAACAATCGTACCGCTGGACGTGTTGGTGATTTCGCCATGAATGTGATTGGTACCTGACGCAACAGCGATAACTCCGCCGTTAGCGAGCGGCTCTGAAAATCTCACGCGCCCGGACTCGAGCGTAACCCGACCTGGGGCAGACTGGCTACCCGTGGTGAGATTGTCGAACCCTGCAAGGAAGACTGCTTCGCCTCCGCGCACTCGTACCGAACCTTGATTGCTTACGTCATCGGTGAACCGCAACAGTTGGCCGGTGCCGACATCGATCAATGCATCTGCAGAGCTGGTAATAGTACCGCGCACAAGACCCGAGCCCCCCAAGGTTCCGTTTAATGTCACGTTGGCGCCGGCGAAGGTACCGCCGTCGAGTTCGAGACTGCCGCTGGCTCCAATCGTGGTCACTGCTCCAAGGCGATCGACATCGACAAGGCCCAGGTTACTTATCGTTACGGAACCGACACCGTCGAGTCCGATGGTTAGATTGTCTTGGATCTGCCAGATCGATCCAGCGCCATCGACCAGCACACTGCCTGTAGCGCTCGCGTTGCGTCCCACGACCGCCGTGGCTGTGGTATCTGAATTGAGCACCATCGCACCGTCGAGTACTTCCATGTGCCCGATGCCGTCGTCTCCCACGGTGTGCGTATCGGGGACTACCACCAAAGACAATTGGCCGGTGACGGTCATCGTGCCGACACCGGAGGTATCGACGCCGATCGAGAGATCCGCGAGTGAGTTGGAAAGCACCAATGAGCCGCCACCGGTGACCGTGAGATTGCCAACGCCCAAGCGCCCAATTTGCACGGTCGGTACGCTGGACGATCCTGACTCTTCGAGGGTCAACCTCGCTTGCAAGCCTGGCGTAAGACTTCCGGCGATAAGCAAATCGCCGCGATAGGTTTCCTCGTCGCCGAGAATCAACGCGTCGTATTCAATTTGCGAGCCCCCGTCGATTTGCACATAGCCACGAAAGTCGGTGTCGTCGTCGCCGTCGAGGCCAATGGTAAGCGTCGACTCGACGTTGCCGTCGCCCGGAGGATCGGGGTTGACTGAGCCGAAGAAGGTCACCGCGGCTAGCGCTTGGGCGGTGCATAGAATGACAGCGGCGAATATGATGCACTGCAGACGATGTAGTGTACTTGGCATGGGAAACCCTCTCGGCGAGATGTGGTATCAACTGAGAATGCTTGAGCGTCGCAGGACGCGTTGAAACGGCTAGTATAATCGAGCCCCCTCGCCGGCGCTCAAATCTACAGGGATTGCTTCACACTTTTGCACTGCCATCGTGTTTTCGCGAGCAAAAGTCTGCTCGCTCTTGTCGATGGCAATCACGTTAACCCTTGTAGCCATAGAACTTACGCGAAGTGAGCCGTTCAACGCCCGACGACTAATGCTTTGCAATATTGCCATATTGCAAAAACGATGTGCGACAATCGGTTTCCATTCTTCTACATGGAAAATCCAGTACGCAAAACTTGCTTCGAGCGCAGGGACCGAACCCGCGGCTAAACCATTTTACCGAAACGCTTTGTTGCGTTCTGCCAGGAAATTTGACCGGTTCCAACCTAGCAATCTCGGCCTCAGTGCAGCTTTAGCCCATTTGCCATCCTGTATTTGGCTCCGCAGCGGGACCAAATCGTGGAGCGTCACGCGAAGCGAACTTCGCTCGTCGACGACGGCCCGCCGTTTGAGAGCGTTGCCGGCGTGAGTGTTGAAAGCGACCTGAACGACGCCACCTTCGGCCACGCCAAGGACGCCACTTTCTAACGGGCCGAAGTGGCGTTTCCGAGGGGAATTGTGTGCCGCGATCCGGCATTTCTAGCGTTCTTAGCTGCTATTTCGCAGATTCTGCCTGTGCTGGCTGATTCCTGCGGTTAGAGCCGAAAAAATTACCTGTCCGGTTTTACGGTCTTTTCTTGATTAGTCCTAAAGCAGCGCCCGCCGCCTCGTTTTGTGGCTGGCTCCTTGTTTTCCCACCCTAGTCGCCTCAGCTTACCTGGCGACGAAAATGGAGATTGAGCAATGTTTAAAAGACTCGTTATTGGCGGACTAGTAGCCAGTGTGATGGCTCTCCCCGCCTTCGCCCAAATAAGTTGGGACGATGCCGGCGGCTCGGCCAGCAAGCTGTGGTCGGACTTCGGCAACTGGAGCCCGGACGGGAGTCCGCAGAATGACGACGTGAGCATCGGTAACCTTCTTGGTGCCTTTGGTGACCGAACGCTGTTTGATGGCGGCTATCAGATCAATTCGCTTACGATCACCAACGGTGCAGACGTTGTGAATAGTACCGACGAAGGAGCGACTAACGACTTCGAGCTGATCGTCAACGGTCCTACGACCGTCAGTGGTGCGGGCAGTTCGATCGTCATCTACGGTGGCGATCCAGACGGACTAGATACCAATACACTTGATATCAACAGTGGTGCGTCTGTGATTCTTGACTCATCGACTGCGCAAGGGACAGCGGTCGTTGAAGTCGACTCTGGCGCACTGTTCATTGCTGATGGCGGAACTCTACGAGGCACCGGACGAATCGATCTTGAAGGTGCCGGCGGAGTAGCAACCGACGTGCTCATCAACAACGGCACCATTACCGCTGGCAACGGCGGGTTCGTACTGTTTGCTCCACCCGCTGGAACGCTACAGATTCAAGGAGCGGGAGCGGACGCCACGAATGCTCGCTTCGACTGGGATGGCACCGCACCGATTACGGCTGTGATCAACGTCAACGGCAATCAAACCCTCGATGTCGATGTCGATACGGACGGCGACGCTTGGAGTGGTACGATGAATCTATCGACCGGTTCTACGCTTGATATGGAGCACACCTGGTCGATGGACAGCGGAACAATCAACGTCAATACCGCCGCCTTCGGAGCGATCATCATCGGCCAGGACCCCAATCCAGGGCCTGCTGCAACGATTGCCGGCGCCAGTTGGTCGATGTCCGGTGGCACGATCACCTTGGCAGATTCGTGGGACTCGCTGCAACTCGACTCTGAGCTAACCGCCACAGGCGGCACGATTAACAACGCGGGAACGATGATCTTCAACGCCAATGCCGACATTGGTAGTGGCGTCGACTTCAACATGAGTGGCAACGAATCGTCACTGGTTGTCAACGCGGTTGTCAATATCGACACGCCAGACTTCGAACTCGATGGAGTGGGAGCCCTAGGAACGACAACGGTCAACTTGGGTGGCGTTCTCGATCTCGATCTCGGTGTCGGTGCTGATGAAAATTTCGAGCACGATATCTTCCTCAATGGTGGCGAGCTTGATGTCACCACCACGGACAACAATTGGGAGCTGAACAGCATTGCCTCGATTACGGCAGATGCGGGGGAAACCTCTCGTATCAACGGCGAGACCTTTCAAGCCAATGGCGACATCACCGTCACCGGCAATTCAACTCTGATCGTTGGCGCTTCGACCGAGTACAGTAGCACGAGCGATGTCGTTGTTGATGCGGGAAGCATTCTTAATCACGGTCTTGCTACCTATTCTGGCGGAGACTACACGGGCGGTGGCGTGTTGAAAAAGGGTACCGCCACCATCCTGACCGATACCACCTGGGATGTTGCGACCGTTGATATCGATGATGGGACAACGACCGTCAACAATGGTGCTTCACTGGTTGTTAACGCCGACAGTATTGATGACGCAGGCGACGGCATCGACAGCAACATCACGGTCGAGGATACGGGGCAACTTACTCTGAACCTTAGCAGCGGAGCCGATGTGTCCTTTGAGGGAAGTAACCAGTTGATCTACAACGGCAACATTATTAGCAGCACCTTCTTGCCAGCACCAGCGAATGGTTCGGCTCTACGCTTTGCTGACACTTCCGTCCTTCAGATCAACGGCGACGGAACCTCGGATGCCAGAATCAAGCTCGACGGAGGATCGCTTAATATCAATGACGCCGGCGAAGACTTTCGTATGAATGGTGGCACTCAGATCGCTGGCAATACTAACGAGATTAGCGGTGGTACTATCCAAGGTCCCGGCGAGCTGCAAATCGGCTCTGGCAGGGCGCTTCGTGGAAACGGAGTGATCAACGCCCAAGTTGACGGCGACGCAACTGCTCAGCTCATTGCTACTGATGGCCAATTGAACGTCAACGGTGGCATCCAGGACATTGGCACCCTTGGCACCTTCGGGCCAGCGGCCATTCTGGACGTCAGCACCCCGTGGAATACCAACGTCACCGATGCGGTTGTGCTTAACCAGGGTAGAATCCAGGGTAGCCAGATTACCAACGACGGCCCCAACGGCATCGCAGGCAATGGCTTGGTGACGGCACCTGTGGATAACAACTCAATCATTCAGGCCAATGGCGCCTTGGTGGTTCAGAACGTTACCAATGACTGGGATGGTAGTGCCAACACGGGAACCCTGCGTTCCAACAACGGTCACCTTGAATTGAGAAGCGTCGGCTCGTTCCTGTTCAACGGTACGGTCGAAGCCAATAGCGGCACTGTCGAGGCTCGTAATTTTGAACTGGAATTCGATCCGGCTTCCCAGCTGACTCTCAGCAAAGGTACCTACAGCTCTAATGTTGCCACGGATTTTGGTGGCAATATCGATGTGCTCGCGGGTGCCACTTCGGTCATCCAGATGGCCGGAACGAGTAGCACTTTCGAAGGCACCAGCACGACGACGCTTGGCGATACGCTTCGACTGGAAGACGGTTCGACGTTTGTCGAAGTCGGTGCCAGCTTCGCCGGCGGTGGGGCCCTGCAAGTCGCTGGCAGCCACACGCTTACGCTCGCAGACGGTGCGAGTGTCAACGTATTGGTTGAGAACCAAGGTCGATTGGCCTTGGGAGCTTCCCCTGGTCAAGCGACGGTCCTCGACTACCAACAGGATTCGATTGGATTGTTGGAGATTGAGCTCCAAGGCACCGCCTTGAACGATTTCGATCGTTTGAGCGCTAGTGGATTGATGCAACTGGATGGCGATCTCGAACTGTCACTCATCGGTGGGTTCAATCCCGTACTGAACGATACGTTCACCATCTTGTCTGCTGCCGCAGGCGTGAATGGCGTATTCAGTGCTTTGGATTTCTCAGCGGCAAGTCTCGATCCAGGACTGATGTGGGATGTCATTTACAACCCAACGAATGTCCAGCTTGCCGTTGCCGCACTGCCGGCATTCACCGCCGACTTCGATAACGATGGCGACGTGGATGGTGATGACCTCATTCAGTGGCAAGGCGACTACGGCTTGAACGGCGACAGCGACGCCGACAGCGATGGTCAATCTGCTGGAATCGACTTCCTGACTTGGCAACAGCAAAACGGAAGTGGTGTGCCAGTGTTCGCAGCGTTGAGTGTCTCAGGCGTTCCTGAGCCTTCGACCCTGCTGCTTGCTGGCTTGGCGTTAAGCTGTGGAGTGATCACACGACGCAAACGGTGAAGAGTGTTAGCTGACTTAGTCAGACGATGATATCGACCGCTTCGACTTCGACATCCTCACGCTGCAACTTGACAACCCGGGTGAACACCCACGTGGCAGTCAAGTGTAAGCGTGAGGATTGTCGTTGTTGGGTTGCGAAGTGGCCAGTTCGCCGGGTTGCAAGCATGGAAATCGAGGAAGTCCGCACGGCGTTTCGCTCGCCCTGGCAAAATGCCTAAGTCGAGCGGCTGATTGGCTCGGTGAGGCGGGAATGTCTCGATCATGTGATCGTGCTCAGCGAAGCGCATCTCAAGCGAATGTTGGCTGAGTATTTTCGATGTTACAATCGACACTGACATGCTCCCGTTCAGGCCTCAAATCGGTTCCTGGAACCTTTTCTAGTTCTCGTGAGAAAAGAGCCAAATCTCCGCTATGATCGACATCAGGGCCCACGGCACGCAAATCTTGTCACCGATCGAGCAGGGAGATTACACTGAGTCCAAGCAGCACCTGCCATCGGTCTCTAAGGAACTGAGTAGACTCGCGACGGCAAGGCTTGAGTACGAGAAACCAAGCCGGAGCCTTCTGCCGAGCGCGGAGAAGTCTTATTTCCCAGGAGAGTGCTCAAGCATGAACTCGCAAAAGTATCTCGCAATTGTGAATCCGCACAGCGGAAAAAAGCGTGGTACCTCTGTACTGGAGCAGGTTCAGTCTGCACTCCTTCCGCGGGGAATAGAATTAGATATTCGCATGACGGAGCGAGAAAGCCATGCCCGACAGATCGCTCAAGAAACTTGTCTGGAAGGCTACGCGGGGATTTGTGCAATCGGGGGCGACGGCACGTTCCACGAGGTCGTAAGCGGAATCATGGAGCGAAAGCAGAAACTCTCGATTCCTGTGGGAATTATTCCCGGAGGGACTGGAAATGATGTCGCGCGACACCTTGGGATCAAAGGTGTTGAGGATGCGATCGGTCACATGCTTTCGGGAGAAGTGCAACCCTTCGATGTCGCAAAGGTGATTTCAGGCGATCAGGTTGACTACTGCACAACACTCGTCGGCTGGAATGTCGTCGCCGAAGTGAATCGGGTCGCGGAAAAACTACGGCGCCTCGGACCACCTCGTTACGCATTAGCAGGACTTACTCAAGTCCTGCTCTCCCAACGACGGAGCGCCAAAGTCATCTTCGACGATCACTCGATTGAGGACGATTTCCTACTCGTGACTGCTTGCAATACTTCCTTCGTAGGTTCCGGGATGCGTTTTGCTCCCAGGGCAAGAACCGATGATGGAATGCTCGATGTGGTTGTTGTCCGCGAAGCCAGCAGATGGCAGTTGCTCCGTTTGTTCAGAAAAATCTTTGATGGCTCGCATATTGAGGTAGATTGCGTCGAGTATTTTCAAACGCGTTCGCTTCAAATTCTCGCGGACGACGGTCAACCCTTGGATATTGATGGAGAGGTGAAAGGGTCGACTCCCTTTTCGGTCGAAGTGATCCCTGCAGCAATCTTTATCCATGTCGATAATCGTAGACCCACGAGCGTGTGAGCCTGTTGATGTGCGAGTCAAATAACGAGACGATAGCACAGAAGCTATTGTGTTGGACAGCGCTGGGTTCGTTAAAGACCACTACGGAGAAGAATGATGAGAATTAAAAGTATCAAAAAACCAGACGGCGATAAGAACGTCAAGACATTTATCCTCCTGGGCTTACTCATGCTGCTTACTTCGCGGGCGGAAGGGCAACCCGACGATCTCGCGAGGATGGCTCTTGGAGACCACTGGAGGAAGAAGGAGGTCATTAAGCTTGACTCCAAGCGGGGAAAGCAATTATTGAACAGCATCGATCGTTCGAAATTTGATGCGTTGAAGAAGTATTGGGAACCACAGTTGCCTGCGTACTGCGGCGTCTGCTCGGGCGTGATTGTCACCAACACGTTGAAGAATTCAAAAGCGTTGAACCAAAGCAATTTCTTCTCCCCGGCAGTTCGGGAAATTATACCACCAGAGACCGTCAGTCGAATTGGACTCACCTTGCGAGAGCTTCAAACAATACTGGCTATACTCAATCCTCAATTTATCGTGGAGAAGCATTACACCTTTAATTCTGGATTGGATCTATTCAAGGAACATCTCAAGAAAGACAAGAACAGCGACGGGTTGATGATCACCAATTTCTCGATCGAGTCTCTCTTGGGTACGGGCATGCGCGTCGGGCATTTTTCCATTGTTGCCGGCTATCATGAAGAAGAGAAAATGGTTTTGATACTCGAGGTTAGCGAAAAGAGAAACACGTCCTGGATCAAAAGTGAGGACATGTTTACCGCGATGTCGGCAGTGGATCCCGTTAGCAGAATTCCAAGAGGATGGATTAACGTGAAACCTCCTGCCGAGCCACCAGTCGAGTAGTGGTTGGTGCAAAATGGCACCCGGCCTCAGGTGTTCCTGGTGAAGACAATGCTGGCTGCCACTGCTGGCTTGCCCATCGCGGGTAGAGCTCGTCAGAACAAACGCAACGTCCGCCGGGTTATTCAAACATGGATATCAGGGGTGCCTATCGAACTGCTTGCTTGATGATGCTTGTCATGCTCGCGCTGCAGCCAACTGCATTGGCCACTAGTGGATGGGATCACTACACGATTGAGATTTCTGGCGGTTACCAAATTCATGGCAACACGGGCATGCTAACCGTGAGGCGACCCCCTACCGTCGAGATCGTTGGTTTGAGGGAAACGAACAATGAGCCGATTGTGGGCTATGCCGACAGCGACGATCATTTATTGCTATGTACGGTGCCGAACATAGCTCTTGCTTTAAAGCATGACGACTGGAGGACCCGCATTCCGTTCGAAGGGGCGGAAGTATGGGTGTTGGAGAAGAGCACAGCAGAGCTTGTTGGTCCGATGACGGAAGCTGACCTCACCAACTATTGTGAACAACGTCGAGTTTCCCCAGAGACTTGGATCTCTGCGAAGCAACTGGGCGACACGGCTATGGATGACAAAGCTTGGTTTACACTGTTCCTCAGTCTCGTGGCCAAACCCAAATTGTTGATCGCTGTGATTATCGGGATTGCGATCCTAGTTTTTCTGACGATCTTGTTCTTCGAACGCATCCAGCATCGAAGGGCGAACAAGGGAAACAAAGGGGGCAGGTCTGCTCTGTCGAAAACCCGTGCTTGCTAGCTAGACCCGTCGGTGGTGCGTTCGCTTAATCTTCTTGATGAAGCTCCGCCGCAGCGTCCCGCACCGCAGCGCTGGGGTCCGATTTTGCCATCTCAGACAAAGTCTTGTGGAGCGGCGTTCCAGCCTCACTCAGATCAGCAGTCGCGGTGACCGACTCGAGGCGTTCCAGCTCCGATGCACTGGCGAGACCATCACGAATTTTAGGAAGGATCACGTCGATGATCGCTTGATCGCGTGAGGCGATTCGGGCAAGCGTCCAGGCGGCAGCCAGTTGCTCGAACCGACCTTCCAACGAATCTGCGTCGATGCTTTCCATGTGCTTAAGGAGCGCATCGCTGGCAGGCTTCGCAGTCGGGCCGATTTCGCGCAAGGCGTGCATAGCACTCTGACGCACGTGAGCGTTGCTTGAGTCGAGTTGTGCGACGAGCTCTTCCATCGCCGTAGCTGCCTGCGGACCAAATCCTGCCAACACCTGATTGATTTGCACGCGCAGGGAAGGTTTGGCCGTGTCCAAGCAACTCACTAACGCGTCGGCAGCGTCTGCCGCTTGACTGCCCATTCGACTCAAGACCTCGACGGCCAATTCACGCGTGTCTGGGTTAGCGAGAGCCTTCTTTGCGTGCGGGATCACTTCGTCGCCCAAACTTGCCAGGGCACTAACGACGTGCTCCCTTGCTCTCGGATCTTTAGCCGCTTCGATCAAGTAGGGCGCTGCCATTCCGGATGGCATCTCGAGGGTGGCTAGGCCGTGGGCGGCTGCATGTCGCATATTTGGGTTTTCGCTCTCCATTCCCGCTACCAGCCGTTGGATGGCAGTTGTCGTCAGCTGCTCATTGCCAGGATCTGTCTTGGCCAGCGCCCAAGATGCTGCCATAGCGACAAATGCATCGTCGCTATTCGCTCTAGCGTCGAGGGCTTTTTCCGAGTTGGAAGCACCTATTCTCCCTAGTGCGTAAATGCCGCTTAACTGTACCGACTGGTCTTCTTTCCAGCGCTCTAGCGCCTTCGCAATTCCTGCCTCCGCCGACTCCGCGGCGGGACCAATCGCGGCTAGCGCCATCAGTGCCTGAGGAATTGCATCTGCGTCGCCGCAACTCTCTAGGAATGCAGCCAGTTCCGGCGTCGCGCCGGCAGCTTCAGGTCCAATCTGGGAGATGGCCACCAACGCCCAAGACGCTGCGTTGGGCTCCTTCAGGCAAGCTTGCAATATCGGGGTTGCTTTGGCGCCTGCATCGACTATTACCTCTACGGCGTGAATCGTAACTGCGTCATCGCCCTTGGCGAGCACTTTGCTCAATGTGTCCGCAATTTTCATCGGTTCAACTTTTAGATTTCGCAACGCACTGATGGCGGCTGCTTGCACACGCCGATTGGACGACAACGCCGCGTTTGTCAGCGTATCGACCGTTCCATCTGAAGCGTCGCCAGACTGCGCCAACGCTGAGATTGAGTGCACTTGCACGATCCAATTGCTGTCTGCTGCACCGCGTTGCAACTTGGCGACGATCTCGGGATTGGACAATCGCAACAGCCCTGCCGCTCGGGCCGCTCGCCAACGAACCGCGTCGGACGAAGCCGCCAACGCATTGTTGATTAGTTGCGTCGCATCGTCGTCGCGGGCGCCCCCCCGGATGAGTTCATCAATTTCGGCCGCTGTCGCATTGGCGGTACTGTTCGTGCTTTTCGATTGCGATTCTTCCTGACCCTCAATCGCCACATTTGTGGTTGTTGTTGATTGCGCTGGAGCGTTGTGCGTCGACGCCTGCAGCCAACAGACGCACGCTGCTGAAATTCCCAGAAATCGCAAGATTCGCATTGTCGTCATTCTTTCGCGCCTCAATGTAGGGGTTACTAATACGGCTCGTCCTGAGACCTTGTCCTGAGACAAGGTGGGCCATCAGGCTAGCCAAACTGCTCGTTTAAAGAGAGGTGTAGCGAGTGGAGAAAGGAGAGCGCTTGCTTCACGGCTGGTAAGGGGTATTTGTTTTTGTCTGACGTTATTGCCGCGACCCATTCTTTAATTTGCTCTTCGACCGCCATGAATTCCTCCATTTGCAAGCTGCCGTACTTGGCACGCTTGACTAACAATTCATCAATCTTCTCTTGATAGGATTTGTACGATGCGTCTCGACACAGCATGGGCCATCCCACTGTTCCCGTTGTTTGATCGTATTGCTGAGGCGTGAGTGGATGGGGTGCACGCTTGGCATTGAACACTCTCGCCTTGGCTTGGCGTTCGGCAACCTCTTGTTGTTGGCGTTGTTTGTCGCTGTCCATGCGCCAGCGTTGGGCTTCAACATACTTCGTGTGATTATCAATGCTGGCGCTGGCAGCGGCTGTCAGGTTGCGTGCGGCTAAACTATCATTGAGGTTCTTTTGGCCTTGCGCACTGATGGCCGAGCTCATGCCTTGCAGGGCGCTACCGGCGGCCGTTGAGGAATGGTATCCGCCGCCCCAGCCGCCTCCGCCATAGACATTTGCATTCTCTGCTGGTGCCGACCCCTGGTAGGTCGGAGCGCTTGGCGGCGGCTGTGTTTGTCCCCATGCCGTGACCGCCATCGCTAATGAAGCGCCTATCGCTAATGAACGAACATGGGCAACGACACCAACTGCGGCATGGAAATAGGCAACTAGCATAATGGGGCTCCAGGTGGCCGATTCGGAATGAAAAACAATCTGACTACGTTTGCCGTGCAGCACACCGGTCCTCAAAGACCACTGACGGGGTTCATGGTTAAGCCGGCCAATCTTGTCCTGCGTAACGTCGGAACGTAGCTCGAAAGACTATCGAAGGCAGAGCTGCGAAATTCTAGACCTACCCAGCATCATAGTTGATACTGCAGGGGGGGGCAAACGGTTGCTGCCGGTGCCGCAGGAGGACTGCAAAGTCAGGGCTTGAGCAGTCCAAGGCCTAGCCTGGGTCAACAGTATGATCAAACGCTCGATGGGCTGAGCTCTACATGCAGGCTCTTACTGGTCGTAATCAAAAGAAATCAACCTAAGAGTGCTTACTCACAAAATCATGATTCTCTGACACGACTAGGCTTTCGACAGAGCATGTCAGGAACGAATGGCACTGCTAGCCTGATTCTACCAGGCTTGGCCGCATCAGCTTGCTCGCGGCGTGCCACACAGGCATAATGCCGATCATCGCGTTGGTCCACAGAATCAACGTGCGCACGATCAACGTTTGAACGATCAACTGGGAGGAATGCCAAGATGCGCTACTCAGGACACACCCGACGATTGGCCCCCCGTGCCGCCGTCATTTTCTCTGCTATTTTGCTCTCGTCTGCTGCGGAGGTTGTCGCTCAAACGGCCTTCTATACCTTCACTTCAGGTCCCAGCGGCGACGGCTTTATTTGGGATGTTGACTCTCCGCCTGCGGGATTGAACGACCTACCGAACGGCGAAAACTTCCACGCACCCGACCTAGACGGCGCAACGAACAACATCGAGAACTACAGCGGCAACGTCACTTACTTCGACACTTCTTATCAAGCAGCTGGGAATAGCAGCCTGATCTCAGACGAAGCCTGGTGGGGCAATCCGACCGAGCCATTCTCTCCTACGGTAGGTGCCTACTTCGTTAATACCTTCAACGGTGCTGCCGACTCCGTCGCGTTCGACTTCGCGTGGGCCATTGCTGGAGAAGATGCTTATGATTCTCTTGAGATTGAAGTCTACGACGACGATTTCGATTTCGCTTATCTCTACTTTGACCTGGATAGTAGCTTCAATGCGGGTCCAGCGTTTGGAGGGTTCCAGGGTTGGGAAGGTAGCATCGCTTTTGATCTACTCGACGCACAGAATGACAACTTCGATGTCGATGCGATCGCCGGCTTCTCAATCTACCTGGACCCGATCTCCACGCCGGGGGGAGTGGGTGAATTCGCGATCGATAATCTCGACATCAACGGGGGTGGTGCGACTGGGTTCGATGGACCGGAAGAACTGTACCCAGCAAGTAACGACCCTGACTCCCTACTTTCTGGCTTCTCGACACGCTGGCTGAAAGATACGCCGGTCACTTCCAGCTCGAGGTTCAGTTTCGATGTGGTTAACAATACCGGTAGCGATACGGAATTCAGTGCATCGCTTGATGGCACCTCAGATGCCGTCTTCTTGCCGGGCAACCAATTCAGTGGCGAGTTTCTCGCCTTTGGAGATACGCAAAACATTACGCTCCAGGAAGTAGCCCTTTCCAACCCATCAGGCGAGTATAGCGCTTCAGCAACGCTCAGCAACGATCTCGATCCGAGTGATCCAGACAATACGGTTAACTATGGATTGAAGATCTACGACGCCCCAGCGATTAGCTCCAATGCAGCCAATCCCGTGCAAGTTCAAAGCGGCGGGCAACTCACGCTTGCCAATGCGGCTGCTGGACCTCATGCCGGTGCGCTGCGTGCCGGCGTGGAAGTCACGGGGCGGAGCATCACTGGTCCTTTCCAATTTGCTGGCAGTACCCTCTTGATCGACGATTTCGTTGGCCCAGGCACCTCCGCCGCGGAATCCCTACTGTTCAGCCGCTTTGGACGACTCACCCAAACGTACATGGGCAGCGCGACCATTGATCTACAAATGAACTCTGCGGCAGGCAGCTTTCTTAACGGAAGACAGCCCGTCCCCTCGATTACTTGGAATCTGGAGTTCGCTCTAGCGGACACGCTCTCTGATTCGGCAAACCTGCCAGCCAGCGGCAGCCTTGCTGAGCAAGTCGGCGTGAACAACGCCACAACGGCAGCGACGATCGTTGGTGGCCATTCGTCCACAGCACAAACAGTCAGCATGGCGCTGGTGAGTGACCCCGAACAGGGCGATGCAACCAAGTCAGCCGATCTCGCGACCAGTGTCGTTGACCTCGATTTTTCAATCTCTGCAACCAGCCAATTGCATGTGCTTCAGTTCACTTATCTCGACGGCAACCTGCCAAGCGGTTTCACCGAAGCGCAACTGGAGTTGCTCGTGTTCGATACGGGAAGTGATGATTGGATTCGCGCCATCGACGCGAACTTGGACAATGGCGCCGGTAGCGCGTTCTTCGCCGGATCGTACGAAGACTTCCTAGCTGGACCCGGGGGCGGCTCGCTCGACGCTGCCGACCAGAGCAAGTACGGCGTGGATGCTACGAACAATATGGCGTGGGCCGTGCTCAATAACGAGGGGCTCTTCTCGCTGGGTGTACTCGGCAACTTTGCACTTAGCGCCGACACCGAACCCGATGGCGACGTCGATGGCGCGGACTTCCTCGCATTGCAGCGTGATAACCCTTCACTGATTCCGACATGGCAGACGGAGTACGGGAGTGGTTCGGGGGCCGTGCTGTCCTCGACGTCCTCTTCGGCCGGAACAGTCCCCGAGCCGGGCACTTTTTGTCTGCTCTGTCTGTTCTTAGGAGCTCTCCGGCAATTTCCTTGCTCGCGGCGTGCCGCATAAGCATAATGTCTACTTATCGCGGGGAGTTTAGCGCATCGCGTTTGGCGCCCCGCTAACGGAAGTCATTCTTAAAGATGTCCTCGGCACGCTGTCTGCTGGCGAAGACAAACCTTTTTTTCTATTTTTTGTTTCCTATTTGGCATCAGCGTCAGCTCGGAGAAAGCTAGTGACACGTTTCCAGATTGGCGCCCTGGGCGTCATGGTTGCCTTGTCCACGATTGTCGGTTCGCTTAGTACGGCAGTGGCGGGGCCTATCAATGAATTCAATCTTATCGCGCTCGGGAATCTTACCGGCAACAGTGAAGTGGAGGGCCGTGCCTTTGTCGGGGGGAATGTCAGCGGCAACGCCAAGAATTTCGTCACCATGGCCGCGGGGCTGAACAGTCCCGTTTCGACTTCTGGGTTGGCTGACGACGACGGTTTGATCATTGGCGGCCAACTACTCAGCACGGTAAACGTGAACAATGGCGCAAACGTCCGTGTCAGCACGGCCAATGCCGGGGCAACGGTCAATACCAACGGAGGTGGCAGCCTCACTTACAACGATGCCGGGGTCGCGGGAATTGCCGCGGATGTGAACAACTCTGTCACCGGAGCGAACGCCTTCTTTGCCGGCCTCACGGCCAACTCGACAATCGACGACTCGGACTTCAACAATCTGGTGTTCAACGCTACGCCCGGTACGAACGGCATCGCGGTGTTCGACCTTCCCACGAATTTCTTCTCCAGCCGCAATGGCACCTATGACTTATCCGGCGACCTAGCCGCGGATCTGTACGTCATCCGCATCGCGGGGACCAATCTCTCAGCCAGCAACGCGCTGAATCCCAACAGCAATGAATTCAACGACCCGGCGTTTCAAAGTCGTATTGCCTACTACTTTCCGGACGCCACGACGCTCAATCTGAATGCACTCGGGGGCTCGGTCTTTGCATCGGCTGCTGATTTGACCCTAACCACGGCAGTCGAAGGCACCGTAGTGGCGAACAACGTGGTGCTCAATGGAGAAATTCACCTGCCGACGCTGGAGGTCAGCGTTCCCGAACCGTCCTCGCTTGGATTGCTGCTACTCTCGACAATTACCATCGCAATCAGCACCCGGCGCAAGCCGCGGGGTACAGCCCTGTGAATTCGCTCACCCCTACTTCCGAGTGGCAAGCCAGTATTTTTCTGCTATTTTCCTTTGACTCGCACTTCTCACGAGCGTAACTTGATTGCGGCGATCCGTAATGTGGACGGGTCGCAACGGAATAGCGATGAGCGGCACACACCAAGGCAGTTGCGCGCAATGCCCAGCTACCTAATCGATTCCTGCTCGGAGGTGTCGTATGTTGATTGTCAGGTGCTTTTGCTGCGCCATACTGTTTGTTTTCTGCTGGTTGCCACTTGGGACTGCTTCCGCCCAAACAGATTTTTCTTGGAACGGAACCGCTGGCGCGTTCTCCAATGCAAACCAATGGTCTCCCACCGGCGGTCCGCCCACGAGCGCTGACAACGCGCTGTTTCAAGCGGGCTCGTCGTTCACCGTCAGCGGCAATGGCACGGCGCTTCGTTTGGATGTGGCCGTCAGCGATGTGACGTTCACGGGTGCGATTTCGCCGACAGGTTCTCTGTTAGCCCCCGCTGTCATCATTGGCCCGATGTCGTCCGCTGGAAGCGCCACATTCGATGGCAGCAGCGCGGCGCTCAACGCGGGGTCGGTCGTGGCGATCGGTCCTTTCGGTGCTAGCTCGCTCACTTTCTCCGATGGGGCTACGGGCACGTCGCAAGGAATTTCAGGCGGCTCGGCAGCAACCGTCATCGGGTTGAATCCAGCCGGCAACGGCACGCTCACCGTTACGGGCATCGATAGTAGCTACACCGCTACCGGCGGACTCTCCCTGGGTGGGGAAGGCACGGGGGTGGTCCACGTCCTGGATCAGGGCCACCTCGAAACCAGCGGGGGCGCCTCGGGGGCGGGCTTGAACATTGGCTTCGACTCCACGGGGTACGGCACGCTCAATATCAGTGGCGACGCAACCGTCAACAATCAGTTTCAAACCAATCTCGGCCTCAGTGGCACAGGTATCCTCAACATCTCGAGCGGGTCGTTCACCACCAGCGACAACGGACTCGCGAACCCCGCACTCTCGATTGCCCGCTTCACCGGTAGCGAGGGTGATCTCAACGTTTCCGGCACCGGCGTGGTTACCACCGTGGGCGAGATCATCGTCGGCGGCGACGGCATCGGGACAATGACGATTACCGATGATGGATTTGTCGATTCGATCATCGATACTGACGCTCCCGCGATCGTCGGTTTTGGTTCGAGCGCAACGGGCAATATTTTGATCGATGGTCCCAGCGCCGAGTGGCACGTTACCGACGCGCTCGTCGTTGGCCAACAGGGATTCGGTACCGTGGAATTGACAGATGGCGGAAGGCTGTACATCGATGACACCGTGAACACTGGCGATCCGTATCTCTATATCGGCGAAGCGGCGGGTTCCTTCGGCACCGTCCGCGTCTCGGACGAATTTTCCTATCTTGAAGCTTTTGACATCCCCATCATCCTTGGCAAGGATGAAGAAGCCGACGGTACGTTGGAAGTCTTCAACCAGAGCGAAGCGTTTGTCCAGCACACCACAGTAGGTGGCGAAGGCTACGGCGAAGTCTATGTCGATGGCGCGAGTACGCTCACGACTGGTACGATGGTCATTGCTGACAAATCAACGAGCGAAGGCTATGTCGAAGTCCGTGAGGATTCGGCGCTCGACGTGCTGGGGCAGCTGATTGTCGGCCATGAAAGTGGAGGCGATGCATTCAACGAGCTATACATCGCGGATTCCGCTGTGACGGTGTTGGAATTCATTGTCGTCGGCAATCAGGCCGACAGCGACGGGTCGATCTATATCGAATCGTTCGAGGACGGCGGATCGTCTTCAATCGGCGGAACGTTGACGGCACTCACCGTGGGCAATCTGGGTAGCGGTTTGCTGGATATCTCTGGCAATTCGACAGTCACCATCAATGGCCCCACCGATTTGGCGGTCGAATTGGGCAGCACGGGCACGCTGGATATGTTTGGCTCCGCAACATTTACCACGACTGGTACGTTTACCGTCGGCAACGAGGGGGACGCCACCGCCGACATGGGCGGCACGATATCGTCCGGAACCGTGTTCATTGCCAAGACCGGCGGCACTTCGTTTGCGGGCGTTAACTTCGGTACATGGACGGTTAATGACTCTGGACCTGACAACGGTTCGGTGTTCGTGGGTGGCAGCGATACGGCGTTGGGAGGGAGTGGACAATTGTTTGTGGAAGGCACGCTGACGGTGAACAATCGCGTGAAAATCTGGAATGGCAGCACAGCGAGACTCAGCAGCGGCGGCACGATCAACGCCGCCGCGGTAGTAGTCCTGGGCGACCTACGCGGCAATGGCACAGTCGACGCACCGACTACCACGCTTTCAGGTGTCATTGCTCCCGCAAACAATGCGGGTTCCAACACGGGCAAGCTAACGATTGACGGCAATCTTGACTTCGACCCAAGTGGCCGATTTCAAGTCGAAATCGGTGGCACCACACCAGAAACAGAATTCGACGTGATCGATGTGACCGGTGATGTGACGCTCGACGGTTTTCTCGACGTGTTCCTAATCAATGGCTTCACACTCGCGCCAGGGCAAACGTTCGACATTCTCAACGTCACGGGCTCGCTGACGGGGCTGATCGAAGGGCACACCGAAGGCGATGTCGTCGGAACCTTTGGCGGTACGGATTTATTCATTACTTACGCAGGTGGCGATATTTCGCTGTTCACAATGGCCGGCCTAGTCGCAGACACCGAACCGGATGGCGATGTCGATGGTGCGGACTTCCTCGCGTTGCAGCGTGATAACTCTTCGCTCATTCCGACATGGCAGACAGAGTACGGGAGCGGTTCGTCGTCGTTTGCCTACTCGTCACAAGTGCCGGAACCGGCTGCTATAGGTCTGCTATTACTGGGCCTATCGCTATTTCCTTGCTTGCGGAACTCCGCACGGGTCTAATCAGAATAGCAGCGGAGTCGCAGGGTTAATGCTCACCGACCTTATCCAAAGTAGATAGCAATGCGTTATCAGTTTTCTTGGGACACGTTCGTACGCGCCCTGCTTGGTTTCGTACTCTTGTTATTTCTTAACCAGCAGGCTTCCGCCGAAGATCGATTTTGGATCGCGACCACCGGAGGCCCGTTCGGCAATGCAAGCAGCTGGTCGGCTACCTCTGGGGGTGCCGGAGGGGCGAGCGCCCCCAAAGCGGGCATCGATACTATCTTCGATCAGTCGGCCACGTATACGGTCACCGTCGGAGAGGATATCGCCAGCGACTCACTTACTCTCAGCGCTGGCGATGTGACCTTTGAGACCGACGCCGGAGCAGTCTCCGCATTCGACTACACCATCGGGGGCGGTTTGTCGGTCCATGGTGGTACGCTCATCGTTGCCGACAGTGCCTCGACTCATGATGTGAATACCGACATCAGTGGCAACTTGTTCGTCGCCGGGGGAGCAGCCGTCGAACTGCAAGGCGGAGCAACCACTAGCGGCAGCGCTTCGATTGGCAACTCAACCTTCAGCGTGGCCACAATCGAGGTGCAAGGAGCCGACGCCTCCTGGATGGTTAGCGGCAACCTGGATCTTAACTTTGGCGGCACACTTAACGTTACCAACGGTGCCCATGTCACCAGCCAGTCAAGCACGATGTTTGTCCCCGGCGGCGCTTTTGCCGTTCAGGCTTCGGCAAGCATTAGCGGAAACGACTCGACTTGGACTACGGGTGATCAACTACAAGCGGGCATCATTGATGTTTTCAATGGCGGCCTCCTGGAATCAAGGTCAGCAGCGATCAATGGCGCTGTGACGGTTGACAGTACTGGCGGAACCGCTCAGTGGGATAACCAGACAGCGATTACCTTTACACCAGGCATTGCCGGGGCCAGTCTCAGCATTGTCGGCGGCGGTATTGTTACGACCGGTTCAACAAGCATGAACGCATCGAATGGCTCGGCAAGCTCCGCCTCGATCGATGGAGCGGGTTCCGCGTGGAATCATACAGGCAATCTTGACATCGGAGGCACGGGATCGAATGTTCTCCAGATCCTCAATGGAGGCGTGGTGACCAACGCAACCGGCTTGGCGGCGGGCGGCTCGACGACAACGCTCTCCGGCAACGACTCTAGGTGGACGAATTCGGCGGGGCTGACCGTGGGAACGACTTCTGCAGCGCCCGTCAGCGACAGAGTGACTATCAACTCCGGCGCGGTAGTTGAAGTCGCGGGAGCCATGACCCTTGAGAATACAGGGCTCATCGAGCTCTCCGGGGGCACACTCAAATTCGACGCGTCGTCCTCCTCGGTGAGTGGGCAGTTTGTCATGACTTCGGGCACGCTCCACCTCACCGACGCGGCTGGTTACAGCTTCGGTAGCAGCGGCAACGTGGTGGATCAAACCTTCGGCGGAGCACAAGCATTTGTTCCCGCAGGCATGAGCTTGGTAGTTGATAATACGTTGACCGTACCCGTGGGCGCTGAGCTCACTTCCCTCCAAGGGGAATTCACAGGGCAAGCCATCAGCAATGCTGGACTCATTAATGGCAATGGCATTACCCTTTCCTCCACCGCTGGACTAGACAATACGGGCGACCTCGTGCTAATCAACTCCACCGTGAACGGCCCCGTGAGTAATAGCGCCGGGTCGAGCACCACCGTTGTGGGCACTGTCGATTTCAACGGCACCATCAGTGGCCCGGGAAATTTCTTCGGCCCTGGTACGGCTAACTTCAATGGCGGTTTGGCCATTGGGGCAAGTCCCGCGGAAGTAAACTTCGAAGGCAACGTTGCGCTCGCCGCAGCCAACACATTGTTCATCGAGATCGGAGGGCTGCTTGCTGGTGATGAGTTCGATCGGCTAACGATTGAGGGAGCAGCAACACTAGACGGCACTCTCGATGTCGAACTTATCAGCGGATTCACTCCCGCAGGTGGCGACACGTTCGAAATCCTCACCGCTGATGCCGGCATCAGTGGCGTATTCTCGTTGGAAGCACTACCTGCGCTGGACACTGGGATGGAGTGGAATGTCACCTACGGAGCGAACAACGTTATTCTTGAAGTGCTTGCCGTTTTAGCCGCCGACACCGAACCCGATGGCGATGTCGACGGCGCAGACTTCCTTGCTTTGCAACGTGATAACCCCGGGCTGATTCCGACTTGGCAAACGGAGTACGGAAGTGGTACGAGTTTGCTCGCCGCTACGCAGCAAGTCCCTGAGCCGACGACTCTTTCCCTGTTTTTGCTAGGACTAGTGACAATTTCTTGCTTGCGGCGTACCGCACGGTTCTAATGGCTACTCGGCACAGGAACATTTGACAGAGGCATACACGCCGGCTGCTGTGCAAGCGTGTTTGGAAATCGTTCACTTCTCGATTCTTGGGGATTGTATATGTCTCGGTATGTATGTGCGCTGCGGCGCGTTTTTTCTTGCCTGCTGTTCTCGTTGATTGCATGCTTTGGGTTCGATCGTGCTGGGGCGGCCGATCCGATCAAACTGAATGGACCTCTTGTCTCGGGTGGCAATGTTGCTACTGCTGGCTTGCAGTTCAGCCCCGACTCTAGCCTCGTCCTCTACTCGGCCGACCAGGAAACGGACAACATCGACGAAGCTTTCACCGTCCCCAGCACCGGCGGCGCGTCAATAAAACTCAACGGCACGTTAACTCCAGGCGGAAATGTATCACCAGTCAGCCTGCAGTTCAGTCCTGATTCAAGCCGCGTCCTCTACTTGGCGGATCAAGATACCGACTCTGTATCTGAAATCTACAGTGTTTCAAGTGCAGGAGGCGCGGCTGTGAAACTCAATGGCGCCTTGGTAGGCGGCGGCGATGTTTCGTTTGGTGCGCTATTTAGTCCCGACTCAAGCCGAGTTGTCTATCACGCAAACCAGCAGAACGCCAGCGTGAGCGAGCTCTACAGCGTTTCCAGCGCTGGAGGCTCGGCGGTAAAGCTCAACGGCTCACTTGTAGCGGGCGGCTCGGTAGCAGGGTTCGGGTTCCAATTTAGTTCCGACTCAAGTCGTGTCCTCTATGCAGCTAACCAGGATAACATCAGCGTTTTTGAACTCTTCAGCGTCGCCAGCACTGGGGGTGCCGCGGTGAAGCTCAATGGACCACTGGCAACCGGCGGCGACGTGTCTGCCGCTGCCAACGGCTGGAAATTCAGCCCGGACGGCAGCCATGTCCTCTATCTTGCCGACCAGGATATCAACAATGTAGATGAAATTTACAGCGTACCCAGCGCCGGAGGGATGCCGGTTAAGCTCAACGGCGCGCTCGTGCCGGGCGGCGATGTCTCCCCTAGCGGCTTGCAGTTCAGTCCCGATGGCAGCCTCGTCCTCTACTTGGCCGATCAGGAAGTTAACAACGTGACCGAGCTCTATGCTGTTGAGAGCGCGGGCGGCACGGCAGTAAAGCTTAATGGTCCGATTACAACTGGCGGCAATGTTATCAATAGCAATGAGAACTTGCAGTTCAGCCCCGACTCCAGCCGCGTCTTCTATCGAGCCGACCAGGACACCGACGGCGTGGGCGAAATCTACAGCGTATCCAGCACCGGGGGCGCGGCAACCAAGCTCAATGGTCCACTGGTGACCGGCGGCGATATCAATGTAATGCAAGTCAGCCCCGATTCGGCCCGCGTCCTCTATCGCGGAGACCAGGAGACGGACGGTGTACAGGAAATCTTCACAGTTCCCAGCACCGGTGGAACTGCAGTCAAGCTCAATGGCCCGTTAGCGGACGGCGGCGATGTCGTTCAGGAACATTTCAGCCCTGATTCTAGCCGCGTTCTTTATTACGCTGACCAAGAAGTCAACGACGTGTTCGAAATCTACTTAGTGCCAACCAACGGCGGGACGCCGACGAAGCTCAATGCTCCGCTCGTGCCGGGTGGCGATGTCTTTACAACGGGCTTGCAGTTCAGTCCCGATGGCAGTCTGGTCCTCTATCAAGCCGATCAGGACACCGATGAGGTGGTTGAAATTTACACTCGCATCGTCCGCCAGCATTCGCTCCCTGGCGCCGGCAATTGGGATGCGGGCGCCGCTTGGGATCACGGCGGCACGCCCGACGAAGTGATGCGAGTGTTGGTCGATGGCGCGGGGACCGTTACCGCCAGCGGCATCGGCACGCGCAGTGTGAATGAGCTGGTCATTGGCGGCGGCACCGGAGCATCGGCGCTGGCACTCACCAGCGGTGCGGGCATCACGACGCTGCATGGAACGAGGATCAAGACGGGCGGCGTATTACGTGGCGATGGCGTGCTGGTGAGCGACCTCACGATCGACGCTGGCGGCGAGTTACGTGCTGGCCCGGGTGAGCACCTGATGCTGGCCAGCGCAGACACTGTTTCAAATTCTGGCCGCATTGAAGCGATCGGCACGACCAACGCCCCCGCCGAAATCGAATTCCAGGGAACCTTGGTCAATGCCCCAAACACCGGTCTCATCGTTGCCCGTAATGGCACACTGCGATTCAATGGCGATTTATCGAACCTCGGCAGTCTTGCAGTGAGCTTCGGCAACACAGACATCTTTGGCAACGTCAATAACATTACCTTTCCTCCGACCTCGTCGGTTGGAAACATCGTCATCGGAGGTAATAGTAACGTGACGTTCTACGATGATGTCGCTAACAACGCTGTTTTGAACGTAGCGAGCGGTTCGACGGCGGTTTTCTTGGGCGCACTTTCAGGCAACGGCAACGTCGGCTCTGGCGACATACAGGCACTCGGCGATTTGCAACCCGGTTTCAGCCCCGGAGCCATGGAATTCGGCGGCGATCTGAGCCTCGGACAACTGAGCAACCTCGAAATTGAGATCGGCGGCCTCACCCCCGGCATCGAGTTCGACCTCGTCGATATCGCTGGCGAAGCGGCGCTCACTGGGGATTTGGAAGTCAGCCTAATCCATGGCTTCGAACCCAGCGCTGGCGACACCTTTGAAATCCTCACGGCAGATGAGGGAGTCAATGGCACATTCTTTTCTACGATCTTGCCGACACTCACCGGCAATCTCGACTGGCAGATCAACTACGGCACGAACAATATTGTCCTCGAAATTCTTGCCGTACTCGCCGCCGACACCGAACCGGATGGCGATGTCGACGGCTTTGACTTCCTCTCGCTGCAGCGTGATAACCCGGGGCTGATTCCTACTTGGCAAACGGAGTACGGGAGTAGCCCGGCGGTGGCAGCTTCAAACAGTGTGCCAGAGCCGAGAACTTGGTTGTTGTTGTCTGTTTTGACAACCGTTTTCTCGGGACATCGCTGCCTAGCTGGACGAGTGTGAGTTTCCCTGGTAGCTTGACCGGAGATTCTCAACTGCGATTCGCACCCGTTGCTGCTTAGGACTTGGGGGGAACTAGAAAGCCTCGTCTTGCCTGCTTTCATTTAGCCTTAGCAAGGGGAAAGATTATGCGGATCGCAATCATCGCAATAGCGACCTTGGGTGGCATGTTTTGTGGCGGCCCGTTTTCATCGTCCGCAGTTGGCCAAGAGGCCGATTGGTCGACTGCGTTCCGATTCCGCACGAGCGGTGGATTTGAGAACCCTGGGGTGATCGCTGCGTTTAATCCCCAGCCCGAGCCACCCGCCTATTTCATCCCGCCGGAGATCGACCTCAGTGAAGCAACCGAATTGCGCATGACGATCCCAGATATCGCGGTGAGCGAAGGGGGCGCGCAGATTTTGATGGCCTTGCCAGACGAGTTTTCTTTCGAGGCCGATGGCGCACCCAATGGCGAAGCGTTTTTCTTTCAAGCCAATGGGCCCAGTCCGCTGAACATGCAATTCACGATGACCACCGGCTCAGGCGGATTTGCGGCGCCTGGCACCTGGGTGGCGTTTAATCCCCAGCCCGAACCACCCGCGGGTTTCCACGGCATCGGTTTTGAATTTCAATTCACTTCGAACTCGCCAGCAACGTTGGTGATCGAAATTCTTGACGATGGTGTCGAGCCGCTCGCCTTCGAACTGCTGCAAGGGGCTGACTTCGATTCCGATAGCGACGTTGATAGCGCGGACTTGGCTGCCTGGCAGGCAGCGTACGGAGGAGCCAGCGGCGGCGACGCCAACCTTAACGGGCAAACCAACGGCGAGGATTTTCTGCTTTGGCAACAACAAAACACCACAGGCCAGGAGATCGTCGCGGTGCCGGAGCCTGCTGGAATGGCAATTCTTGTCGGCGGACTACTTTTGATTCTGCGTATAAAGCGCCGGACAGTATTCCTGGTTTGCATGCTGCTTCCACTTACATGGTGCGCGTCGTCGGCACAGGCGGTCGACAAATTCTGGGACGGCAGTGCCAGCGACTTTTGGTCCAATGCTTCGAACTGGACTCCCTTCGGCGTGCCCGCACAGAACGACAATGCCATCCTAAACAATACGACATTCGGTTCGGCTGTCTTTCTGGCGGGCAACGCGCGGATTCGTGGCCTGCAGATTTCCAATGGAATCGACGTCAACACCAACGGGCACCAACTCTCTGCCGCAGGAGGTGGCGGCAATCCCACGATTATTAGCAACCCCGGATCGAGCCTCACACTACGCCATGCAGCGAATGCGCCTACGGCATTTTTCACGCATCGTTTCGAGCTGGTTAACGGTGGAGACTTGTTCCTGGGGGCCCTCGGGCAGCTTGGGGCGGAGGTCGAAATTGGTGAACCAGGTTCAACGATCGACGTAGGCAGCGTGATTAGCGGAGCGGGGTTCATAGGCTTCGACAACTTCGGCGGTGGCTCGACAACCAGTGTGCTGAACAACAACGGCACGGTCCGCGCCAACTTCGGCACGCTCACAATCAGCACGGACGGAGCGTTTGATCTCGACGGGACCAACGGCAACGGCGTAGTGGATGTGGACGATGGCACATTTCTATCCACGTCGCTTCGTCTCAATGTGAATGGCCCGCTGACCGACCCCTTCGACGGCACCATGCAGATTGGTCGGGGCGACACAGTCTCCTTTTCCGATTCGTGGCAACTGGGTGCCAATGCCCAGGCGGGTAGCGGACTGTTGGAAATGAACGGCCTCTCCGACACCGCGACATTAAGAGGCGGCGACGTTACGGTGCGTGGCAACGCTACGCAAATCAACGTGCTGTCGGGCAACGCGGTTTTTTTCCCCGACTTCGACATCGATCAGGCGACGATGACAATCTCACCTAATACCAGCGTCGACTTTCGGGGTGACATGGACTTCCGCTCTGGTTCAAAGTTCAATCTCGGCAGCGGCTCGACCATGGCGATCAACGGGACAACCGTCTTTCGACAATCGACAGTCAACTGGGATGGCCCTGTCGAGAACAGCCAAACAACCATCGGCCCCACGGGCATCCTCGAGTTTCAAACGAACTCGATCGAAGCGATTGGCAACCAGTTCGATGGCTCGGTAAGCGTCCATGGAGGTGTGCTCAGTGTGCAAACCAGTGGGGCCTGGGTGATGAACGGTAACTTGAACCTGAACAACGTGAACGACTCGATCGGCCGAGTGAGCGGGCAGCCCTTCATCGTCGGCAACGGAGTCGATACCGGACCTGATGGTGCGGTGAATGTCGGCGGCATCGGCGAAACTCGAATCACTGCCCAGACGACCTTCCGCAGCGACGCGGAACTGACGATCAATGCTCGTGCTCTGCTGCGAATCAATAACAATGTAACGATTGAAACCGGCGCAGAAGTCTTCGGCAGCGGCACACTGCTCAACGATGGCAATCTGCTGATCCAGAATGGCGTGACCATTCCCGGCAAGCTGCAGAATATCGACCGCTTGACGCTCTCAGGACCAACCACTTTCAGCGAAGTGACCGTCGGCGAGTACGAGCAAAGCGCACAATTCTCGCGAATGACCGTTGACATCGGCGACGCAGCAACCAACATGTTCGACCGTCTGACGGTTGTGGGCGACGCCATACTGGGCGGAATTCTCGATGTCGATTTGGCGAGCCTCACCGAGCCCGTGTTAGGCGATCAGTTTCCACTGATTACGGCCAACAGCATCAGTGGCACCTTCCATTCGCTACAACTGCCACCGCTCAGCTCCGGCGATGTCTGGAATATCAAGTACAATCCCTCTTCGGTGATTCTAGAAGTCGTTGCGCCGCTCCTAGCGGACTTCGACAACGATGGCGACGTGGATGGCTTGGACTTCCTCGCTTTGCAGCGTGACAACCCCGCGCTGATCCCTAACTGGCAAACGGAGTATGGGAATGGGTCGGTGGTGGCGGCAAGTGCGAATGTGCCTGAGCCTTCGACGGTTTGCTTGCTGTTGCTTACAGGATTATTTCTCACTAGCCCCCGGCGTCGAATTCTCTAGCCGTCGGCGCGGGGTTGAGAACTTGCGAACGATTCCGTGCTACCAACCCCACAGCTTGCGCTGGGGGCTAGGTGTGAAACGTCATTTGTTATGGCCTACCTTTATTTTGGAGTTTGGTTCTCATGAGTACTTTCAGCCTATCGAGACCCGCGCGCGATCGTTTCTTCGTCGCAATCGCAGCTTTGGTATTGCTCGCTCAAGAGGCGATTGCCGCGCCGCTCAACCCGAGCAACTTCACTTCCTTCGGCGTGCTACCCCCGGGTGATTTTACGATCGACACCGACGCGCTGACTTTCAATGGCTCCTCGGGAGGCGTCTTGGTTTCGCAGGGAGGCGGTGCGCCCGATATTGCGGTATTTACCTTTGATGGCGGTAGCACTCTGGCAAATGGTGACGCAATTAGTGTCACCGGGGGCAACGCACTGGCATTGCTCTTTCAAGGTTCAGTGATTCTCTCAGGAACGATTGATGTTAGCGGTGCCGATGGAACAGATCAGGCGCCCGGGGGGTTTACCGGCATCGGTGGTCTGGGGATCGCAGGCGGTGGACGCGGCGGCAATGGGGGCCCCTTCAGTTTTGGTCAAGATGGCATTGGGCCCGGTCATGGCGTCGCCGGGTCGAGTAGTGCCGCGGTCAGCGGTGCGGGCTCCGGTGCCGGCGCTGGCTTCGGTACCGGTGGTGGAAACGGTGGCGTTGGGGTTACCAACCGCCCAGGCGGATTGCCCTATGGGGACCCGCTACACGATCTGCTGTTCGCCGGCAGCGGCGGGGGCGGGGGCGGGGGAGCGAGTAGCGGCAGCCAACGACTCGGCGGTGGTGGCGGTGCCGGTGGTGGTGCCCTTGAGATTGGTGCACTCACTTCACTGCAACTCAATGGCGCTTCGATTCTTGCCAACGGTGGTCATGCAGGAGAAGGGTTTACCGACGGTGGTGGCGGCAGCGGTGGTGGTATCTTACTGCACGCCTTTGACGTGAATCTCGATCCGACAGCACTCATTCAAGCCAACGGTGGAAACGGTGGCAGTGTAACCAACACAGGTGGTTGCGGCGGCGCGGGAAGAATTGAACTCATCCACCACCCCAGTGGAAGCTTCGAGAGCTTGGGCACCATTGAAGCCCTGGCAGGTTCTGTTAACAGTGTGTGTGCCGATGGCGAGCATGTCGTCACCGAATCAACAGAAGTTGGGGTGCCGGAGCCTTCGTCGCTTTGCATCTTTTTTATCGCATCCATCGTATTCACTAGCCCCCGGCGCAAGCCGCGGGGTTGGCAGCGCCGAAACACACCCAAGGGCTAGGGATTTTTAGGTCGATAGTCTTTTTAGAAAGCTGAGAACGATGAAACGCTTCACGCTGCTACTCGTCGCGATGTTCCCACTCACGCCTGCCGTAGGTCGAGCCCAGCTATTCACGACCTCGGCACTTACTGGCGATGTCGTCGATGGAGAAACACTCACTGGATTTTCGCAATTCGTTGCACCCTATATTCTGCCAAATGGTGACACCGTATTTACGGCGAATACCGCAGGGGGCGAACAAGCGATCGTTGCCCAGAATGAGGTCGCGTTTTTGACGGGCTCCCAAGTACCAGGGGCCGCGCCAGGGGTGAATTACAATGTATTCGGCACACTGATTGCGAACGACCAGGGTGATCTGGCTCTGCTTAGCTTGTTTGATGGTGGGCCCATTAGCCCGGCCAATGATCGTGGAATTATTGTTCGCGAAAGTGGTACTGCCGACCTAGCCGTGCAGAAAGGCGACGCTGTGGTTGGTACTGGCGATACTTCCGACACGCTCGGCTTGATGACCTACGACTCGGCAGGTGATGGTACGTTTCGCAGCACACTTGCCGGTTCTGGAGAAACGACTATATCTTATTTACCTCACTCCGATGGCAGCCCGCAAAAAAAGATTATTGCGACGGGGGACATCGTCGACTCGAATCAAGTCACCGAGACCAACACAGTCTCTACCAACGCAAGTCGACGGTTGGCTCTTTATGCTCGCAAGTGGAGCCCTTTCGTCACTGGATCAACGGCGCTGGACGTGGCGGGTCGCACGATTCCTACAAACACCGGTTTATTAGAATCCGGCAACAGCGGTTTCGGTTTACCCGCTGGCACGACGATCAAGGATTTCTTTGTCCCCAAGTTGAACGACGCTGACCAAGTCACCGTGTTCACGGAGTATCATGGCTTTGTCAGTGGAACGAGCGTCCATCAATTCCAAATCGACGACACAAGCGTTACTAGCGGCCGGTCGGTTGCGAAGACGGGTGACATGACTCCCGGCTTAGGAGGTCATGAGTTTAACTTTTTCAGCAACTTCGTAGCCAATGAAACGGGCGGCGTTGCTCTCTTCGCCGCCGCGTCACCGTCATCGCCACCCGCGAATGCCACAAGTCAATTCGATCCGGGCGGCCCGCAAGCGGGTGTCGTGCCGGTTGAGGGAGTCTGGTTTGAGGACTCCGGCGGCACGTTGACCCTCGCTGCTTACAACGGCCAACAAGCGTCTGGTCTCGATGCCGGTGTGACCATGCAGCAGATCGCATTTCCCGCGTTCAACGATTTGAACCAAGTCGCCTTCAAGACGCATCTTGCCGGCCCTGGAGTCATTGGTTTTCAGACTGACGAAGCCCTGTGGGCGACCGATCTCAATGGCGATCTGCAACTTATCGTTCGCAAGGGCGATCTATTCGACGTTGATGATGACCCCAACACCGAAGACCTGCGCACGATCAACGCGATCGCCCCCATCGCCAATAGCGCCGGCACGGGAGGCGTCAGCACCAGCTTCAACGATGCGGGGCAGCTTGCGTTCACGCTCAACTTCACTGATTTTACTTCTGGGGTGTTCGTTGCAAATTTAGTTGGCACGACGCTATCTGCCGATACGGAACCCGATGGCGATGTGGACGGTGCCGACTTCCTCGCCCTGCAGCGGACCAACCCCTCACTCATACCGACTTGGCGAACGGAGTACGGTAGCGGCGGGAGTGTCATTGCCGCTTCGCAACAAGTCCCCGAGCCCTCGGCTATCGCTTTGCTGCTACTCTCGACGGTCACAGTCGCAACTTACCTACGGCTCAAGCCCGCGTCTCAATGTTCAATTACGATACCTGCGGAATCTTGAGACAGGATTCCTCACCAGCGCAACGCTCCTGTTATTGGTTGGAATCGTAAGTGCTACGAGGCGGCAGCGTAGCTCAGTGAACCACGGATAGCACGAGTGGTGAGAGCGATAGTCCTGCACAAGGTGGTTCCTCACTGAATTTAGTGGGTGGCTTGGGAGTATGAATACTCATCCTGAAGCGCCTTGGTTGAAATCTTGGGCGTTGAAATCTCACGCGGAGACAGCGGAGGTGTGCTGGTAACCGCTACCCAACATTTATCTCTTCTTGTGAATAGAGAATTGTCGATGGTAACCACGACGATACAACGAGCACTACGAAAAAACCCTGCGGAATTGAACCATCGAGAACACAGAGAAAGCTAGACGGGATTTACAAGATGAACAGAATAGAAATCCAGTCAATCCTGTTCATCTTGTAAATCCCGTCTAGTTTTTCTTTGTGCCCTTTGCGGTTCATCAAGTTTCTCTGTGAACCTCCCCAACTTTGAATAAACCGTTCTGTGGTTAAATAGTTTCTGCCGTGGGGTTGCCTACCCACCAGAAGTTGAGATGAACCCACAAGGTATCACGAGCCGAAAGGCGATTCGCAAGACTTGCACTATACGTGGTCAAAAAACTCGCGACTTACTCTGCGGTCGATTTCTCGCAATTTCGTTGTCTGCTGGGCCGTCATCAACTAGTATGTAGTTCCCGCATTTTGATTCCCTACGAGTCCTCTTCTAGGAAGCAGCTGCCGATGACTGCCAACTTTCAATCACTTTCCATTCTCAGCGCATTTCTTGTCAGCATCTTGGCGACGAGTGCCAGTGCGGCTGATACGGTCTTCACGATTGATGAGCAGCAGTCGAGCCTTACGATCGAGGCTTCGACGGAGTTTGGCTTTACCTTCAGCGATACGGATACGCAGATGCTAGGCGGCACCATTGATGCGACTTTTGATTTCGGGAACGCTGGTGGGTTTCCCACTACGGCCGATTTTACTGTCACGGGGGCGGAAGTCTCACCGTTAAGTTCATTCTTGTTCACCCTGGGATCACCACCTAACTTCGGTGTCAACGTATCGGTGAACGATGCTGTGGCCGATGTTACGACCCTTACTCCACCGGCAACCTTGACGATGCTCCCCACCGGTGCGATTCGCTATGAGTTCGATGCCTCGGCGTTCATTATCACGCTCAACCAAGGAACGGTTGTTTCTACCGGAGCGGTCAACGATACCATCGACTTGGCGGACACACCGGTTATCGGGAACGCATCGCCAGGTACGTTGGGCCAGATCACTTTTACGCCCAACGGCATGTCGGGATCGCTAACCATGATCGACGCCTTCTTGGAGTTACCTGTGCAGTTCATCGAAGACGTCGATGTCGACGGGCAAATCGTGACGCTTGATGTCGAGGGCGATATCTTCGCCAACAGTAGCTTCCTGCTGGACCTGACGGGCAGCACGGCTGATACCGAACCCGATGGCGATGTCGATGGCGCAGACTTCCTGTCGCTGCAAGTGAACAACCCCTCGCTGATCCCGACTTGGCAGACGGAGTACGGCCAAGGAGCCCTCGTCTCCTCAGTGTATTCTTCGACTGGGGCCGTACCTGAACCCACGTCTTTGGCACTACTATTGCTTGCGGCAGTGATGAGCCAAGTAGGCCGTAACAAGCTTTAGCGCGGTTACGGCAATGCAATGCTTACTTCAAGTTCAGTGAGTGTTTGCGGCATCGCCACAATGTTGCGCACCTTGCTCAAGCACGCTAGCCGTCGCCGCGAGCGGCGCCGTGCGTGTGAAAAGAATGCCCGATTGTCAGATGTGAAAAACCGGGCGAGCAGCGCGGCATCGGGACGATGCCGGCGAACGATTGATTGCTAGCAGAATGTGTCAGCAACAATTCTCTGCCGGCAAACTTATCTGCTGCAATGGCGCATTGCTTGTTACGGTCTACGAAGTCCGTTTGAGTAAAAACCGATCGACTTTGCACTATTTCTGTAAATTCTAGCCGGATGCTTGACTCGGTAATTGGCGATAACTAGGCTAACAATTCCTAAATAGCGGGATTTTCCTCCTTCTCGGCATGGGCAGGGTCGGAGGAAGGTCTGCGTCATACTTGAGAATCGAGCAGCCTAATGAAATCGCATGTTTTCCATCGCTTTGCGATGGCCTTGGTCGCCAGTGCCTTACTGGTAAGCTCCCCACTAGCCCAGGCTACAACGCTTCAAGACAGCGTGCCGGTCCTCAGCAGCCGACCTGGTGCTGCCTATACCATCTATCTGGACCCGTCGGGCTTTGCCTACGACGGCGACTGGATCGGCGAAACGCCGGGCACGAATCTCGGCTTTCGCGACGCCCCTCCCGGAGACACGTTTACCGCCAGTGACCAGGACGCGATCAGCGCCATGTGGGCCGCGATGGCCAACCAGTACCGCTCGTTCGATGTCAACGTCACCACGGTCGACCCCGCCGCCGCCCTCGTCAACCCCGCCGACACTCAAGCGGACAACGACCTCGTTCGCAAAGACTTCTACGACTCGCAGGCCCGCATGATGCACACCGTCATCGGCCCTCCCGGCAACGCCGGGTGGCAGGGTTCGGCCGACGGCCTCGCGGGCCTGAACGTGATCGACTCCGTCGCCGCCGCCGGCAGCGGCGAGCACACCAACTGGATGTTCTCCCAGGACGTCAACAACGGCGACGACGTCCAGGACGGAACCTACATCGGCAACATCTCCTCCCACGAAGGCGGCCACACCTTCGGGCTCCAGCACCAGGGCGACTTCACCGCCGGCGGGTTGGTCAACGAATACAGCAACGGCGACACCAACCCTGGCCCCGGCAGTTACGTTCCCACCATGGGCAACGCCAGCGGCCGTCAACGTGTCGCCTTCCGCGTCGGTACCGCCCACGACGACAACGACGACCCGTTCCAACAGAACGATGTCGCCGTTATCGCAGGTAACGCAGGCATGACCTTTGCCGACAGCGGCATCGGCCACAGCTTCATCACCGCCACCGACCTGCCCATCACCGGCGATATCGTCGATGTCAACGACCCCTTGCACCGCGGACAGATCAACCCGATCGACCAAGGCGGCGGCACGTTCGACCCCATTGGTTTCGATAAGTACACGGCCGACTACTTCTCTTTCCAGACTGACGGCATCAATCCTATCACTCTCACACTTCACAACGGCAACGACTTGCTGACCCCCGGCGTCGCCGACAACGGCGCGACACTCCGTGGATTTCTTGAAATCTATGACAGCTCATTGGCTTCCCTCGCCACGGGCACTGAATCCGTCGATACGCTCTCAACGACGTATACCGGCACCCTCGCCGCTGGCATGTACTTCGCCCAGATCAGCAGCTTCGGTGGACACACCGAGGACTCGATCTACGACGCAGCTCAGTACTACGACATGGGCGGATACTTCCTCACGGGGTCCGGCTTCGCGTTGATTCCTGAGCCTGCCACTGGCAGCCTGATCCTCGTGTCGTTTGCTTTTTGCGTCTTCAGACGTGGTCGTCGGAGCGTGTGAGTTTCCGACCTAGCAACTTCGCCATGAAGCTGTTCGCTTTTCAACGGCTTTGAACTACAAAACCCCCGACCTTCATAGGTCGGGGGTTTTTGCTTTTGGTACCTGCAGCGCCCAGAGCAAATTCGGCGTTGAAACCGCCAACAACATGGCATGAGCCTTGCTCAATAATGAGGGGCTCTTCTCCCTCGACCCCGAGCCTTCGACGCTTCACCTAGTACTAGGTGCGTTCTCGCTCCTAAACCTGTGCAAGCGTAACTAGCCCTCAGCGCAACTCACTTCAAGAATTCAAACTTCGCTAATGAGCGCTCCAAGTTCAAAGCACGCTGGCCGTCGCCGCGAGCGGCGCCGTGCGTGTGAAAAGAATGCCTGGGTGTGAGAAGTGACGAACCCTGTGAGCAGCGCGGCATCGGGACGATGCCGGCGAGCGATCGATTGCTAGCAGATCGTGTCACCAACAATCCTCTGCCGGCGATTTCACTACAACAATGACGCGTTGCGTGTATTGTGGCGTGAATGCATTTGTTCGAACGAACTCAAGTTTTCGCCTCTGAATTCGGCTATACTGGGCAGAACGGAACATCACGCTCGCGCCGGCACCGCGGGCATTCTACGAGAAGAGGGAGAACGTCATGCTGCGCACCTTACTAATATCCATAGAGAGTTTTGTATTCTCCGCGACGCTTGCCATGACGTTGGCACAATCGACCGTCGCCCAAACTAGCACCGTCCGTGTTGCTTCGGGGCTCACGCTACCGCTGTATGCCGGCGCTCCGGCAGGCGACACAGAACGGCTGTTTATTGCCGAGCAGTATCACAACTCAGACGATGCTCGCATCAAGATTCTCGATCTCACGACCGGCGTGGTTCAAGCGACGCCATTCATTGAGCTCACCGGCCTAGCAACCGGCGGCGAGCAAGGGCTGCTCGGCGTGGCGTTCGACCCCGACTATGCCAACAATGGCCATTTCTATGTGAACGTGACGACCGATGCTGGCAGCGGCGATACGCATATCCGTCGCTATACTGCCGACGGTCCCAACCCATTAACTGCTACGAGTGCAAGCCTCAGCAGCCAGCATGAAATCCTTTCCTTCAATCAACCACAAGGCAATCACAATGGCGGCTGGATTGGGTTTAGTCCCAATGATGATCATCTCTACATCGCCACCGGCGACGGCGGAAGCGGAAACGACAGCGGCACAGGACATACCGCAAACATCGGCAATGCCCAAGACATTACCAACAACTTGCTAGGTAAAATGCTGCGCGTGGATGTGAACGGGGACGATTTTATCGGCGACGCGACGCGCAATTACGCAGTGCCTGCCGACAACCCTTTCGTGAATGCCACGGGTGACGACGAAATTTGGTCCTACGGCTTACGAAACCCATACCGGTCGAGCTTCGACCGCGCGACAGGCGATCTGTGGATCGGCGACGTCGGTCAGGGGCAACGCGAAGAAGTCGATTACCAGCCTGCCGATAGTACCGGCGGCGAGAACTACGGTTGGCGTCTCCGCGAAGGCGACATCGCAACCCCCGGAGTTGGCGGTCCTAAGCCGCCTGGCAATGTCGATCCGATCCACGACTACACGCGCGGAAACGGCGCACTGCAGGGGACCACAGTTATAGGTGGTCATGTTTACCGAGGCCCCGTTGAGCACTTCCAAGGACACTACCTATTCTCAGATATCGGCTCCGGCAATATTTGGAAGCTTGACCCCGACGCGATTGACCCGAGCGCCTCGGTCACGCGTATCAACAACGACCTCACGCCCGATGCCGGCTCGCTCAGTCAGATTAGCTCTTTCGGCGAAGACGATGCTGGTAATCTCTATCTAACTGCCCGGGGTGGTAACGTTTTCCGAGTTACCAGCGCTTCGCAGGACGCCATCTGGAACGGCGACGACGCAGGTGCGGGCGCTGTTGGAAACGGTACGACCTGGGTTTCCGACGCGAATTGGACGCGTGGCGATACTGTCGATCAAGCGATTGTAACCGAAGACCACGCCATCTTTGCGGCAGGCTCCTCGCAATCAACCATCAACCTGGGGAACGACCGCACCGTTTCCGCCGTGACGTTTCAGGCGGACTACACGCTGACAGACTTTCAGCTCACAGTACTCTCAGGAAACATCACCGTCGATTCAGGCGTGACAGCCACGATTGAAGCAACCCTCGCAGCGGACTCCACCAATCACAGCTTACGAAAACTTGGCGGAGGCACGCTTTTGGTCAACGGTTTAGCCGGACAAGTGGCCGTAAAAGCGGGCACGCTGGGGGGCCAGGGGACAATGTCGCATCTGACCGTACAAGCCGGCGGCACCGTGGCACCGGGAACAACGGACTTCCCTACCGGGCAACTCACCGTGCAGGATTCGTTCACCATGGTCGAAGGCGCAACGCTGGCCGTGGAAATCGGTGGGACAAGTGCGGTCGAAGATTACGACCTGCTTGCGGTTACTGGTACTGCGGCGATTGATGGCACGCTCGATGTCTCATTCATCGACGGCTTTCAACCAAGCGCAGGCGATGCGTTCACTTTCCTGAACGCAGAAAGTCTCGTCGGCGAGTTTGACAGTGTCACGATTCCATCCATCGCCGGCCAACTCGTGGGCTTCATTAGCCTGGGAGTCAACACGGCCGAGTTGATCGTCACCTTCGGCGCCGATTTCGACCGCGACCTGGATGTCGATGGCGCTGATCTCCTGGCTATTCAACTTGCAGACCCGTCGCTCGTACCCCTTTGGCAAGACCAGTATGGTAACGATGCCAGTGCGTTGGCAGCGGCGGAACAAGTGCCTGAGCCAGCTACTGGGTTGTTGCTGCTTGCAAGTCTTGCGTTGGCCCCACTAAGGCGTAAGCCCTGAGAGGTCTTGAACTTGGGCCGCGGCGAAGCTGCAATGCGTAGCTTCCGCGTCGCATGCTAGTTTTGATGGGTAGGCAAACCCCATGCAAACAATGTTGAACCCCAGAGCGGTGTTATCAAAGTTGGGGAGAGCCCAGCGCGGCTGGTTGCCGCAACCAAGGTTAGTTTCACTCAAAGGCGCAAAGTAGATAAGTTTCGTATTCTCTGCGTCCTGGCATTTACACATGAGCCTCCTCTCTTGGCCCGGAGGGTCACTACACCCCTAGCCGGTGTCGTCAGACACCGCAGCACTCCATCATTTCTATTTTAGACCCGCAGGGTCGACACATTTCGACTCTTTGTGCCTGCCCTCTGGGCGTACTTGTCATGCTTTGCGTCATTAGCGCCTCTGCGTGGTGTTAGTCCTTTGCTGGTTTAGAGTTAAGCAGTATTGCCTCGAACGATGTCAGAATAATTTGCGCAAGCTACAAAACTTTGAACTGTTAGTAGCACGGAGGAAAACTAGACGGGATTGACAAGATCAACAGGATGGAAATCCAGTTAATCCTGGTCATCCTGTCTAGTTTTTCTTTGCGTCCTTTGTGCCCTTTGCGGTTCATCAAGTTTCTGCCGTGGGGTTGCCTACCCACCACAAGTTGAGAAGCGCCGTCCAATTCAACTACTTCAAGTCTGTCAGATCAGCTCCATGGTTGATGTGAAACGCTTGGCCATCGATGACCAGGGCCGGGACTGATATGATTCCCGCGGCTTCTGCCTCTCCGATTCGCTCCTTCGCCTCTCCCAGGTGGACGATTTCAACGTCGTATCGATTGGTGTCCAGCGATTCGGCGATTTTCTGTTCGGCGGCAACACAAACTGGGCAACCGGCGTGATAGAATGTGGCTGTTGTGCTCATCGTAGGTTTCCTTAGGAACCGATTAATTGTGGATCAGCCCAAATAGGTCTGACCAGAGGGGGCAGCCAGAGTGACTTGCACCGTCTGAGTACAATCGTAGTTGCGCGAACCAACCCAACAACTGGGCACTTTTTTGTACGGCAGGTACCTTTTGGAAAGGGTCTTATGAACACGGAAGAGCAGACGACCAACCGGCCACCTACGGTTGCCGAGATGTTTGAAAAGTGCATCGGCTGCAAATGGACAATGCATGTCCTAGAGCAGATCGCTCAAGGCACCCTCCGACCTGGCGAGCTTGAGCGCACTGCCGAAGGCTTGACGACCAAAGTGCTCAACGAGCGCTTGGTGAAGCTGGTGCGTTTCGGAATTCTCGAAAAGCAGAGCTTTGCCGAAGTTCCTCCACGCGTCGAGTATCAGTTCACCCCGTTTGGCGAGCGTTTCCTTGAAGTGCTCAGCCAAATCGAGCTGCTGCAAGAAGAGTTCAAGACTTGATAACGTGTCGGTGCCTGAAGTGCAGGTGGCAAACCGGGTGTTACCTCTGGTGCTAAGCACCCTGGATAGGACAGAGACAACATGCCCGAGTGGACTGCCTACCAGCGGCGCTCTAGGCAGGTGCCGCGAGAAAGAACCGACATGAAACGCCTTGCCACGCATGACTTGGGCGACGGGCATTTTGTCTCTACGTGCCTGCTGCCCGAGGAGCTATGGTTTAGCGCCGCAGATTTCGAGGCCCTCTGGCAACTTCGCCCTGCGGAGTTCCCGGAGATCTTCCTGCACGGTCGCACAGTAAAGCTACCTCGCTGGCAACAGACCTTTGGCGAAGATTATCACTACTCCGGCAAGACCATGCCGGCGCTGCCGGTGCCTGAGCTACTAACGCCGCTCGTCCGCTGGTGCCAGCAGAACATTCACGACCAGCTCAACGCGCTGCTGCTCAACTGGTACGACGGCGCATTGGGCCACTACATCGGCGCGCACCGCGATTCTACTAAGCATATGTTCGAAGGCGCGCCAATTGTAACCGTGTCGCTTGGTGAGGAGCGGACATTTCGCTTGCGACCCTGGCGCGGCAAAGGCACCTTCGATTTGCCTGTGCCTAATCACAGCGTGCTGGTCATGCCGTTCGAAACCAACCGAGCGTGGACACACGAAGTGCCGCGGTTTAACCGGCATCAGGGGAAGCGGATTTCGGTAACGCTGCGGGCGCTGGGAACCGGGTTAGGGGACTGTTAAGACTTGTGTGTTTTTTTTGCGCTAAGTGGCCAATGCGGGGCACTCAGGGGTTAGATAAATTGGTGCCCAAACTGACAGCGGTTTGCACAACCTCTGTCACTTAGCGGGTGATTTCTAATGTCGCCAATCTGCCTCGGCGTTTCTCGCCGAACGCACATAGCCATATATCTCTAAGGTGCTTCGGACATACTCGCCGACGCAGGTTGGCAAAGCACGGTTTCATGCAATAGGTCGAAGTGCCGCCGCACAGTAGATTCGGATGGACCGTAGATTCGTGGGTCAGGCACAATGCTTTAGAGATTCTGCCGGTGAAACATTTCACTGCGTACTGAGCCATTGCTAATGCAATTACATTTATCTACCGTTTGCGACGAGAGAATGGTGAAACCGCAACTGCTAGAAGTGCGATCCCCAGTATTTCACCGGCATTTGGCTCAGGTACGACGACGGCATTGGAGATGAAAACGCCTGATGTACCGTCGGTAAACCAAGCGTAGAAAGCGACTTGCCCTTTATTGTTAAAGCCACTTGGCCGTCCTGATTGGTTGGCAGTTCCGACCAGGAAATTGTAGCCTCGCACTTCACGATAATCAGGAAGGAAAGGATCATCGCTAACATTAAGTATGTCGCCTGTGTGCGTGACAAGACGGAGTATCCCAAATCTGTCCTCTGCCCAGATTCCTCTACTTATAGTTTCACCGCCTTCGTTTAACACGTAAGAGTCGAACATAACTTGACCGTTGTCGTTGACTGCCGGCAGACCAACTGACGAACCGAACCGACCACCGTCAAACCCTGGTGCCTCGTCGCCTCCCATTGCTACGAGTCGTAGATTGTCAGTCGAGGACCCGCTATAAACTCCACGTTTCTGCCCTGACAAAAACGCAAGAAACACAGCATCACCGTTTCCGCTCATTTGGGGAGGGTAAAAACCAGTGAAGTGGACGCCATCGCCAGCCATTGGCGCGGGATCTCCTCCACGAGCAACAACTCTCAAGCTATCTGAGTGTTCTCCCATAAAAACACCTGTGTACTCTGGATAGCCGACCTCCTCAGGATCGAGAGTTCCGACGAATGCAACTTGGCCCGCGTCATTGATACCTGGGTCTGAATAAACGCCACTGAAAGCAACTCCGTTAACATCTGGGGCTAGTGTGCCTGGTTCGCCGAATGACTGTAACTCGGAACCTTGTTCCGCACTGATGACGTAACCATTGCTATGGGGCGAAAACCCCCCCGTGCCAGCGAAGAAGGCCGCTTGGCGATTGTTATTGATAACAGGAGCGAACAACGTAACTACGTCATCTCCAACCTTGGATTCTGAATCGATATGGGCGACGTGTGCGATGAGGCTCAAGTCGCTTGGCGATTGTCCAACGTAGATCCCATCGCCATTTCGCCCGGGCGTGTGGAAGCGACTCAACCCGGCACTAAATGCGGTCAGCCCATCATCGTTAAGGACGGGCGTGCCTATTACTACGAAGTCCAAATCGCTACTGGCGCCTGGGGCTGAGGCTCCAGTTCGTGCCAGCAGTTCCAATCCGTTAGTGCCCCCGTCACTAAATACCGCCGTACTCGTCCCATCTAATGTGAGTTCAGCAAAAAAAGCAACATCTCCTCTTTCGTTCAAGACTGGAGCCGCAGACAATGATCCAAAACTCTTGATAACTGGCGAGCCACTGACTCCCGTCGCAGGTTCTCCCCTCTTGACCACAAGAGAAATAGTCCCAATTGAATCTTGCTTATAAAGGGCGACTTGAAATGGATCTATTGGGCTCGATCGGCTAGTTGCCTGGAACGCGGTATGGCCGCTCTCATTCAGTGCCGGCGTGGCGAACCTGGTAAAAGTCTCTCCGGCAGGAGCTCCCGGGACTTGATCGCCAGTCAATGCAACTGTATGTAAGCCTTCACGAGCAACAGCGACCCCTATTGAATAGGCACAAAGCGTCACCCAGAACAAGAGCACCACTAGTCGTTTGATTAGATGATGCATGGCTTTGTACGTGTTGGAATCTAAAAGCGGTATTGGAGATGACTTCAACTAGCCGCCTCACACTCTGGCAATTGCCAGCCACCCACTGTGGCGGTTCTGCATGTAGTATAGTCGATGCCGACCATTGCTGCTAACTCACGTCGGTGGGTCACCTGGGGCAAAAGCGGTCCCGTCGAATCCGCTAAGGTCGGAATGACTGAAGTAGATTTAGCAAATCGCCAAACTGCGTGGATTCATCGGCTGACGCGTCGTAGAAGGTACGGGCACTAATCCGAAGTCGAAGGATTCGCGTACATTTTCAGAAGACCACATTGTGTACAGCGAAAAGCTTGAATCGCTATTACTTTCGAGCGGTCGTATTTAAGCCCGGGGCCGTATTTCACGTAATCCAAAATCGTCTTGTCATCTGCTTCACCTCGATGCCATGAAGTCTTGAAAGCAGCCGCCATCGAAATATCTGGAATAAAACCAGTTTCAAGTTTGCCCCCGCACTCTGAGCATTTCTGAGCTTCGTTCATCGTCTACTCCAGGGCATTCAGGTCTTCAAATTAAACTCTAGCTAGAGTTCGAGAGGCTATCTGAAGTCTTGCAGGAAATCTTATGGTAGACTACCAGAATAACGTCTGAATCGGAAATTGTTTCGACGCGTCAGATTCATCGACCGACGCGTCGAAACTGGCTGCGATTTGGGCAGATTTACTCCCGGCGGTGTCGATGACCTCTGTCTCAAATAGCAGCCCAATAATCGGCCAAAATCGACGTTCCAGGCACAAGATTGGCCACTTCCGTATCTGACCAAGGGGCATCGACCTGGGCTCCGAAATGGCATTTGCCAACCTGATTCAGCTTCATCGTCCGAGGCCGCAATCTCCGCAACCTCAGCGTTTCACGCCGAACGCACTGGGGGAGTCGGCGGTGCGTGACGAGCAAACGCTCTTCGAGATAGGTACAATTTGGTAGAGGGCTACAGCCTATCACTTTCTAGGCAGCGCTAGTCTACTGCCATGAGTCCAACGGGGAGGCGATGAACATGGCCAGCATTAGTCGTAGGGAAGTACTTACGGTGGGAGCTGCGGGAGCTCTTTCTTTAGCCGTGACCGACGTGTCTCAGTCTGAGGAGACAAGACCAATGGCAAACCCAAGAGAACCTAGAGTTAGTCCGTTTCTTGCCTTCTTTGGCGATGCTGAGAAGGCAATGAATCGCTACGTGGGCCTCATTGAGAACTCGCAAATCGTTTCCGTTGAACGCTATGGCCCTGGCGAGGTGGGAAAAGAAGGGACCGTGAAGATTGCTGCGTTTACTCTCAACGGACAACGGGTCATGTGCAACGATATTCCAGGAGAGCATAACTGGACCTTTACGCCGGCGGTCTCGCTTTACGTAGAGAACTCCGATGAAGAGGCGCTCGCGAAGTACTTTGAAGTGTTGTCCAAGAAGGGCAAAGTTCTCATGCCACTGAACGAGTACCCATTCAGCAAAAAGTTCGCGTGGGTCGAAGACGAGTTTGGAGTCTCCTGGCAATTGAACATCACCGAATAGACATTGCGTTTCGTTGTTTTATCAAGCCATCTTCTCGGCATGGCAAGGACTGCACGAATCGCAACGGTACCCCAGACGAACTAGACGTCTCGATGAGCCTCACTCCGCTGGCTGCGGCGCGGGCGACGGCTGTTCGGTCGGCTCTGCATCGGCCCCGGCATCTGTTTCTAACTTGGGCGGTTCTGACTTTGGCGCTTCCTGGGCATGCTTCAATCGTCTGAGATACGATTCGAGATAGATGGGGAATCCTCGCTTGAGGTTACTCGACGCTGCGGGCATTCCCACCCAGTTGATGTTGTCCTTGTAGGAATCCATGCGCCAGCGATTTCCCTCGCCCTTCATCGTTAAGGAGCCTGAGCTGTAACTGTTGCTGCCGGGCTTTGATTGTCTCAGGACTTTGAAGGAGGCGGTATCCCCGTTGATGTGAATGCTGTCGATGCGGTAGAGACCTAGCACGATGCTCTTGTCGTGCGCAAGATTGTCGTAAGTCGAGCCCCAGCCCTTCGCGGTTCGGTAGTTCTCGCGGAGGACTCTCGATTTGTAAGGCAACAACTGCTCTGCGGAAGTCGCCGTCGTGGCTGCCTTACGAAACGCGAGCAAGCACTGCAGCGGCGTCGGAGCTGCCGCCGCGTTGAAAGCGGGTGTTCGCTTTGTTGGAACGGTCTTGGTGGATGGCCAAATTTTCGCGGCTTTGCGCTTGTTGTGGGCCGCATCGAACTTACGATCAAACTCTGCCTGCTTGCGATCGAACTCCCGATGCCATTCTGGCGAGCCTACTTTCGGCTTGGCATGGGTCGAGGCGCATAGCGTTGTACTGCTGAAGAGGATAACTAACGTACAAACTAGTGAGCGGCGGTTGGAGAGCATCGCGACCTCGCAGGGATCGGGCGGGAAAGGAATTCTGCCTGACGAAAATGAGTCCACTATCTAAACGTACTTCGAGAATCGCTGGTCTGATCAATAGTTACCCACAAGACGTTGCATCGGGCCACCAGCGCAATAGTTTCAATCCGTAAAACTGGAACTCGAACCGTCCCTCTGCCTTCAAGCCTTCCCCTTCTGGGGGCTACTGGAGGACTGATTTCGGGGCGGGCTTAAGGGTGGGTACAAGACCGGATTACCAGATTGGCTGGATCAACGAGATTGCTGATTGGGAGTAGCACGAAATAGCTTGGCCGGGCTCCGTCGCAGGGTTACAATCACGGCGAATGGATTCGCTACCTCAGGGCCACTTGAACACCCCTCTCAAAAGGCGACCCAATCATGCCCCGCATCGCAACGGTATTCGCATTCCTCCCCGTTCTCTTGACTGGGCAGGTGACTCCTGCCGCCCAGGTCTACGAGTACGTCGGGCAGCCGTTTAGTACGGCAAGTAGTCCGTTCACCACGGCGGACTTTGTAACGGGATTCGTGGAGTTCGCCACGGCGCCGGTTCCCATGGGAACCTTCGATGAAACCGACATCGTGGACTACTCTTTCAGCGCCGGACCGTTGACCCTGGCGCCAAGCACACCCAGCAGCGCGGCCTCAGGTACTTTCACTTTTAATGTCGATGGAGAAATCGAATCGTGGCTATTTACTGTTAGCGGATTCGCTCCGGGCTCAGACGTAACCTTGGGTGAACTCATCAACACCGACTGGAACGGCATCGACGATGGCGACGACTATGCAGAGATCGATGACGCGGGCGCAGGGCAGGCGTTCAATGAACAGGTGCCGGGAACTTGGAACGCTATCCCCGAACCGTCGGCTGGGGTGTGCTTGCTACTCGCGTTGTTCTTGAATTGGCCGCGAGGAAGATTGCACGTAGGCCGATCACACCGCGTTTGACTTCGTCTACTGAGAGTTTCTCTGTAGCTATGTGTCTAATGCGAGTGTCACAATGCTGTAGCGATCGCAAGCGCGAAGCGTAGGTTTGAAGTTGCGCTATTCATTTAAGGCCAACGGCCCGGTCGTTTACACTACTGCTACCGCAAGACGACGGCGAGCAAACTGTCGGACCTTCGGCCCTTGCGGTTGATTGCCACGTTTACCCAGCCCGTTGGACTGGGCTAGGTAAATCGCTGGGCCTTCGGCCCGAAGAACACCAAGATAGCGCAACTCAAAGAGTGAAAGCGAAGGGAACTCCCCAACGCAGACTCTCTCGATTGCAGCGACGATTTTGGGCTAGGATGTGCGGAAGATGAGTCCTGAGTGAAATCAAGTGCTGCTCTCCGTCGAGTCCGAACGTCAATTACAATCGTGAGGGTAGACGAATTGGCGATGCCCTTCGCGCCTTTTTTGATTTCTGTGCGAGACTTAGGATCGCCGTACGGTCAACGCGGCGACGCCGGCCAGCATCAATAGCACCGCGGCAGACGGTTCCGGGACGTTTCCGATAGACACTTGGAGCGATGTCGTACCGTAGTTGGCGGCCCAATCGGCCAGGTCGTCTGCGTCGTACAACCCCGTGTCGACACCGCGTTGCCACTCCAAGAAGTCGGCTCCTGTGTATTGGCCGTCGTCGTTGATGTCGCCGTTGGGTGGCACGACCGTGGGGATCAGCAGATAGGCGCGGCCGGTAGGAAACGAAGCGCCGGTGAAGCGTCGCTCGCCGTTGCCAACAATCCAGCCACTGTCGTTGATGCCCCATCCCGTGCGAAGAGTTCCCCAATCGCCCAGGCCGGGAACTGCCGGGACGGTTTTGTCGAGGATGTGGTCTTCCAGGATGTAGCTGGTGGCATCCTCACCAAGATAAACATATCCGCGTGCCTGCCCACTGAGACCACCGTCGCGGTCGCCGTGTCCGACGACATCACCCTCTTCGTTGATCGCTTTGGCATTCATACGATTGCCCGTTCCAATTTGCGGAATGACCGTCACCGAGCTGTCGGAGGAATCGTAGATGAACGCATCGTTGCTCGCGATGGCGGAACCGGCGACCATGCCAGAATCGTTGAGGTCCATGGCAACAGAGGCTTCGCTGGCGTACGGAGTGCCCGCAAGCAGAATCGTCTCCATGGGACCATCGAACAGCGTCGCCCTGCTACTCTCGTTGGATCCAGCGACGAGACCCGCGTCGTTGATTGCTCGCCCGCGATCACCGCGCGTCACTACTGTGATGTCGCCGTCGATATCGACGATCGGCGAGGCTGTGCTTTTGTAGACATCGAGGTTGTCGCCTTCGTTATTGATCGTGCCTGCTCCAGAAGTCGCGGTACCCGTTGCGATACCCGAGCTGTTGATGTCGAGCGCATCCGAAGCTGGCCGAATTCCGGTGGCTGTTGCGCCGGGGAGCACGCCCAAGTTGGTAAACGAACCGCTTGCACCGCCGCTGTAAATAAAACCACGGAGTTGGGGAGAACCACCAATAAATCGGGCCGTCCCAGCGATCTGACCAGAATCGTTGATGGCTGCTTCGCGAAAACCGGATCCGGTAAAGCTGCCATGCGGCACCACCGCGCCAACGCCAAATACGGTTGATGTTTCCTCGGAATGATCGTATAGAAAATACGCTTCTTCCAGCGAACCGCTGGCAAACGTTCCGGCAACGCCGACCGCGTCGCCGCTGGAATTGATGTCGTAAGCAACGGATGTCGAGTACCCATCAGGCGTGAGATCTCTGATTTTGTAGAGGGGAGCCGCGGTAGCGAACTGATGCAAGGACATGCCGAGAAGGACGGCCAGAAGTTGGACGGTATGGCGTGGCATCTTGATTCTCCAGTGAGAGAGAGGTTTCGCTTGCCGCTTCTCAATGGCGACCAGCACGTGGCTACCTAGCGACTCACCACGAGAGCCACTGTCCCGACAGCCAAAATCTGTAAGTTTAAGAATACTGCGGGGGGAGCTTGCTTAGGGCGAGAAATCTACGATAGAAGCCTCGAACCGGCAAACTGCGGGGGTGACCCTAACCTCCGCTGGAATCTGCACCCAGCGAGCTTGCGCCAGCGTAAAACGCTGCGGCATGAAGGGAATTTTGAAGAGCTGCTTTCACCCAACTACGCCTTTGCAATTCGGGCCAAAGGGCGAGTGCTTTGCCTAGCCCAGGCCGGAGGCCTGGGAAGCGTAATAGTCAAAACATCATTAGGGCCAACGGTCCGGCCATTTGATTCGGGGCGAGTTTCTAGAAAACCTCTCAAAAACTCAATCCCAAACGTACCTTTCATCAATTTCAATGCCGTGTTTTTCACAAAGGCGGCGGTACTCGTCCTGGAATGACAGCGTCTCATGGTGCTTGGCTTGATCTCGAATGTATCGGTCGACTAAATCCAACAACGATTCGCTCACGGAGAAAGCACCGTAGCCCGATTGCCAAGAAAACTCAGGATGGCCTCCTGCCGCCTTCTTTGCCCACTTCGATGTCTCGGTTTTCACATTCTCGACCAATTGAGCAATCGTGATCGTGCGAGATAGCCCAACGAGGAGATGAACGTGATCAACGTGCCCGCCGACTGATGCGCTGACGCAACTCGACTCGCTCACATGATATGAGAGCATTCGACACATTTCCCCTTGAAAAGATGCGTCTTGAAGGAGAGGTCGACGCACTTTTGTCGAAAAGACGATGTAAATCCAGACCTTAGCGAGTGATTGGGGCATGCACTCATCTCTCATCAAATGGCCGGGCCGTTGGCCCTACGATTGATTTGATTCCATTTCCCAGGCCTTCGGCCTGGGCTAGGCAAACGTCCGGAGCTTTGCTCCTGCGAGTGCCAACCTTAGATTCTACCCACTGTTCGCACGTCTGTCACAACCAGCACAAGCGTGAAACGCTGAGGCAACTTGGCACTTAGCTTTTCGCAACGCATTTAGTACCAACCCCATTCACTCCGCCGTGGTCGTTATCCGGCAACTCACGAATTCTGTTGCACGCACTCGCCGTGTTTTGTTACCATGCAGTTGACCGAATCGGGTAGCGGCTCGGGTTAGGGGCCATTGTGGAGGAGTTGCTGCGATGAAACGCATTTCTATTGCGATAGTTCTTGTGCTGCTGGCGAGTTGGGTTCTCCAGACGCGCGTTCAGGCTTTGCCTCCTGATCGGCTCACGAGTTATCGTTTCCTACCACGGCACAGTCGGTTGCACCAGTCGGGCGGATTCGCAGGCTGGGAAGTTGAGGGTGCGATTCTTGGCACGTTTGATTTTCTCGAAGGGTACGAAAGCCTTGGCCCTATGCTGCCAGCGTTCCGCCACTATGCAGAGTTCCAAGATGTGGATGCCGTGTGGCTGCACCCAGCTGCGTTTCCTGGCATCGATCTCGACGCCACGTTGAATCTCAGTGGCTTAGACGGCAAGCCGTTACCTCTTGGCGCGCCGTTCGATGCGTTTCGCTTCACGGGCGTTGAAGGGCAAGGCGAGCCGATGGATCTCTTCGTCATGAGGGCAGGTCCCTGGCTATACATGCGCGGCCACAACGAGCCTGGACCGCACACGGCAGACTATTTCAACTACGAGATCCGCGCCCTAGCCAGACAAACGCCGTTTGCCGATCTCGATGAGGACGATACCGTGGGAGCCAGCGACGTGGCGATGTGGAGCACCAGCTTCGGCGACAGTGCGAGCGGAGATGTCAACGACGATGGCGCGACTAGTGGTTTGGACTTCCTGAGCTTGCAGACACAGTTCGGCGAGACGGTGCCAGAACTTGCCGGTTGGGACGCCGCGATTGCTGCTGCATCTGGAGCTACCGCCGCTACGGTACCCGAACCGGGCACGCTGCTGCTAGCCGGCTTGCTGCTTACGATGCTTGGGTTGCTTTCGCGCCAAGGGAGAGTGCACAGTATCTAGATGCTATTCTAGAATACCAGTGTCGCACCAAAGACTGCGCTGTTTTGGACCACATCGCGGTCACTCACCGTAGTGATGCCTAGGAGTGGTGCGAAACCGATGCTACGTACGTACTCGGCAGTCAATAAAGCGTGCGGGCTGACTTGCATTCCTAGCCCGAGAACCAGCTGGTTGTTGAACTCGAACTCGGTTCCTTCGTCGCCTTGGATGCCTTCGCTCCAGCTCACCGAAAGCCGGCTTGGCGTTTCGAATAGACAAGTGTCATAGGCAGCTTCCGTCTTGTAGGCTCGTACGGGGTGATTCGTAACGGGCCAATCGTCAACTGTCGAGACAAATTCGCCAGCGAAGCTCCATTGCCCTACTTGCAAGAGGGCATTGATGTCGTAGGCTGAATTGGTTTCGCCTGAGACTGCCGGGTCGAGATGCTCAGCGACGTTTCCGTCGTAGATGGTACCGAGGAGAAAACTACTGCCCAGTTGGAGCCGCGAAGATTCGGCTATATCGATGGTGTAGATCGCATTGGCAGCAACGTTGTTCAGCTTGCCTTTCTCTTCGGAATCGGCCACGCGAATTCCACGGCTTCCATTGACGGCTTGCACCGCGACGTGCAGTTTTTCACCTGCGTAGCCCGCTCCTATGCCCTCTCCCAGCGCACCGAAATAATGCCAGGGAACCGCCTGAGTGAATGGGCTGAGGGTACTCATGTCGCCAAAAGAAAGATTCTTCTTACCAACAAACGCGTACCACGGTGTCACATCCAGATCGCCAAACACAGCATACGCCTGACGGGTCTGCAGGCTGCCCTGCTTGAAGTCTGCGAAGGAGAACACATCGGAAAACAGCAGCTCCCCATAGAAATTAACCCAGGAACCGGCATGCACCGTCATTGCTGTGTTGGCTTGCAAGACGCGCGCGTCGGTGGCGCTGTCGCCTGAAAAATCCGTTGGAAACCGGCCTAGATACGAAAATTTGTCGGCAGTGTTCGTTGTGGCGGCGAGCAGCGAGAACCTCGCTTGGCCTCCCAAGGTAACCGTCAATTGGTCGTCGCCCCAGGTGTCGTGATTCAGTAGCAGAGCCACTTCTTTGGAGTTTTGCCGATTCTGAAAATCGAGCATGTAGCGAAACAATTCCGTATCGGTGCGCACTGCGATACTGGACACCGGCCCGGCATCTAGCGGCGGCTTTCCTAGAATTGCCTCTTGCGCAGCCGACGAACTCACCAACAGAACTGCTTGTAGCCATGGCGAAAGCGCCAAGATGCTCCACAGCAAACCCGGGAGAGCCTTTTTTCTTGTTTTGCGAGTCATGATGTCGTCGTGCCTGGCGGTATGGATGCTAGCAGAAGCCTTTCAGTGGGAGACTAGATAAGCAACCTCAATGTAAGACCTTGCACACTACATCGACTTTTCCGGCTGCGCAGCTTAAGCGGGATCTGCCGCGGAGAGCATCGTTTCTGCTAGCCATGCCAACAACCTGATAAGGCACTATTGATAGAGCTTGTGATAGCTAGCCAGTTCGCTTTGCAGGTTGTGATGCTCGCGCACATAGTCTCGTCCTGCACTGCCGATGCGTTCGCGGATGGCATCGTCTTCAAGCAATTCGTGCGAGGCTTTGGTGAATTTCGCCCGATCAATAATCGGTGCGAGTCGACCGGTTTTGCCATCTTCGATGACCGATTGGTGCGCGGGCAAGTCGCTGGCCACCACGGCCCGGCTCGTGGCCATCGCTTCGAGCAGCGCTAGCGGTGTCGAACGACTGAGGCTCGGCTGCCAGAACACATCAGCCGTGGAGATCAGTTTTTTGGCGTCACTTCGCTCGCCGAGGAAGTAAATGCAAGAAGGGTCGCTCACCAAGCGGGCGAAGCGTTCCAGGCGGGCGCGATCAGGGCCGTCGCCAATGATGACAAGCCGTGCAGTTGGGTGCAACACACGGAGAAGCTCGTAGCACCAAATCGCCTCGTCGAGTTTTTCGTCGCGCAACAAGGGGCCCGCGGTGGCGATGAGCTTTGTGTCTGTTGGGAGTTCTAAACGGCTCAGCAGCAAGCTGCGCGTTGGCTCGGGGTTGAGATCACTGGGAACCTCAACCGCTGGGGGAATCACTACGACTCGATCACCCGGGACGCCCTGCCCTTCGCACCACTGGCGATGCGTTTCGTCGGGGGCGACGATCGTGGTGAACTTCTCGCGCAGCGCGTGGATCAAACGTACGGCCCAAGGGAGTTGCACTTCGGCGGCTTGGAGGGAATGGACCAAGCGCGATTCCCGTGGCATCGTGAGTTTTGCCTGCATCAGAGCGGTGGCATCCCACGTGTGAACGACCGCGGGACGCAAACGGCTAAGGAGCCTTGCGAGGCGTCCCATAGCGATGAAGTCCCACTTGCCGCGACGCTGGATAATGTGCGTTTCAATGCCGGCGTCGGCCAACTCGCTGACAATTGCTTCATCTGCGCTGAAGGCGACGATGCTTGTTGGCTGATTCTCACTTGCTTGCGATTTGGCTATTCCGCGGAGTGGCTGCGATCGGCCATAACGGTCGAGGCGTGAAATCACATGGAGAACGGTGGCGGCCATGAAGGGGAATCTAGCGGGATCGGGGGGAAATCGCTACTGCCCAGAGAATTATTGCAATAGCGTCCTAGAATTGGGATCCTATTCAACCACAGAGAATACGAAGGGCACAAAGTATTTCACTCTTTGCTTTCTCTCTTTGTGTCCTTCGTATTCTTTGCGGTTCTTATTTTCGATATAGCTTGTTCGCTTTACCCTACACGCTCGACAACCCTAGGTCTCCAGGATTAGGCTACTCTCATGGGTATTTGGACCGACATCGAAATCGCAGGGCACGCCTGTGAAACGTATGAACCAGCGCACTTGAGCGAGCACAATCAAGCGGTGCTCTATTTGCACGATCGCCAGCAATCGAGCCTGCGCGAGAACCGTGCCTTTCTCGATGAGTTCGAGCGCCACGGGCTTCGCGTATTGTGTCCGCTGACGGGCGAGAGCTGGTGGGCGGATCGGATTCACGAGCCATTCGATACGGTGCAAACAGCCGAGCGTTTTGTCCTCGATGCGTGTGTGCCTTGGCTGGCGGAGCATTGGCAGGTCGTACCACCGCAGATTGCCCTCTTCGGTTGCGAAATGGGCGGGCAAGGTGCGCTACGGATTTCTTACAAGCACCCGAATGTGTTCCCTGTGGTCGCGGCAATTGCGCCGGCGCTTGATTTCCAAATCCATATCGAGCTGTCCCATGGAAGACTGGGAGACCCTGCGCTAACAAAAATGTATGGCGAGGTAGAATCCGGTCGGCAAGACACGGCGACGCTGCACATTCACCCATTGAATTGGCCGCGGAACCAGTGGTTCTGTGCAGACCCAGGAGACTACTACTGGCATGACTCGGCCGAGCGTCTGCGGATGAAACTGTACTCGCTGGGCGTGCCTTATGAAGGGGAGTTTGACATTACCGCTGAAGCAACGGGCTGGTCATACCACAATAAGATGGCAGCACCGGCGATGGCGTTCTTGGCGGAGCGGTTGGAAGCGGAGCGGCGGCGGGTGGTTTAGACAAGAGTCGATTAGCCGCTGAGCTTGCCCCGCGATCCGGAAAGCGTATCGAATTCAAGCATCCTCATAAGCAATCTGCAGCAACTCAGGTGCATAGTAGTTTCGCGGGTGTGAATCGTCGTCCTCGACGAGAATCTTAACTTCGCATAAGCGCCGCAAGTCATTTTGTGCGGTGGGGAAAGTCACATTACAATATTCCGCAACTTGACTAGTCGTCATCACAGGGGATTGAAACAAATCGTCGATGATCGCATGGCTTCTGGGTGTTGCCGTGTCTCGCACACGCTCGTGATATTCATCACGTAATTGGCGAATTTTCTCGCACTTGATAATCGAATCTCGAGCTTGTGCAATCGAGCCATGTAAGCAGAACTCAATCCACGGGTACCACTCCCCGCGTGTGCTAATACGGTGTAGCAGCTCCACGTACTCTTCTCGGTGCTGTTCAAAGAATGCACTCATATAGAGCCAGGGATTTTGGTGGCCGAGAAGTTGCTTCGTCATCAAAGCAAGCAGCACGCGCCCAATACGCCCGTTGCCATCGACAAAAGGATGGATCGCTTCAAACTGATAATGAACGAGGTAGCTGCGCACAAGCGGATCGAATCCTTCATCGGGTTCGTTCAAATAGCGTTCGAGCTTTGCCATCATCTCAGGGACATCGCCTGGAGGTGGCGGAACGTATTTCCCCTGCGAACCTATCTGCACTTGAATACGCCTGAACTCACCGGGTGATTTTTTCGCCCCTCGAACTCCCTGCATGAGAAGTTTGTGCATCGCTAGTAAATGGCGATTGAGAATCGGTCCTTTGTCGGTCAGCTCACACCCAATCTGTAGAGCTCTCCGGTAATTCGAGACTTCCTTCTGATCGGCTCGGGGGCCTTCTTCCGAGGTTGGCTCCTCCGGCTGGATGTCATAGAGAAGAAGCTGACGCGGATCGACATATGTTCCCTCGATGGCCGAAGAACTGATCGCCTCACGGCTTTGGAGGGGCCTGAGCAATAGATCCGGCGAAGGTAGGGTCTGACCAATCCCATTGAGAGTGCCTAGGGTCTCCTTGGCGTCGGCCAACAATGGCCACAGTGAGGCAGGGAATTCCCAGTCAGGAGGTAGTGCAGCTGGTAAGAATAGCCAGCCCTCCTCGCCCGTGTTGGACGACACGAAGCGGCGTAATTCGCCCGGCTTTTCAGCAGTAAAGTCTTCAGGTTTCATGAGTTAAAGAGATTTTAACCTGGGGTCACCAAATTAAAATATATGCCATGAAATTTTAATTTGCAAGGTGGCGATATTCAAGACTGGGCCTGCAGAGCCCCATCTCAACGCCTGGCCGCTTCATTCTTACTCTCCCGCCCCACGTTAAACTTGTCGAAATCCATGAATAGGCCGCTGCCTTCGATGCCGCTGCCTTTCATTTCGCCGGTGTTTGCCCAGTATTGCAGTTTGCTGGCGGTGCTTTCGTTGAAGGGTGCGCCGACGTGTGCCTGGTGAGCGATGTTCACCGGCGAGCCTTCGATCACAAAGAGCGTCTTGGCCTGGTCGTAGGTTGAGCGATTGCCGCGCGCGTTGATGAAACCTTTCGTGGGGTGCTGGGCTTCGAAGACGACACGGCCTTGAGCAGTAAGCTCCAAGGGGCCCATCTTGGTGGGCAGCCTCTGGCCGCCGGGTGGGGCGAACAGTCTGCCGGCTGGGCTCTCAGCAACTTCTAGTTCATCGCATTTGATCCACACGGTGTTTGGCCCCGGGCCGTCGACCCCCGACACAGCAAGGCGTTGTTCCCAAGCATCGACCGGGCCGTACACGGTTTGCACGTTGCCGATGAGTTTCACACGCTTGCTGTGCAAGTTACCCTGCACGCCACGAGTGAAATCGGTTCGCAAGTAACGCAGGCGTTGACCCGAATCGTTGCGACTGGCCGCTTGGTTCTTCGAGCCGCCAGAAAGTTGAGCGAGCGAGTTACTGCCTTCGTTCAGGTGGACGCTTTCCAGTCTGCCGGGTCCTTCGCCAGAAATGTCGCCGGTGATTTGGTTGACGCTCAGAGATTGCAGCTCGACTCGTTGATGCGACGTGAGTCCGGCAGCGTCGCGATCGTCGAACTCGGCCAGCACACCATCGGTGCATTCTAGCTGAGCCAGCTCGACTTTACGATCGGCTGCCGCTCCGTCAAAACTCACCGGGTTAGTCAGTCGCGCCAAGAGCTGCTTGGTTTGTAGCCAGCCACTCGCATTGCGAACACGCACATCGCCACGGAAGCTAAGCCGGTCGCCTGCGAGCCTCATCGCTTGTTGCCAAGTGATCGTGGTCGACTGTGGATTGGCAAGGGGTTGACCGTTGAAGTCGCGATCAGACAGCATTTCGATTTCGCCCGGTGAGTTAATTTCCGCACTGCTGGACCCTCGGTTGAGCGTCAGCAGGGGAGCGCGAATCTTCGTGCCGCGCACCTCAATCTCTGCTGGTAATGTACGGCCGCCTGATTGCTTGCGACCTCGAATCATAATGCGTGCATCGGGTGTGTCGGCATTCTCTACTTCTAGGTTGCCGGCGACGATGCGCAAGGGCGTCTGGCGATCAGGCGCACCGCCAGCAAGATACTCCTGGAACAACACATTGCCGTCCACACTTAGTCTAGAAACCTCGGGAGTCTTTCCACGCACGGCAATTTGCATTTGCAACTTGTTGCCTGTGATCCCGTAACTTCGACCGCGCTGTTTACCGTCCCGGTTGAGCACCGATCTTTGCCCAGAGGAAGTTTGCCGACCGGTCGGCTGGCCAGCTTGGTCCAACGAGTCTTCGTAGCGCATTGTCAGGGACAGCTCATTCACTTCAGCAGTGATTTCCGGCGAGTGGATATCCACGTGCCCTGTAGCGACCATGCGTTCAGGTCGCACACGATCGCTCAAGTTGAGTGTGCTTGAACCGGCAGGCGATTTCGCCGTAGATTCTCTAAGATAGAGCTTTAAGTCCTCTGCCCACAGCCGACCCACGCCGGGCATTGCCAGCTTAGGACGTCCCAAGAGCGACAGAACAGGCTGCCCCTTACGGCGGACGATTTCCATGGAGCGTTTCCAGCTCACATCGAGCGATTCACTTGGTCGTCGCTGATCGACAACCGCTTTCAGCCAACCGCCACCTGCGGCCAGCAAGTTACCCAACTGGTGGGATGAGCCTTCCGGTGGTTGTTGGTACTGCACCATCGGCGCGTGAATCTCGCTACCGCGGAAGGTAAGCGTTACTTCATCGCCGCCATCGACAACGATCGTGCGTTGATCGAGCATCAATCGTAAGCGTTCGCAACGGGCGGTGGCTTGTTGCGACGGGGCATCCAACTTTACGGGTGCGCCTTTGGCCTCGACGGTGGCCGGTTGCAACGTGCCGAAGCGATAGGATTTTAGCCCCTGGTCTTCAGAACTTCCGACAGGCTTGGTGCCTTCGGTAAAATACAGATTTACTTCGCTGGCAAGCAGTTGATCGAGCGTTCCGTTGGGATGCACCTGGCGGATCTGCACGTCTTTGCGGAAGGAGGCTATGTAATTCAGGAAATCGAACGTGAAGGCACCCTGACAGCGAATGCGCACCGGCGGCGGCGGTTGCGGAGAATTCTTTGAGCTAGTCGACGCACTGTCGAATCGAGGCGCCGCGAGCTGCGGGCCACCTGATGCATCGCCGAGCGTGAGTGAACCGGTGGCCGGCATCGCTCTTGTCTGGGATTTCTTTAGCCACTTCACATTGTCTACGGCCAGATCGACGGCCACGCCTTCAGTGATCTCTAGCGTTTCAAAGGGCCCCAACTTCGAACCGCGGCGACGTTCGTCCCCCGGCGGGAGCATCGCCACGTTTAGCCCCTTGCCGCGGGCATAATGACTTGCGAGACGCAGCTCGACCGCTTCGTGCGTGTTGATGCCACTTTCGTTGATGTAAAGATCACGCGTCGTGATGAGTAAGTCGTCCTGCGGACCGGGCTCGTTCATGTCGCTGCGGATGGTAATGTCACCTAGGAGCTGCCCCCACTGAAACTTGCCCAGCATTGCCGAGCCTAGCTTCGCACCACTGTCGAGCTGAATGACCGCCCCATGCGGCGCTTCGAGAATCACCGCATTGCGGGGCGCGTCCTGCCCAAGCTGCCAACCTTTAGGGAACGCTAGCAATAAACAGCGTTCAACTCGGATTTGTCCACTATTACTTTTGACACCGGCACTCTTGCCGCCGTTCCCACTTTTGCCCATATTCTCGCTCGCCATGTCCTTCACGTCAGCCACGATCATCGTCTGACCGTTCTGAAATGTCTTGGGCGGACGCAAGAGCGACCAATGCCCCTTGGGCACGTACGCAGCCAGCAGCTCGCGATACTTGTGCGTCGGCTCGCGTGGCGTGTCGTAATTCACTACATCCCGCCGCACCGTCGCCGGTTGCACGCGGGGCACCACCGTCAGCGCGTATACCTGATAGCAAACCGCCGTGATGGCGAAAGCAATAGCGGCGTGTGTCAGGCGGGTTAGCATTAAAGCGATGGTAGGTCGAAGATTTTAGATTGGAGAATTGAAGAGAGACGTTAGCCGACGAGCTTGCTCGCCGTGGAGTTTGCCTAGCGTAAGAGCGCTAAACCGCCGAATACGAAGACTTGTTCGTCACGCATGAACGCAGTGGTTTCAGGAAACTGCCATTGCATTGCAATGGAGTCACCAGCTGGCGCTGGAATTGAGCTATCGATTCGCAAAGCAGGGGCAGGCTTGCATTCCGGTAAGACTTTCTGAGAATCCGGAAAACAAGGCTCTACGAGAAATCTCTGCTTGTCGCCTGCGGTATTCCACCCCGATAGTCGCGACGGATCGAAGCAGCCCAACTTCATGAACTTCTCGGTCTGCGGAAATTGCCACTGCATTGCGATCGTATCGCCGGCTACTGGCCGGTAAGCATCTGAAGGCACCAGATACGAAAACTTGTTGACAGCATTTGTGTTCGGCTCAATGCGGTACCGCTTCCCTGAGTTGATTGAATCGTATTGCTCAATGGTAAATTCCTCGGCGGCTTTCGAAATCGCAGCACCGACGGCCGTCACAACGACTAGCACTGCGAGCATCGCAAGTCTGCGTTTCACTGTATTCATCTGCGGCTCACTCTCAATTTGGACCGGACCAATTAATTGCTAAGCACTATAGCGCCGGATGGTTGATTCCCAGCGATCGGTATTCTTAAGTATCACTTCGATGAGTTCTCGCAGCGCGCCGGCTCCGCCGGGTACACTGGTGGTGTAGGCGGCAGCGGTGCGCAGCTCTTCGGCGGCGTCGCCAACCGCTACGCCTAGCCCTACGCGTTGGATGGGTGCGAGGTCCGGCAAGTCGTCGCCCACGTAGGCGATCTGGTCGAGCGTCACTTCTTGCTCTTCGGCGATTGCTTCCACCATCGGTAGTTTGTCTTTGACACCCTGGCGGAGGATTTCGATATCGAGTTCGCGTGCTCGCAGCTTTACGATTTGTGAGCTACGACCGGTGACAATTCCCACGCGCCCACCCGCCTGTTGCCACAGACGAATACCTTGGCCGTCGCGGATGGAGAACCGTTTGGTCTCGACCCCTTGGTTGTCGAGCACCACGCCACCGTCGGTCAACACACCATCGACGTCGGTGAGAATCAACTTGATTTGATGACAACGCTTAGCAAGGTTCATAAGTTGCTCAGATTCTCTTTGAACCACATAGGTCACAGAGGTTCGCAGAGAAAGTAGAAATGGTTTGTTGTTGACGGATGGCAAGGACAACTAGAGGCAATATTTTGAGCGGAGAATGTCATTGTCTGATTTCCTCCGTGTACCTCTGTGCTCTCTGTGGTTCAAGACATTGTGGCTAGCCTGCGGGGAAAATCTTCACGGTTGGGGGCCCGTTGTGCTGAAATTGTTCTTGGGGCTTGTCTTTTACCGCTTTTGGCAATTGCCCCACAATGTCCGTCACATCGATCATCCCCACGGGGCGACCTTGTTCGTCGATGACCGGCAGCTCGCTGATTTTGCGATCGGCCAGCATGTTCACCGCGGCACTCATTGGCTGGCCGGCGGTGATGGTTGTGGGCGAGGCGATCATGCGAGTTTGAATTGGCTGGTCGAGTGCCGTTTCGTCCCGTTGCTCGATAAGTCGTGCCAGATCGCTATCAGTAAACAGCCCCGTCAAGCAGCCGGTGCTATCGGTAAGCATGATCGCACCGCTGCGCCGGCCCGGTCGAGTGGCGGTGACCAGCACTTCGCGAATGGTTTGCGAGTCTACCGCAGTACGGCATTCTTCGAGCGTACGCATGTGATCTTCTACGCTGCTGAGCTTAAAGCCCAAGGCACCACCCGGGTGAAAGCGGGCGAAGTCTGCCGGCTCGAAGCCTCGAAGTTGGCTAGTGACTAAGGCGAGCGCATCGCCGAGCGCCAACATGGCTGTAGTGCTGGCGCTGGGAGCTAGGCCCATGGCGCACGCTTCGTCGATCTTTCCTAGCGGGAGAATTAAGTCGGCCGCGCGGCCGAGGGTGCTCGCTTCGCTGGCGGTAATGGCTATTAAGTAAGCGCCCAGCGAACGCAACGGTGGAAGCATCTGAGAAACTTCCCCCGTCTCGCCGCTTTGGGAGAGCACGAGTACGACATCACCCGCTGTGACACGCCCTAAATCACCGTGGAAAGCTTCTGCCGGATGAAGGTAGTGCGCCCGTGTACCGGTTGAAGCAAATGTGGCGGTCAGCTTCTGTCCAATCAAACCCGCCTTGCCCATGCCGCTGACGATCAGGTTGCCTTCGAGTGTGCGTATTTTCTCCACGGCTGTGGCAAACGCGTTGTCCAATCGCGGCAGCATATTTACCAATACGCGCGCTTCGGAAGCAATGACTTGCCTGCCGAGGTCGATGGTTTCTTGTGCAGTGACGGGGGAATCCTCAACAGCGTTCTGTCGAGATGGCGCAAAAGTGCGTGCGCGGGCGGCTGAGTCGTAGCTCATCGTTCCAATCCTTGGTTGATGGCATTGGTCGGTAGGATAGCGGGACGCGAACAATACGCACTGGCGCGACGTAGCACAAGAAGGATACAACGCTGCTCAAAATACTCCTCTAGAAAGCTAGCCCCGTTGCAGGCCATCGGGTTGACCAGTGTGAGAGGGGTGCGCATGAGACCAGGAACGCGGAAACCCCACGGCTTGCGACGTGGCTAGGGAGAAATGAGGTGTGCCAGAGTGGACAGCGCATAAAAATGCTCCCGAAAAAGCCTACGTTCCAGGGGGGCAAAGAACGTAGCTACCTTTCCGGGAGCGATTGGACGCGTTATACGTCTGCCACACGTTTATCGCCTGCGTAGCGGGGCGGACTGAGAAGTTGTGTCGGGCTCCTCAGTCGAGGGGAGTGTATCAAAGCGGGGCGTTTGCTTCCGTGCTCACGCGTGCCGCCCGATGGCTGGCAAGAATCAAGTATAAATAATTCCGGTCAGCCCTTCCACGTGGTTCTCTTGTTTTAGTTGTGTCTTCTTAAGAAGGAAGAAGGTTTGTCTCGTGTGGGTCGCAGAGTAGCGAAAGGTGAGGAGCGTGACGAGAGCGATTTGAGGAAAATCTTTGCAAAGTTCTGCAATTCTTTTTTTCGCGTCGTTGTGTCGGCGTTCCTTGCCAGTCGTGTACTGCGTGAGTGATTCATTCACTCGTGTGGGCCGAAAGATATGGCACCCAAAGAAACGGGTCAACAGCGATTTGAAACACAATCGAAAAAACTTCATCGCACGCGAAACTCAAACCAAATGCAGTCAGTGAACACCTGTCGAACGCGCGCAAGTAAGCGATACTGACCGTTGTGCTTTGCCGATTGCAAGCCCGAAGATATGGGGTGTGCGTGGTGGTGTGCTAGCACAAACCCAGATCACCTAGTCAATGAAAAATTTTCTCTTCTCGCAAGAAAGTAGACTCTCGCAGAGGCGCGGAGACAGCAGAGTAATGACGGCAGGCTGTAACAGACGGCGCAAAGCTAAGGCAGGCGATAATACTATTGAGATAGTTGGATCCTCAGCCGCTATTAGCTGGCGAATGGTCCAAAGCATCAGGTGAACATCGGGAGTATGAAGATCAGTGGCCAAGTAATGACTCCTGCCCAGTGTGTCCAATGCCGGGTTTCGAAGCCATCGAAGTCACTGCGGATGGCCAGGATACCTAAGATCAGAATTACGAACACTGAGATCACGGCAAGGACGCTAGAAAAGAGCTGACCAACCATCAGATAGCCAGGAATGACGGCAAAGATTGCCGGCACTTCCGGATTTCCAGCTGATACTGCGAGGACAGTATAAGTCCAAAGAATCAATGAGATTGCGAGTATCAGCGCTACTAGTGCCAAGATTATTGCGAAGAATCGTCGCCAAGCTGGCGTTGCTTCAATTTGTCGAGACGCAAACCAAAAAGTAACCGCGAGCACATTTGCCATTAGAAAGTAGTTCCCAAAGATTGTGTATTTAACGGGTGTGCGAAACAAGAAGTCAAACGCGTGCGCTGAGAGAAGCCTAGACAAAGCTGGCAGCGTCGAAGACAGCAGAAGCCAATGCCCGGGCTCGAATTCAAAGTTGCATCCCCGCAACCGCCAGAATACACAATATCCTACTGTTCCTAGGGCAACTACAAAAACGATATACTTTGCGAATTCCGGTGCCTCCCAGGGAATGATTCCTAGGGATAGAACATTCCAACCTCTTTTCGCTATTGCGCTCAGCAAAGTTACCGCGAAAGCCACCCCAGCGACCGACGAGAAGAAAAGGTAGGGCCGAAAAGGGGGCAACACATCATCATCGACTGGATCAATTGGCACGTACTCGTCTGACACGGTGTGATTGCTCTTAGCTAGGTTGGCAATAGTCAACGAAACTTCGCGCTGTGTCGTCCAGTCTAATTTCTGAGTTATGGAACTCCTAGGGTTTAGTCGCGATTTCAGAGAATCGAACGAATTACACGAATGTTTGATGGTGAACGCACGAGTGAAGTTTGCTGAGCAAACCAAATTCGAGCGATTCGCTAGATTCGTGGTTGGAAAAGAAACCCTAGCAAGACTCTATCCAAACCGATCCTGCAGCGCCTCAACTTGCATGTCGCGCTCGCGGAGGACTTCCATTGCTTGCACCGCAGCAGTGGCGGCTTCGATCGTGGTGAGGCACGGCACGTTTGCTTGGACAGCAGCGGCGCGGATGCGTCCTTCGTCGGTGCGGGCGCCTTTGCCGCCGGGCCTATTCATCACCAGGGCGACCTGGCCGTCTGTGAGAAAGTCCAACAGGTTGGGGTGACCTTCGCGAATTTTCTTCACTCGCTGCGAGGGAACGCCGGCGGCTTCTAACACTTTGCCCGTGCCCTCAGTGGTCAAGAGAGTGAAACCCATCTTATGCAATCGTGCACCGAGATCGACAATCGCTTTCTTGCCACCTTCAGAAACACTCACGAAGATATTTCCCTCCGTTGGCAGCACCGTACCTGCGGCTAGTTGGCTTTTTGCGAACGCCATGCTGAACTCTTCGCTAATACCCATGACTTCGCCGGTAGAGCGCATCTCCGGGCCGAGCACAATGTCTACGCCGGCGAACTTAATGAACGGGAATACGGCTTCCTTGACGGAAACGTGCGCTGGGATGGGGTCTTCGGTGCAACCTTGATCGATCAGCGAAACGCCCGCCATGACTTTCGCTGCAACCTTGGCAGCTGGCAGGCCGGTGGCTTTGGCAACGAAAGGCACCGTGCGGCTCGCACGAGGATTCACTTCAATAATGTAAATCTGGTACTTATTGTCTTCCTCACGCACGGCGAATTGCACGTTCATCAAGCCTACGACTTTTAGATCGCGGGCGAGAGCTTCCGCAGCGGCACGTATCTCTTTCACTACCGGGCCGGGCAGACTGTAAGGCGGAATCGCACAAGCCGAATCGCCCGAGTGAACGCCCGCCTCTTCGATGTGTTCCATAATACCGGGCACGACAACCGTGGTACCGTCGGAGATAGCATCGACATCGACTTCGGTGGCGCCTTCGAGGAAGCAATCGAGCAGTACTGGTTGCCCCTCAGCAGCGACGAATGCGGCGGCGGCAAACTTCTCAAGTTGGGCGTTGTCGTAGCAGATTTCCATGGCGCGGCCACCGAGCACAAAGCTTGGTCTCACGAGTAGAGGATAGCCAATTTCTTTGGCGATCTCGCGAGCTTCACTCAGGTTACGTGCAATGCCGCCGGGCGGCTGTTGCAATTCTAAACGCTTGAGCATCGCCTGGAACTTCTCGCGATCCTCGGCCGCTTCGATGGCATCCACGCTGGTGCCAATGATCGGCACGCCAGCATCTTGTAACGCACGAGCCAAATTCAACGGCGTTTGCCCGCCGAACTGCACGATCACGCCGTCCGGGTCCACACGATCGCAGATGTTTAGCACATCTTCGACCGTTAGCGGCTCGAAGAACAGCATGTCGGACGTGTCGTAGTCCGTACTGACGGTCTCTGGATTGCTGTTCACCATGACCGACTCGATGCCCAACTCTCGTAGCGCGTAGCTTGCATGGCAGCAGCAGTAATCGAACTCGATGCCCTGCCCAATCCGGTTGGGGCCGCCACCAAGAATCATGATGGTTTTTGGGATCGGCTCTTGGCTATTGGCTGTTGGCTGTTGGCTTTGGTAGGCAGCTACTCGTGACTCAAATCTTGCCTGCTTGCCGGGCACTTCGTCTTCGGTTTCGTACGTCGAGTAGAAATACGGCGTGTACGCTTCGAACTCTGCAGCGCAGGTATCGACCGATTTGTAAACCGCACAGATGTTTTGATCGAGTCGTCTGCCACGCACGTCTAGCTCTTCGATGCCGAAGATCGTAGCGATTTGACGATCGGAGAAGCCGAATCGTTTGGCGGTGCGCAAGACTTCGCGATCGAGTTCCTTCCACCCGCTGCTGTCTGGCCCTTTTCCAGAAACTTCGCCAGAGGCTATGCCGCGCAGCTTCTCTTCCATCTCCACGATTTCAAGCAGATTATCGAGAAACCAGGGGTCGATCTTTGTGAGCTCGAAAATCTCGTCGACCGTCATGCCGTCTTTCATCGCATAGCGAATGTGCCAGACCCGCTCTGGGCAAGGTCGTGCGAGCTTGGCGACAATGTCGTCACGACTGGGCTGCTCATCGGTGCCCCACAGATCTTTGCCGTCGCAGCCGAAACCGGCAGCTCCAACTTCCATCCCACGCAACGCTTTCTGGAACGATTCCTTAAACGTGCTGCCAATGGCCATCGTCTCGCCGACGCTTTTCATCTGCGTCATGAGCGTGTCGTCGGCCTCGGGAAACTTCTCAAAGGCGAATCGCGGAGCCTTGGTGACCACGTAATCAATCGACGGCTCGAAGCATGCCTGAGTTTCACGCGTGATGTCGTTGGGCAACTCGTGCAACCGATAACCTACGGCCAATTTCGCGGCAATCTTGGCGATTGGGAAGCCCGTGGCCTTGGACGCCAACGCGCTGGAGCGACTCACCCGCGGATTCATCTCGATGACAATCATGCGGCCATCGTCTGGGTTCGTGGCGAACTGAATGTTCGAGCCGCCGGTCTCCACGCCGATCTCGCGGATCACCGCTAGGCTCGCGTCTCGCATGCGTTGGTATTCTTTGTCGGTGAGAGTCTGCGCCGGGGCTACGGTAATCGAATCGCCCGTGTGTACGCCCATGGGGTCGAAATTTTCGATGGCGCAGATAATGACGACGTTATCGTCCACGTCGCGCATGACCTCCATCTCGTACTCTTTCCAGCCGATGATCGACTCTTCGATGAGTACCTGCGTGGTGGGCGATTGGTCGAGACCTCGCAAGACCAACTCGTCGAACTCATGTCGATTGTAAGCAATCGCTGAACCGCTACCGCCCATCGTGAAACTGGGACGCACGACCGCAGGTGTGCCGATCACTTCGACCCACTCGCGTGCTTCTTCAATACTGCTGACGGTTTTGCCGCGGCAAGTTCCCAGCCCAAGCTTCGCCATCGCCTGCTTAAAGCGTTCGCGATTCTCAGCTTTGTCGATCACGTCGGCATCAGCACCGATCAACTCGACGCCGTACTTCTCAAGCACGCCGTTGGCGACCAAATCCATCGCCACGTTGAGCCCCGTCTGCCCGCCAAGTGTCGGTAGTAGTGCATCAGGTTTTTCAGCTGCGATCACCTTCTCGACGATTTGCCAAGTGAGCGGCTCGATATACGTTCGATCGGCCGTGGCCGGATCGGTCATAATCGTGGCCGGGTTGGAGTTGACGAGCACGACCTCGTATCCCTCCTCGCGCAGCGCTTTACAGGCCTGAGTGCCAGAGTAATCGAACTCGCACGCTTGCCCGATAACAATGGGGCCAGAACCAATGAGCAAGATGCGGTGAATATCGTCGCGACGGGGCATGATTTAGGTGGAGAGGGATTAAGGAAAGGGTGTTAGGTGGGAAGAAGGGTGGGTGTGAGCCGGGCAGTCCCCTGCCGTGGACCGATCCCTCGAGCCCTTCTGAGAGCTTTGATTCTAAAACTAAAATCGCTCCAGCGTATCACGCCCCGGGGGAAGCCTTCAACCGGCGGCCCGCCTAAGTGCTAGCCCTAAGCCGAAATAGCCGCGAGCCTACGGCTCGCGGTGCGCAACGGTAGACGGAGCATTTGAGCAATTCTCCGGCGTCCTGTTAGGTCATGGCTATTGGGGTGGGAAGGAGGATGGCGGCTCAAACGCAATGGAAGCTTGCGTAATCGCAAGAGTCGCTGGAAACAGGGAACTCTCCTGGTGGGATTTTCGTACCTGATGAGAGAGCTTCTCTTCGCGCGCTGGGGAATTGCGTCCAGAATAGGGGCGAGCCCCCCACAGCTCCGCTACATTATCTCATTCGGTCACGGAAGCCCCTCTCATGTCACTCGCGTCGTGCCTTGCCAAACATTTCTCTGCAGCGGTGAAGAAAAAGGGACAATCCTACTACAACTCTGGGAAAGTCTCCCTCGATGACTCAACTGGGGTGGATGTGGAAGCAACCGTCCGAGGAAGTGGACGCTTGCGCTACGAGGTTGATATCGATTGGTCCAACCCCCGCGACAATGTTTTCGCCCGGTGTAGTTGCCCTCATTATGAAGGGGGAAACTTTTGCAAGCATATTTGGGCAACCCTGCTGGAAACTGACGATCAGGGAATTGCCGATCCGTCCCCAGCAGCCGGCCAACTGGTGCTCCTCCATGAGTACGACGACGAAAATGAATACGACCAGGAAGATAGCTGGCTCGAATACGAGGAAGATGTACCGCTGCTGATTTCTCAGATGGCCGACGGCAAAGTGTCGAAGAATTCGAGGACCCCATCGAACAATGCCACTTGGCACCAACAATTGGCAGCTTTAGGTAGCGGCAGTTCAACAGTGGGGATCAATCCCTCCAGGCCGCAAAGCTCGCGTCAGCGCCAAGTGCTTTACGTGTTGGACATCGCGGCCAGCTTTATTGCTCGTGCTCCCTGCGTGTTACTCTACCAGCAAGAAAAGAAGAAGAACGGCGAGTGGGGTAAGTCAAAACAGTTCAAGCTGAATCGTACACAGATCAAGAGTATGGAAGCTGCCGACCAAGAGGTGCTGTCGTTGGCACTGGGAACGTATACCGGCAACTCTTGGCACACCGATTATCGCGCTCCTCTCAGTGAGCGTTACCACGAAGAGGTCGTCAAATTCGAGCTCACCCCCGAGCATCACGAATTGCTGCTACCAAAGCTGTGCGCCACAGGGCGTTTCGGTTGGTTTCTTGGCGAGCAGCAGGAGGCGGAAGACGCACAACCTCTTACCTGGGACGAGGGACCGGCGTGGCAAATGCGAGTTCGTGTGAACGACGTGAAGCAACGAAAACGCTGGCAGCTGGTCGGCGAGTTGTTCCGCACCGCCAGCGACAATGCTCAGAAACGAGGAAAAGGAAAACAAAGCAAAGAAGTCACCACTCCACTGAGCCAGCCCGTGCTGCTACTGACAAGCGGGGTGGCGATTTTTGAAGATCACGTTGCCCGGTTCGATGGCGAATTCGACGCTCGTTGGTTGCAACTGCTGCGGGCAAATAGTTCGGTAGATATCCCCCACAAAGATCGCCAAACCTTGCTTGCCGAGTTGTGGGCCACGCGTAACCCACCCGAGGTGGTTTGGCCGAAAGGCCTGCAACCTCAGCAGAAGCAGGTCCTGCCGCGTGGTTACTTGAAAATCAATGCCGCAGACGAACGCGGCTATAGCAAACAGCGGTTTCTGCAGGGCATGCTCGGCTTTGCCTACGAGGAAACTCAGTTTCCTAAGGGCGACACGCGACATGTGGTCGCTTCCGAGGAAAGCGAAGTCGTCCTACGCGACTACAAGGCCGAAACAGCGTTGCTCAAGGAGGCGGCTGACCTAGGCTTGGAAGACTACCAAGACCGCTACTATGCCGGCCAGCGGAAATACGGGCACGAGGAGAATATCCGACTTCCGCGCAACCGCTTCACGGAGATTGTCCGCGAATTGACCGAGCGTGGTTGGCAAGTCGAAGCCGAAGGGGCCAAGGTCCGCACGGCTGGCGCGTTCAATATCAACGTCGTAAGTGGGGTCGATTGGTTCGATTTGGAAAGTGACCTCGACTTTGGCGAAGTGAGTGCGTCGCTTCCAGCACTGCTCGCTGCCGCTAAGAGCAACGACGGATACGTCGAGCTGAGCGATGGCTCACGCGGCCTGCTACCCGAGGAGTGGCTGGAAAAGTTCGCCCCATTGGCCGATTTGGCTGAGGTCCATGAGGAGAAACTCCGCTTTCGCCCGTCGCAGGCGCTATTACTGGACGCTCTGCTGTCCGACCGACAGGACGAATTGAATGTTCAGTTGGACCGCCAATTTCGTGATTTTCGCAAGAAGCTCGCCTCATTTGCCGGCGTGGAACCAAGGGATGCTCCGCGCGGGTTCCAGGGCGAATTGCGCGACTATCAATGCGATGGCCTCGGTTGGCTGAAGTTCTTGCAAGATTTCAACCTGGGCGGTTGCTTGGCAGACGACATGGGCCTCGGTAAGACGATCCAGGTGCTCGCACTGCTGCAAAGTCGTCGCACACGACGTCTGAAGAAGGGGGAGAAACGACTTCCCTCGTTAGTGGTCGCGCCGAAAAGCGTCGCCGGCAATTGGGTGGCAGAAGCGAAGAAGTTTGCCCCTCGTCTGGTAGTTCTTGAGTATGTAGGCACAGATCGTAGCAGTTTGGTCGATCAATTCGACGAGGCGGACATGATCATCACGACCTACGGGACGCTGCGTCGCGACATCGAAGATCTCAGCCAGCGGGAATTGGACTACGCCATCCTCGACGAATCGCAAGCGATCAAGAACGACAAATCGCAAGCGGCCAAAGCCTGTCGATTACTCAAAGCCAGTCATCGCCTCGCGCTGACCGGCACCCCCATCGAAAACCATCTGGGGGAACTGTGGTCGCAATTCGAGTTCCTCAATCCGGGAATGCTGGGCCGGAGTTCTGCGTTTCGCAACTTTGCTCGAAGCGGAAAGCAGGACGACGAACAAGCCCAACAAGAATCTCTGGCGATGCTCCGGCGGGCGATTTCCCCGTTTCTGTTACGTCGCACCAAGGAAGAAGTCCTCAAGGACTTACCCGCCAAGCAAGAACAAAGTCTCCCGTGCAAACTGTTGCCAGCCGATCGCAAGCGCTACAACGAACTTCGCAAGCATTATCGCGATTCGCTACTCAAGCGCGTTGATAACGATGGCATGAACAAGTCGAAGATGCACGTCTTGGAGGCGCTGCTGCGACTCCGCCAAGCGGCCTGCCACCCAGGGTTGATCGACAAGAAGCTCACTGGCAAGTCGAGTGCCAAACTCGACCTGCTCTCCGAACAACTCGAAGATGTGATCGCTGGCGGGCACAAGGCGCTGGTGTTCTCGCAGTTCACTTCCATGTTGGCCATTGTGCGCGATCGCCTAGACAAGCAAGGCATTGTCTATGAATACCTCGACGGCAAAACGAGTAAGCGGCAAGAAAAGGTCGATCACTTCCAGAATGATCCCGACTGCCCCGTCTTCTTGATCAGCCTCAAGGCTGGTGGCACCGGCTTGAATCTCACGGCGGCCGATTACGTGTTCGTACTTGATCCCTGGTGGAACCCAGCGGTCGAAGCCCAAGCTATCGATCGGGCGCACCGCATAGGCCAAACCCGCAACGTGTTCGCTTACCGACTTATCGCTAAGGATACCGTTGAAGAAAAGATTCTCGAACTACAGAAGCAAAAACGAGAATTGGCCGACGCCCTGATCGCCGGCAACGAAAGCTTGCTGCAAGAAATGTCGGCTGAGGATTTGCAGTTGTTGCTGAGCTAAGTGTACTTCATCTGCCTTGCACAACAAATCGTGCTCCCAAATATTAGCCGCGAGCCAACTGCTCGCCGGAACGTGACGGTAGGCGTACCGTCTGAGCAATTCTCAGGCAGCCCGTTGGGCCGCGGCTATTGGCGAAGTCGATTAGTAGCGCGCAAACATTCCTGACTATCTGTGCGTAGAATGGAAAGAGGAGAGCCCACCATGAGAACCACCTACACAATTCGCGGCATGCACTGTGGTGCCTGCGAGCAGAAGATCAAGAATGCCCTGGAACACCTCGACGCGGTGCAGCGTGCCTCAGTCTCTCAGCCGGAAGAGTCCGCGACGATTGAAAGTTCAGGGGAAATTGATCTGGAATCGCTTCGCCAAGCGGTCAGTAGTGCGGGAGATTATACGCTCACGGAGAAAATCGCAGCTGGTGGGGACTCTGATGTCGGCGCGGCTAAGCCGCAAGCGGCGAAGAAGTCGTGGCTAGCGACTTACAAACCGTTGCTATTGATCGTCGGGTACTGCTTAGGTGGAACCTTGCTAACGGGATTCTCCGCCGACGACTGGACGACCAGCTACCTGATGAGCCGCTTTATGGGGCTGTTCTTTGTGGCGTTCTCATTCTTCAAACTGCTCGACTTGACGGGCTTCGCCGAGGCGTATTCGACTTACGATGTGTTAGCCAAGCGAGTCTACAACTACGGATTTCTCTACCCCTTCATCGAGCTCGGACTGGGGATCGCGTATCTGTTGCAATGGAACCCCCTAGCGACGAACATCGCGACGCTCGTGGTGATGGCGCTCAGCACGATCGGCGTCGTGCAAGCCGTTATGAAAAACCAGCAGATTCAATGTGCCTGCCTGGGCACAGTATTCGACCTGCCAATGACGACCGTCACGATCGTGGAGGATGTCTCGATGGCTTTAATGGCGGCGCTGATGCTCTGGCAACTTGTCATGTGACGGTGCTACTCGCAGGATAACGTCCCACCTGTTCTGTCACTGAGGGCGTTTCACTAGCCGCAACCTGGCTTCATTCCGCTCTACTTGGTCATAGATTGACCACACCTGTATACGTGCTCTATGGCTTTTTGCCAGTTGATTGAGCGGATAGGTACATTTTGCTAGCAGGCATCCTCAGCGGCACGAGAACTGCACTTGAAGTTGATCAGTACGGCCAAGCCGTATTGTGACAGAGACTTGGAAACTTACGTTGCTCGTGGCTGGGAAAGTGAGCATTACCTTGCTTTGCCAAACGGTGCGATGCTCGGCTAAGCATCAGACGTCCGTTGTAGTTGAACTTCGCTGAAGCTCACTAAATTGTGAGCGTAGAAGAACCGACTGGCGAGTAACCCGTTCTGAGCAATCGGAACAAAATTTTATTAGGAGACAGAATACGATGAAAACATTAACCCAAACTATGATGATGGCGGCGATGGGCCTCTGGCTGGCAGCCCCTGCAGCGGCTCAGGTCGATTTGAATGTCGGCGGGAATGCTGGCGCTGGTGCCAACGCAGGTAATGCGGCTCAACGAGCCGGCCAGGGAGTGCAACGTGCCGCTGAAGGAGTTGGCAACGCAGCCCAGCGTGTTCAACAAGGGGCACGCAATCTTGGCCAGGGTGCTCGCGACCTCACCGGGGAGGCGGCGCAACGCACCCGTCAAGGTGCACAGAACTTGCGCAACGCCGTGCCTGGCCAGCAGGGTCGCTTGCAAGGACAAGGTCAACTACAAGACCAGGGCAGCTTCAACCGGAATGGCATCCAAGCCGGTGGCCAGTTCGATGGTCAATACCGTGGCCAGCAGTTCCAGGGCCAGAACTACAACGGCCGGCAATACGGCGGTCAACAGGGTATAAATGGCTCGGGCTTCGCACAAGCCAATACGCCGAATATCCCAGCCCAGGTACAGGCCGATGCTAATTTCAACGCGCAGGCCGATCGCAATGCCCGTTGGAGAAAGATCCAGCATAATGGTGAGTGGTGGTACTACTCGCCTAAAGGCAATTGGATGTACCAACGCGATGGCGAATGGCAAAAGTTCGACGAGCAAAACTTCCAACGCCCCAATGGCGATGGTAGCTACTCAGCCGCCTATCGTGGTGGTAGCCATAATAGCAACGATATGTACATGCGTGACGGCCAGCGTGTGTTCCGGTTGCAGAGCGACAACCAAGGTCGCCAGTTCATTCGCATGAACGGGCAACAGCTGTGGGTCGGATCAGACGCCAATGCTTCGGCCAAAGCCATGCAAGACGGCAAGAATTCTGGGCTTGGCCTCGAAGCCGATACTTCCGCAGAAGTTGAGACTGAATAGTTCAGTCGTTGCTGCAACAGCCAACCTCACGCCCACCCTATCGCCGATAGGGTGGGGATTTTTGTCGCTGAATTAGTAGATCGGCACCTGCGAATGCTCCCTAGCCGCGAGCCAACGGCTTGCCGGTGAACAGCTAATAACATCGCGAGCGAGCAATTCCCCCCCCGGCGGCCCGTTGGACCGCGGCTATTTGACTATTAGGAAACGTGGACGCAATGTGCAAGACGTGCACTGCTATTCGACGGGCGAAAAGCGCCTTAGAATAGTCATCCATGAATGCCTTTGGCACAACGCTGCGGGAGTTGCGAATTGAGGCGGGCCTCGGGCTGCGGACTTTTGCTCAGTTGGTGGATCAACGCGCTTCGACCGTCTCGGCCATCGAATCGGGGCGGCGCAAGCCGTGGCGCGAGCAGAAATTGCTCGACCGAACAGCCGCCGTGCTGGGCGTGACTGCTGAGCTAATGGTTTCTGCTGCTGGCAAGGACGGCGCGGAGGTCTTTCCCGAACCGCCCAAAGCGTGGAGCCTCCCAGATGAATGCGACGACCTGCCTGACGTGGAGGTGAGTCGTCGAGCCCGCTTGCAATCGTGGATACTGACACCAGGAGCAAGCGAGCTGGACGAAGTGGCCCAGTGTGAACTAGCCGAGATCTTGGAAGTAGACGAAGCTCTTTCCTGGAACTCCGACGAATCTATCGCGCCGCTCACTGATCTCTCCATTGAATGGCAAGCGAGGCACCTCACCGCGCGACTGCCTACGCCAGTCGATGTGGAAGCCGCACTGGAACGTAATGGAGTGCATCTAGAAATTGTGGCTGGGTTGGTGCCCCGCTACAGTGTACAAGCCTGCGTGACTTGCGAAACAAGTGCGGATGACGAGCCCTCGGTCACGCTGTGGGCGGATCGCACGATTGCCGATAGTCACTCGATGAGTGCCTACCGATTGCTGTTGGCGCAAGCCTACGCCCCGATTGCACTGCAGGTGGGTTCCGTCGATCCGAGCAATGCGCAGAGGTTTGCTCTCGCCATGCTGCTGCCGGCCGGCGCATTGCACAAAGCGGCCGAGACGACTTACACTGCGTTGATCGACCAGCACGGTTGGTTGGCGCCGGTGGCCATGCGGCAACATTTGTGCAACCAACTGGCCGAGCAGTTCGCCGCGCCACCGGCGCTGGTGGACCGTCGCCTCAACGGCTGGCCCAGCCCGATTGCTCCCCGCCTCGAACTGGCGCTCGATGCACACGAGCGCACGCTGCCACCAACCGACTGGCAAGAGTCGCAAGAAACTGCCGAGCAACTAATGCTGTTTGAGTAGCTCTCCAACGAGACAATTCCACCGAAACTATTAAACCACGAAGGTCACAAAGAGCACAAAGGTCCAAATGCAAGTCTTTGCGCTCTTTGTGTCCTTCGTGGTTAGAAATTAAAAGCAAGAGAAATGACTAAAGCTTCCGACCTATTCATCCGCGCCCTCGAAAATGAAGGCGTCGAATACATCTTCGGCATCCCCGGCGAGGAGAACCTCGACATGCTCGAGTCACTTTCGGACAGCCCGATTAAGCTCGTATTGACGCGGCACGAACAGGCGGCCGGATTCATGGCGGCGACCTATGGGCGGCTCACCGGTAAGGCGGGCGTGTGTCTCTCGACGCTCGGACCTGGGGCGACAAATCTAGTCACGTCGGCCGCCTACGCGAACCTTGGCGCAATGCCCATGGTGATGATCACCGGGCAAAAGCCGATTAAGACCAGCAAGCAGGGGCAATTTCAGATCGTGGACATCGTCGATACGATGCAGCCGCTCACGAAGTTTGCCAAGCAGATTGAAAGTGCGGACATGATTCCCGCACGCGTGCGGGAGGCGTTTCGACTCGCCCAGGAGGAACGCCCCGGGGCGACGCACCTGGAATTGCCCGAAGATATCGCCCAAGAGACCACCGATGCGCCCGTCATAGAGCCAAGCTTCAGTCGTCGTCCGGTTGCCGATGACAAGGCCATTCGCAAAGCGGCCGAGGTAATTGCTGCGGCTAAGCATCCGCTGCTCCTGGTCGGAGCGGGTGCGAATCGCAAGCTCACCTGCCGTATGCTGCGAAGGTTTGTCGAGGAGACAAATATCCCGTTTGTGACCACGCAAATGGGCAAAGGTGTACTCGATGAGACCAGCCCCCGCTGCCTCGGCAATGCGGCGCTCAGCGATAACGACTTCGTGCACCGGGCAATCGACTACGCCGACGCGATCATCAACGTTGGACATGATGTCGTCGAGAAGCCGCCGTTTTTTATGAAGCCGGGCGGGCGAACCGTCATTCATATCAATTTTACGAGTGCCGAGGTCGACCCAGTGTACTTCCCCCAGGTGGAAGTGATAGGCGATATTGCCAATAGCGTGTGGCAAATCGGAGAGAAACTGGCCGAGAAGGAACCACTTGAAATAAGCAACTGGGATTTTAGTTTCTTCGAAAAGGTGAAAGCGGCTCTCGACGAGCAACTTCTCGAAGGAGCGGAAGACCCACGCTTTCCAATCCTGCCACAGCGACTCGTCGCTGATGTTCGCAAGGTCATGTTTGAACGCGGGATCATTGCGCTTGATAATGGTATCTACAAGTTATGGTTCGCGCGGAACTACCCGGGGCACTTCTCGAATACGGTACTTTTGGACAACGCCCTGGCTACGATGGGTGCCGGACTTCCCTCAGCAATGGCCGCGCGCATGGTGCACCCCGATCGTCCGGTCATGGCCCTTTGCGGTGATGGGGGGTTCATGATGAACTCCGCGGAACTGGAAACGGCAGTACGGCTAAAGCTCGACCTCGTAATAGTCATCCTGCGTGACAACGCCTATGGCATGATCAAGTGGAAGCAGAAGCACGAAGGCTTCGCCGACTATGGCCTCGACTTTGATAACCCCGACTTCGTGAAGTACGCCGAAAGCTACGGGGCGACGGGCCACCGCATCGAATCTGCTGACGCGTTCATTCCCACCGTGGAGAAAGCCCAAGCCGCCGGCGGTGTTCATGTACTTGATGTGCCGGTAGATTACAGCGAAAACGTGAAAATACTCAACGAGGAAATACCGCGCCGGAGTGCGGAGCTTTAAACGCGCAGAGGTAGAGTCCGCTGTGCGGACCAACATCGTAAGGTACTGTCGAGTGGAGCGAGGCGTACCGAAACCCTGTTCACGGTGTACCCCTCGCTCCACTCGACACACCCACGCATAACTTGGCAAATCAATCATTGGTCCGCACAGCGGACCCTACAAGAGCTTTCCCATGAACGACCAATATCCCTACTACCTCGCCAACAAGCCGCAGCAGCCGAATGCGGACTTGGAGGTTACCGACAAATACACCGGCAAAGTCGCCACGCGGGTGGCACTTGCTGATAGTGCGACCATCGACAAAGCCATTGCCGCAACGGTGGAAGCTACCGAGCCCATGCGCCGGCTACCACCCTACACGCGGCAGGCAATTCTCTACCAGTGCGTGGAGCAGTTTGAAGAACGCTTCGACGAATTTGCCGATGCCCTCTGCATCGAAGCGGGCAAACCAATCAAAGATGCCAAGGGCGAAGTCACCCGGCTGATTGACACCTTCCGAATCGCGGCAGAAGAGGCCGTGCGGATCGGAGGCGAGGTGCTCAATCTGGAGATTTCCGCCCGTGCGAAAGGCTACCGTGGGATGGATAAGCGCGTGCCAATTGGTCCCTGCTCGTTCATTTCGCCGTTTAACTTTCCACTGAATTTGGCCGCCCATAAGATCGCCCCCGCAATTGCCGCCGGCTGCCCATTTGTGTTGAAGCCGGCCAGCCGTACACCGATCGGGGCGCTGATGATCGGCGAAGTGCTGGCGGAGACGGATCTGCCGGCGGGTGCATTCTCCATCCTGCCCTGCACGCGCGACGCGGCTGACCTGTTTACGACCGACGAGCGGCTCAAGTTACTGAGCTTTACCGGCTCGCCCGAAGTAGGCTGGGAACTGAAAGCCAAGGCGGGCAAGAAGCCGGTCATCCTGGAACTGGGCGGCAACGCGGCCTGCATTGTCGATGAAGATGCCGACCTGGAAGACGCCGCTTCACGGATGGTTGTCGGTGCGTTTTACCAATCAGGGCAAAGCTGCATTGGTGTGCAGCGAATTCTCATTCATGAGAACGTCTACGATGCGTTCCGCGATTTGCTGGTCGAGAAAACTCGCGAGCTCAAGATGGGCGATCCCAAGAAGGAAGACACGTTCATCGGCCCGGTGATTTCCGAGGGCGACGGCGAACGACTAAAGAACTGGATCGACTCAGCCGTGGAAGCTGGCGGCAAGCTGCTGTGTGGTGGTGGTCGTGAAGGCGCGATGGTCGAAGCGACGCTGCTAGAGAACGTTCCCGACGATCAGCCGATTTGTACCGAGGAAGCCTTCGGCCCCGTGGCTGTGCTGGCGAAGTTCAGCCAGTTCGACGATGCCCTGCGCGAAGCGAACGATAGCACGTTCGGCCTGCAAGCGGGCGTGTTCACGCGTGACCTGTACAAAATGCTCAAAGCGTGGGACGAATTGGAAGTCGGTGGCGTCGTGATTGGCGACGTGCCCAGCTGGCGCGTCGATAACATGCCCTACGGCGGCGTGAAAGACAGCGGACTGGGACGCGAGGGGATTCGCTACGCGATTGAGGACATGACGGAACTAAGGTTACTGGTGATTCGTGAAGGGAAAGGTTGAGCATGACTTCGCTTCTATTATTGAACCACAGAGGGCACGGAGTTTTAGTAGGTATTCTTGTTCGTTGAAGATCGCTCTTCTTGGTGCGAATTTCGAAAAGAACCTTTCAAGTAGATTCCCCCTACGCAAGCATATTGTCTGCGTGAATTGACAAAGTGCTTACGACTCGACCCGCGAGTGCGAGACGAAATTCACGAGCACTACTACGCGCCGTGCTTGCACTAAGGCGTATGGTGCTGAATGCCACGGAGAGCATCCCTACAGCCGATGGCTATTCTGCTTATGAGTTCTCAGAATAGCCGGTTAACAGGAACACTTTAAAACGGTTGACGGCCCATGAAAAATACAATCGCAGGTATTCTCTTAGCTTTTGTCGTTGTGATGGCCCCAATGTTAGGCTCGGGCATCCTTCTAGCGAAGCCCGAGCCGAACAGTGCAAAGACCCAGCAGCCACACCAGTGGACACAGTGGCGCGGTCCCTCGCGAGATGGGAAAGCGTATGCAAAGGACGCCGCGTGGCCGGATTCATTGAGCGAAACCACGCTCGTCGAAAAGTGGCGAGTTCCGTTCGCACCGAGCTATTCTGGCCCGATCGTAACGGGGGACCGTGTTTTCACTACAGAAACCAGAGATGGTAAGCAGGAAGTCACTTTTGCTCTGGATAGTAAGACGGGCGAGAAAATCTGGCAGCAAAGTTGGGACGGGGCTATGCAGGTGCCGATCTTTGCAATCGCCAATGGAAACTGGATACGCGCGACGCCGGCCTACGACCCGCAAACTGATCGTCTTTACATCGCTGGAATGCGCGATGTACTAGTATGTCTTGACGCCACAACAAGTCAGGAACACTGGCGAGTCGACTTTGTTAGCAAGTACGGTACGCCCCTGCCAGCGTTTGGTTTCGCCTCCTCACCGCTAGTCGACGGCGCGTATGTTTACGTCCAAGCTGCCGAGTCGTTCATCAAACTTGATAAACTTACGGGCGAAGTTTTGTGGAGGAGCGCGATTGACCCAGGAGCCATGAACTCTGCCTTCTCGTCACCGGTGATAGCCACCCTGGCCGGCCAAAGGCAACTCGTGGTTCAAATGCGAAAGGAGCTCCTGGGCATCAACATCGCTGATGGAGAAGTGCTGTGGTCGCAGAAAATCCAAGCCTTTCAAGGAATGAACATTCTCACGCCAACAGTTTGGGGGGATGCTTACCTGTTTACCAGCGCACACAGCGGCCGCTCGCAATTGTGGAAAGTTAGCGTAGAAAATGGATCCTATACGATCAATGAGCAATGGCAGTCGAAGGCTCAGGCATATATGTCTTCGCCGGTGGTGGTGAACGATCACCTCTACTTACACCTGAAGAATCGCCGCTTCACATGCCTCGACCTGGCAACGGGCGAAGAGAAATGGCGCACCAAACCGTTTGGTCGATATTGGTCCCTCGTTGCTCATCGCGATAAATTGCTCGCGCTCGATGAAACGGGCGACCTGCGACTTATCCGTGCCAATCCAGAGCGATTCGAACTACTCGATGAGCGGCACCTGACGGACGCCAGTAGCTGGGCACATTTAGCGGTTGTGGGCGATGAAATCTACGTGCGGGCTCTCGACGAGTTGGTCGTCTACCGCTGGCGGTAATGCCGTTTCGTAGTGCAAATTAGCGACGTCGACGGATAGAAATAGCCGCTAAGCCGCAAGCGGCGAGTAGCGCGGTGCTTGGCTCGGGTACTCCGGTGATTTGCCAAGCGAGAGCGTAATCCCAATCGGCTAGGGACGCAGAGCTGACGCGCAGTTCGTAGAGATGCCCAGCTTCGAGTCCGTCGAACGAGATGTTCTCTGTGTTGTGAATCACACTCGTGGACGAATCGACCATTGTAGAAATCGTGACATCAAAGAGCTCGAGATTGAAGTCCTCTACGTCGGCCGTGATTGTTGCGCCGCTGATACCGATATCGGCGTTCCAGACGAGCGTGGATTGGATCTTATTGTCATCATTCCCTGCGGTGAATCTGTAGGTCCCCGTGCTGTTGGAACCACCCGAACCGCCAAAGCTATCGTCGTAGTCCCAACCGCGATCACTTATCGGCAGAGCTCCGCCGTCTTCGGCGCTATCTTGTTCACCACCAGCAAGAATGTTGTAGCTATTGAAGATGTTTACTTGTCCCGCGCCGTACTGGATATCGAGATTGTTTGTCGTATCCACGACGTAATCCGTCAGGTCGTCCCCGCGAGCGTTGTCAATCTTACGGTCGGCACCTGCCATGAGGACTGCTTTGATGACTTCGGAAGTTTCTGCGTGATTGATGACTCGTGTGCGATTGGTGATCATCCCATTGGAAAGCGAGCCGTCTTGGCCCGTCTCTAGCAGCAAGGCGACCGAGGCCGAAACCATCGGTGTGGCGAAACTGCTTGCCGCAAAGCTATTGTCTGGAACAAACCCAGGGGCCACAATGTCTGGCCCAGTTCTACCGGCCACGTAAATGCCACTGAGATTCCGCGTCCCTGGAAAACTTGCTCCGCTGGTGAGACCAACCGAGATCTCGTTGAAGGCATACTTCAACAAAGGTCGATCAGCATTGATATTGCCATTTGAGGGGAAAGGCGTGACTCCTGCGACAACGAGAAGGTCGTCTTCTTCGACCACGAAATCCGTACGCTGGAGTACCTCCAACGTTTCAGCCGCATCGTAATTCGTATCGTTGAGTCGCAGCCCCACCCAACTGTGGTTCGAGACTCGCGCCGACGTGGTTTCGGGTAACACATGGTTCCCAGCACTCATGACCCCAGTATTCAACATGCCGCCGGCCATCCAATCCTCTGAGTGAAACACACCGATCTGATTGACATCCGGACTGATCGAAGTGTTGTTCCCATAGAAGTTGCGAGCGACATTCGTGGCATGGCCTGAGACATTGGCATTGGCCCCGGTGCCACTAGTGAGGAGCGTTACGTTGGTGATCGTCTTAGGAGGAGTCGTGAAATCACTGTTCGCGTCGTCGGGGCGATAGCCACCGTTGGTGGCGGGGGCTTCCGCCTGTTGAACTTCGATACCCGCTCCTGTGGGGATAGAGGCCCCTAACTGGGCTTCTAATTCGGGGAATCCGATCAGATCGCGATAGGTTGCATCGGCCGTTGGCACGAAGCTCATGGAAAAGCACGCCAGTAAAGCGGCGGCGAGGCAGGATGTGCGCAAAGCGCCCCCGCGACGGGTAGAGAAAGATAGCGATAGTGTCCGGGTCATTAGACTCGTGCCGTTGTTTGATGCTTTGTGAGAAGTTGCCCACCTGGGCCAAACTGCCAATCATGCCGTCTGACGAGGGCAAGCCGGGTGTTCCAGACCGGATGGGCTGTTAGATACCTCTAGGATAGTCGCCAGAGGAGGATTCAGCCAGCTTTTCGACTCTGACGATTTCCCGCAGAATGAGCGATTGGTGCCGAAGCGGCGGACCCTGAGTACATATTATCGGGACAATCCGGGAAATCTTGCCATTAAGACTGAAGTTTGCCGCTGTGTAAAATGTTTAACACGACTGTATTTATTGCACAGACTACGGCACAGTTGCGGAGTTTCGTAACGAATAGAATTGCCTGTTTTTGCCTGTTAGTTGACCTCTTCGCGATGAATCGAAGCAACCAGATGCCCGGCCTGCACGATTGGCATCGAATTCGCATAGTAAGTAATCTCACGCAGTCGTCCGGAACCGACAGCGTAAGAACGGACTCACGGGAAGCAATGATTGCCTCCTTGTGGATGTCGCGAAAACTACTCGCAACGTCGCATGTTTCTCAACCTTGTATTCCCACGGAAAGGGAGATCTCTCATGGTAAACCCCGCACTCATTTGTGGCTTCGTCGGTATGTTCGTTTACTTCTTCATCGAAGGACTACGGTAGTCGATCTGCAGAAAGTAGATCGGTGCCTCCGGCATGATTGGTAGGACGCTAGAATTGCCAACTCGCTTGGCAACTCAATCACGGTTTGAATTGCCAGCCTCCCACTACTCAGCCTGGAAGGCCGAGCTACTTGGCCACAGGCCATACTCACTCGTGGATTCGTTGCGTTGGAGCGTAGAGGCGTTGGAGCATCGTCGCCGGTGAATATGACCTTCGGCCAAATCGTTGCGACGCGATTCCGATACCTAGGGCGTTGCCCTAGGCTACGGTACGAAAGGCCTTCGGCCATAAGTAGCCGTCGAGCTACGCCTCGGCCGGAAGCTTGCTCAGTGAGGATAGCGCAGGAGAAGCGCCCTTGTTAGCCAACACTGTCCCAATGCCATGCCTTTCCGGTTGGCAACGCTACCACGGCATCGACACGATGAGGGGCTTACGGTCCGTATCGACTCGGTGGAGCTGGTTGCGGAGATAGTCGCGTGACTTGCACTTCGACTTCCTTCAGGATTGTGCTTAACTTTTTCTTGATTGCAGCTTCTGCTTCGAGAACGTCCATGCCGTCCACCTCTACCCGTCCATACGTCGCGCCGAGTGCAACGGTGCCCATCGATTCAACGGTGAAGTTACCGGTGAGAGGCCGGTCAGGGAATGCGCCGGTGACGTCGAGGTGAATCGTATCGCCCGGGGCGATTCTCGCGGACTCTTTGAGTTTCTTTTCCGATCTTTCTTGCGCAGGAAAATGATAAAGCACTCGACCGCGGAGCAATTCCGAAATCCTCATCTTAGCGTCAAAGAGGTTTCGGTAACCTCGAAGGCTAGGGAACAACTTTTTCTCAGCATCTGAAATACTTAGACCCGCAATCTTCGCCCAATGGGATTTGGGACCCACCTGAACCTTACCATCCGCATCGACAGTCAATGTGATATCGGATCCGCCGATGCCTTGTGTATTGACAGAAACAGTGAATTGGTCCCCTGGAGCAAATCTAATCCATTCGTGATCCAGTTTCTCCGGTGCTTGCGTTCGTGGCGGATCGACCGGTAGTCGTGGCAAGGCAGCTTGCGGCCATAGTTGAGAAATTGATGGATCTTTATTCTGTGGCGGATCAACATACGTTCGTGACGGACGCGTCGGCATCTTCTCAAATCGCTCCAACTGCTCAATGCGGGCTTCCAGTTCTACTCGCTTTGATTGAGCCAGATGCATCTCCGCTTGGTGTATACATACGTCAGCAAACGCCGATGCTTGCTCGGCAAGCTTCTTATATTTCTCCTCTTTTGATGCTAAAAACTTGCGATTATTCGTGAGGGCAATCAATCGATGGTCCGAAGCTTCCGCCTTCATATCCCAGTACTGTCGCTCCAGGTCTAACTGCTTCTTCCCACCCGCTGGCACTTCATACTTGGTAGGTGCAGCCGGGACATCTGCGTATTGAACCGCTGCGACGGGCCTAGATGGAGTGGCATAGATTGGTTGAGCAGGGTCGCTCGGCGGAAGTATGGCGGACGGCCGCGTTGGCTGAGGTAGAGGATACTCTTTTGGTGGGTCCGCCGGGATTGGTTGATTCATCCCAGGATTGATCTCCACGGACTTATTCGTCGCTGGCCGATATATTTTGATTGGCACGTCCACATCAATCTCCTCTCGCGCCACCGGCTCATCTACCGCCGCCAACGAATCTACCGCGACGCTAGCGGAAGTTTGCTTAGATTCGGTGCCGTTGGAAGTCGCTGGGCCAGGCTCTTCCTCCGCATTCACACTCGTCAGCAGCGCCGCCACCAGCACCAAAGTAAGCACCCCGGCGGCAGGTTTCATCAGTGTTGCAACAGTCATGGCAGCAAGTCCTTTATTAGCGAGTCCAGCGGCAATCGTACCGCCATCAGGAGTTAAGAGTTTTGCACGAAAACCCAGAGCGAGCCCGGCGGTCCCTGCCGGTAAAGTTACTGGTAACGCTACCGCTGAAGCGCTAAAAGCCGTGGTTGTGGCGGCCATCGCCGCCGATAGCGCAGTACCACGCCGGGCCAACCGGCTGCGCAACATGCTGCGACCTCTCGCCAGGCGGCCTTTGATCGCCGAGGTCGTGCAGCCGAGTTCCTCAGCCACGGCTGCGCGGGATTTCTCTTCCAAGTAATGCAGCACCAGCGGCCTCTGGTATCGCGGGGGCAGCGCGTGGAGTTCTTCGAGGAGCGCCGAACTTTGCTCGGCGTTAGTAACCGCAGCCAGTTGATCGTCGGTGCTTAGAGATTGGCTGCTAAGCGACAAGTCGGCGGGCAGGGATTCCTCGCGCCGCCGGCCGCGTTGGTTCTTGAGTCGCAAGGCTGTGCGAAATGCCACTCGATACAACCAAGCCGCAGCTGAATCATTGGCTTTGATCGTGTGCGCCTTGCGGGCAAGAATGAGGAACGTCGCCTGAAAGGCATCTTCGGTATCTTGCCGCTGCCGGAGAATGTGCCAGCAGACGGCCCACACCATCGTCGAGTGCGCTTCAACCACCTCTGTGAACGCAGCCTCGTCCGAGTGGCGCACGAATCGCATCAGCCGCTCACCATCAGTGGCGGCGATTGGTGTGGTGGCCGGTGTCGTGTCGGTGAGGAGATCGTACATTGGGAGTTAGCCGACGACCTTGGTCGCCGTGGCGTTTCCAGCTGAAAGAGAGCTTCTACTAAGATAGAGTCACCAGAGAGGAACCGGGCCCGCGAATTCTCTACGAGAAGGCAAAAACAGCAACAAAACATTGGACAGGATTAACTGGATGAACAGGATTCTTGCGCCTCACGTAGCAATCCTGTTCATCCTGTGAATCCCGTCAAAAGTAGCAAGTGGGGTGCGTGAGCAGCACGAAGCGCACCAGGGAAAACGTAGAAAGACATGGGCAGATCAGCGAAGGTTGCTCGCGGTGACCTAGCTCTGGTGTCCTGACAAAGATGGTCCTTTATCCCAGTTCACGGTGCGTTTCTTAGTACTCACGCACCCTACGTTCAACCCAGCCTGGAAAGCCGAGCTACTTTACAACCCTACCCGAGGCACGACGCGTTCTGCTTCGCTAGCCAATTCAAAGTAGTCCGCCCGCTCGAAGCCAAACAGGCCGCCGATAAGGTTTGAGGGGAAGCCGTCGCACATTTGGTTCATCTCGCGCACGTTGCCGTTGTAGAATCGCCGCGCTGCTGCGATGCGGTCCTCGGTATTGGCAAGCTCGGTCTGCAATGCGAGGAACTGCGTGTCGCTCTTCAGTTGAGGATACCCCTCAGCCACGGCAAATAGCTTGCGCATGCCGATGGCCAGGGCCGTCTCGTCTACCGCTTGCTGGGTTGGCGTGCCGTGGTTCTCGCTCGCGCGGGTGCGCAGTTGTGTCACCTCGGTGAGCACCTGCTGCTCGTGGGCCGTGTAACCTTTCACACAAGCGACCAGATTGGGGATGAGTTCGTAGCGGCGTTTCATCTCCACATCAATATCAGCCCAACTCTCACGCAAGTGCTGGCGAACACCGATAAAGCGGTTGAAGTTCGCCACCACGAAAACCAAGGCCAGCAGCAACAGGACAAGCGGAACAATGACGGGGGCGTAGGGCATAAACTGTTAACCACGAAGAACACGAAGGGCACAAAGGATTATTGACCGGATAACGGGATTAACAAGATCAACAAGATGTACCTAATCTAGACTCTATTGATCTCCAGAAAATCCAGTTCATCCTGCAGAGATCGTAATCCGGTCCAATAGCCATCTTAGGTTGCACGACTTTCGAGATCGGCCACCAAGTGCGCTGGCCATTGCTCGAAGAACTGGCGCGACCACTCGAGGTGCTTACGGAACTGCTCGGGCTTCCAAATCCTCTCATTTTCATTCACGCACAGATAGCCTTGTTGAATATCAAGCGTGGGGCAGGTGCGGCTCATGAGGAACTCCATCATCCGTGGGTGAACCAGATCGTAAGCGAAGCGTTTATCCTTGCACTTCACATGGAACTTTTTGCTGAACTCGGCCGACTCAAAATCAATGTCGTCGAAACCGAAGAAGCTGCTAAGCTGATCGAACAGACCTTCACGGCGAATGGTGATTCCCGGCACTCCCGCCACGGGCAGTCTTACCAGCAGATAGCTGAAGTAATGGTTGTGCGTCGTCGTATCGCCATCGGAGTCAGTGGATGTGGTTTCGTAGTGATAGTCGCCCATCAACGCATCAAGACTGCCGAACGACGTTTCGAGGCTGCCGGAGAGCGTGTTGTACGCGTATTCAGAGGAACCTTGCGTGAAGAGGCGGAACTGGCGGAATCGCTGTTCGTGTTCGTAGTTCTTTTCTTGAGTAAATCGCCAGCCGAGCTTGGTGGCCAACTCGCTGAGGGCTGCGCGTCGTTTCTTGGCCGCCTGATAAGAGAAGTACCCACCAACGAGCATGAACAAGATCACGCAGACGATGATGGGGATGATGAACGACGGCACTAGTCTGCAGGACCCTTCTAGGCTTGGGCGGCTTGAACGGAGTGAACCGCGACTGTCGCTTCGGCTTCTGCCTCGGCATCGCGCATCGCGTACGGCGAAGTTGCAGAGATGATTTGCTCGATCTCACTCCCATTCATTCCGTGCTCGGCCAGCTCGCGCTTCAGGGCTAGCTCTTGGCGATGGCAAGCGAAAATACGTAATTGCTTGACGAACTCGCAGAACATCCAACAACCAAAGACCACAACCACGATCATGACGACCATGTTGAAGGGAGCCGGGATACTGACGACTGCGTCGAAGAATGTTTTCATAGTGAGACCTGCTGCGTTTGGCTAGAACACCGTGGGCAAAGACTGGGGGGTGGGGATTGCTTATTCGCTAGGCTGGCCTGAATATTGCCATCATAACCGAGTCTTGAGGCAGAAGGATCATCACTTCCCCCTAGCCGCGGCCCAACGGACCTCCGGGAAATTGCTTGCTAGGTCAGATTTGCTTCTGCACCCCGGCGGGCCGTTGGCTCGCGGCTATTGGGTTATGCGTGCTGGAGGCCAGTATTTTGCTGCTTAATTACTAGGCTCGCACTGCCCGCGGCACGTTGACTTTTCGCCCTAACGCGTTTAAGCTAAAGAGCTTGGCGAGATTATCATTCCTGCATACTTAAGCACGGCTTCGAGACCTTTCTCAGCAATTTACGACTCAGGCAATCCTCGCAGTGGCAACTAAGACCGATCAAAATCCTGCTGCTTCTTCAGGTCAACCTGCTCCTGGCAACACGAAACCGTGGGGCGGTGTGTTCGATGGCGACACGGCCCCGCTGGTCGAGAAATTTTCCGAAAGCGTAAGCTACGACTGCCGACTCTACACACAAGACGTGCGTGGCAGTATTGCCCACGCTCGAATGCTTGCCAGCACGGGCGTTCTGACCGACGGCGAGGCCGAGCAAATCGTCGCCGGGCTGGAAGACATCCAGCGAGAAATCGCGGCCGGCACGTTTCTCTTCCGGCAAGATCTCGAAGATGTTCACATGAACATCGAGCGGGCACTGGTCGAACGCATTGGCGACGTAGGACGCAAGCTGCACACTGGGCGCAGTCGCAATGATCAAGTCTCTACCGATTTCCGGCTCTGGATTCGCGAAGGGATCGACAGGGCCGAGAGACTACTGGGGGATTTGCAGCGCGCCTTTGTGGGACGCTGCGAGGCAGACGCCAGTGTCATCCTGCCCGGCTACACGCACCTACAACGGGCCCAGCCGGTACTCGCCAATCACTATTGGCTTGCCTACTGCGAGAAATTTCAGCGCGATCGAGATCGCCTAGCCGACTGCCGGCGGCGCGTGAATCAGTTGCCCCTCGGCACGGCTGCACTGGCGGGCACGACGATGGATATCGACCGACAACACGTAGCCGACGCGTTGGAATTTGAGGGGCTAGTCGCCAATAGTCTCGATTCGTCCAGCGATCGTGACTTTGCCATTGAGTACGCTTTCGCACTCACCTTGGTCGCCGAGCACCTCAGTACGCTGGCCGAAGAGTGGATCCTGTGGTCGACCGTCGAGTTCAACTTTATCAAGCTGCCACAGGCGTATTGCACGGGCAGCTCGATCATGCCTCAGAAGATCAACCCAGACGTGATGGAGCTCATCCGCGGCAAAACGGCCCGCGTGGTGGGAAATTTGCAGTCGCTGTTGGTGCTCATTAAGGGCTTGCCGCTGGCGTACAATCGCGATCTTCAAGAAGACAAACAGCGTGTATTTGACTCAGCCGACACGGTGGAAGCCTGCCTGCAGCTGGCCTCCGAAGTCGTCGCCGGTGCGGAGTTGCAAGTAGAGAACATCAACGCCCGACTCGAACGGGGCTACCTAGACGCTACGACGTTGATGGAGCACCTGATCAAGCTCGGCGTGCCGCAACGCACCGCGCATGAAATCATCGGCAACCTAGTAGCGACGGCCATGAAACAAGATGTGCCGCTGGCAGAGCTAACACTCGAAGAGTTCCAGGCCGCCCACGCATCACTCGACGAATCGGTTTACCAAGTCCTTGGCGTCAAACAAGCGATCGCCGCGTTTAAGAGTGTCGGCTCCACTGCGCCGGAGCGCGTGGCTGAACAAGTGACACTGTGGCGAAAGCGTTTGAAAACGTGATTGCGTTCTCACAGATTCCCAGTTTTTATATCCTAGCCCCCGGCACAAGCCGTGGGGTTTGAGAGTTCGATAATGTGCTCTATTTTCAACCCCACGGCTCGCGCCGGGGGTTATTGTTGCACGCACTTTTTAGTAGGCACTTTTGCTGAGCGCAAGAACATGGCTTCTACACGATTGCTAACATTATTTGTTGCTTCACTTCTAGGTGGTGCGACCTTTGCCACGGAAATACCCGGCGTAGACTTCGTCCCCGTCGAACTCACACTCGACGCCTCGCAAAACCCGGCCGTGGCGGCTGTATTGGAGCAAGATCGCGACACGCCAGCAGAAAAGCTGCGCGTAGTGATGACGCTACTTGATCTGGGTTATCCCGGGACGGCTGAGCCAATTCTCAATGAGCTCTCCAAAGCGAACCTCGACGCGAAAACGCTCATCGAGCTGTCCGATCGTTTTGGGTCGGCCCGACTGGTGCGCATCGTGCGGCAATCACGCGAACCGGCGCTACGAGCGACTCCAGCGTTTCGTACGGCGGCGGCCGAACTGGTGCAGAACATTCTCGATGCGGCGGCCGAGCGGGCCCGCGATCCACAGCGGCTGGCCAAGCTCATTGAACAACTGAGCGACAAGTCGGAAGTCATTCAGCGGGAGGCGCGATCGGATTTAAGCGTGGGTGGCGAGCCGGCGCTAACCGCATGCTTCAACGCCTTGGGAGCCACTGAAGAGGAAGACCTACGGGCCCAACTGCTCACGACCTTAGCGCTGATGCGCCCGGCAGTCGAAGCACCGACGCTTGCCGTACTGGCCGAGGGGGAAGGGCTCGTACAGCGCGACGCGGCTGAATTGGCCGGGCATCTGCGCATCGATGCCGCCCTGCCCTACTTGGCTCTGCTCTCAGTGCGGGGCGACAACCCGCCTGCCTCGCAAGCGGCACGCAACGCACTTCTCAAGTGGTCCCTGCCGTTGCCTTCTTCAGATGAAGCGTTTGAGCTGGCGCGTCGCGACCTGACCGCCATGCGGAAATCGCCCCCAACGGTTCTTGACTCTCCGCAGGCTGATCCCCTGAGTGGCGGCAGCCCTTGGTGGAATTGGGATTCTCAGACAAAGCAACTGACGAAGACCGAACTCGCAGCTCGTCCACTACGGATTCGCTCAGCTGCTCGACTAGCCCGCGCGCTCACTTGGGGAGGCATGCCGGTGGCTGGTGATCTGCGCGAAACCTTGCTCCTGCTCTCCTGGGAAGAAGCAGGCGTTACCGGGGAGAGGCTCTCCGACGATTTGAAGCCGTGGATCGAGTCGCTTTCGGTTGACGAACTCAACTCGATGCTCGCCGAAGCCATCAAGCGGGAATACTATGCCGGCGCAGTGATTTGCATCGAAATGCTCGGCGAGCGCGGAGATACCAACGCTCTCGTGACCGGAACCCACCAGCCTACCGCGCTGGCCGCGGCGCTCGCTTCACCGCAACGGGCCGTTCGCTTTGCGGCGCTACAAGCGGTGATGAAGCTGGCCCCTGGGCGGCGTTTTCCTGGTTCCAGCCACGTGGCTCCCACGCTGTGGTACTTCGCCACCAGTGCGGGGGATCCGGTAGCGCTGGCCGGCGGATCGACGGTGGCCCACGCGAACGAATGGGCCGGCTCGCTGCGCGGACTCGGCTACGATGCGACGCCCGCTGTGAATGGCCGCGGGTTGTTGCTTGCCGCGTTCGATCGCTCGCGATCCTCACGCCTTGCTATCGTGCTGTTGGACGCGAACCTTGATCGCCCGAACATGCGTGAAACGCTCTACCAATTGCGCAGCAACCCTGCGCTACGCAACGTGCCGGTCGCCGTACTGAGCCCGGGTGATCGCCTACGTGAAATGGAGCCGTTGGCCAGGGCGCATAGCAACTTACTGGTCGAGCCAAGACTCACCGGAGCTGAAGCGATGGAACGACTCGTGCAACGGCTCCAAACGGCTAGCGGACCTCAGCTACCCAGTGCCGAAGTCCGTATGGCCCAAGCGAAGTATGCCCTCGAGACCGTCACCAAGTTGCTCCTGGAGGGTCACGCTTACGACGAGCTGATCCGCGATTCGGCCGTCGTGAGCGGCACGCTTTACGATCCGGCACTCACAGAGGCTTCGCTTGACGTACTCACGAATCTCGGCACGCAAATGAGTCAACTCGCCCTGGCAGACTATGCCAGCAGCCGCACGCAAACCGTGCAGCAGCGCCGCGCTGCCCAAGCGGGTTTCGCAGAGAGCGTCGACCACTTCGGCTTGCAGCTTACGCGCACGCAACTCTTGCGTCAGTATGATCGCTACAACGAAAGCGAAGGGTCGGATGCCGAGTCGCAAGCGGTGCTGAGTGGGTTGCTTGACGTCATTGAGAGTCGCGCGCGAAGACGTAAACGCGTGGAGCCCTCCAACAGCGTCCAAGCCGAGTCGATTCCCGCCGGAAGTGCAACTAAACCCTAGATCGGCGTTCCAACCGCTGGCGTCCCCCGTTCCTCCTTCCGCCCTCGTAGCCCATGCCCGCCTCAACCCTCCGTATCGAAGAACCTGATGGCGGCGATCCGCTACCTGGGATCATCGGCACTAGCCCAGCGATGGGTGAGGTGTATCGGGTGACGCGACAGGTGGCACGCTCGAGTGCCTCGGTGCTGTTGCTAGGAGAAACGGGCACGGGCAAGGAATTGATCGCACAGGCGATCCACGAGCAAAGTGGTCGAAATGGCCGCTCGTTCGTACGCGTAAATTGCGGCGCGCTCAGTGAAAGCCTGCTCGAAAGCGAACTCTTCGGCCACGTGCGCGGGGCGTTTACCGGTGCGATTGAAAACCGCACAGGTCGATTCGAGGCGGCTCACAACGGCACGATATTCCTGGACGAGATCAACAGCACCACGCTGCACCTGCAAGTAAAATTGCTCCGCGTGCTGCAGGAGCAGGAGTTCGAGCGCGTTGGCGATACCAAAACGGTGAAGGTCGACACACGGGTCATTGCCGCCAGCAACCGCGACCTGTTGGACTTGGCCGCGGAGGGCCAGTTTCGCGAAGATCTCTTCTATCGGCTGAATGTCGTGCCCATTTACCTGCCGCCATTGCGGGAACGCACCGGCGATATTCCGGCGCTGGTGACACACTTTTTAAACTTCTACAATGAGAAAAATGACCGCTACGTGGCCCATATCGAGGCCCGGGCCCTGGAAGCGTTGCGGGCTTACGTCTGGCCAGGCAACGTGCGGGAACTGCAAAATTACGTAGAGCGCGCCGTGGTGATGGCCCCGGGAGACGAGCTCACATTTGATTTACTGCCCTCGGCTGTGCGTACCGGTAAGCAGCCGCGCTCGGTCGGTCCGCGGGTAATGAATTTCGACGAGCTCACCGAGGAGCTCGTTCAGCAAGGCCTGAGTGGTGCCGATGAGAAGTCCGAAGACCTGCATGGTCGGGTGGTCGATCGCGTAGAACGCGAGGTCATATCCCAAGTCATGAGCATGTGCGAAGGCGTGCAAATCAAGGCCGCGGCACGACTGGGCATCAATCGCAACACGTTGCACAAGAAGCTTAAGCAGTACGGGTTAGATGGCGACGGGTGAGGAAGAACCAACGGAGAAGAACAACCAACTGTCCTAGCCTCCAGCACAAGCTGTGGGGTTCATAACTCCACAACTTTCGCTGGGTTTGTAACCCACAGCTTGCGATCGGGGCTAGTTTGTATTCGAGTTCCCAGTTTTCAACTTCACTCCGCTGCTAGGCAACCCCACAGGCAGACGAAAGATACGTCTCGGTAGTTTCCACGCAATATAGCGCCCAAACAACCCTCACCATGTTCGACGGCATCAACATCATTTGTTTTTCAGCAAGCTACGCGGTTGCGTTTGCGCTGGCGTTGTTGGGCTTGTGGGCACGACCTGCATGGCGGCGGCCGGCGATGTTGCTTGCTGCCTCGGCTGGCGTGGTCGCGCATACTTGGTATCTGGTAACACGCGTGCAAGAACTGCCCGCGGCGCCACTCTCCAGCCCACACGATTGGTACATAGCCGTCGCTGGGCTACTGGCGCTGGCCTATTTGGCGCTGGCGCTTTACTATCCGCGCCGTTCGCTGGGGCTGTTCATGTTGCCGGTGGTGCTGGGGCTTGTGGGGGCGGCCGCGCTGTCGCAGAAGACGACGCTCGCCTCGCTGCAAATTCCCAGGTTCTGGACACTCCTTCATGCGGGCCTGCTCATGGGGGGCACCGTGGCTGTGCTAGTTGGCTTTGTCACGGGAATCATGTACTTGCTGCAAAGCTCGCGACTAAAGCGGAAACAGCCAATCGACGACCGCTTCCGCTTGCCCAGTCTTGAATGGCTGGAACGTGTCAATAGCCGCTCGCTAGGCACCGCGGCATTGCTCGTCGGGTTCGGCTTTCTGACCGGAGTGCTTAGTCAGTTGGCCCGTGGCAACGGTGCTAGTGTGCCGTGGACTGATCCGGTCGTGCTGAGCCTTGCCGCCATGCTGCTGTGGTTGATCGTGGCTGAAGGTTTTCGGATCATCTATCCCGCGGCCCGACGAGGACGAAAAGTTGCCTATCTGACCTTGGCGGCGTTCGCGTTCTTGCTGCTGACGCTCGCTTCCTTCACCATGCAGGACACGCTGCATGGGGAAAATCACTCAGTGGAATCGCGCAGCACTCCTACGGAGGCGGAGATGTTCCAGCTCGCCAAAGGAGTTCTCCGATGAACCTCCGCATGGTTGGCTGTTCGCACCAAGCGACGAGTCTCGACGTTCGCCAGCAGCTCGCTTTTGGCGAGAGCCAGGCGACCGATGCGCTGGCCCGCTGGCGTGAAGAATTCCCGGAGACCGAGCTGGCGCTGCTGAGCACGTGCAATCGCGTAGAGCTCTATGCCGCCAATGAGAAGCTCGAAGGCACGCCCGATGACGAGCACCTAACCAACGCGCTACTCGGCTATCACCGCGTACCGATCGAGCGAGTCTCCATGCAATTGACGCGACTCTCCGAGAGTGAGGTGGTGTCGCATATTTACCGGGTAGCGTCGAGTCTCGACAGCATGGTGGTCGGCGAGCCGCAGATTCTCGCCCAGGTTAAAAATGCGTACCAGCGATCCCAAGAAAGCGGCGCGGCTGGGCCATTGTTGCACGAGTTGTTCCAGTCCGCTCTGCGAACCGCCCGGCGCGTCGCAGGCGAAACCCAGCTGCATCGGCATCGGGTGAGCATCCCCAGTGTAGCGATTGGCGACTTTGCCAGCCGCGTGTTCGAGCGATTCGACGACAAACACGTACTGGTACTCGGTGCCGGCGACATGGCTGAGGAAACGCTGCGCTACTTGCAGGATGTTGGCGCGAAGAAAATCAATGTGGCCAATCGCGATATGAAACGAGGTACGGCTTTGGCAGAGCGATTCTCTGGGAAGTCGATTGAATGGGACGATCGTTGGCTGCAATTGGGCGAGACTGACTTGGTGATTAGCACGACCGCCGCCGCGCAGCCGATTGTGACGGCCGACGCGTTCGACAAACTAATTGCCCCCATGCGCCGCCAGCGGTCCCTGTTCATCTTGGACTTGGCCGTGCCGAGGGATTTTGATCCCGAAATTGGCGAGCGCTTAGGCGTCTATTTGTACTCGCTTGACGATCTGGAAATCGCCTGTCAGAAGAATCGCCAAGCCAGGGCAGATCAGTTGCCACTAGCCGAAGAGATTGTGGCGGACGAAACGCACAAGTTCCTGGCCGGGCTGCGTCATCGCATTGCCGCGCCGGTAATCACCGATTTCCGCCGCGGATTGGAAGAGCCCAAGCAAGCGGAGCTGGAACGGCTATTTCAAAAGCTGCCAGAGCTGGACGATCACACTCGGGGCGAGATCACGCAGTTTGCAGATCGGTTGGTGAACAAAATGCTCTACCCGCCACTCAAATCGCTACGCGATGCGTCCGAAGAAGGGACGCCGCACAGTTTGCTAGAAGCCCTCAAACGGCTCTTCCGGCTTGAAGACTAGCGAACTACGAGGCTAGATTATCAAGTCCGCGAAGTGCCGACGCTACGGATTTCGCTGCGGTGCTTGCACCCTGCTGCAACAGCTCCGGAACGAAGCCGGCCAACGCATATCTACAGGTTGATTCGACTTCAAACTTCGTCGTCGTCATCTTCATACTCGAAGTCGTCTTCCTCCTCATCGTCGTACTCGTAGCCCTCGTCTGCGATATCGTCTTCTTCGTCGTCGTCGAGGTCGTCTTCGACTTCTTCCCACTCGTCCTCTAGTTCGCTGGCGTCATCGTCGTCGTACCCGTCGTCGTCTTCATCGTCTTCATCATCGACGTCGTCGTCATCTTCACCGTCTTCGTCTTCGTCTTCGTCGTCATCTTCATCTTCATCTTCATCTTCATCTTCATCTTCATCTTCATCTTCATCTTCGTACTCGTACTCGTATTCATACTCGTACTCCTCTTCTTCGTCGTCATCGCCCTCTTCTTCATCTCCTGCTTCGTCATCGCCTTCAGCGGGGTCCTCATCCTCGTACTCATATTCGTATTCATACTCTTCCTCCTCTTCACCACCATCTTCATCAGCCTCATCCAGATCGGTAGCCGGGACTTCGAGCTCGCTTGTGATGTCAAAAGTAGGGAGCGTGATGCCGGTGGTGTCTGTGCCTAAACCCAACTCGGCAAACCAGGTGCTGTCCAGACTCGGAAAGGTTGCCCACCAATCGGCAGTGGTGGAGTTCGAAAACGTCGACACGGCGCGCGGTAGCAGACAAGGCTCGTTCTGCTGTGGTCGGCTCGACAAATCACACTGCGGTAGACTTCTAGACGATTGCACGGTGGTTTCCCCTCTTCTTCACTGACTAACGATCCATTAACTGACGAACTCTCAAGCTGCTCGGCGGAGCGGTGCGACACTCACTTCATCCCTCATACCGATGGCGGGCGAATCCGTTGTGTATTGAGTTTGATCCATTGGCGGCAATTGTTCCAAGCGCCGCAGGCCAAAAACTTGCAAAAATTTTCGCGTTGTCCCATACAGGAACGGGCGGCCCAGTTCCTCGGAACGTCCGACGATACGCAAAAAACCCCGCTCCATCAATACTCTCAGCATTTCTCCGCACTGAACGCCTCGAATCGCCTCGATTTCCACCCGTAGCACGGGTTGCCGATAGGCCGCCACGGCCAGGGTCTCCAGGGCTGGAGCAGAGAGGCGCAAGTCCTCGCCGCCCCCATGTAGCCGAGCAATCCAGTCGGCCAGTTCCGTCCGGGTCAGTAGTTGCCAGCCGCCAGCAATCTCGACAATTTCCAAGGCGCTCCCGCGGCCTCTCAAACGCTGATTGAGCCGCTTGATGAGCGTGCGGGCCAATGTTCCATCGACCAACCCAGCCAATTTCGCCAGCTTTCTTGTGGAGAGCGGTTCGCGGGCCAAAAACAGCACCGCCTCCAGACGCTGTTGTTCGTCCGCCTGCTGTTGCTCGGGCGAGGGCTCTACCACCGGAGGTGTTAGTTCAAGAGTAGCAGAATCGTGCCCCCCCCTTTGCATGCGGCCACCGCTCTCCCCTGGCCAATGATAGCGCAGCGCTACGCTACCAAGTTTTTCGGGCAGGCCTAACGAGTTTGTTGGAAGGTGCTGACGCATCGAGCGATTTCGTTGGGTGCGATCTCTGAAATGGGCTTAGCGAATCTGATGTCCCGCGTGCCACTGGGCGACTTCCGCTACGACCTGGGCAATCGAGTCCTGCGGGTCGGCTGTGATGGCTTCAAATTGCTGGGTGAGCTCAGCAGATGGCCCGACCAGAGGCACCTTGCAGTGAAAACGATAGAGCGATTCCGCCTCGCCCCAAGTCTCCAGGTCGTACTGACTTACACCCAAATGCCGCAGTTGTCGCAACAGGGGCTCGAAGTCGGAGCCGGCCTGTACCGTTTCTTGAAGACGACTCGGCAGGGGAACAACCGGAGCTGGGGCGCGAGATTCCACCTGAATAGCACGCTCAGCAAGGTCAGAGGATTCTGGTGAACCACCCGCCGCTTGCGGCTTTGCATTAGCAGCTTGTACAGGCGCCCCGTCTGGGCCTATCCCGCCCCACCCCAGCAACTCGCTACCTCGCTCGGTCAACCCTTCGATCAAACCATCGAGCGCCTGCTGTTGCTCCTTGGGCAATGGACCATAGTAAATCCAGGCAGCCGGCAAACCGACCAGCACACTCAGCATCACCGTCGCACGAAACAGGGTTGCCATAGGGAAGTTCTCGCAAAGTTCTATCTATATCTGGGAACGCGGGGAGGGGATGATACTTACGTGCCTGGGCGACCCCAAGGGCGAAACGACACGCACAGCGACATGCTAGCACGGCAAGTCGGTTCCAGTAGCTCGAGACTCCTGCGGTTTCGCCGCGAGCTCTGGCCGGAAACGCAGGGCGCACCTTGCTAAGCCGCAAGCGGCTGCTTTTGGTAAGATGCCAGCATGAGCGATGCGACTGTCAATATGCCGATTTACCTAGATCACGCGGCTACCACACCGATGCTTCCGGAAGTCGCGGACGCGGTTCGCGAGGCTTCCCTGAGCTACGGAGCCAATCCGGCCAGTCAGCATGGCCCGGGGCGTGAGGCTCGGCGGAGGCTGGAAGAGGCCCGGGAGCAGATTGGCGAGCTCCTCGGGGCTAAGGTCGGCGGCATGAAAGCGGACCGCGTGATTCTGACTTCGGGCGGTACTGAGGCCAATAATCTGGCGATTCTGGGGCTAAATTCCAGCAAAACGTCAAGCCTCACGGCGACCGACTCAGCTGGTATTATGATTTCCCCCATCGAGCACCCTTGCATCGAAGGGCCGGCTGCTTGGCTGGAGGATCGTGGCGTTCCCGTAGAGCGTTTGCCGGTGGCGGCTTCAGGAGTGGTGGGCTTGGGCCGGCTCGAAAACCTCAGTTCCAGTCCGCCACGGTTGGTCTCGCTCATGCTGGGAAACAACGAGACCGGTGTATTGCAGCCAGTCCAACAGGCAGCCGAACTCTGTAACTCTGTCGGAATCGTGCTTCATACCGACGCTTCGCAAGCAGTCGGCAAGCACCGCGTGGACTTCACCGAATTGGGCGCCGGCGCGCTCACTTGCACCGCGCATAAACTGCACGGCCCGTTGGGAATCGGTGCGCTGATTGTGAAACACGGCGCTCCACTGTCGCCGCAGTTGCACGGCGGTTTTCAACAGGCCGGTTTGCGAGCTGGTACGGAATCAGTGGCGCTTGCCGTAGGCATGGCAGCGGCGCTGCAATTGGCGATCAGCGATCTCGAGTCCAATCGCAATCATTTAGAGCTACTTCGCAAGCGATTTGAGAACGCAATTCTCACCGAGTGCGACGGCACGCAGGCTATCGGAGCGGAATCTCCACGCTTGCCGCACATCTCAAACATCGCCTTTGTGGGCTGCGATCGACAGGCCTTAGTGATGGCTCTCGACCTAGCTGGCGTGGCCTGCTCAACGGGGTCGGCGTGTGCCAGTGGATCAAGTGAACCTTCGCCCGCGTTGCTTGCGATGGGGCTGGCGGAGGGGGTGATTTCTGGCTCAGTTCGCTTCAGTTTTGCGTCAACGACCACAGAGTCGGAAATTGACGAAGCGACACGTCGTATCCTCAATGTTCACAGTGGGTTACGGCAATAAATATAAAGGGTCTTTTTGCCTTTCGCCGGTGCCCTACGCGGGCCAAATCAGGTAGATTAACCAGTTGGGGAAGAGTCTCCGAAATCCTGCTTGATTTGCCCATTCGGCAGCCCCATCCTGGCAGCATCGCAGAGCCTCAGAGCAGCTATTTTCATCCGCGAAGAATACCAATCTTGGTACCAGCAAAACGGGACGGATCCGCA